>JAKCFJ010000001.1 GCA_025041175.1 Halobacteriales archaeon YIM A00010
GGTGATCCAATGCCAGCCGGTCACTCGACGGTGACGCTTTTGGCGAGATTCCGGGGTTTGTCGATGGGCCGTCCGAGCAGCGAAGCGGCGTGGTAGGAGACGAGCTGTAGCTGGACGTTCGCCAGCACGGCAGCCGTCCGCGGCGTGCTTTCGGGGATTTCGAGCACGTGGTCGGCGTAGCGTTCGACATCCGACTGCCCGTCGGTGACGGCGATCACCGGCGCATCGCGCGCTTCGACCTCCTTGACGTTACCGATCGTTTTCCGGGCTTGCTCCCCGTCGCCGGTGACCACGGCGAACACGGGCGTGTTCTCGGTGACGAGCGCGAGCGGGCCGTGTTTGAGTTCCCCAGCGGGGAAGCCCTCGGCGTGTTCGTAGCTGATCTCCTTGAACTTCAGCGCGCCTTCGAGCGCGACGGGATGGTGCAACCCCCGGCCGATGAAGAAGTAGGCGTCCGAATCGTGGTACTCTTCCGCGATCTCCCGCGCGTTCGTGTCGTCGAGGATGGCTTGGACGTTGCTCGGGAGATCCCGAAGCCCGGCGATCACGTCGCGGTTGTCCTCCGCCCCGTTCAACTGGAGCGACAACAGAGACAACGTGATCAGCTGTGAGGCGAACGTTTTGGTCGCGGCGACGCCGATCTCCGGTCCGGCCCGGATGTACAGCGCCTCGTCGCACTCCCGGGCCGCCGTCGATCCGACGACGTTCGTGACCGCGAGTGTCTCCGCACCGCGCCGGCGGGCCTCCCGCAGCGCGCTCAAGGTGTCTGCGGTTTCACCGCTCTGAGTGACACCGACGACCAGATCGTTTTCGATGGGCGGGACGCTCGTGGCGTACTCGCTTGCAATGAACGCCTGAGCGGGAATGCCGATCGACCGGAACAGCTGTGCGCCGTACAGCGCCGCGTGATACGACGTACCGCACGCGACGAACTGCACCGTCTCCGGATCGAGATCACCGAGTTCCTCGAGGCTCACCTCGCCACCGAGTTCGTCGACCCGGCTCTGGAGACACTGGCGCAGCGCGCGGGGCTGCTCGTGGATCTCCTTGAGCATGTAATGGTCGTAGCCGCTTTTGCCCGTCTCCTCGGGGTCCCACTCGATCGTGTGCACCGACTTCTCGACGAGCGTGCCCTCGGCGTCAGTCACGCGCCACCCGTTCCCGTTGATGATAGCGAACTCGCCGTCTTCGAGGTAGACGACCTGATCGGTGAACTCCCGAAACGCGGGCACGTCGCTCGCAAAGAAATACTCGTCCTCCCCGATCCCGAGCACGAGCGGCGAATCGTTTCGCGCGGCAAACACCCGGTCGACCCCGGCGATCACAGCACAAATCGCGTACGCCCCTTCGAGCTTCGAAACCGAAGACTGGACGGCCTCCTCGGGAGCCATTCCCGAATCGAGCGCGGACTCGATCAGGTGCGGCACGACCTCCGTGTCGGTGTCGCTGTGGAACTCGTGACCGGAGTCAGACAACTCATCCCTGAGTTCCTGGTAGTTCTCGATGATCCCGTTGTGGATGACTGCGACGCGGCCCGTACAGTCCCGGTGTGGGTGGGCGTTGTCGTCCGTGGGTGGCCCGTGTGTGCTCCACCGGGTGTGACCGATTCCGACCGGCTGGTGGCGCGGTACGTCCCCGTCGATCGCGCTTTCGTCTCCATCCAGCAGCGTCTCCCCGGTGAGCGCGGATCGGAGCGAATCGAGCTTTCCCGCCTTCCGTCGGACGCTGAGACCCTCGTTAGAGAGCGCGACGCCGGCCGAGTCGTATCCCCGGTATTCGAGCTTTCCCAACCCGTGCATCAGGGTGTCGAGCGTCTCCTCGCCGCGACCGGCACAGCCGATGATCCCGCACATCAGCGAACCACCTCCGCCTGTTCGGGAACGTGTCCCTCGACGACGACGCCGGTGCCGATCCGGGCGTTGGTGCCGACGAGCGCGCCCGGTTTACAGCGGACGCCGCCACCGGATCGAACCCGGTCTGCGAACACCGCCCCGAGGTGTTCGTCCCGGAACAGGCTCTCGTTGACCTGCACGTCAGCCGGACCGCCAGGAACGATCGTCCCAGCACCGAGATCCACGTCCTGCCCGGCCACACAGTCGAACAGTGTGCTTCCCGCACCGATCCGCGTGTCGGTGTCGATAACGCTGGATTCGATCGCCGCGTTGGCTCCGACCGTCACGTTCCGACCCAACGCCACGTTGGGACCGACGACTGCGCCGGGACCCAGCTCACAATCCGGCCCGATCACGACCGGCGATTGGAGCGTCGCGTTCTCGTGGATGATCGCGCTCTCGGCGACCCACACGTCCGTTTTGGGCTGGTCGCCGTCGATGAGACCGTGTTCGAGCAGCGCACGGGAGACCGTCAGCAGATCCCACGGATACGTGGCGTCGGCCCACATCCCTTCGGTCCGGACGCCCCGGACTGTCGCCTCGTAGATCAACAGATCGACCGCGTCGGTCAACAACAGGCTGCCGCTCCGGCGTGGAGCCTCCGACAGCGAGTCGAAAATGCGCTGATCGAACACGTACACGCCACCGTTGACCATCCGGTACTCGTCGTCCGGTTTCTCGATCAGCTCCACAATGGTCGAATCGCGCATGACGACCGCCCCATACCGGTTCGCGGCTGGCCGTTCGAGCACCGCGAGCGTCGCCGCGTCGTCGGTCTCCGAGGCTTCGAGCACGTCCGTGACGATCGAGGGTTCGATCACACGGTCGCCGTTCACCACCACGAACGATCCGTCGAGTTTCCCCTGGGCCTGCTGGAGAGCGTGCCCGCTTCCCAACTGTTTGGACTGGACAACGTACTCGATCGGAACATCGCGGTAGGTGGGTCCAAAATGCTCTTGCACCCGACTGCGCTTGTAGCCGACGACCAGACAGATGCGCTTGATCCCCGCCTCGATGAGTGCATCCAACACGTATTCGAGGATCGGACGGTTTCCGGCCGGTAGCATGGGCTTCGGACGGTTTCGGGTGAGCGGACGCAAACGGGTCCCTTCCCCCGCCGCGAGAACCACAGCGGTGTCGGTTGGCATAACCAACGTCACAATCGCCACTGTTGTGAATGTTCTGACTTGGTCTGTGCCTACCTGGTCGTTCACACAGGAATGAATGATCGATTAGTGTGGTTTTCGTCCCTAAGCGATTCATAACAAACAGTGTGGGAATCGTTCCTGTGTGGTGCGCCGCGAGAGCAATGGCGTGTCGAGAGCACGCCCTAGTTCGTCGTTGGGTGAGAGTCCGCTCCGTTGTCGCTGACCTCACCGCCTTCGACGGTTTCGAGGGCTTCGGTGTCTTTTTCACAGTCGACGTGCCACCGATCGACGGACTGTTCGTAGTCGGCCAGCGCGTTCGAGATGCGGATGCGGAGGTCGTCGTCGTTGATGTTCACCTCCAGCTGGTAGGCTGGTTCCTCGTCGTCCACGCGCTGGAGGTTCGCGCTGACGACGTCGTTGTCGAAGTAGTACGGCGCGACTTGGGTCATGACGTTCTTGTACACCGCGCCCTCGACCGCGCGGATCGCCTTCCGACCCGCCGAGTCGGCCGCGCGCGCGACGTAGTCGATCGACTCGTTCCACTTGTCGACCGCCTCGTCGGTGTCCTCTTCGAGCTTCTTGTAGGATTCCGTGAGCTTCTCACCCGCCGCTTTGATGTCGTCGTCCGGTTCTTTCCCGGCTTTCTCCCCGGCGCTCTCATCAACGCTTGCCTGTTGGGCGGTTTTCTCGTTCACGTCGTCGTCTAGACGCTCGTGGCTCTTGGGTCGCCACTCATCCCATTCTTCGAATTCGGAGCCAGTAACGTCGTTGTCTCTAAGCGCCCGCGTTACGCGTTCCCCGAACTCCACGATATCGCCCCACGTCCCCCGGTCGATAAACCCGGTCACGCTTTCTTCCATCTGCACGTCAAGATAGGCGTGCAACGGCAAAAACTCCTCGGCCAACCGCTCACAGCGCCGAACCGTGCTATCTGGTATACTGTCGGACAGAGGTGGTTGATACTGTCGGACAGAGGTGGTTGATACTGTCGGTCATACTCACGTGGCTCGACAGTGGCGTTTTCGGGAGCATGGAGCAATTACCTGACTGAACAGGCCATCGAGTGTTCAACGATCCATGACCGACAGTATGAATATCGGCTGCTGGTGACCCGCCAGACAGCAGCTGGCTCGTCCGTCGCACTCCGTCCGCAGGTCCGACAGTATAACTCTGCTACTGGCCGTGGATGATGCGCAGCGCGAGCTCGTCCACGCGTCGTTTCACCCGGCCGGCGAGCACCATCGGCAACGCTGCTGCGCGAAGCTGGTCGGCGTCGAGTTCGATCCGATCCCCATCGAACGGGGACGCCCCCCCGCTTTCCTCGTTGGTCATGTCGGCCACGCTCGTCATGGCACACCGGCCACACGATTCGGTCTCCGAATCGTCCATGAGTGTGATTACCAGTCGAGGCGTATGAATCACACGCCGTGAACCAGCAGCCACGCGAGTCCAATCGCCCCGCCAGCCCCGACGAACGTGCCGACGGCGTTGAGGAGCGCCCACCTCCGGTCGCCGGTTTCCCAGAGCCGGACCGTCTCGAAGGAAAACGACGAGAACGTGGTGAACGAGCCACACGCGCCGGTTCCAAGCAGCAACACCAGCTCGTGGGACGAGCCGGCGAAGACGAGCGCGGCGAGCACGAAGCTGCCGACGACGTTCACGGTGATCGTGCCCAAGGGGAGTGACTCGGCGTCGATCCATTGGCCGACGAGATACCGCAACAGCGCCCCGAGCGCTCCGCCCGTGCCGACGATGTGCGCGGGATCGATCCCGGTCATTCCTTGCTCACCTCGATCGCCTGCGCGAACCGTCGGCCGACCAGCACGCCGCTGAACCCGAGCACGTAGTTGGCGGTCACGTTCACGGCCATCCACAGCGGGGACGCGAGCAGCGCCGTCTGGAGGGCGAACGTGCTGTAGGTGGTAAAGGAGGAGAGAAAGCCGGTTGCAGCGACCAGTTGGGTCTGCTCGTCGAGGAGACCGCTGTACATCGCTTCGTAGAGGATGAATCCGAGCACCACGCTCCCGAGCGCGTTCACCAGCAGCGTCGTCGCTGCTCGTGGACCGGGCGCTATTCCGCCGAGGAAAAACCGGAGATTCGACCCGGCGAAGCCGCCGATTCCGATGAGAACGACCGTCTCCAACCGAACCAGTGGATGCTCGTTTGCTGTCGCCATCGTGATCCCTGCAATCCCGTCAGCTGTGGTGTGTAAACCGCGACAGATCGACGGAGCCGCTCGTTGGTCTGGTGAGGCTCTGGATGGAAATATGCGCTCCGGTGTGGAATCGTGCCATCGACGATGAAGACCGTCTGAGAGAGCAGTACAACCACCCTCACCGCTGCTTGGGGGGTTCGGACAGCCACAACGCCCGGAACGGACCGAATCAAGCGGTCGCTGGGCGAACCCCCTGCCGAGAAGTGCACACTGAGACAGTACCACGTCCATTCCCTCAAAGAAGCAAGATACAAGTTCCACTGCTCGGCTATCCGTATCATGGAAACGACCCGTCATTTCACCGCTACCGTCTACGTTGTCAACGATGGTGCCACCGCATTGCACGACCATCAGGATATCGGCAAACGCATTCCACCCGGCGGTCATGTCGATAGGGATGAAATCCCCCACGAAGCTGGTCTGAGGGAGGTACGCGAAGAAACGGGACTCGATCCGACGCTGCTCGATGACACGCGGACGGTCGACACCCCTGGTGGGCAAGTGCTTCCGCGACCTCGTCATCAAATGCTCTACGACATCAATATTCACAACGGAAACGTCGGTCATCAACACATCGACCACATCTACTACGCAACTATTCCGAGTCGTGACATTACCCCCGGCCACGATGAAGTTGGAGCGGAGGCGTGGCACTGGTATACAGCGAGTGAGCTTCGGGCGAGTGAACTCTCGTCTAACGTCGTTCAGTTCGGCACCGAAGCGATACGGGCGGCCGAGAAGATGTAATTTCACTGTATCGACGTTCGTTCCATCAGTACCTTTATGTGTGATGGGGCAGCGAAGAATACGTGGGAACGCCAGCCAACGACGTGGCGCGCGTTCATTGAAACGCGCCGGGTGCTAAGGTCACCCGACGCTGGGGTTCCCATCGCACGAGAATCCCATGATGGGAAACGCATCAGAGGCATGTAACGGTGTCGCATCGTATCAAGAAAACGAGCAGCGCACGCACTGCCCGGTGTGTGGCCGGCCGGTTCGCACGCGTCTGGAACACCGGACGGGCTGTCCGTTGGGGCGGTGGTGGCGATGACGTTGCCGTTGTTCCAGTTCCGGAATCAGCGGGGGGAGGTGGTGAACCTCTCGGCTGCCACGGATCGGGCGGAGATCGTGACGGCCGAACTGTACCACAGTATCGACGTGAGTGAGGGGTTGTGGTGCAGACCGTGCCAATCGACGGGCTGCGCGCACGCCACCCAGATCGAGCAGATACTCGCGACCGCCGGGCTTGGTAGAACCCGAACGGGCGGGTACGACGAACTGCCGGGGATCGCACGATTCACGCGCTACTGCGCTACCGGTGAGACGATCATCGAATGCTGGTTCGATAACGGCGCGTGTGTCCGATTCCACGAACAGCGCGATGGCGACGTGATCCAGTCCGTGTTCACGCCCGAGGACTCGCGCGAGCCGGCCGAGATCACGGACAAGCCGGATGCCGAGAGCGCGCCCGCGTGTCTGGTCAAAACACTCGTGGAGTACTGCAAGTATCGCCAGCGCGGCGATCTCGCTGGCTTGCGCCAGCGTTATCCCAACCTAGCCCGCGTCGTCGGTGCGACCGCCGCTGCATCCACCACCGACGATTGACAGACAACCGTAGCGGAGCTGTGCGGAGGCGGAGCAGTCGCGGCGCGGTAGCGGAGGCGGAGCGGTCGCGGTTGCGGAGGCGGTCGCGTGAGTACACCCACCGCGAGCGCAAGCGAGCGGATTTTTTTCGCCCACGTTTTTTGCGTTCCCGCGAGCGCAGCGAGTGGGAACCAGCGAGTCGTAGCGCGAACGCAGTGAGCGACCGACTCGCCAGGCGAGGGTGAGCTTCGCTCACCCGAGCGGAAAAAAGGTGGTGGATCAAAAAGGTGGGTGGCATTCGTACACGCGTTGCGCATCGTATAAGTAAGGTCCGGGCATACGCGTCGTTGATGAAGGTTTTTCGTGATCCCGCACGTGGACGACTGCCACCGCGACGGTTTCCGTCGATCGGCGTCGAGTGGAATCGGACGCGTTCGACTGTCGAGCCGGGCACGGCCAAAGCCACAGTCGGCGTCGACAGCGTCGGTCCGGCTCCCCCCGAGACCGGGTCGACGCTCGGCCATCGGAGGTGGTGGTAGTGGTGTCGGAGTTCATACTGTCGGACAGAGCCGCGTACAGATCGGGACGGAATCTCTATCTTCTGTCTGGCGATTTACCAGCATCCGATATGCAATCATCTCTGTCCGACAGTATCAGCGTTCGTCGGTGTGAGCATTCCCCTCGGAACGATCTCTCGAGCGCGAGGGGTGAGTGAGCATGGTGGGACTGTGTGGTGTGATCGGCGAGGGGACGCTCCCGGACGCGATGGCCGACGCCATCGGCTTGGACGACGCGGAGGAGTCAGTCACCTACCGCGACGATCGCGTGGAGCTACAAGCGTCGCTACACACGCTGCTCGCGGGCGAACAGCCGGCTGTGGCCGGAGACGACGTTCTGATCTGGGTCTGGGGCGACATCTACGGCTACGGGTCGGGAGAGAACTACGCCCCCCGGAGTGGCCCAGCCGACGGGAGCGCAGCGTTCTGTGCCCACCTGTACGAGCTGTTCGGAATGCGTTTCGTCTCCGGGCTGAACGGGAACTTCGCGCTTGCTATCTACGACCAGACGGCGAACGAGCTGTCTCTCGTCACCGACCGCTTTGCAACCCGACCGCTGTACTACGCCTACCCGACCGACGAGACGCTCCTCGTCTCCTCACAGTCTCAATCGCTCGTCTCCCACCCCGATTTGGAACCCGGGTTCGATCTGCCGTATCTCTACGAGTATCTGGAACTCAGGCGCGTGTTCGGGGTCGAATCACCGATCGAGGGCGTGCGACAGCTCCCCCCCGGATCGATCATCACCATCGATCTCGACACCGTGGAGATGACGACGGAGACGTACTGGTCGCCCAGCCACGACCCGATCGACAAGCCGTTTTCCTACTTCCGCGACCGGTTCAACGAGACGATCCAACAGGTGTTCGAGGAGTGGACCGACGACGATCTTTCGTATGGATTGTTGTTGAGCGGTGGGAGCGACTCGCGGCTCGCGCTGGGAGCGATCGACCAACCCGTCACCGCGTTTCACAACGCCGACTGGATGAGCCGCGAGGCAAAGACCGCGCGCCAGTCGGCACAAGCGACAGGAAACGCGTTCAGGCTACTGGAGCGCGGTCCCGGCTACGACGCCGAGTTGCTCGATCGCGCACCGCCGCTGTCGAATTTCAGCGGCTGGTTCGATCAGGCGTACTTCCTCGGCTTCCACGAGGAGATCTCCGAGGAGGTCGACGTGCTGATCTCCGGGCTGTACGCCGACATGCTGCTCGGTGGCGGACCGCTCGAAACCCGAACGCTCTCGTTGAACTCGCTCGGGAACATCACCCTGCCGATGGCCCAGTCGATCGACTCGGTCGAGGAGTACGTGTCTGCCCAGTTGGGTGAAGCGACCGAGCCGCTTCCGTACTTCTCCGACACCGACGATCGATCGTTGTCGTCCATCATACGATCGAACATCCACACCGACAGCGAGGGTGTGGTCAGCCACGGCGTCCGGTACAACAGCCTGCGCGATCTGGCGCTGTACGGCAGCTTCTACCCGATCGGCGCGGACACGGACGCCATCTTTTCGGAGACGCTCGCGCACACGCGACCGTACCGGACGCCGTTTCTGGACAACCGTATCGTGGATCTCCAACAACAGATCCCTGTGAAATACTTCCTCCGGCGGAACTTCGTCAACGAAGCCATCGCGGAGATCGAACCGACGCTCGCCGAGATCCCCCACGCCCACACCGGCGTTCCCGTCAAATATCACTTCCCGATCGATTATCTCGGGAAAAACATCCACGGGTTCTGGTGGAAGCACATCGCCGACAACGACGTTCCCGAACCGTATTTCGACCACACCCCGTGGCCGAACAGAACGGAGCTCATCCGCGCTCGTTCGTTCACGACCGAAACGCTGCGCAACCACGAGCAGCTGCTCGCTGACCTTCCGTTTCTCGATCTCGAGGGCGTGTGGGAGTGTTACCACGAACACCTCGATGGAGCTGACAACACGCCGATCCTCTACTCCCTGTTGACGTTCCTCCGGATGGATGTCACGGATGCGGTGTCCGACGCACACACCGACGCGAACACGGAGGGGAACGCGAGCACGGGGGGAAACGCGAGCACGGAGACGGATACTGATTCTGACTCCGTTATCGAACCGAACTCGACCGCACCAGAGGGATAACCGCGATGACACACACACTCAGAGCGCAGGACGAATCAGTTGCTTCGAGCAGACGAATGAACAAGGAGTTGTTCGGTTTGTTTGGAAACCGATCTGAGTTCGAACGCCACCGTTCGACCGAAGACTTCGACGAGGTCCTCACGGGCGAGACCGTTACTGTCGGCGTTCGGGATCCCGGTCTCGGCGTTCCCAGCCGGAGCGCGAGCTACTCCGACGATCGTGGTCTCTGTCTCTTGTGGGGGGAAATATATCCACACACACGGAAGACGAACGCCACGACCACGGTCGACAACCTCGCCCAGTGGTTGTTCGACCGGTACGTCGAGCGTGGCCTGGACGCCTTATCGGACGTGAACGGATCGTATCTCGTCGTGCTCGAACACGAGGGTCAGGCGCTCGTCTCGACTGATCCGATCCGGTCGTGGGAGTGTTTTTACACCGATATCGAGGGGCAGCGGCTGTTCAGCACGGATCTCTCCGTGTTGGCCGACCGAATGGACCCACTCGAATACCGCCGCTCGTCGCTGCTCGAATACATCCATCTCGGCACTGTGCTCGGTGAACGGACGCTCATAGCGGGCATCGATCGCGTTCCGTTCGACGGCTATCTGACCTCCGACTCCGTCGAGTCGTTGGCCCGATTCGTCTACGATCCCAAGCCGTTCGATTACGTTGGAGAGTTAACAAAGCGGTTGCTTCGGGCGGTCGAGCGTCGCTCGAAGCTGCCCGGGCCGAAAGGGGTGCTCCTTTCGGGTGGACACGACTCCCGGATCTTTCTCTCGGAGATACCGGACATCGACCAGGGCTACACGATCGGGAATTCGAACTCGCGGGAGGTCGAGGTCGCACGGAAGCTCGCGGCCCAATACGGCGTAGCGCACACGGTGTTGACGCCGGACAAGCGGTATCTGATGCCGAGCAACGAGAAAAGCCGGTACAGCCAGGGGATCAAAGAAGCGCTTCACATCCACCACGCCGGGTTCGACGACGCGTTCGAAATGCAAACGGTGTACCACGGCACGCTGTTCGACACGCTGCTCAAGGGGTATTTCCTCGAACGCGACGGACTCGAGCTGTTCGGGATGACACTTCCCTCCACAGAGCTGGCTCCGGACCCGGACCCCATCGACTCGCTGCTCGATACGCTCGGATACTTCCCCGAAGACAGCCGAGCGGTCGAGGAGGCGACGGCCGGTCTCTTCGAAGACGATCTCTCGCTCGATTCTCCCCACCAGTTCCTCCGGGAACAGTTCGAAGCGGAGCTGACGACGTGTTGGGAGCGCACCGACTCGGTCCACAACGCCATGGCCCTTCTGGTCGTCAAAAATCAGCCGGTGTTACCGACCCACGCGCAGCTTGCGGACAACTATTTCGAGGCGTTCGTTGCTGTCGACAGCGAGCTACTCGAGTGGCACCTCATGACGCCGCCCGAGCACCGCCGGTACGAGACGTTCCGAAAGGCGGTCGAACGGATCGATGACGACATCCTCAAGCACCCGCCCCAGAGCCAACCGCTTTCCTCAGTCCGTTTGAACCAGATCCAGCGCTTCTTGCGCCGGAAGCTCCCGTTTCTCGAAGCGTTCGAACCGGCGTGGCCGGCTCGAGACGAGGTGTACGATCGGCACGCGATGGACGAGGAGCTGTTCCCCGACGAGTACGCCGTCAGACAGCTTCCTGCCCGGCTGAAGCTCCGCGTTCACGACGCCCGCTGGTGGATGGAACGCGATGGCGGTGGCAACTAGCCGTCTCCGATTTGGGCTGCCGGGCCCGGGACGTGTGAACTGTTGACATGGCGTCCACGAATCGCTGTAGACGAATGCCACAAAATCTTTTACGTTACCGCGTGTAGACCAGATTCTGGAAGCCCTCCAGACACCTCCATCCAATGTTCGAGACCACTACCGAACTCGTGTTGGAAACGCCCATTGCGGTCGTGGCGCTGCTGCCAGCGCTGTACGTCACCGCAACTGTTATATGGCGGGTTCGAAAGCCGTTGGCGACCGTTTTCGTGAGCCTCGCTATCATCGGGCTGCTTCCGGTGTTTTTGTTGTTCGTGATCGGTGAACTCACGGGATCGTCGGGGTGGCTGTCGCTCGGCACGACGGTGTTCGAGACCGAGGCAGCGGCGCTGAGCGGTATCGCTCGGTTGTACGACGGCGTGCTGGCGGCGTGGCTCCGTCTCTGCCTCCTGGTGATCGACGGACTGTTGGCAGTGCATCTCCTCCCCTCCCAGCTCCAGCCGGCAGACGGAAGCGGCGTTCCGGTGTGGCTGTGGGCGTTCGTATTGCATTTCGCTGGTGGTGTGATGTTGGTGTACGGCCTGTACCGGGGGCGGTCCGAGTCGGTGACCGACACCCTGTTGCGCGGCGGTGGCGGTGTGTTCCTGGTTTCGGGGCTGTTCGTTGGGTTGTTACAAGGCGGCGCCGTGTCGAGCGACGCCTCGGCGACGGTCGTGCTGTTGATGGCGGTGGTCGGGTTGGAAATCGGCGTCGCAGCCGTGTTGTTGGGCGTGAAACCCGACTTTTCCGGAACGGCGAACGACCGCGGCGAGGCGATCACCATCCAGGAGATCGGGCAGTCGGTGTGGGCACGGCTCGCGGACCTGAGGCGGTCGCCGTCGGACGTGAACGAGGATCGGTAGGTGATCACTCGTCGACCGGCTCGTAGAGCTACCGAGTGGATCGCACTGACAGATTCACTACGCGAGTCGGTTCAACCGAGGGCCGATCCGTTCGGTGGATCTTTTCCGTTCACGATCGGTAGTCTGCCGATCGATCGACCCACGACGTAGCCGAGCACGCCGAAGGTCCCTCCGTACAGAGCGGCCATTTCGAGCGGGAACGTCGCTGCATACTGCGGTGTCGTCACCGACGCGGTCCAGTGTGTGACCGCCCAACCGATGACGGGACCGCTCGCGAGAAGCACCGACGAAACGACGCCGGCGTTCATCCGCGCGCCAACCATTCCGAGCAGAAAGAGCACCACACTCCCGGTGAGAAACGGTTCACCGACGCTGCCGGCGTAGGTGGGTATCGACTGTTCGATCGTGGTGTAGCTGTTGTGGGCAGCAACCTGCTGTGAAACGAGCGCTGTCAGCCCAACGGCACCGATCGCCGCTCCGATCGCCCGTCTCCCCTGCCCGAGAAGATGGGAACGAACCGATTCGAGACGTTCGTTCGTTCGGGGTGGCGATCGAAACTGCTGCTCGCTGTCGTCTCCCGACATCGTTCGATCGGGTGCTGTCGTCGGGTCGTTCAATCTCCGGAGATCGTCGATCACCGTCGTTGCGATTTCGCTCGCACCGTTCCGGTAGGAGGGTGACTCCGGCGGCGATTGTACCGCCTCAAACACGTCGATGGCGTCTTCTGCAACGGTGAACCCAGCAACATCGGCCGTATCGATCCACTCCGCGACGGCTTTCTGTTCGCTTGTTTCGGGATAGATCACACAGGGCGTGCCTGCGACGGCCGCGTCCATGATGGTCGAGTAGCCTGAGCAGACGACGGCGTCGGCACCCCGAATGTACGGCAGCAACGACGGGACTGCGTCCCACTCCTCGTCACCGACGTTCAAAACGTCGTACCCTTGCTGTTCGAGCTGTGTGGCAATCCGGTCGAACTCCGAGTAGTGGCTCGGGACACAGACGACATCAGCGGCATCGATCGTGTGGCCGTCGCCGTCGAGTGCGATCGGGGAAACACGGGTCGCATCGTCGGGATCGATCCTGGAGGGAGGACAGACAACCGGATAGAGAAACTTGCGCGCCGTGGTGAGCTGGAATCTCGTATGGAAGAACGCACCCGTCCGTTCGAGGCGATCCTCGTACAGAGCGGGCATGTCGTGTTTCACGACGTACAGGGGAACACCGGCTTTGGGCGCGGCCATCGCCGCGAACATGTCGTCAGTAACTAGGGCGTCGGGGTCGATCCGTTGCAGCCAGTCGACGTAATCTAGCACTCTCCTGACACTCGCTGGAACACTCTCCGTAATGACCTCGCTCATCGATCCGTCCTGGTAGGTATCGATGTAGTCAACCAGCGTTGGCTCGAACTCGTCGTATCCGTTGAGCGCGACGAAATCGGTGCCGCTTCCCCCACCAGCCATCGGTACGTCGGCACCTCGCTTTTCGAGTTCCTTCCCGATCGCCACCATCCGTGTCGCGTGTCCAGCGCCTTCCGGATAGTGGGCGACTGCGATCGTATGTTGCATCGTTTCGATAGTTTTGTCTCATACTCACGTCGATCATAAAGGTCGTTCGGTGATGACACAGAAGGAATTCAAACATGAAAGAATAATGTCTAAATCACGACACATGTTGATGCAGGTGTCGTTAGGACTTCTCCGATCGATCTCGGATAGAGCGATCCGGACAGTCTCCTGTTCGGACGTGAACGCAGTCGGAGTCGTGGCTCATCCCGCTACGCCGACCGGGAACGCATCCGACGAACGGCCGCTTCCACGCCGACGATACCGAAGCCGGCCGCACACAGTCCGCCACCGACCGCGAGCACAAACAGCCGATACGCCCAACCGGCGAACGTGCAGTCTCCAGATGGATCACACGTGGCCGGAATCTGGGTGATGAACCCGAGCGCGAGCACGCCCGCCAGCACGAGCGCGCCCGCACAGAGATACCGAAGCCGCGTTGCGCTGGCGGGTTCGGACGCGTACCGACCGAGCACGCGACCGATCCCCGCTGCCACGACAGCGAACAGATAGAACAGCACGGCGGTGGCGATTACATCAGGAAGGTTTACCGTCAATAGCAATGGGGTGTAGAGAAAGCCCCCAACGATGGTGACAAACATTCCCGGAATCGAGAGCAAGAGAAGCACCGGCTGAACGACCGAGCCGACGGAGGACGGAACCAGCGGAAACAGCTCTATCCCGGCGAACATAGGAACGAATAATACGGCGAACAACAGCAATACACCACGATTGAGGAGGGCGCGTCGGACGCGCTTCGTGTCCATACTAATATGAATCATTCCTGGTGTATATTTATTCCGATTATTATTAAATTATTGATATTATTCACTCGATCGAGAGAATTTCCTCGTACAGCGCTTTCTCCCGATCTGCGATCGCCTCGATCTCGGTGGCTGCTTCTTCCAGTCCGTCCCGCAGCTCCTCCTCGTCCGCTTCGCTCGCTTCTTTCAGGATGGTCCCGACCGCGGTCCAGTCGTCTGCGATGGCGGCCATCCGTTCTGTCACGTCGTTCCCGAACGGATGATCGACGCGCTCGAAGAAATCCCGTTGCAGCCCACGGAACGCGCCGCCGCCGGTGCCCCGCCGTTCGACGTTCTGGTAGGCAAAGCGCGTCGTCCACGATGGGTCGGGGAGCCCCGTCCACGCGGGCAGCTCCGCCGCGAGTGCCCGGACGGCCGGGAGTCCGTGTCGTCCCGGTCCCGGCTCGTCGGGACCGGTTTCGGGATCGAGCATGGACCGCGCCATCGAGTGGGTCGCCCCGCGGACGGCCGCCTCGAACTCGAAACCAGTGGGTTCTGGATCCGTAACGACCAGATACCGGTTACGCATCGGGAGCATGGGATCACAGCGCCACGCGTTACGAAGGCTGTCGAGCGGCAGCGATTGCAGGGAGGGAAACTCGCTGTCCGACAGGAGGACGTGGGTGTCGTCGTAGCCGACCGCGAGCACGGCGTGGGGGGCAAAGTGGGTGTCCGTCTCGAAGTAATCCAGATCGTGGATGTCGAGAAACAACAGCACGGGCCGCCCCGCGTCCAGATGACGCGTCACGGCGTTCCACGCCGTTTCCCACTTCTCGCCCTCCCGCTCGGTGTATCCGACTCCCAGCCGCTGCACGAACGAACGTTCGAGCGCGATCGGCCGGCCGAAAAACGCACGATGAGGATCCATCGACAGCTCGAAAAACGTGAATCCCAGCCCGCTTGCAAGCCCGAAACAGGTCGGCTCGTCGAAATTCCAGCCATAAAAATTTGAGAGATTTCGGAGCGAAACCGATCCGCAGTGGCGTCCGGGGCTGTGCTCGTAGCCTGAAAGCTGCATGATCGAACTACGTACGGGAGCCACACAACCGGTTCGGTCCACAGCCGTTACTCTGCATCGATGTCGTCATCCTATTCAGCCTCGATCAACTCGGCCATGTTGGTGACGAACGCCTCTGTCCGGGCGTAGAGCGCATCAACGTCGGCCGTGGGTGGCGACTGCTCGTAGTCTGCCTGCCGGCGTTTATCGTACATATCGCTCAAAAACTCACCGGCAGATCGTGAGGCGTCACCGGCGAGGACGACTTCCCGTCCGAAGAGTTGTTTGACAGCATCGTGCGATTCCGGACTGAATCCCCTGTCGTACAAGACAGCTTGCGCCGCGTGGAAACAGACGTAGTACAATCGACTGACGACGCCCCGCTCCGTCCCTTGCTGGCGTGACGCCTCTGCATCAGCAAGGGCTCCGGTCGCAAGTTCCATTTCGGTCGCTGGCTCATCCGGCATACGCCTGTCCTTCGCGTCGCACAGCCGTCAGATACGAACTGTCCTTCTGTGTTTCAAACTCGTCTTTCGTTTTGATGTTTTTCGAGATGGACGCCCCATACTCGATCATGACATCGAACGCAATAGACACGGCTTCGTCATGCACAGGCTCGCGTGCCTCTTCATCCTCGATGATGATCAGCACATCCACGTCGGACGTTTCGCGGTGCTCACCGCGCGCCACGCTCCCATACAGGATGATCTCGTGGATGTGGTCGCCACACGCATCGGTGAGCCGGTCGGCAAACGCCTGAAAAGCCTGCTCGTGTGGCGAGTCGGTGGCATCCTCAACGAGGCTCCACACGAGTGAATTACCAATTTTCTTACTTTTAACGAGTCCCTGGGTTTCGAGCTGTCGCAGTCGATAATCTGCACTCTGGCGGGCCACGCCTACCGCATCGGCTATCTCCGTCGTCCCGGCAGGCTCGTGCTCGCGAACGGCGTCGATGTACTCCTCGGCCGAATGTCGCTCACCTGAATCGGCCATGGATAGAATAGGTGTCTGTCCCATAAATGTGCTGTGTAGCAGAAAGCGTTAGTGTTTCCGATACATGGCAGAAAAAGTATCAATCATATCGGCACACAGCAACGCAAGAGGAGGGCAGACGAACAGATCGTCCGGACGGTTACCGACTGAATTCGATCGCAGCGCCCTGCCCGAAGCCGACGCACTCCGTGGCGATCCCTCGCTCAGTGTCGCGTTTTTCCATCTCGTGGATGAGCGTGACCGGCAATCGCGCGCCGCTGGCACCGAGCGGGTGGCCGATGGCGATCGCGCCGCCGTTGACGTTGAAGATGTCGTCGTCGATGCCCAACTGTTGCTGGCTGTAGACGGTCTGGCTGGCGAACGCTTCGTTCAGCTCGACCAGTCCGTAGTCGTCGATCGACCGCCCGTTGCGTTCGAGCAGCCCCTCGACAGCGGGGACCGGACCGATCCCCATGACCGTCGGATCGACGCCGGCGACGTTGTTGTACCCGATCTCGGCCAGCACGGGAAGGCCGTGGTCCTCGGCAAACGCCTTGCTGGTGACGAGCAGAGCGGCCGCACCGTCTGACACCTGGGAGGCGTTGCCGGGCGTGACCGTCCCCTCGGCTTTGAACACCGTGGGCAGTTCCGCCAGCTTCTCGGCGGTTGTTCCCGGACGGAGTCCCTCGTCTTCGGTGATCGTCCCATCCTCCGTTTCGATCGGGATGATCTCGTCGTCGAACCGTCCCTCTTCTGTCGCCGCACACGCGCGCTGTTGGGACCGAGCGGCGTACTCGTCCTGGACCTCCCGGGAAACGTCGAAGCGGTCGGCGACCTCTTCGGCCGTCATCCCCATCTGGAGCTGGGCAACGTTGTACTCCTCGTTCATGCGGGGGTGGACGTTCTGGCTGTTCTGGCCCATCTTCACCCGGGACATGTTCTCGACGCCACCGGCGATGATCGCGTCGCGCTGGCCGGCGCGGATCGCGTCGCTCGCGCTGATGACCGACTGGGCCGAGGAGGCACACCACCGGTTGATAGTCGTCCCGGGAACGCTCTCCCCGAGATCCGACAGCAGCGTGATGACGCGAGCGAGGTTGTTCCCCTGTTCGCTTCGCTGCTGGGCACAGCCCCACATCAGGTCGTCGATGTCCTCGCCGGACAGCCCGGTTTCGGCGAGGATCTCGTTGATGAGCGGAATGGAAAGATCTTCGCTCCGAACGTCGTCGAAGACACCGTCCTCCTTTCCTTGGGGGGTACGGTACGCCTGCACTACGACTGGTGTCGTATCCACCATATCCTCACATTACGCTTCGTGGTGTTAAAACAGCCTGCTAACAACTCTCTACACCCGGTTCCCGGTTCACACCGAACCGTCGTTTATTCCTGTGGAATTAATTATCATATTTTGCGGTGTGAACCCACTCCGACGATCTTATACGCGTTCCGCGACAACTGTTTGGGGAATGACTGGCCCGGCGCTTGACGTCATCGAACTCATGCTTACCGCCCGCGTCTACACCGAGGACACCGATCGTGACCCGGGCGATCTACCGCCGTCATACCGTCGTGCGTTCTGGCGCACTGCCACCGCCGCTGATTCGGACACTGATTCCTCGGAATCGGGATCGGGAGACGCTTCGGAGGATGGCGGGCATCGAGAGCGTGCTCCAGGGAACATCCAACGACCCCTGACCGTTACCGGAACGCGGATCTCCGAGGCGACGGGGATTGCCCACCCGTGGGAGGCCGTCTCCGAGCTGCTGTTCACCCAGCGCGAGGAGTTCACCGGCGAACTCTCCTTTAGCGACGCAGAGATGGCAGAGCAGTGGTATCTCAAACGAACCGACGCTGACCGGCTCATGACCAATCCGACGCTCGCAGGCTATTTCGAGCCGGATGTCGAGGACGTCGATTATGAGGCGGCCCGCTCGATGAACCGCCCGATCCACGCCGACCGGGTGTGGATCGACAGCCTCCTCGAACAGGTGTTCGAGGAAGAGGACGAGGAGATGCTCGATCTCGTGGAGGTCCGTGCGCCCCAGGAGATGGAGATGACGCTCGACGATCTCGTGCTCACGCCGGATCAGGAGGCAGAAATCCAGAAGATCGTGAAGGCGATCGAGCACCGCGAATACCTCGCGGAGATCGGCCTGCACGAGATCGGGAAGCTCCTGCTGGTCGGCCCGCCCGGTACCGGCAAAACGTCCGTCGCGCGGGCGCTGGCCCACGGGCTCGAGCTGCCATTCGTGGAGGTCAAACTCTCGATGATCACGAGCCAGTACCTCGGCGAGACTGCGAAGAATGTGGACAAGGCGTTCGAGGTGGCAAAGCGGCTCGCGCCGTGCATCTTCTTCATGGACGAGTTCGATTTCGTGGCGAAAACGCGCTCGAGCGACGAGCACGCCGCGATCAAACGTGCCGTGAACACGCTGCTCAAATCCATCGACGAGATCAGCCTGATCCGAGACGACGTGTTGCTCATCGGTGCGACCAACCACCCCGACCAGCTCGACGCTGCTGCGTGGCGGCGGTTCGACGAGATCGTCAACTTCCCGAAACCAGATTCACCGATGCGCGCGGACATCCTTCGGGTCATCACCCGGAAGATGGACATCGAGAGCTTCGATCCCGAGGAGCTCGCGAGCAAAACTGAAGGATTGACCGGCAGCGATCTCCGGTTGGTGCTCCGGGAAGCCGTGTTGAACGCGCTCACAGAAGAGCGCACCACCCTCACGCAGGACGATCTCCTCACCGCCGTCGAGGGGTTCGAGGAGCGGGATAATTTGAAAAACATGGACATGATCAACGGCGACGCCGACGCGCTCATCGCCGGCTCGGGCGCGACCGACGGCGGACACGACCACGACCACGATCACAGCTCCGGCGACTGATGCGGGTGACAGTACTCGGTACCGGCGACACCACAGGGACGCCGACGCCCGGCTGTGAGTGTGATACGTGCCAAGCGGCGATCGAACGGGGCGTCGAGCGCACCCGGTTTTCGGTGCACGTCGAGAACGAGGCGACGGGCGAGTCGCTGCTCGTGGACGTGAGTCCCGACGTTCGGTACCAGCTGCTCCGCGACGACGTGGCGCTTCCGGACGCGGTCGTCGTCACACACATCCATTTCGACCATCTGGACGGGCTTGGCAACGCCTACCGGCTGTTCGGCTCGCTCCCGGTGTACGCCGCGAACGAAACCGATCCCAACACCGGCGAGAGCGTGGCCGAAACGATCGACCGAAAGTACGACTACCTCGACCGGATCGAGGTTCGTTCCCAGCCCCCGCTCGAACCGTTCGAAACCTGTGGGTTCACCGTGACGCTCCTCCCGGTCGAGCACCCGCCGCTGGTCTGTTATGGGCTGACCATCGAGGATGAGACGGGCGCGAAGCTCTCCATCACCGGCGACACCAACTTCGCCGTGCCCGACGCCTCGCGCGATCAGCTCGCGGGCGCGGATCTGCTGCTTGCGGACGCGATCGTGCCGGCGCGCCTCTGCGAGCACCACCCGCTCGGCGGTCGGCACGAAAACGACGCGGGCGTCCCCCGAACGTTCGGCACGAAACACATGACGACCGAGGGCGCGCTCTCGCTCGCCAGGGAGCTGAACGCCGACCGGACCCGGCTCGTCCACGTTTCGCATTTCCCCACGCCCGACGAGGCGTTCTGTGACCACGCCGCTGTTGATGGCGAACAGTACGAGCTGTAACCCGATTCACCGAGCACCACCGCACGTTATCGTCGGCTCACCACCGGTGGTGGACGTGTTCGTGGACGTGTTTTTCGTACACGTCCGCGACCGCGCCGTGGGTTTGGTGGGAGAGCTGGGGAAAATCAGCCACGGAAGCGTTCTCCTCGACGTGGGACGGCGAGGTCGATCCGGGGATGACGGTCGTGACGGCCTCGTGATCGAGGATCCATCGGAGCGTGAACTGGGCCATCGTCATCTCGCTCGGGACGTGTGGACGGAGGTCTTCCACCGCCGCAACGCCGGCGTCGAAGGGCACGCCGGCGAACGTTTCGCCGCCTTTCGGGCCGACGCCGGCTGCCACGCCGTCCTCGATCGCTGCGCGACGGTGGTCGTCCTCGGAAAAGCTGGTCGTCGCGTCGAACGCGCCGGCGAGCAGCCCGGAGGCGAGCGGGACCCGAACGATGATTCCCGCGTCGCGGCGTTGGGCCATCTCGAAGAAGCGTTCGCGGGGGCGCAAACGGAACGGGTTGAAGATGATCTGGACCGACTCGACCACGTCGTATTCGATGGCTTTCGACGCTTCTTCGACCAGTTCGACGCTGACGCCGGCGTGATCGATCAGTCCCTCTTCACGGAGGTCTTCGAGCGCGTCGAACACCGCCGGATCGTAGAACGCGCCCGTCTCCGGGCAGTGCAACTGGACGAGATCGAGGCTGTCCACGCCGAGCCGGTCGATCGATCCGGTGATCGAGTCCCGAAGCCCGTCCGGGGAGTGGCCGCCGTCCGCGTCGGGTGCAGCTTTCGTCACCACGTCGATCGAATCGGCGTCGTTTCGTTGGGCAAGCACCTCGCCGATGAGCCGCTCCGCGCGGCCGTTGCCGTACACCTCCGCCGTGTCGATGAACGTGATTCCGGCGTCGATCGCGGTGTGGATGGCCTCCTCGATTTGCTCGTCGCTCACGTCGCCCCACACCGGACCGACGTTCCACGTCCCGAGTCCGACGGCCGTCGCGTCGATACCCGTGCTGCCGAGTTCTCGCGTTTCCATACCGATCGGTTCGATCGAGTGACCAAAAACACTGCGAGCAGGGGCACCGCTTGCCGGTGTCGGGTTCGGCACCCGCTTCTTATCGTGTCTCACTCCTCCACTCGTTCTAGTTTAGCAGCGTGCGCCCGTACCGTCTGCTGATTGGATACCGTCGCAACTACTCGATAGAGACTCCCGGTGGAAAGTATGACCTACGAACCACCGGCTTCAGTAGTTGTTGAGCGAATTCAAAGAGCATTTCCCCCTGATGAGTTGCACGAGCGCACTCGCGCAACGAATCTCATCCAACGAGAGCGCAAGTTCGACATCGTCGCGTTGTTCCACACCCCCTCTCTGTCGGTGTTCGCTGGCGGTGGAACGGCACGCGCATCTGATCCAGTTGAACCTGATGATGGAGTTGGGCTACGAGTTACCCGACTTGGACGAGTTGTTGCTGTGAGCGTCACGGAATCCGAATCCATATCAGCCGAGGCTACTCAGGGAGGTCGAGTCAGACGAGCCCTGACGAAGCCGCCTCATCCGCGTCGGTTTTGCGACGTGATCAGTTATTTATAGATGGGGGATAAATATAGCTACTATGAGACATGCAAGCTCTTCAGCTCTCTTCGGCCGCGACCGACACCTTACACGGCAGTTCCTCATCCTCGCTGCTGTTATTTTCTTTGCAAGTCTTGTGGTGTACACGAGTTTTCCGGTGTATGAAGGTCTCCCGTTAGCGTATCTGTTGATTGCACCTTCTATGCCGATCATAGCAGGCACCCTGGCACTCGTCAGTGCCTACCTCAACGACGGTCTTCTCGTGAGTGCACTGATGCCAGTTATGGCCGTGCTCGGAAGTGAACTCGCACTGGGGATCTGGCTCTATTTTAATATTTTTCCTGCTTATGACCCATCCGGATTTGGTTTCATACCGATACTCCTTGTCCTTGCTTTCGTAATTGGTGTCGGTGTAGCCGCCATTGGAGCTAGCACACGACGTGTTGTAACCTACATCAGTTCGTGAAGTCGTAACCCGGTACATCGAGCGATTGAGAGGCGATAGGGCTTTGATCCATATCGTTGAGGACACCGATGAAAGCCTGGAAAATCGCTTCTGTCTCGACTACCGGCAGATCAAGCGTCCGAGCCATCGAGCGCAGTGTCGTCCGTCCGTCGAGCCGAGTGAGTGTGAACTCTAGGGCATCAGCTAGCGTTTCGACGCCGTGGCGATCGAGAAACGTCCCGATCGTTTCGTTCTCCTTGTTTCGAGCGAGTGCGACCACGAGGGCAAGGTAGTACGTCCGCTCACGCGGTGCCATCGACTGCCACGGTGAAAACGATAGCCCTTCTGGCGTCGCCCGATAGCGATAGGGCCGCCCGGTATCGCTGCGCGTGGCGAGACTTTCTTCGACGAGCCAACCCAGATCGTCGTAGATCGTTGCGCGCGGAACCGCAGTGGTGTCACGGATCTCCTTGGGAGTTGACTCCCCATCCTCAGCGAGCAGGAGTGCTGTATAGACGCGAACGCGGTGATCGGAGTCGATCAGCGCCGCGAGCGAGCGAATCGTGGCGATCGGATTCGATCGCTCCCCTGTCGCAGAGGAAGTGGTGTTGCCAGCCATTAATTAAATTCTACAAATTTCGTATTAAACGTTCCGACAGTCCAATCTCCGCGACCCGAGTAGATCCAAACCCGATGGAGAATCCCGGTTCTCTCGTCTCCACGGAGTACCATGATCCGTTGCTGAACGAGCACGGATCTGTTTCTCGTAGTGAATGATTTTCGATAAATAAATAACTTTATATGTGGTGGGGATACCAAACGAAATGGAGGGCGCAGCCACATGTTGCGCGCGTTCGAAAGCGCGCCGGGTGTGCACTCACCCGACGCTGGGTTCTCCAGTTGCAAGAGATACCCATGACTGGGAATGAATCAGAGACATGTAACGGTGTCGCATCGTATCAGAATGATAACTAGAGAACGCGTTGCCCGGTATGTGGCCGGCCGGTTCGGTCGCGCCTCGACCACCGGATGGGCTGCCCGTTGGGACGGTGGTAGCGATGAGTTTGCCAGTGTTTCAGTTCCGGGATCGATTGGGGGAGGCGGTGAATCTCTCGACCGTTGAGGATCGAGAGACGATCTCGAAGGCCGAGCTGTACCACATCGTCGATGTCGGTGAGGGAGTCTGGTGTCGCCGAGCGAAGCTCGGCTGCTAACCGAAACTCTCCGAGTTTCGGTGATGCCGACCGTGCCAGAGTACAGGCTGCGCGCACGCCACTCAGATCGAGCAGATCTTGGCGACTGCCGGGCTTGGTCGGTCTCGAACGGAGTACGACGAGTTGCCGGGGATTGCCCGCACCACCCGGTACGACGATACGGGTGAGAGGGTCGTCGCCGGCTGGTTCGAGAACGGTGGGCGCGTTCGGTGCCACGAGCAGCGTGATGGCACCGTCGTTCAGTCGGTGTTCACTCCAGAGGACGAGCGAACCCCGGCCGAAGAGACCGAGAATCACGACGCAGAGAGCGCTTCGGCACGTCTGGTCGAAACGATGGTGGAATACTGTCAGCATAGACAGCTCGGTGACTTTGATGGCTTACGGCAGCGCTATCCCAAACTGGCGCGCGTCGTGGGCGAGCCCACCGCTGTATACGGGGACTGACGGCATTCCGTAGTCGACTTCTATCCCTCATCCGGTCCGACGACTTCGATCTTCACCCCATCCGGACCCTCACAGTAGAGCGCGTAGTAGCCACCCGCGTATGGGTGTTGATCCGGGTAGAGAAGCGTCGCATCCGCTCGCTCGCGGATCCCCTCGGACAAATCATCGACCTGCGCGCGAGAGTCAGCGTGAAACGCCAGGTGGTTCAGTCCCGGTGCCCGTCGGTCGAGAGGACGATCCGGACTGTCGGCCCGTTTGATAACGATGTACGTCGGGCCAGCACGCCACGACCGGCCACCGTCCCACTCGTTTTTCGGCTCGTAGCCGAGTGCATCCAGCAACCAGTCCCAGAAATCGACGGCTGTTTCGACATCGGAGACACACAGCTCGACGTGGTGGAGCTGTCCGGCGTGGGCGGGATCAGCGTGATCGTGTGCCATTCATAATTCGAGCCGTTCGAGGAGGTCGTCCTCGCGGGTGTTCATAGCGACGATGCGGATGTGGTCCTCGATGCCCGAATCCTTCAGCTTCGATTTCAGGAGTTCGTCCACCTGGTAGACGCCGGCGGCGTCGGTCATAGTGATCTCGACGAGCACCGGGAACTCGTTGCCTTCCAGCAGCGCCACCTGCGTGATGGCCTGGCTAGAGAGCGTATCGATGCCACGCCCGCCCTGCTTGTATGGCATGCGCGAGCGGCCGCGTTCCATATCGAGGGCGTCTGACACCCGCAACACCCCGGCCTCGGTGGTGAGTGGCTCTTCGACGGTGTGGTGACAGAGAATTGCGTGCAGGATCTCGCCTTTGATGCGAACGCGCGCTTCGGTGTCGTAAAACTCCGGGAGGATGCGGTCGAGCACGTCCCCAGCGAGCGGGATGGAGTAGTAGGGGTGGCTGTCGCGGTGGACGACGTGCCCGATGTCGTGGAGAACGGCCCCCAGCGCGATGATGACCGGCTCGTCGGCCTCGTCAAGTCCCTGCTGTCGCGCGCCGTTGAACGGCACATCGCCGGCCTTCAGGAGATCGTACAGACAGAGCGCGCGGTTGCGGACGATGCTGACGTGTTTCGACCCGTGGTCGTTGTATCCCTTTCGCTGGACCGGATTGACGTTCTGAGCCGCGAGATACGCAGCGATCTCTTCGTCGGCGTCCACGTAGTCGAGGATCTCGTTTACCCGCTCGTCGGGAAACGAATGATCGGCCTCCGGATCGTACGTGCGTCCGCCGTCGTCCAGCAGGTCGTCTGCCATACTATCCAAACCGTCCGCAAAAGCGAAAAGAATTCCTGTCGGCTGTCGCTGCCACCCCCTGCGTTCACGTTCGTCCGGGCACGTCCCCGTCGCTCGTGACTGCCGAGAGGTCCTAGGCATCGTCCGTCCGAGGCTCCCCCGAGGCGCGTTCGACCGCCTCCTCGCTGTTGTGGAACGCACGGGCGGCCTCCGGGAGGGCGTTGTCCTCGTGGAGGGCTTCGAGCCGCCGGTACACCCACTGTGCGGCTTCGAGTGGCTCCACCTCATCGGGGAGTTGCTCAGCACTGCGGGGGTTCTCCTCGTAGACACACCCCGGACGGGACGTGATGGAGTCGTAGAACGTCGTCGGTGGATCGGAAAACGTCGTTCGAGCGTCGATACGCGCGTCTGTGAACTCGGTTTCGTACAGGAGCGCGCTGGTGAACGTCGCTCCCCTGAGGTCGGCGCGTGCGAACACTGCCTCCTGAAGATTCGCGTGGCGAAAGCTCGCTCCAACGGCGTTCGCACCGGAAAAATCCTCCTGTTCGAGATGGGCATCGGAGAAATCGGCCCGTTCGAGATCGGTGGCGGGAAACTCGGTTGCGATGAGGTAGGCATCTGGAAACGCGGCGTTCCGGAGGTCAGCGTCGGGAAATTCGGTCATGAGAAGGATGGCGCGGTGAAAGGATGCGTTTCGGAGATCGGCGTCGGGGAACGTGGTGCATACGACATCGGCGCGGTGAAAGGATGCGTTTCGGAGATCGGCGTCGAGGAACGTCATGTGTTCGACACCGGCTCGGAGAAAGGAGGTGTTTCGGAGGTCAGCATTGGGAAACTCGGCCGTCCAGAGGATAGTATCGGAAAACGTCGCTCCCCTGAGATCGGCGTGGGGAAAGGATGCGTTCCGGAGGTCGGCGCCGGAAAACGTTGCGTTCCGGAGGGTCGCACCGGAAAACGTTGCGTTTCGGAGGTCGGCATTGGGAAACCCAGCGTTCTGGAGGTTCACACTGTCAAAGGTGGCCCCGTAGAGCCCACACCCGGCGAACGACAACCGATTCTCTGGGTCGACACTCCGAAGGATCGCCCCATCGAGTCGTTCGGGAATATCCATTCGACGTGCGAGGAGTTCGTTGGCGGGTTTTTCGTCCACATTCGCGTGCCAAATACATCGTCCCATCTCTTCGTGTTCCTGCCAGACAGGCCGCCAACAACAGATTGCACTGTTTCTTACGTTCCACTTCGAATCAGGTTCTACCCCGACATCTTCGGGTCTCAATTCAAATCCACAGCGACCCTCGGGTGTTTCCGTCTCGGTCCCTGCCATAGGAATCCCAAGTGTTAGGTTACCAAAAAGATGTAGAAGGAAGCTGTTTGTACCCTCCGCCAGCAGCCCGAGCATCCCTTGGGAGTGGGAACCGGCGGGGTCGGCAGATGCCAGCACCACGGTTTTGGCGCTGACAGCCCTCTGTCAACCCATGACTGACGACGAACCGGATACAGAACGCGTTCAGGACGCCGCGGAGGATCGTCGTCGAGAGCGGGCAGAACTGGCCGAACACGCGTCTCGTGAATTACAAGGGCGCTTTAACGAATTCAACTACCCCGTTTCGAGCGAGGAGCTTGCGGTCGAGTACGGCGATGAAACGATCGATCTCGCAAACGAAACCGAATCATTGGGAAGCGTCTTCGATCGACTGGTGGACGAGCAGTACGAGTCGCCCACGGAGGTCAGAGAGGCAGTGTACAGCGAGATCACCGGCGAGGCAGCGGGAATGGAGGAATACAACGCCGAGCGCGACCTCGACGCCATCGATGAGGGTGAGCGTTTCGAGGGCGCAAGCGAGGAGCAGGGAGAAAATCGCCAATAACGACGCCGCGGCGCTGTCCACCGTTTCTCCGACGAGTCAGGCGGTGCAGAACGCTACAAGCCGTTCACCATTCCTCGATCACGCGGCCGACTGCACGGCCTCCTCGACTTCCTCGTAGTCGGGTTCGACGCCGGGATCGTCGCTGACCCACTCGTACGTGATCTCTCCCTCCGAATCGACGACGAACACCGAGCGCTTTGCCACGCCGTACACGCCCATATTCTCGAAGTCCATCGTCACGTCGTAGGACTCGATGAGCTCGTCATTGGTGTCGCTGATGAGATCGAACTCCAGGCCCAACTCCTCGCGGAAGGCGTTCTGCGCGAACGGCGAGTCGACGCTCACGCCGTACACGCGCGCGTCAGCGTCTGCGAACGCGTCGAGACGGTCGTTGAACGCGGACATCTCGTGTGAGCAGACGCTCGTGAACGCGCCGGGGAAAAAGGCGAGTACGATCGGTCCGTCACCGTCTTCGAGCGCCTCCGAAAGGGTGATGGAGTCGACATCTCCGTTTGCGAGCGGTGCAGTGAACTCGGGTGCAGTATCGCCAGTCTCAGGCATCACGTCGGGCTACAACTGACAGGTGTAAATACCTCTCGTCCTTCGGTTTTCTACGTAGGGACGGACGAACGGGACGAGCAAAAGGCCTATAGTTCGGAATTCACAACCGTGTAGTAGTGATGCCAACCAGCTTAGTACCCCTGTTCCCGGGGCTTCCTGGCGGGCCGGAAATGATCGTCATCCTGCTCATCGTCGTCTTGCTGTTCGGGGCCAACAAGCTCCCGAAACTGGCGCGCTCTAGCGGCCAGGCGATGGGCGAGTTCAAGAAGGGTCGGGAGGAGATCGAGGACGAACTGCAGGACATGCGAGGCGACGAGTCGTTCGACAATAACAACGACGACGATTCGCTCAGCAACGACGACGATTCGTTCAGCAGCGAGGGCGGGTTCGAACAGGCGAACACGCAGGGCCAACAGCAGGGTCAACAGAACCAGCAACAGCGTTCCCAGAACCAGCAACAGCGCTCACAGAACCAGCGTTCCCAGAACCAACAACAGCACTCGGGTCAGTCGAACACCGGTGGCTGGGGGACGTCCACCGAAACTGGTCGAGAGCGCGACCGACGATAACGCTACCTCGCGTCCGGATCGAACGCGGTCGGGACCCCACGACGGGCATCGGAGCGCACCGGGAACACCACAACCATCGAGGGAACTGTCCCTCGATCAACTGTCATTCGTAATCGTTTTTCATCTCCCAGTGGATCATATGCTGGGGCGTGTGGCCTAGCGGACAAGGCGAGAGGTTCCTAACCTCTCGATCGCGGGTTCGAATCCCGTCACGCCCGTGGAGCGAACAGGGTGAGCGAACCGGAACGGGATTCTAAGCAGGGAGCACGTTTCTGCGACCGAGGTTCGAATCCCGTCACGCCCGTGGAGCGACACGAAGAACCCCCGGTATCCTCGCCGTACTATCGACGATCAACGAATTCACTGTCGTCAAACACTTATAGCAGCCGTTCGTTGAGAAGGTATGGCGAGTGTCGGGATCGACGCGATCGAAATTCACACTGGTAAGCTGTGCCTAGATCTCGGAGAGACGTTTGCTCCGGCGAAAGGTGAGGACCCGGACAAGTATCGGAAGGGACTCGGGTTGTACACGAGTTCGTTCCCCGACTCGTACGAGGACATCGTGACGATGGGTGCCAACGCCGCCTATCGGCTGCTCGAACGGACGGGACACTCCCCGGCGGACATCGGTCGGATCGACGTGGCGACCGAAAGCGCGTTCGACAACTCGAAGCCCGTGTCGACGTACATCGCGGGCTGTTTGGAGCAGGTGTTCGACACCAACTTTCACCACGCCAATAAGGGCGAGCGGAAGTTCGCGTGCATCTCTGGCACCCAGAGTCTGAACGACGCGTACAACTGGATCCAGGCGGGCCGCAACCGCGGCCGGTCGGCGCTGGTGATCGCGACGGACACGGCGCTGTACGCCCGGGGCGACGCGGGCGAAGCGACCCAGGGCGCAGGTGCCGTGGCGATGCTCATCAGCGAGGACCCCTCTTTGGTGGAGCTAAGCCCACAACAGGGGTACGGAAGCGCGGACGAAACGGACTTTCTGAAGCCGAACCAACAGTTCCCGAGCGTGGACGGCAAACGAAGCGTGCAGGTGTATCTCGCCCGGATGCGGGAAGCACTTTCGGATTACGAGTCAGTCGCTGACGAAACGCACCCCGACGACTTCGCGTACATTCCGTTTCACACGCCGTTCCCGGGAATGGTCCGGAAAGCCGGGTTGCTGGGCTACCGCCACGTGATCCGCGACACTGACATCGAGGAGGATCTCGCCAGTGAGATCGGACACCAGCCCCGAACGGAGGCGTTCGAGGACGAGGAGACGTATCGGGACGCCGTGAGCGAGTACACCGACGCGTTAAAAGACACCGAGCGCTACCGCGAGTGGTACGAACGCGTTATCGAGCCGACGCTCGACATTTCGAGACACGTCGGCAACTGGTACACCGGCTCCGTCCACATCGCGCGCGCGAGTGCACTCAAACACGCGCTCGAAGCAGACCAGGATCTGGCCGGACAACGCCTGCTCCTCGCGTCCTACGGCAGCGGCGCACAGGCAGAGATCCACACTGAAACGGTCCAGCCCGGATGGGCCGACGAGATCGCCGCGCTCACCATCGACGACCAGCTCGACGCGCGCTACGACATCAGTTTCGAGGAGTACGAGCGCATCCACGACGTTCACAACCACGACATCAGCGCGGAGGACGCGGAGGAGTTCACGACCCCGGAAAACGAGTTCGTCTTCGACGGCTGGGGGCGCATGGGCGAACGACAGTACCGTTTCGTCTGATCCGCTTGTCGGATTCACACCCGCTCGCAGACGAGCGCGTAGTGGTGTGGTGGGAGTTCGACGACGGTCCCGGCGGTGAACGAGTCCTCTGCCAGCGCCTCTCGCGTCTGTGCGGGCGAGAGCCGGAGTTCCTCGGGTGGTCCCCGCGGCGCTCCCGCGACGGGCGTCTCCGCTGGTGGGCGGTCGTGCCAGTTCACCACGAGCAGCCGTCCGTCGTCGGTGAGCGACCGAGCCACCTCCGCGGTAACGCGCCGTGGGTTTTCGATCCCGTGAAAGGTGTTCGCAATGAGCGCGATCTCGATCCGCTCGGGGAGGATCGAGGACAGTTCACGCGCGTCGCCCGTGAGGGGAATGACGTTCGATCGGCCGGTCTCACCAGCCATTCTCTCGAGTTCGTCGAGCAACGCGGCGTCGACATCGACGGCGTACACCGGAGCCGGGTCGACGGGCGCGGCCCCAGCCAGCGCGAAATAGCCGTTACCGGAGCCGATATCCACCAGCGAGCAGTTTGACCCGACGCCGAGCTCAGAAAGCACCCGCTCGGGATCGGCCCACCACTCCCAGTCCGGCTGTCGTGTGTGCTCGAACCGATCCATAGCGAATAAAAGCGTTCCCTCACCAAAACGTTGATCTGCCCGTGCTCACGGCCAGCTTCCGGCCTGTTCGAACGCGCGCGCGACGCGTTCGATGGCGACGACGTAGGCGGCGACCCGGAGCGTGGGGAGGTCTTTCTCCTCGTAGGCCGACACCAGACCGTCGAACGCGTCGGTGATGACCCGTTCGAGCTCGTCGTTGACGCGTTGTTCAGTCCAGTAGAACCGCTGTCGATTCTGTACCCACTCGAAGTACGAGACCGTGACGCCGCCCGCGTTCGCAAGGATGTCGGGGACCACCATAACGTCGCGTTCGGCGAGCACGTCGTCGGCGTCGGGGGTGATCGGACCGTTGGCGGCTTCCGCGATGACGTCGGCCTGCACGTCGGAGGCGATGTCGGCGTCGATGGCGTTTTCGAGCGCGGCCGGAACGAGGAGATCGACATCGAGCGTCAGCAGCTCTTCGTTGGTGATCTCCTCGACTGCTCCCACGTAGCCCTCGACGCTTCCCGTCTCGTGTTTGAACTCCTCGACAGCGACGGCGTCGAACCCGTCAGGGTCGTAAATCGCCCCGCTCGAATCCGACACCGCGACGATCGAGGCACCGAACTCCTCGGACAGGAGCTGTGCGGTGACCGAGCCCGCGTTGCCGTACCCCTGGACGGCGACAGTGGCGTCGCTGATGTCCCGGTCGAGATACGAGAATGCCTCCCGGGCAGTGAGCATCGTCGAGCGACCGGTTGCCTCGACGCGGCCCGCGCTGCCGCCGCTGTCGATCGCCTTGCCAGTCACGACCCCCGGCGCAGTCGTTCCTTCGAGCGTCTCGTAGCTGTCTTTGATCCAGTTCATCTCCCGTTGCCCCGTGTTCACGTCGGGGGCGGGAATGTCCCGGTCCGCACCGATGAGTGGGCGAAGCTCCGCCGCGAACGCCCGGGTGATGCGCTCTAGTTCGTCCGCCGTGTACTCACTCGGGTCGATGACGATGCCACCCTTTCCACCGCCGTACGGAATGTCGACTACTGCGCATTTGTACACCATCCACCCCGACAGGGCCTTTACTTCGTCCCGGCTGACGTTCGGATGGTAGCGGATGCCGCCCTTGTACGGACCGCGATCACCGTTGAACTGCGACCGGAAGGCTTTGAACACTTCGAGACCGCCGTCGTCCATTTCAACCGTGAGATTCGCTTCGAGGACGCGCTCGGGGTGTTTCAGGCGGTTGAGAACGCCGTCGTCAATCCCGGACACGTACCCTACAGCGTCGTCCACTTGCTCCTGAAGGCTCGAAAAGGGATTCGCCGCTTCTGCCATGGTTCTATCTTAGTAAGTCAGCCGTTAAGCGTGTCGAATCAGGTGATATCTAGACGACAGGCGTACAGCTCACGGGTCAGCTGCGCGGTTTGTGCGCTCGAGGATGTTTTCGGCGCGGGCGATCAACGGGGCGTCGATCATCTCGTCGTCGACGCGGAAGACGCCTTCCTCGTGTTTCTCGCGCGCCTCGAGCACTCGTCGTGCCCACTCGATCTGTTCGTCGCTCGGCGCGAACGCGTCGTTTATCACGGGGACTTGCGCGGGGTGGATCGCCATCTTGCCGTCGTATCCCAGGTCGCGGGCGACTGCTGTCGCTTCTGTGAGCCCGTCTGTGTCGTCGATGTCGGTGTAGACGGTGTCGATCGCGTCGACGCCAGCTGCGCTCGCTGCGAGCACCACGCGCTCGCGGGCGTACAGCACTTCCGTTCCCGCCTCGGTTCGGTTCGCACCGATGTCGGCCGCCAGGTCCTCCGCGCCGAACGCGATCGCGGCAGTCGCCTCCGCGGCGGCGATCTCCGGGGCGTTGAGGACGCCCTGTGCGGTTTCACACAGCGCACACACCGGGATATCGACGCCGTACTCGGAGAGCAGAGCAGCAAGGTCAGTCACATCGTCTGCGGTTTCGGTCTTCGGGAGCATGAGCAGATCCAACCGGAACGAATCGTCGGCGAGAAACCCGAGATCCGCACGCGCGTCGTCAGTGACGCGGACGCACACCTCACAGCCGGGATCGAACGCCGGATCGGTTACCACGTCAGCGACTGCCGCACGGCCGGCCGGCTTGTTCCCCGGCCCAACGGCGTCCTCGAGATCGAACACGACTACGTCAGCGTCTGATTCGGGCGCTTTGCGCATGAGCTCCGGTCGATCGCCCGGGGAAAACAACACGCTTCGTCGAGACATGTGTCCACTATGGCGGCGTGCGGTCTTGAATCCACAGAATGTCGTCTGTTCCGCACCACGCCGTTCGAGGACGGACGGGGACGAGCGGACCGCCGATACCAACAAAGCTACAAGCGTGACGAGTGATCAACGGGTAAGGCACGGTTAACGATTATTAGGTGGATGGGAATGATTGGAAATAAATCGATTACCGCTCGGATCACGATCGTGATGCTCGTGTTCCTGCTCGTGCTCGGATCGAGTGGGATCGCGCTCGCATCGATAGTGCCCGCACAGGAGGACGATACGACAGAGAACACCCTCGGGTCGTGTTCTCTCCCCTCGATCGAGATCGATCATCTCGATTCTAGCGGCGCTGGGACTGGTGATCAGTTCCAATTCAAATCGGTGATCGATCAGTCGTCCACTGATCTCATCCACCAGCTGTCGGATCGCGGGAGCGGCATTGCTCCCCCGCTGTGGGCCGTATTGCTCCGGTACAGCCGGTACGACGACTCGGACCCGCTCGACAACGAGGTCCGTAGTCGGGTGTACGGCGTCATCGAGCAGTCGCCGGGGACCTACATTTCGGAGGTGAGCGAGCAGGTTTCGGCCTCCCGTTCGACGGTCCGGTATCACGTCCGCATTCTGGAGGACGAGGGACTCATCGTCGGCGATGCGGACCGGGGAAAACACCGGTTTTACCCGACCGGTAGCGACGATCCGGCCCTAGCAGCCGCCATGAACGACGACGCGACCGCTCGGGTGCTCGATTCCATCGCACGCCTCGAACCCGCGACCGTTTCGGCGCTCGCTGAGGATCTCGACCGCGCCCCCGGTACGGTGTCCTACCACCTCGACCGGCTTGCTGACGACGGACTCATCGAGCGAGAGCGGATCGGAAACTCGGTGGTGACGCAGCTCGCTGACGGGATCAGGATCGACGCTACGACCGGCGAGACGGAGATGATGCCCGCCAACGCCGACTAACGACCGACGGCGGCGGTCACTCCCACGGCTTGCACGCGCGACAGACCAACCGTTCGGTGTCGTCGGTCGTTTCGCGCCATCGCCGCTGTACGGTCTCACCGCAGTCCGCACAGACAGCTCCATCCGGCGTCCAGACCATGGTCGGCCGGGCAGCCGTGACAGCGGTGTTTTGCGTTTCGGTATCGGTGGCTCGTGACTCGTCGTTCAGGAACTCGTTCAGCGACCGATTCTCCATACTCTCTGGTGGTTTCGTTCGCCAATAGTACTGGCGGACAGACACGCACAAGTAGCCTCGGGCGAACGTACCCGTATGGCACGCATCCTTCCGGAGCTGCTCGAAAGCATCCCCGAGATGTTCCAGGCGTTCGCAACCGTCCTTGGATCGAGCGCGGAACAGGCGGTGTTGCTCGTCTGTGGCGGGATCCTGATCGGCGTTTCGATGCTCGTCATGGGGTACCTCACCGCGGGCGCGCTCGTCTCTCCCGTGGTGCCGACCTCCCCTCGTGGACGGGAGTACCAGTAGTCGGTGCGTAGCGGGCGGCCTTGTTACTGTGCGCGGTCGACAGCCGCTTTAGCGAGTTCGATCGCGGTATCTGGATCCGGCCCGAGCGGTGCCGAGACGACGACACTGTCGGCGTGTTCGAGCACGGCGCGCAATCGCTGTGTGACCGCATCGGGCGTTCCGGCGACACAGAACGCGTCGATCATCTCTTCGGTCACCGCTTCGAACGCCGCCGAGAACGCGCCGTCGCTGATGGACGTTCCGATCGATGCTGCGCGTTCCGTGTCGATCCCGTGGCGTTCGAGCACCGACTCGGGTGCGCCCGCCGCGATGAACGCCACGGGCGGACGCGCGGCCTCGCGCGCCGCCGCGGCGTCGGGGGCGATCGAAACGCTCGTGTAGGCGGCAAAATCGAACGCGCCCCGGTCGGCCGGGCGTTCGTCCAGCCCGTGCTCGACCTGCTCGCGCGCCCACGCCACGTCGTCGGGGTGTGAGCCGTTGAACAACAGCCCGTCGGCGTGTTTTGCGGCCATCCGGCACATGTGTGGCCCTTCGCCGCCGACGTACACCGGACACCGCTCCACTTCGTAGTTCAAACTCGCATCCTGCGCGCGAAACGTTCCGTCGTGGTCGACGCGCTCGCCGGCCCAGAGCCGTCGCGCGACCGTGATCGTCTCCAACACGGAGCGAAGCCCGCGCTGGTCGGCCAGTCCGAGATTCCGGAGCGTCGAGCGATCGCCCGCCCCGACGCCCATGACGGTCCGGCCGTCGCTCGCTTCCGAGAGGGTCCCCATCGTGGAGGCGAGCCTGACGGGGTGGATCTCGTAGGGGTTCATCACGCCGGGACCGATCCGGGCCGTCGAGGTTTCGCGCGCGAGCCGCGTGAGGACGACGAACGGATCGCGGTTGTTGTAGTGACAGCTCGTAAACAACGTATCGAAGCCGGCCCGCTCGGCTTCGACGCCCAGCTCGACGACGCGGTCGACGGGGTGTTCGGGCGTGAGTTCGATCCCGATCATCCGCGGTACTCCCAATCCGTGAGCGCCTGTCGGATGAGGTCGTCCTCGTACTTCCGAAAGAGGGCGTCGCTGCCGGCGTGATCCCCGAACTCGAACTCACGGATCACGACGACCGGCGTGCCGCCGTCGCCTTCCCCGCTCAGGAGGTTTGCGGTCGCAGCGAGTTCGTCGACGACCGATTCGACGGTCACTTCGAGCTCGTGGCCGTTCCGGTCGTGCTCACCCCGCCAGTCGCGGCTGGCCGTCATTCCGGCCCACCCGATCGCCACGCCGCGTTGGCCGTGCCGGAACGGCCGGCCGCACGTGTCGGTGACGACGACCGGCGCACCGAGCGACGAGGAGAGCGACTCGGCGCTCGCGCTCGGATCGGTCGGAAGCAACAACAGATCCGCGTCGGGCACGTTCGAGCGGTCGATGCCGGCGTTGACCGCGACGTGTCCGAACGGCGTTTCGGTGAGCAGAAACGGCGCGCTCGTCAGGAGATCGGTGGACTCGTCCAACACGACCTGCGCGAACCGGGGGTCTTTCTCCTCGCCGGTCAGCGATCCAATCCGATCGGCGATCTCGACGGCCCGTTTCCCTGCCGTCACGTCCTCGAGATCGACCGTGCGCCCGTTGGCCTTCGAAACGATCGTGCTCGCCACACAGACCACGTCGTCCGGCCGGAGATCGACGCGCTCTCGGATCATCGCCCCGATATCGTCGCCGGCGCGAATCTCCGGCAGATCGGGTACCGCAAACACGTTCATGTCACCCCGAACGGCCGGCGGTGGTATAAACGGACGCGATACCGGAGACTGCGGCTTATTCCTCGCGGACCGTAACGTCGAGCGCTCCGTCTTCTGCGTCGGCGACCAGCATCGAGGTCACCGACGCCGGGGAGGCACCCGTCGCGCTTCCCGGATTCAACAGCCGGACGCCCTCGACAGTTTTGTCCATGAGCTGGTGGGTGTGGCCGCACACGCCCACCGTCGGCCCGTCTGCGTGCTCCGTGACCGTCGTGGCCACCCGCGCCTCATACTCCTCGATCGATCCCGTTCCGTGGGTGACGACGAACCGAACGCCACTGAGATCGACGGTCTCGACGGCCGGGAGATCGAGACGCCGATCCATGTTCCCTCCGACCGCCGTCAAGGGAGCAGCCAGCTCTTCGATCGTTTCGAACGCGTCGGGCGAGTCGAAATCGCCGGCGTGGATGGTGTGGTCGGCCCACTCGATCTCTTCCCCCACCCACTCCGGTAGCGTCCTCGCGCGCGAGGGGATGTGTGTATCGCTGAGGATTGCAACACGCATGCCTCCGAAACGTCCACCTGCGCACATAAGTCCTCGGGCCGCGGTCGGACGTGTGGTGGGGTGGCTCGCCCGTGCGTTGATGTGTCAGTGGAACGAACGAGCGGTATGGACGAATCGCACGTCGTGACGTGTTTTCTTCGGCACCGCTGTTCGGTGTTGTTGCTCGAGCGCAGCGACGCTGTCGGGTCGTACTCGGGGCTGTGGGGCGGCGTGTCGGGATACGCCGAGGGGACGCCCGACGAGCAGGCCCGCCGGGAGATCGCCGAGGAGACCGGTCTCGACGACGCTGCTTCCCTCGTGCGTGGGGGTGAACCGCTGTCGGTCACCGACGAGCGCTACGACGCCGAATGGATCGTGCACCCGTATCTGTTCGATTGTGACTCCGGGTCTGTCGAACCGAACGAGGAGATCGCCGAATACGAGTGGGTGTCACCGGTCGAGATCCACCACCGCGAGACGGTTCCCGGTCTCTGGGCGGCGTACGAGCGGGTGGCACCGACCGCAGACACCATCGCCGCCGACAGCGACCACGGCGCGGAGTACCTCTCGCTGCGCGCGCTCGAACTGCTGCGGGACGCGGCCGCGGCTCGGAAACACGGAGACGCCGATCGGTCGCTCACCGCGCTCGCGCGCCGGCTGCGAACGGCGCGACCGAGCATGTCGGTCGTCGCCACCCGAATCGATCGAGCGATGTACGACGCGTCCGAGGATCAGTCGGTGCTGGCCGCCACCGAACGCGGGATCGAGCAGGCTCTTTCCGCGCGTGAGGCGGTTGCTGTGGCTGGCGTCGATCGGCTTCCGGACGATCCGACCGTTCTCACGCTTTCTCGATCCGGGACCGTCCGGCGGACGCTCGAACGAGGCGGGGACTGGACCGTCTACGTCGCCACGTCCCGCCCCGGAGGGGAGGGAACCGCGGTCGCCGAATCGCTCACACCGTCGGTCGACGTGACGCTCTTCCCCGATGGGGCCGTCGCTCACGCGCTCTCGAGTGCGGACGTGGATGCGGTGCTCGTCGGCGCGGACACCGTGTTGGCCGATGGCCGGGTCGTGAACAAGGTCGGAACGCGTGCGGCGGCGCTGGCAGCAGCATACGAGGGGATCGAGGTGTACGCCCTGACGACCGAAGACAAGGTCCGGAGAACGGGTGGCGAGCGTGACGATCCCGATGAATCGTCGGTCTCCCTCGCTGTGGACGAGTCGGCCGTGTACGAGGGAACTGCGGAGATCGACGTGCTCGCGCCCACCTTCGACGTGACGCCCGCCGATCGAGTGACCGTTGTCACCGAGAACGGTCCCCAGTCGGTGGCTGACATCGAGCGCATCGCACAGCGCAACCGCGAGTACGCCACGTGGGAGCAGACCGAACCGTAGCAAAACACCTCCTCCCCCATCGATTTTGAAATCAGTTTATCCTGCATGAGTAACCAATGAATACGTTTCGGACCGTCAGGGAGTTGCCGGTTCGCGCGAAGCATCAGGTTATCAGATCTACAGAAATCAAGGCAGGGTACCTCGGGGTCTCGCAAATCGCTCCGTGATTTGCTGGATCCAGGAAATCTCCGATTTCCTTTGACTTGTCCCCGAGGTACTTCACTACCTCAACCCGGCCGTGTGCGGCCAGAACAATCCCTCCAGAGCGGCGTACCTCCGATCGTTGCTCGACGGTGAACGGAACTACGAGATCGTCGCGGAGTTCGAGCAGCGACCGGACGACTACATGGTCCACCCAGCCGACCCTGGGTCGGTGCGCGATGTTCTCCGGGCCGTGATCGTTCCACGGGTCGCGCAGTTTGGCGACGAGCAGGATCTCGGTCCCAACCAGTACACCGTCTACCCCCAGTGTGCCACGCCGGGGACGGTCTTTCCGACCTTCGTTCGAAGTACCGCCCAGAACACGCCCGAGAGGTTCCAGCCAATGACCAGCGTGATATAACTGATCAGCATACCGAGACCGGTGATGAGATGAAAGCCATTCACGAACAGTTCGGACCTCGCTACCCGAGTGGTCGTAACGAGCCGAGCGGTCCGGATTCGAAGCCGGTGGATGCTCACCGAGAGTTTTCGTTTCCCCCGCCATCGGCCGGAGCGATCAGTACCGGCCGCCCGCAGCTTCCACCCCACATAGAGGAGTGCTGCTTGCAGTTTCCGACGCAGATAGAGGAGACCGATCGTCAGCAAGATGGTCACTGCGAACAGGGCTAGTCGATCGTCCCACCGATCTACTATCATCAACCTCGAAACGATCCAGTCCCGTATTTTCACGGTTTGTCCCACGAACAGTATTACAGTGATGAACGCGAGGATCCGAAGGAGTTGATACGCGAGTTTAACACTGATCTCCCGCTGAAATCGCCGAGCAAACAATCCCTGTGCTGGATACCGGGATGCTCGCACCGGCGTCTCTGCGATGACCCCATCAGCACCGATAAACCGGAACACGGATGCACCCAGATTCGTATTGATCGACCAGACGAATACCTCCAACCCGAGCTCGTGTGCCCGATCGACGAGATCGGTCGCCACACAAACGCCCCAATGCGGTTGAATATACCGATACCCGAGCGTTCGTGCTCGTTCGAGGTTCTTATCGGGGGATGTCGAAAAAACCAAAGCCGTCTCCAACGATCGGTCAACGCGCTTTGCCTCCTCGAGAACGGTGACGGACGAAGAGGAGATCACCACCTCGTTTTCTCTTCCTTCGAGTGCTGCCACCACATCCGACACGAGGTTTCGTTCTTTGAGCTCGATATTGAGCCCAACGTTCGGGGACACGTGTTCGAGCACGGCCGCAAAGGTGGGGACCCCTTCCCCCGAGCCCAGCACATCGAGCCGCCGGAGTTCCGATGCGGTGAACTCACTGACCCGCCCGCGCGATTCGGTTACTGCATCGACGATCCCATCGTGGATAACTACGAGCTCCCCAGACCGGCATCGTCGGAGGTCGAGTTCGATCATGTCCGCCTGCGAGGCCGCTTGCTGGACGGCCTCGATCGTGTTTTCGGGGTGTTCGTTGGCGAATCCCCGATGGGCAATGAGCCTCATGTGTCACCTATCACAGCCCTCGGGTTCGCTCCCGGAATGGTGCTTTTCCGTTCCATCGGCATTCGTCTCGTTGCATCGTGGGGTCACAGTCATGATAGGTAATGAGATCTGTATGTACCGTAATCCTTTTCCCACACATGTTGCCGTTCTACTCCCCGGGTCTACATCCCTATCGAGGCCGTCTCACGTGCATGAGAACAGCGGGAACGTCGCTCCCTCGCGTGTCAAACGAGAACCGTCCGCGCTGCTCCCAACCGGTGGATCATAACATATTTGATGGCAACATGTATGCGAGAACGTTGATTCGATTCGCTAGTGAACATCCAACGGATGGGTCCGCTCGGTGTTTACGCAGGGGAGGCAACCTCTTGTGGGACCGGATCGCCACACAATCCAAAGATGTTTGTATCAAATAAAACAAAAAATCGTGTTAAGCGCATTGCGAACGGAATAGACGAAATCACGGTTGCTATCTGGGATGAATCCAGGCTCGTGGTGAAAGTAGGAATCCTCATCCTGCTCATCATTACCGGCAGCGCTATCCCGCTGATTCCGATCGCTCTACTAGCCCGATACATAGCAGACGCAGGTGTGGATAAGCAGTACTGAACGATGAGGATATTCGCCACCCGCTTACGCTGGTATCACAAACTCGCGCTTGTACTTGCCACGAGCGTCCTTGCTACGACAACCTATTCGCTCACCTATCAGTACCTACCAGCTGTTTTTGATCCAATAAGTCTCCGAGAATGGATCGAAGGCTTCGGTTTGTTCGCCCCGTTCGTGTTCGTCTTCGTTCAGATCGTTCAAGTCATCGTTGCCCCGATTCCGGGCCAGTTCATGGCCTTACTCGGTGGGTACCTCTTCGGTCCAGTCAACGGGACAATTTACAGCATGATCGGCGTCACGGTCGGGAGCGGGATCGTGTTCCTCATCACGAAGCGATACGGCCGCCCCCTGGTTGAACGACTCCTTCACGAGGAGGTGATCGCGAAATTGGACACGTTCACCAACAGGGCGGGCCTCCCCGGTCTGTTCGTGTTTTTCGTCATTCCCGGTACCCCGGACGACGCGGTGTGTTTTCTCGCCGGACTCACGCCGATTCGTTCCGTGACGTTTCTCACGATCGTAGTGATCGGAAGACTTCCCGCTTACGTGCTGACGAACGTCGCCGGAGAACGCCTCGCAACAGGTCGAATCGTCGATACGATCGTCATCTTGGGAACGATCGGAGTGATTTCGGGGGTAGCCTACCTTTTCCGGAGGGATATCAAGCGACGACTCGGGAGGGTGTGAAAACGAACAGTTACGAGAAAAACGTGATTTTATAACCTGTCCGACGCGAACGGTGCCACATGCCTCGCATCGAGATGAAAATAGAAGCTTCGGGAGATCTATCGGCGTTCTCGACCGATAATCCGGACGTGGAACTCAGAATACTGTCCAGCCGTTTGGTTGAGGACGGTGAGATCGTGCTCATCGAGACTCGAATGGATGAGCCGGATCTACTGCTACGATATTTGGAAGGGAATTCGGGGATCGAAGGATTCGAAGTTTTGTATACCGATGGCGAGGAGCTGTTGTTTCAGTATTTACAAACACCCGCGCCGTTCCAAGGGAAAGCGGCGAAGGATGCGAAGATAGCGCCACAGTATCCACTGCTCATCCGGGACGGGTGGATATTCAACGATTTCGTCGCGTCCCGGGAGCGAGTAGTCGAATACTGTGAACACCTTGAGGGGCACGGAATTTCCCACGAAGTACTGGCGATCACGGAACCTCAAGCCCCTGATGCTTTACTGACGGACCGGCAACGACAGTTTATCATGGAAGCGATCGACCGGGGATACTACACGAGCCCGAGGCAGTGTTCGATCACGGATCTCGCGAGGTCGTTCGAGGTGAATAAATCGACGGCGAGCGGTGTTCTTCACCGGGCCGAGAGTCGAATCATCGAAGAGTACTTCGCCAACTTCGATGGCTCGAGTTGATGCAGCCTCACCGGACGGCTCCGATGAGCGCTACACCGCGATCGGAGCCGACGCACTTTCGGCTGGCAGTGGCTGGCGTCCAGCACCCGGGGAATCGGCCCGTATCTACTGCGTGACGATCGTGCTCAGTCGCTGCTGGGGCCGGCTGATGGCCGGTGTGCCCGGCTGATCTGCTTCCACTTCCCGAGCGAAAACCGGTAGTAGTTGACGACCGCGGGGACGAACATCTCCGTGACGATGGCGAGACCGAGACCGAGGAGACCGAGCGGCGTGACTGCCCCCACGTACGCGAGCGGGATGGCGATCACGTATCCGAGCACCTGGCCGTAGAACGGCCAGCGCGTGTCGCCGCTCGCTCGCAGCGGTCCCGTCGCTGTCCGGGAAAGCCCACGGAACACGATCCCCACGCAGGTGGCGTAGATCAACGAGACCGCGACCGGGAGCGACGGGTCGGTGGGACTGCCGACGAACACGGTTGCGATCGGCTCGGCGAAGACGAGCACGATTGCCGAGGAGACGAGATACACCGCGGTTCCGAACTGCATCACGTCGTATCCGTAGGCTTCGGCCGTCTGCTCGTCTCCCTGCCCGAGCTGCTGGCCGACGAGACTGCTCGATGCGAGACTGAACCCCCAACCAGGGGTGTTCATCAGGTCTCGGACCCGCTGGGCGACGACGAAGGCCGCGACGACGGTGGTCCCGAACATCCCGACGATCCCCATCAGCGGGAACTCACCCAACCGCCACGCGAGGTTCTTCCCGATCATCGGCGATCCGATCTCGGCCAGCTGACGGAGCGTTTCGCCGTCGTAGTAGCTGTTCCGAGGCGAAACGCTCACGGGAAGCTCGCCGATTCCGGGGAGCCGACCCCTCGTCAGTCCCAGAGTGAACGTCGACGTGACGACCACGTTGGCGAGCACTGTGCCGATCGCTGCGCCGGTTACCCCGAGTCCGAGACCGAAGATCAACACCACGTTGGTCACGATGTTCAACACCGCTCCACCCGCGCGGATGATCATCGGCGTCCACGCGTCGTCGGCTCCGACGAGGGTGCGGCTCCCGATGAGGTTCAGTCCGGCAAAGGGGACCCCGATAGCGAGGATCCGCAGATACTCCGCGCCGAACGCGATCGTCGTCGGATCGTTGCTGAGCAGCCCGATGAACTCCGTCGAAAACGACCAGAAAGCGGCGGCGACCGGGATCGTGAGTGCGAGCACGAGGACGACGCTCGACCGAACGGCCTGACCGATCCCTGCCCCGGCGTCGGCTCCGTACCGCTGGGACACCAGCGCGATCGTCCCGCTGGCGACTCCACCGCCCAACGCGAACGCGATCCCCCAGTATGGCGACGCAAACCCGACTCCGGCGATCCCAGCCGTCCCGACGGCGATTCCGACCATCGCAACGTCGACGGCGTTTTTCGACATCCGAGCCACGCCAGTAACGATGCGGGGCCACGCCAACTCCGTCGTGCGGCGTGCTCGATTGCGCTCGATCACGCCCGCACGAACGAGCACGAGACCTACCCAGTACACCACGAGTCGAATCGGATTCGGAATACGTCCCACAGAAACCATTCGGATGTACGAGAGTGAACCCAAAAACGCTTCTGCAACCGGAACCGACAGCCAGAGAACGTCTCACAACCCATCTGAAAGGATAGTTGCTGATATTCATGATTTGGAAGAATGTCGACGAAATCGTCCCAGAATCAACGAGGTCTTTTATACGCGTACTCGTTATTGACCCACGGTGGTGATGACGAGGCGTTACCCCCGCTGAGCCCCTTGTGATGAGGGATTCGAAACGACCGAACCACCCCTTCTCACCGAACACCTCGTGAGTCACGCCACCGCAGTGTCTTCTCACACGGTCGTGTCTTCTCCGGCGGTGTTTTGTACTCTCGCGTGGATCAGTCGGGTATGCAGATCGGCGTTCACGACTCCATCGCGTTCAGCTTCGATCCCGATCAGATCGCCGGATTTCTCGAATCGCACGGCCACCAGTGTACGGTGATCGAACGAGGTGGTTCGGTCGCGGAGTGTGATTGTGTCGTTACGTTCGGCCACGACGACGCCCTGTTCGGTGCGCCGTGGGTTCACTGCATCCGCGCGGGCGTCGACGAGTTCCCGATCGAGCGGTACGCCCAGACGAACACGAAGCTCACCAACAGCCCGGGAATTCACGCCACGACCGTCGGGGAGACGGTCACGGGGATGATGCTCTCGTTTGCGCGCCGGCTCCACCGGTATCGGGACCGCCAACGCGACAACGCCTGGGCGGTCGAGCCGTACGAGGCGTCGTTCACGGTTCGAGACGAAACTGTCTGCGTGGTCGGGCTGGGGACGCTCGGGGAAGGCGTGGCGCTCCGGGCCGACGCGCTAGGAATGACGGTCCGCGGCGTGCGCCGGGAACCGAAACCCGTTCCAGGCGTTCGGGAGCTGTTCCAGCCCGATCAGCTCCACGAGGCCGTGGCTGGTGCCCGGTTCGTGGTGCTCTGTGTGCCGTTGACCGACGACACCGCGGGGATGATCGACGCCGAGGCGTTCGCGGCGATGGACGAAGACGCCTACCTCATCAACGTCGCCCGCGGCGGGGTGGTCGAGGAGGCCGCGCTGCTCGACGCGCTCGATGCGGGTAAGATCGCTGGCGCTGGTCTCGACGCCCACGCGGAGGAGCCGCTGCCGGCCGACTCGCCGCTGTGGGAGTACGAGGAGGTGATCGTGACGCCCCACGTCGGGGCGCTCGCGAACACGTATCACGAAGCCGTTGGGAAACTCGTGGTTGCTAACGCCGAGCGCCTCCAACAGGGGGAATCGCTCTCGGATCGGGTGGTGTAGCCCGGAGAAACCGCGCTACTGTAACTCGATCTCGATGTCGCCTGCGATGTCCCGGATAACGGCGTCGCACAGCGGGCAGTCGGGCACGGCGACCATCACATCGTCGCCGGTCTCGATGCCGATTTCGAGCGTCGATTGGCACTCACACGCCGGACAGACATTCGTCCGGCTCCAACAGTGCAACAGGATGGCCTCTTCAACGTCTGCTTTGATGTTAGCGATGCCTTCAAGGTCGTTTGGGTTAGAATCGAACATGGTCTTCTAGCCGGTATGGAGACCACAGTCGGGTGTCTTGAGCACCCGGCACCCACACGATCCGTGTGGGTACTTTCGATGTGTGCGGCCTCCGATCCCATTCTTGCCTCGTTATGATATAAAACTCTAGGCTATCGGATTGGTCGTGTTGTTGTATTGATCGGTGGGGGATAGGGAGCGGTGGCTATCGGTTGGGTGTGGTTTCGGAACTGGTGGTTTCGTCGTGACTGCTGTGGATGTAACTGGTCGGTTTGGAGTCGAGGTGAGGTTTCGATGCCTGGTTCGCTGCTGGCACAGTTGAAATGGGGTGTGAAATTCCATGGAGCGTCTCGATAAAGCCTTTTCCACTCGTTTCAGCGCTATCCCGCTTCGTGGACTCCCGCTGTACACGGATGGTATAACAGTCAACGAAGGATAGCACCAATACGTTCCGAGACACGCATCGCTCCTACCAACGATCCACGTCCGGACTCCGAACGACCCATCGAATTATCCGTGCGGAGTGATACATAACTGGTATGCTCGACGGACAGCTCACGGTCGACACGAATCGGCCCGTTCGGTTCGCGTTCACAGTGACGAACACGGGCGACGTTCCGGTCACGCTCGAATTCAGCGACGCGTGTAAGGCGGATTTCGTCGTCTTGGACGACGAAACGGAACACTGGCGGTGGAGCAAGGGACAGATGTTCGCCCAGGTCATCAGCGATCTGACCCTCCCCCCTGGCGGCGATGAGACGTTCGAAGCCGCGTGGGAAGACCCCAATCCCGGAACGTACGCCGTGCGCGCCGAACTCACCGCCGACGAGCAGTGCGAGGCGGAGACGACGTTCTCCATCGCGTAAGCGCCGTTTCCTCTCCGACACGCGTCACCGGGCGCTGCTGACGACGTGGATTCCCAGCGCCATCACGGTGCCCCCGATCACGAACAACGGGCTGACCGCCTCGCCCAGAAACACCACACCGAACGCGACGCCGACGACCGGCTGGGCGAAGAAAAACACCGCGACCGTACTGGCATCGGCGTACTCCAATCCCTTGTACCAGAGATACCACGCCATGGCCGTGCTGAAGACGCCGAGATAGAGCACTGCCCCGAACACCGCCGGTCTCCGGAGAGTCCACAGCAGACTGGTCGGCTCCGAAGACAGTTCGAAGGGAACGAGCACCCCGACCAAGGGCACCGCCAGTATCGTCGAGTAGGTCGCTGTTTCCAGCGCCGAGTAGCGACGCACCAGCGGCTTCCCGAACACCGTGTACGCCGCCCAGCCGAGACTCGCGAGGAGCAACAGCCCGATCCCACGGAGATACCCCCCGGCGAGATCGAACTCGTACCGGCCGATCAGAACGATCATCGTCCCGACAGTGGCGAGCGCCATCCCGAGCAGCTTCGGGCGGGTCAGCGACTCATTGAGGAGACTCACCGCCAGGAGGAGCGTGAAGACGGGCGTCAAAACCGTCAAGAGCGCCCCTTGGCTCGCGGTCGTGAGCGCTGTTCCGAGAAACTGCGTCGCCATCGTCACCGCAACCCAGACGGCAAGCCCCCCGAACCGGAGCCAGTCTCCCCGGCTGAACGCCCGCGTGGGTTTTGTGACCCAAACGAGGACGAACAGCGTCACCCCGCCGAGAACGATCCGGATGAACGCGAGCGTCAGCGGCGGAATCGCCTCGAAGCCCCATTTGCTGACGACGTACATCCCACCCCACAGCGAGGCCGCAAGCAGCGGGGCAACGACGTATCCCTTGGAGCTGTGCTCACCGCCGGTCCGGATCCGGAACTGCTCAAAGAGATCACCCATCAGGACCCTCCAGTCTCGCACGCTGCCTCAGAGACCGGCTTCGGAGCCGAACCCACGGCCACGCCGGTCGGTCGGACTGCGTGTGATACTCGATTCCGTTCCACAGTGGATAGTCACTCGAGGCGATCGATCAACTGCCGGGCAACCGTCCGAACGGATTCGTCGCTTGACAGCTCGTTTTCCCACCCCAGATCGAGCAGCTCGTCGATGGGGAGCAACACGGTCGAAACGTCGCCGTCCCACCCGCGCTTGCCGCCGGTGTACTCGTAGTCGGGATCGAGTCCCATCTCCTCGCTCACGATGTCCGCGATGCGGTCGACCGACGTCGTCGACTGCGTTGCGAGGTTGAACGTGTTGACCGGTTCGTCGGCGTGTTCGACCACGTGACACATCGCGTCGACGCACTCGGTGACGTGCATGTAGGATTTGGTCTGTTTGCCGTTGCCCAGAATCGTGAGCGTCTCCGGATCCTCCTCGAGCTTCTCAACGAAATCCGGCACCACGCCGGCCCCGAACCGGGGACCGACGATGTTGGCAAACCGGAACGTCCAGACGGTGAAATCGTGGGTGTGGCCGTACACCGAGAGCAGCGCCTCCTCGCCGAGTTTGGTCGCTCCGTAGACGCTGATCGGTTCGAGCGGGCCGTACGTTTCGGGCGTCGGCTCGCCGGCCTCTCCGTACACCGTACAGGAGGACGTGAACGCGACGTTCGAGACGCCAACCTCCTTCATCCGTTCGAGGACGGTGTGGGTCATCCGGCTGTTGGTTTCGAACTGCTCGCGTGGCTCGTCGGTGTCGACGTACTTGTCGGCGGCCGCGAGGTGGAACACCGCGTCGATGTCGGCGGTGATGGCGTCGGCAACGACTGCCGGATCGGTCAGGTCGCCCTCCACGAATGTCGCTGAATCGGGCACCGATCCGCGGACGCCGTTCGACAGATCGTCGACCACGAGCACGTCGTTGTCGATGGCGAGCCGCTCGGTGAGCTCTGATCCGATCAGTCCCGCTCCACCGGTGACGACGAGGCGCTTTCCGCTGAGATCCATACCGGGTGTGGTAGCGATCACAGTAAGTGTATTCCGATAGTTGGCGGTGTTATTTCGAGTGGATAATATGATGCGCGCCGATCGGTGGGTTCGATCGTTCGCTGTCACCGCCGTACGTTCCTGATCGGGATCTCTCTCCAGCGCGGCGTTCAGTCGTTCTCCCGTCGCTTCATCGCGCCGGTTCGCTTCGTCGGGCGGCGATCTCCGGGTAGTCGGAGACGCCGGCGTACGCGACGAGTTCCCGTCCCAGTCGGTCGATCCGTTCCGCCAGCTGCTGGTCTCGAACGCCGTCGTCGGTGATCTGGGTGTGCGAATCGGGGATCGCTACCTCTGTGGGGAGCGTCCACGCGCGAACGGTTCGACAGACCGTTCGGAGGTGGTCGAGTGCCGTGCCCGGAAACTGCCCGCCGGCCACTTCGAGCAGTCCGACGGTCGTTCCCGAGAACTCCTCGCGACCACAGTAGTCGAGGGCATTTTTCAGCGCCCCGGAGTACGATCCGTGGTAGTTCGGCGTTCCGAGGACCACGCTGTCCGCAGCGGCGATAGCGTCTGTGAGGTGGTCGGCGTCGGTGTTCTTGGTAGCGGCGTTCAGTGCCGGCAGCTCGAGGGTCCGGAGATCGACGAGTTCCGTCGATCCACCCGCCTCGTCGGCCGCCGACAGCACGCTTTCCAGGGCGATCCGGGTTCTGCTCCCCTCGCGGAGGCTCCCACAGAGGGCGACGACGCGCGGCTGGCGTGGTTTGTGCATCACTGTTTACCACGAGATATCGACACTAAAACAATCGCTGAAATAATGTTTTGCAACAGAGGTTACAGTTTCCGTTGTGGGCCGTTGTACGCGGCAGTCGGGCCGTGGGCCGGTGGCCGGACTACGTGAGATCGAACTCCATCCCGTCGGCGATCGTTTGGACCACGGCGTCACACAGCGGACAGTCCGGAGCCATCACGACCTCCTCGGTCCCCGTTTCGACGCCGATGCACAGCGACGATTCACAGCCACACGCCGGACAAACGTTGGCCTGTGGCCGACTGCTAACCAGATGTCTCCGACATCTGGTGATGTCGCCGGGGGCGTTCCTGGTTTTGGTCGGCCCTGGTGCGGTTGAAACGCTACGAGAGGCTGTGAGTGTTTCAATGCCTGGTTGTGCTCTGGCCAGCGCTTCCTTCGATTCGGTGGAATTCGCTAAGCGGGGATTCGTGGTCTACCATGGCATTCTTGGATTGAGCAATGCGATCGCGGGTTGCTTCGCTATCGGTACGTTCTATCTGCCAGAAGACTTATTACAAATTTGGTTATACCCAGTGTTCATGATCGATACGGACGGGTGGGAGAGCATCGAACCCACCTCGCCCGAAGTCTTTGCAAAGTACCGCCACGATGAAGTGGTCCTTTGCATCCGTCGCGGAGACGATTGGTCCGATGATATTGTCGTTGAGGTGATCGACGATGGGACGCGACGCGACATTAGCCGACGAGAACTAATGCCTGATGCGCTGCGTGTGGCTAGATCATTCATGGAATCTGTCACTAAGTGATCTTCCTGTTTTTGCACTCCTGACTCTACTGCCGTCCGACGCCGTTGCGTTCCCCAGCAGATAACAGCCGGTGGAGGACGTGTCAGGCTCTCGACCAAATCGCGGAACGATCTCCACTTATTTATTTATTGATATCTTGGACGGGCTTTCACGGCTTCACTTTCACTCCGTATGGCGAGTATTCATCCCCAACCCAATCGTACCTGGGCACGATACTATCCATGCAGTCGCCGCTCGAAATCAGCGAGTCAGCGCAGTATTGGCTACGTAGTCGAGACGTGAGTGAGTCATCGAAAATCGGGGGCGACGACTACTTTTCGGATCACGACGTTACACGACCCGAGGACGTTACGGCTGCTGACGTACCACCAGCAGACAAGGGGGCGATACGGAAAATCGACCGCGAAGCACTCGAACAGCGGAAGACCATCGGCAAGTGGCAGGTCACCGGGTCGGCAGAACGAATCGAAGAACTGTGGCCCGAACTTGTGACAGACGCAGAGGAGGGAGTTATCTGGGCAGTGAAGGCTATGACCGCGTTCGGGTACGAGGAACTCCCGATGTACGATGACTACCTCCTCACGGTCTACACACCCAACTATTTCGAGCGCCACGATGTCAACCGAGTCAGGAATCATCTCCGGAACGAATACAGCGTCACTCACGAACTGTACTACAAGCCTGATATCTATACCGCGAAGGGAATCGTGGCTGAGACAGTTGAACAGTTTGGCCTCGCAGTTCCTGCGAGATACGTGGACTAGCGTTCCACATAGCTACTGTACAACAGTCTCACCGCGCGGGCGTTCGGTGCCGATCAACTAACTTCTGCAACGGGTTATCTTACCCGGATCACACACGTTCTCCCTGTCGTTCCAGTGATGAAGATCGACGAACGTCGGTTCGCCCGTCTCGCTCTTTTCTACACCCCTGAACGCTTCCCAGACCGGTGTCCCTTCGTTCGGAAATCGCACGAAACCAGTCCCCTCCTCCCGCCGCAGGAGTCGCATCCCGAGATCCCCTTTCCCGACCGTAGCGGTGTCCTGTTCCAGGTAGGGACTGAAGAAGATCTCCGCATCCTCTCCCATGCCGCCCGTTCCCACCGATCCCTTGGCACGAGAGCGTTCACTCACAGCGAAACCGCCTAACCGCTGCCGATAGTAGGCGCAGTATGTTCGAACGCGAGGTAACCGTGCTCCGGCTCGGACACCGGCCCGGGCGGGACGACCGGATGACGACCCACGTCGGTCTCACCGCCCGGGCGCTCGGTGCCGATCGGGTGATCCTGTCGACCGACGCCTCTCACTCCCGCGACACCGTGGCCGACATCACCGAGCGGTTCGGCGGCCCGTTCGCGGTGGAGACGACCGACCATCCCAAACGACTGGTGAGCACGTTCGAGGGGACGGTCGCCCACCTGACGATGTACGGGCTGCCGGTCCAGACCGTGGAGGACGATCTCCGAGCTAGCACAGGCCCGCTGCTCGTGGTCGTGGGGGCCGAAAAGGTTCCCTTCGACGTGTACGACCGCGCGGATTTCAACGTCGCCGTCACGAACCAGCCCCATTCGGAGGTCGCCGGACTCGCCGTGTTTCTTGACCGGCTGTTCGAGGGCCGCGAGCTGGAACGGGAGTGGACCGACGCCGACCGGCGCGTGATTCCGAAAGAAACCGGCAAGAAGGTCGTCCCGGCGTCCGAAACGGAGTGATCGATGGGCATGAACAGGGTCGCGCTCGCGGCGATCGACTCGGATCTCGAGACCGTCGACCGCCTGCGTCTGTCCGATCCCTTAGATACCACGGAAATAGCGGTCAACCACTACCGGATTCCACCCGGAAGCGGGTTTCCGAGCGGCGTCCACGCGCACATGGATCAAGAAGAGGTGTTTGTCGTGCTCGACGGAACGGCAGCCTTCGAAACGATGGCGGGAACGATCACTGTCGAAGCCGGCGAAGCGATTCGGTTCGGTCCCGGCGAGTTCCAATCCGGCGCGAACGCTGCCGATGAGGACCTCGTGGCGCTCGCGCTTGGAGCGCCCCGAGAGAGCGAGGACGTACGCGTTCCGTTGGAGTGCCCGGAGTGTGATCACCCCAACCTCCGAATAGCGACCGCCAACGGGTTGCAGTTCGTCTGCCCGGACTGTTCTCTCACACAACGGCCGAAAACGGTGTGTCCAGCGTGTGGGGGTGGCGACCTGCGCGTCACGCTCGACGCCGACGGCCAGTCCGTCGTCGGCTGTTCGGCGTGCGAGACCGAATTCGAATCACCGCCGCTACGAGGATGAAGGCTGTCGCCCGATCGCAGGCACCGTGCCCTATGAACGGGATTGGAATCGCTCTGGCCAGTCACCCGGCTCACTAAAGCCGAAGCCATACCCGAGTTGATAGCCGACGTGCCATTCGACGGTCTCGGTGTCGATATTGGTGAGTACGATGGTGATATTGCCGTAGTACTCGAACTCGCTGTCGCGATCTGGATCATATCCATATTTCGTATGACACGATCCGCTTCCTCTCCTATCGACAGAGTCACACGGGGAGTCCTCCGAAAACCGGATGGAAATGTCCGCTGTGTCGGGGTCTTCGCCAAAACGGAAGGAGACGGATTCCGGGACGCTTCCGTCCGCGCCGCTATCGTAGTACGAAATCGCCTTCCTGATCTGACTCTTGACAGCCGATCGTTCGTCGGCTGGAACGTTCGAGAGATCCATGCCGACCGTCAAGGTCGAATGATTCCACGGCAGTTCGCGCTCGGTTGCGTCGGGGCTCGGGGGTTTTTCCAGGTTTTGCCGTGGGGCCATGTACTCCTGCGGTGCGTCGTCGTGACCCAGACCCAAAACGTGACCGAATTCGTGTATGGTAAGGTCTACCATCGATTCGTCCGTGTAGTCGGTCTCTAGCTCGACGAGCACTTTTTCCCCGTCGCTTCGCGTACATCCGGCGAGATATTTCTCTGGATAATCAATATCTCCACACTCCTCGACGGCTGAAACGTACGAGATGAGGATGTCCGGATCCTCCGCGTCCGGCTCGATAACGAACTCGATGGGATGTCCCGCGTACTGCTCGCTGTTCTGTTCCCAGTAGTCCAACGCTTCCCGTATCTCGGGGGTGAGTGTACGGGTTTCTCCCTTCGTGTCCTCGATCGCTACCGTCAGCGTTGACTGTTCCTCTGGGGTAGCCGGCGTCGACGTGGCCATGGGCGCTGCGGTGGCTGTCGGCGTTGCGGAACCCGTGAACGTGGAGGTTGATGTCGGATCTCGCGAGGTGGTCTGGTCGGATCTGTCATCAGAGACTGCTGTTTCCGGTGAGTCATTGCCCATATCTTCGAATAGTGGGCCAATACAGCCAGGAATAAGCAGCATAACGACTACCAGCAGGACGAAACAGGTGGATGATACAGATCGAGATGTCATGGATATCGAAATCAATACCTGGTAATAATGAAGTTTTCGGCTTTGGTGAACCACCATACAGCGATCGATTCAGAGATTCATCGCTCGGTTGCCGTTTACACGATACACAGCACGCGACGCCACGGTTCGCGGTACCAGCCCTGCGCACGCACGGTGCTCCGTATCTGTTCAACAACGATAAGTAATCACACTCGTAACCGAGCACGTGCGTCGTTTCCTCTCTCTAGCCACAGCCGGAGTGTGCGCCCTCTGGGCCGTAGCGGTGGTACTCCTCGTTCTTGGCCGGTACACTCCCGTCCCGATGTTTGGACTCGTTCGCTCGACTGTCTTCCTTGGTGCCGGTGTCTGGACTGCGGTGGGAACTGGAATGCTCCTACGAAACGGATATCAGCGACTCTCAAACTGACAGAGACGCGCTCGACTGACCAGCCGTTTCGCGCCGGGACGAGCGAACGACACCGAGACAGACACTCATTCCCGAGGGAACTAACAACACGGCCACATCATTCGATTCCAACAGCTATTTAACTGACTGGACAGTCAGTTATGATACGAGCTGACTGGACAGTCAGTTTCTACTCATTAATGATACATGACTGACGAGACAATTGACGAACGCATGGGAGCGGCGTCCCGAGCGCTCTACGAGCGCGGGTACGCGTTGCTCCGCATTCTGGATAGGGCGGACGAATCGACTGGGAGCACGGCCACGCTCGATCCCGGCACGGTTGCAGAATCTGTCGTCACCGTCCTCGACGGTGCCCTCACCCGACACCTCGCCGTGGATCACCCCATCGAGCACACACGGGAGATACTTCTCCGGGACGTACAGCAGCACGCGTTCGCCGATGGTGTGGCTCCTGAGGTGGTTTCCGAGTGAGCATTCGTTCGCTTTTCAACAAGCTGTTCAAAACCAAAGACGAGTTCGATCTGACAGCGGGCGGCATCGGGCGGCCGTTGTTCTACCTCTCGCTGCCGATCGTCATCACGAACCTCTTCCAAACCGCCTACAACCTCGCGGACACGTTCTGGCTCGGCCAGTACAGCACGAATGCACTCGCGGCGATCAGTTTCGCGTTCCCCATGGTGTTTTTGATGATCTCGCTTTCACTGGGCCTTTCCGTGGCTGGCAGCGTGCTCGTCGCTCAGCACGTCGGAGCTGGTGAGGAGCGTCAGGCCGAGTACGCCGCCTCCCAAACGATCGCATACGCAGTGATCGCGTCGCTCGTTCTTGGCGCGGTGGGGTACGTCTTCGTTGCGGACCTCCTCGACCTGATTGGGGCATCGTCGGCTGTCGCACCGCTAGCGACCGGCTACATGCAGGTGTACTCGGTCGGACTGGTCGCCGTCTTCGGGTTCGCCGTGTTCATCTCGCTCATGCGCGGGTATGGAGACACGATCACGCCGATGTTCGTGATGTTCGGCTCTGTCGTGTTGAATATCGTGATCGATCCGATCCTCATCTTCGGCTTCGAGAGCAATCCGCTGTTCGGCTATCTCGGCGCGAGCGGGCTTGAAACGTGGCTGTTCGGGCTGACAGGATACGCTGGCTCGGGGATCGAAGGTGCTGCCATCGCAACGGTGTTCTCCCGGGCGCTCGCGTTCGTGGTCGGTATCTGGATCATGTTTAACGGGAGCCGCGGTGTGAAGATTCGGCTCTCTCAGATGCGTCCCAACCTCTCGTTTGCTCGCCGGGTGTTCGACATCGGTGTCCCGGCCTCGATCGAGGGGACTGCGCGCTCGCTCTCGATCAACCTCCTGATGGTCATCATTGCTGCCTTCCCGGCATCCATCGTCGCCGCCTACGGGATCGGAACCCGGATCTTCTCGGTGGTCTTCCTCCCGGCGCTCGCGCTTTCCCAAGGCATTGAGACGATGACCGGCCAGAACGTCGGCGCGAAAAAGCAAAACCGGGCGGCCGAAACCAACCACTTCGGCTCTCGCATCATGCTGGTCGGTCTGACCGCGCTCGGCGTTATCGCTTGGTTCGGTGCGGAACCGATCTCCGCCGTCTTCACGAACGATCCCGCTGTCGTCGATGCAAGCGCAGACTTCCTCCGGTACGCCGCGCCGACGTTCGGGTTCATCGGCGTCATGCGCGCGTACACCGGTGGGTTCCGCGGGGCTGGCAAGACGTTGATCGCCGCTGTCATCTCTGTCGTGTCGCTCGGGATCGTTCGGCTGCCGGTCGCGTGGATCGGGACGAACGTACTCGCACTCGATTCCACCGGACTCTGGATCGCGTTCCCCGCATCGAACCTCGCGGGCGGCGTCATCGCGTATCTCTGGTTCAAGCGCGGCACGTGGCGCGAGACGGATCTCACCGACACGGAGTACAGTAGCGATGTCACAAGCAGGGAAACCCCATCGACGGACGACTGATACGCCTGTTTCCCTATTGGGCCGCTACGACATCGTCATCCGGATATCGTTATCTCAATGGGTTACTTTCCCATATTAGATAACGAAATAGGTAGATAGTTATCTTATTCTGGTTAAAAGGGCGTATAGATAACGAAATAACTAAATCGTTATCTTACTCCGGATCGAATCGCTGTATAGATAATGAATCCGGATGAGTTTCAGAATGGGCCGGGTGAGATAGAGTATCACAACAGTATTCCCTGCTACACGCCAGCCGCGCTTCCGCCGGACATAGATGTAAGTACGGAACTCCTCGAAGCGAACAGCGATGCGATGTACGCGCTCGGCCAACTGAGTTCACTACACCGCGATGTCGCCAACCCAGCGGTCATTCTCAGTCCGTTCATCCACCGGGAAGCAGCAATGAGTTCCCAAATCGAAGGGACGCGCGTTACGCTTTCGGATATTTACGAACACGAAAGCGGGGCCACGCCGGAGCGCTCTGCGTCCGAACACGCTGATATCGCGGAAGCGTACAACTACGTGCAAGCCATTCACGAGGGAATCGCCCGTCTCGCTGGCGGTAATACGATGGACGATGAACTGGTCTGTGAACTACACGAGACGTTGCTGGGTGGAGTGCGTGGAGAGGAGAAACACCCTGGTGAGCTACGAACGCAGCCGGTACTGATCGGAGCGCAGGATGCGTCCGTAGAGGATTCACGATTCATTCCAGCACGGTCGACGGTGGTGAATCTGCTCCTCCAACAAGCGTTCACGTACTTGCAGCACGCTCCTGTATACACGCCGCTCATCGATATCGGACTCTTTCATTATCAGTTCGAGACCATTCATCCGTTCCTCGATGGAAACGGGCGTCTAGGTCGCCTCTTGATGGTTCTCCTGCTGTATGAGTGGGATCTCCTTGACGGACCATATCTGTATTTGAGTGCGTTTTTCAATGCTCATCGGCGGGCGTATCTTGATCATCTGCTCGCGGTGAGTCAAGATGGAGCGTGGGAAGAATGGGTCCGATTCGTCCTCGAAGCCTTCGAAACGCAAGCCAAAGACGCGTACGAGTGTGGCGAAACACTGCTTTCTCTCCGGGATACCTACCGAGATGAGTATCGCGACGCCCGGCCGGTCGTGCGAGAACTTATCGAGTTCCTTTTCGAACGACCGTACCTCACGGCATCCGCTGCGATCGACGAATTAGATCGATCACAGCCGGCAGTGAATCAGGCGTTACATCACCTCGAAGACAACGGACTAATAACGGAACAGACCGGACAGCAACGGAATCAGATCTGGACCGCGCAGGAAATCTTCGAAATCGTTGCGCCAAGAGGATAACGGCTGCCTCGCGAGTCTTCCGGGCGCATTCGGTATCATCGCCTTCAACAACGTTTTTGCGATCCGGTTCACGGTGTTCTCGACCGATTGGTTCCTGACGCGTGATCGGAAATCGGCGGCGCGACCCTCGGCTCTCACTGCCTTCGTCTCGAGGGGCACAGCCCAGCTTGAATGTCCGATAACGCGAACCCGTGGACCGCTACCCAACGAGCAGCACGTACAGCGCGCCGAACAGGATCGCGTTGTACACGCCGTGTGCGAGCGCCGGAACGAGGAGGTTGTCCGTGTGCTCGTACAGCGCCCCGAGCACGAGACCGAGAACGACGGTGGTGACGACGTAGCTACCGACGCCGACAGCGCTGCTTGCGACCACCGCCGGAACGTGCACGAGTCCGAACAGCATGCTTGCCAGAACGATCGCCGGAACCGCTGTGAACGACCGGCGAAGCCGGCCCTGAACGCCCCCCCGAAACAACAGCTCCTCGCCCGGCCCGATCAGAACGATCGCAATCGGGATCAAATAGAGCAACAGGCGGGGCCGTTCACGAGCGAAGCGTTCGATCTGGTTCGTCCCACCGCTGATCCCGCTCTGGGACAACAGAACGCCCATCAGCTGTGACGCGCCGAGGAGCAACGCCACCCCCACGACGGCCCCGCCGATGCTCCGGAGGGAGGGCCACCGAACGGCGATGAGATCCACGTCGGTGTAGATAGCGTACACGACGGTCACGAGACCGAACACCAACTGCTGTTCTGCGATCAGAACGATGTACCCCACAGTGCTGTCGCGCGCGATTCCCACCGCCGACAGCACGAACAGCAACGGCACCACAGCCACCCCTGCCACGGTCAGCGCGGCGGCAATGAGGAGCACGACCACCCCGATCGATCGAAGCCGACCCCGCGCTCCCCTCCGAACGGAAATGTTGTTTGGTACCATTGCACAGAACTAGTTTCGAGAGCAGACTGAATACGTCCACCGATCGACACTAGTGAACGAACCGTTTCCGAACGCTTCCGGAACGGATCCGGGCCACGTTTCACTCCATTCGGAAACGACCACACCACGAACCGAGCGGCGTTGCTCCTCGATCGAGGAGCCCGGAGGTTCCAATAATATAGATATATTAATTATTATGAAAACGAGTATACTTACCAGTCGAGACCGAAAATACGGTATGGGCTTTGCCGATCGAACAGACGCAGGACAACGGCTCGGCACGGAGCTGACCGAACGGGGTATCGACAGTGACATCGTGCTGGCGATACCGAGAGGGGGGTTACCGCTCGGTCGCGCAGTGGCCAACGCGCTCGACCGTCCGCTCGACATCGTTGTTGCCAAGAAGATCGGTGCGCCCCACAACCCGGAGTACGCAATCGGGGCAGTTGCGAGCGACGAGAGCGTGTGGCTCAACGAGGACGCGATCGGGACGCTCGATATCGACTCGGAGTATCTCGAAACACAACGCGAAGAGATGGCGGCCGCTGCGCGCGAGAAAGCACAGCGATACCGGAGGGATCAGGGACCGCCGTCGATCGACGGGCAAGCGGTGCTCATCGTCGACGACGGCGTTGCCACCGGGGCGACCGTCCGAGCCTGCATCGACCGCGTCACCAACGCGGGCGCCGGTCGGATCGTGCTGGCGGTTCCCGTCGGATCACCACAAACGATCGACGATCTGCGTTCGATTGTCGACGAAGTGGTCTGTCTCGAGACCCCATCGAGCTTCCGGGCCGTCGGACAGTTTTACGACCGGTTCGAACAGGTCAACGACGAGCAAGCAATGACGTATCTCGATCGGTCGTGATCCGAGGAGAACGCGACGACAGTGCTTGAATATACCACCCACACTGGTTTCTCCACGGATCACCAAGGTTCTTCGCCCATGAGTGAGTACCCGCTCGAATGGCAGACGGTTCTCGACATCACTGTGAACATCGTTCCGTTGGTCATACTCGCCTTCTTTTTCGGCCTGTTCGCCGTGTACGATCCGTACCGCCCGAACCCGTTCATGTTCGGCATGGGTCTGTTTTTGCTCGTCATTCCCTTTGTGCTCCTCGCGTTTCTCACCTACATCGCCGGTCGAACGATCGAAGACGAAGAGGCCGGACGAACGACCGAACCGGAAGAACGGTAAACCAGCACGACCGATATGAATCCCAATTCCACCCCACAATCGACCATCGACGACACGGCTCCGGTCGATTACGACGCGCTCGCGGAGCTGTTGGGCGATCACGTCATCGACCGCGAGGAACACACCAACACCGAGGCGTTCATCGTCCGCCCGGACGAGGTACAAGATGTTCTGTTCGCGCTCCGGGACGACGCCGGTTTCGACCACTGCTCGTGCGTGACTGCCCAGGAGTACGCCGACCGTTTCGAGACAATCTATCATCTGCGGAGCTTCGACGAACCGACCCGAGAGCTGAGCGTCGTCGTTCCGACGGGAACGGATCGGCCGGTGAGCCAGACCGCGACGCCGGTGTACCAGACGGCAGAGTGGCACGAGCGCGAGGCGTACGACCTCGTCGGCATCGAGTACGACGGCCATCCGGATCTCCGCCGGATCCTCCTTCCGGAAACGTGGCAGGGCCACCCGCTGCGCCCGGAGTACGACCAGGAGCAACACCAGGTCGTCACGCTGCGCGAGCACGCAAACCCCCTCGAAGCCGATCGCCGGGCGAGAGAAACCGAGCGGACCAGTGAATCGAGCGAAATCACGGCAGACGAAGCGACCACGGGCGGTGGAACCGATACGATGTTTCTCAACATTGGTCCTCACCACCCGGCGACCCACGGCGTGCTCCACCTCGAAACGACGCTCGACGGGGAGCAAGTCGCGGACGTGGAACCGGATATCGGCTACCTCCACCGGTGTGAAGAGCAGATGTGCCAACAGGGGACCTACCGCCACAAGATCATTCCCTACTCCAACCGGTGGGATTACACGGCGAACCTCCCGAACGAGTGGGCCGTCGCGCGAGCGATCGAATCGCTCGCCGATCTCGACGTTCCCGAGTACGCACAGGTGTTGCGCACGATGGCGACCGAATTCGGTCGAATGCTGGGGCACTTCCTCGCGGTCGGCACGTTCGCGCTCGATGTGTACGGCGATTTCACGGCGATCTTTCAGTACGCGTTCCGCGACCGTGAACTCGTCCAGGACATCCTCGAAGACCTCACGGGCCAACGGATGATGTTTTACTACTTCCGGCTCGGTGGCGTGGCGTGGGATCTGCCCGAACCCCGCGAGGAGTTCTTCGAGAAGATGCGGGCGTTCCTGAACGGACTGCCGGGAACTCTCGAGGAGTATCATAACCTCCTGACGCGCAACGAAGTGTTCCAAATTCGGTGTGTGGATACGGGCGTCCTTCCGCCCGACGCAGCCAAAGACTACGGCTGTACGGGACCGGTCGCTCGCGGCTCGGGGGTAGAGTACGATCTCCGACGGGATGATCCGTACGGCTACTACGACCAGCTCGACTGGGATGTCATCACCGAGGACGGCTGTGACAACTACGCGCGCGTGCTGGTTCGGCTCCGCGAGGTCGAAGAGAGCGCGAAGATCATCCGCCAGTGTATCGACCTGCTCGAGGAGTGGCCCGAAGACGAACGGGAAATTCAGGCCAACGTCCCCCGGACGCTCAAACCCGATCCGGACACCGAAGTGTATCAGGCGGTCGAATCCGCGAAAGGCGAGCTCGGAATCTACATCCGGAGTGACGGCACCGACACCCCCGCCCGCTTCAAGATCCGCAGCCCGTGCTTTCACAACCTGTCCGCGCTCCCGGTCATGGCCGAGGGAGAGTACGTTCCCGACCTGATCGCCTCGCTCGGAAGCCTCGATCTCGTCCTCGGCAGCGTCGATCGATGACAGCACGAACACATTGCTGTTGAACAGGTGGCCGTAACTATTTTCATCTTTCGTGCGGTTCAGCCGTTCAAATGTTATCACAGATCAGGGGATCGGTTGTCAATCTGAACAATTCGATCGAGGACGCAATCGGACCGGAACGACAGAACTGCCACCAAACGTACGACGGGCTGCTCGCTTCTTCTTCGCCGTCGCGGGCCTTACACCTCGGATCCGGTCGGGACAGGGCCGAGAAATGCTCTCAGCTTCCGGATGAGAGCGATGTGGTCGCGTTCGACATCGATCGAGAAGGGCTGTCGCGCAACGATACCGGGCCGAAGGTCCAGGGCGATGCCGTCACGCTCCCGTTCGAAGACGAGAGCTTCGATCTCGTGTTCACGGAGATGGTGTTCGAACACCTCACGCAGCCGTGGGACGTGTTAGCCGAGATCGATCGGATCCTCACCCCCGGCGGTTCGCTTCTGATTCTCGTCCCGAATCCGCTCCATTACTACGCGATCCTCTCGGATCTGACCCCGTTCTGGTTTCACGAGCTGTGGCTACGGATGAACGGCCACGACTCGACCGACATCGATGCGTTTCCCACTGAATACGAATGGGGCCGGCTCTCGGAGCTGTTGACCACTGCAAACACGTTCGACTGGTCGATCGCCAAACTCCGTACCTTTCCGGGACCGACCGGGTACACCCGACTGCTCCCGTTTCACGCGGCGTTCGTGCTCCTCGATCGGTTCCTCGCCCGGTTCAAACAGTTCCACGTGTCCTACATCGTTATGTATCAGAAATAGAATGGTCTGGTCCGGGATATCGGACGGGATCCGGTGTCGTGTCCGCTATCCTTTGATGTTACAGACGGGGAACGTTCGTGCGACGGGATCACCGATACCGAGCGCGTCGGAGACCGCGACCACCTCGTCCACGTCCTTGTACACCTCGGGAGCCTCTTCCGCGATCGTCGCGCCGCTGTCGGCTTTCACGTAGACACGCTGTTGGTCCTGTAGCTCCTGTTGTACGTCACCGCCCCAGAACTCCTGTTTGGCTTGCGTTCGGCTCATCACCCGCCCGGCGCCGTGTGCGGTCGATCCGAACGTCTCGGTCATTGCGGCGTCGCCGCCACACAGGACGTAGCTCCCGGCCCCCATGCTTCCGGGGATGAGGACCGGTTGTCCCACGCCTCGATACGTGTCGGGGACCTCCGCCCGTCCCGCCGGGAACGCCCGCGTCGATCCCTTGCGGTGGACGTACAGCTCCCGTTTTTCGCCGTCGATCTCGTGAGTTTCCAGCTTCGCGCTGTTGTGTGCGACGTCGTACAGCAGCTCCATCTCCATGGTTTGCCACGACCGATCGAACACCTCCTCGAACACCTCCCGGGTTCGGTGCATCACCACCTGTCGATTCACCCACGCGAAGTTGATTGCCCCACACATCGCGGCGTAGTACGCTGCTGCGAGTTCGCTCCCCGCCGGCGCGGCCGCCAGCTCGCTGTCGGGAAGCGAGTCGAGCAGCTCCGGATGGCGTCGTTCGATCGCGTCCAGATACTCCGTGCAGACCTGGTGGCCGAGTCCCCGGCTCCCGGTGTGGATGAGCACCACGATCTGATCGGGCTTCAGCCCGTACACGTCGGCGACCGCCGGATCGAACACGTCGGTCACGCGCTGGACTTCGAGGAAGTGGTTCCCGCTCCCTAGGCTCCCGATCTGGGTTTTTCCCCGGTCTTTGGCCTCCTGTGAGACCGCGTCCGGGTCGGCGTCCGGACGCCGCCCCTCGTCCTCGCAGTGGCGCAGATCCGCCTCGACCGCGTAGCCCGAATCGAGCGCCCACTCCACGCCGGACGCGAGGATCTCCGTGACCGTCTCGCGGTCGCGTTCGAGCACGCCCCCACCCCCGAGTCCGCAGGGAATCGACTCGAACAGCCCCTCGACCAGCTCCGGCTCGGAGCCTTCGAGATCGTCGTATGCGAGGTTCGTTCGCATCATCCTCACCCCACAATTTATATCGTAGCCGACCGCTCCGGGCGACAAACAGCCGTTTTCCGCGTCGATCCCCGCTACTCCGCCGACCGGGAAGCCGTACCCCTGATGGCCGTCGGGCATGCAGACGGCGTACTTGGCGATTCCGGGCAGCTCGGTCGTGTTCTTCAGCTGCTGGAGCGTTCTGTCGCCGCTGATCTCGTCCAGCAACGACTCGCTGGCCAGCACCCGCGCCGGCGCGTTCATCTCGCCGGTTTGTGGAATCTCCCACACGTTGTCCCGCACCTGTTCGAGCGTGATACTGTCGGCTTCGTAGGTGCGCATGGTTTGATCTGTGCTAACTAGGATCGCTAGCGTAAAATAGCGTTGTGATGGGAATCGTTCGTTGTGAAACCCTCGTGTCTTCGGGAACAAGAGCAATCCCGAACGTCCGCGTCGTACGCGACGCTGTGATCACCGCCTCGTCTCGTCTCCTTCGTCTACAACTCCGTACAGCACGTCGTCGATCGTTTCATCGCCCATGTCACCGCTCGTGATTGGATCGCCACTGAAGAGCGGATCCTCGGGATCGATCTCATCCCGATCACCGCTCTCGGTTCGTGGTTCCGCCGCTTCGATCGCCGCATCGAGTCTTTCGAGGGCTTCGTCCCTCGTCGTTCCTTGGGTAACTGTTTTTGTGGCGGTGTCGTAGGCCGTCCACAGTCCATCAGGATTTTCGGTTAGTGCTATTTGTCGTCTCATGTTCTTCGATCACCGTTGGTGTCTCCTACCAGCTCCTCGAGTCCGGTGTCGGCGAGCCACCCCAACAGGGTCGTCACCTCCTCGACCCCGGCCACCCGGTAGTCGGCGGCCGTCTCGTCGCTGCCGACGTGGACGCCGATGCCCTCGGGCGCGATGGCCCGAAACACGTCCTCGTCGGTCGTGTCGTCACCGACGTACATCGGGAGACACTCCTCGGGACAGCGCCGGACGAACCGCCCAACGGCGTCGCCCTTGTCCCAGTCGATCGCCGGCCGTATCTCCACGATGTTCCGTCCCGGCGTCCACCGGAGCCCGGTAGAATCGTCGGTAGCGCTCTCGATGTCCTCGACGACGGCTTCGACGACCGATCGGACACGGGATTCGATGTTCTCCCGATCGACCGTCCGGTAGTGGACTGTCGCCGTTATTCGCTTATCCTGAATCTCACAGTCAGTGAGCCGCGCTTCGAGGCGCTCACACACGGATTGGATCATCGACCGTGTCGCGTCGGGATCCGACAGGGGCGACGCACCCTCGAGTTCGAGCCCGTGATTCCCGGCGTACCCGATGTCCGCGATCCCGACGCGAGTGCGCACGTCGTCCAGCGCGCGGCCACTGATCACCGCGATGTCGACTCCATTCCGTCGGCTGAGCGCTTCCAGCACGCGCCGGTTTTCGGCCGTCGGCGTTGCGGCCGACGGATCGTCGACGTGGGGTGCGAGCGTGCCGTCGAAATCGAGACCGAGAAACAGCCGTTGTGTCCCGGTGGTTGCCAACCGCCGACCGAGCCGGTCCAGTCGGTCGAGCGCCGGCGGGACCGACTCCCGCGTCCTGGTTCGTCGCTGTTCTCCCGTCCGTTCCTGGTGAGCGTCTTCGTGGTCGTCCATCCGATCTACGTCGGTTCATCCGCGAGTTCGTTTCGTGATTCCGTTCGGACTCCCGCGTGTTCCACTGGGGATCGTCGTCACGATCCCGCGTCCCCTCGAAGCTGGTTGACGGCGTCGAACACGCCGTGCAGCCACGCGTCGAGGTCGTTGTTGTGGACCTTCCGTCGGAGCCGGCGCGATCTGTGTCGTCGCTCGGCCTCGGGCATCGTGAGCGCCCGATCGATCGCGTCGGCGTGGGCTTCGGTGTCGTAGGGGTTGACCGAAATCACGGCGTCACCGAGCTGTTCGTGGGAGCCGGCCAACTCGCTCAGGATGAGAACGCCGTCGTCGTCGACCTGCGCGGCAACGTACTCCTGGGCGACGAGGTTCATCCCGTCCCGAAGGGGACTCACGAGCGCGACATCGCTGTACCGATACAGACCACACAACGTGTCCTTGGGGAGCTGTTCCTCGATCATGATAATTGGCTGCCAGCCATTGCCGCCAAAGCGGTCGTTGATCCGCTCGGTGATGGTGCTGACACGGTCTTGGAGCTGTTGGTACGCCGGAATCTGTGATCTGCTCTCCGAGCCTTTTTGAACGTACGTGAACTCACCACGCCACTCCGGCTGTTCCGACCAGAGGTGTTCGAGCGCTTGGAGCCGTTCGGGGATGCCCTTCGTGTAATCGAGCCGATCAACGCCGAGGACGACACCCAGATCAGGGTCCAACCCGAACTCGCGCTTGAACGTTCGCCACATCGACTCCTCTACGCGTGCGCTCTGTCGCTTGAGGGTTTCTGCGTCGACGCCCATCGGAAACGACCCGACTACTGTCTCGCGCCCTCCGTGGCGAATCCGTCCGCTCTCGTGCTCGACCTCGGCCTGTTCGACCAACATCTCGACGCATTCGAGGAAGTTTCGGCAGTATTGGGGCACGTGAAACCCGATGAGATCGTTCCCGAGAAGCCCCTCCAGCAGCTCCTGGTGTTGGGGGCACGCCCGAAACGCATCGACCGCCGGCCACGGGATGTGCCAGAAATGAAAAAGGAACTGGTCGGACGAACACCGCTCACGGACGAGCTGTGGGGCGCGAGCAAGGTGGTAGTCCTGAAACCATATCACTGAACCGCCAGTCGCGTGTTCGAGCACCCTGTCTGCGAACTTCCGGTTCACCGCACAGTACTGTCGCCACTGCGCGCTGTCGAACTCCGCGTTCCCCATTGCGAGGTGGCACAACGGCCACAGCGCACGGTTGCTGTACCCGTAGTAGTACTCCTCTACCTCCCTGTCGGTGAGCCATAGCCGCTGGAGCGTGTATTGGGGATCCTCCGGAGGGACTGGAATCTGGCCGTCCTCGTCCGCTGTGTCACGGTCTGCTCCGCCATCTCCCCACGCGATCCACGTGCCGCTGAGCCGCTGCATGACCGGATCCAATCCCGCCGTGAGTCCTCCCGTCGGACGATCGACCGTGATCGTCGACTCACCGTCCTCGTCCTCTTGGTACCGGTGTCGGTACGGCTGGCGATTCGAAACGACGATCACTGTGTCATTCGAGAGAGACGTAGCGATCTCTGTCCCTTCGTCCGATTGTGCGGTCTGGTGTGGCGATATGCCTGTCGCTGACCGCCAGTCGTTGGACATGATTATGCTACTGATCCTACACTATGGGCCAAGGTATGCCCTTCGCCTGCGTATGCGACCACGGCGCAAACGCCTTCTTCCACCGATTTCCGGCCGACAAGCCCTGAATCGACCGATTACAGGCACGAACCCGATCAGACGGCTCGTGGCGTTCACTGTCCGCTGGTTCCGTCCGCCGGTACCACCCAACCGGCTCCGTTTTGATATCTCGGTGGATACGTTCGCTAAATGATCAGATAATTAATAATAAATCCGTAGTTAGATGACAACTGTTTGGTTATAGGCGTTCGACGTACTGTCGTCGTTGGGGACGGTAGAGATGCCGTGTGACCCATCAGACATCGAGGCTTGAGCCGACGGCCGCGTACCGACGCGCGCAGCACAAAAGGATGCTTGTAATAGTATTATTCCTCTCTATTAAGTTAATAATTTAATATGGTTATCACGTTCCGCGGCTGTACGTCACGCTCTTCTCCGCGCTGTACCGCACCGCCGAATTCGCGGGGGGAATCGACGGCGAAACCGGTCACCATCGCGGTAGCGTTTCACCCGCGCTCATGAAACACCGGGATCACGGCTTGGGCGGCGTGAATCGCTCCGTATCGTCCCTTCGATACTCCTCCACCCCGGTAATCACTAGCTCCGAGGGCGACGGCGCGAGCGCGTCGATCCGGGATTTCACATCGAGGGCGTCCAGACGGTCGTGTTCGGTCCGTGCCGACCGAACGGCAGAGAGGTACGACCGAACCGCCGAAACCGCGTCGTCGTACGTTGACGCGTAGCCCAGCGTTTCCGTTCGCGTCATTCCGTCCAGTTCGAGGGTGTACGCGACCTTCCATCGAGAACCGACATCGATCTCTAACGCGGGCGAGGCCGCCTTGCCCACTCGGATCGTGATCCGGCCGTTCTCGCAGGGAACCGGAACGGTGACCTCCCGCGATCGATCCGGGGGTCCGTCGAACTCCCTGTCTGGGGGTGGCCACATGTCATACGAAACTCATTGTATACTAATAGAATCCATGCCTGCGTGTGCCTGTTGGGACGTATCCGTCTTCGATTGTGGAGTATGTGGCTCCGTTCGGTGTGTTTCGATCGGAGCGTGAAAACGGGAAGACGGAGATGGTTTTATTCTGCGCGGTCGTACGTGTGGTGTGCAAGTCGTCGGATACCGATCGGACGCCGGGACGCTCCTGATAGCCAGCGATGGGGCGGTCGAGACGGTGGCGCTGGAGGCAGGGACAACGCTCGGATACGCGCTGGGTGAGCGACATTGTGCCGGGACACTCACGGCTAACGGCCACATCGGTTGTACCGCGTTGTCGGCTCCGCGCTGTGAAACACACGAACGGACGTGGATCTGCGCGCGTTGTACCGGCACGTGTCTGAAAGATGAGATGGACTGTCACGAAGAGCACGCGGTGTATCTCGCCGCGTTCGCACCGTCGACGTTCAAGGTCGGCGTGACCAAGCGCGACCGGCTTCGAACCCGCCTCCACGAGCAGGGCGCAGACCGTGGTGCTCACATTCGGACCGTTTCGAACGGTCGGATCGCCCGCGAGATCGAACAGGAGATCGCCCGCGAGATCACCGATCGGGTTCGCGTTCCACAGAAGATTTCCGGTTTCTCGCGGTCGGTGTCAGACACCGCGTGGACCGACCTGCTCGCGGAGTACGATCCCATCGAGACGTTCGAGTTCGACTACGGTCTCGATCTCCGGTCGCAGCCGGTGCCCGAAACGCTGCTGAGCGGCACCGTCCGGGGCGTGAAAGGTCGGGTACTCGTACTCGATCGCAACGAAGGAACGTACGCCGTCGATCTTCGGGGGGTAGTGGGGTACGAACTCACCGACGGCACAAACGATCGACGCCTCCAGAGTGCGCTCTCGGCGTTTCGATGAACGCGCGTCGAAACCGGAGCGAGTCTCTTTCTTACTGATCTTCGAGCGCGTCGGCGATGCGTTCGAGTTCCCGGCGTGCGTCGTGGAGTTCGTCGCGGACCTTGCGGACCTCGCGCACGAGTTCCTCGCTGCTTTCCCCACCGGGACCCTGCGCACCTGGTCCGGCACCGCCGGGTCCGCCACCCATACCGCCGCCCATGCCGCCGGGACCGCCCCCGCCCATCATGCCGCCCATCATCTGTGCGAACGGGTTCCCGCCCCCGCCGCCCATGCCGCCAGGACCGCCGCCGCCGCCGCCGAACGGCTCTTCGGGTCGCTCGTCGCCCTCGCCGCCTTCCTCCTCGCGGCGTTGTCTGATTTCCTCGACGCGCTCGCGGAACGATTTCTCCTCTTCGGTTTCCGATTCGCCCTCAGTCTCGCTCGCTCCCGCGTCGGGTTGCTCGGTCGCTTCCTCGCTGGGTTCGTCCGGCTGTTCTTCGTTGTCGGCCATAGCACTGCTTCCATCCCGGTTCACAAAAGACTGGTGTCTCATACTGTCGGACAGAGCCACGGACAGATTGCGACGGACTATCTCGCTGCTGTCTGGCAGGTCACCAGCAGCCGATATTCATACTGTCGGTCATACTGACGTGCGGTCGACGGTGATCCGTGTCGCGGCGATGGAACGCGTGGTGAACGGGCAACTGCGTGGTCGACGGACCACGACCGACAGTATCAATCACTGCTGTCCGACAGTATCAGCACCCATCAGACGTTCTGTGGAGCGGTGTGTGGCGCGTTGGTCGCGGCTCTGGCCACGAATCGACGGGATTTTCATTCGTGCACCACTCCTCGATAGGTATGGCGAAGACAGCGGCCGCCGACACTGATATGCGCACTGGCGTGGCGATGCTGTTCGGTGTGCTCGGTCTCATCGGGGCGCTCGTGATGCTCACGATGGGTCTCGCACAGCAACAGCTGCTCGCAGGCTGGGGGTTCGCAGGCGCGATGCTCTCCGGTGGGATCCTCATCGTGGTGCTTCACGCGTACGGATCGTCCGAAATCATTAATCCGTAGAGCGCCTATCTATCGTGTATGGGAACACTGAACGATGAGGACCAGCGTATTCTCGACTATCTTCACGAGAGCGTCGAGTCGGGAAAACGGTATTTCCGTTCTAAACGCATTGCTGATCAGCTCGGTCTCTCCTCGAAACAGGTCGGTGCGCGCCTGCCACGGCTCGCTGACACCGCAGAAGACGTCGAGATCGAGAAATGGGGCCGCGCGCGGTCGACCACGTGGCGGGTCACGCCGGAGTAGTGGACTTTTTACCCCTGCTGGCGAAGTATAGGTATGACCGTCCGGGTAGAGCAAACGTTCGAACTGAACGCATCTCCCGAGGACGTGTGGAACTTCATTGCCGACCCGGAAAAGCGCGCTCGTGCCATCAGCGTGGTACAGGAGTTCGAAGAAACGGGTGAACGGACCGCAATCTGGCAGATCGAACTGCCGCTACCGCTCCTCAATCGCACTGTTTCGGTCGAAACCGAGGAAACCGACCGTGAGCCACCCACCTACGTCCGATTCATCGGGCGCTCCTCTGCGGTTCACGTCGTCGGTGAGCACCGGCTCGAATCCACCGAGAACGGATCGAAACTCACCAACCAGTTCACCGTCGAGGGCAAGCTTCCCGGCGTCGAACGGTTTTTCAAAGGAAATCTCGAGAACGAGCTACGCAATCTCGAGGACGCGCTGCACGCCGATCTGGACCAGTCCAAGTAGCGGCGTGCTGTCCGTTCGTGACCGTCGCTCGATTCTATGACGACTGCTGTTCGTCGGCTCGCTGGGCCAGTTTGACGCCGGCGAACAGTCCGATGACAGCACCGACTTGGGAATACATCTGCGGTTCGATCCGTTCTTTGTCACCATCACGTCTGTATATCACGTACGTAATCACTAATGACGCCAGAAAGCTCACTACGAACTGCGCTCGGTTGCTGAGGCTCGAAACCATATTTGGCGTTTTCTACCGGGTGATGTATGTCTTTGGGCGAACTATCCCCTGTCCGGATGAAGATCGCACTCGCGCAGCTACACATCGAGCCGGGCGATGTCGCGGGCAACGTCGACCGTGCTGAGGCCGCGATCGTCGAGGCCGCCGGTCGGGGGAGCGACGTTGTCTGTCTCCCGGAGGCGTTCACCGTTGGCTATTTCTCGTTTTCCGCCTACGCCGAGCACGCCGAGGGGCTGTCGGGACCCACCCTCTCGCGGCTGTCGGCGGTGGCCCGATCAAACGACATCGCGGTGGTGGCCGGCACTGTCATCGAGGATCTCGCCCGCACGGAAGGCGGACCGGCCGACGAGGGGCTGGCGAACACGGCGGTGTTTTTCGACCGGGAAGGAACCCGGAGAGCGGTGTACCGCAAACGGCATCTGTTCGGGTACGACTCCCGGGAATCGGAGCTGCTCGTTCCTGGCCAACGGCTCCCAACCGTCTCCTTCGAGGGGTTCGAAATCGGCGTGTCCACGTGTTACGACCTCCGGTTTCCCGAGCTGTATCGGTCGCTCGCTGACGCCGGCGCGACCCTCGTGTTCGTCCCGAGCGCGTGGCCCTACCCCCGTGTCGAGCACTGGGAACTCCTCGCGCGCGCCCGTGCGGTCGAAAACCTCTGTTACGTCGCGGCCGCAAACGGGACCGGCGAGTTCGAGGACGCGACGCTGCTCGGGCGATCGACCGTCTACGACCCGTGGGGCACCGTGCTCGCGGGGTCGGGTGACGACCCGACGCTTCTCACCGCCACCGTCGATCCCGACCGCGTCGACTCGGTTCGAGCGGAGTTCCCTGCGCTCGATGACCGTCGGACGTAGGGCATCGTCTTCCGCTCACAGTCTCCTCACTCCGTGAGCTCGACGGCCAACGGAAGGCCGACTTCCAGCTTCATTCCGACGGTGGGAACGGCGACGCGTTCGGCCCACTCCTGGTACGCTTCGCGGCTCGTGAACGCCTCGATGTACGGGCAGATCGCCGCCTCGACGGCGGTCGCTGCGTCGGCTCCCTCTTCAGCGTGATTGGCTTCGGCCACGCCAAACGACATGACTACGTCCGGAGGCGTGGTGGTGAGCGCTCCAGTCGGCGCTATTCGTCCCTCGATCTCCTCGCCTCCTGGACTTTCCGTGTGGAACTCGACGGGTTCGTCCGCGATGTGGGCCAGCATGACCGCATCGAAGAAACACACGAAGTGGTGCGTTTCCCCTCCCAGCCGCGCGTAATGCGGCTCGTCGGGAGTGGTGTGACAGAGATCCGTGGCAGTGAGGGGGTGGTCGACTGCGCGTCGTGTGAACGAGACGAACCCCCCGAGCGTTGTGATTGGCTCCGTGCCGAAACGATCGCCCAGTGCCCGTGCCAACTCCTGTGGCAGTCGTACGTTCAGTATGGGTCGCTCACCGAGCCAGTAGCCACCGGTCTCACTCGTCTCCGATTGTTCGAACGTCGATGCACAGCAATCGCGCGTTTGGTCCGACATACACCGTTACTTTGATAATCGAAGTATTTATACTGTCAACTCCAAAATACAAAAGTAACTCCATCAGCTCGAACCCATGACCGACGGCACGCCCACGGATGATACAGTCGAATCGTTGCCGGAGGAGTCACGGTGCTACTGTCCGCTCGGCGGCGTGATGACGCTGCTCAGCCGGAAGCACGCGATGGAGGTGGTCTGTATCGTGGGTGCGCTTGGACCGGTCAGATACAGTGAGATCGAGACCGCGTTCGGCGAGGTGAGCAGTTCCACGCTCTCGACGCGCCTGAACGAGTTGACCGAGGCCGAACTCCTTTCGCGCGAGCGCCACGGGGAGATCCCTCCCCGCGTCGAGTACGAGCTTACCGCTGACGGTCAAGAGCTTCGTGAGCGGTTGGTTCCGTTGGTGCGGTGGGTCGAGAACCGAAACGGGTCGCTGGGACTCGGCTAGTCGTCCGTCGTGGGTTCGGTGACGGTCGTTTTCTCGTACTGTTCGCTCAGGCTATCGCTGCGCGTGGTGCGTCGGAACCAGAGATAGGCGACGACGGCTCCGAGGAGGTTTGCGACGGCAAACGAGAGCCAGATCCCGCGCGTGCCCAGAACGGTCGAGCCGAGCCACGCTAGCGGGAGTTGCACCCCGACCACGCCCACCGTGATCACCGCGGCGGTGAGGGTTTTGCCGGCCCCCCGGAAGCCGCCGAGGTACGCGCGTCGCACGCCGGTCCCCCCGAACGTGAGCGCCGTCAGCTGCATGAACGTCGCGGTCGCGTCGATCACGGCCGCGTCCGTAGTGAACACGGCGGCGATCGGGCGCGCCCCGAGAAAGACGACCACGCCGAGCGCGGTGAGCGCGACCGCCATCACGCGCGCGCCGTAATGGTTCGTGCGCTCGGCGCGGCCGTGTTTTCCCGCGCCGATGTTCTGACCGGTCATCGTCTCGATCCCCTGTGAAAACGCGATCGCGGGGAGGAAGATCACCGAGAACACGCGGGTGCCGATCCCGTAGGCGGCCACGACCGGCTCGGGGTACGCCGCGATGATGAACAACAACACGTTTGTCGACAGCGCAACCCCAGTTCCCTCGATCGAGGCCGGAACGCCGAGATCGATGAACTGGCGGGCGTAGCCGAGATCCGGCACCATCTGCTTGAGGTTGATCTGGACGCCGCGCTCTCCCCGAAACAGGATCACCAGCCCGACCACGAACGCGAGCAGCCGCGAGAACACCGTTGCGATCGCTGCGCCCTCGATTCCCGATCCCGTGAAGCCGGTCAGGGAGAGCGCCATCGATTCGACGCCGTCCAGCCCAAGATAGCCGAACAGCGGGTTATCGGTGAAGCCGAAAATGAGGAACGGATCGAGCACGATGTTGAGCACGACCGACCCGAACATCACCCCCATCGGCGTCACGGTGTCGCCGTAGCCACGCATCAGTGCGATGAACACCGCGAACCCGAACATGGCGAACAAGCCGATCGAGATCATCTGCATGTACGCCGTTGCCGGCGGGATCACGCTTTCTGTTGCCCCCAACAACACGAGATACTCATCGACGAAGACGTAGCCGACGCACCCCAACAGCACCGACGCGATCAGCGAGAACGTGATCGTCTGGGACGCGGCGTATTCGGCGTTGTCCTCCTGGTCGGCACCGACGTGTTGGGCCACGAGCACGCTCCCGGCGACGGACACGCCGAGCGCGAGCGAGAACAGCAAAAACACCATTGGAAACGCGAAGCTGATCGCCGCGAGCGCGGTCGTGTCGTACTGTCCGAGCCAGAACGTGTCCGCGAGGTTGTACGCCGTCTGCAACAGGTTCGTGACGATGATCGGAGCGGAGAGATACAGCAACGGCTTCCCGATCGGTCCCGATGTCAGATCCAAATCGTCCGCAGGATTGACGAACAGACGACGAAGCCCGTCGAGTGCGCTCACGTGCCTACGTTCTCCCGCTGCGCCCCGCCGCGGGCCGTCTCGGCCGGTGGCGACGCTGGCAGCGATGCCGGCGACAGCGGTTGTGCCGCTGCGCTCGTCGTGTCTGTCCCACGGGTCTCCTTACCGTCGAAATGTCTCCAATAAGTGTCATTATCACCCACTCCGGACTAGCCACACCAAGCCAGCACCGATTACAACCGACTGCTTGGGCGGACAAATACGTTCTGTGAGTGTGTCACACCAACACAATGTTGGCGGCAGAAACACCGATCGGCACGTCCCAGTAAGAATATTTATTACTGTTCGAGAGAAGATCCGAACGCCGGGACGGCGCTTTTCTCGTCAGACCGGCAACAGACAACTCACCCCCTCATCGCCCGACACCGCTGGGAGGTCGGCCTCGTCTCAGCGGCTCCCTCGTCCGGGTCGTCTCGCTGTCTCATACTGTCGGTCGTGGATCGTCGACCACTCGACGGCCTATTCAGCCAGGTACGTGCTCCATGCGCCCGACAACGCCACTGTCGAGTCACGGGCGGATAACCGACAGTATCAGTTGTCGGTCGTGATGTCCGCCGAGAGACCTTGTGCCATCTCGATATCCTTGGAGTTGTTGAGCGTCCACGCCGTTCGTTCGGTGACGGCCTCGATGACTTCCCGCGCGCTGGGGTAGCCGTTGCCCGATTTCTTCACGCCGCCAAAGGGAAGCTGCACTTCGGCACCGATACACGGGAGGTTGCCGTACGCCAGCCCCAGCTCGGCGTGATCGCGGAAGTAGTTGATCTGTCGGTAGTCCTCGGAGATGATCGCCCCGGCCAACCCGTAGGGCGTGTCGTTTTGGATCTCGACCCCGCGCTCGATGTCGCCCGAGTATTTCATGAGCGCGACGTGGGGCGCGAACACCTCTTCGCGGATACACCGCGTCTCGCCCGCGTCGTCGTAGTCGATCTCGTAGACGAACGGCCCGACCCAGTTCCCGCGGTCGTCGGGGGCCTCTTCGGCGTCGAGTTCGGCCCGGTCGACGAGCACGTCCGCTCCTTCCTCGCGTGCGAGCGCGTTGTACTCGTGGAACCGCTCGACCTGGCGCTGTTCGATCAGCGGTCCCATGAACGTGCTCTCATCGAGTGGCTCGCCGACGGCCACGCTTTCTGCAAGCTCGACGAACCGCTCTTTGAACTCCTCGTACACGTCCTCGTGGACGATGAGCCGCTCGCTCGACACACACCGCTGGCCCGTGGTCTTGAAGGATGACATCACGGCCGAGTGGACGGCCACGTCGAGATCCGCTTGGTCGGTGACGAGCACCGCGTTCTTCCCGCCCATCTCGCAGGCGGCGGTGGTTCCCGGCCGGGAAGCGACCTTTCCGGCGATCTCGTGGCCGACCTCCGCGCTCCCGGTGAACAACACCGTATCCACGGCCGGGGCGTCGACGATCTCCGAACCGGCGTCGCCGTATCCCTGGACCATATTGAACACGCCGTCGGGAATCCCCGTCGACTCGAACAGCTCAGCGATGGTCTGTCCACACAGCGGCGTCTGCTCTGCGGGCTTCCAGACGACGGTGTTGCCCTCCACGAGCGCGACTGCCATGTGCCAGAACGGGATCGCTACGGGGAAGTTCCACGGTGTAATGCAGCCGACGACGCCCACGGGCTTGCGGCGCATGTAGGCGTCCTTGCTCGGAATCTCGCTCGGAACCACGTCGCCGTGGGGGTGGCGCGCGTCGCCGGCGGCCCACTCGACCATGTGGGCAGCCTCGACCACGTCGGCTTTCCCCTCCGATATCTCCTTGCCGCACTCTTTGGTCACGGTCTCGCCCAGCTCCTCGGTTCGCTCTTTGAGTTCGTGGTAGATCTCCCACAGATACTCCGCGCGGTCGATGTGGGAAAGGTCGTGCCACTCCTCGAACGCTCCCTCCGCCGCCGCGACGGCGCGCTCGACATCCGTTTCGGTCCCGCGCCGGAACGTCCCGAGCGTTTCACCGCTCGCTGGGTTCTCCGATTCGAACGTCTCCTCACCAGCGCCAGCGACGAATTCACCGCCGATGTAGTGGTCGTGTACCTCCATCGTCTGTTGGCTCATGTGGCAATACTTGCACCACCCAGGTTAAAAACCACCCGACTATAATTCGAGGAACATACACGCCGTTCGACGGGCGGAACACTGCACGGTCTTGGTCATTACCTTTGGGCTGGTAGCGTTCGGTATCCGTGATTTTCCCCCTATGCACAAGCCACTGGTATACACAGTTATGTGTATGAGATCTCCCGAATACCGGACCCTCCGTCTCACACGGGACGCATACCGACAGCTGAAACGACGAAGACGGGACGACGAATCGTTCTCCGACACCGTCTCTCGGCTTGCGGGTGAGCGATCACTGCTCGATCTGGTTGGCATCCTCACGGACGAAGAGGCCGAGAAAATGCGCGCGGCCATCGAAGAACAGCAAGATCGAACCTACGAGCGCCTCGATCACCGCACCGAACGGTTGGATTCGTGATCGTCGATCCGGGGGAATCACAACAGTGGAACGGTATCGATGGGATATGAGTGACGTTCCCCACGAACTCCGCGAGCGAATCGCGGGGGACCCGTTCTGTGCGGCGTTGGACATCGATCTCGTTGCGCTCGAACCCGGGTACGCGGAAACCCGCATGACAGTCACCGAGGAGCTGCTGAACTTCCACGGAACGCTTCACGGCGGCGCGCTGTATTCGCTCGCCGACGCCGCGTTCGCCGGGGCGTCGAACTCACACGGCGACACTGCAGTTGCGCTCGAAACAAACATCTCGTATCTCGCTGCCGTCGAACCGGAAACCACGCTCACCGCGGTTGCCGAGGAGACACACCGGACAGGGCGGACCGGCGAGTACGAGGTCGTCGTTACCGGTGATGGCGAGCGCGTGGCCACGTTCCGGGATCGGGTCTATCGACCGTGAGTCAGATACACCGTCGGTCATATCCATTGATACGCTACGATCGCTTGTTGGGTGCGTCGCGGTCGATCCCGTGGTGAACAGGCAACCGAGTGTTCCAAGGCCCATGACCGACGGTATACTTCGTTCTCACCCACGCATCGGGACGAACTGGACGTAGCCGTCGGTGGTTCGGGTCAGCGATCCGTCCGCTTCTTTCTGGGCGATGACGAGCTGCTGTCGTGCTTTCCCGACCGGTGCGACGATCCGCCCGCCCGGGACGATCTGTTCGACGACCGGACCGGGAAGCTCGGGGGTGGCACACGTCAGATACGCGGCGTCGTAGGGCGCGTGTTCGGGCCATCCGTCGCGTCCATCGCCTGCTTTGACGCGCACGTCGTAGCCGAGGCGATCGAGCTGTTGCTGGGCTGATTCAGCGAGATCGGGCACGTACTCGACGCTGGAGACGGTCGTGTCGACGAGTTCGGCAACGACGGCGGCGTGATACCCACAGCCCGTCCCGATTTCGAGCACCCGGTCCTCGGGCGACAGCGCGAGCCGGTCGGTCATGATGGCGACCATGTGGGGAGCGCTGATCGTCTGGCCGTGGCCGATCGGGAGCGGCCGGTCGTGGTAGGCTTGCTGGACGTGGCTTTCGGGGACGAACTCGTGGCGAGGAACGGCACCGACGGCGTCGAGCACCGACTCTCTGTGTATCCGATTGCTCCGGGAGAGAACGTCTACGAGTCGTTCGCGGTCTTTCTCTCGGGTCATGGGTTTATACTGCTACCACGCCGACCACGCGGAGCTGGATTCGTCGTCCGCGTACACGCGCTGGATGTCCTTTGCCGTCGCGGTGTCGCCGTCGAAATCGAGGTGTTCGTGGTTGTAACCGGCCGCGTCGTCCCGCAGCTTGATCGATTTGATCGTGAACGTCTCATCGCCCAACTCCTGGGTCGCGCCGACGGTGAACTCCTCGTCGCCGGGAACGAGCGCGTCGATGCTGCGGGTCTGGTCGTGCCGACCGTCGGTTGGGTTCAGCGTGATGGGGAGGGACACGTTGTCGACCGCACGCGTCCAGATCGTCTGCACCTCCTCGACGGGCGCGCGCTCGGTCCGTTCTTCGTCCAGTTCGAGCGACGTGATCCGGGCCGTCATGAGCATCTCCTCGGTGTCGACGATAAACTCCTCTCCGACTGCAAGCTCTTCGGACGCTGGCGCGTCCACCTGGGTGTGAAACGACTCACCCTCCTGGGAGACGATCACGTCCCGCTCGACGGTGCTCTCCTCTTCGATCTTCGTTTTGTGGACGTGGTCGCAGTCGGTGCACCGGACGGTCGCCTGCCCCCCCGAGGAGAGCAGTTCGTGGACCGTCGGCGCGTCCGGAGAACAGGCCGGACACGCCGTCGGAACGTGCGTCGGCGTTGAATCGCTCATACTGACGCTATTCGCTGCGACGGTAAAGGGCGTTCGTCACGCCACTGTGTGGGTGATCGTCGCTCACGGAACCGTCCGCTCACTCGCTCGCTTCGTCCGCTGTTCGTGGAGCCGGCAGCTCCACCCGTTCGCCGTCGGCGTAGACGGTCGCCTTAACAACCTCATTGCCCAGACCGATGAACTCTTTATACGCTGTTGCGTCAAAAAATACAGCATGTAAAAATACGCAACAAGACATAAGGGTCGGAATCAAACTCCAGCCCGGAACCGAGACCGACGTGTTCCGGATCAGCGCGGCAGACGAGATTCTTGAATACTCACTCGATCATCGTGGAGCCGGCAGCTCCACGCGTTCGCCGTCGGCGTAGACGGTTGGCTCCCGGATAATGCCGTCGAGATGCAAGGGGGCGTCGGTGTCGCCGCCGATGCCGGCGTCGTCGCCGATGGCGATGTGAACAGTGCCGGCGGCCTTCTCGTCGAGCAACACCGAGCCGACCAGCTCGGTGACGGCGACGTTCGTGCCGATGCCCAGCTCTGCGAGGTTGTACGCGTCCTGCCCGACCTCCTCGGCAGCCGTTTCGACCTGCTCGCGGATCCGATCGTCGCTGATCGTGGTGACGTAGCCGTCTGCGACCTCGAACGTGAGCGTCTGCTCCGGATCGAGCAGCCCGTACGGCATCATCGTCCCGTCGACCACGAACGTTCCGGTCGCCGATTCGGGGCTGATGAACGTCTCTCCGGCCGGTAAGTTCGACATCTCCCCCGGTTCGTGAACGATGCCGGTGTCCTGTCGCCACTCCCGGTCCGCCACGTCGAACGCGATGTCGGTGCCGGCCGAGGCCGTCACCCGGATCTCGCTCGCGTCGACCACCTGCTCGAACACCGCCCGGCTGTGGCGTTCGATCGCCTCATAATCGGCGTCGAGACCGGTCGTGAACACCTCGTCGGTGATGCCGGGGAGGGTGGCAACGCGCGTGCCGGCGTCGTTCGCGTCCGACCGCGCCCGCGTGTGGCTCAAACTCTTGGTGGTGGGTGCGAGCACCACGTCGCCCTCGCGCATCGCCGCGGCCACCGGTTCGGGCGGCTCCTCGCCGTGTTGGTCGCCTGGCGGATACCGGAGTATCGTCGTGTCGTCCGTTCTCTCCCGGGCAGCGCGGTACAGCGCCTCTCCGATCGGCTCGCGCTCGTCGTCGGTGACGACCACACAGCTTTCGTCGCTTTTCAGTCCCATGCATTGGTCGATCGCCGTTTCGGCTGCGATGGCCCGCTCGGATCGATCACCGTCGGTTGTCGGCTCGGACATACTCGTTCCCTCCGACGAGGACGGATTAGGGTTTGTCCATCTCCCGTCACCCAATATTTAAGATATGATGACACGATAGTCCGAGCGGTGTCTGTAATTCATGGCTCAGAACGGAGACGATCGTCCACGTCTGACGCCCGAGAAGCTCGCTGCCACACATCTGCCCGAACAGAAGATGTTCAAAGTGTGTGCCGAGGATGCGAGCAGCGTCGAGCAGGTTGAGGGAGAGGTGCGTACCCGTCCGCTGTTCACCACGAACGAGCTGGTACTCCTCTATTTCGAGATGGAACCGTCTGGGATGATCGACTGGCACACCCACGTGCCGGACATGGACGAAGTTTCGATGGGTCTCGAGGGACGGGCTAGATACACGCTCGAACGAGCGGACGGCAGCCACCAGTCCATCGAGATCGGGCCGATGGAGTTCGCGTATCTGCCCGGCGGTGCCAGAAACAAAATCGAAGCCGTTGGTGATCGTCCGCACAAAGGGATCGTCGTTCACAAGTCGACGTCCGTCGCCCGGCTCGAGAGTCTCGAAGACAGTACTGAAGGGAGCGACTGGCCGATGGCGCTCTGGATCGACCGGTTGCGCGATGAGGTCGTCACAAAGGACGAGGACGCCGTTTCCGAGTAGCTTACTAGTCCTGAGAGATCACTCAGATGCGAGTAAATCACTGCGAGAGGCTCCGATGAGAGAGAAACGTTTACCGTCGTCGGTGGAGCATCATCGTGTATGATCACGGTCGGAGTCAACGGCTACGGGACGATCGGCAAGCGCGTCGCGGACGCGGTGACACAGCAGCCGGATATGGAGCTCGCCGGGGTCGCCAAGACCCGCCCCAACTTCGAGGCCGAAACCGCCGTTCGAAAGGGGTACCCGTTGTACGCCGCCGTCGAGGAACGGGTCGAACTGTTCGAGGAGGCAGGGATCGATCTCACCGGATCGGTCACCGATCTGGTCGAGGAAAGCGATGTCATCGTCGACGCGTGCCCCTCCGGAATCGGCGCGGAGAACAGATCGATGTACGAATCGCACGACACGCCGGCGCTGTACCAGGGCGGTGAGGACGCCGATCTCGTGGACGTGAGCTTCAACGCCCGCGGGAACTACAGCGCTGCGGCCGGCGCGTCCCACGTTCGCGTCGTCTCCTGTAACACGACCGGTCTCTCCCGGCTGCTCGCGCCGCTCGAAGAGCGCTACGGCGTCGAGAAAGCGCGCGTCACGCTCGTCCGCCGCGGCGGCGACCCCGGCCAAACCTCTCGCGGACCGATCAACGACATCCTCCCGAACCCCATCACGATCCCCTCCCACCACGGTCCGGACGTGAACACGATCCTCCCGGATCTCGACATCGACACGCTGGGGATGAAAGTCCCCGCGACGCTCATGCACACCCACAGCGTCAACGTCACGCTCGAATCACCCCCGACAGCGGACGACGTGCGCGAACTCTTGGCCGACGAATCCCGGATCTTCCTCGTTCCCGAATCGATGGCTATCGACGGCGCGGGGAAGCTCAAGGAGTTCGCTCACGACGCGGATCGCCCGCGGGGAGACATCTGGGAAAACTGCGTCTGGGAGGAGTCGATCAGCATCGAAGACGACGACCTGTATCTCTTCGAAGCCATCCACCAGGAGAGCGACGTCGTCCCCGAGAACATCGACGCCATCCGCGCCGTCACGGAAACCGCCGACGCGACCGAAAGCACCACGACGACGAACGAAACGCTCGGCATCGGGCTGTGATTTCCCCGGTGGTACTGTTTCCCTCGTGATTGGTTGTTTCACCGCGAAACGAGTTGTTTTATGAATTTTATTTGATTATATGTTGTGTGACCGGGCAATGGCAGTGGAAATAGATGAGATTTTAGCATGATAGGATCAAACTGGCGCGTTCAGAAGGCTTTTGATCACCCAGAGCATCAGTTTTATTCATGGGATCGCGCGACCGGGACCCGTTCGATGACATCTTCAACGAACTCAGTCGTATGATGGACGAGATGATGGGCGACAACTTCGAGATGCGCGTTCAGAGCGGTGAGTCCGGATTTGGAAACGACGTTCACATCACTACACAAGCAGACGACGACAACGTGTACGTCGTTGCGGACCTTCCAGGGATCGAAAAAGAGGCCATCGATATCAAATGTGACGGCAAGACTCTCACGATCAACGCCGTGACCGACCACCGTGAGTACGAGGATCAGCTCCGGTTGCCCGTGACCGTCGACGAACACTCCGCGAAGGCCACGTTCAACAACAGTATTCTCGAAATCTCCTTCGAACGAAACGATTCGTCGGCCAACATCGACTTGGAGTAGTTCACTCGGCGTCGAAGCCGTTCTCCCACCGGAACTGTCCGTTCCGTTGAATCACCTCGCCGTCGATTTCGATCGTAGCGTCGGTGCTCATATCGGCGATCATATCGACGTGGACGGCGCTTTGGTTGGCCTGTCGGTCTTCGGGAAGGCAGGCCTCGTAGGCCCGGCCGAGCGCCATGTGGACGGTGTCACCCATCTTCTCATCGAAGAGGATGTTGTCCGTGAACCGATCGATGCCGCGGTTCATCCCGATGCCCAGTTCCCCGAGTTGTCTCGCGCCTTCGTCCGTCGTGAGGATCTCCTGTAGCACGTCCTCGTTATCCGCGACGGATTCCACGACGCGGCCGTCCTCGAACGTGAGCTCCACGTGTTGGAGGCGCTCGCCCCGGTACGTGAGCGGCACGTCGAACACCACTGTTCCCTCGGTGTCGGCGGGTGCAGTGAACACCTCTCCCGAGGGCAGATTGTGCGAGTCGTACCGGACGGAGGCGGCGCTGTTAACCGCCGTCCGGTCCTCGATCGACATGGTTACGTCGGTACCCGCGGCCGCCCGAATCCGCACCTCGCTGCCCTCGTCGAGGCGTCGTTTCAGCCGGTCCATTTTCTCTGCGAGGCGCTCCCAGTCACGGATGATCGCGTCGTAAACGAAGTCCTGGTACGCCTCATACGCCATCCCCGCCTGCTGGGCGAGCGCCCTCGTCGGGTGGACGGTCGACACCCAGTCCGTGTCGAGCCGGGCCTCCCGAACGCCCTGTGTGGCCGTGTCGCTGGCTTGTTTGGTCTCGCTCGGGATGTCCGCCGTCGCACGGGTGTTTCGGCCGCCGCCCAACGACAACACCACGTCCGCGTTCTCATACAGCGACAGCGCGTGTGCCGGGTCGGCGTCGAAATCATCTCCGTGTGCCCGCAGATACGCGCGGGAGATCTCCCCGGAGGCGTACGTCGTGAGAAGGTTCGCGTTGCGATCGCCGACCTGCTCGGCGACCGCAACCGCCAGCTCGTGCGCACCGCTCTCGACGCTCATCACCACGTTGTCCCCGGATTCGATTTGGGCGCTCCAGCCGGTGAGTATCTGTGCGTGCTCGTGAATGCGTTCATCCATGCCCTCTCGTGGTCGGGGCCGCCAGTAAACGCTGTGGGATCGTTGGGGCGGAACGCGAAGCTTCTCATCCGGGCGTTTATCGCGTCGCACGCCAACACTGACGTATGGCTGCCCTCGAACTCGATTCGACGCAACTCGATCGCTACTCCCGACACATCATCATGGACGATGTCGGACCGGCGGGGCAGAAGGAACTCCTCGACACGCGTGTGCTGTGTTTGGGTGCGGGTGGACTCGGCTCGCCGGTCATCGAGTACCTCGCGGCGGCCGGTGTCGGCACGCTCGGCATCGCTGACGACGACGTGGTCGAACGGTCAAACCTCCAACGGCAGGTCATCCACGGCGCGGACGACATCAGACGGCCGAAAGTCGACAGCGCCGCGGCGTTCGTCGACCGACAGGCACCCGACATCACCGTCGAGACCCACGAAACGCGCGTCACGAAAGCCAACGTCCGGTCGCTCATCGACGGGTACGATGTCGTCGTCGACGGCTCGGACAACTTCCAAACCCGGTATCTCCTCAACGACGCCTGCACGCTCGCGGGGATCCCGCTCACCCACGGCGCGATCCTCCGTTTTGAGGGACAAGCCACGACGATCCGTCCGACTGGGCCGTGTTACCGCTGTCTGTTCCCCGAAGCGCCGCCAGCCGGCGCGGTCCCCGACTGTGCGACCGCCGGCGTGCTCGGCGTGTTGCCGGGAACGATCGGCTGCATCCAAGCGACCGAGGCCATCAAACTCGCGCTCGATCACGGCGAGACGCTTGCGGGTCGGCTCCTGATCTACGACGCGGCTTCGATGTCCTTCGAGGAAGTCCCGATCGAGCAAAATCCCGACTGTCCCCTCTGTGGCGAGGACGGTATCGATTCGATCGAGGGTGTGGAGTATACGGAGACGTGTTCGGTGGCAAGCGAGTGAATCCTTCGTCACACGGCTCGTACTGTCGGTCATAATTACGTGAATGTACGGAGGTGTTGTCGGGAGCACGGAGCAATGGCCTGACTGAACAGGTCATCGAATGTTCGACGATCTATGACCGACAGTATCAGCCAGTGCTCGCGGTCAGCGGCTCGTTGGTCGGCTCCGGGTTTGACTGTTCGCTGACGCGGACCCGCTTCACTCGCGTGTTGTCGACGCGTTCGATTCGCAGCTCGGTCGTCCCGTGGGTGAACGTTTCCCCTTCTTCGACCAGCCGTCCGGCCCGATTGAACACGAAGCCGGCGATCGTCTCGAACTCCTCTCCCTCCGGAAGGTCGATGTCCACGGCTGCGTTCACCTCCTCGATATTCACGTCCCCACGCACCAGGAACGCGTCGTCGATCGGTTCGATGGGTCGATCCTCTCCGGCGTTGAGAAGCTCGCCGGTGATCTCCTCGACGATATCCTCCGTCGTGATCAGCCCTTCCGTCGTTCCGAACTCGTCGATAACGAGGGCCATCTCAGCCCGCTGGCCGCGCATCTCTTCGAGGAGTTCATCGACGTTTTTGCTCTCAGGAACGTGCAGCGCCGTTTCGATGGCGTGATCGAGCGTCGTTGGACCGCTCTCCTCGTGGTGAAACCCGTCGACGAGGCTGTCCAACCCCACGATCCCGACCACGTTGTCCAGGCTCCCCTCGTACACCGGCAGCCGGTGGTGTCCGCTCCGGAGACAGGCGTTGATCGCCTCCTCGGCGGTGGCGTCGCGGGAAACCGCCGTTACATCCAGCCGTGGCGTCATCACCTCCTTGACGATGGTGTTGTTGAACCGGAAGATGCGCTGGAGCATCACCCGCTCGTCCGCCTCGATAACGCCTTCGTTCTCCCCGGTTTGGATCATCTCCTGGATCTCGTCCCGCGTGACGTACGACGTTTCGATGCTCGTCGTGCTCCCCGTGAGCCGATTCACCACGCGTGTCAGTTTGTCGAACGTGATCACGAGTGGGTAGAGCACGTACTCCGAGAGCTTGAGCGGCCGGGAGACCGACAGCGCCCACTGTTCCGTGTTCTCGATGGCGTACGATTTCGGCGCGCTCTCTCCGAACAGCAACACCAGCGCCGTGACACCGAACGTCGCGGCGAAGATGGCCTGTCCCTGTGAGAGATACACCCCGAACAGCCCCGTCGCGATCGAGGACATAGCGATGTTCACGAGGTTGTTTCCGACGAGGATGGTGACGAGCAGCCGGTGTGGGTCGGACGTCAGCGACTGGAGAGTCTCGGCTCCGGGCGATCCCTCCGCAACGAGCGCATCGATGCGGTGCTGTGCGAGCGAAAACATGGCGATCTCCGAGGAGGAGAAGAACGCGGAGAGAACCATCAACACCGCGAGCGCCGTGACACCGCCCAGCGTGAGCATTTCACCGGAGACGGCAGGAACGACTGCTGTGGGGAGGGGGTCGAGTGTCATCATGGTGGGTGGTGTGGATTCGATTTAATCGCCCACGCTTTCATTCTCTCTGTTTTGTCCCGCTTCACGGACGATCGGGTTTCCTTCGTCTTCGGGGAAGTAACACGCTGCAGTGTGCCCTTCGTCGCCCGCCGCGTCGGGGGCCGGCTCCTCGCTCCGACACTCCGCCGTGGCTTTCGGACACCGCGGCGCGAACACACACCCGGAGGGAAGGTCCACGGGGTTGGGCGGTTCGCCATCCAACAGCACACGCGTCCGTTCGACGGAGGGATCTTTCTCCGGAGCCGCCGACAGCAGCGAGTTCGTGTAGGGATGTTTCGGCCGTCGCGCCACGCGATCGACGGCTCCCGTCTCGACCATGCGCCCCAGGTACATGATGGCCAGCCGGTCGGACACCTCCACCAAACTCGCGAGGTCGTGGGAGATGTAAACGATGGCGATATCCTCCGTGTCAGCCAGTCGTCGAAGCAGGTTCAGGAGGTTGACCTTGAGTGAAACGTCCAGCATCGAGGCCGGCTCATCACAGATGAGGAAGTCCGGATCGACGACGAGCGCCCTGGCGATGGCGACGCGCTGGCGCTGGCCGCCGGACAGTTCGTGTGGGTACTGGTCGAGAAACGCCGGGGTCGTCGGGAGACCGACCGTTTCGAGCGTCTCAGTGATCGCTGTCGCCCGCTCGTCGGTCCGGTAGTCGTGGATCGTGAGCGGCTCGCCGACGAGCTTGCGGACGGTTTGGCGCGGGTTCAGCGAATCGAACGGATCCTGAAAGATGATCTGGAGCTTCCGCCGGAACTCCTTCATGTTCCCATTCTGGTAGTATTCGTACGGCTTGTCGTCGAAGGTGAATTCACCGCCGGTCGGCTGGGAGAGCAGCGCCATCGTTTCGCCCAGCGTCGACTTTCCACACCCGCTCTCTCCGGCGATGCCGAGGATCTCAGACCGGCTGACCGACAGCGACACGCCGTCGACCGCCCGGACGTAGGTCGGGGTTTCACCACGGAACTTGCTCACTATCGACTGGCTCTGTTCGTACCACTTCTGCAGGTCGTTCGTTTCGAGGACGACCTCCCCGGTCTCGCTCTCCTCGCCGTCCTCCACGTCGATCCCCCACGTGTCCGGCTGCGCCGCGTCGCGTCGCATCTGGGCCGCCCGCTCGACGTGGTGGCAGGCCGACCGGTGGTTCCGGTTGGGGAGATCGGCGAGATCGGGGTGAGACTGTTCGCACTCCTGGGTGGCGAACGGACAGCGCTCCGTGAACGCACACGCCGACGGCTCCTGGCTGAGATTCGGCGGCGATCCCGGAATGGAGACCGGGTCGCCGCCGCCTTCGATCTCGGGGAAGGAGTTTTTGAGTCCCATCGTGTAGGGGTTCGTCGGGTTGATCAACACGTTGTCCACGCTGCCTTGCTCCATCACCTTCCCGCCGTAGAGCAGGGAGAGCTCCTCGCACGTCTCCGCGATGACGCCGATCTCGTGTGTGATCAACAACAACGAGCTGTCGATCCGCTCCTGGATGTCGAGGATCGTGTCGAGGATTTTGTCCTGAACGATGGCGTCTAACCCCGTCGTCGGCTCATCAGCGATGATGAGGTCGGGTTCGAGCGCCAACGCCATTGCGATCGTCACGCGCTGGCGCATCCCACCGCTGAACTCGTGTGGGTAGTCCCCGGTTCGCTCGGGATCGAGTCCAACGATATCGAACAGCTCCCGGACCCGTTCTTGGGCCTTCGTCCGGGAGACGTTGCGGTGTTTCTTGATGGCCTGTCGTATTTGGCCGCCGGTCGTCATGACCGGATCGAGCGAATCCATCGCGCTCTGGGGGATGTACGCGATCTCCTCCCAGAGCACGTCGCGGCGCTCGGCCGCCGACAGATCCAGCAGGTTTTGGCCCTTGAACCGGATCTCACCGCTGTCGATGGTGCCGTTCTCGGGCAACAGGCCGAGAACCGCCTCCGCAGCCGTCGATTTGCCCGAGCCGCTCTCTCCAGCGAGCCCGTAGTTGACGCCGTTGTCGATGCTGAACGACACACCGTTCGTGGCGTAAACGCTCCCCTCGCTCGTGCTGTACCTGACGCGCAGGTCGTCGACTTCGAGTAGTGGTTGATCCGTGTCTGTCATTGGTTTTGTATCTCTGGGTTGATGAGCTCCTCGTACGCCCGGCCGATGAAGAAGACCGAGGTGGTCACGGCGGCGATCCCAATCGCCGGCGGCAGCACCCACCACCACGCGATGCGGATCGTTCCCGATTCGAACACCATTCGCAGCATTCGCCCCCAGCTCGTCGTGGTCGGGTCACCGAATCCCAAAAAGGCGAGGCTGGCCTGTGCAGCGATCGCCCACGCGACGCCGTACGCGGTGTACAGGAAGCCGATCGGCAACACGTTGGGCGCAACGTGTAGAAACATCGTTCGAAGGTGGCCGGCTCCGCTCGCGCGGGCGGACTTCACGAACGTCCGTTCGCGCGTCGATAGGACCTCCGATCGGACGACGCGGGCGGGCATCTTCCAGAGGAACAACACGATAATGGCGGTGATGAGCCACACGTTCGGCGTGATGAACGTGAGCAACAGCAGCGCCATCGGCATGAACGGCAGCGAGAACGTGAGATCGGTCAGCCGCATGAGCACCTCGTCCACCCACCCGCCGAAGTAGCCGCTCACGAGCCCGACGAGAAAGCCGAGTGCGCCGGTCCCGACGCCGCCCAGCAGGCCAACGATGAGCGTCGGCTGTGCGCCGGCCAGGAACTGGCTGAGTACGTCCTTGCCGTACTCGGTCGTCCCCAGCGGCGTGTCGGCGCTCGGTGGCGCGAGCCGCACGATGTCGCCCTGTGTGGTGCGAACGTAGTCCTCGATCGGGTGGTGGGGCGCGATCGTCGGGCCGAACAGTCCCAGCAACACGAACACCGCGAGGGTGATGAGACCGGCGAGAGCCAGCCGGTCCCGGGCGAGAAATCGGAGGTGTGACCACACCCTGTCGGTGCGATCGGCGATGCGCTCTCCGAGTGAGACCGATTCGGCGCTCATCAGACGGCACCTCCGCTCGTACTCACCGTCGGATCGAGATACGCGTACAGTACGTCCGCCACGAGATTCATAATGATGACTGCCAATGCCATGATGAACACCGCCGCCTGAACGAGCGGGTAGTCCTGTTGTTCGATGGCCAACACGAGCGCGCGGCCGATGCCGTCCCAGCCGAACACGACTTCCAGCAGGATCAGCCCCTGGAAAATCATTCCGAGACGGAGCGCGAAGTACGTCACCACCGGCAGCAACGAGTTGCGACCGGCCCGGAGCAGCTGTTCGCCCTCCGTGAGTCCTTTCGCCTGGTGGAGTTTCAGGAACTCCGATCCCTTCTTCTCGACGACGCCGTTCCGCGCCAACAGGAGGAAATCACCGCTGTAATACAGCACCGTCACCGCAAACGGGAGGAGGTAGTGATGCAGGAAATCGATCGAGAGATACGTGTCCAGCAGGCCGTTCGGGGTTGCCGTCACCTGCCGCATTCCGAACGCCGGAACCAGACCGAGCGTGTAGGAAAAGGCGATCAGAAAGAAGATTGCCGTAATGAACACGGGTGTCGACCGCAGGAACGTCGTCACGGCGACGCTCGTCGTTTCGGTCGTCGATCCCCGGTTCCAGCCGGCGTACATCCCGACCACCGTGCTCACGACGGCCGTCGTCACGAGCGCAGGGACGAGCAAGACGAGCGTGTTCGCCAGTTTCGGGCCAAGAATCGCCCACACCGGCCGGCTCTGGAGGATCGAGTAGCCGAACTGGAACGTGAGGAGATTCCGGAGGTAGACCAGATACTGCTGCCAGAGCGGTTTGTCGAGTCCGTACAGGGCGAACACCTCCTCGGCTTGCTCCGGGCTGAGGTTGCCGGTCGTGATGAGGGACTCGAACGGACTCCCGGGAAGAAACCGGAGCACGAAGAAGATGATCGTGACCGAAATCAACGTCAACAGAGCCGACACCGCGATGCGCTTTGCGAGAAACCGCCTGAAGCCGCTCATGATTGTGCCTCCGTGTTCTGCGTTTCGGAGAAGTCGGGCTGTCCGAGCTCCTCGCGTCGTTTGTGGGTGTTTCCGTTCTGTATCCGCTCGACGAACGCTCCCCACGCGTCCTCGTTCGGGAAGTGAAGCGTGTCGTCGTCCCACAGGTAGCCGGCTCGTTCGAGGATCCGACGGGCTTCGTCCGGATCGTAGGGGTACGTCGGTGTCTCCGGGGTGTACCACGCCTCTACCAGCTCCGAGACGTAGTTTTCCCCCTCCGGAACCGTGGCCTCGCCGCGGAGAACGTCCTCGACGAACGAGCGGTTATCGACGGCCATCGAAAGCGCAATCCGGAACTCCTTGTCCCGGATCAGCGGACACGAGTGCATGAGCTTGACCGCCACGGGCGCAAAGTTCTCCGTAGAGAGCTTCTCGATGGCGTCGCTGGCTGCCGCGCGGTCGGCTTGCGCGTTCGAGAGCGTCGAACCGACGGCGTCGAGTTTGCCCTGGGTGAGCGCGCCGAGCATCGCGTCGACGTTGCCGACGTTGATCCAGATGACGCGCTGGATTCCGGGGCCACTGGTCGCGTGCTGGCCGAGCGCGGTGGCGCGCCAGTCGTTGTCGAACATCCAATGATCGTCGTTGCGCTCGAGTTCGAAGCGCGTTCCTTGATCCCACTGCACGAATTCGAACGGTCCCGTTCCGATCGGATCGGAGGGATTGTGCTGTGAGGGGGATTCGACGTCTTCCCACCGGTGTTTCGGGATGATCGCGCTCCGAACCAGCCGCTGGGTTGTGAACGACGCGTCGGGCCACTTCAGGTTGAACCGCACCCGATGGGACGAAAGCACGTCGACGCTCTCGATCGGTTCGTAGAACGTCGCTTGGCTCGTCGAGTTCTTCTCGATGTAAAAGTCCGTCGAGAACTTCACGTCATCCGCCGTGAACGATTCGCCGTCGTGCCAGGTAACTCCCTCCCGGAGCGTTACCTCGACCGTTTTGTCACCGGTGAACTCGGCGTCGATTCCGAGGCCCGGGATGATGTCGAGATCCGGAGCGGCATCGAACAGGCTGTCGTAGATGAACTTGAGCCGCATCTCCTCGTCTCCCCCCGCAGCCCACGGGAGATTGAGCGAGTTCATCGACGTCGTTACCCCCTTCACGTAGGCGGTATCGTCCGTCTTCGGCTGGAGGTTCACCTCGGTCCATTGGAACGCGTCGCCGGTGTGTCCGTTGCCCGGCGTCGGGACGTAGCCGTTCCACTTCCCGGTGTTCGCCGCAGTGATCACGTTCGGAAAGAGGGAGATGATGTCGCCAACGTCCCCAGCGAAGAGCTGCTGGACGCGATGGACCAGTTCCTTGCGCTGCTCCGGCTCACCGGTGATCTGTCGCTGTCTGTCCAACAGCTCGTTGATGGCCGGGTGCCAGTAGTTGGTGTAGTTCGAGGGGTTGTCCTTGTGGAGGCGCATCAAAAACGGGTTCGGATCGATTCCTCGCTGTGGATCCGGTCCCTGCGAACTCATCGAGATCAGGTTTTCGAGTCCGGCAGTGTCCCAGCTCTGGGCGTAGAGCTGGTTCAACGGCCGGTCGATCAGCTTCGAGGGGGCACCGAGGCTGTCGAGTGCCCGCTCGAACACTAGCGCGTGCTCGCGCATCCACGGGTCGTCCTCGCTCGAGTACTCGACCGTCACCGGGTCCAACGGGGTCCCCGCGCGAGCCGTGTACTCCAGTGGCGGTGTGTCGGCGTCGATCGTCGGCCACTCGTGCCAGTACTTCGTTGGAACTGTCTCGGGAACGCCCTCCGGTGCGTGTGGCTGCACGTCGCTCGTGGCGCGGTTACAGCCAGCCAACGCGCTCGCTCCTGCGGTCCCCGCCAGAAGCGAAACGCGAAGGTACTGTCGACGGGAAAGGCATCCCGTCGGTCCGGATGCGTCCCCCAACGTGTCCTTACTTGTCATGGGACATGCCCTCTATTGGGGATGACACAAAGCATGTTATCCCGAAGGACGGTGATGATCATCGTCTTTTATAAGTGATCGCTGGCAGACGTCACTCACTCCGATTGGTACGCGTTGGTGCCAAAGAGGAGTTCTAGGAGGCAGTTCTCAGCAGTCCGGAGCCGCTCGCTGAAATTCGACTGGCTGATGTTCAACCGGTCGGCGACCTCCGCCCCATCCGATTGGCGTGGCACTTCGAAGTAGCCCGTACTGTACGCCGTTTCGAGGATCTCGATCTGCTCTCGGGTTAGTTTCGTCACCAACGTTTCTGAGAGACGACCGCTGTCGAGTGGTTCACCGACGTTTTCGATCTCTGTGACCTGCTTGAGTTTGAACCGACCCAGTTTGTGCTCAATGTCGTCCGCCACTGCTCGAAACTGCTCCCAATCGCGGACGGTCGCAACGACCTGAAACTGCTCCCCGCGGTAGGTAATCCTGTTCGGGATCGCTTCCTGACGGAGTATCAACCCGAGGATGAATGGGTACGATTCGTTGGCGGTGATCGTAACGCGCTCTACGACCACCGTCGTCGGTCCCGTTGGAACGGTTCTGTGGGTGAACAACCCCACTCCAGACAGTCGATCGACGATGGCTGGGATGTCGAACCGCGACTCTGCGCTGATCGTCAGCGATTCGATCCACGTGCCGTCTTCCACGTAGAACGCGTTGTCGAGTTCGATGCTGCGAACGCCGTCGATGGCTCCGCCGATCCCTTCGATCACCCCTGTGGACTGTGTCCGAAATTCGATCCGTAGAATCGTCGCTCACCCGTCGAACCGCTTTTGAGACGCGTGCGTATGAACCGGGCGATTCGCGGCGAGTGAAAAGACGATACTATCAGATCACCGCCCAGTGAGCCGATCGAACGGTTGTGCGGCGTCGGCCGGTGGCCGACCGAACTGCTCCGGATGAATCACGCCCGCAAGCTGTTCGAGCGAATCGACGATGCGGGTGCCGGGGCGGTTCATGTACTCGTGGCCATCGATCGCGTACACGCGGCCGTCAGCGACGGCGGCCAGTTCCGCCCATCCCTCGCGATCGGTGAGATCCCCTCGGTTCTGCGCCGTTTGTTCGAGATCGAACCCACACGGCGCGACGACGAGCACCGCCGGATCGACGGCCCGGATCTCGCTCCACTCCCGCGGGACCGACGCCTCGGCGTCGAAGGGTGACCGACCGCCGGCGATCGACACCATCTCGGGCACCCAGTGGCCGGCGGTCATGACGGGATCCATCCAGTCCAACACCACGACGCGGGGCCGCTCGTCGATCTCCGCGACTGCCTCACGAACTGCATCGATCCTGGCGTCGAACGCCTCGACCATCTCCATGGCGCGATCGGAGCATCCAACCGCCGCGCCGATGCGTTCGATGTCCGAACGGATATCCCCGAGGCTGTGTGGATCTGTGGTGAGGATCTCACAGTCTAGATCCAACTCGGCAACGGCGTCCTCGACGAGCACTCGATCGACGGCACACACGTCACACAGCCCCTGTGTGACGATGAGGTCCGGATCGGCCGACGCGAGGATGTCGAGATCGATCTCGTAAACCCCACCGCCGTCGCGTTCGGCCCGAAGCACCTGCCGGTCGATTTCGGCGCTGCTCGCCGTCGCATCGATCCGGGCGTGGTTGACAGCTGGTTTCGACCGCGCTGCCGGCGGGTAATCGCACTCGTGGGACACCGCGACCGGCGAAATACCGAGCGCATAGACGATCTCCGTCGCGGAGGGCAACAGCGTCACGACGCGCATGAGTGTTCTTGTGAGTAGAGAGAGTAAACATCTGCCCTGCGTTGTTCGGTGGAATACGGTGAAGCGCTAGCGCTTTCATCGCGCTATTCGTCTTCTCCAACTCCTCGAACGCATCGACAGCGAAGGAGTTTCACCTCTGTAATACTATGGTACTATATAAAGTACGCACACGTCAGTGTGAAATTCCCGCGCGAACTCAACGACGAGATCGAGCGATTCATCGAGGAGACTGGCGTCTACACGAATAAGAGCGAGTTCATCAAGGATGCGGCTCGCTCGCGGCTCCTCGAAGTGAACAACGAGGCGGGGATCGCAGCGCTTCGATTGGAGCAGATGCTCGCGCGTGCGGAGTCGACCCCGATCAGCGATGAAGAGCTTCACTCTCGCCTCGACGAGCTGGGTCGGAAGGTCAGTTCTAGCGCGGCTGCAACGGCTGCCGAGCAAGGGCGCAAAGAGACTGCTGCAGTCGTGTTCGGCTCGGACACCAACGAACAGGACGAGGAGACGACCAACTCCGATGAGCAGGAGTAGCTTCGAGGCCTATCGATGCGTATTCTAGATAGCAACCACTGGGTGTTTGGGATGCTGCAGACGAACGATCGCGCGATGACGCTGCTCGATGAGATCGATCGGGGTGAAACGACGAGTGCTATCAACGCCTCCATCGTTCAGGAAGTGCTCGCCGCGTTCGCTGGGTGTGTCCCAGCGGACCACAATCTTCCAAAACTCACCATCGAGCATATTTTATAAACATCTTGATGACGTACTCACAACGAAACAAATGACACGCCCGACAGTAACGGCGCTCACCGAGGCGTACACGCTGGTCCTCGTTGCCCTCGACCGACGAACACCGAACCGCGGGCGTGTGCTCCTCGTTCTGGTGCTCACGGCGGCGTACGTGCTGTCTCCGATCGATCTGCTGTCGGATCTGGTGCCGATCGTGGGGTGGACGGACGACGTTCTGATCGGACTGGTCGGCCGCCGCGCCGTCTACCGCCTCGTCCCGCGGGAGCTCGTCGAGGACCACCGCGAAGCCGCCAAATCCCACCTGCTCGTCGCTGTCGGACTCACGCTCGCCGTCGTGGCGGTGCTCGTGGTCGTCGTGCTCCGGGCGGTCGGCTGGATCTGAGGCCCAGTCGACAGACACTCGGGGGGCGACGACGTACCCGGAACGATGTCAGATGGGACCTACCGCGTGCTCCACAGCCCACGCGCCTCCGATGAGTATCTGCTGCTCGATACGGCGACCGTCAATCCGGTGTACGTCAACAACGCGGGGTATTCGGGGGAACTGGCCCGCACGGTCGAGGCGATCGAACAGGGCAATGCGGTGGCGGCGACGATCGACTGGTCCGGCGATCGTCCCCGGTTCTCGTCGGTGGAGATCGAGACCGAAACGACCGTTTCGTTCGCCCCCGACGCGACGAACATCTTCGAGGCGGCACGAGAGTGCTGGCACGAGACCGCTGCTAGTGGCGATCCGATGAGTTCACGGCTCACACGCGACACCGACGGCGCTGTCAACGGGGTGGTGTACGCCTTCGCGGAACAAGCCGGCGAGCAAGAGCTGTTCTGTGAGTTCCGCGATGGTATCAAGCCCCTCGATCCGCTGCTCGAACCCATCACCGCGAGCGAGCCACCGTACGCCGTGTTCTGCTTTGCTCCCCGCGAGCTGCCCTGTGTCATCATCTGTATCGCTCTCGAACCGGACGGACTGCTCGCACGAACCGTGAGAGATACTTACACGTTTGATTCATGAGATCGTACCCCTCCGTCAACCGTCATCCAGCGTAAGAACTATACGCTCACCGATCACTCCACGTTCTATGGGGTTCATGGATAGACTGTTGAGCGAAGGAGGAGGCCACGGCCACCAGCACACGACGGACGATTACGTCGAGCTGAACTTCGACGAGTTCGAAACCGACGTGCCGGACGCGCAGACGAACATTCACGTCGCCAAACTCAGTAGCAAACAGGACGTGATCGTCATCAAAGACGCCATCTACGACGGCGATATCGTCATCGCTGACATCACGCGTCACTCCACGAAGGATCGAACGATGGAACACATCACTGACGAACTCAAACAGGTCGCAAACGAAGTCGGCGGCGATATCGTCCAAAAAGACGACGACCAACTCATCATCACACCGAGCGGCGTCGGTGTCAGCCGCAAGAAGTTAAGTCACTGAGCACTGTCACGAAGCCACTCCGATCCTCAACTGCGATCGTACCCAGTCCGTCCGGGTCGGCCCGACGGCGCGAACCGAATCGAGTGGTATCACTCCGCTTCCCTGGCCTCACGAAAGGTCCGGTTCGTCGCTGTCTTCGACCGAGCGCTTCATCGAGTCGCGCCGGCTCTTGGCGTCTCGTCCGGTGGCCTCCAACAGGAACTCGTTTTTCGCGGCGACAGCGTCCTGGGCCGCCTCCATGTTCCCCTCTTCGAGGAGTTCCTCCGTGGGACGCTCCTCGAACTCCACCGCGAGCTTGTCTTTTTTACTGCTGAATTCGAGACTCCCCACAACGATGTGCTCGAACACTGGATTCGATGGCTCCTCGATCACGTACAGCTCGCTGTCCCTGTACGTCTTGGACCCGTTGATGGAACCAAAATACTCCTCTACTGTTGCCTTCATATCCGGAATGCGATCCTCGAGATGCTCTCCCCGGCGCATCTTGTACTCGCGCATGGATTGACGTTAACGAGAACGGGTTTAGGCGTTCCGTTCACTCCGTGGATTGGTGACCACGCGACACACCGTCACTGGGACGCTCGCGGTCCGTTTCGGAGAGATACGCGTCGTGGCACCGGGGACAGATATCCCCGGATCGAAACGGCGAATCCGCCGCAATAACCGAAAATTCACACGTTGGACAGGTGAGCATTTCGTCCGGAACGTTCGATCGATCCTGGGGCCTATCGGTCGCGAGTGGCTCGTTCCACGTCACCTCGCTGGCTGTCTCGGCGGCCGCCTCGTCCGGCTCGCTGGTGGCTGTCGACGCGAGGATCTCCCCATCGTCCGTCGCAGCAGTGATGGGTTCCGAAGCGTCTTCTTCTTCCCGTTTGGCGTCGTTTTCTCCCGTCGCGGGGTGCCACAAGTTCTTGAACGCGGGGTTCGATCTTGCTGCCCACTCGGATTCCTGCTGGTAGTGGTGGGAGTTCGCCTCCGACGGGACCATGCTGTCGTCCTCCTTGTACTGTCCCTCCGGTGTCGATTCGGTGGCCTCGCTATCGACGACATCGACGCCGGCAAAGCCCGACGCCTCCGAATCCGTTCTATCGGTCGCCGGGGAGACGTCACCCCCTTCCTCGACGGAATCATCGGTGTCTCCGGAGACCGCGTCGTCGTGGGGCTCGTCACCACCACTACCTGTCTCTTTCGTTATCTCTTTCCGTTCTGCGAGCACTCGTTGTTCCCCACAGATCGAGCAAACCATCACCTTCCGTTTGACGTCAATCACCTCGTCTCCGCGCTCCTCACGCTCGTTAACGAGTCCGGGCTCCTCGAACCGGTGACCAAGAACCGAACACTTGAACCCCATTGACGGTTTTTGTCACGCTTTATCCATAAATGCTCCCCTCCAAGGGGACACATTAATAGCAACCCGGTAATACGTGTACGCATGCGAGCGAAGCGGGAGTTTCGTACCCGCAACGAAACCGAAGTCGCGGTTCTCGACGCCCTGGTCGAGCGATCGGACGACGGAATGTCCGTTCTCGAGCTTCGTTCCCGGGTCGATGTCGAGATCGACGTTCTCGAAGCGGCGCTTTCGTCGCTCAAAGACGACGGACTCATCGTCGCTGAACGTACCGACAACCAGCTCGTGATCACGCCCGTCGATCGCGTGATCCCCGACGAAGGGGAAAACGAGCAGGCCACATCGTTACTCGATCACCTTCGAGACCGCCTGCCCGACAGCCTCCGTGACTGGCTGTTTCTGTGAGCTGTATCACCGGACCGGGCGGTTCATTTGGCTTCACGATTGATTTCACAGCATGACTGTTCTCGAGTCGGTCCACGCCGATCACGGCGCGACGTTCACCGAGCACAACGGCACCCGCGTTGTCGCGGAGTACGGTCGACCGGATCGCACTCACCGCGCGGTTCGCAACGTGGTGGGTGTCATCGAACGCGGATGCGGGATTCTCGAGATCACCGGCGACGATCGAGTGAGCTACGTCGATAACATCGTCTCGAACAGGGTGCCACGCGAGGACGGTGTGGGCTGTTACGCGCTGGTGCTCGATCCCCAGGGCGCGATCGAAACGGATCTGTACGCGTACAACGCGGGCGAACGACTGTTGTTGTTTCTCCCCCCGGATCGGGTGGAACCGCTCGCCGAGGAGTGGCGATCGAAGGTGTTCATCGACGACGTCGAGATCCGCGTTGCCGACGATCTCGTCGTGTTCGGTGTCCACGGACCGAAAGCGACCGAAAAGGTCGCTTCCGTGCTGACTGGCCCGAGCGTGCCCGAACGGCCGCTTTCGTTCGTGCGGGGATCGATGGGTGACGTGGGCGTCACCGTCGTCGCTGGCGACGGTCTGGTGGGCGAGGAAGGGTACGAGATCGTCTGTGGGGCTGCGGACGCCGACCGGGTGTTCGATACGCTCATAACCCACGGGATGAACGCCGCGCCCTTTGGCTACACCACGTGGAACACGCTCACGCTCGAAGCCGGAACGCCGCTGTTCGACACCGAGCTTGCGGGCGTCATTCCGAACGTCGCCGGGGTGCACGCCGCGCTCGATTTCGAGAAAGGCTGTTACGTCGGCCAGGAAGTCGTTTCGCGCGTCGAAAACCACGGCCGACCGTCGCGGCGACTCGTCGGTCTCGCGCCCGAGGCGGTCCCCGAATCTGGTGCGTCGATCCACGATGGAGACGCCGTCGTCGGAGAAGTGACGCGATCGGCACGGAGCCCACTGAAAGACGAACCGATCGCGCTCGCGTACGTCGACTTCACGGTCGAAGCGACGGAGCTGACAGTCGATGCACCGACCGATTGCACCGCGTCGGTCGTCGACCTTCCGTTCGTGGAGGGGACCGAGCGATCGGCACGGCTTCCCACCTACGAGTGAATAGCGGATCGAAGCCCTGCCCGAATCGCTGGCGCCAGCACACCGCGTACTCTTCCGTAGCGCAAGAAACCAAACAATACCGTCCGAAACGAACTCAATGCGGCGAATCGAGCTATAGAAGCCCGGACTTCTGGAGTTTCATCAGATCCTCGGTGTCGAGGGTTTCGCCTTCCTTGAACTTCTGGTAGATGTCTTCGGCTTCCTCGCGGGCTTCTTCGCGTTTCTGTGCGCGCTCGTCCCGGCGCTCTTGCTCTTCTTCCTTGTCGAGTTCGCGCAGGCGCTTTTGTACCCGGACGAAATCCTCGTGGTGACGGTCCGCGGATTCTTGGGCCTCCACGAATCGATCGTGGGCCTCGTCGGCCTCATCGCGGATGTCGTCGGCCTCCCGGTAGGCCGAGATCATCTGGTTGTGGTGCTCTTGGGCTTTGTCCGCCAGCTCCGTCACCTTCTGGTGGTGCGTGCTCGCTTCCGAACGGATCTCCTTTGCCTCCTCGCGGAGCTCCTCGATGTCGCCACCCTGTTCGAGCTTCTCCTTTCGCTCCTGGTACTGGTCGCGTTTCGTCTCGATCTTCTCGATGAGCTCGCGTTCGTCCTCGGAAGAGAGTACCTCGGTCTGCTGGCGGAATTCGAGCTGCTCGATCTCCTCCTCGAGCTGTTCCAGGCTCTCCCCGTCGTCGAGATCGAGTTCGGATTTGGTCTGATCGACCTTCGAGAACAGTTCGTTCGCCTCCGCGTTCAGCTCGTTTCGTTTCTGTTTGTGCTCTTGGACTTCCGAGTTCAGCTCGTCGCGCTTCTCCCGGTGGTGTTGGGCCTCATCGACCTTTTCTCGGGTTTTCGCGTTCAACTCGTCCCGTTTGGACGCACGCTCTGATGCTTTCTGGTTCAGATCGTTGCGCCGATCCCGGAGCTGACCCGCACGCTTGATCAACTCTCCTTTGGATTTGTTTTCTAGTTCGTCGTCTGTAAGATCTACGTTCTTGGATTTATCGATTGACTGTGCCATGATTGGTTTGAGTGCTATCCATTACCGCCGCTGACGATAGCGGGTGCCGACCGTAGGTAACAACCGTCGAATAAGCAGTGTTCCGTTTCATTCTGGTCGCCAAACGATGCTCCCGAAACGCTAGCGGCGTTCTGGTACTAGCATATACTGATACAATCTACTTAAAGCTTTCTCCAGCAAAAACCGGTGAGACTCCCATACACGGGTGATACAAGCACTGGTAACGGATGGCATGATATGACGATAACATATAAATCATTCGAACGGGTCGGACCACGGACGGAACGAACGGGTGAAGGTGATCGGGGTGTGTTGTGGTGTTGATGAGCGATCGAGGAGCGACCCACGGACTCGATTCCGGCGCGGAGAGCGTTCGTGCGCAGGGTCACGAGCACGTGACGGCCCAGCACGCGAGCACGTTGGAGGTGACGAGCGACGATTGGCTCACGCCAGCGGGTGACTGCATCGTGGCGGTCGAGGCCGATCGGGTTCCGGAGGACTTCGGAGAGGAGTTTGTGACGGCGTGTCGTGAGCGAACGGCGGCGATCACCGCGACGTTCGCCGCTGGTGGGTACGAGCAGACGGTCACCGGCCACGGCCATCCGGATCTCGCGTTCGAGAGCGACCGGAGCATGGTGCTCCGAACGAGCGACTACGTCGACGAGCGCACCGTGATGGTGGGAGCCGACACCGCTGCGGCGGGGATGGACCGGGAGCTGGTCGCGGCGCTCGCGTCGGGAGCAGAGCTGCGGGTGACGTTCGATGTCGAGTAGCGTTTTGTGGCTTCCGTCCCGAGTATCAGTATGACCGACGAGCCCGCAAAGAACATCAGCGGTGGCGGTTCGGGCGGTGGCCGGTTCACGTCGTTCGAGAGGGACGACCGAGCGGCGTCCACGCCCGCCGAAACGATCGTGGATCGACTCGGGGAGCTCTACTGGCAGAAAACCTACGGCGGCCAGGACGCCTTCGAGTGTCTCGTCCGCACGATTCTCAGCCAAAACACGAGCGACGCCGCGAGCCAGCCCGCTCACGACGCGCTCATAGAGCGGTACGCCGACGGCGATTTCGTGAGTGCGCTCGCGGACGCCGACCACTCGGCGCTTGCGGAGACGATCTCTCCGGCCGGCTTACACAACCAGAAATCGAAGACGATCGTCCGGATCGCAAAGCGGGTGCGCAAAGCGTACGGCGACGCCGAAGGATTCGACGCGTTCGTGCAAACCGCCGCGTACGAGGAGGTTCGAGACGCGTTGCTCGACATGAAGGGTGTGGGTCCGAAAACCGCCGACTGCGTGTTGTTGTTCGCCGGCGGACGCAACGGCGTGTTCCCGGTCGACACCCACGTCCACCGCATCTACCGACGGCTCGGGATCGCGCCGCCCGACGGCGACCACGAAGCCGTCCGCGCGGTGCTCGAAGCGGAGATACCACCGGAAAAATGCGGCTTCGGCCACACTGCCAGCATCCAGTTCGGCCGGGAGTACTGCACGGCCCGCAAACCGGCCTGTCTGGAGGGACCGGAGGAGTGTCCGCTCGGTGATATCTGTGACCGCGTGGGTGTGAATCCCGACTCCGGCGAGGTTGTCGATCCGTCCGAGACGATCGAATGAAGCACTTGGATTTAAGTGATTAACCACTGTACCGACTAATCAACAACGATGAGCGATGAAACGATACCGCCTTCCGTAGAACCGACCCCCGACGAGGACACAACAGACGTTCTCCAAAATGTTATAGAGGAGTTCGACTGTACGTCTGGTACGCTCCATCGAAGGGAAGAAAACGGCCTAACGCTCATTGCTTCTGTGGGTATCCCAGATTCCGTTCTTCCTCGAATCGAGACGATCCCAATCGGAAAAGGAATGGCCGGGTTGGCGGCCGAGCGAATGGAACCTGTCGATGTGTGTAATCTACAGACGGACGACTCTGGCGTTGCCGAAGACGGCGCACGCGCTACGGGAATGGAGGGATCACTTGCTGCTCCGATCATTGGTTCGGATGGCGCGCTCGAAGGAACGATTGGGATTGCTAAACCGGAGCAGTACGAGTTTTCCCCCGAAGAACGCGATCAGCTGATGCGTATTGGAAAACGGATCATGTCTCATGACGACACAGAGTCGGATAGATCCCGATAGTCACGGTACGAACCGTTCGACCGATGTCATTACTTCTCGATGATGCTCTCTTCGACGGCTTCGCCGAAGTGGCGCGCGGTGTCCTCGTGGTAGACGAGCACCTCGTCGTCGACCGCGAGATTGGTGACCGACTTCCGCCCCTCCGGCGTGGCGACCTTGATGGTTTCTGCGTTCTGGAGCAGCGTTTCGATCACGTCGCCGTCGACCTCGGCCTGGATGCGGAACATCGGTCGGCGCTCGATCTTCGCCCGCCCCACCACGGTCTCGCGGGTGTTGCCCTCTGTGTCGACGATCTGGACCTCGTCACCGCTGCCGAGTTCTGAAAGGTATTTGGTGCTCCCGTCAGGCGTCCGGACGTAGGCGTGGACCGCGCCGGCGTTGACCCGGAACGGGCGGGACGCGACGTACGGCGAGTCGGCGGTTTCGGCGTGCACGAAGAACAACCCCCGGCTCATGCTCCCCACGAGCATTCCCTCATCGTGTTCGAACAAGTTCCCGGTGTCGACGCACACCCGGTCGGCCGAGCTGGTCTGTTCGATGTCGGTCACCGTCGCCCGCGCGAGTTCCAGGGTCTCGCGCTCGATGGCGTCCCGAGCGTCGATCGTCGACCGGATCTCGTCGGGATCGTCGGTGTCGAGCAACACGGCATCGGCTCCCTGTTCGAGCGTTTCGAACGCCGTTCGTGCCTCCTCGGCGGTTTTGACGCCCGCGACGAGCGTCGTCTCCTCCCCGATGCGAGCGATGAGGTTTTCCAGCGGGATGATCGTCCAGTCCTCACCGATGACGAGCGTGTATTCGGCGTGTTCGGCCGCGGTTTCCGCGAACGATTCGTACGCTTCGCCACGAATGCGGACGAACGCCCCGTCTGCGGGGCTGTCCTCGCGTTGGAGCAGGGAGATGTCCGCCGATCCGGCGTGTTCCCCCGGCAGATCGAGCGTCCCATCCCCTTCGCTGTTTTTCCCGACGACGAGCGCGTCCGAATTGTCGGCCTCCGTTCCGTCGACTGTCTCCGTCTCTGCGTTGGTGACGTGTACGCCGTCAGTACCCAGCGCGGCGACGTTCACCGCGCCGAGCTCCCGAACCCGTTGTACGTCCGCCGCGTCGACGAGTACCCAGTCGACCCCCGCTTCGATCCCCGTCGTGATCCGTTTGCGCCGGGCGTCCCAATCACCGACCTCGTCGTCCGCCTTGAGCCAGACACCACGTGTCATGTTCGGTGCATAGACATGAACCCTATTGAGCATGGTGAATCGTTGCTGAGACGCGAACGCCACCACGGACAGTGAACTTTTTTACACAGAAGGCGAGAAAGTATTATGAATGACGATCACGACGGTGTTGTTCGATCTCGACGGCACGATCTGCGAGCAGTTGCAGTCGACCGACGAACGGTTGGCGGGGGCGTTCGAGCGCGCCGCGCTCGAGCCGTTTTTCGACGCGAGGGACATGCGCCGACGGATGGCGGAGATCGACGCCGACAGCGCGCACGAGTTCCGACAGCGGTTGTTTCGGTTGCTCGCTAGAGAGAAAGACAGGGCCGTGAGCGTCGCGGACGATCTCGTGGCCGCATACGAGGAGCCGGATCCGACGAACGTTCGGTTTCGATCCGGTGCCGAGGAGACGCTCGAAACGATCGCGGCGGACTACCGGGTCGGACTCGTGACCAACGGGGGGCGAAACACCCAACAGACGAAGCTCGAAACGCTCGGTATCGACGATTTCTTCGACGTGACGGTGTTTTCGGGACCGGGACGGCCCGTAAAGCCGGCCACCGAGCCGTTCGAGCGGGCGCTGACTGGCCTTTCGGCTTCGCCGTCCACTGCGGTTCACATCGGTGATTCGATCCACGCCGACGTTGCCGGTGCACACGCTGCTGGACTCCGGTCCGTGTGGGTTCCCCACGATGAATCCCTGCCACCGATCGCAGACGACGAGCGAACGATCCACGGGATCGAACCACCGACGGTCACCCTCGATGCGGTGTCACACCTCCCGAGCGCGCTCGATCAGTACCGGTAAGATCGAGCCGATCGGTCGCTGTACTGTTCCGGACTAGCCGATAACTGTTTGGTACCGTCCACTAAACCCCTGGTATGGAGTCGGACCGCCGCGAGATGCTTGCGCGCGCCGGGGTGTTGGCTGGGGCCGCGCTCGCTGGCTGTACAGGACGATCGGTGGACGACGTGTTGGGTGGGCGTTCGAACGGGGAGGTTCTCGGGTCCGATCTGGAACGAGAGACGCCCGATATACCGAAGAACGCGCTCGAAACGCTCGTTCGGGGAAACACCGCCTTCGCTCTCGATTGTTTCCAGACGCTGGTCGATGCGTCCCCGTCCCAGAACCTGTTGGTGTCGCCCTACAGCGTCTCGCTCGCCATGGCAATGGTGTGGGCGGGCGCACGCGGCCGAACCGAACGACAGATCAAAGAGACACTGCGCTACCAGCTGGATCAAGACGAACTGCATCCGGCGTTCAACGCGCTCGACCGCCGGCTCGAAGAACAGCCGGGAGCATCGGACACCGACGCCACTCCCTTCCAGCTGTCCGTTGTCAACGCCATCTGGGGGCAGACAGAGTATCCGTTCCGCGAGTCGTACCTTGACCGCCTCGCGCGCAACTACGGAGCCGGACTTCGGACGCTCGATTTCAGTTCCCATCCCGACCGGTCCAGAACGCGGATCAACGAGTGGGTCAGTGACCAAACGAACGGAACGATCGAGCAGCTGTTCGAAAAAGAGAGCATCACCGCAGCCACGCGGATCGTGCTGGCCAACGCGGTGTACTTCAAGGCCGACTGGAAACACCCATTTTCGGCGGACGCAACCGAAGACGGACCGTTCACCGCGCTGGATGGGACCACCTCGACGGTGCCAATGATGTCCCAGACGGCCCAGTTCCCGGCCGCCGAGATCGACGGACACCGGCTCATCGAACTCCCCTACGCCGGCGGTGGTGTCGGGCTGGTCGTCGTCCTCCCTGCGGAAGGAGCGTTCGAGTCGTTCGAGCGCTCGCTCGATCCCGGCCGGCTCGAAACCTTCATAAAACGCCTCGAATCCGTCTCGGCTGCGATCACCCTGCCCCGGTTCACGGACGAGTCACAGGTCGGATTGAAACGAACGCTGTCAGCGCTGGGGATGGCGAGCGCGTTCGATGCCAATGAGGCGGATTTCAGCGGGATGGTCGATTCCGAGAACGCCGACCCGCCGCCGATCGACGACGTGGTCCACAAAACCCACATCGCTGTCGACGAGGAGGGCACCGAAGCGTCGGCCGCGACGGGGGTAACGATGCCCGTCTCCGCCCCGGCGCGCGAGTTCGAGCTGACGGTCGATCGCCCGTTTCTGTACGCCATCCGGGAGCGGACGACCGGAACGGTGCTGTTTCTCGGGCGGGTCGTCGACGCGGGAGCCGCACAATGAGCGGCTTGCGATGCAATCTCCACCGTGCAGACGGGGAGCATCTACCCGATCCAGTCGGCCGTGTCGTCGGCGTTCATCACCGCTACCATGATGTTTTCGAACTCCTCGATACCGCGCGCGTAGGTCTTCGACGTTGCGTCGGGGACGAACACGAGGCGATACTCCCGCGCACTGGCGTCGTACATCGTGGCCCGGGGACAGTTCGGGAAGTTACACCCACAGATGACGACCGTGTTCACGCCACGGTCGGTGAGGTGGTCGTCGAGCGGCGTGCGGTAGAACGCGCTCCACCGGGGTTTGTACATCACCCATTCTCGTTTCCCGACGCGCTGTAGCTCACCGGCCAGCAGGGCGTCGCAGTCGAGGCTCACCCCTAGATCGGGTTTCAACGCCGACACGAGTTCCGCGCCGTCGGTTCCTGGCTGGACAATAGTAGTGCCCTCCTCGATCGCTGTCCGTCGACATAGGTCGACGTTCGAGCCGTCCGACCGGTAGAGCCGAACCACGTGCACAATCGGTCGGTTCGCATCCCGAAACGCCTCGACCACCCGTTGCATGTGTCCAACCGCATCGGTCGTTCCGGGAACCGCCGCCGGCGCATCCCGAAGCGTAAAATCGTTCTGCACGTCGATGGTCAACAGCGCGGCTCGCGTCGGATCAGGTCTCGTGTACTCGTCCATCCCCTCCATATTTACAGGAAGGTTCTCCTATGCAAAACGCGATCGTATCGGATTTCTTTCCTGTCGATCGATAGGTCAGCAGCTCCGACTAGAAGGATACTACGCTTCGATGGCCAGGCCGGCCCGATCCAGCGCCTCCTCGGCGGCCAGATCCTCGTGAACGACCCCGGTGACCGCTCGCGTGATGCCTTCGGGATCGTCGTGCTGGAATACTGTTCGGCCCATCGAGACGCCCGCCGCCCCGGCGTCCATCGCTCCGCGGACCGCTTTCAACGATTTGAGGTCCGTATCGGGCTTTCCGCCGGCGATGACCACCGGCAACGCGGTGGCGTCGACCACCTGCTCGAAGCTGTTCGGGTCGCCGCTGTAAGCCGTTTTGACGATGTCAGCACCCAACTCCTCGCCGAGCCGGACCGCGTGCGCGAGCGCGTCGGCGTCGTGTTCGTCGACCCCCGGGCCGCGAGCGTAGGTCATCGCCAACACGGGCAGCCCGAACTCCGTTGCGCGCTCGGTGATTTCTGCGAGGTCCTCGATCTGCTTCGGTTCGTGGTCGCTTCCCACGTTGATGTGCATCGACACCGCGTCCGCACCGCGCCGCACCGCCGCTTTCACCGTCCCTGTGATGCGCTTGTCGTTCGTGTCGGGTCCGGAAACGGTCGATCCGTTGAGGTGGATGATGTAGCCCGCGCCGTTGGTGTTCCCGTGGACGCGGCCCGCGATCCCTTTCTGGGTGAGAACGCTGTCCGCACCTCCTCGCGTGACCGCGTCGATCGTCTGCTCGATCCGTTCGAGACCGTCGACGGCCCCGAGCGTGATGCCGTGATCCATCGGGACAACAACGTACCGTCCCCCTGTACCGATCCGTTCGAGACGTGCTCGTACTCCTGTAGTCATGGTCATGTTACTGTCTACCAGGCCGTGTTCAAAGCCGTTCCGATCGTGGCTGTCCTTGTTCGGTGATGCCCGTAGTGAGTTCGTTCGCCTTTGCTTCGAGCCGGTCGGCGGTTTCTTCGACCGACAGATCGTTCTCGTAGCCGTCGGCAACGATGTCGACCAGCGCGCTGCCGACGATGATGCCGTCGGCTCCCCCTGCCACGATCTCGCCGGCCTGTTCGCCCGTCGAGATACCGAACCCGACGGCGGCAGGGAGATCGTACCCCTTCAGCCGGTCGAGGCTGTGGCTCGTGTGGTCGCTCACGTCGCTGCGCGCCCCCGTGACGCCGAGGCGCGCCTGGACGTAAACGTACCCCGAGCTGTGTTCGAGGAGGGGATCGAGGCGGTCGTCGGTGGTCGTCGGCGCGACGATGAAGATCAGATCCACCCCGAGCGCGTCACACGCTGTCCGGAGGGGCTGTGCTTCCTCGACCGGGAGATCAGGCACTATCAGTCCGTCTACGCCGGCCGCTGCCGCGCGCTCGACGAACGGCCGTGGTCCTTCTTCCTCGCCGTACTGGTAGATGAGGTTGTAGTAGGTCATACAGACCAGCGGCACGTCCACGGCGAGCGTTTCCACGAACTCGAAAAAGCGCACGGGCGTCATCCCATCCGCTAGCGACCGAACGATCGCCTGCTGGATCGTCGGTCCCTCCGCGATCGGCTCGCTGAACGGTAGCCCGAGTTCGATGACGTCCGCGCCCCCACGTTCGAGCGCCTCGACGTATTCGATCGACGACTCGAACGTCGGATCGCCGGCCGTGAGATACGGGACGAACGCCGGTCCGTCCTCGAACGCCGCGGCGATGTCGCTCTCACTCATTCCCATCACCGCCTGTGGTGGGGTTCGAAAACACGTTCATCTGGGGGGCCGCCGGAATGTCGCGCTCTGCGGTCTCTTCGAGGACGGTTTCGAGGTCTTTGTCGCCCCGCCCCGAAACCGTGAGCACGACCCGCTCGCCCAACTGTTCGGGCGTCGCTTCTTCGAGCCAGCCGATTGCGTGGGACGTCTCCAGGGCGGGAATGATTCCTTCCGTTTGGGAAAGGCGGTGGAACCCGGCCAGTGCGGTGTCGTCGCCGACGGAGTCGGGCGTGACCCGACCCGTTTCGACGAGGTGGGCGAGTTCGGGACCGACGCCCGCGTAATCCAGTCCGGCAGACACGCTGTGGCTCTCCATGATCTGTCCGTGACCGTCCTGGAGCACGCGGGTTCGCGCGCCGTGGAGCACGCCCTCGGTGCCGGTGGTGAGCGACGCGGAGTTCGGGGCCACGCCGCGGGCTTGATCCACTTCGAGCGAGGAGCCACCCGCCTCGATCGCGTACAGATCCACCGGCTCCTCGTCCACGAAGTGGTGGAACGTCCCCATCGCGTTCGACCCGCCGCCCGCGCACGCAACGACGCTGTCGGGAAGCGCGCCCGTCCGCTCGCGGAGCTGATCCCGGATCTCCGCGGAGATCACCGCCTGGAACGCATCCACCAGTTGTGGGAACGGGTGAGGTCCGACGACCGAGCCGATCACGTAGTGGGTTGTTTCGACCGTGTGCGCCCAATCGCGCAGGGCCTCGCTGATCGCCTCTTTGAGCGTGCCCCGGCCGATGTCGACGGGCGTCACCTCGGCGTTGTTGAGCCGCATCCGGAAGACGTTGGGCCGTTGGCGGTTCGTGTCCGTTCGACCCATGTAGATCTCACACGGCATGTCGAGATGAGCGGCGGCCATTGCCGTGGCGGTGCCGTGTTGGCCCGCGCCCGTTTCGGCGATGATCCGCTCTTTGCCCATGTACTTGGCGAGCAGCACCTGCCCGAGCGCGTTGTTGAGCTTGTGAGCACCGCCGTGAACCAGGTCTTCTCGTTTGAGGTACACTTCTGTTCCGTACCGTTCGGAAAGCTGCTCGGCGCGTTGGAGCGGCGTCGGCCGCCCGCCGAACGTTTCCAGTCGCTGGCGGAACTCGTCCATGAACCCATCCTCGTTGTTCAGCACGTACCGCTGGTAGGCGTCGGTCAGCTCTTCGAGCGCCGGCATCAACGCTTCCGGAACGTACTGGCCGCCGTATCGTCCGAACGTCTCGCTCATGCTCGCCTCGTCAACCGCTGTGTGTTCGTCTCCACGTCGCCGTCCATGATGGCGGAACCGATCAACAGCCCGTCGGCCCCCGCGCGACGCATCCGCGCGGCGTCTGCCGGCGTCGTGATCCCGCTCTCGGCGATCAACGCGACGTCGTCGGGCGCGTGGGGAGCCAGCCGCTCGAACGTCTCCAGCTCCACTTCGAGACGGGCTAGATCCCGGTTGTTGATGCCGATGATCGTCGCGCCCGCCTCGACCGCCCGCTCCAGCTCGGATTCGGTGTGTACCTCCACGAGCACCTGAAAGCCCCGGTCGCGCGCGGCCGCGAGCAGGCCGGAAAGATCCTCGACGAATCGGGCGATCAACAACACCACGTCGGCTTCGACGGCGTCCAACTGCGCTTCCCGGAGGATGAAGTCCTTCCGGAGCACCGGCACGTCGACCGCCGATCGAACCCGCTCGAGCGTCTCGGTCGAGCCACCGAAATGCTCCGGTTCGGTCAACACCGACAGCGCTGCCGCCCCGCCGGACACCATCCGCCGGGCGAGCGCGACGGGATCGTCCGTGCGTGCGCCGTCCGTCGTCGGACTCGTCGGCTTCACCTCGGCGATGACCGGAACGCGCTCCGCGCCAACCGCCGCCAGCCGATCGAGCAGCGACCGGGAGCGAACGGAGACCCGCTCACCCTTCACCGATCGCTCGCGCGCATCAGCCAGAATCGACGCCACCGCTGGCGCGAGATCACCGCTCTCTACCGCCGTTTCACTATCCATTATTGTACGCTAATGCACGTATTTGTACATAAGGCTTGCGTCCTCGATACGATCGACCGAATCGTTCAAGCCGGCGTTGGCTGTACGTTCAGTATGGACGAGGAGGGAGCGCCAGGGATTTACGCCCGCGAGTCGGCTCATCTCGACAGGCACGTTCAGATCGGTGTAGTCGGCGGCCGGGTGATCTCCGTGACGTTTCCGGGATCGGCGGAGAACGCGGCACAGGATCATCCGCTGCTCGACCGGATTTTCGCGTATCTGAACGGTCGTGAGGAGTCGTTCGAAGACGTCGACACGGGATTGACGGTGCCGACCGAACACCGGGCGGTGCTCGAATCGACGCGCAAGATCCCTTACGGGCAGGCTGTGGACGTCGACCAGCTCGCTCGAACCAGCGGACTCGATGCGGACGATGATGAAATCGTTCGGGACGCGCTCGGGGACAACCCCATCCCGTTGGTGATCCCCGATCACCGCGTTCGGGACGCGCCCAGCGGCGCTCCGACAGGGATCGAACGACGATTACAGGCGTTGGAAGGGCTATGAATCAGGAAACCAGTCGGTAGCCGAGTACGGTGAGAAAACTGCGATGGAAGAACGGATGGCCCCGCTACACCTTACAGGACGTCCAGGCCCAGGTCTAGGAGGTCGTTGTCTTCGCTGTCGTCGATGATGACGTTAGACGAATCGTCGATGTCGATGTCGTCGTTGTCGACGCCGCAGTTGTCGTCGTCGTGGGTAACGTCTGTACCGCTCGCCGCAACGGGTGTTGCGCCGGCTCCCGCAACCATGCCCAACAGCATGAGAGCGGCCAACGCAACGTGGATTGCTCGTTTCATGGGTATCGTCTGGGCGAAACGCCACGCCGCCGACCGTCCACGTGATCGATCGCGGGCGGACGGTGGCCGTGGCGTCGTCCCAGTACAACACTGGTTCTAAGACATATATTATAAACTTTACTATTGAGAGTAGATATAGACAGATAAGACATAATTCCTGTTAATTCATTCACAGTTATGGGATATAGGCGTAGCTCACCGCTATTCTTGGTACGATTGTCGCCGTTCAAACTAATAAAATATCCAACTAGTAAACGGATGTATTCGTAAAATACTGTGTTCGTGTGGTGATCTGTAGGCGGTTTCCTCGCGTTCGCGTTGCACCGTCAGGACCGAGCCACGGAGCCAGTCCATCGCGGCGATCACGGTCTCGGCACGATCGGTCACACAATGTGTGATTTGTGAGAGCAGGGGGCGCCGATAGTGTCTCCATCCCAAACCCCTTTGTTGGCTGTCCCGTATTTCGGGGTAATGCCGACGTGTGATATTTGTGGGGAGCAAGTAAGTATGCCCTATCACTGTCGCCACTGCGGTGGGACGTACTGTGGTGACCACCGGCTTCCCGAGAGTCACAACTGTTCTGGGTTACAGGAGTGGGACAGTCCGGGGGGCGTCTTCGACAGCGGGTTCGATGACAGCGTGAACGAATCGGAATCGACGCTGCAAACGCGGATCGCGGGGACTGGGGGTCTGCTTGGCTACTTCAGGGGGAACATGACGTTCGTGTTCCTCGGGATTATGGCGATAGTGTTCTTCCTACAACGCGTTGTCTCACCGGTGTTGGGAATCGGGTGGAGGACGCAACTCGCGCTGTTCACGTTGAACCCCGCCAATCCGTTGTACGTGTGGACGTGGATCACGTCGATCTTCTCCCACGGTGGGTTCTTCCACCTCCTATTTAATGGAATCGTGTTGTTCTTCTTCGGTCCGATCGTCGAGCGGAAGATCGGATCGAAGAAGTTCACCGCGCTGTTTCTCGGCAGCGGGATCGCCGCCGGCTTCGTTCAGATCGCCATCGGATTTCTAACCGGCTCGGCAGCGCCGCTGTTGGGCGCGAGCGGTGCCATCATGGCCGTCATGGGCGTACTCACGGTTCTGAACCCGGAGCTTCGGGTGCTTCTGTACGGCATCATCCCGATGCCGCTGTGGGTGCTCACGCTCGGGTTCGCCGCGCTGTCGGCGCTCGGGATGATCTCCGGATCGATGGGTGGCGTCGCACACGGCGCTCACCTCGCTGGCCTCGTTATCGGGCTGGCGTACGGACAGCGCGTGAAAGCACGAGGGATGAGCGCCCCAGGACGGCTCCAACTCGGCGGCGGTCGCGGTCCGGGCGGTCCGGGCGGTCCGGGTGGCCCAGGTCGGGGTCGAGGACCGTTCTGATGACCCGAATCCGCGAGCGGTTCCGTCCCGATCCGTCGATGAGCCGGGCTGAAATGGAGTCGATCCAGCGCGAAATCGCTCGTGAGGCCGTTTTCGAGGATTCGATCGGGTTCGATCCGACCGCAGTGACAGTCGGGACGCGGACGCCGGAAACGCCGCTCGTCGCCGGCGTCGATCAGGCGTTTCTGGACGACCGGATCGTGAGCGCGATCGTTCTCGCGCGCGGCGACGAGATCGTTACCCGCAGCCACACGACGACGCCGATGGAATTTCCGTACATACCGGGGTTGCTCTCCTTTCGGGAGGGCGGCTCGATCATCGAGGCGTTCGAAACGCTCGACACCGAGCCGGATGTCATCGTCTTCGACGGCAGCGGACGAATCCATTATCGGGAAGCTGGGTTGGCCGTCCACATCGGCGTGGCGCTGGATCTGCCGGCGATCGGGGTGGCGAAAGCGCTGCTCTGTGGCCGGCCGGTTTCCTCGACGGAGACCCTCGCGGCGGGCGAGCGGGTTCCGATCGTCGCTGACGAGGAGATGAGCGCGCCGGACGGAACGACCGTCGGCCACGCGCTCCAGACCCGCCAGTACCCCAACAGCCACCGCATCAACCCGGTGTACGTCAGCCCCGGCCACCGAGTAAGCGCCGACACCGCGACAGCGATCGTCGACCGGTGCCGTGGGGAGTACAAGCTCCCCGAACCGACCCGGCTGGCCGACGCCCACGCGGACGCGGTGAAAACGAACATCGAATGAGAACCGTATCGTTTCTCGGCCGTCGAACCGAAAACGGCAGTTACGTAGGGCCCCACCGAGAGCACAGCATATGGACAAGACGGTGCTCATCACCGGCTGCTCGTCCGGTGTCGGCCACGCGACCGCCACAGCGTTTCTAGCCGAGGAATGGACGGTGTACGCGACCGCGCGAAACACCGAGGACATCGAATCGCTCGCGGACGCGGGGTGTGAGACGGCGTCGCTCGACGTGACCGACGCGGACTCGATCTCGGCCGTCGTCGATCGGATCCTCGAGGAACAGGGACAGATCGACTGTCTCGTGAACAACGCGGGCTACGGGCAGTTCGGCCCGGTCGAGGACGTCCCGACGGAGCTGCTGCACGCCCAGTTCGACGTGAACGTGTACGGACCCCACCGGATGGTTCGCGCTGTGCTTCCGGAGATGCGCGAACGCGGAGACGGGACGATCATCAACGTTTCCACTGTTGTGGGTCGCGTCGGTGTGCCGGGGATGGGTTCGTACTGCGGCTCGAAACACGCCCTAGAGGCGATGAGCGACGCGCTCCGGGTCGAAGTCGAGGAGTCTGGCATCGATGTCGCTCTCGTCGAGCCCGGTCCAGTGTCCACGGAGTTCGCCGACCGGGCGGACACCGAACTCGCGAAGCTCGACCAGTCGGACGCCTACGACGCCGTGTACACGTTTTACGAGGACACGGAGCTGTTCGGGGGCCAGTCCCCCGTCGCAGTTTCGCCAGACGATGTCGCGGAGACGATCCTCGAAGCCGGCGTCTCGCCCAGCCCCGACGCGCGGTATCCAGTGGGTGCGTTCGGAACGCTGGCGCTCAAAACGCGGTATCTGCCCGATGGCGTTCGTGATTGGGCGTACCAGCAACTCCTTCGATTACTGTGACGTCACCCAAAACAATCGCGCTCGACTGTCTCGAAGCCGCCGTTGCGGCCGCCAGCCCCGAACGGGCGGTTCGTGACCGGCTGGCCGTGGAGGCGGACGCCGACCGGCTCCGTCTCGGAGACGATGCCGTCGATCTCTCGCGGTTCGATCGGATCGTCGTCGCGGGCGGCGGGAAGGCGTCGGTCGCGGTCGCTCGCGGGCTGGAATCGGTGGTGGGCGAGCGTCTCGACGCCGGGGCGGTCGTCACCGACGGCCAGCCAGACGATCCCGGTCTCACTCACACCGAGGTCGCCGTCGGGGATCATCCGATCCCGAGCGAGCGCAGCGTGGCCGGAACGGCCCGCGTGCAGTCGTTGCTCGATGGGGCCACGGACCGGACGCTGGTGCTCGCGCCAGTCACCGGTGGCGCGAGCGCGCTGCTCTGTGATCCCATCGATGGGATCTCGTTGGATGCGTTGCGGGCGACGAACACCGCGCTGCTCGAAAGCGGCGCTGCCATCGACGAGATAAACGCCGTCAGAACGCGGCTGTCGGCCGTGAAAGGCGGTGGGCTGGCCCGCCTCGCCGAGCCCGCGACCGTTGTGGCCCTGCTCGTCAGCGACGTTGTCGGGGACGACCCGGCGACCATCGCGAGCGGGCCGTTCGTGCCCGATCCGGCGACGGACGCCGACGCGCGCACCGTGCTTTCGCGCTACGATCTCGACGTCCCGGCGGCGGTCCGGGAGCGGCTCGCCGGAGACACACACGATCGAGGGACTGACGAGTTCGATCACGTCCGGACAGTGATGTTGGTGACCAACCGAACGGCGATCGACGCGGCGAGCGAGACGGCACACAGCAACGGCTACCAGCCGCTCGTGCTGTCTACGTCCATGCGCGGCGAAGCCCGCGAGATCGCCCTCGCGCACGTCGCCTGCGCCGAGGAGTGTCGGACGAACGGTGATCCGATCGAACCGCCGGCGGCCCTCCTCTCCGGCGGGGAGGCGACGGTCACCGTCACCGGCGACGGAACCGGTGGGCCGAACACGGAGTTCGCCCTGTCTGGGGCGATCGAGCAGCCCGAGGGCGTGACGCTTCTCAGCGCCGACACCGACGGCCGGGACGGCGGCACCGACGCCGCGGGGGCGGTGGTCGATGGAGCGACCGTCGAGGATTCCGAGGCGGCACGGGCCGCGCTCGCGGACAACGACGCCTACACGCATCTCGACGCGCGCGACGCGCTCGTCTCGCTCGACAGCACGACGAACGTGAACGACCTCCGGGTGGTGCTGATCGAAGAGAACCAGTAGCTCAATCCAGACACGCGGCGACCACGCGGAGCATCGATGGACCGCGTATTTCGGCCGCGAACAGCGGGACGCGCTTGATGTCCCGTCCCTGGAACACCGCTTGTGCGCGCTCGAGCGCCTCCTGTTGGCTCTCCCATCGGCGCTGACAGAACACACAATCGTCGGGATCCGGCGTCACGAACTGGTCGGCATCGATCTCCACGAGCCCTTCGACGCTTTCAGTGACGCGGTTGACCACGACGGTGCCGGTCGAGATACCGAACTCCTCGAGGCGATCGAGCAGCCGCTCGGATTCGGTGACGCTCAGTTGTTCGGGGACCAACACGACCCGGAACTCCGTCCTCCCCGGATCGCGGAGGACCGACCGTAGGTGTTCGATGCGGTCGCTGAACGCCTCCAGCTGATCCACGCCGTCGCCAGCGTTGGGCTCACCGAGCGGTCCGGGCATGGATCCGAGCGCGCCCCGCATCCGTTCCCGCAGCGAGAGAAACCGCCCGACCATCGAGTCCATGAGATCCGGCAACGAGAGCAATCGGAGCGTGTGACCGGTCGGGGCGGTGTCGACGACGACGCGATCGAATCGGGGATCGTCGAAATATTCGAGCAACAGCTGCATAGCGGCCGTCTCGTCCGCGCCGGGGAACATCGGTCCCGAGCCGGCGGTTCCGTTCCCGTCCGGATCGGTCCCGACTCCCGCACCCACGTCCATATTCATGCCCATCCCCATTCCGAACCCCTGCCCGTCCAGTCCGTCGAACAGTCCGTCCATGGCGTCGGCCCCGGCTCCATCGTTCGATTCGGGATCGATCTCGACACCGTACAACGGGTGTTCTTCGCTGATCCGCGCCGGCTCGTTCGGAACCGGGAGCTGGAGGATGTCCGACAGCGAGTGTGCTGGATCGGTCGAGACGATGAGCGTCGGCGTGCCGTCGTTCGCGCTCGCAAGCGCCGTTGCGGCCGCACACGTCGTCTTCCCGACCCCTCCCTTGCCACCGTAGAGGACGTACTCCGGCGCGTCGACGCCGGAGGGGACGGTGGCGTCGTCCACCGCCGTCTCCCCACCGGTGGTTTCGATGGAATCGACCGCCTCGACCTCGATATCGCTCATATTCGGACTATCTGATCCCAACTTGTGTACCCGTCGATCTCTCCCATTCTGGCCGATCCGGTGTCGGCCCTGCGGACGGAGTGCGACGGACGAGCCAGCTGCTGTCTGGCGGCTCACCAGCAGCCGATATGCGATCACCGCTGTCCGACAGTATCACGACCGGCCGGAAACGAACGCTTCGAGCCGCGTCGTGGCGTCCTCGACCCGCGGCGTGACGAGCGCGAACCGGAGCCAGTCCGCTCGGGTTTGTCCGAACGCCTCGCCGGGCATGCCGGCGACGCCCGCCTCGTCGATGAGTCGTTTCGTGTTCTCGAGCGTGCCAGGGAACTCCTCGAACCGCGCGAGCACGTAAAAGCCGCCGTCGGGACGGGTGTAGTCGGCACCGATCGCGTCGAGCGTCTGTGTGAACGTTTCGATCCGCTCGCGCAGTCGGTCGCGGTTCCGTTCGTAGTACGAGCGGTCGGTCTCACGGAGCGCCCGGTAGACGGCGCGTTGTGCGGGGCGGCTGCCGGCGACGTTCGTGAGCATGTGGCGGGTTCGCACCGCTTCGATCAGCCGCTCGGGAAGGACGGCGTACCCGACGCGAAACCCCGTGATCCCTAGCGACTTCGAAAAGGAGTTCGTCACCACCCGGTGATCGGAGTCGATCGACAGCGCGCTCTCGAATTCACCAGTATAATCGAAGTGGTCGTACACCTCGTCGCTCACGAGGAGGGCGTCGTTCGCTTTTGCGATGGCGACGAATTCCGTCATCGCGTCGGGACCGTACACCGCTCCAGTCGGGTTGTTCGGGGTGTTCACAACGATGAGTGCGGTCTCCTCGCTCGCCCGCTCGCGCACGTCGTCGGGATCGAGCTGGCCCGCCTCGTCGACCGGAACGAACGTGGGCGTTGCCCCCAGAAGCGTCGTGCGGCCGGAGTAGTAGGGGTAGACGGGATCGGCCAGCAGCACCTCCGTGCCCGAATGGGCCGCCAGACCTGTGGCCATCGAGAGGTGGTTGGCCTCCCCCGCGCCGTTGGTGACGATGACCCGCTCCGTTTCGACGCCCCGGCGGTCAGCGATTTCCCTCCGGAGTGGTGAGATCCCCTCGCTCGGTGGATACTGGAACTGGCTGGGGTCACTGTCCGCGTAGTCGATGAGTCCCTCTCGGAGCGCATCCGGCGGTCCCCAATCCGGGTTGCCGCTCACCATGTCCACCGTGTCGCGTTGAGACGCCGCTGCGTATTTCATGACGTGATAGAACAGCGGCCGGTCGTACTCCATACCCGTTCTCGTGTGCCGCTGTTCCTGTCCTTTTCGATCGGATCGCAATCGATGGGTCTTCGTGGACGGGTTTCAGCAACAGTATGGTTCTCCGTTGATTCACGATCGAGTGGGATGGGTCTCATCGCAGAGTACCACGTTTCGTACCGGCATCTCCCGCTCACCGGCGTCGCTCCGGCGGTCCCCGGGATGACGCTCCGTCTCGACGTGGGACAGCCCAACCAGGCCGGTCCACCTCCGCGACGGCGTTCGGACGCTCCACGAACGGCTCCCGAACAGCCGGCTGCTCGAACTGGGGGGGATGGGCCACCAGGGAATCGTGACCCATCCCGAACGGGTCGCGGAGACGATCCTGACGTTCGTGAGTGAGCAACGGTTTTCGCGGATGGAGAGGATACATGGGTTTCCACCTCCTTTCCGCCGGTATGTCCGCGAACGACGCCGGAGCGCCAATCGAACGGCAGGTTGGGACCACACTACGGGAAACGGACGCCGCGGTCGCGGTGGCCGAATCCTGCACCGGCGGGTTGATCGGGTCGCTGCTCACGGACGTGCCCGGATCGAGCGACTACTTCGACCGCGCGGTCGTGACCTACTCCTATGGGTCCAAACGGGAGCTACTCGCCGTCTCGCGCGAGGCGCTCGACGCACACGGCGCGGTGAGCGAGCCAGTCGCCCGCCAGATGGCCCGTGGAATCTGTGACACCGCCGGAACGACGTGGGGCGTCGCAACCACCGGAATCGCGGGTCCCGAGGGCGGCACCGACGAGAACCCGGTCGGTACTGTCTACGTGGCCGTCGCCAACGCCGCGCCGTGGGGATCGAACGCCTCGAAAACGACCGTCGAACGGCATCTGGTCGAGGATGCGAAGACGCGAACCGAACGAAAAGAGCGGTTCGCGCGGCAGGCGCTGACCGATCTGCTCGAACGGGTGCGTGCACGAGCGGACGCGTAGCCGGCGATTCCGGAATTGAGCACGACACGGGGATGAAACAGATGACAACTAGAGAATAAAGGTGTCTCACGAGAGAGCCGCGCATCGTGACCGCTGGCGTCGCCGTCACCCTCTCGTCTTGCGGCAGTTCGTGTCATAACCACAATTCCTAAACGATTTAACTGTCCTATACATACGCCATCCAACTGTGCCCGATTTACTCTCTCTGTCAGGCGTTAAAACGCAGTTCAACACTGATCGAGGTGTGGTGAAGGCGGTTGACGGGGTCGACCTCACGATTCGTGAGGGCGAGACAGTCGGTCTCGTCGGGGAAAGCGGATCGGGAAAGTCCGTCACTGCACTCTCGGCGATGGATCTGGTCGATTCGCCGGGGAAGATTGCCGGGGGACAGATCGAGTTTCACGATCCCGACGTGGTCAGCCGCGTCGCACAACAGTATCCCGAGGAAATCGTCACCGGACGACACAGCGGCTTCGTGTACATCAACGACGGCTACATCGACACGTCTGCCGTTCCACACGACGTTACTGTTCCGGACCGTGCCGATGCGCTCGCGTCGCTCGCGCGGCTGCATCCCGACGAAATCGCTCGCGGAAACGAGGATGGGTATCTCTACATCGAGGACGGCTACGTCGATCTCGCGGCCGCTCCGGAGCCGGTGTTGCGCGATATTCGGGGCGGGGACATCGGGATGGTGTTTCAGGACCCGATGACCTCGCTCAACCCCGCGCTCACGGTCGGTGAGCAGGTTGCCGAGAGCCTCAAACTCCACCGCTACGACGGGCAAAAAGAGGACACGTGGCTCAACGCTGTCGGTGAATCGCTCGTCCCTGGCGGGATGGAGGAACAGCTCCGCGAGGAGACGATAGAACTGCTCGCGGAGGTCGGGATTCCAGAACCCACCGAGCGTATCGACGAGTATCCACACGAGTTCTCCGGCGGGATGCGTCAGCGCGTCCTCGTCGCCATCGCGCTGGCCTGCCGGCCGAAACTGCTCATTGCCGACGAGCCAACGACCGCGCTCGACGTTACCATCCAAGCCCAGATCCTCGACCTCATCAACGATCTGCAGGACGATCTCGGAATGTCAGTGCTGTTTATCACGCACGATCTCGGGGTCGTCGCCGAAACGTGTGACCGCGTCGCAGTCATGTACGCCGGCGAGATCGTCGAGGAAGGGCCTGTCGAAGAGATCTTCACCAATCCGTCTCATCCCTACACCTACACGCTCCTCGAATCGATCCCGCACGAAGGGACGGATCGACTCACACCCATCGAAGGCAACGTTCCTGACCTCATCAACATGCCTGATGGGTGTCATTTTGCGCCCCGGTGTCCGTGGTCGAAGCCCGAGTGTGAGGAGGGTGAGATTCCGTACCTCCAACACGGTCCGGAGTCCGTCAACCACCGCGCGAAGTGCATCCTTCCGGAGTACGACCTCAGTCGGTACCGTCCGGAGGGGATCAGCGCGCAGTCCAGCCACGAAATCGACACCGACGAGGAGCCGCTGGTGTCGTCACGCGGGCTGAAAAAGCATTTCTCGCGCGCAGACGGGATTCTCGGCAAACTGTTCGGGGAAGGGTCTGTCAAGGCAGTCGACGGCGTCGATCTCGACGTGTACGAAGGGGAGACCCTGGGTTTGGTTGGCGAGTCCGGCTGTGGAAAGTCGACGACCGGTCGATCCATCCTGCGGCTGACCGAACCGACCGACGGGACCGTCCTGTTTGCGGGTGATGTGCTCGGCGATCTGAGCAGATCGGAGCTGCGAGAGAAGCGCCGGGACATGCAGATGATCTTCCAGGATCCCTTGTCGAGTCTCGATCCCCGCCAGACTGTCGGCAGCACGATCGCGGAACCGCTCAAAATCCACGATCAGCCCCAGTTCGACGTGTCGGCAAACGTGTTCGGCGGCAAAAACGTCGAGCTGGCCGACTCCGACTCGCTGACCGGAGCGTTGGTCGAACGGGAGGACAGCGACATCGCCGTGACGATCCGGGATCAGGAGGTTGGATCGCTCGAGCTTCGAACGGGGATCCTTTCGGAGGCGGACATCGACATCAGCATCAGCGAGAACGATCGGACGCTAACGCTCTCGGTCGAGATCGACCGGTCCAAATCCGATGTCCGCGACGCCCGTATCACCGAACTCCTCAGCGCCGTTGGACTCGACCCAACCCAGCGCGACCGGTATCCACACGAACTATCGGGGGGCCAGCGACAGCGCGTCGGCATCGCGCGCTCGCTCGCCGTCGATCCCGATTTCATCGTCTGTGATGAGCCGGTGAGCGCGCTCGACGTGAGCGTACAGGCACAGATCATCAACCTCCTCGAGGATCTCCAACAGGAGTTTGGACTTACCTACCTGTTCATCGCACACGATCTGTCGGTGGTTAGGCATATTTGCGACCGGATCGCAGTGATGTATCTCGGGGACATCGTGGAGGTCGCGAGCACCGACGAGCTGTTTTCCGACTCGAAACACCCCTACACGCGCGCACTGCTGTCGGCGATCCCCGTTCCGGATCCGACCCGGGAATCGGAGCGCATCCTCCTCGAAGGGGGCGTGCCGAGCCCCGTCGATCCCCCCTCGGGCTGTTCGTTCCGAACGCGGTGTCCCTCCATCATTCCTCCCGACAACATCGATATCGACCAGGAGACCTACCGCGAGGTGATGCATTTCCGTCAGCGCGTCGAGGATCGCTCGGTCGATCTCGACGCCATCCAGGAGGAGGGGTTCGTTACCGATGGCGGAGCCAGCGTGTCGACAGCCGATAGCCAGGACGTGGCGGGCGAGGCATCACCCCAGCAGCTCGTCGACATCATCTTCGACGCCCCACTTACCGGTGAGAACCGGATGACCGTCGCGTGGGCCATCGAGCGCATCGATTCCGGAAAATGGCGAGAAGCCGAAGACGCACTCCGACAGCGCTTTGGGAGCGTCTGTGAACAGACCTCTCCTGTGCTCCAAAAAGAACCCCATCCCGCGGCCTGCCACCTCTACAATCAACCGGACAACAGCGAACGTTAACTTCCATTGTCCAATTCGGCAGACTTATATTTGGTCATTCACCCTGTGTGGATATGGAAGCGGATGGCACTCATAGTCGACGAACGTTTCTAAAAACAGCGGGGGCCACGGTGGCTGCCGTGTCAGTGGCTGGCTGCACCGGTTCTCCCAATGATAGCAGCTCTAACAGCGATGATGGTCTCTCGGGAACGCTCACGTACAGTCGAGGCTCCGGAAACTCGACGCTCGATCTCCACGTTACGACGAGCGGCGAGGACGTAAAGGTCACAAATCAGATCTACGACAAGCTCATCGATTTCAAGCCCGGACAGAACCAGATCACGGGGAGCCTGGCCACGGAGTACCAACTCGATGGAACGACGGCGACGCTCACGCTCCGCGAAGGGGCGAAGTTCCACAACGGTGACGAGTTCACCGCACAGGATTTCGAGGCAACCTACCGCCGGCTCGCCGATCCGGAGTACGAATATTACCTCGGAGATGAGCAAGTATCGGCCTACGCGAACATCGCGTTCGGACAGATCAAGTCGGTGTCGGTTGTGGGCGATTACGAGCTCGAAATAGAGTCCAAGAAGGAGTTCGCGCCGTTCTTCCGGAACATGGCGATATTCGCCGGTGGCATCCTTCCGAAATCGGAGATCGAGGGTGGGACCGACTTCAGCGCGAACGCCATCGGCACTGGCCCGTTCAAGATCGACGAGTACCAGAACGATGGCCGGCGGATCCGTCTGGTGGCTAACGAAAACTACTGGGGTGACGGACCGAACGTCAAAAACGTCATTTTCGACGCTACCGACGAAAATTCGACGCGGGTCTCCCAGCTCCTCAACAACGAGGCCGACATCATCGACGGGATCGACTCGGAGGGCATCAGCCGGATCGAGGAAAACGACGGTGTCGCCATACAGGAGAAAATCGGTCTCAACGTCGGCTACATCGGGCTCAACATGGAACGCTTCGAACCGTTCCGTAAGAAAAAGGTCAGGCAGGCGATGAACTACGCGATCAACACGAAGGTCATCGTCGATGAGATCTTCTCCGGGCTGGCGACCCAGTCCAGCCAGCCGATCCCGGAGTCGGTGATGGGCTACAACGGGAACCTCGATCCGTATCCGCACGATTTCCAGCAGGCGACGACGCTGTTGGAAGAGGCCGGCTACGGCGACGGATTCGATCTCGAACTCGCGGTGTTCAAAAACCCTCGGCCGTACATCCCCTCGCCGGTCCAGGCCGCAGAACAGGTCACATCGGATCTCAGCGAGATCGGGATCAACGCGACGATCAACCAGATGTCGTGGGAACCGTATCTAGAGTACACCCAAACGGGCAAACACGACGCCTGTTTCCTCGGTTGGAACACCGACAACGGTGATCCGGACAACTTCTATTACTCCTTGCTACACCCTGCCGTGGAGAGTCCCGATGGTCAAGACTGGGTGAGCTTCGACACCGAGGGGTTCCAAACCACTAACGTGAGTGGGTGGGCCAACGGGGAGTTCATGTCGTTGGTCGAGGAGGCGCGTTCGGAGACCGGCGGCGTCCAGAAACGGGAGGAGCAGTACAAGCAAGCCGGCAAGCTCACTCACGACGAAGCCCCGTGGGTGTTCCTCGATCACGCGAGCGTGCTGCGCGGCGTTGCCAACCGCGTCTCCGGGTACGATCCGGCGGCCGTCGGCGGGCCGTTTCTGCGAACCGTCTCCGTCGAATAACGGTGCGGAACGAACATTCGGTCACCACTGAGTGATATACTACATCTGATGGGACGGAAATAGTGGGTTTTTTCAACACTCGCCTCCGTCTACAGGTAGATGGCTTCGAAATGGTTCGTTGCAAAGCGGATCCTGTTATTGGTTCCTGTTCTCACGGGGGTCGCCACGCTCGTTTTCGCGATACTTCATATTAGCCCCGGCGATCCGGCGCGGGTCATGGCTGGACAGCGCGCCACCGCGGAACAGATAGAACTGATTCGACAGGAAACAGGTCTCAACGATCCTATCTGGATTCAGTACGGCCGGTTTTTGGCCGACACAGCACAGCTCAGCTTCGGTGATTCGTACGTCCTCAAACCGAATCAGCCGGTGGCATCGATCCTGAAAAACAGCATTCCAATCACGATCGAACTCGCGGTGTACGGCCAGCTGATGGGAATTACGCTGGGTCTCCCGCTCGGCGTTCTCAGCGCCATCAAACAGGATTCGATCACGGACCACATCACGCGAATCGGAGCATTGACGGGGATCAGCGTCCCGATCTTCTGGAGTGGACCGGTGGTCATCATCTTATTCTCAGTAATGCTCGGGATCTTCCCGACGAACGGACGGATCGCTCAGGGATTCTTCCTCAGTGACACGTGGCTCTTCTTCGGAAACGAACTCCCGGTCACGGGACTGATCACCATCGACACGCTGTTGCTCGGTCGGTACGACGCGTTCGCCTCGGCCGTCAGACACCTCTTCCTTCCGGCGTCGGTCATCGGGATCTACTCGATGGCGCTGATCTCTCGGATGATGCGGTCGTCCATGCTCGAGGTCATCCGGCAGGATTACATCCGGACGGCGCGCGCGAAAGGACAGGGTGAAAAGATAACGATGCTGAAACACGGGCTGAAAAACGCGTTCATCCCGGTGATCACGGTGATCGGGATCCAGTTCGGAACGCTGCTCGGTGGCGCGGTGTTGACCGAGACGGTGTTCGGGATCCAGGGGATGGGCATGATACTCGTCGAGGCGATCGAGGTTGGCGATTATCCCGTCGTGCAGGGGGCCGTGTTGGTTTTTGCCCTGCTGTTCACGCTCGTCAACCTCGGTGTCGACATCACGTACTCCTACCTCGACCCGCGCATCCAACAGTAACGGAGAACAATGAGTACACGAACCCAAAACACACGGAGACAGGGAGGCATTCGGGGCCTGTTCGCTCGGATTCGGGCCTCGCAGTTCCTCTCGGAGCTCGCATCGAACCGGCTCGCCATCGTGGGGTTGGTCATCATCACCACGATGGCCGGTCTCGCAATCTACGCTCGGGTTTTCATCGGCGGCGTGCCGCCGCTGACCGAGGGCCAGTACCAGGCGATCATCCACTCGAACCTCGGAGGCAATTCGGACCTGGCCAAAGCATCACCCAGCCTGCAGTATCCGTTCGGGCTGGATGGACAGGCGCGGAGCATCTTCCCGCGCGTGATGTACGGTGCGTGGCTCGCGCTGAAGTGGGGCACCATCACGGTCGGCGCGTCGACGGTGCTGGGCGTCGGGTTGGGTGTCGTCGCCGCCTACTACGGCGACATCACTGACAACGTCATCATGCGGGCGATGGACGTGTTGCTCGCGTTCCCCTCGCTGTTGTTGGCGCTCGCGCTGGTCACCATCTTCGGCACCGGTCTCGAAAACGCCGTACTCGCGCTGGTGCTCGTGTACACGCCCCGCTTTGCCCGCGTCGTCCGTGGTGCTGCGCTGAAGGTGATGGAAGACGAGTACATTGACGCCACGGTTGCGCTCGGAGCAAGGGATTTCCGGGTGCTCGTGCGCCACGTCGTTCCGAACTGTCTCGCGCCGGTCACCGTCCAGAGCACACTCAACTTCGGGCTGGCGATCATCGACCTCGCGGCGCTGTCGTTTCTGGGTTTCGGTGCCGAGGCTGGCACTCCGTCGTGGGGAATGATGCTCTCGAACGGCGTCGAACACGGACTCCACAGCGCGTGGTGGTGGGCCTTCTTCCCCGGGCTGTTCCTCGCGCTGACCGTCCTCGGGTTCAACCTGCTGGGTGACGGCATGCGCGACGCGCTCGATCCCCGGATGCGCGACGCTGTCGACTGAGTACCGATGGAACGAGCCGCCAGACCGGGGTCGGCGTCGGAGCTGTGGGCGTGGATACGCGACCGTCTCCGTCTGGTCGGCTCGGCCGCCCTCGTGGGCGGCGTGCTCGCTGCGCTCGGGGTCGTGGGCTCGCTTCTCCTCACGCAGTACGGCTTGGCCGTCGTGAGCACGCAGCTGTTCTCGCTCGCGGCGCTCTGTTTCGGATTCGGGCTGTTGGGGTGGTCTGGGTCGGTGCTCGCGGGCACCGGCGTCGAACACGCACAACGGTATCTCGACACCGATACGGACTGGACCGAAGACGACTCCCGGCGGGCGATGGCGCGGATCGGCGGCTTCGGCTTCGGCGGGATGCTCGGCGTGATCTGTGTGGCGTCGCTTCTCGGGGTGTGAACGCCCTGGACTACGGGTCTCCCCACCGTCTTGCCCTGCGCGTCCCCGAGAAGTTGCTATCTGTGCACCAATTATTTTTGGATAAGTTATAAATGCATCAAAAATATCTGCTAAGCTAAGTTTTATTAGATATTCAAATAATATCTATGGGGTACAATGGCAGATAAACGAGGCGGAACAGGAGGCCAGACAGGCGGGACGCGTCGAACGTTTCTCAAGGCTGTCGCGGCGACGGGAGCGATCGTGGGGGTTGGAGGGATCACAGCCGCACAGGAGGAGCGAGCGTTCGAACTCGGAGGCGTAACCCCCGGTTGGGAGGGGCGCACACCGTCGTCCATCGAGGGAGAGACGAATCCGACGTTAGCGCTCGAGGCGGGGGAAACGTACGAGATCACGTGGGAGAACGTCGACGGACAGCCCCACGACATCGTTATCCTCGACGCGAACGGGGAGGAGCTTGTCGGGACGGAGATCATCGAGGAGCAGGGAGCGACCCAGACCCTCGAATTCGAGGCGACCGAGGAGATGGCCGAATACTACTGCTCGGTCCATCCCTCCTCGATGCGCGGCGACGTACAGATCGGTGATGCCGAGGATCCGGGTGACGACGACGAGCCGTTCATTCCGGAGGGACCAACTGTCGGATTGGAGACGGTCGCGGAGGGATTGGTCTCACCAACGAGCCTCGTGGTTGCCGAGGAGGAGCGAGACCGGCGGTTCATCACGGATCAGACGGGCCAGATCTACGTACACGGTTCCGACGGCGTGGCGGCGGAGCCGTTCATGGATATCAGCGATCAACTCGTCGATGTGGGCGAGGACGGCTTCGACGAGCGTGGGCTGCTCGGGCTCGCGTTCCACCCCGATTTCGCGGCAAACCGCAGGTTCTACGTCCGGTACAGCGCGCCCAACCGGGACGGGACGCCGGAGGACTACGACCACACGTTCGTCCTGTCGGAGTTCCAGGCAACCGAGGATCTGGATCGGGGGGTTCCAGACACCGAACGGGTGCTGCTCGAAATCCCGGAGCCCCAGTTCAACCACAACGCCGGCAGTATCGTGTTCGGTCCGGACGGCTACCTCCACGTTTCGGTCGGGGACGGTGGTGACGGCGACGATACGGGGCTCGGCCACGTCGACGATTGGTACGACGGGAACGAGGGCGGAAACGGCCAAGACGTCACCGAAAATCTGCTCGGGAGCATTCTCCGTCTCGACGTCGATGGCTGTGAGGACCCCTACGCCATCCCTGACGATAACCCGCTCGTCGGAACCGAGGGGCTCGAGGAGCAGTACGCGTGGGGGTTGCGCAATCCGTGGGGACTGTCGTTCAACGACGGCGAGCTGTTTGCTGCCGATGTGGGACAGGAGCTCTTCGAGGAGGTCAACATCATCGAGAAGGGCGGCAACTACGGCTGGAACATCAAAGAGGGGTCGCGCTGTTTCAGTACCGATAGCCCCGAAGCGCCACCGGAAGACTGTCCGAGCGAGACGCCGGGAGACGTTCGCGGTGGCGAGCCGCTGATCGATCCCGTGATCGAGTATCCACACCAACACGAAGGAGAGCCGATCGGCATCTCCGTCATCGGTGGATACGTGTACTCGAACGACACCGTTCCCGGTCTCCAGGACGCGTACGTCTTTGGCGACGTGAACAGCGCGCTGTTCGCCGCCGCACGCCCGGACAATGACGACGATCAGTGGTCGATGGAACAGCTCGTCGTCGATCCTGAATTCGACCGGTACGTTCTCGCGTTCGGCCGCGGCCACGACGGCGAGCTGTACGTCCTGTCCAACGACAGCGGGTTCATCGAGGGGGAAACCGGCGCGGTACACAGGATCGTCCCCGCCGAGTGAGCACCGGACCGGGACTATCGATCGCGCACGTTCTGCCCGGTTTTCGCTCCGAACTCGCCGTTTTCGTAGACGATCTCGCCACGGACCATCGTCCATTCGGGGAACACGCCCCGTCGGCCTTCGAACGGCGTCCAATCGCATTTCGAATGGAGCCGTTCGGCGGTGATTTCGCGCGGCTCGTCCGGGTCGACGAGCACGAGGTCGGCGTCCCGTCCCGCCTCGATCCGTCCCTTCCGTGGCAGGTCGAACAGCCGCGCCGGATTCGCGGCGGTGAGATCTCGCACCCGCTCGTAGCTCATCCGTCCGGCCCGGGCTTCTTCCAGGAGCAACGGAAGCGCGGTTTCCACGCCTGGAACGCCGCTGGGTGCGTCCCAGACACCGGCGTCCTTCTCGGATTGCGTGTGGGGTGCGTGGTCGGTGGCGATCAGATCCACGTCGCCATCTACGACCCGCTCGTACACCGCCTGCCGGCGGTCCTCGCTCCGAAGCGGCGGGTTCATCCGCCCGAACGTGCCCAGCTCCTCGAGATCAGCCCGGCTGAGGAACATGTGGTGAGGCGTCACTTCACACGTCATTCCTGCGTCGGTGGCGCGATCGATGCCCGCCGGCGTGCTAGTGTGGGCGATGTGGATCTGGGTGTCGAGATCGGTCGCAACGTCGCACGCGCGTTCGACGGCGGCGACTTCGGCCTCGGGCGTTCGGTAGGCGCTCCACGCATCGGCATCCTCCCGTTGTCGAGCCGACTCGTCGAACCGGGTCGCGTCCTCGGCGTGGACCGTGACGGGAACGGCGTGCTCGGTGGCCCGTTCGAGGGCGCTCTCGAAGAGTTGGGTATCGATACCCATGTTCCCGGTCGAATCAGCCAAAAATACCTCCCCCAACGCGAACAGCGGTCGGTCGAGGAGTTCATCAGGGGTCCAGTCTGGAGTGACACCGCCGTTGAGCCCGAAGTCGACGTACGAAGCCTGCGCCAGCGCGAACTTCTCCGCGAACGCGTGGCGGGTGATCGTCGGGGGATCGGTGTTTGGCTGGTCGACAACGGTCGTCACGCCGCCCGCAGCCGCGCTTTTGCTCCCGGTCGTCCACGTCTCCTTGTGGGAGGCCCCCGGCTCGCGGAAATGGACGTGGGCGTCGATCATTCCGGGTAGCAGGAGCGTACCGTCGGCGTCTCGAACGGTCCCGTCCCGTGCGAGATCCCGATCGACCGCCTCGATTCGGCCCGCCGAGACCCGAACGTCCCGAACGCGCCCGTCTGCGAGCGTGGCGTTTTCGATGAGCATACTATCGGTATCCGCATGAGCGACTTCACTGCGGCGATCGGGCGCTGATCATCGGCTGCTCAGACCCGTTCGATCGTGGGATCGTCGCCGGCGAGCGACCGTTCGATCTCGGGGAGGATGTCCTCGGGATCGCTCGGACCGCCGGCGCGTTCGATACTGCCGACGCTACACTGGTCGAAGGGCAGCCCGAGCGCGTCGTACACGTCCGCCAGCACCGCCGCGATCGCGTCGTGGTCGCGGACGGTGACGATCCCCGAGACCAGCGCGACCCCCTTCTGAACGCGTTGTGCGATGCCGACGATCTTTCCAGCCGCTCGGAGCGAGTGGCTCCCCGGACAGAACGAGTCCTCGGGCTCGCCGGGCGTGACGTGGATCCCCAGCCGCGCCAGCGCCACCTGAAGGTCGGTCGTCGCGGCGGAATAGCGCGCTTGCAACCCGGTCCGGATGTCCTCTATCGGCTCGGATCGAGCGAACGCGACCGTCGCGCCGGTGTAGGCGACCGCCCGGCCGCCCACTGGGCGTTCCGTTGGTGGGAAGTCGTGGTCGCTCGCCGCCGCCCGCGCCGCCTCGTAGCCGTCCGTGGAGGCGTCCCGCCGGCCGAACGCGACCTGTTTGGGCGGTCGCCACACCCGGAGACCGGGCTCGCCGGTGTCGCGGGTGTCTTCGAGCAGCGCACGGGTGCGGGAACGATCGTCCTCGATCGTCTCACCTCGACCGCGGAGCACGCGCATACTGATGGTTCGAGCGCGAGCCTTTAGCCCTCCCGCTCGAAGAGCCGGACGTATGCCGACGCTCTCTGGCGACGTGCTGTTTGGGTATCACCGCTTCTCGCTGTACAATTCCCCGTACACCGCCCACGACAGCGGGTGTGCGATCGATCTCTACCCCGAGCCGGACGAAAACACCGCGTACAGTCCCGTCTCGGGAACGGTGCTCGGCACGCAGAGCGTGCGCGCTCCATCCAAGGAGTACGCACCAACCCACGATCACTTGCTCCTCATCGACACGGGTGGCCCGGTCGCCCGGCTGCTCCACGTCGAGCCGGCGGTCGAACCGGGCGAGTCCGTCGCCGTCGGTGATCCGCTCGGAACGCTCGTCCGCGCCGGCTTCTTCGATCCGTGGGTCGACAACCACATCCACCTGGGCTTTCGCCCGCCCGACGCCGATCCCTACCGGGCCTCGGGATCGCTCTCTATCGGCGTGGACGTACCCATCCGTCCGATCGAGTGGGACGGCGCGGGTCGCGTCGTCGAGAGCGCCGAGACGTACGCCGTGCTCGACGGACCGACACACCCCGATCCAGGGGCGTGTTTCGTGGGCATCGGGGTAGATGGAAACACGAACGCCAGCCCTGGCGTGCTCGACGGTGGCTGTCCACACTACGCCGGCGGTGGGCGGCTCCACGTGAATCCGCCCTCACCGACGGAGCCCACCGAAGCCGTCTCGCTGGCTGGAGCGCACATCGGCAGCGCCGACGGTCGGGACGTGCAATGGGACGACATCGAAATCCGGGCCAACGGAACGCCGATCACGGGCCTGTCGTTTTTTCTGGCCCGCAATGCGTTCGGCGCGAAGCTGATCTGTCCAGACGCCAGTTTCGAGCCGGGCGAGCACGTCGCCGTGACCGTCCAGCACGCCGACTGATACTGTCGGTCGTGGATCGGTGACCACTCGATGGCCTGTTCAGTCATACGGTCGGACCTACGGACGGAGTGAGACGGACTATCCAGCTGCTGTCTGGTGGGTCACCAGCATCTGATATTCGATCACCTCTGTCCGACAGTAGCAGGCACTCGCTCCAGGCTCCCGACAACGCCACTGTCGAATCACGTGAGTATGACCGACAGTATGAGACGACGAGATCGGGGTCGCCGTCAATTTCGGTGCTGATCGGTGAGTACAAGCCCGTTCACCTGTGAGCAGGGCGCATGTCCGAGGACTTTCCGGACGACGTCGTTGCGATGGTGCAGCAGTTCATCGAGCAGAACCACGGCTATCTCTCGTGGCTCGGCGTGACCGTCGACGAGTTCACGTTCGACAGCATGACGCTCACCATCCCCTTCGACGAGAAACTCACCAACCCCACCGAACCCCCGACGATGCACGGCGGCATTGCGGCCACGCTCGTCGACACCGCCGGCGGGATAGCGCTGCGACCACACCTGGAGAACCCCCTCGGCGGCGGCGTGGCGACGATCAACCTCAACGTCAACTACCTCCGGCGAGCCGCCGGTGATCTCACCGCGCGGGCCGAGGTCGTCCGAACTGGTGGCACCGTCGGGATCAGCCGGGTGACCGTCGAAAGTGAAACTCCCGACGGCGACACCCAGCCCGTCGCCGTCGGACAGGGCGCGTACCGGCTGTTCCAGGAGTAGGTCGATAGCCGACCGTCCCGTTGGGGTATCGACTCAGCTAAACGCAGATGAGGAAAAAATATTTTTCTCTACAAAACATATGTTTCCACTGCGCCGGTGATCAACAATGGGGACAGACGATACTCCGGATCCCGACGAGATACAGCTGTTCACCTCCTCGGAGATCCCTGACGACGCGAACGCAGCAGCCGAACAGGAGTGGAAAGCCACGACAACTGGATTCGAGCGCGTCGAAGCCGTTCTTCGGCGAACGACGACCGCCCAAAGCGCGGCAGATATCGGGGACCGAGCGCTCGTTTCCGAACCGACTGCCCGTAAGCACCTGGATGCGTTGGTCCAGTCTGGCCACGCGAGCACCCGTGAGGCCGGCTCCACGACCTTGTACCGTCGGAATCCGGATCAACACCGATTCGAACGCATCCTCCACCTCGCCAACGAGCACACGAGAGCGGAACTCACAGCCTCGATCCGTGGAATGAAAGAGCGGGTTCGGAAGTTCGAAACGGAGTACGACGCGACGAGTCCGGAGGAGCTCGTCCAACAACTAGCACCCGACGACGAAACAGGGTGGGACGACGTCTCCCGCTGGAAGACCACTCGCCGCGACCTCGCATTCGCAAAAACCGCGCTCTCGTTCAAGGAAACCCGGAGCATCGACACGAAGAGCACTGAAGAGGAACGAACACATGCGTGAGCGTCGGGAGCGGGGACCGATCGACCCACCCGCGCTTCAGGCAGTCGAACGGGTGTTTCGAAAGCGGCTCAACGGGCTGATCGAGAGCGTCGAGTACGTTCCGAGTACGATCGAACCGGTGGAGCTTCAGGTAACCGTGTGTCACGGTTTCGATTCGTCAACGGCGCGGTTCGACGTACAGTGGTGGATGCACCACGGATACAAATACCACTACGTCGAGAATGAACTGGAGTTCCGCTTTGGATGGGAGATCCGACCGGAGTATCCGGACAAACACTTTCATCCACCGTCGGACGTGACCGATCACCTGGAATCGTGCATCACACACGAGGAGCCGGAACTCGTCACGCTTGCCGTCCTGACGTGTTGGTGGGAGGCGGTCCAGGCCGATGATCCGTCCCTGTTGAACGACCGGTCGAATCCGCCGTGAGGAGTCGGTCGCCGCCGTCGGTCAGGGTGCCTACCGGTTGTTTCAAGGACAAGAGCAACGATAAGGCCGAGGGTGACCCCGGATCGTGGAGCCGTCGTAGTGGTGTCGTAGTGTTCGCCGGCGCTCTCGAGTAGAGATCCACGTCCGGAGGGTTCTACGAAATCCTCCGACGGACGACGATCACCTCGGCGTCGAGCGGCGTACCGCCGAAGAACAAACTGGTCGTGGCGCTGATCGGATACGTTTGACCGAGTCCGAGCAACCCGACCGCGATGATGAGGCTCGTGAGCTTCATACTGTCGGACAGAGATGATTGAATATCAACTGTTGGTGACCGTCAGACAGCAGCTGGATATTCCGTCTCATTCCGTCCGTGACTCTGTCCGACAGTATCAGTCCGTGAAGCCACGGTGTGTCGACAGCACCGCGAACAGAACGGAGATAGCAGCGATCCGTCGCTGAGTCGGATCGATCAGTGTAGCCAGTCGAATGCGTCACGAAACCGTCGTTTCGCGTCTCGTTCGGCAATCCGGCCGTGCCCGACGATCACGCGCTCGAACTCCCACTCGAGGATGCGGTCGACCGACTGGCGCCCCGCGGTCTCGTTTTTCATCGTATACCGGATATCGCGCGGCACGGTGATGTCGCCGTACATTCCGAGGAGGCGCATACCCAGCCGCGTCTTCAACGGAGTCTCTGGTCCGAGGTTGTAGCAGATGTCACCTACGATCAGTGTCTTGCTCGGTCGGTGGAAGAATTCGATCTCGGTGAGCCACCAGTGGCCGAGAAATGGAGCTTGGTCCACGACGCCCGCCCAGCGCGAATCCGGCGCGCTGCCAAGTAGGCCGTCGAAGACGAGGTCCGTTCGACGGCGGTCGAGACCGGGGGCAGCAAACAGCTCGGCGTCCGGGAAGACGCGCTTGTACTCTTCCATGTGGGCGTGGCCGTGCAGCTTGCTTGAGGGCGTCACGTACCGAACGCTCCCGAGGTCGTTCAGCGCCTCGACGCGCTCCTGGGTCAGCTTCGCGGGAGAGTTCACGAACAGGTCGTCGTTCGGGAGGCGGACGACGACCATGTTCCGACCGATCTGAAATCCATAAAAGGACAACGGTTCCGAGAGAACGAACAACTCGGGCGCCACTTCGGTGAACATGCGTACACGCACCTCGTCCGAGGTGAAAGCCGTTCGTACCGAGTCCAACGTCGAACGGCAGGAAGTGGTCTCGAAACTGTCCCTACACGGTGATCACTCATCCGGATACGTACCGGACCCCGGCCATCGATCGCTTCAAACGAACTCGATCGATTCGATCGATCTGACCTCCCCGAACAGCCAGTCGGCGTGTTCGAGCGCGTACTCGCGGTGGTGGTCCTCGATGGAGCCAACCGAATCCTCGATCACGACGGGGCGGAAATCCCGGAGCCCGGCGCTACCGGCGGTGTGAAGCACACAGACGTTCGCGAGCGTGCCACAGATCAGCAGATCGCGGATCCCGTGGGTGTCCAGAAACCCTTCGAGACCGGTGCGGTAGAACGCGTCGTAGGTGTGTTTCGTGACGACGTGGTCGTCGGCCTCCACGGGCAGCTCGTCGACGATTTCGGTTTCCCACGTCCCTTCGAGCACGTGTTCGCCCCACCGCTCGAACTCGTCGTAGTAGTGGGTGTCCTCGAACTGCCCCTCGGGATGGACGTCCCGGGTGTAAATCACCTGTGCACCCGCCTCGCGGGCCAGTTTGATGACCGCACGAACGGGATCGATGGCCGCCTCGCTGTCGGGGGCGTACAGGCTCCCATCCGGATGACAGAAGCCGTTTTGCATGTCGATGACGACAGCAGCGGTCGCGTCGGGATCGAACTGCATAGCAGTAGGTCGGTGAGCAGGGGCCAAAACAGTTCTTCCGTGGTGTTTTTCCCGATTGCCGCTCACGGTTAGATATGCGATTCCGTCCGGTTTTGCTCCTGATTATGGTCGTTCTTGCTGGGTGTGGCTCCGTGCCAACCCTCGGAACAGATTCGTCCCCCACCGAAACCACTCCAACCCAACCCGACGGTCAGGCTAATCTGACCGCGCCCGGTGGGTCCGACAACCCCGACATCGGTCGCCAAAACGGCTATGCCCACGACGACGCGCTGTCGATCGACGCATCCGACGGCCTGAACGAAAGCGAGCGGGAGGCGGTGGTCTCGCGCGCGATGGCCCGGGTGGAGCTCGTTCGCGGCGAGGAGTTCGAACGGAACGTCTCGGTGACGATCCGCTCCCGGTCGGAGTTCAAACAGGAACAGGGAACCGAGAACGTTTCGGAGGCGTTCCGGCGGTTCGATAACGCGAAGTTCGAGGCGATGTTCCTCGTGGGCGAAGAGACCGATTCGCTCGTCTCCCAGAGCGCCAGTCGCGGGGACAGCGTTTTGGGCTACTACAGCCACGAGGAGGAATCGATCGTCCTCGTGAGCGACAGCGAGACGCCGACGCTCGACGGTGAACGGACGCTGTCCCACGAACTCACACACGCCCTCCAGGACCAACAGCACAACCTTTCCTCGTACAACAAAACGACGCGGGACGAGTACAACGCTGTGAACGGGCTGATCGAAGGGGAAGCGAACCTCGTTCAACAGCGGTACATGTCTCTCTGTTCGGGGGAGTGGGACTGTCTCCCGAGTTCGGATTCTGGGGGGAGCACGTCCCCACCGGACAACTGGGGCGTGTATCTGCTCAATTACTTCCCGTACGCTGAAGGACTAGAGTTTGTCGCCACCAACCAGCGCCAGGGCGGGTGGGAGCGGGTCGATGAGCTGTTTGCCGAGCCGCCCACGACGACCGAGCAGGTGATCTATCCCGAGAAGTTCGGCACGGATCAGCCGACGGCTGTCGACCTCGATGATCGACAGCGAAACGGGTGGGAGCGCGTTCGGCTCGATCCGTCCGAGCGGGGAGCGACGCGTCCGGATCACGCTGTTATCGGCCAATCGGGGCTGACAGCGATGTTCGCTCAGACCGGATTCGATTCGTACAATCGATCGGAAATCGTCCCTCGCGAAGCGATTTTGAACGCCGAGCAAGAGGACGACAGCTCGAACTCCCTCGACTACGGTCTTCCGGCCACGACAGGGTGGGACGGTGATCGGCTCCACGCCTACGAGAAGAACGGTGAGACGGGCTACGTGTGGAAGCTACAGTGGGACTCGCCACAGAACGCCTCGCAGTTTGCCGACGCGTATCGGGCGCTTCTCAGCCACTGGGGAGCGACGAAGGCCGATGGCAACACGTGGGTCATCGATGACGGACCCTACGCGGACGCGTTCTCCGTGCGTGTGACTGGATCGACGGTCGTCGTCGTGAACGCACCCACGTCCGAAGACCTCAGCGACGTTCGGTCGGGAGGACCCAATGGATGAGCACCGGTGGACTGTCGTCGTGCTCGCGGCGCTCACAGTGCTCGCTGGCTGTTCGTTGCCGTTCGATACGGGTGATGAGATCGGACACCAAGGCGGATACAGCGCGACTGACGAACTCGACGTGACCACTGACGACGGTCTGAACGCGACCGAGCGCGAGAGCGTCGTCCATCGAACCATGGCCCGCGTCGAGTCGATCCGGGGATTGGCGTTCGAGCAGGACGTTTCCGTCCGCGTCATCTCCCGGGCCGAGTACCGCGAGCAACGCAATCAGTTCGGTTTCTCACCGACGAACCCCAGCGGGTGGAACGAGCAGGTCTGGGAAGCGCTGTTTATCGTCAACGAGTCCACGAACGCGACCGAGGCCGTCTCGGAGGTGTATCGAGGATCGGTGCTCGGCTACTACTCCGAGGGGGAGATCGTCATCGTGAGCGACAGCGAGACGCCCCGCGTCGATCCGTTCACCCTCGTCCACGAACTCACTCACGCGCTGCAGGACCAACAGCTCACCCTGGCGAGCAATACGAACACCCAAGACGCCCGGCTCGCTGCGAACGGGTTGATAGAAGGCGACGCCAACGCCGTGGAGTACGAGTACGAAAGCCGGTGTTCCGGGTCGTGGTCGTGCCTTCCACGACCGGAACAGACCCCGAACCTCTCGGACCATAACCCCGGCGTGTACACGACGATCAGTATGCCCTACGCCGAAGGACCGGGATTCGTCGAGGCGCTCTCCGAGCGCGGTGGCTGGGAGGCGGTCAACGACGCTTACGAGACGTTCCCCCAGAGCACGGAACAGATCATCCATCCAACGAAATACCCCGACGACGACCCCGAATCCGTCCAGATCGAGGATCGCTCTGCTGACGGCTGGCAGCAGTTTGACGCCACGCCCCGGGGCGAAACGATCGGGGAGGCATCGATCTACGCGATGTTCCGGACGAACGGCGTCGTCGACCGCTCGACGGACGGACCGGAGAACTACTCCCATCCGATATCCACCGGGTGGGCCGGTGACCGGCTCGTTCCCTACAACAACACCGACGGACAGAACGGCTACGTATGGAAAACGAAATGGGACTCCGAACGGGACGCCGAACAGTTCGCTCGGGGCTACGAACGGCTGCTCGAACGAAACGACGCCCGGAACGTCGATGGAACGTACGTCATCCCCGAATCCAACCCCTACGCCGACGCCTTCCGGGTGACCCACGACGGCCGGACCGTGACGATCGTCAATGCGCCCGCGGCTGACGAACTCGATCGGATTCATCGCTCGTAACTACCGGATTGATCGTTGCTCTGCCATCCCGATGCGAGAGAACAGCACCCACACATCCGTCGATTTAGTCACTCTCCTCTCGGAAATTTTCGACAGTAATGAATATACAGGTTCAAATTCCTGGGAGTGATATCGGTGGTAATGGCATCGCTTTCGTTCGAGCCGTTGAGTTACGACGATCTCTCTCCGGATCGGCGGCCGACCCTATTCCAGGCGCTGGTTCCTGTGATCGGGATGCTCGCGTTCTTGAGCGGTGGAGCGGTCGCGTTGGGTCTCGATCCACACCTTCCGCTGTTGTGGGCGATCGTTCTGACAGGACTCGTCGGCCGATACTGGATCGGCGTGCCGTGGGAAACGCAGTACGCGGGAATCGTCGACGCGCTCCGGATGGGGATGCAGGCGATACTGATCCTGTTCGTGATCTACGTGCTGATCGCGACGTGGATGTCGGCGGGAACGATTCCGGCGTTGATCTACTACGGATTAGACGTTCTGTCGCCGTCGGTGTTCCTTCCTGCGACCGCGCTGTTGGGGATGGTGGTTGCGTTCGCCGTGGGATCCTCGTGGACGACGGCGGGAACGATCGGCGTTGCGTTCATGGGGATCGCCCGCGGGCTAGGAATTCCGCTCCCGATGGCCGCCGGGGCGCTCCTCACTGGCGCGTACGCGGGTGATAAGCTCTCGCCGTTGTCGGACACGACGAACCTCGCGGCCGCGGTGACGAACACCGATCTGATGACCCACGTGCGCACCATGCGCGTCGGGACCACCCTGTCGCTGGGCATCTCGCTGCTCGCTTACGCCTATCTCGGGCTGACGGCCAGGGGGACGATTCCAGCCGGACAGGTCGAGACCATCCAAACCGCGATCGCGGGTTCGTACTCGTTGCATCCGGTCGTGTTTGCTCCCCTCGTTGTGGCGTTCGGGCTCGCGCTCGCGGGCGTTCCGGCGCTTCCATCCCTCGTTGCGGGGATGTTTTCCGGCGTCGGGACGACGATTCTCGTACAAGGCGTCTCGTTCACGGCGGCGTGGGAGATTGCCCAGTCGGGAACCGATCCCGCCACTGGCGTTGAACTGGTGAACGAACTGCTGACCAGCGGCGGTCTCATGGAGTCGACGTGGACGATCACGATCGTGGTCGCGGCGCTCGCGCTCGGGGGCCTTCTGGAACGGACGGGCGTGCTCGCGGTGCTCGCCCACCACCTCGGTCGGCTGATCGAAAGCGTTGCGGGGTTGACCACCGGAACCGCCGTCTCGGCCGTCGCTATGAACGCGCTTGCCGCCGAACAGTACATGAGCATCGTCGTTCCCGGGATGACGCTGCGGGGACTGTACGACGACTTCGATCTCGAGTCACGGAACCTCTCTCGTGCCGTCGAGGCGAGCGGGACCGTCACCAGCGCTCTGATCCCGTGGAACGCCGGCGGCGTCTACATGGCAGGCGTGCTCGGCGTTCCGACGCTCGAGTACGCGCCGTACTACTTCCTCGGCTTCCTCTCGCCGGCGATACTGCTCGTCATGGGCGCTACCGGGTGGCGGATGCACAGCTCTCGTCCCCCGGAGTCGGATGCGGGAACCGAACGAGCCACCGGGGCCACCGTGGGCGACGACGACTGATTTTCACCCGCCCCTGAGCTGTATCGTGCCGGTGTGGCGATACTTGTTGGTGGTGTAGACGACCGACGCCATCCAGAGCGCGATCACGAATCCGTACATGCCGTCGCCGGAGGGGTATCCTCGTCCGTAAACTGTCGCCACCAGATACACGAGCGCGTACAGGACGATCGGAACGCCGAGGTAGACCGTCACGCGTGGAAGCCAGTCCGTTCTGGGCACCGTTGCATCGATGAACAGTCCGACAGGTGTGACGATCGATAGCACCACGAGGCCCAGTAGTCCCAGCCATGCGGCGATAAACCCGACACCGCTGTCGGGTTGCACCCACAACAAGAGCAACACGACCGGGACCAGGAGAGCGTAGGCGGGAACTGCTCGCCACCATTTCGACGGAGTAGTCTTCTGGTGGTCGGTATCCCCTCTCTCCGAGCCGTCACGGTTCCGGAGCCGTGTCGTCACCCGATCGACGATCATTGCACTGACCATTGTTGTCAGTACGGAGAGACCAGCACCGAAGGCGACAGAAACTATCGTCAAGACGACAGCCACGACGACCATCTCCGGCGACGCGCTTGCGATCGTGGAAGGTGCGGGGGCGACAAAGACGAGCACTGTTGCGATCGAACCGACGAGACCGGTCCACAGCCCGGCGCGGCGGCTTTCGGTCGGTCGGTTGCTGTAGTAGTATCCGACGATCAATCCGGCCAGCAGTAGCGGCTCCCCAGAGACGGAGCCACCGATCACGACGCCGTCTCCCGACACCGGCTCCCACGAGAGAGCGAGGGTGAACGGGATCGTTGCGAGACCGAGGAGGATCGCAAACCGCAACGAGTCGTCGGTCAAGTCAGCACGGAGGGCTCGAACTGATTTCATACTCCTAATATGATTTGTATGGTTACGAGATAATAAATCTTCTCTGAAAAACGGTCGAGTCGGTAGTCCACACGATGAATCCGGCTGCTTTTTCGGGTTGCCCTGAGAAGGGCGAGTATGTTCGACATCGTCCCACCGGCTGCGATCCGCGACGGCCGGGCGACGGACGCCTACTTCGATCGGACCATCACGACGTTGACCGACGCTGACCGTGATCCCCACGTCGTTGCCGAAGTCACGGCCGATCAGTTTCCGACCGGGGAGTTCGAGCTGTTCGCCGGCGTCGAGGACGCGGCGAAACTCCTCGCCGAGCGATCCATCGAGGTGGACGCGCTTCGGGAAGGACAGCTGTTTGACGGTGGTCCTGTGATGCGGATCGAGGGCCGATACACCGAGTTCGCACGGTACGAAACGGCGCTGCTTGGATTTCTCTCTCACGCGAGCGGGATTGCGACGAACGCGCTGGACGCCCGGCTGGCGGCTCCCGACTCCGACCTGTTGAGCTTCGGTGCGCGCCACGTTCATCCGTCGATGGCGGCAGTGGTGGAACGGGCGGCGCTCGTCGGGGGCTTCGACGGCTTTTCACACGTTGCTGCCGGCGAGCTTCTAGATCGGGAGGCCAGCGGAACGATGCCCCACGCGCTCGTGCTCTGTTTCGGGGAGGGCGAGCAGGAGACGGCGTGGAGCGCGTTCGATTCGGCCGTTGCCGAGGACGTGCCCCGGATCGCGCTGTGTGACACCTTCTCAGACGAGATCGACGAAGTTCACAGGGCCGCCGAAGCCATCGATCTCGACGGCGTCCGGATCGACACACCCAGCTCCCGGCGGGGGGACTTCCGCCACATTGCTCGGGAGGTCCGGTGGCGACTCGAGGTCGAGGGGTTCGAGGACATCGAAGTTTTCCTCAGCGGGGGACTCGGTCCGTCGGATCTCCGTGAGCTACGGGACGTCGCGGACGGCTTCGGCGTGGGGGGCTACGTCAGCAACGCCGATCCGGTGGATTTCGCGCTGGACATCGTCGAGATCGACGGCGAACCGATAGCAAAGCGCGGGAAGCTGTCGGGCGCCAAGGAAGCGTATCGAACGCCAGAAGGCGACCACCGGGTCCGTCCGGCGTCTGCTGACCCGGCCGGCGAGCCGTTGCTCGAACCGTTGGTTCGAGACGGCGAGATCGTCCGTGAGTTCGACATCGACGGAGCCGCAGAGAGAGCGCTGGAGGACGCCGAGCGCGTTCGATCCGGCACCGACGGCTGACCCAGACCGGCGAGCTTCGATGGAACGGAAACGGAACGCATTCGATGCGTACAACACAAGTCATAAATTCTGTATGACACAACGTCGGGGGAGATGGCGAGCCTGATGGGTTCAGCGATCGTACTGGTGATTGGATTCCTCGCACTGCTCTGGGTTCCCGTTCGGGTTCGGGCCGTCTGGAACGGGAAGAAGTCCGCCCCGCCGATTCCCATCCGCAAGCGCTCCTACCACATCGTCGATTTCGATGTGACAGACAGAAACTTTCCGATGGTCGGCGCAGCGTTGTTCTGTCTCGCAGCGTTCGCGTTTTTGCTGGGTGCCGGTGGCGTAGTCGGATCGATGGGATCGTCTTCTTTATCGGAGCCGCTCACGACCGGTAGCGCCGCGATGATGGGTCCGGCGTTCCTGTTTGCGATCACAGCGCAGGTGATCTACTCGTTCGACCGCCCGCAGTTGTTGGTTCCACCGCATCTCCGCGGCGAGTACGAAGCCGATGCTGACGATGAATTGGATTTCGACTTCACGAACGAGGAGGTCCAGCAGTTGCTCCAGACGGATGAAGAACTGTTGGAGAATCTCGAGGGGATGGTCGAGGACGATCTGGCCTACCTCGTGTACGAAGGAGAAGAAGAATCGCACTACGCGGTGTTAGACATCTGGTGGAACCAGGTCGCTAGAGGGCTCGGACACGAGACCCCAGAGGAAGATGACGGCGGCGCGTATCTCGTGACGTTAGCATCCACAGAGGCGTATCAGGAGCACGCCGATCGGATTGGAGAGTATCCCGAGGTAGAATCCAACCTCTGTGGAACGTCCCCGTTCGTCGTCGAACACCGATCCGAGCAGACCGACAACGAACTGCTCGAGGAGCGAACCGAAAGAGAGTTGCTCGACGACTAACCGGAAATCCGGTTTCCGGTGGCTGTTCACCGGCGTTCTTTTTTGAGCACACTGACCGCTGTCTCGTAGACGGTGAAATAGACGGACCCATCCCCTGGCTCACGGTCTGGTCAGCGTGCTGTTGACTTTGTCTGACGAAAGAGCATCTCCTCCCGTTGTTCGGTTGGGACCCAGCAATCCACGATTGAGAATCGTCGTGATGAACTGTTGGAAGGAGTGTGACGCCGATACTGAAGCGGGAGGGGTATGACGAATAAACGTTAGATTTACTACACTAGACTTTCTACGACAGATATGTTCGATAACTGGAAGGGGAGCATCGAGGCGATCGTAGTATTAGCCATTGCTATCGTTGTTTTTAATGCCGTAATTCAGCCAGTGCTCGTTAGTATTGATCCCATGTTCGCCGACCAGTACGTTCCCCCTGGTGAGACAACTAGACGAGTCCCCGCCACGCCGGCTGAATGGGCTACTCTTGGAACTGCTATCACTCTATTTATTATCTATGTTGTATTGAAATTGTGGGTGATCCAACCATATCTCCTCGGGGAAGATTAAAAGAAATTCCATCAGAAATTGAATACTTCGAACAGGAACTACGTGAAGAGATCCATCGTTTAAGGCCCCGCCGGCATCTTTTGACAAATTCCTATTTCTTTGCCGTTTTTCTCTTTCATATCACACCAGTTTTTGGCGTTTCGGTACAGACCATAATATTCTGTAATCTCACCAGCACCACGAATAGACATAACAAATCCTTTCACTTTTTTCGGGCTTGCACGCTTTCCAAGCATACCGACGAATTTCAGACTGACACCACCTTTCACATAGTATTTGACATCGCCCGACGAGAAACCTTTATCGCTGAGTTTGATGAGCTGATCGGGTGTTGGACCTGCTACGATATACTTGCTCTCGCCATTTTTGAAAATATACTCGAGATCATCGGGCTTGTAGCCCTTATTGCTGAGTTCCTTAACCTGTTTGAGCGAAGGTGAAAGAAGTGTTCCGTCGTTATTTTTGACGAAGTAGAGGATCTGGTCACTGGAGAAGTCCCGTTTACTGAGCTCTTCGACCACCTCGAGATCGGCGTTCTTCTTGGCAAGGGTTTCGATCTCGCCGGTTGTGAATTTATCATTATTTACTAGCCTCTTCATTCGATCATCGGTGTAGCCAATATGCTTTTTTTCTTTCGAAAGATGTCCTATTTCTGTAGCAGGGTTCTCACTTTTCGATGTCGCTGACCCGGCTGTGTCCCCCCGTTTCACGGAGCCCGGAAAGAGATCTACGATCTGTTGTCTGGGATCCTTGGGGAAATGAGTCAAAAATGTATCGTAAATGGGTTGTAGCATCTTCTCCGCTTGGCCGGGATTATACTTTATCCACGTTTTCGTGATGGATCTGAGGTCACTAAGATTCTCGACAACTTTCCCCGGCGGCAACAGACCCACCGCCTCGATTGCTGCTCCAATCAGATCTCCTTTGAGTAGATTGACCGTGAAATCCCGAATGCCAGCGAGAGTATCTGCGATGGGATTGAGGACCGACAGCATCGAGCCACCGAGATAGAACGCCGAATTCGACTCCCGTGCCGTGAATCCATCGGGCATTCCTATCTCTCCAAGGAAGAATCCTATGAGCGTATTCCACGCTTCTTCACCCAGCGATTTCAGGGCATCAAGCGGTTGGTTTGTAACGTACGAAAGCTTCTTCAGGAGTTCCTCACGGCCCTTCTCCTTGATTCCATTGTAGATATCACCGGTTGTGTCGAGAACCGCCTCACCGCCATCCTGTATAGTGCCTGTTACAGGGTCGTCTCCCCACGACCAGCCATCGTCGTCATCCTCCTTTTTCTCTTCCGGCGTTGGATTCGGCTGATCGGACTGCCCGGAATCGGAGGAATCAGCCGGCGCCGTCTCATCACCACTTCCACCGCCGCCGGACACGTCCCGCCCGGAAACGTCGGTGCTCGCGCGGAACGACACCGACTCCAGCAGGTTCTGATCCCCCTCGACGCGACGCGTATCGACCTCGATGCTCACGGTCTTGGTTTCCCCGGGCGCGATTTCGATCGCGTTCGCTTCGGTCTCGACCGAGCGTCCACCGACCTCGAACGTCACGGCGTCACTGTCGTCGGTCAACCACAGCCCGGTGGATTGGGCACCCTGATTCGTGATCGTGAACACGTCGTTCACGGTCGTCACCGCGTCGGGATTGAGTCCGCTCCCCGTCGATTCCGACGTGGCCATCTCCGCTAACTCGATGCCCAACCGCCCCTTTTCGTCCTGCTCGGCGTACTTGCCGTTCGGTCCGGACGCAGGATGCAACCCGATGTACCCCGACGCGTCGCCAGCAACGTTCACGTCCGCGTTTCGAGACACACCCACTCCCGAAAACGCGCCCGTCGCGTAGATCGCGCTCGTCACGAGACCGAGGGCAACCAGCACGATCGCAAGGCGTCGCATCCGCCTCATCGCCGCCTGCCTCCCGCGAGACGACTACATCCCTGCAACCGACACTGCACGGAACGAGCGAGGGTTCCGCGGAACACCTCCTCAGAATCTACGTAGCCGTCGCCAACCGGACTGCGAGGACCTAACATTGAAACGTATACACACCACAACATGCATTCCATACTTAATATTTTCGATGATGAATGTAATCGCACGATTCAGTTATCGCGAATAATCCGAACGAATCCCTGCAAAGCGAACGCCGAGAGAATTGTATAAGAATAGAACTTTACAACGACCGCAGATATCTGTGACACATCATCCCCTAACGAAAACGGAACACATCAACCGCAGATCTGACGCCAAAGAGTGATCTCCAACGGACCAAACCGACCGAACCGAACGACGGCTGGTGACCGAACGACTTACCCACCACCGTCGTCTACTGACCGTGTGGCAGTGGGTGCCCGGCTTCCGCACGATGCGAGGAAAGTCCCCCCACCGTCCGGGCAGGTGACCGGGTGCAAACCCGGGGCGGGAGACCGTCGGCTCTGGAACAGAAACGAGACCCCTCCACCGGACCGATGAGGTGTGCGACGCCCGAGGTAACGAGGGCACGTTAACCCACCGAGGATCGATGGTGGAGAACGGATGGAACGGCGAAACCCCACCGGTGCAAGCCCGCGACAGAATGGTAGCCCGGACACACGCCGCGGGCGCTCAGCCGAATGCTGGATAGAACAGAAGGGGGCTTACGGCTCACAGCCACACCACTTATCGATACTATATTTCCACTCCATACACGTTCGTGGTTAGTGATTTCTAAATAAAATATAATTGCATATCAGATATGAACTGGTTACCGGTTGAGTAATCATAACCAAAAATGTCTTTTCGTTGGTGTGCGATCGTAGCACAAATGACTCGTCACCTCGTCATTTTCGTCCTCGGCATGGTCGTGCTTGCCGGCTGTGCCAGCGGTCCGTTCGGGACGAACACGTCGGACTCACAGAACATATCGCCGGAAGAAAACGAAACGGTACAGACGGACGCACAGACACAGACACAGACGCAGACGCAGACGCCATCCGGGCAGTCGAATGAGAACAACAGCCCGGGAACGGAATCCTCGGCGGCGAACGACGAGACAGCGACAACCAATACTGAATCACCAAACGACTCGGGCGACGGGGCTTCGAACACCGACCAAGACACGACCCCGTCCAGTGAGAACCCGTGGGGTGAACGGACGCTGACGGTCGCGATCCGGAACGGTCAGGGCAACGACCGCGAGCTCGGACCGGTCGTCGAGGACGCGTTGGCGTACTGGGAGCAGAACAGTCAGCAGTACGCGGGGTACCAGATCGATTACACCCTCGAGGAGAACGCCCAGAACCCGGACATCGTCGTTTCGCTCGTGTCGTCCATCGACGAGTGTGGCGTCAATGAGCAGGTTCAGGGCTGTGCTCCCTACGTCACCGAACCAACCGACGTCGATCGGCCCGTGAACGTGCAGATCCAGAGCGGGTACACCGATGACTCGACACGACAGCTCATCATCCACGAACTCGGACACACCCTCGGCTTGGATCACGACGACGAACCGAACGGGATCATGGCCGCAGAATCCGATCTGACCACGCGTCCCCAACCCAACGTGACCGAGCGCGCGCTACCGTGGGATCACTCCACGCTCACTGTTGCTGTCGATGAGTCGAATATTCCCCCACAAAAGCGCAACGCCGTCAACAACCAGATCGATAGAGCGCTCGATTACTACGAGCGTGGGGCCGACGGAACGGTTCCCGGTCGGGTCTCGTTCGAGCGTGTGTCCGATCCGAAATCCGCCGACATCCGGATCAAGTTCGCGGAGGACTCGCCGTGTTCGAGTCTCAACACCGGATCGTGCAGCATCCCCTCCGGCTACGATCCTGACGACGACGGTGCGCTCGAACAGTACCACCACGTCAGAATCGTGCTCACCGATCTCGACACCAACACCGTCGCGTGGCACGTCGGCAACCGGCTCGGGGAGGACGTGTTTGGGTTCGACGAGGTGAACGACTTCCCGTACCCGCTCCGGAGCAACACGCCACAAGACGAGCGAAACACTCGCTGGTGGGAGTAGAACGACTGTCGAACGTCTCGCCTACATTCGTGCACGATCGTATCACTGTCAGTCGGAACATTTAGGGCCGAATGCTTTGAATTCGTCCTCGTGACCGCGGAGTTGCTCGACCCGGCGTCCACCCTGTTTCCCCTCCTGTTGGAGGACGGGTCGGGACTAAAACGCGCGGTCAAGCACGCGGTCGGCCCGTTGGGACTGGTGATCGTCTTCGTCTACTCGTTTCTCATCGCTGTTGTGCTCCCGTTTCCAAGCGAAATTGTGCTCGTTGCGCCGCTGAATCTCGCTGTTCCCGAGTGGGTGACGACGGCTCTCATCATCACTGTGAGCGGCGCTGGAAAGGCGCTCGGAAGCGTCCTCGCGCTCAGCATCGGCGACAAAGCGATCCACTCCGGACCAGTGATGCGAGCGCTCGATCGCGTAGGAATCGACGTCGTCAGCATGTCCCAACGCAAAACGGTCCAGATCGCCCAACGGTACGGCTATCTCGGACTGGCCGCCGTGCTCTGTGTCCCCGGATTTCCCGATACCCTCTCGATCTACGCGTTCACCGTGATCGAGCGGGATTATCTCAAGTTCGCCGTGGCGACGTTCCTCGGGAGCGTCGGCCGGCTGATCATCTGGCTCGCCGGCGTCGAGATCGTCTTTCTGTTCTTTTGATTGACTCTGCTCCCTGCCGAAGCCTTTTATATCAGGACGACCGACGAGGAATCGTGACAGTCACGGCACGACGGTTCACGTTCGACTTTTCGATGCGCGTGTAGCCGGTGCCGTGTCGATGGAGCCAGCCACGTTCCGTACAGCTCTCGAGTGAACGGGTGGTGAACTCGACGCGTTTCGTTTTGGTATCGACGCTACACAGCGACATCCGATTCGATCACGCATGAGAACTGATCAGTTTCGACAGCAGGACAACGATAGACAGAACCGATTCGAAGCAAGAATATCGGCGGTTTTACAGCGTTTGGAGTTGCACACCGTATGAACCAGCACCATGAGCCGTTTCCGACGGACCGACCGGCGGTCGTGACGTGTGGACTCCCCTACGCCAACGGTGATCTCCACATCGGGCACCTGCGCGGCAACCTCAGCGCGGACGTGTTCGCTCGCGCACTCGAAAAACTCGGACAGCAGACGGTGTACGTGTGTGGATCGGACATGCACGGGACTCCGATTGCCGTCGAGGCCGAAAAGCACGACGTTCCGCCCGAGGAGTTCGCGCTCCGGTACCACGAGCAGTACCGAGAGACCTTCGAGCGGTTCGGCATCGATTTCGACAACTACGGTCACACCCACGAGCCGACGAACATCGAACTCACCCAGGAGATCGTTCGCACGCTCGAGGAGGAGGGGTACGTCGTCGAGAAGCCGATCCAGGTCGCGTGGGACCCGATCGAGGACCAGCCGCTACCCGACCGGTACGTCGAGGGAACGTGTCCGTACTGTGGGGAGACGGCTCGCGGCGACGAGTGCGACGAGGGGTGTGGACGCCACCTCGAACCCGGCGAGATCGAGGAGCCAACGAGCGTCATCACGGGCAACCCGGCGGAGTATCGCACCCGCGAACACGAGTTCTTCCGGCTCTCGGAGCTACAGGAGTATCTCCAAGCGTTCATCGATCGGCTCGAAGGCACTGACAACGCGAAACGCCAGCCCCGCGAGTGGATCGAGGGTGAACTCAAAGACTGGTGCATCACCCGCGATCTCGACTGGGGCATCGACTACCCCGACGAGGAGACCGATCTCGTGTTGTACGTTTGGGTGGATGCTCCGATCGAATACGTCGCCGCCACCAAGGCGTACACCGAGTGTGTCGGCGCGGACGCGTACGACTGGGAGCGCGTCTGGAAGGACGACGGCGAGATCGTTCACGTCATCGGACCAGACATCATCCAACACCACTCCGTCTTCTGGCCCGCGATGCTCCGTGCCGCGGGATACACCGAGCCGCGTGCGGTGATGGCCTCGGGGTTCGTCACGCTGAACGGTGCCGGCTTCTCCACGAGCCGCAACCGGGCTGTGTGGGCGCGCGAGTATCTCGACGAGGGGTTCGATCCCGACCTCCTTCGGTACTACATCACGACCCACAGCGGCCTCCAGCAGGATCTGGATTTCTCGTGGGATCGGTTCCAAGAGCGCGTGAACAGCGAGCTCGTCGGAACGCTCGGAAACTTCCTCTATCGCTCTCTGTTGTTCGCCCACCGGAACTACGAGGGAACGCCCGACACACCGTGTCCCCAACCGGTCACCGAGCGCATCGAAACGGCGCTCCAGGCGTTCGAAGCGGCGGTGAACGACTACTCCGTCCGGGGAATCGGATCTGTCCCCGTCGAACTCGCCCGCTTTGGCAACGAGTACATCCAGCGCAACGAGCCGTGGAAGCTCACCGACGAGGATCCCGACCGGGCCGCGGCGGTCATCCGTGGCTGTGTCCAGCTGGCGAAAGCGATCGCCGTGCTTCTCGAACCGACCGCTCCGGGAGCCGCAGCACGGCTCTGGTCGCAGCTGAACGAGGACGGAAGCGTACACGACGCCACGCTCGAAACCGCGCTCGCCGCGCCGACGGCGCGGTTCGAGGAGCCGACCGAGCTGTTCGAGCCGATCGAGGACGAGCGGGTCGAAACGCTCGCCCAACGGCTCGACGACCGACAAGCACAGCCCGAAGATGGGGGCGACGGCATCGACGCCGAGACGGCGCTCGAACCACCCGCCGACGAACGGATCAACTTCGAGGAGTTTCAGGCGCTCGATCTCCGGGTCGGTCGCATCACGGCGGCAGAACCGATCGAGGGGGCGGACAAGCTCCTGGAGCTCGCTGTCGACATCGGCCACGAGACGCGCCAGGTTGTCGCCGGGCTCCGGCAGCTCCACGACGTCGAGGACCTCCCCGGGACGCGCGTCGTGCTGCTGGCCAACCTGGAGAAAGCCGAACTGTTCGGCGTCGAGAGCGACGGGATGGTGCTGGCTGCCGGCGAACAGGCGGATCTCCTCACTACCCACGGCGAGACACCGCCGGGTACGACGATCAAGTAGCCACGAAGGGTGCGTTCGACCTCACGCTCTCATAGGGGCTGTTGTGATTCCGTACCGCTGTGGCGACACAGAACGGTTCGTGAACCCCCAGAGCAGTTGTCAGTCAACGTCCGTGCCGAACATACTCACAACAGTCCCTATCAGCGCTGTGTGGTCATACTGTCGGACAGCGGTGATTGCGTATCGGCTGCTGGTGATCCGTCAGACAGCAGCTGGCTCGTCCGTCGCACTCCGTCCGCAGGTCCGACAGTATCAGTCCGGTCGCCGTTCGGTACCCACTTATGAGACCGGACAGTACGCCCCGGTATGGATGACGAACGGGAGTATCGGTTCGCCGTCGACGAGGTCGGCGAAGACGAGCCCGATCCCATCGAAACCCTCCGGTCTGCGGATCCTGAGCCTGGTTCCCCGTCGATCGAAGGCGCGCTTTTCGTCGCGCTCGGCGCGCTCGTGACGACCGGAGCGTTGCTGATGATGGTTGGTGTCGTCTGATCATTCCCCGAAGGGTTAACATATCGACAGACCAAACTCCACGCATGGAGGCGATCGTCTTACAACCCGTTGTCGAGGGGGTTTCACTTACGTTGCCGATGTTGCTGTTGCTCGCCGGTGCCGGGCTCCTGATAGCCGAAGCGCTCGCGCCCGGCGCTCACTTCATCGTCATTGGAATCGCCCTATTGGCCGCTGGACTCGTCGGGATCGCGCTGAGCGGGATCGTTGCGATGGTTCCCATGCTGATCGGGATGGCGCTCACCGTCCTGATTGCGGGGGGGCTGTCGCTGTATCTCTACCAGGAGATGGACCTTTACGGCGGGAAGGGAAGCGGCCGCACGAGCGATTCGGACGCGCTCAAAGGGAAAACAGGTCGCGTCACCAAACACGTTACTTCTTCGAATGGTGAGGTGAAACTCGACAACGGCGGCTTCAATCCACACTACCAGGCCCGAACGCTCGGCGGTGAGATCCCACCCGGTGAGGAGATCATCGTCATCGATCCCGGCGGTGGAAACGTCATCACCGTCGAAGCACTCTCGGTCATCGAAGACGAGATCGACCGGGAACTCGATCTCGAATCCAGAAACGAGGAGCGCGAGACTGATACTGCCTCGTAGCTGGGTAGACGGAAACTGACGCAATCAGCAACTTTTTGGTCCGATTACGATGATATGCTGTTTGATGACATTCTTATTACAAGATTTGGGGCTATCGCCGTTCGGCTGGTTGCTTTTGGTCGTGCTCCTCGTTACGGCGTGGTCTTCCATCGAGATCGTTCCCGAACACGAAAAACGGGTGCTCACGCTGTTTGGTCGGTACCGGAAGCTGTTGGAACCGGGGATCAACGTCGTTCCGCCGTTCGTGTCGATCGCGCATCCGATCGACACGCGAACCAAAACGATCGAGGTTCCACGGCAGCAAGCCCGCACGACGGACGGGATCGCCGTCACGGTGGCTGCGGTCGTCGAATGCACGGTAGTGGACGCTGAGAAGACGTTTCTCGAGGTCGAAAACCACGAGCGTGCTGTGAAAACATATCATAAGTGTCCGTACGAGCAGTGATCGGAAAGATGGATCACAACAGTGTGATAAGCCACTATGGAAGGCTCGACCGGCGTTTCCGACAGGAACTCGATGAAATGACCGACGAGTGGGGCGTGCGCGTCGAGAACGCCGAGACACACGAGGTGAACACCCAGTGACGTTCATCGGACCGAGACCGGTCCCCTCCGACTGTTCCGTTCGATGGGTTCACAGAACAAAAACCAATCACGATCAATTCATTTTATAACGGAAACACTTTTAGTGCCACTATCCCAATCTCCTCGCATGTTTGCCCTCCCGTTACAGGCAAGCGTCGTATCGATCGTAGTTTTAGCGTTACTGCTGGTTCTGATCTTCGCCGTTGCACAATCGGTGGAGATCGTAAAGCCCTACGAGAAGCGCGCGCTGTCGGTGCTCGGAGAGTACCGGAAGTTGTTGGAGCCGGGTCTCACCTTCGTGCCGCCGTTCGTGTCAGCGACGTATCCGTTCGACATGCGGACCCAAACGCTCGACGTTCCCCGCCAGGAGGCGATCACGCGGGACAACTCGCCTGTCACGGCTGACGCCGTGGTGTACATCAAAGTGATGGACGCGAAGAAGGCGTTCCTCGAAGTCGACGACTACAAGCGCGCGGTGTCGAACCTCGCTCAAACGACGCTGCGGGCGGTGCTCGGGGACATGGATCTCGACGACACCCTGAACAAACGCAATCAGATCAACACGCGCATCCGGGCTGAACTCGACGAGCCGACCGACGAGTGGGGTGTGCGCGTCGAAAGCGTCGAGGTGCGCGAGGTGAACCCGACGCCCGAGGTTCAAGATGCGATGGAACAACAGACCTCAGCAGAGCGTCGCCGCCGTGCGATGATCCTCGAAGCCCAGGGTGAACGGCGCAGCGCGGTCGAGACCGCAGAGGGTGACAAGCAGTCGAACATCATCCGGGCACAGGGTGAAAAGGAAGCCCAGGTCTTGGAAGCACAGGGTGACGCGCTGTCGACGGTGCTCCGGGCGAAATCAGCCGAATCGATGGGCGAACGAGCCGTCATCGACAAAGGCATGGAGACGCTCGCAGATATCGGTCAGAGCGAATCCACCACCTACCTCCTGCCCCAGGAGCTTACCTCGCTGGTCGGCCGGTACGGCAAGCACCTTTCGGGCAGCGACGTTGCCGAGGACGCCGCAGAACTCGACAGCCTCGACTTCGACACCGAAACCCGCGAGCTGCTCGGTCTCGACGAAATCGATGAGATGCTCGGACAGATCGACGAAACCGCCGAGATGGACGTTGACGAGATCGACGAGATCGACGAGATCGATGAGGAAGCACAAGCCATCAGGGAAGGGGAGGAAACGCCCGATATCAAGGAGTCGAACGAAGTGATCGAAGAGATGGACGGGGACGCCGACGTAGAACTGGAGACCGAAGAGAGCTGACGCGGCTCGGCGGAATCGACGCTCGACCGGCCACTCTTGCGAGCGTCACGATAACGTCAGTACGAGTTGACCTCTTTGTTGCCCCCCACGAACCGACAACTTATTTTACATAGCGAGCACAATGGATACGTAATGGCTGATGAGTCGGGGGAGTCGGTCGACACGGAGAAGCGGGCAACGCTCCGGCGGTTTGCAGCACTCGGGGCTGCTGGTCCGCTTTCACGACTTGTCGATAATGGTTCTTCGAGCGACGCCCGCGACGCGATCGTCGGCTATCTCTCGACGACGCCCGGCGCTCACTTCTCGAAGATCCGTGACGATCTCTCGCTGGGCACCGGCGAAACCCAACACCACCTCCGTCGGCTCGTCGACTCCCGCGCCATCGAGAGCTTTCGGGACGGGGAGTACCGTCGGTACGTCGAAGCCGACCGGTTCAGCGGATTCGAGCAGGTCGCGCTCGGCTATCTCCGGCGAAAGACGCCCCGCGGGATGCTCATCGTCCTCCTTCGTGATCCCGATGCGACCGCGAGCGACATCGCCCACACGCTCGACGTCTCGCGACCGACTGTGAGCAAGCACGCAAAGGAACTCGAATCGGCAGACCTTCTGTCGCGCGAGAACGGCTACTCGGTCGAACGGCCCGAAACCGTACTCGCCCTTCTCGTGCGGTACGCCGACTCCTTTGGAGACGATGCGGTCGCTCTGGCTGCCGATGCGGACTCACTGATCCGATACGATCCGTGAACGACGGCTACGCCGTCACTTTCCACGTGGTCCCCGACGAGTACCCCCATTTCTCGATCGTGAGATCGAACGCCGCCTTCTGCACCGACCGCATGTTCGCCCCGACCTCTTTGGCACTCAAACCGAGTTCGTCACCAATGAGACGAGATTTAAAATAAGTTTTCGTTGTTGCGTTTTCTCGGAGATGCCGCAGGATTCGCTGTTGTTTCTCGGTCAAGTCTATCGCTGCTGCGGTGCTGGCACTCATACGTTGATCCAAGAGAGAACGACATATAGTGAATTTGGTACGGTGGGTTAACACCGTTACGTATGGCGGTTTTGATCGAATGACGCCAGTCTCGTGGGTGCTATGAATCGGGGCCTGGTACGACCGGGAAACACGACGAAACGGACGATCGAAACGAGAAAGAGCAACGGTTTCGATCGCAGTCGGTCGACCGATGGCTCGACGATTTATCGAATCCCTCGGGGCTGACTGGCAGTGGGCCAGCAGTCACTCGATTATCTCTCCGACAGCAAAGTTGGGTTTGACCTCCGTGATCTCGACTTTGACGCGTTCTCCGACCTCCGAATCGGGGACGATGATTACGTAGCCTCGCTCGACGCGCGCGATCCCGTCGCCTTGTTTGCCTAGGTCTTCGATCTCGACGTACCGGATCTCACCGGTTTCGACCGGGGGTTGGGGCTGGTCCGATACCGTGGAGGTGGTCGTTGATGACGAACGAGCCTCCTCACCCGCCGAAATGAGCGCAACACGGTAGGTCTCACCCGGATCGACAGAACCGGTCTCGATCTCACGCCGGGGGACTTCGACGGTGTACGTCTCCCCATTGGCAGACACCTCGGCGCTAAACAGACACAGGAGCTTTTCTGAGATTTCCATGATAGACCTCTGAACGCGATGTCACGGGCACTGGGTAAAGAAGGTATCGCCTCAGAACGACATCTCCCCCTGCGTAGACGAATCAATGTACCCCATCACCTACGGAATTGTATAATTGTTGTATTATCTCTATGTATGATACCGGAACGTATATTATGCAGTAGCAGCGATCGGAACTGTGCGACTCCACCCACTCTGTCGGCTTGGTCTTGCTGATGGAGTGACGGTGCTGAACATCGCAGCCGGGTTTGTAGCGGTTCTGACGGTTCCCTTGTCGATGGTGACGACGATCGAGGGGAGCCACGACCCCCAAGCGTTCGGGATCACCGTCGGGCTGGGAGTGACAGCCCGACTGATCCTTCTCGGAGCGATCGCCGACGGGTTAGACGGCGTCCTCGCTCGCCGAGGAGCCAGTTCGGCGGTCGGATCGTTGTTGGATTCGATCGCAGACGTCGTCTCTTTCGGCGTCGCACCGGCGCTGTTCGTCTTCGGCGTCGCGTGGATGGAGTGGAACGCGGCCGCGTCTGCCACACTGCCGGCCCTCTGGGTCGTGATGGCGTTCGTCCCGACGGTGTTCGTGGTGTCGTCGATCCTCCGCACGGCGGTGTACACGGTCGCGGATTCGGCCGAGGAATTTCGCGGGGGCGTTCCGAACACGCTCGCGGCGACGATTCTCGCAGTGACGTATCTCGCTGGCTTCGACAGCGCTTCCCTTCTGTTGGTCATGGCAGGCGTGCTTTCGTATCTGATGCTGGTTCGAACGCCGTATCCGGGGTTACGCGCGCGGGATGCCTTCGGTGCCGGGGCCGTCCAAGCGATCGTCGTCGTTGCCCCGATCGGGCCGGGACTGTGGTGCGCCCGGCTGTTGCTCGTCGCCGCGTTCGCGTATCTCGCGCTCGGCCCGGTGGCGTATCGAAACCGAGGAATCAGGAAGTAGCCGGCAGGGAATTACAGCGGTGTTCCGTCGGGGTGTTTTGCGCCCTCCGAATCGTGAACGACGATCTCCCCTCGGTCAGGATCGGTGGGTTCGTAGGTCTCGCTGACGGCCATGGTCTCCTCAATCTCCCTGATAGCGCGTCGTTTCAGCGCGACAGCAAGCGCTTTAGCGTCGTCACGGCTGATCTCCCGCCCGAGTCCCTCACATTCGTGGGCGCGCAGGAGTCCGTCGTTATCGTCGGACTGTGTCCGACTGCTTGCGGAGCTTCGCTCCTCGCTGCCCGAGACGCGTAGCGCCTCGCTCTCGACGGGTTCGCCCATCGGCTGGCTCATCCCGCCGAGGGCGAGGCTGAAGGGGTACGTTTGGCAGATGAGCGGCCGGTCGGCGTGAGCGGTACACGCGCCAGTGCCGCATTCGTCCTCTTCGTAAAAGGAACAGTCGCCACAGCCGTCGGTTTGGAGCGCCCACTCGAACGTTTCCCCCTCCAGCCCGTCGGGACCCTCCGTCAGCCCGTAGGGGATCGGACGGGCGACGTCGCGCCACTCCCCACCGGTCGCGTCCTGCATGCCGCGAATTTCCCCTGGAAACACGGTGGCGGTGTGTTCCTCATTCTCCCCGTGAGCGGTGCAACACGCCCCACACCGCGTACACGAAAAGCCGATGGATTCGATGGCGTCGGCCAACGCGTCGGTGTCGAGCGCGCGAGCACGCTCGTATTCGCGCTCGAGATCGGGGAGACCATCAGCGCCCGTAGTGCTCGAGCTGTCCATACTGACCGTTTCACTCCCGCGGAGAAAAAACCGTTCCTCGACCCCGGCTCACTCCACGACTGACGCGTGCGCGCCGTCCCACGCGATTTTTCCCTCGACGGCGAGCTTTTCGAGGTGGGCTCGCACTGTGGCCTCCGCGAGCGCACGAACGGCAGACACGTCCTTCTCGTAGGCGGCGTCCGTGATCGCCGGCACCGACGATGCGCCCGCGTCGACAGCGCCGAGAACGCAGTGCTCGCGCTCGAGACGGTGATCGATGAGCTGTCGAACGGTCGCTCGTGGCGATTCGATCGCGGGACCGTGACCGGGGTACATCGCCGCGGGAGCGCGGGCGTGGACGCGCCGAAGCGATCCAAGATAGGCCCGCATGTCCCCCTCGGGCGCGCCAACCACGACGCTTCCCGACGCCAGCACGAGATCCCCGACGAGGGAACGCTCTCCAGCCACGAACCCGACGTGTTCGGGCGCGTGGCCGGGCGTCTCGAGCACCCGAACGCGCCCCTCCCCCGTTTCAATCACGGTGCCGCCGGAAAACGTCCGATCGGGGGCAGTTCCCGTCGCGGACCGAAACGACCGCTCGCGTCCGCTGCGTGCCCACACAGTAGCCCCGGTTTCCGTGGCGTACTCGCTGACGCCACCGACGTGGTCCGGGTGGTGGTGGGTAACCGCGATGTGGTCGACGGTCCGTTCGGCGACGGCTGCGTCGAGTTCGCCGCTTCGTCCCCCCGGATCCACGAGCAGCGAACGGTCGTCTCCCAACAGGTAGGCGTTCGTCGGGCCGCTCGGCGCGTCGATCGGAGCCGCTGTTCCACTGGACGGCGATACCGGAACTGTGGAAACGTCCATACCGGGCGATACACGACCAGTAGGAAAGCTCTCACGACCGACCCAGACCTATCGCCCGACGCGCTCAATCGACGAGGAAGTACACTTGCTTGCGCGCGTCGTGGAAACTGTACCGGGAGCCGACGAGATCCGCCTCCTCCAGGCGGTTCAGCGCGTACCGAACGGTGCGATCCGGAAGCAGCGACTCCTGGGCAAGCTGCCCTTGTGAGAGGGGTGATTCGTCGTCGAGAACTTTCGCAACGAGCTTCGCGCTCGGAGGAAGATCGCGCAGACGATCACGAAAATCGGGATTGGTGAGACAGGTTTCCGCGGGCTGATTCTCCGCATTCGTACTCATATCCGGCTCTCGGGGGAACGGGATTGTAAATCTTCGCTATAACCCCCACAAAACAATACGAAGTCTCCAATGTGTGATTGTCACCCTTATACATAGATTTCAGACAGGTATTGCCGCAACCTGTGCAGGGAAGTAGGTGGGATCCCGAGGGCAGTATCGGCTCCGCTGTCGGCGTTTGACCGGCTAATGCGGCGTTTTCCGTCGTCTGAAATCGTCCGACGCGTGCCGACCGGGGAGTGATGAGTGCTGACACGGTGCACGCTAATCCAGTATCGTTTTATTTCCCGACTGAATTGTTGGGGGTAGTGTGAAGGGCCAGGAGTGGTATCAGGCGAAGGACATCGCCGAGGATTACGACACAAAGCGGTTTTCCCGCGGTGGGCGCCTCATCGATGAGCGGGAAAAGCAGGCCGTTCTCGAGGCTGTATCGCCCGTCGAGGACAAGCGAATTCTCGAAATCGCTTGTGGAACCGGTCGATTCACAACGATGCTCGCAGACCGCAGCGCGGAGATCGTCGGGCTCGACATCTCTAATGCCATGCTCCAACAGGGCCGAGAGAAGGTCAGGAACAACGGGGTGACGGATCGCATTGAATTCCTCCGGGGAGACGCCGCTCGGCTTCCGTTCCCGGACGATTATTTCGATTCAGTGTTTGCGATCCGTTTTTTCCACCTCGCGGAGACGCCCGCGTCGTTCTTGCGCGAGATGAGCCGCGTGTCCCGCGATCAGGTCTTTTTCGACACGTTCAACCGCTACAGTACGCGCACAGTTTACAACTGGTTGCTCCCGATGGGGTCGCGGCTCTACTCCGAATCCGAGGTCAACCGCCTTCTCAGGAATGCGGACCTCACACTCGCGGACGAGTCGCACGATTTCATCCTCCCCTACGGCTTTTATCGCCAGATCCCGGATGAGATCGCATCGGGCTTCAGAGAGGCAGATACGGCGGTCGGGGGGACGCCCATCGGAAATCTCCTCGCGTCGGTGTCCTACTGGAATACGTCCGTCGATTGACGATCCAGCCCCCGCGTTCGTCGCGCGTGATCGGGAGAGCTTGCTATCCAATCGTTTTATCGCTGGGCGGTCAGTAGCCCCGGTATGGAACTTTCGGTGGTCGTGCCGACGCTCAACGGCCGCGAACACCTCGTGCGGTGTCTCGATGCGCTTTCGGAACACGCATCGTCGGCGGAGGTCATCGTCGCCAACGGACCGAGTGTGGACGGGACGACCGGGATGGTTCGCCGTCGTGACGACGTGGACGTGCTCGTGGAGGTCGGTGAACGGAACATCAACGTGGCGAGAAACGCGGGTATCGATCGCGCCAGCGGCACCGTCGTTGCCTTTCTCGACTACTGGCTGGTCGTCGAAGAGCGGTGGACTGACGCGATACGGACGGCGTTCGATCGCGTCGCGCCAGCCCACCGCGCCAGCGGCCACGGGCCGCCGTTGCCCGCCGCGATCACGGGACCGGTTCACCGGTCTCGTCGGGGCGGCGTGCGTTCGGACACCGTCGACCGGCGGACGATCGCGGGCACTCAGGTGACGTACTTCGATGGGGGCAACGTCGCGTTTCGGCGTGATGCCCTCGAAGCGATCGACGGCTTCGACGAGTCGCTCGCCACCGGGAGCGCCCGCGACGCCGCTCACCGCCTCGCGCGACTCGGCTACGACGTGGTGTGGGACCCGACCCTGAGCGCCCGACAGGACGCCCACCCCCGGCACGCCGCTGGCGGCCACAAGGCAAACACCTCCGGATTCCGGCCCCGCTGTCACGCCGCCGGCGTCGCAACACGGGATTGGAACTGGCGGTACCGGTCGCTCACCTACCGATTGGTGAAAAACTACGGAGTGAGATCGCTCTGGCGCGTCGCCCGTCACATGACCGACGACGCCAAAACCGCGCTCACGTCAATCGCACGCGGCGAAACGCGCCCATCCGACTGGCTCGCCAACGGCCGGGACATCACTGTCGGCGCGGCCGTGGGGCTGAAAGACGGTCTCATTGCCCGGTTCCGGGACCGCTCGCCACAGCGCAACCACAACGGTGTTTCGATGCGCGCCGACCGAGCGGTCGCGGTGTACGACGAACGCGAGTAACGACTGTCCGGTGGAACACACCTCGAATAAAACGACATCACTACCAATGATAACGTTCAGCACAACGTTCCATCGCCCGATTCCTCGGAACGAGACAGAAACAATTATATAGAATCGCAATCCATGTCTCTATGATAATGTCACAACCTGCCCAACGAGGTCAACCGATGTTCATTCTGGCAGAGGACACCGAACGCACCCAGGGCGAGGACGCGCAGTCCTCGAACATCACCGCTGGGAAGGCAGTGAGCAACTCCGTTCGTTCGACGCTCGGGCCGCGTGGGATGGACAAGATGCTCGTCTCCGATTCGGGCGACGTCGTCATCACGAACGACGGCGCGACCATTCTCGAGGAGATGGACATCGACCATCCCGCCGCACAGATGATTGTCGAGGTCGCCACCACACAGGAAGAGGAAGTCGGAGACGGAACCACGACGGCCTCGGTGCTCGCCGGGGAACTGCTCTCGCGGGCGGAGGATCTCCTCGAGGACGACGTTCATCCGACATCGATCGTGGAGGGCTACCACGAAGCCGCGCGCATCGCCCAGGAGACGATCGACGAGCAGGTGCTCGACCAGACCGTCGACGACGATCTCCTCCAGAACGTTGCCGTGACGAGCATGACCGGCAAGGGGACCGGCGACATCGGCGCACGGCCGCTCGCAGAGACCGTCGTCGAGGCCATTCGTCGGGTCGAATCCGACGACATCGACCGGGAGAGCGTTCAGGTTCGGACCCAGACGGGTGCATCCTCCTCAGCGACGGAGCTCGTCGAGGGCATCATCTCCGAGGAGGAGCCGCTGCACGAGAACATGCCCGGACGCGTCGAGTCGGCCGACATAGCGGTGCTCGATCTGGATCTCGAAGTGCGCGAGAGCAACATCGACGCCGAATACAACGTGACCAGCGTCGATCAGCTCAACGCCGCGCTCGACGCCGAGGAGGGCGAACTTCGGGAGTACGCCGACGCGCTCGTCGGTGCCGGCATCGACGTGGCGTTCGTCACGGGCGACGTCGACGACCGCGTCGCCTCCGCGATCGCAAACGAGGGAATACTCGCATTCGACGGCGTCGACGACGACGAGGCCGAATCGATCTCCCGCGCAACGGGTGCCCGGTTTGTGGGGACGATCGACGACCTCGCAGCCGACGACTTCGGTCACGCGGAACTCGTGCGCGTCGAAAAGTTCGGGGACGAAGAGCTCGCGTTCATCGAAGGCGGCACCGAGGCCGAGTCCGTCACTGTCTTCGTTCGCGGTGGCACCGAGCACGTTGCCGACGAGCTCGAACGCGCGTTGGCCGACGGGCTAGACGTCGTCACCGCTGCGATCGAACGCGGCGGCGTCGTTCCCGGTGCGGGCGCGATCGAGGTCGCTATCGCGGATGGGATCCGCGAGGAAGCCGCTTCGATCACGGGCCGCAAACAGCTGGCCGTCGAGGCGTTCGCCGACGCGCTCGACGTGCTCCCGCGCACGCTCGCAACCAACGCCGGGATGGACCCGATCGACGCGCTCGTCGAGCTCCGGTCGACCTACGACAGCGAAGGGACCGCCGCCATCATCGCCGAGGGCCAGACTGGTCGCGTGGGTGATCCCCTCGACGCCGGCATCCTCGATCCCGTCGCAGTCAAGCGCGAAGCCATCGAGAGCGCCACCGAGGCCGCGACGATGATCACTCGCATCGACGACGTGATCTCCGCGAACTGAGCGGCGCTACGCCGAATCTTCGTCGTTTCGTTTCTTATCCACTGACCATTCGAGCCGGACAGTCGTACCGCTCGTGACGCCGAAGGCGTCCTCGCCACGGCCCTGGTTCACTGCGAGTTCGACGTTGCCGTGGCTGCCGACGGTGAGGAGACGGTCGCCGGGATCGAGCACGGCGTAGGATCGTTCGACGGGGACGCGTTCGTCGTTCACGGCGACGGATTCGCCGAACAGCCCCTCACAGACGCCGCCGGGAACGTTCGTGATCGCGTTGCCAAAGCCGTCCACGACGAGCACCTCCCCGATCGCGTGCCCATTCGGCTCCTCGATCGTCGGCTCGGGAAACGCGAGATCGACGTGTTCCTCGGCTGGATGCGCGCGATCCAGCCGCTCGATGGCGTCCACGCCGGCGTCGTGGACGGCCGCCGCCGCCGGGGCGAACACGTCCCGCCCGTGGAACGTCGTGCTGGCGGGATCGTCGTGCGTCCACTCGAACACCTCGACAGCGTCGCTCAGCCGACGTGCGGCCGGCAACAGCAGGCCGTTGTCCGGCCCGACGAGGGCGTGCTCGCCCGCACGGACAACCAGCGCCGAACGGCCGGTTCCGACGCCGGGATCGACGACCGCACAGTGAACGGCTGGCGGGTAGTAGGGAAGCAGCTCACGCAGCCAAAACGCCGCAGTCCGCACGTTCTGGCGGGGGAACTCGTGGGTGATGTCCACGATCCGAGCGTCGCACCCACCGGCGATGACGCCTCGCATCGCTGCTGGGTACGGCGAGCCGAAATCCGACGCAAGCGTGATCATACGTTGGATTGAACGCCCGCAGACATATCCTATCCGGCTCGGAACCGACCACACTCGGCTATCGGCCGTCGGATCAACGGAGCAGCCCGGACAAGAAATACACTGTCGGACAGCGGTGATCGCGTATCGGCTGCTGATGACTCGCCAGACAGCAGCCAGCTAGTCCGTCGCACTCCGTCCGCAGGGCCGACAGTGTACTCCTCACTCCCCGTTCGCGTCGGAGTCGCTGACCTCGTGGAGACGGCTGACGCCGTCGATCTCCTCAATGATTTCGACGGCCGGATCGGGCACCAGGTGCTCCCACTGTTCGCCACGACGCATCCGGTCGCGGACCTGGGAGCCTTCGAACTCCTCGCGCCTGATCATCGGCGTGGAACGGACCTCGATGCCGGCCTCCTCGAACAGCCGCACGACCAGCGGATTGTTCGAGTACGCCACGTCGAAGTGGGGCGACATGCTCTGGACGTGGCTCACCCACACCGCGTTTCGATTCAAATCCTCGATCGGAACGGCGTAGGTGGTGAGATCGAGGGGCTCGAGCGATTTGGTGATCATCATGATGCGCTCACCGGGGGTGAACGGATCGTGGCCCGTGTGTGATTGATCAGCGCTCCCGATGCCGAGCACGAGTTCGTCCACCTCTGGGGCGATCTGCTCGATCATCATCTGGTGTCCCTCGTGGAAGGGCTGAAACCGCCCGATGTAGAACCCACGCATACGTAGTTCTTCGCCGGTTCATTAATAAGAACAGTGATCCGTGAATTCCCATATATTTATTGATGTTATACGTCCCTGCTCCCGATTTTAGCCGCTAGCTTCGGTCTCGGTGGGAGAAAGTATATCAGTAAACATCTCATCGTATATGATGAGAGCACGGTTCTATGAGCGACAACAACCCAGACGAGGCTCTCCCGGGACAGGAGGGGGAAGACGATTCGCTGTCCACGTCGGGAGACCGCTCCGCCGAAGCCGTCACAGAGCTCGGTAAGGAGCAGATCGATGACGACCAGATCGACGACGACGCGACGGGTGAACTCCTCGGCGGGCTACAGGTCGACACGACCGCCGACATCGAGGTGCCTGAGCGGCTCGTCGATCAGGTGATCGGGCAGGATCGGGCCCGTGATATCGTCTTGAAGGCGGCCAAGCAGCGCCGCCACGTGATGATGATCGGGTCGCCCGGGACGGGCAAGTCGATGCTCGCGAAGGCGATGAGTCAGCTCCTCCCACGGGAGGAGCTCCAGGACATCCTGGTGTATCACAACCCCGACGACGGGAACGAGCCGAAGATCCGGACGGTGCCAGCGGGGAAGGGCGACCAGATCATCGACGCCCACAAAGAGGAGGCCAGAAAGCACAATCAGATGCGGTCGTTCCTCATGTGGATACTCATTCTGGTCGTCTTTGGCTATGCGCTCATCCGGGGGCAGTTCCTTCTGGGGATTCTGGCTGCGGGTGTCATCTACTTTCTGTTCCGATACAGCAGTCGTGGGAGCGACGCGATGATCCCGAATCTGCTCGTGAACAACGCCGACAAACAGACCGCCCCCTTCGAGGACGCGACGGGCGCCCACGCGGGTGCGCTGCTCGGTGACGTGCGTCACGACCCGTTCCAGTCGGGGGGGATGGAGACGCCGAGCCACGACCGGGTCGAACCGGGTGCGATCCACAAATCCAACAAGGGCGTGTTGTTCGTCGACGAGATCAACACCCTCGACATCCGGTCCCAGCAGAAGCTGATGACCGCGATTCAGGAGGGCGAGTTCTCGATCACGGGCCAATCCGACCGGTCCTCGGGCGCGATGGTCCAGACCGAACCCGTCCCGACGGACTTCATCATGGTCGCGGCCGGGAACCTCGATGCGATGGAGAACATGCACCCCGCGCTCAGAAACCGGATCAAAGGGTATGGGTACGAGGTGTACATGGACGACACCATCGAGGACACGCCCGAAATGCGGCGCAAGTACGCCCGCTTCATCGCCCAGGAGGTCAAAAAAGACGGCCGGCTGCCCCATTTCACCCGCGACGCCGCCGAGGAGATGATCCTCGAGGCCCGCCGCCGGGCCGGCCGGAAAGGGCATCTAACGCTCGAACTCCGGACGCTCGGTGGGCTCGTCCGGGTCGCCGGCGACATCGCCCGCGCCGAGGAGACGGAGTTCACGCGGCGCGAGCACGTCCTCGAGGCGAAAGGCCGCTCACGATCCATCGAACAACAGCTGGCCGACGACTACATCGAGAAACGCAAGGACTACGATATGACCGTCGCGCACGGCGATGTCGGCGGTCGCGTCAACGGTCTTGCGGTGATGGGCGAGGATTCGGGCATCGTGATGCCCGTGATGGCCGAGATCGCCCCGTCCCAAGGACCCGGCGAGGTGATCGCTACGGGTAATCTCCAGGACATCGCCCAGGAGGCCGTCCAGAACGTGTCGGCGATCATCAAGAAGTTCTCGGACGAGGACATCACCCAGAAGGATATCCACATCCAGTACGTCCAGTCCTACGAGGGCGTCGAGGGCGACTCCGCGAGCGTCACCATGGCCGCGGCCGTCATCAGCGCGCTCGAAGACATTCCGGTCGATCAGAGCGTTGCGATGACCGGCTCGCTGTCGGTCCGTGGCGACGTGTTGCCCGTCGGAGGCGTCACCCACAAGATCGAAGCCGCGGCCAAATCCGGCATCGATACGGTGATCATTCCCGCGGCGAACGAGCAGGACGTGATGATCGAAGACGAGTACGAGGAAATGGTCGAGATCATTCCCGTCACCCACATCAGCGAGGTGCTCGACATCGCGCTCGTCGGCGAACCGGAGAAAGATTCGCTCGTCGACCGGCTCAAGAGCATCACCGGACAGGCGCTCGAGTCCGGATCGGCAGCCGGACCGGGCAGTCCGAGCCCACAGTGACGTGACCGACTGGACGGCGTTTACCGGGATCACTGGCGTCGTCCTCGTGCTGTTACTAGCGCTTGCTCGTCTCTCACAAGACGCCGTCAGCGGCGGAACTGGGGAACCACCGACCCAGCCCAGCGACCACCACAGCGCCGAAACGGTTGGCCCGGAGAACCGGCGCAGTCCGCCCCGAGAACGGGAGTATCCGGACACACCGACGACACCGCGTCCCGAGCGGGCGTCGACGCCGCGATCCCCACTACACCGGCTGTCCCCCGCGCACCTGTTGCTCAACGTTGCGCTCTCACAGGGGCTGTTCGGGGGTATTCTCCTCGCCAGCGCGTGGTACACCTCGGTTCCGATGGCGGCCATCGGCGTCGACAGTGCCGACCCCACGAGCGTCGGTGGCGTGGCGCTCGGCGTCGGGATCGTCACCGGCGTGGGGCTCTACGCACTCAACGCGCTCGGTGCCGCGAGCGCGACGGCGCTCGGCCACGAGTACGACGAGCGCCTCCGCGAGTTCCTCACCCCCGAAACGACTGCCGGATGGATCGTTCTGCTGGGCGGTGTCCTTCCGATCATCGCTGGCTTCGAGGAACTGCTGTTCCGTGGCGCGCTGATCGGTGCGCTCAGCGCGGGCTTTTCCATCTCACCGTGGCTTCTTGCTGGTGGTTCTTCTGTGGCGTTCGCGGTCGGTCACGGCGCACAAGGCCGGATCGGGATCCTCGTTACGGGCGTACTCGGCTTCGCGTTGGCTGTCGTCTTCGTTCTCACGAACAGCCTTCTAGCGGTCATCGCCGCGCACTACCTCGTGAACGCTCTCGAATTTCTCATCAGCGGAGCGCTCGGAATCGAATGGGCGTGACCCGACGACGCGCCATCGGATCAAAAATTGTAGCCGAAGTCGGCGAGTCGGTAGATGCCGGTCCCGAACACGTCGTTCGTGTTGCCGTCCTCGTAGTTCATGAAGCTGATCAACCAACACCTGTTCGAGTTGTTTGGGGATTCGTAGAGACTAATAGAGCCACTGTCGCCCCGTTTTAGATCGCTTCCCGAGCTGTTGTCCTTGTGGAACACCGAATAGGGTTTCGGGAGACAGCCGGGAGCGGTGTAGATCGTTTCGGCGGTGGTTTGGATCTTGGCGAAGCTGGTTCGGCACGTGGTTCGACCAACTTTTCGTGTGTTCGCCCCGCGGCTTTTGAGGTGGCCGAGACCATCGTAGGAGTAGTGGCCACTGATGCCGTTGTACCCCGAATACCGGATAGCGCGCTTCATCCGGTAGCCCCCGTTGAGTTTGACCATAGCATAATCTTCCTTACATTTAGTGTGTTTCACGGTGCCCAGCGCGGTTCCATCGGGGTGTTTCAACGTCGATCCCGACGCGTTGCTGCCCGAAAAGATGTGCTGGCACGTAGCGAGATACCGCTGGCCGTTTTTAAACGCTGGCGCACCGACGGTGCCGATCGGCGCGTTGGAGTTGCCCCACACCTCGTATCCGCCGCGGATCGTGGAGGTGGACGAACTCCAGTTCCGGAGGGTGTTGGTACAGCTGAGCGATTCGAAGCCAGTGACCGGCTCGACATCGATCTTGACGCCTTCGATTCGGGTCGGGACCTCCCCCATCATCCTCCCTATTTCGCTGTCCTGTAGCCGGACGATCAGCCGGGAGTTGTCCCCCCCCAGCTCCCCCGGACTCACACCGACGCTGATGACCCCCGGTGTCGCACCGAGCGACTGCTCTACCCGGTGTTTCAGCCGCGTTGCGTGGATGAAGTCGTTGTACCAATCGGCCGCCACGTACCGTTTGTACGGCGTTGGCTCCCTGTGAGGATCGTCGCTGTGAAAACCGATGACGATCGGAACCTCGTCCGAAGCGGCACCGTCGATGTCGTCTTGGGTTATATATTTGGCTGACATCTGTGTGAATCCAACTCCTAAAAGGGAGGATAACAACCGCCGGCGGCTCATTCCCGGGGCTGTCTCGGTATGAATCGTGTCGGTCGATGGTCGGTCATAATCATCTAACATCATCCGAATCGGTATACTTTCACATCCGTAAAATAGATTGTCGAAGTTTCATTATAGGTTCGAAGTGTGATATAATGATACATACGACGTTTCCGATAGAATACTCCCGGACGGCGTATCGGTTATAGATCCATGCATCTTTTCCAAGAAATAATTTGATATGTACTGTGGTTGTATTGTATGGATATGTATCTTGATATCAGGAAGGATCCTGTTGTAATAGTATGATAATAGCTATCTCGTATCACGATCCAATGGTGTGGTTTCGAATCCGATTGACGCCCGTTTATTGAACATTTCTGAGCGTCCAGCCGATCGTGTAGCCGATGGAACCGGAGATGATGGCGACCCCGGCCGAAAACCAGAGCAACAGCCGGAGGTATTCGACGGTACCCGCGCCGGGAAACGTCGCTAGTCCACCGCTGGTGAACAGTCCCACGAGCAAGAGGAGCTGAATTATCACCACTACCACGTAGCCGGCGTTGGCGTAGGCGATCGTGCCGGCCGTTCCGAGGAGGACCAGGACGGCAAGCACACCAGCGACATCCGATCGGACGAAGACGAGTACACCCAATGGAACCACGGTTCCGACCGCCCCGAGGACGATCGAAACGACGATCCCCGCGAGGAGTATGCGTCGAGAGCGGTCCCATGACCTCCCGAACAAAAATCCTGTAAGGAAGATCCTCCGGATGGGCATTACTCGAGACTGATAGGTGAGCGAGTAAATAGCTTATCTACAATAAAGTATCCATTTGATCCAGACCTACTCCATCGCTAAGACGTGTTCCGATCAATGTGGACTGGTTCATCGAACGCTGTGGCGACGGACAGTTGGCAATACGGAGTTCTGCGTGGTGTGATTGTTTGATACTCAATTAATTTAATTATTATATTATAAATTAATATCTTATTACGTCTTCATATAGATTAGAGTGTTCTTCAGACGCTGTCGTAGTCCGGTCGTGGCCCGGACGCGGGTTCGAGCGCCGGAGGCAGCTCGCCAGCCCGCCACACATCACGTCGAGGAGGAGTCGTGGACTCATCCGTCGAGAAACGCTCGAACGTCCTCTGTGGGCCACGTGGTGAGAACGTCGCTCGGTTCGGCCCAGCCGCGCCGAGCAGTGTGGACGCCGTACCGAACGTAGTCGTAGCTCCCGGGACGGTGGGCGTCGGTGTCGATCGTGACCGTCGCGCCCTGCTCGATCGCGGCCTGCACCGCCGCGCCCCGCAGATCGAGCCGGCGGGGGTTGGCGTTGATTTCTAGCGCTGTACCGGCTTTCGCGGCTGCCTCGGCCAGCGCAGTCACGTCGACATCGAGTCCGGATCTGCGGTTGAGTTGGCGGCCGGTCGGGTGGCCGACGACGTCGACAGCGGGGTGTTCGGCGGCCGTGACGAGCCGGTCGGTGCCGTCGCCGTCGAGTGCGGCGTGTGGCGATGCGACGACGCAGTCGAGCCGTTCGAGCAGCGCGTCGTCTACCGAGAGCCGCCCGTCAGCGTCGATGTTCGCCTCGACGCCCGCGAACACGTCGATCTCCGCGTCGTCGTCCACCGCACGGAGTTCCGAGAGTTGCGATTCGAGCTGTTGGTCGGAGAGACCGACCCCGCCGACCATCCCCGGCCCCTCGGCGTGGTCGGTGACGCAGACGTACTCGTACCCCCGCTCGGTGGCGGCCTCCACCATCTCTTCGATGCTGTTTCGGCCGTCGGACCACTCTGTGTGTAGGTGGAGATCGCCGCGGATCGCATCGAGCGTGAGGAGTTCGGGCAGCGCACCCGCTGCTGCCGCGTCGATCTCGCCGCGTCCTTCCCGCAGCTCGGCGGGGATCGGGGGGAGATCGAGCGCGTCGTACACCCCGCTCTCGGTCTCACCGGCGACTCGGTCGCCAACGCGTTGGCCGGCGTCGGGATCGTCGATCCCGGAAACGTCGAAGACGCCGTACTCGTTCACTTTCAGATCCCGCGCAATCGCGCGGTTGCGAAGCTCGACGTTGTGGTCTTTGCTCCCGGTGAAATACTGGAGCGCAGCCCCGAATTCCGCCGGCTCGACGACGCGGAGGTCGACGCGGACGTCGTTGGCCCTGACGCTGGCCTTGCCCGTTCCGGCCTCGATGACCCGTGATGCGTCGGGCCAGTCGGTGAACGCGTCCACGACCGTTTGTGGATTCGTGCTCGCCACGAGCGCGTCGACATCACCGATGGTGGGCCGCCAGCGCCGCAGCGATCCCGCCACTGCACACCGCTCGACCGGTGCGGTCCCGGTGAGGTAGTCGGTGACTGTCTCCCCGATTGGAACGGCGTCGCTGAGGAGCTGTCGACCCTGTGACTGTCGGGCAAAGTCGACGTTTTCGAGGATGTTCGACTCGGTTTTGGGACCAAACCCCGACACCGTCCGGATCTCCTCGTTTTTCGCCGCGGCTTCGAGTTCGTCGAGCGTTTGAACGCCGAGCGCCTCGTACAGGCTGCCCACGGTTTTGGGACCGACTCCCTCGACGCTCGTCAACGCTACCATCTCTACGGGCAGCTCTGCTCGTTTCTCCTGTAGTTCGTCTATTTCGCCGTTCTCGACGTATTCGAGTACTTTCGAGGCGATGGCCTCGCCCACGCGATCGATCCGTTCAACGGCGTCTGTGCCCTCCTCCTGGGCGAGTGTGGCGACGTTCTCGGGATGCTCCCGGATGTTCTCGGCCGCGCGGCGGTAGGCAACCGGTTTGTACTCTACGTCTTGGGCCGCGAGGAGGTCAGCGAGCTCCTCGAACCGCGCTGCGAGCTCGTCGTTGCGGATCGTCATCGCCGCCTCCGGGGGGTGTTGTCGTCCTTTCCGAGCGCCCGTTTCAGGAAGTTCGACCACCGCTTTCTGTCCGCGGCTTCTTTCGTTGCGATCTCGCGCTCGATGTCTGCGGGTTCGAGGCGCTCGAGCGCCGACAGCGCCCGGTCGATGCCGATGATGCTCTCGACCAGCCGCTCGCCGGTCTCGAAGCTGATGTCCGCTTCTTCGATGCGCTGTACGCGCTGTCGGCGCTCGCGCCGAAGGTTCTTTTTCAGCTGGTCGACCCGCTCGCGGTCGTCAGCGGGAACGGTGTTTCGTCGCTTGGTTTCGAAGACGAACTCACCGAGTGCGATCTCCTCGCCTTGCACGTCGATCGTCTCCGGAATCGACGCGCCGACCGTCGCGCCTTCGCGCTCGATCCGTTCGAGGAGCTGCTTTCGCTCGTACGGTTTCATACCGGTCGTTGGTCCTTCGAACACTAAAAGAAACGCGTGGAGTGGGATCCCCACGTCAGAACAGCCCTCGGTCCGGTTCGTCTCGCTTGCTGTCTCGACTGCTGGTCCGTTCGCGGCCGTTGGTTTGCAGACATAATAAAAAATTGCTGTGCTGGGCGGTTACAGGCGTTGGCAAACGTTTGGACGGAAAACGTTTGTCCGTCCGGGTGATGATTCGTGAGCGTGCGACGTCGGATCGTGCTATGTGATCGTGTCAATGAACTCGAAGCCATCAATGACGCTGATCTGTCCCTCGAAGCCAGCGGCTTCGACAGCTCTCTTGATGCCAGCTCCGGCGTCGGTATCGGTCGTGATGACAGTCACAGACGAGACTTCGCCCCGTGCCAACCGTTGGACGGCTACCCCAGCGAGTGCTGTATCCGCCTTCTCGATCTGATCCTCGGGGCGGTTCGACACGTTGGCAATGTAGCGGCGCACATCGTCCATCACGGTAGCGACTGCGGGAGTCGTGTAGTCGATTCGATCAGCAACTGCCACCCAACCCGCATCGATAGCGCTATTGACGGGCGTCTGTCCAGGTGTACTGGTCTCCGGTGCCCCACCGAGTTCGTTATGGATCCGCTGCGGAATGAGAAACGTAATCCCGTTTGTGGTTGCAAAGCGGGCGAGTGCAATGTATTTCCCATTTTGCTGGCGTCCACAGGCAATGAAAAGCCCCGAATCCGCGATCCAGACTGCATTCTGACGCTGACTTTCTTCCATCTGAATCACGTCGACTCCTCGGACTCTCCGTGCGGTCGCTCCCGGGCGTTACGAATCTGCTCGAAATACGGATCATGCTCTCGCATGTCGAGGACGACCTCCCGGAGAGCGTGGAGCACTGCAATTCCGAATGCGGGATGGAGATCAAGCTCACGAGCGGCGAGCCGTTCAGTCATCCCCCCCTCGACGTACGGAATAACGTATGTTAACGCGCCAGCAAGTTTACTGATGCCATGTTTTTCGATCAGGAGAGATAGATCCTGATCGTTCGGTGCCCGACCGATGGCTTCGATAAGCGTCGGTGTGACCGTGTACTCATCGCCATCGAGAGCCGCTGTAAGGGTGATCGGAACTGCCGTATAGGTATGGGTTTTCTGCGTCTCATCACGGGTAAGGACGCCGAGCTCAACGAGCGACCCCGTATCGGAATAAACTGTCGTGCGTGGGATCTCCATGCTCTCTGTGATCTCATCGATCGTCACGTCCTCGTTGCAGAGAATATAGGTATAGAGGCGAGCAAGTCGTGGCTCTTCTAACAGATGAGCGACCGAGATGATCCCATCGATGGCACGTTCAGGATCGCCGTTTGCTGTCGACATACAATACATGATTCGTGTATTGGGTAATAATGTTTTGGGCACCGCTCTTGGGTCGACGCGGAAGACGAGATGATCCTCCCGTCGGATTGCTCACATCCGTTTCGCTGTCCTACATAAGAGCGTCTCCGGCTGTTCGATCGAGAGCAACCGACAGCGTTAATCGGAAACCGGCCGGACGACCGTCCATGGCTGAAGAGGACGAGGAAGAGGAGTCCGGACCGGTCGTAGAACTCGGGGCGGGTGAGCCGGTCGAGGGTGCACCGCTCGCGCGCATCACCTCGCGGCTGCATTACGGCATTCCGAAAAGCGAGGTCGTTCGCCGCGAGGGCGACGCCGTCATCCGCACGCCCGACGGTCCGCGCGAGCTTGCGGGCGTGCTCGATGCGTCCGAGGAAACGTACTTCCCGCGCGAGCAGGACCTCACGGACGCCGTCCGCGAAGTGATCGGCACCGGTCCAGTGGCGACCGAGGAGTAGGCATCTGCTCACTGATCGTTCCGTTCGAGAAACGCAGAGAGGTCCGTCTGGACGCCCGCAACCATCTCGGAGTTGCGCCGCAGCTCCGAGCTCCCGATCGGAAGCTTCTCCTGGAGCTGGGCGACTGCGCCGTGAAACGACTGCGCCGTGGCTGGCTCCGTCGAGACGGCGTCCCGGACGGTCTCCCGGATCAGCCAGACGCCGACCGGTCCCCAGTAGTCGTCGGTGACGTGTCGGAGCACGAGCGCTTTGGCCTGGCGATCGCGTTCCGCGAGGTGTTCGAGCACCGCGAGCCGGGCGGCGTAGTACGCGCCGGCGGTCTCCTCGACGTACTGCGTCCGTCCGTCGAAGCCCTCGTGGTCGCTTGCGATCCAGTAGCCCCCGCGTCCGGGGTTCCAGACGCTTCCCGGCGATTTCATCTCCACGAGTTCGAACTCCCAGTTACCGGGCGCGAGGATCACCCAGAACCGGTTGCCGAGGAACTCCGCGCGCCGTACCTCCACCGCGTCGATGCTCCCGGCGTTCCGGAGCGAGCCGCCCAAGAACTGCGAGACGGTGTCGTCGACAGCGGTGATCGACCACCGCGTCGGAACCAGCGTGCGGTTCCGTGTCTGCCCGAGCGCGCCCGCAGACAGGATGGTGTTGATGTCGTACACGTCGAATCCGCGGTTGTACAGATGCGTCATCGCGCCCTCCGCCCGCCAGTCGTCGTCCGACAGCGTCTTCTCGACCGCGCGGGGCACGTGGGGGTTCTCCGTGAGCTGAGCGCCACTCGCGTGCGCTCGTGGCCCTCGTGGGGTCGCCACGCGGTCGACCGACAGATCGATCTCGGGCGTGTCTTCGAGATCCACCTCCACGTCGACTGGGCGGTCCGCGATGGCAACCTCCCGGCGAACCCCCGTGAAGCCGTCCCACTCGTCGGCCACGTGCACGTCAGTCGGCTGTGTGGAGTTGAGCAGCCCGGCCCGGGCCTGAAACACGTCGTCGATCGTGAACCCCTGTCGGTACCACTCCCCGCTGGTGACGTAGTCGTCTGCGGGATCGCCCTCGGCGACTGGTGCCAACACCCCCGCAGAAACGCGGGGATAGCCCGATCGACCGACGAAAATCGACGGGGCAGTGCTCCCGAACAGCGAATCACCCTGGATCGTCTCCTCGATACGGCGCTCAACGTCCGTGAGATACTCCGTGATGGCGTAGGACTTTTCCTGAGCCAGCCGGCGCTTGTGGCTCTCGTCGTCGCGTTCGAGCCCGTCGATGAACTCCTCGAGCCGCATTACTCGATCCAGGTGCTGGGGGTGCTTGAACCTTCAGCAAAACCGGATGAGAGGTACCACAGCCACGGCGACAAACCACTGGACATTCCACGAATACGGGAGCGCGAGCGGTCGTGTGGGTGGTGGTTGCGGTGTGGCCGTCGGTTCGGGTGGTCAGCTGTGAATACCCATCGCTTCGATCTGCTCTTGGTACCGATTGCGGATCGTAACTTCCGTCACCTGTGCGACGTCAGCGACTTCACGCTGGGTTTTCTTCTCGTTGCAGAGCAGTGAGGCAGCATAAATCGCCGCAGCTGCGTACCCTGTCGGGGATTTCCCCGACAGCAGTCCTTCCTCTGCGGTCGTGGTGATGATCTCGTTTGCTTTCGCTTTGACCTCTTCGGAAAGCTCGAGCTCCGAGCAAAACCGGGGAACGTACTTCTTCGGATCGACCGGCTCCATCTCCAAGGCCAGTTCTTGGGAGATGTACCGGTACGTGCGCCCGATCTCCTTGCGTTCGACGCGAGAGACCTCCGAAATCTCTTCGAGACTGCGGGGGATCCCTTCTTTGCGACACGCCGCGTACAGCGCGGAGGTGGCGACTCCCTCGATCGAGCGGCCACGGATGAGGTCGTCGTTCAACGCGCGCCGGTAGATGACGGACGCAACCTCCCGAACCGACCGCGGAACGCCGAGTGCGCTGGCCATGCGGTCGATCTCCGACAGCGCGAACTGGAGGTTTCGTTCACCCGCATCCTTGGTCCGGATGCGCTCTTGCCACTTGCGTAGGCGGTGCATCTGGCTGCGCTTTTTCGAGGAAATCGATCGCCCGTAGGCGTCTTTGTCCTTCCAGTCGATAGTGGTCGTCAACCCCTTGTCGTGCATCGTCTGGGTCGTCGGCGCACCGACGCGGGATTTCTTCTGGCGCTCCTGGTGGTTGAAAGCGCGCCACTCAGGGCCGGGATCGATCTTCTCCTCTTCGATGACGAGCCCACAGTCGTCACAAATGAGTTCACCACGGTCCGAACTCTTGATCAGGTGGTCGGACCCGCATTCGGGACATTCTCGCGTGCGTTCTGTTTCGTGTTCCGTTTCCTGCTCGCGCTCCCGCGTACGGGTGGACCGTGTCATCGCATTTTTATACTACCTCGGTCAGAGCACTTAAACCCTCCGTAACATGGAGTTATCTGCCGCATCTACGCCGCCCGAAATCGATGCACACGAGGTGTTTGTGGTTCGCTCGTGTCGTGTACATTTCTGATCGGAAGCCACTTATCAGCTCCACGACGATCCGAACGTATGCCGGTCATCGAATGTGACCCCAGCGTTGCCCGCGAGCGCCTCAGGGAGGCGGGCGTCACCGTCGAGCCGGGCAACACCGAACACGAGCGCTGGCGGGCGGAGTACGACGGCGCGACCGCCGTCGCCTACGAGGGAAAGATCCTCGTGCAGGGAGAGACGCTGGGGCGGTTGGTCGCGGTGTTGCGCGAGGAAGGCGGCCGGGCACACGTCTACTTCGACGGTGCCTCGCGGGGGAATCCGGGTCCGGCGGCGGTCGGGTGGGTGATCGTCACCGACGACGGCATCGTCTCGGAGGGCGGCGAGCGCATCGGTGAGACCACGAACAACCGCGCCGAATACGAGGCGCTCGTTCGCGCGGTGTCGGTCGCCGCCGACTACGGCTTCGATACGGTCGAGATCCGCGGTGATTCCGAACTGATCGTGAAACAGGTAACCGGCCAGTGGAACGCGAACGATCCGGGGCTGCGAGAGCGGCGGGTTCGTGTGCGCGAGCAGCTCGAGGCGTTCGAGGAGTGGAATCTCTCCCACGTTCCACGAGAGATCAACGAGCGCGCTGACGCGCTCGCAAACGAGGCGCTCGACGATGCTTCCTGACGACGTGATCGAAGAGGCAGAACGGTTGAGCCGCGTCGCTCGCGCGGCGGTCGACCCGAACGAAGCCGACGGGGCGCGCCACAAGCGCGAGAAACTCCTCGCGCGCCACGGCTACGTCGCCCGAGAGCGCGAGACGGACGCGACGCTCGTCTGCTACCCACAAGACTGGATCGATAACGGGGAGGTCCAGGTCGAACGGATCGAGGACACCGATCGCGCGATCGAGCGCCCGCTCGAAGCACCGGCGACGGGAGACTGGGAGCGCATCGAGCAGCACAACCGCGACGTCGCAGAGCGCGTCACCGAGCGCTACGGCGATGTTCACGGTGCCAACGCCGTGGCGTTGGCTGATTTCATGAGCAACCACTACGCGATGGCGATCGAACACGCCACCGACGCCATGCGCGAGGAATTTCTCACCGAGTACTACCCGCGCAACGCGTGGTCCACAAAAAAACAGAGTGCGATCGTCGAGGAGTCGGTGGAACTGGCGCTCGATCTTGCCCGAGAGTGAGCGCCGCTCCGATCTACTCCTCTTTTGCTTCGTCGACGAGCTCTCGAATCTCGTCGGCGCGGCTCTTGGTCGTGGCGAACCGAGAGAACACCCACGACAGCTGGTCGATGACCGCGTCGTGGCCGGCCTGGGTCAGCGCGTACTGGTTCGTGCGCTTGTCGAGTTCGCTTTTCTCGACCAGACCCATCTCCACCAGGTCGTCCAGGTTCGGGTACAGCCGCCCGTGGTTGACTTCCGAACCGTAGTACTGCTCTAGTTCGCGTTTGATCGCAAGCCCGTACCGTGCTTCCTCGGACAGGATCACGAGGATGTTCTGCTGAAATGCGGTCAGGTCGCGTTCGATCCGCGATACGCCGGAGACTGACTGTGCCTCTGACATGACCTATACAAATGTCACCACTCTATTTAAAACTTTTCAACCATCAACTGAGTGTTTGTGCAGGAACGCTGCTGTATGGTGGTAGCTAGTATAAACTACCGGTCATACCCGACACTATTAAGCGATAATGGATCTTTTCTGTCTAAAATAATGTGATATATTATAGCGCACGCGAGGCGTATGTCGAAAGAAACTTTGGATCACCCCACCCAGTGTGGTCGATGACGAACCTTTGGGAGGATCTCGAAACCGGACCGAATCCACCAGAAACGATTTACGCCGTGATCGAGTGCCTGAAAGGCGAACGGAACAAATACGAGTACGACAAGGACGTTCCGGGCGTCGTGCTCGACCGGGTGCTCCACAGCAACGTTCACTACCCCTCCGACTACGGATTCATCCCGCGTTCGTACTACGACGACGGCGACCCGTTCGACGTGCTCGTGCTCGTCGAAGACGCGACGTTCCCTGGCTGTGTGATCGAGGTCCGCCCTGTCGCTCTCATGCGGATGGATGACGACGGCGAACAGGACGACAAGGTCATCGCGGTGCCGACCGAGGATCCTCGGTACGACCACATCGAAACGCTCGGAGACATCCCACAACAGACCCGAGACGAGATCGACGAGTTCTTTTCGACGTATAAGAACCTCGAAGAAGGGAAGGAAGTGGAGACGCTCGGCTGGGAGGACAAACAGGCCGCTCTCGACGCCATCGCGCACGCACAGGACCTCTACGAGGAGCAGTTCGGCTGATTCTTCCTGGTCATACCGGCGCTCGCAACCATGCATTATGAGCATGGGTAATTATTTGACTCTCGGGACCGTACGGACGAGTGGAATGAAAGGGCGTGTACCCATCGGCATCGATCACTTGACTGTCGTTCCGGAGAACACGGACCGTGGTCCGGAGAGCGACGCGGAGGAAGGGCAGTAGGATCGATCAGTCGTTGGGATCGTCGGGGAAAAGAAGGTTCTTGTGTGCTCCTCACGCAGACGGCGGTATGGGATTGTTCGATCGACTACGCGGTGATGACGGACCGCGGGTTGCGTTCATCGGTATCGACGGCGTGCCGTACAGCCTCATCGCCGACAATCCGGACGAGTTTCCGAATCTGACGGCGATGGAAGACGCCGGCGCGGCGGGGGCGATCGACAGCATCGTTCCCCCGGAGTCGAGCGCGTGCTGGCCGTCGCTCACGACGGGCGTCAACCCCGGTGGAACGGGCGTGTACGGCTTTCAGGACCGAGAAGTGGGGTCGTACGAGACGTACGTTCCGATGGGTCGAGACGTGCAGGCGACCCGGCTGTGGGATCGCGTCACGGACGCTGACCGTGATGCGACCGTCATGAACGTCCCGGTCACGTTCCCGCCCCAGCGGAACGTCCAACGGATGGTGTCGGGTTTTCTGTCTCCCAGCGTCGAGAAGGCCGCGTACCCCGACGATCTCCGTGAGTCGTTGGAGGGGATGGACTACCGCATCGATGTAAACGCGAAGCTCGGCCACCAGGACGACAAAACCGAGTTCATGGAGGATGCCCACGAAACGATCGACGCGCGTTTCGAGGCGTTCAAGCAGTGTATCGAGGAAGACGATTGGGACCTCTTTTTCGGGGTCTTCATGACCACCGATCGGGTCAACCACTTCCTGTTCAAGGATTATGAGGAGGGTGGGGAGAACTCCGAGGCGTTCATGGAGTTCTACCGGAAGGTCGATGAGTACATCGGTCGGCTCCGCGATCTGCTCGGTGACGACACGACGATGGTCGTTGCGAGCGACCACGGATTCACCAGCGAGGAGTACGAGGTCCACCTCAACACGTGGCTGCGCGAGCAGGGGTGGCTCGATTACCGCACTGACGATCACAGCGAGCTGTCGGACATCACCGATGACACGCGCGCCTACTCGCTCATTCCCGGCCGGTTTTACATCAACCTCGAAGGACGCGAGCCACGCGGCAGCGTGCCCGAATCGGAGTACGAAGACACCCGCGAAGAGCTCACCGAGCTGATCGAGGGGTTGGAGGGACCGGACGGAACGCCGGTCGCACAGCGCGTCGTCACCGACGCCGACGCCTTCCGCGGCGACCACGACGACATCGCACCGGATCTCGTCGTGATTCCGAACCACGGCTTCGACCTCAAAGCCGGTTTCAAAGACGACACCGACGTGTTCGACGTGGGTCCCAGAAACGGGATGCACAGCTTCGAAAACGCGTGTCTGTTCGTCGACGATCCCACCGCGCGGATCAACGATGTCGACCTGTTCGACATCGCGCCGACCGTGCTCGATCTGATGGAGATCGAGTACGACCGGACCGCCTTCGATGGGGCCAGCTTGGTCTAACTACGAGATCGAATCGCCGCCTTCGCGTTTTGGTAGTAGGTGGATTTAACCGTGATAGCGACGATACCACGTGGTAGATGCACCGCTCGCGTCTGTTCGCGCTCTTTTTACTGGGGACCGTCGTCCACGTCGAGTCGCTGGGGTATTGGTTCGTGGCGGTCGACTCCCCGAAACTGATCCTCTCGAGCCGGATCGCTGGCTGGGGCGACGCGGCAGCGATATTCACGCAGCCGTTGATGCACGAAACGGAGTTCACGACGCTCGCGCTGTTCTATCGACCGTTCGCTAGCCTTTCGTACTCCGTCGACTACTGGGTGTGGGGGATGGATCCGTTCGGCTATCACCTCACGAATCTCCTCCTCCAGGGCGTGGCAGTGGTGTCGGTCGCGGTCGTCGTCGGGGAACTGACCCGCGACGCGGCGGTCGGACAGCTCACCGCCGCGTTGTTCGCGTTGCATCCGCTCACAGCGGAGGTCGTGCCGGCAGCACCGCGCCGACACGACGTCCTCATGTTGATCTTCCTGCTCGGGTCGCTGGTGCTGTTCGTGAGGAGCCAGCGCGAACGTGGTGTGTCGCGGCGGGATTCGGCCTTGTATTTCGGTGGATCGCTCGTGGCGTACGTGCTCGCGCTCGGATCGAAGGAACCTGCGGTTATCGTTCCCGCGTTGATTTTCGTGTGGGCGGCGCTCCAGCACGATGGGGATCCGTACAGGACCCTGTGGCGGTCGGTGTGGGTCACTGTCCCGTTCGGTGTCCTAACGGTCGCGTATCTCGCCGTTCGGGTTGCGGTGTTGGGTGAACTCGGTGGCTACCGCGGGAGCAGTGTGGTGTTCGAGGACGTGGGCGGAATGGTGGCGGCGTATTTCGTCTCGATCGTGTATCCGATCGACGTTCTGGGCAACGGACTCGCTGCCGGCGGGCTGTGGATCGGGGCGGTGTTTCTCGTGGGGGCGCTCCTCGTGCTCGTCGCGCTCTGGGCCGCTGGATCGGTCGCTGTTGGTCGCATCGGCGCGATGAACGTTCTGCTGGTCGCGCTTTTTGTGGGCGGTTGTGCCCTGCTCGTCGTGGGGATTCCCTGGGCCGGCTGGGAACCGTTCGATCCGATCGGTGAGCTACTGCCCCCGCTCACCCCCTCGCCGTACCCACTCTCCCACACCACCACCGGATTGCTCCTCGGGGGGACGTCTCTGGTCGGTGGGCTGTGGGCGCTGTACGCCCGTCGGTGGACGGGCGAGCGGATCGATCTCCCGACCCTCGTGGTCTGCACCGTCTGGCTTGCCATCCCACTCGTGCTGTACGTCCAGGGCCATCAGTATCTGGTCCGGACGGGGTACGCATCGATCGTTCCACTGATGGCGATCCTCTCCATCCTCCTCGTCAGCGCGGTCCGGGAACTCCGGGCCAGCGGCCGGACACTCGATCCCAACGCTGTGCTCGTCGGCATCGTTCTGTTGGTACTCGTTCCACAGGCCGCCGCCTCACCCCTGTTTCATCCGTACGATGGCTGGCAGGAGTCAGGCGAAGTGAATCGAATGGTGTTCAACGGACTCGCAGACCAACTCACGGAGCAAGACGACGTCACGACCCTGCGAGTCCGCGGACTGCCGAGCGGAATCACGAGCGATTCGTTTCCCGGAGTGAGATCGGTCGTCTACCCCGGTGCCCAGGCCACCGGATCGTGGCTCAAGCTCTCTTACCCCGGCCGGGAGCTAGCAGTGCACAACGACGGCCGCACCCATCTCCAACGCGTCCCCGTGGGTGTTTCGGTCAACACCACCAGGGACACCGACACCCTGACCGCAACGCTCCACTACGAGCACAACGACACCGAACGCGTGGCTCCGTATCGCTCACACGAACGCCGAGCGAGCGCCACGGCTCATAGGGACTGTTGTGCGTAGTTTCGGCACGGTCGTTGACTGTCGAGTGCTCTGGTGTTTCACGAATCGTTCTGTGTCGCCACAGCGGGACGGAATCACAACAGTCCCTATCACTCGTTCCGGTCGGTGGGTTCGTCTCGGTGAGCGGTGTCCGGGTTCGGCGTTTGGTTCGCCTCCGCGTTGGTGGGATCGCTCCGCAGTTGATAGAGCGTGAAGACGACAGCCCCAATGAGCGCGCCGTACCACAGCGTTCCGGCGCGGACGAGGAGCGTCGACCCGACAGCCACCGGTCGAGCGTAGCCGACTGCGATGAGGGTGCCGACCATACTGGCCTCGGTGGCTCCGACGCCGCCGGGAAGAAAACTCACCGCTCCGATGATCGAGCCGAGTCCGAAGACGGACAGCCCGAGGACCGGATCGGCACGAGCGCCGAATCCCTCGATGACGACCCAGAACGCCAGCCCCTCTAGCCCCCACGCCAGCAGGCTCAGCCCCATCGCAACCCCCAACGGCCGCGGACGGAACAGCGCGTACGTCTGCTCGTACAACGCCGTCAGTTCCGTCACGTGTGAGCCGACAACCGGTAGCCCCTCACACAACGAGAGCGCTCGGAGACAGAGCCACCGCCATTGGAGGACGATCAACCCCCCGAGAACGACGACCGCGATCCCGATCAGCACGACGATCGAGCGCTGGTACAACAACACGGCCAACGCGGCGAAGCTACTCAGCGCGAGGAGGTCCGTGATCCGTTCGGCTCCGATGGCCGGCACCGTCCGGCGCACCGGGACCCCCTCGAGATCGCGGAGAAACCACGCTTTCCACACCTCACCCACCTTTCCCGGCGTGACGACGAGCATCAGCCCGCTGAAAAACACGACCGCGCTCTCACGGACCGAAAGCTCGATGTCGAGGGTGCGGAGGTAGTACTCCCATTTCAGAAACCGGACGCTGTAGCCGAGCAACACCAGTCCGAACATCACACCCACAGCGGTCGGATCCACGTCAAGCAGCGCCACCACGACCGCGTTCGCGTCACCGAACAGAAAGAGCGCGAAAAACACGACGAGCGTGCCCAGTGCCGTCAACCCCACTCCGTAATCGGACACCACGCCGACGCAGTAGCGAACGACCCCCCTCATCGTCCGTGTCCGCGACCGGGAGCGAATCCGGCAATCCGATCCACCGACTCCCGAAGCTGGTGTGCTTTCGTTGCGATATGACCGGAGAAATAGCCACCGCGACCGCGGGCGACGACCTCCGCCGGCTGGGTCTCCAGCGCGTTGAGGAGCGGTCGATCACCTTCGACTACTGTGTGCGCCCGGCCGATCTCCATCGGGAAGTGGGCGTCGCTCCCGCCGGTCGTCGGGAGACCGTGGGCGTGGGCGAACGCCCGCGCCCGGTCGTTGTCCCGCGACAGGAGACAGCGCGAATTGCAGATTTCGACTGCATCGACCGCGTCGGCGATAGCGCCGAGATCGGTGTCGTACTGCTGTCGGAGCCGATCGAACGGGTGAGAGAGTATCGCCACGCCCCCCTGCTCGTGAACGCACTCGATCACTGCCACCGGGTCGTCCGGGGCGGGCGGCTCGTCCACTCCCAACGCGAGGAGGTGTCCCTGGCTCGTCGTCACCTCGACGCCGGGGATCACCGTCAGCTCCGCCGGTGCTGCCGTCCGAACGGCGTTCACCCCCTCGAGCGTGTCGTGGTTCGTCACAGCGATCCCGTTGAGTCCGTGCTCGACGGCTGTCGTAGCGACGGCTTCGGGCGCTGCGTTCGAACACGGTGAGGCGTCCGTGTGCACCTGCAGATCGTAGGTCCGCGTCATTGCATCGTCTCCATGATGAGGATCGGCACCTGGTAGAGCACACCGATAGTAACGACCAGCCACGACAGCAACGTGAAAACCATCGGGCGGTCCGTCAGGAGATACTCGGGACGGCCGGCCACCGTCGTCGTGTGAACGAGGTGGTGATACCGGAACACGCCGTAAAAGACGAACGGAAGCGCGAGCATCATCGGCGTTTCCGCGTGGAAAAACGTGTACAGCGCGTAGGTCATCAACAACACCGCCATCGTCACCACGAGCAGCTGATCCAGCTCCTCGTTGGTGTACACGCCGAGCGACTCCCGTGTCGCGTCGGGGTTCGAGACGGTTTCGAGCTCGTGGCGCCGTTTCCCGACCGCGAGCACCAGCGCCAACAGAAACGTACAGAGGATGAGCCACGGGCTGAGATACACGCCGATAGCGGCGACGCCCGCAGCCGCTCGCAGAACGAACCCGATCCCAACCGTGAGCACGTCAACTAACACGACCTCCTTGAGAAACACGGAGTAGACCACGTTCTGTCCGAGGTATCCGAGAAGAACGGCCAACACCCAACCGTCGACGACGTACCCAACGAGCAGCCCGCCCACTAGCAGCCCCACCGCGAACACTCCCGCCACCGGCACCGAGAGCTGCCCGCTTGCGATCGGTCGGTGCTGCTTTTCGGGGTGTTTGCGGTCTTCCTCCCGATCACAGATGTCGTTGATGACGTACACCGCTCCGGCCACCGCGGTGAACGCCGCAATCGCACCGATGACGCTCCGCCACGCCGGAATCGAAAGCAGATTGCGGGAGAACACCAACCCCAACAGCAGAATGCCCTGCTTGTACCACTGGTGGGGACGAAGCTCGCGGAGCAATCCCCGTATCGTGTCTCCCGATTGGGAAGTGATCGAGCGATTGGACATTGATGACAGCGAACTACGCAGGCCACAATCAAAAAGGGCCACGGCGCAAATCCCATATTCTATGGGAACGGACTCTGGAGCTGATCGGCCGAACGGCTCGGCGTTGGTCACTGGCGGAACGGGATTCCTGGGACTCCATACGTGTCAGTATTTAGTCGATAACGGGTGGGACGTGGTGGCATTCGACCGCGTTCCGTTCACCGAGGAGGATGACGTGTCGGGAATCGAGTACGTCGAGGGCGACGTTCGGGACGAGGACGCGGTTCGGGGGGTGATCGACAGGTTCGAACCGGACGTCGTCGTTCACGCCGCGGCTGCCCTGCCGTTGTGGGACGCCGACACGATCCGGGAGGTCACAATCGACGGGACGCGCTCGGTGCTGTGGGCGGCCGAGGAGGCAGGCGTCGATCGCGTGGTGTACATCTCCTCGACGGCCGTCTACGGCGTTCACGAGGAGCATCCGATCACCGAATCCTCGCCGCTCGACGGTGTGGGTCCGTACGGGAACGCGAAGGTCCAAGCCGAAAAGCTGTGCGGGGATTTCCGTCGTCGGGGGCTGTGCGTCCCGATCCTCCGGCCGAAAACGTTCATCGGTCCCCAGCGGCTCGGCGTGTTTCAGGTGCTGTTCGACTGGGTCGAAAGCGGTGCGAACATCCCGCTGGTGGGGTGGGGAGACAACGAATACCAGCTCATGCACGTTCACGACCTGGTTCGGGCCATCGAGCTCGTGTCGACGGATGATCCCGAGCGCGTCGACGACACGTTCAACGTCGGAGCGACGGAGTACGCCACGATGAAAGCGGACTTTCAGGCGCTCATCGACCACGCCGGCACCGGCAAACGCGTGGTCGGAACCCCGGCACTAGTGACCGTGGCCGCGCTCAGGATACTCGACGAACTGAACCTGTCGCCGCTGTACCCGTGGATCTACGAGACGGCCCACCACGATTCGTACGTGTCGATCGAGAAACTCCGTGGGCTGGGCTGGGAGCCGGAGTATTCGAACACCGAGGCGCTGATCGACACGTACGACTGGTATCTCGACCACTACGAACCGAGTGAGGCGTCCGACACCGGGTTGGATCACCGCGTTGCGTGGGATCAAGGCGCGCTCGCGCTGGTCAAGCGCGTGTTTCAGGCGTTCTGATCCGACCGGCAACCGCTTGCTCGGTTTCGAGGTAGCTTCCGAACAACAAACACACTTGTAGCGAGGCGTTGTATCGCCGTTCATGATACACACCATCGTCGATGATCCCGGTTCGTTGGCACCGGCTACGCTTCGAGAACGGTATACAGCGGAGCTTCGAGCGGTCATCAAGTCGGTTGGCGCGGAAACCGCTGCCGAGCAGACGGAAGTCGACCGCGATCGGATCGACGCGATCGCTGGTGACGGAGCTGAGGTTCCCATGTCGGAGGCGGCGGCCGTGTTCGCGCTGCGCGATGGAACCCCTGACGCCGAGACGATCGAGATCGAAGCCCGCGATGCGCTCCTCATGGGGATGACGACGGCGGTGTTGGATGTCGAGACGCTCGAAAGCGAGATCGACGGCCGGATCGAGGCGCGCGCGATCCAGCAGAAGGTCGAGGGACGGACGCCCATGACGCTCGAGGAGTTCGCGCTCCTCTATGGGACGATCGAGGCGCGCAAGGCATGAGGGTCGCCGTTTTGGGCTGTGGCTACGTCGGGCTCGAACTGTGTCGTCGGGCTTCGCCCGGCTTCCAGAGGCACGGAGTGCCTCGCTGTCGCCAGCTGACCGACCACGACGTGATCGGGGTTCGTCGTTCCGAGCAGGGTCTCGAAGCGATCGAGGCGACGGGCGCGGGGGCGGTTCGTGCAGACGTGACCGATCCCGATGCGCTCGCGTCCGTGCCGGACGTGGACGCGCTCGTGTTCAGCGCCAGCTCGGGCGGGCGGGGCGCGGACGCCGCCCGTGCGGTGTACGTCGAGGGGTTGGAAACGGCGATCGACCACTTCGGCGCGCGTGAGAACCCGCCCGAGCAGCTGATTTACACGTCGAGCACCGGCGTCTACGGCGACCACGACGGTGGATGGGTGGACGAAACGACGCCGGTCGAACCGACGACGGAGAAAACCCGCGTGCTCGCAGAGGCCGAGAGGATCGCCCGCGAACACGCCGCCGAACGCGGGATCGAGGGCACTGTTGTCCGGTTCGCCGGGCTGTACGGTCCCGATCGGTACCGGCTGGATCGGTATCTCGACGGCCCGGTCACGGAGGGGTATCTGAACATGATCCACCGCGACGATGCGGCCGGGATCGTCCGGTTCGCGCTCACCGAGGAGACCCCGGACACGCTGCTCGCGGTCGACGACGAGCCGGTGGACAAATGGGAGTTCGCGTCGTGGCTCGCGGACCAGTGTGGCGTCGAACAGCCCTCCACGCGGACCAAAGACGAGCGCTTGGCTGATGCGGATCTTTCGACGCCCGCGAAACGGCGCATCCTGACGAGCAAACGCTGCTCGAACGAATGGGTTCGGGAACTGGGCTATGACTTTGCGTATCCCACGTATCGGGAAGGCTACCAGGACGCGATCGAACGGTATCGGAACGAAGACTGAGTCGTTACTGACGGTTTATCGACACTGCAACAGCCGTTAGATAGGTGTACGAATTGTTTCTCAGACAAACAGAGGAATGTTTTTATGGATGACTGAAAATTTCGAATTGTGACTACCATTATTGGACCCACGCTTCCAGACCCGTATTTCAGCACTGTCGAATCGATTTGGGATGAGCTAGTAGATGAATTCGGTATTGATCGGTATACCAACCCATTTCCGCACTTTACCCTGTACGCCCTGAATGATGAGGTCGATATTGCAACCGTTGAAGCCGCCGTTACGGAGGCCGTGAGAGAATACTCTTCGGTTTCGGTTCATACAGATGGTCTTGGCATCTTCCCTGGAAACCACGTCTGGCTCCCGGTCGCTAAATCCCCCCAACTCACAGCACTCCACTCTGATGTCGTACGGGCGGTTGAGGATTTGGGAACGGCACCAGTGCCATTTTACGAACCGCATAGATGGTTTCCACACGTGGGCTTGGCACTCGGCGTCGATGATGAGCGGACTCGTAACATCGTTGCGTTCCTGCTGGACTATGATTTCGAGTGGAGTTTTACTGTGGATAATGTTACAATTACCCGGACACTGGATGATAAAAAAGAACACGAAGTAGTGGCATCTGTCGATCTTTGAACATACTGTATCGAACGATCGGAGTGTCCGGTCGAGAGTGGGAGTGAGGCAGGGGAGAGCAAATTCACGGATTGCTTCTACCAGTGTCTAGAACGGACGAACCGTATTTGCGCTTGAGACGCGAATATCGACCAACAACGTAACTGCGACTTTGGGAAGACCTCTATCCGGTCATACTACTGACTCAACATACAATCGTCTGAATATTTCAATAGAGCCGGAGAGACACGTCTCTCCCTCTCGTAGTTGGTGCCCATACTACTCACAACACTTTTACCAAGTTGTGTATGTTATATAACAATGGTAAGAACAGGTACAAACACGGATCATAAAACAGTGACCCTCGACGATCGAAGTCGGATAACGCTTCCCCAGCACATCAGAAACCGTTTCCAGCTCAATGAAGGGGATAATCTCATTCTCGGTTTCGACGGCGACGAGATCCGTCTCCGACCGAGACCGTCCTTCGAACCGATTCGATCCGGACGGACCAAGTGGGATAACGAGACGTTCCTGGATGCTGGAGCGGCGTTGTTCGGTGGAATCGAAAACGAGAATCCCCACGAGTGATCGATCGAGTACGATGTTGAACGGCCACCCGATCGTTCTGTGGCTATTCACTCCTCAGTATCGCGCTCGAGCGCGTCAACGACATTGGCGAGCGTGAACAGCCGGAGATTACCACGGTCTTCGGCAGCTTCTTCGACGGACGATTTGAACCCCGAGCGGCTGAACAACGCGTATTCGTACGTCGGATCGTCGCCCGATGGTGGTGTCCAGTCGACTGCCTGCGCATTGTCTTCCAGCGTGGCGAGCACGTCGTAGCCGAGGGGTGCGTTCGTGAACTTCGCTTCGCCGACGAGCAGCGTCGTTTCGTTTGTGGGTGCGACGACATCGATTTCCTGTCCCTTGTACCACCATTGGCTGGGCAGCTGTGTGAACGTGTATCCACTGTACAGTTCCGGGAGCGCAGCGTGACAGAGCGTTTCGAACGTCTCGCTAACGAAATCAGGGAGTTCCGGCTCGATGAGATCCTCGTATGCGCGGTCTCCGTAGAGTTCGTACTGCCCGCTACGTCCGTACAGATATTTGAAATAAAACTGGAAAACGGGATCACGAATGCGGTACCGGGTCCGTTTGCTTCGCGCGGGGTCGGTGAGTGCTGGGTAATGTTTTTCGATGATATGTAGGGTTTCCAGTCGGTCGAAGTAGTACGATGTTTTCGTCGTCTCGATCCCTGCCCCCTGTGAAATTTCGTTACGTTTCCGGTTGCCGCTCGCCATCGATTCCAGCACCGAGAAATACGTGTTCACGTCCGTGAGTTCCATCTGGAGCACCGTCTCGGGCTCTGTGTGGAGCGGGCCATCGGGATCACACAACAACCGCCAGATGTTTTCTCCGAGTGATCGTGACGCATCGAGCGGTGTGAGATATCGCGGCGTTCCCCCGAAAACGCCGTACACGAACACGCGGTCTTCCCGATCGTATCCCGGTACGAACTCCTGTACGGCTCGAAACGGGAACGATGTCAGTTCGAGTCGGCCGTTCGGTGTCTGTGAAACTCGACCGTAGAGCGGTGCACCGCCATCGAAGACGTGTGTATGAATCATCCCGATCGCGGACCCGGTGAGTACGAGCGTGGATTGACTCTGTTCTACTCCCGTATCCCACAGGTGCTGAATGATCGAGGGTAATCCCTGGTTCGATTCGATGAGATACGGGAATTCATCGATAATGATGATCGCATCTCGCTCGACGAGATACGAGAGTAGTGGTTCCCATTCTTCTTTGACCGAAGTAATATCCGGGTAGGTCGTCGCGGCTGCCTCGGCAAAGCGGCGTAGCTGTGTGGCTGGCGTTCCTTGGACAGCCTGATAGTACACTGCGCCATCGTAGTCGGCAATGGACCGACGCACAAGCTCGCTCTTCCCGATCTGTCGTCGTCCATAGACGACCGCCAGCTCCGCAGAATCGCTCTCATAGAGCGACTGTAACCGGGTGAGCTCTTCGGTCCGGTTAACGAACTTCTCCATACCCATCGTAGTAGCCGAACGAACGTATACTCCTCGGTATTAAAGTTGAGATTATAATAGTTGAGACTATAATAGTTGAGACTATAATCTCCCCCTTGGTGCCCCAGTATAACAGTAGAAAGACTAGTTCTCGTTGCCGACCAACTGCAAGCTCTTCATACTTCCCAGGATGATTCATCTGCAGAAACCCACGGAGATCGCGCTTGTTGCTCGGAACCACCCCACTTAGCGATTCGCTACCAATAGTTAAACAAATTTGAAATTTGTTGTGTGCTACTCTGTGAAACACCAGCATGTACACGGGCGTTCGGACAGACAAACTTCCGGCATCGCCGCTGCTCAAATACTACGCGTTCGAGGCGACCCGGCGGGCCGATTTCAGCGTCCCGATCTTCGTGTTGTTTTTCACGTCTCGCGGGCTGTCGCTCGCGGAGGTCGGGGTTCTGGAGGCGCTATTCACGGTGGTCGTGCTCGTCTGCGAGACACCGACGGGATATCTGGGCGATCGGATCGGACGGCGGTGGTGTCTCGTCGTGGGGACGCTCCTGTCCGCGCTCGGCTCGCTGGCGTTCGTGCTCGCCCACTCGTTCATCACGTTCGCGGCGATCATCGGGCTGCGGGCGATCGCCTCGACGTTCACGTCCGGCACGCAGGAAGCGTGGCTGTACGAGACCCTGGAGATGGAAGACGGGAGCGATCGGTTCGCCCACCACGCGGGGCGTGCGGCTGCTCTCGGTGCGTTCGTTCAGGGCGGGGCCGCCGTGCTCGGTGGCGTGCTCTACGCGTTCGATCCCGTGTTGCCGTGGCTGCTGGAGGGAGCGGTCGCCGCCAGCGGCGCGCTGATCGTTTGGACCGTTCCCGAGCCGGATCGAGCGGGGACCGACGCCGAACGGCTCGGTCCCGCCCGCGCGCTCGCAACTACTCGGGAAGCGCTCTCGACCCGTGGGCTGGGCGTGCTGGTCGGATACACAGCGGTATTGTTCGGGGTGGGCAACACGCTCGAGATGTACGTCCAGCCCGTGAGTACCGCGGTCTTGGCCGTTCCACCCGCCAGGATCGGGCTGCTGTACGCGGGGTTCACGGTGGTCACTGCGGTGCTCACGGCCAAATCAGGATGGCTCGAATCCCGCGTCGGCATCCGGCGCTGGTTCACCGTCGCGGTGCCGCTGTTAGGGATTGTGCTTGTGGGAACCGCGTTCGTCCCGTTGCTCGCGCTGGTGGCGTTCGTGCTGACTCGCGGGATCGTGGCCGCGTCGCGCCCCCTGTTTGGGCAGTACGTCAACGACCGGATCGGCTCCGAGAGTCGGGCGACCGTTCTCAGCGCGGCCGGGACCGTCCGGTCGCTCGCCACGGCACCGCTGAACGTGCTCGGTGGAGCACTCACCGGGATCACATCGCTCACGATCGGAATGAGCGTGCTCGGCATCGTGTTGCTCGCGTGTTCGGTGCTGGCCATCGCGGCGTGGAAACGGGAACAGTAGAACGGAGCGAGCGACCGTTTTGTAACCGTGTTGGTGTTCGGAGTGCTGACAGCGGGGGTTGCGGATGCGAGGGTGGCCCCGTTACTGTTATCGAACGAGCTTTTCATCTGACCAATAAATAACTTTATAACTCATCGGGGAGCCAACGATAGATGAGAACGCCAGTGACGCCGTGGGGCGTGTGCGTTCGTATTGAACGCGCCGGGTGATGGGACCACCCGACGCTGGGGTTCTCAGACCGCGAGAACACCCCATGCTTGGGGATGAATCAGAGACATGTAACGGTGTCGAATCGTATAAGAAATATGAACAGTGTCCGCGCTGTCGTGTGTGTGGTCGGCCGGTTCGTACGCGTCTCGACCACCGGATGGGCTGCCCGCTGGGACGGTGGTGGCGATGAGTTTGCCACTGTTTCAGTTCCGCGACCGGCGGGGAGAGGTACTGAACCTCTCGGCCATCGAGGATCGAGACGTGGTATCGAAAGCCGAACTGTATCACATCGTGGACGTGGCGGAGGGAGTCTGGTGTCGGCCATGCCAATCCACTGGTTGTGCCCACGCCACTCAGATCGAACAGGTGTTAGCCACCGCCGGGCTTGCTACCACACCGGGCGGCTACGACGAACTCCCCGGTATTGCGCGGTTCACGCGCTATGTCGCCACCGGTGAGACGGTGATCGAATGCTGGTTCGACAACGGCGCGTGCGTGCGCTTTCACGAACAGCGCGATGGTGACGTGATGCAGTCCGTGTTCACGCCCGACGACGCACGCGAACCGGCCGAGATCACCGAGAAACCCGACGCCGACAGCGCTCCGGCCTGTCTTGTCGACACGCTGGTAACCTACTGCCAGTACCGACAGCGCGGGGATCTGGATGGCTTGCGCCAGCGTTTCCCCGAGCTGGCACGCGTCGTGGGTGAGGAGGCCGCTGGGGACGCCCAAACGACCGCCGAGAATCCGTAGCGAGCGGTCGCGGTGCGGTGTGGGGCGTGACCGACTGTCCCACGAGCGCAGTTCCCGCGAGCGGCTTTTTTTGCCTCCCGACTCCCGATATGGTAGTATGGCAACGAGCACGGCGACGTGGGCCTACCGGGACGAGTTTCCTTCCTTCGCCCGCACGTACTTCCGGCGGTTTTCCGACTGCGTGGTGTCGAGCATCGGCGTGGGGACGTATCTGGGCGAGCCGACCGATTCGGTCGATTCGGCCTACCACGACGCCATCGTACGGGCACTCGACCACGGCGTCAACGTCGTTGACACGGCGATCAACTACCGCCACCAGCGCAGCGAGCGGGTTGTCGGCCGGGCGGTTCGGGACGCGGAAACCGATCGTGAAAGCGTGCTCGTGGCCACGAAAGGCGGGTTCGTGCCGTTCGAGGAGTCCCGCCCCGACGATCCTCGGGGCTACATCGAACGGGAATACCTCGACACCGGGATCGTCGATCCCGAGGAGCTGGCTCGGGGCGTCCACTGCATCCATCCCCGGTTCATCGACGACCAACTCGACCGGTCGCTCGACAACCTCGCTTTCGACGCGATCGATCTGTACTACGTCCACAACCCAGAGACACAGCTACAAACCAACACCCAAAAAGCGGTGTACGACCAGCTAGAGGAGACGTTCACCCGGCTCGAAGAGCGCGCGCTGGCGGGCGACGTCCGCCACTACGGGCTGGCGACGTGGGAGTGCTTTCGCGTCCCATCGGACCACGACAGCTACCTCTCGCTCCCCGAAGTCGTCGAGCGCGCCCGTGCGGCCTCCGAACGGGCGGGAACCGACGCCACCCACTTCCGGGCGATACAGCTCCCCTTCAACGTCCACATGGCCGACGCGTTCACCGTCGAGTCCCACGAGTCGAGCGAGGGACAGAAAAGCGCGCTCCAGTTCGCCCACGACGCCGGGCTGAGCGCGTTCACGAGCGCCTCCATCGGACAGGGCGATCTCGCGCGGAATGACGCGATTCCGGACGCTGTGGCCGCGAAACTGAACGGCGACAGCGCCACGCAGCGGGCCATCAACTTCGCCCGGAGCGCACCGGGCGTTACCACCTCACTCGTCGGGATGGGGACGACCAAACACGTGGATGAGAACGTCGCCGCCGGAACGTTCGAACCGATGGGCGCACAGGCGTTCGACGCCACGTTCGAGTGACCCACGCGCTACAGATCCCCACGCACTGACCGCTTTCGGAAGTGTTGATGAGGATCGACTCGGAACCACTGTCGTGTCACGCCGCCAATTGTTCGGTGCGTTGTGCTCGATGGTGTTCCTCGTGAACCTGGCCCGGGTGCTGTTCTCGCCGCTGCTCGAACCGCTGAAAGGAGCCTTCGGCGTGACCGACGCGACCGTCGGGCTGCTCGCAACGCTCGTGTGGTTCGGCAGCGCGAGCCCCCGCTTGCCCGTCGGCTATCTCCTCACGCGCGCCCCGCGCCACTACGTGGTGTTCGTCTCCGGTGGCGTCCTCACGGCGTCGGCGACCCTGTCCGCGGTTGCGGGAAGCATCGAGTGGCTGATGGTGGGTGCGTTCTGTCTCGGCGTATCGAGCGGCGCGTATTTCACCGCCGCGAACCCGCTCGTGACCGAACTCTTTCCCGATCGGGTCGGGGATGTGATCGGGATACACGGCATGTCGAGCCAATCCGCGGCCGTCGTCGCCGCGCCCCTCGTCGGCGGAGTGTTGCTCGTGGGATCGTGGCGGCTCGCGTTCTTCTTGCTCGCGGGCGTCGGAGCGCTCACGACGATCGTCCTCGTCGTGGCCGCGTACGCGACCGATCTGCCCGAAGCCGGCGTGGAGGACCGCGATTTCATCCATGCGGCACGCCGGCAGTGGCGGCTCATTCTCGTCGGCGTCGTGATCGTCGGCGTGACGGGATTCGTCTGGAACAGCGTGTTCAACTTCTACGTCACGTATCTGATCACGACCAAAGCCCTCTCACAGCCGGCGGCACAAGGGCTGTTGACGGTGCTGTTCGGTGCCGGGATCCCCGCGTTTCTCGTTACCGGCTACCTCGCCGAACGGCTTCCAAACGCTCCGCTCATGTTCGCCATCTGTGGCGTGTTCGCGTGCTGTCTCCTCGTGCTCACTACCGCTTCGGGCTACCTCGCGCTGTTCGTGGTGAGCGCAGTGCTCGGGTACGTCATCCATGGGCTGTTTCCGACCATCGACACCTTCCTGCTCTCTTCGCTTCCGGACGAGAATCGAGCCAGCGCGTACGCGATTTACAGCGGGAGCATGATGCTCGTACAGGCCCCCGGAAGCTCCGTTCTTGGCGCGCTCGTCAGCGCCGGCTACGGGTTCGACGCCGTCTTTCGGGGATTCGCTGGCGTCATCGGTCTCGTCCTGTCGGTGCTCGTGGTGGTGTATCTCGCAGGGGGATTCCCCCATCCACGAACTGAGGCGCTCTCGATCGATCGATGAGTCTTTTCCCGTCGTCGCACTAGTCTCCCCGATGGAGTACGTTCAGGAGCGGATATCGACGCTACACGATTTTACCGACACCGTTCCCGACGCGCCGACCGATCGGGCGAGCGTCGTCGTTCCGATGACCGGCCACGCTCACACCAGCCACGCCGCGGACCGGATCCTGCGAACGCTCGAAGAAGTGGATCCCGCCCGCGTCGTGGTCGCGTTGCGCGCCGACGCGCCTGCTGTCGCGGCGATCCACGACTGGCTGGCTGGCTACGACATCTCCGCTGAGACGATCTGGTGCAACGGACCGCGCGTGAACGAACTGCTCGAAGAGGCCGGCCTCGGCGGCCCAGGTGGAAAGGGACGGGACGTCTGGCTCGCGCTCGGTCTCGCAAGCGCTGGGGAGTACATCGTCGTTCACGACGCGGACAGTGAAACGTATTCAAATAGACATATAAATAGGCTGTTGTTCCCGCTCGACCACGGCCACTCGTTCGTGAAGGGGTATTACGCGCGGATCGAGCGAAACAGACTGTACGGGCGGCTGTTTCGTCTCTTTTACGCACCGCTAATCCGTGCGCTTTCCCAGCGACACGCGGCACCGATCGTTTCGTATCTCGATGCGTTCCGGTACGCACTAGCTGGAGAGATGGCGATGACGGCTCCGCTCGCGCGCCGATTGCGGGTGCCCCCTGGCTGGGGGTTGGAAGTCGGGTCGCTTGGCACCGCGTTCGAGGTGGGCGGGTTCGAGGGGACCGCACAGATCGACCTCGGCGTTCACAAACACGACCACCGATCCGTCGGTGGTTCCGAGGGACTCGAGGACATGAGCGTCGAGGTCGGCGCGTCGCTGTTTTCCGTGCTCGAAGCCAACGGGGTGGCTCCCGACTACGAGTCGCTGGGCGAGCGCTACCGGGCGAGCGCGAACCAACTCGTCGATCAGTACGCCACGGACGCGGCGTTCAACGGGCTGGACCACGACAGCGCGGCCGAACGCGATCAGGTCGAGGCGTACCTCCCGGCCGTGAAGTCGCCAGCAGGGGACACGCGCTTGCCTGCGTGGACCGACGTGCCAATCGAACCGCACGCGGTTCGAACGGCTACCCGGGCGGACATCAGTGATCTCGACGGTGTGCCCGATCCGGATCGTGAGAGCAACGGTGATGCCGACGCCGGCCGTGTCGATCTCGATACGGACAGATGACGCTCGAACTCTCCGCCGACGAACTCGCGGGCATCGTCGACCTGTTCCGTGTCCTCACGCGCGACGAACTCGACGACGCGCTCACCGAGATCGCGTTCAAACGCGGCGAGGATCCTCCCGCCGGATCGATCGTCGAGGACGCCGTCGTGTCCTACCACCTCGTGGAATGTGAGGACGGGCTGGCCGTCGGTCCGACCGCCTTTCCGACGATCCCGGCCGGTGCGACCGACCTCCCACACATCATGTCGGTCGAACCGCGGGAGATCGATCGGGATCGGCTGGCCCGGGCGGTCGAGGAGCGCTTTCGCGGAGAGACGGCGCGCGCCGTCGCTGCCGGTGACGACGACCGGATCGAGTATCTTCGCGACGTGAGCTACGATCTCGAAGCGTGGGGAGCGGTCGATCTGACGCGGGTCCGTGACCGGCTGCCGAGCCGCTGAGCCGGTCGAAGGCGTGGTGTATCCGGGTGTGGGAGACGACCACCAGCCACCACGAAAGATAAATTCGTTGGATGAGTGATGGGTGTATGGACCTGGCACGGATCGGTGACCACGATCCGATCGTGGCGTGTACCGAGGAGCGCGAGGCGGCGGTGCTCGTTCCCGTCATCGCGCTGGAAGAAGGCGCACAGCTGTTGTTCACCGAGCGCGCCGACTATCTCAGCGAGCACCCCGGTGAGATGAGCTTCCCCGGCGGTGGGCGAGAGAGCTACGACTCGAACCTTCGTGAGACCGCCCTCCGGGAGGCCCACGAGGAGGTCGGTCTCCGCCGGGCGGAGGCGGACGTGGTCGGGCGGCTTGACTGCATTCGGACGGTCACGCGCTACTCGGTGTGTCCGTTCGTGGCTCGGGTTCCCGATCGGACGTATCTCCCCGACGAGCACGAGGTGGCCGAAATCGTCCGTCTTTCGATCGATGCCCTCACCGACCGCTCGAACTACGACTCCGAACAGCGCGATCATCCGTATTATGGAGATATCCGGCTGCATTACTTCCGCGTGAACGGGTACACCGTCTGGGGCGCGACCGCCCGCATTCTCGTGCAGTTCCTCGAACTCGTCACCGACTGGGAACGACCGCCCGAACCCGACCGCTGTGTCGATCCCGACGCCGACTTTCCGGTGTGATCCGACGAGGAACAGGCTTATTCGTCGGATTTCCTGAACACGTGACAGTACGTGTGATCGTAGCCGTACCCAAAGCGTCCCCTTCTGTCGATCGGACTGTCCTCGCCCTCCCACGCGACGACGATTTCACCGTCGAAACCGAACACGTTCGATACCCGATCGGCGATATCCCACGCGAGCGGTGTCACCGTTCCGTCGTCTTTCACGTTCACGACATCGACGATGACGTGCCCACCGGGTGCCAGCACGGCGTCGAGACGGGTGAACGCGGTTTCGATGTCGTCGAGGTAGTCGTCGTACGTGCTCCGTCCCGCGTAGTTCTCGAACGGGTTCTGCTCCATCGTTCGTGTCATGAACGGCGGGGAGGTGAAACAGCACTCACACGCCGGGAACCACGACGGCTGTAGCTCGAGCACCGATCCGTGCCGGACGTGTTCGGGTGTCGAGATCCGGTCTTCGATGTGAGCGACCCGGTCCGTCTCGTATTCGAGTCCGAACGGAACACGATCGAGGCGTTCGGCCACCGTGAGCGTCGTCCCGAACCCGGCGAAGATGTCGATCACCCGATCGCCCGGCTCGGTGAACTCCCGCAAAAAACGGGCGACGAGGGCGTCGGGCGTTCGAACCTCGTTCGTGTATCCCGCTGGTAGCTCCTCGCGGTGGGCGTATTCGAGGGAGAAATGAGTGTCCATGTGGTGTTTCTGGCTCAGTGAGGCGTTAAATTCGTTGATTTCAGGGTACTAACTCATCATGAAATCGTTCGCGGCGTCAGAACCGTCATCAACATATACATCATCCATCCAACCGATCATAAACTGTGACTACTCGACAGTATTATTCGAACTGGTGGTACGGCGTCGTGATCCCTCTCTTTGGAGCACTCGGATGGATGATCGTCATCCCGTTTCTCGAGAATTCAACCTATTTGGAACTGCCATTCTCTCGGATCATCTTTCTTGCCAGTGGGCTTATCATCGCCGTCACTTCTTTTCTTTCTCCCGTGTTCGTCGGTTGTCTGTGGCTCGACGCCCGGAAACTCCGTAATAGTGATGCTCCGTGGTCACCGAACCCGTGGCTGTGGGGAACTGTTGGCGGCGTAGCTATGCTCGTCGGTGTTCTTCTCTCGTATCTCGGGCCGAAGACCCTTGTCGCGCTCGGCTATCTGTACCGTCGACACAGCCGCGTCGGTCTGTTCGGGGACAGAGCCGTCACTGAGACGGAGTGATCGAGAACTCTCGGTGAAACGGTAGCGGGGGGTTTCGTCCGGGTTGGTTCGTCACCGTGCTGTCGGAACTGCAGTCTGCTCGGCGGCAGAAGAGCGTCCTCAGGAGCACGATTGTGCGAAGACGATCAGCCGGCATCAGTGGTGGTCGCTTGATTCGCCAGCTGTAGTTAGCTGTTATCGTCGGCCGGAACGATCTCGATGCCGGCGTCTTCAAACGCTTGAATCGCTGCCTCTAACTGTTGGTCCCCGAGCTGATAGTAGGATAATGGGACTGGTCGGACGCCCGACCTCTCTCCGTCGTCAACAATAATCCGAAGCCTCGGAGAGATCACCCGCGAGCCAGTCGTGTATTCGACACGCTCAACGGCTGTACGGTCGAGTTCTGAAGCTGTCTGGATATTATTCATGAGCTTCGGGAGAATAGAGACAAGCGTGAAACTTGCAAGAATAAAAATGATGAAAATTCGTGAGAGTGTACGATAGTACGGAGAGGGATCTAAGATGAACACGACCACCGCCAGCACCACCACACCAATAAAGAACCCGACGAAGAGTTTGCTTTGCTGATAAAACCGTTTCAACGATCCAAATGGACCGATATCGATCTGTATGGTCTCGTCCGTGATCGTCACTGTCCCGCCACCGACCTCGATCGATGTCATAGAGTTACTATTAGGCATTCCCTACTTTCATATGGCTGTTTGTTTTGAAGCTAGAAAATAGTTCTGAAATCAGAATGATTCTATCTCTATCCAGCGCTAGCTCCAACGAGTCCCGCTATTCCTAACCCGGCGATAACGATACCTGGTCCTACAGATAGTATAGCCGCAGCCGCAAGGACACCAACGGCCAGTACAATAGCGAACACTGCTTTAAGAATCGTATCGATCACAGAGTCCTTGTCTACTGCTTCATGCAACTGGTTGAGCAAATCTTCTATCAAGGAGACAATGGCCTCGTAGGGGACTTCTGCGGCGTAGCACTCCGGAGTTCGAACGCACATCTCTGTCCCTGGACCTCCATCGACGCCAGCCCAAAAACACGTCCCATCTGGAGTATCTTCGAAGCCAACCCAGAGATCGAGATCGTAAGAGAATTCTTCTAAATTTTTTGCTCTTATTGTAAGCGGGACCCACGTCAGGGGTGGGGTTTGATAGCCATTACACCATTTTCTTCCATAAATTTGGTCTTGTATATTTTTAGCCACCGCACATATCTTTCCTGCAGGTCCGGATATTATATCTAACATTGGTCGCCCAAAGTTCTGGTGAGTGACGACCGCTGGAATCCCTTGACAGTAGTTGATCCCCCCCATTATGCCTCACCCTCGTCTACCGCTGAGTCTGGATATGGTGTTTCTGCCGATACGACCGGTTTGTAGATGAGGTTGTTGAGGTTCATTTCCTGAGTACAGTCGTAGCCGTCCCGCCAGAACTGGAGTACGTTGGGCTCAGCCCACGTGAGGTTGCTGACGCCAATCACAATATCTTCGCTGATTCGTTGGATCACCGCTGGCGCCTCATCGACAGCGGAGACGCCGTGTGCGAGGTACAGTTCGAACCGATCCTCGACGGCGGTCGAGGTGAACACGATGCGGTCTTTGTTCGGATCCACGAGCGATTCCATAGCGAGTTCTTCCACGGTCGCGTCGGGGTGTTGGTTCTGGTCCGTCAGCCGCGGATACGGGGTTTCGAATTTGACCTTGATCGAGGTGGGGAAGATCACTTCGAGGAGATCGCCGGTAAAATCGAAGACGTCCGTTTTGCCAGTGACCTTGCCGGAGACCGTGTTGCCGTTGATCGTGGCGTCGTTGTTCGAATCCGCTTTCGACAACTGCCCGCTGACAGTGATCTCGTAGCCATAGGGTGGATTGGCGCTGTCGGTGAGATCCCGGACGATGAGCTGCTGGTAGTCATGGTCGACATCCAGTTGGATACAGGTGAAGTCGCTGAGACTCTCCAGCCCGCCACAGTACAGATACTCGTCCGCACCGGTGTTGGCACCGTAACCGCGCCCGTAGCCGTTAGCGGCCCGATCACCACTGCTAGAATTGCCGAGCGGTCCGACTTCGAGATTGCCGGTAACGCTGAAGCCGTAATCCACCCGCTCTTGTCTGTCGACACTGATCGTCATCTTGTTGGGCAGCGTCTTCGGATCGAACTGCGCCTCGGGCAGCAACGAGCCAGGGGTGACCTCCGTTCCGTTTTTGAGCACTTGGATGCTGGAGGGCATATCAATGGCTGTGATCTCGCCCGTGTAGGCGTAGCTGTCGCGCCCGCCGACGACGGAACCAGTCACCTCGCTGCCGTCGATGGTGTCGCCGTCGTTGATCGAGGCGTCGTAGGCGTCGGTTTTGGCCACGTCGGTCTCGACGGTGAACCCGTATTCCCGTGCGGTTTCACAGTCACAGCCGTCGATCGTGATGATATCGCGCTCGAACTCCTGGTATTGGACGAGCTCGCCGTTGATGTACACCTCCAGCTCAGCATTGGCTTTGAGGTCGCTCACGTCGCCCGAGTAGAGGAAGCTATCAGTGCCGCCGTTGACCCATCCCTCGACGACGGTCTCGCCGCGCAGGTCCTCCTCGGTGCGGATGCTCGTATCCAGTCCATACTCCTTGGTCCGGCCGGAGATCTCATCGGAGTCACCGATCGTGCCGCCGAACTCAGTGCTTTTCAGCACTTCCCCGTCGACCCGTAGCCGGTAGTTCACGCCCCTGCCTGGCGGGTCTTTGATCGTGATGAGGTTGTTCAGCTCCTCGCCGTTCAAATAGAGCGTCAGCGCGTCGTAGTCGCCGGACCACGACGTGATCTCACCGCTGAACGTGTAACTGTCACGGCCACCACCGACGTGGCCCGACGCTGTGCTCCCCGAAATCTCGTCATGCCCGTGGATCGTGCCACCGAACGCTGTGCTTTTGTCCAGCTTCCCCTCGACGGTGAACTCGTAGTTCGTGGTTGAGCCAGGCCCCTCGATCGTCAACGTCCGGTGGACCCCGTCCGCACCACGAACGGCTGGCACGCCACCGAGCCCGGCGACGGCCGCCCCACCGACCAGTTTCAGGTACGAACGGCGGTCGACGTTCTCACGAGGTTGTTTTGTATTATTTTCTTCTTTATCATCTGTTGGCTGCACTTGATAACAACAAATCCATTTCCAGTGACTTGTGGTATATGCTTTGTGTTTTATAGATAATATTAATTATTATCTATTATAATTTCTTCATATGAATCCCCGCTCATAGACGATTGGATAGCATTGTAGATCTATTGGCAGACAGTAGTGACAGACTGGGACAGGGAGCAACCACTCACGATTCTACGAGCATCAGTGGGCGGGTAGATCACGAGCAGGGGGAATACGAGCCGCTGTCGTCGAAATCGAAACGATTGCCGGCGTCAGCGTGCGATCGGTACGGATGGAAACCCCACACCGTAACGCTCGCCCGGAGCGTCACGCTTTTGCGCCGGCCGAGCCAGAAGACAGTATGGTCGTTCTCACGGCTGATCGTGTTCCGCACCGTCTATAGCCTTGCTACTAACGAAGAGGTGGTATCGTGACGACACAACAGCCCCGACAGCCGTTCGCTCGCGTCGGCTTCGATGCGATCGCGCTGAAACCAGCAGAGTGCGACGTGTCCCGCGTTTCCGATTTCGCCGTCGACACGGTCGTGATCGATTACGAGGGCCGCGAGCACCTCCCGAGCGCGGACGCGCTTCGAACCCTCACAGACCGAGGAGCGGTCTACCTCACCACGCCCGTCCGCGCCGAGGGCTTCGATCCGTTGGGAGACAGCTCGCTGGTCCAGTGGATCCCTGAGGGGATCGGGCGCGTGTTCGTCGCCGGGCATTCGGCGTATCTGAGCGACACGGAACAGCGCCGAGCGGTCGCGCCGCGCCTCCGGAGCGCACTCGATTCGGCGTCCTCTCCGACGCCGTGGGTCGGCACCCAGGGCATCGAGCGGCTCGCGCTCGCCGCCGGCGGAGTCCAGTACGAGCTGCTCACGCGGAAGACGCGAAAATCGGTTCGGGCGCTTCGGGCGGCCGGCTACGACGGCGGCGTTGCGGTGTACGCGCCGACCGTCGTCTCAAGCGATAACGACGAGATCCTCGACGCCGTGGGCGGCTACGTCGCACGCCGGCAAGTGGTTCGGGAGGCGCTGACCGAACACACGGCCGACCCGCCGACCGACCACCGCGCGAGCGGAGCGGTCCGCGATCGCCTCCTCACCGCCGCCCGGGAGTTCGCGCTCGTCGGGAACAGGGAGACGATCCGCCAGCGGATCAGTTCGCTCCACGACGCGGGGGTCGACACCGTTGTCGGCTATCCGGCTGCCGGACTCGGATCGCTTGGCTGATCGTCCCCGGTGTCGCTCTCGTCATCCTCGTCCTCGCCGGCCGTGGTTTCGATCCGGATCGGCTCGTCCGACGGACCTGGTTCGGTTTTCGGGATTCGAACCTGCAGCGTTCCCGAGGCGGTGAGCGTCGCCGTCGCGGCGTCGGGGTCGACCGACGCCGAGGGAAGGGTCACGGAACCGGAACGATGCAGTCCCCGCCCGCGCATCAGGAGCTCGACCGATTCGCTTATATCACGAGTACGATATATCTCGACGCGTACCTCCGCGTCGTCGAACCGCACGTCGACGTCCTCGGACCGCACGCCCGGCGCGTCGAACACCGCGAGGAAGCTCTCTTCACTCTCCAGCAAGTCGACCGCCAGCGGCGTGTGCTCCTGTAACTGGCTCGTCGCACGGCCAACTCCCTCTAACACCGTCCGCTCGACGTACTTGCCGAATCTCCGTAACATACTCCCAGTAGGAGCGGCGCGCGTTTACCAATTCTGAAACGTGTGTGATGTATCAAACAACAATCTCTTCGAGCGCGTCCGAGCGACAGTACGGACAGACGAAATCGTTGACGGTCGTTCCCTCGTCCATGTCGTACGTGTAGTGTAGCTCTACCATGTCCAGCTCGCAGTCGCCGTTCGTGCATTTGGCCTCAACCGTTTTGGGCATACCACCGGCTACATTGCCAGCACTAATCAATACCGTGGCCGTCCCGACGGACATCCGAAACGCTCGCTATCCACGCCCATATTACGCACGTTTAAATGATGATTACGTCCCAATTATATACTAATAGCTATATATTAGTTTGTATTTTCTTTCTGTTGCAGCAATATTCGTCGTAGTCGGCGTATAGATTATGGTAGTGGAGAGAAGTCACAGACATATGGGCGACTTTCTCGTGTACGGTTCGTACGGATACACCGGTCGTCTGGTGGTTGCGACCGCGATCGATCGGGGGATAGAGCCGGTGCTCGCCGGTCGTGATCTGTCCGAACTAGAGTCCCAAGCGTCGGAGTTGGGGGTTCCCTACCGCACGTTCGATCTGGAACGCCCCGGAATCGTCGAACAGCAGTTGTCGACAGTCGACGTTGTTCTCAACTGCGCCGGGCCGTTCGTTCACACCCACGAGCCGCTCGTCGAGGCGTGTCTCGAAACCGGTACGGACTATTTGGACATCACGGGCGAGATCGAGGTGTTCGAGTCGATTGCGGCCCGTGGCGAGCGGGCCACCGAGGCCGGTGTAACCCTCCTGCCGGGCGTGGGCTTCGACGTGGTTCCCTCGGACTGTCTGGCCGCCCACCTCGAAGGCGCAGTGTCGGATCCGGCGCGGCTCGCGCTCGGATTCGAGAGCCTCGGCACTCCCTCGCGTGGCACCGCGTTGACGATGATCGATGGACTGGTCTCGGGCGGTGCCGTTCGGGAGGACGGCGAGATCCGGCGCGTCCCCTCGGGGTGGAACGCCCGCACGATCGATTTCGGATCGGGCGAGCGCACAGCTGTCACGATCCCGTGGGGTGACGTTTCGACGGCGTACCACTCGACGGGGATCCCCAACGTCGAGTTTTACATGGCGTTACTACCGTGGGCCATCCGCGGGCTCCGCCTCTCCCGCCATCTCAGTCAGCTGCTGGGCGCAGCGCCGATCAAACGCGGTCTCGAGTCGATCGTCCGGCGAACGGTGGACGGACCGGATGCAACAGAACGCCAGCACGGTGAGACGCGGCTGTGGGGGGAAGTCACCGACAGCGAGGGCGAAGAAACGCGTGTTGCGCGGCTCAAAACCCCGAACGGCTACGCTTTGACCGCCAAAACGGCGGTCGAAAGCGTGCTGCGGACGCTCGATGGGGAGCCAGCCGCCGGGTTCCAGACGCCTTCGACCGCGTTTGGTCCCGAGTACGTGCTGGAGTTCGAGGGCGTGGTCAGACGGGACGCGATGGCTCCGGTATCGTCTCACGCTCAGTAGTGTCGCTCGACGAGATCGTCGTACAGCCGCGACAGCAGGCTCGTGATCGGTCCATCACCGACAGAGAGTCCGTCGATGCGCTCGATCGGCCGGATCTCCCACGTCGTGTTCGTGAGAAACGCCTCGTCGGCTGACCGAACGTCATCGAGCGTGTATCGGCCGGTTTCGACCGGAAACGTTTCATCGGCCGCGAGATCGAGGACGATATCCCTCGTGATACCGGGCAGGATCGTTCCGACCTCTGGCGTTTTGAGCGCGCCTCCTTCGACGAAAAAGAGGTTGCTCGTCGTTCCTTCGGCGACGTAGCCGTCGGTGTCTCTGAGCAGCGCCTCGTCGGGCTGGTGGTCGTCGGTCGCCGCGCGCCGGAGTTCGAGCCGGGCGAGGATCCCGTTGAGGTAGTTGTTGGTCTTCGCTTCGACCGGGAGCGCGCTGTCGGGGATCCGTCGTGTCCCGACCGATTGGACGGCAGCGTGGTCGTCCCAGACGGGCTGTCCGTCCCGGCCGCCCCGGGGAAGCTCCTCGACCACGACGACGACGGTCGGATCGACCGCCGGATCGGGCGTGAGCTTTCCCGGTTGGACGCCCCGCGTCACAGACGCCCGGACGTACGCGTCCTCGAGATCGTTCGCCTCGAGCGTCTCGTCGATCCGCTCCGCGAGATCGTCGGGCACCGCACCCGCCATTCCGAGCGTTTCGCAGCCGTTCACGAGCCGCCGGCGGTGGGCTTCCCACGCGAACAGCTCCCCGCCGTAGGCCCGTATCGTTTCGAACGCCCCATCGCCGTAGCGAAAACCCCGATCGCGCACGCTCACCATCGCGTTCTCGGCAGAGACCAGCTGCCCGTCTACGTGGTAGTACATCGTTTCGATTCTAGACAGCGCCGGCAGAACGTTTCGATCATGCGGTTCCCCGCGTCGGTCAGGATGCTTTCCGGATGGAACTGGACGCCTGCGTGGGGTTTTTCGCGGTGACGAACGCCCATGACGACGCGTCCGTCATCGGTGCGGGCGGTCTCGATCAGACACTCGGGCAGCTCATCGGTCACGGCCAGCGAGTGATACCGTCCGACCTCGATCTGCTCGGGGAGCCCGGCGAACACGCCTCGTTCGTCGTGGGTGATCGTCGAGGGTTTTCCGTGCACCACGGCGGGTGCGTGGCCCACGCTCACCCCGGCGGCAACGCACAGCGCCTGGTGCCCCAAACAGACGCCCAGCGTCGGATACGACAGCTCGCTGAAGATGGGGATCGACACGCCCGCCGACGCGGGGGTTCCCGGGCCAGGCGACACGACGATCCCGTCCGGATCGAGCGCGCGGATGCCCGTAACGTCGATCTCGTCGTTGCGGCGGACGACGACTGGATCCCGTTCGTCGGGATCGATCGCGGACACCGACGCGCCGACGTACTGGACGAGGTTGTACGCGAACGAGTCGTAGTTGTCGATAACGAGGATCGTCATGTCGTTGTCGGGATCATGTCATGGGATTCGTCGTCACTGCACGGTGAAGCGGTGTGTCGTGTCGATCGCGTCGTCGATCGCGGTGATCAGCGCGCGGCCTTTCGCCAGCGTTTCCTCGTACTCGCGGTCGGGGATCGAGTCGTGGACGATGCCCGCACCGACGCGGAGGTGGTACTCGTCTTCATGCCGGACAAGCGTTCGGATGATGATGGAAAGCGTCGCTCGGCCGTCGAACCCGAACGCCCCGATGCTCCCGGTGTACGGTCCCCGGCGAGTCGCTTCCACCTCGTCGATGATCGCCATCGTTTTTGGTTTTGGCGCGCCGGTGATCGTTCCGCCCGGAAACACCGCCGCGATCGCGTCCGCCAGATCGCAGTCATCACGGAGCCGACCCTCCACGAGCGACACGAGGTGCATCACCGCCGAGTAGCGATCGATCCGCCGGTAGTCGCTCACGGTGACGCTCCCGTACTCGCTCACCTTGCCGAGATCGTTCCGTTCCAGATCCACGAGCATTGCGTGCTCGGCCCGCTCTTTCGCGTCCGATCGGAGATCCGCCGCGAACGCTCGGTCTTTCTCTGTGGTCTCACCGCGCGGCCGGGTTCCGGCGATCGGTTCCGTGCGGAGCCGGTCGCCGTCGCGGTCTAACAGGAGTTCCGGGCTCGCACTCACGAGATCACAGCTCGGGAACTCGAGTAGCCCCGAATACGGAGCCGGGTTGACGCGCCGGAGCGCCGCGTACGTCTCGACCGGGTGGACCGTGGCGGGCGCACACAGCCGTTGGGAGACGTTCGCCTGAAACGTCTCTCCCTCCCGAATGCGCTCTTTCACCCGTCTGACGCGCTCTGAGAATTCTGCTCGGCCGCAGTCGCTTTCGAACCGGACTGATCTCCCATCCGGGTTGACTGACGGGGATTCGACCGCGGGATCACCGGTGTCGATCGCTCGTGCGAGCGCGAGCGCCCGCTCCCGGCCGCGGTCGTACGCCGCCTCGCGTCGCTCATTGGAACCGACGCGGGGACACGCCGTGATCCGGAGGTCGACCGCCCTGTCGTTGGCTCGCCACGCCGCCACGCGGTCGTAGACGCCGATTTCGAGCCGGGGGAGCCGGCGGTCGTCGGCCGTAGTCGTCGGGATCGATTCGAGTTCACGAGCGACATCGTAGGACAGCCAGCCGAACGCGCCACAGGGGTACGGGATCTCACAGCCCCCTCGAACGAGCGTCTCCTCGTCAAGCCGGTCGACGAGCGCCGCGAGAGCGCTTTCCTCGTCGGGACCGACGGTAACCCGATCGATCGGATCGACGGCGAAATACCCCCATCCGTCCTGCCCGCCCGTCGTCTCCAAATACACGCCGCCATCGCCGCGGCGAGCCCGGCGGTAGGCGACGAAGGGATCGTCGACGGACGCGCGAACCTCGACTGGAACGCGCACGCCCGGACGCGCGACCCGACAGAACGCCGCCCGGTCGGTCACGACGGTGTTCATCACCGGAGTGTTGTGACGAGCGGTTAATCCTCTTGCGGTGCTCACCGACGCTCTGCGCGGCCCACCCAGCGTTCGACCCGCTTTGCAGAGATCTCCGTCTCCTCTGCCAACGCATCCGGATCGGCAGCCGCGAGCTCGTCGATCGTCTCGATGTCCGCTTCACCCAGCCGCTCGGCGTACGTCGCCCCAACCCCCTTGATAACGTTTACCGGCTCCGACTCGATCGTTTCTGCGTCCGAAGTCGCTTCCGTGTCGGTCTGGGCGTCCGTGTCGGTCTCGGTTCCCATTTCCGTCTGGGCTTCGGCTTCCGTCTCGGCTTCCGTCTGGGTGTCCGGTTCGGAATTCACCTCGTTCCCCGGTTCGGTATCGGCATCTGGTGTAACCACGGTCTCACTACTGGCGTCGTCCGCGTCGGCTTCGGCCTCTTCAACCTCGGTTAGGGTTTCCCGGGGGGATCCCGTTTTGGCTTCGGTGTCCGCCGAGTCGGATTCCGTGTCAACTGTCCCGTTACCACTAGGGTCGGAACTGTTCGATTCGTACGATGAACCGTCGGACGCGGCGGTTCTGTTGGTCGGTTTCGATTCGCCGCTATCGATGTTGAGAATCGATTTGATCTTATCGAGCAGGTTCATGGACGGTGATAGTGAGTCCCAGTACTTAAATACGCACCTGATCGGTCGCGCTACAGCTGTGCCCGGAGCGCGTCGTTCATGGCGTCGATCGGTGCGTCGTGGTCGGTCCACTGTTCGAACGCCGCCGCGCCCTGGTAGAGGAGCATCCAGCCGCCGTCGACGGTCGTTGCGCCCGCCTCGTTCGCCGCTCGGAGGAGCCGCGTTTCGATCGGGGTGTACACCGCATCCAGCACCGCGAGATCCGAATGGAGCGCCGCCACTGGAACCGGGGAGGTGTCTTCGTCCATCCCGACGCTCGTGGCGTTGACGAGCACGTCGGCGTCTGCAAGCAGCTCAGCCAGCGAGTTGAGTCCGTGCCCGGACGCGTCGGGAACCTCCGCGGCGAGTTCGTGCGCCCGCTCGACCGTTCGGTTGGCGATTCGAACGGTCATCCCGGCGTCTGCGAGCCCGAACGCGATGGCTCGCCCGGCACCGCCCGCACCCACGACGACCGCCGTCCCCGACAGCCCCACGCCGTGAGAGCGCAACGCCCGCACCGCCCCCACCGCGTCGGTGTTGTAGCCGGTGTTGGTCGAGAGATCGATCGTGTTGACCGCCCCGATGCGGGCGGCGAGGGGATCGGGTTCGACGATCGAGAGCACGTCCCGTTTGAACGGGATCGTTACGTTGAGACCGACGATACCGAGCGCCCGAGCGCCCGTGATCGCGCGTTCGAGCGAAGCGGGATCGGGTTCGAACGTGACGTACCGCGCGTCCATCCCGAGCGCGTCGTACGCGCGCTCGTGCATGGGCGGTGACAGCGAGTGACCGACAGGGTTGCCGACGAGTCCGAAGACGTGCATACCACTGGTTCACACCGGCTCCAAATCAGTTGCCGGGTACGGTCGTCGTCCCGATGGGCTTTACCCCTGTGGCCGTCGACTGTGCGTGTGATCGGAATCGTCGTTAGCCGCGCCGACCGGGCGAGCGTCCACATCGGCGAACAGCTCCGTACGCTCGAACCGTGGCGCGAGGAACGCGACGACTCGCGCCCTGACGCCGACGGCGGGGAAACGGTGTACCGTCTCGACGACGCCGAACTCCGCGAGTTCGAGGAGCTGCATCTCCACCTCGACGGCGTGGACCGCGCGTTTTCGGACATCGATCTGCTCGTTTTCGCTTCCCGACACGCCGGCGAGACGGGACCGTTGCTGACGGCCCACCCCACGGGCAACTTCGGTCCGGCCGAGTTCGGCGGCCACGACCGATCGTTAGCGCGAGCCGCACCCAGCGTGCAGTCGCGGGCGCTCACCGCGCTCACCGAACACGCCCCTGACGGCTACGCCGTCGGACTGGAAGGGACCCACCACGGACCGACCGAACTCGCCACCCCCTCGCTGTTCGTGGAACTCGGGAGTGACGAACCACAGTGGGACGATCCAGAGGGGGCACAGGCGGTCGCACGGGCCATCCTTGCGCTGCGTGGCGTCGATCCGAACGCCGACAAAACGCTCGTCGGGTTCGGTGGTGGCCATTACGTCCCGCGGTTCGAACGCGTCGTTCGGGAAACAGAGTGGGCGGTGGGCCACGTCGGCGTCGACTGGGCGCTCGAAGCGGTGGAACCGTCCGAGACCCGATCTATCGTCGAACGAGCGTTCGAACGAAGCGGAACGGCCTACGCGCTGACCGACGGCGTTCCCGGTCTCGAACGAACGATCGAGGAACTGGGCTACCGGGCTGTCAGTGAAACGTGGGTGCGAGAAACCGATGGCGTCCCACTTTCCCTCGTGAACCACCTCGAACGATCCGTCTGCCCGGTCTCCGTGGGTCTCAGGTTCGGCGACCGACGCCCACCGACCGCCACCGGGAACGCCGACCCAGACACTACCGCGCAGCGTCGCTACGAGAACGAACTGTCACGGATCGAGATACCCACGGATCTCCTCGCGGAAGTGAACGGGATCGACCACGAGCGGACGCTTTCGGCCGTCCGTTCACACGCCGTCGCTGTCACCACCACTGAGAACGGAACGAAACTCGACGGAACGGTCGTTCTCCCACCCGCGGTGGATCGAAATGATCTTATGGCAGCGTTCGTGACTATCCTCGAACGCAAATACGACGATATCGAGCGCGACGGCGACACCGTCGTCGCCCGCGAGGTCGCGTTTTCGCCCTCGCTGGCCCAACGACTGGGCGTTCCGGAGGGGCCGGCGTTCGGTCGTCTCTCGAACGGAGAGACCGTCGAGATCGACGATACGATCGTAACCCCCGACGACGTTCGTGAACGAAAGACGCATATGTTTTCATCTATATGGTTGTCTGACACACGTCACACTGGTGGCGAAAGATAGTTATCCGACGTTGCTGTTATCCAACGCACATGGACTCGATCATCGAGGACGCGATCAACGAGGCCGAGGGTGAGTCGGAGTCCGGGGAGGTGGAGGAGTCCCAACGGGAGAATGGGGCCGAAGCCGACGTGACGGCTGCCGAGGCCAACACCACCGTCACCACGTCCGGCACGATGACCGACGACGAGCTCGCGGACATTGTCAGCGAATTAGAGACGAACATCGCGGTGTTCGGGTGTGGTGGGGCCGGTGGAAACACCGTCACCCGGATGGCAGAAGAGGGCATCCACGGCGCGACGCTCATCGCCACCAACACCGACGCCCAACACCTCTCTGAACAGGTGACCGCGGACTCGAAGATCCTCATCGGTCGCAAGCAGACCGGCGGTCGTGGTGCCGGTTCCGTTCCCCAGATCGGTGAGCAGGCCGCCCTCGAGAACAAAGACGACATCGACGCCGCCATCGGTGACTCGGACATGGTGTTCATCACCGCTGGACTCGGCGGTGGGACGGGGACCGGATCGGCCCCGGTGGTCGCGGAAGCCGCCCAGGAGGCCGGCGCGCTCACCATTGCGGTCGTGACCATCCCGTTTACTGCCGAGGGCAAACGACGCCGATCGAACGCCGACGCCGGGTTGGAACGGCTGCGGTCGGTGGCTGATACGGTCATCGTCATCCCGAACGACCGGCTGCTCGAATACGCCCCGAACCTGCCGCTCCAGGACGCGTTCAAGATCTGCGATCGCGTGTTGATGCGCTCGGTGAAAGGCATGACCGAACTCATCACCAAACCCGGTCTCGTGAACGTGGATTTCGCTGACGTGAAAGCGATCATGGAAAACGGCGGAGTGGCGATGATCGGTCTCGGGGAATCGGAATCCGACAACAAGGCGCGGGATTCGATCCGGTCCGCGCTCCGGTCGCCGCTGCTCGACGTGGAGTTTTCGAACGCCACCAGCGCGCTCATCAACGTCGTCGGCGGTCCCGGCATGAGCATCGAGGAGGCGGAAGGCGTCGTCGAGGAGATCTACGAGCGCATCGACAACGACGCGCGCATCATTTGGGGTGCCTCGGTCGACGCCGATTTCGAACAGCGAATGGAGACGATGGTCGTGGTCACTGGCGTCGAATCTCCACAGATCTACGGCAAGAGCGAGGCCGACCGGGAGGCACGATCGCGGTCGTCGGCCAACGACTCCATCGACTACATCGAGTGATGTCACAGCCCCCTCGGTCCTGGTTCGTATCGGTTCCTTGCTTTTCATTCGATCGGTCCCGTGCGTTCCGATGGATAGCGCGGTAGAAAGATAGAAAAACGCGCATCCGCAAGATCCGATTATGAACATCCCGACAGACCTCTCCTCATACATCCGTGTGCTCAAGCTCGCCAGCACACCGTCGAGAGAGGAGTTCTCCCAAGTGTCGCTCGTCGCGGGTGCGGGTATTGTACTGGTCGGCCTTCTCGGATTCACCATCTACATAATCATGCAGTTCCTTCCGGGTGGTGTCTGATGTCGATCTACGCCGTCAAAACGACCGCAAGCCAGGAGCGAACCGTTGCGGACATGATCATGAACCGCGAGGAATCGTCGGTCCACGCGGCGCTCGCGCCCGACTCGCTCACGAGCTACGTGATGGTCGAAGCCGAGGAGGCGAGCGTGTTCGACCGGATTCTCGACGAGATCCCCCACGCCCGGGGGTTGGTCGAGGGCGAATCCTCGATCGTAGAGGTCGAACACTTCCTCTCGCCAAAGCCCGACGTCGAGGGGATCGCGGAAGGCGACATTGTGGAACTCATCGCCGGTCCGTTCAAAGGCGAGAAGGCACAGGTCCAGCGCATCGACGAAAGCAAAGACCAGGTCACCGTCGAGCTGTACGAGGCAACCGTTCCGATCCCGGTGACCGTCCGCGGCGACCAGATCCGCGTGCTCGACAGCGAGGATCGGTAGCGCTGGCGGTCGTTTTCCACCGTTCGGACGGAACGGCATCGTTATCAATCGACTGCGAGTATCCAGCATTGTGACGGGACTAGAGGATGGGGTTCGCATCGACATGCACGTGAAGATTCTAGACGAATCGGTTGTCGAGCGAGCGAAAGCACGCGGTCTCGACGCGCTCGTGTATGCGCCTCATTTCACTCGCTTCCCGACCGTTCGAGCGAAAGCGGAGGCGTTCTCCGATGAGACCCTCTCCGTCTTTCCCGCCCGAGAGATATTCACGGGGACGTGGCGTAACCGAAAGCACGTGCTTGCGGTCGGGTTGGAGGAGCCGGTTCCGGATTTCATCACGCTCTCGGGTGCGATGGCGGAACTCCACCGACAGGACGCGGCGATTTTGGCTCCTCACCCCGAATTTCTCAACGTCAGCCTCGACGCTGCGGACGTCCGTCGCTACGACGTTCACGCCGTGGAGACGTACAACCCGAAACACTGGACCATCCACAACGAGCGCGCCCAAGCGATCGCTAGCGAGACTGAGCGTCCCGGGTTTGCCTCTTCGTACGCCCATCTCTCCGGAACGATCGGGGAAGCGTGGACCACGTTCGAGGAGCCGATCGACGACGTTGGAGATTTCACGGCCGCGCTAAAAGACCATACACCGCGGCGAACTCTCCACCGGTCGGGGTTCGAGCACAACGTCCGCTGTGGCGTGGAGTTCGGACACCTCATCTACGAGAACACGTGGGGCAAGATCGATCGCACGTTTCTTTCGGGCACCGAACCAACTCACCCCGGACACATCGCCTACGAACGGCGATTCGAAGACGTTCGCGTCTACTGATCGTCGCCCCCCGCCTCGATTTGTCCCGATCACTGCGCGAGTGGTGCCAGCGACCAACCGTACCGTCCGAATCCGTACACGATGGCGTACCCCACGAGTAGTTCGCTAGCGGTGATGAACAGCGTGACGACGTTCGTGTACTGGCTTTTGGTTGCTACCCCGGTGGGGAATCCGTACTCCTGTGTGTACGGATAGAACAGCGCGATCCCCCGTTTGCTGCCGACCATATCCAGAACGTAGTGGGTGAGCACGCCGATCCAGACGTAGTTGAGGTTACCGAAGACGACCGGGAACGCGATGAACAGCCCCAGAACCGGGAGGTTGTGGAGGGTTTTCCGGTGGCGACCGAACTCCGTGTCGATATCGGGGACCAGCGCCCCGAGGGTGACCGGCACCGCCACCGCGACGATCGTCTGGAGGGTTTCGACGTTCCCAATCGGTGCGAGGATGAACCCCACCCCCACACCGAGCAACAAACCGTTGAGCACGTGTCCGTGTTTGTTCATAACTGATTGAATTTCGGAGCAGCGTAGAAACAGTTTCTGTTTCACTCCGATCCGGTCGGCCTACCGGCCTGCTCGTTCGCGTCGGGAGTCCGAGCCACTCGGTGAACCAGACGTACATTGTCGGTGAAATCCTCTTCGGAAAAGAGCTTGTACTGACTGGGCATGTCAGCAGAGATGATGGTGGATTTTTTGGAAATACAGGATCGATGCGAGCCCGCCGACTACGAGTATCACCCAGCTTCGTCCGACGTAGACGTGTTACTCGACCGGACGGAGGTGTTCGTTGAGAACATGGCTGACTTGCTCGACGATGTGGAGGTGAACACGACGGACGCCGACCCATGAGCGACGTATCCTCTTACAGCAGATGTACACTCACGAAACGCTTTCTTCGTCCGTCTTCGTACCGTGGGTATGGCAACGACCGTTAGGACACCCGAGACGGACGAGCAGTGTGCGTACTGTGGCTCGCGTATTTTCGATCACGATCCCGTCTGCGTGCGCGACTGTACCGACGACTGTGGCTCACCCACCTACTTCTGCAACTACGCGTGTCTGTCGGCGTACGTCGAGGAGAACGAGCTGGCTACGGGCGATACGTGCGAGTGGCGACCCGAATGAGGCGGTCACAGTGCCGTTTTGAGAGACGGCCGCTTCGTGCTGCGACTCGCTGTCACCAGAAGCCGGAGGCTTCTGGCTGCTGACCAGATGTCTCCGACATCTGGTGATGTCGTCGGGCTGCGACTGCTAACCGAGCTTCGCTCGGTGATGTCACCAGAACGCGAAGCGTTCTGGTTGCTAACCGGAACTCTTCGAGTTCCGGTGATGTTGTCGGGTTACACCCGACTGCCCGAGACGCGTAGTGCCTCTCTGATCCTCCACTCGCTCCGCTCGCGGGGACGGGGGACAAGTCGATCTACAGTCGTCTGTGAATCGCTAGAAGAACGAATCCGCTCTCCTCGATTTGAACGCGAGGACTTCGCTCCGCTCGTCCTCTGACTCAAATCGGGGAAACGTCATCGTAATTTACCGCTACGATCGGTCTCTTCGACGTTTATTCCGATTCGGAGAACTATGGCAAACGGATTAGAACTACTCTCGCCGGATGCGGCGAAGCAGATGTACCTCGATGCTCGAAGACACGAGGTATCGCAGGGAACGCTCGATGGATACCACTATTGCCTCAAGCATTTCATCCGATGGTGCGACAGCGAGGGAATCGAGAATATGAATACCCATTGCCGCAAAGAATGCATCCGAGACTTTCGTGAGGAGCCGACGAGCCGATTGGAGCACTCAACCTGGTCATCGATCAGGAGGTTTCGAACTGTGGTAAAGTGTCTTCTGACCTAGTCGCGCTTTCCCGTGCAGCGTCGCCAGCCAGCGAGTCCGAGTCCGAGGAGTGCAGCTGGCATCCCAAAGCCGGGGCCGTTGGCGGTAGTGGTTTCCTCGTCAGGTGCTGGTGTGTCGGTGGTAGTTGTGGACTCTGGGCGATCGCTCGACGATTGCATTGTGGACGGGGTTTCGTCACCATCCGGAGATGTGGTTGTCTCCGTTGATTTCTCAGGTGCTGTCTCGGTGGAGGTCGCCGTCGGCGTTGCTGTCTCGATGGGAGTCGCCGTCTGTGTTGATTCGCCTTCGAGGACGATGAGATCCCGACCACCAAGAAACAGCTTTCCGGCGGCGACAGCCTCAAGCCGGTATCTGGTCATCGGCCTGGTTTCGATTTCGAACGACTGTTGGACCGTCCCTGTCGCCGGATCGATGATGGTGGCTCCGGCGTACAACAGCGAACCGACACGGGCGATGATTCCTCGTGGGACCGACGTTGGCGGTCGTTCGTCTGGGGAGCCTTTGGGGAGCCTACTTCGCCACTGTTCGGAGCCATCGGTTCGATTGAGCGCAATGATGTCGCTGACATTCTCGCCGCGAGCGTTCTTGAGATAGAGCCGTTTCGCGTCGATCGTCATTCCAGAGACGTAGCCGTTCTTCGAAAACGCCTGCTTCCATTGCTGTGAACCACTCTCGGCGTCGAGAGCGATGACTGTCACTCCTGGGTCGATGCTTTCACTTACGTACACCGTTCCGTCGACGACGAGGCCCGTGTCGATGGTGGCTACGTTTGGAAGTGCTGACCAGACTTCCTCTCCGGTCCCTGCGTCGTATGCAACGACACCGTTCGATGGGGTAACGAACACCAGATCGTTTGCGACGAGTGGCTCGGTTGCGATCATGGGATCGTCACCGGGGATTTCTTGTCGCCACTTGACAGCACCGTCATCGGGCTGCAGACAGTAAATGTACGTTCCGTCACTCCCGTCGGTATCTGGCCCTTCGACGTACAGATTACCGTCTGCCACCGTCACCGAGGACAGTGCAGCGTCGACCGGAAAGTCGATCCGCCACTGTTTCTCCCCGTTGTCGGCATCGAGCGCGACGAGCGCGGTCTGTTCGTGATCGAATGCATCGAACACGCCGTAGTGGATCGGTGCATACACGGTTCCGTCGACGACCGTCGGCGGCTCGACATCCGGTTCATCGCCTTCGTTTGTTGGCTCCGGTGGCGGTCCACCCGTGTAAGTCCAGCGCTCTGTCCCGTCTTCGATGTCGAACGCACCGAGGCGCTCACCAGTCGCGTAGACCGTGTCGCCGACGACCGCGCCCACCGCAACCCCGTTCCGCCACGCACTTACGCCACCGCTCCAGGCCTTTGAGAGCGCCCCGGTGGGGCCCACACCATCGATGGCGCTGTGTGTGTGGGCGTTATCTCCGCCTGGCTGTCTCCATGCAGCGTCGTTTGAATCGGCTCCGGCCGAGACCCCCGTCGCACCGAGCAACAGCCCGCCGCCTACCACACCAAGGAACTCCCGCCGAGTCTGCATTCTGTTTGCATCCGTCATTTCCTGTTGATTTCTCCAACCCCATAATGTGTCTTCTGGCCTGCGTCCCGATCCACAGAATTTCGAATGCTACACCGTTGGGTGAAAATGTTGGTTGCGGAATCTTTTATCAGGGCGTGAAAGGGCGAAAACTTCACTTCCTCCCGAGCCGACAGATAGCTCTTTCCGGCATTTGCAACGAGAAGTATCCGCTATCGATACGAGCCAGTGGAGGTGTCGACGACGGAAGGTGAAACCCAGATAGCACGCGCTTTGTTCATCCGCTTGCTCAAATCAAAGCCACAGAAATCCGCTCTCCCCGATTTGAACGCGAGGACTTCGCTTCGCTCGTCCTCTGGCTCAAATCGGATCGATTGGATTTCTTGACCCCTCATCACGCTCGCTTCGCTCGCGGATTCGGAGACAAAGAAATCCGCTCTCCCCGATTTGAACGGGGGGCAAGTCTATGGAATTAACCGTAGTGGGTCCTGAGGTCGTCGATCCTCCGCGTTTCAGTGTGATGAAGAAAACGAACGCGCTCGACCCAATCGATCCCAGTACAGCGAAGCAGATGTATCTCGACTCCCGGAGGCACGAAGTCTCCCAAGGGACCATAGACGGCTATCACTATCGGCTCAAGCATTTCATCCGGTGGTGTGACACGGAGGGGATCAACAACATGAACGATCTCTCCGGCCGGGATCTCCATCAGTACAAGACATGGCACAGAGATGACGGCGATCTCACGCCGCTCTCACTCGGAAGTCAGCTCGATACACTCCGAATGTTCATCCGGTGGTGTGAGTCAATCGATGCAGTCGAAGAAAAGCTTCACAAGATAACCGATACGCCGATTCCGACGCTCATCAAATCACCTCTGGCACTTCGTGGACTGCTCAGCGGTCTCGGCTTCGCAACCAGCTTCCGACACCGATCCCGGCGGCTCCAGCAAGCACACCGAAGCCTGGACCGGTTGTGGCGGTGGAGTCGTCATCACTGCTGGACTCCTGTGGTGTCGAGCCGTTAGTTGTGCCGGATGGATTGTCTGCAGTGTCCGCCGTCTCTGACGGCGCACTCGGTTCTGCCTGTTGGGTCGTCGTTGCGGTGGATCCCCTATCATCGGTTACAGTCGTCGAATCTTCACTCTCGTCGGCTTCGGTCTGTGTGTCAGTCGTTGGTGGCGATGCGGTCTGTGTGTCGGTCGTCGGTGGTGATGCGGTCTGGGTTTCCGATCCCTTCACAACTAGTAGCCCTTCGCCACCGAAGTACAGCTGTCCCCCAGCAACCGCATTGAGTCGATACGGGGCCGTCCACGGCCCTTCGATCCCGTACTCGGACCGAATTGATCCATCGGATGGATCGAGGACGAATCCACCGGCGTACAACAGAGAGCCGACCCGTGCCATCCCCCACGCTGGATCCGGTCTCCCCGTCTGTGGTTCGGTATCTGACTCCTCTGGCCACGTCGTAACGGATGTCTGCCAATTTTCCGTGCCGTCAGTTCGATCGAGTGCGATGATGGCTGCATCGCTCTGTCCCTTCGCAATGTACACCTGTTCTGCGTCCACGGTTGCTACCCGAATTCTGATGCGTTCCCCGTCGTAGGACTGCTTCCACTGTTGTTCGCCCGTGGAGGCGTCGAGCACGATGATCGTCGCACCCGGTGTACTCTCCTCGCTCACGAACAGAGTCCCATCAGCAACCATCGCCACGTGGGGTGCTTTCACGCGAGGGAGCGCCTTCCAGAGGCGATCACCATTCTCCACGTCGAGCGCGACGACACCGTTTCGCTCGGCGACGTACAGACGACCGCTTTCGATGGCTGGCGTGTTCGACTCAGCCCGGCCAATATCGACCGACTGGCGCCAGCCTATCGTGCCGTCGGACGGGTTCAACTGGTAGATGTACCTGGTGTCACTGCCGTCCAGATCGGGACCACAGACATAGCACATTCCGTCTGATATCCTCACGTGTGAGAACTCGATTACGCTCGGGGTCCCGATCTCCCAGAGCTTCTCGCCGCTCTCTGCGTCGACACCCATCAGTTTCGCGTACTCAGCCCCATCTCCATCCCAGACACCGATGCGCACCGGTGCAACGACAACCCCGTCCACGTACGTTGGCCGTTCGATATCTATCGCTGCGCCGTCTGGATAGTCGATGTCGGGGACCGATGTCTGAGCACTCCATAGTGTTGTTCCATCAACCGCGTTCTTGGCGACTAGAACGGTCCCAGACGCATACACCGTGCCGTCGACGACCGCGCCGACACGAGTATCACCGAAATAGGCACTAAGACCACCTTGCCAGGCCGTTGAGAGTTTCCCTGCAGGTCCCGTTGCGGATATCTGTGCGTTGGTCCCCGCTGCGTTCGCGCCGGGCTGTGTCCAGGTTTCATCACCCGACTGTGTAGACATACCCCCGGTGATACCCACCCCTGCAGTGGTGATTACTCCGGCTGTCACTAGTCCGGCGACACCTGAGAAAAACGTCCGACGAGAGAACTCATTGGTTCTGTTGTCCATCTATGGCAACCATATCAGTTCTCCTGACATGTGTCTTCTGGCCCAGTGTACGTGGCAGTTCGAATCTCATAAGATGGTCCCGGGATGCTCTCTTCGCTGGTGTCCCGGGTGCGACTCGCTGATTCCCCACTCGCTTCGCTCACGGATTCGGAGACAAAGACATCCGCTCTCCCCGATTTGAACGGGGGGCAAGTCGATCTACAGTCGACTGCTCTGCCAGACTGAGCTAAGAGCGGTCACTCTTTCGTATGCCCATTCTCCATTTAACGCTTTCTGTTCCGACCGAAACCACCCGACACTCGCGGTGTCTCGTACACCTGATAGATGTCTGACGCTGGCACGAACGTTGATATGGATTGGCAACCAACAGCCATTGATGAGTAAGATCACGTTTCGCGCTGACGACGAGTTGATCGCGCAACTGGAGGAGTTCGAGGCCTCCAAGAGCGCGATCATGCGCGAAGCGCTTCGCACCTATCTCAACACTCATATGAGCGGCTCCGGACCAGCCAAGAGCCACCCGACAGTGGAGTTCGAGGACGAACGCTGGGTGGACCACGTGGTTCGAGAACGCGTCGAGGAACTCGTCGGAGAAGGCGACAGCGCGTTTACACGGCCAGAACCCAAGGATATCAACGTAAATATCTCTGTAGAGGGTGAACCACAGACGACAGTCACCGAGGACTCCTCGTCCTCCGATCAGTGTAAGACGCGTGCTTCGAATACAGGGGACACCGGGACGGAACAAACCCAGTGTGCTCAATGCGGGGAAACACACGCGGAATCACACGTGTACTGCCCCAACTGCGGAGAAAAATCGGTTCAACAGGTCGCCTGCGAATGTGGTGCCGAAATCGATACCGAATGGTCGTTTTGCCCGGCGTGTGGCCGCCGTACCCCGGCTGAGTCCGATCTCGATCGGTCGTAGCCGATGATGCCACGCGGTAAGCGATCGTATACGCCAAAAACCCCCGCGACACGCTCTGAACGAGTCATTTATGGAATAGAATCCATCCGTGTCATACATGGGGCAAAGATTTATTACACCGGCGATAATCAACACACCTGCGTAAGACGACCGTCTTACATGGTGTCGCGTTCGTGGTAATACGGCCGCACTCGTGCGGTTTCGCTGTGTAAGACGCGGGGCGGACCACCGCCCATCTCGTCTTACCGGAAAAGGGGAAAACCATGGAGCGTGTGACACTACGGATTCCAAAACAACAGGTCGAAGCAGTCGAGCAACTGGTCGAGACGGGTGAGTTTCCCAACCGGAGTGAAGCGATTCGATCGGCTGTTCGTGAGATGATCAACGAAGAGAACACAGAGCGTCAGCGGCGGGAGAGCAAGCGTCAGTGGGCGCGTGTCTGACGATGCAAGAACTCGTCAACGACGCGCTCGAACACGCTGAAGACGAAGAGCGCCAAGCGGCTGACGCGGAGGACATCGACGAGTTTGGTGATCCTCGTATCGTGGTCGTTGGCGCTGGCGGTGCTGGGAACAACACTGTCAACCGACTCTACAACATCGGCGTCGACGGCGCTGATACGGTTGCGATCAACACGGACAAACAGCACCTTCAGATGATCGAAGCCGACACGAAGGTGCTCGTCGGGAAGACGCTCACCCAGGGTCTCGGTGCCGGTGGCGATCCCGCGATGGGGGAGCGAGCGACCGAAATGGCCCGTGGGACGATCAAAGACGTGCTGTCGGGCGCTGATCTCGTGTTCGTTACGGCTGGCATGGGTGGCGGAACGGGCACGGGTGCGGCGCCCGTCATCTCGAAGATCGCAAAGGAGTTGGGTGCGATCGTTGTCGGCATGGTGTCGACCCCGTTCAACGTCGAACGGGCGCGAACCGTGAAAGCCGAGGAAGGGCTCGAACAGCTCCGCAACGAGGCGGATTCGATCATCGTTCTGGACAACAATCGATTGCTCGATTACGTCCCGAACCTTCCGATCGGCAAGGCGTTCTCGGTGATGGATCAGATCATCGCCGAAACGGTCAAGGGTATTTCCGAGACGATCACCCAACCGTCGCTCATCAATCTCGATTACGCGGATATGACCGCCATCATGGGGCAAGGCGGCGTCGCGGTCATGCTCGTGGGCGAGACCCAGGACAAGAACAAAACCGATGAAGTCGTTCGGGATGCGATGAGCCATCCCCTCCTTGATGTCGACTACCGAGGGGCGACCGGGGGGTTGGTCCACATCACCGGTGGTCCCGACCTCACGCTCAAGGAGGCCGAAGGGATCGCCCAACAGATCACCGAACGACTCGAAGCCGACGCGAACGTCATCTGGGGTGCCCGGATCCAACAGGAGTACAAGGGTAAAGTCCGCGTGATGGCGATCATGACGGGGGTACAGAGCGCACAGATTCTCGGCCCAACTACACAAAAGCAGGCAGACGCCTCCCGCCGTGCGGCACTCGACCGAGTGGACACCGACTCGGAGTCCAACTACGGTAGCGCACAGTCCGACGGCGGACAGGATTCTGTCGAGACCAACAACGGTCTCGATGTCATTAGATGAGTGATGAACTAACTGACCGACGAGGCTATCGCTTACGGAATTAATTTTCGATATGTCCTGGATATATACTATGTATTATTTATTACCATCGTATATCACTGGACAGTTGAGCGAGCGTCGGTGATTCACTCGCTACGTCGCGTGGATCGATTCGACGAGCTGGCATTTTCGACAGAGTCGGTTCGTCGTCGCCGCGCCACACCGTTCGCAGTCGGTGGCGTCGGATGGTGATCCTTGTCGGTACTGTTCGGCGGCGATGCCAGCGAGATCCTCGTACCCGGCCATGATCGAGTGGCGTGTGCCCGGGTGGTTCTCCTCGAGTTCGAGGAGGAGGCGCTGGATCTCACCGCGGTAGGCCTCGCTCGCGTGCGGGCATTCGGCCATATGAACGGGGAGTTCCTTGAGGTGTGCAAACAGCGCGACCTCCTTTTCCGGGACGTCCCGAAGCGGTTTCGCGCGCGGGACGAACGCATCGGATTCGGTGCGCGTTTGCCGGTCGTCGCCGCCTGTGTGCTCGAACGGCCCGAGGCTAGCGTCGAAGTGCTTTGCGATCTGTTCGACGTCGCCTTCGAGGACGTTCATGAGCGCTGTTTGGGCCTCGTCGTCGAGGTTGTGGCCGGTAAGCAGCTTATCCGCCCCGAATTCGTCCGCGTATCGGGAGAGGACGTCCCGGCGGAAAACGCCACAGTACGCACACGGGGCCATGTTCTCCGGGTCGCTTTCGGCCACGTCGTCCATCTCGAGGTCGAACTCTTCCTCGTAGGCGACGACCTCGTGTCGGATGCCCATCTCTTCGGTCAGCTCGAGACAGGCGTCGACGGAGGCGTCCCGGTATCCTTCGATTCCCTCGTGGATCGTGAGTGCGACCAGTTCGATCCGGGGATCCTTGGCGAACGTATCATACAGGAGGTGTGTGAGAACGACGCTGTCTTTCCCGCCCGAGAGACCGATCACCCACGTCTCGGGATCGTCGGGCGAGATGTTCTCGCCGATGAGTGCGTCCTCTCGGATCCGCCGTCTGACGCGCTTTTCGACCGAGCGAAAGAAATGACGCTCACAGAGATGCAGCCCGGAGTACTCGGCGTGTAGCACCGCCGGATCTCCGCATTTGTCACACTCCATACGCGGACTTACGGACTCGGAGAAATAACCCTGTTGTGAGCGTGGTTTCTCGTTCGACGCATCGGAGACTCATACTGTCGGTCATACGTACGTGAATCGACAGTGGCGTTGTCGGGGACATGGAGTAATTTCCTGACTGAACTGGCCATCGAGTGTTCAACGATTCATGACCGACAGCATCACCCCCCGAAGCGAAACGAATATCGTGTGAGGTGTATATTAATTATACATGTCCTTGGAGAACCGTATCGAACGGGGTGGTCGTCGGATCCTCAGTTCGCCGCTCTGGCTGGGGCTTTTGATCACTGCGTTTCTCGTGATTCCAGTGTTCTTCACACCGGAGGTTCCGCTGTGGGTGGGGATCGTTTCGCTCACTACCCTTTTGCCGACCGTGTTGGGGTGTACGTATCTCGCTGACTACCTCTACCGGCGCGCGGTAGGCTCGGATGAATCCGACGCCCCATCTCCCGATCCGTCCGTCACCGAGGAGGAACCGACGGCGATCGAGCGGCTTCGGCACGCGTACGCGACGGGTGACATCAGCGAGGAGACGTTCGAACGAAAACTCGATCGGCTGCTCGAAACTGAAGACATCGAAACGCGACGGCCCCGAAACAGAAGCGACGGGGTGAACCAGGAAACGGACCTCCTCACGGAGTGAGCCGCGTTCACGGGACTCTACGCTCAGCTGGCTTTTTTGATCCACTCAGCTGCACACGCGCAACTGGAAGCCAGCACGAGCGGCGTCGAAGCGGTGGCGGTGCGGTAACGTGAGTACACTCACCGCGAGCGCAGCGAGGCGCTACGTGCCTCAAGCAGCGAGGAACAACGTTCCTCGGGCAACCGGCCTACGGCCGGTGACAGTCGGGCTGCGCCCGACGACATCACCAGATGCGGAGCATCTGGTTAGCAGCCAGACTCTACGAGTCTGGCGACATTCACGAGAGCTATGCTCTCGTGAGTCAACCAGATTCCGATGGAATCTGGTGACATCGCCAAAACCGAAGTTTTGGCTAGCAGCCAGAAGCCGAAGGCTTCTGGCGACAGCGAGCGGTTTTTCCACGTCGGGGGTGTACGACGGCGTATGTCACAGCTCTCCCGGTCGGCGGCCGTCGACCGCCTCGAACGCCTCGTCGAGACGGTCGAGCAGGAGCCGATGCCCGTTCCAGTGCGGGAGGTGTGGGTGTACGGTGATCTCGCGCTCGGCGTCGATCCCGTCGACCGGCTCAACGTCTATCTCACCAAGGAACTCCTGTTTCACGGGGACGCGAGCCGCGAATCCGAGTTCGTCGAATCACACGGGATCGAGGGTGTCGGGAAAACCGTCAGCGCCGAGTGGGCCGAGACCCATCCCGAAGCCCTCCGCGCGAACGCGAACGGCTACGCCGCACCCGAACGGTGTCTGGCCGCCCATCTAGTTGATGAAGAATCGATCCATCTCGAAGTGTGTAACACCGGCTTCGAGCAGAACGTCACCCAACGGCTGAAGGGAGCGATTGCCCAGGACGACTACGAGCAGATCCTCGATCCGCGTGGGGCCTGTCTCTGGGTCGCGGGCACGCGCAGCGAGACAGCGTTCGAAAAACTCCGGGCTGGCGAGCTGGTGTTCCCGACGCTCCCGAACGCCCTCGAATCCCTCGGGATGGAGTCTGAAGCCGCGGCCGAGGCCGCTGACGCGGTGACCCGCTACCGCGAGCGTCAAACCGGCGCGACGGTTCGGGGCGACGTCGTGTGACCGCAACCGATCCCCATTCGAGAAGAGACTCCACAAACCGGATCACGAGCGCGAAGCCGAAATCACGGACCCCGACCTAGCCGCGAGAAGATAGAACAGACGGTTGTGGGGTGAGTGGAACGAAACGGTGTCGCCTCGTTCACGCGCCGCCTTGTTCGATGGGAGCGTCGACGAGGTTGCCCCATTCCGTCCACGAACCGTCGTAGTTGACGGCCTCATCGTAGCCGAGCAGCTCATGGAGCGCGAACCACGCGATCGAGGAGCGCTCACCGATCCGGCAGTAGGCGATGACCTCCTCGTCTCCGATGTCTTCCTCCCCGTACAGATCGCTCAGCTCGTCGGCGCTTTTGAACCGGCCGTCGTCTTGCACGACGGCAGCCCACGAGACGTTGCTCGCACCGGGGATGTGGCCGCCGCGCTGGGCGGTCTCTTGCAGTCCGGGCGGTGCGAGGATCTCGCCGCTGAACTCCTCGGGAGACCGTACGTCGACGAGCGGAACGCTGTCGCCGAGCGCCGCTTCAACGTCGGACCTGTACGCACGAATCGACTCGTCGGGTTCGCTCGCGGTGTAACCCTGCTCCGGGAAGTCGGGTTCCTCCTCGGTCAACGGGTAGTCGTTGTCGAGCCAGTAATCCCGACCGCCGTCGAGCAAGCGCACGTCGTCGTGCCCGTAGTATTTGAACTGCCAGTACGTGTACGCTGCAAACCAGTTCGAGTTGTCACCGTACAGGACAACCGTCGAATCGTTGCTGATACCGTGCTCGCCCAGCAACGACCCGAAATCCTCCTTCGAAAGCAGATCCCGGCGCGTCTGGTCTTGCAACTGGGTCTCCCAGTTGAAACCGATTGCCCCCGGCGCGTGACCGTCGCTGTAGGCCTCGGTGTCTACGTCCACTTCGACGAGACGATACTCCGGGTCGTCGTCCTGAAACGCGTCCAGGCGCTCCTCGACCCAATCAGCAGAAACGAGTACGTCCTTCGCGTAGTCGCTCATGATACACTCACACTCAACGCCCGACCGATATATTCGTATTACTGTCGGCCCGTTTCGCCGCTCATTGTCTGTATAGGAAATTTTTTCGTGTTAAGGCATGAATATATACTGATTACATCTTTAGTTCACCCCTGGTGGCGGATTGACGGTCTAGTTCCGCATTGGTTGCGGTGGTATTTGCTGGTAACTCCGAGCAGTGTTGATAGTGAAGACTTCAAGTTGAGACGCGCATAGCGGTTGACATGGATGTACTCGTGGAGTCGGACCGGATTGCCGCCCGTCTGGATGGCACGGATGGAGAGACGGATGGAAGTGAGCGGTCGGGTGATGGGGACGGGGATGCGCTCCGGATCGTGGACGTTCGGGATGAGTGGGAGTACGACGGCATCGGTCATCTGCCGAGCGCGGTGAACGTTCCGTTCGATTCATTCCGCTCGGAGGACGGCGGAGAGGCGGGGATGCTTCCGGGAGCGGCTGCGTTTTCGTCACTGCTGGGCGAGGTCGGGATCGAAGCCGGCGATCGGATCGTCGCGTACGACGACATGCACGGCGTGTTCGCCGCCCGGTTTCTGGTCACGTGTGAGCTGTACGGTCACTCCCGCGATCGGCTGCATTTGTTGGACGGCGATTACAGCGCGTGGAGTCGCCAGCAGCCGGTGAGCAACGACGTGCCCGACCCGACACCCACAGAGTACGGTGGGGCGTTCGTCGAGGGCGGACCGCTCGTCGGGTTGGAGACCGTCGAACGGTCGATGGACGATCCCGACGCGGTGCTCGTCGACACGCGAGAGAAAGCGGAGTTCGAGGACGGCCACATCCCCGGAGCAGTCCGGCTCGATTGGCTCGATCTCGTGGACGAAACGGGGCGGGGGGTGCAGCCCGAGCCGGAGCTCCGGTCGACGTTGGAAACGCGGGGAATCACGCCCGAGCGTTCTATCGTGCTGTACTGCAACACCGCTCGGCGCATCAGCCATACGTACACCGTGCTCCGGCATCTGGGCTACGAGCAGCTTGCGTTCTACGAGGGGAGCCTCACCGAGTGGAAGCAAGAAGGTGGGCCGCTAACCACCGGATCGGAGTGACTCCGATCGGGATCACTGTTTTTTTGCCGACGTTCGGCGGGTTTCGGCGAGCAACACGGTGAGCGAGAAACACGCAAGAGCGCCGAGGGTTGCCATTTCGGTCGAGAGCAGCGGCGCGACGAGAACTCCATAACCGAGCCCGTACAGCCCGAACGTGAGCGCCTCGGTCGTCTCTCCACAGCCGGCGGCTATCAGTCCGAGCACGAGCAGCCCCGAGACGACGTAGCCGTCCAGAAACTGGTCGCGGGGAAAATCCGCGATGAGTTCCGGTTGCCAAAGGAGGATGGCACCCGCTCCGACGGCGAACGCCACTAGTCCCCCACGGATCGCGCGGCGCTGGCGACACCACACCCCCGAGTCATACCGATTGAGGAGTTCGCTGCCGTTCCGTCGCAGACGGCGGAGTCGCTGTCGGTGGGGATCCATACTGACGCTTTTCGATCCGATCTAAAGGCAGTATCGGCTTGGGACGTCGCTACTGAAGCACCCTTCGGCTGATTGACAGCTGAGCTTGCTGATGGATATCAATTGTACAGGGGTGCCGCCTTTCTTGGAATAATTTCGTGTGCTTTTGAATTATTGGAGGTCGACGGTTTCGGTGTTAGCCAGACACTCAGTCGTCGGGCGTCGCCGGTGAAGCGCCGGTGTCGTCAGTATCATCCGCATCGTCCGCATCATCGGTGTCGTCAGTGTCGTTCGCATCGTCCTGATCGTCGTCAGTGTCGTTCGCATCGTCCGCATCATCGGTGTCGTCAGTGTCGCTCGCATCGTCCGCGTCGTCAGTATCGTCCGCATCGTCCTGATCGTCGTCTTCATCGTCTCCGTCGATATCGTCACCCACATCGGAGCCTGCAACATCTGTTGCGAGTTCGATCATCTCGGGTGTCGTCAGCGACTCGATTCGGTCGCGGAGTTCACCGAATCGCTGGTCCGAGAGGTCGTTCGAGGAGCGAAGCGCTGGTGGAAGTGTTTTTGCACTGCGGTTGACGCGCTCGAATCGCCGTTCGAGCGCCCGGCTTTGGGCGACGAACGACGTTATCTGTGCGCGGTTGTCGTCATCGACCTCCTCGAAGCCGGCCTTTGTGGTCTCCAGGGCCTCCAGCTTCGATTCGATCCGATCGGTTTCGGCCGCGATAATCTTCGCACGCGATTCGTTGCTCGAGGCTTGGGAGAGTCGGCTCTCGAACGAGCGTGACTGGTACTCCTCGCGGAGTTCGGCGTCTTGGGCCCCGACGACGCCAGCGTAGCCGTTGCCCGTTCCGTTGTGCGAGTCGTTTCCGGGTCGATCGAACGGCTCGCCGCCGATGTCGAACGCCAGCACACCGGCGAGTACCCCACAGACGACGCCGAGCGCGATCAGCGCGTTGGCCATCGTTCTCGTGGATAGCGGTCTCACGGCGACTCACCTCCGTCCTTGTCGGTCACCGTGAGAACGTTCTCGTTGCCGAGCCGGAACCGCTCTATTTCGCCGCGTTCGCGCAAGGCGCTGACGCCGCGGCTGACTTTCGAATCGCTCCACCCGAGCGCCGTGACGAGGTCCTGTTGTTTGACGCGACCACCACGCTGGTTGATCTCCCAGAGGATCCGCTCTTCGTTGCTCATCAGCTCCGGATCTACGCTCGTGGTGGTCGGTTCCGTGGGGGCGTGCTCGTCTGCTGGCTCCGTCGTGTGATCGTCCGCCGACGGGCCTATTGGTAGCCACCGCATCACACGTCCGTTGCTGTGCCACAAGACGACACCACCCGCGACGCACAACAGACCGACGGTGAGCAACGCCACCGGGATGGTGTCGATTGGAACGCCGTTTCTGGCGAGAACGATTCGGGGCCCTCCGCGGTCGAACCACGTCGGTCCGGTCCAGATCGCCGCTCGATCCCGGGTTTCACTGGCGCTGTCGTGGACGGTTCGAGTGTGATAGCCCTCCGGCCAGGAAATTTGCAGCCGACTCTTGTCGTCGAGATAGAGGCCTGCCAGGGCGTCGCCAATCCTGATACGATCGTTTTCGACGGCTGCGAACCCGTTCCAGGTGTACGTGTAGTTCACGACGCCGTAGGGTTGTGGGAGTTGGCGCGTTTCTGCATGCACCGTCACGTTCTGTACATCCATTACGCGCGACGAGGAGTTGTTCGCCGTTTGGACGGTCTGATTGATGCGTCGTTCGAAGCGGTCGAGATACGCCGTCTGATCCGCTTCGATGTCGCGCTGGAGGTTCTCGAACGCGGCCGTGCTGTTCGATCGATTGAGTGCGAATCGATATTCGATGTGCGCGATCGCGCTGCCGTCGTCGCGGACGTCGAACCGGAGCAACACTCGGTCGGCGTCGAAGCCGGACTCCTGAATCTGCGTCTTTTCTACGGGTTTGACATCACTAGTGGGGACGGTCCCACCGACCGGTGCAGTGACGATCGCCAGTAGAACCGAGACGTAGATGGCCAGTTGCATGCGCGCTTCGAATCTGAATTACGATATTGATGGTGTAGATAAAGGCCCATCGATCGTTTCGAGCTGCAGGCGTTTCGATCGGTTTTCAGCGATTGCAAACTCGTGCAAATCGGCGCAAACAGGTCTCAAACCCATGAAATCAGCCATAACGACATTGGGTGTATTTGGGAGTGAGGTGCGTTCGGACAACTGCAACGATGCGACAAAAGACGATCGTGCTCCTGATCGCTGCGGTGCTGTTGATCGGGGGCGGTACGGCTGCAGCGCTTGGTGGAAGCCAAGCCCAGAATGTTGGAGAATCGACTTCGCAGTTCGACGCGGACGACCGTGACGACGCTGATGACCGTGATGATGCGGACGACCGTGATGACGCTGATGACCGTGACGATGCGGACGATCGTGATGACGCTGATGACCGTAATGATGCGGACGATCGTGATGACGCTGATGACCGTAATGATGCGGACGATCGTGACGACGCTGATGACCGTGACGACGCGGATGACCGTGATGACGACGACGAAGACGACGACCGTGACGACGCCGACGACAATTAGACAGTTCGTCTGACGCGTCCGACCGTCTTCAGTCGGTCATTTTTTCTTCGACGGACGACTGATCGGACACTGATCAGACGGACGTCACGAAACGGATCCGCCCGGTTAGTCGTCGGCTGGTGCGGTCGACGCCGCGGAGAAACTCGAAGCTGAGCCGGCAGCGACAGCTTCCGCGAGCAGTTCGGAGAGTCCAACGATCTCGATCTCTTCCTCGAAGCCGCCGGTTTTCCGGCCGTCCTCGTACATCGTCATACACATCGGGCAGGCGACGACGAACTTCTCGACGGCACCACCGGCGTCGGTGTCTTCGAGCGCTTCCCGCAAGCGCTCCTCGCTGGGTTTCGTTTCCTCTTCGAGATCCATCCAGAGACCGCCGCCACCGCCGCCACAACAGAAGGAGTTGGCGCGGTTGCGCGGCATCTCGTGCAGCTCACACCCTGTTTCGCGCACGAGCGCGCGTGGGGCCTCGTACTCGTCGTTGAACCGGCCGAGGTGACACGGGTCGTGGTAAGTGACTGTGTGATCGAGTTCCGTGCCGGTCAGTCCGAGTTCCGGAACGAGCTCCTGGACGACCTGGGTGTAGTGGGACACGTCGATCTCGCCGTCCTCGTTCCAGCCGAACTCCGGATACTCGTTTTTGAACGTGTTGTAGCTGTGGGGATCGGTGCAGACGAGCTGCTCGAACTCACACTCCTCGAACAGCGCGGTGTTGTCCTCGACCAACATCTCGTACAGCCCCTCCTCGCCGACGCGCCGGACGTCGTTGCCGTCGTTTTGCTCGTCGTCATACAGGATTCCGTAGCTCACGTCGGCGTGGTGGAACAGCGTTGCGAGCGATTTTGCGATCTGCTGGTTGCGCTCGTCGTAGCTGGGGTAATCGCCGACGTACCAGAGGTATTCGACAGGCTCCTCGCGGGCGTCGGGCACCTCGAAATCCAGATCCTCGACCCAGTCGGGGCGCTTGCGCTCGGGATCGCCGAACGTGTTGCCGTTCTGGAATACGTTCATCATCGCCTCCTGGACGGTTTCTTCCATCTGCCCGGATTCGGTCAGCCGGCGGTTCATCTCCGTGAACTGGGTCACGTGTTCGATGTCGACCGGGCAGGCGTCCATGCAGGCCATACACGCCATACACGAATCCATCGTTTCGCTGTCGATGACGCTCGTTCCGCCGTCCGCGATGATTGGCTGTTCCTCGGTGCGTCCGGCGTCCCGATCCATCCGGTACTGTTTCAGATCGAGGATGACGTTGCGCGGATCGAGCGGTCGACCCGACGCTTTCGCCGGACAGACCGAGGAACAGCGCCCACACTTCGTACAGGCGTCGTGATCGAGCAGCTGCTTCCACGAGAAATCGTCGATGTCGCTCGTCCCGATCTCCTCGGGCGATGCGTCGTCCGGAACGCCCGGCAGCCGGACGCCCGCCTTCTCGTCGCGGGTGACGACGTTCGCGAAGCTCGAGATCATGTGGAACGGTTTCCCGAGCGGGATCGAGGCGATGAACACGAACGCGAGCACCGCATGGGACCACCACGCCACCGGATACGCCGCGCGGGCCATCGACTCGGTCATCCCGGCGATCTGGAACACGTCGGCAACGAACCAGCCGACGAAGCTCACCGTCTCGAACGCCGGGAATCCGGTGCCCAGAATCCGAATTCCCTCAACGAGATACCCACCGACGCCCAGCAAGAACAGCATCCAGACGAGATAGGCGTCCTCGAAGCTCGTGTGGCGATCCCAGAGCCGCTCGTTGCGCGTGACGTACCGCCGGTAGAGCGCGACGCCCAGCCCGACGACGAACAACAGCCCCATCGCGTCCATCACGAAGGAGTAGGATAGGTAGAACGCGCCCTCGAAAAACGACTGTTTCGTTCCGAACGCCGCTGTCACTTTCTGGTAGATGTCCATGTCGATCGCAAGGATCGTGGTTCCCATGAACAGCGTCAGAAAGCCCCAGAAGATGAAGGCGTGCATGAGTCCGCCCACGAAGTCCCTGTTGAACTGCTGTTCGTTCGAACCGGCGATCTTCGCCGCGCGAACGATGCGCGTCCCCAGCTCGTCGAGGCGCGCGAACGGATCCTCGCTGCCCCGAGCGTACCGCGCGAACCGACGGTACGCGAGCATCCCGAACACGAGGAGCGTGACGGCAGCGAGGTAGTAAAACACCGCCTCGCCGGTCGGCCCGATGAGCCAGAACGTCTCGCGCGTGAGGGTATCGGCCTGCAGCAGGTGTATCATGGATTATCAGCGTAGAAGCAGAAGGTTAAGTCTTATCAACAGTGTATGCGGAGAGAGGAGTTGTTTCTGGCGGTTTGGGCGTGATTCCGTGTCATTTAGTGTCGCGTGTGGGCGACGAACCGCTCGATGACCTTTCGTTCTGCTTTGCGGAGGTGTTCCGAAACCGTTCCGGATGAACAGCCCAACTCTCTTGCGATCTCCTCCATCGATCCCTGACTGGGGACGTCGTAGTAGCCCGCTTCGAGTGCCGTCACGAGCGCTTCGTACTGGCGGTCGGTGACGCCCGGATCGAACGCCTCCTCGTATCGGTCGTACTCGCCGATCCGTTCGACGTCGACGTGAACGCCGTCCGGAACCATATCGAGCGCAGCCTCGAGTGCCGTCGGCTCTCCGAGCACGGTCAGCCGAGCCGTTCCATTCCCGAGAAAATCGACTGGTGGAACGATGATGACGCCGTCGCGCGTGAACGCGCCGAACAGTTCCTCGTCGGTCTCGCTCGGCTCCTGTTTGACGTACGCGTAGAATTCCTCACAGTGTTCGTCCGTATCGGTGCCCTCTATCGGGGTGATCTCATAACTGCTGATCTCTGGCACCCGATCGAGGGCGCTGGCGTACGCGTCCATCTCACCCTCGACGTAGAACAAAAACGAGTCCACTGCGTTCGTCCTGTTGCCGTGGAGCAGCTGGTCTTTCACCATCGCGTCGTCCTCCGTGATGCATTGGTGCACGGGATGGATCATCGAGTCCGAGAACCGGAGCGTGCAGCGGACGTACTTCATCGTGGGAGCGTTCTGTTCGAACAGTCATAAATGACCTAGCGCGTTCGGCAGAAACCGCGTCTCCGAACGGATCGAAGGCCGAATGGAATGCACGCTCCCACGGCAGAGCCATCTCGACGAGAAGAACAGGCCGATATCCAGTCGTTCGTGATCGGCCGCGAAACACACCGCAACGCCGAGGCAATCGTGATTCGCCCCGACGACGTCCAGTCCGTGCTGGGTCGGCTCCGCGATCGGGCGGGATACGACCACTGTTCGTGTGTGACGGCCCAGGAGTACCCCAACCGATACGAGACGATCTATCACCTACGGAAGTACGACGATCCGACCGAAGAGCTGAGCGTCGTGGTGCCGACGAGCGTGAGCAAGCCGGCGAGCCAGAGCGGGGAGACGGTGTACCGGACGGCCGACTGGCACGAGCGGGAGGCGTACGATCTCGTCGGGATCGACTACGAGGACCACCCGGATCTGCGCCGGATCCTTCTGCCCGAAACGTGGCAGGGTCACCCGCTGCGCGAGGCGTACGACCAGGAACGATCTCAGGTCGTCCCGCTGGCCGAGCACGCGAATCCGTTACAGGAGGATCACCGTGAGGAAACGGACACGATGTTCCTCAACGTCGGTCCCCACCACCCCGCCACCCACGGCGTGTTGCACTTACAGGTCACGCTCGACGGGGAGCAGGTGGCGGCTGTGGAGCCGGATCTGGGCTATATCCACCGGTGTGAAGAGCAGATGTGCCAGTCCGGAACGTATCGCCACCAGATCATGCCCTACCCCGATCGGTGGGACTGGGGCGGCGGTGGATTGTTGAACGAGTGGGCGTACGCCCGCACGGCGGAGGATCTCGCGGATCTGGACGTGCCCGAGTACGCACAGATCATCCGCACGATGAGCGCGGAGTTGTGCCGGATCGCGGTCCCACCTGCTCGCGGTCGGCACGTTCGCGCTCGACGTGACCGGCGAGTTCACGGCCACGTTCATGTACGCGATTCGGGACCGGGAGGTCGTTCAGGACATCCTCGAGGATCTCACCGGTCAGCGGCTGATGTTCAACTACTTCCGGCTGGGCGGCGTGGCGTGGGATCTGCCCGAACCCCGCGAGGAGTTCTTCGAGAAGACGTGGGATTTTCTCGATGGGCTACCGGGCAGGCTCGAGGAGCACCACGACCTGCTCACGAAAAACGAGATCTTTCAGCTCCGGTGTTTGGACACGGGTGTGCTCGATCCGGCGATGGTCAAACAGTACGGCTGTACAGGACCGGTCGCCCGCGGGTCGGGGGTGGAGTACGATCTCCGCCGTGACGATCCGTACGGCTACTACGACCGACTCGACTGGGACGTGGTGACCGAAGACGGCTGTGACAACTACGCACGGGTGTTGGTACGGCTCCGCGAGATCGAAGAGAGCGCGAAGATCATCCGCCAGTGTCTCGACCTGCTTGAGGAATGGCCCGCCGAGGAACGGGAGATCCAGAGCAACGTCCCACGGACGCTCAAACCCGATCTCGGCGCCGAAATCTATCGGGCTGTCGAGGGCGCCAAAGGTGAACTCGGCATCTACATCCGGAGCGACGGCACCGACACCCCCGCTCGCTTCAAGATTCGTGGACCCTCCTTCTCGAATCTCCAAGCACTGCCGGAGATGGCCCAAGGGGAGTACGTTCCCGACCTGGTCGCAACGCTGGGGAGCCTCGACACGATCATGGGCGAGGTCGATCGGTGAGCGAATTGTCGAGCGGTCGCGGTGGCGGAGCGGTGAGTCCACTCCCCGCGAACGGAGCGAGCGGTTTTTTAGTCCAGGTTTTTCCGCTCGAATGAGCAAACTCACCACCCGCACAAAAAATGTAGAACACGATCATGGGCGAGGCCGATCGGTAAGCGGATTGTCGAGCGGTCGCGGTGCGGAAATGTGAATACACTCACCGCGAGCGGAACGGAGTGGAGCGAGCGGCTTTTTTTGCCCCATCTTTTTTGTCCGAGTGGTGCGCACAGCGCACCCGAGGACAAAAAAGGTGGGGGAACAGATTCAAATAGTCGTGTGCTCTCTGGATAGTCCTGATGAACGAAAAAACTGCCGAACTCCGGGACATCTTCATGGATGTGACCGACGACGACACGATCACGGAAGAACAAGAGGTGACCAGGGGCTCGCTCACCGAGAACGAACGGGAGATCAAAACCAAGCTTCGAGCCACCATCGAGCAGATGCGCGGGCAACTGTCGTTCGACACCGATCTCACGATCGACGAGTACGAAACGATCGTGCGCGGGTTCTACGACGAGGCAGGGGATACGTCGCTCGCTGATCGCATCGGCCGCGACCGAGACACGGTCGTCCGGGCGCGCCACGACCTCCATCTCGTCCGGGAGGCAGAAACCGCGTCCGATGCGGACGCATTTCGGCGGCTGAGTACTGATGGACGGACGGACGAAGCGATTGCTGACCGCCTCGACATCCCCGAATCCGCCGTCAGCGACTACCGGCGCGTCGTCGAGACCGAAGACGAAATCCGCCGCGTCAACAGCCGGTACACCGGCGAGTTCGAGGAGCTACTCACCGACGCCGATCTCGAAGAACACACCGACGACGTGACCGAAACCGGACTCGAAGACGCGACTGAAGGGATGGAAACGAACGTTTCCATGTGAATCCGTCTCTTCGTCGTGGTTGGCGATCTGTTTTCTACCGGCGAACGGCGGCACACGGATGACGAGGCGGAGTGAAATGACGATGAGAGTTGGGAATGACGGAGCGCAGCGAGCCACCGGTGATCACTCCTCAGCAACGCCACCAGGAATGATACTATCGTTCGAAATATATTTAAAAATGACTTCTCCATTTCGTACTATGGCGAAAAAGGGGTACGTTACGTGGCACGATTACGAAAATCATCGAGCGATGAATCTTATGGGCGGCGCTGCTCTATTCGTTGGATCCGTATATCTTGTACTGGGATTCTATAATCCACACGGCAGATCGGTCGCCGGAGGGCTCCTACTCTTCCTTGGGGGATGCTTTGGCGTTCCCCGGCTGCGACGATGGGTCACGCGCGGTCGGTTGTCGAACGTTCCCGTCTGGGATCGAATCATCGGCCGTACGCTTTTCATGCTGTTTTCAGCCATTGGATATCTGTATTTCATTTATCAATAGCTTGGTTTCTATTCTGACCTCTTGAGCCAATACGTCCGTTGGGCAGGTGTCCGTGATCGACCGAACGTTCAAATATGAAACGGCGGCCACCCCCACGCGTGTACGCGTTTACCGACATCGCGCTGGCGGCGTACTGCCCACGAAAGCTGTACTACCGCCAGCGCGAAGCGGAGTACGAGCCGCCCGAGCGCGCTGGCTTCGAACTCGCCTTCCAGTATCCGTCGCTGCTCGATCCGGAGACGGCGTTGGACACCGAACCCATCGCCGTCACACCGGTGGTGTACCGCCGGAATCTGGGCTGTTCGAAGGCACGAATCGGGGCGTTCGAGGCGCTCTGTGATCCGACGGACCGGGGGGTGTTTCTCGCGGGACGCCGTGCGTGGGGGATCGCGCACAAGGTGCTCAAGACGCCGCTCGCTCCGTCGATCGTCTCGGTGGGTGAACCACCCGACACGGGCGTGTGGGAGTCCCACGCGGTGCGCGCCGTCGCGGCGGCGAAAGCGCTTGCGTTCGAGCGCGAGACGAGCGTGGAACGGGCGTTCGTCGAGTACGCGACCCACGGCGTAATCCGCGAGATCGGGCTGACTGCCCGCCGCGTGGGCCAGTATCGCCGGGCGCTGCGGACGGCGGCGAGCATCGACGGCCCACCGCCCCGGACGCGAAACACCGACAAATGCGGGTCGTGTGAGTATCGCGCTCAGTGTGGGGTGCGAACGCGGTCGCTACGATCGCTGCTCGGCGGCCGATAGCCACGCTTCGATCTCCGGGGCGAGCGCCCCCCGGCGGTGGATCGTCTCCGCGGACACGTCGACAACAGTGCTCTCAGTGCCTGGTGTGGGTCCTTCATCCAGAACCAGATCGACGGCGTCCCGGACGTTCGCGTCGATCTCCTCGACCCGGCGGGCGCTCCCGGCGCCGCTCCGGTTCGCGCTCGTGGCCGTGAGCGGTGCGATCCGCTGTAACAGCGCAAGCGCGGTCGGATGCTCCGGAATCCGGACGCCGACCCGATCGCTGCCGGCGGTGAGCACGTCGGGGACCACCGATCGGCGTTCGAGCACGACAGTGACCGGCCCGGGGAGGAACGCCTCCATGAACGCGCGCTCGCGGTCGGTCGGCCGCGTGTACTCGCTGGCAGCGTCGATGTCCGGAACAGCGAGGGAGATCGGTTCGTCCCGTGACCGGCCCTTGAGTTCGAAGACGCGCTCGATCGCAGCCGGCGCGAGCGCGTCGGCCGCGAGACCGTAGACGGTTTCGGTCGGGTAGACGACACGCGCCGCCTCCCGCTCGCGGAGGAGTTTCGCGGCTCGATCGACCATCATAGCTCCTCAATCGCTGCCTCGATCTCGTCGTAGTCGGGAAACGCCGGCCACTCCGTCCCGACCCACGCGTACTGGATGGTACCGGAGCCATCGATGAGAAAGGCCGCGGGACGTGGCTCCTCGATCCCAGTCATACCGTCGAGATCGTGGGCAATGCCGTATCGCTCGGCCACCTCGTTCGACGGATCGGAGAACAGCCGTGCGTCTACGTCGCGCGCCTCGATGAGCCGTTTGTGCGCGTAGGGAGACGAGATCGACAGTCCCACGGCCTGGACCCGCTCGTGGTCGTCGATACCCCGCTCGCGGAGTTCGTTCCAGAGATACGTCGCCGGAAACGCCCCGTCCATCGGGTGAAACAGCAACAACACGGGACCGGCCTCGTACAACGCAGACAGCGACACGTCCTCCCAGAGCTCGCCGTTCACGAGCGGTCGGGTGAAATCCGGTGCCTGCTCACCGTCGGTGGGGTGATCTGCCGGCCCGAGATCGACGACGTCGAACTCCACCATCGCTATGTACCCCCTGACTCGCCGTAGGTGCGTTCGAGATACTCGACGATGTTTTCGCTTTCGGCCATCGTGAGGCCCGTGTTCCGATCGACGATAGCCGGCACGGTGCGCACGCCACAGACGCGTTTGACGGCGTTGCGCGCCGAATGCATCGGTTCGACGTACCGGGAACGATAGTCGAGATCCAATTCGGTGAGTGTTCTGACGACGCGTTCACAGAACGGACACGCTTGCAACCGGTAGATCGTGATCGGTGGATCCGATTCGTTCATACCTGCGAATTCAGTCGTCACGGCCTAAACGCTTCGCCTCCATGACAACCTTTAATTTTCCGGACTGAGAAGACTGGTCGGGAATGGGCCAAATTCCATCAGCCGTGCATGTCTCTGCTGTGCCGTCGAACGTCGATATCGTCGTGGCACAACTAGACCTCTTCGGTGTGGTCACGCTCGGGACCGACGCCACCGCTGCCCTTGGTGCCGTGAGTATCCTCGGACTCCTCGGCTTGTCGGCGTTTTTCTCCTCCTCGGAGATCGCCATGTTCTCGCTCGCGTCCCACCGGGTCGAAGCACTCGCCCAGGAGCAAGCGGTGGGACGAACGCTACAGCAGCTCAAAACGGATCCACACCGGCTCCTCGTGACGATCCTTGTCGGAAACAACCTCGTGAACATTGCGATGTCCTCCATTGCGACCGGGCTGCTCGCCCAACACGTTTCCCAGAGTGCGGCCGTTGCCATCGCCACGTTCGGAATCACTGCGCTCGTGCTCCTGTTCGGTGAAAGCGCCCCCAAATCCTACGCCATCGAGAACACCGAATCCTGGGCGCTGAGGGTGACGAGGCCACTGAAAATCGCTGAATACGTGTTGTGGCCGCTCGTCGTTACGTTCGATTTCCTCACCAGACTGGTGAACCGAGTGACGGGAGGCCGTGCCGCGATCGAAACGTCGTACGTTACCCGACAGGAGATCGTCGACATCATCGAAACCGGCGAGCGCGAGGGCGTACTCGATGCCGAAGAGCGGGACATCCTCCAGCGGACGCTCCGGTTCAACGACACCATCGCAAAGGAGGTGATGACGCCCCGACTCGACGTGACCGCACTGTCCAACGACGCCAGTATCGAAGAAGGGATCGAACGGTGTATTCAAAGCGGTCACGCCCGGCTGCCCGTCTACAGCGGCGAACTCGACAACATCATCGGCGTCGTTCACATCCGCGACCTCGTTCGTGATCGCACCTACGGAGAGACCGACGGTCTCGAACTGGACGATCTCATCCAGCCCGTGTTGCACGTCCCCGAATCGAAAAACGTCGACGAACTCCTGCGCGAAATGCGCGAAAACCGAATGCACATGGTCGTCGTCATCGACGAGTTCGGCACCACCGAAGGACTCATCACCATGGAAGACGCGGTCGAGGAAATCGTTGGCGAAATCCTCGAAGGAGAAGAGGACGAACCGGTCGAGTTCGTCGACGACAACGTGGCGCTCGTTCGGGGGGAGGTGAACATCGAGGTGGTGAACGAGGCGCTCGATATCGACCTCCCCGAAGGCGAGGAGTTCGAAACTATCGCTGGCTTCGTTTTCAACCGGGCCGGACGGCTCGTCGAACCCGGCGAATCGATCCAGTACGACGGGGTCACGATCCACGTCGAACAGGTCGACAACACGCGCATCATGAAAGCGCGGATCGTCTGCGATCCCGACCACCACCGCGAATTCACCGAACCTGATTCACACCAAACAGAATAATTGGAAATCATACACTATCGGGTGTGGTACAGTGCGTGTGTGATGAGGACGGCGGCCGTGGAGACGGTGTTTCCATGGCAGGATCCCGATCAGTAGATGGACCGTTCGGTTGCCAGACGCGCGATCGATCGAGGTTGCTCTCGAAATATTGATGGGTCCGGAGCTGATAGCGCCCCCAATGAGTACGCGGGTCACGGAGGGCGGATCGGTCCACGTCGTGGGCACGGCCCACGTTTCGCAAGAAAGCGTCGAGGAGGTTGAGGAGGTCATCGAGGAGGAACGCCCGGACATCGTCGCCGTAGAACTGGACGAGGGGCGGTACCGACAGATGAAGGGCGAGCAGCCCGATGATCTCGATGCGAGTGATCTTCTCCACGGGAACACGGTGTTTCAGTTTCTGGCGTACTGGATGCTGTCGTACGTCCAGTCTCAGCTCGGGGACGAGTTCGACATCGATCCTGGTGCGGAGATGATGGCCGCCGTCGATACGGCAGAAGCGCTCGGGGTGGGCGTCGCGCTCGTCGATCGGGACATCCAGGTCACCATCCAGCGGTTTTGGGCACGGCTGTCGCTGCGGGAGAAGCTGCGGCTGGTCGGCGAGCTAGGGTTCGGTTTGGCTGGTGGACCTGTGGTCGGTCTGTACGTCGGGTTGGTTGTCGGGGTGTTCGGTGCTTTCATCGCGGAGGCGATCGCCGGGCCGTTCGTTCTCGCCTCGTTTGGGACGGGACCGCTCGTGGGCGTGTTTGACACCATTATCGTCGCGCTTGCCGCGGGCTCTGTGATCGGTCTCGCACTCACCCTGCTGTTCAGTGTGGGACACGAGCCGGCCGATGTCGAAGAGGTCGAGGAGTTCGATCTGGCGGAGCTAACCGACGGCGACGTCGTGACCGCTATGATGGAGGAGTTCCGTCGGTTCTCCCCTGGGGGAGCGGAGGCGCTCATCGACGAGCGCGACGCGTACATCGCCCACAAGCTGGTGTCCCTCCGGGAGTCGGGACGGGACGTGGTGGCAGTCGTGGGTGCGGGCCACCGGGCGGGGATCGAGGGGTATCTCGACGCTCCCGAGACGCTTCCCCCGATGGAATCGCTCGTCGGGCAACAGGAAGGCTCGCGCTTTTCGTGGTATAAGCTGGTCGGCTACCTCCTCACCTTCGTGTTTCTCGCCTTTTTCGTCCTGATCGCAATGGCTGGTGTCCGGAGCGCGTTTTTTCTGAAGCTCGTCGGCGCGTGGTTTCTGTTCAACGGACTGATCACGTTCGCGCTCTCGCGGCTGGGTGGTGCCCACTGGTCGAGTGCTGCCGTCGGCGGCGCGCTGGCGTGGTTGACCTCCCTCAACCCGCTGCTCGCGCCCGGCTGGTTCGCGGGCTACGTCGAACTGCGCTACACCACGGTGAACGTCGCCGATATTTCCACGCTGAACGAGATCCTGGACGACGAAGAAAGTCCCTTGATGGATCTCTTCGCCCGCATGCGCCAAGTGCCGCTGTTCAAACTCATCCTCGTTGTGGCCCTGACGAACGTCGGGAGCTTCCTTGGAACCTGGCTGTTCGTGGCGGCGATCCCCTACATCTTCGGGGACGTGTCGGTCGTGCAACTGATGATGGAGGGCGCCCAACGAAGCTTTGAGATAGTCATGAACGGACTCGGTGGTGTGCTGTAATGCATCAGCGACAGAGGGACGATGGAATTCGATTCAGCGGGCGTGAGATCCGCGACCTGGGGGCGGCGTGGCTCGCGCTCGGCGTTGCGTTCACGTTCTTTTTCAGGCGCGAGGTGGCGTTCGGGCTGCTCGGTACCACCGGTGGGTTTCCGGTCGACACCGCGGTCGTGACGCTCCTGATAAGCATGGGCACCGTCGGCGTCGGCTTTTTGCTCCACGAACTCGCTCACAAGATCGTCGCTATCCGGTTCGGTCGCATTGCGGAGTTTCGCGCGGATTATAAGATGCTCGCGGTTGCGATCGGCGCGGGGCTGGCGGGCTTTCTGTTTGCCGCCCCCGGCGCGGTCTACCACGCGGGTCGGGAAATCACCCCCCGACAGAACGGTCTCATCGCCGTCGCCGGGCCGGTGACGAACCTCCTGCTCGCGGCGGCGTTTTTCCCGCTCGTCGTGGTGGCGTCCGAGGGGGTGCTGTTACAGGCGGGTCAGCTCGGGGTCTCCGTCAATCTGATCCTGGCTGGCTTTAACATGCTCCCGTTCGGCCCGCTCGACGGCCGAACAGTGCTCAGTTGGAGCATCCTCGTGTTCGCGTTCGTGTTCACCGTCTCCGTCGTGCTCACCGTCTGGGCGGTGTTGTTCGTCGGCTTCGGGTTGTGAGATCGGCTTCTCCGTTACCCACCCACCTTTTTTCCGCTCGGGTGAGCGGAGCTCACCCTCGCGCAAAAAACGTGGGCGAAAAAAGGCCGCTCGCTGGCTCCCGCTCGCTATGCTCGCGGGAGCTGCGCTCGCGGTGAGTGTACTCACGTACCGCGACCGCACCGCTTCCGCGCCGCTCGCTCCGATTCTCTGTCAGTCGTCGGTGGTGGGTTCAGCGGCAGCCGCACCGACGACGCGCGCCAGCTCGGGGTGATGCTGCCGTAATCCAGCGATATCGTCGCGCTGGCGATACTGACAGTACTCTACGAGCGTGTCGACCAGACAGGCCGGGGCACTCTCCGTATCCGGTTTGTCCGTGATATCGGCCGGCTCGCGTGCGTCGTCGGGGGTGAACACGGACTGGACCACGTCGCCATCGCGCTGTTCGTGAAATCTGACGCACGCGCCGTTGTCGAACCAGCATTCCACGATCATCTCACCAGTGGCGCAGTAGCGCGTGAACCGCGCAATGCCGGGCAACTCGTCGTACCCCCCCGCTCGTGGCGTTCCGAGGCCAGCGGTCGCCAGTATCTGCTCGATCTGGGTGGCGTGTGCGCACCCGGTGGACTGGCAGGGTCTACACCACAGCCCTTCCCCGACATCGATGCTGTGGTACAACTCCGTCGTCACGATCTCATCCCGATCCTCGATGGCCGAGAGGTTCACGACCTCACCCTGCTGATTCCGGAACTGAAATAGTGGCAACGTCATCGCCACCACCGCCCCAACGGACACCCCATCCGGTGTTCGAGGCGCGTACGAACCGGCCGGCCACACACCGGGCAGCGCGTTCTCTGGTTGTCTTTCTGATACGATGCGACACCGTTACATGCCTCTGATTCGTTCCCTGTCATGGGTTTGCTCGTCTAACGAGAACCCAGCGTCGGGTGCTAGAGTCACCCGGCGCGTTCGACACGAACGCACACGCCCTCACGGCGCCACTGGCGTTCTCATCTATCGTTGGCTGCCCCATCACACATAAAGGTACTGATGGAACGAATAATGTTATATCGTACTAACAGATAATTCCGTCAGCCGTTGCTCGGAGAGTGGCAACGAGCCGCCGGCCTCGGACGTTATTACTGGTTGAAGTGAATTTCTGCCGAATAGTCACTCCGAGGCGGTGAAGGGAGAGGGTCTCCTCCGTGAGTGATTGCATGCGGTAGCGGAATGGTGTCGGTGCGGTCGCGGTGCGGCCGGCAGAAACTACCGTGCTGCCCCGCGAGCGCCAGCGAGCGGCTTTTTTAGTCCAGATTTTTTGTGTGAGTGGTGGGCGAAGCCCACCCGAACACAAAAAAGGTGGGTTCTACTTGATCGTGGTGTACTCCGATTCCTCGTTGAGCGCGAGGTTCGTCGCAATCTCCGCGTTTCGGACCGCGTATTGGGCGGTCTGTTGGAGGCTCACCAGCACCTCGCGGACGCGGAGCAGATCCTGGTTGGGCATCTCGTCGATGTCGTTCAGGATCTCCTGTTCTTTGTCTTTGATCTCGGTGAACAGCCGCCGAACGTCGAGGGCCGTCTCGTAATCGTTCTCGACGGCACACGCCACGCCCTTTTCGGTGATCTCGTCCACCTGATCGGTGAACTCTCGGATACGGCGCATCATGGTGTCGTCCACATCGAGCGTGTGACCCTCCGCGTTGAGCGCGATCTCCGCGATGTCCTCGGCGTTGTCCGCCGTTAGTTCGAGATTCTTGGCGATGGAGCGATACCCGATGAGCGCGAACCCGTCGTCGAGATCGAGCGCCCGAGTCAGGTTCGGGTTCTGGTGGGCGGTGAAGATGAGCCGGAGAAGAAGCACGAAGATCTTGTTTGCCTGTCGTTCGCGGTTCAGCGCGCGTTGTGCGAGGTCGGGATTGCCGTGGGCTAACGCCCGAATCGCCTCGTTTCGCATGGTTCTCCCCGTCGATTCCAGCCGCTCGATGAGATCCGAGAGGGTGAAATCCTCCGGATCGACCGAACACCGGATCGTGATGCGCTCGGGCGTTTCCTCGATGACACCGAGACCCATGAGCTGGGTCTCGGCGTTGTACACGGCGTTGATCGTCGTGCTCTCTAACGAGTCGTCGTCGTCGCACTCGACTTGAATGATTCGCCGGCCGAGCACGTACTGAGCGAGGATCGCCCGCTCGACCGCGTCCGCTTCGAGGCTGTCGGCGTGAATGATCGCCTCTGACTCCTCCTGTTGGACGGATTCGGGCATCACGGCCAACATCCCTTTTCCCCCCATGCGAAGGGAGACTTCGTCTCCCTTGTTCACGTCGTACTCCTTGGCCCACTCGGCGGGCAGCGTCATCGCTAGCGTAGAGGGACCGAGACGTTGGACCTTGCGCGTTTCCATACCGCGAGTCATCCCTCCACACCCTTAAGGATATCTCAATGTCAGTGAATGCCTCGTGGGGGTGTATACTGAGGATGAATCCCCCTTGATAATATTACTGATACTAATTCACACGATTTCGAGCAGTCGGTGTTCGAACCGACCGGCACGAACCTTCTGCCACCCGCGTAGTTCCTCGTTGAGGTCGGGATCACCGGTGTCGACCCGGAGCACGCCGAGGTCGTCGAGCTTGGCGTTCGAGGCGACGACCACGACGTCGGATCGGCGGATCACCGCCGGTGAGAGCTGTTGATTGCCGCGTCCGAACACGAACCCCTGGCCGCCGATCGGAGAGACGACGACAGCGTTGCGCTCGCCCAGCGCCTCGAGAATCTCGGCTTCGCTGCCGTCACGAACGCACATTCCATCGGTCGACGCACCCGCCCGCCACACGTCGACGCCGAGCGGCGAGCCGTCGATTCCGAGCCGGCGTTCGATCGCTCCAACGGTGCTGCCCGGACCGAACACGTACGTCGTTCCGGGGTCGATGTCGGCCGCGAATCCCGCAGCGAGGCTGTCGACGCTGCCCCCACCGAGCTGTTTGCTCGGTTGCACGTCGTCGCCCACGGGAACCGAGACGACCGCTTTGAGCTCCGGATTGACCTCACCGGATCGGTAGTTGTCCTCGTCGATGTCGTTCACTTCGCGCCGTTCGGTCCGGTCGTACGTGACAGCGATCCGACCGGCTGCTCGTGGGGTGACTGCGAACACCGACGAATAGATCTTGACGCCCGCCGGCACCCCGAGCATCGGCGTGTCGGTTTCGGCATCGGTGATCGTTTCGGCCACGTCGACAGCAGTGCCGTCGCCTCCGACGAACAACACGAGATCCACTCCGTGATCGAGAAACGCCGCGACCGCCCGTCGCGTGTCTTCGGCGGTCGTCTCCGTTGTCGCCTCCGCGGGGTGGACCACGGTCGGGGAACGATCCAGGCTTTCTCGAACCGCCGCTGCGCCCATCTCGCCGCCGGCGGTCGTGATCCGGAGTTCCCCTGCGTGCGATCCGAGCGATTCGAGGGCGGTCTGCGCCCGCTCGGGTGCGCGTGGTTCTGCCCCCCGCGACCGGGCCTCCGCGACCTTGTCGTCGGTTCCCTTCAATCCGACCCGGCCGCCCATTCCCGCGATCGGATTCACCACGACACCGATGTGTTTCACGGTGTCGTGTACGCCGTGATGGATGAAAAGCACCTCGGACCGGTGGCCGGGAGTGTGAGCGTGAACCCCTGCGTTTTATGCGCTTTTGGTTCCATCGGGAGGCATGGACGCGAACCTCCTGTTGCAGTCGACGACGTATCCGGGACTCGTCAACGGCGCGGGCTACCTGCTGTTTTTCGGCGGGCTCGTGCTCATCGGCGCGTGGCTGTCCTCGCTCACGCGGTCACGACCCGCTCGGTGAGCCATTCGGCGGCTTCGTTCACGGTGGTTTCGTCGGTCCCCCGGATTTTGACCCGGACGTGCTCGCCGGGGTAGCTTCCCACGGCCACATCGAATCGGTCTGTGAGTTCCTCGAACCGGTCGAGCAGCGCGCTTTCGGGTTCGTCGGCGGTCACGGTTGTGACGTGCGTCACCGATCCCGAAAAGTCCGATTCGATCCGTTCGAACATCGCTTTCATTTCCTCGGGAACGCCCGGCAGGACGTACACCGAGCCGACGACACAGCCCGGTGCGACGCCGGCCTCGTTGTGTAACGGCTGGGCACCGCGAGGGAGGTCGGTGGTCCCCGCCGCGAGATCGTCACGGGCGTAGCCGCCCTGTGTTTCGAGCCACGTCAGCACGGCATCGCTCGGTTTGAGCGAGCGTCCGAAGGCGGCTGCGACGCCGGCCATCGTGCGATCGTCGTGTGTCGGGCCGAGCCCGCCCGTGACGAGGACGGCGTCGTACTCGGCGTTGTGTTCGTTGACGACGCGGGCGATGTCGGCGACACGGTCGGGGACGGTCGTGATCCGCTCGACGTCGACCCCGCGAGCCACGAGCTGCTCGGCCAACCACGTGGCGTTGGTGTCGACCGTCTCTCCTGCGAGCAGCTCGTCCCCGACCGTGACGATGGCGGCCTGCATGCCTGCGGGTAGGCGCGTCTCCGTCAAAAATCTGGAGGGCGAGTCTGCTACAACCGATTCGGATTCACATCCGCCGAAGCATCGGAATCCCGGTAACCTCGAACGCGGTTTCGAACACCTCGACGGTGGCCGCCACGAGCGCGAGCCGGCGCTCGCGGGACTGATCGGCGTCGAGCACGCGGTTTTCGTGGTATAACTTGTTGAACACTCGTGCCAGATCCAACAGATACTGGGCCAGCGGTGCGGGATCGTACCGCTCCTCACAGCGTTCCAACACGAGCGGGTAGCGCGCCAACTGGACGGCGAGCTGGTGGTCGAACTCGTTGAACGGCTGGTCCGCCACTACACCCGGTTCGGGAACCTCATCGGCTTCGAGCAGGATGTTCAGCCCGCGCGTCGCCGCGTACTGGACGTACGGGCCGGTGTCCCCCTCGAGCGACGTCGCCCGTTCGGTGTCGAAGGTCGTGTTTTTCGTCCGGCGCTTGGCGATGTTCTCGAACCGAACAGTGCCCAGAGCAACGCCGTCGGCGATCTCGCTGGTCGTTGGCGCATCCAGCGCGGGATCGTTCTCTTCGACCACCGAACGCGCGTTCTCGCGCACCTGGTCGAGCACGTCTTCCGCGGTGATGAGCCGTCCCGCGCGGGTCGACATGCTCCCCTCGGGGAGATCGATCAGCCCGTAGTCGACGTGGGTAAACCGAACATCGGTGTAGCCGAGCTTTCTGGCCGCGGCGAACAGCTGCTGGAAATACTCGCGCTGCTCGCTGCCGACCACGTAAAACAGCTCGTCGTACCCCTGCTCGACGCGGTAGGCGATCGTGGCGAGATCCCGGGTACCGTACGTCGTCGTCCCGTCGCGTTTCGTGATCACGAACGCCTCGTGGTCGGTATCGTCCTCGGCAACGTCCGCGTCGGTGCGGACGTCGGCGCGCTCGGGATCCTCGACAGCCGTGAGATCGTCGTCGAAGACCGGAATGACGGACGCCCCATCGTCGGTCTCGACGGCGATTCCGCTCTCGGTGGCGCGCTCCCGAACCCGGCTCGTCCAGCTTTCCGTCACGTAAAAGCTCTCGCCGTGCCACGTGTCGAAATCGACGCCAAGCCCGTCGTAGGTGGTCTCGAACCGGTCCCGGCTCGCTTCGGAAAACTGCTCCCACAGCGCTCGCAGCTCCTCCTCGCCCGCCTCGAGCCGTGCGAAATACTCCCGGCCCGTATCCCGCAGCTGCTCCAGATCGTCCGTTCGGTCTTTCTCTTCGAGCTCGGCCTCGTGGCGGCCGTACCGCTGGTACAGCTCCAGCAGGTAGTCGATCGGTTCGGACTCGAACCGATCGGTGTCCTCGGCCTGCTCGAACTCGTACAAGATGTGGCCGAACTGCACGCCCCAGTCACCGATGTGGTTGTCCCGAACGAGATCGTACCCTCGCGCCTCGAGAACGTTTCCCAGCACGTCGCCGAGCACCGTGTTCCGGAGGTGCCCGATGTGCATCGGTTTGGCGATGTTCGGCGAGGAGAACTCGAACAGCGCCGACTCGACGGTGTCCTCGACGACGCCGTATTCGGCGTCTTCCTCGAGGATCACTTCGAGCGTTCGGGTCGTGAACGCCTCGTCGACGTGGAAATTGATGTACCCACCGACGGTTTCGATGGTGTCGATCCCCCCGATCGGACCGCGGTCCCGGAACGCCGCGGCGAGATCCGCCGCGATGTCGGCCGGCGGCCGGCCGAGCTCCGAAGCGAGCTGAAACGCGACGGGCGTCGCCACCAGCCCTTTCTCTTCGTCTGTGTACTCGTTGATCTCGACAGGATTGGCCACAGCCACCGCTTCACAGCCCCACTCTTCGAGTATCGCCGTCATATCCTCGATGATACGATCACGTAGAACCTGCAGCATACACGTGGTGGCGCTTTGGGTGCTTATCGGTTTTAATCTATGGAAACGGGTCCGCAAATGACATAATTAATACTATTCTGGGGCAGCTGAAGAGTCCGACAAGATAAAGCGGCCGGTCTCGGAACGATCGGTATGGAGTATTACGAGGCCGCGAACTTCCTGTTCGACCTCAAGCGATACCCATCGCGCAAGGGGACAGAGGCGACGCGCGCACTGTTGGCCGCGCTGGACGATCCACACGACGGACTCGCGTGCGTACAGATCGCTGGATCGAACGGGAAGGGGAGCACTGCACGGATGGTCGAGCGGGTGCTCCGGGAAGCCGGTCTTTCGGTGGGGCTGTTCACCTCGCCCCACCTCACCGACGTGCGAGAGCGGGTCCGGGTGAACGGTCGCAAGATCACGAAGGAGGCAACCACGACGTTCGTCGGCGAGATCCGCGAATACGTCCTCGACGCGTCGAGCCGGGGAGCGGCGCCGACGTTTTTCGAGACCCAGACGGCGCTGGCGCTGTGGGAGTTCGCCCGCCAGGACGTAGACGTCGCCGTGCTGGAGGTCGGCATCGGCGGCCACCACGACGCGACGAGCGTCGTCGATCCCGTGGCCAGCGCCGTCACGTCGGTGACGCTCGAACACACGGAGATGCTCGGTGAGACGCGCGAGGAGATCGCCCGTGACAAGGCCCACGTCGCCGGCGAGCAGCCGTTAGTGACGAGCGAGTCGGGATCGACGCTCGACGTGATCCGGGAGGTCGCCGACGGAGTTCTCACCGTCGGGGAGCCGGGGAACGACCCCGACATCGTGGCCCGCTACGATGGACGGGACGGGCTGACCGGTGCGATCGCGCTCACAGGATCGGATTGGTCGGTCGAGGCGTCGCTCCCCCAACTCGGCGCACACCAGGCGGTGAACGCCGGAATCGCCACGGCGCTGTGTCGACAGATAACGGACGTCACCGAGCAGGAACTCGTTCGCGGGTTGGAAACGGCCCACTGGCCGGGTCGGTTCGAAATCATGGGCGAGGAGCCGCTGGTGGTGTTGGACGGCGCACACAACCCTGGCGGCTGTGCAACGACGGCCGGAACGCTCGATTCGTTCGAGTACGACAATCTCCACCTCGTGTTCGGAGCGCTGAGCGACAAGAACCACGCGCGGATGGCCGAGGCGCTTCCGGCACCGTCGGCCGTCTACGCCTGTGAGCCGGCGGTCGACCGCGCGGAGGACGCCGACGCGCTCGCCCGGACGTTCGACGCCGACGCCGACGTGACCGTTCGCGTCGTCCGTTCGGTCGTTTCCGCGCTCGAATCAGCGCTCGAAGCGGCCTCTTCCGAGGATTGCGTGCTTGTGGCGGGATCGCTGTACACCGTGGCCCAAGCCCGACACCGGTGGGTTGGAACCCAAACGCCAAAGCGGGTTTCCACGCTCGAGGACGCACGCGCCGTGCTCACCGACGCGGACGTGACACGGGCCGGCGTCTGGCGGATGCGGGGCAAGGGCGTCCACCGGGTGGTCGAGCTGCGCGTCCAGCCCAGACAGGCCCGCTTTCTCAAAGAGGAGCTGCTCAGCCTCGGTGGGGAGTGTGCGATCTCGGGGTGTTCCTCTCCCACCCACGAGCCGCGGTATCTGGACGTGGTGTTGATGGGGACGCTCGCCCAGTTCAAGCGGCTGATCGAGAAGCTCGACGCACAGCCCTACGGGCTGTCGTCGGTCGGAAACGATCTCGAACGGACGCTCGACATCGGGACCGACGCCGAGGAGCGAGGGTACCCGTGGGACGACCGCGTGGCGGTGATGGGGATCGTCAACGTCACCCCTGACAGCTTCCACGACGGCGGGGCGTACGACTCCGTCGAGACCGCCGTCGCCCGCGCACAGACGCTCGTCGAGGAGGGCGCGGACATCCTCGACGTGGGTGGAGAAAGCACCCGTCCCGGTGCCGATCCCGTCCCGACCGAGACCGAAATCGAACGCGTCGTACCGGTGGTCGAACAGCTCACCGAACTCGACGCGCTGGTGTCGGTCGACACGCGCAAGGCGGCGGTCGCGCGGGCGGCGCTCGACGCCGGCGCGGACATCCTCAACGACGTGTCCGGGCTGGGCGATCCCGAGATGCGCCACGTGGCGGCCGACTACGACGCGCCGATCGTCGTCATGCACAGCATCGAAACCCCGGTCGATCCCGACACGGACGTGGCGTACGACGACGTGGTTTCTGACACCATCGACGCGCTCAGCGAACGCGTGTTGCTCGCCGAAAAGGCCGGACTCGACCGCGAACAGATCATCATCGATCCCGGTATCGGGTTCGGCAAGTCGGCGGCAGAAAGCTTCGAACTCCTCGGCCGCGTCGGAGAGTTCCACGCGCTTGGCTGTCCCGTGCTCGTCGGTCACTCGCACAAATCGATGTTCGACCGCGTCGACCGCGAGACCGGGGAACGCCTCCACGCCACCGTCGCCGCCACCGCCATCGCGGCCGAACGCGGGGCCGACATTGTCCGCGTCCACGACGTTCCCGAAAACGTCGCCGCCGTCCGAACCCAACGGGAAGCGTCCAATCGGAACTCCTAACCGCTGGCGGGATCGGTCGGTCTCGAAGGGGATCCTCCCGCCTCACCCTACTCCCAGTAGAAAATTCGATCGCCGCGGAGCCAGCCGACGGCGAGCTGCCAGAGGAGTCCGAGTCCCGCGGCGGTGCCACACAGGATGGCGAGCAGTTGTGGCAGCCGAATCCATCTCAGAAAGACGAAGCCCACCCACGATTTGATCCATTGAATGCGGGCAGTGATCGGGTGGCTCTCCTCGTTGTCGCCTTCGTGCTTGCTGCCCTCGTGTGCCGGGACTTCGGTCGGCTCTTCGGGGACGCCGAGCCGGTCGGCCTCGTAGACGATCCCCCGTCTATCCCCGAGAGAATGCTGCCAGACCACCGACCCTTCGGGATCGACCTCCAGGACACGGAAGTTTCGTGAATCGGTGATGAGGGTGTTCCCGTTCGGAAGCCGATCGGCATCGCGGGGCCACTGGAGTCCACGGTCGGAGGGTCCCTCGTACAACCACTGTTCGGTCTCGGTGTCGGCGTCGATCTCGACCACACGGTTGTTCCCGCTGTCAGCGACGAGGAGCGTGTTCTCATCGAGCCGGTGGGGGTTGTGTTGGTGGTTCAGTGTTGCGGTGTCGTCGGGACGGCCGACGAGGTCCACGATGTCGTTCGTCTCGGGATCGACCTCGAGCACCGTATCGAAGTTTCGTACCGAGAGCTGGAAATTCCCGTTCGGGAGCTGATCGATGTCGTTCATGTGGGTCCAATCGGACTCCGGGTGCTCCCGTTCTGGCCCGCCGTACCGGTCTCGGAACGCGGTCCCAGCGCCGAGATGCTCGGTTGCGTTCCACGACCACGTGATCTCCCCGTCACGATCGACGGTGAACGCGCGGTCGTTTCCCATGTCGACGATCGCTGTTTGGCCGTCGTCGAGCCGATCGGCGTCGTGGACCTCGTGATGGTGGGCGAACGCGTCGTACCAGTCGTACTCCCACACCACGGCGTTGTTCGCCGGATCGAGCTCCACGATGCGGTTGTGGACACAGCCGTCCTCGTCGTCGGCACGGTAGGCCGCCGGACAGTCCTCCCGCGGCGTTTGTGTCGCAACCGTCGCGAGCACCGTGTCGTCGTCCGTCATCTCCGCGTCGAAGACGCGCGATTCCGGTGGGTCGTAGGTCCAGACCGTCGTTCCGTTCGGAGTGACGATCTGCGCCGCGCCGTTGTTCGAGCCGAACCAGCCGTACGCTTGAACGGTGATCAGCGTGTTCCCCGCCGAGAGCACGTCCGTGGCGTTCTCGGGCGTGGCGGGCGGCGTATCGCTCGTCGCGGGCGATCGATCACCGCCCACGCCTCCGACGACGAGAACGACACCGCAGAGGAGAACGATAGCCCCGAGCACGAAGACGCGACGGCGACGGTCGATGGGTTCCGACGGATCGGACTGCCGAGCGGGAAACCAACGATCCGGCTCCATACCTTCCATTGACCAGTGTGAACACCTTCCGTATTTCGACCGGGCGAAAAGGTTGGAGACCGAGATGTTCATGGTCGTGCTCCGGATCTATATGGCTGTATGCTCGATGGGAATACCCGGTCGATCATCGCTGGGTTCGTCGGTTCGCTTGTCGTTCTCGCGGCGATGTACTGGTTCATCGGCGTCGACCAAACCGTCTCGAAGCTTTCGATGGCCGACACCGGGATCCTGGTGCTCGTGTTCGTGGGTGCGACCTGCTGGATCGTCTCGTGGGGATTGGCGCTCCGGACGGTGCTCGGGGTGCTCGGCTCGACGATCTCTCCACTAAAATCGACAGCGGTCTTCTCGGGCGTGCTCTTTGCGAACAACGTCACCCCGTTCGGACAGGCTGGCGGCGAGCCGATCAGCGGCCTGTTGATCTCTCGCGCCACTGATCGGCGCTACGAAACCGGGCTTGCAGCGATCGCAAGCGTCGACGCGCTCAACTTCGTGCCTTCGATCATTCTCGCTGTGTGTGGCATGGGCTATCTCTTCGTGACCACCACGTTCGTCGGAGATCTCTGGTACGCCGCGGGCACGGTCCTCGCGCTCGCGGTGCTCGTCCCAGCGATTGCCTATCTGGGGTGGCAGTACCGCTACCGCCTCCAACGCGCCGTCGTTGCTGTCGTGGCACCCGTGGTGCGGACCGTCCGACACACGCTGTTGCGGCGCAAACCCCTCGGGCAAGCGGCGATCGAGCGGCGCATCCAGGGATTTTTCACCGCCATCGAACGCGTCGGATCAACACCACGGGAACTGGGGCTCGCGCTCGGACTGTCGTCGCTCGGGTGGCTCGCCCAAGCGGCCTGTCTGTGGCTGTCGCTGCTCGCACTCGATCACGTCGTCTCCCCTGGCGTCGTGCTCATCGCAATCCCCCTCGGCGCAATTGCCGGTGTAACACCACTCCCTGGGGGACTCGGCGGCGTCGATCTCGTGCTCATCGGCGTTCTCCACGAACTAGTAACGATCAATCAGCCAACCATTGCGGCTGCCGTTCTCATTCACCGCTCCGCAATCTATCTGTTTCCAACGATCGTCGGCGGCGGAGTCACAGCCGCTATCGCCAGCCGGTGACACTCCCTGTCAGTTGAGCTGTCGTCGGACGCTCGATGTGAGCCGCTCGAACACGGAGGAGGGGCGTTCGGTGCGTGTCGCCGTGGTGTACTCCCGTTGTAGCGTGCCGTCCTGTTGGTAGCTCACCACTCCGACGCTGTGCGTTTGTGCGAACTCTTCGGCTCGTTCGGTGATCGTTCCGGAGGTCGAGACCAGCACGCTGCGCGCGTCGACCGCCGCTGCGATTTCGTGGAGTCGTTCCACGGCGTCGTGGTCGGGTCGCTCGTGAACAGCGCCAACGACGCGGTCACCGAGCAGTTCCTCCTCCCCGTACAGATGAACGGGGCGCTCCCGTCCGTCGTTGCCAACGACCGTATCGGTGTCGACCGCGAACCCTCGATCGGCCAGCATCTCGGCCAACGCCTGCCGTGCCGACAGCTGTGTCGTGAGCCACTGGCGGCCGTGTTGTTCGAATCCGTAGCTGTAGAGCACCCACTCGATCGCCTCCCGCGGTTCGTACACCGACGCACACTCCCGACACTGCAGGGCACCCACCGAACCGGCGGCAGACGCTCCACACGTCTGACACACGTGCTGGCGCAACATCTCCGTCTGTTCCGGACGGACCGCGAGTTCACACTCCGGGCAGACGTACTCGCCGTCGGCCGCCTGAAACTGCTTTTCCGGCGCGAGGCCACCACACTCCACGTGTTCGAGCAGTTCCTGCTCGATCGTGTTCTGTGACCCACACTCCGCACAGATCGTCGTGTACGTCATCCCGTCCGCGCCACACTCCGGGCAGACGTAGGCTTTCTCCTGAAACTCCCGATACAGTATCTCCCGATGGGCCAGCGATTCCAACACCGAATAGGAATCCCCATCACACGCATCGAGATGACGCTCGACGTCCGGATAGCTCACCCCTCCGTCTTCGGTGATCACCGGCGAAAACTCCTCGACTGTTCCGTCTGCCAACTCCTCTAACAGACGAAGTACCCCTGGTGTGGCCATGCGTTTCATTATTCGATGGCCCTCCAACCTATTAATTCCTATTCCATGATCTCTGATAGAATTTTTCATGGCTGTGATTTAAAAATTGATTGGGGATGTGCAGGGGTTAGAACCAACCCATCGGCGGGTTTTCCTTCCTCGCACGCGACTGGGTGATTGATGAGCGCCGATAGCGGGCCACGGGTGCTCTGGCTCACCCCTGATAAGCCCGACCGAATCAGCGTCGGTCGTCGTCGGATCGCCGAGCAGCTCGAACAGCGTGGCTACCGTGTGACGCTGTGGGGGACGACGCTCCGGACGGTGTGGACGGCGGTGTTGCGGCGTGGCCGGTACGACGCGGTGGTCGGAACGACGCGCACGGGTGCCATCGTTGGGGCGTTGCTGTCGGTGGGAGGCGGGCCGCCGCTTATCATCGACCACGTCGATCCGATCAGACAGTTCGAGACGACACATCCGTGGTGGTTGGCCGTGCCCGTGCGGTGGCTCGAAGGGCTCGCGTTCGCCGTCGCTGCCCACGTGCTGTACGTGTACGCCGAGGAACGCGAGCGCGTGTGTCGATTCGCCGGGGCGGTTTCGACCACTGGTCTTCCCGTGGCCTACGATCGGTTCTCCGATCCGCCCGCGGGGAGCGTTTCGGCCGCTCGTGAGCGGCTTTCCGCGGTTGACGCGGGAGACCGCGTTCTCGTCTACGCGGGCGGTCTCGAACCCATCTACCACATCACCGAGCTGGTAGACGCAATGACGGTGCTGTCGGAGTGGACGCTCGTGGTGCTCGGAACCGGTTCGCTCGAACCGGAGGTTCGGCGCGCGGCCACCGAGCGGTCGAACGTCGCGTATCTCGGGACCGTCCCCCACGAGGACGTGCCGGGGTATCTCCACGCCGCCGACGTCGGGATCTGCCTCGTCGACGATCCACACACGCTGAAACTGCTCGAATACGGTGCTGCCGGCCTGCCGGTCGTCCAGCTCGCCGGCCGGGCCGAGCCACGGCTCGAGGGGCTCGTGACGTTCTGTGATCCCACGCCGACCGACATCGCGCGCGCTGTCAGATCCGCAGCCGGTTCCGCCGCGTCCGAAGAGTTGCGGGCGTTCGCCCGCCAGTTCGACGTCGATGCGATCGCAGACGACTACGCCAACGCCATCGAGGCAGTGACTGGAGCGCCGGGTGATGAAGACGAATGACTCATCGATTCAGGGCGTCGTCCCACGCGTCGAGATACTGCCGGGCAGCGCGCTCGTTGTAGCCGTCCATCCGTTTGCTGCTCGCCGCCGAACGCTCGGCCCGGCGGTGTGGATCGGAAAGCAGCTCGCTGACGGCGGATGTGATCCCGTCCGGCGTCGGTGGACAGAGACGTCCCGCCGATCCGACCGCCTCGGCGGGTCCGCCAGTCGCGCCACAGACGACCGGGAGACCGGCGGCTTGTGCTTCCAGCACGGCCATCGGGAGCGCGTCGAGGTAGCTGACGTAGACGAACAGGTCGGCGGTCGCCAGCAGTTCGGGAACGTCGTCCCGGTGGCCGAGGAGATCGACGCGGTCGCGGTGGGGATACGACGCGAGAAAACCCCCCACCGCATCGAACTCCCGTCCGTCACCCGCAACCGCGTATCGTACGCGTTCGGTTTCCTCGAAGACGGGGCGCAATCCCTCGAGGATCGTCGTCACTCCGCGGGCTTTTTGGGGGAATCCGAGGTTCGTGACCGTCAGTATCGTCGTGGCGTCCGGACCGCCGTCCGGTTCGGCGTCCCGAAACCGGCCCGTGTCGAACGGCCGACCGACGACGCGGTTCGGACCGATGGCGTAGTGGCGGCGCATCGCCTCCCGGCACGTCCTGCTCACGAACAGGGTGTCGTCCGCGCGGGAGAACGCTAGCTTCGTTCTGCGTTCGATCGATCGGTGTTTCACCCGGCCGTGGTGGTCGTGCGCGTTCGTGTAATCGGCCCAGCCCCGGACACAGACCACCAGCGGCGTTCCGTACGCCCGTTTCGTGAGCACTCCAAGCAGTCCGTTTCCCACCGTTTCGTCGGCCTGGAGCAGATCGTACCGCCCGGTCAGCACCCGAGCCACACGGTTCGGAACCGACTGTGGTTGTGAGAGCACGTCGATGTCGTAGGCGGGATCGATCCGCTCGGCAGTGGCCGCAAGCGCCTCCGCGAAATCCCGCTGTGCGTGGAGCAAGGCTATCCGTGGCATCCGTTGTCCGGCTATGGACTGGGCGGCATGAAACGACTACCGATACAGCCGGTCTCACCACACCGATCCACAACGACTACCACGGGGTGGACCCTACCGGGGGTCGTGTCTTCGGATACGGACGAGGCGCTCACGACGGTGGCGTCGGGTGGGAGTATCGTGTTGCTCGGGCTGGTTCTGGAGCTCGGCATCTCGTTTCTCGCCAAACTCGTCATCGCTCGCGTCCTCGGCCCGGTGAACTACGGCGTGGTTTCGCTGGGCGTCACCACGATGATCGTCGTCTCGACGCTCGTGTTGCTCGGGCTTCATACGGGAATCGGGCGGTATCTCCCCCGGTTCGACGACGCTGCACAGCGCCGCGGGGTGTTGGTGTCGGCGTTCCGGATCGCGGTGCCCCTCGCCGTCGCTGCCGGTGGCGCCGTGTACGCGTTCGCGCCGGTGATCGCCACAGAGGGGTTCGGCGATCCGTCAGTGTCGCCGGTCCTCCGCGTGTTCGGGCTGGTGATCCCGCTTGCGGCGGTGATGAAACTCGCCATCGGCACCAGCCGGGGGCTACAGCAGGCGCTACCGAAGGTGTACATCCGCAACCTCGCGTTGCCGATCGTGCGGTTTGGTGCGGTGATCGTCGTTTTGTGGCTCGGCTTCGGCGCGATCGGGGTAGCGTGGGCCTACGCAGCGGCCTACGCGGGAGCTGCGGGCGTCGGTCTCTATGTTCTGTGGAGAGACACGGCCCTCTTTTCCCGTGGGGAGACCGCCACTCCAATGCACCGGGAGCTGCTGGTGTTTTCCGCGCCGCTCGTGATCTCCTCAGCGATGACGTTCGTGTTCTCCGATGTCGATACGTTCATGCTCGGGTACTTCTCTTCCACGGGAGACGTCGGCGTCTACAACACGGTGTATCCGCTCGCCCACCTGCTCGTCGTTCCGATGAGTTCCTTCGGGTTCATCGTGATGCCGGTCGTCTCGACGCTCCACGAACGCGGCGACCGCGACACCATGCGACAGCTCTACCAGATCACGTCGAAATGGATCTTTCTCGGAGCGTTTCCGGTGTTCGCCATCGTCGTGCTCTTTCCGACCCACGCGATCGGTCTCACCTTCGGCCCGGAGTACGTAGGCGGCGATCTCGCGCTTGTCGTGCTCGCCGGTGCGTTTTTCACACACGCGATCGCGGGTCCCAACTTCGATCTGCTCACCTCGATCGGCCGGACCCGGCTCATCATGTACGACGACACGCTCGTGGCGATCCTCAACATCGTGCTCAACCTCCTGTTGATTCCCCGGTACTCGTTTCTCGGCGCGGCAGTCGCAACCGCGGTTTCCTACGTCCTGATGAACGTCCTCTACACACTCCAGCTGTACTTCGAAACCGGCATTCAGCCGCTCACGCCGGCGCTCGTCCGAACCGCGTTCATCGCCACGACGACGGTCGCCGTCCTGTATGGGACCGTCCGAACGCTGTTTGCGGTGACGGTGCCCGTCTTCCTCGGAACGGTCGTCGTGTTCGGACTGGTGTACCTGCTCGTCGTCGCCCGCTTTGCCATCGAAGCAGAAGAGATCGAACTCCTGTTGCAGTTCGAAGAACGGTTCGATCTCGATCTCGGCGCGCTCAAACGCGTTGCTGGGTGGCTGGGTATCTGACTCCGGACGTGGGAACCGCCCAAGCTAAACATTACTCGGTCGTACAACCGGGTATGGCCGAGTTTGGAAAGATCGATCGGACGTTTTTCGACGCGTACATCCAGCCGAATCTCGGGGCCGAACGCGAGGACGTGGCGCTCTGGCCGAACCACGGCGTGGATTTCGGGGTGATCGACGTCGACGAGACGGCCGTCGTCGTGGCGACCGACCCGGTGTTCATCATGCCGTCGCTGGGCATGGAGCGCGCGGCGTGGTTCGCGTTCCACATCCTCGTGAGCGACGCGGCGGTCTCGGGGATCCCGCCGAGCCACCTGAGCATCGACTTCAACCTCCCCCCGGAGATCACGGACGAGGAGTTCGAGACGGTGTGGAAGACGATGGACGCCGAAGCGTCGGATCTCGGCGTGAGCGTTGTCACGGGCCACACCGCCCGGTACGAGGGATGTAACTACCCGATGGTCGGCGGCGGAACGGCCCTCGCGGTTGGCGATCACGAGGATCTGGTCCGACCCGACGGGGCGCAGGTCGGCGACCGCATCGTGATCACCAACGGGCCCGCCATCGAAGCGACGGGGCTGCTGTCGATCCAGTTCGAGTCGCTCATGCGCGAGGAGCTGGACCGAGAGACCGTCGACCGGGCGAACGAGCGGTTTTACGACATGAGCCCGGTTCGGGACGCGCTGACGGCGGCCGGCGCGGGACCGGTGACCGCGATGCACGACGCGACCGAGTGCGGCGTGTACGGGGGGCTGTACGAACTCGCGCGCGCCGCGGGCGTCGGGCTCGACATCGATCGGAGCGCCATCCCCATCGGCCCGGGCGTCGAGGAGACGTGCGCGTTCTTCGACATCGATCCGTGGTCGTCGATCAGCGAGGGGACGCTCATCGCGTCGGTGCGACCGGAGGGCGTCGACAGCGTGCTCGGTGCGCTCGAAGCGGCGGGCATTCCGGCCGCCGCCGTCGGGACTGTCGAGGAGGGCAGCGGCGTCGTCGTGGACGGCGAACCGATCGAGCACCCCGGCGAGGATCCGTTCTGGGCGGCGATGGCCGAATACGCCGAGAAGGAGGGAGACGAATGAGCCGACACGCCTCCCCGGTCACCGAGCCGGTCACGCTGACGATCGCCGGGAGCGACTCCGGTGGCGGTGCGGGGATCCAAGCCGATCTCAAAACGATGGCGGCGTGTGGGACGTTCGGCACCTCCGTCGTCACGGCCGTCACCGCCCAGAACACCCGCGGGGTCGAGTCGTCGTTCGTCCTCCCCGCGACGGAAATAGAGAACCAACTCCAAGCCGTCCGATCGGATTTCGATGTCGCTGCCGTCAAAACCGGGATGCTCGCCACGGCCGAGGTCATCGAACTCGTCACCGACTACGCGCGGTCGTTCGACTGTCCGCTCGTCGTCGATCCGGTGATGGTCGCGGCCTCGGGCGACCGGCTGCTGGCAGAGGCGGCGACCGAGGCGTACGAGGACCTCATCGCGCACGCGACGCTCGTCACGCCCAACGCCGACGAGGCGGCAGTGCTCACGGGGGTCGACCCGGAGAACGAGCGCGACGCGCGCGAGGCCGGCGAGCGCCTGCTCGAACTGGGGTGTGAGGCCGCGCTCGTCACCGGCGGCCACCTCCCGACCGACGACGTGCGCGACGTGCTCGTCACCGGTGAGCGAACCCACACCCTCAGCCACCCACGGATCGACACGGCGGCGACACACGGCTCGGGCTGTACGCTTTCGAGCGCCATCACGGCCCGGCTGGGAACGGCTGGTAGCTCCGATCCGGACGACGCCGCTCTGCTCACCGCAGTCGAGGCGTCCACAGCGTTGCTCGAACGCGCGATCCGGTACCACCACGATGCGGGGAACGCGGGAGCAGTCCATCACACGGTCGCACTCCGCGAACGAGCGGCCCGACAGCCGGTTCAAGAGGAGATCGAGGCGCTCGTCGGCTCGCTCACCGAGCAAAACGTCCGGTCGCTGGTTCCGGAGGTCGGGATGAACGTCGTCGGAGCCACGCCGTACGCGGAAACCACCGGCGAGATCGCCGCCGTGGAAGGCCGGATCACGAAGACGATCGACGGGATGGAACCGAATCGAGGCGTGCGTTTTGGCGCATCGAGCCACATGGCCCGGTTTCTGCTCTCGTTGCGCGAACACGATCCCGACGTCCGGTTCGGCGTGAACTGCCGGTTCGGCGACGACACCGACGACGCGCTCGACGCGCTCCCCTGGCCCGTCGGCGAGTACGACCGGAGCAAGGAACCCACTGCCGACGTGGACGGGGGGGGGGGGGGCGCGTCGACGACGGCCGCCGTCGTCGGGGGTGGGCAAAGAGCCGATCGTGAAGCTCATCGCACCCGATCCCGAGACGCTGCTCGAGACGGTCACCACGCTCTACGACGAAATGTAATGAAAAGGGGGAACAGAGCGACGTGGTGGGGTGCACCATCTCCGGTCTGTTACCCAACCACAGTACCGGGGACATCAGCAGTGGGTATGCGAGCGTGATACGTCAGCCGCTCCCCCATAGACTGTACAGGGGATAACAGTAAGTGCCTTCTGGCCATAAGTAAATTGACTGGTATATTCTCTTTCATATAATGGCACTACGCTGTTCAAAAGGGATCCATCCGTGGAAGGTCCGGGATCCAACCGAATCGTATCCCAAACGATTATCACATGTCTCTAATAGTAGAATGTATGGATCCGGAATCCTGCTCCGGTGAATTCGCTATCTCCCTCGACCAGGTTTACACTGATCCAGACGGTGTTGCAGACACGGAAATTCCCCGCCTCATTTCGGCTCTCGACGAGGAAACGGAGACGGACGAACGCGCGAGCGAGGGCAGGCGTGGGGCGCAGTTGCTCGACACCGGTTCCGGGGACACAGACACCGGCCGACTCATTGCCGCCTCGCGGCTTCGGCTGTTCGCCGACGCCGGTTACCACGACGCCGTTGCGGCCCACGCAGAGACGATCCTCTCCAGAATGGGTCCCACCAACGGCGTTCACGTTCGGCGACAGACGGCGCGCATCGTGATCACGATCTTCGAGGACGAGAGCGTGGACGTGTCGCCGGTTTCGAACGAATTCATCGAGCACACAGACACACTCATCGAGTGCCTCGAATCTGATCTCCCGTGTGTCCGACGGGCGGCGGTGTACGCGATCGCAGAGGTGGCAAAGCAGTCCCCGGAGTCTGCCGCGCCCGCTATCGATCCCCTCATCCCGTTGTTAGACACTGAATCGTCCACTCTCCACAGAAGGGTAGTGACGGCAATCACTGCGATCACGGAGGGGGCACCGAAGAAATCGATCCCCGCTATCGATCCGCTTGTTTCCCTACTCGAGGACGACGTGCGGGTGATCCGGTTGCGAGCCGAGTACGCGATCAAGCTTCTCGTCAAAAACGCACCGGCAGCCGCCGAACCGACCGTCAATCGCCTCGTTTCCCTGCTCGAGGAGGGCGATTCCCTCGCCCAGAACGTCGCCTTAGAGATCCTCGCCGGAATCACCCTTCGGGATCCTGACGCGGTCGTTCCTGCCGTCGAGGGCGTTACACCTTTCCTCACCGAGAACGATTCCTACCGACGAAAGGTAACGGTGTGCGCGCTCTGTGAGATCGCTGAAGAGTCTCCAGAAGCAGTCGTTCCTGCCGTCGAGGATGTCATTCCACTGCTGGAGGCCGAGGATGGGATCACCAAAAGCGCGGCAGTGCACACCATCGCGGCCGTCGCCGAGGAGTCGCCGTCGGCTGTCACAGGGGCGTACAATTCGCTGTTTACCCTTCTCAACGCCGAAGAGACGAATGTGCAAAAGGCCGCGATCCGCGCGGTCATCGCTATTACGCGTAACGTTCCGGAGGCAGTCGGTCCCGTCATCGAATCGCTGCTTTCGCCGCGGGATACAGACGAGTCGTTCGTTCGAGAGCAGGCTGCACGCACGATCGCGGCGCTCACCCAAGGAGCGACACAGCCGGCGGTGCCCGCCGTCGACGCGCTTGCGACGCTTTTGAACGCCGACGAGTCGGTCGGTCGGAAGCTCGCGGTGCGCGCGATCGTCGAAATCGCCGCTGACGTTCCCGAGACCAGGGTGCCGGCGGTCGATCCGCTGTTGTTTCTTCTGGATTCGGATCGGCCGGTGGTTCGAAAGTACGTGGCGGCAGCGATCATGGTGGTCGCCGCTACCTCTCCGCGGGCGGCGGCCCCGGCTGTTACGCCGTTGGTCTCGCTGCTCGGCGACGACGACGACGTGGACGGGCTGGTCGTGCGGGCAATCGCCGAGATAAGCGTCGACGATCCAGAGGCGGTGGTTCCAGCCGCACAGGCAGTGATTCCGTTGCTCGATGCCGAGCGCGAAACCGTCCGGACGAACGCGGTGCGCGTGGTCGCTGCCATCGCTGGGGTGGCACCGACGACCGTCGTCCCCGCCGTCGAGTCGCTCACGGGACTGCTCGACAGCGACGAGCGCCTCATTCGGTGGAAGGCGGTGTGCTCGCTCCGCGATATCGCCGGTGAATCTCCGGAGGCGGTCGCTCCCGCGATCGAACCACTCACACCGCTACTCGACAGTGAGTGGACCTCGCTCCGGAAGAAAACAGCCGGAATCATCTCGGACGTCTCGTGCGCGTCGCCGTCCGCGGTGGCTCCCGCGGTCTCCCCGCTTTCTATCTGTCTGGATTCTGACGAGGCGGTGCTCCAACGGAACGCGGCTCGTGCGCTCAGGAAGTTGGCGACCGAGCGACCCGAGGCGGCCGTTCCCGCAGTGGATCTGTTGGTGGCCCAGATCGCGGTAGACGCCGACCAGCAGTACGTCCAGGAGTGTGCGGTGGGTGCGCTCGCGGAGATCGCAACGACGGCCCCGAGAGAGGTGGTGCCAGCCATCGACACGCTGGTAGACCTGTACGACGCTGAATCACTCACCCTCAGAGAGAACGCGTTGTACGCGACTGCGGAGATCGCAACCACGATGCCCGAAGCCGTGGTCCCGGCCGTCGACTCGCTCGTCCCGCACCTCACCGACGAGGCGGTGCCCGTCCAGAAGGCCGCGATCCGGACGATCGTGCTGATTTCAAAACATCTTCCGCCGACGATGGTGCCGGCCGTCGACTCGCTGCTCCCCCGCTTTGGGGCCGAGGAGATCGATGATCAGCGGGCTGCGGTCGAGGCACTCACGGCGATCACAGGGCTGCCCGCGGCCGCTTCGGGAGGAACGGACACCGAGACGCGTGACGCCGTCGCCACGCTCGATCGGCTGCTCGAGGCGGGTGAAACGCTCGGGCGGAAGTTCGCGGTGACAGCGTTGGCGGTGATCGCGGAAGACGCCCCCACGGCCGCAGGGACCGCGATCGAATCGCTCGTACCGCTTCTCGGTGCGGATGAATCGTACACTAAAGAGCTTGCGGTACAGGCGACCGTGCTGATCGCGTACGGTTCACCCACGTCCGCGGTTCCGGCGGTGGACGCACTGATCTCCCTGCTCGAGGACGACAACGTCTATCTCCAACACGGAGCGGTGATCGGAATCGGCTGGATCGCCAAGGGTTCGCCGGCGGCAGCAATCCGAGCCACTGATGCACTCGTTCCTTTTCTGGACAGCCACGAGGAACTCGTCCGAAAGACCGCTGTGTACGCGCTCGCACAGATCGCAGATCACGAGCCGGAGGCGGCGCTGTCCGCAACTGACGCGCTACAACGCTGTCTCACTGCGGAGTGTTCGTACGTCCGGACGCACGCGGTTGGTGCGCTCGAATCGATCGCGTTCGCTCCTGCCGGGGACGCCATGCTACCGATCTGCCCGCTCGCGGCGCTCGTCGACGACGCGGACGAAACCGTCCAGAAACGAGCCGCGCGCGCGACCGCCGCCATCGCAACGACCCAACCGGGAACCGCAGCTCCCGCGATCGACGTGCTCGTGGGGCATCTCGACGCCGACCCCACCACCCAGGAGCTGGCGGTTCGGACGATCATGGAGATCACCAAACACGCGCCCAATGCGGCGGTGTCGGCCGTCGATCCGCTCGTCTCGCTGCTCGATACCGGCGACCGAATCATCCAAAAGAACGCCGTGGCCGCGCTCGCTGCGATCGCTGAAGCCGCACCGAACGCCGTGGCCGACGCCGTCGAATCGCTCGTCCCGTTGCTCGACGCCGACGATGGAACCCTCAAAGAGACCGCTATGCGGGCGATCATGCCGACCACTGACGACGCGACGCTACCGAGGCGCCACGAAAACGGCTGATAGGGACTGTTGTGAGTAGTTTCGGTACGGTCGTTGAGTGATACTGTCGGACAGAGTCACGTACGGACTGAGACGGACTATCCAGTTGTTGTCTGGCGGTCACCAGCATTTGATATTCAATCATCTCTGTCCGACAGTATGACGCCTGCTCTGTGGTTTCACGAACCGTTCTGTGTCGCCACAGCGGGACGGAATCACAACAGTCCCTATGATACTGTCGGTCGTGGATCGTCGAACACTCGATGGCCTGTTCAGTCATACTGTCGGACCTACGGACGGATTGCGACAGAATATCCAGCTGCTGTCAGGCGGTTTACCAGCATCTGATATGCAATCACCTCTGTCCGACAGTATCAGGCACTTGCTCCATGCTCCCGACAACGCCACTGTCGAGTCACGGACGTATGACCGACAGTATGAGCGCCCGTTTCTCGAACGTCAACGGAACGCGCACGCGATCACAGCAGCGCCTCGCGCGGCGGGAGATCGGAGCGACACGAACGCGAGCCGGATCGAGTTATAGGACGTCTTCGAAGTCTTTGTGGCCTTGGATCGCAACGCCCTCTTCGGAGACTTCCGCGAGGAAAACGCCGTTGCCCGAACCGGTGTCCCGTTCCACGGCGGCCTTGACACCGCTTGCAGCGACCGATTTGGCTTCTTCGACCGAGAGATCGTCCGTGTACTCCCGTTCGAGCGTGCCGTAGGCCACGGTAAGCCCGGAGCCGGTGACCGTGTAATCGTCCTCCATGACGCCGCCGGCAGGATCGATGGAGTAGACGTGTGTCCCCTCGTCGTCGATGCCCCCGAGGACGGGATTGATAGCGAAAAACGGACCGCCGCGCGCGTAGTTGCCCGCGATGGTCGAGAGCGCGTGGATCGACATCTCCTCGTCACGGCGCACCTCGTACAGGTTCACCTCCGCGCGAATGTTGCGGAGGAACGATTGGGCACCGCCGACGCTGCCGACGAGCGTCATCGCGGCCTGCGGGTGGATCTGTTCGACCTTCTGGACGTTCTTGTTCGAGACGAACCGGCCGCCGAGACTGGCGCGCATGTCCGTTGCGATGACGACGCCGTCGTCTGCCGTGATCCCGATGGTGGTCGTCCCCGTCTTGTTGACCCGCTCTGCGTCCGCCTCCGAAACGTCCGGAAGCGAGCCGAGTTCCGGCTCGTAAATCGGCGGTTCGTAATCACGCCGGTCATGGACAGAGCCACGTCCCACACCCTCTGTGAACTGTTGTTCGCGCATTACCACGGGCTACCCGCCGTGTGCTGATAAAAGCACCCCTTCGAACGCCTGTCTACTCCTCTGCGGTGGAATCGCGGGCCGGATCGAGCCAACCGAGCGCCCGGTGAAACGGGAACGGAATCCCTACTTGCTGGGCGAGCACCCCGACCGGTAACAGCAGGATGCCCGCGACGATGACTACCTGGTACAGTGCGAACAGGACTTTCGCCCGAAACCGTTCGAACATGTCCTCACTCTCCGGAAGCCGATAGGACGTATATATGCGTTTCGCCATCTGTGTGCGTTCGATCCCGCTTCAGTCGTGCGGTTTTCCGGGTATCGCCGCCAGGCGAAGCTACCACCATGTGGCTCCGAAACGACCGAATCAACCGTGGATGAACCGCGGGTGCGACGGGAGTGATCCAAATAACGTATGCGGCTCATCCGTGTGACGTGCGCGTGAAACCCCCCCCGCGTCGTTCAATACGACCCACTCACCATCTATTACTATCCAATTACATTATATTTCACATAAATCCATATATTATTTCCATTTAGTACTATTTTCGTATAGATTCATACTGAATCACAACCAGTTACTTCGATCCAGTCAGATTCTAGTCACAATATCGAACCACAAAGACCGATACGGTCGAATCCTAAGCGGAGTCATGAGCAACTATCTCGTCGCTGTCGAGGCAGCGTGGCTCGTCAGGGATGTCGAAAGTATCGACGACGCGATCGGTGTTGCGGTCAGCGAGGCCGGAAAGCGCCTCAACGAGACCGATATGGATTACGTGGAGGTCGAGATCGGCGCGACCGAGTGTCCGGTGTGTGGCGAGCCGTTCGACTCGGCGTACATCGCTGCGGACACCGCGCTCGTGGGGCTGATCCTCGAAATGGACGTGTTCAACGTCGACAGCAAACAGCACGCACAACGCGTTGCGAAGAGCGAGATCGGCGGCGCGCTCAGAAACGTCCCGCTCAAGGTGATCCACACCGTCGAGTTGGAAGCCGACGACGAGAGCCAGGAATGAGATGGGCACACCCATCGACAACACTTTTGTATAACTAGTGGTTATTCCGGGTATGGAACTTCCGACGCCGGAGGATCTCAGAGAGCACCGCAACGAGTTAGAACTCACCCAGAGCGAGCTTGCGGAGATGGCGGAGGTCTCCCAGCCGCTCATCGCCCGCATCGAGGGCGGGGACGTCGATCCTCGGCTCTCGACGCTCCGGCGGATCGTCACCGCCCTGAACGAGGCGGGAGGCGCGCTCCGCCGCGCGGAGGACATCATGCACAACCCTGTCGTCGGGATTGCGCCCGACGACAGCGTTCGGGAGTCGATCGAGCGGATGAGCGAAGAGGGGTATTCACAGCTCCCGGTGATCCGCGACGGCTACCCCGTTGGCATCGTCAGCAACAGCGACATCCGGCGTATCGACGAGGAAACCTCCCCCGGCGATCTCCCCATTGCGGACGTGATGCGCGAGTCGATCACGACCGTAACGCCCGATGCGACACTCAACGAGATCGATACGCACCTCAACCACCACGACGCGATCATTGTTATCGACGACGGGGAGATGGCCGGCATCATCACCGAAGCCGACGTGGCCGTCCACATGTCGTAACCGGTTTGCGTGCCCCATCGTTCAGCTATGAGCAACAATCCAGACGCCGAAAGCACGGTCTCGGGCAATCGAGCGACCATTCCGGATCGCATCCGCCGCGAGTTGAACATCGGTGATGGTGATCTGGTGGCGGATCGAGACCGACGGCAGCGTTCGTGTTGACATCATCCAGCAACGATCTGGCACGTTTGCCGACTTCGACGGCTACGACGGCGATGTAGATACCGATGTTACCACTGATCACGATCAGTGGGGAATCGAGTAGATGCCGCGCGCGCTCCTCGATACGACCGTTCTCTTCGGGGCGGCCTACCAACGCGACAGTGCCCACGCCGATGCGCTCCCGATTCTGCACGGCATCGACGACGGCTCACTTCCGGAGGTGGTCGTCCTTGACTACGTCCTCGCAGAGACACTGAGCGGTCTCATCACTCACGCTGGACACGACGCGGCCGTCAACCTCCTTGATCGTCTTGAGGAGAATCCCCGATTCCACGTCGATTCCCTGACCACAGACGCCCGGGCAGCCGCCAAGGCCGTGTTTCGCCGTCACCGCCCGCTGTCGTTCGTCGATGCGTCGATCGTCGCGTACATGCAGACGGAAGGTCTTGGTTACCTCTACGCGTTCGATGATGATTTCGACGCGGCCACCGATGTCTATCGGCTCGCCACCGCGACAAACCCGTACGATCCACAGAAGTGATATTACAGATGCTCCGTCATCCCGACCGCACCCGATCCCTGTAAGTACGCGATCGTCTCGATCTCGATCTCCCATCGGAAGTCATACCGATGCAAATACTCGATCACTCTCGGTACTTCGTCGTGATTTAGGAGACCGATGGTGATGTGGGGCATCCACGTTTCGGGCCGATAGTAGTCGGCAACGGTTGTGGCTGGTCCTGCGACTTTATCCCAGATACGCTGGTGCAATGCGGTTAGCTGACGATTACGCGTGACCGGAATGTAGACGACAGGCTCTGTATCAGTGAACAGCGCTACACCGTTCGTTCGGATGGTGAAACTGTCCTCGTTCTCTGCAATCCGTTCCAACACAGGTTGCAGGGCGTCAACGTCGTATCGTTCTGCCAATTGGTATGTAAAGTGCGGAGGTGGACCCTCCAGCGGCGTCGAAATTCCTAGCTCATCGTGGAGTCCAACTCGAAGATCCTTGACCCTCTGTGTGTATTCGTCAGGAAGGAGTGACACGACACTAGCCATCTTGTGGGAAGTACTACAGCATCAACAACTATTACTATATTGAAAAGAAATAAGTCATATCAGTACCTTTATGTCTGATGGAGCAACGAAGGATATATGGGAACGCCAGTGCGCCCGAGGGCGTGCGCGTTCATTGAAACGCGCCGGGTGTTCAGACCACCCGACGCTGGGGTTCCCGCAATCGATAGAACCCATGCTGGGGAACGAATCAGAGGCATGTAACGGTGTCGCATCGTATCGAGAAAGTGATCAGAGAACGCGCTGCCCGGTGTGTGGTCGGCCGGTTCGCACGCGCCTCGAGCACCGGATGGGCTGCCCGTTGGGGCGGTGGTGGCGATGACGTTGCCGTTGTTCCAGTTCCGGAATCAGCAGGGCGAGGTCGTGAACCTCTCGGCCGTCGAGGATCGGGCTGAGATCGTGACGGCCGAACTGTACCACAGCATCGATGTCGGGGAAGGGCTGTGGTGTAGACCCTGCCAGTCCACCGGGTGCGCACACGCCACCCAGATCGAGCAGATATTAGCCACAGCTGGCCTCGGAGCGCCCCGAGCGGGGGGGTACGACGAGTTGCCCGGCATTACGCGGTTCACGCGCTACTGCGCCACCGGTGAGATGATCATCGAATGCTGGTTCGACAACGGCGCGTGTGTCCGATTCCACGAACACCGCGATGGGGACGTAAGCCAATCCGTATTCACCCCCGACGACGCACGCGAACCCGCAGAGATCGCCGAGAAACCGGATATGGAGAGTGCCCCGGCCTGTCTGGTCGACACGCTCGTGGAGTACTGCCAATATCGTCAGCGCGGCGATCTTGCTGGCTTGCGCCAGCACCACCCCGAACTGGCGCGGGTCGTCGGCAAGGCCGACGCTGCATCTACCACCGACGACTGACGGAACACCGTAGCGAGCGGGAGCGGTGGCAGAGCGGTCACGGTGCGGTAGCGAAGCGGTGGCGGTGCTAAACGTGAGTACGCTCACCGCGAACGGAGCAAAGCGGAGTGAGCGGCTTTTTTTGGTCCAGATTTTTTGCGCGAGGGTGGCCTCCGGCCACCCGAACGGAAAAAAGGTGGCGTAATATTTTTCCCGGCGCTCCTCTCTCACTCAGCCATATGACCGAGGAGGAGGAGATGACGTATTCGGGGGCTGGCGTGGACATCGCTGACAGCGAGGCGGCCACGGCGGCGTTGCTCGGGGCTGTCGGAGAGAGCACTAGCCACGAGGGCGACAGCGATTACGCGGGCCTGATCGACATCGGTGATCGGTATCTCGCGCTGGCGACCGACGGCGTCGGGACGAAACTGCTCGTCGCGGAGGCGCTGGGCGATTATTCGACGGTCGGCATCGACTGCATTGCGATGAACGCGAACGATCTCGTGGCGGCGGGGATCGAACCCGTCGCGTTCGTGGATTATCTCGCCATCGACGAGCCGGAGGACGCGACCGCAGAACAGATCGGAACCGGGCTTTCCGACGGGGCAAACGCGGCGAGCGTCGCGCTCCTCGGCGGGGAAACCGCGGTGATGCCCGAGGTTGTCAGCGGTCTGGATCTCGCGGGGACCTGCGCCGGACTCGCTCCGAAAGGAGCCATCTTCTCCGGGAGCGCAGACCCCGGGGACGCGCTCGTGGGATTCCCCTCGAACGGGATCCACTCGAACGGGCTGACGCTCGCCCGGAAGGCCGCCACGAAACGACACGACTACACCGACCCGTTTCCCCTCGGTGACGATCCGCGCACGATCGGTGAGGCGTTGCTCGAGCCGACGCGGATCTACACGGACCTGCTCGAACCGCTGCGAAACCACGAGACCCACGCCGCCGCCCACATCACCGGTGGCGGTTGGACGAACCTCCCCCGGATGGGGGCGTTCCGGTACGTCGTCACCGATCCCGTCGACAGCCAGCCGATCTTCGAGTTCGTCCGAGCGGAGGGCAACGTCTCCGCGGCGGAGATGCACCGCACGTTCAACATGGGCACCGGGTTCGTCGCTGCGTTGTCCCCCGAAGACGCCGACTCGGTTGCTGAGCGGACCGACGGACGGGTCATCGGTCGCGTCGAAGAAGCGGACGATGCGAGTGTCGAGATCCGGGGGCTGACACTGGACTAATCACAAATTTTCCCGCTCGAGTGAGCAAAGCCCTCCGCTCGCACAACGTGCCCCGCGAGACCGAAATGGTTCGAACGAGCGCGGGTCAGTATGACAGATCGGTGATCTCAATGGATTGCGCCAGCGTCACTCCGAGCTGACGCTTTCGTACACCGATTCGAGCTTGTCCACGGAGTGTTCGACGCTGATCTCGTCTCGACGATCGAGACACGAGTCGACGAGGGAGTCGCTCTCTGTCAACGCACGCTGGATCGCCCGCCGGAAGCCGTCGGTATCCTCCGGCTCGAAGTGATAGCCGGTTTCGCCGGGAGTGATCGTTCCGGCGAGCGCGCCGCGGTTGACGCCGACGACTGGCGTTCCACACGCGTTGGCTTCGAGCGCAACGATCCCCTCCGTTTCGATCGGACTCGGGAACGCGAACACGTCGAGAGCAGAGTAAAACGCCGACAGATCGTCGCGGTCGAGAAAGCCCAGAAACCGAACGTCGGTCTCGGTGGTGGCTGCGCGCGCTTCGACCCGCGACCGGGCAGGGCCATCGCCACCGAACACGACGGTAACGTCGAGATCCTCCGTCGCGTCGATGATGTCACACAGCCGCTTTTCGTAGCCGTGTCGGCCGGTGTATCCGATCAGCGGCCCGTCGGGAAGGTCGAACCGCTCGCGAAACTCGGCGGTTTCGGTCGGGGCGAACCGTTCGGTGTCGATCCCGTTGGGAACGGTCGTGATCGGCCCATCGACCCGGCTTTCGAGTTGGTCCCGCGTGCTCTCACTTGGGGTGATGATGTGGTCTGCACGGTTGAGAAACCACTCCTCGTACGTGCTCGCCACGTTGACGATCCGATTTGCGAGCCGTCCGTTGAGGTAGGTGGCGTACTCTTCGGCTGGCGTGTGGTAGGACACGACCACGGGGAGTTCCGAACCGTGTGCGACCCGGAGTCCGCTGAGTCCCACGCCGAAGGGTGTGTGTGCGTGAACGACGTCTATCTCCCCACCGCGAATCTTCCGCGGTATCCGGGGAAACCCGACCCGGTACCCCTCGTAGAACGGGAACGGAACGCTCGAAACCGGATGTTCGTCCGCTTGTGGAGTGTGTTCGCTCTTCGGATACACCACAGCCATCCGACCACCACGGCGGTGCCAGCGGTCGCGCCACGTTTTGACCGTGTATGTCACTCCATTGATCGTTGGGAGATACGTATCCGTGAACGCTGCGACCGTTGGACGCATCTGGTCGTTCAAAATCGTGGGGATGGCTAAACGGTTGTGACTTCCTGGTACGCATCGAGCAATTCCTCGGAGACGCGATCGAGGCTGTGGTCGCGGGCGGTCTCCCGTGCGTTTTCCCCCAGCCGTTCCCGCAGTTCGGGGTTGGCTGCCAGTTCCGAGAGCGCGTCCCGAAACTCATCGATCGTCCCGCACATGAGACAGTCCTCGCCGTGGGTGTAATACTCCTCGAAAACAGGGATGTCCCGCAGGACGACCGGCTTGCCACACGCCATCGCTTCGAGCACCACGAGCCCCTGGTTTTCGACCTTCGCGGGGAACAGGTACACGTCCCCGGCGGCGAACGCTCCGCGCTTGTCGTCGATCCATCCGGTGAAGGTGACGTTCTCGGGGGGATCGTTCGTCCACCGCCGCACGGTGGTCGAGGCCTGTGGACCGGTGTCGTAGGTGCCAAACCACGCGAACTCGTAGTCGGTCGCCTGGGCGAGTTCACAGAACGTCGTCACTCCCTTTCGCTCGAACACGCTCCCGAGCGCGAACACGACCGTCCCGTCGAAATCGTACCGCTGTCGGTACTCCGCTCGCAGCGAGGAAAAACCCGACAGGGAGTCGATGTCGATCCCGTTCGTGATCGGACGGATCGGCGCATCGACCGGGTAGGATTCGAGCACGCCCTTCGTGTACTGGCTCGGACAGAGAACGAGATCGGCCTGGGAATAGAACCACCGGAGATACCGCTCGAGCGCAGGACCGACGGCCGTCGATCCCCGGAAGCTTTCAGCGAAGTCCTCGCGGGTGACGTGGGCGTGGAGGACCAACGGCAGATCATAGTGGTGAGCGTATCGGGCGATTGCGAGCGAACTCGGTCCGACCATGTTACAGTGAGCCAGATCGATCGACGCGAACGGACCGCCACCGTCTACCGCGTGTTTGATCGCCTGCTTTGGTGAACCGCCGTTCCACAGCGACGTGGCGACCGACACGTCCGTTCGCGCGAGCGCCTCGCGCTGGTGGCTGACGGACGTTTCGATACCGCTCCGGTCGAGGTGGGATTCGAGTTCGAGGTGGTTGAGAACGCGCACGACCCCAGCAATGCGATCCCCGATAAAAATGGCTACCGACTCGTCAGGAGAGCGGGAGTTGCCACCGTTCAAGCGGCTCGGTCCCAGTAGATTGACCCACTCGGAGGTCTGATTAGCAACGATATGGCTCCCTCGACAGCTACCCTCCCGACGACGGATCTGGCAGTGGTCGGTACGGCCGAGTGGATCGACGAGCTTGCGGAGACGCTCGAGTCGGTCAACGATGGGTCGGTTCGGCGTCTGCGGACGGTCGAAGCGGCGAGAACGTTTACCGCACAGTCTCACGCTCCGGACTGCATCGTGACGGGGTACGAACTCGCTGACGGAACGGGAATCGATCTCCTCCAGTCGCTGCGCGAAACGGCGACCGCGCTCCCGATTCTCGTGTGCACCCCATCGGGAAGCGAACGGATCGCTAGCGATGCGCTCGCCGCCGGAGCCACGGATTACGTCGCCGTCCCTGATCCCTCGTCCATCCCATATGATGAGATCATCGAACGGCTGTCACAGGCGGTCCACGACGCGTGGCAAACGGGAACGCAACGGGATCGATCGCGACAGTTCGACGCGGTCTTTCGAAACACCCAAACGGCAACGTGGGTGCTCGATCCGGAGGGGCGGCTACAGCGGACAAACAGAACCGCCCTCGAGATGATCGACTCCGGCGTTCCCGACGTCGTCGGTGATCGCTTCTGGGAACTTCCGTGGTGGGAACGAACGGAACAGACCCGATCCCACATCGAGCAGCTCGTCCGATCGGTCATCGACGAACGATCGACCGAGCGGGTCGTAACGAACGCCGGCGAGGACGGAACGCGGATCATCGAACTCTCCGCGCTCCCAGTGCAAGACCCATCGGGTGCGCTCGTCGGAATCGTCGTGGAGGGAGACGACATCACCGAGCGGGTATCGCTCTACCGGGAGCTTCGATCCTCCGAGGAGCTTCACCGGGTGACCCTCAACAACATGACTGACACCGTGTTGGTGACGGACGACGACGGTGCCTTCACGTACATCTGTCCGAACGTCCATTTCATCTTCGGCTACACCGCGGCGGAGATCCGCGAGCTGGGAACGATCGATGCGCTCCTCGGGGAGGACCTGTTCGACAGCGATGAACTCGCAGAAACGGGCGTGCTGAAAAACATCGAGTGCACGACGACGGACAAAGCCGGACAGGAACACACGCTGTTGGTCAACGTACGAGCCGTCTCGATCCAGGACGGCACCCGTCTGTACAGCTGCCGTGACATCACGAAACGAAAACAGCGCGAAGAAGCGCTAGCCACGCTTCAGGAGACGATGCGGGATTTCCTGTACGCGGAAACGCCACAGGAGATCGCCCACCACATCGTCGACGACGTTCCGAGCGTGCTCGACATCGAGGCGAGCGCGATCTATCTGTTCGATACCGATCGGAGCGTCCTCGAACCGGTCGCCCAATCGTCCACGATGAAACGGCTGAACGGTCCCCTTCCGACAGTACCGGCCGACGCCGAAAGTCTCACCAGCTACAGCTTCGTCGAGGACGACGCCCTCTTTTTCGACGACGTTCACGACGCTCCCCGGCTCGAAAACCGAGCGACTGACGTCCGAAGCGCTGCCTACATTCCGCTCGGCGATCACGGCGTGTTCGTCGCGGGATCGTCCGACGTGGAACAGTTCGACGCGGTCACTCGCGAACTCGCCGATCTGCTCGCTGCCACGGCCGAGGCCGCGCTCGATCGCATCAGGCGGGAGCGTCGATTGCGCGAACAAGAACGCGAACTCCAGCGCCGAAACACCGAACTCACGGCGCTCGATCGCATCAACGAGATCATTCGAGAGATCGATCAGGCACTGGTCCAGGCACAAACGCGCGAAGAGATCGAACACGCCGTCTGCCAGCGTCTTACCGCCGAGGACAGGTTCGCGTTCGCGTGGATCGGCGTTGACGATTCCGTCCCTGACACGATGGAACCACGGGCGTGGGCCGGCGCGGAACGAGGCTATCTCGACAGCCTTTCCTTTTCCGTCGGTGAGACAGAAACCGAGCCGGCGGGCCGCGCTGGAGCGACAGGGGACGTGACGAGAATCACGAACGTCGCCGATCGGCTCCGCCAAGAAACGTGGCGAAAGGAGGCATTGTCACGGAACTATCTCTCGATCCTCAGCGTCCCGATCGCGTACGACGAGTTCACTTACGGCGTGCTGACCGTCTACGCGGAAACCCAGAACGCGTTCGACGAGACCGCCCAAGCGGTGCTCGCGGAGCTGGGCGAAACGATCGCTTCCGCTGTGAGCGCTATCGAACGGAAGAACGCGCTGCTCACCACGTCGATAACCCGGGTGACGTTCGCAATCGACGATCCGCTGTTTGTCCTCTCTCGGATCGCCCAGAAAGCGGGGTGTACGCTCACTTACCGGGGCGGCGTCCGGCAGACCGCGGATGGTAGCTATCTGTTCGTCACTGTCGAGGGAGCATCGATGGAGATGGTCGAGCAGGCTGCGACGGAGCTGGTCGCCGTCGACGAGGTCCACCCGATCAGTGCGGACGGTACCGATGGCGTGCTTCGACTCCGTCTCACCGATCAGTTTCTCGCGCTCGAGCTCGCTGACCACGGGGCCGTCCTCCGGCGCGCCTCTGTCGACGCGGACGCGACGACGCTCGTGATCGATATTCCCGAAAGCGTCGACGGACGCCACATCACCCACCTCGTGACGGACGCGTTCAGGGACGTCGAGCTCAGATCGAAACGAACGGTCGATCAATCGACCACCCAGAACCTGTACTCACGATTCCTCGATCGAGTCACCGACCGGCAGCTCGAAGTGCTTCAAACGGCGTACTACAGCGGGTTCTTCGAAGCACCGCGCGAACGGACAGGCGAAGAGATCGCGGAGACACTGGACATCTCCCCACCGGCGTTCTACCAGCACATTCGGACCGTCCAACGAAAACTGTTCACCACGTTGTTCGACGATCGTGGACTTCCCTCCGTCCCCTCCCGAACCGATGGGTAGCGGACGATCACCGCGTGGTTCGGGGGTCCTCCCGGTACGGCTGCATCGCTACCAGCCGATCACGAGGATGGTTCAATAACGAACCATCCTCTGTCTTGGGTGGTTTGATGCTTAGCTTCCGAGCATTTCCTTATACACCTTTGATGTATTAGTAGAGAGAGCGTCCGAGACCCGATGCTCTCTGTGTTGTCATGAAAGAGCCAGATTACGATCCGAACGAGGACCGACCGTACGAGTGTTTCGAGTGTGGAAACATCGTTACAGCAACATCTCATCCCGGCTTGTGTCCGGAGTGTGGTGGACAGCTACGAAACCGGCAATATCCGATCGAATAGCCATGGTCCCTCCCCAGACCACAGAGAACACCGATAGCAACGGCGCACAGCAGGCTAGCAACGAATCCGCGCTCGAAACGGCACGCCGCCAGCTCCGCCACGCTGCCGGGCACCTGGAGATCGATCCGAACATCGTTCGGCGGCTGCGACACCCGACGGAGGTTCACGAGGTCACCCTCCCGGTCGAGCGCGACGATGGGAGAGTAGAGGTCTTCACCGGCTATCGCGCCCAACACGACAGCGTTAGAGGACCGTACAAAGGCGGCCTTCGCTACCACCCCGAAGTGACCAGGGACGAATGCGTCGGGCTTGCGATGTGGATGACGTGGAAATGCGCGGTCATGGATCTCCCGTTTGGTGGCGCCAAGGGAGGCGTTGCGGTCAATCCGAAGGAGCTGAGTCCACAGGAAAAAGAGCGACTCACGCGCCGATTCGCGCAGGAAATCCGCGACGTGATCGGACCGATGCAGGACATTCCGGCCCCCGATATGGGCACGGATCCCCAAACGATGGCGTGGCTGATGGACGCCTACTCGATGCAGGAAGGCGAAACGATTCCGGGCGTCGTCACTGGAAAACCACCGGTTATCGGCGGGAGTCACGGACGCGAAGAAGCGCCTGGCCGGAGCGTCGCCATCATCACCCAAGCTGTTTGTGAGTATTACGGTCGTTCGCTCGGGGACACGACGGTCGCAGTACAGGGGTACGGCAGCGTCGGGGCGAGCGCTGCCAGACTGCTCGACGACAGGGGGGCGAACATCGTCGCCATCAGTGACGTGAACGGAGCGATGTACGATCCGTCCGGCATCGACACGCACTCGGTTCCCTCACACGACGAAGAACCCGAAGCGGTTACGGTGTACGCCGACGAGACGATCTCGAACGAGGAGCTTCTCACGCTCGACGTGGACGTTCTCGTTCCCGCAGCGCTGGGTAACGTCCTCACGGAAGCCAACGCGAACGCGGTTCGTGCGGACATTGTCGTGGAGGGGGCGAACGGTCCAACCACCTCGACCGCCGATTCCATCCTCGACGAGCGGGAGATCCCCGTCGTTCCGGACATTCTGGCGAACGCTGGCGGCGTGACAGTCAGTTACTTCGAGTGGCTCCAGGACATCAACCGACAGTCGTGGGCGCTCGAACGAGTCAACGAGGAACTCGAACTCGAGATGGAAGCCGCGTGGACAGCCGTCCGCGACGAGTTCGAGTCACGAACCGTTTCGTGGCGGGACGCTGCGTACATCGTCGCGCTCTCGCGCATCGCGGAGGCGCACAACGCGCGTGGACTGTGGCCGTAGTTTCCGACGCTCTTTCGACGACAGCCCGATGCTCACGGAACGCCAAGCGCGGACAGCCCGACCACGCCTAGCACGTTGAGGACGTAGAGAACCACACCGGTAACGATCCACGCCACGATGGCGATTCCTGTGGCAGAGATCCAGCCGCCGGGATACTGCCAGTTGATGACGCCGAGCCACACGATGAGCGTCAACAACGGTCCGAGCAGCGGTATCCAGCCGATGAAAAACGACACCACTGCCCAGACGATCGCCCCGAGAAACGCCGTCACGAGCGCCAACCAGAAGCTGGTGTCCTCATCGATGAGCAACCGTGCACCCGCGTAGATCCCGACCGCGCCGATGATCAGACTGACGACGAACACGAACACCGTGTCGATAACCGCCGCTCCTGACGCCTGAGCGATCACTGTGTCGGCACCGTCCATCTCAGACAGCCCCTCGGAATACGGTCGCACTGTTCGGCTCCGCAATCGTTGCGCCGTCGCGTTTGTATACCAACGCCATGTGGATCACACGACGAGTGATACGCCGCACGAAGAAGTAAATCTACCGTCAATACACCATACATAAAATACAATACTGTTCTATCATTTCGACGGTTGTGTTGGGTGGTGGCTCGGGAGGAGCGTCCGAGCCGCTTTATCCATTGCGGACACAGTACGAACGAATGACGGATTCGATACGGATCGGGGTCGACGTGGGCGGGACGTTCACCGACGTGGTGTTGGTGACGCCGGGTGGGTTGTTCACGGCGAAGGTACCGAGCACGGCCGACCAGAGCGAGGGCGTCGTCGCCGGCATCGAGCGCGCGTGTGCTCGTGGCGGGGTTGCTCCCGAGGAGATCGACGCGTTTTCCCACGCGATGACGGTGACGACCAACGCGTTGTTAGAGGGAACCGGCGCGAAAACGGCGCTGGTCACGACGGCAGGGTTCCGTGACGTGCTGGAACTCGCCCGTCAGGACCGTCCGGATCTGTACGATCTCGACACGGAGCGGCCACAGCCGCTCGTGCCCCGCCGGCGTCGGTTCGAACTCGAGGAGCGGGCGACTCCCGACGAGATCGAGCAGGCGGTGGACGAAACGGCGGTGCGCGAACTCGCTGGCGTGCTCGACGACCGGGAGGTTGAGAGCGTCGCGGTGTGTTTGCTCCACGCGTACGCCCATCCCGAGAACGAACGGTGCGTGGAGACGATCCTGAGCGACGAGCTGGACGTTCCGGTGTCGGTGTCCCACGACGTGCTCGGGGAGTTTCGGGAGTACGAGCGGACCGCAACGACGGTCGTGGACGCGTACGTCACGCCCGTCATCGACAGCTACCTCCGTCGGCTCGAAGCCCGCGCCGCCGAACTCGGCGTGCCAGCGCCGTCGGTGATGCAGTCAAACGGAGGGGTCGTCACCGCGAGCACGGCCCGGACCACGGCGGTCACGACCGCGCTCTCCGGTCCCGCGGCGGGCGTCGTCGGCGCGACCGCCACGGTCGACGTGCTCGAGGCGGACACAGCGGGGGCGGTTACGTTCGACATGGGCGGCACGTCCAGCGACGTCGGGCTGGTTCGAGACGGGGGGATCGAGCGAACGACGGGAGCATCGATCAACGGGCGGCCGATCGCCACGCCGATGGTCGACGTGACCACTGTCGGCGCGGGTGGCGGATCGATCGCGTGGGTCGACGCCGGGGGTGCGCTCCGCGTCGGACCGGCGTCGGCGGGCGCGACGCCAGGCCCGGCGTGTTACGGGCGCGGGGGCACCGATCCGACGGTCACGGACGCCAACGTGGTGCTCGGATACATCGGGAGCGACACGGTGCTCGGGGAGGAACTGACCATCGACGCCGACGCGGCCCAACGGGTGATGGAGGACCTCGCTGCCGAGGCGGCTCTCGATGGACCGCTCGCAGCGGCCCAGGGCGTCTACCGTGTCGTGAACGCGAACATGACGCGGGCGGTTCGCTCGGTCACCGTCGAACGCGGCTACGATCCACGCCAGTTCGTGCTCATCGGCTACGGAGGGGCTGGCCCGATGCACGCCGCGGAGCTTGCCGACCGTCTCGACATCGACACCGTCGTGGTCGCGCTGCCCTGTGGGGTGTTGTCGGCCTACGGGCTGCTCGCGGCCGACGAGAAACACGACGGCGTCAGAACGCACAAACGGCGTATCGACGATCTCGACGGCGGCGTCGAGGATGCGTTCGAGGAGCTGGCGGCGGACGTGCGTTCGGACGTTACCGATCCGGACGCGGCGCGCGTCGAGCGATCAGCGGATCTCCGGTACGCGGGTCAGAGCTTCGAGTTGACGGTTCCTGTGGACGATCCCCTCTCGCCCGAGGCGCTATGCGAGCGGTTCCACACTGCCCACGAAACCACCTACGGCTACCGGATGGACGAGGCGGTCGAGCTGGTTTCGCTCCGAGTGACGGCAACCATCGAACGGGAGCCGGTTTCGATCGCCACCGACGAGGGCGGGGAGGAGCCACGAACAGGCACCCGTCGGGCGTTCTTCGAGGACGGGTTCCACGAGACCCCCGTGTACGACCGCCGGCGGCTGTCCCCGAACAGCACCGTGAGCGGCCCGGCGATTCTCGAACAGCCGGCGTGTACGACCGTGATTCCGCCCACCTGGACCGGAACAGTCCACGAAAACGGAACCATCGTCCTTTCGAGAAATCCATGACGGGCGACGATCGGAACACAGACGCGGTGACGCTCGAAATCATGCGCAATCAGCTCGAAAGCATCGCCGAGGAGATGGGGGGTGTGCTCATCAGGGGCGCGTACTCCTCGAACATCAAAGAGCGCCAGGACTGTTCGACGGCGCTGTTCGACGCTGACGGACGGCTGCTCGCACAGGCCGAGCACATCCCCGTTCACCTCGGCGCGATGCCTGCCTCAGTCGCGGCGGCGATCGAACGCGACCCCCAACCGGGCGATGTGGTCGTGGTGAACGACCCGTTCGAGGGGGGTGGCACCCACCTGCCGGACGTGACCATGGTGTCTCCGCTCGGCGGAACCGACGGTTCGATCGTCGGGTACGCCGCCTCGCGGGCCCACCACGCCGATGTCGGCGGGGCAACGCCGGGGAGCATGCCCGCCGGAGCACGGGAGATCTACGAGGAGGGGGTGCGACTCCCGCCGCTGTTTCTCGAACGCGAGGGAACGGTGAACGAGGACGTGTTTGGGCTGCTGTTGGCGAACGTTCGAAACCCGACCGAACGGCGGGCCGACGTGCGGGCACAGCTGGCGGCCAACGAACGCGCGGGAACGCGCGTGACCGAACTCACCGAGGAACACGGCCGGAACGCCCTCCGCACCGGCTTCGACGCGATCATCCGGTACTCACACGACCGCATGCGGGCCGCGATCGAGGAGTTGCCCGACGGAACGTACACGGCCGTCGATCGGATCGAGGGGGACGGCATCGCTGTGGAACCCGTGCCGATCCGGGCGGCGATCACCGTCGAGAACGGATCTATCGACGTGGATTTCGAGGGGACGGCCCCACAGGTCGCGGGCAACATGAACGCGCCTCCTGCCGTCGCACGGAGCGCGGTGTATTTCGCGCTCCGGTGTGTGACCGACCCCGAGATTCCGCCCAACCACGGCTGCTACGACCCGATATCGGTCGATATCCCCGATCGATCGGTGTTGGATCCCACACCGCCCGCGGCCGTCGTCGGCGGAAACGTCGAAACTAGCCAGCGCGTGACAGACGTCGTGTTCGGTGCGCTCGCCGAGGCTGTGCCCGACCGCGTGCCCGCACAGGGTCAGGGGACGATGAACAACCTCACGATCGGGAGCCGCGACGGCTCGTTCACCTACTACGAGACCATCGGCGGCGGGTTCGGCGCTCGCCCCGACAAGGACGGCATCGACGGGGTGCAGGTCGGCATGACGAACACGCTCAATACGCCCGTCGAAGCGCTAGAGCTGGAGTATCCCCTCCGAGTCGAACGGTACGCGCTCAGACCGGGTAGCGGCGGGCGGGGGCGACACCGCGGTGGGCTGGGAATCGAACGCTCGGTCACTGTCACGGTGGATGCGACAGTCTCGCTGCTCACTGAACGCCGCCGGACCGCCCCGAGCGGTATCGCTGGCGGAGAGAACGGTGCGACGGGTGAGAACCAGCTCGACGGAGCGTTGGTACCGGCGAAAACGACGCGCGACGTGCCGGCAGGAACGACGGTGACGGTGCTGACACCGGGGGGCGGTGGCTACGGCGATCCGAGCACGCGCGATACCGAGGACATCGACCGCGACATTGCGGACGGGAAACGAGCCGAGTGACCGCCCTCACGTTTCATCGACGCCCAGGACCTTGCCGGCGGCGATGGTCTGGCCCATGTCGCGGATGGCGAAGCTCCCGAGTTCGGGGATCTCCGAGGACGGCTCGATCGACAGCGGCTTCTGCGGGCGAAGCGTCACAACGGCCGCGTCGCCACTCTCGATGTAGTCGGGGGACTCCTCCTCGACGTCGCCGCTCGCGGGATCGAGCTTCGTGTCCAGCGATTCGAACGTGCAGGCGACCTGGGCCGTGTGGGCGTGGATGACCGGCGTGTAGCCGGGTGTGATCACGCTGGGGTGTTGCATCACGACGACCTGGGCCTGGAAGGTTTCGGCGACGGATGGGGGGTCGCCGGCCGGGCCACAGACGTCGCCCCGACGGATGTCGTCTTTTCCGATGCCACGGACGTTGAAGCCAACGTTGTCGCCGGGTTCGGCCTTGGGCACCTCCTCGTGGTGCATCTCGACTGACTTTACCTCGCCACCTGCGTCGCTGGGCTGGAAGGAGACGTTCGTGCCGGGTTCGAGCACGCCGGTTTCGACGCGCCCGACCGGCACCGTCCCGATGCCCGAGATCGTGTACACGTCCTGCACGGGCAACCGGAGCGGCGCGTCCGTCGGCGGCTCGACCTCCGGCAGGTCGTTGAGCGCGTCGAGGATCGTCTGTCCGTCGTACCACGGCGTGTTGTCGGACAGCTCCGCGACGTTGTCGCCCTCGAACGCCGAAATCGGAATGAAACTCGTGTCTCCAGCCGAGAATTGGACCCGTTTGAGGAGCTGTTGTATCTCCTCCACGACCGTGTGGTACCGGTTCTCCTCGTAGTCGACGAGATCCATTTTGTTGACGGCGATGACGAGTTCGCCGATGCCAAGGGTCCGCGAGAGGAAGACGTGCTCTTGGGTTTGTGGCTGGACGCCGTCGTCGGCCGCGACGACGAGCACCGCGTTGTCGGCCTGGCTCGCGCCCGTGATCATGTTTTTCACGAAGTCGCGGTGGCCCGGCGTGTCCACGATGGTGAAGTAGTACTCGTCCGTGTCGAACTCCTGGTGGGCGATGTCGATCGTTAACCCCCGTTCGCGCTCCTCGGCGAGGTTGTCCATCACGTAGGCGAACTCGAAGCCGCCTTTGCCCTTCTCTTCTGCTTCTTCTCGATGCTGTTCGATCACGTGCTCGGGAACGCTGCCGGTCTCGAACAACAGCCGACCGACGAGTGTGCTCTTCCCGTGGTCGACGTGACCGATGATCGCTAGATTCTGGTGCGGTTTGTCTGCCATGTGTGTCCCTCCCCCCGGTGAGCGGTTCGCCGGTGCAGGTGTGGTAATAGGTAGCTATTGACTAAAACAGTTGTGCCAGCCAGACGAACGATCGTCACAGCGGATACCGAACGCAGAAACACACGGAGGTCGAGGGCGTTCTTCGGTGGGCGGATCGATGGATCAACTGGCGGAGGGTGTCAATAGATAGACACACAATCGTAACTATCTTCAGCGCGTACCCCCATCTTCATGCGCGTATCGACCATCATCATCGCGATCGGCGTCGTTTTATTCGTTCTCCCGTTACCCGGCACGTTCATTGCCGGAGTAGTCGTGGCACTGGCTGGTGTGCTCGCTCGATTGTTGGGGTGGTGACCACCGTTCGGGAGAGCGTGCCCGAGCGACATTCCCGGCGCTCATCCCGATCAGAATAGTATCGGGGGCCGGACGCCGCGCGCGCGGTGGCTATGGTTCGGCGTTCGAATCGGAGCGAAGAACGTTCGGTACGTCCAATCCGCGGTCGAGATACGGCTCGAACACCGTTATCAGGGGCGTCGGACGGAGCGTCCCCCGATCCCGGTCGTACTCGATAACGCCATGGTCGTCGAGCTTCGGAAGGTGGGACTGGTACAACGCGATGTACACCCGTTGGCGTTCCATGGAGGTCAGTCGCGGAACGGTCGTGTCGTTCTCCCACGCCGCAACGTGCTCGGCGACCTCACGCATAGAAACGTCGTCCCCACCACACGCGATGAGCATCCGAAGCACCGCACGCCGTCGACCGTTCTGCAACAGATGGAACGCCGTGTCTTTGGCGATCGTTCGTGGCGGATCGTCTCCCGAACGCGCGGCCTCGTCTTCGTATCTCGCCCCCGAAACGGTTGACTCATTAACATTCATTCATGGCCACCAATATATTATTTTGTCTATGAATATAAGTGCTTTCTCCACAAACAAAACGAATTGATGAGCGCGGTGGGATAGCTGGTGAAGGAGTGGTTTGTGCTTGTGTCACCGCAGCCGGTCCGTTTGTTCGTTCGTGAACTGCTGCAGTTCGGATCGGGTGGGTAGCCCCTCGATGTCACCGGTGACGGTGGTGGCAAGCGCGCCGACGGCGGTGGCTCGGTCGGTCGCCTGGTCGGGAGACAGCCCATCGAGCCGTCCGGAGAGGTAGCCAGCGGCGAAGCCGTCGCCGGCGCCGATGGGATCGACGACCCGGTCCACGTCGTAGGAGTCAACCCGTTGTGCGACGGAGTCCGTCGCAACGAACGCGCCGTCAGCGCCGAGCTTGACGACCACTTCCGCCGCACCGAGTTCCCGGAACTCCTCCGCGATGCGCTCCGGTTCGTCCGTGTCGAGCAACACCTCTCCCTCCTCGACGCCGGGAAGGACGATGTCACACCGTTCGAGGAGCGGGAGCAGGGTCTCGCGCATCGCGGGCGGATCCCACAGCTTGAACCGAAGGTTCGGGTCGAAGGAGACCGTGAGATCGTGCTGGTTGGCTCGACGGATGGCGTCGCTTACCAACTCCCGACAGGTGTCGCTCAGCGCCGGGGTAATCCCCGTCAAATGGAGATAGTCAGCGTGAGCGAGCGCTTTTTCCGGTAGGTCGTCTGGGGACATCCGGCTCGCCGCGGAGTTCTCCCGGTAGTAGAACACGCTGCTTTCCCCGAGCTCGCGGCGTTCTTTGAACATGATCCCCGTGGGCGCTTCCGGATCGAACGCGACGTACTGGGTGTCGACGCCCGCTCCCCGGATCGTATCACGGACGTATCGCCCGTGGGGATCCGCTCCGAGCCGGCTCATCCACGCCGCACGGTGCTCTAAGCGCGCGAGTCCGATCGCTACGTTGCTTTCTGCCCCCCCGATCCGCTTTCTGAAATCCATGATGTGGCGCAACGGCCCGGATTCATGGGGATTCAACAGCACCATCGTCTCTCCGAGGGTGAGAACGTCTGTGTTGGTCTCCATCGTGTGTCTGCCCTTCTCCGAAGCTACCACTCATACAACAGTAAATATTTTTGTTTCGGCTCCGCCGATCACCGGGCGTCGTACCGAGCGATCGGTCACCAATAGAGTGATATCTCTACCCACGAACGACCTGGTGTGGCTCGGCTCTCACGCCCAACTGTTTCCCGAATTGTGATAAATTACTTCATCATTCAGTAAATATTTATTCGTTGGACGGAAATAGCCGCGTAATGGATTCGGATGATCTTCGTCACCGGATGGAGCGCGTCGGTGATCGGTTCGATTTCGGGGAGTACGAGATCGAGGCGTATCTGGCGGTGCTCGATCACGGTGAGCTGACGGCGAGCGAGATCGCGGAGCACACGTCGATTCCCCAGCCGCGGGTGTACGATACGGTGCGGAAGCTGAGCGACCGGGGGATGGTCGAGCTGCGCGAATCCCGTCCGATGCGGGTCGTGGCGCTGAACCCCGACGAGGTGTTTCCCACGATCCAGTCGTCGCTCGAGGAGATGGTCGACGGGTTGGCCGACCGCTACACCACGCCATCGCGCGAGACGGAGGCGGTGTCGCTGGTGAAGTCCCGTCCGAGCATTCTCCGGTATCTCGAAACGGTGATCGAAAGCGCCGAATACGAGCTCGTGCTGTCGCTCACCCCGGAGCTGTTGTCCCGGTTCGAGGAGCTGTTGTCGGATGTGTGTGAGACCGGTGTGGCTGTGGAGTTGCTCGTGACGCCCGCGGCCTCGGCACCCCAGCCCGAGGAGTACGATTACACGCGGGTTTCGACGAGCGCGCGTGCGCGGCGGGGGATCACGACGCCGGTGATGGCCGTCGCGGACGGCACGCGATCGGTGTACGCGACCCAAAGCGCGCTCACGAGCGACACGGAACACTACGGCGTCATCTTCAATCGGTCGGCGCTGGGCTTTCTCGTCACCGGCTTTTTCAACACGGTGTTGTGGACAACGGCCACCCCGCTCACCGACGACGGACACGAGCGGCCGTTCCCCCGCCGGTACGCGTCCATCCGTCGCTGTCTGAAGGATCTCCGCGATCTGGACCGGGAGTTCTACGCGCACGTCGTGGGGCGGGACGTCGAAACGGGCGACAACCGGACCGCGAGCGGGACCATCGCGGACGTTGCTGTGGAACCGACCGGGGAAGTCGCCACGCTCACGATCGACACCGACGACGGGCCGGTCACCGTCGGTGGACGGGTTGCAGCCCTCGAAGACATCGAAGCCCACGAGATTCACGTCGATACCGCACCGATGGACCGGTGAACCGACCGTTTGCAGGACGTCACCATGATATCCACCACGATTTATTCGCTCCGAGTGAGGAACCAACTATGAACCGATACAACCGCCTGTACAGGCTGTACGACGAGTTCGACACCGAAACGCTTCGTGAGTACCAGACGCTCGTGGATCTCTTTCCGGCGCTCGGCTCGCGCGTCGCGCTGGAACTCTGGCAGGAGATCAGCGACGAGCTCGACCAAAACCGCAGGGCGATCCGACGGACGTTTCCAGCCGGAGAGACGTTCGCCGACATCGCTGCTCACGCCTCCCAGGACGAGGCGTTCACCGCGTTGGATCTCAACACCAAGTACGGTCGGGCGGTGAACGTCCTCGTGTTGGACGTGGATGAGACCCTCCGGTCTGCGGGTCGCACTGACAACGAGATCCCCCGCGAAACGCTGTATCTGCTCACGCGCCTCCACGAGGAGAGCATTCCGATCGTTATCTGCACCGGCCAAACGTTGGAGAACGTCAAGGGGTTCATCACCCAGGGGTTGGGCAACGAGCTCGTTCATTCGGGGCGATTGAGCGTCGTGTACGAAGCGGGCAACGGCGTGTTCACGCCCGGCCACGGGGAGGAGACGAAGACGCTGCTGTACGAGGGATTGGACGAGGAGATCCGAACCGTGTTCGATGATGTGCGATCACGCGTGGTCTCGGACGCGCCCGAGGCGATCAAGCGCGGCTGTCACCTCCAGGGCAACGAGTTCAACATCACGCTCAAGCCCAACTTCCAGACCGGGAGCGACCGCGCGGTGTCGGTGATCGACGACGCGTTGTGTCACCTTCTCGATCTGCTTGCCGCCGCGGTCGACGGTGCCGACAGCGAGATGGCGCGCGCGTATTACGCCGACACGGATCCGGAGATCCGGGGCGTGCTCGAACGACACGGGGGTGTGGCGGACGTGGATCTGGATGCGCTTCCCGATGGAATCGAATCCGTTTTCGAGCGGGTCGACATCGCCTACTACAAGGGTGATGCCGCCGAAATGGGGAGCCTGGAGTTGGACAAACCCGCCGGCGTCAAAACGGCGTTCGACGTGCTGGGTCTCGAAGATCCGTTCGCGCTCGTGATGGGCGATTCGAAAAGCGATCTCCGCGTCATGGAGTGGGTGGAGGACAACGACTGTGGGATCGCTGCTGCGCCGGGCCACGCCTCCCGCGTCGTCTCCGAACACGTCCTGAGCACCGACGAACTCGTGTTCGAGCGCAACGATAGCGCCTCCATGCTGCGGGTCGTGTACGCCCTCGATCGGCTCGCGGGGCTGGACTAGGGTTCGACGATCTCTATCTCGTGGCCGTCGTTCGTTTTCGTGAACGCGTACCGATCGTCACAGCTCGCCGGATCCCGGTAGTCCTCGGCGTGGCGCTCCATGAGCGCCTCCCATTCCTCGTGGAGGTCATCGGAGCGGACGGCGAGATGTCCCCACGCGTCGCCCAGCTCGTAGCTGCTCCCGTCGTAGTTTTCCGTGAGTTCGACCGACATCGCCTCTTCGGCGGCATCGGGCTTCATGAAGTACAGCGCGAAGTCGTCGTTCTCGGAACGCCGGACTAGATCGTAGCCCAACTTCCGTGCGTACCACCCGATTGCGGCGTCGGCGTCCTCGACGCGCACCATCGTGTGGTCCAACCCCCAGCGCGCGCCCTGCTCGCGCTGGACGATTTCGATCTCGTGGCCGTCGGGATCCGTCACGAAGGCGTACCGCCCGCCACACGAATCCGGATCCCGGTAGTCCTCGACGCCCTCGTCCATCAACTCCTCGTAGGCGTCGTACACGTCGTCGACGCGCACCGCAATATGACCCCACGCGTCGCCCAGCTCGTAGGATCGGCCGTCGTGGTTGTGCGTGAGTTCTAACGTCGCCTCGTCCTCGTGGCGATCCTCGGGGGCGAGAAACACGTTGGTGAACGTGTCCGCCTCCCACCGACCCGTCTCCTCGTAGTCGAGGTGGGACTGGTACCAATCGAGGGACGTTTCGAGGTCTTCGACGCGCATCATCACGTGGTCGAGTACGCCGGTCATGTCCGTGGACAGTGGTGGAACGGATAAAAGGGTTGCTCGAAGGGTAGTAATATCGGAGTCGCTAGTGTCAATGGAGGTATGAGAAACGCCGGGCATCACAAGATCACTGTCGAACGCAAACACGCGTTCGATGGCCGTTTATCCGTGGATGACAACGTCTATCCCTGCTCTCTTAGCCGTCATGCTCGTTCGAAACCGCACCAGCAACGTACACAGTAACGTTGTGTGAAACGTCACTCTTCGAGCTGGCAAACGTCGGCGGATCAGCGAATAACGGATCATCCGGATGAAACTGTTCACGCTCGTTGCGCTCACGACGATCTCCCATAGCCCTAGCATCGTTGGCTACAACCCTAACAATACCGCGTCCAGGGCGACTCAATGCTCCTCAGCCCCCGTCACGAGCGGCCAGATCCACCACGCCACGACGACCATGAGCACGATTCCCACCGGCAGCGCCAGATACCCCATTCGGCGGGAAACCCCCGCGAGCAACGGGAGCTGGCTCACGGCGGTCACGACCAACAACCCGCCGGTCAGCCGGGCGTCCTCGAACCCGAACACGCCCCCGATCGCGCTCAGCAGCGCTCCGGCGTACAGGGCCACGCCGATCGGCCACGCTCTAAGAAACGGTGCGACCTGCCCGCCCGAGAACCGGAGATACTCGTTGATCAAAATCAGATGGCCCGACGCTCCATCGACCAATCCAAACGGGAACACGAGCGTGACGGTGCTGGGTGACGTAATTATCGTCCACGGAAGCAGACCCAACGCCGTCACGACGAGTAGCCGCCGGCGGGGGTTCATCGCCGGACGATGAGCCGCAACACGTCCTCATCGGCGAGTTCGTGGTCCAGTCCGACCTGTTGCTCGTCGTGTTTCGCGCTCGGACCGGAGACGCGGGCAAAGCGAAACCGCTCGCGGAAATCACTGCCGATTTTCTCACAGGCGTCCTCGACGGTGTCGCCCTCTCGGAGGACGAGCGGCTCCTCGTAATCGACGCCGCGTCCGGGCTTGTCCATGTACACCCGGATCAACCCGATCGTCTCGTGGATGGATTGTTTCAAACTGTCCAGTCCCTTCTGTTCCTCTGCGCTGATGAAGATGGCTTCCTCGGGATCGAGGCCCTGTCCGCGCAGCTCCTCGTGAACGGTGTCGAGGTAGCCGTGATCGATGAGATCGGCCTTGTTGACTGTGACGATCGAGGGGAGGTAGATCCGGTTGTCCATCAGCCCGTCGATGAGCTGATCCACGGTGATCTCCTCGCGAAGCGTCACGTCCGCGTTCACGTAGCCGTGCTCCCTGAGCACCTCCTCGATCGTCGCAGTTTCGAGTCCAACGTCTCCGTTGGTGGTCACGTCGATGCCGCCTTTGTGTTTTTTCGTGACGCTCATGCTCGGAGGCCGCTGGTCGAGGCGGATCTTGTTCGCGTACAGCTCCTCGCGGAGGCGGGCGTACTGCTCGATTTCGAACACCGACAGCATGAACAACACCACATCCGCGGTGCGAACGACCGACAACACCTCCCTGCCACCACCCCGACCGCCGGCTGCCCCCTCGATCAATCCGGGCACGTCCAGCAGCTGAACGCCCACGTTGAGCGTAGCGGCAGTCTCGCTGTCCGCGTTCGTGAGCGCGTTGAGCAGCGTCGATTTGCCCACGCTCGGGAACCCGACGAGCGCCACCGTCGCGTCGCCGGTTTTCTCGATCGCGTACCCCTCGCCACCGCCGGCTGACGAACGGGTTTCGAGCGTCTCCTTTTTCTGTGCGAGCTTCGATTTCAGACGACCGATGTGGGCCTCGGTAGACTTGTTGTACGGAGTGTTGGCTATTTCTGCTTCAAGCTCCTCGATCTCCTCCTCAAGACCCATTGGTGGCTGTCGGAGATGGGCAGCGAAAAAACTGTTCGTTGGCACTGGACTGATCGATGTCGGCTCCCCCTGCCAACCGGATGACTGATAGGGACTGTTGTGATTCCGTCCCGCTGTGGCGAAACAGAACGGTTCGTGAACCCCCAGAGCACTCGGCAGTCAACGTCCGTGTCGAACATACTCACAACAGTCCCTATGAAACGTTACCAACCTACTGTGCTGAACTGTACCGATAGGGATGTCTTCACATGACTATCGTTAAATAATTACATTAATATATAATTTAGCAAGCTATATATTTGGGATGCTGTGATTCTGGCGTGTATGGCAAATACTATCTCGGGACTGTGGCGCGGATATCGGTCGGTGCCGATCGTCTACCGGATCGCAGCCGCGTTCGTTTTGGGATCGATCGTCGGTCTCATCGTTGGAGAGCCGGCGACAGCGTTACAACCGCTCGGTGATCTGTTCGTTCGGCTGTTGAAGATGATCATCGTCCCGATCGTCGTGTTCACTATCATAATGGCGTCCCGGCAGCTTTCGCCGTCGAATCTCGGGAGGATCGGTGGGCAGGTCGTCGTCGTGTATCTGTTGACGACGTCGATCGCCATCGCTGTCGGGCTGCTCGTCAGCAACGTCATCGAGCCGGGAGTGGGGTTACAGCTCACGGAGGCCTCAGTTTCCCCGGAGGAAGCACCGCCGCTGACGGAGGTGCTGTTGGGCGTCGTCCCCGAGAATCCGGTCAGTGCCATGGCCGAGGGGGACATCCTCGGGGTAATCACCTTCTCGTTGGTGTTCGGGATCGGGATGACGGCCGTGCGCGAGGAGTTCGAGGAGGGATCCGCGGTCCACGACGGGATTCAGACGCTGTTCGACATCATCGAAGCGGGTGCGGAGGTCATGTTCAAGGTCGTGTGGGGGGTCATGGAGTACGGCATCGTCGGCGTGTTCGCGCTGATGGCGTCGATGTTCGGACAAACTGGAGCCGGGGCCATCTACGAGCTGTTGATGCTCGTCCTGACGCTCCTAACGGCGGTCGGGATACAGATCGGGGTGGTTTACCTGCTACTCATTGTCGCGTTATTGGTCGGCCAATCGCCAGTCGCCTTTCTCCGTGGCAGCAAGGATGCGATGATCACCGCGCTCAGCATCCGTTCGTCCACGGGCACCCTTCCGGTGACGATGTCCAACGCCGACGAAAACCTGAAAATCGAAGAGGGCGTGTACAGCTTCTCGCTGCCGCTCGGAGCGACGATCAACATGGATGGCACGGCGATGTATCTCGGCATCGCGGCCATCTTCACTGCGAACGTCGTCGGGGTGCATCTGACGATCGCACAACAGCTGAGCATCCTGCTCACTGCCCTGCTGGCCAGCGTCGGAACGGCCGGCGTCCCCGGTGCGAGCCTCGTCATGATGTCTGTGGTGTTCTCACAGGTCGGCTTGCCCCTCTCGGCGATCGGGATGATCGCCGGTATCGATCCGCTGCTCGACCGGCTCCGAACGATGAACAACATCACTGGCGATCTCGCCGTCACGGCGCTCGTAGCGAAGTGGAACGACTCGATCGATCTGTCGAGCGGTGCCTGGAACTCCTGATACTGTCGGTGGAACGATCAGGCACCCACGCCGAAAATGATACTGATAGGAACAACTCTTTGTCCATCTCGAAGTGTTTTTACCGTGTGAAGATATACCACCGATATCCGTTCCATTCCCGTTAGAATATACACATTGGGATCGACACCAAGATTAGATCGAATGATTTCCGAAAGATTCACTTTAGTGGATAAAGAAACGTCCCATCAGTGACTGAAACTCCCCGTGACGAACGACAGACCGAACGCTGGATGGATAACAGTTCAAGCAACGATGAGGGATCGGAACTATGATCGATATAGATAGCTTTCGCGACAGCACGCAGATCATTCTCCCGACGGAGACGCTTGCTGGTCTCCGTTCGGAGCTCAACCGTCGGTTCGTGCTCTCGTTTGTCGAAGAAGAGACAAAAACACGGATCATCGGCAGTCCGGTGGAGATCCGGGAGGCGAGCGACTGGCTCACCCGCCAGGGCGTGGCGATCGCGTAGCTTCGGTGGTTCTCAGCCGCTGTATCCGGTTGTGGTGGATATATGGGATTTGGTCTATTAATTGATTCCAATACGCATCGTGCATGAGGAAATAACCTGCCTGATTTCAGGTGGCTTGAATGCTCGACCGGGGGATGATGGAGTTGCCTCCGAACTGCGTCGGAGTAGCTGAGAGTTTCCATGCTCACTCCGTCACGCCGTAGTTGGGAGCGATCACTTCCGGTCCGCTAGGATTACGTATTTGATTGAAGACTGTGTTGACAACACCGCAGACAAAGAAATCCATGACCATGAACGTCAAAGCCGCAGATTTCGTTTTCCAGATCGTTACTGACTTCAGTACATCAGTACCGTTCTATCGTGATACGCTTGGATTAGAGCCTGAGGAGATAGATGAAGAAAATGGGTGGGCGGAGTTTGCATTCCCGCCGACCACGCTCGCACTCAGAGAGGCAAGCCCTCAGATGCCGTTCACACCGGGAGAAAGTGGCAGTGGTGTCGCAATGGCAGTTGATGATGTCGAAACAGCTACCGAGGAACTCCAAGATGAAGGGGTGACTATCCTGATGGACCCCATCGACAGTGGTGTGTGCCATATGTCAATAATTGCTGATCCGGACGGCAATCCAATTCTCCTCCATAGGCGCAACGATGGCACCTACGGACGTGTTGATCCGCTTCCCTGACATCTGTGTTGTAGCAGGGAGTGGATGAGATGCGTCAATCAAGAACATGAAATCAGCTAGGCCAATTTATGATCTATAGGAATCTGAGAAATTTAGGCCAGAGATTGTTTCAATCTTGGCTGTGCATGAGGAAGCCACCTGCCTTCAGGTGTTACTGTATATTATTGGATATGGGACATTTATGATGCCGAGTCAGTCGACGATGGATGGCTGACGGCGGGCTACGTTCCAGGCGACGAACCCACCGGAGTCGCGCCCAACTACGTGGGCCGATTCCCGGCTCTCGCTGTGGATCAATTCGAATGCGTCAACTGATAGTTCCGATATCCGATAGGCATCGATCCCGTCGGGAGCCTCGCTCAGATTGGAGCCCCGCTGGTCCGGGATGATCACACGGAAGCCGGCGTCGACGAGCGAAATGACCTGGGCGCACCAGCCGTACCAGAAATCGGGATACCCGTGCAGTAAGACGACCAGTGGGGCGTCGGGCTCGCCCGCGGCTACGACATGTAATTGGACGCCGTTACCGTTGCGATAGGTGGATTCAACACGGTGAACGGCTACCAACGAGGTATCAGTGTCCGGAGGTATTGTTGTGTCTGCCATCAGTGTTGGCTTTACACTACAACCGGATTCATGCCTGAACGGGTAACGCGTGAGGGCGTTCACTCAGCCGCTTGACCGCCGTCGACCGGGAGTATGTGTCCTGTAATGTACGAGGCATCGGACGAACAGAGGAACGCGACGACACCAGCCATTTCCTCTGGCTCTGCAACACGTCCCATCGGGACGTCGGTCATTGCTGACGTATCGAACGGCATCGACGTTGGATCAGTACGATTTCCTGCCGAGCTTGCCTGAATATTTGTGTTCGTCGGACCAGGAGCGATGGCATTGACCCGCACACCCCGAGTTGCGTACTCGAGAGCGACCGATTTCGTCAGTCCCGCGACGCCGTGCTTGCTCGCCGAATAGCTGGAGAGCCCGCCCATCCCCACTACCGCGGATTCGGAAGCCGTGTTGACAATCACACCGCGTCCCTGTTCTTCCATGACGGGCAGTTCGGCCTTCATGCACGCCCAGACGCCTTTCAGGTTAATATCCAGGAGTTTGTCCCAGTCGTCTTCCCCGATATCGGTAACCTCTGCGAATCCAGTGAGTATTCCCGCATTGTTGTGTGCAAACTCGAGACCGCCGTAGGTCTCGATCGCGACATCGACCATTCGTTCGACTGACTCCGTATCAGAAACGTCGATTTCGACGAAGATCGCGTCACCGCCAGCATCTTCGATGAGATCGACTGTTTCGCGACCGGTTTCTTCGACAACATCTGCGATAACGACGTTTGCTCCTTCCTCGGCAAACCGCTGTGCTGATGCGCGTCCAATTCCTGATCCAGCTCCCGTTACAACGGCAGTCTTTCCGTCTAACCCATTCATGATTTCACCTCGTAGTGGCACGTAAGTGATTCGAGGCCGTACAGACTATGTATCGGCTGTAGATCCGTCAAATCTGCTTCAAGGGTTTCGAATCGATCGAGAAGCATTTCAAATGCGATATCTGCCTCGATCCGTGCAAGGGGCGCACCTAAACAGTAGTGAACACCCGTTCCAAACGCAATATGACGATTCGGGCTTCGCTCGGGACGGAACGCTTCGGGTGCATCGAAGCGTTCCGGGTCGCGGTTTGCAGCACCGAGCCACCCCGTTATGACGTCTCCAGCCTGAATGTGCTGTCCGTTCAATTCAACGTCCTCGACAGCGATGCGGTCTAACGATTGGATCGGTGATCGGTACCGGAGCACCTCTTCGATCGCTTGTTTGCGATCGATCTCTCCTGTTCGAATCGCGTCCGTTATCTCCTGTTCTTCGAAGCACCAGAGAGCGTTCGTAAGGAGGTTTGTCGTCGTAATATTCCCTGCGAGAAGAAGGAGCATACAGAATCCGATCTGTTCTTTTCTGGTTAGCTCCTCGGTCGTCGCTGCGAGCGTAATGAGATCGTCTCCAGTGCCATTTTGTCGCTCCTCGAGTAACGTGGCAAAATACCGTCCCATCTCTTGTTGGGCCTGTTGACGCCGTTGTCGGACTTGTTTCACTGCAGCGGTCGATCCATCTTCAGGCCGTGCAACAAGTGCGTCCGACCAGTCTTTGAACTGATCGCGACGTTCCGCAGGGATTCCCAGTAGTTCAGCAATGACGATCACTGGAAGGGGAACCGCAAATTCGTCGACAAAGTCGAATGTGGTGCCGTCGATTTGATCCAGCAATGCTTCCGTCAGCTCCTCGATTCGAGGCTGATATTCCCGCAGTGTTCCCGGTTGGAATCGTTCATTGACGAATCCCCGTAGGCGGTTGTGCTCGGGTGGATCTACACTGATCATCGTCTGAAGTATCGATCCACCATCTTCAGTATCGTTTGCTGACTCAGCGCCCATCTGGGATCTATCAGACGTAAATGAGTCGTGATCGGTGAGCACACGGTTGACATCGTCATATCGAAAGAGATCCCACCGCTCTCGCTGCTCATCGAAGTGTACGGGAGATTCTTGACGCATTTCGGCATACCACTCGAACGGCTCCAGTTGTCCTTCCCGACTGCGTATCGCGTTCGGCGGCTGACCTTTATCAACGACCGAGTCTGATGATGACACAGGCTGACTGAACGTTCGGTAACCATCAACTTTTCGCCCCAAATGACGCCGATATGGAAGGAAGTGGTTTGCCTTAGTGATCTTCCTCCAGCACACCCAGTTTGTGTCGAAGACGCGCTCTACTGCTTCGATCTCGGTCGATTCCGTCGGTGCTAAACTGTCCTCATTGACCCCACAACCGTCGAGCGAATGATTTATGCCTACTAAACGTTCATTCAGTACATGGAGCGGGCCTCACTTCGAGACAACCCACTGCTCGCTACGCTCTTGGGAGCGATCGTCACCGGTCTCGGTCACCTGTATCTCCGGCGCTGGCTCAGGTCGCTCGGGTGGCTTGGGGTCACAGTCGTCGCTTCAGTACTTTTCGTCCCCGAATCAACGATGGCCGCCATCGATTCGGGGACGCTCACTGACCCGTTACCGGTCTTTCCGCTCGTCCTCATCAGTACCGCCAGTGTCCTTGACGCATATCTCATTGCGAGACGCAAGCGAAAAGAGATGAACGGGAGAGGGGACACACGAGCACTCGGAACAGAGGGAGTCGACGGGACCGTGGCATGTCCCGCCTGCGGCAAGGATGTCGACCCCGACCTCGAGTTTTGTCACTGGTGTACGACCGAATTGGACAGCGTCGATATCACCGAACTGAACGGACTCGACGAACACAACTCGAACTAACAATGGCTACCGACTCACCCGACGAGAAATGGAACACCGCCGAAACGGAGATCATGCAGGCAACCTACCGAGCGTTGCTCGCACACGGCTACGCTGACCTGTCGATCTCGCGTATCGCAGACGAGCTCGACAAATCGAAGGCTGCACTCTACTACCACTACGACTCGAAGGACGATCTCCTCGTCGCATTTCTCGGGTTCGCCGTCGACAGATTCGAGACAACAATCAGTACTGAAACCGGAGCGGATCCGAACGACGACCTCGAACATGTCATCGAAAAGCTTCTTCCCCTCCGACCCGATGAGGAACAGCGGCAACTCCAGGAAGTCATGGTCGGTCTCCGCTCACAAGCCATGACGAACGAGGCTTTCCGCGAGCAGTTCACTCGGCTCGACGAACAAATTGTGATCACCACGGAAGAGATCATCCAGCGGGGTATCGACGACGGAGTATTCCGTGACGTCGATCCGACGCGAATCGCAGAGCACATTCAAGCCACGATCAACGGCACGATGTACGCTCGGGCGACAACCAACCGAGAGAACGCGGCGGCGGCGACACGCGTCTCGCTCTCGTCGTACATCGACTCCGAACTGAGGCGGAACGCATGAGTACGCGCGTTGTCAACCCAGCAATCGAGTAGTACTCTGGAGGCGTGTCCCCTGTTGTCGGATAGAATGCTCTCCATCCTCACCACCGGGAAGAAACTCGAAAATATTCAGCAGAATCCGCAGGTCATCTCGATCGAAAAGCACACTATCGGAACCGCAGAGTGGATGGTGACCCAGGAGCGGCAACAGTGTATGATGAGACTGGGCGTATCAACGAGGCGGCACGGGATGTATTTCGACACTGTTAGCTTAGGCCGGCAGCTTCGACCGGCGGTTGATTGTTCTCGGATTCAGGCCACAGCCCGGGTGCGATGCTCCGAGAAATTCTCCTTGGCAAGGTTTAAACCGACCAAGGCGGTGATTCAGGGTATGGCTGGAACGATCGAGGTACTCGTCCCCGGCGGTCAGGCAACGCCTGGCCAACCCCTCGGGCCGGAGCTCGGCCCGACACCGGTGGACGTACAGGCAGTCGTCAGCGACATCAACGACCAGACCGAAGCGTTCGACGGGACGGAGGTTCCCGTTACCGTCACTTACGAGGACGACGGTAGTTTCGAGATCGACGTCGGCGTCCCGCCCACGGCGGCGCTGATCAAGGACGAGCTGGATTTCGAGACCGGAAGCGGCCGGCCACAAGCGGAGTTCGTCGCCGACATCTCACTCGAGCAGCTGAAACAGATCGCAGAGCAAAAGCAGTCGGATCTACTCGCGTACGACACGAAAAACGCGGCTAAGGAGATCGCTGGAACCTGTGTCTCACTCGGCGTTACCGTCGAGGGCGAGAACGCTCGCGCGTTCAAAGAGCAAATCGATGCGGGCGACTACGACGACTATTTCGAGACGGCCAGCGCGTAGGCAGCTTTTCGCTCTACCGCACCACTATCTTCCGTTGGCTCCTGTCGGACTGTTACCTCCGTTGTGTACACTTCGACGTGTTTAAGTCCGTGATCGTAGTGTGTTGGGATGAGGCAGGTTACGCGCCTGTTTCACGCCGTAGCAGCCACTGGCGGACTACGGAGGTGAACAATGGCAAATCAGGAATTAGAGGACGTAGTTTCTCGCGCGATTGAAGAGGCTCCGCCGCGGAATTTCCGTGAGTCGGTCGACCTCGCCATCAATCTGCGCGATCTAGATCTCAACGACCCGAACAACCGCGTCGACGAGGGCGTCGTTCTTCCACGCGGGACGGGCCAGGAGACTCGTATCGTCGTGTTCGCAGAGGGCGAGACCGCCCTTCGCGCCGAAGACGTTGCCGACGACGTACTCGACAGCGACGAGCTGTCGGATCTCGGTGACGACTCCGGTGACGCGAAGGATCTCGCCAGCGAGACGGATTTCTTCGTCGCACAAGCGAGCATGATGCAGGACATCGGTCGGTATCTCGGGACCGTGCTCGGTCCGCGAGGGAAGATGCCGACGCCGCTCCAACCCGACGACGACGTCGTCGAAGTCGTCGAACGGATGAAAAGTACCGTCCAGCTTCGCAGCGGCGAGCGGCGCACGTTCCACACGCTCGTCGGATCGGCGGAGATGGCTCCGGATGATATCGCCGACAACATCGACGTGATCATCCGTCGGTTGGAGGCGGACTTGGAGAAAGGCCCGCTCAACATCGATTCGATCTACGTGAAGACGACGATGGGCCCGTCGATGGAGGTGGCCTGAGATGTCCGCAGAATCCCAACCGGAACACAAAACGGAGGTCATTCCGGAGTGGAAGCGCGAGGAGGTCGATGCGCTCACGGCGCTCATCGAGCGCTACGAAAGCATCGGCGTCGTGAACATCGCGGGCATCCCGAGCAAGCAACTGCAGAAGATGCGCCGGGATCTCCACGGCAGCGCCGAACTCCGAGTGAGCCGGAACACGCTCCTCACCCGCGCGCTCGAAGCGAGCGCTCAGGGATTCGATGAGCTGACCGGTCTCGTAGGCGGACAGGTCGGTCTCATCGGGACGGACGACAACCCGTTCGGGCTGTACAAGGAACTCGAGGCGTCGAAAACGCCCGCGCCGATCAATCCGGGCGAGGTCGCGCCCAACGACATCGTGATCCCCGAAGGGGACACAGGCATCGACCCCGGGCCGTTCGTGGGCGAGCTGCAGCAAGTGGGTGCGAACGCGCGGATCGACAGCGGTTCCATTCAGGTTCTCGAGGACTCGACGGTCCTCGAAGCCGGCGAAGAAGTGAGCGCCCAGCTCGCGAACGTGTTGAACGAGCTCGGTATCGAGCCGAAAGAGGTCGGTCTCGACCTCCAGGGCGTCTACTCGGAGGGCGTGTTCTTCGAACCCGAAGAGCTGGCGATCGACATCGAAGAGTACCGGGCCGACGTGCAGTCGGCCGTCGCTGCCGGGCGCAACCTCTCGGTCAACGCCGTCTACCCGACGGCCAGAACCGCGGACGCGCTGGTCTCGAAGGCGAGCAACGAGGCGCGCAGCCTCGGGCTGTTCGCCGCGATCGAAAGCCCGGACATCGCGGACGATCTCGTCTCGAAGGCGGACGCCCAGATGCGCGCGCTCGCCGCGGTCATCGACGACGAGGAGGCGCTCCCCGAGGAGTTGCGCGGCGTCGATGCGCCCGCAGCCACCGAGACGACGGAATCTACCGAGGAAACCGCCGAGGAAACCGAGGATGCCGAGGATGCCGAGAGCGAACCCGACGACGAGGATGACGACGACGGCGGAGCCGAAGGACTCGGCGAGATGTTTGGGTAGCGGATCGAATCACGAACAACCGACGCTAACAACGAACACAAATGGAGTACATTTACGCAGCACTCATCTTGAACGAATCGGGCGAAGAAATCACCGAAGACAACGTCACCGGCGTTCTCGAAGCCGCTGATGTCGATGTCGAGGAATCCCGTGTCAAGGCGCTCATCGCCGCGCTCGAGGACGTCGACATCGAGGAGGCTGTCGAGCAGGCGGCCGCAGTCCCGGCAGGGGGCGCAGGTGCGGCCGGCGGAGCCGGTGCAGCCGAGGCCGGAGCCGAAGCCGACGAGGCCGAAGCCGAAGAAGAGGAATCCGAAGCCGACGAGGCCGGAGCCGAAGAAGAGGAAGAGGAAGAGGACGAGGAGGCCAGCGGCGAGGGTCTCGGCCAGCTGTTCGGCTGAGTCGGATCGACAGCAGAGCTATCCTTTTCACGTCGTGTCGGAATAGTGTAATCACGAGGGTTTAGGTCGGATACCGCGCCCAGCGGTCGCAATGGTGTTGGATGTCGTGGTGGTTGCTCCCGACCGAACGACAGCGCTGCTCGCGTTCGTGGCCGCGGGGTGTGTGTTCGGCGTGGTGAGCGGTCTCGTGCCGGGGCTTCACGCGAACAACATGGCGTTTCTGCTGGCGGCGATCGCGCCGTCGGTTCCCGGTCCCCCGCCGCTCGTCGGGGCAGCGATGCTGGCTGCGGGCGTCGTTCACACGTTTCTGGATATCGCTCCAATGCTCGCGCTCGGGGTTCCCGATCCGGCGATGGCCGTGAGTGCGCTCCCCGGTCACCGGCTCGTGCTCGAAGGGCGTGGCGGTGAAGCGCTTCGCCTCTCGGCGCTCGGCAGTGGGCTGGCGGTCGTGCTTTCGGTTCCATTGGCAGTCCCACTCACGGCCGTGATGGTGGCCGCAGACCCCTTCATCAGCGCCAACCGGTCGGTCGTGCTCGGAGCGATCGTTCTCGCGTTGCTCGGAACGGAGTCGAGCGCGCGTCGGATCGGTAGTGGCGCGCTCGCGTTCGCGGCGAGCGCCGGTCTCGGGCTGATCGCGCTCGATCTCCCGACGAACCCACCGCTGGCCGTCGGAAGCGTTCTCACGCCGCTGTTCACGGGGCTGTTCGGTGCGCCCGTGCTGATCGACGCCATGGAGGGAAACGGGATCCCCGAACAGCACGGCGCGAGCATCACCCTCTCGCGCCGAACCACCGGTGGTCTCGGCGGCGTCGGGACGCTGTGTGGCGCGGTCGTCGGCTACATCCCTGGCGTCTCGAGCGCCATCGCGGCAACGCTCGCGCTGGTTACCGTCCCCGGTCGGTACGCTAAGATTTATACCCATACTATTCCCATAGACGAATGCAATGGGAAACAAGACAGCATCCATCAAAGTGATGCTCGAACCCGACGAGAAGGAAGACTGGAAGGAGATGGCGGGCGATTACAACAAATCGCTCTCCGATCTCATCCGTACCTGCGTGGCAAAAGAGCGCGCGCGAGATGGCGGCAATCTGTTTGAGACAGACACGAACACGTCAAATGGCGCGAGTACGGAGGTGCTCGACCGCCTCGACAAGATCGAGTCACAGCTGGGCGATGGCGGCCAATCGATCCACCACCGGCTGGCAGCGATCGAGTCACAGCTCACTGATGATCCACAGGCGCGTGACCACGCGTCGAAGGTCTACGGCGCGCTGTGTGATCACGATGACTTTGTTCCGGATGATCCCACACACCCAGATCCAGGCTTTGACCGTGAGCTGTACGAGCGAAAGGGCGTGCTCTCCGGTGAACCCGCCGATATCGCGCGCTTTCTCGATCTCCCCGAGGACGACGTACAGCGCGCGCTCGACGATCTGCGCGCCGATATGCACAACGTCCACGAGGACGACGGGAGGTACTACCGCTCGTGAAGACGATCGAGTGGAGAGACGACAACGTGGCCCGGTATCTCGACCGCCTCGGCCGAAAGAAAGGGACGGATTCGAGCACGTTCTTGCAGGCGCGGCGCTCGTGTGAGCTGTTTCAGGACTTTCTCGACGGGGGGGATCTCCGCGAGGTCACACCGCTCGTCGTGGAGGACTTCCTCCTCGCCCTGCGTGACGACGGGTTCGCGTTTTCAACGGTTAACAGCCGATACAAGCGCATTCTCCGGCTCTATGACGTTCTTGTCAACAAATACGAACTCCCGGAATACGGTCCGAACCCCTGTGATCCGATCTCGCCGCGCGAGCTGATCGACACCACCGACGAGAACGGCGATGTGCGGAAATACGTCACGGAGGCCGAGAAGGATGCGATGATCGAGGAGCTGTCTGAGTATGAGTACTACGTCCGGAATCGCGCGATCATCGAAACCCTGTGGCAAACGGGGATGCGCCAAGGAGAACTCCGGAACGCGAAGCTCGACAACCTGAACCGTGATGGCCGCTCGATCCGAATCTACGCGAGTAAGACCGACGACTGGCGAACGGTCCACTACCGCCCGGCGCTCGACAGCGCGCTGGATCTGTGGCTCGATGTCGAGCGCAACACACACCCCGAGAGCGAGTACCTGTTCGTGGCCGCCCACTCCGAGAGGCTCGAATCTGCTGGCATCAAAGAGATCGTCAGGAAGGCTGCAAAGCCGATCAACGAAAAGATCGGGGAAACGCAAAACGGACAGACTCGCTGGCGCATATCGGCCCACAGCCTCCGTCACGGCCACGCTGTCCACGCGCTCAAGCAAGGCGTGGACGTGCGATCAGTTCAGAAACAGCTTGGCCACGCAGACATCTCGACCACGATGCGATATCTGGATCTCATCGAGGACGACGTGAAAATGGCCTACAAAGCTTTCTGAAGGGGGATCTCCCCCTGCTACACCCAGGGTGAAGACCCTCCGATCACCGCTCCACGGCCTTCCAGACGTACGATTGGCCGATCTCTGCCATGCCCACGCGCCCTTGGTCGTGGAGATCGAGCAAACGGAGCCGGGCGTTTTGACGCGTGCACTCCACGTGATCAGCTACCCCCTGTGTGCCTACGGGAGCCAGCTTTTCCACGGCCTGGATGAACTCCTCGTCTGTGAAATCCCGTCGGTTGTCGCTCATGCTCGTCGATAAGCAATCCGTACTCAAATAGGTGTTTTTCCCCGAGGGAAAGTACTAAGTGGTATGCATTCTATGTGAGTATTGGGACCGACCAGAACGCTGCCGGTCAGAGGCGAAAGTCGTGCAAATGAGGGTGTTGTGACCACCCTCGGTCGGTTCCATCTTAGCCGCAGATCGAACCATGTTTTCCAACGCATCCCGAGCAAATCAAACTGACGGAGAACAGGCAGACAACAACGACTACGAGCGAGCGGTATCCCGCGCGTGTGACTCCCTCGAAGAGGCCGATCACAGCGCGTTCGTCGTGATCACAGCGGCGCGTGTGGGCGACGGGTTTGATTTCGAGCTGGTAGAGCAGGCGGACGGTGAGCGCGCCGAGATCGCCGCCAAGGCCCGCATCGCGCTGCTGGGCGCGCATCTGCACGTCCTGTCCGAGATGAGCGACGACCTCACGCCGCACGACCTCGCCAGCAACGTGGCTTCGCTCGTCGAGCGCGGCGAGCTGTTCGAGGCCGAACGCGTCGAGTAGGTCACTCGGTACGGCATTTTACTGGCGGCCCGACCGACGCGGATTCTTTGTTTGTTTCCCCAGATCGGGATTCATCCACGTCGTCCTCGTCGTGATCGGCCTCCTCGGCGGCCACGCTGTGAATGGTCAGGTTCACAGTCAGATTGCCCTCCTCAAGCTTCTCTCGTGGGCTTTTGTCGAGAATGCCGAACTTCTCAAGCCCGGCCAGATTATCCCGAGCGAGGCGGTGATACGCCAGCATGAGCGGATGTTCTTTTTGCCGCTCGGTCACCTCCCCGTCTGGCCCAACCATCTCCTCGTCGAGCACGAGGCCATCATCGGCCAGCAGGCCGTTGATCCGGAGCCGCTTGTGGCGATCGATCGCCAACAGCCACACATCGGCCGATTTGGCGAATTTATCGTACCCAAACGGCGCGTCGTGCATGTAGCTCTTGTAGATATCCACGGTGAACTGTTGCTGTGGAGGCTCTAAGTGCTCGAAGTACTTCGAGGGGGGCACGCCCTCGCCGTGGGTCATGCCGTTGATGTTACCCTCGGGCGCGCCGGCGTTGCCTCCACACACCCAGCACGCGCCCTCTCCCTCGTGATCGGTCCGGTGGCCGGGTGGATTGTCACAGATCTCATCACCGTCGAGATGCGGCCCTGGGCGGCCACAGATCGGGTTGCCCTCCTCGTCGGTCTCGGGATACTCACTCATCAGCACACCCCTCCACGAACTCACGCGCCGCCGCGCCATCGAGCGGGAGGTCGGCCGCCTCCACGCACGTGTGGCAGGCGATCATCACGCCGATCTCGACCTCGTCGCCTGTGGCCACGTCCTGGGCGGCCGAGATGGCCGCCTCAGCATCGTCCAGTATCTCCACGTGGTCACACCACGAGACGAGGGCGTGGCTCCGTGTGGGCGCTCCACAGCTGTCACACGAGACCATCGGCGGTCCACGGGCGGCGAGTTGGTGTAAGTCGTGCGTCATTAGTCCATTCCGAGTGACCGCATTTCGCTGTACAGTCCGTCCGAGATGTCCTCGGCGATCTCCTCGCCATCATCACGACCGCTGGCGTCGACGCTCATGTCGATGTGGACTCCGCCGCCTCCGCCACCACCAGCGCCGCCAGCACCACCCACAGCGAGCTGTGGCATGGCTGTCGCGGCCATCTGACTCGCGGCGCGCCTCACCGCTCGCTCGCTCGCCAGCATCCCCTTGGCGAGCGTCTCGGGGAGCGCCTCGCCGCTCGCTGTCAAGTCGGATAGCGGCCCTTTCTTTGCATCACTGCTGGGGATGTAATCAGCAGCGCCTCCAACAGCGTTCTCAACGGCGTTCCCCACAGCGTTCGGGGCATTTTCGATCCCGTCGACGATCGCGTCGATGAGGTCCTCTCCCGCGTCCTCAAAGTCGCTCACAGCGTTCTCGACCGCTGTCACGCCGCGCGAGATCGCGTTGCTGAACCGCTGTTTGATGTTCCAGTTTTTAACGGTATCGTCGATGTTCCCGAGCGCGTTGTCGACCTCCCGTTCCGCGTCTTTTTTCAGTCCTTTGACTTCATCAACGATGTTGTCGACCGCGGTCGAGAGCGACTGTTCGACGTTATCCCAGCCGTTTGACCACGTGGACTTCACGTCAGACACCAGATTGTTGACGGTCCGCGTCGCGTCCTTCTTGAGGCCTTTGATGAGGCTCGTCGCGCGGTCGACGAGATTATTCACAGCGCGTGTGGCGTCCTTTTTAAGTCCGGTAAGGAAGCCGACCACTTTGTCGACGAGAATCGACGTATAGCGCTTGATTTTGTCCCAGTTCGTGTACACGGTGTACGCGAGGCCGACGATAACCGCGACGATGGCAGCGATGGCAAGCGTCAGGGGGTTAAACGCGGCGACCAAGGTTCCGATCGCGCCCGCAACCGTCGTGAACGCGCTCCACAGCGGCGCTAAGACTGCTACGGCCAGCTTTATCGCGGCGATAACTGGAGCGAGGACGGCTATGAGGCCTGTCACCCCAAGTATCACTTTCTGGACCGGACCTGACAGTTTGTTAAACCATTTTGCTCCCTTTCCGAGCCACGAGGTGAGTTTTGCGAGCGCGGGAACGACATGCTCAAGCAGGAATATGCCGATCTTTATGAGGTGTGGTGTGGCTTTTACGATCGCTTTTCCGAGCGCAATAAAGTCGTCTTTCAGCGGCGATGTTTGCTCCGTCGTCTTTTTAAGGGCCGGAACCAAGTCCTCCTCGATGAATTTGCCGAGTTTCCGGAGCAGGGGGAGGGATTTACGGCCGAGATCAACCATCCACGCGACGACTTTGGGGAGAACCCGCATCGCCCACGCGCCGAAGTCACGGAGCGCCTGCTTGAACTTGCCCATGGGTCCGAGAGCTTTTATAAGACTCTTGACTAAATCGGGCAACGCGAGTACCGCGTCTTTTAAGAGAGGAACGAACTGCTGACCGAATGGTTTGACGATCGCTATGATCTCGTTTTTGACTTTTTTGAGCGTCTTTTTTGCCCCATCTCCCCACGCAAGGAAGCCGCTGCCGACGATCGCGCCGAATGCTGTCGCAATGCCGCCGAGCGCGCCCGCAACCGGCACGATCACCGGGAGCAGGCCGAGGCCCATCAGCCCGATCAAAGCGAATTTGAGGGCGCTCACTGCCGACGCAGCCGCCCACGAGGAGAGGCCGAGCGCCGACGCGCCGCCAGCCGCGGTCGTCATTGCGCCGCCCGCGACGACCGCCTTGGCGGCCGTGTGGTCGAGTTCGTCGCCGACCTCGTCGATCGCCGACTGGAGTGCCCACAGGCCGGGTGTCTGTTTGAGAGCCTTGCCGCCGAGCGAGCCGATCGCGCCGCGCGCTGTGACCGCCGAGCGGCCGGCGCTGTCGAGCGAGCGCTCAAGGGCGTCAAGCCCTGATTGGGCCGTGGTCGCGCTCGCGCCAACTTGCATGACCTCGTCGGCTGTGGATTCCATGGCCTCTTGGGCCTGATCGACGACGGCATTGACAACGACCCGCACACTCGCATCGCTCATCGCTCCGAGTCCTCCTTTCTGATATCGGTATCGATTGAAAACTCTGACATAATCTATTGCGCTGCCTCCTCGTAATGCTGATAGCTACAGAATCTGTCCAGGCCGATCCAGCTATCGACGGTTGTGCCACTGCAGACGGCGCACGACGCGGAGTCCACCCCGTGCTCTTCGTAGTAATGAAATGTCATTAACCGCTTCGCTGGGAACGATCTGTCACAGTCGGGACAGGGGTAGATAATCCCCATCTCACCCCTCCATCACCGTCTCCACGCAGGTTCCGCACCACACATGCCCCTCGCTCAGCGCCACGAGGGGGAACCTATCGCTCACCGACTGACCTGACCCACACGCGGATATGTTTCGCTCTCGCTCCACGTGGATGCGGAGGGGGTTCTGCTGATCGACGTAGAGCCAGCCGGTATAGTCGGCCACAGCGGCGCGGATATCGCTCTCGGGCGCGTCACTCATCATCCCCGGCCTCCTCGATCCCGTCGAGACAATCACGACACCACCGCTGTGGTCCCTCGTTCAGCGCCACGAGCGGGATGTACCACGACTTGTTAAACCGCTCTCCACACACAGAACCGCCTTTGTTATATTTCCCCTCACGCATGACATGAACCAGGGAAGGGTCGTGGGGATCGACACACACCAGCGCGCGATACTCCTCCACCATCGCGCGGATATCGTCGTCAGCGCCGCTCATTGGTCTGCCTCCTCGCGCCGCTCGCGCCGCCGCTCGCTCATCGCCGCGAGCAACGATTGATCTGTATCGTGATCACGCGCGTCGATGTCGTACTCCTCGCGGACATACGCGGCCGCTGAGAGGCCGCGGGTACTCGCGTCCTTTTTCTCGACCGGATCGAGTGTGGCGGCGGCGATGTTGTCGGCCTGATCCATCGAGCCGCTGCCATCGACGATCCCGTGATCGTCAGAACTCCCAGCGATGATCGCGTTTGATTGGGTGTTCCGGCGGCGATTCGAGCGCGAGTGATCGAGCGCGAGATCCGAGAGCCGAGCTTCGAGATCGTCCGCGCTCGTGCCAGCGAGGGCGGCCACACGGGCGTCCACGTCCTCGGTCTCCTCGCTCGGGAGATCGGCCTCAAGTTCGGCGATCTCCTCCCTGAGATCGAGCGTCTGGGCGTCCACGAGCGCGTGGGGGTCAGCGCCCGCTTCGAGGCCCGCTGCCTCGGCGGCCGCCTCGAACGCTTCAGCGCGCTCCTGTACGGCTTCTATCTCCGCCTTTGCCTTCGCCTCTGCCTTCGCCACCTCATCACCCACGTACTCCTCCATCTCTGCCTCGAACTCCTCTAACTCACTATCGACCACGCCGCGGAGCCGCTCGATCTCCGCGTCTTTGGCGGCGATCACGTCGGCGGCCTCGACCGCATCGCTGTCATGGTCCTGTAACGCCTCCACGAACTCCGCGCTCGCGTCGAGATCGCCCGGCTCCTCGGCCGCGGCGGCCGCGAGCGGCGGCATGGAGCCGACGTTTGCCGAGGCCACAGCGCCCTCGATGACGAGATCCACGCCCGTTATCTCGGCCGTAAGCGGAACCACATCGGTGTTCTTTGGGTTTTTGGCTGCCTCGTACCCACCGACGATCGAGAAGTCCAGCGCGTCGAACTCGCCCGCTCGGAGCGCGTCTTTGGCAGTCTCGTTCGTGATCCGGCTGTCGGTCATCACGATCTCGGACTCGTCGGCCGACAGCTCGACCGCCTCCACGTAGCCGACCGTTCCGAGGTCGGTCGTTGCGGCAACACTGTCCGGTTGTGGGTGATCAAACCCGATCGGGATCTCCGCGCCGGCTTCGAGATCGGCGTTGAGGCCCTCGTACGTCGATTGTAGGCTCTCCGTGTCCACAGCGGCCGTCTTGGGGGTTCCGCCGATCCGGAGGTTGTGCTCGCCCGTGGCCCAGATCACGCCTGTCAGCGCGAGCGCGCCGTTGTCGGCCTCGATCAGCTCGAACTCGGCCGGGGTTTCTGTCATTGGCGATCACCCCCACTCGTCGAGGCCTCCTCCTGGCGGATCTGGGCCTTCAGCTCCTCAATCACGCCCGCACAATCCTCTCTCTTGGCCCTCAACGCCGCGATTTTGGCGGCCGCCTTGGCCTCGGTCTTCACGATTCGGGAGTCTATCTCCTCGTTAATGGCCTCCATGGCCTCGATCTGGCCCTCTAATCCATCGTCCTTTGCCGCTGCCTCCTCGATTTTGGCCATTGTCTTCTCGTTCCCGATCAACACCTCCTCGTGTTCGGTCATCGACGACCACCCCGACGTTGCTCCGAGATGGCCTCCTTGAGGCTGATCTCGTCGTGGAGGCTCGCATCGATCCCGTACTCACGCTCGATGAGTTGCTCGGCCGTGATCTCCGCGCGTTTTGCGGCGGCGGTCTCGTCGGGCGTGAGCGCTCCTCGGGCGACTGGGTTTCCACGACGAGTGGAATCGTCGGGGAGCGCCGCCGTGATGCGTTGGGTTTTCATCCCCTGGCTCGCCCAGTCGTCTTGTTTCTGGGCCTCGATCACAGCGCCCACGCCGAGGTTTGAGCGTGCGTACTCGGTGGCCGTCTGGCCGTTCTCAGCGGCCGCTTTGAGTTCGGCGGGCGTGAGTTCCTGTTCGAGCGCGGCCTCCACACGCGCCGCCTCGCGGTCCTCCGCGGTAACGTAGTCGTCCTCGATCCCGGCCTCTTCCCGGCGCTCCTCGCGCTCGGCCTGCAGTTCCTCGATGTGCTCTTTGGTCTCGCGCGCTCGAAGCTCCTTGATTTTGTCGTTCATCGGTTTCCCTCCGCGTAATCGAGCAATTGCTCGATAAACTCGTTGTACGTCATGCTATCGTATGGTTTTGCAGCAGTCAATCGAGTATGAGTCGATTTCTGGACCTGCACAGTGGTGGCCTCTCGGTCCATACCTATAGTAGGCTACAGAGACATATATTTCCTCCCGAGAGGAACCGGTAACTAAAGGTAGTTAGGCATGTTTAACTGTATTCGCGTATGGCAATACAAGGTATGAAGTACCAGTGGTGCATACCTGTAATCACAGGGCGTCTGTCTCCCTGTTTTGGAGCGCGGGCGGCCGGGAGCCACGGGAGGTTACTACTTGCCTCCGTGATGGCACCGGGCGCTCGTGTTCCGGCTGCACAATCCGAGTCCAGGCGGGAGGTTGTCGGGGGGTCGGTTCTTTCCGATGCATTCAGCTTTTGTCGCGCGTTGGGTAGCCACACGGCCGCGCAGGACGGGTTCGTCCGGCGTTCGCCCTGGGGTTCGAGCGGCGCGAATGGGTATCCACACGGCCGCACGAGCGCCTGTTCGGGCGTCAGCCGATCGCGCCGGTGAAATCTGCTCGCGCTAAGTGGTGAGAGCGGTCCGGCGAGAGAGCGATCAATATAAATATGCGACCCTTTCGCTCTCAGCTCAGCAATGGTGTGGGGGGTGGCCCGGCGGCGGCGATCGGCTGGCGCGCTGGCTTGTTCGCTTGTCTGTGTGAGACAACCGTACAAACCGATCGGCCGATATCGCCTGAGCTGCCCGCCAGTGGCCGATAGCGCGATCGAGTCAGATATGCTATGGCAATTGGGTACCCACAGACTCCATTCGTCTGTAAACGCCCAAGATCTGACTGATGGCTGATGCATTAGCCCCAGCTGCCAGAAATGTACCCACAGAGGCGCGCTACTCGGGATGTGCCATATTTGACTGGGGCTTTGGCTGGGCTATCTGTCATGGTCTCTCATGAGATTGGCCCTGCAGATTCTTACAGGCAAGGCTCCGGCGAAACCGCGAAGTAATAATGATATCTAATTAGCTATGCGAATCGAATAACCGTTTCTTACCCCGTCTTTGAGATTAAATATATCGCTGGGGGGGAACCCCCCGTTCTCACACGGGGTGGCCACACGGCCGCGCGCCGAGAGGGAGCCTCTATATTTATACGGGTCAGCCGAGGTCAAGTTTTTCCCACGCGAGGTAAAAAATTGACCTCTGAGCCGCAGCGTTACGTTGCGTGTGATCTATATAGGAAATTAAGTCTGAAGTGTTACGGGTCGGTTGAGGGTCGGATCGACGTAGGTCTACCCGTAACGCAAGACAGCGGTGTGTTACGGGTCGGTTGAAGGTCTACCCACTTTCGTGCGTGGGAAAAACTTGACCTCGGCTGACCCGTATAAATAAGAGGGCCGCCTCTACTCGTCGCCGCCGTCCGTGGCTACCTTCTCGTCTTCGCTGTCGAAAATGACCCTGTCCACATCGCCCTCACCGTGGCCGGGCGCTTCGCCGAAGTGCTCTTCGATCACTTCATCTGTGTGATCGCGCTGGCCGCTGTCGGCTTCGTTTTGGACGTATTCCCTCGGCTCTGCAAAGCTGGCATCGAGCTTCCAAAACCGGCGCGGTCCTGCCTCCGTTCGCTTGACAACGCTCACGCCACCCCCACCAACCGTGTGGCCACGGGCGGCGAGTTCCGACTGTAGCGACCGCATAGCGATATCTCGGTTTTGAACGACGTTGTGTGGAGTCTCGTTCGGAACAAGGATAAACTCGCTATCCTTCCCGTCGGGAGCGAACACACCCCCACGCTCCGAGTAGCCTACCCCGGCCTCCGCATCGCCGGGGTTCTCCGTGTAGGCCGATCCCCTCCGGATCGCGCGCTGCAATTGCTCAACGGCGAGCGTCCGAGGTCCTTCTTTTTTCGTCCGCTTGGCGCGGCTGGCGATGAACGAGTTTATCCATTCGTGCCAGTCGGTCGTCTCGCGCAGCTCGGCTGGCGGCCTGGGCGGCTGCTCGCCCGTTTCTGACCGGATCTCATCGCGGAAATCCCGCCAGTGGTTGTGCGTCTTCCCGTCGCCGACGGCGCTCGTCTCGATGAATACCGTATCTTCGTCATCGTCGGCCGCCTCGAACTCCCACCGCAGTGTGGCCTCCTGGACGTGGTCCGTGGTCCGTTCCTCGACGAGATCGACCAAATCATCTTCGAGCAGCTCATCGAGCGTGAGCGTGAGCGCGCCGCCCGCGTCTGCGCTCGCCGACCGAACGCCCTTCTCGATGAGCTGCTCGAAATCGCCCTTCCCGAACGGCCGATACACAGACGACAGAATCCCGGCTGTGGCCGATACCTCGCTCGTTTCTTCTGTGAGGAACTCGGCATGTGATTCGCCGAACTCCGTGGCCGCATTCTCGACATCGGCCGCGTCGAGCGGCCCGAGTTCGTCGACATCCCCGACCAGGCCCGATCGAGCGCTCATGTACGTCGCGCGCCCGCTGTCACCGCCTGTGGCTCCATTCTCTCCGCTCGAACCCCCGGAGTAGGTGTCTCCAACCAGGCCGCGTGCTTTCTCGATCTCGTCGTCACCGAGGCGCTCCCACTTATCGACGTGACCGCCCGAATGGAGGCCGGACCGCCGGTACAGCTGATCCATTTGGGTACGATCCCGGCCCGTCCAGAATGCGAGATGGCAAAGTAGCGCCATCCGCGCCTCGCTGTGTGAGGGGTAGCCGATGGTCGAGCCGTCCCACAGCGCGCCGAATCCGTCGCCATTCGAGGCGCTCTTCGCGCGCTCGATCACTTCATCATCGGAGAGGTCGGTAGATCCCCCCGCCGAGGTCGGGGTTTTCGCATCTTTTACATCTTCGATGGTGTTCACAGCGATCTCCTCGGCTCTCGAATCATCGACTGTGGTTCCCTCATCGCCGCCGCTGTCGCTCGATTCGAACGCGTCTCTGTAGACGGCCTCGAACGCGTCAGATCGCTTCTCGACGGCCTCGGCCTCGCCCGCGACGTGATCGCCCGTCACCGTGAAAAAGCGCTCCGTGTCGTAGATCTCGACCTCTGAGCTGTCGTATGCCTCAAGCTCCGAGGGCATACCCGTCTTGCAGCGGTCGCCGGGCTTCTCGGCTTTCACGATCGTGTGCGCGCCTGTGTGGGAGGGAGAGAACTCAGTATAGCTGTCGAGATCGTCGAGCGCGCGCTCGGCCCACGGCTGCCACTCGACGACCTCCGGATCGTATGCGTTGTCGAAGTCAACGCCGGCGAATTCGTCGTAGTGAGAGAACATGAACCCGATGCCTGTGATCCCCTCGTGGTGACGATCGTGTTCACAGGCCCGCTCGAACTCGGCCCAGGTGCTGGGATCGCTCGCTGAGGCGTTCGAGCCGTTCAGGGGGTTCACAGGGATCTTCGTGAGGTATGGCTCTCCGTCTGCGCCTGTACGCTCCTCACGCCGCCAGCAGACCCACTGATCGGTCTCTCGGAGCGCCTGTGGGATCGCTGGATACGAGACCACAGTCGTGTCGTAATCGCTCGCGCCGCCGTCCTCGGTCCGCACGACACGGTAGAGATACCCGCGCTCGGGTTCGCCGCCGTTCAATTCGCCTATCGCGCCCTTCCAGTCGTCGACGCTCTCGAACCCGCTCTGCTCCCGATATGGCTTGAGGTCCTCCTCCGTCGGTGTGACTTCTCCAATCTCCTCCACGTGGCAGTACCCACGTCGGTGCTGGCCACGTCCCACGTTCCACCACGTGTTTCCGGTGGTTCTCTGCTCTCGCCGGAACGTAACGGCCTCCCCGTGGTCGAGTAACTGCTCGCGCGCAGTCACGTCACTGAACGAGATCGGCCCCGTCATCGCTCCACCTCCTCGAATTTATCGAACATGTCGGGGTCCGTCTTGCCCTCCTTCCATGATTCGATTTTTGTGAGCATCATAACACCGTACTGCGCCGATTCGTACTCCTTGCCCTCCTCTCTCATCGTCTCTACGCGACAGTGGTCACAGGAGTAGACCGCGTACTCATCACCCAACTGATAGAGCGCATCCCCAACTCGGAATGATCGGGCGTCGATCTCCTCCATTTCGCGGTCGTGACGCACGCAATAGGCCTGATCGGTCTCACGAGGCAGTATCTCCACGTCTCGTTTTGTGTCCGGGTCCATTCTCCGCTGCCGACGATACCATTCAGCGTCGCTCAGCGCGTTTGGGTGCGTGGCGGCCGTGTGGTCACTCATTCGCACCACCCCACGCGCTCGCCGCGCTCGTCGATCACGTACTCGATGAAGCCCTGCCAGCCGCCCAGGCCCTCCTCGGTGGGCGCGCTGGGCATCACGGCCGTCTCGTGGAAGTAGCGACAGCGGAACGCGAGCGCGTCGTAGTGGTCCGGACGCTCGGCCGAGGTCGTGAACGTGGCTTCGCTGAACTCCCACTGATAGGTGGTGTCGCTCGCCGCCTCGCCCTGGAAGATGGTTACCGATTCCAAACTTTCGATTACCACCAGGTCGAGCGGCTTTCCGTTGTTGTTCGTCGTGCTTTGCTGCGTGCTTTTGGACGTTTGTCCAATTGCTTGCGTCATTCTGTTGATTTCTGGGCGGTAACGCGCCCGAGCGGGACGATTCGTCTCATTTCCTGTGACGAGATCCCGAGGGTTTATGATCCCTGCCCGCATAGAATCAGACAGAGATCATACCCGATCTCGTCGGCCGCCGCATCCACGGCGGCGCTTCCACAGGCCTTTGGGCGGGCCTGTGGGGGTCGGTTCTTCCACGTTCAAATTCTGATGAGCGCCTGCTTTGTCTGGGTGGGGGTAGGGCCTGCCCCTATTTAGTGTTTCCTGACATGTTTCCCGATATAGGAATCTAGAAAAACAGCTTGACATTTCCGGGCGTTAGCCTTTACTCCCTCCACATGCTATGTTCAAGCGGCCTAACGGCCATGACGGTGATGTCGACCCACCGGCCGGGTTAAAACGGCCGGTGGTACGACTTATCAAACATGAGTGGCTACGCGAGCATCGTTTCATACTTCCATCAGAAGCATTCCCATATTCTACCCACGAATTATCAGATACCCGGTCGGTACGGTGGGCGTGGGTTCGTCGTCGCAACCAGTGCTGTCAACACTGCTAACACTATATTTGCGCTGTTCGCGCTGGTTGCGCTGGGGGCACCCAGAACCGGCGTGTTGGTCGCGCTCGAACGGGCGAACGTTCCCATCGACCTTCCACTCCTGCTCGCCACGGTCGTGATCGCCGCCGTTGCCGGGTTTTCTGCCGTGCTCGTGCTCGGCGACGTGTATCTCCGCGTCGTCGGAGCGATCGACTACACCGCGCTTTCGGTCTGTGTGCTCGGACTGCTGTGTTCGGTCTCGTATCTGTTTACCGGTCCAATCGGGATTGGAATTTTCGCCGCGAGCACTGTCGTCGGGCTTCTTCCGGCGTGGCTCGGCGTCCAACGCGCGCATTTGATGGGCGTGTTGTTGGGGCCGCTGATCCTCGGACGGTAGCTACGCCGGGTGTTCGACTCCTTCGAGGAGCTGGTCGATCTTCTGTCGTTCGTCCAGATCCGTGGGATAGACGGCGATCACGGTGATGTAATCGTCCTCGTGGGCGAACGACGCAGCGTGGATTGTCACGGGAATCGAGACGCCCTCGACGACCTGTGCGGTCGCGGTGTAGGTAGAGACCGTGCGCTCGGCTCCGAGCGCCGAGGCGGTGTAGTTGCCGTCGAATTCGGGGGAATCGACGCCGTCGTAGGAATTGAGTAGCCGCTCGATGAGCTGGCTGTTGGACCGGTCTCCGATCGGGTTCATGCTTTCCCCGGCGATCTCCGCTTTCGGCGTCGAAAGCACCACGAACCGGGTAACGGTCACGTCCGCCGCAACGAGATCAGTACTCCGTTCGTACTCGCGCATGTGGCTCGTGGCCTCGACCGAACGTTCCTGATCGGCGACGCTGACCGAGCTGTTGAACGTCGGCGACTCGTTGCGAGCGAGTTCGTAGCCGGTCGAACTCAGCGCGTCGTCGCTCACGTCAATCTGCTCGGCCTCGACCGAGTACGGCTCCTCGCCGGTGAGAACGTCGAGACAGCCGCTCGTCGAGAGCAGACCGACGAACAGGACGATCGTGAGCGTGGTTTTCGCTGTCGGGATCGAATCTCGTATCATTGTCGTGAATCGTGTTTCCGGTCACCCCCGACGGCTCTTTGTATCCCATCGCTCTCCGGAACACTCCACGGTACATCCGGAGGGCGAGCGGGGATCAAATCATCGGGCGTGTGAGTGGCACAGAAATGCTGTCGACCGGGCTAATAGTTTGTGGTCGAGTTCCACTCGGTCGATACTACCCATCCGGCAATCGATACTCCGGCCCGTCGTCGGTGTCTTCGACCTCGACACCGAGATCCGCGAGCGCATCCCGGAGCGCGTCGGCGCGCTCGTAGTTTCCGTGGGCGCGTTCTTCCTCACGGAGTTCGAGGACGAGTTCGATCGCTTCCGTAGCGACGTTGACAGTGCCGTCGCTATCGGCGTCGAACGCGAGTCCGAGCACGTCGCCTCCGAGGCGTTCGAACGCCTCGACCGCCGCTTTGAGACCCACGTAGTCGTACTCGCTGTCCTCGGTGTGGCGGTTGACGGCCGTCGAGACGTCGAGCAGCGCGGTGAGCGCCTCCCGCGTGTTGAAATCGTCGTCCATCGCCGTCTCGAACGATTCGGTCGCCTCGTCGATGGCGGTCCGGAACTGCTCGTCGGTGACGGTCGCAAGCGCGTTGGGGCTGTCGAGCGCGTCGACCGCACCGTCGTAGGCCCGTTCGAGGCGGTCCCACCGCTCGGTCGCTTCGTGGAGTGTCGCTTCTGAAAACGTCTGGCGGCTGTTGTAGGCGGTCGACAGCAAGAACGTGCGGACGCTGTTCGTACCGACCGATTCGATCGCCTCGCGGACGGTCGAGAAGTTTCCGAGGCTCGAACTCATCTTCTCCTCACCGATATCCAACAACCGAACGTGGAGCCAGTAACGCGCGAACCGTTCCCCCGTGGCCGCCTCGCTCTGGGCGATCTCGTTTTCGTGGTGGGGGAACACGAGGTCCTGTCCACCGATGTGAATGTCGATCGTCTCACCGAGGTGGGCCATCGCCATCGCCGAACACTCGATGTGCCACCCCGGTCGGCCCGCTCCCCAGGGCGAGTCCCACGTGAGACTGGTTTTGGCCGCCGTTTCGGCGTCGTGTGCATCCTCGTGGCGGTGGGATCGGATCTCTTCGGGCGCGACGCCTCCCGCCTTCCAGAGCGCGAAGTCGGTCGGATTGCGTTTTTCTGCCCGTTCCTCGTCGGGTCCCTGTGCCTGTAGCTCCTCGATCGACTGGTTCGAGAGCGCTCCGTACGCCTCGAACCGCGTGGTGTCGAAATACACCGAGCCGTTCGACACGTAGGCAACCCCGCGCTCGATCAGCGTCTCGATCAACTCGACGATCTCGGGAATGTGCTCGCTCACCCGCGGGTACACCTCCGCCCGTTTGAGGTTGAGCGACCGCATCTCCTCGATGGTGCGCTGGGTGTACGTCCGGGCGACTGCTGGCTCGGTCTCGCCCAGATCGTCCTCACCCACGCGGGCGACAATCTTCTCGTTCACGTCGGTGAAGTTCTCCACGTGGCGCACGTCGTACCCACGGTAGCTCAGCCACCTGTCCACCACGTCGGCGTGGACCCACAGCCGCGCGTGTCCGAGGTGAGCGGGATCGGAGGTGGTGAGCCCACAGACGTACAAGAGCACGGTGTCACCGTCCGGCTCGAACGTCTCATGCTCACCCGTCAGCGTGTTCGACACACGTATCGTCATTACATGCCGGTACCACAGGCGACCCTTTCAAGCCGTCGGAGCGGTGGGAACGGCCAGCACCGGAAGTTTGTCAAGGTCGTGAACGCGAGTTCGTATATGGGCAGTGTCTTCGCGGACTTCGACGGCTTCGAGGGAACGAGTGAGACGCTCGATCACGATCTGAGCGGTCTCGTTCCGGCTGGCGAAGTGACCTCCGACACACCAATGGAGTAGCGTTCCCTACGAATGAGATCGTGCCGTGCCGACCAGAACGAAGGCGATAACCCCAGCGCACTCCTACCCGGAATATGTCCCGCGCCCGCGCCCAATCTGGCACCGACACCGAACAGGCGTTGGTCATCGTCGCTCATGGCTCGCACCTGAACCCGGATTCGAGCGCGCCGACGTTCGCCCACGCCGACACCATCCGGGAATCGGGTGCGTTCGACGTGGTTCGGGAGGCGTTCTGGAAGGAAGAACCCTCCGTACGGGAGGTGCTCCGAACCGTCGACGCGGACGAGGTGTTCGTCGTTCCGTTGTTCATCAGCGAGGGGTATTTCACCGAGCAGGTGATCCCGCGCGAGCTTCGACTCGACGGATGGGACGTTTCGGCGTGGGAGTCGGACGGAACCAGTGCCGACCACGCCACCTACGAGGCGACGGACACCGGATCGACGGTTCACTACTGCGGTCCCGTCGGAACCCACGACTCGATGGCCGACGTTATCGTCCAGCGCGCCCGGAGCGTGATGGACGATCCGGCTATCGGTCCGGGCGTCGGGTTGGCTGTGGTCGGCCACGGCACCGAGCGCAACGAGAACAGCGCGAAGGCGATCTACTACCACGCCGATCGCATCCAAGCGCAACACGATTTCGACGCGGTTCGGGCGCTGTTCATGGACGAATCCCCGGAGGTCGACGAGGTCACCGACCACTTCGACAGCAAGGATGTCGTGGTCGTCCCGCTGTTCGTCGCCGACGGCTTTCACACCCAGGAGGACATTCCCGAGGACATGGGCCTTCCCACCAGCGGTCCCGGCGAGTACCCCGTGCCGGGAACGGTCGCAGGTACCCGCATCTGGTACTCCGGCGCTGTGGGGACGGAACCGTTGCTGGCCGACGTGATCCTCGAACGAGCGAACGACGCCGGCGCGGATGTCGGCGACGCGATCGAACGGGTGCGTCGATCGACCCGCGACGTCGCGGTCGGACGGGCGTGAGCCGACCGGATCGTGGCTGTTTACCCCGCTCGGGACGGAGTAAACGCATGGAACGACGTCCACAACGACGGCTGCTGTGGCCCGAAGCGACCGGGAGGTGGGTACTGTGACGGTCCCACAGTCTCAGCTCGCGGCGCTCCGTGAAGCGGCCGAGGACGGCGTCTCGTTCGATGGGTTCGGGGTTTCCGTCGAGGATGGGACGTACACGCTCAGCACGCCCGAGGAACGCCACACCGGACTGGACGACGCCGAACTCGCCGTGGTCGCGGCGGCCCACAGCGAGTACGTCACGAACTGGCACTACTGGACGCACGCCGATCGCACGGACAGCGAGCGGGCGTATCTTCGGTGGCTCGAACACGCCGGCGAGCTGGGCGTTCCCGAGCGCTACGACGCGCTTTCGGAGGGAGGTCTCGTGCGTCAGTGGGGGGAGATCCACGTCACGACGACGCTCGATGGAGACCAGCGCCGCTACGCCCTGTGTCACGAGAACGACGCCGGCAGCGAAGGGTTGGAGACACACGACGGCCCGCTCGAGGCGCGCGAGATCGCAAAATACGACGACGATGGGCGCTACCGACCGCTCAAAACCGCTCCGACGCTCCGGTCGGGTTGGGAGTTCACCGGCCTGAGTGGTCGTGAGCTGCTTCGAACGGTCGATTTTCTCTATCCAGCAACGGTCCACAACTGGCATCTCGAGCGGCAGGAGGACCTCGACGTTTCCCACTGGCGCGAGACCGCACAGCGACAGACGGGCATCTACGACCTCATCGAGGAACTAGAGGGTGAGGAACTCGAGTGGCTCACGGAGGCGTGTTGTGTGGATTCACAGTGTCTCAAGCGCCGCCAGTGGGACGAATCCGACACCGAACCGATCGATACGCCCCGTGGTGACGGCGTGTTTCCCTGCCGGGAGCCGTGTTCGGTCGTCGTCGCCGCGGCGCGGACGTGGACGCTCCTCGAACGCGAAGAGACGCGCGAATACACGTTCGAACTCACGCCGAGCGAGAAAGAACAGCTCGAAGCGCTCATCGACGCGGTCGCGGACGGCCGCGCCGACGAGATCCGAGAAGCCGACACCGAGGACGGCGCGAACAGATACCGCGCCAGATTCCTCAGGGCCAAACGCTTCGACGAGAACGGACGGCTCTGTGGGGTTCCCACGGACGACTCGGTGGAGTGAATCATCTACCATCTCTCACTGTTCTCGTGACGCCCACTGTGATGGGACACACAACACTGCTGATTGGTCCATTGACTTGACGCACAAACTGTGTATCGGTTGGAGCACGAATCGATCGCTTCAGTCACCGTAACCGAAGACGATCCCCTCGGTCAGCTACCCGCTCCTCGACAAAATCATCATTCGTGCATCACGTTGCCACAGTCGGCGCACATCCAGATGCTCTCTGCGTGCGTTTCCTTCACGAGATTGCTGCCACACTCCGCGCATTCGTGTATCATTGTTCGTATGGGTGCCGCTTCCGGAGAGGGTGAGGACTCCGAACAGTTTGTCTGAGGAGATTGTACTCCTCCTCTTCGATCTCCGTTAGTAGTGTTACGTCTCCGGTGTGAACGTGGATAAATAGCCGTTCATCCGGGCCTTGCAGGACCTCGGCTGTCGTCATTTCGCACCCTCTCTCGTCGCTTCGTTGCAGTCGTGTCGTAAGCCGGACTCGCTCCCCATCATTGGTGTCTCGGTCACATCAGTAGTTGGTTAGTTGATATTATCTGTTTTTAGGCACTGTCTAGTTTAGCACCGCTTCGATCGGTGTGTTTCCATCGAGAGCTTGATGGGGTCGCTGGCGGTTGTAGTATTGTACGAACTGTTCAAGCCACTCACGGACGCTTGCCTGACTGCCCACCCAGGACGTATGGAAGCGGTCGAGTCGCATTGTGAGGGTGTGAAACCATTTTTCGATCAGGTTTCGCTCAGTATAATCGACCTGACCGCTCAGCCCTAATCGAGAGAGGGCAGTCCGATAGCCGAATTGATCGACAAGAAAGACTGTGTCTGAGAGATCGTACTTCTGCCGGAGTTGGTGCAGAAATGCAGCCGCCGGATCGGTGCCATGGTGACCAAACAACGCGACGTCAAGGATCAGCTTTGTTTCTATGTCTATTGCAGCGTATACCCAAGACCATTCGCCGTTAATCTTGACAGCAGTCTCGTCAACAGCGACCCTTGTCGGCTTCGCCGACGGCGGGTCGCGTCCGCTGTCAGCGAGCCGATGCACCCAGTTCCAGACCGCACCGTGAGAGCGTTCAACGCCTAATTCAGCGAGAATTGTTGTTGTCTCTCTCAGTGAACAGCCGGTCAGATGAAGGCGGACGGCGAACGCCCTGACGGGCGTTGCCGTCCGCTCATTCTCCCAAGACTCTTCTAAATCCACGTCATAGCTTTCATTGAGCAGGTCTGCAAGCATCTTTGGACAAGAAACTTAACGACCTGCTCACTTCTCAAACTCACTCATCTAGACAGTGCCAGTCGAGGTATCGTATTCGTGATCTGGTGTGTGGTGCTTCGGTAGTGGTGTCGTGGGAGCGAGTGGGTGAACAACGATACACGGTCGAATACACGACGGAGTTCCAGATCACGGCCGAAGAACAGGCGACGGTCGAAACCGGCACGCCGATCGTCGTTCGAATCCCGGCAGGCCGCTGTGAACAGTACGGGATCGACGCGGAGTACGACGACGTGTACTGGCGGTTCGAGCACCCACGCGAAGCGTTCCGAGAAGAGACCGAGCGGAATCTCGCAACGAAATACCAGCAATACTACGACCGCGAACCGCCCGAACGCCCGTACTTTACCGACCTCACACCGAAGAAGGAGGTGGCGGTTCCCTTACATTACGAGGACAGCGTGGTACAGACGATCGGAACGACGTGGGAGCTAGAATACGACTGTCATACCCGCGCCGAGCACCGACTGATGGGACTCGCGTACAGCGCCGGTCTCGGTGAGCTGAACACGACCGGGTTCGGATTCATCAACGACGCGTAAGGCTATTGGAACCCGATCCGTTCGCCCTGTTGTTCGATCATGTCCTGGCCGCCGCGGAACCGGTCTTCGATCTGCTCGTAGTAGCCCCGGATGTCGTCGGTGATCGTCGGGCGCACCGACTCCATCGCCTTGCGGAAGTGGCGCATCTCGACCTCTTCGGAGTCGGGATCGTCCCGGAGTGCCTCGATGGCGGCCTCCCGGCAGATGCTTTCGATGTCGCTCCCCACGTAGCCGTTCGTGAGTTCTGCGAGTTCCCGAAGGCTCACGTCGGGGGCGAGCGGCGTGTCGTCGGTGTGGATCTGGAAGATCTGTTTCCGGCCATCGAGCTCGGGTTCGCCGATGTAGACGAGGCGATCGAACCGTCCCGAACGGATGAGCGCCGGATCGATCATGTCCGGGCGGTTGGTCGCGGCGATGACCATCACGTCTTCCATCTGTTCGAGTCCATCGAGCTCGGTCAGCAGCTGATTGACCACGCGCTCGGAGACGTTGGTGCCGACCTCTCCCCCGCGGTTGGGCGCGAGGCTGTCGAGTTCGTCGAAGAAGATGACCGTCGGCGAAACCTGCCGGCCTTTGCGGAACGTCTGGCGGATCGCTTTCTCCGACTCACCGACCCACTTCGAAAGCAGCTGTGGCCCACGGACGCTGATGAAGTTGGCGTTCGTCTCGTTCGCGACCGCCTTGGCCATGAGCGTCTTGCCCGTTCCGGGCGGACCGTACAGCAAAACCCCCGACGGTGGTGAAATTCCGAGGCGCTCGAATCGCTCGGGGCTGTTCATCGGCCACTCGATCGATTCTTGGACCTGGCTTTTCGGATCGCTCAGCCCACCGACGTCGTCCCACGTGATCTTGGGGAGTTCCACGAGCACCTCCCGCATCGCGCTGGGATCGACCTCGTTGAGCGCGCCCTGGAAATCCCCGCGCTTGATGATCATCCGGTCGATGAGACTCGGCGGGATGTCCTCCTCGTCGAGATCGATTTCTGGTAGGTATCGCCGGAGCGCCTTCATCGCGGCTTCCTTGGTGAGCGACTCGATGTCGGCACCGACGAAGCCGTGGGTCTCGTCGGCGAGCGTCCCGAGGTTCACGTCGTCCGAAAGCGGCATCCCACGCGTGTGGATCTGTAGGATCTCCTCCCGGCCGGACTCGTCGGGAACGCCGATCTCGATCTCCCGGTCGAACCGACCGGGGCGGCGCAGTGCCGGATCGACGCTGTCGACGCGGTTGGTCGCGCCGATAACGATGACCTGCCCGCGCGATTCCAACCCGTCCATCATCGTCAACAGCTGGGCGACGACGCGCCGTTCGACCTCGCCGGTAACGTCCTCCCGTTTCGGGGCGATCGAGTCGAGCTCGTCGATGAAGATGATGGCCGGGGACTCCTCGCTCGCGTCCTCGAAGATCTCCCGGAGCTGTTGTTCGGACTCGCCGTAGTACTTCGAGATGATCTCCGGTCCCGCGATAGAGAAGAAACTCGCAGAGGTCTCGTTCGCAACGGCTTTGGCGAGCAGCGTCTTGCCCGTTCCGGGCGGCCCGTGCAAGAGCACGCCTTGGGGCGGCTCGATGCCGAGCTTTTTGAAGATCTGGGGGTGTTTCATCGGCAGCTCGACCATCTCCCGAACCCGCTGGATCTCGTTCTGTAGGCCGCCAATGTCCTCGTAGGTGATGCCGGCACCGCGGCTTTCGAACCCCGAAATCGGCTCCTCGCGGAGTTCGACGTCCGTGTCCTCCGTGATGAGCACGACGCCCTCGGGCTCCGTTTCGACGGCGATCAATGGGATCGCCTGGCCCGGCGAGCGCATGAACGGGTGGTTTGTGCTCGACATCACGGGCACGATGTCGCGCTGAGCGACCGGTCGCTTCATGATCTGGCGCTTGACCATTCCGGCCGCGTCGCTGCCGAACTGCACGCTCGCTTCCTCCGGCGGCGCGAGCACGAGCGTCTCGGCCTTGGTCGCTTCTGCCTTCCGGATCTTCACCCGTTCTCCGATCCCGACATCCGCGTTCTGTCGGGTGAAGCCGTCGATGCGCACCGTGTCGGTGTTCCAATCCTGCCGGTCTGCCCGCCACACCTTGGCGGCGGTCGTGTCGCTGCCCTCTATTTCGATGATGTCGCCCGGGCTTAGCTTCAAGTGAAGCAGTGTGTCCGGGTCGAGACGAGCGATCCCACGTCCCGAGTCGTTCGGGTACGCCTTTGCCACCTCCAGTTGGACTTCATTCATGGTACTGCGCGGTTAGTAGAAATCGGCCCCCCTGAGTGATAGCCCTTTTGCTCGCGGTACGGACACGAATCGGATTGATATCACGTTCGAACGGCACGAATCCCGCCACACGAGCACCCCATCAGGGATCGTGGGGTGATCACACGGCTTTTCGCGCCGGATCACGATCGACCCGTATGCAGACAGTTGCGTTCGACGGTCGAATGGGTGCGAGCGGGGATATGATCCTCGGTGCGCTGCTGGGGGTAGGTGCCGACCGCGATCTGCTCGCGCGCGTCGAACACGCGCTCGAGATCGAATACGACGTGGATGCCACGACGAAAAACGGGATTCGATCGACGCGCGTCGTCGTCCGACGGACGGACGAACAGACACACGATCACGAAGCGGGCGACCACGCTGAGCACGAGCGCGATCACGCTGACCACGAGCACGCTGGGCATGCTCACAGCCACGATCACGCTGACCACGAGCACGCGGAGGGGAGCGGCCCGCTCCGGACGTACCCGGAAGTGATCGAGATCGTCGAGTCGATGGGGCTTTCGTCGTCGGTCGAGGCGACGGCAACGGGCATCTTCCGGCGGCTTGGGGAGGCAGAGGCGTCGGTTCACGGCACTTCCCTCGAGAGCACGCATTTTCACGAGGTCGGTGCCGACGACGCGATCGCTGACGTGGTGGGGGCGGCGCTCCTGTTGGACGATCTCGGCGTCGAGCGCGTCGTAACGACGCCGCTTGCGACCGGCGGGGGCGAGGTGTCGATGAGCCACGGCACGTATCCCGTCCCCACGCCGGCGGTCGTCAACGTCGCCAGGGAGGCTGACTGGGAACTGCGTGGAGGACCGGTCGGCAGCGAACTGCTCACACCCACGGGCGCGGCCATCCTCGCGGAGATCGCTGTGGGCGTCGAGACGCTCCCGACGCTCGATGTCGAGCACTCGGGGTACGGCGCTGGGAGCCACGAATTTCCCGAGCATCCGAACGTGCTCCGGGCGCTCGTCGGTCGCTCGCGGGGTGGGCTGGTACGCGACGACATCCGTGTGCTCGAAACGAACGTCGACGACGCCTCGCCAGAACTGCTCGGCGGGCTACAGGACGCGCTGATGGACGCCGGTGCGCGGGACGTCTCGATCCTCCCAGCGACGATGAAGAAATCCCGGCCCGGACATCTCGTGAAGGTCGTCGTCAAACCCGAGGACACGGCCCGCGTTGCCCGGCGGCTAGCGGTCGAAACGGGAACACTCGGCGTTCGAGAGACCGGCGTCGAACACCGATTCATCGCGGAACGGACGCTTGAAACGGCCACAGTGGAGATCGAGGGCACAGCGTACGATGTGTCGGTCAAGATCGCGCGCGACAGCGACGGAACGGTGTACGACGTGAGCGCGGAGTACGACGACGCGGCGGCGATAGCGAACGAGACGGGACTATCGACGCGAGAGATCATCAGGCGGGCCGAGAACGCGATCGGCGTCGATTCGACTGTCTGACGCGTCCGTCACTCTCGATGTTCTTCGAGCGCTTCCTCGACGCTCAGTTCCCCGAGCGCGACCCGTCGGGCGAGGGCCTCGTCGATGGTTCGGTCCCCGCCGCTCTGTTCGCGCGAGCGCTGCTTGATCGCTTGCAGCTCGCCCGTCGTCGGTTCGATCTCGCGGCTGTGGATCGATTCGCCCTCGATCCGGGCGATGTTGGTGGCCGCCAGCACGTCGCCCATCCCCCGTGCACCGGTGCCTAGGGAGGGCGTTGTGCCCGTCTCATCGACCAGCTCGACCGGCACGTCCGGCAGTTCGTCGATGATCCGCGCGCCCTTCAATCGCGCGCCGTCGCCGATGCGAACCAGCGGATCGACCGCGTCCTCGATCTCCGCGGAGACCGTCTCTGCCGCGTCGGCGATGGGAACGTGAAACGCAGCCACGATCATCGATCCCGAGAACACGGCGATGCCCGGCCGGTTGCCGGGATCGATGCCGATGATCGTCCGGCCATCCCCCCGGAGCAGGGCGAGCGCGCGCTCGACGGCCGCCCGCGGCTCCGCAGCGTCGGCCCGGACGGCGTCGACGACGAGATCCGAGGACCACTCGTCTTCCGTGCCGGTGATGAGTAGCTCCGCCGTGTCCGGAATACGGTCGTCGGGTTCTCGCGTGGTGAACTGCACACCCCGATCCCGGAGCTCGTTCACCACTCCGTGATACACCTCGAAATCCGCTGTGGCGACGACGATCACACGTCCAGTAGACCTCCCAGCCGATAAATTGTTACTGGCGTCCGATCCCCGTGAATCCACGTCGATCGTGGGGCGCGTTCACGGCGATTCGACGGCTGTCAGCCCCGTTTCGGTGATCCGGAACCGTATGTGTTCCCCAGTGGGTTTCGATCGGTGTTTTTCGAGCGTTGCCCGCCGGTTTCCGCCCCGAAACCGTTCGAGACGGAGCACGGTGCCAGACCAGTGCATGAGGGTGTGCCCGCCGAGGGGCTGTGCCTGTTCCGTATCGGGATCGGTGAACACTTGATTGGTGATGAGAACAGCGAGATCGTACCGGCGGGCGAGCGACAACAAGTGTGTGACCTGCCGGGCAACCGCGCGAAGCGCCTCGCCTTCCTCGCGCTCGTCGCGTTCGAGCCGGTAGAAGCCGGTGGCGCTGTCGAGCACGATGAGATCAACGGTTTTTGCGACCTCCGCGGCGTCCTTGACGGCCTCCTCCTGGTCTTGAAACCCGAGCGCTTCGCTGATGATCACTCGGGCTGCGAGATCATCGACGCTGCCGGCCGTTTCCGTCGTCAGATCGGAATCCGGATCGGATCCGTCTAACCGTGCCTCTGCCAGCTGTTCGAACCGGTCGGCCGAGAGATCCTCGGTGTCGATGTACAGGACGCGTTCCCCCATCGCCGCCGTTTCGACCGCCGCCGCGAGCGCGAGGTTCGTCTTCCCCGAAGCAGGGGGACCGTACAGCTGTGTGATCGCGCCGCGGTCGAAGCCGCCGCCGAGCAGGTCGTCGACGGACGAGCAGCCGGTCGTGATGGGGGGATTCACACACCGTGTAGGTACGGACGGCTGAAAACGCCCACGGTCCGTCTATCGGTCGTCATCCTTTTGCCCGCTCGTTGTCCCGATTCACCATGACCGATTCGCGCGAGGATCTGGCCCGGCGAATGGCTGGGGAAGTCGTCCTGAGCGACGATCCCGGGACCACGCTCCGCAAGTGGCGCGACGATTTCGGCGTCTCACAAACCGCGCTCGCACAACAGCTCGACGTCTCGCCCTCCGTCGTGTCGGATTACGAGAGCGGCCGGCGACAGAGCCCCGGCATCGCGGTCGTTCGACGCATCATCGAGGCGTTGCTCGACATCGACGAGACGAACGGCGGCGAGCACATCCACCGGTACACGCGCGTGCTCTCGGCCGGATTCGAAAGCGAGGTGGTCCACGACCTGCGCGAGTATCCGACGCCGACTGGGATTGAGGGGTTTCACGACACCATCGAGGCCGAGGAGCTGGTCGAGGGCAACACAACGACGATCGCCGGTCACACTGTCATCAACTCCATCAAAGCCATCACGCGCCTCTCTAGCGAAGGATTCTACCGCCTGTACGGGAAATCGACCAACCGCGCGCTCGTGTTCACCAACGTCACACGGGGCGAATCGCCGCTGGTCGCGCTCCGAGTCGTCTCACCGACGCCGACCGCCGTCGTCCTCCACGGACTCACGCCCGATGAGCTGTGGGACCACGCGCCCACGTTGGCCGCTGTCGATGGCTACTCGCTCGCGGTCACCGCGCTCGAACTGGACGAAATGCTCGAACGACTCCGAACGTCGCCGTGACTGAGAACTATAACTACACAAACGATATATAATATAACGGTGGCTGGTTCCCACACTCAGTACAATATATCTGAATGATGAAATATGCTGGACAGTTCTCCGTGTGGTCGCAGTGGTCGGACAGTGAATGGATTTAATATCACGTGTTGTTTCACTCACAGCATGAACACTATCGATGAGGTACATATTGCGCCGTTGGGGTACGAGTACGATCGGGTTCTCGGGCCTGCGCGTCGGTACGACATCGATGTCGTCTATCTACTCGAACACGACGAGCCGGTAGCGGCCAAGCCGGACTACCACGAGGAGCTAAAGGAGGCGCTCACCGATGGGGGTGTCGAGACCCGTTCACGCACGGTCGATCTCATGGACGTTTACGACGTGTTGGGTGAGGTCACCACGCTGGTTTCGGCACACGCAGACGACATCGTTCGTGTGAACGTCTCCAGCGGATCGAAGCTTTCGGCGGTCGGTGCGACCATTGCGTGTATGGCAACCGAGGCGACGGCGTACTACGTCTATCCGGAGGGGTATGCTCACGCCGATCGTGCCGACCGCCAGAGCTACGGATACGTCGACGACGAAGTGCTCCCGACCTATCCGATCGAGTCGCCGACCACCGATCAGGTTGCCGCTATGGACTTTCTCGACTCGGAAACGACCGAAATGTACACCCCCAAGAAGAAGGACATCATCGAATACGCCGAGAAACACGGCCTTTCGTTCATTGCCGAAAACCAGCCCGCCAACGATAAAGCGAAGTTTGCGCTGCTCAACGCGAACATCGTCGATCCGCTCGAAGGAAACGGCTACATCGAGGTGAACTCGGTCGGACGGCAAAAACAGGTGACCCTCACCGAAACCGGCCGGAACGCGCTGCACGCCTTCCGACACAAGGTGTGATGGGTTCGATGTCCGAATGCTAATCCCGAGGTTTTCGAACGTCAATCACTGTTGGATGTCAGCTACAGCCAAGATAGTATGGATAGTGTCCATTCTACCAATACTATCTATAGGCCGGACAGCAATTTGTGTCACACGATAGAATTGAACTCCTGCTGGAAACATTATTCAGTTGATGGTGCCTCAGTCGACCACCGAATCGAGCGGGCCAGCAACGCTGGTTCCCGACGCGGTTCGTGGTTTTGCAAGCATCCGTGCGATTGGATCGGTTCCGATCCCCGCACTCTCGCTTTGGCCTTCCATTCGACTAAGCCCGATCCGTCGTGCTCGGATTGTGGCTGGGGCAGCATCGTCTACCGAGCGGTCCCACATCCGTGGGACAAGGAGCGTGTGAGCAACCGGGTAGACAGCGTGCGCCGCCCTACGCGTCGATTCGCCCAGTACGCTGATTTTTGTCGTGTCGCGGATGGTGGTCAGCGCGGGACGAGGAGTGCGAGGCTGATGACGTCGAGAACGACCACCGAGAGATACAGCTGCCCGATGCCGGCGAGGATCATCGCTGCGGCGGCGATGGTTTGGAACTGTTCGGTGTAGTGGCCGATCTGTCGCCACACGTCGGTCCCGACTGCGGCCAGCAGCGTTACGCCCACGAGCGGGAGAGCGACGGCGAGCGCGTAGGAGCCGAAGATGATGGCGGCCTGGATCGGTGGGAACGCCAGCGACTGGGTGAGGACGCCGAGGAAGACCGGGACGACACACCCCGCAGCGGCGGCGGCGTACGCCGCGCCGAACAGCCCGAACCCGAGCACGGAGTCGGATCGTTCGGGCAGCGAAATCCGGAGCTCGGGCGCGTGACCGCTGAGCAAGAGCACCCCGAACGCGACGAGCGCGGCTCCGACGACCGGTTCGAGCAGCGGCAAGTGTTGGAGAACCGTTCGTCCCAGTGCGAAGCCGACAGCCCCGACGAGCGCGAGAACGGCGAGCGCGCTCCCCGCAGCGAGAGCGGCGGGGAGGGCGACCCCCGACCGTTCGGCGTCGTCGTGGTGAAGGAAATAACCGACGTACCCCGGTAGGAGCGGAAACGCACACGGAGCGAAGAAGGTGGCGAGACCGCCGGTCACAGCGAACGCGACCGCGCCGGTAAAGCCCGCTGAATCGATCATCTCACCACTCCCCGCTCATCGTTTTCCGGTGGCCGTCTCGACGTTCGACCGGAGCGTCTCCGCTGTCGTGACCCCGCTGTGTCGCCACGTGATCGTTCCGTCGGCATCGCTAACGGCGATGTACGGCAGCCCACCGGCGTTGAGGGCTGCCATGAGATCGCTGTCGGGATCGAGTCCGAGCGTCCAGTTACCGTCGTGTCGTCGCCACCACTGGCGGATGTCTTCGCGGGTGAGCGTCTCGCCGGTGCGCTCGTTGGTCACGGAGACGAACGTGACGCCACCGTCGTCGCTGTACTCCCCGGCGACCGCTGTTAGCGCCTCCATCTGCTCGATACACGGGGTACACCACGTTGCGAACAGATCGATCACCATCACGGTATCGGACGTCGGTATCCGAGTCGTTCCAGGTTCGGAGCCACGGGCGTCTATCGTCTCGACCTCGACCGGCAGCCCCGACTCGTCGGTGTCGGACCAATCCCTCGTTCCGACCCACGCGCTGGCGCCGAGGATCCCCACACCGCCGATCCCGGCCAACAGCTGCCGGCGACTCACAGGCACGTTCGAGTCCGATCCCATCTCTCGTTCACCGTACTTCTTTCAGGTCCTCGATGATCGGTTCGGGGTTCGGCGATTTCCCCTTGTACGCCCGCTCAACGTAGCCGTCGGCGTTTGCGAGCACGATCAACGGGTAGTGTGCGAACATGTATCCGTCGTCGTTCTCGTTGGGTTGTTTCTCGAACATCACACCGAACTTTTCCTGGATGACCGCTTTGGCGCGCTGTTTGGATTCGGGCCGGAGGAAGTGCCAGTTGTCCGGGTCGGTGGCGATGTTCATCTCGTCGGTGTACGCTTTCAGGCGCTCACCGTCGTCGCGCGCCGGATCGAACGTCATCGGCAGGAACGTGACCGAATCGGCGTACCCGTTGTCGATCGAGTCCATCTGCACATTCTGAAGCGCGCCGACGAGCACCGGACAGACGGTTCGGCAGTGGCTGAAAAAGAACGTCATGAGGACCGGTGTGTCGATCTCCCGTATCGACACGGAGCGGTCCTCGGTCGGTGCCGGAACCGTCACGTCCGGGAGGCGATCGTTCCAGCTCCGGTATGGGTAGCCGTTATCGGGATACTCCTCGGGCTGATCGAGCGTTACGTTCGGGTTGGGATCCAACGCCCCGCCCAGACAGCCAGCGAGTGCTCCGAGTGTCGCCGTTCCGGTGGCCGCGAGCGTTGTGAGAACCGTCCGCCGCTTCATACCTCACTAGGTGAGACCGAGGAATAAGGCCTGTTTGGTTCGATTCACGAACGAAGCGGGGGAACCGCTCGTTCGATGATCGTGCCAGAACGGTTACGGTAGCCCCACGAGAATCACCGGCTGTTCAGCACACATGACGAGCCGTGAAATACAGCGCGAGAGGAGTCGACGCAGCGTTCTCAAAACGGGCCTCGGTGTTGCGGTGGGGAGCATCACGCTCCCGCTGGTGAGCCGGCGCGCAGCAGCGCACTTTCCGGATGAGCTGGCCATCGACATCAAGCCGGGGAGCGATCGAAACCCCATCGCTCGGAACTGTCGGGGCGTCGTTCCGGTGGCCGTGTGTTACACGACGTTCGAAAGCGAGGGGGAGACGACCGTTTTCGACCCGACCGACCGGGCTGTGCGCTACCGGTTCGGTGCGCCCGAAACCGTCGAAAACGGCGGCGGCGCGCGACCGGTCCACGATGGACACACCGAGGATAGCGAGGAACAACGTTCCTCGGGCAGTCGGGCAGAGAGGGACGATGTCCCTCTAGCAGCCGGACGCAGTCCGGCGACACAGCCCGACGACAACCGGGCGCAGTCCGGTGATAGCGACGGACACGACGATCTCGTGCTTCACTTCCCGGTCGAAGGAACGGGGTTCGATGACGATTCGTCAATCGGCAAGCTCCTGTGGGAACGCGATGAGAGCGGTGAACACGGGTATGCCGGCACGGATCAGGTGACGATCATCGGCTGAGCCGGTATCGCGGATCGTGGACACGCTGCGGCCGACCGATTACCGGTACGCCAGGTTCATGATCCACTGTGAGAAGGCGTCGCTGTTCGATTCCACCTCGTCGTCCGCGACGAACGGCGAGAGCATATCGCCCGCCATGAGCAACGAGAAATTCAGATCGCGTGTTGCGGGCGTGAGATAATAGGTGTTGTGTCCGTTGTAGACCGCGTCTTCGCGCTGTATGAATTCCTGTTCGGCCAGCGATTCGACGATTCGGCTGCCGGTTCGAGAAGAAACGTCGAGTTCTTTCCAAAAATCGCTCTGGTGGATTCCGCCCGTCTCGCGGATGAGCGCAAGACCTGCGCGTTCGTCATCCGAAAGGTCGTCCTCGTCGGCTGTAACGCTCATGGTGTACATTCGAGGGGTGGACGGTTTAACCGTTTTGCGAATTTCACTCCCACCTTTTTTGCGTTCGGGTGAGCGAAGCTCACCGCTCACGCAAAAAACGTGGGCGAAAAAAAGCCGCTCACTCGGCGAGACGGTCGCTCACTGCGTTCGCGCTGCGACTCGCTTGCTCCCACTCGCTCCGCTCGCGGGAACTCCGTTCGCGGTGCAGCAGGGGCGTTTCCGCCGATCGCTCCGCTACTGCACCGCGACCGCACGCTTTGGTTTCTTGTCAGTTGTCGGTAGTCGGTGCGGCAGCCTCACCGACGATGCGCGCCAGCTCGGGGTGGCGCTGGCGCAAGCCAGCGAGATCGCCGCGCTGGCGATACTGGCAGTACGTCGCCAGCGTTGTGACCAGACAGGCCGGGGCGCTCTCGGCGTCGGGTTGTTCCGTGATCTCAGCCGGCTCGCGCGAATCGTCCGGTGTGAACACCGACTGGATCACCGTGCCGTCGCGCTGTTCGTGGAAGCGAACGCGTCCACCGTTGTCGAACCAACATTCGACGACCATCTCGCCGGTGGCGTCGTAGCGCGTGAGCCGGGCGATGCCCGGCAACTCGTCGTAGCCGCCCGTTGTGGTCGCAAGCCCGGCGGTCGCTAACACCTGCTCGATCTGGGTGGCGTGCGCGCACCCGGTAGATTGACAGGGCCTGCACCACACTCCTTCCGCTACGTCGATGCTGTGGTACAGTTCCGCTTTCGACACCACGTCCCGATCCTCGACGGCCGAGAGATTGAGCACTTCACCCGTCCGATCACGGAACTGGAACAGCGGCAACGTCATCGCCACCACCGCCCCAACGGACACCCCATCCGGTGTTCGAGACGCGTACGAACCGGCCGACCACACACCGGACACCGCTGGCGCTGTTCGTTTTTCTGATACGATGCGACACCGTTACATGTCTCTGATTCGTTCCCCTTCATGGGTTTCTCGTGCGGATAGAGGACCCAGCGTCGGGTGGGATCAACACCCGGCGCGTTTCAACGAACGCGCACGCGCTCCCGCGCTGCTGGCGTCCTCGTTTATCGTTCCTTGCCCCATCACACATAAAGGTACTGATGGAATTGGTGTAGTTCCTTGTAAATGATAGATAACTAACTCTTCACAACATCGAACAGGGAGCGGCCCCGGCCGCTCGGGATCACAGCCGTCGATGGTCGCAGCACACCGCCAGCGTCTCGTTGTTCTCGACCCCTGTGGGATCGACCTGCTTCCCTGCTGATCCCGGAACAGAAACACCAGTGCCATTGATCTTCCACCACAGACACCAATCACTGGTTCCGACGTTCATACTGTCGGTCAGAAGTATTCAAGGATCAATCCCAACGAATCGCTGGATGGCAGTCGAACAAGTCGAATCGATGGTCAATTGGTTTCTGACGACAGTATCAATTGGATCTTTCAACGAACTCGCATAGATCGCTTGTTGACGTTCGCTATCACCGTTGGCTGCTCGATCTAGTGTGCTTTTATCTCTCCGTGGATGCAAGGAAGTAGCTTCATGATATGGGAGCGTTTCGCCCGCGTATGGCACCGACACCTATCAGTACAAGATACAGAGTTGGGCAACGAGACGGCATCGAACGCACTATATCCATCGGAAACTCCAACGCTGGTGGATCGTTGTGAGGGGCGAACTCGATCCCCAGGTGGACGTGCTGCTGGGTCTCCTGAACGACCACGACATCACATTGTCGGGCGACGACGTTTCCGAAGCCCGCCAGCAGCTCGAAGCGATGGTCGATCTCGCTGGCGACGACCCGATTCCAGTGGACGACGTTTCCGATTTCAGCATTGACGCCGAGGACCGGGAGCTGCCGGCCCGGGCGTACGTCCCCGAGGGCGACGGTCCGTTCCCGGTGGTCGCCTTTTTCCACGGTGGGGGGTTCGTTCTGGGAAGCATCGACGCCTACGACAATCTGTGTCGCCTGTTGGCCGAACAGTCGGAGTGTCTCGTGGTTTCGGTCGGCTACCGGCTCGCGCCGGAACACCCGTGGCCGGCGGCGCTCGAGGACTGTTACGACGCGACGCTGTGGCTCTCGCGCAACGCCGGGGATCTCGGTGGGGATCCCGATCGGCTCGCGGTCGCCGGCGATAGCGCCGGCGGGAATCTCTCGGCCACCGTCTCACTGCTCGCCCGCGAGCGCGGGATGCCCGATATCGACCGCCAGATCCTCCTGTATCCGGCGACCGCCTACCTCGAATCGATGGCCTCGCGCGCTGAGAACGCCTCGGGATATTTCCTCACTGCCCAGGATCTCGTCTGGTTCGTCGACCACTACGTCGAGGACACGCTCGACGCGCACAACCCGCTCGCGTTCCCGCTCCAGACGCGCGACCTCTCGGACCTGCCGCCGGCGTTCGTCCTCACCTGTGGATTCGATCCCCTGCGCGACGAAGGCATCGAGTACGCCGACCGGCTTCGGGACGCCGGCGTCGACGTCGAGTACACCAACTACGAGTCGATGATCCACGGCTTTCTCAACATGGAGGGGATCGTCGATCGCACACACGATGGCGTCGAAGAGATCGCTGCCTACCTCCGGCGCGAGCTTTGGCAGTGATCCTGTGAACCGATGAATAGTCTCGAAGAACCCGCGTTCAGCCCCCCCTACACGAGGTGTTCGTCGATCCGCTCGTAATCGCTCCGGCACGGCGGTCCGTCCGCGAACTCGTACCGTCCGTTCCCGTCGCTGTCACCGGCCTGCGGCCGGTTGCTTGAGGCGCTACGCGCCTCTCTGTCGATCCGGATGAGCGAGGACGACCGGGTGCCAAAGCCATCGCCGTGGATGCAGACGCCGAACTCGTGGTCGGAGAGCGCGGTTGCGTCGCGTTCGTGCCACTCCTCGGCCGATTCGCCGGGTCGTGGTTGGAGGTGCTCGTAGAGGCGGCGTCCGTTTTCGGCCTGCCGTCGGCTCGCGTCGGGCCGAACGGAGGGGATCGTGTAATGGGTGTCGTAGCCGACGTTCATCACGACGTGGACGCCCGGCGACAGCGTGTGGATTGTCGGGCCGCCGTCGTACTCGATGAGGATGGCCCCGTTCTCGTCGGCCACGAGGAGGTTGAACGCGTCGTACTCCCCGGCGTCGAGCGCGCGCTCGACGGTGCGACAAGCGTCCGTGGCGTTCGGTCGATCGAGCGCGTCGCGGACGAGCAGCCCCCGGGACCGCTCCCCTGCGAGGTCGGCGTCGACCCAGCGGTTCGTGATGGCAGCCACCACTCTGTCCTCGTTGTAGCCGATCCACGTGCCACCGGCTTCCTCGTCGGTCGGAGCGAGGATCTGCCGCTCGCTTTCGATGACCCGCGGTGGGTGTGCGGGTCGGTCGTACAGTTCATCCCGGTTCGCTCCGACGAGGATCGGGACCTTCTCGAAGGCCTGCCACGCGATGGTGAGGGTGCACACGAGTGGAAAGAGGGACGCACCGGAGTTAAGTTGTGCGCGCCTCCGCCACGCGTTCGCGGACGGTCTCGCGGTCGACGGTGCCCGACGCAGTCCGCGGGATCGGCCCGAACGCGATGCTCCGGGGCAGTTTGTGGCTCGACAGCCGCGACCGACAGTATGTTTCGATGGCCCGCCTGTCGACAGAGTCCGATCGTTCGATCAGTGCCCCGACGCGCTCGCCCCACTCCTCGTCGGGAACGCCGACGACCGCCGCGTCGGCAACGGCCGGGTGCGCACGGAGCATACGGGCGACCTCGTTCGGATCGACGGTTTCGCCGCCGGTGACGATGCGATCGCTCACCCGCCCGTCGACCCACAGCCGGTGATCCGCGTCGAGATAGCCGATGTCACCGGTTCGGAAGCCGAACTCACAGAACGCCGCCGCCGTTGCTTTCCGATTCTCGTGGTAGCCCGGCGTGACCGTCGGGCCGGAGACGACGATCTCTCCCCGTTCGCCGGCTGGAACCGGGCGACCGCTGGAGTCAACGACGGTGACGGTCGTCAGAAACAGCGGCCGGCCGACGGTTCCGGGGGCCGCCGTCGCCGCGGCCGGCCGGGCGGTGGCGATCTGGGAGGCGGCTTCGGTCATCCCGTACGTCGGACAGACCGGGACGCCCCGGTCACCACACTGTTCGATCAGTTCTTTGGAGGCCGGCGCGCCCCCGAGCAGGACGCTCCGGAGCGAGTCGGGGAGCGTTCCCGCGTCGAGCAGCCGATCGAGCAGAACGGGAACGAGCGAGACACCGGTCGCTTCGTAGTTCCGAAGCGACTCCAGCAGCGGTTTCGTCTCAGTGGGGGCAAGCAGGAGACAGGTCCCATCGATCACTGCCCGGTAGACGGGCGCGAGCCCGCCCATGTTGTGCAGTCCGAGCGGTGAACACCACCGATCCGTCGGCAGCGCACCCAACCGGTCGGCCGACGCGACGGCGCTCGTGAAGACGTTTCTCGCCGTTAGCACGACGAGCTTGGGGTGGCCGGTCGTCCCCGAGGTGAACAACATGGCGAGCGGATCGTCGGGACTCCACTCGGGGGCGTCGACCGGCGCTCGTGGCTCCTCGGCGAGCGCCCGAACGTGCCCACTGTCGACCGACCGAACCGGAATCCCCGGATCGACGGCGGTAACGAGCTGCTCGGTTGCTTGCTCACAGACGAGACAATCGGGATCAGCGTGCTCGATCCGCTCCGTGAGCTCCGGTTCGGTGCCGTCGGGGGAGAACGGAACCACGACGGCACCGACGCGCATCGCCGCGTGGACGATCCGGACCGCTGCCGGTCGGTTCCGGAGCACGATCCCCACCCGGTCCGCGGCGCCCAGCGCTGCCAGCCGGGCGGCCAGCCCGTCGACGCTCGCATCGAGCGCCGCGTACGTCTCGCTCGAATCGGTCGCTGACGCGGTGAGCGCCGTCGCATCGGGCGACACGACGGCCCGGTGGGAGAGCCAATCACGCATCAGTTGTAGTTGAACGCTCGGCGGAGTTGCCGGTTGTGGTTTCGTCGGACTCGGCACCGACGCCCGTACCAACCGCCTGTGGCACGGCGACCCGTCCCTCAGCGACTGATGGACCAACGGCGAGATCGTCGGCCAACAGCCCGCCGGTTGCGAGCCCACACGCGGCCACGCTTGGGATGGCTGCCCCGACGTGGACAGCCCCGGTGCGGGCGTACGCGGCGTCGATGGTGGTCGTCACGACGGGTTCGACGTGGCTGCTCGCCGCTCGCACCAGCCGTGCCGCGGCGTGCGCCCGGTCGACGCCGCCGAGCACCATCGGCTTTATCACGATCACGTCGGCTGCGCGGGCAGAAAGCGCGCGCTCGACAGTCGTGGTTCTCAGGCTTTCATCGAGCGCCACGCCGATCCCGGTCGTGGCGCGCAGGGCGGCGTGGCCATCGATGTCGTTGGGGGCTAGCGGCTGCTCGACGTAACTGACACCAACGTCCTCGAACGCCTCGAACGCGCGGGCGGCTTGTTCGTGGCTCCACGCCCCGTTTGCATCCCCGCGAAGCTCGACCTCCGGACCCACGGCCGAGTGGACGGCGCGCAACCGGGCCACATCCCCCGCGACCGGCCGCGCGCCGACCTTGCATTTCAGACACGAGAATCCCCGGCTAACTGCGTTTTCGGCGGCTGTAACGGTCTCCGCTACCGAACCGTCTCCGATCGTCGCGTTCACGGGCACCGACTCGACGCGGTCTGACCCGCCGAGATACCGGTAGAGGGGCAGTCGTGCCCGCTTCGCCCGGAGATCCAGACACGCGAGCGTGAGACCGTGACGCGCCGCCGGAGCCGACACCAGTACGCTCCCGAATGCCGCGTCGACAGCCCGACCTGACGGACACGCATCGAACGCCCAGTCGTCCGCGACCCGTTCGAGCGCCGCCCGGCATTCGGCCATCGATTCGGTCCATCCATCGAGCGGTGTTGCTTCCCCGATCCCGCTTCGTTTCTCCGTCTCGATCCGGACGAGAAACCCCTCTCGGCGGGTAATCGTCGTGCTCGCGGTCGTGAGTGGATCGGACAGCGCCGCCTCGAACCGTTCGAACCGCAGTTCACACGCCATAGCTATCACGCGAGCGCGAGCCCGAGGGCGAACAGCACCGAATGCCCCGCGAGCAGCTTCCCCGTCGTTTCCAGCGCCCGATTGAGCGCAGCTCCACTCGTTTCGGTGAGCACCGTCCGCGAGAGCGACGCCGCGAGCGGGAGCGTGAGCAGCGGCAACAACACCGAAAGACCGTAGTCCGCGAGCACGAACCCGACCGGAACGACGTAGGCCACCCCCGCCAACGCCAGAAACTCCACCCGGCTCCACCGATAGCCGAGCATGACTGCCAGCGTTCGCTTTCCGGTGGGGGCGTCGGTCTCCAGATCCCGGATGTTGTTCACAACGAGGATGGTCGTGGACAGCCCCGCCGCGGGGAGACTCGCGGCCACTGCTGCTGCTGGAACGGTGTTCGGTGGCAGCCCGACAGGGAACGGTGAGGCGAGCGTCGCGGCGGCCTGGACGTAGTACGTGCCGGTGACAGCCACCAGTCCGAAGAAGACGAACACGAAGAGATCCCCCAACCCGCGGTAGCCGTACGGATACGGGCCACCGGTGTAGAGGATTCCGGCCACGATCGAGGACAGCCCCACCACGACGATCGCAACCCCACCGACGTAGACGAGATACACGCCCGCGAGGATTGCGGCGACGAACGTGAGATACATCGCGCGCTTGACCGACGCCGGTTCGATGAGTCCGGACTGGGTGACTCGCGTGAACCCCTCGCGGTCGTCGGTGTCGGCTCCCTTCACCGCGTCGTAGTAGTCGTTCGCAAAGTTCGTTCCGACCTGGATGAGCAACGCCCCGAGAAGCGCTATGACCGCCGGGAGCGGGCTGAACACGTCCTGCTGGAGCGCCAGACCCGTCCCCACGATCACGGGCGAGGCACCCGCGGGAAGCGTCTGGGGGCGGGCGGCCATCAGCCACGCCTTCGTGCTCGACACCTCTGTCATACTAGTAGTGCCACGGTACGTCCGAAAAGTCCGGTGCGCGCCCCTCAACGAACGCATCACGCCCCTCCTGTGCTTCATCCGTCATGTAGGCCAGCCGGGTCGCCTCGCCCGCAAACACCTGCTGGCCGACCATTCCGTCGGTGTCGAGGTTGAACGCGTATTTCAGCATCCGGATCGCCGTCGGTGATTTGCCGTTGATCGTGTTGGCCCACTCGAGCGCCGTGTCTTCGAGGTCCTCGTGGGCGACCACCTCGTTGACCATCCCCATCTCGGCGGCTTCCTGTGCGGAGTAGTCTTTTCCGAGGAAGAAGATCTCGCGGGCTTTCTTGTGGCCGACCTGGTGGGCGAGATATGCAGAACCGAACCCACCGTCGAAGCTCGCCACGTCGGGATCGGTCTGCTTGAACTGGGCGTGTTCCTCGCTCGCGATCGTCATGTCACAGACCACGTGGAGGCTGTGGCCGCCCCCGACCGCCCACCCCGGAACGACGGCGATCACCGGCTTTGGAACGTGGCGGATGAGCCGCTGGACCTCGAGGATGTGGAGCCGCCCCGTCGACTGCTCGTCAGGCGCTTCGTCATCCTTGTACTGGTAGCCGTCCGCTCCCCGGATGGCCTGATCACCTCCGGAACAGAACGCCCAGCCGCCGTCTTTGGGCGACGGGCCGTTGCCCGTGAGCAACACACAGCCCACGTCTGTCTGGCGCTTTGCGTGATCGAGCGCCGTGTACAGTTCATCCACCGTCCCCGGACGGAACGCGTTGCGGACCGCCGGCCGGTCGAACGCGATGCGCACCGTCCCCTGATCGAGCGCGCGGTGGTACGTGATATCTCGGAAATCAAAGGCGGTGATCTCCTCCCACGCCCCCGGATCGAACAGCTCCGAAACCATGCTGGATCTGGGAACGGACCGCGCAAAAAGATTCCTCGTTGTATCCGGACGAAGATGGGAACTGCCAACCACGACCGACGGACGCCTCCGAAGAACAGCCATAGCTCGGAAGCGAACTGGTCCTCGAACAACAATTGTTTATTTGCTAACTCCTATTGGTTGATGAGTTCGATGAAAGACAAATCGCTTTGGATCGGAGTGATCGCTGGAATCGTTATATTCGTCCTTGGGATGGCCATTATACAAATATTACCGGGGATTTTTGCCGCCACGATTCCGATAGCCGCCATTGGACTTCTGTATCTCGCATGGCGGTTGGTACGGGCCGCTGAGCGGATCGCGGATGCGCTCGAACGACAGCAGATAGCCGAGCACCGATCGGAGTCGTCCTCCGAAGAGGCCTAGTAATCCCCTTCGTGAGATCTCCGTTTATCATTCCTCGATCTGTTCTTTCACGCGTTCGTGGAGCGTCTCGCGGTGGCGGTGGCTCTCCTCGCCGTCCACGAGGACTTCGATCACCTGCGTACCGTTGCTCTCCAGCGATTTCTGATACTCCTCTCGGAACGCCGTGCGCGAGTCGACGCGTTCGAACTCTAGTGAGTATAGCTCGCCGGTGGGTTCGAAGTCCAGCCCGTGGGGCGTGTTGAATAACTCTGTGAACGGCGGATCGTACTCCTCGATCGGGAGGCGGTGGAAGATGCCGCCGCCGTCGTTGTTCACGAGCACGATCGTCGCGTCCACCCCACACCGGGCGACCGCGAGCAGGCCGTTCATGTCGTGGTAGTACGCGAGATCGCCGGTGACGAGTACGAGCGGATCGCTCCCGACGCTTCCCGCTCCCAGTGCACTGCTCGTGATCCCGTCGATCCCGCTCGCACCCCGGTTTCCGAGCGCCGTGATCGCCGCCGGCCGTGGTTTCCCGAACCGATCGAGATCCCGAACCGGCATGCTGTTCGAGACGAACAGCGTGCTCGGATCGGGCGCGAGCGCTGTAACGTCGTACAGCACGCCGCCCTCGAAGTCGGTCGTCTCCGCCTCGATGCACGACCAGTAGCGCGCTTCGGCCCGGCAGAATCGGTCGCGCCACGCCTGTTCCGTCTCCGTCCGGCTGATCCGGTCGGTGATCGCTTCGACGAAGCGCTCGGGATCGGCGGTGAGGAGATCATTCGCGGTGAACGACGCCTCCGGCCATCCCCCTGCCGGATCCACGACGATCTGTCTGGCGGGCGCGGCTTGCAGATACTGGCGCAGCGTTTTCGACGTGGGCGAGAACCCGAACCGAACCACCACGTCGGGGTGAGTCTCGAACGCGTCGAGATAGGAGTCGTACCCGCCACAGACCGAGACGCGATCGACGTGTTCACCGAACCGGTGTCCCGACAGTGGATCGGCGAGCACGGGAAAGCCGGTCGTTTCGGAGAGGTTGACCATCGTCTCGCCCGAGAGGTCACTCTCCGGCCCGGCGATGATGAGACCGCGCTGGGCGGTCTCAATCGCGTCCGCGAGCGCGCGTCCGTTCCGGGCATCGGGCGCGGGTGTGGCGCTGGTCACGTCCACGAACGGTCCCTCCCGTCCGAACACCGCGAGCGGATGGTCCGCGACGAATTCGTCCGAAACGTCGTCGGTGGGAACGGGTTCGAGCGGTTTCTCGAACGGAACGTTCAGGTGTACTGGTCCCGGGTTCGTTCCCGTCGCGGTGGCGACAGCCCGCGCGATGGCCGTCCGGAGCGATCTGAGCTTGCGGCCGTCCGCAGCCGGCTCCGGAAGCGTTCGGTAGGCGCGCACCGCATCGCCGTACAACCGTTCCTGATCGACAGTCTGGTTCGCGCCGCTGTCGTGGAGCACCCGCGGCCGATCGGCCGTGAGCACCACCATCGGGACACGGGCCTCGTCGGCCTCGATCACCGCGGGGTGGAAGTTCGCCGCTGCCGTACCCGAGGTGCAAACCACCGGAGACGGGATCCCGGTGTGTTTCGCCCGACCGAGCGCGAAAAAGGCCGCTGAGCGCTCGTCGAGGTGTGAGTACGGCTCGAGCCCCTCGTGGTCGGCGAACGCGACGGTGAGCGGCGTACATCGGCTTCCCGGCGCGAGCGAAACGGCTCGAACGCCGGTCTTCTCGAGTTCGTCCGCGATGACTGACCCCCACAGCGTGTTACGGTTCGCAAAGCGCATACTAGACCATCATTCCAGCGCGTCGAGCACCGGTCGGTATTTCAGCTGGACCTCGTCCCACTCGTCGTCGGGATCGCTGTCCGAAACGATGCCAACCCCCGCAAACAGCGTCGCCACGTCCCGGGTGGTGACGGTCGAACGAAGCGCCACCGCGAACGACCCGTTGCCGTCGGCGTCGAACCATCCGACTGGAGCCGCGTACCACCCCCGATCGAACGGTTCGGTCGCGCGGATGGTGGCGAGCGCCCGATCGGGGGGAAGCCCACCGACGGCCGGCGTCGGATGCAGCGCCTCCACGAGCGACAGCACGTGTTCCTCGCGCGCGAGCTCGGCCGACAGGGGAGTTTCGAGGTGTTGGACCGTCGCAAGCCGTCGGATCCGTCGATCGCCCGTCGTGATCGCCGTCGTGAACGGATCGAGCTGCTCTCGAATGGTGTTCACGACGAGATCGTGCTCGTGGTTGTTCTTCTCGCTCTCCCGTAACTCGCGGGCCAACCGGTCGTCCTCCTCGGAGGTCTCACCCCGCCCGGTCGTTCCGGCGAGCGCGCCGGTCTGGATGGTCCGTCCGTGGAGCGAGACGAGCCGTTCCGGAGTGGCCCCGAGAAAGTACTGCCCTTCGGTGGCGTCCACGAGAAACCCGAAACAGCCGGGATACGACCCCCGAAGCCGGGAGAGCACGTCGGCGACCGACAGCTCGCCATCGAGGGTAGCCCGGAGTGCTTGGGCGAGGACGACTTTCCGGAGCTCTCCGGCGCGAATCCGATCGACCGACGCAGTAACCGCCGTCCGCCACGCCGCCCGGTCGGTCAACCGCTTGCGGCGGCGAATCCCCGGCGGCTCGGTTATCGGTCCGGCCTCGGGGAGCGCCGTCACCCACTGGTGTGCCTGTTCGAGCCGATCCTCTATCGCTGATGGAGGATCACTGACCGCGTTGGTGGTGAGCCACGCGGTGTCGTCGCCCCACGTGACCTGAAGCCGCGGAAGAACGAACTGTGCGCCCGCAAACCCGGTCCACGGCGGGGTGGGATCGTGATCGTCGTGGAACGCAAAGCCCCCGAACAGCCGCGGACGAGCCACTTCCGGGGTGTCCGTTTCGGCGTTGGCGACCAACGCGTCCGCCTGTTTGCGGATCCGCTCGAACCGGTCCGGCCCGTTGGCGCGCAGAACCGCAGCCGCACCGCTCCCGACGATCGTCGGTCCGCCCACAGTGGGCTTCCCACTGGCGTCGGAATCGGAACCGGCGTCGGGTGCGGCCCACACCGTTCGTGGCGCAACCGCCGCTTGGAGCACGGACCGAAACGACGGCGGATCGATCGGTATCGAGCGGCTCACTAGAGATCCTTCGAACGAAGCCACCGACTCTTCACCACGGAGTCGACTCATTACGCGAAATATTGCCTCCGGAACAGTAACTGTACCGTTGTCGGCTCCCTAGCTGTACCGGTCCTCGCGCCACGGGTTTGCGGCGTCCGAATACCCTCGTTTCTCCCAGTAGCCGCGCTCGTGTTCGGTCCGAAACTCGATCCCAGTCACCCATTTCGCGCCTTTGTACGCGTATTTGTGTGGCGTCACCACCCGCAGCGGCCCGCCGTGCTCGTCAGGGAGTGGCTCGCCGTCGAGCGCCCACGCAAACAGCACGTCCTCGCGCAAACAGTCAGACAGCGGTAGCGACGTGGTGTACCCATCGAGTGCGGAGAACGTGACCGACTCGACAGCGTCGGCAACGCCAACCCGTTCGACGATTGTCGGAAATCGAACCCCAGTAAACTCACAGCCGAGCCGACTCCACCCGGTCACACAGTGGAAATCCTGGCGCTGGGTCTCGTGAGGAAGCGACCGAAACTCCGAGAGAGAAAGCGACAGTTCGCGCTCGACGGCTCCCCGAACGCGAAACCGCCACGATGCCGGCTCCCACGAGGGAACACCGTCTTTCGAGAGCACCGGAAACGCCTCGGTCTCTCGCTGGCCCGGCGGTACTCGATCACCACCGAACTCTTTATGGACCTCCGTCATATCCGTACTCTCCATACCACCGATACGCCTCGAAAACGGGTAGCTGTACCGACTCTACCCCACATCTGGATAAAATATCCTCAAGTTATTATTATTTAATAAAATTATGAGCAAATAATAAAAATATATTTTTTCGAACTGCGGATGAATTTTTGCAGTAGGCGGAAGATTCCCCGTCAGAGTTATATAGTCGACTATCAAACCGTCGAATATCTATGCCAAAGATGGAGATCACGATACCGGAACATCTCGAAATGCAGATTACGCAGATGGTCGATCAGGGCGAGTTCATCAACCGCGAGGAGGCGATAGAGGATCTGTTGGCGGCAGGGGTGCGGGCGTACAAGACGAGCGGTCCGATGGACGACGAAGACCCTGGATACGAGGAAGACGGGATGATGGGACACGACGACGAGTACGTGTTCTGACACGCACCGGTAACCCCGCAACCACCTCCGGGGCAAGGGATGGAAAATTGAAGATTTTTGGTCGTTCGCCGGACGCAGCCAGCGAACGCGCTTTGCAGGCCCACGGTGACCCGGAGAATCATCCGTGGTAAAGTTTAAACCCACGACGCCAGTTATTTCATCCATGCATAAGGACGAGCTTCTCGAACTACATCAGCAGATGGTGATTATCATGGAGTATTTCCGTGGGCAGGAGGGCATCAACAGCGCTCTGTTCGATCCGTACGACGAGCTCGAGGTCACGCCCGACGACGTGCACAAATCGAAAAGCGAGCACAAACACGCCGTGTTCGTGCTCGGGAACGCGCTTGCGACCGCGATGAGCGAAGACGAATTTTCGAGCGCGGGACGGATCGGAAAACGGATGAAAGAGCTGGCGGACGACGCCGAACGGAAGCTGTGAGCTTCGATTTTGGTTCGTGACCGAGATGTCGGCATGTTTTATTACTTCGATATATATTCTAACCCGATGTACCGTCGAAACGAGTCAACAGGGTATCAAGTGATCGACCAGTGGGACGGCGGCGTCGGGTGGTTGGCCCATCCCGACGAGGGAGGTCAGCGAGCGAGCCACGCGATCGTCGGGGACGACGGCGGCGTGTGGGTGATCGATCCGCTCGACGCGCCGGGGGTGGACGAGCTGCTCGCCGAATTCGGGACGGTCGCGGGCGTGGCGGTGCTGTCGAACTACCACGCCCGCGACGCCGGCACCGTCGCCGCTCGCCACGACGTGCCCGTCTATCTCCCCCACTGGATGGGCCGGGTCGCAGACCGTGTCGAGGCTCCCATCGAACGCTACGTGCAGGAGCTGGGACCGTCTGGTCTGTCCGTCCATCAGTGCAGTCCCTTGCCGGGGTGGCAGGAGGGGATCGCCTACCGTCAGTCCGACCGGACGCTGTACGCGCCCGACGTGCTGGGGACCGTGTCGGACTGGACGGTTGGAGAGGAACGGATCGCGCTCTTTCTTCTCGCCCGGCTGTTCCCGCCCGCCGTGTTGGGCGAGTTCTCTCCCGAACGGATTCTCGTCGGCCACGGCGACGGGGTCTTCGAGGACGCGTCGACGGCGCTGGAGGAGGCGCTCGCCGGCGCACGCCGGCGTTTCCCCGCGGCCGCCCGGTCGTCGGGTCTCGAACAGCTCCGCGCGCTGGTTGGTGCGTGGTGATATCCGATGGTTTGAGTGGTCCGAGCGAGTAGCTCCGCCGAGAAACTACTTCATGGTCACAGAGCGCGTTACGGACGGACGGCGGATCGCGGAGCTGCTGGCGAGCGAGCTGACCGCCCGCACTGACGGCCAGCTGTCGGATCTCGGTGTGGCCGATGCTGATAGCGACGCGGAGGCGAGCGCGGCGGGGACGTTCGCGTACGCGGTCACCGTCGATGGCGACGAACCGATCCGGCTCGCGGAGGCGTTCGTCCACCCCGACCGGCTCCGGCTCGAATTCCGAGCCGAACTCGAGACTGTCTCATCGGCAGCGGCGGCGGCTGACCTGCGCGTGCGACCGAAAGACGGGCCGCTGGTGCTCGTGTTCGTGTCGGACGGGGCCGGGATCAAGCGCGCCCTGCCGGTGATCGCCGCGGCCGCGTCGGCACTCGCTCCCACCGAAGACGGAAAGCCCTAATCTCCGCCCGCGAAAGCCGGTGTATGTTCTTCGACCGGCTCCGAGAGCGCACCGACGCGGTCGACAGCATCGTCTGTGTCGGACTCGATCCCGATCCGGATCGGCTTCCCGACCACCTGCGCGACCACGAGCTGCCCCGGTGGGCGTTCAACCGGCGGATCATCGACGCAACCCACGAGCACGCGGCCGCGTACAAGCCGAATGCAGCCTTCTACGAGGATCCGGACGGGTGGCGTGCGCTCACCGAAACGATCGCGTACGCCCACGGAAAGAACGTTCCTGTCGTGCTCGACGCCAAACGGGCGGACATCGGCAACACCGCGCGCCAGTACGCCGGGCTGCTCGACCGCGCCGACGCCATCACCGCGAACCCCTACATGGGACGGGACTCCCTCGAGCCGTTCCTCTCCCGGACCGACAAGGGAGTGTTCCTCCTCTGTCGCACGTCCAACACGGGCGGCGCGGACCTCCAGTCGCTGGAGCTGGCGAGCGGCGAGACGGTGTACGAGCGCGTGGCGGACCTCGCAGGCGAGTGGAACGAGCACGGTAACGTCGGGTTGGTCGTTGGGGCGACGGCTCCCGAGGAACTCGAACAGGTGCGCGAGCGCGTTCCGGAGCTTCCGTTTCTCGTTCCCGGCGTCGGCGCTCAGGGCGGCGACGCGGAGGCCGCTGTCGAGTTCGGGCTGGCAGACGGGATCGGTCTCGTCAACTCCTCGCGGGGCATCATCTTCGCCGGCGACGGCGAGCAGTTCGCGGACGCCGCCGGAAGCGCCGCAAAACAGCTCAAGCGGCGGTTGAACCGGTTCCGGTGAGACAACGCCGGTCACTCGACCCGGTACGTATCGACGCCGTCGGGCCGGCGTCGGTCCTCTCCGGTCGGATCGACTTCCTCGAGACAGTCCGTACAGAGACCCGTCGCCTCGTCGTAGTGGCGTTCACAGACGAGCCGACCACACCGATCACAGCCGTCGACGATCTCGTTTTGGGTGCACAGCTCACACAGTCCGGAGACGCTCATGTCACTAGATAGCAGCCAGCACGATAAGTACCCACTGGCGCTGTCGTTCGTACGCGCGTAGATCCCGAACGCTGCTGCAACCGAAAGGAGGAACGGTCGCCAGTGAATACTGGGGGGTAGTGGAGCGCAATCGGCTCGTTATGGTGCTTGCGGCCGTGTTCGCGTGGTTAGCCGTGGTGGTGACGCTGACTGCGTTCATGTTCGAGCCGTTCCTCCTCACCCTCGCGTTGCTGTTCGGCGTTGTCGCATACTTCATGTGGTATCAGGCGTCCGGGCGGCTCGCACAGAGGGTTTACCGGGCGGTCGAGAACCAGGCGCGCCACGACGAGGGGCGCACGGAACGCGGCGGTTTCGGCGCGGGTCCCAGAGAAACCCGGGGCGAGCGGGCGCGCCGCGGCGGCTTCAGCGGCCGGCGACGGAGAAGAAACACCCGTCAGCAACGCGAACGGACGAGAGGCGGCGTCGTGAACCAGTCAACTGTGACGCCGACCCAAGCCTACGACATCCTCGATATCGAGCCGGGCGTCGAGGAGCCGGCGATCAAACGGGCCTACCGCGAGAAGGTCAAAGACGTTCATCCCGACACCGAGACCGGGAGCGAGGAGGCGTTCAAACAGGTGAACGAAGCGTACGAACGCCTCACCAACTGATACTGTCGGACAAGGGTGATCGCGTATCGGTTGCTGGTGACTCGCCAGACAGCAGCTGGCTAGTCCGTCTCACTCCGTCCGCAGCTCCGACAATATGAACGTTTTCCCCTATCAACGTTTTCTTCGCCGTCTGATTGCTACGCCGGATATGCAGCCACTCGCAGTCGATATCGACGGCACGCTAACCCGCGGTGACGGTTCGCTCGATCCGCGGGTGATCGATCCGCTTCGTGGGTGGCCCGAGCCGGTCGTTGTTGCGACCGGGAAGGCCCTCCCCTACCCGGTCAGTCTGTGTGGGTTTGTGGGCGTTCCGACCCGTGTGATCGCGGAAAACGGGGGTGCGGTGTATCTCGCTGACGACGACCGACTCACGTTCACCGGCGACCGCGAGCGCGCCCAACGGGTGATCGAACGGTACACAGACGCGGGCCACTCGCTGGGGTGGGAATCGGAGGATTTCGTCAACCGGTGGCGGGAAACCGAGCTCGCGGTGAACATCGATCGGCCCCTCGAACCGCTGCGCGAGATCGCCCACAGCGAGGGAATGCAGGTGTTCGACACCGGCTACGCCTACCACGTTACCGCTCCCAACGTCGATAAAGGCGCGGGCTTACGCACCGTTGCCACGCGGCTGGGTGTCGATCCCTCCTCGTTTGCGGTGATCGGCGATTCGGAGAACGACGCCGCCATGTTCGAGATTGCCGGAGCGTCGTACGCCGTGGCGAACGCCGACGACACGGCCCGAGCGGCGGCGGATCACATCACTACCGACGCGTACGCCGACGGCATGCTCGAAGCGCTCGAAGCACTTCGAGAGTGATACTGTCGGACAGCGGTGATTGATACTGTCGGCTGTTGGTGACCCGCCAAGCAGCTGGCTATTCCGTCGCAATCCTCCGCAGGTCCGACAGTATGAGGCGTGTGTTTTCTCGTGGCACATCCTCGGGAAACCTTTTATTCGATCGACCGTTAGCAGCTATCAATGACCCCCGACCGGGTCGCGCTCGAACGAGCACTCGAGCGCGGAGAGCAGGAGGGCGGCAGCATCGAGTTCAAAGAGCGGCTCACACGAGAGGTACATCTCGCTGACGGACGGCTCGAAAGCCTCGTCGCACAACTGCGCCACCGCGTCCTTTCCGGGGACGGAGAGGCGACGTACGTGGTCGGTGCGACCGACGATGGGGGTCTCGCTGGCATCGCTCCCGAAACGTTTTCCGAATCGATGGACGTGCTCTCGTTGCTCGCCGAGGAGGCCGGGGCGCACATCGAGGACGTACAGACGTGGGGCGTCGGCGAGGAGGGGCGCGTCGGCGTCGCGACCGTTCGTGAGGGGGCGATGCTCAACACCGACGACGAGCACATCGTGGTCGGCACCGCGGGCCACGTCGACCACGGAAAGAGCACGCTCGTCGGCTCGCTCGTCACGGGACGGCCCGACGACGGCGACGGCGATACGCGGAGCTTTCTGGACGTCCAACCCCACGAGGTCGAACGCGGCCTGTCGGCCGATCTGTCGTATGGGGTGTACGGGTTCGACGAGAACGGACCGATCCGGACGGACAATCCCCACAGGAAACAGGACCGCGCGCAGGTCGTCGGGACCGCGGATCGGTTGGTGTCGTTCGTCGACACCGTGGGCCACGAACCGTGGCTTCGGACGACGATCCGCGGACTCGTGGGACAGAAGCTCGATTACGGGCTGTTGACGATCGCGGCCGACGACGGCCCGACGAAAACCACGCGCGAGCACCTCGGCATCCTGCTCGCAACCGAGCTGCCGACGATCGTCGCCATCACGAAGGCCGACATCGCGTCCGACGACCGCGTTCGAGAGGTCGAGCGAGCGGTCGAGAGGCTGTTGCGGGACGCCGATCGGTCGCCGCTGTCGGTCGAGCGCCACGGCGTCGAGGCCGCGATCGAGGAGATATCCGAAACCGTGGTGCCGATCGTCACGACGAGCGCCGTCACGATGGACGGGCTGTCCGTGCTCGACGAGCTGTTCGAGCGGCTGCCCAAAACCGCCGATGGGTCCGGCGAGTTTTCGATGTACATCGATCGCACGTACAAGGTGACGGGCGTCGGTGCTGTCGCGTCCGGAACGATCCGGTCGGGAACCGTCGCCGCGGGCGACGACCTCCAGATCGGCCCGATGGCCGACGGCTCGTTCAGGAACATCGAAGTCCGATCGATCGAGATGCATTACCACCCTGTCGATGAGGCCCAAGCGGGTCGCATCGTCGGGATCGCGCTCAAAGGCATCGACGAGAGCGAGGTCGAACGCGGAATGGTGTTGCTGCCACGAACCGTCGATCCGACGCCTGTTAGGGAGTTCGAGGCCGAGGTGATGGTGCTGAACCACCCAACGCGCATCAACGACGGCTACGAACCCGTCGTCCACGTCGAAACGGTGAGCGAGGCGGCCGCCTTCTACCCCACGGATTCCCAGCTGCTGCCGGGAGACACCGGCCAAACGCGCGTGCGGTTCAAATTCAGACCGTACGTGATCGAGGAGGGCCAACGGTTCGTGTTCCGTGAAGGACGGAGCAAAGGCGTGGGAACGATCACGAACGTATCCGAACGCTGATCGCGTCGCGTTTTCCCCGCAAGCGGTGGCCGAGTGGTGTTCACGATCGCCCGCTGTTAGGCCGGATTCCCAGTTGTATCGGGCTGAAACGGCCGTATATGGAGATTTGATAGAGTGGTGAGAACTGTTATTCGGCTACAGCCACACTGACTAACACGGACCACGATCCGAATGCAGTGTCCCACGACGCGAGCGTCGTGGGATCGGCGTACGGTGCGATGTGACTGCCTTGGGGATCAAGTCGTGTGTAACGCGTTCGGACGACCGACACACCCACTATCATGAATCAGAGACACCAGCACGACGACGCGCCGTCGAATGTACCGTCCAAAGAGCGCGCGACGCTCGTCACAACGCATCTTTCGGCCGAGGAGTTCGCGCTTCACGAAACGTTTTCAGCCGTTCCGGATCTCACGCTCGAGTGTACGCAGCTTGTCGCGTCGGGAGAGCAGACTGTGTTGCCGTTGTTGTGGATGACAACGGACGATCATTCGGAGCTCCGATCCGCCTTGGCGGCCGATCCGAGCGTGAACGCCGCGGAGGAACTGCTCGAAGCCGACGGTCGGCGGCTCTACCGACTCGACTGGAGCGACGACGTGCGCTTGATCTTTCGCGTGATTCTCGACGCGGAGACGGTGCTTCTCGGCGGGTTCGGAGCCGAGGACCGCTGGACGTTCGAACTCCTGTTTCCGACGCGGGAGGCGCTCGGGCGCGTCTGCGATCGCTGCCAGCTGTACGAGGTCGACTACTCGATCGACCGCATCAGGGGATTCGATAACCACAACGGAGACGATACCCCCCGATCAACCCGCCTCGGTCTCACTCCCGAACAGTACGAAGCGATCGCAACAGCCTACAAACACGGTTATTTCACGGTTCCGCGAGAGATCACGCTCGACGAGCTTGCCACCTCTCTCGACATCTCACACCAAGCGCTGTCGGAACGACTCCGACGGGCACACGACACACTCGTCGGTGAATGTCTCAGAAATCCCTGTCTCGGCTTTGGTCTCATGCCAAACGCTACCACAACTCCCTCCAAATCGGAGTTCGATCATGATTCCACGTCTGATCGCTCTAGGACAGATTCGACGGTATCGGATCTCTCCTGACCGTAGCCGGTCGTTCCCTGTTCGGGCCAACCGAGGCGCTCGCACGATTCGTTTTGATAAACGAAAATGGCATACCTTTTCGTTTTAGCCGGGTATATACCGGCAGTGACGTAGATGGTGAATATGGATTCCACGCCCGATTGGCTTGCGGCGGAACAAGAGTACACTGACGAGGTTATCGGTGAGAACACTATTTCACAGCTGTTTGCGGAAAGCGCATCGCGCCACGCCGATCGAATCGCCCAACAGTACAAGGGGGGGATCTACGATCGGTCTCTTTGTGCTTCTGGCGTCATCGATGCTGCCCCATCGGGGGAATACGACGAACTGACGTACCAGAAAATGCACTCGATCGTGATGAATCTCGCGGGAGGATTCCGTGATATCGGCGTCGAGCGGGACGACCGGGTTGCGATCCTTGCGAACACGCGCATGGAGTGGGCACACGCCGATTTCGCGCTGTTGGCAGCCGGTGCGGTTGTGACGACGGTGTACACGGAATCCTCATCGTCACAGGTGGAGTATCTGCTCGATGACCCCGGTGCGTCGGGCGTCGTCGTCGAAAACGAGCAGCTGCTCGAGCTGGTGCTCGAAGTCGAAGACGAGCTGGACCTGGAGTTCATCGTCGTCATGGACACGGTTTCGGAGCACGACGACCGGGACGACATCGTCACGCTCGGCGCGCTCCACGAGCAGGGCATCGAAAACGGTGTCGAGGGCGATTACGAGGCGTGGATCATCGGTCGTAAGCCCGAGGATCTCGCTAGCCTCATCTACACCTCCGGAACGACCAGCAAGCCCAAGGGGGTGAAGCTCACCCACCGGAACTTCCGGGCGAACATCAACCAGATCAGAAAGCGGCTGGGTCCGCGTCCGGACCGTGATCCCGACGCTCCGACGATCGATTCCTCGACCACCGCGTTGTCCTTTCTCCCGCTCGCACACGTGTTCGAGCGGACCACCGGCCACTTCGCAATCTTTGCTGTGGGGGGCACCGTTGCCTACGCCGAGTCGCCCGACACTGTGACAGAGGACCTGTCGCTCGTTGAACCGTCGTCCATAACCAGCGTCCCACGGGTGTACGAGCGCGTGTACGACACCATGCGCGCGGAGGTCCGCGGCTCGAAGATCAAAGAACGCCTGTTCGACTGGGCGCTCGACGTCGCTCGGGAGTACTCCCAGACGGACGATCCCGGCAAACGCCTCCGGACGAAGCGCAAACTCGCCGATACGGCGGTGTTCAGCGACGTAAAAGAGCAGCTGGGCGGCAACCTCGAGCTGTTGATCAGCGGTGGGGGAAGCCTCTCGAAGGAGCTCTGTGAGATGTTCCTGGGGATGGACCTCACGATCGTCGAGGGGTACGGACTCACCGAGACGGCTCCCGTGGTGTCCGTGAACCGTCCGGAGGACATCCGCCCCGGAACGCTCGGCCCGCCGTTGGCTGGTCTCGACGTGACGCTCGATGAAGCGGTGATCGGTCCCGACCAGCGCGAAAAAGCCACCGGCGACGTCGGCGAGTTGCTCGTCCGGGGACCGAACGTTACCGATGGCTATTGGAACAACGAGGAAGCGACCGACGACGCGTTCACGACGCTCGACAGCGCCGACAGCGAATCCGAAGCAGACGCCGACGCGGAGTCGGAGTCGGAGTCGGAGTCCGACGATGAGAAGTGGTTCCGGACCGGCGACATCGTCGAGCAGACGGCCGCTGGGAGTCTCGTCTACCACGACCGTCTCAAGCAGTTGCTCGTGCTCGACACGGGCAAGAACGTCGCGCCGGGACCGATCGAGGAGTCGTTTGCCACCAGCAACCGCATCGAGCAGGTGATGGTGCTCGGAGACGACCGGAAATTCATCTCGGCGCTCGTGGTTCCGAACTTCGAAGCCATCGACCACTGGGCCGAGAAGAACGGCGTCGATCTCCCCGACGATCCCGAGGCGATCAACACCGACGACCAGGTGCGGGAGTGGATGCGCGAGGAGATCGATCGCGTGAACGAGAACTTCGCCAAACACGAGCGGATCAAGGAGTTCGAACTGGTGCCCTTAGAATGGACGCCGGAAAACGACATGCTCACCTCCTCGATGAAGCTCAAACGCCGGAACATCACCGACCGGTTCGACGACCGGATCGAACGGATTTACGACGAAGAGTAACGCGTTCCGTCGGCTCGCTCGATCAGCTCGAACGTCACTGCCCACTCTAGCAGCTGCTCGACGCGTTCTCGCCACACTGCTTCCCAGTCCTGGCGGCGGTTGCGCTCCCATTGGGGAATCTCAGCACGCACGCGTTCGAACACGTCCGGCGCTGTGAGCGGCTGCTCGGCGTCTTCGACCACTCTCACCACCGTCTCGGCGGCGTACACGCGCTCCCGGAAGGCGGCCGCGAGATCCGTCGATGGGTCCTGTCGCTGGTGGTATTTCCCGTTGGATTCGGCGACCTGCCCGAGCGCGCGCAGGAACGTGATCCACTCGCGGGCCGCGTCGCGGCTGTCGACATCGGTGTCGACCACGAGCAGCCCACAGCAGTCGTCCTCGCTGCTCGGGACCAGCGGAAGCGTCTGCCGTGCGGTCTCGACGAACGAGCGCGGCCGTGGCTCGGGGACGACTTTGAACTTCACAGTCCGAACGACTCCACCAGGATCTCCTCGTTCACGCTGCCGAACGACCGGGTCGGCCCGCCGACCACGTCGACGGTCACCTGCGCGGGAGCGAACACCTCGGTCGGTAGCTCCGCGAGGTCCCAGTCGACGGAGTCGAACACCGCCTCGAAGGGCGTGCCGTACTCTTCGGGCGCGCTCGATACCAGATCTGCGAACAGATCTGCGGCGTCGGACTCGACGGTGAGATGCACCCGTCCACCGTAGGCGAGCGCGTCGTTCGTCCGGGCGATGGCTTGCTCCTCGCTCTCTGCGACGGGCGCGACCGGCGCGCGCGCCGACACCGAGAGAATGTCCAGCGGATCGTACCCCAGCTCGAACGCGCGGAACGTTGCGAGTTCCCCCGCCCGCGCGGCCATCGTCACGCTTCCCGCGATGCTCGCGGCCGATGCCGTCGGGAGAAAGACCTGCCCCGCCTCCGTGTCGCACATTGTGGCGACGTGGGCCACGACCGCTTCGGTCGGAAGCGTGTCGGATTCGATCGCCAACACCGCGAAATCGAACGCGTCGGCGTACCCCAACTGGCGAAACTCCTCCTCGGTGGCGACGAGCGCGCGAGCGGGACCGCTCCCTAGCCCCTCGTAGACGGCGTCTCGATCCTCCGGCGCGCCGTCACCGTCCTGCTCTCCGCCGATCGATAGCTCCCACCCCGCCTTCTGGGAACAGAGCAACGAGAACGCGGGGTGATCGGTCGAGAGATCCACCACGGGACGAGGCGTCCCGCCGATCTCGCCCATCGACGAACTCACGGTCGCCAGTCCGGCGGTTTGGATCTCTGCGAGCAACAGCCCGGCTTCGGTCCCGCCGACCGCATCGACACCGAAATCGAGCACTGTCGCTCCCGATTCGAGTTCGTACGCGTCGATCGCAAGCTCATCGGTGAACTCGAGGGCCTCGTCCACCAGTTCGGTCGCCATCCGGTTGAGACTCTCCATACCCACAGCTTCGGCGGGAGCGATAAACCGGTTGTTGGTCTCGATCACCTACCGCTCGCTCGTTGCTTCCCGTCCCAGGTGGCGCTCGACGCTTTCGACCTTCTCGCTGGCCGACTGGTCGAGCGTCCGCTTGTCGTCGATCTTCAACACTGTGCTCACGCGATCACCGTCCACTGTCGTGTGGGCGGCCTCGACCGCCTCGAACAGCTCGCTCACCTCATCCGCCTCAATCACGGTCCCCATCGGGTTCGTCTCGTAGGACACGTCGAACCCCTCCAGCGCCTCGATGGCGGTGGCTACCTCCTCGCTCATGCTCCCCTCCCGGACCGGAGCGACGCTCAACAGCGCGATCACGGACATACCACGGGATACTCCCCCAACGGCCGTAAGCGTGCCGCGTCGTAACAATCGATTGTCTGTTCACTGCTGTGCTGGCTTCTGTTCCCGATTGGATCTGGCTGCGGCTGCAGCCTCGAACGGAGTGGGGCACGTGATCATTAACCATAAAACACTTGTATTACTGTTATTTCATACATATCGAGTGGTTATTGGTACGAATGGTAGTACGTAAGCGACTTGTGATCGTTTGTGTGGTGGTACTCGTCGTGCTGGCCGGCTGTTCGGCCAGCGATCTCGCGAGTAGGGACGGTGACGCTGGCGATTCGCAACCCGAGCGAGGAGCCGCGCCCGAAGCCGAACAGGACCAATCGTCGGACAGCTCGGACGCGCCGGCCCAGCGGGTTGTGATCCGGAACGGCACCGTCCACAGCCGTGTCTCCGATTTCGATGCTGCACGAGAGAATCTCACGGAGATGGTTCGGGATCGGGGCGGCTACGTGACCGATTCGAACGAGTACACGAGCGGCTCGAACGAGACTCGACACACCAGCGGTCGGCTCGTGTACCGCGTTCCAGCGGAGAACTTCACGTCGACGTTCGAAGAGATCAAACGGGAGGGACGGGTGACGCGATCGCACACGAACACGACGGACGTGACCGATCAGATCGCTGATCTCGACGCCCGGTTGAAGAACCTGCGCGCCCAGCGCGACCGGCTCCGAACGCTGTACGAGCAGGCCAACGAGACGGAGGACGTGCTGGCGGTCGGTGAACGTCTCTCGTCCGTTCAAGGGGAGATCGAACGGCTCGAAGCCCGGCGTCAGGCGCTCGACAACCGAGTCAGCTACGCGACCATCACCGTCGAGCTCACGGAGCCGACGCCGACCAAAGATGCACCGAGCGCGTGGTACGAAACGGGCGTTCTGGCTGCGTTTCTCGAATCGGTGAGCGGCGTCGTGGTCGTGGCGCGCGCCGTCGTCGTCGGCACGGCGTACGTCTTGCCGTATCTCGTTGTGTTCGGCCTCCCGCTGGTCGGTCTCGGCGTCCTGTTCCGGCGGTGGCGGGACTAGCTCCGTACTCGGATCTCCGGGACGGAATCCGACACTGCGACGCCAACGACGAGCCCGACGAGCAACACACCGTACCCGATGAAATGTACGGGGCTGATCGGATCGTACACACGCTCGATCAGCCACATCCCGACGAGATACGCGATACCACCGCCCGAAACGAACGTCGTCAGCCTGATATCGGTTATCGCCCCGAAGACTGTCCCCAAAAGAAAGGAGAGAAACAGCAATAGGGCTATTAGTAAGATGTCCCCGTCGCCGCCGAATATCACACCCCAGTAGACGTTTCGCGGCGGCCACAGCGCGTATCCAGCGACGAACGCGAACACCCCGCCGATCACGACCTCGACTATCCTATTTGACACACATTCAATTCGTACTATTATATGATGAATATTGTGAATGCATGGGTGCAGACCCACAAGCATTGGATCCGTCGATCCGGAACGTGAAAACCGCCATCGATCCGCGCACGGAACAGCGTGAAAACGACACCCATGCGCTGGCTGGGATTTGAACCCAGGTTGTGACCATGGCAAGGTCACGTGATACCACTACACTACCAGCGCCCGTCGACACTCTAACTCAGAACGGTCACCAATAAAAACGTACCGGACCGCGGTCGTCGTGTCACCGACTATCGATGACAGGGTAACGCGCCGTACGGGCGTGCGTCGGTGTCTCAGCCCTGCGTCGAAGCGCTATCCTTTTATGAGCGTATCCAGAACCTTGGGCACAGTCTAGTGGACAGCGAGGAAGTGAACCGGCATGACAGTAACTGTACTCGTGCCGTCATCGCTGGTCCGGGAATCCCGAGACAAGCGGGAGGCGACCCGCAAGCTCGGGTACGTCGCCCGCGCGGCGACGGTGTTCCGGGTCGACCGCCTGGTCGTCTACCCCGATTCGGAGGGGGAACGCAGGTGGGGTGGCGGGTTCGTTCGCACCGTCTTGGCCTACGCGGCTACACCGCCGTACCTCCGAAAGGAGGTGTGGGGGCGGCGCGACGAACTGGAGTACGTTGGTGTGTTGCCGCCGCTCCGCGCTGTTACACAGACCGGCTCCGGATCGAACGGTTCGGGGTCGTTAAGACAGGGAATCGTGACCGAGGTCGGATCTGACGGGCGCGTCCGGGTCAATTGCGGCCTGCAACACCCGATCTCCCTTCCCGTCCCGTCGTCGATGACGGTCGAGGAGGGAGAGCGCGTTACCATCAGGATCTCTTCGAGACGGCCACTCCGCGCGCGCATCGTCGACGACGTGTCCGCCGGAGTGAGTGTCGAACAAGCGGCGTTAGACGCAGTCCTCACACGGCCCGACAGCGGGCTCCGTATCGCGTCGTCGCGGTACGGCGAGGTGCTCACGCTCTCGTTGCTCGGTGATCTTCGCCAGCGACTGGCTGGTACCGAGACCGAGACCGAGACCGAGAGCGTCACAGACGACGCCGATCGCAGCGCGGGAGAGTGGACGTACACCGTCGCGTTCGGTGCGCCCGAGCGTGGCCTTCCGGAGATCTGTGACATCGACCCATCAGTGGTCGGACAGCGAGACGATACGTCGGACGACGAATCACGACCGGACAGGTCCCGGTTCGACCTCTGGCTCAATACGGTTCCGAATCAGGGCAGCGAGACGGTGCGAACGGAAGAAGCGATGTTCGCGACGCTCGCTTGTCTCAATCTGGAGTGAGTGTTGAAAACCTATGCCAACGCCAAGCAGACCACGAAAAGGCTCGATGGGCTTTAGCCCGCGCGTCCGTGCGTCGAGCGAGGTGCCACGAATCAGCACCTGGCCCGACGACGACGGACAGGTCGGGGTACAGGGGTTTGCCGGTTACAAGGCCGGTATGTCCCACGTCGTGATGATCAACGACGAGCCCGATTCCCCACAGGAGGGGATGGAAGAGACCGTCCCGGTGACGGTCGTCGAGACCCCGCCGATGCGCGCGGTCGCCCTTCGGGCCTACGAGACGACGCCGTACGGCCAGCGCCCGCTCACGGAGATCTGGACCGGCGAGGTCCACGAGGACCTCGACCGCGCGGTCGATCTTCCCGAAGAGCGCGGCGACGGCCAACAGCGAGAACAGACCATTCGGGACGCGCTCGAATCGGGCGATCTCGGTGGCGTGCGCCTCATCACGCACACGCTACCGGGCGCCCTTTCGAGCGTTCCGAAACGAAAACCGGACGTGATGGAGACGCGTGTCGGAGGAAGCAGCCTCGAAGAACGCCTCGAGTTCGGCTTGGAACTGCTCGATGATGGCGGCGAACACACCGTTTCGGACGTGTTCCGGGCGGGAGAGTACGCCGACACCGCGGGCGTCACCAAGGGGCAAGGGACCCAGGGTCCCGTCAAGCGCTGGGGAGTCCAAAAGCGCAAGGGCAAACACGCCCGGCAGGGATGGAAACGACGGATCGGCAACCTCGGTCCGTGGAATCCATCGCGCGTGCGCTCGACGGTTCCACAGCAGGGCCAAATGGGCTACCACCAGCGGACCGAACTGAACAAGCGCATCATCTCCATCGGTGACGAGGACGTGACGCCCGAAGGCGGATTCATCAACTACGGAGAAGTCGACGGTGAGTACGTCCTCATCAAGGGATCGGTTCCCGGTCCGAAACAGCGCCTCACCCGGTTCCGACCCGCGGTGCGGCCCAACGACCAGCCGCGTCTCGATCCGGAGGTCCGGTACGTCTCTACGGAGAGTGACCAAGGATGAACGCAACAGTACGCGATCTCGACGGCAACGAAACGGGGACGGTCGAACTCCCCGGTGTGTTCGAGACGACACACCGCCCTGATCTCATCGGGCGAGCGGTGCGGGCCGCCCGGGCCAACCGGTCCCAGGACTACGGTGCAGACGAGTACGCCGGCATGCGGACGCCGGCCGAATCGTTCGGCAGCGGCCGGGGCATGGCTCACGTTCCGCGCCAGAACAGCGAGGGTCGGCGCGTCCCACAGACCGTGGGCGGGCGACGAGCACACCCCCCGAAAACCGAAACGGATCGTGGCGAGAAGATCAACGACAAGGAACGACAGCTCGCGGTCGAAAGCGCGCTCGCGGCGACGACCGATCCCGAGATCGTGGCCGAGCGGGGCCACCAGTTCGAGGACGCCGACGTTCCGGTGGTCCTCAGCGACGAGTTCGAGGATCTCGTCAAAACCAAGGCGGTCGTCGAGCTGCTCGAAACGCTCGGTCTCCACGCCGACATCGAGCGCGCAGAAGACGGAAAGAGCGTTCGCGCCGGCCGTGGGACGACCCGCGGACGGAAGTACAAGCGCCCCAAATCGATCCTCTTCGTGACAAGCGAAGAGCCATCGAAAGCAGCGCGCAATCTCGCGGGCGCTGACGTGGCGACCGCACGCGAGGTCAACGCCGAGGATCTCGCACCCGGCGGGCACGCCGGACGCCTCACCGTCTTCACCGAAAGCGCGATCGAAGAGGTGGCAGATCGATGACAGCGAACACGAACATCATTCGGCATCCGAACGTGACCGAGAAGGCGATGGACAAGATGGACTTCGAGAACAAGCTGGAGTTCGTCGTCGCGCTCGACGCCTCGAAACCCGAGATCAAGGCGGCGCTCGCGGAGCAGTTCGACATCGCCGTCGAGGACGTTACGACGCAGGTAACGCCCGAGGGAACGAAAAAGGCCACTGTGCGCCTCTCCGCTGACGACGACGCACAGGAGGTCGCTTCACGGATCGGGGTGTTCTGAGAATGGGACGACGCATTCTCGGCCAGCGGCGTGGTCGCGGGACACCGACATTCCGAGCGCCCTCACACCGGTACAAGGCGGATCTCTCCCACCGTAGCAGCGAAGAGACCGATGAAGACGTTGTTTCGGGAACGGTCGTCGACATTGAGCACGATCCGGCGCGCTCTGCGCCGGTTGCAGCCGTGGAGTTCGAAGACGGAGACCAGCGGCTCGTGCTCGCCCCCGAAGGCATCGCCGTCGGCGAAGAGATCCAGATCGGCATCAGCGCTGAGATCGCGCCGGGGAACACGCTCCCGCTCCGGGAGATCCCGGAAGGCGTTCCGGTGTGCAACGTCGAGCGCCAGCCCGGCGATGGCGGGAAGTTCGCCCGCGCGTCGGGGGTTGGTGCGACGCTGCTCACCCACGACCGCAGTGCTGCCGTCGTGGAGCTTCCCAGCGGCGAGGTCCGTCGGCTCTCACCGGACTGTCGCGCCACGATCGGCGTGGTCGCGGGCGGTGGCCGGACGGAGAAACCGTTCGTGAAAGCCGGGAACAAACACCACAAGATGCGCGCTCGTGGCACGAAGTGGCCGCGCGTGCGCGGTGTGGCGATGAACGCGGTCGACCACCCGTTCGGTGGCGGTGGCCGCCAGCACCCCGGCCGGCCAAAAAGCGTCTCTCGGAACGCGCCACCGGGGCGCAAGGTCGGTGACATCGCGTCCCGGCGCACCGGCAAGACCGGACAAGGGAGGTAACAACAATGTCGAATTCGGATTACCAGATCGGCCGCGACTCCGACGAGGAGTTCACCTATCGTGGCCACACGCTGTCTGAACTCCGTGGGATGGAGCTCATGGAGTTCGCGGAACTGCTTCCCGCACGCAAGCGGCGAACCATCGAACGCGGCCTGACCACCGAACAGCAGAAGCTGTTCGAGAAGGCCACGGAGCGCGGCCCCGATGAGTCGGCGAACCGACCGCTCCGGACGCACTTGCGGGACATGCCGATCCTGCCGGAGTTCGTCGAGAAGACGTTCGCGGTGTACGACGGGCAGGAGTTCGAGCGGGTGTACGTCGAGCCGGAGATGCTCGGCCACTACCTGGGCGAGTTCGTGCTGACCCGACAGTCCGTCGAGCACGGTCAGGCCGGCATCGGCGCGACGCGTTCCTCGAAGTTCGTGCCACTCAAATAATATGGGAATCAGCTACAGTGTCGACGCGGACCCGGACACCACGGCGAAAGCGATGCTTCGGGAGCGTCACATGAGTCACAAGCACAGCAAGGAGATCGCCCGCGCGATCAAAGGGATGACTGCCGACGAGGCAACGGAGTATCTCGAAGCCGTCATCGCTGGCGAGCAGTCCGTCCCGTTCAAGTCCCACAACAGCGGCGTCGGACACCGAAGCGACATCGACGGCTGGGACGCCGGGCGCTACCCCGAAAAGGCGACCAATGCGTTTCTCGATCTGCTGGAAAACGGCGTTTCGAACGCCGATCACCAGGGATTCAACGGCGAGTCGATGGAAATCGACCACGTCGCGGCGCACAAGGTGGGCGAAAGCCCCGGCCGCCAGCCCCGGGCGTTCGGTCGCGCGACCGAATGGAACACGCCCCAGGTCGACGTCGAACTCGTGTTGAGCGAGGTGAGCGACTAATGGCCGACGAACAGCAGTTCATCGAGAACGGCATCCAGCGGACCCAGATCAACGAGTTCTTCCAGGAAGAACTCGACCGGGCAGGGTACGGCGGCATGGAGGTCGCCCAGACCCCGATGGGGACACAGATCGTCCTGAAAGCCGAAAAGCCGGGAATGGTGATCGGAAAGGGCGGGAAGAACATACGGAAGATCACGTCGGAACTCGAAGAGCGGTTCGATCTCGACGATCCACAGATCGACGTTCAGGAGGTCGACGAACCGGATCTGAACGCTCAGATCGTTGCCGATCGGCTTGCGAACGCGCTCGAACGCGGGTGGTACTTCCGGAAAGCGGGCCACACCACGATCGACCGGATCATGGACTCGGGCGCGCTGGGCGCGGAAATCGTGCTCTCTGGGAAAGTCACGGGCGCGCGATCGCGCGTGGAGAAGTTCAACCGTGGCTACATCAAGCACAACGGTCAGCCGGCCGACGCCATCGTGGACGACGGCCAGAGCGTTGCGGTGATGAAACTCGGTACGATCGGCGTGACCGTGAAGATCATCCCGCCAAACGCCGAGCTGCCCGACGACTTCCAGGTCCACGAGGACGTCGACGTGTCCGAATACGTCGTCGAACCCGAAGAGGAAGGCGTCGAGGAACTGCTCGCCGGCGAGGAAGAAACAGCCGCCGAGGCCCAAGCCGCCGAAGATGCCGAGGTCACCGAAGCGTCGACGGCAGAAACAGACACGGAACTGTCGGAGGGTCCCGAAGAGGTCCCCGAGGAGGAAATCCCCGAGGAGGAGGTCCAAGCGGCCGAATCCGACGCGGAGATCGAAGAGGAACTCGACGAGGACGTCGAAACCGAGGCCGAGGAGCTGCTCACCGAGATGGAAGACGAGGATGAGGAGGTGCAAGGGTAGATGGCGATCTACCGCGCTGCGGAGCTGCGGGACATGACGCCGGCAGAGCGCCAATCCGCGTTGGACGATCTCGAAACGGAACTGCTCAACGACCGTGCCGTCCAGGCGACGGGCGGAGCGCCCGACAACCCGGGCCGAATCAAGGAGCTTCGCCGGACGATCGCGCGGATCAAGACGATCCAGCGAGAGGAAGGCGACAACGAAACGGACGAATAAACGACAATGCTGACTACCGAGACCCTACCGCGACACGAACTCATCGGCCTGCGCGTGCGGGTCGTCGAGTCGTCCGATCCGACACTGGTCGGGTTGGAGGGGACGATCGTCATGGAGACGACGAACACCCTCCGCGTTACGGACGGGTCTCGGACGCGACAGGTGCCCAAGGCGGTCGTGACGCTCGAGTTCGCGCTGCCGGACGGTGAGTACGTCACCGTCGACGGCGAGCGCTTGCTCGCGCGACCGGCCCGGCGCACCGGACGCACTGGAGGTTCACAATGGCAATAGGACTCGACGTAGCACAACCACCGGAGCCCGACAATCCGGAGGACTACGACTACGAGACGTGCCCGTTCTACGGGAACTTGTCCGTTCGCGGACAAGTGATCGAAGGGCGGGTCGTCTCGACGGAGATGCAACGCACCGTCATCGTCGAGCGGGAGTACGAGGTGAACGTACCGAAGTACGACCGCCATATGAAGCGGCGATCGCGCATCCCGGCCCACGTGCCGGAGGTGCTCGAACCGCTCTCGACCGGCGATGTCGTGAGAATAGCCGAAACGCGACCCCTCTCGAAGACGAAATCCCACGTGGTCGTCGAGATCACGGACGAGGGAGGTGAGGACTGATGCGCGCGCTCAACGCGGACGTCACCCAAGGCCTCGAAAAGGGATCGCTGGTGACCTGTGCTGACAACACGGGCGCACGCGAGCTGAAGATCACCAGCGTCGACGGCTACGGTAGCACGAAAAACCGCCATCCGAAGGCCGGACTCGGCGATCTCGTCACCGTCTCGGTCACCAAGGGGACCCCGGAGATGCGCCGTCAGGTGCTCAAAGCGGTCGTCATTCGCCAAAGAAAGGCGATCAGACGGCCCGACGGGACCCGCGTGAAGTTCGAGGACAACGCGGGGGTCATCGTGGACGAGAATCACGATCCCCGCGGCACCGAGATCAAGGGTCCGATCGCACGAGAGGTCGCAGAACGGTTCGGCAGCGTCGCCAGCACGGCGACCATGATCGTGTAGAAAAGCATGACTCGACAACCACACAAACAACGACAAAACCAACGGCGCGCACCGTTGCACGAGCGCCACAAGCAGGTTCGTGCACCCCTCACCGAGGAGTTGCGCGAGGAGTACGGACAGCGGAGCGTTCGCGTCAATGCGGGCGACACCGTCGAGGTGTTGCGCGGCGATTTCGCGGGCGAAGATGGCGAGGTCGTCGGCGTGGATCTGCGGGAGGCGACCATTACGGTCGAAGAGATCACGCTCGAGACGGCCGACGGCGAGGAGGTCGCTCGGCCGTTGGACGCGAGCAACGTCCGCGTGACCGATCTCGATCTCTCCGACGACGTGCGGGAGGCGCGCCTCACGGAGGACAACGATGAGTAAGCATCAAAAGCGACTCTCGGTACCGAAGACGTGGCCGATCGCCCGCAAGGAGCAACAGTACACCGTCAAAGCGGACGCAGGTCCCCACGGCGAGGCGGGGGTTCCCCTGCTGATCGTGCTTCGGGACGTGCTCGGCTACGCCGACTCGAAAAAGGAAGCGATGTACGCGCTCGATCAGGGAAGCGTGCTCGTCAACGGGGGCACTCCCGCAGACGTGCGCCGACCGGTCGGGATGTTCGACATCGTCTCCTTCACCGAGCGCGAGGAGTACTACCGCGTTTTCCCCGACGAGGGCGGACGGCTCGCGCTGACGCCGATCGAGGCAGCAGACACCGACGGCAAGCTCGGCAAAGTCACGAACAAACACCACGTTTCGGGCGGGCGGATTCAGTTCGGACTCCACGACGGCCAGACGCTGTTGTCCGAGGATTCCTCGATCAGCCCGAACGATTCCATCGTCGTCGCCACCGAGGACGAGGAGATCCTCGCCCACTTCCCCTACGAGGAAGGCGCGCTGGTCACGGCCGTCAAAGGCCAACACGCCGGCGAAATCGGCACGATCGAGACGATTTCGGTGTCCCCCGGCAGCTCGCCCAACGGCGTCACTGTCGACCAGGACGACGGCAGCTTCGAAACCGTCGAGGAGTACGTCGTCGTCATCGACGAGAACTTCCTCGACGAGGAGACCGACGCCGGTGGAGAAACGGAGGTGAGTGAGTCGTGAGCAGTGAATCCGACGCTGCAAGCGAGTTCCACGAGATGCGCACGCCGGTCGTCGAGAAGATCGTCGCCCACATGGGTGTGGGCACAGGCGGCCAACAGCTCGCAGACGCGGAGGAGATCTTGGCGGAGATCACCGACCAGGAGCCGGTTCGGACGGTCGCAGAGCGAACCGTCCCGGATTTCAACATCCGTGAGGGCGACCCAATCGGCGCGAAGGTGACCCTTCGGAGCGACAGTGCCGAGGAGTTTCTGGAGACGACGCTAACCTTCGTGGACATCGAACGGACGCAGTTCGACGAGACGGGGAACTTCAGCTTCGGCATCGAAGAGCACACGAACTTCGAGGGCCAGGAGTACGACCCGAACGTTGGGATTCACGGACTGGATGTGACGGTGAACCTCGTCCGGCCCGGCTATCGGGTGAGAAAGCGCGACAAGGTCAACCGACCGATCCCTTCGAATCACCAGCTCACCGTCGAGGACGCCATCGCGTTCCTCGAAGAGCGGTTCGACGTGGAGGTACAGTAAGCATGAGCGAAAGTGAACAACAGGAGAAGAACCCGGAAACGGGCGAACACGGCACAAAGCGCACAGACCAGATTCAGGAGTGCCAGCGCTGCGGTCGCAAGCAGGGGCTGGTCGGAAAGTACGACATTTGGCTCTGTCGCCAGTGTTTCCGCGAGATCGCCCGCGAAATGGGATTCAAAAAGTACAGCTAAATTATGGCGGACAACGATCCACTCAGCAGTGCGCTCTCGGGCATCGACAACGCCGAGAGCGTGGGGCATCTCAGCCACACAGTATCGCCCGCCTCGAACATCATCGGCAGCGTGCTCGAGGTCTTTTACGACTTCGGGTACATCGACAGCTTCCAGTACGTCGATAACGGCAAAGCCGGACGGTTCGAGGTCGATCTGAAAGGTGCAATCAACGAGTGCGGTCCCGTAACGCCGCGGTACGCCGCGGGCGTCGACGAGTTCGAGACGTGGGAAAAGCGGTATCTCCCCGCGCGCGATTACGGGACGCTCGTCGTGACCACCAGCAGCGGCATCATGAGCCACTACGAGGCCCGCGAACAGGGCGTCGGTGGCCAAGTAATCGCATACGTTTACTGATGGACATGACTGTTGCAACCGAAATCGAACTACCGGACGACGTTACCGGGTCTGTGGACCATCTGGATCTCACGATCGATGGCCCAGAGGGCACGGTGACACGACGGTTGTGGTATCCCGACGTCCGTGTCGCCGTCGAGAACGGCGCGATACGGATCGAAAGCGACGCAGTCGACGCGAAAACGCAATCGACCGTCGGCACGTTCGAGAGCCACATCCGGAACATGATCCACGGCGTGACCGAGGGATGGACCTACGAGATGGAAGTGCTCTACTCGCACTTCCCGATGCAAGTGAGCGTCGACGGCGACGACGTCGTCATCTCGAACTTCCTCGGTGAACGGTCCGACCGACGGACGCCGATCCACGGCGACACCGACGTCGCCGTCGACGGCGAGGAGGTAACCCTCTCGGGGTCCGACATCGAGGCCGTCGGCCAGACCGCCGCGGACATAGAACAGCTGACGCGCGTGACCGACAAGGATCCCCGCGTCTTCCAGGATGGGGTGTACATCACCCACAAACCCGATCGAGGTGAAGCCTGATGGCCGAAAACCAGGAAGAAACGGACGAACCGGACGACCGGACGCTGACCGACGTGAGCGGCATCGGTGAGAGCAAAGCCGAGTCGCTGCGAGATGTAGGGTACGAGTCGGTCGACGATATCCGTCGAGCCGACCAGTCCGATCTGTCGGAGGTCGACGGCATCGGCAACGCGCTGGCCGCGCGCATCAAAGCCGACATCGGTGATCTGGAAATCGAAGCGGATACCACCGCCGAGATCGAAGAGGAGGGCGAACCCGCCGAGACGGAAGAACCCGCCGAGACGGAGCTTCAACCGCGGGGTCACGCCGACAAAACGCCCGAGCTCGACGATGAAACCGAACGGCTGCTCACACAACGAGCGAGCGAAGGCTCGCCCGATTTCAATCGCCAGGATCATCACATGAAAAAGCGGACGCCCGCGTCGTGGCGGCGCCCCCGTGGGAGCCTCTCGAAGCAGCGCCGGGGTGTGAAAGGCAAGGGCCAGACGGTCGAAGCCGGCTACCGCACGCCGACAGCGGTGCGCGGTCGCCACCCGAGCGGCTTCGAGGAGGTTCGGGTGTTCAACACCGACGATTTGGAGGGCGTCGACGGCGACACCCACGCCGTTCGCATCGCTTCCTCGGTCGGCGCACGGAAACGAGAGCACATCGAAGAGGAAGCCGAAGACGCCGGCATCCGCGTGCTCAATCCGACGTACGTGGAGGTGACTGTCAACGATGAGTGATCTGAAAAACCAGAAACGACTCGCAGCTGACGAGTTGGGCGTCGGGAAAAACCGCGTCTGGCTCGATCCCGAGGCACAGGGCGAGATCGCCGACGCGATCACCCGCGAGGACATCCGCGATCTGATCGACCGCGATGTCATCCAACAACAGCGTGAGGAGCGGTCGAACTCGCGAGGGCGTGCGCGCGAACGCAACGAGAAACGCGCGTACGGCCACCGGAAGGGACACGGCTCCCGGAAGGGGAAAGCGGGCGCACGGCAGAATCGAAAGGACGACTGGAAAGATCGCATCCGCGCACAACGCAACCGACTGCGCGAGCTCAGGGATGCGGGGGAGATCTCCCAATCCCAGCACCGCAAACTGTACGACAAGGCCAGCGGTGGCACGTTCGACAGCGTGGGCGATCTCGAACGATACATGGAGGAACAAACATAACTATGGCAACCGGACCACGATACAACGTGCCGATGCGGCGTCGCCGCGAGGCACGCACGAACTACCATCAGCGGTTGCGCCTGTTGAAATCCGGCAAGCCACGCCTCGTTGCTCGCAAGAGCAACAAGCACATCAGGGCGCAGCTGGTGAGCACAGGCCCAGAGGGGGATCGAACGGTGGCGAGCGCACACTCGTCCGATCTGGACGAGTTCGGCTGGGAGGCACCAACGGGGAACCTTCCGGCAGCGTATCTGACGGGGCTTCTCGCCGGCAAGCGCGCGCTTGTGGCGGGGTTCGACAGCGCAGTGCTCGACATCGGACTCAACACCGCAACGCCCGGAAACAAGGTGTTTGCGATCCAAGAGGGCGCGATCGATGCCGGGCTCGAGGTTCCACACAGCGAATCGGTGTTCGCAGAGTGGGACCGGACGCGCGGCGAACACATCGCGGAGTACGCCGAATCCCGCGAGGACCCGCTGTACAGCGGTGATTTCGATGCAACGACGCTTCCCGAACACTTCGATGACGTACGCGAACGACTGGAGGATGAACTATGAGTAACGGCTGGGAACCACAGACCCGGCTCGGAAAGCAGGTCGCCGAGGGCGACATCACGTCGATGGATCAGGCGCTTGCGACGGGACTGCCGTTGAAAGAGCCGGAGCTCGTCGATCAGCTCCTGCCGGATCTCGAAGACGACGTGCTCGACATCAACATGGTTCAGCGGATGACCGACTCGGGTCGCCGGGTCAAGTTCCGCTGTGCCGTCGTCGTCGGCAATCGGAACGGATATGTGGGGTATGCCGAGGGCCGTGACGATCAGGTCGGTGGCGCGATTCAGAAGGCGATCGAGATTGCCAAGCTGAACATCATCAACGTCGAGCGCGGCAGTGGCTCGTGGGAGGACCGCGCGGGCGGCACCCACTCGTTGGCCCGGAAGACCTCCGGCAAGGCTGGCAGCGTCACCGTCGAGCTCGTGCCCGCCCCGCTGGGGCTGGGACGTGCGGCCAGCGAGACCGTCGGTAGCGTGCTCGAGCTCGCGGGCGTCGAGGACGCGTGGACCAAGAGCCACGGCAACACCCGGACGACGATCAACCTCTCGAAGGCGACGTACAACGCGCTGAAGAACTCGGCCCAGGCGCGTCGCTCGCGGACGAAGCAACTGGAGGTGGCCGAGTAATGCAAGCGCTCGTGCAACTCCGCGGTGAGGTGGACATGAGCGAGGGTGTGCAAGACACCATCTCGATGCTCAACCTCGGGCGCGTCAATCACTGCACGTTCATTCCCGAGACCGACACCTACCGTGGGATGGTGACGAAGGTGAACGACTGGGTCGCCCACGGCCAGCCCAGCGCCGACACCGTCGGATCCGTGTTGGAAACACGCGGCGAGTCGGAAGACGGCGACGCGATCGACGAGGAGTGGGTCACCGACCACACCGAGTACGACAGTATGGAGTCGCTGGCGGAGGCCCTCGTGGCCGAGGAAACGACGCTTCGTAAGCAGGGGATCTCGCCGACGGTTCGGCTCCATCCCCCGCGTGGCGGCCACGACGGTCTCAAACACCCGACGAAGGAGGGTGGCCAGCTCGGAAAACACACGACCGAGGAGATCGACAGCCTCCTCACAACGATGCGATGACTAGCAAAAAGAAACGACAGCGCGGCTCTCGCACCCACGGCGGCGGAACGCACAAGAACCGTCGCGGTGCCGGCCATCGCGGTGGCCGCGGGCGTGCGGGCCGCTCCAAACACGAGTCTCAAAACTACGAATCGGTCGGCAAACACGGCTTCAAGCGGCCACAGAAGGTACAAGAGACCGTCGAAACGATCGACGTTCGAACGCTCGATGAGGACGCCTCGTTGTACGCCGCTGAGGGTGTGGCCGAAGAAACGGACGATGGCTACGCGATCGACGTTCGGGACATCGTCGATACGAGCACGGACGTGGACGTGGTGAAGGTGCTCGGTGGTGGGGAGGTTCGAACCCCCCTCGAAGTGACCGCCGACGCCTTCTCCGACAGCGCGGCCGAACTCATCGAAGAAGAGGGTGGAAGCGCGATTCTTACCGAACGCGGTGAAAAACGACGGTCCCAAGCGGAGGCACAGCACGAGGACGAGGACGAAGAATAATGAGTTGGAAGGAGACCGCCGCCCCAGTCCTCACCCGGATGCCGACCGTTGCTCGTCCAGAGGGTCACATCCCGTTCCGCCGCAAGCTGGGGTGGACGGCTGGCGTGCTCGTGCTGTATTTCTTCCTCACGAACGTCATCATATTCGGGGCCAACACCCAGGGTGACCTCTACGGGCAGTTCCGGTCGATCCTCGCGGGCGGACAGGGAACTGTCTTGCATCTGGGTATCGGGCCGATCGTGACCGCGAGCATCGTGTTGCAGCTGTTGGGCGGGGCGAATCTCCTCGGATTAGACACCTCGAACCCCCGAGATCAGGCGCTCTACCAGGGGTTACAGAAGCTGCTCGTGGTCGTGATGATCTGCCTGACCGGCATCCCGATGGTGTTCATGGGCGGGCTGATTCAGCCGGATGCACAGGTCGGCGCGCAGTTGGGCGTCGGGGCGTTCGGTGTCCAGTGGCTGATCTTCGCTCAGCTGTTCGTCGGCGGTCTCCTCATCCTGTTTATGGATGAAGTTATCAGCAAGTGGGGTGTCGGAAGCGGTATCGGACTGTTCATTATCGCCGGTGTCAGCCAGCGACTCGTCGGCGGACTGATCCAGTGGGGGGGACTCGGACAAGGCAGTCAGGAGGGATTTTTCATCGCGTGGTTCAACATCCTGACCGGACAGATCGACATCGGTCCACCGCTCTCCCAGCAGGGGCTTGAATCCATCTTTTTCGGACCCGGACAGATTATCGCGCTGTGTACGACAGTGTTGATCTTTGTGATCGTCGTGTACGCCGAAAGCGTCCGCGTTGAGATTCCCCTGAGCCACGCGAAGGTGCGGGGAGCACGCGGTCGCTTCCCAGTAAAACTCATCTACGCGAGCGTGCTGCCGATGATCCTCGTGCGAGCGCTACAGGCCAATATACAGTTCCTCGGCCGCCTTCTCAATGGGCAGCTGGCACAGATGCCCGCATGGCTTGGCACGTACAACCAGCAGGGACAACCAATTGAGGGGCTGTTTTACTATTTCAATCCGATTCGGTCCCAGAACTGGATGGGGACGCTGTCCACCCAGCCCATAGACATCCTGCTCCGGATCGGGGTCGATCTCACGTTCATGGTGCTCGGCGGGGCGCTGTTCGCCATGTTCTGGGTGGAGACAACGGACATGGGTCCGGAAGCCACCGCCAAGCAGATCCAGGATTCGGGGATGCAGATCCCCGGCTTCCGGCGCAACCCGGGCGTGATGGAGAAGGTGCTCGAACGGTACATCCCCCAAGTGACGGTGATCGGCGGGGCGCTGGTCGGCCTGCTGGCCGTCGGCGCGAACATGCTCGGAACGATTGGGGGCGTTTCGGGGACCGGGCTGCTCCTGACGGTCTCGATCACCTACAAGCTGTACGAGGAGATTGCGGAAGAACAGATGATGGAAATGCACCCCGTGATGCGGGACATGTTCGGGTAACTCCTCACCCCACCTTTTTTCCGCTCGGGTGCGCGGAGCGCACCCTCACGCAAAAAATCTGGACCAAAAAAAGCCGCTCGCTTGTTCCCACTCGCTTCGCTCGGGGGAACTGCGCTCGCGGTGAGCGTACTCACCGCACCACTCCGCTACCGCCTCCGCCACTGCTCGCTGTGGCTCTCTGTCAGTTGTCGGTGGTGGGTGCGTCGGCTCCACCGACGACGCGCGCCAGCTCGGGATGACGCTGGCGCAAGCCAGCGAGATCGCCGCGCTGGCGGTACTGGCAGTAGGTCACCAACGTGTCGACCAGACAGGCGGGCGCGCTCTCGGTATCTGGCTTGTCCGTGATCTCGGCGAGTTCACGTGCGTTGTCGGGCGTGAACACGGACTGCATCACGTCACCATCGCGCTGTTCGTGGAATCGGACACACGCGCCGTTGTCGAACCAGCATTCGATGATCGTCTCACCCACAGCACAGTAGCGCGTGAACCGCGCAATGCCGGGTAATTCGTCGTACCCGCCCGTTCGGGACGTTCCCAGACCGGCAGTGGCTAATACCTGCTCGATCTGCATAGCATGCGCGCACCCGGTGGATTGACACGGTCTACACCACAACCCCTCGGCCACGTCGATGCTGTGGTACAGTTCGGCCTTCGACACTACCTCTCGATCCTCGACCGCCGAGAGGTTCACCACCTCGCCCCGCCCGGTCGCGGAACTGGAACAACGGCAACGTCATCGCCACCACCGCCCCAGCGGGCAGCCCATCCGGTGGTTGAGCCGCGTGCGGACCGGCCGACCACACACCGGACACCGCGTGCGCTGGTTGTCATTCTGATACGATGCGACACCGTTACATGTCTCTGCTTCGTTCCCTGTCATGGGTGTTCTTTCCGCTGAGAACCCCAGCGTCGGGTGTCCTAGCACCCGGCGCGTTTCAGTGAACGCGCGGCCGAGGCACGCTAGCGTTCTCATTTACTGTTCGCTTCCCCATCACACATAAAGGTACTGATGGAACGAATAATGTTATATTATACTAACAGCTCATTACTCCGGCGGTTGCTCGGAGGATGCCAACGAACCACCGAGATCGGGCGTTGCTGGCCGAGATTGTACCGGTAGCGGTGGATTTCTGTCCGGCAGTCACGTCAGTGCTGTCACTGTCGAACGATCCGAACGGACCCGCACCGCACGCTGTGGTTCTCCACGTAGAACAGCGGCCGGTCCGTCAAAGCGGTGTGGAGTGTGAGGCCACTCCCCGCGAGCAGGTCGCTCTCTGACGATTCTTTGATCAACATGCGGTAGCGGGACGGAGCGGTGGCGGTGCGGTAGATGGAAGTACGCTCACCGCGAACGCAGTGAGCGGCTTTTTTTGGTCCAGATTTTTTGCGTGAGGGTGCGCTCCGCGCACCCGAGCGGAAAAAAGGTGGGGTCTAATCAGCCGAGACGGCCGGTTTCGATTCGACCATCGCCAGCACATCGTCGAAGAAGTCGAGCGTGTCGTGTGGGCCGGGGTTGGCCTCGGGGTGGTACTGGCGGGTGATAATGTCGAGTTCGTCGCTGTCCAGCCCTTCGGGCGTGTCGTCGTTGACGTTGACCTGCGTAACGTCGAGTTCGCCGGGATCGGAGACGGTGTAGCCGTGATTCTGGGTCGTCATGACGACCGTGTCCGTCTGGAGGTCGCGCACCGGCTGGTTGACGCCCCGGTGGCCGAAGGCCATCTTCTCGGTGTCACCGCCCAGCGCGTCCGCGATGACCTGCTGGCCGAGACAGATCCCCGCAAGCGGAATCTCGCCCGCGTACGTCTCGACGAGATCACCGGCCGCCTCGAAGTTCTTCGGATCGCCGGGACCGTTCGAGACGAAGAGAATGTCCGGGGAGAGCTCCTCGATCTCCGCTTCGGTCGTGTCGTACGGAAGCACGTGAACCGTGGCCCCCCGGTCGATCAGCGATGTGACGATCGAATCCTTCGCGCCACAGTCGACGAGTGCGACCGACGGTCCCGTGCCGTCGCGGTTGTACGCCACCGGCCCGTCGACCGACACCTGCGCCCCGATGTCGGTGTGATCACTCATTCCCTCACACTGCGCCAACTCCTCGAGCGCGTCGTCAGGTGTGACACCCTCCCCAGCGGCGATGCCACACCGCATCGCGCCCTCCTCGCGGATGCCGATCACCAGCTCGCGCGTGTCGAGGTGGTCGACGGCGGGAACGTCCTCCTCAGCCGCCCACGACGCCACGTCCTCGGTGAGCTCACGAGCCACCACGGCACGGGGATGAATCCGGTCCGATTCGAATCGCTCGGACCGGACGCCGTAGTTCCCGATGAGCGGGTACGAGAACGTGAGCACCTGCTCCTCGTAAGAGGGATCGGTGAGACTCTCCTCGTATCCGGTGTAGGCTGTCGTGAACACTAGTTCGCCGCGCGTACGGCCAGGAGCGCGGGCGCGTGCAGAAACGACGCGCTCACCCTCCAGCGCCACGTAGGCGTCCGTCATTACGAAGAACGTATTCGACCAGCGCCTTAACCATTGTCATTCGAAGTTAGGTTACGATTTTCGCAATCTCCAAGTGGGTGGGAACGATAGACACGATCTTCAATGGAAATGGACAGTCTCGACCGGGAGATCCTCAACATCCTCCGGCGCGATGCCCGGACGCCGTACACGGAGATCGCGGCAGCGGTCGACACCTCCGAGGGAACGGTTCGCAACCGCGTCGATCGGTTGGAAGACACCGGCGTGATCGAGCGGTTCACCGTCTCGACGCGGACAGGAAACGTAAAAGCGATGGTCGAGATCAGCGTCGCGGTCGACGTGGATACGACCGCGGTGTCGGAGTGTATGGCCGAGTGGAACGAGGTCGATTTCGTCTGGCAGGTCAGCGGTGAAGAGGATATGGTGCTCGTCGTCGACGCCGCGGACACCAGACGCGTTAACGATCTCATCACGAAAGCCCGCGGCTTAGAGGAGGTCAAAAGCACGAAAACCCGCCTGATTCTCGACGAACGGCTCGGACGATAACCGACACCACCCGGCTGCGGAGCCAAACGACGAGTCGAAGAGTCCTTATGAACCACCACCGAGGACTCAGTATGCACACCGATGATCTATCCCCCGGCGGGGACGCCTCTACGCACGAGAACGCAGCGCAGGAAGTCGTCGCTGTCGACGGCGACGACAACGAGCAGGAGATCGTCAATCGGTTGGTGGCCCACACCGGTGATGGGGTTCGCCACCGGGCGTTCACTGTGCTCGTGTTCGACGGCGACGGCCACATCCTGCTCGCCCAACGCAGCCCCGACAAACGCCTGTGGGATACGCATTGGGACGGCACCGTCGCCTCCCACCCCGAACAGGGACAGACACAGATCGAAGCGACCGAACAGCGACTCGAAGAGGAGCTCGGGATCTCACCCACCCAGTACGAAGATCTCCGCGTGACGGACAAGTTCGAATACAAGCGCTACTACCTCACTGACGGCGTCGAGTACGAGGTGTGTACCGTCCTGAAATGCACGCTCGATGCGGCCACCCTCGATCCCGATCCCGAGGAGGTCGGGGGCTATCTGTGGGTGCCCTACGACCACCTCCACGACAACCCCCGACTGTACCGACAGCTCCGGCTCTGCCCGTGGTTCGAGATCGCAATGCGTCGGGATCTCGACTGACCATCACGTCGTTTCCAGTCGAATCCGTTCCGTTTTTGTCTGAGAAATCAATCCAATGATTTATCACTTCAATACATATTGGTAACAGTATGGGTATCAGCGACGTCCTCACCGATCCAGATTCGTTTTTCGAACGGAGGGCCGAGGACCCCTCGTGGCTCGTTCCGATAGTGCTCGTTCTGTTGACGGCCCTACTAGCAGCGATCGCTGCGTCGCCCGAGGCGGAACTGGCCGGGGAGGCTACATCGATGGTTATCGAGAACCAGGGCCAGGAAGCCAACCAAACCCTCCAGAACGTCATTTCGACGGGAACGAAGGTCGTGGGAGTCGGATGGGCGTTCGTCGAAACGTTCGGCGGGTGGTTGTTGTACGGCCTCGTCTTCTACGTGATCGCTCGTTTCGGGTTCGAGGGAACCGGCTCGTTCGGTAATACCCTCGCGCTAACCGGCTGGGGCTACGTTCCGGCGGTGATCAACCAGGCGATCTCCGTGGCGGCCGCGTACGCGGTGTTCGGTGGCGCTTCCCTCCCGGAGAGTTCGATGGCGGCCCAGGAGACGCTCGCCGAACTCCGGTCGGACCCCATTCTCCTCGCTGCCAGCGTCGTCGGTCTCGCGCTATTGGTGTGGAGCGGCGTCATCTGGACGTACGCGATGTCCCACCTCCACGATCTGTCCCGGCGCGACGCCGCCATCACCGTCGGGATCCCCGTCGCGCTCGTCCTGATCATGCGGATCAATGGGATCGTGTAGGGCCTCTGCTCCGGTTCAGTTTCCACTGGATCGAGCCGGATCATACCATATGATTACACTTCCCGGCCGGTTTCGCTCGTAGTAAGCTGAATAACCGCTTGTCGGCAGTAGAAATATATGGATTGAATCACAACGAGAAGTAATACCATGGTTGTAATCACCAATCTAGCGAGCACCGTTCTGATGGGGGTGGTCCTGGTGGCGGTCGTCGGCGCGTTCGTTCGTCTTCGAGCCAGTCCTAGCGAGACCACGAGGGGCGAACGGTCCACGGCGTCGGACCTGCCACGAATCGCCGGGGACGCCCCCCGTTCGACCACCGATTCCGGTCCCGACATCGGTTCGTCCGCGACGCCGATCGCGTGGGTCGTCGGATTTCTGGCGCTGGTGGTGGTGGCTGGTGGCGGGGCGATCGCTTTCATCGCCGGGAACGCGCTGCCTCAGATCGGAACGCAGGCCGCAGGGACCGTGCTGGCGGTCATCCTCGGCGGGTTGCTCTGTGGCTATCTCCTCTCGGGAGTCTACCTTTCGCTGCGGAGCCACGGCCGCAAGAGCGCGGAGGCGACCGGCGTCGCCCTGTGGCTGCTCGGGCTGGTTGTCGTCGGCGTGATCGCCGCACAGCTCGTTTTCCTCGCGTAACCCGATGGGGAGCAACCGCGTGATCCGGTCGAGCAGTAGTGTCGGCGTGGCCGTTATCCGTGTGCTCGTGGGGCTGTGTGGCGTGTGGCTGCTCACCGATCCCGCTGTGGCCCACGCCGGCTCGTTGCGCCTGTCGGACGACCCGGTGACAGTGCCCCAGTGGCTGGTGGTGTCCACGGGCGGCGGCGTCGTCGGGGCGTCGTTTCTCATCACCTCGTTCGTCACGGACCACGAGACGATCCGGTCGGTCACCGACCAGTGGGTGTCGATGCCCGCGTGGTTGGCGAACCGGTCGGTGAGCAGCGCCGCCGGGTTGGCGAGCGTCGTGGTGCTCGTCGTGGTCGTGGCCAGCGGGCTGGTCGGAACCCAGTCCGAACTCTCCAACTTCGCCATTCTGTTCGTGTGGGTCGGCTGGTGGGCGGGGTATACGATCTCCGTCTATCTTCTCGGCAACACGTGGCCGACGCTCAATCCGTGGCGAACGCTCGCTTCGGTCGTGGCCAACTGGGTCCCCACCGAGCGTTCGGTTCCACAGTGGCTGGGTGTGTGGCCCGGCGTCGGTGGACTGCTCGGGTTGGTGTGGCTGGAAGTGATCAGCCCGGTCGCAACGTCGCCGCGGCTGCTCGCGTCCGTGATCCTCGTGTACTCGCTGCTCACGGTCGCCGGTGGGGCGGTGTACGGAGCGGAGTGGTTCCGGCGCGTCGATCCGGTTTCTCGCATCTTTCGGGCGTACGGACGCGTGGCTCCGTTCCAACGCGTGGCTTCACGGATCGGACTCACAGTGCCCGGAAGCGCGCTCACCGGCGGGAACGTCGAGCGAGGCGAGCCCGTTTTCATCGTCGCGGTGCTGTGGGTCACCACCTACGACGGACTCGTCTCGACGCCGGTGTGGCGCGACGCGGCGCAGTGGATCGTCGCCACGGCTCCGATCCCGCCCGTGGTGGTGTACGCTGTCGTGATGTGCGGTGGCTTCGTGGCGTTTCTGCTGGTCTACCGGACTGGAGCGCGCTATGCCCGACGAACCGGACGGACGTACGTCGATTCTCAGGTCATCGAGCAGAGGTTCGCCCGCTCGCTGCTCCCAATCGCTGCGAGCTACCACTTCGCGCATTATCTGGGATACTTTCTCGGACTGTTGCCGGCGCTCGCGGTCGCCGTTACACAGCCCTTTGGCGGGCCGGTCACCCCACAACGGTTGTTGCTGCCGTCGTGGTTCGGGCAGTTACAGCTGGTGTTCATCCTCTGTGGGCATCTGCTCGCCGTCTGGGTGGCCCACACCACCGCGTTCGACCTCTTTACCGGCAGGCTCCAATCGATACGCAGTCAGTACCCCTTTGTCCTCATCATGATCGCCTACACCGTGACGAGCATGTGGATCGTCATGCAACCGTACACACAGCCGCCGTTCGTCTCATAGTAACAGCATGTCACAGAAACCGATTCCGAACGGATCGACCGAGACCGACCGATCGACCGAGACCCGGGCGCGCGATCAGCGAGCGAACGACGGGGCAAACGAGCGAGTAGCGACCGTGGTCCCTCCGGACGCGTCACCAGCCCGCTGCCCGTACTGTGGGCGTCCCTTCCCCACCGAGCAGCTGTGTACCCTCCACCTCGGTGAACGCCACCGGTCCGAATGGACCGAGGAGGAACGAGAGCGGTATGAAAGCGCGTACGACACCGAGACCAACGAGCTGTTCATCTTCCACCTGAAAGTGATCGGGGCACTCGTGGTCACCTTCTTCTCGTTTACCTACACCTACGTGTTCGTCTGGAGCTGAGTGCGGTGTCGTTACCACAGAACGATCGGCCAGACGAACTGGAACAGCGCCCAGATGAGACCGGTGAGGACGATAGTCATGAGGAGGTTGAGGACGATCCCGGCTCGCATCATGTGCCGTTGTTCGAGGTAGCCACTCCCGAAGACGATGGCGTTGGGCGGTGTGGCAACCGGGAGGGCAAAGGCGTAGCTCGCGGCGACAGCGCCGCTGACAGCGAGGAAGATCCCAGCAGCCAGTTGTGAAAGCCCGAGCGTGGTGGCGAAGGCCCCGCCGATGCTGATGAGCAGGGGAATGATGATGGTCGCTGTCGCGGTGTTCGATGTCATTTCCGTGAGGAAGATGATCAACAACACGACTGCGCCCACCACAACGACGATCGGCGCGCCGGTCAACTCCTCGAACACCGTTTCTGCGATCCACTGCGTCGCGCCACTGTCCGCGAGCCCGTTCGCGAGCGCGATCCCCCCACCGAACAGCAAGATCACACCCCAGTCGATGTCGACGAGTTCCTCCCACTCCATCGTGTCCGCAAGAACGAGGGCAGGGATGGCGTACAGCCCGACCATCACGTAGTAGAGGAGTCCTTGATGGCCGCTGACGCCGAGGACACTCATCCCCTCACCGCCAAACAGCGCCGTTGCCCACACGTCAGGGAGATACGGCGTGATGAATCTGTCGAGTCCGCCGACCACCCACAACACCGCGGTGATCGTGAATATGTACACGACGCGCCGACCCCGGGGTCCGAGTTCGCCCTCCTCGTGGAGATACTCACGGGCCTGCTCCCGGGCCGCCTCGACGCTGTCGACTTGGGGCGGATAGAGCCAGTATGTGAGAATCCACCACACGAGCGGCAGCGTTATGATGACGATCGGAAGACCGACGATCAGCCACTCGGCAAAGCCAATCTCATAACCGAGGATCGCATCGAGTTGGGAGACGAGAATGGCGTTGGGCGGCGTGCCGATCAGCGTCCCGACGCCGCCGACACTCGCGGCGTAGGCGGTGCCGAGCAACATGGCGATCTGGATGTTCGTAAACCCATCTCCGGCCTCAGCAAGCCCGCCGTCCGTGGCGAGATCCGGATCGGCGTCTGTGCTCCTCTCGGTTCTCGATTCGATCTCGTCTTGACCGATGATCTGTGTGAGCACACCCAGAGCGATCGGCGTCATCATCGCCGCTGTCGCCGTGTTCGACACCCACATCGAGAGAAACGCGGTCGCAATCATTACGGCCAGAATCAGCCACCGAGGCGATGTCCCCATCCTCGCCATCAGATACAGCGCGATCCGTCGGTCGATGTTGTATTTCTGGAGCGCGTTCGCCAGCATGAACCCCGCGATAAACAGGAAAATGACGTGATCGGCAAATCCCGACAGGGCTTCGTCCAGGCTCGGATACACACCGAACCCGGTCAAAAGAATCGGGATCGACAGCGCCGTTACGGCGAGGGGAAGCACCCCGGTCACCCAGAGAACGCCCGCGAAGTACATCGTCGCTAACGCGTACTGTCCCCGCACCGGCAGTCCGGACGGTGTCGGTAGTCCTGCAAGAACTATGGCACCGAGCAGGGCAATGGCGAACACCATGATCCGCCCACGAACGTCCGAGATACGACCGCGTATCATTGATACATGGTCTCATATTGAGATATGAATTTAACCGTTTCGATCTGTTGCTGGTCCATCAACAGAGCTACGGTCAGAAGTTCTCGGCGATGGCGGTGACCTGCTCCGTGGAGAGTTCGGCTGTGTACAGTTCGAGGAGGGTCTGTCGGCGGGACATCGACAACGCTCGGGAGCCGCTTTCGAGCATCGAAATATGGGCCTGAACGATGTCGTCTAGTTCACGTTCGACAGCCCGTTGCTCGTAACCGGCAGCGACTCGGAGCAAGCGCCACGCGAGCGGTGAAAGGTCAGTGGGTTCGATCGATCCCGATACCGTCATCGATCGAATGAGATATGGGACGGATCATAAAATGCCTGATGAAGCGACGGGGAACACACCCGACTGGAGAGAGCAGTCGAAACTTCGGCTTCCGATCGGTGGCTCAAGTGATCGAGTACGACGCCGCGAAGGTCAGCGCAATGGCCGTCAGAAGACCCGAAATCATGACGTACGTCACTGACCGTGGCTCGTACAGCAGGTGTTGGTAGTAGCCGGCGACCAGCACCGCCTTGATCACCGACAACAGTAAGATCCCCGCTACGGCGACCGCGTAGCTGAGCCCCATGAATTCGAGCGCTACTTGGGCGGTTGCGAACCCGAACAACACGACGTATATCACGGTGTACAGTTTCGTTGATGTCATTGTTCTTATATTATGTAGAACAGCGGGAAGAGGAACAGCCAGACGATGTCGACGAAGTGCCAGTACAGTCCGAAGTACTCCACGGGTCGCTCGTCGTCGAGGTACGCGCCGTTGATGGCTCTCGGAATGAGGAACAACAGGATCAACAGTCCGAGGATCACGTGCAGCGCGTGCAGGCCCGTCGTGAGGAAGAACGTCGAGGCCTGCACGTTGCTCGACAGCCAGATCCCCTCGTGGAACAGTTCGACCCATTCGATCCCCTTGTTCACGAGAAAACCGACGCCGAGCAACAGCGTCGTGCTCAGGCCGGCGATGAGCCCCCACCTGCTGTTCTTTTCGGCTGCGACGAGCGCCAACACGATGCAGAAACTGCTCGTCAGCAGGATGTACGTGTTGATCAATCCCGGGATCGGATCGTGGGGAACGAGTTGCCAATCCGTCCAGCCGTAGCCGACCCGGAGGAAGACGTACGACCCGATGAACGCCCCGAACAGCACGACGTCCGAGGCGAGGAAGATCCACACGCCGAGTTTCCCGTTCTCGATGCCCTCGAACGGCCACCGTTCGCCCAGTTCCGGTTCGGTCACGGAAAACGACTCCATCCCGAACCCGAGCAGCGACACCGCTCCGAACACAACCCCGACGATCGTGAGGGCGGGGTAGATGCCGCCGGTGGAGATGCCCGACAGTCCGAGGAAAAACACCAGCGCCGCGACGCCAATGAAGAAGGGCCACGGACTCGCGTGGCTGTCGTGGTGGTCGCCGGACTCGTGGGTTTGATCTCCAGCAACGGCGGTACCGCCGTCAGTCGACGCTTCGGGCGTCTCGTCGAGGAAATCCAGCGAGCCGCTGTCGTAGCTCGGAACGCCGGGGAAGTTTTCCAGCGGCGGTGGCGAGGGGACGGCCCATTCGGCCGTGGTCGCATACTCCCACGGGTTGCCCTCGACCTTCTCGCCGTGCCAGAGGCTCCAGTAGCAGTTCCAGATCACGAGCAGAAAGGCCACCCCGAGCATGAACCCACCGATCGTCGCAAGCTGGTGCCACGGCGTGAGCCCTGCTGGATAGTCGAACACCCGCCGCGGGGTCTCCCACGCGATGAACATCGGGAAGTACAACAGGTTGAACCCGACGAAAAACAGGCCAAACGTTGCCTTTCCGAGCCGCCTGTTGTACATCCGTCCCGTGATCTTCGGATACCAGTAGAACAACGCGCCGATGAGCGCCGTCACGCCCGCCACCATCACGTAGTGGAAGTGGGCAACGACCCAGTACGTGCCCCGAAGCTGGTAATCGAGCACGACAGCCCCCAGGAACACGCCGGTGATACCGCCGATGATGAACACCAACAGCCCCCCGAACGTGAACAGAAACGGCGTCGTGAACCGGATTCGCCCTTTCACCATCGTGTAGATGAGCGAGAACACCATCAGGTCGAACGGCAGCGAAATGCCGATCGTGGTCGCCATGAACAGTGTTTTGATCTCTAGATTGATGCTCGTGAGAAACATGTGGTGCATCCAGACCAGAAAGCTCTGGAGCGCAACCAACAGCATCGCCAGGATGAACCATTTGCGCCCGACGAGCCGCCGCCCGGTGAACGTTTGGAACGTTTCGGCCATCGCCCCCAGCGCGGGGAAAAAGACGATGTACACCTCCGGGTGGCCGAAAAACCAGAACAGGTGCGTCCAGAGCAGCGATCCGGGCGTCCCTTCCGCCGTGAAGTAGGTCGTTCCGAGGATCCGATCGGAGCTCAAGATCAACAGCGCCGCGAGCAGCGCCGCGAACGCAAACAGCATCATCCACACCGTCAGGAGGATCGACCACGTGAACAGCGGCATCCGGAGCAGCGTCAGCCCCTTGGCGCGCATCCGGTGGAGTGTGGTCAGGAAGTTCACCGACGACATCGTCACGGAGATCACGAACAACAACAGCGCCAACACGGTGGTCGTCGATCCGATGTTGGGCATGTAGCTCGGCACGTTGAGGGGGGCGTACATCGTCCACCCGCCTTCGAAACTCCCGCCTTGGAAAAAGGAGATGCCGAGCAGCACGCCCGAAAAGAGGTACAGCCAGTAGCTCAGCGCGTTAAGCCGTGGAAACGCGAGATCCTTCGCACCGATCTGCAACGGGACAACGTAGTTGGCAAAGCCAAACGCGAACGGAGAGAGGAACCAGAATATCATTATCAGCCCGTGGATCGAGACCGTCTGGTTGTATCCCGTCGCGCTCAACACGCTGTTGACCGGTGTCAGCAGCTCGATCCGCATCAACAGCGCCAGAACGCCACCGAACACGAGAAAGAACAGCGACGTCACGAGGTACAGGATGCCGACATCCTTGTGGTTCGTCGTGAGCAGCCAGCGCTGTACCGACTCCATGGGCGGGAGGTGGTCCCTCGTGAAGAATTCCCGGAGCGTCGATGTCGTGGTGGCTCCCTCGGTGAGCGAACGGTGTGTGTGACCGCCGTCGGGCTGTGCCTCGTGGTCGTCGCGTGGTTGGTCCTCGGTCATTGTCGGGTGGTGGCTGCGAGCTGGCGCTCTGGCGCTGGGCCATCGAGCAGACGGTTCTCGGTGGTCGTGGCCGTGGAATCGTTGGCAGTCGAGTTGTTGGTCGCCGAGCCGTCGGTCGTGTTGTTCGTGGTCGCGTTGGTCTCCGAGCCGGTTTCGGCGTACCACTGGTCGAACTCTTCCTGTTCCATCACGATCACGTCCGATTCCATCGCGGAGTGGCCCGAGCCACACAGCTCGAAACACTGTGCCTCGTAGGTGCCGGTTTCATTGGGCCGGAACCACGTTTCGGTCGTTTGGCCGGGGATTGCGTCCGCTTTCAGGTCGTAGGCCGGTATCCCGAAGGTGTGGAACACGTCGCCTGACGTGAGAATGAGCGTCACCGGCCGGTCTTCGGGCACCCGAAGCGTGTTCGTCGTGTGTCCGTTAGGATACTCGTACTGCCAGGAAAACTGTATGCCCTCCACTTGGACCTCGAGCGGATCTTCTGATTCGGGTGCGCCGGCTTCTACGTCCACGAGAACTATGTACGCCCACGCGATGAGCGCAATGACGATGACCGCGCTGATCGTGAGCGAGATGGCTAGCTTCTTTCCGCCCCCGCTTCCCTGCGGGAGCTCCCCGAGCTGTGGCCGCTCTCGCTCTGCCACCTCGCTATCGGGCGTTTCGCGGTACTTGTACGCGTTGTACACCATATAAGAGATGACGACGATCCCGACGGCCGTTCCCAGTATCAGGAACACGCCGAAAAGCATCGAGAAGACATCGTTCATCGTCCGACCGTTCGCCTGGAGAAGGAGCTCTATGTGGTGACTGTTTACGGTCGCCACCCGAGTGGTGAGTCCATATGTCACGGACATCGATGGCACGGGTCATGATTATTTCATAGATACTTATCTATTTCGCTGCCAGCGGTGCCGTACCACTATTTCTTGATCATCCACTGATGGTAAGCCCCGATTGTGTCCACAATATGACGGGCATACAGTAGTGAATGCGGGCAGCGAAGATCACAGAGCGCACAAACCCCGCGACCGAGGCGGTGTTGGATCCGGTCGACGACCCGTCCGACGCGGAGATGGAGGCGTTGACGATCGGGGACTCCACGGACGAATCGACCGACATCGGCCCGCACGCGGGCCGGAGGACGTGGACGAGCAGGTCCAACAAATCATTGAGGCGGGTGGCCGTCGAACTGGCCACCGGCTCCACGTTCGGGTTGGGTGGTTCGATCTGGACGGAGACTCTCGACCGGAGTGAGCGCCTCGCGCGACGGATCGAATCCGGCTGCGTGTTCGTCAACGAAAAAACCGCTGGGTCCAATCCGCAGACGCCCAGTAGTCGTGTGACACCTCAGTGTTCCGGTCAGAGATCGGCCAAAACGCGGTCGACGACGATTCCCGTTCCGTTTTCGAACGCCGGTCGTGCGGGTGGATCGACGACCCGTTCTCCGAGTCCGCGTAGCGTTTCGACGACCGCGAACCCTTCTGTCTCCCGGAGCAGGCGGGCGACGCCGCGTTGCTCGTCGGTGACCGGACGAACCAGACACGGGGTGCCCGCAACGGCGGCTTCCATGACCGTCGAGTAGCCCGAGCAGACGACCACAGCGGCCGACGCGATGTAGGGAAACAGCGATAGCACCGGCTCCCACTCCAGACCACCGACGTGCGTGACCTCTCGCCCCACCGACCGGAGCCGTGAGGCAACAGCGGCGGCACTGTTCGAGTAGACGCTGGGCACGAGCAACACATCGACCTCCGGCGCGTCGTCGTCGTCCTCCAGCGCGATCGGCGGGACGCGGGTGGTGCCGTCCGGATCGGCCTCACGTGCCTCCCAGACAGCGGGGTAGAAAAACGACCGCGCAGCCAGCCGGTGATACCGCGTGAGAACGGTCGTTGCCACGCGTTCGATGTGTTGTGTGTACAGCCTCGACGTGTTGTGTGTGAGATGGTACACGGGAATCCGTGTGACGGTCCCAGCCATCGTGGCGAACATGTCGTCGGTCACGAGCGCAACCGGTGACTCCCGGCGGAGCCACCCGACGAGATCGCGCACTCGCCGGATCGCGCTCGGAACGCTGTCGGTAATGACACTACCCACCCCGAACTGACGAGTGTCGATGAAATCCACCGTGGTCGGAACGTACGGATCGTACCCGTTCATCCGAACGAATCGCGTCCCCGGCCCTCCCCCAGCAAGCGTAACAGCTACCCCTCGATCTTCCAGCTCTCGGGCAATCGCAAGCATCCGCGTCGCGTGTCCCGCCCCCTCCGGATAGTATGCGACGGCGATTCGTTGGACCATCAATTGAATTGTGTTAGAGCAAGCTCAAGTAGGCTTGGATATCGCCCGACGCAAGCACACTACTTGTTAATATATAATATTATATTTTTATTTTAAACTAATCATAATAATGATAGATATTGTTTGGTGTGGGGAGCCGAGAGCCAGCAACATCTGACCGACACACGGGAGTTAAGCCGGTGTGGGCGCAGGTGGGGATATGAGTCGGAAACAGCACCGATACGGAAAATCGGAGGAGCTACCGAGCCACGAGGTGACCGAAGGTCCGGATCGCGCGCCCCATCGGGCGATGTTCCGGGCGATGGGATACGACGACGAGGATTTCTCCGAGCCGATGGTGGGGATTGCCAACCCCGCGGCCGACATCACGCCGTGTAACGTGCATCTGGACGATGTCGCGTCGGCGGCCCTCGAAGGCGTCGAGGAGCAAGCGGGCATGCCGATCGAGTTCGGCACAATCACGATCTCCGACGCCATTTCGATGGGGACGGAAGGGATGAAGGCCTCGCTCATTTCGCGGGAGGTGATCGCTGATTCGGTGGAACTCGTCGCGTTCGGCGAGCGCATGGACGCGCTCGTGACCGTCGCCGGCTGCGATAAGAACCTTCCCGGGATGATGATGGCGGCCATCCGCACCGATCTCCCGAGCGTGTTTCTGTACGGCGGATCGATCCTTCCCGGAGAACACGAGGGCCGGGAGGTCACCGTCCAGAACGTGTTCGAGGGGGTCGGCGCGGTGGCAGCGGACGATATGGCCGAGGCGGAGCTGGCCGAACTCGAACGCGACGCCTGCCCCGGCGCGGGCTCCTGTGGTGGGATGTTCACCGCGAATACGATGGCGTCGATCAGCGAGGCGCTCGGTCTCGCGCCGCTGGGTAGCGCGAGCGCGCCCGCCGAGTCCGAGCAGCGATACGACGTTGCACAGCGGGCGGGGGAACTCGCGCTCGATGCCGTTGGGAACGACCGCACTCCCTCTTCGATCCTCTCGAAGAAGTCCTTCGAGAACGCGATCGCGCTCCAGGTTGCGATGGGCGGCTCCACGAACGCCGTGCTTCATCTTCTCGCGCTCGCCGCCGAGGCGGGGATCGATCTCTCGATCGAAGAGTTCGACGCCATTTCCCGGCGGACGCCGAAGATCGCCAACCTCCAGCCCGGCGGCACGCGCGTTATGAAGGATCTGCACGACATCGGCGGCGTTCCGGTCGTCGTTCGGCGCTTGCTGTCGGGCGGGCTGTTCCACGGTGACGCAATGACGATCACCGGCCGCACTGTTGGTGAGGAGATCGATCACCTCGATCTGCCCGCCGACGAGTCGATCGACGCGGACTTTCTTCGTCCCGTCTCCGATCCGTTCACCGAGGAGGGAGCCATCAAAATCCTGAAGGGGAACCTCGCACCCGACGGCGCGGTGTTGAAGGCTACCGGGGACGACGCGTTCCACCACGAGGGACCCGCCCGCGTCTTCGAAACCGAGGAGGACGCGATGGCGTACGTTCAGGACGGCCGGATTCGAAGCGGGGACACGATCGTCATCCGCAACGAGGGCCCACAGGGCGGGCCGGGGATGCGCGAAATGCTCGGCGTGACGGCGGCCGTCGTCGGACAGGGTCACGAGGACGACGTTGCGCTGCTCACCGACGGGCGCTTTTCGGGAGCGACTCGGGGACCGATGATCGGCCACGTCGCCCCGGAGGCGTTCGTCGGCGGTCCCATCGCCGCGATCGAGGACGGCGACACGATCACGATCGACATCCCGGACCGGACAATCGCGGTCGACTGTTCGAGCGAGGAACTCGACCGACGGCTCGAAGCGACCGATGCTCCCGAGCCGGCGTACACCTCCGGCGTGCTCGCAAAGTACGGAACGGCGTTCGATTCGGCCGCCAACGGCGCGGTCACCAACCCCAGTGCGAAACGGGAGTGATCGGTGGCAGAACGAGCGATCTCGCCCGGCTGTGTCTCGCTACTCGTCCCGATCGAGCGCTGGATCGGAGCCCAGATCATGTGCAGCCGTCGGCCGCGGCGTTACCGGCCCGCCACGGAGCAGATCCGTGACGACGAGTCTGATCGCTTGCAACGAGAGAACGAGGATGATCGGACCGAGGAACAGCCCGTACCACCCGAAAAACAGCCCGCCGAACACGTACGCGAAGATCATCAACCCCACGTGGAGCTTCCGGCCTGCGAGGTACGGCTGGAGGAACGTTTGTGGGATGATATCCAAAAAGAGGAACGCGACGGCGACGAACAGCACGGGATACCAGAGGAGTCTGCTGTTCGTTTGCGCTGCGAGGATCGCGAGGTAGGCGGTGATCGGGAGGTAGACGAGTTTGCCCACGACGATCGGGATGATGCTCGAGATTCCGGTCAGTAGCGCCAACAGCGTGGGCACTGGGATCGACATCGGAGACGGTGCAACGGCGTTGTAGAGGTTGTACCACGCGATGGAGCCGAGGGTGATCATCACGATTGCGATCACGTTGGCGAAATACACCGTTTCGAGATCCGCATCGACAGCGCTCGCGTAGGCGTACGCCGCGCTGTCCGTTCCGACCTCCTCTCGAAACCACGCTTCGATGCGTGCACCGTCCCGAAGGAGGTAGTAGACGATCGCGATGATCATTGCGAGGTGGACGAGCGCGTTCGAGACGGCCAGCACCACCTCGATGCTGGTCGACAGTATTCCTTGCAGCTCCGACTGGCGGAGCTGTTCGGTCAGCGCGAGCACCGTTCGTGGCTCTTCGGTCAGCCTGGAGACGTCGACGTACGGGTTGATCGCCTCTCTGACCTGGTCTGTGAGGACCATGTCGAGACCTTCCAGTCCGACGAGGAACGTGTACGTGAGAAAGAGTAGTATCGGGATGAACACGAGGATCAGCGTGATGACGGCGGCGAGCCGCCGTGCGTTCGTAAAGCGTCTGATGTGCCGGTTGATCGGGCGCATCGCGTAGTAGAAAAACACCCCGAACACGATCGTTCCGACGAAGGCGTGGGCGATGACGAGCAGTATCAGGGCGAGGACAAACACGAGCATCCACCACGGACGGAGGCTTGGATCGCCGGTGAGGGGGCTGTTCACGGATCAGCCCTCCGAGCGGGGGTCGACGGCGCTGTGGGTCGTTCCATACCGGGTTGTCACTACCGATCCACTTGAGTGTCCATCCCTTTCCATTCGTCAACGAGCATGCCGTAGCTGTGGCGGTCGTGGTACTCCCCGCTCACGAACGCCTCCTTCCGATGGGTGCCCTCGTGTGTGAAGCCATTACCTTCGAGCACGCGCGCGGAGGCCGGATTGAACTCGAGCACGTCGGCAGACACCTTGTGGAGCCGGAGGTGATCGAAGCCGTAGCTCACCATCAGCCCGACTGCCGCCGTGGCGTAGCCGTCATTCCACGCCTCGGGATCGATCCAGTAGCCGAGCGTCGCGTTGCCGTATCGCTCGTCGATGCCGTCCTGTCTCAGCCAGATCCTCCCGACCGGATCGTCCTCGCAGATGAGCAGGTCGATCCGACCGTCGTCGTCGCTGTGGGCCTGTTGCGTGCGATCTAGACTCCTCGGGGTGTGCATGAGCATCGACTCCCAGATCCGGGGATCGTTCCGGCAGCCGTTGATCCATTCTAGATCCTCGGATTCGACGGTTCGGAGTTCGATGCGGTCGGTTGCGAGGAACACAGCACCGGGCATCGGATGGAGTACGGACTCGGACGATAAATCAATGCCTGGATCGGCGCTGGTACAGTTGAAATAGGGTGTAAAAAGCCGCGTAGCGACCCAATAAAGCTATCTCTGTCTGTCTCAGCGACCGCCGTCTTCGTTGACTCCCGCTGTCCACGGATTGTAAAACGGTCCACGAAGAAACCAGCAGTTCCGTGCACACCGATCACTGCTCGTTCGAGTCCACAGAAACTGGGACCGCTGAGATTCGAACTCAGGTCCAACGCACCCCATGCGCAGAGGATACCACTACCCCACGGTCCCGCGTCGTACATCAGTAAACGGACCATCGCGGATTAAGCCCTTCGTTTCCATCCCGCTGCGATCCGGTACCGCTCACCACTCACACGAGCACGCGCTCGGTGTCGACCACTGTTCCCGAGTCCGCGTCGGGATCACCGACCAGCCGGCCGAGACAGACGGCCGATCCGTTGGGCGTGTAACACGCGACGAGCGCGCCCTGCTCGCACTCGGTGCCACCGTCGTGATCGGCGGGTTCGGCGTCGATCACGCCGGGCGCGTACACGGGTGCGCCGTTGGCGACCTCTTGTGCGGCGTTCGGGGCGATCGTCACGCTGGGCAGGTGGGCCAGCGCCCGCTCACCGGGGGAAACGACCCGCCGTATCGGGGCGTCGTCGCCGTCCTCGTAGAACGCCATCGCGTCGGTGAGATCGTGCATCGTCACCAGATCCGTGTCGGCAAACGGCACCGTCTCCGTCCGGCGGAGATCGCCCATGTGTGCACCGGTGCCGAGGGCCAGCCCGAGATCGTGACAGAGCTTCCTGACGTACGTCCCGCTCTCGCACTCGATCCGGAGCAGCGCGCGCCGCTGCTCGCGTTCGAGCACGTCCAACCGGTGAATCCTCCGCGTTCGGAGCCGGCGCTTGACGGCGCTCTTGCGAGGCGGTTTCTGAATGATCTCCTCTTCGAACTCCGAAACCACGCCCAGATCCTCGGTGTGCCCGTGGAGTTCGAGCACGGCGACGTACCCCTTTCGGCTGTCATCGAACACCTGGGCCATCCGCGTTGCGACACCGGTCAACACCGGGAGACAGCCCGTCACCTTCGGATCGAGCGTTCCCGCGTGGGCGGCCCGATCGACGCCCAGCCGATCCCGGAGCCACCCCACCACCTGGTGGGCGGAGGGTCCGGGGGGCTTGTCGAGGTTCACCACTCCAAACGAGAGGAGTTCGTCGACGTCGCGGTCCTCTGGTGGTGCGCGCATCTGTTCAGAAGTCGTACGTGACGCCTTCGATCGGCACTTTTCCCTCGTCCCCGTCGGGGTCGTACGATTCGACGAACGCCAGGATGGTCTCGACGATTCCCGTGGGATCCAGCCGAGCGGTGTTGATCGAGAGGTCGTAGATCGAACGATCCTCTATGTCGATGCCGTAGATTTCCCGATACCGGAGGGCTTCGCTTTCGGCGCGGGCTTGGGTTTCCGAGCGGGCCTGCTCGACACTTTTTCCCTCGCGATCGGCGATACGGACAGCGCGCACAGAGGCGGGCGCGTCGAGCCAAATCCGGAGGTCGGCGTGTTCGCCCGCCATCCAGCCCGCGAGCCGGGACTCGATCACGAGATCGTCCCGGTCGCGGGCGAGATCTCGGAGCCGACGGTCGAGATCCCGATCGATCTGGTCGTCCTCCTCGGCGAGCTGGTTGAACTCGAGTAGGCTCAGCCCCCGCTCGTCGGCGAGTGAGCGAAAGAGGTCCCCCCCGCTTACGTGGTCGTATCCGAGTGCTTCTGTGAGCGCGGTGGCTGTCGTGCTTTTACCGACCCCAGGCGGGCCGGAAACCGTGATTAACATGCACCATCTCCGGCTGTAAGCGTAAAAGAGGTTGTCTTATTAGCTCGTGGACGGCGTCATCTGCAGATCGAGGCTCTTCATGATGACCTGCGTGGAACCCATCGAACAGACGAAATACCAGACGATCCACGCCGGCATGATCAGGACGGTGTCGTTCCACCCGACTTGCCCGACGAACGGCATGATGACCTGGGATTCGGCGCCCGACAGCGGGCCAGGACCGGTCATCCAGTACAGCCAGAGGAACACCGGGATCGTGAGCAGCATGATCCACACCATCGGCCGGAACTGCTCTTTGAACATCCCCAGCTGATCGCCCATTGCCTCCATCTGTTCCTGTTGGAGGCGCTGGATTGCTTCATCGTCGTCGCGCTCTCGAGCTTTCTTCTGGCGTTCCTGGAGGTCTTTCATCTGTTCTTGGTACTCTCCCATCTTCTCGGTGTCCATCAGCTTCGACCGGAGCACCGTCGAGTACAGCCCGGTCAACGCCGCGAGCAACAGCACGATGACGTAGAACGGAAGAAACTGATCGAGGGGACCGACCACGGTGTGGATCATCGATCCAACCGTGTTCCGGACCGGCGGAAACCAATATCCGAACATCATACCGAGCGCACCGACACCGGCCAGCTTGTCGTACACCGTCCAACTGGACCCTTCGTCGTCGTCATCAACTTCCGTGGCCAACTGGTGATCGCCGTTGAGCGCGGCACGTACCGTTTCGGGGTTCTGGACCGCAAAGCCGTTTCCGTTGGCGCTTTGTAGAAGACCCTTCTCGATGATGCGCCCCCACTGACCGCTCGTTAGCTCCCCGTTGACGTCCGCCCACTCCACCGTTCCCCCGTTCGCGTCAGCACGGGCGAGGACGGTGGAGAGAGCCTCGTCCATGCTGGAATCTTCCGAAAGGAGATCGTTCACCTTCTGTTCTGCACGTGCCATTACCGGTCATAGGATATCCCCCATTATCAACCCTACCTTCTGTGATAGCGCGTGGCGCGCAACGCGTTCGTGGTCTCCGATCGCGGGACACCCGTGGAAAACAGCTTTCAAGCGTGCGCCACCGTAGCGAGGTATGGACGACGCTGTCGTCTCGACGGTCGACACCTACGAGTCCGTTGCCGAGCAGTACCGCGAACGCCACGCGGATCGAGCAGTCATCCAGTCGCTGCTGGATCGATTTCTCGACTCGGTAGCGGGCGACCGCGTGCTCGACGTTGGGTGCGGTCCCGGATGGGAGACCGAAACGATCGCCGAACGCGGCTACGAATCCGTCGGTGTCGATCTCGTGCCGGCGTTTCTCCGGATGGCGAGCGACCGGACGGTAACGGGTCGGTTCGTCCGTATGGACATGCGACGGCTCGCCGTTGGGGACGACTCGGTCGATGGTCTCTGGGCGTGCGCGTCGTTTCTCCACGTCCCTCGATCGGACGCCGCCGCGACACTCGGGGAGTTCCACCGGGTACTCCGGTCGGGGACGCTCGCGCTCGCCGTCAAACAGGGCAAAGGCACGGCGTCAGGAACCACCTACGAGGATGACACTCGACGGTTCACTCTCTACACACCGGAAGAAATAGCCGAGCGCGTCACCGACGCCGGGTTCACCATCGAGGAGCTCACGAGCGACGACGGATGGATCCACTGCATTGCCACCGCTTGATTCGATTTGGCGCTGCTCTTTCGTCGTGGTGAGGATATCCGTTTTTTGCCGTGGATCGCGTCAGTCACGTCATGGCTCCAGAGGCAGACACCGAACGCGATCGGCTCGCGCTCATCACGGAGACGATCGCGGCCCACCGCACGGGCGACAGCGACCGGGCCGTGTTCGAAACCGACACCAGACGGCTCGAGTACGCCGACCGAACGATCACGCTCAGCGTGGGCGACGGGGAACGCGAGCGCCTCGACGCGGTGTTGTCGTCGTTTCCGGTGTTCAAAATCGAGCAGCCAGCCACGCGGAAGGCACCGACTGGAACCGTTCACGTCGCTGCGATCGCGGACCCAAAACACAGCGCGGATTTCATCGAACGCGTCTTCCGGGAGGTGTACCAGCACGAAACGGGGTACGAGCTGCGGGCGGACCGTGCGTAGAACGATAGGTTTTCCCACCGGTTCTGAAGTAGTAGTGTATACATGTATCTCATCGTCGTTGGCGCAGGGGATATCGGAACACAGCTCATCGACATCGCCACCCAGAGCGGTAACGAGGTTGTGGTGCTGGAACGCGATCGAGAGCGGGCCGAGACCGCTGCCAGCGCGTTCGACTGTCTCGTTCTCAACGACGACGCGACCGTTCAGGACTCGTTAGTCGACGCCGGGATCGAGCGCGCGGACGCGATCGTCTCGACGACCGACCGGGACGCGACCAACATCATGGTCTGTCTCCTCGCCACGGAGTTCGATGTTCCGAACGTCGTTTCGGTCGTCCACGACCCCGATCACATGAACATCTTCGAGCGGATCGGTGCGAACACGATGCAAAATCCCCAGCGGCTCATCGCCGAGAACCTCTTCCGGGCGGTCGAACGCCCGTCCGTGGTCGATTACATGCACGTCGGTGAGACCGCCGAGGTGTTCGAGATCAACGTCGGAGCAGAGGCATCGGTCGCCGGCAAAACGCTTGCTGACGCTGCATCGGCGGGACTTCTTCCGGATGATATGCTCGTCGTGGCGATCGAACGAGACGATCACACCAACCCCATCACGCCGCGTGGGAACACCCGAATCGAACCGGGGGATCTCGTGACCGTCTACTCCGAACAGGGTGCGACACCGGACATCACCGACATTTTCGGCCATTTCGAAGACCACGGACACCCCGGTAGCTGACTGGAACCCTTTCGTCTCCCACTGTGGCGGAATCCTGGTGGTGCAGAAATCACGAGATATTTGGTACTGTCGGGGATACCGGGGTAGTAGATGACTGCTCGGTTACGCACCCTCCTTTCGGATCTGGGCCGTATGTTACAGGCGCTGTCCGGAATGATGTTCCTCTCTGTCGTCGTGGGGCTCGTCTGGGGGGAGTACTACGTTGTTCCTGGATTCTTGCTGTCTGGTGGCCTTGCGCTGGGGATCGGTTGGTCGTTCACTCGGTTCGGCGAGCGGGCGGAGCTAGGAAAGCTCCACGGGATGATGATCGCTGCATCGGGATGGTTGCTCGTGGCGCTGTTCGGATCGCTCCCGTTTCTATTCGTGGCGTGGACGGTGCATCTCGCTCCGTCGTGGCTGGCCGTTCCGGCGAGCGTCGATACGCCGACGCTCGCGGCGTTTCGCGGCCCGATCAACAGCGTCTTCGAGAGCATGAGCGGGTTCACGGGAACCGGACTAACGATGACGACCCACGAGAACGAACTCCCACACGCCCTCCAATGGTGGCGCTCATTCACCGAATGGGTCGGTGGCGTCGGCGTCATCGTTCTCACGACGGCGATCCTCTCACGACCGGGCAGCGGATCGCTCACCCTCTATGAGAGCGAAGCGCGCTCGAAGAAGATCCATCCGAGCATCGTCTCGACCGTACGGACCATCTGGTGGATCTTCCTGTTGTTCACGTTCGTTTCGATCTCGCTGCTCTGGCTGGCCGGCATGCCCGTGTGGGACGCCATCAACCACGGCATGACCGGGCTGTCGACGGGCGGGTTCTCCATCACGGACGACAGTATTGCGACCTACCAAAGCCCACTCATCGAGTTCGCGCTCGTTCCCATCATGATCCTCGGGAGCATCGCCTTTCCCGTCCACTATCTCATGCTGCAGGGCGATCTGCACAACATCTATCGAGATCTCCAAACCCGGTGGGTGTTCATCTATTTCAGCGCCGGGAGCGTCGGACTCGCCGCGTTGTTACAGCAGTACGGGACGTACGACTCCCTCTTTCAGTCGGTTCGTTTCGGCCTGTTTCAGTTCGTTTCGGCGGCCTCTTGTACCGGCTTTCAGACCGCCGAGATCGGTGAGACGTGGCCGCCCCTTTCCCAGCTAACGGTCGCCTTCGGGATGTTCGTCGGGGCGTCGGCGGGATCAACCGTCGGCGGGATCAAGCTGATTCGGCTGCTCACCCTCGGCAAGGGAACAGCACACCGCATCAGTGAGATTTTTTACCCGTCGTCCGCGATCCGTCGGTTCGAGATCGACGGCCGGATCCTTTCGGCCGTCGAACTTGCCCGAGAATTCGAGGAAGCGGCCATCATCACCCTCCTCTGGCTCGTCCTTCTCGCCGTCGGTATCGTCGGCCTGCTGTTGCTCATCCCACCGGGCTTTACCCTCGAAAACGTCGTGTTCGAGGTCGCAAGTGCTCAGGGGAACGTCGGTCTCTCGACCGGCATCACCGGTCCGACGATGGCGCTGCCGGCGAAAATCCTTCTCGTGTTCAACATGTGGGTCGGTCGGCTGGAGATCATTCCTGTGCTCGTGTTGCTTCGTGCCGTTCTCGTGAGGGGTGATCGGCCGTGATCAGGATCCCCACGGAATTTCCGCTCCTCAGGTCGCTGTCGCGGGCCGGTAACTGGGAGCGCGGCTATGAGATTCTCATCCTCTGTGGACCAGTGGTGATCGTCGCGATCGCTCTCCTCGGCCGATCGTTGCTGACGACCGCACTCACAGCCGGATACGTCCTCGCGTTCGTGTCGTATCTGCTGTGGAACGCTCTCGGCTCCTGAGTCATTGGGTAGGTCTCTCCGGTGTCGAAACCGGCATAGCCGCGCCTCGACAGGAACGGATATGGCGACGGTACGAACCGGGGCGCGGCTCCACATCGGCTTTCAGAACCTCTCGTTGGCCCGCGAACGCCTCTACGGCGGCATCGGTGTGGCTCTCCGTGAACCATGCGTCGTCGTGGAGGCCGACCCCGCCGACGAAATCGACGCCGATCCGCCGGTTCGGAGCGCCACAACGCGGGCCGTTTCGGTGCTGGGTGTGCCCGGCGCTCGCGTTCGGATCAGGGAAGCGCTGCCCCGCCACGTCGGTCTCGGAAGCGGCACCCAACACACCCTCGCCACGCTTGCGGCGATCGCGGACGCCTACGATCTACACGCTCCCGTTCGGGAGCACGCGCCCGCGCTGGGACGAGGCGGACGGAGCGGCGTCGGCGTTGGGACGTTCGAGACCGGCGGATTCGTCGTCGATGCCGGCCACCCCACCGAGCTGTTCACCACCGCGCCGCCCGACACCGGCGAGTGGACCGTCCCCCCCGTCGTCGCACGCCACGCCATCCCGGAACACTGGCGGTTCGTCCTCGTGATTCCCGCCGGCATCACCGGCGAACACGGCGAGCGCGAGGATCAACAGATGCGTTCGGTCGTCGAGCGCGCCGATCCCGCCATCAGCGACGAGCTCGCCGTCGTACTCACCCACCAGCTGCTCCCCGCTGTCGCCGAGGGGAACACCGAACGGTTCGGCCGCGCGATCGACGCTGTCGGACGGCTCAACGGGGCGTGGTACGCCGACGAACAGGGCGGCGTTTACCGACCACCGGCCGGTGAACTCGTCGAACGGCTCCGGAACGGTTCTGCGATCGCCGGCGTCGGACAGTCGTCGTGGGGACCTGTCGTTTACGGGCTCACTGACGCCGACCACGTGGAAGCGGCCCGAACGGCCGCCACCGACGCGCTGGCGGCGATCGACGGCGACGGCGAGGTGCTCGTAAGCGAACCCCGAAACCACGGCGCGCGACACGACTGATCCGGCAGGGTGCCGTTTTTGAGTGTCGAACGGGTTAGCATACGTATGCAGTTCTGCGAAGAGTGCGGCTCGTTGATGCATGCCGATCCCGACACGGACGAAATGGTCTGTTCGAGCTGTGAGGCGCGCACACGCAAGGACGAAGAGCGCGCGGCCGAATTCGTCAGCACCGAAACACAGACGTTCGACGACGTGATCGAGACCGAAGAAGGAGACGCGGACGAGGGAAAACCCACTGCCGACGTCGTCTGTGATGACTGTGGCAACGATCAGGCGTGGTACACAATCAAACAGACGGGAGCGGCCGACGAACCACCGACGCGGTTTTTCAAATGCACCGAGTGTGGCCATCGCTGGCGTGGATACAGTTGATGTCGCTTCCCGTGATCGAAGCCTGACGAAGGACGTATCCCGACACACGCCTGAATCACGACCGTGACCGACGCTTCCCCCGTCGAAGTACATCCCGGCTGTGAGGCGGTCGTGGAGTTCGATCCGGACCTCACGTTCGAGTGCGTGCCCGACTGCACGTGGTGTTGTCACCACGGCGTTCTCCTCTATGGTGCGGACCTCCTCGAACTCGCACAGCGGGAATCGCTCGACGATGCCGTCAAACAGCTCCGGGGACGTGACTTCGTCCGGCGCGAGGAGAAAGACCGGGACGACTACGTCGACGTGGACGATCACGCCTGCTATTTCCTGCGTGACGACGGTCTCTGTGCGCTCCACGCCGAACACGACTGGAAACCGGCACGGTGTTCCGTGTTCCCCCTGGAGGTCCACGTCGAAAACGACGACATCCACGTGAGCATCCGGGAGGAAGCACACGCCCACTGCGACGGATTGGACGTCTCCGAACGCCGGCTCATCGATCACCTCGACGCGTTTCTCCCCCGACTCCTCTGGGAACTCGACGACCCGACCACCAAGATCGAACTGTGAACGGTCCCCCTATATCCGTTCCTGTAACCACCGATGTAAAACAATACATCCATAAGAGATTTGCAAAATCGTTATAATTAAAAATCCTTATTGTGAACTAAACTAGCGATGCCGGTTCATGACACCATATCATCGGAGGAGATGCAGTGTCCGTGGTGTGAGTCACAGATTCCGATCCGAATGAAAATCTGTCCAAATTGTGAAACGATGCTTCACTGACTCGGTGTTACTGGGCGAGCAGCGCCCAGGCGAGCACGACCGCCCCCGAGCCCAGAACCGTGCTCACGACGGCGTGGACGCGGAGCCGGTCGAGTTCCGCGTGAACGGTAGCGCTTTCCTGTTGTCCGAGCGCTTCGCCGATCTCGCTTCCCGTTTCACACTGGGGCAGAAAATCCATCGCGATGTGGAGGAAGATGCCAGTGGCGACCCCGGAGATGACGGCGTTCCCTGCGGCGGAGACCGGAAGATGAAGCATCGACGCGGGGAGTGCAGCCAGTCCGACCGCAGCCGCTGGGAGCAGGAGTACGGACGCGGATTTCCCATCCCTGGAGAGTCGGCGCGCGGCGGCGTATCCCGCCGGTCCCTTGTGTGAGACGATGCTGAGTCCGAGCAACAGCCCCAGATCCGGCAGCGTCGCGTACACGAGACCGATGATCGCGCCCCCGGCCAGCGAGTGGGCGCTGAGTTGAACGGCGACCGTCCCGAACGATTCGATGTGTGACAGCCGGTGACCGATGGTGTGCGATCCATACCCCAGAAGAATCCCGAGAGCGATACCGATCCCACCGATTGTGGGGGAAAACCCAATGGCTTGTGGGACGAGAAAGATCGCGGCGCTCGCTATCATCGCGCCGCTGGCAAGCCCGTACCCCCACACCAACCGCCCAGCGCCCGACGTTTCCGTGCGTGCGCCGGGAACGGCCGCCCCGGCCATTGCTGTGAATCCGATCCACGAGATGATGAACACCTTCCAACGGCCGTTCGCTACCCCGACTGCCGAGAGACAAACGAGAACGAACACGGCGACGATCCCCGCCTGGGCCGGCCGTCCAAAGCGCTCGTCGAACCCCATCAAACCTGTGACCTCCATTCTATTAATAAAATGGATCGGGATATTATTAGTCTGGCGATCACTCCAAGGGGATTCGTGGGGTTGTGGTCAGGGAGCTACGCGAGGATGTTGTCGGCAAGCATGGGGACGAACGTACCGATGTCGGTGACCATTCCGACGGCCTGTGCGCTGCCCCGATCCAGTAGCTGGGTGACGGTCGCGGGATTGATGTCGACACAGACGACGCGCGTCGTCGACGGGAGACAGTTGCCGACGGCGACGGAGTGGAGCAGTGTCGAGAGCATGAGTACCATGTCGGCCTCGTGCGCCTGTTCGCGGATGGCGTCCTGTGCCTCGATGGTGTCGGTGATCGTGTCGGGCAGCGGCCCGTCGTCCCGGATCGATCCCGCGAGGACGAACGGAACGTCGTTGGTCACACACTCGTACATCACACCGGAGGTGATGCGTTCGTTCTCGACAGCGTTCTCGATGCTGCCCGCCCGGACCACCTCACTCAGAGCGTAGATGTGGTGTTTGTGTCCGCGTCGCGGGTGATCGAGCGTTTCGGTGTTCATGCCGAGCGAGGTGCCGTACAGATCCCGCTCGATGTCGTGGACAGCGAACCCGTTGCCAGCCGAAAGCATGTCGATGTACCCCTCTCGAACGAGCCGGGCGAGATCCTCGCGCGCGCCCGAGTGGATGAGCGCGGGGCCACACACCGCGAGCACCGACCCTCCCTCGGCTTTCGTCTGCGTGATCGCGTCAGCGATCTTTTCGATCGTGGATTCGGAGGGGCGCTCGCTCGACACGCCCCCCTGCATGAACCCGAATGCCCCCGATCGCTCGCGGGGACGTTCGGGGGGTTGGACCCGGATGCCGCTCTCGCCAGTGACGACGAGATCGCCCTCCTCGATGGCGTTCAACACGTTCGCCCTGGCGCGGGCCGGCTGGCCGTTGCCGTTTCGCTCGACCACGACCGCACAGTCCATTTCGATCCGTTCGACGGGGAGCCACTCGCCCTCAATCCGGATCTCGGTGGGGTGGTTGGTCGTCGAGTAAAAGCCGGTCGGGACGACCTGGTCGGCGGGCGCGGGTTCGAGCGTCGCGTCTTTCGGATCGATTGGGTTTGCGCCGTTCTGGTGGAGCTCGTGGATGATCCCCTGGAGGTCGTCCTCGGTGTCCGCGCTCACCTCTAACCGGGCGTAGGACTCCTCCGTTTTCGAACGCCCGATGTCGAACACCTCGACCTCGAACGCTCCGTCCATATCCATGATCACGCCGAAACACGCTTGTAACATCCCCGAATCGATGATGTGACCCTCCAACTCGACCGCGCGAGAGACTGTCATACCTCCCGATTGACGAGGCGCACAATATCGGTTGTGACTCGGCTCCTATCGGATGGAGAACGTTTCAGCGCGAACGGTGCCCAATCGTACTGATGGGGTGGAGATGGCTCCGTCCCGGCTCGGAGCGGTTCTCAATCACCTCACAATCGGGACGATAGCCGACTGCTTCGTCGACACGCCACCACCGGACGCTTCGCAACCGCACCGAACTCCGCATCGACCATCTCATAGGATCGTGCGTAATTCTTTACCGCCATGGTGATACCGATCGATGGCTCTGCCGGCAAAGTAGCCCTCCTATCGAGGGGGCCAAACGTCGTCACATACGACCCTATGAGCGCCCGAGCTAGCGCGGAGAGCGAGGATCGGAGAAATTGTCACGGTAATGATCCGGATGAACATCGGTATGACCGGAGACAGGGCGACAGATTTTACTATGCGGAGTCCTTATTGTCAGGTATCCAGAAGTTTTTAGTACTTGCAGCTCCGATTGTGTCGAGCGATGTCCGAAGACGTCACGCTCGAAGTCGGCAATAGTGCGTATCCGGGACGACTGAACACGGCCGAGGAGCCCTCGGATCGTGGGGTTCTAGTGGTACCTGGGGCGGGACACGGTCCGTTCGGCGACGTGTTCCTCCGCTTTTCCCGTGCAGCGGCCGGGGAGGGCCATCACGCCGCCCGGTTTGAGACGTGGATGTCGCCCGGCGAACTGGAGGACAAGACCGACGAGGACTTCCGGGCGGAACTGGAGGCCGGCGTCGACTTCCTGCGCTCGCGAGGCTGTTCGACGGTCACCGTGGTCGCCAAGAGCTTCGGCGGTCGGGTGGCCCTGGAGCATCTGCCGGAGGGTGTTGATCGACTGGTGCTGTGGGCGCCCGCGGTCCTGGCGGAAGACGCCGAGAACGTCCCCGAAAAGGCGTGGAAGCACATGCCGTCGGTGACCCCCGGTGAGTTCGGCGTCGACGTCCCCACCCGAATCCTTCAGGGCGACGACGACCACATCCCAGTCGACAGTGCTGAACGGATTGCCGAGGGGTTGCCCCAGGGCGAGCTCGTGGTCCTCCCTGACGAGGACCACTCATTCCTGCGGGACCACGAGCGAGTCATCGAGGAGACGGTGGCGTTCCTGCCGGAGTGATGTAGCCGCACGAAAATACATACCACCCTAAGCTTACTCTGGGGTGGTGGGTCGACTGGACAGAATTATGCTGGATGAACTCCAGAAAGTACGGGAACAGACTGCGGGAGAGATCCTCCAGGAACGGGTTCTTGCTGCACTTGGCCGAAAACAAGTACTTCACACGTCCACGCGTCGTTCGACGGACCACGCACACTCGCTCTTCCGGACGAGGCGATCGTACAGCGCCCGGAGTCCGGCTGGCGACGTGTCGGGGAGGACGTGGAGCGCGACCGCGCCGTCGCGGATCGACACGCGGAACGTATCACCCGTTCCGTCGTCGTGGACCAGAAACACCGCCATCGGGAGATCGAACCAATCCCCGTACCGGTACGGACCGGTGTCGAGCACGTCGGCGAGCAACGGCTCCAGCGCCCCGGTCTGTCGCCCCGTTGGCGTGAGCGTGAACACGACGTTCCCCTCGTAGTACACCGTCTGTCGGGTGTACCGCCGTTGGGGGTGAGCCGGGATCTCGAACGTCGGATCGTCAGCCACGGACAGGAGTTGTTCGCCTTTCGATTTAAATTATTGTGTGTCAATCAGTTCATTAGCTCATTGGTGGGGTTCTCAGTGTGCTGTGGTGTCACTTATGGCGTGTGGCGGTCTATAGAGGGTATGTGTGGTCGATACAGCCTGTTCGTCGATCCCGCGGCGGTCGAAGAGCGGTTCGACGCGCGGATGGCGTTCGATTTCGAGCCACGGTACAACGCTGCCCCCGGACAGCGGCTTCCGCTCGTCCGCGACGATTCGCGTTCGTCCATCACGCAGGCCCAGTGGGGATTGGTGCCCTCGTGGGCCGACGACCGCAGCACGGAGCTGATCAACGCCCGTTCGGAGTCCGTCGCGGAAACGCCCGCGTTCAGGGACGCGTACCGGAACCGTCGGTGTCTCGTGCCGGTCGATGGGTTTTACGAGTGGCTCGACGGCGATGGACGACAAAAACAACCCTACCGGATCACCACCACCGACGACCGACTGTTCGCGCTGGCCGGCCTGTGGGAAACGTGGACGCCCGCTCACACCCAAACGGGGCTTGGCGACTTTTCGAATGGTGGCAGTGAGGTAGACGATCCCGCGCCGCTGGTGTCGTTCACCGTTCTGACCCGCGAGCCGAACGATACTGTCGGTAAGTACCACGACCGCATGCCCGTGGTGCTCGGTGAACGCGAGGAATCGGCGTGGTTGGACGGCGTCGACGTTGGCGAACTCGAACCGACGCCCGAGGACGTGCTTCGGGGGTATCCGGTGTCGACGGCCGTCAACGATCCGTCCAACGACTCACCGACGGTGGTCGAGGAAGTCGATCCGTCGGGAGCGTAGCTGTGGGGTATCGGAGAAATTCACCGCTTTCCTTCGTGGACCGTTTTACCATTCGTGTACGGCGGGGGTCCACGGAGAGGGGTGGCGCTGAGACGAGTGGAAAAAGCGGTATCGCGACGCTCCGTCGGATTTCACACCCGATTTCAACTGTGCCAGCAGCGACGACGGCATTGGAACGTAACCGATCGCGTGTTCTACCAGACAATACCGCCAAATTCGTTTCGGCACATTAGCCATGATACTGATGGAAAGTAACCGTCGAAGCCCGTCCGAATGAAGGCGTAGGATAAGCGGTGTGTCCTCCCCCTCACCGAAAGCAATTTAAATACTGTATGGTTAGAGCATACACGTTAGGTATGACAAAACAAACGTTATCCGATGGGGGGACAGGACGACCGAATGGATCAACGGGGCTCTGGCTTCCCGTTCCGTCTCCAAACCCGGATCTGTTCCGTCACAAAGCCACGAACGACATCCTCCGATTGCTCTTTGACAATCCATACGAGCGGTTCACGATTCGGGAACTGGGTCGCCTCACCGATCACTCCCCATACTCCATCAAGAGTGCTGTCGATGTCCTCGCAGCCAACCGCCTCGTCACCACTCAGTCGGAGGGGAATCGTCGGCTCGTCGGAATCAATCATACTCGTATGAGCAAGCCGGACGAGCCGGTCCTCCGGATACCACAAGAAGAGTTTCACGAGCCGGTCCGAACGGCCCTTGACCGATTCCAGACGGAGTTGAATGCCGTGCAGGGTATCCTTCTCTTCGGAAGCGTCGCTCGTGGCCAGGCAGATCGCCAGAGCGATGTCGATCTGTGGGTCTTGGTGGAAGATGATCGTGGTGAACAGCATCGGGCCAACGAGATCGCAACGGAACTCGGTCAGGAGCGGTTTGAAGGAGAGCGATACGAGTTTCAGGTGATGGTCGAGTCGATCGATTCGGCTCACGGCTATGCTGAGCGCCTCAGAGAGATCTTCACCGACGCTATTACGCTCTCCGAGAGCGAAGCTCTCAGAGATCTCAAAGCGGAGGTGTTGGCCGATGGCTGACGATCCGTCAGTGATACTTGACGCGCTTGATCGAGTCGAGGATACGTTTGGCGGATATACGAGCGGACGACCCGACTACGAGGAGAGTCTCGATCCGGAGACGAACCAGCCGCCGGTGATTCAGCTCCGGAAGGCATGCCGGTTGCTCGATGCGTGTCGGACGCTTCGCGCGTATGACGGCTATCACACCAGCGTGATCGAGATGTCGTTCGCCGCAATCGAACGGACGCTGGAGTACTACGCTCTGACAGCCTCGAACGATTCGATCGATAACTTCCAGAACCATACACGCGCCTACGACCGGGCCACGGCCCTCGGTATGTTCTCCGAACAAACGGCCCGCCGCCTCAAAACGCTATACACGAACAACCGATCAGCGGCGTATTATCGAACGACGGTTGCGACCGCAGAGCAGGCCGAGCAGATGTTCAGGCTCGCCGTAACGATCCACGACCACGTGAAACAGTTCAGTCAGCAGGCATACGAATGTCGATGCGATGGGTGACGAATTTGACTCCCACCAATCGTCGTCTTGACAGTCCGGAAATGACGTACAAGTTCCGGGAAGACTGGCTTTTGGGTTAACTGCCGCGTGAGGGGCTTGCCTGGTGACCCTCCTCAAAAGGGAGGCCTCCGAGTTCCCTCGCTGGGAATGCGAAATCCGGGATAAAATGATAGAATACTCAATCTGGTGATGGGCCTATCGCCTACCGTCCCCGACCGTCTGGCTTCGCGGTCGGTAGCACGCTGCCAAACGCGACGACCGCCGCAGTCGTCGCCGGTTCGGGGAGGACGAACAGTATCACCAGCGACGACGACATTGAAGCCGGATGCCTTGGAGAGCGAACCGTTTTTTCGGTGGGGAGCCACGCTGTGGTATGAACGTCCGGACCGTTTCCGACCTGTCGCCGGCCGATCGGAGCGCGCTGTTCGACCGGAGCAGCGGCGTCGAAGAGGCCCACGCCACTGCGCGCGAGATCATCGACCGGGTACGCAAGGAGGGGGACAACGCGCTCCGTGCGTACGCGAGGGAGTTCGACGACTGCGAGATCGGCAACGTCGAGATCACGAGCGAAGCCGCCCGCGCGGCGGAGGAGATCGACCCGGAGCTGAAAGCCCACATCGAGACCGCTGCGGAAAACATCCGCACGTTCCACGAGACCCAGGTTCCAGAGGACTGGCGGCGATCGTTCGAGGGCCGGGAGCTCGGACGACGATTCCGCCCGATCGAGCGCGTGGGCGTCTACACGCCCGGCGGAACGGCGTCGTACCCATCGAGCGCGCTCATGGGGATCATCCCGGCCGACGTGGCCGGCGTCGACCACATCGCCGTGGCAACCCCACCGGCCGAAACGCTCGATACGGCCACGCTCGCGGCCATCCACGCCGCGGGTGCGGACTCGGTGTACCAGAGCGGTGGCGCACAGGCCATCGCGGCGCTCGCCTACGGCACCGAAACCGTGCCGGCCACCGAGAAGATCGTCGGGCCGGGAAACCGCTTTGTCACCGCTGCGAAGGCCGATGTCCGGGGCGATGTCGAGATCGATTTCCTGGCTGGACCGAGCGAACTCCTCGTAGTGGCGGACGAGACGGCCGATCCTGAGCTCATCGCGGCGGATATGATCGCTCAGGCCGAGCACGACCCGAACGCCGCCTGTGTTGCCGTGACCGACGACCCGGAACTCACAACGGCCATCACCGAGGCGATCGACGCACAAGCGAGCGCACGAGCACGCGAGGAGATCGTCCGCGAGGCGCTTGCGGGCGACGCGAGCGGCGTGTTCCTCGCGCGATCGCTTTCCGAGGCGGTGCTGTTCGCCGAGGAGTACGCGCCCGAACACCTGTCGATCCAGGCGGAGGAGGAGGAGGCGCTGCTCGAGCGCATCGACAGCGCGGGAAGCGTCTTCCTCGGACCGTACACACCGGTTGCTGCCGGCGATTACGCTAGCGGCACGAACCACGTGCTCCCGACCAACGGCGGAGCGCGTGTGACCGGTGGACTGTCCGTCGAAACGTTCCTCCGATCGACGACCGTCCAACGACTCGACCGGGACGCCCTGTCGGCTCTCCGGTCGACGATCACGACGCTCGCAGAAACCGAAGGGCTAGAAGCACACGCAGCGAGCGTCGAGCAACGGTTCGAGGAATGACCGGTCGGTTGTTCCAGTTTTAGTTTTGTTTTGGTTCGGTTTACGAATCTATTCGTCCCGCTGTATGATCAGTTTCGCACATATATCCGCCGATCAATGGTAATGTATATATTCGATCGCTTTTATGTTGTGAGTAGATCCCAACTTTTCGAACCACACTCTCCTGGGTATCCGATGGGGGTAGTGAATATCATGGTCAGCACATCGTCGTTCGGACGGTTCGAGGTCGCCACCCTGCTTGTCGTTTCGATAGCCGCTGGTGGTGTTATCATTCCGGCGGTGACGACCGCCACGGAGGGTGTGACCGATACCGGTGATACTCGGTCGCAGGCAACGGAGATCAATACGTCGACCACGGTTACTGACAAGATCACGCCCAACGACGTCGACTGGTACGCTGTCGAGCTCAAAGCGGGCCAAGGGTTCACAGCCCAGGTAGCTTCCGACTCCGGTGATGGGGGTGCGCTCGGGGTCACGCTGTACGGGCCCGACGGCACTCCTGTTCGTTCCTCGGAGGGTGGCGAGGGGAACGGATCGGACCAGGGAGCGGTCGGTGGCACGGTAGTCGAACGATCGGGAACGTACCACGTGAAAGTCACAGCCACCGGTCTTTCGAGCAACGGATCCGAGCCGTACAAGCTGTCCGTTTCCACCACGCAGCTCGATCAGCATGATCCGAACGAGCAGCCGTCACAGGCGGCGTCAGTCACCCTGGAGACGCCGGTCACCGGCGTGATGACCGGGTACGACCGGGACTACTTCTCCGTGGAGGCGACGGCAGGTGACACGCTCTCGGTCGAGACGACGGCCAGCGGTGGAGCCATCGAAAGCGTGGCCGTGTTCGGTCCCGATGGGGAGCAGATCCACACGGGATCGGGTGGGAGCGTACACGGGGTTCAGCTACCAAAAGACGGCCAGTACACCATACAACCCGTCGCGGATCTCGGGCCTACCGAATCGCTCGACTACACGCTCTTGGCTACGACGAACACGGAGCAGACGACCGCTGACCGCCCCCGTCAGATCGCGCCGGGAGACACCGTTCGAGGAACGACCGGATCCACAGCGACCACGTACACGGTCGATCTCACGGAGGGAGAAGGAGTCAGCGTCGCGCTCACGCACAGGAACCGGACCGATCCCAACGAATCGTTGTCGCTTTCCATTTCTGATCCGGAGGGAGCCGAGATCGGTGCCGTCCCCGAAGACGAGCGTGGCGCGTACCGAACGACGCCCGGGACGACCACCGCGGTCGGCGGGGCTGTCGCCGAGCAAACCGGAACGTACACGATCACGGTTGACGGCGCTTCGGATGCTGACTACTCGTTGTCCGTCGAGACGGAGCAGTTGGACGAACGGGACCCCAACGAACACCCCGACACAGCGACCAGAATCGAGGGCAATACGACGACTACCGGCGTTCTGACCGGCTACGACCGGGACGTGTACGCCATCGATCTTCAGGCGGATCAAACCGTCTCGCTCTCCTCCACGGGGGAGGGAGAGTTCGAATCGGCGCTGTGGGTGGCTGGACCCAACACGACGGGCCAGGCTCACAGCGGCCCCGAGCACTCGTTCGGTGCGGCTACCATCACCGGCACCCCGGTCGGCACTACCCACACGTTCACCGCCAACCAGACCGGAACGTACTTCATCAAGGTCGTTCCCCATCCCGACGCGTCGACCGCCTCGACGTTCTTCCGGTCGGCATCCTACGAGATGGCGATCGACGTTTCCAACGGTGTCAGCACGCTCAACGTCTCCACTGGCGAGTCGACGACGATCACGCCACCGACCTCCACAGAGACGACGCATGCGACGACGACTCAGCCGAACGAGACTCTCACGGCACCGATCACGACGGCTTCGAACCGATCGACTACGTCGCCTCTTCGATCGAATCGACCCACGGCCGAGACACCCATGATCAACGTTGGGACGGGTGCGCTCTTTGCGCTCGGCAGCGTGTTCGCTGCGTTCGTCGGCGTCGGGGTGATCGAGTGGTGGCGCCAATCCCGTGAGCGCCGATAATCACGAACCGCGTTAGTAAATCAGCTCATCGCTGTTTTCGACCATATACAAGGTTCGTGCGGCGATGTTGACAGAGTGATCGCCCACGCGTTCGAGATCACGGATCGTGAGCAACAGGCGGGACACGGCCTGCATGAGGTCTTCGATGTCCTCCTCCTGATTCGGCCCGTCGAACTCGGTTTCGATGAGGTCCCGGACGACGGTGTTGCTCGCACGCTCACACAACGTATCGAGTTCGTCGTCGCGGTCGGCGATCTCGTGACACGCGTCGGCGTCCGCGGCGGCGTAGGCCGTCATGGCCTCGTCGACCATCGCGAGCGTGAGATCACCGATGGCTTGGATGTCGACCTCGGGGTAAACGTCGCTTTTCGCGTCGAGAGCGTACTCGCCGAGGTTGGCCGCTAGATCAGCGATGCGTTCGAGATCCGTGATGATCTTGAACGAGGATGCGATGAACCGAAGATCACCGGCGACCGGCTGCTGGAGCGCGAACAGATCGATACAGTCCCCTTCGAGATCCAGATACATCTCGTTGATCTCGTCGTCGCCGTCGATGACCTGCCACGCGAGCTCCTCGTCTTTCTGTTCGAGCGCGTCCAAACCGAGCCGAAGCGCCTCTGTGACCACCTCGCTCATGTACAACACGTCCTCACGAAGCTGATCGAGCTGCTCCTGATAGCCCTGGCGTGCCATTAGTGGGTTCACTTCATCGGGAAACATATACTTCTGGGATGCAGATCCTTCTGACTAACATAGGTGTGGTAGTGTGTATATACTTCACTGTATATTACATAGCCGTCCGTCACTGCCAGGCTGTTGCGTCGCAATCGTGCGATTAGGTCGTACCCTGGTGGACCATAACGACGCGATGATCCTGATACAGGGGTATTTATCCCGATACATCGAGTGGAATGCGGTGGGATACCGTTTAGTGGGACAGAGTATATAGCAATGGTATGATTTATTGTTATTCGTCTGTTGTTGCTTGTATGGAGACGCGGAAGGTTCAGGTAACCGGCGGGTCGACGTACACGGTTTCGCTTCCGAAATCGTGGGCTACGAACAATGATGTCGAGGCGGGGAGCGTGGTGGAATTCTATCCAGAGGACGATTCGTTGTTGCTGATGCCCCAGGAGGATGAAGAGCGAACCGAGGGCCAACTCGATGTCACGGACCTCGAAAAGACGGAGTTGATGCGGTCGGTGGTGACAATGTACGTGAGCGGATTCGATATAATCACACTCACCTCCGCGCGAATCACGGCCGCCCAACGCCGGGCGATCAGGAAGGCCACCCAGCGGCTGGTCGGTCTGGAAGTGATCGGTGAGACGAGCGAGAAAGTGTCGTTGCAGGATCTGCTCGACTCCTCGGAGCTGTCGGTAACGAACGCCGTCACGCGGATGCGGCTGGTTTCTTTGAGTATGCTTTCGGACGCGGTGACAGCCCTTGTCGACAACGACGACGATCTGGCGACCGACGTTATCGAGCGAGACGACGACGTCGACCGGCTCTGGTACATGGTGTCGCGAGTGTTCCGGTCAGTGCTCCGGAATCCCAACGCCGCAACTGAGGTCGGTCTGCCACGCGAAACGTGTTTCGATTACCATTCGAGCGCCAGACAGCTCGAACGCGTTGCGGATCACGCGACCAAGATTGCGGAGCTTGCGCTCCAACTCGACGAGATCCCCGACGATGCCGCGACAAGAATCCTCGATCTCCGATCTGAGGCGTCGAGTGCCGTCGAGATAGCAATGGAGGCGTTGTTAGAGGAAGACGCGGCGGCCGCGACGGAGCTGGGCAACGAGGCCCGCCAACAGGTCCTGGAGATCGACTCGCTGGCGCGAGAAGTCGACGACGTTATCCGCGATCTCGACCCACAGCCGGCGCAACTGCTCGGACTCATCGTCGATTCGCTCTCTCGCAGCGCCGATTACGGAGGCAACATCGCCGAAACGGCGCTGCAAAACGCGGCACCGAAGCCGTAGCGTCGACAGCCCGTTACGTCTCTTCGAGGACAGCGTTGACCTGTCCGGTCTGTCCGGGTCGGGAGGTAACGCGCGCGCGTCCGGCGTCCGTCTCGATGATGGCTCCTTTCGTGATGATGTTCCGGCGGACGTAGTTGGGGTTCGCGCTGTTTTCCACGACGTTTTCGATCGTCGCGTTGATGGTTCCTTCATCGGTCGCCACGTTTGCGGCGTCCGTCGAGATGGCGCGGACTTTGGTCTCGCCGCCGCGCGCGTCGACCGTCTTGAGCGTGGGTTCACCGACGCGGGTTTCGGTGGGCGACCGACCGAGCTGGTGGAGGCGTTTCTTGCGAACGGTCCGTCGACGACCACCGGTTCGTTTCTTCGGGGAGCGTCCCTGGTCTTTCATACCGCTATCCAGCCCGGAGACGCACTTGAAACTCTCGGTCCGTCTCGACCACACGATCGACAGCGTTAGGAGTCCGGCGTTCGGGCACACGAGCGATGAGTCTGAAGGTCGCCGTGGGTGCGCCGTTTCGAACGACTGGCCGATCGCGTCTCGAGGAAAGCGAGTTCGTCGTTGCGTTGTCGCTCGACCGTGACTGGTTCTCACCGGACCAAGCCAAGCGGCTCGTCGACGTTGCCGTCGTCGAGGGACTCCTCCGCCGCGATGACGGTGAGCTGGTGGCCGAATTCGCCCTCGAGTCGATCGACGTTCCCGATGGGTTTGCCCCCGACGAATCGATCCTTCGGGAACGAACGACGTTCGAACGGATCCTCGACTCGCTCGGTGGCGTGGACGAATCCAAACAGGACTCCGTCGCCGCTATCAACGAGATACAGGCGTCTCTGGGGATCAGTACGGACGCCGCTGCCGTGCTGTACGCCCATCGAAACGGGATCGATGTGAGCAGCGTGGCTCACCGAGTGCGCGGGGATCTCTCCGGGTCAGCGGAGTGACGGCGTCGCTCGGACGCGGATTCGAACGTCCTCGGCGGGTTGGAGCGTCGCCCGCGGCGCGAGTTCGGGATCGGGATCGCTCAGCAGCTCGAAGCCCACGCGCCGGAGCACTGTAGGAAGGACGAGTTTCAGCTCCATCATCGCAAAGCGCATCCCGATGCAGTGGCGTGGCCCGCCACCGAAGGGGAAATAGGCGTACTCCGGTCGCTCGGGGGGATCGTCCCACCGATCGGGATCGAACGCCTCCGGGTCGTCGTAGAACCGCGGATCCCGGTGAACGCGGAACTGGGGAATCGTGACGTTCGTTCCGTCCGGAATCACGTAGCCGCCGAGGCTGATGTCTTCGGTCGCCGTGCGGAAGACGGCGAAGGCTGGGGGATACAGCCGGAGCGTTTCGCGCACGACCCGGTCGGTGTACGTCAGCTTCGGCACATCGCTCGATGTCGGGTCGGTGGAACCGAACACCTCGTCCCACTCTTCGTGGAGTCGTTTTTCTACTGCTGGATGCTGGGTCAACGACAGTATCGTGTACGTTAACGCTAGCGACGTGGTTTCGTGGCCCGCGAACAGGAACGTCAGCAGCTGGTCGCGCAGCTCCCCCTCCGAATGGCGGTAGCCGTTCGGGGTCTCTGCGGTGAGCAACAACGAGAGCAGGTCGTCCCTGTCTGTGGGGTCATCGGCGCTTCGACGCTCCTCGATCACCGCGTCGATGAGCGTTTCGAATCCGGTCATGGCCCGGTCGTAGCGGCGCTGTGCCGGCGTCGGAATCCATGCAGGAAGGTACGTCGAAAGAGTGCTCGAATCCGACCGTTCGTTGACCGCGCGGGCGACGTCGGTGATCACCGACCCTCGCTCCTCGATATCGATATCAAACAGCGCTTTGGCGAGGATCGAAAGCGTCAGCTCCGAAAACCGTCGGTTGATTGCTAGCTCCTCGCCGTCGGTCCACGATTCGGCGTGGCGCGCAGCAACGTCGGTCATGGTGGTGCCGTAGCGCTCGATCCGGTCGAGCGTGAACACGTTCTGGAGCATCGTCCGCTGGTTGCGCCACTGCTCGCCCTCCGTGAACAGCACGCCCTCGGGGGCAAACTCGGCGCTTTTATCTCCAATTTCTCCCAAACGGAGCTTTCTGACCGATTCGGGATCGGTGACCAGCAGCTGCTCGACGTACTCGGGATGAAGCACCATGGTGAAATTCGATCCGGCGATCTCGTACCGGACGACGTCGCCGTGCTCGGCAACTCGGTCGAGAAAGCCGATCGGATCACGCGCGAGACTGAGCGTGTTGCCGATCACCGGCAAGCCGTTCAGTTGGGGCGGTAGCTCGCTGCTCGGATCGTCTCCGTCGGACCGCTCGGCTGCGGAGGACCTCATATTCCTCACTTCGATCCGGGTGGAGAAACGAATTCGGCCGAACTGGCTAGCGGGTTTATATTATCGAATGAATGTAGTTCCGTCGGCTCCTTTGTCGAACCGGTCGAGTGTGAAATACTGTGATCTACATCTTTACCAGCCAGATTGGATGCTCCACCCGATGCAGCAGTTCATCCGCGAGAAAAACGTTGTCCAGTACGAGGAGTTGGTGACGTGGAACATCCAGTCGGCCGCATCGATCGAGCACGAACTGTTCTACGTCGAGGTAACCGACACCGATCGGTATCTGGCGGCGATCGAGCGGGTGGACTCGGTCCGGTGGCATCGGTCCGCTCAGATCGACGATGATTCGTTGTACGTGTTCGTCTGTCAGGAGACTCGTGAAGAAGAGGTGGTGCTCCGGCGAGCGTTCGACCGGCTCGAACTCGTCGTCGTTCCGCCGATCGTCTACGACCGAGAGGCGGCGATGGAGATGACTCTCATCGGTGAGGACGAGTCACTCGGGACGCTCGTCGATTCTCTTCCCGGGCAGATCGAGGTCACCATCGAGGCTGTTGGTGAGTACGATCGGCCCAACGCATCGTTCACCGGCGCGCTCACTGACCGCCAGTTCGAGGTGCTCCGGACCGCCCTCGATATCGGTTACTTCGAGGTGCCACGGGAGGCGTCGCTCGCCGATCTGGCCGCCGAACTCGGCTGTGCGGAAAGTACGGTGTCGGTCACGCTCCGGAAGGCAGAAGCCGCGATCGTCACGCGAGTCGCAAATAGAGACCGGCGGAGATGAGCTTGGTACGTTTGTTCGGGGAGAAACGTTGGTGAGAGGCCTACGGTCCGAAGATCGATCCGAACGTTCGGTACACCTCACCGTCGACATCGAGCAGTCGCTTGCGCACGAAATGCCCTTTGGCACAGCGTTTGATCTCGACGCTGCCTCGCTGGTCCTCGCTGATCCGGGTGTACACCGTCGCCTCACACCACGGCTTGAGGCAGCTCTCCCGAGGTGGTGCCGCTCCATCGCTCTGGTCACGACCGATACTTTTCTCTACGTCGGTGTCGTTAGGATCCATTGGTGTTCACCTTCCGCGAAACGCGGCGTCGAACACCGCCGTTCGGGTGTTCTAGCACCCGGACACTTTCCGTGTCGAGCGGCGTTCGTGCTTCTCATCGTAATGCGTGAGTAAAAAGCTATCGAACAGGAAAGGTATTTGTCAATACTACTGATCGATCAGTTCCGGTGAATTGTCGCGCTCACGTGAGCGCGGTCCCCTCGTGGGAGATGAATGGAAGCGGTGTGGTGACGGACGATGGGTAGTTCTCCAAGCCAACGCGTTAATATCGTTCGCACAACAGATCGGACATGGCATCGTCCTATCAACGGTTGGCGTCTCATCTCGAGCAGACGAATACGGATGGATATCTGATCGACGCCGACGGCGAAGACAGCAACCAGTACTACCTCTCGGGGTACCACGCACCGGACAACTTCGTCACGCTGTACGCCGACGGCGACGTTTCGCTGCTCGTTTCGGGACTCGAATACACGCGGGCGAAGGCGGACAGCGACGCCGACGCGGTCAGAAAGCTTTCGGAGTTTGGCTACTGGGAGAAGGCCGAGGAGATGGACCCCCGGAAAGCCAGAAAGCTCGTGACAGCGGACTTTCTCGCGAACGCCGGTGTCGAGTCGGTTTCCGTTCCCCACTCGTTTCCAACCAGCACCGCCGACGTGCTGCGCGAGCACGGTATCGATGTCGTATGGGACGAGGAGTACGTCCTCACAGCGGTCCGCGCGGTCAAAAGCGAGCGCGAGATAGCACACATCAGAGAAACCCAACGAGCGAACGAGGAGGCGATGGCCGTCGCTGAAAACCTTCTCGAGCGCGCGACGGTCGAGAACGGTGTGTTACACCTCGATGGCGAGGCGCTCACCAGCGAGACGGTGCGCGAACGGATCGAAATCGAGCTCTTGGAACGCGAGTGTGGGATGAACGACTGCATCGTCGCCTCCGGAGCCGCAGCAGCCAAGGGTCACGATTCCGGCTCCGGACCGCTGGAAGCGAACGCTCCGATCGTTATCGACATCTTCCCGAGACACAAGCGGACGAGATACTTCGCAGACATGACGCGGACGTTCGTGAAAGGCGAACCCAGCGATCGCATCGAGGAGTGGTACGAACTCGCTCACGAGGCGTACGAGGCGGCACTTGCCACACTTCAAGCGGGCGTCACTGGAGAGACGGTTGACGACGCCGCGTGTGCGGTGTTCGAAGCACAAGGCTATCCGACGCTTCGAACCGATGGATCCACTGAAGACGGCTTCAACTCCAGCACCGGCCACGGCGTCGGACTCGATGTCCACGAAGCGCCTCACCTCGCACAGCAAGGCGAGGAACTCAAAACCGGTCATGTCGTGACGGTCGAGCCGGGGCTGTACGAACAGGGAACGGGCGGCGTCCGCGTCGAGGATCTCCTCGTCGTGACCGACGACGGGTATGAGAACCTGACGGAGTACCCGACGGACTTGCGCGTCGTGTAACCGTCGATGGACCGACTACTCAGCCGTTCGAGCCACATGTGGCGCAACATGTATCGTGAGCAGGCTTGTACTGTCGAGTATGTCAACCGAAGAAACGACGGTCAGCGACCGCGGGATGGTTACGATCCCGGCGTCGCTCCGCCAGCGGCTCGACATCGAGCCGGGTGATAAGCTTCGCTGGAACGTCGACGAGGAGGGATCCCTGGCGGTCGCGGTCGTCAAGCAGCGGTACGGCGCATTCGACGACTTCGAGCCAGTTCCGATGGGTGGTGACGGTGGTGAGACGCACGATATCGCTGGTTACCGATACATAGCTCCGTATCCGGTGCAGTAATGCCGTTATCCGTCTTCGGTTGTTGACATCCTCCACGCCGTAAACAGAGAGGGACTACGTCCCTCAGGCAGTCGGGCAAAGCCCGACGACGACGTGGAATCCCACCACGGATCAGCCCCGGAACGCTTTCGTCCGCGCGTACCGACGGTCCGTCGTGCCTGCGCGAGGCTGTCCGGGAACAGAGCAGTGAACTGGCAGCTATCCGACCGCGCTCTTCACGGCGTCACAACGTCCTTACAAACCGAGATCGAAAACGACCGACAGATGCTGTTTCCCGAAACGATCGAGACCGAACGCCTCCACTTCGAACGCCTTTCCCACGCTGTCGACGTGATCGAGTACCACGAATGCTGTTCGGACCACGAGCCGGCGATCGAGGAGGTCACGCGCTATCTCCCGTGGAATCCCCACGAGACGGCGAAGGAAACCCGCGACTACATCGCTTCCATGGAGAAACAATGGGACGCCGGGACCCGGGCGGAGTACGTGCTCCGCCCGAAAGACGGCGAGGACGGGGCGGGCGAGATAGCGGGGAGCGCGGGGTTGCTGTGCCAGTGGGAGAAGGATCTCGGACTGCCGGCGATCTGGCTCCGCAAGCCGTTCTGGGGACGGGGCTACGCGGGCGAACGGGTGGACGCCCTCCTCGAACTCGCCTTCGACCGGCTGGATCTGGGCGTGGTGGCGATCCCGCTCCACGCTGACAACGAGCGATCGTACCGGGCCGTCGAGAAGTACGTCGAACGACACGGCGGCCGGTACGAAGGGCTGTTGCGCAACCACGCCGGCCGGTACGACGAACCCGCCGATCACCACCGGTTCTCGATCAGTCGAGCGGAGTACGACGCACACCGCGATGCGTGAGAGAACGATCGACGTTCCCCGCACAGCAATCGTACCTTCATATGAATTAATACGTGTCAATCGCGAACTGTTCGGTATGAATGAGGAAGATATCGATGATACGATCCTAGTGTGTTCGATGCTCGCCACTATCTTCGGAATCTTGTTGCTGGCAGGCGGTCAGATGGTTTCGATCGGTCTTCTCTTTCTCGGTGTTCTCGGGTTCGCGTACCTCAAAACCGACGGTGAGCTGCTCGGTCAGTGGCTCGGAGCTTCGGACGATGACTCCGCCCAAGAGACCGAGCAGGACCCATTGACGACCCTCCGGCAGCGATACGCCAGCGGTGAGATCGACCGCGCGGAGTTCGAACGGCGATTGAACGATCTACTCGAAACCGAAACCCTCGATCAGGCCGAAACACACCACGAACAGACGCCGATGCGCGAACGGTCCGGATAGCGTGTATCCCCCGTCCCGATCGAGAACGTGAGTGTTCTGGCACCTGTGTCGTTCCCAGTGTTCATACTGTCGGTCATAATTACGTGACCCGACAGTGGCGTTTTCGGGGCATGGAGCAAGTGCCCGACTGAACTGGCCATCGAGTGTTCGACGATCCATGACCGACAGTATCACTCGTTCACGTAGTGGAACCACTCGTCGTGGTCGTCCACGCGGCGTTCGACCAGATCGAAGAAGGCCGACTGGAGATCCTCGGTTACGGGACCACGGGTTCCCGCGCCGATCTGCGTGTCGTCGACCGTCCGGATGGGAGTGACCTCCGCGGCGCTCCCGGTGAAAAACAGCTCGTCGGCGGTGTACAGCTCGCCCCGGCTGATCGTCGCGTCGTCGTGCACCGTGTAGCCGCGCTCGCGCGCGAGCGTGATGACCGTCTGCCGCGTGATGCCGTCCAGAATGCTTTCTGCCAGCCCCGGCGTGTGGATCTCCCCGTCTCGAACGAGAAAGACGTTCTCGCCGGGTCCTTCGGCAACGTTGCCCTCCTTGTTGAGAACGATCGCCTCGACGTAGCCGTTGCGCCGTGCCTCCTCGCCGGCGAGCATGCTGTTCACGTACAAGCCGGTTGTTTTGGCGTTCGTCGGGATCTGGCTGGAGGCGTGCTTTCGCCACGAGGAGATCATCACGTCGACGCCGTCTTCGAGGGCCTCCTCACCGAGATACGTGCCCCACGGCCAGCAGGCGACGGCGACCCGAGTCGGACAGCCCGCCGGACTCACGCCGAGGCTGTCGTACCCATAAAACGCGATCGGTCGCACGTAGCACGATTCCAAGTCCTGGCGGCGGATGAGTTCCGTCGTCGCCGCCGTCAGCTCCTCGCGGCTGTAATCGATGTCCATATCGTACGGTTTCGCGGACTGGAACAGCCGATCGAGGTGCTCGTCCCACCGGAAAATAGCGGGACCGTGCTCGGTCGCGTAACACCGAACTCCCTCGAACACGCCGCTTCCGTAATGCAGCCCGTGGGTGAGAACGTGGATCTGGGCCTCGTCCCAGTCGACGAACTCCCCGTCCATCCAGATCGTGTCGACATCCATCTCGGCGAAGCTCATGCCGTACTCTCGGTCTGGGGGGGTAATGAGTGTTGGCGGTTTTTGCCACAGTACGGCGTGCTATCACACACCGCGTCCAAGACCCCCCGAGCGGACAGCTGCTCGATACATCCGGCGTCGGCTCGCTCACGGTCCATCGTCCGCCAGCAGCACCATCACTTTGACGCGGCCCACGGCGTCGAAGTCCTTGAGTGCATACACGAGTTCGCGGACGCGCCGGGCCTCGCCACGACAGAACACCGCCTCCAGACACCACTCGCCCTGGTGGGCGTGGCTCGTCGCGCTGATCACGTCTTGAAACTCGTGTTGGACGGCGTGGAGCGACTCGATGACGCGGTGGTGTTCGTAGTCGAACGCGAGCAGCGCAACCACGTCGCCAGTGGTCGCTTCCAGTTGCTCGTGGGTTTCGGTGTACTCCCGAATGGCTTCGCGCACCGCCCGCGAGCGCGAGTCGTACCCCTCCGATCGCCACACAGCATCGAACGCCGCGAGATCCTCCTCCGGAATGTTCAGGCTCGTGCGCATGTGCGAGCGTTGGCCGTCTCCGGCAAAGGCAGCCTCGTTATTACGCGATCGCCATCACGACCATAACAATGTTCTTATATATACCGATACGATCGTGGTGTATGTTTGATGGGTCGCTCTCGGTCGCTGTGAGCGCGGTGGTGCTGGGACTCGTCCACGGAGCCGAGCCGGGCCACGGGTGGCCCATCGCCGCGGTGTACGCGCTCGACAGCTCCAACCGTTGGCTCTCCGGTGTCGTTGCGAGCTTCCTCATCGGCGTCGGTCACCTCGTCAGCTCCATCGCCGTCGTCGGAGTTTTTTTCCTGTTGAAAACGTACAGTGGGCTCTCACAGCTCGGTTGGCTGCAGTACGTCGCCGGCGTGCTCCTCATCCTCCTCGGCATCCACGAATACCGGTCCGGTCACACACATGATCGTGGTCACGATCATGGCCCGGACGAGACCGGTCACGACCACGCGCACGACACACATGGATGGGGTGACGATCCGGAGGGATTGTGGGGGATCACGAGCGCGGCGTTCGTGCTGGGGTTCGCCCACGAGGAGGAGTTTCAGATCATCGCGCTGTGCACGGGCTCTGCGTACTGCCTGGAACTAATGTTGGCGTACGCGGTGGCCGTGATGATCGCGCTCATCGCGTTGACGCTGTTGCTGATTGGGGGGTTCGAACGGTACGAGGAGCGAATCGGGCGGTACGCCGAGCACTTACCCACCCTCTCGGCTGCCGTGTTGATCCTCATGGGCTGTGGGTTCATCGCTGGGGTGTTGTGATCCGACGACCCGCCACCTCTCGGTCGATACGAACACCGTTTGCCCCTGTTGCAACGCATAAATGGCGCGCGTCCAATAGCCGGACAATGAACGGCAACGAGTTCGGCCGGCTCTTTCGGGTGACGACCCACGGCGAGAGCCACGGGCCGGCGATGGGCGTGACGGTGTCGGGCTGTCCGGCGGGGCTTGCCCTCTCAGAGGAGGATATACAGCGAGAGCTCGACCGGCGAAAGCCCGGACAGTCGATGATCACCACGAGCCGCGACGAGCCGGACGCCGTCGAGATCCACAGCGGTCTCCAGGATGGCTACACGACGGGCACCCCCATCGGGATGACCATCCAGAACAAGGATTCCCGGTCGGGAAAGTACGAGCCGTTCGTCACCGCGCCGCGGCCGAGCCACGGGGATTTCACCTACTCCGCGAAGTTTGGCACGCGCAACTGGGGGGGTGGCGGGCGGTCGTCGGCCCGAGAGACCGTCAACTGGGTCGCTGCCGGAGCGATCGCCGGGACGATCCTCGAGCACGAGGGGATCGAAGTGAAAGCCCACGTCAACCAGATCGGGGAGATCGAAGCGCCCGAGGTGTCGTTCGAGCAGCTGCTCGAACAGACGGAAGAGAACCCGGTGCGGTGTGCACACCCCGAAACAGCAGAGCGGATGCGCGAGCGCATCGAGGCGTACCAGAACGAGGGCGACTCCATCGGTGGCTCGATCTACTTCGAGGCGCGCGGCGTTCCCCGTGGACTGGGCGCGCCGCGGTTCGACTCGGTTCCGGCACGGCTGGGCCGCGCAATGATGGCCGTTCCCGCCGCCACGGGCTTCGAGTTCGGGCTGGGACGGGGCGCGCGCGAACGCACTGGAAGCAAGCGCAACGAGGATTGGACCACGGACGAATCGGGCGATCCCGTTCCGGTCGGCAACGACCACGGGGGGATCCAGGGCGGCATCACGACCGGCCAGCCCGTGTACGGCGAAGTGACGCTGCACGCCCCGACGTCGATTCCCAAACCCCAGACCACCGTCGACTGGGAGACCGGCGAGCAGAAGGAGATCCAGGTGATCGGCCGCCACGATCCCGTCCTTCCGCCCCGGGGCGTCCCCGTCGTGGAGGCGATGGTCAACCTCACGCTGGTCGATTTCCTGCTGTTGGGCGGCCGCCTCAACCCCGACCGGCACGACGATCAGCCGGGCGAATACGACACTGAGTACCACCCACGAAGTCCGGAGAACGTGGACGAGACCGAATGAGGTGTGGAATCAGTCGGTCTCTTTCCAGCCACCGTAGTCGGCTTCGTCAAACTCTCCTTTGGCGTATCGCTTCTGTGGCCAGAGCACGAGTCCGAACGCGGCGAGATAGAACAGTCCGACAACCCCGATGACGACGAGTCCGGGAAGCCTCCCGAGTGCGGCCGCCTCGAGAATCGACTGCCCTGATGGGAGCACTGCGATGCGAAAGAGCCACGCGGCGAGCAACACAGCGAGTACCGGGAGGTACACGCGCCGGAGGCGGCGGCTGAGCGCGTTTCGATAGGGAATTTTCAGCGTCGGGTTGCGGAGATCCTCACTCAACTCTGTTCGCCAATCGTGGTGCTCGACGCCGGCAGAGGGGTCGAGCGCGTTCGCAAACAGGTTCTCTTGGAGCATCCGGACGCGGGCGCGGTAAACATCGTAGTCCTGATACCGGCGGGCTTCGATACCGAGGAACATGGCGACGACTGCCATTCCGGCCAACAACACGGCGTGAGACGCGCCGCTCGAAGAGAAGGCGTACGTCAGGATTGCGGCGATCACCGTTACCGCCCACTTGGTGGTCTCGTCGAGTCTCTGTCGCCACGTGGTTTCGCGGTCCATCTCGCCGCGATAGAAGTGTGCCATTACCGATCCGAGCCCGGTGCTTTGATCGACCATCTCCCGACCGATTTCGCGCTCTTCGGGGGCTTCCGGATCGAAATCGTTTGGGTCTGGGGGGCTCATCAGCTCTTGTTGGCTGTGCGAAGATATATACTAGCGGCCGGCGACTGCTACGTCGCCCAGTCCCTGCTACCAGTAGGGGTTCGAGAGGAACCGGCTGGATCGTACACCGAGTCCGATCGACCCGAGGACACTGACGGCGACGAGCAGGGTCGTGAGCACAGCCGGACCGGTGTACGGTCCGGTCAGCAGTCCGTTTCCTCCGAGCGTGAGGAGCGATCCGATCGTGATGACCGCCACCACGAACACGACGATCCCGCCGAGCAATCGCGTCCAGTTCATGCGTCGGGTTTCGAAGCCGGGAGTATAAAGGCCACGTCACACGCAGTATCCGTATGACCACGGTTGCCGTTCTGTGTGATCCGCCCCGAGACGGACTCGTGTTGCCGGACCTTCCAGCAACGTCGCCGCTCTCCCCCGGCGAGGCAACGATGCTGTACACGGCGATGGTGAAAGACGTTTGTCGCGCCGTCGAAGCGAGCGGCGGCGAGCTGCTCGTCAACTACCGGCCGGAGGACGCCCTTCCCGATCACGATGGCTCTCACGCCACGGACTCCGATCCCGAACGGGAGCTTCGAACGGTCGTGGACGACGCGCTCTCGGAGCCGGAGAACGCCCGGTTCGAGCGCCAAGTCGGGCAGACGTTTTCGGGACGCGCAGGGAACACGGCCACCCACTTGCTCGAACGCGAGGAAACGGACTCGGTCGCCATCGCCACGCCGCACGCCCCGTTTCTCTCCCGCCAGGGGATCGATACCGCGGCGATGAAGCTCCGGCGATCGTCCGTGGTGCTCGGTCCCGCACCCGGTGGGCGGGTGTACTACGCCGGATTCACGTCGACGATCGACTACGCCGATTCGTACGCCTCCCCCTCTGTCGAAACGCTGACCGACCGGGCGATCGACGCCGGCCACGAGGTGGATTTCCTCGAAACGAATCCCGTCATCGAATCCGGAACTGATCTCGCTACCGCGGTGGCGCTGCTCCGCGCCCGAACGCGCGCCGGCCGGATCGTTCCCGAACACACGGCCGACGCGATCGAGGAACTGAAACTGTCGACGGACGGCACCCGACTACGGCGCGTCGATGACCGTTAGAACTTAGGCGACGGCGGCGGTAAAAGCGAGTGCGGGTGGGGTGGCGGAGTGGACTAACGCGCCTGTCTTGAAAACAGGTGGCCTATGGCCTCATGGGTTCGAATCCCATCCCCACCGTACGCCGTCTTCTTTGGACCTTTGTAGGTGGAACGCCTCCTCGGGGTATGGAGCAGCCGGCGTCGAACCGTCGTCACGTCACCCTGGGCGTGATGCTCGGGATCTTTCTCGCGGGGATCGATGGCACGATCGTGAGCACGGCGATGCCGACGGTCGTGGCATCGATCGGCGGGCTTGGACTGTACTCGTGGGTGTTTGCGATATACATGCTGTTTGCGGCGATCAGCATGCCGCTGTTCGGCCGGCTCTGTGACATCTACGGCCGCAAGCGGCTCTTTTTCGTGGGGGTGGCGATCTTCGTTCTCGGGAGCGGGCTTGCCGGGGCCTCCAGAACGATGGAACAGCTCATCGCGTTCCGGGCCGTCCAAGGCATCGGCGCGGGCGCGATGTATTCGATTCCCTACACCATTCTCGGTGTGATCTACCCACCCGACCAGCGCGGCCGGGCGATCGGCTACGGGAGCGCGGTGTGGGGTGTGTCGAGCGTCGTCGGACCGATGTTGGGCTACTTCATCGTGGTGCTTTTGAACTGGCGGTGGGTGTTTTACCTGAGCGTCCCCGTCGGCATCGGGGCTGTGGCGCTGATCGCCCGCTCGCTCGAAGAAACGACCGGCAACGTCGAGAAACACGTCGATTACAGCGGTGCCGCGGCGCTGTCCCTCGGTGTCGGCTCGATACTGGTCGCCGTGGAACTGCTCGAATCCGCCCGAGCTGTCGCCGGTGGGTTCCTCGCCGTCGGTCTCCTCGGCGTGCTCGCGTTCGTGCACATCGAGCGCTCGGCCCGGGTACCCATCCTTCCGCTGTCGCTGTTCGAAGACCGGGTGTTCGTTCTGACCAACGCGGTCGGCTTTCTCAGCAGTTTCGTCATCTTCGCGGCGCTCACGTACGTTCCGCTGTTTGTCCAGAGCCTCCACGGCGGCCCGGAAAGCGCCGCTCTCGCGGTATTTCCACTGTCGGTCGGGTGGTCGGGAACGAGCTTCGTCGCGGGCCGGCGGGTGAACGCGGTCGGGGAACGCCGGCTCATCGTGGCCGGAACGGTGGTGATGGCGATCAGCGTCGCGCTGGGCGCGTTCTGGTCCGTGTCGCTTCCACTCTCCCTGATCCTCGTGAACGTCTTCGCAATGGGCGTCGGCATGGGGATGCTCACCCCGCCGCTGTTGACGATGATCCAAAACCGGCTCGGCACCGAACGAATGGGGCTTGCGACCTCCTCCCAGCAGTTTTTCCGCAATCTCGGCGGCACGATCGGCGTCGCGGTGTTGGGCGTCGTGATGACGATCGTGATGCACGACCGGCTCGGTGGAATTCCCGGCGTTTCGGGTCTCGGCGATCTCCAGCGCACGCTGCTGGCAACGTCGAACCCGCCAGCAGGACTCGCCGCTGTGCTGACGGACGGATTGACGACCGTGTTCGCCGTTTCGGCCGGCATCTGTGTTCTCGCTGTCGGCCTCGCCGTGACGCTTCCCTCGACCACCCGGGACAGCCCGCCGGACGACTGAGAACGCGCGCGGTTGCGTGGGTTTTTGCCGACCGCGCCCAACGTTCGGCTATGCAGATCGGTATTGTCGCACAGCAGGACAATCCACGAGCAGCCTCGCTGGCGGGCGACATTCGGGACGCGGTGGCGGTTCCCGTCGTCGTCGACGAGGCGACGGCTGGGACGCTCGACGTGACTGGTGTTCCGGTCGAGCGGATGGCCGCGTGTGATCTCGTCGTGAGCATCGGCGGCGACGGCACGTTTCTGTACGCCGCCCGCGGGATCGGTCCGACGCCCATCATGGGTGTGAATCTCGGTGAGGTCGGATTCCTGAACGCGACAGCGCCCGAAAACGCCGTGTCGACCGTGAGGAGAACGATCGAGCAACACGACGCGGCCGGTGACGGTGCCATTCAAACGCAGGACATCTCCCGATTGCGCGCCACGGGGGATGGGTGGACGCTTCCACCTGCGCTCAACGAGGTTGCGATCATGGCCCCCCAGCGCGGTCCGGGCGGTGGTCTCACGATCGAGGTCCGGGTCGATGGATCGCTGTACACGGGCGGCCACGCCGACGGGGTGCTCGTCGCGACACCGGCCGGCAGCACCGCGTACAATCTCAGCGAGGGTGGCCCGCTCGTTCACCCGGACGTATCGGGAATGGTGCTCAACGAGATGTGTGCCACGAACGGAATGGGGCCGCTGGTAATCGATCCGGACGCGGTGGTGACGGTCCGAGCGGACGGCGCGGAGTCGGTGGCCGCCGTCAGTGACGGCCGCATTCACCGGGAACTCGATCCACCGGTGGTCACATCCGTTTCGACGGACGCACCGCCGGTCCGGATCGCCGGTCCGGAGATCGATTTCTTCGCGGCGCTCGGAAAGCTGGAGTGATCGACGCAGCGGCGCGCCCGAGCGGACGCCATGTCGGTTTCGCAATCCCTATTCGGACCAATCCCCTCAGATAAGACAATGAGCCAGCAGCTGCCGGACGTGCAGGCGTCGAGTCCGACGGTGAGTATCGGACTCAACCGCGTCGGCGTGACCGGTGTCGAAAAGCTCGTCGAAATCGATCGCAACGGCGGTCGGCCGATCGTGTTGATGGCCGAGTTCGAGGTGTTCGTCGATCTTCCCAAATGGCGGAAAGGTGCCGACATGAGCCGGAACATGGAAGTCATTGACGAAACGCTGGAGATCGCCGTCGAAGACACCACCTCTGGTGTCGAGGACGTTTGTGGGACAGCGGCGCAACGACTCCTCGAAAAACACGACTACACGACGAAAGCGGAGGTGCGGATGGAAGCACGGTACGTGGTTCACGATCGAACGCCCGCATCCGATCGACTCACCCAATCCACGGCCGACATCATCGCCAGCGCCACGGCGACCGAGGAGGAGACGCTCGAGGAGATCGGTGCGCGCGTCACCGGCATGACCGTCTGTCCCTGCTCACAGGGGATGTCTGCCGCACGCGCGCGGGAAACTCTGCTCGATCTCGGCGTCGACGACGAGACCATCGAGCAGTTCCTCGACGCAGTCCCACAGCCCGGCCACTCCCAGCGCGGACACGCGACGCTCACGATCGAATCGGCGGACGATCTCGACATCGACATCACTGACATCGTCGACGTCGCCCGCGATTCGATGAGCGCGCGGATCTACAACCTCGCAAAACGACCCGACGAGGACCACATGACCTACGACGCCCACGCGGACGCGAAGTTCGTCGAGGACTGTGTCCGGTCGATGGCGGAAGGGGTTACCGAACAGTTCTCTCACCTCTCCGACGACGCCGTCGTCACGATGAAACAGTCCAACGACGAATCCATCCACCAACACAACGCCCACGCCGAACGGGTCGCCGAGATGGAAGAACTTCGGGCCGAGCTGAACGGCTCGGACTGATCGTCTAGCGTTAGAACGTGAGCGGCTCGGCTTCTTCCCAGCGGGGTTCGAACTCCGCCTTCACGTCGCCGGCGAAATTCCTGTCTTTGAGATTGATCAGTGCGAACCGATCGGATTCCCGTAGCGGGTGGGCGACCTCGATGCAGACCTCGGTGTCGTCGACGATGGTGAACGTTCCACTGACGTCGTCGCTGGTCCGACAGTCGAAGTTTCGGTGGGGCGATAAACTGGTGCGGTAGCGTTTCCCCACGGATTGGGGCAGGTCATCGACGAGCGCCGGCCGCATGAGCAGCGACACCTCGACGCCCCGGTCGAGTGCTTCTTCGAGCGCGGCAGCGACCCGTTCGCCGAGCGAATCGATGTCGAACTGCTGTGAGACGGTCGAAGCGACCATCACGACCCGCTCGTCGGCGGCAGCGATCCGCTCGACGAGCAGATCGTCGACCTCCTCCGGCCCGACCGCAGCCGTCCAGAACGTCTCCTCGTGTGGCTCGGCGCTGTCGAGGGTGGTGGTGAGCTCATTGACGATCTCCTCGTACTGGTTTTCCTTTTCGGCCAGTTCGCGCTTTTTGTCCTCCAACAGCCGATCCAGCGCGGTCGATGGCTCGACCGCAACGTATTTTTTCGGCCGCGAGGCTGTCTGTGACCGGACGAGATTGTACTGTTCGATGCTGTTCAACACGTCGTAGATCCGGCCCATCGGGACCTCACTGACTTGTGACAACTCCTTTGCGGTTGTCGGTCCGGTCTGCAAGAGCGCGCGATAGGCACGGGCTTCGTATTCCGAGAGGCCCAGGTCTCTAAGGTTTGCCATTGTGTAGTCCAATTTCTCCGCTCCGATAAAAACACATCGGGAGTTTACTCTCCTTCGATGAGCGAAACGAGCGATTCGGGGGAAGTGACGGGATCGGATGGCTCGCCGTCGGTGACGACGGTGGCCGTTCCAGCCGATCGGTCAACGAGTCGCACGACCTTCTCGTGGTCGGCGACGCGGAGCGCCGCGCGGTGGAGGTCGCTGCCGGGATCGTCTGCGACCTCGATCACGAGCGGCGGCGTCACGACTCTGGCGACGGCGCTCGCGTACCCCGCCACCTCCACGCCCATCCGGTCGTGTGCGTCCGCGAAGGCGGACAGCGCCGTTCGGGCGGTCTCGCGGTAGCCGTCGTCGGTCAGAACGGCGAGGTCGATCAGCGCGTCCGCGAGGTCGGCGGTCGCATCGAGGGGTCGAAGCGGTCGGTCGAGCAGCGCTGGTCCCTCGCGTGGCCCATCCAGAAAGCGACCGTCCGAATCCCGACGCTGCTCGATCGTCCAGTCCGCGATCTCCCGCGCTGGTTCGAGGTAGCCCGGATCGAGCGTCTGGGCGGCGGTGGTCAGCGCACCCAGCAGCCGCGCTTGATCGACGAGCAGGCCGGTGGGCCCGCCGTCGTAGTGGCGAACGACGCCGTCCTCGACGAGCGCGTCGAGCACGTGTGAGAGCGCCTGCTCGGCGTAGCGCCGGGCACCGTCGTGGTCGGTGACGGCGTAGAACTGACACAGCGCGTCGATCGCCAGCGCGTTGCGGCCTGCGAACACCGTTTCGTCGATGGGTGGTGGCTGTTGCTCTTCGCGTTCCGCGGGAGCGAGGGTGTAGTACTCGCTCGCGGCTTGGCTGCCTGCGAACGCGTGATCCGTCCAAAGCGTCGTCGTGAGGTAGTCGATGGTTCTCTGTGCGGGCTTGCGGTGCTGTTCGTCGCCGGTGTAGAGGAAGGCGGTCGTGAACGCCCGACAGATCGCGGCGTTCGTATCGACCACCTTCTCCCGGTGGAGGTCGCTCCAGTCCCGGGTCTCGGCGTAGCGATAAAACCCCCCGTCGTAGGTGTCGAACAGGTGGGTGGCGATCGCCTCGAGGGTACGGAGCGCGCGCGGACGGTCGCGCTTGAGCGCGAACTCGACGGTCCGGGGCAGCGGGAACTTCGCGCCGTCGCCCCAGCCCCCGAACTCCTCGTCGTAGGCCGCCTGTACCTGTCCGGTCATGTGCTCCTCCATGCGCTCGTCGAGCTCGCCGTGGGAGGGTTCGGTGTCACGAAGCGCGCGCGGAACCTGGCCCGCGTCGGTGTCTGACCACGACTCGCGGACGCGTTCGAGCACGGATCGCAGGGTTTCGGTGTTCAGGTACGTCGCGCCGGTGATCACCGCTCCCGCTGGCGTGAGAAACACCGTCGACGGAAACCCACCCATCGTGTAGCGATCCCGTACCTGTGGCCGACGATCCGCGTCCACGCGGACCGGAACGAAATCGTCGTGAACGTTCGCTGCGACGGCCGGATTCGAATACGCCTCCCGGTCCATCGTTTCACACCACTCACACCACGGCGTGGTGATCGAGAGCAACACCGGCCGGCCGGCGGCGTGGGCCTCCTCGAACGGCGCCGGTCCCCACTCGCGCCATTCGACGAGCGTCTCCGTACTCATGGTCGTAACTCCCGCGCCGGTAGGGATGCGTGTTACGCTATACTGTCGGCCCTGCGGACGGAGTGCGACGGACTATCTAGCTGCTGTCTGGCGGTTCACGGGCAGCCGATACGCAATCACCGCTGTCCGACAGTGTATCTCAGCAGCGCTTCGTCGTTGATCGGTTCCGTGTGGGTGGTGCGGAATCGATAGAACGCACCAGTGAAGTTGGGGTGGTGTGAAGGCACCGTATGAGCACCACGACTCGTTTCGGTCGGGTCGATCGTTCGGCCACGAGCCTCGCCGTGGCGGTCGGTGACGCCGCGTTGATCGGGCTGTTCGTTCTCGCGGGCGAGCTCAGTCACTACACCGTCGACTTTCTGCTGGCGAATCCGGACCGAATCGTCGGTACTGCGCTCCCGTTTTACATTGGGTGGGCGGTCGCTGCCCCCGCGCTCGGTGCGTACAGCCGGGCAGCCCGCGAAACCCCACTCCGAGCCGCGCTGATCGCCGGCGGCGCGTGGATCGTCGCCGCGCTGATCGGGCAAGGTCTCCGTTCGACCGCCGTTTTCCCCGGGGGATTCGCCGTTACGTTCGTGTTCGTCTCGATCGGCGTGGGGCTCGTCTTGTTGGTCCCGTGGCGGACAGTGATCAGCGTCCGGTGGGGTTGACAGCAGATCGGGGATCACCCGTTTCGCTGGTAGAGGAACAACCCGAGTCCGACGGCGAGCACGGCGATTCCGGCGAGGATGACGAACAACGCCCACGGCGGAAGATACGTGAGCGCGCCGCCAGCGAGGGGCGTACCGAGCGCGCCGACGCCGAAGACGCCGAGATACGTGTATCCATACGACAGCCCGCGCGAGGACGCCGGCGTGTACTTCGCCACGGTCGCCTGGTAGAACGGCTGGACGAAAAAGAGACAGAATCCAAGCACCGCCAACAGCACCAGTATCGGAACGATCCCGATCGCCACGACGGGATAAAAGAGGAGTGCGAGCGTCGAGAGCGCTCCGAACCCCGCGACGAGACCGAGTTCGAGGGGCACCCGGTCGGTGAGCTTCCCGCCAACGTACTGGCCGCCGACGCCCACCGCGAGCAGGCCCGTGTACAGGTAGTTCGACGGCTCGATCGTTCGTCCGTAGAACTCCACCGGTGTGATGGTGTCGATGCCACCGAGCACCGCCGGGAGGAAGGTGAGCATGCCCCGGTAGTACAATCCCGACAGCATCACGAGGCAGAACACGCCGAGAAACGCGCCCGTGAGCAGCGCTTTCGATCGCGTGAGAAACTCCCCTACCGAGGAGATGCCGGGCGTCTCGTCGGGCGCCGTGCCTCCATCGGTGGCCGGTGAGACGGCTGCGGTCTCGTTCACGTCGATCCGGACGGCCACGGCCACACCGACCAGCGCGGGCACGGCGAGAACCAGCGCCACAACGCGCCACCCATCGCCCAGGAAAAACAGCATGATTGTGGCGAGAAACGGGCCGACGGCCGTACCGACGTTGCCCGCCGTGCCGTGGTAGGCGAAGGCCGTCCCGCGCTCGTGGACGCCGCGCGTGATGAGCGACAGCCCCGCCGGGTGGTAGAGGCTCGCCCCGACGCCCCACACGACCAGCGCAATCGTCACGACGAGGAGATCACCCGCTACTCGCTGTCCGAGTATCGAGAGCCGATCGAGACCGACGATACCGGTGATCGTTCCGGAGAGACCCAACAGCACGAATGCTCCACCCATCCCGAGCAGACTGATGAGGATGAGGGGTTTCGAACCGCGACGATCGGTCATCACCCCCGCGAGCGGCGCGCCCAGCCCGAACAGCGCCATCCCGACGCCCACGACGGTCCCGACGACCGCCTCGGTCGTCCCGAACTGCGCCAGCCAAATCGGAATGAACACCGGCAGCACGAACTCGTAGGTGTGGACGAGCGAGTGTGCGAGCATTACCAACCCGGTGATCGCCCGGTCGTTCTGATTCACACCCCGTTCTCCTCGTGGAATCCGTTTTAACGTTGCGTACGACCGGGGTTTACCCCCTAAAACAGTATTATCGATTTATTGCCGTTCTGTTGATGGTTGGGCGAGAACGGCGAACACGTCACAGTTGAAGGACGATCGTCATCCCGATTCCGGACAGCACCGTTCCCATGGCGAACAACGCGATCGATTTCCGTTCGACGTCGTCTATCGGGAGGACGATCGTGAACCCGCCGAAGGCCGCGAGAAGGCCGCCGGTCAATACCAGAATGAGTGATGCCGCCTCCGGCAGCGGGAACGAGGTGGTGATGTTGATGGAGCTAACGATCACGGCCAATAGCGTCGCAAAGAAGCCCAGAAACTGGAGGGTTTGGGTTTGGATCTCCCGGAGCCGCGTCTCGGATTTGCTGCGGATGGTGTCTAGCTCCTCAATGGCGCTATCGATCTCCTCGTTCAACGTCTCCTGCTTTTCGCGGATTTCTTGTTGCTCTTCAGATAGCTCACTGGTGTGTTTATTTAGGAACATTTTGAATTCGTGAGAGCGGTAGGTGTTCACTCGGATCGCGTAATCGTCCTTAGACTCATCTTCTATATCAAGAGCTTTATGTATCTTCTGGATTCCTTCATCATATTTTCCACGAAGGGCCAAGATCCTCCCATGCGTAACAAAGTACCGAGGATAATTTATTTGGTTTATTGATATTTTTATATAATTTTCAGCCTCAGTAAGAAGATCATCATTATCACTTTTTAAAGTATCAGATTTACCTTCCTCAAGGCCTTTCACGATGGTTAGTGCCATACTGTGTGTGATGCCTGGATGATTGTCACCAACACGATTAATTGCTTCTCTAGCATAATCTATAGCCATCTGATAGCTATCAACCGTTTCCATCCCATATGCATGAAGTGCTTGAAGGTGAGGATACATCGGGTGGTGGTCAAACCCGTCGTGGTTTTGCAGTAGTAATCCAAACTCACTGACGTTGTTCTGTCGACGGTGATAGATACAAACGGCAAAAAAGGCTGCAAATCGAATAAATTCAGGATCATGATCTGTATTGAACGTTTTCATTTTGTAAATCTGTTCAAGATCATCCACCTGTTTAGATACATTTTCAATTAACCGTGTTAACTGAAGTTCCCATTCATAGTCTGTCTCTGATGGAAGTGTGTCGATATACTCGATTAAATTGTCTGTTCCACCGTCCTCTACCACTGCTTTCAAAGTTGCTTCGTCAATCTCGCCAAGTTCCATCATTGATCATGGATTGAAATCTATCGTTGCAACCCCGACATCATCTGATGGATGAATTCGGGGATAGGATTCACACTCTGGGTCCGCATTTTCAAACGCCCGTAAAACACGAATAGCCCGATCTAGACCATTGTGTTGGATATATTTCATTACTCCATCCCAATCTGCAAAAGCATCGAACTGTGTGTTTATCGGTTCAAACCCATCAGTAAAAGCAACGAGAAACTCCACGTTCTTTCGGTCGATTGTCCCGGTTTGGGCGTGCTCCACAGCATCTTTGTTTAATCCGAGCACCCAGTAGCCATTTGGTTGATTCTTCAGCTTCCGGTGTTTGGTCATAATTGGCTGAATTCGAGAATATATTTCTTGATATGAAATATTCTCTTCTTGTTCTCTAATCGCAATCATTTCATCAATGATGCGTTGGTCGAGGTCACGAGGTCCCTCTCCAATAATCGGTAGTGTTCCGTCACCAGTTTGAACGATAAGACTACAGTCAGCAATCACGAAATATTCGATCTCGGTACTTGTCCACCGGATGATTACCCCCGCCGCGGAGGGAGTTTCGTGATCTTCAGGTTCTGCCCCCCCCCAGACGAGTTCGTCATACTGTGTGGCAGTTCTTTCTATCGATGTCGCTATGATATCACTAAGCGTCCTGCTATCGTAGATCCGCTTTTCGATCTCTTCTGCAAGCGTTTGGACGTACCATTTTCCATCTGTTTCGAAATCACTATACACCCGATCGCTTACGCCCGTTGCTCCATCAAGAACGATAGCGGCACCGTCGTCTGTCCAGACTAAATCTTCGTTTACCGACGATCCCTTCCGGGTCTTCTGTTGGATCTTCACCATAGAGATACAATCCGTATATCTCCCAAAACCACTTCGATCGGGTCTTCGCTACCAAACTTTATATTATTTTCTATATTATGTGAAGAGCATTTACAGTTTTGATATACATCGTGAACTGTAGCGTGGAGAAGTGATTTCTCGATCGACTGCGCGTCAGTTTGATTGCCAACACGCTCATCGAAATGTGGTGTGTACACACTGGATATGAGCAACACGACAGTTCGACCGAAATCGTCGGTGTACGACAGGCTCCGGGCGTACAAACGCTCTGATGAGAGTCTTAGCGAGGCGGTCGATCGGATGTTGGACGACACCTAGCCGGACTGGCGGTCGTTCGTGGGGACATTCCCGAGAGCGAAGCTCTCGTGAGCCAGCCAGAAATCTTCGATTTCTGGTGACACTGTCTGACGAAGACGCTGGGCGCGTACGCGAACTGGTCACCGGTTGTCGTGAAGATGCTCCGAAACGCTCGAAGCGAGTGCTCCCGACTGAACGGACTGTTCGATCGTTTCGATCTCCCCGGAAAGCGGCCGGTCGTCGGTGAGCGGGTCTACTCGCTCTCTAACGCGTTCGTAGGCTCGTTCGGTGCCGATACCGAGTGAGAGTTCCTCGACGAATTCGAACGCTTGCGCGCCACAGAGCAGTTCGACGGCGACCACGCGGGCCGTGTTCTCGAGCACTCGGCGGGCGTTGAGCGCGGCCTGTGCGCTCATGCTGACGTGGTCCTCCTGGCCGCCGCTGACGGGGGTGGTGTCGGTCGAGGCCGCGCCCAACGACCGATTCTCGTTCAAGAGCGCGGCCGCGGTGTACTGGGCGATCATACAGCCCGACTGCAGCCCGCTGTTTTCGGTGAGAAACGGCGGAAGGTGGTCCTCTTGGATGTTCGGGTTGAGCAGCCGATCGACGCGGCGTTCACAGATGGCGGCGAGATCCGTCAGCGCGGTCCGAACGTACTCCAGCCGCAGTGCGAGGGGCTCGCCGTGGAAGTTCCCGCCGGAAATGACGCCGACCGATTCGGTGCCGCTGGCGCGGTCGTCGGTTTCGGTCGCCGAGAAGATCAGCGGGTTGTCCGTCGCGCTGTTGAGTTCCACCTCGACGGCCTCTCGGAGATGATCGATCGCGTCCCGAACCGCGCCGTGGACCTGTGGCAGACACCGGATCGAGTAGGCGTCCTGCACCCTGTCACAGTTGCGGTGTGATTCGACGATCTCCGACTCGGCGGTGAGTGAACGCACGTTCGCCGCGCTGACCGACTGGCCGGCGTGGGGACGCACGTTCTGGATCGCCGGATCACACGACGCGGTCGTTCCCATCGTCACCTCCGTGGTGAGCGCGCCGGCGACGTCTGCGCTGTCGATCGTCCGTTCCGCGTCCACGACGGCCAGCGCCGCGAGCCCGACGGTGAGCTGTGTCCCGTTGATGAGCGCCAGCCCCTCCTTGGCAGCGAGAGACAGCGGCTCGAGCCCGGCGTGTGCTAGCGCCCGATCGCCACGCAGCTGTTCCCCGTCCACGAGGGCCTGCCCCTCCCCGATGAGCACGAGTGCCATGTGCGCGAGCGGAGCGAGATCGCCGCTCGCGCCGAGGCTTCCGCGGGATTTGACGACGGGGTGGATCCCCTCGTTCAACAGCGCCACGAGATGATCGATAACACGTTCGCGGACGCCGGAGTAGCCTTTCACGAGCGCGTTGAGCCGCGTCACCATCAGAGCCCGGACTTCCTCGCGGGTCAGCTCCCGCCCTGCTCCGGAGGCGTGGCTCCGGAGCAGGTTCGTCTGGAGGCGGGCCAGCTCCCCGTTCGGAATCCGTTCGGTAACGAGCTGTCCGAAGCCCGTGTTCAGTCCGTACACCGGCTCCTCCCCCTCGACAACGTCCTCGACACGGGTCCGGGACGCGCGCACCGCCTCTCTCGCGTCCTCGGTGACGGCCACCGGCTCGTCGTTGCGGGCGACTGCTGCGACGCCCTCGGGCGTCAGTGAGCCCCCGTCCAGCTCAACGGTCATCGGTCACCACCTCTCCATCCTTCAACACGGTGTCGACGAGATTCACGCCGAACGTGTAGGGGATGTGAACGTGGGTCGGGGCGTCGACGACGCAGAGGTCGGCCGGTGCGCCCGGCTCGACTGTCCCCAAACCGGTGTCAGCCCGATCGAGCGCGCGCGCACCGCCGTGGGTGCCGGCGACGAGCGCTTGGGCGGGCGTCATCTCCATCCCGAGACAGCCAAGCGCCACGGCAAACCCCATGCTCGGTGAGTGGCAGTTGGGATTGAAGTCGGAAGCGAGCGCGACGGAGACGCCCTGATCCGTGAACGCGCCGGCGTCGGCGTACTCCGCGCCGAGCGAAAACGCCGTGCCTGGCAACAGGACGGGCGTCACGCCGGCCGCCCCGAGCGCGTTGATGTCTGCTGTCTCGGCATGGAGCAGGTGGTCGGCGCTCGCCGCGCCGAGGTCGGCAGCGAGCTGCGCGCCGCCCAGCCGAACGAACTCCTCGGCGTGGACCTTCGGTGTGAGACCGTGCTCTTTCCCGGCCGTGAGCACCCGGCGGGACTGCTCGACGCTGAACACGCCCTCCTCACAGAACACGTCGCAGAACTCCGCAACGTCCTGGCGCTCGACGGCCGGTAGCTGTTCGGTGACGACCTCCTCGACGTAGTCGTCTTCGGCCCGGCCTTCGGGGACGGCGTGGGCACCCATGTACGTCGGTACCACGTCAATCGGGTGCTCCTCGTCGGCCCGGTCGATCACCGAGAGCATCCGAAGCTCTGTTTCGGTGTCCAGCCCGTAGCCGGATTTTACCTCCACAGTGGTGGTGCCGTGTGCAGCCATCACGTCGAGATACTCCAACAGCCGAGCGAGCAGTTCGTCCTCGCTCGCGTTTCTGGTTGCGCCGACGGTTCTGAGGATGCCGCCACCCTCTTCGAGGATCTCCTGGTAGGACGCGCCCCGAAGCTTCGCTTCGAACTCGTCGGAGCGGTCGCCGGCGAACAGCGCGTGGGTGTGTGAATCGACGAAGCCCGGAATCACCGTTCGTCCGCTCGCGTCGATGACTCGCTTCGCGTTTTCCGGCGGATACTCCTCGGTTACCGCCTCGGTCGGCCCGACAGCGGCGATCGTTCCTCCCGCTACAGCGACGGCACCGTTCTCCAGCCGGTCGAGACCGTTCTCGTCCGGCCCGACGATGATCTCGCTCGCGTCGTGAATGATGGTTTGTATCATGCTGTCTCCTCCGTGGTCCATGCGCTCAGAACGTGTGCGATCGCGCGCGCGCCAGCGGTCGCTGTTCGGTCGCTGATATCGAGGGACGGTGCACACTCGACGACCTCGAACCCCGCGATGCGGTCGTCGCTCGCGATCGTTCCGAGCAGCCGGTACAGTTCGCGGGTCGTGAGTCCGCCGGGCGTCGGCGCGCTCACCCCCGGCGCGGCCGTCGCGTCCAGCACGTCGAGATCGAGGCTGACGTAGAGGCGATCCACGCCGGTCACCGCATCGATCGCCGTTCGCGCGGCGTCTGCAAGGCTCCGTCCCACGTCCTCGGCCGTCACGACGGTGCCCCACCCGTCGAGATACTCGGCGTAGGCGGTCGTGTTCTCGAAGTGGCGCGCTCCGACGACGGCGAACGCGTCGAGTCCGTCCTCGAACAGCTGGCGGTACGGCGTCCCGCTCGAAGGCTCGCCCGCACGGCAGTCGAAATGGGCGTCGAAGCTCACGATCCCGAGTGATCCGGACCCGAGCAGCGGCCGCGCGTTGGGGTACGTGAGCGAGTTGTCCCCGCCGAGAAACACCGGGCGCGCGTCGAGCGCGTGGATCTCCTCCGTGACCGCCTCGACGGTCCCCTGTCGCTCAACAACGGTGTCGGATTCGGAGAACATCACGTTCCCCAGATCGCCGATCGGTCCGACGGGGCCCCGCGTGAGGTGGTGGGTTTTCGTCCCGTTCAGCGCCGAACGGAGGTGGGATGGGCCGTCCCGAGCGCCCTTCCGGCCGATGACGGCCCGGTCCGTGGGTTCACCGAGCAACAGCGCGTCGTACGCGTGGGCTTCTGTGAGCGTCGTCGCTTCGGTGACGTCCCCGAACTGCTCGTCCTTCGGATCCCCGGAGGGACCGTCCCAGCGGAACTCGTGTGTGCGTTCGGTCTCGGTCATCACTCCTCCTCCATCGGGACGTGAACGTTCGATCGGCTCGCTTCCTCGAGCGCCGCCTCGTAGCCCGCGTCGGCGTGTCGCACGACGCCCATCCCGGGATCGGTCGTGAACACGCGCCGGGCGGTGTCTGCCGCGCGGTCGGTGCCGTCGAGCACGACGTGGTTGTTGGCGTGCAACGCGTTCCCGATGCCGACGCCGCCACCGTCGTGGACGCTCACGATGTCAGCGCCGGCGGCGCAGTTGAGCAGCGCGTTCAGTATCGGCCAGTCGGCGATCGCGTCACTGCCGTCGCGCATGGATTCGGTCTCCCGGTTCGGGCTGGCGACGCTGCCCGCGTCAAGGTGGTCGCGGGTCACGACGACGGGGGCTTCGATCTCCTCCTCGGCCACGAGCTCGTTGATCCGCAGCGCGAACCGCGCGCGTTCGGTGAGTCCGTCCTCGTCCGTTCGGTAGCCGAGCCAGCATACGCGGCTCGGCAGCCCCTGGAATTCGACCTGCTCGGCGGCCAGATCGATCCACCGGTGGAGGTGCCCTTTGTCCGGGAACAGATCCAGCACCGCCTCGTCGGTTCTGTGGATGTCCTCGGGATCTCCCGACAACGCCACCCACCGGAACGGGCCTTTCCCCTCACAGAACAGCGGGCGGATGTACGCCGGCACGAATCCCGGAAAATCGAACGGCGTCATGGGGGTATCAGCCTCGTCAGCCTCAGTCTCTGTTCCCGTGTTCCATTCGAACTCCTCCTCGTGCCACCGGTGTTCGTCGACCTGTCCGCGGATGTTGTTGCCGTACTCGAAGGCGACGGCCCCCTTCGATTGGAGCCTGAGGATGGCCGCGACGTGGCGTTCCATCGTGTCTAGCGCCGCCTCGACGTACGCATCGGGGTCCTCGTCCCGGAGTGCATCAGCTTCCTCGACAGTGTACCCGCTCGGGTAGTAACCGTTCAACTCGTCGTGGGCGCTGGTCTGGTCGGTGACAACGTCGGGAACGAACCCCCGCTCTTCCATCGCTTCGAGCATGTCCGCGGCGTTCGTGTGGACGCCCACGCTGTACGGTTCGCCCGCCTCGGCGGCTCGCTCTGCCCGCTCGATCGCGGCGTCGAGATCGTCGGTTTTCTCCATGCAGTAACTGGTTTCGATCCGCCGGTCGATGCGCTCCTCATCGACTTCGGCCGCGATGCAGACACCGTTGTTCATGGTCACGGCGAGCGGCTGTGCGCCGCCCATGCCGCCGAGTCCGCCCGTCACGACGATCCGTCCCCGGAGGTCGTCGTCGTACTGTTGGCGGGCCAGCTCCGCGAGCGTCTCGTAGGTGCCCTGGATGATCCCCTGCGTCCCGATGTACGCCCACGATCCGGCGGTCATCTGGCCGTACATGATCAATCCCTCTGCTTCTAGCTCGTGGAACTGCTCCCACGTGTCCCATTTCCCCACGAGGTTCGAGTTGGCGATCAGCACCCGTGGAGCCTGCTCGTGCGTTCGGAACCGGCCGACCGGCTTGCCCGATTGGACCAACAGCGTCTCCTCATCACCCAACGCCCTGAGCTCGTCCAACAGCGCGTCATACGCCGCCCAGCTCCGGGCGGCGCGACCGGTCCCGCCGTACACCACCAGATCCTCCGGGCGTTCTGCCACGTCCGGATCGAGGTTGTTGTTCAACAGCCGAAGCGCTGCCTCCTGTTGCCACCCCTCACATTCGATCTCCGTGCCCGTCGGTGCGCCGCGGTACTCCTTCCACTGCTCGCTCGGATCACCGATCGAACCGTCGGTCGAGTGTCTCTCCATGCGTCCCTCTATGTCACCGAGACACACGAGTGTCGAGCCTCCGTATGGTGGGGCTTTTATTATAGCGGTCGTGATCGTGGGTATGCACGAGGCGATCATCAGCGTCGATGGGATCGGCGCGTACGCGGACGCGACAGCCGGGACGGGCGCGCGGATCAAGCTGTGGTGTACCGAACAGCGCGATCTGCTGTCGGTGGTGGGACCGACGGAGCCGGTGGTACGCCGGGTCGAGGCGGCGGTCGGCGTCAGCGATTCGATCGAGCGCGACCGGAAGGCGATCATCGTCACCGACGACTGTCTGGTCGACCACGGAACGGACGCGATCGATCCGTATTTCGAGCGCCACGACTGCCTGTTGTTGCCGCCGTTGCGGTACGAAGCCGGGTCGAAACAGTGTCGCGTGCTCGCGCTCGATCCGAGCGCGCTCACTGCTTGCTACCGGGATCTCACGGCGGACGACGTGCCAGTGACCGTCGAATCCAAACGCGCCGTCGAATTCGTCTCGCCCTCTCCCTCGCCCACGCTGGATGAGATCGTCCCCGATCTCACGAGCCGTCAACGCGACACGCTCAGAATGGCCTACGACGGCGGCTACTACCGAATTCCCCGCGAGACGACGACCCGAGCGATCGCAGACCGGATCGGTGTCGACCGACGAACCGCGGAAGAACACCTCCGGCGCGCGGAGAACAAACTGATCGAGGCGCTCATACAGTACGTGTGAGGTGTAGACGACGTATTGCCCGGACTGCGAACTGGTTGAGGCAGGCGACCTTGTTTGAGCTGCTATGAGCGGGCGCGAATGTATATATAGAGCCTGGTTGGGATCGCCAGGACACATGTGCTGAGCGTGCTGAGAATCACCCACGTGGGAGCGAACCACAATCCTATCTGCCACCCTATCACGATGACAAAGAGCACGGTGACCCTGTGTGTTGGATTACTCCAGAACGTGCGCATACGACTGCTTGCGTAGAAGCGACTGGTCGCTCCAACGCCGAGGAAGACACCAATCACTAGCGATCCAATGACTCGTAGTGGTGTTAGTTTAATCTCAATCAAACGAGGCCCCCAGACGAAGAGCGCAGACAATACAGCGATTGCGAGGAGCAACCACCCGGTCTCGTATAGCAGTCCCGGCTTTGAGTCGGGTTGTGACCAGTGCTCAGGGATTACTGACATCGATATTTTATTAGTTATTCTAATAAGTGATAACTGCCTCTCATCACTGTGGGTAGCCAATAAGATATGGCATATACTTAGATAAAGAACCGTACATGGGTGGGGATGGATACATATCTCGGATGAATAATGTGAATTCATGTCGTTCGACACTGGTGCTGACGCGTCACGCAGGACACGGCGGCGGTTTCTCGCGTTGGTCGGGGGGACGACGGCGCTGACGTTCGCCGGAGGAGCGAGGGCCGAAAGCGGGGATGGGGTTACGACGACCGACGTGACGATCGACTCCTTCGACGGAACGGAGATCGCGGCGACGCTGTACGAGCCACAGGGGGGATCCCAACCAGCAATGTTGCTGACCCACGGCTACGGGCTCAACCGGACGCTCTCGCCGCTCGTCCAGGGCCGGGCAGCGATGTACGCACGCAACGGCTATGTGACGCTGACCTACGACTCGCGCGGGTTCGGTGAGTCCGGCGGGCAGGTCAACATCAACGGGCCGAAAGAGGTCAAAGACGCCCAGACGCTCATCACGTGGCTAGGGGGGCGCGAGAACGTGCTGACGGACGGACCGGACGATCCCCGGATCGGGATGGACGGCACGTCCTATGGAGGCGGGATCCAGTTGAACGCGGCGGCAGCGGAGGCGCGCGGCGACGGCGTTCCCGAAAGCGACGACCGACTGGACGCGCTCGTCCCCCGGTGGGCGTGGCACGATCTCACCTACTCGCTGGCACCCAACGGCGTGATCAAGCGCAACTGGGCGCTGTTGCTGACGCTTGCGGGGGCCGGCGGGTCGCATCTCGTGGGGGACGACGCGCTGGATTTCATTCGGGGCCAGTCTCCGAAGCTGTACGAGATCCTCATCGAGGGGTTGCTCGAAAACGAGCTGTCGACCGGCGCTAAGGCGTACCTCGACGCCCGATCACCCAGCCAGGACGTAGCGGACATCACCACGCCCGCGCTGTTCATCCACGGCTGGCCGGACACCCTCTTCACCCCGAACGAGGCGATCTGGAACGCAAACGGGCTGGGCGACACGGACCACCGGCTCGTCCTGACCGACGGGGGCCACTCCCTCGAAGCAATCTCCCTGACGACGCTCGAACACGAGGAGTTTGCCGATGAGAAGGCGCTTGCGTGGATCGACACCCACCTTCGTGGCGAGGGACAGAGCGACCTCCCACCGGTGACGTTCTACGAGATGCAGTCGAGTCAGTGGCGGACCGCTGATGGACTCCCGCCGTCGAACGCCGCCCCGAGAACGCTGTCGCTGACCGACGCCACCGAGGAGGCGACGACGTGGGTGGCAAACAGCGTGGTGCCGTCCTCCACGAGCCAGCTCTTTCCAGTGAACGGTGATTCACCGGTCGCTTCCGCGGATTTCGACTTCCCGATCACGGAGCCAACCGAACTCATGGGATCGCCCACGCTCCGGCTGGCGGTCGATCCCGCCGGCCCGGAAACGCGGCTGTTCGCAAAGCTGTACCGCGTTACGAGCGACGGGACCGAACGGCTCATCGACAACCAGGTGACCCCGCTGTTGGTCGAGGGGGACGGGGTCACTACCGCGACGGTCGAGATGGTCGCGTTCCAGCGGCGATTCGATCCGGGGGAGACCCTGCGGCTCACGGTGACGACGACCGACGCGGCGTTTCAGCCCTCACGAACGTCGGTCGGCGCGACGATCTACCACTCCGATCGTCACCCCTCGACGCTCGACGTTCCGGTTGTCGGGAACGCCGACACCGGAAACTGACGGCTCCTCCGAGCAGTCCGAACGCGTGTACCATTCGGAGTATACTGTCGGTCATCCGTCCGCGACTCGACAGTGACGTTTTCAGGCACATGGAGCAAGTGCCCGGCGAATAGGCCAGTGAGTGCTCGCCGAGCCATGACCGACAGCTCGCTTCTCGAAACTGGGGATTGTGCACCACCGATCGGCTGCATCCTGTCTCTGGAGAACTCGTCCTCTCACGAAATGAATGGCTGTCATATTGGGTTAGTATCTCGAATGTACGGCTCGTCACCGGACCGTTCGCGGGGACTGTACAGGAACTCAAATAAACCAGAAGAAATATAATACCGACCACTGTATTTCGGGCTGATATGTATGATTTGACCGGGTTCCAACGGGACCTGCTGTACGTCATCGCTGGCAGCGACCAACTGTACGGGCTTGCGATCAAAGACGAACTCGAAGAGTACTACGAGACGGAGGTTCATCACGGCCGCTTATATCCGAATCTCGACACGATCGTGGAGAAGGGATTGGTCGAGAAGGGCCAGCGCGACCGGCGGACGAACTACTACACGCTCACGCGTCGTGGCGAGCGCGAGATCGACGCCCGCGACGACTGGGAGGCTCAGTACGTCAGTGGTTGATCGGCGGGTCAGGTCGACGACTCGTCCTCGACATCGTCGAAGTCGGCGTCGACGTACTCCCGATCGTCGTCCGCACCACCTGCTGCACCAGCACCCGCTCCGGGACCGGCACCTGCTCCACCGGGACCCGCGCCGGCTCCAGCACCGCCGGGGCCTGCGCCCTCAGCGCCACCGGGCTGTTGGTACATCTGCTTGCCGATCTCCTGTAGCTCTTCTGTGAGCTGTTCGGTGGCGTCGGTGAGTTCTTCGGTCGTGGCGTCCTCGTCCTCGAGCGTTTCTTCGAGGGATTCGACGGCGCCCTCGATGTCGTCGCGGAGATCGTCGGAGACATCATCCTCGTTCTCTTCGAGGAGCGTTTCGGCCTGCTGAATCGTCGATTCGGCGGTGTTTCGTGCCTCGATCCGCTCGCGGCGCTTTTCGTCCTCTTCGGCGTGGGCCTCGGCGTCGTCTTTCATCTGCTCGATCTCTTCGTCGGAGAGACCCGTGCCGCCTTCGATGGTGATGGATTCGGCGTTGCCGCTCCCTTGATCCTCGGCTTCGACGTTGACGATGCCGTTCTCATCGATGTTGAACGTCACCTCGATCTGGGGCGTACCGGCGGGCGCGGGCGGGATACCGGCCAGCTGGAACGCGCCGAGGAGTTCGTTTTCGTTCGCCACTTCCCGTTCGCCCTGGAAGACGCGGACTTGAACGCTCTCTTGGTTGTCCGCGGCCGTGGTGAAAATCTTCGATTCCTTGGTCGGGATGGTGGTGTTTTTCTCGATGAGCCGTTCGAACAGACCGCCTTTGACTTCGATGCCCAGCGAGAGCGGCGTCACGTCGAGCAACACGATGTCGTCGACCTCACCGCCGAGCACGCCACCCTGAATGGCCGCGCCGAGCGCGACCGCCTCGTCGGGGTTGACGTTTTTCTTCGGCTCCTGGCCGGTAAGTCCCTCAACCTGCTCTTGGATCATCGGCATCCGGGTCGAGCCACCGACGAGGATGACGTCGTCGATGTCGTTTTTGGAGTACCCGGCGTCCGCCAGCGCCTGCTCAGTCGGGTCGACCGTGCGCTGGACGAGATCTTCCGTGAGCGCTTCGAACTTCGCCCGGGTGAGCTTCGTTTCGAGCGTGAGCGGACCCGAATCCGTCGTCGCAATGAAGGGAAGGTTGATGCTCGTTTCCTTGCGGCTCGAGAGTTCGACTTTCGCGTCTTCTGCGGCGTCTTTCAACCGCTGGAGGGCTTGGCGGCCCTCGTTACGGAGATCTTTGCCGTGTTCCTCCTCGAAGTCGTCGGCCAACCAATCGATGATTGCATGGTCCCAGTCGTCGCCACCCAGTTCGTTGTCGCCGTTCGTGGCGACAACCTCGTACACACCGTCGCCGAGATCGAGAACGGAAACGTCGAACGTCCCGCCTCCCAGATCGAACACCAGCACGGTCTGATCGGATTCGTCGTCGAGTCCGTACGCCATCGACGCCGCCGTCGGCTCGTTCACGATGCGTTCGACCTCGAAGCCGGCGATCTCGCCGGCGTCCTTGGTGGCCTGGCGCTGACTGTCAGAAAAGTACGCGGGCACGGTGATCACGGCACGCTCGATCTCGTCGCCGAGATACTCCTCGGCGTCGCGTTTGATCTTCTGGAGGATCATCGCGGAGATCTGCTCGGGCGTGTACTCCTCGCCGTCGATGTCGACCGTGTATCCGTCCTCACCGATGTGTCGTTTGATAGATTCGATCGTTCGGTCGGGGTTCTGGACGGCCTGGTTTTTCGCCGGCCCACCGATGAGACGCTCGTCGTCGGTGAACGCGACCACCGAAGGCGTCGTTCGGTCGCCTTCGGCGTTAATGATCAGTTCGGGATCGCCGCCTTCCATCACCGCGAACGCGCTGTTTGTCGTCCCAAGATCGATACCAAGAATCTTGTTACTCGCCATGTTACTCGTCCCTATTGCTGTCGAACCGTTAAACCTTGCTGAATACAGCGTCTCACGAAGCGTTTCCATTCTGTCGGTCTCCTGCGATCGTGGCCGTGAACACTCCAGAAACGAACGGCATCCATCCTGGGAGACGAGAAGGCCTTTACTGTCGAATCGACTACGATGGAGCAATGGTACTCGACAATCTCGGTAGCTCGCTCCGGGGGACGCTCTCTACGCTTCAGGGCAAATCCCGGCTGAGCGAGGAGGACGTTCAAGACGTCGTAAAGGAGATCCAACGCTCGCTGTTGCAAGCCGATGTCGACGTTAGTCTGGTGATGGATCTCTCCGATTCGATCGAGCAGCGAGCGCTCGAAGAGGACCCACCCGCGGGCACGAGCGCTCGGGATCACGTGCTCCGGATCGTGTACGAGGAGATGGTGTCGCTCATCGGGGACAGCACGCAACTGCCGCTCGAATCCCAAACCATTCTGCTCGCTGGACTGCAGGGATCGGGGAAAACGACGTCGTCCGCGAAGATGGCGTGGTGGTTTTCGAAAAAGGGGCTCCGACCCGCAGTGATCCAGACCGACACGTTCCGTCCCGGTGCGTACGATCAGGCGAAGCAGATGTGTGAGCGCGCGGAGGTGGAGTTCTACGGCGATCCCGACGCCGACGATCCCGTCGAAATCGCCCGGGAGGGGTTGGAGGCGACGAGCGACTGTGACGTTCACATCGTGGACACGGCGGGTCGCCACGCGCTCGAATCTGATCTGATCGAGGAGATCGAGGAGATCGACGGTGTCGTGCAGCCCGACACCAGCCTGCTGGTTCTCGACGCGGCGATCGGACAGGGAGCCAGCGACCAGGCCCAGGAGTTCGAGCGGGCCATCGGTGTCGACGGCGTCGTTATCACCAAACTCGACGGGACGGCCAAAGGTGGCGGCGCGCTCGCGGCGGTGAACGAGACCGACTCCACGATCGCGTTCCTCGGAACGGGCGAGACGGTCCAGGACATCGAACGGTTCGAGCCAAGCGGATTCATCTCTCGGCTGCTTGGGATGGGCGATCTCAAACAGCTCTCCGAACGGGTCGAGCGCGCGATGGAAGAGACCCAGGCCCAAGAGGAGGACTGGGAGCCAGAAGACCTCATGAAGGGCCAGTTCACCCTGAACGACATGCGAAAGCAGATGCAGGCGATGGACCGGATGGGACCGCTCGATCAGGTGATCGATATGATCCCGGGCTTTGGCGGCAACATCCGCGACCAGCTTCCCGACGATGCGATGGACGTGACACAGGATCGGCTTCGAGATTTCGACATCATCATGGACTCGATGACCGACGAGGAACTCGAACAGCCCCGCTCGGTCGGCGCAGACCGCGTCAAACGCATCGCACGCGGCTCCGGACAGCCCGAAGAGCGGGTCCGAGAACTGCTCGAACAACACCGGATGATGGAACAGATGCTCAAACAGTTCCAAGGGATGGGCGACAGCGACATGCAACGAATGATGCAAAAGATGGACAACAAAGGCGGCGGACTCGGTGGTATCGGTCCGTTTTGAACGGTGCTCACGCGATCGAAACGTCCCCCCTCGACAGCGTTTAATTTCTACTAGACAAGAGTAGCGAAGGTTATTAGTCTAGGAAGAGATAGCATTGGCCATGAAAACATCACACCGTGCCCGTATCGACGACGCCAGGGAGATGACGCTCGACGACGATTCGGTGGAACTCGTGGTGACGTCGCCGCCGTACCCGATGATCGAGATGTGGGATGAGCTGTTCTCGGAGCTGTCTCCGGGGGTCCGTCGGGCGCTTGCGGATGAAAACGGGGACGTTGCCTTCGAACTGATGCACGAGGAGCTGGATGAGGTGTGGGAGGAGCTCAGTCGTGTGCTCGTCGATGGGGGCATCGCGTGCATCAACGTGGGGGATGCGACCCGGAAGGTCGGAGAGGGGTTTCGCGTCTACCAGAACCACGCTCGGATCAGCACAGCGATGAAGGAGCTCGGGTTCGAGCCGCTGCCGGACGTACTCTGGCGAAAGCCGGCGAATTCGGGGACGAAGTTCATGGGCAGCGGAATGGTTCCACCGAACGCGTACGTCACCCTCGAACACGAGTACATCCTCGTGTTCCGGAACGGGAGCCAGAGACGCCGCTTCGAGGTCGGCTCGGATCGGCGCTACCAGTCGGCGTACTTCTGGGAGGAGCGCAACCAGTGGTTTACGGACGTGTGGTCCGACATCAATGGCACGGCACAACCGCTCGAGACGGGGACCCAAGAGAGTGAAGAGGAAGCGGTTCGAGATCGATCGGGGGCGTTCCCGCTCGATATTCCGTATCGGCTGATCAACATGTACTCCGTGTACGGGGACACCGTGATCGACCCGTTCTGGGGAACCGGAACGACGTCCGTCGCTGCGATGGCCGCGGGTCGAAACTCCGTCGGCTACGAGATCGAAACCGCGTTTGCGGACGTCTTCGAGCAGCGGATCAGCGATCTGGACGTGCTGTCCGAAGAGATCGTCGACGATCGTCTCGACGATCACCGGGCGTTCATCCAGCAACGGATCGCCGAGGAGGACGAGGAGGGATACGAGGCGACTAACTACGATTTCGCCGTGATGACGAAGCAGGAAACGGAGATCCAGCTCTACTCGGTGTCGGAGATCACCAGCTCGAAATCCGGCCGGGAGACCGAATACGTGGTGACACACGAACCGGCCGGCTCGTCCGAGCCGACCATCCTCGACAGCCTCGAACGGGCAAAGATCGATTCCCTCTCCGACCCCTGATACTGTCGGACAGATGTGATCGAATATCGGCTGCTGGTGAGCCGCTAGACAGCAGACGGATAGTCCGTCTCGGTCCGTGGCTCTGTCCGACAGTATGAACCGACCGTCTTTTTGTGGGCAGCGGACACCGGTTAGCGTATGAGCGTCCGCGCAGTCGCCACCAGGGCTTACCGCGAGGCAGTGGGCGCCCTCAGCGCCAGCACGGTCGGGAGCCTGCTCGCGGGGATCGTTCTGAGCGGGCTAGAGGCGGAGTTCCGATTGCTTCCCGGTTTGCTCGTTCTCGTGCCTGCGCTGCTCGCTACCCGTGGAAACGTCTACGGCTCGCTCGGCGCTCGCATCGCCACTGCGCTCCACCAGGGCCTTCTCTCGCCCTCGCTGTTGACCCGGGATAAGCGGCTCGAATCGGCAGTCGCCGCCGCGCTCGCCAGCGGGTTGCTCACGAGTGCGTTCGCCGCCATCGCCGCGTTCGTGTTCCTCGCACTGCTTTCGGAACCGGCTGCCCTGCTTTCGCTGCTCGCCGTCGCGGTGCTGACAGGGCTGCTCTCGGGGATCACGCTGGCGGGCACCGTCGTCCTCGTCGTGTTCGCTGGCTACAGACGCGGCCACAATCCCGATACGCTGGTCGGCCCGATCGTGACGACCACCGGCGACATCTTCGGCGTCTTCTTTCTGTATCTCTCTGCTAAGGTGGTGCTCGCGCTGTGACGACCGACTGGACCGTCCGGGCGATCATGCGCGCAACGCTGCCCGTGTTGTTCCCGCTGACGCTCATCGAGATCGGCAGCGGGCTGGTGCTCAACGGGTTCGAGGCGACGTTGTTGCAGTATCCCACGCTGTTGGTGCTCGTTCCGGTCGTCATCGGGACAGCCGGGAATCTCGGCAGCATACTCGCCTCGCGGCTCTCGACCGCCCTCCACCTCGGGACGCTGTCGTTCGGCGTGGACGATCTGTTGGTGGGCAACGCCGTTGCCACTGTGGCGCTCGCGCTCACCGTGTTTCCGGGCGTCGGCGCGGGGGCGTGGACGCTCACCACGCTCCTGGGCACCGCACAGCTCCCGCTTGTGACGGTCGTTCTGGTTGCGGTGTTGAGCGGCGGCGCGTTGGCCGTGATCGCGGTGGTCGTCACGGTCGTATCGACCTACGCCGCCTACCGGTTCCAAGCCGATCCCGACGACGTGGTGATCCCGGTCGTCACCAACGTCTGTGATGTCCTCGGCGTCCTCGTGCTGTTCGCCGTGGTGCAACTGGTCGTCTAACGGTGAGAATCGAGCGCAGCGATGCGCTCGATGGTGTGATCGGCGACAGTATTCTCGGTCGTGGTCTCCTCGTCGGTTCGGAGGTGGATCGTCTCGAATCCCGATTCGTGTGCACCGACGATGTCGCTGTCGTACGAATCCCCAACCATGACGTGCGTGTCGGCGTCGAGACGATTTTGGGCCGCGCGGAACAGACGGCTGTCTGGCTTGTGGACACCGACATCGGAGGAGACCACGACCGCATCGAACAGCTCTCGAAGCCCCGTGTGAGTCAACTTCTCCCGTTGGACGACGCCAACCGTTCCAATTTTCAGTAGCTTTCAGTAGCAACCCGTTGGAAGTGGGTACACTGGTGGACGGTTGGGCCGCGTCCATCGCTACCATCTGCGTTCGACTCGGGCAGGGTGACAGCGGGTGCCACATGGGCCGACCCACCACCAACGGTCACCCGTGCCTGTCCGGGGGTGTAAACGACAACGCCATGTCCGAACGTGAGCCGCGTGCCAGCGTCAGACCCGCTGTCTGACGAGGATCGCAAAGCACAGCTTTGCTCACCAGCGTCAGAGCGTGGCTCTGACGTGCATCGCGAAGCACAGCTTCGCTCAACAGCGGAACGGCCAGCTAGCACGGTTTCGGAGGTCCCCATATAGGAGACCGTGAAACCGTGGTTGAGCTTCCCCGTTTCACTGAAGAACACGCGCGCCACATTCACAGCGCCAACGTAATCTCGGTCGCCTTCGAACCCACACCGACTGTTGTCACACCGGAAGTGCCCACCCCACCACACTTCCTCGTGGTGCTCCGGTGACGTGCAGGTGTAGCCGGTCGCTCCACAGCGGGGACACGACCGACTCGTTCCCGTTGGATACACCGGCTCTACATCGATGCCAACACAGGCGGCCCGGTATTCGATCTTCTCGATGATCTCATGCCGTGCCCACGAGGAGAGCTCCCACGACAACCGCCCCTTACCACGCGGTGGACTGAGCGACCGGAGGTCTTCGTGAACGATCGAGTCCACGTCGTACACCAGCGCCAACGCGACGACCTGATTCGCCACGTCGTGGACGAGTTGTTCGCGCTTGTGCTGGATCTTGGCGTTCACTCGCTCGTACTCGCTCTGCACGTGAGCGAACGTATCGGTATGCGCGCGACTGGCACGACGAAGAGCGGCAAGGCGGTCGTTCAGCCGCTGGCGCTCGCGGTGGAGACGGCGCATTTTCCCCCGATCGGTGAACTGTATGAAATGTGGCTGGGACAGTTGCTCGCCACAGCAGTTCACGACGACAGCTGTCATGTCCTTGCGCATCCCCGCATCGAGTGCCAACACGCATTCTGTCTCGTCGCTTGTTTCTGTGTGATCGATCTCAACGGGGACGGAGAGTTCGTAGTATGGGCCACCGGTTTTTCGGGTCGTAGGCCGGAACTCCGGGGCGGACAACTCGCCGTGAGAACACAGTTCGGCGAACGCGTCGTAGCCGTCAAGTTCGTATTCGGTCCACGACCAATCGCCACGTGTCTGGGGTGTGAGCGTGTCCGGCGTTTTGAGCCGCACGGTCAGGATAGTCGACTCGTCGTCGTAGTCGTACCTGACGGCCTGCCCGCTCGTGGGACCGTCGTCTGCGGAGTAGGGTAACCCCCCACTGCTGTATTCGGGACAGGCCTGCAGCTCGAAGTACGTCTCGGGGAAGTGGCCGTGGCGATCGTAGTAGCTGTTGAGTTGATCGATGAGGATGTCCACGTACCCCGACGTGAGGTACTCGCTGTCGTCCCAGAGTTGGTGTTTGATCGCTCGACGGTGAATCCGTCGAATCTTATGGTCAGGGATGACATGGTGGATGGAGTGGAAGACCGTGCGTCTGTCAGCCTGCGAGCGCAGCGTTTCACCGACCTTCTGGAGGATGCATCGCCGATACCGGGAGGGCAGATACAGATCGATCGCTGCAAATGCCTCGTGTTCGTCGAAGTATTTCCACGCCTGGTATGAGAACTCCTGAACCCCGTCGAGATGTGTCGGCTGCCAGTGGGCACTGAGGACGTGGTTAGCCACAGATCGCGTGAGGGCAGCCAGCCGCTCGTAGCGCTGGTGGTCCTCATATGGCAGACGAAGTGGGAGTGAGAGGTGGTCAGCCATCCGTCTGCACTTCGGCTGTGACGGCATCGACCACCTGCTGTTTCTTGCTGGAACGCATCCCATATAGCTTTCCAGAGAAGCTGGCAACGAGCTTAATCAGATCGTCCACAAGCTCTTCTTGGACGGATGTGTCCGTCTCGTCGTCGATGACAGAGATAGTGACACCGTAACAATCGAAGTAGCGTTCGAGGTAAGAGAAGCCAAAGCGGGTAAGTCTGTCCTCGTAGGTGACGAGGACACGGCCATAGTCGGCAGTCTCGACCTCGTCACAGAGTGTCTGAAGGCCGCGTCGATCTTCGTTGAGGCCGCTGCCGACATCGGTGTAAGTGTTCTCGACGCTCCACCCCTGGCCCTGAGCATACTCAGTGAGGTGGTCGAGTTGGCGATCGAGATCGCCGTTCTCTTTCTGGCCGTGACTTGAGACGCGAGCGTAGAGTGCCACCCGGTCGGTTTGGCGAGCGCTCCCAGCAAGTCGAAGTAGCTCTCGATGAGGAAGCCGTCGGTCACCGCCCGGTGTGCGCGTATAGTCCACATCGTCGTTGCGACACCAGCGTTTTACGGTCTGGGAATGCACTCCAATCTCGTCTGCGAACTCCCCGATCGAGTACGTCCGTGGCATCTGATGGTACTAATCACTACTAGTAGCTACTTATAGATACTGTTTTCGTTACTGTTACGCTACCCCGTTGGTGATGACGCCCACGGAGTATTCTGGATCTGTAGCGAGACGCTCTACGAGATCGGGGGCTCCATCCATGGCGACGGTGGCGGCGATCTCGCGGTCGATCAGCGTTTCGGCTAGCCGTTCGGGATCGATGGAAAGATCGAACGACTCACACACGTCTGCCATCGCTCGCCGGTACGGTTTGCCGTCGAACGTCTCCAGATAATCGAAAAAGCACTCGTTGTACCGTGTCAGCCACGCGGGATCAGCGCGGTCGGTTCGTGTCTCGAACGCTTCCGAGAGCAGCGTCTCGTAGGATTTGGTCAGTTCGACCAGGGTGCCGCGAGATCGAACCAGACCGCGGTCGTCACCGGTCGTCCTCGATCGGAACGCCCTCTTCGGTCGGCGGTGCCAGATACCGGATGTACGTTTCGGGATCCGGTTCGTCGACCGTCACAGCGACCCGAACGTCGCCGAGTTCGTCGGGACTCCCGACCGCGAAGTTCACGACGCCCTCGAAGGCGGCCTGTTTTTTCAGCCGGAATTCGACCGTGCCCGTCTCGGAATCGAGGCCGTCTAGCATGGCCGACCGCGCCGTATCGAGGATCGCTTGCTGGTCAAACAGCTCCGAGAGGTGTTCGAGCGAGTGGGTCGTGGCGACGATCTCACCGGGGTCCCGTCCGTCGGCCGCATCGGACGGTGCTGGCCGCTTTTCGACGGTGGCGTCGGGAAAGAGGTTCCGGACGACATCGACCACGCGATCGGTCACTTCCGTCGGCTGTACCGCCACTTCGATCGTTGCGTCAACGCTGTAGATCATGTTGGTCCTCTGTGAGCACGCGCCGGATCTGTTCGCGGTACGCCTCGATGGTGCTCGTGTTTTCGATCGTGACGTCGGCGTTCTCGATCGCGGTTCCCATTCCGAAGTCGAGTTCCCGTCGATCGCGTTCTCTCAGGGTCTCCGTGTCCGGATCGTCCCGGTTCCGGTCGTCGACCCGTTCTTTCCGAACGTCGAAGGGAGCCTCGATGGCGAGCAGCCGAAACTCCGAACCGAACGCCTCCACGAAGCGCTCGACCTCGACGTCCGAACGGATGCCGTCGACGAGAACAGTGTCGGTGCCGGTGTGCGCCTCGCGGATGCGTCGTAGCGAACGGTCCGCGATCGCGGTGGGACCCTCTTCCTCCCGGAGCGCAACCGCTACCTCGCCGTGGTGGTCCGCGGGATCGAGCCCGCGCGCACGACACTCCTCGCGGATGACGTTCCCCATCGTCACGACGGGGATGTCGAGTTCGCGCGCGACCTTGGCGGCTTCGCCCTTGCCGCTCCCCGGCAACCCGACGGTTCCGATGATTCCCATCGGTCGCAGTTCGGACCGATTCACCCTTAACGGCTGCGTTCGATCGGCCCACCGGAACGAATCCAACCGTTTTTGATGGTCGACGTAGATGATCCGAACGCGGGCACGTAGCTCAGCTAGGATCAGAGCGTCGGACTTCTAATCCGACGGCCGTGGGTTCAAATCCCACCGTGCTCGTACAGCGAGGTTCGAAGCTGCGAGCGAACCGGCACGCAGGGGATTTGAATCCTACCAGTCGCAGCGCCCGAGTGAAACGAGGGCGACCGTCTGGTTCCGGTTCAAATCCCACCGTGCTCGTAGAAAGCGAGGTGCGACCGTAGGAAAGCGCCTCGGTGTCGTGCGGCGGAGCCGCAAGACGGCGAGCGAACCATCGTACTCGTTCTCGTGGCGGTACGCTAACGGCAATGCGGTACGCTAATGGCGACCCCTGACGAAGCCACGCCCAATGAAATCGACGGAGCATGCGATCGTCGGCGCGGTCGTCAGTGCGCTCGGTGTCCGCGCTGTGGGTGCGCGGCTGTCCCGCCCGTGGAAAGCGGCGCTCTGGTGTTACGGGCTGTGTTTGAGCGTCTTCATCGATCTCGATCACTTTGTGCTCGCCCGGTGCTACACGGGCAGTTGGGAGGCGCTGCTTGAGGCGTTCACGGACCCAAAGCGGGCGTTCACGGCCCCGAAATGGCTGTTCAGCGACGTTGCAATGCGGACGGAACGGCTGTTGAGCCACGTGATCCTCGGCGGGGTTCTCACCCTCGGATCGTTCCTCATCGCGCCGTTTCTCGCCGGCTTTACCGCTCTCGTCGTTTATGCGCACGTCCTCTGTGATCTGCTCAGGGACACGAAAACGATCTAATATATAATTGGATTGAAGTTGGCGTGATGGAATTGGGTTGCAGAACGTACCGACATCCATCGTTCACTTATCACCGAGAGGCATCCGAAGCCCGTACAAGATACACCCCAATCCAATGATCCGGCTCACTTCACCCGCGAACGTGAACGCGGTATCTACCGTTTCTTTCATCCCGGGGGCGAACTGTCCAACCGTTCCAATAACAACGAAACTACAGAGCAAAAGCACAGGTGTCCAGAAGACAAGTAAAAACCCAGTGGCAACGAACAACATCGGGAGGCTTCGGTTTTGTTGATAGCCCCGGAACGCGATGTATCCGACAGTCAGCCCCAGAACCGAGGATATGAGGGTAAGTATGAATGACACTGTTTCCACGCTGTGAATGTTGAATTGGGTAAGTGTGTCAATCATCACATATCCTCGATGAATCGCGTGAATCGGTCGGCCATGCGCTCGCGTCGGGTGAGGTGGAGCACAAATCCGTCTTCTGTGAGATCAATCGTGAGGTGATCAAGGGTTGCGGTGTACACCTTGTGGTGGTGCCCGTCTGTGGACGGGTTGGTTTGTTCGCTAACGAGATCAAGATCCCGAAGGGTTTCCAATCGTCGATAGACGGTCGGTGTGGACACATCACAACGGTGGCTGAGCTCTTTTGCTGACAGTGGCTGCACGACGGTTTCTTCGAGAATGGTCCGCGAACATTCATCACCAAGAAGCGTAGCAATGGTGGCTGTGTCGCAGTCGTCATCCACATTTATCACCTCTTATCCACCAATATCAATCCCGAGACACTGCTTCAACTGTTGAAGCCGGAGATCTATTCTTATGTCGTTGGGTCGCATAGACTGAATCACTATGGTGGCTATCAACGAAACGACCATTGGGATGACGTTCGCAGTCCTCGGGGTTGTGTTCTCGATCGTGTGGTTACTGCTGGGTCTGTACGGAATTAACTCCCTTCGTGAGATCAGAGAGCAACTCCAAGGGCGTGATTCCACCGATAATTGATCTTCCTACCACACACCAGTTGTATCGATCGAGAAATCGACAGTCCGTACGGAACGAGTGGATATTGGTAGTTTTCCGATGTCGCTCACGCCGATTCGAACCCGTCCTCGAAGACGAACCGCCCGTTGCGCTGGACGACCTCGCCGTCGAGTTCGATGAACGATTCCTCGCTCATATCGACGATCATATCGACGTGGACAGCGCTGTCGTTGCGCTCGCGGTTCGGGCCGACCGTGTCGCCGTAGGCGTTGCCCACGGCCATGTGGACGGTGTCGCCCATCTTCTCGTCGAACAGCATGTTGTACGTGAACCGATCGATATCGCGGTTCATGCCGATACCAAGCTCACCCAGCCGCCTGGCTCCTTCATCGGTTTCGAGCACGCCGGTCAGCACGTCCTCGTTCGCATCGGCGCTGTGTTCGACGACTCGTCCGTCTTCGAAGACGAGGTGGACGCCCGTGACCTCCCGACCCTGGTGGTACAACGGCATGTCGAACAGCACCTCGCCCGCCACGGAGTCGGGAACGGGGGCGGTGAACACCTCACCGCCCGGAAGGTTGTGGTGGGCGTCGTCGTTTTGGGTCACCATTCCGTCGACGGACATCGTCACGTCGGTCGTGTCGCCGCTGACGATCCGGACCTCGCTGGCCGGATCCAGCCGCTCGACCATCTGGCGCTGGTGCTCGCGCTGGGCCGCCCAGTCCTTATCGATCGCGTCCCACACGAAGTTCTCGTAGGCTTCGGTGCTCATCTCGGCCAGTTGGGCGTAGCTCGTGCTCGGGAACTGGGTGAGACACCACTGCTTTGACAGCGCGGTCTCCTGAACAGGCTTGTAGATCCGCTTGTTCGCGGCCATCGTCTCGGGTGACACGTCGCTTTCCTCCGTTGCGTTCTCACCACCACGCACCCGGATGAGCGCGTCCGAAGCCTCGTACAGCGCCAGCTCGTGGTCGGGCGTCTCCATGTCGTCCGCATCTGCTGCCCGCAGGTAGGCCCGCTCGGCCCGGTCACTGCTGTCGAGATACACGGGGGTGCCGCCCGCGTCCCCGACTGCCTCGTGGAGCGCGACAGCGAAATCTCTCGCGTCCGATGGGGCAGCGATAACAACGTTGTCGCCCGGCTGGAGATCCACCGAGTGGTTCACGACGATCGACGCGTGCCGACGGATTCGTGCGTCCATGGCTGGTGACTGTTTTTGCCGGAAAAACAACTTACGAACCACCTTTTTTGCGTTCGGGTGCGCTCCGCGCACCGCTCACGCAAAAAACGTGGGCGAAAAAAGGCCGCTCACTTCGTTCGCGGTGGGTGTATTCACCTCCACCGCACCGCTCCGCTATCGCACGTGGAGTAAGCAGACACTTCCCTGTCGGCAGGGTGGGCTGGTTGACGTTGCTCGGTTGCGTGAATCTATACAAACATGCAACTAAGCTTACGATCGGAATCGTCCTGATAGTATGGGCAGTTCGAAGACTTCGTCAGTGATGGGTAGTGATCACTTCGCTGGCTGTCGATTGTACCTCTCTTACTTTTCTGAGCCTATCATGGAATCCATTACACATCATTCTCGGATATAACGACGGTCACAGTTGTAGCGAAGTGTCGTCCACGGCGGTGCCAGTCGTTAGTCCGTCGTCGCCACGCCGACCTCCTGAGCGGTACTGGCGTCTTGGAGCTTACCGATCTGCCAGCGGAGGACGAGGACCGTGACGAGTCCGACGATGAGGGCGAGGTTCATGACGTACAGTCCATTCCTATAGTTTCCCGTCGATTCGAGAACGAACGAGGCGAGCTGTGGGCCGGCGACCCCGGCGACGCCCCACGCCGTGAGGGAGTAGCCGTGGATCGCGCTGACCTCCTCCGTGCCGAAGAGGTCACTGAGGTACGCCGGGAGGCAAGAGAATCCGCCGCCGTAGCACGTGATGACGAGGAATATGGTCCCCGCCAAGATCCAGACACCCGTGAGCTGAGGCATCACGAAGAAGGCGGCGATCTGGATGACCATGAACGCCGTGTACGTTGTCGTCCGGCCGATGTAATCCGACAGAGTGGCCCAGAAGATACGCCCCCCACCGTTGAAGATGCCGATGTAGCCGGTAATAAACGCGGCGGTCGTGGCTGTCGCGCCACCGATCTGCTGGAGCATCGGCGACGCAAACGCGAGCAGCATGATGCCCGCGGAGACGTTGATGAAGATGATAAGCCACACCATCCAGAAGCGCGGCGTCGTGCGCGCTTCCACCGCGGTGAGGTTGTTGAGTCCCGCCAGTGCACTCGTTGCCTTCTCATGTGCATCCTCCTCATGTCCCATCCCTTTGGGAAGCCAGCCGTCCGTGGGCTTGGCAAGGTAGCTCGCGCCAAGCGACATCAAGACGAAGTACAGGCCACCTAAGGCGTAGAATGCCATCGCGACGCCGAAATTCTGAATCAGGTAGTTGCCCAGCGGCCCGGTGAGCAGCGCGCCGGCACCGAAGCCCATAACCGCGAGGCCTGTCGCCATCCCGCGCCTGTCGGGAAACCACTCGACGAGCGTTCCGATGGGGGAGATGTATCCCAGCCCGAGTCCCATCCCGCCGATGACGCCGAACATGGCAAGGAACATGGGGAGACTCCCGAATTGGACGCTAATTCCCGATCCAACCATCCCGAGACCGTACAGGACGCCTGCGGCCAGACCGGCTTTCCGTGGGCCATACTTCTCGACGTATTTACCGAGGAAGGCGGCAGTGATTCCGAGCACGAATATCGCGATGGAGAACGCGAGCGTAACGCTCGAGGTACTCCAGCCCTGTGCCTCGTTCAAGGGAATCTGGTAGATACTGTACGCGTAGATACTCCCAATCGACAGGTGGATCGCAACGGCCGATGCCGCGATCAACCACCGGTTCTTATTAGCTTCTATGGGTGACACTATCTATCATGTGTAACAGTTCCAATTAAACACTAGTTTAGAAACGTGTTTATCTGGTACCCAAAAATTCATAAAAGTGTTATTGCTATCTCACCTCTTTGGGGGATCTCCAACGACGTTGAGGCAACACCTAATCGATCACACCGAGCATGGTGGAGGTAAGCGATTGATGTGACTGACTACTGCTGATTTGCCTTAATCACTACCTCCATCATTTATGATATTAGTGCGGCATCGAGGCCGACGAGGAAGGGACGCTCCGCGAATGTATGTATTGTGGCATACCAGCCGTCGGTCGGAGTGCGTATTTGTACACAAACGTGAACTCGTAGTGGTATGTGTTCTCGTGTCTACGAAGAAGCGAGGAACTCACGGAGCGACGAGACCACGAACTCGGGATTGTCGACGGTAGAAACATGGCCGGCATCCGGTACTTGACCTGCTTCGGCGTGAGGAATGACGTCCTCCATATACTCCGCATGACGGTGAATCAGCGGTATCTCATATTCTCCATATAAAATCAGCGATGGAACAACAATCGATAAGTAGTCGATAGATTCCAAAGAGTATGACTCTAGTGCTTTACGGATTTTCGTTGACTCTTTCTCCGAAGGTTCCGGAACGTCTTCCCCATGGCGTTGCAGAATACGCTCAATTTCTTCCATATCGCCAGCACCCCTTGGGTCGTACCGCCACTCATTGAATCGGTGTATTACTGCCATGAGTCGACCGCGGTCAACGACCATGGACAACGCATTGATGAGTTTGCGTTTCGGTATCTGCCACTCAAGCCACTCCCCACGTGTCTGAGCTTCCGGCGTTTCCGCCCCTAACGTACAAAGAGCACTAATAGTATCCGGGTGTATAGCTGCATATGTTAGCGCAATGAATCCTCCCATTGACCTCCCACAGATTGCTGGTTTATGGAGGTTGAGAGCCGTAATGAGCGCATTGAGATCCTCGACGTACAATCGTATTGTGTAGGAGTCGATATCAGAGCCGCCGGTTCGGCCATGTCCTCGGAGATCGTATACTATGATACGTACTCCGTGGCGAGTGATTGGATTTGTTCAGCCCAGAGACGATGATCACCCCTTGCACCGTGAAGAAATACAATCGGTGGCCCCTCTCCGTATTCTTCGTAATACGTTTGGTTCCATTTGTCTCGACAGTTGGCACAGAGAAAGTGGTTAACAATCGGTTGTTTGTCTTTCGATCTTTTCTCGTTCGGTTCCAAACACGCAATCTGAGTATCGGTGAGTTCGGCAGTTCCGATCCTGCTCGGCCATTTGATGGGTGCTGTCGCGCGCTGAACACACCTGTAAGCAGTCACTTCCTTCATTGCAGGGTGTAACGAACCTCGATTCTTTTTATGGTCGAAGGGATGTAACTGAGAGTGACCTACTGAGGCTCGATAATCACGCGCGTCTCGTCGGTGTCAATGTGCAACCGATCGCTGTCGTTGAGCTACGAATCGGCCTGTTGATGAAGCGAGCGGGTCGAATAGAACCGGTCTTCAGTAAGCTGTCTTGGGGTGGACTCACGCTGACCGCACTGCGACTGTACGCAGGGAAGCTTCTTGCTCACCACAGCGCTGTGGTGCAGCTCCGTTCGGATCGCTTCGGCGCTGGCAGCACTGACGTGATCCTTGAGGAGAAATTCACTGCTATCAGTCTGTCCCGGCCGGTAGCAACGCCCGATACCGGTGGCTCGTTGCTACGCTCCGAGGAACCGCCGACAGAACAAGATGTTAGTACGATATAACATTGTTCGTTCCATCAGTACCTTTATGTGTGATGGGGAAGCCAACGATAGATGAGAACGCCGGTGGCGCCGTGAGGGCGTGTGCGTTCGTGTTGAACGCGCCGGGTGTATAGGCACCCGACGCTGGGGTTCTCGCAAGCACTCGAACCCATGACTGGGAATGAATCAGAGACATGTAACGGTGTCGCATCGTATCAGGAATGCAATGAACAGCGCCAGCGCTGCCCGGTGTGTGGCCGGCCGGTTCGTACGCGCCTCGAACACCGGATGGGGTGTCCGTTGGGGCGGTGGTGGCGATGACGCTGCCGTTGTTCCAGTTCCGGGATCAGCGTGGGGAGGTCGTGAACCTCTCGGCCGCCACGGATCGGGCGGAGATCGTGACGGCCGAGCTATACCACAGTATCGACGTAGGCGAAGGACTGTGGTGCCGGCCCTGCCAGTCGACTGGCTGCGCCCACGCGACCCAGATCGAACAGATACTGGCGACGGCGGGGCTTGGTAGGACCCAAACGGGCGGGTACGACGAACTGCCGGGCATCGCGCGGTTCACCCGCTACTGCGCTACCGGTGAGACGATCATCGAATGCTGGTTCGACAACGGCGCATGCGTCCGATTCCACGAGCAGCGCGATGGCGACGTGATGCAGTCCGTGTTTAGCCCCGACGACTCGCACGAACCGGCCGCCATGACCGAGAAACCCGACGCAGAAAGCGCTCCGGCCTGTCTGGTCGCAACACTCGTGAGGTACTGTGAGTATCGACAGCGCGGCGATCTCACGGGCTTACGGGAGCGCTACCCCGAGCTGGCGCGCGTCGTTGGAGAGGCCGCCGCTGCACCCACCACCGACGACTGACAGGGAACCGCAGCGAGCGCAGTCGTTCGCAAGAGCGTCGGTCTTGCGAACCACCTCCTCACCGCTGACAGCTATCGACGCCAAGCACCGCGTTCGCTCCGCACCAACCCGTAACGACGTTGAACAGCAGTCCCGTACTTGCGATACCCGCAGCGAACGCTTTCGCGCGCTGGTCGTCGAAAACAGCGCTGACCGCAACTGCGAGTAGCCAGGTTCCAAGCACGCCACGAACGATCCGGTCGGTCCCGCCGACGTTGCGCTCGAACGCCATTATCGGCTCTCGAATCCACACCGGTTTAGGAATTTGGTTCCCGATCGGTTCGCACGATCGGCGTCGTAGAGCGTCGAGGAGCACCGTACCGTCCCCAGTAGTCGTGCGATGGGAATAGACACTACTCATTACGACGGAGACGATAACACGACGTATCATGATCGATCTTCGGAGCGACACGGTGACCCGACCGAGCGATGCGATGCGCGAGAGCGCGCGGGACGCGGAGGTCGGTGACGACGTGTACCGGGAAGATCCGACCATCAACGAACTCGAACGGCGTGCAGCCGAGCGGCTCGGCATGGAGGCGGCGCTGTTCGTTCCCTCGGGAACGATGGGCAACCAGGTCGCCGCGCGGACACACACGGAACGCGGCCAGGAGATCATTCTCGAACGCGACAGCCACATCTACCGGTGGGAGCTGGCTGGACTCGCCCAGCACGGGGCGCTCCAAACGCGACCCATCGATGGCAACGAGCGCGGCGCGCTCTCGGCCGACGCCGTCCGTGCTGGGGTCGTCTCAGCCGACGACCACCGCCCCGGAACGGGGCTGCTCGCGCTCGAAAACACCCACAACGCCGCGGGCGGCACCGCCATCGCCCCTGACACCATCGACGCGCCGGCACGGGCCGCCCACGAGCTGGGTGTGCCCGTCCACCTCGACGGCGCGCGGCTCGGAAACGCTGCCGTCGCACACGACGTGCCACTCGCCCGGATGACCCGAGAAGTCGACTCGGTGATGATGTGCCTCTCGAAAGGACTCGGCGCGCCCGTCGGCTCGGTGCTCGCGGGATCCCAGGCGTTCATCGAGCGTGCCCGGCGGGTCAGAAAGCTACTCGGGGGCGGTCTCCGGCAGGCGGGCATCGTCGCAGCACCCGGGCTGCTCGCGCTGGAGAACGTCGATCGCCTCGCGGTGGACCACGACAACGCCCGCCTGCTGGCGGCGTCGCTCGCCGAGCTGCCCGGGCTTTCAGTTCACGAACCGGAGACGAACATCGTGCTCGTAGAAACCGAACGCACCGCAGAGGCGTTCCTCGACCGGTGTTCGGACGCGGGCGTCGGTGGTGTCGCGTTCGATGACCACCTCGTGCGCTTTACTACCCATTGGGATGTCGACCGAGAAGCAATCGAAACGGCGGCCGAGCGGATCGCCGGTGTGTGCTAACGGCTATCGCCGGTTCTCGTCGTCGACGCCCTCCTGAAACGCCAGCACCGTCCGCCGAAACATCAGGTACAACGCGAGAAGGAACAGTACGACGACGGTGAGAACGATGACGAGGAGTGGATCGTTGAGAGCGGACGCCATACCCCCACTCACGACCCGGCCACCAAAATCGTTTCGTCCACTCCGTCTCACGCCGATCGTACCGCGAACGTCTCGAAGACGGTTCCATCGAGCGCACGGAGCCGACCGGTGAATCCGGTGTCGGTCGCCGTGAGCGTCGCGTACGCCGGCCGGTGTCCACGCGGCTCGGCGTGGCTGCCCGGATTGAGGAGCGTGTACTCGCCGGTCGAACGAACCGTCGGAGCGTGTGAGTGGCCGACGACGAGGAGGTCGGCGCGTTCCTGGCGCGCGAACAGCGAGCGCGATGTTTCGCTGTGGTCGTGGCCGTGTGCGATCGCAATCCGGAGTCCCCGGTGCTCGACGGTTTGCGTCGCCGGGAGCCGTGTTCGAACTGGCGGCGCGTCGCTGTTGCCGGCGACACCGACAAACCGCGTGCTCTTGGTCTCGAACGCCTCGAGCACGGACTCAGTGGTGAAATCACCGGCGTGAACCACCAGATCCGCCTCACGGACGGCCGTAAGTGCCTGTCCCGACAGCCGGTGGGTGTCCCGCCCGTGGGTGTCCGAAACGACAGTGATCATGAGTAGAAACCAATCACGATCCGACTGAGACAGCCACGAACGGTAGACATTTCGGTCATCGGTTGGTTCGGAAGTGTAATGGCGACCAGCAAATCCGTCGTCCTCGCGGCCCTAATCGCAAACGCAGCGATCACTGTGTTGAAATTCCTCGGCTTTCTGCTGACCGGCAGCGCGGCCATGCTTTCGGAGACGTATCACTCGATCTCCGATACGGGCAACCAGGTGTTTCTCCTGTTCGGGATACGCTACAGCGGGCGAGATCCGAGCCAGAAACACCCCTTCGGCTACGGCAAAGCCCAGTTTTTCTACTCGTTTCTGGTCGCCGTGCTCCTGTTCGGGATCGCCGGCTGGGAGAGCCTCAACCACGGCGTCCACGCGTTCACACACCCCGAGCCAGTTCGGACCACCACGGAAACGCTGCTTGGCTACCGATTTCCCTCCCACTGGATCAACTACGGCGTCCTCGTCGGAGCGATCGCCTTCGAGAGCTACGCGCTCAAAACGGCCTACGACGGGCTGACCCGCCAGATGCACGAGCACGGCTGGGAAACCATTCCGGAGGCGTTCAAGAAAACTAGCGACGCAACGACGCTGACGGCGTTCACGGAGGACTCCATCGCCGTTGCCGGTGCCGGGGTCGCGCTGTTTGGCGTCTATCTCTCCCGCGTTACGGGCAACCCACGGTACGACGCCGCCGCGTCGATCCTCATCGGCGTCCTGTTGATGGGGTTTGCGCTGGCGCTCGCGTGGGAGAACAAACGTCTCCTGCTCGGTGAAAGCCTCCCCTTGGAGGACCAACGCCTGTTGAAAGAGTTGATCACCGACGCCGATGGCGTCTCCCACGTGGACGACCTCCGAACGGTGTTTTTCGGACCGGAACACCTGCTCGTTGCCGCAGACGTTAGCTTCGACACCGAACTCCACACCGAATCGATCGACAACCGGATCTCCGCGATCGAAGATTCCCTCATCCGACACGATCCCCAGATCAAAAAAGTGTACATCGAGCCGGAACTATGATATTTCACGACTGTCGGATACATAAACACCTTTCACATACAGGTGAACAGTTATTACCCATCGCTGAGATGAACACGGATGAATACGTCCACTAGCGATAATCGGGCGTGGCCGGCTGTGCGAGGAGGACAGGCATCGAAAGCGACGAGAACTCGGGGATGACATTCCCCGCGGATCGTGAAACCATCGTGCATAACAGTCCGAGACCGCCTATCCGGATGAGACGGAGGGGAGCATGACGAACCAGTGGGTCAGCAGAGACCGGTTGTGGCGGTGGGTGAGTGCTGTAATTATCGGCGGCTGTGGGGCGGTCACGGGCCTAGTTCACGCCTACCACTTCGCTACAGACAATCCAGGTTCGTTTTCGGCGGTCCTGTACGGCATCGTTCTCCCGTTCTGTTTGTCAATGGGGTTGGTTGGTGCAGGGTTGTGGATCAGCAGAAGAGACCTCACAGCGCCGTACACGCTCAGAATCGCCGGGTGGAGCATTGCTGGAGGTGCCGTCTTCACTGTCTCCGGCGGGATGATGATCAGATACCAGCAGTCGGTGGGTGTCGTGCTGAGCGAACAGCTGTTCGTCCTCATGGACGTGGTAACTGGTGGGATGGCCATCGGCTTCGCGTTCGGGCTGTACGCGATTCGGATCGAACGTCAGGCCGCGCAGTTGGATCGGTATCAACGCCGACTGCAACGCGAGCGCGATCAGTTCGCCACGCTGTTCGACAACCTCCCAAACCCGGCCGTTCAGTACGAACACGCGGACGGAACGGCGGTGATAAGCGTCACGAACCGGGCGTTCGAACGACTGTTCGACGTGGATAGCACCGCTACACCCGGAACCCCCGTCGCGGAGCGCATCGTCCCCTCCAATCTCGAACAGTCCGCCATCGATCTCGACGCCGCGCTCGATGCTGATACCGTGGTACAGGAGGAGGAGCGACTCAAAACGACGGTCGGGATACGTGATTTCCATCTGCTCGTCATCCCGCCACAGATCGCCACCGAACAGACCGGCCACATCATCGCTACCGACGTTACCGACCGGAACCAGTACGTACGCAGGCTAGAAGTTCTCAACCGAGTGTTGAGACACGACCTCCGCAACGACGCGGGCATCATCATCGGAAGCGCCGATCTGCTCAGCGAGCGGCTCGAGGATACCACAGAGGTCGAAACGATACACGAAACGGCGCTCGATCTCGTTGACCTCAGTGATACGGTTCGGAACATAGAACGCGCACTGGACAGTGAACGACGGACCAACGGCCCGATCGCGCTGCGCGAGGTGCTTTCGTCGTGTGTCGATCGCGCCGTCACGGAGTATCCCGACGCCGACGTTCGGATGGATCTCCGTGTCAACGGACGCATCCCCGTCATCGCAAACGATCGGATCGACGTCGCACTCGACAACGTGATCGAAAACGCCATCGAACACAACGACTCGGAAACGCCGATCGTTTCGGTCACTGTCACCGACGAGATCCCCGATTTCGTTTCGATCGAAATCGCTGACAATGGCCCTGGTCTTCCACAACGAGAGCGGAAAGTGCTCGAGGAGGGGTCAGAATCACAACAACAACACTCGCTCGGATTGGGGTTGTGGTTCGTCAACTGGATCGTCGTCGATTCCGGCGGAAACGTGACCTTCGACGACAACGATCCGCGCGGAAGCATCGTTACCGTCCACTTACCGAGCGCCACGCTGAACCAACAGCCGCCCGACGACCGGTCGGCCGTCCCCGAAGATCGAGACCGCGCGTGAAATCGCTAGCGTCGACCGCCACGATATATTTGATACGGTGAATTTTTATACGCAGAAACAGACGTTGGGGCAGTTATGTCGCTCGAGACGATAAACGCAGGTGTTTGGACGCTTGTTCCGCCCCTGCTTGCGATCGGGTTGGCGTGGTATATCCGCGACGCGCTCGTCGGGTTGTTCGTCGGTATTGTCGGGGCAGGGATCGTCTACGGGGCACACGTGCCGACTGCAGTGGGTGTACCCGAGGGGCTTGCCGGTGGAATCTCTGGGATCGTTCTCGGCGGGGTGATGGGGCTGACGGCGGTGCCGACGCTGATAGCGACGGCCACCCTGTTCAATGATCCGTGGAACGTCGAGAACGTGTTGGTCGCCCTGTTCATGATCGGTGGCATGATCGGGCTGATGATCCGTTCGGGGGCAATCCGGGGCGTTCTCGAAGCGCTGGCCGCGCGCGTCGATTCGCCGGCCGAGGCCGAACGGGCGTCGTTTTTGGCCGGGATGATCATCCACATCGACGATTATTTCAACTGCCTGGTGGTCGGGTCGATGATGCGCCCGCTCACGGACAAATACAACGTATCGCGGGCCAAGCTCGCCTACTACGTCGACAGCGCCGGGAGTCCGGCGGCGCGGCTGGCGTTCTACTCGACGTGGGGGGTCGCGCTCATCGGGTTCATCGGGGATGGTGTCGTCCAGGCGCAAAGCGGGGGAATGCTTCCATCGGGAATGGGGAGTCTCGTTTCGGGAACCGGTCAGGAGGCGAGCGCGGTCACGGAAGCGCTGTGGCCGTTGTTTTTCAACAGTTTGTTGTTTGGCTTTTACTCGTGGATCGCGCTGGCTCTCGCGGCGCTGGTCGCGTGGCAGGTGGTTCCGAACTTCGGTCCGATGAAGCGCGAGGAAGAACGCGCGCGCGCCGGTGAGGGCGTGGTCGGTCCGGACGCCAGCCCGATGATCTCCGAAGAAATAGATCGGTACGAGATGGCCGACACGGCCACCCCCGACTGGCGCAACTTCGCCATTCCCATCGGGACGATGATCCTCCTCGCGTTCGCGGCGATGTTCTGGCGTCCTGAGCCGGTAATTCAGGCCCCGGAGATGTCGACGCTGTTCTCCATTGGAGGGTATTCGCTGATCGTTCCCGACGGCGGGCAGTGGGCGTTCAACATCGGTGACGTCAGGCTCGGACTGGCTGCCACCGGCGGAATGGTCGTCGCGTTCGTGTTGTACCGGCTGCGTGGCGACATTCCGTCGAACTCCGACGCCGCAGACGCCGCAGTCCACGGGTTCAAAGGCATTCTGCTCGCCGCCGCCATCCTCACGCTGGCGAGTTCGATCCAAAACAGCGTCACGACGCTCGGGATCTCTTCGTTCGTCACCAACTGGTTCGCGGGCGTCCCGCCCGCGATCATTCCCGTGTCGCTCTTTCTCGTGACCGCGTTCATCAGCTTCTCCGATGGGAGCTCGTGGGCGACGTATGGCATCATGCTCCCGATCGCTATGCCCATCGCGTTTACGACGGGCACGAATCTTCCGCTCGTCATCGGAGCGGTGTTCAGCGGCGGTATCTTCGGTGACCACTGCTCGCCGATCAGCGACACGACTGTCCTCTCTTCGAGCACGAGCGGCAGCGACCACATGGTCCACGTCCGGACCCAGATCCCCTACGCGCTGCTCACCGCTGCGATCACGGCGGCGCTGTTCGCTATCTTCGGCTTTTTGATCCCACAAGGGTTCAGGTTCATCCCGTACTGAGTCCGGAGATATTCCTGCCCTGTTGGCTCACTACTGACCGCGATCGTTTTACGCACGAGCCGGGTATCGTGGGTAATGAGTACGCCTGATCCCGACGTGTACGAGCAGGGCCGCGGGATGGACGCGCACAACCAGGTGATGCGCGGGATCCGCGCCCGCAACCAGCAGACGTACGACCCGCACGAGCCGACCCGCGTCTGGCTCGACGAGGACAACACGCCCGATGGCGTCCGTCAATCGTTGACGATCATCCTCAACACCGGCGGCTGTCGGTGGGCGCGCGCCGGCGGCTGTACGATGTGTGGCTACGTCGCCGAATCGGTCGATGGCGGAACGGTCCCCCACGACGCGTTGCTCGACCAGATCGAGGCGTGTCTCGAACACGAGCGCGAACACGCCGACGCGCCGTCGGAGCTCGTCAAGATCTACACCTCCGGCTCCTTCCTCGACGAACGGGAAGTACCAGCCGAGACGCGCCGAGCCATCGCGTCGACGTTCGCCGACCGCGAGCGCATCGTCGTCGAAAGCCTCCCGGATTTCGTCGAGCGGGAAGCGATCGAGGACTTCACCGAGGCCGGTCTCGACGCGGACGTTGCGGTCGGTCTCGAAACGGCGACCGACCGCGTTCGACACGACTGCATCAACAAGTATTTCGACTTCGAGGAGTTCCGCACCGCGAGCGAAACCGCTAGTGCCGTCGGCGCGGGGATCAAGGCGTACCTCCTCATGAAACCCCCGTTTCTCACCGAAGCCGAGGCCGTCGCGGACATGAAACGCTCGGTCCGTCGGTGTGCGGAGTACGCCCACACCGTCTCGATGAACCCCACGAACGTCCAGCGCCACACGATGGTCGAGGAGCTGTACCACGACGGCGGCTACCGACCCCCGTGGCTCTGGTCGGTCGCAAACGTCCTCCGGGAAACGGCGGACGCCGACGCCATTGTCGTCTCCGATCCCGTCGGTCACGGCAGCGACCGGGGACCACACAACTGCGGTGAGTGTGACGATCGGGTCCAAACCGCCATCAAGGATTTCGACCTCCGACAGGACCCCTCTGTGTTCGACCAAGTGTCATGTAGTTGTCAACGAACGTGGAACGCCGTGATGGAACGCGAAACGAGCTACGGGCAACCGTTGTCTCACTGACAGCCATGCAGCGGAACGTTCGGGTTTAAGGGTTCTCGCAAAAATTTTTTTGTAGAATGGTCTCGTCCGTCGGATCAGACGATGCGTTTGTTCGGCTGCTCGATCGACGGATAGGCTTCTTACAGTGCCTTGAATCGTCGCCCTGCCGAAAGCCGGATCTCGTCGATCGTCTCGGCTGGTCGCGTTCGACCGTCGACCGCGCGATTCGGGAGCTTCAGCAGGCAGGACTCGTCGAGCGAGCCGCGGAGGGGTACACGACGACGCTCGCCGGACGCCTCGCTGCAACCACGTACACCGAGTTTATCGAGACGATAGCCGACATTCACACCGGCTCGCCGCTGCTACAGACGCTCGGCCGGGACAGTCCCGTGTCCGTGGAGTCAGTTCGGGATATCGAACGCGTGCCGATCGACGACTACACGCCGTACGATATTCCATCGGCGCTTCGAGAATCGATCGAATCGGCCCACACGCTCACAGCGCTCGTGCCGATCCTCGCTGACCCGTTACTGTTGGAGTTGTGCCGATCGCAGGCAGTGAAGGGATCGTTGAATCTCGATCTCGTCGTCGGGCCGAAGCTGTACCAGGCGCTCCAACGGCGATCCCCGGACACGCTTTCGGTGTTGTCCCGCCACAGCCAGCGGTTCCTACGCGCTGACCAATCGCCGCCACACACCGTGTTCCTCGTCGAACGTTCCTCGGACGAGAACGAGGGGTTCGCCATCGTGTACGACGACGGGACCCCATCCGCGATGTTTCGAAACAACCGTTCCGAGGCGTTCGAGACCGCAGAGGCGTACATCACGTCGGTCGCCGAGACGGCGACGGACGTCGCAGACGCCACAACCGAGCCGGGGGAACGACAGCGTTCCCCGTCGGTCTCCCGAGGGACGCGGATCGACGGCACCGGGGGTAACAGACGGACCCAGGGCGTTCTCGAACGAGAGGGGTTCGTCGAGCTGACCGACGCCGCCATCGAGTCGCACGAACCGGCTGTGCCGACGACGAGTTGGCGCACCGGGATCGACTTCGCCGGAATCGCCGCCGGTCACGCCGTCGAACGCACGTATGACAGCGACTGCAACGCGAGCACTGGGTCGGAGAGCGACACGCAGACCGACGGCGACACCGAGGTGGACACCGCCAGCGGGCGTACATCGCTCGTGGCGGAGCTTCTCGACGGACTCGGTTCGGGGGACGATCACGCGCTGGTAGGACTGCCAGGATCCGGAAAGAGCACGGTCTGTAAGATGGTGGCCTACCGGTGGCACGAAACCGATCGCGGGACTGTGCTCTACCGGGAGGGCGGTGCTGGTCGGACGTTCACCAGCACGGCGGCGCTTCGTGCCCGGCTACGCGAGTGTGAGGGTCACGCGCTGATCGTCATCGAGGACGTCCTCTCACCCGAGGCCAAGGCCGTCTTTCGTGTGATGGCCGACTACCGCGACGATCCGACGGTGACGTTTCTCGTGGAGTCGCGCGAGCACGCGTGGGCCAACCCATCGGCGTCCTCTTCGGGGTTGGCGTCCCGGCTCGACAGCTACCGGACCGAAGCGATCGAACGCGTTCGGATGCCGGCGCTCGACGCGGCCGAATGTGAACGACTCATCCGCCACCTCGAAGCGATGAGTGGGCGCCGGCTCACGATCGAAGCCTCGGATCTGCTCGACTGCCCCGACCAAGACAGCGACCCTGCCACGCTGCTCGTCGTGCTCCACCGGCTCGTGCTGTCGGTCGACCCGCTGGCTTCGGTTCGGGACACGACCCCAACGACGCTCACGGAGGACGTTCGACGGACGTTCGACGATCTGCGAGCGGTCGGTGACCGCGCGCTCGACGTTGGCGTGCTCGTTTCGCTGCTCAACGCCGCCGACATCGGCGTGTACCCGGAACTCGTGTACGCACTCGCGTCGGAAACGACCGAGGTGATCGAGGAGACCCTGGCGCTGCTCGAGGGGCGTGTCGTCTTCGAACGAGCCGACGGCGAGGAGGAGAACGAAAACGACAGCCCGAAACCATCGTACCGGTCGGTTCACAAGTCGTGGTCCGTGGCATTTCTCAGGCAGCTTCACGAGCGAGCGAACGGGAGCGAGGAGCTGCGTGCAGTAAAGCGCCGGTTCGGCCGGATCGTTACAGCCCTGCTGTCGCTGGCCGACGAGAAGACTCACCGGGCGTGTATCGACTGGCGAGTTGCCGGCTCGTCGACGATCATCAAAGAGATCTCCGCCGATCCCCAAGCGTGGGCCGACGAGACCACAGAACGGCTGTTCTCTCTCGGTCTCACCCATTCGTCGCTCGTCCCGTTGTTCGGAACGAGCACGGACTCGTGGATACAACTGCCCGATGCGTGTTCGGCCAAAATGTCGGTTCGATGCACGGAGTGGCGCGGAAAAATGGCTCTGCAGGCGGGCTCGCCCGACAGGGCAGCCACGGAGTTCGAACGGCTCGCTTCGCTCGCAGACGACCCCCCCGACCCGATCGATGCCGACCGCCTCGGTGCCCGGAGTTTGAAATACCGCGGCACGGTCGCGTTCCGACGGAGCGAGTACGACCGGGCGGAGTCGTTTTACGAACGAAGCCGGCGGGCCTATCGCACGGCCGGCGACGAGCGGGGTGAAGCCGACGTGGTCAACAATCTCGGAATCGTCGCGTGGTCGCGTGGTGAACTCGCGTCGGCAAAAGAACGGCTCCAGTGGAGCCTCGATCAGTACTGTGAATTGGGCGATCGCGTCGCCGCAGCCGACGCCAGGTTCAACCGTGCGATGGTGCTCGATGTGGAGGGCGACACCGACACCGCGATCGAACAGTATCAGATCTGCCTCGACCGGTACCGATCGGTGGGTAACAGACGGTCGGAGGCGAACGCGCTCAACAACCTCGGCATTCTCGAGCGCAAGGGTGGCGATCTGAACGCCACAGAGCGACACCTCTCACGAGCGTTCGACACGTACCGCGACATCGGTGACGAACTCGGGCAGGCGAGCAGCCTCCACGAACTGGGGTATCTCGCCCAGATTCGCGGCAACTTCGACCGAGCGATCGAGTGTTACGAACGCAGCCTCCACCGCTACCGCGACGCCAGCGACACGGATGGGGTAGCACGCTGTCTCCACGACCGCGCTGCCATCGATCGCCGGCAGGGGAAGCTCGACGCCGCCAAACGACGGTACGAGCGAAGCTACGACCTCCGCGTCGATATCGGAGACCAACGCGGGATCGCGGCGTGTCTCATCGGTCTCGGTCGGGTTTCCCGACGCACAGGCGGGATCCAGCGCGGTCTGGATCGCGCGCAGTGTGGTCTCGATCGCTACCAACAGCACGGCGACGTGCGCGGGGAAGCCGCTGCGCTGCGACTTCTCGGGGCGCTCAACCGCGAGACCGGACGGATCGAGCGGGCCGAGGACTGTCTCAGTACCAGCCTCGAACGGACGCGAGAGAGCAACCACCGACTCGGTGAAGCACGAACGCTGTGTGAGATGGGCCGGCTCGCGGAGGCGCGAAACGACCTCGAACGGGCCAAAGATCGGCACGAATCCGCGCTGTCGATGTTCACCGACATCGGCGCGCGTCCTGACGCCGTCGAGACGCACCACGAGCTCGCGGCCGTCTGTGCGATGCTCGAAGCGCCCGAAGCAGCCACCCACCGCGAAACAGCACTCGAGCTCGCGCGCGACGTCGGACTCGATCCCGAACGGCTGAATCGTCGATCGACCGATACCGGTCGATCAGGGCCAGAACACGTGGTCTCCACGAATGGGACCGGAAGCGGCTATAGGGAGTAGCAGTCTGACTCATACATTCTTCCGCCAGTCGATTTCCGCTGCTATCATTTTCGACGAACGGATATCCGAACATCGCTGCTACTCCCTATAGCATCGATCGTATTATCGACCTCGCCCGGCGGCGAACCCTTCGAGGATGCCGTGGCCGTCCGTTCCGTCGGAGAGATACGGAAGCGTGGCCCGCTCGGGGTGGGGCATCAACACCGCTGTGGTGTCGCGCTCGCCGCTCACGCCAGCGACGTTGTCCGTCGATCCGTTCGGATTCGCTGCCTCGGTTGTTTCCCCCGTGGCGTCACAGTAGCGAAAGAGGATCCGGTTTTCGGCCTCGAGATCCGCCAGTTTCTCCTCTGCGATCTCGAACCGGCCTTCTCCGTGGGCGATCGGAAGAGAAATGATCTCGCCTGCCTCGTAGGTGGGCGTCCACGGCGTGTTCGCGTTCTCGACCCTGAGATGGACGTGCTCGCACTGAAACCGCGCGCTCCGGTTCGTGGTGAACGCGCCGGGCGTGAGCCGGGCCTCACAGCCGATCTGTGCACCGTTGCACACACCAAGCACGGGCACCCCCTCTTCGGCGCGCGCTCGAACGTCGGCCATCACTGGAGATCTGGCGGCCATCGCGCCGGCCCGGAGGTAATCGCCGTAGGAAAACCCACCCGGCAGGAGAATCCCGTCGGTGTCTGCCGGCAGACCGTCCTCGTGCCAGACGCGCCGGGCGTCCAACCCGAGGTGATCGAGAGCACGAACGGCATCCCGATCGCAGTTGCTCCCACCGAACTGCACGACTGCGATCATCGGTCAGTGACCACGACCTCGTAGTCGTGAATGGTCGGGTTCGCGAGGAGACGCTCGGCCATCTCCTCGGCGCGTTCAGCGGCTGCCTCGTTCGAGTCGGCGTCGAGATCGATCTCGTACCGATCGGCAGAACGCAAGGCACCCACCTCGAATCCCAGCCGCGAGAGCGCGCGCTGTGTCGTCTCTGCCTCCGGATCGAGAACGCCCCGCTTCAGACGGACGGTCACTGTCGCCGTGTACGCGGTCATTGGTCCCAGTTGGGAGGCGACGAGCCAAATGGGTTACCATCTCGTTCATCCACACCAGCACCGACGCGACTGAACATGAATGTCTGAATATTGTTGTGTTCGTCCTACTGAAGAGCGCACGACGTGTGATTATAGTGCCATCTCAATACGGTCGATGTAGATATCGGCGGTAAGACGGGGTTATTCCACTCTTTTGATCGGTTGATTTTCTTTTGCGTGTCGGCTTTGAGATAGTCCATGAGTTAGGTAATTTACAAAAAAATATAACTATCCCTATCATAAAGGAACCATACGGGACAGAGTACCATGGATAGCGTTACTAAAATAATCGTCCGCAACGACGCCCGTGAGTTGGGAATCACGAATCCTGTTGGATGTATCGTAAGCGGACTCGATGTACAGTCAGAGGCGCCCGAATTAGACGAAGATGTTGCTTCCATCGAACAGTTAGCTGCCGGCTCTCCGGATCGGATACTGGAGACAGAAGTCGTAGATGGGTCACGGGAAATTTACGCCCGGATGGGATATCCAGGGGTGGTCCCGGACGGAGAAATGCGGTTTAATCTCATTGGCCGACGAGGTCTCAATAGGCATAACAACGTCGTGGATGCGTACAACATCGCAGGAGCCGAATACGGGTTAGGGCTTGGCATGCACGACGCCGCGCAGTTAGACGGGGACATCATCATTCGGCGTGCCAACGGTGGTGAGCGGATGGTTCCACTGTTTAGAGAGAGTCATCGAGAGGCACAAACGGGGGACCTGATGTACGGAACGGATCGTCACACGCTGTGGATCGCAGGAGAGATCGGTAGGGACTCTGATGCGTTCAAAGTGACCGCATCGACAGATACAGCACTACTGCTAGCAGTGGGGAATCACAAAACCTCCGAAGAATACAATCGCACCGTGTGTCGACGGGCCTACGACCTGATTTCCAAAACCTGTCCTGATGCGACGCTAGAGTTCCTCGATGTCGTCGATGAGACGATGGTGGTCGCCTAGATAGGGTCGGCGTTTTCCCACAGATCGTCGAACCACCTGTTCGCTGTAGACAAATATTTGTCGTCCATTAGAGCATCAGCACGACCGTTTATTGACGGTGGTGCAACGTATCCAAACCGCCCGGATATGTCGATGTGATCGTGCTCAGACAGAAACTCGTACAGAATCTTATTCTCATCCCTAAACTGTTCTACGTCCAAATCATACAGACCAAAGCCAACAACAATAGGATCATCGGTCACCCTGAATTCACAATTGCTTCGGACGATAACGCTGTTACCCGTGTGTTCATTCAGCAGTCCTTTAAATTCGTGAACGGTCGCTTCCCAGTCGACACCGACGTCGTTCGGAAACAGATATTGGTATTTTCGATCACGGCTAAGGTTGTCGACGACTGTCATAAAGAACTGTCCGGGCGTTTCCGCCTCGGATTTCGCTAGGTTATAGTCAAAATTTCTCAGTGCTAGTTTGGTTTTCCGGCTGTGTTCTTCTAAAGACAACGTTTCTACATCAGAGATGACTCCTGCGTGGTATTGTCGTGAGGGATCAGATAAATATTTTTCAATTTCATCGTCGAGATTTTCAGAGATGTATCTCCCAACACGGGCCACCAACGACGTGTGTTGCGCTGTTCGGACCTGCATATCCTGTAGCGATTGATCCATATATCGGACGATAGGATCAACATCAAGGTTCTCCTCCTCGTTCTGTTCACCAAATACTAAATAATCCAAGCTGACATCGAACACGTTGGAGAGAGCAACGAGATTATCCAAACTCGGTCTGGACTGTCCCTTTCGATACTGAGCAATCGAAGAGGTAGAGACACCTATTTCATTTGCAACTTCACTGTAGCTTTTACCTGACACAGCCAGTAGTTCTGACAATTTTTCTTCAATTTTAATCTCTGGTTCTTCTTTCATAGTTCCTCTTTATAGAAGCATAGATCAAAAAGTTTTTGAGCTGATATTGGCTGCTAGCAGTGAATATACTCAATACATACTGTATAAACTCTCATGTATAAGTGCTCGTAGTCTGTGGGAAGAGATGTACGAAGGTAACAAAAGCTAGGGCACATGACAATCATATAGTCGGAGATAGCACAGTAGTAACACAGAGTAAATACCACATGGATAGCTGCTGGTATGAAAACAGAACAATCAAATAAACGGGCAATGTCGACACAGAAATCATCGTCAGAAATCGACTGGGAGTACGTCTGCACGAACTGCCGTCGTGGCTTCGACGCCTCGATGGCCCACCAGATCGACCTATTGAACGAGACCGAGGCCGAGCTGATGTGCTCGTGGTGTAAGCATGCGGACACCTACGAGCCACCGGTTGCCGACGAGATCGAGCGACCGCCAGCGGTAGTTAATCACGTGACAGGAGAGAACAGCGATGGACACCCCATTGCACGGCTGTTTTTCGAGGGCGGTGCGTGGCTGCAGTACCGCAAAGCGCCGGGCGAATGGGTGTACGAGGAGATGTTCACCACAGCCGGAGAGAAAGTAGCCTCGTTCAAAGCCGAATTCGAACGGGACGACTGCAACGCTCCCCGGGAGTACATCCACCGAGAGAGAGAGCGCTACGAGAAATACACGGTACGCGGAGTGGGGATCCAGCGTCCCCACATTGCCGCCGTTCTCATTGACGACTACTGATCCACCGCGAACGACGCGGTGTCTTCACCAACCGACTACTGCTCTGTCACCCAAAATACAGCGCGGATGCCCCTTCTTCTCACGGGCGAAGCCCGTTCGAATGGTCCGTGAGACTGGAGGTCTCACGCTATCCTCAACGAGCGGCGGAACTGCGCCGAACGGCGGAGTGAAGCCGCGAGTAGGGAGGGGAGGAGCGTGTGCGCTGTCCTGCGCTCCGCAGTGTTCTGTACTCAACACCTACGTTGACAGTCCGACTCCCGACCGCTATATTTAAACATCCCTCAATCGTCATGTGTGATGATGGAGGTTCGTCGCACCGCACCCGTCAAACTCGTCGTTCCCGATGAGCGCCGCGATGACCTCCACGCAACTAAAGAACAATTCCTGCACTGTGCGAATCGTGCTGCTGAATTCTGTTGGGATAACTATGACCACGACGACTGCGTGACATCGAAGTCCGAAGCGGAGCGAGCGTTGTACGACTCGCTCCGCGACGAAACCGACGACCTCCATGCCAACCTCGTCCAGAAAGCAATCGGTCGCGCCGTCGAAGTGGCAAGGACGTGTGCGTCCTTGCTGATCAGCCAGAACTTCGTTCTGGCGAAGCCGTCAAGAGCGGCGTGGACCGCTGGAAGAAGGGGAAACGCACGAACCAACCACACTTTGACTCGTGGAGCGTGGTTTACGACAAGCGCGCAGCGACCATCCACGACGACCGAGTGTCGCTTGCGACACCCGACGGGCGTGTCGAATGCGAGTACGTCCCCCCGAACGATGAAACCCGCGAGACGCCCTACTCGAAGTACGTGGTGGGCGACGACTTCGAGTTCCGTACGAGTACACTCCAGTACGATGCGGCTATGCAGGAGTTCTACTTCCACGTCGGAACGCGACGGTACGACAGCGAGACTGATGACGACGCCGACGGTACGGCAGATACCGAGCACCAGACGGTCCTCGGTATCGACCTCGGCGTTCACAAGACCAGAGGTCTTGTTAGCCAACCAGAACGCTCCGCGTTCTGGTGACGTGAACAGTCTCGCTGTTGCTTCGACAGGCACGTTCTGGCAGGGCGACGATTACGACCACTGGGTGAGAGAGTTCGAGAACCGCCGGGCGTCGATGCAACAGCGCGGTGGGCAAGCCGCCCACCTCGCCATGCTCCGTCTGGGCAAGCGTGAACGCGCATGGCGCAAGCAGTACATACACACTATCGCCAACGAACTCGTCACGGAAGCGGTCGAAACCGACTGCGACGTTATCGTGTTCGAGGACTTGACCGACATCCGCGAACGGGTGCCGTTCGCGGACTGGCACCACATCTGGGCGTTTCGTCGCCTGCACGAGTACGTCAAGTACAAAGCGCCCGAACGTGGTGTCTCGGTCGAAACGGTGAAGCCGAACCACACAAGCCAGCGCTGCTCTCGCATCGGCTGTGGCTTCACCCACGAGGACAACCGCGATGGTGAGCACTTCAGTTGTCGGAAGTGCGAGTACGAAGTCAACGCAGACTACAACGCAGCGAAGAACATCGGGCTACGCTACGCCCGGAAACGACAACACAGACTGCGTTCGTCGTCCACGTCGGCGAACGCAGACGCACCCGTAGATGTGCGTATACATGGTGGGATGTTGAACAGCAACGGTCCCCGGCAAGAAGCCGGGGACTGATTGCCGGGAGTCCACATCAAAGCCCCTCCCTCAGGGAGCGAGCGTAAGCGAGCGAGCTGGGAGGGGTTATTTACTCGTAGATGTTGTAGTAGTCCAGTATCCCGCGCGTGATCGTCTTCTGCCAGCGAACCCGCGCGTCTTCGTTCACGCCGTCGTAGGTTTCGACGATGAACGAGTGGATTCCTGCGTCGTAGTCGGCCTTCTCCGACAGCAGCCCGGTCGGCGCTTTGTTCGGTCCGCTGATCCGTCCGTGACCGAACCGAAAGCGCTTGTCACCGATCGTCTTGTTGGCCCGCCTGATACCCATCCGGGCGGCGTCGTAGGTGGTGGATCTCCCCCGGTGGAACACCGTCTGACCGAGGCCCGACGGCGTCCCGTTGAGGATCCCTTTCGACTCGTGGAGCGAGATGAGCACATCCGGCTCCGAGGTGGTAACTGCACCCCAGATCAACTGTGCCAACGCCGACGTTGGTTTCGATCCCACGGTGAACTTCCGATTCAGGTTTCCGAACGCGTTCTCCCGTCTGTGCTGTTTGATGGCCGCCGGGTTCGCTTCGGGAAGCACCGCTAACTGTCCATAATCCGGCGTCCACTCCGCGATGTCGTGGGCAGCGATGATCCCGGCCCGCTCGTCGCCGTGGATCCCACCGACGATGAACCCCGTCGGTCCGTCGGTCCTACTGTCAACCGTACTCACATCAAGGGTATCTGGTGCGTTCGGAGTTTCGATCGACGCTGGAGAATCCGGGTTGTCTGTATCACGACGGGAACACGCGTTTTTCGTTCCATCGCCACCGTTTCCCGCTGCCGATGCCTGGCCAATACACGCAACGCTAGCGCTAACCGTTGTCATCGCGGCCAAAAACGATCGTCTTCCTCGTCCCCCTTGCATAAAGATGAGATTCGATTAACTCGGCAATAAAACTTTTCTAAGTTGTATGTGAATGATTATCAAACAGCAACTAATCAACGGGTGACAATAAAGAATAACATCACCACAGCTGTTCGTTTTCGCTCTCTTTCGTCGGGTTGCTCCCCGAGGTGTCGTTGCGCTACAGCTCTTCGACCGCGCTGACAGCGTCTTCGAGAGGCGGTACATCGAACAGCTCCTGTTCGATGTAGGTGTTCGTGCCCGCGGTGTACAGGTCTGACACCGCGCTGACCACCTCCCGATCGAGCGGTTGTGGATCGGCGTCACAGAGCGTTCGCCAATCGGCGATATCTTGCTCTTTGGCGTTTTGTTTGGCCTGTTGGACGCTTTCTACCCACTCGGACTGTGTCCGTTTGTGGTACTGTCGGAGCAGTTCTTTCGACACCTGTTGTCCGTCGTATGAGAACCGGTTCTCATCGAAGGTGCCAACCACGTCCGCGACGCGGACGTTGCCGTCGGAGTAGAGACACTCGATCTTACCATCCTCGTGGTGTAATCCCACGTTGTCCGCCCGTTGTGTGATGAGCTGGTTCACCGATTCCGCGAGCGATTCGAGGTCGTCGACATCGGCTTGGCCGGCGATCTCGTCCGCTTGCTCGCGCGAAAGCAGCCGATCGGACTCCTCGTATTTGCTCGTGAACTCGATCACCGGCTCGGGCAGCTCGACGGGTTCCCCGGGCCACTCCTCCGCCTCGAGACCGACATCTTCGGGCTCGACCCGCGATCGGAGGCTCGATCCGACGGGAACCCGGTTCCGGTAGACGATTTCGAGCGGAATGAGGTAGTTGTCTCCCGCAGCCGAATGGAACGCCTCGTAGTCGTAGTTCCGCCCCTCGTGCGGGAGTTCTGGAACGCGGGTGAGATCGATCACCATCTCCTGTGGCGGAAGCGTCACGGCGTCGAGGCTCGTCGCGTCCCCCTTATCCATGACGCCACGGTAGTGGGTGTCGATGCCGTTATCCTCGAGGAGTTCGAAGGTAGCAGCGCCCATCGCACACAGACTCGCTCCCTTTTCGGGAATCGAATCGGGCATCTTCCCCCAATCGAACACCGAGTAGTCGTCGGTAAAGAGAAATCGGCCTCGGCCGAGTCGATCCGGTGTTGGCGCCTTCTCGACGTGGATCTCTTTGACGCTCGTCATACACCATTCTTCCGCGGGTCGCACTAATCGATTTCTATCGACGCGAGAGAACGAACCTGCTCCGACAATACGTTGGTTCCATACTGTGAAGCGACGAGACGGGGGTCATCCTGGGAGCATATCTCGCCGCCTCCCAGATGGCACACTATCTTCGAGGCGGTGAGAGCGAACGACGAACAGCCGCACGTGGAGAGCGGGCCGCACGGCCCGCCGGCGGTCACCGAAACGAACCGTCTAGTGAACCGAAACCATCTCTTGGTCAATCAGTTAGCAATTGGTTTATCAGAGTGGCAAATCAATCGATTAACGTAACGGCCGAGGAGAACGCGAACAGCACGGGGAGACGATGGGGACACCGAACGTTGGCATCGACATCGGAACGACGACTAGCGCGCTGGCGACGGTGGACGACGAGGCGACGGTTTCGGAGGGAGAGTGTGTGTCCGTCCCCACCGTTATCTCGTTCGAAGGAGAGCACGCAGTGGTGGGCGAGTCGGCGCGCGAGCGGGCAGTTAGCGATCCCTTTCGCACCGTTCGGTCGTTCAAACGGCTTCTAGGTACCGACGAGCGCGTCTCCGTCGTCGTCGACGGGCAGACCCAAGAATACACGCCCGAAGAGCTGACGGCGTTGGTGCTCACGAAACTCCAGCGAGCCGCTGCAGCCGAAACTGGGAGCGATCACCGGCTCGATGGGGCCGTGGTCACGGTTCCGGCGGCGTTCACCGCTCGCCAGCGTCGGGCGCTGTGTCACGCCTGTGAGATCGCGGGGATCGACGTCGCTCGCCTCATGGCCGAGCCGACGGCAGCGGCGCTTGCCCACGGAGCACAGACCGGGCTCGACGGGACGATCCTCGTGTACGATCTGGGTGGTGGTGGGTTCGACGCAGCGCTCATCAACGTCACCGATGGGGTGTTCGACGTTCTGGGCACACACGGGGATCCCTGGGTCGGTGGCGATGCGTTCGACGCCGAGATCGTGGAGTGGTTGGATCTCCACCTCGAACGGAAGCACGGCATTCGTCTCGACAGCGATCCGATCGCCACAGAGCGGCTGTTCGTGGCGGCTCGAACGGCAAAACACGCGTTGGTATCCCACACGTCAACAACGATCACCGCCACTCTCGAACACGGTGGGCAGAGCTACGGGATCAGACAGCCACTCCACCGGGACCAGCTGGAGCGACGCACTCGTGGTCTCGTGGCGCGGACGGTCAGCGTCTGTGAGGAGCTTCTCGATGGGGTCGGATTCGACGAGGAACGGTTGGATGGACTGCTTTTTGTGGGGGGTGTGACCGAACTCCCGTTCGTTCGCGAGCGCATCACCGACCGGTTCGGACACGCAGGGAAGCGGCTCGGTGAAACAACCACCGCACTGGGTGGGGCGACCCGAGCGGCGGTCGTCGAGGAGCCTCCGGTGGCCCACAGTGGTGCCACAACGCGGTTCATCCCCCAGGAGACGGTCGTTCTCGACGCGACGCCGCACTCGATCAGCCTCGAATCCACTCGGAAAGACGGGGACGAGGACCGGCTGATCCCCAACAACGTCACCGTTCCAACGCGGACGAAAGCGGTGATCACGACCGCAACCGATCGCCAACAGTATGTAGTCGTTCCAGTGTATTACGACCGTACGTTCGGGCCACCGCGCGAGCAACGATATCACCGAACCGGACCGGACCGGAGCACTGATCGAACCGCGACCGATCGAAGCATGGATGGGAACAGCACCTCGACTACGAGTACGCGAGCCGATGAAAGACGGGTCACGAGCGGACTGCTCGATGCGTTTCGCATCGGGCCACTGCGACCGCGCCGCGCCGGCGTCCCGTCTATCGAGGTGACGTTCGAATTCGATCCCAACGGGATCGTACACGCACACGCCGAAGATCTCGACCGAGACGGCACGATCGAGACCACAGCCATCTATCGCCGCACGGAAACGGAGATCAAGACGATGAAGCAGGAACAGCCGAGTGTTCGATGACCGGAACCGAAACGATGGGCGGACTGCCGAACCGTCACCGATCCGAGCTGTAGCATGACCGAGTCGTACTACGAACTTCTTGGCGTCGAACCGGACGCCTCCCCCGAGGAAATCGAGACCGCTTACCGAGAAACAGTCAAGCAGGTTCATCCCGACAAGAACGACGGCCCTGATGCCGAGGAGACGTTCATGCGGGTCCAGGAGGCGCATTCGGTGTTGACAGATCCGGAACAGCGCGCGCAGTACGATCGTCGTCAATCCGCAACCGAGACCACGGAGGCCGATACCGATCCCAACGGGGCGGCCGGAGCGGATCACCGAGCACACGACGGATCGTCTCCCAACGAGCACGCTGGCCGGCAGCGAGAGCAACAGGCGGATTCCGACGAAGGGAAACGACACCGGCGTCGGAGCAGCTGGACCGATCGATCCGATCCGAACCGCTCGGCCACCCAGCGGACGTCCCGGTCTCGGGCGTCCGAACACGAATCCGGCTCCCTCCGCCGTGGGTCGGTGTGGGACACACAGCGGTCGATGATCGTGGAAGCCGTTTGGAAGGGGTGTGTGACGCTGTTGTGGGCGGTTGGAACGATGATAGCGGTGGTACGGTGTCCACGCCGGTTGGCCGTCGATCGAGCGGGTCTCCGGAACGCGGTGACGACCCCGACGGGGATACGGATCAGCGCGACGGTCGCGTTCGTGCTCGGGGCCACCATCGTCGCCGGCTACCTCGGTCACCAGCCACACGAATCGCCGGGAGTCGGGCTGACGATCGTCGTCGCCGGGTTGATCGGAAGCTACGCGGGGTACGATCTCCTGTTCCCGACACCGTATTACGAGCCAACGCGCCAGCGCTACGACCCTCATGGCACACAACGCCTCTGGCCCATCGTGGCGACGAATCTTTTCGGGATCGGTCTCGTTGCCGTCGCACTAATCGGTGGTGCACCGACTGGAGGCATCGCGTTCACGGTGGTGGTGCTCCTGCCCGTCTCCGTCTCCCTTTTGCTCTCGGATCTCGTCCGGCCGACGACGTCGCCCGACCACTCGGCCGGTGTCAGGCATCTACTCGGCGCTCTCACGCGCTCGGTGAGCGTGCTTCCCGCGCTCGTGATCGGCCTGCTCGTGTTCACCCAGTGGGGGCTCGATGTGCCCGCGATGCTGGATAGTGGAGGATGGACGACCGCAACCCCGTGGTTTCGGCGGCTCACGCTCGGGGGGATGCACGTGGGACTCGTGCTCAACCTCGTCGTCGGCGTGTTCGTCTGTGCCTGTCTGCTCTGGAGCATGTACGCCATGTGCCTCCACCTCACCGCTGCTCCGTGGACCGATCGGTACAGCTACGGCTACCAGGTCCGCCCCGGTCCGTGGAACCTGTTGGTCGCCGGTCCATTCGTCGTCGTGGGGTGGATGATCGTCGCTGGGGTGGCCACGATCGAAATCCCGGTGGGCGTTTCGACGATCACTATCACCCAACAGGGGCTGTTGATGGCCCTGTTTTTCCTCCCCTCGGTGGTGACCGGGCTGTACATCCTTCGACGACGACTCGAACCGATGTTCCACGTGTGATATCAGTTATTCAAAACAGATTGGTACCGTCTCCCGGCCTCGTTGTCGGCGTGGATGGCGTCGTCGATCCGGGGAGAGAGCCAGTTCTCACCGACGTACCGCTCGTAGACGGGCAGGCGTTCGGTGAGCGGGACGCCAGCCACGTCCGCGATGTCGCGCAGTTCGGCCAGCGCGGGCCACGCGTAGTCGGGGTTGATGTAGTCGTCGGTGACGGGCGAAACGCCACCCAGATCATCGACGCCACAGTCCAGCAGCTCACGAACCGGGGACAGGTTGGGCGGCACTTGGACGCTCACCGTCTCCGGAAGGGCGGCCCGGGCCATCGCAACGGCGCGGCGCGTCGTCTCCACAGGGACGGGATCCTCGCGCCACCGCTCGTTGGGAACGACGTTCTGGACGAGCACTTCCTGGATGTGGCCGTGCCGCTCGTGCAGTCTGGCGATCGCCAGCAGGCTCACCGCCCGGTCGCGCCACGTTTCCCCGATCCCGACCAGGATGCCGGTCGTGAACGGCACGCCGAGCTCGCCCGCAACGCGGATCGTGTTCAGCCGCTGTTCGGGCGACTTCGCGCGCGGGCCGCCGTGGGCCTGCACGTCGGCCGTCGTCTCTAGCATGACGCCCATGCTCGCGTTCACGTCGGCCACCTGCTCCATCTGTGCGCGCGTCTGATCGCCGGGATTCGAGTGGGGAAGCAGCCCCTCATCGAGCGCGATCTCACACGCCTCCCGGAGGTAGGAGTGGATCGACTCGTGGCCCCATTCTGCGAGCTGCTCGTGGATCTGCGCGTATCGCTCGTCGGGATCGTCGCCGAACGTGAACAACGCCTCCGTACAACCGGCGTCTGCCCCCATTCTGACGGACTCCCTGATCTCGTCGGGGCTCATGAGCGACGCTTGTCCTGGCGGGTCGTAGTACGTACAGTACGTGCACGTGTACCGACACGCCGTCGTGAGCGGCACGAACACGTTCCGAGCAAAACTCAGCTCCGAGGCCGCCCCCACGTCGTCGGGCGTAACGTCCAACAACTGGTTGATCTCCGATTCCGATATCGACAGCGATTCCGAGATGGCGGCCGAACTCCCACCGCTGTCCCTGTCGGCGGCGCGTCCGCCAGCCCCGTCGTCCGTCCTCGGTGATGTCACGCGCAGTGGTTCATTCCGGTAGTAAAAAAGGCTATCCTCCCGAAAGAGGACCAGCCACGGTCCCGTCTCCACGCTGTTCGGGATCGTCTCGCTTTGGCATCCATTTGCGGTGAACAGTCGCACCACGTGCGACCCCCGCATACTGTGTTACGTTATGGCATAGTATAGTCTTTGTCCTGTCCGTGGCCATATTCGATCCGACTGCACACACGGATGGCACAGATTGTGTGGAACTCACGCCGGATGTGCCAACCATCTCAGGCGCGTTCGACGCCGACCCGTCCGGTATCGGTGTCGGTACACAGCGTGAACCGGTCGCCGAGCCAGTCGGCAGCCGAACCGGTGCCGTGGACGAGCAGCTCGGGGAGATCAGCCGGCTCGTCGATGTCCGTGCCGAGCCGGTAGGAGTCCACCGTTCGGGTGCTGGCACCGATCGTTTCACAGCGGGTCAGGTGGTCGATGTACGACGCTCCGTGGTAATCCACCCGGAAGTCGGGGTGGCGCGCGAACACGGCGTTCGTTCCACCTCCCCGTCCCGGAGCGAACACCACGTCGCCCGGCGTTTCGAGGAGCCGGGCGACCGCTGTGGGCGTTGCGAGAGCGAGATCCGCCATCACGATCGCTGTTGCCGGCCTACGGCCGGCTTCTCGAGGCGCGTAGCGCCTCTCTGTCGCCGGACTCCGTCCGGCTGCTTGTCGAACATCGTTCGACTCTGTCGCCGAGCTTCGCTCGGCTGCTTGAGGAGCTTCGCTCCTCTCTGTTTCCGGCTGGAGCTGTGCGTTTACCGCCTCGGTCAACGGTCGGTTGTCGACGATACAGTCCTCCTCCGAAAGCGGGGCCGTCGACAACACGGTCGGAACGTACCCCGCCTCTCGAACGGCGCTGAGAACGTCTTTGAGCATCCGCCGGGACAGCTCCCGACGTTCTCCTGCGTCGAGCACGGGCGCGAGCCGCGTTTTCGGCTCGTCGACGCGGTAGGGAACCAGCACGCGCGTCATGGCTGTGGTAAACGAATGATCGACGGTCGTTTCATACCCCGCTGTCAACGCCCGACGGACAAAAAGCTGTCAACCGAACTGTGCAACGCTCGTGCGCCACACAGGGGCTACACGGCTGTGAGGAGTACATCCGAGACCCCACCAACGACCTGATCCCAGACCGAGACCCCGGTGGACATCCCAAGCACGGCGTCCACACCGAAGAAGGCGAACATGAGCGCCCCGAGGTAGTGGATCGTTCGGACGTTAAAACGATCGGAGAACCGATGAAAGAGGTAGGCGTTCGCCAGGCTCACCGGGATGATTGCGATCATTTCGCCGAGCCAAATCGCGGATGTCGCCCCGTACTGGACCGCCAACCCGATCGTGACGAGCTGGGTTTTGTCGCCGAACTCTCCGGCGGCCATCATCGTGAAGATGGAGCAGAACCGTCCGAGCCGGCCGTCGATCGTGTGGCCCAGCGCTTCGAATCCCTCGACAGTTCCGGTGGATCCTATGATGCCGCCGTCGGTCTCCGGATCGGTGAGCGTCCGTGAACCGTCTGGTGCGGAGCGAAACAACACCACGGCAAACAGGAGAAACAACCCGGCCGTGATGGCATCGAGAACGAGCCCCGGAAACAGCCCCTGGATCATCTGCCCGAACAGGATTTCGAGGGCGGTCCACGCCCCGAAGGCGGCACCGGCTGCCCCGACGACGACCAGCGGCTTGTACCGCGTCGAGAGCCCGGCGATGATGAACTGGCCCTTCTCTCCCGGTAGGACGGTGAGCTGGGCGACAGCCGCGATGACGACGATGCTCAGAAACCCGGTCATGTCACACACCGCCTCGGCCGGGACCAGTCGCTCGTTCCACGCACTGCCGTTACGAGCGGGTCATAGGGACTGTTGTGAGTGGTTTCGGAACGGTCGTTGACTGACGACTGCTCTAGGGTTTCACGAACCGTTCTGTGTCGCCACAGCGGTACGGAACCACAACAGTCCCTATCAATCATCCCTTCGGATGAGCATACGGATTCGAGGCACTCAGCAACGACCGAATCCTGAGTCATCTCACTATAATATTAGACTCCTCTAAGTTAGTGGTTACGCAGTATCTCGATAGCCGGATGGAACGACAGTTCACACACCGGTCCGGATAAGGACAACCACTACGTCAGTGTGGATCGAGTATGGTCCGTGGGTTGTCCGTCGGCGTTTTCGTGGTCGTATTCGGGATCGGGCTGTACGGGTACGCGGTCGTGAGCGACGAGCCACCGGAGATGCGTCGGGCCATGCTGGCGTGCACGGTCGGATTCACGGCGACGGGACTGCGTTCGGTCGTCGTGCCAGCACTGGGTGGAGGGACGACGATCGAACGCTTCTTTCTCGTCGGGACGGTGTTCGGATACGGACTCGGTGTGCATTATCTGATGGAACACTACGACGCCTACAGGCACGTGCTGCCCCGATGAGTGTTGAATCGGCGTCGATCGGACCCGGATCGTTTTTTATTGGCTCCTTCCAACCCGACGTATGACAGACAACGAAGACGACGAACTGGCGTGGGAGACGCTCGACTCGCAGACGGCGTACGAGTGTCCGGGGTTTACGATCGAAAACGAGTCGGTGGTGTTGCCCGGCGGCACCGAAACGGAGTTCGACTACCTGAGCGAGCCGGCGGCCGTCGTGGTGCTCCCGTTCACCACGGAAGAGGAGGTGGTCGTGATCGAGGAGTGGCGACAGGCCGTCAAACGCGTCAACCGCGGTCTTCCCGTCGGGAGCGTCGAGTCGACAGACGGGGATCTCGCTACCGCCGCTCGCCGGGAACTCCGCGAGGAAACGGGGTACACGGCCGACCGGGTTGCACACCTGTGTACCGTCGAACCGGCCAACGGGCTCGCCGATTCGGTCCATCACTTCTTCGTGGCGTACGGCTGTACTCCAACCGACAGCCAACAGCTGGATTTCGACGAATCGATCCGGGCCAAAACAACGACGCTTCAGGAACTCAAAGACGACATCCGAACGGGTGAGGTTCGGGACGGGCGTGCCGTGCTCGGCGTCCTCTACCACGGGGCCTTCGGAAACGACGAGGCTTAGGGTGCGCTCGGGAAAGGGAGAGCAACGAGCATGAGTGGGCACTTCGAGACGCGGGCGTTCGACGCGGCGGGCCGGATCGGGGAGCTGACGGTTCCGCGGGCGGGCGTGACCGTCGAGACGCCGGCGCTGTTGCCCGTCGTGAACCCCCACATCGAAACGGTCGATCCCGCGGAGCTATATGCGACGTTCGGCGCGGAGCTGCTCATCACGAACAGCTACATCCTCCACCAGAGCGACGATCTCCGCGATCAGGTACTGTCGGATGGGCTGCACGCGCTGTTGGACTTTCCCGGCGCGATCATGACCGACTCCGGATCGTTCCAGCTGGCCGAGTACGGCGAGATCGACGTCACGACCGAGGAGATTCTCCAGTTTCAACACGACATCGGTTCGGACATCGGAACGCCCGTCGACATCCCGACGCCGCCCGACGCGAGCAGGGAGCAGGCAGCGGAGGAGCTTCGGACGACACAAGAACGGATCGAGCTCGCAAAGCGAGTGCGCGGGGGGCTGAACGACGAGATGTTGATCACCGCTCCGGTGCAGGGATCGACCTACCTCGATCTCCGAGAGGAGGCCGCCCGCCACGCCGACGCGAGCGGGTTGGACGTGTTTCCGATCGGGGCGGTCGTGCCGCTGTTGAACGCCTACCGGTACGCCGACGTGGCCGACATCATCGCGGCCACAAAGCGCGGGCTGGGTGATGACGCCCCGGTTCACCTGTTCGGTGCGGGGCATCCGATGATGCTCGCGCTCGCCGTCGCGCTCGGCTGTGACCTGTTCGACTCGGCAGCGTACGCGATCTACGCGCGCGACGACCGCTATCTCACCGTCCGTGGCACCGAACACCTCTCGGAGCTGTCGTACTTCCCCTGCTCGTGTCCGGTGTGTACCGACTACACGCCCGAGGAGTTGGGGACGATGGACGAGGATGCCCGCGAGGAGCTGCTCGCCCGCCACAACCTGCACGTCACGTTCGCAGAGCTCAGACGGGTGAAGCAAGCCATCCGGAGCGGGGACCTGCTCGAACTCGTCGATATGCGCGCGCGTGGCCACCCGAAGCTGCTGGACGGCTACCGGACGCTGCTCGATCACACCGAGCTGTTGGAGCGCTCCGATCCGGTCTCGAAGGACACCGTGTTTCACGTGTCTGCCGATTGTGCGCGCCGGCCGGAGGTGCGCCGCCACCACGACCGGCTCGAACGCCTCTCCGTTGCGGGAGACGTGTTGCTTTCTGAGGGTGGACCCAACGAGGCCTACACCGAGACGTGGCGCGTCGTCCCCCCGTTCGGTCCGTTCCCCCGAGCGCTTTCGGACACCTACCCGCTCACCGTCGAAACCCCTGAACGGTTGGATCGGGAGAGTTACGAATCGGCCGCGGTGGGTGTCCGCGCGCTCGTCACGGCGAACCCGAACGCCTCGTTCGCGCTGGCTCACTACGAGTGGCCCGACAGCGCTCTGGCGAAGCTGCCCGACAGGGTGGCGGTGAGCCGACTCGGCTGAGGCCGCGCTCTCACAAACCCGAACAAGAAACGTAGTTCCGTATCGATCTCCCAGTAGCAGCAATGACCGAGTATTTCGAGGTCCACGAGCGCGATGGACCGGCCCGGCTGGGGGAGCTTCGTCTCGCTGATCCCCTCACCACGCCCGCGCTCGTCGACAGCGTGATCGAGGACGCGGGCAGCCTCTGGCCCGAGCATCGGGAGCTGCCGTCGGGTGATGAGGAGACGCTAACCGTTCTTCCCCACCGGAGCTTCCCGGCTGGTACCGCTCGGGAAGTGCAAGAAGCGTTCGCGGTCGACTACCCATCCGTCGACTATCCGAGCGCGGCTGTCGTCTCCCACGAAACCGCAGGGGACCACGGAAGCGACGCGTACGTCCTTTCGTCTGCGCCCGGTCTCGTCGGGAACGCGGCGGCGTTCACCGAGACGATCATCGACGTTCGAGAATCGGTTCCGGCCGACACCGCGGTGTTGCTGTCGGGCGTCGCAACGCCGGCGAACGTCGCCACCCTGGCGTACGCGGGCGTCGATCTCTTCGACAGCCATCGGGCGCACGTTCGCGGGCTAGAGGGGTTCTACCAGACCGCCGACGGCGAAGCGTTTCTCGAGGATCTTGAGGAGCTTCCGTGTGCGTGTCCCGCGTGTCAGCAGGGACGAGCAGCGTTCGACCGGGAGGACTGTGCCGAGCACAACGTGGCTGCGCTCCGAACGGAGTTAGCGCGCGTCCGCGAGCGCATTCGCGGGGGGCAACTCCGGGGGTACATCGAGGGCCAGGCCCGCCACGAGGCGTGGCTCACGGCGCTGTTCCGGCGGCTCGATCAGCAGTACACGTATCTTGAGCAGCGGACGCCGATCATCCGTTCGGAGACGCTGCTCGCGGCGAGCGACGACAGCATGCGCCGGGTCGAGATCCAGCGCTTTGCGGAGCGGGTGTGTGCCCGGTATCGAAACCGGTTCGAGCAGCCGCTGATGCTCGTCCCCTGTTCGGCCCGCAAGCCGTACAGTTCCTCACAGAGTCACGGACAGTTCCACGACGCGATCGGATACCGCGCGCACAAGGTGTCGATGACCTCGCCCATCGGCGTCGTTCCCCAGGAGCTGGAGTACACGTACCCCGCCCAACAGTACGACAGCGTCGTGACCGGGCGCTGGTCCGAAGAGGAGATCGAGTTCGTTGCGCGCGTCCTCTCGCGGTATCTCGACCGCAACGACTACCCGCGCCATATCGCGCACATCCCGCCCGGCGGCTACCGGTCGGTCTGTGAGCGTGTCGAAAACGAAACCGGCGTCGAGTTCGAGTACACCGTCGACGATCACCCGACGACGACCGAGTCCTTGGACGCACTGAGGGACACACTGGCGGGCGAATCGGCGTATCGCAAGCGCGAGCGCGAACACAACACGGTCCGCGCCATTGTGGACTACCAGCTCGGTCCCGACGCCGGGGCAGAGCTGTTCGGGGAGCTAACGGTCGAGGGACAGCTTCCGTCGCTGCGCGTCCACGCGGCCGACGACCACGAGCAGCTGGCGACGATCGTCCCACAGTACGGCACGCTCGCGTTCACCCTCGCCGGTGCGCGCCGCTGGGCCGACAGCGACGTGCCGACCGGTCGCGTCGAGATCGATCCCTTCGTCCCACAGGGGAGCGTCCTCGCTCCCGGCATCGAGACCGCGAGCGAATCGATTCGCGTGGGCGATGAGGTGTACGTCGAGGGACCCAAAGCGGTCGCCGTCGGACGCGCGGCGATGAGCGGGCCGGAAATGAACGCAAGCACGCGAGGCATCGCGGTCGAGGTCCGACACGTCGAAGAACAGTAACGCTCTCGTCTCACTCTCCGTCGTCGAACTCGAGCGCCACGGAGTTGATACAGTAGCGCTTGCCCGTCGGGTCCGGGCCGTCCTCGAAGACGTGGCCGAGGTGACCACCGCACCGCGCACAGACGACCTCCGTTCGGTCCATCCCGTGGCTGGCGTCGCGGTGGAACTCGACCGCGTCCGCTTTCGCGTCGAAGAAGCTCGGCCACCCCGTGTTCGATCCGAACTTCGTCTCCGAATCGAACAGCGCAGCGCCACACCCCCCACACCGGAATGTACCGTCCTCGTCCGTGTCGATGTGCTCCCCGCTGAACCGGGGTTCGGTCCCGCTCTCGCGGAGAATCCGGTACTCCTCGTCGGTGAGAACGTCGCGCCACTCCGATTCGGTCTCGGGAAGAGTATCCTGCTCGGTCATACGGAACAGTAGGAGCGCAGCGCCGTTGTGAGTTTCGGCAGAAACGATGGGCCGACACGGATTTGAATCGGAGGGCGGGCAATAGAGTGCTATGGTTGAATCGTTCACTAATTCATTTTCGCAATTCTTCCCTTGCTTGAAGAGAATACCGGTGCGCTAAAACTGTCAAAACAATAAGGAAGCCAATCGCTGAAATCCATTTGGTCATCTCTAAATTCTTGACGCCTAGTTCCCCGATCGTGATGGATATGAATAGCCCAGCAAGGATGGTAATCATTAGTGGGAGTCTTGGGTTTACTTCTTCGAACATGACTAGGGACATGAGTAAAGGATATAAATAATTGTGGATAAGCTCCAAAATACTGGCAGTGTGTAGTCATCACCTCCTCGACCGGCGTGTGGTCGTTGAGTGCTTGATTCGGTCGTTGATAATTATAGTAGTAGACGAAGGCAGCGAGCCAGCGCTGCGCGCTGGCGCTGCTGGCGGTCCATGTGCTGTGAAACCGATCGATCCGCATCGTCAGCGACTGAAACTCGATCATGTTCCGGTCAGCATAGTCAAGCTGACCGCCGAGATCACACCGCGCAAGGGCGGTCAGGTAGCCGAATCCATGACGAGAAACGTCGTCTCCGAGAAATCATGCTGTTGCTGTAACTCGAAGAGGAACGCCGCGGCGACAGCCGCACACCAAGGAGGACTTTCGAATCACTGTCGATGGCAGCGTACTGATGAACCCATTGCCAGACCGCTTGATGCGATCGAGACACGCCAAAAGCCTGTGAACTACCCCGCCCTACCGCGCTCGGGGCTACTCGCCCCTCGCTTGTTGAGGACGGGGCTTCCTGTATCCACCTAAGACCGCAGCTGTTTCACGGAGCGACAGCCCTGTCATGTGAAGGCGCACGCCGAGCGCTCTGAGGGCGCTCGGCGTGCTCCCCTCGTCCCAGCACTCGAGAGACGCTGTCTCTAATCCGTCTATGAACAGTTTCTGGAGATGCGTGCACATTGATCCAGGAACTACTCACTCTTTGAATAGACGGTACCAAAGTACTTTTATATTCCATCCCAGAACAACAGATTATGTTTGATGAATTTGATCCTGGCCTCCCGATGATGGTTACATTCCTTGCAGGTTTATTTCTTACAATTGTGTGGGTTGATTTACAACCAAAGACGCATTTCGCCCTATCTTTTGCTTCTATCATTGGTTTCTATATCATATTAGGAGTCATATCTTTCAGGTATCACTGCGTGGCAAAGGATGCTATCCTTTCGGATCAAACAACTAAAGGAGATTAAATTCATCCTTTCATACTTCGCAGAATAATATGTAGATGGTACCTGACGGGGAGCAGCGCGAGTCGGGCTACCACGAAATAGATTCCAAAACAACAGGACAAATCACTGTACTGCAGTACCCTGTGTCGAACGAAAATCGTCCAGCAAAAACATGGGCCGACACGGATTTGAACCCCAGTCACACGGTCCTGCTCGCTTCGCTGCGCGGGCTGCGTGCTCCTTGCTTCAAATCCGCTTACTCCAACGATATGTACATACCATCGGGAGGAATACAGCAAATAGTAATGAATTGTGAAAGTATGGGCCGACACGGATTTGAACCGCGGACCTCCCGGTTATCAGCCGAGCGCTCAACCTAACTGAGCTATCGGCCCGAACGCATTCTCCCGTACTGCCCTGTCGTGTTTAAACTTTACCAAAGAAGATTCCCGCCCAAGGCCGAAGCCGACAGCCACCCATAGCCCGGCGTTCACCGCAGCGACCGATACGAGTCGTGACGGTACCAACAGTAGCGGAGCCACAGACAAAAGTCTGGTATGAACTGCTGAAATCGTCAGCAGTTGGCAGAACGAACCCAAACCGGTTTCGTTTCTTGGAGCCCGAGCCATCGGTAGCGCTATCTCGGCCGGAACGTTCTGGAGTCGGCCGATATACGGACTAGCCGATCCGTTCCCGGTTCGAACCGGCCAAGAACCACTTGAGTAACCGGGCTTCACCCCGGCGAAGCACCTCGCTCGCAGTCGATTTGTCGATACCGACCCCCTCCGCGAGTGCCGCGAGCGTACAGTCTCGGGGGACTTCGAAATACCCCTGTTGGACTGCGATTTCGAGCAGTTCACGCTGCCGATCGGTCAGTAGTCGCCGTTCCCGATCAGTGCCAACGAGCGAGAGGAGTTCGTATGCTTGCCCGGAGTCGGTGAGCGCTGCTCTGAACCGATCGAACTCCATGCGTGTGCCGGTGAGATCGAACTCGTAGCATCCGTTTCGAACGACAATTGGGAACTCCGGTGGCAGCGAGAGCTGCTCGACGAAATCGTAGAGATCAACATCGGTTGTCGTGTATTTCGAGAGGACCCGGTCATCGGAAACGACTAATCGCTCATACTGAAGCACTGACTGATGGGAATTCGTCGCGCGTGCGACCGCTTCGGGAGCGTCGGTAAGCGCCTCCCCGAGTTCGACAGCAGTGTCTCCGGTTCGAATTCCTGAGAGGAGTCTAAACGTCGCTTCGGGAAACGATCGTGAGACCTGACCGATCCACATCTGCTCCGGAAGGACGATTCGAAACCGTGCGATAATCATTCGGTCACCAGTTCTCGCTCAGTCGAGAAACACACCAACATATTGGGTTCATCGTTAAGCAAGTGTCGCCTTAATGGTAGTGTAATGATAAAAATCAAAACGTCGGAGGGGGCGAACGGGCTGGAACGATGATCGGGATCGTGAACTCAGCGCACGATTTACTCATCAGCGTCCACGCGATCGCTGCTGGTCTCTGTTTTCTTGCCGGTAGTATCGTACTCTATTCACGGGGATACAGATTCGACAGAGGGCTCTGTCGATTCTATCTCTGGTCGCTCGGTGGTATGGTTGTCTTCCTCGCTCTGGCGATGCTCGCGGAGTGGACGGCCTATTCCGGTACTGAACGAGCGGTGTACGCCGGCTTGCTCGGGTTGGGGATATACATGTTGTATCGTGGGGTCAGTGCTCGCACGGTGCTGGAAACGCGGACGGATGAGTGGAGTAAAGCGTTCGTCAATCACGTCGGATTCACTCTCATTGCTCTCTTTGAGGGCTTCGTTATCGTGAGCGCACTGAACGCCGGAGCTCCCGTGTGGCTCGTCGGAACAGTAGCTGTCATCGGCATCGTGGTCGGTCGTCGGATGGTCGATGCCGCCGTTGAACTGGAGACCAGAGGAGAGGTTCCCCCGAGCTGATCCTCAGTAAACACTCCCTCCCCTCGGGCTTGGCCCTCGGCTTGCGATTCATCCTATCAACCGAATACGGATGCACGACTCTCGATCGTTTTGTTCGACAGTATCCTCCTATTACTTATCGTATCTCCGAGTGTAACGGACGTATGGTCCGAGGCGAAATGGATGTCACTGAGCAGGTGATTTACACCGTTGCGGAAGTTCACGGTAAAGATCCCGTAGAGCTTCCACAGCTCGAAGAAACGATCAGCAGCGACGCGCTGAACGACCTCTTCCACAGAGAGAACCACCCGCCCGGCACGTACATAGCCTTTCCATATTGTGATGTTTGGGTGCTGATTCATAGCAATCGGACCATCGATGTCTTCAAGGAGCACGCAGCGACGAGTGCCCTCGAGGACTTCCCCGACACGGTCGAGGACCTAACGGCCGACGAACCCATGGCCGTACTGCACGCGGAAAACGACCGGCACACGTTCTCCAAAGACGAATTAGAGACGGTCCACGAGATCGTCGAGGAGGCCGAGGACGGGAAAGAAGCGTGGGAGAACACGCTCGACTACGCCGAGCGACGGTAGTCCGTCGCCATCCACCCGACAGTGCCCGCGGGATCGCCCGACCGCGTGTGTCACGCCAGCTCGGGCGGTTCGTCTTGAAACGCGACGACGGCATCCCGGAAGTCGTCAGGTACTCGGGTCGGGGTGCCGGTCTCATCGACCGCGACGTGGGTGACGCTGCCCTCGACGAGCACGGTGTCGTCGTCCTTGCGCCGCGCCCGATACGCGAACGTGATGCTGGTGTGGCCGATCGACTCGACCCGGATGGTGTTGACGATCTCGTCCTCGAAGCGCGCCGGGGCGCGATAATCCAGATCCACGTGAGCGACGTGAACGTCCCATTCCCGCTCGGACAGCGTCGTGTAGTCGTAGCCGATCGCCCGCAGGAACGCTGTCATCGCCTCGTCCTGGTAGGTGACGTACTCGCCGTAGAACACGACACCCTGTTGGTCGGTCTCTGCAAACCGAACCCGGTTCTCGTACACCTCGTGCATCACTACCACCTGAGCACGCAACGGGCTTGTACCCAGGGACACGCGCGCTGTCTCGCCCGGCGCTCGGCCACGCCGTCGACAACCGATCGCTCGAACGAACCAAAACCGAGTGCCAGCCCTCCGCGCCGATCACCGATCCGAAAGATCGCTGCCGACGAGTCGGGGTTCCGTTCGGCAGCCCCAGCGCGAGCGTCTGGCCGGGAAACCAACACAGCTCAGTCTTCGCTCCGCTCGCCGTCGATGGTGTACTCGTCCTCACCGAGGTCGTACGTCGTGGTTTTCTGATCGCCTCCGTCGGGAAAGCCCCCGGTGTAGACGGTGCCGGTGACGAAGCCGTCGGATCTGTCGTCGAGATACGGGGTGATGACGTACTTCTTTAGCAACAGCCTGATAGGATACCGCGTCGGCCCCAGCACGAGGACCAGTCCGGTGAGATCAGTGACCAGGCCGGGGGTGAGGAAAAAGGCTCCCGCGGCGATGAGTAACGCCCCATCGATGAGTTCGTTCTCGGGGGTTTCGCCCTGGGTCAGCTTGCGGTTGATCCGCCGGACGGTGTGGCGACCCTCCGCCCGGACGAGCAACATCCCGATGAGCGCCGTCAGTACGACCAATAGAACCGTCGCAACCGGCCCGATCAGCTCTGCCACCCCGACGAGAAGGACGATGTCCGCGAGCGGAATGAGCAACAGCAGGGCGATGATCCGCTTCATAAGCGGCCTATGACCTCCGGGGGCAAACGTGTTGTGCTCCGATTTGTGACCGGATGCGTCGTCGGGTATCACCCCGATCCGCCGTGTCGACTCGCTCGGATTATTCGGTGGTCGGCTCGTCGAGTTCTTCGCCCTCGATCTCCTCGACGATCTCGTCGGCGTCCACGTCGACGTCTTCGAGCGCCTCTTCGATGTCACCGCCGCCGGCCCCGCCGCCCATCATTCCGGGCATCCCCATCCCGCCCATCGGGCTGTCGTCGATGATTTCCTGAACGACGACGCGGTCGATGCCGGTCTGGTCGATGAGCTGTTGGGCGATCTGTTGTTTTTGGAACATCCACTGCTGGTTCATCGCCAGCTGCGGCGTCGATTCGATGTACAACGACTCCTTCTCGACGGTGACCGTCTCGAATTCGGGTTCTTCCTCGGCTTCCTCCTCGGTCTCTTCGTCGTCGCTTTCGACCGGCTGTTCTTCTTCGACCTCGTCGGTTTGGAGCTCCATATCGAGATCGATGTCGAAGAACATGTCCATCAGTCCCTCCGCGCGCTCGAGATCGTCCTCCACGGTGTCGACAATCTCGTAGTCGTACTCGATGTCCTCGCCGGCGAGCGGGTGGTTGAAGTCGACGCGGGCGCGGCCACCGATGATGGTTTCGAGGTAGCCCTGTTCTTGCTCGATCTGTACCTGTGCGCCGGGATAGCGGTCGTCTTCGGGGATCTTCTCCGCGCTCACGGTGCGCACCTCCTCCTGGTCGTACTCCCCGAAGGCCTCTTCAGTGGGGATGGTGACCGAACCGCTGTCACCGGCGGATTTGCCGGTAATAGCGTCTTCGACGCCCGGGAAGATGTGTTCGGACCCCAGCACGATGACGCGCGGCTCGAAGGTCCCCTCCTCCGCAACCCCCTCCTCTTCTGCGACTTCCTCGTCGGTCGTGTCGACCAACGAGCCGTCCTCGACCGTTCGGGCGGTGTACGCGATCCGAACGAAATCGTCCTCCTGAAGCCCTTCGCTGTTCTGTTCGGTCGATTCCGCTTCTTGCTCGGCCGACGCCTCTGCCTCGGTCTCAGCGTCAGATTCTGCGTTCGTCTCTTCTGGTTCGCCAGTCATATGGAATACGTCTTCCGATACACCCTTAACCGTCACGTTTCCATTGACCGAGTGTGCTCGACTGCCACGCCCACAACCACAACATTTCCGAACGCGATCCACAGCAACAATGTACGAAGTCGAGGTGAAGGTGAAAGTGTCCCACGAGCCGGTCCGATCCCGACTGGCAGAATCTGACGCCACGCACACGGACACTGTCGAACAGACCGATACCTACTACGACGCGCCCCACCGAGAGTTCGAGACGACCGACGAAGCGCTCCGCATCAGAACCGAGCGCACGCCCGACGCCGAGACCGCGACGCTCCTCACCTACAAGGGTCCTCGCATTGACGACGCCTCGAAAACCCGAACGGAGATCGAAACGGGAGTGACGAGTCGCACACGGCTGAACGAGATCCTCGAGAACCTCGGCTTCTCCCCCGCGGCGACCGTGGAGAAAACCCGCGAACGGTACGCGATCGGCGACTACACCGTTACGCTCGACGCTGTCACCGGTCTCGGAGCGTTCGTCGAGGTCGAAACTGAGGTCGAAGCCCCGGACCCCGAACGCGCCGACGCGATCGAAACCGCGCGCGAGGGCGCGTTCTCGATCCTCCGCGATCTGGGTCTCGATCCGGACGACCAGATCCGCACCGCCTACCTCGGTCTCCTATTGAATAACTAAGAGTAATCAAATTGAACTCGAAGGTTTCCGTAAGTTATAGAACGAATCCGGGCCAACAGCGTAGAAATGAGCAGTCGGAACATTCAGGTCGAGCCGATGGCACGGCAGGCCGTCGAGGATCAGGCCGTCGAGATCGTAGAACGCAAGGGGATCGGGCATCCGGATTCTATCTGTGACGGGGTGGCAGAGCACGTTTCCGAGGCGCTCGCGCGCGAGTATCTCGATCGCGTCGGGACGGTGCTTCACTACAACACCGACGAGACCCAGCTCGTGGCGGGGTCTGCTGCGCCGGCGTTCGGCGGCGGTGAAGTGACCACTCCGATCCACATTCTCATCGTGGGCCGGGCGACGCGGGAGTACGACGGAACGACGGTTCCGACCGAAACGATCGCGCTGGAGGCCGCGCGGGAGTATCTGGGAACACAGCTCCCGGAGCTGGATTTCGGCAGCGACGTCGTTGTCGACGTGGAGCTCGGTGAGGGCAGCGGCGATCTCCGGGAGGTGTTCGGTGACTCGGGACGGCAGGTGCCGATGGCAAACGACACGAGCTTCGGTGTCGGGCACGCGCCGCTCACCGAGACCGAGCAGATCGTCAGATCGACCGAGCGCCGCCTGAACGCCGAGTACGCCACGACCCACCCCGAAGTCGGGACCGACATCAAGGTGATGGGGAAACGAGAGGGCGACCGGATCGACGTTACGGTGGCAGCGGCGATGGTCGACGCGCATCTCGACGGCATGGACGACTACCGACAGTCCGTCCGCGATGTCAGGGAGTACGTCCACGAGCTGGCGAGTGGGCTAACGGATCGATCGGTCACGGTGCACATCAACACCGCCGACGACTACGAGGAGGGCGCGATCTACCTCACGACGACCGGTACGAGCGCAGAACAGGGCGATGACGGATCGGTCGGACGGGGGAACCGCGCCAACGGGTTGATAACCCCGAACCGATCGATGAGCATGGAGGCGACCAGCGGGAAGAACCCCGTGAACCACATCGGCAAGATCTACAACCTGCTTTCGACGGAGATCGCACACCGCGTCGTGGACGAGGTCGAGGGGATCCGGGAGATCCGCATCCGGCTGCTCTCACAGATAGGGAAGCCGATCGACCACCCACACGTCGCCGACGCTGCGGTCGTCACCGAATCGGGCGTGTCGTTGGGCGACATCGAAGACGACATCACCGCGATCATCGACGAAGAGCTGGCGAACATCACCGACCTCACCGAACTCGTTATCGCCGGGGAGCTGACGACGTTCTGAGAACGGAAACCGCTTTAGGTGCTGTCGTGAATCTCATTTCATGACCCGGGTTTGTCTCGTTGGGAGCCCCGATCACGATCTCCGCACCGAGTTGTTGTCCCGGCAGACCGCCCGCGAGGCGCTCACAACGTACTACCTCGAACGCCCGTACGCCAACACTGTGGCGATCGAGACGATCAGCCTCGGGGTTGCAGTCTCGTTTTGTAACGATCTGAGCTGGTATCTCGCCCGCTTTGCCGACGCCGCGCTCGTGCTCGAACCCTCTATCAGCGAGACGGAGTGGCTCTCACAGGAGCTTGCGACCGCCGTTCGGGACGGGAACATCTCGCCCGAGGAGAGCACATCCCACCTCGTGGTGTACGGGATCGAGGACGGCGAGAACGGCGAAAAATCCCGACTCGTCGAACCGATGTACACCACCCGAACCAATGGAACAGTTCCGGCGTACGATCTCCGCGACGTCGAGGAGACGCTCGTCGTGCGCGTCACCGAATCGGAGTGTCGGGGATAGCACGGTCGAACCGTTTTGTGCCAGCGTGGCGTGGTCGTGGTATGCACCGAGCGCACAGGGAGACGGTCCACGCGGATGAAACGGCCGTTGCCTACACTGTCGCGGGCGATCCGGACGCGCCGCCGATCGTCCTTCTACACGGTGGTGGGTTCGACGCTGCTATGGTTTCGTGGCGAGACGTTCGTCCCCTGCTTGCCGAATCGTTTCGGGTGTACGCGCTCGACTGGCCCGGATACGGGGAAAGCGAACCGCCCGAACGGTCGCCGACGACCGAGTATTACATCGGGGTACTCGATGGGTTTCTCGACGCTGTCGGCGTCGAGCGTCCCTCGCTCGTTGGCGTTTCGCTCGGCGGGGCCATTGCGATCGGATACGCGCTCTCTCGTCCCGAACGTGTCCACCGCCTCGTCGCCATCGATAGCTACGGGCTTGGTGGCTCGGTTCCGGGTGGCTCGGCTGCGGCGGCAGTCGTTCGCTCTCCCCTGTTGGGAGCGCTGTGGTGGGCCATCCGGAACAGTCGGCTGTTGGCGTTTCTGTGCCTCCGCGCCGCAGTGCACCCGCCCAATCTCACTGACGAGCTGTACAACGACGTGCTCCGCCAGCTCCACCGACCGAACGCGACCGCGGCGTGGCAGGCGTTCCAGCGCGCGGAGATCCGCTCGGAGGGACTGCGGACGAACTACGCCGGGAAGCTCTCCGATCTCTTGGTGCCGACGCTGTTCGTCCACGGCGAACACGACGCGCTCATTCCCGTCGCCCGGGCCGTCAGGGCCGCGACGGTCGCCCGGTCCGCCGAGCTCCGGGTCGTTCCGTCGTGTGGTCACTGGGTGCCACGTGAGCGCCCCGAAGAACTCGTCGCCACCATTACTCCGTTTCTCGGGCGCACAGAGAACGAGCGCGGAGAGTAAGTGTTTATCCACCGGAGGCAGGAGTTCGGGTATGAAATCGAAGCGGGACGCTGATCGTGTGTCGGAGACGGACCAGACGCCGTCGGAGGACGATGCGGTGGCGGATCTCGGCTCGGCCGAGGCGTTCGATCGGCTCGGGACGATCGGCATCGAAGAGGAGTTCTTCGTCGTCGACGACCGTGGCCGACCCACGTCGGGCACGGACGATCTCGTCTACGAGAGCACCCCTCCGGAGATACTTCACGATCGGTTAGATCACGAGCTGTTCAAATGCGTTATCGAAACCCAAACGCCGGAGATCGACCGGCTCGACGACGCCGGGGACTCGCTCCGCGCGGTCCGGACCGCGCTGCTCGACCACGCTGAGGCGCACGGCTACGGCATCGCGGCCGCCGGACTCCACCCGGCCGCGAAGTGGCGCGAACTCGAACACGCACAGAAACCCCGGTATCGCTCCCAGCTCGACCGCATCCAGTACCCACAACACCGCAACACCACGACCGGTTTGCACGTCCACATCGGGGTCGACGACGCGGACAAAGCGACGTGGATCGCAAACGAGATGCGCTGGCACCTTCCGGTCATGCTCGCACTGTCGGCGAACTCCCCGTTCTGGAACGGGTACGACACTGGACTCGCGTCTGCGCGCGCGAGGATCTTCGAAGCGCTCCCGAACACGGGGATGCCGACGGCGTTCGATTCGTTCGAGGAGTTTCTCGATCTCGAACGGCTGATGCTCGAATCCGGCTCGATTCAGGACCGAGGCGAGCTGTGGTACGATGTGCGGCCCCATTCCGTCCACGGCACTGTCGAGGTCCGTACGCCCGACGCACAGGCCGATCCAGAGCGTGTGCTCGCGTTCGTGGAGTACACCCACGCGCTCGTCATGGACTACGCAGCACGCTATGAGGACGCCGAACGCTCCCCGACGACGGCCACAAACGCGATGACGCCCCATCATCGGCGGGAAACGCTCGACGAGAACAAGTGGCGGGCGATCCGCCACGGCCACGACGCCTCGTTCATCGATCGGGAGTGCTCTGGGGTCGTGGATCTCGGGGAACTCGTCGAACGCGAGTGTGAACGGCTCGGTATCGCCGGGCTTCGACGGCTGTACGACGACGAAAGCGGTGCCCAACGACAGCGGCGAATCCATCGAGAACGCGGTCTCGACGAGCTCTGTACGGCGTTACGGTTGTGATACATCGGTCGGCAGCCACGACGTGGTCAGTCGTAGGTGAGGGTCATGCCGCCGTCGAACAGCAGATCGCCGCCGTTCAGGTGCGCGGCGTGCTCCGAAAAGCCGAACACGAACAGGTTTGCAACGTCGATCGGCTCCATCATCTCCGGCGTTCGTGCCTGTCCGAGCATCACGTCCTCGACCACCTCGTCGACGGAGATGCCGCGCTGGGCGGCCGTATCGGGGATTTGCTCCGTGACGAGGGGCGTCTTCACGTAGCCCGTGCTGATCGAGAACGAGCGCAGCGGTCCGTTCCCTTCGGCCGCGATCGATTGTGTCAGCCCACGGAGACCGAACTTCGAAACGTTGTACGCGACTTTGTCGGCGGTGACGTAGTGGCCGTGCACCGAACACATGTTTCCGATACAGCCGACGCCGTCGTCGGTCGAGCGAACGTGTGGCAGACACAGCCTCGTGAGATAGAGCGGTGCCCTGAGCATGATCCGGTGCATCGCGTCGTAGGTCTCCATCGGAAACTCCTCGATCGAATCGATGTGTTGGGTCCCGGCGACGTTGGCGAGATACCGGATCGAACCGCGTTCGGCCGCCGAGGCGACGATGCGCTCGAGATCCTCGTCGCTGGTGAGATCAGCGACAACGGACTCGAAGGAACCGTCGAGATCGAGCGCAGCCACCTGGTCGGCGGTTTCCTCGAGACCCGCCCTGTCCACGTCGGTTCCGACCACTGTCATCCCGTTGCCCGCCAGCGCAACGGCGGTCGCCCGTCCGATTCCGGACCCGGACCCAGTCACGATACAGACGGTGTCCTCGGTGAAGTGCTCGTCGTCGGGGCGGAGAATATCCTCGGACGATATCGTCGGCGGGGCAACGCGGCTCTCGCTGGCTGAATCGGTCATCGCAACGTCGTCTGAGGGGGGCGTCGGGCGAAAAACGCCGGGTTCACATGTGAACGCTTATGCCGCCGATGACAATCCTTATTGTTCACGATTGGTAACGGGAAACGATATGATCTCGGTAACAATGGACATGGTGCAGTACGACTGCCCGTACATCGACGTGACCGACACCACCGACGTGTCGTTTCACACGATGCACTGGGATTTCAACACTGCCCAACAGGAGCTGGAAACTCGGATCCTCGTCACCGGCGCGGATCGCGGCGCGCTGACCAACGGTTTCGAGGCGTTGCAACGCCACGACGGGATGATGGGGTTCGAGTTGCTCTCCCGGCGCGGGGAGACGGCCGTGATCAAATCGTCCATCGGCGAGACGAACGCGATGGGGACGATCCGGAAACACGACGGCTACATCACCGGTCCGTTCCAGATCCGCGACGGAAGCGAGCGCTGGAGCGTCGGATTCGACACCGATTCGGCCGCTGACGCCGCCCTGTCCGCCCTATCGACAAAGAACGATTTCAGGGTGGAGACCCGAAGCGACGCGTCGTTCGAGGAGTATCTCGACGTGATCCAGCACATCGACGCAGCGAAAGGGTTTCTAGACGGGTGTCGAGAGCTTTCCGACACCGAGCGCCGGACGCTCCGAACGGCCGTGGAGATGGGGTACTTTCGAACCCCGCGCGATGCGACGCTCGAAACGCTGACCGAGGTGTTCGACATTTCCAAAACGGGGGTTTCGAAGAACCTGCGACGCGCCGAGCGGAAGCTCCTCGAACGGACCGTTTCTCTCTTTCCGTCCGTCGAGGAGGACGACCGGTCCCGTCGGGAGTAACACACGGACTGAGCAGGAAACCGAGATCAGACCAATCCGGTTCACACCGGATCGAATCAGGGTAGCCGCGTCGTTTCGACCGCGATATCGATGTGGGAAAGCGCTGGTTCCTCCCGGAGTGCTCGGACGATGTCGGCGTGTGACTCCTGGGACCGCGTGCCGTACAGTTCGACCGACGTGGCGTCGTTTTCCTGCCACGCCACGGTCAGGCCGGCGCGCCGGAGCCGGGAGCCCTCTCGAAGACGAACGCAGCGAATCGAATCGAGCGCGACCTCGAAGTTCCGATCGGCAAGCGTTAGCGCTCGCTCGGGGGTCGCGCGATCGACCTCCCGACGACCGCGTTCGCCGGTGTCCGCTCGCAGGAGGAGCGATTTGAACGACTCACCGACGAAACACCAGACGACACGGCTGTCGGTTACCACCAGCTCCCAGAACTCCAACGACGTCGGCCGTCGCCGGAACCATCCCGTGAACCGCGCGAGGTCAGTTTCGTTCGAGTCCATCGTCACCGTTCGATGAGGACAGCGATGTCAGCCGGAACCGACCGACCGTCCTGGGTCGCCAACGACACGACGACGAAGAGGACGACGGTTACGAGCAGCGCGACCGTCCCGACGGGGAACGGAGCGGGGAACGGATACAGCCCTGCGATCGTGTCAGCGACTCCCTCGAAACCGGCCGTCTCGGCGATTCGGGGCACAGCGCTGTAGAAGAGGTTGACCGCTAATCCGCCCAACAGCGCGACGATTGCGCCCTCTTTGGTTGCGCCCGTCCAGTTCAATCCGAGCGCCGCGATGGCGAAAAACGCCGCTGCGAAGAACCCCCACCCGATGGTGCCGAGGATGCCGACCAGCGTTTCCGAGAAGTAGACGATGAGCGTCGAGACGACGGTGATGCTGGCCAGGGCGGCCTGGGTCACTCGGAGTTCGGTCGTGTCGTTCTCGATCGGCCGTCCCAGCGCGCGCGGGAGATCCCGGGAGATGGCCGCCGCGCCGATGTTGAGAAACGAGTCGCTCGTGCTCATGATCGCCGCCAACAGCGCTGCCAGAATGAGTCCGGCCACGACGCCGGGCGTGTGTTCGAGCACGAACACCGGCCCGACGACGGAGGCGCTTTTCGGAGCCGCGGTCTGTCCGGCCTCGACCATCGCGCGCATCGACAGCCCGGCCGAAAACGCGATCAAACTCGAGATCGCGTACGTCACCGCGGCGATCGGTGCGCCCCACCGGAGGATGCGCAGGTTCCGGCTCATGTAGAACTTGGTTATCAGGTGTGGCTGTCCGGCCGTACCGATAGAGAACAGTATCCACCAGCCGAGCGCCGTGAAGATGGTCGCGGCCGGCGCATCCATGGCTCCGAACGGGGAAACGAACGCCGGATCGGCGCTCGCAAGCGATCGTGAAATGGACTCCATGCCGCCACCGAACGAGAGCGCGAAGGCGAAGACGAAGACCGAACCGACGATCATCGTGATGGCCTGGACGAAATCGGTCCAAACGCCCGCGATCATTCCGCCGAGCGTGCTGTAGGCCAGCAGGATGAACGCGCCGATGAATAACCCCCACACCACCGGCAGGCCGAAGATCGCGCGCATCACGTACTGCAACGCCGCGAGGTTGGTCGCGAGGTACGCCATTACGCCGACGATGACCGCGACGGCCGTCAGTCCGCGCACCCACGCGCTCTCATACCGGACGTACATCCCGTCTGCAAGCGTCATCACGTCCCGAACGTCCGCCAACAGGCGCAGCCGCTTTGCCAGTAGCATCCACGCGACGACGAAGCCGAGTGGAGCGGTGAAAAAGATCCACAGCGCGGTCGTTCCGAACGAATAGACGAGCTCCGGTCCGCCGACGAATCCGAACCCGGACTGGATGACCGAGAACGCTGTCAGCGCGAGTACCCACGTGCCGACGCTCTTGCCGGTGATGAGAAAATCCGCCGTGCTCTCTGTTTGGAGGTAGCCCCAGACGCCGATCCCCAACACCAACGAAAGATAGACGCCACCGAACAGCAGCACGTACGGGCTGTCTGTGACCGGTATCTCCTGTAACGGAACGATCGGTACCGTCATCGTCGTTCCTCACTGTCGCTTTCGCTTTCACTCTCGGACTGTTTCGCCTCCCGACGCGGCGTGGACGGCTCACCGCCGTCGGCTTCGGGTGGGGACGGTGATAACGGATACCGTTCAGTCCGTTGTACTCGTCTCACATCGCTCATGATGTCGTTGATGACCCGTTCGTTCCCGATCGACGGGAAGACGAGGGCGTAGTACACCGCACCGAGGATCGGGAGCAACCAGAGGAAAACCACGTAGATCAACGTCGAAGCTGGCAGCCCGAGCACGTAGGTGTATTCGGTCGTGCCCGGCTCCCAGCGGAGCCAGATGCCCGTCAGCCCGATCACGAAGGTCGCTCCGAGACCGACCACCAACCAGGAGTACGGCGCGAGATCGAGTTCCCTGTCGTTTCGTTCTACCGATGCAGCTCCCAGCACCGCGACGATGAACAACGCCGCAAAGTACGAGAACACGCGATACAGTCCTGTCGCCCCGGCGAGCAACAGGCCAACCGCGAGGAGGGCGATCGCGCCCATCATCCCATTCCGAGTTCTCCGCGTTTGTTGCTGTGGTGACTCCATTCTTCGATATACCAGGGAAGCAACGAGCGAAAAACGACGGGTTGATATGTGAACGATCCGCCGTACTCGGCCGCTGTAGGGCACAGAAGGCGGTGAACGACGCGAGCCGGATCCACCGAGAACACTGTCTCGACGACATCTACAAGATAGTATAGATATCATTCATGAATGATTCGTTCGTGGGTGGGTGCGCACGTGGATCCGTACAAGCAAGGATTTTTATCCGAGAGTTTCGTCAACATGCACAGTGGATGAGCCATGTCCCCGAACGACATACGAGATGAACGTCGGACAGATGCCGAACAGCAGAATTCCGTCCGTCCGCGGATGAGACGGAGTGCCGCCACGGGGGAACTGGATGAGTCTCTCATCGAGTTACTGACATTTATGCTCGACACCGACACTCGCGCCCGCATTTACCTGTATCTCCGGCAGCAGCCGGGAGCGACGAGCGACGAGATCGCAACGGGAACAGGGCTGTATCCGAGCACGGTTCGGGAGTCGCTCGCGGTGCTTCACGAGGAGGGCGTCGTCAGACGCTACGAGCGCGAGCTGAGTGGTACCGACGGTCCGTACGTCTACGAGAGCATCCCTCCCAAGGAGTTGGTGCTCGACATCCTCGAACCGATACAGGAGAAGCTAAACAGGGCGTTCATGCTCGACGAACTGCTCGGGGTCGACGGGGCCGATCGGGATCGAACCCCGCGTGGGGAACCCATTCAGCGCCAGGCACGGGATCACGAGGAGGAGCAAGACGGGGAGCAGGATCGAGAGCGCGCCCAACAGCGGACCCCCATCACCGTTACCGTCACGGAGTCAGCGTTTCGCTCCGATGATCGGTGAGGCAAACGAGCGGCCGGTTTGACAGATCGGGAGACGGTGTTGTGCGAGCCGAAGCCACTAAGCCACGGGCGACGCATGACCGAACGTATGCAAGTCGCGCTAGGGGGGACGTTCGATCCGGTTCACGACGGTCATCGGAAGTTGTTCGATCGGGCGTTCCAACTCGGGGCTGTCACAGTCGGTCTCACGAGCGACGAGCTGGCACCTCAAACCCGCAACGAAGAACGCCACATTCGTCCGTTCGAGGAGCGACAGCGCGATCTCGAACGCGAACTCGAACGGGCTGGTGATCGTTACGACCATCGATTCGAGATCCGACGGCTCGATGAGCCGACCGGTATCGCAACGGAGCCGGGGTTCGAGTATCTCATCGTCTCCCCAGAGACCGAACCGACCGGGAAAACGATCAACCGAATCCGGGCGGACCGAGGTCTCGATCCGCTCGAAATCGTTGTTGTCAACCACCTCGAAGCCGAGGACGGGGAACGCATTTCGAGCACGCGAATCGTGAAGGGTGAAATCGACGAGCACGGTGCCCTCACCCCAAAGCGACAAGGACGACCGACCTCCGAGCAGTAACTGACGCCGGCTATGGGATCCAGCCGCTTTTTCCTCACCACTCCGGTGGTTTCAGTCCGGCCTCCTCGATGAGTCCTTTCCATCGTTGTTGGATTGTCAGCCGCGACACGCCGACCGCGTCCGCGACGGCCTTCTGTGACCGGCGGTCGCCTTCAATGAGCGCGCCGGCGTACAGACTAGCCGCCACGGTTGCGCGCTTCGATCGCTCGGCGTCGGGCACCGTCGATAGAAACAGATCGATCGCGCGCGCGCTAACCGTCGCATCGAGTTCCAACTGCTCGGCCGCCCGCTCGATCTCTGCGAGCCACCGCTGGTTTTCCACCTGCTCCCGGGCGCGGTACATGCTTGCTCTACCGTTTCATCGGTTATGATCGGAGTAAAACTTTGTGAGGTGTGATAGCACGAATAGCCGTGAGTAACGACAGGCTTTTTTCACCGTTCGTTGTACCTCCGGGTGCGCGTGGGTAGCCAAGCCAGGAAACGGCGCAGCGCTTAGGACGCTGTCCCGTAGGGGTCCGCCGGTTCAAATCCGGTCCCACGCATTTCGATACTTGTTATCCAAGTGATTCTCACACCACTACTATCAGAACAGGCCGTCGGTCGTCTCCGCGTTTCGGATACTATCGAGCGTCGTATATCGAAGGCTCTGTGGGTATTTGCTCTCGTAGGGAATCGGGTCTTCCAGCTCGTAAAGAGATCCTGATTCGAAGGTCACGACCATTTTGTCGTCCGCTATCTTGGCTCGATCTTTGTAATCAAGCGGTTCCCGCAGCAGATCGGCCTCTTCGGGTGTGACTACGGTATCAACCGTTGCGAAGTATTTCACTGATCGAACGTCGCGGGTAACGTACATCGCCACGTAATCGAATTCACTTCCGATTCGGACGAAACCCCACGCTTCGTTCTCCTTGAGAAACGGAAGACCAGATTCCGAACAGGAAATACCGCTACTTTCGCGTCCGGATCGCCGTCGATTTCGTTCCGATCTATCTTCCCCTTCACATGGTTCTCAAGCGGCTCAATCTCACCGGAACCGTCCGATTTCTGTGATTTGGAGGGGGGTGCTTCACTAACGAACTGTCGTTGCTCTCCGAGCACCGAGACGAGGTTTTGGACGAACTCACGGGCCTGTTCTTCGAGATCGATCGGCAGCTCATCGACCTCGTTCTCGACAGTCGTGGCGATGGATTCGCTAACGCTGTCCTCGTTCTCTCGAAGACACCGGATCGTTCGATTCGTCTGTGCGACTTATTCGGCTATCTCGTCTGATTTTCCCGAGCGGATCGACTCTTTGGAAAGCAGTTCCAACACGCCCGGATTCTCAGTGAGATCGTCGAGATCGAACTGAACCACCGATACTTCCTCCCCGTCGTTCCGAGAGCGGCTCTTGGTTAGCACCTCGAACGACCGTCCATTCGTGAGGATCCCCCAGTCGACATCGAGCTCCTGTCTCATGTAGCTGCGCAACTGCTGGACGTTCCCGTCGGTGAGCGTAGAGCGAACGGGCTTTGCCTCCACGAACACGACGGGGGTCTCCCCAACGAGAAGCGCGTAATCGACGTGGGTGCTCCCGGAGGCCATCGGAACCGTGTATTCTAGCGCGACTTCAGTCGAGTAGAGATTCCAACCGAGCAGTTCGAGAAACGGCTGTACGAGCTTGATCTTCGTGTTCTGTTCGTCCATCTGTGGTGACGATTCGATGAGCTGCTGGCACCGCCCGACGTATTCCGTGATCGCGTCCCGGTCCATTAGCCACTCATCGGACAGCGTGCACACATATATCGTATGAAAAAGGCGCAATACTGCTAATTCAACGGCAACCCCCTACCCACCGAGCACGCCGAAGCCGAACAGCGGGCCAAAGAGCAGATGTAACCCGATCCCGACGAGGAGCGCGGGGACGGTGGTGTAGATAGAGGCGATGACGGCGGCTTTTTTGTCCATCGCAATCAGCGGGAACAGCGCGTCCCCGTCCTGGCTGATGGCGTTGGCAGCGAGCGCCGGGAAGGGGAGACTCTCTGGATGGTACACATGTGTTGAGAATATAGCTGGTTCGTCGTCCTCATCGAGCCAGAGAGGCGTGATCGCAGAGGGTGCGATAGGTCGACTCCAGATCTCCGTGGCTGGTCCATCGTCCATATCTTCCGATACGCTATTTACTAACTGATTAGTCAAACGACTTGAGGACTAGTACACCCGATAGCGCGCCCACGCAACCGTCTGTATTCATCTACTCAATTGATGAGTCGATACTGACTAGTCGGATCTAACGAGTGAGTCACAACTATTATCTGATCTCCAACAGATCTATTACACAATGGCTGATCCGCCGGAACACACAGCCCCGGATCCAAACGAGGAGATCATGCGTGCGACCTACCGGGCGCTTCGAAAACACGGATACGCCGATCTCACGATCAAACGGATCGCTGAAGAGTACGGCAAGTCGACCGCTGCTATCCACTACCATTACGAGACGAAAGACGACCTGTTGGCAGCGTATCTAGATTATCTGCTCGACCAGTTTGTCGATACCGTTCGGGACATCAAAACGACCGATCCCGAGGAGCGGATGGAATTGCTGCTCGACAAACTGCTCGTCGATCCAGTGGACCATCAGGATATGTTGATCGCGATGTTGGAGATGCGGAGTCAAGCGCCGTACAAGGAGGCGTTCTGTGAGCGGTTCCAGCAGAACGACGAGTACACCCGGTATATGCTCAAGGCAGTCATCAACCACGGGATTGACGAAGGAATATTCGAGAATGTCGACGCCGAACACGCGGCACGCGCATTAATGATAATTGTTGACGGCGCCCGAACTCGAACTGTTGTCCTTGATGAGGAGGATGCGCTGGCGACAGCCAGACGGACCGCTGACGAATACGTAACTGCCATCCTATCGACCGAGGAAGCAGCAGATGGAATAGAGTGACGAGTACGTCTGCGCTGTAACAAATTATTGGCCGATGGCGTTGGACTCGCCTAGATGTGGAGGGAGGGCCAGGACGATGAATGGTTGTTTGAAATACCATAATAGTGTTTTCATTGATGGTGGATCGTGTTGGTATATACCCGGTGACTCAGCGCTCACATTACTCACAGGAACACAGTGGGTGAATGAGGCCTCCGATACGGTGTTAGTGATTCAACGTTAGAGCCACGTACGAACGTTCTCCATCGGGCACACTACTACTCACAACACACAACTCGTCAAAGAAACCGAAACTATAAAGACGACAACTAACCGTCTAATTAGTATCGTAGCAGTGATCTTGGCTAACGGACAGTGGATGTTCACACTCCCTCCTCTCCAGCGAATGGACTGGCCGCAGTCACCGCCTACTGATTGGAGAGCTATTGCTTGAACGAGGGTAAATCGACGTAGTACCAACGAATATGAGTGTCACAGATATATCGAACGTCGTCCTCATCACGGTCGACTCGCTTCGGGCAGACGCAATCGGTCCGTACGACGAGAACCGCCACACACCGGTGATGGATGCTCTCGCCGAGCGTGCAACCGTGTTTGATAACGCTTTCGCGACCGGAAACTGGACGCCGTTTTCGTTTCCATCGATCCTGGGGTCACGGCCAGTGTTCGCCGATACTGGACACATCGGCGTCGATAGATCGTCGACACTCTCGGCGGTGCTGTCGGAAGCCAACGTCTTGACGGGTGGCTTCAATGCCGCGAACGGATTTCTTACCTCACATTGGGATTACGATGCCGGATTCGACGAGTTCGAACCGTTTGTTGCCAGTATGGGATCTAGTATTTATAGTCGCTATCTGGCGAGACATCCCACTGTCGAAGCGTGGCTTCAGTTGGTGACCTCCCCCGTTCGCCGCATCAGTTCGTGGCTCCGCGGGGAAACCGACGATCGGCCGTTTCTCGATACGTCCCGTATGTTCGATGTCGAGCACGCCGCGACATCGTTCATTGAGGAGGCGGAAACCCCGTTCTTCCTTTGGGTCCATTACATGGATACGCACACACCGTACGTCCCCGCCCCCCGCTATATCCGTGACGTATCGTCGGATCTACTCGGCACACACCGAATGTTGCATGCACACACCCGAACTGGCCTTGGCAGGAATGTCGGTAAGCGAACGCTCAGGGACCTTCGCACCCTCTACCAGGCAGCAGTCCGACAGGTGGATGCCAGCATCGGTCGTCTTCTCGGTACGCTCTCGTCGAACGGCATCGACGAGGAAACTGCCGTTATCGTGGCAGGCGACCACGGCGAGGAGTTCCAGGAGCATGGTCATCTCGCACACTATCCGAAACTATACGATGAACTGATCCGGATTCCACTCATCATCGATGTTCCCGGTACGAACGCTCGCTGGATCGATCGCCAGGTCGGTCTCGACGCGATTCCGCCCACAGTAGCTGATATTCTGAACGTCGAGCCGCCGACCGAGTGGCAGGGCGATACCCTCACACCAAGCATCTTCGAAGGCGATGACCCTGTCGATACTCCCGTCGTTTCAGTTACCGTACGCGGTGAGGAGGTAACAGCACAACCCATCCCTCGCTCACTCGCGGAGGGTGATCTTCTCGTAAGCGTTCGAAATCAGGACTGGACCTACATCGAGAACGTCGACGAGGGAAGGAACGAACTGTATTACCGTCCTTCCGATCCGACTCAGCAGGAGGATCTATCGATTGATCCAACCACAGAGGAACAACGCCTGATCGAGCAGTTTGGTTCGATCGTTGAATCGCACGCTAGCACGCTCCGCAACCGGGAACGGGATACGGCGGACGACATCAACGACGAGATCGAGACACGACTGGAGGCACTGGGTTATCGATAGATGCTTGGAACGTTCCTTTCCGATCTCCACAGTGGCCTGATTACGCCACAGCTGCGACGGTTCGTCGTCGTCGGGACCGCCGCCGCCGGAGTGCAGATGGTACTGCTCTGGGCACTCGTCGATACTCTCGGCCTTAATTACTTGCTCGGTGCACTGATCGCCATCGAAATCACAATCATTCTTCAGTACAATCTCAACAACGCCTGGACATTTCAGGCAACACAGAATACTGGTGTCGCTGCGTATCTCATTGGGTTGCTCAAAACCAACGTTGTCCGTGGATCGGCAATACCGATCCAGCTCGCTCTTCTCTTCCTTTTCGTTGAGTTGCGGAACATTCCGTATCTAGTGGCCAACGCGATCGCTATCGTTCTTAGTGGGTTGTATCGGTACGTGCTCGACGCACGATGGACATGGGGACAATAATAACAGGAAATTGTTATCTATACCAGATGGTGAATATCGTGAGTGAATACCGATCGACCGTACAACGGAATACACTACATGTGATCTTTTAATTATATGTTGTTAATATCGTTACTTACGTTCGAGTTCTCGATCGCCTCCTTCACCCAGAGTCTCGAGGCACTCGTTGAATCAGCAACAGGCTGGCCCGGTGTGGGCATTATCTTCATATACTCGTTTCTGATCGCGTTCGTACTTCCTGGTCCGAGCGAGATCGTACTGATCGCGCCGCTCGATCTTGGTCTCCCGCCGTGGATGCATCTCTCGAGTATTATGTTAGTGAGTGCGATTGGAAAGGCCGCCGGGAGCGTAGTCGCGTTCCATATCGGCCAAGAAGTCAAACGATCTGGGCCAATAATTCAATGGATACGGCGCTCCAGATGGGGTGTACTAGAATGGTCGGAGCAACGTTCCGTACAGCTCGCACAGCGCTACGGCTACGGTGGTCTTGCGATAGCTTTGTCCGTCCCGTTCTTTCCCGACACAATCTCGATCTACGCATTTGCTGTGCTGGAAAAGAACTATACGAAATTTGCTTTGGCGACGTTTTTCGGGAGCCTGGGGCGGCTCATGGTTACAGTTGGATTTTTTGGAGGACTCTCTATGACGTTTTGAGGCGCGGAATTCGACCGAGATCACTGCTTCTATTTCTTATATAATAGTGTTGTTGAGATAACTCGTATCATCACCGGGCCGGTACTTGCCACAGATACAGTGTCACAGGATGGAGTCAGTGAGCCAAATTCTACTGAGAAGTATCAGACACCGATGACAGTCATCAACTATTTCTCGTATCCAGCAAATCGTGAAGCGATTTGCGCGACCCCGAAGTTCTCGGCCTGTATTCTTTCGAGGTTCCAACCGAGCAGCTCGAGAAACGGCTGTACGAGCTTGATCTTCGTGTTCTGTTCGTCCATCTGTGGTGACGATTCGATGAGCTGCTGGCACCGCCCGACGTATTCCGTGGTCGCGTCCCGGTCCATTAGCCACTCATCGGACAGCGTGCACACATATATCGTATGAAAAAGGCGCAATACTGCTAATTCAACGGCGATCCCTCTCACCCACCGAGCACGCCGAAGCCGAACAGCGGGCCAAACAGCAGATGTAACCCGGTCCCGACGAGGAGCGCGGGGACGGTGGTGTAGATCGAGGCGATGACGGCGGCTTTTTTGTCCATCGCAATCAGCGGGAACAGCGCGTCCCCGTCCTGGCTGATGGCGTTGGCAGCGAGCGCCGAGAAGGGGATGCTCCCCTGGGAGTAGGCGGTTGCGAGCACGATCTGTGGGCCACAGCCGGGGATCAGTCCCAGCCCAGCACCGGCAACCGGCGCGAGCAGCCCGGCCGCGGCAGCGATCCCGGCGATGTCGAGCGAGAACAACGCGACGCTGTACTCGTAGACGAGATACGCGGCCAACACCCAGACGGTGACGAAGGAGGTTTCCATCGCCGCGTGGGTGAACGCCTCCCTCGCGCTGTCGACCGCGTCGGTCGCTTGCTCCAGCCGTCCGTGGCCGATGTACCGCCGGCCGACAAAATACAGGTAGAACGAAAGGACGGTCCCCACGACGCCCAACGCGGTGAACGCGCCGGCGAAACTCGCGTTCGCAACCAGCGCCACTTCAGGCGCGCCGCGCGCGAGATACGCCACGCCTACGACGAGCGCACCGACGGCGACCACCCACCACAGCGCGAGCGCGCCGTTGCTCAGCCGTTTCATGACGGGGGATTCGTGCGTCGCTGGCTCGTGGTCGCAGCTCTCACCGGGGTAATGGTGCACCTGACTACCCACACCAGCGGGAGTGTTCGTGCTCTCTGACTGCGCAACCCTCCCGCCGTTGGTCACCACCCCCCCATCGGTTGCGGTGGGATCGAGCCGGCTGACCGCCCGATCGATGCGGTCAACGCCGAACCCAAACTTGTCAACGGCGTACCCCGAGATGATCGCCACACCGAACCCGATACCGTAGGCGTACAGCGCCGCTTCGGGAGCGAGCACTAGGATGACGAACGCCGAATCACCCGCCGTGGCGATGAGCGTCGCAACCACCGTCCCGAACGTCACGCTGCCACGAATGTACAACGGCATCATGACGATTGCACCCCCACAGCCCGGCGTCAACCCCATCAACGCACCGACCACCGGCTGAGCGCGGCGGTTCGATTCGAGCCGTTCGATCAACCGGCCGTCGGTTCGGTGCTGTACGTAGCTGAACAGAAATACCGTGATCGCAACGAACGCGCTCACCTGCACGAACCCGTCACGAACCGAGAGGACGAAAATCTCCCACAACTCACCGACCACGGGAATCACCGCGCCAACCAGACGAATTAGCCATGTCTAAATCTATCTTTAGCCTAATATCATAAATAACCATCGGATGGGGAACAGATTCCTACGGCTGCATTCGAGGCGACGGATCTCAAAGAAGTCGGATATCGGTATCGGCCAGTTCCCCAGCGAGCCGTCTGCCGTCGATGATCGTGATCGAATCGGCGACCGATCGCGCCCGAAACACGTCGCGCATCGCGGTTTCTGCGCCCACATCGGCCATCAGGATCGTCACAGTTGTCACCTCTTGATCTGTGGTGAGTAGCTGCACCGCGAGTCCTGCAAGCGCAGTATCCGTTTTCTCGACCGCGTCATCGCGGCTGTTTGCCCGTTTGGCCATTCGAGCTCGAACTGCATCCATCACAGCAGCAACGTCGGAATTCGTGTAGTCCAGAGTCGGTGCAGGTGTCAACCATCCTTGATCGATTGCCGCACGGACGCGTGTTCGCTGGGTGGCGTACTGTGGAGGACTTTCGTCGAGTTCCTCAAGAACCCGGCGAGGAAGTTGGAAGACGTGATCCCGTTGTGTTGCATATTCGGCGAGCGCCTGAAATTTTTCGTTTTCCGGCCCACCGACCGCGATAAGAACACTTGAGTCGATGATGACCGTGCTATCCGGATCGATCTTATTCATCGGTCCGCGTAACCTCGTCCATGTCGAAATACGGATCGTGTTCGACAGCGTCGGCCAACACAGTCCGAAGAGCAGTAACAATTGTGACACCTTCGATAGGGTGGAGATCCATCTCGCGCGCCGCCATTCGTTGTGTGATTTCTCCTCTGTGATTGGCCGCTGCGTAGTCGATAGCCGCAGCTAACGCTGCGAGTCCGTTACGCTCGACAAACGTCGTGATGTCCTCATTCTTCCGTTGATACGTCCGCCCAACAGCATCGATGAGAACCGGTGATACCTCGTACACACCGTGGTCCGACTGGACTCGAAGATGCACCGGCTCGACGGTTACTTCCATCGGCTCAGCCGTCTCGTTTTTTGTTAACACGCCTAGTTCTACCAGATGATTTACATCCTTGTACACGGTCGAGCGGGCCATCTCGCTTTCCGTGATGGTTCGATCGACCGTCGTCGGTCCTTGCTGTAAGAGGTGCGTATAGAGCCACGCAAGGCGTGGTTCCCACAGTAGTTCCATTAACGAGAACAGATCGGTAACGGTTGCCTCTGTCCCGGTTGCTGTCTGTTCTCTCTGAGAGACATTGATCATTGTATCTCTAGTCTATAGATGAGAGACGATAAACTTTCTCCGCCACTATACCCCAGCAACGTTCGAGCGTCCTTTCCCAACCGTAGCACAGTAGTGCCGTGCTGGCGGAGTGTAGGTATGTCCGAAGCGTACGTAGTCGGGGCGGGGCAGTCGGATTTCGGCTCGTTTCCCGACGAGAGTTACCGGTCGTTGTTCACGACGGCCTACGGGAACGCGCTCGACAGCGTTCCGAGCGGGCTTTCGACGGAGGAGATCGATGAGGCGTACATCGGCACTCTCGGGGTCGGTGGTCGACAGCTCGGACTGTCCGGGCCGGCGGTCACCGAGCACGTCGGGCTGGATGGAGTTCCGTGTACGCGCGTGGAGAACGCGTGTGCTGCGGGGGGATACGCCGTTCGCCAGGCCGTGATGGCGGTTCGGTCGGGGATGGCGGACGTCGTTCTCGCGGGTGGGTTCGAGGTGATGACTGACGTGTCCGGTGAGTCCGTGCGGTACTGGCTGGGCGTCAGCGGCGAGACCGAGTGGGAACGGCTGTCGGGGACGACGTTCGCCGGCGTGTACGCCCAGATGGCGCGCGCGCACATGGAAGCGTACGACACCACCGCCGAACAGCTCTCTCGCGTGGCGGTGAAAAACCACGACAACGGCGCGAAGAACCCCCACGCACACCTGCAGTTCGCGTGTTCGCTGGAGGACGCCCGGACAGCACCGACCGTTGCGGATCCGCTGACGCTGTACCACTGTTGTCCCACGACGGACGGGGCCGCGTGTGCGCTCGTCGTGAGCGAGGACGTGGTCGACGAATACACCGACGACCCCATCCGGATCGCCGGCGTCGGTGCTGCGAGCGACGCGGTCGGTCTCTTCCAGCGCGAGACGTACACGGGGATCCCCGCGTCTAGGCGGGCCGCCACCCGGGCCTACGAGACGGCCGGGATCGGCCCGGACGACGTGGACTTCGCGGAGGTACACGACTGCTTTGCGATCGCGGAGCTGCTGGCCTGCGAGGATCTGGGCTTCTGTGAGCGCGGGGAATCCGGGCCGTTCGTCGAGAGCGGCGCGACAGCACTCGATGGGGAGCTTCCGATCAACACGTCCGGCGGGTTGAAGTCCAAGGGCCACCCGATCGGCGCGACCGGCACCGGACAGGTCGTCGAAGCGTTCGAACAGCTGTCCGACCGCGCCGGCGACCGGCAGGTCCACGAGCCGCGGTACGGACTCACCCACAACGTCGGCGGCAGCGGCGGCGCGGCAGTGGTACACGTTTTCGAACGCGAGGACAGGGGGGACACGACGGAGGTGGAACGGTGATGACCGACACCACACGGATCAGATCAGTCGGCGCGTACACGCCCGCACTCCGGATCGAAGCAGAAGCGTTCGCGGACGCGTGGGGACAGTTCGAGCCGCCAGGGATCGAATCCAAAGCCGTGCCCGACGCCGACGAGGACGCGCTGACCATGGCGGCCGAAGCGGGACGGCGGGCGCTGGACGCGGCGGAGATCGACGGGAACGCGATCGACTGGCTCGGGTTTGCGACCACGACGCCGCCCCTCGCAGAGGCGGAACTCACTCCGCGGCTGGCGTCGATGCTCGGCGTCTCCGAACGATCGCGCCTCCGATCGTTCACAGCGAGTACGCGCGCCGGCACGCAAGCGCTGCTCGCCGCCCCCGCGGTCGAAACGGCGCTCGTCGTCGCGGCTGACTGTCCCCGGGGCGCGCCCGACGAAACACGGGAACACGCCGCCGGCGCGGGTGGGGCCGCGTTCGTGCTCGGTCCGGACGGCTCGGCTCCCATCACCGAGCACGCCGAGCACGCCGAGCCGTACCCGGGCACTCGGTTCCGGCCCACGGGCAGCGAGCGAATCGAGGGGATCGATGTCGGAACGTACGAGCGCCACGCGTTCACGGAGACCATTTCGACGGCGGCCGCGTCGGTGGAAACCGACGGAGCGACGGCGGCAGCGGTCCAGGCCCCCGACGGCAAGCGACCCTACCGGGCTGCATCGGCGCTGGGCGTCCCATCGGACGCCATCCGCGCGTGTGCGACCGTCCACGAACTCGGGGACACCGGCGCGGCGAGCGTCCCCCTCTCGCTCGCCCGCGCGCTCGCCGGCGACCACGAGACGGTGCTCGCGGCGTCGTTCGGCAGCGGCGCGGGCGCGGACGTGCTTCGGATCGAGGTCGAAGACGCCGTCGTGAGCGACTGTGCGTTCGACGGCCAGCGGACGCTCACCTACCCGGCGTACCTCCGGCGGCGGGGGGAGATCACCTCCCCGGGCGTCGATACGGGCGCGGCGTACGTGTCGGTCCCGTCGTGGCACCGGTCACTCCCACAGCGCCACCGCCTGGTTGCGGGCCAGTGTCCCGACTGTGGCGCGCTCACGTTCCCGCCCGAGGGGGCCTGCTCGGGCTGTGGCGCGCTCGTGAGCTACGAGCAGATCGAGCTGTGGACCACCGGCACCGTCGAAACCGTAACGAGCATCGACCGCGGTGGCGCACCCCCAGAATTCGCCGGACAGCAGGCGCGTTCTGGCGCGTTCGGCGTGGCGATCGTCCGGCTCGAACGCGACGGAAACACCATCAGCCTCCCCGGACAGCTCACCGATGAGGCAGCCGTCGGCGAAACCGTCGTCCCCGTCATCAGACACGTCTACACACAAGAGGGGGTCCCGCGCTACGGCGTGAAGTTCGTGCCTCGGTCTGCCCATCGGTGACACGATCCACGATCCGACGGGCGGTTTGACAACAATTATATCTCGGCGACCACTCAGGACGAACATGAGCGCAGAACAGCGAGCACAGCGCAAATGCACCTCCTGTGGCATCAACATCGCCGGGCTGAGCGCAGCGTCGTTCGACTGCCCGGAGTGTGGCCACCGGCTCCACCGGTGTGAGCGCTGCCGGAAGCAGAGCAACCTCTATGAGTGTCCTGATTGCGGATTCACGGGCCCGTAACGACCATGGGAAAAGTCGCAGCCAACATCAAGGTCATGCCGGAAAGCCCGGACATCGATCTCGACGAGCTTCAAGAGCGACTCGAGCACTCGCTCCCCGAAGGAGCGAAGATCAACGGCTTCGAACGCGATGACGTCGCGTTCGGTCTCGTCGCGCTCGTTCCGACGGTCATCGTTCCCGACGATTCGGGCGGTACTGAAGCCGTCGAAGATGCGTTCGACGGCGTCGACAGCGTCGAAAGCGTCTCCGTCGAAAACGTCGGCCGTATCTGAACCGGGAATCGTCGTTTCCCTGTTCGGTGGTTTGTGCCCGGCCGAGCGTTTGTACCATCCGTAGGGACGACTGTTGCGGTCGGGTCACGAGAGAATCATACCGTTTCGGGTTCAGGTTCTACACGATGGTCGATGTCATACTCCTCTCCGTCGGGCTGGTAATGGCTGTTTTCGTCGGGATCAACATCGGTGGCTCCAACACGGGAGCTGCGTTCGGTCCCGCAGTCGGTAGTGACGTTCTCTCGAAGCTGGCTGCCGGCGGGTTGATGGCCCTGTTCGCGCTGCTCGGTGGGTGGGTTCTCGGACCCAACGTCGTCGAGACGCTGGGCGGGGACGTGGTTCCCGCGGAGCTGTTCTCGATCGGCGTCAGCATTGCGATCCTCTTTTTCATCGGATTCGCATTGCTCATCTCGAACTGGTTCGGCGTGCCCGCTTCCACGTCGATGACGGCGGTCGGTGCCATTGCGGGACTCGGCTTAGCGACCGGTCGGCTCGACTGGGCAGTGATGGGGCGGATCGTCGTCTGGTGGCTGGTCGCCCCAATTATAGCGTTTTGGATCAGCGGCGTCATCGGGCGCTACTTCTACCCGATGCTGGTCGCGAAGTTCGAGATCGCCCGGACCCAGGGACCGCTGTTCCAACTGAACCGCTCGGGGACGGTACCGCGGGTCGCGTTCGGACCCGGGACGACCCGACGAGAGGTCATCGGGACGGGCGTGGTCGTTGCCATCGGCTGCGCGATGGCATTTTCCGCAGGAGCGAGCAACGTCGCCAACGCCGTCGCCCCGTTGGTGGGGTACGAGGCGATCGGGATGGAACAGGGTGTGGTGCTCGGTGGGCTGGCCATCGGTCTCGGCGGACTGACGGTCGGACGGCGCACCCTCGACACCGTCGGGAACGACCTCACGGAGCTGCCGTTGCTGGCAGCGGTCGTCGTGGAACTCGTCACAGCGGTGCTCGTGAGCTTTCTGTCGTGGCTCGGCATCCCCGCTAGCTTCGTCGTGGTCGCCACGATGTCCATTCTCGGGCTGGGATGGGGGCGGGCGACCCGCACCGTCACCGCCTCCGACGCCGTCCGGCGGGGGACCGATGGGAGCGTCTCGGTCGGTGCCCTGGCCGCGGAGGGAGAGGAAACCGGCGTGCCCACCGTCGGCCACCCCCACCCAGCCGACGAGGTGGGCGACGGGCGAAACGGACACACCGAAAACGTGCCGGCAATCGGGGAGGAGGATCCCGAGGATCTGCCCAACGCCGGGGATCTCTTCGAACCTGGAACCACTGCTCGGGTCATCGTGCTGCAGAACTTCGTCCCCGGAATCGCAACGGTGGGTGCGTATCTGGTGTTTCGGTTCATCCCGCTGGCGTAGCCGGACAGAATCAGCGACCGCAGAACGCACCTTTTATATCTCTCACCGGGAAACGTACTGCAAATGCCGAGTTCCAACGGACCTTCTAATGGCACGCGGAATAAGCTCTCGAACGATCCTCGTGACAGGGGGACAACGCCCCCCCAGCAACAGGTCGAAGAGTTCGATGTCGGTGAGACAGTCCACCTCAAAATCGACCCGAGCGTTCACGAGGGGCGGTTCCATCCCCGCTTTAACGGTACCACTGGGGAGGTCGTCGGCACGCAGGGACGGGCGTTCAAGGTCCGGGTCACCGACGGTGGGTCGCAAAAGACGCTCATCTCCCGCGCAGCTCACCTTCGCCGGCAGCGATGACGATATTCAAAGAGAAGATCGAGGAGGAGCACCTCACGATTCCGGAGGTCAAAGAGCTGCTCGCCGAGGTCGAAGCCGAACGTGCCGCGGACGAGGAGCGCGAAATGCGCTACGAACTCGCGCGCGCCATCGAACACGTCAACCGGTTTTCCGAACTGAGCGCAAACGATTCGCGCGCGTTGGTCGAGGAGCTACAGGAACACGAGAAGGTCGAGACCGTGACCGCGTTCAAAATCGTGGATCTCCTGCCACAAACCCGCGACGAACTCCGTGCCGTCTACGCACAGGAACGCTACTCGCTGTCGGGTGAGGAACTCGACGAGATCCTGAACGTCGTCGCACGGTACGTCTGATCGACGCTGCCCTCTCCACCGCCGTGTGGGACATTCGATACCACGCTCACGGGTAGTTCACTTAAGTGTGTGGTTCCCTTTGTACGGAACATGAGTGATGCCGAAAACGGGAAATCGAATTCCGTCGTCGTGCTGGACTACCTCCCCCACGGGCGTCCCGATGACGACCGTCCCCAGTATAAGAAGCCGTCGCTCGCCCACGCCATCGGAATCGAGACGTTCGAACTCCTCGAATGTGTGCTCAGCGACGACGCGGGGATATCGATCGGCGACAGGGTGGCGCTCGACAGCGAGAGCGTCGATCGTACCCGGCCAATCTCCTATGATGATCTCACCTCCAGCGCGCGCTCCGAGCTCGAGTACGCCATCCAAGCGATCATCGACGAGGACGAACAGCGGTTCGTGGAGTATTACAACGAGGCCCAGCCGATCACCCTCCGGCTCCACCAGCTGAATCTTCTCCCCGGCATCGGGAAGAAACTCCGGAACAACGTCTTAGAAGAGCGAAAGCGATCGCCGTTCGAGAGCTTCGAGGATCTCGAAGACCGCGTGTCCGGCCTGCACAACTCTCGCGAGATCCTCGTGGATCGTATTCACGAAGAGCTCCGCGAAGAGGATCTGAAATACCGCTCGTTCGTCGGGTGAGCGCCGCGCTTCGACAGTTCGAGAGCGAATCCGTTTTGCGACGTGACGGTCTACACCGAGGAAATGACTGATTCGTCTCGGTCGTTTCGCGACCCCGACGCGCTGATGGCCCGCGCCGGGGTGGCCGGTAATCCGGACCACGACCAGCATTTTCTCGTCGACGACCGCGTGCTCGACCGACTGCCGGAGTATCTTCCGGCCGAGGCCGACAGGAGTCACCTGTTGGAGATCGGTGCGGGGACGGGTGCGCTCACCGACCGGCTGCTCGAACGCGGCGAGCGCGTGACCGCCGTCGAACGCGATCCCGAACTCGTGTCGTTCCTCCGATCGGAGTTCGAAGACGCGATCGCCGCCGATCGATTGGCGCTCATCGAGGGAGACGCGCTCGATGTCGAACTCCCCGACGCGACCGCATCGGTTTCGAACCTTCCGTACAGCGCGAGCAGCGACGTTCTGTTCCGGCTGCTCCCGCGTTCGGTTCCGCTGGTGGTGATGGTACAGCGGGAGTTCGCCGAACGGATGGCCGCCGATCCGGGCACCGACGAGTACGGCCGGCTGTCGGTCACCGCCGGACACTACGCGGCGTGTGAGATCGTCGAACCCGTCCCCAGGGAAGCGTTTTCGCCACCGCCCGCCGTCGAGAGCGCGGTCGTTCGGGTGGTGCCCCGCACGCCGGCGTACACGGTCCCCGACGACAGGTTCTTTCTCGACTTCGTGACGGCGGTGTTCACACAGCGCAGAAAAACGGTGCGCAACGCGATCCGGAACACCGCCCACATCTCGAAGCTCGCGGATCCGGACGCCGTCGTCGCGGCCGCCCAAGCGGAAACGCTGGGTAAACGCCCCGGTGATCTCTCACCCACCCAGTTCGCGGCGCTCGCCCGACTCGCCGTGGACCACGGCGAGCCGGAGGTCGAGTCGTGACCGATCTGCGCGACCAGCGCGGCGTCGAACAGGTGTACCAACCCGCCGAGGATTCACACCTGCTCGCTACCACCGTGTGTGACCACATCCATCCCGACGATTGGGTGCTCGATGTCGGCACGGGATCGGGCTACATCGCCGCGACCGTTCGGGAACGAACCGGCGCGACCGTGCTCGGAACGGACATCAACCCACACGCCTGCCAGCAAGCCCGCGACCACGGCGTCGATGTCGTTCGCACGGATCTCGTCGACGGAATCTGTGGACCGTTCGACGTCGTGCTCTGCAATCCCCCCTATCTCCCGACCGATCCAGAACAGGAATGGGACGACTGGATGGAACACGCGCTCTCGGGCGGACCAACCGGACGAGCCGTCATCAACGAGTTTCTCGACGCACTCCGATCGGTGCTCGACCCGTCCGGACGGGCGTATCTCCTCGCCAGCACGCTGTCGGATCTCGATGCCGTGGACGAACGCGCGAACGAGAACGGCTTTACGACCAACTCCATCGGAGAAGATTCCGTCCCGTTCGAAACGCTCGTCGTGCTCGAAATTACTATGAAACATTAGACGGAGTAGAAAATATTATTTGTGGGGATGGCGTAGCCGGTCTCAATGGTGAACGTAGTCGCGTCCACACCGGGGCTGTTCCCGCTTCCGGACCGGGCGAAAACGGAATTATCAGATCTGAAAGGCCATCAGAAGAGCGATCTGGTCGACGGCGACGAGGGAGCGGACGTGTCGGCGGTGTACGACCGCGCGCGCACGGAACTGATCGAGCGCCAGCAGGCAGCGGGTCTCGACCGTATCGTCGAGGGGCAGTTGCGCTGGGACGACATGCTCGCACACCCCCTGACCGTCCACGACAACGTGGAGACGCGGGGGATCGTCCGGTACTACGACAACAACAACTTCTACCGGGAGCCGGTCGTCACCGGCGAGCTGACCGAAAGCGGCGACATGGCCGCGGATCTCGCTAGCGTCGGTTCGGTCGATGGGTTGCAGGCGATCGTTCCGGGACCGTACTCGCTCGCGGAGCTTGCGACCGACGAGTATTACGGGGACAGCGGGGAATTCCTCGCTGCTGTCGCCGACTTTCTGGTCGGAGAGATCGAGTCGTTCCCCGCGGTCGACACGCTGTTCGTTCTCGAGCCGTCGCTGGTCGAAGCGCCGCCGGCAGACGGACGGAACGCAGCAGTGAGCGAGGCGATCGACGCGGTTGCGGGCGCGACCGACGCGGACGTCGTCGTGCACACGTATTTCGGGGCGCTGCCCGAGAAGGTCCACGCCCACCTGCTCGACGCCGACATCGACGCCGTGGGGTACGATTTCGTGACCGATCACGAGGACTCGTTGTACAACATCAACGAGTACGGGACGAAAGACGACATCGCACTCGGTATCGTCGACGGGCAGAACACCCGCGTGGAGAAGGCGGCCACGATCAAAGACCGGATCAGGTGGGTCCAAGAGAACACGCCGGCAGCGGAGTTCGAGACGGTGTACGCGACCGCTAACTCCGGGCTGTTTTACCTGCCCGTGAACCGATTCGAGGAGAAGCTGGACGCCCTTGCGGATGCGGCGGCCGTCGAGGAGGTGCACGCATACAATGACTGACACGCGCGAACAGTTCAGACCGGAGGACCATCCCAACGATAACTTCCTGCTGACGACAGTGGTCGGGAGCTACCCCAAACCGAAGTGGGTCCACCGCGTTCGGGAACTGCACGACGGGGAACTCGACTGCGACGCGGAGTTCGACCAAGAGCAGTGGGACGCGGCCGCAGACGACGCCGCCCGGATCATCACCAACGAACACGAACGGGCCGGACTCGACGTCGTCGTGGACGGCGAGATGCGCCGCACCGAGATGGTCGAGTACTTCGCCGACCGGATCGAGGGGTACGAGTTCAATGGGCCGGTGAAGGTGTGGGGACACAACTACTTCGACAAGCCGTCCATTACCCGCGATGTCGAGTACGACGAGCCGTGGCTGGTCGATGAATTCGAGTTCACCGACGACGTTGCCGACCGTCCCGTCAAAGTCCCCATCACGGGGCCGTACACCCTCGCAAACTGGAGCTTCAACGAGACCGAGAAGACCGAGGAGCAACTGGCCTACGACGTCGCCGAGCTGGTGAACGAGGAGATCGAGCAGCTCGTGGCGGCGGGTGCCCGCTACATCCAGATCGACGAGCCCGCGCTGGCAACCACGCCGAACGACCACGCCATCGTCGGGGAGTGTCTGAAGACCATTGCCGACGGCATCCCCGACGACGTTCGTCTGGGCTTGCACGTCTGTTACGGAGATTACTCGCGCATCTACCCCGAGATACTGGAGTATCCGGTTCACGAGTACGATCTCGAACTCGCCAACGGCGACTACGATCAGCTGTCGGTGTTCAAAGAAGCGGAGTTCACGAAGGATCTCGCGCTGGGCGTGATCGACGTACACACCGCCTCCGTCGAGCCTGTCGCCCAAATCAAAGAGAACATCAAAAAGGGTCTCGAGGTCGTGCCCCCCGAGCGGCTCACCATCAGCCCCGATTGTGGGCTGAAACTGCTCCCACGGGAGGTCGCCTACGGCAAAATGAAGAACATGGTCAAAGCGACCCGCGAGATCGAGCAGGAACTCGATGCGGGGACGATCGACGTGAGCGCACCCGTGGCGAGTGCTGACGACTGATTTGCGGCGATAGCCCTGTCTCTGCTCTTGTCTTTCCCTCCATCGGAGCGGCCGTACCGCGTCACACTCCGGACACGCTGGGACCGTTGGAGCGCTGGTTGGCGGGGGGCGTCCGGGTCGGGGTGTTTCTCGGACCAAACACTACCGTTCCGTCGCGGACCGTGCCCCTATATCAGCCACTCGTGAAAATTGTCGTCCGTTCCCGGTGGTACCGAGCTCGGAGGGCGCGACGAGCCACGCAGTGCGTTGGGGACGTGTTTGGCCCGTACGCGGTCGCCCCGTGTTTCCGGGCTCCGGCGGTGATGCGGTTCAGTCCGAGATCGCTATCGATCGCGCACGCCACCGCACCCCCCCGGCAACTACCCCATCCCCAACGGCTGTCAGTCCTCACCGTCCGAATCAGCCAGCAGGGACCGTTTCCGTGATTCTCTGTCTCGGCGGTGAACGATGCACGGATACTCGCTGTCCGACGCCAACCGACATCGCTAGGCCCGAGGGTGATAACCGAACCACGATCGGGATCGGACAGCCGGGAACCGCTCACAATGCTCCTCCCGCGAGTCCTCCGTCATCGTTTTACCGCGGTTGTAACTGGGGGCTTGCCCTGCTTTGCCTTAACTACCGCAAAACGTGCCACCGGTTGATCACTAGTGTATAAATCATTTGGTGTAGAGCACCATCGCACGCCGTCGTGTCCACCACGCCAGCGTGGATGCGCCGCCGTAACCGCGTGCCACGGACGGGGCCGACGACGAGGAGTCCCGCCTCGTGGATATCGTGTTGGGCCGGTTGCCGCCGCGAACCAGTGGCTATTTATACTACCTTTCGCCATCCAATAAATTTCGTAACGGATAATGGGATATACTATCCGGTCGTACAGTATTGTATGTCAGGATCCGGTGTTTCACAGCCTGATTCGAACTCGAACAGCCGAGCTGGTTGTGGGGCGTCCGTTGGTGGGAACGCGCTCGTGAGCCGTCGACGCCTCCTTTCGGGCCTTGTTGGAGGTGTGGCCCTTCTGTCGGGGTGTAGCGATCTCATGGGTAGCAACGGAACGGACACGCCGTCGACCTCGACCGTCTCCCCCACGGCGAACGGAACCGAGAACGGGGAGACAGCTACCGACACCGCGTCACCCACGGAGACGCCGCCCACGGACAGTGATCCGCGTTTGGAGACGTACACCAACAGCGAGTACGGCTACCGCGTCCAGTATCCGGCGGAGTGGTCCGTCGACGAAAATTCGCCCACGAAGACGGTATTCCGGGCGGAGGATAACATGGCCGTGATCGAAGCCAGGGTGCCTGGTAGCCCCGGCCAGGATGAAACGCTCGATGAGGTCGTCGAGACGGCGCTCTCGTCGACTCGCCGCCGAATGGACGATGTGGAGGTGTTGGACGAGCAAGAGGCGACGCTCGAAAGCGGCGAACCGGCACGCGTCTCCCAGATCCGGTACGACAACCCGAACGACAACGCGGGGATGATACGGAGCAGCTACCTCGTTGCGCTGGCCGAGGGTCTCGTTTACGAACTCGAGTTCGCGATGGAGGACGCAGAGCACACCGAAGCAGACGAGCAACTCGCCACTGCGATCATCAACTCGTACGAGATCACCGGACAGCAACCGGACGGTCGTCAGACGACTGATCAGTCGACCGAAACGGAGACGAACGACACCGACGGTCTCCCCCCGTTAACGACGTACACTAACAGCGAATACGGCTATCGCGTCCAGTATCCGGCGGAGTGGTCTGTCGACGACAGCGCGCCCACGGAGACGATATTCAGGGTGGATGATGATACGCCCGCGCTCGAAACCAGGATTCGCAGTGTCCCCGACGACGCGACGACGTTGGACGAGGTCGTCGAGGTAGCACTCTCATCGAGTCGCAGCCGAATGGACGATGTGGAGGTGTTGGACGAGCAAGAGGTGACGCTCGAAAGCGGCGAACCGGCACACGTTATCCAGTTCCGGTACGACAACCCGAACGACAGTGGGGGGACGTTACGGACCACCTACCTCGTTACGCTAGTCAAGGGTCTCGCTTACGAGGCCGAATTCGTGCGGGAGGACACCGAGTACACCGAACGGGACGAGCGGCTCGCCGCCGAAATCGTCAGCTCGTACGCGCTCACCGGCTAGTTCCTGTGTGGGTGGCAGAGATGGCCGCTCTTATCCGTGTTCTCGTGAACGACTAGGCAGGAAATGACCGAGCACACGGTCGAAATCGCCGTTCCGGAAGATGCCGAGCTTCCCGAAGCGGGCGAAACGGTCGAGCTGACCGTTCCCGAGTCCGAAACGATCCTCGGTGTCGCCCGCGCTTCGGGTCTCTGGCTGCCCGCGGACTGCCAGCAGGGGTGGTGTACGACGTGTGCGGCCCGGCTCGAATCGGGTGAGGTAGACCAATCGACCGCCCGCCGGTACTACGACACCGACGAGGAAGCGGGGTTCATTCTGACGTGCACCGCAAAGCCGCGGTCGGATCTCCGTCTGACGGCGTGTCGACACGAGGCAATCCTCGACTACCGCGCCGAACACGATCTGCCACCGGGCAGCTCGAAACGGTAGCGAACCATTTATTCGAGCCACGAAGAAAGCGGGGGCATGGACACCGCCGAGCGGCGGGCGCTGGCAACCCGCTACACGGAGGAGATCGTGACCGACGAGGAACTCGAGGAGCTGTTGGCTCGTGAGGAACCGACCGTGTACATCGGCTACGCTCCCACGGGTGAGATGCACATCGGTCATTTCACGACGATACGAAAACTCGCGGATTTCATCCGTGCAGGCTTCGACGTGACGGTACTGATCGCGGATCTCCACGCCCACTTGGACGACGAGAAAAGCCCGTTCGAGTTGCTCGACGCCAGATCACGGTACTACCGAACGGCGATCGAGGCGATGATCGAGACCGCCGGTGCGTCGGCCGATCGGCTCACGTTCGTGCGCGGGAGCGAGTTCGAGCTCGATTCGGAGTACACCCTCGAACTCCTCCAGATAGCGGCTGACACGACGATCAAGCGCGCCAAGCGCGCCGGCAGCGAGGTCGTCCGCCAGAGCGAGAACCCGAAGCTCGGTGGCGTGCTCTACTCGCTGATGCAGTCGCTCGACGTCGCGGCGCTCGATGCGGATGTCGCGTACGGCGGCATCGATCAGCGCGGCATCTACATGCTGTCCCGAGAGCTGCTCCCCGAGTGGGGGTACGAGAAGCCGGTGTGTGCGTTCGCGCCGCTGCTGTCGGGACTCTCGGGCGGGAAGATGAGCGCCTCGGATGAATCCTCGAAAGTGGGTCTGACGGACGGTCCCGAAGAGGTCCAAGAGAAGCTGAACCAGGCGTACTGCCCGCAGGGCGAGGTCGAGGACAACGGCGTGCTCGAATACGTCCGCTACCTCGTGTTCCCGGTGCTCGAAGAGCGCGGCGAGTCGTTCCAGATCGAACGACCCGAGAAGTTCGGCGGCAACCTCGTGTACGAGAGCTACGAGGAGCTCGAAGCCGACTTCCTCAGCGAGGAACTCCACCCACAGGATCTGAAAAACGCCGCTGCCGCCGAGATCGCCGACATCGTCGCCCCCGTCGGCGAGACGCTGCGCGACGATCCCGAGCTGATCGACGACGCGTACCCCGAGTAATTGATCTGGGCTGAAGACGTACTCAGTACGTTTCGACGCCGATGGCGTCGACCCGCTCGAACTCCTCGACGTTGCGGGTGAGAACGTTCTCGCCGCGTTCGGCTGCGGTCCCCGCTATCAACACGTCGACGGCATCGATCGGTTCCCCACGAGCGTAGAGATCGCGCTGAATCGAGAGCGCACGGCGGGTTTCAGCCACGCCGAGATCCGCGGTCTCGATATTATCGATCACCGCGGAAAACCCTTGTCGGTGCTGTTTGGCCTCTCCCCGCAGTCCGATCCCCACCTCGAAGACGGTGAGCGATGACAGGGCAACGGGGGTCCCCCGATCGATCAGTTCGTCTAGCGTCCTGTCAGCGTCCGCACGCCCACGAACGAGATCGTTGATAAACGTCGAATCGAGGAGCATCTACGTGTTCTCTGTGTCCGTTTCCGAAGCATCCTCGATTCCCATCTCACGATCGAATCGATCCCGCCACTCACGAGCCCGCCTCTCGGAGCGGTCTGCCGCCTCCGGATCGAGCATCCCAACGATCCGTTTCAGTGGCGCGGCGGGAGCGGCCGTCTCCGCATCCTTGTCGATCCACCACACGACAGCACGCCCACCGACCTCCTTGCGCGAAAGGCGGCCGCTCTCTGCCAACTCACGGAGCCGAGGATGAACGCCGCTCCGACTGATCGGAAGCTGATCGGCCACCTCCCGTGCGGTGAGCACGGGCGCGTCAGCGTCTGCAAACACCTGAAGGATGGCATCGTCGCTGACCCGTCGTTTCCGGCCGGGAGTGCTCATACCATCTCTACGGCCTGCACAGTGATAAAACGTCCACATGTGTCTGAACCTTCTTGTATTGGGAATAGACCACTACTACTGTCTGTATCGTTTCTGCGCTCGTGGATAGTAAAACGATCCATTGGATTGCGTTCCCAGAGACGGCGAGGATTGTTGGGAAGGGCGGTGCTTATCCCTTCGGGGGGGAAGGTATGCGTATGACCGATGAGTTCCTTCTGTTGAATCCAGGGCCAGTACCGCTCACAGACGACGTACGCCGGGCGATGGACGCGCCGCTGGTGTCCCACCGGTCGGCGGCGTTCGAAGCGACCTACGAGCGCGCACAGCGCGGTCTCGACTACGTGTTCAGCCAGTCGACGCTCGACGGACGGACCACGGGGGATGGAACGAGCCTCATCCTCAACGGCACGGCCACGATGGGAATGGAGATGGCCGTGGCGAACCTAACAGAGAACGATAGCGAGATCGTTGCGCTCGTGAACGGGAAGTTCGGTCGGCGGTTCAAGCGGATCGCGGAGCGCCACGCGCGCGCCACTCCCGTGGAGGTGGAGTGGGGCGAGTCGTTCGATCTCGACGCTGTCGAGCGAGCGATCACCGGCGACACCGATCTCGTCACGATGGTTCACAACGAGACGAGCACGGGGCTTCTCAACCCGGTCGCTGCAGTGGGCGAACTCGCGGTCGAACACGACGCGCTGTTCGTCGTGGACGGCGTCACGAGCATCGGCGGCGACGCGTTCCACATCGACGACTGGCACGTCGATCTCGCCATCACCGACGCCCAGAAAGCGCTGGCCGCTCCCCCGGGTGTCAGCGCGATCTACGTCACCGACCGGGCAGCGGAGGCGGCCGACGGCGAATCAGCGCCGTTTTATGCGGATCTCGACTGGCACCTCCGGAAAGCAGAGAGCAACCAAACGCCGTTTACGAGCGCCGTTCCGCTGTTCCGGGCGCTCGCGGTGGCCGTCGAGAACATCCGTGAGGAAGGAATGGACGCTCGCATCCGCCGCCACCACCGCCAGTCACGGGCCTTCCGTGCTGGGTTCGCTGCGCTCGGGCTCGATTCGTTCCCAACGGTCGAGGAACCCACACAGCTTTCGAACACGCTCACAGCGATCGAACTGCCCGAGCCGGTGAAAGCCGCGCCCGAGGAGTTTTTCGACGCCGTCGGGGAACGAAACGTCTCCATCAGCGGCGGCCAGGCCCACCTCGGTGGGGAGATCTTCCGTGTGAGCAACATGGGGAACCTCACGACCCAACAGGTGCTCCGCGGCGTTCGGACGGTCGGGGAGGCGCTGAACGAGGCCGGCATCGACTGTTCGGTCACCGACGGCGTCGACGCAGCCCGACAGCAACTGGAGGAGTGACGGCTACAGTTCGATCCGTTCGTTCGATTCGGCGCTTCGCACGATCGCGTCGAGGACGGCCATGTTCTTTCCGGCGTCGCGGGCGTCCGTTTCCGGTGTGTTGTTCTTGGCGACACAGCGGGCGAAGTGGTCGATCTCTCGCTCGTACTGGTCGACGGGGTCGAACCGTTCGGTGCCGCGCCGACCGTCGATCACGTACTCGATCGTCGCCTCCTCGGCGCTGTCGATGTCGAACGCCGTGTGGGTTTCGATCCAGCCGTTTTCGGCCTCGACCCGGTAGTACTGGTCCATCTGGGTGTCGAAACTCGATTCGACCGTCGCACACAGCCCGGATGCGTACTCCAACAGGGCGGTCATGGACGTATCGACGCCAGCACCGCGCGCGTCGTGTAAGACTCCAGTGACTGCGTCCGGCTCCCCGAGGAACAACCGCGCCGCGTTGATGGGGTAACAGCCGACATCCATGAGACTCCCGCCGTGAAGCTCCGGATCGAGCCGGATGTCGTCCGGCCGCCCCCTGAGCGGATATTTGAAACTAGATCTGAACGACGTGAGCCGACCCAGCTCCGAGTCGACGAGTTCGACCGCTCGCCGGGTTTGCGGGTGGAACCGATACATGAACCCCTCCATCAGGGTCACGCCACGCTCGTCGCAGTACTGTTCTAACTCTCGACACGCCTCCGCATCGACCGCGAGCGGCTTCTCACAGAGCACGTGCACACCGGCGTCAGCCGCCCGCTTCACCCATTTCGCGTGGAGTGCGTTCGGAAGCGGAATGTACACCGCGTCCAATCGTTCGTCGTCCAGTAGCGCTTCGTAGCTCGGATACCACTGGGGAACGTCGAACGCGTCGGCGGTCGCTTTGGCTGCCTGTTCGGTTCTGGACGCGATACACCGGAGGTGGTGATCGGTCTTCTGTATCGCGGGCATAACGGCCTTCTGTGCGATCCCTGCCGTGCTTATGACGCCAAACTCCATACACGGAACAGCGATCCGAACGCCTATAGCCCTATTGAGAGCGGCGTCTGTGTGACCGAACCACTCACGTGGAGTCGGACTGAAGCCGGGTGGTCGTCTCGATGAGCGGGTGGTGTGCGTAGTCGACGACAGCGATGTCGTCGATGCTCTCCAGGTCGCCTTTCCGAGCCGTTTCGGCCATTCCCAGCTCGACCGGCTCTTTGAGCGCGATGACGTAGGCGTCCATCTCCTCGACCTCGAGCCGAGAGGCCGCTTTCACGCGGTGGTGGCCGTCGGCGAGCAACAGCCGACGGCCGCCGTTGTCGATCACCACCAGCGGCTCGGCCAACCCGTTTTCGAGCTCGTAAATTCGACCCTCTAATTCGTCGGTGTACACCTTTCCCTGCGTCGGGATGAGCTCCGAAAGCGAAACCGTCCGGCGGATCTGTCGCATATCGACCCCGTGAATGTTTTTGAGCGTTTGCACGAGTTTGTCGACCTTGCCGGGGGTGGCGCGCTCGATCTGGCTCCGGACGACATCGGCGTTCGAGATGATTCCGACGAGATGGCCCGCGTCGTCCACGACCGGCAGTTTTTGGATTCCCGAGCGGAGAATGACGCGCGCGGCATCGGTGATGTCCATCTCGGGATGGGCAACGATGAGCTCGTCGCTCATCACCGTGAAGATCGGATCCTCATCCTCGGCGAGGAGGAGATCCCGCGCGGTGATGATTCCCTGAACGTATCGTCCGTTACACACCGGAAACCCGCTGTGGCCCTCGTTTTCCGCGATGCGTCGAGCAACGTCAGAAACCGTCTCGTCCGGACTGACGGTCACGACCTCTCGGGTCATGTAGTCTTTCACGCGCGGCTTACCCCCCTCGCTGTCGTCCATTGTATTCAAGTATGGATGTACTGGTTAAATGATTCCCGGTCAAGGCTACCAATAGACGGAGTCGACATCAGTAGTGTTTCGTTGCCACGAGGGGCGTTCTCGGATCGTTTCGAAAAATCGTTCGTCGATGACCGTCCGAACGATTTCGACCAGTTGCTCGCGTGCGTCGTCGGTGACTTCCTCGTCCTCGATAACGCCCAAGAACCCGAGCGGGATCTGTGCGCCAGCCATGTCGGCGTGGCCGCCAGCGTCCCCGATCTGGTCGAACGCGTTGCGGAGCGTTTCACCGACATCGAGCGGGGTGCTCCGCGTCCGGGCGGATGCGTACACGGTGTCGTTCCGGATGCCGTAGACGAGCGTGGTCGTGACCCCCTCGATGTTCAGCAATCGGTCGGACGCTTGTGCGATCGCGTCACGATCCCTGAAATGCCCCACACAGCTCGAGAGAACCGATCCCTTGACGGTCCGACTCCGAATCGCGCGCCCGATCGTCTCGAACGTCTCCACGGTCATCTGTGGTTCCTGGATCTGATCGAGAATGGCCATGTCTGCGAACGGGATGAGATACGCCGCGGCCTCGAAATCGTCGACAGCGATCTCGCGGCTGAACTGCTTGGTGTCGACCCAAATCCCGAACAGCAACCCGGTCGTGATCGGTGTCTGGGGCATGATATCGAGCCGTTGGAAATAATCGACGAGCAGCGTGCTCGTCGCGCCGACATCGCTGCGTAGATCGACAAAGCGCGCCTCGACGGGCTTCCGTGGCGGGTGGTGATCGATGACGATGTCCACGTCCGTCCCTGGGAGAAGTGGATCGTTCACACCCGGCCGCGCGTGATCGACGAGCGCAATGCCGCCGTACTCGGAGAGATCGATCGTATCGTCTTCGAAGTGAAGCAGATCGTAATCGAGGAGGTTCACGAGCGCTCGGTTCTCCTGGTGGGTGATATCGCCCGAGTAACAGGCATCAGCCGGGCAGTTCACCCGTTCTGCGAGGGATACCAACGCGAGCGCGCTGGCGATCGCGTCCGGATCGGGATTGTCGTGCATCACGACGGCGAGTCGACCGTCGATGCCCCGGAGCGTGCGGTGGAGCTGTCGGACTCGGTGGCCCTGCCGGCCAGCGGATGCGAGCACCTGCTCCGCGATCGCCGCCCCCGGATCGATCACGCGGTCGGCGACCGACGACAGCGCGGATCGGAGCTCCCCGTCGGCGTTCGTTCCCAGATAGGCGACGAGCATCGCTTGTGGATACGTCCCGCGCGCCGTGCGTGCCGCCCGGTGGTTCTGTCTCGCGTCGTCGCTCGCAACGAGGATCGAATCCACTGGAGGATCACACACCGATCTGAGCACCTGCGCGGAGACGTCATCGGCCTGTGTGGCTGGAATGCCGTCACCCCGTAACGTTTCGGCCCGAGCCGTGTCGCTGACGACGACTTGCAGCTCGCCGGGGCGTTCATCGAGTGTGTCGGCCAGCAGCTGCCCGAGTGATCCACACCCAAGCACCAGCCGGGTTACCATACGCTCCATTGTGGGGTCGGCCGGTAAATACTTCTTCTTTCAGTTCCCGACCGATGCGATCCGGTCGCGCGCGAGAACGATCCGAAGAACGAGTGATTCGTTCAGAACAGCCCGCTGCCGGCGGTGAGTGCTGGATCCGAGAAGATCGCAAGCGCCGGGAGGAGCAACAGCGTCACCACCGCCGCCGTGACGATCGCAGCGTACAGCCCGGTCGGATACCCCTCGATGGAGAGGTCACCGGCTGGCTCTTCGATCCACATCGCTTTGACCACCCGGGAGTAGAAGTACAGCGACAGGGCGCTGTTTATGATCAGGCCGGCGGCGAGCACGTACGTCTGGGCCTCGACCGCCCCGATCAGGAGGAAGTACTTCGAGAGGAAGCCACCGCCGGTCGGCAGCCCCGCGAGGCTGAACAGGAAGATCGACATGGCCGCACACGCCACGGGGGCCTTGCTCGCCAGCCCGTTGTAATCCTCGAACGTTCGTCCGATCCCCCAGTGTTCTGCGAGCGCGACGAAGAGGAACGCGCCGGTGTTCATGAAGCCGTAGACGAGCAGGTGAATCATGCCCGCGCTGAGCACGAACGGCTGATTCGCAGCGCCCGTCAGCGCGCCGAGCGCGATGAGCGCGTAGCCCGCGTGTCCGATCGAGGAGTACGCGAGCATCCGCTTGACCGTCTCTTGGGTGGCGGCGGCGAAGTTGCCCAGCGTCATCGTCACCAACGCGAGGATCTGGAACGCTAGCACCCAGTCGACGCCCGCGATCGCGTCGATCGGGAACGCGGTGAGGAACACGCGAAACGCCAGCACGAACCCGGCGGCCTTCGACGCCGAGGAGAGGAACGCCGAGATCGGGGCCGGAGCGCCCTCGTACGCCTCTGGCGCCCAGAAGTGGAACGGGATGCTCGCGGTTTTGAACGCCACGCCGCCGAGGATCATCACCACGCCGATCCCGAGGACGCCCGTGAGGCTCCCGTCGATGCCGGCACTGAGCGTGGCCGCAACCTCGGTGAACAGGAGGCTGCCCGTCGCGGCGTAGACGAGGCTGATCCCGTACACGAACACCGCCGATGAGAGCGAACCGATGAGGAAGTATTTCAGCCCGGCCTCGACGCTGCCGCGGTTGTCCTTGAGGTACGCGACGAGCGCGTAGGAGGGGAGTGACGTGAGTTCGAGGCTCACGAAGGCCGTGGCGAGGCTGTTCGCGCTCGCAATCAGCGTCATTCCCGTGGCCGCGAGCACCACCAGGACGTAGTACTCGGCCTGGTACGCCCGATCACCGACGTACTCGTGGCTTGCGAGCGCGACGAGGGCGGTGACGCTGGTGAAGATGAACGTGAAAAACAGGCTCATCCCATCGACCACCAGCTGGCCGCTGAACAGCTCGACCGAACCAGCGCCGGTCAGAAGCTGCCAGCCGGTCACGACCACCGCGATGAGCGAGCCGACGACCGTCACGCCCGACAACAGCGTGTTGTTTCTCGACTCGGGGGCGATGCTGTCGATGGTGAACAGCGCGAGCGCCGTGAGTCCGAGAATGATCGTGGGGGCGATCGCTTCGTACCCCCCCAGCCCGAGCTGTAGTGGTTGGTTCGACACCGCTGCCGGCGTCGTTATCGTGGTTGCAACACTCATAGTAGAACACCTCCGAGAAGCGAAACACCGAGACCGAGCATCCCAGCGGGTCCGGCGTCAGCCTGCTGTGTGGTTGTGAGTTCGGTCATCGGTCTGACCGCGTCCTCGATCATACCGAAGACGATCTCAGGGGCAGACCCCAGCGCGATGATCAACACGATGAGCACCACCAACGGCACCACGTCGTGGACGGCTGCGCGGGTGATCTCGTAGTCGGTGCTCACGCTGAACTCCCCGAACAGAGTCCGCTGCATCGCAAACAGGTAGTAGCCCGCCACGATGACGATCCCGAACATGGCGACCGCCGTGAACACCGGCGCGTACGCGAAGTCCGCGGCGAACGAGCCGCTGAACACGAGAAACTCCGCCACGAAGCCGGACATCAGCGGCAGTCCCATGTAGGCGAACGAACCGGCCACGATCGCGCCCGCGGTGATCGGCATCCGTTCTGCGAGACCACTCATGTCCCCGACCATGCGGGTGTGGGTCGTGTTGTAGACGACGCCCACACACAGGAACAACAGTCCCGAGATCAACCCGTGGCTGATCATCTGGAACGTCGCCCCACCGAGTCCGTACAGCGTGAACGCGACCAGCCCGAGGATCACGTACCCCATCGACGACACCGAGGAGTAGGCGACGATGCGCTTGAGATCCTGCTGCGCGAGCGCGAGCAACGCGCCGTAGATCACCGACACGATCGCAAACGCGACCAGCACCAGCGCGTACTGCTGGGCGATCTCCGGAAGGAGCGTGAAGTTGAACCGGAGCAGCGCGTACGTCCCCATCTTCAACAGCACGCCCGCCAGGATCACCGACACCGGCGTCGGGGCCTCGACGTGGGCGTCGGGGAGCCACGTGTGCACCGGAACCACGGGCACCTTCACCGCGAAGCCGGCGAACATGAGGAAGAAGGCGGCTGTCTTCACCGCGTTGGGCGAAAGTCCCCCGACCGATCCCACAGCGCCAGGCGCTGAAAGCGCCCCCGCTATCGCTGGGAGACCGAGCGACTGGACCGAATCACCCAGCCCGAACACCAACAGGAAAAAGCCCACGAACATCACCAGCGAGGCGACGTTCGTGTAGACGAAGAACTTGATCGCGGCGTACTTCCGGCGGGGACCGCCCCACACACCGATGAGGAAGTACATCGGGATGAGCACGGCCTCCCAGAAGACGAACCAGACAAAAAAGTCGAGCGCAGCGAACACGCCGATGAGGCTCGCTTCCATCAGGAGCATCAGCCCATAAAACTGGGATTTGCGCTCGTCGATGGGCGTCCACGCGCTCAGAATGGCGAGCGTCGTTAGTATCGTCGTGAGCACGATCAACGGCATGCTCACGCCGTCCAACCCGACGTGGTAGAACAGCTCGTAGGGACCGACGCTCAGCCAGTTAACCCTCGTCTCGAAGGCGAGCGTGCTGCCTTCGAGCAGCGCGTTCCCCACGCCGTCGAAGGTGGCGTACATGTACGAGCTGGCGAGGATCGGGAGCAGGCTGATCCCGAAGGACAGTCGCGCCGAATACCGATCCGGCAGCAAGAACACGGCGAGTCCCCCGACGAGGCAGACGCCGAGGAGCAGTTCGATCATCATACGAACCACCCCCCGAGGATGCCGACTGCAACCAGCAACACGACCAACCCCAACGTGAGCAGCGCCGCGTAGTTGGTGACGACACCGGTCTGGAGCCGACGAGCACGGTCACCGAGGAACAACGAGACGCTAGAGACGCCGTTGACAGCGCCGTCGATGATCCCCTGATCGAACGTGTCCGCACCGCGGGCCACGTTCGCAGTCAGGCCTTCTGCGAGCCATACCTGATATTCGTCCTGGTAGTAGTTGTTGAACAACACCGTCTTGATCGATCCGAGTTTGTCCGTGTGTTCGTCCGGGTCGGGAACGTTGTAGAGGACGTGGGCAGCTCCCGCGCCCGCTAGCGCGAGCAGCAAGGAGACGGCTCCGGAGCCGAGCACGAGCGCCGTGCTCGCGTCCACCGCTCCGTAGCCGGCCCACTGTTCGAGCAACGCGCCGTAGTGTTCGACGGTGAGCGTCTCGCCGCCGTGTTCGAACCAGATGTGGAGGAACTCGATGTGTGCGCCGGTCAGCTCCGCGACGGGCGTCATGTTGATGAGCCCGACGACGGTGGCCAACACCCCGAGGACCACCATCGGGAACTTCATGTTCCAACCGAAGTGGTGAGGATCCTCCGCGATGGTGGTGCGTGGCTCACCGTGGAAGGTGAGAAACACCATCCGGAAGGTGTACAGGCCGGTGAAGAACACACCGATCAGGCCCATCGCGTAGGCGACCAGAAAGATCGGGTTGTCCATTCCGCGGAGCAGCGCTTCGAACAGCACCTCATCTTTCGACCAAAAGCCCGCGAACGGAATGATTCCTGCCAACGCGAGCGAGCCCGCGAGGAACGTGTAGTAGGTGACCGGCAGTCGCTCCTTCAGACCACCCATCTTCCACATGTCCTCGTTGTGGTGCATCGCAACGATCACTGCCCCCGCGCCGAGGAACAACAACGCCTTGAACATCGCGTGGGTGGTCAGGTGGAACACCCCGGCGACGTACCCTCCGACGCCGAGCGCGAGCATCATGTAGCCATACTGGGAGATGGTCGAATACGCGAGCACCTGCTTGATCTCCCGTTTGACGACGCCCATCGTCGCTGCGAACAGCGCGGTGAAGCCACCGACGAAGGCGATGATAGCGAGTGCAGTCGGGGAGAGCGCGTAGAATCCGTACATGCGCGCGACGAGATACACACCGGCGGCGACCATCGTCGCCGCGTGGATGAGCGCCGAGACGGGGGTTGGACCCTCCATCGCGTCGGGCAACCACGTGTGCAGCGGGAACTGGGCCGACTTCCCCATCACGCCGCCCAACACGAGCAGCCCGAGGATGGTGAACCAGGTCTGCGGGTCGAAGCCGAACGTGTTGATCCCGGCCGCCTCGCCGGCGAGTGCCTGCTCTGCGAGCACCGGGAAGCTCCCATCTCCGGCGAAGGCCGCCGTGCCGAACGTCCCGAGCACGCCGACCACGCCGATGAGGAAGAAGTAATCACCGAAACGGGTGACGAGAAACGCCTTTTTCGCCGCCGACGGCGGGGCGTCCGCGCGAAACCAGAAGCCGATGAGCAGATACGAACACAGCCCCACCAACTCGAAGAACATGAAGGCCATGAACAGGTTCGACGCCATGACGAACGCCAGCATACTGAAACTGAACAGGCTCAATCCGGCGTAGTACCGCGGAAGACCGGTTTCACCCTCGTCGTTCATGTAGCCCAGCGAGAAGACGAACACCAAAAAGGAGATGAGCGAAACGATGAGCAACATCAACGCCGACAGTTGATCGATGAGGATTCCGAGTTCCAACGAGAACGGATCCGTGACACCGATCAGCGTGTGAACGATCTCTACGTGGGGATCTCCCGAGGTCAGCACCGCGAGATACACCCACAACGAGAGCAGCAACGATCCACCTGTGGCTGTGATTCCTGCGAGCGCGCCCTTTTTGGGCATGAAACGACCCACAAAGAGCGCGACCAGGAACGATACGAACGGTAGCGCAGCGATCGCCGGCGCGAATTCGAATGCTCCTACCATAGGATTACCACCTCATCGTAGTTGCCGTCGTCACGTCCACGTCATTGAAGTTCCGGTAGAGAACGAGGATGATACCGATCCCAACAGCCACCTCCGCGGCGGCCGTCGCTATGGTGAACAGGCTGAACACCTGTCCCGTGAGATTGCCGTTCTGGACGGAAAAGGCAACGAGATTGATGTTCGCCGCGTTCAACATCAGTTCGACACTCATCAGAAAGACGAGGGCGTTCCGACGGGTCAAAATCCCGAACAGACCGATGCAGAACACCGCTGCCGAGAGCACCAGATAGTACTGGGATGGAACCATCAATGATCACTCTCCGTCTCAGTTTCAATGGCGCCGTCGGCGCGCACGTCTCTCGAGCCGGACCCCGAAAGCGGTCCGAGGCCACCCTCCTCGCGTGCGAGCATCACTGCCCCCACGAGCGCGGCCACGAGAAGGACGCCCATGATCTCGAACGCGACGAGGAAGTATTCCGAGGTGATCGGTCCGCTCAGGTCGAATATCGCATACCCGATGCTTGCAGTGATCGATCCGGATCCGAACCCCTGTGGCGCCGGGAATTGGGCCGACAGGAACGCCGCCGCCATCACGACGAACAACGCGACTGCGGCCAACCCCGGAAGGAGGTGACTGCCGAGTTTCAATCGTGGGCGGGTCGTCATGTTGCCGCCTCCTCGATCGGATCGTCGCGGGTGAGCATGACCGCGAACGTGATCAGGATCAACACCCCCCCGACGTACACGAGTATTTGCATCGTGGCGACGAACGCCGCTTGACGCATGACGTAATGCACTGCCACCGAAAGAAGCGCTATCCCGAGCAGGAGCGCAGAATGCCATACGTCGCGCACGAGCACGACGCCCAAGCTGCTCCCCACCGTGATAACGGCAAACAGCGCGAATGCCAATGTCTCATACGGTGCTACTGCCATTAGTGTCCCTCATGTTGGCTTCCCTTTGAAGATTTCGAGAACGTACGGAGCACAGCTCGCCGACTCACATCCTGACAATCCGTTTTACCACCGAATAAATAACATGAGATATAATAAAATAAATAGAATGTGGGCGTAGTAAATGGACGATGCCGTGGCCGTTCGAGAGTGGTTCGGGCCGTTCACCATAGCGAACTAGATTGTGTCACGTATTGATCCTCCACTCATTTTATGTATTCCATTGTTATTGATCTAGGTACTACTACACTGACGGTACGCTCGTGATACTGCCGATACACACGTAGTAATCACATTATGTATGCCTAACATTTTAGAGAAGGAATATATTTAAATAATATATCGGCATACGGCGTATTGCCATGGTTCGAGAACAGTCACGACGGCGGTTTTTACAGCTGGCGGCAGCAGGCGCAACGTCAGTCGGGATCAGCAGTGTGGCCTCCCGGAACGGTCGGGCGGTGTCGGCAGTCGATGGGCCGTCAGTGGTCGGTCAGACCGGAACGATCGTGGCCAGCCACGGTACTGCCGACACGTGGCAGCGCGTCAGTTTCGAGACGCCGTTTGCACTCACGCCGGTCGTGATCATGCAGCCGGTCTCGGTCCGCGAGCCGGTTTCGGTGCCCGTCTCCGTTCGTAAAGTAACCCGGCGGGGGTTTGAGTTCACGCTCGCGGGACAGGGCCACCGGATAGACGATCCCGAGCGGATCAGTTACCTCGCTGTCGCCCGCGGCGTCCACGAACTGTCCGGGTCGCTGATAAACGCAGAGGCCGGGTTCGTCACCGCCGACGCGTCGCCTCAAACCGTCTCGTTCGATCACCCATTCAGGGGACAACCCGTCGTGTTCGCGCAGCCTCAAACCCACAACAGTTACCGCGGAGACGCTGCCGGACCGGACGATTCGATCGGCACAAAGATCGATGTGGCCGGTCCTGACCAATTTTCCGTGCGCCTCCGCGACCAGGAGCGGTACCGACGGTTCCATCGATCCGAGACCGTCGGCTATCTCGCGTTTGAAACCGGTGGAGGCGTGTTGGATCCACCGAAGAGCGCGCTCGACCGACTGTTAGGACGGTTCGAGATTGCCACCGCTCCAAAATCCATCACCGACCCGTGGCATCAGCTCGTGTTCGAACAGACCTACAACCAACCCATCCTGCTGGCAGGCATGCAGAGGACTGAAACCACCACTGCCACCCCTCACGTCGCCAATCTCGAAAGCGAGAGCGCTGCCATCCGTGTCGAGGAAGAGGGCAGTCGTACCATCGCCGCCTCCGAGCGCATCGGCTACGCCGTCTTCGAGAACGAGCACCTTCTCTACGTGTAGAAAACTCCCCGTGGTACGCGACGATCTCGCTTGCGCCCTCTCAGGAACGGCACGGGACTGGAAAATTCCGGTCTCCAGCAGATGGTTGCGCGATTTCGGAGATCAGAGGCATTCGGTCTGCTTTATCTGTAGAAACATTTGTGTGGGATGGACCGTATTGATCGCATGTACTAGGCATGGCCAATCGAACTAACACACAGACCGTTGATCGGGTTACTGACCTCCGGATCAACGACCGGATAGATGTTCGATCATTGGAGACAGGACGAGAAGACGCGTTCATCGTTGACGGTTTCGAGCTCAACGTCGTCGACGGACGACCGGAAGTCACCGTCCAACTCCGGACGCCACACGACGAACCGGGACCGATCGTCTTGTTCGAGACACCCACCGGCATCTGTCTGAGTCCGACCGACGTTCCACAACGACAAGACATCGAAGCAGAAGTCATCCTGTACGATGCGCACGAGCAACAACAGCCACACCACCGTCGGTAGTGATACATCGGGCTGGGTGAGTGGAACAAAACGAGGGGAAACGAAACACCTAGTCGTGTCGATCCCGATCCGTATCTCCAACGCAGTTTGAATAACACAATTTAAATCAATTTTAGTGCGCGTGTATACCACGTTGCGCTGATCGGGACAGCGAGGGCAGCGAGGACCAGCACGTGACGGTGGTATTCGAACGCGGCGTCTGTGGGGTAGGAGAACACGAGACGTTCCGGAACGGTGACGGCCCAGACGATCGCAAAGCCAGCGATGAACAGCCCGAAGACGAGACACACGCCAGCAGCGAGCGCGGGATCAGAGCGTTGGGAGCGGCCGGCAGCGAAGATGACGACGCAGACGAGCGCGAACAGGGCGGCAAACAGCGGGTTGAACGCGCCGGTGGTGTAGTACGTCCCAGCCGAACCTGGTGAGAGAAGGACGTATGGAACCGCGAGAACGAGTATAACCGACACACAGGCGATGATACCGACCATTGGAGCGAGACGAACGTCGTCCATATCCGTCATCCCGAGCGCGATCGGCTTAATTCTCGTGAAACGCCACCGCAAAGTACACAACCCTTCGGCTCTCGAATCCGGTATGGGTCTCGGTGGAACAGCGAAAAAGCTCCAGCGGATCGCCAATATGGCCGAAGAGATGTATGCTCGGGTGAACGATCTCCGCGAGCAGCTCAACGGGCTCGGCCAAACGGTCGAGCAAACGAACGCGTCGGTCGAACAGCTCCGTCGGGAACACGCCGAGACGCGCGCGCTGGTCGAGCGGTTGGCGGAAAAAGAGGGGATCGATGTGGACGACGTCCTCACGAACGCGAACGTCCCGAAACCCCCGTCCGAACGAGAGCCCCACAGCGGTCACGATCCCGGTGAACGCAATCCCGGTGAACGCGATCACGGTCGCGGACGCGGCGGACGAGGAACAGCGCCCGGCTCCTCGTCGGTCGATCGTGCGCCGGGGAACGAGTAGCGCGTTCCTGCGTGGGCCACATTTTGTATCGGGAGTGTCATCCCAGCAGCCGTTTGTGTTCGACTTTCATACAGCGGTCCTGTACGAACTGCCGTCCGGACGATTTGACCCGTCGCCCGGATCGGTCGTCCCGGATGCCGAGCTGGAGCCAGACGGTTTCGATGTCGTGCCGATCGAGCACCTCCGCAACGATGCCGTCTACTTCTGCGCTCGGCCGAAACACATCGACGATATCGATCTCGGCGTCGACCTCGCTCAGGGAGTCGTGAGCGGTGTGTCCGAGGACCTCTTCGGCGTAGGGGTTGACGGGAACGACCGTGTACCCGCGTTCGGACAGGTATTTCGGGATCTCGTGGGCGTCCTTTCCGGGCGTCGAGGAACAGCCGACCACGGCGACGGTGTCGGCGTCGAGGATCGAACGGATGGTGTCGTCGTCCGTCGAGTGAGCCATACCGGTACTATCACGATCATCGATAAAAACCTGTCCGCGCGGTCTCAGTCAGACGACTGCTCGTCCGACGACGAACGCCGCTGCTGCGAGGAACATGCCGTATTTCATGTGTGACTGGGCCGCAGATGGGTCGCGGAACCCCCCTATCGTTCCGGCGAGCAACACCAGATCGGCGGGGATCACGACCGCGAGATACGCCCCGCCGAACGTCCCATCGACGTAGGGGACCGGACTTGCGAACACCGCGACGAGGCTACTCACGAGCGCGACGGCGAGCGCTGGCTTCACACCGACAGCGATCGGGAGCGTGTTGAGTCCCTCCCGGCGGTCGCCGTCGATGTCCTCGACGTCTTTCACGATCTCACGGGCGATCGTCGAGAGCGCTGCCAGGAGCGCGAGCGTCGCCACCGTCCGCAGTGAGCCACTGGCTACCGCCGCCCCGCCGAACAGGAACGTGCTCCCGCCGAGACAGGCGACGACCACGTTACCGACGCCAGCAAGCCCCTTGAACAGCTCCGTGTAGGCGACCAGGGCGACGAGATCGATCACAGCGATAGCGATCGCAAGCCTCGGAAGCACGAGCGAGAATCCGACAGCGGCGGCGAACAGACCGATGCTTAGAATGAGTGCCCCCCGTGGTGAGACGGCTCCCCGCGGAATGGGCCGCTCGGGATCGTTGATGCGGTCGATCTCCCGGTCGAAGTAGTCGTTGATCGCGTTGCCCGCACCGACTGCGAGAACGGTGGCAGCGCCAGCCGCACCCGCGGGAATCGGATGCTGAACGATGCTGCCGGCGACGTACCCACCGATGAGCGTAAGCACGCCCGCAGCGAGGGCGTTCACGGGACGGGTGAGTTCGACCAGTCCGCGAAACCTGTCCATGCGAGGTGGTGCTGGGGCAGCGAAATAAGTGACGCGAAAGGAATGGATAGACTTAAATCACTCCGATGATTCGCCCTCAATAGGGCGCTTAGCTCAGCCTGGATTTAGAGTGCTTGGCTTCGGACCAAGTTGCCGGGGGTTCAAATCCCTCAGCGCCCGTCTGTGTTTCTGTCAGTGCTGAGGATTTGAATCAGGGAGTGGAGTGTGCGGAACGATCGGGGTTCAAATCCCTCAGCGCCCGTTCGTTTTCCGAACGATTCGAATCCAACAGACGGCAGTTTGGTGTATATAACTCTACCGTCGTTTGCAGCTGGGAGTTCGTTCGGTTTCGGGTCGATTCCGACAGAGGTCGGTGCTGTCATGTGGTTCGCTACATCCAATGTTGGTTGCATGGGACTTCATCAATCGCCCAATGCGTGTGCGCGTTCGTTCTGAAGCATGGTGAGAAGACTTATTGCTGATTGCACACAATTTACAATTGATGTCGAAGACTGACCAGTCCCACGGGACGGCGCTCGGTGAGATGGTCTCGCTCGTGGATATCATCCGCGAGCCGACGCTGGCGCGGATCTACACCACTATCCGGCGCATGGGGCCCAAATCCGTCGGGGAGATCGTCGCCGAACTCGATGTGCCCGAGCGCACCGCCTACGAGTACGTCCACACCCTGGAAGATGCCGGGTTTCTGGAGCCGACGTCGGAGACGCGTCCAGTGTCGTACACTGCCACCGAGATCGATCTCACGCTCCAAGTGGAGGGCGAAACACGAGCCATCACGCCTGTGTTCGTCGCGGCGATCGCCCGGCGCGACACCGACGACGATATCGATGTGTATCTCGATAAGCACGGCCTCGACGGGTTGGCGACCGCGCTCGACTACACCCGCGAGTACGTCGACGGCAACGTGAACCATCGGATTATGGCCCGCGAACTCGATCTCTCGCCGCTCGAGGCTTCGATCATTCTGCAAGCGCTCCGCGAGGTCGTCGAGGCGGAACAAGAGGAGTAGCGTGGATGTCGGAGCACGTAGCCCATATCGTTGATACATGTGTGTTCGTGGCCTGCGGTCGAACGGATAATCCGAAATTTCAAGGTTTGGCCAACGAAGCAAAGAGACGAGACGCCACCTTTCGGATTCCTCCTCGCGTCTACGAGGAACTCGGTGGTGACCCCGAGATGGACGTGTACGGCTCCGGATCATTGCCGATCGAGAGCGCGGTCCAAGCAGGATGGGTCACGGTCGCGGAATCGCTCGACTATACGGATTCGACGGTGGCACGAGTGATGGACGATGCACGACGATTTATTGCGGCTGAAACGGACAGATCCGAAGACAACATCGAAAAGGCGGACACGGCTGTAATCGGGCTGGCAGTCCAGCTACTGAATCAGGGACGTGCAAAAACGGTGATCATCTACACGGGTGATCAACCTGCAGGGAACGCGGCCAAGCGAATTATCCCTCGGTATGGGTTCGACGCCGACCAGATCGAATGGATCGATGGGAATTCGTTCGTCGACTGTCTGTAGGCAGAGTTGTACCAAATAGTGTTAGGATATGTTCCGGATTGTTGGTGGACCATCCCTGTCGGTCGTTCGTGGCGATGGCGTGATTCGGATTCCATACCCCACCTCGTCGACAAGAGCGATAGCGGCGACCACCACGCGGTCACGGAGGAGACAACTGACGCTTTAGGAGGCAGACTTTTGTATATACATGACTGTACACTAATTGGGAACCCATGAGCACCGATCGAAAAGAGGAGATGATCACCGTTCGACTCGACAGCTCGCTCAAAGCAAAGATGGACAAGCGTGAGGAGATCAACTGGAGTGGCGTCGCGCGCAAGGCCATCCGAACCACCATCGAGAACCTAGAGACGATGGACGATATTGCGGCGAGTAACCAACTGACTGAGCGAGAGGCACAGCAGGTCGCCGAAAGCATCACTGACTCTGCCAACAGGCGAGCACGGGACGCCGGCGACGAGGACGATCACTCGAAAAACAGCGGCACGGTCGCCACACAATGACGCTGGCACCCACAGGAACCGTTCCAACGCACCCTCTGAGAGTGGTTTCTGACGGAGACGCGGCGGCAGACGAATCGAATTGATGAACGACGAGCACGTTTCGTACCCGGCGAGGATCGTTATCGATGCAAACACGCTCATTTCGGCGACGTTGACGCCCGGGATCACCCGAGAGATGCTCCTCACAACCGAGGATGAACTCTACTCACCCGCATTCATTCGTGACGAACTGGACAAGCATCGAGCCGTGCTCAGGGACAAGTCCGGTCTCGCAGACGCAGACCTTGACACACTCCTCGATGCGCTTTTCACGCCGATCGAGACCCTTCCGGAGGATCGTACAACCCGGTATCACAAGCAAGCAGAGCAAGCAATGGACGAGATCGATGTCAAGGACGCGCTCTATGTCGCTGCCGCGCTCGAACTTGACGCAGCAATCTGGAGTAATGACCCCGATCTCCACGAACAGACGCTAACGCCAGCTCTCACAACAGAGGCAATGGTCGCACGAGTCCGGCAGGCACAACGAGAGACCGGTGATGCGTCCGACCGGGAAGAGTGATGCACTCTATGCGTCGCTTTGACGAGTGACACGGCGCTATCTATCCGTCGAATTCTATTTCATCTGCTGTGGCCTCACCTGTAATGAATGATTCACCGAGCGCTGTAAGGCGGTAGTTCGAGGCATCCACTCGTTGAAGAAGTTCGGCGTCTGTGAGCGTTCGACAACGCCGGGAAATATACTCCCCCGTGTAATCGATATTCGCGGCGATCACTGAGGGGGATGCAACGATATCCTTCTCGTAGAGAAACTCCATGATGCGCTCATCCCCCTGGGTCATCCAATCTATCCGTGGCCGCATGTGCCCTCGAATACACAGAATGACCACCTTACATCAGGTGAAAACCTGTCTCTAGACATCGAAAACAGAACTGTTAGACACAGATTTTTGATGTTGAACATGGTATGATCACTCATAATAGACCGATCAATTGACCACCGTACACACCAATCGAGGTATTGGGATGGGGTATGCCGTCAGGTGCAGTATCGTCACTCCGGATATGAGTAACTCGGAAGAGGCGCTGTCGGCACTCTATCACGCTCTTCGCGCACCTCGTCGACGAGCTGTTATTCATCTTCTGCAGCAAGCCGATGACGAGGTGATAACGACGCGCGAATTGGCTCGACAGATCGAAAGCCGTGAACAGGACCTTACCGATCAACAAGCCACTGGGAAGCCGTATCGGAACGTCTACAACGCACTGTCTCAGACGCGTTTACCGACACTAGCGCGCTGGCATTATCAGTACCGTCTGGTTGATTTCACCATTCATGAATGGCGATAGATATCCGGCAGAACGCTCATTTTACATACATTCCTCACTTGCACAGGTGATGATACCATGACACACGATAGAGCGGACAGTCGAACGGCCACCCGGAGACGATTTCTCACGCGGATGGGAACAGCCGGCATCACAGCGGTTGGCATCGCTGGCAGTAGTCGAGCCACAACAACGAGCGACCGAAACCCGGTCCTCATGGTTCACGGGTTTCTTGATTCTGGAGTGACACCGTGGTGGGACATTACCACGCATCGATTGAAAGAACTCGGCTACACCGAGGAGCAACTGTACGTATTGAGCCTCGGAGCGCTATCAACGACGTTCGATTCGCCGAAGGTGTACGCCGAGGAAGTAACAGCAAAACTCCGGTCCATCAGTGCCGACCATGCGAGTGCTGTCGACATCATCGCTCATTCGATGGGAGGACTCGATTCTCGGTGGGCGATCGAAACAATGGGTGCCGACCAGTACGTCGATTCGCTCGTCTCACTCGGCACGCCCCACCAAGGAACCTACGTCGCCTTCCTCGCATACATTACACCAGGTGGTCGGACCATGGTTCCCAACAGCGAATTCCTACAGGAGTTAAACGACGGGCAGCTCGCAAAAAGCGTCGAATATACGGCCCTCTGGTCTGATTTTGATGAATTAATTACACCTGATGAGTCTGCGATGCTTCCCGACCCAGACCGCGAATCGGTGCCGACCGCGCGAAACGTCTTCGTTCCGTACAAAGAACATATCCAACTCGCCTTCGACGAGGAGGTGTTTCGGACGTACGCGCCGTATCTCGGCTGAGAGGACGGTCGTCCAGATCTGCTCGACTGACCGCCCGCTCGTGTTCCGGTACTGCGTCAGCAAATCGATCCCACAGCAACGCGATGGGTGGCTGGGGAAGTCACAGAATCGCTTTGGGTTCTGTGAGTCACTGTCATCACCGCGCTGTACCCCTATTCAACACAACGGATAAAACACGCGCGATAGCAAAATCGTGATTTTACTAATTACGATTTTGGAGCTGAGTCGAGTGATACACGAAGCTACTGAATTTCGACGATTGGCCAATGAAGCCAAGACACATCCTTTCTGAGTCCTCTGCGGGGCTACGAGGAACTCGGTGGTGATCCCGAGACTGACGTGTACGAATTCGGGACACTACCGATCGAGAGCACGATCCGAGCAAGGGGCGCTCACGGTCAATCTAAACCGTTCATCGGGGAACAAAATATAATCGAGAATATTATTCAGCCACCAAAACAATATTAATATTGGTAAAATAATTTATAGTATTTTGAGTGAATTCATTACTGTCGGTCGGCTACCAAGACCGTCCCACTCGCTCGCGTCGTAAGGCGGTCGGTGGCCGACAACAGAGTGTACAGACGATGACCGACGACAGCTCACGCGGATCGAGAGACGAACCGACCAGCAACCGACTCCGGCGCAGGCACTTCCTGCAGACCGCGGTGGCCACAATGGGCGGCGTGGCCGCCGCTTCGACCGCGAGCGCCGCATCCAGCAGCAATGTAGATTCGAATCGGATGCACACACAAGCGTTCGACGGCAACGAGTGGACGCTCAGTTGGCGCGACGAGTTCGATCAGGGGTCCATCGACCAGGGTATCTGGAACTTCGAGACCGGCAACAACGACGGGTGGGGGAACAACGAACTCCAGTACTACCAGCGTGAGAACGCGTGGGTCGAGAACAACCAGCTCGTCATCGAGGCTCGCGAAGAACAGGTCGGTGGCTACGACTACACTTCTGCACGCATGACCACCGCCGGGACGTACGAAAAGCAGTACGGTCGCGTGGACGTGCGTGCCCGCCTCCCACGAGGGCAGGGGATCTGGCCCGCGATCTGGATGCTCGGTGCCGACATCGGATCGGTCGGATGGCCCACCTGCGGCGAAATCGACATCATGGAACTCATCGGGAACGATGTTGACACTGTCCATGGCACCATCCACGGCCCCGGCTACGCCGGCGGAAACAGCATCGGCGGCTCCTACACCAACGGATCGTTTGCCGACGCCTATCACGTCTTTCAGCTCACGTGGTATCCCGATGCGATCAAGTTCTTCGTCGACGGCCAGCACTACTTCACCATCACCCTGTACGATGTACAGGCCTCGGGGTACGACTGGGTGTTTGACGACGGCCCGTTTTTCTTCATCTTGAACGTCGCCGTCGGCGGCGATTGGCCCGGTTATCCCGACGCCAGCACGCCGTTCCCCCAGCGCATGGCGGTCGACTACATCAGGGTCTACGACTGGGTCTAGCGAATCGGATCCACGACCGAACCATCTTCGTTCGCTGGTCGGGACAGAGGATTGCTGTGTTCGATACTGGTGGGAAGCACCAATATATGGATAGAAATGCCCTTCTTCAAGGAGCGGCCGTATCGTAGTGGAAGATGGCGTGTGTGGTTTCTCCTGGGTGGAGAGACCGATACAGGCACTCGAACCGGCAGAAGCAGCCCTAAAGGGTTTCCCTCGACAATACCACATCTCAAACACATGGTTGGACCACTCGTGACAGGCAAAAAGGCGGCAGAATTCGGGTACAAACGATACGGTCTCCCTGGCGCCATCGTTGCTGGAGCTGGCGTGGCCGTCGGCACAGCGGTCGGTGTCAAGAGGCTCAAATCAGCAGCCACCACGAACGATGACGAACAGCAGTAACGACCAACGCATGATACGCATCTCCTCGCTGGTGACACTGTGGAACAGGAGACACAGATGAGTCAGCGAACGACGATCGGCTGGTCACTGTTCAGCGCAGGTATTACTGCAATAATATTGACCATCCTTCCGTTTCCGAACTGGTGGTGGGGCGTGGCGTTGATCGTCATCGGAATGGTAGTCATGACGCGTCGCGTCGGTTAGCTCGGTGTATCTCTCACACCAACGACGGATGGTGTGCCGACTCTCGATTGCTCATTCCTGTGTCTCCTCATTGCTCCTGAAGGATAGGCTCTCGTGTGGCTCTCCGCAATCAATCCTAGCAACAGTGGGCTTCTGTCAGTTAACGTTCCCAGAATCTTCGGGTTCAGGTGGGCGACAGGATCGACGATTCCGTCAGCATCTCACGGAGTATACGCACGTCTACTGGCGTGCTCACTGAAGTCGTTCAGTGGCATGCCACGCTCCTCTTTTTGCCCTGCCGACGACGTTCGCTGATAGTCGATGAACTGCACCGATACAGCGACTGGTCTGTTCGTGTCCGCTGTGATTTGGCGTTGCAGCGCCCCAGACAAGTGTGGATACGTCTCGTTCGAAGGGCGACGAACGATGATGGTCACGGATGTATTGTTCGATCCATCGACGATCGTTCCACCACCGTAATCGGTCTGGGCGTGAACGAGTTCGAGAGATGCATACGACGGCTGGGAGAGAACATCATTGACGTTGTGATTGACCGTCCGTCCGAAGAGGAAGTACTGGTACGTGCTGGCTGCCAGCACGACGAGAAGAAAAACCACTGCCACGGCTCCGATCGTATAGATGATCGTGCGGTGATCGAGTTGGATGGATTCTACTATCGTCGTGTTGCTCGATGATCGATACCCAATGCTCCAGAGAGCGAGGAACGCAGTGATGTTGATGAACACCATATTCATGAGAAGGACCGCGAGCGCGCCGAGACCCAGGAGTGGTTGACGCCAGACGATGCCGAGACCGACGGCAGCGGCGGCCGGAACGATCGCCGCAGCAACCGCAACGCCAGCAATCGCCACGGGGAGATCCGTCGCCAGCGCGAGTGCTCCTGCGGCTCCTGCGGCAATCGCTATCGTGAGCGTGAGCAGCGTCGGTGTGGAGAAGCTACTCACGACATCGATGTTCCCGACGGCCAACACGGGAGGAGTGAAAAAGCCCCATCGGAACACCAGGCCGGCAACCGTCGCGCTACCGATGGCGACACCAATCCCGAGGAGTTGCGATCTGAAACTTTCGAAGATCGAGTCGTAATCACCGATCACCGCGCCGACGCTCGCGGACAACGACGAACCGGCGAACGGCGAGATCACCATCGCACCGACGATGACGATCGCTGAATTGAGCAACAATCCAGCGGTCGCGACGATCGCACTGAGTGCGGCAAACGTAACGAACATCGGCGTTTCCGGTGTCAGCTCCTGTGCTTTCGTTCGCAATTCCGCGTGTGAAAGTCCGATCTCTTCCTCTGGTCCTTGCGTATAGCGACCCTCCAGCTCATCGAAGTGTGGTGTGGTGGCCGTCTCGATCTGTGAAACGACCGTGAACACGTCGTCATCGAGCCCGTTCTCGCTGAGTCGATCGAGCATCGTCTCGACCGCGCCGTCTGGCAGCGGAAAGTAGACGAGAGACGCCTCGCTGTCGGCTCCTCCGTCTGCGATGGCGTAATCGGCATTTGCGTCGTCGAGCGTATCGAGAACGCCGTCCAGAACGTCATCGGGAACGCGGATCTGTACGAGACGCATACGTCTCCTTCCGTGAGCCGCACAATGGGTGCTCTGGTATGTTATTATTAATATTCTAAAAATAATTTATTAATTCTATAACAGAATAAAAGATGCATCCGACGACTAGCACTGAGTATTGGCGGTCCTCCGTTTGAAATGGACGAGTCGTTTGAACACCAGTCACACCGGATTACAGGACAGAATCGGAAAGAGTAATTTATAACAAATTTAAATTAGTTTCTTGATGATATGTGTGATCGGGAACGTCTCGGGACAAACACCAGACGCTTAACTCCTGGGTTACCGTACGAAGGTTATCGTGAACGATTCGAATAACGTTTCGCGGCCAGGTGACACGATGCGCGAGCGTGTCGGTGAGACGCGTCTGAAAATATGGCTGCTGATCAGCGCGAACCGTTGGCTCGTCACTGGCCTCATACTCGCGGGCACGTACGTGTCTCTTCTCGTGCTCCACGTGCTCGGTCCCAGTACGTCCCAGAAACTCACAACGACCAGCGGGGTGGCCTCGGTGTTCGGTTCGATGGTCATCGCCATCGTCACGAGCGTAACCCTCGTCCTCTCGATTTCGCAGTTCGTGCTCGCCGAGGAGATCGGCACGCTCGGTGAACAACGCGAGCGCATGGCGAACGAAACCGAGTTTCGAGAAGAGATAGAGGAGACCGCGGGCATCGGTGTGGGTCCGGCTGAGCCCTCCCGATTCCTCCGGATGCTCATCGAAACGGCCGATACGCGCGCGAAGGAGCTCAACGAGGCGGTCACTGAGAGCTCCGCCTCGGAGCAATTAGAAGGGATCGCCGAATACACTGACGGGCTTATCGAACACAGCCAGACCGTCACCGACGATCTGGCAGGCGCGGAGTTCGGCTCGTTCGAGCTGCTGCTTCCCGTCCTAAACTACAACTACTCGTGGAAGGTGTTCGCCGCGCGGTCCCTCCGCGACGAATACGCCGAGTCGCTCTCGGAGGAGGCAGACGAGGCGTTCGACGATCTGATCGAAGTGCTGCGGTTTTTTGGGCCGGCACGGGAGCACTTCAAAACCCTCTACGTTCAGTGGGAGATCATCAACATCTCACGGGGCGTGCTCTACGGCGCGATGCCGGCGCTGGCCATCGCAGGCTACATGATGCTCGAATTCGACGCCTCGCTGCTCCCTGGGACGGTGTTCGGCGTCAGTACCGCCTATCTCGTCGTCAGTTTCCTCTACGTGGCCACGTTCGTCCCGTTCGCCGTGTTGCTCGCCTACGTTCTCCGTATTCTCACGATCATGAAGCGAACGCTGTCGATCGGACCGTTCATCCTCCGGGAGACCGAGCAGTTGGAGAACATTCGTCACGAGGAGTTAGATGAAATCTAATCGAAGACCGATACGGATTCGAAGTGATCCCACGAGTGCGAACTAACACAGCGAAAGCGTTGGATCGGAGATTCATCCCGTGACGCGAGGGGATCCTCCGCGATAGCCTCTTCCGGCTCCGTGGAACTATATACGTCTCGTCGATACTAGGGCTATGGCCGAACAGCAGTACGAATACCACGTCGAGCCGGTCTCTATATCACCGAGTGAGCTACGTGACGAGCGGTACAAGCTCAACGAGCTCCTGAACGAACTGGCTGGCGAGGGCTGGGTGCTAGAGGATACTCTCTGTATCACTTCTTCATCCCTGCTGTTTTTCTTTCATCGTCCAATTGATTCATGATCTGTCTTACACCAATTCCGGCGCTGGACGTCGGTCGCTTCGGTTGCCATCAGTTGACACGTTCGATCACTACTCCCACTCGATGTTGGTAGCGCGTCCCGAACTGCGGAGGATGAACGGCCCGATTGCGAGCGTGCGCTTGGCAACCGTTGCGAGCCGCAGCACATAGGCCGTAAGCAGTAGAAATGGGAACGAACCGACGGTGATACCAGCGCTGACGATCCAGACGAGATTACTGATGCCCAACGTGACGCCCGGAAACGACGAGGGCGCGAGATACGTCGCGAGGGCGGCAGAGCTAACAAGCGCGGAATCGACGTATAGAGGATACTCCGGGAGAGATCGACCAGTTCCCACTGGAAATACAGCGTCTTAATGTGTTCGCGTGCTGGGCCGAAGAACGTGAGCACCCTGATGAGGTCAATGAGGGCGCGCTGTTCGTCATCGCTCATATCCTCACCGAAGATGTCCCGAAGCCGGTGTGCTTGATAGATCTTCCACGAGTAGTTGTAATCGAGGGCTGCTTTGACGACAGCGTAACTCCCGAAATCCTCGTCCTCGAGGTTTTCGCTGACCACTTCCGCATCGTCAGTGATATTATCAACGAACTGGTTCGTGTTCGTGACGAGATCGTCATTCGAGTTGCCGGAGACGGTTTCGCGGAGGGTTTCAGCCTTTTCGGTCGTGTTCTCGACAAGGGCGCGAAGGAACGCGGCAGGCTCGGGGGGGCTGGCCGTCCCGAAGATGTCCTCGACGTCGCCCCGAAACGACATCGATCCGCTCATCCGCTCTCGCTGGTCTGGGAGCGGTCCGAGTTCCTGGGACAGTACCAACTGATTGATCGTTACGACGAGTGTCACACCTGTGATCAGTGCAGTGATGAACGCCTGAAAGGTGTACCGCGTCGGAACGGACTGTGTCATATACGTTCGGAACGCTGGCACAGAGTACGCACCGAGACCCACGAAGACACCGAACATCACGATCGCGAGTATCCCGGCCAGTAACGTTCGGTTCATGGTCATCAGAACATAGAGCCGGAGTCGGCTCCGCCGGTTCCCGACTCTCTCTTCCATCGTATTACCCGGATTCGATTCACTCATCGGATACCGCTACTCCTACCAGTGACAAAAAAGTGGCACTGACAGGTGTGTTCTGTGAATGACGGCCGCGCTCGCCAACAGCTCTGGTGACCAGATAGAAATCAGAATAGCCCACTGTTGATCTCGATCGCCTCGTTGCTACCAAACTGCTATCCCGTCCGTACGGCCCGAGCGGCCCTGCCAAAAATTCCGTCAATCACCATCGGCTGCTGCATCGTCGTCCTCGTCCGACGATTCCTCGCGCGTCGACCGGAGGGTGGCCCCAACACTCTCACCGATCGACACGTCGGGTGTGAGGGGGTCGCCGCGGACCAGCTCGGGAAGGACGATGCGGATCGCTTCGAGCATCACGGTGAAGATGATCGGCAAGAGGAAAAACCCGTACCAGCCGAACAGTATGGGACCGAGCAGATAGCCAAACATGAGTAGTACCGCATCGAGCTGTCGGCCAGTGATGTAGGGTTGGAGGAACGTCTGGGGGAGGATATCGAGGACGAGAAAGTAGACGAGGAGTGTTCCACCGACGAACGCGAGCCCAGTCCCACCCGCCTCGACCGCCTGCACAGCAAGGTAGGCGACGACCGGCACGTAGATGAGCTTGCCGACGACGATGGGGACGAGGCTGGCGATGCCGGTGAGAAATCCCAACACGAGGACCATTGGGACGCGAAGCCCCCCGGGTGCGAGAACGTTCGTTGCCCAGTAGGCGATCATTGCGAGAGCGGCCATGGCGACGACGAACAGTAGATTGCCGAAGAACACCGATTCGAGGTCCTCATCGACCGCCGCTGCGTAGGCGTACGCGACGGTATCCCGCCCGCCGAACAGTTCCTGCAGTCCGCCAGCGAGGTGGGTGTCGTTTCGCAACAGGAAATACGAGAGCGTCAGCGCGAGTCCCACGAGCAGCAACCCCCCGGCGACCGCGCCGAACACCTGCGATCCCACATCCAGTAGCGTCCCGGCCACCTGCTGGGGCTGGCTGATGGACTGTCCCGGGTTTTGGAGCAGCGTGGTTACCGTTTCGCGCTGCTTGTCCGGGAGCGCACCCAGGTCGAGTACTCCGCCGACTGCAGCGGAACCGCCGGCATCGAACACCTGTTGGACCTGCTGGACGAGTCGCACCCCGATGTACGCTACGAGCAGGACGATCGGAAGGACAACTAGCAGGACGGTTCCGCCCGCCGCGACGCCGTCCGACTCGGTATGGCGCGCCAGCCGCCGGCAGATCGGTCGCGTCGCGTAGTAGCCGAAGACGCCGAGCACTACCATCCCAACGAAGGAGTAGACGATGAACGCCGCGGCGACGGCGAGGGCGAGAATGAACGCCCACCACCCGACGCGTGCCCGGTTAGCCAGGGGACCAGCTTCACGACTCATTCTACTCCGACGAACAGCTCTTGCCGGGAAATAATTGTGGTTACAGCCGACGTCACTTCTCGACGCCTCGTTTGCCTTATCCACCGACAGTATGTCCACAGTGCTACGGATGGGTGCACCGTCTACGCTGGCGGGAGATCGGCCTACATCACGCTTAACAACGCTGTCTTGGCAAGCAACGGTCTTTCATCACTCCAAGAGAAGACGTTGGTATGGTTGGCGTGCTTGCAATCGGAAAGAAGGCGGTGATGTTCGGATACAAGCGCTACGGGCTTCCCGGAGCGATTATGACCGGCGGCGCCACAGCGATCGGATACGTCGTCGTGCGGCGGGCGCTCAGATCGACCATCGATCTGGATTCCGTCAAATCAGCAATCGATACAGATGACCTCAAATCGGCAGTCGAGGAGAAAGGCGTGGACGCAGTCCGTGAGAGGGACACTCTCGAATCGGCGATCGACGAGGACGAACTCGAATCCGCCGTCGACATAGATGTGGTTCAATCCGCTGCTGAAGCGGAGGCTGATGAACTAGCCGAGACCACAGAATCGACGAACGAAGACCACGGTGATGAACACTCGGATGAAGAAGAATCATCGTGAGCAGTATACTACTCTGTGTCGTCGTTCGAGTGTTCGAGCCGCCATACGTCGACGTTCGGCCCCGTCGCCGCATCGTGTTCGGCAACGGTAGCGAGAACGTCACGAGCGAGCGACTCCGCGGTGTCGAGATCCACGTCCAGAGCAACCCCTTCGAGCCGGCCGAACGCGATCTGCACGCCGCTACCGACCGCCAGCACGTCCTCGTCTAGAATTCGTCCATCGCTACCAACTTCGCGGATCCGGGCGACTGACGCATCATCGTACGCCGAGACGATCGCATCGACACCCGCGGTGTCGGCGACTGTTGCGCCAACACGGGCGAGACGCTGTATCCCCATGTTTTCCCCTCGTTCGGTCCGGTAGCCCTGTATTTCGGATTCGAGCCGCCGCCTAAATTCGTCGATCCCGCCGGGGTCGCCCGTTACTGCGGCCCCCACTGGCGCGAAGTCGAACACCTTCCGTTCGTCGTCGCTCCGGACAGTGGTTCCGCTGGTGACCCGCCGGTCGCCAGCGAGGACAGCTCCGCTCCCAGTCTCGATCCCAACGATCGTTCCCATGTATGAACCGACGGCAACTGCGTGTAAGAGCCTTGTTCCCCCCGGAGACACGGTCGAGGTCCAGTACACCCGGACACGAATAGCTCAACACGCAGGTGACCGCATCCTGGACAACAGGATTGGTCCCGGTCAATCAGGCGACATATCGGTACATGAATCGTGTCCGGGTGTAAGCCCGATTGAGCCAGTCGACGACAGTGTGTACGGACAGGACGACTGTGATCTCGATCAGTCACTAGATCGTTCGAGGATGGTTTGGATTCGCTGGATGAGGCCATGCTCCGATGTCGGTCCATCCACTTCCGCTGTGGACCGGCCGGCGAGGACGACGTTGACGACAATCCCCCACAGCAGGATGAACGCGCCGACGTACATCCAGAGCAATATGAGAATCACGCTGCCGACCACGCCGTACATGTCATTAATTGGTGTCACTGCCGCGTACACATGAAAGAGCCCCTGGAGGAGTCCCCAGCCGATCGCAGCGACAGCTGCCCCGGGGATGATCTCCCGGAACGTGACCGGGACGGGCGGGAAGATGTAGTACAACGGGAGAAAGACGATCGTGAGACCGATAAGCAATAATATCGGGGCGACCGCGCCGAGCAGCGGCAGCCTCGCAACCAGTGCGAGGAATACTCCGGCCACAATCATCGCTGCGACCGCCACGCTGATTGCGAGGAAGCCAACAAGACCGTCGCGGACTTGACGCATGAGAGATTTTCCATCGGGCTGACTGTACAGCTGTCGGAACACGATGTCTACCCCTCTGATGATGCGGATGATACTCCAGACGAGTACGGCCACCCCGAGGATCGATCCATTGGCCTCGGTGCGCGCGGTGCGCACCGCCTCCACGATCACGGCTTGTCCACTCGGTGAAAGGTATTGGCGCGTCCACTCGATGAGTTGCTCGGTGACGGTGTCTCCAGCGACGGTTGCGGCACTGATCCAGACGAGAAGGATGATCGGCAGCAGCGAGAGGAACGTGTAAAACGCGAGGCTTCCCGCCAGAAACGAGAGGTTGTGTGCACGCGTTTCTCTCAGAATCACTCGTACTGTCGTGAGCCACTCGGGGTCTCTCATTGTAGCAGTCTCCTGTACTCGTTCACCTAGTCCGACTCATACCTGTAGTGTCTTGTTGGCTGTCTTTCCGTGCACAGCGTCGGCCGTCGCTTCTGTCTGGTCTATCCACTGACCACTATGTTCTGAAACGGTATCGGTCGCGTCTGGTCCGATCACAAAGCCAGCTCCCCGCCTGAGACGGCTCCAAACCCGAGACCATCCCATGCGAAGGTCAGGTCCTCGCCCACCAAGGTGTTGGCGATTGTACGGATCGAGATGGATTCTGATCGATGAGCAGAAATATTCGACCGTTCCTGTTGCTGCCGTCCGAACACTCACACCGTTCTACTCCTCCCCGTACGAAACCGCGAAGGACCCCTCGCTGTGATCCTTCTGGGGGAGCAGCGGCCCAACCGCCGCGGTCCGCCGGGTTAGCGTCGCAGTCCGTAGGATGTACGATCCGAGGAGGATCAGTGGGACGAAAACCACTGTCGCAAGCAGCGAGGTCACGTAGGGGAGGTACGCGGGCGTGATCGTCGTACCGCCGGTGGCGCCGTGCAGCAGAGCGATGAGGACGGACGCCAACACCGCTGGCACGCCGCAGTAGATCGTCAGCTGGGAGAATCGGGTGAGTTCGCGTTGCAAGTATATCGTCTTGAACTGTTCCTGTGCGGTGCTGAACAGCTGTAGCGTCTCGATTAGTTCGTCGAACGCCTGGCTGGTCTCCGCTGAAAGCGCAGGAGCCTCGTTGCGGAAGTGTCTGGCGGCATACAACTGCCGGAGGTCATCGTACTCGACCGCTGCTGAGAGAGCGTCGAGCGTGTTCACCTCCGCGCTACTCAGGGTTTCGTCGATCTGCTCGGCGCTGTCAGTAACGCTGGCAGCGTAGTGGACGATCTGGTCGCGATACTCCTCGTTGTCGTTATCGTCGACGGCGTCGGCAAGAACGCCCGCGCGCTGACGGATGTCCGTAGCGATCAGTTCGAGCAATCGCGTTGGCTCTGCTGGGGCCGCTGGCACGCCCGTTGCGGCCGCAACGTCCTGGCGGAACTCCAGCACACTCCCGCGGCGGTCACGGAATTCGCCGGCCGGAGTGAACTCCTCAGAGAGGATGAGCTGATTGACCGAAACGACCAGTGTGACGAGCGAGAACGTACCGGCAATCATTCCGCTCGCCATCCGGGTGATCGAATCGTCGTTCGTGAACGCGACCACCCCAAACAGGTGAAGCAGGAGAAACAGTCCGAAGAGCGCGACCGAGCCGCCGATTGTGAGAAACATCCGGTCCCCATCGACTAACACCCACTTCACGAATTGGTGTCGTGAATTTGTCTGTCTATAAACATTATCCTCGGACGACGCTTCTGCTCCGCTAGTACTGGTAGAACCCATGCTGTGAACTCGACGCGATAACATAATGAACCTTGGTTACATCGGGGGGGAGGCTTATACTGTCGGACCTGTGGACAGAGTACGACGGACGAGCCAGCTGCTGTCTGGCGACTCACCAGCAGCCGATACGCAATCACCCCTGTCCGACAGTACACCACTCGATATATCTCAAACGTGTCTGCTAGAGTGAGCATCTGCTGTGAAGGGGGTATACTGAAATGCGTTCCCCACGTCCATTCCATCCATGACTGCCGATGGGGAATACGATGCCAGGGGTGGGCAGCGGTGACGGTTCCTTCGGAGCACTCGACTCGTCGTCGCTTCGTGGCGACAGTGGGCGGCGGAGCAGTAGCCCTCCTCGGCGGCTGTATTGGAACGAGCGATAAACCAACGTACGAGGAAGGCGAGGTAAACACGTCCGACATCAACGAGTCGAACCGGTCCCCTCGCTCAGCCGAGGAACAGATCGCAGCGGAGGCGCTCGCAGAGACGGCAGCCAACGAATCCGCACGCCCAGTCGACTCGCTCGAACTCGAACAGCACGAGTTCGTCGTCAAATCGGGGTACAAAGGTCCGATGGTACAGGGTATCGTCGCCAATACTGGGGGTGAGCGTATCAGGCTTGCCGAGGTTCGTGTGCGTGTATACGACGCTGCCGGTGACCAGCTCGGACGATATCTCGACAGCACGGGTGATATTGGGGGCGGGACAACGTGGCGGTTCACCGCCGTCCTTCTCGAGTCGGTTGCGGACATCGCTGACTACGATATCGCCGTGCTCGGTGTTCCAAAATGAGTCATCGATCGGGAACGAGAAATCGGTAGCGGCGTCTTTCTGCTACGACTTCGCTTGGCTCCGCGCCGACAACTATCCGTTCGAGTCTTCTGAGAAACGACAGCCGTACTGACACGCCGGGGTGCCCCACTCACGGTGTTCGCGCAGAAGAGAAACGCACATACCACCCGACTATTTTCGCTTACATAATGCTGTTCAGTGTCCCGGACACGCCGGTCGGGAACGTGGCTGTCATCGTCGTTGCGACGGGATTCATCTGGTTCGGGAGCGGGTGGCTTGAAGCATCCGCGGAGCGACTCGCCGGACACTACGGGCTGCCGGCGGTGGTGCAAGGCTCGGTCGTGGTCGCGGTTGGATCGAGTTTCCCCGAGCTTGCGAGCGTGGTTTTCACAGCGCTGGCTGGCGCGTTCGACATGGGCGTGGGCGCGATCGTCGGCTCGGCGGTGTTCAACGTCCTCGTGATTCCCGCGCTAGCGGGCATCTTTACCGACACGGAGATCGAGTCCAGTCGCACGGTCGTGTACAAGGAGGCCCAGTTTTACATGATCGCCGTTTCGGCGCTGGTCGTCACGTTCGCGCTGGCCGTGATCTACGCGCCGGTTTCCGACGGGCCGGGGATTTCGGGGCTGATCACGCGCCCGTTGGCTGCGATTCCGCTCTTGCTGTACGGGCTGTACCTCTTCATCCAGTGGCAGGATGTGAGTGACAGCCAACGGGAAACGAGCGGTGCGGGCGGCGTGCTCCGGTCGTGGGGGAAGCTCGTCGTTGGCTTGCTCGTCATTTTACTCGCCGTCGAGCAGCTCGTTGGGAGCGTGAAAGCGCTCGGAACCACGTTCGGCATACCGGAGTTCCTCGCTGGCGTGACGATCGTTGCGGCGGCAACGAGCCTGCCGGACACGCTGGTGAGCGTTCGGTCGGCTCGCGCCGGGAAGGATATTGCAAGCCTCGGAAACGTACTCGGATCGAACACGTTCGATCTGCTGGTAGCGCTCCCGCTCGGCGTCCTCATCGACGGAAGCGTCCCGGTGAATTTCGCGGTTGCGGCCCCGATGATGGGCGTCCTGACGGTCGCAACCATTCTCCTGTTCACCGTTTTGCGGACTGATCTCTCGCTCAGTACCGCCGAATCCTACGTGCTACTGGTTGGGTATATCCTCTTTGTCGGCTGGGTCGTCGCCGAATCGGTCGGCGTCTCCCGCCTGCTCAAAGGGACGTAGCCGACGACACCACCGGGACCCGGAACGATCACGGCGCGTCAGTCACGGGGGCTTCGCGTTCTCCCATCTCGGCGTGGATCGTCTTGGTGATGAGATCGACTGCGCTGTGGTTGAGTCCTTCGGGAATGATGACGTCAGCGTGTTTTTTTGTCGGCTCGACGAACTGCTCGTGCATCGGTTTGACGGTCGTGAGATACTGGTCCATGACGCTCTCGAGGGTGCGATCGCGCTCGATCACGTCGCGTCGGATCCGTCGAAGGATTCGCACGTCAGCGTCGGTCTGGACGTAGACACACAGGTCATACAGCTCGCGCAAGCGCTCTTCGAACAGCGACAGAATGCCCTCGACGATCAGTATCTCGGTCGGCTCGACCCGAACCCGCTCGTCAGTGCGGTCGTGAACAGTAAAATCGTACTGCGGCATCCCAATGGGGCTGCCATCGAGAAGCGTCTCGATCTGTTCGGCGAGCAACTCCCACTCGAACGCCGACGGATGATCGTAGTTTACCTGGTCGCGCTCCTCGATGGGGAGGTGGGAGTGATCCCGGTAGTAGTTGTCGAGCGGCAGGATCGACACCGCTTCACCGACCGTTTCACCGACTTCGCGCGCGACAGCCGTCTTTCCTGCACCCGTCCCACCCGCGATCCCGATCACGAACGAGGGAGCTGCCATTGGCTCTTTTGAGAACCCAGGCCGTTTAAGCTGATCTATCGATCCCATCCGCCCGCGTGCGAACAATCCCTTGGTGGCCGTTCCCAAGAGATCGGTCAGCTTCGGCAGTCGCCTTTCAGTAGAGTTATGTCCTATTCGGAAACGACACACATCCGTGTGGTCGAATCTTCGCTCTCCGGATGATCGCGTCTCTCGCAGAACGGTCCTCTCCGCGATCAGTGCGGGACTGTTCGCAAGCAGTGCTGGCTGCGTCCACCCACTGCCCCCCCCACAAGGGGTACTCATGCAAAAGGGGATCTTCGGGGAGCGCAACAACCGACGGGTTCCCGTGCTCAAAGCCGGGGACAACGAGATCCAGATCAACGAGGAGGAGGTGATTGGGTCTGTCCTCCCCCGATCGGAGGAACCAGCCAACACGACGATCCCGGAATCGCTCCACGATCAGCTCAAACGCCACTACGACGATGTCCACTACTACATCCAGGTTCGCAAGCTGAACTCCCACGGCCCGCTCGTCGAAACCAAATCGGGAGAACAACCGAAACAACCAGCGCTCGGCGGAACGCCCCGCTATCTCCTCTCGCGGGAGGCGTTCGGAAAGCTGATCTCGGGCGATCGGATCGAGTATACGATCGATATGCTCGACGATCAGAGAGTAAGCGCTCTCACCCTGATAATCCGAGAAGGAACGGTAGCAGAAAAATACTCCGAGCCGGATTCACCCGGAGGAACCCCTGCGTATCGCATCACAGTCGATCACGGAGAACGACCCAACGGCGATCCGTTTACACGGACGTACTTCGCGTCCGAGGAAGCGTACAACGACGCTCAGGTCGATGAAAAGACGTATTTCGACGTCATCTTCGAAAATCGCACCCGGCCGACGATACGGGGTTTCGCTCCCGATCCGTACGGAAACTTGTAATCGACCGTCTCCCGAAACGGATCAGAGCCGTTGTTGTTCAGACGGTGATCGCGCTTTCGGTGTCGATCGAGAATCAGGTGTCGATCGTGTGACGGGCAGACCGATGGAGTCGATCATCGTCGAGCTAGTGGTCTGGCACGCGTACAACAGGTGTTCGACATCGTCTGCAGTGAAGTAATAGCAGTATCCGACGCCAGTGAGCACCATCAGAACGAACGAATAGTACACCAATGCCGTGTAGACACCGGTCTCGAAAAGTGCGAAATAAACACCATTGATGAGCAGAAACCCGCCGATCACCTGTAGGGCCGTGTTGGTGCGCTCTACCCACTCCTTCGACCGCCCGACAGTCGGTGTCTGAGAAGTCGCGCCATCCAACGATTCCATGCCTTTCAATTGGAAACACACACCCAAGAACCTTCGTCAGACATCCGTCACACGGTCACCGGTCGCCAGGTGTGGTATACTGTCTGACGTGCGTTATGACAGTCCCGCAGCATAATTTTGAACACTCGATGGCCTGTTCAGTCAGGCACTTGCTCCCTGCTCCCGAAAACGCCACCGTCGAGCCACGTACGTATGACCGACAGTGTATCGTTCGACGAGGTGAGAACGACGTCGTTCGCGGCGATACCCCTTGTAACGACAACCCCCCTCACACAATCCTTTTATCAGGGGATCTATGACCGTTAACATGGCGAAGGAACCCCAAGACCAGGGTTTTCTGGAGAAACTGAACGTACCAGAGGCGTTGACGTTCGACGACGTGCTCTTGCGTCCGACCGAAAGCCACGTTGAGCCAGAAGAGGCGGACACACGGACGAACGTTTCGAAAAACGTTGCGCTGTCCGTTCCGGTGCTGTCGGCGGCGATGGACACGGTGACCGAAAGCGAGACGGCGATCGAGATGGCCCGGCAAGGAGGTCTCGGCGTTCTCCACCGGAACATGCCGATCGAAGACACCGCCCGATCGGTCGAGCGCGTCAAACGCGCAGACGAGTTGATCATCCGGGACGTCGTGACGGCGAGTCCGGAGCAGACGGTACGGGAAGTCGACCGAATGATGAACGACGAAGGCGTCAGCGGTGCCCCCGTGGTGGACGAGGACGGCGTCGTTCTCGGCATCATCTCCGGAACGGACATCCGACCGTATCTGGAGGTTGGTGAGCGCGATGAGGTGCGCGAGGCGATGACCGACGAAGTCATCACGGCAGCCGACGACGTGACCGCCCGGGAAGCGCTCGAACTGATGTACGAGCACAAAATCGAGCGCGTGCCGATCGTCGATGCGTCGGGAACGCTCACCGGTCTCGTGACGATGCAAGGGATCCTCCAGCGCCGCGAGTACGACGCCGCCGCTCGTGATGAGGACGGTCGGCTTCGTGTCGGGGTCGCCGTCGGACCGTTCGAGGACGACCGTGCGGACGCTGCCGACGACGCTGGTGCGGACGTGCTGTTCATCGACTGTGCCCACGCACACAACCGATCGGTCATCGAGAGTGCCCGGGAGATCACGTCGATGGTCGAGGCCGACGTGGTCGTCGGGAACATCGGAACGGGTGAGGCCGCACGAGCGCTCGTCGACTTCGCTGACGGGCTGAAAGTCGGTATCGGTCCGGGAAGCATCTGTACGACTCGCGTCGTCAGCGGTGCTGGGATGCCACAGATGACCGCTATCGCCAACGTCGCCGACGTTGCAGCCCGACACGACGTTCCCGTTATCGCCGACGGTGGCATCCGGTATTCGGGTGACGCGATCAAAGCCATCGCCGCCGGCGCTGACGCTGTTATGCTCGGGTCGTACTTCGCCGGGACGGATGAAGCCCCCGGACGGATCATCACCATGAACGGAAAGAAGTACAAGCAGTACCGGGGGATGGGAAGCGTCGGCGCGATGCAGTCCGGTGGCGGTGATCGCTACCTGAAAGAGGCCGACGAAGACGAGGAGTACGTTCCCGAAGGCGTCGAGGCCGCAACGCCCTACAAAGGGAGTCTCGAAAGCGAACTCCACCAGCTCGTCGGTGGGATGCAGTCCGGGATGGGGTACGTCGGTGCCGAATCCATCCCCGCCGTCAAGGAGGACGCCGAGTTCGTGCGCGTCTCACCCGCCGGACAGACCGAAGGACACCCCCACGACGTGGTCATCACCGACGAAGCACCGAACTACAAACCGCGGGAGTGAACCGTTCGAGGTCACGTCGAACGAAATCCGATAGTTCTCGGCTCCAGTACTCCGGCTGTTCGTGAGACGCCGAGCGGTTCGCCGCGGCTACTCGATACGCCACACTGTTTGGTGCGGTGGCGGTGCTGTCGGCGGTGACTACCCTGCCGCACCGCGAACGAAGCGAAGCGGAGTGAGCGGCTTTTTTTGGTCCAGATTTTTTGCGCGAGGGTGAGCTTTGCTCACCCGAGCGGAAAAAAGGTGGGCGTACGGGCTGAGAGGGATTTGAACCCTCGGCCGTCTGGTTAAGAGCCAGATGCTCTGCCTGGCTGAGCTATCAGCCCTCACATTCGCATTGCGATGGTTGGTTGATATACGTTTCCTTTGCCGATCGCAAAGAAGAGAGTTTCAAGTGTATTCGACCCACAAGTTGGGTACCATGAGTACCGCCATCACGATGGCGTCGATGTCTACCTACGCGATCCTCGGGTGTGGAAGTGTGGGTCACGCCGTTGCTGAGGAACTCGAACGGGAGCAAAAGGACGTGCTCATTCTCGATAAGGACGGGGATCGCGTCGAAGCCCTCAGGGACCAGGATCTCGACGCCCGAACCGCTGACATCAGCGAACCGGCGGTCGCCGAATCCATCGCTGATCGGGACGTGATCCTCATCATGGCTACGGACGTAGAGACAAACAAAACGGCCGTGAAGCACCTCCGAGAACAGGCCGGCGATCGGTACATCGTCGTCCGTGCGTCCGATCCCGTCTCGGCAGACGAGTTCACGGAGCTCGGAGCCGATGTCGTCATCAATCCGTCGACAGTCATCGCCGATTCCGCGCTTCGTGCGCTCGAATCCGGCGAACTGGAGTACAAGACCGCAGAGCTCGTCGACTCCATCGACAGCACGACCTCCCAGATGGCGATCCTCACCCACCACCGACCGAATCCGGACGCCATTGCCAGTGCGGTCGCTCTCCAAGCGATCGCGACCGACCGCGACGTCGACGCCGATGTGATTTACGACGGCGAGATGTCGCTTCAGGAAAACAGGGCGTTCGTCAACCTGCTCGGAATCGATCTCGTCCCGAAAGCGGACATCTCTCTCGATACGTACGACACGACAGCGCTCATCAACCACGCCCACGCCTCCGAGCCGGCGGTCGAGGGCGTCGTCGACATCTACATTGACCACGTCGAACCACAGTTCGAGATGGAGGTTGCGTTTTCGGACATCCGCCCCGATGTCTCTTCCTCCTCGACGATCCTCACGAAATATCTACAAACCCTCGACCTCACCGTCAGCGAAGAGGTCGCAACGGCCTTGTTGTACGGGATCCGTGCCGAAACGCTCGATTTCAAGCGCGACACGACGCCGGCGGATCTCACGGCGGCGGCGTACCTCTACCCCTTCGCCGATCACGACACCTTAGAGCAGGTCGAAGCGCCGAGTATGAGCCCGGAAACGCTCGATGTGCTCGCCGAAGCCATCCACAACCGCGAGGTGAAAGGAAGCCACCTCGTTACGAACGCGGGGTTCGTTCGCGATCAAGACGCGCTCGGACAGGCTGCCCAGCGGCTCCTCAACCTCGAAGGGATCACCACCAGCGCCGTCTTCGCTATCACTGACGACGCGATCTACCTCGCTGCCCGGTCGAAAGACATCCGAATGAACATCGGTTCGGTGCTCGAAGACGCGTTCGGGGAGATCGGGGACGCCGCCGGTCACTCGACCGACGCCAGCGCGACGATCCCGCTCGGGATCTTCACCGGGATCGAAACCAGCGAGAAGAACCGCGATACGCTCCTCTCGCTCGTCGAAAAAGCCGTCCGAACCAAGCTCTTCGAAGCGCTCGGCGTCGAAACCAGCGACGGCAACGGCTCGTGATCGCCACCAGTCGGCCGATGGTCGTCACCCAACACTCACTCCGCGACTTCTGTCGGTTGTTCGTCCGGTTGTTTGAGGCGATCGATGGTGTCGTTGACGATCACGACGTCGCCGACCGACCGTACCCAACGGTACGGAACGATGACGCCCTGCCCTTCCGACACGTACTCCTCGAAGAGTGCCCTGTTGACCTCACCCAGCGCGAGACCGGTCACCATTTCGGCGTCGAGATCGAGTTTGAGATCGTCGACGCGACCGATGAACGTCCCACTGGCCGAATACACGTCGTGATCGATGAGGGCTGTGATTTCCCGTGGCTCCGATTCGGTCTCCATACCCGAGCGTCGAAGCGAAGCGTCTTAATCATTTGTGGACCTCAGAATTCACACTTGTTATTGTGTAATTAATAACATCAATCGAGAGATCGGATCGGGAACGCCTCGTTCCACACCGCTTCGTAGTGGGTTTTCGCCCACGCGACCGCCGTTGGCGCGTCGTTGATGATGCTGCCCCGGATCCCCTCCGGACCGTACACCCGCAGTTCGATGGTCGTTCCACTGTCTGATTCAACGATCGTGAGCCCGGCTGACGGCTCCTCGTCGGACTGTCTGAGCGCGACCTGGCCGGTAGCGATGGATTCGACCACCCCGTCGCTCGGGACGGTGATGAGCTGCTCGGTAAGCGACGACGACACGACGAGCGATAACTCCGCATCCTCCCCAACCCGTTCGTGGAACAGATCGAGATACGGTTCGGAGATGGTCGAGGGAATCGACCGGATGCGTTGTGCACCGTCGAGGAGCCGCTCGATCCGAGCGGGATGGGACCGATCGCCCGTGGCGCGAACGACCTCCGCGTCCACCAGCACGGCAGGCACGAGTGGAGCGTCCGCATCGATCACGGAGAGCAGCTCGATCGCCTCCTGAATGCAGTCTACCTTCCTCCTAAAGCGATCGTACGCCTCGAGCGCCAACCGGCCCGTAAGCGTCGTCCAATACCCTCCATCACGCTGTTCGACGTACCCCGCCGTTTCGAGATCGTCCACAGCCCTGTTGATCGTCGATTCGGACACATCGAGCGCAGCGCGAAGACTGTCCACGCCCTGTGGCCCGTCGTCTAACTCCCGAAGGATCTTGGTCCGGTCCAAAAGGAGCTGAGACGGCTCCGTATCGCTCATTACACGAATGATTACAGGTCAATCCTAAAAACAACGCGGTGAACAACGGCCGAACCCTTATAATGAAGGGAAATATTTATATGGCATTACCCAGGCTCGAGCGAGATATTCAGGGAGTAAGGTGATATACGTGCAGGCACATGGATGAACTGCCGGATGCCTCTGACACCCCGGCAGCTATCCTATCGGTGGCGGTCTGCCCGAACCGCCACGGATTTCCAGAAACGGTACGGATGAGTCTCTCTTCAGCCGCGCTCTCCAAACCAATCGACAGCGCTACCTACGACCGGCAAGCCGAGCAGGACGACGCCGCCCGTTAGTCCCACTCCGGTCGTCCCGACACCTACGATCAGTATCCGAGATTGACAAGATGTGGTTCGGTCGCTACCGGCTCGGGATCTCGTTGCTACAGTCGCTGCGCCGGCGTGAACGCTGGCGACGGCGTCATTCGTGGGCTGCGTCCCACTCTTCGGCCTTGTGGAGGTTGTTGCAGCTGTTGCATTTGATACGGCCCATCGAATCGACAGCCGTATCGAACGATTCGCAGTTCGAGCAGAAAAAGCCCCACCGTTCTCGATCGGTGTTGTACACGACGTAGAAGGGGGCTTTCGATCCACGTTCCCCTTGCGTGGCGTCGACGTACAGCGTCTGTCCCGTCGGATGTGTCCGCGCTTCCATACGCTGATGTCGGGGATCGAGCCACATATACTGTCGGCCACTGGTAGCTGTGGGGTTCCCGAGAGAGGTGCCAAGCGAGCGGCGTCACCGGAGGACCTGCAAATTCAACGACGATAGGGTTCAACGACAGCGTCCGCGTCGTCTCCGTTCGCTGCCCGGAGCGGCGAGCGTCCCCGAGACGGGCGCAAAAGCGGCCCAGCAGCTGCCAGCCGAGCGCATTTTTGCCCGGCTATCGATCACCTAGTGTCGGTTGTCCTGTCACATCACAGCCGACGCCACGCCGTGCGTGTGGCGCTGGTTCGAGCGTCCAGCGCGGTCTACACACCGCTACAGATCGTGGCACCAGCGGTGCTGGACACACACGCCGCCCCGACACCACCTTGGCAGCGTGCGCCGCACTCTCTAGTGTCGGGCGATCCTACGGTTCCCGCGTCCATCCGTTTCACGAACTCGTGGATCGACGATCCGGTCGCTTGCAGGTGATGGTGGCCTGACGCAACCCAAAGTCACTTTTAGCTTAGTGCCATAGGTAGGGTAACTCTATGTCCCGTAGTCCTTCGTTGCCGGATCGGCCACAGTTGGAGTTGGATCCGGAAATGCCGCCGGCCGAGCGCCTCGATGCGCTACAACAACATTATCATCGTATTCTAGAAGTGAACGAACAGCTCGACGACCAGCTCAAGTCCGCCCAGTCACAACAGGGCGCGCTTCGAGATGACGTCGAACAGTTACAGCGAGAGAACGAGACGCTGAAAGCCTCCGCCCAGTACATCGCCACCGTCGAGGAGATCATCGATGACCAGGTCGTAATCAAACAGCACGGAAACAACCAGGAGGTGCTGACCGATCTTTCACCCCGGTTGCAAGAACAGATCGAGGCGGGGGATCGCGTTTCGATCAGCGATTCGTTCACCGTCCAGACGGTTCTCAGTAGTGAAACGGATTCGCGGGCACAAGCGATGCAGGTCACCCAGCGGCCCGGCGTCACCTACGAGGAGATCGGCGGGTTGGACGAGGAGATCCGCGAGGTCCGCGAGACAGTCGAGGAGCCGTTGCTCGACCCTGGTCAGTTCGACGCGGTCGGGATAGAGCCGCCCTCGGGAGTGTTGTTGCACGGTCCACCGGGGACGGGCAAGACGATGCTGGCCAAGGCGGTCGCCAACCAGACTGAGGCGACGTTCATCAAGATGGCCGGCTCGGAGCTGGTCCAGAAGTTCATCGGGGAAGGAGCGCGTCTGGTTCGGGATCTGTTCGAGCTGGCCGAAGAACGCGAGCCGGCGGTGTTGTTCATCGACGAGATCGACGCGATCGCGTCCAAACGCACCGATTCGAAGACCTCCGGGGACGCGGAGGTCCAGCGCACCATGATGCAGTTGCTCTCGGAGATGGACGGCTTCGACGACCGGGGCCAGATCAGCATCATCGCCGCCACCAACCGCTTCGACATGCTCGATCGCGCCATCCTCCGCCCCGGCCGCTTCGATCGCCTCATCGAAGTCCCCAAACCCGACCAAGAGGGACGAAAGCGGATCCTCGATATCCACGCCTCGGAGATGGAGCTCAACGACGACGTGGAATACGACGAGCTGGCGGCGATGACCGAGGGGTTCAGCGGTGCCCAGCTGTCGAGTTTGGTTACCGAGGCGGGGATGTTCGCTGTGCGGGACGAGCGGACCACAGTCCAGTCCGAGGACTTCGAAGCTGCCTACGATAAGCTCAGCGACGAGGAGGACACGTCGGTAACGACCGCTACCTTCTACTGACTCTCAGCGGCCGAATTTATACATTTTCAACAACTACCGGTGATTATTCCGTTTGCGCGTCGACAGCAGCGATTCCAGCGAGGTTGACGATGTCGGCGACTTCGTCGCCGCGCTGGAGGATGTGGACGGGTTTTGCCATTCCCACCAGCATCGGTCCGATCGCGTCGGCACCACCCAACCGCTGGAGCAGCTTATAGCCGATGTTGCCCGCTTCGAGGTTCGGAAACACCAGAACGTTGGCGGGTTCGTCCAGCTCGGAGAAGTCGTAGGTGCCCGTCAACATCTCCTCGACCACTGCGGTGTCGGCCTGCATCTCGCCGTCGACCGGGAAATCGACCGAGGGATCGACGCGCAGTTGGTCGGCTGCCGCTCGTGGCTTTGACGTGCCGTCCGTGCGCACGCTGCCGAAATCCGAATACGACAGAAACGCCACTCGCGGAGAGACGTTGAACCGGCGGGCCATCGACGCCGTGTGCTGGGCAATCTCGGCCAACACCGCCGCGTCGGGGTCCTGATTCACTGTCGCGTCGGCACAGAACACCACCCGGTTTTTGAACGTCAGCAGATACACTCCCGCGGCGTAATCGGCGTCGGGTGCCGTCCCGATCACCTGCAACGGTGGGCGCAACGCCGAGGGATAATGGTGGGTCAGCCCCGTCAACAACGCGTCGGCATCCCCGACATCCACCATCACGCTTCCCAGGTAGTTGCCATCCCGGATCAGATCCTCCGCCTCGCGTCGGGTCACCCCTTTGCGCTGTCGCAGCTCGTGCAGCCGATCCGCGTACGTCCCCAACGAATCCTCGCCCGGATCCACGATCTCTGGATCCATCTCCAACCCGAGTGACCGGGCAGTGTCACGAATCACCGCCCGATCACCGATGAGGATGGGTTGGGCGATGTTCTGCTCGATGATCTGGTGGGCCGCTCGGATCACCTTTTCGTTGGTGCCTTCCGCCAACACGATGCGCTGATCGGTCGATTTCGCCTTGTTGAGCACCACCCGCATCATCTCGCGGGACTTGCCGAGACGGGCTTCCAGCTGCTCGCGGTAGGCCGACGACTCGACGGTTTCGCGGGCCACCCCGCTGTCCATCGCCGTTCGGGCGACCGCCTCCGACACATCGAACAGCACGCGCGGATCCAACGGCTTGGGAATGATGTACTCCGGCCCGAACTGCAACGGCTGATCCCCGTACGCCTTGACCACTGCGTCCGGCACGTCCTGGCGAGCGAGCTCCGCGAGGGCGCGGGCGGCGGCCACCTTCATCCCTTCGTTGATCTCGCTGGCGCGAACGTCCAAGGCCCCGCGGAAGATGAACGGGAATCCCAACACGTTGTTGACCTGGTTGGGGTAGTCAGAACGGCCGGTCGCCATGATTACCGTGTCGTCGCGGGCGGCTTTCGCCTCCTCGTATCCGATCTCCGGATCCGGGTTCGCCATCGCAAACACGATCGGATCTCGCCCCATCGAACGGATCATCTCCTGGCTGACGATCCCACCGACCGACAGCCCCACGAATACGTCCGCATCGACCATCGCGTCCGAGAGATCACCGGACGGCACGTCGCTGGCGAACTCTTGTTTGAAATTGTTCACGTCGTCGTTCGCAACGCGCGACTTCGTGATGATCCCTGACGAATCGCACATGATGATGTTCTCTTCGCTGGCCCCGAGGGAAACGTAAAACCGCGCGGTGGCGATCGCACTCGCCCCAGCACCGGAGAACACGATCTTCAGCTCCGAGAGATCTTTATCCACGATCTCGGCGGCGTTGAGCAGTGCCGCCCCGGAGATGATGGCGGTGCCGTGTTGATCGTCGTGGAACACCGGGATATCCATGCGATCGCGCAGCCGTCGCTCGATCTCGAAACACGCCGGTGCCGCGATGTCTTCGAGGTTGATCCCCCCGAACGTCGGCTCCATCGCCGCTACGGCGTTCACGAACGCGTCCACGTCGGACTCGTCCAGCTCGATGTCGAACACGTCGATGTCGGCAAACCGCTTGAACAGCACGCCCTTCCCTTCCATCACCGGTTTGGAGGCTTGGGCACCGATGTCGCCCAATCCTAACACCGCGCTCCCGTTCGACACCACACCCACCATGTTTCCTTTGGTCGTGTACTGGTAGGCCGCCGAGGGGTCCTCATCGATCGCGCGACACGGAGCCGCCACACCAGGCGAGTACGCCAGGCTCAGATCCCGCTGGGTGCTCGTCGGCTTCGTCGTCGACATCGCTATCTTCCCTGCTGGTGACCGGCGGTGATACGCCAGTGAATCCTCGTCTAATCCCATGTTCGCCCTCTGCAGAGGAACCCTAAATATCTACCTCGATACGCTCTCCCAACCACGAACAGTCCGACACCGAGTGAGTGGGATTCAAATGGGCTGGGGACGGACCACCGTGTATGAGGGTTCGATTCCGTCGGCTCATGGTGGCCACGACGGGTCTGACGTACGTTCTCATGCTGCTCGGCGTCTACACCGCCGCGTTCGGTGCCGGGCTGACGTGTGGCGCACGGTGGCCGTTCTGTGATGGGTGGCTCGGACTGTTTCCGGCGAACATTCCGAGCTTCATCGAGTGGTTCCACCGACTCGTCGCCATGATCACTGGCTTCGTTATTCTCGGGACGGCATACGCCGGATGGACGCGACAGAACGACCGCCGAGTGGCGTGGGCGATCACGCTCGCAGTGCTGTTGTTACCGCTCCAGATCGGTCTCGGAGCGGTGACGGTGACGCTCAGCGGCGTGTTTCCGTGGGGATACGCGCCGAGCGTGCAGATGTTGCATTACGTCGTCGCGCTCGCCATCCTCGCCCTGCTGACGATCGCAACGGCGCTCACGGTTTCGTCGCCACTGACGGGCGAGAAGAATCGACGGCGATTCCGGTCGCGGCTCCGCTGGGGGCTGTTGGCCGTGCTCGTTCTGCTGCCCGTACAGTATCTGTTCAACTACGGCACCGTGTTCGTGTACTCGCCCGCAGTACAGATCACCTACTACGCGCTTTCCCTGTTGATGTTCGGTGTACTCGTCTCCGTGGCCGTCTGGACCGCCCGTTTCGTGTCGACGGCCGACACCGCATCGACGCGGTCGATCACCCGCGTGAACCGGCTGTCCGTGGCAGGAGCGGTGGTGCTCACCGCACAGATGCTGGTCGATCGCCAGCTGTGGGGAGCCGTCCCACCGGGCGTCTCCGACGGTCTCTCGCTCGTGTTGGGACTCCTCGTCCTCGTTGCGGTGTGGCTCGTCTTCCGAGGATCCGCGCTGTTACCGCCCGGGGAGCACAACGCCCACAACTCGGAGTGAACGCCGCGCGCGGCGCTCATCCTCCGAATCTTCGATCGAGTGGGGCTTCACACGAAATCGCCAAGCCCCGTCTGTTGATCGTTTTCGCTGTCCTCGCTTTCGGCGCTGTCCGTCTCACCGCTTTCCGTGGCTCGTTCGTCGGCGTCGTCACTGGTGTCGACCGTCGAATTCTCCTGATTCCGGGCGTCACCACCGTCGCCAGCAGGCTCCGGATCGTCCGGCGTGGATCGCAGCCGTTGGGCCTCCTCGACGATGGACTGGACTTTGTTCGTGTCCTCGCCGCTGCCGGTAACGAAGGCCACGTGTTCGGCGTCGAGATCGTAGCGGGCGGCCATCGCCACCGTCCGCTCGCGGTTGGTGCAGTGGTGGGTCATCGTTGCGAGATACGGAAGCACGCTCCTGCGAGCGGTTGCGATGCTCGTCCCGCTCGACGTGGCGATCTGCTGGGCAACGTAGTCCCGTTTGGTTCGAGTGCTCTTCGATCGGCCGAGCTTCGACCAGTAGCTGGGTGGGCTGTAGCGCGTCCACCCGCCTTTCGACTCCCGGCGCGAGGCAGCGACGCCCGCGGTGGTGTTGTCGCTCGCGTACCGCCAGTACGTGTAGTTCTGTGTCGCGCGCACCCGTCCGAGCCACCGATCGGCAGCCGCGAGGTGGTCGTACGCGTCGGCAAGCTCACCGCCGTGGTAGTCTTTGGGAACGTTGTCCTCGATCCAGTTGATGACGTCGTCGGGCGTTTCGTCCACGTCGTACGAGAACTCGAGTGCGCCACGGGCGTCTTCCTCCTTGAAAACGGCGTCGAGCAGCTGGAAGATGCCTTCCGTTCGGTCGCGGTCGTCGGTCACGACATCGGCTTTCTCGATGTGCTCGCGGTCGCCGGCAATCGCCTGGAGATCGTTCACCGCGCCCCGGAGGTCGCCGCTGTTGGCGTCGGCGATCGCGTCCAGCGCCGCCGACTCGTACTCGATGGCTTCTTTCCGGCAGATGTCCCGGAGCACGGGAACGATCGATCGCGCCGACACGTCCCGAAACTCGATCTCCTGACAAGCGTTCCGGAGCGCGTTCGACATCTCGTAGTACTCGTTTGCGATGAGCACCATCGGCTGTTGGGTCTCCTTGACCAGCCGCGTGATGGCGCGCGCGCCACCCCGGTCGGCGTTGCCGTGGATGTTGTCGGCCTCGTCGACGATCACGAGCTGTCGCCCCGTCGACAGCGACTGGTTCATCGCCGCACCGCCCGCGACCCGCTCGATCGCGTCAGCGGTGCGCTGGTCGCTCGCGTTGAGTTCGATGGTCGACCAATCCATATCGTTAGCGAGCGCGTGCGCAGCCGAGGTCTTCCCGACGCCCGGACTCCCGTGGAGAATCACGCATTCTCCGTGCTCGTCCCACGACGTGGCCCACTCACCGAGCGCATCGCGGGCTTTGTTGTTGCCACGGATTTCGGCCAGCGTGGTGGGGCGGTACTTCTCGGTCCAATCAGTCATCGTTCCACCGGCGCACAACCGTTCCGTTCGCACACTGCAACCCGTTCGAGCACATTCGTTACCTGCTCTCGGAGGGGTTCGAACTTAACACTGGGGTTGTTCGGGGGCGGCCCATCTCATTCATACTGTCAGTCAGACGTACGTGAATGTACGGTGGCGTTTTCGGGAGCATGAAGCAAGTGCCTGACTGAACTGGCCATCGCGCGTGCAACGATCCATGACCGACAGTATCAGTCATCCACCGCTTTTAGATCTAGTCGCGGCGCGAACCCCTCGTACGTCTCGTCGCTCGATACGACAGTGTCACCGTCCGATTCGACGAGGTGAAGCGCGTCGAACGGCGTGAATCCGTGCTCTTCGACATGGCTCGCCGCCGCAACGACCGTATCGACGTCACCCCGGATCTCGATGAGATCCGCAGCATTGGCAATGACGCGCTCGGTATCCAACTCCTCCCGGTACGCGACGAGAAGGAGTTCGATGAATGTGAACTGCGATGTCCAGAGCGACTCACGGTGTTCGTGATACACCGTCTCGGCCGCATCATCGAGCCAATCCTCGTCCTTGATGAGCGCGAGCAGAAAATCCGTTTCGGCGTACATTTACTTGCCGGCCTCGTCGAGTGCTTCGCGTCGTGCGTGTTCGCGGAGTTCATCAGACGACTTTTCGACGCCTGAGAACTCCTCGCGGAGTGCCGAGAGTGGGTCGTCAGCGATAGGTACGAGCTTGATACCATCGTGAAGCTCAACGATATGGTAGTGCTTACCGTACCGTTCTCGTATCTCCTTAGGAAGAGTGAGTCGACCGCGGCTGTCGAGCGTTGCCTCTGACATGAGTGATTATAGGATGGGAATGAATAAAAATCTACCCCTAAAAGACACTGTTTCCCACGACCGCTATTCGAGATCGCAGCCACTCCACGCCATGATCGAGAACGATACACACGGTTTGCTACTATTTCGCACGCCCTCGGAACGCTTATCGGCGTTTCGTGATACTGTCAGTGTATGTTTCCGGAGACGGTCGAGACCGATCGGCTGGTGCTCGAACGCCTCACGATGGACCACCTGTTCGAGTGTTACGAGCACGCTTCGGTGAACGCTCCACACATCGAGGAGATCACGCGACACCTCAACTGGTCACCCCACCGATCGCTGAAAGAGACCCGAACGTTCATCGAGGAGCAACAGGACAACTGGGAGGCGGGCGACGGAGCCGGGTACGTGGTGTACCCACGCAAATCGGAAGAGAACGCCGGCGAGTTCGGCGGGACGACGGGACTCGGCATCGACTGGTCGCGCCAGGTGGGAACGCTCGGGCTCTGGTTGCGCAAGCCGTTGTGGGGGCGGGGCTACTCCAGAGAGCGAGCGACGGCGCTGATGGAACTGGCGTTCGATCGGCTGGATCTGGATCTCGTGACCGTCGACCACCATCCGGACAACGACCAATCCGAGCGCGCGATCCGGAAATACGTCGATGCGCACGGCGGCCGCCGCGAGGGACGGCTGCGCAACCAGATCGCTTACCAGGACGGCACCGTCGTGGACGTCGTGCGCTACAGCATCTCACAGGAAGAGTTCCAGGAGCACCAGCCCTAACGACGGCTGGCGCAACTTCTACAAGGTTCGCCCGCTAATTATGAATGTATCATGAGCGATAACGATGCCGAGCGTGAGCGCACGCACGAACACGAACGGGACGTTACGCTCGCCAAGGAAGAGGAGGCCGAAGCGGAAGAGGAGGAGGACGAAGACGAAGAGACCGAACAGGTCGCCCGTGAACGGGACGAAGACCGGACCGATGAGGAAGACCGCAGATCACAAGAGCGTGAGAACGCGGCCCAAGAGCAAGAGAACACCGACAACCACCGCGACGATCCGCCGTTCGAGAGCTAGGCGACAAAGCGCTGGTTTGTAATGCATCCGAAAGGACAAATACCCACTGTTATAGTGTATGAGGATCAACGCCCGGTATGGCTGCGATTGAACTCCAAGGCGTGACGAAACGGTTTGGAGCTGTCACCGCTCTGAACGATCTCGACCTCACAGTGAAGAACGGTGAGATATACGGGTTTTTGGGTCCGAACGGGGCCGGTAAATCCACAACGATCAACGTGTTGCTGGATTTCGTTCGGCCGACTGACGGGACCGCGACAGTGTTGGGCCACGACGCCCGCGAGGAGAGCACCGAGATCAGACAGCGCGTCGGTGTGCTCCCCGACGGCTATCACGTCTACGACCGGCTCACCGGCCGCCAACACCTCCAGTTCGCCATCGACTCGAAAGAGGCCGACGACGATCCCGAGGAGCTGTTAGCGCGCGTTGGGATCGCGGCCGCCGCCGACCGGAAAGCCGGAGGCTACTCGAAAGGGATGGCGCAGCGGCTCGTCCTCGGGATGGCGCTGGTCGGTCAGCCGGATCTGCTCATCCTCGATGAGCCCTCGACAGGGTTGGATCCCGCCGGTGCCCGCGAGATGCGCGAGATCATCCACGCGGAGCGCGATCGGGGAGCAACCGTGTTCTTTTCGAGTCACATTCTCGGGCAGGTCGATTCGGTGTGCGACCGCGTCGGCATCCTTCGTGAGGGTGAACTCGTCGCCGAAGACACGGTCAGCGGGCTGCGCGACGCGATCGATACCCAGTCGACGTTGGTCGTCCGCGTCGACCAGACGCCGCCAGAGATCGAACAGCGCCTCCGGGCCCTCGACGGCGTCTCGGGGATTATGGTGGACGACACGACCATCACGGTCGAATCGAACGACGGATCGAAATCCGCGGTGTTGTCCACCATCGAGGAGAGCGGCGCGTCGATCGAGGACTTCTCCACCGAGGACGCATCTCTCGAAGACCTGTTTATGGCGTACACGAACGACGATCGGAAGGTGGTAGCATGAGCTGGACGGTCGTCGCACAGAAGGACTTCCGGGACGCCGGGCGCTCGAAAATGCTGTGGGCCGTATCGGTGCTGTTCGTTCTCTTTGCGGCCGGAGCCGCGTTCATATACGCCCAGATCCCGGCGCTCCAGCAGGGAGGCGCAAACAACGCCATCTCCTCGCTCGGTTTCGTCCATTTCTTGCAGAGTCCGGTCACGATGCTCGTCCCGATCATCGGGTTGCTGTTGGGATATAAGGCCATCTCGGGCGAAGTGGAAAACGGCAGCGTGAAACTCCTCCTTTCGCTTCCTCACCGCCGGTCGAGCGTCGTGTTCGGCAAGTTCGTCGGACGGGTGTCCGTGCTGACGGTGTCTATCGTCGTCGGATTCGCCGTTGCCACGGCGGTCATGCTCGCCCTGTATCCCAACGTTTCACCGGGACGGTTCGCCCTGTTCGTGCTGTTGGCCGTCCTGTTCGGAGCCGCCTACGTGAGCATTGGCGTCGGCGTCTCCTCGCTGACGAAATCCACGACGATCGCCGGTGCCAGCATCTTCGGGATCTATCTCCTGTTCAACTGGTTGTGGGAGACCATCGGATTGGGCATCGGCTGGGTCCTCAGCGGGACGTTCTTCTTCACAGAGGGGATTCCGAACTGGTTTCAGTTGTACACGCGGTTGAGCCCGAACGGGGCGTTCAGTAACGTTGCTGGCCCGATGCTCTCTGATGCCGGGATTCAAGAGGCACTGACGCTCACGCCACAGCCCGGCGATCCCTTCTATCTCTCGACGTGGTTTGCGCTGCTCATCCTGCTCGGTTGGATCGTCATTCCGATCGCGCTCGGGAGCCTGCGGTTCCGGAGCAGGGATCTGTAGCGTCTCCTCGTTTCTTTCCGTTGGTCGTTGCGTCGGTCCGAGCCGAAGAGGCAAACGATTACTCGGTCCGGTGTGTGGGTGTCGTATGGCACGGTTACGACAGCCGCCGTTGATCGATCTCCACACAGAGCGCGGAGCGTCGGTCACGTCGTTCGGTGGGTGGGAGATGCCGGTCGAGTTCGAGTCGATCAGAACCGAACACGAGGCCGTTCGGGAGTCGGTCGGCAAATTCGACGTTTCACACATGGGCGAGATCGAGGTGCGTGGACCGGACGCGACCGAACTCGTCCAACGGCTCACCACGAACGACGTGGCGGCGCTCTCGCCGGGGGAGGGCCAATACTCCGCAGTCACCGACGAGCGCGGCGTCGTGCTGGACGACACGGTCGTCTACGACCGTCCCGACAGCGAGGGGTATCTGTTCGTTCCGAACGCCGGCCACGACGAGGCGCTGTACGAGCGCTGGTGTACCCACCGCGAGGAGTGGGACCTCGACTGTACGGTGGAGAACGCCACCCAACGATACGCGATGAGCGCCGTGCAAGGTCCCGAGAGCGAATCGTGCCTCGAGTCGGCGGCGGACGCCGTTCCCGAACTCGGGCGGTTCGAAATCGAGCCGATGTCCATTGCGGGCGTGGAGTGTCTCTGTTCGCGGACAGGATACACCGGCGAGGACGGGTTCGAGCTGCTCTGTGCGTCCGACGACGCACGGGCGGTGTGGGACGCCGTCGACTGTCAGCCCTGCGGGCTGGGTGCGCGCGATACGCTCCGGATCGAACAGGGGTTTTTGCTCTCGGGGCAGGATTTCGATCCGGAATCGAATCCACGGACCCCCTACGAGGCGGGCATCGGCTTCGTCGTCGACCGGGAGACCGAATTCGTGGGACGAGACGCCCTCACTGGAGCGACCGCACCCGAAGAGCAGTTCGTCGGCATCGAACTCACGGAGCGCGGCGTCCCACGCAACGGCTACACGATCGAGAACGCGGACGGAGCGCCGATCGGGACCGTGACTAGCGGCACGCTGAGTCCGACGCTCGGGATTCCGATCGGGCTGGGGTACGTTCCCACAGCCGACGCCGAACCCGGGACGGAGGTCCGAGTTGTCATCCGCGACGATCGAAAGGCAGGACTCATCAGGAACCCACCCTTTGAGAACGCATCCACTGAACAATGAGTTTCGATATTCCCGAAGACTGCTACTACCTGGAAACGCACGAATGGGCACGCATTGACGAACAAGCGGGAACCGCGCGCATCGGGATCTCCGCGTTCGCACAGGACGAACTCGGTGACATCGTGTTCGTCGAGCTGCCGGAACCGGGCGACGCGATCGAGCAAGAAGCGGATCTCGGCGTCGTGGAATCCATCAAGGCCGTCTCGGACCTGTACGCGCCGCTGTCCGGAACTGTCACGGAAGTAAACGACGCGGTGTTCGACGAGCCCGAACGCCTCAACGAGGACCCGTACGGCGAGGGCTGGCTGCTCGAACTCGAAGACATCGACGCCGACGAAACCGACGGCCTTCTCGCGCCCGAGGAGTACGAACGACAGATCGAGTGACCCGTCCCGAAACGGTTTCTCCGCCCCCGATCGATGGGTAACCGGCCGACCGCTATCATAGGGACTGTTGTGGTTCCGTCCCGCGCGACACAGCACGGTTCGTGAACCTCCAGAGCAGTCGTCAGTCAACGACCGTGCCGAACATACTCACAACAGTCCCTATCAATCGTCGTCCGATCCGTCCGCTCCCGTGATTCCGGTGTTTACCGCCGCCAGTTCCGACGCCGGAGCGGGTCGGTGGTGCTGATCGGGCTGTGATCGGTCCTCGAAGCCGGGATCGAACAGTTGGAGCGCGGTGTTGATCGTCGACCAGTCGTCACGTTCCGCGGCGTCGCGGAGGCTTTTGGTCGGTGCGGCGAGCAGTTGGCCGACGAGCGCGTCAGCGAGCGACTCGACGGTCTCGCGCTGTTGGGGCGTGAGTTCGTCCTCGGCGTCGAGTTGTGAGAGTGCGGTCTGTAGTTCCTGTCGTTTCATGCGCTCTGCCCCCTCGTACATGGCGGCGATGACCTCGTCTGCACGATTTCGTTTGTACTGGGTGAGCAGCCGGTCCATCGCCTCCTCGATCATCCTCTCGACCTGTTGGGCGGCGCTGCGGCGGCGTTCTGTCGTCTCGCCGGTGATCGATTCGAGGGCGTCGAGATCGTACAGATCGATCCCCGGAAGCGATGCGACAGGGGGAGCGACGTCGCGGGGCTGTGCGATGTCGATGAGCAGCGTGGTCCCGTCGACCGCTTCGATCGTGGTGCGGTCGATGACCGGAGCGTCGCTCGCTGTGGCGCTCACGACGACGTCGCTGTCGGCGATCGCAGCCGGGAGCGTATCCAAGCCGATGGCGCGAGCGCCGTCGAGCGTGTCCACGACGTGTTCGGCGCGTTTGCGGGTTCGGTTGGCGACGACGAGCCGGTTCACTTCGGGGGCCAGCGCGCTGGCGGCGAGCGTTCCCATCTCACCCACACCAACGACCACGGCCGTCGCGTCAGTGAGAGCGGTTTCCCGGTCGGCCAGCCGCACAGCGGCACTCCCAAGCGACACGACGCCCTCGTTGATCTCCGTCTCGGTTCTGGCTCGCTCCCCGACGTGGATCGCCTTTGTCAGCCCCGTTTCGAGCACCGATCCGATAGCGTCCATCGATCGGGCCGTCAGATACGCCTCCCGTAGCTGGCCGAGGATCTGGTCCTCCCCAAGCACAAGCGATTCCAGCCCGCAGGCGACGCGCATCAGGTGTCTGAGCGCTGCTTCGTGATCCAGTTCACGAACGGCTGCGTCGGGCACGTCGGGACGGACCGATCGCAGCGCCTCTCGACCGGCACCGGGCGACTCCGTAACGACGTAGGTCTCGGCGCGGTTGCACGTCTGGAGACAGACGGCCTCGGTGACAGCGGGCTGGTCGAGCAGCGATTCGAGGAGCTCCGATGGCGACGCCGAACACGCGGTTTCGATCGTGTCGATGTTGGCGTTGCTGTGGGCAATGCTCCACCCCGTGATGACGCCAGTGCCGACAGTCATTCCGTTTCACCCAGTTCGGAAGCGATGACTTCGCTCACTACTTGCTCCGTCTTCGTGTGGCTATCACCTAAACTCTTCCAAACGCGATCGGATCTCACGACAGCGCGCACCGCGGCCCGTCGTTGCGTGGGCGGGGTGTCGCCCAGCGCAGCCCGAAGTTTGCCCGTCACTCGTGCCATCTCGCCCGCACCCTCGATGTGGGGCTCGATCCGCTCCCTGAGCACGCGGCTCAGCGCCGGACTCCGTCCGCCAGTCGAGATGCCGACGACGACCGGCTCCGACCAGACGGTTGCGGGAACGGCGACGTCACCCATCGTTCTGTCGTCCGTCCCCGACTGATCGGCCCGATTGACGAGCACGCCGCGCTCGTGGCCGGCGGTGGCAATCGCGTCGTTCACCACCCCGCGATCCGTGGCGGCAACGACCAGCGCCGGATCGGTGCGGTCGATCCACCCACCAACATCGGCCGGATCGGGGGCGGCGCGGACGCGGGCCGCTCCTCCGAACGACTCCTCGACGAACGTGGGGCTGACGACCACCACGCCGGCTTCGCGGCCGAACGTACGGGCGCGGCGCGCGCCGACGGTGCCGCCGCCGAAGACGAGCACGCGAGCGCCCGTAAAATCGTGTAACAGCGGAATCACGGCGACTCCGTGGCGTTCGACAGCCGGTCGTCGAGCCTGATACCGGTTTTCTTCAACGCTGCTGTCGAAAACAGCGTATCCCAATCGTCCTCCGCAACGTCCCAGAACCCGGCCATCCGCTCCCGAACCGTCTCGATCCGTCGTTGGCTTTCGGTCTCGGTGCGGCCGTGGGTCATCGCAAAGAAGTTGTACGGCCACACGCCCTCGTGGCGCGGGCGCTCATAACAGTGGGTGACGTACTCCACGGACGCTATTGCGGGACCGACCCGATCTACGAGATCGTCCGGAACGTTCCACACTGTCATCCCGTTTTCCGTGTAGCCGAGCGCGTAGTGGTTCGGGATCACACCGATCCGGCGGATCTTTCCCGCTTGGTTGAATCGGGCGATCGTTTCGAGCACCCACTCGCGCGGCCGATCGATGGCCGTCCCAACGTCGCCGTAGGGGGTCCGTGTGAGCGGAAGACCGTCCTGTATTTCGAGAAGCAACGCCCGTTCGTCGGGCGTGAGCGCTGTCCGATCGGTGGGTTCGGGATCGGGTCCCAGCCCGGAGAGGTCGATCGGCTCCGCGCGGAGCGGCCCATCGATCGGGAACTTCGCCTCGACGCGGAACTCCTGCTGTTTGGGCATGTTGTACGTCCGCTGTCCGGTTTCGGATTCGATGGCTTCCAGCACCCGCCCCACGCGGTCGGCGTCGGCCACCGACACCACGAACCACATATTGAGATGGGGATGCTCGCGCTCGTAGTTGTGGGCGACCTCCCGGTGGTCGTTCACCCGTTCCGTGATCTCCTCGAACCGCTCTGGCGGTGCGTGCATGGCCACGAGGGTGGCCGTGCCGCCGATCGCTTCGGCGTTGATGAGCGGCCCGAATCGCGTAAGGACGCCGTCGTCCGACAGCGTCCGGATCCGAGCGAGAAGTTCCTCAGCCGTTACGTCGATCGATCGGTCACCGAGCGCCGTGGCCGCCGCTTCGAACGGTCGCTCCGTGACCGGAAATCCACCCTGAAACCCGTTGATGATGGCCCGATCGGTGCGGTCCAACTGATCGACCGTGCTCATGTGCCCACTCCGTGCCATCCACTCATAAACGACGCGTTCGCCCCGACTATCTCAGTTGGAGTGCTCCAGCATCGTCGGGAGTTCGTTCACGGTTTCGATGACGGCGTGGGCACCTGCGTTTTCGAGCGCCTGACGACCGCTCTCTCCGGAGAGTCCACCGGACTGGACGCCGATAGCGTAGTAATCGCGCTCGGCGTCGTCGTCAGCTGCGTTCACTGCCGTTCGGACGTCATCGAGCGTGTCGCCCGCGAACATGACACGCTCCGTTTCCGTGGTATCGTCGAACCGATCCGCGAGTTCGATCAGCGCGTCGGGCGCTGGTTTTCCGGGCGTGTCGCTGTCCATCGTGAACAGATGATCCTTGGGAACGTCCACCCCGACTCGATCGAGCGCGATGGCGGCCTCCGCCGCTGGACGGCCGGTGACGATCCCCAGCGTCCGGTCGGTGAGCCATTCGATGGTTTCGGGATCTGCGAGCACTGGCTCCTCGTGAACGTATCCTTCCGCGTCCAGCTCCGGATCGTCCCCGTGGAGTTCGCTGTACAGTTCACCGCCGAGATACAGCTGCTGGAAGACGGTGGTGAGGCGCTCGCGATCCCAGCGCGCGTGGATCCGTTCACGAACGTCGGGATCGACCGCGTTGGCGATGACGGTTTGTGCGCCCTCGAGTCCGCCGCCGCTCGCTCGGACAGCGTCGGTGAACGTCGCGAGCGACTGGGCTAATCCCTCTTTGCGCGCGAGGACGTACAGCGCCGCGGCGTGTGTGAGCTCCCAGTCGTTGTTGAACCCGCCGGCGTTCTTGAACGCCTGGACCCCGTCTTTCGGTATCGAATCCCCGTAGACGCGCAACACTGACTCGACGATGGCCCGACGATACGAGTCGGCCACGTCGACGAGCACGCCGTCGATGTCGAGCACGATCCCATCAGCCATCACGAGCGACCACCCCGCTTGCGGCGAACCCGAAAGAGCGTCTCACCCGGAAGCGTCTCCGGCTCGGCGTGGAGCAACGCCGGGTCGCCGCCGAGCGTCGTGAACAAGCAGTCCGCGTCCACGTCCCGAGCGACGGACCAGAGCGGCCGTTGTAGCTCCGGTGGGCAGTTCAGCGCGTAGATCGCATCCCCCTCTGCGTACACGTCCGATCGGGGCGCAGTGATATCGTCACGAACGAACGCGACGTCCGGGGGAACCGAACACTCCCGAACGTCGACCGCAATGACGCGTGCGCGATCGGCGAGTGACGCTGCGACATCGGTCCGAGCACCGATGCCGACCTCCACGAGCGTCTCGTAGCTGGCGAGGCGGTCGACCAGCGCCTCCTGCGTTCCGGATGTCGTCACGTCGGGATATTTATACCCGATCCGTTCTAATCCCTTTCTATGCATGTTGACATCGTGCCGGTCGGTGATGTCCCCGCGGCTGTAAAACGTGAGGCCTCCTCCGGCCTCCGTTCGGTGTATGAGTGTGATGTCACCGTCCACGAGGAGCAGCCGATTCCCGACGGTGCGTACGATTCGAGCCGAAACCAGTACCGTGCCGAGGAGTTCATCGAACTCGCCAGTCGTACCGGCGCTGGAGGCAAAAACATCGCGCTTACCGCAAAAGATCTTTTTTATCGACGACGTAACTACGTCTTCGGACTCGCCTACCTCGATGGCAACGGCAGCGTCGTCTCCACGTACCGGCTCCAAACGTCCTCTGACGGGGGTCTCGCAGCTACCTCCGGACGGGAAGTGTTCTCAGACCGCGTCAGAAAGGAAGTGATCCACGAGATCGGACACACGCTCGGGCTCGAACACTGCGACAACAAACGCTGTGTGATGAACTTCTCACCTACTGTTCGAGAAGTCGACGTGAAAGAACAGTATCTCTGTGGCAGTTGCAGCAGGCTCGTCCATTGAAACAGTACGACAGTGTCAACGTCTACCGGAACGTTCCGATCATCGATCACTACCGGCCGCAAACGCAACACTCTCTACACCCAACATATATTCATAGTAGATTAGCGAAAGATTTGTATCGATTGGAATTTAATAGTTAGTATGGTAAACATGAGGAGGGATGCCACGGTTCGAGGGGGGGCCGCACTCGTGTTGCTCGTGTTTCTCGTCGGTGTCGTGTCGCTGTACGATCCGCTACCCCACCCAATAGATTTCCACATCGCGCTCCCGGTCAGCCTGGTGATCGGGCTCGTAGCGATCGCCACGTGGTATCGGATGGGCGGATTGAATAGCAAGTGATCGTTTCGACGGACGGTCTTCCCCGCTTCGAGCGGTGGTTCACTCCTCTTCGGGTGCGTAGTAGTACTCGCCGGCTGCTTTCTGTTCGCGGTCGAGTTGACTACCGGGTTTGTTGATGCGCGGGCGCGTCGTCCGTTGGTCGCGCCGGAACGTGATTTCGAGGTCACCGAGGAACTGGTTCATGCCCGCTCGCATACCGACGGGTGGCGAGGCGTGACCGTCGTCTGCGGGGGTTCCCTCGAAGACGAGCAGTCGGTCTGCGAGCAGATCGATCATGTAGATGTCGTGGTCGATGACCAGCGCGGTGGCGTCGTGGTTTTCGGCGTAGCGACGGATGGCGCGGGTTGCGAGCACGCGCTGTTCCACGTCGAGGTGCGCGGAGGGTTCGTCGAGGAGGTAGAGATCGGCGTCTTCGGACAAACACGCGGCGATGGCGACCCGCTGGCGCTCCCCGCCGGACAGATCCGTGAGCGTCTGTTCCATGATCTGTTCGAGCTGGAGCGGTTGGGCGATTTCGGTCTCCCAGTAGGAGGATCCGAACTGGTCGGTGATCGAAGAGAGGAAAGCGTCGACGCGCATCGGCTGGTCGATTTCGATGTACTGGGGTTTGTACGCGATGTCGAGGCGCTCGTCGATGGAGCCTTCTGTCGGCTCGATCGATCCGGTGAGCAGCTTCGCAAACGTGGACTTGCCGATGCCGTTCGGACCGACAGCGCCGAGCACTTCGTTTTCTCGGATCACACCGGACTCGATCTCGAGGGAGAACTCGTTTTCACCGTAGGATTTAGCGAGATCCGGGTATTCAACGAGCACATCCCCCGTCGAGGCGGTTCTGGGTGCGTGTTGCTCGAACTCGATCGCTTCGGGACGGATGCGCATGTTCTCGTTCTCCAGGTAGCCCGCGAGATACTCGTTGATCCCTTGGCGCGTCGATTTCGGCGGCGTGATCACGCCGTACGCGCCGGGTTCGCCGTAGGCAACGTGAACCCTGTCCGCGAGCAGATCGAGCACCGCGAGATCGTGTTCGACGACGAGCATTGACCGATCGTCCGCTCGTGCGAGATCCCGAATGAGACGCGCCGCCGTCACCCGCTGGTCGATGTCTAAGTACGGCGTGATCTCATCGAGGAAGTAGAAATCCGCATCGCGGGCTAGCGTGGCCGCAAGCGCGACGCGCTGTAGCTCTCCGCCCGAAAGCGTGTCGATCGGCTGGTCGATGATCGGTCTGATCGACAGCGTATCGATGAGATCGTCTACCATTCCCCGCTCGTCCGTCCCCGCCAGCAGCTCGCGGGTGTTTCCGTCGAACTGATTCGGGATCTTATCGACGTACTGGGGCTTTCGGGCGACCGTAACGGCGCCGGCTTGCATCTCCTCCAGGTAGGTTTGGAGTTCGGTCCCTCGGTACTCGTCGATCACCGTTTCCCAGTCCGGATCAACGCCGTACTCGCCGAGATTCGGCGTGATCTCGTCGGCGAGGATCCGAACCGCTGTCGTCTTCCCGATCCCGTTCGGTCCGAGGATACCGGTCACCGATCCCTCCTGGGGAGCAGGCAGCCCGTAGAGGCCAAACGCGTTCTCCCCGTAGCGATGAACCGGCTCTTCGTCCAGCTCTTGGGGCAGGTTGATGATCTCGATCGCGTCGAACGGACACTTGCCGACGCAGATGCCACACGACTCCCCCAAACAGATCTCTTCCGAGATGTGCACCTGGTCGGGCGTCCCCCGAACAGTTTCCTCGCCGCGTTTGGTGATGCACTCCTTTCCCGTCCGGTTGGGCGGGCAGTAGTTCGCACACTCGTAGTTACACCGGTCGGGCTGACACCGGTCGAGATCCACGACGGCGATGCTGTCGTCGGCCATCAGACGCTCACTCCCGTGGTGAGAAGGATCGTGAGACTGACGAACCAGAACGAAAACGTCATGAACGCGACGTAAAGGATGTCCTTCCCCGAGAGATCGTCTTTGAGTCCACTCAGTTTGAGCAGTGGAAACTGCACTGCGATGGCCGCCGCGAGCGCGTACACAACGGTGGAACTCGTCGCGGCCTCTGCAGGAGCCACGTCACCGACGACAACGAGAGAGCCGTAGGCCGAGATGATCCCGAGAACGGCGGCCAGCGCCGTGACTGTTACCCCTCGGAGGTAGTCGCTGTGGGCATCAGTCGTGTCGGTTGCCATGCCAACGATTCAGCCGGCTGGCCGCAAAAACCGTTCGATTGTCCGTCTCGGATCCGGTCGGCAGCGGCGGCTCGCTTCGATGGGTCCCGATACCAACGAAGATGCCCGGAGGTTCTGAAGATTGATAATACGTAATCATAAATTATTATAGTGGTTCATGTGCCGTGTAACTTATGTTGTAGTTCCAGATTTGTCAGCATGATTTGCCTCAATCTTTATACGGCCCGAACGTGTGAGTATCGAGAAAATGAGTGATACAACCACAGAGGGTCTCGTTGATCTCCCTCCGAGTGCGAAGCTCGTCTACAAAGTCCTCGAATACAACGGTCCTTTGACCCAGAAGGGGATCGTAGAGGAGTCGATGTTGTCCGCGCGCACCGTTCGGTACGCGCTTGAGCGCCTCGAAGGAATCAACGCGGTCGATGAGGACGTTTACTTCGCCGATGCCCGGCAGAATCTGTACGAGATTACCGGGGAGATCGGCGCGGAAAACGCCGAAGCAGCCGTCTGCAACGATTAACGACCGTCGTTCCTGTCCGGCCGTCCCGTTTCGGTGCGTTGCGGCTATGCTCCGGCTTCTTCGAGCGCGGTTTCGATGTCGTCGCGCTGTGTAACGCCGACGAAGCGCTCGACGACGCCCTCATCGTTTTCGATGATGAGCGTCGGCAGCGATCGCACCTGGTACTCATTGGCGACGTCCTGCTGTTCGTCGACGTTCACCTTTTCGACATCGAACCGATCCTCCCAGTCGTCGTGTAGCTCTTCGAGGATCGGGTCTTGGGTCTTGCACGGCCCACACCAGTCCGCGTAGAAGTCTTTCAGCGTGATGGTCATCGTACACCGAAACTAACCCAGCCGTCGGAATAAGGGTTTTCACTACCTGATACAGCATCCTGCGCCGAAACGCATACAAACGGTGGTCCGAATGGATACACATGAGCAAAGGACAGAACTCAGGCGGGCTGATGTCGAGTGCCGGTCTGGTTCGGTATTTCGACTCCGAAGATCGCAACGCCCCACGGATCGACCCGCGTACTGTCGTCGCGTTCGGCGTTCTGTTTGGCGTTCTCATCATCGTGCTCAACACGCTGTAAGCCGCTCCGAACGCGGTCCGCCGAGCCACCGCCGTAACGCGGCGTTTTTCCCGCTCTGTCGCCAACGCAACGCATGACTCTCACGGCCGGTATCATCGCTGTTCAGGGTGACGTCTCGGAGCACGAGACGGCGATCCGGCGCGCTGCCAACCGTCATGGTGTCGATCCAGACGTGCGCGAGATCCGAACGTCCGGCGTGGTTCCCGACTGCGACGTGTTGCTCATGCCCGGTGGCGAGTCCACGACCATCTCTCGACTGCTCCAGACACAGGGGATCGACGAGGAGATCGAGACCCACGTCGGGGCTGGCAATCCGTTGCTTGCGACGTGTGCCGGGTTGATCGTCGCCAGCCGGGATCCGAAAGACGAGCGCGTTCGGTCGTTGGATCTGCTCGATGTGACGATCGATCGGAACGCGTTCGGCCGGCAACGCGACAGCTTCGAGGCGCCGCTCGGGATTACCGGGTTGGATGGACCGTTCCCAGCGGTGTTCATCCGTGCTCCCCTCATCGACGCGGTGGGATCGGGCGTGTCGGTGCTCGCAGAATGGGACGATACGCCGGTCGCCGTCCGCGATGGTCCGGTCGTGGCAACGTCATTCCACCCCGAACTCACCTCCGATATGCGGGTCCACGACCTCGCGCTGTTCGACGCCGAACGATCGGAATGATTGTTCCCGAGGGGTTTTGCCCCGTGCGCTCTACAGTATCGGTATGAACGCATCCATCGAAGGCGTCCGAGTAGCGGGCACACAGCGGGGTGCTGTGCCGGTCGTCACGCTCGCGCCCGACAGCGAGGACGAAACCGATCTCCTCCCGATCTTCATCGGTTTCTCGGAGGCGACGAGCATCGTCCGTGGTCTCGACGCCGACGACATCGGTCGTCCGCTCACGCACGACCTGCTGCTCGACGGCATCGAAGAGCTCGGTGGCCGCGTCGACCGGGTCGCCATCACAACGGTCGAGGACGGCACCTACTTCGCCGACCTGCACATCGACACCCCGCGCGGGTCGTCCATCATCGATGCCCGGCCGAGCGATGCGCTCGCGCTCGCTGCCCGGACGAACGCCCCGATCGAGATCGCACAGGACGTGTTCGACGGCGGCGGCGACGATCCCGAGCAGTATCTCCAGCTTCACGACATTCGGGACGTGATCGACGGTTCCGGACCCGACGTGTGGTCGCCAATGGAGGGAGGGCCCGATGAGTGAGGTTCTCTCGGAGCTGTTCGCGGTGATCGAGGACCGAAAAGAGACGCTTCCCGAGGGATCGTACACGGCGTCGCTGTTCACCCACGAGAAAGGCGAGAACGCCGTGCTCGAAAAGATCGGCGAGGAGAGCACCGAGCTCGTTCTCGCCGCGAAAGACGACGACCGACAGGAGATCGCCCACGAGAGCGCCGACATCGTCTACCACTTGCTCGTTCTGCTATCGATGCACGACATGCAGCTGGACGACCTCCGCGATGAGCTCGAAACCCGGCGGTAAACGGCTGCTCAAGCCACCGCCCCACCGAGCGCGCCGGTGATCGCGCTCGGAATGGCGGTCAGGAGCGCCACGAGGATGGCGATCACGCCGACACCCAGCCCACCGAGCAGTCCGACGGGACCGGCGGCGATCCCCCCGATGATCGTGCCACCGACGAGGACGATCCCCCCGAGAAGGATCCCCCCCAATGCCCCCGCGAGCAGCCCGTGCCACGCGCCGCGACCTAGCCCGCCACCGGCGATGTAGCCGGCGACGAACCCACCCAGAAGGCCAGCGGCAGCGTGGCCCACCACTGGAATGGCAAAGCCGATCAGTCCGAGCACCAGTTCCACCAGAAAGCCGATCACGACAGCGCGCCAGTTGGTCATGTTTCGTGTAGTGTGGTATCGGTTAAATCTTTTTGTGCGCTGGTGGCTCCGATCCGAATCGGACGATACGTTCAACGAACGTGCTTTTACCTGCTGGAGTGGTAGTCCACGTATGACCTTCGAGGATTTACCGACCGTCCCTCGGTCGGAGGAACTCATCGATAAGGCGTTTTCTCGGGCCGCTCGGTCGGGGCGAGCGAAATCCGGCATCGAGGCACAACAGTCGATGCTGGTCACAGCCTCGAATATCATCTCCGATAATCTACAGAACATCTCGACAACGTGGCCGGATTTCGACGCGCTCGATCCCTTCTACCACGAGCTGGCCGACGCCGTGGCCGAGGGTGGCGTCGACGCCCTCAAACAACAGCTGTCGGAAGTGATGTGGGCCAGTCGAAAGGCCGCCGAGATCCGCACGGAGTATCAGTCTCGGCTCCGGGGCGACACGGAGACGGCGCGGCTGGTCCGGAAACAGGCGTTCGCTCGACTCGCGGATGTGACACGGGAAGTGTCCGAGGAGCTCCAGGCGCTCAACACGGCGCGCGATCAGCTCAAACAGCTCCCCGACATCCGTCCCGACGAGCCGACGATCGTCGTTGCCGGCTACCCCAACGTGGGGAAATCGACGTTCGTGAACCACGTGACCAACGCTCGCAACGAGATCGCGTCGTATCCGTTCACCACGAAACAGGTGCGGGTGGGCCACATCGAGCGCGACCACATCCGGTACCAGCTCATCGACACGCCGGGGCTGCTCGATCGGCCGGCGGCCGAGCGCAACGACATCGAATCCCAGGCCGTGAGCGCGCTCACGCACCTCGCTGATTGCATCCTCGTGTTCGTCGACGCCAGCGCGTCGTGTGGCTATCCCGTGGACGTACAGCTCGCGCTCAGAGAGGAGATCGCCTCCCGGTTCGCCGGGGTGCCGGTGGTGACCGTCTGTGCGAAAGCGGATCGGTCACGGGAGTTGGACGCCGATCTGTATCTCAGCGTTCCCGAGGAGGAGGGCGTCGAGGAACTGCTCGAAACGGCGATCGAGCGGGTCGACCACACGATCGAGCTGCCGTTCGAACCGACGGAGTAAACCGTGTTCGATAGTCGTCCGGATCGATCCGCGGAGGTGGCGCTGGTCGGTCGCTCGAACGTGGGGAAATCGACGGTGATGCGCGAGCTGACCGGACACGCGGTGTCGACCGGATCAAAGCCCGGCGTCACCCGCTCGCCCAACCACTACGACTGGGTCGCGGAGGATTTCGTGCTCACGGATCTCCCCGGCTTCGGGTTCATGGAGGGGGTGCCCGAAGAGCGACGCGAAACGATCAAAACGGAGGTCGTCCGCTATCTCGAGACCTACGCCGACGAGATCCTCGTCGGTGTGGTCGTCGTCGATGGCAAAAGCGCCGTCGACATCATCGACCGCCACACCGAACGCGGGGCAGTCCCCCACGACGTCGAGCTGTTTCATTTCCTCCGTGACGTCGAGATCCCGCCCGTCGTTGCCGTCAACAAGATGGACAAAGTTGACGACCGCGACGACCGCCTCGATGCCCTCTGTGACCGGCTCGGACTCGTTCCCCCGTGGCAGCAGTGGCGCGAGACGATCGCGCCGATCAGCGCAAAGCGCGGCCAGATCACGCCGCTCACCGACGCGGTCGGACACCACCTCCACGACGCCAAGCGTGACGACCTTCTGACTTTTTTCTGATTCGTTCACACCGTTTCCGGCAGCCAGCCGCCGTCGACAGCGACGTTCTGGCCGCTGATGTACGCCGGCCCGCCGAGAAAGAACAGAACGGGTTCGATCACGTCCTCGATCGCTGCGGGTCGATCGCGCGGGAGATCCTCGGGAAACGCGTCGGAGGTTTCCACGACGTACGGCGAGACGGCGTTGACGGTGATTCCCGCTTGTTGGGTATCGGCGGCGAGCATCCGCGTGAACATGAGCACGCCGGCTTTCGCCACGAAATACGGGAAGTTCGTCGGGCTGACCAGCCCTTTCTCGGCGCTGGCGTAGCCGACGTTGACGATCCGTCCGTATTCGGCCTCGCGCATCGGTCCCAGCGCGCGTTTCGAACAGAGGTAGGTGGCGTTGAAGTTCGTATCCAGCACCCGGTTCCACGTCTTCCAGTCGATCTCCTCCCAGTGGGTGGGTACGAAGTCCCCGACGTTGTTCACGAGGAGATCGACCGGGCCGAGTTCCTTCTCGACGGTTTCGAACACTCCATCCACGGCGTCGGGTTCGGTGACGTCCCCGCGAACGACCGTCGCGTCGACGCCGTGGCGGTCGCGCGCGGTCTCGGCGGTCTCCCCAGCCGCGTCGGCGCTGGTGTGGTAGTGGACGGCTACGTCCGCGCCACATTCGGCGATGGTTTCCACCAACCCGCGGCCGATGCCCGTCGCGCTTCCAGTTACGAGTGCTGTCCGTCCGGTGAGGTCCGGTCGATTCATAGGTTGGGTAGGAGCCGGCCGTAGTAGCGACCGTCGGTTCGAGATACCACCCAAGCGGTGTGGTGTCATACATCGAACAAGCTCAAGGCGACCGGCTCCCATCGGCTGTGTATGCCAGGCCCACTGTTTCGCGAGGGGACTGATGTGGCGCTCCGGACGATCGAGGAGGAAGACGCGGAGTTCTTCCAGAAGACTGTCAACGATCCGCGCGTCCGAATCTCGATCGGTTCCGCCGAGGCAAAAAACCACGCAGCAGAACTGGAGTGGATCGAGTCGCTCAATGAGCGTGAGGGAACCCATCTGTCGGTGTGTGTCGATAGCGAACCCGTCGGGAGCATCTCGCTCAAGCCCCCGAACGAAGTGGACGGCGTGGTCGAAATCGGCTATATGATCGCGCCCGAGCAGTGGGGCAACGGCTACGCCACCGACGCAGTGAGGACGATCTGTGGCTACGCGTTCGACGAACGACGGCTCAACAAAGTACGAGCCAACTGCTACGCGACGAATCCGGGCTCACAGCGGGTGTTGGAGAAAGCGGGATTCACCCAGGAGGGCCGGTTCCGCCAGGAGGGGTTCGTCGAGGGCGAATTCGTCGACGTGCTCCGATTCGGTCTACTGGCCGAGGAGTGGCGCGAGTAGCGATTCCCCGACGGGTCGAACGTACAGGAGACAGCTCCGGGCGGACACAAAACATATACTACGCGTGTCTGACGATTCGATCGAATGGCCGCAATCGAATTGAATTCGCTCCGCAAGCAGTTTGACGACGTCGTGGCTCTCCGGGACATCGATCTCACCGTTCGAGAGGGGGAGGTGTTCGGCTTTTTGGGACCGAACGGTGCCGGGAAATCGACGACGATCGACCTTCTGCTGGATTACGTTCGTCCGACCGCCGGGACGGCGACCGTGTTCGGACTCGACACCCAACAGGAGACGAAAGCGGTGCATCGTCGGGTCGGGGTGCTCCCCGACGCGTACCACCTCGACGCCCACCTGAGTGCCCGCCATCACGTCGAATTCGCCATCGACTCGATGGACGCGGCCGACGATCCGGACGCCCTATTGGATCGCGTCGGTCTCGGCTCGGTTGCCGATCGGCTCGTCGGCGGCTTCTCGACGGGAATGGAACAGCGGCTGGTGCTGGCGTTGGCGTTGGTTGGGACACCGGAGCTGCTCATCCTCGATGAGCCGTCCACGGGGCTGGATCCCGACGGTGCGCGCAGGCTGCGAACGATCGTTCGCGAGGAGCGCGATCGGGGCGCAACGGTGTTCTTTTCGAGTCATATCCTCGGACAGGTCGAAGCGGTGTGCGATCGCGTCGGGATCCTCGTGGACGGGACACTGGTCGCGGAGGACAGCATCGAGGGGCTTCAGGAGACCGTCGGCACAAAAGAGACGCTGCGAGTGACGCTCGACGGCCACCCGGGCGAAACACTCGAATCGGTCCGACAGCTTCCCGACGTGCAAAACGTTACGGTCTCCGAGACAGACGGCGTCGTCTCCGTGTCGTGTCCGGACCACCAGAAGGCCGCCGTCATCGACGGGCTCCGGGAGAACGGCGCGTCGGTGCTCGACATCCAAACCAGCGAGGCGTCGCTCGACGAGCTGTTTGCCGCCCACACCGGAGCGGACGGATGAGCTGGCCGGTCGTGGCCAAGCGGCGGCTGCTCGATCCCTACCGGTCGCGGTATCTGTGGGTGGTGCTCGGCGTCACCGTGCTCCTGTTCGGTGGGAGCATCAACATGGTAACGAGTGCTGGCTTGGTCTCGATTCTCCTGGGTTTGGGATCGTTGTTCGTACCGCTGCTGGCGATCGTTGGTAGCTACCGGACGATCGCGGAACCACACCAGACCGGGAGCCTGCGAGTGGTGCTTTCCTATCCACACTCGCGCCGGGACGTGGTGGTCGGCACCGCGGTGGGACGGAGCCTCTTCACCGGGGCGATCGTCTCCGTCGGCTTTCTCGTCGCTGGTGTGATCTCGCTTCTCACGTTCGGGATTGACAGTGCTGTACCGGTTCTAGTCGTGTGGTTCGCTGCCGTGCTGTTTGGGGTCAGCCTAGCAGTGCTGGCTGTCGGAATCTCCGCGGCGGCCCGAACCACAAACCTCGCGGCGATCGCCTCATTCACGTTCGTGTTGCTGTTTTTCGGGGGATGGAATCTGCTCCCGCAGGGAATCCGCTACGCGCTCAACGGGTTCTCCTCTCCACCTCCGACTCAGCCGGAGTGGGTCGACGTGTTCGTTGCGCTGAATCCCACGCAGGCGTTCATTCACCTCGCGCAAGGTTTCCTCCCAACGCGGCCGATGCTGCTGGAGCCCGGCGTTCACACGACCGCGTGGTTCGGAACGCTCGTTCTCCTCGGATGGGCGCTCGTCCCCCTGTCAATCGGTAGCTGGCTGTTCGAGCGGCGCGATCTGTGACAGCGTCTCACACGGAATTGTCAAGAGGCGACCGCAGATACGATCGGTGTGAACTACGATACAGTGGTGTTCGACAGCGACGGCGTGTTGGTCGATCCCCCTGCCCCCGAAACCAAATTGGAAGCCGTACGGGACGCGCTCCACGAGCTGGGTGTCGAACACGTCGACAGCCAGCCGGTCCGCGCGATCGTGGACGGGGTGACTCCGGATCGGCTCCACGAGATCTGTTCGGTGCACGACTGTGATCCGTCCGAATTCTGGAACGCGTTCGAGCGCCACGACGAACGCTCCCAACACCAGGCGTTCAGGGACGGCGATCGGGTGTGTTACGAGGACGTTACAGCCATCTCGGAACTCTCCCAGCGCTGTGGCGTGGTGAGCAACAACCACCACACCACGATCGAGTTCGTGCTGGAGTTGTTCGAGCTACAGTCGGTGTTCGATACGTACTACGGCCGGCCGAGAACGATCGACAGCCTCTCCCTGAAAAAGCCCAACCCCCACTATCTCGAACGGGCGCTCTCGGAGTTGGAAGCGGAGTCGGCGCTGTACGTCGGCGACAGCGAAACCGACGTGCTGGCGGCCGACCGGGCGGATGTGGATTCGGCGTTCGTCCGCAGACCCCACCGCCGGGACGCCACACTGACGGTCACGCCGACGTACGAGATTTCGGATCTCCACGGGATCGAACCGATCGTCAGCGACTGATTGGGACTGTTGTGGTTCCGTCCCGCTGTGGCGACACAGCACGGTTCGTGAAACCCAGAGCAGTCGTCAGTCACCGACCGTGCCGAACATACTCACAACAGTCCCTATGACTGTTACGTTCCTTCCCCCGTCGATCCATCCGGTTCGGTGCGTGCTCGTTCGTTCCAGTCCCGTTTTTGTGCCTGTTCGGCCACGTGTCGTTTCCCTCCTGCAACGCGTTGGTGGGCTGCGCTCTCGAACGCGTCGATCTCGCCGAGGAACCCGTTGCGGAAGTCTTCGAGCAGCTCGTAGGTCCAGCGGTCGTTACCGTCGACACCGCGTGGGAGCAGTTCCTCCCGGAGTTCGTCGGCGAGCTCCGTCCGTCCGGCCTCCCGGAACAGCGTTTCCGCCCGTTCGAAGTGGTCCATCCCGTGGCCGACGTCGTGGTGGAACTCGATGAGCGCGCCGTGGGCACGGTGAACCCACTCCGCGCCGAGCTCTGCCTCGTGAAGCGCTTTGCGTTCGGTGTCGCTCAACTCGGACAGATCACGTTCTGCCATGGTGTATGATAGCATCCAAACCCGAATATACCTTACACCCGGACCCGATTCATGTACCGATCTATCGCCTGATTGGCCGGGAACAATCCTGTTGTCCGGGATGCGGTCACCTGCGTGTTGCTCTATTCGTGTCCGGGTGTACTGTCTTCGATCCACGAACGGGCATGATCACTCCTCGAACGCCCGTTCGATCGATGTCGCCACGGTCCGTGCTCGGTCTGCGAGCGGTTCGGGGACGAACCCTTCTTCGGCGGCTTCCTCGAGTTCGTCGTCGTCGACGCGTTCGACGGTGCCGTCGGCGTGTTTGACAACGTCGACATGGAGATCGACGTACCGCGCCGATTCCGGGAACAGCTCCACGGGCGTACAGACGTTGACGTACGTGCCTCGTCGCTGGCCCTCAGCGCTGCGGTAGACGGTCGGATACCACCAGCGCCCTTCCGTGAGCTTCGTGACGGCGGTGTCACCCGCCCGCCGCTCGGTCCCGAGCGCGTCGTACGTCCCGCCGGGGGACATCCGGCGTTCGAGCGTGATCGTCTCTTCGGTGCGGTCTGTGACCTCTCCACGACCCAGGTCGAGACACCGCCCGTCGGGCTTGCCGTGGTGGAGTGCGATCCGATCGCCGACGCGGGGACCGAACTGGCGCGCCGTCACCTCGAACGGGAACGATCCGGTCGGCTCACAGACCGCCTCGGTGAAGTCGACAGCGGCGCTGGCGGCGCCAGTCCCGGCTTTGATCCGGTGGTGGCCGTCCATCGTCGTCGTCACCGATCGACGGTGTTCGTCGAGGGCGAAGCGGGTGTCCCGGCCGAACCACACCCACGACATCGACCCCACCGCGACGCGTCGCGTCCGCTGCTCCGGTTCGAGGGGAGCGTCTTCCAGCGCGCGCTCGATGTGGTCAGCGCGATCGTTGAGATCGGTCAGTGCGTCTGTGAGCGCGTCGAAGCTCGCGTCCGTGGCGCGATCGTTCCACCGAACGGTCCACCCCTCGCGCGGCTCCGTCGAGAGCAGATCCGTAACGTCGATCGCGTTCGAGGGTGGCGCGGTGTCACCGCGGACTAAGCGGGCAAATCCGTTCGAAACGGCGGTGTCACACCGGAGAACGGGCCGGTCCTCGTCCCACGGCGGGACGGACCGCTCCACCTGCACGCGGAGGAGATCACCCGCCTCGACAGGTCCGTCCGCGTTGGTAGACGGGAGGTATCCCTCTTCTCCGCCGAGATTCACCACCACGCCGTTGGCGGTGGTGTCCGTCACGCGGCCGTCGAACACCGCCTCCGAGGAGACCGGGTCGCTCCACGACAGCGCGTCGATTCCGAGACCGGCGATGGTCTCCGTGACCGCCCGGCCGGCCGCCTCGTCGGTGCTCGTGACGCCCACGCCCAGCCGGTCGCCGGTCGCGCCGATCGTGACGGTCGCCGGTACGTCGGCAAACGACGCCTCGAAGCGCGCGTCGATCGGCTCCGATGGCTGGACGATCTCGTGGTTCTCGTCCCCGTTCGACAGCAGCTGCGTCAGCGCCGTCGCGTAGATTCCCCGGACACGGACGGCAGTCATAGCTGGTCCGGATCGTTCACGAACCGAACGCGGTCGTGCACCGTCGGCCCGAGCGCGAGTTCGACCGAGCCGTCATCGAGCACGCGGCCGCCCTCGATCGGAACGCCCCAGTCCCCGAACCGGAGATACCCCCGGATGTCGGCCGCGTGGGTGTAGCAGTCGACGTACTCCACCGCGTGCTCCTGGACGCCACCACTGCTGTGGGCACGGTCCATGTTCGAGTAGACGGTCTCTTTCTCCTCGAAAAACGCCTCGATCTCCGTTGCCGTCTCTCGCGTGGCGGTGACGGCGTGATCCGACGCGTCCTGGATTTCCGCCATCGACAGCCCAACCTCGCGGAGCGCGGCCTGTGTCCGCTGATCGAAGTGCATACCGCCACTGACACCGCAGGAACCGAAAAGCCCGCGATCCGTTCCGAACGTGGACGATACCGATAAGAACGGAACGTTTTCGTACAACAGGCGGGTAGAGCGGCGTATGTTCACGGGGATCGTTGAAGAGACTGGCACGGTCGTCGGCGCGGAAACCACCGATGGAGGCCGCCGGCTCCACATCGAGGGATCGTTCGCCCACGAGCTCTCTTCCGGCCAGAGCATCGCGGTCAACGGCTGTTGTCTCACCGTCGAAGACCACGACAGCGACGGCTTCGAGCTGTTTCTCTCCGCGGAGACGATCGAACGCACCTACCTCGGAAACCTCAATCGTGGGGATCGCGTGAACCTCGAGCGCGCGCTCGCTGCGAACGACCGGTTCGACGGCCACGTCGTGCAGGGCCACGTCGACGCCACAGCGGCGGTCACGGCGATCGAGCCTGTCGGCGACGACTGGACGTTCGAGTTCTCGATCCCCAACGGATTCGACCGGTACGTGGTCGAAAAAGGATCGATCGCCGTCGATGGGATCTCGCTCACCGTCGCCGATCACGGCAATGGCCCATCCCACCGCCCGGACGGCTCGGCCGGTTGCGACGCCGACGGAACGTTCACCACCGCGATCATCCCCGCGACGTACGAGCTGACGACGCTTTCCGAAAAGAGCGTGGGCGACCCGGTCCACGTCGAGGTCGACGTGCTCGCCAAATACACCGAACGGTTGCTCGCCCACGACGACACCGAGACTGAGAGCCCCGAACGGACCGAGCACAGCCCGATCCCGCGGTGAGCTACTCGTCGAACTCGGTTCGGTCGACGGTGAGCGATGGTTCGTCACCCGATGCACCCGAAAGCTCCGCGTACAGCCGTCGATAGCGGTCGAGTTTCCGGAACAGGAGGTAGCCGAAAAACCCCAGATACACGAGCACGAAGCCGAAGAAGGGGATGAGCGACGGGACGGTCGGGAACGCGGCGGAAACCGCCCCGATGAACACCCCGCTCAGCGTGTTGTAGGTGGCGTGGATGAACGCTGCGATGAGCAGTCCCTTCACGATGATGGGTCCCGCGTCCTCGGGGTTGAACCGCGCCAACCCGAGATAGTAGCCCGAGAACGCCGAATAAATGACGTGGCCCGGCCCGGCAAGCGCCCGCGTCGCGGTGATGTCCGAGCCGGCAGTGATGGTTTGGAGCACTGTACTCGAGGGAATACCACCGAAGTCGACGCCGATGTAGAGGGCGTTCTCGATGGTCGCAAACCCGAGTCCTGCCACGGCGCCGTACACTGCACCGTCGATGACGGCGTTGAAACTCGGTTGCCGGTAGGCGAACAGCCACACGGCAAGGAGTTTGACGAACTCCTCGACCGGACCGACAATCAGATAGTACATGACGATGGTCCCGATCGGTCCGGCCAAGATGGTCGAAAACGGCGCGTTGATGAGTCCCGCGAGTCCCGAGAACAACACGCTGAGAACGAACGTGGAGGCGACGAGATCGATCGGCTCAGACGCCGTGACGTCGGTGACGTACACGTAGGCCACGAGCGCAAACGCCGGGAGCGCGGAGACGACCGTCAACACCCCGATGACCGGGACTGATGCCGTCCGGAGATCCCTGAACGACGCGTACAGTATCACGACCGTGATCAACAGCGCTATGAGCACTGTCCCCCACCGAACGCCGACGATTCCCCACCTGTAGAGCTTCGACGCCAACCGATCGAGCGCCGTCCGTGGCTCCCACGTCGCCACGTCGTACAGATCGCGCGATTGGTTGGCCCAACGCTCCAGTGGATCACGCTCTACCATATCATCCCATCTCACGGGAAACATAAGCTACTTTGCGGTCCGAGACGCGCGTCACGCAACCCGTCGATACGTTTATTGTGATGAGATACCATGACATTCACGTATGGCGCTTGGGAATGACGACGTTTTCGACGCGTTTCTGTCACAGCGTGGCCACCGCACCGAACCCGACGGTGTCGGGTGGGAGCGCGATCACAAGAAAAAACAGTGTCCCGAGTGTGGCGGTCTCCACGATCAGCCCGCGACGGAGTGTTCGGTCTGTGGGTGGGCACCGCACGAGTCCTCGTAGCCGGTGAGTCGTCGGGCGAGTCGCGTCGGCCTTGGACCGCTTCCTGTCCGTTCGACCACGACCTCGTGAGGATCGTGGTAGTCGGCTGCTCGCCTGGAGTCAGGTCACTTATACTGTTGGATGCCCTGTACCCCTCAATGACCCAGACGCGCGTGACTCGGTTGTTCGGTGGACCGGGCTGTGGGAAAACGACGGCTCTTCTCGATCGTGTGGATGAGATGCTGCATTCGGGGGTGCGCATCGAGGACATCCTCATCGTTTCGTACACTCGTGCGGCGGCCGCGGAGGTGCGTGAGCGGTTGGCAGAGCGCCTCGATCGGAGCCCGCGGTCGCTCCAGAGCAACGTCTGTACGATGCACGCCAAAGCCTACGAGCTGCTGAATCTCTCCCGAAATGACGTGGTGGGCGAATCGGACAAGCAGGCGTTCTGTGAGGAGTACGGTCTCGATTACGAGGACGAGTACAGTTCGTCGCGGCGCCGATCCTCCCGGTCCACGACGATCGGCAACAAGATCATTGCGACGAGCCAGTGGCTCCAGCGGACCTGCCGCGACGTCGCGGAGTGGCACGACGTTCCGTTTCAGTGGGACGTCGAGACGGTGCGGCTCCCGCCGGAGATCGACCCCAACGCCCAGACGGGAAACAAGTACACGCCGACGTGGTCGACCGACGACGACCGCATCGACGTTCCACAGTCGATCCGTGCGTGGCGGACCTACAAGGGCGAGAACGATCTCGTTGGGTTTGCCGACATGCTCGAACGGGTCCAACAGCGCTCGCTCGTCCCCTCGGTCGACCACCTCGTAATCGACGAGTTCCAGGACATCACGACGCTCCAGTATTCCGTTTACGAGGAGTGGAAACCCCACATGGAACAAGGGCTCATCGCGGGAGACGACGATCAGGTGGTGTACGCGTGGCAGGGTGCTGATCCGACGTTGCTCCTCGAGGAAGGCGGGGAAAACGTCGTTCTGGACACGTCGTACCGGCTGCCATCGCGGATTCTCAACGTCGTGAACCGGGAGATCGATCACGTCGACGAGCGCCAGGAGAAGGACTTCCAACCCCGCACGGAGGGCGGGCGGGTCGAAGCCGTGAGCGGTCCCTCGATGTACGACCTGATGCGCAACGTCCGCGCGACGGTCGAGGAGAGCGACGGGAGCATCATGGTCCTCTTTCGAGCGCGCTACCAGATGTTCCAGTTCATGGACGAGTTCATCGATCAGGGCATCCCGTTCCGGACGATGACCGACCAGCGCATGTGGACCGATCGGCTCACCGACTACGTTCGGGCGGTCGAAGCGATCGACGACGAGAAACCGCTCACCGGACTCCAAGCGCGTCGGCTGGCCGAGATGCTCGACTCGGCCGCGTTCGGCACCGAATCGCGCGATGAGCTGTTTGCGGCCATCGACGACCGACAGGAAGAAATCGGCGTCGACGATCTCACCGAGATGGAGGTCGAGCCGTCGTTCGTCAAAGAACACGCCCCCTTCGTGCCCACCAGATCGAGCGCCGCCGACATGGTCCACAAAGTGACGAACTATCAGGAGCGCTCGGTCGGAGCGTACTTCGGCGGTTCGTACCAGGATGTCGACCGGGCGCGCGTCCGGATCGGAACCATCCACAGCGCGAAAGGCCGCGAGGCGGACCACGTTTTCGTGGCGACCGATCTGACCGAGAAGGTCGTCGAGCAGATGGTTGCGACCGTCGAGGATCCCACAGCGATACAGGGCGTCGAGGAGTTCACGAAACACACAGATCCCGTTCCCGTCCTCACCGACAACGAACGGCGCGTCTTTTACGTCGGGATGTCACGCGCCCGAAAGCGGCTGGTTCTGCTCGAAAACCTCGTGGACGGCGCTCCAACGCTCCCCATCGACGTGCTGCTCAACAACCGGCCGTCGGAGCGCACGCTCGAAGAGCTCATCGCCGAGGCGCAGGAGCCGCCCGTCACGGCCCCTTGAGAGTTCACAACAGTGGAGGACGAATTGGTCAGGATCGGTCTCCGTCCCGATCGGTTTCGTTGTCGGTCGTCGTGATCGCACCGACGACGTGCTGAGCGGCGATCTCCGGTAGATCCCCCGGCGTGGTGAGATACTCCTCGACGACGACCATCAACACGGCCAACCCCACGAACACGCCACCGAGCACGAACTGGCCCGACAGCAGAAACTGCATCCCGAACAACCCGACCGGGATGGCGAACGCGACCGTGACCGCCAGCGTGATCGTATCGATGATCCCTTTGGGCATGCTGTTACTACCCCGTTGGCAGCCCGTGATTAAGTCTTCCGTGGAACGCGTTCGGCTCTGTTCGAACGCGGTTCCGATTCGATAGCAGTTTCAGTTTCCTTCGATGGCGTCGATGACCATCGCGGCCGCAACGATGGCCTCTCTCGGAACGTCGGACGCGTCGTCGACCGTGACCGTGTATCGGTCCTTGAGCGAGAACTCCCCCTGAACGGACCCGACGCGATTTTCCTCCGCGTCGGTGATCTCGTACTCGTGGGGGATGAGATGGAACAAACCACCGACGTAGGGGAGGTGGCGAAGCACATCCACGACCTTGCTGGCGGAGCCGATCGTGGCGATGACCGCCTCGGTGTCGGGATCGCGGAGCTTCCACTGGTGGGTGAACATGGTCCAGTTTTTGTCGAGAACGATCACCGGCTCGTCCGTCACGTCGTCGGTGAGCGTGTAGGTGCCGGCGACATCGAGGACGCCACCCGCCTGCACGGTGAACGCTGGATTGCCATCGCCGTCGAGAAACGGGAATTCCTCTTTGAGCTTGAGCATCTTCTGTTTGCCCTGCAAAACGAGATTCTCGTTCGCGTCGTACGCCTTGTACTTGTTCCGGACCAACGACTGAACGACTGTGTATTCCGAATCTTGCAGCTCGACACCTTCGAGAACGCCCTGAGAACTAGTTGACACAGTTAGTCACTACGACAATCTCCATATTCTGATGTATTAAGCCTGACTATATCTGTTTAGGGATGCGCTCGGGGAGGTATACTGTCGGTCATGGATCGTTGATCCTCGATGGCCTGTTCAGTCAGGCAATTGCTCCAGGCTCCCGAAACCCTACCGTAGAGTCACGTACGTCTGACCGACAGTATAACTGATCGAGCGGAGACAGACGCGGTCTGGTAGCCCTTCACCTTCACTTTCACTCCGGTAACGGATCGTTCATAGTCGTGGGCCGAGCGTAGTGAGTATGATCACGAATCGGCATCGAGACCGACATCGACAGCGTTTCCCGGCATCGGGTCGTTCGAAGCATAATGAGTGAGTACATCGAGGTCCGGGGAGCGGAGGAGCACAATCTCAAGGACATCGATGTGACGATTCCCCGCGAGTCGTTCACGGTGGTGACGGGACTGTCGGGATCGGGCAAGTCGTCGTTGGCGTTCGAGACGGTGTACGCGGAGGGCCAACGCCGGTACATCGAGAGCCTGTCGGCGTACGCCCGGAACTTCCTCGGTCAGATGGATAAACCGCAGGTCGAAACGGTCGAGGGGCTGTCACCCGCGATCTCGATCGACCAGAAGAACGCCGCCAACAACCCTCGATCGACCGTCGGAACGGTGACGGAACTCCACGACTACCTCCGGTTGCTGTACGCCCGCATCGGAACGCCTCACTGTCCGGAGTGCGGCCACGAAGTCGGCGAGCAGAGCGCCCAAACGATGGTGCGTCGGCTGTTCGAGCTTCCGAATGGAACGCGCGCGAAGATCGCCGCGCCCGTGGTGCGCGACCAGAAAGGCGCGTTCGCGGATCTGTTCGAGGAGCTGGTCTCGGAGGGGTATTCCCGCGTCGAAGTCGACGGCTCCGAGCACGATCTCACCCTCGAAACGCCCGATCTGGACGAGAACTTCGACCACACTATCGACGTGATCGTCGATCGCGTCACGATCTCCGACGACGACCGCTCGCGCATCACCGACAGCGTCGAGACGGCGCTCACCGAAGCCGATGGCGTACTGAAAGCGATCCTTCCGGACCCACCCGAAAACACCGAGCTTGGCGCGACAGCGCGCTCGACCGGCGATCTCTCGGGCGCGGAGGCGGCTTCGGAGACCACCGACACGGGTCGACTCATCGCGGAGTTTTCCGAGGAACTCGCGTGTACGCGGTGTGGGATCGACCTCCCGGAGATCGAAACGCGGAGCTTCTCGTTCAACAGCCCACACGGCGCGTGTCCGGAGTGTGAAGGCATCGGAGAGACCAAGGAGATCGACGAGTCGCTCGTGATACGGGACCGGTCGAAGCCGTTGCGAGACGTCTTCGAGCCGTGGAGCTACAACCGCTCGTACTACCAGACCCGTCTCGATTCGGTCGCGGAGCACTTCGACGTGAGCCTCGCCACGCCGTTCGAGGAGATCGATCCGGCGGTTCGAAACGCGTTCCTGTACGGCACCGACGAGGACGTTCTGTTCAAACGCCGGACGAAAAACGGGGTACGACGGAAGGAACAACCGTTCGAGGGCATCATCCCCAACCTCGAACGCCGGTACGTCGAAACCGACTCTCAGAGCACGCGCGAGCACATCGAGGAGTACATGGCGACCACGACGTGTCCGGCGTGTGAGGGCACGCGGCTCAAGCCCGCCAGCCGTGGTGTGCTCGTCAACGGCGCGTCGATCACGGAGATCAACCGGATGAGCATCGGCGACGCGCTCGAACGGTTCGAGGGGTGGGAAGCAGAGCTGACCGAGCGCGAGCGCATCATCGCCGAGGAGATCTTAAAGGAGATCCGTGCGCGTTTGGGCTTCATGTGCGAGGTCGGGCTCGACTATCTCACGCTCGACCGGGAAGCGTCGACCCTTTCGGGCGGGGAGAGCCAGCGCATCCGTCTGGCGACCCAGATCGGCTCCGGGCTGGTCGGCGTGTTGTACGTGCTCGATGAGCCGTCGATCGGACTCCACCAACGCGACAACGACCGCTTGCTCGATACGCTCGAGGAGCTGCGCGATCTGGGCAACACGCTGCTCGTCGTCGAACACGACACCGAAACCATGCGCCGAGCGGACAACGTCATCGACATGGGACCGGGACCCGGAAAGCGCGGGGGGGAGGTCGTGGCCAACGGCGACATCGAGGACGTGACGGCCACCGACGAGAGCATCACCGGCGACTACCTCGCTGGTCGCCGGGAGATCCCGGTCCCCGAAACGCGGCGCGATCCGAGTGGGCGGCTGACCGTTCGCGGCGCGCGCCAGCACAACCTTCGGGATCTCGACGTGCCGATTCCGTTGGGGACGCTCACCACGATCACCGGCGTCTCCGGCTCCGGTAAGTCCACGCTGTTGCACGATGTGCTGTACAAGGGCCTCGTCCGGCGGATGAACGACACGGACGTTCACCCCGGCGACCACGACGACATCCAGAACGTCGAGAGCATCGAGACAGTACGGCTCATCGATCAAAGCCCAATCGGGCGCACCCCCCGGTCGAACCCGGCGACGTACACCAACGTCTTCGATTACATCCGCGAGCTGTTCGCGGAAACGTCGCTGTCCAAACAGCGCGGCTACGAGAAGGGCCGATTCTCGTTCAACGTCAAGGGCGGGCGGTGTGAGGCGTGTGGCGGACAGGGCACTGTGAAGATCGAGATGAACTTCCTCTCGGACGTGTACGTTCCGTGTGAGGAGTGTGGTGGGGCGCGGTACAACGACGAAACCCTCGACGTAACCTACAAGAATCGGACCATCGCTGACGTGCTCGATATGAGCGTCGAGGAGGCCCACGACTTTTTCGAACACGATCCGCGCATCGAGCGCCGGCTCCAACTGCTCCGGGACGTGGGCCTCGACTACATGAAGCTCGGACAGCCCTCCACGACGCTGTCCGGTGGCGAAGCCCAACGGGTCAAGCTCGCGGAGGAACTCGGGAAACGGGACACCGGCGACACGCTGTACCTGCTGGACGAGCCAACGACCGGCTTGCACTCCGAAGACGAACGCAAGCTCATCGAGGTGCTTCAGCGCCTCGTCGACGACGGCAACACGGTGGTCGTCGTCGAGCACGAGCTCGATCTCGTGAAAAACGCCGACCACATCGTCGATCTCGGACCGGAGGGCGGCGAGAACGGCGGCGACCTCGTGGCGACCGGAACCCCGGAGCAGGTCGCACGAATCGAGGAGTCACACACCGGGCAGTATCTGCGCGATCTGCTCCCCGACGTAGACCTCGATGGACCGCGAAACGAGACGGTGAAAGCGGCCGTGAGCGATGATTGATCCGCTGTAACTGTCAGGATCGCAACTTCATTCTGTTTCACCAATGAAATATATTCGTTGGTAGCGTATCTCGTGCATGGTCATGTATGCGGCCATGGAGCGCGCAGTGCTCGCTCACGAAAGAGAGTGGGAGCGGCGCACTCCGCCGACGAACGCTCGGATTCAGTGTCTCGACGCTCGGGAGCAACGCGTGGTGTGTGGGACGTTCGGCGATGGGCTGTGGCGAAGCGAAGACGGTGGCGAGACGTGGACATCGATCGACGTGGCTGAGAACGTGATGTCGGTCACGTTCGATCCGAACGATCCCGATCGGCTGTGGATCGGAACGGAGCCGAGCGCGGTGTATCGATCGGCGGACGGTGGTGAGACGTGGACCGACACGGCTGCGCTGACCGATCTACCCTCCGCCTCGGAGTGGTCGTTCCCGCCGCGGCCCGACACCCACCACGTTCGGTGGATCGCCGTCGCTCCGGACGATCCCGAACACCTCTACGTGGGGATCGAGGCGGGAGCGCTCGTACAGACCCACGACGGTGGCGAGACGTGGACGGACCACGTCGCCACCGCTCGGCGGGACAACCACACGCTCGTTACCCATCCCGACGCGCCAGAGCGGGTGTACGCCGCTGCCGGCGACGGCTACGCCGAAACACACGACAGTGGTGAAACGTGGCGCCACCCACAACAGGGGCTCGACCACCGGTACGTCTGGAGCGTGGCGGTCGATCCGGGCGATCCCGACACGGTGCTCGTCTCCTCGGCGAGCGGTCCACGGAGCGCACACGCGCCCGAACGCGCCGAATCGTACGTCTACCGGCGGCGGGATGGGCAGTGGCAGCGGTGTCTCGACGGACTGCCCGGACCGGAGGGGATGGTACGGCCTGTGCTCACAGCGGGATCCCAAGCACAAACAGTGTACGCGCTGACGAACCACGGCTGTTATCGGGCGACCGACGCGGGTGAAAGCTGGCAACTGGTCGGCGAGGAGTGGGAGCAGCCACTCACGAACCAGCGTCCGCGCGGGTTGGTGGTCACCTGAGCTGTCCGTTCGACTGCTTTTACATTCGATCGGAGAGAGAAGGTATATCTTCGCTGCCGTGTTTTCGCCCGGTAATGCACGATTTTATCGTTGTGGGTGCGGGTCCGGCCGGTTCGCGGTTCGCCCGCAGCGCTGCGGAACGGGACCACGACGTGCTCGTGTTCGAGCACGGGGAGATCGGGCGGCCGCTCGCCTGTTCCGGACACGTCAGCACGGACATCTGGGAGTACGTTCCTGCAGATGTCCGCGATGAACTCCTTCAGAACGAGATTCGGGGCGCGCGCTTTCACGTCGACGGGCCGGAGACGGACGGAGCGCCGTTCTACAAGGACGAGCCGGTCTCGAACGCCATCGACCGGGTGGGGCTGGACGAAACGCTCGCGCGGGCGGCCGAACAGGCCGGCGCGGACGTGCGCGATAACCACACCGTGACGGCACTCGAGGAGCGCCCTGACCACGTCGAGGTCGAAGTGAGCGGTCCGGACGGGACCGAGCGTCACACCGCGCGGATGGTGGCGGGCTGTGATGGTCCCCGATCGCGGGTGCGCCGGGAGTGTGACCTCCCCCAACCCGCGGAGTTCCTCCACGGCGTGTTGGCGTTCGATTCGACGCCCGACCACGAGGCGTTCGTGGACGTTCATCTCACTGTGCCGGGGTTTTTCGCGTGGCGCATTCCCCGCGGCGAGGCGGGCGTCGAGTACGGACTTGCGGTCGCTCCGAACGACGACGTTTCGGACCGGTTTTCGAGGTTCTGTGACGCCTACGGCGTCGATGTTTCACACCGGTGTTCGGGGGCGATCCCCATCGGCCCACCGCGCCGGGTGATCGGCCGGCGCAGCTTCCTCATCGGGGACGCGGCGGGCCAGACGAAGCCGTTCACCGGTGGGGGGATCCTGTATGGCATGCGCGCCGCCGACCACGCTGCCCGCGAGATCGATCCTGATCGGCCAAAAACGCTCGGCGACTACGAACGCGCGTGGCGAGACGACCTCAGGGGCGAGATCCGCCTCGGACGCTGGATCCGGCGGGCGTATTCGCTGCCGACACGCCTCCAGGCGGCGGGGCTACACGCGCTCTCGGGCGAGATCGGCGTCCACATGGACCGGCCGTCGACGCTGTTCTCGCGCGAACAGTTGCGGGCCGTTCTCTCCCCATCCGAGCACTGATCCGTTCGGATCCACGTCCGATCCCGTTCTTCGTACAGTCATCACCGAAGCAGGGAACCGACGGACACACGTGTTCAGAGCGTAAGCCCAGAGTATGCCCAAGATAAGCGTAGAGATACCACAGGAGCTACTCGCCGATCTCGACGAACACGTCGGGGACGATGGGAAGTTCGTCAACCGGAGCGACGCGGTTCGGGCGTCGATCAGGAAGACGCTCGACATTCTCGATGAGATCGACGACCGACACGATCGATTGGATGGGGATGAGTGAGAACCATCGGCGGGACGGCGGGAGAGACGACGCGCTCGTGCTGTCCGTTCCGGCGCTCGTGTTGGTGTCGCTGTTCATCACGGCGCTCGTGACCGCCCAGCTGACGGCCGCGAAGGTGATCGAAATCGCCATCCCGGTTGCGATACCGGTGGCTGGTGACTCGCTCGCCATGCCAGGCGCGGCGTTCGCCTACGCGCTCACGTTTTTCGCGTCGGACTGCATCACCGAACTGTACGGCAAGCGGTCGGCCCAAGTGGTGGTGAATGTCGGCTTTTTCATGAACCTCGTGCTGCTAGCCCTCGTCTGGAGCACGATCTGGGCACCCGCGGCGCAGAACAGCGCTGTCGATCCCGAGACCTTCCAGACAGTGTTGGGTGCGAGCACGAACATCGTTCTGGGAAGTCTCACTGCGTATCTCCTCAGCCAGAACTGGGACGTGATCGTGTTCCACCGGTTGCGGGAAGCGACCGGCGGCGAACGGCTCTGGCTGCGCAACATCGGATCGACCGCGACGAGCCAACTGATCGACACGCTCGTTTTCGTCGGCATCGGGTTCGTGATCGCGCCCTCGTTGCTGGAAACCGGCAGCCCCCTCCCGTGGGCCGCGGTCGCCCAGCTCGTCGTCGGCCAGTACATCCTGAAACTCCTCATCGCGCTTCTGGACACGCCGCTCGTGTACGCGGTCGTGGGGCTCGTTCGGTCGAACCGGCCGGACGCCGTGGCGACAGCCTAACAGATCAATCCAGCCGTTCGGCGAAGCCGAACTTCGGCTTCACGTCCTCAACGACCACCGCGACCGTTTCACCCGCCTCGGCGTCGGGGACGAACAGGGTGTACCCCTCGACCTTTGCGATGCCGTCGCCCTCGTGGCCGGTGTCGACGATCTCGACGGTGGTCTCCTCGCCCACAGCGAGCGGGGCAGTAGTGTATCCTTTCCCGACCAGATACAGCTCGGAGGATTCGTCTCGGGAGGCGTCGGGGCGGACGGTGCGGACGTACTGGAACTCCGGTTCGATATCCGACCGGAACGCCTCGAGATCGGAGCCATCGAACGCCTTCACGACGAAATCGCCGCCGGGAGCCAGCACTGACAGCGCGGTTTCGAACGCCTGGCGGGCCAGGTGGATCGAGCGCGCATGGTCGAGCGAGTACTCGCCGGTCATGTTCGGAGCCATGTCCGAGAGGACCACGTCCGCCTCCCCGATCCGATCGGCGATCCGCTCGCGGGGTTCGGCCTCTGTCATATCCCCCCGGACCGTCTCCACGCCGTCGATCGGGTCGATGCGCTGGCGGTCGACGCCGAGGACGGTCCCGTCGTCACCGACCCGTTCCTTTGCGACCTGAAGCCACCCGCCGGGCGCTGCTCCCAGATCGATCACCGTCGCGCTCTCATCGAGCAGCGACGCCGTCTCATCGAGCTGCTGGAGCTTGTACGCCGAGCGCGAACGGTAGCCCTGCTGTTTCGCCTTGTTGTAGTATTCGTCTTTGTGTGTCATATGCTAGCCACCTGAATTCACCCTGATCGGGAGAGAAACGCCGGCGAGTCCGCGTTCATATCGAGAGTGAGGCGGTCGATCCGGAAAGGCACATCGGATGGGAAGCCGGATCCGAGAGACGAGTTACTAAAGAAGAGGATAGAACGAACGTCAATCTTCAACTCGAATGGTGATTTCAATGTTTCGTGATTCCCCTTCGATTCCCAGGGCTTCTCGTACTGGTTTCGGGACGTACAGCCGTCCCTGTTCGTCGATCCTCACGGTAGTAGTGCGTTCCATATCTCCTACTACAGGAGGTATTGGGAAAAGTTTATTGTTCACGGTTTAGATAATGAGGATGAGGACATTCGGGTTGGGCTGCGAAACGGTCCAGGGTGCCACTACCACCCTAAACCGGTGTTCTCCCGCAATGAGAGAACAATGTTCGATAAAACTTCTGCGTTGAAAGATTTGACGGAGGAATCGACAGAATGATGGACGGCGTAGCGGACGCCGCGAGCGGATTCAGTTCCATCTCCGTGGTCCAGTACGAGGACTACTGGGTAGCATCAGGAGGGAGCCACCGATGAGCAGCGAGAGCTACGCGGAAGCGACGAGACAGGCGATCGACATCGTGGAAAACGGAGAGCACGACTCGATCTATCTGTGTACAATGAAAGCGGAGAACGGCGGGACAGATCTGGAAGTTGTCAGCGGCGTCGATAGCGGTTCCATTGGCGAGCGCGCGAAAGGGGTCGTCCGCCTCGAACAAGCCGCGCTCCACGTTCAGCATCTGGCCGAGCTGTCGGGGAGGCACCCGACCGAGATAGCGATGGGGATAGCTAACGCCATCGAAAGAGGGTCCGTCTCGATCAATCTGAAAGAAGAGCGGTAGTTCTCATCTCGCCGCTCTCGGCTTTTTCAGGTGACGGATGATTTCTCGGTCGTGCAGTAAACTCATACTGTCGGTCATGAATCGTTGAACACTCGATGGCCTATTCAGTCAGGTAATCGCTTCATACTCCCGAAAACGCCACCGTCGAGTCACGTACGTATGACCGACAGTATCAAGAATCGCTTGACACTCTGTTCACGAAAGCGATCGTTTTGAGCGTCTAAATGCGATAATTTCTCCGGCAGCAGTACTGTTTTCTGGCGATTTCGAGGTTAAAAAACGACACAGATACACTAATCCGTATGCTTAAGATAATTCAATACCATAATATTCTCATGAACGCAGAGAGGGCGTATCGTAAGGTGCGTGAGCGGGCAGAGATGCGTTCGGAAATCCGGATGAGGATTTCTGAGAAGGCTCGAGCCCTGTCTGACCTTCCCGATCACTGAATGGCGGACAATCTATCTCCATCGAAGACGTAGTAGCGTCCGTTTGATCAAAGAGAGGAACCACCGACCGCGAGCTGTTCGACGGGTTTCATTTTCGGGACAGTTATATCCGTCACCCCCTACGATACCGGCTGTGATCCGCGCTGCGTTGAACTTTCCCCCGTCGGGCGAGCACGGCTCGAAGGCGGTCGTCGTCGGTGGCGTATTGTTCGGGCTGCTCGCGGTCGTGAGTGCTGTAGCGTCGTTTCTGATCGAAGCGCAGTTTCCCGGTGTCGGGATGGGTTCTCTCGACGGTGGAAGCGAGACGGCGTGGGACCGAATCGTCCCCGTTCTCGGCGTCGTTGTCGTCTGCTATTCGATCGTGTTCTTTCTCCTGCGGGGCTACGACGTTGCTGTCTTGCGCGCTGTCGTCAGTGACAGCGAACCCACTGCACCGGCGTTTCGTCCGGGCGTCGTGACTGATGGCGTCAAAGCAGTCGGTATTCTCCTGTGTTATTTCGTCCCCTCGATCGTGTTGGGGGCTGTCGGGCTGTTGCTCCGACAGCCCGCAGACCAGGCGGCGCTGAGCTGGATACCCAACGTCGTGGGTGCGTTCGTGTTCCTGTTCGGGCTGTTCGCGTTCGTCGCCGCCGCGTACCTCGTGCCTGCAGCCACAGCCCTGTTCGCCTCCCAGCGATCGATCCGGGCGGCGTTCGACCACTCCGCGATCAGGTCCTGTGTCGTGACCGAGGACTACGCCGTGGGCTGGATGCTCGCTGCTCTCGTGCGGATCCTCCTGCTCCCCGTTACCATCGCGCTGCAGAGCGTGCTCGTGGGCTTTTTTCTCCAGTTTTACCTGCGCGTCTCCGTCCAACACCTGTACGGGCTGGCTGTCTCGAACGCGCTCGAAATCGGAGTCATCGAACGTTGAGGCGGCGCCAGCGACCACGTTCTGATGCTTGTATCACATAACAATCGTTCTGGCGTCCGATCTATTATGTCCTCGCGGTCGAAACCGTACACCATGCCGATGAAGGGTTCCGGTTCGACGGAGCTTCAGGAAATCGATAGACGCGACGACGGAGTCGGGTGGATCGCCCATCCGGACGAACGGATGCAGCGCGCGAGCCACGCGCTCGTCGATGACGGAGACGAAACCGACGGGAACGGCGTGTGGTTGATCGATCCCGTCGACGCTGCTGATCTCGAGGAACTGCTGTCGGGGTTCGGTGACGTGCTCGGCGTGGTGGTGTTGCTCGACCGGCACAAGCGCGACGCCGCAGAGATTGCCCGCCGCCACGACGTTTCGGTGTACCGCCCGACGTGGATGCAATCGATCGACGAGGCGATCGAGGCGCCGGTGCGCGCGCTCGATACGGAGCTCGGTGGGACGGGCTACCGCGTGCGAAAGCGGCTCGACCTTCCAGTTTGGAAGGAAGCAGTGCTGTACCGCCCCGACGACGGGAGTCTTCTCGTTCCAGAATCGTTCGGAACCGTCGATTTCTTCTGTGCGCCCGGTGAGCGCTTGGGGGTGCATCCGATGCTCCGTCTGACACCACCGGGCGATCTCGGCGGGCTGGCCGTCGAGCGCGTGCTGGTCGGTCACGGTTCGGGCATCACCGACGGCGCCCAGCAAGCGATCCGAGACGCGATCAGCGGCTCGCGCTCGCGCGCGCCATCGCTGTATCTGAGTGCGCTCCGTGCGAGTCTCGGGTGATACTGTCGGACCTACGGACGGCGTGCGACGGACTATCCAGTTGCTGTCTGGCGGGTCACCAGCAGCCGATAGTCAATCATCTCTGTCCGGCAGTATGACTGCGTGTTCGGTCTGCGCTGGTCGTCCCCCCAAGCAAGTTAACCAGTTGCACACCCAACGATCGGTGTGCGCTACATCACTCGTGGACTCAGGTCGGTGTTGCTCGATTTTGCTCGTGAGCGAGAGCCCGAGCCGGTGTCGATCGAACTGACGGTGACACGCGCGGGGACGCTTCGGGGGGCCGAGTCGCTTTCCACAGACACGCCGGTGTTCACTCATTTTTATCATCCGAGCACCGGTCAGTCGGTGAACGCCGTTTTCGGCATGGATCTCGGGAAGCCACGCTCGGACGGCCGGTTCGTCTCTCACCCGGAGGGACGGCGAGAACTCTCCACGCAGGATGATCTCCACGAGGTGGTGTTTCTAGCAGTCCCCCCCTGGAACGAGATCACCGCGTTCGACCGGAGCGGCACTACCCTCCCAGTAACCGTCCTCGACGCGGAACCGCCGGCCGAATCCGTGTAGTTCACGGTGGATCCGGTGATGAGCGGACTGAATGGGGGCGTCAATCGTGTAGGTAGCCGAGATCCTGCAGCTGACGGGCGATCTCCTCGAACTCAGCTTCCGAAAGGTCCCCGGACCGCTGGTGTTGGATAACGATGCTCCGAAGGAGAAACCGAACGAGGTCGCTCGTGCTCGAAAAGCTCGTTCCCTCGATCGTTTCCTCGACGCGCTCGGCGAGATCTTTCGGGATCGAGACCGTTGTGTAGTCCGTCATACGTGTGTTGAATCAATCCAGTCAGATATACTCTCTCCCTCACGGGGGAGACGCTCTATTGTCCTGGCGAAGACGCGGCGGACAGGGAGTAGCTTTTCAACGCGGGGGAACATACCGTAGCCAATGAAAGCTCCCCCATCCCAAGACAACGGCGTCGGCGATGATCCGGAGACGATCGCGTTCGGCATCGCCGCGCTCGATTCGCATCTGACAGACGCAGAGGTGACGTTCCCGACGGACAAGCAAACGCTTCGAGAGACCGCCGGCCACGTCGACGTTCCGTACAACGCGACCGGAAACACGATACAACTGGCCACGGCGCTCGACGACACGCCGAAACAACGCTTCGAAAACGAACAGGAGCTGTTGAACGAGCTGCACCCGGTGTTCGAGAGACGCCGCCAAGAAGGAGGAAATCCGCTGCTCGATCGGATTCGATCGGTTATTCCACTGTAACTATTTTCGGGGGTCGATCGTCGGGGTCCGTTCGTCCGTGTCCTCTGCGGTGGGTTCGTCCGATTCGCGTTCCTGTTGGAGCTGGGCGGCCACCGCTTCGACCTGTCGGGTGTGTTCCCGGTTCACGGCGATTACCATGTCCGACAGCACGCCGAACATGAACAGTTGGACACCAAGTAGGATGGCGAACGCCGAGACCACAGCGAGCGCTTCGTGCGAGACGTGGAGGATGAACCACTCGTATCCAACGAACGCGCCGATGAGGACGCCGAACAGAACGCTCAGACCGCCGACGCTCCCGAAGTAAAAGGTGGGGTTGTTCATCCGGGCCAAACTGTACAGCGTGTGGATGATTCGACCGCCGTCCCGGATCGGATCGAGATTCGTCTCCGACTCCGACGGTCGCGGGGCGTACCCGACGGGAACGACGGCGGTCCGGATCCGGTGTTTGACGCACGCGGCTGCCAGTTCGGTTTCGATGGTGAACCCATCGGCCGACAGCCTGATCTGTTCGAGCGAGCCGCGGGTGAACGCCCGGTAGCCGCTGAGGATGTCCCCGAAATCGCGCCCGTGAACGACGGTGAACGCGCTGTTGATAATGCGGTTTCCGATCCGATTCAGCCGGCTCATCGCTCTTTCGTCCAGCTCGGCCAGCCGATCACCGATGACGTGCTCGGCGCGTCCCTCGACCAGTGGTTCGAGAAGCCGGTCCACGTCCGCAGGATCGTAGGTCGAATCGCCGTCGATCAGCACGATGTACTCCGTGTCGACGTATTCGAGTCCTTCCCGAACCGCCTGGCCCTTTCCAGAGCGGCGTTGTTCGACGACGCGTGCGCCATGGGTGGTGGCGACCTCCCGTGTGCCGTCGGTCGATCCACCATCGATTACGAGGACGTTCGTGTATCCCTGCTCCACGAAGCCGTCGACGACCGGTCCGATCGTCGAGGCCTCGTTGAACGTCGGAATGAGAACGCACACGTCAGGAGTCATCGGTACTATACTACCACTCACGCCTCGTCCGCAAAAACCTCATCGTCTCTCTGTCCCTCCTCTCCGACTGTCACGCTAGCTACAGAAATACAAGGAGAGTGCCTCGGGGTCTCGCAAATCACGGAGTGATTTGCTGGATACAGGAAATCTTCGATTTCCTTTGACTTGACCCCGGGCGCAGTTCACTCCTCGTCGTCCTCGTCGTCCTGTAGCTCTCGTTTTATCGTGTCCAGCTCCGCATCGACGCTTATGTCCTCCTCAGCGTCGGAACCGGCGTCGGGACCCTCCACGTCGATCCTGATCGCCCCATCCCCATCGCTCCGATCCTCGGTCGCTTCCTCGCCTCCGGCCTCTGTCTCGTTCGGTCCGGAGAGACGCTCGTCAATATCCTCGCTGAGCGAGCGGGCGTCGTTCAGAAGGGATCGGGCATCCTCGTTGGGAGGCTCTCCTTCTAGTGCCCCCTGAAGATCCGAGAGAGCGCCGTCGAGCGCGTCGAGCGTTCGCCGCCCTGTCCTACGAACGCGTCGGTCTCCGTCCCCCGGTTGGGACGTGGCCGCGCGCTCCTCTCGGCCGTTGACCAATCGGAGCAGTCCCTGGAGGAGTTCGAGCGCGCGGATGTGGGTCTCTAACAGGGAGATGAGCGTCGGGATCGTGTGCTCCTCGGTGAACCGAAGAAACCGCCCGGGCGATGGCAGGCGACGAGACCGTGACTGGTGCTGCTCGTCGGCGAGGGTGTCCTGCAGCTCCGAAAGCGTCGTCGAAAGGTCCGAGAGCAGTTCGTCGAGATCATCGTCCTGTCTGTCCATGGATCTACTCCGGTCTCCGGCGTGATACACGTGTCGGAGATTCGGTGGTTGATGCTGCCAGAAGCTTTATAATATATACAGGTACTACTATGTAATATTGTGATGGATGGGGAGAATACAACGCGAGCGTTTGCTCGCTCGCTCGCTGCGCTCAAACGACAGGGATGTAGCTTGCTCATCACCGGTCCGGTCCGCGACGGCTCCCATCTTCGACTCTCCCGGCAGTTGATGGGCGATGCCGACGCGGAGTCGCGCTGGCGGTTGGTCGTTGCGACCGACACGAGAGACGTTGGTATCCGTTGTCCGGACGCGGCTGATGCGCAGCGTTACCGGCGCATCGACCGGCGTCCGGCGATGCGGGGCAGCGCGGTCCGTACGTGCACAGCGTCGCCGTTGGATCTCTTCGCGTTGGAACGAGAGATGCACGAGACGATCAACGAGTTCGACGTCGTCGCGGATGGGCTTTCTCCGGGGGAGCTGCGAGTCTGTGTCGACTCGCTCCAACCGCTGGTCGACATCCACGGCACCCAAGCCGTCGAACAGTTCCTCGATGCGATCATCGAACGCATCGACGAAACGAGTGGTATGGGACATTTCCATCTCCCGGTCGATCCCGAGTATGCGATCGTTTCGGAGCTCTCGCTCCGCTTCGACGCGCAGATCGAACTCCAGGACGGAAAACACCGGTGGCACCTCCTCAAAGACGACATCCAAACGGGGTGGCTCGAGATCTAGGCCAACCAAAACGCTTTTGAATTTAGGTCCGCCTAATCATCGGTGATGGCTACGTCCGAACCCACAGTAGAGTCCACCGAGGCGATCATCACCGCACACGCGACTGCGCCGGAGAAAACGGTGTTTGTCGAATCCGACAACCACGACGCGTGGATCGCAACGGATCACGTCGTCGATCTCGAACGCTGATTCTCGTCTCTCCCCGGTATCGCGCCGATACGACTGGACTGGCGACCAGCTATTCTGCTGCCATCAGTCCGATTCGGTTCGTCTCGGAGTCCGTGATGAGCGCGTAGTGTCCGCCGGTATCGGGGATCGGTTCCGGCGGGACGAGGACCTCCCCACCGGCCGATTCGACCCGGGCGAGCACGTCGTCGAGATCGCCGTCGACGGACAGATAGACGACGAGTCCGCTGTCGTCTACGGGCGCGTAGGGGATCGTCTCTCCGCTGTCGGGCGTGTACTCGTCTGTCTCGACGATCATACCACCGACAGCCCCCTCCTCGGCGGGGAACATCCCCCACCGTCCGTTGGGGGCGTCATCTGATTCGGGTTCGTAAACATCTAGCTCCTCGTTGAGAACGGTCGAATAGAAGTCGACCGCCCTGTCGAAGTCGATACTGGGGATTTCGACCCAGTTAAAAGCGTGTGACATGGGGTGTTCACTCCGGGTGGAGGTGGCACCTCCAGCTAATCGAACGTGACCGGAGGGGATATATCCACGCCAAGCGGAGTGAAAGTGAACGTTACTTCGTTGCTTCTTTGAGGACGAGCGAATCGTCTTCGAGGTAGTGCTCGATGTGGTGGGCGTCGTCTTCGACCTCGACGAGGATGTCCCGCAGCAGTTCGCCGGTCGCGTAATCACCGAGGTTGTCCGCGAGTTCGATGTGGTCGCGGAGCGACTCGATGATGTCGCCGTACATTTCGAGATCGTTCGCAAGCGAGAGCCGAATGTCGTACACGTCCTCGCCCTCGAACGAGACCGTCGCCCGCTCCTGTTGGGTAGCCGGTCCAGCGACCGGAACGCCGCCCAGCGCCTGGGCGCGCTCTGCGATCTCGTCTGCCCCCAGTTCCATCGTCTCGTAGGCCTCTTCGAGGAACAGGTGCAGATCGCGGAACTCCGCGCCCTCGACGTCCCAGTGATGCTTTTTCAGCTGGTGATAGAGGACGTAGGCGTTCGCGAGATCCGTGTTCAGCGCATCGATGACCTGCTCGGAACGATCGGTGTCGATGCGGAGCTCGTTTTCGGTTACCGTTCCTTCTTCCTGACGGATCCGCTCTTCTTGCGTGCTCATCTCATCCGGCAGTACTCCCGCCTATCACTTAAATCTTCGTGGGTTGGGAAATAATCTTTGGCTAACCAAAACCACAGTTCCAGGAGTGCAATTAGTATCATACATATCGAAAAAACCCTGTTCGCACGGGAAGCGTAGTCGAACTGCTCCATTCATCACTCCCGTGGTTCGTTCAGCACTTCGGAGCCGTTGTGGACGACGACAGTCCGCTGTGGGAGACCGTTTTCGAACTCGAACGAGGCCTCGTACTCGATGTCCGTCACACACATCGAGCAGAGATCGTCGGTCTCGCGTTCGTAGGACTGCACCGAGACGGTGAGCGTTTTTTCCTCGCACGTCGCGCGTTTCAGTTTCGCCGTGTAGCACGTGTTCGATCCGTTGATCGTTCCCGAAACGCGGACGCTGTTCGATTCGAACGCGGCGCTGCTCTCGGCTTTCTCCGTGCCACATTCGGTGGAGATAACCTCGAACGAGCTGTTCGTGAGTCTTGGCCCGGGAGAGCCGCTATCGGTTCCGGTCGTGTCGTTGTCGTCGGTGTCCTCGGGGCTCTGTGTCGTGTTGTTCGGTTGCTCGGTTCCTGAGTCATCCCGTCGCGTCAGACAACCAGCCAACCCGAGTACAGCGCTCCCACCGATGATTTTGAGAAGCGCGCGTCGATTCATTGTGGTTTATACTGTGTTACTATTCTACAAAGTCGTTGGGAAATAACGGATAATCGTCTCATAGGGACTGTTGTGATTCCGTCGCGCTGTGGCGACACAGAACGGTTCGTGAAACCCCAGAGCCGTCGTCAGTCAACGACCGTGCCGAACATACTCACAACAGTCCCTATCGAGCACCCGTTCCCGGCGTGTCGATCTCGAGGCGTTCGTGGATCCGACCATCGCGCGTTTTGAGGTGGCGTGGCGTCCGCTCGTTGTGGACGACGAGCAGTTCGGAGACGATGCTGTGCGCGATCTGGTAGGGAGTCCCGCCGCCCAGATCGAGTCCAACGGGCGTGTACAGCTTGTGTAGCTCCTCGGCTGGGAATCCCTCACCCTGCTCGGCGACCGTCGTTTGCATCTCCTCGAAGCGCTCGCGTGGACCCATGAGTCCGATGTACTGCACCTCTGTCGGAAGGAGCGCCTCGGCGGTCAGGCGGTCGTCGACGAAGTTGTGCGTCATCACGACCGCGTAGGTGTTTTCATCGAACGCGAGCTCGTCCCGTAGTCGTCCCGGAGCGGTCGACAGCACGCGATCGGCCGCCGGAAAGCGCTCCTCGGTCGCGCTTGCGCCGCGGAAGCCGACGACAGTCACGCGAAAGTCCACGTTCTTCGCCAGTTCACAGACCGGGGCGACGTCGTGGCCGGTTCCGAACACGAACAGCTCCGGCGGTGGTGTTATCCCGTCGACGAACACCGTGGCTGTCGTGCCGTCACCGTCGATTTCGATGGTGATCGTTTCCGCGGCCCCCTGTGAAGCGATCTCGTCGGCCGGCTCACCGAGCGCACTGGCGAGCCAGTCCGGCCACGCGCCCGAGAGACGGGTGGGTTCCGTTCCGTCGTAGTACGCTCGATCCCCGAGCTGTACCGCGGCGTCGTCGCTAGCGAGAACTGTGCACGCGGCGACGGTCTCGCCGGCTTCGAACGCCGAGAGGACGGGGCGGTACTCCTCGGTAAGCGGTTCGATCAGAACGTCGATCACGCCGTTACAGCCGACACCCAGCCCCCACACGTCGTCGTCCTCCATCAGATCGAACGTTTCCATCCGTGGTTCGTCCGCCGCGAGCACGTCGGCGGCGAGCGACCGGACGTCCTCCTCGAGACAGCCCGCGGTGACGCTCCCGAGCGCGCCGCCGTCTTCTGGAACCACCATCTTCGCACCGGGTGGCCGATACGCGCTCCCACGAACGTCGACGACTGTCGCTAGCGCGGCGGATCGCCCTGTATCGATTGCTTCGCGGGCGGCGGCAAACACCTCCGTTTCCGGTACGCTCCAGGAACTCCGGGTCATTTGTCTCTAACAATAATGTTACTTCGCGGTAGGTAATGACTCTTTCCCGGGGCTGGCGTTCTCTTCCGGTCCGGTCGCGTCCGGGACGATCAGTCGGTATCGATCCGTCTGGGGTCGTGTTCGTAGCCGATCGATTGGCGGTCGAGTTCGAGCTGTCGCGCGATCTCTTCGAGGTCGGACGGTCCACGAAACGCGAACAATCCGGCGACGTAGGGGAGCGCTGCCGCCATCCCGCGGGCAGTTGGTTCGTACTCGGGCGCTCCCGCGAGGGGATTGAGCCAGAGCGTTCGGCGCGCGTCGTGTGACAGCCACGCCATTCCCGCTTCCAACCGGTCGATCGTCCCCGTTTCGAGTCCGTCGCTCACGAGGAACACAGTCGTTCGACGATCGGTTGCGCTGGAGTGCTCGCGTTTGATGGTGTGGATCGCATCCCCGATTCGGGTCCCGCCCCCCCACTCGGTTTCGGCCCGTTGGAGCGCCGCGAGCGCAGCCGTCGCGGTCGGTGCCCGAAACGGCTCGGTCACCTCGCGGACGCTCGTATCGAAGAAGAACACCCGGCTGGTGGGCCACGCTGCGGTCGCCGCGTACAGAAACCGGACGAGAAAGCGCCGGTCGAGGCTGTCGAGCACCGACCGGCTCACGTCGACGAGTAGCACCGCGCGGACCGCTTGCTCAGTACGATCCCGGCGTGGCACCGAGACGACCGTTCCGCCCGTCGAAACGCTCTCTCTGAGCGCGCGTCGGGCGTCCACCCGCTCGGTACCGATGGCGTCCCATCGCCGCCCATCGAGGTTTTCGATGGCGCGCGTGAGCCGTCGAATCGCTCGATCGAGTCGGGCGTCGGCGTCGAAATCGATCGTGAGTGGTTCCGATCGGCCCGTTGGGCTGTAGCGTGCGGTGAGCGTCGGCTCCGACGCGACGCTTTCGGTATCGGGGGTCGGTCGTGTCCAGTTCGGCGGGGTGGTGTTCCGCGTCGTCTCGGATCGGTCGTCCTGGGCCGAGTCGGCGTCGACGTCGTCTGCCACGGATCCGGCAGGCCACCCCCTGGGATTGTCCGGCTGGGGCTGGCTGTCCGTGTCGTTTCCGGCGTCGGCCGCCAATCCGGCGGTCAACCGGCGCCAGAACTCCGGGAACAGCCGTTCGAACGCGTCGAGATCCGCGCGGCGCGAAACGAGCGACGCCCGGAGCGCGGCCCGAACGCGCTCTTTCTCGTCGAATCCGACGGTTACGAGCGCACGCGCGGCTGTGATCGTCGCGTTCGGGGGGACCGCCACGCCGGCGGATCGCAACGCCCGACAGAACCCCACCAGCGCGTCGAGCACGCGGTCGCGCGCCCCAACCACGTCGATCGGTCGCGTTTCCTCATTCCCCTCACCGTCGTGTGGTCCGTTCATCCGTCTGTCCGGGTCTCACGAGCCGATTCTAGCAGCGCCGACAACAAGGCGTCGTCGACGCGCTCGACGTCCTCGACCTCCTTCAGGAGACACCCGAGCGTGTTTTCGACGGTGGACGGCGAGAGCGGTTCCGGATCGTCGCCGTCCGCTCGGAGCTGTGCGACTGCGCGCGCCCAGTCTAGGGTTTCGGCGACGCCGGGCTGTTTCACGAACGGCTCCTCGCGCAGCCGTTGGGTCATCGCACACAGCTCCGTGGCGATCGCTCCATCCAGCTCGGGCACTTTCCGGCGAACGATGGCGCGCTCTTTTTCGTACGACGGCGGTTCGAGGTGCAGATACAGACACCGTCGTTTCAACGCGTCCGACAGCCCCCGCGTCCGATTCGATGTGACGATAACCACCGGCGGAACGGACGCCGTCACGGTGCCGAATTCGGGGATCGAGACCTGCATGTCCGAGAGCACCTCCAGCAACAGCGCCTCGAACTCCTCGTCAGCGCGGTCGATCTCGTCGATGAGCAACACCGGCGGTGGCGCGCTCTCGGCCGCAAGCGCGCGCAACAACGGCCGTTCGAGGAGATACTCCTCGGTGAACACCGACCCAACCGATCCGCTGTCGATTCCACCGTCACCGCCGCCGCTGTCGTCCGTCTGTACGGCCAGCAGTTGTTTCGTGTAGTTCCACTCGTACAGCGTGTGCTCGGCTGTCAGCCCCTCATAACACTGGAGGCGGATGAGTTCGGTGTCGAAGCCCTCGGCGAGCACCTTTCCGAGCTCGGTTTTGCCCGATCCCGGCTCCCCTTCGACGAGCAGCGGCTTTTCGAGGCGCAACGCGAGCAACACCGTCGTTACGACGTCGTCTTCGGCGACGTAGTCGGTCGATTCGAACAGCGCTCTGAGATCGCTCTCGGTCAGCGACGAAAATACGGGGTTCGTCTCGTTCATGGTGGCTCCGGATCCGTCGATCGAGGGCAGTGATGCGCTACGGACGTCATCTGGTACCACGTAGTGACCTAAGCGGTATAAAAATCACCCAGCCCTGCCTCAGTCGGCGGCTGGTGGGGCGACGCTGGAGCGGTCGAGCGCGGTGTCGAGCGCGCGCTCGGTGTACACCTCGACCAACTGTGCGCGGAACTCGTTCGACGCTTGGAGATCGTCCATCACCATCGCGGTGTCGAGATCGTCGGTCGCGCGTTCGGCGGCGGTCGTGATCGTTTCGTCGGTGAACGACTCGCCCGATAGCGCCTCCTCGACCGGTTCGAGCCGGACCGCGTGGTCCATCGCCCCGTTCACCGCCACCCGCGCGTCGGTGACCGTGTTGCCGTCGGTTTCGAGCACCACAGCCACGCCGACGATCGCGTATCCAGACGACGGACTCGGTTTTTTCGCGTACGCGCCGGCGTGTCCGCCCCGTTTCGGGAGTTCGATTCGTGTGAGCAGTTCGTCCTCAGCGAGGGCGGTCATGTACGACGCCTCGAAGAACTCATCGGCCGCGATCGAACGCTCACCGTCCGGTCCGTGGGCGATCACCGTTCCGTCGGCGGCGAGCAGCGCTGCCGGGAGGTCCGAGGCGGGATCGGCGTGGGCGATGTTCCCGCCGACAGTGCCTCGATTCCGGACCTGAACGTCGCCGATGTGGTGGGCCGCATCCGCAAAGACGGCGGTCTCGGTCCAAACCGTCTCCGAATCGTCGACCGCCGAGTACGGCGTGAGCGCCCCGACGGTGATCGATCCCTCGGCGTTCTCGATCCCGCGGAGCGCGTCGATCTCGCCGATGTCGATCACGACGTCGGGGGTCGCAAGCCCGGCTTTCATCGTCGGGAGCAAGCTGTGGCCCCCAGCGAGCAGCTCGGTGATCGAATCGCTGTGCTCGTCCATGAGCGAGAGCGCGTCTTCGACGCTCTCTGCCCGTTCGTACTCGAATGGTGCTGGGTACATGTTATGATCCCTCCTCGGATCCGTTCACGGCTCGCCACACTTTCTCCTCGGTGAGTGGCATGTCGATGTGATCGATGTCGAACGGTTGGAGCGCGTCCGTCACGGCGTTCACGACGGCCTGTGGCGAGGCGATCGTGCCCGCTTCACCCACGCCTTTCACTCCGAGTGGGTTGTGCGGCGCGGGCGTCACGGTGGCGTCGGTCTCCATGTTCGGGACGTGCTCGGCCTTTGGCACCGCGTAATCCTGCATCGACCCCGTGAGCAGCGTGCCGTTGTCGTCGTACACCGCGCCTTCGTACAGCGCTTGGCCGATCCCTTGGGCGATCCCGCCGTGGATCTGTCCCTCCACGATCTTCGGGTTGATCTGGTTGCCCACGTCGTCGACAGCGGCGTACTGGTGGAACTCGATCTCGCCGCTTTCGGGATCGACCTCCACGACCGCCACGTGGGTGCCAAAGGGAAAGGTGAAGTTCTCTGGATCATAGAAGGAGGTTTCTTCTAACCCCGGCTCGACGCCCTCGGGAATGTTGTGCGCGAGATAGGCCTGTTGGGCGACCTCCTGGATCGTCATCGAGCGTTCGGGCGCACCGGCGACGTTGAACTCCCCGTTTTCGAACTCGAGGTCTTCCTCGCCGGTTTCGAGCAGGTGGGCGGCGATCGTTCGTGCCTTATCGACCACTTTCTGTGAGCTCGTCGCCAGCGCGCTGCCCCCGACGGCCGCGCTTCTGCTGCCGTAGGTACCCATTCCTTGGGGAATCTCGTCGGTGTCGCCCTCCACGATCTCGATGTCCTCGTACGGAACGCCGAGTTCGTCGGAGACGATCTGGGCGTAGGTGGTTTCGTGGCCTTGGCCGTGGCCAGAGGTGCCACAGAAGGCGGTGACCGTCCCCGACGGATGGACGCGGACGAGCCCGCTCTCCCACAGCCCGGCTTGTGCGCCGAGCTGTCCCGCCAGTTCCGATGGGGCAAGTCCGCACGCCTCGATGTAGCTCGAAAATCCGATGCCTAGATATCGATCCTCCTCGCGCAGCTCGGCTTGGCGCTCCCTGAGCTCCTCGTACTCAACCATCTCCAGGGCCGCATCGAGCGCCGGTTCGTAGTCGCCGCTGTCGTAGACGACTGCGACGGGCGTCTCGTGGGGGAAGTCGTCCTCGGGAATGAAGTTCTGTCGTCTGAACGCCGCCGGATCCATCCCCATCTCCCGCGCGCCGAGGGTGACGAGTCGCTCGACCACGTACAGCGCCTCCGGACGGCCCGCACCGCGGTAGGCGTCAACCGGTGCGCCGTTCGTGAAGCTCCCGATCACGTTGCAGTGGATCGCCGGGATGTCGTACTGTCCCGAAAGCAGCGTTCCGTACAGGTACGTCGGGATCGACGGCGCGAACGTCGAGAGATACGCGCCCATCCCCGCGTAGGTCGTGACGCGCATTCCGGTGATCGTTCCCGCGTCGTCCATCGCAAGCTCGGCGTGGGTGACGTGATCGCGCCCGTGAGCGTCCGTGAGATACGTCTCCGAGCGGGTGGCCTGCCACTTCACCGGGCGCTCGAGCTGCATCGCACACCAACACGTGAGCGCCTCGTCGGGGTAGTGGTGGATCTTGCTGCCGAAGCCACCGCCGACTTCCGGCGCAACGATGTGGAGTTTGTGCTCGGGAACGTCGAGCACCGCCGACATGAGCTGTCGGTGGAGGTGGGGGTTCTGGGAGGTCATCTGCACCTCTACCTCCCCGGTTCCCGGCTTGTACTCCGCGACCGTCGCGCGTGGCTCCATCGCGTTCGGGATCAGCCGCTGGTTTTCGAGATCGACTTCGACCGTGTGGGCCGCGTTCTCGAACGCCTCGTCGGTCGCCTCGCTGTCGCCGATCTCCCAGTCGAACGCCTGATTCGGCGGCACCCGTTCTATGTCCTCGTCATCCCGCACGTCCGTGTCTGTGGGATCCTCGCTCCAGTCGTGGAGCTGGGGCGCATCCGCTTCGACTGCGGCTTTCGGATCCACGACCGCGTCGAGTCGCTCATAATCCACGTCGATCCGATCGAGCGCGTCGTGTGCGAGATAGCGCTCCTCCGCGACGACGACCGCGACGCCGTCGCCCTGATAGCGCGCCCGATCCCCCGCGAGGATCGGATGGGATGGCGTCTTCAGATCCGGGAGCAACCACCCGACCGGAAGGTCGCCCGGCGTGCCCGCCTCATCGATGTCCTCGGCGGTGTACACGCCGATCACGCCGTCCATCGCCTCCGCCTCGCTCGTGTCGATCCCGTCGATCTCCGCGTGGCCGTACTGGCTCCGGAGCACGGCCATGTGCGCCAGCTCCGGATCCTGAACGTCGTCCGTGTAGACGCCTTCGCCGGTGACGAGTTCGGGATCCTCGCGGCGCTCGATGGCCGATCCGAGAACCTCCTCCACGTCGATCTCCTCGGCTTCTATAGTTTCTATTGACATTATTCGTCCTCCACAGTGTCGGTCGTTCGGTCTGTTCCGCCGTCAGCGGCGATATCCCTGTTCGCCGCGTCCGTTTCCATCCGGTCGGCGGCGAACTCGACCGCGTTGACGATGTTCTGATAGCCGGTACACCGACAGAGGTTGCCTTCTATGGCTTCCCTGATCTCTGCCTCGTCGGGGTCGGGATTGTCCTCGAGCAGTTCCCGCGCTGTCATCATCATCCCGGGCGTGCAGTAGCCACACTGCAGCCCGTGTTCTTTGCGAAAGCCCTCCTGAATCGGGTGAAAATCGCCGTCCTCTGCGAGTCCTTCGACCGTTTCGATCTCCGTTCCGTCCGCCTGTACGGCGAGCACCGTGCAGGATTTCACCGCGTCACCGTCCATCGTTACCGTACACGCGCCACAGAGACTGCTCTCACAGCCGACGTTCGCGCCGGTGTATCCGAGCGCGTCACGCAGCGTGTGGACCAACAGCGTTCGTGGCTCGACGGCGATCTCGTGTTCCGTGTCGTTGACCGTCAGCGTAATGTCGTGTTCCATCATGTGTCGTATTATATTCCGATTTTGTCCCTGATGCGTTGAGAGAGCCCTTGAGAATCGCTTTCTTCGTCCACCATCGATTCGGCGCCGTCCGTCTGTAGGGTGAGCTCTTCGAGTCGTTCTTGGATCCGCTCGAAGAACCGCTTGACAACCCTGTTTGCAACGGGGTTGATCATTCGTTGGCCCATCTGGGCGATCCGTCCAAACACCTCGGTACTGGCCCACCACTCGACGGTCACACCGTTCTCGGTTTCCTCCAGCTCCATTCCCGACGACAGTTCGAAGGAGCTGCCGCTCGCCTCGCCTTCTCCCGATGCCGACATCTCGGGAAACTCGCGGCTATCGATCGTCACCGTCGTCTGGAACTGCGGGTTGACGCTTCCCACACTCACCTCGATGAGCGCCGCGTACCGCTTTCCCTCCTCGAACGCGCGCTGTGCGATCACCTCCGGATCGCCGGTCGGCTCCGCGTCTCGCTCGGCTGCCGCCGCTTTTTGCTCCTCAAAGTCTACGTCCCCGTCGTCGACCTCGATCAGAAACTCACATCCTGGAAGCGAGTCCCTGATCAAAACCGGATCAGAGAGCGCGAGCCACACCTCCTCGACCGTCGTGTTCTCGAGTTCGAACGCGCCATCAAATTCCATTCTGTCACAGGCGTTGATATTGCCCACTAGGGATGACTACCGAACGTTTCATAAAGATTGGTACCACCAACCACGGTGATTGGAGACATCCCGGCTCGCGCGGTGGAGAGTGACGGCGATCCAGGCGGTGCTTTTTCGTTGCCGAGGCGTCTGTACCACGTATGGTTGTCGTAGCAGCGGCCGCAGTGGCAAAAGCGGTTAGTTCGGTGACCGGGATGAGCCGCGAGGACGTGGACGCGATCCTCGACCAGCAAGCGATCGAGTCGGCGGTGGACGATCGCGGGATCGAGGCCGTGACCGATCCCGAGGTGTTGGAGTCGGCCATCGACCACGAGCAACTCGATTCGTCCCTCGACACCGCCGATCTGGAGGGAGCGGTCGAGGATCAGATCGGCCAGTAACTGCTTTCTACGCGGTCGTCCTCGAACGCCGACCGAGTCGGTCGGTGATGGGCAGCAACCGTTCGCGCGCCGTGGCGACGAGATCGGATCGATCGACCGACGGCATCGTCAACACGGGGGCGTCGATCATCGATTTCAATGTTTCAGGATTCGATCGTTCGGCAACGGTGTCGCCGCCGTACTGGTTCAACACGACCGCGAGCACCGGTACATTGCGCCGTTGGAGGGCCTCAATCGTGAGTGCAGTGTGGTTGAGCGTTCCGAGCCCCGAGCGGGCGACGACGACCGCCGAACAGTCGAGAGCAGCCACGAGGTCAACCACCTCGTGGCCGTCGGCGAGGGGGACGTGCAGGCCCCCGATCCCTTCGAGGACGCCCACCGAAGCGTCGTCGAGCACGGCGGCCGTCTCCTCGCGGATCGATCGGTAGGAGAGATCCACGCCCTCGCGCCGAGCAGCGACGGCGGGCGCGAGTGGTTCGGATAGATACCGGAGACAGACCGCGGCGTCAGGATCGTCACAGACGGTCGTTATGACGCCCGCGTCGTCGTCCGGCGGAAAACCCGTTTGAGCGGGTTTGACCGCCCGGGCGTCCACGCCCTGTTCCCGGAGCACACCGATCAGACCCGCGGTAACGACGGTCTTTCCGACGCCCGTATCAGTGCCGACAATGGCGACCCTCATCGAACCGCCTCCGCCCGTTCGAACGCCGCCAAACAGCGTTCGACGTCGCGCTCGGTGTGGGTTGCCATCGGTGCGATCCGGATCCGGCTCGTTCCATCCGGTATCGTCGGCGGACGGATGGCGGGCGCGATGATTCCCGCTTCCTCGAGCTGAGCGGCAAGCTCCACCGCCGCCGAGCGATCCCCGACCAGCACTGGAAGGATGTGTGTGTTCCCCAGCACGTCGAACCCGAGCGATTCGAGACCGTCTCTAAGCTGTTCGACGTTCGCCCACAGCTGTTCCCGCCGGGTGCCGTTGCGGGCGATCGACAGCGCCGTTCGCGCCGCGGCCGCGGCGGGTGGCGCGAGTCCGGTCGAAAAGACGAACGAGCGCGCCGCGTTCGAGAGGAGTTCGATCACCGGCTCGCGGGCGGCGACGAACCCCCCTTGTGCCGCCAGCGCCTTCGAGAGCGTCCCGAGCTGTATCTGAACCCTGTCGGTGAGTCCGTCGCGCTGGACGATCCCGCCGTCCTCGAACACGCCGGTCGCGTGGGCTTCGTCGACCATCACCCACGCGCCGTAACGCTCGGCAGTGTCACACAACCCAGCGAGCGGCGCAACGTCGCCGTCCATGCTGAACACCGAGTCGGTGACGACGAGCCACGATTCGTCGGCAGTATCGTGCGCGCGTTCGGCCATCGCGTCGGCCAGTGACTGCACATTGCAGTGGTCGTAGACGACGATCTCCGCGTCCGATAAGCGACAGCCGTCGACGATGCTCGCGTGGTTGTACGCGTCGGAAAACACGACGTCCGGCGCGAGCGCGGTGATGGTGCCGACGTTCGCCGCGTACCCCGAGGAGAAGACCAGCGCCCGCTCGGTTCCCTTCGCGTCGGCTAGATCCCGCTCGAGCGCGCGGTGAGCGGGCGTATCGCCGGTGAGGAGCCGGCTCGCGCCTGCTCCCGCTCCGACAGAAGCGGTCGCACGACCGGCGGCGCGGTGAACGCGCTCGTCGCCGGCCAGCCCGAGGTAGTTGTTCGAGGCGAACACCAGCTTCTCCGGGCGCTTTCCGAAGACGGGCTGTTGGGCGCCGGGATCGCCGGCGATCCGGCTGCGCGCGCTCACCGACTCGACCGGTGAGAGATCCCGTCGAAGCCCCCGCGTCTCGCGGTCGTCGATCCGCGCACGGAGATCGAATCCCCGATCGACGTTCGTGTTGGTAGCCATCAGAACCCCGGCAGCAGTTCTGCTGGGCCGAACACGCCGTAGACGCCGTTTCGATTCGACCGAACGCCCGTTTTCAGGTAGCCGATCGCTGGGCCGTTCACGTTCGCCGCCATGCTCGTTTCGTCCCCGAGCTGGAACGTGTTTGTCGCGCGCTCGCCGTCGAACGTCGACCCCGTCACCGTTACGGTCGTTGTCGTGGGTTTCTCGTCGTTGCGAACGTCGAGGATCCCCCCGACAGAAACGTCGTCCGCGTCGCAGATCCCTGCCCGTTCGAGTAACACGTCGTCGGCGTGCTCCATGTCGGTGAACTCGATCACTCCGTCGTGCTCGTCGATCACGTCCTCTATCTCCGCGTCGGTCATCTCCCGCGCCGTCTCGATGTCGTACCCATCGAGGTGGGCGATGTCCTCCCTGACCGTCCCGCGGTTGTCCTCGTAGCCGGATCTGAGACCGACGCCCCACCGGATGTCGACCGATTCCACGTCCACGAACGACTGGGCGGCGAGCGCCGCCGCGCCGGTGAGGAATCCGGGCGTCGCGCCCGCGCCACAGACGAACGTGATCCCCGAATCGACCAACCGATCCTCCCGTTCGTCGAGCATCCCGATCACACGCGACCGTTTTAACACGTCGATCAGCACGCCCTCGTAGTCCGCATCGACGAATCGGTCAGTGACCCGCGGGATGAAATCGTGTTCGAGGTTCGGGAGCGCCACGAGCACCGCGTCGATGGTGTCGCTCTTTTCGATCACGTCGTCGATCGGCGTCTCCGTGCTGTCCGCCTGAGTCGAGGCGGCGACGCCCTTGCCCGCGCCGCTCCGTTTGACCGCAGCGCCACCGTCCGTTTCAACGTCACCCGGCTCGTCTCCGCTCGCTATGTTTCCCTCCGTCGCGGCCAGCAGCTCCGCCACGTCGAGCCCCTCGTGATCGACCGCGATCCCGTGGCGGTCACACGCCGCAACCGGCGTGAGCCACTCCTTGTGGGTCGACAGTTCGAGCGCCCGTCGTCCGATACCACCCGTACCGAGTACTGCAACTGTAACGTCGTTCATGGTTTGGTTACCGTTAGTCGTCCTGCGCGGTGCTGGTCGCCGTTCCGGCAGCGGTTTCGACGGCGGACGAATCCTCGTCCCGGGTTTTCACCGCCGACGGTTCGAAGTCGTTGACGGCCCGGTTCGGTTCCAGCCCCGCCCGCTCGATGATCCGGATGTCCTCACCCGGTGATTGACCCTCGGTCGTGAGGTAATCCCCGGTGAGAACGCCGTCCGCGCCCGCTTCGAACGGGAGGTGTTGCTCGTCCGGTGCCAGATTCACCTCCCGCCCGCCGGTGAGCCGCACCCGGGCGTGGGGATGCAAAAACCGGTACACTGCGATCGCCTTGATCAGCTCGGTGGTTGAGATCCGTGCTGACTCGCGCTCACCGAGCGGCGTGCCGGCCACCGGGTTCAGCACGTTCACCGGAAGCGAGGACACCCCCACGTCCTGGAGCGCGATGGCGGCCTCGACGCGATCGGTCGGCGTCTCCCCCATCCCGAGAATGACGCCGGCACACAGATCCATCCCCGCGTCTTTCGCGACCCGGAGCGTCGCCACCCGATCCTCGAAGGAGTGGCTGGTGACGATCTCCGGGAAATACCGGGGAGAGGTCTCGATGTTGTGGTTGTAGTGATTGATCCCCTCCTCGGCGAGGATGGCAGCCTCCTCGCGGGTGAGGATGCCCAGACTCGCGTCGGCTTCCACGCTCGTCTCCTCGCGAACCAGCCGGATCGCCCGGATCACCTGCTCCCACTCCTCGGGGCGGCGCTCCTTGCTCACGCCCTTCTCCGCGACGACGATGCCAAAGCGCTGGGCACCGTCGCGCTCTGCGCGTTTGGCCGCCGAAAGGATCTCTTCGGGATCGAGAAATCCGTACGTGTCGATCCCCGTGTCGAAATGCACTGATTGGGCACAGAACCCACAGTCCTCCGCGCAGTTGCCCGCCTTGGCGTTCACGATGCTACACGCGTCGACTGTCCCGTCGCTGAACCGCGATCGGATGAGATCGGCCCCCGCTGCCAACGCCTCTACCGGCTGGGCGAGCAACGCGAGTCCGACTGTCCGTCCGAGCGTCTCACCGTCGAGCACGCGCGCCACGGCGTCGTCCACCGTCCGGTTTCCTGTCTCGTAAACCACACAGCTACAACTGGTTAACACACCATAAAAGTTCACGATCTCGGAGCGAAAGTGGCACTGAAGAACAAATCAATACCAATCATCACATTCATTATTGTAATAAGACCTTAAAGTATAAGTTGGGATCTTCCGTTGTATTGGAAGATGTCGGAACACAGCCGACGGACGTTTTTGAAGGCCAGCGGAGTGGTTATCGGGGGGTTAGCCACCGGGACGACAGTAACGGCGGCGACGAGCACCGAACGGTTCATCGTTACGAACGGATCCGGGAGTGTTCCCCGCGGTGTGGAAGTGCTTCACCGACTCGATCCGATCGACGCGGTGGTCGTTCGGGGATCGGAGCGGGCGGTCGAGCGAATGGGTGGACGGTACGCGCCGGACATCGAATACGAAATCGAACAGCCGGTGGCGTCCCACGCGCACGACGGTGCTGGTGATGAACCGCTGTACCCCCTCCAGTGGGACAAACAGGACCTGCGGGTTCCGGAGGCCCACGACGTTACCCGTGGCGAGGGGACTCGCGTCGCAGTGATCGACAGCGGTGTCGCGGCGGACCATCCGGATCTCCAGCACGCTGTGAACGTCGATCTATCGCGGAATTTCACCGACGATGGGTACGGTGCTGGCGCGCCGTACGGTGGATACCACGGAACGCACGTTGCGGGAATCATTGCGGCCAACGACCAGAACGAGGCTGGTGTCACCGGAACCGCCCCGGCCACGGAGATCGTCGATTGTCGGGTGTTCTCACGGGACGACACCGCGTCGTTTGCGACCGTGGTCGCAGCGATGGTGTACAGCGCCGAGATCGGCTGTGACGCGGCGAATCTGAGTTTGGGCGCGTACCCGATCCCGCGAAACAATCCCGGCTCGGGCAACGACGACGATCGCTCGTTCGGACAGCTGTACGGCAAGCTCCTCAACCGCGCGACGTCGTACGCCCGTCGGCAGGGAACCCTGTTGGTCGTCGCGGCCGGAAACGACAGTGCGGATCTCCAACACGACGGTCAGAACATCAGCCTGCCGAACGAAGCGGCCAACGTGATGAGCATCAGCGCAACGGGACCGATCGGATTCCAGTGGGGCGAGTCCGGTGTCGAGTCGCCCGCCGAGACGTCCGCTTACTACACCAACTACGGAACGAACGCGCTGGATCTCGGTGCCCCCGGTGGCAACGCCGATGGAGACGTGGTTGCGCTTCCACCCGACGAACGACCCACTGGCTGGTTCCACGATCTCGTGCTCAACTGCACCGCAACGCCCATCTACGACGACGAAACGTACCGCGGCGCGGATCACAGCTACGGCTGGGCTGCGGGCACCTCTATGGCCGCGCCGCAGGTCGCTGGGGCAGCCGCGCTCGTGACGAGCGAGCACCCCACAGACAACCCTAACCGGATCAAATCGAGGCTCAAACGCGCTGGGGCTGTCCCCGAGGAATTCGATAAAACGCACTACGGCGCCGGCTACCTCGACCTACTAGATGCGTTGACTGAGTAATTTTTCGTCAATTACAGTCACTATATATTCACAGAATTATTTTATATCGAATATAAACCTAGCCGATACAGCTATATTGGAGAGTATGCTATGTTGTCTCAGATGGGGAGTATTAGCACGACCTTGCTGGACGAAGCACAGTCGATCTTCAGCGATCTGGGGTACACTGTGTCGGCTGCCGGGGCCGAGCTTCGGGCAGAGCGGAAATGGCGTGTGGTGTACGTAACGACGTCCGATCCGGGCGAAACTCCCGACCGGGGCGATCTCCGGTGTTTCGTGACGCGCGAGGACCGGGCAGCGTCGCTGTGTGAGGAGCTGCTCACCCGAGCTCCGGAATACGATTGGGCGGTAATGGGTCTCACCGATTCGGGCGCGTACCAGGTCCATCACCCGAGTATGAGCGAAGGATTTCCAACCTGACCGTTTGGTAGAGTGGACGCACACGCGTGTTTTGGCTGTTGGTGTAGTGAAGCGCGCATATTTATTCCGTAGCAAGGGTAGTTGGGGTATGGAGAGGTCTATTCTGAGTCGGACAGTTCGGAGCCGGCGCGTCAACGCGGTGCTTGCGTGGGCGTTGGTCGGATTCGTCGGAGTGGTCGCCGTGGTGAACGCCGGCCGCGATCCGCTGTGGGCGGGGTTTGCGACGGTCGTCGCCGTGCTCAGTGTGATTCCGGCGCTCCGATCCGGTTCGGTGTGGGCAATGCTCCCGTGGGAGGTGCTCGTGCTCGCGTCGCTTCCGTTGTTGGCGCTGACGTTCGGGGTTTCCGGTCCTGGTCGGGTAGCGACGTATCTCTCGGTTGCGGCCGTTGCCCTGATTATCGCCGTCGAACTCCACGCGTTTACCGCCGTGTCGATGAACGTCTCGTTTGCCGTCCTCTTTGTCGTCGTCACAACGATGGCCGCGGCGGGCGTCTGGGCGGTCGTTCGGTGGAGCGGGGATCTGTATCTCGGCATCACGTTTCCGCTCACCGAGCGGGAGTTGATGTTCGAGTTCGTCGCGTCCACGATCGCGGGGGCGTTTGCCGGCGTCGTTTTCGAACTCTACTTCCGCCGGCTCCGACGAGCGGACGATCCAAGGGAGATATCCGAGCCATGAAACGGCCCACGCTCCGGATCGGCGAGCGACTCAAACGTCGGCTCGTCTGGTTCATGCACGTCGGTCTCATCGGGATGTTCTTCATCGGTCTCGAGCGCCGCAACACCGGGATCATCGTCAACAGCCTCCTCGGACTGGCTGTCGTACAGCTGCCGTCGCTCATGGAGCGCGATTATGACATTCCGATGGATCCCGCGCTCACGCTGTGGATCACGGGCGCGGTGTTCTTTCACGCGCTCGGGACGGTCGGCATCCCCGGAGCGGAGCTGTCCTTTTACCGATCAGTGTGGTGGTGGGATCACATCACTCACGCCCTTTCGGCGTCGGTCGTCGCTGCGGCCGGGTACGCTACTGTTCGTGCGATCGATCTCCACAACGATGAGGTCGAACTCCCGCCAAAATTCATGTTCGTGTTCCTGCTCATGTTCGTGCTCGCGTTCGGCGTGCTGTGGGAGGTTCTCGAATTCGCAATCGGCGAAGTGTCTCGGGTCGTCGGTGGCGAGCCTGTCCTCACGCAGTACGGCATCGAGGACACCATGTTCGATCTCGTGTTCAATGCCATTGGTGCGGTCGTTGTCGCCGTCTGGGGCACGGCGTATCTCAGCGGCGTCGTCAGCGCGCTCGTCGAACGGTTCGACGCTCGCAGTGGATAATCAAAGGCGTTCGATAACCGCGCTGGTCACGTCTTCGGTGGTGGCGCTGCCCCCGAGATCGGGGGTGTGTGGTCCCTCTTCGAGCGTTTTCTCGACGGCGGCCCTGACCCGCGATCCGGCGTTCTCATACTCCAGGTGTTCGAGCATCATCGCCGTGCTGAGGATGGTCGCGGCCGGGTTTGCGACCCCCTCGCCGGCGATGTCAGGCGCGCTGCCGTGCACCGGCTCGAACAGCGCGTTCTCCGGGCCGATGTTCGCGCTCGGGAGCAGCCCCAGCCCGCCGACGAGTCCGGCGGCGAGATCCGACAGCACGTCACCAGCGAGGTTCGGGCAGACGATCACGCCGTACTCTTCTGGTTGGGTGATGAGCTGCATGGCGAGCGCGTCCATCAGCGCCGCGTCGTACTCGACGCCGCGCTCCTCGGCCACATCGGCGACGCTCTCGACGAACTGCCCGTCGGTGGTGCGCATGACGTTGGCCTTGTGCGCGACCGTCACCGGCTCGTCGCGTTCCTCGGCGTAGTCGAAGCCGAACTCGGTGATCCGGCGGGACGCCTCCTCGGTAACGACGCGCGTGAGCGTCGTGACGCCCGGCGCGACCTCGCTTTCGATTCCCGAGTAGACGCCTTCGGTGTTCTCGCGGACGAACACGAGGTCCGTCTCGGGTTTCACGGCGTCGACGCCGGGGTACGCCCGGGCCGGCCGGACGTTGGCGAACGAGCCGACCGCCGCGCGCAGCGGGAGGATCACGTCCGCGGCCGTCTCGCCCGCCGCGCCGAACAGCGTCGCATCGCTGTTTTCGACCAGCTCCACGGTGCGATCGGGCAGCGCCTCGCCGGTGTCAGCGAGCGTGTCGTCGCCGGCCTCGCCCATCGCAAAGGAGAAGCCCATATCCAGTGCATCGAGCACGCGCACCGCTGCCGGCACCACCTCGCGTCCGATACCGTCGCCCGGAATCACCGCGATCGTTTCACTCATTGGACGTATGGAAGATCGGCCGCTGTCGCTTCGGTGGCCTGTGCGTTCGATTTCATCAGTGCCGTCGTGTCCCAGATCCCATCGACCAGGGCGGTCCGCTGGGCCGGATCAACCGCCACATCGACGGTCCGGTCGTCCGCTTCGTTCTCGTACGCGACTGTCTCCGCCTCGACGTTCACGGTGATCTCGGTGTCGGGGTGGTCCCCGATGACCGTCTGCAGTTCCGTGACGGTCTCCTCGTCGGCAGTAACGGTCGGGATGCCCAGCGCGAGGCAGTTCCCCGCGAAGATCTCCGCGAAGCTCTCCCCGACGATGGCGTCGATTCCCCACCGCATGAGCGCTTGGGGCGCGTGCTCGCGCGAGGAGCCACAGCCGAAGTTGGCGTTGACGACCAACACCGACGCGTCCTGAAACCGCCGCTCGTTGAACGGATGCTCTTTCTGGTTGTCCTGATCATCAAACCGTTTGTCGAAAAACGCGAACTCGCCCAGTCCGTCGAAGGTGACGACCTTCATGAACCGCGCGGGGATGATCTGGTCGGTGTCGATGTCGTTTCCCCGGACCGGAATGCCGGCTCCGGAAACGCGATCGATCGACGGAACCGACGCCGCGTCGGCGTCGTTATCGCTCACGCGACGGTCACCTCCGAGAGGGTTCGCACGTCGGTTACCTCGCCAGTGACGGCGGCGGCCACCACCATCACGGGGCTCATCAACACGGTGCGGCCGTCTTTGCTCCCCTGTCTCCCGACGAAGTTCCGGTTCGAGGAGCTGGCGCTGGCCTCGTCGCCTTCGAGCTGGTCCTCGTTCATGCCGAGACACATCGAACAGCCAGCACTACGCCAGTCGAAGCCGGCGTCGGTGAACACCTGATCCAGTCCCTCGGCTTCGGCGGCTGCTTTGACGCGTTGGCTGCCGGGGACGACCATCGCCCGCACGTCCGGGTGCACCGTCCGTCCCTCGACGAAGCTGGCCGCAGCCCGGAGATCGCTCAGCCGGGCGTTCGTGCACGAACCGAGGAAGGCAACATCGATCTCGTAGCCGTTCATGGTCTCGCCCGGCTCGACCCGCATGTGCTCCTGTGCGCGCCGGGCCGTCTCCCGTTTGGCCTCGGGAAGCTCGGCGGGGTCGGGGATCGGTTCGGTGACGCCCACGACCTGCCCGGGCGTGGTTCCCCACGTGACCGACGGCTCGATCGCGGAGCCGTCGATCTCGACCACGTCGTCGTACTCGGCGTCGTCGTCGCTTTTGATGGACTCCCAGTACGGCTTCAGCTCCTCGAAACGTTCCGGATCGTCCTCGTGGTCGGATGTATCTGCAAACGCTTCGGTGTCCCGGAGCCACTCGTAGGTGGTCTCGTCGGGGTTGACGTACCCCGCTCGGGCACCACCCTCGATCGACATGTTGCAGATGCTCATCCGGCCCTCCATATCGAGGGCTTCGATGGCCTCACCGGCGTATTCGTACACGTGGCCGACGCCGCCGTCGGTGCCCAGCTCACGGATGATCGTCAGGATGATGTCTTTTGCCCCGACGTGCTCCTCGAGCTCGCCGGTGACGCGGATCTGTCTGACCCGCTGTTTCTCCATTGCGATGGTCTGTGTGGCGAGCACGTCCCGGATCTGGCTCGTGCCGATACCAAAAGCCAGCGCCCCGAACGCGCCGTGCGTCGAGGTGTGGCTGTCGCCACAGACGATCGTCATGCCCGGCTGGGTCAGCCCCTGTTCGGGACCGATGACGTGAACGATGCCCTGGTTGCCGGTCGTCGGGTCGTCGAACTCGATGCCCGCTTCCCGCACGTTCCGTTCCAGCTCGCTCATCATCTCTTCGGCCGCGTCGTCGCCCAGCGGTCGGGACTGGTCGGCCGTCGGAACGATGTGGTCGACGGTCGCGTGGGTGAGATCGGGCCGGGCGACCTCGATGTCGCGCTCGCGCAACATTCCGAACGCCTGTGGACTGGTCACCTCGTGGATCAGGTGCAGTCCGACAAACAGCTGATTCTGCCCGTTGGGCAGCGTCGTGACGGTGTGGCGGTCCCACACCTTGTCGTACAGCGTTCCGCGGCTCATGCGTTGGTACTCCGTTCGGCTCCGCGCTCGTAGATCCGGTTGCGGGCGACGCCCTTCCCGTGAGGAGGCGTGTGATCGATGTCTGCGAGCCGCGTGCCGGATCCGTCGCTAGCGGTGGACTGATGGTCACGCTCGCTCGTCTTCGCCTCCGTCGTGTCCGCGGTCGGTTCCTCTCCCTCGGCCGCGCCGCCGTCAGCGACGACGACCGGGCCGCGCCGGTACACCATCGCCGCCCCGAACGATTCCTCGGTGTACGGGTTCGTGTGATCGGTCTCCTTCAGCGGTGGTCGTGTCATTTTCATTCAATCGTCAGCAGCCATCCGTTCCTGTTCGCTGTCTTCGGATTCGTTCGACTCTTCACTCCACGCGAACAGCTGGCGGAGTTCTTCACCGACAGCCTCGATGTCGTGGTTCTGCTCGGCCTGGCGGTGGAGGGTGTAACTCGGTCGTCCCGCGTGGTTTTCCGTGATCCATTCGCGCGCGAACTCTCCGTTTTGGACGGCTTCGAGCGTCTCCTCCATGTTGTCCCGGACGTGGTCGTCGACGATCCGGTCGCCCCGCGTTAGCCCGCCGTATTCGGCCGTGTCCGAGACCGAGTTCCACATCTCGGCCAATCCACCCTCGTACAGCAGATCCACGATGAGCTTCAGCTCGTTCATGCACTCGAAGTACGCCATCTCGGGGCTGTAGCCCGCATCGACGAGCGTTTCGTAGCTGTGTTTGACGAGACTCGTTACGCCGCCACAGAGGACGGCCTGTTCACCGAACAGGTCGGTCTCGGTTTCCTCGCGGAACGTGGTTTCGACCACGCCGGCGCGCGCACAGCCGATGGCTTGGGCGTACGCGAGCGCCTCCTCTTTCGCCTCGTTGGTCGGGTTCTGGTAGACGGCGAGCAGCCCCGGCGTCCCTTCGCCGTTCTCGTAGTTGCGCCGAACGAGGTGGCCCGGGCTTTTCGGGGCGATCATCGTCACGTCAACGTCTGCTGGCGGCTCGATCTGTCCGTAGTGGATGTTGAACCCGTGAGCGAACTGGAGCGTATCGCCCGCGTCGAGTCCGTCCTCGATCGCTTCGTACACCGCCGGCTGGACGGTGTCAGGAACGAGCATCGAAACGATGTCGGCCGCTTCGGCGGCGACTGCGGGCGTCGCTACCTCCAGTCCCGTGTCTTCGGCGGCCGCCCGCGAGGACGAGCCCTTTCGAAGCCCGACGACGACATCGATGCCGCTGTCGTCTAAGTTCTGGGCGTGGGCATGACCCTGACTCCCAAAGCCAAGCACTGCGACGGTCTTGTTCTCGATGGCTGTTCTGTCTGCGTCTTCCGTGTAGTAGATCGTTGCGCGTGTGTCACTCATGATGATTCACTCGTTTGGTACTGTCGTGGTTCGTTCGTAGCGCTCTTCTTCTGCGTGCGTGGTCCACTCTTCGCCGCGCGCGAGCGCCGTCTGTCCGGTTCGTGCGATCTCCCGGATGTCGAACTGCGCGAACGCGTCGATGGCGTCGTCGATCTTCTGCTCGTCGCCGGTGATCTCGACGGAGATGGTCCGCGGTCCGGCGTCGAGGATCGTCCCTCCGTACATCTCGGTGATGGCGTGCACCTCGTCCGGCTTCTCGCCGTGGACTTTCAACACGACCAGCTCGCGTCGAACGGCGTCGTTGTTGAGTTCACGCACCGAGATGACCGGCAGGAGCTTTTCGAGTTGGGTCTCGACCTGCCGGATCCCCGGCGTCGACTCCTCAATGACGAGCGTGATGCGCGCGGTCTCGGGGTTCGTCGTGGAGCCGACAGTGAGACTCTCGATGTTGAATTGGCGCCGGCTCACCAGCCCCGACACTTTCGACAACACCCCCGGCTCGTGTTGGACGAGCGCGGAGATGACGGTTCGGCGCGGCTCGTGTTCGGCCCCGTTCTTGGGATCAAGCCGGATCCCCTGCGGTGAGCGTCGCCCCTCGGGTGTCTCGCGTGCTTCGGGGCGTGGGCCGTCGAGTCCCTGGCTCATAGCTGGTCCTCCGAGAGAGCGAATTCGGCGTTGTTGCCGCCGCTCGAAACCATCGGGTAGACGTTCTCTTCGGGGTCGATGAACGCGTCCACGACGCTCGGCCCGTCGTACTCCCGGGCCGCTTCGAGCGTGTCCGGGACGTTCTCGTACTCACGAACCGTAAAGCCCTTCGCGCCGAACGCCTCGGCCAGCGTGGCGAAGTCAGGCCCCCACGGATACTCGGACGCCATCCGGCGCTGGCCGAAAAACGCGTCCTGCCACTGGCGGACCATTCCGATCGCCTCGTTGTTCAACACGATCACGGTGATGTCGAGTCCCTCGCGGACCGCGACGCTCAGCTCCTCGATCGTCATCAACAACGAGCCATCGCCATCGAAACAGACGACATCCCGATCGGGCGCGGCGACCTTCGCGCCGATGGCCGCGGGCAGTCCGTACCCCATCGTTCCCAGCCCGTGCGAGGAGATCCACGCGTTCGGTCGGGTGTACGTCCAGTACTGGGCCGCCCACATCTGGTGTTGGCCGACGCCGGTGGTGACGATGGCGTCGTCCGGCGTCAGCTCGTCCATCGCCTCCACGACGAACTGGGGTTTCAGCGGCTCGTCCTCGGGCGTGGCGTACGTCATCGGATACGCCTCCTTCCACGTCTGACACTGCTCGCGCCACTGGTGGGCCGATGGCTCCTCCCCCATCGCGGCCTGGAGCTGCTCGATAACGCGCGCTGCGTCCCCGACCAGCGGGTAGTCGGCGTGGACGTTTTTCGAGATTTCCGAGGGATCGATGTCGACGTGGATGATCTCGGCCTCGGGCGCAAACGTTTCGATCCCGCCGGTCAGCCGGTCATCGAACCGGGTGCCGATGGCGAGCAGGCAATCACAGTGGGAGATCGCCATGTTCGCGTAGCCGGTCCCGTGCATTCCGGCCCACTCCAACGCCAGCTCGTGGTCCTCGGGGAAGCTCCCGATTCCAGGCATCGTCGTGACCACCGGAATCCGGTGTTCGAGGGCGAATTCCCGAAGCTCCTCGCTCGCGTTCCCTTTGACGACGCCGCCACCCGAGAGGATCAACGGTCGTGTCGCGCCCGAAAGCGCTCGTGCCGCCTCCTCGACAGCGCTGCCCTCGGCCGTCTGGGGGATATCGTGGTACTCCGGCAGCGTGGGATCGCCGGGAACGCTGTCTGTCTCGCCGTTGGTCACGTCTTTCGGGAGGTCAACGAGCGTCGGACCGGGCCTGCCCTCCCGCGCGAGGGCATACGCCTCACCGACCACGTCGCCGACCGTCTCCGAGTCGTCGGCGAAGTAGTTCGATTTCGTGACGGGACGGGTGACACCGACCGTGTCCGTCTCCTGGAACGCGTCGTGGCCGACGAGTCCCGTAGGGACCTGTCCGGTCAGCGCGATCACCGGATCGGAGTCCATGTCTGCGTCGGCCAGCCCCGTCGTGAGGTTCGTCGCTCCCGGTCCCGAGGTCGCCATACAGACGCCCGGCTCACCGGTGAGCTGTCCGTACGCGTCGGCGGCGTGGGCCGCGCCCTGCTCGTGGGCCATCGTGACGTGGGTCAGCCCCCGCTCGGCGTACAGCGCGTCGTAAACGGGCATGATCGCGCCTCCCTGTACGCCGAACAGGTGCTCGACACCGGCGTTTCGGAGGGCAGCAACGACGGCCTCCGCGCCGTTCGTCACTGTCGGCGCGTCGCTATCACCCTCCGATTCTGCGTCTGCCGGGGCTGTGCTGCTCGTCGTGGTCGTGGTCGTGGTCTGTTCGTCCGTGTGAACGGTCGAGACGTGATCACTCATCGGTCGGAGTCACCCCTCTCGCGTCGCTCGTCATACATGTCTGTGTGGTTGTCTGCGGTTGGTGTTGGATAGCTCCAAAACGGTGCAACGAACGTCGGAAGTGAGGTGGTGTAGGGGCTAGGCCCCTACAATAATGAGAGACGCAACGCTCCGGTCGGCCGTACACTGGGCGACTGAGAGCGTCATTACCGGACGATATCACGGATGGTGCATAAACCTTCCGCGACCGGCAATTGTGCCGTCGCTGTCGACGCTGGCAAGCAGGGAGAATCATCAGTTCACTCTCACCTGCTCCCTGGAAACACCCATCTCACGGGCGAACTCCCGGAGCGTCTCTGCAGTGATCCGTTCCTTGGTGGCTCCCGTGTCCTTGATGCGCCGCGTGATCTCGCTGACTTCTCGGTCGGTGGGTTGGAACCCCTCGGTTTCGAGGCGTTCGCGGACCGAATGCTGCCCGGTGTGCTTTCCGAGTACTAGTTCGCGTTCTGCACCCACCATCTCCGGCGTCATCACGCCCGGTTCGAACGTGTCGGAATTCTCAATGATGCCCGCGGCGTGAATGCCGGATTCGTGGGCGAACGCGTTCTGCCCGACCACGGGTTTGTTTGCCGGAACGTCGATGTCGCTTTTCTCTTCGATGATTCGGGACAGTTCGGCGAGCTGCGTGGTGTCGATGCCGGTCTCGACGTCGTACAGGCAGTGCAACGAGGTGAGAACCTCCTCGTACGCGGCGTTGCCCGCGCGCTCACCGATGCCGTTCACGCTGACCTGCGCCTGGGCCGCGCCCGCCTCGTAGCCGGCAACGGCGTTCGCTGCGGCCAGCCCGAAATCGTCGTGGGTGTGCACGTCGACGCGCGCGTCGGTGTGTGCACAGACGGTGTCGATCAACTCGGAAAATCGGCCGGGTGTCGCTACCCCGCACGTGTCCGGGATGTTGATCCAGTCGACGCCCGCCTCGCTGACTCCCTCGATGATTTCGGTCAGGAACGCCTCGTCGGTTCGCGTGGCGTCCATCGGAGAGTACATCACGTCGACGCCCGCCTCACACGCCCGCTCGACGGCCTCGACCGACCGCTCGCGAACCTCCTCGCGCGTCGAGTGCATCGAATCCTGGATCTGTACGTCGCTCGTGCTCGCGAACACGTGCACCAGTTCGACGCCCGAGTCGAGTGCAGCCTCGACGTCCGCGTCCACGACGCGCGCTAATCCGCACACCGTCGTCTCTGTACCATCGGCGATGTCACGCACGGCCTCGAACTCCGCCTCGGAGTTCACCGGGAACCCCGCCTCGATGACGTGGGTCCCCATCTCGTCGAGCAGCGCCGCTATCTCCCGTTTGTCTTCGTAGGAGAACGACGTTCGCGGTGACTGCTCCCCATCACGGAGCGTCGTGTCGAAAATCCGTGCGTGGCTGATCTCAGAAGTGGAATCTAACGTGCCCTGGAAGAACTCGACCCGCCGGCGACGCCGACGTGTCCTCCATACTTTCGCTCATGTGCATTCGTCCAATATCGCACACTGAATATAAAGGTGGCCCTCTCGGTGATTTCTGCGTGTGAATCTCGATCGGCGATCCAGAAATCGCCCGACGTAATCGCCATTAAGGACTTCTGATACCTATATGTCTGATGACTGCCACGATTATTGGCCGCCGATGGATGGATTCAAAATGAAAGGATCAACGATAATCACGCGGAATAAATATCATTCTTCCATCGGGAGCCCGAGTTGACGCGAGGAAGCCAACCGTTTCCCGTGTGATTTCACGTTTTGTCCGACGAGCAGCGCCAGCGGACGGAGACGAACGCCCATCAGGAGCAGATACGACCCGAGTCACTCGAACGGCTCCGGTTCACAGCCTCTCCGGGGATCGCACTGACGCGGACGAGCGGGTACCGAGGGGGTGCGTTTTTTATCCCCGGGATTGCGAGCGATGGGTATGGACACCTTCGATCTGGATCTGTTGGCGGTCGAGGATCAGTTAGACGAAGAGGACATCGAGAGCCGGGTCGTTCTCGGGGTGCTCGACGGGACGACACCACCGAACGAGTGGGTCGGTTCCGTTCGGGAGGGAAACGTGCTCGTGCTCGCCATCGAAGGGGATCTGAACGAGCTTGCCGCTGATTTCGCTCGCACGATCAAGGATATGGGCGGGCATCTCGTTCACTTTCGGGGGTTTCTCATCGTCACCCCGCCCGGGATCCACGTGGACACCGACCGTCTGTGACCGGCAGTTATCGCAGAGGAGAACGGTACAGACAATAATTTTTTGCTAAGAACTTGGTGCCTCGATCGTCTCTTCGTCAATAACAACACGAGGGATAAAATGACGACACTCGAAATCCGCATTGGAGAACGCGACCGAACGCGACAGGAAACGCTCGAACGTATCGAAGCAGCAGAGCGCGGGGAATCAGTCGGAGAGCGGCATATCCTCAATATCGAACGCGAGCGCGACGTGGCGCGCGTTCTGAGTGAGGTCAATCTCGAACTGCTCCGCGTCATCTCCGAACACGAACCGGAGAGTATGCGCGAAACAGCCGACATCGTCGATCGGGATTTCAAAGACGTGCATGGCAACCTGACCGAGCTGGAAGCGCTCAACCTCATCGAATTCGAGCAAGACGGCCGCTCGAAACGGCCAGTCGTCCCCTACGACGACATCCAGCTCGACATCGATCTCTCCGGAGATCATGAGAACAATCGCAACCATGCGGTTGCATAGACATGGACGACGATCTCGAAGAACACCGCGAGACGTTCGACGCACTCGCGTAGCATCTGTCCTCTTTTCTGTTGAGTCCGCTACTGCTATTCGTCGTCGGCGTCGAAGACGGGCGTCCAGTTGCAGCCGTAGTATGGGTGGCCAGTCTCTGATAGGGACTGTTGTGATTCCGTACCGCTGTGGCGACACAGAACGGTTCGTGAACCCCCAAAGCAGTTGTCAGTCAACGTCCGTGCCGAAAATACTCACAACAGTCCCTATGAATGGATGAAGATCGGCGAATCTTGTCGGATAATCCGTGCCTGTGATCCGTCAGCTATAGTAGCGTACTTCTTTAATCTCACCTTCCTCCCGGAAGGATTCAGCAATCTCACAAAGCCTCTTCTTGTCGTCTTCGTCCACTCTCTCCGCAATCTCTTCAAGAGTCTCAGCCTGGTCGTGCTTGATCTCTGCCGGCCGGATGGCCCACGGATTATACGATAACAGGAGAGAAAACCCACAATGTTAGTCGTGGGGGGATGTCACATGAGCGTCAGGCGGTGGCCGTCCGGATCGATCACGCGCAATCCCTCATCCAGACGCTCGATGGGGTCCGCGTCGATCGGGTCGAGCACGCTCTCGGGCGAGCGATCGCCGGTATCGATCCCGAAATCGACGTGGACCCCACCGCGTGCGTCGGCAATCCCGAGGTGTGGCTCCCAGAGCTCGATGTCGAACTCGCCCGTGGTGAGCCGGGTGCGTCGTCGCTCGGATCCTCGGTCGACGACCGTAACGTCCAACGAGCTGTAAAACGACTCGGCGCGGTCCAGATCCTCGACCTCCAACACGATCTCGAACACACCGGTGATCCCCCGTTCGGATCCCTCGTCGTTCGATTGGCCGATCTCGACGCAGTTTCCGTCCGGGTCGTAGAAATACAGCGACTTCCCGGTGGCGAACTCGGATTCGGTGAGTTCGAACTGCTCGGAGAGTCGATCCCACCAGCCGTCGTACTCGGCGGCGGGCGTCGAAAAGGCGAAATGCGTGTGCACCCCGCCCCGTGGCACCTCCGTCGGCCGGCGAAGCACGAGATCGGTCGTTCCCGCACCGAGGACCGTCTCCGTTTCGTGCTCGCTGCGAACGGGCAGACCCAGATGCTGCCGGTAGAACGACACCGCCCGGTCGAGATACTTGACTTCGAGCGCGAGCCACTGTAATGACCACGACATAGTTGGTGTATGGACCGCACCAATATATACCAATGGAACACAACCATGGGTAAATACGAGTAACTGGAACGATCGTGTAAACGTTAAGCCTCGTGGTGTTTTCTCATTGACCAATACGATGTTGGGTGATGCACTCGTGTTTCCGACAAATCGTTCGGGGTGGCAGAAAACGGTTGGTGCTGGTGGGTTGTTGCTCGCCGTGGTGTATCTCGGATCGGTGGGTGTGTATCGGTTCGTTTCGTGGGGGCGTTCGATAGCAGTGGATTCGGTGACGATCGCCGTCGTCCTCGCAGGAGGTGGGCTAGTCCTTTCGGTGGTCGCTCTCGCCGGCTATCACGTTCGCGTGCTCCGGTCGGGTATCGCTGACTCCGTGCTTCCGTCGTTCAGACCGGTCGGGGGGCTGTTCTCCACCGGGGTAGGGTTGTGTGTCATCGTGTTCGTCTACGTGGTTGTGCCGGCGGTCGTGCTCGGTTGGCTAGTGGGAGCGCTGGTCAGTGGGACGCTGGGGTTTCCAGTCGAGGAGGCGTCTAGAGCGTCCGCCACAGCGTTCTCGCCGGCCGGACAGGCTGGGGTGCTCACGGCCGCCCTGGTTGCGGTCGTGCTCGCCTACGTGTCCATGGCGGCGACAGCGCGGTTCGCCCACGACGGTCGGGTTCGATCGGCCTTTGCGGTCCGACCGGTCGTGGGAAGCGCGTTCACGAGCGAGTTTTTCGTGGGCTGTGTGCTCTGGTCCGGGATCGTACTGGTCCTCGGCGTGGTCGGCACCGCGCTCGTGTCGGTAGTTGTCGGGCTGTTTCTCGTGTTTCACGCCACTGTCGCCGGTACGTACGCGGTCGGTCGTGGGTACGGGAAGTGCGACGATGCGACCGCTAGGCCGTCGGCCGGCCGGTGATCGCTCGCCCGATCGGGCAAAACAGTAAGCACTTCCCGGCTACTCCGGTAGATCCGGTATGCGAATCACCGACCGACAGCACGTCGAGAGCGGGGACGAGCGGATCACGGTCGTACCCGAGAGTACGGACGATCTGTGGCACCTTTCGAACGTGCTCGAGTCCGGCGACGCTGTCGGGGGGGATACACACCGGCGCGTCAGGCGCAACGACGAACAGCTCCGGGACACGGGCGGCGAGCGCGAGCACATGTACGCCACCATCGAGGTGGAGTCGGTCGAATTCGCGCGGTTTGCCAACCGACTGCGCGTCTCGGGCGTCATCGTCGACTGTTCGCGCGAGGATCAGCTGGATTTCCACCACACGCTGAACGTCGAGGAGACCGACGAGATCGAGATCACGAAAGCCTGGAAGCCCGACCAGCTCGATCGCCTCTCCGAGGCCGTCGAGGCGAGCGAGAATCCCGACGTGGCCATTGCGACCGTCGAGGAAGGGGCCGCCCACGTCCACACCGTCGCCCAGTACGGCGCCGAGGAACGAGCCACCCTCACCGGTCCGACGGGAAAGGGCGAGTACGCCCGCTCCCGAACGGAGCTGTTCGCGGAGCTGACGGCGGTGCTCTCCCGGATGGACGCCGACGCGATCATTCTTGCCGGGCCGGGCTTTACGAAACAGGACGCGTACGCGTACATCGAGGAGAACGAGCGCGACCTCGCGGAGCTGATCACGGTGGTCGACACCAGCGCTGTCGGCGATCGGGGCGTTCACGAGGTGTTGAAACGGGGTGCGGTCGAGGACGTTCAGGCCGAAACCCGCATCGCCCGCGAAGCCGAGCTGATCGATCGATTGATGGCGGAGATCGCAGAGGGGGCAAAAGCGACATACGGGATCGACGGCGTCGCAAAAGCCACCGACTACGGCGCCATCGAGACGCTGCTCGTCGTCGACGACCGGCTGCGCGAAGAACGCGGCGACGAAGGAGAATGGGAGCACAACGCCAACGAGCTCCTCGAAACGGTCGATCAGAAGGGCGGCGATATCGTGGTGTTCTCGGGGGAGTTCGATCCCGGCGAGCGGCTCCGCAATCTCGGCGGGATCGCTGCCATCCTCCGGTACCGGCTGGACTGATCACAGCTCGATACGCAGCCCGTCGTGTGCGAACGCGACGTCGCCGTCGTACTGCTCGTGGATCGAATCGATCATCTCCTCGTGGTGGCCGTTGGTGTGGGGGTACAGGTGGGTGAGCAACAGTTGGTCGACGTTCCGGCCGGCCAGGGCGGTCCCGAGCTGGGTGGGCGTCGGGTGGTTCGACACGTCGATCTCGTCGGGGAACGAGCAGTCGTGTGCCACCACGTCCGAGCCGTCGGCAAACGCACCGAGCGCGTCGAACGCCTCCGAGTCCGCGCTGAACGTGAACGACGCATCCCCGTCTTCGAGCCGGTAGGCCAGACAGTACATCGAGTGGCGCGTCTCGATCGCCTCCACGTCGAACCCGCTGCAGGCGAACGATCCGGGTTCGACCTCTCGAACGGTGAGGTCGATTCGATCCTGCATATACTCGTGAACCGAAAGGAGTTCGTCGATCAGATCGTCGGTTCCCCGCGGACCGACGACAGCCAGTTCCTCTTCGCCTGCGAGCCACCGCGCTTTGAACAGCGGGAGCAGATCCGAGACGTGATCGAGGTGGTGGTGGGTGAGCAACACGGTCGAAATCCCTTCGTACCCGACGTCGGTCCGGGCGAGGGCGTGGAGCACGCCGCTGCCACAGTCGACCAACAGCGGCCCGGAGCGGTTATTTTCTGAATCGGCTGTCGCTCGACGCGGCTCGTGTTCGAGCAACAGGCCGGTTTGGAAGCGTTCGCCGTCGGGCAGAGCGCTACCGGTGCCCAGAAACGTAACGCGCATGGATGGGTTTCAGTTTCAGTGGGAGGCGAATCAACTTACCGCTGGCGAGGAAAGGGGGAGCCGTCGATGGGGGACCGACAGCCACGCGCCGCCGCCCAGCGCCCGTTCGACAGTGCTATCGACGACCGCCCGGTTCTCGAGCGGCTCGAACCGGCCGTTCAGGAGTGGTGGATCGATCGGTTCGGGGCGTTCGTCCCCGAGAACGGCGGGTTTTTCACCCCACCGCAAAAGGAAGCCATCCCGCTAGTCCACGAGCGGACGAACGCGCTGATCTGCGCACCGACGGGCAGCGGGAAGACGCTCGCAGCCCACACCGCCATCATCAACGAGTTGTACCGGCGCGCGCGCAACCAACAGGGGTTGGACAACAGCGTTTACTGTCTGTACGTCTCCCCGATGCGGTCGCTGGCAAACGACGTTCACCGAAACCTCGCGGTGCCACTCCGAGAGATCGCCGACCGGAGTGACCACGACGTGGAGCTCCGCCACGCCATCCGTCATGGCGACACCGAAGAGGCAGAGCGCCGCCGGATGCTCGAACAAACGCCCCACATCCTCAACACCACGCCCGAGACGCTGGCCATTCTGCTCAACGCTCCCCGGTTCAGACAGAAGCTCTCGACCGTCGAGTACGTCATCGTCGATGAGATCCACAGCCTCGCGGACGGAAAGCGCGGCACCCACCTCACGGTGAGCCTCGAACGGTTACAAGCGCTGTGTGAGACCACACCGACCCGAATCGGCTGTTCGGCGACCGTCGAGGGGCTGTCCGAAATGGCGGAGTTTCTGGTCGGCCACGAGGACGGTGCTCCACGCGAGTGTGAGATCGTCGACGCGCGATCCGTTCGGGAGTTCGATCTCCGGCTCACGTGCCCCGTCGCGGATCCGATCGCCACGCCGACCGAGACCGTGACGGACCGGTTGTACGCCCACCTCCACGAACTCGTCCAGTCCCACACGACCACGCTCGTCTTTACGAACACGCGTTCGGGAGCAGAACGCGCGCTGTACAACCTTCGTGAGCGATACGGCTACACCGAGGAGACCGCCCGTTGCCACCACGGATCGCTTTCTGCGTCCGAACGCCAGCACGTCGAAGCCTGGCTGAAAGCGGGCGATCTCGCGGTGGTGACAACGTCGACGAGCCTCGAACTCGGCATCGACATGCCCGACGTGGATCTCGTCGTACAGATCGGCTCGCCCAAATCGGTCGCAACGCTGCTCCAACGGGTCGGGCGCGCGGGACACCGCCCTGGCGAGACGGTGACGGGGCGGGTGATCGCGCTCGACCGGGAGACGGTACTCGAATGCGCAGCCATCTGCTGGAAAGCGAGCGAGGGGTTCATCGACGGCGTTTCGATCCCCGAAAACGCCCACGACGTGGCCGCACAGCACGTTTACGGCATGGCCATCAACCACATTCGGACCGAATCATCGGTTCGAGAGATCCTGACGCGCGCCCACCCCTACCGGAACTACACTGACGAGCAGTGGGAATCACTCGTTCGTTATCTCACCGCCGACTACGACGGATTGGAGGACCGACACGTGTACCCGAAGATCTGGCGCGACAGCAACGATCCCCCTGGCGGCGACCACCACCACGAGGCGTTTCCCGTCGGGGAGATCCTCATCGGCAAGCGGGGACGGCGCGCACGAGCCATCTACATGACCAACGTCGGAACTATCCCGGATTCGTTTTCCTGTTCCGTACACACCAGAGACGACGAATGGGTCGGAGAGCTGGACGGGGCGTATCTCGATACGTTGGACGCGGGCGACGTGTTCGTGCTCGGTGGCTCCCGGTACGCCTACCGGTACCGGCGTGGCTCGAAGGTGTACGTCGATCCGACCGAGGACCGACCAACCGTTCCGACGTGGTACGCACAACGACGTTCGCTTCCGTCCGAACTCGGTCGGGAGATCCTTTCGTTCCAGCGCGAGCTTCTCGATGCGCTGGATTCGGGCGGCCCGCCCGCCGTCCGCCGGTGGCTCCGGTCGTTCGAGCTGTTCGATGAGAGCTGTGTCCGGCTCCTGTCCCGGCTGTTCGACCAACAGGTCCGGTACGCCGGCTCCGAAAGCGTGAGCACGCCGACGCGGCTCTCGATCGAGGTCGAACTCGACCGCGACCGGTACCGGCGGTACTACCACGTCCACTCGCGCTACGGTCGCCGGTTCAACGACGGTCTCGCACGCCTGCTCGCACACCGGTGTTCCCAGCACGCCATCGACGACGTGACGACCGCTGTCGACGACCACGGGTTCACGCTTTCGACGGCGCTGAACCGGAAAGTGGATCTCGTCGGTCTCATCGAAGGGATCGATCCCGGGTCGGTGCGCGAGGAACTCCGGGCGGCACTCGGGGGAACGGACCTGCTCAAGCGGCAGTTCCGCATCGACGCCACCCGCGCGCTGATGATTCTGAAACGGTACAAAGGCCGAGAGAAATCCGCGAGCCAACAACAGGTGACGAGCGAAACCCTGCTCGGATTCGCCGGGGAGCTGCCGGCGTTCGCCGTCATCGAGGAGACCTACCGCGAACTCCTGGAGGACAAACTCGACGTGGCGACCATCGAGGACGTGCTCGGGCGGATAGATCGCGAGGAGCTGTCGGTCCACAGCCACCGCGTCGACTCGCCCACGCCACAGGCGTTCGAGCTGGCGACGCTCGCTGATGGTGGCTTCACTGCCGACGAAACTGTCCGATCGTTCCACCAGCGGGTGCTGGATGCGATCGAAACCGAATCGTCGTCTGGGTAGGTGTCGAGAGACGCCGCAAGGATCGATGTCACCCCAGAATGTTCTTTCGTTCGGCTTCGGAGAGATCGCCAGTGAGAGCATTCATCGAGCAGTGCTCACACTCCATTGCCGGGTTCATGCTCTTGCCGAACACCTTGATCGGGTAGCCAAAGAGAAACCACGCGTCGAGCTGGTGGCGTTCGATGATCGCGTCGGCCTCGGTCCCGCAGTGTTGACACCACTGTTCGTCGGCGGCAGGAACCTGATACGTCACTTTCGATCGTCTGATCGAACACGAGATCGCGACCGGATCGTCGATCGTTGTCGAACCCCGTTACGGTCCGGTCATCGATCGACAGCCGCTGTCCCACTCGGATCGTGTTTTCGTACCCGAGTACGTATCGTCACCGTGGTGTCCGATCGTCGGTCGTGCGACCGTGTGGTACGTGTTCCTGTCGACGCGCGTCGCGTCCTACGCGGGACGGATCGATCGTGTCGTCCCGACGCGGCTCGCGCCGGCCGGAACGAACACATCCTCGGCGTCAGCGACGGTGAGATCGCCCGCAACCGCGCCATCTTGCACGTATCCGTCTTCGAGATCGCCGCGCACCGTCGTTTCGGCGTCGGTCGGGGCGTCGGCGTTTCCGATGGGCTGGTGGGTGAACACGTTTTCGGGGTTGCTCACTGCCAGATTCCCCTCGACGCCGTTCATACGGAGGAACACGTCGTCGGAATCTTCGATTTCGATCGGCGCGTCCAACGACCCGGTGAGCATCACGTCACCGACCGTGGCGTCGATGCGTCAGTTTCTCGTCGGTGTCGGATCGAGATGCGCGAGTGTGCACGTGACCGTATTCGGTCGACGTGTCGTCGGCTGCGACGGTGATCATCGTCCACGCGTCGGGACCGAACCGGTGGGCAACGTCAGCGAGCTGCTCGTCCGGTCGATCCGAGAGCGGGCGCGTTTCGACCGTCGTCGATGCCGACAGCTCGTCGTTCTCGCACGATCCGAGAGAGTTCGTGAAACCCGAGCTGCCGGCTACCGATGTAGTGTGAGGCACCGATGATCGTGAGCGCGGCCGGGCGGCCGAGGAGATCGGCCGAGACCACTCGCTTCACGTCGAATTCATCGATCGGTGGGGGAGTCTGCGTGTACGCGAAATACAGCCGTTCTGGCGGTGGACTGTCGCCTGCCTGGTGTAAAACCTCATACGTCATGTGTCGATAATGATGTCGTAGTTCGGGTGGAAGATCGAGTTGAGCCGCACGCCGGCGTACCGGGGGACCGGCTCCCACTGCGTCGCCTCGTATCGATTTGCGTACTGGCGGGTGTACGCCGTTCGGTCGGTGTCGATCGGCGCGCGCGGTTCGGGGGCAAGCAGGTAGAACCGTTCGACGCGCTCGGTTCGGCCGTCGCTGTCGGTGTCTTCCCACGCCGAGTAGGGAAGCTGGTGGGTGAACCCCGCCGCACGGACCGTGTTGACGTACGCCTTGTGATGCTGTGGATGGGCGTTCGGGGAGTAGGCCCACGTGCCGACCACCCCGTCGTCTTCGAGGTGGGATCGAAGAAGCTGGTAGAACTCCGTGGAGTACAGCTTGAGAAGATCGTTGTCGCTCGCCCCGGGGAGATCGAGCAGGATTAGATCGTAGCGCCGGTCCGTGCCCTGGAGATACGCATACCCGTCCTCGGCGGTGGTGTTCAGCCTGGCGTACGTCTCCGAATCGTTGTGCCACCGCCGGAAGAACTGCGTTCGTTTGGCGTACTCCATGAACTGGGAATCGAGATCGACGTGGTCGACGCTGACGTTGTACGCCCGGAGCTGGTCGATGGCGATCCAGTCGCCACCGCCGATCACGAGCACCTCGGTGTCGGGTGAGTGTTCGTACATCGACATGGGCACGTCCACGAGACCGTCGTGGTAGGAATCAGCCCAGCTCTCACACAGCTGTACGTCCATCCCGAGGCGGAGACACTCCTCGGTCGTGCCGGTAAAGTGGGGGTTCTGACCGGGGCCGGTCCACGTCCGCCGGTAGCGGACGATGTGTTGGTATTTCGTCGTCTGCTGCTCGACGATGTCGATCTCCATGGCCCCCGGGGGATACTCAGATTCCATCTTGTGTTCGAGATACAGTCCCGACACCTGCTCGTCGAGCTGTTCGTGGTGGGTGAGCGCCCCGGCGTGGCCGGCGGTGAGGAGCACACACACCACCAACAACACGCCCGGTTCGTTCGTGAACGAAAGCGAGGTCGCTCCGCCGAACCCCCACCGATCGCTGAACCGGGCGAGAAACACGAGCGCCCCGACCGCGTTGATCAGCGCCAACAGAACGATCGTCGAGACGAGACCCAGTCGGGGGTAGAGGATGCGCGCGTACACGACCGCACCGACTAGCCCGCCGATGTAATCCAGCGCGAGGACGACCGAGAGACCGCTTCGTCTCCCCTCCGGGGTGTGCGTGTGCCAGAACAAACCCAGTCCGCGACGGCTGAGTGCCGACACCCGCTCACTCCAGCGACCGGTCCACGAGGCGGTTTCGACACCGGTCTGTTGGACCATCCTCGTCAACAGCGGGAGCTCGAACCCCGACAGCCAACCGACAGCGACCACCGGAAGCCGCGCGAGCACCCACACGGCGGCGGCGGGCACCCACGACGGGATCGTGACGCTGTTGAGCCCGACGATGAGCAAAAATCCCGCAGGAGCGACCGCCGCGAGGTACACCTCGGTCCGAAAGAAGTTCGCGGAACGATCGGCTCCGAGATCGTCCGACAGCCCGGCACCGACGCCGAGGCTGAAAAAGTACAGCCCGACAGTAATGACGTACTGGGTGACGGTCCCGCCGTACATCACTGTGAGCAGCTCCGAGTAGACGAACTCGTACGCAAAGCTACAGAACGAAACGACGAACGTCACCGAGAGCAACACGATCAGTCGAGAGCGCATCGAATGTGTCATGTATGTGTATCGAGTTTGAGCACCGGCTGTTGTGCAGCGTGTGGTCGGGTCAGATCCGGGGGGAGACTTTCCACTCGTTTTCTATGGTGTAGGAGTTGCCCGCAGAATCGAGCTCGAAGTCGATGCACTCCCATTGGAAGTCGTGATCGACGTCTTTCCCGACAATGTGGGCTCCGACGCGGTACCACCCTGCTTGTCGGATCGGGTGGTCGGTCCGGTGTTTGGGATGCCGGTACGTCCAGTCCCAATCTACCGGGCCCGCACCAGGTCGATCGTCTCGAAAAACCGTGTCAGAACCGAAATGGCGCACCCCGATCTCCTGGATCCGAACCTGATACTCGCTCGTTTCGTCGTCGTGTTCCTCATACCAGTCGTCGGCGTATCCGCCACCGTGCCACCACGCCCAGCCGTGGGTGGTTCTTGGGGCGTCTCTGTATCCCCCCGCTGCCCGACCCGTCGCGCCGCGGGCACTGCCTGCGCCGCCTCCTTTGGCGGCCACAACGCCGACCGGATCGATCCGAGCGCCCGCCAGCCGGGACGAACTGGGGGTGTAGCGCGAGAGAACCCACGGCTCATTCGCGAGAGCGATGCGGATCGTGTCGTCTCCCGTTTCGATCCTTTCGACAACGCTAGATTTGCGCGGAGGAGGGGTTTCGTCGGACGAACAGCCAGCGAACACCGTCAGGGCCGTAGCACCGACAGCTGCGAGAAAGCGACGGCGATCCATGTTATGCCGATTATGACACCCAAACAAAGATAAATATTGTTAGTTGAGGAAAGCCGGTTCGTCCGGTGGTTCGTTCCGGATCAAACGAGCGTTTCGGGCCTGTTGCCGAGGTAGTCGAACACGGAGCCGAGACCGAAGCCGTACACCCAGTGGGCCACCAGCGTGGTGACGAGATACACGTACAGCCCCGTTCCGGTGTACCCACCGTAAAACGCGATCACGAACCCCGTCCAGAGCACTGTTCCGAACGGGATCCCCCGTTGACGGATCGTTTTCCCCGGGAGATACTGCTCGACGGAGGCGAACAGCAACGGCCACGTCGTCATCCCGCCACCGAGAAAGATGAGGTAGCCGGTCGGAACGGCGGGCGCGATCGCGTCGAGATTGATGAGCTCGGCCAATACCGCGAAGCTCACCCAGTCGAACCCGCCGAGCGTGTTCCCGACGAGCAGAACGACCGTCATGAGCGCCGTTCCCACTAACCCTCCGATGGCGCCCACCATCCCATCCCGGACGATCGCCGCAAGCTCCTCGGACGGCGTTCCGAGCTCCGTTATCGATGTCTTTTCAACGTCCGCAACCGTCGTTGTTCCCCCTTCGGACGTCGTCGTCTGCTCGTTCTCATCAACGACCATACATACGATAACACCACCCACAAATAAAAACTTGAATATAATAATAAATATATTTGAATTCGAGGCAGTCGTTACCCCGTTTACCAAATCGGCCAGAAGCCTATTTAGGTAGGGGTCCGAGCGTAGAAATATGAGCCAGTACGGCTCTCGGGATCGGACTCGGTCACCAATCACCCGAATCGTTCCGGATCTTCGGATCACTAACTACGATCTGATGGAGCGCGAGGTGAGCGTGGAGATCACCGACGAGACGGACGAGACCGTGGTAACAGCCGAGCGAAACATCGTCCGTGGCGGGGATCTGACGTGGCGCGGCGTGTTTCAGCGGCCTGGGACGTACAACGTGGCGGTTTCGTTGCACTACGGCGAGTCGGTCACCGCGACCTACGCTCTCCGACCGGGGCGGGCGGGGATCGGTCTGGACATCCACCCCGACAGCATCGAGATCTACAGGGAAAGCAGACCGAACGCCTCGGGGGTTCCTCCCGAAGGCGAGGACCACAAGCGGGAGTAGACACCTCTATTTGTCGACACACCTTCGATCGTCCTAATCGATACTGCCCCGCGTCACGGGTGAGTGGGAGATACTTTATAACCGGCCCTGAAACAGGACGAGTATGACGCAAAGCGATTGGGGCGACTGGTTGATCCGCGAGATCGAGGGGACGGTTCCCGAATCCTTGTCGGTGTGGTATCTGGGGTGTAACGGGTTCGTCGTGAAAGCCAGCGACGGGACGACGATATTCATCGATCCGTACCTCGGGACGGGCGATCCCCCGCGGACGGTTCGGATGATCCCGATCCCGTTCGATCCGACGGACGTTCAGGCCGCCGACGCCGTGCTGGCAACTCACGAACACGTCGATCACGTTCACGGACCGAGTCAGGGACCGATCCTCTCAGCCACGGACGCGCACTTTTACGGACCCGACGACAGCCTCGCGGTTGCTGAGAACGAGGGCTGGCAGGAGACGTACGATCTCACCGGTGAGAAATTCGAGGAAGTGGGCGAAGGCGACGCGGTCGAGATCGGCTCCGTGACCGTTCACGTCGAACCGGCGAACGATCCCGACGCGACCCATCCCGTGTCGTACGTTCTCGAACACGACGGCAAGACCTTCTTCCACGGGGGGGACGCAAGACCGGGGAGTGTGTTCGAATCGGTCGGCTCGGAGTACGACATCGATCTCGGTGCGCTCGCGTTCGGAACCGTCGGGATGATCCCCGATAAGGGAACCGGCGAACCGGTCCGGACCCGGTGGTACAACGACGAAAACGAGATCATCGAGGCAGCAGGACAGCTCGAACTCGACCGGCTCGTTCCCACTCATTGGGACATGTGGCGCGGACTCACCGCTGATCCGACGGCGCTCGAACACCACCAATACACGATGGCGTACCCACGCCGGCTCGAAATCAGCCGTATCGGCGATCGAATCCAGGTCAACTGATCACTGTCTTTATCTGCAATATTCGCATGATCGTCAACGGACTAGATTTATGCGCCGTGAGCTGTAGCGTTAGAGTAACATGCGTACAGCAGAGTCAGAGGCTGTTATCGCCGAGATGGCCGGCGTGACAGTAGAAAAACGCTTCGAACCAGACGAGTTTCCGGTACCGGCTATCGCTTTTACCATCAGCTCGAAGCGTGACGACCCCATCACGCTCCGCATGCACGATACGCTCCCTGACGAGGTAAACTCCGATCACATCGGGCTGCACCCGGAGTACGGCGGCGAATACTGGTCCGTCGAGGAGAACAGTGCCGTCTTCAAACGACCGTTCGACCCGAACGAGGAGTACGTGACCGTGTACGGCCTCCGACACATCTACGTGGACACCGCGGACCAGTTCCTCGTCGAGCCGGAGATCGAAATCCTCGATCCCGCAACGGATATCCTCGGGGAGAACAGCGGACAACACGTCCGTGAGGTCATTGCGGGCGAGAGCGACGACGTTCGGGAACCCGAACCAGGGGGGGCCACGGGATCCCGCGGCAGTAGCGTCCGACCTGGTGGACGGGGAGAGCAGCCCCAGCCGGGGGCAACCGCCGCAGACAACGTTGCACAAGCGTTGGCTGAGGAGATCAGAAGCGGCACGGTCGACGAGCAGACGCTCGAAACGCTGCGCGAGAGCCTCGCGATCGAACGGAGACAGACGGAACGATCACAACGGGGGGGGAACGCGAAAAGCGATAGTAGTACGGACGCGCGCATCCGCCGTCTACAGGCGGATGTCGGCGATCTCCGCGCCTACACGGACGCCCTCGAAGGATTCCTCGATGAGAATGGGGAAGCACAGGTGATATTGTCTGACTTCAGACAAGAACTCGACGATCTCAGTCCGCGCGTCAATTCGCTCGAAACGCAGACGAACGAGATGTCGGAGGAGCTGTCGAACGCCATCGACGATTTCTCCGGGGACATCGGGGCGCTCTCCTCGGACGTGGACTCACTCACCGGCGAAATCGACTCGCTCAGCGACTACGTCGATTCTCTGTCCGACGATCTCGGCACGCTCGAATCGGATCTCGAGTCGGTTTCGTCGGACGTTTCCCGGCTGCAGTCGCGGGTCAGACGGCTCGACAACGACGCAGCGACCGAGGAGGATCTCGAACGGATCCGGTCGGAGCTCGACAGCCTTGCGACATTCCGTCAACGTATGCAGTCGGTGTTCGATGGGTGACCGTGCGCGCGACACACCATTTCTGATTCATTTCTAGGCCGATTCGTGCTCTCGCGGGGTCGATCGCGTTCGGAGAGAATCATCTCCGCGGATTCAGCGTGCGTGCACAGCTGGGAGCCGCCGGGCATCAAGCCCATACAGATACGTTGTGCGAGCGGTGGCGGGGGCTGTGCGGTCGCGGAGACGGAAGCGGTCGCGGAGAGTACACTCTCCGCGAGCATAGCGAGCGGCTTTTTTTTGGTCCAGATTTTTTGCGCGAGGGGTGAGCTCTGCTCACCCGAGCGGAAAAAAGTGGGAGTTAAACCGTTCCTACAGCAAAGGGGACGGTAGATGCCCACCATCGATCAGCACACTCGACGTCGGGTTCTGGCAGTAGTTGGGAGCTGTGTTGGCGGCGCGCTTGCGGGGTGTGTGGGAGCCTCCGATCCGACCGCCAGTGACGCGGATCAGCCCACAGGCGACGAGTGGCCCACAGTCGGTTACGATCCCGCGAACACGCGGTACTCCTCGTCCGGAACGGTGCGGTCGACGCCCGGGGAGGCGTGGCGGGTCCAGATCGGCTCACCGATCGATCAACCCGTCGTCGCGGACGGGCAGGTGTACATCCCCGACAGCACCGCCCTTCGCGCCTACGACGCGGTGACGGGCAATCCACAGTGGACGCACGCGAACGACACGGAGGACACCCAACTCCACACGGCACCGACAGTCCGTGACGGCGTCGTCTACGCCGGCATCACGGGGGGAGCGAAAAGCGTCATCGCGCTGGATGCGACCAGCGGCGAGCGGCTGTGGACGTTCGGCGGAACCGATGACGTGGCGGGGACGCCGGCGCTCAACGAAGCCGGCGACACGCTGTACGTCGGAACGAACGCGGAGCGCGTCATCGCGCTAGATGCGACCAGCGGTGAACCACGGTGGCAACAGGAGGTGTTCGGACCGATCACCACCAGTCTGGCCGTCCAGTCGCCGCTCGTCGTTGCCACCACCCGCCCCGGGGAAGTGTACGCGTTCAACGAGAGCGGCTCCAGTCTGTGGCGCCGGCGGCTACAGGAGGGCAGCGAGTCCCCGCCGGTGATTTCGGACCGAACGGTGTTCGTCGGAAGCACTGGCAACAACGTCTACAGCCTCGATCCCGTCACTGGCCGCCGCCGCTGGAACACCTACGTCAACACGCTGTATCAGGACGGATTCGCCGTGCAAAACTCCTCGGTGTACGCCGTGACCGGCCGGAGTGTCTCCGTGCTCGGCGGATCCGAAGGCGAGATCCAGACGTCGATCGGTCTTGGAGAGCTGATCAGGTGTGCACCGATACTTCTCGACGACACGCTGTACGTCGGCGGGCGACAACTGTTTGCGCTCAAACCGTCGGGCGGTGTCGGGATCGGATCCCTCAAATTCGGCGCCACGCGCTGGTCGATCGATCCGGGACGACACGTCGGCCCGGGAATCGCGGCGACCACCGAACGTCTGTTCGCCCCCACACAACTCGACGACGGCTCCCACAAACTGCTCGCACTCGAAGCCGACGCGTGATCGGAAATCGTGGCGGGCTGGTACACCACTGAGACGACGAGCGTCTGTGACTGCTCGGTCGTCCCACTGGGCTATACATCCAGACACGATTCGTGTAACGATACGTCGCCTGATTGGCCGGGAACACCCCTGTTGTCATGGATGCGGTCACCTGCATGTTGATCTATTCGTGTCCGGGTGTATATCGCGCCGAGACCGGTCGGGTTTTACTGCTCGGTGAGTTCGATTCGGTAATGACGACTGTTCGGGTGGCCGTCCCACGGAAAGGACGGCCGTTGTACGCCGTTCTCGAGCGGCTGGCGACCCAAAACGGGACGACGGAGCTGGCCGACCGGATCATCTCCACCCTCAGACACGAAAAATCCATCACCAAGGGTGTGAGCGAACCGACGCGACCGGTGTACGAACGGCTCGCGGAGTACAGCGATCCCAGCGACGCGACCGCGCCGGAGTACACGCTGGTTCGGGATGCCCGCTCGGAGCTACCGAGGCGGATCGTGTTCGATTCCGTGACGTTCCCGGTCGGGGACGACGAGATACAGCTCATCGGCCGCGAAGAGCCGTTTCGCGCGCTCCGGAAGCACGAGTTCGCGCTCGGGTTCGACAGCGCAGATCTCGTCCTCGAAGAGGTCGTCGCGCTCGAACCGGATCCGCTCACCGACATCAACGCAGTGAACGCGCGCATCGATCCCCACGACACCGACGTACGGGTCGTCAACGGACTTGGTGACACTGTCTACCACACTCTGCTCGGGACCCCCGACGTCGTCGGCAACGACCCGACACGGGCGTTCGTGGAATCTTACACCGGTCCGCTCTGCATCTCCCCCCGCTATGAGCGCCTCGTCGAGGCCGTGCTCGGGACCCACGCCGTCGAGACCGTCGAATTCTGTTACCCCGATGGCGACGCCGAAGAGGAAGCCGCGATCGCCAACACCGGGCTGGGCGTCTATCTCACCGTCTCGGGATCGACTGCCCGGGGATACGGTCTTCGCATCGGCGAACGCCTCTTCCCGAGCGAAACAGTGCTGTTGGAAAACCAAGCGGAGCTAACCACCGCTCACGAACGGGCGAAAGAACCGTTCGCCACGAACGAAACGATCGTTTCACCGACGCTGTGAACAGCGTTTCTCGGAGCGCAGTTTCGTGTGTTTGGACTCGTGTTTTCACTGCGCACTCAGAAACTTGATTGTCAGGACGGACGTAGGTGGTCGTACTGAATGTTTCGAGATCGTTTCCGTTCGATCGTCGGACCTCCAGTGTTTCTCGTGGAGGGAACGATCGACCGGTGGACCGGCCGCCAGCCCGTTCGGGAACGGCGGACCGGTCGTCTTCCCTATGGGGTGGGCGCGTAGATGGAAACGTTCGACGTCAACCGCGCGGTGGTGTCGCTGGCGCTCGCGCGGATGGTCGATTCGTTCGGCAACTCGTTTCTGATCGTCGTCCTCCCGCTGTACATCGCACACGGCATCAGCGGCGGGTTTTTCGGACTACAGGAGTCGCTCATTACCGGCATCGTTCTCTCGATGTTCGGCTTTCTCAACAGCTTCGGACAGCCGTTTACTGGTCGGTTTTCCGACCGGCTCGGCAGGCGAAAGGTGTTCGTTCTGGCGGGGTTGGCCGTTCTGTGCGCTGCGAGCTTCACGTACTCGTTTGCCACGAGTTACGCGTCGTTGCTCGTCGTTCGGGCGGCCCAGGGCGTTGGGGCAGCGTTGACGATTCCGGCCACGGTCGCGCTCATCGACGAGTACGCCACGACCACGAGCCGTGGCAGCAACATGGGCGTTTACAACACGTTTCGACTCATCGGATTCGGTCTCGGTCCGGTCGTGGCCGGCTCAGTCGTGCATTTTGGTCCGTATCGCGTCTCGGTGCTGGAACAGGCCCATTCGGTCAGCGGATTTCACGCAGCGTTTTACATCGCCGCGGGGGCGATTCTCACCAGCTTCCTGGTCGTCGCCGTGTTCGTCGAAGACAGTCCCCGGACCGAACCGACCGCGGAGGAGCTTTCTGTGTCCGTGTTTTCCGACGGACGAACGACGTTGGATCCGGTGTTCACGCTCGCGCTCGCGTCGTTGTTCATGGCGATCAGCATCGCGTTGCTCTCGACGATCGAACCACACGTCAACCGCCGGCTTCACCAGACACCGGCGATGTTCGGGATCCAGTTCGGGGCGTTCGTCGTCGCTCAGGTGCTCCTCCAAACGCCGATCGGCCACGCCAGCGACCAGTACGGCCGCCGCCCGTTCATCGTGATCGGGATGGTGCTGTTGGTGCCTGCGACGCTCGTCCAGGGCTTTATCTACACGTCCTGGGGGATGGTGTTCGCGCGGTTTGCCCAAGGGGTTGCCGGGGCGATGGTGTTCGCGCCCGCGCTCGCGCTGGCTGGCGACTTCGCGCTGGAAGGCCATTCCGGAACGCAGCTCTCGCTGTTGACGATGACGTTCGGTCTCGGGACCGCCATCGGACCGCTCACTTCCGGCTTTCTCATCCGATTCGGGTATCCGGTTCCGTTCGTCTTTGGGGCGGCGCTTGCGGCGGTCGGGACCGTGCTCGTCCTCACGCAGGTGTACGATCCAACCGGGATTGACGGCGCTGGGACGGCGGTCGGTGGACCGTCGACGCCCGACGACTGAGCGTCAGCTCTCGTGGTCGCCGGTGGAGTCGATCTGTGCCATGGGACGTCTGTGAACACAGGACATCAGTAATTATAAGCACACATCATTGCAAAATAGGATTGGCAGATGACACACACGTTACTGACGGGTGGAACGGGGATACTCGGCCAGGCGCTACAGGTCCGCTTGCACCGGATGGACCGATCGTTCCGCGCGACGAGTCGCTCGCCACCTGCTGGTGACGGCACCGAGTGGGTGGCGGTGGATCTGACCGACGGGACGGGCATCGAGGCGGCGCTCGACAGCGTCGATGTCGTGATCCACTGCGCTACCGCCCCACGGGGCGATACGGAGGCCGTCGATGTCGACGGCACCGAGCGGTTGCTCGAGGCAGCTCGCAACAGTGGTGTCTCGAACTTCCTGTACGTTTCCATCGTCGGTATCGAGGATATTCCGTATTCGTACTACCAGAAAAAGCTCGAGGCGGAGCGTCTGGTCGAGGCGAGCGAGGTCCCCACGACGCTTCTCAGGGCAACCCAGTTTCACCAGTTCCTCGACGAGCTACTCGGTACCTTGTCGCGGCTTCCGCTGTGGCCGGTGCCCACAAAACTCCAGCTCCAGCCGATCGACGTCGGTGAGGTCGCTGACGTGGTGTGTGAGCACGCGACGGCCGAGCCGAACGGACGGGTCCCCGACGTTGGCGGGCCGGACGTGATGACGCTCGGAGAGATAGCGAACTCCTACCGGGATGCGAGGGGGCTTCGCCGGCCGATCGTTCGTCTTCCAGTTCCGGGGTCGGTCGCCAGCGCGTTCAGGGCCGGCAACGCAACCCGTCCGGACCGGGCCGTTGGAACGGTGACGTGGGACGAATGGCTGGATGAACGGTACGGTGCAGTGTGACGTTCGCTATTCAGCCACTATGAAGATATAAAATATACAGCTGAATTCCCTCCGCGGTTCACAGTCTGCATCGTCATCCGTCGAGCGGCAGATACGGCAGTGGACTAACGGGGCAGAACGATGGGAATTCGGTGAGGAGGTGCCGGAGGACGTGGACGTGGCCGGAGCCGACGACGAACAAGACGCGCTCGGTATCCTCATCCACGGTTCGCCAAATATTGTGGATCATCCGGAGGTTTCGCTGATACCACGTAGCGAGGGCATCGGGACCAGCGTAGTTATCGCCCTTACCATACCGGAGGAACTCATCGAACATTCCATCGTTATGGTGGAGCGCAGCCTCCTCGTTCAAATGCCGATAGTACGCGGGAATGGTGGAGGCGGCGAGGCGTTCGTCGAGCGACGCTTGGAGGTCGTCGGTGTTTACCCGCGGCACGTCCGTTTTGACCGCGGGTTCGAACCCCGCTTGTTCGAGCGCCCCAAAATCGGGGCTGTCTCCGAGCATCGCCGGAACGTCGACCGGACTGACGCGCTCGTGACCGAGACGATCGGCGAGCCGGAATCCGATCTGGATGACCTCGCTTCGACACGCCACCAACTCATCGTTGCGTTCCGGATGGCGCGGTTCGAACGCGTATTCCTCGTCGTACGCGACATCACTGTCCCGATAGCGCGCGTAGATGTCGTTCACGGCGGCTGATTGCGACGCAGGACGCTCGACGGCAACATGGTCCGGCTCCGCGCGTTCGAGATTCGAGACGAGGCGTTCGAGCTCGTGTTGGCGAGTGTCTGCGAGAACGTCATCAGCACTGACGTTCACCGCGTCGAGACCCGGCTCGTCCATGTGATACGTTCCGAGAAGAACGACTTCGATCTGCTCGGCGGTCGGGGTCGGCCACGATGGCGTCTTGCGCGCGGTCGCTTTCGGTCTGAGCATCGTGGAGATGGGAGAACCGTCACCGGAATAAATGTTTGTAGAAAAATATTTCTATCGGCTGAATGATTGAAATCCGCGTCAACACGGGACGACGATAGTCGGGTTCGACGCTACTTCTGAGCCCGGTACTCGTCCACAAACTCGAAGCTTCCATCGAAGACGAACGTCCGTCGTTCCCCGCCGAGTTCCATCGGGACGGTGACCCGTCGCGGGTTCTCGGTCACGTTCGCCGTCCCTATCTCGAGGTGGTCCAGCGTCCACCAGGGGTGCTCGCGCAGATCGATGCCGTGCTCGTGGTGGAACGCAACGACCGACGGTTCGGCGAGCGCCGCGATGGGGACGGCTGCGTGCCACCAGCACCCACACCGTTGACACTCCGTCACGACGACTGCGTCGACGCCGTCGCCGTCGAACCAGTCGGGCGCTGTCGGGTCCGTCGGGATAGACACGACGCGGTCGACCCGGCCGTCACAGTTCGGGCAGAATCCGTGGGCGGCATCGACCTCCCACCGACGAAGATACCGGCCAACGACGCGCGGAATCTCCGCTCGTGGCCAGTCCATGAGGATGCCCGGCGGGAGATCGGGATCGGTCTGGACGTGCGAACACGCCGCACATTCAACAGTGACACCGCTCGCCCGGAGGCGCGCCACGAGCGATCCGTCGCACTCCGAGCACGATCCCGCAGCAGACACCGTTTCCGGCGAAAGCGAGGCCGTAAGGCCACCAGAGACGACAGCACCGACGAGCTGCCAGCCTGCTGGTGACAGCCGATATCCCTCGTTGGACTTCCGAACGAACCGGTTGGTGAGACGATCGACGTGGTAGTGGCAGTGTCCCGGATCGTCGACCTCCACCGTCTCGCGGATTTCGCCGAACGACAGCGGCCCACCGTCTGCTGCGCGTAACGCCTCGAGAATTTCCACTCGCGTCTCGTGGGCCACCAGCGAAAACGCCGTGGCCGGTGACACCTGCTCCGCAACCACGGTGGATTCCTGGTCGGCAGTTTCAGTCATGACTCGACGTTTCACGTCGGGGAGAAAAATAGCCGTCACACGTCTACTGGAGATGGGATTCTACCGGTTGGCGGCGCTTGTGCGACGTACTGTATGGCGGTGAGTCCCAGTCGCCTTATTGCTGTGGCGGGTCTACGCCACGTATGCGGACGCTCGACGAGACCGATATCCGGATCCTTTCGCTCCTTGCGGAGGACGCCCGCCAGCCCTACAGCGACATCGCCGAGGAGGTGGAACTGTCCCCGCCGGCGGTGTCCGACCGCATCGAGCGGCTTCAAGAATCCGGCGTCATCCGGCGGTTTACGGTTGATATCGACAGATCGAAGCTGCGCACCGGTGTGTCCGTGCTCGTGGAGCTTTCGGTAGAGCCGGGCGCGCTCGAGGGCGTCCGCTCGACACTCAAGGCGGCCGAATCCGTCGAGCACGTGTTCACGACCGCCGAGAGCGAGCTGTTGTTCACGGCGCGGTTCGAGCCGTCGTCGATCAGGGAGTCGGTGCTCGAACTCCTCGACAGCGATGAAATTGAGGAGTACGACGTGCGGCTGCTGTCCGACACCGAGTGGACCCCTACTGTCGGCGGAGCGGAGTTCGCGCTGTCCTGTGCGGAGTGTGGGAACACCGTCACCGAGGAGGGCGAGGTGACGCGGATCGACGACACCGTCTATCACTTCTGCTGTCCGTCGTGTGAACAGCGCTTCACCGAGGCCTACGAGGAACTCCAGACCCGGGCCGCCGAATGAGTAATGGACAGTGGAGCCCTGGTGAATGCAGTTGGGATCTTATTGTAGCAAAACGTGCTATGAAGCCACTGAATCGGCATTAAAGCGATATCAGGTACTTCGATGGAGCCCACTCATACGTCCGATCGGCCGTTACAGTACCAAGCTTGACGTTCTCACGATGATAGTTGTCAGTGTTGTTGTGTTGGAGACGCGGTCACTCCTCGGCAGCATTGATCGCGCTGTTGAACGCGAACAGCTCTTTTGTTACCGCGCTCTCCCGAAGCCGGTAGCGCTGGGGATGGGTCTCGGGGATCTCTTCTATGAGACCGACACCGATGAGGATGCCAAGATGCTTGCTGACCGTCTGGCGGACGAGACCGGCGTGGGTTGCGAACTCTTGCACGGTGAACTCCCGATCGGGCGGCCAATCGAGCAAGGCGTCGACGAGAAGCGGGACGCTGTCGTGCTGTGTGAGATATAGCCAGCCGCTCGGATTGCTCAGGCGGGCTTGTTTCGTCTGGGCGCGTCCGTCGGACGCGGAGTCGCTCTGGGCCATGGGTCGTGGATTGACAGTACTAGCGCAGGGATGTTAAATGTTATTGCACTATCCGTTAATGCATAGTAACATTCTTGTAACGGTCAGAGGTATGTGTGTCCGTGCCACCAACGACGCATCGTTGTACGCTCCTCCGTCCCCTCGTCAGCAAACACCGATACGGTGCCCCCATCACTAAGGATGAATTGGTACGCCAAGCCGCCTTTGAGGCGCATGAGGAAGGTACAGTTCGAACAGCGTACGATACCCTTTCCGATCTTCCATTCGTGTTGGATTATGGCCAGCGAGGGGTAATGATCGATTCCTCCAACTTTGGAGTGCTTGCTGACTATCTTTACTATCTTTCTGCAAGGAGAGAATCCCGGCGTTCACGCCGGGCGTGAATCCGACATGGAATTTGACAGCCACCGTCGATAGCAGGCCGGATATTCAGCACCAATCAACACCAATAAATAACTATACATACATAGACTATATATGGCGATTCAGGTCACTCGCACCTACGTTGGTTCCATTCAGAACCACCGACAGGTCTGTGATGGCCTCGATTCGCTCGGCGATTCTGCCTCGAAAATATGGAATGTCGCGCGCTGGACGGCGGGCCGCATCTGGGATGAGACTGGCAAGATTCCCGGTGAAGGCCCGCTGAAAGCGTACATGAAAAACCAAGTGTGCTGGAAAGACCTAAATGCACAATCCAGTCAGAAAGTCATCGAAGAACTTTCTGACGCTTTCCAGTCATGGTTCGACCTGCGACACAAGTACGACAAGGCGAATCCGCCCGGCTACCGCAAGCACGGCGACACTCGACCACGTTCGACGGTCACATTCAAAGCAGACGGCTTCAAGCACGATCCCAAGAACAACCGCGTCCGACTCTCGAAAGGCTCGAACTTCAAAGAACACTTCTCAGACTTCATCCTCTGTGAGTATCAGACGCGCCCGGACGTTTCCCTCTCGGACGCCACTACGGTGCAAAACGTTCGAGCCGTCTGGACTGGTGGAGAGTGGGAACTTCATTTCGTCTGTAAAGTCGAAATAGAACCCAACGACGCAGCAGGCGACGGAGTCGCAGGCATCGACCTCGGCATCACAAACATCGCCACAGTCGCGTTTCCCGATGAATATGTCCTATACCCCGGCAACTCGCTTAAACAGGACAAGCACTACTTCAAACGCGCAGAGTACGATACCGAAGGTGAGAACGGCCCGTCCGAGAGGTCCATGTGGGCACGTCGGAAACGTAGTGAACGTGAAACCCATTTCTACCACGTTCTCACCGACGCCATCATCACCGAGTGTGTTGAACGGAACGTTGGCACGCTCGCAGTCAGTTGGCCCGAAAACGTTCGGGAATCTGACTGGGGCAACACTGGCAACAAGAAACTCCATACGTGGGCGTTCGACCGTATCACCCAGTACCTCAGCTACAAAGGCGAAGAACGGGGCGTCGAGGTACGCAAAGAAAACGAGTGGAATACGAGCAAGACGTGTTCACAGTGTGGTGATAATACAAAATCAAACCGCAAGCACCGTGGTTTGTACGTGTGTTCGTCGTGTGAGTTGGTCGGAAATGCGGATTGCAACGGAGCAGAGAATATGCGCCAAAAGATAACTCCGAGTCCTCACGGTGAGGATAGGAGTAACGGCTGTGTGGCTCAGCCATCGACATACTTGTTCGACCGCGAGAGCGGGACGTTCAAATCGAGAGAACAGGTTGTGTTGTAGACCAGCAAATATCCCACCTGCGGTACGGGAAGCCTCGTCGTTTACGGCGAGGAGGATGTCACGAATGTGCCTGGCCTGTGTGGGAGATCACAACCAAATTGAAACACTACGAGGGCTGGGACGATCACGAGTGGGCGTAGTACAGTTCATCGGTGATACGAGGCAGAACCGCCTCCTACTGTCGGCGGAACGGAGTTCGCGCTGACCTGCACGGGGGGTGGGAACACCGTCACCGAGGAAGGGATCGTCACACAAATCGACGGCACCGTCTACCACTTCTGCTGTCCGTCGTGTGAACAGCGCTTCACCGAGGCCTACGAGGAACTCCAGACCCGGGCCGCCGAGTAGGCCGGACCGCTCACAGGCTCGTGTGACCACGTTTAAGACCGGTCGTCCGTAGCTTCACGTATCGATAATGCAACCTCGGGACCTCTCTACCCACAGCGTCTACCGGGCCGGGCGCGGCATCGAGGAAGTCGCCCGCGAGATCGGCCTGAACCCCGACGAGATGATCAAGCTATCCTCGAACGAAAACCCGCTCGGGCCGAGTCCGGCCGCGACCGAAGCGATCCGTGAACACGCCGGTCACAGCCACACGTATCCGAAGGCCGCCCACACGGATCTGACCGCCGCGATCGCGCGCGAGTGGGACGTGACGCCGGAACAGGTGTGGCTCGCCAACGGCGGCGACGGCGCGCTCGATTATCTCGCCCGCGCGTTTCTGGAGCCGGGCGACCGGGTGCTCGTTCCCGATCCGGGGTTTGCCTACTACCCGATGAGCGCCCGGTATCACCACGGCACGGTCGGAACGTACCAGCTGCAAAAAGCCGACGACTTCGAACAGACCGCAACGAACGTCCTCGATAGCTACGACGGCGAGCGCATCGTCTACGTCACTAGCCCGCACAACCCGACCGGCCGGGAACTGCCCCGCGAGGAACTGCTCGCGCTCGCGGATCGAACCGACGATTCGACGCTCGTTCTGATCGACGAGGCGTACGCGGAGTTCTCCGAGACCGAAAGCGCGGTCGGGCTGCTGGGAGAGCGCGAGGACATTGCCGTTCTCCGCACGTTCTCGAAGGTCTACGGATTGGCTGGCGTCCGGCTGGGCTATCTCCTTGCGCCACCGGCGTGGGCCGACGCCTACGAGCGAGTCACGACGCCGTTCGCAGCGAGTGAACTCGCGTGTCGGGCGGGGTTAGCGGCGCTCGAAGACGAAACCCACCTCGAGAACACGGTCGAACTGGTGCGGTGGGCGCGCGAGTACATGCACGACCGGCTCCAGGCTCCCGCGTGGCCCAGCGGCGGGAACTTCGTCCTCACAGAGGTCGGTGACGCCGAGGCGGTGGCCCACGCCAGTCGACAGCGCGGTGTCATCGTTCGGGATTGCACGAGCTTCGGGCTGCCCGGCTGCGTTCGGATCAGCTGTGGAACCCGCGAGGAAACGAAACGCGCAGTCGACGTTCTCAACGAGGTAGTATGAAACTCGCCATCACCGGCACCCCCGGAACGGGAAAAACGACCGCCGCACAACTGCTCGAAACGGACGTCGTTCATCTCAACAACGCGATCCGGGAGCGGGAGCTGTACGCCGAGACCGACGACGCGCGCGACAGTCGCGTCGTGGATTTCGAGCAGACCGAGGCGTGGCTCGCGGAGCGCGATCCGACCATCGTCGAATCGCACCTCGCCCACCGTTTCGAGGCGGATCGCGTCGTCGTTTTGCGGTGTCACCCCGAGGAACTACACCAGCGGCTGCGCGAGCGCGGGGAGTCCCAAGCGTCGGCGGAGGAAAACGCCGAGGCCGAAGCGCTCGACGTGATCCTCGTGGAGGCACTCGATCGCCACGGCGAGGACACGGTGTACGAAATCGACGCAACCGATCGGGAACCGTCGACGGTCGCCCACGAGATCGATCGCGTGCTGTCGGGCGAGCGCGAACCGAGCGCTGGAACCGTTGATTTCACCGGCTACCTATGACGCTCGATCGCTTTCGCCCGCTGGCGTCGCGCATCGTGGACCCGTTCGTGAACGTTTCGGTCCGCGTGGGAGTAACGCCGAACGCCGTGAGCGTCGGCGCGTTCGCGCTGGCTCTCGGTGCCGGCGTCGCGTTTTCCTTCGTAGACACCGCGTCGTGGACAGCGGCGGTGGGTGCCGTGCTCGTGTTCTGTAACGGGCTGCTCGATCTGCTGGACGGAGCGCTCGCGCGCCGCCTGAACGCCGCTTCCACCGCGGGCGATCTCATCGACCACGTCCTCGACCGGTACGCGGACATCGTCGTGCTCGTCGGACTCGCGGTCGGGATCGACCGCTACGGGTTGGGACTGGCAGCGGTCACTGGCGTGTTGATGACCTCCTACCTCGGGACGCAGGCACAGGCTGTGGGTCTCGATCGCGTGTACGGTGGGCTTCTCGGCCGCGCCGACAGACTGGCCCTCATCGGAATCGGCGGCGTGCTCGGGGCGATCGCTCCCGGGCGCTTCTACGGGCTGACCGTCATCGGCTGGTTGCTCGTCCTGTTCGCCGTCGTTGGACATTTCACGGCGGTTCAACGGTTCTACCACGCGCTCGGTGCGCTCCCCGACGACTGAGAGCGGGACCGTCACAGATAGACATAATACACTCATTATGAAAATTTAATGATCAGTAGTCAGCGTACCATTTATGCCTCACGGTGGCAAAGATTCGGTTATGCCTCAATGTGAGATGTGTGGCAAAGAGGTACCGTCCTTGACAGCAGTGCGCATCGAGGGGGCGGAGATCGACGTTTGTGACGATTGCGCGGACTTCGGGACCGAGGTTCGTACGGAGTCGACCTCTCAGTCCACGAAATACTCGACCGGCAGCGGGTCGGCAGACTCCTCCTCCACGTCAACGACGCCGTCTGGGGGATCAAGTGGTTCTGAATCTAGAAGTAGTGATATGTTTGACGAGATGGAGGAAGTCGCACAGGATTACGATCAGCGCATTCGCAACGCCCGCGAGTCGGCCGGTCTCTCACAGGAAGAGCTAGCGGACCAGCTCAACGAGAAAGCGAGTTTGATCCGGAAGCTCGAACACGGGGACAGTCTTCCGAGCGACTCCGTCCAGACGAAGCTCGAACGCAAGCTGGAGATTTCGCTGTCGGAGTCGGGAGAGATGGACGACAGCGAGTGGGAAAGCGGCTCGTCGGCCGGGAGCTACACGCTCGGTGACGTGGTCCGACGGAAAGAATGAGCTGACCCGGTGGTCGACGGAAACGGATGGTTATATCAGCCTTGGAGTGTCGTCTTCAGTATGTTCATCCTCGTCAACCTCAAGGCCTACGACTGTGATCCGGTTGCGATCGCGGCCGCAGCCGCTGACGTCAGTGACGACACGGACGCACGCGTCGCCGTCGCGCCCCAGACCGCGGAGATCGCTCGCGTTGCGGAGACTGGCGCCGAAACGTGGGCACAGCACGTCGATCCCGTCGAACACGGGAGTCACACGGGGAGCGCGCTCGCGGAGTCAGTCGCTACAGCGGGCGCGCGAGGGACGCTGCTCAACCACTCCGAGCGGCGGCTACGGCTCGCGGACATCGATTCGGGGGTTCGTGCGGCCGAACGGGTCGGTCTCGACACCGTCGTGTGCGCGAACAATCCAGCACAGGTGGGTGCTGCAACGGCGCTTTCGCCGGATATGGTGGCCGTCGAACCGCCGGAGCTCATCGGCACCGGCACGCCGGTCAGCCACGCCGACCCCGACGTGGTCCGCGAGGCTGTGGACGCGGCCGAGGCCGTCGATAGCGAGGTTCCCGTCCTCTGTGGCGCGGGCATCTCGACGGGCGAGGACGTGGCGGCTGCCGCCGAGCTGGGGAGTGAAGGGGTGTTGCTCGCCAGCGGCGTCGCAAAGGCTGAGGACCCACGCGCCGCCCTCGCGGAGCTCGTCACCACGCTGTGACCCCGCAATCGAGATCCAGGATCAGATCCCGAGAGCGATCTCGTTTGTGATAGCCGACACGCTCATTTGGTGGTCGTTCCTATGGCAACCAATGCGTATCCGTGATTGGCAGGACGTCCTGACCGATGTCGTCGACTCGACCGCAACCCCTGACGACTGGCGCGCTGTCGCCGGTACCCGCAGCAAGGGGGTCGGAGAGGACATGTATCTCGGCCACCCCGACGCCGGTGTGTTCCAGCTCAAGACGTACGCGAAAAATCCATTCGAGGTGAAAGGCGTCGGGGGGAAGGTCGCCCGTCGGATCGACGACGAACTCGATCCACTTTTTCCCACTACCGACACTGGTCGGTTCGGGGTTCAATCACCGATCGCGGACGAAACCGAGGCCGAGCAGACGGCAACCGAGCTCGAAGAGGTGATCAAAACCCACGCCGACGCGCCCACGACGCCGGATGCGCTGTTCGAGGACGTGATGGGTGCGCTCGACAGCCCCGCCTACGGGCCGATGGAGTACGACCAGTACGATCGTCCCGAACCGCTCGATGATCTCACCACGACCTTCGAAGAGGCCGAGCAGCTCCTCGAACGCGATTTCGAGGACGTTGTCACCGACGACGGCGTCGATCGAGGATTCCAGTGATCGCGTCGTCCGTGCTCGCGCGGGCGTCGAGCACTGGGGACGGAAACCGCGGGTGATCCACGGTGGTCGGTCCGTCCGACGGCGATGGGGACCGTCTGCGCTGGGTGAGACCCGCGCTTGTCGTTCTCGTCGGCGCGTCGTCCGGTCTCATTACGCTCGTCGGTGATGCGACGCTCGGAGAAACCGCGCTCGTCGTCCTCGTCGGGCTGCTCGTCGGCGTGGTGCTCGTCCGGATCGTGATCCCCGACGGCCGCCGCCGGTAGCGTGTGGCGTCGGTCAGGCCTCATCGAGCGATCGGAGCGTTTCGTGGAGACCGACGACCAACGCCGGGACCACGAGCATGAAGATGTGCTCTTCGATCGGAATACCGAGCAGCTCGACGCCGGTGCGAAGTGGAATGGCGAACACGCCCACTCGCAGCGTGTACCAGTCCCACACGTACGCGAACGGATACAAAACAAGGATCGTTCGGGCCGCGCTGCGGACTGCACCGGCGTGGAGCACCAACGCGAGCGCCACGACGCCCCAGAACAGTTCGGTTGCGAGATACGTGTACGGGCCGAACACACCGATATCCGGAAGTACAGCAACCATACGCCACGTTTGGTTACGACAGCCATAGTCCTGCTGGCGCGCCAACTTTGATTATCGTACAAGACAAACCAAATTGGGAGGCCACCATGGACATTGTAGACATTGCGACGCGGGACGCTGTGGAAGTCGACGCATCACAGCGCCTTGCCAAGGTGCGTGGCGTTTTCGAGCACGAGAACCCAAAGGGAGTCATCGTCACCGACGACGGGTACGAGGGGATCATCACCGAACAACAACTGTTGCAATCCCACGTCGAAGACAGCACGAAAGTTGGTGCGATGGTCGAATCAGCGCCAAAGATCGACCGGTCAAGTGACGTTCGGGACGTGGCGCGGATGCTCATCGAAGGCGGCACCAAAGTTGCTCCCGTTTTCGAGAACGACGATCACTGGGGGATGATCACCGCGGATGCGATCTTGGACGCCGTCCTCGACAATCTCGACGTGCTCTCGATCGAGCAGATCCATACCGACAGCGTCGTCACGGTCACTGAAGACACCAACGTCGGCCGGACCATCAACCTCCTGCGCGAGAACGGGATCTCGCGGCTTCCCGTGCTCAACGAGAACGGGAGGCTCACCGGCATGGTTACGACCCACGACATCATCGAGGTCGCCGTCCGGGACATGGACAAACCCACCCACGGCGATCGTGCCGGCGACCGCGAGCGGATGCTCGATATTCCCGTGTACGACGTGATGCAAAGCCCGGTCGAAACCATCGAGATCGACCGCTCCGTTCGAGACGCCGTGGAGGTGATGCTCGAACACGACTACGGCGGATTGGTAGTCACGCCGACCGACGAGGAGGACGCCGTCGCCGGTGTCCTCACGAAAACCGACGTGCTCCGGGCGCTCACGTTCACCGAAGAGGAGTATCTCGACGTGCAGATCACGAACATCGATCTCCTCGATACACTCCAGCGCGAGGAGATCAGACGGAACGTCGAACAGGTCGTCGAGAAGTACCAACGGATGAGCGTCCAACACGCCCACGTCCGCTTCCAGAAACACAAAGAAAAGCTCCGGGGAACGCCGCTCATCCAGTGCCAGATCCGACTGCGGACCAACCGCGGCCAGGTCGCCGGCTCCGGTGAAGGATACGGTGCTGATTCGGCCTTCCGCGTCGCCCTCGACCGTCTCGAACGCAACGTCCTCGAGCTGAAAGGCACCCGCAGCGACGAACAGTACAAAGGACAACTGCTGCGGAAACTCAACAAACTGTAGCGGACAGCAACGGACCGGCGGGCGTGTGTTTGTCCGCGGGTCGCCCGCTGGCGAACGCTGTCGGCCTAACCGCACGCTGTTTGTGGTCCGACCCACGGTCGGGAATCATTGTGTATAGATGACTAGTATCATGAAAATAGTTCTCAGTAACCATGCTTTTCTTTATCATATATTATTATATTTATGATCTAGTTAATATATTTTATTTATGTTAGTAATCAAAAATTATAAGTTATTGTGTTATAATTGTTTTCATGGGTATGCGAGAAAACACCAGAGGTATATCGAGACGAAGGCTACTCCAAACGGTCGGTGGGGCCACAGCACTGACCGGCGTTAGCGGGATTGCGTCGGCGGAGACGAGCGATGAGCTGGAAGTCAACATCGGATTCGAGCGCGACGCAGGTCGTCGCGCGGCAGTTGCTATGGCAACAGGAACGGTTCGTGAGTTCTCGTTCGACGCCGTCACGGCCCGCGTTCCAAAACAGGCGTTGGAGGGGTTACAGCAGCATTCGGACGTTCGGTACGTGGAGGAAAACGGTCGGATGCACGCGCTCGCACAAACGACGCCGTGGGGGATCGACCGTGTCGACGCCGATGTTGCTCACGACGCCGGTCACACCGGTTCGGGGGCCGACATCGCCATCATCGACACGGGGATCGACGCCGGTCACCCGGACCTCCAAGCGAATTTGGGAGAGGGGCACGCCGTCACGAGCTGTTGGTGGGGTTGTGAGTACGACTGGGGAGACGACAACGGCCACGGCACCCACTGTGCCGGAATCGCCGACGCGGTGAACAACACCCAGGGTGTCGTCGGGGTGAGCGCCAACGCCACGCTGCACGCAGTCAAGGTGCTCAACTCCTTTGGCAGTGGATCGTACTCGGACATCGCCGCCGGCATCGAACACGTCGCCGATCGGGGCTGGGACGTCGCAAGCCTCAGTCTCGGGGGCAGTTACTCCGCGGCAGTGGCTGACGCCGTTGACTACGCGTACAACCGGGGGGTTCTCGTCGTTGCTGCTGCCGGCAACAGCGGCCCATGCACGGACTGTGTGAGCTCTCCAGCCACCGAATCGAACGCCATCGCCGTGAGCGCGACGAACGATTCCGATGGGCTTGCGAGTTTCTCCTCGACCGGCCCGGAGATCGAGATCGCCGCACCGGGCGCGGAGATCTACTCGACGTACACCGGCGGCGGCTACGATACGCTCAGCGGAACCTCGATGGCGTGTCCACACGTTGCGGGAGCCGGCGGGCTGCTCATGGGTGAGGGGTACACGAACACCGAGGCGCGCCAGCAACTGCGATCGACAGCCGAGAACATCGGACTCCCGGGCAACGATCAAGGGAACGGACTACTCGACGCCGCGGCCGCGCTCGGTCTGAACTCCTGAACTGACCCGATCGCGTTCTCTCTTTCACTTTCGTTTTCTGAAAAGCAGTCGTGGAGATACATCACCGTTCGTGGAGGGATGGCCACTCGGTTCGCTCGATGGAGTACCCGCCACACTGGGGACAGACGTGCCGTTGGAGCTCGAACCGCATTTCACAGCTGCCACACTCGTACGGAGGTTTCTCGGTTGGTGACGTGTCCGTAAACTCCTGCTTAAGTGCGGATACGATGTTCATTCTGTTTCACCAACCTTGGTTCTGTGGTACGTAGAACGGCTGTATAAGTCTTCAGGTGGATAAAACAGCGGCTGAGAGTGGTAGAGCGTATGACACGCCGGTGTGGCGTCGTTGGCTCATACTGTCGGACCTGCGGACGGAGTGCGACGGACTATCCAGCTGCTGTCTGGCGGGTCACCACCAGCCGAGACGCAATCACCCCACTCCGATAGTATCACTGGGCTTGCGCGTCGAGATATCGGAGGACGCCACGCGTGTTCATGCCTGCTTCGGCGCGCGCCTTTCGTTCGCCCCAGACATCGACCATCGGCGTCGTCTCCGCGAAATACTCGACCACGTCCTCGTCGTTCTCGGCCTGTTGGCGTTTCGATTCGACGGCGGCCACCCAGTCGGTGAGCACGTCGGCGTACTCGGAAAGCCGGTCTCCGCTCGGGGCGGGTCCGTAGTGGGCGTACAGCAGCGTTTCGGGATCGAGGGACTCGAGCAGTTCGAGGTCCGAAAGACACTGTTCGAGATCGAAATCCGACGGTGGTGACGTCTCGCGGACGGCGTCGAGGGTCGGAACGTAGATGCCGGCGGCGTCTGCGGTGAACACCGCGTCGTTCGCCGGATCCTCGAACACGACCTGGTGTGGTGCGTGGCCGGGCGCGTGATGGGTGCGGAGCTCGTGGTCGCCGAGATCGATGACAGCCCCGTCTGTGAGCGTCCGGATCCGATCCTCGGGAACTGGAAGCGGTTCTCCATACAACGCCCACTGGTCACCGACAGCGGCTTTCGTGCCCGCGATGAGCCGCGACGGGTCGACGAGATGTCGTGCCCCTCGCTCGTGAACCACGACCGTTGCGTTCGGACAGTCCCGGGCGAGGTGGCCAGCGCCGCCCGCGTGGTCGAGATGAACGTGCGTGGGCGCGATGACGTCGAGTTCCTCGGGAGCGATCCCGACCGATTCCAGCGCGTCGAGAATCAGGTCGTGGCGCTGTCCGATGCCCGTATCGATGACGGCTGATCGCTCGCCAGCGAGGATGTACACGGCGCCGTACTCGGCGGTGTCGTACATCCCAGTATCTACGTAGAAGAGATCGGTACAGTCGCCAGTTTCGACCGGATAGCGGTCGCCGATTGCCATATCCCAAGGCCACGACCGGCGGACAAAAGTGTTCTGTCGTCGTGTCCCGGTGGAACACGGATGCGATACGCCTTAGTCCGGCCCGAGGAAAACGGAGTGCATGTTATCGAGGCAGTTCGTCCGCGACCACCCCGATGTGGTCCGGAACACGCTCGAACGGCGGGGAATGGTCGACGAGATCGATCTCGATCGCGTTCTGACGATCGATTCGGAGTGGCGCGAGCGCAAAGCGCGCGGCGATGAGCTCCGGCACGAACGCAACGAGGTCAGCAACCGGATCGGCACGCTCAAGCGCGAAGGAAACGACGAAGACGCCCAGCAGGCGATCGAGCGCTCGCAGGAGCTCAAAACGGAACTCGAAGAGGTCGAAGCGCGCGCCGACGAACTAGAAGAACAGCTGGAGGCGGCGCTGCTCGAACTCCCCCAGATCCTCCACGAGAGCGTCCCACCTGGAGAGGACGAATCCGACAACGTCCAGCTCCGGCGGGAAGGGTTCGATGGGCTGCGCTCGCTGCCAGAAGCGATCGTTCCACACTACGATCTCGGGGAACGGCTGGCGATCATCGACGAAGCCCGTGGCGCGAAAACCACCGGCAGCGGCTACTATTTCCTCACCGGCGACGGCGCACGGCTCGAACACGCGCTCGTTCAGTTCATGCTCGATCTCCACCGAGAACAGGGGTACGTCGACGTGTGTCCGCCGGTTCCCATCAACAGCGATTCGATGACCGGTACCGGCCAGCTGCCGAAGTTCGCGGAGGACGCCTACAAAATCGAAGACGAAGACCTCTGGCTCTGTCCCACCGCGGAGGTCCCCGTCACGAACATGTACGCCGACGAGATCCTCCTCCGCGACGATCTGCCGCTCAAACACCAGGCGTTCACGCCGAACTTCCGGCGGGAAGCCGGCGAACACGGCACCGAAACGCGAGGCATTGTCCGCGTTCACCAGTTCAACAAGGTCGAACTCGTCAACTTCGTGGAGCCTGACGCCAGTTACGACCGGTTCGAGGGGCTGCTCGATGAGGCCGAGGAAACGCTGCGGCGGCTCGGTCTGCCGTATCGGATTCTGGAGATCTGTGCGGGGGACATCGGTGACAAACAGTCCAAACAGGTCGACATCGAGGTGTGGGCGCCCGCCGACGACATGGACGATGGCCCGCCCGAGGGCGGCCGCTGGCTCGAAGTGTCGAGCGCGTCGAACTTCGAGGACTACCAGGCGCGCCGGGCGGGGCTGCGCTACCGTCCCGAGCGCCACGAGAGCGCCGAGTATCTCCACACGCTCAACGCGTCGGGAGTCGCGCTTCCGCGCGTGATGGTCGCCATCCTCGAGTACTACCAGAACGAGGACGGCACTGTCGACGTGCCCGAGGCGCTCCAGCCGTACATGGGCGGACAAACGGTCATCGAGGGGCACAAACACGTGGGTGAAAGCGCGCTCGGAAGCGGCGACCGCGAATAAGACGGTTTCGGGCGTGGAGAGAGGAGGATATTTGCCTACGGCGGACGGACGGCCGGTCGAATACATCATGAACCGCTCTGTTTGGTCGTCCCGTCCTGCAGCGGTGGTGATCGCCGTGGCGATCGCTGCGCTGGCGATCGGTATCACAAGTTACGTACTGGCGCCCGTTGTCGGACTCGGGTTGATGGTAGCCCCGTTTACCATTCCGGCGTGGGCCAGTCTCACGCTCAGCGTGCTGTTACAACAGGGGCTGGTTTTCGGCTCCGTTGCGGCGGGATATCTGTGGATTCGGGATCTCGATCTCGGTTGGCTCGGTGTCTCCCGTCCGGGTCTCATGGACGTACTGTGGATCGGAATCGGCTGGATCGTGGCGTTTGGCTCCGTGGTCGTCCTGCTGATCACCGTGCTCCTGTTGGGTTTAGAACCGGGGCAGAACCAGATCCAGGGGCTGGTGGCCGAGAATCCCGACTTGATTCCGTTGTTGATCCTGCTTACGTTCGTCCTCATCGGACCTGGCGAGGAACTCCTCTTTCGGGGGATCGTTCAGGGATCGCTCCGAGAACGGTTCGGTCCGGTGGCCGCAATCATCCTTGCGTCCGTCATCTTCGCATCCGTCCACCTCGGCTCACTCACCGGATCGATCAGTGGCCGTCTGATCACAATCGGCGTCTTGATCGTTCCGAGCCTGGTTTTTGGCATCGCGTACGAACGGACGAACAACCTCGTTGTGCCGGCACTCGTTCACGGGCTGTACAACGCGACCCTGTTCGCCATCCAGTATGTGGGGTTGAAATACGGGCAAGCGGCTCCCTCGGTATTGTTCTGAGCGTTCCTGCGTTCTCAACGATCCCGTCCGAAACGTTCAAACGCCGGATCGACAACATACGACTATGGAACTCCGGGTCATCGATAAGGAGCCGACGGAACTCTCCATCGAAATCGCCGGTGAGGATCACACGTTCATGAACGTGCTCAAAGGGGCACTCCTCGAGATCGACGGCGTCGCCGCCGCGACGTACGATCTGAACCCCGAACAGTCGGGCGGGCAGACCGATCCCATCCTCACCATCAAAACAGAAGACGGAACCGATCCGCTCGATATGCTGTCTCTGGCCGCGGACAACATCAAAACCAAGGCGTCCGACTTCCGGGCCGCGTTCGAAACCGCTGCGTAACGATTGCAGTCGGATCACAGCGTCGGTTCGGTGAACAGCTCTATTTCAGAATGTAAACAGTAATATAGATCGGTCGAGGAGCGTGTCGTATGGGCGAACGCGGAACCATCGAGCGGGTAGCCGACCCGGTGACTGTCTCTTCGATCGTGAGCGACGTTCGTACGCTCGGTCTCGGGAGCGGTGATACCGTCCTCGTTCACGCTTCGTTGAGCGCGCTCGGCTGGGTGTCTGGCGACGCTCAAGCAGTCGTAGAGGCGTTGCAGGAGGTTGTGACGGCGGCGGGCACGCTAGTAATGCCGGCGTTCTCCGGGCAGTACGGCGATCCGGAACGGTGGTCGAATCCCCCCGTCCCGGCGGAGTGGGTGACGACCATCCGCGAGACGCGGCCGCCGTTTCGGCCGGCCGTTACGCCGACCCGGGGCGTCGGTGCGGTTTCGGAGTGTTTCCGGTCGTGTCCGGACACTGTTCGGAGCCGGCATCCGGTGCTCTCGTTTGCGGCGTGGGGCGCGGCGGCCGAGGAGATCACCGACGACCACGGGTTCGACGACGGACTCGGCGAGAACTCCCCGCTCGCGCGCCTCTACGAGCGCGACGCCGACGTTCTGTTTCTCGGCACCGACCACAACACCAATACGTCGTTTCATCTGGCGGAGTATCGGGCCGATATTCCCACCGAACGGATCACGAACGCCGCGCCGGTCGTCGAGGACGGACGCCGTGTCGTGATCGAGTACGAGGACATCGAGACGAGCACCGAGGATTTCCCCGCTCTGGGAGCCGACTTCGAGCGGCGGATCGGGTGTGCGACCGGTACCGTCGGCGCAGCCGACTCACAGCTCATGAGCCAGCGCGATCTCGTCGACTTCGCCGTCGACTGGTTCGAAACAAACCGGTGACCGATCGCTCGCCTCCGGTGTGCGAAGAGGGAGAACGGGTAATTTTTGCGCCAGCGCCGTGAGGGGCGGGTATGGAGCTGACCACCGAGCAGCAGGCCATCCGCGATCTCGTCCACGAGTTCGCTGTCGAGGAGATCCGGCCGCTCGCGCGCGAGGCCGACGAAGCCGAACAGTTTCCCGAATCGGTGTGGGACGGACTCGCGGAGCTGGATCTGACCGGGATGACGGTGCCCGAGGAGTACGGGGGGATCGATGCCGATCCGGTCACCTACAGCATCGTCAACGAACAGCTCGCGTACGGAACGTTGGCGGTGGCGACCGCGTTCTCGGTGCACTGTCTGGCTACCTCCTGTATTGCGTCCTTTGGCACAGAGGATCAGAAAGAGCGGTGGCTGCCCGACATGGTGGCAGGCCGTCCGGTGGGTGCGTTCGCGCTGTCGGAGACGGGTGCGGGATCGAACCCCGCCCAGATGCAGACGACCGCCGAACGGGATGGAGACAGTTATATTATCAACGGCGACAAGCAGTGGATCACCAACGGGGAGCGCGCCGGCGTGATCGTCCTCTTTGCCAAAACCGGCCCGGAGGAGATCACCCAGTTCGTCGTCCCGAAGGACGCGGACGGGCTTTCGGTCGGTCCCAAAGAGGACAAGCTCGGCCTGCGGGCGAGCGATACGACGCCGCTCACCTTTGACGATGTTCGGGTTCCCGCCGAGAACCGGCTCACACCCGAGGGCGAGGGGCTGAGCGCGGCGCTGTCGATTCTGACCGGTGGACGGGTCGCAATCGCCTCCCAGGCGGTGGGTCTCGCCCAATCGGCACTCGACGCGGCGCTCGACTACGTCACGGAACGCGAACAGTTCGGCGGACCGATCAGCGATATACAGGCGGTTCGTCATACCCTCGCGGAGATGCACGCGAAAACCGAATCCGGGCGGTTGCTCGCGCGCGAGGCAGCCCGGAAACGCGACGCCGACGCGCCGGACAGCCCGATGGCGGCCAGCACGGCGAAATACGTCGCCAGCGAGAACGCGATGGACGTGACCAACGACGCCGTCCAGCTCCACGGCGGCTACGGCTACACGGCCGATTTCCCGGTCGAACGGCTGTACCGCGACGCGAAGATCACCACCATCTACGAGGGTACCACGCAGATCCAAAAGACGGTCATCGCGCGCGAACTGCTCAACCAGTGACGTGACACACTCACTCGTCCGTCTTCTGCTCCCGGTACGCTCGCACTCGCGCCATCGACTCGTTCGTGAGGTTGCGTTCCTGTAGCGGGATATCCTCTTCGTAGAGCCAGTACTGTACTAGCGCCCAGTGAACGCCAACCCGCGTTGCGGTCCACCACATCGTCAGCTTTCGGTCCCAAAACAGCTCGCGGAGCCGTTCGCCGCTGGGGCGGCGGTCGGTGATCGAGGGGATCGCTTGCTCAGGTTCTTCGAGTGTGATGGCTCCTTCCCGTTCGAGGAGGTACGCGATGATGAACGCCGCTCCTTGGTCGGGGATCGTTCGGTCGTCGCCCAGTTCGTCCTTCTACGCGTCGTAGACCGCTTTGACCGCAACGGGCGGTTTCTCATCGCTCACGTCGTCAGACAACCGCTCGACGTACTCGGTCACACCTGCGGCTGGAGAATCGATGACCGCCTCGATCGTCCCCCACGAAACTGGGTCGAATGCTGCCATCTGTAGTGTACGTGTCGTGGATCATGGTAGAGTACTATGAAAGTAACTGTGATTCCACCGATGCGCGTGTTGGTCTCCACCTCGCGTCGCTCGTTCGCGGGAGGTGGTATGGACCGCACCGCCTCCGCTCTGGAACGCTTTCCTACTGTCAAGTGTTCGGAATGTGCATCAGCGAGCGATGAACGTCGATTAACGACAGCGGCAGATGAGGCGAAAGAGCTGGACGATCCCACTGGGATGGTCCGGAATCCAACGCCGACCGTCGTAGCAGGCCAGCGTCGAGCGTCTCATGGGTTGCTCTTGTCGTCGTCGGTCGTGACCTCGAGGAAGACGTCTTCAAGCGTGCGTTCCTCGCCGGTCTCCATACGAGCGATGAGGTCATCGGGTGAGCCTTCGGCGACCAACGCTCCCTCGTAGAGGATCCCGACGTCCGTAGCGATTTCCTCGATAACGGGGAGCACGTGTGTCGAGAGGAAGACGGTGGTGCCCCCGGCCGCCAGTTCGGTAATCGTCTCTCGGACCGTGCGAGCGGCGCGCGGATCGAGTCCACTGGTTGGTTCGTCGAGGAACGCTACTGTCGGCTCGTGCATGATCGCCTGAATCAGCCCGGTCTTCTGTCGCATTCCCTTCGAGTACGTCGCAATCCGTTCGTCCGCGGCGTCAGTCAGATCGAAACGGTCGAAAAGCGTTCCGACCCGCTGCTCGATCTCGGTTGGTTCCATCCCGCGCAATCCACCGTGGTATTCGAGTTGTTCACGAGCCGTAAACTCCTCGTGGATCGGGGGCGATTCCGGCAAGTATCCGATCCGTTCGATGACCGCCTCGCGGTCGGTGATCGACGCGCCGGTGACGCTCCCGGATCCGCTGGTCGGCGCCAATAACGCCGTCAGCAGACGGATCGTGGTCGTCTTCCCTGCACCGTTCGGGCCGAGAAAGCCATAGACGGTATCGCGTTCGACTGCGAGAGTCAGGCCGTCGACGGCCGTCGTTTCGCCGTATTCTTTCGTCAGTTCGTTCGTGATGATCGCTCGGTCGCCCAGTCCGGTATCGGCCGACCGTGCGTGCTCCATCGTTGCTTTATTCGTCTGGTTTGGCATCGTTCAAAAATCAATCGAACTGGTAGTTCTGGTATCGACGGACAGCGATTCTCCGCGCGCTGTTCGAGACGGCAGTGGCGAGCACGATCGTGACAAGGAGGGAGCCGACCTGCACCACGAGAGGCGGGGGCCCGACTGCTGCTATCCCTTCGTACACCAGCGGTGCGTTCCCGAGATAGGCCGGCAGGTTCGCAAGCAACACGACACCGAAGATCACCCCGAGCCGAAGGAATCCGTTCCGTCCCAACTCCGCGAACACTGGCACGTCGGTAAAGAAAGAGGGGACAGGAACGTAGTCGTAGCGCTCGACGCCCATGCCAACCGCGAGCGCAACAGACCCCGAGCAGACACACGACGCAACACCGGCCATGGCGATGAAGACGGTCTGTATGCCCCCGACGAGACTCACGATCCCCACTGGAATAGTGATGAGCGTCACGAGTGGCACACCGACGAGGGTTACAGCGAGGAGTAAGCCGCCGACGAACTGAGCGCCGCTGACCGTCGTAAAGAGCATCGGCAGGGCGCGGTATTCGGTTCCGATCGGAACGGACGCGAAGGCAATGCCAACCGCCAGTCCAAGCGAAACCGCGATCAGCAACAGAAAGCCGTTGGGTCCACCGGAGAGGAGTGCTGGGAAACCGAATACGCCCACGACAACGAACACATACCCCGTTGACAAGAGTCCCCGCGGGACGCGCCGTTCCATCAGCCAGCGCTCCCGTGCGACGGTACGGACAGGCCGCGATACGCGATCGCCAAGGAGTTGCTCCAGCCAGCCGTCGTGGACGAGGGAGTGTGAGCCATGGCTCTCCGTCGAACTGACGGGAGTGGTTTCCCAGATCCGACGGGCGAGGACGATCGTCATGGCTGTGAGGAGCGGCACAGTGGGGACGAGGAGTCCGAGTGCACCCACTCCACGGCGAACCGAGGCGAGCGCCGGGTCGCCGCCGACGAGCGCGAGGTCCACGAACCACGCCGAGGGGAGGGCACCGAACACCGCACCCAGCGCGGCGACCGATACCGACAGCTCCTCGATGAGTAGCCAACCGGCCAGTAGCGGAAGCCAGCCGAACACGGTCAGTAGGTCCCTGTAGAACCGTGCTCGCACGAGGTGCAGTCCGACGAGGTGGGCAGCCAGCCTGCCCGTCGTCCCGAGTACCACGGCGAGCGCCGCCAGGCCCGCGATCGAAATGAGAACTGTAACTGTGACGACTGGTGATCGGAGTCCAAGCGCGGTTCCGGCCGCAACGCCGACCGTCGGGAGTGCGATCGAGACAGCCAATCGAGCGGAGACGAAACCGAGAAGCCCCATGGCAGCCGTCCGCGCCGGAACAGTTGTCAAGAGGAAGTCGGGGTGCAGACGCTCGAAGCGAAGGTGTATCAGCTGGGAACTCCGCCACACCATCCAGACGAACGTAACGATTGTAAGTATGCTAAGATTGCTACGTGGGACTGTCTGGCCCGAAGCGAGGTTGCGTCCCAATACGTGAGCGAGCGCTCCGAGCAGGATTGTGAGAGCGAGTGACGCGATGAGCACGGTAGGACGCCCCAACCACGGACGCCCGACGTCGCGATGGTGGCGCGTCCATTCGGCCCGTGCGATTCGAAACGCAGCCCCAACCATATTGTAGGAATCGAAATGTTGATTGATATAACTGCTGATACTAATCCGACATAATAATGGTAAATTGGTAGCTGTGGATTTATCACCATCGGCAGGATATGTTTTTCGTAGAGATATTGTGGGTTGTGAAATACAATGCTGCATAAAGATATGTTCCGAACTCCTGACCGTGGTGGAGCGGGAAGCCGAGGACGATCGATTCGAACGCAGTCAACCATGACTGCCAAACTGAATTTCCCGATGACACTATTCCAGTCACAGTACGGAACCGAACCCGGAGATCCGGTTCCGATCGGTGAATGAACGCCTGTGCAATAGTTGTTAGTGAAATGTAACGCATCTAGTTCCATCAGTACCTTTATACGTGATGGGGTAACGAAGAACAAATGAGAACGCCAGTAGCGCCATGAGGGCGTGTGCGTTCGTATTGAACGCGCCGGGTGCAGGTACCACCCGACGCTGGGGTTCTCAAGCGACAAGAACACCCATGCTTGGGGATGAATCAGAGACATGTAACGGTGTCGCATCGTATCGAGAAAGTGATCAGAGAACGCGCTGTCCGGTGTGCGGTCGGCCGGTTCGCACGCGTCTCGACCACCGGATGGGATGTCCGTTGGGGCGGTGGTGGCGATGACACTCCACCTTTTTTCCGCTCGGGTGGCCGGAGGCCACCCTCGCGCAAAAAATCTGCATTGCAAGAGCTTCGCTCTTGCAGGCTCCCAGATGGACGAAGTCCATCTGAGAGGACCAAAAAAGGCCGCTCGCTACGCTCGCGGAGGGGCAGGAATGACGCTGCCGTTGTTCCAGTTCCGGAATCAGCAGGGGGAGGTCGTGAACCTCTCGGCCGCCACGGATCGGGCGGAGATCGTGACGGCGGAGCTATACCACAGCATCGATGTCGGGGAAGGATTATGGTGCAGACCCTGCCAGTCGACGGGTTGCGCGCATGCCACCCAGATCGAGCAGATACTGGCGACGGCGGGGCTTGGCAGGACCCGAACGGGCGGCTACGACGAATTGCCCGGCATCGCGCGGTTCACGCGCTATGTCGCCACCGGCGAGATGGTGATCGAATGTTGGTTCGACAACGGCGCGTGCGTGCGCTTTCACGAACAGCGCGATGGCACGGTTGTGCAGTCGGTGTTCACACCCGACGACTCGCGCGAACCGGCCGAGATGACCGAGAAACCGGATGCAGAGAACGCGCCCGCCTGTCTGGTCGACACGTTGGTGACCTACTGCCAGTACCGACAGCGCGGCGATCTCGCTGGCTTACGGCAGCGCTACCCCGAACTGGCGCGCGTCGTCGGTGCGGCTGCCGCTGCATCTATCGCTGACGACTGACGGGGGCGGTAGCAGTGTGGTGGCGGAGCGGTTAGCGGAGGCGGAGCAGTGCGGGGAGTACACCTACCGCGAGCGCAGCTCCTGCGAGCGTAGCGAGCGGCCTTTTTTGGTCCAGATTTTTTGCGCGAGGGTGAGCGAAGCTCACCCGAGCGGAAAAAAGGTGGCGGACCAAAAAGGTGGGGTGGCATCGAGAGGTCTATCTACCGGCGGGACCGGAGCTATGGTGTGACCGAGTACGACGCGATCGTCTACGATCTCGATGGGACGCTCGTCGATCTTGCGGTCGACTGGGAGATCGTCGCACAGGAAAGCGCCGCGCTCCTCGAATCGGAGGGCGTCGACGCGGGCGGAACGGACCTGTGGGAGATGTTGGACCTCGCGGCTGCCAACGACGCGCGGGACGCCATCGAGCGCATCGTCAGCGAACACGAGTGTCGCGGCGCGGAGCGGTCGACGCGCCTGCCCGCCGCCTCGGAGCTTCCCCGATCGGTTCCTGTTGCGGTCTGCTCGCTCAACTGCGAACGGGCGTGTCGGCTCGCGCTCGACTCCCACGGCATCACGGACCACGTCGAAACCGTGGTCGGCCGTGACACCGTTTCGACGCGCAAACCCGATCCCGAACCGCTGCTCACCGCTGTCCGGCGGCTCGATGGAACGCCGGGAGAAACGCTGTTCGTGGGCGACTCACAGCGGGACGAACTGACCGCACAACGGGCCGGAACGGCCTACAGACACGTGTAAACAGTCCCTCCCTGCCCCCTGCGTCGCCTACGATCCGTAGAGGGTAGCGTAACAGTTACAAAAATCAGTACTATTCTGAATGAATCAGTCGTAATGAGAACCAGCGTCGGCGAAGGTTTATCTGCGATGTGGTCTCCTAGGGCGTGCTATGCAGACCCCCAGCCGCGACCGCGGTACAGTGACCGAGCCAGCCCGGCCGGCAGTCGGGCCTGGGAATGTCTCCATCAGTGCCCCAACGATGGGGTGGGACTGGCCGGGGCCACTCCGTTGCTCTCCTGCCACCCCGGAGGCCAGTCCCCAATGACCCATCTCACCGAACAGTTTCACCTCCCCGAACAGTATCACGCTATCTGTGACCGGCTCACCACGCTCGTCGCCCGTCACACCCGCCGGCTGCTCGCAGACGAGTACTGGGCCGATATCCACCTCGCTGCGATCGCCGGCCGACCACCTCGCGATGCCTTCCACGATGTGGACGAATACGTCTACAGCCGGTTCAAGCGGTGTGTCTCCCACCGCGTCACCCAGGTCTTAGACGCCCACACCGACGAGTACCACGCCTTCCAGTTCGTCACGGACACGGTTGCCGAGCGCAAGATCCGGCGGATCGGCTGGCGTCGCCTGCGCACCCGCCTGTTCGAGGACGACTCACCGTACATCCCGTGGGGGGTCCTCGAAGCCGTCGTTGGGAAGCTCAACACCTACTACGATCGCCACGGACGGTTTCCCGAGACGTACACCGAGCTTGTCGACCGCCCACAACCAAACGGTACCCTGCCCTACGCCCCGGACAAAGGCGATTACCACATCCATGGGCTGGCCGTCGAGGATGGAGAAGTGGTTGTTGCGCTGAACGCGCCGGACACGCTCACCCCGGCTTCCTATCACGACTGGACGACTCACGAACTCCGATTTCCCACCCACAGCCGATTTCACAAGCTGCTGGACGGTGGGGAATTGAAAGCTCCCACCCTCCACGCCTCTGAGGGTGACTACACGCTGGATGTGCCCATCTCGGTGCCCGAACATGCGTGTGAGACAGTGACCGACCGCGTCATGGCGGTTGATCTCGGCGTGAAAAAACAGGCCACCGCGGTCGTGCTGGAAGCCGGCGAGGGGGCCACTCACGAGCAGCTCACCCCGCCACAGTTCATCGACCACCCCACCAAAGAAAAGCTGTTCCGGCTCAAGTCGGATGCAGACGGAATCAACGACCGCATCGCGCGCCTCCGCCAGCAGGGCAAGGCGCATACCGAGCGGTTCGCTCAGTTGCTGGCCGAATATCGCCAGACTCGCCGAAAAGAACGCCGGCTGCGCGAACAGATCCAGCATGATGTGGCGAACGAACTGGTCTGGCTGGCCGCCGATCACGGCTGTGAGATGATCGTCTTCGAATCGTTGGGCCAACTCGACGCCGGAACCACGAGTGGAGTGACGGCGTGGTCGATCACGTCGTGGGCACGTGGGGCGTTGCTTGACCGCGTCGAGTACAAAGCCCAATTGCTGGGAATTGGCGTCGAGACAGTGAATCCGTGGGGCACGAGTCGGTACTGCCCGCGGTGTGGTGAGCGTGGGCAGACGGTCACCGCGCCGGATGATCACACCGAGTGCCGCCACGGCGGCCATTTCCACTGTCCCGCGTGTGGCTATGAGTGTGATCGAGACGCGGTTGGGGCTGTTAACGTCGGTCGGAAATACCTCAACGGGTGTCTGATGGAGGAGGCGAATCCCACCGCCTATACGGAGGTGGGGAATCACGCCAGTTTTCCATCACACACTCGTTCGGATTCAGTTTCGCCCGACGACGCGTGTGCCCGTTCTGCTGGTGTTCAGTCTGCGACCGAAACAGGATCGGTGAGCGGTCGTCAGTCCCGGCGTTCCAACCAACGTGCTATGGCGTGCGGTGAGCGCAGCCGGAACGACACGGGTGGACTGACAGAAATCACGGTTCGGAACACAGGGTGGCGTTGCCCTAGCGGTAGCATCACACGGTACATCCTCACCTGTACAACCGATTCCAACGCGATGCTACTAAACCCGACTGAAAATTAGAACGGTTATCAGCGTGGTTTCGTGTCCCGTGACCAACCGACAGCGTCGTTGTGAACCTCGACTGACGTTTCGGAGCCAGGGGGTGAACGGATGGGGGACGTGTTCACTCGTTACTGGACCGCTCGAGCGGTCAATCGTCTGCTGGAACCTTGTCTGATGGCCCCCTGTTGGCTGCCTCGATGGTGGCTGCCCGCCACGCCATGAGGAGCATTACCACGATCAGACACGGTCCCCACACGAAGAACGTCGCCAGGAGGAACTCGTTGCCGGTGCCGAAGGCAACCCACCACGTTACCGGAAGGAGCCACTGACCGATGAGGAACAGCCCGGTGACGACGCGACGCAACTGCCCCGTTACTGCAAGCGCCTCGACCGCGACACCGGTGACGATAGCGAGGATCGAGAGCATCCCGAGGTGAGCGTGGCCAGCGACCAACCAGAACGGCGGAGCCTGTTCGATTGCGAAAAGATAGCCCTGGTAGAGCCCGACGCACATCATCACAGCGAGCCCGAGAAATCCAGACGTCTTGAGCACTCGTGTCATGCTGTCCTTCGATGCCCGGAAGACAGTCGCTTTTCCCGTTCGATGCGCCTGGGTTGTCCGTTCAACGGGGTCTCCATCGAGACCATGTCCGGAAACACGAACGCACCAACCGTAGATTCTCGCGCAAACATGTTTGCAGGTACATCGATACGGACTCGGATCGATTGTCGTGGTGTATGCCACACGTCAAGATGAAGGTCAAACCCGGTGGGAGCCTCACCGAGTTGGCGAGGGAACTGCCAGACGCCGAGCTCCGGTTCGTGGCCTCGTGGCCCGCAGAGGATGGTCTGCTCGGAATTGCGGAAGTGCAAGCGGCAACACCGGAGACAGTCGCCGAATTCATCGCCGAAGCCCCCGAGATCCAATCCACAGAAGTGTTGCATAGAGAACAGCAACGTCTGTTGCTTCAGTTCCTGATGCCGACCGATCCGGCACCGCACCACGCCGCGCTTTCCTCGGAGATGCTTCCGCAGTTTCCGATGATCGTTCGAAACGGGTGGATCATCAGTGAAACGACCGTCTCACACGACCGACTGGCGCAATACAAGGCCGAATTGGACGCCGCTGGTGTCACATACGAGGTCATCTCGCTCACTCAGTCGCTCGATCCGACGACGCTACTCACGGATCGACAGCACCAGTTCGTTACCGAAGCGATCGAACGTGGCTACTACGATAACCCGCGCGAGTGTTCGCTTACGGATCTCGCAGCTGCGCTGGACGTCAATAAAGCGACGGCGAGTGGCATCCTCCATCGTGCCGAAGGGCGGATCATCAAGGAGTTTATCGGCGAACCAATAGTGTGAATGGAAACCACGAATGACCACCTGGACAGCCCATTCACGTGCTTGGCTCCGACAAAGAAACCGGATACTCGTGTGAATCGAGTAATGCGCGACAACGACGCTATGAGTCCGAGACCGAGAGCAATCCTGATGGCCCGACTAGCATGTTTATAATAAAGTCTTTTTGACATAATGGGTTGATGGAAACATGTTTGCGGAAACGTTGGTGGGTTGGTAGAGCCAACGAGCGATTGATGACGACGGATTCACACGACAAAACTCCCGTGATCGGCTCCGCAGACGAAGCAGCCGTCCGCGATCTCTACCAACAGTTGATGGATGGCTGGAACCAAGGTAGTGGCGACGCTTTTGCCGAAGTGTTCACTGAGGATGGTGATCTCGTGGGCTTCGACGGGACTCACTTCCACGGGCAAGAGGAGATCGCAACGTTTCACCAGCAGCTCTTCGACAAGTGGATGAAAGGAACGCGCTTGGTAGGACAGGTCAAGAGCGTGCGGCTCCTGAGTCCCGACGTCGCTCTCATGCACGCGACCGGTAGCACAGTGATGCGCGACAGATCCGAGCCGTCACCGGAACGCGATTCGATCGTCACGCTGGTGGCCGTGCGCCAAAGCGGTCAATGGCGGCTCGCTACGCTCCACAACACCCGCAAACGGCCGATAGGTCCGATCACGTTTCCGCTTTGGAAGCTTTCAGACTGGTTGTGGAAAGTGCTTTATCTGTTCAAAGGAATGTCACGGGAATTCGGCGGTAGCTAAGGGGAAAGCTACGCTCGCCCCTGCATTCGGCGAGCGTACAGAAAAACCGCGACCGCGGTGATGGCCCAGACGACCGAGCCGACACGGAGGGCGAACACGGCGCGGTCGGTCCACGTGCCGAGGGGTCCGGTGCTGAGAGACAACGCGGCGACCACGGGCGCGCCGAGGAGGATCGTCAGCACGAATGTGACCTGCATCACCCAGCCGTAGTCCACTCCCTCTGGTGTCGTCGTTTCGATGTGCTCAGGCATGGCTCTCGCTTCGACTCGAAGTGAATGAAAATGCGAAGGCAGGACGAATAAACCTACTCGTTCGGGCTGTTTCTGAGGAATCTTGGTTTCGCCACCCCGGATCGAACACGTTTACCGGACGCGGCGACCACCATCAGCTATGCCGTCAGTGACAGCGATCCGTTCGATGGCTGGCTCCGAGCCGATAACGATGCTCACTGCCTACGACGCACCGACAGCGCGCCTCGTCGAGGAGGCGGGTGTCGACATCGTCCTCGTTGGTGACAGCATGGGCAACGCTGCGCTCGGATACGAGTCGACGCTGCCGGTCACCGTCGACGAGACGGCGAGCCACACGGAAGCCGTCGCCCGCGCCACTGAGGACGCCCTCGTCGTGGCTGACATGCCGTTCCTTTCGTTCGGGGCCGACGCGGCCGAAAGCGTCCGCAACTGCGGCCGGATGCTCAAAGAGGCGGGTGCCGGTGCCGTCAAACTCGAATCCGGGCCCCACACCGTCGATCTCACCGAACGGCTCGTCCAGCTCGGGATTCCCGTCATGGCACACCTCGGATTGACGCCCCAACGGGTGAACGAACTCGGAGGCTACACCAGACAGGGAACGACCGAGGAGGCCGCCCAGGAGATAGTCGATCTCGCGCGCGCTCACGAGGAGGCCGGCGCGTTCTCGCTCGTCCTCGAACACGTGCCCGCGAACCTCGCGGCCCACGTCACTGACGAACTCGCTATCCCGACGATTGGCATCGGTGCCGGTCCCGACTGTGACGGCCAGGTGCTCGTATTCCACGACGCGGTCGGACTCAGCGAAAGCCCACCACCGTTCGCGACGGCGTTCGGGGACGTCCGTGGCGAACTACAGCGCGCACTCGACGGATACGTCGAGGCGGTCGAATCGGGATCGTTCCCTGCCGAGGAACACAGCCACGTCGAAGAGACGCTGGACGAACTGTACTGAACCGTTACACGGACGATAGGAACGATCCAACGGCGTCGTTCCACTGTTCGGGCCGTTCGAGCATCGAGAGGTGGGCCGCGTCCGGAACCGTCACCTGCTGACAGTTCGGTACGTTCTCCGCGAGATACTCGTGGAAAGACACCGGAGTGAGCTGGTCGTGTTCGCCAGTAATGGCCAGACACGGCGTCGAGATCTCGGATACCCGATCGCGCACGTCGAAGGCGTTACAACTCAGAAAATCACGCCGGAGCACGTCCAACCCCACCTCGCGCATCGCTTCGTTCGAAACGCGTTCGGTGTCCGCGTCGGCGTCGTGAAACAACAGATTCGTCCCGTGGAGCAGCTCCGTCGTGCCGTCGAGATCCGATTCGAGCAACTCGAGCAGCTCGTCGGTCACGCCGAGCTTCGCGCCCGTCCCGCAGAGGACGAGCGCGTCGAGCGCGTTCCGTTCGAGGGCGAGCCACATCGCCACGGCACCACCCAGGGAGTTACCGTCCACCACGCCCCCATTCACCTCCCGAACCACGGCGAGCACGTCGTCCGCGTACGCGGCGAGCGTTTCGTATCCCGGCTCGGTGTCGATGTCCTCGCTCTCCCCGTGACCGCTCAGATCGAGCGCGACGGCCGGACGGTCGTTCGCACGGCGACCGTACTGGTTGACCCACAGCTGGTGGGTGCCACCGCTGCCGTGAACGTACACTACTGGCTCTCCGTCCCCGAAATCCGTCCGCCGATACGCCGTCTCGCGCCCGTCGTGACGAACGCTTTCCATACCGGAACTACGCCGACAGCCACATAAACACACCACGTCTCCCGCTAGGTACTCTCTCGCTCTACTGCTCCCATCCAATGATCCGAACCGCATTTCTATCGATGTTTCGACTGTCTACACCGTACTGCGCTTTTCTGCAGAAGGCTTATATAGTATTACGACTAACTTTGAGTTAGGATGAACGATCAACAGCAATTCTCGGGAGAGGGAGCGCCCGTTTCTCGGTACGAGTACGACGATGTGACCGTCTTCGTGATGGACACGGGGGCTGGAACCGACGCGACAGTCGACATCGCCGATGGGACGGCGATGTTCGTCGTCGGTGGTAAGCAGTACGACTTCGACCTTCCGGCAGGTGACGCGCAAGCGTTTATGAAAAACGGGATCGTTGGTGTAGAGGTAGAACGATGAAACTCACCGTTAAATTCTTAAAACAGAAAGACGCGGGTCGAGGACTCGCTGCGATCGATCGTGCGGCGATGGCCGAGCTTGATCTCGAAAACGGGGATTACATCGTGATCAGTGCAGACGAAGGGCGTGCTGTCGCTCGCGTCTGGCCGGGCTACCCGGAGGATCAGGGCAACGGGATCATCCGGATCGACGGCCGCCTTCGTCAGGAGGTTGGCGTCGGGATCGACGACAGCGTCACTGTCGAGAAGGCGGACGTGAAACCGGCAAAACGAGTCACGGTGGCGCTTCCCCAGACGCTTCGGATCCAGGGCGACGTCGGATCGTTGATCCGGGATCAGCTGAGCGGCCACGCGGTGACGACGGGCCAAACCGTTCCGATTTCGTTCGGTCTGGGTCCCTTATCGAGCATGTCCGGACAGAGTATTCCGTTGAAGATCGCGGACACTACTCCGGACGGGACGGTCGTGATCACCGACTCGACGGAGATGCAGGTGAGCGAAAAGCCCGCAGAGCAGATCGTTTCGGAGGGATCGAGCGACCGGGAGACGCCGAACGTCACCTACGAGGACATCGGTGGCTTGGACGAAGAGCTAGAGCAGGTACGGGAGATGATCGAGCTGCCGATGCGCCATCCCGAACTGTTCCGCCAACTCGGGATCGACCCGCCCAAAGGTGTGCTCCTCCACGGTCCGCCCGGAACGGGCAAGACGCTGATGGCTAAGGCGGTCGCGAACGAGATTGACGCGTACTTCACCAACATCTCCGGCCCGGAGATCATGTCGAAGTTCTACGGCGAGTCCGAAGAGCAGCTTCGGGAGATCTTCGAGGAGGCGTCCGAAAACACTCCAGCCATCGTTTTCATCGACGAGCTGGACGCCATCGCGCCAAAGCGCGGTGAGACCACCGGGGATGTCGAGCGCCGCGTGGTCGCACAGCTCCTCTCGCTGATGGACGGGTTGGAAGAACGCGGACAGGTGACCGTCATCGGCGCGACCAACCGCGTCGACGCACTCGATCCAGCACTCCGGCGCGGCGGTCGGTTCGACCGCGAGATCGAGGTCGGCGTGCCCGACAAGGGGGGACGCAAGGAGATCCTGCAGGTACACACCCGTGGGATGCCGCTCACCGACGACGTGGATCTCGATACGTACGCCGAGAACACCCACGGGTTCGTGGGCGCCGATGTCGAATCCCTCGCCAAAGAAGGCGCTATGACTGCGCTGCGGCGCATCCGTCCCCAGTTGGATCTCGAAAGCGACGAGATCGACAGCGAGATGCTCGAAGACCTCCGTGTAACGGACGCCGACTTCCGGGAGGCGCTCAAGGGCATCGAACCCTCCGCGCTGCGGGAGGTGTTCGTGGAGGTTCCGGACGTTACGTGGGACAGCGTTGGCGGACTCGAAGAGACCAAAGAGCGGCTTCGGGAGACCATCCAGTGGCCGATCGACTACCCCGAGGTGTTCCGGACGATGGATATGGCCTCGGCCAAGGGCGTCCTGCTGTACGGTCCACCGGGCACGGGCAAAACGCTGCTCGCAAAAGCCATCGCCAACGAGGCCAACAGCAACTTCATCTCGATCAAAGGACCCGAACTGTTGAACAAGTACGTGGGTGAATCCGAAAAGGGCGTCCGGGACGTGTTCTCAAAGGCCCGGGAGAACGCGCCCACAGTGGTGTTCTTCGACGAGATCGATTCGATCGCGGGCGAGCGCGGACAGCGCATGAGCGACTCCGGTGTCGGAGAGCGGGTCGTCTCACAGCTGCTGACGGAACTCGACGGCGTCGAGGAACTCGATGACGTCGTCATTATCGCCGCGACCAACCGCCCGGATCTCATCGACAGCGCCCTGCTCCGGCCGGGGCGTCTCGACCGGCACGTCCACGTGCCCGTTCCCGACGAGGAGGCCCGCCAGGCCATCTTCGAGGTCCACACCAGGGACAAACCGCTCGCTGACACCGTCGACCTCGACCGGTTGGCCCGGATGACGGACGGCTACGTCGGAGCGGATATCGAGGCTGTCACCCGGGAAGCCGCGATGATCGCCACGCGCGAGCTCATCGACAGCGTCGATCCCGAAGACATCGAGGGCTCCGTCGGCAACGTCCTCATCACGATGGATCACTTCGAAGCGGCGCTCGACGAAATCAGCCCGAGCGTCACCGAGGAGGTCCAAGAACAGTACGAGGAGATCGAAGACCAGTTCGGACGCGCCAGCGAACCGACCGACAGGGAACAGATCAGCCGGACGTTCCAGTAATCTGGGGCGTCCGTGAGCGACGTGGTGTGTGGTCGATCAGTGCCTGACGGGGATGTCGCGCTCGTCGAGATAGGATTTGACCGCGTCGATGGTGTACTCCTCAAAGTGGAAGATCGAGGCGGCCAACGCCGCGTCGGCGCCGGCGTCGGTGAACACCTCGTACACGTCCTCGGGACCGCCACAGCCAGAGGACGCGATGACGGGCGTTGAGACGGATTCACAGACGGCTGCCGTGAGCGGAATGTCGTACCCGTCTTTCGTGCCATCGGCGTCGATGGAGTTGACGAACAGCTCACCCGCCCCGCGTTCGTCTGCTTCTTCGACCCATTCGACGGCGTCGATGCCGGTTCCTTCGCGGCCGCCTTTGACTGTGCATTCGAACCAACACGATTCCCCATCGATCCGCGCGTACTGTTCGCCCGCCTCGTCGAACCGACGGCGGGCATCGACGCTGATGACGACACACTGACTCCCGAAGGCCGCTGCCGCGTCCGTGATGAGTTCGGGCCGGGAGAGCGCCCCTGTGTTGATCGACACCTTGTCGGCCCCCGCTCGGAGCGTCTCCTTTACGTCGTCGCGGGTTCGAATCCCCCCGCCAACGGTCAACGGAATGAACACTTCGTCCGCGACCCGTGAAACGGTGTCCAGCATCGTCTCCCGTCCCTCGGCGCTGGCCGTGATGTCCAAGAACACGAACTCGTCCGCGCCCGCGGCGTTGTACCGCCGGGCCATCTCCACTGGATCACCCGTGTACGCGAGATCCTCGAAGTTGACGCCCGTGTAGACGGCGGCGTTCCCCTCCTCGTCGAGATCCACGTCGATGCAGGGGATGATCCGCTTGGTCAACGTCATGGGTGGTGGTACAGTTCGATGGGGTAAAACGAATCCGGCTTGCGAAGCGGTCGATGGTGTGGCTACCGAGTCGGCCGTCAATGGCCCGATAATATGTCATAGGGTATTAGTTAGGGGGTGATGTTCTGCTACGTGTGATTGGACGATCTCGCTGGCGATGGTACGCCGTGCTCGGCGTGCTCGTATTCATCCCCGTTTACGCCGTGTACTTTCTAACACACCCCTATCCATCGTTGGGTGGCGGACTCTTCTTGATGATGGGTGAAGAGATCGCGTCCCACGGCTACACCTTGCCTGCGGAGATTCCCCATTACACAGCGGGGGGGATCCCCTTCAGCTACCCGCCGCTCATGCTGTTCGTCGTCGGTGTCCTGCTCGATTTCGGGGCACCACCACTCGCGCTCGCGCGCGTTTTGCCAGGGGTGTTGGTTGCGGGCGCGCTGGTCGTCTACGCCGTGGCAGCAGCAGAACTACTGGAGAGCCGTCGACAGGGGGCGTTCGCGGCGATCGTGGTCGCTACTGCCCCACCAGTGCTCCACCTGACTGTTACTGCGGGCGGAACAGTCCGTGCGGCGGCGTTACTGTTCACGAGTGCAGGGATCTACACCGGCGTTCGGCTCTTTCGAACCGGTTCGCGGACGTGGCTGTTCGCCTCGGCCGGTCTGTTCGGAGCAACGCTCTTGACTCACCCGCTGTACACGGCCTTCTTTGGCGTGAGCTATCTCGTCTTTTACGTCTGTCTCGACCGAACGCTACACGGGTTACTGTATGGGGCTGCCGTCGCCGCTGGTGGATTGGCCCTGGCTGCTCCGTGGTGGCTACCGATCGTCAGCACCCACGGATTCGACGTGTTCGTGCAGGCGAGCAGTACACACGGGAGCGTCGGTTATGGCAGCTGGTACCGGGAGTTTCCCGCTGAGACCTCGTCGTTACCGTCGCCGTGGCCACTGCTGGCGATTCTCGGCGGGGTGTTTCTCCTCGCGCGGCGGCGGCCGTTGCTTCCTGTCTGGTTCGTTGTCACCGGGTTTCTCACCGGGCGCGACGAACACGTGCTCGTCGTCGGCGCGATGATGGTTGCTGTGTTGCTCTTCGAGGGGGTGGCCCCTCACCTCTGGCGGATCGAGAACGCAGTGTTGGGGGTGCTCGACGCGAGGGAACGGACGAAGACGGTGTCGGACGCTTGGGGCAAACTGGCAGCGCGACTGAGATCCACCGGTCCGCGCGCCTGTGTGCTCGCAGTTCTCGTCCTCGGGTCGATCGCAACCTACGGCACCACATCGGCGTCGCTCTACGTCGCTGGAGGCGGTGCGGACGACGAGCTACCGATGTTCGTCCACGGCTCTGACGTCGAAGCGACGGAGTGGGCGCGGACGAACACGTCTGAAAACGCTTCTTTCGTCGTAATCGGGAGCGTCGCGGAGTGGTTTCCGCTGCTCGCCGACCGGACGAGCCTCGTCGTCCCGCAAGGGAGCGAGTGGAAGGGAACCAGGGGGCGACAGATGCACCTGCGGGACCAGTTACGCCCGTGTTTAGACGCTGCCTGTCTCACGGCACAGCTCAACCAGTCGGGTCTCGAACCGGACTACGTGTACCTCTCCTCTGCGGGGTACAACCGGCAGCGGGGAGAGCGTCGCTGGACCAGTCTCGGACGCAGTTTGCGCCAATCACCGGACTACGAAGTCGTCTTCGAGAACCGAGGCACGCTGATCGTTCGGCGGCGGTGAGTGGCGCACGGATCGCGCCCCACGGAGACGCCGACCAACCGTCGATCGACAACCCAAAGTACGGCCCTCACCCACACTCGACATGAACGAACACGAAACCGGAACGACCGATGCGAGCCACGTCGAGCGCCAAACTGCCCCACAACAGGCGTACACGATGCGCGACGTTGGCGTCGGGTTCGCTGTTGCGCTCGTCGGAATGGTGATCGTCTTCGGAATTCCGTTCCTTACACTGTAGGTCGAAGCGCAAGGCGGAGGCTCATCGGAACGTCGGTGTTGGTGTCGATGTTGAGGCGCGTATCATCACCGGACTGAACCGTACCCGCGGCGTCGACCGTTCCGTCGCCGTTCGCGTCGACTGTGACGGTCACTGTGTTCGTCGTCGTGTTGCGCTCGATAGCCACGCTGGCGTCGGAGGCGTTTTCGGCTTTGACTGTCACGTCGACTGCGTCGCCGGTCGAAAGCGCAACTGTCGTGTCTTCGACGATCTCGTCCGGGCTGCCGTTGCTGACTTCTGTGGCGATCCCGGCGCTCTGGGCGACCATCGGGACGGCTGTCGCACCAACGAGACTGATCAACAGCGTTACTACCACCGTAGACGTGAGCGATCGTCTCATGATCCGTTTCATCTCACGATCCGAACTGTATTAAATATCATTATAGAAATATATGAAATAAAATGTCGGATTACGTTGAGCGGATACATCAGCGTCTCGGGTCATGGTCCGTCGAACACGCAGTTGCCCGTTCACCACGCTCTCCGCGACACAGGCCACCGTAGATTTCATATATTAGACCGACAGTATCAGTCGATCAATCGAGTTCCCGGTCGAGCACACCGCGAAGCTCCCGAACGGTCCCAGCGCCGTACTCGAGCACCTCCCCGTTCACCGAAAGCGAGAGCTGGCCGCTCGCGTCGGTGTGCCCGATCTCTTCGACCGGTGTGACGTTTTCGAACGCCGTTCGGACCGCTTCTGGAGCGGTGGTTTCGACGACAGCCCGTCCCGCCCGCTCGTTGAACAGCAGCCCTGCGCTCCCTCCGTCGCCAGCGAGCGTCACGTCGGCCCCTCTTTCCGCCGAAATCATCTCCGCGAGGGTCACGGCAAGCCCGCCGTGGCTCGCGTCGTGCACCGCTCTGGTGTGTTCGTCGGACGCCACCGAAGCGAGCGTCTCGACGAACGCCGAGGCCGAAGCCGCATCGGCAGGGGCCGGGAACGCGTCGGTGCCCTCGAACTGGGCGAGAAACTCGCTCCCACCGAGCTTCGGCGTCCGATCGCCTGCCACTGCAGGATCCCCGACGAGGAGGATCGTTCCCGGCTCGGTCGCCTCAGGAAACGCCAGGGGTGGAGCGTCGTAGCCCTCCGTGGCACCGACCATCGCCAGCGTCGGCGTCGGCGGGATGGGACCGCTCGCGGAATCGTTGTACAGGGAGACGTTGCCCCCCACGACGGGCACCGACAGCGCCCGGCACATGTCGGCCAACCCGTCGATGATTCCGTTGAACCCGCCGTACACCTCTGGGGTTTCTGGATTGCCGCCGTTGAGACAGTCCACGGCTGCGAGCGGTGTTGCCCCTTTGGCAGCGAGGTTCGTCCCGACCTCGAGCGCCACGGCGCGGGCACCCGCATACGGCGCGGTGCTCGTCCAGTTCGGATCGCTACCGGCGGCGACGGCAACCCCTCGATCCTCCTCACACTCGGGCATCGCCAGCACGGCGGCGTCGTCACCGGGCCGGACGACCGTTCGTGTTCCGACCTCGTGGTCGTACTGGCGGTACACCCACTCCTTGCTCGCCGCGTTCGGGCTTGCGAGGACGGACTCGAACGCCGTTTCCAACGCCGGTGTCGGGAGCGCTGTCTCTGTGGGTGGCTCCGGGGAAACGCTATCGAGATCGTTCATCGGCGCACCGTCAGCCAGGTAGTCGGCCGGCACGTCAACGACCGTTTCTCCCTCGAACGCACAGACGTAGTTGCCTTCTGTCACGCTCCCGATGACCGAACAACCGAGATCGAACCGGTCTGCGACCGCTCGAACGCGATCGACGTTCTCGGGCGCTACTTCGTAGCACATCCGCTCTTGGGATTCGGCGAGCAGGATTTCGAGCGCGCTCATGTTCGGCTCTCGCTGGTGGACGCTATCGAGTTCGATCTGCGCGCCTAACTCCCCCTTTGCGACCAGCTCGCTGGATGCGCCGCCGAGTCCCGCCGCGCCGAGGTCGCGCGCCGATTCGATCAACCCCTCTTCGACGAGCGTCTCGTTCGCCTCGATGAGGAGCTTCTCGGTGTAGGGATCACCGACCTGTACCGCCGGCCTGTCCTCGGTTTCGGCGTCCTCGCTCAGATCTTCACTCGCAAAGCTGGCACCGCCGAGTCCGTCACGACCGGTGGCGTTGCCCACGAGCACCAACGCGTTGCCCGGGGTCTGGGCCTCCGCGGTGACCAGCCGGTCGGGCGTCACCACCCCGACGCACGCGACGTTGACCAGCGGATTGCCGTCGTAGTCGGGGTGGAAGGCGACGCTTCCCCCGACGGTCGGCACCCCGATGGAGTTGCCGTAATCGGCGATCCCCTCCACGACCCCCTCGAACAGATACCGGGGGTGTTCGTCCTCGAACGACCCGAAGTAGAGGCTGTCGGTGAGCGCGATCGGGTACGCACCCATCGACATCGTGTCGCGCACGATCCCACCCACTCCTGTCGCGGCACCGTCGTAGGGATCGACGTAGGACGGATGGTTGTGGCTCTCGATTCCCAGCGTGATGTACACGGAATCGGACAGCGCGACCACGGCGGCGTCGTCGCCCGGCCCGACGACGACGTGTTCGCCGTCGCTATCGCCAGAAGCCTCCGGCTTCTGGCTGCCAGAGGGACGTAGTCCCTTGCTGTCAAACGCCGACAGCAGTGGTCGGGAGGAGCGGTACGCGCAGTGTTCGCTCCAGAGATTCTCGAAGAGCGCTTCCTCCGCTGGTGTCGGATCGCGGCCGAGCTCCGAAACGACGAGTTCGTAATCCGACGAGGCGAGGCTCATTGTTCGGGTGTCAGCGAAGCCCGGTGAAAGCCCTTTTCATGTTTACTAGCACTGTTGTGATTCCGTCCCGCGCGCCACAGAACGGTTCGTGATACTGTCGGTCATACTTACGTCACGCCATAGTGTCGTGAATGGATTCTCGTGGCGATGACTATATCGAACAGGCCACCCCATGGTGACAGGCCTATGACCGACAGTATGAACCCCCAGAGCAGTCGTCAGTCAACGACCGTGCCGAACATACTCACAACAGTCCCTAACCAGTCCCGCTGTCCGTTGCGTCTACATCCCCAGGAATGACACGAGGTGACACCCAACGCTCGCGTTCAGTATCGTATCGCTTTTGCCAGCAGCGACAAACTGCTGGATGTGCTTTCGGTCGAGCTACACACCCACTCCGACCGTTCATACGACGGCCGTGATCCGATCGACATGCTGCTCACACAGGCAGAAGCTGTCGGTCTCGACGCGGTCGCGGTGACTGATCACGACCGAATCGACGCGAGCCTCGAAGCCTCGGAGATGGCTCCCGAATACGGATTGATCGGGATTCCGGGTGCGGAGATCACCAGCGCCGCGGGCCACGTACTCGGGCTAGGGATCGAAGAGTGCGTGTCGTCGGGACTCTCGTTCTCGGAGACAGTCGAGCGGATTCACGATCTCGGAGGACTTGCCGTCGTTCCCCACCCGTTTCAGGGAGCTCGCCACGGCGTCGCGCCGAACGTCTCACACGAACAGCTCGCTCGCGCGGACGCTATCGAGGTGTACAACTCGCGTCTGCTCACCGGCCGATCGAACCGGAAGGCAGAGCGGTTTGCCTCCTACCGCGGACTCCCGATGACCGCCGGCAGCGACGCACACATCGCGGAGATGGTCGGACAGGCGATCACACACGTGGGAAGCGAGGAACGGTCGGTCGATGGGATCCTCCAGGCCATCGACGACGGCGAAACCACTGTGGTCGGTGAACGGACGCCGTGGCGTATCAGCCTCCGTCAAGCCGGTGGCGCCGTCAAACGGCGAATCAAGTACGCTGCTGAGGATCTCTTCTCCGATGTCGGCCGGGGCTTGCTCTGAGAGCGGTTGGGTCGCTCAAACATCGTTGTATCATATTACTATTCTATTGGAATAATTTCCTCGGCAGTTGTCACGTCCACCGAGTCGGAAGCATGGTCGGCCATCCCTCCGTCTTCGGTTACAAGTGTGGCGCTCAACTCTTGGGTGGCGGCAAGGTACGCCCCGACGTAATACGTGACTCCCTCGTTCCACGCCGTTTCGAAAACGGTTGCCGCGCCGACCTCCGGGAGTGTCACCACGTTCATTTCCGCTCGGATAGTTGCAAGAAAGTCGACGGCAGCGGTCGCATCCTCGCGGCTCAACAGTTGCTGGGCAGCCGAATCGTTCCAAAAACTATTCCCTACTTCGTAGAACGCGAGCGAAAGAGTGTACTGGTCGAACGCGGCTGCTGTAGCACCATCTCCCTGCTTGATGAGTTCGACGAGGCTACTCGCATCGAAGAGATAGGTGCTGCCCGTCACTATCGAGTCTCCCGATCCGTGCGGATCGTTTCGACGACGCGATCGGTCTCGATCTGCTCACCGAACCGACGGCTGAGTTCGTCACCCCGCTCGATAAGGGCCTCCCGGCGCTGGCGACGTACTTCGGTTTCGAGCGCGTCACGGACGACTTCACTGACGTTGATGTTGTACTCGGACGTTTGCGCCTTCAGCTCCTCCGGAACGCGGGCGGTAACGGTCGATGTCATACATTACTGTATTATGTGTTCGTAACACATGGGTCTTTCTTTGATGGTGTCGAACGTTCCTCTCGATTCTCGGGGTGGTTTGTGGCATCGAAACGCTTAGTGGTCGGCCCGGATTGGACCCGAGTATGAGTGAGGACGCCGTCGACGCCGATGCGGTTCGACACGTGGGGGATCTCGCGCGGGTCGCGCTGGAGGAGTCGGAGGTCGAGCTGTTCGAAGCACAGTTCGCCGACATCCTCGGCTACTTCGATTCGTTGGACGAGGTCCCCGAGGTCGAAGCCGAGAGCGATCTCGTGAACGTCATGCGACCGGACGAGCGACGCCCGAGCCTCGATCAGGACGAAGCACTCGACAACGCTGGGGAGACCGAGGACGGTTACTTCAAAGGGCCACGGGTGTCATGAGCGCCGATCACAACGCCTTCATCACGGAGACATCCATCGACCCCACGAGTGACGGACCCCTGTCCAGTGCGACTGTCGCCGTCAAGGACAACATTTCGACGGCGGGCGTCCGGACGACCTGTGGCTCCGCAATGCTCGAGGAGTACGTCCCTCCCTACGACGCCACCGTCGTCAAACGACTCAAAGCGGCGGGCGCGACGATCGTCGGGAAGGCGAACATGGACGAGTTCGGGATGGGCGGGACGACTGAAACCTCCGCCTTCGGACCGACCGAAAACCCGCGGGCACGGGACCGAGTGGCCGGTGGCTCCTCGGGTGGAAGCGCGGCCGCCGTCGCGGCGGGCAAGGCGGATCTTGCGCTCGGCACCGACACCGGCGGCTCGATCCGCAACCCGGCGGCGTTCTGTGGCGTCGTGGGTCTCAAACCGACGTACGGACTCGTCTCCCGATACGGGCTGATCGCGTACGCCAACAGCTTAGAACAGATCGGACCGATCGCGCCGAGCGTCGAGGAAACCGCCGCGCTGTTGGACGTGATCGCCGGCCCGGACGACCACGACGCGACCACCCACCAGGCGGGAGCGAACGCGGCGTACGCCGCTGCGGCCGACGGGGCTGTCGATGGAATGACTGTCGGCGTTCTCAGATCCCTCCGCGAGGGAGCCGACCAACGGATCGTGGACGTGTTCGAGGAGTCAGTAGCCGAGTTGGAAGCACAGGGGGCCACCGTCGTCGAGATCGAACTCGACTCGATCGAACACGCGCTCGCGGCGTACTACGTCATCGCCATGTCCGAGGCCTCCTCGAACCTCGCGCGCTTCGACGGCGTCCGGTACGGCGTTTCGGGCGACTACGAGGGCGACTGGAACGAGTCGTTCGCCCGAGCACGAGAAGCGTTCGGCGAGGAGGTCAAACGCCGCGTTCTGCTCGGAACGTACGCGCTCTCTGCTGGATACCACGACAAGTATTACAAGAAAGCACAGGATGCCCGTGCGTGGGTGAAACGGGACTTCGACGACGCGTTTGCACAGGCAGACGTGCTCGCCTCGCCCACGATGCCGGTGTTACCACCGGAAATCGGCGACAGCCTCGGCGATCCGCTCGAACTGTACCGAATAGACGCCAACACCGTCCCCGTGAACCTCGCCAACCTCCCCGCGATCTCCGTCCCGGCGGGACGCGCAGAGGGTCTTCCCGTCGGGCTACAACTCGTCGGTCCTGCCTTCGGCGAACACCGGATCATCCGCGCCGCAAGCGCGCTCGATTGACGACTTGAGGGCCGTTTTATCCGGTCCTCTGACGCTGATTCCCACTCTGCCAACACACCCAATAAACATCTAACAAATAATTATTTAATATTCTGTATAATTAGGAGAAATTAAACCGCGCCAAACATGCATAATCTATTAAAATACACTCATATGGGTGGAAGAATATTATTAGGATGCAATGTCCGAGAGCGCCACACTCACGGAGCGTTTGACGAACCATCCGAAACTGGCCGGCGTGCTGTTCATGGTGCTGTTGTTGTTGTCACAGGCTGGTTCGGCTCAGGCCAACGCGTTGGTGTACTACGCCGGACCGTAGGAAGCCGGGGTGCTGCTGATACTGCCAGTCAGAAAGCCGTTACTCATTGGGACTGTTGTGATTCCGTCCCGCTGTGGCGACACAGAACGGTTCGTGAAATCACAGAGCAGTCGTCAGTCAACGACCATACCGAACATACTCACAATAGTCCCTACATTGATTCGATCTTTCCGGCCGCAGTCTATGGGTTTGCGATGGCGGGTATTGAAATACGTCTGACCGACAGTATCAAAGGTCGCTCGGAGCGATGTCGTCGCTCCAGCGCAGATTCCCGTCGATCAGTACGGGTATCCGTTCGAGGCTGAGAAACCGCTGTGTTTCCGTGGCCGACAGTTCGTAGGATTTGTTGTCGTTCGATGAGAGTCGATACTCCGTTTCCCCTTCGACAAACGGATAGATAATCGTCCCTATCCCGGAGTGAGTTGTCGGGTAAGCAGTGATATCCAACTCGAACGAGTCATCTCCGTTGGGCGTGATCTCTCCGAGCATCGGGATGCCGCTTTCGGGTTGTGTGATCGCAAGGCTTCCATCCCCGACGACGAGATACTGGTTACTGATGAGGCTTTCGGGACGGGCGATGTTCATGGCGGCTCGGAGTGGGAACCCACAGTTGAGCAGTTTCGCCACGCTGTGTCCGATGGTAATCGCACCGGTGTTGATGACGTTTCCGAGCGTGACGACGCCACCGATCGCCCCGGCGTCGATGAGCGCCATTCCCTGTTCGTAGGACTGGCAGGCGTTCAGGAAAAAGGCGTCTACACCGACCGTACCGAGCGTCCGCGCGTCGAACCGGCCGTTCGGACACTGTAAGCCTTCGTGGTCGATGTGGCCGATGTAATGGAGGAAGTCGGTCGGCTTCTCGAGCACGGCAGCGAGTTCGTCCGTCGACACCTCCCGGTGGATGCGAACTGAATGAGGGAGATCCGACTGGGAGCCGTACACGTCGTCGATCGCGTCGCACTCCTCGGCCATCTCCGATTCGTTGCAGACGACCGAGATCGAGATGTCTCCATCGGTCGGCGTTCGGTCGAGACGATTCCGGAAGGCGGTCGGGGTCGCTTTGCTCGCTCCCAACGGCGTTTCGTCACCCACCCAGACGTGTTCGAGCGACTCCGTCGTCTCCGGCTGGACGTACTCCCGCCGGCCGGTGGTGTCAGCTGCCGTGCTCCGTGTCAGGGCACCGTCCCGGACGAACTCCGAGATGGTTTCCACCTGTCCGTTCTGTTGGTCGACCCGCTCACACCGCGGCGTTCGGACGACTGCGAGATCGTTCACGAGAAACGGAATCGCCTCGATACTGTCCGGGCGTGTGGAGACGTGGGACGTCATCTTCCATTCGGGAACGTGCTGTTCGATGTCGGCGTAGGGGACGGACAGATACGCCTGGAGCTGTTCGGCGATGGACCGTCCGTACAGCTCCTCCAGTGAGAAGGGAAGGCTCGGTTCGAGCGTCCGCCGTTCGTGCAGCCCGATCCCGGTTTCGTCGGTGGTGCGGGTCAGACAGTCGAGGAACAGGACTTGTTTCAACACCCGCTCGACTTCCGCCTGGAAGCCGTGCCCGGTGTCGAGTGAGTGTTCGAAGCCGGTCGAGGTGGTGATCCTCGGTGTGCTTTCGGGGCGGACTGTCGCGCCGAGATAGTACGCCAGCGACGCGACGACGTAGACGTACCGGCGTTCGGGCGGCAGTTCGATTGTTATCCCCGTCTCCGGTGGGGTCAGCTCCTCCGGGACATCGAGCGTCTGCCCGCGCTCGATCACCGGTGGATGACCGCGAAGCGTCGGATACGAGCGTTCACACCCCGTGGTCTTGAGCGCGGAGCCGAACGCAGACACCGCGGCCATCATGTCCGTCGGACAGTCGGTCGTGGTGATGGTTCCGGCGGGTGACTGATGGCGCGAACGCGCGCCAACGGTGACAGCAGTCTCGGTGCCGAATTCGATCCGGGTTCGGGTCGTGTCGGACGAAATACTGACCCCGCTGTCGACAGTGAGGTACACTTTGAGGGGGGCCGACAGCTCGAGCACGTACCGATCGGGCGGGTACGATTCGTCGGCACGCTCTTCGGTTCTCGTGAGCACCGCTCCGCTTTCATCCCTGAGATTCACACCGGTGACCGCGGGTATCGTGATCGCGGCCGTACGGACAGTGCGGGCGCTGTCGACCGGGTACTCGAACCGATCCGTGGGAACGAGCGTCGGCGTCGTCGGAGTGGAGGTGTGCAGCACACACCGACACCGGTCGATCTCGTCGATCAGCACGATTCCGGGGGACTCCTCCGTGTGCGTCCACGAAATCGCTTCCTGTCCACCCATTACTTTGTCCCTCCCTGGCTGTGACCGAGCAGCGCCGCGCGAACGCGTCGGCGGTGAAAACAGAACGTGTTACTCATTGAGGTCGGTCCAATCGGAGGTGATCGATGGTTCGGTGAGGTGCCAGCGTTGTTGAGGCGTCCCGTCCGTGACTCGAAGCTCCACGACCGCGTCCACGAGCGGTTCGAACAGCGTCGCAAGCTCCGACTCCCGAGCCACCGGGAGGTGAATATGCACCATTCCGCTCCGTCGCTGCGTTGCGATGGCCGTGTACCGGACGAGACGCAACGAGACGTCCCGCTCGTTCGATTCGATAAACGTCGATAGCGAGTCGACACACACCCGAAGCTCTCCGGCGGCGAGCGGCTCGGCAGTACGTTCGATAGAGCGGATGGTCCCGATGATCTGGGCGACGAGCGAGGAAGGAGTACGCACTGTGGTGTGTGACACGGCTGTCGAATCGGATTCACTCGGCGGACACTTGGCGCTTCTGAACCGCGTTACGTAATCCACGACGTAATCTCGGTGGTATGAGCCGTCCGTAACGGCCGATTGAGCATCCGTGCCCGACCCGTCCGTCGTGACGTACAACCGTTGGCGGTGCATGCTTGGATCACCCATGAAATGCCGGCACGCGAGCTGGTGGACCTCGGGCGCGACGTTCCCGACAACGAGTAATGTGCTACCACGCTGCTTCAGACGGCTGAGAGCTGCCGCGAACTCGGCTGACCCCAGCACTGCCCCATCGAATACCATCAACTATTCCCTGTGAACAGACTGAAAATAAACGTTGTGGTGGTCGATTCGATCACTCCGAACATCACTGTCCGCTCCCTCCATCGATGCACGGATCTATTTTTTATAATATTATAAATATGTTAAAATGTTAACCAAAACGATCTCGTCTCGACGAAACTGCCCTAGACCGACAATCGTCGAATAAATCTATAAGTGATTGTCGATACTACTCCGTATCGTATGTGTTATCGCTGTCCAAGTTGCGAAGGCGAACTGCAGCAGGAGCATCGATCGTGGATCTGCCAGGAGTGTGGTTACGCGCCAGCCCACGGCGCGGATTGATCTGACGCGTCGGTGAGGAACGGAGTGCTCTCTAGAGCGTGCGGGTATTGTTCACCGACCTCCGTCTGATCGCCTAATTGGTGACACGAGAGTCCGCTCTAGCGGCGTTCGTACGACGCTCCCCAGATCGGACTAGCAGTCAAAAGAACAGCCATTTAACCAATCATTCATTATCGCACCAGACTATCTTATAGATAATATAAACTATAGAATAAGTTCATTAATATTGACATATATGGAGTTGGGTTGTGTTGTTGGAGGTGGCCTCTTCGCCATATGGGATGTTTCGGCCGGAATAGCGCGCGTTCGTGTCGTCTATCTCACTCGTTATCCAAAAAGTTAATAACCGTTCTATCCGAGGTGTTTACTATCATATGCCCGTAGTGAATAGTGGTGGTACTATTTCATTTTCGTCGTTTCACGGTATTCCTCCCGTTGTACACTCCGGGGGAGTCGTCGTGGAAGCGGCGTACCGACGGGCGACGCGGTGTGATGCGGAATTTCCGTTGCGGCTACCGGTCAGAGAACGGTGTCCGACGACGATCGTGAACACAGCGAGACGAAATCAGTAGTACCGGGCGCACAGACACCACCAATCATTCACACAGATGACGAACACGGACACAGACGACTTCGGTGTAGAACAGGGAAGACGCGAGCTGCTTCGATCGATGGGCGGACTCGGACTGTTCGGTTCGATCGGTCGACGCCTTACTGAGGGGACCGGCGGTCTCGTGCCAGTGAACGTCGGCTACCGCGGTGACAGCGGATTCGAAGCGGCGGCCGGGATCGCAAACGAGGTCGTTCGCACCTTCGAGTTCGATGCGGCAACGATGACGCTCCCCGAGCGGCTACTGACGGGCGACGGGATCGGGGGGCTTACCACCGAGCGATCGATCCGGTACGTCGAGCTAGACACTCAGATGTCAGCACTCCAACAGCAGACGCCGTGGGGGATCGGCCGGGTCAGTGCCGAGCGGGCTCACGCGCAGGGGATCAGTGGCCGCACCATCGATATTGCGATCCTCGACAGTGGAATCGACGAGACCCACCCCGATCTCCGAGCGAACGTCGGCGACGGCGCGTCGTTCATCAAAGCTTTCGGGCTGTTATCGGCGGGAAAGCGACTCGAATCGTTCGGGGTACACCAGTCGTTCGAACACGCTGACCGGGCGCTCGGACGGCCGGCGAACGGTGAGCGGTCGTTTGGCGCGCTCGCTCCCAACGCGCCCGAGTGGCACGACGACGTGGGTCACGGGACCCACATCGCAGGTATCGCAGGGGCGATCGATAACTCCCAGGGCGTCGTCGGCGTCTGTCCCGATGCAACGCTACACGCCGTGCAGGTCCTGAGTTCCACCGGCGTTGGATCGGCCTCCGACATCGCGGCCGGCATCGACCACGTCACGGCGCAAGGCTGGGACGTTGCAAACCTGAGTCTCGGCTCTCGGTACGATTCAAAGCTGGTTCGGGATGCGTGTTCCCACGCGGTCGAACAGGGAACGCTTCTCGTCGCTGCAACGGGTAACAACGGCCCGTGCACCGACTGTGTGCGTTACCCTGCCGCCTACCCCACCGTCGTCAGCGTCGGGGCGACCACCACGAACGACGCGCTCGCGTCTTTCTCCGCGACCGGTCCGGAGACCGACCTCGTCGCTCCCGGACAGAACATCAGATCGACGTACATTACCGACGTTCAGCGGTACGAAACGCTTTCCGGCACGTCGATGGCAGTGCCTCACGTTGCGGGGGCCGGCGGCCTTCTCATGGCGGAGGGGTACGAGAACACGGCCGCCGCCGACCGTCTCATCGAAACCGCACAAGACATCGGCCTCTCACGAAACGACGGCGGCGCGGGACTGCTCGATATTCCTGCCGCGCTCGGGCTGTGACGGTCGGACACGAGATCAACGCCGACCACGGGGGGTCACGTGGAGTTATCGAGCATCGAAAGCGCTTCGATCGTCCCGGCGTGGCGCTGCATCGCCGTCTCCCCGGTGTAGAACCCACGTTCTGCGAAACCGCCCTCGGTGGTTTGTTGCTCGCGGAGAAGCCGGCGCGTGAGCTGTTGGTCGATTTCCCCGATCGCATCGGCCGCGGCCAATCCGAGCACCACGTGTCGTGCCTCAGTCTCGCTCGTGTATCCACCTTCTTGTTGTCGACCTGCTAAGTAGGCGACAGCGCTTTCGACGTCGATGGCGGCGAGCCGATCGAGTCGCGCGAGCGTTTCCAACGCGTACCGCGTCTCGCGCACTGCACTCACTGAATCCGGGGATTCCTCGGAGACGTGTCCGCGGTCTCCCTGGCGGTCGGCGAGATACGTCCCGACGCCGTCCCGATCGATGGCAGACAGCTCGTTCGTCGCCGCGAGCGCGCGAACCGCGAGCCACGTAATCCGCGGGGAGAGCGAGACACCCGCGGAGCCGGACTCGTCCTTGTTGGTGAACCCCCCGCTCTCGTGTTGACGTTCGGTGATGAACGCGGCCGCCGTGTGATCGATGGCACCGAGCCGATCGAGCCGATCGAGGGCAAGCACTGCGAGCGCGGTTTGCTCGACGGTCGCCTCGTTGGTCCAATCGAGCTGTGTGATCGAGCCATCCGCGCGCTGCTGGTTGGCCAGCGTCTCCGCGAGCGCGTCCTCCGGGACGCGACCCGGCTCACCGAGCGCGTCGAGGGCGTGGATCGCCGCTTCGGTGTCTACCAACGACGACAGGCTACTGGGCCACGGACCGAAACCGTTCGATCCTGGGTGTCGACAGGCCGCGATGAACCGACTCGCCGCCGATCGATCGATTCGGTCGAGCGCGTTCGACGCCTCGAGCGCGCTCACTGCGAACGCCGTGTTGAGCAGGTAGTTCGTCACTGGTGGAGTACGATCCGGTGCCGTTTCGAATCCGCCGTAAAACCGCTCGTCGGCCGGATTCCGGCGCTGTCGCCCGGCGAGCCACTCCGTGTGTGTCCCGTGCGAGAACTGATCGAGTCGATCGATCCGCGAGAGGGTGATGAGCGCTTGTGCAGTGGTCCGCGTCGCCACTTCCGGTTCGAGCCGACAGATCGAAGACGAACAATCCGCCGGCGCGAGGTGACCCCGAAACCCGCCCGTCGGCTGCTGAACCGCGCGCAGGAATCCCGTCGCCGCCCGGACAGTGTCGGCGGTCAACGCGTCCAACACCGACAACGCGGCGATCGCGTGGTACGTCCCTTTGACGGTGGGAGCGTTCTGGTTGGGAGTAACCGGCCAGCCACCGGTCGCGTGCTGTGTGTCGTGGACGAACGCCACCACTTGCTCGCGGACCGGCTGGGACAACGCGTCTAGCGCCGCAAGCGCGGCCGTCGACTTGTGCGTGGCTTCGAGCGTGCTGGCGATCGATCCGCCTGTGAAACCGATGCGGGGGGAAAATCCTCCTGCATCGGTTTGTTGATCGAGAAGAAACTCGGCGGCAGCGGTCTCATCAACGGGAACGTCGAACTGTCGGGCCAACGATAGGGCGTGGTACGTGTCGGTGGTCCACGGCCCCAAAAAGTCCCCGTGTTGGCGGAAAAAGCCCCCTGTTTCCCCGTCCTGGAGGCGTGTGGCTGCGCGCGCCGGCTCCTCTCCAACGCTGTCCGTCCGTGGATCGGCCGTCTGTGCGGCCGTGACGGCGAGGTGGGTGTACCTCGGGAAGACGACTTGTCCCGGAAACTCGGTCGAGACCCCCGTCTCCTGCCACAGCGCTCTGGTGACCCACTCCACCGCAGCCGTGTACGACTGCCCATCGAGAGCCGCTGTCCCTTCGCTTGGGGCGTCCGCCCGATCGAACGGCCGAGCACCTGCCTGTCCGATCGCTGTTGCACCAACCGATCCAACCGCTTTCAGAAGCAGCCGTCGTGATACACCGTATGCATTATTATCCAACATATGACACCAGTTGTGAGTGGTGGCTTCATCGTGGTCCCTGGTGATAAATCCCCGTTTCGCAGGCGATCTCCAAGCGATGTTCTGATCGCTGAGTGAGAGAACGGTCGGGAACAGGTCGGTCAGCGACAGGGACCGGTTCGTTCGAGTATGAGAATGTACTGTTCGGGACCGAGATCCTGTTCGTCGCCGTACTGTACTGTTCGGGGGAGCAGACCGACGCGAAGCAGCTCCGGGCGGTGTGGTTGTTGTCGGTCCTGTTCGAGAAAGCGGGGGAGTCGGCCGAATTCGGCCGCGACTTCGTAGTTGTCGTTCGAGCCGGTCACGAGCGACCGGACGTACTCGGTTTCGTGGTAGTGGTCCGCGTAGAACTGTGCCCGCAGGTTCAGGTCTGGCGGGGCGAGCCGAAGCAGATCCTCGCGTGTGAGCTGGATGTACTCGGGGCAGCGATCCGGCACGTTGTACATCCACTCGGCGTACGTTTCCTCCGTTCGGGCGAGCTCTCCGTCGCTGGTTCTGTGCGTGTAATGGCTGGTGTGCATCCCGTGGGGGACCGCCGCGTCTTGGGGATCGATCTGGTACAGTTCGATCGTCGCGTCCTCGGATGCGTTGGTGGCCAGCCAGCTGCTGGCTTCTCCCCTGGGTTGGCTGGCGTATCCGAGGGTTCCGTAGCCGGTGTACAGCGCGCTCGATACGAGCACCACTACGATCACCGCGCGCGACAGCGCCGGTCGTCGGTCGCCGAGCTGTCGGAGCGCCACCGAAACGAGAACCACGAGCGGCGGAATCGTCGAGAGGAGGTGGTGTACCCGGACGTACTGCCACCACGAGAGCAGCCCGATACAGCTGGCGATGGTCACCACCAACAGAATGAGTCCGTCGGTCTCTTCGGATCGGTTTCGCAGCTGGGGAACGAGCGCCACCACGCTTCCGACCACCGCGAGAAAGAGGGGAAGCCCGAATCCGTTGAGGTAGCTCCGGAGCATCCACCACCACGTCGGGGCGGCCCGTCCTCCCAGTATCGACGCTTTGTGCCCCGTTCCCCTGGAGATCCGATCGAAGAGCGCATCCGGTCCCGACACCAACACTGAGGGATAGCCGACGACGATCGCGCCGAGACCGACGATCGCGCCGAGGACGAGGAGGCGAGGACGAATCAGTGCCCGGATCCATCTCGAATCCGCGTTCCGGGCACGGAGGAGATACGCCGCTCCGAGCACCACGACACCGATGCCCGCCGTGAGTTTGAACGCCATGGCGAATCCGCCAGCGCCACACCCGCCGTAGAAATAGCGCTCGTCACCGGTTTCGACGTACCGGAGCGCGAGGTAGACGACGAGCAACAGCAGAAACACCGATGGAATGTCTTCGCCGCCTTCGTGGGCCATTACGACGAAGCCGAACGTGAACGAGAGAACCAGCGCGGCTACCCGTCCGGTCGCACGGTCGCGGACCTGTGTCCCGATCCGGTAGACGAGATACACGCAGCCGAGTGCGAACGCCACGTTACACAGCCGGACGAGGAGTAAACTGGATGTCCACACCCACCGTGGCGTGCTGTGCCAGAGCGACCACAGATCGGTGTCGGTCGCCCAGATGTTCGTCACCGCATCCGGTCGATAGAACGGCGCGAACACCGCGAGCTGATCGGTGACTGCTGCGAACACCACCGCCGGAACGAGCGCAAGCGCGTTCAGATAGAACGTCGCCCCGTACATCCGTCCCTGGGTCACACCGTTTTTGAGGGCTTCGAAGCCGGGATCGGTGGCGAGCGCCCCGATCGCCGGCAGTACGTCGAGGAGTCGGGCGTGTTCGTCCTGGGTGGCGAAGTTCGGGATCAGGTGCCAGAACCAAAATCCGAGCAGTACGACCGCCGCCACGAGAATGTATCGGAGATACGGATCCGCCTCGAGGTCGCGTACCACCCGTCGCTTCGCGTGCTTCCACAGCCCCACGGCCGACCGCACACACATACGACCTCTTTACCAAACAGAAATAAAAATTCGTCTATCTGATTTCCGCCGGACGCTTATCGGAGCCACGTGACGAAGATCGTACGTGTGAGACCGAACGCGTAGCCGAGCTTGGGTTTTTTCGTTTCGCCGGCCGCTCGTTGTGCGATTGTGATCGGGACTTCTTGGATTCGGAGACCGTTTTTGCGGGCTTCGATGAGCAGTTCCGGAGCGCTGAACCGTTCTTCCGAGAGCGTCATTTCGCACAGCTTCGAGGCTCGAATCGCCCGGTATCCGTTGGTGCAGTCGGTGATCTCCGATTTCGTCATCACGTTTATGAGCGCCGTGAACACCCGGATCCCGAGCTGTCGAGTGGGGCTGTTGTTGGATTCGTCCACACCGGTGTACCGGGAGCCGACGACGTAATCGGCTTCGTCGTCGATGATGGGTTCGACCAGTTGGGGCAGCTCCTCGACGGGGTGTTGTCCGTCGGCGTCCATCGTGACGACGACGTCAGCGCCGCGCTGCTGGGCGATCGAAAAGCCGGTTCTGAGCGCGCCACCCTGACCTTGGTTGATCGGGTGGTCCACGACGAGCGCGTCGGTCGATGCCGTTCGCTCGACGGTTGCGTCCGTCGATCCGTCGGAAACGACGAGCGGTTGGAGCGCATACCCCCCGATCGCGTCCGGAAGCGACTCCACGACGCTGCGGATGCTTTCGGCCTCGTTGTACGCGGGAACCACGACGTACACCGACGGCTGGGTGTCAGCGTCGGGGTCGTCTGTGGCCTGATCGATCGCCAGATTCCGCGTGAGCGTCGCCACCGACTGTTGGTTGCTCCGCGTCCGCGCGAACAGCACCAACACGAGACAGACCAGCGTAACGTTTGCGATTAGCGAGATCGCAAACGGCCGTCGATCGATCGCAACCATCTCCCCCAACTGTTCGAACACGTTCGGGAACACTGCGATGGCGAAGATGCCCCCCGAAAGGATGATCGACACGAGGAACTCCGATTTCGAGAAATTCGTACGGTATCGCTCGAACCCCCAGAGCAACACGCCCACCGCGAGCACGACGAGGGCGACGGTCAGTTCGATGCTGTCCAATCCGGAGGTCTCCACCACGATCGGACTGAACGCCCCCTCGATACTGCGACCTTCCGGTGTCAACATCATACGTTCGATGTTGCTGTAGTCCGTGCGGTGTAGTATATGTATTGTGGAATCCCGTTCGTGGTGCACTAGGGATATTCGGGCCGTCACGCGTGCTATGCCCGGCTATCGTCGGTATCCGTGTCGTGATCGAGAAATCCAATCGGTCCTGGCTGTGTCCGAGTGGTGGGCCTGTGGTCACTTCATCCTTTGTCTGCTATCGCCGTCGAATGCCGAGTGGTGATGCATCCTCGATATGGGGGAAGAGTTAAGTAGATGTAAAGTATCCTTGACGACAAGGAAGCTTTACGCCAGTCATGATTGGAATCAACACAGACACGATGAATCAACTCGAAACGAGACGGTTCTACCGTCGTTTGATGGGGGCTTGCCTCGCCGTAGGGATCGTCGCGTACGTCGTTGGGTTGCTGTTAGGGTACATCATCCTCAGCACCGCCGTCTACTGGGCGGGTTTTCTCGGAATGGTCGGTATCTGGAAAGGGACCTCGATCGAACTGTACGACGAGCGCGAGCAACAGATCGAGCTCGAAGCCAGTCGCTGGACGCTCGAGGTGTTCGCGTACATGCTCGTCCTCGGGGGATCGGTACTGTTCGCATTTGAGGCGACCGGCTATTACGACGCGCCGCCGGAACTGTGGGGTGCATTCTATGCGTATTGCGCATTGTCTCTGGTGTTCGGCGCGATCTACACCGTCCACCGGCACCGATCATGAACAACGAACTCCCCGAGTACCGGGCAGACGCCGGCTTGAGCCAGGCCGATCTGGCCGAACGCGTCGGCGTGACCCGACAGACGATCAACGCCATCGAACGCGAGCGGTACGATCCGTCGCTCGAACTCGCGTTCGATCTAGCTGATCACTTCGACTGTCGGATAGAGGATCTCTTCGATCCGGAAAGCGAAGAAGAACGATGAACGAAACTATACGCGATAGAACCCCCTCGCCGGGGCTCGCCGTCGCCGGGTGGATCGTCTTCGAACTACAGTTGCGACGCGGTGTCGTGTCCGTGTTGGCACCGTCGTTCGCGTCGGGGTTTGCGGTCGATTGGACGATCCTTCTCGTTGGAGTTCCGGCCATGGCGATCGTGCTTTCGGTGCTCGCGCTCCGAATGGGCCAAGACGCCGGTGTGTGGGGATACGAGTGGTCGCTACGGTCGGTCGCTAGGCCTGTTGGGTGTCGTCGTCGCCATCGTTCTCCTGGCCGTGGCCGGTCCGATCGACGCCACACTGTTCGGAGCGGGGGAAACCAACGCGGCAGCCAGTAATGCGATGACCGAGGCGCTCCGTGGGACACCGCTGCTGGCCGTGGTGTTGCTCCTCGGGAACGGCGTTGCCGTCCCGATCGCTGAAGAACAGGTGTGGCGCGGGATCGTCCAGACGGAACTCGTGGCCAGCTGGGGTGTGGCAGTCGGAATACTACTCACGGCGGTCCTCTTTGCCCTGAAGTGGCTTCAATTGAGCCGTATCTTTCACACTTCAAGCCAATGCTACACCTCATCACGGTCGGTGAACGTATAGCGCCGTGCAATCTTGCCGTCTTCGAGTTCGTGGATGTCGGCGAAGTCGAACGCGACGCGTTCCCCGTTTTGCCGGCCAGTGAACGTCCCTCGTACCGCCGCAGTGGTGCCATCGACGATAATGTCGTGGATTTCATGGGTACCGTCTTCTAGTGGGCGACCTGTTTCGTAGAATGCCCGGAGTGCAGCACGCCCGTCAATGGCGGCCTGTCCTGGTCGCTCGTAGTGGACATCTTCTGCGAACAGTGAAACTAGGTCGTCATAGCGGCCGGCATCGACGAACTCGTAGTAGTCTTGAAGCACCGATTCCAACTCAGTCGTGACCATACAGGAAATACTGGCTGGAGTATGTAAATCTTCATGGCCTCCTTAGCTGATTTTTTGGCGACAGGAATGTTGGCTACTAACCACTGCCGGCGTCCTCTGTGCGGGATTGATAGAGCGCTCATGCGTCTCTGGCGCGGGAATGGTATCGTCAGTTCCGTGAAATCGCTCTCATCGTTGCGGTCTACAACGTCGAACACTCCGTCAAACAATGAGATCTGCTTCCCTCATCGGATTCAACAAATCCCTTCCGGACATAAGTATAAAAAATCGGGGCGGTGGCGGTGCGGAGCGGAGAGTACACTCCCCGCGAGCGCAGTTTCCGCGAGAGAAGTCGTTCGAAACCTATCGCCGTTTCGTGATCTCGCACGAGCGACGCTCTTGGGGACCTCGCGGAGGGCCCTCCGCTCAGTGACGAAACGCTTCGATTTTCGGACCACGAGTGGGAGCAAGCCAGCGGCTTTTTTCACCCGCCTTTTGCGTGAACGGTGTCCGAAGTTGTTCGAAAGAGCTTCACTCTTTCGTGATGACAAAAGACGCTCCGCGTCTTTTGTAGCACCACCCAAACGCAAAAAGGTGGGTGGTAAAGCCGAAGCTACATGGGGGCGTGGCTCCGACCGTGTCGTATCGATCACGCAATGGATCGCCCGACTGCTGTCCTTTCGGTGGATATGGAGTGGTTCACCCACATTCCGGCGTACCGGAACGCCCGTGGCTCGGTCTCTGACACCGATATCGGTCGCGCGGGCGTGGAGACACTGTTGGATCTGTTCGAGGACGCGGGTGCAACCTCGACGTTTTTCGTCGTCGCAGAGATCGCACAGCACCACCCGGATCTCCTGGCGCGCGTCGTCGAATGCGGACACGAGATCGGGTCCCACACCCACAGCCACGTCCACCTCTCGGAGGTGAGCGAGACCGAACGCCGCGAGGAGCTCCGGACATCGCGCAAGACGCTCGAAGACGCAACCGGCGCGTCGGTCACGGGATTCCGTGCGCCGTCGTTCGACATCACTCCAGATCATTTCGAGACGCTCGAAGCCACCGGCTACGAGTACGATTCGAGCGTGGTGCCCTGTCGGTCGATCCCCGGCTGGTACGGCGGCGAACACACCGTTCAGCGCCCGATTCCTGCCTCCCACGCCGTCAAGGGCGCACCGCCGTCGATCACGGAGCTTCCGGTCGCAGTCATGCCCCATCTCCGGCTGCCGCTGACAGGGACGTGGCTTCGGTTTTTCGGCGTCAGATACGTGCTGTGGGGAATGCGGTTGCTGGCGCGCCGGGGGATCGCTCCGGTTCTGTACGTCCATCCGTGGGAGCTGGTGGATCTCCCCGCCGTCGATGGCGTCCCCCGGCGCGTGTACTGGCGCACGGGCGACTGGATGCAACGAGCGATCACGAAGATCCTCGATTCGCGCTTTGCGTTCGTCCCGGCGCGGTCGCTCACCGAGACCGGCTGATCGGCGTCACCCGGCGTCCGTGTAGCCGAGGTTGCGAAGGCGCTGTTCGATCTCTGGGGACACCTCCGATCGGCTCGCTTCTGCCCGTCCCGATTCGCTTTCCAGTGAGAGGCTGGCGTTTTGGGCCACTAGCTTCTTGGTGCCGTCCTGTACGGCCACCGTCGCCTCCTCGTGCCACGGAGCGACCGTGATCAACGTCTCCGAACCACCGGCTGTGAGACTCCGTCCGTGCCAGCTCTCGGGCGCGTCACAGCCGGCGCGTTCGACCATCGTTGGCGCGATGTCCAGCGCGCTGAACCGCTCCGGTGGCTCGATGTCGAACCCGTCCATCACGACCGGCGCTTCGATGAGTGTGTCCGCGACCCGTCGCCGGAAGCCCTGGTGGTAGAAATACCCTTCCTCACCGAGTTCGTCCCCGTGATCGGAGGTGAACACGAACGCCGGTTCCGAGTCGATCCCAGCGAGCAGTCGCTCTATCTCCCCGTCGACGCGACCGAGCGCGTCACGATAGTACCCATCGATCTCCTCGATCTCCTCGTCGGTGACAGAGACCGAGCGGAGCAGCCCGTCGTTGCCCGCCGCGCCGGCCCGTCGGTCGAGCTCCTTCGGGAGTGCGTTCGATCCGGTTCCGTACGGCCGGTGGCTCTCCATCAGATGCACCCAGAGAAAGCGGGGCGAGGAGGCATCATTGAACCGCTCGATCGCCATGTCGATCACTTCCTCGTCGCTCGGAATCCCCGAGAGCACAGCCTCCATCGGAACCAACCGCCGGTACAGCCGCCGGACCGAATCGAACCGGCCGAGCGATTCCCGGAGCCAGCTCCGTCTATTTTTGAGCGGGTTGTCACCACCGCCGTCGCTGAACGTCTCGTACTCCTCGAATCCCTTGTCGAACCCGAAGGCGGGATCGGTCTGTGGCGTCGGTGCCAGCCCGATGCACGTGTACCCCTGTTCTCCCAACACGCTGGCGATCGTCGGACCGGCGATCCGTGATTCGATCGCGGCGTTCAAACTCGATGACAGCAGCCCCGCAAGGCTCGGTCGGGTGTAGTGGGCGGTCGTCACCCCAATCTGGGGGTCCAGCGACGAAATGAACCCCATCTCATCGACGTGATCGTACCGCACCGAATCAGCGGTGACGAGAACGATGTCGTTCATTGGTCTACTACCGATCCCTCGTGTGAATACGTCTTGGGGTTCACGACAGCGAGGCCTCGTCCTGGGCTTACACTGTCGGACAGAGCCACAGACGGATTAGGGCGGAATATCCATCTGCTGTCTGGCGGTTCACAAGTATTCGATATTCAATTACCTCTGTCCGATAGTATAATACCGGCTATGTCCGGACAAAGACTTCCCCACACAGCGGGTGAAGACGAACCGATGAGCGATGAGATGCCTCCGGTCGAGCTGCTGACCGACGCTCATAACGTCACCCACATCTACGTCGAGGGAACCGAGGAATACGTCGAGGAAGAGGAGTTGTACGCTCTCTCTTATGCGAACGGCTACGTGCAGGCGCGCGATCGGCTGTTCGAGATGGACGCACTCCGACACATCGGATACGGCGACAGCGCGGGCGTGCTCGGTCCGATGCAGCTCGCGTCCGATGTCCAGGTCCGGCGGGATCTCTACACCCACGAGGAGCTCGAAGCCCAGTACGAGGCCGCGAGCACCACTGTGCAGGTGTCACTCCAAGGGTTCGCCGACGGAGTGAACCGCCAGCTCGTAGAGCGACTCGTCGACCGGGAGCTTCCGGCCGAATTCATCGCGCTCGGCCACGCCCCAGAGCCGTGGTCGCCGGTCGATAGCGTCGCAGTGCTGGCGTACATGGTCGGCTACTTCGGGGTGGGCGGGGGAACGGAGTTGGAGAACGCAAAGACGTTCGCCCGGCTGACCGAAACCCTCGGAGACGAACGAACGGCCTACGAGACATACGAGGATCTGAACTGGCTGTCGGTCCCCGAGAACCATTACACCACCATCGACGCGGCAGAACTGACGGTTCCGGGCGGTGAATCAGTCCCCGGCTACGAGAACGTTCCCGACGAGCAGCTGGCGCTCACACACGCCGCGGCCGGCGCAACGCCGTGGGGTGTCGACAGCGATCTGCTCGGCGGAGCCACCCCCGGGGCCGTTCGGCGAGCGATCGGCGCGCTCTCGGGCTTTCGGTGGGGCAGCAACGCGCTTGCGGTCGATGGGGAACACACCGAGACGGGGGAGCCGATGCTGTTCGGCGGCCCGCAGATGGGCTACTTCTCCCCACCGGTGATTCACGAGATCGGGCTCCACGGCGCGGGGTTCGACGTTGCGGGCATCGGTGTCGTCGGCACGCCGAGCGTGGTTATCGGCCGGACACCCGAGTTCGCGTGGAGTATCACCAGTGGCTACGACGATCAGGTCGACACGATCGCGGTCGAACTCCACCCCGAGGACCGCCACCGATACCGGTGGAACGGCGAGTGGCGACGGATGGAAACCGAGACGGTCGTCCACCGCCCGTCGGTGCTCGGCGCGCTCGGCAACGGCGACTGGCCACGTGGCTCCGTCGAGCAGGAGATCGCCCGGATCGAGGAACGCGGGGATTCGATGCCTGTCGTCGCGTGGAACCCCGACGAGCGGATCGCGTGGTGTCAGCGCACCACGACGCGGGGCAACGAGCTGGATGGTGTGTTCATGTGGGCGGAGCTCGGTCGTCAGGAGAATTTCGAGGAGTTCGAGACCCAACTCGCCGAGTTCCCGTTCACGTTCAACTTCATCTACGCCGACACCGAGGGGATCGCGTACGTCCACACTGAATCCGTCCCCGACCGAAATCCCGATCTCGACCACCGGTTTCCCGCGCCCGGTAGTGCCCACCGCTGGGACTCGATCACCACCGGAACGGGACTCGGGATGACGGTGCGAAATCCAGACCGTGGATACATCGCCCAGTGGAACAACGCGCCGGTCGCGGGGTGGCGCGCCGGTGACGTCGCGGGACGCTGGGGATCGATCCACCGCGCCGAGCTGCTCGACCGGCTGACCCGTGACGCTATCGGGAACGGATCGCTCTTACTCGAGGACGTGGCGGGGATCATTCGGGACGCAGCGACCCGGAGTCCGATAGCGAACGCAACGACGCCCCTGTTCATCGAAACCGCTCGTGATGTTGGTATGGACGCACTTGCGGACGAACTCGAACGGTGGGCGGAGACGGAATACACATGGAAAGCCGAGAACGGCCGGCACCTTCCGGGCGTTGCCATCTGGGAAGCGATCCGGAGGGAGCTGCAGACGCTCGCCTTCCGCGAGGAACTCCGCGATCTGACGCCGACGCTCCAGTTCGATCCACCGACCGATATCAGCCTCGATGAGAACGAGGATCCCCATGCCGGCGATCACGGCCGTGCACTGCGGGACGTGACGCTCGTCGATGCGCTCGCGGAACGGACGAGCCACGACTGGCTCGGCGAGGGAACCGTGCGGACGGCGCTCGAGCGCACAAAACACGTTGACCGACCGGTTCGACACTGACGATCCGACAGCGTGGCGGATGGACAGCCGGACGACCGGGTTCAGGGAAATCTCCGCGGTAGATGGGCCTGCAATCGATCTCTTGACATCCTCTCGCCCCTAAAGGGACGAGATTCCTCGCGCTTGGGGTCGATCGGTTCGACCACCAACGGAAGCAACTTGCAGGTTCGTGCGTGATTCTTTGGGACTGTCGTGAGCGTGTGATATCGCCGACCATTCGTGGTCGTCCCACTCGAACCGCACAGGCCGTGCCATCGGCCCGACTTCGGTTCCGGTCTCGGTTTCGAGAAACAACCGTGACGCATCGAGGTCTGCGTGAGCTTCGAATCCACACGGACACCACAGACTATCGCCATGGCGAATCGTCTTCTCGCGTTCCCCACACTCGGGACACTCTTGAGAGGTCCACGATTCGTCGCATTCTTCGACGGTGATGCCGTATTCCTCGGCGGTGTCTTCGAGACGGTCGATGAACCGTCGGTGTGCCCAGAAGTTGTGCGTTTTCGCGTTGGCTTCGACCGACCAATGCGTTTCGAGCACACCGGTGAGATCACCAACGTACACCACAGAGACACCCAGTTCGGCCAACCACTCGAAGAGATCCCTGGCGAGCGCGTTCATGGCGTGGTCGCGCCGCCGGGTTCGCTTGCGGTACAACCGCCGGATCTGCTCGCTTGAGTACTTCCCAGCCGGAAGCTTCGACTGCAACTCGGCGATGCGCATGGTCGTTTCTCGGAACTGTTCGTAGCTGTCTGTCCCGCTGTACAAAAACTGCTGGCCGGTCTCGGTGGTACACGCGACGAGATTGTTCACACCAACGTCCAGAGCAGTCATCAGACTACGTCTGATGGGTAACCAGAAATCTACGATTTCTGGTGACAGCCTCATGCGAGGCTAGTGCTTCCGATTCGGGTGAGAAATCGCTTACCGTCATCGGCTGAAACGCCCTGTGTTCGTCGGTGAGATCGTCGTGGTGTATCTCCAAGCGGCACTGGTTCCCGTCCCAGCGAGGGTTGCCCTCGGCTTCGAGCCGGAGGCGGTCGTAGGTGCCGTATCCATACTGGTCTTTGAGATCGTCGCCAATCGTGAACTCCACTCGCGACCGCTCGCCCCACGTGATCGTGTAGGAGTCGTTGCGGATGTAGGTTTGCAGCTCGCGGCCCTCCTCGCGGTTGTCGAAGCGAATCTACGATTCGCTGACCATTGGAAATCTTCGATTTCCAAGACCCCAGTAGCCGGGCAACCCCTTGTCGGGGTCGTCCGAGTCGAAAAAGCCCTTCCACGCGTCGTCGTTCTTGCGAATCACCTGCTGGGCGGTCGCACTCCCGAGCACGCCGAGATACTGTTTCCGGAAGTCGTCCTGGCGGATATGCCAGACGTTCCCACCATTGAAAAACGCCTCTTGGCGGGCGTAGTTGAGTTCGTTGTACAGCGATGGGACAGCGTCCATCACACGCCGAAGGATCTCCTCGGTCTCGCCAGATCGTGCCCTGACCGTGAACGTGTTGGTGCGCTTCATTAGCCCTCCTTTTCCCACTGGTCAGCGATGTACTGTTCGACGGCTTCGCTCGTAACAGCATCAGAACCTGTCTGTTCTGATTGGCACGCCGAATCGCACAATGATTCGGGGACACTCCCGGCACTGCCCACGTAGTACGAACGGGTCCACTTGATGTGGTCGTCGTATCGATCATTGTACCACCGTGCGGAGATTCCTTTGATCCAGTTCAGAATCAAGGAGGGTGCATTCCGTGGTGGACTTCCGATACACAGGTGAACGTGGTCGGGCATGATGTCGACTTCGACCAATTCGAGGTCTTTATCGTCACAGATTTCGGCGAAGATGGCTTTGAGCCGATCGGCAGTCGCCCCCGTGAGACACGGTTCCCTGTATTTGGGGATGAACACTACGTGGTAGTAGAGTTCGTAAACTGCGTGTCGGGTGCGATTCGCCATACCTGTATACTATGTCCGGTAAACATAAGCGTTCCGTCAGACCCCGGCCAGCAGTTTCGACTGTGTTTGGGTGGTTCTGTGATCGCTTAGACCCCGCCGTAAACGGCGAGGCTTCCGCTTGCTCACGTCAACCGCGGGAGTTGGAACCTGCTCGTGACGTTGGCCACCGGAAACGGTCGCTCCGTCCTCCCGCCCTCGAATTCGGGGCATCTCTCGATCGGCGAGCTTCCTGGGGCGCTCACGGGCTCGCCTCCGGATCGACTCACCGACCAGCTCGGGCTGTACGAGCGCTTCGAGTACAAGCCGTTCCCGGTCGAACGCGAGGCCGTCGTTGCGAACGCCGAACGCCGAGACAATCTCCCCGTGTGGCGACGGTCGGGAGCCAAAGGCCAGGCGTTCGCGCTGCTCTCCCAGTGGTTCCGAGAGTAGTAGATCACTGCCCGGTCCGTCGCGTCAGGACTCCGACCGGGGGGATGCAGCCGCCCGGTCATCGCGCCCCCCGTTCACGTAGAGGTACGTGGCAGCGACGACGAAGACGGCTTCAGCCGTTTTCGAGGCGATTGCGAGGGTGCTGAGCGGGCCCTCCAACACGAAGAACGCGATGATTTGAGCGAGCGCAAACAGGACCGCAACGGGGTAGAACGCCCGCCGCCAGTACCGGGTCAGAAACACGCCGATGCCGCCGATGAACCCGAGCGCAGCGAGAACGAACAGGATCGCCTGCATCGTATCGAACTCGATCACCACCGGTGTGAGCCACAGGTGAATGCCGGCCGAGACGAGCGCCGCAAGGATGGCCACGTACGGAACGATACCCGAGGGGAGACCGGTGAACGCCGACGATCTCCCCGCGGTAGCTGCTGGTTCGTTGGACATGCTCCGAGGAACACACAGCCGAGCAAAATACGCTGTCGAACCGGCAGACACCACCGAAATCGCACAACGGAAAACCCCGGCTTGTTCGCGGGTCGGAACCGGAACTACCGAGTAGCTCCTACGAGTATCGGGCACAACGAAACGGAGATAATCGAATGGAGATCACCTCGAGCCACCGGCGGCTGCTCAAGCTGTTCCAGTACGCGATCGGCGTGGGCGCGCTCCTCTGGCTAGTCGCCAACGCCGAGTGGGGGCGCGTCGCGGGAGTGGTAGACGGAATCCACTACGGCGTCGTGGCCTTGATTCTCGCGGCGAGCGTCGCAGAAACGCTCTGTCGGTTCTCGATGTGGCACGTGCTGCTCAACGGCATCGGTGCGACACGGTTTTCCACCGCAGTCCGCACGACGCTGATCACCAATTTCGTCAATCAGCTCTTCCCATCGCGCCTCTCCGGTCGGTCGGTCGCGCCCGTCGTTCTCCGCCACTACACCCGGTACGACTGGAGCGAGGTGGTGACCATCGCCGGCGTTCACACGGCGCTGTACGCCGTTTGTAACGGCGTCGTCGCGTTGATCGGTCTGGTGTTGTTTCTCCCCGCGTTTTCCCCCGGGCTGTTGGTCGTTCTCGCCGGTTCGGTGGCGCTGTACCTCCTCGTGGGCGTCGGCTCTCTGGTCGCCGGTTGGCGGTTCGACAGCGTCGGGCGGATCGCCCACAACGCACGCGGACGGGCCGAGCGGCTTCCGATCGTTTCGCGGGGGATCGGTGCGGTTCTGGACCGACTCCCCTCGTTCAGCGATGGCGTTGCCGGCGTGTTCGGTGCGCTGCTCGCCGATTACCGGGTCATCGGGCTGTACGCCGGCGGCTGGATCGCCTCACGAATGGTCTTTCCGGGACTGAGAGTGTGGCTGTTGCTGTATGCCCTGAACGTCGAGTTCTCTCCCCTGTTGCTCCCGGTGGTGTTGGTGACCGCCTACAGCGTGACGCTGCTCCCCGTCACGCCCGGTGGGATCGGCGTCGCGGAAGCGTCGGCGACGCTCGTGTTCGGCGCGCTCGGCGTAGCCGAGCCGATCATCGCCCCGGTGATCCTCGTCGACCGCTTCCTCGGTGTGTATCTCCCCTCGCTCGCCGGTTGGTACCCCGTAACGCGCATCGATCTCACCGCGATTGCGGCCGGAGAGCAGTAGTCTGGGAGCGGTTGTACCGATGACCACTCGAAAGGGCAAGGACTATCACCAGGTGGCCGGTCGCTGTGGATATGAGCCGGACGTTCGTCGTTGGTCTCGATGGGGCGAGTTGGCGGCTCCTCGACCCGTGGATCGAGGCGGGTGAGCTCCCGAACATCGCGTCGCTCAGGGAGACCGGTGTGTGGGCCGAGCACAGGAGCTGTCTACCGCCCGTGACCTTTCCGAACTGGAAATGCTACTCCTCTGGAAAAGACCCCGGCGGCTTCGGCGTGTACTGGTTCGAGCGCGTGGATCTGGCCGAGGGAGAGATCACGACGGCCGACAGCCGGGACTACCGGACCGCCGAACTGTGGGATTACCTCAACGACGCGGGGCTGTCGACCGGCGTCGTCAACATGCCGACGATGTATCCTCCCCGCGAGATCGACGGCGTGCTCGTTTGTGGCGGACCAGCGACGAACGAGGGCGAGTACCGGTCGATCGAGTCCGGCTACACGCACCCGGAGGAGATCGCGGACTACCTCGAAGCGGAGTTCGACTACCGGGTCCACCCCGAGCCGCTCATCTCCTCGAACGACGAGCGCGGCGCGGAAGTGGAAGCGATCCTTTCGCTGTTGGACGCCCGCTTCGAGGTCGCGCTCGATCTCTTCGAGCGCGAGGAACTGGACTTCATGCACGTGACCCTCTTCTATCTCAACGTGCTCCACCACTTCTTCTGGGACGACACCCCAACCAAACGGGCGTGGACGCTCGTGGACGAGTGGCTCGGACGGCTCGCCGAACTGGAGGACACCAACCTCGTCGTCGTGTCCGACCACGGCAGCGCATCGACCACGACGGAGTTTTACATCAACGAGTGGCTCGCCGAAAACGGCTACCAAGCCCGCCAGCGCACCGTAGAGGACGTTTTTCGGCCGCTCGGGATCAACCGCGAGAACGTTCTGTCCGTTGGGAAACGGGCCGGGATCGTGGATCTGTTGGCCAAAACGGTGCCCGAACGCATTCAACAGCTGGTGCCCCAGAGCGCAGGCGTCAAACGCGGCCGCAAGCTCGATGCGATCGATCTCGACAGAACGAAAGCCGTGGCGAGCGCCCAGGGACCGATCTATCTCAACCCCGCCTTCGATGTCCAAGCGGTGACAGAGCAGCTCGTGGATGATCTTCGGGAGATAACGGACGAGGAGGGCCGGCTGTTCACCGCGGTTCACCACGGCGACGACGCCTATACGGGTCCCTACACCGCCGAAGGTCCCGAGATCGTCGTGGATCAACGACCCGGCGTCCACGTCAACGACGGCGTCGGCGGCGGAACGATCCAAACTGGACCCGACCGCTGGGCCGCCGAAAACACGCCCCACGGCATCTTCGCCGCCACCGGACCGGACTTCGACGACCGGGGGGAAATCGATCCCATCAGCATTCTCGACATCGCTCCCACGCTGCTCGTCTCCGCCGGGAGCGACGTGCCGACCGATATGCACGGCGAGGTCCTCCCGATCTTCGATTCGACACCGGCGTGGGACACCAGGCAGCCGATCGATCCCGATGGACGATACGACCCACAACAGTCCGACCACGTCACTGATCGACTCAAGCAGCTCGGCTACATGGAGTGACTGTGCTCGATGAACGAACGACGCACCCACAGAAGCGAACACAAATACATACACCAATTTCTCGGCTCGTTTCCTGGACTGTGATCGGCGCGTGTGTTTCTAGCTGCCGGACAGTAGCCGTAGAAAGATCGCGCGAATTCAACAGTAGGCGTGGAACAACGAGAGAACCGGAAACGATACCGGTGACTGCTGATTCCGTCAGTGGAGGTCAACCGATCCGTGTTATCGACCATCATCGCACCGACAAAATACGAGGACTTTTATTTACGACGCGCAACAGATAACCCACAATCCATATGTATTGCTTAATCATACCATACGACTGGAGGCATGACTATTCCGTATCAACACCCATTGGGAGAGGGGAACACGAACATTTTAGTAGGAATTAGAGATGGTCCACCGCACACCAGATCGGGAGATGCACATTAGTTATCAACACGCGAATCCGTTCGCGGGGCGCGAATCGGTGATTCTTCGCATCGACGGTCTCTTACCCGATCAGACGGTTTGTCTTTTGATCGACGCCGGCGTGGGCGTCGATGTCGACGATCTCCTCGAGGGGGACGACGAGTATCTCACGGCGATCTGTTTGACGCACGCACACCGGGACCACTACGCGACGCTCGGGGAGAACCTCCGTGATGCTGCACCGATCTACACGTCTCCCGACACTGCTGCGATCCTTGGGGACGTGATCGACGCCGGGGAGGAGTTTGCCGACCGGAAAGCGAAAGAAACGATTCTGGATCGTTTGACGCCCATAGAGGGGTGGACGACGATCGTCGACGGACTGCGCATCCGGCCAGTTCCAGTGGGTCACACCCCAGGGGCGACCGGGATGTTGCTAGCGATCGGGGACGGCGACGAACAGCGGACGATCCTCATAACAGGAGATTTCACGCTGCGACGGGCTGGGGGGTATCCGGGATTCGACCTGGATCTTCCGGTCGACATCGACGTGCTCCTGTTGAACGCTGCATCGAGCGACGACACCGAAACCACGCTGACGGAGACGGTGTCACGGCTCACCCAGCGCGCGCTCACGGGCTCGACCGTCCTTGCGACCGCCAGCGGTCTGACCGGACTCCACCTCGGGTACCTGCTCGGTCACCTCGCTGCGCAACACGATCTGTACCTTCCGGTCACGCTTGCTGGCCACGCCGGGACGCTGGCCGACCGGCTGGGATACGACACCCCCTCGGTCAGCACGTGCGTCGAGTTCACCGATCCCGACGAGGTCCTCGAGTCCGGGGCCATCACGATCGCAGGGCCCGAAGTTCCCACGCGTGAGGGAACGAAAAGCGCCGATCGTCTGTTTTCGGCGGTCGAGGACGACCCGGGCGCAACGCTCGTTCAGGTGTTGTCGGGAACTGACTCTCCCGTCCGAACCGCCAGCTGTACCGTTCACGACGAGTTTTTGAGCAACCACCCGTCCCGAGAGACGATTGACGAGCTCGTCGACCAGTTGACGCCGGTCCACGTCGTCGTCATGCACCAGAAAGGCCCTGCGGCCGACCGGTATAAGGACAAGTTCGCCAGCTACGTGTGGGTTACGGACGATCAAACGCCGCATACGCTTCTCGACGACCAGGGGTGGACACCGCCCCCGTGGGTGTCGGCGATGACCCGCAAGCGGGTCGAGCAGTCCCCAGGGCGAACGACCCGTCAAATTCAGGGACTCCCCGATGGTAATGACGCGCTGTTCCCCTCGATCGATCGCTGCTCGGACGCGGACCTCGCCGCCGAAGGACTCGACATCGATGCGATCGCACAGCAGGTCCCACAGCTCACGGAGGACGATTCACCACAAGTGGAGGCGTCCGGTGTCGCTCACGACCCGGTGAGCCCGACGGACCAGGAGGACGAGGAGGCGACGCCGCCGTCCATCCAACGGGTTCTCGACCGGCTCGATCAGCTCGAAACATCGCTTCGAGACGCCCGGTATCCTGCGCGAGTGCTCGATGTCCGCGACGGGACCACCATCCTCCGCGTCGATGCGGAGCTTCCCGGTGTCGACGCTGGCGACACCGTCGGCGTCGTCTCCGAGTTTGAAACAGAGAGTGATAGGGAATGACTCCGCGAGAAACATAACGAACGCACGTCTTATCCAAATAAGTAACTTAATGGTAATCTGTTGTGGCGTTGGGAGCTCTTCGAGTACGCCTGTGAGTCTCGAACCCACTGACTGTTCTCGCGTCGTGATCGGCCCCATCACTCTCGTTTCCGTCTGTTCTGGTGGTATCGCGGCTCCGGCGCGCGCATAACCACCTCGATTCCCGGCACGTGCCGACCGAGAACGTCGGTCAGAAGCGCTAGTCGAGCCGACAACACCATCTCGCCGTTCGGTCGGGACGGTTTTCGATCACAGTGTCTGGAATTTCCTTCCGATAGTCACGTCCGAATCGGAGGTATCGTCTGCTGTTTATATTAGTGAGATAGTACAGATTGCAAGCGCGCGTTGGGTGTGAATGGGGGTAGATCGCTCCGCGTCGTCGCCGGCGATTACTGATCGGGGAGCGCGGCGATCGCTTCGATTTCCACGTCGATATCGACCGGTAGCTTCACGACCTCGACCGCGCTGCGGGCCGGATACGGGTCCGAAAGCAACGTCCCATACGCCTCGTTGACTTCCTCGTAGTACCGCATGTCCTTGACGAACACCGTCGTCTTCACCACGTCGTCGAGCGACGCGTCCGCGGCTTCGAGGATCGCCCGGACGTTTTCGAGCGTTCGCCGCGTCTGCTCGCCCGGTGAGGAGCCGATCACGTCTCCGGTGTCCGGATCGACCGGTCCCTGTCCGGAGACGTAGATCGTGTCCCCGTGGACGATCCCCTGTGAATACGGTCCAATACTCGCTGGTGCGTCGTCTGTTTGTATCTCTCGCATCGTGTCCTCAGCTGTCTGGACAGCGTGTGTATGCGGCCTCCCGACCGACAAAACAGTACCGATCCACCGAAACGGTTCGGATCAAGCGAGATACTCCCTGGAGAGTTCGTGGAGCGGAACGAACCCTTCGGCGGTCTCGGTGCCAACCCGCGTGCCACGGACGGTATCTTCGGCCCGAACGCTGTCGATCAGGTTGTCGAACTCCGAGTCGATCCCCCCGTGTTCGGTGAGGAATGCGACCTGTGATTCGTGTTGTTCGATTGCCTCCGTCTTTCGGTCCTCGTAGCCCGAGATGTCGACGAAACAGGTGGGTTCGAACGTGGACGTCGGCTTCCCGAAGAAATAGACGTTGTCCGGGTCACACGGCGGATGCTCGGTCTCTGCGAGCGGAAGCGACGCCATGTAGTAGGCGTCGGTCACGAGCTGCGACGTGGCCTGGTGGTCCGGGTGCAGATCGTCCTGGAAGTGCGTGAGGACGACGTCCGGAGCGTAGCGCCGCAGCACGTCGACCATCCGTGTCCGGTTTTCGAGCGAGTGGGTGATGCGACCGTCCTCGAACCCGAGAAACGCCACCTCCTCGGCCCCAAGCACCTCGCCCGACGCTCGGGCCTCCGATTCGCGGGTCGTGGCGACTTCCGCTTGTGTGTCCGATCCGAGTCCACCGTACTCTCCGCGCGTCATGTGTGCGATCGTCACGGTATCACCACGATCGGCGTGCTTTGCGATCGTCCCACCGCAGAAGATATCGGCGTCGTCGGGATGGGCAACGATGGCTAACAGGTGCATACGGATGTACATGCGCAAACACGGAACAAATACTTTATGATCGGTGTGAGTCCCGGGAATGAACCATACCCAGAATGGGTGTTCACGACGTATGAACGGACTAGTGGGCGCGTGTGCAGGGCGGACGATACAGTCGGATGACACCCACAAAATAACACCGGTACTGGTGTTATGGCCCGAGACGCGGTGGCCCGGTGCGACGCCAGGTGGTGGTACTGTCGCTGGCGGGGGTGTTTTCTACCTGGAAGCGTTTATTGAATCATGACCACGGGCTCATCGAGTTCACAACGGGCAGGACGAACGAAGGTAGCCAGGATGATCGCGGCGTACGGACTCGATGAAATCGGGAACGAACTGGAGCGCCGATGGACGGGACAGAACGGGGACCGGGACGGACTCCGGACGCTTGCGGACGTGTTCAACCGGCGGCTTCTCCGTCGAGCCATGATCGACGCCGGATTTGATCCACTCGATGGAGAAGCAAAGAACTACTACCGGCTCCTGACGAACGACGACGTCAGCCAGGGGCTCAAGACCGAAGCACAGCGGCGGCTCCAGCAATCGGGAATCGATGTCGAGGAGCTACACACCCACTTCGTCACATACCAGGCGATCAGAACGTATCTAACGGAGGTCCGGGGGGCATCGTACGACTCGACGGACTCGACGATGAGCGTCGAAGCCACCCAGAACAGCCTCGGCCGGCTCGTTGGCCGGTCGACCACGGTCGTCGAACAGAAGCTCACACGGCTCAGATCGACCGATCGCATCGCGCTCGGTCCGTTTCAGGTCCAGGCGTCAATCACCGTGTACTGTGAGGCGTGTGAGACCCAACACGGCGTTACGGAACTGCTCGCTCGCGGCGGCTGTGACTGCGACCGGGAGTGATCGCCCGCGGAGACAACCCCTCACGACGCGGCGAGACACCGATCGTTCATACACTGTGAACGCTCCACAGGCCTCACAGCGACGGATCCGGCGTCCACCGACGGTCGTCCATCACACGCGAACACCAAACGTGGGTCCATCCTTCCCCGTGGTTTTCCGGACCGTCGGAGGATTTATTATATGTTGACTGAAATAGTAGTTTATGACGAGGAGCCACGGCGGAGTGACAGCGTCAGCGTTCGATCGAGCGGCGACTGGAGGGACGCAATGAAAGCGATCGCCGTCGAGCGCGGCGAGGACCGGCCGGGCGTCGTCGAGATCGAACGTCCGACCCCCGGGTCGGGTGAGGTGTTGCTCCGGACGCTCCGGGTCGGGATCGACGGCACCGATCACGAAGTGGTGTGGGGGAATCACGGTGGCTTTCCGGCGGGCGACGACTACCAGATTCTCGGTCACGAGGCCGTCGCCGTGGTCGAGGACGCGAACGGGACGGCGCTTCAGGAGGGAGAACTCGTGGTTCCGACCGTCCGCCGGCCGGCCGGCGCTCGTGGTTCGAACGGCTATTTTGAACGGGGAGAGCCCGACATGGCTCCGGAAGGGTCGTACGTCGAGCGCGGCATCGTCGGCGCGCACGGCTACATGGCCGAGTACGTCACGAGCCGGCCGGAGTATCTGGTCTCGGTTCCGGACTCGTTCGCGCGCCACGGCTTTCATCGAGGCGACGCACGCGATTCGACGCGAAACGACGCCGTGGTGCGACCGCACGTCGACGTCGACGTGATCGCGCCTCGGTCGACCGAACCCCGATCGATCGCGAGGCGGTCGCGAAACGCGCCTCGTTCGAGGAACGCATCCCCGATCGACGACTGGACGTTCGAGATCGACGGTGGGCAGCTCCACCGCGAGCTCGTGTTGCACAACAAGGCGGTGTTCGGGAGCGTCAATTCGAACGCCAGCCAGTACGAGCTGGCGAGAGAAACGCTCGGGGCGTTTCCCGAGTGGTTCGTCGATGACCTCATCACGGAAGTCTACTCCCCGGAAGGGGTCGAAGAGGCGTTCGAGACCGGCCAAGAGCGGATCAAAACCGTCGTCGAGTTCGAATCCCCGTAGCTGTCCGGCTTTCACTCCAGTAGAGAGCAGCAGTCACACTCCCCGACTGCCACCTCAGGCGGCGAGTAGGTGTGCGTTCTTGACCGGGGCGTCGCTGTTTTTGAGCGCGGTGCCCGTCTCCGGGTCGAACAGGTGGAGCCGCTCCTCGGGGACGGAGAGACCGAGCGATTCGTCGTTCGGGATGGCTGTGCCGGCCTCGACGGTGACGGTAACCGTATCGTCTCCGATCGACGCGTGAAGGTGAGAGAAGTCTCCGAGCGGCTCGACGACCTGCGCGGACGCTTCGATCTCGCCGGATTCATCCGTGAGTTCGATGTCCTCGGGGCGGATTCCGAGGACGAGTTCGGTGTGTCCCGCCAGCGTTTCGAGCGTCGATTCCGAGAGGTCGTATTCGAACTCGGGGTGTACTAACGCGCCGTCCTCGAGGGTGACGTCGACGAAGTTCATCGATGGCGAGCCGATGAATCCCGCGACGAACCTGTTTGCCGGCCGGTTGTAACACTCGAGGGGCGTACCGATCTGCTGGAGTTCGCCCTCGTTGAGCACGGCAATGCGGTCGCCCATCGTCATCGCTTCGGTCTGGTCGTGGGTCACGTAGATCGTCGTCGTTTCGAGGTCCTCCTGGAGCGCCTGAAGCTCGGTCCGCATCGTCGTCCGGAGCTTCGCGTCGAGGTTCGACAGCGGCTCGTCCATCAGAAACACCGCGGGGTCGCGGACGATCGCGCGCCCGAGCGCGACCCGCTGTTGCTGTCCACCGGATAGCTCGCTCGGCTCGTCGCTCAAGAGGTCTCCGATGTCCATGATCCCGGCCACGTCCTCGACGCGTTCGGTGATCTCCTCTTCGGACAGGTCGGAGTTCATCTTGAGTCCGAACGACATGTTCTCCCGAGCGGTCATGTGAGGATACAGCGCGTAGTTCTGGAACACCATGGCGATGTCGCGGTCACGAGGCTCCCTGTTCGTGACCAGCCCGTCCTCGATACGGATGTCGCCCTCGGTGGTCGTTTCTAATCCCGCGATCATCCGAAGCGTCGTCGACTTCCCACACCCGGATGGCCCAACCAACACCAGGAATTCGCCGTCTTCGAGCTGGATGGACAGGTCATCGACGGCGACGATCGCATCGTCACCGCTTCCGAACTCCTTCGTGAGATTCTGTAGTTCAACCGTTCCCATTGGTGAGCGTGTATTGGCAACAGCCGTATATAATAGTTGGTTCTGATCGATCGGTGGCGGACGCGAACGATCGAGTGGTGAGCGGACGGGCTACTGTTTGACGCTGCCGGCGGTGAGACCGGAGACGATCTGTTTCTGGAAGAGGACGAAGATCAGCAGCAGTGGCAGCGACGAGACGGTTGCGGCAGCCATCATCTCGGTCCAGTAGGTCTGTGTGTTCGTGCTGAACTCCTGGATGCCGATCGCAAAGGGGGTCACGTCGTTGTTGGCCATCACGGAGGCGAACAGCACCTCGTTGAACGCGATGATGAACACGAACATCCCCGTTGCGGCGATCCCCGGCAGCGCGAGCGGCAACACGATGCGAAACAGCGCCTCCGTCCGCGTACAGCCGTCGATGCGCGCGGCTTCCTCGAGCGCCGTCGGAATGGTGTCGAAGTAGCCACGGAGCATCCAGATGGCAAACGGTACTGTGAACGTCGAGTAGATGAAGATGATCCCGTGGTAGGTGTTCGTCATCTGGATCCCGACATCCTGTTGGATCATGGTGAACAGCATGAACATGGGGATCAGAATGAGCACGCCGGGAATCATCTGCGTGCTCAGGATCGTCAGCCCGAACAGGTCCTTCCCCCGGAAGTCGTACCGAGAGAACGAATACGCCGCGAGACTCGCCACCAGTAGACAGATGATGGTTGTCACACCGGAGATGATGAGGCTGTTCAGGAAGTAATCGACGAGCGGAAAGCGGTTCCACATGTTGATGTAGTTTTCCACGTGGAATGCCTGCGGGATCAGCGTCACGCCCGACTGAAACAGCTCCGAGCGCTGTTTGAAACTCGTGATGATCATCATCCAGATCGGAAACAGCGCGAACAGCAACACGAGTACCAATACGACCTTTGCGAACGCGTCCGCGATGAGGTCCCGCCCGGAACTGGACAGCCGAAACTCCTCGGGGAGCACCGACATCTCAGACCGCACCTCCTTGCACGTCCGACCGCATCGTCATCTTGTAGTAGAGGTACGAAAGCACCATTGCAACCACGAGCAAGATCACCGACAGCGCCGCACCGAGACCGTACTCCGTGTTCTGGAACGCGTAGTTGTAGATGAACAACATCAACACCTCGCCCGATTGACTGGGCTGTTGTCCCAACAGCAGGTAGGGAATTGTGAAGTTGATGAACGACCAGACGATCATTAACAGCACGATGACAGCCGTGACCGGCTTGAGCTGGGGAAACGTGACGTACCGGAACGTCGCCCACCGGCTTGCACCGTCGATAGCAGCCGCTTCGTACAGCTGTTCGGGGATCGACTGCAACCCCGCGTACAGCATGATCGCCGCGAAGGGGAAGTTCTTCCAGACGTTGACGATAGTGATCGAGTAAATGCTGTTCTCTCCAACGAGCCAGAAGATATCGTCGCTGATGAGACCGAGCGACACGAGCAGCTCGTTGATGATCCCCGTGTCGGAGCTGAACATCATCCGCCAGATGAACACCGTCGCCACTGCTGGCGCGATGTACGGCACCAACACGACCGTTCGTGCCGCGAGCTTTCCCCGAAAGTTCCGGTTCAACAACAGTGCGGTCACCAGCCCCAACACGTACACGCCGATCGTCGTCCCGATGCCGAACACGAACGTTTGTCGAAGCGCGAACCAGAACCGCGAGCCGACGGCGGAATTCCAGTCGAATATTGTGAGGTAATGGTCGACGGTGAACGGCGCTTGGGTCCAGTTGGTGAGGTAGCTCGCGTCGACCGCCATGAAACTGATGAGGAATCCCCAGACGATCGGAATGAGATGGATGACGAACATCATCGCCAGTGCCGGGAGCAACAACCAGTACGCAAACGCCGTCTCATCCTCCAAGCCGAACGACGGAAGCGGTATCCGATCCCGAACGGTCTGCGTGATGGTGGCTATCGAAGGCAGTATTCCGTCCTCTTTCAGATTCATCTATGTTTCACTGTCGGTTTTTCTAGTGTCACGCCACAGGCCGATGCGTACTGGTTTACTCGAGTTCATCGTTGGCTTGTTTTGCTGCGTCTTCGAGCGCCTTCCTGGTGTCGCCCTCCGACCACTTGCCTGTCGCCGCATCCACGAGCACGCCCGAGACTGCGTCGTTGATGATCCCCTCGACCTGGGACCAGCCATCGACCTGGGGGAACGTTTTGCCGGTCGATGTGAGTTCTTTGAATCCTTGCCAGACGGGATCTTGGAACCGCTCTTGCTCGAAGGACTTTTTGACTGACGGGAGGAATCCGGTCATTTCGGCGATCTCGGCGTTTACCTCCGGCCGTGCGAGGTATTTGAGCCACTCAGCGGCTTCTTCGGGGTGGTCGGTCCACGGGTGGATACCGACCAGTTCGAGACCGTAGAACGTGGCCGACTCCCCGTTCGGTCCCGCTGGGAGCTTCGAAATCTCGATGTCTGATTCCGAGATATCGTCCGCTTCGAGGAACGTGTCGACTGTGGCGAGTGAGGCCCACGTGCTCTGGATTTTGTGGTTGGTGAAGGCGTTGTCGCGGGCGTCGCCTTTCCATTCGGCCGTCGATTTGGGCATCACCGAATGATTCGACTGGAGATCCTTGTAGAAGTTCAGCGCTTCGACCGCGCGGTCGCTGTCGAACGCCGCTTTCGTGTTGTCATCAGTGAGCAACGTCTCGCCGTTCTGCCAGAGGAAGTCGGCAAAGAAGTGGCTGACGTTCTCTTGGGCCGGAATTCCGAACAGATGCTCGTCCGGATTCTTCTCGTTGAACGCGTTGCCCTTCTGTACCAGCTCATCCCACGTACTGGGCGGTTCCTCGATCCCCGCCTCCTTCAGGGGCGGCGTGTAGCTGAGGTGTGCGCGCGGTCCCCAGAACCACGGAATCCCGATGAACTCGTCCTTGTAGTGGCCGATCTCCGTCGGATTGTCGAAGAACGAGGACGCATCGATGTCGACATCGATGTCGTTGATGTTTTCGAACCCATCGAGCGCGGCGAACTGAGGAATGTACGTCGAAGGAATCTCACCCACGTCCGGTCCGGTCCGGTTTTGCATGCTAGTGGTTTGTTTCGTCTTGCCGTTGTCCCACTGCATCGTCTCGTATTCGACCGTGATGCCCGTCTCTTCCTCGAACTTCTCGGTGTGCGTTTCGAGGAATTGGTCTATGTCGCCGGTCGGATAATGGTGGGACTCGATGATCACGCCATCGGATCCCGAGTCGCCACCGAGGATGTTCGTACAGCCCGATAGCGTGATACCTGCTGTTGTTACGCCCGCCGTCTTCAGAAACGCACGGCGGGATCGCTGTCGATCATTGTCTAACATGCACATCTCCAATTAGAATAGTTGTTATATAATTCTTTTCATGGATACGTATCCACTGGAAATGCTTTCCATCTGGTTCTCGTGATCGTCCTAGCAGGGACGGGGATGCGCCGCGTTCCCCGATACTGTCGGCCCTGCGGACGGAGTGCGACGGACGAGCCATCTGCTGTCTGGCGGGTCACCAGCAGCCGAGACGCGATCACCCCTGTCCGACAGTATGATTCGTTTCACACCGCGAATCCGGCCGTCGTGGCGTCGTAGTCGGCGTCGATGGCAGTAACGATCCGATCCAGCACGTAATCGACCTGGTCGTCCTCGAGACACATCGTGTTGAGGACGATCTCCTCGCAGTGGAGCCGGTCGCTGCCGACGAACACCCGTGGATCGCCGTCGCGCAGCGTTCGGGCCAGCTCGGTGGCGGTCGAACCGACCACGTCGGCGTCGATGGCGACGACGACCTCGGGAGCGATCGATTCCTCAGTGCAGTCGATGTGGGGGTCGAGTCCGTCGATGTCCGAGAGCTGGTCGTCGAGATACTCCGCCCGACGGAGCCACCGCTGGCGCTGTTTTTCTTGATCTTCCTCGACGAACAGCTCCAGCGCCCTGAGCAACCCGGCGAGCTCCTCTTTGCCGACTTTCAGTGGTCGGCCGATTCCCTGTCGTGGAACGCCGCTCGAAAGATCGGTGTCGCTCAACAGCTCCGGCGGGTCCCAGAGCTCGTCTGCAATGTGCATGTCCAGGTTCTGTAGCGCCATCGATTCGATCAGCTCCTGACGCCCGGCGACGATGCCGGTCGTCTGTGGGCCGCGGATCGCCTTGCCCCCGCTGAAGACGACGAGATCAGCCCCCTGCTCGATGAACCGCGAGAAGTTCGTTGTCGGCGGGAGCTCGGCGGCCGCGTCCACGATGACCGGTGTGTCGTGTTCGTGGGCAATGTCGGCTACCACCGACAGCTCCGGCTGGGTGTACGGTTTCTCGACGTAGCCGACCGCCGCCGTTTCCTCGGTGATCGCTTCCTCGAGCTCCCACGGCTCGACGTTCGTCGATCCGGTCCCGAGGTGGTAGTCGTTGGTCCCGATGTCGACGATCTCCCCACCAGCGGCCCTGAACGCGTGGTCGTATCCGGTCCGGTGGGTCCGGGGCATCACCATCTCGTCAGGGATCCCCGTCGTATCCGGCAGCCGTGACATGACGCTGAAATCGTCCCGTGCGAGCACGGCGGCACCAGCGAGCATCATCCCCGCACCCGCGCCGCTGGTCACGTACCCCGCCTCTGCCCCTGTCAACTCCGAGATGAGGCGGCTCGCTGCTGACTGTAGATCCGACAACACCACGAACGATTCGGCCGCCGCGCGCATGGCCTCGACCGCCTCCGGCCGGATGAGGCTCCCACCAATCCGGGTTTTCGTCCCCGCAGCGTTGATCACTGGCGAAACGCCGAAATCGTAGTATATCGATTTTCTATCACTCATTCGTCATCCTCGTCGAATATTCATCAATTTCTCATTAGGTTCTTTCGGTCGTTCGAGCGATGCGCGGTCGTTCCGACCCGGGCGCGATCGGCTCTCTGCGGTCGAGAGTGTGTTCACGGCAGCTCCTCGAGATACGCCGACCAGACCGCGTCTGGTTCCTCACAGGCGATCGAGGAGATGCTGCGGCAGGCGTCGTACCCCCACATGAACACGCTGTCGACGCCGCTGTCGATCGCGGTCCGGGTCGTAGCGCGGACCGCGTCTGTGGTGTCACTCCCCCCGTCGAGCCGGAAGCCCTGTATCCATATCTGGCTGTCGAGGTCGTGGGTTTGTGCCAGCGAGACGACCGTGTCGGCGAAGTAGCCGACGAACTCGGTCGGGGATCCATCCGCGTGAATTAACCAGTAGGGGTCCGTCGCCAGCACGTCGAGCAGCGGGTTCTCGGCGAGATCACTCCAGTTTCGCAGGCCGTGGTCGCTGTCCTCGCTCGGGAGCAAACAGACCGCGTTCTGCGTGCCCATTTCGTTGGCGACCGCCATCATTTCGTTCAAAAACGACAGCAGCGACTGCTCGCGGAAGCGCTCGACGCGCTCGGTGTGGGCCACCGGCATCGGTTCGTCGAATCGCTCGCGGTAGGCGGTTCGACAGTGTGTACACCGACAGCTCCACGCGTCGTCGGGGAACTGATCCTGTTGATCGTGCCACGCCGGGATGTACCAGTGTGGCTCGTCCCAAAAGAGCACGTCCGCGCCGAGTTCGGCGGCGTCGCGCGTCCACTCGCGCATGAACTCCCGGAAGCGCGGAGCGTTGAAACAGGCTGCACCCACGCGGTCACCCGTCGACATCACCTGACACTGCTGGGGGTGGCGGCCGATGAACTCCGAAAACGCCTCGCCGCCGAAGACCCGCCCCACCGACCACGGATTCACGTACACCGTGAGGCCGCGCTCGTGGCTCGCGTCCACGATCTCCGCCATGGTGTCCTGGTAGTACTCCTGATCCGCCTCGCTGAACGTGTGTAACACGGCGTTCAACCCCGACTCGACGAACCGATCGAGATCGCGCTCGACGTGTCGCCGGTCGCGGACACCGAAGTAGCTCGTTCCCGTCTCAATCCCGTCCGTTCTATCATCCGACTCGTGTTCCATACTGAATGAGACCCGTGATATCGACCAAACAATCCGTCGACATAGCCTTTTCGGCTTCCCGTCCGATTCGGTGTGGATCGTCTCCCACCACTGACACTGTCGGTCAGAACTATTTCAACAACCGCCATTGGCAAACCTAGGGACTGCGACCGGATAGATCGAATCAATGTAGGGGCTGTTGTGAGTATTCTCGGCACGGTCGTTGACTGACGACTGCTCTGTGATGTCACGAACCGTCCTGTGTCGCCACAGCGGGACGGAATCACAACAGTCCCTATGAGTAACGGCTTTCTGACCGACAGTATGAACCGCATTGGCGCTCTCACCACTCGGCAATACTCCCGTCTTCGTGTCTCCAGACGGGGTTGTGCCAGTCGATCTCCTGTTGTGATTTCTCTCGGACGGCGTCCTCGTCGATGTCGATTCCGAGTCCCGGTTCGGAGAGCAACGACAGAAAGCCCTCTTCGAACTCGAAGGCGTCCGGATCGGAGAGGTATTCATCGGGGGGACCCGAGGTTCCCTCGGAAAACGCGAATCCGTGGTCCTGGATCAGGAGGTTCGGAATCGAGGCACAGACCTGCATGGATGCAGCGAGCGCGATCGGTCCGATCGGACAGTTGAGCGCCACCGAAACGTCGTATGGGTGGGCCATGGACGCGATCTTGGTGACTTCGGTGATGCCGCCCGCGTGTGAGATGTCGGGTTGAACGACGTCCACGCTCCCCGATTCGAGCAGCTCCTTGAAATCCCACCGCGAGTACATGCGCTCGCCGGTCGCCAGCGGGACGGTCGTGTCGCTGGCGATCGATCCGAGGTTGTCGTTGTATTCGGGCAACACCGGCTCTTCGACGAACATCGGTTCGAACGGTTCGAGCGCGTGGATGAGGCGCTTTGCCATCGGTGTCGAGGCCCGTCCCCTGAAGTCGACGACGATATCGACCGTCTCACCGACCGCTCGGCGGACGTTCTCGACCCGGTTTGCGACCGTTTGAACGGCTGCTGGCGAATCGATCTGTCGCATCCGCTCGATGGCGTCCATCTTGATGGCCGTATACCCAGCCTCGACCAGGCTTTCGGCCTCGCTTGCGATCTCGGCGGGCCGGTCGCCACCGATCCACTGGTACACCCTGACGCGATCCCGGCAGCGCCCGCCCAACAGCTCGTACACTGGCATCTCGTAGTGTTGACCCTTGATGTCCCACAGCGCCTGGTCGATCCCCGCGATGGCGCTCATGAGGATCGGCCCGCCGCGGTAGAAGTTGTTCCGGTACATCGCCTGCCAGTGGTCCTCGATCCGGAGCGGATCCTTCCCGAGGAGGTAGTTCTCCATCAGCTCCGTGACTGCCGTGCACACTGTTTTTGCTCGGCCCTCGATGATCGGCTCCCCCCAGCCCGTGTGGCCGGCGTCCGTTCGAACGGCTAAAAACACCCAACGGGGCGGGACCTCGTACAGCTCGTAACCAGTGACGTTCATGGGGAGTGAATTCATCGCACGCCAATATACCTATCGCCCCGCCACCTTTTTGGTCCGCCACCTTTTTTCCGCTCGGGTGAGCTTCGCTCACCCTCGCGCAAAAAACGTGGGCGAAAAAAAGCCGCTCGCGTTGCTCGCGGTGAGTGTACTCCCCGCTACCGCCACCGCTCTGCCTCCGCGACCGCTCCGCTACCGCCACCGCTCCGCCTCCGCGACCGCTCCGCTACCGCCACACTCGCGCAAAAAAGTGGCTGTTCCCCACACATGAACAACGCTTTTGGTTGTCGAGGCTAAGTTCAGCAACATGTCCGATTCGGACCACCAACGGACGGTAAACGCGACCCGGACGAGTTTCACGGTCGTCGAGGCGCTCGCAGAACGTGAGGATCGCGTCGGCGTCACCCAACTGGCTTCCACGCTCGATATCCCCAAAAGCACGGCGTACAAGCACCTCACCACGTTGTGTGAACTCGGGTACGTGCACAAGGAGGGGCGCAAATACGAACTGGGTCTCGGGCTTGCGGATCTCGGAGAGTCGGCCCGGACCCGTGATCCCCTCTACGGTACGGCCAAATCGCACGTCGATCGGCTCGTGTCCGTGACCGACCAACCCGCGGGAGTAGTGGTGGAACGACGGGGGAACGCCGTCGATCTCTACCGAGCGTGGCCCACCAACCGGCCGGCAGCCCACGGAACGAACTCGCGGTATCTCCACTGTAGCGCGCCCGGAAAGGCGATCCTCGCCGAACTACCCGACGACCGTGTCGCCGAAATCATCGACCGGGGGCTTCCCACGAAAACTGACCGAACCCTCTCCACCCCGTCGGCGCTCCGAGAGAAACTCGACCGGATCGCAGAGCGAGGCATCGCGTTCGAACGCGGTGAACAACGAGAGGGTCGGCGGGCCGTGGCAGTGCCTGTGGTCCGGAACGAACGGGTGATGGGTGCCGTCTACGTGGCTGGGAGCACCGACCGGATGAAAAGCAAGCGGTTCGAAGAGGACATTCCCGGCATCATCATCAGCACTGTCAACCGATTCACCTCCGATATCTGATCGGCTGTTTCGGTGGCGTGAACGTGCGACGGGGCATTGAACCGTTCGGCGTGTCACACTGTCGGTCCTGCGGACGGATCGAGACGGACGAGCCAACTGCTGTCTGGCGGGTCATCAGCAGCCGAGACGCGATTACCCCTGTCCGACAGTATCAATCCCTGCTGTAGCGGCTCGCAGCGCTGTGCCGACACGCGCGTTTTCCTACTGGTAAACGATCAGCCCAGCGGGGATCGGTCACTTCGAGCTGACACCGCGTCCGGCACCGACGATGTGATTACAAAGGTACGTGTGTAATGGACGATCGAGTACAGCCCATCTAGTCCGCGCCTCAGCCGAAGTGCGATCGAAGCGCAGCGATCGGAACCTCCACAAAATGACTGATTCTGTATCTGTATTGGATCTACTCTAATAGATTATATTATTCGATTTGTCTGCGTGGAATGGTGGCGCGCACAGCTTTCCTGTATCGCCACACAATATGCACTAGAACTACCATAGATATCGTGTACTGACCGTGTAGGTCATTCATCGTGTGAGTGATCGGATTATATACAGATGAAGAAATATCATTTTATCCATTAATATCTTCAACACATATTATATAGATATAATTCATATCTAGTCCTATTCGTATTCGATCGCGGTCGGCCAACCCCAACTGGTCGTACCTGCGGTGGGAGCGCGAGCTGGAGTGGGCCGGTCGAGCGCTGTAGCTGGACCGTGAGGTGGTGAAAGCTGCCTTGATAGACCCGGCGCGTGACAGCTCCACCGAAAACATTCACTCCAGTACTACGTGACCGAACACGGCTACAGCGTGCCGGGCCAGCGGCATACGGAAGTGTACGATCGCGGGGTACAGGCTGGGCTTTTCTCCCGAGAGATCGCTGATCGTCTTGAAACGTTGTGGACGGGGCATCGATCGAAGTCCTATTACCGGACGGGCATCGCGGGTGAGTACCGGGCCCAGAGGCTGTATCAGCTAGCCACTGCCATCCATGACGAAGTCGTTGCTGTCACGCGAACACAGGACTGTATTTGTGAGCAATCGGCGGACGCTACCGGGTCGCTTCACGGATGGGAACCGCACACGCTGCCGGTCACAGCGGGCATCAGCCGCTCCTATCCGGCGAAAAACTCCACGATCGGTTCGATCTGTTCGTCTGTGTTCAGCGCGGGAGCGTGCCCACAGTCGACGGTGATCGTCTCCGCATCCGGTTGCAGGTCGAGCATCCGCTCGAACGGCTGTTGGGGAAGGATTCCCGAGTCGATTCCGCGAACGATACAGACATCGGCAGTAATCCCCTCCCACACCGCCCACGGATCCGCTTCCGACCCGTTGGTTTCTCCGAGCGCTTCGATGATCCGGGGATCGTAGGCGGGTGCGATCCGTCCGTCGTCGGTCCGGCGCGCCGCAGTCACCGTGAACCGCCGCCACTCGGCGTCGGTCATCTCGCTGAACCGCGGTCCGTAGATCTCCCGGTAGTACGCTTCCAGCTCCGTCACAGTGTCGACGGTCGGCGGCTGGGGAACGTACTCGTTGATGCGGGCCAGCGCGTCCTCGTCGGCGTCGTGGATCGGATCGGGGCTGATGTCGTTCACGACGAGGTGGGTGATCCGGTCCGCAAGCGGTCCGCCGGCGAGCGCCGTACCCAGTCCCCCGCCCATGGAGGTTCCGATCCACCGGACCGATTCGAGCCCGAGCGCATCACAGAACCCGACCACCAGCTCCGTCAGGGCCTCGTCCGTGTACGCCGCGGGATCGCACCACTCGCTCAGCCCTCGCCCGGGGAGGTCCGGACAGAGAACCCGGTACGTACCGGCGAGCCGTCGGGCAATCGGATCGAAATCCCGGCCCACGCGCGACAGGCCGTGCACGCACACCACCGGCGGCGCCGACCCGTCACCCCATTCGGAGTAGTGTAGCTCGATCCCCTCCACCGAGCGGAACCGATCAACTCGTTCCATATGTCCGTTTGCTACACGGTCAACGTCGGTATAGTGTTTTCCCCGACTGATCGGCGCGGAACCACGTTCCTTCGAAAGGATAAACAAAGCGTCCTCCGAAGACACATACAGACAATGCAAAACACGGCTAGATGGGGTCCGTCTCTCATCCGATTCGGTCTCGGTGTCGTGATGATCGTCCACGGTATCGGAAAGCTGTTGGGGATCGGTCCCTCCGCGATGCCGATTTCGGATTTTGCGATGACCATCGCCGGTCTCGGTCTCCCGGCGGCCAACATTCTGGCGTGGCTGGTGGGGCTGGTCGAATTCGGCGGCGGGGTGTTGTTGGTGGTGGGATTGTTCACGCGATACGCCGCGATCGGACTAGCGATCAACATGCTCGTTGCGACCGTCCTGGTCCACCTCCCACAGGGGTTCAACCACTCCACCGGTGGATACGAGTACACGCTCGTGCTCTTTGTGATGGCGCTTTCGCTCGTCGCAACCGGTCCCGGGCTGCTTTCGCTCACCCGTGCGCTCTTCGATGGGGAACCGTTCTGGCCGGTGTCGACGGACTGATGTGAGTCGCGGTCGTCGCTACGTCACTCGACCGCGACCTCGGCTTCGGTCCGGTTGTGATTGGGTTTGACCGGCGTGTACTGTCGCGGTTGTTCCGGTGCTTCGATTTGATCGTTGATGTGTTCGGAAAGCGGTGTCAGACTGAACACGTACGGAACGGTTCCGGTTTCGTTGGGCCGAGCCGCCCACGACGCTGTGGTGACGATCCGGTCGTACTCCGAACCGTCGAAGACGTCGTACCACGTTCGATTGGCGTCTCCGGCGAACGTCTGGGCGTCCAGCTGTTTGACGTCAGCCGTGCCGTTTTCGGTGATTCCGACGGCCGTGAACTGGTATCTGACGCGCTCGTTTCGAACCTCGCTGACGTCCTTGAACGGCTCGGCGCTCGATCCGTCGTGGGTGAGATCCACCTGCGGTATCCGAACGTCTCGGAGATACCAGCCGGTGCCTGGCAGCGAACTGTCGTTGCCAGCGGTCGCGTGATCGGTCATATACCGGAAGGAGAGCAACACCTCCTGGCCGCTGTACGCCGAGAGATCGAACGATTCGGTGGTCCACTCGCCGCCCGTATCGCCGGTGAAGCCGGGGAGCTGCTCGGCGATCGGGGGATGCACGTTTGCGGGATCGGCGGGATCTTCGCTCGTGTTCTCGTTCGAGAGGGTGGTCCACGTGTCCCCGCCGTCGGTCGAGATCTGCACGAAGCCGTAATCCCAGCCCTGCTCGATGTTGTAGTACGTTTCGAACGACAGCGTCGCCGTCTCGGCGTCGCGGAGATCGGCCGCCACAATGGCGGCGTCGTCCGCAAGGTGTTCGTGGCCGCTCGACAACACGGTTGCGTTCGAGTCGCTAGCGTTGTCCGTGGTCTCCGGTGGTGGAGCCGTCTCCCACGGCAGCGGTCGGAAATCGGTTCCGTTGGCGGTGAACCTGACGACCGAATCGTTCGCGGGATCGTCAAAGACGGTGTAGGCGTTTCCCCACGCCGGTGTCCGGCCGCTCGTGGCGTTCGTGCTCACGTCGAGATCGATGTCCTCGAACCGGTACCGGTCCGGATCGTGTCGGGCCGAGCTGTTCGTGCTGTCCACGACCAGCGCTGTCGAGAAATCCTGGTACAGTCCGTAGAAACCCTCGTTCGCGCCCGTCTCATTGAGCGTGTTTTCGACGCTTGCGATCCCGTTGTCGGGATCGCGGGCGAGATCCCGGACGAACGACTCTCCGTACTGCTGGCCGAGATACGTCTGGAACAGCGCTGCCACGCCGTAATCGGCGACGATGTTGTGTCCACCCTGGTCGCCCCACTCCACGAGCGAGTTGTTCGGCCGTTGTTCGAACGCGTCGACGTGGCCGTCGGGTAATCCGTAGCCCGCAGCGTACTCGGCGTAATCGGACAGCCCCTCGTTGATCCACGTGGTCTCGTCGGGGTCATGGTCGTTGTGTACCAGGTGCTGAAGCTCGTGGGTCACGGTCCCTTCGATCGCGTTTGTGCTCTCGTTGGCCTCGCTCGCGTTCGTGCTCTCGTTGGGCTCGGGCCGCCACGGAGCGTCCGTCGGTCCGAGTCGGCCGTTCCAGTCGCGGGCGTCGATCGTCAGAACGTTTCGGTCCGTCCGTTGTTCGATCTCCTGTGAATAAAATCCGCCGACGTACACCGGGTAGCTCTCGTTGTAATAGCTCTCATCACGAACGTTGTCGACGAGAATGATCGTCCGGCTCTCGTTGTCCGGTGATCGGTAGTAGTTGTTGGGTAGCTCACCCTCCTCGGACAGGTTGGCATCGGTTCCGTACCGTGGATCCGGAGCACCGAAGAGCCGCCGGTTGGAGGGATGGATGGTCTCCTCGTACTCCGTCGTGAGGTGTTCGATCTGTGCGTCCGTGACGGTCGGCGTCGGGCGGGAATCGTTCGCCGGCCACGAGAGGTTCTCCGCTACCCACACCGAACTGTTCTCGGTGTACTCACGAAGCGTGAAGTTCCTGAACGAGTACTCGCCGGCCTCGTAGTCCAACGATGGGAACGTTTTCGTCGTCCCAACTGTCGGACTGTCACCGCTCATGCTGTGGTACTGGTCCGTGCTGACTGTCTCCGGAACCGAGGACGAATCGAAAGTGACGTTCTGCAGCTCACCCGGCGGTAGCCCCCGAGACTGGTAGTCGATGGAGCGTCCGTTCGGAACCTCGTTGCCGCGTGATCCGCCGTCCGGGTGATTGGGATCCGTTCGCTCGTTCAACGTGTTCGGTGGCGCGTCTGCTTCCCCTTGTGGCGTCTCGTTTATTATTTCATATTTTTTATATGTAGTGGCGGATTGGATGCCAGTAAATGCGATTGTTCCGGATAATAACACAAGTAGTATCACGAGAATTGTTGTGGATCTCATTGAATTTGCTCCATTATTACGAGCAGGACGATATAATGGTGACTCATTCATACTTGTCCATCCAGTCACTAATGAAAAGTGATGTATGAGTCAACCTATAGGGTGTCTGTGTTTTCTACGCTGATTTTCGATCGGGTCGGGACCGTTCCGGCTGCGTTCGTGTTTCGTACCGGTGGCTCCCGAGCGTCTATCTCGATCGCTTTATACTGTCGGTCATGGATCGTTGGATGGCCTATTCAGTCAGGCCATTGCTCCGTGCTCCCGACAACGCCACCGTAATTATGACCGACAGTGTATTACTGTCGCGCGAATTCGGTCGTGGGTATGGACGCGTCTCACGCGATCGGATTCGTTTCCGCCGAGTTTGCGCTCGGCGCGGCCCGGATCGGGGTGTTCAGCCTCTGTTTGGGGTTGTGTGCGTCGCTCGTTCCGGTGCCCTTCGTGGTGAGCCAACGGATACGCTCGTTGTTCGGAGCCGTCGGTCCGACCGACAGTTGGGCCGGGAACTACGTGCTGTGGGTGACGGCGGTCGGTGGGGGGGAGATCGCGGTGTTTGCGCTCACCGTCGACGTGATCGCCGTCGAGTACGCTGATCCGGCGGCGGCCGAGCGGCTGACTGTCGCCGCGAGCGCGGTGTTGGTGGTCGGGTACGTCCTCGCGCTGCTGGCGCTTTTGCTGGTGGTTCTCCCGCGCGGGTTCGACTGGGACGACTGGTACGACCGGCGAGCGATCGGTCTCATCGCTAGTGGCGTCCTCTGGTACCACGCTGGGACCGTCCTCCTCTCGCCGTACGCCTTCGACTGGTTGATGGGGATTTCACGGCTGGTGTGAGATGTCTCAGCGCGTGAACGAACCCCACTGTAGCGAAACACCTACCAACGAACAGAAACAACCAGAACTAATGAAGCAGATTGCGGGAACACACACCGACGCTCGCTTCATGGTCGACGACGAGTCCCTCCTCGAACAGGAGGTCGTCGATCAAGTTCAGGAGCTGATCGACCACCCGGCATTCACCGAGTCGATCGTGATGCAGCCCGACTGTCACCCCGGTTCGGGCGCGCCGATCGGGTTCACGATGGCGCTTTCGGACCGCATCGTTCCGAACATCGTGGGCGTCGATGTCGGCTGTGGCATCGCCGCGACGAACGTGGGAAGCGAACTGCCGTGCACGGACACCGAGCGCGAACGCCAGGTTCGATCGGCGGTTCCGATGGGGCGGTCGGTCCACGACTACGACGACGCGCCCCACCTGATCGACAGCTTCCCGTTCGAGCGGGCCAACGAGGTGTTCGATCGGTTCAATGAAGCGTATCGAGACCGGTTCGGTCGGGAGATCGATCCCATCGAGTTCTCCTTCGATGGGTACGACGGGGAGTATTTCAAGGCCCTCTGTCGGCGCGTGCTCGGCGGGCGCTCGGTGGGGATGGGTCACGTGATCAAAAGCGCCGGGACGCTCGGTGGCGGCAACCACTTCGTCGAGTTCGCTCGCGCGCGGGAGTCGGACGAGTATTGGATCGTCATTCACAGCGGCTCCCGGTATCTCGGTCTGGCCGTGGCAGAACACTGGCAGTCGGTGGCGACTGATCGCCGGAACGCAACGGCGGTTCGAGAATCCATTCCCGAGGAGTACGAGGACTACCTGAAGTTCGATCCGGAGGCAGTCAGCGACGAGGAACTGCACACGTGGATCACGGGCGGGATGGGCGAATCGCCGCTCAGAAAGGAGCAGATCAGGTCCGAGTTCGAGGGGAGCGAGGTCGACGCGGTGTTTCAGGAGCTGTCGAGCCTCCGTCCGGAGGACCGAAACGAGGATCTCGACTGGCTCGCGGGGCGAGAGGCCCACGGCTACTACGTCGACATGCTGTTCGCACAGCAGTACGCCCGCTGGAACCGCGAGCTGATGAGCGAGGCGATCTGTGAGGCGCTCGATGTCGAACCGGTCGAAACTGTATCGAGCATCCACAACTACATCGATTTCGAGGATCTGATCGTTCGCAAAGGGGCGACCCCCGCGCGTGAGGGCCAGCGCCTCGTCATTCCGTTCAACATGGCAGACGGGTCGATCCTCGCCCGGGGACGGGGCAACGAGCGCTACCACCGGACTGCACCCCACGGTGCCGGCCGGACGATGAGCCGCCGCGAGGCCAAAAAGACCGGCTCGATGGACGCGTTCGCGGCGGCGATGGACGGCGTTTACTCCGAGTCGGTGGTCGAAGACGTGCTCGATGAAGCCCCGATGGCGTACAAACCCGCCGACGCGATCGCCGACGCGATCGAACCAACCGCGACGATCGTCGACCGGCTCGAGGTCGTCCACAACCTGAAGGCCCTCGACTGATGAACGAACCGGACCAATCCACTCATCCGTCCTGGAAACGGCTACCGCGGCGGGCGGTGCTGGCGCTCGGGGTGGGAGCGGTCGGATCACTCGCCGGCTGTACCGTTCCGTTCCTCGGGGGACCCGATCCGCCCGACTGCACCGGCGACCAGATCACAGACCTGCCGGCACCGGTCTCGGGACCCGCGGAGGCACCGGTGACGGTCGCAATCTACACGGATTTCGACTGCCCCCACTGCCGGGATTTTTTCCGCGAGGAGTATCCGGACGTCCGCGACCGGATACCGGCGGACGCCGCACGGTTCGTTCACCACGACTTTCCGATCCCAGTCTCCGAGTGGTCCTACCCCGTGGCAAGCGCTGCCCGTGCAGTCCAGAACAGCCGCTCCGAGGCGGTGTTCTGGGAGTTTTCCCAACAGGCGTACCGACACGAATCGGAGTATTCGACCTCGGTGCTCGAACGAGTCGCACGGGAGACCGATACTGATCCGGAAACCGTCCGTCACGCGGCCGAAGAGCTGCCCTACTGCCAGCTCCTGAAACGCGAACGCGAGAAGGGTGAGGATCGCGGCGTCGAAGGAACGCCGACCGTCTTCGTCGACGACCAAAAGCTGGAGGCCCCCTCTGCGGACGAACTCACTGACGCGATCACTGACGCTACCGACGCTTGAGCCGAAGCCACTAGTGTAATATAATTTTCATACAGATGGTCGAACAGCTGTACAAAAACGGTGTCAGTGAATCCTCGCAAACTGGCAGCTGTGGCTGTCGAATGGGAACCGGTTTCCGTCTACCCGTGGTACTTGATACGCATGGCACCCCCCGACACGTCGACTGGTAGCACGATCGAGCGTTCGCGTTCCGAGCGCTACGAGCGGTTGCGGAGTCAGTCCCCGAGCGCGAAGCTGGTGTATCGCGTTCTGGATGAGAGCGAATCGCCGCTCCCCACGCGGGCGCTCAGCGAGCGCACGTTGCTCTCGCCGCGCACGACGCGGTACGCGCTCCGACGGCTGCGGGAGGCGGACCTCGTCGTCCGAACGGCCTGTCCCGACGACCCACGCCAGTACCAGTACCGGACAGTTACCGTGGATCGGCCCCGCTGATCGAGGGTAGGAACGCGCGGCTCTGTTCAGTATCATTCCCTCGTTGTTGGCCGGTACGCTCGCGTGTTTCTGTTCGATAATCATCCCTTACTAGGAATACATCGTTCCCTACTGCGGCCCGTGGCAGTCCGGCTCGAGACTTCGGGAAGATACTCGAACGGGCTCGGTCCGAGAAGTGACTACTCGTTGACCCCAAACCCGAGCAGTTGCGATCCTGCCCAGACCGACAGCTCTGTCGCCTGTTCCGAATCGGGGAGAGCATCAACATCCAGTGCTCGAAGCCCCTCGGTCGGGATTTCGAGCTCGAGCGATTCCCGGTCGGCCGACGGGCGTCGGACAGCGCGAGTGAATCGTGCGTGGTGATTCGAACCCAAGGCTGGTTCACCGATCGCAAGGAGGACACCGAGCATCTCGACGGAGGCCGGATCGAAGTAAAACCGTGCTCCGGGTCCCAAGCCCGTTGCCCGGATCGCGTCCGTTATCACGACGGCGTCGGACCTGTCGATCGCGGGAAACGGAAGGTCTACCGTCTGTATTTTCGTGAGTGTGGTGGTGATGGACGACACGGAACGAGTGAATACACTGACTTTTCACTGTTAGTTATTCACACCCAAACACCGTTCACTCCGTCGTACCCTGCCGACCGGTGGTGATCGAATCGATCCCTCCTGGCGTGAACGCGCCATTCGAGCGGGCGGCTCGAGTGCGTGGACCTCCAAATCCTCCGATTCGCTCGGCTGGGCTTGCTGGACGTGCTCACTCGTTCACCACAAACAGAAAACGAGGAGGGATCGGGGACACCGCCGTCCATCGTGACTGAAAAAGTGTCCTGTTGTCGTGAACGCTCCACACAGGCTGCAGAAGACTTAAGCCGATGGCGTAAAGTAACCTTTACTGTAAAGTGACCTTTACGGAAAAGGTGCTTTACACAAGGCGACGCTGCCCACCGAACCGTGCGGCTCTCCAGGCGACGGCGGTACAAACACCCCCGGTTCGCTGCTGATCGTATCCAGGCGTCGGGGATCCCCTCGACGGATCGTTACCGGTGTCCGGCAACTCGCGCCGCTACGGCTCCTCCAGCAGCTGTTCGATCCGGAACGTGACGGAACAAATCATGGACGAAGATAACGCATCAAACGAACGGCGCGCGAAACGGCCCTCCATCGACGACGGAACGATCGGACAGCACGATTCCGGATTCAGCGGAGTAACCCGAAGAGGAGTGCTCGCTACCTCGGGTGCGCTCGTTGCTGGTGGTCTCGTGGGTCCCGTGAGTGCCGACACTCGTGGAGGCAACTCTCACACACCGGCTGTGTATCGGCGTTCAGCAGACGCGCCGGCACGACGTGACGTGTCTCTCGACGGCATCGAATCCCTCCTCGACCAGCAGATGGCTGCCGTCGTTGCAAACGGCGCCGTCGTCGGTGCGACCGCCGCCGTCGTCCGGAGCGACGAAACGATTCTCACGAAAGGATACGGCCAAACCCACCGCAACGACGGTGATTCCGTCGATAGTGACACGCTGTTTCGGGTGGGATCGGTCTCGAAACCGGTCGTTTGGACCGCTGCGATGCAGCTGATCGAATCGGAACGAATCGATCCCGACGAGGACGTGCAAACCTATCTGGAGTCGGTATCGATCGCTGACACCCACGACGAACCGATCACAATGGCACACCTGGCGACCCATACCGCGGGGTTCGAAGGGCGAAACCTGGGGTTGTGGGTGAGCGATCCCGACGACATCCGACCGCTTGCGGAGGTCCTCGACGAGGAGCAACCGGCTCGCGTTCGACGACCTGGCGAGGTGATTTCGTACTCCAACTACGGAGCTGCGCTGGCCGGACAGGCCGTCGCCAACGTTGCTTCCCAGCCACTCGAGGAGTACATCGAAAAACGCGTCTTCGAACCGCTGGGGATGTCGACCGCGACCTTTGGACAACCCCCACCGACCGGTAGTGCTGGGGGGTACACTGCCGCACTTGGAACGCCGACCGCAGCGCCCCGCCTTGCTGCTGAGCTGTGGCCGGCCGGCTCGTTGACAGCAAGCGCAACCGACATGAGCCGGTTCATGCGCGCCCATCTCGCCGATGGCAGCGTTGGCGGTGGACGGCTCCTCTCCGCTGGCGGTGTTCGACAGATGCAGGACCAGTGGTTCACGCACCATCCCGCGGTCGACGGCGTCGGATTCGGATGGTTTGAAGACACCCACGGCGACGTTCGGACGCTCTGGCACAACGGATCTATTCCGGGGTCGTTCTACAGCCATCTCCTGTTGCTCCCCGAGGCAGACATTGGACTCTTCCTCGCGTACAACACGAACGTCGGTAACGGCGCAGCCAGCGACGTGATCGACGACTTCTTGGCTACCTACGTCCCACAGGAGGAGCCATCGCGGGAACCGTCCGGGCGTCCCGACCGAGCCGACGCCCTCGAAGGCACGTATCGAGCGGTTCGGACCGCGGAGACCACCCATTCCCGGCTGATCACGACGGTACAAGCCGGTGAGATCGCTGTCACTGTGGACGACGACGGGTATGTGACGACCGAGATTGGCGGAGAAACGACGCGATGGGTCGAACGGGAATTGCTGGTGTTCGACGAAGCAGAGGGCCACGAAACGCTCGCGTTCGGGGGAAGGGGGAATGAACTCACCCATCTGTATCTGGGACCCCAGGCGTTCCGCCGTCGGTCGGAGTCGCTCGCTCTCCATGGCGCGCTCGGTGCCGGATCGACGGTCGGAATGCTCTCGGGAGGCGTGGGGTGGCCCGCTCTCCGTGGCTGGCGGCGGTTTCGCCGGCGGAACGATCAGGACTCGACCCCGTCAGAAGAGACGGAGGACGGAGAGCGCCGAGAACGACGTTCGGTGACCGTCACCGATGGTCTGCTGGAAACCCTCGGTTCGCCGAGCGCTGCGCGGTGGACGATCGGTGGGTCGATCGCGTCCGTCTTTGCTCTCGCCGTTGGGTTCGGCGCGGGGGTCCTGTTCGATCCAACGTTCCTCTCAGATCCACCGCTGTGGTATCGGTTGCTGCTGGTCTTGCCGGTGCTCGCAACGCTGGGAACAGTCGTCTCCATCGGATCGGCCGCCATAGCGTGGCACTCCGGATCGTGGAGTCGACGGTCGCTCTTTCACTACAGCATCGTTGCACTGTCGACTGGAGTCGCCTGCTGGCTGCTGTACTACTGGAACCTGTTCGGGACGCCGGGATGACGCCGGCCGGAGTCGACCCGGTGATCGACCCCGGACGGAACGACACCGAGACCGATCCTCCCCGATTTATTCAATATAGAAAGCAATAGCACCAAGATAATACACTACACTAAACAATATATAATAAATATTGATTAATAATAACCGGAAAATATTTGGTCTTACTCGACGAGGAGATATTCATGCATTGTGACATTCCGCGGGGCGGTGTAGACCGTACGAGACAGTACACGCGTAGGCGAGGGAGAGCGACAGCGTGGGGTCCTGCTTCGTCTCACAGGGTTCGCTTCGATCGGCGTTCGGCCCGAAAGCAGCGCGCGGTTCGGTGTCGCGCTCGACGATGACGCGTCGTGATCCGACAGCACAGGTCGAGCAGCTCCGGGGGCTGACTGACGAAGAGTCGTTTCTCGATCCGGTCAGCACGCTGCGTCGTCGTACTATCATCCGCTACATGAGCCAGCTGTCCCCGAACGCCTCGGTTAGCACCAAGGAGCTTGCCCGCGTGTGCGCTTCGATCGAACAGAACGAGCCGCCAGCAGCGCTGTCCCGATCTGATTTCCGACGCGCAGTTCAAGGACTCCGCCAACGGGATCTAACCCGGCTCTCGATCGCGGGCGTTCTCGACACCCGTGATGCGGACGCCATCGTTCGAGACGAACAGTTCGAGCTGTACGCCGGCGTGCTCACGGCCATCGACGCGAAGCTCCGGTGAGCGGTGGCCACGTCGGTTTCCCGTACTGCTGTCAGTTGGCCGCTCGACGCTGGTTCCGCGTTGTGAACGTCGACACCGCCGCGCTCGAAGCGGACATAGCAACCTTCATTACGCATGGCGTCACAAGAGTCAACAGTTGACATGGTTGGACCGATACAGATCGGAATCGTCGGCCTTGGGACGATCGGACAGTATCACGCGGATCAGCTTACGTCGCTCACAGCACAGCGCGATGTGGCACTTGCCGGGGGAATGGACATCGCCGAATCGGCCCGACAGCAGTTCGAGACGGCGTTCGACGCTCCGACGTTCGACGCTCACGAGGCGCTGTACGAACACGTCGATGCGGTGATTATCACGACGCCGAACCGGTATCACGAGGAGTACGCGGTCGACGCGTTCGAGGCGGGTCTCGACGTGCTCATCGAAAAGCCGCTCGCTCACACCATCGAGAGCGCACAGCACATTGTGGACGCGAGTCAGAACGCTGCGTCTGTTTGTCGAGTCGGCTTTCACAACCGGGTCGCTCATCCTGTCGAGGTGTTGATGAGCTATCTTCACGAGGGGCGGTTCGGTGACGTGTACCACATCGAGGCGAACTATCTCCGCCGACGCGGGATCCCCGGTCGGGGGTCGTGGTTCACGAGTAAAACCACCGCAGGTGGGGGAGCGCTCGTCGACATCGGAGCGCATGCGATCGATCTCGCGCTGTACGTCCTCGGGTTTCCGGCCGTGTCGGACGTATCGGGAGTGACGCGATCGGTGTTCGGCGACCGGTCCGAGTACACCTACCTCGACATGCACGGCACTGGTGGAGACGGTCCGTTCGACGTCGACGACTCCGCGAGCGCTTTCATTCGGTGTGAAGACGACGCGACCGTCTCGCTCGATGTCGCGTGGGCGGCCAACCGCCCCCCGAACACCACGTTCGTGCTCCACGGCGAGGACGCTGGAGCGCGTCTCGATCTGCACACAGGGGAGTTGTCGATCTTCGAGACGGCCGCCAGCGGCGCACCACATTTTTCTGACAGCACGATCACCACGCGCGACGACGACGCCCACCGGACCGAACAGCGCCGGTTCCTCGACGCCGTTGCTGGCACCGAGTCGCCGCTCGCAACGGCCGAGCAGGCGCTCACCACCCAGCGCGTGCTGGATGCCATCTACCGATCGAGCGACGCCGGAACCGGCGTGGCGTTCGAGCCCAAACCACTGCTCACTGTCGAGTGAGCCAATGGGTGATACACCCGCTCGGTCGTGAGCCAACGGAGTTAGGTCCCTTCGATCGAAAGGCGGGACATGACGGAGATCACAGTCGACCGCGACGACGAGGTTGCGACGGTCACCGTTTCGAATCCGGATCGGATGAATGCGCTGTCGACGACGGCGTGTGAAACGATGGCCGAATCGTTGCGGACGCTCGCTCACGACCGTTCGGTGCGGTGTGTCGTCGTTACCGGTGCAGGCGAGGCGTTCTGTTCCGGGATCGATCTCGCCGGCGGGGCTGGCGCGGGCGGACCGGCGGCAGAACTCGAAGGAGGATTGAACGCCATCGCAACGAGCCTCCTCCGGATGGAAAAGCCGACCGTGGCGTCGGTGCCCGGTCCGGCGATCGGGGCGGGGGCCTCGATCGCAACGGCGTGTGATTTCGTGTACGCTGGGGAGTCCGCCGAGTTCGGGTGGGGGTTTACGGACATCGGTCTGGCTCCCGACACCGGCGCAACCTACGTTCTCCCGCGGCTCGTCGGCGTGCGTCGGGCGATGGAACTGCTCACGACCGGTCGACGGATCGACGCAGGGGAAGCCGTCGATCTCGGCGTTGCGACCGAGGCGATTCCTGATGCGGAGCTAGATGAGATCGTTACCCAACGAGTGGCGATGCTGTGTTCGCGGCCAACGCGAGCGGTCGGGGAGGCAAAACGGCTGCTCCTACGGAACAGCCACCGTTCGCTGGAGGAGGCGCTTGCCGCCGAGACACGCGCCCAGAAACGAGTCGTCAACACCGAGGACTTCGCAGAAGGCATCCAGGCGTTCGTAGAAGAACGGGAGCCGGAGTTCACTGGACGATAGCCGTCCCGCGCTCGATCGGATCGCGGTCGGGTGCACCTCCACCGAGCTTCGCGTTGCCTCACAAATACGTATCGAATATAGTGTAATATTATTGTATTCGTTCGTTGATCCATCCGAAGAAATTTACGTACGTGCATGCCACTACCAGACATGAGTCAGGGTAGTACCGTTCCGTTCTTTTGGGACGACCGCGGTGGGCGCGGGAATCCCGCGTCGGGGGCGTTCGGAATGAACCCAAGTCGTGGCAGTGGGGTGTCAGCGTGAGCCACGACGAGCTACCGGTTCTGGATCCGGCGAACTACGACGCTGCGAGCGACGAGGCGGGGTGTGTCCTTCTCGCGGCAGGACTCGGAACCCGCTTTGCCGAGGGCAACAAGCTCCTCCACGAAATCGACGGAGTGCCGATCGTCAGGCGGGCGATACAGCCGTTTCTTGCGGTGCTCGACGACATTGTCGTCGTGGTCGGTCACGACGCGCCCGCGGTTCGGGCCGCACTCGACGGACTGGACGTCACGTTCGTGGTGAACGAGGAGTACGACCGCGGTCAGAGCACGTCGCTCCACTGCGGCGTCGTCGTGGCGCGCAATCGGGGGTGGGACGCGATCCTGTTCGGGTTGGGGGATATGCCGTTCGTCGACACGGAATCGGTACAGCGGTTACTGCGCGTGCACACAGGGCCGGCGTACACCATCCTTGCGGCCGCGTACGAGGGGACGCGCGGGAATCCAACGCTGTTCGACGCCGCCCACTACGACGCGCTCTCCGCCATTGAGGGCGACCACGGTGGTCGACGGCTCATCACGGAATCGGACGCGGCTGCGCTCGTGGAGACGAACGATCCCGGTGTTCTTCGGGACATCGATACCGTTTCGGAGTTCGAACGGTACCGCTGACGCAGTGCGACGGACTAGCCAGCTGCTGTCGGGCGATTCACCAGCAGCCGATATTGCAATCACCGCTGTCTGACTGTATCAGTGGACCAGGTGCGCACTGGATGGTCTGTCCTTGATAACTGTTGTTAATATATTATATTTTATACATAGTGCCGAAAGTATTATATTAATAGATCTATTATTAGAACAGTGAATGTTAATTTGGAGCCGAGAAATCAATGCGGATGACATTGATGTGTGGATTGCTGCCTTGCGTTCGAGGGGTGAAGAGGATTGGGAGGTAGAGTTGGAAACCATCGTTCGGACGACGTTGCTCGCAATGGCGGCCAGCGACGACACGTACACGGGTAAGGACCTGTATCGGGTGTTTCACTCACCACTGCAACGCGAACAGTTCATTTCGAATGAACGGGACGAGACCACAGTAAGCGGGCGCTCAGTGGACGAGCTTTCGTTGATCGATGAAACGACGTACTCTCGACTTGCAGGACGGGTGCTCTCGTGTTTTCGATCGAGTGTGTGGCGGACATCCACGGGACATCGTGGTGGTCGGGCTTCCTGATCCCGGTGGGGAATCCGATTAGTGAGCCAGCGATTGCGACCAGTCCGGACGGTCGACCGAACCGTACGTCACACTTTGACGAAGGAGATCACCCGACTGTCGCGTTACTCCTCATTCCAACTACCGCGTCGAACGCACCTTTCATTTCTGTAACTATCGCGCTCTTATCTATATAGAATAATATGTATACATCATATGAATGATAGTTGGTAGTTATGCTGGTTGGTCGTCTCCGCCACTCGCCGCGAGTTGGGGCACGCGAGGTCGGTACCCCTGTCGAGCGAAACAGTGTCCCCTTCCACACGACCGTTCGATCACACGAGACGCCTATACACCCGGACACGAATAGAGCAACACGCAGGTGACCGCATCTATGACAACAGGATTGGTCCCGGCCAATCAGGCGACGTATCGGTACATGAATCGGGTCCGGGTGTATAGCGCCGTTACAGCACTACGTTTGTAACCGCTGCGTCACCGAACAGAATATTCGATTATTACATATTGTATTATATAATAATCTATAGGGATATTTATGTATTGTGCTGACAGCGTGTCCATCATCGATCCAGTTCACGGCTACCGAACGGAGCTTTTCACACCCGCGTGGCTCGCGTTCGACAGACTATCGATCGTGTAGTATATGCAATTATTTACATTATATGAGCGGAGTATGACCCACGAGGGATTTTGGGTGTTGCCTGTCGTCGATCCAGCGGGTGTGCTGCCGATCGGTCGTGAGGATGATTTGCTCATTTCAGTCGATACGTCCACTCTGGGCGTAATAGTCCGCTAAAGCGGAATTGAGGAGCGTGGACTGTCCGCCGACTGGAATCATTGCCGGCCGTGACGGCGGGCGCACGTCCGGCTCACCACGTCGTTCGAACCGAGAGAAACGGTAGCGAGCCGTGGTCGGAAAGAGGAACAGTAGTCACCGACAAATATAATTAATCGTACTGTTGGATCCGGTTCGATAGTGTACACCCCTACTACAGAAAAATATCACTTCTGTATCGCTCCCCCGGCACCGATCGGTCGGGCCGTTAGCCAGCCCGGATCCTGCGCACTCCTCCTCGGAGAACAGCCCGGATCCGCCTGCGGTGGACGAGGAGTTCTCCGATGCCCCAGCTGACGCCAACGAGCATTCCTGAGCTGAGGAGGAAGAAGGCGTCCGGGCTCAACCAGACAGGGCGGACCCACGGAGCGACTTTGCTGAATCGGTCGAGACCAGCCGCGATCACGCCACCGCCCGGGACGCTCTCGACAGTCGTTGCGATACGGTCGGTGAGTTTCGGGGCAGTGATATCCTGTTCGATGTTCGTCGACCCGTTCGTGAGCGCGTGGCTGCCGGTTTCGTTCAGTTCACCCATCGTCGGTCCGGCCGGCTCGTGTCCGTGAACGGGGCGTTCGACGTCGTAGGGGAGCCACGGGGCGCTGTACTCCCAGACGACTTCCCCTTGGGGTGTGATTTCGACGACGCGGTGGTTGAGCGTATCGGTGATCAGGGTGTTGCCGTTCGGGAGTCGGTCGGCGTCTCGGGGCCACGAAAGCTGGCCAACGCCGGCCTCCCACGTCCGATTCCAATCACAGTTCGGCTCCATATCGCCGTCGAGCGGGTGTTCGGGGTCGGCCCGGTCACAGGCGTACTCGACGACCCGGTCGTTCTCGCTGTCGGCGACGAGGAACGTCGGTCGACCCTCGGGGCCTTCCAAGTACGCCGGGTTGTGTTGCTCATCGAGCCTCGAGTGATTCCCGTCCTCGCCCAACCGCATGACGATCTCGTCGGTCGTTCGGTTGATGACGACCACCTGATCGAAGTTCCGCGGTGAAACCATGTACAGGTCGGGAGCGATGATGTCGACGTCGTTGACGTGCGTCCAGTCCTCCGAGGAGACGCCGTCATCGGTCGCGTTCGGGTAGTGGTCCCGGAAGCGCCACTCCCACTCGGTCTCGTCGGTCGTTCGGTTGTAAACGTACAGCCGATCGTTACTGACCCCGTCCTCGGTGTTGCGCATGTTCGCAACGAGCAGGTTGCCGTTTTCGGTCAGGGTCACGTCGTGGGTGTCCCACAACGGAAGCGTTTCGGACCACTTGACGGTGCGCGTGTCCGGGTCAACCCGTAGAACGCGGGTTTGTTTTTCGTTCGTGCCGACGACGAGCAGATCGCCGTTCGAAAGCGGATCCACGTCGTAGAACCACGACGTGTCGAACTGATCGCCGTTGGTGAGCCACTGGAGCGAGCCGTTCGGTGCGGCCGAAAGGAGCCGCGCCGGCTTCTGTGCGTTCGTCTGGCCCCAGATGTTGTACCCTTGCACCGAGATAACGGTGGAGCCGGCCGATTCCCGATCGATCGAGACCGGGTGTACGTCCGGCGGGGAGTAGCTCATCGTTGCCGGAACCGCCGAAACGCACAGCAGAACGATCACCGAAGCGAGACACAGGCGCACGAGGGTTCGACGACCGGACGATATCAACGGGAGGGAGCGCATCACAGGCCCTGTCGCGTGTCGTTACTAAACGAGTATCGATCTTTCGCAAAGTGGTATCCGAACCACCTCCATCGTACCGCAAACGTGACCGCGCCGGTCTCGCTGTGAACGTTCGTCCTCGCTCAGTGACCACGAATACGTCCGAGTTTCCTTATTACCGTAGAAAAACTTAATACATCAAGGTCATTCATATCTAGTATAACGTACTGGAGGTCGATTCCATCCCATATGGTGGCACAGATATCACTACGTCTTCAGATTCGGGCGCTCACACCGCATACCGATGGGAGAACAACCGCATGAAACCGCCAGTGATCGACGACAACAGACGACGGGCCGTACGCACGGATAGCCTCAGAACGCTCGCTTCGCGGACGAGGCCGCCAACATCGGCGGTGACAGCCACGACGCTGCGGGCCTTACACCGTCATCACCCACACGTCGCGCTCGAAGACGCGCTCGAGCTTCGCGTGGTGCTCGATCTCGACGAGATCGACCGAGATACGCCGCTCGGTGAGCGCGTTGATACCGTTTTGGAGGCCGCGCTCGCCGAACTCACCGCGTGGAAAACGGTTCCCGCCGTGTCGATTTGATACCGACCAGCGCTGTGGAATGCGGGTCGGACGTAGAACGGTGCTTCACCGTGATTCGCGTTGTTGCACTTTGTTTACCTCTATAAGCAGTCTAAAAATGGCTTTCACGAGGTTTGTATCCACGTCGAAGCAGGCAGCGTTCTCACCCGCCCGTTCCATCACCTGTCGTTCCTGTGATTCGTCGGTCGTTGGAAGCCCTCGTTCGCGTTTGACAGATGCGATCGATTCTGCGACGTAGGTGCGCTGTGCGATCAGTTCCACGATCTCGCGGTCGATCGTTTCGATCTCATCGCGCAGCTGTTCGAGGGTCATCTCGTCCGTGCTCCGTCCGTCCGTGTTGTCGTCAGCCATGTATTTCCTTCGTAGGTGTTCCATCGTTCCTGTACCCGTTCGAGGGATGATCGGTCACCGACGGCGACGAAGCTCGGTCCCGTTCCGGAGAGCGAGACGCCATCGACATCTGTCATGGCGGCTACGAGCGGCTCGGTGGGAAATTCGAGCGCCGCGCAGTAGGCCAACCCGTTGACGGTCATCGCTCGTCCGTAGTCGCCGGCCATCGCTAGATCAGCGACGAGATCGGCCATGGGCGCGATCGTCTCACAGCGGCCGACGTCGGCGTCGGTGCTGAACGCCCGTTCGTTCGGCGTCCACACGAGCACGTCCCAGTCGACTGTCTCGTGGTGGAGCAGCTCATCGTGTGTGTTGTCGGTGATCGTCAACCCTCCGAGCATGCTCGCGCTGGCGTCGTCGAACGCCCCTGTGACGGTGACGCCTGCGTCCCTGGCGGCCTCGACGCCGAGTCGGGCGGCGTCATCGCGGGGACAGGACGTTTCGAGCGCTTCGAGCGTCGCGAGCACCGTCGCGTTGGCGGCCGCGCTCGAACTCTTCAATCCGGCCGCCAGCGGTATCTCACTCGTCGTTCGCACTGTTCCCCCTTCGCCGTCGCCAAAGCGTTCGACGACCAGCTCGACACACCGCTCGATGAGTCGCGTATCGGCGTCGGGTTCGCCCGCTATCTCTCCGGTTACCGGTCCATCGGTCGTGAGCTGGACCGTTGCGGTTATCTCGCCGTCGATGGCGAACGCCGACCCGGTCCCGGTTGCGAGCGCGTTTAAGACGGTACCGGCGGCAGGGGCTGTTGCTCGGCCGTTCACACCTACTCCTGACGGTGGGTGTACTTACCAGTGATGGTCCGGGTCAAGGTTGCACGGTCGGAGATCTCCAGTGCGTGGTGCTCTTATGGGCGTCTCGAATACGTATTCTATGGGAATGCGAAGCGAGATCTCTCCAGACACGCTCCAGATCGCGCTCGAACCGGAGGGAATCGAGGTCGAATACACGGACGACCGGAGCGTGTTCTACCACGGCGTTCCGGAGAAAACGAGCGGATCAGTCCTCGCTCCGCCAGGCGCGCAGGTGCATGTCCTCATCACCGATCCGACGGAAACGGAGGGGGCCATGATCTACGTGAACGATCGGAAGACCGCCGACGAGATCCTGCGTGGCACCGGTGTCGGACGGGTGCTGGTAGAGACGGACGAAGAAACGTCGATCTTTCCGGGGGTTACGGTTCGACGGTCCGGCTACCGGATCGAAGTCGCGTCCGACCCGGAGATCGCACGCGGGCGCGTGTTCGTCTTTGCCGAAGACGAACGGTCGGAACGATCGTGGGAGATCGTCGCCGAGGAATATACACCCGGACACGAATAGCTCAACACGCAGGTGACCGCATCCCGGACAACAGGATTGGTCCCGGCCAATCAGGCGACATATCGGTACATGAATCGGGTCCGGGTGTATAGCTTCACTGTTCTCGTTGGTTTCGTTCTGTTTCGTACCGTTTCACTCGATGCCGAGCGCGGCGGGAACGTCGAGCAGTCCTGCGCCGGCGTCGGTCTCCGACAGCCCGATCCCCTCGGCCGTCGACGCGAGTCGTTCGGCGGCCTCGGCGTTCGAATAGCCGTCGGCCATCAACATCCCACCAACACCAGCGACGTGCGGGCAGGCCATCGATGTCCCCGAGAGGGACTGATAGGAGCTAATGAACGAAAGATACGTCGAGCGGACCTCCGCTCCCGGCGCGACCAGATCGACCTCCGGTCCGGTCGAGGAGAACGAAGCGAGTTCGTCCTCGTTGGTCGTCGCCCCGACACCGACAACCTCGGGGTAGGCGGCCGGGTAGCTGACACAGTCGGTACAGGGACCGCTGTTACCCGTGGCCGCAACCAACAGCGTCCCCTGCTCGACAGCGTACCGGCAGGCGTCCCGAAGGAGCGTCGAATCCTGCCCCATGCCGAGGCTCATGCTCCCGACGTCCCACCCCTGCTGGGCGACGTATTCGATCCCGGCAGCGATGTCCGCCACGCTGCCCGTGCCGAGCGCACTCAGCGCCTTCACGCCGTGTAGCGTCGCCCCGGGGGCCACACCGACGACGCCGTTCGTGTTATCGATGGCGGCCGCGATGCCGGCACAGTGGGTTCCGTGGCCGTTGTCGTCCTGCCAGTCCGGGATGAGTCCCCCCTGTGTGGTGGCCTGGTCGGCTTCGATCTCCTGCTCGACCGTTTTCCGCTTGCGTTTGGCGCGTTTCTGATCGCTCGAACTCGAAAGGATCCCGATCCCGAGCGTGAACAAATCTCCCTCGCCGATGTTTGCCCCGAGATCGGAGTGGGAGCCGTCGATACCGGTGTCGATGATGGCGATGTCGCCGCCACTACCCGTTCGCCCCTGCTCGTGAGCGACGTCTCCATCGATGCGGTCGACACCCCACGGCACGCCCTGTTCGAACGCCTGTACGGCTTGATCCCGTTCGATGTAGCGCACTGAATTATTCTGCTGGAGAACCTGCACCGAACCGTCCGAAAGGAACAGCTCAGGGACCGAAACGGTCGCTGCCCCCCACGCGTACCTCCGGACAACTGTGGCATCGCTCGCCAGAGCGGCCGCGGCATCGAGCACCCCATCGTCCCGGTAGCCGATGTTGATCGACACGAGATCGTCCGGACTCCGTCAAGAATGCCGCCGACCAAACCTAGCGACCCAATGCCAGCAGCGGACCGAAGGACATCACGTCGGTTCGGATCAGAATTGTTGGAAGGGCTGTCTGTCATGTGTAACGACACAATAATCATCAATTCAAAATCACATAAACATATCTAAATATATTATAAATAATGGAAAATAGTTATAGTATGGATACTGTATACGTAACCGGTAAAACACGTTCGAGCGCGGCAAGGGCAGCCGTCTCCGTCACTCCCATTCTCCATCTGCGGGTAGAGACGGCTGATGACGGCGAATCTTTTCGCGCCGCTAACGTTGCGCGACACGACGCTCTCGAACCGCGTGATGGTCTCTCCGATGTGCCAATACTCTTGTGAATCTCGTGATGGGGAGGCGACTGACTGGCATTTCGTTCACTTGGGGAGCCGAGCAGTCGGAGGAGCCGGTGTCGTGATGACCGAAGCGGCGGCGGTCGAGCCACGGGGACGCATCACGCCCCAGGATCTGGGCATCTGGGGGGCGGAACACGCCGATGCGCTCTCCCCGATCGCGTCGTTCGTCCGAGAGCAGGGGAGCAGTCCGGCGATCCAATTGGCTCACGCCGGTCGGAAGGCGTCGAAGCGCCGTCCGTGGGAGGGGAGCACGCCGCTCGACCCGGACGACAGTGGGTGGGAGGTGATCGCTCCTAGCGCCGCCCCGTGGCCCTACGAGGGCGAAGCGCCGCCGACGCGTGCGATGACACAGGACGACATCGAGACCGTCATCGACGCGTTCGAGACCGCTGCGAGGAACGCGCTCGCTGCGGGGTTCGAGATCGCGGAGATCCACGCCGCCCACGGCTACCTCCTCCACGAGTTCCTCTCGCCCGTCACGAATCGACGGACGGACGACTACGGTGGAAGCTTCGAGAACCGCAGCCGGCTCCTCCGCGAGGTGGCGACCGTCGTGCGGTCGGTCTGGCCCGACGATCGGCCGGTGTTCGTTCGGATCTCCGCGACTGATTGGTTGCCCGACCGGGACGCGTGGACCCTCGAGGAGTCGATCCGTCTGGCGGACCACCTCGCTGCGAGCGGGGTGGATCTGATCGATGTGAGCGGCGGGGGGATCCACCCCGACCAGCAGCTTCCCGAGACCGGTCCGGGCTACCAGACGGCCTACGCCGAGCGGATCGGTGAGCAGACGAGCGAGGAGATCGCTGTGGGTGCCGTCGGTGGTATCACGACGCCCGAGCACGCCGACGCGGTCGTCCGAACCGGACAGGCTGACCTCGCCATCGTCGGCCGGGAACACCTCCGTGATCCGCAGTTCGCGCTCAACGCCGCGTCGAAACTCGACGCCAGTGGCGTCACACCCCCGCCGCAGTATCGGCGGGGATACCTCGACCTCGCGAGTAATACTGTCGGACAGAGGTGATTGAATATCGGATGCTGGTGAGCCGCCAGACAGAAGTTGGATATTCCGTCTCGATCCGTCCGTGGCTCTGTCCGACAGTATGAATAGCCAACGCTCAGTCTCGCTGTGTTCCCCGGTGTTTTCAAGAAAGCAGTCTTCGATGGGAATAGATGCACGTACTCGTCAACGCCGCGATGAGCGCGGACGGCAAACTCGCAACCCATCGACGCGAGCAGCTTCGTATCAGCGGGGACGCCGACTTCGCCCGCGTCGATCGCAGACGGGCTGAATCCGACGCGGTCATGGTGGGCGTCGGAACGGTGCTGGCTGACGATCCGTCTCTCGTCCGGTTCGACCACGAGCGTCGGGCCGAGACCGACGCCACGGGGGTTCCTGCCCGCGTCGTCGCAGACTCGCGGGGGCGGACCCCGCTAGACGCCGCGCTGTGCGATGGTGACGCGCCGACGTACCTGCTCACCAGCGAAGCCGTTTCTCGGGATCGGCGCGGCGCGTTTCGAGACGCCGGCGCGCAGGTCGTTGTCGCTGGCACCGAACGCGTCGATCTCACCGACGCGCTCACCCAACTCGAACGCGAGGGAATCGAGCAGCTACTGGTCGAAGGCGGTGGCGAACTGATCTTTTCGTGTTTCGACGCGGGACTCGTCGACGAACTCTCCGTCTACGTCGGGCCGCTCGTCATCGGCGGCCGGGACGCCCCGACGCTTGCCGACGGCGAGGGCTTTCTCGGTGAGTTTCCCGGGTTGTCACTCGCCAGCGTCGAACGACTCGACGACGGCGTCGTGCTCCGGTGGCGCATCGAAAACGAACGGCTGTGAGTTGCGTTCCGTGCCGGACGGTTCATAGGGACTGTTGTGGTTCCATCCCGCCGTGGCGACACAGAACGGGCCGTGAAACCCCAGAGCCGTCGTCACACTGTCGGTCATCCTTCCGTACACCGGCAGTGGACGCTTCGGGATCGTGGAGCACGCCGCTGTCTGCACCGGCGACCGAGTGGTCACAGACCGATGACCGACAGTATCAGTCACCGACCGTGCCGAACATACTCACAACAGTCCCTATCAGTGGCTGTGGCCGGTTGCTTCGGCGAACGACACGCCGAAGCGCTCTTCGAACAACGACATCATCCGGTCTTCGACCGGCGACAGGTCGTCGCCTATCTCGTCCTCGCCGTGGTGGACCAGCGCGTGGATGCGCTGGGCACACGAAAGAACGAGGATGTCACCGACCACTTCAGCCGTCGTCTCCCCCCCATCCGAAAGCACGTCGAACAGCGGCTCCGGTAGTGAGATCTCTTCGTCCCCGTCCGGGCCCGCGATCGTGATGACAACGTCGTCTGATTCTGTCGTCATACCCCCCGTTTGACCGACGACCACTAACCTCTGTTGGGTGCGGAATGGCTGAACGGGATGCGATTGGGATCTGGCGGTCGTTCGAACGGCGCTGTGTCGATCGGGTGACACGAGGCGTTAGTCGACCGATTCGGCGGCTGCTACTTCGGCTTCTCGGGAGCTCTCCCGGTCAAGCTGGTCGAGGTAGTCGTCCGCGTCGAGCGCGGCTTTGACGCCCATTCCACCGGCGGTTGCGGCCTGTTGGTAGTGGAAATCGACCACGTCACCGGCACCGAAAATACCATCCACGTCGGTGCTGGTTTGGCCGCTCCCCCGGCCGCCGTGAGTGGTGATGTATCCCTCCTCGTCGGTTTGCACGGCCGTTCCCTCGAGATACCCGGTGTTCGGGGTGTGGCCGATGGCGAGGAAGACGGCTCCAACGTCGAGGTCGGTGGTCTGGGTGCCCGGTTCGTCGAGCTTCTCGGCGGGGTAGCCCGAATCGTTGTGCGCGAGCGTGGCGTGGGAGACGCCCGCCTCCTGTTCGCCGTGAATCTCGGTCAACTCGGTGTTGCGCATGATTTCGATCTCGCCGGCATCGGCCTTTTCCTCGACGCGGTCGACCCAATACTGCTCGGCACGGAACTCCTCTCGGCGGTGGGCGAGATACACTTTCGAGGCGAACTTCGTGAGGAAGCTGGCTTCCTCCATCGCGGCGTCGCCGCCCCCAACGACGAGCATCTCCTCGCCCCGGAAGAAGGCACCGTCACACGTCGCACACGTCGAGACGCCGTACCCCATCAGCTCATCCTCGCCGGGAACGCCGAGGGTCCGCGCGCTCGCCCCCGAAGCGACGATTACCGCGTCGGCGGTGTAGGTCGTTCCGTCCTTGCACTCGATCCGGAACGGCCGATCGCTGTCGTCGATTTCGGTGACGACGCCGTGTTCGATCTCGGCCCCGAAGCGGGTCGCCTGCTCTTTCATCCGGTCGACCAGCTCGGGCCCGGAGATCCCTTCCGGAAAGCCCGGATAGTTGGCGACATCGGTCGTGAGCGTGAGCTGTCCGCCTGGTTCGGTCCCTTCGATCACGAGTGGCTCGTTGTTCGAGCGGCCGGCGTAGATCGCAGCAGATAGGCCGGCGATCCCCGTTCCCGTGATAATGAGCCGTCGGTGCGTGGCGTCAGTCATCAGTACCAGTAGTAGCCGCTGGTGGCATTTGTAGCTTGTTCAATCCCGAGGGGATTCCGGTATCTCGGTCACGGAACGGCGTTCGACACCGGTATGGTGGTTCACGCTTCCAAATGCTCCGTTTACCGTCTGTACACGAAGTGGGGCAGGAGGAACAGCACAAAACCTAGACCGAACAGCGCACACCCGACAGCAACGAACGAAGTCGTCGCTGCGCTCCCCTCACCTGTGTATATTATTTCGAACGTGTAGTAGCTGCCCTGGTACTCGACCGCGTTGTTGGCGTAAAACGCTAGGTCGCTCCTGCTGATTGGTGCCGATTGTCCGTTGATAGGTTCTTCCGAATCAGTAGTGGTTCGGTCAAAGATGTCCTTTTGTGATGATGAAAGGTTCTCGTACGGTACTGCTCCGTTCACGGACGAACTCTCGGTATCGACCTGAACTGCGTATGAAGACGACTGAAATTCGGTGTAGACGGAGAAGCTCACGACGGCGATCCCGACGAGAAGCATTCCGATGGCAACTGCCTGAACGGCCGTGCCCAGGTTGATCTTCCGTAGCATATTGCCCCGTGTATTCTATTCGTCGTGAACGTTCCGGTTTGTAGTAACGATTCGCCGAGTCGCTCACGCAATGAGGGGACAGAGGGGGAGCGTTTCCTCTATCAGTCTTCACTGCGACCTGAGTGGTCGGAATCTCGATCCTATCGCACGGACGCTACGGACCCGTCGGATCCAAACCATTAATCGGACATCCGGGCTGACGTTGAGTATGGCCGCGGATCTCGAAGAAAAGACTGATCGGTACGAGCGGCTGTTGGCCCAGGCGCTTGAGGAAGCCACGATCACCCCACCGGAGGGGACCCCGTTGGGCCGGAGCGCGGCCGAGTGCCAGGAGATGGCCCGCTCGTACCTCGAGGACGGGCGGCATTTCCGCGAGCAAGGCGACGCCGTGAACGCGCTGGCGGCGTTCTCTTATGGGCATGCGTGGCTCGACGCGGGCGCTCGGATCGGGCTGTTCGACGTGCCGACCGACGGCCACCTCTTCACGGTGTGACCCGGCCTACACGATGTCGTACTCGGCCAACACCGCGTATATCTCGTACAGAAAAAGGAGACCGACGAGCGCGATCGATCCCCACGTGGCTACCGCAAAGACAGTCGGTCCGATCGTGATCACCGACCATCACCCCCTCTGGCATCGTCGGCCGGGTCGTCCAGCCGCGTGATCGTCCGGTCGAGCTGATCGAAATCGACCCGGGTCTGACCCACGACCGCTGCGAGGCCCGTCACGCCACCCGATACGATCGCGGCACCCAGGAACGATCCGAAATACGACGCAGTCGGAAGGGACAGCTCCGTGGCCGAGAGCAACGGACGGGCGACCGGAAAGAACACCACCCCCACGAGCAGTCCGGCGAGGCTCGCCACCAGCGCGCCCCGACCGGACAGCCGTCTCGCGTACAGCCCGGCCAACAAGGGGATGAACGTCGCCACGGCGAGCAGATCTGCCACGAAAAAGAGCGTGAGCACACTGTACCCCTGTGCACCGATCACGATCGATGCGAGCGCAACGACAACGGTCAGAATCCGCGCGCTGGTGGTGAGCGTGTCGTCATCCAGATCGAGTACCCGAGGAAGATCGGCGGTCACGACGCTCGAAAGCGCGTTGAAGAGCGTATCTGCGCTGCTCATCACGAGCAACACGGCGAGGATGACGATTCCGAGCACGACCGCGTCGGGAAACACCTCCATCACCACGAGAAAGAAGGCGATACTCGCGTTGCCGTCCACGAGACCCAATCCCGAGGCGGCCAGCCCGAACAGCCCGGCGAGAAACACCATCGGAACGACCGCGACGGCCGTCACGAGAAACGACCGCGTGAGCACCCGCTCGTTTTCGGCCGCGTAGACGCGCTGCCACCACGCTTGGTTCAGCATCTCCGCGCCGAGCACCGACACGGCGATGTACACGCCCGATTTCACGCCCGTAACGAACCCAAGATCCAACAGCTGGGGGTTCGACGCCGTCACCGTCTCGTAGACGGCGTGGGTCCCACCGAGTTCGAGCAGCGCGACGCCGAAGCTAACCGCCAGAAGCGGAAGGATCACCAACGCCTGCACGGTGTCGGTGAAAATGCTCGCGCGAAGCCCCCCGTACGTGGTGTACGCGAGGACGAACGCCCCGATCAGACCCGCAGTCTGCCACATCGGGATCCCCGCAACGAGCGCGAGCGCGCCCGTGATCCCCGTCATTTCTGCCGCGAGAAACACGAACATGTAGCCGATACTCACGACGAGCACGTATCCGTACATCGCCCGCCCGAACCGGGCGTAGGTGTACTCCGCCAGCGTGTGTCCCGCCGGGATCAGCTGCCGGATGCGTGGACCGACCACCGCGTACACCACCATCGGAAGGGCACTCCCGACCGCGTATCCCAGCACCGCGGTGATGCCGCCGAACGCAGCACCCGCCTCTGCGGGCGACAGTAGGATCCACGCCCCCATGCCCGATGCGACGAGTGTCGCCGTGAGCGTCCCCGTTCCGGCGCTGTCCCGCGCGCTGATGTAATCCTCCACGCTGTCGATCCGACCGCGCACGAACCACATCCCCAGCACCGACACCCCACCGACCACGAGCGCCGTCACACCGAGCGCGACCGACGCGGAAATCACTCACGAGCACCTCTCCGAAACATTACCCAGTGATATCTCTTGGCGATACATAGGTGTGGTGACTGGGACCGCTGACAACGAAACATTGATATTGATGGTCGATACCACACCCCACCGTGTTCGATCGCCGCCAGTTCGAATAACTCAGAATTATTCCGCCGCAGTCGGTTGATTTTCCGCCTTCATGGAACGAAACCTTTATATGCCTTACGGACTTACTGTGAGTAAGGCGATGGGTGCGGCGACGGGTTCTCGATTTATTTACCCGCGAGCCGCGCCCATCAGGTGTAATCATGAGTGACACAACGATCCGAGAATACACGGAAGAGACGGGAGAGTCCACCACTGAGCGGGCGGACGAAGAGGAGAACGAATCGGTGTCCACGTGTCCGGAGTGTGGCGGTCGGTTGGTGTCTGACAGCGAGCACGGCGAAACGGTCTGTGAGGAGTGTGGTCTCGTGGTCGAGGAGGATTCGATCGACCACGGCCCGGAGTGGCGGGCGTTCGACGCCCAGGAGAAAGACCAGAAGAGCCGGGTCGGCGCGCCGACGACCACGATGATGCACGACAAGGGGTTGTCGACGAACATCGGCTGGCAGAACAAAGACGCCTACGGCAACTCGTTGTCCTCGCGCCAGCGCCAGAAGATGCAGCGCCTGCGCACGTGGAACGAGCGGTTCCGGACCCGCGACTCCAAGGAGCGCAACCTGAAGCAGGCACTGGGTGAGATCGATCGGATGGCGTCGGCGCTCGGTCTGCCCGAAACCGTCCGCGAGACCGCGAGCGTCATCTACCGCCGGGCGCTGTCGGACAACCTTCTGCCGGGGCGCTCGATTGAAGGCGTCGCTACCGCGTCGCTGTACGCCGCTGCTCGCCAGGCCGGCACGCCGCGAAGCCTCGACGAGATCACGATGGTGTCGCGGGTCGACAAAATGGAGCTGACGCGCACCTACCGGTACGTCGTGCGCCAGCTCAACCTCGAAATCAAGCCCGCCGATCCCGAGAGCTACGTCCCCCGGTTCGCTAGCGATCTCGAACTCACCGAGGAGGTCACGCGCCGCGCCCGGGATCTCATCGGCAACGCGCGCGAGGCGGGCATCCTCAGCGGTAAAAGTCCGGTCGGGTTGGCAGCGGCGTCGATCTACGCTGCTTCGCTGCTGTGCAACCAGAAGGTCACCCAAAGTGAAGTGTCGGAGGTTGCCAACATCTCCGAAGTCACGATCCGTAACCGATACAAGGAAATCCTCGAAGCGGACGCCAACACGACCGCCTGATCCGACTTGTTTTTGCGTGGAGCGAGACCACTGTTCTAGGGAGCTGGTCAAGCTTTTTACTGCTGCGCGCGCATCCTCTGAGTATGCCGACAGAAACGTACGTGCGATTGCTTTGTCCGGAGTGTGGCAAGCAGTGGACCGCATCACCGGGTGATCTTCCCGCGCCAAACACGACGTATCACTGCCCAGGTTGCCACGCGAGTCGGCGTATGTCTGAGTTCGCGCGCACCGAACACGAGCTCGAAACGCTCAAGACACTCGGGTAGGTCCCGCGTACAGGGGGTTTCTAGCAGTCATCGTTCACTACATTGATATACATTGTTTAATGAATCAATCATCTTTCTTTCCACTGGTTAATCGCCAGAAGTATGAAACCCCCTTGAGCAGGCGTCACAGGGCTTCTATCGCCGGCATGTGGTAACGTGGCTCAGGGTAATACTATATGCCCCGAGTCACTATGTGTTTCCGACCATGAAAAAGCAGGAACTGATCCACCTTCACGGTCTGCTTGCAGAGGTATGCAACCACTACGAGCTTCGGAGCGAGAATACGATCGATCACACGGCGTACGACGAACTCGGAGTACAACCGACATCCATTCACAAGTCAAAAACCGATCACAAAGAAGCCGTTTTTGCGCTGGCAGAGGGAATTACGAGCGAGATAACGATTGCCGAGGACGAGCAGCCCATTTCGGCAGCCGCTGATTGATACCGTCGCCCAGCATCCTACGGACAGCGACGACGCGAGTGACTGTGGTCGACAGTTACTTCTTTCGATCGACGTGCGTCGCCATACTCGTCTGGCGCTCGGTAGGCCATCCTTACCAGCTGGAATGACGAACTGTTGGCCAGTGTGTGACTGTTGTGGGATCGTTCCGTTTCGATGTTCGTCCGTACGCACCGCTCGCGGTATCGCCTCCGAGTGGGCGATTAGCCCTCCTCCATCAAATCTTGGAATTCGGGGAGGAGGTCGTCGTCATCCGTTTCATCGGCTGATTCATCCGTACCAGTCTCTTCTTCGGTCTCGTCAGCGGTGTCATCCTCCTCAGAATCGATCGTTTCGACCTCGACAATGTCGAGCGGTATTTTCTGCATTCGCTGGCCGATTTCCTTGCGTGCGATGCGTGAGGCGTGTTCTTCGTCCTCGACGTTGAACACGGTCATTTCGAGTTCGAGGGCGACGAGAGCTTCGTCTGCGGCGACGAACGCGGGCTCCATCTCCTCGTTACAGTGGGGACACGAGCGCATTCCCATCGAGATCTCGACGTAGTTGAGATCGGGGTTGAGCATGTCTCCGGTTTTCGAAATCGCTATGCGCACGGCTTCATCGGCGGAACCGACATCGTAGACGGGAATTGCCGCCTCGACGACGACACGACAGTCCATAATTCCTTTTCGCTGTCTGACCGTATGAACCTTCGCCTCGATCGAAAGCTCGAAAACCCCCTCGATCGTTGCTGGTGGTGATGGAGCGGGGTGTCATCTCACTCGATTCGGTCGGTGCGTTCGATCTGCAATCGACGGTCGAAAGCGGGCAGAGCTACGCGTGGTCGCGCGAGGACGGCCAGATGTACGAGCAAACGCCCACCTACGGAGGCGATGCGTGGTACGTCACTGTGGTTCCCGCCTCAATGACCGGTTCGCCCGCCGTCGTCCGCGTTCGGCAACGCGATGGACGACTGGAGTGGGAGTCGACGACCGACGTCCACGACCAGCTCGTTCGCCTGCTTCGTCTTGACGACGATCTCGCGGCGATCATGAACGAAACGGCTGACACGTCCTTGATTCAGGATGCGTACGACGCGTATCGAGGGCTGCGTCTGGTCCGCGATCCCCCGTTTTCGTCGCTCATTTCGTTTATCTGCTCGGCGCAGATGCGCGTGTCGCGGATTCACGACATGCAGCGTTCGCTCGCCCGCACGTTCGGTGAATCAGTCGAGTTCGACGGACGAACCTACCACGCGTTTCCGACGCCCGAACAGCTCGCGTCCGCGACAGAGACCGAGCTCCGGGACCTCAAGCTCGGTTACCGGGCACCGTACGTCGTGGCGACCGCAGAGATGGTAGCAAACGAGGAGATCCACCCCACGGACGCGGTCGGGATGGAGTACGAACAGGCGCGCGAACACCTCACCCAGTTTGTCGGTGTCGGGCAGAAGGTTGCCGACTGTGTGCTGTTGTTCTCGCTGGGCTATCTCCAGGCCGTCCCGCTCGATACGTGGATTCGGGGGGCGATCGCCGAACGGTTTCCCGACTGCGATCGGGACAGCTACGCTGAGACCTCGCGGGCGATTCGAGAACGCTTCGGACCAGCGCACGCCGGCTACGCACAAACGTACGTGTTCCACTACCTGCGGGAGGCTGATGCTGTCGGACGGGGATGATTGCGTATCGGCTACAGGTGACCCGCCAGACAGCAGCTGGCTAGTCCGCCGCAATCTGTACGCAGGTCCGACAGTATGAGTAGCCGAGCCGTTCGACGCGGAGGGTGCTTCCCGACCGACCCGGACGGTTTTGTCCGTGTGGACGAAAGGCCACGACATGGTCGACCGAACGCGGGCGCACGTTTTCGTCTCGGGGCGGGTGCAAGGCGTGTACTATCGTGCGACGACGCGCGAGGAGGCAGAGAAGCAGGATGTCGACGGCTGGGTCCGGAACTTAGACGACGGCCGCGTCGAGGCGGTGTTCGAGGGCCCCTCCAGAGCGGTCGAGTCGATGGTCGAGTGGTGTCGGACGGGAAGCCCGCAAGCCGACGTGAGCGACGTGACAGTCGAGTATACCGAACCGGAGGACGAAGCGGGCTTTCGAATCCGGCGGTGATCTGATGGTCCCCGTAGGTTTAACCGCCGAGCAAGCGAACGTTCGGCTATGATTACGATCGAGGAGATGGCCGTGGTGGATGCGAACGCGGCCGCACTCGGCGTTCCTCGAAAGCAGCTGATGGAATCGAGCGGTCGCGCCGTCGCTCGCGCGGTTCGAGAGCGCGCCGAGCCGGACGCGGACGTGGTGATCGTCGCGGGTCGTGGGAACAACGGCGGCGACAGCTTCGTGACTGCGCGCTTTCTCGATGCGTACGACCCGACGGTGTTGTTGCTCGGTCGCGAAGAGACGATCAGCACTGAGATCTCTCGGGAGAACTGGGTGGCGCTCGAGCGGGGCGAATACGACGCTCGGGAGGTGCGCGATTCGCGGGATCTCGATCTCGGAGCACCGGATATCATCGTGGACGCACTGCTCGGAACCGGCGTGCGGGGTGCGCCCCGGGAACCCGAACGCACGGCGATCGAACGGATCAACGAGAGCGATGGCACGGTCGTTTCCGTCGATGTTCCGTCCGGAATGGACGCGAACACCGGGACCGTGGCCTCTGTCGCTGTCGATGCGGATCACGTCGTCACGTTCCACGACGCGAAACCCGGACTCGATTCCTCGGAGCTGTCGGTGACTGTCGCTGACATCGGGATCCCGGCGATGGCCGACACGCTCGTCGAGCGGGGTGATCTGCTCCGACTCGGCCGCGCGCCCGGCAGCCACAAGGGGGAGAACGGAACGGTGCTCGTCGTCGGTGGCGGTCCGTACACCGGCGCTCCGGCGCTGACCGCACAGGCCGCGCTCGCCGGTGGTGCCGACATCGTCCGGCTCGCCTGCCCCGAATCGGTTGCGCCAACCGTCCAAGGCTTCGACGAGGGGCTCATCACGACGCCGCTGGCTGGCGACCGAGTGGCGTCCGATCACGTCCCCTCGCTCCGCGAGGCGGCCACCGCCGCGGACAGCGTCGTTCTCGGTCCGGGGCTTGGCGCACACGACGACACACTCGCCGCGGCCCGGGAATTTCTGTCGTCGTTCGAGGGAACGTGTGTCGTGGACGCCGACCCGCTCGGCGTCGTTACCGACGCGGCCGGGACCGACGCGTCGCTCGTCTGTACGCCCCACGCAGGCGAGTTCCGACGCATGGGGGGCGATCCAAGCGACGGCTGGCGCGACCGGATGGACGACGTTCGATCGCTGGCCACGGATCTCGACGCGACGGTGCTGTTGAAAGGACAGTACGACGTGATAGCCGACGCGGAGCGAACGCGCGTCAACCGCAGCGGAACGCCGAAAATGACCGTCGGCGGGACGGGCGACGTGCTCGCGGGCGTCGTCGGCGCGCTCGCGTCGGTTCTGGATCCGATCCACGCCGCCGCGATCGGCGCGTACGCCAACGGCCGGGCGGGTGAACGCGCTGGGGAGGACCGAGCGTCGATCGCGCCCCAAGACCTCATCGCCCACGTTCCGGAGGTGCTCGAGGCGTGACCGATGAGCTCTCACACGTCGACGAGGACCAATCGGTGCAGATGGTCGATGTGGGTCGAAAGCCCGACACCAAACGCCGGGCGGTCGCCACCGGCACCATCGAGCTTCGTCCGTCGACCGTCGACGCCATCCGTGCCGACGAGATCGGGAAGGGAAACGTGCTCGCCACCGCCCGCGTCGGTTCGATCCAAGCGGTCAAGCACACGTGGGAATCGATCCCGATGTGCCATCAGATCCCGATCACGAACGTCGACACCGCGTTCGACGTGGAAGACGATTACGTGACGCTGACCGTCGCCGTCGAAACCGTCGGCAAGACCGGCTGTGAGATGGAGGCACTCACCGGCGTCACGACCGGGCTGAACGCCGTCTGGGACATGGTGAAAGCCGCCGAAAAGGACGAACACGGCGAGTATCCGGACACCCGGATCACGGACGTTCGCGTCCGCGAAAAGGAGAAAACAGCGATCCAGGAGTAGCACGCCCGGACGAACTGCGTCCTCACGAGTCCCCGAGCCGTCGCGGACGTGATCGGTCGTCGCCGGCGTCCGGGTCGTACAACCAGAGGAAAGCCGGCGCGTAACAGAGCCACGCGAGGAGGTACGCGCCCCCGATGAGGAGGCTGCGCGTGTCGACGGCGGCGAGGCTCCCGTCGACGACGCCGATGAGGAGGACGCTACCGATCAGAACGGGGAGAGGCGGATGATCGAGCCAGTCGTACAGGACGCCGAGGAGGCTCCCGACCACGTAGCCGATGGTGTAGCGGACGATCATCGTGAGAAGGGCCTTCCACCAGAACAGCGCCGATACCGGGAGCCAGTCGATCCCGAACAGACCGAGCAGTGTTGTCATCCCCTCGTAGAACGATCCCTGTGCTTCTAACAGGCTCACGACGGCGAGCGCCGCCGTTAGGACGCCGACGACGCGGCCGGCTTTGACGCCGGCCCTAGCCGGGTCGTTCCGTTCGACCATCGGGTGACCGGTGGTGTCGGATCGGCTCAGTCCAGTCGGACGGCCGTACCGTAGGCGATCACTTCCGAGCCGCCGTTGGCGATCTCGGAGCTCTCGAGTCGAACGTTAACGACCGCGTCGGCGTCCAACGAATTGGCGTCGTCGGCCATGCGTTCGAGCGCCTCCTCGCGGGCATCGCTCAGGAGCTCGGAGTAGGCCTTCAGCTCGCCGCCGGTGATGTTGCGGATGCTTTGTGTGATGTCCCTCCCGACGTTACGAGCTTTGACAGTGTTGCCTCGAGCGATGCCGAGCGTCTCCTGGATCTCACGGCCGGGAACCGTTTCAGTGGTGACAAACTCCATGCTGGATACATATTGCAGAGTAATATTAAACTTTTGAATCAGTTTCGGTGTCTCTCGTCGTTCTGTGGTGGCGTTCTCCCCGGCTGAACGATAGAATCGTGACCCGGTACCGTCGGATATAATGTCAGAATTGTATGATATTCGATTGTGGGGATCCGGGGTATGAAATCAGGGTTTTTTTGTTGAGTCATGGGGTATGGTGGATATGGCATTCGATGAAGACGACAGCGTGGTGTTGCACGACCAACACAGCGAGCACGACGGCGAGGTCGGGACGATAACACAAGTGATGGAGACGATGTTCGGTGATGCGACGTACACTGTTGGTTTCGAGGACGGACAAGAGCAAGGCGTTCCGGAGGACGCGCTCGAACCCGCCGACTCCGAGGAGTAACGACGACCGTGTCGGGCGTTCCGTTCCACTACGTCGATCTCCAGGCGTTCTGTTACGCCACCGAGGACGAGTCCCGCGTCGAGCGCGCGCTCCGGACGTTCCTTCCCGAGGAGTTCGGGATCGATCGCATCGAGAACACCGGACACGCCGGCGACCGCATCGTCGTCCTGTCCGCGCGTGTCGAGAAGGCGGACGCGATCCGCCACGTCCTCGCGCAACTCGACCGGATGGTCCCCGAAGAGTGGTCACAGCTGGGCAGCGAACTCGACCGGCGCGTGACCGAAAACTGCGAGCTGTATCTGTATCTCGACAAGCAAGCCGCCCTGGATGGCGACGTAACGCTCGGAGAAGGGCTGTCGTTCCGGGGGAAGATCGAGGCGTATCCGGCCAAAAAGGAATCGGCGATCGAGAACGTGACCGACGCGCTGGATCAGCTTTCGGAGTGATCCATGTACGAGACCGTTCACGCGCGTCCCGACGGCACGAGCACGGTTTCGCGCCTCGCGCTCACCGTCTCCGAGCTGGGGTACGACGGTCTCGTCGTTCGGTGCCACGACGACGCGATGGCGGAGTACGATCCGGCCGCGCTTTCCACCGAGTTCGGCATCGACGTGGTCGAGGGCGTCGAGATCCGCGCGGACGACCGGTCGGCGGCGGCGAGCGCGATCACGCGCCACCGGTCGCGCCGGACGATCGTCTGTGTTCACGGCGGGCAGCACAACCGGCTGGCCTGTGAAGACGAGCGCGTCGACGTGCTCGCCCACCCGATGGCCGACGGCGATTTCAACCACGTTCTCGCGCGCGCTGCGGCGGATAACGGCGTTCACGTCGAATTCAATTTCGCGCGCGTGCTGCGCGCCGACGGCGGCGAGCGCGTCGAGGCACTCCGGGGCCTTCGGCGGCTCCGCACGCTGGTGGACAAGTACGACGTTCCGTACGTCGTGAGCGCGGATGCGCGGAGCCATCTGCAGCTCCGAGCTCCCCGAGAACTCTTCGGAGTGGGAGCCACCATCGGCTTCACTGATGACCAGGTGCGCCACGGGCTGAGAGCGTGGGGGGAGATAGCCACGCGCAACCGGGACCGACGGTCCGAGTCGTTCATTGAGCCGGGCGTCCGTACAGGACGGTATGAAGAAAACGATTGAGGAACACGCAGCGCGGTTCGACGACCACGCGGCAGCCTACGACGACCAACAGCCCAACAGCGAGGAGTACCGCGCGTGTGTGAGCCTCGTCATCGACCACGCGGCCCCCGATTCCTCGGATGTGGTTCTCGACCTCGGCACCGGGACGGGCGCGATCGGGCTTGCGCTCGCAGCCGACGCAAAGCGCGTCGTCGGGCGGGACATCAGCGAGGGCATGATGGAGCGAGCCCGGGAGAAGGCGGCCGATCACGGCGTCGAGAACGTGGAGTTTGGTTCGGGAACGTTCCGCGGGCCGAACTACGATGGTCCGGTCGACGTCGTCGTCTCGAATTTCGCGCTGCACCACCTGAACGACGAGGAGAAGCGGGCCGCGATCGAAACGATCGCCGCGCTCGCTCCCGGGAAATTCGTCCTCGGAGACGTGATGCTGTTCGGCGCGCCGGATCCCGACGAGCCGTACTACGATCCCGAGGTGGACGATCCCGCGACCGTGGGCGTGTTGGCCGACGCGCTCACGGACGCCGGGTTCTCGCTCACCGCCGTCGAGCGGGTCCACGAACAGGTCGGCGTGCTGGTCGCGGAACGAGCACCGCGGCGCGAGGAGTGATCCGTGCGCCACCTTCCAAAGCACCTGCGCCCCCGGTGGCGCTATCTCGGCGTCGGACTCGAAACGTGGCCGGACGCACGGATCGACCGCGGCCAGTTCCAGCGGGAACTCTACTACACCGCCCAGAACCTCATCGGGGATATCGGAAGCACGGACGTGGATCTGAGCGTGTACGCGTTCGTGTTCGACGACGGTGAGGGGGCAGCGGTCGTCCGCGTGCGACGCGGTGCGGTCGAGCGCGGGCGGGCGGTGCTCGCGTGCGTCGACCGGATCGCCGACCAGCCGGTTCGGGTGACCGTGCGCGGCGTCAGCGGAACGGTACGAGCCTGCGAAGAAAGGTATATACGGCGTCCGTTGGAAAGCCCAGAGGAGAGAACCGTTGCGTTCGAGAACGCCGATCGGTTCGCGTTCGTTCGGGACCGGCGCGTTGCGGTGCGAACCGATAGCGGGTTCGCGGGTGCGACCGACTTCGATATCGAGTAACTATGCAGGGACAATCCCAACAGCAAGCCTACGACCGGGGGATCACGATCTTCTCGCCGGACGGACGGTTGTATCAAGTAGAGTACGCCCGTGAGGCAGTCAAACGAGGATCGGCGAGCGTCGGCGTCAGAACCGCCGATGGGGTCGTTCTGATCGCCGATAAACGGATCAGATCACCACTGTTGGTGGGCGAAAGCGTCGAGAAGTTGCACAAGGCGGACGACCACGTCGGCATCGCTAGCGCGGGCCACGTCGCGGACGCCCGGCAGCTCATCGACTACGCCCGGCGGCACTCGCAGGTCAACCAACTGCGCTACGACGAGCCGATCGGGGTGGAGACGCTGACGAAAGCCGTCACCGACAACATCCAACAGTACACGCAGGTCGGCGGTGCGCGCCCGTTCGGCGTGGCGCTCATCATCGGCGGCGTCGAAGACGGCCAGCCGCGGCTGTTCGAAACCGACCCCTCGGGCACCCCGTACGAATGGAAAGCGCTCGCGGTCGGCGCGAACCGCTCGGACATCGAGGACCACCTCAAAGAACACTACCAACCAGAGATGGATCTCGATGGGGGTATCGGACTCGCGCTCGAGGCGCTCGCGTCGGTCAGCGAGGAGGGGCTCGAAGCGGAGGGGCTCGGTGTCGCTACCATCGACAGCGAAACCGAACAGTACCAGGTGCTCGATGAAGCAGAGGTCGAATCGTATCTGGACGAACACGACCTGCTTGCCGACGAAACGGACACCGAATCCGAGGAGTAGTACAGCCGCTGTTTCCGCTCGGGTGTGTACGCACACCGCCCGCACAAATTCAGTATCTCGATCTATGCGGGCCTGTGTTCGCTGTGGGACGTTCTCCGCGGACTACTTACGCCATAGCATGTTCTTTTATCTTAACTTCCCCGTTCGGATGAACAGATAGCACGTAATACTCGTAATCGTACATCTTCCGATTGTAAATCCGATCTTCATTCATTTCGAGCAAGATCTTATAATCTATCCCATCACCAATATATTCGGTTAGATTTACCGTTTCAGATTCCGTTAGAGTATACTGTTCAGCATACGTCTCCTCTTCGCTGGATAGATTGATGAGAGTAATCTTCAACTTGATATCCTTTTCACCGACATAATGGATCTCAAGACGGTTTAATAGCTGTTCAGTCGCATCAGTTTCCGTCGGATGTGCCGTCGGCGACGCAGTTGCTTCAGCCGTATCGTCTTCAGTTGTCTCCTTTTCCGTAGGACGTGCCGTCGGCGAGGCAGTAGATTCGACTCTCGATTCTGTCGTGGTTACTTGTCTATTTTCCGTGGTGGGAATGCGTGTTTCGGACGTATCTGTTCCCACCGAACGATCAATACAGCCCGTAGTCGGAACTAGACTAGCTCCAGCTATTAGTATAAGTTTTCGTCGTTTCATAGAACTATTACTACAGACAAATATAAGAGTATTGGGAGTTCTATGTCTTTTCGGTATAGAGTTTGTTGTACGATGGGATAGAATATGGATGGGTAGAACGGCACGACAACTACCGACGAGGGAGAACACACTTTACCGCGCCGCGAATAACCCATCCCATGATATCCCTTGACGAGGCAGTGACGGCGCGGCTCGAATCCCACGGCACTCGGTTCGAGGTACTCGTCGATCCTGACGCGGCGCTTGCGATCAAGCGCGGTGAGTTCGAGGACGATCTCGAGGAGGTGATCGCCGCCGAAGACGTGTTCGAGGACGCGTCCAGCGGCGATCGTCCGGCAGCTGCCGATCTCGAAACGGTGTTCGACACTACTGATCCACTGGAGATCATTCCGGAGGTGATACGACGCGGTGACATCCAGATCACCGCCGAGCAACGGCGGGAGATGCAGGAGCGAAAGCACAAACAGCTCGTCGATCGCATTACACGGAATGCGGTCAACCCCCAGATGGACGACGCGCCCCACCCTCCCGAGCGCATCGAGCGCGCGCTCGAAGAGGCGGGCTTTACGGTCGATCCGATGGAGCCGGTCGAAAACCACGTGGACGATGCGCTGGACGCGCTTCGACCCATCATCCCGATCCGGTTCGACGAGGTTGTTATTGCGGTGCGGCTCCCGTCCGAACACGCCGGCAGCGGGCAGGCACAGATCCGGCAGTTCGGCGATCTCCAACGGGAGGAGTGGCAGTCTGATGGCTCGTGGGTCGGCGTCCTCGAGTTCCCCGCCGGGTTGCAAAACGATTTTTACGATCTCGTCAACGAAGTGTCCAGCGGCGAAGCCGAAACCCGCGTGGTCAAAGACGAGGACGAACTCAGCACGCGATAACGGACCAAACCCACTGGATCCGACAGCAGCGATCGATGTTCCCGGATCCGGTTTTCGATCATCCCAGAGGATTAAGTGAACAGACCGTCTATTTTCTCGTGAGTGACGGGAACACCACACGATCCGGAACGTGCGGTCATCGCAGCACGCGGCCCGTCGGGATCGTCCGATCCCGAGACCGATGAAATTCGAGATTTAGCCCGCTCCGCTGGCTACCGCATTGCCGGCGAGATCACCCAAACGCGAACGGAAGATCCGGCGCTCTGTTTCGGTTCGGGGAAGGTCGCGGAGCTCGCCCAACTGATCGAAGACACCGGTGCGGGCGTCGTGGTCTTCGACAACCGTCTGGGACCCTATCAGACGTACAACTTGGGGACCCGACTCCCAGAGGGCGTAAACGTCATCGACCGGTTCCGGCTCATTTTGGACATCTTCGGGCAGCGTGCCCAAACACGGACGGCACAGCTCCAGGTCGAATTGGCCGAGCTCAGATACGAGCTACCGAGAGTCGAAGCGAAGGCGAGCCTCGCAAAGCGCGACGAACGTCCCGGGTTCATGGGACTCGGAGAGTACGACGAGAGCCGCGAGCAGGACATCAAAAAGCGGATCAGCCGCATCCGCGAGAAGCTGACCCGAATCGAAGAGGACGAGGAAAAACGCCGCGAGCAGCGCCGTGAATCCGGCTTCGATCTCGTCGCGCTCGCGGGGTACACCAATGCCGGGAAGTCAACGCTCCTTCGCCAGCTCGCCCGAGATCTCGAGGTGGATGAGAACGAGGACCGACACCCGGATCTCGACGCGACGGCCGAGTCCGAAGACCGGCTGTTCACGACGCTCGGAACCACGACGCGACAGGTCGACATGGACCGACGGGACGTTCTCGTGACCGATACGGTCGGGTTCATCTCCGAACTTCCCCACTGGCTGGTCGAGTCGTTCAAATCCACCCTCGATGCCGTCTACCGGGCGGATCTCGTGCTTCTCGTCGTGGACGTCACAGAGCCCGTCGAAGAGATCCGCGAGAAGCTCATCACCTGCCACGACACGCTGTACGAGCGCAACGAGGCACCGATCGTTACCGTGTTGAACAAGATCGACCTCGTCGACGAGGAGGAGTGTGAGCGAAAGATGAACACGCTGTCGGCGCTCGCTCCCAATCCCGTTACTGTGAGTGCTGTGGACGGCACTGGCACCGAGGGGCTACTCGACCGCCTCGACCGCGAACTTCCACCGTTCGAGCACGAGCGGCTAGTCCTCCCGATGACCGACGACACCATGAGTCTCGTCTCGTGGATCCACGACAACGCTCGCGTCAACGACGTTACCTACGGCGAACAGGTCGTCATCGATTTCGAGGCACGCCCCGCCGTCGTCGAGCAGTCCCGTTCAAAAGCCGGAACGCTCACTGTCCCCGCCGAATGAGTTGATCCAAACGCGAAGCGATAGCAGACACCGGCTCACTCGTCGGTCCGATCGTCGACCTCACCGCCGTTCGTGGCAGTCGATGGCCCAAACGTGGTTGTCACGTCCTCCCCGTCGTCGGACACCTGATCGCGTTCGGTGCTGTCATCCGGAACCTGAGAGCGTGTATTGCCGTTGGGATCAGTGTAGAGGTGTGGGTAAGTCGAGAGATCATCCCAGTTCGTGCTGAGATACCGACCGAAATCGCCGTGTTTGCGCCCCGCGTAGTTCCAGACGAGATCCTCGAACGGGCTGGCTTCGATGTGACTCTCCCACCATCCCTCCCGGTCCTGGAAGTGGACGAGACACTCCGAATACTGGTTTTCTGAGCTGCCCGTAACGGCCGTGTTTCTAACGAAGTCGGCTTGATTCCGGTTTTGGCCCAGCCCTTCCATGAGCAACTCCGGCTCGATACGGGGGGTCCGGAACGTCTGGATGGTCGAACACTGATCCAAGATGGTCCGTCGTTGGTTCTCCTGGCCCTCTCCGATCGACTGTGCGCGCTCGATGAACTCCCGTGGTGATTGTGTTACGAACCACAACGCCGCGTCGTAGCGCGCCCAGCTCCGAGCCGCGTCTTGTAGATACTCTATCATCTCCTCGCTGTGGAGCAGAAAGTGTGCTTCGTCGATGAGGAAGATGATTTCTCCCTGAGTCCGTTTGACTTTCTGGTACACCTGGCCGAAGATCAGGTGGAGCATGACGGATTTTTCGGCCTCCGAGGCCTCGTTGAACTGACTGAGATCGATGTACGCCATGTTTGTTTCTTGGTCGAGGATGCCGGTTTCGGTCTCTCCGACCATGTGGTGGTACTTCCGGTTCTCTTTGAACCCGCTGAGCTTGTCGAGAAGGTCGGAGACGACGCGAACGCGCTGTTCGGCCTCGCGCTCGTGACCGGTGAAGGTAAAGCGTTCGGGCGTCGTCAGCATGCGTTCTAGCACCGAGACGAAATCCTCGATCGTCGGGCTTGCCTCGTTGTGGGTATCCGGGTCGTGGGTGATCCCGGTGGATTCGTACGTTTCTTGGACGGCGTCCTCGATCGTGGAGATGTATCCGGAGGGATCGATCCCTTGTGCCCTGAGTATGCCGGCGAAGAAGCTCGTGACCTCGTCGATCTTCATCTGGAAATGGTTCGATCCTCCGACGGTTGACTCGCGGATGCGCTTTGGCGGTCGTTGGATGTCGAACGGGTTGATCGTCTGTTGACCGTCCACGACGATGTGTTTCCCGCCACAGAGCTGTGTGAGTCCCTCGAACCCCTGTTCGGTGTCACAGACGATGAGCGTTCTAGATGGATCCGAACAGAACCATTCTGCGAGCGCGGTTTCGACCGAGTACGTCTTTCCGGAGCGGGTTTGTCCCAGCGTGAGGAGGTGAGGTGCCCCCCGTTCGAACGGATCCGCGAAGATTGCCGATCCGTTCTGTTTGTTCCGGCCGAAGCGAAGCCCACCAGATTCTTGCATCACGCCGGCACACCACGGGAACATCGCCGCGACCGAGCCGCCGAGCATCCGGGTTCGCTTTGGTTTGTCGCCTTTCTCGTGGTAGAGGTCCGTTCCCGTCGGGGAGGACGATTCGAACATATCGAGCGCAGACATATCGGAGCTGGGCTGGCGGGGACCCAACCCTGCGGGCGCGCTCGTCAACACTTCGAGCACGTCGTCACACGCGTCTTCGAGCGCTCGAACCTTCGCTAGATACAGGTCGTCAGTTCCCCGACCGGTTTGTTGGGCGTACTCGTGGGCTTCCTCCGGTCCGACTCGGACCGTCACGTACATACTCACTTGCCACGGCTGGGCGGTCGTGTTCCGAAGCAAGAGATACATCTTCCGGACCGCGTCCTTGTCGTTTTGGATCTGGATCTTACTCGCGTCCATGTTCTCGACGCGCTCCATCTCCTCTGATTCGACGTCGGCGTACAGCCGTTCGAGCTCCTTGATCGTCCCTTGTTTGTATTCGGGCTGTGCGTGAATGCGAACGTCGACGTTCGCCTTCCGCATGGTAAATAGGTTGGCGAGAAACAACGGCGGCGGCTCGACCGGCCAGCCCATGACACAGAACGTTTTGCAGAGCTCGTCACCGATCACGACGCGGCCGTCCTTCGCGTCGAATTCACTCGGGGTGAGCATGCGCTCGGTCGGGGTTTCCCCGACGCTGACCCGGTTGTCGTCGTCGGCCATCGCCTCTCTCACTTCCGTTCCGAGCGACAGCGATGGCTCCCCAGACCAGTACCGCAACAGGAGACGGGTGATGTCGAGGACCCCTGCCCGACCGGTGTTGACTCCCTCCACTGAGGCAAGCGCGCCTTCGATGGTGTTCATCCGGTCGTCGAGCTCTGCGCGCAGCTCCGTCTCTAGCGCCTGATTGTCGTCGCTACTGTCTCCCGATGAGAAGAAATTCAGGAACCGAGACCCGTCGGAGTCGTTCGACACCAGATTGACCTGCAGTTCCTCGGGTTCGACCTCGACAACGACGTAATACTCCCACTTGTTCGCGTCCCACTTGGGCGATTCCGTTTCGATGAACCACGACGAAACGTCGAGCAACAGCTCCCTGACGTAGCGTGCTGCCCGTGTGGTCCCGGCGAGCGACTCGTTCGTCCGCTCGCTCTCTTCGATACACTCCGTGATGTGCTCGATCAGACGCTCCGTGTCGAACGTGTCCGACGTTGCGTATATCGAAAACGGGAGATCTTTGATCTGCTCGTCGATGCCGCTCGTGAGCGCACCGACGTAGCTCCGTGCTTCCTCGTCGGTGATCCGACAGGCGTTCATCCCCTCCACCCCGATGAGACCGACCCGGCGCCCGTCGGTCATTTTGGCGGTTCCATCCGGATAGATTCGTTCTACTCCGTGGATCTGCCGCCCAAGCGTTTCGTGATAGTGGTACGGAAACTTCTGCTGGAGGCGGCGCGATTCGATGAATCGTTCGAGTCGTTCGCGCGATGAGAGATAATGCGGGTTGGTGTACGTGAGGTACAGCACTATCGGTAACACGACGAGTGTGATCGAGAACGAAAGTACGGCGATTACTGTCGCGTCGATTGACCACGCCAACAACGCGATAATCAGCGTGACGAACGGAACCGCAAACGAGTGGATGTTATCGAACGTGACCACGCCTTTGATCGTTACCTCAGTGTCGACGTGGGGGAGTATCAATCCCGTCTCGCTCGACTGAGTGTTCGTGCTCTGTGAGTTCGTACTCATTGTTGATCGTGTACCAGCTGTGTGTTCGAGAAACCACTAATTTTTCTGATCGATAGTTGATGATTCATTGGATGATGTACGTGTTCAGTCGTTCGGCCCCCTGCTCTGTGGGCCGACGGTTGATCTGGATCGCTGGGAGTCGTCGTCTCCGCTCGAATCGCGTGCGTCGTTTCGTCCGGCGTCGTGTCCACTGTGGGTTCTGGCTCCGCTTCTCTGGGAACTGTCGGGGTTTTTGGCGTTCGGGCCGACGTTCGATCGACGAGCACCATCTTCGACGGGTTGCCGGGTGGTAGTCGGCCCTTGGCTTCGCGGTCCGGCGTAGTACCCGCCTTGTGCCCCTGCGGGCTGAGGTCCGGACGACCGGCTCGTGTACTGCCCGCCCGGCGTCTCTCCAGCGGTCGTCTGACCGCGTTTTTGGTTGGATGTCGATACCCCTTTCCCGATCAGCATGGCAGACCCGGGGAGGAGCTTTGTCATGAAGATGTACGGCAACCCGATCAATGCGATAGTGAGCCCACCAATCGTTGCTACTTCTTTGAAAAGTACCCCACCAAGGCTATCGAGTGGAAGTTCGTGTAAAAATCGAAGGACTCCACTTTGAATAAATTTCAATAAAATTATCAAAGGGAGGATGGAAATACCCATATGACCAAAATCTTTTAATGTACTTTGAGGTTGTACTCGACACGCCCAGAAAATAGGCCAAAATGCCACGGAAAGATATGTCATAATATATATGATTATTGTAATCAACACTCCAATTGAAATAAATATAGACTTTGTAGATATAACCATAAGTCCAAATATAATACCAATTCCGAGGCTTCCAAGACCTTCTGCCGTCGTTAAAAGCTCCAATCCACTCGGAGCAACAGCTATCGTGAGTTCGTTTCCGATATGCAGACAGAACGCGGTCACAGGAATTCCCAACAGGATGAAAAACGCCGCCTTCCCGAGTTCCACCAAGCGCTCGTGTTGTTTTCGTGGATTGACTGTGTCCGTCGCCACCATGAACGAGGGCGTCAACAGGGCGATCGCCAGCGCAGACATGATCCCGTAGACCCCGTAGACGGCCGACCACGGTCCGTCGGCCGTCATCCACGTAGATACGTCGGTTGGTTCTCCGGGTGCCGGCAGACCCAGGATGTACTCGTTGAACGTGTCGACCAGCGACGCGATCCCGTCCACCGTCTTGTCGACGACGAACTCGATGGTCTTCGTGATGGCCTCACCGATCGGGACCTCGACCATCCCGATCCGGATCGTGTAGTCCCCCGTGCTCTCGTCGGGGGTTTCACTCGCGTTGTCCTGTTGGCTCTGGGTGTCACCACCCGGTCCGTCCAGACTGTTCGCTCGTGTCTCTGCTACCGATCCCGAAACCGTTCGCTCCTCGTTCGACCACGCATCCATCCCGAGATCGGATGAATACGGATCGGCGTTCCCCTCTGTCCAAGCCGCGTGTGCCTGTTGGTTCGCTTGGTGCTGAGTACCCGCCGACAGTGGGTTGTTCGCACCGGTCGAAGCACCAACGACGGGACCCACAACACCACACAAGCAGATGAGACAGACTAATACGACTATCCGACGGGTACTAGCATGCATCACACCGGATCACTCCTCTACGGGAATAGACATGATGCGACGTTGATACCTGCTGTGTTCAGGAACACGGGAACGAGAACGGGAAGCAGTGCTGCCACGAGCGAGTAGATGCCGCCTTTGGCCTCCTGTTTTCCTTGGGCTTGGGCGCCCGAATCCGTACTTCCGGCCTTATCGAGCCCGGTCATCATCCTGATGAGGAACTTCAGTATGAAGTACATAGATATCAACCCCAACCCCACCGTAATGATCTGAGCAATGTTGAAGCCTGTCGATCCGTCACACAACACCTGTTCCGCTTCGGAGACACCGACCTGCGCCGCGACTGGCTCAGCCTGCAGCGGTACGAGGAGTAACGCTACCATACACACCGATAGATACAGGTCGTGGCGACCTGGCCGTGTGATGACTCGTGCAATCTGACGGCCAGAGCGGCGAACAACGGTCATAATACTGTCTTTACCCCTGGACAGAGGCGTCTTTTTGGTCATGATATACGTTAATATTAGGAAGCGGGTATAAAAAAGTACCGGAGAACACACCGCAAAGGTTATTTATTGTAGAGATGTATGTACCATTCCAAATGATGAATATAGGAAAAGCAATAAATAGTTGTTATAGATGGTACAATGATATATGTTGTCAATATAGTCACACACTGTCCGGGGGGTAATGTTATGTATACGGGGATGAAAGGGGTGAGATACCGATCGACTGGAGGGACGACCGCTCGGTGGGGATCCATTCGGAGTGTGAGATAATATGGACACAGATGGTAGTCTGATAGGGTACAGTAAAAATCTTATCGGTATTGGTATCACGTGGTGCTTGCCGCGATCTGAGACGCGAACGAAGCGGATTCAACGCATTCATTAGTGACATGGCTGATTCGAAGACATCCGACAGGCGGGGATTCCTCAAGATCGTGGGAACCGCTGGAGGAGTCGGACTTTCGGCGATCAGCGGTTGTACGTCGATATGGATGGGTGGTAGCGGTGATAGTGGAGGCGGGGAGTATCCTCCAATGCAGTTTGCTTCCCAGCAACACCGCATTGCACGCGAAATGGCAACACACACCGCTACTGACCGGGCCTCGCTCATTGACGCAGTTGGTGTTCCGGAAGCAACCATTTGGATACCGAACACAGCCACGATCGATATGACTGGGGTAGTCGGTGTCCCCATCGCGCCGAACGTGACGATCGCCAGCGACCGCCTCTTGAACGACGCGGAGGGTGGGATGATCAAAACCGACGGTTACGACAAAGGTGTCTTCATCAACGATACGAGCGGCTGTCGGATCACTGGACTTCGGTTGAAAGGACCGCGAATGGACTACTTCGAACCGTGGCAAGACGGGAAAGACGAGGAGGATTACGCGGCGCTTGGATTCAGTCTCGAGGGACAGACCGCGATCGTCGATCACTGCGAAGTGGCCGGATGGACGTTCGCCGGGATCGCTCTCGGAGCCGCCTCCAAACAGACGCGGGGATGGATCCACCACAACTCGATGCACCATAACCAGATGAACCACCTCGGGTATCCGATGGAGCTGTACAACGGGTTGCATCTGATCGAGTGGAACTATTTCGATCACAATCGCCACTCAATCGCTGGCTTTGGCTATCCAAGCAACGGGTATGAGGCCCGGTTCAACGTCGTTGGGCCGAACGCGATCTTACACGCGTTCGATATGCATTATCTCGGCGAGAACCTGGATGAACTCGGGAAGTCCGGTCTTGGCATGTCCGGTGGTGAGTTCGTTAACATCCATCACAACGTGTTCGAGCTAACGTCGTATCCAGCGTTCTCGATCCAAGGCATTCCACAACAGTATGTCCGTTTTTGTAACAACTGGTCTGCCGACACACCGGATGAACGATCCGGGAAATCGAATGGGGTCGCCCTGTTCCCCGAGAGCGTGGATGTACGCATAAAGGACAACACATACGGTCCGAACGCGATCGAACCGGGGCGACAACGACTGCGTGAAATAGAGCCCCAGCTCGTGGAATCTCAGAACGCCTCGAGTGAGAACCCGCCGAGTGCAACCCCCACACCGATGGATCTCGATGGTTTGCTCTCATCCGCCTCGAACGGGAACCAGACGACAGATTCCGTCGCTGAATTTCCGTGACCGATAATGGTAGTATATGATTCGATAAACTATAATTAAATGGCAATTGAATCTCTTCGACAACGACCGTGATACGATGTTATCAGTAGACGATTCCAGCTACGTGAGATCAGTATTGTTCGTAGTCGTCAGTGTGATTGCTCTCTCCGGAGCATCCGCAGCAGTGGCCGGACCATCCACAACGGTAGACCAGACGGCACCTCCTCAGAACGCGAGCGACGAACACACGTTGGTTATCGAAACCACCGGAGAACCGGTCCAGTACACCCTTTCGGCGTCGGGGAGCGTCAGTGGAGACCCAGGCGAGAGCGACACAGTTCAGGGGAGAACACTGAACGGTCGGGTCGGAGGTGTTCCGTGGAACAACACGACCAACGACACCGAAGACACCGTTACGTACACTGGCTACATCGAAACGTTCCAGTACCGCGGCGACGATCTCCAGTTGCGCCTCGAGGGACAACAAATATCGCCTGCCACACTCTCGGCCAACCATCTCCGGATCGTGCGTCCGAACTCGTCCAACGACACCACCATCAACTACGAAATCTCGGTCACTGGTAGCGCAACTCCCGGTGAATCTACCGAAGATCAGGATGGAACAACGGCGGACAACGGATCGAACGGCACGCTGATCCACGGCCAGCTTTCCGATCGGTCGGACTCGTTCTATTTCACAGGAAACACTACCGTCACATCGTTCGACCAGCAGGCACTCGTTTTTGAGAATGGGCAGAACGTTACCGCTTCGGGGACGACGAACGAGACACCGACAGGAACACCGGACTCGTCTACACCAACGGTTCACCCATCACCCACCACGTCCACCTCTCCCCCCCAAACCACGGCGTTCGAACGCACGTCCCCCCTCCAGCCGACGACGAACGTGAACGGGAGTGGTTCCTCCGGTTCGTCCAGTTCGGCGCTCGGGTTTTTCCTGCGCCTTGCTAGCGGCGTCGTGATGGTCGCACTTATTGCTGTTGCGGCCTGGTACTATTTCCCCAAACAACAGCGCTGGTAGCCGGTCTCGGCCGATCTAGCCGATTCTTTGATGCGATGATCGGTAACAAGTTCGAACTAAATATGCCTTCCGCTCTTCAGCTGAGATCTTTTGGATGGGTTGTGCATATCTTTCTATTTTTGGTTGCATATACATTTACTAGTGCCCACCTCACATCTGATTGTAGACACAACCGTTAGGCGGGGGGTTCGATCCGGGATCTAAACTCCGGAACACCGCTCACATCGGGTGTGAAGCGAAACAGTGCACCAGCCCCGTTCCCTTCAACGGATCGGTCGTTGCCGGCCGTTGCAGTCGTGACGTAAGCGTGTTCGTAGTCCGGCCCACCGAACGTGATACTGGAGATCTTCCGCGCGGGGAGCGGAACGCGATCGACGACACGGCCGTCGTCCGGGTGGTGGCGGACCACACAGCCGCCGTTCCACCGGGCCGACCACACGTAGCCCTCTGCATCGACCGTCAACCCGTCGGGAAGGCCCGCACTCCCGACCGTTCTGACGAACGGACGGCGGTCAGAAAGGGTGCCGGATTCGGCGTTGTACTCGAACGACCATATTGTCTCTGCCTCGGTTTCGGCGAAGTAGACCCGCGCGTTGTCCGGGCTGAACCCCAGCCCGTTCGAGACAGCGAGGTCCGAGATGAGGAGCGACAACGAGCCGTCGGTGTCGAGTCGATACAGCCGCCCGTCCGGTGGCATCGTCCCACAGAAAACCCGCCCGTTTGGACCCGCAATCACGTCGTTGAACCGCGATCCCCGCTCCTCGGGAATCTCCGGCATGACCGTCTCTTCTCGATCGTCGCTCCAGATGGTGATCGAACCGTTTTCCTTGAACAACACGAGCGAACCGTCATCTTGGATCGTGAACCCGCCGATCGACGGACCGGTGTAACACTGCTCGCTCTCGTCCGTCTCGAAGTCGTAGCGGTACATGTGTCCGTTCGGAATGTCGACCCAGTACAGACGGTTTTCACCGGGGTGATACAACGGGCCTTCGCCCGTTTCATACGCGTGGTCCACGAACCGTTTCGGTTGGTTTCGCATTAGTGTTCTAATACTGAACGCTTGATTATAAATGTTCGAGACCAATACCCCCGCCATCGGGCGGATGGTGACGTCGACATCCGTTCGGCATCGGCGCTACTCGATCCCGACCCATTCACCGCGTTCGTCGGACCGCTCGATCGCATCGAGCACGCGCTGGACTGACAGCCCGTCGGCGAAGCTGGGAGTGTACGGCGCGTCGTTCCGGACGGCGTTGAGGAACTCGTAATTTTCGTGGACGAACGTGTGCTCCCAGCCGATGGCGTGGCCAGGCGGCCACCAGTGATCGATGTACGGGTCGTCCGGCTCGGTGATCATGATCGTCTGGTAGCCCCTGTCCCCGGGTTCGAGCAGTTCCAGTTCGTTCAGTCGTTCGAGCGAGAACCGAAGGCTGCCCGCAGAGCCGTTGATCTCGATCGTGTTGTCGTTTTTGTGTCCGGTCGCAAACCGGGACGCCTCGAACGTTCCTGTGGTGCCCGAGGCGAACGTCACTTGCGCCGAGTAGGCGTCATCGACCGTTACGGGACGGGTTTCATCGCCCTCGTCGTCGACGGGTCGCTCGTCGACGAACGTCCGGAGCTGACCGGAGACGCGCTCGATCTCCCCGGCCACGTCGCCGAGGAGAAAGCGCGCGAGATCGATGGAGTGTGCGCCCAGATCACCGAGCGAACCGCTTCCGGCCAGCTCCTCCGATAGCCGCCAGCTCCACTGTGCATCCGGATCGACGAGCCAATCCTGGAGATATTTCGCCCGGACGTGGCGGATTTCTCCCAGATCCCCATTCGTGATCCGCTTGCGCGCGTACTGAACGGCGGGCAGATACCGGTAGTTGAACGCGATGCCAGCGATCGCGTCCGACTCGCTTGCGGCGTCGGCCATCCGTTCCGCTCCCGACAGCGTCGGCGCGAGCGGTTTCTCACAGAACACCGAGACGCCAGCATCGAGCGCCGCGACCGACGGCTCGACGTGGACGTGGTTCGGCCCGAGATTGTACAACACGTCCACCTCCGGAATGGCATCTGCCCACTCCGTCGTGGTGTTGGCAAATCCGAGCTGATCGGCCGCCGATTCGAGCGCTGCCTCGTCGCGGCCGATGAGTACGTGTCGATTCACCTCCGGAGCGTCCGGAAAGAACATCGGAAGCCGAGCGAGAGCGTTGGCGTGTGCTTTCCCCATGAACCGGTAGCCGAGGACACCGATGTCGAGTGTCATACCCCTGAATTCCGAGAACTACCCCTTAGTGTTTTCTATTCCGACGATTTATTCTGTGTTAATATCACCAATAATCATTCCGCCCAGTACGCATCGCCCGGTGTCGTCTCGAACACGGCGCGGCCGAGGAGATCGACGGCCTTTTCCAACCCTTCGCGCCCGCTCGTGAGCGAATCCTCGTGTTCGATGGAGAGCGCGTCGTCGTACCCCACCATCCGGAGCGTCGAGACGATCTCCTTCCAGTGTGATTCGTCGTGGCCGTAGCCGACCGACCGGAACAGCCACGACCGGTTCGGCTCGTCGGTGTAGGCGGTGGTGTCGAGCACTCCCTTCAGCCGTGCGTTCGACTCGTAGACGCGTGTGTCCTTGGCGTGAACGTGGTGGATGGCGTCGTGCCCCCCGAGATACCGGATTGCTTCCGTGACGTCGATCCCTTGCCAGTAAAGGTGGGACGGATCGAAGTTGGCACCGATGCGCTCGTTGGTCATCTCGCGGAGTCGGCACAGCCCGGCCGGCTCGTACACGAGCATGTTCGGGTGCATCTCGATGCCGACGTTCACGCCGTGGGACTCGGCGTGATCCGCGAGATCGCTCCAGTAGTCGGTGGCGACCTCCCACTGGTACTCGTGGTTCTCGGCGTGCTCTGGAGGCCACGGCGCGGTGATCCAGTTCGGCGTCTCGTCGTTCGGCCCCCCTGCTGGCAGACCCGAAAAGCAGGTCACGGTGTCGACGCCGAGCTGATCGGCGAGTCGAATCGCTTCCCGGAGCTCGGTGTCTGCACGTTCTGCGCGCGCCTCGTCGGGATGCAGCGGGTTGTTGTGGGTTGCCAGCGCCGAGATCCGAAGCCCGTTGGTTTCGAGCAGCTCGTGAAGATCGTCTTGTCGATCCTCTGCGTCGAGAAACTCCTCTCTCGGGAGGTGGTCGGAGCCAGTGAAGCCACCGGTGCCAAGCTCCACTGCCTCGACGCCGAGCTCCGACAGATACTCGAACGCGTCGTCTCGTGATTGATCACCCAAGACCGCCGTGAGTACACCGATCTGCATGCGAGTTGAATTATTTCTAATACCAATAAATGTTTGGGAAACCATCAAGGGACGGTCACTGCTGGTCATACTGTCGGGCAGAGCCACGGACGGATTGCGGCGGAATATCCATCTGCTGTCTGGCGGTTCACCAGTATTCGATATTCGATCCCCTCTGTCCGACAGTATCACGAACGAACAGATCAGTGGACAGTTCGGTCGTCGGTGGTGTCGATCGGTTCGATCGGTTCGCTGTTGCCGAACGACGGCACCGGGCCGTCGGTGGGGGCCGCCCACGCCACGGCGTTAGCGAGAACCTGCTGGACGGTCTCGTCGTGGTAGATCGGGTACGTTTCGTGACCGGGTCGGAAGTAGAAGATGCGGCCGTTGCCCCGCGTGTAACAGCAGCCCGACCGGAACACCTCGCCGCCCTCGAACCACGAGAGGAACACGAGCGTCTCCGGCGCGGGAACGTCGAAGCGTTCGCCGTACATCTCCGCTTCGGGCAGCTCGACGTGCTCGGAGAGTCCGTCCGCGATCGGGTGGCTCGGCTCGACGACCCACAATCGCTCGGTTTCGGCCGCTTCGCGCCACTTGAGCGAGCAGCTCGTACCCAGTAGCTTCCGAAAGATCTTCGAGTAGTGGCCCGAGTGGAGGACGATCAACCCCATGCCTTCGAGTACCCGCTCGTGAACGCGTTCGACCACTGTGTCGCTGACCTCCTCGTGGGCGTCGTGTCCCCACCACGTCAGCACGTCCGTCTCCTCGAGAACGGTCTCGCTCAATCCGTGTTCGGGCTCGTCCAGCGTCGCCGTTTGCGTCTCGAAGCCGTGGTTAGCAAGGGCCTCGGCGATCACCGCGTGGATTCCGTCGGGGTAGACCGAGGCGACTACGTCGTCTTCGCGCTCGTGTCGGTACTCGTTCCACACTGTGACTGTTGTCATACACCACTCCCATCCCACACCGGCGTGTTAATCGTTCGGGTCAATCGCGTCAGCGGGCATCATCTGCGAGACGTTACGGCAGTACGTTCGTAACGAATATTTTTCATATCTCGTTATTGAATTCGTGAATTTCGTTCCGGTATTCCCGAGCGTTCCTCGGAACGCCGCTGTTGGTGCCGGACAGGGGTGATCGGTTCCGACCGTTCGGCACACTGTTGTGCGACTGCATCGAGTCGTCGGCCCACACTGTGGATCTCCTGGCGCAAACACTGGGTCTCTAGGGGAGCAGTTGCATCGTTGTGACGTTCGAGGAGCGTTTCGAGCACGCCGAGCAACCGGAGCACGGCGTGCACGCTGGCGTCCGGGAACGTGTGACCGCACGGACGGAGCGTCCGCATCAATTCCAGCGCTTCCTCCGTTACGGCCGATTCTGAGGGCTCCGGCTCCGGTTCGAGGAGCAACTGGATCGTTGGTGGCGTCCCGTCGGTCCCCGCGGAACGAACCCGGAGCCATTCCTCCGTGGCGTCCGGAGCCGTTCCACACGACGGACAGACGAATCGTACCATGAGCGTCTTCACCCACGAATCGACTAAGGCCCGTCGTCTGCACTCGCAAGGGTTTTTCTGATCCACACGCGGAGCGGTCGTTCTCACGAACCGTAGCGCCGTCGCTCCTACGGATTTTGCTCCGTCGCGTACAAGAGCGCTGGCGGTATGGAATGATAGTGGTTGGATCCGTTTGGGATGGATACGGTCGCCAGCTACAGTTATCTATTACGGATTGGTTGGGAAAATCGTTGTGGTGGATCAACCGGCGGTTTGATCGAGGAGCCGCGTGTCCAACGGCGGGACTTTATCTTCCTATGGACGAGAACTGATGAACGTGCTAGCGTGTGCTGCGGTGGAATGGTTGGGAGACACGTTTGGGCCGTTTCTCATCCCTCCTGCGTTGTTCGTCGCGGGCGGGATCGGGTACGGGATCCTGTTGCTTCTCAGCCGCCGGGACTGGACCCGCCCCGGGGGCTAAAGCGTTTAGTTTCTCGGGGATGAGGTGGATGATATGCAGTCCGATATTTCGGATCTGGACGGGTTTCTCGCTGACCGCAACGACGACGGCTATCTCATTGACGCGGACAGCGAGATTCCGGACCAACGGTATCTGTCGGGATTCGACGCCCCCGATCCGTTCGTGACGGTGTACGCGGACGACGTTCACGTGTTGGTTTCGAGCCTCGAATACGGCCGAGCGAAACGGGAAAGCAACGCAGAGACGGTGTCCCGGTACAGCGATTTCGACTACCGGGAGAAACGGGGACAGTACGGACAGACAGAGGCGAAAAACCGTGTTATTGCCGAGTTTCTAGAGAGGCACGGAGTAACGTCGGTCTCGGTTCCCGAACGGTTCCCGCTGTCGAGTGCTGATGGACTGCGCGATCTCGGTGTGTCGGTGTCAGTCGACACCGAGAGCATCGTCACGCAGCTCCGCGCGGTCAAAACAGACGCGGAGGTCGAGTGGATCCGCACCGCACAACGGGCGAACGAGGCGGCGATGGCCCGCGCAGAGACGCTCATCCGAGAGGCCACGATCGAATCTGGCGTGCTCGTTCACGACGGGGAGGCGCTGACCAGCGAGCGCCTGCGCCGCGAGATCGAGCTGGAACTCCTCCAAAACGACCACGCGCTCGACGAAACCATCGTCGCGTGCGGGGCGGACGCTGCCGATCCCCACGATCGGGGCAGCGGGCCGCTCGAACCACACGAGAGCATCATCATCGACATTTTCCCGCGCGGGAAGGAATCGAAGTACTTCGCTGACATGACCCGGACGTTCGTGAAGGGCACCCCTTCGGAGACGATCCGGGAGTGGTACGATCTCACCCACGGGGCCCAACGGGCCGCGTTCGACGCCATCGAACCCGGTGCGACCGGGGCGGACGTTCACAACGCCGTCTGTGACGTGTACGAGGACGCTGGTGAGCCGACGCTCCGCAGCGACGAACGGACCGAAACGGGGTTCATCCACAGCACCGGACACGGGATCGGGCTCGACGTTCACGAACGGCCGCGCCTCGCGCCGGGCGGCGACCAGCTCGAACCCGGCCACGTCGTCACTGTCGAGCCGGGGCTGTACGACCCGACCGTAGGCGGCGTCAGGATCGAGGATTTCGGCGTCGTCACCGAATCGGGGTTCGAGAACCTCACCGACTACCCGAAACAGCTGCTCGTCGAGTGACGGCAGTCGGATAGGTTTTTATCTACTGCAGCGGAACCCGTCCAGCATGAACGTACTCGTCGTCGGCGCTGGCGAGATGGGAGCGTGGTTCGGTGGCTGTCTCAGCACGTCCGTCGCGTACGCGGACCGAGACAGGACGGCCGCCGAGGAGGCCGCAGCCACGACGGGGGGTCGCGCTGTCGATCTCGACACGGCCGAGCAGTTCGACGCCGTCTGTCTCGCGGTCCCGATCTCTGCCGTCGAGGACGCCGTCGTCGCCCACGCCGATCGGGCTACGCGCGCGGTGCTCGACGTTGCTGGCGTCATGGAGCCACCCGTCACCGCCATGCGGGCACACGCGCCCGAGCACGAACGTGTGAGCCTCCACCCGCTGTTCGGGGGCGAATACGCTCCTGGTCGGATCGCTGTGGTTCCCGACGCGACCGGTCCAATCACGGACGAAATCCGTTCGGAGCTGCGCGCCCGTGGAAACGACCTGTTCGAGACCACCGCAGACGAACACGACCGTTCGATGGCGACCGTCCAGGCCCGAACCCACGCCGCCGTCCTCGCGTTCGGACTCGCGCGCGAACCCGTCCGGGAGGAGTTTCACACGCCGGTCTCGAAACAGCTCTCGACGCTCACAGACCGGGTCACGAGCGGCAATCCACACGTTTACGCGGAGATACAGTCGGCGTTCGGTGGCGCAGACGAGATCGCAGCCGCCGCGACACGCATCGCCCAAGCGGACGACGAAACGTTCGAAACGCTCTACCGCGACGCGCGATGAACACGCAGTATCCGATGAGATGAACGACGACCAACGAACACAGGTGCGCGACACCGCTCGCTACCTCCGCAACGTCCGCCCGATCGACCCCGAAGAGCTGTGTGAGTACGTCGAGGGACAGCCCCATCCCGCGGCTGTCAGGCAGGTGCTCCGCGAACAGGCGTTCGATCTCGAACTCATCGAACGCGACGACGCCTTCGTTCCCGTTCCCGACGAACCCCTCGACGTTCCGTTCGACGGCGTCCACATCCCCGCCGAACACACCGAACGGCTCGAACGCCTGCTGTGTGAGCGGTTCGGCGTCGACTGGGCGACCGGCGAGTCGGGCGAACGCCTCCGGGAGACGATCGTGCAGATCAAAGAGGATTACCTCAACCAGCGACCGGTCGAATATGACCGCGACACCGCGCTCGCGTACGCTGTGTACCATCTGTACGATAACTACGCAGTCACACAGCACGCGCTCGCGGAGGTGGTTCGCGGGGATCTGTTGGGCCACCGGCTTCGGGTGTTGGACGTTGGGGCCGGCGTCGGGGGGCCGGCGCTCGGGCTGCTCGATCTCCTGGAGCCGGCTCTGATCGAGTACCACGCTGTGGAGCCGAGCGCGGCCACGGCGGTGTTCGACGCGCTCGTGGAGCCGGCTCCCAACCAGTCGGTGGTGGTCCACCGCAGCCGGGCCGAATCGTTCGAGCCGACCGGCGAGTACGATCTGGTGCTGTTCGCCAACGTTCTGAGCGAGTTGGACGATCCAGTATCGACGGTCGATCGGTGTCTCGGTTCGCTCGCGGATGAGGGGACCTGTTTGTTGCTCGCGCCGGCCGACCGGAACACAGCGACGGGGCTGCGGGCTGTCGAGCGAACGCTGGCCGAGCGAGGGTACACGGTGTACGCGCCGACGGTCCGTCTGTGGCCGGATCTGAGCCCAGGACCGGAGGCAGAAGGGTGGTCGTTCGACGTGAAACCCGACGTTTCCGTTCCAGCCGTTCAGCGACGGCTTGCGGATTCGGTGGCGGACTCCGACGACGCCGACCCGTCGGCGTTCGTCAACGCCGACGTGCAGTACGCCTATTCTGTGCTCCGGCGCGACGACCGTCGGACGGTCGCAGTCACTCCCGATCGCTCGCAGCTCACACCGATGGCCGACATCGAGGACCACGTTTCGGACCGGATCGATCTGCTTGCCGTCAAGCTGAGCCACGATCTCGGGGGTGATAACCCGCTGTTTCTGGTCGGCGACGGCAGCCAGCGGATCGACCACTACGCGGTGCTCGTGAACGAGACCGGACTCAACGATGCGCTCGGCCGCACACCCTACGGCGCGGTGCTCGCGTTCGAGAACACGCTCGTGCTCTGGAACGACGACGAGGAGGCGTACAATCTAGTCGTCGATGGGGAGACGGTCGTGGATCGGGTGGGATAGCAGCGATACACTGTCGGTCATACGTACGTACTACCGGCGGTGGACCGTTCGGGATCCTGGAGCGTGCTGCTGGCTGAACTGGCGCCGAGTATTCACAGACCGATAACCGACAGTATAACGGTGTGCTTTTTCGCTTCCACACTCGAGTTGACCATAAAATGAACATCCTGCTCACGAACGACGACGGCATCGACGGAACAGGACTGCGCGCGCTGTACACCGCGCTGTCGGCGGTGGGCGACGTGACGGCGATCGCGCCCGCGACCGACCAGAGCGCGGTCGGTCGTGCGATGTCGCGGCGGGTTGCGGTCGAGACCCACGAACTCGGCTACGCGGTCGATGGCACACCCGCCGACTGTGTCGTCGTTGGGATGCAGGCGCTCGACACCGAGTTCGATCTCGTCGTCTCGGGGTGTAATCGGGGAGCGAATCTCGGAGCGTACGTGCTCGGCCGCTCGGGAACGGTGAGCGCTGCCGTCGAGACCACGTTTTTCGACGTTCCCGCGATCGCCGTTTCCATGTACATCCCGGGCGGCGACATCGACTTTCGGTCGTTCGAACCCTCGATCGAGGAGTACGACGAACCCGCGCGTGCGGCGCGCTATCTCGCGGACACCACCCTCGAATCGGGTGTCTTCGAACACGCCGACTACCTGAACGTCAATGCCCCCATGACTGAGGACGGACCGTGTGAGATGGAGATCACCAAGCCGTCGCGGACCTACGAGATCGACGCGATCAAAGACGAAGACCACGTCGTTCTCCGGGATCGGATCTTCGATCGACTCGCTGATGGAACCCTCACCGATCCGGACGGTACCGACCGACGAGCCGTCACCGACGGTCGCGTGAGCGTCTCGCCGCTCACCGCACCGCACACCATGAACAACCACGAAACGCTCTCGGAACTCGCCACGGCCTACTCGGGCGACGCGATACCGGAGTGAATCGCACACCAAGAGCCGTCGGAATACGGCGGAAGACAGAAGCGGGACCGTCAGATCATATCGAACAGGTCGCACACGTCATCCGGGTGTGCGACGATGAACTCGCTGTCCCCGTGCATCCGGTTGGACGAGGGGAGGTAGACGAGGTGTTCCTCGCCCCGACAGTGGGTGTCGGTTACCTCCCAGCTGTCGAGTTTGTAGCCCAGATCCCGTTCAGGATCGGGATCGGGTGGCTGTTTGAGCCATTCGGATGTGTCGTTGTCGCTCGTCATGGTTGCCCGTGGGGTCTCGACGGCTGATTTGGGCCGGACGGTCGAACATCGTGTCGGATCACAGTTGTCGTGGCGAACATGGAGTACACCTCTTACTGACTGCCGAAGCTGATGCTGGCGTCACCATCAACATCGAATTCGGTGATCTGTCCGGAGAACTGGAAGCTGTCGCGCTTACCGGCGACGGTGCCCCGAGCTGTCGATCCGGAGACCGTATCGTTGCTTTCCGCGAGGTCTCCCTTTTCGATCGAGCCGTTCACCGACAGGGCGTACTTCGTGGTACCGTTCGACTCACTCCCATCGATGATGAGCGTGTGTTGCTTGTTGTTTTCACCGAGCGTTTTCGGATCGACCTCCGATCCGTCGACCCGGACGGTAAGATCGCCGTCCGTGGTGAACGACGTCACCGAACCGGTGAACAGGAACTTATCGAGAGAGCCATCGACGGAGCCAGAAGCCCAGTTCTCTCCGACAAAGGTGTCTACGGTGCATTGGAACGAGCTGAGATCCTCGTTGGGTTCGATGTCGCCATCGACGGCGAGCGTGTAGTCGGCTTTCGAATCACCCCCTTCGATTTCGAGCGTGTGTGTTTGGCTCTCGCCGTTCGACTTGTTCTTGTCGTCCTTCGATTTGTTGCCGCTCGACTTGTTGTTACTCGACTTGCTCTTGTCGTCCTTCGATTTGTTGCCGCTCGACTTGCTGCTCGACTTGTCGTTATCGTCCTTCGACTTGCCGTCGTTCGATTTGTTTTCAGTTTGAGCGTCAGTCGACTTCTTGGCGGCACTCTTGGAAGATTTCGAAGACGATCCCGAGTTACCGACATCGAGCGACAGGGGCGATCCGGAGCTGCTGACGTTGGTGGACTTGCCGGACGAAGATTTCAGTTGGACGGCTTTTCCGTTCACCTTGATCGTGGTGTTCTTGACGAGGGTGCTCCCGGAGTTCGAGAACACGACGCCTTGGCGGCCGGAACCGCCCTGTTCGATGTAGCAGTCCTGAATCTTCGAGCCGTTGGCCTCCTCCGCGAGGACGGACGGACCGTTCGACGCAGAGCCAGTGATTTCGACGCGGTTCATCCGGAGCCACCGGGGATCCGGACTCGGGTCGTGACGCCCCTGGGAAGTCCGCTTCTCGCGGTAGACAGCGGGGGCGCCGTCGTTGCTGTAGTCAATTCGGGTGTTTTTCACGTTCAGCGTGCGGCCACCGGTCCAGACGGCCACCGCAGAACCCGTCGTGGGGTTCTCTTTGACGGTGATCTCGGTGTTTCGGATCTCCCCGCCGGCCTTATCGAACTCTCCGTCGGTAGAAGCGTTGCCCTGTTCGAACAGCACACCGCGCATCGTGAACGAATCGTCTTCGAGCGTGTGTGGACCGGAGTATTTGTCCGGATCGACCTCGATGGTCGCACCCTCGACGTAGCTCCCATCGCCCGAGATCCGGACGCCGGCCACGTTGTTGTTCCGGTAGGTTCCACCGATGATCTGCACCGCGCTGAGCGTCCGACTCCCGTAGATGCCGTTGTTCCCGAACTCTTCGAGGTGGCAGTCGACGATCTTGACCGTCCCCTTACCACCGTAGACGGAGATTCCGGCGCGCCCATCGCCGCTTTTGTAGTGGGACCACGCCGATCCTTTCTTCGCCACGAAGTTTTTGAGGACACCGGTCGAGTTAGAATCGTTGACTCGGAGCTGCCAACACCGGGTTACCTCGTCCGAATCGACGATCGCGCGCCCGATGTGTTCGATGTTCTCGGCGTGGAACCCGTGTTCGGAGTCGATCCGAATTCCTGTGGCCGCTTGGTCCGCCCGGAGATCCACGTCGAAGTTCTCGAACACCGCCTGGTCGCATTTCGTGTTGATGAAAAACTCGTTGTAGCCGGAGGGGAACGTGAATCGTACGTCGTTGGCTTTCCCCCGAATACCGATCCGGTCGACGTTCGTCGAGATCGAACCCTCCCAGCGATACGTCCCCGACGGAAACTCGACGAGGGTCTGCCCGTCGAGCGCCGATTCGACCGCACTGGTAACGTCTTTCTTCCCGTTGGGATCACAACCGAGATCGTCGACTGCGTCGACAACGCTGTCGAACGTGGTCCCGTGGCGAGTCTTGCCGCTCGCACGCCCGATCTGCGTCGCTCCAAAGACGGAGCCACCGACGACGGCTCCAGTAAGCTTGATGTAACTACGTCGTTCCAAGGTCGACTTCTCGTCTCGTCCGCTCTCTGAATCGGATCTCATCGGAGGGTAAAACAGGATTACCGAAAAGTACCTTTTGACTACGTACATGACGTTTCAACTCGAACGTGTGACTATTACCGAAGGTTGGCAACAGTTACGTGCCGACAGCGTATAATGTTGGAAATGAAATACTACCTTGACGTAGGAGCAACTTACGCGTCGTAAGACGAGCCTACCGATCGAAATCACGGGAATCAGAACATCCGGTGTTCTGTGGTAGTGATGGTCTATCAAATCCGGAGCGCACACGTCTGTTCGACCGTCCGAACGGCAGAATATGACTGAATGTCGAGAGGTTAGGCAAGGGTGAACGGGCGACAGCCGCGTAGAATGATCGGCTTACCGGGCGGGTGGGGGAGGCAAGGGACGCATAACAATGCGTTCCATGGAGAGATTCCACCTGATGGTCCTCAGAACAGCAGTCGTTGGAGCAGGCATCGTCTCCGGAGAGCATCTATCGGCACTTCGTGAGTGTCCGAACACCACGCCGGTCGCCGTTTGTGACATCGACGAGGAGCGGGCGAGAGGAATGGCCCGCAAGCACAAGACGGCGGCGTACACCGACATTGAGGAGCTGCTATCCGCCGAGCAGTTGCACTGGCTTCACATCTGCACACCGGTACAAACCCACGTCACGCTCGCACAGACGGCGCTCAAAGCCGGCGTTCCCGTTCTGATCGAGAAGCCGATCACGATGACCAGCGACGAGCTGCGGGAGTTGATCGAGACCGCGGAACAACACGACGTTTCGCTGTCGCCGGTGCACAACCACATGTTCGATCCGGCGATGCGACGGGCGCAGACGCTGCTCGATCGCGGGGCGATCGGTGAGCTTCGTGGCGTGGACGTGACGTACACCGGCGCTTCCTTCGCGAACGATCCAAACCGCGGATCGTGGACGTTCGAGTTGCCCGGCGGTGAGTTCGAGGAGGGGATCCCGCATCCCCTGTATCTCGCGCTCGCGGTGGGTGGGTATCCGAACGATACCGCCGAGATCGACGTGCAGACCGCGCTGACGACGTCGTACGAGGAATCGTTCACCTACGACATGACACAGCTACAGTACCGATCCGAAAACGGAACCCTATGCTCGATCCGCGTGAGCGCGGGGGAGATTCCTGTTCACCGTCTCGATGTCCACGGCTCGGAGGGATCGTTGGTGATCGATCTCGTCTCTCAGACCGTCGTTCCGCTGGGTGTGGATTACACGGCGTCGTCGGTGAATCGCGCCCGAAACAACCTCGATACGCTGACGGCAGACGCGTGATCACGAGCAGGCAGTCCGATCGAACGATCCATGTGATCGTTACACTGTCGGGCCGGCGGACGGCGTGCGACGGTCTCTGCTGTCTGGCGGGTCACCAGCAGTCGAGACGCGACCACTCCCGTCCGACAGTATCAGTCGCCGTCGGCGACCCGCGCGATCGTCCCGGGTGAGACGGTGATGAGCCGACCGTGGTCAGTTGCGGTGTTGAACGGGTTGACGACCAGCCCGCGTTTCGCGTCCGCGCCGAGAAAGACGTACGCGTTCGAGATCGGGAACCACCCGCCGGGATCGACGTACTCGATCGGTCGCGTGCGCGTCCGAAACCCGGCCAGCTCGTACCACTCAGTGAAATCCGAGACCGCCGATGCGGCGATGACCGTGGCTCTATCGTCCGCTCGCGCGTTCTCCGTCGTGGAGTCCACACTCCGGTCGGGCGCAGTGCTGTCGCCGCCGGCTTCGACGGCGGTCGAGAACACAACCCATTGGGTGCCATCGATCGTCAGCGTTGCACCGAAATACACCGAGTTCGGAACCGACGCGACAGACGTGGGGCGTGGACTGCTGTCGCGGCGCTCTCGCTCTGCTGTGGAGGAGACGTGGCCCCTGGGGTTGGACTGCGATCGGGATCCCACGCCGAGCGTCGGCCGTGTCGTTTCGTTTTCGATGTCGGCCCTGTCGAGCCGGAAGATCCGATTGCGGGTCGTGTACACACAATCCATTCCCCAGAGGATCGACGACGGCGTGAAGACGAGATCCACGGCGCGCCACCGTTGATCGCCACCGCCGACGGTTTCGAGCGTTCCGTTCCGAAGCCGTCCAATGTGACATTCCGCGTCTCGATCACCAGTCGTTACCCACAGCTCCCCGGTGTACGGATCGGTGCAGATCGCGTGGACGTGGCGAACCTCCGGCAGTTCGAGCACCGTGGTCCACGACCGTCCTTCATCGACCGAGCGGAGGATTCGCGGCGTTGTATCGTCGTCGAGCGGATACTCACCGAGGTAGATCGTTCCCTCCCGGACACACACCGCGGTGGGAAGAACGCCGGCAAGCCCAGAGGAAGCGGGCAGTTGGTGGGTGCGTTGCCACTGCCGGCCGCCGTCGTGGGAGACCAACAGCTGTCTCCAAACGGTCGCCACCAGCACGTCATCGGTGATCGGCCAGACGTTCGTCGTCTGGTAGGCCCCCACTACCCACTCGATCGCCGACCGCCACGGAGGCGATGTCGACAGCGTGTACCGGAGGCCAGCAACGCCGGAGAGCGGGTTCGGGAGGGTGCCGAGCGGCTCGAACGCACGGTCACCCCCGGAAGCAACGATCGTGCGTCCTCGAGACGCGTACACCCGTCCACCAGTTACGGCCTGGAGCTTCATCCGTCGTTACCTCCGGCGTGATCGGGCGGTGAGACGCGCTCTGGCGAGGATCCCGACCCGTTTTCCACGTAGTAGAGCTGCGTCTCACCGTTCGACATGACGCGGTTGACCCCCGGCTGGTAGTCGAGCGACCGGAACCCCTCCTGCGTGAATCTGAGCTGTCGGTACGCGTTCACCTCCCGTTTCTGGTCCTGCCGGGTGACGATGACGTACCGGGGGGAGTCAAACGTGGCGTTGAGCCCCGCCAAACTCTCGAACGGGACGGTCTTCCGGTACAGCTTCTCGCGTTCGTCCGTCCACTGCACGCCGTGGGTGGCGTCGGCGTACCGCGTCGGTTCCATCCGAATACCGAGCACCGGAACCCCCTCCACCTGCCCCTCGAACGCCCGATCGTACCCGTTCATCTGCATCTCGGTTACCTGTACGTTCTGTTTGTGGATGTAGGGGGATTGGTAGAGGGGGGCGATCGCCAGCACGAGCATGAGAGCGAACCCGATTGCGAGCACGAGACCGGCGCTCGGGAGAGAAACGACGCGGCTGAGCCGTCCCAACAGCCCACACAGCCCGACAGCACCCAACAGCGTCGCCACCACCATCAGAAACCCGAGGTGACGAAACTGCATTTCCGAGATGCTTCCGACGAAGTACACCAGAAACACACCCAACAACGGGAGGAGGGCCAACGAGAGATACAGGCGCGTGCTCTGGGGAGCCGTCGCGTCGTCGTCGAACGTATGGGTGACCGACAGGAGGGCGACGATGGCCGTGATACCCGCGTACACTACGCTGAGCAGAAAGAGCTTCACGAACAGTTCCGGAACGCTGGCACCGATGGCTGATAGGGACGTGCCCTGTGATTGAATCCGCGCTCCGGCCACGGTGTCCCCCCGGATGTAACCGACGATTTTGCCCAGATGGGTGCTGGCGAGTCGGTAAAACCACGACGTTCTGGCGGTCCACAGCGCGTACACGCCGAAGAAAACCACCGTCGGAGCGTACAGCCTCGGCTGTGCCGATACAGGGTGATCCGGGCGAAGCAGACGGTAGAATATCTGTATCCCGCAGACGGTCACAAAGAGGATGAGGACGTTGAGCGCCTGTTGTGGGTGATACAACACGACCGCCGTGAGAACAACAGCGAGCACGATGAACGTTCCCGCCACCGTGTCCACGGGTTCGGCTTGTGTGGTACGCCGGTCGTGACGGCCCCCAGAGAGAACCGCCTTCAATAGGAGAAAAATGACGAGCGCGGAGTACAGCGTCGTGAGGGTGAACGGATGAACCCGAAAGTGGGTGCTGATGTGGTTGATCGGCAACAACAACAGCGCCGAAAACAGGCCAACCGTGGTGGCGCGCGGGCCGGAGGCGAGAAGCCGCACGCACAAGGGAACGAACGTGATGTAAACGAGCGCAAACCAGAGGGTGACGAGCAACACCGATCGCCGGAGCGCGTAGCCGGTGATCCGGCTGGTGAACACGGCAACAGCGTGGATACCAGGGTACATCACCTCGAACGGACTCTGCCGCCCGCGATCGATGTCTTTCGCAAGACCGATGTGCGTCATCGGGTCGGCCGTTCCATAGAAGTAGTAGCCCCGAACGAACGGCAGCCCGAGGACCGAAATCACCGAGGCAGCAGCGAGCACCAGCGCGACCGTCCGGACCCACCGAACGGGCGAAACGAACGCCACGAACAGCGCCACCGCGAGCGCAACGCCGACGCCCACCCAGAACGGTGCTGGCGTCGCCGCGTACAACGACAGCTCGTATCCCTGGGCCGGAGCGGTGGTCGCCGAGTAGATGGCTGCGGCGAGCGAGAGAAACCCGGTCGTTAACAGCGGTCTCGTCCACCAACGCCACTCGGACGCCGTTTCGGTCTTCGTCTCGGGGTCAGGTTCGTTTTCGGACGCTGTCGATGTCGTCATTGGTACCTGTGAGTCACCACGGATCGATCGGGGAGAGTATACAGGACTGTCATCGGCGTGGTTGTCAGTTCAGTTGACCGATAGCGGACATCGTTATGTGCCACCTATTCGTGGTAGCCGAGCGCTTGCAGCCGGTCCGTTGCGGTGTCGTCTCCGGGCTGTCGGTCGATGTCCGTCGTGAACCGGTCGGATTGGGACCGTGGCTGGTCCGCCCGAATCTCCCGTCGTTCGGACGCCGGGACGATCTGCCACGGGACCATCACTAGCTCCTCGGTGTACAGCCCCGGTGGGTGGCCCCATTCGGGAATCGGGATCGGCGTGGAGCGCTCACCGAACATGTTGCCGTGGTCGGATGTTATCACCGAGCGGCCCGGCAGTACAGTAACGAGCTCGTGGACCGCAGGGAGCGTCCGATTGAGGTTGTTTCGGTACGCGTCCCAAATACCGGATTCGGAGACGGACGTGTCTCCGTTTCGTAGCTGTCCCCAGATGTCCGTCTCCCCGGTTCCTTCGAGGCGCTGTCCGACATTGATCTCGGGATTCTCGATGAACGGGTAGTGTGGCTGCATGTAATGAACGATGAGCCGTTTGTTGGGATACTGCGTTGCCACGCGGCGGCCGTAGTCGGTCATTGTTCGCGGGAGCACCGTTCCGTGGGAGTCGTCCCAGTCGTGTTTCCAGACGTTGACGACGTCGTGAAACGTTGCATCGATCCGGTCGTTCCAGCGGTGGAGCTGCGGACTCGCGGTCACGTACACCGTGTCCGACATCTCCCGATCGGAAAAATTCCCCATCAGAAACTCGACCGTGTGTGATCCTCTCGACTCGCGCCGTTCGAGCGGTTCCGAAAACTCCTGTTGTTGCTGTGCGGAGAAGAGATCGTGCCGGCACGCATCGAGGATGATCAAATTGTCCCAATCCTCAGCCATCACATCGACACCGTTGGTGTTGTACTCACGCCGATAGAGCCGGCGATTGTACAGCCGGTTCAGCTCCTGCCCGAAAAACGATGGTCGCTGCACCCCGCGCCGGAGTCCCCGCCACAGCTGGGACGGTGTGTACATCACACGTTCGTACCGGCTGCTCCGTCATCGTTATTCCGTCGCTACAGGTGATGGACTCAGAACGGACAGCTCTCCAGACGATGACCGACCGGATAATGCACACATTACTATCCATCCAGAACCCCTTGCCTGCGACCGGGATCGACTGTGACGATGGCACGCCGGGTTATGCGCGGACTACAAGCTATGCTCGTCGCTGAAGGGGCACGCATGGCATCGAAAGGTCTCATCGTTCTCCTGCTGGCGAACTACTTCCTCTCTCCCGATGAGTACGGGCTGTTGTTTCTGTCCTTGTCCGTACTCGGAACTGGACTACTGTTCAGCTACCTCGGCTTCGCCAAATCGGCCGCCCGGTACATCACCGAGTACAAAACCAGAGATCCCACACAGATTCCACACATCATCACCACGTCGCTCCAGTACAATCTGGTGTCGATCCTCGTCGTCAGCACCGCGTTCGTGTTCGGGAGCGGGCTGATCGCGCGGTTTCTCGGCGAACCAGCCGTTCAGCCGTTTCTGGTGGTTGGGTCGCTGTACATCGTCACGATGACCCTCTCGAAGTTCGCAACCGTGGTGTTTCAGGGGTTCAACCGCGTGCGCTGGAGCGCGTGCGTTGGCGCGCTGTCGAACGTCAGCCTGCTGGTGTTCACCGTCGCGTTTTTGCTGGCCGGGCTGGGTTCGATCGGCGCGTTGGCCGGCTACGTGATCGGCCACGGCATCGCCGCAGTCGTGGGACTGGGTGTCATCTTCGGTCGGTTCGTCCCGAACTACGCCGGGACTGGATCGGCCGACCACGAGCTTCCGGGGAAAATCCTCCGGTACAGCGTCCCGCTCACGATCACGCGCAGCGGCCACACCCTCGACAAGAACGTGGACACCATCCTGGTCGGTTTCTTCTTGAACCCTGCCGCTGTCGGGTTTTACGTCCTCGGCAAGCAGATTGCTGATTTCGTGACGGTCCCGGCGACATCGCTCGGCTTTGCCGTCTCGCCGGCCTACGGCGAGCAGAAAGCGAGCGACGCGCTCGGTCGTGCCGGAGAACTGTACGAGCACGCGTTCGTCCACACGGTCATGCTGTACCTGCCCGCCGGTGCGGGTCTCATCCTCATCGCAGAGCCGATGATCCGGTACGTGTTCGGCGGGGATTACCTCGGTGCCGCCCCCGTCGTGCAGGTCTTTGGCGTGTACATCCTGCTCCGTGCGGTCGATAAGATCACCAACGACGGACTCGATTTCGTCGGCCGCGCTCGCGACCGGGCGATCGCAAAAACGAGCGCGTCCGTCGGAAACGTCGCGTTGAACGTGCTGCTCATCCCCGTTATCGGTGTCGTGGGCGCGGCGCTCTCGACCGTCGTCACCTACGCCGCGCTGATCGGCGTCGAGATTTACATCATCGACCAGGAGTTCCCGCTCCCACGGCGGCGTCTCGTCCGCAAAACGCTTCTTGTCTGTCTGATCACCGGGATCATGTCCGGCGTCGTCGCGCTGTTGTTACCCTTCGTCTCGGATCTCCTCACGTTGCTCACCGTGATCAGTGTCGCTGTGGGGGTGTGGGCGGGGCTGTCCGTCGCGAGTGGACTCATCGATCTCTCGTTGGTGCAGTCGTTCATCCAGAGCGTGACGGACTGATACTGTCGGACGGGAGTGGTCGCGTCTCGACTGCTGGTGAATCGCCAGACAGCAGAGACCGTCGCACGCCGTCCGCCGGCCCGACAGTGTAACGATCACACTCAGTCGAGATATCCCAGATCCTTGAGTTGCGCCTCGACGTTACCGCTCAACCGCTCCGATCCCGGTTCGTCGGTGGCTATCGCCGTGTCGAGCTGCTCGGTCCGCTCTGTCAGGAGCGACCGGAACCGATCGAGAACCGACGACTCCGGGTCGATGACGCTTTCGTCCATCCCCATGCCACGGAGAAGATACTCCTGTCGACGTGGCTCGGACTGCTCGTTCGCGGGCTCGTGTTGGTGGGGAGCGTGTCCGTTCCGGTCGTGCTCGCCGCTGGATTCGGTCGGGAGAGCCTTCTGGGACACCGATGCCACGTACTTGTGTGTGCCGTCACACAGCATCCGCCAGTGTGTCACCGCCGCCGGATCGATGTCCCGACCGGTGTGAGGGATCACGTCCTCGATCAGCGCGGTTGGGGGTGTGGCTGTGAGCGTCCCGTCGAGATCCCCCGTTCGAACCGTCTCGAACAGCCGGTGTAGCTCGAACGGTTGCTGTACGCTCTCGTGCGATGTTTGGCCCGGCGCTTTGATGAGCAATGGGACCGACGTATTCACGTCCCGAACGTAGTGTGGCGGCATCCCGTTCCGGTCGTACTCGCCGAGCGTCTTGCCGTGGTCGGCACACACGACGACCAGCGCGTCGTCGTACAGCTCGTGCTGTTCGAGGACCGAAAGCAGTCGGTCGACCATCGCGTCGAGATAGCGCAGGCTGGCGTCGTAATACTCTAAGAGCCGATCGCGAGCGTCCCAATCGAGGCGCGCGCTGCCCGCGATGTTCGCGAGCAGTCTGACGTTGAGCCGACGGGCTTCGATCGCTGACGGTCGGTCCAGTCCGAGCGATTCGAACGCGTCTCGTGGCGGATAGTACGGGCTGTGTGCTTCCATCAGGTTGAGGAAGGTGAACGTAGATCCCTCGCGATCGGCGGTGTGAGCGAGCCAGTCGGTGGCGCGCGCGACGAGACGCTCGGTGAAAAACCGGCGTTTGAGCAGGACCAGCGGCTGGCGGCTCGCGTGGCCGAGCGCGGTGTGGAGCTTCGAATAGAGCCGTCCGCCTCGCCCGTGGATCGGGTGGTCTGACCGGCTGATCTCGAGGTCCCACTCGACGAACTCCTCGAAGCCACGATCCAATCCCGAGAGCTGTCCGACCCACGGGTTGTTCGAGAAGCCAGCGGTGTGATACCCCTGTTCTGTAAGCCGCTCGGCGAGCGTCGAAACCCCCGACGGAAGCCCGAACTCCTGGTCCGTGAACCCGTTCGTGACGCCGTGTTCCGAGGGATACAACCCCGTGAACATCGAGCAGTGCGATGGGAGCGTCCACGGTGCCGGAACGTAGGCGCGATCGAACACCGTCGCCTCGTCGCTCAACGCATCGAGGGTCGGAGTCGTCGGCCGGTCGTGGCTGTAGGCCGACACGCGATCTTTCCGCATCGAATCGAGCACGAGGAACAGAACGTCAGGATTGGGCATACCCCTGAGTGTGTTGTTCGGGGCTTTGTTATGCGGGCTTTGTCCGGCGTAAGCGCGTGATACTCGTTCGCTACGGCCCGCTCACGCTGGAAGTTCGCCGTAGATCTCACTGAGCGTTCGCTGTGCGGTGTCCCACGAGTACGTCTCGGTGACCAGCTGGCGGTTTGCCCGCCCCATCGCCTCGGTTCGCTCCGGGTCCGCGATGAGCGTGGCGAGCGCGTCCGACAGCTGGGTCGTGTTCTTTGGCTCGATCAACAGCCCGTTCTCCTCGTCGATGACCTCCGGAATGCTCCCGACGGTCGTGGAGACGGCGGCGTTACCGCCTGCCATCCCCTCGAGCAGCGCGATCGGTAGCCCCTCGGCGTACGCCGGGAGCACGAATATCGATCCCGAATCGAGTAACGTCTGTTTCTCGCGCTCGGAGACGTATCCGAGATACTCGACGGCGTCGTACTGATCCGCCAGCGCTTCGATGCGTCCCGCGAGCGGCCCGCTGCCGGCGATGCTGACCCGAACGTCCGTTACTCGCTCGTCGTTCCCGTCGAGAAGCTCCTCGACGGCCCCGGCCAGTTCGGTCACCCCCTTGCGCTTGACCAGGTTCGAGACGAACACCACGTGCTGGGGGTCGGTTTCGAACGCCGGCGAATACTCGCCCGGATCGATCGCGTTCGGGAGCACGCGGATCTTCTCCTCTGGGACGCGCGTCGACAACACTTCCTGCCAGTACGGCGATAACACAATGATGCGATCACACACCCCGAAGACGAGCGACTGAACCCGGTTGACGAGCCACGAGTCGGTCGTCACGAACGCATCGAACGAGGAGCCGTGGACGTGCAACACGACCGGACGGTCCCAGACGAGGGACGCGTACAGGACGTAAAACGCCGACCGGTAGAACGAAAACCGGTGTGACGTGTGGACGTGAACCACATCCGGCGGCGACCGGAACGGGAATCGAAGCGCTGCCCACACCGACGCCACGACCGACGTGAGCAGCCACCACCCCCCTTGCCCCTTCGGATCGGACACCATATCGTACACCGACACCTCAACGCCGTCGAGATGCCGATACTGTTGTTCGACGTACTGGTGAATGCCGCCGCCGCCGAGCGTCCCAACGATGAGCAGTCGGTCCGTGTTCATCACTGGATCCTGTAACCTACAACCCCTTTGTTATGCGGAGCCAATGGGATTCCGGCCGGATAGACGAATCCGACGAGTGGTAGCCGTCGCCCGAACGCTTCAGTCCGCTCGGCTGGTGAGGTCGCGCCGAATAAAATGGTATGTATATAGGACAATATGTCTGAACAGGATAAAACAGCCATCGAATTCCAAACCGTTTATATATATGGTGGGAGTCATTGTCGACTGTTGTCTCTCTAGAGATACCACCCGTAGCACGGAAGAGAGCAGATGGGGTATCACCCAGGGAACGACTATGAGAGCAGATAGCAACACGGAGGCGATCATGGGGGATATGGACAAGGAGATGAACCGAACATCCTTCGATGCGGCGCAGTCCGGTGCATCGAAGTTTCGGTACGACTCCTCTGAACACACCCTTGGCGTACGAGTTATCGAGGCAGTTGGAGATGTCGCGGGGGTCGATGAGACGGAGATCACGGCCCCACTGAGCGAGACGGTTGATCCGGAGGCGCTGGACGCGTTGTTCGAGGAGGGTGTCGGGGGAGAGGTACAGTTCCAGTTCAACGGGTATTGTATAACCGTGACAGTTTCGGAAGACGGTACCGGTCAGATCTACGTCGAGTAGCCGACCGGATCACGTTAGGCTTGCCCGAACGCGTAGCCGCGGGTATTCGCACGGTCGACAGCCACGGAAAGCGGTTAGTGTCGAGTGCTACGCGTCTGCAGGGGTATCGAAGTCGTGGAAGTGTTCTCCTTTTTCTTTAGTGAGGATGTTCAGCGCAGCGGCAGCTCCATCGCCGGCGGAGATGACGGCCTGCCATTCCTCGGCCCGCACCATCGCCCCCGTCGCGTAGGCGTTGTCGACGCTCGTTTCCATGGAGATGGTGACGTCGACCGTTCCGTCGTCCGCAAAGTCACAGCCCAACGTTTCAGCGAGGTCCCGGTCCGCGCCGGTGGCGAGCACGACGTATTCGCTGTCGTACTCGTCGTCGTCGGTCACGACGGAGAACCCGCCGCCGTTGCGCTCGATCCCAGTGACGCCTTCGCCTTGGTGTCGGTCGACGCCGAACTCCTCGGCCTGTTCCCTGGCGTCGTCCACGAACGAACTCCCGTCGACGCTTTCGATCCCGAGGTAGTTGAACAGGTGGGCCTTGTGCATCCACGTCTGATCTGTGTCGAACACGCTCGTCGAAAGGCCGTTTTTCGCCGTGAACAACGCGGCGCTCAGTCCTGCGGGACCACCGCCGATCACTGTGACATGTGTCATACACCATTGTGTACGACTGCCGACCATATAATGCTGTGTGAACGAAATCGACCTCACTGTCGCGGAGAGTCTTGATGTCGCGTCGGCTGGGTGTCTCGTTCCTCGTGGGCGGTAGCACGCGGTCGAAGTTCCTGAATAGCAGTGGTGTCTCCGATCGCTCGTGCGAGCGACGTGATCACCGAAGAGAGGTTCACCATGTCGTCCACGCACCGATCGCGTTTCTGTTTCCACTCGCGTTCGACGTTGGGTCGATCGAGCAACTGCTCGGCAGTATCGAGAACGGAGTCGAACGAACGGTGGTTGTACACGAGATCGTTCGTCTCCAGTTCGAGGAAGTTTCCCATGTCGTCCGGGCCAACGAACGAGTTCGATCGGATCGCGGGGGTTCCTAGCAGTGCTGCTTCGGTCACCATCGTCTGTGTGTCCGCGACGAGCAGCGACGCCTCGGCGAGCGCGTCGTGCAACAGCCCTGGATGGGCGTCGAACGGCCGGGCCGGGAGTTCATCCAGGCGGAGATCGTCTCCCTCATCGGAGACGAACACCGTCGCGTGGTCGGCGAGGCGCTCGACGAGTTCGTGGCGTTCGTCGGCGGAGAACCCGCCGTGACCGACGTCGTGGTGGGAGCCGAACGCGTTGAACCGAACGAGTACGTACCGCTCGTCGGACGTGAGCTCGAGGTGCTCGCGAACGTCTGTAGACGGCTCGTACACCTCCGGATGAAGATACGCACACTCTTTGAACCCCTCGAACACGTAGTGGTTCTCGCCGAGATCCTTCCGGAACGCCTTCGGTGTCACGATGGTGCGGGCGAACGGCATCGACACAGCGTGGTCTAACCCTGTCGGCTCGGAATCGAGCAACAACACCGTCGGAGTCCGCGTGAGAGCGCCCGCGTGCGCCGCGTACGCACCCATCCCGAAGATCGCGTCGGGATCGAATTCGCGCGCGTGACGCACGATGTGGATGTAGTGTTGGGGGAGCCGCCCCAACAACGACCAACGCGTTGTCCCACACGGACCGTACACGGTGTGATCGATGTCGTGCCAGTCGAGCAGCGCGGTCGTGCAGCTGTAATCACGCGCCATGACCGATACTGTGTGGCCCTCCGATCGGAGTTGGCTCACAACGTGCTTGTACAGGTGGACGTGGGCCGGCGTGTTCGTGAAGAAAAGATGTCTCACGGTCCGACGGCTCCCCCGCAAGCAGCTTTGTAACTCTGTGCTTTCGATGCGGATTAACCCAGTACCGTGAGCGTTCTGCGTTGCGCGCGGGCGGCCCACCGACTCCCCCGTTTCGGCGTCAGCGGTCGGCGAACGCCGACACCGAAAGGCGCTCGGTCGTTCGGTGAAGATGTACCGTCGAAAGCAGGACAAACCCCAACAGAACACCCACGAGCAGCTGGGTCGATGGGAAACCAATAGCGAGCCAGTTCACTCCGAGAACCACGCTGCTTGCGCCGGTGAGCAGGAGATAATACTGTGCCCACGCGTCCGGATCATCCGCATCGAGATTCAGATACGGCTCGAACTGCTCGAACGTCGATCCCAACGAGATGGTTCCGCGCGCCTTGTTGAACTCGACCGCGCCCGTATCGTCCATCTTCGGCAGATGACACTGGTACAGACCGACGTACACGCGCTTGCGCTCACGAGAGGTGAGAGCCGATTCCGTCGTATCGTTTTCTAACGCAGCGATGTGTTCGGCGAGCGAACCGATCGTTACTGGATTGTCGTGCGCAACGAGATACTGGAGCGCGCGGCGGCGGCGTTGGTTTTTCAACACCTCGAAAATCCGGTCCGGGCCGAGCGCCGGATCGTCATCCGCCTCGCCCGCACCCCCAGCGTCTACGTTCGTTGAACCGGCGTCCTCGACCGACTGGGCGTCGTTGGGCGTTTTGGTGCTCATCGCCACCACCCGCTGCACACACAGACTACCGATAGCGGTACGACTTTCGAACCACACATTCTTGCTATTCGCATGACTCTCAATACCCGGTGCTCGTGTGCCCCGACACTGTGAGTAGTGGGCAGCTACCGCGGCGCAATGTATTAGGTCTGGAACTCACTTGTAATTAATTGTCAATTTAAATGGTAATCAGAGTTGGACCGATAATAATAACTAACCGTATGAAAACAATTTCTCCCGTATTCCGGCGGCAGCTCGAGAGAATGTAACAACAGTTACCAATTGTATCGCAGCGATACTAATGCCCATTATAATTTCCAGGGTACAAATTGACGATATAGTATTATTGGCTGTGCAGTCCTGTTTTTGGAACGGAGCAAACGCCGTTCCAGTACTGATCGAACGTCGCGCCGATATTGTCTTCTATTATATATCAGTAATAAAAATATCACGTATATTAATAAAAAGCGACAGGGTGCTGGAGACCGAACCGTTGGGGAGTGACATGGGAGTCGAGATCGAGCGCGTCGAGGAGGATGAAACGTGGAATCGGCTCGTCGAGCGGTCACCGCAGACGTGCCCCTTCCACCGGTACGAGGCGCTGTCAATTCAGGCCGCTCACACGGGAACAGTCGCTCATCCGTTGGTGGGGTACGTCGGAGAGGAGGCAGTAGGCCTGTTTCCGTTGTTCGAGCTTTCGCGGGGACCGGTCGAGTTCGTGTTTTCGCCGCCGCCGGAGCTTCGGGTCTCCTACCTCGGTCCCGCGTTGTTGAACGGGAGCGGGCTGAAACAGAGGAAGCGAGAGCGCCGCCAGCACGGATTCGTCGAGGGGTGTTTCGAGTGGGCCAGGTCGTCGTTCAACCCCCGGTACGGACACCTCCGTCTTCGGGGCTGTTACGAGGACCTCCGGCCGTTCCTCTGGAACGACTGCGAGGTGTCGCCGTCACACACGTATCTCGTGGACCTCTCGGCGGGCAAAGAGGATCTATTGCTGTCGTTCAGCCGTGACGCCCGGAGCAACGTCCGTGACAGCCAGGACGCGTCGTACACGATCGAGCAGGGCGGTCGGACCGCCATCTACGACATCATCGAACAGGTGGCCCGTCGATACGAGCGTCAGGGCATCAGCTACAACGTCACGCCCGCGTTCGTGACGGAGCTGGCAACCCGTCTTCCCGAGGGGGTAGTGCGCCCCTACGTGCTCCGGCTCGGTGGCGAGTTCGTCGGCGGGCTGATCGCGCTCGACGACGGCGAGACCGTCTACCGGTGGCAGGGGGGCGTCCGGACGGACACCGACACCGACGTTCCGGTCAACGACCTGCTCGACTGGCACGTCATGACCGAGGCGATCGACAGGGACAGAACGGCCTACGATCTCGTCGGTGCGAACAACCCGAGAATCAATCGCTATAAGGCGAAGTTCAACCCGGATCTCGTTCCGTTTTACAGCGTCGAACACGGCTCTCCACTGACCACGACCCTCGCGCGCGTGTATCGGTGGGCGAAAGAGCTGCCGTGAGTTTTTAAACCATCTCGGTACCGAGTACGCGAACAAACACGTCACCGTTGCGGTCCTCGAAGTTGAAGCCGATCGTTCGAGAGAGGAGCTTGCGGCAGAATACCGCGATGCGGCCCGGCCCGCGACATCGATCGTGAGTTGGCACACGTGTCCGATGAGTCCTGGGCTGGGTCCTACGCCTCGCGCTGAGGGGTCTGAAGACGTGGCTCCGATTCGTTGCCGGTCGGCTGCCGTCTTCTCTCACACGAGAGATCGACAGGGCGCTGAAAATCGAGCTGACTCTCGACTGAGTGACGGACTAGAAAAGGAGATCGACGCCATTGCTACAGCGATTTCATCGACGGTCGTCGGTCGTACAGCGCGGTGAGATATTCGGAGATGGCGTACGCCATCCACGCCTGACACCACCGCATGAGCGTGATTCTGGTGGTGTACAGCCGGTGTTTCCGGTAGTAGAACCGCCCGTTTCCGGCGTACAGCTGATCGAGCGTCCACGCGATGATGCGCCGGGCGAAGTCGAGATCGTCGGCGTAGGTGAACACGAGGATCCCCTGTGCGCTCGCGTGGATGTCCCGTGGATACGCTTTGTTCTCGTCCCAGTTCGGTGCTCCCGAGGAATCGAACAGCGTTTCCCGGTAGAACGACAGCGCCCGATCGGTCGTCTCGGCGTACCGATCGGAGCCGGTTACCTCCCGGTGCCGGAGCAACGACTCGATGATGAACCCGTTGTGGTGGTTGTCCATCGAGAGGTGCGATGACGACGGCGGATCGCGGTAAGTCCAGCCGCCGATGTCGGTCTGGAGGGTGGCGACGTGGTCGAGAATGCGTTCTGCCCGTCGGCGGTGGGCGTCCTCCCCGAAGTACGCGTACAGATCGAGGAGCATCCGCGCGCCGATCGCGCCGGCGTTGATGGTGTAGGCGTCGGTCGGGTGGTTGAAGTGATAGTCGATGCACGCGCCGTCGTCGCGCGGGCGGTAGTTGAGATCCTCCACGAGGAAATCCACAGCAGTTCGTGCGATCGAGGCGTACATCGGATCGAGTCGTGTGGTGCGGAGCAACGATTTGACGGCGAACGACGTCGAGACGATGTCCGGATCGTTCGGTAATCCTTTCCCGTTGAAATGTTGGATCGGGTGTTGGTGTCCGCCACAGAACCCGCTGTACCCGACGCTTCGGTTGGCAATGAGCCACTCGATGAGCTGGTAGGATTCCCGCTTGTAATCGACCGAGCCGGTCGTGTCGGCGTCGATCCCGCCGTTTTGGGCGATGGATTCCATGTCGATCCTGCCCGTTGGCTCCTCGTCGATCTCACCGAGGAGCCGTGCGGTGTTCAGGTTCGCCATGGCGAACAGCGCTGTCCCCTTGTAGTTGCGCCGTTGCTCGACGAGCAACATCGGTCGGACGTTGATCGGTGGCCGCTTGGCGAGCTCCTGAACGAGAATATTGAGCCACTTGTTGTCGACTGGGACCCACTGGAGCAGCCGGCTGCTCATTCCATCTCCGTAATCCCACCCCGTGTATTCCCGCTGTCGGGCGTACGCCAGCGTTTCGCGCAGGATTTCGATGAGGCGCTGCTCATCGTTCGCTACGGACGTTTCTGTCGTCTGAGTCGGGATGCGTTGTGTCATTGGTTCTCGGAGTACGTACCGGTCGTGTCGATCGATGGGTTCGATCCGTTGTTCGGGAGTTCGTCGTTGTGTCTTCGGTCGCTATCTGTCAGTGAGATTGTACGCTCCTTTGGCGAGGCTCATCTCCGGGCCTGCGGATTCGACGACGTAGTACGGCACCAGATCACCACTGAATTTTCCCTTGTACTGACAGAGCCGTTCCGTGTTCGCGCCGACGAGATCGTAGCGCGTGATCGATTCGAGCTGTGGCTCCTCGACGATGTCTTCGATGACGGTTCGGTGGAGCAGGCTGTTGACGCTCACCCCGTCGTAGGTCGTTGTGATCCCGCCCAGCCAGTAGTAGGCGGTATCGTCGGAGTAGAGGACAACGATGCCGCTACTGAACGATCCGTCCGGCTCTCGCGCAACGTACACGCGGTGGTGCTCGGGCAACGCTTCGAGGAGATCGCGAACGAACGGCCACTCGATCGGTGGGTGCATTCCCTGGTCCTCGAAGTGGGTGGCAACCGATTCCCAGACGCGTTTGGCCGCGCCGCGCCCCTCGATGCCGACGGTGACGTCGGTTTCTTCCCCGCGGCGCATCTCGTTGCGGAGGCTCCGACTGAACGGATCCATCACCGTGTCGTCGGTTACGTCGTCGAGATCGAGGACGTAGGTGAACTCGGGCGTCACCTCAAGCTGGTTCCACTGAAACGGCCGTGGATCGGCGTACGCCCGCGGACAGACCACGCGGAACAACGTCAACCTCGCGCCGACGGAGAGATCGTCGAGTATCTCCGCCGTGAACCCGTGATTGACCGTCTCCCGCTTTCGCTGTTTCGGGCTGTTCGCCAGCAACAGCGGGCCGAGCCGAGGAATTCCCATCGACGGTGGCGGCGACGTCACGACGCGACCGACCGCCTTTCGATCCACGAACACCGGCAACAGGGCGACCGGCTGTTCGCCTTTGAATCCTCCGTACAACCGCAGCTCTCCGTCCGTGTGGGCGTCGACGGCCTCGAGTGCCGGCGCTGTGTGAAACACCTCGGTCCCCGAGTCGGGCAGAACGTCGCTCCACTCCGACAGGGAGAGCTGACGGGTCTCGATCGATGTCGTGCTCATCAGTACACCTCTTGTGGTTGTGAAAACGGCTGGACGCGCGCAGGGATTCGCAGTAGCGTTCTCCCGCCATCGCTCGCGTCAGCGGTCTCGCTCCTGTTCTCGGTCACGATCATGCCGTATCACTCATCATCTTGTTCTCTGTTATTTCCTTGTTTCCCGATGCTTCCTCTTTTCTTACTCCTGACGATTGGTTCACGAGATGAGGGTAGAGTTCGCCAGGGGGGCCGATCCACGCGTTCAGTTCCCGGGCGCGTTCGATGATGAACCGGTAGAGGTCGGTGTAGCCGGGGAACTCCCGCTCGTTGAAGTACCGCAGGTGCCAGAGAACGGTCATGACGGCTCCGTTCTCGTGGGCTTCCTTGAGCAGTCGTTCACACACCGATCGTGCGTCATCGGTGTTGGTCTCGGGATCGGGGAGCGCGACCTCCATCACCGTCAAGGGGAAGACGACGAACTCGTCGTTAAACGGACGTTTGACACCGTATCCGTTGGTGAATCCGTAGTCGGTGCTCGATCCGAGGCTCGCGTCGTACCGCAGCCCCATCTCGGCGTGGTAGCGCCACGTCTGTGAACGATCGAGGTTGAGATAATGCTGGCGACCGCCGAGGATCGTGTCGCTGAGAATCGATTCGAGCACCGCCTTCTCGTAAGCGAGTCGGTACTGGTCCCGGTAGGACTGGTAGGAGCCGTGGAGTCCGATCTCCCACCCCTCCGCGTCGAGCGTGCTGATGATCGAGACGATCTCCGGATCCGTGATGTCGTACCGACCGAACTGTTGGATCCAGTTTTCCGACCGGGCCCACGCCACCAGCGACTTCTCTAAGAACAGATCCGGCTCGTTCAGGAAGTAAAACGCCGATCGAACGCCGAGGCTCTTCTCGATCGACATGATCGTCTCGAACTGCCAGTAGGGGTTCTGTCCCGGCACCATCGACAGCAAGTGTGACGGGCTGGGATCGGTCAGCGCGTAGTACAGCGCCTGGGGCCACGACTTGTACGGTCGATCGACATCGTGGGTGAGACACAGCGCGAACGAGTGGTCGTCGGTAGTAGCGCCGTCCGTATCTGTTGTGTCGTTATGCATTGGCAATCACCTCTACAACGCGGGACGCGGCTCGGCCGTTTCCGTACAGCTGTGGTTTCGTCGTCGGCGAGTCGATCCGTGCGAGCGCGTGGCTGATTCGGTTCTTGTCGGCTCCGACGAGCGTATTCCACCCACAGTCGATCGTCTCGACCCACTCGGTTTCGTCGCGCATCGTGATACACGGCGTGTCCAGATAAAACGCCTCGCGCTGGACGCCGCCGGAGTCGGTCGCAACCAGTGTGGCTCCATCGAGCAGATGGACGAAATCGAGATAGCCGACCGGATCGATGATCGTGAGCCGCTCGGTTGCGGTCTCGAACAGCCCGTGTTCGTGGAGTGCTCGCTCGGTGCGTGGATGGATTGGGAGGACGACCGGCATGGCCACGCTCGACAGGCCGTCGACGATCCCGGCGAGACGGTCGCCGTCGTTCGTGTTGCTCTCCCGATGCACCGTGGCGAGTACGTACTCGCCCGAATCGACGCCGAGATCCGAGCGGAGGGTCGACACCTCGTTGGCGTGTTCGCGGACGCGCAACAGCGCGTCGTACATCACGTCGCCGGTTTCGTAGATCTCGCCGTCGACGCCTTCCGCACGGAGCGTATCCACTGCCTGCTCGGCCGGAGCGATCAGCACATCGGCGAGGTGATCGGTTGCGATCCGGTTGTGTTCTTCCGGCATCGCGCGGTTGCCGCTGCGGAGTCCAGCTTCGACGTGGACGAGAGAAGCCGACCGCTTTGCGGCGACGAGCGCACCAGCAAGCGTCGAGTTGGTGTCGCCGTAGACGAGCACCACGTCGGGTGACTCGGCGTCGATCACGCTGTCGAGTTCGATCATCATCCGTGCGGTTTGATCGGCGTGGCTCCCCGACCCGACGCCGAGATTGTACGCCGGATCGGGCATGTCCAGCTCCTCGAAAAACACGTCCGAAAGCATCGTGTCGTAGTGCTGTCCGGTGTGAACCACGGTTTCTTCGTGCGAACGCCCCAGTGCTCTCGAGACGGGAAACGCCTTGATGAACTGGGGACGAGCACCGACAATTGAGAGAACGCGCTTACTCATTTTCCTCGATAGTTATCGTTTCGTCGTTTGCGTAGCGGTCTTCTACCATTGTGAACACGACTAACAGCCCGCTGAGCGCCGTACCGAGGCGAGTGATCCAGGCGGGAGTCCGCTTTCGCGCGCGCATCCGAGTGATGACCGCGAGACCAGCGAGCACGCTCATCGATCCCGACACCGACGGGCTGGAAACCCGGTACTCTGGCAGGTCCGTTCGGATCCGCCAGAAAAACCGGCACAACAGGAGCCACGACATCCGCGGAACGAACGTGGTGTAGCGGATGCCGCTTTCTTCTTCGCCGTACACCGCCGGCATGGCGACGTCAGCGATGGTCACGCCGTGGACTCTCAGTCGGATGAGCATGTCGTTTCGAAAGCCGTACCGGTCGTGGAGTTGTGCGAGCGGAATCCGTTCTAACACCGTCGTTTCGATGGCGTTGTAGCCGTTCTGTGGGTCGCGCATCCGCCAGTAGCCGCTCGCGATCCGGGTGAGAATCGTCAACACGACGTTGCCGAGCAGCCGAAACCACGACATCGAACCGATGTGCGACAGCTTCGCCAGCCTGTTCCCTTTCGCGTAGCTGGCGCGTCCGTCGACAATGGGGTCGAGCAGCCGATCGAGGTGGTCTGGATCCATCTGTCCGTCGCCGTCCATCACCGCAACGATGTCTACGTCGTCGTCCAAGGCCCCTCGAAAGCCGGATTTGATCGCGCTCCCGACGCCACGGTTTTGCTCGTGGTGGATGGGAACCACGCGGTTCCGGCGGCGCTGTCCACCGTCGGGCACCGGAAGCGACGCGGTGTCGGTCGGTGCCGCTGCCGCGCGCTGGGTGATCTCGGCCCACGTGCCGTCGGTCGAACAGTCGTCCACGGCGTACACCCGATCCACGAAGGACGGAAGACCGTCGATGACGCTGCCGACTAGCTCCTCCTCGTTGTAGGCGGTGATCACGACGCCAACGGTGTGATCTCGGTACACGATCATAACCCTCCGGTGAAATCTGAACCGCTCGTATCGATCGGCTGTCGAATCCCGGCGTCGTTGGCTGTCCCAGCACTGGGATCGGTTGCGAGCGTATCGATCTGTCTGACGATTTCCACCGCTCGCAACCCATCGAGACCAGTGACGGCCGGCTCGGAGCGCTCGGTGACCGATTCGAGAAACGACGACAGCTCCTGTTTGAGCGGCTCGCCGTTCTCGACAGTCGGCCGTTCAGTGATGCTTTCGTGGCGGTAGCGGACGCCGTCCGTGGACTCGACGTATTCGGGCATCGAGTGGCGGTGGATACGGACCGACTGCTCGATGTAATCCACGACAACCAGACAGTCACTCGCTGTGATCCAACACTCACGAACTTTCTGCTGGGTGAGCCGGCTCGCCGTGACGGTTCCGACGATCTCCTCGTCGAACCGCAGCGTGGTGGTGACGTGGCGGTTGTCGTGACACCCGACGGCGCTGATCGACAGGGGATCGCTCTCAAGCAGCGCCAACAGAATGTCGATATCGTGGATCATCAGGTCGTACGCGACGCTCTGATCGATATCCCGGTCGACCGGGGGACCGAGCCGGCGCGCGTCGATCGCTATCACGTCGAGATCCGTGAGCACGTCCGTGAGCGTCTGGATTGCGGGGTTGAACCGCTCGATGTGACCGACCTGCAAAACGACGTCCCGATCGCGGGCCCGCTCGATGAGACCTCGACCGACCGCCGGCTCGCGGACAAAGGGTTTCTCGATGAGCACGTCGACCCCCGCGTCGATCGCTTCGCGCGCGACCGGAGCGTGTGCGTGCGTCGGAACGGCGATCGAGACCGCCTCGACCCGATCGAACACGCTCGAACGATCCAGAACGCGCGTGCTGTACTCCTCTGCTACCGACTGCGCGCGCGCTTCGTCCTCGTCCACAACACCAACGAGATCGGCGCGGGGCAGCTCCGAGTACGCGCGCGCGTGATGACTCCCCATGGTGCCGACGCCGACAATCCCGACTGGAATTTGCTGTTCAGGCATGGTTTGTGCCGGTGGGGGCTGTATCACGGCGAGCAGTTACTGCGCCGGTCGTCCCCGGGGAGAAACGCACGGCGTCGTCGACCTCCCTGTGCGGGCCCACCCCAGAACCACCTGGAGCCTGTGTTCGAACTATCGGCATACGACAGAGGCCACACCAGTTCGTCGCTTTGTTATTCTCAGATTTCACCGAGTAATAACGAATTTCTGAAACTGGTGACTGTGCGTGGTACTCTCCCACCCTCGGTGGTGATCGACGACTGGGAACCGATCCGGTCTGTTCCCCGGCGTGGGATTGTGCCGGTGCTATCGAGGGCGGTAGCATCTGTCTACGTCTCGTAGGCCGGGTGTAACAAAGGACGTAACCGGCGAATCCATCGTCTCGGTGGCGGCGACCACAAGCCCGACGGGTAATGGTATGTCAACAGACCAAAATGGGAAGGATTCAGAGCCGTTGTCACAGGATCTCGTCTTCGATCTACTGAGTAGTCCCCGCCGTCGATTCGTACTGCATTACCTTCGAACTGAAGCGGACTCGATCGCGTTGACAGCTCTGGCCGATGAGGTGGCCGCGTGGGAGTACGAAACGCCTGTCGAGGAACTTACCGACCAGGAGCGAAAGCGCGCGTACGTTTCGTTGTATCAGACGCACATCCCAAAGCTGGCCGACGCCGGGATCGTCGAGTACGACGCCGAAAGCGGCGAAGTCGCGCTGGCGTCGGAGGCCGACGTGATCAATGCGTATCTCCCGAGCACTGACGAACCGGAGCTCCAGTGGGAGTTCGTGTATCCGGCGCTGACGGTCGTCTGTGTCGTGCTTTTCGTGGCTGCCCTAGCCGAGGTGGGTCCGCTCGCTTCGTTTTCGGTGACGATAGCAGCGGCACTCATTCTCGTGGTTTTCGGCATCACATCGTTCATCCACTTCGTTTTGGTGAGACAGAACGAGCGCCGGCTTCCAATCGACGCGACTGATAACGAATGAGACCGCACGCACCGGGACCGGTCGGCGTCCGCGCCAGTACCGGCGTGGGCGGTGGTCGAACCGTTCTCGGTGGTAGCGCGTGCGCAGCGGAAACGAGAGCGAACGTGAGCCTATAATGAGAACGAACGCTATAACAAAGGGGTGTACTGTCGATGACCGAGTCGATGGGTGAGAACGGGCGTCTCCGAACGCTTCTGATCGGTATCGATGCGGGGTGTCAATCGGTGCTCGAACCGCAGTTCGCTCGGAACCGGCTGCCGAACTTACAGCGGCTGTTCGCGGGGACCAGCGGCGCGCTCGAATCACAGATTCCCCCGTGGACGGCGAGCGCGTGGCCCTCCTTGTACACGGGGACGAATCCGGGCAAACACGGCGTGTTCGACTTTCTCTCGTTCGAGGGGTACGAGTGGTCCGTCGTCAACGCGACGCACGTCCGTCGGCGGTCGCTGTGGGAGTATCTCGACGAACACGGTTTCCGGAGCGTCGTCGTCAACGTGCCCGTCACCCACCCGCCCCGACCATTCGACGGTGCGCTGGTTCCCGGTTACACCGCCCCTGAGTCGCCGGAGTGTCACCCACCGGGATTACTCGCGGATATCACCGACGCGATCGGCGAGTATCTGGTGTACGGAACAGTCGAATCGGCGACCGACTGCATTCGGATGCGCGGGGAGGCGTTCCGGTATCTCGCCGAGCGCTTCGATCCGGATTTCGGCTTCGTGCAGTTCCAGTGGACGGACGCCGTCTGTCACAAGCGTCCTGGCGACTGGACCGAGCTACAGCGGGTGTACAGCGCGGTCGACGAGCAGATCGGGGCGCTCCTCGATGCGTGTGATCCCCACAACGTCATCGTTGTGAGCGACCACGGGATGGGTCCCTACGACGGCCAATCATTTCTGATGAACGAGTACCTCCGCGGACAGGGGTACGTCCAGGCCACCAACGGCGGCTCCGGGATGCCGTCGTGGGCCGCCGTCCGTGATCGACAGCTCAAGCGGGGTGTGGGCGCGACACAGCACGATCCCAGCCGCATCGAGCGGCTGACAGCGGCCACAGCACGGCTCGGCGTGACGAGCCAGCGCATCGAGACCGTGCTCTCGAGGATCGGTCTCAAAGAGTTTGTGCTCCGTCACGTTCCGACAACGGCGATCAGCACCGCGACCGAACAGGTCGATTTCCCCCGTTCGCGGGCGTACATGCGCTCTCGGACGGAGCTCGGCGTTCGGATCAACCTCCAGGGACGCGAGCCGGCGGGGATCGTTCCCCCCGAGGAGTACGAGTCGGTTCGGTCCGACCTCATCGACCGGTTGGAAGCGCTCGAAACGCCTGCAGGCCGACCGGTGTTCGAATCGGTCGTTCGCCGGGAACAGCAGTTCAGCGGGCCACACGCAGAACGCGCGGTCGATATCGTGACGATTCCGACCGAGTTCGACCAGTTTCTCTCGACACGGCTCGGCACCCAGCAGTTCAGCGAGCCGATCGAGCCGTGGAACCACAAGCGAGATGGATTCGTCGCTGCGCTGGGCAGTGCGATCGATGAGACGGCGTCGCTCGGGGACGCGCACCTGTTCGACATCGCGCCGACCGTGCTTGCCACCTTCGACGTGCCAGCGGACACCGAAATGGACGGGCGAACGCTCCCGATCGTCGATCCGGTCGGCGATCGGACCTATCCGTCGTTCGAGCCGGACGAGCGGAGCGCGACATCGGACCGCTCGATCGAAGACCGGCTCGCAGATCTCGGGTACATCGAGTGATCGTTCCCGCCGCCCACGGCAGTCATACTGTTGGACAGGGGTGATCGACTATCGGCTGCTGGTGACCCGCCAGACAGCAGAGAGCTATTCGGTCGCACGCCGTCCGCAGGTCCGACAGTATCAGCAGCTAGCGCTGGATCTGTCGATGAGGTCACGAACGACGCCGACGCCCGGCCGTCCGTCCACCCACCACGCGACGACGGCCAACGCCAACAGTCCGAGTTCGGCTCCGAGATACGCCCGCCCGGCCGGGGTCGTGAGAAAGTCCCCGGTTCTCTCGAGGAGCGAGGAGAGCTTCGGGAGGAAACCGAGCGTCTCCCCCGAGCCGACTGGCACGAACGGCCACAAGAGGAACTCGACCCACGGCCCACCACCGTACACCAGCGGGTAAAACACGTCTCCGGGAAGGTGAACGAGATAGCCCACCACGAACGCGATCCCGAGCTGTGGGACGCCACGGCGCTCGGACAGCCCGAGCACGAACACCGACAGGAGCACGGCAGTGAGCGCGGAGTGGGCGAGCGAGTTGCCCGAAGACAACAGCCCTAACTGCCACGCGAGCGGTTTATCCACCAGATCCGGAAACTGCGTCCCGAACGCGACCGCGAGCGCCCCGGGTCCGTCGGGGGGAGAGCCGGTTCGCGCGCGCGAGTACAGCGAGTAGCACAGATAGCCGACTGCGAGATGCTCCCACGGCCACATGGTGGTTATTCTTTCCTCGCGTCCTGGCTGGCGATTCTCTGTGTCTCCTCGGTGTCCGTGAGCCAGAAGTACGCCGTTCGGTACGCGTTGTCCGCCGTCGGGATCGCCGGTGGCCCGTCTTTGTAGACGAGATACCGCAGCCGGAGATTCGCTTCCTCGGTCGGTGGGGAGACAGTGTGGTTCACGCGCCTCGTTTCACCCGCCTCGACCGTGGTTTCCAGCCGTTGTAGTTCCTCCGATGAACGCACCACCATCCGTTGTCCGTCGTGGCCGATCCGTTCGACCACGACGACAATCGTGTACGTGATCGTCCGGCCCTCGTGATTCTCGATCGAAAGGGTGAGTTCGCCGTCGGTCGCCGTCGAGTTGTTCACGAACGTGAGTTCGCCGTCGTCGTCGGAGAGAATCGACACCCCGGTGTACGTCTCCGATTCGTGGGGCACCAACACGCCGTAGCCGAGCGCCACCACCGCAACGACGACCGACAGCGCCAACACGACGTTCATCGTCGCGCCGAACAGCCCACCGGTGACTCCGTCGCTCCACAGCCGCGACAGCCAGCGATCGACCGGGAGGCGATAGCGCTGGCTGCGCGGGAGCTGGATGCGTCGGTACGCTCCGTAGATCATCCCGATACCGATCTCGGCGGACAACACCCCGACCAACACCCGAACGCCGAACCCGTGGGGGGACAGCGTCCACAACGCGAGACCGATCATCGGGAGCAACGCGAGGCTCACACCGAGGGAGAGCGCAACCCGTTCGACGCCATCGATCCCCGAGGAGAACGCGTCCAGCGCGCCGTATCTGGTTTGAAAACGGCGCGAGGGAAACAACACTGTCAACAGGGCATACCCCGGCAGGAACACCAACAACGGCAACCCGACCACCGCGCGAGCCGGCGGAAACGAAACCGAGAACACCGTGAAAGCCGCGACTGCCACGAAGACCAGCACAACGACGACCTCGCCGACCAACAGCCCGATATGAAACCGATGGCCCCACGAATCCGCCGTGTTCGTCATCGCTGTCCCTCGGGATATTGGTCTCTCCGTTCCCGTTGACGTACTGTGCTTTGATACTGTCGGACAGAGATGATTGCATATCGGATGCTGGTGAACCGCCAGAAAGCAGATGGATATTCCGCCGCAATCCGTCCGTGTCTCTGTCCGACAGTATGAGTCCACCTCGACCGTGTTCGATGACCATGGCCCACTCCGCGATCGGTGGTGTACATTAGCCGTGTCTCTTTTCACCCCGCGTCCACGCATTGTTATACATATATTACTCCGCGAGCACAAGCCAGAACGTTCAGTGGATCGAACCAGCAGTAACCAGATGATAGTTTACACACACCAAACGGCGAAAACGACCAGATCGTGGTAATTGATGCAAAACAGAACAGATAGCGGCTCGGTGCGTCGTCGACGCCCACATCCAACAGGCAGTAGCGATGTGCGACGGGGAAGAGTGGACAGAGCCACACCAACGAATGCGGTATGTGGTACATTACTAACCTCGGCTTCGGGCAATACGGAATGCTGTGAGGACGACTGTGATACCATGGAGGGGATCCAATGACACAAAACTGGGACGAAGTGAGCTTCGTTATCAGCTCTAACTACAGAGTGGCCGTTCTCCAACGACTCGCGGTCGGCCCTGCGACTCCGTCGCAGATCGCCGACGACGCCGAGATATCGATTTCACACGTCTCGCGCGCGCTGGGACGGCTTCGGGAGCGGTCGCTCGTCGAGCTACTCGTGTCCGAAGATCGGAGAAAAGGACGGGTCTACGGCATCACAGAGCGGGGTACCGAGATCTGGCAGACGATCGAGGCCGAAAACCTCGTTTGAACCGGGGGCGGCCCGATCGGAACCGTCGCACGCCGCGACACCGTTCTCTCATCCGAACAGCTCATCGGGACTGTTGTGGTTCCGTACCGCTGTGGCGACACAGAACAGTTCGTGAACCCACAGAGCAGGCGTCATACTGTCGGTCATCCTTCCGTACACCGGCAGTGGACGCTTCGGGATCGTGGAGCACGCTCTGGCTGAACCGGCGACCGAGTGGTCACAGACCGATGACCGACAGTATCAGTCAACGACCGTGCCAAAACTACTCACAACAGTCCCTATCACTGATCGGACCCTCCGATTCGACCGAGCGTCAAAAAAGTGGACGGTGAGCTGCGTTGCTACTCGTCGGTTGCTACTCGTCGGTAATCGTTTCTGCCGGGTCGGCGTCGTGATGCGGTCGAGAACCCTCTACGTCCGCCGACTCCGGAAGTAGCAGTTCGGGTGTTCGTTCGTGCATACTGGCGTTCGCAAACGAAATGATTCGTTTCCAATCACTTTCAGTCAGCCACTCGGACATCGTTGTCGAATTCACTGTCGCTCAGGAAAGTTATTGACTCCTTACACGCTGGAGAGCCTGTGAATCGGAGGGTTTCGGTTGCTACCGGCGCAGCGGAAACCGGCGTATCGGTCTCTCATCGCGGCGCGCGCGTTCCCCCGGTCACAGTTCACACCCCGGACAGCTCTCGAATGATGCGACGAACGTGTCCGAGCGAGTACGAAACCCCGTATTCGCGCTCGATGTATCGCTGGAGGAGTTCGGGCGTCCACGCCGACTGTTCGTAGCCACACTCGGTCGGCGACCCGTTGAGAGCGTTGCGCACCGACGCCTGTTGTGTCTCGTCGAGTTTCGGTGGCCGCCCCGGACGGGAGTCGTCCTGGATCGCGGATTCGATCGAGCGGCACTCGAAGCGATCCAACCACGAATACACCGTCGACCGCGACAACCCGTACCGCGCGCTCAACGTATCGACCGGCACACCGTCCTTGTACGCCAACGCGATCATGAGACGCTTTGTCGCCTTCGCACTGTTGGTCTCCTCTAGAGACTCCAACAGGCTATCAACCGAAATGTCTGCGAGTTTGTCCATAGAGTGGCTACCATCTATAAGTAAAAAAATCTAAGTATTTCGCGGTGTGACGTGTCCCGGAACGGGGGCCCCTATTGCTGGGCGACTCACGAGAGAGTCGCCAAGGCTGACTGGTCGATCAGCCGCGTGAACCCACTGCCAGTTGTGTCACTAGCGAGTTGTGTTCCGGGAGGCCGCGTACCACCCCGTCGATCGTCTACAGAGTTGTCTTTACTGTAATATTCATCGATGACGTTATTGATCCACGTCCAGTATATCGTCGTATGAATCTCCCACCACCGACGACGATCCAGGGTGCGTACGACTACCTCATCCTGTTTATCGTTCTGTTGGCCGCCGTTTGTGGGGCGTACATCGTTGCGGTGTACATCGGTATCGCCCCTGGGCTGTGAGCACTGCGGACGGAACGAGGTCCCGTCGGTTCGAGCCTTTCTGCCGTTTCGACGCCGCTTCACCGGAATCTGTGTTCTCCGCCGCTAGGTTCTACCGGTGAATGATCGTGATTTGGAGGAGTTTCGTGCGTCGTTATTCCAACGAAATAGTCCGGAAAGCGACGTCTAACTGCCGCTTGCTGTGAGACATCCATCGCTTCTATCCCACGAAGACCATAAAATTTGATAACAACTCCTGAAGAGTTTCTCCTACTACCCGTTCGCCGTTGCGCCATCTTGATTTTTATTCTGATAAAAATCCTTATGCTGGAAGTAAAATGCTATAGTATAATAAAAAATTTAACGCCATGGTAGTCGCATGTATATTGTATGCCGAACAACAGCGAGGTGCATCGCTGCAGGATGGCGGAGGTGGAACGAGAGCGTGCTCACGTTGATAGGGCTGGAGTAACGCGACGGACGTTCTTAGCGGTCCCCTGTCTCTCGGTGTTCGGGCTGGTGGCTTGCGCTGATACGGTGGCCGGGAAGGAGCAAACAGGGAAACGCGGTGCGACCTACTACACCGACGCCGAGCGGCGTGCGGCGCGGTGGAACGTTGAGTCGTACGACTGGGCGAAAACGCTCCGGGAGGAGACCGTTGGAGCGGCCGAGACGGTGTTATCCCGGTATACGCTCGAGGATCTCTGGCGGTACGTCGGCTCACAGCACGTTCCGCGGGCGACGTGGCTCGCCGGGAACGCCGTCGACTCCGCGCCCGGCGTCGGAGAGTGGGACGTGGCCCACCCGATCGACGGGCTGGCGTACGCGGCGGAGCCGGGGTCCCAGTGGACGGTCACAAACGGCGAGTACACGCTCCCGACGAACGATTTCGAGTCGTACCGACGGAGCGGGTTGGACGAGCGGGGGACGTTCGATCCGGAGCTGGCGGACGACTCGCTGTTGGTGAACGAGCGCCACCCGGAGATGGGTTCCGGGTGGGGCGTCGACGACGGGCTGGGATGGGTCGACACGGAGGGAGATCTCGGTCCGGCGGGCCAACAGTGGGTGCCGGTGGCGTGGGCACACCACTGGACGGTCGTGTACGGCTACCGGGAGCTGCTGGGAACGTTGTTTCACGCGTACTTGTACACGGAGAAACAGAAGTACGCCCGGGCGGCGTCGGTCATTCTCGACCGCGTTGGGGATGTCTATCCCGACTTTTCGTTGCAAGACACCGTCCATTTCGAGAGCGGGGGATACACGGAGCGAAACGGCTTTCCCAACCCGAGCCACGGCGGAACGGGGAGCGGGAAACAGCTCGGATCGATCTGGGAGTCCTTTTGGGTCAAACAGGTCCTGCGGGCTTACGACGCCGTCTACCCCGCCCAGGACGGCGACGGCGAACTGGTTTCGTTTCTCCAGGGGAAATCGGACGACTACCCCGATCTCGCGTCCAAAGCGTCCATCGGGGAGATCCGATCGAACATCGAGCGCAACCTGCTTCAGGAGATCCTGCCGGCGGTCAAAAACGCACAGATCCATGGAAACGTCGGCTCACACCAAACCACACTCGCGCTCGCTGCGGTGATTCAAGACGAGCCAGAGGGATACACGAACGAAGCCATCGAGTTCCTCCTCCAGGAGGGTGGCTTAGAACAGACGAGCGACGACACCGCTTGGGGCGGGTGGCGCGTGACGGGCGGGGACGTTCGGGCCTCGCTGCTCGAGGCGTTCGACCGCGACGGGTTTCCCTACGAGGGAAGCATCCACTACAACAGCCTCGTGAAAACCGCGATCCACAACGTCCTCACTGTGTTGAACGACTACGGCACCGACACCGGACTGGACTGGCTGTCCGACCAGCTGTTCGTCGAGGAGGAGTCTCTCGTCTTTTCAAACGAGTACGTTCCCTCCCTCGGAGACACCAAACGCGCCGGAAATCCGGGACTCGACGAGCTGGTTTCGGTCGACAAGTTGACCGAATCCTACAACGCTGGCGATCGGGAGCTCGCACAGTGGATACACGTCCGGAACGGAGAGTCTACCGACGGTCTCCGTGGTAGTGTGTTCGAATGGGAACCCACCGCCGTTACAAACGAGGTCGAGCGCATCGTCGAGGCGGAGGGACCGCTCGACATGGAGAGCCGACAGCTCGCGGGGTTCGGGTTCACTGGACTGCGCGCGGGGACTGCCGGAACGAACGGACGCAGCGTCTGGACGTACTACGGGCGGAACGGGTACGGTCCCGACGAGGGGTACGGCACCAGCCACTGCCATCGTGACACGTTGAACATCGGGCTGTTCGCTCACGGGTTGGATCTCACGCCCGACCTCGGCTATCCCGAGCAGACCGGTGATTGGCCCAAACGGTGGAACTGGACCGCAAACACCGTCAGCCACAACACCGTGCTCGTCGACGAACAGCCCCAAAACAAACAGTGGGTGGCAGAGCCCAAACGCTTCGATCACACGGACCGCGTGCAGCTGTTCGACGTCGACGCCACCCACGTCTACGACGCGGTCGAGCAGTACCGCCGCACGACGGCCCAGATTGCTGTCGGCGCGGATAACTCCTACGTCGTCGATTTCTTCCGGATAGACGGGGGAACGGACCACCATTTCAGTTTTCACGGAGCACAGACGACCGACGAGCACGCCGAGCGCACCTCCTCGCGCGCGTTCGCGCTCCAGGACGGGGACGGCTGTATCACGGCTCCCAGGGAAGGCGGCGTCTTCGATGTCGTCAGCCCGACCACCGATTCCAGTGACTGGCGCGGGGTAGCGGTTCGGACCGACAGTTCGGAGTACTCGGCGACAGTGTCGATCGGGGCTGTGCTTTCGAAAACCGTCTGGCCGCTGAATCAATCGGTGTACCTCGGACAGGATATGAACGATCGACACGTCTGTGCCGGCATCGGCCGCGGTCCCGGGGAGCAGCCACGCATCGGTGTGTTCTACCCCGATCGCGGCGAGTGGGGCGACTACGAGCCCGTGCCCGAGCACACTCGGGGCACGTACCAGATCCAGTGGAACGAGCACGCCCCGACCGCGGCCACCTCGAACGAGGATTCCGGGGCGCTATCCGCCACGGAAACCTCCCCACCGAATCCGCGGTACACGCTTTCGGTTTCCTGTCGGGGCGTGCAGGTCAACGTGGATCTCTCGGCTGACGGGTCGACGCTCGCCAGTGGCTCGTTCGCGCTCGACAGCACTACCAACGACCGGGTGGGCGTGTTCGGTGCGGTCGCCACCGAGCAGGTCGGACGCCTGCGGTTCGAGGATCTCGAGCTGGATGGAGCCGGCGAAACAGGGTTCGCAGCTGCGTCGACGGAGACGGGAATCACGACGACGGGGCTGTCACTCACCGCCCAACAGGACGGAACGTACGCCGGACCGGACGTTCCAAAGCCCGATCACGGCGAAACCACCCGATACAACGAGACGGTTGGCAACGGCTTCAACTACCTGTACAACGTTCGACGTGATGATAATCCACCCCAGCAGTTCAGCGTCGAGTGGACCGTCTCCGACTACTGGAACGCGTCCAGCGCGGCGGGGAACGCTTACCTCCGTCTCACGATGGTCGAGCCGGTCGACGACGTGGCGCTCGCAAACGGGGACCCGCCCCACCGGTGGGGGAACCCCGAGTCGTTCACGTATCTCCTCGCCCACCGGTCGGGCGGGGATCTGCGCACCGTGTTCACTGCGGTCCTCGAACCGTATCGGGATCGGTTCGTCGAGTCGATCGAGGCGGTGCCGGTCGAGAGCGACGATCCCACCGCCCGCGGCGTTCGAATCGAGCTGACGAACGGCCGCACGGACTACGTTGCCAGCGCGTCGGCCCACGAGGCAACGCACGCGGTCGGTGAGGCGTTCTCGTTTACGGGCGCGTTTGCCGTCTACGCCGAGAGCGACGGAGACCCCGTTTTCGCCTACCTCAATGACGGCGTGGACCTCACCGCACACGCGGGGTCACACACACCGTTGCTCGATCTACCGTCTGGGCGCATCGAGGGCGTCGTGACTGATTTCACCCGGAATCCCAGCCCGAACAACACCATCGAAATCGACGCCCAAAGCGGACTCTGGGGCTGTTGGTCTCTCGCCCACCTCGTCGGCGCGTGGATCTACGCCGACGCCACCGACCGCCGAAACGGAGCGTACGAAATCCTCGACGCACAGGAAACCGACGACGGTCGAGTGGTGCTCGATGTCGGCGACAAAACCAGTATCAAAGGCTCCGGTACGGAGAACGAATACGAGTACGTCCTCGAACGAAACGGCGCTTTCGTGATTCCCCTGAGCGCGTCGTGGTCCGCGTGAGTACGTCTCAGTTGCTACTGTCGGACAGTATGATTCCTGTGCGACGATATGCTAGTAAATAGCACAGTCGTCCGTTACAACAGTACTATTGTTCGTGTATCGACCGTTCGTCCGTCGGAGAACGCGAGGAAGTACGAATATTTTTGTTTTCCCAGCGATTTCGATCCGGATCGTCCACGGTGAGTAACGTCAATGGACGACGTTTCGCGCGTCTGGGCTGTCACAGCCTTTCTGGCGCGTAGGTTGCTGGTACAGAGGGATGTTTTCTTAACAACCGAGTTCGTGTGTCGAAATATGGTCGAGATTTCGGACGCGCTCCGCACAGTGTTCACCGGAACGATCGAGCAGCGTAGCGGCTCCTACGTCATCGAAGTACCGGCGGAGGAGATCTCTCACGGGACGGTCACGGCCGGCGGCGTTTATCGGGTTGCGCTGTTGAACGCGCACGAAGAGCGCAGGGACCGACAGCCAGAGACCGACGAATCGACGCCACCGGTGTCGGAGGGAGACCGGCGGACGGTTACAGTCGAAGCCGTGGGCCAGGAAGGCGACGGGATCGCCAAGGTCGAGCGCGGCTACGTCATCATCGTGCCCGGCGGCGAACCCGGCGAGGAAATCGAAGTCGAAATCGAACGCGTCACTCCGTCGGTCGCGTTCGCGGAGGTCATCACGCACAATATCACGCCGGAACCGTCGACTGACGAACCGCCGTCGGCGTGACTGGTGCCCACGGCAGCGTCAGCTGGTCGGACGCCCCGGGCTGTCGTTCGTCTGCAATCCTTATACCGGTGGCCGACGGATCGATTGCGTATGAAACGGCGCGACACGCTCGATGCGCTGCTCACCGATCGCTCGCTCGAAGCCGTCTGGCTCGCACAACCGAACGCCTTCGGTTGGCTCACAGGGAGTGACAACGTCATCACGGCCACCGATCCCGTGGGCGTTGCTGCGGCCGGCTACGACGGCGACTCGGTGACGGTCGTCACCGCCAACAACGAGGCCGACCGGATCCGCGAGGAACTCCCCGAGACGACGGTTCGGTCCTACGAATGGCACGAGTCGTCGCTCGCGGAGGCGGTTGCGAAGCGATCACCGATGCCTGGAGCCGCCGATTTCGACGTGCCCGGTCTCGAATCCGTCGACGTCTCGGAGTACCGACAGCCCCTCACCGACGACGACGTGGAACAGTACCGCGCGCTCGGGACCGAAACCGCCGAGGTGGTCGAAGAGGTGTGCCGTGCGCTGTCTCCCGAGATGACCGAACGGGCGGTCACGGCGCGGCTGAAACACGCGTTCGTCGAGCGGGGCATCCACGTCCCCGTCGCGCTCGTCGGCGGGGCCAAACGCGTCCAGCGCCACCGGCATTTCACCCCCACGGACGCGCCGCTGGGCGAGTACGCGATTGTCACGCTGTGTACCGTGCGCGCCGGACTCTGTATCTCGATCACCCGAACGGTCGCCTTCGATCCACCCGCGTGGCTCACGGAGCGACACCACGCCGCTGCGCGGGTTCACTCGACGGCGTTGGCTGCGACCCGCGCCGTCGGTACCCGTGGCGGAACCGCGGGCGAGGTGTTCGAGGCGATCCAGGACGCCTACGCGGCCGTCGGTCACCCCGACGAGTGGCGACGACACCACCAGGGCGGAGCCGGCGGCTACGCCACGCGGGAGTGGATCGCAACGCCCGACTCCGAGGCACCCGTCACGCTCCCGATGGGGTACGCGTGGAACCCGACCGTCCAAGGCGCGAAGTGTGAGGACACCGTGCTCGTCACCGACGACGGCGTCGAAACGCTCACGCGGACCGGCGAGTGGCCGACTACCGCTGTCGCCGCTGTCGAACACGATCTCTCACACCCACAGCACGACGTTCTCGTGGTGTCACAGTAGTCGGAAAAACCGACCCGACGACTGAACGACAAATGATCATAAATCATTGGATATGCTGCGGGGTGTCTCCCGTGTCTCGAGACGGGTCAAGCCGGTCGCTACTGGATTTGTTGTACGGTATTTATGGATCTAATAAACAACCGGCTATGCGTGGCACAAGGATCAATCGTGTACAATGCTACCTACTGGCGTATCCGCGTGTGTACACACGTCGGTGCTGATCCGACTATGAGCGCAGAACCACAATCCATCGATGACTACTTTCCGACCGAGCCGTGGCTCGAGCAGTATCGTGACGCGATCAACGCTAGCGAGGCGGTAAGCGAGACCGGGGAGGACTGGGGTGTCGGGTGGCAGGGTGAGATGGTCTTTCACATCGAGGACCTCCCGTTGCACGACCGGACTGTCGCGGATCTCCCCGAGGAAATCGTCACCCTGATCGACGAGGCGTTCGATTCGTTGTCCGACGCGGAGATCGAGGAGATCGTCGCTGCCGCGCCCGAGGAGATTCGCACGGATATCGAATCCCGCGGCGGTGATCTCCGGCAGGCGGCGCACGACGAGCTGCTCGAGACGGCGCTGGTCGAGGGTCCCGATCGGATGTGGCCCGAGATGCGAGACGCCGCGCCCGAGCTGCTAGTCGAAATGATCGAACAGCTCGAAGAGAACCTCGCGGACGACGCGACCATCTACGCGTGGCTCGATCTCTACGACGGTTCCTGCCGGGATGTTGGCGTTCTCGACGATCTCGAGGAGCGCGAGCACGGGTTCGTGCTTTCGGGGGAGTACGCAGTGTGGAAAGGGTTGGTCGAGGGCCAAGAAGACGTGATCAGCCTCATCATGGGCGGGCAGATGGAGCTGGACGGCGACATGCAGAAGATCCTCCAGTATTCGGATTCGGCGGTCGCGCTCACCGAGGTCGCTGCCGACACCGACTCACGATTCCTCTTCTGATTTTCTGTATTAGTACGACCGTGGCAGGCCGAGGTGGTGTTCGGCGATGAAGTTTTTGACCATCTCGTTCGAGATGGGTGCGGTCTGCGTGAGCCGCGCGTTCTGCCAGATGTCGTACACCTCGTATTCGGGCGTGAAGCCGTTGCCGCCGTGGGTTTGGATCGCCTGGGAGGCGGCTTCGGTGGCGAACTCGCTGGCGAGGAGCTTTGCCGCGTTGGCTTCCATGCCACAGTCCGCGCCGTCGTCCCACTTCGCGGCCGCTTTGTACGTGGTCTCCCGGGCGGCCACGAGCTTCGCGTAGTGCTCCGCGAGGGGGTGTTGGATCGCCTGGTGGGAGCCGATGGGCTGGCCGAACACGCTTCGGTCGTTCGCGTACTCCACGGCGAGATCGATCGCCCGCAGCCCGCCGCCGAGCGCGCTGGCTGCGCCGCCGATGCGCTCGGTGTTGAGCGTGTCGAAGAGGAGATACAGCCCCCCGTCCTCAGTCCCGAGGATCCGCTCTTCGGGCACTCGGAGGCCGTCGATGTCGACCTGGTACTGTCGTTCGAACCACGGGACCCGTGTGTCGAGTTCGGTGAGTGAGATCGCGTCCCGTCCGGCGGGATCGTCGACGAGAAACAGCGTGATGCCGTGTGTGGGATTCGACCGGTCGAAGTCGGACGTGCGCGCGATCAACAGCATCTCGTCGGCGTTCTCGACGCCGCTGATGAACGTTTTCTGTCCCTCAACGACGAACTCGCTTCCGTCGCGCTCTGCGCGCGTGTCGATGTTGAGCGTGTTCGTTCCCGCGCGCGGTTCGGTCAGCCCCATGCAAAATCGCAGCTCGCCGTCGGCGATCTTCGGGAGGTACTCTTCCTTCTGGGCCGCAGTGCCGTGGCGCTGAACGGTGATCCCACCGAACACCGGCGTGAGCACGAAGATGATACCGCCCTGTCCGCCGCCCCGGGAAAGCTCCTCGATGACGATCGACATCTCCACCATGCCCATCCCCTCGCCGCCGTACTCCTCGGGGATCGCCACGCCGAGCCACCCCTGCTCGGCCAGATCCTGCCAGTACGCCTCGGGGAACTGTTTGGATTCGACGCGTTCGCGCCAGTACGCGGTGTCGTACTCCCCAGCGATGTCCCTGACTGCCTCCCGGATCATGTCGTGCATCTCCGTCTCGACGAGCGCCATACCCCGGATGCACAACGACTGATAATAATAGTTCTGCCAGTCATGCGCGGTGAGAGAAAAGCCGCCGGGCCAACCGAACCGGCTATTCCGAACGGGGAGCACTACTGGCAAGCAACACTACTGATCGACCGATCCGTTCGTTCCACTCTCGCAGCTACGTTTCCGAGTGTGCTCCGATTCGATTGACGAAATCTCCATACACTCATCAACGAACACGGTAAACACGTCACCCTCTATCCGCACGGAGATCTCGATGCGGACCGGGGACGCAGAGCGGACGGTAACACCATCTCTCGGGACGTACCGTCGGAACTCCCATGGTGGCGTCTCCCGGAGATCGATCCCGTAGTCATCGAACAGTGAAACGATCGGAGAGTGCTGTTTGATCATCGCCGCGACGCTCGTGTGCAGTTCCATCCCACACAGCAAGCAGGTGTAGCGGACGAGCACGGCAGTTGGGAATGCGGTGTCGTGGTCGGTCAGCCATTCGGCGGTCATCGTTCCCGAACAGTACGGACAGACTCCCTGTTGTGCGAGTGAGATGTGGTGATACATTCGCTGGATCACCGCCTCAAGCGCCTCCCGGTCGGTGCGTCCCGCGAATGCACCGGCCGGAAACGGATACGCAAACCGCTGTGACTCACAGTTCGGACAGTGAGAGACGATCCATTCGTATTTGTAACAGATCTCGAAGGATGCTCCGCACTCCGGACACGGCTCCGCAATATCGAACGTCGGCGACGGATGCTCTGCTATCGGCCGGGTCGAGAGCACTGCCTGATAGAGCGCGCTCGCACTGGACGACAGCGCGTAGCCGTCTTCAGTCTTGCTGACAAACGTCCCTGTAAGCTTATCGAGGTGGTAGTTGAACCGGCCGCTGTCGCGGATAGCGAGGGCGTTCTTGAGGGTTCCATACGACAGAGGACTGTTCTCGGCGTGCCGCAGGGTCTCGATGATGTCGAGGCGCGTCTCGTCGGCCAACAGCAGGAAGGCATCGCGGATGCGGGCGTCGTGTTCGTCCGGGGACTCGTGTGCTGACATATGCCTGTGTCCGTCCGGCGGTACATGAATGTATCCCGCGATCCCGACGGGATCGTTGGCTCATACTGTCGGACAGAGGTGATTGACTATCAGATCTGGTGAATCGCCAGACAGCAGATAGATATTCTATCTCAATCCGTCCGTGGCTCTGTCCGACAGTATCAATGACGAGGGCTGTGTATCACTGGTAGTGTCTCATCGCAACGATGAGAAAGAGGACACCGATGACCGAGATGACACCTACGATGACCCACCCCATCGTGTCCGTGATGAAAGGACTGAGTAGGATATCGATACCGTGAGACAGGTGAGAGAGTAGATAGATGTAGAGGCCAATCGCAGCCCCAAACGCGGCAGCGCGGATGGTCGTGTTGTCCGTGCAGTCAAGCACCCGGGAAAGATTGATTTCACCCATACCCGGATGTCGTCCTCACTCGTAAAATTCTTTCTGTGAATGATATTTCTCCCAATATTCATTCATTAAGCGCATCCGTCTGAACGCCTTTCAGTCCCTGACTTTTTTCACTACCGACATGGGTTTTGACGTTCTCGTGCGATTATGGGGCGGCTGCGACACAGAGCGAAGCAGTGCCATGAATTTGAAAAACGGTGCGCTGACGATGCTGGTGTGGCTGCCGTCGTCATCCCCGGCAGGCGCTCCGAACGTGTTCAGGCCGGTCTCGTCCGTTTTCGTGCGGTGATCGGCAAGTCATCTCGGGGGGTTTGGGAGTATCTGAACGCTCCGTAAGGAAGGCCGTGCCGACACAACACTGACGCAGTCTTGCGTTCAACAGGACAATCAAACAGGCGAACCCACCGAGTTGTGCTACAGTTCCTCGTCTGTCGGCTCGAGCGGTCCGTCGAGCCTGTCTGTGGCGTCGGCTTCGAGCTTGTACCGCTGGACCTTCCGGGTCGCGCTCCGGGGGAGTTCCTCGACGAAGAACACCCGCCGCGGGTGAGCGTAGGTGGCGACGCGGTCGAGCACAAACCGCCGGAGTTCCGTCGCGGTGGGAGTGCTATCGCCGTCGGTGACGACGAACGCCACCGGAGCCTCGCCTTTCACCTCGTGGTCCGTGGCCACGACCGCGGCCTCCGCAACGTCCGGATGGGCGTACAGGGCGTCCTCGACTTCGGCGGGGTAGACGTTTTCACCGCCGACGATCATCATGTCGTCGGCACGGTCGACGATCCAGAAGTAGCTATCCCGGTCGACGCGCGCGATGTCCCCGGTGTAAAACCAGCCGTCGTCGTCGAACGCCGCCTCGGTTTTCTCCGGTCGTTCGTGGTAGCCGGCGAACACCTGCGGTCCACGAACGGCAATCTCGCCGGTGACGCCGTTCTCGAAATTAATTCCTCGATCCACCACAGGCGTGAGATCCTCGGGCGCAACGATCGTCTCGCGGCTGTCTGGATCGGCCAGCTTCAGCTCAATGTTCGGCACCGGTGGACCGATACAGCCCGCTGCCTTACGAATCCCCCGAGACGGTTCGGTGGTGCCGGCGGGCGCGGTCTCGGTCATCCCCCAGCCCTCGGTCATCCGGACGTTCCATGCCGATTCGATCTCCTTGCGGGTCGCGTCCGCGAGCGGCGCGGCCGCACAGATGGCCGTCTCCAACGAGGAGAGGTCGTACGCGTCGGGCTCCTCCCGGTGGGCGCGGTGCATCATCGTGTACATCGCCGGAACGCCGGCGAACCGCGTGACGTTGTGCTCCTCAATGGCCGATAGCATGGGAATCGCTTCGGGACGGGGCTGGAGCACCTGCGTTGCACCCGCGTACAGAAACGTCCCCATGAGCGCGTTCAACGCGTAGATGTGAAACAGCGGCAGCACGACCAACCCCGTGTCGTCGGGATCGAGCGGTAACCCGCCCGCGTCGTAGGACGCGATCGTCGAAAGCAGGTTTTCGTGGGTGAGCAACACGCCCTTCGGGTCGCCCGTGGTTCCGCTGGTGTAGGGCTGGCAGGCCACGTCGTCGAACGCCCGCTCGGGACGGTCGAACTCCGTGGATGCCTCCGCGAGCGCGTGGGAGTAGTTGGTGATCCCCCGGTCCGGATCGCTCACTCCCGGCAGAAACGTCGCGTTCACGCCGCCCGCCTGGGCCAGCTGTTGTGCCTCCTCCGCGAGTAACGGTGAGGCAATCAGACAGTCGACTCCGGCGTCAGAAAGCACGAACCCGAGCGTTTCGGGATCCATCCGGAGGTTCAGCGGCACCGGGATCGTTCCGGCCTTGATCGCCCCGAAGTACGCGCTCGGAAACTGCAGCGTGTTCGGGACGAACAGCCCGACGCGTTCTCCGGGCGTGAGACCGTGCTCGGTGAGAACGTTCCCAACCCTTCGTGCTGCCGCGTTGAGCTCCGCGAACGACTGCTCGCTGCCCATCCCCACAAACGCCGTCTTCTCCCCGTAGCGGTCTGCCGCCATTGCCGGAAGGTCGCCCATGTGTTGGAGCGGCTCACCGTCGTAATATTCCATTCTAAATCCATATTATTCTTTTCCATATTAAATGTTGTGTGGATCAGGCATCAGATGGAGACGTAGACGGAACGCGCTGTGGTAATGGGTAGTTTGACATTGTGCGGGGACCGAACGTGGGTATGGAGATCGACATCGGTGACGACACCGAGGAGGACGTCGCCCGAGCGATCGCGACCGCTGTTGCCGAGCATCTCGGTCAGTCCGTCGAGATCGTCGACAACGACGGCGATTCAGTCGCAGAGGCCGGTAAAACCGACTGGGACGCCGCGGGCGCGGTGGTAACCGAGCGCGAGGAGCGGCTCCGCGAGGAGATCGAAGGGATCGTCTCGGGGGGACCGGAGCGCGGCCACGAGAAGATCGAGGCGTTGGGCAAGGCGTTCGTTCGTGACCGGCTCGATCTGATTTTCGACACCATCGAGTACGAGGACGGGACGTTCGCGCGCCGGACCGACGACGAGCTCCCTGCCGACGGATTGCTCACGGGGATAGCCACCATCGACGGGCGGACGGTGGCCTTCACCGCGAACGACTACACGGTCAAAGCCGGATCGCTCGGTCAGATGGGCGTCGAGAAGGTGATTCGGATCGAGGAGCGAGCGATGGAGATGGGCGTTCCGATGGTCCGGCTGATCGATTCGACGGGGGCGCGGCTCAACGCCGCAGAGCGCGAGCCGGGCGACACCCACATGGGCCGGTACCACGGCGGGAAGATGTTCTACAACCAGTGTCGGCTTTCGGGACGGGTGCCACAGATCGGCGTGTTGTACGGCCCGGACATCGCCGGTTCGGCATACACGCCCGTCTTCTGTGATTATCTCGTCATGGTCGACGACATTTCGGGGATGGCGATCGCCTCGCCGCGGATCGTCGAAGCGATGACCGGCGAGTCCGTCGACATGGAGGGGTTGGGTGGTCCCGACGTTCACGCCACCCAGAGCGGCAGCGCGGATCTCGTCGCTCCAGACGAGGAGACCGCCGCCGAAACGGTTCGGGAGCTGCTCTCGTATCTGCCACAGAACTACGCCGAGCAGCCACCGACACGAGATCCCGTCCCGCCGGCGAAAAATCCGAAGGGACTCGACGCGGTGATTCCCGAGCAGCCGAACAGAGCCTACGACGTTCACGAGACGATCGACCGGCTCGTCGATCGGGGGTCGTTTCTGGAGCTGATGCCCCGGTTTGCCCCGGAGATCGTGACGGGGTTGGCACGCATCGACGGTCGGCCGGTGGGGATCGTCGCCAACCAGCCCGACCACGTGAGCGGTGCGATCTTTCCGGACTCGGCCGATAAGGCAGCGGGGTTCGTTTGGACGTGTGACGCCTACAACGTCCCGCTGATCTATCTGTGTGACACGCCGGGATTCATGATCGGCTCGGCGGTCGAGCGCGAGGGCGTCCTCCGCAAAGGGCGGAAGTTCATCTACGCCACCTCCAACGCCCAGGTGCCCAAGTTCTGTGTGATCCTCCGGAAGGCCTACGGTGCGGGGATTTACGCGATGTGTGGTCCCTCCTTCGGTCCCGACGCCACGCTCGCGCTTCCCTCCGCGGAGATCGCGGTGATGGGACCTGACGCCGCCGTGCACGCGCTCTTTGGCGACCAAATCGAGGAAATGGAGGGCGAGGCGCGCGAGCAGTTCATCGAGAGCGCGAAAGACGAATATCGCAACTACATCGATATCACCGAACAAGCCTCGAAGATGCAGGTCGACGAACTGCTCCCAGCGGGCGATCTCCGATCCCAGTTGGCGGCGCGGCTGGGAGCGTTTGACACGAAAGAGCGAGACGAACGCCCCCAACACCACGGCACTGTGCTGTTTTGAGTGTTACAGCGGGGACGAGGATAGCAGCTGACCGCCGTCGACCGTGAGGTAGCTGCCGGTGATGTACGCCGCTGCCGGGCTAGTAAGAAAGAGCACTGCCGGCACGCAGTCTGTGGGTGTTCCAAAGCGGTCGGCCGGGATCTCATCGAGCAGCTCCCCCGGGAGTTCGCCCCCGGCGGCGTCGGTGACGCCCTCCGTTTCGATGATGCCGGGCGCAATCGTGTTCGCACGGATCCCGTGGGTTGCCCATTCGCTCGCCACCGTCTGCATCAGGTTGTGGACGCCGGCCTTCCCCGCGCCCGAGTGTGCGTGAAACGGCGCGCCGTGCTCGCTGTTGGTCGCGCCCATCGACACGATTACGCCGCCGTCGGAGTCGATCATCTGCTCGCCGACGCTCATCGTGCAGTAGGCCGTTCCGTCGAGGATCGTCCCGACCACGGCCCGCCATCCGTTCGGCGTCAGCGACTCCGTGGGCGTAATGAAGTTCGCACCCGCGTTGTTCACGAGGATGTCGATGCGTCCGAGCTCCTCGAGAACGGTCTCGGTCATCGCCTCGACGGAGTCGTACTCCCGGACATCGACGGTCGTCGCACACGCCCGTCTGCCCCGCGCTTCGATCTCTTCCGCGACGGGTGTGAGATGCTCCATCTCCCGGCTAGCGACGGCCACGTCCGCGCCGTGGTCGGCGTAGGCGAGCGCGATCTCCCGCCCGATGCCCGTGCCACCACCGGTGACGAGCGCCACCGATCCCTCGAACAGATCCGCCCGAAACAGGTCGGTGCTCCGTGATGTCTCGCTCATCGGTCCAACCCCATGATCGCGCGCGCCTCCTCGGGCGTTGCGGGTTCGCGGCCCACATTGTGCGTCAACTCGGCGGCCTGTTCGACCAGTTCGGCGTTGGTCGCCATCTCGCCGTTCGGGAGGTGGAAGTTGTCCTCCAGACCGACGCGCACGTTGCCGCCCATCGCAAGCGCCCCCGCGGCGAGCGCCCACTGATCGCGGCTGATGCCGATCACCTGCCAGTTGGCAGTCTCGGGCAGTTGGCGCACCTGGTGAGCGAGGTTTTCGATCGTGGCCGGAATCCCGCCGAGCACGCCCATGATGAGGCTGAACTGGAGCGGGGTGGACAGCTCCCCGTTCTGTAGCAGGGGGCGAACGTTGCCGACGTGGCCCGTGTCGAAGCATTCGAGTTCGGGACGGACGCCCGCTTCTTCCATTGCGGTCACGAACTGCCGGATCTCCCCGAAGGAGTTCTCGAACACCATGTCGAAGACGAACTCCTCTCGGGACTCGGAGTATTTGGCGTAGTTCATCGATCCCATGTTCAGCGCGGCGATGTCGGGTTGTACCTCCCGAACGTACTCGATGCGCTCCTCGGGGGGAGCGTGGAGCGCGCCCGTCGAGAAGTTGATCAGGATGTCCGTTCGGTCCCTGATCTCGTCGTGGATTTCCTGATAAATGTCCGTGTCGTATGTCGGGCTGCCGTTTTCGGTCCGCGCGTGGATGTGGGCGATGGCTGCCCCCGCTTCCCTGGCGTCCGCGGCGTCCGCGGCGATCTCCTCGGGGGTGTAGGGGATCGCTTCGCACTGATCGCGCGTGGTGAGCGCGCCGGTGAGCGCCGCGGAGATGATCGCTTTCTCCGGATCGTTGCCCTTGACGGATGCTTGGTCGGTGATCGTCATTGTCCTCGTTGTTTCCAATCCGGTTGTTCGTTCATCAGGAAGGCGTTGATCCCTTCCTCGGTGTCCTCGCTCATTGCGACGAGCGCGATGATCTCGCGCATGTACGACAGGGCTTCGTGAAAGCCCATGTCGCGTTGGGCGTAAAACGACCGCTTGCCCATCTCGATCATCACCGGCGAGGAGGCCGCGAGCTCCTCGACCAGCTCGTCGAGCTCCGACTCGAACTCCCGGCCCGGAACCACCTCGCTCGTGAAGCCGATCTCGTGGGCGGTCTCGGCGTCGATCTGCTCGCCCGTGAACAGCAGCTTGAGCGCCCGCTTCTCGTGGACCGTCTGCACGATCGGCACGAGCGCTTGGGCCGGAAACAGCCCGACGTCGACCTCGGGGGTGCCGAACGTCGCGTCTTCCGACGCCACGATGATGTCACAGGCCGCCGCGAGTCCCATGCCGCCCGCGAGGCAGTACCCCTCGACCGCAGCAACGACCAGCGCGCTCGTGTCGATCAACTGCTCCATCAGATCCGCAAGCCCGGCAAACCCCTCCCGGTAGGCCTGTGGTCCGCCCCCGACGTGGGAGGCCATGCTCTCGAGATCGCCGCCCGAACAGAACGTTCCACCAGCGCCCCGGATGACGACCACCCGGGCCGGACCCGCGTTGGCCGCCGCGAGGACGTCGGACAACCCCTCGATGACGGATTCGTTCAGCGCGTTTCGTTCTTCGGGCCGGTCGATGGTCGCCCTGACCACCACCTCGTCGTCGCTGACGGCGACGGTCAGATCGTCGCCGTCCGGATACGGTTCAGTCATCGATACCCGTCTCCAGCCGCACCTGTTTCGGCGCGTGTGCTCTGCGGTGGCCCTGTTCCGCGTCCGTCGGCGGGCATCCCCCGCCAGTCGTGTGTTTCGGTCATCGGTGTGATCGTCCGTTTCGGTGTTCCACTCGGCACTGGATCATAACTCTAGCCCACTGGATACATGGGAGTTTTTATACTGTCGGCCAGAGCCACAGACGGATTGAGACAGAATATCTATCTGCTGTTTGGCGGTTCACAGCATCCGATAGTCGATTACCGCTGTCCGACAGTATCACCGACCCTCGAACTCGGGCTCGTCGTCGGTGACGAACGCCGTGATACCGGCCGCCAGATCCTCGGTGTCGAGGAGGTGGCCGAACGCCTGTGCTTCGAGTTCGAGACCGCTGTCGAGGTGTTCCCGCCCCTTGTGCATCGCGCGTTTGGTGTAGCGCTGAGCGATCGGCGGGCCGCTTGCGATGTCGCTCGCAACGTCGAGGGGCTCCTCTTCGAACGCCTCGGGGTTGAACACCGCGTACAGATAGCCGAACTCGTACATCCGGTCGGCCGAAAAGCGGTCGGCGGTGAACACGACCTGTTTTGCGGCGCTCTCGCCGATCAGCCGCTGGAGCCGCTGGGTGCCGCCCCACCCCGGCAGAAGTCCAAGATCGTGCTCGGGAAGCCCGAACTCCGCGTCCGCGCTCGCCACCCGGATGTCGGCGCACATCGACAGCTCCAGCCCCCCGCCGAGACAGTAGCCGTCGATGGCAGCCACGACCGGGAGATCCGTTTCCCGAAACCGACCAAAAACACGCTGTCCGAGCCGCGAGTGCTCGACGCCCTCCCGGTGGCCCATCGCACCGGACGACTGAACGTCTGCCCCAGCCGAGAACGCCCGGTCACCGTCCCCGCGCAGCACCACTGCGCGGACCTCTTCGCTCGCTTCGAGTCGATCGATCGCGCTGTCCAGTTCTTCGAGCATCCGTGCGTTGATGCTGTTCATCGCGTCCGGCCGGTCGAGAACGACGGCACCGAGATGCGCTGCCGGCTGCTCGATCCGGATGGTCTCGAAGTCCGTTTCACTCATCGGTCTGTCCTCTCTGATACCGGTGACCACAGATCGATCGTCCGCGTTCGGTGCTCACCCGCCGCCGGTCCGTTCGGATCCTGTCGAATACCCATACTGCTCACAGCGATGTTTTCGAGCGTGTGAGATGTGTGTTCATCCTCGAATGGAAGGGTGTTCAAGTCATCCATCGTCAGCGCTACGATCGTGGCCCGTCGCCCTGTTCTAACGTCGGGCCACGACCTGACGAGGACGTATAGACACAGCTATACATACGGCATGTGCGCACGTACACCACTGTAACGCCTCGAATGAGTGGCCATTGAAATCGACGCGCGTGACACTACAGCAGTCACCGACGACGCGATGGATCGATAGTGTGGATGGTAGTTACAGAAGTACACCCGTAATACCATTTTGTCGAAGTGGGTTGCTCGCGGTCGGGGTCGTCGTTGCGGTGTTCGTCGGATACAACATCGGCGGCTCCTCGACGGGCGTTGCGTTCGGTCCCGCCGTCGGAAGCCGGATCGTCGGGAAGGCGACCGCTGCCGGGCTGTTCACGGCGTTCGCGCTGGTGGGCGGGTGGACCGTCGGCCGAAACGTCATCACGACGATGAGCGAAGGGATCGTTCCCGAAAGCCAGTTCACGCTCGCAGCGAGCATCGTGGTGCTCTTTTTCGCGGGGGACGCGCTGTTGATCTCGAATTTCTTCGGCGTTCCCGTCTCCACGTCGATGACCGCAGTTGGTGCGATCGTCGGTCTCGGCATCGCAACCGACACACTCAACGAGCCGATGATGTTCAGAATCGTTTCGGCGTGGATCCTCGCGCCGCTCGTCGCCTTCTGGGTCGGATTCGTGGTCGGACGGTATCTCTATCCACACCTCGACGCGCGGCTTTCGTTCACTAGATTCGAGGAAGGACTGGTCCGACTCGACCGGTCCGGACGGATGCCAATGCCCGTCCTCAACGAACGCGCGAAGCTACGCGACGTTGGAGGGCCGTGGTCGTCCTCCTCGTCGGGTGTTACAACGCTTTCTCCGCGGGCGCGTCGAACGCGGCCAACGCGATCGCCCCCCTCGTGGGTAGCGGGTCGATCACCGCCAGCCACGGGATCCTGCTGGCAATCGCAGCGATCGGTCTCGGCGGTTTTACGATCGCCAGACGCACCCTCGATACCGTCGGGGAGGGGCTGACGGATCTCCCGATACTTGCGGCGATGATCGTTTCACTCATCGGCGCAACGATCATCACGGTGCTTTCGAATTTCGGACTGCCGGCGAGTCTCGCGGTGAGCATGACCTCCTGCATCATCGGACTCGGCTGGGGACGGTCGAGCCGTCACGTCACTGTCGCTGAGGCGACGAGCACTATGGCCGAGGAAACACCCGGCGAGGCCGCTCGAATCCCGGTCACACAAACCGGCGTTCCGGACCTGTCGACGGACGCTCTCCTCGCGGAAAGCGCACCCTCCGGATCGGGGGACGCCCCTGGCCGTGGCCACACCATCGGGGAACTCGCCACCGAACAGCCACCCGATGCAACGGAGATTGATCCAACAACAGTACCACGAATCGGGACGGAAACTCCCGAGGAACTACTGGACGATACACCTGTAATGTTCGATCGGGTCGCCACCGAGCACGTCGTCTTTCTCTGGTTACTCACACCGACGCTCGCGACGATCGGATCGTACGTCGTGTTCGTGCTGCTGCTGTGAACGAAGCTCCCACGAAACGAACGCGAACCAGCTACCGCCAAATTATATAATAATATGTGTGGTCTGTGGCAGCGAATCGGTGTATCGTCGTTCGGTATGGATCCCAAACTGCAATACGAATGCCTATGAATACACCATTAAAAATTTAAATCAATGGAAATACGGCATATCATGTTAAATATCGTGGTCTTAAGTGTACTGTGCAGAGAGCTATCGGTCGATCCGCTGCACACTGTCTCAAAATTATTTATAATTAATTGTACTTCAAAACACAGTCTATCGGGTGTGGAATCGTTCGACCGATGGATGCTGATACTGTCGGTCATACGTACGTGACTCGACAGTATCGTTTTCGGGAGCATGGAGCACGTGCCTGACCGAACAGGCCATCGAGTGTGCAACGATCCATGACCGCAGTGTGAGGCCCGCCTTGGGGTTCACCGGATCGGTGGATCGTGCGCGTTCCGGTGTGCTTATAGGGTATTAGGTCAGCCTAAACACATGGGCGGTGATCGGAGACAGAACGCGGCGATCCAATGGCGCGTGGGTCGTGTGGTATCGGGGGCATCCGCTCGGGGCGGAGGCGATCGAACGCGATGAGTGAGAGCGAGTCCTCGACCGCCACGAGCGCCCAACGCCGATCGGATTCGGGACCAGTGCAGTGGCTGCTCGATCCGTCGCTGATCGCCCTGTGTGGGGTGAGTGTGGCGCTCGTCGCTGTCGGCGGGTTGGTGCAGGTGAGCTTCGGAGCGTACCAGACGTCGATCGGGGAGGCGTGGCACGCGGTGTTCGATCCGTCCGTGCTGTTCGACCCCCGGTGGCTACTCAACTTTTTGCTCGGCGAGCCACTGATGCGCTCGATAACAGGCTTTGGAGGGACGCTTCCCACGCTTGATAGGTCGACAACCGTCGTTTGGAACATCCGGATACCGCGGGTCGTCCTCGCCGTGTTCGTCGGGATGAACCTCGCGGTGTCGGGCGCGATCTTTCAGGCGGTCACCCGGAACGAACTCGCAAGCCCGTTCGTGCTGGGGATCTCTCACGGAGCCGGGTTGGTGATTCTGCTCACTCTCGTGGTGTTCACCGGTCTCACCACACTGCTCCCGCTGATCGCGGCGCTCGGCGGCGCGGTGGCGTTTGCCATCGTGTACGCGATCGCGTGGAAAAACGGGACGAGCCCCGTCCGGTTGGTGCTCGCGGGCATCATCGTGGCAACAGTGTTTCAGTCGCTCCAGCGGGCACTGTTCTTTTTCGCCACCGACATCGGCACCGCCCAAACCGCCATGGCGTGGATGACGGGATCGCTCACGGGTGTGGACTGGGAACAGATCCGAATGGCGCTACCGTGGACCGCGGTCGTCGTGGTGTTGGCTGTCGCCAGCGCCCGGCAGCTGAACGTGCTCTTGCTCGGCCAACGAACCGCGAAATCGCTGGGAATGTCCGTCGAACGGGTCCGCTTTGCGCTTTCGGGGGTGGCCGTGCTCGCCGCTGCCGTGAGCATCGCGGTCGCGGGCGTCGTCAGCTTCGTCGGGCTGATCGTTCCCCATCTGGTCCGAACCCTCGTCGGCAACGACCACAAAAAACTGATCGTCGGCTGTCTGTTCGCCGGACCGGCGTTGATGGTCGTGGCTGACGTCGGCGCCCGCCTCGGGCTGCCGATCGTGGCTGGCGCGAGCAACCAACAGCTCCCTGTCGGCGTCGTCACTGGTCTCATCGGGGGACCGTACTTCCTCTATCTCATGCGCAAACAACGACAGCTCGGCGATATTTGAACCGCTCCGCGATCTCGAACGGACGGTCTACCACGTCTGTTACTAGCTGTGGATGGAGCACCGACACTCGTGTACGCCCGCGGTGAGGAGCACGGTTCCGACGAGCGCCGTCAGGAGGTGTTCTGTGGGTGGAGGCACGGTGACAGCCCACGCGTACGCAATCGCCGCTGCAGCGGCGTACAGGATCTGCATGAGCGCAACGGCACCAGCGCCACGAAATGGTCGGTCGACCACGGCGTAGCTCCCTCCGACCGCGGTGGTCTCCGCGACGGTGTGGACGGTCAGCAACACCGCCGTGAGAACGCCGACGGCTCCACCGGCGATGTACGCAGCCGCGAGGAGCGCCCCCTCGAGGAGCTGGTGGCCGGTGAGCGCTACGGCTGTAGACGCCGCTGTCGTCCCGCCTCGAGCGTGGGGGAGCAACACGGCAATAGCCCCACCGATCACGACGCTTCCGCCCGAGAGGAGGGGTCTGGCCGTTGCGATCGGCAGCAACGAAAACAGGGCGAGCGCGCTGAGCAGAACGCCGACGGCGATCGAAACACGCCGATTCGATCCCCAGTCGCGCCCCGTCCGGACGTGGTAGGCCACCACCGCAAGCCCCCCTGACATCCCGATGACGGCCGAGCCGACGACGACGGCGGGAAACGTCAATCCCACGATGTGGGTGTCCGTGGCGACGTGACCCGAAACGACGACCGAAAGCAGCCCACAACCCAGTGGACAACCAACCGCTAACATCGAACTCACAGTTTCATTAATGGTTCGAAACAGCACATAAAAATAAATCTTTCTGTGCCTTTATCATTGCTGAGGCGCTGCGAATCGACGTACATCGATCGCATCCGGTGGTGTCGCTGCTCCCCTACCGATACGGTCCCACCGTAGCGATCGCACACAGAGATTCACCACGGCTGAATCCGGCGTAGGTTCGGTAAGTGGGTCCCACCGATCTTGACGACGCCGAGTTTGTGAGCCCCGACGTAGACGAGTAAGGCTCCGAAGAAGGTCGCGGGAGTCAAAACGAAATGCCACACGATCGTGTTGCTGATCTCGTATCCTACTGCCCCCAGGGCCTCACTCGTTTTCTGGAGAACGAACAACACTGGCGGGTGTGTAACGTACACACCGACAGCGTAGTTCCCCCACGACGGCAGCGGGGTGGACTTTCCAAGCCCCGGTCGTGAGAGAAGGAACAGGAACAACGATACGGTGAGCAGGGCGGTTCCTATCGTGTAGCTCGGCGAGTAGACGCTCTGAGTAACCGTCTGTTCCGTTAGAGCGTACCCCAGGACGTATCGTTCTCCAAGGTGGAGCGCCCCGAACAGAACGGTCGCACCGAGATACAGCACGCTTCGCTCGGTGTCCGGCTGCCAGTCGTGCGAGGAGATGTAGTAGCCGAGGCTAGTGTAAAAGAATCCGAAGAACAGCGCGTCCCTGATCTCAAACGGAACATCCACGAACATCGTGTAGCTCGCGCCCAACAGACCGATACTATGGAGCCCGATCGCAACCGGCAACAGATACTTCGTCTTCTCCGCTCTGATGAACAGATAAATGAGCAGAAAGGAGAAGAGCAGCGCCGGGAGGAACCATAGTATCTCTGATATAGAATTTCCATAATAGATCAAGTCGATTGGAGCGACGAACTCTGCTAGTTTGACAGTCGCACTGTTCACAACATCCCGGTTTTCGATACCTGCACGCACGACGGCTTCCGTGAGGAAAACGGGAAACGAGAGAAACAACCCGAACACGTAGATCGAGGAGATAGAGGTTACTCGCTCGACAAAATAGGCACCTGGATCATTCTGGATGATTTTGAGAGCGAAAAAATAACCCGATACCATGAAGAAGAACGGGACTGCGAACCGGGCAGACGTATCTATCAAAAAATTAACTATATTGCCGTATACTCCGACTCCTTCGAACGGATCTGTATGAATCGAGACAACAAACACCATCGCAATTATTCGCATGGAATCGATACTGTAGATTCGCTGGGGCATATTAGCGCAACAGCAGTTCGGATCTTGTTTCTTGTGGCTCGAATGAGTGGCTCTTCGCCTCGTGTGAGCGTCTAGCCCACTCCCGCTACCGACGAACGCATCACTGGTTTATATCAAATAAGAGTTATAAATACGCAGAGCGTGATCCGCCGTGGACCTCATCGAATGAACTATTATCTTATAAACAATATCTTATTCCCAAACTATCAGTAGAAGGTGTTGTTCGACCGTGCCTGGAGGTTTTTGGGAGTGAACATTCGATCGTCATACTGTCGGTCACAATCACGTGAGATCGACGGTGGTCTGTGTCGCGGAGATGGGACGCGTGGTGAACGGGCAACTGCGTGGTCGACGGACCATGACCGACAGTATCAGTCATCGGCCACACTGGTGTCGACCCGATAGCCCCGGCTGACTTCTTTCCACGTGTTCGAGGCGAATCGGTAGTAGTTGAGCGCGGCCGGGAGCGCCGTTTCCGCGACGAACGCGAGATACAGTCCAGTGAGACCGAGCGGGGTGGTGGCTCCGAGGTAGGTGAGCGGGATCGAACAGCAGAACATCCCGAACGCCTGGCTAAAGAAGGTCCACCGCGTATCACCGCTGGCGTCGAGAAGCCCGGCGGCTCCCCCGGAAACGCCCTGGAGCACGATGGCGACGCAGGCCACCGAGACGAGCGACACCGCAACCGGAACCGACGGATCATCCGGACTACCGACGAACGCCACGACGATCGGTTCCGTGAACACGAACACGATTCCTGCCGAGAGGAGATACACCGCGACCGCAAACCGGATGATCTCCCGTCCGTACGCTTCGGCGGCCGTCTCGTCGCCGCTGCCGAGTTTTTGACCGACGAGACTGCTGGCGGCAAGCCCGAAGCCCCACCCCGGTGTGTTCATCAGGCCCCAGATCCGCCGGGCGATGACGAACGCCGCGACGACCTCCGAGCCGAACAGCGCAAGAATCGCCAGCATCGGGAATTCCGCGACCGTCCACACGAGGTTGCGGCCCACGACGGGGGTTCCGATCTCCAACAGCTGTCTTCCCAGGTTGGCGTCGAGATAGGGGCCGAACGGATCGATCCGGATCGGGATCTCCGGTCCTCCAGGCACGCGCCCGCCGAGGAGTAACAGCGCGAACGTAGCGGTCACCAGCACGTTCGAGGCGACGGTTCCGATCGCCGCGCCGACGACGCCGAGATTCAATCCCAAGATCAAGACGGCGTTGAGCAGGAGGTTCGAGATCGCACCGCCGGAACGGACGACCATCGGCGTCCACGCGTCGTCGACCCCAATGAACACGCGGCTCCCGATGAGATTCAACGCTGCGAACGGAACCCCCAACCCCACGAGCCGGAGGTACGACGCGCCAAAATCGATCACTGCCGCGTCGTCGCTGAGCACCGAGATCAGTTCCGTGGGAAACAGAAAGAACACGACCGAGATCGGCACAGTCAGACCGACGACGATCACGACGCTCGTCCGCACCGTTTGCCCGAGCTCGTCGAGCTCCCCGGCACCGAACCGTTGGGAGACGAGCGCGATCGTGCCGGCCGCAAGCCCTCCGCCGGCTGCGAACGCCAGCCCCCAGTACGGCCCAGCCAGCCCGACGCCCGCGATCGCCGTGGATCCGAGTGCGATACCGACCATCGCCACGTCGACCGCGTTTTTCGACATCCGAGCGACGCCGGTGACGATGCGGGGCCACGCTAGCTCCGTGGTTCGACGCGCGCGCTCGCTGTTGACCAACCCCACGCGAACGAGCACACGACCGATACAGAGCACAACCAGTCGGATAGGATTCGGAATACGATACATGGAGAACGGCTCACGGTACTCTCCGATCGAATATAGGGGTTCGTTCACCGGTAGGAACGGCTCGTTCGAATCTGGATCCGACAGACGGTCCGCTCCCGTATCGTACCACCGGCGTGAGGATCACGCCGGCTCTCCGCACCGATCACGCCGCTACACCTGTGGATCCACGATACGTTAAGACAACGGCGGCCCAAATACAATATATGTACGACGACGTGTTGATTCCGACCGATGGGAGCGAGGGAATCGAGGGGGCGGTCGCCCACGGTCTCGCGCTGGCCGACCGGTGTGGGGCGACCGTCCACGCGCTGTCGGTGGTCGGGGGGCTCACGGAGGAGTTGAGCACCGACGCGTCCCTTCCGGAGTCGGTTCGTGAGTCGCGCACCGAGGCGGCCAACCAGGCGACTGCGGACGTGAGAGCACAGGCGTCCGACCACGACGTGGCCGTGGTGGAAACAGTCCGGGAGGGATCACCGGCGCGCGAGATCGTTTCCTACGCGGACGAGCGCACCGATCTGATCGCGATGGGGACCCACGGTCGAACGGGTCTCAGCCGGTATCTGGTCGGGAGCGTCACCACGTCCGTCGTCCGAACAGCGAGCGTTCCGGTGTTGACCGCTCGTTTGACCGATCCGCTCCGGTCAACGTCGTACACGGACGTTCTCATCGCAACGGACGGCACCGACGGTTCGACCGGCGCGATCGAGCACGCGATTGCGCTCGCACGCCGACACGACGCGACGCTCCACGCGCTGTACGTCGTCGACACGAAGTACGGCATCAGCGCTCCGGTCCGGAGCGTTCTCGAACAGGACGGGGAGCGAGCGGTCTCTGCGGTGACGGCGGCCGCAGAACCGGCGGGCGTCTCGACGGTCGAACGGGTCGCCACCGGCGTCCCACACAGAGAGGTTCTTTCGGCCATCGAGGAGCACGATGTCGATCTGCTCGCGCTCGGCACCCACGGACGCACCGGTCTGGATCGCCTCGTTCTGGGGAGCGTCGCCGAACGCCTGATCCGCACCGCCGAGATTCCCGTGTTGACTGTGCGAGCCACAGGCGACGCCGACTGAACGGACGGTTCGTTCAATCCGGGTCGGGATCACAAGCGCCAACCGTCGCTGCGCGGTCGAGCGCAGCGGTGGTTTCGCTGGTCAGCTCCTCGGTGACCGTCGACGCGGAGGGTGTCGTGTCGAAGAGTCCGGCGCTCTGCCCGGCGTACAGCGGGAGTGCATCGACGTTTCCCGTGGTTTCGGGAACGTCGAGAGAGTCGGCGTATCGCTCGATGGATTCGCCCGTTGGGGCTGTTGCCACGCGGTCGCCCTCGCCGGGGCGGTCGGTGTCGGGCGTTCCCGCAGCGCGCCACCGTTCGACGGTCTCGTTTTCGAGCACGCGGTGGGGGACCTCCGGCCCCCCCCGGTCGAACAGCGTCGAATGAACCGTCTCGGTCTCCTCGGCGTCGACCACCCGTTCCCGGTAGCGGTCGTGGACGCGCGCCTCCTCCGTTCCAACGAACCGCGTCCCGAGCCACGCGCCGGCTGCACCGAGCGTCAGGACGGCCGCGATCCCGCGACCGTCGCCGATCCCACCCGCAGCGATCACCGGCGTCTCGGGCACCGCATCCACGACGCGGGGAACCAACGGCAACGTCGCCACCTCGCTTTGGACGTGACCACCCGCCTCCCACCCCTGGGCCACGACGACATCGACGCCCGAATCGACCGCCGATCGGGCCTCTGACGCGGAGCCAACGGTTTGCATGACAGTACCGCCGAACGCGTGCACCCGGTCGACGTACGGCGCGGCCTCCCCGAACGAGAAGGAGACGACACCGACCGATTCCTCTGCGCACACGTCGAGGTGCTTCTCGGTTGGGACCGTCTTGGCGTCCTCGTCGAGGACGCCGTTCACCCCCACCGTCCCGTCCGTTCGCTGTTTCGTCTCCGCCAGACACGCCCGAGCTTTGGCGGGCGTCCGCCACGTGAGCGCGAGCATCCCCAGCCCGCCAGCGTTCGCCACCGCGCTCGCAAGATCGGGACACGTCGCGCTCCCGATCGGGGCCTGCACGATCGGCACGTCGAGACCCAAGGTCTCGGTTAGCTCCGTCGTGATCTCCGTCATACCCCTGGAATCTCACACGAGCGGATGAAATATCTGGGGGACAGATCGGGCCGCAGCGTGGACCCCGGTCCGATCCGTTGAAGGCGTTCGTTGCAGAACGCCCGATGAGGTGCACTGAGAGGCGAGAGATCGGTTTTGATAGCAGGAGCTATTTCGACGGAAACCACGCGAGCGAGTTACCGATCCGTTCGCTTCGTACCTTCTCCTCGGATTCGAGTTTTCGGAGTCGATAATCCGCACCTTGGCGGGTCACACCGACTTCCTCTGCAACATCCCGCGTCGAAGCCGGAGAATGTTTTTCGACGGCTCCGATGTACTCCTCATCACTACGGGTCATACTGTCACTTTCGTCTGTAGTATGAAATACTGACTGGATACTGATTTCTTGCTTGATAGCAATATTTTTGTTCGATGGGTGCGATTCAGAACGGGACATTTTCCCTTCGATCGACAGTCGGAGTTCTATTATCGGCTCGCTGCCAGTGCTGACACTGGTGGACATTACCGACGCAGTTCACAGTCCGGCCAGCAAGCTGACGATCAGGCCACAGAGCATCGCGGTCACGCCAGCTTGCAGCGTGCGCTCGGCGATTCGGCCGGACGCGCGGCGAAGCACGCCGATCAGACCAACGAGACCGGCAGCGGGCACCACGAGCATGCCCAGCGTGATCATGAAGGGAAGCGTCGCCGATGGTCGGGCGAGATCGGGAATGACCAGGGCGAGGTTGGCGAATTGTAGCAGCAACCACAGTCCGGCGAGCACACCGATGCTGCCGGCGGCGACTCGCGGACGGAGCCAGGTGAGTCCGAGCATGACGGCGAACAGCGCGCCGGTAACGACGAGCGGGGGGAATAGCTGCTGTCGAACGGCCACCATGGGGGTCGCAAGCACCACGATCATGCCGGCAGCGACGGCTCGCTGTAGGGTCAGCCACTGCGCGTCCTGGGATTCGGCGACTGTCTGGGCGGTTTCCTCCGTTTTGGTATCGAACAGGGCCATGACGCAGTAGAGGGGGGTGAACGTAATGACTGTTCAGTCGAACATGTTTGTGGTGACATCGATAAGGGTGCGGATCGAAGACGAGCGTATGCCCAGGGCACGAGTGAAGTTCAAACCTCCCACCAACCACCTCGGCGGGCCATTTAGGCTGCCGATCGATTACCCGGACGACGAGTTCCGCATCCTGAGCGCCTATCCACACGAAGATGGGCTGCTCGTGATTCTGGAGGCGACGACATCTGATCCGACCCTCGTGGATCACCTCTTCGACGGTACGCCCAAAGCCCCCGATCACGAGATCCTGCACACCGACGAGCAGACGACCCTGATCCAGTTCCAGCTTCCGTTTGTTCCACCACCGTTTCGTGCGATCTTTTTGTCGGGAAACCTGCCGCAGTTCCCCTACATCCTCGAAGACGGGTGGATGATTTGTGAACTCACCACCTCCCACGAACGGCTCTCGCAGTTCAGAGACGAACTGGCGGCCACCGGCTTCACGTTCGAGGTCGAGTGGGTCAGGCAGTCGGTCGAGCCGACCGAGCTCCTGACCGACCGACAACGTTCGTTCGTGACGGAAGCCATCGAGCGTGGCTACTACGATACCCCTCGCGAGTGTTCGCTCACTGCCCTCGCCAACGAACTCGCTGTCAGCAAATCGACGGCGAGCGTCGTGGTCCATAACGCCGAGGAAATCATCGTCAAGGAGTTCTTCGCAGCAGCGATCGGGTGACTACCTCCCTACCCTACTCGCTCGGCGCTCTCGCGTCCGGTTGCTACCCAGGTGTGAATTTCCACGCCGGACAGATTACGGATCGAACAGCCGTTGAAGGTGTTTGTTGAGAAACGCCCCATCGGGATCGAGCGAGCGCCGGACCGTTTGGAAGGTGTCCCACTCGGGGTAGCACGACTGGAGCCGCTCGGGATCGACGGTGTGCATCTTTCCCCAGTGAGGCCGACCGTCGTGCTCCTCGAAGATCGCCTCACACGCGTCGAAGTACGCTCGGTGTGGTTTGCGGTGGTAGGCATGCACCGCGACGAAGGCCGAATCCCGGCCGTAGGCCGGGCTGAGTGGGATCTCATCACCTCGGGTGTAGCGGAACTCGATGGGGAACAGGACCGTCTGCTCGTTGTGGGTGAGGTGGTCTTGGAGCGAGCGCACCACAGCGCCGCCCGAGCTCGCCGGGACGCCGTACTCGGTCTCGTTGAACCGCACGCTCCGCCGGGTGGGAAACACCTCGTGGCTCGGGCCGACCGTCTCGCCGTCCGAAAGGGTCCCCGCGGCGAGCCGAGCAAGCCGTGGGGAGGCGCGGGGAACGACGGCGGAGAGTCGACACAGGGTTCCCCACGCGAGGTTTTCGAGCCGTTCGTCCACACCGAACGGGACGGAGCTGGTCGGCGGATCGTCGGTTGGATCGAGCGTCTTGACGAGCGCGGTCTCCGTGTGCGGAAACCAGAAGAATTCGAAGTGTCGGTGTGTTTCGCGCAGTTCGTCGAGGCGGTCGAGCACCTCGGACAACGGGGCGGTCCACGTCCGCTCTCGCAGGCGGTATGCGTCCTGTAGCTGGAGTGTAATCTCGCTCACCACGCCGAGCGCGCCCAGAGACACCTGTGCGGCCCGGAACGTCTCCCCGTCGTCAGGAGTGAGCGTTCGGATCTCCCCGCCGGCGGTAATGAGCCGGATTTCGAGCGCTTGTGTGGCGAGTACGCCGAGATCGCTCCCGGTGCCGTGGGTGCCGGTCGCCAGCGCACCGGCGATCGTTTGTCGGTCCACGTCACCCATGTTCGCCAGCGCGAGACCGTGGGTAGCGAGGGTCTCGTTCAGTTCGTGCAGGCGCGTGCCGGCTTTGACCGTCGCTCTCTGTCGCTCGGAATCGGCGGCCGTCACCCCGGTGTAGGAGTCGAGCGAGAGCAGCACGTCGTCGGTCGGCACCACCCGGGAAAAGGAGTGTCCGGCTCCTGCGACCCGGATCGTTCGCTCTCCCGCGTGGCGCGCAACGATCTCCTGTAGCTCCGTCTCGGCCGTCGGCTCATAGTAGCGGTGTGGCTCACACGAGACCGCCCCCGACCAGTTGTGCCACACCTGATTCCCTGATTGTTGGCTCACAGGAAACACACCCCATCGCCGCGGTAGGTCGGGTGTCGGACGGCTATCTCGCTGTCTTCGACGACACACAGCTGCTCGAAGTGGGCACACAGTTCGCCCGCTTTCGCGTGCCGGAAGAACACCGGATCGCCGGGAGAGAGATCTGCTGGACCGTCGTACGCAACCGGCGTCTGGACCTCACCCGCGCCTTCGGTTGCGCGCAACGACGCGCCCGATGGGAGGTGAGGCGTGGGGGTCTTGCCGATTCCGGGCGGACCGCTTGCGACGTAGCCACCGCCACGGCAGGTGTACGTGTCGCCGGCCGGCCGTCTGACGATCTCGATCGCGTAGCCCACGGCCGGCTCGTATTGGAATTCCCGGTACTGATCGAACGAATGAGGCGCGTAAAACCCCGATCCCACTGTCAGCTCCGTCACCGAATCGTCGCGCCGGGTGGACTCCAGGCTCCCCGTTCCCCCACCGTTGACGAACGCCAGCTCGTACCCCGCCCGTTCGAGCGTCCCGACGACCGACGCCCGGCGATCGCGGAGTCGTGGTACGGAACGGCGTTTCAGACGGCGTATCACCGCGTTCGTAACCGGGTTGTTCGACGGATCGTCGTCCGGAAGACCAGCGATCTGTGCCTCGTACCCCATCACGCCGGCGAGCGCGACGCCTGCGCTGTCCGCGATCGTCTCCGCGAGCGCGAGCGCTTCGGGAGGCGTCCGAACGCCCGATCGTCGCACCCCGAAATGAACGCCCAGATGGGTGGTCGACATGTCCACATCCAAACACAGGGGCACCTCGACGCCGTGCTCGGCGGCGATCGCGGCGATGCGCTCGACGTGATCGGACGAATCGATCGTGAGAACGACGTTGGTCTCTCCTTCGATGGCGTCACACACCGCTTCGATCTCCCCGGCGTGCCAGAGTGGGTAAGCGACGAGCAGATCCTCGAATCCGGCGGACGCGAGGTGGGCCGCCTCGTGGCCCGTGTAGCACATGATCCCGCGGAACCCATCCTGTTCGAGCACGTACCGCAACACCGCCCGACACCGGATCGACTTGGACGCGACGCGGACCGGGAGATCACCGGCGCGCTGGCGCGTCGTCTCGACGTTCGCGTCCAGCGCATCCCGATCGAGATACGCCAGCGGCAACGACTCCCCGGCCACCGCCGACCGGTAACGGTCGTACCTCTCTGTGTCCATATCCAAGAGTTATAATCCCAACACAAATAGCTGGAACCGGTGTGATCGTGTTCTTTACGTTTCGATTGGACGATCGAATAGCAGCGTGGGATTTCTTAGCGCCACGTGCTGGGCGTGTGGAGGCCAGCAACTAACGACGCCGAGCCTCAGTACCGGGTTCCGTTCTCCTCGAACCGCGCCTCGTAGATGCGCTGGCGCTGCTGTTCGTCCAACGAGACGGTCGTCGCACCGAGGTTTTCATCGAGCTGCTCGACGGACCGCGCGCCGACGATCGGAATGCACGTGAACGCCTCTCGGTCCATCAGCCAGCGGAGCGCGACCTGTGCCGGCGTGGCGTTCTCTTGTTCGGCGACCGCACGGACCGCGTCGAGCACGCGCCAGCCGCGTTCGGAGGTGTAGTACTCACCGAACTGCTCGTCGAAGCTCCCCCGCGATCCGTCTGGAGCTTTCACCGCCGTGGGATCGTCCGGATCGGCGCGCTCGTACTTCCCGGTGAGAAAGCCACCGGCCAGCGGCGAGTACGGGCAGACCGCCATATCCTGATCGGCACACACGTCCAGATACTCCCGGACATCCTCGTAGTAGGCGGCGTGGGTGAGCGGTTGGGTGACGCTGAACGGCTCCCAGTCGTGGACCTCGCTCTTCCAGAGTGCTTTGGTGAGCTGCCACGCGGCCATCGTGCTCGCGCCGAGGTAGTTAACCCGGCCGTCATCGACCAGCCCGTTCAGCGCCGAAAGGGTCTCCTCGACCGGCGTCTCCTCGTCCCACCGGTGGATGTAGTACAGATCGAGATAGTCGGTTCCGAGCCGGTCGAGCGTTCCCTCGATCTGGTTGCGGATGTGGGTGCGCGAAAGACCGCCGTCGTTGGGATGCTCGTCACCCGTGCCGGTCTCGAAGTACACCTTCGAGGCGATGACGAACTCCTCGCGGTCGCGCTCTTCGAGCCACTCACCGATGTACCGCTCTGCGGTTCCCGAGGGCGTTCCATACACATTCGCCGTGTCGATGAAGTTCCCGCCCCGATCCGCGAACGCGTCGAGCAGCGTGTGAGCGGCCGCTCGATCCGTTTCGACGACACCGCCCGTCTCACGACCGAAGCGCCACGTCCCAAAACACAACTGTGATACCGTCGTTCCCGTCGAACCGAGCTGTCGGTACTCCATGTCGAAAAAATCACTACCGTCGTCAAAATAGCTTCCGGCGGTCAGTTCACTTCCCTGTCTTGACCTGCTCGCGCGCCGCCTCGAAATGCTCGGCAGCGATCGTGATCTCATCGGCGCGTTCGGTGGCCGCTTCGGGACCGAGATCGGACGCGAACCCGCGGATGGCGAGCATCGACGCCTGTCGAACGAGGGCTTCGAGTTCGGCGCCCGACCAACCGTCGGTGTCGCCGGCGAGCGCGTCGATATCCACGTCGTCGGCGTACGGTTTCTCGTCGCTGTGCACCTCGAGGATCGCGCGGCGCGCCTCCTCGTCGGGGAGCGGGATCTCGATGTGGGATTCGAGGCGACCGGGACGGAGCAACGCGGGATCGAGCGCCTCCATCCGGTTCGTCGCGCCCAACACCATCAGGTTGGGGTTGTCGGTCAGCCCATCGAGTTCCGTCAACAGCTGGGAGACGACGCGTTCGGTCACCTCGTGGGATTCACCACGGTGCCCGGCGAGCGCGTCGATCTCGTCGAAAAAGACGATCGTGGGCGCGGTCTGTCGAGCGCGTTCGAACAGCTCCCGGAGGGCTTTTTCGGACTCACCGACGTATTTGTCGACGAGCTCCGGACCGGCTACGTGGATGAAGTTCACGTCGCTCTCGCCGGCGAGTGCGCGTGCGAGCAGCGTTTTCCCGGTTCCGGGCGGACCGTACAGGAGCACGCCTGAGGGCGGTTCGGTGCGGGTCGTCTCGAACAGCGCGTGGTAGGTGAGCGGCCACTCGACTGCTTCCCGGAGCGTGGCTTTCGCCGTTCCGAGCCCCCCCACATCGTCGAACGTGGTGGTCGGCGTCTCGACCACGTACTCTCGCATCGCGCTCGGCTCGACGGCCGCCATCGCGGTCTCCAGATCCGAACGGGTGACGGTCAGCTCCTGGTGGTCGGTCTGGCGGTACTGTCGGAGCGCGTTCATCGCCGCTTCCGTCACGAGCGTCCGAATGTCGGCTCCGACGAAGCCGTGTGTGCGCGTGGCGAACTGATCGAGATCCACGTCCTCCGCCAGCGCCATCCCCCGCGTGTGGACCTCGAGGATCTCGTGACGCCCCGATTCGTCGGGAACGCCGATCTCGATCTCCCGATCGAACCGGCCACCCCGGCGGAGCGCCGGATCGAGCGTGTCCACGCGGTTGGTCGCCCCAATGACGACGACCTCGTCGCGCGATCCGATTCCGTCAAGCAGCGTCAACAGCTGCGTCACCACGCGGTTTTCCATGTCCGCCTCCTCGTCGCGCGAACCGGCGATGGAGTCGATCTCGTCGATGAAAATGATGGTCGGTGCCCGGCGACTTGCTTCCTCGAACGTTTCGCGCAGGCGTTCTTCGGTGTCGCCTTTGTACTTCGAGACGATTTCCGGTCCCGAGATGGTCTCGAAGTGGGCGTTCACCTCGTTGGCGACGGCTTTTGCGATGAGGGTTTTGCCCGTTCCTGGCGGACCGTACAACAACACCCCTTTCGGCGGATCGATGCCCAGTTGGCGAAACAGCCCGGGATCGGAGAGGGGCAGCTCGATCATCTCCCGGATCTGTTCGAGTTCGTCGTCCAATCCCCCGATGTCCTCGTAGGTGATCCGATCCGAGGGAGACGAACGGACGGACGTCGGCTCCGAGCTGTTCGTGACCGACTCAGTCTCCGAACTAGTGGACGACTCGTCCCAATCGGTGCTGTCTTCGTCCTGTTCGGGGGTGATCGAAACCGTGGTCTCGTCCGTGACTCGAACCGTTCCGGACGGCGTCGTTCCGGCGATCATCACGCGAGCGCCGATCCGGTCGAGATGCACCTGTTCGTTCGCCTGCACCGGCCGGTCTTGCAGGCTGCGCTTGATGACCGACGCGGCCCGCTCCGAATCTGGGGGAGATGGCAGCTCGACCCGCACGCTGTTGGCGTCCGCAACCTCGACGGGACCGACGCGTATCCGCTCGCCGATGTTCACGCCCGCGTTCTGGCGCGTGTCGGCGTCGATGCGAATCACGCCCTGATCACCACCCGGCCACACTTTCGTGACGGTCTGGCGGGGTCCATCGAGAAGAATCGTCTCGCCGCTCAACACGCCGAGGCTGCGACACGTCGAACCGGCGAGGCGCGCAATACCCCGCCCCGCGTCGCGCTTTCGTGCGCCCTGAACGGTAAGTTCAACCGCTTGCTCCATACCCGGCCTACGTGACACCTCCTCTTGAGACCATTGTCCCGAGGCGGCCGCTTGGGGACACCGCTCCCGACGGCGACCCACGTAACTCCTTTACCGAAGAACACCAATAGAGATGTATGGTCACACAGGTCGAACGGGACGACACAACGTGGCACACCTGCGAGGCCTGCGGGCTCATGTTCGACATCGAAGACGAAGCGAAAGAACACGAAAAGCGGTGTAACTCGGACGAACCGAATTATATCCAGTGAGGGCCGAATAAGGGCGTGGCTTCGGCCGTCAAACGTCGCGGGAAATGGCTTCACGTATCGTGTATCGACCTCCCACAGCGGGGCCAAAACGGAACCGTTATACGCAACTCGCTCCCAGTAGTGAATAGACGCTGAGTCGGGCTCCGGTAGTGTAGTCCGGCCAATCATATTGCCCTCTCGCCCGTGCTCGCTTTCGGGCGTCGCGGGGAGATAGGCGATGACCGGGGTTCGAATCCCCGCCGGAGCATGGCTTTCTGCGGTCGACTCACAAACACAGTATGGCTTTCTTTCAGCAGCGAGTAACTACCGTGGTACGCGAGGATAGCAGGCGCGTGTCCATATCAGTTGGTTATCCGATACTACTTGTATTTGAATGTGTCGGTAGTTTATACGATATCAGCACGTAGTCCGTCTCTTCCGGGTATTTCGTGGAGTTATCTGGTATATCGATCTGTAAACGGTAGTGAACAGTGTGAACGGTGATTTCACGCTCTGCTTGAAGATTTTCAAGCATATCAATACAAAGTACCCCCAGGGCGTGGGGTGGTGTAGAGAATCAGCACTGGCGATGAATGACCACCCACCACGCGCGAACGTCGACGGAGCCAGCTCTCTCGCGCTCCAATCCGCTACCGGCACCAACGGCAAACGTCAACTCCAACTCGATCGCGGATCGCGCGCAATCGCGCGAAGGAAATCAGTTCATCGCGACAAAAAACGCCTCACGGCGTCGAGGATCGCACAGCCACCCACCGATTCGGAGATTAGATGTTATCTTGCTCTTCTAGCTGGTCGATCACGTCGTCGACGAAGGCCTCGGGCGACTCGTACGGGAAATCCCCGCCGCCAAGCTTCGTGTTGAGCTCCATCGCCGTCATCGAGAAATCTCCCGATTCGAACTTTGTCGATGGGCCGTTGGGAAGCGCAGGAACGAGATCCATCGGGCTGTTGATCGGGTAGTCGGCACCGCCGAACGCGTCGATCATCTGTTCACGGAGTTCGTCTTTGTCTACCATGATACATCACCAATAAACACCGACACCCACAAAAAGCTGCACGGAACTGTTGGAAAAGAACCGGAGTTTATCGGAGCGGCTGTTCGTCCGTCCGAAGGCCACACTACCGCCAGATCCATACTGTCGGACTGGGGTGATCGCGTATCGGCTGCTGGTGGCTCGCCAGACAGCAGCTGGCTCGTCCGTCGCACTCCGTCCGCAGGTCCGACAGTATCAACCTTGAACCGATCGGAGCCGGTTCACACCGCGAGAACCGGATCGGACACTACTCCATCGCTCCGTGCCCGTTCCGTTTTCTGCGTTGGTAGGATCGAAGGCTCATCGCCACCCCGTCGGTGATGACCGTTTCGTGTTGGCTGGCGCTGGCCTCTGGGACCAGTGCCGGTGCGTCGCTGATCTCGGTGTCGTCGAAACGATCGTAGACGTACGGGACGTCACTCCGTATCATGGGACTCTATTAGAATTAATACCATAAAAAATTTTCCCAGATATTATAGAATAGATACAACATCAGCCAGCGAGTCGACGACGTGATCAGGTTGGAAGGCGGTCGATTCGGGCGTCTCGGTGAGACCGGACCGGACGAGCGCGGTGTCCATTCCAGCGCGCTGGCCGAATGCGATGTCGGTTTCGGGGCTGTCACCGACGACGAGATAGGTGCTGGGTGGGTGTTCGAGCGAATCGAGTACGGTTTCGACGGTTTCGAACGCCGGCTTTCCGAGGACGAGATCCGGTTCGCGGTTTGCGACGCCGGCGACGGCGTTAGTGATGGCGCCCGAGCCGGGGATCGGTTGGCCATCGTCGTCCGGATACACCCGGTCCGGATCGGTGCCGAGAAACAGCGCAGCGTCGTCGAGCGCCTGCAATCCTGCTGTGAGGTCCTCGTACCCGAACTCCGGATTGTAGGAGGTAACCACCACGCTTGCCGCGACGGGATCGTCGGTCAGCGCGAGTCCGGCGTCAGTGAGCTGTTCGCACAGCCCGGAACTCCCGACGACGAGCACCGGCTGGTCCGGATGATTCTCCGCGAGATAGCGCGCTGTCACGGCACCCGCGGAAATGACCTCCTCGGGCGCAGCAGCTACCCCCATCGCGGTGAGCCGTTCGCTGAGCGATTCGGGCGAGAGCACCGGATTATTCGTCAAGAAGATAATCGAGACATCGCGTTCACGGAGCGTTGCGATCGTTTCTGCTGCCCCCGGAATCGGGGTATTTCCCCGGTAGACAGTGCCGTCGAGATCGACGATCACGCCGCGGTCGTCCATGGGAACCGACGGTTCCGATCACGGTTAACGGGCACGGTCAGCGATCGCTGGCACGCCCTCATCAGGACTGTTGTGATTCCGTACCGCTGTAGCGAAACAGAACGGTTCGTGAACCCCCAGAGCAGTTGTCATACTGTCGGACAGAGGTGGTTGACTATCGAATGCTGGTGAGCCGCCAGACAGCAACTGGATAGTCCGTCGCACTGCTTACGCGGCTCTGTCCGACAGTATCAGTCAACGTCCGTGCCGAAAATACTCACAACAGTCCCTATCAGAGCGCTCGTGTTCGCCACGCGAGCAGATCCTCCCGATCGCGGGTGTCTTCGGGGAGTTCGGTGAACCACTGCGCCCGGCTGATCTCTCCGTCCGGATCGCAGATGTCGGTTTCGAACGTGTTTGCCCGGGCGGCGAACACCGGCATAACGCCCCACGTCTGGTAGCGTCCGTGAGACACCTCTACCCGCGTGAGCATGGCCAGCCCGTCGTACGTCACGTCGATTCCCGCCTCCTCTTCGAGTTCGCGCTGCGCGGCGTCGTGAAACGACTCCCCCCTGTCGAGTTGACCACCGGGAAGAACCCACATATCGACGCCCTCGTGGCGGACGAGAAGGAGCGCGCCGGTCGATCGGTGGACGATCGTGTGGGTGCCGTAGGGGGCCCCAGATCCGGAGATTCGCTCTGCGAGAGTGCGAAACCGCGATCGACTGACTGATTTGGTTCGGGTGTACTCGAGCGGCTCGCCGTAGCGTTCTATCAGGTGGTGATACGCCTTCTCAGCGCACCGGGCGGCCTGGTCGGCGAGAAACCAGAGATCGTTGATCGTCATTTTTGTCGGTCGCTAGGTCGCGGCCATTGAGGAGTGTACCGCATCCCGACCAATAAACTTCACCGACAAAGATGACTGTGACGTGACGAATGCACGCTCGTGAAATGGCAATCCACTTAGTCGGGCACGCTCTCGTCTGGATATGGGTGGGTAGTACGCATGCGCGTGATCATCATCGGGGCGGGACAGGTCGGGTCCTCGATCGCGGCGAGCCTCGCCGATGCCCACGAGGTCATCGTCGTCGATACGGACCGTGAGCGGGTCGATTCGCTCACCTACTCGCTCGACGTGCTCGCCATCGAGGGGGACGGTACGTCGCTCTCGACGCTCCGAGAGGCCGATATCGAGACCGCAGACCTGTTCATTGCCAGCACTGACAACGACGAGACGAACATCGTGGCCTGTGCGACGGCGACGGCTGTGAGTGATCAGTTCACCATTGCTCGAGTGAAACAAACGAACTACCTCGAAACGTGGAACCACACCGGCGGTGCGTTCGGCGTCGATTTTATGGTGTGTACCAACCTCCTGACTGCCGAGACGGTCGTTCGCATCATTGGACTACCAGCCGCCCAGGATGTCGATGTCTTCGCCGACGGGCGGATATTCATGGCCGAGTTTCGCGTTCCGAACGGCAGCCCTGTTGCCGGCCAAACCGTGGCATCGGCCGATAATTTCGTTGAGTTAACGTTTGCTGCCATTCTCCGCGATGGGTCCATCATCATTCCCGAGGGGGAGACGGTCATCGAGGCGGAGGACGATCTAGTCGTGATCGGAAGCTCCGAGAGCACACACGCGTTCGCCGGTGATCTCGCGCCCGGTCACACCGGGGATCGACAGGACATCGTCATCGTGGGGGGGAGCCAAATGGGGGTCCAAACCGCGCGGTTGCTCGAAGACCGCGGTCTCCGCCCCAGACTGATCGAACACGACCACGAACGGGCACGCGAGTTGGCCGAGGAGCTTGCTGGGACGACGGTGATGGAGAGCGATGCCACCGACCGGGAGTTTCTCGATCGAGAGCACGTCGGCGACGCTGACGTCGTGATCGCCGCGCTCGACTCCGATGAGAAGAACCTGCTCGCCTCGCTGTTGGCCGAACGGATCGGCGTCGACCGGACGATCGCGGTGGTCGAAACCACCGAATACACCGGGCTCTTCGAGGCGGTCGGCGTCGGTGCAGCGGTCAATCCACGCGATGCGACCGCCGAGGAGATCATCCGTTTTACCCACGACACTGACACCGAGAAGGTGGCGCTCATCGAACACGGCCACGCGGAGGTGCTCGAGATCAAAGTTGACCCCGACAGCATCCTCGAAGGCCGACCGATCAGTGAATCGATGGCCGATCTCCCGGCCCAGGTTGTCGTCGGAGCGGTCACCCGGAACGGTTCGATCATCACGCCTCGTGGTGACACTGTCCTCGAAACCGGCGACCACGTGGTGTTGTTCGCCGAAACAGCCGTCATCGACACCGTCGCTCGGCTCGTATGAACGGGAACTGGCTCTGGGACCGGGATCGGCTCCGCGTCGACTGGCGGGCGAGCGTCGGTCTCGTCGGGACGGTCGTCAAGTATCTCTCGGGTGCGTTTCTCGTCCCGCTTGCGGTCGCACTGTACTACGGCGAGGACGTACCCACCTTCGTCGTCTCCGCACTACTCGCCATCGTTGTGGGCGTCGCGCTCGAACGCGTCGATCCCGACCCGGACCTGGGCGCACGCGAAGGATTCTTGATGGTTGCGCTCACGTGGCTCGTCGTCGCGCTCGTCGGGATGATGCCGTATCTGATCGCGGGGGCTGTCGGCACCGAATCGGCGCTCGCACAGCCCGAAAACGCTCTGTTCGAGTCGATGAGCGGTTTTACCACCACTGGCGCGACCGTGATGGGGGAAATCTCCTTCGATCGCCACTCCCACGCGCTCTTGCTCTGGCGACAGCTCACCCAGTGGCTCGGCGGAATGGGGATCATCGTGCTCGCGGTCGCCATCCTCCCCGAACTGTCGGTCGGTGGCGCACAGCTGATGGACGCCGAAGCCCCCGGACCAGGCATTCAGAAACTCACCCCCCGAATCGCGGAAACCGCACGCGTGCTCTGGATCGCGTATCTCGGGTTCACCCTGCTCGAGATGGCGCTGCTGTACGGACTCCACCTCGTCGGGCTCGCCCCGAACATGGGACTGTACAACGCCGTTGCCCACCCGCTCACGACGATGCCGACCGGGGGATTTTCGCCGGAGGCGCGATCGATCGAGGCCTTTTCCGGTGCGGTCCAGTGGGTAATCATTCCGTTCATGGTCGCTGCGGGAACGAATTTCGCGCTGTTCTGGCACTGCGCCACCGGCGACCCAAAACGGCTCCTCCGTGACACCGAGTTTCAGGCCTTTACCGGTATCATCGGGGTGCTCACCGCCGTCGTCGCGGGCCACCTATTTCTTGGTCTCGGTCTCCAAGCCATCCCTGCCGATCTTTCGCCGTTCGGCGGCGATATCGAGGGATCGATTCGACACGCGGCGTTTCAGGTCGTTTCCATCGTCACAACGACGGGATACGCCAACATGGACTTCAACACCTGGAGCGCCCCCACCAAGTACATTCTGCTGTTCGGGATGTTCGTCGGCGGCTCGGCGGGATCGACCGGTGGCGCGATCAAAATCGTCCGCTGGGTCGTCATCCTCAAATCACTCCGGCGGGAGCTGTTCACAACCATCCACCCCGAGGCGGTCTCACCGGTCCGGCTGGGTGGACGCCCGCTCGAGGAACGCGCGATTCGAGGAATCTACGCGTTCACCCTGCTGTATCTCGTGTTCTTTTTCGTCAGCGTCGTTCTCGTGGTTGCGGACGCGTGGCGGGTCGGCCACTTCCTGAGCGCGTTCGAAGCCATGAGCGCGGTCGCTGCGACGCTCGGCAACGTCGGACCGGGGTTCGGCCAGCTCGGCCCGATGAACAGCTACCTCGCGTTTCCCGCAACGTCGAAGCTGTTCATGGTGTTTCTGATGTGGATCGGCCGGCTCGAAATCCTTCCCGTGCTCGTTCTCCTCACACCGGCCTACTGGCGAACGTGAGCGTCACTCCAGGATGTCGGCTCCCGTCACGGCCTCGTACCGACTCCCCACGGCGTCCCAATCCACAACATCCCAAAACGCGTCCACGTACGCACCCCGGTCGTTCGTGTACTGGAGGTAGTAGGCGTGCTCCCACACGTCGAGCACGAGCAACGGCGTCGCTCCCTGCACCGCGAGATCGTTGTGGCTCTCCGCCTGGGTTACCAACAACCGGTCTGCTAGATGGTCGTACACGAGCAGGCCCCACCCGGAGCTTTCCACGTTCTTGGCAGCGGCACAGAACTCGTCGACGGCCGCGTCCACGGAGCCGAAATCACGCGCCAGCGCGTCTGCAAGCGAACCCGAGGGACTGCCACCACCATCGGGGGACATGCTCGTCCAAAAGACCGTGTGCAAAATGTGGCCAGATAAATTGAATGACAGATCTCTTTTCACTGATTTGATGTTATCGAACTGGTCGTTCTGTCTCATTTCAGTTAGTTGATCGAGAGCATCGTTAGCGCCATCGACGTAGCCCTGGTGGTGTTCATCGTGGTGGAGCCGCATGATCTGCTCGTCGATGGCGGGTTCGAGTGCGTCGTAGGCGTAGGGAAGTGGTGGAAGCGCGTAGCCCCCGTCCCCGTCCGATGCCTCCGAGTGGGCTGCGAGCGCCTCCCCCATTCCAACCGCCGTAATTCCGGCCGTAGCGCCCAGTAGCTGCAACACCGTTCGTCGGGTCGTTCCTCCGTTGTCCGCCGATTGCGCGTCGTCCATCAGCTCGTCCATGGATCATTGGTCATCACCATCTCATAAAAAAGGTGGCGTTGCACATCTACTTCTGTTACGTTTCCTCCAATAATAGTTATGGGTAGCTGGACGCGGTGAAAGACGGCTCACCCGAGATCGGCGCGCTGGAACCGCCAGTAGCCCAGCAGGGGCGGGACGACGAGCCACGCCGCGAGGATCACCAGCATAAACCACCCCTCCAGATAGAACGGAGCGTTCGGATCGAGCCACTGGTTCTGTCCCGTCTGGCGGGCGACGGAGTCGGGAAACACCAGTTGCATCGAGTTCATGTACGCGCCGGTCGGGCTGAGCGACCACACGAGATCCTTGGCGTTCTGGGAGACCGATGTTCCGAGCTCGCCGGCAACGAATTCGATGATGGTGTTCGGATTGATCGGAAAGGCGTTCCAGAACACGTTGAGGAAAAACCACGCACCGATGGCCCCACCCATCGCCCGAGATCGGGTGCTCGTGGCGGCAGAAAGGCCGACAGCGATGCTCACATAATCGAACGTATACAGCAGCGTCAGTCCGACGAAGGCGACGAAATCACCCACAACAACTTCCGGGTAGTAGTAGAGCGCCAGCGCCAGCCCGACCACGTAGGCGAACGCGATCGCGCCCCCGACCACCACCGAGCGGGCGATGAGCTTTCCGACGACGATGTCCCGCCGGCTGTTCGGATACGACAACAGGAATTTGAGGTTGCCGCTCTGTCGCTCTCCGGCGATCGAGAGATACGCCGCCACGAGCGCAATCAGCGGCACGAGGAGGACAGCAATGGCAATCATCGACCACAGCGAGATGTACATGTCCGGATTACCCGTGCTGCCGGTTCCCCAGAAGAACAACACGGTGAAGGCGAGATACAGCAGCCCGATTCCCCGGAGAAGATTGGACCGCCGAACGTCCAGCAGATCTTTGCGGACGACGCCAGCGAGGCTCACGCGATCACCTCCGGCGTTCGCTTCGTGTCACCCTCCTCTACCTCCTGTTCACCGTTGGTGTACTCGTTGAACAGATCCTCGAGGGACGTCTCTTCTACGACGATCCCGGTGACCGTCGACCGCGTGTCGACGCGACGGATCACGCTCATTTTCGCTTCGGTCGTCGTACAGACAGCACGGATCTCGGTGCCGTCGATCGTGGTGTCAGTGACGCCGTCGAACTGCTGGAGTGACAGCTCTTCGGGCACCGATTCGACGGTGAGTTCGACCGTTCCGCCCGAACCGGCGTGCTCCCGGAGGTTGTCGATCGTGTCGAGCGCCACAAGCTCCCCCTCGTTCATGATGCCGACCCGGTCACACACGGCTTCGACCTCCGAGAGGACGTGACTCGAGAAAAAGACGGTCGTGCCCGATTCGGCCTCCGCCTGGAGCAGTTCGCGGAACTCCTGGACGCCATTGGGGTCCAGTCCGGAGGTCGGCTCGTCGAGGATGATGAGATCGGGCGAACCGATCAACGCCATCCCCAGCGCGAGGCGCTGGGACATCCCTTTCGAGAACCCACCCACTGCCCGGTCCCCGTCGTCGCTCAATCCAACGCGGTCCAACACGGCGTCGGGATCGGCGGCGGCGTCTTTCATCCGAACGCACAGTTCGAGGTGCTCGCGGGCCGTGAGTCGTTTGTACAGCTCCAGCCCTTCCGGGAGCACCCCGACCCGCTGGCGGATCGCGTCGGTTTCCTCCTGCGCGTCGTAACCGAGCACGGTTGCCGATCCCGACGTTGGACGGTGAAAATCCAACAGCATGTTGATCGTCGTCGATTTCCCGGCGCCGTTCGGCCCGAGAAACCCGAATATCTCTCCGTCTTCGATCTGGAGGTCTAATCCCTCGACCGCAGTGACGTCGTCGAAACGCTTGGTGAGGGCTGTAGTTTCAATGGCGACCATCTGTGATGTTCGAACGAGTCCCACACCCAATAAATGTGGTGAAAACGATTCCGAGCGCTATCTGCGAGTGACACTCTGTCCGAAGGAGCACGTGTCATACATCCGTTGTAATAGACGAACACGGTTGTGAAGTAATTCGTGAGCTCTAGACGTTCGGAGAACAGTCATCCGCCTATTTCGAACGAACTGAATAAGCAAATATATGTGATATTGTTCTTCGAGATGATCAAAATTATTTAGTTAATTATGTAATATCCAATCTATACTCCAAGCACGCGGAAGTAATACCAACAGTGAAAAAGAGCTGCTAGCGATGGATAGATGAGTATAACTCCAAATAGAGGCGTTTACGAGCGTAACGAATCAAATTGGTCGATCAGCACTGACGATCGACGCTGTATTCCCGTCCGTTACATACGGATGGCAATGCAATGTAGCACAATAGTATTTAGATATTATATCATACTAATAGAATAACAATACACCAATATATAATTTACTTAGAAATAATAGTTATATTATGTGTAATGGACATACAAATACAGACGCAGGCGGGTCAGCGTTCGTTACAACGGTACGGCTGTAAGTGGTACAGCACAACGTTACGACGGTCCCACTGGTACCAAATCGCTGGCAGGCTTCCGTATTCAACGCGTCGACCGACGTGGGTGATACGGGTAGAGATCCGAACGGAACTCGGCCACCAGTCGTTTCCGGAGGGGTGGCGATTAACCTTCTAGATTGCTGGTGTGTAGTGCCTTTCACTATTGTCGGAATACAATCGGAACCAGGGTAAAATCGCGTCTCCCACTACGATCGTTCCTCGCCGACGGGATCGGTGTTCAGAAATGGACACACCACCGTAGAACTGTGTTTCGGACGACCCAACACCGTTCGACGGAAACGCTGTTCTCGTTTCCGGAGACGTAGAAGATGGTTCTGAGTGTTACAGTTCGATCACGTCACCGGTTGCCGCGGACTCGTGGATCGCCTCAATGACGCGGAGATCCACGAGTCCGTGGCGGCCGTCGGGGTGGATATCGCCGTCGGTGAGCAGCCGGTCAGCGAAATAATCGAACAGTTCGGTCGTCTCCCGTTCGGCATCGAACGTTTCGTGGGTCACATCGACAGAGAGATCGTTTCGAGAGAGGTGCAGCCCACACTCGCCGTGGAAGGCGGGTCTGAGTTCGATCTGTCCCTCGGTTCCCGTGATCCTGAGACGTGTGTCCTCGTGCGCGTTCTGGCTCGCGGTCGAGACCATCTCACAGCCCTCGAAAGCGAGGAGCGAGGCGGCTCGTTCGTCGGGAACGCTGTCGAACGCGTCGTGTGTCGACGCCATTCGGGAGTGAACGGCAGTGGGGTCGCGGTTCAACAGAAACCGCGTGGTGTTGATCGAGTAGATCCCGAGATCCATCACCGACGTTCCGTACCCGGTTTGATCGGGATCGAGCCGCCACTGATCGGGATCCGGAATCATGTCCAACAGCGGCTGGCTGTTGTTCCCGTGGACCGAGACCGGCTCACCCAAAAATCCGTCCTCAATGAGTTCGCGCGCGCGTTGGACGGCGGGATCGGTGTGCATCCGGTAGCCGATCATCAGCTCGGTACCGGCGGTCTCACAGGCCTCGACCATCCGTTTGGCTCGCTCGACGGTGCTCTCCATGGGCTTTTCACAGAGCACGTCTTTCCCGTGTTCGGCGGCCGTTTCGACGTATTCGAGGTGGTGGGCGTTCGGCGTTCCGACGTACACAGCGTCGTACGCGTCGGTTGCGACGCCGTCGTGGAACTGCTCGTAGCTGATCCCTCGGTCGATGTCGTTCTCAGCGGCGATGCGCTCGGCTTTGTCGGTCGAACTGCTCACGAGAAGGGTCGCTTCACCGAGTTCGGAGGCACCGATCGCGGGCAGCGCGACGTCAACGGTCCACCACCCTAGCCCCAACAGCGCGTATCGAACCGTTCCCTCCGTCGTCAACTGCCACTGACGTGCTTCGTAGCTATCGATCCAATCGATCATTACCGTCCGGTACGGAAACCAGCCACTAAAACACCGAGGCTTGCCGGATCCCGGGAGAGCCACCAGCGGTCGGAGCGTTACCCTTCGAGTTCGGCAATGTCGAACACCGGTTTACACGTTTCCCCGGAGAGAAACGCCTCGAACGCGTCGTTGGCGTCGAGCAACGAGAACCGATCGTCGACGAACGTGGCACAGTCTACGTCTCCGGATCCGATCAGCCGGAGCGCTCTCTCGAAGTCCTCGTACATCGACGCGTAGGAACACTGGAGATCGATCTCCGATCGGACCAGCGGCGAGTACGGCATCGTCGTTTCGCCGGTCTGTCCCACGAGGACGATCTGTCCGCCCTTTCGAACGGCGTCGACGGCCGACTGCAGCCCCGAGGGGTGTCCGGTCGTGTCGAACACGACATCGAACCCGACCCCGTCCGTGAGTTCGTCGCGTCTGCTGTCGAGGTCCTCGGACCCGACGTTGATCGTCTCCAGACCCAGCCGTTCGGCGAGCGGCAGCCGGTACGTTTCGTCCTGCCCGACCCCGGAGACGACGACGGTTCCCCCCTGTGCGCGCGCCACCTGCGCGGTGAGCAGTCCGATCGGTCCCGGTCCCTCGACCAGCACCCGGTCGCCGGGTCCCACCCGGGAGTTCTCGATGACCGCACGAGTACCGATGCTCGTCGGCTCGACGGCCGCAGCGTGCATCGGATCGACGCTGTCCGGCACCGGGTGTAACGCCCGCTCGGGAACAGATATGTACCGCTCGTACGCCCCGTCGTGGTCGACGCCGGTGATTACCGCGTTCTGACAGACGTTCTCCTCACCGATCGAACACTGATAACACTCGCCACAGCCCCGGATGGGACGTTCGACCACGCGGTCGCCGATCGAGAACCCCGAAACCGCGTCTCCGGTTTCCACGACCCGCCCGGTGTATTCGTGACCGATGACGGTCGGCAGCGCCATCCGCTCGAACGCCGATTCGAACTCGTAGATTCCGGCGTCGCTCCCACAGAGGCCGGCGTACTCGACTTCGATGAGTGCCTCGTCGGGCGCTGGGTCCGGTCGCTCCCGTTCGACGAGTTCCATCGCTCCGTGCGTACGGCTGACTTTCGCCAATGCGCGCATAGGACAGTCGATACTGACAGCCCAGTGGTTATAGTGTTACGGATCCTGTCGGGCATCGAAACCGTAATACTGGCTCCGATCACACACCGCGTATGGTTTCGTACGAACACACACCGGTGAGTGTCAGCGATCGGCGGGTGGTCGTCGTCGGTGGGACGAGCGGAATCGGGCAGGCGATCGCCCTCGGTTTTGCGAGCGAGGGAGCCGACGTGATAGCGACCAGTCGGAGCGAGGAGAAGGTCGACACCACGGCCACGGCGCTCGAAGAGCGCGGGGCGACCACTGCACGGGTTACGTGCGACGTGACCGAGCAAGCGACGCTCGAAGGCGTCCGAGAAACGGCCACCGAGGAACTCGGCGGGATCGACGTGGTCGTCGTCTCGCAGGGCGCGATCTCCCGACAGACGGTGCTCGGTATCGACGACGACGACTGGGACCGTGTCACCGATGTCGCGCTCGACGGCGTGTGGCGCGTCACGCAAACGTTCGCTCCTGTGGTGGAGGAGGGCGGTGCCATCGTCAACATCTCCTCCCTGACGGCCAGGCTCTCGATGGCCAACCTGCCGGCCTACTCGGCGGCCAAAGGCGGCGTCGAAGCGTTCACACGGGCCGCCGCCAAGGAGTTGGCCCCCGAGATCCGGGTCAACGCGATCGCGCCCGGCTTCGTCATCACGCCACAGAACGAGGAGACGTACGCCGACGGAACCGAAAAGCGCGAGCGGATCGACCGACGAACGCCGCTCGATCGTGTCGCGGAGCGCGAGGAGATCGTCGGGGGGGCGGTCTTTCTCGCCAGTGATGCAGCGTCGTACATCACCGGCGAGGTGCTCACTATCGACGGTGGGTTCGCCACGAGCGCGCTGTAACTCCCGCGTCGGAGCGGCGTGGTTCAGATACGAACCGCCTGCCCCTCGTATTCGAGCTGTCGGTTGTGAAGCGCGTCACCGGACGCCGATTCGAACACGTGGACGGCTTCGGGCGGGATGTGAACGGTCACGCTGGTGCCCGCATCGATCTGTCGCATACCGTCGACGATCGCCATGAGATCCTCCGTGGTGCTCGAAGAGTCGGGGAACTTGAGATGCACCACATTCTCGTTGCCCATCGGCTCTACCACCGTCACGTTCATTTCGATCGTGTGGTCTTCTCGAACGGCGTCTTCCGAGCCGGCGTCGGATTCGAGGAGATCGACGTCCTCCGGACGGATACCGAGCCGCAGTTCACTGCCCGGGGAAACCCCATCGAGGGCCTCCGTGATACGGGCGTCGAACGGGTAGGTCAGCTGCTCGGAGACGAACCCGTCGTCCTCGTAGGTCCCATCGAGGAAGTTCATCGATGGCTCGCCGATGAACTCCGCGACGAACACGTTGTTCGGCTCGTGGTACAGCTCCAGCGGTTCGCCGACCTGCTGGAGGATCCCGTCGTTCATCACCACCATCCGGTCGGACATCGTCATCGCTTCGGTCTGGTCGTGGGTGACGTACACGGTGGTGACGCCGAGTTGCTCTTGGAGCTGCTGGAGTTCCGTTCGCATCTGGGCGCGGAGCTTCGCGTCCAGATTCGACAACGGCTCGTCCATCAGGAACACCTCCGGATCGCGGACGATGGCCCGCCCGAGCGCAACTCGCTGCTGTTGGCCCCCGGATAGCTCCTCGGGACGACGGTCGAGCAGCTCGGAGATGTCGAGCAGCTCCGCGACCTCCTCGACCCGCTGTTCCCGTTCCTCGTCGGTGAAGCCGGGCTCTTCTTCCAACCCGAACTTCATGTTCCCACGAACCGTCATGTGGGGGTACAGCGCGTAGTCCTGGAACACCATCGCAACGTCCCTGTTCTGGGGCGTGCGGTAGTTCATCAGCTGTTCTCCGAACCGTATCTCTCCGTCCGACGGCGTCTCCAGCCCGGCGATCATTCGCAGCGTGGTCGTCTTTCCACAGCCCGACGGTCCGACGAGAACGAGAAACTCCCCGTCCTCGATGTCGACGTTCACGTCGTCGACGGCGACGACATCGTCGAAGCGTTTCGTGAGGGTTTCGATCGTTATGTTGGCCATGTTTACTGTTTGTGTCGTGTGTTAGTGATGAGTATGTCGGTTAGCGGTGTATGCGTTGGGTGTGTCCGCGTGGACGGTTACGCGCCCCCCGTCTGGAGTCCTTTGGCGAACTGTTCGGAGAACGCGATGTACAGCAACAGCGTCGGGAGCGCGGCGAGAAACGCAGCGGCCATCCGGAGACCGTAATCGATACCGGAAATCGAGGCTCCGATGCCGGACAACACCAACGTCATGGTCGCTGCCGTCGAGTCTGCGTACTTGATGATCGTCAACGAGAACAGGAATTCGTTGTAGATCTGGGTGAACTGGTAGATGAACACCACTCCGAACATCGGTTTCGACAGCGGAAGAACGATGTCGGTGTAGATCGACGTGAGGCTTTTCCCGTCGATCTTCGCGGCTTCGACGAACGACTGGGGCATGCTCTGGTAGTACCCCCGAAACAGGATCGTGACGATCGGAATCCCGTACGCGATGTGGGTGATGGTCAACGGAACCAACAGCATGTGCTCCGGTTCGACCAGCTTCAACCGCGCTACTGGCTCGAGCATCTGGGCCAGCGGGAAGACCTGGTACCAGAACTTATCGACCGGAATGATGACCGCCTGGTAGGGCACGAACACGCCGATGAGGAACAACACGAGGATCCCGACCTGTCCCCGCCAGTCGACCATCGTGAGCCCGAAGGCGGCCATGCTCGCCAACACGATGGTGATGAGCGTGGCCGGAATGGCCATCACGAGCGAGTTGATGATACTGCTTTGTAACTGGCCGTAGGCGGTCCCGATGTTTTCGGCCGTCGCTCCATCAGTTCCTGGGGGGAGAAACGGCACCGTCTGGGCGATCGACGCATCGGTTTTGATCGCGGTCAGAATGCCCGCCTCCAGCGGCGCGAGGAAAAACGCGATGAACAGCGTCACCACGATGTAGATCCCGAGCCGCCGGTGGTCCATGCCGTTCACGATCCCCGCAACGTCGATGTCCGCAAGTGAATCTCGTGCCATAGTTATAGGCTCCCCTGTCTGTACTGGTAGTAGAGGTACGGCGAGATGACGCCGAGCGCCATGATTAATAGCATGGTCGCAATCGCTGCCCCGTACGCCCATTGGACGTTGCTGAACGCCTCCCTCATCATCAGTGTCGCCAGAATGTCAGTTCCTTTCGGTGGCGTGTATCCGCCCGTCAACGCGTACAGGAAGGTGAACGCCTTCAGGGCGAACACCATCAGCACGACTGCCGCGCTCACTGAAGCCGCCTTGAGCTGCGGGATGATGACGCGCAGATAGATCCGGACCGTACTGGCACCGTCGATCTGTGCGGCCTCGAACTGCGATCCCGGGATCGATTGCAGCCCGGCGAGATACACGATCATCGTGTAGCCGCTGAACTGCCAGATCAACGCGAGGACGATCGCACCGAGTGAATATGATGGGTCTCCGAGGAAGTCGATCGGACCGATCCCGAACAGCCCGAGAGTGACGTTGATGACCCCGGACTCGGCGTTGTACATCCATACCCACAGCTTCGCGGTCACGACGAACGAAAGGCTCATCGGAAGTAGGTATATCATCTGCACCTGCTCTTTGAACCGAAACTGTCTGTCGAGTAGTATCGCGAGGAACAATCCGAGCACGAGGCTGATCGACGTGAAGGCGACGAGCAAAACGAACGTGTTCAGGGCAGCCCGGTGAACGGCGGGCGCAGCCAGTGCCTGGCGGTACATCTCCAGATCCAGACTCGACCAGTCGACCGCCCCGATCCCCGCTGTGTCCGTCAGCGAGATGGCGATGTTGTAGCCGATTCCACCGTAGACGGCGATCCCCATGATAACGAACGGGACACCCCAGAACGGAAGCGAACGAACGAGATCCCCATTGAGGACGTATCGGAGCTTCGTCCGCCACCCGACGGTTTCTGCTACCGATTCCCCGGTTGATTCGTGTGTGGCCATAGCAAGTCACCCGATTGTATAGATAATATCACTTCTGGCTCAGTTCGAGACCGCCGATTCGAGATCGCTCGCGGCTGCCTCCACGTTGTAGGGTCCCATGAAGTTCACCCGGATCGCCTCCTCGCAGGCGGTAAGTTGTTGCGGTGTGACCGCCAGCCCGTGGGCGAGTGTCGGGGGTAGCTCTTCGGCGGAGTGGAGATCGTCGTACATCAGCTGCAGGAACTCCGGCAGTTTGCTCGCATCCACGTCGTTTCGGATCGGAACGGACCCTTTCTTTTCGTTGAACGCGATCTGGGCCTTCTTCGTTCCCACGAAGCGGAGCCACTGTTCGGTCAGATCCGGGGTGGGATTGTCGGCGGGTGCCAAAAACGAGTCGAGGTGGAAGAAGTAGATCCCTTCCGTTCCGGGGAAGGGAATCCAGTCCCAGTCCGTCTGATACTCGACCTGATCGCTATTCCGGTACGCGCCGTACAGCCAGTTACCCTGGTGAACACAGCCGGCAGAGCCGTTAATGATCTTGTCGTTGGCCTCGGTCATACTCAGCGTCGAGGCGTCGCCGTTGATGTGGTTCTCGAGGATGGTTTTTGTCGCTTCGAGCGCCGATCGGAGGGCGTTCCCGTCAGGATTGCCCTCGATGAAGTTCGTGTACGCCTCCACGCCCGACTGACTCGTGAGAACCTGGACGAACAGCTGGAGGTTCGTCCACGGCCCACTCATCGCCTGGGTCATGGGCGCTGCGTCGGTGTTCTGATTGATCGTTTCGAACGCCGAGATCAGGGCATCGACGGAGTCCAACGAGTTGGGATCGACTCCGGCTTCCTCGAACACGTGAACGTTGTAAAAGAGGTTGTTCAGCCGGTGAGAACCGATCGGAACACCCGGCATCTTGTCGTTGAACCTGCACTGTTCGACCGTCGCGTCGTGGATCGTGTCTTTGAGCCCGGCCTCGTCCCAGACGGCTCCCTCGACGTCCATCAGGGAACCCTTGTACCGTTCCAGGTGGTTTCCTGGCCAGTTCGCAAACGATCCCATCAGATCGTTATTCTGTAAACGATTCGCTATGACCGTATTCAACTCGGCGTTGGCGTCTCCCCCAGCGCCATTGAATTCAGATGATACGTCGGAGTGCTCATCTTCGAACGCCGCTTGTAAGGCTTCGAGAGCTGCTTTCCCGTCTCCCGAATTCCAGCCGTGGACGACTTCGAGGGTCTCGCCGCCTCCATCAGATCCACTTTCCTCGTCCAAACAGCCGGCGATCCCGGTCGTCCCGACGACGCCGAGGGCCGCAAGCGTTTTCAGATATCGGCGTCGGTCCCGATCGTCAACGTGATCAATGTTAGTAGACATGGTACATCACTAAGTGACTGCCTACCGTCTCGTGTGGGTTGATCACTATTAAACATTTTCCATAGTGGTGGAGTGTGCTCCACACGGTAACGTCGCTCACAGTTTCATCTTCGCGGAGTCTCTCATCCCGAAAATCAGTCTATATTCATATATATTATACAATAAATAATGAAGTAGATCGGATATGGCCAACAGGAGCAAGAGTGTTATGTTCTCACATTAATAAAATATATTCCATTATCGTCTAAATAGTAATCATTAGTGTACGGGGGAAGTGAGTGCTATTCCCTACGTTCTTTCCGAAGTGAGCCATGAAAATATCTCCAAAAGAGATCGTTATCTCCAGTATTATGGATTCATTTTCGTATATACCGTACATCATGTTCTTTTGAGGGGACTGTCGAATGGATCGAAAGCCAGGAAAAGAACCCGTTTGGTCGGTATTGTGAGCCAATATCGATCAAACAGGAGTGAATCTCGTATCGAGTCCAACGCGATCACTACACTGTCGGACAGAGATGATTGACTATCGGATGCTTGTGCACCGCCAGACAGCAGCTGGATTGTCCGGCTCGTGCCGTCCGTAGGTCCGACAGTATATACACCCGGACACGATTCATGTACCGATACGTCGCCTGATTGGCCGGGACCAATCCTGTTGTCCGGGATGCGGTCACCTGCGTGTTGCTCTATTCGTGTCCGGGTGTACAGTCTTCGTTTGGCAGAACGTTGCTCGGGACTGATGGTCGTTCCACTGGTAGTCCGTGGATCAGTCTTCGTCGAACATGGTCTCTCCGTCGGCAAGGTGGTCGGCGACGGCGTCAAGGTCGAGCGTCAGTCCGAGTCCTGGTCGTTCGGGCACGGGCATGTAGCCGTCCTGGATGAGGTCGTCTTCCTCGACCAGTTCCTCCCACCACCCGAGCTCGTAGGAGTGGTATTCGAGGGCCAGCGCGTTCGGGATCGCAGCGCCGACGTGCGCGGACGCCATCGTTCCGATCGGCGAGGAGACGTTGTGCATTGCGACGGGGACGTAGTAGAGATCGGCGAGCGTCGCAATCTTTCGAGTTTCCTGCATGCCACCGACTTTCGGAACGTCGGGCGCGATGATGTCGAGCGCTTGCTCCTCGATGAGGCGGCGCTGGCCGTGGGCCCGGTAGACGTTCTCACCGACGGCGATCGGCGTGCCAGTCGACTGGGTCACGGTTTGTTGGACATCGTGGTTCTCGGGCGGGACGGGATCCTCGAGCCACCACACGTCGTAGGCTTCGAGCGCTCGTGCGAGCCGCCTGGCGCTGCCCGCGGAAAACGCCCAGTGACAGTCAAACGCCACGTCGGCCCGGTCGCCCACGCGCTCGGTGACTCGCTCGACGATCTCGGCTTTGTGCTCGATCTCCGGCGTCCGGAGGTGGCGGTTCGCACGGTCTTTCTCGTGGCCAGAGGGCACGTCCAGATCGAACTTCAGCGCGTCGTAGCCGAGTTCGTCGACCACCCGTTCGGCCTCGGCCGCACACGCGTCGGGATCGGCCTCCGCCTCGGTGTGACAGTCGCAGTACACCTGAATCGCGTCCCGATACTTCCCACCCAACAGCTGGTAGGCAGGGACCTCAAGGAGCTTCCCCGCAACGTCGTGGAGCGCGAGCTCGATGCCGGAAATGGCAGCGATGTCTTTTCCGGCGATCGATCCTTCCCCCGACATCTTCTGTACCATGTGCTCGTACAGCCGATCGATGTCGAGGGGATTCTCACCGACGACGAAGGGTGTGAGCCGATCGATGATCTCCGGAAGCGCGCCGCCCCAGTACGCCTCGCCGTTCCCCACCACGCCGGCGTCGGTGTACACCCGGACGAGCGTCCACGGGTAGTTTCCGTCCACGATCACCGTCTGTACGTCGGTGATCTCCACGTCACGACGCCCTCGGTCTCGGGTCAACCCCATCGTCTCGGCCGAGAGATCACGCATCGTGTACTCCGCGTTCGGATCTCGCAACTGCGCGTAGTTCATGCGTCGTCTGAACATCAACGGTCGGTATAAAAACGTTTTCGGGATGGAAGAACCATCAGTTGTGACGCTGTGATCGGCGTTCGATCGAGGTGGGCAGGGGAGTTCGTCGCCACGGCGACACCCGCGGCAGTAAACGCAGTGTACCATAACACATTTCGTTCGTTGGTCGCAGTGAATTAGCATGCGGTACTACCAGCTGTCCGACCGAGACGACCGGATATTGGTTGTTGTCAATGATTCACGCGCGTACGATCTGACGGCTGCGAAGCCGGAGTTCGACAGCTTCCGCTCACTCCTCGGAGCTGCTAGCGTCGCACAGTCGACCGTGGACGACGTTGCCCGCGATCACATCGATCCAGCACACGAGATCGACGCTGGACGCATCGGGACGGCGCCAGCCCGTCCCGTCGTTCCCGACGAAGTGTGGGCCGCGGGCGTGACCTACCGAATCAGCGAGGAAGCCCGGGAAGCAGAAAGCGATACGCCCGAGATGTATCTCGACGTGTACGACGCTGACAGGCCCGAGATCTTTTTCAAAGCGACGCCGAGCCGGACTGTCGGGCCGGACGAGGCGGTCGGCATCAGGGGCGATTCGACGTGGGACGTGCCGGAGCCGGAGCTAGGGATCGTGCTCTACGACGGAAGCGTTGTGGGATACACGATCGGCAACGACGTGAGCAGCCGATCGATCGAGGGGGAGAACCCGCTGTATCTCCCCCAAGCCAAGGTGTACGACAAGTGTTGTTCGATCGGTCCCTGTGTCAGAACTGATCTCGACGATCCCACGTCGCTCACGATGTCGATGTCCATCCACCGGGATGGGGCGTGTGTGTACGACGAGGCGACCTCCACCGGCGAGATGGTTCGGGGCTGTGGTGAGCTGGTCTCGTATCTCAATTCCCACAATGCTGTTCCCGAACTGGCAGTGCTCCTGACCGGAACGTCGCTCGTCCCGGACGAGGGATTCACGTTGCAACGAAACGACCGGATCGACATCGACATCGAAGGGATCGGTGTCCTGACGAACACGGTCGTCACCGTCTGATACTGTCGGACCTGCGGACGGCGTGCGACGGACTAGCCAGCTGCTGTCTGTCGATTCACTAGCAGCCGGCATGCAATCACCCCTCTCCGACAGTATGAGTATCGGAACGGCCGCGGATAGAGCTGATTGAGATGGACGTGGATTTATATTTGTGGAGTAGATCAATCCAGCATGGGAAAAAATTCGATCAAATCAATCAAGACCACGTTCGAGATTGTGGGAACGATCCAGGCGCTCGGTGGAGCGACGCTGACCGAACTCGCCACGGCGCTGGATATCCCGACGAGCACGGCACACAACTACCTGAAGACGCTCGAGGAGGAGGAATACGTCGTTTCCGAGGATGGAACCTACCACGTAGGGCTTCGGTTTCTCGAACACGGTGCGCACGCCCGGAGTCGCATGAAACTGTTCGACGTCGCCGTTCCGGAGGTGGATAAGCTCGCCGATGGAACCGGAGAGCTTGCGAATCTCCTTGTCGAGGAGCACGGACGGGGGATCTATCTCCACCGCGCCTACGGGGACGAGGCCGTGAAGGTCGAAGCCCACGTCGGGACGCGCGTGTATCTCCACAGCACCGCGCTCGGAAAGGCGATCCTCGCTCACCTTCCCGAGGACCGGCGACGAGAGATCTTCGAGAAACAGGGCCTTCCCAAACGGACCGACGAGACGGTAACCGATCCCGACGAGCTGGCGGACCAGCTACAACGGATCCAAGACCGCGGGTACGCGTTCGATAACGGAGAACGGATCAAGGGGCTTCGGTGTGTGGCTGCGCCTGTGTTGAGCACGTCCGGGCGGGTGCTTGGCGCGGTCAGCGTCTCCGGACCCGCTAACCGCTTTCGGAAACAGAGGTTCCGGGAGGAACTGCCGACCAAGCTGCTAGAAGTGGTCAACGTCATCGAGCTCAACATCACCCATTCGTAGCCGGTCGCGCCATCGGATCGCGAGGGGTGAGGAAGAGCGCCGTCGTCGTTCCCAGCTGTGCTCTGTCGTGAGCACGGGCAGCGACCCGATACTCGTCGATCGCGGAGATGGACACCCAGACCGTCACACAACCCACCCATTCTATTTCATTCATTGTTCTGGTACTGGTGCCCGCTCCGTCATTGTTGGAATACTACTCTTCGTAGATCAATGAAAAATGGACATTAGTGGACAGAGCGTCCGGGTAGGAAGCGCAGTTCCCGAATTGTGGGAACGTCGTTTCGATCGTTTGAGACGCCTCGGGAATTACAGTAGTACTATTGTAATGAACACGCTGCCGGAGCGTCCGGTTGTTTTCGGGGAGCGTCGGATCTGGCCCCCCGAGGCGGATCCTTCCACGATCACGCTACCGGTTTCCTCCCTTCGTGTGGGGGCTTTCGCCGTATTTGAGCAGGTAGAAGACGAAAACGAGCGAGGACGCCATCATCAACACGGCACCGATGCCGACGTAGTGGGGTTGGAGCGGTACGCCCAGATCCTCCGGATCGGATTCCTGTTGTGCAGCTTGCTCCCGTGGGACCGATCCGACGGCGACAGCCCCTTTCATGCCCTGGCTCTGGTGTGGTTCGCAGTAATAGTTAGTGATTCCATCTTCATCGAACGTCTGGGTGAATGTCGTCCCTGGCTCGGCGACCGGACTGCCACTGGTGAAACTGTCGTCGTCGGCCACGACGTTGTGTGCACCCCCCTCTCCGGTCCATTCCCATTCGACCGTCGTACCGGGATCGACGTGGATAGCCACGGGATCGAACGAGAGATTGTTGTTTGCTTGCCCCCCGACCTCGACCGTCGCTGTCCCTTGTCCCGTTAGATCGGTCGTCTCTTCGCCCCAGTAACCCACGTCGTCCAACCAACCGCCGTAATCGATCGAACCACCACCCTCCGCCTGTGCCGTTACCACCCCGCTGCAGGCCGCGCCACCGGCCGCACCCGCTACCCCACTAACGAACGACCGTCGAGACATAGTGTGCTTGTTCTCCCCACCCATGAGTATAGTTCACATTCAGACGTGAAGAATGCTGTGACGCGATTCGGGCAGCGGGAAATTCATAAATTATTGAACTTCATTGCAGGTCAAAGTATATAATATAATAACACTACACTATAATTGGTGCCAGTATCTCCGAGAATCGGACGACCGCCATCCATACACCTTTGTCCGCCAGTGAAGACATCATCTCCGGCGCCTGTTGGTGTTCCTACGCCCCGGCTGAAAGCGCTAGTAATGGCCGTTCAAGCCGTCTACGGCGTTCGTAATTCCGGCCGTGCCACAGTACTTCCATTTCCACCACAGGCTCCGATTCGTTCACACATTTTTCGCTGACACCACACTGTCACACGATCTCCAAGCGGTCAATCCAACAGGTCGGATGCCCCTACGAACAATACTGCTGAACGGCGATGACTGTACACTTACTTCTATATCTCTGTTTCCGTTCTCGGTTCGCTCTGAACGCCGCGGGGCCGAGAACGATGTGGTCGTGGACCACCGACGGGTTCACGACATCCGGGACACGGATTCATTGATCGTACAGGCTTTCGAGGATTTCGGCGTCTGTACGGAATTTCAGAACGTTGTGAACCACCGAGTTTCGGATGTTTTGCACCGAATCGCCGTACTCCTTGTAGAAGTCGTGAATCCACTTCGATTCGGCGCGTCGGTTCGGGAACATCATGATCGACTTCCACTGGTATTCACCGTCCGAGAGGAACATGAACAGCGTGTTTGGAGAGCCACGAATGGCTTCGAGCGCGTCGCGCCACGTCTCATCGAAGTGTTCCGGGTTGAGTTTGAACTCGAACATACCGAACAGGAAATACGCGCCGTTGGGGATGATCGCCTCCCGAAACACGCCCTCCTCTCGCATTCCACGGATCGATTCGCTGACCGTCACGTGGGAGATATCGATGTCGTATTCCCGATCGAGGATGTCCGCGAGTTCGCGCGAGGAGAGCTGTGGGTCCTGTGAAAGCTCACGGAGGATGTACACATCACGTTTCTTGAACTCCCAGTCCGGTGCGTCGTCTGGATCGGCCATGCAGTACTTATCATGGTCGTGCTACCTGCGTGTTTCGGTGGGCGCGCCTCGACGACGATGTCCAAAACGGTTCGACACCGAAAAATGGGGGCGAGACGCCAGAGAGAGCACGGACAGCAGACGATACACCAGCCGTATGCCATCGACTGAACTTGTTGTCTCGGATTCGCTGCCCGTATCTAACTGGTACAATCTATATAATAAGCTTTGTGGATGCCGGATCGTTATCGATCAGATTCGGCGTTCGTATCGTCCGCGAGTGATACGACCAGTTCGACGTCTTGCTGTTCGAATCGCGTTCCGAACGGTTCGGACCGCTCGCGCATCCGCTCGTGGATCCAGTCCGCCGCTCCGTTGGACGCCGTGTGGACTGCACGCTCGCGGATTTCTGTCGGTAGGAGCCGTAGCTCGACCGGCGTTCCGTCCCGTTCGACACGGAGTTCGAACAGGAACCCGCGATCGTTTCGAAGGGTTTCGTCGACCGCGTAATCGTCGATGAAATCTCCGGTGTCGTACAGGATCGGACGGCCCTCGTGTACATCGACGCCGTGAACGACGTGAGCGCTGTGTCCGTGGACGATCCCGACGCCCTGCTCGATCAGCCAGCGGCCGACGTCCCGAAACGCCGACGTCGGTTCCGTAACCATGTTCGGACCCCAGTGGAGCGACGCGACGATGAGATCCGGATCGGTTTCGCGCGCCGCATCGAGCGCACGAGCGAGCATCCGTCGACTTTCGTCGTCGTCGAGATCGAACGTCACGCGAGCAACACCGGGCGAATCGGGACCGGCGGCGTACTCGGGGGCGTTGTCGGTGAACGCGAGGAGAGCGATCTCCATTCCATCGATAGACACTCGTGCCGGCTCGTGGGCAGTCGCTTCGGTCCGGCCCGCGCCGGCGTGGGCGATGGCTGCCCCGTCGAGCCAATCGAGCGTGTCACACAACGCTTCGACCTCGTAATCCAGCACGTGGTTGTTGGCGAGCGATACCCAGTCGACGCCCGCCCGTTCGAGTGCCGGCACAGCCCAGCGCGGATCCGCGCGAAAATGAAACGGACGGTGGGTCCGACGCCACGGGCGGCCGTTCCTCGAGAGACAGCATTCGAGGTTGATGAACAGCCCATCGAGCGACCGCAACCGGCCGAGGAGATCGCCCCACACTGCGTCGACGGAACGCGAGCGCTGTCGTCGGTCGACCAGCCGTCCCAGCATGACGTCGCCCGTGAACCCGAGTCGAACGGTCGAGGCCATGGCTGTAGTTGTCTCTTGTTACACCTAACGGTTTTCGTGGGGCGGGAAAGATGGAGCCCCTCGGAGGGGGTTTTTCACCGTGGCGACCCACGGTGAGGGTGCACAATGAGCGAACTCAAACTCACGAGTCCGGCGTTTGCCGACGGTGAACCGATTCCAGAGGAGTATGGCTACACCGAGCAAAACGTCAACCCACCGCTGTCGATCGCCGGCGTCCCCACCGAAAGCGAATCGCTGGCGCTCATCGTCGACGATCCGGACGCGAAAGAGCCAGCGGGAAAGATCTGGGACCACTGGGTGGTGTGGAACATCGATCCCGACCGGACCGAGATCCCATCGGCGTGGGCGCCGGCCGATGCGGTCGAGGGCACGAACGATTACGGCGAGGTCGGCTACGGCGGTCCCAACCCACCGGATCGACGTCACACCTACCAGTTCGAACTCTACGCGCTCGACAGCCGCTTGGATCTCCAGCCCGAGTCCACGAAAGCGGCGCTCGAGGACGCGATGGAAGACCACGTCATCGCACAAACGACGCTCACGGGAACCGCAACCCCGTGATTGCGTCGTCTCGCCGTATCAGTCGGAAAGCGAGCGGTGTGGGTCGACGACACACACAATTAAATCCATAGCGGGAGAACCGGCGGCGACGGCAAACAATGCGCTTGCTTCAGATGGCGGTTCCCCCCGAGAAACACGAGACCGTCGTAGAGTTGCTGGAAGACCGCGGAGTCGATTACGCGATAACCGACGAAACGTCCGAACGCAACACTGCGATGATCGTGTCCGTACCGCTTGCGACCGGCGAGGTCGAGGAATTTCTCGATTCGCTCCGCAAGATCGGCATCGAGCGGGGCGGGTACGCGATCATTACTGACGTCGAAGCGATCCTTGCCGATGGCGAGGTGGAGACGGAAACGGACGAACAGAAGAGCATGGAATCGCCGCTCGAGCTCTTCACGAGCAATCGAATCTCCAGGGAGGAACTGCAAGACGAAGTGACGGAAATGGCAGCGATGACGCCGAGTTACGTGTTTTTCACCGTCGTGAGCGCCATCGTCGCTTGTGCGGGGTTGCTCACCAACAGCGCCGCCGTCGTCGTGGGGAGCATGGTCATCGCGCCGCTTCTCGGTCCGGCCGTCGGCGCGAGCGTCGGAAGCATCGTCAACGACGAGGAACTGTTCCGAACGAGTGTTCTCGCTCAGTGTCTCGGTCTCGTCCTTGCAGTCCTCAGCGCGACCGTTTTCGCGTACTTCGTCAAGCTCACGATCATGCCGACTGTGGATCTCAAAACGCTTGATGAGGTGATTTCCCGCGTCAATCCTGGCGCGTTGTCTCTCATCGTTGCGCTGGGCTCCGGTGCGGCCGGGGCGTTCTCGGTCAGTGCCGGGGCGAGCGCGCCGTTGGTGGGTGTTATGATCGCGGCGGCCTTGATCCCGCCCGCGGCGGCGGTCGGTCTCTCCATCGCCTACTGGTCCCCCGTCATTCTTGTCAGCGTTGCCGTGCTCTTGCTCGTGAACGTTCTGTCGATCAATTTCGCGAGCCTCGGTGTGCTCTGGATGCGAGGATACCGACCCACCCACTGGTCCGAACAGCAAATCGCAAAACGAACGACCCTGAAACGGCTCGGAACCCTGTTCGTTGGACTCCTCGTCGTGTCCGGGTTCCTCGTAACGACGTCGATCAACCTGAACCAAAACGCTCAGTTCAAAGAAACGGTCGACGATATCGCTGCCGAAAGCGATGCCCGAGTACTGGCTGTCAACATCTCCTACGAGATACGGCCGTTCGCCCGGCACCCGACGTCTGTCACTGTCCGAGCGGAGACCGATTCGGATCGGACGGCCGATCGACTCAGATGGCAGATCAAAAACAGGACGGGGACCGATGTCTCCGTCGTTGTCATCCAGGAGTCCCTCCAAACGTCAACGCCAAACAACACGTCAACCCAGTCATTCCGTGCAAACGGGTCGAAGGAGGTCACGAACCGGCTGGTACCGGGCAAACGACCATCGATTGCTACCGGAAGATATTGAGCCACGAAATAGTTTTATTTAACTTCGTTATAGTAATATTTATATGCTAGTCAATGATTTACTACCACATTGTGACTCGGAGCGTTTCCCGGGACCTGAAACGAAGCGGGTTCTCGACAGCGAGTGATCGGCATGAGTGATACAATGACGACAGCGAGCGATCGGCAGGACGAGCGGACCGATTCCACGTCGGTGACACAGTCATCGGAGCTGGAGTGTCCGGAGTGTGGCTGTTCGGCCGTGTATCGCAACCACGAGCGTGGAGAACGGTGCTGTGATCACTGCGGACTCGTGATCGAGGGATCCATGCTCGACACCGGTCCGGAGTGGCGGGCCTTCGATGCGTCGGAGCGAGAGGAAAAATCTCGCGTCGGCGCGCCGGTGACGCGGACGCTACACGACAAGGGGTTAACGACGGCCATCAGTTGGCAGGATCGGGATGGAAACGGTCGGGCACTCTCCTCGAAGCGACGCGAACAGATGCGCCGCCTTCGCACGTGGCACGAGCGCGCTCGCACGGCGAACAACAAGGAGCGGAACCTCCAGTTCGCGCTCTCGGAGATCGATCGCATGGCCAGCGCGCTCGGCGTTCCCCAGTCGATACGCGAGATCGCGTCGGTGCTCTACCGGCGTGCCTTGGACGAGGATCTCATTCGTGGGCGGTCGATCGAGGGGATCGCCACTGCCACGCTCTACGCCGCCTGTCGACAGGAGGGGCTACCGCGCAGTCTGGACGAACTAACGGAGGTGTCGCGCGTCGATCGGTCGGAGATCGCCCGGACGTACCGTTACGTCGCCCGCGAACTCTCGCTCGCGTTGGAGCCAGCCGACCCGCGACAGTACATTCCCCGATTCTGTTCGGCGCTCGATCTGTCGGGGACCGTCCAATCGAAAGCGATGGAGATCTGTAGCATCACCGCAGAAGAAGGGCTGTTGTCCGGCAAATCACCGACGGGCTACGCAGCAGCGGCCATCTACTCCGCAGCACGCCTCTGTGGCTCCGAAACGACCCAGAGCGACATCGCAAGCGTGGCGCAAGTGACCGAGGTCACGATCCGGAAACGATACCACGAACAGCTCGACGCAGCCGGACTCACTATTGAAGGCTAGTCGACCAGCTGAACTGACGACGCGGCTGTACTGAACGCTCCTAACTGCTGTGCTGAGCGTACCGAAAATGAAAACAGGTGTACGAACCTGCCCGAACCGCTGACCATGAAAAACGCAGGAATGCCTGATGAGTAGACACGCGGACTGTCAGTACAGACTGTACAGCCCGCGGCCGTGGTTCATCCGTTGTACCCTGGAATCGTCCTCCCGGTGCGCTCGTGCGCCACAATTTCATTCACCCACCACACCACTAAAAAAGTTTCCCAAAATGAGTAATAATTTACCTTAGCAGCGGTGAGATGACGTTGGTTCTATTAGTTCGTCGTGCGCTCGGATCCGGATGGAAGGTGGGACTCGAGCGCGTCGGTGACCTGATCGATCGATTCGATCCGGCCGGTATCACAGCGTATCGCCGGTCGCCACCACGGTGTAGTGTGGACGACGAGCGCGTCGTCCGTGTGGGTGAAGCCCTCGAACGCCGACCACGGCCGGAGCCGGCGGAAGATCCCGTGCTCGACGGTGATTCCGGCGTCCGACACCCGGATCGTTCGTCCGTTGGGCTTTCCGATGCTCGTTGCCAATGCTACCGTGAAGGCCGTCTGTCCGAGGACGAATCCCCATTCGTAGCCGAGGAGTTCCTCGGCAACGATCCCGGCCGGGATACACAGGAATCCGACGACGAGGATCGCGCTCACGACCCGGCGTCGACGCTGTGGGAACCACGCGTCCCACTGTGCGAGATCGGTCGCGTCCGAGAGGCGCGCGTTCGCGTGGCGAGTCCGGCTCATCCCCGTGAGGAGCAGTCCGAGAAACAGCCCGGAAATCATTCCCAACAGCGACCAGCCCACAACCGAGTCGACCGACCACGGCGCGATTCCGGCTTCGGCTCCCCCGATCAGGAGACCGAACCACACGATAGGAACGACTGCAAGCAGCCACGCGAAGCGGTGCCGACCGATCACGACCGCGAACCCAGGGGTGCGGGCGGTAGCGCTCCCCACGACGGCCGTCACGAGCGTGATCGTGGCGAACCCGCCGAAGGTGAGTAGCGCGGTGTTCCCGATGGCTGTCGTCAGCGCGATGATCCCGAGCGGTGCGAGGATGGCACACCCGTACAGCCCAACGACCAGCGCGTAGATGGGATTGGGGCGAGGACTGCGTTGGAAATCCCGTGTCGTCGTTGAAGACGCCATATCACAACTATTCATTTGGAAGTGAAAAGTTTTCTGTGGCTGAGTGGTTCGGAGAGAAACACTAGTGTTAACCGGCCGACGGTGAAACGGAACACGGAATGAATCGACAACAGCGACGGGTCGCGTCGTTCATCGAGCAACACGGTCTCCACGCCCCACCCGAGTATCGGCTGTTGGATCTCGTCTCGGAGGTGGGTGAGCTGGCCAAGGACGCGAACGCCTCGACGGGGTATGGGAACGCTGCTGAGGATCTCACACTCAGCGAAGACGAGGTTGGCGACGCGCTGTTCGCGCTGCTCGCGCTCGCCGAAAGACAAGGAATCGACGCGGACGAAGCGCTACAGACATCCCTGGAAAAGTACGAGAACCGGCTAGCTGACGCGGACACGCCGTCGTCGGAGTAGCTCACAACCGGTCTACGAACGCGTCGAACGCCCCGCTTTCGGGGTGAACGTGGCAGTACGTGCCCAGCGTGTCGTACTCCATCAGCCCTTCCCGCCCGTCGTCGATGCCGTCGCCGCGCTCGACGTCGAAGGCAAAGCGGGCGTCGGGATCGACGTCGGCGCTGGAGTAATGGAACTCGTGGCCGCGTACCGTCTCGCCCGCGCTGGCGGTGTGCGCGTCGGTTCGGGCGCGGAGTTCGACGTGATCGAGCGCCTGGTACCGGTCGTGCATCCGTACGCGGGCCGGCAGGACGCCGGCCATCTCGTGGGTCTCCCCGTCGGTAGTGGTCAGCGTTTCCGACAGGGCGATCAGCCCGCCACACTCCCCGAACACCGCCAATCCGTCGCTCGCTCGCTCGCGGAGCTGACCCATTGCAGCGCTGTTCGCCAACGATTCGGCGTGCAGTTCCGGATAGCCCCCCGGAAGATAGACGCCGTCACAGTCGGGCAGGTCATCCCCCTCGACCGGCGCGAACGTGCACACGTCGGCGCGCGCACGCAGGCGCTCGATCGTCGCCGGATAGCAGAACCGAAACGCCTCGTCCCGCGCAACGGCGATCCGTTTGTTCCGCGGAGAACGCTCCGCCACCGGGGCGGGTTCGGGTGGTGGGCGCGCAACGTCCCGAAGCACATCGATCCGGAGGTGTTCGCTGGCCGTGTCGAGCACCGCCGGAGAGAGGGGTGCTTCATCGCCCATATGCAGTCCGAGGTGGCGGTCGGGGATCACCAGCTCGTCGCGGGGTGGAATCCGTCCGCAGTACGTGATCCCATCAGGGAGCGCCTCGCGGATCCCGCGCTCGTGGCGACCGCCGTGAGCGCGCTGAGCGATCACCCCGGTAACGTCGATGTCACGGTCCGCGTTGGACGCGTACTGCTGGAAACCCAGCGCCGTGGCCGCGACGCTCTCCATTCCCGCCTTCGCATCGACGACGAGCACGACCGGCAGATCGAGCGCTTCGGCGACCATAGCGGTGCTCGACGCGTCCCCGTCGTACAGCCCCATCACGCCCTCGACGACACAGAGATCGCCCTCGCCCCGGTGGTAGTTCCGCCGGATTCCAGGCTCGCCCTGGAGCCACCGGTCGAGCGTCCGCGAGCGCCGGCCAACGACGCGCTCGTGGTGGCTCGGATCGATGAAATCCGGGCCGGCTTTCGCGGGTTGGACCGACGCGCCCGCGGTCTCGAGCGCGTGGATCACACCGAGCGTGGCGACGGTCTTCCCGACGCCCGAGCGCGTTCCGGCGATGACGACGCCGTTCATTCGTCGTCCTGTTCGAGGAGTCGCTCGTACACCTCGATGATCCGATCGCGCACGGTCGCCATCGGGACGTCATTCTGGTCGGCCAACGCCAGCGCGCCGCCCATTCCGACGCCCTCTTTGGCCTCTCCGGCGATGTAGGTGTCCATCACCGGATGGTCTCGCTGGTCGAACCCCGGATCGGTGACCGTCACGTCCACCGAGAGATCGGCCGCCAGCTCCTCGATGGCTGCGGACTCGTCTTCGGCGATGAAGATGGTCGTGGCGATCGAAAGCGGGGCGTCCACCCCGGCGTGGCGAACGATCGCCGCCGCCGCAGCCATCTGTGTGCCGCCGGCGAGCGTCACGTCGGTTCCGGATTCGGTGGCTCCCACAGCGAGCCCCCCAATGGAGGCCAACACCGGATCCCCAATGCACCGGAGCGTCGCAGCCGGATCATTGGCGGTGTCGCCGGCGGACAGACCACTCGAATCGAGCGCCGCCTCGATCACGCCTTCCTTGAGCTTCATGGGGTTTTCCGGCAACGAGGAAGACACCGTCTGACGCTCCCCGAGCGCCGTGAGCACGCCCAACGCGGTCGTCGTTCCGCCCGGAATAGTCTCACCGATGATAATCTTCTCTTCCGGCATCTGTCGACCGAGTCCCCGGGCCGTTTCGAACGCTGCGGATGCGGCCGGCACGGGCGTGGTTTCCCGAACGTCCTGACCCGGATCCACGCCGATCGACACCGTGGGCGCGCTCGTCGGACGCGCGAGACCGGCGTCGACAGCGATCCGTTCGAACCCGATCAGCTCGTGCACTGCGCGCGTAACCACCGCGGGCGTCGGACACCCCGTCGGACTGACCGGGACCACCGGCGCTCTCACGGGCTGCCCGTACGTGACGATCTCGAGGTCGGCGCTCGGTGTGTGGACCATCATCGCTGGCGTGGCACCCGCGGCACTGATCCCATCGACCCGGGCCGTCTCCGTGTTTCCCCCCACGAAAACGAACTTCATCGGTCAACCGATCCCACCACACACAGCGGCCGTTCGATACTGAAACTATGTCGGTTCATACTCGTCAATAACACCAATACAGTATTATTGGAACAATTCCACATTAATTCCCCGGTGGAGAGCGCGAGCCAACGGCGAGATCCACACGAGTCGATCCGTAATATACACACCTATAAATAAAAATTTTGATCTATATATAACCAAAACTTATTTATCAACCCGCACCAATCATCAAACCAAGCCTATTTGGGCTAGATAAGGTATACTTGTATTACCACCGAATCCATCAATGTCATCCGAAACGCTCCTACTCATCGGCCGTGGTACGGCGCACGCTCGGGAGGTGTTCGAAACGCACGCGGACCGTCTCGCGCGGCGTGGCGTCGTCGAGGAGGCGTACACTGCGACCTACGAGAGCGAGCCGGTTCGTGAGCTCCGCCGTCGGTTGCGGGAGATTCCGGGCGACCGCGTGTACGCGGTGCCGATGTGTGTCGCCCACACGTTCGATACGGTCCGGGATCTTCCGGCGGCGCTTTCGTTTGTTTCTGGAGCAGTTCAGTACTGCGAGCCGCCGGGTCGGAGCCCGGCCGTCACTGACGTGATCGTTCGTCGCGCCACGGAGCGGTTGGGAGCCGACGCCGACGCGTCGCTGGTGCTCGTGGGGTTCGGGAGCAGTTCGAAGCCCTACCACCGCCAGACGGCCGAGTACCACGCGGCGCGGCTCAGGGATGGAACGGGATACGGCGAGGTCCGCACGTGTTATCTGGTGCAGGATCCGGCGGTCGAGTGCGTCAGGTACGAACTCTCGAACGAGCGAGCGGTCGCGGTGCCGCTGTTTCTGACCCGGTGTGAGGCGACCGAGCGGCGGATTCCCCAGCAGTTGGGGCGGGACGGAATCGAGTACGCCGATCCGTTCGGGACCCATCCCAGGATCACGGACGCGATTCACGCGGAACTCGAAAAACAGCGGGCGTTGGCGGACGACGAGTCGTCCGCGTTCGAAGCCCGGTTGACCGCTACTCAGCGTCCCGTTGCGGCCGACGGGGAAGGACTGGACTGATGTGATAATCTCGTGTGCTATTGAGGTCGTGAGACCGTATCCGTGCCGGAATGACTGGCTGTGAACTGCCTCGTACCGCTGTCGAATTGGATTGGCCTATTCGCCGTGCCAAACAATAAATATCACTCGCAGCAATTGGTAAGATAGCCTCATGTTCGTGCCAACCGCCGCCACTCCCCCCATCACGACGATTATCGACGACGAACGTCAGGCGCTTCGGGACTATCTCGGGAACTGTGTTGAAAACGAACTCTTCAACGATCTCCAACCCTTGTTATTTGTGCTCGTGTTGTCGGGAGACAAACCTGCGATGGCGTTCGATCCCCGTGACGAAGAGTTTCCAGATTATCCGTTCGCAGCTCGAAAAGGGTTCCGAGAACTGTGTGAGACTTTCGACCTTGCGCTCGAAACCAGGCTGGGGACGCCATTCTGGGTCGTCGCCCCTGTCCATGGACGGCTTGATCTCTTGCCAACGAGCAACCGCTCAAAGCGGACAAAAGCATGGGAGCGCAGGCTGGGCGTTGTGTTTGGCTATCCTCCTGATGCGGTCGAATCATTCATCAATCGAGATGAAGATTGGATGGATGCGCGCGAGCGCGTGCGAGACGGACGGTTCTCAGCCGAGGAAATGAGGGATGTTGGACTTCTCGGCTACCGATGCGAAAACACTCAACAGGGATATGAAAAAGCAATCCTCGACGGCAGACATATCTACCGTCGTCTTACCAGTCTGGCCGAAGAATGGAACCTCCCTGAACTAAAAACACTCGTCAAGGGGCACCGTGACTATTTACTCAACCGAATTGAGCATGAAAAAGTCGTCCCTTGATCAGCCGAACATCTGGCAGCCAGCGCACTTTGTGTTCCCGTTTTTCGTCTCCTTGGGGTCAAATTCGTTACCACATTCAGTACAGATAACTTTCTTTCCCGTATTATAATATATCATAACTCTTTATGATAATAATATTGTGAATATCCATCTATGGTAAAGTCAAGTATCCGTCGAAGCCCAGGAGCGAGAAACCGGATGGACCTATTCGTCTTTCAGCACGCTAAACCGGTCGCAGGATAGGATATCGTTCTCAGGAAGATCGTCGGGGACAGCCAAGTCGTCGCGGTGACCGGACCAGCCGACATCCGGTTTCCCAACGCGCTCGGCAATGAGCACGATCCCGCCGCATGGATAATGGTTATCGAACTACCCCCCAGCCCGCACGGCAAGCACCGAAAGGTCCGAAAACGGCGTGGAATCAGCGTCCGAACCGCCCGCGTGGGCCGCGAGTTCGCCCAGCGTCGTCCGCGTGATCGTTTCGTCGTCGTGTGTGAGCCGTTCGAGCACGATCGCGGTGAGCGATTCCGGTGCGCCCGCTTCGAGGAGCATCGCGGCAACGTCGCCGGGCATCCAGTCGTAGGGACGGGGGAGCACGAGCAGGTGACGGGTTCCGGCCTGCTCGCGCAGTCGGTTCAGGTCCGGAGCGATGTCCCCGCTTTTGTGGAGCGTGACGAACGTCGTTTCCTCCATTGGGGTTCGGGCGCGGCTGGCGGCCACCTGCACCGAGGAAATCCCCGGAACGATCCGGACTCCACGGTCGACGACGGCCTGGACCTTCCCAACGAACTGGTAGCCCGAGTGGTTGGGATCGCCCATCAACACGGCGGTTCCGGCGGCACCGTCGGCCACGCGTTCGGCGAACAGACCGAGTGTTTCGGCTTCGTCCGCGTAGCTGCAGGCCAACAGCTCCGTGTCCGTGCTCGTGCGGTCGCGGACGAAGCCGATCACCGTCTCGAAGCCGACGACGACATCGGCCTCGTTGATCGCGCGCTCGCCGCGCGGAGTGAGATACTCCGGCTTACCCGGCCCGATGCCGACGGCATACACTGGGGGTGTGGACTCATTGGAACGGTCCGCTTCCGGGGTTGCAGCAGCAATCCTCGCCGGATCGGGACCCGAATCGAGATCGTACTCCTCGGTCATGGTTCGTCCGTGGAGAGAGCCACAGCGTCGTCTCGGGCGTCGCTTGCGACGTGGATCAGCTCGTTTGTCAGCGCCGCCGCCAGCCCGCTCCCCCCGCGCCGGCCGACGTTGGTGACGACGGGGACGGCGTACTCGGCTGTGACCGTCCGGATGCGTTTTCGGCTCGTTTCGGCCTTGACGAACCCGACGGGCGTGGCGATCACGACGGCGGGCCGGGTGCCGTTCTCGATGCAGTCAGCGAGCGCGAGCGCCGCTGTCGGCGCGTTTCCGACCACGGCGATCGCTCCCTCGTAGACGCCCTCCCGGTCGAGTTCGAGCACGGACGCGGCCGTGCGGGTCATGCCGGTTCGCTCGGCCAACTCCGTGCCGTTGCCGATCGCCTTGCGAACCGGGCAGGAATGACCACGGCCGGTGATGCCCGCCTTGGCCATCGTGATGTCCGTGACGATCGGGCGCTCTTCGAGCACCGCCCGTGCGCCGGCACGCACGGGTGCGCCGTCGAACCGAAGCAGGTGCTGGAACTCCGGATCGCCGGTCGCGTGGACCGCCTTCTGTCGCATGCGGTCAGTGAGCGTCTCGTCGGGCACGAGTTCCCGAACCCGGTCCATGCTGTTTTCGGCGATCTCCATCGCGGACTCGGTGGTGGCTCCGAGATCGGCGTACGCCTCGCGCTCCTCAGTCGTCATCGCCGGCCACCCCCGTCGAAGCGCGGGCTTCGAGGTCGCCGTCGACTTCCAGATTAATGTCCCGTATCCGGTCTTCCATCGCGTCATCGGCGTTCCAGAGCCCACGATCGATCGCCTCCAACAGCGTGTCGGTGATGCTCTCTAGGGCCCACGGGTTCACCTCGCGCAGCCATTCCTGACGATCCTCATCGAGCGCGTACGCCTCGGCCACGTCGGTCCAGAGCGTCTCACTCACGACATCCGTAGTGGCGTCCCAGCCGAGCACGACATCGACCGTCGTGGACAGATCGCCCGCGCCTTTGTAGCCGTGTTCGCTCATGCTGTCGAGCCAGTCGGGGTTGAGCACCCGCGCGCGCATCGCCTTGCGCACCTTCTCCTCGTTGGTGTACACCGACACGTTGTCGGGATCGGACGAATCGCCCACGTAGGACGCCGGTTCTTCGCCCGCGATCTCGGAGACAGCGGTAATGAACCCGCCGTGGAAGGCATACCAATCGGAACTGTCGAACTCGTCCTGTTCGGCGGTATCCTCGATCTTCACGGTGGCTTCGACGGTTCCGAGCCGGCGCTCGAACGCGTCGTGGGCCTCGGTGACGCGTCCGCGCTGTTCGAGCGCGTAGCCGCCCCACTGCACGTACACGTCGGCCAGATCCGCGCGGTCGTCCCAGTTGCCTTCGTCGACGGCCTTGTTCGTTCCCGCGCCGTAGCCACCGGGGCGCGTGGTGAACACGCGGTGGGTGGTGGTGGGATCCTCCACGCCCTGCTCCCGGAGGCGCTCGGTTTCCTGCTCCACGTGTTTTTTGACGTAGTTCATCCCGTGTGGTTCGTCCAGCTCGACCACCGCCTCGACCGCGCTGTGGATGACGCTCGCGGCCTGTGGGAACGCGTCCCGGAACAGCCCTGACACGCGGGTGGTCACGTCGATGCGCGGGCGGTCCAGCTCCGAAAGCGGGATCGGGTGCACGCCGTCGATCCGCCCGGCGTCGGTCCACTCGGGTTCGACGCCCATCAGCGCGAGCACCTGCGCGATCGTCTCGCCGCGCGTCCGAACCGTCGGGGTTCCCCACGCGACGACGCCGATCTCCTCGGGATACTCGCCCGCCTCGGAACGGTGGCGCTCGAGGACCCCTTCGGCCACTTCTTTGCCGACCTGCCACGCGCTTTTCGCTGGTATCTTCCGTGGATCGATCGTGTAGAAGTTCCGGGCCGTCGGGAGCAGATCGACGCCCCCGCGGGTCGGCGCGCCGCTCCCGCCCGGCGGGACGTACTCGCCGGCGAGGGCGTCGGCCGTCCGCGGAATCTCCGTGCTGGCCTCCCGAACGCGCGGTGTGGCTTCCTCACAGATGAACGACAGCGCTGCCCGGAGATCGTCGTGTGCGCCAGGGACCGCGCGGCCGTCGCCCAGCGGTTCGATGTCGACCACGAGGAGGTTCATCGTTAGCTCGTCCGGACCGGCGTCGGCCTCGGCTGCCGGAACGTCGAAACCGTGATCGGCCAGCGTTTCTACGAGTTTGATGCTCGTCTCGTACACCGCGTCGGCGGCCTCGGCGTAGGTCATCCCGAGCGCCTCGTCGTACGCGCCGGGGTCGTCGAGCATCCGCTCGTAGTCGACGCCGAGCACGCCCGCCACGCTCTCCCGAAGGCTCGGCGCGCCAGGGTTCTCGAGCCGGGTGAGCGCGACCAGATACTCGGTGAGCCGCTCGCCGTCGGGCGGCTCGCCCATCGTGTGCAGCCCCATCCGGATCTGGGTGGTTTTCACGTCGGTGAGATACTCGTGTACCCGCTCGACGAGTTCGTCGATCGTCACAGTGTCTCCCGCAACCGCACCCTCTGCGAGCGTCGATCCGGCTGCCTCGGGACCGCGGACCTCTGCCGTCTCGTCTATCTCGCCAGCAACACCGAGTTCGACCGCGAGATCCAGCTCGTCCACTTTCTCGCGGATGAGTGTAGCGAGCTGTTCGCCGTCGTCAGTGCGGGCGTCGGTCATGCCTGCCTCCCGATACCGGTTTGCGAGCTCTTCCAGCTCGGCCAGCTCGTCGTACGTGCCAGCGGCGCGCATAACCGGCGTCAGATAGTCCACGATGGCCGCGTACGACCGGCGCTTTGCCTGCGTTCCCTCGCCGGGATTGTTGATGATGTAGGGATAGACGTTCGGGAGATCACCGATCAGCTGGTCGGGAGCGCTCTCGCCGTTCAGTCCGACCGTCTTGCCCGGGAGCCATTCTAGGCTTCCGTGGGTGCCGAGGTGAACCACGGCGTCGGCCTCGAACGCGTTCCGGAGCCACCCGTAAAAGGCAACGTAGTCGTGTGGTGGCTCGAGATCAGAATCGTGGTACACCTTCGAGGGATCCATGCCGAACCCGCGGGGGGGCTGGACGGTGACGAGCACGTTTCCGAACTCGACGCCCGGAACCGCGAACGCCCGGTCGGGCACCGGACCCCACTCCTCGGTGACGTTCGACCGAAACCGTTCGTCCATCGCGTCGAACCACGCGTCGTACTGTTCGGGAGAGACGACATCCACGCTCAGCTCGCGCACGTCTTCGGGTGCGACCCACCGGTCGTCGAGCGTGAGCTGTTCGGTCAGCTCCTCTACGAGCGTTTGCCCGCTGTCGGGGCGCGCTCCGCCGAGATCGTACCCACGAGCCGCCAGCTCGTCGAGCAGATTGACGGTGCTTTCGGGGCTGTCGAGCCCGAACGCGGTGCCGATGCCGTCGTCGCTAGGCGGGTAGTTGTGCAAGACGACGGCGACCCGCTTGTCTTCCGATGGTGTATGCCGTAACGCCGCCCAGTTGACCGCGAGCCGCGCGGCGTGCTCCACCCGATCCTCGATCGGGAAGTGCTGTTTGGGCGCGCTCCCAATGCCGGCCGTATCGTCCGTTCGCTCCTTGCCGCTGATGGGGTGGGTGATGACGTTGCCGTCGAACTCCGGGAGCGCGACCGACAGGGCGAGCTCGAACCCCATCACGCCCGTGTCGCTCGCTTCGTACCGGGAGCGCGAGCGCATCGTCGTGATCGTCTGGACGACCGGCACACCCAACCGGTCGAGAAACACCTCGCTTGCGCCCTCGTCGCTCGCGCTCCGGCCCCGCTCGTCCATCGACAGCGAGAACATGAACGACGACACCACGCAATCCACGATCGGCTCGCCCGCGTCGTCGGTGAGCCACGCGTCGGTCACCCATTCGGCGTCCTGTTGCTCATCACCCTCGGTCGCCGGATTACAGAAAATCGGGAGCGCGTCCGCTCCCTGTGCCTCGATGGCACGCACCTGTGCGTCCACGTACCGGGTGTTCTCGTGGGTCCAGTGGGACTCGTAGAACCAGACCGCGATCGTCGGTCGGTCCGGGGAGAACGTCGCCACTAGCTCCTCGTACGATGCGCCCGGGTGATCGGGGTGGTAGACGCCCTCCGTAGGAAGCGCCACCGGATCGTCGTACGCCAGATCCACCCCGGCGTACTCGTTGGCCAGAAACCGCACGCAGCTGGCGACGTTGCTCGTCCCACCCTTCTCCAGATACGCGTACACCCGGTCGCGGACGGCCCCGTCGGCGCTCGTGTCCTCGAACGCGTAGGCGTCACCGGTCGATTTGACGACGACCGGAACGCCTGCTTCCCCCAGCCGACCGATCGCGTGGTCGTAGCCCGGCATGCTCTCTTCGGCTCCGTGAAGCCAGAACACTGCCGCTGCCGCGTCCGTCAACGCGTCCACGAACGCGTCGATCTCCGATTCGTCTTCGAGGTCGCTCTCGGAGCGAACGACCAGATCGACGCCCGAAACCTGATCCGCAGCCCGTTGAATCGCGCCCAGCTCGTTCTCCGTCGCCGTGTATAAACCGATCGTTGGCATAACGTTGTTAAACCTCCTTTTCACTAATACAAGTATGATTGACTTAGGGACGGACAAAAAAGCTTTGCACAGGGAAAGCGCGGTGTCGTTCACCGAGATCGTCGGCCAGGCGGAGCTGAAAGAGGCGTTGCTCGCTGTCGGGGCGAACGACGAGTTGGACGGCCTGTTGATTCGCGGGGAGAAGGGGACGGGGAAATCCACGTCGGTGCGGGCGCTGTCGGAGCTGCTTCCCCCGCAAACGGTGATCGCGGGCTGTCCGTACGGCTGTCCACCGGACGCGCCCGAGCGACAGTGTGAGGCGTGTCGCGGGCGGACCGATCCGGAGACGGACGAGCGCTCAGTGCCGCTCGTGACGCTTCCGTTGGGTGCCACCCGCGAACGCGTGGTGGGCACGCTGTCGGTGGCGGATGCATTGAGTGGGGAATACGAGTTCGATTCCGGGCTGCTCGCCCGCGCGAACCGCGGCATCCTCTACATCGACGAGGTGAACCTCCTCGACGATCACCTCGTGGACGTGTTGCTCGACGCCGCCGCCAGCGGGATCAACCGGGTCGAGCGAGACGGCGTGAGCGTCGTCCATCCAGCGGCGTTCACGCTTGTCGGGACGATGAACCCCGAAGAGGGCGATCTCCGACCGCAGTTACGCGATCGGTTCGCGCTCCAGGCGACGGTGACGGCGTGTGAGGATCTCGACCAGCGGGTCACGATCATCAACCGGGCGATCGGCCAAGCCGAGAACGATCGAGGGTCGAGCACCGACAGCGCGCAAGCAGTTCGTGACCGAATACGTCGCGCTCGCGCTCGCCTCGAAGGCGTGTCGCTGCCGAGGACGGTCACCGAGGAAATCGCGGAGTGCTGTCGCGAGTCGGGTGTCGAGGGTCACCGGGGGGACATCGCCACGGCGCGGGCCGCGATGACGTTCGCCGCGCTCGACGACCGGTCGACGGTGACCGAGTCGGACGTTCGCCGCGCGGCCGCGCTCGCTCTTCCCCATCGGTTGCAGTCGCGTCCGTTCGAGGACGCTCCGGACGCCGGAGATCTCCTCGAAGAACAGTTCGACGGTGGGAACGAAGAACAAGACGGCGAGTCGGCTGAGGTGGGGGATGAGCCAGCCGATGCCGACGGATCCGACACCGATGCCGATGGATCGACGGAATCCGATCCAGACGACGCGGGCGATCCGCCGTCCACACCGCCCGAAGAGAGCTCCTCGGACGATGGGGACACCGACTTGGATCACACGGGCAGCGGCGGTTCCGACCCCGGCGAAGCCGGGGTGTCCACGGACACGCGCGAGGACGAGGAGGACAGCGAGGACGCGCCCCTCGTCCCGGGCCAGGCCCGGGACGACATCGGTGTTGCAAGCGCCCCCGATCCCTCTCCCGACGCGTCCGACGCGGTCGAAGGAGCGTTGTCGGGGACCCGATCACGAACCGCTCCTCGTGTGGAGACGGAAGGGAGCCGTGTCCGGACCCAACGGGCAGCCACGAACGAACACCGGCTCGACGCCGCGGCATCCGTTCGGGCCGCAGCCACGCGTGGCTCCGAGTCGGTCGAATCGCGGGATCTGCGCCACTCGATCCGTCGGGGTGAGACCGGCGCGCTGGTGGTGTTCGTCGTCGACGCCAGCGCGTCGATGCGGCCCGCAATGCGCGCGGCGAAGGGTACTGTGCTCGAACTCCTGAAGGACGCCTACCAACACCGTGACGAAGTCGCGTTCGTCACCGTCGCGGGCGAGGGGGCCGACGTGTTGCTCCCACCCACCGACAGCGTCGCGCTCGCCGCTCGTCATCTCAAGGAGTTGCCCACCGGCGACCGGACGCCGCTGCCCGACGGACTCCGAACCGCGAGCGAACTGCTCGAACGCGCCGAGCCGGCTGTGGGTCTCGCCGTGGTGGTCACCGACGGCAAAGCGAACGTCGCGGACGGAAGTCCTGTGGGTGAAACCCGCGATGCCGCCGCCCGGCTCGCCGACACCGCTGCGCACACGCTCGTCGTCGACGCCGGGGACGATCCCGGACTCACCGACACCATCGCCGGCGTGACCGACGGCGAACACGTCCCGCTCGAGGCGCTTTCTGCCGAGCGCGTCGACGCGTCGGTCCCACTCACGAAGTGACTCGCTCGAAAGATTTACAACCTAGCTTGATATTGTACAAGTATAGTTTGTTATGACGGCCACCGACACCGTTCACGGACGGATCGAACGCGCTCGGATCGAACTCACACCGACGCAGTTGGCGCTGGGGCTGGCGTTGGTCGTTGCGCTGGGGTTCGTACTGTTGTTCGTTCAGGAACCGATGGTGCACGATTCGATGCACAACTTCCGACACGCGGTCGGGGTCACCTGCCACTGAGTGCGATGTTCGTCGAGTACGTTACCCGCGGAGCGAAGGCGGGGCTGGTGGGAGGCGTAGCGTTCGGTCTGTTCATCGCGCTGGTCGGGAATCCGCTCATCGGGTACGCGGAGACGTTCGAACACAGCCACGAGGCCCCGGCGGTTTCGGGAACCGTCACCGCGGTGGTCAGCGTCGCGGGCGGCGTTCTGCTGGGGGTGTTGCTCGGGGCGGTGGTGTTCGGCGCCGCGTATTATTTCCTGGAGCCGGTGCTGGCGGGCTGGGGATCTGTGGACGCGAAAAGCTACGTGCTCGGCGGTGCCGGCTTCATCACGGTGTCGGGTGCGCCGTGGGTGGTGTTTCCGCCCCAGCCGCCTGGTGTGGAGCAGTCGCTCCCGGTCGACGTTCGGATCGCGTGGTACGCCCTCATGATGGGCGTCGGTGCGCTGGCGTGTGGGCTGGCCGGGTACGTGTACCGACAGCTCCGGCGTCGGTTCGACGATCGGGGGTGGGTGGTGGCGGCGCTCGGGGCGATCGCGTCGCTCGGAGTGATTCCCATGGTCGGGGTGGTCGCGCCGGCGAATTCGGTCACTGGCCCCCTTCCAACCGAATTGGTACCGGTGATCCAGGCGGTCACGGCGGTGGGGCAGATCGGGTTCTGGTTCGTTCTGGCAACCGCCCACGCGTGGCTGGTTCGACGGGAGGAACCGGTTTCGGGTCCGAGCGACCCCATCGACGCGTCGATGGCCACCGACTCATGAACGACCGGACGGAGGACGTTCGAGCGAACGGCTTCACCGATCACGTGCTGGTCTGTACGAACGACCGGGACTCCGAGTACGCCTGTTGTGCGGACGCCGGCGCGAGCGAGGTGTACGAAGCGGTCAAAGAGTGGTTGCGCGAGCGCGGCGTGTTCTGGTCGCGCGTCCACGTCGCACGAACCAGCTGTCTCGGCCTGTGTAGTGAAGATGGCGCGGCGATCGTGATCCACCCGCGCAACCGGTGGTACTCGGACGTTCGACCGGAGGACGTGCCCGACCTACTCCGGGGAGAGTTCGGATCAGACGCGTCGCGGCTGGGGATTGAACCGGTGGAGTTGTAATTCACCCAATCACTTATACGAGCTCAAGGAGAAAACCCACGGCTTCTGGCGAAGCCGAAAGCTTCTGGCTGATCAGCAAGAACGCGCTGCGTTCTTGCCACTTTAGCCGTGGAATGAATCCATTGCATGTCGAACCAAATGAAAGGCGTTTGTACTGTATGATGATTGCTATAAAAACCCCCGCATCGATACGGGGATAGCGTCTTCGACACCCAACGCAAACACCGACGTGGATGATCTCGCCGAACGTCACGGAGGTAGTATTCCTCATCGGACTGGTCGCGGCCGCCGGTGTGTGCGGCTTGTTGCTCGTGACGCTCACGACCGACCGCCAGCTGTGGCCGCCCGGCGAGAAGACGCGCGTGTACTACCTCCATTGGACGCTCGTCTGGCTCTTCAACGGATCGTTGCTAATCGTCGCCGTTCTGGACTGGAACGCGTGGCTGTTGCCCCGCCCAGGAACACTGGTCGCGGGCGTGGTGCTCGCCGTCGTCGGCACGGTGATCTTCCTCCGGAGCGCGAGCGTGATGCAATCCGACGAAACCATGGGCGTGACCGGGGAGCTGTACACCGACGGACCGTACGCGTACAGCAGAAACCCCCAGTACGTGGGGATGATCGTCGGAATCGTTGGATTCGCGTTGTTCGTCAATTCGGTGTGGTTCGCCATGCTCGCGGCGGCGCACGTCGGCTGGGTGTTGCTGTTGCCCCGCGCCGAAGAGCCGCACTTGCGCGAGGAATACGGCGGGGCGTACGAGCAGTATACGGAGACCGTTCCCCGATTCGTCGGTGTTCACACCGCTCGCGTGGTGGTAGCCGGACGATCGGCCAGAGATTGAGACCTCGGCAACACCGTGATCGGACCGGAGTCACACTGGGGACGCTGTTCCCTGAAGCGAGACCCAGATGACCCATTGTCGATTAGACTGACAACGAAATGCGATAGAGACTGTTTCCCACGAACGTCCATAATACTACAACGGGTATGGATAGAAACTGTTTAAATCGAGTAACAAAAGGTTATAATGGAATCAATACCCTATATCGTTGTATGGGGGCAAACGATCCTGGGCGGCCGAACGGCACACGCAACAACAGGGGACAGTACACCGAGGAAATCAGCCCCCAAGATGTCCTTTCGGTGTTTGTCGACCGGTCGGATCCGTCGGAGCCGTTAGCGGCGAGCGAGGTGGCAGAGGCGCTGGGCTGTAATCGGAAGACTGCGTACACGAAGTTGCGCGAACTCGCCGAGGAGGGAGCGCTCGGTAGTAAGAAGTTCGGCGCGCGTGCTCGCGCCTGGTGGCGACCAGCGGATGACTCACGCGCGCCAACGCCTGGTACGTCGTGGATCGAGAGTGATGATCCATTTTTCAGTGCCAAGCCAGTTGCGGGTGAGCCGCTCGCCGAGAACGAGACGATAGACGACGTGCTGTATGGGTCGGTCGAGGACGAGGCAACCGATGAGTGATGAGATCTCAGGATGGAAACCGTTGTTCGTGGATACGGGAGCGTTGTTCGCGTACTACAATGCGAACGAGGGGCACCGTCATACGCGTGCTCGCGCGGTGTTCGAGGCGATTCAGACGGGAGATCTCGCCTATCGGCCACTGCTGACGAGTCGATTTGTGCTTGCCGAACTATCGACGCTGTTGGTCCGGAAGGTCGACCACGCCACTGCCATGCGTGCTCTCGGTCATATCCGCACATCGCCAGCGTTCACGATCTGTGTGCCCAACGAGGAAGAGTTCGCGTCGACGTGTGATCAGTTCGAACAGTACGACGACCAACGGATCTCGTTCGTGGATCATTCCAGCGCGGTGCTGGCCCACAAGCACGATGCCACGCACGTGTTCGCGTTCGATAACGATTTTGCGACGCTCGGATTCACTCGTGTCCCAGTTGATACTGATGACGCTATCGAATAGAGACGCCGGATTCGGTCGAGAAGTACCAAATGATATCGGTATCCCGCCCATCCGGTATGAGCAGGTAGAAGCATGTCGGATGAACCCGCCGGTACGGTCGCGCTCGCGGACACCGTCTCCGATCTGATGTACGGGATCGCCGGGTGGATGCTGGTCGGTCTTGGGGTGCTCGGAATCGTTTCGGTAGTCGGAACAGCGATGGGAGATCCGACCAACAGTGATGTTATAGCCATCCCGATTTTGCTGTTGTTCTCTCTCCTTTCGATCACGTTCGGCGTGTTCGTCAACCCCCCGTTCCGTCGTCGTCTGAACCGACGACAGACTATCACACGATTTGGCCGTGTGCGGAGCGTCGATCGGCGGGTGTTGCACGCAGTTGAAGGCCGGTCGGAGCCGTGTGTCGAGTGTAGTACACGGATGACCGAGGGGATGATTCGACGGTATCGTGAGGAGTTCGTCGTCGCTGGCGTTCCGGTGTACACGCTTTCGGAGGGAAAAAATCACTACTGTCCGGACTGTGCCCTGTCGGATTCTGCTCACAACGCGGATCAGCAGTCACGGGCGGCAGAACCGGCGACCGAACGCTCCTGAGCCTCGAAACGGGCACCCGTTGCTACCGGCTCGGAGCACCGACGATCAGCCGATACGCGCCGCGCCGTCGGCCTTCATCGTGATACACCACGGGTTCCTCGATGGCGGCGACCGTCTCGCCGTCGAGCGCGACAGCGGAGACGATCCCCGCCGTTCGGTGGCCGCTGTCTCTCCCGGTTTCCACGTCGAACAGACGAACCCCGTGAACACCGGGATCGCGGGTTCGGAACTGCTGTGCGCTCGGGACCGCCACCCTGTCGGCTGCAGTGGCGAGTTCGTTCGTGAATCCACCCACGGACGCCGACCACTCACGGGTTCCCTCGTGAGAGACACCGAACGCCGTGTGTTCGTCGGGGTGGAGCGACGCCGTTTCCCGTCCTTCTTCGGGGTAGGTGTTGCCCGTGACGAACACCACGCCGTCGTCGGACGCGTGAACGTGGTTCGGGTACGCGTACACCGTCTCATCGTCGATCTCTGTGGGTGTGGCGAGATCGACGCGCCAGTCGGTGCCGTCGGGTCCGACCCGGTAGCCCCGGTGGTCGGCGTGGCTCGTAACCACAACACCGGTATCGAGCAGCGACGCGTCGCCCACTCGTCGCTGACCGTCCCCCGGCGGGTCCCACCGGTACCGGTTCGCTCCGTTTTCGGCGTCGAGCACGACCAGCCCGTGGTGGTGCTCGCCGGGACACCGGTTGTACGCGAGGGCAACCCGATCTCCACGAACGTCTACACAGATGGGAGAGGCGTCGGTTTCGTGGGTCCACGCGACGGTGCCGTCGGCATCGAACGCGTAGACAGTGCTCGAAAACGACCGCCGGTCACCGTCGCGCTCGTAGCGCCGAGCCGCGGCGTACACGCGGGTTCTGTCGTCGTCGACCGCGAGATCCACGACGCATGGCAGAAAAAACCGCGTGGACTGTTGTGGCTCGCCCACGTCGGTGGCCGTCGCGTACCGCCAGCGGCAGGTTCCTGAATCCAGATCGTACACACCGATTCCGCCATCGGGACCGCGCTCACCGGCGACGACGCTGTCCCCGACCGGGACCACCGACACGACTGCCGCCTCGGCGTCCGTCCCGGCGCGCCAGCGTTCGTCGAGCGTTCTCCGGTCGTAGGCGATCACAGCGCCCCCAGCAGTTCCGACCACGACGCATCCCTCGGTCAGGGCGACGGCCGAGCGCCGTCCCGTGTGCCGCGACCGCGCGGGGTCGATATCGCCATCGATTCCAACGGTTCGCCACGCGTCACTCATCGGCCGGGAAGGCTTCGTGCAGGAGATCGTGTGCCTCACCCAGCCCGTCGAGCACGCTCTCGCCGTGATCGGTCACGCGGCCGATCGCCCGTTCGGCGTCACGAACGGCCACTAGCCGGCCCCGAAGGTAGCCGTAGGCGGGATCACCGGCGTCGGTGGCAGCAATTTCGCTCTCCAGATCGACGAGCGCCGAATCGAGGTGTCGCTCGATCTCCGCGAGGCTTTCGGCGTGGACGAGCGCCCCGATAGGGCCGTCCATGCGGCCCTCGAGCTCGCGCTCGGCGTGTTGGCGCGCGCGCTCGTCTTCGGTTCCCAGCACGTTCATCAGTCCGAGTCGTAGCGCTTCGATTTCGTAACAGCTCATGATCAGAGGGTTTGGTCGACGATCTCCGAAACGATGCGGTCCCTGTCGAGGTGGGACGAAACGATGCGTTCGGCGTCCGCTTCATCGACATCCCCGTACCAGACGCCGTCCGGGGAGACAGCCACCATCGGACCCTCCCCACAGCGACCGAGACACGACGAGCGCGTGATCCGCGCGTCACACTCCTCGGAATCGCGGGCGTGCTGGCGCAAGCGCTCGAGGACAGCAGGAGCACCGTCGGCGGCGCACGTCTGGTTCGTGCAGACAGCGACGTGTTTCTCGGGGGCGTCGTGGGCGTGTGGCTGCTCATCGACACTCTCGCGGTCGGCGTGGTCGGCCTGGTGTGTGAGCGCTCGGAGCATCGCTCGCGCGCCGCCGACGTCCTCGGTGTAGCCGTCGAGTTCGACCTTGTACTTGCACGTGTCACAGGACATCCGGACGCTGTCGGTGCGCGCCTCCTGCCAGCGGTCGCCGAGAACGTCCAGCAGGCGCGAATCCGTTCCCAACGGGTCGCCCGTGCCGACGGTGACGTACGGATACTCCTCGTCGAAGCCGGCCGTTCGGTCTCGAACCCGTTGGGTGAGCACGCCATCACCGAGCATGTACGGAAGCACGACGACGCCATCCGGGCGGTGTTTCGCCGTCGCGTGGAGCGCGTCGGTGAGGCGCGGCTCGGTAACCCCGATGTAACAGGTCTCGACGCGATCGAACGCGCGCCCCTCGTACAGGAGGCGGGCCAGCTTGTGCGCGTCGCCGTTCGCGTCCGGATCGCTCGAACCGCGCGCACAGAGGACGACGGCGACAGCATCGGTGTCGCGATCGACACCGATGTTCGTCTCGACGGCCCTCGCTCGCTCGTCGAGCAGATCGACGATGGCCGGGTGGATGCCGAGGTGGCGGCCGTTGTGGATGGTCACGTCGGGATACTCGGTGCGGGCCTGTTCGATCGCAAGCGGCACGTCGGCTTTGACGTGGCTCGCGGCGAACAGAGAGAGCTGTACCACCGTAATACGCGACACCGCCGGGGCAAGCCCCGCGATCGCGTCGGCGATGGACGGCTCCGCGAGTTCGAGAAACCCGGCGTCGACCGGAACGTCGAGCCGTTGTTCCAACCCATCCGCGAGGGTTCGGACCTGCTCGTTCGACGTTTCGCGGCGCGAGCCGTGGCCGATCAACAACACGGCCTCATCCGCGAGCGCGTCCGTTGGTGTGTTCGTCCGCATCATTCTCCCGAGAACGAAAGGGATCCAACGGCACCACCGGTTGCGCGTTCGACGCTCCGGCGGAGCTTCCGGCGTCTATCGGCCGCGTACAGCCCCGACGCGTCGCTTTCGTCGTACACCCACCGAGCGAATGTTGCGGGATCGGCGTCGTCCCCGAGTCCGAACCAGTACCCGCCCGAGGAACTGTCCGAAAGCCCATCGGTGGGTATCGATGGATCACTCCGATCGAGCAGCGAGCGAAGCATTTCGAGCAGTTGGCGCTCCTCGTGAACGAACGAGACGCCGACCGACGCCGACGACTCCCGAAAGCAGATCGTCCCACACGCTTCGAGCAACCCCCGGACCAGCTGCTGTCGGTGCTCGTCAAAGCGATCGAACCGGAGTTCACCGCGAGAATCGGTCGCCACCGAGATCCCCAGCGCGTCGGTGGTGCGCTCGGCGAACGACGGCGGGATTCGAATCCGGAGCTCGTACGCTTCCTCGTGGCGGATGACGGAGGCGTCGTGGGCTGACTGGCGGGCTGTGACCCTGTGATCGGCCCGATCTCCGCCGGCATCGATACCGGCAATCGCGGCCAGCGCGTCGACCGCCGTTTCGTCCCCCGCGCGCACGGTCACGTGCTCGGCTGTTAGCTCCCCGTCGCCAGCCACGCGGCCCCAGAAGTACGCCGTTTCCGGCGTGGGCGCGAGGAGATCGTCCGTCCGCGGCGTCCCGTCGTTCGAGTCCGCATCACGCATCGTCGATCACCGTCACGTCGATGGCGTCGACCGGACACGCGCGGGCGGCGAGCTGCGCGTCCTCGAGACGACCGTCGTCGAACCGTGCGACCGTCTCCTCGGCGTCCTCGAATCCGTGTGACTCTGGTTCGTCGATCGTCGCCAGCCCGTCCGTGGCTTCCACGAACCGGTCGTCGCGGACGAGACACGCAAAGACGCCCTCGCAAGCGGTCCGGTCGATCCGAACGCGGTACTCAGTACTCATATTTTGATTCGTAACCCCGGGGTGTCACCATGCGGCCGTCCCAGACGTACGTCTCCTCGTTGCCGACGATGATGGTCGTGGTCATGTCGATGAGATCCGTTTCGCCCAGTTCCGATAGTGCTTCAAGCTCGACGATCTCGGTCCGTTCGTCCTCGCGGCCCGCCCCGTGGACGATCCCCACTGGCGTCTCCGGCCCGCGGTGTTCGGTGAGGATCTCACAGCACGTCCGGAAGTTCTCCCGGCGTTTGCGGCTCCACGGGTTGTAGATGGTGATGGTGAAGCCCTCGGCTGCGACGGCGTGAAGCCGCGATTCGATCGTTTCCATCGGTGTGAGGTGATCCGACAACGAGATGCTGACGCTGTCGTTCACCAGCGGCGCACCGACCCGCGCGCCACAGGACTGGGCCGCGGGCACGCCCGGAACGACCTCGAACTCGACCATGCTGGCGGTCGCGTCCTTCGATTCGAGGATCTCGAGCGCCAAGCCCGCGAGCGCGTACACGTTCGGGTCGCCGCTCCCGATGATGGCGACGTCGTTGCCCGCGAGCGCTCGATCGACCGCCTCCTCCGTGCGCGAAACCTCCCCACACATCGGCGTGTCGTACAGCTCGTCGGCCGCCTCCGTGATCTCGTCGGGTAGGAGGTCGATGTACGTCGTGTATCCGACGATGTGCTCGGCGTCCAATAGGGCACGACGGGCGCGCCCGGTCATCCCCTCCGGATGTCCGGGTCCCAGCCCGACCGCGAGCAACCGGCCGGGATCGGCGTCGAACGCCTCCACGGCCGATCCAACCCGCTCGTCGGTGGTCTCGCGCTTCGAGCGGCCACAGGTCGAATTCGATTCCGATTTCGAACTGCCACACGTTCGTTCTGTGCTCGCTTCGGTGCTGTTGTCGCTGCTCATAGTTGTTAGAACTCCTCGACGTCACGCCCGCCGCGCGGGGTGACGAGGTGTCTCCGGTGGTCGTTCTCCCAAACTGTCGTTTCGTGGGTGCCGACAAGGATCGAGGTTCCCATGCCCCCGACCTCCTCGTCGTGGTCGGTCGCCGCTCCGAGCGTCGTGATGGTGTGGGTTTCACCGTCCAGATTCCGCCCGGCGTCGGCGCGGCCAGCGTCGTTGAAGATGCCGACCGGAACGTGGTCGGCGCGCTCTTCCCGGACGATCTCGATCGCGCGCTGGTAGTTCCGCCAGCAGTTGTACAGGACGATGACGAACCCGCTGATTGCGGCGGCTCGGAGTTTTTCCTCGATCTCCTCCCAGCCGCGCCACTTGTCCGACAGCGACACGGTACAGAAGTCGTTGCTGAGCGGCGCGCCCAGGTTCGCAGCCCCGCCGAGCGCCGCCGTCACGCCCGGAACCACGGTGATCGGAACGTCGTACGCGCTCTCTTCCTCGGCCATCAGATAGATGAGGTCGCTTTTTCCGTACACGTTCGGATCGCCGCCCGACACGTGGGCCACAGTCTGTCCGTCGCGCACCCGATCGAACGCCTCCCGCGCGAGTTCGACCTGCCGGCCCATCGAGGAGCGGACGATCGTCTGGCGCGTGCCGTCGGGCCGAACGACGACCGTCTCCTCGTCCGAGCGATCGATTGCTGCATCTTCCGGTGGGAGCGTTCTATCCTCTCGGAGGAACGCCTGGTAGAGGTTCGAGGCGATGACGCAGTCGGCACTCGAAATCACGTCCCTCGCGCGTTGGGTCATCGTGTCGGGTAATCCCGGTCCGATACCGACGACGTACAGTCTGCCCCGGCTCGCTCGCGGTGGCTCGGATTCGGATTCAGCCATGGATTACTCACCCACCGCGACCGTCACCGCGTCTCCGAAGCGTTCTTTCTTCCGCAGAAGCTCGTGGTTGCGCCCGCCGGCGATGGCTGACGCCTCCGCGATGCCGGGCCACCCGATGAGTTCCTTCGATCGTGACGGACTCGGGCCTTCAAAGTCCGCGAGCGTTTCCTTCTCGAACAGCACGACACCGGCGTCGATCTCCCGAGCTGCCTCGTACAGCCCGGTCTCGTTCTCCTTGCGCGCGCCGGTGGCGACGAATTCCACGCTCTCGAAGCCCAGATCCAGCTCTGACAACGCGGTCTCCCACGCGGTGAGCACCCGCTCTTTTCGCACCCCCGAAACGGTGCCAGTGCCGAGCACCACGCTATCCTCGTTGCGTTTGAGAACGGTCACGTCGTCGTCGACGAGGACGGCGCGCGGGCCGTCGAGTCGGGCGACCGGCCCGAGTTCGTCGTTCAGCACTGCGAGATTCGTCGCAACCGTCGAATCCCCGTTGACAACGTGGGCGTCCAGGGCTTTGGCCTTGCTCTCGACGCCCTGCTTGCCGGCCGCCTCGCTCGCGGTGGTCATCGCGGGCACCGCACCCAACTGTGACAGATCGTGGGCGACCTGGTTCGCGCCGTGGTGGCCGCCCGTGAGCGGGATCGCCCACGTGAACTGCTCGTCGACGACCACGATGGCCGGATCGTCCCACTTGTCCTCAAGCAACGGCGCGGATTTGCGCAGCGCGATGCCCGAAGCCATCAGCCCGACGAAACAGTCGTATTCGCCCCACTGCTCGGCAAACACGTCCCCGTGGTACTCGATGATGTCCACCCGGTCGTAGCCGCCTTCGATCTCCGCCTCGATCGTGCGGGCGGTGTCGAGCTTGCGCTCGAAGCTGATGATGGCGATCTCCTCGGCCACCTCGCCGTCCGAATCCGGCGTCGAACAGTGGCTTTCCTCCGATTCCGTGTCCGTATCGTTTGCACACATATTTTATTTCTTAAGTATTAATCGCCAGTCTCGCCTTCGGTCGCGGTGCGATTCGTCCAGTCGCCGTAGAGGTACGAGCGTTCGTACCCCGCTTTTCGCGCCGCGTCGCCGATGATGACGAGCGCGGAGGCGCGGTAGCCGGCCGCTTCGACGAGCTCCCCGATGGTGGCGATAGTCCCCTCGATGACATCTTCGTCGGGCCAGGACGCGTGATAGACAACCGCAACCGGCGTTTCCGGGTCGTGACCGTCCTCGAGGAGCCGTTCCATCGTCTCCTCGATCGCGTGCGTTCCGAGGTAGATGCAGGTCGTCACGTCACCCATCCCGACGAACTCGCCGATGTGGTCGTCAGCCGGATCGAGCGTCTTCCCCTGCGGTCGGGTGAACGCAACGTGATTCGCCACGCCGTTCAGCGTGAGCTGGGTCCGGAGGCTTGCACTGGCCGCAAACGCGGCCGTCACACCCGGCACGAGGTACGTCGGGATTCCCTCGTGTTCGAGCGCGTCCATCTGTTCGAGCGCCGCTCCGTACACGGCAGGATCTCCGCTGTGGAGCCGGACGACCGATCGGCCCGCCTCGTAGGCCTCACACATCAGCGGCACGAGCTCCTCCAGATCCTTGCCGATGCTCGAGACCTGCTCGGCGTCCGCACAGTAGGCCTCGAGGAGATCGCTGTTGACCAGCGATCCCGCGTGCACCACGAGATCGGCGGCTTCGACCAGCTCTTTTCCCGTGACCGTGAGCAGCCCGGGATCGCCCGGTCCGGCCCCGATGAACGGGATCCCCTTCTGTGGCTCGCCGGCGGTTCGCTCGTGGATCCGCGGGTCGCGCTCGCTCGTGGTGGTCTCCGCATCGATGGCTGTTTGTGGGTCAGTCATCACGAGCCCCCCACTCCGACACTGTCGGGTGTGTTGGCGTTTTCGAACGCCGCAGTTGCTGGTTCGTCGTCGAGACCGCGTTTTTCGGCGTACGCGAGCGTGTAGTAATCCCGGTCGGCGACCGCCTCCGGATCGCCGGTGACGACGGTTTCACCGGTCTCCATGAACAGCCGACGGCCGTACACCACGTCGTATCCGGCCTCGGTGAGCCCCTCGTGGGTCGCCGGCGCGTCGGTGACCTTGAACAGGATCATCCGGTCGGGACCCGTGGGTGACACCCCACGGGCGGCCTCTCGCAACGCGAGGCTCGAACCGGCGGTGATCTCGACGCCGAGCGCGGTCGTAAACGCCGTAACGGCGCTCACGCCGGGGACGATCTCGATGTCGACCGAATGGAACGCCCCGAGCGTCCGCCGGAGGTGGCCGAACGTCGAGTACACGTTCGGATCGCCCAGCGTCACGAACGCTACATCACCTTCGCGCGCACGCGGTGCAATCTCTTCGGCGGCCGCCTTCCACGCTGCCCGGAGCTCGTCCTCGTCGCGGGTCATCGGGAACGAAAGGTCCGAGATCCGCTCTTCGGGCGCGTGTTCGGTAGCGACCGATCGGGAGAGCCGACCTGGCGTGTACACCACGTCGGCCCGCTGTAGCACCCGCTGCCCGCGCACGGTCACCAGATCCGCGCTGCCCGGTCCCAGCCCGATGCCATACAGCGTCATCGGTCTCCTCCGACCTCCGTGACACCAGCGCCGCCGACCACCATGTACACCGGGTTGTCCGAGTCGAAGCTCGTCGCCCCGGCCAGCTCGTAGCCGTGGCTCACCTGGAACTGGACGATCTCCTCCAACAGTCCCCGCCCACGGAACGCTTCGGTGGCCTCGCCAGCAACCTCCAAACGGGAAACGTTCATCACGATCCGATCGATCCCCGTCTCGACCGCGTGATCGAGCACCGACTCGTAGTTTCGGCTCCCGCCGATGAACAACGCGTCACCGTCCCGTGGCAACCCCGCCGGCGCTTCCGCCTCCCGGAGTGTAACGTCCCCAGCCACGTCGTTTGCGGCCAAATTCTTCCGCGTCACCGCCAACCGTTCTGGCTTCCGTTCGAACACAGTGACCCGCCCGGCGCGGCGTGCCGCCTCGATGGTGACGGCTCCGGTACACGATCCGACCTCCACGAAGTGGTCGGCCGCCCCGAGATCGAGTTTACCCAAAAGCACGGCCCGAACCTCCGATTTGGTTGGTCCCGCCTTCGCGTCGTGTGGAAGCGATACACGCGACATTACTGTCTACAACTCACGTAGTACGTAAAACAATTTTGGTTGCAATAACTCAAATAAGATTGGGCAAGTGAGCGGAGTAGGTGGCTGAGAGCAAATTCACCGGTGTTAAAGCAAAAATACTTGAGCTATCGGTGCTGAGACCCAGTAATGCCGAAGGACGTGGTGGGGACGGATGATTCCGGCGTTCTCCGGAGCAAACGGAACGCCACACGGTATCAGATCCTGGTGCAGATCGCGGAGCGCCAGCCGGCAGTGAGCCAACAGGAGATCGCGGACGCGATCGGGATCACGGCCCAGGCCGTGAGCGATTATCTTCGGGATCTGATCGAGCAGGGGTACGTCGACAAGCAGGGCCGTGGCCGGTACGAGGTCACAAAGGAGGGCGTCGATTGGCTCATCTCCCAGACCGACGAGCTGCGCGGGTTCGTCCAGCACGTCGCGGAGGACGTCATCGGGCAGGTCGACATCGAAACCGCGCTTGCAACGACGGAGATCAGCGAGGGCGACACCGTTACGCTCACGATGCAGGAGGGTGTGCTGCGCGCGATGTCGGGGAGCGTTGGGGGTGCAACCGCGGTTGCAGTGACGAACGCCCAACCGGAACAGGACGTTGGCGTCACGAACTTCGAGGGGGTCGTCGAGTACGATCTCGGATCGGTGACGATCGTGTCGGTGCCGACGGTGCAAAACGGAGGGAGTGTAGTGGTAGACACGGACGAGATCGCTCCCCTCGTCGATGCCCACGATCTGGTCGCCACGGCTGGCACCGAAGCGCTCGCCACGGCCAACCGTGCCGGCATCGACCCGGATATCCGGTTTGGAACCGAAACGGCCGTGGAGGAGGCCGCAACGAAAGGCCAGTCCGTGCTGTTGCTCGCGGCGACCGACGAACTGTCGACACACACGGACCGGCTCCGGGAGGCGAACATCGGCTACGAAGTGATGGATCTCCGTGAGGAGTGATCGGTTCTTTGCGTTCACCGCCGTTAGGTTCTCTGTTCTTCTACCCAACGTACAAAGTACAATAGGGCCGAAATATACAGAATGGCAGACGAGAAGATCGGCCTTGTGGAGACGGTGTCGATGGCCGTTGGAGGAATGGTCGGCGGGGGGATCTTCGCGGCGCTCGGCATCGTTGCGGTGGCTGCGAACACGCTTGCGTGGCTCGCGTTCGTCGTGGCCGGCGTGATCGCCCTCTGTAGTGGGTACTCGTTCATCCGATTGAACCGCCTGATCGACGGGCACGGCGGCCCGATGACCTACGTCAATCGGCTCACGGGCCGGACAACGCTGGCGGGGATGATCGGTTGGACGTCCATCATCGGCTACGTCGGAACGATGGCGCTGTACGCGTTCGCGTTCGGTGGCTATTTTAGTTCCTTGTTCGGTATCACCACGTGGTCGGGAATCCCGATCCGTGTCGTGGTCACCCTGGTCGTGGTCGCGGTGTTCGTCGGGTTGAACACGGCGGGTGCCCACACCACCGGTCGGCTCGAGGACGTGCTCGTCGGGCTGAAGCTCCTCGTGTTGTTCGTGTTCGGCGTCGCCGGCGTCTATTACGCGCAGTCCCACGGCCAGTTGACGACGGGCTTTGGGCATCTCGGGATCGGCCCAGTGATCGGGGCCGGTGTCGCGTTCGTCGCTTTCGAGGGGTGGGAGCTGTTGTTCTACGACCAGGACAGCATCCGGAATCCCGAGCGAACCGTCCCCAAGGGCGTTTACATCTCGATCGCCGCCGCAACGGTGCTGTACGTGCTCGTCGCGGTCGTGACCACAAATCTCCTGTCCGCAACGGTGATCGAACGCCAGGCCGACACGGCGCTCGCCATCGCTGCCGAGCCGTTTTTCGGCGTGACGGGGTTTGTGGTGATTTCACTCGCAGCGCTGTTTTCGACTGCTAGCGCGCTCAATGCCACGCTCTTCAGTGCCGCGCGGCTCTCGAAGATGATGGTGATGGATGATTTTTTACCGAACAGGCTGGTGAGCGTCGACGACGGCGAACCAACGCGCCCGTTGCTCGTTCTGGGCGTGCTCACGGCCGCGTTGGCCAGCCTCGGCTCATTGAACGCGATCAGCTCCTTCGCGTCGCTGTCGTTCATCACGATCTTCGGGGCGGTCAGCGCGCTCGCGGTGACACAGCGCGATTCACTGGTAACCACGCTCATCCCAACGATCGGGGCTGTGGGGACGGCGGCGGCCGCCATCGCCCTACTGTATCACCTGTTCACCAGCGAGTTTCCAACGTTCGTGGTGGTGGTGCTGCTCGTGATCGGCGTGGTCGCCGCCGAACTGCTCTACTTCGAGCGCGACCTGATCGAAGCGGAGGCAGAGGATATCGAAGAGGAGGTATGATCGTCACGCTTCTGCCGTCCGGTCTACGGTCCGATCAAGGAACTCCTTCACCTCAGTTGTAACGCGGTCGGGGGCTTCCGCCGGTCCGATGTGGCTGAGATTCTCGAATTCGGTGAGCCGACTGTCCGGGAGGGCATCGTGGACCGCGCGGACACTGTCTCGGAGGTGCGACGGGCCGTCGGTCCCGGTCAGTAGGAGGGCTGGCGCGTCAACATCGAGCGTGTCGGGGAACGTGTGCTGTTCGATTGCGCGGTCCATTCGGAGCGTGTTCTCTACGTGTTCGACACACGCGGGCCACGGCGGCCAGTTCTCAAGCCACTCCTCGTAGTTGGTGATCTCGCCGCCATGAATGACCTCGCGGAAATGGAGTTTCATCGCCTCACGGCGCTCTCCATCATCGAGCTTCGCCGCCATCGTGGCCGCGAGGTCGGCCTGGTTTCTGTACTCGCCGACGAGATACGACGGCTCGTAAGCGATAACCGCCTCGACAGCTTCGGTCCGCGCGGTCTCGATCGCCTGCAGACCGCCAAAGGAGTGTCCAAAGAGGACCGGAGATCCGTCGACCGCGTCGATGACTGCACGGACATCAGCAATCTCCCGACCGATGCTGTACTCGTCGTTATCGCCGCTGTCTCCACGTCCTCGCCGGTCGGGAACGACAACTGTGTACTCTCCGGAGAACCTGGGAACGACCGGCTGCCAGTAGTCCCGAGTCGAGCCACCGTGGAGAAGGATTACCGGCGGTCCCGCTCCGTGTCGTTCGTACGCGATACTGGTTCCGTCGGCTGCTGTGACTGTCTGCATCGGCAGATTACGCTCCGGGGACGATTCGGTTACGCCTGTCTCGAAATCGTGCGGCCATTTATACTGTCGGTCAGACACCCAGTGCCCATCGATGCGACCTGTTCGACCGCAATCTAGCGATTCGTTGGGTCGGTACTCGACGACGTCTGACCGACAGTATACTGTCGGACAGAGGTAATTGAATATCAGATGCTGGTGAATCGCCAGACAGCAGATTGATATTCCGTCTGATCCTTACGTGGCTCTGTCCGACAGTATCCCCCTGATCAGGCAACCAGTGATGACACTCAGGGCAACGGTGCCCACGTTGAGGCGACAGTCGTCTCGATGAGGTGTGTTTGGGCGCGCCGGAGTCGTTCAGAGAGCGAGGAGGGGGCGATGTCAAGCTCGCCAGCGATATCGGAGAGCGATGCTGTCCGCGGGATGTCGAAATAGCCCATCTCGTAGGCGATCCGGAGCGCCTCGCGCTGGGGATCGGTGAGTCCGTCCCCCGGTGGTTCTGGCTCGCCGTCACGTGTGAGTCGCCGGAGCGAAAACTCGCCGTTGCGCTGCCAGAACGTGCGAAACGCGTCGAACGTCGCCCGGTCTGCGAACCAGCCCGACTGGATCCAGCCGGTTCGTGTGACACGGATCCGCTCGATGATCGCCTCGGCGGTGGCGAGCGAACGGAGATCAGAGAGTGATTCGATATGGCTTCCGAGTCGCTCTTTCTCCCCGACGGCTGGCAGAATCTGGTACCGGCACGTCTCGCCTGCCTCTCCGACTAGCGTGTACTCCGCTACGAACGATGCCGCCTCCAACGCCCGCTCGACTGACGCGTCCGAACCGTGGATCACATCGACAATGAACGGTGGGCGATCGCCGTGGTTGTACTGGATGGCAACCTCCAGCGTTGCCCCTGGCACAGCCGTTGCAACCTCGGTGAACGGCAGGGCTTTGCAGGTGATTTCGTATTCTGCGACAAGGCCCATGGCGTCTATTCTCGCCGCCACTAATGGATGTATTGATGAAAAGAAACGACGCGCCAACAGTTCCCGCGAAACCCAACGCTCGACAGTGGGTTTGATTCGTCTCGGCATCACACACGGGGTATGGAGATCGGAACTGGACTGTTCACCTGTCAGCGCCGACCCGACGACGACCGATCGATGAGCGAGATCTACGAGGAGATGCTGGAACTCGGCCGAGCGATCGACGACGCCGGCGTGGCGAGCACGTGGGTGTCCGAACACCACTTCGAGCCGGACGGCTACCTTTCGGCGACGATGCCCGCGTTGTCCGCCCTCGCCGCGGTCACGGAGGAGGTGGAGATCGGCTCGTGCGTCGCGCTCGCGCCGTTGTACGACCCCGTTCGGCTCGCCGAGGACGCAACAGCGGTCGATCTGCTCGCAGACGGCCGGCTCACGCTCGGGTTGGCGATCGGATCGAACCCCCACGAGTTCGAGGCGTTCGGCGTGCCCTCCGAGGAGCGCGTCGACCGGCTGACCGACGGGATGAACGTACTGCGCGGGGCGTGGTCGGACGGTCCGATCGGCCACGACTCGGCGTTTCACGACGTTGGGCCCGACGTGACCGTCACGCCAAAGCCATCCCAGGAGATCCCGATCATGTTGGGCGGCGGATCCAAACCCGCCGTGCGCAGGGCGGCCCGGATCGGTGACGCGTGGTGTGCGCCCTCCGCACTCTCGGTCGAGCAGGTACAAACGCGGGTCGAGGACATCCGACGGGTTCGAAGGGAGGAAGGGATCGACGGCGAGTTCACGATCTACGTGCTCCAACACGGCTTCGTCGGCCGGGCCGACGACAAGGAGGCGGCGTGGGAACGGATGAAAGACGGCTACCTCTACCTCCACCGACGGTACGCCGAGATCTTCTCGGGAGAGCCAGTGTCACAGCTCCCGGCCGAACGGCGCGCGGAGCTGAAAGACCAGGCCATCTACGGCACGCCCGAACAGGTGATCGAAGATCTCGAACGATACAGAACAGCGCTCGGTGACGACGTCCATTTCATCCTTCGCACGTACCACCCCGGCATCGGTACCGACGCCATGCGCGCGTGCATCGAGCGCCTCGGCCAGCACGTTGTCCCCCACTTCGCGTGAATCCCGCCGCTACCCCGATGACCTGATCAAGGATCACATATATATACTTTGACGTGTGAATGTGAAAAGAGACCATGGTGTTCGCTAACCCACTGATTCCGTTCGTGGTCGGCGTGATCGCGGTCGTATTCTTGCTTGTGTACCTCAAGCTCCCGGCGTTCGTGGGATTGATCATCGCAGCGATGGCGATCGGTGCCACAACGGCAGAGATACCGTTCGGCGAGGTACCGGCGGAGATCGCACAGTCGTTCGGGGACGTGATGGTTTCGATCGGGATTCCGATCCTGATGGCGGCGATCATCGGGAAGACGTTGATGGACAGCGGGGCGGCCGAGCGGATCGTCCGCGGCTTCCTCTCGATCACCGGGGATAAAAACTCGGAGTTCGCGCTGATGGGGTCGAGCTACGTTCTCTCGATCCCGGTGTTTTTCGACAACGTGTTCTACTTGCTCGCCCCTCTGGGCCGGTCGATGAAGGCCAGAACAGGGGTGAAGTTCTCGCTGTACATCTCGGTGCTCGCTGCGGGAGCGCTGGCGACGCATATGCTCGTTCCGCCGACACCGGGTCCCTTAGCGATGGCCGCGGAGTTGAACGTGGATCTTGGAATAGCGATCGTCGTCGGGGCGGTCGTCGCGCTCCCGACGTCGCTACTGGGAGGGATCGTCTACGGACGGTTTCTCCACTCTCGTGAGGATTTCCCGCTTCGGGAAGCGATGGGGAACGATCCCGAAGAGCTAAAGGAGAAGTCAGAAACACCCATCGAGGAGCTGCCGGGGCTGTTCGAGTCGTCGCTGCCGATCGCCGTTCCGGTCGTTCTGATCGCGTCGAACACGATCGGTGATATCGCAGCGGAAACCGGCTACGTCGCTGCGGAGGGAGCCATCGTCGTCGCCACTTCGTTCATCGGAGATCCGAACTTCGCGCTCACCGCCGCGGCAATGCTGTCAGCGTACACGTTCTTCCGTATGGAGATGGACGGCGACAAGGAACTGTTCAGCAACGAGCTGACCGAGGCGATCAAAAGCGGCGGAAACATCATCGCAATCACCGCCGCCGGCGGGACCTTCGGCGCGATGCTCGCGGCGGCCGGGGTCGGTGAGTACATCGCAAACGGGCTTCAGGAGCTCGGCCTGGGGTTGCTCGTTGCGGGGTGGCTGATCGCTGCCGTCATCCGCGTCGCCCAGGGGTCGGGGACCGTCGCCATCCTCACCGGTGCCGCGATCATGGCGCCGCTGGCGGGCGACTTCGCCGCCGATCCCGTCTGGCTGATGATGGCGATCGGTTTTGGTGGTATGATCGCCCCGTGGTACAACGACAGCGGGTTCTGGATCATCAGCGAGGTCGCCGGCATCACCCAGCTCGAGACGTTCAAGACCTACTCCGCAGTCGCAACGATCATGTCCGTCAGCGGGCTGATCACGGTCTTCGTTCTCCAGCTCGTGATCCCGTCGCTCTGACCGCGCCTGATCCTTGGTTTTCGGGGATCACCTACCGTACGGAGCAGCTGGGAGCCGTCCGTTCTCCAGCTCTAGGGGCTCCAGCGGTCCGACGGTTACGTCGGTTCGGCCGTCGAGTTCGCGGGCGACTGGTTCGGAGACGACGAGCTCGTCCGGATCAAGCGTGTTGTGGATGCGGGCGACGCGTAGCTCCGAGAGGTCCTCCAGACCGACCGTCGACGGGATGATCGTCAGCGCAGTCTCGTCGTCGGGGACGACAAACGGGATCTTCGAGCGTTCGGGTTCACCGCTTGTGGCGATATTGATATAGGTGTCCTCGAAGTCAACCGTCTCGATCAGATCCCGGTGAACAAAGTCCGCTAGCCCCATCCCGAGGGCGTTCCCGTGAGAGGGATCGGTCAGCGACCGGGCGTACACCCGCGTGATTCGGGGCGACTCGGGTTCTGCTTCGCCGTGGAACCGGTAGCGACCGAGCACGTTCGTGTCCATGCCCGTTCCCGAGATCTCCTTGCCGATCTCATCGACGATCAGACAGTCCAGATTCGCTACGGGAAGCACTGGCAGTTCCTCGTAGGCCCTCTCCAACAGCTCGGGCTCGCGGTCTGGGATCGCGTCCGCGGGAATTCCTTCGATTACGGTTGCCTGCTCTTTGGCGTCTTCGATCAGCGCGATGCCGCCGATGACCGGCGTCTCATCGATGATGATCCCCGCCCGGTCCGCGATCACTTCCGCGAAGTCGCCTGCAAGCCCGGCGTTGTGCAGCGACTCCGCACCACGGTGTTTCCCGAGACCGATCACTGCCATCTTACACAGCCCACTCTCGACGGGGCCTGAAAAGTCGGTGTGGGGCTTGACGCGGTTTGCGAGCACGATCGCGTCCGCAGCGAGGGCGTCCTCGGCGACGTAAACGTCCCGGCCCATCGCGTCCTGTCCGACGACCGAGACCGTCATCGAGGACCGGATTTCACAGCCCACCGACTCCTCGGTGATCTCGAGGGATGTGAGCATCTCGCGCTGTCCCTCGGCTGTCGCGCCGCCGTGGCTCCCCATCGCGGGTAGGACGAACGGCTCTAGCCCGCGGTCCTGCAGCTCGGTGACTACGGCCGCGACCACAGCGGGCATGTCGTGGATTCCGCGGCTGCCGGCGGTGATCGCAACCGACGCACCCGGTGGCAGCTCCGCGAGCGGGAAATCGTCGACTGCCGCGCGAGCGGCCGCCGCAACGTCGTCGATCGGGTCGAGATCGGGATGCCAGCGGGCGACTGCGAAACGGGGATAATCGTCGACGGACACGTTGTTGGCGGTGCGCAGCGCTTCGGCCTCGGGAAACTCGACCGTCATCGTTCCACCGTTGCCATCTCGGGGGCGGCCTCGACGATCCCTCGTTCCAGGGCGGCGGTATCGACGTTGTCTAGATTGAGAACATCGATCGTGTCGGGGTCGGTCGTCCCGCTCACCGGATTGTCGACCGTCCGTACATCGAGATCGAGAGCACACACGTCGACACCAGTGCGCACGACATCGGCGTCTCCGATCACGACCGTGTTCGCGTGCGCGACGCTCTCGTGGTGGCCCTTGACGATTACCTCTGGCCCGATGCCGGCCGGGTCTCCCATCGTGAGCCCGACCAAGGGACGATTCGCGTCGTTCATACCTCCCGTAAACGATCTAAACAGTTAACCACTGTCTCGGTGCCGCCGAACGCCCCTGCTTTCGTGATCAGGGCTGTGCCTGCCACAGTTCCGCCCTCGATCGTGGCCAGCGGGATTCCGGCCTCGACAACGGCCGCTGCGATCGCCGCCAGCGTTTCCGTGATCCGCTCACGGGTCTTACGGGACGACAGGCCGATCGCAATGCCGGCACTGAGCGCGCGGTCGACAGCCTCCCGACCGCCGCGGTTACGACCGCCTGTTCCTCGCTGTCGATCGCCTTCGGCAACGACCTGCCCCTGTCGCATGGCCCGATCTGAGCGATACGTGAATATAAACGCAGTGGCGCGAGCCGCCGGAGCGTCCCCGTTTCATCCCGTCTTGTACACACCGCGCGCGTCCGCGAGGTGAGTGTCATCGTCCGCAAACACGTCGACATCCACCACCCCGACGTCGCTTCCACAGCGGACGACATCGGCTTCCGCGTACAGGTCGCCGGTGCCGGCGCTCAGATAGTCGATCCGCATGTCGATCGTCGGAACGGGCTGGTCGACGATCGACACGAGCGCGGCACCCCCAACCGTGTCGGCGAGCGTGAACGTCACCCCGCCATGGGCCATGACCCGGTCCGTGTTCCACGACAGCTCCTCGCGCATCTCGATCCACCCCTCGGCGTGGCCGTCGTCGGCTTCGGTCACTTCGACGCCGAGAAGATCCGCAAACGGCATCTCCTCGAAAAACGATTCGATCTCCATACACACTGGTTCACTGACCGACACAATAAAAGCGGGGTGGTGGTTTCGGCCCTCACCGACCGGTGAGATCGGCAGCCAGAACGAAATCCGGATGGTCGCTGACCGCAGCGCGAAGCCACGCCGCGTCCGAGACGTATCTGGGCGTCTCCGGGATGAGAACCCGCGTTTGATCCGCCCCGGCGACCCCCGCGTCGGCTTTGATCGCGTCGAACAGCGTCTGCGCGGCGGGTGCGTCGTCCCACGCGCCGACGCCGTATTCGGCGACGGACTCCGTCTCTCCCGCGTCGGTTTCCGTGGTCCGAACGCCGGTCCGGTAGGCCATGGCACACGCGCCGTCGTCGATCACTGCAAAGACGGCGGTTTCCTCGGCCGCGCGTTCGAGATCCGCCTTCGTGAGCTCGGACAGCGCCCACGACTCGGTGCGATCGAGCGCCAATCCAGACAGTTGCTCGCGCGCGGAGCTGTCCACCCAGTAGCGCCACGCCACGGCGGGATCACTCGAAACGTGCTCCGTCTCGTCCGCCGGCTCGGACGCCGGTTCCGGCTGTGCCCACCTGAACTCGGTGACCGGGTCGAAGCCGGCCGTCCGTGAGCCGCCCAGCCCGGCAACGTTCCACGAGAACACCATGTTCCGGCAGACGGTCGCGCCCCGATCGCTCGCCCACTCGAACAGTGCGCCGTTGAGATCGGTGCTGATCCCTTCGCCCCGAAACGCGGGGTTGACGCGCATCCCCTGTGCCCACGCCTCGTGTGAAGAGAGCATGACGGCCTGACAGATGCCAGCTATCTCTTCGCCAGCGTCGGCGACGAGCGTCCGTTTTCGGTCCTGATCGTCCTCGATCCAGTCGTGATAGACCTGGGGGAGGTAATCCGATCCCTCCCGGTCGGGCCACGTGTTCCGGGTGAACGCCGCGACCGACTCGTAGTCGTCGGGCCGGGCCGGCCTGATGGCGAGTTGGGTCACGTCCATGGCACCGATCGTTCGGTCAGCTCGCCCGCGATCGGGGTTTCCATCGATTCGCGGACCGAGGATCGGTTCGCCAGCGCCCACATCAGTTTCACCATCGCGGTCCCGGGGAGGGTGTTTTCACCCTCAATCACGCCCGCATCGAGCAGATCTCGCCCCGTGTCGTACACGCGATCACAGATCCGTCCGTCGAGACACTGGCTCGTCATCACGACCGTGGTTCCGTCCTCTATCAGTTCCTCAACGGGGCCGATGAGATCCGTCCGAACGTGTCCGAGACCCGTCCCTTCGATGACGACCCCTGCCGTCCCCTCACAGACATCGAGAAACGCCTCGTCCATGCCGGGGGTGACTTTGAGGAGTTCCACGTCGGTTTCGAGCGCCGGGGCGATGTCGAGCGTGGTTTCGCCCCGCTTTCCGTGCTCGCGCTGGAACGACACCGTCTCGGTGTCGTAGTCGACCGAACCCAGGGGTTCGTTGCCGACCGTCTCGAAGGCGTTCCGTCGCGAGGTGTGATTCTTCCGGACGCGGGTTCCCCGGTGGAGCGCACACCGCGCGTCGTTCTCACTCTCGTGCATACACACCAGCACCTCTGCACAGTCGGATTTGGCCGCTTCGACCGCACAGACGGCGTTCATCACGTTGTCACTCGACGGACGATCGGCCGAGCGCTGGCTTCCCGTAAAAACGATCGGAACGGGCGTATCGAGCATGAACGCGAGCGCGGAGGCCGTGTACTGCATCGTATCCGTGCCGTGCATGACGACCACCCCGTCCGCGCCGGCGTCGATCTCCTCGTACACCGCCCGCGCAAGATCCTGCCACACCTCGGGGGTCATGTTCTCGCTCAGAATGTTCGTGACGACCCGCCCGCGGTAGTTGGCCCGGCCGGCGAGATCCGGCACCGCGCGCAATACGTCCTCGGCGTCGAACTGGGACGTGACCGCGCCGGTTCGGTAGTCCACGGTGGAGGCAATCGTCCCGCCCGTCGAGATCAGAGAGATTGTCGGAAGCTCGGGATCGGTTTCCACGACCGAATCGCTCTCACTCGTTCCGGTATCGATGTCGTACACGTCCGATTCGAGCAGTTCGAGCCGACTCCCTTCGCGTTCGATGCCGACGTTGTACCCGCCGTCGAGCTTCACGACGACCGTCTGTTCCGTCGATGAAGGGAGACGGACGCCCTCGTACGCCACGTCACCGCGCTCGACGCGAATGCGATCCCCAGTGTCCATGTCGGATCTACCAAGAGGAGATACTTCAACTCCACCTTTTTTCCGCTCGGGTGAGCAAGTTCACCCTCGCCTGGCGAGTCGGTCGCTCACTGCGTTCGCGCTACGACTCGCTGGTTCCCACTCGCTGCGCTCGCGGGAACGCAAAAAACGTGGGCGAAAAAAGACCGCTCGCTTGCGCTCGCGGTGAGTGTACTCACGGTACCGCCACCGCTACCGCCTCCGCCACCGCTCGCCCCGCTACCGCATATGGAGCAAAGCCGCTGTCAGAGAGTGACCCGCTCGCAGGACAGCATGCTCACGCCGACTACACCGCACAGCTTCGACGGATTGACTGGCCGCTGTTCCACGTGGAAAAATTCACTCACCACAGCGCTGCGGTGCGGGTCCGTTCGGATTGCTTCGACACTGGTAGCAGTGACGTGATCGCTAGACAGAAATCCACCGTTACCGGTACAATCCTGGCCAGCAACGCCCTATTCCGGCGGATCGCTGGCACCCTCTGAGCAATCGCTGGTAGAGCGAGTTGTTAGTACGATACAACATTATCCGTTCCATCAGTACCTTTATGTGTGATGGGGAAAGGAACGATAGATGAGGACGCCAGTGCGCCCGAAGGCGTGCGCGTTCGTGTTGAACGCGCCGGGTGTTAGGGCACCCGACGCTGGGGTTCTCATACCGCAAGCAGAACCCATGACAGGGAACGCATCAGAGACATGTAACGATGTCGCATCGTGCCAAAATGATGAACAGCGCACGCGCTGCCCAGTGTGCGGCCGACCGGTTCGTACGCGCCTCGACCACCGGATGGGGTGTCCGTTGGGGCGGTGGTGGCGGTGACGCTGCCGTTGTTCCAGTTCCGGAATCGGCGCGGCGAGGTCGTGAACCTCTCGGCCGTCGAGGATCGGGACGTGATTACGAAGGCGGAGCTGTACCACAGCATCGACGTTGGCGAGGGTCTATGGTGTCGCCGAGCGAAGCTCGGCTGCTAACCAGAAATCTTCGATTTCTGGTGATGTCGGCCCTGCCAGTCCACGGGTTGCGCGCACGCCACGCAGATCGAGCAGATACTGGCGACGGCGGGGCTTGGCACGCCCCGAACGGGCGGCTACGACGAGCTGCCGGGCATCGCGCGGTTCACGCGCTACTGCGCCACCGGTGAGATGATCGTGGCCTGTTGATTCGATAACGGCGCGCGGGTGCGCTTTCACGAGCAGCGCGATGGCACGGTGGTCCAGTCTGTGTTCGTCTCCGAGGACGCACGCGAACCGGCCGAGATGACCGAGAAACCCGACGCCGACACGGCCCCGTCGTGTCTGGTCGCAACGCTGGCGAGCTACTGCCAGTACCGCCAGCGCGGCGATCTCGATGGTTTGCGTCAGAGCTATCCTGGCCTGGCGCGCGTCGTCGGAGAGGCTGACGCTGCACCCACCACCGACGACTGACGAACCACAGCAGCGAGCGGAGCGGTGGCGGGGCGGTCGCGGTACGCGAGTACGCTCACCGCGAGCGGAGCGAGCGGCCTTTTTTGGTCCTCTCAGATGGACTCCGTCCATCTGGGAGCCTGCAAGAGCTTCGCTCTTGCAATGCAGATTTTTTGCGTTCCCGCGAGCGAAGTCGTTCGAAACGGCGAAGCCGTTTCGTGATCTCGCAAGAGCGACGCTCTTGCGGACCTCGCGGAGGTCCCCTCCGCTCAGTGACGAAAATCTTCGATTTTCGGACCACGAGTGGGAACCAGAGAGGCGCGACGCGACTCAAGCAGCGAGACGCAAAGCGTCTCGGGCAGTCGGGCTTCGCCCGACGACAGCCGGCCGTAGGCCGGCGACATCACCAGAACGCTTCGCGTTCTGGTTAGCAGCCAGAAGCCGAAGGCTTCTGGCGACAGCGAGTCGTAGCGCGAACGCAGTGAGCGACCGACTCGCCAGGCGAGGGTGGCCGAAGGCCACCCGAGCGGAAAAAAAGGTGGCGCTCATTTATTGGGACGGGGATATCCATCACGTCAAGAAAAGACTACCTACTGCGCGATTTCCGCGATCGGCGTGACCTGAATCAACTGGGCAATCTCTTTGGGGAGGCTCTGGCGTCCGTTCGCTCCGTCGACCGTTATCATCCCGAAGGGGGCGATTTCGCGTATTTCGACCTCGCTTCCGGGGGTAACCCCGGCTTCTGAGAGATACCGGAGTTCCTCCCCGGTGCGGTGGCGCACCCGTTTGATGACGACACGATCGCCCACGTCACACTCGATGAGCCGCTGGCCCGCCTCGTTCTGCGGCGGCGAGAGATCGGCGGCCGGGATCGGATCGCCGTGTGGGTCGACGCTCGGATCACCCAGCATCTCGGCGATCCGTTCCTCGAATCGCTCGCTGATGTAGTGCTCGAGGCGGTCGGCCTCCTCGTGAACGTCGGTCCAGTCGTAATCCAACTCGCTCGCCAGATACGCCTCGATGAGCCGGTGATGTCTGAGCACCTCGATGGCGATCGTTTCGCCCTCCGGGGTGAGTTCGACGCCCTTGTACTTCTCGCGTTCGACCAGCCCCCGCTCTTCGAGCTTGTCGATCATGCTCGTAACGGTCGGTGACGTGACGTCCATCCGGTCGGCAATGGCGGAGGTGGCGACCCGCTCACCGGTCTCCTTGTGGAGCACGTAGATGGTTTTCAGATAGTCCTCCATCACGTCACTGAGCATACTCGTACGAGGGGATCCCCGGATAAAAACCGTTCTATCTGCTTTCTTACCGATCCGGGAACTGTCAACGTTTGGGCGTGCTCGATCGGTCAGTCGTTCACCGGCGTTTCGGTCCGTGGTGGTCGCTGCTCGTCGGTGTCGAACGTGATGTCCTCGGTGAACTGATCGAGCGCGATCACCAACAGCGCACCGACGACAGCGCCAACGACGCTTGCTGCGATGAGCGGTCCCGAAAGGTCGGCGGCGTTGTCGGCAATATCACTCACGGGTGCGCGCAGCGATCCAACCATCAGGCTCACCAGAAACGTCAACGTTGCCTCTCGGTAGTGTTCGAGCGCGTAGTTGACGGCGTGTGCGATCGTGAACAGCCCGACGAGTGCGCCGACGATGAACACCGCGATCGGCGTGCCAACCGCGATCAGCGCGCTCGGATCACCGCCCCCCACGAACGAACTGAGTTCGGAGATGAACTGACCCGGCAGCCCGCTCATGTACTCGTACTGGCCCAGCATATAGAGGATGAACGCCCCGGAGACACCCGGCAACACCATGGCGCTGATCGCAAGCGCGCCGCTCCCGAAGAGGATCACCGGCGCACTGGACCCGCCGCCGTTCTGGGTGAACCCCGCAACGAACACCGCGAGACCGAACCCCAACAGTGCTGCACCGATCCGGCCCGGCGAATCGAACGACACGTACCGATACAGCACGACTGCGGCAGCCGCGATCAACCCGAAGAAAAACGCGGCGGTCGGTGTGGGATAGGCCTCGATGGCAGAGTGCATGATCTCCGCCATGATAGCGACCGCTGTCACCATTCCGCTTCCGAGCGCGAGCAGAAACGGTACGTCCATCTCGATGAGATCGTCGTGGAGCGCGGCGCGTCCATCCTGGGTGTGCAGCTCCGCGAGGTGTCCCACCACGCGCGGGTCGAGTCCCGCGATGGCGTCGATCAGCCGCTCGTAGATTCCTACGATGAGCGCGATCGTCCCGCCGGACACACCGGGGACGGAGTCGGCCATCCCCATACACAGCCCCTTGAGATACACGACCAGCCACTCGCGCGGACCGTTTTCCGCCATCAGGCCACCTTCGCTCGGGGTTCGTGTTCGTCTCCCTGGGCGTTCGGTCTCGTTCGATCGGTTCCAACGTCGTCTACAGTGGGCATCTCGGTGCTATCCACAGCGGGACTCGTGTTGGTAGTTTCGTTTGTGGTTCCGTTCCCGTTTTGCTGTAGCGTCACTTCCACCGCGGAGTCGTCTTTCCCGATGACCTGGCCTTCTGTCACGTTGGCGGTCCCGGTCCAGCCGTCGGTCGCGTTGGCGCTCTCGTTCGTCGCGTTCGTACTGAACGTGTACGGACCGGTCGCGCGGACGCTCACGTTCGTGTGCCCCGACTCGGTCCCCCACTCGTCGTAGCCCGTCGTCGAATACGGAAGCGTCATCGTGAACTGCCCTTGCTCGTCGGTCTCGGCGTGCTGTTTGTAGGTGAACGTCTCGCCCGTGCTCGACATCTGCATCGTGACGTTGGCCGTCACGGTGGTGTTGGCCGGTCCCGTCCCGTTCACGGTCGCACCGGGAACGCGCTCGAACGTTTTCACCCACGGCTCACCGTTCACTGCTTGCGGTCCTGCCTCTTGGCTCGCGTGGACCATCCGGTAGTGCTTCAACGCCGGAATCGGTTCGGAGGGGGTTTGCACGCCGATCCGTGACGAGCCGTCCTGCTCGACGTACTCCCGGGCGGCGCTCATGTTGTCGAACTGCTTGAACGGGGACGAACCGTTGGATGGGAGCGTACGGATCGTAGTGGGTCCATTCTCGGTTCGAACCGGCCGCTCCTCCCAGTCGAACACCACCGGTTCCGGTTCGACCGCGCTGCCGTTGAACATGTACATCCGCGTGCGCATGCTCTCGAAGTGGCGCTGGGTCGGGATGTCTGTGAGGTGTCGGTACGTTCCCGTCTGCTGATTCTCTTGGTACAGCGGAACCGCGAGATCGCGCGCTGTGACGCTGTGGTTCGACTCGAACTGCGTCGGCGCAGAGTACTTCGAATTCGTACTCACGATCTGCCAATCGATCATCACGTACCGCGTCGGTTCCTCGCCCTCGAGGAGATCGGTTGCGTTCTCCTCGTCAGTGGCGAGTAGGAAGTCGGCGGCAGTCCGTGCGCCCTGCTGGAACGGGTTGGCGTTGGGGATGCGTTCCCCGCGTGTCGTGATCCAGTGGCCGTAATCCCACCACGCCATTATGCCGTAAGCCCCGTCTGGATAGTCATAATCGTCGGTCGGCTCGTACTCGCCGTCGTACTCCATCGGCTCGCCATCGGGATTGTCGTAGCGTCCCTCTTCGGGCGTGTTGTTCGACAGCCACGCGAGACTCGACTGCCAGGGGACTCCATCGGGGGCGTTGTTCGCCGCGGCCTGTGTCGTCTGAAGCTCCATTCCCTGTGATCCAGTCTGGCCGGGTGCGTTCGAGCCTCCGACAGCGATGAACGGGGTGGTAATGAGAAAGACGACGGTGAGGACGGTGAGAAACTGGTGGATTTCGATGTCGTCGACGGTCGTGGCCGCATCGAGACCGAGAAAGTCAGCGATGGTGCCCGCGAGATACCCCGTGAAAACGGCGACCGGCAGCGCGAAGTAGTAGTTGAATCGGATCTGGGTGAACACCGCGAGCGTCATGACCACGCCCCAAACGATCAGTAGCATCTGCTCGGGGCGGGTGTCGTCATCGGTTGCGATCCGAACGAGCGCGACGAACGCCCCGACGATCGCCAGGTAGAACGCAAGACCGTAGGCGGTGTTCATGACCGTGACCCAGTACCTGCGGTCGTTCGAATCCATACTGAGCGGCTGGGCTTCGGTGACGGTGCGCTGTGCGGCGGTCGTCGACAGCCCGATGAAGCGCAGCGACTGGGACACCATGTACGAATACAGGTCGGGAAACAGGAGCGCAACGCCGCCGACCGCGAGGGCGATCCCACCGAGGATGACGACCGGATACAGCCGTCGGTCGATTCCCGTTTCGTCGAACCACCGCGCGATCGCGGCCATCACGACGAGACCGAGCGCGACGCCACCCAGGAGGAGTGGTTGAAGCAAGGAGAAATCGGTCGCGGTGAACGAGACCGTTGAGATCCGGGTGGCAACGAGCAGAGCGGCAACGACCAACGCACCGGCACCGACGAAGGCGGTGTGTTCCGGGCTTTGCCCGCGGAGGTAGTCGATCGACAGCTGCACGACGAAAAAGGCGCTGAAGATCGCGGCGAGCATGATCCCCGGCGGCCACACCCAGACGTACAGCGCGATCGCAGTCCCTGCGAGCACTGCGGCCCCAAGGGGTCGGCGGAGCGCGTCGGTTTCACGCCCCGTAAGCAGTTCGTACACGGGTTTTTCCTCCTTCGCCACCCCGACTGCAACCATCAGCCCGAGGATTGCGAGCGCTTGAAAGAACGCCTCCGCAGCGTGGTGGTCGGAAAAGCCGACGAGGGTCCGATTGAGGAACGACCCCGTGGTGAGCGCAAGCACGAGTGCTGCCGTAAGCCCACCGAGACGTCCGCTCACCCGGCGTGCGATGAGATACACCGGAATCGCTGTGAGCGTTCCAAACACAGCGGGAGCAAACAGAAGCGTGAGCGAAATCGTTCCCTGGTCCGGGCTTCCCAACCCGACGATGAGCGCAACGGTCGCAACGATCTGGTCGTAAAACGTCCCGAACTGCCCCGACGCCGTTCCCACCGGAAAATGCGTCCACGGATCGAACGGCATCGTCTCAGGCCAGTTGTGAACGGTGTACGTCGTCTGTCGGAGGTGGTACCACGCGTCGTTGCCCGAGAAAAACACCCCGTTGTCGGTCACGAACTGCCGCCACGTCCGAACCCGATTCCAGAACATGAACGCGAGCAACCCGACGAGCACCGGCACGTGATACCACTTCATCACCCACTTCAACAGCCACTCCCGATATACCGCTGTCCGTTGCTCGGTCCGCTGATTCATTGGGTGAGTGGAGCGCAAAAACGCGGATAAAACTTTGGAAACCATCTACACGTCTGCTGATGCGAAACACGCCTATTCCTCGATCACTGAACGGGGGATATGCGAATTTCGGTCGTCGTCTGTACCCACACTGAAGACCGATTGCCCGCCCTTCGGGACGCCATCGAGAGTGTGCTCGAACAAACGTACACCGACCGCGAACTCATCGTCGTCAGTGATGGCAACCCGGCGGTCGCCCAACGGGTTCAAGCGGAGTTCGGCGACCGCCCCGACGTTCGTGTCCGCCTTCAGGCAGCCAACCGGGGACTGCTCGCCACCCGCAACACCGGCGCGTCGCTCGCTCGGGGGGAGATCGTGGCGTTTCTCGACGACGACGCCGTCGCACACCCCGAGTGGCTCTCTGAACTCGCCACGGCGTATCGGGACCGAACACGAGAAACCGACTCGGATTCTACACCGTCATCTGCTAGCTCCGATCTCGATCACGAGTATCCCCTCGCAGCCGGCGGGAAGATGACGCCCGACTGGGTCGCGGGCGAACCCGAGTTTCTGCCCGCGGAGTTTTACTGGCTGATCGGCGTCACCCACCGCGGTTTTGCCGACGGGCCGGGCGAGGTTCGGAACACGCCCGGCTCGAACTTCTCGATACGGACGGAGGTGTTCGAGGAATTGGGCGGTTTCGACACGGAGATCGGGGGACGGCAGGGGGAAAAACAGCTCCAGGGAGGAGAGACGGAGCTCTGTGCGCGGCTCCGTAACCGGTACGGCGTCGGCGTGTACTACACGCCCGACGCGCGGGTGGCCCACAAGGTGTTCGCGTACCGAACCGACCTCCGATGGCTCATCAAACGAGCGTTCTGGCAGGGCTACTCCAAGCGCGGGATGGCGGTGTTGCTCTCGGACACGACGGTAACGGACGAGGAAACTGCGTTTTTGGGCCAGCTGCTCGGGGAGTTCATCCCGCGACGACTGTTCGATCTAGTTCGACGGCCGTCACGCGCCGCGCTCTCACAGCTGCTCGTGGTGTTCGTCCTCACGGGCGCGGTCGGTGTGGGGTACAGCTACGGCGTGTTGGCGTGGTGGTCCCCAGCCGGACTGCTCTCGTGGGTCCACACCAGATCGAAATAGCGGCCCACGCCCGCGACAAACGAGCCGTTTTCGGTGATGGCGGCTTGGCGCATGTGGTTTGGAACCTCGTCTTCCTGGACGAGGAGGATCGCCGTCCCGGTGTCGTACTCCATGCTCGGATCGGCAATCGTCCCCCGCCACGGCAGCGGTCGCTCGCTGTACCGGATCCCGACACTCGGGTAGGCGTCGGTGATGTGGGCCACGGTCTCCGCTTGTCGATCGCGTGCCTGTTGGGCGAGCCGATCGGGGGACAACAGCAGGATCCGCACGTCGAGACCCCGTTCGACAGCGTCGGCAAACGCCGGCTCGATGCGATCCAGATACTCGAAGGCCTTGCTCAACACCCGGACGCTGTCGGTTGCCGTGTGGTAGATGCGCTGGGTTCCAGACTCGCTCGGCTCACCCACGTCGACGACCCGAAACAGCTCCTCGGCCGGTCGATTCCCCTCGGTCGCGTGTTCGTAGCGCGGCTGGAACTCCGAGAGGAACGCCTCCCGGTTCTGTGCGATCTCCTGTTTGAACCGCTCGAACGACTGCCTCCTGTTTTCGGCCGCCCGATCGAGCACCTCTGTGGGCCGCTTTGCGATGTACTCCTTGGGCCGGCCCGGAATCACGTCTACGTATCCCTCATCAGCGAGCGAATCGAGCACGTCGTAGATGCGTGCCTTGGGGATCCCCGTCGCCTCAGCGAGGTTCGGAGCCGTGGTTCGACCGAGATCGAACAGTTTGATCAGCGCGTCCCGCTCGTACTCGGTCAGCCCGAGCCGATCGAACACGTCACTGGCGCTCATAGCCGATACAACCGGTGAGAGACGGATAAATCAGTCGTCCGGGTCGCAGCATCCCTTCGTTGCCCGTGTGTTTTTCTTCGTGCCCCTTCAGAGACGCGTACGATGACTCGCTTTGGATACTTCGCGTCGCTCGAGGAGTTCTCCCCGACGGAGTGTCTCGAACAGGCGGTGCTCGCGGAGGAGACTGGATTCGACAGCGTGTGGGTGAACGACCACTTCCACCCGTGGTTCGATCATCACTCGGACGGCGCGCCCGCGAACGGCGGCAACTGTTGGTCGTGGCTGCCGGCAGCCCTCGAACGGACTGACGAGATCGAGATCGGCACGGGCGTGACGGCGGTCCTCAACCGGTACCACCCCGCGAACGTTGCCCACCGGCTCGCCACGCTGCTCGAACTGTCTCCCGATCGGGCGTTTCTCGGCATCGGAACGGGCGAGGCGTTGAACGAGCGCCCGCTGGGAAATCCGTGGCCGGCCTACGGCGAGCGCGCCCGCCGGACCGCCGAAGCGATCCGGATCGTTCGCAAGCTGTTCGAGGAGGAGTTCGTCGACTACGACGGCCAGTTCTGGTCGCTCGATGGCGCGAACCTCTACACCGGTCCGGACGAAGCCCCGCCGATCCACGTCGCGGGAGGCGGGCCGACCACCGCCCGGATGGCCGGCGACCTGGGGGACGGATTCGTCACCGTCTACGAGGACACGGAGACGGTCACAGAGGAGCTGTTTCCGGCCGTCGAACGCGGCGTCGAGAAATCCGAACGGAACGAGTCGTTTTCGGACCTCGAGAAGACGGTTCACATCCACTGCTCGTACGCCCAAACAGAACGGGCGGCGTTAGAACCGTGTCTCCCGTGGCGGCTCACGCTGCTCCCGATGGTGTTCGAGCAGAACGTTGCCGATCCGCGCCACCTCCAGGCACACGGCGACCTCGTGAGCACCGACGCGTTGCGAGACGCCTTCGTCGTCACCACCGATCCCGACGACCTGCTGAGCGTCGCCGAGACGTACGTCGACTGTGGGTTCGACCACGTGGTCTTCCAAAGCTCGAGTCCAGACCAGGCGGCGTTCTGTGAAACCGTTGCCGAGGAAGTGATGCCCTCCTTTTCCTGATCGATAGACTCGATCTGTTCACTCGACCGGTTCGAACCGGTAGCCGTCCCACTCCTGGCTCTCGGGTTCGCGGATGCCAGCGCCAGGCTCGCGGAGCTGTTCGACGTACACCGGTCGGACAGTGTCGCCGATCTCGACGGCATCGCTCGTGAGCTGTCCGATCGCGCGGACCGATTGGCCCTCCACGTCGAACTCGACGATCGCCAGGTGGTTGGGTTCGCGCACGCCGGGCGGCGCGGCGGCGCTGGTCGTCCACGTCACTACCGTCGCCGTGTGTTCGCTCAGGTCGACGGTGCCGACCGGTTCGCTGCCGTCGGGTCCGACCGGATGCCCGGGGTAGCTGATGGTGTCGTCCTCGTATCGGGTCGCAGTCAGTGCGTTCCGTTCGGTCATCGTTCTGCCTCCATGATCGCGGTCGTGACACAGTTGCCAAAGCCACCGACGTTACAGGCAAGCCCAACGTCGGCCTCGACCTGCCGGGGACCCGCGTCGTCGATGAGCTGTTTGTATATTTCATAGGCTTGGGCGACCCCGCTCGCACCGAGGGGGTGGCCCTTTGATTTGAGTCCGCCGGAGGTGTTGACCGGCAGCCGGCCATCGCGCGCCGTCTCCCCGTTCTGGGCGGCCTCCCACGCCCGTCCCGGCTCGAAAAAGCCCAGCCCCTCACACTGGAGGAACTCAAGGATCGTGAACATGTCGTGGAGTTCGGCCACATCAATGTCTTCGGGGTAGTAGCCGCTCATCTCGTAGGCCTGTTGCCCGCTTTCGACGACCCCTCCCATCGTCGTCGGGTCCGAACGCTCGTGAACGACGTGGGTGTCGGTCGCGCCGCCGATGCCCGCGATGGAGGCGTAGCGATCGGTGTATTCGGGTGCGTCCTCGAGCGGGCAGAACAACAGCGCCGAACTCCCATCAGTTATCGGACAGAAGTCGTACAGCCGAAGCGGATCGGCCACGATCGGCGAGTCGAGTACGGTCTCTTTGTCGACTTCCTTCTGGAACTGCGCGTGTGGATTGTCCACGCCGTTTCTGTGGTTTTTCACCGCCACCGCGGCGAGGCTCTCCCGGGGCGCATCGTACGTGTCCAGATACAGCCGGGCTGTCAGCCCCGCGAAACTCGGCAGCGTCACGCCGTGTTTGTACTCGACAGGGTGGGTGACCGACGCGATAACGTCGGTCGTCTCCGGAGTGGAGCGGTGGGTCATCTTCTCGCCGCCGACCAGCAGCGTCACGTCGCTCGCCTCGGAGGCGATCGACTGCCACGCGGTGTAGATGCCCGCACCACCGGAGGAGGAGGTCTGATCGACGCGCTCTGTGAACGCCGGCATCACGCCGAGATCGTGGGCGAGCGCGTTCGGCGCGCCAGTCTGTCCTTCGAACTCGCCGCTGGCCATGTTCGAGACGTACAGGTGCTCGACCGCCTCCGGACCGACGTTTCCATCGCGCAAACAGGCGATCCCAGCCTGTGCGAGCAGCTCCTGGATCCACTCCTCGCGCTGGCCGAACTGCGTCATCGACGCGCCGATAACGGCGACGTCTCGCATCTCACCGCCACCTCCCTGTCCGTCCGGCCATTTTCCACTCCTCACCCCGGTCGACCGACCGCGGCATGTCGGCGTACGTGTCACAGCCATACCGACCGGACAGCGCCCAGCCGTCGGCCGGCACGTCCTCCTCGTCGTCGTCGGCTGCCGCGCGCCGATCGCGGAGATACGCGCTCAGACACGCTGTGAGCGCCGCGGCCTCCCCGTCGGTCGCGTTCGATGGAATATCGATCCGACGCCTGTTCTCGTCGTCGCTATCACGATCGTTTTCTGTCCTCATGGGCGCGGTCGTGGTTCTGTTCGCCGACGGCGGATCCGCCGTCGTACCGGTGCTGGTCTGGGAAGTCGGTTTATCAGTTTTCGACATCGTTTGTGAACTGTTCGAAGCGGTGTCCGTGTTCGTGTGTGTAACCATTACAATGGGATGTTGCCGTGGTCTTTGGGGTGTGTTTCGCCGCGTTTGGTATCGAGGAGATCGAGATCGTCGATGAGCCGCCTGCGGGTCGTCTGCGGTTCGATCACGTTATCGATGTATCCCCGTTCGGCAGGTTTATAAGGATTTGCGAATTCCTCGCGGTACTCGTCGATCAGGGACTCGCGTCTGGCGTCAGTGTCCTCGGCGGCGGCTAATTCCTTGCGGTAGAGGATGTTGACCGCGCCCTTGGGTCCGAGGACGGCCAGCTCGGCGGTGGGCCACGCGTACGTCCGGTCGGCCCCCAGCTCCTTCGACCCCATAACGATGTACGCGCCGCCGTACGCTTTCCGGGCGATGACCGTGAGCAACGGGACAGTCGCCTCCGCGTACGCGTAGATCAGTTTCGCGCCGTGGCGGATGATGCCGTTGTGCTCCTGGTCGGTGCCGGGCAGAAACCCCGGCGTATCCACCAGCGTGACGATCGGGAGGTTGTACGTGTCACAGAAGCGCACGAACCGGGCGGCCTTCGCGCTGGCGTCGATGTCGATCGTGCCGGCCATCGCACGGGGCTGGTTTGCGACGATCCCGACCGCCTGTCCGTCCATGCGTGCGAACCCGACGATGATGCTCCGCGCAAACTGTTCGTGTACCTCGAAAAACGAGTCGTCGTCGACGATCTCGTCGACCACGTCGCTCATGTCGTAGGGCTTTTTCGCGTCCGTCGGGACGATCTCGGTGAGTCGGTCACACGCGCGGTCGGGCTCGTCCCACGAGTCGAGCACAGGGGGATCTTCCATGTTGTTCTGTGGCAGATACGACAGCAGCCGGCGGATCCCATCCAGCGCGTCGGTCTCGTTGTTGTAGACGCTGTGTGCGACGCCGCTTTTGTTCGTGTGGGTTGTCGCGCCGCCGAGTTCGGCCATCGAGATCTGCTCGCCGGTCACGGTTTCGATCACGTCGGGACCGGTGATCATCATGTGACTGGTCTCGTTGACCATGAAGGTGAAGTCCGTGAGCGCGGGCGAGTAGGTCGCCCCGCCCGCACACGGTCCCATGATACAGGAGATCTGGGGCACGACGCCGCTGGCGTCAGTGTTGCGCTTGAATAGCCGGGCGAATCCGCCGAGCGAGTCGACGCCCTCCTGAATGCGTGCGCCACCGGAGTCGTTCAATCCGATGACCGGAACGCCCGCGTCGACGGCCTGATCCATCGTGCGACAGATCTTGTCGGCGACGACCTCCCCCACCGAGCCACCGAGCACGGTGAAATCGTGTGCGAACACGAACATCTTGCGCTCATGGATCTCGCCGTACCCGGTCACGACCGCGTCGCCCGGAAACTCCTTGTCGTCCATGCCGAACTCCGTACACCGGTGCTCGGCGAACGGTCCAATCTCCCGGAACGTTCCCGGATCGAGCAGGTATTCGATGCGCTCGTGGGCGGTCATCTTCTCCTTCTCGTGTTGGGAGGCGATGCGCTCCTCGCCGCCGCCCGCTCGCGAGCGCTCACGGCGACGACGCAACTCCTCGATCGCATCCCACTCCGATTGGTCCGCCTCCTCCTCTCTCCCGGGCGCCGCTTTGCGGGCAGGAGTCGGTTCGTTGCTCATCGGTTCACCACTCCATGCCACCGGTGATCGGAAGGATCTGACCGGTCATGTAACTAGACCGAGAACCTGCGAGATACCGAACGAGTCCGGCGATGTCCTCCGGTGCTGCGAACCGATTCAACGGGATCTGATCGAGGATCGATTCCTGGACGTCTCCGGGGACTTTCTCGAGCATATCAGTTTTAGTGAATCCAGGCGCAATGCAATTAACGGTTGACCCGGATCGAGCCATCTCTAGGGCCAGGGTGCGAGTCAGCCCGAACAGCCCGCTTTTGGCGGCAGCGTAGTTGGCCTGTCCGTAGTTGCCCTTCAACCCCACCATCGATGAGACGTTGATCACTCGGCCCTCATCGGCGTCGCACACGTCCTCGAAGTACGCCTGCGTGCAGTTGAACACCCCGCCGAGATTGACTCCAACGACCGAGTTCCACTCCTCGGCGGTCATCTTCTCGAACGTTTGATCGGCCGTGATCCCGGCGTTGTTCACCACCACCTCCGCCGGTCCGAACGCCCGCCGGGTCGTCTCGCTCATCGCTTCCATCTCCTCCATCTCCGCAACGTTGCCCTGTACGGCGATCGCGTTGGCTCCCGATTCCTCGATGCTGTCGACAACCTCGTGGGCCGCTGCCTCGGACGTATGGTAGTTGACCACCACGTCCCCGCCAGCACGACCTAACTCCTCGGCGATTCCACGCCCAATACCTCGCGATGCTCCGGTTACCACACACGTCTTCTCTTCCAACAACATGGCACTTTATTTTGTGTAGTTAAAATATTGATACTTTCTATATTTTAACTAAGAACTGATCGATTGCTACCGATTTCGTCTTCGATTTGCATACATTCAGTTGAATAAACTCCTTCATCGTTGTTTCACATTTGTTTCTACAGTGCCGTCCGTAATAAGCGTATGTTCTGCGTGCACCCGAACGTCGTAATACGATTATTTACTATAATTATAGGAATAATAACTAATAAGGTAGAGTTAATCCATTCGATCGCAACCAACAGCTACTTTTGGATATCCTAGGTATGGGTTGGTACGGAATGACTGTAGACACCTGTGTTATTATCCCGACAATTAGGGAGTACGAGTGTGTACGAGCGTACGTTGCGAACGCCCGCGACCACGGTTTCGATCTCGACCGACTGTTTTTCTTGTTGGTCACGGAGGACTTCTGCGACACCGAGGAGATGGAGTCGATGCTCGCAGAAGAAGGCGTTACCGGTGCGGTGTTCGACGGATCGCGCCGTGAGTCGTGGTACGAGGACCACGGTGTCGAGGGGTTCTCCCACCTCGTTCCCGCCGCAAGCCACGCGGAGACGAGCTTCGGCCTGCTGTACATGTGGGCGAATCCCCAGTACGAGTACGGCTTTTTCATCGACGACGACACGCTACCCCACGATGACTTCGACTTTTTCGGTCGACATTTCGAGAACCTCGGGTTCGAGGGCGAGATCGAGAGCGTCGCGAGCGACGAGCAGTGGGTGAACGTTCTCTACCAGAACCACGACGACCACGGGTTGTATCCCCGGGGGTATCCCTACAGCGCGATGGGCGAAGCCGTCGAGACGGAAACCGAACGCGTCGACAGCGTCGTGGCCTCACAGGGGTTGTGGACGAACGTTCCCGACCTAGACGCCGTCCGCATTCTGATGGACGGGGATCTGCAAGGACAGGCACAGACCCGCACGTCGAGCGCCGACTACGACGGTGATTTCGTGGCGCAATCGGGGCAGTATCTCACCGTCTGCTCGATGAATCTCGCGTTCCGACGCGAAGTCGTGCCGGCGTTCTACCAGCTTCCGATGGACGACAATCCGTGGGACGTCGGTCGGTTCGACGACATCTGGAGCGGCGTCTTCTTGAAGCGGGCGTGTGACATCCTCGGCAAGCAGGTGTACAACGGCTATCCGTTGTGTGAGCACAACAAGGCCGCGCGCTCGACGTTCGACGACCTCAACAACGAGGTTCCCGCGCTCGAACTCAACGAGCACGTCTGGGAAATCGTCGACGCGGTCGGCGAGGACGCGACCACCTACGCCGATGCGTTCGACGCGATGGCGACCGCGCTCGTCCAGCACGACGGGGAGTACAACAACGACGACTTCCTCGTCTACGTTGGAGAGTACATGCACGAGTGGCTCGACTGTCTCAACGAGCTGGCTCCCATCGAGTCCGAGCAGCCCCGCGCCAGCGCCACCGCAACCGACGATTGATCCGATTCCCAGGCGTTTCCATCAACAGGGTCGTTCATCGTTTTCGATCCGAGCGGAGAGCGACGACGCCACCGATCCAATGACCGAAGAACAGACACTCCGAAGCTCGCTGCCCACCGGTTTCGGTGGATCCCGTAGCGCCAGCAAGGGACCGTGGGGAACGAACGATGAACACTGAAAGAGCTTCTCGCGCGGCGACGGTCGCGTTGTCAGTTCTTGGGGGGATCGTGGTGTTTCTCATCGCCCACGAGCTGTTTCCGTACCTGTCCTCGAACCACGACGAGGGCGTCTACCTCCAACAGGCCGCGATGCTTCTCGACGGGAACCTCTGGCTCAACAGCGGCGTTGCGGCTGCGGTTCGGCCGTGGTTTTTCATCGAGGAGGTTCCTCGCCTCTACCCCAAGTACACGCCGGTCGCCGCGCTCATGTTCGCGCCGGGCGTTGCAGCAGGCGTTCCCCGTGTGATGCTCGTGCTGATCGCGGCGGGCAACATCGCGCTCATCGGTGCGATCGCCACCGAGGCGTTCGACCGTCCCACGGGCGCTCTGGCCGCGCTCATCGCGCTGTTGACCCCGTTTTTCCTGTTCATCTCCGCGACGTTCATGTCGTACGCACCGACGACGCTGTTGAATCTCCTCTTCGCGCTCGGATACATCCGGATGTTCCGCCGCGAGCACAGGGGCTACGCTGTGCTCGCAGGCGCGGCCATCGGACTCGCGTTTTTCTCCCGGCCGTACACGGCGGTGTTGTTTGCGGTTCCGTTCCTCGTTCACGCTGTGGTCACGATCGGACAGGAGCTTCGGGACGGTTCGGTTCGGACGCCGACGATCGAACGCGAGGCGATCGTGTGCGTGTTCGGGATGGCTGGCGTGGGGATTGCGTTGGCGTACAACCACGTGGTGACCGGCGACGCGTTTCTGTTCCCCTACCAGGCGTTCGCGCCGTTGGATGGGTTGGGCTTCGGTCACCGGAAGCTGCTCGGCCGCGAGGTGGACTACACCATCGAGCTGGCGTGGCGGGCGAACAAACACCTCGCTGCCGAGCTGTTCACGCGGTGGACGGTCGCCCCACCGATCGGCTCTCTCCTCGCGGCGATCGGTCTGTTTCCCCTCGTGCTCGGCCACCGCGAACGACGGACGGATCCGATTTCGGACCGCACGCTCCGGCTCCTACTGCTCGGCGTCGCTCTCTCGGTCCTCCTCGGTAACATCTCCTTCTGGGGGACGTTCAACACACTCGGGAACATCGCGGACCCCACCGATGGCTTCATGTCGAATTTCGGTCCGTTCTACCATTTCGATCTCGTGGTTCCGCTGTCGGTGTTCGGGAGTGCCGGCGCGCTCTGGCTCGGTCGAACGCTTCGGTCGACCCTCTCACAACGGTTTTCCACACAGCAGGTCCGTGTCCTGCTCGTGGTGCTGTTGATCGTTGCCGTGCCGGTGTGTGCGAGCGCGGAGTACGACCGGATGAGCACGGCGACCGATCATCACACAGTGCGGACCGAACAGAAGGAGTCGGTGTACGCGCCGTTCGAGAATCGGACGTTCGAGAACGGGCTCGTCTTTATGCCGCTTCCCCACGGGCCGTGGTTGTCTCACCCGTTCCAGGCGCTCCGAAACGGTGGGACCCTTGACGACGGTGGAGTGTTGTACGCCCAACACCAGGGCCCTAGACTGAATTTCGACACGCTCGACGTGTACGACAACCGGACGCCCTACCGGTTTACGTACCATGGTCGGTGGCCCGGAAACGTCACTCCCAAGCTCCAGGAGCTGACCGTTCACAACGCTACCACTCACCGGCTCACCACGACCGTCGAACCGGTCGGTCAGCTGTCATCGGTCCGGCTTTCGACGTACGGCGACCAGGTCGTCCGGTATCCCTCTTCGAACCGAACCAACGACTCCGTTGGCGTCACGTGGTCGATCAACGAAACGGAAATCAGTCTAGACACCATCGACGGCACGGCTGTCGAGGAGCGGTCGACCGAATACGGACGGGAGAGACCACTGAGCGGACCGTTCGTCTCCCCTTCTTCGTCCCCAGAGACATCGGACACGACGATCGAGATCAACGACTCTTCGAGGGCCATGCTAGCGATCACGTTCGTCCGCCCCGACGGCGACACCCTCACGTACCGGTATCATCTGGACCTCGATCCGAACGGCGATCGTGTCCGGGTTCTGTTCCCCGGCAGACAGAAAGTGTGCAGCGGCTCGCTCTATTGTGGCAACGAGGGAACGTACATCCCCGGGGAGGAGTACCCCAGTGGAGCCACAATGAACACGACCCACAGCACGGAGTGACAGCGGACGTTCCGCTTCCCTTCGTCACGAACCGTCCGATCGTGGTGGGTTCTTCATACTGTCGGTCATACGTCTGTGACTGTACGGTGGCGTTGTCGGGCGCACGGAGCAATGGCCTGACTGAACGGGCCAGTGAGTGTTCGACGATCTATGACCGACAGTATCAATCAGTGAGGTTAGTCGCTCACCGGAGCCGTTCCTCGACGCACACTTTCACGATCGATTTTGCGATCGCCAGACCGCCTTCGATCGGATCGAGCTTCGTCTCGCCGCGTCGTTCGCGGTAGGTAATCGGGCGTTCGCGGACGCGGTAACCCCTCATCAGCGGCCGGATGAGCAACTCGGCCGAGAGACCGGTGTTTTCGGTCCACTTGATCTGCTGGATGACCTCCCGCCGGTAGGCACGCATTCCCGTCGTCGTGTCGTGGACGCGCTGGCCCATCAGTCCGCTGGCGAGCAGTGCGAACGCCGCGTTTCCCAAGCGGTTGAACGCGGGCATCTCCCGGGCACCGTGGTAGAGTCGGTCACCGCTGACCACGTCGTGCCCCTCGTTGATCGACGAGAGGAACTCCGGAAGCGCCTCCATCGGATATGTATCGTCGCAGTCGGTCGTCACGATCACCGGCCGATCCGCACTCAGAACGGCCTTCCGAACCGCAACGCCGTACCCCTGGGGCTGTTGTTCGATGACTGTCGCCCCGTGTTCGCGGGCGATTTCGGGCGTGCGATCGCTCGAACCGTCGATACAGATCACCTCCGCATCGCCGCCGGTCACCCGTTCGATGTCCTCGAGAACGATCCCGATCGACTCCTCTTCGTTGTACGTCCCCATCACGACGCTCAGATCCTCGAACGTGAATTGAGTGGATTCCGTTTCCTGTTGCATTACCCGCTACTCGAACGACTGTGCACTTCAGCGTTATCAAGCACGCTGATCTCAAGAATATGGTATGAGCAGATGGTCATCACGATACTGGCCCGGTAACAGCTCGTTGCCTTCCGAATTCGTCATCGTACCGTCTCAAATACGTGCCCCTACCTTCACTATTCAATATGATTCCATGGGTGAAAGATTATTTATTGTTGAGTTCATACCTTGTACTATGATTGAATACATTGATAACAAATTTTACAAGCAGGGATGCGTAACACCGCTATCGGACTCGGTGTGTGGTCTCCGATGACTGGTGATAGTGACCTGACAGCCCCCACCGAATCGCTCCGCACGCTGCCCGACGATACGGCGGTGTTCGAGTCGATTACAAACCTGCGTCGGCGGACGATAATCCGGTATATGGGCCGATTGCCATCCGAGGCCGTCGTCGAAACGTCCGAGCTTGCGCGGGTGTGTGCGGCCGTCGAGCGGGATCTTCCGCTCCACAAGGTGAACCACCAGACGTATCGACACGCCTACCAGGCGGTGCGCCAGCGAGACGTTCCCCACCTCGCGGACGCGAACGTACTCGACCGACACGACCGAGACACCATCACCCGTGGAGAACGGTTCTCGGGCTTCATCGAACTGCTCGACGCAATGGACGCTCACCTCGAATGACCCGGACGGGGGAATATTTATTATAGTTAATAATAATATTAGGTGGTATGGCGAAACAGATAATCATGGTCGCTGGATGGGCTATCTGGCTTCTGTCGTTGCTCGTTATCGCGTACGACTCCTGGAACGCAACGGGCCATTCAGACGTCTTTTTCGCTCTCATCAGCGGGTTTGCAGTGGTAACGGCACTGGTCATCGTACCGGTGCTCGTTGACGCTCGGCTGGGTCCGAACGCTTGATACTGTCGGTCATGGTCCTTTGATACTGTCGGACAGGGGTGATCGAATATCAGCTGCTGGTGACTCGCCAGACAGCAGAGAGATATTCCGTCTCGATTCGCCCACAGGTCCGACAGTATGAATACTCAGTTGCCCATTTACCACGCGTCCCATATCCGCTACACAGATCACCGTGGACGTCACGTAATTATGACCGACAGTATGAGCGTTCACTAGGTTGCATGCGTACCTATACCTGCGTTGGCACCGTGATCTTGGGCATGGAGTACGTCACCGTTGCTGGTGAGGAGATCCCGAAGATCGGTCTTGGAACGTGGCAGCTGACGGGCACAGACTGCCACGAGGCTGTCAGGGCAGCGATCGATATCGGCTACCGACACGTCGACACCGCACAGGCGTACGACAACGAGCGCGAAATCGGAGATGCGATCAGTGCCAGCGGTGTCGACCGGGAGTCATTGTTCCTGACAACGAAGCTCGGCCGCGGCAACTACAGCCACGACGCGGTGCTCCGGTCGGTCGACGAGAGCCTCTCGAAGCTCGACACGGGGTACCTCGATCTGCTGTTGATTCACTGGCCCGTCGATCGGCTTCCGACCAGCCCGTCGCTCACCGAAACGCTCGATGCGATGAACGAACTGCACAGAACGGAAAAAGTCAGGCATATCGGCGTGAGCAACTTCGGCGTCGACCGACTCCACGAGGCACGCACTCGGTCCGACGCTCCGATTCTCACCAACCAGGTGGAGTATCACCCCTTTCGGGACCAGACACAACTGCTCGATTATTGTCAAATACACGGAGTTCTACTCACCGCTTACAGCCCGTTCGGTCACGGTACGGCGATCGAGGACGCCGTATTGCGCGAAATCGGTGAGCGATACGGGAAATCCAGCGCGCAGGTCGCGCTTCGGTGGCTGATCCAACAGGAGATGGTGTGTACCATCTCGAAAGCGTCCACCCCAGACCACCTCGAAGCGAATTTGGACGTGTTCGATTTCGAACTCACCGAGGCGGAGATGGGCACGATTCGGCGACCGTCGAAGCTCCGGACGGCGTCTAGTTTCGTCCGCTCGTGGCTTTCGGGCTGAACGTCCCCGGTCGTGTCCGCGGCCCCCTCACTCGGTGGGGACGAGGATCGATCGCCTAATTCATTATTTTCGGATATTATATTGGCAACGAAACCCCCGGACAGGGTGCACTGGCATGTATTTGCGGTAGAATCATCGGATGTTTCATGGATCGCGTCCGTACTAGTAGTATGGTGTTCGAACTCACGGCGGCAGAGAGGAGCGAAGCTCCTCGGGAAACCGGACGCAGCCCGGCGACCGCGTGGCAGCTCGATTTGACCGGCGTGAACGCGTATCTCGTCGACAACGAGGGAGCGCTGACGCTCGTGGACACGGGGACACCGTGGGGCGTGTCGACGCTCGTCAGTGAGATCGAAGAGACGGGCCACGCGCTGGCCGACATCGACCGCGTTTTGCTCACCCATTACGACATCGACCACGTTGGCGGTCTCGTTCGGCTCGGACTCGACGTCCCGGTGTACGCCGGAGAGCCCGATAGGGGGTTTCTTACCGGACGACGACGACCACCCCTGTCGACGCCCAAGGGAGCATTGCACTGCGTTCTCGGGCCGTTCCTCCGGGAACGGAGCCACCCGATCGAGGCGATCGAGGACGGCGACAAGATCGGCAGCTTCAGGGCGTACCACACTCCCGGCCACACGCCCGGACATATGGCGTATCTGAGCGAGTCGCTGTCGGTCGGGGTCGTCGGTGATCTCATCATCGAGCGCAAAGGGGAACTGATCCCGTCCCCGTGGTACCTGAGCTACGACACCGACCAGGTCACCGAAAGCATTCTGGACCTCGCGGACCGTCAACCGCCGATCGAGACGATCGGCTTCGGTCACGGCGTGCCGTTCCTCAAAAACGGAAGCGTCCGGCTGGCCGAGCTGGGCCAATCGGTCGCGTAGCACAATCTCAGCCGGCAGAAAGCCGGACGCCAACGATTGCTGATGTTTCTCTGCGGAGCTCCGGGAGATCACACGTCGTATTGCGCGAGGAACGCCCGGTGTTCGGTTTCGCGCTCGTCGCGCTCTTCGGGCGTCGCGTCCTGGTACCAGAGCGGGAAACACGCCATAGCGTTCACCCGACAGGCGAGTCGATACAGACGCATTCGTTTGTGGGTCTCCCTGTCGAAGGTCCAGCACTCGCGGCGTTCGGCATAGGCGCTCCGGAACGCGTGGCGCAACGTCTGCGTATACTCGTCGTCTTCGGTGTCGGGATTCAACAGCAAAGACTCCGTGCTTGCGAGATTGTACGCCGGATCGGCCGACAGAAGCTCGGCCCAGTCGAGCACTGCGCGCGCTTTGCCGGTCTTTGGATCGACCAGCAGATTGCCATACCGGTAGTCGCGGTGGCAGTACGTGGGCTGCTCGGGTTCGGGCAGCTTCGGGATCGTCTCCCGGACGTACTGTCGGAGATCGGGCACGAGATCCGCGAATCGTGTCGGCTGCTCGGCCAACTCCGGAAAGTATCCGCCGTTGGTGAGGCGATCCAGCATCCAGTCGACGTGCCTCAGCAACCAGTCACGAAAGTCGTCGTACTGAGGGTGATCATCTGTCGCTATCACTGTCAGACCGTCATCGTGGACTCCGATGGTGCCAGCCGCAGGCAACGGTCCGAGCGCGTGTAGTTCGGCGAGGTTCCGACCCGCTTCCCGAAGGACCCGCTCGCGTGCGTCGGGCGTGAGTCGTTCGGGATAGCCCTCGTAGTTCTCTCCTGCGATATGGTCCATCAGATAGAACGGCGTGGGATAGTCCTCGTGGTCGTTACAGGTGCCGATCACTGACGGTACCGGAACGTCGGTCTCCCGCCCGACGAGTTCGAGTAACCGTGGCTCCGAGCGCGCGACCGCCGGGACGAGATCGGTCGTGGTCGCCTTCAAAACGACGGTCCGCGCTGTGGGCGTCCGAACGCCGAGCGTGGCGACGAAGTTGACGCCGTGAGTGACCCGATCGATCGATTCGACGCTCCACTCGGGTTCGAGGGTTTGCACCATCCCACACACCGCTGTGTTGGGCACGTCTCCGAACCGATCGGTCTCGCTCGTCATAGGGGTAGTTCCGACCGATCTCTCAAAAACGTGTGTTCACCGCATGCAGTCGGCTCATTCCTCGAAAATCCGGTGAGAGAAAGCGTTTAGTACATTCGATACAAAGTAGTACACCAACGATGCCTATCAGCGCGGATCGGTTCGAGGAGATCACCGACGAAGATGAGAGACCAACGCCAGGGACGAACGCGGACAAGATACTCTCGTTTCTCGAAGAGCACGCCGATCAAGCGTTCACGCAGACCGAAATTTCTGAGACGACCAGCGTCAACCGGGGATCAGTCGGACCGACGCTAGTACGGCTCCGTGAGGATGGTCGGGTGGATCACAAGGGGACGTACTGGCGGATTAGTGACCACGTTCGGAGTCTCGACGGAGCTGTGGTTCATACTGAAGCGGCCGCTGCAAGCCACGACGAAGACTCATTCGTATACAAGGAGTGGCAAGAACACGCAGTCGATCCGCGTGATGACCGTGAGTGATGCGTATCAAACGGGCGATGTCTTCTGGGCACCCGATCCCTTCAGGCAGGGATCGAATCCTCGACTTTGGTTGGTTCTTGGCTCGGAAAGCCTTCCGTATCCGGGAGAGGAGTACATCTGTGTCGCACTCACGACGAGCGACTTGCCGTCGAACCACGAAGTCGGTGATGATTGGGTGTCGGGACGAAACCCCGATAAAACGTCGTACTGCTCCCCGTGGGTCGTCGGGACGATCAAACACCGGGCGGTGGCGAATCCCCAAGGAGCAATTACGACCGCGTTCACCGGCCGCATGATCGAGCGGTGCAAGGCATTTCTGGGTCCGTGAGCCACCTACGCCGTGAGTTCCTCGGCGACGGTTTCGGGATCCATCAGCTCGGGGTCGAGGATGAACTCCGCGGCCGTGCGTGCGAACTCGGGGAGCGAGTCGTGGATGTAGACGACGACTCGTAGTTGGGGATTGATCTCGCGTGCGACGGGGATCGAGGTGGCGAGCGTTGAGTTGGTAACGATCAACAGCCCGGCGGTTTCGATCTCCGCATCGAGGAGCTGTTCGCGGGTGGCCGTTCCCGCGGCGCGAGTAACATCGACGCCGACAGCTTCGAGGGCATCGCCTAGTCCATCATCGTCGGGACCGATAACGACAGCGTTCGTATCCATTATTCGTACTCGATGGTCGCCGGGGGTTTGTGTGTAACGTCATACAACACGCGGGAGACGTTCGGGACCGTTCCAGTGATCCGGCTCTGGATCCGCTGTAGGGTCTCCCAGTCCAACTGTTGTGCTCGTGCGGTCATCCCGTCGCGGCTCTCGACCGATCGGACCGCGACCACGTGGCCGTGAACCCGGTTGTCGCCTTTCACGCCGGTCGCTTTGCCCAGCACCGCCGCGAACGCCTGCCACGGCTCGTACTCCTCGAGTTCGTCCTCCACGATGGCGGTCGCCTCTCGAGCAACCGCTAGCTTCTCCTCGGTGATCTCGCCGACGATGCGGACCGCAAGCCCCGGTCCGGGGAACGGCATCCGCTCGGAGACGACCGATTCGAGACCGAGCGCGCGCGCCACCTCCCGAACCTCGTCCTTGTACAGCTCCCGAACCGGTTCGACGATCCCCTCGAAATCGACGACCTCTGGAAGGCCGCCGACGTTGTGGTGGGATTTGATGTTGCCGTCGCTCTCGATGCGATCAGGGTAGATCGTCCCCTGCACGAGATACTCGGCGTCGCTGTCGCGGGCCGCGCGCTCGAACTCCCGGATGAACTGCTCGCCGATCACGTGGCGCTTTTCCTCGGGATCGGTGACGCCCGCCAACGCCTCGAGGAACCGATCCTCCGCGGAGACGATCCGGAGGCGGTCCATGTAGGAAAACGTCTCCCGAATCTCCTCGGTTTCGCCCTTCCGCATCAGGCCCGTGTCGACGTACACCGGGACGAGCTGGTCTCCGACGGCCTCGTGGGCGAGCGCGGCGGCGACCGAAGAGTCCACACCGCCCGACAGCGCAATGATTGCGTTTGCCGAGCCGATTTCCTCACGGATCTCGGGGACGGCCTCCTCGATGAACTGATCCGTGTCGACCATCACTGGGTCACCTCCTCGGGATCGGTTTCACGATGCTCGAGAACAGCGTCGACCAGCCCCACGAAGGGCGGGCTCGCGCGGCCGGGTCGCGACCGGAACTCGGGGTGGAACTGCGTTCCGAGGAAATACGGGTGGTCGGGCAGCTCCAAGATCTCCATCCGGTTGCCGACCCGCCCGGAAAAGCACAATCCGTTCTCCTCCAGTTGTGCGATGTAGTTGGGGTTCACCTCGTACCGGTGGCGGTGGCGCTCGACGCACGGGCCGTCGTACAGCTTCGTGGCGAGCGTTCCCGGCTGGAGATCCGTTTCGTAGGAGCCCAGACGCATCGTCCCGCCCATCTCGTCGAGATCGGACTGATCGGGCAACAGATCGATCACGGGATGGGCCGTCCCCTCGTCGAACTCCCTCGAATGGGCGGTGTCGAGACCGAGAACGTTGCGGGCGTACTCCACGACTGCGAGCTGAAAGCCGAGACACAGCCCGAGATACGGAACCTCGTTTTCGCGTGCGTACCGGATGGCGTCGATCTTCCCGTGGGTGCCCCGAACGCCGAACCCACCGGGGACGACGATCCCATCGGCGGATTCGAGCCGTCGCTTGTGTTCGGCGTTCATCTCATCCGCGTTCACCCAGCTGACGTTCACGTTGACACGGTGGTCCAACCCGGCGTGTTTGAGGGCTTCGTGAACCGAGAGGTAAGCGTCTTCGAGCGCGTACTTCCCGACGAGCGCGATCTCGACGTCGTCGTTGGCCTCGCGAGTAACGATCTCTCGCCAGCTGTTATCACGCTCGGGCTTCGGTGTGGCCGGCTCCGCGAGACCGAGCTGTTCCATCACGTACTCGTCGAGCCCCCCGTCTTCGACCATCAGCGGCACGTGATAGATGTCGTCCACGTCCGGATTCGAAAACACCGCCTCGGTCGGCACGTCACAGAACAGCGCGATCTTCTCTTTCGTTTCGGGGTACAGCCGGTCGTCACACCGGCCGACGAGAACGTCCGGCTGGAGACCGATGCTCCGGAGCTCCTTGACGCTGTGTTGGGTCGGCTTGGTCTTCTGTTCGCCGTTTTTCGAGTACGGGACGAGCGTCACGTGGGCGAGGAGGAAATCTTCGGGGGGCTGTTCGTGGACGAACTGCCGGATCGCCTCCAGAAACGGCATTCCCTCGATGTCACCGACCGTCCCGCCAATCTCCACGATACACACGTCGTGACCCGCCGCAGCCTCCCGGATCCGGCGTTTGATGTCGTCGGTGATGTGGGGGATGATCTGGACGGTCTTGCCCAGATAATCACCGGCGCGCTCTTTCTCGATCACGTGTTGGTAGGCTTTCCCCGTCGTGATGTTGTGATCGGACGTCATATCGATGTCGAGAAAGCGCTCGTAGTTCCCCAGATCGAGATCCACCTCGGCTCCGTCTTTCAACACGTACACCTCCCCGTGTTGGAACGGATTCATCGTTCCCGCATCCACGTTCAGATACGGGTCGATCTTGACGGCAGTAACGTCGAAGCCAGCGTTGGCGAGCAGTCGGCCGGTGCTCGCGGCCGTGATCCCCTTGCCGAGCCCAGACATCACGCCGCCCGTAACGAAAATAAACTTGTTCCCCAGTGATGGGTCGTAGTCCGTCGGCTCTGTGGGCATACTGAGCGTGGGCCGCTGTCGGTGAAAACCGTTTCGGGCGCGGTCGGGACGAGCGATCCGGTAGCGTACCACGATGTGTCGTTGTATCAGCGTTGCTCACAGCTCGTTCTGAAAGAACACCGCTACTCGTTCGGCGACCTGTTCGGTTTGGCCGACGAAAAAGTGGTCTGCGCTCATCCCGAGCACGGTGTGGCCGGCTTCGGCCGCTCGATCGACGACCGGCTTCCAGTCGGCCGTCGTGTCGCGTTCGCCGTAGACGATCCGTGTGGGGCGATCGATTCGTTGAACGGCCTCGACGGCGTCGAGGCGGTCAGCGATGCGGGCGGCGGGCGCGAGCGCACAGACGCACGCGACGGCGGTTTCATCGGCTGCGACGAGCGCGAGCGTTCCGCCGAAGCTGAACCCGTACACTCCGATCCGCTCGTACCGCTCGGTGGCCCACGCGATGGCGTTCAGCGTGTCGGTGAACTCGCCGCGTCCTTCGTCGAACTCCCCGTAATCGAACCGGAGCGAGGCGATTCCCTCGGCGGCGAGCACGTCACAGACCCCAGTCAGCCGTCGGTCCGTGCGCGTTCCGCCCATCTGTGGATGGGGCGGGCAGGCGACGACGCACGCCGTCCCGCCGGGATCGACGAGCGTCCCCCGAACGTCGCGCGCGCCCCCGATGAGAACCGGTTCTGGTTCGGGCTTTGCGTTTGTGTGTTCCGATTCGGTTCGGTCGGGATCGGTCATGAATCGTGTTCGTTAGTACGTGGTTTAATAGGCTGGGTCGTTATAGTCAGACTATGGGAATCCTTTCACGGACGTCATACGTCATCCGTTCAAAGATCAACGCCCTCCTCAACCGGACGGAGGATCCGTCCGAAACGCTCGATTACTCCTACGAGCAGATGCGAGACGAACTCCAGGAGGTCAAACAGGGGATTGCCGATCTCACCACCCAGAAAAAACGCCTCGAGATGCAGAAACGCCGCCTCGAGGAGAACGTCGACAAACACAACGAGCAGGCGCGCACAGCGGTCGAACAGGACCGGGAGGATCTCGCCCGCCAGGCGTTGGAGAAGAAAAAGCAGAAGATGAACCAGATCGAGGATCTGGAGGGGCAGGTCGCCGACTTACAGCAGACACAGGATGCGCTCGTCGAGAAGAAAGACAAACTCCAGAACCGCATCGAGGAGTTCCGCACGAAAAAGGAATCCATGAAAGCCCGCTACGAGGCCGCCGAAGCGTCAGCGCGCGTCTCCGAAGCCGTGACCGGGGCGGGCGACGAGATGGAAAACGTCTCCCAGGCCATCGATCGGGCCGAAGAGCGCACCCAGGATATGGAAGCCCGCTCTGCGGCGCTCGATGAGCTGGAGGAGACGGGGGCGCTCGACAGCTCGCTTTCGGACAAGGACAGCCTCGAACGCGAACTCGATGAGATTTCGGCCGACAACGAAGTCGAGGCGGAGCTCGACACGCTCCGCTCGGAGATGGGCAAAGAGTCCGGAAACGGGAGCAACGACGCGGCCGAGACCGATACGGACGCGGATGTCGCGTCCAACTCCTCGTCGGACTCGGACCCAGCGATCGAAAGCGAGCTGGAAGAACTCCAGGAAGACAAATCGAAATCGAACTAGTCCAACGCCGCGTTCTGGATGTCCGGCTCGATGCGTTTTTGCTCCCGTTCCTGCTCGAGATACGCACGAAAGGCATCGATATCCACGTCCTTTCGCTCCTGTTCCTTGCGGTCTCGAACCGAGACCGTTCCGGTTTCTGCCTCGTCGTCGCCGACGATCAGCATGTAGGGAACGCGGTCGTCGTGTGTGGCCTGGATCTTCTTCCCGACGGTCCACGACCGGTCTTCGATCTCCACACGGAACTCACCGAGTTCGGCCGCGACAGCCTGTGCGTACTCGATGTTTTCGTCCGTGACTGGCAGGATGCGCACCTGTTCTGGCGCGAGCCAGAAGGGGAATCGCCCTTTGAAATGCTCGATAATGACGCCCATGAAGCGCTCGAACGAGCCGAGCAGCGCGCGGTGGATCATGACCGGTCGATGCTCCTCGTTGTCCTCCCCGATGTACGTGAGATCGAGGCGTTCTGGGATGTTGAAATCGAGCTGGACGGTGCCGATCGTCCACTCACGACCGAGAGCGTCCTCCGCGTTGATACCGATCTTCGGCCCGTAGAATGCGGCTTCGCCCGCATCAACATCGTACGCGAGTCCCTCGGATTCGAGCGCATCGCGCAGCCCGTCGGTCGCTTCGTTCCAGATCTCGTCGCTCCCGATGGCGTCGTCACCCCTCGTTTCCAGTTTGTAGTTAACTTCTAGATCGAAGCTGCCGTAAATATCCTCGATGATCCGAAGCGCGTCCGTGATCTCCCCGCGAATCTGGTCCGGACGAACGAACGCGTGGCCATCATCCTGCGTGAGACCACGAACGCGGAACAGACCGGAGAGTTCACCCGACTGTTCGTTCCGGTAGACGGTGCCGAATTCGGAGAAGCGGATCGGTAAATCGCGATACGAGTGTTGTTCGTCGGCGTAGATGGACGCGTGATTCGCGCAGTTCATGGGTTTCAGGCCGTATTCCCTCTCGTCCTGCTCCCAGTTGAACATCTCGCCATTGGCGGTGTAGGTGTCGTAGTGGCCCGTCGGTTTCCAGAGTTCCGTCTTGTTCAGTTCGGGTGTCCACACCTCTTCATAGCCGAGTTCATCGTTCTTGATGCGGATGTAGTCCTCCAGTTCCCGGCGAATGTTCATCCCGTTCGGATGGTAATGAGCACACCCCGGCGAATGATCCGGGATGGAGAACAGATCCATCTCGCGGCCGATCTTGCGGTGATCGCGCTCCTTTGCCTCCTCGCGCCGCGTGAGGAACTTCTCGAGTTCGTCCTCCGACGCAAACGCCGTGCCGTACACCCGCGTGAGGCTTTCGTTGTCCTCCTCGCCGCGCCAGTACGCAGAAGAGATCGACAGTAGTTTGAACGCCCCGATTTCTCCCGTTGAATCGACGTGTGGTCCCTTACAGAGATCCTCGAACTCCGCCTGCTCGTAGAACGACACCGGCTCCTCGCCAGCCGCCTCCGTTTCGAGGATTTCGCGTTTGAACGGATTGTTGCTGTAGATTTCGAACGCTTCGTCCCGCGAGTGAGTGGTGCGATCGATCGGGAGGTCTTCCGCGATGATCTCTTTGGCTTCGGCTTCGATCTGCTCCAGTGCCCTGTCGTCGAGATCGACGTTGTACACGTCGTAGTAGAACTTTTCGTCGGTCCACGGACCGATCGTGAGTTTCGCGTCGGGGTAGAGCCGTAACAGCGCCTGTGCGAAGACGTGGGCCGCCGAGTGTCGGAGCACCTGCCGGTACTCGTCGCTGCTTTCGGTGACGATCTCGACGCGTGCCCCCTCGTGAACCGGCGACTGTGCAGCCACGAGATCGCCGTCGACAACGCCCGCCACGGTGTCGCGCCCGAGACCCGGTCCGATCTCGTAGGCGACGTCCTCGACGGTCGCATCCCTGTCGACGGTGAGCTCGGAACCGTCCGGAAGCGTGACCGTAATTGCGTCCATACTTGAGCAAACCGAGGACGGTGGATAAGTGTGTTGAGACTGTGTGAACGGTTCTATTAATTGCTCTCGATCGAGTTAATGGTGGGATGTCATTAATGCATGACACAGCCCAGATTCAGAAAGATAGTAAATATAAAAGACAGGTATTGATCCAGATATTTATCTGGAAGAACAGCCAGCATAGAGTATGCCTACGGTTCATCCACTCGGATCATCTCGAGTTCGAGGTGACCGAGCAAGCCGGTCCGGATGAGCTTGCCGAGACGGTTGCCAACGAGGTCGACGACAAACCCGCCAAGCCGCGGTATCTCTCGCGGTACGTCAGCGCCCATCCGGATTTCAAGTAGGGTTTCTCGATACTCTCGGTCTGGGATGGATCACGATTTCCGTAGGCCGGTATCCACTGTGCTATCGATGACCTCGTACCCAAGCGCCCGGAACATCGACCGGGTGGATCCGCCACGGGCAGCCGTCAGAAACAACCACCAGAGATGTTTCCGGTTTGTAATGCTGCTGATCACGGTTACCTTGGTACCCTCCTCGTCGGCAGCTTCGATCGAAACAGTGTTGCGAACGGACTCGTTTCCATTCTTTCGTGTCCGGACGAGCAGATCGTCGTTCGACTGCTGTTCGGTCTCGTAACCGATCGTCACTGTCCGCAGTCCAAACAGTACCGATATTTCACACGATACGCCGTTCTCGTGGGCTTCGATACTGCCATCGTCGGCCTGCGCGGTCGACCACGCGGCTAACGGATGATCGCCCGTTTTGAACTCCTCGCGGACAGCCGCGGACGAGCGGTCCGTGGCGAGCTGGAGTTCCTCTTCGACTCTGATGACTGGAAGCACGATGATGAGAAAAACCTCCAGAAAAAGGATGATCGGAAACAGCTCCCCTTCGGTTCTGAATCGATGGATAGCCACCCCGAGCAGCCCGCCGAGCAGTAGAATAATCATCCACGCGACAATAATCACACGTCGATACCCCTTTCGGGCGTGCTTCTCCACGGTTTCATTCATACCGCGGGACTCAAAGCCCCGATTATAAACAATTCCGATACGATACTATGTTCTCGAGATATTCACAACCTACGAAGAAGCATCTTTGATGATTTGACTGGCGAGAACAGTTCGTGTGGCGCCGTTCCGGTACACACGGCCAGGGATCTCGTCTCAATCGTCACTCGGAACGACGGCTCGCTCGCTCGGTTCGGACTCCTGTCGCTCGTTCGTGAGCTGCGTGATCCGGTCCATCGGTGTCACCGGCTCCGTTTTCTCGGTTGGTGTCGACGGAGCGACCCATTCGAGTTTCCCGTCATTCCGGCACGCTAACGCCACGCTCGGCAGGGAGATGAACTCGTGGGTCTCGCCGGTGATCGCAGAATGGACGGTTTCGCGCTCGAACCCCCCTTCGAGCGTCGTCCCACACTCGGTGGCCCACTGCTTGAACTCGACGATCCGTTCTCGGATTGCTGCCCCGGCGTCCGTGCGAGCGACCGCGGGATCGGTGCTTACCCGCGATCCCCACACCGTGACCGAGTAGTCGTCGATCTCCCCGTCGGTAGCGAACGCCTCGAGATGGTCGATCATCTTCTCGACACGAACGCCGGTTCCCGAAGAGAGCGACCGAACGTATAACTCTACTGTCGTGGACGATCTGGCATTGTCGGACATCCTGTCTGTACACCACGGCGTAAACGACCAAAAACGTTCGCTACGTTTCCTATGGTGACAATCCGTCTCGTAATATATTACATAATGATGTATTCGTGAGGCCATACTGCGCTACACGCGTCGGTCGCGGTTGTGGTCCGCCGTCGTGACAGGGAGTCAGGGTGTTGGTCGTACGACCGATCACGCCGGACAGGTCATTGTTCGGCCAGCTCGACGCCGGTACCGGGTCGATCGACCGTCGAAAGGTCGATCGTTCCATCCATCATTCGGACGCCGTCGTAGGGATCCTCCGCCAGGAGGAGCGAGCCGTCGAGATCGGCGTAGTCGACGAGCGGCGTGAGGTGGCAGGCGGCGGCGATGGCGGCGTTCGTTTCGACCATACAGCCGAGCATGATCTCGAGATTGTGCGCGCGGGCGGCGTGGATCAGTTTGAGCGCCTCGAGTGGCCCGCCACACTTCATGAGTTTGACTACGACGATGTCGGATCGGTCGGCCACCGTCGGCACGTCGGCGGGGGTCACACACGACTCATCGACGGCGATCGGGAGGTGGGCGTGTTCGTAGACGAATCGGAGTCCCTTGGCATCGGAGGCGGGAACCGGCTGTTCGAGGAATTCGACGTCGTGTGCGGCGAGGGTTTTGCTCATCTCGACGGCTTCCCGGGGCGTCCACGCCTCGTTCGCGTCGACCCGGATCCGTGCATCGGGCGCAGCGTTGCGGACGGCCTCGACGATCTCGGCGTCACCGGACTGCGTCCGGTTGCCCGAGGAACGTTGTTCCTCGCTGTCGTGGTCGGTTCCCAGCTTCGTCTTCAGCACCGTGTAGCCGTCAGCGACGGCCTCGCGCGCGTTGTCGGCCATCACCTCCGGGTCGTCGAGACCGATAGTGAACGAGGAGGTGATCGACCGGGCGGGATCGAGACCGAACAGCTGATACAACGGGACACCGAGCCGCTTGCCGACGAGATCGTGGAGCGCGATCGAGACCGCAGCCTTCGCGGCGGGGTTCCCCTTGACGCGGGCGTCCATCGCGCGCACGATCGCGGTTCGATTCAGTGGATCGTCGACCGCCTCGAGGGCGTCGAACAGCTCGGGCAGGACGGACTCGACGGTGGCCGGCGTTTCGCCGTAGTAGGTGGACGGTGCCGCTGCTCCGGTTCCCACGTGCTCGCCGTCGTCGATGCGGACGACGACGTTCTCGGTCGTTGCCGTCGTTCCCCGGGAGATGGTAAACGGCCGATCGAGGGGCAACGAAACGCGTTCCGTGGTCGTCTGTAGCTCCCTGTTCATTGTGGCCCTCCGTTCTCGATCGCTTCGAGCAACGGATCGACCCCGAACCGGACGGGATCGGTCGCGGGCGCGCCGATCGTATTCTCGAACGCCGCAACCGCTTCGTTAGCGTCCGCGGACTGTAGCGCCGCCGTGTTGAGCGCGCCACCGACCACCGAACAGGGCGACAACGCCCCGCCGAGCGATTCGTACAGCCCGGCGATCTCCGACACCGGGGGAAGCGAAAACGATTCGTAGCCGTGAACGGCGTCTCGGCCGGTCTCGTGGCAGAGAACCAATGCGTCGGGCATCGAACCGTGGAGGATGCTGCACGTCACGCCCGAGTATGCGGGGTGGACGATCGATCCCTGTCCCTCGACGAAGAGGTAGTCGTGATGATCCCGTTCGAGCAGCATCTGTTCGACCGCCCCCGCGGCGAAATCGCTCACGACGCGGTCGACGACGACGCCGTCTCCCTCTAGCATCACACCCGTTTGTCCCGTCGGAACGAAACCAACGTCAAGCCCGCGCTCGCGGGCGTTCTCGACCAGTTTCATCGTCGTGGTCATCTTCCCGATCGAACAGTCCGTCCCGACGGTGAGCACCACCGTCGCGTCGACGTCACGAGCCACGCCTTCGCTCACCGCGAGATCCTCGGGCGGCCGGCGAACGTCCCAGATCTGACAGTCGTGCTCCGCCGCGAGCCGCGCGAACTCCTCGTCGTCCCCGAGGTAGTAGTGCAGCCCGGACCACACGTCGCTCCCACGGGCGAGCGCACCGGCGATGTCCGAACGCCACGTTTCGTCGAACGCCCCGCCGATCGGCGCGATTCCGACGACGAGCGCGTCCGTCTCCGGGACCGCTTCGATGCTACCGACGATGGGTGCGTCCTGAACGTCCGAGAGGTGGTCGTTCACCCGGTCGCCAGCCGTTGCCCGATCGATGACGGCCACGACGTCGTAGTCACCGTAGCGTAACAGCCCCTGAGCGGTTTTGGCCCCCGACGGAAACTGATCGTGGGCGAGAACTGCGAGTCGCATACTCGCTCCTTGGCGTGAGCGTAGTTAACTGGCCCGACGTCGGTTCGGGCCGTCAGATGCCAGCCGCAATCCCCATCTCGACGATCTGGGTGGCTCGGTCGGCTTTCGCCAGGAAGACCTCCCGCAACGTCGGTGGCTCGTCCAACCGCTCGGGAAGCATCGACTCGGGAACGGCCAGCGTCCGACCCGGGACCCCCGACTTCCCGTGAACCGCGAGGTGACGGTTCCCGAGCTTCATGACCAGCGGGTTGTCGAGGCGCTCGATCCCCTCCCCGGTTGCATACAGCCGCTCGTTGACCGCCTCGTGTTGCCCGTCGTGCATCACTGGCCGGTCGCCCGTGTGTGGCTCTACGTACAACCGTCCGAGGTAGTACGCCCGCGAAAACGGTGCGAACATTCTATCCACAGTTATTTGTTAGCCATTCACATGAATAAGGGTTTGGCGGTGGATTTATATTGGCGTGCAATCATATCGGACGAATCGATGCGCGTCGGGATCGACACCGCTTTGTTCGGGGGATAAGGGGGATAGATCATGATACCGAAGCGGTGGGCACAGTATTATCTGGGCAACGGGCCGAGTCTCGTCTGGCTGCTGGTCGCGAACGTGGTGGGAGTGCTGGTCGGGGTTCGGTACTACGTGGAAACGATGCCCGCTGTCTCCACGTTTGCGTGGCCGCTGTACGCGGATTCACCGGCCGCCGTTTTGCTCACAGCGCTGTCGATAGCGACGTTGCTACCGAATCTCGGTCGTCGCGTCGAGGACGCCCCAGTGAACCGTCCGCTTGCGTATCTGCACACCCTGGCGTTCGTGTGGCTCGTGAAGTACGGACTCTGGACGGCGCTCGTGCTCAACCTGCAGTTTTCTTCGTACTATCCCGAACTCTGGGCGTATTTCGGTATTCTCATCACGCATCTGTTGTTCGTTGTGGAGGCGTTTCTCATCCCCCACTACGGAAAAACGACGCGCGGAGCGCTCGCGGTTTCGCTCGTGGCCTTGTTGTGTAACGATTTCGTGGATTACTGGCTCGCCGACGTTGGAGTGTGTGTGCTCGCGGCCCGATCGTTCGAACGGTGCGATCTGTATCCACCGCTCCGCGCCGAGCCAGGCGTGATTATACCACTCTTAACCGTGGCGCTGTCGGTGTTTTCGGTCGTGCTCGCGGCCCGATCGTTCGAACGGCTCGATACCGATACCTAGCCCACAGCGTGCCCGCTACCGGGATTGTTCAGCGCGTGAACAGTCCGAACAGACAGCTGTCCTTTTATGTGTGGGGGGAGTGGAACAGGCAAATGGATCGTCACCTCACAACCGTGCTCTTGCTAGTCCTACTACTTGCCGTCGGTGTGATGCCAGGGACGGTCACGACCAGCAGCGCACAGATGGAGGACGACGACTCGATGGGTCACTCGGTGTCGTCATTCATGCAAGTCAGCGCAGTGGAGGCCGACAGCACTGTCGAGCGAGAGATGTGGCAGGAGTCGTTCGAGAACGCTGACAACGAGTCCGAGAGGACTGAACTGATCGAACAGCGCTCGGAGCAGCTATCGCGGGATCTCTCGACAGTTCGTGACCAACGGCAACAGCTCGAAAACGGGGACGCTTCACCGGTGTACACCAGCGCACTCGATGCCCACGTTACGGAGCTTCGCCAATCCGTCCAGAACGCGAACCAAACCGCGAACGAATCGAACGTCAGTTCGAACACGCTCTCGGAACTCCGCGACGAGGCATGTAACGTGTCCGTTTCGAACGACTCCGAAACCGTGATCGTATCGAACGGGACGGAGCTGCGCTGCCCACCGCAATCGCCCGGTAATAACACTGCCAACAACTCGACTGACACGCCACAGGATCCGGGAGACGATCCCGACAACAACTCGACTGACACGCCACAGGATCCGGGAGACGATCCTGCCAACAACTCGACTGACACGCCACAGGATCCCGCCAACAACTCGACCGATACGCCACAGGATCCGGGAGACGATCCCGACAACGACACGCCACAGGATCCTGCCAACAACTCGACCGATACGCCACAGGATCCCGCCAACAACTCGACCGACACGCCCCAAGAAACGCCCTCGACCACAGAAACCGAGACCGAGGACTCGGGACCGATATTCGGAGACCTTCCGCTGATGAGCAATCGATCGTCCGTCGCGGGGACAGTCGACGCTGGGAGCGATCGACCCGCCTGAATACGGTTTCGGATCGGAATTGATCGGTGACAATCGGTGTTGATACTGTCGGTCAGAACTATTTCAATAACCGCGATTGCAAACCCAGAGACTGCGACCGGATAGGTCGAAGCAATGAGCAACAGATTTCTGACCGACAGTATGAGAGCGTCACGGTTTTCAGGTTGTATCGCTTACCTCAGGTAATGGATTCCGCCGCGCTGCTCGATCTACTGGGGAACGAGAACCGTCGGCGTATCCTTCGTCTGCTTGCGCGAAAGCCGTGTTACGTCACTGAAATCAGCGAATATCTCGGGGTCAGTCCGAAAGCGGTCATCGATCACCTTCGCAAGCTAGAGAAGGCGGGCCTCGTCGAATCCCGCGTCGACGATCAGCGCAGGAAGTATTTCTCTATCGCCCGGAACCTGCGTCTGGAGGTGAACGTCTCTCCGTACGGATTCGGGGCCAAGAGCGCGTATTCGGCCAGTCGAGGACTGGACATGACCCGCTGTCGGTATCTCTCTATCGACATCACCACGCCGGATCAGGGGGGTGAGCTGACCGAGCTCACCCGCGAGTTACAACGATTGGAAGAGCTGTCGAGCGAGCTGTCGATGGCCCAACGGTGGGTTCACGGCCGGCTGACGGAGGTGATGGACGGCATTTCGCGCCAAATTCACGAGGAGTCCGCGCTCGGAGTGGCGGACGGCGACGACGCCCGCTTTTACGCCGAAGTGTTGTCCGCGCTTGCCGATGGAGCGGAGCAGATCGACCAGATCAGCCGGTCGGTCGACGCCGCGCCGGAGCTCGTCGAGGACGCGCTCCTCGCGCTCGCACAACACAGTGTGGTCGAACGCGACGACGGGGGCTGGACGCTCGCAACGGACTGAGTAGCACTCACTCGATGTCCCGCGTCAACCCGTCGCGGAAGTCCCGTCCGAAGTAGTAGCCGATCACTGCCACCAGCACGCCGACACCGAAGCCGATGGTGGCGAACTCCGTCATGCTGGAGCCGACGAGGGCGATGGTCATGTACCGAGAGAGGATGCTCACGCTGACAGCCGCTGCACCAGCGACGCCGACTTCGAGATACCGCCGATCGCTCCCGACGCCGCCTAGGGCGAACGCGGCGACGAAGAGACCGACGAGACCGATCCCCGGCAGGGCCGAGACGATCGGGAGCAGCGAGGGCGTGAACAGCCCGACCGAAAGCACCACGAGAGCAATGAGGAAGTACCGCGGGGAGAACAGCCCCGTGATGCTCGGGATGAAGCGGTCCCGGAGGGAGGTCGTTTCTGATTCGGAGTGTGTGGTTTCGGTCTCCTCGCGCTCGCGGAGGACCTCGTCAGTGCTCATAGTACACACCACGGGATAGTGGCATATCGGTCTTACTCCCCACCTTTTTTCCGCTCGGGTGGCCTCCGGCCACCCTCGCGCAAAAAATCTGGACCAAAAAAAGCCGCTCACTGCGTTCGCGGTGGGTGTACTCACGGTACCGCCACCGCTCCGCGACCGCGCTCGCAAATTGATATGGGAATTGAATGGAATATCTATAGAGATCGGGTTGTATCCGATAAAGAGGAATGCGCCGAATATTCACTCACAATCTTATTTATGAAATTATCTCTTAGTAAATGGTTCTAGGGACCGGGTTGCTGGGGCCACGTTGCGCGTCAGTGGAAAGCTACGGAGTATTCCATGAGGTTGTCCAATATGAACGTGAGTCCCGACTATCGGGTGAGTGTTCGCCGGATACTCCCGACGAGTTCCGCTACGGTTCCCGGCGACGACTCCGTCTGGGCGATGAACTCGTGCAGATCCTCCTGTGAGCCAACCAGCACGAGACCGTTACTGTTCTTGAGTAGTGTCACGCCAGACGCAACGGCTCCCTGTCGCAGTTTCGACTCGATTACGTCCCCAACGCGTTCGATTTGGAAGCAGTAGAGAGCCGCGTTCGAGAGAACACCGGACTCGGTTCCCGATAACGTCTCAAACCGTTCGAGTTCCCCGCGAGAGATCTCCCGGAGCTCGACGATCCGTGGTGAATCGGTTACGACACGCTCGGACTGGAGATGGTGGGCCACTTTGACCACATCGACCGTTTCGGGAATGTCGTGTGTTCGGATGATATCCACGCCGCGATCGACCTCAAGCGCGGCGGCCGCGAGGCTCACGTACAACTGGTCTTCGTTCGTCATCTTGTCCGCAATGAATCCGAGGAAGTCCTCTCGGTTGGTGCCGGTGAGAATTGGTCGGCCGAAGGCTCTGAACTCCTTGAGCCGCTGGAACATCTCCCAGTTGTCCTCGAACGTCTTCTCGTCGTACCAGCCGCCGAAGGCGGGATCAATGATGGTCTTGTCGGTAAATCCTCCGTGCTGAAGTGCCTCGAAGATGTCGTCGATGGTCTTCAGATGGCCCGGTTGTGTGATGTCCGGCGGGCTTGCCATCTTGATGACCGGTGCGTCGTAGGACTCACACACATCAGGCATCCGTTGGTCGGCAAAGCCACAGATGTCGTTGACGATATCGAATCCGCCTGTGAGTGCCTCCTCGGCCACTTCAGCGTATCGCGTCTCGATCGAGAACACCGCCGCATCGCTATCAACGTGGTCGATGACTTCGAGAGCTTCGGGGAGGCGGTCGAGTTCGACCTCCACTGGAAGCCAGTCGTTTTTCGGGTTCGCGGACTGGAGACCGATATCGACAATATCTGCTCCTTCACCGATCAGTTCCTCTTCAGCGAAGCGGGCTGCCTCTTCGGGTGACGATTGGACGCTCGGCTCCCAGTTAGATTCAATGCTCATATTGAGAACGCCCATTACGCGGGGACGGTAGCCGTCTCCAACAGTAAAATCTCCGATGTCGACAGCCTTCATACCACATGTCAGTGGAAAATGTTGATAATCCTTCTGATTGGCTTCGTTCCCACTTTTTTGTGTTCGGGTGAGTGCTACAAAAGACGCGAAGCGTCTTTTGGCATCTCGCAAGAGCGTTGCTCTTGCGGACCTCGCGGAGGTTCCCTCGCTCAATGACGAAAGAGCTTCGCTCTTTCGAACCACTTTGCTCACCCTCGCGCAAAAAACGGTGAGCATACTCACGTACCGCCTCCGCTCCGCCCCGCGACCGCATATGGTACAAAGCCATCGTTCGGGAGCGACCCGCTCGCGGTGAGTGCACTCGTGCCGGCCGCACCGCACAGCTTCAACGGATCGACTGGCCGCTTTCCACGTGGAGAAACTTGCTCACCTAGCTCTGCGGGGCAGGTCCATACGGATCGCTTCGACACTGGCAGTACTGACGTGATCGCTGGACAGAAATCCACTGCTACCGGTATAATCCCGACAGCAACGCCCCGATTTCAGTGGTTCGTTGGTACCCTCCGAGCAACCGCTGGAGCAACAAATTGTTGGTAGAATATAACATTATTCATTTCATCAGTACCTTTATGTGTGATGGGGCAAGGAACGATAAACGAGGACGCCAGCATGGCGGCGACGCATGCGCGTTCGTTGAAACGCGCCGGGTGAGCATACCACCCGACGCTGGGTTCTCACGAAGTGAGCAAACCCATGACAGGGAACGAATCAGAGACATGTAACGGTGTCGCATCGTATCAAGAAAGTAAGCAGAGAACGTGCTGTCCGGTGTGCGGTCGGCCGGTCCGCACGCGCCTCGACCACCGGATGGGCTGCCCGCTGGGGCGGTGGTGGCCACGCTCACCGCGAACGCAGTGAGCGGCTTTTTTTGGTCCAGATTTTTTGCGCGAGGGTGGCCGGAGGCCACCCGAGCGGAAAAAAGGTGGGTGGACGAAAAGGTGGTGTTTAGGTAGATGGATCGTCCCAATTGAGTCATGCGCATCGAGAACAGTTTCATTCCGGTCAGGGGGGTGGGCGAGGCGACCGAGCGGAAGCTCTGGCAACAGGGCATCACCCATTGGGACGAGTTCGAGCAGAGCGCGGTCGGTGAGACGACGGGATCGCGGATCGAATCGTTCATCGGGACGGCTCGATCCCACCTCGACGCGAACGACGCCCGCTTTTTCGACGACGCGTTTCCGAGCAAACACCAGTGGCGACTGTACGAGAACTTCGAGGACGACGCCTGTTTTTTCGACATCGAGACCACCGGACTGAGCCAGTCGAACGACGATGTGACGACCGTCAGCGTCCATCGGGGCGACACCACCCGAACGTTCGTCAACGACGCCTCGCCCGTCGTCGGTGAGCCGCTCACCCGCGAGAGGATCGAGGAGACGATCGGAAGCGCTCCGCTGCTCGTGACGTTCAACGGCAAACGATTCGACGTACCCTTCCTCGAAACGGCGCTCGATATCAGCATCGACGCGCCTCACATCGACCTCATGTATCCGTGCAGACAGCTCGACCTGACCGGCGGACTGAAACGGATCGAAAAGACGGTGGGCATCGATCGGGACGAGCCGGATATCACCGGCCGCGACGCCGTCCGGTTGTGGCGCAACTACGAACGCGGCGACGCCGACGCGCTGACCACGCTGGTGTCGTACAACCGCGACGACACGGTGAACCTGCGGCGGTTGATGGACCACGTCGCGGGAACGCTCCACGACGACGTGTTTGCCTCGGTCTGTCAGCGCTGATCGGCCGGTCGCCGTCCCTCCGTGGTGGACGAGATGTCCACGATCGTGATGTCCGCGAGCGTGAGCGCCTCCGGAGCGTACTCGTTCGTCTCTGGAATATGCGCGCCGGTCGGCGTGAGCGTGGTGTCAATGAGCACCTGGTCGACGCCGTGCACGCTGTGCGCGTCGGGAAATATCGGGACCGCGTGGGATGCACAACGGTGAAACAGGGGTATCCACTCCTCATCGACCCGCTCAACCTCCAACTGGAGCGTGTCACCCGCCTCGAGCGTACACGTGCCGTCGTGGAAGCTACAGGTAGCAGTACACGGATCGAAATCACTGCCGACGAACTGCCCGATCAGTTCCCGCTGTAGCGGATCGACCATTCGAACACCCACCCTGGCCGTTGATTCTCACAGCTCTGTTTCCACATAGAATTGATTCTCTTGCCGATGGTAATAACTGTCGTGGTCAAACATGTGAAGCGAAACTGAACTGGGTAGAAAATCGCTACTCTTCGACCTGCTGGTCGCGCCACGCCCCGAAGGAATCGACCGGGTCGTCCTCGAAGCGTTCGATGCACGGAACGTCGTACGGATGAGCGGCCGTAACCGTCGCCACGAGCTCCTCGTACCGCTCGTCCGACGTTTTCGCCAACAGGATCGCTTCCTCGTCCTCGACGATCTCCCCCTCCCACCGGTAGACGGATCGACAGTCAACGACGTTGACACAGGCCGCGAGGCGGTCCTCGACGAGCCGCGCCGCGAGTTCATCCGCAACCGATCGCGGACACGTGATGTAGGCGGTCGGCATCGTCGTGAACTACTCCTCGACCGGGTTGTAGCTGCCGTTGATGTCCCACTCGTGGAGACAGTACGGATTGCCGGGATCGTCGGCAACGACCCAGTTTTCGTGTTCATCGTCCCACACGTCCGCGCGGCCACAGTGCTTGCACCTGCGTTCGCGCGGCGGGCTGATTGTCACCATGCAACGCTTTCGGAACCCAGCCCGTATCAATCGTTCGACGGGGGTGGTGACCCACCACTTTCACTACGGAGGCGAGCGTACGTTCGATTGCTGGGTCGTCTTCGTTCCAGCACTGGAGCACGATCAAACACCAACGAACCAACTACCACCAATGGTTTATAAGAAAATCACCCTCATCGGAACTAGTGAGGAGGGGTTCGACGCGGCGACGACGAACGCCATCGACCGGGCAGAACGGACGCTCGACAACGTACTCTGGGTCGAAGTCGAGGATCTGGGCGTCGAGATCGCTACCGTCGACACCCGCGAGTACCAAGCTGAAGTCGAAGTGGCGTTCGAGCTGGCAGAGTAGCTCGAGAAATCAGTCCACCGTCGTCACCGAGATGTGTCGGCTGCGCGGGCCGTCACACTCGACGAACAGGATCGACTGCCACGTGCCCAGCGCGAGCGCGCCGTCTTCGATGGGCACTGTCACGTGTTCACCGAGAAGCATCGATCGGAGGTGGGCGTCGGCGTTTCGATCGATGTCGTCGTGGGTGTACCCCTCCCCCTGGGGAACGAGTTGTTCGAGCACACGACGGAGATCAGAACGGAGGCGCTGCTCGTTTTCGTTGACGACCACGCCAGCGGTCGTATGGGGAACGAACACCGTACACAGCCCGGTATCGGTGTCGATCGCCGCCCCAATCCGATCGGTGATGTCGATGCACGCAACGCGCTCGTCCGTCGAAACCGAAATCGTGGATGGCATCGATGGGATGGAGAAACGGGACAACGCGGTTCAACAGGATGGCGATGGACAAGAAGTCACGTCCGGAACGACTCGCCACAGCCACACTCACTCACCACGTTGGGGTTCTCGACGTGGAACCCCGCCCCCTGTAGGCCGTCTTCGAAATCCAGAACGCTGCCTTCGATGTACTCCATGCTGGACGGATCGACGAACACTCGAAGGCCGTGGTGTTCGTACACTGTGTCGTCGGTCTCCGGTTCCAGATCGAACCGCATTCCGTACGAAAGACCGGCGCACCCTCCCTGCTGAACGAACAGCCTGAGACCGGACTCCTCGATGTCCATGTTCTCCCTCTCCAACAGACCGAGGGCCTCCTCCGCAGCCGTCTCCGTCACGTCGATGGGAGTGTCCGACTCGACCGTGGTACTCATACTCCTTACTACTGAGCGAAGGCTGTTAATCCTGACGCACACGAACACCCGAGCGGACCTGCGTCGGTGGACTCCGGCGGTATTGCTGTCGAACGGGAGAATACGCGCTGCCGAGATAATATTTCCGCGATTGAACTGACTAGATCATTACAGTAAATTTATATATAATTCGCAAATGTATACTGATTGAGTGTGCGTAGATACCGACGCATCTCGGCAGTGGAAAGTCCCTCGCTGGCGTGATCTCATCCAACCGGGTCCAGCGAACCAAATGGTGCCAGTGGTGGGGGCTCCGCTGCCTACTCCGGACCCCATGGATGGTTAGAGATAGAACAACAGAAATTCGTACTGCGTGTCGCGGACGCCGGTGGGGTTGACCGATTCCACTGGCTCTCGGTTCATTTATTTTGGTCGCGTGATTCCCGGAGTTGTGACTCCGCGCGTCGGAACACGCCCCGAAGCGAGCTTACTTCCCGTCGTGTTGGGTGAGCACGCCCGAGAAGTCGTCGCCAGAGTCGTCGCAGCCGCGATCGTTGTTCGGAAACGGGTTCGACCGGTTCGAGGAAGGTTCCAAACTGGTCGTGGAGACCTTCGATGTCCCGTTCGGGCGCGCGGACGATCTCGTCGGGGAGCTGGGTCTCCTCGACCATCACGGTTCGGAGCTCGTACAGGACGACAGTCGCCGCCTGTCCGAGGTTGAGCACCGGATAGGACGCGCTCGCCGGAATCGAACAGATCTCATCGAGCCGTTCGAGTTCCTCGTTGTTGAGACCGACGCGTTCGCGGCCGAACACGACCACCGTGTCGGTCTCGACGCCAGCGAGCGAGTCCGCCAACTCGCGGGGCGTTCTGAACGGGTAGCGGATGTGGCGTCGGTCGTCGGTGTTGGTAACCGCCGTACACCCCACGGTGTGGAAGTTCTCGACGAGATGCTCGAACGGGACGGTTTGGGCGTTCGGGAGCACGTCCTCGCGCGCCTGACCCGCAAACCCGTACGCCTCACCGTCGGGATCGAGATCCGGCGGATCGACGAGATACAAATCCGACAGCCCGAAGTTTTTCATCGCGCGGGCGATGGTGCCCACGTTGCCGGGCGTCTGTGCGTCGACGATCGCCACCGAGATCGATGCCTCGCTCATACGTCGAGATCGTCCAGGTCGATGTCGAGGGACTCCTGTTCCTCCTCGCTCAACGAGGCGAGTTCGTCCTCGACGGAGGGCAGTTCCTCCTCTGGCAGTGGGTCCGGCACCGAATCGGGGTCGCTTTCGACGTGTTCGATTCCAGCGTACCCATCGGGGGCGCGTCCACCGTCGGCGAACCACTGGTGAAAGGCGTTCCGGAAGGTTCGCTTGCCTGCGAGATCGCGCCCTCCTGCTTCGCGGAACCAGTAGAGGAAATCCGCCTCGTGAGACCCACACAGGACGACTTCGCGGAGCGGCTCGCCGTAGACGACGGCGGCCGACCGACAGCGCTGTTTTTCCTCCTCGCCGTGGATGAGCCAACAAGCGTCACACGGCTTGTCGACCATGACCATCAGCCGCGAGATCCGATCCCGCGTGTCTGGCGGCATTTCGGTGAGCGGCCTGAACGCCCCAGAGTCGTCGAACACCTCCTCCTCCTCGAACCGCCACCCACGGAGACCGATGCTTACCTTCGTCATGGACGACGTAGCCGGTGAGCCGTGAAAAACACGGTGTTTCACTCCGTACAGCTACGAGCCACCCGCAATGGTCCGGATCTCCTCCCACGATCCTTGCTGTTCGAGGTGTTGTTGGAGCCGGTCGGCGTACTCCCCAGCCAGCTGCTCTGCGGTTTCTCGTTTCTCCTCGTCGACGGAGTTTCCGCCGAATCCGAGCGCGTCTTTGACCGATCCAAGAATGCCGCCCGAGCTATCACTCCCTGGAGCTCCCATCGAGCTCACGTCCTCAATAGTGTCGAGTTCGGGCATGATCGCGGACAGATTATCCGTGTCAGCAACGATGCGGGCGCGTTCGGGATCGTCGGGGTGCTCGATGTCGAACTCCACGGCCGTCATCACCAAGCCCCACTGCTGTCTCGAAAGATCGGAGCCTCGGATCCGGTCTTCGAACTCCTTGTCGACCGTCATCCGCGCGCCAACGATGCGATCGGTCCACTCTTGGGCCATACCCGACGTTCGTATCGCGGCGGTATGAGCGTTCCCGTCCAGTCAGAACGCGTTTCCGTCGACTTCGATGTCGGCGTGCAGGTCCTCTCGAAGCGCGTCGTGAACGTGACAGATGTTCTCGGCGCGCTCGACGATGTTGTCGAACTCATCCTCGGAGAGATCCGCCTCGACGCGCATCGAAAAGCGGATCGCGTCGAGATCGTCGCTGTCGTCGACGTCGGCCTCCGCGTCGACGTCGATCTGACCCAGATCGTCGTGTCCCTCCTTGTTCGCACCGACGCGGAACGCCGGGATGAAACACGACGTGTAATCGGCCACGAGCACCTCGTTCGGATTCGGTCCCTCTTCGTTGGCCGCATCGATCGTCAACTCGTACTCACCGACACGACTCACCGACGTGTAACCGGACTCGGACGTGGTCGTTGCTTCGATCGTTTCCATACACCGGGATTGCTCTCCGAGAAGCCAAAAAGGTATGGCTGTCTGTCGCTGGCAGAGGCGCTCAAACCGAGAACGTCTCGTCGCCGTCGAGCACGACGGCTTCGGCGTCGCTCGCGGTCGATTCGACCGCCGCCTCGAACTCGCTCACGTCGATCTCGACCGGCGGGAACGTGTCGTAATGCATGGGGAGCACGTGGTCGACCCCGAGCCAATCGGTGGCGATCGCCGCCTGCCACGGTCCCATCGTGAAGTGGTCCCCGACGGGAAGCGCCGCGGCGTCGGGGCTGAGATACGGACCGATCACGTCGCGCATCTCCGTCATCAAGGCCGTATCCCCCGAGTGATAGAACGTCGTGGCCGCATCCGCGTCGGCTGCCCGCGTTGGCTGCTCGTCGCTGATGATGAAACCGGTCGGTGGCCCAGCAGAGTACTCGTAGTCGGTCATCGCGCCGTTGGTGTGGTCCGCGCGGTGCATCGTCACGGAGGCGTCCCCACACTGGACCGTCCCGCCGATGTTCATGCCGATGGTGTCGGTCGCGCCGTGTTCGTCCTCGACGTACCCCGCCAACTCCGGCGTTGCGACGATCGTGGCGTCGGTGAACGACCCGACGTCTGCGATGTGGTCCGCGTGGGCGTGCGTCAACAGGAGATACTCCGGTGTCTCGACGTCAGCAGGTGCAAGCTCCGTGTGTGGGTTGTCGAAAAACGGATCGATGAGCAGCGTTGTGCCACCGACAGCGACGCGCCACGTCGAATGACCGTGCCAAGTCAGTTCCATATCAGGCTATCATCTCGCCTCTCCCACTTAAATGTGAACGGAACGATCCACGGCGTGTCTCCATACTGATCGGAGCGGAATCCCCGCCCCGAAAATGATGTTTGACGGGCAGACCCGGCGAGAGCGGTGGGTTTCGGCCAGATTTATTCGAACAGGGCGCGAGCCATCTCGTATGCGAACCGTTCGATTCCGCGATCCGGCGGGGAACGTCCGGCGCGGCGAGTGGAGTGGTACGCCTGGTGATGAGATAACAGTCCGTGCGCAGTACGGTGGGCGCGTCGCGCTCGGAAACGAGACGTTCCAGCCCGAGGCTGTTGACGTGCTTCCACCCTGTGACCCGAGCAAGATCGTTTGTGTCGGGTTGAACTACGAGGACCACGCGGCCGAGCAGAACAAACCGATTCCGGACCGTCCTTCGTATTTCCTCAAACCTCCCTCGGCCGTCGCGAGCCACGGCGACACGATCACGCTTCCTGCGGGAAAAGAGCAGATTGATTACGAGGCGGAGTTCGCCGTCGTCATCTCCGACACCTGTCGGAACGTCTGTGGGAAAGACGCGATGGATGTTATCGCGGGGTATACGTGTCTCAACGACATCTCGAACCGCGACGACCAGTCGATCGAACAGAACTGGGTCCGTGGGAAAGCGTTCGACGGCTCAGCGCCGATCGGTCCGGTTATTTCCCGCCGCGAAAACGTCCCGAACGACGCGTCGATCCAGCTCCGGGTCAACGGTGAGTGCAAACAGGACTCGTCCATCGACAAGCTCCTCATCCCGATCAGCGATCTCATCGAGGAACTCACGTCCTTCATGACGCTCCAATCGGGCGACATCATCTCGACCGGAACGCCCGCCGGTGTGGGTCCGCTGTCCGACGGCGACGAGGTGGAAGTCGAGATCGAAGGGATCGGGACGCTGTCTCATTCGGTGCGGATCCCGTGAGGCGTCTCTGTGCGTTCGCTACTGACGCGTGGTGTCGCGTGGCTTTGGACGTGGCCGTCGCTCCCTAGGAACAGTCTCAAAAAATGCGTGACAACGATCGTCGCTTCACAGCGACGACGTGTGTTCTACACGCGAACGACGTTCGTCGCGCGGGGGCCCTTGGGGGCCTGTTCGATGTCGAATTCGATCTCAGTTCCTTCTTCGAGGTCAGCGCCGCCGATATCCTCCATGTGGAAGAACACGTCGTCGTCTGCATCCTCGGTGGAAATAAACCCGTAACCGCCAGTGTCGTTGAAGAAATCAACCGTACCGGTTGCCATTGCGATCAATCATACTGTCCGGGCACGGATAACAGTTCCGAGGGTCGCGGTGCCGTGGCGCTCGATCGTCGCAGTCGTGATCGAGGAGCGTTACACCCGGACACGATTCATGTGACGATACGTCGTCTGATTGGCCGGGACCAATCCTGTTGTCATGGATGCGGTCACCTGCATGTTGATCTATTCGTGTCCGGGTGTAGTGGTCCGACTGGAACAGTGGACGCTACTCCTTCTCGATCACGACGTCTTCGAGCACGAGACAGTCCAGTCCCATCCCGTAGAAATCCTTGATCGCTTGGTTGGGGGTCACCACGATCGGCTCGCCGTGGTCGTTGAAGGAGGTGTTCAACAGCGCAGGCACGCCCGTTATCGTCTCGAAGGCGTCCAACAGCCGGGCGTACCGGGGGTTTTGCTCCTCGCGGACGGTTTGTGGCCGCGTCGTCTCGTCGGCCGGGTGGATCACGGCCGCCATCTCGTCGACCCGATCGGACCGAACGTCCGACGTAGTGATCATAAAGGGTGCGCTGCCGTCCGTCGTGAGATACTCCTCGGCCGAGTGTTCGAGCATCGACGGCGCGAACGGCCGCCACTCCTCGCGGTGTTTGACGTGCTCGTTGACCCGATCTCGGGAGTCGGCCGTCCGGGGATCGGCGAGGATGCTCCGGTTGCCGAGCGCCCTCGGTCCTAGTTCGAGCCGGCCCTGGAACCAGCCGACGAGGTCCTCGTCCGCGAGCCGTTCGGCGACGTATCGTTCGAGGTCGTCCGGCTCGGTGTACTCGATCTTGTTGGTCTCGAGCCGGCGTTTGATCGCTGGCGTCGTGTAGGATGGACCGAAGTAGACCGTCGACATCGGATCGACGGTGCGCGGTGACTGGTCGAACCACCCGGCGCCGAGCGCCAGTCCGGCGTCGTTGGCCACCGGCTGGATGAACACATCGTCCACAACGTCGAGCGCGCCGATCTTCTGGTTCAGCTTGCAGTTGAGCGCGACCCCACCAGCGAGAGCGACGTTGTTCACACCGAGCTTCCAACAGTACGTCTTCACGATGTCGAGAACGGTCTCTTCGAGGAGCGACTGGGCCTCGAACGCCAGATCTTTCTCCCACTGGGTGAACTCTTCCGGCTCGGTCCGGCGCGGGCGGTCGAACAGTTCCTCCAGCGCCTCGACGCCGGCGTCGGCTCCCCAGTGCTTCGTGAGATCGGTCACGTCGTAGTCGACGCCGGTGTCGATCAGCTCCCGAAGCCCGGCTTCGATCGCACGATTGGGTCGTCCGTAGGGCGCAAGCCCCATCACCTTCCCCTCGCCGTTGAACATTCGAAAGCCGAGATACTCCGTGATAGCGGCGAAAAACAGCCCCAGACTGTTGGGGTGTTTGTACGTCCGTACCCGCTCGACGCCGCTCGTGGTGCCTTCCCAGACGACCGTCGCATCGTACTCGCCTTTGGCGTCGACTGTGAGCACGAGCGCCTCCTCGAACCCGGAGGGATGAAACGCACTCACGGCGTGGCAAGCGTGGTGTGAACGGGTTTCGATCGACGGGACCGGCGTCCCGATCGACGCCAGCTCGTTCTCGATCTGACGGGTCGGATACAGCTGTCCGCGAAGCTGCGTAACCACTGTGCTGCCGAACGACACGAACCGTTTCAGCCAGTCATCGAACGAAAACGACGCCCGAACGTAGTGTGGCAGGATCTTCCACCGGAGCGACGGTTCGTAGGGAAGCACGACTTCGTCGATGTCGCTCAGGGACAGCTCCCGGTGTGCCAAACACGCTTCGATCGCACGCGTGGGAAAAGAATCGACGGCGTGTTTCTGTCGGCTGAGCCGCTCCTCCTCGATCGCAAACACGAGCTGACCGTCCTCAAAGAGCGCCGCACTCGGATCGTGTTGGCCGTAGAGTCCGATCGCAGGCTTAAACGTGAGACGATAGAACGCCATCGTGATAACAGCGGTATTCAAGTTGTCGGTAAATACTTTCTCTTTCATGATACCGAAGACGGGCGTCGATTGGAGCATGACAAGTACTATATTTGTAATTTTCATTCGCATGGTTGCTCACAGAAGGACGATCGGACGGCACGGACAGAGAGGGAAGATTGACAACAGCCGATGAACAACACGGTCTATGTCCGGGGCGATTGACGAGAGTACTCTCCGAACGATCGACGATGGACGCGCAGCAGCTGGGGAGATACTGTCGGATGCTCAAACAGAGCTCCAGAAGATTTTTATCGTGTTCGCCCTCGGGTTCGCGGGATCGTTCTACATCCTTCGGCTGTGGGTGTTCCCGTATCTCAAAGATCGGACGGTGGCAAACACGGACGCAACGCTCAATGCGCTCACCGCATTCGACGTCGTTCTCCTCCAAACGAAGGTAGCGATGATCGGTGGGATTCTGATAGCGCTCCCAGTAGTGCTGTACGTCTCCCGGGAAACACTTCGGGATCGGGGGTGGCTTCCGGATGCCCCGCTTTCTCGCTGGCAGATCGTCGCCCTGTTTCTCGGCGTCAGTGGTTTCTTCTTCGGGGGACTCCTGTACGCTCACTCGTTTTTTCTGCCGCTGTTGTTCGACTTCCTCATCTCGAACGCACAGCAGTCCGGTCTCGCTCCCCACTACTCCTTCGTGAAGTGGTTCCGGTTTTTGATGTTGATCACCATCGGAATGGGACTGGCGGCGGAGCTACCGCTGTTCATGGTGTTGCTGTCGTACGCGGACATCGTTCCCTACCAAACCTTCCGTGACAAGTGGCGACACGCAGTCGTGGGGATCTACGTCTGTGGTGCCATCTTCACCCCGCCGGATCCGTTCACGCAGATCATGTGGGGAACGCCCCTGTTGTTTCTGTACGTCTTCAGCCTCCTGTTGACGCGATTCATTCTGACCATCAAGTATTCGAGCGACGAGTTCGGACTCGCCCGGTTCGCGGCCCAGAAATGGAACATCATCCTCGGAAGCATGCTGTTGACCGGTGTGATCGCGTATCAGGCCGTTGCGGGTGGGTACGGCGCGTTGGCGAGCACGTATCTCACCGCGTATGGCCTGCCCGCGCTGCCGCGGATCGAGTGGTTCGTTCCGTTGGGGCGTGAACCGACCATCATCGCGTTTGGCGCGACGATTGCGCTCATCGCCGGGATCGGCGTCTATCTCATGCAGTTGTTCAAGGCGGTCGATCCGACGGACCCGCGATACACGCCAGCACCTGCTAGCACCGGCGACCCGGAGGAAGTGGATCTCTCGCGGCTCGACGCCGACAGCATCGCCGTCGCACCACCGGAGATGTTCACCTCGATGACCGAAGATGAGGCGCTCAAACACGCTAGCCAGGCGATGGACGGTGGAAACCCAGCGAAAGCGGAGGCGATCCTCGACCGGTTCGACGCCACACAAGAGCCCTCCGATGGTGGTGATCCCAACGCTACCGACGAAAGCGCCCAAGAGACAGCCACTGCCGAAGAGTCGGGCAACGACGTTGGCGACGTGATCACCGGAACCACCACGGGCGTCGTAAACTCGTTCACCGACGAAGAGCGAACGGACAACGACATCGGCGGGTATTTCTACGACGTCCAGTTCATTCTGAGCAGCCTCACGTCGAAGGCGTTCCGGATCATCGCGCTGTTCGTCGTCGTGATGGGTGGGGTGTTCACCGTGATGTATCGAGGGGGGCTGGGGGCGCTCAAAAACGATTTCTTGCGCCGTCTCCCCGAAGCCGTCCAGCCCGATCAGGTCGATGTCGTTCCGTTACACCCCGTCGAAGGATTGATCTTCAACGTGAAAATCTCAGCCATCGCCGGGATCGTCACTATCCTACCGCTCGTCCTCTATTACACGTGGCCAGCGCTGAAAGAGCGTGGATTCGTCGCTAGAGACGGCGGTAATCGAGGGATCGTGTTCATGTGGACAGCGACCTCTCTCATCGCGCTCGTCGTCGGGACGATCATCGGCTACGCAGTCGTGGCACCGACGATCATTTCGTGGCTCGCGTACGACGCCATCCAGGCGGAGATGCTGATCAAATACCGCATCAGCGCCGCCGGGTGGCTGGTGTTTTTCACAACCATCGGTGTGGGGCTGCTCGCTACGGTTCCGACATCGCTCGTGTTTCTCCACCGCAGCGGATTCGTTCCGTTCTCGGTGAGCTATGGGCGCTGGCGGGAGGCCGTGGTCATCATCATCGGCGTCATCGCGGTCGCTGCTCCCGGTGGCGTCTTCGGAATGCTTCTGTTCTCGCTTCCAGTGGTCGGTGCCTACCTCCTCGGGTTGGTGTTACTCTGGGTGTACACCTTCGGCGGACGGCGCGTCAGCCCGTTCAGAAAATCACGGGGCGTGTGACGCCGTTCGGCCAGCAGCTGTGGATCACCGCTCGCGCTCGATGTTGTAATGATCACGCGCGCGCGTCTCGGTCGACGGGATCGATGGGCTGTCGGCTGTCGTGAGGCGTTCGACGCGTCGTTCGAACTCGACTTCGTCGATCGCTCCGTCGACGTACTGTTGTTTCAACCGCTGTAGCTTTTCCGCGTCGGACGGCTCGGGCGGTGCCACGCGTTCCGACAGCGAAAGCGACGCGAGGGTGGCGTTTTTCTGCTCTAGCCCCTCGAGGAGCGGATGCAGCCGCTCGGTGACCCGTCCAACATCGACGGACGGAATCGAGAGGCGGCTGACGACCGACCACCCCATCCCGAGGCTAGAGAGAACGGTCGTGGTGAACAGGACCGCTAGCAGTGGAAGAGAGGGCCACAGACTCACCACGAAGTCCACGGTCAAGGAGCCCGAAAACAACGCCGAGAGGATGACGAGCCCCCCAAAGCCGACCACGAGAACCGACGCGACGACAGAGACGAGAAACACGCTCAACGAAATCACAAAGAGGTGATCACGGATCCATCCCATACTGAGTGACTTGACAGTCCAAGAACCTATATCTTACTTCGTGGTGGTGATCGTTTCTTTCGAGTGGGTCGTTCACTCCGGTTCCGACCCACGACGAATCCCGCCGTGCTCTTTGACGTTCAGGATGTTTCTCATGTTCAGGTAGATGTCCTGCGTCGTGGTGGATTCGTCGGGATCGTACAGGTCCGACACCCGATAGAGGATGGCGGCGATCTGTTCGTTGCTCGGCTCCTCGGCCCGGCGGATCTCGTCAGCGATCGTTCGCAACGCTGTCGCCGTTTCCGGATCGTCGTCGACGCTCATGGCTGTGATCGGTGTTGGTTTCTCTGAACGACGCCGACGTTGTTCGCCACGTTCTCGGTGAACGACCGGAACTTCCCGGCAGTCGTCGAGTCCGATTCGAGAACGATCGGTTCGCCGGTGTCGCCCCGTTTTCGCACGTCTGGATCGAGCGGTATCTCGCCCAAAAACGGCATGTCTACCTCGTCAGCGAACGCTCTTCCCCCGCCCTCACCGAAGATCCGGTGCGTCGAGCCACAGTCGGGACAGTTGAACGCGCTCATGTTCTCGACGATCCCCAACACGGGCGTGTCGTGCTCGCCGAACATGCGGAGTCCTTTGCGCGCGTCGTCGACGGCGACCGCCTGGGGCGTCGTGACGATCACCGCGCCCGCCAGCGGCACGCTCTGTAGCAGGGTGAGCTGAGTGTCACCCGTTCCGGGGGGGAGATCGACCACCATGTAATCGAGCGCCCCCCACTCGACATCCTCCCAGAGCTGGGTGATGATCTTGTGGACCATCGGACCGCGCCAGATGACGGGATCGTCCTCCCCGAGGAGAAACGCCATGCTCATCAGCTTCACGCCGAAGCGCTCCGGGGGGATGATGGTCTCCTCGGCGGTCGCCTGTGGTCGTTCGTCGGCGCTCACCATCCGGGGGACGTTCGGCCCGTAGATGTCGGCGTCGAACAGCCCCACACTGGCACCGAGATCAGCCAGCCCGGCCGCCAGATTCACCGCGACAGTGCTCTTGCCGACACCACCTTTCCCCGAGGCGACCGCGATGATGTTTTGTACGTTTGGCAACACCTGTTCGTCGGGATCGATCCCCGTCTCGATCGCCGCCGAGAGCCGCACGTCCAGGTCCGTTTCTGCGAGTGCCTCGCGCACCTCGCTTGCGATCGCCGTTTCTTTCGGGGAGTAGGGCGCACCGAGCGCGAGCGAGATGTGTGCGGTCCCGGCCTCGATATCGACGCTGTTGACCAACCCCAGAGAAACGATGTCGTCCCCGAGAGCGGGGTCCTCGACCGATGTGAGCCGATTGAGAACGTCCTGTCTGTCCATGTCCCAGCCTACCGCTGGCCCGTGAATAAGGATTGTGAACCGTCCAATCCGGATCGTGTGGCGCTCCCACGCTCGGTTGTGAGGGCTGTGTGATCGCCCAACACCGGTGTGGAGCAAACTGATTCGGATGGAGATGGCACGGGGCTTAAGCGTGTGTAGGGGTAGTGTTTCACATGCTCGTGGACGGGTTCGGCCGTGAAGTGACCGGCGTTCGGATTTCCCTCACCGACCGCTGTAACTTCGACTGTGTGTACTGTCACAACGAGGGGCTTGGCGATACGCGCGGGCCGATGGAGCCACAGGACGAGGAGATGAGCGACGACGATGTCGTTCGGTTCCTCGAAGTGGCCGAGGAGTTCGACGTGGATGCGGTCAAGTTCACCGGTGGGGAGCCGATGCTTCGTGAGGATCTCGAATCGATCGTCCGCCGGACGCCCGACTCGATGGAAGCGTCCCTGACCACCAACGGGACCTTTCTCCCCGGTCGCGCCGAGGGGCTACTCGATGCGGGACTCGACCGCGTGAACGTCTCCCAGGACGCATTGGATCCACAAGCGTTCCGCGAGGTCACCCAGAGCGGGGCGTACGACGACGTGATCGAGGGGGTGATGGCGGCGGTCGATGCGGGATTAACACCAGTAAAGCTGAACATGGTCGTGTTCGAAGCCACGGCGGGCTACGTTCCAGAGATGGTCGAGCACGTCGCCGAACGCGAGGGGCTACAGCTCCAACTCATCGAATACATGCCCGAACTCGCCGGGCGACCCGACTGGGCGATCGACATCGATCGGGTGCACGGGTGGCTCGCCGATCAGGCCGATCGGATCGAACGCCGCGACATGCACGACCGACGGCGCTACTGGATCGACGGCGGACTAGTCGAAATCGTCGATCCCGTCGGTAACGAGGACTTTTGTGCCAACTGCCACCGGGTTCGGGTGACACACAACGGCTACCTCAAAGGCTGCCTCAACCGCAACGACGACCTCAAACCCATGGGAGAGATGACGAAGCCGGAGATCCGAACGGCGTTCCGGGAGGTCGTGAATGACCGCGTTCCGTACTACGGCGAGTACATGATCAAAGATGGCGACGACTGGGTGCTCAACGAGGAGTACATCGACGCGTAGCGGCGTCGTCAGTGACGCCCACCGGAGATCGATCGTTCCCCCCGGACACGAGCGGGTATCGAAGCGCATCGATCTCCCCGCCCACAAATTATTTCTAACACGACAGAGGACAAAGGTGTATGTTCCCAACAGTTCGCGGCAACATCGACCGTCGCATTCTCGTGAACTTCCGCGTCGATCCGGGCGTGGTGGCCGACACGTTGCCGGAGCCGTTCGAACCCCAAACCGTCTCCCTGACGACGCAGCCACCTTCGATCACGCGCTCCTTATGAGGGACATCGACCACGAGTGGCACGAAGGGAAAGCGGTTTGTCCGGCAGCGACAGCCGACTGACAGTCCGATGAACGAACAGCCTTCCGTCCGTGGTCATCGGAGTGTTTAAGTACGACGCCGGGGTTGCTATGAATGCAATCGAATGAATGTAGGGGAGTGCTCCCCGAGTCCAGACGGGCGACAGTGCGAGTCGTGGTAGCCAAGCATGGCCCAAGGCGCTGGGTTGCTAACTCAGTGGCGTTAAGCCTCCGGGGTTCGAATCCCCGCCACGACGTTTGATCATCATCCATGAGTTCGGAAGACACAGCGGACGAGGAGGATATTCGCTACTTCGTCCGCATCGGACAGACTGACCTCGACGGAACGGAATCCGCCGAGCGGGCGTTGAGCGAGATGAACGGCATCGGACGACGGACCGCGCGGATCATCTGTCAGGAGGTCGGCATCGACCGCACCGCAACGTTCGGACAGCTCGACGACGAGCAGATCGACGCCGTCATCGAACAGGTAGAAGGCTACGCGGACACCGTTCCGGAGTGGCTGTCGAACCATCGACGGAGCTACTTCGGAGGCGAAACCTCTCACGAGACCGGCAACGATCTCGAAATGACCATTCGCCAGGATGTCAACCGCATGAAAATGATCGACTCCTACAAGGGCGTTCGGCACAAGCGGGGCCAGAAGGTTCGTGGCCAGCGCACCAAGTCCACGGGCCGCACGGAAGGAACGATCGGCGTCAACGTCGAGGCGATCAAAGAAGAAGAAGAGGAAGGGGAAGCTGAGTAATGACTCTCGGGAAAAACACGAAGTTCTACGAAACGCCGAATCATCCCTACCAGGGCGAGCGGATCGCCGAGGAAAGCGGGTTGATCGGCCGGTACGGTCTGAAAAACAAAGAGGAGCTGTGGAGCACACAGTCGGAGCTTCGCTCGTTCCGTCGGGAGGCTCGGACGTTGCTCGGGCGCGAGCAAGGTGACGCCGAGGCGGCCACCGAAGAGGCGACGGAGTTTCTGGATCGTCTCCGTCAGATCGGCGTCCTCGGACGCGAAGACGGGGCCGACGACGTGTTGAGTCTCGAAGTGACGGATCTGCTCGAACGGCGGCTCCAGACGATCGCCTACCGCAAGGGACTCGGGAACACCCCAAAGCAGGCGCGTCAGTTCATCACCCACGGCCACGTCACGATCGATGGCCACAGCGTGACGGTGCCGTCGTACACCGTTCGCGTCGACGAGGAAGACAGCATCGCGTACGATGAAACCAGCCCGCTCGCCGACGAGCTACACCCGGCGCGGGCGGAGGGTCAAGAGTAACATGAGCTCGGAATCAAACGAACGTTGGGGAATCGCTCACATTCACGCGTCGTTCAACAACACGATCATCACCATCACGGACGAGACGGGCGCGGAGACGCTCGCAAAGTCGAGCGGTGGCTCGGTCGTGAAACAGAACCGGGACGAGGCATCGCCCTACGCCGCGATGCAGATGGCGGAAGGCGTCGCCGAAGACATCATGGCACAAGGACTAGAGGGGGTGCACGTCAGGGTCCGCGGTCCCGGCGGCAACCTCCAAAAGAACGCCGGGCCGGGCGCACAGGCTGCGATCCGAGCGCTCGCCCGTGCGGGGCTGGAGATCGGACGCATCGAGGACGTTACACCGATCCCACACGACGGGACACGCCCACCGAAAAACAGCGGGTTCTGAAATGGCGGGAGATTTTGAGGTGCAGTTTATCGACCGCGGCGAGCGCACAGCGCGCTTTGTCGTCCGGGGGGTGACGCCCGCGTTCGCAAACGGTCTTCGACGGGCGATCATCGCGGACGTGCCGACGCTCTCGATCGATTCGGTCCGGATCATCGAGAACTCCTCGGTGATGTTCGACGAACAGATCTCCCTTCGGCTGGGGCTGGTTCCGCTCACGACGCCGCCGGCGGAGTTCGAGGAGGGCGACAGCGTGACTCTGGCGCTCGACGTCAGGGGACCGGACACCGCCTACTCCGGTGATCTCGTCTCGAATCACGAACTCGTCGGTCCCGCCGACGAGAACGTTCCGATCATCGAGTTGAAATACCCGGAAACAGCGGACTCCCCACAGCGCCTCGAACTCGAAGCTGATGCTGTGATGGGTCCCGGTCGTGAGCACGCCAAAAACCAGGGCGGCATCGCTGTCGGCTACCGCAACCTCCAAACCGTCGACGTCGTCGGTGACCGAGATGCGTTCGGGGACGACCCGGGCGAATCTTCCATTCTCCGTGGCGTCATCGAAGAGAGTGCAGCCGAGCACGCTGTCGCCGGAACGGACGGTGTTGCGCCCGAAAACGGCCGGCTCGTTCCGTCCGAAACGTTCGATAACGATCTGTCACAGCGCTATCCCGGCAAAGAGGTCGAGGTGCGCGACGTATCGGACGCGTTCGTCTTCCACGTCGAGAGCGACGGCTCGATGAGCATCGATGAACTGGTGCTCACAGCCGCCGACACGCTCTTCGACCGGGCGGCAGAGCTCGAACAAGCGGTTTCACTGTAACACCATGTACCCCACATCCACTCCGGTTTCGGCTGCGGTCGCAAACGCGGCCCACACGATCACCCAGGCCGTTAGGGTCTGGCGTGTGCCATCGGCAGACGGTGGCCGTACCGAAAGTGGTATGTGGGGTGCAGAAACTACACACACACTGAGCAGGGATAGCCAAGTCAGGCCAACGGCGCAGCGTTCAGGGCGCTGTCCTGTAGAGGTCCGCAGGTTCAAATCCTGCTCCCTGCAGTTCTCAGAATCATGAACAAGACAAATCCGAGACTCACGAGTCTCATCGCCGACTGCAAACAGGCAGCCAGGGGCGGTGGCTCCGCATGGGGTGACATCGCCGAACGGTTAGAAAAGCCCCGCCGGACCCACGCCGAGGTCAATCTCGGGCGTATCGAACGATACGCCAAGGAAGAAGAGACAGTACTCGTTCCCGGCAAGGTGCTCGGTAGTGGCGCGCTCCGCAAGGAGGTTACCGTCGCTGCCGTGGATTTCTCCGGGACTGCTAAAACAAAAATCAGTCAAGTCGGTGAGGCGATCGACCTCGAACAGGCACTCGAACGCAATCCCGACGGCACCAGTGTCCGGGTGATTCGATGAGCGTCGCCGAGTTCGATGCCGACGTGGTCATCGACGCCCGCGACTGCATCCTCGGGCGGGTTGCGAGCATCGTCGCCGACCGCGCGCTCGATGGAGAGCGGATCGCCGTCGTCAACGCGGAGCGAGCGGTGATCACCGGCAACGACGACGACATCATGTCGGTGTTCGAAAAGCGTCTCGACGTCGGCTCCGACCGTGGACCGTACTACCCCAAGCGGCCCGACCGGATCTTCAAGCGCTCGATTCGTGGGATGGTGCCGTACAAACGTCCACGCGGGCGCGAAGCGTTCGAGAACGTGCGCTGTTACGTCGGCAATCCCTACGAGGACAAGGAGGCTGAGGTACTCGAGGACACCTCGCTCGATCGGCTATCGAACATCAAATTCGTCTCGCTGAGCGATATCAGTGAGAGATTGGGGGCGAACGTCACATGGTAACTAACACGAGTGGGAAGAAAAAGACGGCAATCGCCCGCGCCACTGTCAACGACGGCGATGGGCGAGTTCGCGTCAATGCACAGCCAATCGAACTAGTCGAGCCGGAGCAGTCCCGGCTGAAGATGCTCGAACCGTTCCGTATCGCCGGCTCCGAGCTGCGCGAGAGCATTGACATCGACGTGCAGGTGTCCGGCGGCGGCGTCAGCGGACAGGCCGACGCCGTTCGGACGGCCATCGCGCGCGGGCTAGTCGATCACACGAACGACGCCGAGCTACGCGATGCGTTCATGAGCTTCGATCGGTCGCTGCTGGTGAACGACGTGCGACAGTCCGAAGCCAAAAAGTGGGGCGGTCCCGGAGCGCGTGCTCGCTACCAGAAATCCTACCGCTGAGGTGATCACGTCATGATGGTACCCGTTCGGTGTTTCACGTGTGGTAAAGTCGTCGGGGAGTACTGGGAAGAGTTCAAAGAGCGGACGCGCGAAGGGGACGAATCCCCTGAAGCTGTGCTCGACGATCTCGGCATCGAACGGCCGTGCTGTCGACGCATGCTCGTCTCGCACAAGGATCTCGTCGACATCGTCTCCCCATACCAATAACCATGTCGACACAACAACGACACAACCGGTATGAGAAGGCGCGCATTATCGGCGCACGAGCGCTGCAGGTGACGTACGGCGCGCCCGTTCTCATCGAGTCCGACCGGAACGAACCGATCCTGGTCGCGGCCGAGGAGTACGATGCGGGTGTTCTCCCGTTCACCGTGAAACGTGAAACGGGAGACAAGGAGGCACGATGACGCTCATCACCCAGATACGACTCCGGAAGGTGCTCGATTCCCGAGGGAATCCGACGGTCGAAGCCGACGTATCGACCGAGAGCGGCGGGTTCGGACGCGCGAGTGCGCCGAGCGGGGCGAGCACGGGCGAGTACGAGGCGATCGAGCTGCCCGCCGACGAGTCGATCGCCAACGCCCGGGAGTTGGCCGTTCCGCGGCTCGAAGGCCACGTGTACGCCGGCGATCAGCGCTCGGTCGATCGGATGCTTCAGGAAGCGGATGGCACCGACAATTTCGGTGAGATCGGCGCGAACAGCGCGGTCGCCATCAGCATGGCGGCGGCGAAAGCGGGCGCTGACGTGCTCGGTGCGCCGTTGTACCAGCATCTCGGTGGTGCGTTCCGGGGATCGTCGTACCCGACGCCACTCGGTAACGTGATCGGCGGCGGCGAGCACGCCACAGATGGCACGGACATCCAGGAGTTTCTGGCCGTCCCAACCGGTGCACCGAGCGTTTCCGACGCCGTCTTCGCCAACGCGGCGGTGCACGGAACCGTCCACGACATCCTTTCAGATCGGGGGATCGCGGCCGAAAAGAGCGATGAAGGCGCGTGGTCGCCCCCGATCGCTGACAGCGAGGCGTTCGAGATCGTGTCCGAGGCGACCGAGACCGTGAGCGAGCAGGTGGGCTTTACGATCCGGTTTGGACTCGATGTCGCGGCGTCAGAGCTGTTCGACGGCGAGGAGTACCAGTATGGAGATTCGTCGCGGACGACCGACGAACAGATCGAGTACGTCGCCAGTCTCGTCGAGGAGTACGATCTCGCCTACGTGGAGGACCCGCTCGACGAAAACGATTATGCGGGCTTCGAGACGCTCACGTCGCGGGTCGGTGACCGAACGCTCGTCTGTGGCGATGACCTGTTCGTGACGAACACCGACCGGCTCAGCGACGGCATCGAGCGCGGCGCTGCAAACAGCATTCTCGTCAAACCCAACCAGATCGGAACCCTGACCGACGCGTTCGATGCCGTCGAACTCGCCGTCGAAAACGGCTACGGGCCGGTCATTTCACACCGGAGCGGCGAGACCGAAGACACCACCATCGCACACCTCGCAGTGGCGACCGCAGCACCCTACATCAAAACGGGCGCGGTCGGCGGCGAGCGAACTGCGAAACTCAACGAACTCATCCGAATCGAGACGAACGCATGAGCAACAACGAAGAAGGATTAGAGGAGCCCGATTCGAACGGTACCGAGGCTCCCGAAAACGACACAGACATGACAACGAAAGCAGACTCGGACACTGAGACTGAACCAGCAGAACCGGAGGCAAACGCGGATCCGACGGACGAACCGGAACGCGACGCCGCCAACCCCGATTCGACCGGGGAGGACCAGCCGGTGCTCGATGAGGACGTGATGCCAGACGACGAGGCGGATCTGCTCATCCCGGTCGAGGAGTACCTCGGTGCCGGCGTTCACATCGGCACCCAGCAAAAGACGGAGTCGATGGAGCGGTTCATCCACCGCGTTCGAACGGACGGGCTGTACGTGCTCGATGTGAGCCAGACCGATTCCCGCATCCGGACGGCGGCCCAGTTCATTGCGAACTACCAATCCGATCAGATCCTCGTCGCCTCATCGCGCCAGTACGGGCGTTTCCCGGCCGAGAAGTTCGCTACGGCGGTCGGTGCGCGCGCTCGCACCGGTCGGTTCATCCCCGGGACGCTCACGAATCCGGAGTACGAGGGGTACATCGAACCGGACGTGGTCGTCGTCACTGATCCGATCGGCGACGCACAGGCCGTCAAGGAGGCCATTACGGTCGGAATCCCCGTCGTGGCGATGTGCGACTCGAACAACACGACCGGAAACGTCGATCTCGTCGTGCCGACGAACAACAAGGGACGACGCGCGCTGTCGGTCGTCTACTGGTTGCTCGCCAACGAAGTAGTCGACAACCGCGGCGGCAACCCGACGTACGCGCTCGAAGACTTCGAAGAAGGGATGTGAACGGTCTGCTGAAACGGTGTCAGGAGTCCGATTCGATCTCGATCCCGAGTTCCGCTAGCAGCGTTTGAGCGGCTGCCGCCGACGATTCTGGGCCGCGTGCGGAGATGAGATCGCCATCGACAGCGACGCTGGTGTCGGCGTCGAGTTGAGCGTTCCAATTGCCGCCGACGGCTGTGACTTCGTCTTCGACCCAGTAAGGGATCTTGCGTCCGTCGGGCAGCCGATCGTGGTCGTCGACGATTCCGTCCTCCCACTCGTTGGGGAACCCGGTCACGTTGCGGCCCGCAGCGAGCCACTCGCCGGGTTCGGTTCGGGTGAACGCGAGGATGCCGACGGCGTGACAGATAACCATCGCTTTGCCCGTGGGTCCCGCCACAGTCGTGGCGAGCGCTCGGCGGGCGTGATGGTCGTGGTTGATGTCCCACACGGTCCCGTGCCCACCCGGAATCACCACCGCGTCGTAAGCATCGGCGTCGACGGCAGCGATCGGGGTGGGATCGTTCAGTCGCTCGTCGGTTTCGTGAACCGACCGGATGTGGTCTGCGGTCTCCGATCCGACTTCCTCGGGATCGATCGAGCGCTCGTCGATGACCGGCGGTGCACCCGAGGGCGTCGAGACGGTGGTGTCGACGCCAGCCTCTGAGAGGGTGGTCAGCGGCTCGATGCACTCCTCGCCCCAGTAGCCTTCTTCGCTAACGATGAACAGTGCGGATGGCATGGGAGGAACACTACACGCGCTCACAAGAAAAGGGATATGCTTCCACTGCTCTCTGGAACCAGTGGGAGCATCGGAGTGGGAGCGCGACGGGAGTTCAGATGTCTTTAACTGTTCGCTCCGGAAGGTGGAGGTATGACCGTTTCGAGCGCGCCAGGGAAGGTGTATCTCCTGGGCGAACACGCTGTCGTGTACGGCGAGCCAGCGGTGCTGTGTGCGATCGAACGCCGAGCCACTGTCACCGCTACCGCGCGGGACGACGATCGGATTCGGGTACAAGCACGTGATCTGACGATCGATGGGTTCTCAGTCGAGTACGGCGATGGAGTGGTGGACGAGACGGCCGACATCGACGTTCCCCACCCGCTCGTCGAGGCCGCCGTGGGCTACGTCGACGGCGCGATCGAGCAGGTTCGAGAGATCGTCGACGACTCCACCGGCTTTACGATCACCATCGAGAGCGACATTCCGTTGGGCGCTGGGTTGGGATCCTCGGCCGCGGTCGTGGTGGCGGCGATCGATGCGGCCACCCGAGAGATGGGCGTCGAGCTCGCGCCCGAGGAGATCGCGGATCGCGCCTACCGCGTCGAGCACGACGTACAGGACGGGCAGGCGTCCCGCGCCGACACGTTCTGTTCCGCAATGGGGGGGACGGTCCGCGTCGAGGGCGTGGACTGTCAGACGATCGAGGAGTCACCTCGGCTTCCCCTCGTCATCGGCTACGACGGGGGGGCCGGCGATACGGGCGCGCTCGTTGCCGGCGTGCGCGGTCTCAAGGACGAATACGACTTCGCCGCCGACACGGTGCGGGCAATCGGTGACGCCGTCAGAACTGGCGAGCGAGCGCTCGCTGACGAGAATCGTCAGGAGTTCGGACGGCTGATGGATTTCAACCACGGGCTATTGTCGGCGCTCGGGGTGTCCTCCCGTTCGCTCGATGCGATGGTGTGGGCCGCCCGCGACGCCGGGGCGCTCGGCGCGAAACTGACGGGCGCGGGCGGCGGTGGCTGTATCGTCGCCCTCGATCCCACGCCGGATACGGAGACGGCGCTCCAGTACACGCCCGGTTGTGAGGAAGCGTTCCGCGCCGAACTGGACCGCGACGGGGTGCGGGTGGAATCGGAATGACGATCGTTCTCAAACTCGGCGGCAGCGTCGTTACCGACAAGGATGCGCCCGAAACCGTCGACCGAGAGGCGCTCGAAGCGGCCAGCAGAACGATCGCTGCGCACGGAGATCGCGATCTCGTGGTGATCCACGGCGGCGGGAGCTTCGGGCACCACCACGCCGCCGAACACGGCGTCAGTCGAACCACGGGCACACACGACACCGAGGCTATCAGAGCCATCCACGGCGCGATGGGGCGGCTCAACGCGGCCGTGGTGGATGCACTGGCTGCGGAGGGCGTCCCTGCGATTCCCGTTCGGCCGCTGTCTGCTGGCCGTCGGTCGGCGGGGGGTGAGCTACAGCTACCGACCGAGCAGGTGAAAACGTTGCTCGCCGAGGGGTTCGTCCCCGTGCTGCACGGCGACGTGATCGCACACGAGGAGCACGGGGCCACCATCCTCAGTGGGGACGAGTTGGTCTGTGCGCTGGGCGGGGCGCTTTCTGTCGACAGGGTGGGGCTGTGTTCGGCGGTGCCCGGCGTGCTCGATGGCGGGGACGTGATCCCCGAGATCGATGCGTTCGAGGACGTGGCCCACGCGCTCGGCGCGAGCGAGTCGACCGACGTGACCGGCGGGATGGCCGGAAAAGTTCGCGCACTGCTCGATCTGGAAACGACCGCGTTCGTCTTCGACCGCAACGGACTCGAACCGTTCTTGAAGGGAGAAGAGCCTGGAACCCGGATCGGGTGGGAGCGCTGAGCGGCTGGATTCGGCAACCCACCGAACGGCCGCACGCGAACCACCGATCGGATCTCCGAAGCGTACGCAGACTGCTTGGAGACGTTCGAGCCGGAAATCGACTGGCCCGAGCGCGCTCGTCGGGAGTGGCTCGCTGGCAGCCTCACCAGACAGCCCTACCACTCCTACCAGTACGTGCTCGGAGTGGGCGGGGCGCTCGCCGTTCGCGACCGACTCGACGCCGGTACGCTCGATCCGGAAACCTACCGATCGTTCCTCGGATCGACAGGACGGCTCCCATCCACCGAGCTGTTCGAACAGATCGGTCTCGACATCGAACGAACGGAGCCGTACGAACGCGCTAGCACCGCGTTCGAGGAGTCCCTCGATCTGCTGTAGCCCTCGGGCTGCCGAGCAACAGGCGAGGGCAACCGCTTCGACCGCGACTTTTTATCCATCCGTCCCGTTCCACGGATATGACGCTCACGCTCTACCAACTCGAGGGCTGTCCCTACTGTGAACGCGTCGTCGACCGCCTGAACGAACTCGATGTCGATTTCGAAAGCGTGTGGGTCGACGGACTCCATTCGAAACGCAACGACGTGAAACGGGTCTCGGGCCAACGAGCCGTCCCTGTCCTCGTCGACGACGAACGAGGAGTAACGATGGCCGAATCCGAACGCATCCTCGAATACCTCGGTACCTCCTACGCGACCTGACTAGAATATCATAAAAACGCAAAATAAATTATTGTTCCCAACCTGAAGATTATCTCTACTCATTCAGATACGTAAGATGTATGTACACGAATGAAATTCCTTCAGAGGATGCCAGAGTGCCAGAACTGTGGATCGTTCGTGACGGAGGCTTATGTGCGAGTGTTCGCACCGAACGGGATGGAATCCGTTCGAGTGTGTCCGAACTGCGAAGACAAGCTCCGTGACGGTGCATCGATTCGGCAGGCTCGGTCCTCTCGCGGCAACTGATTCGGATCTTGAATAGATACTGTCCAATCAGCGACTTCTGAGTCTGTCGTCCCCTCACGTTCCTTCTCGGCGAGGGTCAGATTTGGTCGTACGTCCCGAGTCGCGTTCCGTTCAGCAGATACGCTTGGGCGGTCCCAAAGCCTACCGGGAGGTAGGGGGCGAGAAATTCCTGACCGGTGTTGGTCCACGTCCCACCAGTCAGATCGTTGAACGCGGGGAACACGACGAGATTCCCCTCGACATCGAGCGGCGTTCCGTAGTGCGTTTCGAACGGCTCCGGACACAGTGGTCCTCGGAGCCACGTGCGTTCCGTCCGGCTTCCGCCGACCGCATCGGTCAGCCGGACCATGGGATGCTCGTGGCCCATACCGATCACGTCGGCTCCAAGCACGTCGGTGTCGGGCCACGTGTGTCCGTGCACGAAGCCGACAGAGCCAGCGCGGTATCCGTCCGTCGGTGTGACGTGAATTTCGTGCTCGGGATCGTAATCGCTCACAACCGCGTCGACCACCGACTCTATCGCCCCGTCGTGGTTTCCTTTCACGATCGTCGTGGGAACCCGCTCTGTGACCCGCTCTAACAGCGTTCGGATCTCGCGGCGTTCCTCGGGGTTCGGCTCCCCGATATCCGTTGCGAGATCGCCCAGAACGACCAGGCGATCGGCGCCTGTCCGATCGAGCAACGAGAGAACGGACTCTCGGCGATCTGCCGCACGGCTCGGTAGCTCGATGCCCCTGCGCCGGAGTTCGATCTCGATCCCGGCGTGGTAGTCCGCCAGCACGAGCGCACGCTCCGAGCCGATGGAGACGAGCGCAGCCGGCTCGTGTGGTACCGGCTCCAACGAAACCATCGGATCAGATCGGTTTCAGCGTGTCGTCGTCGGGTTCGTAGCACTGTCCATTCATCAGCGCGTCCTGAATGGCCTCGGAAACCGCTGTTTCGGACACACCGGCCGCCTCGCTCACCCGGTCGATGAGTGTCTCACGATCTGCACCGTCACCGTCGTCGAGTTCGCGCATCGTCTCGAGCAACACCGACATGACGTCGATCTCTTCGGGCTCGTCGTCGGTAGCCCCCGCCTCGCCCACCTCGCCCTCGGAGCCGGTCTCCGGCGTCGTCAGACCCTCGTCGCTGTCGAGTGCCGGTGCATCCTCGCTTTCATCACCAGCCGAAGTCGGTTCGGAAGGAGGCGCTTCGACCGATCGGTCGGTGTCCGCGTCCACGCTCGGTTCTGCGTTCGGTTCCACGTCGGGTTCCGGCGTTTCCTCGCCGGTATCGACCTCTGCGGCTGTCGAAAACTCCGTCCCGAACTCCGATTCCACCTCGTTTCTGACCTCGGTGTCCAGCTCGAACGCCTCGGGATCGAACTCCTCGGGATCGAACTCCGCTTCGGCGTCCTCGGTCGGTTCGGAGTCGGGTGTTTCTCCGGTGGGTTCGGCGGACGCGGCTGTCGCTGGGTCTTCGGAGTCTGGACCGTCGTCGGCCACTGCCGCGCGGTCCTCCTCGGAGGCAGCAGCCGGTTCCGGCGCTCGTTGTGTCGCCGTCTCGTCTCCAACGTCGGAGTCGACCACCGGCGCGACCGACACCGCGTTCTCGGTCTCGCCTGGCGAGCGAGAGAGATCGTCGACGGCGTCGATATCCCCGGCAACGAGGCGCAACACGTCGAGTGAAAGACGCTGTAGATCCGCGAGATACGCCTCGGTGGTGCCGTACTGTTCGAACGCGATCGGAATCCCGGCTGCGAGGCTCGGATCGACGCCGGTCTCGGTGAGGTCGGTCGTGAGTCTCTCATCGTCGCTAGAGTGATCAGTCCGGAGCGCGCCGGTGACAGTGGCGATCCGTTCGAGGGTTCGTTCGGCCGTCGAGACCGTCCACCGATCGCGGGTGTCGCTGTCGACTTCGGTGATCTCCTCCGGCCGGATCGAGGTGTACACGACGTCCGCGTCGTCGGGCGAGAACGTCCGTGCCTTTCCGGTGACGGCAACGAACGCCGGCGGCGTGGCGCTGTCGAGAAACGCCATCGCGTCGGGTTGGTACTGTCCGGCGTAGATGACGAACGCACCGGTCGGATCGACCACGCGCGCACGGAGCATACTTTCACCCGCCGGCGAGACCTCCGTTAGCACCCCCACGACGAACAGGCGGTTCACGCGCACACCGGTCGGCATGACCACGTAGTTCGGCGCGCGTTCTTCGTCGCTTTCCGAATACGAGTGTGTCGCATCCGCGTACTCCGCCGCGAACAGCCGGTGGGCGACCTCACGACCGCTGGAAACGACGGATCCGTCGTTGCTGTCGCTGTCACGGAGTGATTCGTGGCTCATCCGTCCACCTCCGCGAGCAGCGTCCGGGCACGGTCCGCTGGATCGTCCGTGATCGGTTCGAACTCGGTGGCATCCAACGTCGCGCCGTAGTCGTCGACGCTGAGCGATCCCCGAACGCGGTGTTCCAACCCGACGATCTCCGCCGCGATCGCGGCAGTAACGACCTCTTTGTCCATCGCGTCACGAGCGTGGTCGAGCGCGTCCTCGAGCGTGCCACCGTAGACGCGCTCGGTCAGCTCTCGGTCGAGGACAGCGGTGGCCGTCCCGGTGCCGTCGTCGAGGATGGCCTTCACACGGAGATCGTCGACGCCCGACACCGCGCCGTGGCTTCGACACTGCCCGTTCTGGATGACCCGATTGCACTCCGGACAGCGCTGGATCAGCCCGGAGCCGTCACGAACGTCGAGCACGGCTCCCGTCAGCTCGACATCGAACGTGCTGCCGCCGGCGACGGCCGCCCCGATCTCCATTGTCGGTGCCGTTTCCGTCGCCTCGACCGAACGATCTAGGGGCGTGACCGTCGTAAACTCCGAAACGTTCACCGACGGCACCCCGCGGTGTTCCCGCACGTAACAGTCCTCGAGGCGAACCGACGCGCCAGCCTCGATCGTCTCCGTGTGGAGGTCCCAATCGGTGAACGGTAGCCGCGTGGTTTCGTCCCCGAGAACGCCGCTCAGAATGTCGGTCGGACCGTCGCGCCCGTCGATCGTCCTCTGTTCGCACTCGATCACCGCCACTTCCAACGTCACGCCACGGTCGCCGGCAGCGAGATCGATGAGCGAGCGCTCACCACCGATCTCGTACGGAACCGAAAGCGGCTCCGTTTCTGTCGTGACTGACGTGTTCTCGTTCAGGTTGAGCTGGGGCTCGCCGTCCCATTCACGGACGCCGGCGTTGCCGACGGTGATCGTATCACCTGCCTCGAATCCGAACGCATCCCACGCAGTGTAGGAGATCACCCCCGTTTCGTCGGCGATCTCACCCTCCGAGATGGTTCGTTTCTCTCCGTTGTACACGATCGTTCGCATCCCGACGGTGAGCACGCGACCGGTGACCGTCACGCTCGAATCCGTGGTGGTGACGTCACCGACCGACGCCGCTGTGGGCGCTGTTCCCCCACTACCGCCCTCACCGTACTTCCGACGGAGGCTCTGTTTGGCCTCGTTGAGAGGTACGTCGTACTCCAGAAGCGTTTCGAGATCCGCTGCGACCTCCTGTTTCTCGACGCCGAGATCGGAGGCGAGTTCCCCGGCGTGGCTGTCGATATCCATCGCATCTTATCCGTGGGTGTACACTCACAAAAAGCGTTCGTGCCGCCCGTGATCAGTCGATCGCAACGCCACGTACAGCGTTCGAACGGGACGGACCGACAGCTACCACGCGACATCCAGTGTGCACCCACAACACCCAAGGTATATTTGTATTAGTTTCCACATAGCAGATGATGGTCGAGGACCAGCCCGATTCGAATGAATTTGTTTGGGTTAACGATGCCCAGGAGAGCGGACAAAGCCACGTGGGGGTCCGTGGGACGGTGGGGCTGCCCTCCGACTCGAACCACGAGGAGGAGGGTACGACGGTGCAGATCCGACTGCCTGACGAACTTGCGGACGAAATCATCTCGCTGTACGACGAGCTGGATGGGGATTTCTACCAACGATACGGGGAGAGACTCGAACCGAATCAGCTCTTTTGGGCGAACGGCATCCAACTGATGCTCAATCACGCGGAGGAACTCCGGGAACAGATCGGCGTCAATTGACGTCCGTTCGCGCCGAAAACTACGGACCAGACGGACGGATCGAACACGCCCGTCCGGCGGAGCGTGCGAACGATGGGCCACTGGCGCACGGAATCAAGGGTACGGCTGCTGCCTATCCCATCGTTCAGTTCATTATTTCTTATGGAATATAATGAATCTTACGATGATGAATAGTATAATACAAAAAGCGGATGGGAGCGGTAGAACGCTCCACGATCCCAGTCAATGACAACCGCTAGGTTGGGAGGGGCTTGATCGAGCCTTCAGTGTGCCGTCCGTATCTGCAAGTGGGTCAGGTCTCTGGACGACATCAGTACCCATTGGTTACACCAAGAAAACGATTGTGAAATTATTTGCGCATTGTAATCAGTTAGTTAATCAGATATCAAGTCAGTCACCGATCAATACTCGATGGGTGTGATCGATTCGATCGGCCACTGGCTGAGGAGTTCGACGCCGTTTTCGCGGACGACGACCATTTCTTCGATTCGGACGCCCTGTTTCTCGGCTGGTTCCATCGTCTCGACGGCCATGGTCATTCCTTCCTCGATTTCGATGGGGTGATCGGGGGAGAGTCCGCGCCAGATCAGGGGCACCTCGTACAGTTGGAGACCGAGACCGTGTGCCCAGTGGTTGGTGGTGAGCTGCCAGTGGTCGGTCGCACCGTACCACTCTGCGTGTTCGCCGGCTAGGTTCGGAAAGCCCTTGCATATCTCGTCGGTGGTCGCGCCCGGTTCGATGCGTTCGAGCACGTCGTACAGGTTGTCGCGGGCGGTCTCGTAGGCGTCTCGTTGGGCTTGGGTGGGTTGTCCCACGCTGAACGTCCGGTAGTAACACGAGCGATAGCCGAGGTAGCCGACGTTGTAAAAGTCCGCGTACACGAGATCTCCCGGTCGGATCAGCCGGTCGGTCGTGTTGGCTTGGTGTTTGGGCCACGTGTTCGGTCCCGAGGTGAGATAGCCCCCCTGTACCTGTGCCCCCTGACGCCACAGCTCCTGAACCGCCGCGCCCCACACCTCCGACTCGCGCCGACCGGGGCGGGTTTCCTCGGTAATGCGTTGGAAGCCGGCCTCACAGATCGCCGCGACCTGCCGGAGACATTCGATTTCGTCCCTGGTTTTCACCTTCCGGGCGTCTTCCATCACCTGCGTACACGCATCGGTTCGCACGTCGGCGTTCCGCGTTTCGAACGCGTCGATGAGTCCCTGGTGTCCGACGTCGAGACCCATCGGCTCCGTTTTCACTCCGTATTCCTCCATCGCCTCGACGACTCCCTCCACCATCGTGTCGAGCAGAAAGCCTCGGGCAGAGGCCCGTCCGGACGCTCTCGGGACGTTTCCGAGCCCGGGGCACGCGTACCGGATGTCGGTGAGCCACGGGCAGTTGAACCGCTGGTTGCTCGCGTGGTCGGCGGTGTCCCAGTGGATGACATCGCCGTCCTCGGTGAGCAGCGTGTAGTGGTCGGCACCGCTGCCGCCGGTCATCGCAAGCCCAGTCACGTACCGGATGTTGGGGTCGGAGACGAGCAGCATACTCCCGAGCTCCGTTTCGTTCAACCGATCGAGCGCCCGCTCTTTGCGCTCTGTGCGAAGCCGGCCCACATCGATGCGCTCCTCCCAGTCGACCGCCATCGTTCCCCGCGTTCCCTCCATGAAATCGCGTTCGTACACACCTGTCAGTACTGCGACGACCCTCTTGAATCCCCACGCAAACGTTGCCTCAACTGTTGCCACCTGTGGCCGTCCGAGCGACAGCTGTCGCCCGGCTTTCCTGATCCAATATAAGCGTCGATCCCCCCTGTCGAAATTCGCCGGCAGACGGGTAGAAACAGCGTTCGAAAAAGCCCATCCCGTATGGTTTATGTGTCGATAGCCCCGATTTTAGGGTGTCTCATGCGCAGGGCATGGACGATGTCACAATCACGCCCACACGGGCACTCACACAATCATGTACGATACAGCGAAATATCTCATTCACGCCAATATCACTGCGGAGGGGGTGGTCGAACGGAGTGATGTTGTCGGGGCCATCTTCGGGCAGACCGAAGGGTTGCTCGGAGAGGAACTCGACCTCCGTGATCTACAGGACTCCTCGAAGATCGGTCGTATCGACGTCGAGATCGATTCCGAACAGGGCCAATCGTTCGGAACAGTCACAATAGCGAGTGGGTTGGATCAGGTCGAAACCGCGATCCTCGCAGCGTCGCTCGAAACGATCGAGCGGGTCGGTCCCTGCCGGTCCCAGGTCGAGATCGACCGCATCGAGGATGTCAGGGCCGCAAAGCGCCGGCAGGTCGTCGACAGGGCGAAAACGCTGCTGGGGGAGGCGTTCGACGGCGGGCTTCTCACCAGCGACGAGCTCGTCGAGGAGGTGCGCCAGTCGATCCGCGTCGAGGACATCACCGAGTATGAGGGGCTTCCAGCCGGTCCACGCGTCGAAAACTCGGACGCCATCATCGTCGTGGAGGGCAGGGCGGACGTGCTCACGCTGTTGCAGTACGGCGTGAAAAACGCCATCGGCGTCGAGGGGACGAACGTGCCCAGATCGGTTGCCGACCTCACAGGCGAACGCACCGTCACCGCGTTTTTCGACGGCGATCGTGGCGGTGATCTCATCCTCAAGGAGTTGGAGCAGGTCGCAGACATCGATTACGTCGCCATCGCGCCGTCCGGGCGGAACGTCGAAGACCTCTCTCGAAGCGGCGTTATGAAAGCGCTCCGGAAGAAAATCCCCTACGAAACGGTCGCCGACGCGAACACGCCGCGCGATGCGATGGCCGCAACCGATGGGAGCACTCGCCCCGCCCCACCAGCCGCGACGCCGCCCTCGCCCGATCCCGCGGACACTGACGCGCGAGACACCGAGGAAACGACGGGGGCGACGGAGGCGATGGAACGCACCGACGAGCACCCACCGCCGTCCGAACCCGAAACTCTCCGGGGACACGTGCGAGCGGTCGTCGTCGACGACACCGGTTCGGTTCGGTTGCTCGACGAGCAGTTCGACACGCTCGAGGAGGGGGCTGCCAGTGACGCGTTCGATCGGATCAAAGAGAGCGACCCCGTCCCGTCGGCAGTCGTGCTCGACGACGAGCTGGGTCAACGCGTTCTCGACATCGCTGCCCAGCGGGGGGTGGCCCAGATCGTCGCGCGCGAAACGGAGTCGTTCGTCAAACAACCGACCAGCGTGCGGGTCCGGACCGCGGAGCAGCTCATTCAGTCAGGGTCGTGATCCCGGTCTCGAACGCGCTTCGAGAACAACAGTCCGTCTCGTAGGCCCTCCTCGCCGTCGTAGTGGTCTGAAATCCGATCAGTCACTCGGAAGCCGTTTGCGTTGTAAAACGCGTGGGATGGCGCTTCGTCGGCCCGGGCGGTCAGGAACAGCTCCTCCGCGTCGGACCGCTCGGCAATGGCTCCGAGGAGCGCAGAGCCATACCCCTCACGACGATGTTCGGCTGCGACGGCGATCTCGGCCACGTAACACTGGCTCTCGACGCCATCCGGTTCGTGGCTGTGCGCATCCTGTTCGCCGTGGGGGCTGCCCTCGACAGCGAGGACGTAGCCGACGGGTGCGTTCGAGGCGGAAGTCGCCACGAGACAGCGTGGGCCGCCCTGTGCCCGAACCGCGGTTTCGAGCAGTTCCGGCCAGGGGGAGACGAGTGCGTCGTGCTGGATCGTTTTGAGGACGGGTTCGTCGGCGGACGCGGCGTCGCGGATCACAGTACCACAACGCTGGTTGCAAACGACAGTCCAACGGCAACGATCGCTGCAGCGAGCGTTGCGAGGAAGTTGACCGCCATGTTGTCGAATAGTGGTCCCTCCACGGTCGCGCCGAGGAGGCTGTCGACCGTCATGCCGACGACGCCAGCGAGAACGATGATGCCCGCCCCCAGCGCTGTGAGATCGAAGAAGGCGACAGCGATCGCTGCCACGAGGGCAGCACCACCGGCACCGGCAACGACGCCCTGCCACGTCACGCCGCCGTCGGTCCCCGGCTGAACAGGCTGCATCGTCGTGATGAGCCGTGGGGGACCGAAGAGACCGCCGATCTCGCTCGAAAGCGTATCGCTCATCGCGGCGGCGATCGCCCCGGTGAACGCGAACAGGAACGCCGCTTTGGGTACACTGAGGGAGGTGTGAGCCGCCGCCCCGATGACGGCAAGCAGCGCGACGGCGGAGTTGGCAAGCACGTTTCCGCCCCCCCGTGCGCCATCGTTCTCCTGAGCCAGCCCCCGTTGTTGTTTCGACTCGTACCGGAACTTGGTCGCAAGCCCTCCGACAGCGAAAAAGGATATCAGCACCGCAAACCAGCCGTAATCGCCGAAAACGACGGTCAACAGCGCGAGCAAGACACCCGACAGCATTCCAGTAACGGAAGCGGTTTCGAGCGCGTAGGCGAGATAGCCGAACACGAGGGTGATGCAAAGCGCGCCGACCACCTGCGCCGGACCGAGAGCGATCGGGAGATCGGCGAACAGCCACAGGACGAGCGCTACCGTCAGCATGACGATCGGGTCGTCGCGATCGAACAACACCGATCGTAACAGCGCGGCCAGCAGGCTGCCACTCGCCCCGAGAAAAACCGCGAGCGACACCGACAGCGTCGTTCCCAAAATCGCTGCGGTGAGCATCTGGCCCAATAACCCCGTACAAAACGCGGTCCCGGTGAAGACGGCCGTCAACACGAACGGATCCTGTGTGAACTGGCGAGCAACCTTCTCCGCGAGGTTTCCGTACACGAGCAAAAACACGCTCGCAATGAACACCGGAAGCGACAGGCCGAACTGGAGCGTGAACACCGTCAGCCCTGCGGTCCCAAGACAGAAGCTCGCGAGGCCGTACAGCCGTCCTTCCGCGTGATCGGCCGGAAACGCGAACAGGTCGAACAACGGTCCGTGGCTCGTGACCAGCGAGAGCGCCATCACCGCGAGAAACGGGATACTGACCAGGATCGTCGTCGCCTCCGCCGGATCGAGAACCGAGCCGATCGGAATGGTCTCGACTACTGTCGGGGCTTCGCCCCACCCAACGAACACCGGCACGAGAAGGGCGAACGACCCAACGAAGGCAAACCCTATCGCCCGCCGGACTGTGGATGCCACACCCCTCGATTTTGTTGTCGGTCACTTAATCCCCTCGGGTGCCGACCAACGTTCAGGCTGTATTATACTGTCGGTCATACTACGTGACTCCGCAGTGGCGTTGTCGGGAGCACGGAGCAATTACCCGACTGAACAGGCCAGCGAGTGTTCGACGATCCATGACCGACAGTATATACGATCGTGGACGCGAGGTCGTGAGATTTAGGCTCGCTTGGCCGTTCTCTGTATCTGTGTCTCTTTACGACCGGTATCTCGCTGCCCGAACGAGGTGGAGTGATGCGGATCTCCCCCAGAACATCGCGCTCGTGATCACCGAGCGCGATCTCCTCAATCCGGGGGCCTACTCGACGCTCGAGGCGTTCTTTCGGTGGGCGTTCGAGAGCGATGCCCAGCGTGTCATGGTGTACGTGAGCGTCCTCGACGAAGCCGCAGTGCCGACGCTGGAAAGCGCCCTTGGAGAGATCGACACTCCGCACGAGCTTGCGATCCGCGTTCCGGAGGACAACGAGCGCGTGGATACGCCGATCCAAGTGAGCATCGGACTCGGCGGAAAATCCGAGTTCGCAAAGGCCGTCCAGCAGGTCGCCCAGAGCGTCGAACGCGGTGAGCTAGCCGTCGATGCGATCGACGAGACACAGATCGAACAACACCTCGTTTTCCCCACCGATCCCGACCTCATCATCAAAACCGGCGCTGAACGGCTGTCGGACTTCATGATCTGGCAGTCGGTGTATTCGGAGCTGTACTTCACCGACATCAACTGGCGGGATTTCAGAAAACGGGACTACCTGCGCGCAATTTTGGACTTCCAGGAGCGCCAGCGACGGTTCGGATCGTGATACTGTCGGTCATACGTACGTGACTCGACAGTGGCGTTGTCGGGAGCATAGAGCAATTGCCTGACTGAATCGGCTAGCGAGTGTTCGACGATCCATGACCGACAGTATCATACTGTCGGTCATAATTACGTGACTCGACAGTGGCGTTGTCGGGAGCATAGAGCAATTGCCCGACTGAATCGGCTAGCGAGTGTTCGATGATCCATGACCGACAGTATGAAGAGCTATCCCCGTTCGGGAGCGGGATCGTCCTCGATGTCCAGCCCGTCGAATTCTCCGACCTGCCTGCGGAGCCGGGACCGGAGTCCGTCGTCCGACCCGAGCACGCGCAACAGTGTGAGCGCGCGTTGGGCGCGCGTTCTGCGCCACGACTGTTGGCGGGACTCGTAGGTCCGGATCGCGCGCAGGAGATCGATGCGCCTGAACTCCGGCCAGTACGGCGTACAGAAAAACACCGCCGCTTCGTTGCCGTTGGCGTGCCACGGGAGGAAGTTGCTCGTGCGTTCTGCGCCGCCGGGTCGGATGATGAGATCGACTGGGCTACCGGAGTGTGAGTCCATCCGCCGTTCGATCTCGTCGACGTCGATCTCTTCGGGAGCGAGTTCATCGCGTTCGACAGCAGTTGTAGCGTCGCGGGCGGCATCGAGCAGCTCCGCTCGCCCGCCGTACGCGAGCGCGACGTTCAGATGCAGGCGGTCGTAGTCGGCGGTTTTCGATTCGGCGTAGTCGATGGCGTCCCGAACCCGTTGGGGAAGCCGGTGGGTCTGTCCGATCGCCCGAATGTGTACCTCCCGTTCGTGGACTTCCGGCTCGTCCGCGAACGTTTTGAGCTTGGATTCGATGAGATCGAACAACCCCTCGCGTTGCTCTGGGGGGCGGCTGAAATTCTCGGTCGAGAACGTGTACAAGGTGAGTTCCTCGACGCCGAGTTCGGCACACCATTCGAGTATCGATTCTGTGGTTTTCGCACCCTCTCTGTGGCCAGCCGTCGGCCCTTCACCGCGTTCGTCGGCGTACCGGCGGTTGCCATCCTGAATGATCGCAATGTGGCTCGGCACGCCGGAGAACTCGCGTTCGAGATTTCGCTCGTACAGATCGAGCGCCCACCGACGAAACCGTCGTAACATATCGAGAGGTATCCGGCTGAGCGTATGAAGCTTGTGACCGGTCTCTCTGTCTCCGGCGGACGAGCGTCACCCGGAGGATTTTAATAGGGGCGTCACTACCAATAAAACGCAATGGCGACCGGTACGGTTGATTTCTTCAACGACACTGGCGGTTACGGTTTCATCGATACCGACGAGTCCGACGAGGACGTGTTTTTCCACATGGAAGACGTCGGCGGTCCTGATCTCGAGGAAGGCCAAGAGGTCGAGTTCGAGATTGTGACGGCTGACAAAGGCCCGCGTGCGAAAGACCTAACGAGGCTCTAATCATGGCGACTGGTAAAGTTGATTTCTTCAACGACACTGGTGGCTACGGTTTCATCGACACCGACGAGGCAGAGGAAGACGTGTTCTTCCACATGGAAGACGTCGGCGGTCCTGATCTCGAAGAGGGTCAGGAAGTCGAGTTCGAGATCGTGCAGGCCGACAAAGGCCCGCGCGCCTCGGAACTCACTCGATTGTAATACAGTCTGAACGGACTGAACACGGTTTTATTTGGCGCGCTACCTCCGGAGCGGCTGCGCTGGTCGTGTGATCGTGAGAGGTATACGGATCAGCGACCGATAGCCGGTATGGACGACGTTCTCGAACCGGATCTCATCGAACGGACAAAGGCGTTGCTCGAACCGGGTGACATCGAGCTGAACGGGATCATCGTTCACACGGAGCTCGAAAGCGACCAGGAGTCCAGTCTCCACCAGCTCACGCTCGACATCGGGGAATGCATCGCCGAACGCGCCGACGCGGGCGAGACGTACGTGTATTCGGGAAACGACGACCCACAGTTTGGTCTGAACCAACACCAAGGACTCACGCTCGCCGAGGACGCGTTCGTTTGGGAGTGCCAGCAGCTGCTCCGAGACGGCACGTTCGATGTCGTGTTTTACTACGAAGCCGCCGTCGATCAGGCGGCGCTCGTCGCGGATGTCGAACGCGAGAACGTTCGCGTAACGAGCGTCGAACAGGAGTGATACTGTCGGACGGTGATGATCGAATATCAGATGCCGTGAATCGCCAGACAGCAGCTGGCTATTCCGTCGCACTCCGTCCGCAGCTCCGACAGTATGAACCGGTTCAGTCCCGCGTCGAAAGCGCTCTGGCGGCCCTGTTGCAGGGATGTCGGGAACGAAAAGGATAAACAATCATGCGGTATATTCTGGATAGCACAGATGGCTCACTGATGAGGTACTTCGATTTCACGCTGACACCCGAAGACGGATCCATTCATCCGGTAGACACGGTTATCGCGGACCACTCCGAGGCGACCCGTGAGGCCTTGTTGCACATCAATGCGCTCGGGGACGGTACTGGCGTCATGCTGTATCGCCTCCGCGGCGACGCCTCTTCGCTTCAGGAGGTTCTCACCGGCATCTCCGACGTGATCGCCCACGACGTACTCGACGTGCAGGGCGACGTATTCCACCTGTACCTCCACGTCCGACCAGGAGAACCGGCAGGGAAGCTGATGGCGCTCGCCCAGAAATACGCGCTCATCATCGACACACCGCTCGCGTTCACCGACCGTGGCGGGCTTCGTGTGACCGTCGTCGGGACACACGACATGTTGCGCCGAGCGCTCGAAAACCTCCCGGAGGAGATCCAAATCTCCGTCGAACAGGTGGGACAGTACTCTCCCGAGCGGCCGTATCTCCTCTCGTTGCTCACCGAACGCCAAGCCGAAGTGTTCCAACGGGCGGTCAAGATGGGATATTACGAGATTCCACGCCAAACGACCCACGAGGAACTCGCAAACGAACTCGGCTGTGCCCCCTCCACGATCGATGAACACCTCCGAAAAGCCGAATCGCGCGTCCTCTCGACGCTCGTGGATTGAGCGACCACACAAAACATTCATTACCGAATTCCCACTACGTGACAATCATGAAAAACGGGAGGCTCGACGAACTCGATCGCTACATCCTCTATTCCCTCCAGCAAGACGCCAGAAACACCTCGTCCGGGGATATTGCCGAGAAGTGGGGGGTCTCCTCCAGTACAGTGCGAAAACGACTGCAACAGCTCGAAGAGGAGGGGATCATCACCGGCTATCACGTCGACATCGACTACGAGGCAGCGGGGTTTCCGTTGTATGCGAAACTCGTCTGTTCGGCTCCGATTCCCGAACGGGAAGCGCTCGCCAAACAAGCGCTCGAGATTCCCGGCGTCGAAGCAGTGCGCGAGATCATGAACGGACACAAAAACGTTTACATCAACGTTCTCGGGACCGACCACGAGGATCTGAGCCGAATCGGAAAGGACCTGTACGACCTCGGGCTCGAGATAGAAGACGAACAGATAATCCGCCACGAGTACGTCTGTTCGTATCGCGGCTTCCTCGCCCGGGACGACATCGATCGGTGACGGCCCCCGACTGCGTCGAGGGAACGCAGCGCCAGACGAACTACACTGTCGGACAGGGGTGATCGCGTATCGACTGCTGGTGAACCGCCAGACAGCAGCTGAATAGTCCGTCTCGATCCGTCTGTGTCTCTGTCCGACAGTGTACGGTGATCATTTTCGTTCAATACATTATGAGCACGTGAGACGGCGCGTGTGATCGATTGTCATCAGTACGACGTTCGGGAGTTAGTACCATATCGTGATAGATATTCTCTGTATTTCACGGTCTGGTAATTATTCGGAATCTTTATCACGATTTGTTCGTTACGAGTAACTGTGAGTCAGAACGGAATCGTTTCGATCGGCTACTTCGTACGGATATCTGCCGAATAGATGTGGGTGTGATCCACGGGATTTTCGATCCATGTGTACCGGAGTCATCGGTGATCAACAGCTCACAACAGACACGTCCGAACCGGTGTCGACAGTCACCGAGACCGTGTCAACGGACACCAAAACGTACCGAATGATTCAAAATTATGATAGAAACAGACACAATAGCACCGCGTAACTGCATCGACGATTGGAGAGTCAGCACTCATCCATCGGGAACCATCGGTGAGGAGGACTAGGATGGTTGGGGCAGCTGCAGGCTTCGACATCCTCAACCTCCTTTTGGTGTTGGTCGTGGCGTGGATCTTCGGAGCCATCGCCGAACGGCTGAGCTATCCCGCGATGATGGGTGAGCTGGTAGCAGGATTCGTGTTCGGTCCCCCGCTGTTGGGGTTGTTAGCGCCCTCAGAAACGCTCGACGTTTTCGCTGAGCTCGGCGTGTTCCTGCTGATGGTGTACGTTGGAATGGAGGTGGATCTCGACGACCTGTTCGCGTTGGGACCCCAGGCGCTCATCGTGGCGATCGGCGCGTTCATCATACCGTTCGGACTCGGATACGCAAGCGGCATCTTGACCGTCGCAAGCGTCGACGGCGCGCTGTTTCTCGGGCTTGCGATGGCGGCGACCTCGTTGGCGACGAAATCCCGTATCCTGGTCGATCTCGACGTCCTCGATACGCGGATTGCGAACATTCTGTTGGGTGGGGCACTCGTCTCCGACGTGGGTGTGCTCGTTGCGTTCGCGGGGGTTCTGGGCTTCATTCAGGCCGGTTCCGTGGAAGTGGTCGCGCTCGGCGGGATCCTCCTCAAGGCGATCGCGTTTTTCGCTGTGACCCTCTTCATCGGCTACCGGTTCCTTCCACACGTCTGGGATCGGTTCGAGTCGCTGCGAAAACGGTATGGATTCGTCGATAAGACGTCGGTGTTCTCGGTCGCGCTGCTCGTCGCGCTCGTCTTCGCGGAGCTTGCGCATCTGGCCGGCTTGCACATGATCATCGGCGGCTTCATGGCTGGCATGTTCCTCCGGCAAGCCGACCTCCAGGAGCTGCTGTACGAACACATGCACACCGTCATCTACGATCTCGCTATCGGATTTTTCGCCCCGATCTTCTTCGTGACGGTCGCCTTCGAGATAACGCTCGACGTCTTCACTGAGAACCTCCCTTTGCTCGTGTTGCTCGTTGGCGTCGCGTTCGCCGGGAAGATCATCGGATCGTGGCTGTTCGCCCTGCCGACGAATCTCACCTCTAAGGAGGGGCTGGTCATCGGATTCGGGATGAACGGACGTGGGACTGTCGAGATCATCATCGCATCGATCGGTCTCTCTTCCGGGATCATCGATCAGGGAATGTTCTCGATCCTCGTCTTCATCGCGGTGTTCACGACAGCGCTGGTACCGGTGACAGTCAAGTGGGGTATCGATTGGCTCATCCGGGCCGACGAACTGGTGTACACGCGGGAGCCTACCGACGTCAACGCCGATTGACCTGCTGCGATAACAACGCGGTCGATCAGTCGGCGGCGAGAGCAGGTCGATCTTGCTCGGCGTAGATCCGATCGACCTGTCCGGCGTACCGTTCGAGGATGTTGTGACGACGTTTCTTCAGCGAGGGGGTGAGAAGGTCGTTTTCCGGCGTCCATTCTTCAGGGATGAGCTCGAACATCTTGATCCGCTCTTCGGTCTCGAACTGTTCGTTCACCTGATTGACTTCATCGAGAATCCACCGTTTGACGCGGTCGTTCTGGCAGACTGCCGCGTTGTCGTCGGGAAGATGGATCTGTTCCCGGTCGGCCCACCGCTCGATGGCCTCGAAGTTCGGAACGACAAGGGCGGCGACGAACTTCTCGTCGTCCCCGATAACCATGATCTGCTCGATGCGGTCGCTGGTTGCGAACGCATCCTCGATCGGCACTGGACTGATGTTTTTCCCGGTCGAAAGAACGAGGATCTGTTTGCGCCGGTCGTGGAAGACGAGATAGTCCTCGTCGGTCCGTTCGACGATGTCCCCAGTGCGGAGCCAGCCGTCGGAGAACGCTTTCTCCGTGGCGGATGGGTTTTCCCAGTAACCGTCGGTGACGTTCGGCCCACGAACCAGCAACTCACCGAGGTCGCCTGCCGCGCGCTGTTGTTGTTGTTCACTTAACACCGACTCGTCGAGACCAACGTCCACGCCGGGCAGTGGCGGACCGAGCGTGCCCGGTTCGACGTTCTCCAGGGGGTTGACGCTCACCACGGGAGAGGCCTCGGTGAGTCCGTACCCTTCCACGATCCAAACACCCATCCCCCAGAACAGTTCCGAGAGATCCCTCGACAGACTCCCGCCGCCGCTGATAAAGAAGTTGAGATTCCCCCCCAGCTGTTCTCTCACGTCGCTGTACACCAACCGATCGGCCAGCGAGTGTTTCATCCGGTGGATGACCCCATGAGAATCGGATCGGGCGTGCTTGCGAGCGATACGCACCGCCCAATCGAAGATGCGTTCTTTGAGTGCCGACCCGCTGGCTTGTTCGAGCATACTGTCGTAAATCCGTTCGTAGATGCGGGGCACACTCACTACGTTGGTCGGTTGGACTGTCTGGATATCGTCCGCAACCGTGTCCGCCGATTCGGCATAGGCCACCGTCGCTCCGGAGGCGAACATCAAGAAGTGGTCGGCGGTCCGCTCGAACACGTGTGCGAGCGGGAGAAACGCCAGTGCTGTTGTGTCCTCACCGATCACGGGGAGGTCGGGCGGCTTGTCCGGGCGCGGTCCGAGCCGTTTTCTGACCTGGTTGATGTTCGACCTGAACTGCCTGTGAGTGAGCTTCACGCCCTTTGGTTTCCCGGTCGTCCCCGAGGTGTAGATAATGCTCGCCAGATCGTCGACCTCCCGGTTGTTGAGCCAGCTTTCGAGTTTCAACGGCCACGAAACGCTCTCACCGCTCCGGTGGAGTTTCCCCAGTGTGAGTATGTCGTCTCGGTGCTCGTACCCGGACAGATCGTCCATGACGACGATCAGCGAGAGATCGAGCTGATCCTCGACGGCGAGCACGCGCTCTAACAGCGTCTCGTTCTCGACGACCACGGCCGAGGAGTCGGAATCGCCGAGCAGGTACTCCACCTGTTCGGGCGACGATTCGGTGTACACCGTCGTGACGACGGCACCCGCGACTTGCAGCGCGAAATCGACCTGTGCCCACTCCATGCGGGTGCTTGCGAAAATCCCCACACGATCGCCCGGCTCGATCCCCTCATCACGAAAGCCCGCCGCGAGATTGTGGACGATGTGCTGCATCTCGCTGTAAGTCAGTGGTGAGTACCGCCCGGCCGCCGAGGCGTCGACCACTCCCTCCGAAACGAGCGAGCGGTCGTATACACCCCCTTTGTACAGCTGTGCGTTCCGATCACGGTTTCGACTGGTGCTCGCTTCGAACAGCCGTCCGAGCGTGGACACACCGATAGCCTCGTCCTCGGTCCCGTATCGGCTCTCGGCCTCGCGCCAGTTCGACGCAGCACCCTCCTCTCTATCAGCCATTACTCCGATCGTATGCGTCCCACGAAAAATCAATGTTGCGTGAGGATTCGATGGCGTCGACCAGTGAAACCGGAATATTGGTGTACAGGGCGGGAAATTGATCGCCAGCGATCGATCAAACGTGCTCTTTCACGAACTGTAGTACCACGGTCAGTAGAGCAGATCGAGCAGCCTGGCAGGTGTCGCCCGCGTGAACGAGAGCGTCTTCCGTCCAGCGCCCTTGAGATAATGACCCATGCTCCGGTGGATCGGCGCGCGGCGGCCGTGGATGGCGAGCGAACCGTCCCGAATGGCGTCGAGAATCGCTGTCCCGTCGATTCCGGTCGATGTGTCGAACGCGATCTCCGTGTACGCGCGTCCGAGAGATAAGATGGAGTGGGCGTCGCTTCCGGCGACGCCGGGATAGCCGCGCCGAGCTGCGAAGGTACGCGCGCGTCGGTTTCGATAACCGGTAAGCAACCAGGCGTTGTACACCTCGATCGCGTCGCAGTCGGTGAGACTGCGCTTTCGCACCCCGTGGCGGATGCGCTGAAACGGATGCGGGACGATCGCCACGCCGCCCCGCTCGCGGATCGCACGAACGGTGGCTTCGAACGAACGGTTCGGCGCGGGCATCGTCTCGATCCCTAACCCGAGCAGGTGGCCGTCCCGGGTCGAGATCTCGACGCCCGGAATCCCGATCAGCCCGTACCGTGGGGCGAGCGTTGCGGCCCGGAGCGACGCCTCGATCGTGTCGTGATCCGTAATCGCGATCGCGTCGAGACCGATCTCACTCGCGTGGTGGAGGATCCGATCGACCGTCTCATCGCCGTCGTGAGAGGCCCGAGAATGAACGTGGGGATCGAATCGAACCACAGTCGTATCCAACATGAACCATATTCATCGCACTGACGTAAATAGTTAGCTTCCACTCTACGGAAATTACCAACGATAATATCTGCAAAGATGAATCTACGATATATAAGTATCCGAGCCGCTGTGTTGCTACTACGGGGATGAATATAGGATCTAAGACGGCTGTTCGTGGTGTATTTGGGGTTATTCTTGTCGTTTCGCTGGTGGGTCTTGGCTATTCGTACGCCACCGCAGCGACTGAGAGCGATACCGGATACGGGACGGACCAACGGGTCGGTCCCCGCGGAAACATCACCGTGATTTCGACGGATTCGAACAAGTGGCTGGGGAGCGCATCCGATGGTCCACGAGCGAACGCCGAGCTCGTCGCGTTCGCTCCCAACGGGAGTCCGCTGTACTACGACGACAGCCACACCCGGTACTGGGACGTCGACCCGCTCCCCGCCTCCGGATCGGAGGACGGGGCAGTGGTCGAGCATCTGTACTCCGACCACCTGGACGCGTCTCAGTGTCCGGACTTTCTCGACAAGGAGTACTGGCGCACACACGACTACGCAAACAGCGTGTCGTGGGATCAATGGAAGCGCTACGCCCAGGCTCACGCCGAGGAAGAGGCGGTGTGTACCCGAAACGGGATCGCCCGGGTGAACCTCCGAACGGGCGAAACGACGGAGATCTACAGCGCAGTAACGCCGGGGAAACACTCGTCGCGCTGGCACGACGGCGATCGTATCAATTCGACACACTACGCGGTCGCCGACATTTACCTCGATCGGGTGTTCGTCGTCGACACTGAAACGGGAACGATATCGTGGCAGTGGAACGCACAAACGGAGTACACTCCCGAAGAGAGCGGCGGGGAACCGGTCGTGGACTGGACACACGTGAACGACGTCGAGGTGCTCCCCGACGGCCGGCTCATGGTTGATCTACGAAACCACGATTCGGTCGTCTTCCTCGACCCGACGGAACCTGAAGGGCAAGCGCTCCAGGAAGGGTGGACGCTCGGCGAGCCGGGCAATCACTCACTCCTCTACGAGCAGCACAACCCCGATTACATCCCGCGAGAAAACGGCGGACCGGCGGTCGTGATCGGCGACTCGGAGAACAACCGCGTCGTGGAGTACCACCGCCAAAACGGAGCGTGGTCACGAACGTGGGAGTGGGAGGACGCGCGCAGCCAGTGGCCCCGAGACGCCGATCGACTCCCGAACGGTCACACCCTCATCACCGATTCTAACGGCGATCGCGTCTTCGAAGTCGATCGGAGCGGCGATATCGTCTGGTCCGTCGACATTGCGTTCCCATACGAGGCCGAACGGTTCCCCTATGACGAGAGTACCGGCGGCCCGAGCACCACGGCGGACGCGTCCCCATCGAATAAAGGTGGTCCGGTCGAACAGCTGGTGTTGAACGGCAAGGATCTCGTTGCTGGCCCCATATTTTCAGCCACACAGTACGTGCTACCGCAGTGGGTCGGTCTCGTCGAGTTTGGTGGGGTGGTCGTCGTCGCGCTGTCGCTCCTCTCGTGGGGAGCCATCGAAGCGTGGTGGCTGTCGCTCCCGTTGCGCGAACGGCTCCGTCACAGATTCGACCAGTAACGACCGATCTCCGAAGTTTCTCATACTGTCGGACAGCGGTGATCGAATATCGGATGCTGGTGAACCGACAGACTGCAGATGGATATTCCGTCTCGATCCGTCCGCAGGTCCGACAGTATCAGCCTGTGGACGCACGTCGCAGATGTTCGCAGTCGCCCGCGTGGATTCTGACCGTGTCGTCGTCCGTTTCGACCACGAGCGCCCCCGGCGACTCGATGCCGACAGCGCGTCCGACAACTTCGCTGCCCGCCGTTTCGACGCGCACGCGTTGGCCCAGGGTGTGGGCGTAGTCGCGCCAGTCGGAAAGTACCGATTCAAACTCACGCCGCCGGAAACTCTCGAACGACTCCAACAGCCGTTGGACGAACGTCCGTACCGGTACGTGATCGTCGAGCTCCGTCCGGAGTCCGGTGGCTCCTTGGACGCCCGGCTCGTCTACGTTCACGCCGATACCGATGACGAGCCACGCGATGCGGTCGGTCTCTCCCTTCATTTCGGTCAGGATCCCCGCGAGCTTGCGCTCGGGGCCGCCACCGACCAGAAGAACGTCGTTGGGCCACTTGATCCGCGCGTCGAGACCCAGCTCGCGGACTGCGCGCGTCGTCGCAACCGCCCCAGCGAGGGTGTACAGGGGGACCTCGGCGGGCGGGCGATCGGGGCGACAGACGATGCTCACATACACACCGCCGGGTGGGGACTCCCAACTCCGGTTGAGACGGCCGCGACCCGCGGTCTGGGCGTTGGCAACCACCACGGCGTCCGTCGCCCCTTCCTCTGCGAGCTCGCGCGCGCGCCGGTTCGTGCTGTCGATCGTCTCGTGGTACTCCACGTCGAAGGGCGCGTCCAGTCCGAGCGAAAGCGCCGTCGAACCCCGGTCCGGGATGCCAACCAACCGGTAGCCGCTCTCGTCGCTTTCGATCTCGAATCCCTCCGCCCGAAGCTCCTCGATCTGTTTCCACACCGCGGCGCGAGAAACCGAAAGCTTCTCCGCGAGCATCGGACCGGAGACGGACCCGTCCCGTTCTGCGAGCGCCCGTACGATGCGGCGTCGTGAGTGGCTCATGCTCCGGTTACGCCGGCCATCACCTTCAGCGTTGAGAGATCGGCTGCACGACGGCCGGTAGTTATCAGTAATACTAGTAATAAGATTGAGAATATATTTTAGTTGACGGCGGGCAGCGTGGGTGTATGGAAATCAAAACCATCGTGGTCGGGGTGGTTCTCGGGATGGTAATCGTGGCGGGACCGATTGGGACGCTGGCAGCGATAGACGAGCTGAACGGTCCGGACGCTCCCGACGCGTCCGTAGAACGCGTCAACGACACGCACGCAGCCGTTTCCTGGACGACGGAGGAACCGGGATACGGACACCTCGAAACGTACGTCCAGCCGGAGTGTAACAGTTCGTGGATCGGGGTCGACACCATCAACGACTCGTCGTTCGACCGAATGCACCACGTCGTCGCGCCGATTTATGAACTAAACGAAACAACGACGAACCGGACGCTCACGAACCTCTCGGAGGATCACGACTTCGAATACGACGGGGGGTCGCCAAAGCGGTTCAAGGTGGTTGCGTCCGTTTATACGGACGGATCGGGCGCATCCGAGACGGTGCTACAACGGAATCTCAGCGGGACTTGTCAGTAGTACCAGATATCCATCCCGATGAGACGCGGCCGAACAGAACACGATCAACGTTTTACCGGTCGACGCCCCAACTAGGTCATGAGTCTTATCGCCGAGATTCGTCTCTCTAGCCCGGATTTCCCGCTCATGGACGCGCTCTCTGGAGTTCCCGATATGCGGTTGCGTGTTGAACAGGCGGTCGCCGAACACTCGGACCAGCCGATCCTGTTTCTGTGGGCGAGCGGGGACGATTTCGAGACGTTCGAGGCGGCGCTCAAATCCGACACCACGGTAGAGGATCCGACGCGGATCGAAGACGCGGGAGATCGTCGGCTCTACCGGGTGCAGGTCACGGAAAACACCCCAATGGTTCTGTATCCGGCTGAAGTCGAGACCGGCACATCGCGGCTGTCGGTGTCGGCCAGCGCGCAGGGCGTCGACACCAGACTTCGGCTTCCGGATCGTGAAGCGCTGTCCCGGTTTCGGGACATCTGCACGGAACAGGACGTTTGTCTCTCCCTCCAAGGCGTGTACGAGAGCAACGAATCGTCCACAGCCACCCAGTACGGAATATCACCGAAACAACAAATAGCACTCCAGACGGCGATAGAACGGGGCTACTACACCGTTCCACGGGAAACCACGCTCGAAGGGATCGCCGCGGAGTTGAACATCTCGCGCCAGGCGGCGTCCGAACGACTTCGACGGGGGTGTCGACTCCTCATCACGAACACCCTCGGTCCACTCGAAACCGAGACGTGAACGACGCGGTGATCAGGGAATCGGGGGCAGAACGGATTAGTGATCGCCGTTCGAAGCCGGCGTATGACGCCGTTCGAGCGCCGAACCCGCGCCTGCCAGCAACGACTCCGCGATCACGGGGCAACAGCAGCCGTGCTGTTCCCGAGCCGAAACCTCCAGTACACCACGGGGTTCGTGGAGGAACCGAGCGAACGCCCCCTGTTTTTCATCGTTCCTGCGGAGGGCGATCCGGTGTTTGTCGTGCCCGAACTGTACGGTCAGCAGGTGCGTGCCGAGACGTGGGTCTCCGACGTGCGAACGTGGGGTGACGACGACGATCCGCTCGCGCTCACGGAAGCGGTCGTGAGCGAACTGTCGATCGAGACTCACGAAAGCCGTCTCCTCGTCGATGACACGATGTGGGCGCAGTTCACCCAGGCGCTTCACGCGCTGTTTCCGACCGCGACGTTCGGGCTTGCGAGCGCGGTGCTCGGACCGCTCCGGTGTCGAAAGGACGACGCAGAGATCGAGGCGCTGCGGGAGGCAGCCGCGATCACCGATCAGGTGGTCGCATCGATCAGGGGGCTTGGCTCGGACGCGATCGGGATGACCGAAACCGAACTCGCGGCCGACATCGAAACGCGGTTGGAAGCGGCGGGTGGGACGGGCGTTTCTTTCGAGCCGACCATTGCGGCCGGTCCCAACGGCGCGAAACCACACCACGGCCACGGCGAGCGCGAGATCCGGGCCGGCGAGCCGGTGGTGTTAGATTTCGGAACCCGTGCGTCCGGGTATCCGAGCGACCAAACGAGGACGTTCGTCTTCGGGGGCGAACCCGCCACGACGGTCACGGCGGTCCACGAAGTGGTCCGGAACGCACAAGCAGCGGCCATCGAGGCGGTCGAACCGGGCGTCGCAGCGGGCGCGGTCGACAGCGCAGCGCGCGAGGTCGTCGAATCGGCGGGCTACGGCGAGCAGTTCATCCACCGCACTGGCCACGGCGTCGGTCTCGAGGTCCACGAGGAGCCGTACATCGTGGCAGACAACGACCGGTCCCTCGAACCCGGCATGGTGTTCAGCGTCGAACCCGGCGTGTACGTTCCCGGCGAGTTCGGCGTCCGGATCGAAGATCTGGTGATCGTCACTGATGAGGGCTGTGAACGGCTGAACCACGCCGATCGCGGATGGAAATGTGAATAAAAACACCCCAGTATGGGAGGTGGTAGCGATATCCGTATCGTGTCACAAGTAGCGGCGGACACCCGATGACGAGCGGAGACATCACCCAACGGATCGAGGCGGTGCTCGACGCGCCAGACGACCAGCTCGCCGCGGAGCTGCCGGGGCTGCTCACCGAGATCGAGGGGGAAACCGAGGCGTTGCTGCTCGAAAACCCGGCGCTGTTCGCGCGGATCACCCAGCGGATGGACGCGGTGGACATCGGTGCGTTCGCTGCGGAGCACCCCGAGACGGTCGAGCAGTTCCAGGGGATGGTGTGGACCGGTATGGGGCTGCTCGTGCGGGCCAGCCCCGACGTGCGCGAGTCGATCACCGAAGACATCAGCGTCAACTTCGAGGCGACCGACGCGCCGATGACGGGTCATCTCGAAGTGATCGAGGACGAGCAGACGATCGAGGGCGGAACGGAGCTGCTCGAGACCCCGGATCTCACCATCACGGGACCGGCCGACGAGCTCGTCGGACTCATCACCGGCACCGTCGATCCAATTCAGGGCTTCATGCAACAGAAATACCGGATGGACGGCTCCATCCAGAAAGGAACGCAGCTCGCGTCCACGATGGGCCAGCTCACGGAGCTACTCCCGAGCTGATCAGCCCGTGAATGACACATGACATCGAATCCGAGCGAGCCGTACGGGGAGCACCGCCAACAGGAGATCTACGCGATGGGAACGCTCGCCGACCAGCCGCCGGAAATTCCGGTTCGGTGGGCCAAACTCGAACGAGCGGCGCTCGAGGCGATGGACGACCGGGCAGCGGCGTACGTCGCCGGAGGGGCCGGCAGCGGAGAGACGATGACCGAGAACCGCCGCGCGTTTTCCGAGTGGCGCATCGTTCCGCGGCTGCTTCGGGACGTGAGCGAGCGCGATCTCCGCGTCGAGGTGTTCGGACAGCAGTGGGATTTTCCGCTGCAGATCGCGCCCATCGGCGTGCAGTCGATCGTTCACGAGGAGGGTGTACTCGCAACCGCGCGAGCAGCCGCGGATCTCGACGTTCCGATCTGTCTCAGCTCTGTCTCCTCCTCTCCGGTCGAGGAGATCACGGCCGAGTTGGGTGACACCCCGGCGTGGTTCCAGCTGTACTGGTCCTCGGACCGTTCGATCACCGAAAGTTTCGTTCAGCGGGCCGAAGACGCCGGCTGTGACGCCATCGTTCTCACGGTCGACGTACCGATCCTGGGCTGGCGCGAGCAAGACATCGAACAGGGGTATCTCCCGATGCTCGACGGGGAGGGGATTGCGAACTACACGACGGATCCGGCCTTCCGCGCTGGGCTCGACGAGCCACCGGAAGAAAACACTGAGGCTGCTATCCAGCAGTTCCTCGACGTGTTCGGCGATCCGACGATCACGTGGGATGCGGTGTCGGATCTGTGCTCGATGACCGATCTCCCGGTGGTAGTCAAAGGGCTACTCCACCCGGACGACGCGGAGACAGCCGTCGACCGCGGGGTCGATGGCATCACCGTTTCGAACCACGGGGGGCGGCAGGTCGACGGGGCGATCGGCGCGCTCGACGCGCTGCCCCGGATCGTCGATCGGGTGGGGGGGCGCGCTGGCGTGTTCTTCGACAGCGGCGTCAGATCCGGATCGGATGCCCTCACGGCGCTCGCGCTCGGTGCCGACGCCGTGGGGATCGGCCGGCCCTTCGTGTACGGACTCGCGCTCGATGGAGCTGACGGCGTTCGAGCGGTGCTCGCGAACCTTCGCGCCGATCTCGATCTCACCCTCTCGAACGCCGGACGAACGAGCATCGCCGACATCGACCGTTCGCTGCTCGTTGCTCGGGAGTAATCGGACGAGAACAGGGATCACAACGAGTTGGGAGCGAGCGCTTCCATCGTTCGTTCTGCGCGCGCGTTACTCGGGAGGGTGAGCAACGGACGGTCCACGACGTCCATCCCGACGATCTCCCGGAGCTGTTCCCGTGCTCGGGGGTGCCAGCCACGCCAACACGCATATCTCGTCTACCACATTCTCACTCTCGAATACAATAAACACACCGCCGGACAGCGGGGTGGGATCGATAGGTCGATTCAGTCAATCGTTGACCGACGCATCGCGTTGGCTCGTTACGGGGCCGGCGTGCTCCGAAACGGTGACCTCACCAGTGAGTTCGGTGAAGGGGTAGGGCATGTCGATACCGTCGGCGTCGAACCGCTCTTTCACCGCCTGAACGAAGTCGGAACGAACCTTCACGTAGTCTCCGTGGGTCGGTTCGTCGATCCAGACGGTTCCCGTCAGCCCGACGTAGGAGTCACCGAGTTCCGTGAGCCTGACCGCCGGGCTTGGGTTGCTGATCGTGCCCTGGGTGTGGCGTGCTTCCTCGAGAATGATCTGCTTTGCTTGCTCGATGTCGTCGTCGTAGTCGATCCCAAACAGGAACTTGATCCGCAGTTCGTCGTTCGATACGGGGTTCGTCACTGGATTGTTTGCGAGCTGGGAGTTGGGAACGGTGATAACCTCGTTGTCGAACGTCTCGATCTTCGTCGTGCGGAGCTGAACGTCCCGCACGACGCCCTCCATCCCGTTCCATTCGATCCAGTCGCCGACGTGGAACGGCTCGTCCCGGAGGATGAAGATCCCGGAGACGAAGTTGCTGATGATGTCTTGGGCGGCAAACCCGACCGCCAACGCTACCGCGCCCGTGAGCGTCGCAAACGCGGACATCACGACGCCAAAGTCCGCGATGGCCGAAGCGGCCGCGATCGAAATGAGAAGCGCGGCAACCTCGGTGATGCTCATCGAGAGGCTGATTACCGTCGCGTTAACGTCACGCGCCTGTAGAACATGCCGAAGACGAGGCTTGAACAACCGTTTCAAGCCGTAGTACAACAACACGAACGCGGCGACGAACGTTATCATCGTACCGAGCGCTTCGAGCACCGTCCCCTGGGACTGCTCGAGCAGCTCTCCGATCGACCAGCCGTCCGACTGAAGTGGTATCGAATGCATTGTTGGCAACCAACACCAACGATCATATAACCGTTGCGGTTGTTTTCCAAACCAGTCAGACGACTATATTATGCTTTCGGTTCGTACAGCGCCGATTTCGATGCTTTCGAGGGCACATATGTGATTACAACCCACATTCATTAGATATCTAACATCTATGTATATGTGAATGATTCGGTAGTATCGATGTGTCTTCATCCTGGGACGGAGAAACCAAGGGTACGGACGGATAGCAAAGGAAGACGGTCGTCGAAGGGAGCGCGGCCGGGCGTCACGAACCAGGCATTTCCGAATCAGTGATCGGCTTCGTGGGGATTGGGTTCGGTGTCGTATCGTTGTGCGTGGTCCGTGTACTCGATAAACCTGGGTGCGTCGGGATCGAACGGCCGTTCGAGCGATTCGAACGCCTTCTTTTTGTCCCAACCCTGGAGCTTACCGATCGCGCTGCGGTCTTCGAGATCGTGGTGGTCGAGATCGTCGGCCGTCATCTCCCACGCTTTCATTCCCTGGTCGGTGCGGACGATGACGCTAGAGTACTCCTCGCTGCTCCCGACCGATCCCACGGTCAGATCCGCACAGAGTCCCGAGAAATCCGCACACTCGTCACAGCCTTTGAGCGCCGCGTCGTGGAACTCCTCGACGCTCTCTTCGAGTATCATCTCACCATCTTGATCGTAGGCCATCATCTTCCCGTGGAGCACATCGAGCTTGCCGATCTCTTCCGGATCGATCCCTCGTTTTTCTTCGAGTTGCTCCCCGATGAGCTTGTGATAGTTGAAGTTCTTCGTGCACATCAGCGCGATCGTGTAATCGATCGCGCGCACGCCAGCGTTTTGGGATTGGTAGTCCCAGTCGAAATCCTGGAGCGCCCGAACGCCCTCGATCTCACACGGCGTTCCCACGAGCGCTAACGAAATATCATCGAGAGGCTTATCGGGGAGCTTCTCCTCCCAGCGACTCACCTCGAGATTCCCGAGCGCCATCGTCTGGTTGTAGAAGCTCCCGGCGTTCTCGACCAACTCCTCGGGCGTGGTTGCGAGGAACGACTCGGCTTTCCACGGTTCGTCGTCCGATTCGGTGGCGATGAGCGCGCCGTCGATCTCGCCGGCTTCGAGCAGGTGGATCAGGACGCTCGTGACGACGCCGCCGTCCTGGGCGTTGTCGCGCCAGTCGTCTCCGACCTTCGCCGAGAACTCCGTGATCGGATCGCCCGCGCCGCTCACGTTGTCCTCGCCGCCGGTGATCTTCCATTGGCGCTCGTACCGCAGCCCACCACGGGGACAGAAGTCCCAACACAGCGAGCAGCCAGTGCACATCTTCACGAGCTCCGGGAGTCCGTCCTCTCCGATCCCGATTGAATCGGACGGACAGGACGCGACGCAGGTCCCACACTGGATACACCGGTCGTCCTGGATGACTGCCTCGTCGAGTTCCATGAACCACGTCTTATCGTCGGGCGTCTCGATCCCGTTCATCTCGCTACGAATGCCGTACTCCGGCGTGTCGAGCGACGCGCCGTCGGGAACGCCGACGCGCTCGTCGGGGTGCCCGTCGTCGACGTTCTGACTGGTTCCCTCTGTGGGTCGTGTGAACTCTATCTCCCCGAGATCGCCGTTCTGGTCGACGTTCGTGGGAACGCTCCCACCGTCAGCGACCGCGGACGCTTCGGATTCGACGGTCGGCACGCCCGGCAGTCGGTCGTTCCGGTCGGAGTCGTTCGGATCAGTCGCCATGGGAAACACCTCGTGAAACGGGCGCATCGGCGCGTTGCATGAGTGATCGCAATCTCTCGTTATCCACCCGGCGACACCACTGGTAGAACCGTTCGCCGTGGCCCCGCTCGTCGGCGTAGACCGCGAACAGCTGTTCGAGCGCCGGGATCACGGCGTCGGCCGGCACGGCGGTCTCGACCCAATCGATGAAGGCGTTGTCCCCGCCGAGGCTGCCGCCGAGTCCGAAGTCCATCCCCTCGACGATGACATCGCCCTCCTCGTTGGTGCTTCGCCCGGGATCGTCTACGGTGACCGTCTCGCCCCGAAAACCGATGTCCGCGATCTGGGGTTGGGCACACGAGGCCGAACAGCCGCTCATATGCATCCGGACGACCTCTAGGTCCTCGGGCGTCTCGATGCGTTCGTCCAGTTCTCGGGCCCACCGCTTCACGCGCTGTTTGGTTTCGATGATGCCGTAGTTACAAAATTCGCTGCCGGTACAGCCCACGGCACCGCGCGAAAACGGACCGGGATCGGGCTGGTACGCGGCGGCGAACGGCTCGGAGACGAGGTCGTCGGTGGCGTCGCGTGGCACGTGGCTGATCAGAAAGTTCTGGTCGGTTGCCAACCGGACCGACGTCTCCTCGGTGCCATACCGGCGGGCGGCTCGGGCAGCCGCCGAGAACTCCCCACCGCCGATACGCCCGGTGATGACGTTGAAGCCGACGTACGACAGTTCCTCGTCTTTTTGCTCGTGAACGCCCACGTGATCGCCGGTGTAGCCCTCGGTGAGATCGGTGCCCCGATCGCGCAAGTCCACCGAACACCGGTCGCGCACGGCCGCTTCGAACGTTTCCGGACCGAGCTGTTCGACGAGATAGCGCATCCGACACACACCGCGGTTGTGCCGGTCGCCCAACTCCTTGAACGCCTGCGCGACGGCGCGACAGAACTCGACCGCGTCCTCCGGGCGGACGAACACGTCGAGGGGTGAGGCCATCCGCGGCCCGTCCGACAGCCCGCCGCCGACGCGGGCGTGAAAGCCGTAGTACCACTCGCCGTCGATCCGGCGCTTTGCCGGGGTCAGCCCGATGTCGTTGATCTGTGATTGGGCACAGTCCTCCCGACATCCCGTGATCGTCATTTTGAACTTCCGGGGAAGATTCGCGTACTCGCGGTTCCCCGTGAAAAAGTCAGACACCGCATCAACGACCGGCTGGGCGTCGAAACACTCGTGGTCGTCCAACCCGGCAGCCGGACAGCCCAGAACGTTTCGGGCACCGTCGCCACACCCCTGCACCGTCGTGAGACCGACCTCCTCGTATCGCTCCCAGATCTCGGGGATGTCCTCGATCTCGATCCAGTGCATCTGAACGTCCTGGCGGGTCGTGATGTCGAGAAAGCCGTCCCCCCACTCCTCGTTCTGCTCGCTCCCCCCGAACGCCTCGGGAGCGGTGGCGAATTCCTCGGCAACGTCACCGATCACTTCGGCTTGCTCGGGTGTGAGATACCCACCGGGAACCTTCGTTCGGAGCATGAAATACCCACGGTGCTGGCCGTGGGTGTACAGCCCCGCCCACTTCAGCCGCTCCCACTCGCCCTCACCGGCCCGGGCTTCGATCTCATCGAACGTCAACCCCTCCTGGGCGTACTCGTACACGTCCTCGATAACGTCCAACGGATGTTTGTCCTGTTTCCACTGTTCGACCGTGTTCATAACTACCTCGTGGCTTGTGGTACAAGCGCACGCGCGTGGTTGTATCCCTGCCTTGCGGCCAGTCATGTCGATGCTACCCGATTCAGGCAGATTTTGCCAGAACGTATGACAATAACTGAGATCGCTAGTGGTCACCCATCGGTAAACGGTCCATAAAGCATTCTCCGAGTTCTCACACCGGTCTCAGTCCGTACCATCCTGTCGACCGAATCGATCAATGCGACCACACGACATCACGACCCGAGTGGGGTGGTAGACGGGCACATCGCGTCCCAGCTACCGGTAAATACCACTGGAAACGAGATCGACGTGGGCGTTACCAGCCGTCGCTATCGACGAGCTGCGAGGGAGTGATGACGTCCACGTCTTTGCTGTCGACGTGGTCGATGATCTGCTGGAAGGTGTCCGAAGAAATTCCCTCCCCCCCGATTTCGTGGTACGAGACGACAGCCAACTGATTGAATTCGGCAGCCATGTCGACGATTCGGCTGGTCCCGTCGACCGACTGACCCTGGATGCGGGAAATGAACGACGGATTGCTGGGGTGTTTGGCGTTGTTCGGTCCCGCTCCGAAGAGATAGCCGGTTTCGAACAGTTCGTCCATGTGGTCGAGCGTGGCGTTGTCAACCCGGCTGTAGGGGGCGACGAAATGACGCGCACCCCCTTCGAACCCCTTCACCTCGAGATACTGCTTCGTTTGCTGGAGGATCCGTTGTTGCTCCTCGGGCGAGCGGTCGGGGAGGAGTTCGCTGGCGTGGCCGATCATGTCCCAGCCGTTTTGGTCCATCTCGCGCATATTGGCCTCGGAAACGCGGTCGTCACCCCCGACTCCGTTCGGAGAGATAGCGACCGATCCGGGCCACCCCTTCTCATTCAGGACTGGATGAGCGGTCTCGTAGGCGCTGATGTGTCCGTCGTCGAACTGGAACATCACCTTGCCCTTGTCGGGCTTTGGCACTGTCCGCAGGTCGTCGACCAACACCTGGAACGATTCGTTGTCCGGCGTCGGCCCGATCTGGATATTGACCTCCGAAACGTTGTCCAGTACCGGCTCGCCCCGTTTTCCGGTGTAGCCGAGATCGAACCGAACCCACCCATCGAGTTCGAGGGGAATGTACCGAGTTGCGGTGAGCATGGAACTCTGGGCGGGAGCGATGATCTCCGCCGCGACCTTGACATCGTCGGGTTCGTTCACCTTCGCCGCCAGCGAGAGATCGCGGCCGCTGAGATCCAACGTCTCCGGGTAGAACGCGCGGGAGATCTTGGTGACCGGCTCGCTCGCGTTCGCTTTCGGTTCGAGGACCACCGACTGGTCGCCCTGGAACACGTCCTGATTGGTGCTTTTTAACTGCCCGTTGGTGACCTCCCACTCCGAGAGATCCTCGAAGGTGTCGACTGACGTGCCAGGCGCGCCCGAGCCGTCACCCCCGCCGTCACCGTCCGAGGTTTGGGTGCCGGTCCCGTTGTTGGGACTGGCAGGCTCTGAATCGTTGATTCCCGGAAGTGACGAACACCCCGCCAACGACACCGCCCCAGCGACACCGACTGTCGTGAGGAACGTACGTCGGGTCGACTGCCGTTTCATGTATCGCCAATCAGGTAGAGGTCATTATACGCTTTGTGGAGAATATAAAATATCTCGCATCCAACCGGTGAGCTATTTGAGTGGTCAGGGGGTAGTACGGGACAGCGATGCAAGAGGCAGTCATTGTCGATGGTGTCCGAACGCCGTTTGGCAAACAGGAGGGCGCGTTCAGTGGCATGCATCCCCAAGATTTGGCGGCTGAACCGCTGGTGGCGCTCGAAGAGCGCACCGGCTTCGATCCGGAGATCGTCGAGGATGTGATCTACGGCTGTGTGACGCCGGTCGAGGAACAGGGATTGAACATCGGTCGGATCGCTCCGATGGTTGCCGGCTGGGGCGACGGGGCTCCCGGGGTCCAGCTGAACCGGATGTGTGGTTCGGGCCAGCAGGCGGTCAACTTCGCGGCTGGACAGGTACAGTCGGGGATCCACGACGTGGTCGTCGCGGGCGGCGTCGAGCACATGTCCCGCGTGCCGATGGGATCGGACGGGAATTCGCTGACCGAGACGTATTTCGAGGAGTTCGACGAACTCACCACCCAAGGCGAGGGGGCCGAGCGGATCGCAGAACAGTGGGGGTTCACGCGGGCGGACGTCGATGAGATCGCCGCCGACTCCCAGCACCGGTGGGGTGCTGCGTGGGAAGCGGGTCGCTACGACGCCCAAATCACTCCCGTCGAGACCGAGATCGACGGCGAACGCGCGACGGTCGAACGGGACGAACATCCACGCCCGGACACGACCGTCGAGGATCTCAGCGATCTCCCGCTCGCGTTTCGCGCGCCGGGCGACGGCGTCGTTCACGCCGGGAACTCCTCGGGCATCGTAGACGGCTCCTCGGCGCTGTTGATCGCGAGCGCCGACGCTGCGGACGAACGCGGCTGGGAGCCGATGGCTCGCATCGTGGATAGCCACGTCGTCGGCGTCGATCCGATCACGATGCTCACGGGACCCATTCCGGCCACACAGGAAATTCTCGATCAGAACGACATGACGGTAGAAGACATTGACCTCTTCGAGGTCAACGAGGCGTTCGCTCCGGTGATCTGTGCGTGGCTCGAAGAGACGGGCGCGGACTGGGAACGGACCAACGTCAACGGCGGCGCGATCGCTCACGGCCACCCACTCGGCGCGACCGGCGGGGCGCTCGTGACGAAGCTCGCACACGAACTCGAACGCACGGGCCAGGACACCGCGCTCTCGACGATGTGTATCGGCTTCGGACAGGGGATCGCCACGATCATCGAGCGAGTCTAAGCACTCCCCCGCCCGATCGTTTCAGTGTGGCGAAAGAATTATGCCGGTAGACGACACGGCTCTTCCAATGAGCGAGGATGCAGTCCTGCTCGACATCGAGGACGGAACCGCAACGATCACACTGAACAACGCCGGTGCGCGCAACGCGCTCTCGAAGGAGGTTTCGACCGGCGTCGTCGAGGCGATTCGCACGATCGAGGAGAGCGACGCCCGCGCCGTCGTGGTGACTGGCGCTGGTGATGCGTTCTGTTCCGGTGGGGACGTTACTGCGATGATGGAGCGAATGAGCGGCGATGCGGAGCTGTACGAGGCCGTTCGGCGGATTCACCAGCAGACGAGCCGCGCAATCCAGCGGGTGTATGAGTGTCACCTCCCGACGGTCGCGCTGCTCGACGGCGTCGCGTTCGGAGCGGGGGCGAACCTCGCTATCGCGTGCGACATCCAACTCGGGAGCGGTGACGCGAAGATCGGCTTCGGATTCCGGAACGTCGGACTCGCTATCGATACGGGGACGTCGTATCTCCTCCCGCGACTCGTGGGGCTGAACACCGCGAAAGAGCTCGTCTTCACCGGCGAAGTGCTCGGCCCCGACCGCGCCGAACAGCTCGGTCTCATGAACCACGTCTACCACGAGAACTTCGAGGAACAGGCGGCCGAGTTCGTCGAACAGCTCGCAGGCGGACCGACCATCGCGCTCGAAGCCTCGAAACGAGCGCTCAATCAGGGACTCGAACAGTCGCTCGATCAGGCCATGACTCGCGAAGCCGCCCACCAGGCAGCGGTCTTCGAAACCCACGACCACCGAGAAGGCGCATCCGCGTTCATGGAGCGCCGTGAACCCGAATTCACCGGGGAATAGCCGAACGGACGCCGATACCATCCTCGGTACGAACAGACACCCAGTTCGTCGTCGCCAGTTCGGCAACTCTTTGTGGAATTCTTATAGTTTATTCATGCTGCCTTTCCGGCCCCAGATCTGACGACAAGCGGTGTGCTGCGGGCACTCGCTCCCGTCCCGGTGTCGATCAGTAGCCGATTCTGTCTTAATCCCATCACTTATACGTAGTCGAATCGAGTGGCGTGTATGGTGTCCAGTCCGGACTTGAGCGGTCGAACCGCGTTCATCACGGGAACGACCCGCGGGATCGGCAAGCAGATCGCACTCGGCCTCGCAGAGGCGGGGTGTAACATCGTTTCGACGGGGAAGACGGTCGAAGAGGGCGGGGAGTTGCCGGGAACGATCCACCAAACCGCCCGAGAATGCGAAGAACTCGGCGTCCAGTCCCACGCGATTCAGCTGAATCTCCGCGATGAGGAGAACGTTCGCGGGGCCGTTGAGGAGGCGATCGACGTGTTCGGCGAGATCGACATCGTCATCAACAACGCGAGCGCCATCCAGTTGGCCCGCGTCGAGGACATGCCGGCCGACCGGTTCGATCTGATGACCGACGTCAACATCCGTGGGACGTATCTCACCAGCCGGGCGTTCGTTCCTCACCTGCGCGAGCTGGGAGGGGGCCACATCCTGACCAACGCGCCGCCGATCACCCAGGATCGATCGCCGGGCAGCGCCGCGTATTCGTGGTCGAAGCTCGGGATGTCGTTCGTGACGCTTTCACTCGCCGACGAACTTGCGTCCGACGGCATCGCAGCCAACACCGTTTGGCCGGTGACGGCCATCGATACGCGCGCAACGCGGTATTTCGGGATGGGAACCGAAGACGACTGGCGAACACCGGAGATCGTGTCCGACGCCGTGCTCGAAATCCTCAGCCGCGATCCCGACCGGTTCACTGGCAACACGCTCTACGATGAGGATGTCCTCCGAGACGCCGGCGTCGAGGACTTCTCCCAGTACAACCTCACGGAGGGCGATCCAGCACCACTGTCTGCCCAGATGTTCGATCCGAGCTACGAACGCCCGTAACGCGCTGTTTCTGGCGTGGCCGACGGTTGTGCTCGATGGGAGATGACCGCCGCTGACGCTGAAACGACATATCGAGGATAGCAAGCGCTGGCTGTGTCGTGCCTTCGCAAAAAATGGATCCGACCGTACCTCTAGCCCGAAAGGACGGCCACGTCGTTGTCGTCGGCCTGGACGCCCAGGACGTTGGTGCTGATGTTGTTCGCCGTGTCGTCAACATCAACGAGGTCGTTATCGTTGACGATCGTGTCACAACCGCTGTTGATCTCGGTCTGTTCGGCCGCGGCGGTACCAGCCCCGCCTGCGATGAGCGCCACGAGCAAAGCAACGGTCAGTGCGGTTCGGAATGTTCGTGTCATGGTTGAATCTTCGCTGGGGGCAGATCACGGCTGAACGGATACATCACCCATCCTTGGCGCCAACCCGATGCGGCGGAAAGCAGCACAACCGATACGACTGACGCCGACAGGCATGCCAATCGAAAGTCAGTAGTATCACTCATACTGATGTTCCACCGATCGTGTCAATATACTTGATATCTTATGATAGGTGTGGGTGATGCTTTGTGTCATTCCCCAGTATCGCTGTTACCGAGGAGGAGGATATAAAACGTGCCGGTGTATCAAACGATGACCTGATCGATAGAAACCCTGTCGTGGGATCCCGATGGATCGAACCGCTATCAGGGGCGGTGACAGGGGACGACAACGACGCTGACGGTACGGATCCGACTATATCAATGCCATCACGCAACGGGGTATTCATCCACTCCCGTTAAAAAATGAAGCAGCGTCGCTCCTCTATTCGGAGAGGATGACCAGGACGTTGTCGTCGGCCTGAACGCCCAGGACGTTGGTGCTGATGTTGTTCAGGCTGTCGTCAATGTCGACGACGTCGTCGTCGTTAACGACAGTGGTTTCGCCGCTGTTGATCTCGGTCTGTTCACCCGTCGACTGATGCTCGTCCCGTTCGTCCATCTGATCCTTATCCACATCTGAGAGGACGATTAGGGTGTTGTCGTCGACCTGAACGCCCAGGACGTTGGTGCTGATGTTGTTCAGGACATTGTCGAGCTCGACAACGTCGTTGTCGTTGACGACAGTGGTTTCGCCGCTGTTGATCTCGGTCTGTTCGGCCGCGGCGGTACCAGCCCCGCCTGCGATGAGCGTCACGAGCAGGACAGCGGTCAGTGCGGTTCGGAATGTTCGTGTCATGGTTGAATCTTCGCTGGGGTCCGATCACGACTGAACGAATACATCACCCATCCTCGGCGCTACCCCGACGAGGTCGGGGATCAGTACAGCTGATACGACTGACACCGATTGGCATGCCCATCGAAAATCAGTAGTGTCATCCATACTGAGATTCCGACGTTTATGATATCTATTTGATATCCCACAGTAGATTGTGAGTGATGCTTTGTGTCATTCCCCGTATCGCTGTGTACCGAGGAGGAGGACATAAAACGTGCCGAAGCATCAAACGCCGATCTGACCGACAGAGGCGCGATCGGCCACACCAACACTATTTCTATCACATCATACCACGGAATTTTAATATGCAGTCAGATGGGTGTCGCGGGGGGAGGAGTCCAGAACGTCTTTCGGGCGTCACGCCGATTCGAGACAGTACAGTGTTTGATCCGTCCCGTCACACGCCACAAAGAGGGCGCCGTCTGCGACCGCGAGTCCGCCAACGGCGGAAGGAGTCGGGTGCGACCAGCGTTTTGCGCCCGTTCGTATCGTACCGATTCCGACACCGCCGTCGGCCGCGAACGCATAGACTGCATCGCCGCTGCTGAGATACAGCGTGTCGCCGGCAGCGACGGGAGCAGCCGCGTCGTATGGTTCGTCGATCCGCCATTTCGTCTCCTCGTCGTACTCTTGGATCGCTGTGAAACCCTCGCTGCCGACCGAATAGAACGTGGGGTTAGTGTAAATAGGAGCCGAATTTGCCCACTCGTTGTCGATCGTCCAACGGGTCGTTCCAGCTTCTGGCCCCCCTTGTAGCAAGCGCAGCGGCCCGCCGTCGGTGTGGACGGTGACGCCGTCCGAACAGGGAACCATCGTCTCCACGCCGTTATCCACCGTACTGCGCCACGCTTCGCGCGGCGATATATCAGTATCTTCCCAGTAAAACGCGTACACCCCACCGTCACGCGTCCCCGCGTAGAGAATGAACGTCCGGAACCCGAACGCCGAAGCTGTGCCGGACAAGTCTCTGCGCCACACACGCTTTCCAGTCTGGGGACCGAGACCGAGCATTGTTCCAGATGTCGTTCCGGCAACGAGGTGTGGATCGGGTACCCCTTCGCCCGCGACGACGGTGAGTGCAGCGTACCCGTGGTCGTCGTCGGTGTGTGACCACTGCGGTGTGCCCGTTTCCGCGTCGAGAGCGTACAGGCTCTCGCCGTCCGTCGTATACAGATGTCCGTCGTAAACAATGGGTGATGAGAGGTTCGTGTCCTCCGGAGTGGCAAACCGCCACTGTTCGCTCCCACTGCCCACATCGAGGGCGAGCAGTGCCCTCGCCGTCGGGAAATATACCGAGCCGTCCACGATCGCTGGCGTTCCGGACGCCGATCCTTCCGTGACGGTCCAGCGTTCGCGGACGCTCTCGCGGGGCGCTTTCGCATTCGAAACGTACGCCGTATTGGCGCTATCGGCCCGTGGTCGTGGCCAGTCGGTCTCCGTGCTCGTTCCGGGCTGGACGGACGAATCACCACCACTCAGACAGCCGGCGAGCAACGTGGCTGTTAGACACCCCGCACTACCGAGAAACCCACGTCGTGATTCCATTGAGTAGAATTGATAAACGGATGGTATGTGTTTTGTGGTGTGAGCAGTTTGTGGTAGCTGTTCTCGATACTGAACAAGGGCGGTTGATACACGGGAAACACGGATGGATGTCCTCGGAACGCCGTGTCTGAATCGACGGAGGTTCACGATTCTGTCTATGAATCTTCATAATATCGCCAGATGTAGAGCGCTGCGATGCTGCGGTACGGTCGCCACTGCTCGGCCACCTCGACCATCTCCTCGCGGGAACGCTCCCCGTACAGCTCGATCATACCGTTTCTGATGCCGAGATCCTTGACCGGAAACACGTCTTCCCGACCGAGCGAAAACATCAGGAACATTTTCGCCGTCCAAACGCCCACACCCCGGATTTCGGTCAGTTCCTCGATCACCGCTCGGTTCGCCATTCCCTCAAATGAGTCGCGCGTGAGATCGTTCTCCGCGAACGCTCGGGCAGCGTTCCGAATGTATTCGATTTTCTGCCGTGAGACGCCTCGTTCCTCGAGTTCGGTTGCATCGGCCCCTAGCAGCGGCTCGGGAGCGATTTCGAAACGATCGAAAACGCGCTCACGGATCGCGTTCGCCGAGGCAGTCGAAAGCTGCTGATTGAGGATCGAAACGACCAAACGGCGAAAGGGATCCTCCGCAGGTTCGAGAGAAAGCGGCCCATACGCATCGATGACCTCGGCGAGAACCGGATCGGACCGTAGTGGTTGCATCGTTCGTAGTTCGAAAGGTATGAGAGACGAAAAATCCTGCGCCGCTCGCAAGAGTGCCGACCGCTTGACGACCACTCTGCCCTACGTGAAGCCTCGCCCGGCGTCAATGCGAAATATGTAGACTACTTCCTTCCCTATTACTAACAGTTTGCCCAAACGAGATGAGAAGGCCACTGTCGCTAGGGCGAGGATGAGGCTGAAATTGCGCTCGAACTGCGACACATCTGTGGTAGCCGCGCCCTCGAAGAGGAGCGACAGGAGCAGAACTCCCAGATCTTGACGACAAAGATTTCGACGACGGCTGCGATGATGAATACGGGCAGCACCACGAGAAGCAACGTCTCGGCTCCTGAAGCCATATCTGAGGCGTCAGGCAGGTCAATCAACATGTATGCAACGCCACGATCGGTGGGCATGGTGCGGCGTCACTGAATACCGAGCTAGACAGCCAGAATCATACACGGACGCCCCAGAAGAACGCAATCCCGAGAACGGTGACAACTGACAGGAGCAACTGCAACGGCGCTCCAACGCGGAGGAAGTCCGAGAACGTGTATCCACCGGGCCCGTAAACGAAGAGATTCGTCTGATAGCCCACGGGTGTCATGAAGGCGGTCGAGGCTGCGAATGTCACGGCCAACACGAACGCGAACGCGTTCGCTCCGATCGACTGTGCAGCGCTGGCAGCGACGGGGATCATCAACACGACGCTCGCGTTGTTGCTGATAACACTCGTCAACAGACCAGTCGCGAGATAGAACACCCACAGGACGCCGATCGCTGGCAGGAATGTTGCCGTCGAGGCGACGGCGTTCCCGAGGAGCGCAGCAGCTCCCGTCTGCTGCAGGGCAATTCCCAGTGGGATAACACCTGCCAGGAGGAAGATCACGTTCCACTCGACGGACGAATAGAGTTCGGTCGGTTTGAGGACGCCGGTAAAGACCATCGCTACCACCCCCGCTAACGCCGAGACGACGAGCGGAAGGATATTTAATGCTGGCAGTGCGACGACGCCGGCGATGATACCAACCGCGAACGGGATCTTCTCGGTCCGATAGGTCACCTCGTCGAACTCGTGTGCGACGATGAAGTCCTCGTTCTCAACGAGTCGAGTGAGGCTATCGGGCGGTGCCTGCACGAGGAGTGTGTCACCGACACGAATACGGATGTCTTCGAATCGGTCCTGGACTACGTCACCACGGGTTCGAAAGGCGAGGACGTTCGCGTCGTAGCGGTGACGGAACGTCGAACTCGCGAGGGTTTCGCCGACGAGAAACGACCCTGACGGAATGACAACCTCGGTGAGGACAGGTTCCTCTTCGTCTGGATACAGGTCGTCTTCGGTTCGGGGACCCCCCGACAGTATGAGTCCTTCCGCGGTCATGATGTGTTCGAGCGTCTCCCGGTTCGTTCTGAGTCGGAGCGTGTCGTTCTCGTGAATCTCCTTGCGCGCCAGCAGGTTGGAGAAGCGCTCACTGTCTCGAAGCAGCTGTAATACGTCGATATCGAGATCATCCTCTCCCAACGCTTCACCGACAGTCTGCCCGATCAACGACGAATTCGCAGGGACGACGACGTCTGCGAGGTACTCCTGGAGGGCATACCCCTCGACGAGGTCCTCGTCGGCTGGAACTCGCTCGGGAAGTAATCGAACGCCGATCGTCATGAGATAGATGGCTCCGACCGCGAAGACAATGACCCCGAGCTTGGTGAACTCGAACATTCCGAATGCGTGCAACCCGAGACCGGGAGACTCTGCACCGAGTTGGGCTGCGATATCGCTCGCGAGAATGTTCGTCGATGTCCCGATGAGTGTCAGCGTTCCTCCAAGCATCGAGGCGAACGACAGCGGGATGAGCAGCTTCGACGGTGAAGTCTTGCCGTTATGTGCGAGATCGTTGATGACCGGAACCAGAATAGCCACGACCGGTGTATTGTTGATGGCCCCTGAGACCGGTCCGGTGATTCCGATCGTCGCGGCAAGTTGCTTGCGCTGGTCGGTACCGGCGAACGTGGCCATCCTCTGGCCGATCAGCTGGACGATGCCGGTTCGGTTGATCCCCGTGCTCAGGATGAGCATGGCCAGCACAGTAATCGTGGCCGGGTTGGCAAATCCCGAGATTCCCTCCTGCGGGGAAATTTGTGTCCACGGCTCGAGAACCATCAACAAAACCATCACCAGGATGGCGGTGACGTCGATCGGGAACCATTCGGTCACAAACAAAACGAGCGCGAGAAGAATGAGGGCGAAAACCACGAGCATCTCAGTCGTCATTGGAGTCGATGCCAGGCCCTGAACTGCCAGAGATGTTGAAGAGAAGGACATACCGAAAAGAGACGCTAACAAGACAAAAGGACTGGTATCCACACCAACTGATTGACTGAGCGTTACAACCCGTGGAGGGATGCGTGATCAATTATATGATAATAATGATATAAAGTAGCACCACCCACCAGAGACGTGTTATTGGCCAGTCGACTCGGACAGATTCGGCTCCTATCGGCTCTTTTTGTTGTCGGCCATCACCAGAGATAGGAGAGCGACCGGGATAGCACCGTAGGCGTTCGTCGGTCACCTTACCGTGCCCCAAGATGGTTACAGCGCATTCATTCGTCTTCGACATGGGAGATGCGACGCCTGACGACGAACCACCACATGACAGACTGGCTTGTTCTCGTGATAGGTTACAGGTACGCCGCGTCCCAGCGAGTCGCCTTGCGTAGATTTCCACACTGATTGCACTTGATGTGTCCCATCGAATCCATGGCGTTGTCCGTTGTATCACAGTTCGAGCAGTACCAGCCGTAGAGCTGCGTTCGGTCTTGCTCCAGATACGATGGGTGGAACGGCCCGGACGATCCCCGAGAACTCTCCTCGAAGTCAACGTATATCTGCTCACCATCGGTCGCGGTTCGTGGTGCTAATTCGCCGAGTTCAGTTCCTTCCTCACCGTAGACGTTCTCGACGTGGACGTTGCCAGCGATCGTGATCGTCCGGTCGTAGAGTTTCTCGAAGCCGTGAGTCGTATAGAAGTGGTTGCCCTCATCGTTCTCAGCCAGAACCAACCCCGTGATGCGCTCGGTGCCACGCTCTGTGAGCAGTTCTCGTGTCGCATCGAAGAGTTCCGTGGCGATGTGTCGTCCACGGTGCTCGGGAGCGACGTGTAGCCACAGGATTCGTCCTTTGTCGACCGTTTCGACAATGTGGCTCTGAGAAAAGCCGACGACATCGTCCTCGTCGGCCGCGACAAGAAACACCATCTCGTCACTAGCGAGGTATTCGTCGAACGCGTCTGCTGCATACCACTCCTCAATAGCCGTCTCGATTGTCTCATCACCAAGGACACCATACGACGCCGCTAACGACTCGCGAGCTATTCGCCGCACCGAATCGATCTCTGTTGCATCAAGCGGTCGAATCTCCATACACATCTGTGGTCGTGAAACCGCATAAACACCCACCTTCAGCCAGTGTGAGCCCATTTCGACGTGATCGCGCGATCGGAGCGTCGGGGCACAGTGTTGGTCGCGATGTCGAGTGCAGTGCGTAAACGCTGCACAACGGGGTGCTCCGGACTCGTTTGTACGGCTCTCTCAGTGCTGAATCGAATCGTGGCGACCGAACGCTTTGAATGGTATCACGGATGAGGTACTACTCTCTCTCAAATAAGGTGTGTGGATCCGTCATTTTCACTGTGTAGACCCGGTCTCGGGGAAGATAGGTGTACTCATCATCACCGTGATGAATCTGCCAGTGGTCTTCACGATAGTTCAGATCCTCATCATCAACGTCTTCTGAGACAGTGTCATCCGGCCCCTGATAGACAATCGTTGCCATGAAATAGTGTTGGGGAGCCTCGTGCATAACGTATGGGTGAACGCTTCTCGATGGAACACTCACGCCCTCCTGTAGGACAGGGGTGACCGTCAGCAGGCTGCAGTGGGGATTCTAGGCTCCTGTTCCCCAATATGCGCATACATCCAGGGCGTGGATGTCGCTCGGGGAAAGCGTATAAGAAAAATGAACTACAACGCTCATCACCGTCCGGTGGCTGTTAGTGTCTCAGGCGCGGACGACGTTCGTCGCGCGGGGGCCCTTGGGGGCCTGTTCGATATCAAATTCGATGTCCGTTCCCTCGACGAGATCCGCGCCGCCAATATCCTCCATGTGAAAGAAGACATCCTCGTCCGCGTCCTCAGTGGAAATGAACCCGTAACCGCCAGTATCGTTGAAGAAATCAACTGATCCGTTTGCCATTGTGACTAGAGCCAGTGCCCATAGATGGATAGGCGTTCCGAGAGGACCGATGTCATGGCTCTTCATGTGAGGACGCTGCGCCATGGGGGTTCCGAGACGTACGACAGCCCACGATCGGCACAGCTAATACCGCTTTTCGAGCATCAAAAACGGTCGCCGATCACTCACGTACGATACTTTGCTGCATCTCAACCGGGACGCACTGACGTTCGTTGCTCGCCTTCCGCGCCATTACAGAAGAGCGATCTGGACCATCACTCGCGCGTGCTCTTCTGGGTTATCGTCTCTGAGGTACATTCCGGACATTGTTTAGGGGGCTCACTGAAGCGCGCCCCACAGTTGTCGCACTGATAAACTACATGCTCTTCGGCCGCGGTCTTCGCCGTCTTTGTGAATTGTTCGACCTGGCGGCCAAGTTTTCTGAATAGTCCCATTTCTATGCCGAAAAAGTGCGCCAGCGGGATAAGGGTTCGGCGGGATGCTAGCAAGAAATCATACCGACAAGCGTGACGAATTAAAGGAGACGAACCGATGGAGGGAACTGAGACATTCGGTGGCAACTCGTATCTCTGGAGATACATTATCATTTAAATAGACGACGTTTTCATCGGGAATCTCACGTCTTCTCCGATGCACACCGTCGGTGTCGACACATTGCTACGGAACGCTGGGGGAACGATGCTCAAACACGATATCAGGTCGGTTATCATCGTCGACGACACCAATCGTCTCGAAGAAAACCTCACTGCCACTGATCTCATCCGCGTCGTCACGGAGTGTTGTTAATGGAGTTATTTGTGTGAATTTATAGATGAAAGGTAAGATATATCTGGATAGAGTACCTGGTTGGCCACAATGAGTAGAAACAACCGTGGAATCTACACCTCCATAGTTAGTTTCGTACGTCAGTCCTCACTCTCGCACACGTCGTCGGGCAGTTCCGGTGATGCTGCCCGGTTCAGTGTCGAGACATGTGAACAACTATAACCCCCAAGGGCCACAAGGAGTCCGACGAGACTATAGGTGTTCACTGGAGTTGTTACACGTGAATTCTAACGAAGTCCGTCGCCAGTGGGCAGAACGATCCGGGGAGTACTCGCCAGAATATTACGCCTACTACGGGCCGGACAAAACGAGCGAGTTGGTTCGCAGTATTCTCGATCGGTTCGTCGACCGAGAGGCATCTATCTTAGAACTCGGATGCAGTTCGGGCCGTCACCTCTCACACCTCCACGAACACGGCTTCGAAAACCTGGTGGGAATCGAGATCAACGACGACGCGTTCGATGTGATGGAGGAGGCCTACCCCAACCTCGCCGCCCACGGAACGTTCTACCTTGACGGGATTGAAGACATCGTCGGTGACTTCGACGACAGACGTTTCGACGCGGTATACTCGGTAGAGACGCTCCAACACCTTCACCCGGACGCCGAATGGGTCTTTGAGGAGCTGTCCCGAATCACGGACGACCTCATCATCACGGTGGAGAACGAAGGCGAGAACAACCACTTGCGGCCGGCCGAACCCGAAGTGAACTACGTCAACAACGACTTTCCCCTCTACTACCGCAACTGGAACCACGTCTTCACCGAGTTGGGATTTGTCGAGATTGACGCCAGAACGAGCAAGAGAGATACCGTACGAACGTTTTACTCCACACAAGACCAATCCGTCCGCTGAGCGTTGCGAGCGTTCGGTTGAGATGAACGGACACACTGAACTGTATCTGATTCCCGTGGAACTGTCATCTTCCTTCAAAAAGAGAGTCTCTGCGTTGAGGGACCGGGCTCAACTTCAGATAAATCCCCTGAATTATTAATAACAAATATATGATAATCCACAATTTTGTGGGCAGAATAAAAACCACGCATCACATCCATCCTCTGAGGTTGGGCAGTCAGAAACTGTCTTCGAGACATGGATGCCACTCCAGATGAATCTTCTCCAAAAAATGCAGTGAACCGGTCGTCACCGTCCGGTGGCTGTTAGTGTCTCAGGCGCGGACGACGTTCGTCGCGCGGGGGCCCTTGGGGGCCTGTTCGATATCAAATTCGATGTCCGTTCCCTCGACGAGATCCGCGCCGCCAATATCCTCCATGTGAAAGAAGACATCCTCGTCCGCGTCCTCAGTGGAAATGAACCCGTAACCGCCAGTATCGTTGAAGAAATCAACTGATCCGTTTGCCATTGCGACTAGAGCCAGTGCCCATAGATGGATAGGCGTTCCGAGAGGACCGATGTCGTGGCTCTTCATGGTTGGGACGCTGCGCCGTGGGGGTTCCGAGACGTACGACAGCCCACGATCGGCACAGCTGCCGCCGAGCACTCGGGAGGCACGGTCTCGTGAAGGGTGGCCGGGCGTAGCCGAGTCCTCGCGGAGCGACTGTCCGCTGTTGCGTGGTTCATTCCACCGCAGCGTCGACGCGTTCGATGGGGAGACAACAGTTCAGGTGCCCCAAGTCGTCGAACGCCACGGTCTTGGTAGAGACACCGCTCGCACAGTAACGGCGGCAACAGACGGAATTTCGCTTGGTTTCCTCAATGATTAATAAGCAAACTGTTGATAATTCGACTCTCGTCTGCCAGATCCAGACAAATTATGTCGATGAGGGTGATCTCCCGTCATCTGATACGCTTTATGATGATTAAGTGTTTGTCCAAGCTACTAGCGCCATCACAACGGTTTTCTCAACCGCTGTGCTTCTGACAGCTTATACCAGTCCCAAAACGCATGATGTTGAGGAACTCAATAGTACGATTAATGAACATCCACCGTTGGATGACCTGTGATCTAACAAATTGATCATTTATCAAAAATATCATTTAATGGATGCTATTGGGTCAGATCTTCTGGGGAGCACTTACGTGCATCCCAACGAATTTCCAGCCATCTCGATCTTCTAGTGTGCCGCTCCAGCGTGCATCAAAGCCGTGGCGCATCCCGGTTGTGGTATCCGTCCAGGCCATGCGCACGGTGTCGCTAAACCACGCATGACGATCTCGTTCAGTCACTCGCAATTCGTGGCTCGTCACCGTCCACTCCTCAGAGTGGCGAGTTTGCTCACGGACCCCTTCGGCGACTGCCTTATAGCCGGTAAGCTGCTCCGAGATGCCGAATTTGACCAGTGAGCCATCGTCAGCGAAGTACGGATGCAAAGGCTCCCCCTGACGAAGCGCCTCATAGTACGTTCGGACTGTCGCTTCGGCGTTTTTGGCGCCCATCTCAGAGGAAATATATTCCGAGGCGTGAAAGATCTTTGTTCCACTCTCCTGCGTTGAATAGAGGAAGACGTTGGGGCCATCGTATTGAACAAGCCTGTTCGATAGTGTAGACCGCGACTGTGAGGACGCGTTCTCGGAACTTACGGTACTGGTCTCTCCTCGACTGACAGGGTATGAGTGGTCGGTGACAATATCGCACAAGACCACTGCGTTTGGCTCATTCATTCCTGGAGAAGAACCGGAGCAAATCAGCGATTAGAACGATACTTGACGGCGTGTCCGCCTCTCGGTTAGTATTCCGATCTATCGATCACAAGGGTGTTGACGATCGCTGCGACCGCCGTCACAGGGCTAGTGGCGGGAAGCTAGCCACGTCGTACTCAAGAGATGTTTTAGATATTATTTACGGCCTTGTTGAAATCCTCAATCTGTGATAGGTTTCAGCAGTCCTGCCGAATACAACGCGCGTGTCGGTCATCCTGCTGCCAAAGAAATATACCCTTTCTCTGATTTCTGGATATAATGGTCGGGTTAGAACGTGGAACCGTGGAGTTGGAGCCGTATCGAGAAGAATGGGCAGACCTCTACAAAAAAGAGGTACAGCGACTGAAAGATATCGCAGGCAATCGGTTCCTTGATTTCGAGCATATCGGTAGCACCGCTATCGAGGGAATGCCTGCGAAGCCAATAATCGACATCCTCGCTCTCGTCGAAGATTTGGCCGACGCGAAAGACCTCATTCCCGTCCTCGAAGAACATGGATATGAACACCGACCCGGAGATGTAGAAGGACGTCTGTTCTTTGCCAAGGGGCCGCGCACGAATCGCACTGTCTACCTCTCGATCACAGAACGGGAAAGTGATTTTTATGAGGAGAAGATTGCCTTCCGAGATTATCTTCGAGAGCATTCCGAAGCCGCTGAACAGTATGCCTCCTTGAAAAAGAGATTGGCAAAGCAGTACCCGGAGAACAGAGAGGAATACACCGCTGAAAAAGGAGAATTTATTCAGGACATTCTTGACGTGGCGATGAGAGAGTAATAACTGCTCTCATAAGACGTACTCTCTATTCGTCTGATCTGCTGCATACTCCCTCTATATTCAGCAGTCCCTTCCTCTCGGAATCACGGACAGTCGCTCTCCTCGTGTGAAATAGCGAGGCTTCGCTCCAGATTGTGAACGATGCACTTGATAACGAGTTCGCGGAACTGCTTCCACCAGAGACGTGATCGGACGAATGCACCGAATTTCTGTTTGATCGCCGCGTTGACCGTCTCGTTCATGTTCCTCCTGTGGTAGAGATCGCTGTCCAACCGTGCATTCCAGGCCTTGTGGAGTGAGGTGAACTCACGATGCTTGATGAGTGGTCGAATATCGTGGTCACGGGCGAGCTGCCGGAGTTTCTGGTCGTCGTATCCCTTGTCACCGGTCAAGACCGCGATGGACTGTCCGTTCCGTTTCACTACCTGTGACGCAATCTGCGTATCGTGCTTCCGCGTTGTGGTCACGTGAATATCGAGAACGGCGTTGGTAGCTGTATCGACCAACAGCGTTGTCTTCAACTGCTGGATGGTGAGGTTCGTTCGCTTCGTGTAGTGAGTTGAGGCATGCGCCCGCTCAAACCCGGACGCATCGATAGCGGTGACACCGTTCAGTGGCAAGTCCGCGAGCGAGACGTTCAGTAACACTCGCCAGACGGCCATCTCCAAGCGGTCGAACACCTTGCAGAGTGTCGAGGGTGCAGGAATCGAATCGAGATTGAGTGCGTCACGAATGCGAGGCATCTCGATGAGTTCGTCAACGAGGTCTCGGTACGTAGTCGTCTTCTTCACTTTGAGACAGAGCAAGACGACGTGCTGGCGGAGCGTGAACCGCTTCCGTGAATAGCGTGTCGAGAATCGTGCCACAGCACGGCGAGCCAGCATCATAGCCCGTTCAACGAATCGAAGGAGTCGTGACTTCGGGAGAGCATCCATCTTCCTCCAGCTACTCACTAGTCATGTTTGTCAGCAAGGGATTCAACAAGGCCTTATTTACATATTCCGATCAATCATATTGATACAGAGAATCAGTCTCATTGGTTTGGAATACAAGGGAATCGATTCGGTTCAGTCACACCCTAGACTGTTTCCTGACGACGAGACTGGCTCACTCTGCTCAACCGCGCCGGCGTAGTGGTGTCGCCTCCACCTGGGCCGCACAGCGATCCGCGACTATATCGAGTACTGTTACCAGCAGCGTGAATGTCTTCGCCAAGCAGTTGGCGTTCGAACGCGCTGGTGGCAGCGTCGTGGCGCTCGATCAGTTTCTTGAGTACGTGGAGTTGCTCTTCGACTGTGGAGAGGGCTTCGCGAGGGAAGGAGTGCCCACACGGCTGTAATGCTGTCATCCTCATCAAGGTAGCGAACGATAGCTGCGGTGTCCGATGTCTGCGCTTCGAAGACTACTCGCAGACCATCTGCTGTCGAGCGAGTGGCCAGTATCCGGAAGTCCGCCTCCGGATACTTGGATGAGAGTGCGCCTGGCCCGCCAGGGTGTTTGAATTTGACGTGTGCGGTGGGCATATACCTCTGTCCTCAGCTTCCAGTTATATCTACATCATCTTGAACATGTTTACACTAATCACCAAGTTGCATCTCCCCATAGTGCGTCTCAGGATGCGACAAATGCAACATGAGGACCGCGCCATCAGAGTTCGACACTTGAACACGGACAAGCAGGTGCTAATATGAGTCATCTCAGTGTCTTCGTCGCCGGAGCGACGGACCAGCAGGGCGGGGCGGTTGCCGATTATCTGTTATCTGGTGAGTACGGTGAATTCAATGTCCACGTGCTGACGCGCAGTCCTGACAGCGAACGCGCGCGGGCGCTTGCCGACCGGGGTGCAACAGTCGTCGAGGGCAACCTCCTGCACAAAGACAGTCTCGCTCCAGTGGTCGAGGTTGTCGACGCGGTCTACTGCGTCACGACTCCCGCAGAGGGAGTTGCCACCGAGATCGAGCAGGGAACGAACATGGCCGAGGTTGCTGTCGACGCTGGGATCGAACACTTCGTGTTCAGCTCTGCCCGCGGAGCCGAGCGCGATACCGGGGTTCCCCACTTCGACTCGAAATACGAGGTCGAACAGCGCATTCACGATCTCGGGCTTCCTGCGACGATCATCCGACCAGTGGCCTTCATGCAGGGCTACGAGCGCCAGCGCGAAGCGATCCTGAACGGAACATTTGCGTTACCACTGGCAGAGGGCGTTTCACTGCAAATGGTCGATGTCGGAGATATCGGCGCGCTCGCGGCCACCGTGTTGGCGAATCCCGAGAAGTACGTCGGTGAGACTATCGAACTGGCTGGTGATGAGCACACGCTCGAAAGCGCCGCTGAGGTCTTCACCGCCGTGACAGGAACCGATGTCAAAGCCCAGCATATCCCGATTGAGGTTGCCGGGGAAGAAATGGACGAGGGAGCGGCCCTGATGTTCGAGTGGCTCAACGACTACGGGTTCGAAAGCGATGTCGAGGCACTCGAGCACGATATTGACATCGACCCTACCCGGCTCGATACCTATCTTCGTGAGCACGGGTGGGACCAGGGAATGAAACAGACAAACGAATGATTCCCAGAACTCATTATCAGAGTCAAACAGGTCATCGAAATGGTTGCGTCATGGCCGAGTATCACGGTTGGCGAAGGACGATTCAACGCGACGACCTTCCAGACCGGGCCGGGAGAGATTGGTCACGTGCATCCTTGGGGGGCCGGTGGATATCGGCTATCCACAACCACTCCGGGACCAGTTGATCGCGGAGGTCGAACCGGGAACCATCATGTGATTCTGCAGTCAAACGTGACGACCATCTCTATCAACGCCGAGGCCGATATCGACAACGCCGTCTGGCTGCGCTGGGTGTCGTATCTGTATCACGTACGCATCCAGAACCGGGCCGACGCTGACGAGACGCTTGCTGTCGTCGATGTCGAGCGGGAACTCGCTGCTGCGGAGGTGAGCGATGAGCTTCGAGCGATCTTCGAGGACAATCAGGAAGTCAGCTATGTCCAGAGTAACGAGCAGGATGCCCCTATCGCCGCCTCGGGAGGGCTACGATGAGCCTCCGTGACATCGGCAGGCTTCGGGTGGACATCCTCACGCTGGAATTACATCCCACCCATCCAGTTCATCTGCTTGATCGCGAAAGGTTATTGATGTTGAGTGTGAATGAATAACATGGGTCGTCCAATCGAAGATATCGAATATCTGGCGCGGTCGAGCCATCGCGTCGGGGTGCTCAACACGCTGGCTGAGCATCCCTGTGACCGGGGCGACCTCCGCGCCGCGACGGGTGCTTCCTCGCCGACCATGGGACGGATCCTCACCGACTTCGAAGATCGGCGATGGATCGTTCGTGACGGTCCGACCTACGAACTGACGCACCTGGGCGAGTTCGTCACCGACCGATTCCTCAATCTTCGCGAAGCAATGACGATCGAACGCAAGCTACGCGATGTCTGGCAGTGGCTCCCACGTGAGATGGAGGAATTTTCCGTCGACCTGTTCGCCGACGCGGTGGTCTCTTACCCCGGACCGGGCTACCCGTACGAGCCCGTCGAGCGGCTGAAGGACCTCATCCAGAACACGAGTCGAATGCGGGGATTCGACAGTATCGTATTCAAGTCGATCAACAACGAGACGGTCTGCCAGGCCGTCATCGATGGGATGGAACTCGAGTATGTCTATTCCCCGACTGCGCTCGAGAAGACCCTCGCCTGGAATCCAGAACGTGTCATGGAGGCTGCCTTACGTGATCATTGCACGGTCTACGTTCACGATGACCTCCCCGACAGATCGAGGTGTGGACTCGGCGTCGTAGATGACCGCGCCGGGATTTGCTGTCACGATGCGGAGACTGGAGCCCTGACTGCGGTCATCGACACGGCAGCACCGGCGGCCAGGAAGTGGGCCATTTCCACCTTTGAGAGCGTCCGCGATGAGGCGAGGGCAGTCGAGCCCCACGCGTTCGAGACGCTCGTCTCATCAGACCTTCACCCGTAGGGGTCTCTTCTGAACGGAGGACATCCTCACCCAACAACGATGCGTCCGGAATCTGGGATCGGATACTCTTGGGAATCCACCGTGCAAAATAGTATCTTATTTTATTCATCTAACATTTTCTTCATGGGGCGAAATATTTCATGAGACATTTACATGTAACCACCGGGCGTACTGGGAGCCGAGGAGTCATGGCCCAGACTACCATCGCCACACGTGACGGCCCACCGACCACGATGACCCAGGAGACTCTCGACGCCTTTCGACAGCGTCTCCGAGGACAGCTGCTCTTTCCCGAGAACACCAGCTTCGAGGAAGCGACGCGGCTCTGGAACGGCATGATCGAGAAGACGCCCGCGCTGGTCGTTCAGCCGGAGACCACCGACGACGTCGTCACCTGCGTCGACTTCACCCGGGAGCGCGACCTCCTCCTTGGCATCCGCGGCGGCGGCCACAACATCGCCGGGACGGCGCTGGCCGACGGCGGCCTGACGCTGGACATGTCCCGGATGAACGACGTCGAGGTGGACCCGAATGCGCGCACGGTGACGGCGGGCGCCGGCTGTCTGCTGGGCGACGTGGACGCGGCCACCCAGGAGCACGGCCTGGCCACGGTGCTCGGCTTCGTCTCCGAGACGGGCCTGGCCGGCCTGGTGCTCGGCGGCGGCTTCGGCTACCTCTCGCGGCGCTTCGGATGGGCCGTGGACAACCTCGTGGAAGTCGAGATCGTCACCGCCGACGGTGAGGTTCGCCGCACCAGCGCCGACGAGCACGAAGACCTGTTTTGGGCCGTCCGTGGCGCCGGCCATAACATGGGCGTCGTGACCGAGTTCACCTTCCGCCTGCACGAGGTCGGCCCAGAGATCACCGGCGGCCTGTTGGCCTTTCCGGCGGAGACGCCCGACCAGATCGACGCCGCGCTGGAAGCCTACCGGGCCGTGACCGAGACGGCGCCGCGCGAACTGACCGTGTTCAACCTCTTCCAGCGCGCGCCGCCGGCACCCTTCGTGCCGGAGGAGTGGCACGGCCGGCGGATCGTCGGCTTCCTCGTCTGCCACACCGGGCCGCCCGAGCGGGCCGATGAGGATCTGGCGCCGCTGAGGGAGCCGCTGGGCGAGCCCGTCGCCGATCTCGTCGGGCGGCGGCCCTACGTCGAGCAGCAGCAGCTGATCGACGAGACCGAGCCCAAGGGGATGCACTACTACTGGAAGGCCATCTGGACCGACAGCCTCGACGACGGCCTCCTTGACGCGGTCGGCGACCTCTTCCTGGACCTTCCCTCGCCGATGACGAAGCTCGGCTTCGTCCACGTCGGCGGGGCGCTCAACGAGCGGGCCACGGACGACGGTGTCGTCGGCAACCGGGACTTCCGGTACGGCCTCGGCATCCTCGGCATGTGGGACCCCGATTCCCCCGACGGCGACGCACACCGGGCCTGGGTCCGCGAGGCGTGGGAACAGTGCCGGCCCTTCTCGACCGGCGGCCACTACGTCAACTTCGAGCCCGCCGACGAGCCCGCCGACCGCGTCCAGTCCGCCTACCGCGACAACTACGACCGCCTGGTCGAGGTCAAGACGAAGTACGATCCGGAGAACCTGTTCCGCTCGAACCGGAACGTCAGTCCGGACCCGGAAGCGAGAGCCCATAAGACGAAGTAATCTCAATAAGTGACTCAGAACGCCAGACCGAAACGAACGAGGAGATAGCCAACCGGTGGATTGAAGGATGTCTCGCAACCGAATACCGCGAGCTGGTCGACATCGACATGGAAGCATCCCGGTTCCAGTGGGACGATTACGAACACGGACTCACCGACCTGGACGGCCTCAAAGACACGCTCGCATTCACCCAGAGCGACCACTCGACTCTCATCGAACGCGTCACGAGCAGGTCTTCAAGCAGTCCACCACGGTGACGAGAACCCTGCAGTTCGATGGGCTCTCTCGGACCCCCGCACCGATCAAGAGCGCGATCCTCTTCGACGCGCTCACGCGCGATTACCGGGACGTGCTTCACGGAATCGACGTCCTGATGTTGGTGTGCGCCGGCGTGGACGAGAAACGGGAAACCGTCGCGGCCCTCGTCCCGGACGCCCGGTTCGAACGCTTCGAGAACAGCAGCCATCGTCCGATCATTGAAGAGTCAGAGCGGTTCAATCGGGTCCTCGGCCGATTCGTTGCCTCTCTGTGGTCGAGACCAGGTATCCACGTGACGGCTTTCACGAGGTGAAATATTTCACGAGACATTTACATATCGTCGGAGGGCGTAGCTATGCTTGAGGCAGCATGACTACACAAGTACAACGACCACAGGGTCCCCGGGAGCAATTGTTGGCCGATCTTCCCATCACAGAACGACGGCTGCAATTCGCTGGCGTGTCGACCGCCGTGCTGGAGGGCGGTGACGGTCCGCCGATCGTCCTGCTGCACGGCCCCGGAGAGTCCGCGCTCTGGTGGCTGCGGGTGCTCCCGGATCTCGTGACGACCAACCGGGTGATCATCCCCGACCTACCGGGCCACGGCGACTCGGAGGGATCCAACCGCACGCTGACCGCCGAGGGCGTGTTCGGGTGGCTTGACGAACTGATCGAGCAAACCTGCTCGACGCCACCGACGCTGGTGGGGCACCTGCTCGGCGGTGCCATCGCGGCCCGCTTTGCCAGCGACCACGGCGACCGACTCCAACGGCTGGTGCTCGTGGACTCGCTCGGCCTGGGACGGTTCCGACCGTCCGCGCGGTTCGCGTTCGGCCTGATCCGCTTTCTCGTACGACCGACGGAACGCGCGTATCACGGGTTCTTCGGGCAGTGTATGTCCGATCGGGATGCCGTGATCGAGCAGATGGGTGAGGACTAGGAGCCGTTCCTGGCCTACTATCTCGAGTCCATACGCACGCCAAGCGTGAAGGCCGCAATGCGGACCCTCATGACGGAGGTCGGAGTGCCACCGATCTCACCGGAGAACCTCAATCGGATCGCCGTTCCGACGTCCCTCATCTGGGGGCGGGACGACCGCGCCGTGCGTCTCGGGATCGCGGAGGACGCGAGCACCCGCTACGGCTGGCCGCTCCACGTGATCGAGGACGCCCGCGACGATCCCAAACTCGAACAGCCCGACGCGTTCCTGGATGCGCTGTACGTGGCACTCGACGGTGAGTCGACTGTGAGGAGGCCAGCGTGAACGCCACGAGCACGTTCTACCAGGTCTCCTACCGCATCGGCTTCCACTCCTGGGATGATGCTGCGGAGGAACCGGCCTTCGTCGAGACGATCGTCCGGTTGTTCGAGGAAGAAGAGAGCGGACGCTATCCGCCCTACGGACAGGCCCATCGGTCGATTCATTGACCTGGTCGAGACAGCAGAGACGTTGCGCGGGTTCGGCACAGTACCGCTTGACCAGGCCGGCATAGAGGCAATCCTTCGGAACACTGTCGACGGGATGGAGTCGGAGCTCGTCCTCTCACCCACCGCCATTGAAGGCATCCGAACCTCCTACTCCGCAGAAGCTACAGCAGCCGCAGAGAGCGGTGAATTCACCCTCCAGCTCCACGACGATCTTCCGTCTGAGATATGGAGTGGAATCAGCATCTTCGATGACCGGATCGCGGTCTGCTGTTGTGACCGTGACACCGGGTTGTTCCGGCTCATCGTCGATACCGACGCATGGGTTTCAGCGGACATGCTGAATAGAGGGCGTGTATGCTGCAATCACTACTGTGTATTCAGTGGTATGAAGGCTGCCGAATGTAATTTCTTAGGTAGTGGGCTCAATATTCTGGTTCATCTGGAACAGATTCTCGGAGTCGTACTCGTCTTTGAGCTCGACCAACCGCTCATACGCCGGGCCAAACGTAGTCTGCATCATCTCGTCCCCCTCCTCGTGGAAGCCGGGGAAGTTCAAGTAGACCGACCCATCGGAGAACTGGCGCATGTCGTCGAGGCAGTCTCGGACCCACTCGACGTTGGCGTCGTCGATTTCGGGGTCCTCCCAGTTAGCCTCCACCCCGAGAAGGAACGGTGCGTGCCGCCCGGCGAAGGCACTCTCCTCGATACCGACATCCGTAATCGCACCCCCGAGCTGCCAGACATCGACTGTCGATAACGGTGAGGGAGCGGCCTGAGCCCAGTATGCGATGCGGTCGATGGCGGTGTCCGAAAGTCCGTCGAGGTACAGCGATTTCCAGTAGTACCGCATCCCGTCGGGGTAGTCCTCATCGAGGAGTTGCTGGAACTCGGCATAGGGCATCGTCCCGCTGAAATCAGCGATCGGATCAGCGAACTCCCGTAGGGGCTCCAGTTCGGACTCTCCCTCGTCGGCAGGGCCGGCATAACAGCCCATGATGGCAAACTTCTGTTCGTGGACCCACTCAGCAGGGAACATCTCCTCTTCCGGAAGCTCGCCAGCGAAGACGAGCGTACTGATCTCGTCGGGAGCCTTCACAACAAACGCCTGGTAGGCCCGCAACACCTCGGTCAGCCGGTCACCTGGATAAAACACGAGGCTGGTCGCTACGTCCGGGCCGACAGGGTGAAGCTCGTACTCGAATCCAGTGACGATACCGAAGTTGCCACCGCCCCCACGCAACCCCCAAAACAGGTCTTCGTTCTCGTCGGCGCTGGCCGTCAGGTACTCGCCCTCCGCCGTGACCAGCTTGGCCGAACGGAGGTTGTCACAACTCAGGCCGTACTTGCAGCGCAGGTGTCCGATTCCACCACCGAGCGTCAACCCGGCGATCCCGGTGTCCGAAACGACGCCGCCGGGCGTCGCTAGGCCGAACGCCTGTGTTTCGTGGTCGAGATCTGCCCATGTGGCACCGGCCTGGCCCCACACCGTCCGTGCCTCTGGATCGACCCTGATGCCGGTCATCTTCGAGAGATCGATGACGAGCCCATCATCGCAGACGGCCGTGCCGGCAACGTTGTGCCCGCCGCCACGCACCGCCACGAGAAGATCGTTCTCGCGGGCGAAATTCACGGCACTGATGACGTCCGCGGCATCCGCACACCGCGCAATGAGTCCTGGCCGTTTGTCGATCATCCCGTTCCAGACGGCGCGGGCGTCGTCGTAGTCCGGATCGTCGGGGCGGATCAGGTCTCCGTGGAATCCGTCTTCGAACTGTTCGAGCTGTTCGTCGTCGATTTCGTGCTGTGCCATATAATATCGAAGGACTGCCTGGGCTTTGGCCTCACCTATCAAGCAGCGTTCGATGGCGTGAACAGCGTTTCGGCACGTGAGACGTGTTTCAATTCATGATAGGAAGAGCTACTATCTGTGCTCCCGTATCTTAACAGAGGGATTTCCATGGAGCCCCACAAAGACGAAACGGACTCCGAAGACTCGACTCCGCCACCAGGCTCACTGGTCCTGGAGGCTCTTCTGGAGAACGCGCGAAATCAGCAGCATCTCGGCCAGCGCCTGGACGCGGCGGGCGACCGCGTCGACACGGATCTGCTCGGCGATATCGTCCGGCATGGGCCAGTACTAGAAGCGCTTCGTCAGGAGCCACTCGACCGAGGAGAGATCGAGGAACGTCTCGACGTCTCGCGGGCGACGAGCCACCGCTTCACTCAGTGGCTCGACGAGCAGGGTTTCGTCGAGAAGGTCGACGGCCGGTTTCAGTTGACCGGGCGGGGCGAGGCTGTCGCCGACGAGATGCTCCGGTTCGAGGCGAATGTGCGAACCGTCCACCGGATGGCGCCGCTGCTGGATATTATCTGTGAAGACCACCAGGAGTTCGTCGTCGAACCGTTCGTCGACGCGACGGTCACCGTCGCCAAGCCGGATGATCCGTACCAGCCGGTCGAGCGGTTTATCTCGCTGGTAGACGAATCGAACACCTTCCGCGGATTCAATACGACGCACATGGCACCCCTTGTTTTAGGTGAATTCCACCAGCGGGTGTTCGACAGAACCGACACCGAAATCATCTACCTTCCCCACATCGTCGAGAAACTCTTCGAGACGTATCCGACACAGGCGACCCAGGCGATCGAGAGAGACCACCTTACCCTCCGGATGCGCGACGATCTTCCCTACGGACTCGCCATCTTCGACGAGCGTGTGGGAATCGGTGGATACGATGAGTCGACGGGCATGATGCAGGTGTTTGTCGACACGGAATCACCCATCGCTCGCGAGTGGGCCGAGCGCGTCTACGCGACGGTCAGAGATGACTCCGAACCGCTCGCTGACGAACGAATTGATTCGATCCACTGAGAGTTTCTCGCTGGGTGCTTCATGCGTTGCAGGAGGAAAAGGCAAATATGGCTCTGCTGAATGGATTCTCTGCATTCATCAGACGGTTCCAGTCAATATCGTAGCGGTTCGGCACTGTCCGTATGGATCAGGAGAGTGCCGTTTCGATGTTGTGAACGATGCATTTGATGGCGAGCTCACGGAACTGTTTCCACCAGACACGCGAGCGGACGAATGATCCAAATTTCTGCTTGATTACCGCATTCACTGTCTCGCTCGCGGTGCGTTGATTGTAGAGGTCAGTATCCAACCGAGCGTTCCATGCCTCGTGGAGTGGTGTGAGCTCGCGGTGTTTGATGAGTGGTTGCACATTATTCATTTCATAATATATATTAGTGAATTATTAGATGACCCATAGAGATATCGGATCCCAAGTCTACACACCAAGTAATTGATACAGCGGCGTGTGCGGGAATGGCGCAAGGATTTACCTCTGTAATCAGATACGATTGGTCTGTGATTACGGGTCATTCTCCCTACCGCTCCGTTCTTCCACGACCCCGGAGTGAATGGCGCTCACCCCTTCTAACCCCCAGAACACGATGACAGCGATACCACCGAAGGCAAACAGGTGCAGAACAACGCGGAACAGATATTCTATCAACGTAATCTCGAGGCCGGTTCCGCCGTGCAACATGATAAAAGATGTCGGGACCCTCCGTGATTTGGGTGGGCGTACACCACCGTTACATCGCGTTCAAGCCACGATACGCCATGACGACGCCGACGACGAATACGATCGTCGCCACGTAGATGGGGCCGAGATGGGTCACCCAGTCGTGGGCGAACGCATCCGCCGTGTAGTGCATCGGTAACGCGAGCGCCAGACCATCGTCGTGTTTCTGAATGTCTTCCAGATGAAGGGGAGATTTTCCGCTATCCAGTCTTTGCGCTGTCGATCTGTTCTGTGGCGAGCGTGCAAGTGATCGCCCACGTCTGTTCCACCAAGAGTGCACGTTACGTGCTCACTGGAACCGGGGCCGGTGCTGTTGGAAGAAGCCACGTTGGAACCAGTCGCATGAGGACGACCGTCCCGGTTAGTTCGATGAGCGTCTGTATCACGACAACAGCTGGTACCAATTCGTAGCCCGCGGGCAGCGCGAGTGCTAACGGCAAAATGACCAGCGAGTTCCGGGTAACCGGGGTAAACACGAGGGCCCGACTCTCACCAACGTCCATACCGGAGGAGTCCAACCGCCACTCGTCCGAGCACCGGCATGATGAGGAGGAACGCGACGTACACGGGGACGACGGCTGCGATCTTCCCGATCGAATTCTGCACCCCAGGGAGTTGAGAGGCAATGACGACCAATAGGGTCGCTCCCATCATCGGAACGGGCAGCCAGCCCATCTCCTCTTGCCACTAATGTCCTATTGTGGATCGTTCGGCCATTGCTTCGGTACCCTACGCAAGTATCAGCGGGAGTGCGATGAGGAGGAACGCATCAATAAACGCCCGGCCTCAATACTAGCCGTCACCTGCTTGCCCATGAACAGTCACAGGTACCCTGGGGGCAACAGCAGCTGGGCGAGCACCAGCACCGGAGTTGCAGCGATGATCTGTTCGGAATCTCCATCTGCAAGTTCGGTGAAGGCGATGACGTAATCGATATATGAATCAACAGTACCATGAAGACGCCGATGACTGAGACTAGCAGTATTCATAGTATACTCTACAAACAAGCATCAGAGATAGTTATAGTCGCGAGGTCTCTCGGGCGTTCTGATAGCAATATGCCGGATGGTGTCATAAAAATATAGCTAATTAGCACAATTCACATCCCAGTATAGCATACCGTGAATACGCTGTACTTGTCCATAACATCAAATTTCAGCTATTCCTTGGTGAGATGAGCCCGTTTACAGAAATCCAAACTCCGAAGTGAGGCAGATCTCAAATTCTATATATCGATATATGATTCATCGTGTGAGACGAAGTAATTTGGCACGAATTGGGACAGTATAATTGTAGAATCTCGAGACGAGCACCTCAGCGGTTACAACCAGAGACGGGAATCCTCCGTGCGGAAACGGTTGAGACTCCACGATCGCTCGAGCGACCACAGAGCGTACTCTGGGACCGACAGCAGATCCGAGGCTGTGATCGCGACGGAGAGAGACCGCCATCTGCATTGCACGGTACCGTCGAGCGAATGGGATCGCTGCGATCGATGCGCGGCGTCCCAGGGATTCGGTGAGTGGTCTTCGTTCTAGAGAGAGCACCACGGATACGAACAAAGAGAACGGGGTTCCCGGGAATGATGTATATCTCATCTCATAGGGTAGTAATCCAGTGATGTAACCACATGAAGCGAGATAACCATCCACTATCTTGGGACATAGAATGGGATTAAGTCCCTTATCCCGATAGATGGGGACAGATTGATGTGCCAGGCCAATCATCCCCTGATCATGGCAAGAGACGACCGTGCGTCGATCAAAGTCCATCTGCCACGGTGGCAGAAACAGCGATGGGTTGCCAACGCCGAACAGCTCGACATGAGTCAAAGCGAGTTCGTCCGATCGATGGTGCAGGCCGGGCGTCGCGGTGCCTCGGAGACATCGGTGGAGACCGGTTCCGACGGTGCTACCCCTAGGGGTGAGGACCTCGAAGCACGCGTCCTCGACGTGCTCCGGAGTTCGGACGCCGACCACCTCGGTTGGGAGGAACTCCTCGCCGGCGTGACCGACGACATCGAGGCACAACTCGAAGCGACGCTGGATTCGCTTCAGGAAGCAAACCGAATCAAATACAGCGGCCGAAACGGCGGCTACACGACGCACGATGAAGGCTCGAACTGACACGGATCACGCCGATCCGATCGCGTATTTCATCGACGACCTCACCTACCACGGGAAATCCGAGCGCACGCTCGAAGCCTACGAGCGGGTGCTCCGTCGCTTCGAGCGGTTTCTGGCCGAGCGTGACGCCACTCCAGCAACCGCCGGCCAGCGCGACTGCATGGCGTTCGTCCACTCGCTCCGGGACTCCCTCGCAGCGAGTACCGTTGCGACGTACGCCTCCTACGTTCACCGATTTTACGCCTACATGACACAGACGGAGGTGCTCGATGCGAATCCAATGACGCTCGTGATGGCCGAGATGGACGAATCCATCGAGACGGATCCGGCGCGGCGTGAGATCTCGATCGAGGAGATGCGCGCGTTTCTCGGGGACATCAGCCATCCACTGGAACGAACGGTTACGGTGTTGCTCCTGAAGACGGGCCTACGCGTCGGGGAGTGTTGTAATCTGGATCTTCGGGATCTCAATCTCGACGCGCCGGATATCCGTGCGGAGTACGACTACACCCACCGGCCACAGTTGGACGGACGGCCGGACACACTGTTCGTCTCGAACGGCATCGCCACTGGAGAGACCGTCAACGGCGAAGAGCGGACCGCCTCGAACAAACGAAAGCGGATAACCATGGTCCCCGTCGACGCGGAGCTAAAAGAGATGCTCACCACGTGGCTCGCGATCCGTCCGGATACGCCATCACCCGCAGATCCGTTGTTCGCCGATACCGGCCGAAAGTGGGGACACCGACTCGAACCGTCGCAAGTGCGGACATTCGTCCGAAAGCACGCCGAGGAACGAGGGTGGTACCGCGTTGGTGGAGGAGCATCGGAGAACGTCACGCCACACTACTTCCGGCATTTTTTCACCACCTATCTCCGCGACCGGACCGGCGATCGTGGAATCGTGAAATACCTCCGAGGCGACGTGGCACAGGATGTAATCGACACCTACACCCACGATTGGGGGAACCGTGTTCGGTCGGTGTACGAATCAAAAATCTATTCACTTCTGTAGTAGCCACAACCATACACCATATACAGCTATATGAAATCCAAGTACAGGGAAATCAGTTCTCCCGGAGTGTTCACTGGCGTTGCGGACACGGTCGTTTTGAACGCCCTGCTGATGGTTATACCGATAGAAGGCGTTCCGGACTATTCCCTGTGATATCCGCATTACTTGCCGCCCTCTTGTAAATGGCCCTACATAGCAGGCCATAAATTCATTATGCATCCACAAATTTTGCGGAATGGGTATGCGAGATAGTAGTTCCCAGACACGACGATCGTTCTTACAACTGCTCGGAATCAGCGGGTTCGTGGGTCTCACCGGTGTCACGTCAGCGACGCCCGGCCGCGCCCCTGGTCCGAAGGAAGACGAAATTCTTGTGGGGGTCTCGGCCAGTGCCAGTACCGCGAGCGCTGGTGCCATGAAATCGCACGTCGACCAGCACGTTCCTGGCAAGGCCGAGGTCGTGCATTCAAACGAGACCCTTCGGTACGTTGCCGTGAAGCACCCGGGCAGCGAGACGGCTCGGGAGAACTTCATCGAGGCGATCACCAAGAAGGATGGCATCAAGTACGCCGAAAAGAACACGACCCACACCACGTCGCTCACTCCGAGTGACGGTCGGTTCAGCGAGCAGTACGCGCCCCAGCAGGTGAACGCGCCGGCAGCGTGGGACACCACCCTCGGTTCGTCGGACGTGACGATCGCCGTCATCGACACCGGCGTCGATTACACCCACGCCGATCTCGAAGCCCAGTTCGGTTCGGACAAGGGCCAGGACTTCGCCGACGACGATAGCGACCCGATGCCGGTCGGGTCCGATGAGGCCCACGGCACGCACGTCGCCGGCATCGCCTCCGCCACGACCGACAACGGGACTGGTGTTGCAGGCATCTCGAACTCGACGCTCATCTCTGGGCGGGTGCTGGGGGCTGATGGTCGCGGCTCAACCGCCGACATCGCCGATGGCGTCAAATGGGCGACCGACCAGGGCGCAGCCATCATCAACATGTCTCTCGGTGGTGGCGGGTACAACCAGACGATGAAAAACGCCGTCTCCTACGCCGTCAACAACGGCGCGCTCCCGATCTGTGCCAACGGGAACGCCGGCAACAGCAGCGTCAGCTACCCGGCGGCCTACGACGAGTGTGTCGCCGTCGCCGCGAGTCGAGAGGGCGAGGAGTTCGTCGACGACTGGAAAGACGCCCCCGGCGGCTCGAACTACGGCCCCGAAACCGACGTCATCGCACCCGGCGAACGCGTGCTGTCGTCAGTGCCTGGGAACGGCTACGACGCGTTTTCCGGCACATCGATGGCGTGTCCGGCCGCATCGGGCGTCGCCGCGCTCGGGTTGGCCGCCGATCCGGACCTTACCGTCTCCGAACTCCGCGATCGTCTGAAAACCACGGCGGTCGACATCGGCGAATCAAGCGAAAAACAGGGCGCGGGCCGCGTCGATGCGACAACCATCGTCGACGCTGGTGATGATGGCGGCGGTGGCGGCGGTGGTGAGGAGTCCACGACCGAAACAGCCAGTGGCACGCTGTCGGGCGGGGACGACTCCAGTAGCTACTCGTGGAACTGGGAATACGGCGATCCGAGCCAGCTCACGCTCGAACTGGCCGGCCCCTCGAACGCCGACTTCGACCTCTACGTCAACGAGGGAACGACGGCAACTGCAGGGCCGGGTAGCTACGACTACACCTCACGGAGCCCGAACAGCCAGGAGACGTTCACGATCGACAGCCCGGACACCTCGACTGCGCTCCAGATCACGGTCGATTCCTACAGCGGGTCGGGAAGCTTCGATCTGACGGTCACTGAATTCCAGTAACGCCACCAGTCGATTCACCCCGCCAGCCGTTCGATCCGACACTAGGTGTGTTCGGTCTGGTGTTGGTGATTGAGCAAGCCATTATGATTTCCACGTGGGGCACGGTCAGCAGATAGCGGTGCTCATTCAGTGTTTCTTTGCAGTTCGGGATCATCAGGAGGAGTAGCCGCGGGGCGGTTACGAGTTCAGCCCGAGCGCAGCTGCACCGTCGAGTAGACCGGCACCCTGTTCATTGTCCGACAAACCGATGTCCTCGGCCGTATCCGTTAGTTGCTGGCGCGCCTCCGTGTTCGCGTAGCCCTCGGACATGAGCAGACCGCCAGCTCCTGCAACGTGTGGACACGCCATCGATGTTCCGCTGAGCGTATTGTAGCCACCACCGACGTACGTCGAGTTGATGTTGGCTCCTGGAGCGGCGATTTCGACCTCCGAACCGGTCGAGGAGAAGCTCGCAAGCCCATCGGAGTTGTTGGTTGCGCTCACTGCGATACACTCTGGCTCGGCGGCCGGGTAGCTCACACAGTCAGAGCACGGCCCGCTGTTACCGGCAGCGGCCACCAAGAGAACACCTCGGTTATAGGCATACTGGACAGCGTCTGTGACCACGGAGGATTGGCTACCGCCGAGACTGAGACTGGCAACATCCCACCCCTGATCGGCGACGTACTCAATCCCTGCGGCGATATCCGAATACGAACCGCTTCCGGATCCGCTGAGCACCTTTACGGCGTGTAGCGTTGCGTCGGTGCTCACGCCAACGACTCCCTCGGAGTTGTCGACCGCATCGGCGGTCCCCGCACAGTGAGTGCCGTGGCCAGCGTCGTCGTCCCAATCTTCGTTACACGTTCCCGAACAGGTCGCAAACGCTTTTCCCGCGCCGAGATTGGCCTGCAGATCCGGATGATCGCTATCAATACCAGTGTCAAGAATGGCGATATCGGCGCCGGTACCGGTCGTTCCGCCGTCGTGAGCGTCGGTGGCATTGACCCGATCAACACCCCACGGGGTGGACTGGGCGAGCGCGTGCATCTGACCGTTCTCCTCGACGTATCGGACATCAGAACGCTGCTGGAGTTCCCTCAGCTTCCGCTTTTGAACTCGAATCGTGGCAGCATCGAACCTGTGCTCCTGAACGGTCCGATTTGCTGTCGAGACGGTCGCCCGTCGTCCACTGTCCTGAGTGTACCCGACGTTGACCTCCACAACGTCATCCGGCTGGGCCGTCGCAAGCCCGCTGAAACCGGCAAGAGCTGTGGTTCCGCCGATCGTTTGTAGTAGCTGACGCCTCGAAATGGTGCTGGTACTCTCTTGCATACCCATTCCGCAAAATTTGTGGATAGTATATAAACTTATTCTAAGTATAATAAGCAATTAATGAAAATTTAACTGATGGGCACATATCGACACGGAAGATCGAAGAGACCACAGTACGAAATATGCGAGGGCAGTAGCCTCCTCAGCCACACCAGTAGTACTCCCATCGGGCGAAAAGCGTACTGATGCCTTCGATGACGGGTCGAACTCCCGGTAGCTGGATGAGTCTTTTTTGATCCCCAGAGTGCGTAAGAAATCGGTACCTCCAACGCCCGAGTGTGGTACTGTCGGACAGGGATGATTGCGTATCGGCTGCTGGTGAATCGCCGGACAGCAACTGGATAGTCCATCGCACGCCGTCCGCAGGCCCGACAGTAGAGATACGCTGATGTCACGGAGACGGATCGTGGGTGTGACGGCTGGCTTTCGCTACTATTCTCCGAAACCTGCAGTAACAGACTACATATAAAATTCCGGTAATTGGGGAAATCATTCCTTCCACAGCACAAAACACAACTGAGTCCCACTACCACCGAGTGGCGAATGGGCATCTATGTTGAAGAATAATGATTATTGTATGCTAATAATCATAGAATTTGAAATTATACTATAATCGTCGATAGACGTGGAATGGGTTGTTTCCATATGAAGGAAACGATCACACGCCGAATTCAAGCAGGCTCGTGCGTAGATGGCGTTAGTACCGCCAGTGTCTCCCGGACCAAGGGAGTGGCACCGCGTTTCAGTTGGGAGGTCCGTGTCGGACGACGCCGTGATTAATTGCGGGAGACACCAGCCGGTGCTCCACTAACGCTGTGCATCACAAGAGCGTTTAAGCATTTTCTCGACCGTGAACACGACATGGATTCCGGAAACAAGGGAAAACTGAGGTCGACCACTTTGACGTCGCTTCGAGTGGTCGATGCGATCGACGAACTCGATGGCGCGCGACTCTCAGAAATAGCCGAATACATGGACCTCTCGACGAGTACGCTCTACACCCACCTCCAGACGCTGGAGGACTGTGGCTACGTCAAGAAGCTCGGTGACACGTACCACCTTGGACTCAAGCTTTTCCATCTTGGGGAAAACGCTCGGCACCGGGACAGTAGATATCAGATCGCAAAGGAGAAAGCGTTCGAACTCGCCAGCACGACGGGCGAGGAGGTCAGTTTCGCCGTGGAAGAGGGCGGCCGTAGCATCATCCTCTTCGACGAGATTAGCAACCCATCGTCCGAGGGATACCAGGTCGGTCGCTATTTCTACATGCACAACTCCGCCAGCGGCAAAGTGATGCTCGCGAGGTTCTCGGACGACCGCGTCACCGAAATCCTCAATCAGTGGGGACTCCCCGCAGTGACCGAGAACACCATCGTCGACCGGCAGGAGCTTTTCGATGAACTCGAACGCGTTCGAGAGCAGGGCTACGCCGTGAACGATCAGGAAGCGCTGGAGGGACTACGGTCAGTGGCCGTCGCCGTCAAGAATCCGGATGGGAGCGTGTTCGGCTCACTGGACATCTCTGGGCCACCGTATCGGCTCCCACCGAATGAAGAACTGGCTGAACTGCTCGATCCCGTCGTTGAATCCCTCGAAGCGGAGCTCGAGCTGCACGTAGCCGAGTAGCTGCCACTTCCTGCGATTCAATCACACGAAAGCCGACCGCTTGATCGATTCCTCACAACAGTTCGTATGCATTTCCAACGAATGTTTGTCCGGTAGCTGTGGACTAGGGCGTTACGATAGTACGCATGTAATTCTCATTTCCGATCGGGGCTACCAGGACAAAAGAAGAGAGTTCATCAGGTGTGAACAGACGGGACGTTCCGACCCGTTTGGCCGTCAAGTGATAGGAAACTAGCACCCAATGAAGTATGCTAACTCACACCGCATTACTGACTTTAGTGTGTTTTCTTTGGTATTATATGCTCAATTTTCATATGGAAGACGTTCGGAGCAGCCCTCTGCCAACCGATCCGGACAGCGGGTGGAAAAGTCGGCCTGTGGATCTGAAAACAGATTATGTATTCTATTAACTCAAAACTCGATATAGATTCACACAAGTTGTACAAGTAAATATTACTATAGACACGAACGGACCGGTAGCTTCGTGATCCCTGGTTGGGGACCGCCGAGGTCACAGTGTTGATCGGTGTCGTAGCCGTTGTAATCCCCAGAACTCCCCCACTGGGCAACCGATGAGGCCGACAGCCCGAAGGTCCACAAAAAAGAAATAAGACACAAGCGACGTTCCCACCGCCTTCAGACGCGCTCGGACACTCCACCCAGCCGCTGATCAACGCCGGCAGCTCCCAGTCGAGAGAGGGTCGTGCTCTGTCCACAGTCCCCGACAACGGGTACGATAGGTCTCCACTCGAACAGGATCACACCGTTTTCGTGGCTGTTCGTTGCTCAAACCCCTCGGTTGGGCGCTCCGTAACGGTAATGACGGCTGGAAGGCGGTCCGGAAATTCGACCACCAACCGATATGTCACTACCCCAAGCGACGGTTGACAGCTGGTTACCCACACCGGACGAGGGGATTCCACTACTGCAATCACAACGTCGAGCGTCTCCTCCGAATCGTTGTAGGATATCTCTGTGGGCGTTACGGTCTCACAGGAGTTCCCCCGCTCCACGTTCCCCGTAACGATCGTTTCTTTGGCGTCGCTGTCGATTGTTATATTTGGACCGTCATTGTTCGATTTGTTCTTGTTTTTTGATGATACTGTGAAATCAGTCGACAGCTCTGAACGCGACCGATCGTTACGCGCCATCAACAGCGTGGATCCACCGGCAAACAACGCCAAATATCCGGATATGGTCCGGAACAGGGTACGTCGCCGCATACGCCACGATGTGCGTCGTTCGGTATCAATCTTCACATGGATAAAGTGGGTATGTGATATAATACGAAATCAGGTACTACCACTGTGCGCTCCAGATCCATATAATTTTTTGTATTCGAGAAGTGCTGTCGGCCGTGGAGATGATAACTGATAGCAACACTCGCATCCAGCAACCCCGCGATTTTCGTGGCCCCAGCCGCAAGGAGCGGTAGGCCGGGGAGGAAGTGACGATCGCGGTTATAATCCCCGGCATCGCGGGGTCGTAGTGTGATCCCTTCGAAGTAGCGGTATGCGCGATACAAATCGGCGGTACGTGCTCGCAAAGCGCCCCGACGGCGTGCCGGACAGGGAGACGTTCGAACTCGAAGAGACGGCCGTGCCCGAGCCGGAAACCGGTCAGGTGCTCGTTCGCACGGTGTATCTCTCCGTGGATCCGTACATGCGCGATCGGATGAACGCAGGTGAATCCTACGCAGAGCCGTGGGCGGTCGGCGAGCCGATGAAAGCGGCCGTAGTCGGCCGCGTCGCCGAATCCCAGCACAGTCAGTGGAGCGAAGGCGACTACGTCACGAGCGAACTCGATTGGGCGGATTACACGGTCGTCGATGGGACCGAACTCCATCCGGTCGATCCCGACCTCGCGCCGCTGTCGACGAATCTCGGTGTGCTCGGAATGCCCGGTCGCACGGCGTATTTCGGGCTGCTCGAGGAGGGGCAGCCCACACCGGGTGAGACCGTCGTCGTCTCGGGCGCGGCCGGAGCGGTCGGCTCGACAGTCGTTCAGATCGCGTCGCTCGCCGGTTGTCGCGTCGTCGGATTCGCCGGAAGCGACGCCAAAATCGAGTATCTCGAAGAGATCGGTGCCGACGCCGCCATCAACTACAAGCAGACCGACGACTACCGTGAGGCGCTCGACGACGCTGCGCCCGATGGGGTGGACGTTTACTTCGACAACGTCGGTGGTCCGATCACCGACGCCGTGTTCACCAAACTCAACACCGACGCTCGCGTCGCGGTCTGTGGGCAGATCGCCCACTACAACGAGGAAGGCGTGCCGACCGGGCCGCGAAAGCTTCCACAGCTCATCCCGACCCGCGCGACGATCAGCGCTTTCCTCGTCAGCGATTACGCCCCCCGGTTCGAGGAAGCGACTCAACGGCTCGGTCAGTGGGTCGCAGCGGGAGATCTCGCGTACCGCGAGACCGTCACGGAGGGACTCGAAAACGCACCCGACGCGTTCCTCGGGCTGTTCGAAGGCGAGAACATCGGCAAACAGCTCGTGAAAGTCGCGGACGAGTAGGGCTGTCCAAGTAGCTCGGACCAGGGTGGTGCGCGTCAGTTCTCACCGGACGGGAACGCGTCGTCGTCCTGAAGCGCCTCGAGCGTTCGTCGTTGGGCCTGAAGCCGGTCCGGGGTCGTCTCGTACACGTGCTCGATCATCCGTTCGGGATCGATCGAAACCGACTGTGCCGCGTCGATGGCGGTTTGGACCCGCTGTTCGATCCGGGATCGGATTTCGTCTTCGCGTTCCGCATCCAGCACGTCCGTTCGGTACAGGTGGGTTTCGAGGCGGTCGAGGGGATCGAGCTCTTTCCACTCCTCGACGGCCGCCTCCTCGCGGTAGACGCTGGGATCGTCGGCAGTTGTGTGGGCACCGTACCGGTACTGCACCGACTCGATGAGCGTCGGGCGTCGTTCACCGTCGCTAGGGGCTTTGGCCTTCCGGAGCGCGTTCCGGGTGATCGCGTACACAGCGAGCGGGTCGAGACCGTCGACGCGCACCCCCTCGAATCCGTAGGCACTCGCCTTCCCGGCGAGCGTTTCGCTCGCAGTCTGGCGCTCCCGCGGAACCGATATCGCCCACTGGTTGTTGTTACAGACGAACACCGCGGGAACGTCGAACACGCCGGCGAAGTTCAGCCCCTCGTGGAAATCCCCCTCGCTGGTCGCTCCATCCCCGAGGTGGCACAACACCGCGGTGTCGTGGTCCCCCCGTAGCCGGCAGGCCCACGCCAGCCCCACTGCGTGGGGAATCTGTGTCGCTATGGGGATGTACTCGGGCATGACGTTCGTGTCCTCAGGGACGGCGTACTCATAGCCCATAAGCGTACGGACCAACGACGAGAGATCGATCCCGTGGACGTGTTTCGCGGCGTGCTCGCGGTAGGTCGGAAACAGCCAGTCCTGCTCGTCGAGCGCGTAGCTCGTTGCGACCTGTGTTCCTTCCTGGCCCGTCATCGGCGCGTACGTTCCGATGCGTCCCCGTCTCTGGAGGCTGAGCATCCGCTGGTCGAAGTGGCGGGCGAGCCGGATGTGCTCGTACAGCGCGAGCCGGTCGTTCTCGGACAGCCCGAGCGTTTCTCCATCCACCCGGAGCCGGCCATCCCTGTCGAGAACGCGGAACGGATCGGTATCTGTCTCGAGCTGCCGTACGGTGTTGGGTTCGTCGTGCGTACTCATGATTGTGATCTTCGTTCGTGTTCGGTGTGATACTCGGGGTCAGCCAACGCCACGGGTTATGGCTCTCCGTCCGCCCAGCAACGCTCAGTGGCTAGCGCTTTCGGAGACCGGGCAGTCGTGGACGGAAGCGTCCCCCAAATCGTGACCGTTAGACCACCCCATCCAGTACCGATACGCCGGTATGGCTGAGCAGCCGCGCGAGGCGCTGAGAAATTAGCGAAAGACATGTTCCAACAATACAGGGATTGATACTTAATGATTCCGTGGCTTGAATTCACATGGAACGACAAGCGGTCAGCCGATCCCCGACTTCCCGTTCGATTCGCGCCATTGAACGCCGACGACTGTGACAGCCGTCCCGATCACTGTGTCGGGCTGTATTCGTCAACCCACTCCTGTAGGGTGATCCCCATGGTAGACTGGATGATCGCGTTCGACGACGCCGAATTCGCGCTTTTGACGAGTTCGGCCTCCAGCGTTCGCGTGGGTATCTCCCCGTGGAAATGCGGAATCGCCCGCTGAACCGGTAGCGGACAACCGACTTCGTGGGCGAGCGCGTATCCGGAGATCGAATGGGGGATCTCGCCGGTAGCGTACCTGTTTCGGTCGGGAGTGTCGAGGAGCGACGGGTCCACGTGGTCGGTGTACTCGTAACACTTTCCGACGTCGTGCAACAGACAGGCCGCGACGACGACATCCGCATCCGGATCAGCGCCGTGGAGTGTGCGTTGGACGGCCATCGATTCGATGGCGATGTTCGTCACGCCGCGAACGTGCTCGACGGTGCTCACCTCGTGGATGTTCCACGCGTAGGGGATTGCTTCAACGTCGTGCCACCCGCCGCGCTCCAATCCGAGCACCCACGCCTCGATCACCCGTTCACGGAGCCGTTCGTCCTCGATCCGTTCGAGTTCGGGGAAGGCCTCCCGGACCTGTGTCTCGTACGCTGGATCGTTCGTTTCGGTCATCCTTACTCGGTCTCGTCCGTGATGAGCCGCTCCTGACCGACAAAGCGTGGGCGATCCTCGATCGAGAGGAAGTTGTCTACGTCCTCGCGCGGGGCGGCGGCTTTCGGATGGTCCGGATCGTAGTCTCGAGACGATTCGTGTCCCAATCCGGCCCGGAGCGCGTCCAACTCCTCGAAGTACAGTTCGGCAACACCGTCGAACTCCGCGCGTTCCGGCTCGGTCGGCGTGATGCGCGCGTATCGAACCACGCCCGGTATCTCCCGGGCGAGCGGGACGTGTTCGTTCGCCCAGTGATCGAGAAACGCGTCGTGGCTCATCCCCTCCTTGCGAACAAGAAACGCCGAATGTTTGTACAGACCGTCGGTGTCGCCATCGACCGTATCCAACTCGACGGTCTCCTCACCGATCAACCGCGGGCGACGCTCGATGTCGAGAAAACTGTCCACGTCGTCGCGGGCCTGCGCTGCCACGCTCCGCTCGGGATCGTAATCCCGCGATCCCTCGCTTCCGAGCGCGTCGTACAACGCGTCCAACTCCTCGAAATACAGCTCTGCAACCCCATCGAACTCGGCCGCCTCCGGATCGACCGGGAGAACCTGGTGGTAGCGCACGACGCCCTCGATCTCGCGGGCGATCGGTGTATGAGTGGTCTGCCAGTGGTCGAGAAACGCGTCGTGACTCATTCCTGCCTTCCGAACGAGTAACGCTGTGTGTTTGTACATTCAGACGTGTAATCACGCACTACACAGATAAAACATGGGGCTGGGACCGTGTGGACCACGCTGTCCGGGCCGTGTGCTTCCTCTCACTTTGTGGCCCGTGACGGTCGAACAGCTACTCCGTTCGTACCGATAGCAGACTGGTATACTCCCAACACATGATCTAACACTATTTATTAAATTAACATAATATTATAAATTCTCATAAGGAAAAGTTTTATATTATAGTGAGATAACCATTGTGCTGGGTATGCGAGAGAACCACTCAGTAGACCGACGGAGATTTTTGCAACTGTTAGGAGTTTCCGGGCTTGCGAGCGCGATGGGGCTATCAGCCGCGACGCCGAGTCGCGAGCCGGGGCCAAAAACTGACGAGTTGTTGGTGGGTGTGAGCGCGACCGCAAGCAGCCCGCGCGCGTCAGTCGAGTCTCACCTTCCAAGCCAGGCACAGGTCGTTCACGAGAACAACACCTTGGGCTACGTCGCTGTCAAACCGGCTGCACAAGATAACGGGCAAACCCACCGGTCCTTGAAACAGGCTGTAGAGAAGCGTGGATCGGTGAAATACGTCGAACCCAACGCGACTCACCGGGCGTTCTACACGCCGAACGATCCCCAGTACGGTGATCAGTACGCCGACCAGATGGTGAACGCTCCCGCCGCGTGGGAGGATACGCTGGGTGATTCGGGAGTGACCGTTGCGGTGGTCGATCAGGGCGTGAAGTACGACCACCCGGATCTATCGGGGAACATGGCCAGCGATCCGGGCTACGATTTCGTCGACAACGATAGCGACCCGTATCCGGACAACCTGTCCGAGGAGATCCACGGGACACACGTCGCCGGCATCGCGGCCGCTGGCGTCGATAACGGCACTGGCGTGACGGGCATCGGCAACTCGACGATCATTTCCGGGCGCGCACTGAGCGAGAGCGGCTCGGGATCGACCAGCGACATCGCGGACGCGATCGAGTGGGCCGCCGACCAGGGTGCGGACGTGATCAACCTCTCGCTGGGAGGCGGGGGCTACAACCAGACGATGAAAAACGCCGTCTCCTACGCCACCGACAGCGGTTCGCTCATCGTCGCGGCTGCGGGCAATTCCGGCAGCCGAGGCGTATCCTATCCGGCGGCGTACAGCGAGTGTGTGGCGATCTCGGCGCTCGATTCCGACGGATCGCTCGCGTCGTACTCCCAGTACGGCGAAAGCATCGAACTGGCCGCTCCGGGAACAGACGTCCTCTCGACGTGGACCGGCGACGACTACAACAGGATCTCCGGCACTTCGATGGCGACGCCGGTGGTCGCGGGGGTAGCAGGACTCACGCTCGCCAAGTGGGATCTCACCAACAGCGAACTCCGGAGTCACATCAAAAACACCGCCGCCGACATCGGTCTCTCCAGCGATAAGCAGGGGAGCGGTCGCGTGGACGCTGGCAACGCCGTCACCACCCAACCCGGTGACGGCGGCGGAGACGATCCACCTGGCGACGGTGACTCCACAACGGACAGCGTTACCGCCTCGTTGTCGGGGTACTGGGACAGCACGTGTCACTCGTGGAACTGGGAGTACAGCGATCCGACCCAGATCGTCGTCGAACTCGACGGACCGTCGAGCGCCGACTTCGATCTCTTCGCCAATGAAGGCACGGGTAGCTGTCCGTCCAGATCCAACTACACGCACAATTCGTGGTCGAACGACAGCCAGGAGACGATCACGATCGATAACCCCGACACCTCGACAGGCTTGTACATGCTCGTCGACTCCTACAGCGGCAGCGGCGAGTACACGCTCACGGTCACCGAGTACGCGTAGAGGAACGATCCTACGATTTTTTTCGAGAACGGATCGTCCGATCGCTGTCGTACTGCTGCGGGGGAACCACGAGCCGTCCTGTTTACATATCCGCAGAGTAGCGAAGGTGGATGTGGATTTCGTCGATCACCGCGAGCAGCATCTCCGGAAGCCGTTCCTGCAGCAGGTCACCTTTGACCCGGCTCGCGGGCCCGGAGATGCTGATGCTCCCGATCGGGGAGCCGCTCGGGTCGCAGATCGCCGCACCCACAGCGTTCAACCCTTCGATCGATTCGCCGCGGTTAAAGGCGTAGCCTCGCTCTTCGATCGTCGCCAGCTCATCGAGCAGCTGATCGGGTTCGGTGACCGTGTGTGGCGTCTGTTCGGGCAGCCCCTGGCGTTCGATGATCGCCTTCCGTTCGTCGGCCGGCAGCGACGCGAGGATCGCTTTCCCGGCCGCGAGCTGGTGGAGATATCGACGCTGTCCGATCCGTGCGGAGGTTTTGAGCGGGTTGTCACCGTAGGCTTTGTACAGATGAACGCTGAAATCACCTTCCTTTGCGACCAACCAGACCTTCTCACCGCTCTTTGCCGCCAGGCGGTCGACCGGTTTGCGGGCAACGTCGAAAAACGGAACGCTATCCCGGGCGCTGATCCCGAAACCGAGAAATCGAAGCCCGATGTGGAACGTCCTATCGTTTCGGACGACGAAATCGTTGGCTTCGAGCGTGAGGAGGTGTCGGTGGATCGTGCTTCGAGCAACGTCTAACCCGTCTGCCAGTTCCTCTAGCGTGAGTCCCTCGCTCCGTTCGAGTCGTTCGAGTATCCGAAGAGAGGTTTCGGTCGTCGTAACCGCGCGATTCGGGCCGTCGGTGTTCGGCATGGTTCGTGTTGGGGGATCAATGATATAGCTCTTATCCGTAATGCGCGCGTGTATCCGAGCTACTTGGATCATGAACGATCGGCTCCGCGTATCGGCGAACAGGGCTAAGAGACGACAGTCACCCACTAGCTATCCGACCGGAAGGTGGCCGTTACAAGAGTACCGGTGTAATCACTAGCGGTCTCACCGCTACACTGTTACCAATATAAGATTATTCGATGTATTGCCACACACAGCGAGCTGAGATCACGCAGCAAACACTAATCTTATTCGGTATAACGACATAAGTAACAATATTAATATTTGTTTCTTGATCTACATTACTAACAACTACCTATGGTTTAAAATAAATATAGGAAAAATATTCTCTAAAAATGCAGAAAAATCCTATATCGTTGATTTTACTTATAAATATTACCCTATTTGAGTAAGATTATTTGATTTTCGAATTAGGCGGATTCCGCCCATTACCCTATATTATTGAAAATACAATATATAAATATATTATTTATGCAGTGAAATAGGTGCGGTATCGTCGTGGTTCTGGACCCAACCAAACGCACCAATTATAATAGGAGCCGACTAACGGCGTGTGTCACCCGCCCGCCCGGCCGCGATCCTTCATAAATAACTACAGAAATTGTCCCCAAACGAGAACGTTTAGTATATCCGCCACAGATTGGTGGTATGGAATTGCACAGCAGAGACGTTCGCCAAGACGTTCGTGAGCTTGGTTCGTTGCTTGGAGACGTTCTGGCAAGCCAGGCGTCGGAGGGTTCGTTCGAGGCAGTTGAATCGCTTCGGACGACAGCGATCGAGTACCGTCGTGGTGAACGCGGCTCGCGCGCAGAGTTGCACGACGATCTCACTGGGCTTTCGCCCGAACACAGGCGCAGCGTTGCTCGTGCATTCACGACGTACTTCGAGTTGATCAACCTCGCAGAGGAGCGAGAGCGGGTTCGTTCGATTCGCTCTGCGTCCCAGAACGAGGAGCTTGCGGGTGGTTTCGCGGACGTAGCCGCCGCATTAAACGATGTCGAGGAGTCGACGGTACAGGAAATCTCGGACGACGTGTTGATCGAGCCGACGTTCACTGCCCACCCGACGGAGGCCCGGCGCAAGACGATTAAATCCAAGCTCCGATCGATCGAGTCGATTCTCGAAACGCTCGATGAACAGGCGCCGACGGACACCGAGCGGGCACACGTCGAACAGACGCTTCAGACCGAAGTCACGAGTCTCTGGCAGACGTCCCAGGTCCGCAGCCGTCAGCCGACACCGGACGACGAAGCACACAACGTTCAGTGGTATCTCGAAAACGTGCTGTTCGACGTGGTCGGTGACGTGTACACGGAGTTCGAGTCAGTGTGTGAGAACGATATCGACGCGTCGATCGACGTTCCGAAGCTGTTCGAGTTCCGCTCGTGGGCGGGTAGCGACCGGGACGGGAACCCACACGTGACGCCCGACGTGACCACGAGAACGCTCGCCCGTCAGCGGGATATCGTTCTCGACCGGTATCGGGAAGTGCTCGATGGGTTGCTGTCGGTGTTGAGCCACGACCGCACGCGGTTGTCGCTGGGGGCGGAGTTCCGTCACTCTCTCAGCGAAGACCGGGAGGAGCTTCCCCGGGTGGCCGACGCGGCGTCGGAGGCGTACCCCGACGAGCCGTACCGACAGAAGCTCCGGCTGATGAGCGAGCGTCTCGATCGGGTCGATGACGTTCGTCCCGGTGGATACGACGACGCTGAAGCCTTCGGGGAGGACCTAGCGGTGCTGACCGAAAGCGTCCGGAACAACGGCGGCGAGTCGATCGTGGAAACCCACCTCGCCCCGCTCCAACGGCAGATCGACACGTTCGATTTCACGCTTGCGAGCTTGGATCTGCGGGATCACCGCGAGAACCACACCGCGACCGTGGCTGAAACGCTCGAACGCGAAGGGATCGAGTACGAGACGCTCGACGAATCCGAGCGGATATCGGTCCTGACCGATGCGATCACCCAGGAGCAGCCGGTGATCGATCTCGCCGAGACCGAAGAGCTGTCGGAAACGGCAGCGCGCGTCTGTGAGCGGTTTGCCAGCCTCGCAGACTGGCAGGCTGAGTACGGGAGCCACGCGATCGACACCTACTGTATCAGCATGACCGAGCAGCCGAGCCACGTCCTCGAAGTGCTGTTTTTAGCGGATCAGGCCGACGTCGTCTCGCTCCCGGACTACGCCGGCATCGACGTGGTTCCGCTGCTCGAAACCAAACACGCGCTCTCGAACGCCCGGGAGATCATGGGAACTCTCTTCGAAAACGAGGCCTACGCGCGCGCGCTCTCGTTGCGTGGTGACACCCAGGAGATCATGCTCGGTTACTCCGATTCCAACAAGGAAAACGGCTTTCTCGCCGCGAACTGGGCGCTGTACCGCAACCAGCGCCGGCTCGGAAACATCACCGAGGAGTTCGACGTGGATCTGCGGCTGTTCCACGGCCGGGGCGGTTCGATCTCGCGGGGCGGCGGACCGATGAACGAGGCGCTGCTCGCACTCCCACGCGAAACGGTGACCGGTGAGGTCAAGTTCACCGAACAGGGCGAAGCCATCGCGGAGAAGTACGCCAATCCCCAGATCGCCGAGCGCAACCTCGAACAGATGCTCACCGCCCAGCTTCGCGCCCGGTTGCGGGCACTGCAGGATCCCGAGGAGCCGGTCCAGTCGAACTGGCTGGACGCGATGGAGACGATGGCCGACACCGCCCGCGAGGCGTACCAGGACCTCCTCACGACCGACGGGTTCGTCTCGTATTTCGAACAAGCGACGCCGATTCCGGTGATCGAAACGCTCAACCTCGGATCGCGGCCGGCATCGCGCTCGGACGAACGGTCCGTCGAAGACCTCCGGGCGATTCCGTGGGTGTTCTCGTGGACCCAATCGCGGTGCATTCTGCCGGGCTGGTACGGGCTTGCCGCGGGGATCGACGCCTACCTCGAGAACAGCGAGGCGCAACGCGCCTCGAGCAGAGAGGCACGAAGTGCCTCAAGCAGTCGGACGGAGTCCGACGACAGCGAGGAGCAAAGCTCCTCGGGCAGCCGGCCGCAGGCCGGCGACAGCGAGGAACAACGTTCCTCGAGCAACCGGACGCAGTCCGGTGACATCGAAACGCTCCAGGAGATGTACGAACACTGGCCGTTCTTCCGAACGACGCTCGACAACGCCGCGCTTGCGATCGCGCGCACTGATATGGAGATCGCCGCCGAGTACGCGGGACTCGCCGACGAGGATCTCCGCAGCCGGATCTTCCCGCGACTGTCCGAGGAACACGAGCGCGCAGCCGAGCTCGTGTTAGCGATCACGGGGCGCGAACACCTCATCGACCGCGAGTGGTTACGAAAAAGCCTCGAACGACGCAACCCCTACGTCGATCCACTCAACCTCCTGCAGGTTCAGCTCCTCGGAATGGATCCCGACGACCGCTCACCCGAGGAGGAACGCGCGCTCCGGCTCACGGTGAACGGGATCGCTGCTGGGATGAAAAACACCGGATAACCCGTCGAGTAGTCGAACTCCTCGCCCGTTCGATCGTTCCCCTAACTGTGTACGTCACACGTTTTCCTTGAACGAACTCTGTTGTGCTACTGATCAGTGCGGATTACAATGGTAACTATGTAATAGCCCTAACGATGCGGAAAGCGAGATCGCAGATCAACGCTCAACCCGACGAGTGGGTATCTCCGCGGTGCTCGGACTGAACCACCCTTCGTTGTGTATAATTTATTGTACCCGTCACCTACCTATTACCTAGTGGACATGACTGTGATCATCACAGAAATCACGATGGCTCCGATCACGGTCGGACAGATCATGTGTCATAACCGGGTAGTAGAGTGAATTTAATACTGCGATAATGAGAATATACGGATGCTCCACAGATATACCACAATTATTTATTATATTAATTGCTGTCTATATTTTATCCGCGTGCATTCGTATTTCCTGACCGACCACTCCGCGATAGCACAAAAGTATCATCTTTCAATTACTGTTACTAGAGCTGATACAATTTGTTTTATTATCTCGCTGTGGGACTGGTCTGGAGACCGGAATGAACACAGGCGTCAGAATTTTGAATGATTCGTTGGGATACGACGGTTCGGGGAAAATCAGTCGTGGACGAGTACGTCGATCACGTCGGGTCCGTCGTTCGATAACGCTGTTTCGATCGTGGATTCGATCCGTTCGGGCGTCTCGACGCGATGGCCGCTCGCGCCGTGGCTCTCGGCGTTTTGGACGATGTCCACGGGCGGCTCGAAATCCATCCCGACGAAGGTGTGATCCTCGTCGCTCCCGCCGAGGATGGCGTTGGTGTTGTCCTTGAGAATGCGGTAGTTTCGGTTGTCGGGAATCACGACCGTCAGATCGAGATCGTGTCGGGCAGCGGTGTACAGCGCGTGGGGGTAGTAGAGGTAGGACCCATCGCCCACGTAGCCGACCACATCGCGCGGGTCTGCCCGTTCCTGTTCGGCAAACGCGGCTCCGAGCGAGGCCGGAAGTCCGTAGCCCAGTCCGCCACCCTTGTTCGAGATGAACTGTCGTCGTTGCAGCGGCCACCGGGTCAACAGGGGATACTTGGCAGTAACGCCCTCGTCAACGAGGAAACAGTCGGGGGCAACCGCACGCAGCGCGTCGACGAGTTCGGCCTTGGAGGCGCGCGTCTCCTCGGGCGGCGTCTCGTCTTCACCCATCGATTCGATCATCCCGGACAGGGATTGCTTCAGCGCCCGCACGGATTCGAGCCGCTGGGAGCGCGTCTCCGTCGAAATCCGATTTCGAACGCTCGTCGTGAGATCGTCCATCACGAGACCGGGATCTCCGATGACGGCCACATCGGCGGGCTGACGCTTCCCGATCTCCCGGGGAGCGTTGCTAACGTGAACACACGTGGTTTGGTCACCGATGAGGTCGTTTTCGTGGCGCAACAGCGTCGTGTTGGTCGAACAGCCTACGAAGACGATGGTGTCCGTGTCCATGAGCATCGAGGCGACGCCTTCGTTCGGTGGGATGTGGGAGATCCACTGCTCGTGGTCGCCAGGGAAGTTCACCTCACAGGCGAGGATCTCGCCGTGGACGCGCGCGCCGGTCGCTTCGGCCAACTCGACGGCCGCATCGACAGCGCCAGCACGGGCGACGTGGTCGCCCATAACGAACACCGGATCGTCGGCGTCGATCAACGCGTCGGCCGCCGCGGTGATCTGGGTGGGATCCCCCCGCCCGGCGTTCGGGATCGCTCCGAGCCGCTGGGGCGTTCCGTCGGTTTCGGTCAGCATCACGTCCATCGGCAGTCCGAGGAAGACCGGCCCAGTCGGTGGGGTGAGCGCGGTCCGGAACGCCCGTCTGAGCAGCAACGGGAATGCGTTCACGTCGGTCACTTCCGCGCTGAACTTCGTGAACTGCTCGACCATCGCCTCGAGATCGCCCGTCAACAGCGGCTCCTCGTGGCGGAAATCCAGCTCGTGGTTCCCGGCGGTGACGACGACGGGCGCGCCCGCCCAGTGTGCCGCGTACAGATTCCCGAGACCGTGGGCCACGCCCGGCGTGATGTGAAGGTTCACGACGCCAACCGGTGCGCCACCTGGATCGTCGTCAGCGTGGTGATGATAGCGGCGCGTGCTCGCGTAACCGGCGGCCATCCCGACCGCGATGTCCTCGTGGAGACCGAGGACGTACTCGACGTCGCTGTCGGCGATCGCGCTCAGCACAGGCAGCTCGGTGGTCCCGGGATTGCCGAAGACGCGAGAGACGCCGTATTCCGCGAGCGCGTCCACAAACAGGTCCGCGCCGGTGTACGATTCGCTCATGGGAGAGGCCCCTTAGTGTCGATCGGATTCGGATTGGTTCTCATGGTTTCGTTAGGTTCGGAAACGCGTAGCGATCACGGCGCGAGCGCGTCGAGCGTGGCGTCGACGTCAGCCGGCTCTGCCGCCCGGGGGAACGAGACGGCAAGCGCATCGACGCCGTCGATCGCCGCGAACTCCTCGAGTCGGTTGCGGGCCTGCTCGGGGGTGCCAGCCACAGCGAGCCGATCTATCAGCTCCTCGGAGATCGCGTTCATCGCCCGCTCCCGGTCGCCGGCGTTCCACTGCTCGTAGACCTCGCGGGCGACCGCCTCGTACCCCTGCCGGGCGACCGCGTCGCGGTAGAAGGTGCCCATTCCACCGATGTAAAAGGCGAGGTGTTGTCTGATGAGCCGTCTGGCCCGGTTGCCGTCGGGAGCCACACAGCAGGTGAGCGACAGCGTCGTTCGCAGCTCGTTGGGGTCGCGGCCGGCGAGATCGGCACCCCGATGAAGATCATCCAACCGGCTCTCTACGCCCTGGGGCGTCAGCATGAGCGCGTGCCAACCGTCGGCGAACCGACCGGCGAGTTCCACCGCTTTGGGACCCATTCCGGCCGCATCGACTGGTGGTCGCGGCTCCGGCGGCTCACACCGGAGTCGGAACCCGGACAGCTCGAAGAACTCGCCGTCGTAGGCCACTGATTCGCCCGAAAGCACGCGCGTTACGATCTCGATCGTCTCTCTCGTCCGACGGAGCGGGCGGTCGAAGGAAACGCCGTGCCAGTTCTCGATGACGACCGGGCCGCTCGGCCCGAGACCGAGCCGAAACCGCCCGCCAGAAACCTCCTGGAGCGTGGCCGCGGTCTGGCCGATGAGCGCGGGCGAACGGGAGTACACCGGCATGACGGAGGCCCCGATGCCGATGTCATCGGTCCGGGTCGCGATGGAAGCGAGCACCGTCACCACGTCCCGTCCCCACGTTTCGGGCACCCAGACGCGGTCGTACCCCAGCGATTCGGCGCGGATTGCCTGCTCGCTGAGTGTCTCGACGCTCGGTTGGGACGCGACGGGAAGCGAGACGTCGATGCGAGTCATGCGTCGGGAGATTCCATGATGTCGGGAACGCCACGGGCCATGATGGTCTCGCCGGTGATGTAGGAGGACGCGGGGGACGCGAGGAACTGGATGGTGTCGGCGATTTCCTCGCTCACCCCGATCCGCCGGTCGACGGTTTCCCGGTCGATCTCCTCGGCGGTCACTCCCATCTGTGACTCGACGCCCGGTGTCGCCACAAAGCCCGGCGCGATGCAGTTCACTCGGACGTCGTCGCCCGCCCACTCGAACGCCAGCGTCCGGGTGAGATTGACGACCGCTGCTTTTGCCGCCGCGTAGTGGCTCATGTACGGCGCTCCCTCGGTCCCGGCGACGCTAGCGAGGTTGATGATGTTCCCATGGCCCTGCTCGCGCATCTCCTCGCCGGCGATCTGCGAACAGTGGTACGTCCCGTGCAGATTGATGTCGACGATCGTTTTCCAGCCGTTTTCGGAAATCCCTTCGAAGTTCGCCATGAAGCTCGCGCCCGCGTTGTTCACGAGCACGTCGACGCCACCGAACTCTTCGACAGTCGCCTCAATCAGCGCCTCGACAGCCTCGCGCTCGCGAACGTCACACTCCACGGCGAGCGCCTCGCCGGGCCCATCGATCTCGGCTACCACGTCGTCTATCTTCTCTTGGGACCGCGAAGAGACCACCACGTTCGCCCCGTCAGCCGCAAAGCGCTCTGCGGTTACTTTCCCGATTCCTTGCGAAGAGCCGGTGATGACGACGGTCTTTCCCTCGACACTGAACTGATCGATCGTCACGCGACAGTCACCTCATCCATCGTTATTCTCCATTGTCCATTAAGAAACGTGTTATATAAATAGTCGTGGTTCCGGTACCGATCCACCTTTTTGTGCGAGTGGTGGCCTTCGGCCATCCGAGCGGAAAAAAGGTGGTCCAACGCCAGTCTTATTCGCGTGCCCCGGAGATGTGTCGGTAATGGAGTCGCGTGAGCGGACCGTTCCGATCCACCGGATCGAATACGACGTTAACTGGTCACCGGGCCACGTCGCCAGCTATCTGATCGAGTGCGAGCAGCCGGTGTTGATCGACGCCGGGATGCCGGATTCGGAGAGCCAAACGAAACTGCGCGAGACGCTCGCTGCCCACGGATACGAACTGGGCGACATCGAGCACCTCGTTCTCACCCACCCCCACATCGATCACATCGGACAGGTGACGGAGATTGTCGGCGCGGCGTCGCCCACAGTGTACGCGCCGGCGAGGGTCCGAACGCGGTTCGGCCGCGATCTCGACAGCCTCGAAGCCACCGTGCGGGAGAACGCGCGCACAGCTGGGTTTTCCGGCTCGGAGCTGGACGTGCTGGTCAGCAAAGCCGTCGAGTCGCTCCGGCGCAACCGCGAGCTGCTCCCCCGGGAGTCCGTCGACGTGTGGGTAGAGGGTGGTGACACCGTCGAAGTCGGTGAAACGGCCGTCGACGTTCTCCACACGCCGGGTCATCAGGCGGATCACTGTTGTTACCGCGTCGAACTGAACGGGGAGAACGTCCTCGTCTCCGGCGACATGGTCATCGACCCGTTTCGTCCGGTGATCCTCCACGCCGGGCTGGATCGGGGCGTCGAACAGGCAGTCGATGGGTTCTATACGGCCCTCGATCGGCTCGCGGCGCTCGACATCGACCGGGTGTACCCCGGCCACGGGCCGATCCACACCGACTTCGAGGAAACACTCGAGCGCGACCGCAACAGCCTCAACCGAACCCTCGACAAAACCGTGGGCACAGTACGCGACGGTCACGGGGACGGATCAGAGCCACCGACGCCGGTGACGGCAGCAGATGTCGCCACAGAGCGCACCGGGAGTCGCGATACCACCTACATCGCTGTGGAGGTGGTGGCAGCGCTTTCGTACCTCCGTTCGACCGGGCGGGTTCGCGCCACCGACACCGACGGGGTGCGACAGTACACCCCCTAATCATGAGGAATGGACACAGTAACACCACCACACGGAAGACACGACACAATCACCAATGATGACCGAATACGACGGGATATTCTTCGACATCGGCGGCGTCATCCTCGATCTCGCCTCGGTGCAGGAGGGCCACGTCGACTTTCTGACCCGGCTGGCCGAACAGGAGGGGATCGAAAACGTGGAGGCGTTCATCGACGAGTGGCAGGCGGCGCTGGGAACGTACTTCCGCGAGCGCGAGGGCACGGAATACCGGCGGGCGAAGGTCGGCTATCAGCGCGCCGTCGACGCTGCGATCGGATACGAGCTGCCGGAATCAGCGTGGATGCCGGCGTTCGAGGCGGCGAGCACCGCGTGTTTACAGCCCAATCCCAACGCAACCGAGACGATCCGGACGCTCGATCGCGCGGGGCTGTATCTCGGGATCATCTCCGACATCGACACGTGGGAGGCCGAATCGATGCTCGCACAGTTCGACACCGCCGATCGGTTCGATCACATCACCACCTCCGAGGAGGTCGGACGGACGAAACCCGATCGAGCGATCTTCGAGGCGGCGCTCGAAAAGGCACCCGTCGACCCCGAGCAGTGTCTGTACGTCGGTGATCGCTACGAACACGACATGGAGGGCGGGACTCGGGTCGGATTGGTCACGGTCGCCTACGGCGGTAGTGCCACGGAGCGTGCCGACAGCGCAGCTGTCGATCACGTCATCGACGATCTCGACGAGCTAGGCGAACTCGCCGGCGTTCGATAAAAGAGCGAGCGGTGTTGCTGGGAGAAGCCCTCGAGCGGTTATTCCGCCGGATATTCTGGGTGGAAGGTATATACGTCTCGCCAGCAGTATCCTGTGCTATGAGGTACATCACCTTCGTCATTATTCCGCCGGATGGAGGGTTGACCGACACGGACCGGTCGTTTGGAACCGCCCCCAACATCACGCGGTACTCGATCCAACACATCAATCTTCTCGCGGACGGGACGGCGGTGGTCATCTTCGAACTGGATGGGGAGATCGAGGCGGTCGAAAAGATCCTCGACACCGAATCGGAGGTGTTGGAGTACAATTTCACCGAGACGAGGGAGAACCACCACGTGTACATCCACCTGGAGGCGAACGAGACCATCGAGGAGCTGCTCACCATCCCGAACGAACACGAAGTGGTCGTCGACACGCCAATGGTGTACACCCACCGCGGCGGGCTTCGAGTAACGGCCATCGGAGAGGAAGAAGTGTTTCGGGAAGCAATGCCCGACGTTCCCGCCTCGCTTCGGTTCAAACTCGAACAATTGGGAGAGTACGAGCCGACCACCGAGCGGCTGTTCTCGCTGCTCACGGAACGCCAACAGGAAATCCTCCAGGAAGCTATCCGTCAGGGATATTACGAGGTTCCGCGGAAGGTCACCCACCAGGACGTCGCCGAATCGCTCGACTGCTCGGGCGGGACGGTCGGGGAACACCTCCGGAAGATCGAAGCCAAACTCCTCAACGAGATTACACCCTGAACGTTACTTAATACCACGAGTATGGAAGGCAGCAGGATTACACGTTGCGATTCAGTACGAACGGTCGCAATGGTCGACAGAAACGACCTCAGACAGCAGCTCACCGACGCGTTCGAAGGCGCTGATTACCCCGTCAACGGTCCCATGGACCTCGTTCCGGCGTTACCGAACGGCCCCGCAACGACGTTTGAATCCGGCGACGTAAGCTTCACGGCGATGGAACTCAACGCGCAGGCCGGCGGCTCCCAGTCGTTCCCCTACGACAGCGTCGACAATCTCGTCGACGACATTATGGACGGGCTCGAAGACGAAGGCTACCTCGATTAACGCCGAGCAGTTCGGTGTCTTTGATCCTCATACGTACTGATACAATTAAGAGACGGCGGTGGTGGAGCGGTCGCGGTGGCTGTGCGGGGAGTACGCTCACCGCGAACGAAGTTCCCGCGAGCGAAGCGAGTGGGAGCCGGCGAGTCGCAGCGCGAACGAAGTGAGCGACCGTCTCGCCAAGTGAGGGTGGCCTTCGGTCACCCGAGCGGAAAAAGGTGGGGGGGGTTAGAACCGCTCGTCAGCGAACTCCGCGTCGATGCTGGAAGCCAGCTCGGTGAGTTGGACGGCAGCGTCGGAGTACTGGAGAACCTTCTGCATGTCCCCGTCCAGCTCGAACTTCCCACCCATCAGGCCGTCGATGACGCCCAGCTCCTGGCGCAACAGCGCTTTCCACGTGTCGGTGTCGGCGCTGAGATGGAACCCGTTTTCGACCTCGTCCTCGCTCTCAATGAGATAACACTCCGAACAGCCGCCGTCTTCGAGGGCTATATACGCCTGTCCGACGTGCCCTTTGCCGTCGGTCTCCGTGACGTACGTGTCGAGCTCCTCCTGAAGATACCCCGGCATCGCGTCGATATCCATCTCCTCGATCGGCATGTCCGTCATCTCGAAGATGAAGTCGCCGTTGAAATCGACGCCCCATCCCTCGCTCGCTTCTTTATACTCCTCGTCCTCGTCGACGCGCGCTCCGTACTCGGCAAACCACGCCTGGCTCGGAAAGAGCATCGGGTCTGGATCGTAATCCACATCGACCATTGCGTCCGACAGGAACCTCGCGGGTGATATAAATCTACTTCGGGGCATTCACGTCGATTTAAATCCCAGGCAGAACCGAGACGCGAGCAAAAACGGACGCGAGCAGAGCGACGGCACCCCCAGCGGCGTCGAGAGGCGGGACAGCTGGTATAAGCGACCGCGTATTCGGCAGGGAAAGTATTAGTCAGTCATCCCCCAATCGTTCGCCGTAATGGATTTCGGATTCGACAACAAGACGGCCATGGTGACGGGCGGTGCCGGACGGATCGGGAGCGAGGACTGTCGGGTGCTCGCAGAGGAGGGCGCAGAAGTGGTCGTTCTGGATATAGCGGACAAACGAGACCAAGCCCAAAACGTTGTAAGCGAGATCGAAGAGGACGGTGGGACCGCCCACGCGGTCGAGTGTGACCTCACCGATCGAGAGGACGTACGCACGACGGTCGAGGCGCTCCGGGAAGAAACCGGCGGCATCGACATTCTCATCAACAACGCGGGGCTGGTCGACGCCCGCTCTCAGATGAAAGATTACGATGAGGAAAAGTGGGACAAGGACATGTCGGTCAACATCACCGGCGCGTACAACATCACCCGCGAGGTGTTCCCGGGAATGTGTGAGCGCGAGTGGGGACGGATCATCAACATGTCCTCGATAACCGGCATGCAAGGCGGCTTCGGCCAGGCGTCGTACGCCACCACGAAGGCAGCGCTGATCGGCTTCGGGAAAACGCTCGCGCTCGAAGGCGCACAGGACGGCGTCACCTGCAACGTCGTGGCACCGAACATCGTCGTCGGCGCGCTCGCTGACATGTCCCCCGAAGAGCTCGAACCGGTCGACGAACACTTCGCTCGCATCGCAAAGGCGACCCCGATGCGGAAGCTCGGCCGGGAAAAAGACGTTTCGAACCTCATCGCATTTCTGTGCAGCGAACAGGCCGAATACATCACTGGACAGGTCGTCGGCGTCACCGGCGGCGTCGATCTGTTCAGCTTCTGATCCCCATAGTCCTTTATCCGCTTCGATAGTATTTGTAACTAATGAGTGTTGATTCATCGTTGCAGGACACACTCGGTAGCGACCAGATCGCGTTCACCGACACGCTCGGCGAGGAGATCGAGACCATAATCGACGGCGCAAGTCGTCTCCAACGGTATGAGTACGTGGTTGGTGAGATCGTCAACTATCGTGTGCCCGACGATCACGTTCACTTCGACCTCATCCACGAGGGATCGCCACTTCACTGCGTGATCTTTGCCTCCCGCCGGCCGGCCATCCCCACAGAGATCGACAACGGGATGCAGGTCGCCGTCGCCGGCGATCTCACGTTTCACCAACCCAAAAACCACTGTTCGATCGAGGTCGAAGCGGTCGTCCTCCTCGAAGTGGACAACTCTCGTCAGATTCCGACGCGTCGCCAGCTCACCCTTGTGGCGTTGCTCCTGATTGTGCTGGTGCTCGTTGGCTATCTCATGCTGGGCTGAGCACCATCTTGACATCCTCCTCCGCGTAACCGCGGAGGAATCCCACGGCACCGCACCGCTGGTTTGAGATCTTAGGGTTTGCAGTCCACCACTACGGTCGGAGTCAGAATCTCCGAGCGTAGTCCTGTGAAGGCACGGATGGACTACTGGGAGTGTCGCCGGACTACGTCCGGCTGCTAGCCAAAACCTTCGGTTTTGGCGATGTCGCCGAGCGAAGCTCGGCTGCTAACCAGAACGCTATGCGTTCTGGTGATGCCAAGCCCCCGGTACTCCTATCCTCTCCGTGAGGACTCGGAGTTACTTTTGTACCGCAAGAGGGCCCACCGCTTGTTGTTTCGTTCCCACGAAGGGCACAGCTCGTTTCCGAGATGGGCGGACACTCGAACCGCCAGTTTCGGGCCGTCAAAGACCGGACTCTGTGAGTATCCGGCTCGACAAGTAAAAGACGTACGGAAGGAGTATCAACATGTCGGATTCATCCTGACCCTAAAGGGCCAGGTATTCTCCTTGATATTGTATAACAGGGTTGTTTTTCGGGACAGTGATGGAGTACGTCGTTGGATTTGCCACCGTCCTTTTCATGGGCGGGCGGCTGTTGCTCCCGGTGTTTGTCGCGTTGAGTGTGCACGACGCCATCCTTGGTGTGGTTCCACGGCGACTCTCCATCTACCGGGAGTACGCAGCCGACCGAGGCGCAGCGCTGTTGACCGGTGCTCCTGGGGCCGTTGGGAACGCACTCGAAACGTTGGCGAACGCGACCGACCGGCCAACGACCGACCTCAGGTAAACGACGGACATACAGGCGCTCTGTCTCGTCCCCGACGGGATCAGCGACGACGTCGAAGTCGGGCCGACCCGTCAACACATCACTGATACCCATCCTCCGATCGAAGCCGTCCTCCAGCGCATCCCGACCGGAATCGTTGCCCATCCACCGAAGACCGGATCGACCGGTACGGGAACTATACACCCGGACACGAATAGATCAACATGCAGGAGACCACATCCATGACAACAGGATTGGTCCCGGCCAATCAGGCGACGTATCGGTACATGAATCGTGTCCGGGTGTATAGACAGAACGCAGTAGCTGCGACACAACCCATCGGCCGGACGTAATATAAACACCCTCCCATCCGATGAGACAGATCCATTCTGGTTTCGGTGGTACACTGAGGCACAGAGACTCACAGCAGGTGAGTCGACCCAACGGATAACAACCATGGTAGACGACGAACTCATCCAGCGGATCGAGGAATCGTTCGAGAAAGACGACGACGCGCTCGAGGCCGAGCTTCCGGATCTCCTCGCGGACATCGAGGGGCAGTCGGACGAGCTGGTGCGCGAACGCCCCGAGATCGTCTCGAAGATCCTGAACCGCATGAGTGAGATGGAGATCGCGTCGTTCGTCTCGGAGAATCCCGAAACCGCCGACCAGTTCCAGGATCTGCTCTGGTCGGGCGTGCGGGTCGTCGCGGAGGGCAACGAGGAGGTCCAGCAGCAGATCAACGAGGACATCACCGTCAACTTCGAGGCCGACGACTGCCCGATGACCGGCCACGTGGAGGTCAACGAGGCAGAATCGGCCGTGACGGGCGGCGCGGGAGAGCTCGACGATCCGGACATCGCGATCACCGGCCCCGCGGACGTGCTCGTCGGACTCATCACCGGGAACGTCGATCCTATCCAAGGGTTCATGCAACAGCAGTACCAGATGGACGGACCGGTCCAGAAGGGTACTCGGCTGGCACCGATCATGAACACGCTCTCCGAACAGGCCCAAGCCGCCCAGTGAAATGCGCCTAACCGACGAACAAAAGGCGTTCCGGGCCGATCTCCGCGGATACCTCGAGGAGAACGTCGATCCGGTCGTCGACGAACTGGATCGAAACGGGCCGATGGACCGTGACACGCTGATGGGCTTCGTCACCGACCTCCGGGAGCTTGGCATCGGGTTCGACCCGGAGACAGCCCCCGGCTTTTTCGGTGACGTGTGGAAGTTCATGCTCACCGCGGAGGAGATCAGCTACGTCTGGCCCAGCCTGAACGTCGGCCTGATGATGTCGTTTCCCTCCGTATTCGTGCGCTTTGCCGCCGAGGAGACCCGCGAGGCAATGCTCCCGAAGCTCGAAACCGGTGAGTGTCTGGGGAGCCTCGCGGTCACCGAACCCAGCGGCGGCAGCGACACCGCCCGGCCGCGCACGACCGCCCGCAAGGACGGCGACGAGTTCGTGATCGACGGCCAGAAGATCTGGGTCGGAAACGCCCACTACGCGGACGTGTGTCTGGTGGTCGCTCACGACGAATCGACCGGTGCACAGGACATGTTCCTCGTCGACCGGGAGAACGCCTCCTTCGAAACCGAGGAACTCGATAAGCTCGGCTGGAAAGGGGTCTCGAACGCGAAGATAACGTTCGACTCGGTGCGCGTCCCCGAGGGCAACCGGCTATCGAACATCTTCAGCAACGCCATCATGGAGGGATACGACATGAACGAGATCGTTCCGTTCCCCGAGAGCGTTACACAGCTGTTCTTCGAACAGAAACCGCTCAACGCGACGTTCTCGTTCATGCGAACCGGAATGTCGTTCATGGCCGTCGGCATCATGCAGGCAGCCATGGACGAAGCACTCGCCTACGCGACCGACCGAGAGACGTTCGAGAAACCGATCGCCCAACACCAACTCGTCCAAGAGAAGCTGTACGATATGAAAGTGGGACTGGAAACGTCCCGGCAGCTCTCCCGGCGTGCGGCCGAGCTGCTCGAATCGGGCGATCCCGACGCTAGGCTCATGTCGTCGCTGGCGAAAGGCTACACGTCAGAAACCAGCAAGCAGGTGGCCGACGACGCGCTCCAAGTGTTCGGAGCCGAGGGACTCAAACCCGAGAACCGCCTCGAACGCTACTACCGGGACGCACGGGTCATGACCATTCCCGACGGCACGACCGAAATCCAAAAGCTCATCGTCGGATCGGAGCTCACCGACATGAGCGCGTACAAGTAATCGACGACGCTACCCTGTGTTGATAGGTTGATGAATGGCCTTGTATCGGGCGCACAATTCCTTTCTGTGCATTCTGTCTGTGTTGGTTCGGTCGATCGCATATGGTGCTGTATCCTACAGAACAGTGGTTGACGGAGTACAAACGGCGGATGAACGCGAACGAGCGGCTCGATGCGGCCGGGACGGGATGGGGGGTCGATTTCGACGGTTCGTTTCGCTTCGAGATCACCGACGTGCCGATCGAACGGAAGGCGATCGGGGACCTACCGGAAGCGGCGCTCAAAGGGGTTCCGGACCACCTCCGAGAGCAGTTATCGGACATCCCCCTCGATGAGGCCCCATCGCTCATCGATGAGAGCGTCAGACGACACCTTCCAGACCGGAGCCGAGATCTGCTCGAACAGCTCGATGCGCACATCGTGGACGGAAACGTGTACGCGCTGGTCGGGCTGTACGATGGGGGCTGTGAGGAGGTGGATATTCTGAGCGGACGCGACGAGCGAGACGTCGGATTCGTGCTCCGTGGAACCTATCCGACGTGGCAACGGATCGTCGACGGCGAACTAGCACCGATCCCCGCCGTGATGAGCGGGGATCTCGAAATAGATGGGGATATGCAGCAGGTGCTCGCGTATTCCGATGCAACACAGCTCCTCGGGGAGATCGCAAGCGACATCGAAACCACACACCTGTTCTGATCCGAACGGACCAGCAGCCCGGACAGACGCGACGATCGGCGACATCACCATCCCAAGAGAGTAGCTCTTGAAACTGGACAATCAACTATTATTTGATATTCCATCCTCAAGATTTAACAGCCCTCCCGTAGATGGTTGCGCCGAGGTGAGAGACAATGGCTGAACACTCGAATCCGGAACTGCCACCGCTACCCTACGACTACACCGCACTCGAACCACACATCTCCGGTCAGGTGCTCACGTGGCACCACGACACCCACCACCAGGGGTACGTGAACGGTCTCGAAAGCGCCGAGGAGGAACTGGCCGAAAACCGTGCAAGCGGTGATTTCTCCACGACTGGGGGAGCACTGGCCAACGTCACCCACAACGGCTGTGGTCACTACCTTCACACGCTGTTTTGGGAGAACATGTCGCCGGACGGCGGGGGAACCCCTGACGGCGAGTTGGCCGCGCGCATCGAATCCGATTTCGGCTCGTATGAGGGCTGGGAAGGCGAGTTCCAGGCCGCAGCGAGCGCTGCCAGCGGCTGGGCGCTGTTGGTGTACGATCCCGTCGCAAAGCAACTGCGAAACGTCAAGGTAGACAGGCACGATCAGGGCGCGCTGTGGGGTGCCCATCCGGTCCTCGCGCTCGACGTGTGGGAACACTCCTACTACTACGATTACGGTCCGGACCGTGGCTCGTTCATCGACGCCTTCTTCGAAGTGATCGACTGGAACAACGTCGCAGAACAGTACACGCAGGTCGTATCCTCATACGAGTAACTACCCGCTACATTTTACACATTCGTTGGGAGTGGATCAAACAGTTTTAGTTTCGGGAGGGTATCTGGATCGATATGCCCCGTCCGAAAGAAGCGTTCGAGCGCACACAGCCGCTCGCGTTCAAATCGCCCGAAGAGGTGCTCGAAGCGGAGATGATGTACACCACCTACGAGATCGCCCGTTTGCTCCAGGGGCTCGATCCCGGGCGGGATCTCGACGCCGAGACGGAGTCCGTGCTGTTGGATTGGGCCATCCCGTGGATGATGATCAACGCTGAATCGTTCGTCTTCGCCGCCCCGGCGGCCGACGACGAACCGGGCTACTACGGACTCGAGTAATATGCAGTTGCTCGTCGCGGGAAACACGGATGTTGACGCGGGGAAAACGACGTTTTCGGTCGGGCTGCTCGACCACGTCGGCGGAGCCGGGTTCAAGCCCCGTGCTGGCAACGATTACTGGTTCGATCACGACGACTACCACCACGCCACGACGGCGGGTCGCCTGTACGGAAAGGATGCTCGTCGGCTCGCGGCCGCGGGCGCCACCGACCGGCGACCCGAGGCGATCAATCCGATCCACCGGCTGTGGCAGCCGTCCCCGGGTCCAAACGAGGGGCTGCTCGGTCGCACCGACCGGGAGTTCGTGGTCGACCGGATCGGTGCGGACGATCCTACCTACGTCGTGAACGATACCGTCGAGCTGCCGGATTCGGTCACCACCCGGCTGCCCGTGGAATCGGCCACCCGGGTCGCGTCGCTCGAGGGGTTCAACGAAGTAATGAGCCGTCTCCACCTCCCGGCGTTGGAGCGGATCAGCGACCGGATCGAGGCGGCCGATCGGGCCGTAGTCGAGTCCTACGGTGCCATCGCCCGCCCGCTCACGGGGCTCGAACCCGACGCGGTTGCGGTCGTCGAGCCGGGACTCGTGCGGATCTACGGCGGGACGCGGTACGCAAAGGCGTGTGCGGTTGCGAGCGGGAGCGCGCGGGAGGGACAGCTCGAAGTGCCGGTTGACCGGGTACTCGATCTCATCGAGCCGAAAGCGACGATGGAGCTACCAGCCCTCGACAGCGAGGCGCGATCCCAACCGGAAACGATCAAAACGGCGTACGCACCGGCGTACGACGCGCTGTGCACGACAGCGCTAAAAGAGTGAACGACGGCCCCGTGTTCGGTATCGAGCCGACGGGAAAGCGGATCGAGTACTCGGCCGCCGAGAACGATCAGTAGCGCCTCACCGAACCGCCGCCTGTCGCGCCAGTTCGATGTCGCGGTACGGATCCGAGCGCACGCTCTGGCCGTGGCCGGTGTGCATCTCCGACAGCGAACGCTCGACCGCGTCGAGAACGTGGTCGATGCTCCGGACGAGCTGCTCTCGATCGCCCTCTTCGAGATCCGTCCGTCCGAAGCTTCCGTTCGCAAAGACGAGATCGCCCGCAAACAGGATCCCTGGCTCGGCCGCGTGAAAACAGAGGTGGTCGTTTTTGTGACCCGGCGTGTGCAGCGCGGTGTAGGTGTGATCCCCCAGCTGAACCCGTTTCCCGTCAACGATCGGATTGTCGACCCCGGGCTGGTCGGTGTCAAAGCCCCACGCCTCGGCGTCGAACGCCGATTTCACGGCCGACAGGTTGCCGACGTGATCGGAGTGGGTGTGGGTAAGCACGACCGCATCAACGTCACCAACGTGTTCACGAATCCGGCCGGGCGCGTCGAATCCGCTGCCCGGATCGACGACGACCGTCCGCGTCCCCGTCACGAGAAACGCGTTGCTCGTAAACCCCTGGACCCCCCGCGCGAAATTCGTGATTTCCGTCATACTCCGTGTACAGCCGGCGGGCGTTTGTGTATGTCGGCTCCGGGCACTACCAACGCGTTCGCAGACGGCTCTGTACTCGCCGCTCCGTCGAACGGACGATCCGGTCGATCGAACAAGACCACACTGCAAGATAAAAATGTGAGCGATCGCGCGAAATCAGCGCGTTGTCGTTACTTGTACTGGTTACCACTGGTTGCGACGTTCGAGCCAGAGACGCCCTGGTAGAGGGTGTTGTTAACCAGCTCGGCAGCACCGTCGACGACCTCGACGGCAACGTCACCGTTGTAGGCACCGGCAGTGATCTCACGAACGCTGACACCGCTGCCTTCGATGGTGAGCGGCCGGCCGCTCGAGGCGTACTCACCGCCCTTGACGAGAACGTCGTCCGCGAAGATCCCGAGCGCACGACGATGGCTGCCGCTTGGCAGATCGACGTCGAGACCGCGGAACTCACACCCATCGCGGGCACAGTAGATGGCGTTGCGGCCGCCCGTTTCACCAGTCGATTCACCTTTGACAGTGAGACCTTTGACGACGACGGGAGCACTCCCGTCTTTGATATGGAGCGCTTGACCGGCATGGTTCTGCGTGATGGAACAGTCCTCAACGAGAATCTTGCCGGCACCCTTGCGGACGGAAAGTGCGTCGATGCTGTTTCTAGCGTTGTTGTCCCCAGCGATGATCTCGGTGTTCTTGATCACCGCCGATTCGACCGGCTCGCGGGCGAAAATCCCGTTACCGTTCGGCCGGGCCATCTCGATGACCGTGTCGGAGATCGTCATGTTGCTCCCGCCATCGAGACGGATACCGTGTTGCCCCTCATCGAGCGAACGGTTCTGGTCGATGACGACGTGGGCGCCGAACACCCCGCTGTTATCCCCGGTGATGCGGATGCTTCCGGAGTTGCAGTTCTGGTATCGGCCGCCTTCGACGACGACCTGACCGGGACTGTTGGAGTCGTACAACCCGTTGTCGGGGAATGCACCGATAACGGTGTCGACGACATCGAGACGACCGCTGTGGTAGGGGGACACGAGGAATCCAGTCGGACCCCATTCGACGGTCGGCATGGCATCCTGTTTGGTTTTCTTCGTGAACACACCCCCTTCGGGCATTTCGATGTTTTTGACGACGCCGTACCCGCCGGAACCGACGATGTCGACGTGCATCGGTCCCCACGTTCCCGCGTCGTGGACCCCCTCGAACGCGATGTTCTCAGCAATTAGCCCGTCGGAAACCGTCAGATCGAACGCCCGGAGTCCGGTGTTGGGCGCGGAGTAATCGACCGTAAAGTTCCTGACTTCGAGGTTCCGTCCCGGTTGGTAGTACACCCCGAGCTTGAACATTCGGGCTTCGCTCTTGTACTGGTCCGCGGGAGCCGGCACGAGCGTCGCGTTGTCGCCGATCATCCCGAAGTTTTCGAACCCAGTGAGACGAACCATCTCGTCGACGTAGTACCGTCCCTCGGGGAACTTGAGCAGCGTGTTATCAGCGACAAGCTCCTGAATGACGGCAGAAATCGACTCCCCACCGGTGTTGTCCGCCCCCGCTTCGACGACGTTAATAACTTCGTCGTACTCGATATCCGGTTCCGACTCGGACTCCGGCGCCTCGGTCTGAAGCTCGACCTCCTCCGTGGAAGCCTTTTTCAGCTCCACATCCTGGTCGAGATCACCCGTATCCTGTCGCGAACAGGACGACGCAGCGGCCGTCCCTGACACCGAAAGCGATGCTGCTGCAGCACCGGTCGTTCCGAGGAACGAACGGCGACTGACGCCTGGTGACAGACGCGACAGTGTACTGGCCTCTTCTCTCTCTGGCATAGTCCATTGGGACCACGGGAGTACTGTACAAAATAACTTACTATATCGATCAGGCAGCTGCCAGACAAATACGGTCAACAGCCGAAAAGAATATAACACTGTACATGCTTATTGGTTTGGTTCGTGGCGAATCACGTCCTTATATTCCACCGACGTGTATGTGTAATATATATTTGGTATTGACTTATTCATTATATTTATCACCTCAATTGTTGTTTTTATCCCCGGTTGTTTCGGATGACATCCCGGACGGATCCCCGGTAGTGGCGCGTAGTCAGCCGTTCGGCGTTGTGAGGCGACGGAGCTCTGCGACGCCTGGTGCGCCATCGACGAGCCAGACGATGAAGGCGAACAGAACTGGACCGAAATACACCGCGAGAAGAACCACCACAGCAATCAACCCTTCGTCCGCGAAGAAGTTGATGAAGGAGATGACGTAGGCTTGCACGCGCGCGAGTCCGCTGAGATCCGTGGAGTACGGCGGGAGCGTGACGACCGGCCACAACACGCGCGCGAACGTATAGGGGTTTCCCGAGAGCAGTCCGAAGACGACGTCCCCGACGACGTGGGACCAGTAGCCGACGAGGAAGGCCAGCCCGTACTCGGCACGGCGTCGCCACACGGCGAGCGCGAGCACGATAATCCCCAGCGGCACCGCAACGAACACCGAGTGAGCGACCGAATACCCCTGTGGAAACAGCTCGAACACCCACGAAAGCGTTTTGTCGACGAGATCGGGGAGTTGGGTGGCAATCCCGAGGACGATCACGGGGTAGCCGTTCGGCGTCCGCCCGAACAGCCGCGCGCCAAAGGAGTACAGCAGATAGCCGAACGCGGCGTGACCCCACGGCCACATTGTTATTGACTCCCTAGCGCAGGTGGTGATCGGTCGAGAAACGCCGGAGCGGCGAGCGATTCCTGCTCACCGCCCTCACCGGATGAGAGGCTGTAGCGAAGGACGTGGTCGGTGGAGTTGAGCGAGTGCTGGTCCGGGGCATCGCCCCTGTACATGTAGAACGTGAGCTGCTCGCCGTCGTCGGGTGGATCGTAATCGATTCGCTCTTCCTCACCGGCGTTGACGGTCGGCGTGAACTGTTCGATTTCCTCGCCGTCGTGGGTGACGACGACCGTGTAGTCCTGTTGTTCCGTCTCGTTGTTCTGGACCAGCAGCGTCACCTCCCGTCCGTCCGGGATCGCGGCCTCGCCTCCCTCCATCGACACGTTGCCGGAGCTCTGGTTCTGTGCGACGACGAACAATCCGGAGTTGGGATCTTGTGCCGGATCCATGAGCACGAATCCAGCGGTGCTGGCACCCAACACGAGCAGACTGATGCCGAACAGCCCGAGAAACGAGGCGTCCATTGGGATCCCATCGGTGGTGATCTCGACGGTGTAGCGCTCTTCTGGTGGGAGCACGATCCGCCGGGCGATAGCGAAGATGATCATCGATCCAGTAAAACCAAACAGCATGACTGCGATCGGTCGAACGTCGAAGCCCACCGTGAAGTTCAGTCCGAAAACGATGAACGCGACGATGGCGAGGCTGAGCGCGATCGACAGCACGAACCGCTCGATGTTGCCCAGCAGGAACTCGTTCTCGGAGTCCTGTTGTGTGTGCCGATTGGGCGACCCCCACGGCGTTCGGCCGCGACGCGAGCGCGAGAGTTCACTTTCCTCGGGAAACAGCGCCGAGAGAAACGCGTATCCGGGGATGAACACGATGAGCGGGAAGACGAGGGCGACCCGCGCCGGCCCATCGAGCATAAACAGGGCCGCACCCGCCACGGCCGTCAAGAGCGCGACAGCAACGAGATCAAGCAGCCAACGAACCATTTAGGCGCTGTAGCGGTTGCAAGAGGTTAAAGTTCACTAGACTGTTTCCATCGTTGCAGTTCGAGTTCCGATCGAAGACGCGCTGTGTAACCCGTCGTACGACGAGAAACGTCCTGAGAGCAGATCCAGTTGTGGTGCTCGCTGGAAACGGGCCACAACAGTGACACCGACTGTCTCGGCGGGAGCATTAGACAACCTATAATAAAGAGCACCGAGTTCGTGGTAAGCGAAAATGCACAGGTTGAGGCACTGGAACCAGAAGCGCCGTCTCGGTTCCGAACGCACCAAACAGTGGGATGTCAGTCGTCGCGCCGTGTCGCGGAGGGTGAGACAGCCGTGACCGACATACCGATCGCCGATCCACAGATGGGGAAGGCCGAACGAACCGCGGTGCTCGACGTGCTCGATTCGGGCAATCTCGCAGCCGGAGCGGAGGTTGCCGCGTTCGAGGAGGCGTTCGCGGAGTTCTGTGGCACCGAGCACGCGGTCGCAACCACGAACGGGACGACCGCGCTCCACACGGCGCTCGTCGCCGCCGGAATCGGACCCGGAGACACCGTCGTCACGACGCCGTTCTCGTTCGTCGCAACCGCGAACGTGATCCGGCTCGCGGGAGCCGAGCCCGTGTTCGCGGACATCGATCCCTCGACGTACGCGCTCGATCCCGAGGCGGTCGAAACGCGCATTCAGGAGTTGGACGGGGACGTCGACGCGATCATGCCGGTCCAACTGTACGCGCTTTCGGCCGACATGGACCGGTTTACCGAGTTGAGCGAGCGCTACGACGCGACGCTCATCGAGGACGCGGCCCAGGCCCACGGGGCGAGATACCACGGTGAACCGGCCGGTTCGCTCGGTGACGTGGCGTGTTTCTCCTTTTATGCCACCAAAAACATCACCTCCGGGGAGGGAGGGATGATAACGACCGACGACGAATCGATCGCCTCGGCCGCCAGGCAGTTCATCAACCACGGACGGACCGACGGAGGATACGGCTACGAACACGAGTCCCTCGGGCACAACTTCCGGATGACGAACATCGCGGGTGCCATCGGCCGCAACCAGCTCTCCCGGCTGCCCGACTACGTCGAGCGCCGTCGGGAGAACGCGGCCCAGCTGACCGAGTATCTCGAAGCGACGCCCGCGGTGACGCCGACCGAGCCGGACGGGCGGCACCACGCCTACAACCAGTACACGATCCGGTGTGGCAACCGGGACGCGGTACAGGAGGCGCTGTCGGACGCCGGAATCGGATCGAGCATCTACTACCCCACGCCGATCCACCAGCTGCCGGTGTACGACGGGTACGACGCGTCAGTGCCGGTCGCCGAACGATGCGCGGAGCAAGTGCTCTCGGTGCCCGTCCACCCGTCGCTTTCGGACGCAGACGTGGATCGAATCGGTGAAACGATGCGAGACATTGAGATCGAACATGTCTGATGAGTTGCTTCGCGCGGGGGTAATCGGCGTTGGGAGCATGGGACAGAACCACGCCCGCGTGTACAACGAGCTGTGTGATACAGAACTCGTGGGCGTCGCGGACGCCGACACATCCCGCGCGCGGGCGATCGCGTCGGAGTACGACACCGATGCCCACGAGATAGCCGGACTGCTCGACCGCGTGGACATGGTGTCCGTCGCCGTTCCGACCCAGTATCACAGCGCTATCGCGCGCGACTGTATCGCTGCTGACGTGGATCTCCTCATCGAGAAGCCGTTCGTCGGGAACCCCGCAGAGGGACGCGATCTCATCGAGCGCGCAGACGAGCGCGATGTCATCCTGCAGGTCGGGCACATCGAGCGGTTCAACCCGGCGGTCAGGGCGCTCATGGGGATGGTCGGCGATCTCGACATCATCGGGATCAACGTCGAGCGGTTGGGGCCACCGCCGAGTCGGCCCATCGAAGACACCGCCGTCATGGACCTCATGATCCACGACGTGGAGATCATGCTGGCAATCGTCGGTGAGCCGGTGACATCGGTCCAGGCCGCTGGAAACCACGAGGGGCGATACGCCGAGTCAGTGCTCGAATTCGAGTCGGGGATCATCGGACAGATGAGCGCGAGCCGGGTGACACAGCGCAAAATCCGGCGGCTCACGATCTCCGCGGAGAGCTGTTGGGTCGAACTCGATTACATCAACCAATCGGTCGAGATCCACCGACAGTCGTCGTCGGAGTTCGTCAACAAAGGCGACATCCACCACCGCCACTCGAACGTCGTCGAGCGGCTTTCGATCGACCAAACCGAGCCGCTGAAAAACGAACTGACGTCGTTTGCGGCGGCGGTTCGTGGCCACGAGGAGCCAGTAGTGACCGGCGAAGACGGGCTTCGAGCGCTCGAACTGACCCAGACGATCGACGCGAAAGTGAACGACGAGGAAACGAACCCACAACCCAGCCCGTTCTCTTACTCCGCCGTCGAATGAACCACAAAAATGGCAGAATATAAATGATGTACAGCCGACATTCACCGAGGACCACGACGCGACGAACGAACACACAGCAGCCGAGCGCGGGATCGAAGACGAACGAGACCGGCATGGCTGACGAGCCAGTGATGGACGCGACAGTCGTGGGGGTCGTTCGATGACCGCCTACGACGCGGGAACCGACGCCGACATCGACGATCGGGCGACCGTCGGCTACCGACACGCAGACGACGCGTCGGCCACTGTTTTGGGCGACGGAGCCCGGATTCGAGCCGGCACGATCATCTACACGGACGTACAGATCGGGGACGATTTCACCACCGGGCACCGCGCGCTCGTGCGCGAGGAGACGACAATCGGCGACTCGGTAGTGGTCGGAACGGACACGGTAATCGACGGCGACACGAGTATCGGCTCTGACGTGAGTCTCCAAACCGGAGTGTACGTGCCACGGGACACGGAAATCGGCGACAACGTGTTCATCGGACCGCGGGCCGTACTGACGAACGATCCCTACCCCGTTCGACGAGACGTCGGTCTCGTCGGGCCAGTGGTCGAAGACGGCGTTTCGATCGGGGCGAACGCGACGCTCCTTCCGGACGTGAGCGTCGGACGGGGATCGTTCGTCGCGGCCGGCGCGGTCGTCACGCGGGACGTACCACCGGAAACGCTCGCGGTCGGCACGCCCGCCGTTCACAAACAGCTTCCCGAAGAACTGACGCCGGAGAACGCGTTACGATGAGTGATTCACGAACCAAAAGCGTCGGTCTCTACGACTCGAACGCACCGGTGGACGAGCAACGGACCGCCCTGACGAGCGGGGACGTTCCGGTGTCGGTCACCGGACTCGGAAAGATGGGGTTGCCTCTCGCGGCCGTCTACGCCGAGGTGACCGGCAACGTCACCGGCGTCGACATCGACCGATCGGTCGCCGATCGGGTCAGAAACGGAGAGTGTCACATCACCGGCGAACCGGAGCTTCCCGAACTCGTGTCGGAGCTGGTTCGTGATGGTAAGCTCACCGCAACTACCGACGGCAGGGCTGCCGCCACCAACGCGCGGATTCACGTTGTGATCGTTCCGACGCTCATCGACGAGTACGACCAGCCGGATCTGTCGGCGATGGAGGCGGCCGTGCGCACTGTCGCTGCCGGACTCGATCCGGGCGACATCGTGATTGCGGAATCGACGCTGCCACCACGGAGCTGTGTCGACCGGCTGCTCCCGCTGCTCGAACGCGAAAGCGGGCTGTCACTCGGGGAGTTCGGGATGGCGTTCTGTCCCGAGCGAACGGCGAGCGGCCGCGCGCTCGAAGACATCCGGGGCGCGTACCCGAAGATCGTCGGCGGGCTCGACGAGGAAAGCACGCGGGTGGCCGAACTCATCTACGGAGAGATCAACGACAACGAGATCGTTCCCGTCTCGGACGCGACGACGGCGGAAGCGGTGAAGGTGTTCGAAGGCGTCTACCGCGATGTCAACATCGGGTTGGCGAACGAGCTCGCCCGGCAGACCGAGGATCTCGGCATCGACGTGACCGAGGCGATCGAGGCGGCGAACACCCAACCGTTCTGTGAGATTCACCGGCCGGGTGCCGGCGTGGGCGGTCACTGCATTCCGTACTACCCTCGCTTTGTGATGGATGCCGTCGAGAGGGAAACGCCGGTGATGCAGCGCGCACGGGAAACGAACGAAAAAATGCCCCGCTACACGGCGAATCACGCGCTCGATGGACTCCGCGCGGAGGGGATCGATCCGGCGGACGCGAGCGTGCTGGTGCTCGGACTGACCTACCGGCCGGGCGTCGACGAGATCCGGGCCGCACCGGCGTTGCCGATCGTCGAGGAACTACACGAAGCGGGCACGAGCGTGACCGCCGTCGATCCGGTGAACAGCCACACCGAACCGTTCGAGGTGGCGGGGGCAACGATCGTTTCGATGGAGGAACTCGGAGACGGCTACGACGCGGTGGTGCTCGTGACGCCACAGCCGGCGTTCGAGGATCTCGACGTTCCCGAACTCGCGGCGGACACTGACCGGCGGCTCGTGCTCGTCGACGGTCGCCAAGAACTGAAAGGCCTACGTGGGCACGACTCGATTCACTACCGAGGAATTGGAATCAATGTCTGAAACAGCGACGATCTGTGTTATCGGTCAAGGGTACGTGGGGCTGCCACTCGCGTTGGCGTTCGACGAGGAAGGCTACGACGTGGTCGGCTACGACATCAGCGAGCAAAAGATCGACGCGCTCGCGTCGGGCACCGATCCGACGGGCGACCACGGCGACGATGCGATCGCCGAAAGCGACGTTGCGTTCACCACCGACGCGAGCACGCTCGAACGTGCCTCGTACATTATCGTAACGGTTCCGACGCCGGTCGACGATTCGAAGGACCCGGACCTATCGTTCATCGAGGCGGCGGGAGCAACGATCGGCGAGCACGTTTCCGAGGGTGCGACGGTGGTGCTCGAATCGACCGTCTATCCCGGCGTGACACGGGACGTACTCGGTCCCACCATCGAAGAGCATTCCGGACTGAGCGCGGGCGAGGGGCTGTCGCTGGGGTATTCCCCCGAGCGGCTGTCGCCCGGCGACGCCGGCCACGGACTGCGCGAGGTGACGAAGATCGTCAGCGGATCGGACGAGGAAACCTTAGAGCGACTCGCCGAGCTGTACGGGTCGGTCGTCGACGCCGGCATCTACCGCGCGCCCACGATCGAGACCGCAGAGGCCGCGAAGGTGACCGAGAACGTCCAGCGGGACATCAACATCGCGCTGATGAACGAGCTGTCGATCGTCTGTGACCACATGGATCTCGACACCCAGGAGGTGCTCGACGCCGCTGGCTCGAAATGGAACTTCCACCAGTACCGGCCTGGACTCGTCGGGGGCCACTGCATCCCGATCGATCCGTTGTACCTCGCTCACGGCGCGGAGCGGGTGGGCTACCGTCCCCAGCTCATCATGCAGGGCCGAGAAATCAACGAGTACATGCCCAAACACACCGCGGAGCTGGCGCTACAGGCGCTCAACCGGAGCGGCAAGGTGCTCAAAGAGTCGCGGATCCTCGCGCTCGGTCTCTCCTACAAACCCAACGTCGGCGACATCCGCACCTCCCAGGTCACCGGCGTGATCCGTGCGCTGGCCGAGTACGGCGTCGAGGTAGTCGGCTACGATCCACACGTCGACACCGACGCCGCGCGCGAGTCGTTCGGCATTGAGATCCAATCGGAGCTGTCGTTCGCGGACTTCGACGGCGTGGTGCTCGCAACCGGACACGAGGAATTCACGACGCTGTCGCCGTCAACGATGGCCGCCGAACTCAACGAGAACCCGATCCTCGTCGACGTGGCGGGCGGGTGTGAGAAAGACCGGGCGATCGAAGCGGGCTTCGATTACAACCGGCTGTGATCGAGGACCCATGCACTACTGTATCACGATCCAGCACCCGGCGCACGTCCACTTCTTCAAACACGCGATCCGAGAGTTACAGGCCGATGGCCACGACGTGTCGGTGTTCGCGCGCGACAAAGAGGTCGCCGTCGATCTCTTAGCGGCGTACGACATCGACCACGAGGTGCTCGTTGACGGGCAGTCGAACGGAATTCAGGGGCTGCTCGTGGATCAGCCCCGGTGGGAGTACCGGCTGCTCCGGCGCGCCCGCGAGTTGCGACCGGACGTGATGGCCGCGATCGGCGGAACGGCCGCGGCCCACGTTGGAACGCTCACCGGAGCCAAAAGCGTCGTGTTCACCGACACCGAGCACGCGCCGGGGAACACGATCACGTTTCCCTTCGCGGATGAGATCTGGACCCCGGCGTGTTTCACTGATGAGGCGGGCGCGAACCACGAACGATACCGCGGCTACCACGAACTCGCCTACCTCCATCCCGACCGGTTCGATCCGGATCCGAGCGTCCTCGACAGTGTGGATCTCGATCCCGAGGATCGGTTCGTGGTCCTCCGGTTGGTCTCGTGGGACGCCTCCCACGACGTCGGTGAAAGCGGGTTCGACGACGTGACCGACGTGGTCGACCGGCTGGAGGCGACCGGCGCGCGCGTGCTCATCACCTCCGAGGCGGAACTACCGAGCAACCTCGAAGAAAACCGCGCGACTGTCGCACCCCACCGGATTCACGACCTGCTCGCGTACTCGGATCTCTTCGTCGGGGAAGGCGCGACGATGGCGGTCGAAAGCGCGGTGCTGGGCACGCCAGCGGTGTACGCGAGCACGCTTCGGATGGGGTACACCGACGAGATCGAGGCCAAATACGGCCTGCTGTACAACTGCCAGGGTTCCTACCGCCACCACAACGCGCTCGAAACTGCCGTCGACATCCTCACCGACGACACCGATTGGGACGAGCGCCGAAAACAGCTGCTCGAGGACACGGTCGACACGACCGATGTGATACTGAACGCACTCGATGACACCCGACACTGAGCCGACCGATCTCCGCGTGTTGCAGGTTGCGACCTCGAACCGGCCGTTCTTCCAACAGCAGGTGCAGGTCTTAGAACAGCGAGGGGTCGAGTGTGAAACGCTCGTCGTCCCCCGACCCCGGTCGGGCGGACGCGGTCCCCAGGAGTATCTGAGCGCGTATCTCCGACTGCTCGGGCAGGGGCTGGCGGATTTCGATCTCGTCCACGCGAACTACGGGCTGATCGGTCCGCTCGCGCTCTGTCAACCGACCCGTCCGGTCGTGTTGACGCTCTGGGGATCTGACGTCATGGGACCAGGGTGGCTCCGGCGGGTGAGCGAGACCGCCGCCCAGTGGAGCGACGCCGTCATCGCGCCGACGAGGCCGCTTGCCCGAAGGCTCGACGTTCCCCACGAGTACGTGCCGTTCGGCGTGGACACAGAGCTGTTCGAGCCGACCGACCGTGACGCGGCTCGTGAGCGCGTGGGCTGGCCGACCGACGAGCGCATTGTTCTCTTCCCGTACGATCCCGATCGACCAGTAAAGAACCACGGCCTCGCCGAACGCGTCGTCGCGCGCGTCCCCGACGCAACGCTCGAGACCGTCTCGGGCGTGGACTACGAGACGATGCCCGCGTACATGAACGCGAGCGACGCGTTGCTCGTGACCTCCGAGCACGAGAGCGGCCCGATGACCGTTTGTGAGGCCACAGCGTGCAACCTCCCCGTCGTCTCGCGAGACGTGGGGTTCGTTTCCGACGTGCTGGAGGGCATCGAGCCGACCCGGATCGCAAACACCGAAGACGAGCTCGTCGACGCGCTCACAGGGGTGCTCGACGCCGACGAGCGGTCGAACGGGCGCGATACCACCGACCGCAGCCTCGACCGGCTCGGACGGGATCTCGTTCGCGTCTATCAGAAGGTTCTTAACTGAATCGTACACTTACCCACACTGAAGGCACCCTTTCCCTGGCACATAGGGATGACTACTATGAACGCAGTGGCGAACACAGACACTGGTGCAGATACGAATCCAGAACCGACGGCAGGTGACGACCCACGTGAGAGTGGGTCCGAGGAGCAGCCGACCGAACTCTCGAAGGACGAGCTGTTTCATCTGCTGCAAAACCAACGGCGACGGCAGGTGTTGGTGTTTCTCCAAGACACGGAGGGCGAGATCAACATGCGCGACATCGCAGAGCAGGTTGCGGCGTGGGAAAACGACACGACGATCGACGCGCTCGACTCCAACGAGCGCCAGCGGGTGTACATCGCGTTGTACCAATCACACCTCCCGAAGCTCGACGACGCCGGTGTACTCACTTACAACCAACAGCGAGGCATCGTCTCACGAACCAAACTCGCTGACCAGCTCGACGCCTACCTCAACATCGAGCCAGCCGCGTCCGACGCCACGCCTCCAACGCGCTCATCGAGCGCCAACGAGCCGGAGACGGACGACATCGACCCGCCGACAACGGCGACACGCTCCGCTCGTTTCCTCCGGTACTACGGCGTGGCGACGGTCGGGAGCGTCTTGTCGATCGCTGCCTCCATGGCTGGCGTCGTTGCGCTGTCCGAGGGAGTCCTGGCGATGCTCGTCACGGCGCTGTTCGTCGCGGTAACCGCCGGAATCGCGGCACAACAGCGCAACTTACTCGCAGGCTGAACGAAACCCGCCCATCAAGCAACACCGAGAGCGATCTCGGCTCTAACCGATCTCGAACTGGACAGCCGCTGCTCCGACGCTCGGATCCCCGTTCGCCCCGTGATGAGGGTAGTACTCCGCATCAAACGCCCACGAACGCAGCCAGCGACGGCTATCCTCCGTGGACTGATAGGGACGTTGTGAGTAGCGGCACGGTCGTTAACTGCCGACTGCTCTGGAGTTTCACGAACCGTTCTGTGTCGCCACAGCGGGACGGAATCACAACAGTCCCTATGAGGAAGCCGACAGCTGGAACTGGAAAATCCCGTCGTCCGGTTCCGTCGTAGTCGTGGTCGTTCCATCTGCGGGCGGTGGAGCGGTAGTCGTCTCCTCCGTCGGTGGTTGGTCGGTGGGCGTCTCTTCCGTCGGTGGTTGGTCGGTGGGCGTCTCTTCCGTCGGTGGTTGGTCGGTGGGCGTCTCCTCCGTCGGTGGTTGGTCGGTGGGCGTCTCCTCCGTCGGTGGTTGGTCGGTGGGCGTCTCCTCCGTCGGTGGTTGGTCGGGAGGCGTCTCCTCCGTCGGTGGTTGGTCGGGAGGATCGGTGACAGTCGACGTCGGCGTGGACGACGGCGTCGGCTCGGGTGTGCCTCCAACAGTCTCCGTGTAGCTCGGACCGTCTGGTGACGGCGGGGCCGGTGGCTGATCCACGATCGACCCGAGCACACCGTCGTCCGCCGATCCGAACGGCGTCATGGCCAGCAGTGGGAACCCGGCGGCTATGACGGCACCGCTGACGAGCACGATCACCGCCGCGATCCCGATGATCAGTTTGATCGCGGACGCCCGGCTCTGTTCGTTCCCGAACTGATCGGACGCCTCGAACCGGCGTTTGATCGGGCGAACAGTCGATCCCACCGGATCGGGGATTTTCACGAGGATTTCGAAGATCTCCCCGAGATCGATCGCCCCCGTGGAGATGGCGATCAGCGAGTAGAGCAGAAAGCCCAGCGGCGGGACGACCACGACCGAGACCGGTATCGTCCCGAGAATACCGAGCCACGGGGCACCCAGATCCGCGAACGTTATCGATCCGAACGACATCGACATGATGGCGATGACGCTGGCGCTGAGGATCGCCGTCGCGCTGATCCGTCCCAGGCGAGCGTGCTTGAACGGCTGATACCCCAACACCCGCGCGCCCCACACCTGGAGGAGCGGCAGTGAACCGTATCCCAGCGAGGTTGACAACGCCGCCCCGAGCATTCCATACTGGGGAATGAGCAGGAAGTTGAGAGAGAAATTTATCGCGGCTGCGGCCCCCGTTGCCACGATCAGGGTCCGCATGTTCCCACTCGCCTGGTTGATCGTCAACAGCGGACGCGCAACCGCAAACCCAACCGTTCCGGGAAGCAAAATGAGCAGCGGCGTCACTGCCGGTTCCATCGCAGTCCCGAGGTACATCGGCACGAACACAGGCGCGAGTGCCCCGAGACCGATCGCCAGCAGCAACATCAACAACAGGACGTATCGGGTCGATCGCGTCGCGAGATCCTCTATTTTCCTGATGCGCCCCTTCGCCCAATGATCCGACGTGGACTGGATCATGAGCCCCTGCAGCGCTGTCGGGAGCAGCCAAAGGAACTGCGCCAGGGTGAGCGCACCCTTGTAATATCCCGTCAACGTGCTGCTGGTGAACGCAGTGAGCATGAGAATGTCGAACTCGTACATCGTCTTCAGCAAGAAGAAATATACAATTGAATTATGGTTAAAATAAAACATCTCTTTCCGTGGGAAGTCGGGTGGGGTGGATCGGAACAGGGACTTGAGCGAGATCGACTTCGAGATGTAGATGAACCCGATGACGAACCCGATCATGCTCGCCAAGATCTGTCCGACGAAGACGCCAGCAACCCCGAACCCAAGGTATGCAAGCCCGATCGCCGCGATGTAGTAGAGGATCTTGTACACCACGTTCAACATCCCGCCGATGTGCTCGAGTTTCAGCCCCATCAGCGCCCGACGAACGTACTCGCGGAACTGCGCCGCGAACACGAGCAGTGCCAGTATGTAGAGGTACGGGGTGTATCTGGGGTCGAAGATCGTCCCGACGATGCCGAGCTCGGCAGCGAGCACCAACCCGACAGCCGCGATGATCGCAAAGACGAATGCGAGCCGGAAGTAGTACGCAAACACATTGCTTTTCCACGTTGCCGCCGCGTGTTCTTCTGCGATATACTTGCGGACGCCTCCGTTGATGCCCGAGCTAACCAGGATCATCAGTATACCGAACCCTGCGGACAGGGTCGCAAACTCCCCGTAGATGGTGGGACCGAGGATGCGGATGAGGAGAGGAGAAAACACCGACTGTGCGACCAGGATCAACACCTGTGAGCCAGCAATCGCGGCAAACGCAGTAACGAGATTCCGTTTCACGCGTTGTCCACACGAATGTGTGGGGGGTGGTTCTCTTTATCGGTTCGCTTCGAAGGACCACAGAACAGCATCGATTCCGATGGCCAACAACTATTCGAACGGATGGGGTGTAACAATGAATGTGAGCGTGAGGGCATAGCGATATCGTTGGGCGTGTCGTTGCTACACATTTGAAACACATTATTATAGACTATCTAATGGCTCTCTGTCGGCGGAACCGCGAAACGAAGTTGCGGTGGGGGGATCATCCTGTCGGCAACAGCCCGAGCAACGTTTGTGAGGAATCTGTCCCCTCCGGGAGGTAATCGGAAGAAAGGGGGAGGACAACTGTTTCAATCGTTGAGAAACAGTTGTCGTTCGATTTATGTGGCGGATAGTAATATCGATAGAACACACAGTAGTCATAGACCATGGATCAATCAATCAGCAGACGTCGGGCCATGAAGCTGTGCTGTGGATTGGCCGTTACGGGCAGCCTTGCCGGGTGTACAGAGGATGAGAACGCTGAGAATCCGAACGAGAACGGTAATCAGACGACGACCACGGAGACACAAACCCAATCCCCAGCGACGGAGACGCCACAACAGACGGCCACCACAGAGCCAACCACCACTGAAGCGACCGAGGAACCCACCGAAGAGACCACCGAAGAGCCCACCGAGCAAGCGAGCGGAGAGCAAGTGTCCTTCTCGGCGGGCGGCAGCCAAGTGGAAGGGTTCCTGTATGGAGACGGCTCCTGCGCGGTCGTCCTCGTTCCTGGGCAGGAGTCCGACGGATCCGACTGGGAACCCCAGGCAAGCGCCATTGCCGAGGGAGGCCACACAGCACTCGCCGTGTCACCTGGGAACAGCGCGGCTTCCCCCAAGACGGTCGCCGGAGCCGTCTCGTATCTACGCGAAAAACAGGGCGCAGAGACCGTCATTGCCGTCGGGGCAAGCGCTGGTGCCAACGCCGTCGTGAAAGCAAACACGATCTCCGGGACGGAGATCGACGGCTCGGTCGTCATCTCACCCGGCGAGGCGGCGAGCTACGCGCCCGAGCTCTCCGGGCGGCTGTTGTTCGTCGTCGGGAAAGAGGACAAGGACCGATACGTCCAAACCACCAAAATGATGCACCAGCAAGCGTCGGATCCAAAACAGCTCGAGGAACTCCCGACGGGCGAACACGGACAGGCGATCTTCGACTCGGACCAGGGCAACGCGCTCGAAAACATGCTCGTCGAATTCTCGAACACCGTCTGTTCGGGGTAACAACCGATCCGGCCGGAGAGGTTCTTCAGAACGAACCCAGCACTGTATCGCCCAGCCCGGTTGTTCGGACGAACGGTGCCGAATGGAACCGGTCATCCGACGGAAACGGTTATGGGGAAGATAACTAAGGGTCTGTAAGAACTACGGGAAACTGCGCCTCCTTTGGAGGTGTCTGACTGCACGAGTCATAACGGGATACCGATACCCTATGTGCCATCGCCACTACCAGCCATCCTCGGTATCCCGTTGGTAGCGTGCTTGTGTCTCCCGACGGAGGCATTCACACAGTATAGTACTATCTCCACCGTATATTAGAACCGATGAGATAAAATAATTAAGCACCCCCGATCCTAAATAACACATGGGAAATCGCGATAGTCGGCGGGCGCGATCACGACGGGGAAATCGAGGATCGTCTCGGAAACGGGACCGATCGATCGAGAAACAGCGCCTAGTTCAGGGTGGATTGGTCCTCGCCGGAATCGGACTGTTCGCCGTCGGCGTTCTCATCACGCTCCTCGGTGGTTTCCCGTCACCACCGGGACTCAACGACACGGCTACTCCGAGTCCATCGTCACCGTCAGTAGAACCGACGGACACGCCAGCAGACGAGCCGACTACCGAGGAGCCAGTGGACACCCCGACGCCCATCCCAGACCCGAATCCGACGGACACGCCAGCAGATGAGCCGACTGCCACACCCACGACGGAAGCCACACCACCGCCGACGGACACCGCTCCACCGACGACCACCACGGAACCCACACCACCGACAACGACCACCACAGAACCCGCGCCGACGACCACCACGGAATCCCCATCTCCGCCAATGGACACTCCAACGGTTCCCGCTACGCCTCCTGACATCGGAACAGACAACGAGTCAGAATAGTCACAGGTTCCAGCTGTCCGCCGAGGAACGGGTCCGCTCAGGCGAATTCTTCGAACGAGAGCGTGTACTCCCCGTTACCGCTGAAGGAATCGATGGTTACGTACAGGGGGACTGACGCTTCGGGCGGTTCGATCGTGATCCGTTCGTCGCTGTTGCTCGACCGACCGGAGTAGTCGTGTCGGTCGATCGTCGGGAGAAGCTCTCGGCCATCGATGATGTACAGATCGAAATCGGCGTCCGACGGACCGGAAAGAGTGAGCACGACCTTGCTCGGTTCTTTGTATCCCCACGTGTAGGAGTAGTAATTTTCGGGTTTAGATTCCGAAAGCGCTCCGTCCAGCTCGGTTGTAGTCGATTCGATACCACCGCCGCCGTCGTTCTGGTCCGGGTCCGAGGAATCGGAGCCGGAGTCGGGCTGAGTATCCGAATCGGAGCCGGAGTCGGGCTTTTCGCCGGGAGGCGTCGTGAGCGCCGCGCCAGCATCGATTCGACCAACGCCTTGTTTCGTCTCGGAAAGGCCGACATCGACGGCGGTGTTTCTGAGGTGGGTTCGCAGTTCCTCGTTCGTCATGTCGTACTTCGCGAGGGCGAGACCCGCAACCCCCGAGACCACGGGCGCTGCCATCGACGTGCCGGACGCGGACTTGTACCCGTCCTCCGGCCACGTCGAGACGACGTTCGTCCCGGGAGCGGTCAGTTCGATCGCGTCACCGTGGTTCGAATAGGACGCAAACGATTCGTCGGGATCGAGCGCTGACACCGCGATACACTCGTCATACGCTGCGGGATAGGTCGTCTCGTTGGTGCCGCTGTTGCCAGCAGCGACGACGACGAGCGCGCCGTTAGAACTCGCGTACGTGACGGCGTTTTGCATCGTCTGCGAGCGGCCACCACCACCGAGCGAGAGGTTGATGACGTCTGCACCCTGATCGACCGCCCATTCGACCGCGTCCGCGATGTCGGACACCGATCCCCAGCCGGAACCGTTCAGCACCCGTGCCGACAACAACGTCGAATCGCTGATGCCGGAGATACCCTGTGCGTTATCAGTGCGCGCGCCCGCGATGCCCGACACGTGCGTTCCGTGGGGTTCGTTCGATAGATCCTCCGGATACGGATCACTGTCCCCGTCGACGAAATCCTTCCCAGGAGACGACGCCACGTTCGGCTCCAAATCCGGATGGTCGTACTGTACACCCTGGTCGATCGTGGCGATCGTCACGTCGGAGCTTCCGAGCGTCTCCTCCCACGCTGTCGATGCATCGATCGCCTCCGCTACGTACTGGTCCTCGCGCTGAGGGTCGTTTGGAAGGAACTGAGCGCGGTACGTCTCATTTTTTTCCACATATTTGACAGGTCCAGTGTCCGCGATCGCCTGTGACAACGATTCGTGGGTTTGCGTGGTGACTTCCTCCTCATCCGGAAGCTCGACAGCAGCGTAGCCGATCGTGTCGTTTTCGTGAACCACGCTGGCCGATCCCGGAAGATACGGTTCGACCTCGCGTTGTGGACGATTCTTCCCGACCCCGACGCCCACGATCCACTCGGCCGGCTTCGGTCCTGGCTCGCGCCCCGGATTCGCTGACGCAACGCCTGAGAAGCCCGCTACGCCGGCGAATCCGCTCAATCGGAGAAACATTCGTCGGTCAAGTCCCGAACGGCCCATCATGTTCTGGTTAACAGAATTAGCAATGATACGTTAAAGCTTACTATATCGGTGTACTAATCGCCAATCATTCGGCGCTTATTTGTTACTGTAATAACATTATAACGGTATACGATGAGTGATGTGGTGTGTCATGTCGACCCACACCGATTCTCCCCAGTAACGGCTTTCAGGGGTGAGGAGTTGTGATACGCATGAAGCGGTTGTTTAGCCGGTTTTCCGGTGGATCCCGAATAGGGGTGTTCGTGGACGGACCGAACGTGCTCCGGTCGGAGTTCGACGTGGATCTCGACGACGTGCGGTCGGCCACCCTGGAGTACGGACGGCCGGTCGTAACCCGGTTGTACGTCGACGAGCACGCGACGCCCGGGTTGATCCAGGCCGGCGAGGCCCACGGGTTCGAGATCGTGGTAACGAGTGGTGACGTCGACGTGAAACTCGCGGTGGACGCCGCGTCGGCCGCTGTCCGTGGCGAGTTCGATACGCTCTCGATCGTTTCCCGGGACATGGATTTCAAGCCCGTTCTCGAAACCGCAGCAAGACACGGGGTAGAGACGCTGGCCGTCGCTCCTGGTGAGCACGGCCGATCGGACGGGTTACAGAACGCGGCCCACACCGCGATCACGCTCGATTGACAACGGATTTTTTTCCGGGGGACCAACACCGACCATGGGAAACGCACCACCAACGCCGATACTCGACGATCATCTCCACCTCGATCCGGTGAACGGCCGTGGTGTCGAGGCAGCCGAGGATTTCGCCGCTGTGGGTGGCACGCACCTACTTGCGTTGAACAAACCGTCGTGGCACTACGGTGTCGACGTTGCCGATGCAGACGATTTTCGCGTGGCGTTCGAGCACGCGCTCGATGTGACGCGCGGGGCTACAGCAGTGTTGCCGGGCCGCGCGTGGGCGGTGCTCGGCGTTCATCCGGCGCTCGTTTCGCGGCTCACAGAGCGGGGGTTTTCCCCGGAAGAAGCGCGCGATCTCATGCAGAAAGGCCTCAATGTGGCCGCCGAGTACGTCGCCTCGGGCGAGGCGCTCGCGCTCAAATCCGGCCGTCCGCATTACGAGGTGAGTGACCCAGTCTGGGAGGCCTCGAACGGCGTGATGCGACACGCGTTCTCGCTCGGGGCGGACCACGACTGTGCCGTCCAGCTCCACACCGAGGGGGGCGAAGAGTTCACCGACGTTGCACAGTGGGCAGCCGACGCCGGCATGGCCCGCCACCGCGTGGTGAAACACTACGCCGCGGGGCGGGTAGCCGGACCGACGCCCAGCGTTCTCGCCGACAAGGACGAACTGCTCCGCGCTGTGGAGGCGGGCGAGCCGTTCATGATGGAAACGGATTTCATCGATGATCCGGAACGCCCAGGAGCCGTGCTCGGGCCGAAAACCGTTCCGCGGAGAAGCGCCTGGCTCCACGAACAGGGCCACGAGACGGCCCTCGAAACCGCTCACGTCGACACGCCACACCACGTCTACGGCATCGATACGAAAGCGACGCTCGAGTGAGGCGGGAGTAGCCCGATCCGTCGGGGCATTTGGCCGAAAACCGATGGTGAGTGAGAAAGGCATATCATCGACTGGCTGTTGTAACGTGATATGAGTGCTCCCGAGGGAGAGTATTACACCGAAGAGCGTTGGCAGAACTGGATCGACCGATTAACGGCAGAAGAGATCGACCTCGAAAACGAGGAATCAGGGCGTTTACTCCAGAACTTTCAGGACGACACCGTCATCGCGATCGCAAAGATCGTCTCCGACTACGACGACGAGATACTCGACGAGGAGACGGCGTTGTCGGAGCTTGCTGGCGTCCGCGAAATCGTGCTCACGGAGGTCGAACTCGGTGAGGAAAACGAGAACACGCTCATGTTGGTGAACGCCGTCCAGACGGCGCTCGTCTGTGTGTTTTACGCCGCAGAAGAGTACATCGTCGACGATGAAGCCGGCACGGACGTCGAACAGTGTATTCACGCCGCGCGCGACGCAGAAGCAGAAGAGGAGTTCGAAACGGCGCTTGGCTACTGCGCACAGGCAGGTTCGGCCATCATCGACGGAGGCGAACTCCCACCGAGCGCCGGCGAGGAGATCGAGTACGGACCGGTCGCCGATTGGATCACCGGCCTTCGGAGCCTCCAAGGAGCCATGGCCGACCCCGAAGTGGTCGAACCCGAAGACAGCTGAGGACCACCTCGTGGCCACAGTCGACAGTCGCGTGCTCATCCCCAGTGTCGACCGTATCACTTCGGCCGGTGTGCAGCCGTTGCGCACGGGCGACGGCCCACGCCGGAAAGTCGGTGCGAGCTTCCGAGTCATCGTTCGCTCAAGCTGGCCCGGATCTCCGCGATGGATTCGATTACGTCTCGTTGCGTGACTTCTTCCGGACCTGTTCCAGTCCGCGCGCGCTGCATAGCCTTGCGTGCGGCCCGTTCGGCGGCGTGTTCTACGTCGCTCGCAACGAATCCCTCGGTCATATCACCGATCTCTTCGAACGAGAGTCCATCGGTCGGAGCCGTGAGGGAGCTATCGAACAGCGCGGCTCGGGTGTTTGCATCCGGCGGTGGAACTTCGATCAGCTCGCTGAACCGACCGGTTCTCAACATCGCCGGATCGATCTCATCAACCCGGTTGGTCGCTCCGATCACCACGACGTTCTCACCGCTATCGTCGAGCTGTGACAGTTCGGCGAGGAGCTGGTTGACCATCTGCCGTTCGCTTTTGGTCTGGCGAGCGCTTCGGTCGGTGGCAAGGGCATCGATCTCGTCGATGAAAACCAGACACGGCTGGTTCTGCCGTGCCTCCTCGAACATCGCCTCGACGTTTTTCGCTCCTTGACCGATCCACTTGCTGACGAGATCGCTCGCTTTGGCGCTGATGAACGCACAACCAAGTTCACCAGCAAGACACTTCGAAACGTGCGTTTTTCCGGTGCCAGGAGGACCGTACAGGAGCACCCCATTCTCCACGCCCAGTCCGTACTCCTCGTGAAACTCCGGCTGTGTGAGTGGATTAACGATCGTTTGTCGGAGCTGGTCTTTCAGTTCCTCTGCACCGACCACGTCCGAGAAGTCCATAGCCGGGGGGCGCTGGATGAACGACCCGGTCATCTCCTGTTGAGTGGTGATCGCCTCGATGGCGTCGAACACGTCCGTCTCGGTGACGACGCTCTCACGGCCGGTTTCTTGCTCCCGGCTCGCGGCTTTGACACCGGCCCGTCGGGCGAGTTCGACCACGTCCGACGACACGAGTCCCTCCGTTTCGCGTTCGAATCGGTCCGTATCGATCGACGTGGTTGGAGCGGTCATATGCTGGTCGAAGATCGCAATGCGCGCTTCCGCGTCGGGCGCTGGGACGTGTATCTTCGAGTCGAACCGACCTGTTCGAAGCATGGCGTCATCGATGCTCTCGGGGGCGTTCGTCGCACCGATCACGATAACGTCGTCGGTCCCATCGATGGCCGATAGCTCACTGAGCAGCTGGGAAACCAGCTTCGTGTCTGCCGGGCGCTGATTAGCCGCTGACCGATCGGTAGCGATCGCATCGATCTCGTCGATGAAAATCAGACACGGCTGGTTCTGCCGTGCCTCCTCGAACAGCTGCGTCATCACGTCGCCTCGCTGGCGGTCGATGCTCCCCCCGTCGATGCTGACGTAATTACAGCCGAGCTCACCGGCCAAACACTTCGAGATGTGGGTCTTACCGGTCCCAGGCGGGCCGTGAAAGAGCACGCCGCTGTCCGAGGCCACGCCGTATTTTTCGTACACGTCGTTACCCGCAAACGGCTCGATGATCTGTCGTCGCAGGGTGTCTTTCAACGAATCCATCCCGGCCACGTCGTCGAAATCGAGGTCTGGCGGGCTGTCGACGAACTCCCCGTCCGTTGTGGCCCGACTGCCAGCCACGCCGGCGAAGAGTTGGTCAGCGGCGTGCGGGTCGCCGTTCGCCATCGCCCGTGCCGCAGAAACCGCGTTCGTGACGAGGGGACTCGGGTCGTCGGACAGTTCTCGAAGCCGTTCGGTATCCGGGTCGGGAAAGTGTCCGAGCGCAACACACGCAGCCGCACGGACCTCCGGGTCCTCGTCGGAACACAGCTCGGCAAGCGGCTCTGTGAACTGCTCGGCGCGGTCGGGAAACGCGGCTCCGAGGTTCCCGGCCGCGATAGCAGCGTCGGTTTGCACCGACGAATCCGACCCGGTGAGCGCGCTACGCACCGCGTCCGCGTGCTCGATCACGGTGTCGGGATAATCGCGCGCGAAAAATTTCAGTGACGCAGCCGCGTTGGAGCGGACGTCGTCCACGGAATCGGTGAGGCGACCGACGAGCCGATCGACGATCGCTCCGACGTCCTTCGAAGACTGCTTTACGACCTTACCGGGCGCACCGCGACATCCATCAGCGACGACCGCGGCAGCAACAGTTCGCACGCGCTTGTCCCGACGATCGAGCAACGAAAGCGCCTCCGCCGCGGCCTTCGGGGTCGAACGCTCTTGTAACTCTTGGGCGTGTTTGCGCGATCTCCTCCTTATATATACATATACATATAATATAATCAATAATAAACCAGATAATAAAATTATAACTATATAAGAATATTCCCCCAGATTATATTGTAAGATAGAAGATGAGGAGATGAATCTCAATATATATCCAATAATAAATGAAATAATAAGAAATGATATAATAATCCTGCCGAGCTGCATCGTTTTCTGATCGATCCAGTTCACGCCCATCGTGACCATCTCCGAGAGACGGTCGATTGACAGTGCGAGCGCTGTGACAAGAGGACAGCAATGTACGACAGTGTGGAACGCGGATTCATCGTTCTATATTTTGTCTGGGACACCAGTTGGTATTAATACCGATGGTGTACAGGGACTTCATTCATACGATGAAAGCCACCGATTCACAACAGCCATAAACCGATACCGACAGCCGTCGATACGATAAACCGACCCAGCTAGTATTCAAAACACGCGTATAAGTGATCATCGAAGGTTCCACTAGAATGAAACGTACGATACGGGTATGATTCGACCGCCGGTATCTTTTTTGTCCAACGAAGTAGTGTAATAGTTATCGCATGCGACGGATTTCAGAACGTGTTCCTGTGTCGGTATCGTCGCCGGTCGGACGAGTGAAGAGTGGGTGCCGTCGCGTCAGCCATCTGTGTCGGAGAAGTTGGGGCGGAGTCCTCGGACTCGTAACGCAGTCCGGATGGGAGGATCTTCGCACATCGACGATCGTGACCATCGGACTCGTCGGTCCGCTCTGGGTCGTTCTCACGGGGACGCACGAACTCGGTCTCAACGTGGTTGTAGGAGCGCTCTGTGGCAGTGGATGGATGGGCCTGGGAGTCTCACCGGTGATAGCGTTTGTGCTGCGGCTCACCATGATCGTTTTCTTCACGAAATTCCTAGTCCGTTCGATGATTGCGCTCGCACGGGCGGGCAGCCAGACGCCCGATATCAGAAATCCGGCGTTCTCACTCGCAGGCGCACTCCTTCCGGCCGTTGCAACCGGAGTCCTTCGGGTCGGTGATAGCAGCATCGCAGTCTGTCTGTTCCCGTGAGTCCCTTCTTCGTTCGTGGTAGCGGCTTGCGGGCCCTCCAAACCCGGAGATCACCGACGAAATCCGCACACCACCTCGTATGCGTTCGGTCAGGATCAAGTTGCTCGAGGGTAGGTGTGCAGTCGAACGCCGTAGCAAGTTGGCACAGTTCGGGGTCTGAAAATCAAATAACTATACAGGGGTGAAGCGAGAAGACGTACACATCGCTCCATGACAACACGCTCGACACTAGTTGACACAGTACTAATGGGATCGGAGGACGGCAGCGGAATGAAACGCAAGCTAGCGATCGCCCTGCTGGCGATCGTTGGGGTGTCCATCCTGTTGCGGACGCGAAAGGGCGACACCGAAGCAAACGAAACGGAGGAACGATCGACCGGGGACGACGAGAGCGAATCGACGAGCGAGAGCACAGCCACAGACGAGAGTGGTGCTAGCGAACCGACCGCCAGTGGCGAGAGCCCCACAGAATCAGCAACTGAGAGACAGCGCGAGCTGGACATGTTCGACATGCTCGCTATCTTCGCTGCTGCGATCACCTCCGCGAGAGACGAGTACCGTAAACGCGCCGGGAATTAAGGAGCAGCGCACTGAAACCGAGCGACGAGTCCGAATTCAGTACGCATCGGCCGTTACCCTGTGATTGGCAAAAGCACTTTATTCGCTCAGCAACTACAGTGAGACATGAACAGGCACTTCAAAGACGCGTGGTACTACCTCAAGCGAGCGGGCGAAGAGGGCCGCTTGGGCGTTGTCGAGACGGTTTCGCCGCTCGAACAGGACCTTCGAACCCGGTTCGGACTAGAAGTGACCGAGCCGGAGTCCGAACAGGCTCCGAGCGAACGGCTGAAAGCGGAGTTCGAAACGCTCCGCGGACGGGCCGAACGAATGCGCAGTCGAGCGCAAACCCGGATCAAAAACGTATAGAACCCAACGAAACGAACGGCGTAGTCGAAAGGAATCCTTAAGTTACCGCGCTTGTTTCTCCCAACTGTGGGTTGGTGATCTAGGCTGGTTATGATACCTCCTTCACACGGAGGAAGTCGGCGGTTCAAATCCGCCCCAACCCATGTTCTGGCGCGAACGAACGTGAGCGACTGTACTGGGTTGGGAAGGATTTGAATCAAGGAGTGGAGCGTGCGGAACGACCGAGGTTCAAATCCGCCCTAACCCATCCTTATCGAATAGCGGCGGGCGTTTTTCCAATATCTGGTAGACCCACCAATTCTTGGAGGTGATCGCGGTAAGCCGGACCGTGAAGCTTGTGCCGCCGGTCTGTGAATGACGCTCCCCCGACCGAATCGACCGCTCCGGAACATCGACCCCAGCGATCACTCCCAGAACTTCGGCACCGTCGCGTCGACCTGATACCCCTCCTGTTGGTTACTATCAGAGACGATCGTTCGGCGGGTTCCATCTATCGACAGCGGCCCCATGACGTTCGTGAGCAAGGTCTCTCGGGTTTCAGTGCGGTAGAGTTCGTACCACACCTCCCCGTCGACGCTTGCGAGCACGACTGAATCGGACGCAGGCTTGTCCATGGGGGAGTAGCCGAACGGCATGAGACAGAGTTCGCGCCCATCGTCTTCACGGATGTGCCAACGGCGACGCGCGTACATCTCCATCGTACCGTTGTCTGGATGATCGGTCTCGATCTGCACGTGTGGGCGGACGAGGTCATCCACCCCATCTGGTTCGTCGTCAGGTCCCTCGCGCTCCCAACGGATGATCCCCTCCGGAAAGCCATCGGTGCCGAACGCGACGCAGTCTTGGAAGGCAGCGACCTGGGTCATCATTGTGACTTCGCCTTGTGCTGCGATCGTCTTCCACGAAGTGCCGAGATCGTCACTCCAATACAGCTGTGCGTTGCCATTATCACCAACAACAACCCAGATTCGTTCGGCGTACGGGTCGTACTCGACGTCGTGGATATGGAGGTTCCTCGCGTCTTTGGTCTTGAGGGGGACTTCGAGAATACGCTCGAACGACTTGCCGCCGTCGGTCGAAAGAATCACCTCGTTTGCGTACTGGTCCGCCTCGAAATCCGAGAGTGCATAACACGAAAGAACGATGATGTCTTCGTAGGCGACGTGGCCCATACCGTTCAGGACGCGGCCGTACTCGAACTGGTACAGCTTCTCGGCCCCGTTGAGATCGTCGTGGAGGCGGTAGATTGTCCCTCCAGTGTCGCTCCGTCCACCAACCGCAACGATGATGTTTCCACTATCAGGAACGATGACCATTTGGACGTTCCCATCACGGATATCCGGAAATGAGTACAGCACCTCAGTCGTTTGCCACCAATCGTCGCTGACTGTTACTTGTGGCCCGTACCGTCCGTACATACGCCCGTTCTGATCGATCCAAAGTGGGAACCCTTGCGAACGGATGTCGTTGACGTTGAGCTGGTACTTCGTAATTGGATGATCACCAGGCTCTACATCCGTTTCTTGCTCCTCCTCGCTGGCTGTCTGCTCCTGGTCGTGGGTCGCCGTCGCTGTCGGCGCGAGCGTCCCAGTGGCTGCCTCAGTCGTGTCCCTGGCCGTCTCCGCGGGCGGGCTGTCAGCGCCACAGCCCGCAAGCGCCATACTCGTGCCTGTTGTGACCGTGAGTGTGACAAACCGGCGTCTCGTCAGTGATCCATTAGGTGCCATTGATTTCCCACCGCTCATCGGCCTGCGTCTCACGGGGGACGAGCCACCATCCGCCGGAGCACCTCGTCGCACTATTTATTATATGTTTTTCATCATACGACACATCAACACCGTCGTCCAACATGCGAATCGTCGTCATTCCAATGACCACGTTCAATCCTCTATAGTAGTAGATGCTTATAGTTTCTTTCATCTATTTTATTAATTAAAAAATTCTACTAGTCCGAGTAATTGATTTTTATCTTCAATTTAGATTCAACCAGGAACTACCATGCTCCGCCAATCATGCTTCCTCCTCCGCGATCTCGGCCTGCGTGTGCTCCTCGCGAGGTTCGTCACAGGCGTCAAAAAGATGCGCTGCAGCGGGTTGGATCCAACGGCTCTCGAAGTTTCCACACATCAGTCGCTGGATCAAGCCGATTCGGCTCGGCCCCACGGTCGGTGAGAACGCCCGCGTGGTAGAGTATTGCCTTCAGCTGAAAGACAGTGGGAGAATGAAAGACGCGGCCGTCTTCGAGTGCGTCGACGCAGAGCCCGCCGTTCTCATCGAGCACTCGACCGCGGACATCTTCAGTCCCGCGGAGAAACAGCTCGACAGTAAACGTCGGATGGTGGACGTGTAACCACTCGACAAGCTCTATCAAGGATGGTGTCGTGACCGCATCCTCGTGCATCGTCTGGAGCTCCGTAACGAGGAGTTGTGTTGCCGGGTACGCCCACACGACCCGTTTCGTCACCAGTCCCCACTTGGGAGCCAGTTCACAAAACCGACGTCTAGATCCTTTCCACTCCTCGAATTCGGTCAGCGCAGCGTGGACAGAGCCGTACCGATTCACGGCGAATCGGATCACTTCCTCCCCGAGCGGCGTGAGGACGACGTTGTTGGGTTGTTCGTCGACGAGTCCGAGGAAGGCCGCACCCATTCGCGCGCTCTCGACGGCGCGAACGACGTGCGCAGCGAGCACGGTCTCGGTGTCGTCAGGATGATACAGTGCGAGTGGATACCCGAGGTAGTTTTTCGGATGATTCAGACCGAAGGACTTGCCAGCAACGCCGTGTGCGGTCGCTTGAAAGCGAACTGCAGTCGCATCGTCGGAGGTTCGGTTACCGACGAGACGGGGAACTTCGAGCGGTGTAACGGTGCCGTCGGTACCAACGCCGAGCACGCCGACGTTGAGCTCGCGGGCGAGCGTCCGGTCTGTTTGAGAAACGGTCTCGATGGGGGCTGCGACGTACGCGGCGTTTGCCTCGTGAAGCCGGTCGTACGCCTGGATGACACCCCGTTCAACATCGGCTGTTTCGGCATCGGTGTCTCCCTTTGCTTCGACAGCGATCAACGGCGGTTGATCTCCAAAGCGCTCGACTGCGAGCAAATCCGATTCGAGAGGACGGACCCCGACGAGATCCGGAAAGCCCGAACCGAGTTTGACGTGGTTGAAGGGTGCCAGCTGCTCGCGAACAGCCGAGGGGATCTGTCGGCCCGAGAGCCACTCGTCCATTGCAAACTGCGTGTCCACCACGGCGTACGTGTTCGACGCCGCGGCGTCGGGAAAGAGACGGCGCTTGGCGTGGGCGAGAACCATGGGTTCCGAAAGCGATGCTGCGCTTGCCATACGAACCCAGTATCCGTCGGTTTCGTATGAATTCATTGATCACGGGCACGAAATCACTCGGGGTAGTCGCTTCACACCACCGTAGCCAAAACACTTATTGTTTTTTAGGCCAACCTAAAAAGTACGGCTCGGAGGAGAACCGGGCTGTGTGCATCGTTTGAAAACGACAGTGGGCGAAAAGTGCTGTCGGTTCGTGGTTCCATTCCGCCGGCAGTGCGCGTCTGTCCTTCCTAGTACGTGGGAGACTCTTCGGTGACATCGTCGCGTTCGTTCACGACCCGTGCGAAGACGAACAGCGCGTCAGAGAGCCGGTTGAGGTACGTGATCGCCGTTTCGTTTACGGGTTCGTTCGTGCCGAGCGCGACGGCCCTTCGTTCGGCGCGGCGGACGACGGCCCGCGCGTGGTGGAGCTTCGCGCCCGTCGTGCTCCCACCCGGTAGGATGAACGATTCGAGCGGATCGAGTTCCTCCTCGTAGCCGTCGATCCACGATTCGAGGCGGTCGATCTCCGATTCGTCGAGGCGTGGTCCGTCGCTGTCCTCGTCGGGATCGGCGAAATCGGCCTGAACGATGTGGAGGTGGTTCTGGATCTCTCGAAGATATTCATCGATGTCGTCGTGGCCGGAGGGAACGACGACGCCGATGAGCGCGTTCGCCTCGTCCACGGTGCCGTAGGCCTCGATTCGCGGGTTCGTCTTCGAGACGCGGGACATGTTCCGGAGATCGGTCTGGCCTTCATCACCACGGCCCGTGTAGATCTTCATGCGTTGTTTCTCGGTCGCTGTGCCCTTATACTCTCACCTCCGGTCGTACTCCTCGACGAGCTGAACACCGCTCGAGGCACCGAGGCGTTCGGCACCGGCGTCGAGGAGCGCTTTCGCTTGCTCGTAGGAGCCGATCCCGCCGCTTGCTTTCACTGGTAAATGCTCGCTCATGAGCGCCACATCGTCGACTGTCGCGCCTTCGTCCGCGAACCCTGTCGAGGTTTTCACGAACTCCGCGCCCGCAGCGGCCGCAGCTTCGCAGGCCCGGTGTTTCTCCTCGGTTTGGAGCACCGCCGTTTCGATGATTGCTTTCACGGGGATCGGGACCGCGTCGGTGACAGCTTCGATATCCGTTCGGACGGTCTCGATTTCGCCCGCTTTGAGTCGGCCGACGTTGATGACCATATCGAGTTCGTCACAGCCGTTCCGGTAGGCCTGCGCGGCTTCGACGCGTTTGGTTTCGGGCGTATGATGGCCGTGGGGAAAGCCAATAACCGTCGTGAGGAGCGCGTCAGTCTCGATATCTCCAACATAACACGGCGGGATACAGGCGTTCATCCCGTACCGCTCGGCGTCTCGAACGACGCGTTCGGCGTCGGTTTGCGTCGTCTCCACGCCGAGAACCGTGTGATCGATGCGTTCGGGAAATGCGTCCATACCGGGTGGTGTCCACGAAGCGGAATACGTCCATTGGTCATCGGATGTCGGTAGGGCTTTGCCGCCGGCGTGGGACTCTCCGTTCGATGCAAGGGCTGCTGTTACCCGAGGGGTTCGTGCTCCCGCCGCTTCCGTATCTGGTGGGCGTTCTCGTCGTGACTCTCGTGATCGTGGGCGTTCTGTACCGGCAGGCGCCGAGAATCACCGAACAGATCGTCGTCGCGCTCGCGCCGTGGATGGCGGTCGGCGCTGGCCTGTACGCGCTCGAACAGGCCCGCGCGATTCCGGAGGTGGTCGCTCCGTTTGCGAGTTCGCCCACCGTCTATCTCACGACGTTCGTCGTGGTGGGGACGATCGTCGCCGTGCTCGGGGATCGCCAGTCCGATCGGTTCGCGCCTCAAAGCACACCCGGTGTGGTGCTCGCCACGGGGATGGTGGCGTTCGTTTTCGTGTTTGCCACGGCAGCGATCGCGGCCCTCCGATCGCCGCCGGTGCGCGTGTTCTGGCCGGGAGCCGCCGTCGTGGGTGCTACCGCGGTCACTGGCGGGGTTGGGCTTTTGCTTCGTCGCTCCGTTCCGAGCGTCGCAGAGGAAACCGGAAGCGCCGGGCTGCTCGTCGTGTTCGGTCACGCGCTCGACGGCCTGTCGACCGCCGTCGGACTGGCGTTTCTGGGGTTCGGCGAGCAGACCCCTCTCTCGCGGCTCGTGATCGATGTCGGTGGCGTGTGGCTGTTCGTCGTCGTGAAGGTGGTGCTCGCGGTTCTGGTCGTCGGACTCCTCGCCGATTACGTCCGCGAGGAGCCGTCGGAGGGGAACCTACTGCTCGCTGCCGTCGCAGCCGTCGGATTGGGTCCCGGCGTTCACAACGCGATTCTGTTCTCCATCGTCGGGTAGGGTCGCGTTCGAAGAGGAGACGTTTTTGGGATGGTCGAGCTACGGTGTGATAATGCGCGTTATCTGCGCCGGGCACGCCAACTGGGATGTCACGCTCCACGTGGGTCATCTCCCGACGGCAGACAGCGAGGCACGAATCCACGAGCGCCACAGCGGCGGTGGGGGGAGTGCAGCGAACACGGCCGTGGCGCTCGCACAACTCGGCGTCTCGACAGGGATCATCGCCAGCGTCGGGACCGACGCCAACGGCCGGGCGGCCCGCTCGGAGCTCCAAGAAAGCGGCGTGGACACCACGGAACTACAAGTCGTGGAGGGCCAAACCGCGGTGAAATATCTGGTCGTCGCTCCGGCCGGCGAGGCGTTTGTTCTCGGCACCGACGGTGTGAACGAAGCCGTCGATCCCGGTGCTGTTCCAGAATCGTACATCGGGTCCGGAGACCACCTCCACCTGACCGGACAGGACCCGGAAACCGCCGGGACTCTGGCCGAGATCGCTACCGACACCGGTGTCAGCGTGAGCTTCGATCCCGGCCGTCGGTGCACCGGTCGGTCGTACGATCGAACGCTCGAGCTCGCCGACATCGTTTTCTTGAATCGCCGTGAATCCGAGATGATCGACATTCCCGAGGAGTGTGTCGTGGTCAGAAAGCACGGAGAGGGTGGTGCGGACGCACACACACCCGATGGAACCTATCACCACTCGGGCTACGACGTTGACGCCGTCGATACAACCGGGGCGGGCGACGCCTTCGCAGCGGGGTTCATCCACACGCACCTCTCCAAGCCCGATTCGGGATACCACCGCGCGCTCACCGTTGGTAATGCGTGTGGCGCAATCGCCGCTAGATCGAGCGGCACCCGGCCGGACCTGTCGTGGGATACGATCGGATCGATTCGGGACTCGGACGCCGAATCGACGGAGACCACCCGGTCCGATTCCCGGCCCGAGCGGTAGCCGGGTCGTCAAAACGAAATCCGGCAAACGTTTGTCCCCGCCCTTGAAGAAAAAGACATGAGCGGACGAAAACAGCCGCATCTACTCGTAGAACCGGGAGCAGTAGCCGACACCGCGCTGGTACCTGGCGATCCCGGTCGCGTCGACCGCATCGCCGAGCACTGTGAAAACACGGAAACGATCGCAGAAAACCGCGAGTACAGACTGGTCAACGCGGAGTACGAGGGCCGCGACCTCACCATCTGTTCGACCGGCATCGGTGCACCATCCGCAACGATCGCGGTAGAGGAGCTCGCCGCCGTCGGCGTCGAGACGTTCATCCGCGTCGGAACGACCGGCGCGCTACAGTCCGACATCGAGATCGGCGACATGATCGTAGCCACCGGAGCGGCGAAAGACGAGGGAACGACCAAACGCTACGAGTCGTCGACGATCCCGGCAGTGGCTGATTTTGAGGTGCTGTCGGCGCTGGCCGATGCGGCAAACCGGAACGACGAGACGGTCCACGTCGGCCCGATCGCGACGGACGACGCGTTTTACGCCGAGACCGACGAGCACGTGACCGCGTGGGAGGAGGCAGGACTGCTGTCGGTGGAGATGGAGGCAGCAGCGATCTTCACCCTCGCTCGCCGGAAGGGGCTGCGAGCGGGCGCGATCTGCACTGTCGACGGGAACCTCGTCCGCGGAACCCAGAAAGGCGAGACCGACGCCGAGGAGCTTCCCGAGAAGGCGAAGGACAACGTCGGCCGCGCGATCGAACTGACGCTGTCCGCAGCAACTAGGCTGTGAGCGAACGAAACGGCTTTTCTCGGCCCGGACGAAACGAGCTGTATGCTCGGGTGGGACCGACTGTGGGCGTCGTTCCGGAGACTCCGTCGGATCGAACGACGCGAACTCCGGGAGTTTCGTGCGTGGATCGAAACGACACGAAACCTCATCCGTCTCACGAGCCTGGTGGTGATCCCGTTGCTCCTCGCGTTGGTCACGCTCATCTCGCACGTGAATCCAGCGCTCTCGTTTCTTCTGTTTCCACCCCTCGCATCGGGGACACACACGCTCTTTTCCGATCCGGATGGCAAGTACTCCACGCCGTGGAACTTCGTCGGCGGACTGACGATCGGGGCGCTGTGTGGCTGGTTCACGCTGGTCGTCCCTCACCCCGAGTGGCTCCCGATCGGACAGTCGGTCGGTGGCGTCTCACCGGTAGGGGCAGCGCTATCGATCTTTCTCACCGGCGCGATCACATGGGTACTCGACACGGAGCTCTCGGCGGCGTTCTCGACGGCGCTGCTCGTGCTTCTCACCGGGACGCCGGATCAAGCCGGGATCTACGTTCTGAGCATTGGGGTGTCGAGCACGCTGGTTGCGGTCGTGTTCGTCCTGTGGCGTAAAAACGTCTATGCAGAACGCGCGGAGTATCTCTACCAGTCCACGAAGGGTGACGACCACGTTCTCGTTGTGATGCGTGGCGATCATCCCAACGCGACCGCGATGCTCGGTGCGCGGCTCGCGGGTGCCCACGACGCCGGCAAGGTCGTGCTCCTCCAGATGGCCGACGAAGATTCGATCGAAACAGTTGGACGCGCCGGTTCGGACGGCGATGGAGACAGCGCCACCACGACCGAACAGACGGTGGCTGGCTCGGATTCGACTGTTGACGTGAACGAGGACGCGGACGTAGACCCGGACGCGGACGACCAACAATCGGTCGAGGAACGCGCTACATCGACGTTCGCGTCGGCGTTGGAGAAGCGGGCCAACATCATCCGGACGAAAGTCGGCGTGCCCTGTGAGGTGGTCGTTGCCAGCGAAGGAGCGAGTCCGGCCCGAACGGTGATGCAGACCGCACACGAGACGAACTGTGATCTCATCACAGTGCCGTACGAAACGCGGTACGGCTCCCTGTCGCCGTTCCTCCGCGATCTGTTCAGGGGGGACACCGACGTGCTCGTTCACCGGTCAGTCGAGGAACGCACCGACTGGAAACGCGTGCTGGTGCCCGTCCGACAGGAGAGCGACGTGGCACACAGCATGATCGACTTCGCCGTCCGGCTGGTCGGACGGACTGGAACCATCTCTGTTGCTCACTGCATTTCCGACGAGCGCGAACGACGGTCTGCGGAGGAGATGCTTTCTCATCTCACGGAAACGGTGACGACCGCCTGTGAAACGCGCGTCGCTCGCGCCTCCATCGAGTCGTATCTCGATGGCTACACGCAAGGATACGATCTGGTTATCATCGGCGCAAGCCGGGATCGCAGCGCAGCCTCTCGGTTCGTCTCGCCACCGACCTTCCACCGAATTGACTCGCTCGACACCGACGTGGCCATCCTCGACCGGAACTTCCGGATGTAAGCCGTCAGATGCGGTCCGCGCTGTGTCGCGGAGCAGATCGCTCGGCGGAACGGAACGACTACGCTCTTGTATCTCCCGGTGGTACAGGGCGTATGCGCTGGAAGCTCTTCGCCACGCTGAGCGAGACTGCCGGTACGCGGGAGGTGTCGGTCGACACCGAATCGGGTGACACCGTCCGGGACGCGCTCGAGGCGCTGTTCGACGCCCACCCCGAACTTCGGGAGGAGATACTCGATGAGAACGGTGAGATCTACGACCACATCCGCCTGCTTCGGAACGGACACGATCCGTTCGCAAACGATGGAGGATTCGATACCGGGATTTCCGAGGGCGACGAGCTGGCCCTGTTCCCACCAGTGAGCGGCGGATAGCAACCGCCTGTGCGTTCGGATGGGATAGACAGAGAGATCATTTGTCGATTGCTTCCGAGATTCCTAGAACAATCACGAACTCGAGTACATCGTTGCTGACAAGATAACTGGTATCGGCAACTTTTTCCACCCTCTCAAAGAAAGACGTGTATGGTATCCGTACTCATCACGGGCGGTACCGGATTCATTGGTTCGTACGTCGCCCAGGAATTCCTCCAGGCGGGTCACGAAGTGATCGCATACGACACGTCGACAGACACGCACATCCTACAGCAGCTCGGTGTGGCGGATCGGGTTTCGGTTCGTCGCGGGGACGTCACCGATCCGACCGATTTCATGGACGCGGTGTGTGAGACGGGCGCGACGCACGTCGTTCACCTCGCGGCGCTGTTGACGGGCAGCGCGCGCGAGCACCCTCGCGTCGCTCAGGAAGTCAACATCGGCGGCACGAACACGGTGTTCGAGTCGGCGCGCATCCTCGATGACCAGATCGAGCGGGTCGCGTGGGCCTCAAGCGCGGCAGTGTTCGCACCGCCGGAGAACTACGACGGCTGGGTCACCGAGGACGATCTCGTCTATCCCGACACGCTGTACGGAGCGACGAAGGAGTACAACGAGCACCAGGCCCGGGTCTACGCCGAGGAGTACGGCGTCTCCCACGTCGGTCTCCGCCCGACCGTTGCGTACGGTCCCTACCGGGAGACAGGCGGATCGGCGTTTCTCGCAAACCTCATCGAAAAGCCCGCGCTCGGCGAACCGTTCAGCGTCGAGTACGGCGATCAAGTCATCGACTGGCAGTACGTCAAAGACATCGCACAGGCGTTCCGGCTCGCAACGCTTACCGACGACGCCCAGCTGTCGCGCCGGGTCTACAACGTCCGGGGGGAGTGTGCCACGATCCGCGAGGCCGCCAAAACGGTCGAGACCATCCTCCCCGACGCCGATCTCACCGTCTCCGACGACGGTAAACTCCCGTGGACACAGCAGCTCGACATGAGCCCGATCGAATCGGATATGGGCTATGAGGTGGCCTACGACCTCGAACGCGGATTCAGGGAGTACATCAACGTCCTCAGGGAAGAACATGGATTGAAAACAGTGTGAACCGGCTCGATCGAACGGACAAGACCGGCAACATTGTTCATTGGTAACATTGATCTACTCACTCACGACGAGTGGGTCACAGTGCTGATCGGCTTCTTCAACCCTCGCCGCGTAGGCTGCCAGTCGTTGTCCACCCACGCCCGAAATGTATATATATTCCCGAGAAACACCCGATGGCAGTCGGTTTTGATGAGAAACCATTGCATAAGTTATAGAGATGATTTTCGAAGATTTGCTTGAGGGTATGCCATGGCTACACCAGATGATACGGGTTGGTGACTGGGAAAGATTTATTAATGGAGAAAGCACTACGTTATGATAGACTATGACTGGATACTACGATCTCGTGCTAGGGCTGATACCGCTGTCACTTCTCGGTGTATCGGGCGCGCTGACCGTCGTTGGAGTAGAGGTAACCCTCGCTGTGATGGTCGCAGCAGCGATCGCAGTGGCGTTCATGGGTCACGCGTTGTTCGTCCGGTCACCGACCGACCAACAGCCAGCCGATCAGCTGTCGGTCGATCGATCCCCACAGCAGTCGTCCCGCGTCGAGACGAATCCAGTCAGATCCGATTAACGCTCCCGTCGTAGACACTATCCCTAAGTTCCGTGCCTGCGTTTCGTGGCATGTATGACGGAGACGCTGTTTTTGACGAGCGAGGAACTCGCAGGGCTGGCAACGCCTTCGGAGTACGTGTCGGCGGTCCGTGAGGGGTACAGGCAGCAGGGATCTGCCGCTCCCCGGACGAAGCTCGTTTCCGAGGAGCAGGCGGGGATGCTCACGGGGTATTTGGCCATCCTTCCTGAGACGGGCGCGATGGGCGGATACACGTACGCAGCGGGATTCGGAGACGAGGACGTTCACTTTTTCCTGCCGTTGTTCGACGCCGACAGCGGGCAGCCGCTCGCGCTGTTAGATGGGGCGAGCCTCAACCCGTTCAAGACGGGAGCCACCGGGGCGGTCGGAGTCGATGCGCTCGCGCGCACGGATGCAGAAACGCTCGGACTGATCGGCAGCGGCGCACAGGCACGCGGACAGCTGCGCGCCACGATGACGGTCCGTCCGTTCGAGACAGTGACGGTGTACTCACCGACACCGGAGAACCGGGAGGCGTTCGCCAGCGATATGAACGACCGCTACGACGCCGCCGTTCGAGCGGTGGCAACGAGCGAGGCCGCCGTTGCGGGGTCGGACGTTCTCATCACGGCCACAAACGCCACGGAACCGGTGTTCGACGGAGACCGACTCGAGCCGGGAACCCACGTCACAGCGATGGGCCGGTACGATCCGAGCGCGCGCGAGATCGACGCGGCGACGGTCGAACGCGCGACGTACGTGCCCGATATCCGCGCTCGCGCGACCAGCGACGCGGGCGCATTCCTGCAGGCAATGGACGAGCGGGGACTCACGGAGGCACACATCCACGGCGATCTCGGAGAAGTGCTCGCCAGCGAGGTTCCGGGGCGAACGACGGACGAAGCGATCACGGTGTTCGACAGCGGCGGCACCGCAATCGAAACCGTCGCCACAGCGTACATGCTGTACGAGAAAGCGCGCGAGCGCGGACTCGGTGAGTACATCGACATCGCGCCCGGAAGCGAAGCCCTGACCGGCGAGTGACGACACAGATACACGGGGATTAGACGTACGGCGCTAGCCCGAGGGCGGTGAGGAGCGGAATCCCGCTTGCAAGTGCTCCGAGGAGGTAGCCGGCGATCGCGCCCCCGTTCAACAGCGGTAGCCCCGCGTGTGCCCGGCCCGCCACCACGAGCTTGATGAGCACGAGGAGACCGAGCACGGTGCCAGCCATCGCGGCGAGCACGGGGACAGAAAGCAAAAATCCCGGCACGATCGGCTCGGCGGGGAGGAAATACGCGGCGCTTGCGACCAACACCGACGGCATCACGGCATCACCCAACCCGACGTACAGCGCATCCCGCTCGGGAAGGTCATCGGACAGCGATTCCGGCGTCTCGGTGGTCTCGGGAGCGGCGTCGGCCGACGCCTCGTGTTCGTCTCGGCTGGCAGCGTCGAGATACGAATAAGAACGCGTGAGCGGGATCACGAGCACGACCGGGATTTTGAGATCCATCATTCCCGAGGCCAGCGTGAGCATGTGTTCGGTTTTGTACACGCTGATCGCGTCGTACACCGCCAGAGCGAGCAACAGCAACAGCGCCGGCAGGAGACCGAGGCTGATCCCGAACAGCCCAGCGGCCCCCATCCCGATCACGACGCCAGCAGCGTCGATGACGTACCACTCGGGATACAGCCACAACGCACTCGAAAGCACGAGCGCAGCGACCGCGGCAGGGAGGTTCACGCCCCCGAGGAGCGCCGAACCGAGTTCGAAGGGTGGAAAGAATACCGAGAAAACGTAGTAGGCGAGCAACGCGCTCGCACCGACGATAAACACCCGAACGAGCGCGTCGGCGTCGAACCTGAACGCGGCGAGCATCACACCAGTCACGAAGAACACGCCGAGCAGATACAGCAGCGTGTTTGTCGGATCGGCCGGATCCTCGACAGGTTGGTATCCGGCGGTACGAAACGGCTCGACCAGCGCCACCGCTCCGAGCTGAACGAGCACGAACGCGCAGATCGTCGCCCCCCCTGCGACGTACAGACGGTTGGTCATACGGTGTGCTCACGGGGACGACCGATAAGTCTCCCTCTCGCATTGCGCTGTTCCAGTCCTGTGCTCGAACGCACGGCTTCTATTCACCCTGTGGCCGGGCGTAGACGACGGCGCCGAGCAGCCCGACACGCTCGGCATTCGACGCCGGCGAGACCGCCACGTAGGGTCGTTCGACGGGACCGAACACGTCCACAACCTGACCGACAGCATCGAGTTGCTCGTCGATCACAGCCGTTCCGGGGTCCGGATGCGACGCGTCCACCGCGCGGACGACGACGAGACCTTGGGCCGTGTTCACGATGGTTCCGACCCGTTGGATGCTCGCCATTCTCACCCTCGGATTGCGGTCACGTAGGCTCCAACAGCTTGCAACAGATCGCTCTTGCTCGCGTCGTCGGCGTCTTGAACGAGCACGCGCCCACGGGGTTCGTACTCCCGGGAGTACGTCATATCCCGTTCGATGACGGCGTCGTAGCCGACCTGTTGGACGGCAGTGGCGATTTCGTCGACAGTCGGCTCTTCGACCGCGAGATCCAGCGAGACACGACGGCCGTCGCCCCGAGACAGCGTAGAATCGAGCGCGGCTGGCCAGATCACGTTTTCGACCATAGCTGTCCTACTCCAGGGATGGCAACGAATCTTACGGGTTCGTGGCCACGCCTACCGGCGGGCGAACAACGCTCCTGTGAGCGTCAACACCGCGAGCAGCCCGGCGACGACGCCGAAGCCGGGACCCGTGGCGTCAGTCGTCCCCTCTCCGGGCGTTGCGGGAGCGTCCGCGTCATCACTGTCGGTCGACGCGTTCGTTCCCTCGAACGCGTCCGGGTGGAACGTCTTGGCGAGCGTTTCCATCGGGACCACCACCCGCGGCCCGGGTTGACTGACGTAGTTCGAATCCACAGTCACGGTCTGGTTCCGCTCGAGCGCGGTCGTTTCCGCGTACTCGGTTCGGTTCGGGATCGAGGACGTGTGGTCAGGGATGACGAGCCACTGGGGATCCTGTTCGATCACTGTTTCCGGATTGATCTGCTGGTAGCCCGTGATGTTGGCGTTCGCGGCGACGTTCTCTCCGCCCGCAGCCGTGATGATTTCGTGGATGAACGTCTCGTTGCCGGGCGTGTAGCCGTCGTCCATCACGTACAGCACGCGGGGACGGTCACGGTTCTCCGTGGCCGATTCGATCGACTCGACGGTTTCGTTCATCGCTTCGACGCGCTGGCTGGCCCCCTCACACGCGCCGACGAGCTGTCCGGTCCGGACCGTTTTGTTCGAGACACCCGCGATCGATTCGCTCAAACCGAATTTGTACACGGTTATTCCCGCGCTACGCAGCGTCTCGACCGTTTCGTTCGGCACGGTGTTTGGCGCGAGCACGAGATCCGGCTCTAGCGACACGACCGTCTCGACGGAGGTCGAGAAGCCGTCCTCCGCGGTGACGTCCGTCCGCGACTCCGAGTCGTTCAGATACGCGGTCGTCGGACCGATGGGCATCCCCACGACCGTCTCCTGTGCACCGATCTCCCACATCGTCTGTGCCGCGCTGGGCTGGAGCGCGACGACGCGCTCGGGCGCGCTGTCGACCGTCACGTCGGTCCCCGTCGCATCGGTCGCGCTGAACGGAAACGAACACGACGGCGGTGCGGACTGAGCCGCCCCTGACGCTGGTGCGCCGACAGCCGCCGGAATCGTACCGAGCATCACCACAACGACGACGAACGCTGTCACTCTGTTCATCACTCAATCGGACGGTTCGTTTGCAATAAATATTTGGCTAATCCAACCGAGCTTGTGAACATGGATCGATGGAAGCGGATTCTGGGGTGGTCGCTCGGTCTGTCGGCATTGCTTGTGGCGACCATCGTCTGGAGCGTTACCGTCGGTCCGGTGGCTGTTCCGGCGTCGGTCGTTGTGAAGGCGACGCTCAACGCGGTGGCGGTTCCCGTGTCGGTGGCCATCGATCCCGGAACGAGCGCCACCCTCGCCCACGTTCCGTGGGTTGGGTTCGACGTGTCGTTCGTCCGCCCGTTTTCGTTTTCCGTCCCGCGCGCCCAGCAGGTCATCGTTACGCGGATCCGTCTGCCCCGGATCGTGCTCGCTGCGGTCGTCGGGTTCGCGCTCGCCACCGCTGGTACCGTCATGCAAGGGCTGTTCCGGAACCCGATGGCCGATCCATCGATCATCGGCGTTTCCTCGGGCGCTGCTGTCGGAGCGGTCGCGCTCCTCGTCTTCGGGCTCTCGGTTCCGTTCGGGATACAGGGCGCTGCGTTCCTGTCGGCGCTCATCACCGCGTTTTCGGTGTACCTCATCGCCACGACGAACGGACGAACGCCCGTTGCGACGCTTCTTCTCGCCGGTGTGGCGGTCCAAACGTTTCTGGGGGCAGTCGTCTCGTACATGCTGTTGCAGGCGGGCGAGAGCGTCAACGCGGTGTTGCACTGGCTGATGGGCGATCTGGCCACTGCGAGTTGGGACGACGTCACCGTTGCGCTGATCGTCGCCCTGTGTTCGTTCGCCGTGCTCCTCGTCTTCGCGCGGGATCTGAACGTTCTCTTGCTGGGCGAGGAGGAGGCTCGCACGCTGGGCATCAACGTCGAACGGACAAAGCGCGTGTTGCTAGCGGTCGCAAGCCTCACGACCGCCGCTGCGGTGTCGGTCGCAGGCGTCATCGGCTTCGTCGGACTCATCGTCCCCCACATGCTCCGGTTGCTCGTCGGTCCCGACCACCGGATCCTGCTGCCGACCAGCGCCATCGCCGGCGCGGCCTTTCTCGTTGCAACCGACACTGTCGCGCGCGGCGGAGCCACACAGCTGCCCGTCGGTATCGTGACGGCCGCGCTCGGCGCGCCGTTTTTCCTCTACCTGCTGCGCCAACGCGAGGTGCATCGGCTGTGAGCGACCCCCTGATCGACGTCGACAACGTGTCGGTGACGCTCGGTGACACACAGATTCTCCGTAACATCTCGTTTTCGGTGCCAGCCGGCTCGTTCGTTGCGCTCGTCGGTCCGAACGGAGCCGGGAAAACGACGTTGTTACGAACGGTCAACGGCGTTCTCTCGCCCGACGCGGGATCGGTGTCGGTCGATAGACAAGACGTGGACTCGCTGTCGCCCCGGTCGGTCGCGCGGCTGGTCGCAACGGTGCCACAGGACACCACCGTCTCCTTTTCGTTTTCTGTTCGGGACATCGTCGCCATGGGACGCACGCCACGCCAGTCGCGGTTCGGGCGTTCGGACCAGCAGGAGCCGGTCGAGCGGGCGCTCGAACGGACACGAACGGCCGAACTAGCCGATCGATCGATCGGAACCGTGAGCGGCGGCGAGCGCCAGCGCGTCCTGTTGGCCCGGGCGTTGGCCCAGGAGACGCCCGCGATGGTGCTCGACGAACCGACCGCCAGCCTCGACATCACCCACCAGGTTCGGACCCTCGAACTCCTCAGAACGCTCGTGGACGAGGGAACGACCGCGCTCGCGGCCATTCACGATCTCGATCTCGCTGCGCGCTTTTGTGACGCCCTGGTCGTGATTTCGGACGGCCGGGTGCTCGCTGACGGACCACCGGAGTCCGTTCTCACTGAATCCGTCCTCGAACAGGCGTTTGGGGGAGACTCTCAGGTCCACATCCACGAGAATCCCGCCACGCATTCGCCGTCGGTCACGACGCTCCGGCCGGAGGACACCTATACACCCGGACACGAATAGCTCAACATGCAGGTGACCGCATCCATGACAACAGGATTGTTCCCGGCCAACCAGACGACGTATCGTTACATGAAGCGTGTCCGGGTGTATAGCTGATCGCTTGGATACTGCCGCAGTGTGTGAGTCGGTGTCGATCCCGGTACACTCCGGAATCCTTATACTGCTCTTGGGTCGAGTACTACGTGAAGTAGACCGCGCCAGTGTAGCTCAGCTGGCAGAGCGAATCCTTCGTAAGGATTAGGCCAAGGGTTCAAATCCCTTCACTGGCTCTGAACTTTTCATTCACAATCTTACGTAAATATCTCTCAGGAGGTAGCCGTATGACCTGCGATGCGGAGACACGGGTTATCCGCGGGAAAGATTATCGAACGGCAGACCGATCTGTCTAAAGCGGAGGCGCTATGGTCAATGGGAAGAGTGGGAGACTTCAACCCGTCTAGGGACCTGCTGTAACTCGGTTGCACTCTCGCAAAAGGCCCTGGACAGGCCATACTTCAACCCGACTAGGGTCCTGCTGTAACTCGAAAATCTCCCGCGTCTGTTCGATAATCGAGGTGCTTCAACCCGTCTAGGGTCCTGCTGTAACCATGGCCGATTTCTCGGCCGTATGGACTCTTGTGGGTAGTTTCATACAAGCGTTTCCGTCGACTCCCCTGGGGAATTCCAAGATAGGGAGTCGACGGAACTCCCTCTATTGGAACATGAACCGACCAGCAAGCCCATCGTCTTCGGTGACAATAAGACCTCCAGCTGCCAGATCGTAGGGGCTCTGCTCACCGGCTATCGTACACGTGAGAATGGACATCCCTTCTTCATCGAATGTCTTTCGATCGATTCGATGTACTTGGCTTGGGATGGCTTCGATATCACGCACCGGAATGGTTACATCAGGATATGGATGAATTGAAAACTCTACACACGTGTGAAGAACCAAACGCCGCGCGGGCGGTGCGCCATCTCGTGGATGTTCGAAAATCGGGCCTAATTTTCGCAGTCGATCAGAAATCTTGATTTCTGAGGACGGCGACAGCGCCAGCAGCATCCTCGCCGAGTTTCTTGGTCCCCCTGACAGCAGAGAGCGCAGTTCCGACTATTCGACTGACACACCAGTTCCACGGGCGTTGAGTTCGGCGGTAAAATAGCAACTGCTCGGCTACTCTCCTACCAACGGCTCCCCAGTTCTCGATGGCTCGAATTGGATTCGAACGTTCTGATTGGATTTACTCGGATTCGATCTGCACGTCTTCGACCGTCACCGAGACGTCATCGAGGACGATCGAGACCGAACAGAACTCGTAGGTCTGTCCGTTGAGCGTGACCGTGAGTCCGTCAGTCGTCATGGAAGCGTCGTGAATCGAGTACGTTCGTTCCTGAATGTCCACGGTCGGAAGTCCCGATCCGCTGGCGTGGACGCCACTCACCGTCGCGTGCTCGTTGGAGATCTCGATGTCTACCTGTCCGATCTGCTTGGCATCGGCCTCATCGCTGGCAGCCGATGCACCGCTTCCAGCCCCGGCAACCATACCCGTCGCTCCGAGCGTCACGACAACAAGCATCACCGCGACAGCAGTCTGTCTGAAGCTCGGTCGGAATCGCATATCTACCAATTGGGGACGGAGCGATAAGTCTCTTTAGGCTCCATCATCGAACCACAGCTTCCATCGGTGGCTATAATTCGACGGTAGAGCCATTAACACGTCGATATAAGATCGTCCCCTCGTTGGCGACACTCACCACAGCAGACGTATTCCATCCCGAACGCGCGGTATTGGTCTCGTGGTTTTATACGTATTCCCCGGCTCAGTCTCCGGTATGTCCGAACCCATGACCAACTTTCCCGCGCCCGACCACGACGAACTTCCGGACGATCTCCGCGAGCGGATCGAGGAGGAGACCGAGCGCGCGGGGTTCACGCCGAACGTGTTCAGCGCCTTCGGCTACAAGCCGAGCCACTTCCGCGCCTTTTTCGCGTACCACGACGCGCTGGTCGAAGACACCACGCTCGAACGCGAAGAGATCGAGATGATCGTCGTCACCGTCAGCGGCGTGAACGACTGTCTGTACTGCGTCGTTGCACACGGCGCGCTGGTGCGGATCCACGCCGAAGCCCCGAGGCTCGCCGATCAGCTCGCCACCAACCACCGGGCCGCAGATCTCGGTCCCTACCACCGTGAAATGCTCGATTTCGCGGTGAAACTCACCGAAACGCCGGAGGAGGTCACCCGAGAGGATCTCGCACAGCTCCGGAACGTCGGCTTCTCCGAAGCCGAGATCTGGGACATCGCAAGCGTCGTCGCCTTCTACAACCTCTCGAACCGCATGGCTACCGTTGCCGATCTGCGACCCAACGAGGAGTTTTACGAACTGGGTCGGTAGGTTCCTCCCGCCTAACCCTCCCCGAACGGCGGTATCGTGTTCCAACTTCGAGGAACGCATCTCATCACGGTCGGTGTGATATCCACCGAGCGCGAACGTGAGAACGACGACTCTCCACCCTAGTATTCACTGTATAAGTACTATAAACGAATGAGAACTGCCCGTAGCCATCGCTACTACACTAGATGTTTGTTTTGTTGTTGTTGTGTTAGCCTAGATAGTTATCCTATCGGAGCGGTTCTCATCACGATCAATCACCCCCCACGGACCGTGGCTATCACACCGTTCGTGTGCACCCCGTCAATCTCGTCGTTGTCGAGCTGTTCGGCGCGATCCAGCTGTTCGACCAGATCGGGTTCGAACACGAGCTTCTTTCGTTTCCTCCCCTGTTTCAATCGCACGTCTTCCCCACCCATCTCGTCGAGGAACTCCATCACCCGACCCACCGTCTGGTGGTGAGCCTTGCTGTACGTTTCACGGAGCTTGTTGCGAATTGCCCGCGAATCGATCACTTTCCGGCCGTGCATCGCGTGGTCCCAATCGACGCTCGTGATCTCGCTGGCGATCGCCCGGCTCCGGAGTTGGTTCTTGGAGAGCGATTCGGTGGCGATCTCATCCGGGAGTCGTACGATCTGTTCCAGCGAGCTGCGGCCGCCGTTGACCCGTTCCAACTCGCCGGAGATCTCTTTCACTTTGGTGTTGAGTTTGTCGATGACGTTGAGATTGACCGATGCTCGTTCGTCGGCGTCGGTGAGCGTCCCGCGAATGTCCGCTTTGTCGCGTTCGTTTTCCTCGCGGTAGGCGGACAGCTCACCTTCGAGCGAATCGATGCGATCGTCCTGCTCCTCGATCGTCTCCTGTTGCTCGCTCACCGTCGCTTCTAGCTCGCTCACTCGCTCTCGCGTCTCGTGAAGCGCACTAATAAGCTTATCAACAATAGCGCCGGATTCATTACTGTTAACTGTGCTTCGCTCGTCGGTATCGTTGGGTTGGTCGAACATTGTCATCATCAACCCACCCTCGGACGTGCTTGTTACACGTTCGGGGGAACCGGTTTTCCGGTTCGCACCGATCGGATGAGTATACGTACCACGTGATACCCTCACTATTTAGTAGTGTCGAAATTCCGGTAGTGGCGGATAGCTGTTTCTCGCGCGACTGCCGTCGATATTCGATCGAACGAGACGTTCACGAACAGAGACAATAAAGCCACAGTCACGCGCACATCGACACCGCTCTGCGATGGTGGTGGCGCTCCAGAACGGTTAGTCGACGATAAAATTCACAGATAGCCGAGATCGGCCAGTCTGCTTTCGACGGCTTCATCAGCGACGCTGTCCCCGGTATCGTCGCCGTATTCGGGGTACTCGCTCGCGCCGGTGTCCTCGACGACCGGGAGGACGCGCCCGTCCATTCGATCGCTGTAGGGAACCCCGAGCGCGGCCATGATCGTCGGAGCGACGTCGTACAGATGGGCGTCCTCGACCGACATGGAGTCATCGACACCCTCACCCATCGCCGCGAACACCCCATCGCGCTTGTGGTTCCACGGCTCGGTGGGCGGACCGAACTGGTTCCCGAGCAGCTGTGCCGACAGGAAATACTCGAAGTCCTTTGGAACAGTCACGATGTCGACGGCGTTCTCGCTGTAAGCGCCGTCGTAATACTCCTCCCGAGGGGCGACGGTCTCGAACATCGGTTCACCCTCGGGCGTCTCCACGCCTTTGAGCCGGTTGATGAGATCGGACCGTACCGGCTCGTACTCGTCTTGGGCCACGACGCCCTCCGGTTCGCGTCCTTGGAGGTTGATCCTGACACCCAGCTCGATGCGGGCGCGCATGTACGCCGTCGACTCGGGGAAGTCCACCTGTTCGCTCGCCGTCCGCGCGACGTTGTCGGGCATGTACTGCTTCACGATGTGGTTGAGTCCGAGCCGCCGGAGACCGTCGCCGACCCGCGAAGCAGTAACGCCGTGTTGGGCCACTTTCGCCGCTAGCCGCTCGAAAACGTTGGGTTCCCACGTTTCTTCGTTTTCACCCTCTCGAAGCTGGTTCCGGATCGGATTCCACGAGGGCATCCCTTTGCCGCCCTGGGTCGTCACCACGAACCCCTCGTCTTTGAGGAACTCGTTCATGCGGAACTCCTGTTTGTCGTACGGACCCATCCCGTGGTCGCTCGCAATAAAAACGCGTTTCGCGTCGCACTGTTCGAGGATCTTCCCGATCTGGCGATCGGTCTCCTCGTACACCGTTTTCACCATCTCCCAGTCGCCACGGAACTCGTGAAACACGGTGTCCGGTTTTTGGAACTCGACGAATCCGAACTCCGGTTCGAACCGCCCGTCAAGATACCGGAACGCCTCGCCGCGCATCCGAATCAGCGTCGTGTACTCGTCCATCTTCTCCGCGTCCGACCACGCCTCGTCGTCGCGCTCGTAGATCGGGTACACTCGATACTCCCCGATCTCCTCTCGAACGTCCTCGAGAACTCCGTCTGGGTGTGATTCTGGGTGCTCCGGTCCGATGAATCCGGGAATGATCGCCCCGTCAATCTCGTCGGATGGATGGGTCACCGGCACGTTCACCACGACGCTCGACATGTCGTGTTCTTCTAACAGCGTCCACATCGCGTGCTCGCGGACGTGATCGGCGCTCACAACGCGCCAATCGTAGCCATCGTAATCGACGAAACCGAACGTTCCGTGCTTGCCCGGATTCACTCCGGTGTACATCGACGGCCACGCGCTGGGCGTCCACGGCGGGATCTGAGAGGTGAGCGGTCCGGAAACGCCTTGCTCACAGATCGACTGAATGTTCGGTACGAGATCCTCTTCGAACAGACGCTCGAACACCGGCAAACAACCGGCGTCGATCCCGATCAACAACGCTTCCATTCGGTGATCACTCATCGTGACTCACCACCCGCTCTCGTTCCATTATCGTGTTTCGTATCCGTTCGTCCATAAACCGTCCGTCCAAGATCCGGTCGACGAGAGAGTGATCTGACTGACATCCATATGTTTCTCATTATTGTTTCGGATCGCTCCGTGTGCACTTATTCCTTCCTTCCTTCCGTTCGATGAGGCCGAATCCGGCACATACCAGGGTTGTGCCGCTTCTAGGCTCCTGGTGGACTACATATTTTCACATCGTCGTTGCTGTATATTATATTCATGTTCTCCCCGCACGTCTGTTTTGTGTTGACAGACGGTTTGTACGCCGTACTCGCGTTGTTGTGATAGAACTCGAAATGCGCCGCGCCGTCCCGCTGATAGTCCCGATAAATGACGGCTTGGCTGTCGTTCATGGTCTTGTTGCCGGTGGCGTCTTCCCCAACCCTGCCTTGGACAGAGCCGTTTCTAAACGCCGTCATCGTTATGTTTTCGTGTGCCTCCGTGCGGTGGAACACCGTGTAATAGGGTTGGTCGCTCGTCCACACCTCGTTCGAATTCTCGGAGTAGGTGTCGACAGCGTTCACGGCAGCCAGTTCCGCTTCGGTGTAGCTGTACCGGGTCTGGGAGTCCGAGAACGGCGGACTGTCCTGTGTGCTGTCGCTCGCGAGGAACGACGCCGCCGGAAAGACGACGACGAACACCAACAGAACGACCACGACGGCCGACGGGTTGGCGTTGTTCACGAGGTACGACAGCCCGATCGCCGCGACCACCACCATCGGTGCCGCGACGAACGGGAACCACCGGCCGGGCACGAACGTCCGAACGCCCAGAATCGGGAAGCCGAAGACGAACACGAGCATGGCGACGGTGGCGACCACGCTCGTGAACATGGCGTGTGAGATGTTCTCCTGGCGGATGATGTAGTAACAGCCGACGATCGTCAACAGCAACACCAACAGGAATCCCAACACGTCGAGATACTCTATGAGTGTGGACATGAGCGTGGGCTGGGGTGCAACGCTCGGTGGAATGGTGTCCCCCGCCAGCTCACCGACGCCCCCGGATTCGAACGTTTCGGCGAAGTAGCCGACCATCACCGTCAGGAACGTTCCGTTGTGTTGTGGAGTGAGCGACCACATGAACGTGATCAGCCCGAGGTCGAACACCAACAGGCCGGTGAGATTCACCGACTCCCTCGTCGAGGAGCGCGCCCAGTTGGGCCGTCCGATGTCGAACAGACCGAGCCCGAGCGCGAAGTACGCGAGCAGCCCGGATCCGGTGAACACCAGCATGATGAACGCTGAGATCTGGTGGGTGAGAATGACCGCAACGCTGAAGAAGACGACCAGCCCGAAATCTCTCGGCTTGTAGTCGATCCGTAACATCCGACCGAGGCTGTAAAAGACGGAGAGGAAGAAGATCAACCCCAGACTGGTCGGGATGATGTGGATTCCCCACTCGATCACCGCAGCGCTCATCGAGTAAATCGCCGTGGCGAACACCGCCCACCGCTTGCGGACGAAAAACGTCGCCGTCGAATAGATGAGCAGCACCGAAAGGGGCATCGACACCCCGAGGACGAGATACAACGCTGTTTTGATCGGAACGTCCAACAACAAGCTCGACCCCACGACCAGCAGGTGGTACAGCGGGGCAGCGTAGTACTTTCGATTGGAGATCGGCTGGAGTGATCCCGCATCGAGGATGGACGGTGCCCAGTTTCCCATGTGGGTCCAGATGTCGATCCCGATATACCCGGGCGTCGTGTACAGCGCGGTGAACCGCAGCACCAGTCCGAACAGGACGATCAGAAACAACAGCAGCGTCGGGGAGAAGTAGTCACTGTCCACGAACAGGATCGTCACCAATAGGGCCGACCCAATGGCTGCGGCGATGTCGTAAAACAGGAGCGATCGCCCGCCCTCGAGCCCCGCGAGCAGAATCAACAGTGCTGATCCCAGAACGATGAGCGAGGGAAGCAACCGTGACATCGTGGTCGACAGCGTCGGTAGCTCACCGGGATACTCGTCCCTGGCCGCGATCAGATACAGCAGCGATGCGACGCCGAGCACGACCGGAAGCGTCCGGACGTACACGTCGTCCAGGAAGAGCTGCAAGGGCAGCATAGCGATCGCTGCCAGCAGTCCGAGCAAACCCGCGATAATATCGAGACGGCCCTGTCGTACCATCCCGATGAGGCCAGGTCGAGTACTCATCGATATCGATCAGTCGTCGTCGGCTGGAATCGCTTTCGACTCGGTGCGTCCGTTCTTAGAGACGTCGGTCGTAGGGAGCGACGTCGGCGTCTCCCTGACCTGCACGCCTTTCTCCTCGTTTTCCATCCGGTCGATCACCATCGCTGCCAACAGGAGCACGATCCCCGACAGCGCTGTGAAGAACCAGTTATTCGACTGTTCACGCTGGAGCGCAAGCGTTGACAACAGTTTCGCGACGCCGAGACCGGTGACGCCGGCACCGAGATAGTACGCCGCTGCGAACGGACGGAAATCCTTGAGGATGTACTTCTGATTCAGCCGCCACAAAAAGCGGTGGAGCAGCATGTACGACACCTTCGGGACGTACGCGGAGTAGTTGATGTGGCTCTTCCAATCGTCGCCGTAAACGGTGTCCGCCGAGTGAACGACGTCGGCAACGCGACAGTCCGCGAGGTTGAGCCGAACCAACAGATCGTTGCAGTAGCCGTAGTACTCGTACATCCCATCGATGTCGGCGCGCTGGAGCGCCTCCTGGGAGATGGCGGTGTAGCCGTTCTGTGGGTCGGAGATGTTCCAGTAGCCGCTCGATATCTTCGTCAGCAGCGAGAGGACGGTGTTGCCGAACAGCCGGAACCGGGGCATCGCATCGAGGGTTTCGAATTTCATGAAGCGGTTCCCTTTCGCGTAGTGGGCTTTCCCCTCGACAACGGGATCGATGAATTTCGTTAGTACGTCCGGATCCATCTGTCCGTCACCACCCATCACGGCCGTGACGTCGATACCGTCCTCCAACGCCTGTAAGTAGCCGGTTTTGATCGCACCACCGACGCCACGGTTCACCTTGTGCTGAATGGGGACGACGCGGGCATCGTACCCGTTCGTCGCCGAATGTGCTGCGTTGTACTCCGTGGCGTGCTCGGTTATTTCGAGCCACGTGCCGTCCGTCGAGCCGTCGTCTATGACGTACGCCCTATCGACAAACGAGGGCAGCGTGTCGACCACCTCGCCTACGTAGCCTTCCTCGTTGTACGCCGGTATGACGACGCCGATCGTGTGTTCGTGATACATATATCGCGTGTCTACTCTCTCGTCTCCTGTTTGATGGCGAAGGGGTATTACAATACACCCCCTAAACCCGGAGACCCGGTCTTACTAGATGCATAGCTCCCTACGGTCTTATTATCGTTTCTAGATCGAACGACAGACGACAGACGCGCGTCTAACGGAGATACCGACGGGTACACGCGCAGCTATGGGTCATTTGGAGGAACACTAATCTGAGTATACTGGTACCACGCATCACGAAAGCCCGTCGGGGAAAGCAAGTAGTCAAGAGTCAGGAGCCGAGACCGGACAGACATGACCGAGGTCACACGGGGTGGAAACGCGTGAGTGAACGGTTGGACGTCGGCTTCGTTCCTGCGGAGTGCCCGGGCGCGGCCGGAACCGGTGCCGTCCGCACGTCGACGTTGCTCATCGAACGGCTCTCGCAGCACCACGATCTGACCGTGTACGTGTCGAGCCAGATGGATTCATCGACGGCATCGTTACCCGCCGAGGATCGGGTCGACTACGTGATACACGACAATCTCCCCAAGCTTCCCCACCCGCTCACGAACAAGATCGACACGTTGGGTGAGGAGATCGACGCGCTCGAACGACACGAGCTGGTGCATTCGTACTCTTCGGCGTTCATCCCCGTACTCGCTGAGATCGAGACACCGACGCTCTCGACGCTCAACTCCTATCTTCCCGTCTGCCCGAAAGCGGACATGATGTACCACGGCGAGCGCAAATGTTCGGGACCGGGTCGGCTGAAATGCGCCAGCTGTGTCCCGGCAACCGCGCTCAAACGCCGGCAGGGGGTCGATGCGGAACTCCGGGGAGGGTACGTTTCGCTCGGTCAGATCGGATTCGTGTTCGAATCGATCGATCGGGCGTGGGAGATCGACGCGTACCACGCGCTGTCACCGCATCTGGTCGAGGACTTCGGGAGCCTGGGCTTTCCAGACGACCGGATCGAGGTTATTCCCCACTTCTACGACGAAGCGTTCGCAACCATCGGTGACAGTCCTGAAGGAACGACGCCGACGCCGGGAGACGACGGTCCGATCACGCTCCTGTACGTGGGTGCCCTACAGGATATCAAGGGCGTCCACGTGCTCGTGCGCGGACTCGCCCACGTTCTCAATCGGGGCTACGACGCGGAGCTACACGTCGCTGGCTCGGGACCCTACGAGGAACAGCTCCACGAGCTGGCCCGAGAACTCGGGGTCGACGCCGACATCCAGTGGCTCGGGTACGTCGATCACGACGAGCTGGCGACCGTCTACAACGACGCGGACGTGTTCGTGTATCCGGGGCTTCTCGACGAACCATTCGGGCGCGTGCTGCTCGAGGCGCTGTCGACCCGAACGCCGATCCTCGCTTCCGACGTGGGGAGTACCGACTACATTGTCGGCCCAGCTGGAGAGCGGTTTACCGCCGGTGATCCGAGCGCGCTCGCAGACGCCTTCGAACGGCTCACCGAGGAGTACACCGCCCACTACGACGCCATTCCCTCCCACATCGAACGGTTCGCACCGGAGACGGTCGAACAGGCGTTTTCGGAGCGGTACCGCGCCGTCGCAGCCGAGTAGCTTCGTCCGTTGCGTTCGTTGCATTCGTTGCATTCAGTTTCGTTTCCGGTTCGAGCCACGCTGTTCACGGGGGGATATCCACGATCCCGATCGTCCACAGATCTTCGGGGGATCCTTGTGCACGAACACCATCGACGGCACAGCGCCACCCCTCGTCCGGACCGCGCCACCACGGATCGAACGTGTGCATCCCGTTGTTCGCCCAGCCGGTACCGAACTCGTACAGCACTGGCGAACCGGACACCTCCCGGTCCTGGTATCGTGAGGGCGACAGCGAGGTTACTTCGTAGCACCGGATGGCATCGCCGTAGTTCTCCACGGAGTCCTGGAAGTAGAGAAACAGCCGATCCCCGACCACCATCGGCCGGCCACCCTGCCGTCCTGCTCGCAGTCGATCGGTGACGACGGGGTTTTGTCTGTGGGGTGTCCACCCCTCGCGTTCGAGATCCCGCGAGTGATACACCATCACGCTGTCGTTGCCGCGGTCGGTGAACAGCCACCACCGTCCCTGGTACCGGACGAACGTCGGATCGTGTGGGTAGTAGTCCACATCGATCGCGTTCCCGATGTGGCGCCAGTCGGTGGGAAACCGGCGGGCTTTGTACAGTTCCACGCGCTTTCCGGTCGGCGGACACATGTAGTAGTCGCCCCGCTGTTTCCAGACCAGTGGAAAGGACGTGTGATATCGCTTCGTGAGAACGACCTGGTCGTACGTCCAACGTAATCCATCCGGACTGGTGGCGTGGCCGATCGGTGCGTCGGGCGTTCGATCCTCGTTGACGATCTCGAAAAACATGTGCCACGTCCCCGCTTCGAGGAACATGAACGGATCAGCCACGTAGTCCACGCTCCCGTAGTCGGTCACGTCCCGAGCGCGCAACACTGGCGTGGCGGTTGATGGCCGAAAGTTGACTCCTGTCGGTGGCGCTGTCCCCACAGGAGCGTGGGGGAGCTGCGGAATCGTCTCACCAACGTGCAGTGGCTCTGCTGTTTCCTGCCCGTCCGCCGGCTCATCCGTTTGCTCTAACTCCACTACCTCCCTCTCCTCTGTCGGCTCATCCGTTTGTTCCACCCCCGCCACCTTCCCTTCCTCCGTCGGTTCCGCTCTCTCCGTCCCATCCCCAGACTCGGTCTCGGATCGGGTGCTGGGCGGTGTCTCAGTTTTGGTCCCTGTTTGCGGATCGGTCTCCTTCGAGTGGATCGTCGTCCGGACGTCCGGAGGCGACGAAGTCGGTACTGGTGCTGATCGAGTACTGGAAGATCCTGTCACTGTAGTGGTTTGTCGATGGGTGGCAGTACTAGTGGTGGTCGTCTGCGTCGATTTGTCTTCAGACTGTTGACACCCAGTAACTGCAGCCATTAGTGCTGTACTCCACAGAAACCGGCGGCGTGTCCAATCCATTACTCCAATATCAGACACAATTACCATTAATCTACCGGATCACAACTACATTGTATGAATATCCAACACTAAACAATAGTAACACACAATGAACAATAGCTATTATATTATTATATAACATTAATTTTGATAGCTAGTGTGTGATATTACCTACAGTGTATACAATATGAAGATGGGTGCAGTTCATCGACCGCCGCGCGGTGACAGCGGTCCATCTCGCACCATACCTATACGAGATTATGAATTAGATTATAAAGTGTTTTGTCTCCGTTAGAAGAGAGTACAACCAATGAGGCGCCCAACGACCCGCCGAACATTGCTTGCAACGCTCGGAGCAGCCAGTACGTTCTCGATCGCCGGTTGTTCAGGGGTGATTCCGACCGGTCCCGACGACGATAGCGGGGCTGCAGACCCCTCCTCTACGGGCACGCCAAACGGATCCGAAACGGATACCTCGGACGGGTCGGGATCGTCAGGACCCGGTGGCTCGTCTATCGATGATTTCGAGGGAAACGTCGGAGACCGGTGGGGGGAGCCAGAGAACGGCAAGTACACGACAGACACGGAAAACGCGTTCGAGGGGGACCAATCGCTCGTGTTGCAGGCCGAGGAAGGCGACGCACCGAACGTTACCATCACTCGTTTGTTCTACTCCGATTCGGAGGAAAACAGCGGGCTCGACCTGAGCAGCCACGACCTTTCGCTCGCAGTCAGGTTCGAACAGCCCTCGAACGGTTACATCTCGATCGAATGCCTCGCTCCGGCGGAGGGTGATAAACTCACCTGTCGTCGGTTCATTCCCCAGGAGCTCAAGGGCTGGACGCGGTTCGATCTCGGCTACACCGGAAAGGAGGGCAACCCAGAGCCACAGTCCGTGGTCGAGATACGGATCAGCGTCACGACCGATGGGGAGCCGATCAAAGTCGGGATCGACGACCTCCGGAAGATCCCGAAAGCAGACAAAGGGAAGGTGATGTTCCAGTTCGACGACTCGGTCGCGTCCGCCTACAACACGGTGTTCCCCATGTTCAAAGAGCGCGACTGGCAGGCCGGCGTGGCGATCATCCCCGACGAGATCGGATCACAGGATTCGTTGACGACACCCAACATGCGTGAGATGGCGGACGCGGGCTGGGACATGATGTCTCACACCTCGACAGACAGATTACCCACACGATCGGAGCAAGAACAAAAGAGAGCGATCAAACGATCGAAAGAGCAGATCAAGTCGCAGGGGTTCAAGAGCGGAGCCCGACACTTCGTCGCTCCCAACGGCCGGGTCGACACGACGACCCTCGATCTCATTCAGGAGAATCACGAGACGAACTTCATGTTCGGAGCCGGGCCGAGCAACGCCAAACAGCCAACCAACATGTTCACAATTCCTCGGGTGATGGGAAGTTCTCCGGACGCGGTCGTCGAACTGCTCGACTTGGCCGAGGAGTTCAACCAGTTGGTCGTCATTCAGTACCACGGGGTCGGTGATGGAAAGGAAACGACGACAGCGGCCTTCGAACAGGTAGTCAACCACGTGGATAAAAAGGACATGGACGTGGTCTCGCCGTCACAGTTCCTCGACTCGGTCGGGAACTGATAGCTATCACGAACGACCACCGTAGAATCCATTACCGTCGTCCGGCCGACCCAAACCAAACTTAAGGACTCGTCGCGTTTCCGAAATCGACCATGGACGTTCACCTGCTCGAAGCGACCGACGCCCCCGAGCGCGTCATCTGTACAGCCGCGAGAAACGACTACTCGAGCAGTTTCGTCGGTGAACAACCGTTCGAGTCCACAATGGAGCCGGTCGAAGGAGAAACGATCGAGGAGAAAAAACGCACGCTCATCGGCCGACTTCTCCAGCACGGTCACTTCGGACCGTTCGAACACGTTCACGCGACGTTCGCCGTGAAAGGCATTAGCCGCTCGTGTATGGCCCAGATCACCCGTCACCGGCACGTGTCGTTCGACATCCAGAGCCAACGATACGTGTCGTTCGACGACATCGATCTCGAAGACGTACGCGAGGGTGAGCTAGTCGTTATGCCGCCCTCAGTGAGCGACGCCGACTGGATCGGTCGTAACCAACAGGGCGGCTCCGTCTCCGAGGAGACTCTCCGCGAGCGCGAACGGGTGTTCGAGGAGTCGATCGTTCGCTCGGTCGAGTCGTATCAGCGCCTCCTCGATCTCGGACTCCCCCCCGAAGACGCGCGGTTCGTTCTGCCGATCGGAAGCAAAGTAAACATGGTGATGACACTCAACGCCCGAATGTTGATGCACGTGGCCGACATGCGATCGGCTGCTGACAGCCAGTGGGAAATCCGACGAATGACGGAACAGGTACTGGATCTCGCCGGGGAGTGGTGTCCGATCACGTTCGACCACTACGAAAAACACATGAAAGGACGGAAGAATAGATTAGCACCATGACATCGGTCGTCTGCACCCAACGGGAAACCGATCCAGCCGGCTCCGTGAAAACAGGAGGCGAGAGCGGTTCCCCTCCGACGAGCAGTCGCCACCGAACCGATCATGTAACGATAGTAGATAGAATGGGTGCGATAGCACGGACGAGTCACACCTGTTTTATATCCGCACGGGAAGAGTAACGAACGATGCTACGGGTGCTCGTCGCCGTGGTCCTCGTGGTCACAGCCACTGGTGTGGCAACGGTAGCCGAGCCACAGCCGTCACCCTCGTCATCGCCCAGCGTGCAGACGCAGCTGGTCGCCGACGGACAGGAGTTCGATCGGCAGACGTTCCGGATCGATGTCCACAAGAACGGATCGGTACGGTGGACGTACGTGTATCGGCGCGATCTGGCAACCCAAGCGGAGCGAGAGCAGTTCACGTCGTTTGCCGAGCAGTTCAACGGGCAAGAAAACCCGGAGCTGTACGCTAATTTCGAGCAGGGTGCGCGGCTGTTGACCGAGAAAGGGACGAATCAGACCGGGCGGCAGATGAACGCGTCGTCGTTCACCCACGAAGCCTACGTGAGTCGGCTCGACAACTCCGGGATCGTCGAGATGTCCTTTCTGTGGTCGAACTTTTCGGAGGTCGAGGATGACCGGATCATCATCGGTGACGTTTTCAAAGGCGGGCTGTACATCCGCCAGAACCAACGGGTCGAAATATCGTGGAGCGACGAGCTGACAGTTACAAACGCCAGCCCACAGCCGGACGATCGGTCGTCGGACACCATCACGTGGGTCGCACCGAACACCAGCCGGCAGTTCTACGACGGGAAGCCGAACGTCGTGTTCGAACGAGGCGCGAGCGGAGGCGCATCCGGGTACGCCACGACAACGAACCTGTTGGCCCGCCCCTGGCTCGTTGGGACCGGCGTGTTGCTGATCGTTGGACTCGGTGTCGTGATCGCGTTCCGGCGCGGTGTGATCGCGCTCGACGCGCCGTTCGAACGGCGCGATCGATCCACAGAAAAAGAACGATCCACCGACGAGGTGCCAGCCATCGCTGAAGCGGAACTGATGACCGACGAAGACCGCATCCTGTCGCTGCTCCGTGACAACGGGGGCCGAATGAAACAGGTGAAGATCGTCGAACAAACTGGCTGGTCGAAATCAAAGGTCAGTATGCTCCTCTCGGAAATGGAAGAGGAGGGACAGATCAGCAAGCTCCGCGTGGGACGAGAAAACATCATCAGTCTCGTGGGCAATGAACCGGACGCCGCCCGATCACCGTTCGAGAAGAAATAGGATCGATCGGGTTCCCATCGATAGCCATACGGACCACACCACAGCCACAACTTCACACATCTTCCCACCAATCAGCTCCACCACGAGAGAGCGTCGAGATCGATACCCAAATTATTGTGAAACACACCCACATATCAGTAGTAATTAGTAACCTATTACGTCGCCCTCTGGTGTTATTACCGTCCTACATCAGATATTATATTATTTTGTTTACAAAGGCAGGTATTTATGCTATGGGACCATTGAATACAGTACGAGAGTCACGGAGTACTGACTCTCAGCCCGCGATGCTCGGGCGGTGGCTCTCGGGGTGAGTGTAACCATGCAAACAACGGAGGCAGACGGACACGACTCCAACGAACAGGAATCCGGGCAGGACCAGAGTGACACCTACGAGTGGTGGTGGGACGATCGATTGATGACGTTCCTTCAAACTGCCGACGACATCGCTGAGACGTGTCTCAACCAGGTGTTTGGTTCGGCAGTAGAGGATCACGTTCACGTGGACAACCTTGCCGGCATAGAGGATATCGACGTGTATCATGAAACGCTTTCGTCCCATCGGTTCATCGAAAGCGACGAAGGGACGTACGATCTCGATTGGGAAATCGAGACGACCGACGGGATCGTCTCCGACGTGTATCTGACGTGTCACGCTGAGTACGTCGATGAGAACCGTGAACTGTCGACAGAGGTCGACGTTGCGATCGTTGCCAACGCTGACGCGGCTGGAACGGAGTGTGTAACCGAACCACACATCATCCACCGGCCGAACAGCACGTAGACGGCTGATAGTTGGCGAAAAGAGGGATAGTGAGCAGGGGGGTAGAAGTTCTTACAAGCGGTTCTCGACGTTCTCAGCGACTGCTGCCGGCGTATCGCCGACAGGGACATCTGCGCTTTCGAGCGCGTCGATCTTGCTCTCTGCGGTACCAGTCCCCGAGCCACTCACGATGGCACCGGCGTGTCCCATTCGCTTTCCAGGCGGTGCGGTACGGCCGGCGATGAACCCGACGACGGGCGTCGCGACGTGGTCGTCGATGTACGCGGCGGCTTCCTCCTCGTCCTCGCCGCCGATCTCCCCACACATCACGATGGCGTCGGTGTCGGGATCAGCCTCGAACAGCTCCAACGCGTCGATGAAATCGGTGCCGATGATCGGATCGCCGCCGATGCCGATCGCGGTCGACTGGCCGATGTCGCGCTGGGTGAGGTTGTCGACGACCTGGTAGGTGAGCGTTCCCGACCGAGAGACGAGTCCCACGTTCCCCGCAGTGAAGATGTTTCCGGGGAGGATTCCGAGTTTGGACTGTCCCGGTGTGATGATCCCGGGGCAGTTGGGACCGATGAGCCGCGTGTCGGTCTCCTCGAGGCGTCTGTAGACGCGGCTCATGTCCTGTTGTGGCACGCCTTCGGTGATCGTGACGACGAGATCGACGCTGGTATCGAGCGCCTCGAACATCGCGTCCCCCGCGAACGCTGGCGGGACGAACACCACGACGGCGGTCGCGTCGTGTTCGGTCACCGCCGCCTGGAGGGTGTCGTACACCGGCACGCCGGAGACGCGCTCCCCGCCACGCCCGGGGACGGCACCGGCGACGACGTTCGTGCCGTATTCGATCATCTGGTCGGCGTGAAATCGTCCTTCCCCACCGGTGATACCCTGTACCACGACGCGCGTGTCATCGTCGACTAGTACGCTCATCTGTCTGCCTCCTGTGCGTTTTCGACGGCGTGTTGGACGGCCGCCTCGAGCGTTTCCTCCACCGAAACGAGATCGGTGTTCAGTATCTCCCGTCCTTCTTGGGCGTTGGTGCCCGCCAGCCGGACGGTGACGGGTTTGGGGATCTCATCGAACTGTCCGAGCGCTTCGTTGATCCCCGCCGCAACCTCGTCGCCGCGGGTGATGCCGCCGAAGATGTTGAACACGACCGACTCGACGTTTTCGTCCGAAAAGACCATATCCAGCGCGTTCGTCACCCGTTCGGCTTTCGCCCCGCCCCCGATGTCGAGGAAGTTCGCGGGCGCGCCGCCGTAGTAATCCACGAGATCGAGCGTCGTCATCACGAGCCCCGCACCGTTGCCGATGATGCCGACGTTTCCGTCGAGACGGACGTAATCGAAGTCGTACTCGTTTGCCTTCCGTTCGAGATCGTCGGCCGCGGCCTCGCTTTCCATCTCGGCGAGATCGGCGTGGCGAAACAGGGCGTCGTCGTCGACGTTCATTACTGCGTCGGCGGCGACGACCTCGCCGTCGGCGGTGACCATCAACGGGTTGATCTCCACCTCTGTCGCGTCCTGTTCCTCCCACAGCTCGTACAACGTGGACAGCACACGAGCAACGTCTGTGGCAACCTCGCCAACTCCGGCGTCGAACGCCGCACGCCGTGCCTGGTAGGGGTGTAGCCCGAACGCCGGATCGACGTGTTCGCGGACGATCGCATCAGGTTCCTCGGCAGCGACCTCCTCGATGTCGACGCCGCCACGGGCGGACACCATCGCAACGGGTTTTCCTTCGCCCCGGTCCATCGTCACGCCAACGTACAGCTCATCGGTAAAATCGACCGCCTCCTCCACGAGAACTTGCTCCACGCGCAACCCCTTGAGATCCATTCCAAGGATGTCGCTGGCTGCCGAACGGGCCTCGTCTTCGTCTTCGGCGAGTTTGATCCCGCCGGCTTTTCCACGTCCACCCACGTGTACCTGAGCTTTGATGGCGATGGGATAGCCGATCGATTCGGCCGCGTCGACCGCCCCCTCGACGCTCGATGCGAGCTGTGAGGACGGTGTCGGAATGCCCGTATCCGCGAACACTCCCTTCGCCTGATGCTCGTGTAACTTCATCAATCGATTAGTCGACCGTCACGCGCATAAATCCCGTCCATTTGTCGTTGAAGATGGTCTTTGATCATGAAGAACCTTCAGCTCTGTTCGTCTATCGGTGAATAAGCGGGTATTCCACGATTCAGTTGTATGATCGATCGTTGGTGGTGCACAGCGACACGCGTTATTCCGTTTCGTTCGAAGCTGGGGCAGCCGCGGGCGAGGGGAGCAGGAGTCGGTTTGGGTGAACGACTTGCCACGAACAGCGATCCGACCTAGATTTATCCGATGGACGGCCGTGATCGTCGGTATGAGTCGATCCTTCGACGTGGATTTCAGCGATTCTGTCGTGGTGGTAACGGGTGCCAGCGGCGCGCTCGGAAGCGCGGTCGTCGATCGGTTCGTGGACGCCGGTGCAACGGTCTGTGGAGCGGACGTCGTGGAACCCGACGAGGAGGACGCGCTGCTCGACGCCACGCCCGAGTCGGTCCACTTCTACAACGGCGACTTCACGGACGAAACCGATGTCGAGCGCGTGATGAGCGAGATTACCGACGACCACGGGGGTATCGACGCCCTCTGTGCCATCGCCGGCACGTGGCGCGGCGGCAATCCCATCGAGGAAACCGACGTGGAAGCGTTCGAATCGCTGTTGGATATAAACCTCAAAACGATGTTTCTGGCCGCGAAACACGCACTCCCGGCGCTCCAACGATCCGAAGGCAGTGTCGTCGCCGTCTCCTCGCGCTCCTCGCTCGAAGGCGGCGAGGGCGACGGCCCGTACCGCGCCGCCAAGGCTGGCGTCAGACGCCTCACCGAAACCATCGCCGCCGAGAATACGGGAACCGTCCGAGCGAACGCGATCATGCCCAGCGTCATCGACACACCGATGAACCGCGAAATGATGCCCGACGCCGACCACGAATCGTGGGTCGATCCCGCTGACATCGCCGATGTCGTCGCCTTCCTCTGTAGCAACGGGGCAACTGTCACCAGCGGAGCGGCCGTCCCTGTCTACGGCACCGCCTGACGCCCATCCGAAACCACACCGGCGAAAACATCCAGACCCAACACATTCATCATGATCATACGTTACATTGAACTGTAAAAATAATAATAAATTATCAAATAGTATTGATTACTACTGGTTAGAACGGCCCCCTTCCGGTGGTTGTGTGGTGTAATTCCCATGGTATTGTGATATTGTGTGCCACGTCACGCATCGTCGCACTTATATGGATCCGTTCATTCAGGCAAATGTTAATGGCTGAACGAGAGACTTGGACGACACGACTCGGATTCATTTTGGCAGCGGTCGGCAGTGCTGTCGGACTCGGGAACATCTGGCGATTTCCGTTTCTCGCCGCGGATTCAGGCGGTGGGGCGTTTCTCGTCGTGTACCTGATCGCAATACTCATCGTCGGCATCCCGGCGTTGCTCGCGGAGTTCGTGATCGGTCGGCGTGCCAACGTGGACGCCATCGGTGCGTTCCGTGAGATCGGCAAGGGGAACTGGCGGTTCATCGGTGCGGTCGGCGTGCTCGCCAGCTTCTGGACGCTGTCGTACTACAGCGTCATCGGAGGGTGGGTGTTTCGGTACGTGTTCGGAAGCGCTACCGGATCCGCGCTCGCCGAACCGGAGGCGTACTTCGGGGCGGTTTCGGTCGGTAGCAGTTCGGTGTTGACACACATCGTGTTCATGGCGATCACGATCGGGGTCGTGGCGTTCGGGATCGAGCGCGGGATCGAGCTCGCGACGAAGTTCATGGTCCCCAGCATCGTCGTACTGTTGCTCGGTCTCGCGGCGTACGCGTTCACGCTTCCGAATGCGGCACCGGGGTATGAGTTCCTGTTTAATCCGGATTTCGGAACCATCAGTTCCAATCTCGCACAGATCATTCCGGCTGCGACAGGACAGGCGCTGTTTTCGTTGTCGGTCGGATTCAGCGTGATGATCACGTACGCCTCCTATCTTGGCGAGGACGACAGTCTCGGGGCAGACGGGCTGACGATCGCCGTCACGAACACGTTCATCGGCATCCTCGCCGGGATGGTCGTGCTCCCGTTGCTGTTCGCCGGTGGGCTGTCGGTGGGGGCCGCCGGGGGAGGCGGTCCCGGTGCCGTGTTCGTGGCTATCCCGATCGCGCTCGGTGATTTCCCGTCGTTGATCGGCCAGATCATCGGGATCGTGTTCTTTTTCGTGGTGTTGATCGCGGCGCTTTCCTCCGCAATCAGTTTGTTGGAGGCCCCTGTCGCCTACGTGGTAGACGAGTTCGGCGTTCCCCGAATGCAGGCCACGGCAGGCATCGGCGGGAGCGCCTTCGTGCTCGGCATTCCGTCCGCATGGGACACCGCATGGCTCACGTGGTTCGACGGACTCGGGGTCGCGCTGTTGCTTCCCATCACGGTGCTGTTCGTCGTGATATTCGTCGGCTGGATCCTTGGAGATGACGCCATCGATGAGATCAAAAAGGGCATGGGCGGCGACTCCTTCGGAACCGTCTGGCTGTGGTCGCTGCGGACGTTCGTGCTGCTAGCGGTCGTCGTGGTGTTCCTCCTGAACATCCACGATCTGTTTTTCACCGTGGATGAAGGGACGTACATCATTCCGCCGCCGTTGCAGTAGGCGTACGCTCCACGGGTATTTTTCAAAGCTGACCGATCTACTCGATCAGTGCCGACAGTCCCTACCGGACGTGATACGGTTCGTCGGTCGGGAGAAATCGGCCGAGATCGGCCTGGCGGTAGTAGTCGGAGGCCCGTAGCTCCGACAGTGAATCGATGAGCCGCTCTTTTTCGTCGTCGGTCCACTTGTGGGGATCGAGGATCGGACAGACGAGAAAGCCGCTCCCACGGATCTCCTGAGCGTGTCGCTGTGCGAGCGTCGAACCGTCCGCCGACCGGGCGGTGTACGTTTCGAGAACGTGCCGCGTCGCGCGCGTGCCGACCGGCAACAGCACGTGGGCCGCAATGGCCCGAAGCTCCGCGTCGAAAAACCGTTCCATATCCGTGTATGCGTGCTCTGTCGGCTCGCCGTCGGGCACACACTGGTGCAGATACGAGAGAAACGTCCCGTTCACTGTGGGGCGCTCGCCCGACTGCTCGATCAGGCCCGCCGCGGCGAGCGCGCGCTGGAGCGACAACCCGGCCGCGTTCGTGAACGGCACGCCGGTGTCGCAACCCCCGTGGACGCCAGGATGATCCCCGATGACGTGAAAATCGGCGTTGGCGTCGCCGTAGCCGGGAACGTACCGGTCACAGGACGGCGTCATCCCGAACGGGTTGCTGGTGCGATCGGTTACGTTTTCCACACCTAACTAGTCACTCGCAACCACTAAATGGTCCACGGTTCGACAGTATCCATCACGATAGATGAGGATCATCTTCGGTCTCATACTTATGACGAACGACGGCCACACATGAACGTGATGCCAGAGGGAAAGCCCCGGGTCGAGTTCGACGCTCCGATGTCGCTGGTAGAACGGGCCGACACCGTCGCCGATCTGCTCGATACCTCCCGAACGAGTCTCCTCATCGATGCACTACGCGACGAACTCGACGATCTCGTTGCCGATAAACGGTTCCAGCGCCAGCTGAAAACGGCGTACTACGCCGAACGCACCGGCTTCGAAACGGTCGAATCGGTACTCGGGACCGAAGAAGCGATACGGAGGAAACTCCTTCGGGATTCGCTGGACTGCGAATCCCCGAAACCCGCGGACACCGAACAACGGACACAAACGGAGTTCTACGCCGGATCCGTCTCGGAATGGACTCCCGGTGATGAGGGTGAAAACGCAGACGAAACCGATTCGGAATCGCGTGGGTAGCGATGGGGGCTACCGCCACCATTGTCGTCGATACGAACGTCCTTCTGAACCTTGCAACTCCCGTCGTCGACGGGCGTTCGAACGCCCAAACGGGCGCGGACCCACTCATGGCCGTTCTCACGTCCTACGACGTGCACGTACTAGCTTCGGTTCTCGGCGAGATAAGCGAAGCGACGGGAAGCGACGATCTTCTCTCTGTCGCTGCGGACGCCGGTGTGAGCGCGTCGGATCATCTGACGACCCACGCCGTCGAATCCGATCTCGACGGACCGCTCGAATACGGTCTCGATCCGGGCGAGTCCCACGGAATCCGACTGGCGAACGAGATCGACGCCGAGATGTTCGTCACCGACGAGTTCAACACCACCAATTACCTCCTGGTGTCGCTGACGCTTGCCGACCGCAACGCCCTCTTCACCACACCACACGTGCTGTGGGCGTTGGCCGAACACGGTGTTATCACGGGCGAATACGTCGATAGCGCACTCACCTACTACGTCGAAACCAAAGACTGGGACCGCGAGTGCGTCGAGCGGTTCCGTCACAACCACCTCTGGTAGCTATACACCCGGACACGATTCATTCAACGAGACGGTGCCTGACGGACTGGAAACAATCGCGCTGTCAGGGACGCACTCACATGGGTGTTAACCTATTCGTGTCCGGGTGTATATCCATTCGACGCGGCATAGTATCATTCAATAAAATATCGATTCTGTGTCCTCGGAGTACTGTTTGGTTCGAAGAACGAGTGAATCGAGCGACTGGAGCGGTACAGCGATAGAAATAATTATTCAATAATATATTAGAGACGGAATAGAAACTCCGAGGATGTTTTCGTGGTTCGGTATCCTTTTGCTTTCGGTGGTGAAAACCACGGTATTCAGCCATGACCATGGACGAGAAGATCGAGGCGCTGCGCGAGAAGAAAGAGCGCGCGCTGCTCGGCGGCGGAGAGGACCGAATCGAAGCCCAACACGAGAAGGGGAAGATGACCGCCCGCGAGCGCATCGAGTACTTCCTGGACGAGGAGACGTTCGAGGAGTTCGACCAGCTCCGCACCCACGACTGTCACAACTTCGATATGGAGGGGTCAGAAATTCCCGGCGACGGCGTCGTGACCGGCTACGGTGAGGTCGACGGCCGCACGGTGTTCGTGTTCGCCCACGATTTCACGGTGTTTGGTGGCTCACTGGGCGAAGTGTTTGCCGAAAAGGTGTGTAAGGTGATGGACCGGGCGATGGAGGTTGGCGCGCCGATCATCGGGTTGAACGATTCGGCCGGTGCCCGCATCCAGGAGGGCGTCGACTCGCTGGCGGGCTACGCGGACATCTTCCACCGGAACCAGCTCGCAAGCGGCGTGGTTCCACAGATCTCGGCCATCATGGGACCGTGTGCCGGCGGCGCGGTGTACTCGCCCGCCATCACGGACTTCATCTTCATGGTCAAAGAGACCAGCCACATGTTCATCACCGGTCCGGACGTGATCAAAACGGTCACGGGCGAGGAGGTCGGTTTCGAGGAGCTTGGAGGCGCACAGACCCACGCCAGCGAGAGCGGGGTCGCGCACTTCTCGGTGGACGCAGAAAAGGAGGCGCTGGACGACATCCGGCAGCTGCTGTCGTACCTCCCACAAAACAACGTCGAGGATCCCCCGCGCGTCGAGCCGTGGGACGACCCCGAACGGGCCGACGACGAACTCACGGAGATCGTGCCCGACGAGCCACAGAAGCCCTACGACATCACGGCGGTCGTCGACCACGTGGTGGATACGGATTCGTTTTTCGAGGTCGCCGGGGAGTTCGCTCGGAACATCGTTACGGGGTTCGCCCGCCTGGACGGACACAGCGTCGGCGTGGTCGGCAACCAACCCCGAGCGAACGCGGGGACGCTCGACATCGATGCGAGCCTGAAGGGATCGCGGTTCGTCCGCTTCTGTGATGCCTTCAACATCCCGATCGTGACGTTCGTCGACGTGCCGGGATTCATGCCCGGTACCGACCAGGAGCACGGCGGGATCATCAAACACGGCGCGAAGCTGCTGTACGCCTATTCGGAGGCGACCGTCCCGTTGCTCACGGTCATCACCCGGAAGGCCTACGGCGGCGCGTACGACGTGATGGCCTCGAAGCACGTTGGTGCGGACGTCAACTACGCGTGGCCGACCGCCGAGATCGCCGTGATGGGGCCACAGGGAGCGGTCAACATCCTGTACGACGACGAACTCGACGCGGCCGAGGACGTAGCGGAACGCAGACAGGAGCTCATCGACGAGTACCGCGATGCTTTCGCCAACCCCTACACCGCTGCGGATCGGGGCTACGTGGACGACGTGCTCGAACCACCCGAAACCCGACGACGGCTCATCGCTGATCTCGAAATGCTGCGGAGCAAACGCACTGATCACCCGTCCAGAAAACACGGAAACATTCCGCTGTAGGGCCGGTCTCCGAACACCAAGCGAACGCCGTCAGCGCGGATCTGTTAGTGATGGGAGCAATCGATCGTTGTGACTCGTTGTCCATCCAGCACGAAGTACCGCGAAAAGTACCGCATTGGGAGAGGGGAATCGGAACGCCAGACACGGAGATGAGTGCCGTTCGACCCGCACAGGTCGATGAGGCTTGGGATGTCAGCCCTGGGGGGTGTGTCTGTACGACGCCCGATTCATGTTGATGAGGGATTGACTGCTATAAGTGTTTTGTGGCTTACCTTATCGGAACACGCGACAGGGCGTCCGTGAAGAGCCAACAGTTCCCCCGTGGAGAGAGGAGACCTCACGGTTCGTGTGATTTTCCCTCGCGGGCATCGGCGTTCAGCCGCCGGAGCGTTGCTCGCGCGGTGCTCGCGTCGTAGCCGAAGAAAACGTCCTTCGCGTAGGCCTGTGCGACCTCGCTGGCCGCGATGAGGTTGTCGATGTCGACGTTCACGGCGTACAACTCGATGCTGAAGGGCGTCGTGAGCGCATCGACGAACCCGCTGGCAAGGATTTCGAGCCAGTACGTTGTGGAGTACGCCATGTCGTATATCGGAACGACGAACTCGTCCACACAGTCGAGTGCCGCCACATCGATTCCCGTTCGTCGATAGAGGTGGTCGGGGTATGGGTCGGGGTACAGCGTGAGATACAGCCGGCCTGGAACCCGTTGGCGAGCCGCCCGAACGAACGACTCGATGACGGACGCGCGCCACGCGAACCGATCCTCGAACTCGCTGTCCCCGAAGGCACGCTCACACCGCTCGCAGTGACAGTACTCCGCACGAGGGAATCCCACGTCGTCTAGTCGAACGTCTCCGTTGACCTCTGCACAGTCCTCGATCGTCTCCAACAGCCCTTGTTGGTATGGCTCGTGGCTCGGACAGACGTGTGCCCAATCGAAGTACGGCTGCTCGCGGGTGGCGCGCTCGCCGGTTTCGCTCACCGGAACGATATCCGGTGAATCGCGCGCAGCAGCGTTATCGGCGAAACACGACACCATGTTCACCGCGTTGGGCTGTGGAGCCTCGGCCCGTCCCGAGACGGATTTCACTTCATAAAAGGTCGAATCGAACTCCGGCCACGTCAGCTCCTCCTCGTTACGGGTGACGACGCCGTACATACCAGGGGTTCACGGAGCCGTCGGGTAAGTCGTTCGCTCGTAAGAAGTGAAAGCAGCTGTGTGTCGACACGCTACTATCGTTTCACGACGAGCGCGGCAACGACAACTGCAACCAGTGCGAACGCAACGAGTATTTTCTTGGACATCACGCTACCGGTCGTCTCCGACAGCTAAATCCTTTTCTACTCAATCGTCGGCCGTGTGCTCCTCGATCGGCGGCTCGGGCAGTCGATCCGTGTCGTGGGTTCCGACCGGCGGACGGTTCACCTCCGCGGCGGAGGAGGCGTCGGGGTCCGTCTTCTCGTCGAGCGAGTCGAGCGAATCGAGGTCACCTGCTTCGCGGGCGTCCTGGTCGATGCGCATCGAACAGAACTCCGCGCCACACATCGCACAGAAGCGCGCGTCCTTGTAGTTGTCGCCCGGCAGCGTCTGGTCGTGGTAGGACTGTGCCCGCTCGGGATCGAGCGCCAGATCGAACTGCTCGCGCCAATCGAAGGCGTACCGGGCTTCTGACAGCGCGTCGTCCCAGTCGCGCGCGCCGGGCAGCCCGTTGGCCACGTCCCCAGCGTGGGCGGCGATCCGATACGCCGCCAACCCTTCGCGCACGTCGTCCTCGTCGGGCAGCCCGAGATGTTCTTTGGGCGTTACATAACAGAGCATCGCAGCCCCGGCACGGGCGGCTTCGGTCGCTCCGATGGCGCTGGTGATGTGGTCATACCCCGGTGCGATGTCCGTCACCAGCGGTCCGAGCACGTAGAACGGCGCGCCGTCACACACTTCCTGTTGGCGCTCGACGTTCCCCTTGATCTGGTCCATCGGGACGTGGCCCGGCCCCTCGACCATCACCTGCACACCGTGGTCCCACGCCGTCCGCGTGAGTTCGCCAAGCGTGTCGAGCTCGGCGAACTGGGCCGCGTCGCTCGCGTCCGCCAGGCTCCCCGGACGAAGCCCGTCCCCGAGGCTGAACGTCACGTCGTGTTCTTCGAATATTTCACAGATCGATTCGAATTCGGTGTACAACGGGTTCTGTTGCCCGTGTTCTTCCATCCATTGGGCGAGGATCGACCCACCGCGCGAGACGATCCCGGTCGTTCGACCCTCCGTCAGCGGGAGATGCTCCATCAACACCCCGGCGTGGATCGTCTGGTAGTCCACACCCTGCTCGGCCTGCTTCTCGATCACGTCTAACAACAGCTCCGGGGTGATCTCTTCGACGCTGTCTGCCCGCTTGAGCGCCTCGTAGATCGGAACCGTTCCAATGGGAACCGGCGAGTGCTCTATGTGCATCGCCCGAATGGGATCGAGTCCCGCTCCCGTACTCAGATCCATCACCGTGTCCGCGCCGTGGTGAACCGCTGTGTGGAGTTTTTCTAACTCTTCCTCCCGGCTGCTCGTCGTCTCGCTGTTGCCGATGTTCGCGTTCACCTTCGTCGCAAACTCGCGACCGATGACCATCGGATCGAGCGACTCGTGGCTGTGGTTCGACGGAATGACCGCCTGACCCGTTGCGACCTGCTCACGAACGAACTCGACGCTTCTGTTCTCGCGCTCGGCAACCCGCTCCATCGCCGCCGTCGACTCACCGGCGCGTGCTCGCTGTAGCTGCGTCATCAAAAACCTAGTGGTATTACTGAGTAATAAATATTGGTGTCGTCGTACCGAAGGAATAAACCGAGATCGGGGAGCCGGGGGGTCACACCAGTACGTGTTTGATACTGTCGGATCTGTGGACGGAGTGCGACGGAATAGCCAGCTGCTGTCTGGCAATTCACCAGCAGCCGAGACGCGATCACCGCTGTCCGACAGTATGAAATGTCCACCCACGGGTGAGAACAGATATACGTCACGACCACCATTCACCAATAATGACAGATTTCAAACAGTGCTTCGAGTGTGGGAGCGGAAACGTGAACGAGTACAACGGGAGTCAGTACGAAGACGGCTGTTTGGTGTGTGACGACTGCGGTATGCTCATCCCGAAGTGGCGCTAGTGCCACTTCGGGGCACGAATCGCCACGCTCGTGACGATCGCCACGCACACCGCAAACCAGTCATTCCTTCACATTATAATACTTGCATATCCCAATAATATAAAATACCACCATCGTGTATCTAGTTACGATTATGGACGGCGATCGGTCCCCGAGGGTGATGGACGGCAGTGTGGAGGTCCGCGTGATGACGTACGTGGACGACGAGATGGAGTGTACGATGGACGCCGAGGAGTGGGCGACGCTCAAAGACGACACTCCCACTCTGTACGGCTGTGCGGCGTGTGAACTTCTCTCCGAAAGCACCCGGCCCTACCCAGGCGCGTGGAGCAAATGCCCGGAGTGTGACAGCCGAATGGCCGAGGTGAAGTACATGATCAGGGAGTAACTCTCGGGGACAGTACAGCGACCGAAGGCAGGTCGGTCACTCGGTGTGGATGTGGTCGGTGAGATCGTCGCGCACGATGGTGTCACAGTAGACACACCGCACGCCGTCGTCGAGTACATCGAACCGAGAGACGACGGGTTCGTCCTGGGCCGTGATGCAGTTACGGTTTGGGCAGGCAACCACGTCGGTCACGGACGTGGGACGATCGACGCGGCTCTTCTCGACGACATCGAACTCGCGGATGATGTTGATCGAGGCATCGGGCGCGATGAGGGAGATCACATCCACCTCGTTCTGGCTCAGTTCGTGGCCCTCGACTTTCACGATATCCTTTCGACCGAGCTTTTCGCTCGGGACGTTCATGCCGATGCTGACGGTCTCCCCGCCTGAACCGTCGATGTCGAGGATCGCAAGCACCTTGAGCGCCTGTCCGCCAGGAACGTGATCGATGACGGTGCCGTTTTCGATCTTGCTGACGCGGAGTTCGCGGTCGTCGTTGTGAGTGGGACTGTTCATTGGGTCTCACCTCGGAGGAGCAGATCCAGCAGCGCCATCCGAACAGGGACGCCGTTGTGTGCCTGCTGGAAATACTTCGCGTGTGTCGTTTCGTCGACCTCGGGCGCGATTTCGTCCACGCGCGGGAGCGGGTGCATCACGATGAGGTCGTCGTCGGCCCGTTCGAGGAGATCGGCGGTAATGTGGTACTGGCCGGCGACTTTTCGGTACTCGTTTTCGTCGTGGAACCGCTCGCGCTGGATCCGGGTGACGTACAGCACGTCGAGCGAGGAAAGCACGTCCTCGATCTCGGTGTGTTCGCGCACGTTCGCGCCCGCTTCGTGGAGATCGTACCGGACCGAGCGGGGCAAACGGAGGCTTTCCGGGCTGATGAAATGCTGTCTGGCGTCCAGCTTCGTGAGAGCGTGAGAGAGCGAGTGGACGGTCCGCCCGTACTTCAGATCGCCCATGATGCCGATAGAAAGATCCTCGAAGCCGACGTTTTCGCGGATGGTGTACAGATCCAGCAGCGTTTGGGTGGGGTGGTGGCCGGCCCCGTCGCCAGCGTTGATGAGTGGCACGTCCACGAACTCGCTGGCCATCTTCGCCGCGCCTTCGCTCGGGTGTCGGAGCACGATCGCGTCGGCGTATCCCTCGGTGACGCGGACAGTCGACGCGAGGCTTTTCGTTCGTCGAAGCGCTCGCGGCGATATCGTGTCTGACCGGCGCGGCGATGCTCGCCACCGTGCGACCGCGGGAGCCCGCCGGACGACCCTCAGTCATTGCGGCAACCGCGCGCGATCGGAAGGGACCGGACTCGACCGACGCTGCGGGCATGCTCGACTACTGGGTCGATCTGATGGGCCTGAACGAGAAGATTCCCGAGTGGGTGAAACGTCGTGAGTTGAAGGGGACGGTGTTTCACGGGCCGAGCGAGTCGGTAACGATTCGATCGTCGGGAATGGACAGCACGTATCCGAACTTCGGGTTCACGTTCGACCGGGCGCGGTTCGACGACTGGTTGCGCGAGCGCGCGGAGGACGCCGGGGCGGTCTACCGCGTCGGCAACGGCGTTCGAAGCGTCGACGTGGATCCTCGTGACGGGCACACGCTCGCGCTTCGAGACGGCGCAGAAGTGACCGCCGAGTATCTCATCCTTGCGGACGGACCCCAACGCACCGTTACGAGCCGGGTGCTCGACTCGCTGCTCCCCGCCGGGGAGATCGATCGGCTCGCTTCCACGCGGGCGAATCACATCGCCTACCAGGAACACCGCGAGTTCCCCGAAGACGTGTTCGAGGAGGATCTCCTCAGCTTCTGGTGGGGCATCATCCCCGGACACACGGCGTATCCGTGGGTGTTCCCCAACGACGGCACGATCGCCCGTGTCGGGCTCACGATGCCGATCGGGCTAGACCTCTCGACGGTCGACGACCGCGAGGAGTACGCGCTGCTTCGGGAGAACGACGACACCGTTCCCGCCGGCAACGTGTACGTTCGCCGCCTGCTCGAACGCGAGTACGGCGATCGGTTCGATGTCGAAACGGCGTTCCCGATTGTCGAGGATCGGGGAAAACAGGGGGGCACCGAAACGTACCCCATCTCCTCGACGCAGCCGATCGACTCGCCCACAGCGGCGAAGATCGCGGTTGTCGGCGGGGCGATGGGCGCAACGTCGGCGTTCCACGAAGGCGGCGACCACGTCGCGGTCCGCACGGGAACGATCGCCGGCCGCCTCGCCGCGCTCGGGGCGCTGCGGGCGTACAACTCCGAGTGGAAACACGCCATCGGCGAGGAAATCCGCCGCAACGTCTCGCTCGCGGACGTGGTCCGGGAGTACGAACCGGACGACTGGGACCGTGCCTTCGGCGTCGTCGACCAGATGTTGAACGACGGCGAATACCACACCCGCAACGCGCTAACGTCCGGACTCCGCGGGCTGGGACTGCTCGGCACCTACGAATGGACGAAGTTCGGCTACCGGGACCACCGGTACGTCCAGATCCGGGAAGAACAGTACGAACGGTGACCCGATCGCAGCAATACAAACAAACATTGATAACTCGCTGTAGTAGTAGTTGGCAGTGACGTGAAACCGACCTGGGCTGTATCGGAGCGGAGCACCGGACACCGTGACAGGGATTCCGAGCTGTGAACACGTGATATGACGGAGACACCAACCATCGGCATCGATCTCGGGACGACGAACAGCGCGATCGCGCACGCCGAGGACGACGACATCGACATCCTCCCGGCGGCGATGGGCGACCGGACGACGCCCTCGGTGGTAGCGTTCGACGAGATGGCCGGGGAGGCACTCGTGGGCAGGCAGGCAGTGAATCAAGCCGTCGCCCACCCCGACCGAACCGTCTTCGCCGTCAAGCGCTTTATGGGGACCGAAGAGACGATACTCCTCGGGACGAGAGCGTGTGAGTTCACGCCGGAGGAGCTGTCCGGTCTCATCCTTCGGAAGCTGAAACGCGACGCCCAAGCCTATCTGGACCGGTCCATCGAGAACGCGGTCATCACGGTGCCGGCGTACTTCAACGACCGTCAGCGCCAAGCGACCAAGCACGCCGGAGCACTCGCCGGGCTGGACGTCGACCGGATCATCAACGAGCCGACGGCGGCCTGCCTCGCCTACGGGCTCCAAACAGCCCAGAACAAAACGGTGTTGGTGTACGATCTCGGCGGGGGGACGTTCGACAGCTCATTGATCGAGATCACCGACGGGGTCTTCGAGGTCATCGGAACCAACGGCGATACGCGGCTGGGCGGGAACGATTGGGACGCGCTCATCGTCGAATGGCTCGAAGACCGGATCAAGCGCGAACACGACATCTCGGTCTCAGACACGCCGCTGGCGGAGTCGCGGCTGTTCGACGCGGCACAGACCGCCAAACACGAGCTGTCGACGCGACGAACCACGACGATCACGATCCCGTTTTTAGAACACGAGGACGGCGCCACCGACATCGAACAGACGCTCGACCGAGAGACGTTCGAACGGATGACCCACGAGCTGCTCGATACGACGATCGAACGCTGTGAAACGCTGTTCGATCAGGCCGGCTACGACCGATCCGAAATCGACGAGATCCTGCTGGTCGGCGGTGCGACGCGGATGCCACAGGTCAGACGCCGGATCGCAGATCGATTCGGTGTCGAGCCATCCAAGCGCATCAATCCCGACGAAGCCGTGGCGATCGGCGCAGCGGCACAGGCAGCGATTCTCGACGGAGAGCCGCTACCGGGCGAACCCCAACAGCCACACACCTCTCCGACCGAAACGGCGCTCGTCTCGCCCTCGGACAACGTGGTGTTGCTCGACGTTACTCCCCAGTCGTTCGGCGTCGAGTTGATTGACAGACAGACGTACGAGCCGTACTACCACGTCGTCATCGAGCGCAACTCCCCGATCCCGGCCCGAAACTCCTACATGACGACGACCGCGCGAGACAACCAAACCGAAATCGAAATCCCGGTGTACCAGGGGCACAACGAACGACTCGAAGAGAACGAACTCCTCGACTCGTTCGAGCTCGGACCGATCCCACAACGACCGGAAGGCGTACCGAACATCGAAGTCAAGTTTATACTTGATGAGAATGGAATCTTGAACGTAAGTGCGAGGGATGTCGATCACGAGATCGGTGATGCGATCGAAATCCAATCTGTGTTCGGCTTCACCGACGATGAACTCTCGGTCATGCAACAGAATTTACCGGAGATCAGATAGCAGAGAGAGAACGAGTGTGAACACGAGCATGAACGGGGGTGTGAGACATCCATAGTCCGACCAGAATGACCGATTCGTATTACGAGCTGCTTGGCGTCAGCCCGAACGCCTCCGAATCCGAGATTCGGAAGGCCTACCGCGCGCAGGTAAAGCAACACCATCCGGACGTGAGCGACGAGCCGGACGCGCGCGAGAAGATCATGCAGATCCGCGAGGCCAAGGAGGTGTTGACGGACGAGCAACAGCGGGCGGAGTACGACCGTCAGAACCCCGCCTCGAACGGGACTGACGAGAGACGGGGCGCGAGCGCGAGTCCGGGGTCCAGCGTGGGCCAACATCGGGGTGGATCGGAGGGAGACCGGTGGTGGACGCGAACGCGCGCGAGCCGGTGGACTCGCACGCGAACGCGCGAGCGCGAGGAGACTGCGAGCACGGAGCGCGTCGCTCCCACGCTGCGCGAACAGGTCGAGTGGGCCGCCGATCGATTCCGGGGAGCGACAGCGTTGTTCGTTCGGGCGATCACGGAACCACCGCCAAATCCCCTGCCGTTCGTTCGGGAGTGGGTCGGTGGGAAAGCAGGGTCACCGACAGCGATTCGTCTCGGGTTCGCGGCGTTGCTCGTGCTCACGTTCACTCAGAGCATCCCCCCCGTGGTCGATGCGTACCCCCCGGGCGATCGCGTGGCCGGACTGTGGATCGTGCTCGGTTCCCTGCTCATCAGCTACGCTGGGTACGAGCTCGTCTCACCCTTGCCGTTCGAGTCTTCCCGGCACCGCGAGCGGTACAAACCCGCCGGAAAGCGGCGTCTCTGGCCGATCGTCGGTGCGAACCTCTTCAGCCTCGCGGTGATCGCTCTCGGGTATGCGATGGGAGCGGACGACGGTGGGATCGGCTTTGCTGCCGCGTCGGTGCTCGTGTTCGCGGTGTTTTTCGTCGTGTTGCCCTCCCTGTTTGGCAACGGGCTGCGGCTGCTCGTCGGCGGGGACGACGACGTTACCAGACACACCACATGGGTCGGCGTCGGTCTCGGGGTGTTCACTGCGATCGGCGTGTTGTTCACACCGGCCGGTGGAGACCCATTCGGGCGATTGATCTCCGTCGTGGGCGATCCATCCCCGACGCCGTGGATCGATCCGTTGCTCGTCGGGCCGATCCGGGTTGGAACCCTCCTGAACTTCCTGCTCGGGATGGCGCTGATCAGCGGTCTGCTCTGGAGCATGGCGGCAATGTGGCGCGATCTCACTGCCGCTCCGTGGAGCGACCGGTACGATCACGGCTACCGCATCCATCCCGGCGTCTGGAACGCCGTCCTCGCAGCGCCGTTTGCTGTCCTCGTGTGGATGGTCGGGTCGGACATCGCTCAGATCCCTATTCCACTGCCCCTTCTCGACACACTCACGATCACACGCCACAGCATGGTTTCGCTCATCGTGCTGTTTCCCGCGGTGCTCACCGGCGCGTACATCCTTCGTCGGCGCGCCGAGCCGCTGCTTCGGGAACGGCTGTACGACCAACGGGAGTCTTGACGGGAACCCTCCGAAACCAATAGCAGTCGTGTTCCCGCAAGTGCTTAGTTTGTCTCGCTGTTAGTGGGATTGCGTGCCGTTAGTCCCCGCCCGAGTACACCCCCAGTGGGTGCGATGACAGCGCGGCGAACCCAGGCACGCGACACACCTGACACGAGGGTTTCCCGGCCGACGCGGCCAACGCGCCACGGGATGACGCCGGACGTTAGTGTCTCGGGTGATATTTCGTACGTCGAACCGATACGCTCGACCCGATCGAAGAAGGACCTACCTCATCAGCCGCTGCCGTTCGACGTTTCGTCGTCCCTCGTGAGTCGAACGCTCTCGAAAACGAACCCCTTGTACTGCGCTTCGGCCTGTTGACCGTCCACCGTTTCGATCAGATCGGGACCGTCGGGGCTGAAATCGATCGTGGTCGTGTCGAACGCACCAGCCTCACCGCTCGTCCCGAGTCGCGCGTACGCGGCATACGTATCCTCCTCCGGGATCGGAACCGAGAGAGACGCTGTTGCGGTGCTGTTGCGGACGATTGCCGTCCCGTCCCGTACCGCCTGGTCGAACAGCTTCCGTTCCTGAATGGCGTCTGTGGAGAACGTGGGAGGCTCGTCGACTCCCAGCGCAGCCCCATACACGTCTTCGTAGGGACCCACGCCGTAAACCATACTCGCCGTCACCGACGAATCCTCTCCCGCTCGAAGCGCCCCGTTGTACCGCCCATTGAACCCGACAGAGAGGTCGACCGACTCGTCGGTGGTAACGGTGAACGGCGCACCGATCACTGCGGTCTGCGTGAACTCCCCAGTGTGCTGATCCGGAACGGTGGCGTACGCCGTGGCTCGATCCGTCGAGGTGTGTGCAGCCTGCTCGGTCTCGACGAACTGCCCGCTGGTAGCTTCGACACCCCAACCGATGGACGCTCCCATGATGAGGAGCTCCTTGTCCTCGGCTGGAGCGAACGTCGGCATCGTTTGGGAGGACTGGGAACGATCCCCGCTGCTACCGGCACTGCCTGCGATGGCAGGAACGAACGAGACAGCTGTGAGACCGGTGAGTGAACCCAACACCCCCCGTCGAGTGGACGTTCTAGCACCCATACATCCCATTGCGTGGCGACACCACTAATAAATTTTTCACAATATTATGGATGAATATATGCCACATTGTGCGCCGTGACGGACGGACGAACGCCGGTCGGCGGCAGTCACTCGGGTCCGGTGGTGGGGACAATCGCTCGAACGACAACTGCTATTTCGCTCACTCAACACGAGTCAGTATGAAGCTCGCGCGCATTGAGACGACGGACGGAATCGAGACGGGCGAATACGTGGACGGGACGGTTGTCACGGAGAACGACCGGTACGAGCCGGCGGAGTACGCGCTTCGCGCGCCCTGTGAACCGTCGGCGTGTTTCTGCGTCGGACGCAACTTCGGCGAGAAAATCGACCAGATGGAGTACGACGTGCCCGAGGAACCCGACTTTTTCGTCAAGCCACCGATCGCAGTGCACGCTCCGGAATCGCCGATCCAGTATCCCGGATTCACGTCCGAGCTCACCTACGCGGGTGAGCTGGCGGCCGTCATCGATCGGGAGTGTTCGCACGTCCCGAAAACGGCGGTCGATTCGGTCGTTCGGGGGTACACCGTCCTAAACGATCTCGACGCACTGGATCAACCCCGGCGCACGGCCCGCAAAGCCTTCGACGGAAGCGCACCGCTCGGTCCGTGGATCGAAACCGACGTCGATCCCGTGGGCATCGAGATGCGGACGCTCATCAACGGCGAGCAGCGCCAGTCGGACAACACCGAACGAATGTTTATCAAACCGGATGCAATCATTTCGTTCCTCTCGGAGCGTGTTACGTTCCAACCGGGCGACGTCGTCTCCTTCGGGAGTCCCGCAAACCCTGGGCTCCTCGAACCGGGCGATACCATCGAGATCACCTACGACGGGATCGGAACGCTCAGAAACACCGTCACCGAAGCGTGAACTGCCCCGAGGTCAAGTCAAAGGAAATCGAAGATTTCCCGTATCCAGCAAATCACTCCGTGATTTGCGAGACCTCGGGGCTTCCTGCTTCCACGACGCGCTTTGCATCCACTTTCGAGGACGTGAACGTAGGGAACGCAGTCTGCACAGGCGTTGATTCGGAGCGTCCCGCCCCTATCTCTGTGAGACCGCGAGAAAGAATGTTTTTGGCCGCATTCAGGTCTCTGTCGTCCGTATGACTGCACGCCGGACAGGAATGTTCCCGAACCCAGATTGGCTTTGTCGTTTCCACACCGCACCGCGAGCACTCTTTAGTTGTGCCACGCGCATCCACCTGAACGACGTGTGTCCCGTGCAAGTCGCCTTTATACGCCAACAGGTCGAGAAACCGCGACCATGCGGCATCCTGCTTGTTCTTGGCGTTCTGCGAGTCCTCTAACATCGGCTTCACATTCAAATCTTCGACTGCTACCAGGTCGTACTCTTTGACGAGCCACGACGAGAGCTTGTGCTGGTAGTCCAGCACCTGCCGCTTGATGCGACGCTTCGCCGCGGCGACCTTCTGGCGCTGTTTCTCCCAATTGGCTGATCCGTGTTCTTTCCGGTCAAGCGTCCGTTGGGCGCATGCGTAGCGGTCGTACGACTCGGATAGGTCAAGCATACCGACTGAAAGGTCGTCGGAGGTGTGGATGTACGACAGGATGCCGAGGTCCACGCCCACACAGTCTGCTTTGTCGATCTCATCCGGGTTGGGTTTCTCGGGGAGTTTATCGTCCGGGATTTCGGTGATGAAGGAAACGAACCACTCGCCGGTCGCCTCTTTTTTCAGAACGACGCGCTTGATGTCTTCTGTTTCGGGAATGTCGCGGTGTTCCCGCACGGAGATCCACCCGATTTTAGAGAGTCTGACACGCACGTATCCGTCACGGCCCGTGTTGTGATCCACGTCGAAGCCTTCTGACTGATACGCGACCGATCGGAACTCTCCCGTGCCTTGCCACTTGAGACATCCGGTCTTGTAGCCGTTCTCTCGGCGGCCTTTCAGCGTTTCAACGTCTTTGTGGATTTGCGAGAGCGTCTGTTGGGCGGCGTGGGCTGACACTTCCGCGAAGGTCGGCCACTGCCGTTTCCACCTGGTGAGTTTGTTGTGTTGGTCGTACGCACTCGGCCGATTGCCTTTGGCGTACGAGTAGTAGTCCCGAACGCCGTGGTTGCGGATTTGGCGGTGGATGTCGATGTGACGCCACGCCTCGCTGGCAGTTCCCTCGTCCGGGTCGGCACGACAGCGAAGCGCAGTGTCCATCGGTCGTTACTCCGGCTCTCCGTCGTCGTCGTCGGATTCAGAAGTGCGGATGACTTTCACGTCAGCCCCAAGCCACCGCTTCGGGACGAGGACGTATGCCCCGTTCCCGGTGGGTTTGGCTGTTCCGGTGTGCACTTCGTGACCCTCGATCGTGTACTGATCCACTATCTATGTTAAGACTTCGTAAAAACATAAGTGTTCCGGTGGGTCTGTGGGCCGGCCGACCACTGCGGCGACTGTGGAGCCACTGTCGGCATTCATCCCCAACCCTTGAGGTCGGGGCACTCTGCCTTGACCACAAGTAGTCGACTCTCACGACGAGCGGTCGTTCCATCGGACGAACGTTTTTGTCGCATCTGGTCGATCAGGAACCATGGCAACCAGCCTCCCGCCGTCGGAGTATCAAAAGCGGATCGCAACGGCCCGTGATCGACTCGGGGAGACGGACGCCGACGCAGCCGTGTGGTTCGACGCGACGAGCATCCAGTATCTGACCGGGTTCCACCACGTCCAAACCGAGCGACCGGTCGTGCTCGCTGTCACGGACGACCAATGTGCGATCACCGTTCCCCGGCTCGAAGTCGAGCGCGTCGATCCCAATCCACACGTCGACACCGTCGTCAGCTACTTCGATTATCCCGGCAGTGAGCCGATCGAAACCGCTGTGGAGCTGCTGGAGGGGCTGGGGGCGTCGTCGATCGCCGCCGATAGCAGTGGCGCGCCCGCCACGATGGGGTACGAAGGACCGTCGCTCTCTGCGTTCTTTTCCGTGGAGATCCAGGCGTGGGTCGACCGGATGCGGTGGTCGAAATCGGACGCGGAGATCGATCTACTCCGCGAGTCCGCCCAGTGGGCCAATCTCGGCCACCAGCATCTCGCGGAACACGCGGAGCCGGGCGCACACCCAGCGACAGTGAGCCAGCGCGCGTCAATGGACGCTTCCCGAGCCATGCTCGACGCGCTCGGCGAGCGGTACGTGGCGTGCGTTCGCGGGGATGGACCGGTCTCGGTGGGCTTCATCAGCGGGCGACAGACCGCGCTTCCCCACGGTCACACGGCGAACCGACGGCTACAGGACGGCGACGTGCTAATCACCGGTGCAACGGCTGTCGTGGACGGCTACCGGTCGGAGCTCGAACGGACGATGTTCGTCGGGGAGCCGACGGACGAACAGAAGCACAACTTCCGGCTCATGCTCGAAGCCCAGTCGATCGCGCTCGACGCGCTCGGACCGGGGGTGTCGATCGCGTCAGTCGACCGAGCGGTGTGGGAGTACTTCGAAGAACAGGGCGTCACCGATCTCGCGCGACACCACGTCGGCCACAACATCGGACTCGGTGCGCACGAACCACCGTACATCGACCGGGGGTGGAACGGTGCTGAGGAGACGATGCAGCCCGGACACGTGTACACGATCGAACCGGGACTGTACACGGAAACAGCAGGATACCGTCACTCCGATACCGTCGCAATCACCGACAGTGGAACAGAACGGCTGACGTACTTCCCCCGCGAACTGCAAGACAACGTGATCCGGTGAGGACAGCGTGGTCCGGTTGTCGCCGGCTACCGCTGTCGGGAACCCGCCGCCCTGGCGACGACCGCCCCGGATCCGACGCGCGCTATGCGGCGACGATCGCCGTTCACTCCTCCAGCGTCGAAATAGTGTCCGAACGGATCCACGCGTTCGGATTATCGTGCTCGTACACCACGAGGAGCCCCTCACGAGTTTCGAAGCGTCCGTAGTTCTCGTACCGACCGTCCGTCCGTGCGTGAGATCTTTCTTCCATGGCGTTTCGTTGGTGGCAACCGGACGGATAGCCAATATATCAACGCCGACTGGCCGTCAACCACCGTCGAAACATCGCGTCAAACTATTATCACGACAACCGCCCGGTATCCGTGTGTGGATCGATAAGTCTTGCAGTTATAAGGATGTTCCTAAATCATTTTGGATTCATTTATACTTAGTTAGAGTGAAATAATTATGTTCTGTCAAAACAATAGCGGACTCTTATGCTCGTTGGAAGCCGTCTTGTGTCGCACTGGTTCCTAGAAATAAAATAAATCATCATATCCATAGTTTGTCCGTTTCACTTATTATATTTATATTATATATTTTAAATAATATGTTGTTGGGAAATCATTTATCGTCGATACAGGCTCATCACTCGTGGAGGCGTGAGAGAGTGTGCGGTTCGCCACGGCACGCGAACCGCACCGTCAGCCCATTTCGGGATCGGGAACGGACGCCACAGCTGTGCAGTGGCGTCGTTTCTCAGGTCCGGGTGGTGCCTTCCTCTTCGATCTCTTTTCGGGCAGTGAACACAGCGTCGGCATCCATCGCCAGTTCGTACTCGTAGTAGGCACCACCGGCTCTGCCGTCGTTTCGCTCCGTCCGGCTGAGAAATCCCAGCATCTTGAGTTCCGAAAGGTGGTCTTGTACGCTGCGCAGCGAAGAGAGCGGATCCGTTCCCCAATACGTGGCGACCTGTTCGTAGGTGCTTTGGATGGTTTTCGATCGGACCGGGGTCTCGTGGCTCTCTTCGAGTTGAGCGATCGCTTCGAGGATCAGTTGTGCGTGTGGGGTCTGGTCGCGGATCTTGTTACGGACGCGCCCGCGCTGAACACGGGTTTCGGCAGCCATAATGTGATCGTCAGTGACGGCGTCGTCGCCGCAGTCTTCAGCAATATCGCCGCCCGTACTGAGGAGATCGAGCGCCTGCCGGGCGCTTCCAGTGTCCTGTGCGGCCTTCGCTGCACAGAGGGCGATCGCGCTCTGGACGTAAGCGTCGTCCACGAACGCTTTTTCCGCCCGGTGAGAGAGGATCGTCCGGAGTTCGTCGGCGTCGTACGGCGAAAAGGAGAGCTCTTTCTCCATCAGGGTGCCTTTGACTTTCGGACTGAGACTGTCACGGAATCGATAATTATTGCTAATACCGATGACACCGATGTTCGCGTGGTCGAGGTGACCGTTCGATCTGGCACGAGGAATCTCGTAGAGCAGCGAATTGACCTTTGCGAGATGGTCGATCTCGTCGAGAACGAGCAGAAACGTTCCCCCGATCCCATCGAGCAGCGAGTAGAACTCCTCGAGCGCGTCGCTCGTCGACAGTCCTTTTTTGGGGAACTGCGGGGCGCTATCGTCCCGAAGCGTGTTGATGAACGCGCGGAGCGTCCCGTAAGCGGAGTCGTTGTTACAGTTGTGGAACAGAACGTGGAGCATGTCGGCTTCCTCCCGCTTGTCGACCTGGTTCTGCAGGGCGTCCATCATGTATCTCGTGACAGCGGTTTTCCCGACGCCGGTCTTGCCGTAAATGAATATATTCGACGGGCTACGGCCGAAAAGAACGTCCTTGAGGGCGTTTCGGTACGCTTCTATCTCGGCCTCCCGTTCGAGAATGGTTTCCGGGTCGTAGTCCTCTTCGAGTACGTGTTTGTCTTCGAAAAGTTGACCAGTGAGTCCCTCGAATGGATCGTTCATGTCAGCCTCTTAGACTAGGTGGGTTTTACACAGCAAGCATAAATAGATACCGTTCGTCTGTTTCGTGTGTTCTCGATCTTTAAGTAGGAGACACACAGTACGTTTCGTCTGTTTTTCGCCTGGAAAACACCCCCCTAGTCTCTCGAGAATCATATTGCCGCTACCACAAGATTCAAACTATACTGCTAGGCTTCCGTCGGAACAGACGAAACGTACCGTGTCTCTCACGCGGTCGGAGCGGTGGGGTGCTGATAGAGAGACGGAGTCCTCAAGAGATGGAGAGCAAAAGGAGGAGAAGAAGAGAGAGAAGGAAGAGGGGGGAGGGGGAATCAGCTGCATAGAAACAGACGAAACGTACTGTGTGTCTCCCCTCACTCTCACAGCAGTCCGACGCCTACACCCCAAAACAGACGAAACGTACTGTCTGTGTGTTCGCGGGACGAAACAGACGAAAATATCTATTGTATTCGAACAGGTCAGCGCTGTAATTCTCCTGCTCGGAAGCGGCCGACAGCACGGACGACAGAAATTGAACGCAGGGATTAGTTATCCAAGGTTGTTAAGTTACGGTATGCTCTCACACGACTCCGCTCGATTCCTCTCTGACTCCCCTAGCCGGATCGAGCTACTCGCACACCTCCGAACCGCTCCGGGACGACCGAGCACCATCACCGAGGAGCTGTCGATGTCCCACCGCAGCGTTCAGCGCAACCTTTCCGAGCTCAGAGAGCGGGGGTGGGTCGAGAAACGCGACGGTGTGTACCAGCTCACGACGACCGGCGCACTCATCACGAAGGAGCACGAGGCGTATCTCGGTGCGCTCTCGAACGTCGAGGCGTTCGACGGATTTTTTCGGGAGCTTCCGGATACCGAGCACGCCCCCGATCCCGAGTGGTTGCACGAGGCGACGCTCATCGAGGCGACCTCGACGGATCCCCACGCGCCGGTAGACCACTACGTGCACAGCGTTCGCGGGTTCGACGTGGATCGCGTACGGATGCTTTCACCGGTTCTGAGCCGGCTGTTTCACGACGCTCACGCGGCGTTGGCGGTTCGAGGCACCCACACTGAACTCGTGTTGTCGGACGCGCTGGCCGACCGTGCACGCGAACTGAATCCGCTCGAGTTCGATCTGCTCGTGTCCCTCGCACCGCTCGATCTCTATCGCCACCCCGATCCCATCGGGATCGGTCTCACACTCGGTGACCGACACGTGCTGGTGGGAGCCTACGACGACCACGGGCGGATGTGTGCTTGCGTGGAATCCACCCATCCCGAGCTGTTCGAGTGGGCAACGACGCTGTACGAACGCTACCGAACCCAGTCGACGCGCGTCGAATCGACGCGCGCACTCTCCCCGTGATCGCGTCCGTCGTGTGCGCCACCCCTTGTCAGCCGCGCCAGGGGGTGCCGTAAGGACGACGGAGGACCACGATCACCCATGAACGTACTCGTCGTCGGTGGTACCGGGTTCGTCGGCCGCTCGCTGGTGAGAGAGCTGATCGATCGTGGACACGACGTTGCTGTCCTCTCTCGCTCACCAGCAGCTTCGTCGCTTCCTGACGTGGTCGAGACGATAGCAGGTGATGTGAGACATCCCGAGTCGATCGAAGACGCCTTCGCGGGCAGGGACAGCGCAATCAACCTCGTGGCGCTCTCGCCGCTGTTCGAGCCGCCGGACGGGAGCACTCACGAGGCGGTTCACCTCGACGGGACCAAACACGTCGTCCGAGCCGCCGAAACACACGGTGTCGACAGATTCGTCCAGATGAGCGCGCTCGGTGCCGACCCGGACGGACCGACGGCGTACATCCGTTCGAAAGGGCGGGCCGAGACCGTCGTCGAGGAGTCGTCGCTCGACCGGATCATCGTCCGCCCGTCGGTCGTGTTCGGCGACGGTGGTGAGTTCATCTCGTTCACCAAGACGCTGACGACGCCGTATCTGACGGGACTACCCGGCGGCGGTTCGACGCGGTTCCAGCCGATCTGGATCGGTGATCTCGTTGCGATGCTCGCGGAGACGGTCGAGACAGACGATCACACCGGCAACATCTACGAACTGGGTGGGCCGGACGTGCTGACGCTCGCTGAAATCACGAAACAGGTGTACCACAGCGACGGAACGGGCGTCGCAGTGGTTCCGATCCCGATGGTGTTCGCCCGGATCGGACTCACGATCGGGGGAATGGTTCCTCGATTCCCGATGGGAGCCGATCAGTACCGGTCGCTCCGGTTCGACAACACTGTGAGCGAGAACGACGTGACGGCGTTCGATCGACGCCCTGACGGTCTCCGGACGCTGGCCGACTACCTCGGTCTCGAGCGGTAGAGCAACACACATACCGACGCCGGTAGACGATCCAGTATGGGTCTCGATCAGTACGAGCCGCCCGCTGTGGAACCGGGTGCGATCGAATCGACGGAACTTCACGTCACCGACGACGCGCTGGTGAAACTGTTCGCGCTCGGGCCAGGAGCCGAGTTATCGGCCCACGAGCACGCGGATTCGTCCAACGTCTTCCACATCCTCGAAGGGACGGTAACGGTCATCCAGGGCGACACCGAGGAGGCCGTGGACGCTCCGGGCGTCGTGTTTCACGAGCGCGGCGTTCCCCACGGCGCGCGCAACGACACCGACGCTATCGCCGTGTTGACCGCGAGTCTCTGCCCGCTGCCAGGATCGGGGTGACCGGTGGATCGATCTCCGCGGCTCACTCGGTCACGCTCGCTGTGCCAGCCCGACGAGGTGGGGAAGTTCGTGGGCGATGATCTCTCTCACCCCGAGCCGCACCGCGTTCTCGCTTCCCGGTAAACAGAACACCGGTACGTCGTCCACGACACCCGCAGTGGCGCGCGTTCCGACGACCCGCGTTCCGATCTCATCGTACGAGAGCCGTCGGAACAGCTCCCCGAAGCCGGGTAGTTCCTTCGTGAACAGCGACGAAACCGCCTCGACGGTCACGTCGTCGGGGGTAACTCCCGTTCCACCGGTCGTGACGACGGCATCGACGCGCTCTGCGGCGGCGTACGCCTCGATGCGCGATCGAATCGCGTCGTGCTCGTCGCCGACCAGCTCGCGCTCGACAACGCGGTGGTCGGCGGCGTGGAGCGCGGATTCGATCGCGTCTCCGGATGGATCCTCGTGAACCGACCGCGAGGAAGAAACGGTCAAAACGGCCACAGACGGCTCGCTCACGTCGTGATGATGGTGATCGTGAGTGTGGTTGTGATCGTGACTGGTGGGCGATTCGTGTTCCTCGGATTCGTCGTGTGGATCAGTGTGCATACTCGTGGTTGGGGTGGTCCACACAAGTGGTTTGATCCCTCGATGAGAAACGCAATCTCGGAAGCCGAAACCATCAACAGTGTTTTGCGTCCAGCCACGGAGTTCCGACCATGAAGGCTGTGCAGTTCACCGAGCACGGCGACAGGAGCGTTCTGTCCTACGAGGAACACCCCGATCCCGAAATCTCGGCCGACGAGGTGCTGGTCGATGTCAAAGCAGCCGCGTTGAACCACCTCGACATCCACACCCGTCGTGGACTGCCCGGCGTCGACCTCGCGATGCCCCACATTCCGGGGAGCGACGCGGCCGGCGTCGTCACCGAGACCGGATCGACCGTGACCCGATTTTCGGAGGGCGACCACGTCGCCGTCTCGGCGGGACGCTCGTGTGGGACGTGTGAGTACTGCCGCCACGGTCAGGAGTCGACGTGTGAGTCGTTCCATCTGATCGGAGAGCACGTAACCGGCGTTCACGCCGAGCTCGCCGCCGTCCCAGCCGAAAACCTCATACCGGTTCCCGAAACGGTCGACTGGCCCACTGCCGGTTCGGCCGCGCTGGTCTTCCAGACCGCGTGGCGGATGCTCCACACCCAAGCCGAACTTTCGGCCGGCGAGCACGTCCTCGTTCACGGCGCTTCGGGCGGCGTCGGTCACGCAGCGGTCCAGATCGCGGACCACGCGGGCGCGGAGGTGTACGCGACGGCGAGCAGCGGGGCGAAACTCGATCACGCACGCGACTGCGGCGCGGACCATCCCATCAACTACGAAGAAACCTCGTTCGCCGACGAGATCTACGACCTGACCGACGGGCGGGGCGTCGACGTGGTCGTTGATCACGTCGGACCCGCAACGTGGGAGGACTCGCTGAAATCCCTCGCCAAAGGCGGGCGACTGGTCACCTGCGGTGCGACCACCGGTCCGAGCGCCGAGACGAACATCAACCGCGTCTTCTGGAACCAACTCCGAATCATCGGCTCGACCATGGCGACACCGGGAGAGACCGACGACGTGCTATCGCTCGTCTGGGACGGAACGTTCGAACCGCACCTCCGGACGACGCTCCCGATGAGCGACATCGCCCGCGCCCACGAACGCCTCGAACAACGAGAGGGGTTCGGCAAGGTCGTCGTCGTTCCAGATAGTGAATATGACGGATAACGACGACGGATACGTCCACGATCCCGAGTCGTTTCGGGAGCGAACGGACGCCGACCAGCCCGAGTCGCGGACGACGAAAGCGTATCTCAGCGGTCCCGACCGGAGTGATCCCTCCGACCGGGAGTTCGGCCGACGCGGCTGGCTCCTCGTTGGAACCCTGGCCGTCGCCTTCGTCCTCGTTCCTGCGACGATACTGTATCTCCCGCACGCAGAACCCGCTGCTGTCGGGCTGACGTTTCGGGACGCGTATCTCGTTCTCCCACTCGTTCCCGCGCTCGCTCTCGGCGCGGTGGCCGTGTGGACTGCGATCGGTGGATCACAATGACCGGACGCACGACCGAAGAAAAACCGGGGCAGGAGGGTTGTTCGAGTGATCTGCCCCGTCGAGACCAAACGTAGATCGCAGACTGCCCGTCCGTCGTACTACTATCGTACATCGTCTCGGGTGTTCAATCGATGGACAGTCTATTCGGTCGGTTTTCCTCGATCAGTAAAAACGCATCGAAATACACCCATAAATAATGAATTATTAACAATTATCTAGCGAATCGATCGCTCATTCACTGTGTGGTTCGAGACTCATCCCGCAACACACGAAAAAACGTGCGTTCGAACAATCGGTGCTACAGGAGGTCTAAGAGGTCCTTATCGTCGTACCCGTCATCGTCGCTACGATCGTCGTAGTCGACGACGACATTACCTCCCTTATTGTCGACATCTACGTCGTCGTTGTCGTCACCATCGGCGATCTTACAACTGTCCGCTGCAGCAGGCGCCGCGCCGGCCCCTGCGACCATGCCCAACAGCATGAGAGCGACCAACGCAACGTGAATTGCTCGTTTCATGGGTAAGTTGACTGGAAACGGACCACCAGGACCGCTTTGCACGAATGGATCGGGTGGTGCTCGCCCAGCGAATATGCATTCGGAGGTGTGTACAATAAATATTCTCCTAAGTAGTAAAAGTTTAAGAATTCACTGTAGCTATTGTATTATTGTGACACCACGACGCTTGTGAAGAACTACCGCGTCGGAGAATGGTTGTTGCTTCAATTCGTATAGAATGGGTGATATTACCGAAATAAAACGCCACTCAATCCACATTATAATTGTATCAAATAAAAATAGTAGGGAATAGTATGGAAAACGTTTAATCCGGAGACGAGGGGACGTGATGCATGGGAACAAGTACGAAGTTCGGCACTCAAGGACCGGCATCGCTGATCCTCATCAGGCTACTAGTCGGTGGGGTTTTCATCACAGAAGGCCTGCAAAAGCTCCTGTTTCCGGGGATACTCGGTGCAACGCGCTTTGCTGAGCTGGGCTTTCCCGTTCCGCGGGTCATCGCTACAGTCGTGGGCGCGGTCGAGATCGTTGCGGGGGGCGCCGTATTACTCGGCCTTGCGACGCGGTTGGCCGCGGTCTTTCTGTTGCTCATCGCGCTCGGCGCAATCATCACGACGAAGTTCCCGATCCTCGTCGGACAGGAAATCTGGGTGTTCCCGCTTCCGGAGACTGAACGCAACGGCGTATGGGGGTTCCTTCACGCGTGGCGTGGTGATATCGCCATGCTGCTCGGGTCACTCTACTTACTTATTGCAATAGATTGATATTCTTCCCTCATGGATGAATGAACACGTATCCAACGCGTCTCCCGGGCGCAGTTCATCCGTGGTATCCGAGCCGCTGTGCGGATCGATCACAGCGTTCGGGAGGCGGATCGTCAGCACGATCACACCGACCAGCTCGGCCGCTTCTCGAACGTGTGTGAGACACAATCATAGCATATAATACGCTGCCCGAGTATCCTTCCAGTGGGTCGGTCGCAAACGGCCAGTACGGAATCAACCCTCGACGACGGCAAACGCAGGCGTCAACGCCGATAAAAACGATGACCTCCTACACCTTACAGGATATCCAGGCCGAGGTCTAGGACGTCGTTGTCTTCGCTGTCGTCGATGACGACGTTAGACGAATCGTCGATGTCGATGCCGTCGTTGTCGATACCGTTGTTGTCGTCGTCGTGGGTGACATCTGTACCACTCGCTGCAACGGGTGTCGCGCCGGCCCCCGCAATCATGCCCAACAGCATGAGAGCGGCCAACGCAACGTGGATTGCTCGTTTCATGGGTATCGTCTGGGACGGGACACCACGTTGCCGATTCTTCCGAACCTGTCGACGGATCCTGAATCGTTCGTAGTATCCTCCCAGTACAATCCTATTGAAACACATATACTATAAACTTTACTACTCAGACTGGACATAGACTATTACTGTACAGTTCTGCTATCTGTGTCTAGATCTGAATCGAACACCCTCCACATCCACCGTTTTCTAGTTAATTCCCCAACAACTAACTAGTCGTATAAACAATACGTGCCCACATTACACCGTAGCACATACATCATAACTATTTATCACTATACGCAGTGAGATGGAATAGCCAGCGGCAACCACTGACCGGGAGGCGTACCGAGAGTTCGGGATGACCAACGATCAAATCCCCGTTAGATCCTCGCGAACGCCTTTGTACCCGCCCTCCATAGCAACGGTCGCCGGACCATGGCAAAGCAGCCCTGAATCCCCACGGCGGAGGAGTGTCCGCCGTTCACTTCCGGTGGGTTCATTGATCGACGTGACCCTTCCCTCTACGCCACCCTCCGTTCGACTAGTTGCTCGGTGATCGATCAGTTCCGAAGGACGGGACCGACCACCGACAGCGGACTGGTGCGAGTGTGACACCACACGGCAACGCAATGGACTTGAACGGTAGTTCAAGATGGGTCGAAACGTTTGAGGGACGGGCCAGTCAGATGTGGATATGGACGTAGACGAAAAGGACATCGACATTTTGAAAACCATCGCGGACGCGGAAACGCGGAGTCCCGATCACATTTCAGAAGAGACGGGGATCCCGCTTTCGACCGTGAACTACCGGTTAAAACAGCTTCGGGAGGCGGGCATCATCCGCAACGACCACTACGACATCGATCTCGAGGCCCTGGGCTTCGAGATCACGTTCGTGATCCAGATCATCGCTGATTACGAGGAGGACACCTACAAACCACTCGGGGAGAAGCTCAGCGGTATCGACGGCATCACTCACGTTTACTTCGCGGCGGGAGACACCGACTTCTTCGTGATCGCGCAGCTGACTGATCCCGGGATGGTCGAGGAGCTCATCACTACGCTCGAACGCCTCGATAGCGTCGAGCGGACGATCTCCACGTACACGATCAGCACGCTGCTCGACGGACACGAACCGCTCCAACAGATATCTCGAGAAACGATGCGCGACCGGCTCCTCGATTGATATCGAATTTCCATACGATATAATTCGAATTCGTGATATAGGAGTCTAATCAATAGATATATAATACACTACAGTCTAATATCTCCTATGACACGTACAGTCCTTTCGCTACTCAGTATCGGCGGTGTGCGTTCCGTTCGCTGTCGGGAGCGTGGTCGATGAGCCGACGGCTGATCGGGGCGTTTTTGCTCCTCGGGACGCTATGGGGGAGCTCGTTCGTCGCGATCGATATCGGGCTAGGATATTTCCCACCGATCGAGTTCGCTGCGCTGCGGTATCTCATCGCGGGCGTCGTCGTGCTCGGCTACGCGGGGTACTCGACGCCGCGGTGGCGTCCTCAGACGCGCAGGGAGTGGCTGGTGGCAGCGGTCGCCGGGAGCTTTCTCATCGGTGGCCACCACGCGTTTCTCTACCTCGGCCAACAACACGTCAGTGGAGCGGTCGCGGCCGTAATCGTCAGCCTTGGACCGGTGTTGACCGCGCTGTTTGCGGCCGGCGTGCTCGGTGATCGGGTGACGTCGCTGGATTTCGTCGGGTTCGCACTCGGCCTTCTGGGCGTCTTTTTCGTCGCCCAGCCGGGAGTGCCCGACGGCATCGGTCAGTCGTTAGTCGGGCGGTTTCTGGCGTTGGATCCGAGTGCGCTGTTGGTGGGCGACGGGATCGGGGTTGCGACGGTGTTTCTCGGTGCCGCCTGTTTCGCGCTCGGTGCGGTGTTGACCGAACCCATCGAGACCACGCTTCCGCCCCGGACGGTGCAAGCGTGGGCGATGCTCATCGGTTCAACGCTGCTGTTCGTCGCTGGCGTCGTTCGCGGGGAGTCGCTAGCGGCGATCCAGTGGACGCCGGTCGCGAGCCTGTCGCTCCTGTATCTCGGGGTCGTCACCGGTGCGGGCGCGTTTCTCCTGTATTTCGAACTGCTCGACCGGATCGGACCGACACAGATAAACCTCATCGGCTACCTCGAACCCGTTTCGGCCACGGTTCTCTCGTGGCTGGTGTTGGACGATCTGATCGATCCGCTCACAGCGTGTGGCTTTCTCACGATCCTCGCCGGGTTCGTCTGTATCCAGCGGCGCTCGTTCGTCCCTGCCGTTGCGTCCCGGCTTCCCTCCATCGCTCGCCAGTGGTGAGTGCGGCGAACGTGGTGAGACGACGGAGGCCAATCCTTTTCCGGTGGTGTGGCCTACCAATGCACCGATGGAGGCCGACGATTCGGTCGAGCCGCCGGTGTCGTTCCGTGAGCAGATGAACCGTGTGGATTCGGATCTGCGATCGCAGGCGTCCGATGGACCGTGGGACGCGGCTAGTGACCTTCTCGACTGGTTTGAGCCGTACGATTCGGTTCTACCGGACGACCACCCCCCGTTCGACTGGTTCGCGGGCGGCCGGCTCAACGCTAGCCACGAGTGTCTCGATCGGCATCTCGACGCGCGGAAAAACCGTCTCGCGCTCCGTTGGGAGGGCGAGCTGGGCGAGACGCGTCGTTACACGTACCTCGATCTCCACCGCGAGGTGAACGCGATCGCTGGGGCACTCAGGGACCTCGGCGTCGAGTCCGACGACGTGGTCACTCTTTACATGCCCGTGCTTCCCGAGCTGGTCGCGTCGATGCTTGCGTGTGCCCGCCTCGGCGCGCCCCACAACGTCGTGTTCGCAGGACTGTCAGCCGACGCGGTGGCCGCTCGGATGGAGCGGGCGGATTCGGCGTGTCTCATCACGTGTGATGGCTACTACCGCCGCGGCGACGCGATCAATCAGAAGCGCCGGGCGGACAACGCCCGGATGGCCCTCGACCACGATCTCCACGACACCGTCGTCGTCGAGCGGCTCGGGGAGCCGTCTCTCGGTGAAAACCAGCACAGCTACGACGCGCTGCTTTCTACGTACGCCGGCAGTACGGTCGATCCCGTCGTCCGTCGGTCGGAGGACGTTCTGTTCCAGTTGTACACGTCGGGCACCACCGGTGAGCCGAAACGAGTCACCCACACCACGGGCGGCTATCTCTCCCACGTCGCATGCACCGCCCGGAGCGTGCTCGACGTCACGCCTGAAGACACCCACTGGTGTACCGCAGACATCGGCTGGATCACCGGCCACTCCTACGTCGTTTACGGCCCGCTCGCGCTCGGCACCACCACCGTGATGTACGAGGGCACGCCCGACCATCCCGATCCGGACCGCATTTGGTCGATCATCGAGCGCAACGCTGTCGACGTGTTGTACACGACGCCGACGGCCATCCGGTCGTTCATGAAGTGGGGCGAAGAGTCTCCCGCCGGATACGACCTCTCGAGCCTCCGGCTGCTTGGCACCGTCGGTAAACCGATCGATCCCGCCGCGTGGCAGTGGTACTACACCCACGTTGGCAACGAGGACTGTCCGATCGTCGACACGTGGTGGCAGACCGAAACCGGCGGCATACTAGTGACGACGCTTCCGGGGACCGACGCGATGAAACCCGGCTCGGCGGGACCGTCCCTCCCGGGGATCGACGTTGCGGTCGTCGACGCCGACGGCCAGGAGCTGCCGCCGGGTGAGCGTGGGATGCTTGCGGTCCGGACGCCGTGGCCCGGCATGGCCCGCGAACTCGCGGACGCGTCGGAGTGGGGGGCTAGCGCTTCGGGTGAAGAGTGGTCGTATCTGCCGGGCGACGAGGCGGTCGTGGACGCGGACGGCTACATCACTCTCCTCGGACGGGTCGACGACGGTCTCACCGTCGACGGCCAGCGGATCGGCACCACCGAGGTCGAACGCGCGATCGTGTCGGTCAAGGGCGTCGCAGAAGCGGCCGTCATCGGCGTCGACTGCCAACTGATGACCGGTGTCCACGCCTACGTCAGTCCCACGCTGCGAACCGATGTCGAGCCGCTCCGCGACGCGGTGCATGCCGCCATCGAGGACGCGTTCGGTCCGGATCTCGCTCTCGACCAGATCGTGTTCACGCCGGATCTCCCGAAAACCCGGTCGGGCAAGATCATGCGCCGGCTGCTCGTTGCCATCGCTACCGGCCAGGGGTACGGCGACACCAGCGCGCTTCGAAACCCGGAGATCGTCGGCGAACTCGAGCGCAGCGACGGTTCGGAAACGTAGCCGTTTCCGAAACGAATGCGTGTTTTTTTCGTGGCGATCAGTGATTACACCGGAAACAGTCTCTCCATTCCGGAATCATTATTTCGGTTTATTAGCTATATCCGAAGGATGGACGGGTTAATTCGGTTTCTCTGCGAGGGGGGATACGATTGCCTCCGCCGGGCGACGCGGACCCACCGGAGTGATGTCATTGTTCGGCTGTGTGGGGAGGTCGGACTCCGACCGACCGAGGTGGTAACGGTCGGTTTGGACGATGTCGTCACCGTGGATGGCACCCGATTTCTCGACGTGGGGAATCGAGAGGCGGTTCTTCCGTCGGCTGTCGCCCACGCGCTCCGGAAGTACGCCCGGTCGGTCGACGCGGAGGGTCCGCTCGTTTCGGTCTCCGAGCGGCGGGTGCAGATGGTCGTCAAAGAGTGTGGGAATCGAACGGCCGATGCGACTGGCGACGACCGCTTTCGGGACGTGTCGACCCGGAAGCTGCGGGCCACCCACGCTATGGGGTTGCTTCGTGAGGGCATCGATCCGCGGGTCGTGCTCGCCGTCACCACGTACGACCGGCTGTCCGCGCTGGAGCCGTATCTCGAACCGTCCGGCCGCGAGCGGATCGTGGCGGCGTTCGCCGGCGGACGCCAGCCGATCGAACAGCCCACGCAGCTCCACCGAACCCTCTCGGTCGCGGCGGACGTTGGTGACGCGCTCGCGGCGGCCTCCGCCTCCTCGGAGATCCACGACGCCGTGTGTGCCAGGCTGGCCGAAACGGAGGGGTATCGCTTCGCGTGGGTCGCAGAAACCACCGGCGACGGGCTGGTCACGCGGGCACACGCCGGCATCGAGCGCGAGACGGTCGACCGGCTGCTGTCCGATCACGCTGGTCTCGTGGAGTTAGCGCTCGAAGAGCGGGCGGTCAGGGCGGGCGACACGCCGACTGCCACCGTGATCGCGGTCCCGCTCATCGGCGGGGAAACCATCCGTGGGCTGCTCGGTATCGGGACCGATCTGGACGGAGTCAGTGCCGGCGAACGGGACCTACTCACCGCGCTGGGCGCGCAGGTGGGCCACGCGCTGGTCGCGGTCGAGCGAAAGCGGCGGTTGCTCGCCGACACGGTGACGGAGCTGACGTTCGGCGTCGATTCGAAGGAGGCTCCCCTTCCGGCCGCCGCACAGGCGCTTTCGTGTACGTTCGAACTGAACGGCGTCGTTCCGGTCGAGGAGGGGGTGTTGTGTTACGTCGCTGCCCGCGACACCACCCCTGACGCGGTGCTCGATCACGCGGACGCCACCGACGCCGTGGCGAACGGTCGGTTCGTCGGGGAGAACAACACGGAGAGTCTGCTCGAACTGACGCTCGGACGCTCGCCGATACGCACACTCACGGAAACCGGCGGTCGGATCCGGTCGTACACGGTCGATCCTCGGCAAGGCCGACTGGTCGGGGAGCTATCGACCGACGCCGACGTTCGAGCGGTCGTGAACACCCTCACCGACGCGTTTCCCGGCGTGCATCTGAAAGCGAAACAACAGGGCGAGCGGACGGTCACGACCGACACGGGGCTGACGGAGACGCTCACGGATCGGCAGGCAGCGGTGCTTCGATCCGCGTACTTCGGCGGATACTTCGAGTGGCCGCGCGACTCGACGGCCGAAGAGCTGGCCGACTCGTTGGACATCTCCTCTCCGACGCTCCACCACCACCTCCGCATCGCACAGCAGAAGCTTCTTCGTACCATCATCGAAGACGCGTGAGCGGTTCACACGAACTGAGCGGACGAACTTAACTATTTAGCCCTGCTACGGTGGCCCAGCCACCCAACGCGGCCAGTGCACACCCTGCGTGGTACCCACGAGACCGCGTGATGGGTCTGCAGCGTACGCAGACCGGTCGCGCAGCTGAATTGTGATAATTAGTGGGATCGTTTATGGTCGATGGTTAATGATGTGGAGCCATCCATGTCGGATGATACCGGAGAACTGGAAGCACGGCTGGCCGAACAGAACGAGTTCGCTCCGCCCGACTCGTTCGTCGAGCAGGCGAACGTCTCCGATGGGTCGATCTACGAGCGGTTCGAGGAGAACTGGCCCGAGTGCTGGGAGGCCGCGGCCGACCTACTCGATTGGTCGAGCGATTACGAGACGATTCTCGACGACTCGAACCCACCGTTTTACGAGTGGTTCACTGGTGGGCAGCTCAACGCCTCCCAGAACTGTCTCGACCGGCACCTCGACGGGCGTGGCGAGGAAGTCGCCATCGAGTGGATCGGGGAGCTGGGCGAGACGCGGAGCTACACCTACTCGGAGCTGCATCGGGAAGTCAACGAGTTCGCTGCCACACTCAAGGATCTCGGCGTCGAGGAGGACGAGGTCGTCACGCTGTACATGCCGATGGTACCTGAGCTGCCGATCGCCATGCTGGCGTGTGCGCGCATCGGCGCGCCCCACTCGGTGGTCTTCGCGGGCTTTTCGGCCGAGGCGCTCACGACCCGGATGAACAGCGCCGATTCGGAGTATCTCATCACGTGTGACGGCTACTATCGGCGCGGCGACGCGCTCGAACACAAGGCGAAAGCCGACGAGGGTGTGGCCGGCGTCGACCACGAGGTAACGGGGATCGTCGTGGATCGGCTCGGCGACGACTACGATCACCCGATGGACGAGACCGATCACGACTACGACGAGCTGGTCGCCGATCAGGAGGGAGCCACCGTGGAGCCGGTCGATCGGGACGCCGAAGACATGCTGTTTCTGATGTACACGTCGGGCACAACCGGAAAGCCAAAAGGCGTCAAACACACCACGGGCGGCTACCTCGCGTGGGTCGCGTGGACTGCCCAAAGCGTGCTCGACGTCAAACCCGACGACACCTACTGGTGTTCGGCCGACATCGGTTGGATCACCGGCCACTCCTACATCGTCTACGGCCCGCTCGCGCTCGGCACCACCACCGTGATGTACGAGGGCACGCCCGATTACCCCGGGAAGGACCGGCTGTGGGAGATCGTCGAGGAGTACGACGTCACCCAACTGTACACCGCCCCCACTGCCATCCGGGCGTTCATGAAGTGGGGAGCGGAGTATCCCGACGGCCACGACCTCTCGAGCCTCCGACTGCTTGGCACTGTCGGCGAGCCGATCAACCCCCGCGCGTGGAAGTGGTACTACACCAACATCGGCAACGAGGACTGTCCGATCGTCGATACGTGGTGGCAGACCGAAACCGGCGGCATGATGGTGACGACGCTTCCGGGCGTCGGGGACATGAAGCCCGGCTCTGCGGGACCGTCACTGCCGGGCGTCGACGCCAATCTCGTCGACAGCAACGGCGAACCGGTGAACAACGGGCGGGCGGGGTATCTCACGGTCGACAAACCGTGGCCCGGCATGCTACGGACGCTGTACCAAAACGACGAGCGGTTCATCGAGGAGTACTGGTCGGACTACTCCGACACCGATTCGGATGATCCCGACGACTGGGTGTACTTCCCCGAGGATGGAGCGAAGATCGATGACGACGGCTACATCACCGTCCTCGGGCGGGTCGACGACGTGATCAACGTCTCGGGCCACCGGCTGGGAACGATGGAGATCGAAAGCGCGATCGTTGGCGTCGAAGGCGTCGCGGAAGCCGCCGTCGTCGGCGGTGCCCACGAGGTGAAAGGCGAGTCCGTCTACGCCTACGCCATCACCGAGGACGGCTACGAGGCAAGCGAGGAGCTACACGACGCGATCGTTACGGGCGTCGAGGAGGCGATCGGTCCCATCGCCCGCCCCGAGGAGATCGTGTTCACGCCCGAACTCCCCAAGACGCGCTCGGGGAAGATCATGCGCCGACTGCTCGAGGACATCGCCAACGACGAGGAGCTTGGCACCACCAGCACGCTGCGAAACCCCGACGTCGTCAGTGACATCCAACAGAAGGTCACCGACAACTAACACATTCTCCGGTTTCACAACACGACAAAAACGAACGACGTACACAACCGCACTCATGACAGATAACACCAACCACGACACTGATTCGAGCGATCCCATGGCCGTCGAGACGGACGGCGGTGTGGCAACGGAAACGTACCTCGATAAGGAGATAAACATCTTCAAGCCGGCGACCCCGTTCATGCGGGATCACCTGCGGGTGATCGGAATCTCGTTCATCGCGTGGGTCATCGTCGTCTTTGGACCGACGACAGCGACGCTGCTTGCACCCGACACGATGACCGGGATCACGGTTTTCGGCGGATTCCCGCTACACTTCTTCCTGACGGCGATCTTCACGCCGCTTGCGGCGTTGTTACTGTCGGTCGCCTACGCGATGCAGCGTGACCGACTCGACAGCAAGTACGACATCTCCCACGACGTCGAGGAGGAGACAGAAGCCGGCGGCGTCGCCGCCGACGGAGGTGAGAACGAATGATAGAGGCCATCGCGACGACCGATCCGATTATTTTGCAGGAAACCGCGTTAGACGTCGGTGAGTTCAAGCTGGTCCCGGCACTGACGGTGGTCGCCATGCTGGGGTTGTTCCTCGGCGTCGGATACTTCTTCCGCGTCGCCGCAGTCGACGAGCTGTGGGTCGCAGGTCGGTCGATCGGTTCGATCGAGAACGGGATGGCGATCGGTGCTAACTGGATGAGCGCCGCGTCGTATCTCGGCGTCGCCGGCCTGATCGCGACTGCTGGCTACTTCGGACTCGCGTACGTCGTCGGCTGGACCACGGGATACTTCATTCTGCTGATCTTCATGGCCGCGCAGTTCCGCCGCTTCGGGAAGTACACCGCGCCCGACTTCGTCGGTGACCGGTTCTACTCCGACTGGGCGCGGGGTATCGCGGCGTTCACCACGCTCGCGATCGCGTTCGTCTACGCGGTCGGTCAGGCCAGCGGCATGGGTCTGATGGGCCAGTACATCTTCGGCGTCTCCTACGAGGTCGGCGTCATCCTGCTGATGGCAGTCACCATCGGCTACGTCGCCCTCTCCGGGATGCTCGGCACGACCAAGAACATGGCGATCCAGTACGTCATCCTCATCTTCGCGTTTACGATCGGTCTTTACGCGACCGGCTGGGCCGAGGGGTGGTCGATCGCCGTGCCGTATCTGGAGGCCGGTCCGCAAGTCGCCGAGGCCGCCAGCATCGAGGCGCAGTTCGTCGAACCGTTCGCGAATGCGGGCTACTTCGCCTGGACCGCACTGGCCTTCAGCCTGATCGTCGGGACCTGTGGCCTCCCGCACGTGCTCGTGCGCTTCTACACGGTCGACAACGAGCGAACCGCTCGCTGGTCGACCGTCTGGGGACTGTTCTCCATCTGCCTCCTCTACTGGGGGACGGCAACCTACGCTGCCTTCGGTGGCCTTCTCTACAACCGTGAGGTCGGCGACGGTACGGGCTTCATGGGCATGGCCGGATCGGAATCCGACGCGATCGTTCTGCTGACGACTCAGCTCGCGGGTCTGCCGGAGTGGGTTGTCGGCCTCGTTGCCGCAGGCGCGGTCTCCGCCGCACTCGCGACGACGGCGGGACTGTTCGTTACCGCCTCCTCGGCAGCAGCCCACGACATCTACACGAACCTCTACAAGACCAACGCGACCCAGCGTGAGCAGATGATCGTCGGCCGCGGAACGATCATCGGAATTGGCGTCATCGTGACGGTCGTCGGCCTCAACCCGCCCGCGCTGATCGGTGAACTCGTTGCGATGGCGTTCGCGATCGCCGGCTGTATTTTCTTCCCGGTGTTCTTCCTCGGGCTCTGGTGGGAGAACACGACGAGAGAAGGTGCACTCGCCGGGATGATTTCGGGAATCATCATCTCGTTCGGTGCGATCATAAACGATACCGTGGTTCCGATGTACACTGGCGTCGAAGAGGCCGTCGTTCCGGGGCTTGCAACCTGGCTTCCTGGCACCTCGTCAGCGCTCGTCGGTGTCCCGGTCGTCTTCGCCGTGATTATCGCCGTCTCGCTGGTGACAGACAACCCACCCGAAGACGTCAAGCGTCTCGTCCGTCAGTGTCACAGCCCGGAACCGATGAGCCAGATGGAAACCGCCGAGGATGTCGCTACCGACGGCGGGACTACGGAGAACCGATAACAATGTACGACACGATACTCGTTCCGACCGACGGCAGCGACGTCGCGGAGAACGCTGTCAATCACGCGCTCGATCTCGCCGAGAAGTACGATGCCGACATTCACGCGCTGTATGTCGTCGACACCAGCGCGATGGACATCAGTCTCGGCACTGAGCAGGTCGATCGTATCAGGCAGGGTCAGTACGACGAGATGCCCGAGATCCAGGACCGAGCTAACCGGGCAACCGGCGCGGTCGCCGAGCAAGCCGTCCAGTACGGTTTCGAGGTAACTGAGGCGGTCGTCGCCGGCCAGCCCCACGATCGGATCGACGGCTACGCCGAGGATCACGGCGTCGATCTCATCGTGATGGGATCGGCCGGCCGCGGCGGCGTCAAACGCGTCCTGCTGGGTAGCGTCGCCGAGCGGACTCTTCGGACGACAGCCATTCCCGTCCTCGTGGTTGACGTCCGTGAAGGCGAAGACTAGCGCCGGTTGATCAACGAATTTTTTCGACAGCACTCTCGATCGCGAACCGCGACCGACGGATTGCCGAGTCCAGTCCCCCGTCGCTGGCTCGGACGTGAGCGTCTCGCGTGCCGCCTCGGCGTATCGCTGCTCCCGCAACCGCCGCGAGTCGAGCGAGCGCGTAGGCGATTCCGGCGGAGCCCGGTGCGAACCCACCGGTCCTCATCGCTGGCTTTTCGCGAGTTCGAGATTCCAGAACAGCCCGAAGTACGCGATGATACCCGCGATCATGAACATGTAGTAGGCCCAGTCAGGTCCCTCGAGGACTCGAAAGAGGAGATCGACCATCGTCACCCAGACGATCGCGAAGACGAGGTCGACGAGCAGCCCCCACCGCTCTTCGCGGGCCTGCTGGAGCCACTCACGAGGGCTCGTCATCGGCTTCTCACCCGGCTCGAGTCGCGCCGACTGGTTGTCATACGTGGGTCTTTCTCAGGGGGTCGAAAAAGCCTATCGACACTCAAGAGCGGCCGTTGCCGTAAATCCGGAGCACCGGCCGAGGACTGAACCTGCTTCGAACTCGGTTCACTCTGTGGCTTTCTGCGGGGCGAGCGGGTCGATAGTGAGCGCGAGATCGACCGTCGCATCGCGGTCGACGTTCGTGATCTCCCACTCCTTCCGGTAGCCGTCCTCGACCGCACCGATCGTTTCCGCACGGACTTCCCGCCGGACGAGATCGGTCCGTTGGGTGATGAGATCCGCGATCCGGTCGTCGTCGACCGCGATGTCGAGCCGGATGCGCTGGGCGTTGTCGAGTTCCAAGTCGCTGCGCATCTCGTTGACCCGTCGCGTGACTTCCCGCGCGTACCCCTCGCTTCTGATCTCCGGTGTCAGGGCCGTATCGACGTACACGACCCCGGCGTCGAACGCCGTGCCTGTCACGTCCTCGGGCGTGTTGGTGACGATCTCGATCATCTCCTCGGTCAGCGAAACCGGTTCGTCGAGCACCGTCGAGACGGCCGCTTCGAGCGCCTCGACGGTCGGTTGTTCGACGTTTGCGTCGTTGAGCGCGTTCATGATCCGCCCCGCATCGTTGCCGTACTCCGGACCGAGCACGCTCATGTCCGCCTCGGCGGCGTATCGGAGCTCCTCCCACTGCTCGGTCGGCCCGACGAGCTGGATCTCTCGCGCGTTCAGCCGGTTTTTCAGGAGGTCGCGCCGTCGATCGACGGCCGTGGCGGCCGCCTCGGTCTCGGCGGCGACCACGATCCGCTCGACCGGCCACCGCAGGCTCCGTTCTGCTTGCTGTCTGGCGTTCGATCCGGCCTCCTCGACGTCCCGGACGGTCTCGATGTCGGCTTCGAGGGTCGGATCGTGCCAGCGATCCTCCGGTTCGGGCCAGTCACACATGTGGACAGTATCGAAGCCCGATTCTCCCGTGAGATTCTGGTACAACGACTCGGAAACGAAGGGAGCAAACGGCGCGAGCAGCGCGACCGTCTCTTCGAGAACGGTGTACAGCGTGGCATAAGCCGCCGTCTTCGAGGGCGTCTCTTCTTGTGGCCACACGCGTTCACGAACCACCTGCACGTAAAAGCGCGAAACGTCCTCGACGACGAACTCGATGAGGCGGTCGAACGCCTTGTCCTGCTCGAACGCCTCCAGCCGCTCGGTCATTTCGGTCTCGACCGACTGCAGCCGAGAGAGGATCCACTCGTCGACGACCTCCGTCTGTGCGTCTTCGAGTTCGACGCTGCCGGGATCGAAGCTGTCGGCGCGCATGTACTGCAGCGAGAAGCGAAACACGTTCCAGAGGATGTTGAGCCGGCGTTTCATCTCGGCCACCTCGTCCCACGAGAACTTCATGTCGTCGGCTCTCGCGGTGAACGACAGCAGGAACGCCCGCATGGGATCGGTGCCGTACTCCTCGATCACCTCGTGGGGATCGACGAGGATGTCTTTGGATTTGGACATCGCCCGGCCGTCGGGCATCAGCGCCCAGCCGTGCATCAGCACCTGATCGTAGGGCACCTCGCCGAGCGCGGCAGTCCCCATACCCAGTTGGGACCAGAACCAGCCCCGCGTCTGGTCGTGGGCCTCGATGATGAGATCCGCGGGCCACAGCTCGTCGAAGTCGGTCTCGTTTTGTGGGTAGCCGATCGTCCCCCACGTCGCCACCGACGAATCCAGCCACACGTCGAACACGTCGCCAACGCGGGTGTACCTCTGCCCGTTCTCGGTGATGGTCAGCTCATCGACGGTGTCTTTGTGGAGATCAACCGTTTCAGGATCGATCTCCTGGTCCACGCGGTCGGCCAGCTCCTCGCGCGTGCCGACGACGATCGCCTCAGCCATCTCCCCCGACCACTCGTCGGGCGTCCAGATCGGGATCGGGATGCCCCAGTAGCGCTGTCGGGAGACGTTCCAGTCCGGCGACGCCTCCACGAAGTCTTTGAACCGATTGTCGCGGGCCTCCTGGGGGTACCACTCGCTGTCCTCGACGTTGTCCAGCAGTTCGTCCTTTATCTCGGTGACAGTGATGAACCACTGGTCGGTGACGATCTGGATGATCCCTGTGTCACACCGCCAGCAGTGGCCGTAATCGTGGGACACCGTGTCCCGAGAGAGCAACAGCCCCTTGCGGTCGAGATCCGCCATGATCTCCGAATCCGCCTCTTTGACGAACTGGCCCGCGTACTCGCCGGCGCGCTCGGTGAACACCCCGTCGGGACCGACCGGACAGACGATGGGGAGACCGAGCTCCTGGCCCCGCTCGAAGTCCTCCTCGCCGTGGCCCGGCGCGCTGTGAACGAGACCAGTGCGATCGATCTCCACGTAGTCGCCAGTGTGCACCTGTAGCGCGTCCTCCCCAGCGGGGTGGTCGGGCACTTGCTCCTCTAGGGGGTGCTCGTACTCCCAGCCCACCAACTCCTCGCCGTCGAACTCCTTGAGGACTTCGTAGGCCTCGTACCCACCCCGGTCGAGCACCGCATCGACGCAGGACGCTTCAACGTACAACACCTCCGTTTCGCCGTTCTTCTCGGCCCGAACCGCTCGATACGTCGCATCGCCGTCGACGGCGACGAACGTGTTTGCCGGGATCGTCCACGGGGTGGTCGTCCAGATCACGAGCGACCCCTCGCGCCCGGCCAGCGGGAACTTCACGTAGATGGACGGATCCTCGACGACCGCATACTCCACCTCGTTGTTGGCGATGGCGGTCTCACACCGGGGACACTGGCTGATCGAGCGCTGGCCCTGCTCGACCAATCCGCGCTCGTGGGCCTGCTCGAATCCCCACCACGCGGCCTCCATGTACTCCGGTGAGACCGTTTTGTAAGGGTCCTCCCAGTCCATCCACACGCCAAACGACTGGAAATCCTCCTGGAGACCGTCTAACTGCTCCTCGGCGAACGATTTGCACTCATCGATGAAGTTCTGCTCTCCGAATTCCTCGATGTCCTTTTTGTTCTCGAAGCCCAGCCGTTCCTCGACGCGGGTTTCGATCGGCAGCCCGTGCATGTCGTACCCCGGCCGATCGGTCACGTCGTAGCCGGACATCCGAAGAAACCGGATGTAACAGTCTTTCAGCGTTTTGTTCCACGTGGTTCCCATGTGGGCCGACCCCGACGTGTACGGCGGTCCGTCAACGAAGAAATACGGCTGTTCACCCTCCCTGTGTGCTTTCGTCTGCTCGTAGGCGTCGACCGCATCCCAATACTCGGCGGTCGTAGACTCGACCGCGTGGGGATCGTAACGGTCGTCCACCTCCTCGAACCGGCTCATGGAGGAGCTATCCGCTCCGATCACTAAAGAGGGATCGGTCTGGCAGCTTCGGTTGCCTGCCCCTTTTGTTGGGGATCTTTAAGGAGGGGAGTGTCCCCGTTTACGCCCACGGTACTACGGAATCCGGCTTCGCCGATCGTCTCATTGTAGCTTCGATCCGACGATCATCCGGGCCGACCCTCGAAAATCATCGAGCGCCGGCACACAAATCACCAATAAACATATTATAATTGGGAATGTATACCAGAATGAATGACAAACAGAGAGCCGTTCGACACGATTCGATCGGTATTTCCGGATCTCGAGTCCATCGTGATCGTTGGACTCGGTTTGGGGTCGGTGTTGTTCTTCCTCGATGCTGCCGGTGTCGACGTGATCGCTAATCTACAAGGATCTAGCGCGTCCGAGTTCGGAGGGGTAGGGTATATGGCCGGAGTGATGCTCGTTTCGAAGGCCGTTGAACGGTTTCGGGAGGCGATCGGCTCCGAGCGGGACGCTCCAACGGCAGGACGTTGACACAGCCAATGCGTTCGGTTGTGGACTCACACTCCGGTGTCATTCGATTCGCCACTCGCCTGTGGCGACGAGAGCACGTCCTCGAGCGTCATCTCCTCGGTGAGCTCTGCCCTCGGTAGTCGTATCCGTTCGGTGTACTCCTCGCCGAACACGTCCTCGTACGTGATTTCGAAGGAGAGATCGATCGCTTTGACTCCGTCCTCATAGAACACGCGCATTGCGTCCGTAAACCGACACGTCACGGTGTGTTTTCGCTCCTGGTCCGAGAGATCCTCCGAAACGTCCACGAGCACGCTCGTACCGATGTCCAGGCCCTCGGCGTACGGTGGTATCCGCGTCGACTGTTGCCGCGTATCGATGCGCGTGGCCGGGCAGATCGCGCGACCGCCACTGACAGCGTCGTCCTCGGGCGGATCGATCAGCTCGATCTCCGACCGGACAGTGACGTTCAGCGCCGCGCCGAACGACAGATTCGTGGCGGTGAACTGGGCCATATCCGCCGGCTCATCCCGGTCGGTAGCTCGAAGCCAGTCGATTTCGAGCGCTGGCGAGTACAGCGCGCGGTGTGTCGACTGTTGTTCCGTGAGCAGGCCCACCGTCTGTTGGAGCTGCTCGGCCTGATCCTGGAGGGTCTCGATCTCCCCGAAGCGTCGTGTGCGCTGCTCACGAAGCAATCCAACACCCCGTTCTATCGCTTCGCTTTGGCGGAGGGTGGCTAGGAGAACGCCGCTCGTCAACAACAACACGGCGAGAATCCCCATGATGGCGAGCGCATCGGTCCGCGGCGCGATTCCGCGTTCGCTCAAAACGGTGGTGTACGCGAACGCAACAGCTCCTAGTACCCCGGCTAACACGATCGACATCGCAACGACGGTACGGAACGGCTGATCCAAGGCGAACGCGGGCAGCTTCGATTCCGGTTGTGATCGAGCACTGGCGGTAGAGTCGGTTGTCGCACCCATCTGTCTGGTATCCATCTACGGTGTGACTGGTAAAACCTGTTGATCCGATTCCATCTACGACCGGTCTCGTGCGTTGCCCGCCGCGCTATCGCGCGGTGTGTCAGTCGATGACGACGAGTGGATCGCCCATGTCGACGCTTTGGCCTTCCTCGACAGCGACCTCGACGACGGTGCCGCCGTGGCTTGCGACGATGTCGTTTTCCATCTTCATCGCTTCGAGCACACAGAGCACGTCTCCCGCGTCGATCTCGTCGCCTTCGGAGACGTTCACCGAGAGGATTGTTCCCTGCATCTCCGCGGTGATACGCTCTCCCTCCGCAGTGGTGACGGGACCATCAGCGCTCCCTCCACTGTCGCCACTCCCTGCGCTGGGGTTGGCTCCTGGGCTGGGGCGGGACTGGGCGTGTCCACCACGACCGTTCGTCGGGAGCGGTGGTGCGCCGCGTTCTTCGAGATTCACCTCGAAGCGCTTGCCGTTGACCTCGACGGTGAACTGGCGCTCGACGACCGATTCCTCTTCTGCGTCCGCCGGCGTTTCGGTGGGACCGGGTCCCCACCGGGTTTGGGCCTCCTCGATCGCGTTGGGATCGAGCTCGTTGTCGAGATACTTCGTGGTGTGTGCTCCCTCGACAAATGCCTCGTCGGTGAGCATCAGCCGGTGGAACGGGATCACCGTAACGAGTCCCTCGATGTCGAACTCCGCGAGCGCCCGGCGCGAGCGCGCGATGCATTCCTCGCGGTCACTGCCGTAGACGATGAGCTTTGCGACCAACGAGTCGTACTCCCCGCTGATGGCGTCGCCCTCCCTGAGCGCGTCATCGAGGCGAACGCCGATGCCGCCCGGCGGATCGTACGTGGTGAGCGTGCCGGTTTCGGGGGCGAACTCCTCCGCAGCGTTCTCGGCGTTGATGCGAAACTCCATCCCGTGGCCGTCGAACTCGATCTCTGACTGGCTGAACCCCAGCTCTTCGCCCGCGGCGACCCGGAGCTGCCATTTCACGATGTCGATGCCGGTGATCTCCTCGGTGACGGTATGTTCGACCTGGATCCGGGTGTTGACTTCGAGGAAGTAGAAGTTGCCGTCCTCGACGAGGAATTCGACAGTGCCGGCGTTGGTGTACTCCGATTCGCGGACGCCCCGGCGTGCGGCCTCGCCGATCTCCTCGCGCAGGTCGTCATCGAGCGCCGGCGAGGGCGCTTCCTCGACGACCTTCTGGTGGCGGCGTTGGAGTGAGCAGTCCCGTTCCCCGAGGTGGCGGACGTTGCCCTGCTGGTCGGCAATGATCTGCACCTCGATGTGACGCGGTCGTTCGAGATAGCGCTCGACGTACACCGAGTCGTTGTCGAAGTACGCTTCGCCCTCGCGCTGGGCGCTTTCGAGCTGATCCTCGACCTCCTCGGCGTCTCGAACCACTTTCAGGCCGCGGCCCCCGCCGCCGCCTTCGGCTTTGATCGCCAGCGGATAGCCGTGTTCTTCACCGAACGCTGTGATCTCCTCGGAATCGGTGACCGGGTCGGTCGTCCCCGGCACGATCGGCACGTCCGCGGCCTCCATCACCGTGCGTGCTTTCGTCTTTTCGCCCAACTGCTCCATCGACTCGCTCGAGGGTCCGATCCACGTGAGACCGCCTGTTTCTTCGACGAGAGCCGCGAACTCGGCGTTTTCAGCGAGGAATCCGTACCCCGGATGGACGGCGTCCGCGCCCGAACGGAGGGCCGCGTCCACAATCGTCTCCTGATCCAGATACGACTCGGCTGCACGAGCCGGACCGACGTTGTACGCCTCGTCGGCGTACCGGACGTGGCCGGCGTCCTTGTCTGCCTCACTGTAGATTGCGACGGTGTCGACGCCAAGCTCCTCACACGCGCGCATTACACGGACGGCGATCTCCCCCCGATTCGCAATCAATACCTTCTCGAACATGGCTACCCCTATCAGGAGTTTCCCTATAAATCCACAGGTGATGGATCTCGAACGATCCACACAGATTAATTTCCTCCTCGCACCGCTCGTTTCGGCCACAGTGGACAGTCTCGCTCCTTCAGACAGCAGTTCGACGTTGCGGAGACCGCGCCTCAGTCGCGGCTATCGAGGAAGACGAGTGAGTGGCGGACGACACACGATTCACATCACACCTTCGATATCGGGCTGTTCGCAGCCGTGGTTCATACTGTCGGACAGAGCCACTACGGATTGAGACGGAATATCTATCTGCTGTCTGGCGGTTCAACCAGCATCTGCTAGTCGATCACCTCTGTCCGACAGTATCAGTGTTCGAACAACCGGTGTCAGTCGATGCTTTCGAGTGAACAATCAGTAACCTCCACGCCCATCTCGTCATCAATAACCAGTGTGAGGTGCTCGTTTTCGTACCTAATCGTCTGCTCGATAGTCCACGGGTCCTCGGAAAGGACACGGACACCGTTGTCGTTCGTACAAAAATCAGGGATCCAATGTGGCTTTGAAGAGATGTCCTGTCCCAGATAGTAGAAAAAGGCCGCGACTGCTGGATGATTCAGAACGTTCTCACCGGGTCTCGTCCCGAGAAACCCAGCACAGCGATCACATCTGTGTGTGATCCGGAACCCCTCATTGCTGGGACCGGACATCCGGACGAACGTCTTAGTCGCGTGTCGAACGCGAGTACGTTTTCAGCGAGACGATCGCGTCGTCTTCGACGGCGAACACGTCGACGAACTCGAACCATTTCTCGCCGCTCGCGTGGTCGAGGACGCCCTGGGCGGCGACCGCACGGTCGCTTCGAAACACGTCGGCAATCTCGTGGGACGTATCGGTTTCGGGTCGTTCCTCGCGCATGAACCGGACGAACGCCTCGCGCCCGTCGATCGTCCGATCCGGACGGTCGTGGGTAAACTCGGGCGCAAGGACGGCCCGGAGCGCTTCGTAGTCGTGCTCGTCGATGGCGCGATAGTACTCGCGGGCGAGTTCGTCCATGGGGGACCCACGCGCGGCGGTCCCATGAGCGCCGTGGTCGGTCGGCTTTTGGCAGTGGGCCGCCGAGTAACCGGTGTGGAGATCCACGTCCGATACGAGGGCGACGACGATCCCGAGAAATGCAGCGCCCGGACACTCGCGCGCTTCGATCTCGCACAACTGCACCGCTCAGCGCGTGCGACACCGCCGGGAATCGTTCTGAACCCCTTCGCCGACCGAGCGCTCTCGCCGGCCGACGCGGACCACACCGCGCTGGTTGCGCTGGACTGCTCGTGGGAGACCGCCGAGAAAGAGGCGTTCGAACTGCGCGGAACCCACCGAGCGCTCCCGTTTCTGGTGGCTGCCAACCCCGTGAACTACGGCCAGCCGTTCCAGCTCAACACCGTCGAAGCGTTCGCCGGCGCGCTGTGCATCCTCGGGGAACGCGAGCACGCGGAACAGCTGCTCTCGAAGTTCCGGTGGGGACACACGTTCCTCGAACTGAACGAGGAGCCGCTGTCACGGTACGCCGCGTGTGCCGACTCCGAGGCGGTGGTCGAAATTCAAGAGGAGTACCTCGCGGACGAGCAATGAAACGGCAGGAACGCTGCTCTCAGACCGCGCGGTTCTCCTTTGCCTTCGATCTGAGATTCTTGTAGCCACACTTGCGGCAGCTGGTGGCGCGCTTTGAGTTGCGCGCGTTACAGCGCATGCAGATCTGCTTGTCGAGGAGTCGCTCCTCGGCCTCGGGGAAGCTAGCCATGTTTCCACTCAGTCGAGTCGGCTACTTAGGATTTCCGAGACCGACCGCGATCGGAGAGGAGAGCGTTTTACCGGCGTCGGAGCGCGAACAGCGCCGTCACGAGGAGACCAATCACGGCACCACCACCGGTGAAGCCGGGACCGGACTGGCTCGTTTGTTCGGTGTCATCGGCTTGGGTGTCAGTACTAGCACCGTCATCAGCGTCGTCTACAGACCCCCCGGAATCGGACTGTTCCGTATCAGTCGTGTTGGGTGTCTCGGTCGCGTCGTTCCCTGTCGAGCCATTATCTTCGTCGGATGTGACTTCTTCGTCGGGAGTCCCTGTCGTTCCGTCATCAGTCCCAGAACCGCCGTCGTTTGTTGACTCTTCGTCACTATCGGCTCTGTCACTCGTGACCGTCAGCGAATACGGTGCCTTCTGCCCGAACGAACCGATGCCGTTCTCGAACGGATAGACACGAACGAAGTACGTTCCGCTTTCGTTCGCCGTGTACGTGATCTGTTTGTTTGCAGCATATCCACCAGCGACGTCGTACTCATCGCTGTAGCCCGCATATGTGATGTCCGGCGTTTCCGGACTGACGAGCTGGATGTTCACCAGTCCTGTGGAGTCGGTCTGTGCGGATGCGTTGATCGTTTCGCCTTTGTCGAGATCGATCGCGTACGTATCCACGTCCGAACCGCTCATTACTGCCGAGACGGTGTCGTTGGCTTCGATCTGCGTGGCCGACGATGGCTGTTCGTTCGGATCGTGCCGATCGAGTCGCCGTGTTTCGACCGTGAGGTTGTAATCTGAGATGTTTTCTCCGGTCACTCGTGCGTAGTACGTTCCGGACTGCTCAGCGACCAACCCACCCCACGCTGTTGCGGGAGACCCCGGATTTGGCCGATACGCGGCACCCATCCCGTCATTCGGGTACACACTAACCTCCTCGCCAGATGGTCCGTACAAAGCGAACTCTGCGCTCCTATTAACGGGGAGGGTGGTATCATCGCTACCGAGATCGAGTTCTGCGTTGATCTGCTCACCGGCGCTCACGTCGAACGCGTACCAATCGACGTTATCTGATCCGAGGGTTCCGGTCTCGGTGCTGTTAGCGGCCATATCCGTGGCGGTCTCACGGCTGTCGTTGTCCGGCTCCTCGGCGGCCAACACGCCCGTCGCCACCGCACCGGCTCCTGCGATGGAGACAACCAGTACCGCTACTACCATACAGGTCGTTAATCGTTTCCTAATCATCTTGTTATGATCTATCGAGAACTGTCGCCGATCGAGGGTCGACACCAGGCAATCCGATTATATAGTAATATACACATGTTGATAGTAAGTCTTGTGGCCATCAAGCCGAGCACGGTCATCGTGATCAGAGGTCATTCACGAACACAAACCGCCGCGATCGAGTGGCTGGAGTGTTCTTGCATTCAGCTGGATCTGATCCCAGTATCTTCCCGACAGCGACCGGTTTCTGCCACAAAATCGGTTCAGAAGGAGGACCGAGCGGTGTTCAACAGGAAATGTCGATCGCGCTACTCTGTTTCTTCACACTCCGGTTGCTCTACGGAATCGTCGTGCTCTTCACACTCATCCTCTGATACAGTGGATTCCTCACAGTTCGGATCGTCCGTCTCCGTCGGTGTGTCAGCATCAGCATCCTCACCGGCGTCATCAGCACCGGCATCGTCGCCAGCGTCGTCTACTGTCTCTTCGGAATCTGACTGTTCGGTCTCATCGGGGGTCTCGGTAGAGTCGTCTTCGTCGGTCGAATCCTCTTCATCCGGTGTCTCGGTCGTTCCGTCGTCGGTGTCCGAATCGTCTTCGTCCGGCGATTCATCGTCATCGTCTCCGGAGACGGTGACGGACAGTTCGTAGGGATCTTCCACGTCATACGAGATGATCCCTTCCTCATAGGGATACACGCGAACGAAATACGTCCCGCTCGCGTTTGCAGTGTGGTTGAACTGGGTGGCCCAGGGCGGCTCATCAGTGACAACGTACTCGTTGTGGTGTCCATTGATCGTCGCATCACTCGCGTTCGGTCCAAGGAGTTGGGTGTTCACCAGATTGGAACCCACGTCACTCGCCGTCACGTTGATCGTCTCACCTTCGTCGAGATCGATCGCGTACGTATCCACGTCCGGACCACTCATCACCGCCGAGAGCGTCTCGCCCGACTCGATCGGGGTGGCTGTTGCCGGTTGTTCGTTCGGATCGTGTTCATCGAGTCGCTGTGTCTCGACCGTCAGATCGTAGTCGGTGATGTTCTGGCCTTTCACCCGGATGTAGTACGATCCGGACTGTCGAGCCATCACACCACCGAACGCTTCCGTAAAGGCGCTCGGACTGTACGCCGGACCCATCGCATCGCTCGGGCCTTCGTTCACGTTGTCACCGGACGGTCCGAAGATGTCGAATCGGGCGGACTTGTTTTCATAGATGACAGTCGAGTCCTCTTCGCTGAAATTAAGATGCGTCCATATCCGCTCACCCGCTTTGACGTCGAACGCGTACCAGTCGGTGTCGTTTCCTTCGAGTGTTCCCGTCTCGGTGCTGTTGGCGGCCATCTCGGTGGCGTTCTCACGGCTGTCGTTGTCGTCCGTCTCTTCGGCGGCCAACACGCCCGTCGTCACCGCACCAGCTCCCACAACGGAGAGAACCATCACCGCTACTACTACACTGATCGTTAGTCGTTTCCTAATCATGGTGTCATAATCCGGTGAACACTACCGTCAATCGAGCGTCGACACCAGCGCCATCGGACTATATTAGAATCTATACATATTAATAATAAGCTTTGTGGCCACCAGACATGTTTATAAAATAATCATAAGTCTTGTGGCCATCTTGGCGAACGCAAACCGCCGGGATCGAGCGTCTGAAGTGCTCTCGGCTACAATCGCTTTCGATGAGTGATCCCAGCTCCGGCTCCGGTTCCCGTTCCGATTCCGCCACGGATTCCTCGCCGCTGTCTCCGGATCGCCCGGATCTCGACCGGCGATTTCAGGTTGATGCGCCGTTCGATCCGGCGGGTGATCAGCCCTCAGCCATCGAGCAGCTCGTAGAGGGATACGAGAACGGTGCGGACGAACAGACGTTGCTGGGGGTGACCGGGTCGGGCAAGACCAACACGGTGTCGTGGGTGATGGAGGAGATCCAGAAGCCGACGCTGGTGATCGCGCACAACAAGACGCTTGCGGCCCAGCTGTACGACGAGTTTCGGAATCTGTTTCCGGACAACGCCGTCGAGTACTTCGTGTCCTACTACGACTACTACCAGCCCGAGGCGTACGTCGAACAGAGCGACACGTACATCGACAAGGACGCCTCGATCAACGAGGAGATCGATCGGCTGCGCCATTCGGCGACGCGCTCGTTACTCACACGGGACGACGTGATCGTGGTGGCGTCGGTGTCGGCCATCTACGGGCTGGGCGATCCGGGGAACTACGAGGAGATGGCACTCCGGCTCGAACCCGGCCAACGGATCGACCGCGACGAGCTGTTGGGCGCGCTCGTGGATCTCAACTACGAGCGCAACGACGTGGAGTTCACACAGGGGACGTTCCGGGTTCGGGGTGACACAGTCGAGGTGTACCCCATGTACGGCCGGTACGCCGTGCGAATCGAGTTCTGGGGCGACGAGATCGACCGGATGCAGAAGATCGACGTACTGGAAGGCGAATCGAAGGGCGAACAGCGGGCGGTGCTCGTTCACCCCGCAGAACACTACTCGATCCCCGAGCAACACCTGGACCGGGCGATCGAGGAGATCGATGAGCTGCTCGACCAGCGCATCGCGTACTTCGAACGGGAGGGGGATCTGGTCGCCGCCCAGCGCATCGAGGAACGCACCACCTTCGATCTCGAAATGCTCAGGGAGGCGGGCTACTGCTCGGGCATCGAGAACTACTCGGTGCATCTGAGCGACCGCGATTCCGGCGATCCGCCGTACACGCTGCTAGATTATTTCCCCGACGACTTTTTGACTGTGATCGACGAGTCCCACCAGACGCTCCCCCAGATCCGTGGCCAGTTGGCAGGCGATAAATCGCGCAAGGAATCGCTCGTCGGCAACGGCTTTCGGCTCCCGACGGCGTACGACAACCGCCCGCTGTCGTTCGAGGAGTTCGAGGCGCGCACGGACGATCTGCTGTACGTCAGCGCCACCCCCGGCGAGTACGAGCGCGAACACTCCGGTCGGATCGTCGAGCAGATCGTTCGTCCCACCCATCTCGTGGATCCGAGTATCGAGATCGCGTCCACCGACGGTCAGATCGACGACCTCCTTGACCGCATCGACACTCGAACCGGAAACGACGAGCGCGTGCTGGTGACGACGCTGACGAAGCGAATGGCCGAAGATCTCACCGAATACCTCGATGAGGCCGGCGTCGCGGTCGAGTACATGCACGACGAGACCGACACGCTCGAACGCCACGAACTCGTCCGTGGTCTACGCCTCGGTGAGTTCGACGTGCTCGTCGGCATCAACCTGCTCCGAGAGGGACTCGACATCCCGGAGGTGTCGCTCGTCGGGATCCTCGACGCCGATCAGGCGGGCTTTCTGCGATCCACGACCACCTTGGTTCAGACGATGGGTCGTGCGGCCCGCAACGTCAACGGAACCGTGGTGCTGTACGCGGACGAAACGACCGACGCGATGGAAGCGGCGATCGAGGAAACCCAGCGCCGGCGCGAGATCCAACAGCAGTACAACGCAGACCACGGCTACACGCCCGAAACGATCCAAAAGGAGGTGGGCGAGACGACGCTGCCCGGCAGCGAAACCGACACCAGCAGCGTGGCAGGCGTCGAACCCGATTCGCCCGCCGAAGCCGAGCAGTACATCGGCGATCTCGAACGGCGAATGGACGAAGCCGCGAGCAATCTCGAGTTCGAGTTGGCTGCGGACATTCGGGATCGCATTCGGGAGATCCAGGACGCGTACGAACTGGATGAAGAGGGAATCGCGCCAGAAACCGAGGAGTTCTGAGACGATCGGTGTTCTCTATATCGGTCGCCACCGTACCGCAGTGGATGGATGAAGCGGGTTTGCCCCGATCACATCGTATTCGACAGCCATCACCGAAAGGTCTCGATGCTCGGACAACACGGACACGATATCCGTGTTATAGTTGTTGACTGTCGCGTACCGCTGACGGAGCAGTCCAAGGAGCGTGTCGGGATGCGGACCGGTTTCTTCGAGGTGAACGCCGCCGACGATGTCGTCGGCCGCCGCGCGTGCTGCGAGTCGATCGATCACCGGTTCAACGTCGTCGAGCGTCGTGAGTGCCCCTCGCGTGAACACCACAGCGTCGCCTTCCGGAAGAAGGTCCCACTCGCCGTGAAAATCGAACGGGACGACCGAGACGCGGTCCGTATCGCTGTACAATTCACGTGCCAGGGTGACGCCGTGCTGGCTCACTTCACCACCAACCACGGTCACAGTGAGGAATTCCTCGGCAATCATGCCGAGCGTCGTTCCCCAGCCACAACCGAGATCAACGACGGCTTCACCACCGGTAAGCATCGGATGGAGGGCGTCTCGGACAGCGGACCGTTCTCGCGCAAGCAGTTCTGCTGTGGTGGCGAGATAGAGGCGTTCGTCGATCGAGATGACATCGGGATTCTCACGCCCCCGTGATTTGATTTCGTTCGCAAACGTCTCTGGGGCAACCGGATGCTCGCGGTATTGTTCGAGCAGATGGGCATAGATGTTGTTGTACATCGCGTTCTCCGTGTACGCTCCGGGCCTGCTCGGTGGATCACGAGATGGATCGAGGAGGGAGACAGCCCACGCAGAGTGTTGCGGAAGATCATCGAGCGCTAACGGCTCCATGGTCGCCCCTCCGTCACTGCGTCGTTGTCAGTCGATTCAACACGCACCAGAGGTAGTTGCATCGCTACCACCCACGAGAAAGCAACACCGTCACTCATGGATCAAACCTATAAAACCCCTCGTTATGGGAAGTTCCCTATCAGACGCTGTTCAGAGGGATCACAGCATCGCGTACCTACTCGCGGCGTTGCATGACTCGCTTGGTGATGCCAGGTCGTGGAATTTCATATCAGTTATCAAGCTGAGATCGTTCTTGTGGTGGCTGATCGCCTCGATCGAATCGAGACCGAGCAGCGACGTGAGTTCCTGGAAAAGACGGCCACGTTCGAATCGCCCTGTTCGAGGGCTTTGAGCGTTTCCCCTCCGTCTCGATGACTGTCGAGTGCCCGAACGGGCCGAGTAGGGCGGGGAAAATATCAATATTGATACATTATCTTCGGCACCAATCTGTGAACATCGAGGGCTACGGCTAGTAGTACTATTCCAGTCAGAATAAGCGGTGAGACAAAGATAAATCCATAGAAAACACTGAGAGTCAGTAGCCCGAAGAATACACCGAAACAGAGGAAGGTAACTCCGAATCCACCGATTATCACCTGAACGACTCGACTACTTCGAGCACCAACGGTGATAACAGGTGATATCCCTACCGTAAGCAACAGCAAACCAACAGCCGGGACCCAGATGTAACGACCAGCAGCGAGTAGCGTTTGATCTAGCCAGGGCACTGTGATCGAGACATAATATCCCGGAGTCATGATCCATGTGATTCCCCAATACAAGAGGAATGCCCCGACCAGTCCAGTGATTCCATACAGCGCGTTCAGAACAGACCGATTTGATCTATTCATCTGTTATTTTCTCCAATTCCTGTATGTTTTCTGACGATCAGACAGTCTACTGTGAGATCACTTCCCGAAACGTCATTGATCATTATCCATCACGATCAGACATAGCAGCAGTCACAGTATAAGATGAAACGCGCGGTTTCTATCTCGGAAAGTGCTCCTATCCACTTTTATAAGCACCCATCGTCATTCAACCGTGACGTGCTTCCACGACGAAGACAGATCACGGGATCGATTGTTGGGCGGACAGCGATCAGCTGATGACGACGGATGGTGAGCTCAGTGAGATCGCCGAGCTGCTCGACGATCCGTATGCTCGTGATATACTTGCCGAAGCGAGCATCGAGCCGGTGTCTGCAACGATGCTGAGCGAGCACTGTGATGCGTCGCTGCCGACGGTGTATCGCCGGATCGAGCAGTTACAGGAACACGATCTCCTCACGGCCCAGCAGCAACTCGATCCCGATGGGAACCACTACAAGACGTACGAAGCCCGTCTCGAAGGAGTGGCCATCGATCTCACAGACGGAACGTACAGTGTCGAGATAACCCGGACGAAGCAGGGAGCGGCCGATCGCTTCTCCGATCTTGTCGAGGATCTCAAGTAACAGACCCATGATTTCACTCCCCCTCCAAACGACGGCAGGCGGCGTAGTAATCGAAGTGCTGCTGGTTTTCAGTCTTCTCATGGCGGTCGTCCTCTCGCTCGTTATCGGAGTCAAAGGCCTCCAGACCTATCGAGCGTCGCATGACCGAGGGATCGTCTTACTCACTGTGGGCATCCTGCTCCTGAGTGGGATAGCAACCAGCATCAACGTCATTCTCAATATGTTTACAGATGTTTCCGTCTGGATCATACCGATAGCAGGTAACCTCTCCCGACTCCTCGGGATCGTTATCATCATTGTAGCAATCTATGACCAGTAATACCCTGCCTCACCGGACTGAGCCGAACAGATTCACCAGAGACGGCACTAACATCGAACAACTGATGGGAGAATACAATGAGTGACGTCACAGCACCACTCATCATTGATACAGTGGCAGTACAGCTTATTATCGTCGGACTCCTCGCCGTTGGCGGTGTCTTTGTCGGGTATCAGGGCTACCGTGGCTATGTGCGAAACGACAATCGGACGCTGCTGGTTGTTACTGTCGGTATCCTGTTTTTGACCACGATTCCGATCGTGGTCGTGGGAGGGCTACGAGTGACGACCGCTCTTCCCCAATCACATGTGAATATTGTCTTTCTAGTACTCACCAACCTTGGACTCATTCTCATCCTGTATGCGTTCACCTGTACCTAGGAACTCACAGGATGGCTGTGTTGAATCGCTGTAAGGTGTTGGCTTTCACTGTCTCTTCCTGATAGCTCGTAGTTGCTGAATCAGCTAGTCTTATTGTTCACCAAGGGACATATTCCAAGAGCGTACTCCAGCATGGCTATGCTACTACGGAACATGCGTTGTGTATGAGCGATCTCGAAATCACTCCTATCAATCCTGACGATCCGTTTTTCAACCGCGAGACGTACACGAGTGATGCACCGGCAGATCTCTCCGAACGGATCGATGAACTACTCTACGGAGGGCGCTGAGCAACGTACTCGTCCTCTAGACCGCTCGCCTCGATCGAATCGAGATCCAGCAGCTCTCGCGTTTCGGCGTCGAACGACTGGCTCGCCAGTTGCGTCTCCCCAGACCGCACGTCATTCCCGGTGAGCTGCGTGCCGTAGCGGCCGAGCAGCGACGTGAGTTCCTGGGGAACGAGGTATGTGGTCGAGCCGCCCTGCCCGATCTCCCCGAGCGTTTCCAATCCTGTATCGATGACCGCGCGTTCGCCCATCGATTCGGCCGCTCGCGCCTGGAGCACCGTCGAAACCGCGCCACCCTGAGCGTCGAGGATCCGGGCTCGTTGTTCACCCTCCGACTGAATGACGTTCGCCCGTTTGTCGCCCTCCGCGCGCTCGATGGCGCTCACACGCTCGCCTTGGGCTTCGAGGATCATCGCCCGGCGGCGGCGTTCCGCAGCGGACTGTTGTTCCATCGCGCTCACGACATCCGAGGTGGGTTTCACCTCCCGTACCTCCACGGCCTCGATCCGCACCCCCCACTCGTCGGTCGGTTCGTGGAGTTCCGAGCTGATGCGCTCGTTGATCTCCTCACGCCGCGAGAGCGTCGCGTCCAGCGCCATATCCCCGAGCACCGCCCGGAGCGTCGTTTGTGCCAGCAGCGACGTGGCCCGTCTGTAATCATCCACCTCGAGAAACGCGCGTTTTGGATCCATCACCCGGATGTACACGACGGCGTCGGCGGTGACGGGAGAGTTGTCCCGCGTGATCGCCTCCTGTCGGGGAACGTCCAGCGTCTGTGTCCGCAGATCGAACCGATAGGTCCGGGAGACGAAGGGCACAATGAAATGCAGCCCCGGATCGAGCAGCCCACGATACTCGCCGAACACCGAGAGCGCGCGCTTCTCGTAGGCCTTGACGATCTCTACGGAGCTCGCCACCCCCGCGACCACGACGCCGAGCATCACCAGCCCCACCGCGAACACGGGATCGACAGCCGAAAGCGCAAACACGCCCGCGAGCACGAGAAGAGCGATGAAATACACCGCGAACAGACGGAGCGGCCACCGCGAGGTCGAACGCCCCAGCCTGTACACCGGGCTGTTCATGTGGTAACATTTATCGAAGGAAGGTTAAGGGTTTCGTGGGGGCACAGTCTCACAACCGTCGATCGATCGTTTTCGCCGTTCGTTCACCGATGCCGGGGACGCTTTCGAGTTCGGAGAGAGAGGCGGCGCGAACGTTGTCGACCGATCCAAACCGGCGGAGCAGGTTCGTTCGCGTTTTCGGCCCGACGCCGGAAACGTCGTCGAGGACGGTCTGCACGTCGTCGCGGAGCGTTTGGTGGTACTGGACGGCAAAGCGGTGTGCCTCATCGCGGACGCGCTGGAGGAGATGGAGCTGTGGCGCGTCGCTGGACCAGTCGAACGCCCGGTCGGGGGTGATGACCGTCTCCTCCGCCTTGGCGAGCGCGACACACGGGATTTCCCACGCCCATTCGGAGAGCGCCTCCCGTGCGGCTTCGAGCTGTCCCGACCCGCCGTCGATGAGCAACAGATCGGGATCGGGACGGTCGTCCCGCCCCGCCTGGGCGCGTTCTGCCCGCCAGCCGATCAGCTCGCGCATGTTCGCGTAATCATCGTTGCGCTCGGTGAGCTTCTTCCGGCGGTAGGCGGATTTCTCCGGCTGTCCACCGACGAAAGCGACGTCGCTTCCGACGACCGCCCGCCCGTGGGCGTGGCTCACGTCGAACCCCTCAACCCGGTCGATCGAATCGAGACCGAGCGCCTGGGAGAGCAACGCGCCTTCGTCAGTGCCATCGCTCGCTCGCCGGGCGTTTTTCAGCGCGAGATCGACCAGCCTCGCCTCTCGACCCGCACCCGGTACGGCCACCGCGACCCCCTCGGTCTCCAACCACCCGATAACGTCGTTGTCCCTCGGCCGTTCGGGGAGCAACAGCGCGTCGGGAAGCCCGCGTTCGGCGTAGTACTGGGGGACGAACGCGCCCAACACGTCCGCAACGGTGTGCTCGCCAGGGGACGAATCGACGCCGGTTCCCGAAAGGGTGTAGCGCTCGCGGTCGACGAGCTTGCCGTTCTCGCTGCGGAGTCGGGCGACAGTCGTCTCCGACCCGTGGATGGCGACGCCGAGCACGTCGACGGTCCGTTCCTCGCGTGTGCTGACGGCCTCGCCGCCCTCGCCGTGGAACGCCTCGACCGCGCGCAGCCGATCGCGGAGGTTCGCCGCGCGTTCGAACTGTTTGGCGTTGCTTGCTGTGTCCATCGCGCGCCCGAGCGGATCGGTGAGTGCCCCCGTTTCTCCCTCGAAAAAGCGCTTGACCGACTCGACATCCTCGAAATACGCCTCGCGGGTGATCTCGCCCGTACACGGGGCGCTACAGAGACCGATGTCGTGGTCGAGACAGGGCCGATCCCGGTTTGTGAACTTGTGATCCGAACAGCCACGGACGCCGTAGATCTCCCGAACGGCCTTCACTACCGTTTCGACCCGCCCCTTGTCGGTGTACGGACCGTAGACGGTCGCCGCCTCGTCGGGATCTCTCGTAATCTCGATGCGCGGCGACGCGTGATCGGTCAGCTGGACGAGCGGATAGGACTTGTCGTCTTTCAACCGGACGTTGTACGCTGGCTGGTGGCGCTTGATCAGGTTCGCTTCCAGCAACAGCGCTTGTGTCTCCGTGTCCGTCACCGCAACCGAGACGGCGTCAGCCCGCTCGATCATCCGACGGATCCGCGGCCCGCGCGGATCCGCGTAGGACCGCACGCGATCGCGCAGCTCGACCGCCTTCCCGACGTACAACACCACTTCGCTCTCGTCGAGAAACTGGTACACCCCCGACTCGCGGGGAAGATCACTTGCGCGGTCGCGCACGGTCGCGCTGTCCATCACCGTCCGGTAACAGCCGAGGGAGTTTGAAGGTGACGAGCGTCGAAGGAATCTGCGGGTCGGAGGGCACAAACCGTCGCGTCCGGAACAGCGTGTATGGACGACGACGTTCGCCTGTGGATGGTCGAGCGATCCTACGACACCCGAAACCTCGTGACGGTCGTGCACGCGACCACTGACGGCGACCGCTACCACCGGAAGGAACTCTCTGCGAGCATGCTCGCTCGGACCGACGTGACGGCGGGGATAACGGTCCCGGCCACCGATCTCGAACCTGTCGAAGACGAGCAGCGACGCCAGCGGTACGCCACAGAGGCGACACGGATGGCTGACACGCACGCGCCCGACGACACGGTCTGAGACCGAACGGTACAGGACACCGACGGACCTACTGACCACATGCCCGACTACGGCAAGATCGACGCAGAATTCTTCGGGGAGCACATCCAGCCGAACCTCGGGGCCGCCCGCGAGGACGTCCGGCTCGGTCCGACCCCCGGCGTGGATTTCGGCGTCATCGATGTGAACGACACCGCGCTCGTGGTGGCGACCGACCCGATATCGATCCTCCCATCGTTGGGCCTAGAGCGGGCGGCCCGGTTCGCGCTCGAGATCGTGCTCGCTGATGTGGCCGTCAGCGGTCTCTCCCCCCGGTTTCTCTCCATCTCCTTCACTCTCCCACCGTCGATGACCGACGAGGAGTTCGCCACCCTGTGGGGAGCCATCGACGAAACGGCGACCGAACTCGGCGTGAGCGTCGTTACCGGCCACACAGCCCGGTACGAGGGCTGTGACTTCCCGTGGATCGGCAGCGCGACCGCCTTCGCGCTCGGTGCGCACGACGACATCGTCAGACCCGACGGCACACAGCCGGGCGATCGGGTCATCGTGACGACTGGACCGGCAGTCGAAGCCGTCGGGCTGCTCACGACGCTGTTCGGAGACCGAATGAAACTCGCCGACGGCACCCTCACGACCGCCAGACAGCAGCTGTCCGAAACGAACACGGTTCGGGATGCGCTCGCTGCCGCCGAAGAACCGGTGACGGCGATGCACGACGCGACCGAATGCGGACTCCAGGGCGCGTTGACTGAACTCGCAGCCAGCACGGGGCTGAGACTGGAGATCGACAGCACAGCGGTGCCGATGAAACCCGCCGTCGAAGACGTGTGCACCCACCTCGACATCGATCCATGGCACGCGACTAGCACCGGAACGCTGCTCATCACCGCGCCCGAACGGGTCGCCGAACGCGTCGTCGAAACCCTCCACGACCGGGAAACGACCGCCGCCGTCGTCGGAACAGCACACACCGGTACAGGTGCGTACGTCGACGGAACGCGCGTCGAACACCCCGAAACGGACCCCTCGTGGGCGGTGTACGCCGAGTACGCCGCGAAGACGCGATGATAAATACATGGATATGTAGATATATAATGCATATAATTAAATCTGTTATTTCGACACGATAAAACCGCTGTTTGAGGCTACTGGGAGTATTATACACCCACAGGTCGAACGAAGAGTGTGGTTGGCATGGCACCACAGACCGAGCCGAACGATGGCCGTGGTAGCCTTACGATGTCGGTTTACGGAGAAATGATTGGAGCACACGGATCGAACCGGCCGACACGCGACGCGTGTCACTGTCGGAGCCGGGCCTCCGGACGCTTGCTGTTGCGCGTCGGTCTCGCATACCCATCCGATTCGTGTGTGGCGAGTGGGTCAGGTTGAGGACGACGGTGTCGAATCGTGGATCGGTCAAATCGCCTGTCGGATCGCTCCGGCCACCGTACCGGGGCGTGATACCACTAGCGTAGCTGTCACAAGTGTCAGAGGGGAATATAGGAGTACAATCGGCGGTAGCTTGGGTACGTCATTACGGGAAGTCACGTGAGAAGACCGTCTCTCGTGACTTTTATTCTAATATCCACTGTATTCGTTTTGATTACAATCTGTGATACGAAGGTCGATTGTTGTGATGTGTGGATTTAATAGTAATATTGATCACACGATTCACGTCGCTTCAGTCGTGGAATCGGATGGTTCTGAACCAGTTTCGGCGTTGATGTCCTCCTCGCTATCGGCCTGCCCGGTCTCGGTTTGCTGTTGGGCGGTGACCATCCGTTGCGATTCCTGCAGTTGGGTCAGCTCGTGACCGTCGGCGACGTCGACGAGGAGGGTCACCTCTTGGCCGTGTTCGAACGACGCGGGGGGGTTTTGCACGCGGAACAGACACACGTCGTCCCCGGCATCCACGACGCTAGCGCGGTGAGTTCGGCCGTCAATGATCGATTCGACGGTAGTGAGTTGTTCACGAAGCGCTGCCAGGGAGGCACCGACCGACGTCATACCGCCGTCGGTCGCGCTCGATCCGGTCGACGCGTCGTCGTTGGCCGTGGGTGGTGGCGCGATAGCGGGCTGCTTCGACGGCTCGGGCTGTGGCTGTGCCGCCTGAAGCTGTTTGTGAATCCGCTCGGTATCGATGCCCTCTGCAGCGATGTCGGGATCGCTCCGTTGTGGGAGCGGGATCGTCGGTCCGTGCTCGCTCACCAACGGCTCCTCGTATCGATCGGACACGCGGCTGCGGATCTGGTGTTCGGTGTCGGGATCGATCTCTGCGGGAGCGACCCACCGTGCGCCGTCGAAGAGAGTGTACACTAAGGAATCGTCCACACACCAGACGAAGCTATCACACGCTGGACTGGCGTGCTCCGTCGCCGGCGTGTTGCGGTCTGCCAGCACCACCTGCACCGGGGCGAGCGCGTCGATGACCGTAGTGAGCGTGTCGCGTGTGGGAGCGTTGCGCCACGGAAGCGATTGTACCATACACTGCGACGCCGACATCGGCGTGGCTTCCCCGTGAGTGAGCCGAACCACCACCGCATCGGGATCGTCGGCCACCTCCTCGAACAGCCGGCTGGACAACCCCTGTACTGGAGTGGTGGGCGACGCGATCGTGATCGTTCCGGGACGGAGCGCCGTCGATCTGTCCTCGGGATGGGACGTAACGGCCGGCGCGGAGTATCCCAGTTCCTCCCACAGCGTTGCGATTCGACCCATCGTGGTGATCGAACGCGACCCGTCGAACCGCGTGTTGAGCCGGCCCAACAGCGCGGCGATGTGAAGCCCCGTCGGCTCGTCGGCGGTGACGAGCACCGTCGAACCGGCGTCGGCGCGCTCACAGACGACCGAACACGCTTCGGTGAGCGCTGGTGTGACCGGTTGATCCACCGCGTCTGGGACTATCATCGCGTCGATCTCGACGTCGAGATCGAGCAGCACGCCGGGATAGTCCCCGGCCTGCCGAACGGTGTACTCATCAGCAACGAACACCGTGTGGTAGCGCTTCCCATCGACGATCTCGAACAGGAAGCCTGCCGCGCCGGGAGCGTGGCCCACCGGAAGCGGGTGCATCTGCACCCCATCCGCGAGTTGATACCACCCATCGACCACGACCAACTGGTCGAGGATGGTTTCGTGCTGGTCGACGGATCGTGCGTGTGGCCCAGTGAGAGCCGTCGCTACGATCCGGGCCGTCTGATGCGTCGCGTAGATCGGAACGTCATCACGCGCGTTCTCACCCAGCGTGCAGTAGCACTCCGGATGGGCGTTGTTGACGACGATACCCATGAGATACTCCCCGCGCGATTCGTCGAGCAATTCATCGATGTCGACGCCACGTCCGGAGTTCACGAGTAAACACGCTATTCGATCGGGACAAACCCCCTCGAACCGTAACAGGAACGACTCGCCCCCTGTGTCAGGGTTTGCACGTTGGTAGTGCAGCCTCATCCACCAAGGATAGAGGCTAAAAATATATAACTATAATTCATGGATTTTTTGAAAATCAGGATGCACTTGTGAAATATGTAGAAAGTAACTGGTAGTAATCAACCATCGAATCAATTTGTTCACTCGTGAGACGCGCCGTTCTCGTCGAGAAACGAGACGAACTCCGCTTCGTCGAGGACAGCAGTGTCGTATTCGTCCGCGTTTTCGAGTTTGTTCGCCCCGGGGTTGTCGCCGACGACGAGGTAGTCGGTCGCGCCGGAGACGCTGGTCGTGGCGTTGGCGCCGTAGCGTTCGACCAGTTGTTGGGCGTCGCTCCTCGTGAACCGATCGAGCGAGCCGGTGAACACGAACGTTAGTCCATCGAGCATCGCGTCGGTGGGCGCTTCGACCGGCTGTGGATCGACTCCTCGCTCGCGGAGTTCTTCGAGAACGGCCACGTTCCGCTCGTTCTCGAAGAAGCCGCGGATCTCGGCGGCGACAGTCGGGCCGACATCCGCGACCGACTGCAGTTCGGGTTCCGTTGCGTTCACGATCGCGTCGAGGGAGTCGAATTCGTGAGCGAGCGCACGGGCCGTCGTCGCGCCGACCTCGGGAATACCGAGCGCGGTGAGAAACTCGTCCAGCGATGGCTCCTTGGACGCTTCGAGTTCGTCGATGACGTTCCGGGCGCTTTTGTCGCCCCATCCCTCGAGCCGGGCGAGATCAGACTGTCTGAGATCATATAAATCTGAAATCGATTCGACCAGCCCGGCGTCGATGAGCTGGTCGAGGCGCTGCTCGCCCAAGCCCTCGATGTCCAGCCCGCTCCGGCTCGCGTAATGTTCGACCGACCGTTTGCGCTGCATCGGGCAGGTCAGCCCGCCCGTGCAGAAGGCGAGTGGACCCTCCTGCTCGACGGGGCTGTCACAGACCGGGCACGATTCCGGGAACGAGAAATGGGAGTCGGATGCGTGCTCGGTGACCTCGCTCACGTAGGGAATGACGTCGCCCGCCCGCTCGATGCGGACGCGATCGCCCACATCGACGCCGAGTTCCTCGATCTGATTGGGGTTGTGGAGGCTCGCCCGGGAGACGGTCACGCCCGCGACCTCGACGGGATCGAGGAGCGCGACGGGCGTGAGCCGTCCAGTGCGCCCAACCTGGACTACCACGTCCCGGACGGTCGTCTCCTCGGTTCGTGCGGGGAGCTTGTACGCGAAGGCCCACCGCGGCGCGCGCGAGGTGCTCCCGAGCCGGTCACAGCGCTGTCGGTCGTTCACCGAGATCACCACGCCGTCGACCTCGTAGTTGAGATCCTCGCGGACAGAAACCAGATCCTCCCGGTAGTCGATGGCGTCCTCGATCGCTTCGACCACGGTCGTCCGGTCGTTCACTTTCAGTCCCCACTCGGGCAGCGTTTCGTGGATCTCCCAGCGGGTGTCGAACGACCGGGAGCTGTCGAGTATCCCGAAGAAAAAGCAGTCGAGCGGCCGTTCTGCGGTCACGCTGGGGTCGAGCTGGCGGAGCGTGCCCGCAGCGGCGTTGCGGGGGTTTGCGAACGGCTCGTCGCCGCGCTCGATGCGCTCGCGGTTGTGCGCCTGGAACGCGTCGCGGGGCATGAATATCTCTCCTCTGACGGCCAGAAAGTCAGGGACGTCTCCCCGCAGGACGAGCGGGATCGAACGGATGGTGCGGACGTTCTCGGTCACGTCCTCACCGGTTTCGCCGTCGCCACGGGTTGCCGCCCGCGTGTACTGGCCGTCCTCGTAGATGATCTCGACCGACAGCCCGTCGAACTTCGGTTCGCACACGTACTCGACGGTCTCGTCCGCGTACGCATCGAGGGAGGCCTGCGTTTCAGTATCGTGGGACAGACCGAGATCAGCGCGAGCGCGCCGATCGAACTCCCGAACGTCCGCCGCCTCGCCGCTCGAATCGATCGACAGCATCGGAGCCACGTGTTCGACCGTATCGAGTTCGTCCAGTGGCGCGCCGCCAACGCGTTGGGTCGGGCTGTTCGTCGTGTCCAGCCCAAACGCCGCCTCCAGCTCCTGTAGCCGCGAGAAAAGCGCGTCGTACGACCGGTCCGGAATCACCGGATCGGCGTCGACGTAGTACCGCCGGTCGTGATACCGGATCGCCGCCCGAAGCTGCTCGGCTTGGGCGGTGGCTTCCGTCTCTGTGAGCGATTCGACCGGTTCGAACTCCGTCTCCGGTTCGGTGATATAGGGGTTGTCCGGACGCTCGTGGTGGGTGCGACTCATTGCCCCCCATAGAACGAGATTCGGCATAAAAGCAGGCAAAGAGACGCGGTGTGCACGGTATCTCTCGGTGAGACGGTCATCTCAATACGCTATGGGTTCGTGTCGGTAACATTATAGTCGTTGGCGGCCGAACGGGACGTATGGTTCACAGCTGCAGAAACTGCAAGCGGACGTTCGCCACGAAACTCGAACTCGAACTTCACCGGGACACGTGCACCGACGCACAGTTGTTCTGTGAGTGTTGTGGCGAACGATTTGCGGAGCGACGCGCCACGAAAGACGGCTGGCACTACGAATGTCCCACCGAAGACTGTTCCGGTGCGGGGATCGACGATGATCTCCACCGCGTACGAGACGCAATAACTGTCGAGCAATAGATACTCTTATTTCTATCACTTCAGTTGAGAAGGACGCCCTCGGAACTCATAGGGCTCGTCACCGCCGGGTGCCGAGGCCGACTCGGTTCGCGTCCGTCGTCATCGGGCATTCAGTTCGGGCATACCGCTCGGCAACAGTATTGTACAGTACCGACCGCCCGCGACTAAGCTGTTTGGATGTAGATTTTCCGATCGGCTACCAGATGCAGACCGATGAGGAAAGATTGTTGTGCTGTTGTTACCCACATCAGTGAAAGGGGATGGTAGTTGATTCGAGCGACGTCGACGTGTCTGAATCCCACAGCGGGAGCGAAGAGGACGCGTTGAACGCCGAATCCGGGGGTTATGGGTTCGTTTGGACGACCGATGATTCCGAGGCGACCAACCGAAACGCGACCAACCAGACCGACCACGCGACGGCTGAACCCAGCGCCGACGCGGCAGCGGATAGCCAGTTCGAATGGAGCGACTCTGACACCCAATGGGGCCACGACGACGCGCCTCCCGATTCGGAACCGAATGAGAACACCTCTGATGGAACGAACCGCGCTCGCTCTCCCGCCGATACCAGTGTCGAAGATCCTCGTCGCGATATGAACTCCGACGGCGGTGAGACTGTCGTTTCGGGAGCGTTCTCTTCCACTGACGATACGGGCGGGCCGGACGAGCACGTCTCTATCGATCCGATCGACTACCCGGTGGACGAGCTTCGCACGATCGCGGACTGTGAGGACGTCGACGTCGTTTCACCCGAGTCGGAGACCGAAGTCCACGGATTCGTGTGGTCGGAGCCGCCGGAAGGACACCGGACACACGTCGAGGACCCGACGCCGGAACAGCGTCAGCGGCTGTTCGCGATCGCGGGAATCGATTCGGAACGGGTTGGGGAAAAACCCTACCTCACGACGCTGACCCCGGAGGACACCGAGGCGTTCATTACCGGATGGCTGGAGTTTCTCACGATCGAAGCCGGCACCCAAGGAGCGATCGACGCGCTCGAGCGCTACCGGGAGGTCGGCTGGATGACAGAACCCGTGGCCGAGAAACTCGAAGACAGGCTACAGTGGATCGACCGCCGAGACGGAAACGGATTCGAAACCTTCGACCGCGGTGATCACCTCCTCAACTTCGCCTACGTCGCCAAGATCGCCTCGCTCAGCGCCAAAGGTATGGTATTCTACTGATATATACGAGGTTGATGGTGATCTCTTCGTCAGGATGGCTTTTCAGCACTGGAAAAATCGACCGTAGACGCACATTCAGTAAAATATGTCTATCTTAAATTCCTATATTCTAGTTTGTATTTGTATATTGTTGAAAAATTCAGGGCCATACGGATGATGCTAAGTACCAGGAGCTAAAACAGGGGGGCAACATGCTCGATGAGGAAGTGGATGAAGAGGAAGAACTAGACGAAGAGAACCCGGCTCCAGTTGGTGTGAAGCTGGGAAGCACCCGAACAGTTGTGGTACAGCCCCAGGGTAACGTCGTCAGAACCCACGAGGCACTGACATGTTTGGCGACGTATCAAGACGTGTTGACAGGCAAGCGCCGTGCTGTCTACGGCGAGGAGGCAGCCAACGAGTATCCCGAGCGGGTGCAGTTCATGCTCCGTTCGGGGTTGCCTGAGGACGACGAGCGTGCCGAAACCGCGGCGACCTTTTTCAACAAGTTCACGCGGGCCAACGACGTGCCCGAAGACAGCGTCGTGGTGTACGCAATCCCGACGATCGACAACGAGCGGGGTCTGTCGAACCTGGCAGAGGTGATCGAACAGAGCGGGATCGGGAGTCAGCTCATCCGCAGTTATCCGGAGTCGCTGTGCGGATCGATCCCGGCGCTCGGCGGCGGCTTGGACGCGATCAACCGGATCTTCATTGCGATCAACATGGGATCGACGAACCTCGAAGCGTGCGCGTACCGCCGCGGTGAGCAGCTGTCGCGGTTTGCGACCGGATCGGTCACCGGCAACGAGACTGATCGGTGGATCGCCAACTACGTCGAAGAGGAGACCCAGGGTCGTGTGAACATCGATGGAACCACGGCCAGGGAGTACAAAGAGGAGCACGGCGATTTCAACGATTTCCAGCCGTTTACCGACATCATCCAACAGCCCGGTGGGGGCACCCACGAGTTCACCATCGAGCGCAGCGTGATGGATGCGCTCGATCGGTACGTGGACGAGGCGGTCGACGAGATCGCAAACGAATTCCTCCCACAGCTAGCCAACCGGTACATCAAGATCTACAAACAGACCTTGGAGGAGCCGATCGTTCTCACCGGCGGCATGGCGTGTATTCCCGGTCTCGTCGAGGAGTTCGAGAACCGGCTCAGCAAGGAACTCCAACACGAGGTCGAGGTGACCGCGCCCGAGGAGCCGGTGACCGCCGCCGCGCGCGGCGCACAACGCATCGCTCAGCGGTTCGTCGAGGACGAAACCTACTGATCTGCCGCTCGACGAGGGTCGGCGGGCGGTCGATCACGCGATCCGATCCAGTGCGCCAGCTACGACCAGCGGCAGCGTCACGGTGGCGTCGGCGTAGACAGAGACGTTTCGCGCGTTCTTTTCGAGTTTTCCCCACGATCGGGCCTCATCGAGCGACGCCCCGGACAGGCCGCCGGTTTGGGGTGGATCCATCGTCAGCTGGACCGCGTAATCGTACGCTTTCGGGGTAACGAGCAGGGTCTGCAACACGAAGTTCTTTGGAACGCCGCCACCGACGACGAAGGCTCCGGTGCTGTCGGCCTCGTACGCGATGTCGTTCAGATCGGACATGTCCGTCAGCGCGTCGAGTGAGAACGGATCGACCTGCGAGCGCAGCCACGCTTGGAGTCCGAGTACCGAGTCTTGGATCGCAGGCACGTAAATGGGAACGTCGTGTTCGGCGGCCGTGGCGGCGATTCCCGGATCCTCGTCGATCTCCTCGCGCTCGTTGACGGCGGCGTTCGCGCGCCCGAGCTGTTCGGTGAACGCTCGAATGCTGACTGGCTCGTCGAACGCCGGGAACACCTCATCGCGGAGGTGCGATTCGAACAGCGCGAAGTGTTCCTGGGGGAGATACACGTTGTAGATTCGGTCGACCCCCTCATCGCGGAGCTGTTCGTCGTGTTCGCGGTCGGCGTGCTCGCCATTGACCCCCCCGTGGTGGTGTTTGCCGCCGAGGGCCTCGATGGCGTCGTGTGTGAGGTTCGCCCCGGTCGTGACGAGCACGTCGATGTGGCCGTCTCGAATCAGATCCGCGACGATCGCGCGCATCCCGGCGGGGACCATCGCGCCCGCGAGTCCGAAGAACACGGTCGTGTCGTCTGCGAACATCTCCGCGACGACGTCAGTCGCCTCGTGGAGATCCGTCGCGCCGATGCCCGCGTTGCCGTATTCGCCGATCAGTTCCCCGACCGTCATTCCCGCGCGAACGTTCGTGTGGCCGATCGGATCGTGCCGGAACTCCTCGCGAGGCGTCTCTCCGTCGGGATCCGAATCAGGGTCGTCCATGACGGTACTGGGTGAGGCAGGCGTTTCAACGGCGCGATCCGGGCTGATTGGCTCACAGTCCGGTCGGGTGGCTGATGAACGACGTTTCGATGGCCCAGTCTTCGAGCAGCCCGGAGAGCGCTCGCACGCCGAACGTTTCGGTGGCGTAATGCCCGGCGAGAAAGACGGTCAGCTCGCGCTCGCGCGCCTCGTGGTAGGCCTGCTGTTTGCCCTCGCCGGTGATGAGGGCGTCCGCGCCCGCGTCTCGAGCCTCGTCGATCCAATCGACGCCGCTTCCGGTGACGATCGCCACGTCTTCGATCGTCTCCGGACCGAACGGCAGCGTCTGCACCCGGTCGTTTTCGAGCGTCGAGAGCCGTTCGGTCAGCTCGTCGGTTGCCACCGGTTCCGGAAGCCGGCCGCGTTGCCCGATGTGCTCCGTCCCCACAGTGCCGAACGGCTCACAATCGTCGAGACCGAGCCACCCGGCGAGTCCGGCCGCGTTGCCCAGCTGTTGGTGGCCGTCGAGCGGGAGGTGTGCGGCGTACAGCGCGGTGTCGTTCTCGATCAGCGGCGCGATCCGCTCGTACTCGCGGCCGGTCACGCGCTCGAATCCGCCCCACGACAGACCGTGGTGGACGAGGAGCAGATCCACGTCCAGCGCGGCCGCCTCCTCGATCGTTGCGACAGCGGCGTCGACCGCGAGCGCCGCGTGGTCGATCTCCGATCGCTCGGGTCCGACCTGTAGCCCGTTCGCGCTCGCGTCGATATCGGCGTACGCGTCGATCTGGAGCCGCTCGTCCAGGCGATCACACAGCCTTGTTAGTTCCATACGTCCACTGTCGGCCGACAAGATACCAAAATCCTTCGACAGGGGACGGAAACGTCGAATCTCTCACGTCTCAGCCGCGTGCTGATAAACGAACGCTCGGAGCAGCTTCCCCACCTTTTTTCCGCTCGGGTGCGCTTCGCGCACCGCTCGCCTGGCGAGTCGGTCGCTCACTGCGTTCGCGCTACGACTCGCTGTCACCGGGCTGCGCCCGGTTGCTTGAGGCGCGTCGCGCCTCTCTGGTTCCCACTCGTGGTCCGAAAATCGAAGATTTTCGTCATCACGAAACGGCTTCGCCGTTTCGAACGACTTCGCTCGTGGGAACTCCGCTCGCGGTGAGTGGACTCACGCGACCGCCACCGCTTTTCCGCTCAGATGAATGGTCCTCTCGAGCAGAAAAAGTACATATTCACATTTCAGCCGCGTGCTGATAAACGAATGCCCGGAGCAGCTTCCCAGCAAGCGTTGCCGCCTGTCCATCGTCGCGGTCGTTCACCTCAACCACGTCGACCCCCACACAGACGGGCGCGAGCGTGCGCACCACCCTCTGCATCTCCCGGGAGCCGAGTCCGAACGGCTCCATCGTTCCCGTTCCGGGCGCAACGCTCGGATCGGCGGCGTCGATGTCCACGCTCAGATACACGGAGCCGTCGAGAGCAGGTGATCGGTCTCGAACGTTCGCAAGCCATTCCGACAGCTCGTCAGGAGGAACCACGGTCACGTCGGCGTCGCTCGCCCGCTCCCACTCGTCTTCGTCGCCGCTTCGCGCGCCGATCACGACCGCTCTCTCGGCGGTGTCGAGCGCGTGATGAGTGACGGTGGCGTGGCTCAACGGGTTGCCGTCGTACGCCGACCGGAGATCGAGGTGTGCGTCGAGAGAAACGAACACGTCCGGCTCACACGCCCGCACACCGGCGAGGCTGACAGTGTGTTCCCCGCCGATAACGACCGGAAGCGCGCCATCGTCACGGACATCTGATACCGTCCCTTCGAGAAACGCGAGATACTCCTCGGCATTGTCCCACGCGTGGAGATCGCCCTCGTCGTGCACGCCGAGCTCCGAAAACCGGAGTCCGGTGTGATGGTCGTAATCCTCGAACGACCGGGCGAACTGCCGAACCCGGTCCGGTCCGAACCGAGTGCCGGGCTGGAACGTCGTCGAGACATCGAGGGGCGCACCGACGATCACGTAGGCCGCGTCACTCCGATCGGCCACTGCTCCGGGAAACATTGGGATGGGGGTAGACCGTTGGTTCGAAACCGATTCGGTCGGGCGCGGAATCAGACGACTTTCCGCTGGCCTTCGTGCTCGAGATACTCGATCTCGTCGTCTGGAGATGGATCCAACCCGTCGGGAACACGCATCGTGAACGTCTCGTAGGTTTCCAGGTCCATCACCTGCATATCGCCGCTGTCGAGACTGATGACCTGGCCCTGTTTCCGGTCGATGATCGGCACCCACACCTTCGCGTCGACGGGCTGGGTGAAGTTGCGCTTTCGCTCGTCGAACACGCCTTTCCCTTCGACACGGGCTTTTGCGCTCCCGTGTTTTCCGGGTTTGGCCGTGCTGTAGGAGTTGATCACACACGGCGTTTCCTCGATCATCACGTAGCTCCCTTCCTGCAGATCACGGACTTCCGTCTGTTGTTTCGCCATACCGCGTGTATCAGGTGTGTTGGTATAAACGGTTTGGAAGCACTAGCACGGGTGTAGAGCTACTCGTGGCGCGAAAGGAACGCATCGAGCCGAGAGAGTCCCTCCCTCAACTCCGCGCTCGCCAGTCCGAACCCGATCCGAAAGCGATCGGGCACGCCGAACGCTCCTCCCGGCGCGAGAACCACGCTTTCCTCCCGAAGAAGGCGCTCACAGAACGACCGTCCGGTCGCAAACCCCTCGGGAACGGTCACGAACCCGTTGACGCCGACGGGATCGTGCCAGTCGAGACCGTGGGTCTCCAGCACCGTCCGGGTCTCGTCTTTGTGTTCGCGGGCTAACTCACGATTCTCGGCGAGGATCTCCGCCTCGGCGTCGATCGCCTGCCGGGCGACGTGTTGGCTCAACGGCGACGGCGAGATCGTGGTGTAATCCTTCCAATGCCACGCCGCGGAGACGACTTCCGGCGGCCCAGCGAGCCACCCGAACCGAAGCCCTGCGAGTCCGTACGCTTTCGTCAGACTGGTCGACGAGATTCCGTACGGTCCCATGCTCGCCACGGGCGGAATCGGATCGTCGGCCAGCAGCCGGTACACCTCATCACACAGCAAGTACGCGCCGCGATCGGCGGCGATCTCGTACACTGCCTCGATCGTTTCCTCCGGGTGGTATGTTCCCGTCGGGTTGTTGGGGTTGTTCACGACGACGAGCGTCGTCTCCGGACGCATGGCCGCCGCGATCGCAGCGGGATCGAGCGACCAGTCTGGGGGCGACAGCTCGACGCGCGTAACGTCCGCGAGGGATTCGGGCACCGCGTGCAGCGACTGGTAGGTCGGTGTGACCACGACTGCGTGGTCGTCCTCGTTTAACAGCGACAGAAACGTGAGGAAGTTCGCTTCCTGTGTGCCACAGGTGAACACCACTTCGTCCGCCTCACGACCGTACCGGGCGGCGATCTCGGCCCGAAACGACGGGTCGCCGTTGGTCGGGATCACGTAGCCGAGTTTCCCGGCGTCGAGATCGAATCGGGCGGTCGAGAGGCTCCGAATCCCGCTCTCGGCGAGCATGATGTCGGCCTCGTGTTCGTGGGCCGCAAACCAGCGTTCCAACGTGAACGGCTCGATGTCCATACCCCTCATTCACACCGCAGTAAAAAAACGCCACTACTGTGTGCTCCGTTCCCGTGGGAACTGGAACGAACATTCGAGCAACAATAATTAAGGTTCATGTTCCGTGATTTGTTTACGCATGGAGTGCACGCGGCGCAGATTTCTGGCAATGAGTGGGTCGGCAGCGGCGACGGTGGCCCTGAGCGGGGTCGGAAGCGGGCATCCGACCCGGGTCACGTTCGCCACGTACAACATCGAGGATCTCACGACCGAACAGGTACAGACGCCGGGCGATCCACAGGCGGCGGCTGCCGCGCGGGTGATTCAGGAGGCGCGTCCGGACGTGCTCGCGCTCAATGAACTCGTCAACAACCGACAGGCGAGCGCGGTCAAAGACGTGCCGCCCGCGCCGACGAACGCGCGGGCGTTCGTCGACAACTATCTGAGCGTCCCCCAACGCGACGATCTCGCCGGCATCGACTATCCGTACGTTCACGCACCGAAGAGCAACACCGGCGTCCACAGCGGGATGGATCTCGACAACGACGGTGCGATCGACGACACGCCCGGCGATCAGGACTACGGCAACGACGCCTACGGCTTCGGGCAGTATCCCGGTCAGTACGCGCTGGCGATCGTGAGCCGATGTCCGATCGAGACCGACGCGATCCGGTCGTTCCGACGGTTCCGGTGGCAGGAGATGCCCGACAGCGAGATCGTCCGCGATCCCGCGTACGACGTGTATCTCACCGACAGGGAGGCAGACCGCTTCCGGCTCTCCTCGAAAACCCACGTGGATATCCCCGTTTCCTGTCGGGGCCACACCGTCCACGCGCTGTTGGCCCACCCGACGCCGCCGGTCTTCGACGGTCCGGAGAACTTCAACGGGAAGCGCTGTCACGACGAGATCCGGCTGTTGGCCGACTACGTTGCCGGCGCGGGCTACGTGCACGACGACGACGGGCGGCGCGGCGGTCTCCATGAGGACGCCTCCTACGTCCTGTTGGGCGATATGAACGCTAGCCCCGGAGACGAGGAGAGCCTCTGGGCCGCTGACGCGTATTTCCTCGACAACGAGGATTTCAACACCCGCCGACTCCCAACGAGTCCCGGCGGCGCACAGGCCGGTTCTCCGTATCTGACGGCCGAATTCGGATCGAAGGTGGACTACGTGCTCCCCTCGCCGGATCTCTCCGTTCGTGGCTGTGCCGTGGTGTGGCCCAGCGAGAACGCGAACCGGCGGGGGTTGAGACGGGACGTGGAGACAGCCTCGGATCACCGGCTCGTCTGGGCCGATGTCGAGGTGTGAATCCTGTGAAGAATTCTGAGAAAACGCTTGTGTGCCAGTAGCGTATCTGTGCGTTCATGGACGAATCACACGACACAGAGGTCGTGTCCACGAAAGAACGCCGGCTCGCGTACCCATCGGGATGGCTGTATCTCTGCTAGCACAGCAGCGTCCACCTGCTGATCGACGCGTTGGTGCAGACCGACCCGAAACAGGAGTTCACGCAGACCGAGCTCGCGGAGTTCGCGGGTGTGAGCCGCCAGAGCGTGCGGCGGCACATCGGCACGCTGGTCGACTGCGGAGTCGTCGCGGAGACGGCGGGCGGGCGACGCTACCGCTACGATCTCGACAGCCGCGTGGGCCAGCTGATCGTGGAGCTGAACGCCGAACTCGCCGCGATCGGGGCGCAGAAATCAGATCGGCCGGTGTCCGAATAGCCCACCGGTCCGGCATCACTCCTGGCGCTTCACCGGAAGGTCTGGCTCCGTGTTCGTTTCGCTCGTTTCCTCCCGTTGTCGCATGCTCTGGCGCGTGAACTGGGGTCGGGCACGGATCCCCCGGCGTTTCCGGAACGAGTGGTACAGCAAGACGAGGAGACCGAACGAGAGAACCAACACGAAAAGCGCCGCGAGCAGCTCGTCCGCGATGTACAACGCCACGGTCGAGAGCACGCCGACGGACAGCCCCATCCCGAGGACGATCCGTTTGGCGAGCGTGTCGAGGACGCCGTCGGGATCGTTCAGCTCCGCTTGGACAACGAGGTTGTCGTGTTCGATCCGATCGAGCGCGCTCTCGAGTTTTGGCGGCACACGGAGGGTCGAGCGTGTCGCTCCTTCGAGTTCGTCGATGCGTTCCTTGACGAACTGGCGCGCGGTGGCTTCGAGATAGCCGTGTTCGCGGAGAAAATCCGTCGCCACCGCGATGAAATCGAACTCCGGATCGAGGGTGACACAGACGCCTTCCACGACGGTTGCGACCCGGAGCACGAGCGCGAGGTTCGGCGGCAGGCGCAGCGGGAACTCATAAATCGTGTCTTCGATCTGGTTGATGATCTGTTGGACCCGGTACTGCTCGATCTCCTCGCCCCGTGCGTCAGCGATGGCGAGCTCCAGCACGTCCGCCATCACCTGCCGGTCGGCCTCGGGGCTGAGCGTTCCCATCTCGATGAGCGCATCGAGGATGGCGTCGGTGTCCTGGTTTGCGATGGCGATGTAAAAGTCGACGATCCGATCCTGCACGAACGAGTCCACCCGGCCGCTCATCCCGAAGTCGTACAACACGAGCGTTCCGTCGGGTTTGACCGCCAGATTCCCGGGGTGGGGATCAGCGTGGAACACGCCGTGGGTGATGATCATCTCGAAATACGCCCGCTGGAGCGTCTCTGCGAGCTGGGTTCGATCGATGCCGAGCGCGTCGATGTCGTCGATCTCGGTGATCTTCGTCCCACCGACGTACTCCATCGTGAGTACCCGGCCGGTCGAACGCTCGTCCACAACAGCGGGAACCCGAACGGCGTCGTCGGAGAAATTCCCCCGGATCTCACGAAGCATGGCCGCCTCCCGCTCGTAATCCATCTCCTGACGGATGACCCTCGAAAACTCGTCGGCGAGCGTTTCGAGCGAAAACGCTTGGGATTCATCGACGAACGGCACCAGCAGCGGCACCGAGAACTTGATGACGCGCAGATCGGTTCGCACGAGCGGCTCGATGCCGGGCCGGCGGATTTTCACCGCCACGGTGTCGCCGTCGAACTCGGCGACGTACACCTGCCCGAGACTGGCACCGCTGATGCTCTCGGTGTCGAAGCTGTCGTAGGCGCTCTCTACCGGACCCAGTTCGGATTCGATCACCGCTTTGGCGTCTTCCCACGGCGCGGGCGGAACCCGGTCCTGGAGCTGAGTCAACTCGTCGATGTACTCCGGGGGGAGGATGTCGGGTCGCGTCGAAAGCAACTGCCCCAGTTTGATGAACGTCGGTCCGAGGGTGAGGAGGGAGCTCCGGAGGGTACGTGCGCGTTCGCGGTGCTGCTCGCTCGACACCCCCCGGGACCCACCGAACAGGAGAAAGCGGCGACGATCACGAGCGAACGCGAGGAGAAGCGGCAGGAACTGCCACGCGACGACGAAAAACCGCCGGTACGCGCGGAGAATCACCGATCTGCCACCTCACCCCTCCGTGATCGGAATCCGACGCCCTTCCGAAGCCGACTTCGGCAACCGGAGTTCGAAAACGCCGCGCTGTACGGTCGCCTCGTCTACGTCCGCATCGGCGTCGACGTCCGGCGGGAGCGGCAACACCACGTCGATGAACAACGACCGATTCTCCTGGAGATACCGGAACTCGGTCGGGCTTTCTTTCTCGCGGCGGGCTTCGATCCGGAGCTTGTGTTCTTCTACCCACGCGTCTACCGTCTCCGGGGTCGCCCCCGGAAGATCGATGACGAGAACGTACGCGTCGTCGGACTCCCCAACGTCGACGAACACCGAGTCGGGCAGCCCCAGATCTCGAACCACTTCGCGCAGGGCAGACATGCCAGTACGTACGCCCGCATGGGCGAAAAAACCCCCGGAACGCGGTCGATGGATCTCGATCCGTGGATCCCGTCAAAGGTTTAAAACGACGCTTCGTCGTATATTGGTCCGGGACACCGTCCCCTGAGATCCAATGAGTTGTGACCATCCACTCGACGCCGAGTACCTGTATCCGTCGGATGCGGACGTTCTCGATCTGTACGAGAAGCCCGATGGAACGACCGCGCTCCGGATAGGGGTGCCGTGTCCGGAGTGTGAGGTAACCCTCGAACTGACGACTGTCGTCGAGGAAGTCGGGGAAACAGACCTCGAGATCCCGCTCGAAGACACGAAAGAAGCCTACGACTGAGCCGATCCGGCAATCGGTCAGTCCATCGCGGGACCACGGGAGCGGGTGATGAGTTCGTCCAGCCGTGTCACCCGCCGATCGCCGAGGACGCAGACGCCGCGCCTGTCGTGGCCGTGGCGTTCGACGTGGATGCCGTCCAGGCCGACGTTCCACGCCGCCCCGATGTCCTGGGGGCTGTCACCGACGAGCGCGCCACGAGCGTCGGCTCCCCGGTGGCGGATATCCATTCCGGTGAGTGCTTGGCGTACCGGCGCTGGATCGGGTTTCCAACCGCTCTCTTCGGTACAACAGAACACGGTGTCAAACCAGTCCCGGATGTCGAGTTGGTCGAGCACCGGATCAGTGAGGTATCGCTGGCAGTGGGTAACCACCCCGACCGGGCAGTCCAGCGCCGAGAGAACGGGTTCTGCGTCGTCGTACAGAAACGTGGCTGCCGCGCGGGCCTCGGCGTCTTCGACCTCGTGGAACACGGACCAAAAACGGGCCGGATCGATCCCTTTCTCTGCCAAGAGCGCGGTGCGGTGGTCACCGAACCCGTACCAGAGCGCCGCCTTCTCCCACTCGGAAAACCCGCGTCCGAGTCGCTCTCCAACCATCGTTACCACCTCCGTCGCATAGCTCGGCTCGACATCAACGAGCGTCCCGTCGAGATCGAATACCCAGAACTCGTACGACTCAAGCGTCGAATCCATCGGGACAATAAATACGCCCCGAGCACCCATAGCCTTTCCGCCGGTTTTGATCCCGAGCGTCAGCCGGGTGGCCGAACGTGGATCGCGCTCCCGAGGTGGTTTTTCACCACCTCCTCCGCGCTGGTGGCGTTTCCGAACGGCGAAGGGTGGCGCTCGAGCGCCTCGCCAATGCCGTCCTTCAGCGAATCGAGGTACGCCTCGCTCGTTCGCAGCTCGAGGAACGCAACGTGCTCGACGGCAACCGGTCCCAGTGAGTCCTCGGCCAGATCGCAAAGCGGTGCCTGGTCGTTCACTTCCCCGCGCCAGAGGTGATCGCGGAAGAACAGCCATCCCTCCGTGTCCGGCTGCGCGGCGGGCCACGACAGCAGCGTTTCGAACGTCTCCGGATCGATCCGAGCCGACGACTGGGGCTCGAGCCGGAATCGAACGCGAAAGAGGTACTCCGCCGGTGGATCGGTCACGATTCCCGGAGGTCCTCGAACTGCTCGGCGAGATCGATGTCCTGATCGGTGATCCCGCCCGCGTCGTGGGTGGTCAGGCGTACCTCCACCTCGCGCCACCCGATCGTGATCTCGGGGTGGTGAAACGCCGACTGGGCGAGGCCACCGACGCCTGCGGCGAATCCGACGCCGTCGAGGTAGCTGTCGAACTCGTAGGTGCGGACGATCTCGTCTCCCTCGCGCTCCCAGTTTTCGGGCATGGAGCTCTCGATCTCCTCATCGGTCAGCGTCTCCGTCATGGTCGGCAGAACGGCGGGATGGCACATAACAGTCGGGGTAGACCCGTCCGCGTCGTCACTCCCGGTGGTCGAACACCCGCTGTACCTTTCCGGTTTCCGTGCGGTCGATGGTGGCGGGCTCGACGACGCTGACCGCATCGGGTGTCAGATCGAGGACTGCCTCCAACCGCTCGAGGATCCGCGTTTCGAGCGTGGCCACGTCTCCCGCGTAGTCCTCGTGGTGCTCTGCCGTCACGTTCATCCGATCGAGTTCACCCTCGCGGCTGAGATCGAGCCGGTAGTGGGGAGCAACGCCCGAAACGTCGAGCATCGCCGCCTCGATCTGGCTGGCGTACACGTTCACGCCGCGAACGATGAGCAGATCGTCGGTTCGACCCGTAACGTTGTCCATCCGGGCGTGGGTGCGCCCACACGCACACGGTTCGCGGGTGAGCGAGGTGATGTCCCCCGTTCGGTAGCGCAACACGGGAAGCGCCTCCTTGGTGAGCGTCGTGAGAACGAGTTCACCCTGTTCGCCCTCCGGAAGCAGCTCGCCGGTGTCGGGATCGATGATCTCCGGGTAGAAATGATCCTCCCAGACGTGGAGTCCCTCCTGGACCGCCGCGCACTCGATCGAGACGCCCGGACCAATGATTTCGGACAGCCCGTACACGTCGACAGCGGTGACGCCCAGCGCCGCCTCGATCTCCTCGCGCATCGGATCGGTGAACGGCTCGGCACCGATCACCACCGTCGACAGGGGCAACTCGTGTGGATCGATCGATCGCCGTTCCATCTCCTCGGCAAGATACAGGCAGTACGACGGCGTGCAGGCGAGGACATCGCTCCCCAGATCCGTTAGCAGCTCGATCTGTCTCGCGGTGTTGCCGCCGCCGACGGGAACGACCGTCGCCCCGAGCTCCTCACAGCCGTCGTGAAATCCCAATCCCCCCGTGAACAGCCCATACCCGTAGGCGTTCTGGACGACATCGCCCTCGGTGACGCCCGCTGCGGCCAACGAACGGGCCATCACCGACCGCCAGACACCCAGATCCCGATCGGTGTACGAAACGATCTTCGGCTTGCCGGTCGTGCCCGATGACGCGTGAATCCGTTTGACCGCATCCCACTCGACCGCGAACAATCCGTCGGGATACTCCGTCCGGAAATCCTCCTTGGTAGTGAACGGCAGTCGAGAACAGTCCTCGATCCCGTCGATCTCCCCCGGCGGGAGCCCGGATTCGGCCAATGCCTCCCGGTAGAACGGCACGTTCTCTCGCGCGTACTCCACGATGTCGCACAACCGTTCGGACTGCAGCTCGCGCAGTTGATCGCGATCAACCGTTTCCACCCCGTTATACGTCATGAATGGGAAATTTGTGGTGGTATGACAAAGGTGTTCGGGTCGGTCACGCGAGTGAGAAAATGCATCGCCCGACTACTCACAGCCGGTCGGAAATATCGGCGTTGATCGCGTTCAACTGTGCGGTAGCGCGGAGTCCCCTCCCTCAGGGAGTCGTTCGAAAGACCGGAGGTCTTTCGTGATGACGAGAGAGCTCGCTCTCTCGGACCACGACTAACCAACGGGCGGGAGCGAGTAGGGAGGGGAGGAGCGCGTTGCGAAGCGGGACGTCTGGACCACACCGTAGTATTTATACTCGATCCTATACATTGAATATATACGGTGGCACGAGACGAGTACATCCGTCGCACGGTTATCACGCGCGCCCTTCCCTCCGAGGACGCCGCTGCGCTCATCGACGCCACCATCGAAGAGTACAAAGAGGGGTGTCAGATCGCTACGGACATGGCGTGGCCAACCAAGAAGTCCAAATCCGACGTGCAACCGCTGGCGTACGACACGATTCGAGAGGAGACGAACCTCACCAGCCAGCACACTATTCTCGCCACCCACCAAGCCGCCGAAGCGATCACCGGCTGTCACGAACACAAAGAAAAGGGTCGGAAAACGTCGAAACCGACCTTTACGGCGGATACCGTGACCTACGACAGCCGAACCATGACGCTGTTCGACGACGGCACGGTATCCCTCTCCACGGTGGAGAACCGCGTTCGGATACCGCTCGACCTACCAAAGGACGAGAACGGCTACCAACACCGTTTCATCGAGTCAGAGGTGGGAACTCACCGAGAGTACCCTGACTCGACGCGACAGATCGTACTACATCCACCTCGGCTTTCGCCGCTTTGCCACCGACGCGGCGCGACGCCGCCAAAGATCACGCGAACGATACGACGACCGAGGACGGGACGGTTCTCGGTGTCGATCTCGGCGTGGCGAACCTCGCAGTCACATCCACGGGGCTGTTCATTTCGGGCGACGAATTCACCCACTGGCAACGCGAGTACGAACGACGCCGCGCGTCCATGCAGCAGACCGGAACCAGATGGGCGCACCGCGATATGCAGCGGGTCGGTCGGAAAGAAAAAGGCCGGTTCACGATCATGCTGCACGAAGCGGCGAACACGATCGTGGAGGAAGCCGACACGAACGACTGCACGCATATCGCGTTCGAGAACCTCGATGGAATCCGCGACCGACTGCCGTGGGCGACGTGGCACCATCGTTGGGCGTTCCGAAAGATGTACGAGTTCGTCTCGTACAAAGCGGTCGCCCGTGGTATCAGCGTCCGGCAGGTGAACCCAAAGAACACGAGTCGTCAGTGTTCACGGACGGACTGTGGATTTACCCATCCCGACAACCGACCGTGTTCGAACGGCCAAGACGAGTTTTGTTGTCTGAAGTGCGGGTACGAGGTGCACGCCGACTACAACGTCACCAAAACGCGAAGCGTTTTGGTTGGCTAACGAGAGCTTCGCTCTCGTGAACGCCGCGAAGAACATCGCGGTGAAGTACGCGAAGAGACTCCATCGGTTGCACACGTCCTCCGGTGGAGGGGTATCCGTAGACATACCCCTGAACAGCGGGTTGCTGACTGTCGAAGGGCCAGCCGACGTTTCGGTTGGCTAAGAAGGCACGAGACCACGCTGAAAGCCCCTCCCTCAAGGACCGAGGGTAGCGAGGCGCTACGCGCCTCGGACCATTCGAGCGGACGAAGTCCGCGAGAAGACGACAGCCCGAGGGAGTAGGGAGGGGTGGTTTACTCCCACCGTATCCAACCGATGGCTAACGATCTGATACTGTGGACCAATTGGATAATTTGTAATATTAATCGGTAAATTTCAACAGTTCTATATCGGATGCGAGATAATATAACAATAAATCATGAGTGTTAGCTTATCGAGGCTCGAGCAAACACCGGTAGCAGAGCTAACAACGACGATACGCAACGCCGGCATCGGTGGAGCGGGCGGGGCGGGGTTTCCGTCGTACGCGAAGTGGGAACAGGCAGAATCAGTCGATTCGTTGCTGGTGAACCACCAGGAGAGCGAGCCGAACTTCTTCGTCGACAAGTGGCTCGGTCGAGCGCACACGGCGGAGTTGGCGGCGCTGTTCGACGCGTTGCTCGATCGGCTGTTCGACGTGATCGTGGTGGGGGCAAAGGAGACGGATCGCACCGAGTACGTGAGCGAGCTGGAGGCGGCGACCGACGCCACCGTGTATCTGCCCGAGGAGCTGCCGATCGACGACAGCGAGACCGGTGTCGTCTTCGCCTACACGGAGGACCGGTACGAGTACGGGATGGAAAGCGTCCTGCTCCGGATCGTCGACGACACGGTCATCGGCGACGGTCTGCCGATGGATCACGGGTGGATCGTCCAGAACACCGAAACCATCTACAACATCTACCGGACGCTCGCGGAGGGCACGCCGGTGACCCACAAGTATGTCCACGTCGATGGGGACGTTCCACAGCACCGATTCCTGCGAGCACCGATCGGGACGCCCGCAACGGAACTTCTCGCGGCGGCTGGGCGCTCGACCACGGAGCTTCCACCGGAGACGGCGTTCGCTGACGGCGGTCCAGGCTGGTGTTTCCTGATCGATGAGCCGCCCGAGCAGTTCGGGATCCGCAAACGAACGAACTGTCTCCTCGTGGTAGACGAAGAAACCGCCAGGGAATACACGCTCGGCGAGGACCGGATCAATGTCCTCGAACGCTACGATCGGGATGAGCAGGAGATGGAAACCCAGCCCACAGCGACGATCGATCCGGCCTACGTTCGGATCCCGTTGCTCTCGAACCCGGCGTTCGAGGGCGTCGTTGAGCCGAGCGATCCCATCGTACAGTCCGGCGATCGCGTCGAAGCGGGCCAGATGATCGCCACACCCAACGAGAGCGCCATCAGCATCCCACAACACGCGTCCATCGATGGAACGGTGACGGAGGTTTCCGAGCGGCATATCGGGATCGAAGCGGACGACCGCGACCGGGCTGGTCGCGCCACAGCGGACATCGGCACCGGGATCGGGTACTGGACGTTGTGCGTGGCGTGTGGTGCACACGTCATTCCGCCGCTCGACGACCCCACGCTCGACCTCACTCGGTACGTCTGCACGGACTGTCGGTGATACGCGCCGCTGGCGCTCGCTATCGATGGAGGACCACGAACCGAATCAGCGCGACAGCGCGGCCGTGACGTCCGATCTAATCCACGCCTTGGCGTTCGATCGATCACAGATGACGTATCTATCCCCGTCCTCGTACGACGCGTACTCGTCGAGATCCGGAATGGGAAGAGAGCCGGTGTTCACTCCGAACGAATCGTCGATGGCGTCCGATCGTTCTTCCATCAAAATTCGCTATTCATCAGTACGATATATACTCTGTGTTTAAATAATAATATCGTATTATGATGTCACGGTGTGTGGTACCGTTCAGTATGGCAAAGATGTGGCTGGCAGAACGGTCACGGCTACGAGCGAGCGAAGCGTTCGATGGGACCGGTACATCCGACGTCACCCGGTGTAGCGGGCTTCGAACAGGAGTTCACCCACCGACACCACTGCCAAGACCACCATCCCTACCACGAGCGAGAGCACGCCGGCGTCAAGGGCGGCGGTGACTGCGATCACTGTCCCCAGAAGAACGAACAGCTCCGCCGCGTACAGTTTCTGGAGGTCCTTCCGGCCGGCCGCGTATTCGAATGTTTCACGGAGACTCCCGGCGGCCATCTTCAGGTCGCCTCTTCTGCTCATACGAATACATAAGTATGAGGAAGTGATAATCCTTCCGTCTGTTTCCCACAATAAAGCGGATATACCGGTGTGTTTTTCCCGCCGTTGGCAGTAGCTACGCCGTATGACCGACGCACCAGCCACCGACGAACTGACACCGCCGGTGCGCACGCTCATGGGTCCCGGCCCGAGCGACGTTCATCCACGGGTGTTGCGCGCCATGGGAACGCCGCTGGTCGGCCACCTCGATCCGGCCTTTCTCGACGTGATGGACGAGGTACAGGAGCTGCTCCGGTACGCGTTTCGGACGGACAACCAGTGGACGCTCCCGATCAGCGGGACGGGATCGGCGGCGATGGAGGCGGCCTTTGCCAACCTGGTCGAGCCGGGCGACACGGTGCTCGTGCCGACGAACGGCTACTTCGGCCACCGGATGGCGAGCATGGCGAAACGAGCCGGAGGAACCGTCGTGTCGGTCGACGCGCCGTGGGGCGAGCCGCTCGATCCCCGGGACGTAGAAGACGCGTTCGAGACCCACCAGCCAGAGGTGTTCGGCTTCGTCCACGCCGAAACGAGCACCGGCGTCCGCCAGCCCGCGGTGCCCGAGCTGACCGGGATCGCCAAGGCACACGACGCGTTCGTGATCGCCGACACCGTCACGTCGCTCGGCGGCGTGGAGCTTCGCGTCGACGAGTGGGACATCGACGTCGCGTATTCGGGCGCTCAAAAGTGTCTGTCCTGTCCGCCGGGCGCGAGTCCGATCACGCTGTCGGACCGCGCGATGGACCGGGTGCTCGCCCGCGAAACGCCCGTGCGGTCGTGGTATCTCGACCTGTCGTTGCTGGAAGGGTACTGGGGAGACAACCGCTCGTACCACCACACCGCGCCGGTCACAAACGTGTACGCGCTGCGGGAGGCGCTCCGGCTGGTCGCGGAGGAGGGAATCGAACGCCGCTGGGAGCGCCACCGACGGGTTGCGCGAACCCTCGTTTCGGGGCTAGCGGAGCTCGGACTCGAACGATACGCCGCTGAGGAGTACTGGCTCCCGAGTTTGAACACGGTTCGCGTTCCAAACGGAGTGGACGATACAGCCCTCATCGAACAGCTGTTGAGCGAGTACGGCATCGAGATCGCCGCCGGGCTTGGTGATCTCGCTGGCGAAGTGTTCCGCATCGGCTGTATGGGCCATTCTGCCCGGCCCGCGAACGTCCACCACCTCCTCGCAGCGCTCGAAGAGACGCTCGAAACCCACCGATCGTAGCGCGTCGAAACGGGTGTAGATAAAGCGCCCATCATCTCCGGTAGGAGTTTTATTATACGATATTAATATAATTATAGGCGGATGAACAGACGGACGTTTCTTCAATCGACCGGCGTGTTGTTGGGCGCGAGCAGCCTTTCGGTAGACACGGTTCGCGGCGCGGAGGGAGCGGCGACGATACTCACGGACTCGCACGGAGTCAGCCACGTGTACGCCGAGGATCTGTACGGGTTAGCGTTCGGGAACGGCTACGTGCAGGCGCGCGACCGGCTGTTCGAGATGGACGTGCTCCGGCACGTCGGCTACGGGGACAGCGCGGGCGTGATCGGGCCGTCCCAGTTGCAGTCGGACATCGAGGTTCGCCGGGATCTGTACTCCAAAGCGGAGATCGAAGCCCAGTACGAGCGGGCCACAGACCGGACGCAGCTGATTCTGGACGCCTTTGCCGACGGAGTGAACCGGAAGATGACCGAGATGGCGGCCCACGGACAGCTGCCAGGGACGTTCACGGCGCTGGCCCACCCCCCTGAACCGTGGTCCCCGGCGGATTCGATCGCGGCGTTGAGCTACCTCATCGGGAGATTCGGCGTCAGTGGCGGCAACGAACTCGCCAATGCGCGCGAGCTTGCCCGGCTCACGCGGTCGCTCGGGGACCGGGAGGCCTACGAGGCGTTCGGCGATCGGAACTGGCTCCGGATCCGGGAGTCACACACCACGTCGCTCGAGGAGACGGATCTCACAGTCGACGGCGGCGAGGACACACTCGCCTACGAGGACGTGCCCGACGAGCAGCTCCGGTTCGTGGACGCCGCGCTGGGGGCCGAACCGTGGGGGATCGAGACCGATTTCTCGCTCGCGGATCTGCTGAGCGGGCACGGGAAAGGCGTCATGGAGGGGTTCAAGTGGGGGAGCAACGCGCTCGTCGTGAGCGGCGAGCACACCGAAACGGGACAACCGATGTTGGGCGGTGGCCCCCAGATGGGGTATTTCAAACCGCCGGTGATCCACCAGCTCGGGCTTCACGGCGCGGATTACGACGTGACGGGGATCGGCACCGTGGGCGCACCGGGCGTCATCATCGGTCGGACGCCGGAGTTCGCGTGGACGGTAACGAGCGGGCGAGACGACCAGGTCGACACCATCGCCGTCGACCTCCACCCCGAGGACGACCATCGGTACGAGTGGAACGGGGAGTACCACGAGATGGAGACCGAAACGGTCGTCCACCGGGCGTCGATCCTCGGCTCGATCGTGGAGGGCGATCCCGACGTTCGCGTCGTCGAACAGGAGATCGCCCGGATCGAGGAAGCGGGGAGTGAGATGCCCGTTGTGGCGTGGAACCGCGAGAAACGGGTCGCGTGGTGCCAGCGCACCACGACCCGCCACCAGGAGCTGGAGGCGGCGCTCATGTGGGCCAACATCGGGACCGAGAGCGGTTTGGAGGGGTTCAAAGAGCGGCTGTCCGCGTTCCCGTTCACGTTCAACTTCCATTACGTCGACAACGAGAACATCGCGTTCATCCATACCGGAAAAGTCCCCGAGCGGAACCCGTCGCTCGACCACCGGCTTCCGGTGCCAGGGGACGCCCACGAGTGGCGCGGAATGCGCGTCGGACTCGGTCTCGGGATCCACGCCACGAACCCGTCGAAGGGGTACGTGGTGAACTGGAACAACGGGCCGTGTGCGGGGTGGCGGGCGGGCGATACGCCCCAACAGTGGGGAGCTACGAACCGCGTCGAGCTGCTCGATCGGCTCACGCGGGAGGCGCTCGCGGACGGCCCGCTCTCGCTCGCGGACGTGAAACGGATCGTCGAGCGCGCTGGGACGTGCGACGCGGCCGCACCCTACACGGTGCCCGCGCTCGTCGAGGCGGGCCGAACCAGCGACGACGCTCAGCTCCAGTCGATGGCTGCGGAACTCGATCGGTGGCGCGAGCGCGGATATCCGTGGCGCGACGACGACGGCGACGGACAGTATGACTCGGGAGGGATGGCGATCTGGGAGGAAACGCGCCGGGAGCTACAGCGCCTCGTCTTCGAGGACGAACTCGGTGACCTCATCCCCACGCTGGCGTTCGATCCCCCGACGACCAGACACGCCGCCGACCACGGCCGAGCACAACAGGAAACGACGCTCGTGAACGCGCTCGCCGGACGAACCGACCACGACTGGCTGGCGTCCGAGGGGGACGACCGTCAGCGATCCGTCCTCCGAGCCGCGCTCACACACGCCGCCCGAACGCTCGAAGAGCGCTACGGAAGCGGCGATCCTGGCGAGTGGCTGCTGTCGGTCCGCCGGTCGACGTTCCGGTCGCTCGGCGCGAGCACCCAAACCTCGATCGAGATGGTCAACCGGGCGACGTACAACCAAGCCATCGCAATGGGAGCGGGACTCGAGGGATCCCGACACGTCCTCGCACCGGCCAACAGCGGCCACATGTCGTTCACCGAGCTGTTGGAAACCCAGATTGGGGGCGAGGAACCGGATCGACTGACCGATCAGCTCGAGGAGTACGTCGCGTTCGAGTACGTTCCCAACGCCTACACCCGCGAGCAGGTCGAATCGATCGCCACTGACCGCCAGCGCGTGGAGACGTCGTTCCCGTCGCTCGATGGTCCCCTCGAGCCGTCGGGGCAGCTCTCCCCACACCGACGAGCACGGATCGCTCGTCGCGTGTTGGATCAGGACAGCGACTGATACTGTCGGACAGCGGTGATGGCGTCTCGGCGGCTGGTGAATCGCCAGACAGCAACTGGCTAGTCCGTCGCACTCCGTCCGCAGGCCCGACAGTATGAAAACTGCGCCGCATCCTGATCTACCCCCGCTTCTGACTCCGGAGCCACGGTGAACACGATGGCGAGTATACACTGTCGGTCATACGACGTAACTTGTCAGTGGCGTTGTCGGGAGTATGGAGCAATTGCTCGACCGAGCAGGCCAGCGAGGGTTCAACGATCCACGACCGACAGTATAATCGAACGATCTTCTATTAGAAATCCCGATCAAACATTATTTGGGTTGTATCGCCGGGGATTTAACGATGGTAATGGATGATCGTGCGCATTCCGGTCGCTCGGTCGCAATATTTATCATGAATGCTATCCAACGATATGGTAGTTAGTAACAAACAGCTAGCAGCCACGAAGTAAGATGACAGATGTGAGTGTGAACTCGAAACGATCGGAAGAAAACAGTATGGAATCGCTCGATTGGATGCTATCGGTTGACGATCGTCTGCTCGGCTACTTCGGCGAGCACGGTCCGGGGCTGTGTCCCGAGGCGGCAGGGATGCTCGGTCTCCACGTTTCGTTCGCCGAGCAGCGGTGTGAGACGCTGTGTGAACACGGGTTCCTGTACAAACACGACACCCGCTATCGGCTGACCGATCTCGGACGGCAGTATCTCGACTGCGAGTAGCTACGCGTGGCCGGAGACGGGGACGGGTTGATACGGTTCTTCGAGGTAGGTGATGTCGCTGTCCGAGAGTGAAATGTCGAGGGCTGCCACGGCTTCTTCGAGGTGTTCGACGCTGGTGGTGCCGATGATGGGCGTAGTGACCCACTCCTTGTGCAGCAGCCACGCCAGCGCGATCTGTGCCATCGTCGCGCCTTCCTCGGCGGCGATTTCGGCAACACGTTCATTGATCTCTTGACCGCCACCCGCCCGATAGGGGTGTTCGTACATGTGCTCTTCCGTCTCGCCGCGAGTTGTTGCATCGATTTCTTCGTGCGGGCGCGTAAGGTACCCGCGAGCCAATGGCGACCACGGCAGGACACCAACGTTCTTTTTGTCACAGAATGGTAACATCTCACGTTCTTCCTCGCGGTAGACGAGGTTGTAGTGATTTTGCATCGTGACGAATCGCTCAAGATCCAGCCAATCGCTGGTATGGAGTGCAGCAGCGAATTGGTGGGTCCACACCGAAGAAGCGCCGACGTACCGGATCTGGCTGCGACGAACTGCATCGTCGAGGGCTCGCAGCGTCTGTTCAATCGGTGTCTCGTCGTCCCAGCGGTGGATCTGGTAGAGGTCGATCGTGTCCATGCCCAATCGGTCTAGGCTGTTCGATAACTCCTGTTCGATCGCTTTTCGGGAGAGACCGCTGGAGTTTTGGTCGTCTTCGCGCATCGGGTGATAGACCTTCGTAGCGACGACTTGCGCGTCCCGGTCGTAGCCAGTGAGGGCGTCCCCGAGGATACGTTCGGATTTGCCGTTGGAGTACATGTTCGCCGTATCGAAGAAATTGATTCCAAGATCAATCGCCCGATCAATAATCTCCTTGCTCTCTTCCTCCTCTAACACCCATTCGCGCCACTCGCTCGTTCCGAAGCTCATACAGCCCAGACACAGTCGGCTCACCGTCACTCCAGTTTCCCCGAGCGTCGTGTACTCCATGCCCGTTCGTCACCTCCAACCCATAAATAGTTGTTCAGAAGACCGATCGACGAATCGGTTCCAGTTTGTGTCATCAATCGAAAGTATTCGAGCGTTCGATGCCGCGTTTGACACCGTCCGCGATGATAGCAGAGACCGGCCACTCCTGTGAGTATCACTATCACTCCCAGGAGTAAAGCGACCACTCCGATCAGGAGGACGCTCGTCGAGCCCCCGCCGTTCCGAGAGAGAACCACAACGATCCGAGTGCGATCATGCTACCCCCACCAAGAACGGTGAGCAACAGCGAACGGATCACAGGTGGTGCGGACTACCTCTCGACGGACGAGTTGCTCAACTGGAACGTGGCCGACCGACCGATGGGGTTGCTCCACCGCATCGAGGGGGACCGGGCGGCCTTCGCGGCCGCGCTTGATGAGATCCCACAGGTCCTCACGTACGAAATCACCCCAATCACCGATAAGGTATTTTATGTCTATCTCCGGGACCGATCTACCGCCACCGCAAGCGAGCTGTTCGGACGGTTCTGTCGGAACGGTCGCCGCTGTCGGACCGTCCGACCAGCTCCAAGCGGCGATCGAAGGCGTCCCGGACGGTATCGAGACGACAATCGAGGAGATTGGTGGATCCTGGTCTCGGAGGGGTGTGATCGCTCGGTTGAGCGACCGCCAACGGGCGGCCATCGCGGCCGGGATCGAGGTAGGATACTACGAGACGCCTCGCCAAGCGACCCACGCAGACGTGGCTGCGGTGATGGAGTGTGCACCCAGTACCGCCTCCGAACACCTCAGAAAAGCAGAATCGAAGCTTCTCACGGCGCTGTTCGAACGCCACACCGGCGTGTAGCGCTTACTCGTCCGTTTTGGGCTGTCCCCAGTACTCTTCTCTGGTTGGGCGGTCCCCAACGGCCATCACGTCGAGATCCTCCTTTTTGGCACGGATGGCGTCAAGGGCGGCCTCTGCGCTCGGGACGGTCGAGACGTACGTCACTGACTCCTCGACGGCGACTTCGAGCGGGGCACGTTCGCGGGAGACGATCAGGTCGATCTCGCCCTCCCGAATGGCCTGCTCGAACGACTCGGTGTCGTCGAACGACACGATGTCGAACCACTCCTCGAACCCATCGACCGGGAGGTCCACGACGGCCGTTCCCTCCGCCGGGATCGGTTTGTCAGTGGCGTTTTGGGCCTTGTCGTAGGCCTTGCCGAACGAGCGTGCGGTGCCCATGATCTCGCCGGTGGATTTCATCTCCGGACCGAGGCGGGGATCGCTTCCGGGCAAGCGGTCGAACGGAAGCACGACCTCCTTGACGCTCGTGTGGTTTGGCACCTGCTCGGTAACGTCGAGATCGGACAGCGACCGGTTTGCCATCACCTTCGCGGCGAGCTTTGCGATCGGGACGCCGGTCGCCTTCGAGACGAACGGCACAGTGCGCGAGGCCCGGGGATTGGCTTCGAGCACGTACACCTCGCCGTCCTGGACGGCCAGCTGGACGTTCAACAGTCCCACGGTCGACAGCTCGCGGGCGATGTTCTCGACCACCTCGCGCACGCGTCGGTTGACGTCCCGTCCGAGCGAGCGGGGCGGGATCATACACGCCGAATCACCGGAGTGAACTCCCGCGCTCTCGACGTGTTCCATGATGCCCCCGATGAGCACGTCCTCACCGTCCGCAACCGCATCCACGTCCAGCTCGACCGCGTCTTCGAGGAACCGATCGATGAGGATCGGCTTTTCCGGGCTGACGCGAACGGCCTCCTCGATGTACGTTTGCAGCTCCTCGTCGTCGTACACGACCCGCATCGCCCGGCCACCGAGCACGTACGACGGCCGAACGAGCACTGGATAGCCGATGTCGTGTGCGAGCGCGAGCGCTTCTTCCTCGCTTCGCGCCGCACCGCCCTCGGGCTGGGCGATGTCGAGCGACTCCATCAGCGCGTTGAAACGATCGCGGTCTTCGGCGAGATCCATCGCGTCCACGGAGGTGCCGAGGATCGCACAGTCCAAGCCCCGGCGGTTCAGTTCGTCCTGCAGGGGGTTGCCGATGTTGACCGACGTCTGTCCGCCGAACTGCACCATCACGCCGTTCGCGCTGGTCTCTTCGACGACATCGGCGACCTCCTCGGCCGTGATCGGCTCGAAAAACAGCCCGTCGGACGTGTCGTAATCCGTGCTCACCGTTTCGGGGTTGTTGTTCACCACGTGGGCCTGGATGCCGAGCTCGCCCAGCGCTTGGACCGCGTGCACCGCACAGTAATCGAACTCGACACCTTGCCCGATGCGGATCGGACCGCCGCCGACCACCACCACGCTGTCGACGTCTTGGTCTACTTGCACTTCGCTGTGGTCGCTCTCGATGTCGCCGGATTGTATCCGGCTTCCAGGGGCGCTTTGCGCCTCGCTGTCACTCAGCGGATCGCGCGCGGAGTAATAATACGGTGTAGAAGCAGCGAATTCGCCCGCGCACGTGTCGACCTGCTTGAACTGCCGATCGATGGTGGCATCTTCGACAGCATCGATCCGTTCACTCGATTCGGATTCACCGGCTCCGTGGCTCGTCGCCGGAGCTGTCACGCCCGATGTCTCCGCGTCGGTGTCAGTCTCCGTTCCAGCGATCGCTGCGACCTGTTGGTTCGTGAACCCGGCCTCGGCGGCAGGCGCGAACTCGCCGGTCTGGGCCGCGTTGGCGGCCTCTGCGATCCGCCCGAAGCGTTCGACGTACCAGCGTTCGATTCCCGTCAGTTCGATAATCTCCTCGACGGTGTACCCCCGGTCGAACGCCTCGAACATCGCGTAGGGCCGGTCAGGCGTCGGTGTTTCGAGATACGCCGTTTCGAGTGTTGAGTCATCGACAGACCCCCAATCGACGCTCGGTTCGTACTCGCTCGAACGCAGCGCCTTGAGCAAACTCTCCTCGAACGTCCGGCCGATTGCCATCGCTTCGCCCGTGGATTTCATCGCGGTGGTGAGCGTGAAATCCACGTCCTCGAACTTGTCTTTGGGCCACCGTGGCACCTTCGTCACCACGTAGTCGATTGCCGGCTCGAACGCGGCGGTTGTCTCTCCCGTGATCTCGTTTTCGATCTCGTGCAGGCGCTTGCCGAGCGCGACCTTCGCGGTGACGCGGGCAATGGGGTAGCCGGTCGCTTTCGAGGCCAGTGCTGAGGACCGCGAGACGCGTGGGTTGACCTCCACCACCCGGTACTCGCCGCCCGGAGTCCCGTCGTCGCGCCACGCGAACTGGATGTTACAACCGCCCTGAATCCCGAGATCGCGGATAACGTCGATCGCCGCCGTCCGCATCACCTGGTGACCGTCGTCGGGAATGACCTGGCTCGGCGTGACGACGGTCGACTCGCCGGTGTGGATCCCCATCGGGTCGATGTTCTCCATGTTACAGATGATGATGCACGAGTCGGACTCGTCGCGCATCACTTCATACTCCAGCTCCACCCAGCCCGCGATCGATTCAGTGATCTGCACCTCGTGGTTGCGCGACAGCTGGAACCCCTTCCGGACGCGCTCTTTCAGCTCGTCCATCTCCGCAACGACGCCGCTCCCGCTCCCGCCGAGCGTGTACGCCGTCCGCATGATCACCGGCAGCCCGCCCACGGCCGACACCGCGTCTTCGACCTCTTCCATCGCGGTAACCGTCTCCGAACGACACACCGGCTGGTCGATCGACTTCATCCGCTCGCGGAACAGATCTCGGTCCTCGGTCGCGTAAATGGTTTCCAGTGGCGTTCCCATGATCTCCACGCCGTACTCCTCGAGAACGCCCTGCTCTGCGAGCTCCGCCGTGACGTTCAGCCCCGTCTGCCCGCCCAGCCCGGCGATGACGCCGTCAGGCTCTTCTTTCCGGACGATCTCCGCGATGGCTTCGGTCGTGATCGGCTCGATGTACACTTTGTCGGCCATCTCGGGATCGGTCATGATCGTCGCGGGATTGGAGTTGACGAGCACAACCCGGGCACCCTCCTCTTCGAGCGCGCGACACGCCTGTGCGCCGGAGTAGTCGAATTCGGCCGCCTGTCCGATCTGAATCGGACCGCTTCCGATAAGCAGAATCGTCCGCTGGTCGCTCATTACCTGATAGCGTTCGCACATCGTAATAAGCCCGGCGAAATTCTACGAAAGACGGAATTCGGTTACGAATTTCGGAAACAACGCTGCTGTCTGCCAGACTGATGGGATGAAGCTAGACAGGGTGGACGGTCAGGGGGACGGCAATGGGTCGGAAAAACGTGGCCGACGCGATCAGGCGTTGTGAATCCGGTATCGGTAGGGGTGCTCGTGAATGACCTCGACCTCCGACTCGGCGTATTGGCCGAGAATCGTAGCGATCTGGTGGGTGCTGTCGAACGCCTCACCGTGTTCCTCGAGCAGATCGAGAATCTCCCGTGCCGTCAGCGGCTCATCCGGCTCGACCGACGCAATCACATCTCGAATCCGTTCGAACTCACCCCGGTGGACGGACATACGGATACACACTGGTCCGAGTACTATAAATCCAGTACTCCATCGTTTGACGTGAGCGAGCGAAAGCCTCGCCGTTCACGCCGGCGTGTCGTGTTCGTCCTCGAACTCCCGTCGTTTCCGGTACTCCTCAACGAAGGCGCCAATGTCGAATTCGAGCATCTGCGATTCGAACTCCTGGGTCGCGGCGTCGTCGTCGGTGTGGCTGATGGCGTGTTCCATGAGTTCGACGAGGAGTTCGACGACCACCTCGTGGAGCCGCCGCGCGTGGTCGTCGGACAGCCACACCCGGGTGAATCCCACGGTGCCGTCGTCGCTCGCGTCCGCACTGACCACCCGGTCGGGGTACTCTTCTACGACCATTCCCATGATGTGCATCGTTCCGAAGGGAGCGCCGTCGGTCGTCTCGACGGCCTCATCCAGCACCGCAACGAGATCCTCGGGAACGAACCGGCTCAAGGGGTGGACGTCCAGCACGACCGCGTGGGTATCACCACACCCACACGCGATCTCGCGGAGTCCCATGTCGAGATCGTGGTAGTCGATCGATTCCCCACACGGTAACGCGAGCTCGGACGCCGGTCCCCCCGGAACGCGGGGCTCTGCCATAAATGTGGTACTGCCGGGGAACGGTTAAGGACCGCGCTCTAGTCCTCGGATTCCTCGTCCGATTCGTCCTCGTCCGGTTCAGCCTCCTCCCGTTCGACTTCGATCTCCACTTCGATCTCGAGTCCCTCGACCTCCAGTTCGGCTTCTGCGGTCTGAGTGTCGCCGACCTCGATTTCGAGTTCGTTCTCCTCGACCTCCACCTCTACCTCTACCTCGACGCTCACGTCGCCGTCCTGTTGTCGGGCCATGTCGATCCCTTACGGAAGGGGGGGAGAAAACGATTGCCATGGACGACAGCGGCGGATCGTTCCACTCGTCGGTGAGACACAGTTCCGCCAGAATCCTGTCGGATTCGACGTTCTCATACTGTCGGACAGAGATGATTGAATATCAGCTGTTGGTGACCGCCAGACAGCAGCTGGATATTCCGTCTCATTCTATACGTGGCTCTGTCCGACAGTATCAGTCAACTCGAGACGAAAGCCCCGATGGTGGACTGGCACCCCGAACTACGAGATGTGCTCGCGGTGACGGCCACTGAAGAGGCCGATTTTGCGGTATTCCCTGATGTGGCAGCGAGGAGACCTATGTGGCTCGTCACGGCGTGCGAATATCTCCAGATCCCACGATAGCAACCGTGATTCGGTCAGTCATCCACGGCGAGATTGATATATGGCAGGAGAAACGTAATGAGCTTCCGTTCCACTTTCCGAAGATGGGTGGATGCGGTGGTCTTCGTGATGTCCATCTCCTCCGCGAGTTCTTCGAGCGTCACCGCGCGTGGAATTTCGAAGTACCCCATTTCGACTGCCGTATTCAAGAACTCGCGTTGTCGCGTCGGAATCGACGAAAGGAGCTCTTGCCACTCTGCGCGACTTGGGGTGATTTCTCGTTGGATATCCTGCGTGATTCGTTCGACAGACACGCTCCCGAACTCGGAGAGCAGCTCGATGGCGTTCGAGAGTTCGCTGCGGTCACCCAGTAGTAGATCGAAATATTCACAGCCATCTTCTAACTTTGTCGGCCCGATTGGAAGATAGCCTTCGTACATCAGTGCCTGCAACGGGGTGAGTTCGGTGAGGCGGCCGCGAAGCAGTATCGTCGCCGCATACCGTCCATCTGATGTTTCATACTGTTCGACCACATTGACGCTGTCTACCATCCGGTGTGTGCGAATGATGTCGAGTGCCGGTTCGTACTCGCTGGTTTCAAGCGCCAACATTCCGACGTACCGGTGATTACGAAACGTAGACGCAATAAATTCTCCAAAAACATCGAATTCGGCAAGTTCGGCGGTCCAGTCGCCGTCGTATCGGACACGCACTTCCGCAGTCAACATGATACTGAACGATGGAGTGGCCACCCATAAGTGTTCTCCGCTAGTAAATGATTCGACGACAAACGTGTCTATAATGCGACTGAACCTCCGATTCGCTACGTCTGCCATGGACAGACCAGTTCCGTTGCCGATGCGTCGCCGTGAAGTCGTCGTTCGATCGTTTGGATAACTGACGCCGGAAGTGTGGGCGAGACGAGACGACGGGCTTTCTCGCGTCTCGCATCGTCCGAGAGTGGTTGCGTTCGAGCGCCCGGTGGACGAGTAACGTCCGAAACGTGCGTCCCATCCTCGGCGTCGAGTTCGACGCGAGCGAGACACTCCTGTGGAAAGCGATCGTTCAACGCGTCGTCAGTCTGGAGCTCAACGGACTCCGAAAGCCCCAGTATTTCGGGGTCGGTCAGCGCATCCGTCGCGTGTTCCGCTTGTGTGAACCGGCCGCGGGCGAGCGCTGCCGCGACGGGGAACGGATAGGAGTACTGTGCCTCCTCGGGGGACTCGGGCGCACGAGTGTGAAGACGCGTCGCCTCCTCGAACGTGTGGACGCGAACCGCCTCGACGGCTGTCGAGTCGAAATCCTTCGACGCAGTTAGCGCCAGCACGGCTTCGACGCCGGGTTGCGCCCAGCGACAGCAGGGGTAGGGTTTGAGATACCCTTCTGTGACGTGATACGTGTCGCCGAGCGTGGCAGTGGTGGTAACGCCCGTTTCGTCGAACACCGTCCCCGATCCGGTGAACCCCGACTCGGCGAGGTGGGCTGAGACGATACCCACGTAGGCACCCCAGCCGATACCGTCTTTCGTCATTCCCGGCCGTTCGACACCGCGCATGATGGGTGTTCGCGGGGCGTGATACTCCGAAATTCCGAGCGCGTGCGCCGTCTGTTCGTGGGAAAATTCCTTGAGACGAGCAATGGACGCGGCCGCACCGAGCGCACCCCACGACCCTGTCCCGGTATAGACGCCATCTATCTCGTGGATTGCGAGTCCGGCCCGCACGCCGATTTCGTACCCGACGTAGACGGCCTCGAGGAAGTCGTTGATGGTCGCATCCAGGGATTCGGCCACGGCGAGTGCTGGCGGGACGACGACGGCGGCCGGATGCCCCTTCACTTCGCGGTGGCCGTCGTCGATGTCGAGGCCGTTCGCCGCCGTTGCGTTGGCGAGCGTCGCACCCTCCACGTGGAGTTTCGTCCCGCTTCCATCGAGCAGGACTGCCGTCGTCCCGTTTTCGTCGTCAAACCGGTTTTTCGCGTACCCACGAACGATGTCGATCCCGTCCTGACGATAGCCCGCCGTCATCGCGGCGAGGGTATCGAGCACTCGCATTCGGACATGTCGTTCGACCGCTGACGGTGCATATTGGAGCGTTGCAGATCGAACGAACTCGACTGCATCGTCCGTATTTGATCGATTGTTTCCCATATCAGAGGTAGACGACGACGACTTCGTCCTCGACCGCCACTTCGTAGGTGTCGACCGGCGGTTCGTCGCCACTCGCACCACAGTCACAACAGTCGGCTGTCGAACGGGCGTTGGACTCGTTGTCGTGTTCTTCCTCGGAAGATTCGACGGTCGTCTCGAACGTGCGAGCGCGAACTTTGTGGGGATTGAACACCGACTGGCCGGTCTCGATATCGAACTCCCACCCGTGCCACGGACAGCGCAAGATGTGTCCGTCATCCGTCCAGTCAACCTTCCCGGAACGGTTGGCCGCTGTCGTTCCGGTTACTTTCCCCATACACAGCGGCGCGCGCTGGTGTGGACAGTCGTTTTTCAACGCGTAGTAGTCCCCATCGACGTTGAACACGCCCACGGAGACACCGTTCAGTTCGGTTATCTCCCGCTTTCCCGGCGGAAGTTCTGCTGCCGGACAGATCTCGAATCGTTTTTTCATGCATGCCACCTCAGTTGGTCGGAAGACTCGCCGGGTCGTCCGGAAGTCCGTACAGTTCCTGTGCGTTTCCAGCCATCACGCCCGCTTCCATCTCCTCGGGCATCGGCGGCAGGGCGTACAGAGGCGAGTCCGTGTCCCAGTGTGGGTAGTCGCTCGCGAACATCACCGTCTCCTCGGCGTTCATCATCTCCATAATCTGGAGGAGGTGCTGTGGGTCGTCGGGTTCCTCGATGGGTTGGGTGGTGAACCGAACTTGGTCCGTGACGTACTCGCTCGGCGGCTTGTCGAGGTACGGAACCTGTGCGCGAAGCGCTTTCCAATTCTTGTCCATCCGCCAGAGGAAATGTGGAACCCAACTGAGACCACCCTCGATGACGACGAAGTTGAGGTCGGGGAACGACGAGAGGACGCCCTCCGAGACGAGACTGACGAGTTGGCCCATCGCGTACGTCCCCAGGAGCGTGTGCCACTCGAAGTAGGTGCGCGGATGTCCGGCACCGGTCGGGGGCCGAGTGACCCCATGGCTCTCCGTGTATGGGTGCATGGCGATGGGAAGATCCATCTCCTCGGCCGCTTCGTACATCGGCCAGTAGTATTCGTGACCGTAGGGGAGTTGGGCCGCCATCGGTATCACGACCTGTACGACCCGCGGATGTTGCCCGAGTGTTCGAATCATCTCCGCCATCCGGTTCGGCTTCTGTGGTGCTGCCAACAGCGATCCGACGAACGCCCCACCCTCGGAGAGCCATCGGTCGATCGCCCACTTGTTGCTCGCGACCGCGAGCTCAGCAGCGTAGTCGTCGTTCGGGAGTGCGGTGAGATTGAGATACGAATTTCCCGTCAAGACGGCGTAATCGACGCCGTACTCCTCGAAATGCTGCTCTTTCATTTTCGGGATGTCGGACCCCGGTTTGCTCCCGTCGTCGGGGATCGCGTCGCGCCGAGAGAACTCCGCGACGTTGTCGTAGAGGATTTCGGGTGCCTGAATCCCCCTGTCTTTGTATCGGTCGGGGAGGTACTGGACGACCTCCGAATCGTCTTTCCACCGCTGGTGGATGTCACAGTCGATGAGCGTCAGATTCCCATCAGTGGACTGTTGGGTTCGTCGCCTCGTCATCGGTTGAATAAAACGACTCGCCAAATCCCGTTATAGATCAGGGCGAACGTGTAACGGATATAAATCCCCTCTCGAAATCTCGGGCGTCGTTTAACCCCCGAAGATGTAGGTGCGAAAGGCTACTTCGACCGTTCGCCTACGAATGTCCATGTACCGAACGAACGAGGAGAGCCGACTATGACGAATCGGCAGGTCGCCACTTGTCAGTTCGAACCGGTAATCGGTGACACCGCCTCGAACCTCTCGTCCATCGAAAAACTCGCACAGACACTTCCTGACGCCGTCGAGTTCGCGGTGTTCCCCGAACTCTGTGTGACCGGCTATGACCTCGATATCGTTCCGGAGCACCAGAATTCGGTGCCGGGGGAAACGACGAAGCGCCTTGCGACCGTCGCCCGCAACACCGGCAAGGATTTGGTCGTCGGCCTGCCCGAGGGTGCCGACGAATCGGTGTACAATTCGCTCGTCTACGTTTCCGAGGACGGCGTCGAAGCGACCTATCGGAAGCGAAAACTCTGGGGTGAGGAGGCCAAGCGGTTCGATGCGGGGACAGGGCCGGCTACCGTCGAAACGCCGATCGGACGGGTTGGGCTACTGTTGTGTTACGACCTGAACTTTCCGGAACTATCGCTCGCATACGCGAACGACGACTGTGATCTCCTCGCGGTGAGCGCAGCGTGGCGACAGTCGTTCGAACGCGATTGGCGACTGCTCTGTCGCGCCCGGGCACTCGATGGAACGTGCTACGTTGTCGGGTCGAACCACGCCGGAACCCAATCCGGTCGTCGGCACGCGGGCGAGAGCTGTATTGCTGGGCCGCGTGGTGACATCGTGGCCAAGACGACTGATGGAACCGCAACCGCCGCGGCTACGGTCAGCGCCGAGACGCTCGTGCGGGCACGACGAAAGAATCCGGTTCGGAGGAGTAGAGAGTTCGATCCGGAACAATAGAGGCGGTCGGTCCGGATTGCTGGATCGACCACACCCAGTTGGAAGGTGGATACGAATCGAGCACGGGCGTGACCCTCGTTGGCAAAATCGTGGTGCACTATCGTCAGTTCATATCAATATGTTTCGTCATAGTTGCGGTCTCACAGAACACGAGCGAAACCGATCGCATCGTTCGTAGCGTGGTCGGTAGTTGGCCGAACGAGTCGGTCGTGCCCAACGTAGCTTATAAATGATGAACTACTACGGGTCAACCATTAGGCCACTCTTTGTATAAAGACATGAGTATGCCACGGCCAATCACGCGGCGAGAGTTCCTCGAGACAGGAGGTGGTCTCGCTGGCGTTGCCGGTGTCGGAGGACTTTCGGGGTGTGTTACTATGGCGACACAGCTCAGCGGCGACTCGATATCAATCAGTTCCAAACGGTTCACCGAACAGGAGGTGCTTGGCTACATCGCATACGAAGCACTGTCGACGAACACCACCCTGAACGTCACCGATCAGATCGGCCTCGGCGGGACGACGACCAACTTTCGCGCACTCGACACCGGCGAAGTACAGTTGTACTGGGAGTACACAGGGACGGCGTGGCAGACGCTACCGCCACAGCACGATACAGTCATCTCCGATCCGAAGAAGCTCTACCGGGACGTGAAAGCTGAGTTCGAGCGGAAACACGGGCTGACGTTTCTCCAACGGGCACAACTCAACAACACGTACGTCATCCTTGCCAACCCCGACTGGGCGAAAAAGACCAGCATCAAGACGCTATCCGATTTTACCACGTTCCTGAAAAACAACGGATCGAACCTGACGGTCGCGTTGAACGCGGAGTTCCAGAGCCGTGACGACGGCTGGCCGGGACTGAGCACGCATTACGGGTTCGCGGACGACCTCGGAAACGTCACCGTGAACAACATCGGCTCGGGGCTTCTGTATCAAGTCATCGGCAAGGGATCTGCCGACGTGGGGGTCGGTTTCAACACCGACCCCCGAATTCTCCAGTTCGGCCTGCGAGTGCTCGAAGACGACAAGGGCTATTTCCCGGTGTACAACGCAGCACCGCTCGTTGACAGTGCAACGCTGGACGCCAACCAGTCGATTCGAGCACCGCTGAACGACGCCAGCGAGGGGTTGACGACCGACGTGATGCGACGCCTCAACAAGCAGGTGGCACTGGAAAAAAAGAATCCACAGACGGTCGCACGGGAGTACTTGCAACGAAAGAAGATCATCTGACAATGTTCGGAGCACACCTCACGGTCTCTCAATCGGTGGCACCGCTTCTACTCGAAAGCTACGTCGAGTACGCATCGAAAAACCAGGCGCTCCTGTGGGACCTCCTCGTCAATCACATCATTGTCGTTGTGGACTCGGTGTGGCTCGCGTTGCTCATCGGAATCCCACTCGGTGTGGTCGCCACACTCGACGACCGTCTCGGGAACGGCATTCTCTGGACGACGGGGATACTGATGACGGTGCCGAGTATCGCACTGTTCGGTCTTCTCATCCCGTTTGTCGGCATCGGCGAGATTCCAGTTGTCATTGCACTCGTCCTCTACGCACAACTCCCCATCGTCCGGAACACCTACGTCGGCCTGACGCAAGTCGATTCGGCAACAATCAAAGCCGGGCGCGGGATGGGAATGACACGACGACAGCGCCTCTGGCGTATCCAACTCCCGCAAGCGGTTCCCGTCATCATGGCCGGGGTTCGGAACGCCGTTGTCATTCTCGTCGGTATCGCCGCCATCGGCGCGTTCATCGGCGCGAACAACCTCGGTGACCCCATCTTCACTGGTATCAGCGAGGCGTACCCGGCGGCAATCGTCGTTTCGACTGTTCTCGTCTCACTGCTCGCGCTCGCGTTCGACTACGGCCTCGGCGTGGTAGAACAGCTGTTCCAACTGCGAAACGGCGAATCCGTCGATCCAGCACTCCTCACGCGCGTCATTAGGCGGTCGATAGCATGAACGACACGACAGACTCACCAACGCAGGAGCGATCCAACATGATAACATTCGATAACGTTACGAAAGTGTATCCAGACGATACGGTCGCAATCGAGAACATCAGCTTCGAAGTCGAGCGCGGAACCACGACGGTGTTCGTCGGCCCATCCGGTTGTGGCAAGACCACAACGATGACGCTGGTCAACCGACTCGAAGAGCCGACCGAAGGTGCAGTGTACTACGATGGAACCGACATCCAGGAGTTGAACACGGTCGAACTCCGCCGGGACATCGGCTACGTCATCCAGGAAATCGGGCTGTTTGACCACATGACCGTCGGCGAAAACATCGCGACGGTGCCCGAACTCAGGGGTTGGGAACAAGACCGTATCGACGACCGGGTTGACGAACTCCTCTCCCTGATGGATCTGCCCTCCGAAACGTACCGCGATCAGTATCCGACAGCACTCTCCGGCGGGCAACAGCAACGTGTCGGCGTCGCGCGCGCCCTCGCCGCGGATCCCGACGTGATACTGATGGACGAACCGTTCGGCGCGCTCGACCCGATCACGCGTACGGAACTGCAAGACGAATTCCTCGAAATTCAAGCGCGAATCGACACGACGATTCTCTTCGTCACGCACGATATCAACGAAGCGTTGAAGATGGGCGACAAAATCGCCATCTTCGACGTTGGCGAGCTCGTCCAGTACGGGACCCCGCAGGAGATCCTTGCGAACCCCGCGAACGACTTCGTGAAGCAGTTCATCGGTGCCGACCGGACGCTCAAAGAACTCCAAATCACTCGCATCGAAGATGTCATGCGTTCGGACGAGGCCGGCCGTGAAACCCCCGCTACCGCGGTCGATGGCGGAGCAGGAGTATCGGAGATCTCGACCGGATCCAGCGTTCACGTCTCGCCGGACGACACCGCGGATATCGCCTTGTCACGAATGATCGAAACTGACACCGAGGCGCTCCAGGTTGTCGATGACGATGACGTTGTGGGCGTGGTCACGGAACAGGACATCCGCGACTATCGAACCGCAACCGAGGTGGGTGCGTAGTATGGGCGTCATCGCGACGCTCAGTGCGACACTCTCGTACCTCCTCTCGCACTTCGACACCTTCCTCACGTTGTTACGAGAACATCTAACGCTCGTCCTCGTGTCGGTGGTCCTTGCGATCGTCGTGGCCGTGCCGCTCGGTATCGTGGCGACGCGGAACGACCACGCGAAACGGGTGGTGTTGGGCATCGGGAACATCGCACAGACGGTGCCGACGCTCGCGATTATCGCCCTCGTCTTCCCGCTTCTCGGCCTCGGGTTCCTGCCGTCACTGGTCGGCCTGTTCACCTACGCGCTGTTGCCGATCCTCACGAACACGGTCACCGGCCTCGAAAACGTCGATGAGAACACGGTTGCCGCGGCACGCGGCATGGGAATGACCGAAAACCAAATTTTGCGGAAAATCAAGCTTCCCCTCGCGCTGCCCGTTATCTTCGCCGGAATCAGAACGAGCGCCGTTCTCAACGTCGGTACTGCCTACCTCGCCTTTTTCATCGGCGGCGGCGGACTCGGCGTCTGGGTGATAACGGGAATCTCCTTGTTCGACACCCCGCAACTGCTTGCAGGCGCGATTCCTGGCGCACTGTTGGCTATCGGCCTGGATTCGCTGTTCGCGCTCATTGAACGATATCTCGGTAACGATTCACTACAAGACCAAACAGTGGTAACTGGATGATCGTGCGTAATTTTTGGACCCACCGTAGCCGGGGATTGTGACACTGATTCGTGGAGAAAGCCCACGACTGAAGTCGTGGGAGTAGTCACGCAGCAAATTACCAATTCTCAGTGACATCTCTTCGTCCGTTCGAACAGGGGGGAGGTTCACAGTACCGGTCCGGCGGTCACGGCCAGTCGTCGCGTTCGGGTTCGTTCCGTGTGGATTGAGTGTCCGACGATCCGAGCGTCCAGTCGGCGGCGCTGGCGGCGTCCTCGATGTCGAGAAACTCCCACTCAGTCTCCTCGGCCAGCGCCCGGTCGTCGTCGCCCGCTCCGATGAACACGTGCCGGTCGGTGTCGAACTGCTCTTTCACGTTCTCTAGGCTCTCCTTTTTCCCCCGTGGGCCGGAAAAGAAATCCTGTCGAATACGGTTTTTTCGCGTGAAGTTCGTCACCACGTACGTCGGTTTCTCCGAGACGACACCGATGTACGATGTCCACTGACGGGCGTCCGTGAACACCACGTCGGGTTCGGACAGTCGTTTCAGCGCCTCAAGTTCGAACGCCAGCGTCATGTCGTTGCTCCCACCGCTTTGCATACCGCGGAGTAAGCAGTCCGGGCCAAAACCCCTTCGGACTTGTGCTACGATCGAACGATGTCGGGCTACTGCTCGGCTTCGGGCGGATTGAATCGCTCGGGATCGATCGTTTCATCGAGAAGGCGCTCTTTTCTGTCGCTCACGTCGGTCCCCTGGCGGGCGAGGCGTTTGAGAGCGGTTTGTGGCGCGAGATCGCCGATGAGTACGCCGCCGATCACCCTTCCGTTCTTGAGCACGACGCGCCGCCACTCGGTGTCCGAATACTTGCGTTCGACGTAGTCGTCCCCGATCGTCGGATGGCCAAAGGAGAGAAACGGGAAGTCGAAATGAGTGATCGAGTACGAGGAGACCCAGTGGAACGTGGCCTCCTCGGCGTCTCCGCCGGTGTCACGCACCATGTTCGTGGCGGCGATCGCCCCTTGTTCCTTCGCGCTGCCCCACGCGCCGTTTTGGGCTTGTTCGCCGAGGATGGTGTCGTAAAAGTACGTCACGTCGCCCGCTGCGTACACGTTCTCGGCGTTCGTCTGCATCTGCTCATCGGTCACGATCGCTCCGTTGTCGGTGAGTTCGATCCCGCTCCCCCGGAGGAACTCCGTGTTGAAATCGAGTCCGATCGCAACACCGACGAAATCAGCGTCGTAGCGCTCGCCGTTCGGATCGACGACCGCTCTCACGTGGCCGTCGTCGTCGACCTCGAAGCGATCGACACCGCTGTCGAACACCGGCGTAACGTCCCGCTCGCGCATCGCCTCGTGCATGATTTCGGCACCCTCCTCGTTCAACGCGTAGCGCCACCACGTGTTGCCCCGCATCAGGTACTGGGCAGAAACGGCCTGTGCCCCACAGATGGCGGCGAGGTCGATACCGAGCAGCCCCGCACCCACGATCACGCCCGTCTCGGCGGCGTCAGCGTGTTCTTCGATCGCCCGCGCGTCCTCGAACGTCCAGAAGTGGTGAACGCCGTCGGCGTCGCTGTTTTCGACGGGGAGCTGTGCGGGCGTCCCGCCCGTCGCAATCAACAGCGCGTCGTACTCGATCGCGTCGCCCTCGTGGGTGTGGATCGCCTGCTCGTCGGTGTCGATCCAAGTCACCATCGTGTTCAACCGGAGTTCGATGTCCCGCTCGTCGTACCAATCGGGCTGGTGGATCGAGATCGGTCCCTCGGGCATCTTTCCCTTTGCGAATTCTTTGATGAGAATCCTGTTGTAAAGCGCCTCACCCTCGTCGGTGAGTACGGTGATGTCGGCAGCGGGATCGGCCTCTCGGATCGTTTCCGCGGCTGAGCTTCCCGCAATGCCGTCGCCAATAATTACGTGCGACGTGCCCATGAGCAGCCGATACGGAGCCGCGCCTAATGTGGATTGCTATCTCGCGCATCCACCATATACTATCATCCCGATCCGTCAATCACGAAGTATACGGTCCGATCCGGCTCTTCGTCGGGGATGAACCCATATTCCGTATGAATACGTTTATTTTTATTTCCCGTACAGAATCAGTGAGAACAGTCTCGATCAACATTGATGTGTGCGCGTCCCTTACAGCAGACGATGAAGATCAGGCAGAACGCCCGTCACTGGGCCACGAAGCAGGCGCTGACGCTCCCGGGGCTTCGTACGCTCGTCCACGCCGGGTTGGTTCGCCTTCACACCAACATTTTCCTCGGGAAGGCCGACGAGGAGCACCGGACCGAGCGGAAAGCGCACCTGAACGGACTGTTCGACGGGACGATCGACGCGTACACGGCGGCGCTCAAAGAGGGGTATTCGGAGGCAGAGGCGCGGGAGATCACCCACATCCAGGCCAACTTCGACTTCTACAACCACGGGTGGGTGGAGATGATGGAGATCCCCGTTTCCGAGATTGACGAGCATTACAGTCGGTACGAGTCGTTTTTCGCGTCCCACGACGTCACCGTCGAGGAACCGCTGGGGGAGTTCGTGCCCGATGATCTCCCCGACGCGCCCGAGACCCCCGAGCGGCTCGCGGCGCTCGATGGAAACATCGACCAGCCAAACGCCGTCGGTGGCTACGCTGACGACGTGTACGTCGAAACCGAGGACGGCGAGGTGACCGCTGGCGGAACCGACGAGCCCGAGGACGTGGGGCTCGGCAACGCCGTCGGCGTGTCGGACGACGGATCCGACGAGACCTGACGGTCGCCGGTCACGCCTGTGGTGGATCGGCAGGAGACCGTTCGCCCTCGGTTTCCGCGGTCTCGATGATGCGGTCGGCGCACGCATACCCCGCCACGACGCCGCCGTTCAGGCTGCGTTCGGGGTACTGCGCCCGGCTCGCCATCCCCGCGTAATAGATCCCCTCGCCCACTGCCTCGCCGAGATCGTAGGGCACGACCATATCCAGGTAGCCGCGCTCGTAGATCGGTGCCGTTCTGGGGTTGCGCGCGATCCGAACGCTGTTGACCACATCCCGATCGAACCGGGGAAACAGCTCCTCGATCCCCGAGAGCCAGTGATCTGTGACTTGTTTGTCGCTCATTTGCCAGAGGTCCTCGTTTCGATCCTGCACGTAGCTGGCGACGTACAGCAGGTGTTCGCCGCCGTACCGATCTCGCGGAACGAAGTTCGTGTGCTCGATCAACGCGCCAAAGGGCGCGTCGTCGGCGATGTTGAGCCAGTAGGTGTCCATCAACGATTCTTCCATCTCGACGACCGCACACACAGACCCCTGGAAATCGATGGCACACGGATAGCCGGTCAGCGACTCCAACACGTTTGGCATCGCGGCGACGACCACGCTGTCAACCTCATGAACCGTCGTTCCGTCCTCGCTGTCACCGGACTGCGTCCGGCTGTCGTCGGGTTGCACCCGACTGCCCGAGACGCTGTGCGTCTCGCTGCTTGAGGAACGTTGTTCCTCGCTTTCCACGGTCATCGACTGTACCCGATCGTCGACCGCGAGATCGGTCACCCGCGCGTCGGTGGTGATGTTCTCTCTCCCGACCGCCTCGACGAGCGCGTCCAACAACACGCCGAAGCCGCCCTCGAGGTAGCCGAGCACCTCCCCCCGGAGGAGATCGCGCTCGCCGCGGAACTTGACCCGCCCGAGCAGCCACGCCGCGCTCACATCGTCTTTCCGGCTGCCGAATTTCGCGTCGAGCAGCGGCTCGAAAAACGTCTCGTACACGTTCTGTGTGGTGTGCTCGATGGCGAACTCTTTGACTGGTGTGTGCTCGAACGCCTCCAACCGCTCGTAGGTGTCAAACGACGGCACGCCGCCGCGCACGTCGACATCGAGCGTCAACATCCCCAGCCGGAATTTATCATAAATGCTCCAGTGGGGAAACGCGAGAATCTCCCACGGCGTGTCCATCGGATAGACGCTGCCCTCGACGTAGTACGCGTTTTTGCCGACGTGCCACTCGATGCGGTCCCCGACGCCCAACTCCTCGGCAAGCTCCACGATCGTCTGCTCGGATTTCGAGAGGTGGTGATAGAACGCCTCGATGCGGTCACCCCCGGTCTCGTACGTCGCTGCCAGCCCGCCGACGTCGCTGCCCGCCTCGAACACCTGTACGTCGTGGCCCGCGCGCTGCAGCCGGTAGGCCGCCGCCAGCCCCGCAATGCCGCCACCGACGATGCCAATCATACGGAATGATCCGAGCCCGCTCCGTAAGTCGGTTCTCATCCGCGACAAACCTGTTCACGACTGGTCGGTATTCATACTGTCGGACGGGAGTGATCGCGTATCGGCTGCTGGTGACCCGCCAGACAGCAGACGGATAGTCCGTCTCACTCCATCCGCAGGTCCGACAGTATCACATCGGTGCGCCCTCCATCACCTCCCAGTAACGTGCTCCTCGCGCTCGTGGCGCTGGCGTTCGTGGGCCGTCTCGTACACTTCTCCGCACGCGTGACACTCGTACATTCCGGTTAACACGTATCATCACCATTCACATAGTGATATTACACTCTATTAAAACATATTTCTATATTTATACAATATGGCGTCGATTGTCGTCTTGGTATGTGTGGTATACGGTCGGAGGCACAACGGAGGTGGGATGGCAGGCGCATTCGGGTACATTTATCCGGGCGCTCGGTTAACGCGGTGACATGGTGACCGTCCGGGCTCCGGCGACGAGTGCGAACCTCGGGAGCGGTTTCGACGTGTTCGGCGTCGCCCTCGACCGCCCGGGAGACGTCGTACACGTCGAGAAAGCCGATACGACGACGATCGAGGTAACGGGGATCGGAAGCGAGTACATTCCCGAAGACCCCGAGAAGAACACGGTGGGAGCCGTCGCTCGCGCGCTCGACGCCCCGGCTCACATCGAGATCGACAAGGGCGTTCGTCCGGCGTCGGGACTGGGTTCCTCGGCCGCGAGCGCGGCCGCAGCTGCGGTTGCGCTCGACGTTCTGTACGACCGCGGGCGTTCCAAAAAAGAGCTGGTTTCGATCGCCGCGAAAGGGGAAGCAGTCGTCTCGGGGACCGCCCACACCGACAACGTTGCTCCCGCCATTCTCGGTGGATTCACCGTTGCAACCGAACAGGGCGTCACGCGGATCAACGCCGACATCTCGCTGGTCACGTGTCTGCCCGAGATCGTCCTCTCCACGCGCGACGCTCGGGGGATACTCCCCGAACGCACGACGATCGAGAAGGTCGTCGACACCGTCGGAAAGGCCGCGACGCTCACCGCCGGAATGGCCCGCAGCGATCCGGAACTCGTCGGTCAGGGGATGCACGACACCATCGTCACGCCCGTGCGCTCCGAGCTCATTCCCGGCTACGAGTCCGTCCGCGAGGCTGCGCTCCAAACCGGTGCGACCGGCGTGACGATCAGCGGTTCCGGGCCAGCGATCATTGCGGTCTGTCACGAACAGGAACAACGAGCGGTCGCAAACGTCATGCTCGATTCGTTCGCCGACCACGGCGTCGAAGCACGCGCCTACCAGACCGAAATCGGCGAGGGTGCACAGCTGCGAGCGCGGTGAAGCTTCCCGCTATCGGTCCGCTCGGAACGTCGCTGCGCACCGCAAGAGCGACGCCAGGCTACCGCGTGGACGTGAGGCGGCTACTGAGATCCCACTCGGCCTCGAGCAGGTATCCACCCCCGACGACCACCCCCAACACAGGAACGAGCGCCTCCGGAATGATGAGACCGGTGTAGACTGACCCGAGGACGGTAAGTACCATCGCTATCAACCCAATCCCAAGCGCGTTGATAAGATTCGTCCACTCGACGAACGTCTCTGTAGCCATATTCGGAGTACGTGATTGGATGGACAAAAAGGCGCGATCTCGTTCAGGAACTTTGAGAGGTGCAGATCGTAGCGCCTGGCGACCATGAGACCCCCAGACCTGCTCGGAGAAACTGTTCTCGATTAAACAGTAACCATCGCAGCGATCGGTTCGTCCTCGTTCTCCTCGAGAAACGGGCTGGGACCGACGACGGTCGACGCATCGGTCTCGAGCGCTGTCTCGGCGTGGGTGAGGAACCGGTCGAGCGAGGCTGATGCGATCGGGACCTTCCACTGTGCTGTTTCCTCGGGATCGATCGACCGGCGCGTCGCCACATCCAGCATCCGATCGACCCGATCGTGGTCCAACAGAAGGGCGAGCGCGCTGTCCGGGTTCTCGTCGGTGAGCGAGACCGATCCGATCAGTGTGCCCCGCTCGTTGTCACCGATCGCGCCCAGGATCGTGAGTAGCTGTTCGTTCGCCGGCTGATCCAGTTCGAGCGACAGTTTGAACCGGCCCCAGTCGTACACGCGCTGGCGGCGCTCGCGGGCGCGGGAGACCTGCGTTTGGAGCTGCTCGTCCGCCAGCAGCAGCCGTACGACCCCGATCGTCCCCTCGGTGTCGGTACCGAGATGCACCTCCGGAACGTGGGGCGTGTACTCGCCACCGATCAGCGGATGGACCGCCGTCTGGTGCTCGATTGCCCGCGTTGCGGCCGGCGTGGATTCGAGGTCCGTAGCGTCGCCGCGCTCGATTTCGTGGAGCTCGAACCCGTCGAACGACCCGTGTTCGAGGTGGGTTTCGACCCGAGAACGGGCCTGTGAACCCGTCTCGGCAACGACGCACGCCACATACTCCCTGATCTGTTCGTACTGATCGTCCCGCTCGCGCGTCACCGCGTCGCGCTGGAACAGATCCACGAGAAATCCAGCCTCGCGTGGCGTCCAACCGCCCCACTCCGGCGTGAACCGTCCCACACGCGACCGCACGCGCAGCGCCCACGGGTTCAGCCCCGGCGGCACACCGTACAGCTGCCGGTAGGACTCACGACGGACGACGATCCGGGCGTGAAACCAGTACCGCTCGTCCTGATCCGAACCGATAACGTTCGTTTGCACGTGCGCTGATTACGGAGAGGAGTACGTTAACTTTCATTGGTATGGTACATCATGACACAAACAGGACAAGCGCGTCGGCGATCGACAGCTTCGCGCAGCGTTCGGCCCGCGACGATTCGCCGGAATCAGTTCCCGCGGGCTTGTAGTTTCTCCTCGTCGCTCATTTCGACGTTCGACTGTCCTTTCATGCCGCGTCCGACGCCAGTGGCAATCTCTGCGAGCCGTTCGGGATCGTCCCAGTTGTTGACGGCTTCGACGATCGAGCGGCCCATCGCTTCGGGGTCTTGTGCGCCGAAGATGCCCGAGCCGACGAAGATGCCGTCACAGCCGTGGTGCATCATGAGCGCCGCGTCGGCCGGCGTGGCGATTCCGCCAGCGGCGAAGTTCACGACGGGAAGCCGGCCCCGTTTTGCGGTTTCGTGGACGAGATCAGCGGGGGCGTCGTGTTCTCTGGCCCACTTTTCGCGCTCTTCGTGGGTCTTGCCTTCGAGCTCACGGATGGCGCTTTTGATTGCGCGCTGGTGGGTGACCGCCTGATTGACGTCGCCGGTGCCCGCTTCCCCTTTGGTGCGGATCATCGCAGCCCCCTCCTCGACCCGACGGAGCGCCTCGGGAAGGTTCCGCGCGCCACAGACGAAGGGCGCGGTGAACGCGCCCTTTTCGATGTGGTACGCGTTGTCCGCGGGCGTGAGCACCTCACTCTCGTCGAGCATGTCGGCCCCGGTCGCTTCGAGGATCTGTGCCTCTTTGGTGTGGCCGATGCGGCATTTCCCCATCACGGGGATCGAGATCTCGTCGATGATCGCTTCGAGTTTGCCGGGATCGGCCATCCGTGCGACGCCGCCGCGTTTTCTGATGTCCACGGGCACGGCTTCGAGCGACATGACTGCCACCGCACCAGTGTCTTCGGCGATGCGGGCCTGCTCTCGGGAGACGACATCCATGATGACGCCGCCTTTCTGCATCTTCGCAAAGCCGCGCTTGACCAGATCAGTGCCGCGCTTTAGTTCCTCGATATCTGTTGCACCGCTCATACGTGCACTCGATCCCGGATCCACTTAACCGGTCTGTCTGGGGCTGCTATCGGTCTCCGTCGCACAGGATGTTGGCGTAGCGAACAACGCGTGTGGAATCGACAGCAATCCCACGACGGAAGACACAGGTGTAGGCACGGAAAGGTGTCTACTGACATGGCAAACGGTTCACTTCCGTCACGGGAGGATCTTCCGTGGTACGTCGCTCCCCTCCCCAAGCCGATCGAGGATCTCGGACTGCGGCTCGCGTGGCTCGTGGTCGGGATCAATCTCCTCGGAACGGCCTTCGGGTTCTGGTACTACCGGTTGCAGTTTACCACGACGCCAGTGGTGATGTGGCCGTTCGTTCCCGACAGCCCAGCCGCAACGCTGCTCATCGCCTGCAGCATCGCGCTCTGGAAGCTCGGACGGGAAAGCGAGATCATGAACGCACTCGCGTTTTTCGGCTGCATCAAGCTCGGGCTGTGGACGCCGTACGTGCTGTTGGCGTTCTTCCCGGCGTGGGGGTACCTCCACCCCGCGATGTACAACTTCCTCTTCTGGAGCCACTTGCTGATGGTCGTCCAGGCGTTCGTTTTACACCGGTACGCCGACTTCCCGCTCTATGCGATTGCCGTCGCGGTGGCGTGGTACACCGTCGACCTCGTCGTTGATTATTTTTACCCTATTGTCGGCGACCCCCACCACACGGCGCTGCCCGTTGCGGACGCGACCCCGTGGCTCGGCGTCACCGCGCTCGACGTCGCGGCCGCTGGAGCCATCGTGTTGCTGGTCCTCCCGACGACTCTCGCGCTGGCGACGAGACGGGCAAAACTCGCAGGGTGAACGAATGTACCCGGACTGATTGCTCTGTGCCGGTCGCAAGTCACAACGATTGGATGTATGTGTTCAGTTGCTGTGCTTGTTGGTCGGACAGAATGACCTCGCACGCCACGTCATCGACCCGCTCGAAATCATCATCGAGGGTGAGCACCGTTTCGACGCCTTCACTGCGCGCTACTGTGGCGTAGTACCCATCCCACCCATCGATATTCTCCGCTCCGGAGACCGCGAGACTGTCCTGGAGGACAGGTTCAGGAATGCTGTCATACCAGTAAATACGCTTTCCGCCGCGGAAGTCACCGATCAATTGGGCGGCGGCGTCCCAGGAATAACGATAGACGCGCCGGAGAATGTGCTGGGCACCGATGAGTGCCGCGTGGGGCACCACAGCACTGATTTCTCCTCCGAGCGCCTGACGAACGTACTGCAACGCCGGGTCACTGACCGGCGTCCCGGCGTGAGCTAGTGCGATCACACTCACATCGAACAGATACGGCCCGTCTGTGTCTCTCCCTGTCTCTTGGTTCATGTGTGTTCGACCGAGTCATCATCGTCTGCCGACTGTGCGCGTCGTTTGATCACCTCACGGTGATGGGCTGCGATCGGATCATCTTCGAGGGACAGACTCTCCTCGCGGTCAACTCGCCGGTTGTCACGCTTGGCTGCTATCTCTTCAATCAGGCTGACGTGGTCACTGACGAACTGGGCGGTGTCTTCTGTCGGCTCGATGACGACACTCCCACAGGTGGTGTGCACGTCCACATCACTACCGGCGTGCAGATCAAGGCGCTCGCGGATGTCACTCGGGATGACGATACGGCCTTTCTCATCCACTGTTGCCATGAATCCCACTATGGTGGGAAGGAATAAGTATGTGTGGGACGAGAGAAAAACGGTGCGTCGGCGCAGCTCATCGGGTTTCGTATCGGGTGATGCTAGTTCTTCAGAAGAACTAGAAATATTATAAAATATACCGTACTATACTAGTAGATATGAACGTACCCCCACTCGATTCATCCCCAATCCTTCGACGCCGGTCGTTTCTCCGTGGCGTCGCCGGAGCGGTTGGCCTCTCACTCACAGCGACAGCGACAGCTGCCGAGCCAGCGTCGACGCCGCTCGGGAGTGTCGTCATCGAAGGCGCAAAGGAGGCAGTCGTTGGAGAGAACGACGTGGTGTACATCGCTGCCACTGACGGTTTTGCGATCGTCGATGTCAGTGATCCGACTGCCCCATCACTCATCACAGAACAACGAACCATTCTCGCTGACGAGGAGAACGGGCCACTCAAGAGCATTGCCGATGTGAAGGTTGCGGGGGATCGGTTGTTAGTCGCCGGCCCTGCCTATCCCAAATCCGGAGAGAGCTATCTGAATGCGATCGTCGTCTACGATGTGAGCGATCCGAGCGATCCGGGGCGGATCGGGTGGAAGGAAACGGAGATGCTCCATCACAACGTCTTCATCCGCGATGGCGTTGCCTACCTCACTGGCCAGGGTCTTCAGGAGAATCCGCTCGTGATGATTGACGTGGAAACGGTCGCGGAGCTCGGGCGGTGGTCGATCGTCGACGTGAATTCCTCGTGGAGCTCTGTCCCGTCGGCGCTCTGGATTCTCCACGATCTCTGGATACAGGACGGTGTCGCCTACCTTGCCTACTGGGACGGGGGGACGTGGATGGTGGATGTGAGCGATCCAGCGAACCCGACGCTGATAACGAGGGTCCGCGGGCGGCCGCCGTCCGCGCTCGCCGGTCTCGCTGACGCGAACGAAACGGAGATGAACAGAGCACTGTTCGAACAGCCGGGCAATGACCACTACCTCACGGTCAACGACGACACAACGCTCCTCGGAATTGGCAGGGAGGCGGAGGATGTGCAGCCCACTGATCCACAGGCGGGGCCGGGCGGTATCGAACTGTTCGACATCTCCCAGCCAACACAACCGACATCGCGTTCGCAGATCGATGCACCGACGCTCCCAGAGAGTGATCCCTGGTCCACCGCCCACAACTTCGAGATCGTCGGTAACCGCCTGTATGCGTCGTGGTTCGCGGGGGGTGTGGGGCTGTTCGACGTGAGCGATCCGGCTTCCCCAGCCGAGATTCAGGCGTGGCGCGATCCGAAGACAACGAGCTTCTGGACCGCACAGGCTGTCCGTCCCGGTGAGTTCTTCATCGCCAGCAGCTGGGTGAATCCAAACACGGATACGGTTGGTGGAGCGGGAAAGAAATCGGGGGCACGCCTGTACACGTTCCCCGAACCGCCGCTCGAAACCCAACGGAGAACCCCTACCGAACGGACGACCACGACCGAGATGGGCGGCCCAGGCTTCGGCCTCACTGGCACTGTCATCGCATGTGGCATCGGTGCGTGGCACTCGTTGCGAAACAGACGATGAATCGACGCTCTGGATTTTCATCCCCCAGAGTCACGCGTTTCGTTCTCGTCGGCGTGTGATCTGACCCAGAGCGCGCCGATCCGGGAGAGTCGCGTGCGGTAGGATTTGCCCTGTTCTTCCTGTTCGATGTAGCCTTTCCCGCCGGGACCGAGCCGATCGACGTTGTAGATCACCTTCGAGCGGAAGCTGTTGGTGTACTCCTCGTTCAGATCGCGCGCGAGCGTCTGAGCCAGCTCGGAGACGCTTTCGAACTCGCCGTGTTCGCCGAGCGTGAAGAGAATGAGCTCCTCGAACGGTTTCACGTTCGAAAACGACGCCACGGGGAGTTCGATGATGTGGCTGTCGCCGACGCGTTTGGCCCCGATCGTCGTTCCGCGCTCGTCGAACTCGTCGAGCATCGTTCGGGCGTCGGTCATCCATTCATCGATGCGAGACTCGGCCACCTCCGACGTCTTGATCTCCGAGAGCAGATCGATCCCCTTGCGGAGCTCTTCGGCGAGTTCGGTTTCGAGATACTTCTCGGGGACGGTGTAGTAGGTGTGGATGCGCTCGCGGTCGCTCTGGCGCTCGACCATGATGGAGTGAGCGGCCGTCGCAAACGCGAAGCTCACCGTTCGGGGCATCGAGGAGACGTTGACCCACACCTCCCGCTCCGTCGGCGCTCGCTGATCGGTGGAGCCTTCCGATTCGGCGTCCGTTCGATCCCGGTCCGTGACCGAATCAGAATCGAGTTCGGCGTTGATGAGGTCATAAGCCTGCTCGAAGGCGGTGTCGTAATCGTAGACGTCTTCGATGACGAAGCGCTCGGTTTCTGCCCCCATCAGATTCCTGAAATCGGTTTCGAGCTTTTCGGCGAGGTGTCTGGAATACTCCACGTTGGCCTCGCTTCCGACAGCGCCTTCGAGTAAGATGACCCGGCTGACATCGAGCTGGTCCCGGACGAGCGGCGCGATGAGCCGATCGTAATCAAACCCGACCGGAACGATGTGTGTCTGCATATCCGTCTTTCTTTCGAGCGAGGGTTAAACGTTCAGTTGTCCGAGAGCACACTACGTCCCAGAAGACGGGCCACAAACCATCTCACACAACCGCTTTCTCGATCACTTCGAGCGGGTGGTCGATCTCGTATCCGGTGCCGTGTTCCATCTGCATCGCACAGGTCGGACACTCCGTCAGCCCGGTGGTTCCATCGGCGTCTTCCATGTGCTCGAACATCTCCTCGGCGATCTCCATCGAGTAGTCGTACTTCTCGCTTTTCCAGCCGTAGGTGCCCGAGATTCCAGAACAGGAGTCGCCCACGTCCTCGATAGCGACGCCATCGAGCTCCCTGAACAGTTCGAGCGCTTGGCGGTGTAGCCCCTGATTCCGGGCGTGACACGGCGCGTGGTAGGCGAGCTCCGGATGCTCGCCGTCGACCTCGCTTTCGCTGAGTGCGCCGTCGAGATCCTCGTGGAGGCGCAGGTATTCGAGCGCCTCGTAGGTGTGGGCGGCGACCTGTTCGGTGCCCTCGAAGTCGAACAGCTCGGGATACTCCTGCCGGAGCGCCATCGAACAGGAGGTACACGAGCAGACAACGTCGTACCCCTCCTCGACCAACGCCGACAGCGTATCGACGTTGAACTCGGCAGCCCGACGGGCGTCCTCAAGCATCCCGTTGGCGAACATCGGCGTGCCCGAACACCGCTGTTCCGGAACGACGACCTCGTAGCCGAACGCTTCGAACACACGCACCAGCGCCTTGGCGACCTCCGGCGTGTTGAAGTTCGAGTAGTCGCCGTGAAAGTACGCGATCCGGCGGTCCTCGCTTTCGATCTGTGGCCCACCGCGCTCCTCGTACCACTCCCCGAACGTTTGGGTGGCGAACGCGGGAAACTCCCGCTCGCTCGCGATGCCGAGCAGCCGCTCGTTGAACCACTTCGTGACGCGATTGCTCATCACGAAATTCGTCAACCGGGGCACGCGGCTCCCGATGCGCGCGAGCCGGCCGTAGTTGGCGAGAATCCGGTTGCGAACGTACTCCCGAGACAACTTGCTCATCCCCTCGACGTACTCGCCGCGAGCCGTGTTGTGCATCTGGCTCAACGGCACGCCCGACGGACACGCGCTGTCACACCGCATGCAGTTCGAACAGGACGTGATCGACTCGTCGATGTCGGTGTCCTCCGATCGCTTCAACCGCCACTGCTCGGGACCCTGGAACTTCGGTCCCGGAAACTCGTCGTCAACCTCCGCTACCGGACACGACGTATCACACGCCGTACACTTGTAGCAGTTATCCGCGCCCGGGCGGAGATCCGTCGTTCGTTCGCTGCTGGGCGGGACGGTCGCTTCGGCGGTGGCCACCCGGTCCGTCCGGTCGGTCGTGTGATCAGTGTGATCGTGATCGGTCTCTGAGTCCTTGGTCATATCAGATCGCCTCTCTTGTGAGTCGTCCTGCGAGCGTTCCGGTCGCCAGCGAAATTCCGCTGCCCGATTTCTCTGCCGCGATGTTCGCGCCACCGAGGACGCTGCCCGCCGCCCTGAGATTCTCGAATTCGGGATCCCCCTGGTTATCGACGGGTCGGAGTTCGTCATCGGGAATAACACCAAACCGGGCGAACGGGTGATCCCCGAAGGCTTCGTCCAGAAACCAGTCGTACCGGTCCTCTGGATGGGGAACGTGGCAGTCAAAGATCGGTTCGCGCACGCCGTTCCGGTCGGAGTCGATTCCTTTGCCGACGAGTCCACCGGTTGCGAGCACGAACTCCCTCGCGTGGTAGGGGTGGGGCGCGTGGCTGCCCCGATCGACGAGCACCGACGTGATGCGGTCTTCCTCGGCCTCGTATCCGACGACCGGAACGCCGGTGGAAACGTGGACGCCGGCCGAGTCTAGCGCCTCGAACAGCCGATCTGCCAGCCGCACCCCGGGGAGGCTCGGCGGTCCCCCCGGAAGCTCGAAGACGGACACCCCGAGGCGGGATTCGAGATCGGCCCGAACCGCAGCGGCGTCATCCTCGCCCAACAGCGCCGGAACCCCGACGCGCTCGGCACCGTCGAGGTGTGGCTCGATCGTCTCTGCGAGCGCTCGTACGGTTCGAGCGCGTTCGAGCGCCGTCGCAAACCGCGTGAGCTTCGCGTCGGCCCGGAGATCCGCCGGAAATCGAACCGTCACCCCCCGAGATTCGAACGGAACGCCAGCCGCCTCGAGGTGGTCGGCAGCCAGCGGTGCATCGAAGTCGGACAACGATTCGAACCCGACGAGCAGCATCTCCCGATCGTCACTGGCAAGTCCGGCGGCCATCGACCGCGGATAGCGCGCCGTCGGCTTGACCGTCCCCTGTTGGGTCGGAACGAGCGCGTTCCGATCGGTGTGCCCGCCAACGTACAGATCGCCCGTGATCTCGTCGAACAGCGCCAACCCGTCCCGAACGCCGGACGCCCCAACGACGCTGTATGGGTGGCCCGTCGGCAGCTCATCCAGCGCGTCGAACGGGTTCACGACCGGCTGCTCGCCGCCGTTCGGGTAGCCGAGCACGTCGATGAGACCGCTCGCGTGGCGGAGCGTGCTCTCCTTGTGGGAGATGAGCCGAACGGACGCGCCCGTCCGGGCCGCCGACAGGGCGCCCACGCTTCCGGCAAGCCCCCCGCCGATGACGACCACGTCTTCGCTAATCGCCATCTGGTTCCTCCCTCCGGCCGGAGTCGGGCGCACCCGCGTCGAACGCGTCGAAGTTCACCGTTTCGTGACGGGCGGGGTCTCGATCCCGGTTCATCGTCGTTCCGTGGAGCACGTGGTTCAACATGGCTTGTGAGAGCTGCTCGCCCCACAACGCGTGTCGCTGTCCCTTCCATCGCTCCTGGTACAACTCGTCGAGCGCCGTCCGAACGGTCGGCTCCTCGTGCTCGGGGTGTAGCTCGTTCGCCATCCGGTGACAGCACAGCCCGCCTTGGCAGTTGCCCATCGAGGCGCGGGTCCGGATCCGGACGGCGTTGAGATCTGTTCCCGACTGATCGATCGCATCCTGTATCTCCGCGCGCGTGACCGCCTCACACTCACACACGACCGGGTTCGGATCGTCCGTCGTCAGCACCTCCTCGGCGCGGCTACCGAGCCGCTGGGTGCTCCGACGGCCAATGGGGGATCGAAGCCCGAACGCCTCCATGTGGTCTTGGAGTACCTCGAAATCCTCGCTGCCAGGCAACGGTTCGTCTGCGGTCCGACAGTCGGCCGTGATCCCGAACTGCTCACACACGTGATCGGCGATCCGTTCGGCCATCATCCGGTAGGTGGTGAACTTCCCCCCGACGATGCTCGTCATGCCGGCCAACCCGTCGCGCTCCTCGTGATCTAGCAGGAAGAAATCCCGTGTGATGTCCGTCGGATCCGTCGTTCCCGTTCCCGGTGGCTCGTACAACGGTCGAACGCCCCAGAACGATCGGATGGTCCGTGACTCCCGAAGGATGGGTACCAGCTTCGACAGCTCCTCGATCATCATATCGACCTCCCACCGCTCTTCGGGGTATTCTTCGGGATCGTCGACCTCCTCGTCGGTCGTTCCGAGGATCGCCGTGGTTTCGTGGGGAACGATGATGTCCGCGTCGCCCTTCGGACGACAGCGGTTGATCACGGTGTCGACCTGCCGGACGTTCATGATCACCATCGCTCCTTTCGAGGGCCGGACCTCGATATCGACGCCGGCCAGCTCGCCGATCTGTCCGGCCCACGCCCCCGTGGCGTTCACGACGTAGTCCGCGCGGATCTCCTCGGTCGTTCCCGGCGTCCGGTGGACGCGCTTTCCCGACCCGGAGTCATGGCGCACCTCACACCCGACAACCGCGCCGTCCTCGAGGAGCACGTCAGTCACCTCGGCGTGCGTTTCGATGCGCGCGCCGTGTTGCTCCGCGCTGACGGCGTTGGCGACACAGAGCCGAAACGGGTCGATCGCGCCGTCGGGCACGGAGATCGCCCGTTCGACATCGCCCGCCAACGCCGGTTCCTTCGTTCGTGCCTCCTCGGCCGACAGCACGGTCACCGGGATGTCACACTCGCGACACCCCTGCAGCTTCTCCTCGAAATACTCGTCGGAGTCCTCGGGCCGCTGGACGAACAGCCCGTCCGTCATTTCCACGCAGTGGCTAGCGATGTCGCGCAGCACGCGGTTCTCCTCGATGCACTCTTTCGCACTGGCCTGGTCGGAGACAGCGTACCGACCACCGCTGTGGAGTAGCCCGTGCATCCGCCCGGTCGTACCGTTCGTGAGGTTCCCCTTCTCCACGAGCGTGACACCGAGCCCCCGCATGGCGAGGTCGCGGGCGATCCCACACCCGGTCGATCCACCCCCAATCACGAGCACCTCCGGAGAGTCTACCATTACGTAGACGTACGACGCCCGCTACTTTACTTTATCTCTATTGCGTATTCACCAGTAAACATAATGAACAAATCAAGAAGATTCACCAGAGTGCTCGCAGATGCCCGCTATGTACAGCTCTCTACCGACGCATCTCCCTTCTCACCATCAACGTACCAATAGAATACTAGTAGGCTGCTACAATCCGTAAAGAATACGTGCGCCGATCGAAACCACTCCCGTACTCCAGTCACGTGGGATCAACGACCGGGGGATACACAGCGTTCGACGAACGATATCACCAGGAGAACAGCAACCGTTTCCGGTAAGAGAGAGACCAGATGGGGGGTCGGCGGGGGATGCCTCGGCAGCGTGGTGCTGCCTCGGGGCCACCTCATAGCGCATGGTGCGTTCCCGCGCGACATCAAGTTTATAGACGAACTCGTGTAAAAATCTTCCTATATACGCTCGATCGTCTGACAAATATAAGATGATTAACAGTATTACGGACAGCCGTACTGACAGCCGTTGTAGGACAGTCGTGCGGCTGGGAGGATGGTGGCAGAACGTTTTTTGGAATCGAAAGCCCAGCATCGTCGTGATCCGGAACAGGTATTAGCGCTCGGTAAGATCCAGCACACATGCTCGGTCTCCTGTTCGTGACGCCCGGTCTCGACTCCGTATTTTTGGGCACGGGATTGTTCGCTTTGGGCGCCGGGTTCGTGCTCGAAGCGATTCGGACACGGGATCGACGGTACGTGGCGCTCTCAATCGTGTGTGCAAGCGCGCTCGTGGCTACTCTCAGTAGTCTCGTCTCATCCGCCACGATTGCCACGTACACGCTCATCGGGGGGCAGATCGGTGGTGTGGTGTTCCTTTTCCTGTTTTTCCGCCATTGGCTTCGTTCTCCCACCACGCCCTCCCGATGAGCGATGTCTGTGCCACGGTCGTTTGATTCTGATCGGTCTGAATGTATCAAATGCAAGTTTGAAACATCAAAACGATCATGGGTGATGACGATATACAGTTATCTGATGAGTTTGTTGCCGCTACGCGGGGAGCCTCAATCGACCCCCAACGAGCCACGCGTTCTCGGACTCGACAACGAGGCGGCCGACGAGGCCTTCGAGACGTTAACGGCCTCGACGACACGGAAAGTGCTTTCGATTATCTACGAGCAGCCATCGACTCCCACGGAGATCCGAGATGAGATCGACACGTCACTCCAGAACGTCCACTACCATTTGGGAAAATTGGAGGACGCGGATCTCATCAAGCCGTCCGGCGTCGGCTACTCGGAGAAAGGGACGGAGATGACTGTGTACGCGCCGGCGAACGAGGCGGTGGTGCTGTTCGCCGGCCGCAAGTCCGATCACCTCCGTCTCCGTGATTTCCTTCGCCGGGCGCTGGGCACCGTCGCCGTGCTCGCTGGCGCGACTATCATGTTCAGTTACCTCTTCAACGTGAATCGGATGGGTGCGCCAGCCTCACAGCCTGTTGTGGTCGATTCGGTGGTGATGTTCCTTATGGGCGGTCTCTTTTCGATCTTCGTCATCGGCGTCCTGTGGCATCTCGACCGGTGATCCCTTCGTCCGACGTTTCGGCTGGACCGCGCGATGCTTCAGTTGCTATTTTAGATGCTGAACTAGAAGAAAAAACGACCAACGACGAATCGATCCAGCAGGTGATCTGATATAATGGGGCTCTACGACAGAGTAACCTTCGAGGACGTGATCGATGTTGCGTTCCCAGACATCGATGCTGATCCGTTTGCGATCACGTGGCAGACAAAATCCATCGCCCGCCACCAGCCGATGATGGAGAACTACAAAATCACCGCTGAAGGCCGTCTTTTCGAGGAAAATGCCGAGTACAAACACGTTCCCGAAGAAGAGCGCCCGGAGTACAACGAGGAGATCGGCGGATTTGAAAGCCCGATCGATACGATGCGTGGTAGCCGGCGGAAGATCCACCACGGCTGGTCGGATACGGCGTATCACGGAACGTTCGAATGTCATACTGCTATCGACGGCGACTACATCAGCCTCGAAGCGAAATTCACCGACGGCCAGCTGGTAGCGATCCCCCGCAACGACTGAGCCCATGTCCCGAGAAAAGCGTACCATCGATCGAGACTGCATCGAGTGTGGGGAGACAATCCGGGTCACTATCGACGAGGATGGCACGTACGAAGATGGACATTATTTCGGCGTATTCACCGTTCCGGACGAAGACAGAGACGGTGAATACGAGAAGACAGGCGAATGGGACGGTCACGATGTCGTGAAATGGACGGGAGAAGAGGTGTCCAACGAGTATTGGGAGTGCGATAGCTGCTACACGAACCACCGCCACCATCCCAGACGATCGTACCGACCTCATGGAGGGAGCCGTCAAAGCGGGAATCTTCGAAAACAAGAGCGACGCCGTTCGTCACGTTCTACGAGAGTACTTCGAAGAGAATCAGAACGCCCGGATTTCGGCTGCAGTATCGCTTTACGAGAAGAAAAAATCACCCTGGGTACTGCTGCCCGGCTCGCTGGCGTCAACCGGTTTGGGATGCGGGACATACTGCGAGAAGAAGGCGTTGAACTACGATCCGGCCCTGAGGACATGGCTGGCGCGAGAGACGAAATCGACGCCGCCCGTAATCTGGAATGACCACTACCGACCGTCGTTCCCGAATCAGTCGATCCGTTCGAGCACCGCGGATTCCTCGTACGTCAGCGACAGCTTCCGCGACCGGCCACGACCGTCGACACTCGTGTACTCCGCGTCGATGAGATCGAGCTGATCGAGTTTGTTGATGAGTTCGGAGTAGCGCGTGTAGCCGAGACCGGTTCGGTCTTCGAACGACTCGTACACCACGCCCGCGCGTTCGCCGTTGTGCTTCGCGACTGTTTTGACGAGCGCGATTTCGGCGTCGCTGAGGTCCCGGAGGTGCCGGGAGAGGTGGACGTACTTCGATTTGTCGTACGCTCGTTCGACATCTTCGAGCTCGACCGTGGTGCTGGCGCGCATCTCGGCGTTCAACCCGGCCCGCCGGAGGAGATCAATCCCCACCCGGAGATCGCCCCCCGTCGTGGCGGTGAGTTCTGCCACGCGATCGAGGATGTCAGCCCCGGCAACGCCCTCGTGAAACCCGCGATCGACGCGCTCTTGGAGAACGTCCACGATCTCCGGTTCGTCGTACCGGGGGAAGTACACCTCCTCGGGCCGAAACACGCTCTGAACGCGGGTATCCAGCTCCTCGATGATGTCGAGATCCAGATCGGAGGAGACGAGAATCACCCCGATCTTCGCGCCAGTGTGGGCTTCGTGTGCGCGCAACAGGGAATACAGCGTGTCCGACGCCTCACCTTCGTAAAAGAGGTAGTTCACGTCGTCGAGCGCGACAGCGAGCACTTCTTCCTCCTCGACGAGACGATCGGTAATCTGTCCGAAGAGCTTTTTGAATGAGATGCCGCTCGTGGGTGGCTCGTACTCGAACATCTCCTCGAACAGCCGAGAAAAGACCGCGTACCGGGTCGAATCGACCTGGCAGTTCACGTGGGAGACGTTCACGCTCGTGTGCGTCTGGAGGTCGGACGCGAGCAACTGCAAGGCAGTCGTTTTCCCCGTTCCCGACGGTCCTCGTACCATCACGTTCAGCGGGCGCGACCCACGGACGGCGGGACGCAGGGCGTACTGGAGCTGTCGCGTCTGGTCCTCCCGGTGGAGGAACGTTTCGGGGACGTAGTCGATCTCGAAGACGTGCTCGTCCCGAAACACGGTTTCGTCCCACGACAGCATCTCCTCATCCGACATTCCAGGTTCACTTCGCCTGCGAGGACACATAAGGATTTGGCGCGGACGAACGCGAAACGCCAGCAATGCGTATCAGGAAAGATTATCCGTAAGCGTTCGTACGATCACAAAATGGAGATCGTAGACTACGAACTGTTCGAAGTCCCGCCGCGCTGGCTGTTCCTCAAAGTGTCGACGGACACAGGACTCGTGGGGTGGGGAGAGCCGATCGTCGAGGGGCGAGCGAGAACCGTCCGTAGCGCTGTCGAGGAGTTGATGGACACCTACCTGCTCGGGAACGATCCCCGCGACATCGAGAAACACTGGCAGACGATGTACCGCGGCGGGTTCTATCGGGGCGGTCCCGTGTTGATGTCAGCGATCGCCGGTATCGATCAGGCCCTGTGGGACATCAAAGGAAGACACCACCAAGCACCCGTCTACGAACTGCTCGGCGGCCGGGCACGCGACCGTATCAGGGTGTACCAGTGGATCGGCGGCGATGAACCGTCCGCGGTGGGCGCGGCCGCCCGCGAGCAGGTCGACGCCGGATTCACCGCGCTCAAGATGAACGGAACGGCGGAGGTCCGCCACATCGACTCGCCGGCCGTAGTCGAGGACGCTGTCGAACGGCTGTCGGAGGTCCGCAGCGCCGTCGGCACCGACGTCGACATCGCCGTCGATTTTCACGGTCGGGTCTCGAAGTCGATGGCCAAACGACTGGCCAAGGCGTTAGAACCCTACGATCCGATGTTCATCGAGGAACCCGTGCTCCCCGAGCACAACGAGTCGCTCCCAGCGATCGCCGACTGTACGACGACACCGATTGCTACCGGTGAACGCATGTACTCGCGGTGGGATTTCAAGGAACTGCTCGAACAGGGCGCCGTCGATCTGATCCAGCCCGATCTCAGCCACGCCGGCGGCATCACCGAGGTCCACAAGATCGCATCGATGGCGGAAGCGTACGACGTGGCCATCGCCCCCCACTGTCCGCTCGGACCGATCGCGCTGGCGTCCTGCGTGCAGGTAGACGCTACCTCGCCCAACGCCCTCATCCAGGAGCAGAGTCTCGACATCCATTACAACACCGGCAGCGACGAGACCGAATACCTCGCCGATCCCTCCTTGTTTGAGTACGATGGGGGTTACATCGAGCTACCGACCGAGCCGGGACTCGGCATCCGGATCGACGAGGAGACGGTGCGCGAACGCGCCCAGGCGGACGTCGACTGGCACAACCCCGTCTGGGAGTACCCCGACGGGAGCGTCGCGGAGTGGTGACGAGCGCGTCGAGCCGGTCGCAGCTCGGTTCCAAATCACTTGCGTGATTTATCGTCGATCGGAGCGGAAAAACGAGGAGCCATCCCTTCCGAGGTAGTACACAGGGGCATGCTCGGAAGGATCGGTCGGATGCTCGGTGCTGTCGTCCGGATCGTGTTCGGGATTGTGGTGCTGTCGTTGCTGCTCTCCGCGGCGGTCTCGATGGGGGTGATCGATGTCGGCCCGGTAGACGACGGAACGATAGACACACCGGAGCCACTCCCTGACTGGCCGCTCGTGTGGGAGGTTCCGGTCGACACCGATCCCGCGGAGCAAGGGCCACGAACTGATCCGACCGCCACGAACGGGAGTGAACCGCACACGGACGATCCGGGCACCACGCGCCTCGAAGCCGGCGAGTCGTCGGTCAGCTCGGAGGAGATCGAAGCCCGCATCCACGACCGAATCAACGCGATCCGGTCGGAAAACGACCTCTCGCAGCTCGATCACGACGACGAGATCGCCAGCATCGGACGGGCCCACAGCTACGACATGGCCGAACGAGACTACTTCAGCCACGTCAGCCCCGAAGGAGCTGGACCCGACGACAGGCTCGGTGACCTGTATCCGAGCACGTGTCGAGCCGTCGGAGAGAACCTCGCGTACGTGGGGACCGCTGGAGCCACCGACGCCGACGAAATCGCGGAGCGGATCGTCGACGGATGGATGAATTCGGAGGGACACCGCGAGAACGTTCTCACTGGTCGGTGGGACAGCCAGGGCATCGGCGTCTACATCGACGGCCAGCGGGTGTACGCCACAGAGAACTTCTGTGACGAGTGGTAAATCGAGATACTGCTAATTGTTATCGGGCCGGGCCGACAGGAGCGCGAGGCTCGCGAACGGCAAACCGGAGAGCAGGGTGAGACCGATCGTTGCCGCCGTTGGAAGGGTGATTTCGAGCAGGCCGACGACGGTCGTGTAGAACGAGAACGCCAAAAACAGCGGGAGTATCGTTCCGATGGTGTAGCGCCACGGAACGCTCAGCGTTCGTGCGATTGTTCCAGCGCCGTCGGTGAACTCTTCGACGGCTTCGTCGCCGAGTACCCACGCGGTGTAGAGCATAAAGCCAATGAGACCGAGCGTAAGGAGCTGGCTCACGAGCGGTCCGGCGACGACTTCGAACACGTTCGCGTCGAAGGCGTTGATCGCTCCGGTTCCTAAGACGAGAACGAACAGCGCGCTGGTGGCCCGCGAGCGGTCGACATCGAACTCGTCGACGAGGTACGCGACCGGGATTTCGAGCATGCTGATCGAGCTCGTCAATGCTGCGAACAGGATGGTGAGGAAGAAGATAGCGCCGATGAGTCGCCCGCCGGGGAGTGCAGCGAACGCGCCCGCGATGCTCACGAACAACGCGCCGGTGCCGCCGCTTGTCGGCCCGCCGACGAACGAAAAGAGCAGTGGGAAAACGACCAGACCCGCAAGCACGCCGATGCCGAGGTTCAGCATGGCGATGATCGATCCGTCGGCCGGGAGCGACCGGTCTTCTTCGAGGTAGGACGCGTACGTGAGCATCGTTCCGCTACCGATCGAGAGCGTGAACAGGGCCTGACCGGCCGCCGCGCCCAGCACTGTGATGAAGTTATCAGCGAGATACGCCAGGTCGAACGCGAGATAGAACTCGTACCCGCGAATCGTGTTGGGCCGGTAGAACGCCCACACCGCCAGTCCACCGAGCAGCAGTACCACAGCCGGGGTCATGAGCTTGGTCGTTGCCTCGATCCCCCTCCGAACGCCAGCCATGACGATGCCGACAGTCAGGAGCAAAAAGAGCACCTGATAGGAGAACGCCTGGACGCCGAAGGCGATGCTGTCGTAATACGCCTCCGGTTGCGCGAAGTATGCGCCCGTGAAGCTCTCAAGGAAATACCGGAGAATCCACCCCCCGACGACGGTGTAAAACGAGACGAGCACGATCGACGTGACGACACAGAGTCCGCCCAGCACTGTCCAAGCGCGGCCACCGCCGAGCGATTTGAACGCGCCGACTGGATTCCGTTTGGACCGGCGACCGATGACGAACGACGCCAACAACCCCGGGACACCGACGCCGAGAACGATGAACAGATAAACGAGTAAAAACGCACTCCCACCGTTCTCTGCGGTCAACCACGGAAACCGCCAGATGTTCCCCAGACCGACCGCACTCCCGACGGCTGCGAAGATGAATCCAGCCCGCGAAACCCACGTTTCTCGTTCCACCATTGTGATGGTGCCGGTTACTAAACCGAGAGATATAACTCCATCATTATACGCTTCGACCAAGCTTATTTGACACGATATTATTGCGTATTGCTGTGTGTTGGATATATCGTGTGAGGCGCTTCAACGACTAGTGGGACCGATTACTCGGATTCGCCGTCGAATCTCGCCAACAGTCGCTCGTAAAACCGGCTCTCGGTTTCGTCGTCGGTAGCGAGTTTCTCCACGATGAGTTCGGGCGTCGACCGTGCCAGTCGGCCTTTGACCGGCGAGCGGTTGACTTTCAGCTGCCCATCCACGAGTCCGACGGCTTCGATGCCGTCGATCTGCACGTCGGTGTCTGCGGCGGTCCGGATCTCCCCCGCCAGATGAGAGACGAACACGCTCGTAGCGCCCTGCTCGTCCAGCGCGCCGAGGATGCCGGCGATGATCTTCGCGCTAGCTCCTGGTTCAGTGATGCTTTCGAGTTCGTCGACGAGGATCAGACGGTTCCCCTTGCCATCGACGAGATCGCCAAACGATCGGAGCGTCGCCTCGAACGCCCCGGCATCCAGCGTTCCCTGGCTTTTCGCCTGGTAGTACAGCGCATCGAACCGTTCGAGGCGGACGTGATCGGCGGGAACGGGGAGTCCCATCTGGGCGAGGATCACCACGAAGCCGACGAGATCGATGAGCGAGGTTTTCCCGCCGCTGTTCACCCCCGAGAGGATCGCGTTCTCGTCGACGGCGTAGTCGACCGGCTCGACCGCCTGGAATGGAACGTCGAGGAGCGGCGAGCGTCCGCCTTCGATGTGAACGCCGGTTTTTGTCTCCAGCGTGTTCGTTTCCGCTCCCTCGTGGTCGATGACGGGCATGATACAGTCGAACTCCCGTACGAACCGCGACACGGCGAGCTCGACGTCGAGTTCGAGCGCTCGATTGACGAGCGTTTCGACAGGATCGCGGAGGATCCCAAGATCGGCCGCAAGGTCGGATTTCAGCCGCTCTGCCCGACGATCTCGGGCGGCAGTCAGCTCTGACCGGAGCCGGGAGACGGTTTCGGCCCGGCGTTCGACCGGGAACGTCGGCTCGTCGGGGAACACTTGCTCCGCGATGGCGTCGTACTCCTCCACAGCGAGGGTCTCACACAGGTGGTTCCGTGCGGCCTCGACCGCCGCGGTGAACTCCTCGGAGAGCTCGCGTTCGAGCAGCGAGTCGACGCGCGCGCCCTGTTCGACGAGCGACAGGAGATCAGCCCCTTCGATGGTGACATCGCGCTCCTGGATCGCCTCACGCAGCTGGTCGTTTGCGACGCGTTCGGCGGTTGAGACCGCCGCGTCGAGATCGTCGAGCGCGCGCTGGAGCCGGGTGAGTTCCGAATCGCCCGTGACGGTTCCGTCCTCACCGAGGCGGTCGAGACAACTCCGGAGCGCGTCGAGATCGCACGGTGGATCGAGTCCGGCAGTCTCGTGGACGGCAGCACTAGCGAGCAGTCGATTGCGGTTCGTTGCGAAAAACGCGAGCAGCCGCTCGGGAACGATTTCGTCGACCCGGTCGAACGCGTCGGGACAGACGCGAACGTTCTCCGCGAGATCCAGCCCGGCGAACGACTCATCGACCGCGATGACCGACGAATAGCCACGAGCGAGTTCGGAGAGGTCGCGGGCGCCCTCGATCAGCTCCACGGAGAGCGCCGGAAACTGCTGCTCGGCGCGAGCGTACGTTTCGGCGTCGGCCGTCGCCACACACCGCTCTCGCACCCGGAGATCCGACGGCTTCTCCAACGGCGACACGTCCGACAGCGCTTCGAGCACCGCTGGATCCGGTTCGTGCTCAATGGCTCGGGTCACGAACGATCGCACCTCCTCGATGCGCGACCGAGTGGTGCTCGGATACAGGGTTTCCAAGTGCTTTTGGGCGTACTCCGTCACGGCGCGTTCTTGGAGCAACGAGAGCGCCGACTGGTACAGCTCGCGCGCTCGATCGGTGCGGAGAAACTCCGCCTGGTCGTCGTGTCGCTGACGAATAGCGCTCCGAGCGATGCGCGCGGCGCGCCCCTCGCTGATGTTCGGCGCTCGGGCGATCGTTGCCACGTCACCCTCGCGGAGCGCACGCTCGGGCCTCTCCAGCGCGGACAGCTGCTCGGCGGTCGTCGCGCCGATTCCCGGAACGGTCTCCAACTCCATCGACTGAGTGCTCGACACCAAAACGGAAAAGCTTCACCACCACCTTTTTTCCGCTCGGGTAGCTGCGCTACCCTCGCGCAAAAAATCTGGACCAAAAAAAGCCGCTCGCTGGCTCCCACTCGCTTCGCTCGTGGGAACTGCGCTCGCGGTGAGTGTACTCACGCGACCGCCACCGCACCGCGACCGCTCCGCTACCGCCTCCGCACCGCTCGCTGCGGTTGTCTGTTAGTCGTCGATGGTGGGTGCAGTGGCGGCCTCACCCGCGACGCCCACTAGTTCGGGGTGGCGCTCCCGTAATCCAGCGAGATCGCCGCGCTGTCGATACTGGCAGTACTCCACGAGCGTTGCGACCAGACAGGCTGGAGCACTCTCTGCGTCGGGTTTCTCGGTCATGGCGGCCGGTTCGCACGAGTCTTCGGGGGTGAATACCGATTGGACCACGTCACCATCGCGTTGTTCGTGAAAGCGCACGCATGCGCCGTTATCGAACCAACATTCGATGATCGTTTCGCCCACAGCACAGTAGCGCGTGAACCGCGCAATGCCGGGCAACTCATCGTAGCCACCCGCCCGGGTCCTGCCAAGCCCGGCGGTCGCCAGTATCTGCTCGATCTGCGTAGCATGCGCGCAACCAGTGCTCTGACACGGTCTACACCACAACCCCTCACCGACATCGATGCTGTGGTACAGTTCGGCCGTCACGATCTCATCCCGATCCGTGGCGGCCGAGAGGCTCACGACCTCGCCCTGCTGATTCCGGAACTGGAACAACGGCAACGTCATCGCCACCACTGCCCCTGCGGGCACCCGATGCGGTGTTCGAGACGTGACCGAACTGGCCGACCACACACCGGACAGCGCGTGCGCTGTTCATCATTTTGATACGATGCGACACCGTTACATGTCTCTGATTCGTTTCCCATCATGGGATTCTCTTACTGCAGAGGACCCCAGCGTCGGGTGGTACCATCACCCGGCGCGTTTCAACGAACGCGCATGCGTTGCCGCCATGCTGGCGTCCTCATGTATCGTTCCTTGCCCCATCACACATAAAGGTACTGATGGAATGAGTAATGTTATATCGTACTAACAGCTCGAGCCTTCAGCGGTTACTCGGACCATACCAACGAGCTACCGACAATCGGGCGTTGCTGCTGCCAAGATAGCACTGGCAGTAATGAATTTCTTGTCGAGAATCACGTTGGTGTTGGCGGTGCTCGAAGCGATCCGAACAGACCAGTATCTCAGCGACGCTACGGTGAGCACGTTCCCGACAGGACCACCGGCCAGTCAGTCCGTCGAAGCGGTGTGGTGCGGAGCATGAGTACGATGACCTGCAAACAGGTCACGCTCGCATAGCAGATTGGTCCTGTGTGCGGTCGCGGAAGCGGAGCGGTGCGGTAGCGGAGGCGGAGCGGTGACCCCACCCACCGCGAGCGGAGTTCCCGCGAGCGAAGCGAGTGGGAGCGAGCGAGTCGCAGCGCGAACGAAGTGAGCGACCGTCTCGCCACGCGAGCGGCTTTTTTTCGCCCACGTTTTTGCGCGAGGGTGGCCTCCGGCCACCCGAGCGGAAAAAAGGTGGCGGATCAAAAAGGTGGGGCAACGACCTTTTTGGCTGTCACAGCGAACACGCTCTATGAGTATCGCGGAAAAGCTGTCGGGGGCACGCGAGGATCTTGCCGCGCGCGATGGGGTGCTCGTCGCCTTCTCGGGTGGGGTGGATTCGAGCGTCGTTGCCGCGCTCGCCCACGAGGCGCTCGGTGAGAACGCGGTGGCCTGCACCGCGAAAAGCGAGACGCTGCCGGTCGAAGAACTCGCGGACGCAAAGCAGGTTGCCCGAGAGATCGGCGTCCGCCACGAAATCGTCGAATTTTCTGAACTGGACGATCCGGCCTTCGTGGAAAACGACGACGACCGGTGTTACCACTGCCGGACGATGCGGCTGGGGAAGATGTACGAAACCGCCCGCGAGCTGGGCATCGAAACGGTCTGTGACGGGACGAACGCGTCCGATCCGGGCGAGGGCCACCGACCGGGACTCGAAGCCGTCGAGGAACTCGAAGTGTTCTCGCCGCTGCTCGCCAACGATTTCGAGAAATCGGAGGTCCGGGACGCCGCCGACCACTACGGGCTGTCGGTCGCGGACAAGCCCTCGATGGCGTGTCTCTCCTCGCGCATTCCGACCGGTCTCGACGTGACCGAAACCCGGCTCACCCGGATCGAGAAGGCCGAACGGCTCCTGCGAACGTGGGGATTCGACCAGTTCCGCGTGCGCGATCACGACGGACTCGCCCGGATCGAAGTCGGGAGCGACGAACTCGACCGCGCGCTCGACCCCGAATTCGTCCGAGCATCGCGTGAGCACCTCTCGGAACTCGGTTTCGACCACGTCACGCTGGACCTCCACGGCTACGAAACCGGGAGCGTCAGCCCCGAATCGGAACGATCGGAGAACGCCTCCGAGCCAGTGGTCGAAAACGTGTTCGAGACCGAGTACCCGACCACCGACTGAGTCGCGCCCGTCGATCAACGGATTCTATACGAACGGCGACGTTCGGCGGGTATGAGCGACCCCGAGACGCCGTTCGACGTGCAGCTCCAAGTCGGTGAAGTACTGCGCGCAGAGCCGTTTCCGGAGGCGAACAAACCCGAAATGGCGAAGCTTTGGATCGACATCGGATCCGAAGAGCTTCAATCAGCAGCTCAGACCGGATACAACTACGACGCCGACGATCTGGTCGGTCGACAGGTTCTCTGTGCGACGAACCTCGGTTCGGTTCGAATTGCCGGCTTCAAATCGGAAGCGCTGACCGTCGGTGTGCCCGACGAGGACGGACACCCCGTCCTGGTCGCGCCCGACGCGGCGGTTCCCCTGGGTGGCGCGCTCTACTAATCCAGTGCATCCAGTCCGGCGATACCGTTCATGAAAAATTATTTCTCTCTTCGTTGACTCGATGGCGTATCGATGACGTTCATCACTCCGCCGGCGATGACCTCCGGCGATAGCGTCACCGGACTACGTCCGGTTGCTTGCTGAGCTTCGCTCAGCTCTGTCGCCGTGATTGCCCCATCGAGCGGTAGCGCACGGAACGCACCGCACGTGTTCGAACTCGCGCTCGAGCGGCTTCGAACGGTGTTTGATCTCGATCCCGTGGTGTATCCCACAGCCCGCCAGGGAGACGAGTTCCTCTCGGCGAACCCGAGAGCGCGGGCAGCGGACGTTCACGCCGCATTCAAAGATCCGGATATCACGGGCGTGTTCGCTACGATCGGGGGCTGGGAGCAGCTTCGAATCCTGAAACATCTCGATCCGACAGTACTACGCGATCACCCCACTCGATTTTTCGGGATGAGTGACAACACGAACCTCGCGCTGGCGCTCTGGAACTGCGAGATCGTCTCGTACAACGGTGCCCAACTGATGAACGAGATCGCCGTTCCGGGCGAGCTTCCGGAGTACACGGAGCGATACTGCCGACGGGCGTTTTTCGAAGACACGATCGGAGAACTCACGCCGTCACCGGAGTGGACCGACGAGCCAGCGCCGTGGGGCGATCCGGCGGCCTTCGAGTCACCACCGGCGTACGAACCCAACCCCGGCTGGCGGTGGGCGGGCAGCGACAGCGAGGCGCAACGCGCCTCGGGTAGTCGGTCGCAGTCCGGCGATCTGCCGGTTACAGGACGGCTCTGGGGCGGCTGTCGGGCCATACTCGAGTGGCAGCTGGCAACCGAACGGTATCTGCCGGAGCCGGACGAGCTCGACGGCGCGGTGCTCGCCATCGAAACCGCGGAAGATCTCCCCGATCCGACGATCGTCGCGGGAACCCTCATGTGCTTGGGCGAGCGGGGACTGCTCGAACGGTTCGGGGCGGTGGTCGTGGGCCGAGCGCCCGGTCGGAGCTTCCTCGAAGAGCCGCCACAGGAAGAGCGAAAGTCCTACCGCAGCCGGGTGTACGACGCCGTCATCGAACAGGTCGAGCGATACAACCCCCATGCTCCGATCGTGTGTGGAATCGACTGGGGCCACACCACGCCCATCGCGCCGCTCCCGATCGGCGGCCGCGTCACCGTCGACCCAGGGCAGGAAACGATCATCGTCGAAGCCGCTCACACGGAAAGCTAGCCGTTCCGCTCGATCACACGATCAGGACTCGTCCCACGGCACCACGTTCGTTTGGGCGATCGACGGTTCGGGGGCGGATCCGTGTTCGATCTCGATCTCGGTGAGAGAGCAGTTGATCGGTGCTTCCTCTACCAGCGCCCGTTCGAGGGGGACGTTTCGGATGTGTCCGAGCACTGTCTGGATCGGTCCGCCGTGCGTCACCACGAGGACGCACTCGTCGGGATCGCTCGCCCCGAGCAGCTCCTCCCACCCGGTGATGACGCGGTCTTGGAGGTGAACGAAGCTCTCACCGCTGTCGGGCGTGCGGTCGGAAGCGTTCGCGGCCGTCGTGCCGAGACCGAACGCTGGAAAGCGATCGGCCACCATCGAATGCAAAAGCCCCTGATACACGCCAAGATCCCGCTCGCGCCACGCCGCCTCGAACTGCACCGGCGCGTCGATCACCGACCGAACCAGCTCGGCCGTCTCCCGTGTGCGCGTGAGATCCGACGACACCACCCGGTCAGGAGTTGTCCCCGCTCCATCGAGATGCGCCGCGGCCGCGGTGGCCTGTTCGCGGCCCCGGTCGTTCAGAGTGACTGGTGCCCAGCCCTGTAACCGCCCCTCCAAGTTCCACGCTGTTTCGCCGTGTCGCATGAGCATGACTGTCGTCATCCCTGACGTGTATGGCCGTGACGTATATATGTACATTACGGGCGATATGAAAGCGGGACACGGACCGAGTTAGGACGCTACTCGGAGAGATCGCCGGTTCGGACGGCGCGTTGGATCATCGTTTCAGCAATGTTGCCACCGTACTCCGACGTTCTGCGGACGCTGTCGAGCAGGAGACCCAATGGGTGTTGATCCGGGCTATCGCTGTCGTACAGCCGTCTGTCCGAACGATCGAGTTCGGTGAGGAGTTTGTCGCGGTCCGCGAGCGCCCGGTAGGCCATCTCGACGTCTGCCCCACCGAGCAGAACGCTAGACGCATCGGTTACGATCCCCCGTGCAGAGCGAGCAACAGCATCGATGTCGGAGATCGTCTCCGCCGCTGGCGCGTCGAGCCGAACCGCGATCGTCGCCATCTTTTCGGCGTGGTCTGCGACCCGCTCGAGCTGCTGGGCGGTCGTGTAGTAGTCCGCGATCGCCGGCCGATCGATGTCGAGCTGATCGATCGCCTGTAGGTCGGATAAGGATTGTTGGTAGTAGCGGCTCACCAGCCCGAACAGCCGGTCAGCTTCGTCGTCGCGTTCACGGACGCGGGCTGCACGCTCAGTGTCGCCCTCTATGGCGGCGGCCACCGCGTTCTCGTGCATCGAAAGCGTGATCCGCTGGAGCTGGATCACCGTCTGTCGAATGGAAACGTCATTCGTGTCGAGTAGGCTATGAAGGGTGATACGCCGTCTGGACTCCGAAACAATCTCCAGTCCGATGAGTCCGTCCACTGTGCGTGTTACAGCCGTGCGCTGTGAATCGTCGATCCCTCCCGTGGCGGTCAGCGCGATCGTGTCGAACCCCGACGCATACCCCGCTCGAACCGTCCGAACGATGTCCTCGTCACTGCGGTGATCGACGGTGATGGTGATCGCTCGCTCGCCGTTTTTCGTGGGATCAGGACGAACGAGCAACGATCCATCGCTGTGTGGGTACAGATGCATCCGCGCCCCCGATTCGAGTCCGTGCTCTTTCGCCCACCGTTTGGGCAACGAGACGGTGAACGTCGACCCGCCGGTGAGCTGAATCTTACGCGTCTCCATGTGTGTCCTCTCTTGTCAGTGTGAAATCGCCCGCATTGATTGTCCTACGAACGGTCCAGCCGCCAAATCCCACCGGATCGGCCGACTGTCTATTCCATCGTTCGTGTCTCCCACGCCGCTGGCACTTCGATCGTTCTGTCTCCATCCGTTATTATTCATGTATGTGTAGTTGGTTCTAAAATAACTGTATATGTTGGCTATATTCATAACATACGGATCAGTATCACTCTGTTTGGATGGTAGTAGTCGGTAGTGGTATGTAGCACATAGTATAGTGGTCATCCCTATCGGGAAGACGTCTGGCGGCTTGGAGCTGCTTCGGGCTCGATACCGAGCTGGGGTCCAATTAGAGGACGGATCCGCCGAAATGATCGCCAGTATGGCCCTCGGCACCGGTACCTTCGGTGCGATGTACATCTGCCTCTACATCTTCGGGTACCAGTTGGCTGGCGACCTCGAAGATCGCCGCTACGAAGCGTATCGATCGATGCCCCCCGCTCCTTCAGCTGATCTCTCTGGACGAATGCTGAGCGGAGTTGTCCTTGCAGGCGTTACGTTCATCTTAACGATTCTCGCTGGCGTCTACACGGGTGCCTCGTTCGGGCTCCGCGGGCTCATGTCGATTCCGATCGTCCTTCTTGCGTTCGTTGTAACCTGTGTTTTCTGGATGATCGTCGCAATGCCGGTCATTCTGTACGCACAGAACGAACGAGTTGCGGAGTATGCCGTGCCGATGATCGCAATTGTGGGCTACATTGGGACGGGGCTCAATGGGGTGAACACCGAACTGTCGCCGATCGACGGCGAGATACTGACGTACCTACCAAATGCCCTCCCAACGCGTTTGATCATCTATCATCTCGTTCCCGGTGGGGATTGGGCTGATATCGGCGTGGCACCGCCTGCGTTGCCCACTGGCCCCGAGTACGTCGCCTTGCTGGTCGTCTACGGGCTCCTCGCACTCGCTGTCGGAACCGTCCTGACGACGAGAGTGCTGTACCGACGGGAGTGGTGGCCATGAAACAACCGTGTATCGAAGCTACTGATCTCGAGAAATCCTTCGATGACGAGCTCGTGCTTAAGGGCGTCAACCTCAGTGTCAGGACGGGGGAACTACTCGCGGTGATGGGACCGAACGGCGTCGGTAAATCAGTGCTGTTCTCGTGTCTGGCTGGTAGCGAAATCCCCACGCACGGCTCAATTACCGTTCTCGACGAACCAGCCACCGATCGATCTGTCACGACGAGCTTTCTGTTACAGGACGCGCTCTGTCTCGAGCGGCTCACCGGCCAGGAGAACATCCGATTCTACAGTCAGCTGCACCCCATGTTCACCGACGACTGGCAGGAATACGTGGAAGTGCTAGGTCTCGTTGATGACCTCGACAAACGTGTCGAACAGTATTCCGGAGGCATGAAGCGCAAACTCGAGTTGACGATTGCCCTGAGCATCGATGTCCCGATCTACCTGCTCGATGAGCCGACCGCTGCCCTCGACCTGACGGTGATTCAGGAAGTCCACCGTCTGCTCCGAGAGAAACAAGACGAGGGGAAGACGATCGTCATCTCGAGTCACAGTCCGATGGACGCTGATATCGCTGATCGCATCGCGTTTGTGGCCGATGGTCGTGTCGTGGCGATGGGTGAGCCTGACGAACTGTTCGATGCGGTACCGCCGGTGCTCGAAACGACTGGGACCAACGCCGACGCTCTCACTGGGATGGCAGTAGGCGGCCAGCTGTTCCCCAGTGATGGGGGAGTTCGAGCGTTTTCGCCGCCGGACGAACCGATACCGACAGCGGACATGGAGGCGGTGACCCGTCTCGATCGGCCGACGTACACCGATCTGTTTAACTATTATACAATCGATATCAGAGATATAAATAAGTGATTGAGAGAATGAACGACACAGATATCGACAAAGATGTCCTCGAGAAAGAGCTGGGTCAGATCAAACAGGCCGTCGGTCTGCAGGACGAGTACCCCTACTGGTGGCGCTGGTGGCTTGTCGAAGGCGTCGGTGTCGGTATTACTCTTCCACTCCTCGAGTGGGGGGTTCGTGAGGGGTTCTCACTGGTGCTCATTGGCGCGCTCATCGCTGTCTTCGTCGCCCACCAGCTCGCGCTGTACCACATCCAATCGAGCTACGAACCACCGACGACTGGCATCCCGAGCTGGGGAACGTGGCACCTCGCGTTCTTTGCCGCGCTCGGCGCGGTCCTCGTCGGGATGAATCCGTTTTTGGACGCAATCGATACGAGCGAGACGCTCGTCCTCTGGCTCGTGGTCGTTGGTGGACTCCTCGGCCTCGGCTATCTGTCTCTCGGACAGTTGCTAGAGGCCCACAATATCAGAAAAGCCGACAGATACGCCTTCTACGCTGGTGGTATCTGGATACTCGGACTGGTCGCAGTCATCCCGTACGTTCCGCAGGTGTACGGCTGGGCCTTTACTATCTTTGGCGTGAGCTACGCCTGTTACTGTATCGTCGCATACGTCATCCTCTCACGAACGTAGTATGGAATTCGACAAACTTGTCCACCAACCGACGCGTTTGCAGATATTCGCCCACCTGTACGCACACGGCGAGACGCGTTTCACTGACCTCCAGGCAAACCTCGACATCACGGAGGGAAACCTGGCAAGCCACATTGGGAAGATGGAAGACGCCGAGTGTGTTGCCGTCGAAAAACAGTTCGTCGACCGAAAACCGCAGACGACGTATCAGCTCACCGATCGAGGAGAGGAGCTGTTCGAGTCACACGTACAGACACTCGAACGTTTGATTTCCGATTTTGATACCTGATCCAACTCTGCAATTGCTCTTCTCTGTACGTCTGCGGTTACCGATGGACCGTGTACAGGTTGTATCAAGGACCGTTGTTCCACACGTCCCAAACTGCTCACTGCGATCGTGACGTGCTCAATAGGTTCCGTGATCGAACGTACCGACCACGGGTGGGTGCCCATTACGATCACCACTGGCTGTTCACCCGAAACGATCAGTTGGAGTCCTACAAACGATTTCGGACCGGCTGGCCTACCAGCCGTTACGAACGACCCCACTCTCCGTGAATCGTACACACGGAAGAACAGCACGGTTGGGGAGTGATGCATCCCTTGTGCGCACGAGGATCTACTGCTGAGTGGCACTAACGAGATCGTGGATCTCTGCAGCGCGGCTCTCGGACGTGACGAACCGCGAGAACACCCACGACAGTTGGTTCACGATGGCGTCGTGGCCAGCCTCGGTCAGCGCGTACTCGTTCGTTCGCTTATCGAGTTCGCTTTTCTCGACGAGTCCCATCTCGACGAGATCGTCGAGATTCGGATAGAGTCGCCCGTGGTTGACATCCGAGCCGTCATACTCTTCTAGCTCGCGCTTGATCGCCAGCCCGTAGCGAGCCTCCTCCGAGAGGATGGCGAGAATCCTCTGTTGGAACGCCGTCAGTTCGTACGCAATACCTGATTCCTCCTCGTCTGGCACTGTCACCGACATGCTACAGACTGACGATCGTATCGCATGTAATACTACTCGACCATCACATGAGTGTTTGACGCATCCAACGAGTAATATGGTGATATGGGAATTTTGCTCTCCGTACAGCGATCACAGAATTCGATTCGTCTCGGTCTCACCGGCGACCTGCATCCTATCGTCGATATCTCATCGCCGAGCGCGTCGGTCACCCGCGCTGGGTCCACTTGAGGAGAAGCAGCGTGGATTCGAAGAGGACCACCATGGAGAGCGCCACGATGATCGGGGCCATGCCAGTTGGATCCGGGTTGGTGATGAACGCCAGACCGGCGAAGCCACCCCAGAAGTACAGTCGCCGATCAGTGAGCCACGACCGGCTCGTCACCCCCATCATGACGGCGAGCATAATGAACAGGGGGATCTGGAAGATGAGGGCAAAAAAGCCCATCATGAGGAGCATCAGCCCGAACGTATCGGACAGCCCGAATGCGATTTCGGCGGTCCCCTGGGTGTAGCCCAGAAAGTAGACGAAGATGAGGGGCAGGACCACGAAGAAGGCGAACGCGACACCGAGCGTGGAAAGTATGAGACTCGTTGGGATTGCAGCGATGTAATACCGCCGTTCACGTGGATACAGCCCCGGCCGCATGAACAGATACGTCTCATAGACGAACACCGGCATAGCGATAACGAATCCAGCGAGCGTTGCGACTTTCAGCCGTGCGAGCACGAGCGCGAGCGGGCGATACACCCGGGGCTGAACCACGTCTGTGCTCCCCAGAGCGAGAATCGAATACCAGATCTCATTGATGAGCCGGTCGGCAAACGGAAACGTGAGTGCGCTCACAATGGCCATGACCACGACGACGACCAACACCCGGCGGACCATCTCTTCGATGTGGGCGCTCAAAGGCATCTCCTGGTCTTCGGTCGGTCCACTCGGAACGAGCGAATCATCCTCTGAACCCGCCTCTGAGCCCGCAACGTCGGGGGTTGCTACCGTGTCCTTTGTGAGAGTCCCTCCATCCGATTTCCTCGGTTCTCCTGTCTCGGAGGAGTCAGCCGGGGAGGACGTGCCCGCCGCAGTCGAACTCGTATCGTCTGCTATCGATGTCGAATCCGCACTGGTTGTGGGTGATGATCCGGTGTCTCGATCGTCGTCGTTCCGGCCCGACTGAGAGGTCGACTGACGCTTCCACGGTACCTCAGAGACACCACCCATTTGAGACCCTTCGGAGGGTCCATCCGACGCTTCCTCTTCTGAGTGATTTTGTTCCCGCGAGGACGATTGAGACGCGTCAGTGTCTTGATTTCGTGACGGTGATTGCTCTGTGTCAGAATTCGGATCTCGAGCACCCGCTGGATCTGACTTCGACCCTCGATCTCGGGCACTGCGCCGATCCGTATCAGAGAGACGATTCCGCGAACTCGTCAGATCTGAATTCGAGCTCCGATCGCGGGAACTCCTTGGATCCGACTCCGACTCCGACTCTCGATTCCGAGCACTACGCCGATCCGTATCAGAGGGACGATTCCGCGAACTCGTCAGATCCGGCTTCGACTCCCGATTGTGGGCGTTCGTTGGACCCGACCCTGACTCCCGATTCCACGAATTCGTCGGGTCTGAATTCGAATTTCGATTGCGGGAGCTCGATGGATCCGACTCCGACCCTCGATTCCGTGAACTCGTCAGATCTGAATTCGACTCCCGATTGTGGGCGTTTGTCGGATCCGACTCCGATCCCCGATCTCGGGCACTGCGCCGATCCGTATCAGAGAGACGATTCCGCGAACTCGTCAGATCTGAATTCGAGCTCCGATCGCGGGAACTCCTTGGATCCGACTCCGACTCCGACTCTCGATTCCGAGCACTACGCCGATCCGTATCAGAGGGACGATTCCGCGAACTCGTCAGATCCGGCTTCGACTCCCGATTGTGGGAGTTTGTCGGATCCGACTTCGACCCTCGATCGCGGGAGCTCGTTGGACTTGAATTCGAGCTCCGATCGCGGGAACTCCTTGGATCCGACTCCGACTCCGACTCTCGATTCCGAGCACTACGCCGATCCGTATCAGAGGGACGATTCCGCGAACTCGTCAGATCTGAATTCGACCCTCGATCACGGGAGCTCGTTGGACCCGACTTCGAACCCCGATCTCGGGCACTGCGCCGATTCGTATCAGAGGGCCGATCCCGGGACCACCCTGTGCCGGCATTGCGGTCCTGGGTGGACGTCGATCCGGAGTTCGTGCCGCGCTCTTGTGAGGCCCTCCGGTCAGAATCCGCATCACTGCTCCGAGACGACGATCGAGCGCGGTCTCTCGTTCGTCTCGTGTTCTCCGTCTCCCGATCCGATGCAGTCGACCGTCGGCGATCGTGTGCAGAGTTCCGAGAACGAGACGCGTCTCGATTCCTCGAACTCGGCGTGGACGACCGTCTCTTTGAAGACGATTCGGTTGTGTCGTCACGACCACGAACGTCCGAACGCAGATCGGTCTCGTCCCCACGATCGAAACCATCGTTTGGGGAGTCCGAACCGGAACGGGGAGAATCCTCGTCTAGCTCATCGAAGAAACCGGAATCATCGGAGAAGACGAAACTATCCTGATCCCGTGTCTCATCGTCGGATGTATCTTCCCACGAATCATCGCCATCCGCCGGCTCATCGCGGGACCTGCGTCCGTCGTCTCCGCCCATTACGGTACTCTGGTATCCCATCGATTGTAAGCCTTCTCACCCGATAGCACGCGCACAAAAATATCAACATAAGTATAGCACGCTCGACCTCCTTGTACAGTTCCGTATTCGTTTCTAGAACAGTAGGAAAGCAATCGGGAACCACCACGAGCGATGAATCGTGGTTGCAGGGGCCTCCAGCGGGAATCAACTCCTCGCTCTGGGACGTGTTAGCTTTGGGCTACAAAAACTACGTGGATGAGAGAAATCAGAATGGAACACAGGAGAATGACAAATACACGATCGATAGCGAACGATCCACGTTTCCAGTTATGTCCGCTTTCGTGTTCGTTCGGTACCCGTTCGTGACGCACTCGATAGCCTCCCTGCGGTCGTTCGTTCCAGCGGTTCCAGGAGATCCATCCGGAGTCACCGCGATCGATGCACGGGGACGACCACCAATCATTATTGTTCGACTCGTCGTATCCGCACCCGGAGACAGATAATGTTGGATGATAAAACTGTGTTTATTACTGGTGCTGGCGGCGGCATCGGAAGCGAGACCGCGCGCCAGTGTGCGAACGCGGGCGCACGCGTCGTCCTCACGGACATAGACAGCGATTCCGCCGAATCGGCCGCACAGTCGATCCGAGATTCGGGCGGGAAAGCCGTCGCTCACGACCTCGACGTGACAAATTCAGATCAGTTCGAGGATCTCGTCGCCGTGACCGCAGACGAGTACGGTTTGGACGTGATCGTGAACAACGCCGGCATCGGTCACGACGCGGCCTACACGGAGAACGTGGCGGAGCACACCCGGGATCGGGTGATGTCGGTCAACATCGACGGCGTCTGGAACGGCTGTCACGCGGCGCTCCCGATCATGAAAGAGCAAGGTCACGGATCGATCGTCAACGTCGCCTCGCTCGCGGCGATCGTTGGACTCCCGAAGCAGGCGGTGTACTCGCTCACGAAGGGTGCGATCGTCAGCTTCACCCGCGCTGTCGCCGTCGAGTGTGGTCCCAGCGGCGTGCGCGCGAACGCGGTCTGTCCCGGCTTCATCGACGCTGGCGTCGGGAAGGAGTACTTCGATTCGGCCGACGATCCACAGAAAGCCCGCGAGCGCAGCAAACGGGCGTATCCGTTACGCCGACTCGGCGACGCCGACGAGGTCGCCGCCGCGATCCGGTTCCTCGCAAGCGAACAGGCGTCCTACATCACAGGAAACGCACTCAGGATCGACGGCGGCTACTCGGTTGCGTGATAGGGACTGTTGTGCGTATTTTCGGCACAGTCGTTGACTGACGACTGCTCTGTGGTTTCACGAACCGTTCTGTGTCACCCCAGCGGGAAGAAATCACAACAGTCCCTATGAGCGGCCCTCCTACGTCCGGCGGCCCTCGTGACCGGGGTAATCGCGTTCGAAGCGTTCCTCTAGCTCCGGTCCGCTGATCTCGATGATGACCGGTCGACCGTGGGGGCAGGCGTACGGGTTCTCACACGCGTCGAGCGCGCGGAGAAGATCGACGATCGATCCGTCCGTGAGGGCAGTGTTCCCCGTGAGCGACGGGTAGCAGGCCATATCCGCGAGCAGTTCGTCCGCGGCGGCCTCGACCGTGCTCGCGCCGTCGCCGGTGACGAAGGCCGTGAGGAGGTCACGAACGAGCGACGGTCCGTCTGACTCCGCCAACAGTTCGGGAACGGACCGCACTTGGGCGACCCGGTCGTCGACGAGCGAGGCGTGGAATCCGAGCTGGGCGAGCGCGTCCACGTACTCCTCGAACAGCTCCGTTTCCCTGGCTGTGAGTTCGAGCTGGACTGGTTCGGCGAGCGCCTGAACCGCCATCTCCTCGTCGAACTCTCGTTGTAATCGCTCGTAGTTGATCCGCTCGTCCGCGGCGTGCTGGTCGATGAGCACCAGCCCGCTTTCCGTCTCGGCAACGACGTACGTCTCGTGGGCCTGCCCGAGAACGCGCAGTGGCGGTAGTCGCTCGGGCTCGAACGCCGGCGGCTCGGTCGACTCTCCGTCGTCAGTCAGCCGCGACTGGGTGGTCGGGCCACGAATCCGGCGCGATCTCCGTGAGCCATCCTCACCGGAATCGGAGGCCGCCGCATCGGGAGCGGGAGACGCCGCGTCCGTGTCGGTGTCCAGCTGGGTGCTCACAGCCCTGTCGGTGTCCGGCGCTGTGGTCGATGGGCGTGCCCGTCCGCTCGATGGTGAGGCGTCGGGATGCTCGTCCGGTTTGGCGGCGTCCGATTCGATCGGTGTCCGTTCGGGCTGTCCGCCCGATTCCGGGTCGTCACCGGCCGGTTCGGTCGTTTGGAGAGTGTCGATCCCGCTCCCACCGGACTCGGCCGGTGTGGTGCCGTCTCGATCCTCGCGGTCGCTGCCAGGGGTGATCTCGGTCTGTTCGGGTGCCGACCGGCCTCGGGGAGCGCTCGACCGGAGCACTCCCTCCTCTAACAGCGCGGTTTCGACCGCGTGGCTGACCTGTGCGTTCGCTCCCGTGTCATCGGTAAAGCGCACCTCTAGCTTGCGGGGATGAACGTTCACGTCGACGGCTTCCGGATCGAGCGTCACCGCCACGACAGCGAACGGGTAGCGATCGGACGCGAGCTGTGATCCGTACGCCTCGACGACTGCCTCGCGCACCGACCGCGCAGTCACGTATCGGCCGTTGACGAACGTCGTGCAGTACGCCCGGCTCGCGCGGTTGGTTTCCGGGTGGCTCACCAGCCCCTCGACGGCGGTGAGTGGACCGTCCGGAAGCTCCTCCCGGTCGATATCGACCATCGCGCTCGCAACGTCCCGCCCGTAGACGGCCATCACCGTCCCCCGGAGATCGCCGCGCCCGCTCGTGGAAAACCGCTCGCGACCATCGTGTTCGAGCGTGATCGACACGCCGGGGTTCGCAAGCGCGTAGCCGGTCACGATCCGTTGGATGTGATCGAACTCGGTGCTCTCCTGTTTGAGGTATTTGCGCCGGGCCGGAACGTTGTAAAAGAGATCAGTCACCTCGACAGTGGTTCCCTCCGGACAGCCGGCCGGCCCGGCGTGGGTTCGCTCGCCGCCCTCGACGCGTATTTCGGTTCCACGCGTGCCACCGCGGGGCTTGGTGGTGATCGTCGTCCGCGACACCGCGCCGAGCGCGTGCAGCGCCTCGCCGCGAAAGCCGAGCGTTCTGACCCCCGTTTCGAGATCCGCGATGTCGTCGATCTTGCTCGTCGTGTGTTTCTCGACGGCGCGTTTCGCGTCCGCGGGGTCCATCCCGTGTCCGTCGTCGCTCACCCGGATCAGCTCCGTCCCCCCCGCTTCGACGGCGACCGTCACCCGCGAGGCGTCCGCGTCCAGGCTGTTTTCGAGAAGTTCCTTCACGACTGACGCCGGACGCTCGACCACCTCCCCCGCAGCAATGCGTTCGATCGTCCGCTCGTCGAGCTCGTGGATCCGCTCATCCTGGTCGGTCATCGGTCATCCACCACCGTTCCGCTGTCATTGGGCACACCCACGCGATAAGCGCGTATCAATCCACGTGGTTGGTACTGGATCGATTGCGCTTCATCACTCCTGTCCGACAGTATCAGTCACGATACGGTTGGTTCCGACCACGACGGTAAACAGAGACCAGAGAAGAACGACAGCGGTCATCACGGTGACGGAGCCGCTGGTGAGTATCGCACCGAGCGCAACCGCGCTGCCGAGTATCCCGATCAGCAACAGGAGACGACCCGGAATACGAGGGATAAACGACATGATCCGGTGTAGATCACGTTTGGAAATACGTATTCCGGTGTCCGGGACACCAATACGCGTCCGATGGAGCCACAGAACGATCGGTTCGATGCTCCACAACGTACGTGCTGATCGAGACGTATCTCGAGCCGGTGCCCATCGGAATGCCACTCACCCCGGTGTACAATTCGGAGATCTTATACTGTATTAGGCCAGCCTAAAACACATGAGTGAGAACGATCGGTCAGTAATGTCCCCAACACGCCGCGGGGTGCTCAAAGCGGGGGGAAGTGTTCTGGGTAGTGGGGTTCTCTCGGGGTGTATCGGCGGTCGTTCGGGAACCGAATCCACGCCATCCTCGGGAGAATCCGGGCATTCCGCGTCGCTGGCACCGGTGGGAGACGTATCGGTGGATTCGCCTCCGGAACGAATCTTCTCGATCTACCCCCAGTACGCGGATATGGCGGTCGCGCTCGGCTACGGCGACGCCGTGAACGCGGTGTACGTTCCGGAGATGTCGGGACCGACGATGAACCACTACTACGACCGGTTGGATGGCGTTTCGTTCGCGTGGGAGGAGCTAGCCGATCCGCTGAGCGACGGTTTGGCCAAGGAATTGCTGTACGAACTCGACAGCGACATCCATTTCGCCGATCCTGCGTGGGTCTCGACACAGAAAGGCTGGACGAAGGCGGACGTACAGGAGATTCGGGGGAGTCTCGCCCCGTGGATCGGGAACTTCTACAGCGGAACGCACGCGGATCCACCGGAGGGATACGCCGATCAATACGAATATTACACGCTCTGGGAGCTGTTCGGTGTGATCGCGGAACTGCTGGGAGAGCAGGAGCGATACCACTCCCTCGAAGCGATCCACGCGGACGTGCGCTCGACGATCGAATCAAAGCTCCCCCCCGAATCCGAGCGACCGACTGCGGTCCGTGTGACGCTCGGTGACGGCGTGTTTTGGACGTACCACCTGAACCGGCCGGGCTACTGGCTCGCCGACACCCGCCCCCTCGGGGCGACCGACGCGTTCGCCGACCAGGAGTGGGACCGGCTCTGGGGCGAGGTCGGATACGAGGCGATGGCCGAGGCCGATCCCGACGTTATCCTCCATCTCTGGGGAATGACGCCGGACTACGACACGGCCGAGGCGCGTGCCACCGTAGCGAACCATCCAGTGGGAACGCAGCTCACCGCCGTAGAGAACGACCGGATGTACGCACAGGGAATGCGCTACCAGGGACCGCTCATGAACCTCTTCCAGCTGGAGATGACCGCGAAACAGCTCTATCCCGACCGGTTCGGGGCGTGGCCCGGCTACGCCGACGGCGAGCCCTACCCAGAGATCCCAGAAAACGAACGACTGTTCGACCGGGACCGCGTCGCGGAGATCATCACTGGTGATGAATGAACTACTCCTCTAGTCGTTCCTGCCAGCGTTGGACGGTCGCCATCAGATCCACAGGGGACCGTTCGTTCACGTCGACGTCGGACAGCTCCTCCAGCACCGACTCGGTCTCGGGATCGCGCGATGACTCCCCGTCGTCGGTGCTGTCCCTCCGGAACTGACCCGTTTCGAGATCGAACACCACCTGTTGGGTCTCACCGTCCCCGCTCTTTGCCCCCCGAACGTCGATCGCCTCGTCCTCGCGCAGGCGCTGGAGCACGGTTCGAGAGCGATCGACCACCGGCGACGGCACGCTTGCGAGCTCCGCGACGTGCACCCCATAGGACCGGTCGGCGGGACCGTCCTCGATTGTCCAGAGGAAGGTCACGTCTCCGCCTCGATCCTCCGCCGCCATGTGAACGTTGTGGACGCCCGGCAGCCGATCCGCGAGCTCGGTCAGCTCGTGGTAGTGGGTGGCAAACAGCGTCTTGGCGTTGATCCGGTTGTGGAGATACTCGGTGGTGGCCCACGCGATCGAGATGCCGTCGTAGGTAGCAGTGCCACGACCGACCTCGTCCAGGATCACGAGCGACTCCTCGGTCGCGGAATGGAGGATGTTGGACAGCTCTTGCATCTCGACCATGAACGTCGAGCGACCCTGTGCGAGTTCGTCGAGCGCGCCGACGCGCGTGTAAATTCCGTCCACCAGACCGATCGTCGCCTCGCGCGCGGGAATGAAGCTCCCGATCTGGGCGAGCAGGACGATGAGCGCGGTCTGCCGCATGTACGTCGATTTCCCGCTCATGTTCGGACCGGTCACCACGAGAAAGCGCCAGTCCTCCGTCATCGACAGATCGTTCGGGACGAACTCGGTCTGGGTTTCCACGACGGGGTGGCGGCCGGCCTCGATGTCGATCGGACCGGGATCGGTAAGCGTCGGGCGGGTCCAGTCGTTGCGCACAGCGTGGCGGGCGAGGCTTGCCAGCGCGTCGAGTTCGGCCAGCGCCCGGCCCACGTCCTGGAGCAGGGTAGCGTTATCGGCCACACGCGCGCGTAGCTCCTCGAACAGCTCGTACTCCAGCTCTCCTCGTTGCTCTTCGAGCCGCAGAATGTCGCGCTCGCGTTCACGAAGCTCGTCGGTGACGTACCGTTGGGCGTTTTTCAGTGTCTTGATCCCTTCGTACTCGTCGGGGACCGCGTCGGTCTCGGATTTGGGCACCTGGATGTAGTAGCCGTCGGTCTTGTTGCGGTCTACGGACAGCCGGCCGATGTCGTGACGACGGCTTTCGCGTTCCGCGAGCGTATCGATCCACTCGGTGGCGCTCTCGTACTCTTCGATGAGCGCGTCGAGTTCGTCGTCGTACCCCCGGCGGATGAGTTCGCCCTGTGTGAGCGTCTGGGGCGGATCGCCAGCCAGCGCGTCCGAAAGATTGGTTTGAAGCTCCGCCGCTGTCGTGCGGTCGGGCCGTTCGATGACCCCTGCCAGCGGCGAGCCGGCGAGACGATCCGACCGTTCGATGCGTTCGGCCACCTGTGGCAACAGCGCGAGCGTCTCCCGAACCCGGAGCAGGGCGTGGGCGTCAGCGCTGCCCGAAACCGCCCGGCTGGCCAACCGTTCGAGGTCCGAAGCGTCACCGAGCAGCTCGCGCAGCTCCTCGCGCGTCATCGCGGACTCACAGAGCACCCCGATGCACGCCTGTCTGCGTTCCAGCTCTCCGCGCGAGCGTCGGGGCCGGGTGAGCCACTCTTTCAACAGCCGTCCACCGGCGCTGGTCACGGTGTGGTCGATCGTTTCGAACAGCGTCTGCCCCCCGCCGGTCATGGTTTCGACCAGTTCGAGGTTCCGCTGGGTCGTTGCGTCCAACTCGACGTGGTCGTCGGGGTGATACCGGTGGAGCCGCGTCACAGCCGCGAGCACGGAGATTCCCGTCTCCTCGATGTAGGACAACACGGCGCCAGCGGCGCGGATCGCGGTCTCGCGTTCGAGTCCGACGCTCTCCTCGACCGCGCCGAACTGCTCGCGCACCGCGTGTCGAGCACGACCGAGCGCGAACGACTCGGTCGCGTGCAGCGTGGTGTTCGTCTCGAGGCGCTCGTCGAGCCGTTCGAGCAGCCGATCGTTGCCCCGCGTGTCCGGCCCGGGAAGGATCTCCGTCGGCGTGAATCGGTACAGCTCCGTGAGCACTTCGTCCTCGCCAGCGACCGTTGTGACGTGGAACTTCCCGGTCGTGATGTCGACGAAGGCAAGCCCGTACTCGGTGTCGCCGTTCCGGTCGGCCGTGCCCTCCACGATGGCCGCGAGATACTGGGCGTCTTCCGTCGTCGTTTCGAGCAGCGTTCCGGGGGTGACGACCCGCGCGATCGATCGGGCGTGGCCATCCTCGGTTTCGTGCTGGTCCGCAACGGCCACCCGATATCCCCGCTCGACCAGCGCCCGCACGTACGGCGTGAGATCGTCCACCGGGACCCCTGCCATCTGGTAGGTGTCACCGCCGCTCGATCGCTCCGACACCTTCAGATCCAGCTCCTGACCCACGGTTTCCGCGTCCTCGTGGAAGAATTCGTAGAAATCACCCATCTGCATCGCCAGCAAGTCGGCCTCAGTCTCCCGTTTTAGCGCGAGATACTCGCCGACGATTCCCTCCGCAGTCATACCGTTCCGGTGGCGCGCCATCGGGTAAAACGCTATGGGTTCGACGTTGGCAGTAGGTTTTTATCGGAAAACGGGACCACCCGGATCCATGAACAGCGTGGCAGTCGTCGGCGCGGTCGGCGGAGCCGGTACCACCCGGACGTGTCTGGCGTTGGCGGGGATACTAGCACGGGACGGACGATCGGTCGTGATTCTGGACGCCGCGTACGCGACACAGGGGTTGTCCGATCACGTTCCAGGGCGGATCGCCCCGGACATGACCGCGCTCGTGGTTGACGATCTGTCACTCGCCTCGGGTCTCATCGAGTTCGATACCCCCGCGGGACGACTCGCGTGCTGTCCGGCGCGCGCGCCGTTCGAACGGCTCGCGCGAGCGAAGGCACCACCAGCGGCCCGCCGGTTCGGGGAGCTGATCGAGGCGGCCACGGAGTCGTTCGACCACGTGCTCGTCGACACCCCGCCGGTCGCGTCGAATCAGGCCATCGCCGCCGTCACCGGCGTCGACCGGATCGCTGTCGTCACCCCGGCGAACAGACCGGGAACCGACGGGCGCGTGCGCACCCACGACCGCCTCGCGGATCTGGGGTGTGACGAACCGGTGACGATCCGGACGAACGTGGAAAGCGACGAAACGGGAGACGGGCGGCTCCCCCCACCCGACGCCACCGATCCGAGCCGGACACCGACGGTGGTTCGTGGCGCCGACCCGTTCACGATCGCGGTGGCTGACGCCGTCGAAACGGTGTTCGACACCGCGCTCGACATCACGATCGAGACCGGCCGAGGGCTGTTGTGAAGCCCTCACCGCAGCTCGCTCGCGTCGCTCATCGTCTCGGCCAACACGTCGCGCTTGGTGACCGTCGGGCGTTTCGCCGATTCGGGCATGAACACTGGTTCGAGCGCTTCACGCGCCCCCGCCAGCGGTTCGTGTGTCTCCACAAACACCGCGAGCGCGAACTCCGCCTCACTGGCGTGGGCAAGCTCGAGCGCCTCCGCCCGCGTACAGTCGGCGTCGATCCATTCTCGAACCACCCGACGGCCCACCGGTGAAAGCGGCGCGATCGGCTCGCCGAGCAGGTGCAACGTCTTCGCACCGGTGACGGGTGCGAGACCGGCCGCGTAAGAACTGTCCCCGACGCTCGATCCGCTAACGTACGACTCGATCAGCGTCACGGCTGCCCCCGCGGCACACGGTAGATCGTCGGCGAACGGAGCCAAACGATCGGCGAGCGATGCGTCTGTCACGTCGATTGCCGCGACGCTCCGATCGTGCTGCTCCGATGTTACCTTTACTCCGGAGGCAATGTCAGCTAATCCCACTTCTCTGTGAATGAATCATACCAACTTAAATGTTTGTTTTCTATATGTTCTCGTTACATTCTCCCGGTTCTAACCCACCAATAACCGGTATGTTCTGCTCCTCGCACCGATCATATTTCGTTTCATCGTCTACATTTTTAAAGATCAGAAGGGACGTAGTTTCACATGTGATGTACTCCACAACAGTCCGGTGTTGTCCAGAGTGTGACAGTCGAGTGAGACGCGATGGAACCGAGAGCGTTTGTGAGCAGTGTGGATTGGTGCTCGGCGAGGATCCGGTCGATCACGGCCCGGAGTGGCGGTCGTTCGACGACGACGACACGAATCCTGTCCGGACGGGTGCCCCACTCACCCGATCGCGTCACGATCGGGGGTTGTCCACTGAGATCGGCTATTCGACGCGGGTGAAAGGCCGCAAACGCCGTCAGTTCGCTCGGATGCGCCGCCAGCACAGTCGAGCGCAGATATCGACGAAGGCCGAGCGCAATCAGGTGTACGCGTTCACCGAGATCAGGCGGCTCACGAGCGCGCTCGGACTGCCGTCGTCGATCCGCGATCGGGCGTGTGTGCTGTTCGACTCGGCCCAGGACGCGAGCCTGCTCAGGGGACGCTCGATCGAAGGGTTCACAGCGGCGGCCATTTACGCGACGTGCCGGGCGGATTCGGTGTCGCGGACGCTCGAAGAGATCGTCGCGGCCGCCCGCGCGTCGGAAGACGAACTGAAAGCGGCGTACGCCGCGCTCAACCGTGAACTCGGGCTGCCGACGGGTCCGATCGATCCCGGCGAGTATCTCCCTCGGTTCGCGTGTGAGCTCGATCTTCCCCAGTCCATCGAGCGCCGCGCCCAGGAGCTCGTTGTCGAGGTCCGCGAGCACGGCTTGGTCTCCGGACGGAATCCGGGAGGCGTTGCCGCTGCCTGTCTGTACACTGCTGCCAGCGAAGCGTCGTACGATCTCACACAGGGACGACGCTGCCCGCGTAGCGGGGGTGACGCCCGTGACGCTCCGGTCGACGTACTACGATCTCACCGACGCGTGAGCGGCGAGCCGACGGAACGCACGCTGAATCGATCTCTGGACCGGATCGTCGACGGCCAGCGCGGTGACAGTGGGAACAGCCGGGATCGGCGTTACCGGCGCGCAAAACGCCCGTTCGAGCCGTTCGATGGCCGCCGCTGTCGTCGGGTGGGCACCCAACAGCGCGGTGGCGACGATTCCTTCCTCGATCGTCCGTGACAGTCTGCGCGTCCGGAGCAGGTCGGACAGCGCAACGGAGGGCGTCGTCACGAGCACCGCGCCGTGGGACGCACACACCACACCGCTGCTCACGATCGATGGACAGTCGATGAGAACGGTTCCGTATTCGCGCTCAAGGGCCTCGAGGACGGCCACGAGCCCCGTGTGCGGCGTCTTCTCGATCGGGCGTCCACACGGAAGAATCGCCACCGGACCGTCCTCACACACCGCCTCGATCGGACTGGCACGGCCCGCGAGCACGTCGTGGAGGTCCGGTCCCCGCGTGGCTATCCCTCGATCCCAGCTCAGTTCGAGCGCGGCGTCGACGATGACCGCGTTCAGATGTGCACCGAGGCGGGATGCGACAGCCGATCGCTCCCGACCAGATCGACCGATGACGATGCGGATCATACGGCGTCTCGTCCCGTTATCGGCTATCAATCATAGGCTGATGACCGGCGCGTTCAGCCAGTCGGTGGCCGCCCGAACGGTGTCAAACCGGTCGCATTCGAGAACGACCGGAGCGCTGAGTTCGCCGAGCCGGACGACAGCGAGCGCTACAGTCACAGGGTCGTCCGGGAGACCAAGCGCTCCTGGCACGGACTCGACAGCCCGTTCGAACTCGTTCCGGAGCCGATCACACAGGTGTCTACGAGCGGCTCGAGCCAGATTCGCGGCCCGGTCTTCGAGCGCCAGCCGCTCGTCGTGGCGGTCGTGGAGCTGTCGCTGTCGGTCGCGCGCTCGTTCGAGCGCCTGCTCGGCCGCAGCGCGTTCGGTTGCAAGCTCGCTCAACTCCCGCATCGCGCGTTCGAGCGCCCCGTACGCTTCCCCCGCTTGCTGTCCGGGCCGGTCTCGAAGCGCTTTCACCTGTCCTTGCAGCCGCGCAACCCGCTCTCTTTGTCGGTCGAGTTCATCGGCCGTCTCGGCCAATCGCTTGCGCGCTGTCGCGGTGTCGACCCCGGAGACCGATAGCTCGCCGATGCGGTCCTGTATCCGGTCGTGCTCCTCGTCTTGTGGCGCTGACCAGCCACGAGACCGAGCAGCCGCCGCAAGCGCAGTGTGCCGCCGAAGCGTCATGCCCGACGCGATCCGACCGACGTGCTCGTGAAGATCGCCCGGATCACCACACGCGACCCGAAGGCCGCTCTCCTTGCCGCCTGCCATCGCGTGGACGATCCGCGCGCCGTCGAACCGAGGGACGACGCCCGAGAGATTGATGGCTCGGCCACGCCACACCGAGCCGTCCCGCTCTATTCTCACAGTTCTCGTCGTGCCATCGACGCTACGTCCGGGTGATCCGTTCCGGCAGCGAACGCCGAATACGGCGTGTTCGCGTGCTCGCGCTCCGAATACGCCCGCACCGCATCACGAACGCGCTGGGGAACTGCCATGAACTCGTTGAACGGCCGTGTCCGTTCGATCTGGACCGCTTCGGGGTGCTTCTCCCGAAGACGGAGCCCGTGAAACGCACCCAACTCCGTGGCCTCGAACAGCGCCGAACGGCCAAACCACCGGACTACAACGTCCTCGTGAGAACGACGCACGTTCCGAAGGCTGCTCCGAGCAGACCGAGTGTACGTGATAATCAGGAGCATCCAATTACTACACTCATCCACTCTGTATTTAATTCTATATTAAGAATTATAAATATGATTAGATAATTGTATGAATTAAATACATTTATCCGTGTCAGCGGTCGACAGTCTGGACATCGAACCGTTCGACGGTGTCATCCGCGAGGCTACGGATCCGTTCGCGCGCGTCGCCGGGTGAGTCGGCGACGACGACGAGACCGTCGACCGGCGGCGGTCCGCTGGCCTTGTAGGCGTCTCGTTCCTCGAAGTTCGTCGCGTAGGTGCGGAGAATCGAGCGCACGCGAACCTCCATCGATCCGAGATCGATCTCGCCGTCTTCGAACTCCGAGAGGGCGTCTTCGACGTTTCTGAGTGCGGATATCCGGTCCATTATACGGTTCGGAACGTATCGGATTGGGGTTCGTACACGTCACCTTGGCGACGTAGCTTTTCGAGTTCGTACTCGGCTTTGTCCCGTTCCATTCCTGCCTCCTCTACGCGTTCGAGCACTTCTTCACGGGGGGCACCGACATCGTGATCCTCTTCGACCTCGGCGATGATGCTTTTGAGATTGCGAATTCGGTCGCGTTGGCTTTTCGACGTTCCCGTTTCGATCACGTCGGCATCGAACTCCCCGGTTTCGGGGTCCATTCCGATGTCTTCGAGCGATGCGGTCACGATGTCGAGAATGCGATCGACGTCCTCGGCGTCGACGGTGTCGGACAGTCGCACGCGGGCGCTCGCTTCGGCCAGGCGTACGAACGCTTCGAGCTTTCGGGCTGTCACCGGCACCGGCGCGTCGTTGTCCGTGCCCTGTGAGCGCAAATCCACGTAGAACTCCTCGATCGTGGTTTTTGCCTCCTCGGTCATCGTCGGGAAACAGCTCCGCCTCGCGTACGCGATGTATTTCCGCAACAGATCGGTGTCGATCGCCGGCTCGACGTCCTCGGTGACCGTATCGACCTCCTCTTGGGTGATGTCCGACGCGCTGTTTTCGGACCGGTGGGTGTGTAACTCCCCCGCGTAGTTCGTGTTGAGAATGTGTTGTGCGAGCTTTTTGTCCTTCTCCGGGTCGGGTTTGTCCGTCACGGTGAAGATGATATCGAACCGCGATATCAGCGCCGGTTCGAGATCGATCTGCCCCGCAATGGCCTCGAATTCGTCGAACCGACCGTACTTCGGGTTCGCGGCACCGAGCAGCGAACACCTGGATTTGAGGGTGGCGTTGATGCCGGCCTTGCTGACGCTGATTTCCTGCTGTTCGAGGGCTTCGTGCATCGCTGACCGGTCCTCGGAGTTGTGGACGACCATCCCGTTGGCGATGAAGTTGTGCGTCCCGGCGACGGTGAGATCGTACACTGACTCGTAGTCGTGGTCCTCGATCAGCCGTGTGGTCTCGACCCGGTGGTAGGTGATCTCCTCTCTCCCTGTTCGAGGCGTGGTGGTCGATCGGCGGGCTATTCCGCCGTCGGTGACCGCTGGGGCCGTATCGGGCACGGCCACCAGATCGCCGGGTGCGAGCAACCCGGCGGGCGTTTCGTCGCGCTCACCCCCATCGAGAACGAAAAACGGGTGATCTGGGGTCGCCGTCAGCTGCTCACCGGATTCGAGCGTGATCTCACACAACTGGCTCGGGGCGTCATACTCGTGGACCGCCTCGACCGATCGACGGTCGAGACGGTCGTCGTCGGTCGCCGTCCACACGTCGACATCCGTCCCGCGGATCGTTCTGCCGTTCTCGTGGCGTTCGGTGTCGCCGTGTGCCGCCCGTGTGAGTTCTCGGATGGGGACGACCTCCTCGGCGGTGCGGACGAGGGTGTCGCCGGTCACACACTGCATCTTGTCCAGCTCGTCGACCGCCGCGACGCCCTGGTCCGCGAGCACGAGCGCCCCCGCTTCGAGCGACCACTGTTGGCCGTCGCTGAAGTCGTCGCGGACCGCAGCAGCGGTAAGCCCTGCCGCGGAGGAGCCTTTGCCGGAGGCGTACACCGACCGGGGGGCGATGTTCCTGACGTACTGCAGCAGCTGGGACTTTCCCGTGCCGGGATCGCCGATCAGCAGAATGTGCATATCACCCCGGATGCGCGATCCGTCGGGGAGGTGTTTCGTCACCCCGGAGAACAGCTGGAGGATGATGGCGAGTTTCTCCTTTTCGTACCCGTAGATCGACGGCGCCATCGACCCGACCATCTGCTGGTAGACGTCCTCCTCGTCGGACAGCGAAATGATGCGCTTTTTGTCCTCATCACTGATCGTCATGTCTTCGAACCGGTCGTCCTCGATCTCGACCGCCACCCCGTCCATGTAGATGTCGAACATCGTCGACTTCTCGCCGTGGGATTCCTGCTGATCGAGGTGTAACACCCCGGTCACGCGGACGGTGTCGCCGGCGGTGACCTCCCCAGTGATATCGTCTTCGATGTTGATGTCGAGGCTCTGGGGGCGTTCTCCTCCGCGCAATCCTTCCGGGCTCTCCTGAACGCGGAGTTTCTGGGCGTCGACGAACTCGGATTGATCGAAGTTGATCCTGAACGGGCCTTGCCGCTCACAGCCCTGACACTCGTGCGGTGAGTGGAACTCTCCCCCAGTCTGTGGAATGCGCGTCAGGGTGCCACACCGCTGGCATTCGAACGCCGCGTCTTGGACTTTCGGACGGACGTTCGTCGCTTTGCGGATGATCCCCCGAATACTCACCAGCTGTCCGTGGTGATGTGAGCGGATGTCACGGATGCCGGTCGTCTCTGGGAGATCGTACACGCGCACGTGGGCTTGTCCGAGGCTCACGTCGACCGGGAGATCGTAGAGGCGCAATGCCTCTTCTGCGTACTCACGGAACTGGTCGGGCTGTGTTCGAACGTCCTCAGCGAGGGACTGATCGAAGCGGTAGATATCGTCCCACGAGATGTACAGCGAGCGCTGATCGTTCGGATATTTGCGCGCCAGCTCACCGATCTCGTTGCGGTAGTAGGTGCGGTAGAACTCCTCGAAGCGATCGATGATGTCGGTGTTCTCCGCGCGGGCCATCGAGTCCTCGTTATGCATCTCCGGATAAGTACCTTCGCACACCCGAGTGAAAGTGAATGTGGTGGCGTACTCCAAAGAGTCCGATGCACGTCACGCGACCCCGAACGCTCGCGTCGCGGTGACGAGCATATCCCCGTGGATGAGCGCAATCACCAACCCGAAAAAGACCACGGCGAGAAACGGGATGCCGGGGGTGATCCACACCGATTCGGACTCCTCCGAACAGAGGCGCACTAACCCCGACCGGAGCTGATCGGGGGTGGTTCCGTACGCGTCGCCGTCGATCGCGGACAGAAAAGCCGCCACGCCCCACGGATCGTCAGCCGATGCGCCCGGGCAGCTCGCGGGATTGCGGTGGGCGTCGGGCGACGCTCGCAGCGTGGCGAGCGACGTTCCCCGCCAGCGGAGATACATCCTGAGCGCGTCGAGATCCAGTCCACCGGTGAGGCTGGGACCGGACTCGTTCCCGAGCAGCTGGCCGTATACGTCCGGCACAGCGGTAATGGGGTACGGACGCCCGACGAACATCGCGGGAGTTATCCGTCCGTTAACGCCGTTGTACACGGCCAGAGCGACCGGAATCACCATCCCGATGAGAACGGTGTTCGTCAGTATCATGAGCGAGAACACCCCGTGAGACGCCCGTTGGAGCGGAAGGATTCCCCACCAGAAATAGACGGTGGGACAGACGGGAAACACGAGCGCGAGCGTCCCGATCGCCTTCGCGTCCGCGCCGCCCATAGCGCCCATCCGCCAGAGAAGGTAGCCGAGCGGGGCGACCAATCCGAGACTCACCGCACACCGGAACAACAACGCGGATCGAACGGGAGCCGGTGCAGCCGCGACCCAATCGACGACGATAGCGACCCCACCACCGACGGCGATCGGAAGCCAGATCCAGTTCGGGATCCGGCGGGTCCGAACGTCGTGGTAGCCTGCCCAGGCGAGACAGGGAACGACGAGCAACCGGAGCAGATCGGGAGGTGCCACGAACACACCGGCTGTGGCTGCGTTTTCGAATATAAAGTTTGACCCGGCGTTACCTCTCCAAAAACTGCTCCAGCTGGTGTCGTCGCCGGTCGACATCCCAGCGTGGGTTGACGCTGCCCTGTCGGTCGAGCTGATCGAGGAGCAACAACGGATCGGCACCCGCCCGTTCCACGTGTTCGATCAGTTGCTCGATCTCCGCGCGGTTGAGCGCCAACGACTCGAGCAACCCGAGCGCGAGCGCCATCGGGATCGCAGCCTCCCCCGCCGGAAACGAGTCGCTGACACGGCTGAAATCCGGGACACTCTCGGCGTCTCCTACGGATTCGGAGACGGACGTGGCTGGGAACAGGGTGAGACACCGGGTACAGATAGCGAGCGTCTCGGTCGTCGCAGGGGCGCACTCGCGCAGATCGGGCGGTACGGTGAACGAAACGAGCGGCGAATCACACTCAGGACAGCTCATACACCGCGTTGGGAGACCGCCTTGAAAAAGCGTTACACTCGATCCGAACAGCGACGCACCGGATCAGGTGGTCGGGGCGGCTTCGCGTTCGTCCGCCGATTCGGAGTCCTGACCGCTGGCCGCTTCTTCTTCCTCCTTTTCTTTTTTGTTTTTGATCTTCTTCAGGCGGAAAATCTCTTCACGCTCCTGTTCTTCGAGCTTCTGCTCGATGTACTCCTGGCTCTCGTACAGGTCGGGGAGGAGTTTGAATTCGAGCGCGTTGACCCGGCGTTTGGTGGTCTCGATCTCTTCGAGCATCTTTTTCATCGCGGTCTCGACCTCCGCGGCGAGAATGATCTGCTTGAGGAGATCCTCGTAGGCTTCGGCGGCCTCGTCGATGCGGGCGCTGGTGCCGACCACGCCGTAGCCGCGTTCGTCGAGCGATTTTTTCACTTTCGAGGACTCGATCTGGGGCACTACCACGCCCATGATATTTTTCGACTGGGTCGTGATCTCGGGATACTCTTTCAACGCCGCGGCAGCACCACGTACCGCGATGTCGCCGTCCATCGCCCGGGCCATGTTGATCTTGCGCTGGGCGTCGTCGTAGGCGGTGTTGAGGTCCGAACGCACGTCCTGGGCCTGATCGAGGATGTCCATGAACTCCATGATGAGCCCATCGCGCTTTTGTTCGAGCGTGTCGTGTCCGCGCTCGGACAGCTCGATGCGGTCCTCGATCGCCATGAGGTTCTTTCGCGTCGGCTTGACGTCCGTGGCCATGGTTGGATGTTCGGAATTTACCGATGGAGGCTCTTACGTGTTGTTGTTGGCTGCGAAAGCCGCTCACCGATCGGAATTGTCGCGTTTAACACCGTTCCGTACAGATCCGGTCGATGATCTGTCCGGTCGAGAATATCTCCCCTTCGTACTGTGGTTCCTTCCCCGAAGCCCGCCTGACGACGCAGTCGAGTCCCCGCGCAGAGAGGGCGGCTTCGATCTCGCTTTCGTCGTGGTGTTGGTCGTGTCCGAGGAGGACGACGTCAGGATCGATCCGTTCGATCGGAATGAAGATGTCTTCCGTGTGGCCGAGATGGGCCTGATCGACCATCTCCAGGGCGTCGACCATGTCACGGCGCTGGCGATCGGGAAGAACGGGAGGGTCTTTGTGGGTAACGTTGTTCCGCCGAGCGATGATGACGTGGAGTTCATCGCCCATCGCCTCTCCCTCGCGGAAGTAGTGGAGATGACCGGGGTGGAGGATGTCGAAGGTCCCTTGCGCGACGACCCTCATCGGTGCAACTCCCGATCGATGTCCGCCTGTGTGAAATCGAAGAACTGTTCTTCCGGATCCGGCAGCACGACGTCGAGCACCGACAGCTCCCTCGCCTTCCCTTCCTGATCGAACGCCTGCCAGTCGCTTTCCCCGTAGGGAGCGCCGAGAATGATGTGAACCGACCCTTTCCCGAAGGTGGCGAGATCCGCGTCGCTCGGCCGGAGGACGCCGTTTGGATGTGAGTGGATGGAGCCGGTAGCCCGCCAGTCGTTGGGAACCATGTTCGTCTTCACCGTCGCGCTCACCGGGGACGATTCCGTGCCGGGAATGACGAGGACCTCGGTGATGACGGTCCCCGCCTCCTCCAGTCCGAGTTTGCGGGCGTCTTCACCGCGGAGCAGCCCCATGTACTCGTCGGGGTGGGTGTTCTCGGCGGCCTCACGCGCGAACGTGAGTGTCTCCTCGGCAATGCCGAGAATCTCGTCCGAGCGGAACAGGCGCATGTGTAATACGAAGACGCGGTTTCCATCTAAGGGTTCCGAAACGCGTGCCCACCGCTCTCCTGGCGTCGTTCGCGTGGGTCTCCCGCGTCTCTCGACTTCCGTTTTGTTCGTGAGTATGGACAGCATCCCGACAAAGGTCATTCGAAAGGGAAGCGTTAACACCGACGAGAGCCGAGTTCGGGGAAATGCCACCTTCGCGCGTCTCTATCACTATTGTCTACGACCTTGCACCGAGCTGCACGATGGACGATGTGGACGTTGGTGAGTACTACCACGCCACGGTCAACGGCGTCGTCGACTACGGCGTATTCGTCGACCTCTCGGACAACCTCTCGGGGCTCGTCCACGAGTCGAAACTACAGGACGAGTACGAGTATGGGGATTCGCTCATCGTTCAGCTCGATGAGATCCTCGACAACGGAGATCTGAGCTTCAGCGAGGCCCAACCGACCGAGTACCGGACGGACGTCGTCGAGCCGGGACAGCTCATCACCGCAGCGGATCTCGACGATGCTGTCGGTGATCCCGCTCATTTCATCGGTGAGATCATTCAGATCCGCCAGACGTCCGGACCGACCATCTTCCAGGTGCGAGACGAGGTCGGCGTCGTTCCGTGCGCCGGCTTCGAAGAAGCCGGGGTTCGGGCGTATCCGGACAGCGAGATCGGTGAGATCGTTCGGGTGTCGGGCACTGTCGAGCAGCACAACGGCGGGAAACAGCTGGAGATCGACGAGCTAGAGCCGGTTCCCAACCCCGAAGAGGTGCGGGCACAGACCGACGAATCGCTCGATGTGGTCGCAGAGCCGAACGAGATCGAGCCGCTCGTCGACTGGCCGGAGCTCGAAACCATCCTCACGGATCTCGCTGACGTTGCGAAAACGCTCCGCCGTGCCGTGCTCGATGGCCGACCGATCCGGATCCGTCACCACGCCGACGGCGACGGCATGTGTGCCAGCGTTCCGCTCCAGCTCGCGCTCGAACGGTTCATCGAGGATCGATACGAGACTCCCGAGGCCTCACAGTATCTGCTCCGCCGGCTGCCGAGCAAGGCGCCCTTCTACGAGATGGAAGACGTGACGCGTGATCTCAACCACGCGCTGTCCGACCGGGACCGCCACGGGCAGAAGCTGCCGCTGTTTCTGATGCTCGACAATGGCTCGACCGAAGAGGACATCCCCGCCTACCGGACGCTTGCCGAGTACGACATCCCGATCGTCGTCGTCGACCACCACCATCCCGATCCCGAGGCCGTCGAGCCGCTCGTCACCGAGCACGTCAACCCGTATCTCCACGGCGAGGACTACCGGGTCACGACCGGCATGATGTCGGTCGAGCTCGCGCGAATGATCGATCCCGAGCTGACGTCGGATATCACCCACGTTCCGGCCGTCGCAGGACTGTGTGATCGCTCGCGCGCGGACGCGATGGACGCGTACCTCTCGCTCGCCAGCGAAGCGGGCTACGAGGAACCCGACATCGAGAACATCGGTGAGGCACTCGATTACGCCGCGTTCTGGCTCCGGTACGACGACGGTAACGGCTTCGTCAACGACGTGCTCGACGTGGGCAGTGACGATTCCGATCGCCACGAGGAGCTCGTGTCGTTTCTCGCTGACCGGGCCGAGCGCGACCGCGACCGCCAGCTCGACGTGACGCTCCCACACACCGACCACGAGCAGCTCGACAACGGTGCCCACCTGTATCGGATCGATGTCGAACGCCACGCCCACCGGTTCACCTACCCGGCACCGGGAAAGACGACCGGCGCGATTCACGACGAGAGGGTCACCGAACACGACGGCGATCCCGTGATCACGATCGGCTACGGGCCGGATTTCGCTGTGCTCCGGAGCGACGGTGTGCGACTCGACATCCCCGAGATGGTCTCCTCGCTGGCCGACGAACACCCCGAGGCGGGGGTCAGTGGCGGCGGACATCTCGTCGTCGGCTCGATCAAATTCGTTTCGGGGCAGCGCGAAACGGTGCTGGACGCGCTCGTCGAGAAGATGGCTGACGCCGAGATCGACGAACAGCTCCGAAGCACTCTGCTCTGAGCGTCGGGACAGTTCGACGCTCACCGATCGCGTTCGAAGTCGATCGTTTTGGCGAGCACTAGCGCCACCAAAACGAGGATCCCGAGCGCGGCGATGATCCCCACGGGAAGTCCGTCGTCGGTTCCGCCCGTCCAGTCCGCGGCGAACACCTTTTCGTAGTAGTTCCCGACCGCATCCCCCGTGAGAACGACCGCGACTTCCCGGTTTTCTCGAGCGGACTCCTCGTTCCAGTTGAGACTTCCGATAACGACGTGCTCGCCGTCGACGATCACCCCTTTGGCGTGGATCTTTCCGTACCGATCGTTCGGCTCCGCAAGTTGTACCTCGAGCGGAAGATCCCGCTCGGCCGCAAGCCGGTTGAGATGCTCGGCGATCGCGCTGTTTTCCTCTTTCACGTACCACTCGTTGCTGAGGAGGATGCGAACGTCGACACCTCGACGCGCGGCCTCGAGCACTGCCCCCGTGAACGGACCGTCGGGTCCAGCGACCGACACCTGCACGACTCGGATCTCCTCAGTGGCGTTGTCGATCAGACCGATCAGCTCCGACTCGGCGTTGTCGGGCGCGAGGAGAAGCCGCGTCCGTTCGACCGGTAGCTGCTCTGGGGCTATCTCCGAGGGGTACGATTCGACCGCCCGATCGGCCGTCTCGAACGTTTCGTTTCGCCGGAACGCCGGCCACAGCATCGTATCCTTCCACCCGGTATCGGCCACGAACACCGCCGCCAATCGGTCCGTGAGCGCTCGATCGTCGACGACCGTCCCCCATCCGCGACTCGAACGGCCGCCAACGCCCGATGGCTTCCAGTTTTCGGTCATCACGAGCGATCGGTTGTCCACGACGGCGTATTTCGCGTGGTGGTAGTCGTATCGCGCCCGCTCGCCTCCGAGCACGTGCACCTCGATGCCAGCCGACGACAACCGATCGAGCACCGCCGCCTCGCGGGTCGTGATCCCTCCGACTGGGCCGCTCTCGACGAGTACCTCGACGTGAACGCCACGACGGTGTGCCCGAACCAGCTCGGTGGCAACCCGCTCGGACGTGAACGTGTATCCGCCGAGCAGGATCCGATCCGTGGCCGACTCCAGCGTCTCTCGGGGTACGTCCGGAGCGTCCGGCAGCACGAACAGCCGAGCCGATGTCGATCCGGTTTCGAGCGCCGAAAAGTCGGTGCTACCGATCGGCTGCCACTCCCACTGTTCGCCATCCCGCCGGTATCGTTCACCCTCTGGGGCCGTGTCGTATTCGACCGCATCGATCGGTCCGTCGTTCCCCACGAGCCGGACCCGCTCGCCGCTGTTGGCAAGTTCCAACGTTCCCGCGAGCGGTTGTACCGGCGCGTCGATCACGGCTCGGGCTGCTTCCGGCTCCGTCGAGAGCACGATCCGACCGTTCACCGTCGTGTTCGGTAACGAGACGTTCGACTCCCCATCACGGAGCTGCCAACCGCTCACGTTCGTCTCTTCCGGTATCTCGATGACGACGAACTCGCCCGCATCACTCTCGGCGACCGGATTCGGGTGGACACCGACGATTTCGATCTGGGTGTCCGACTCCGAACTGTTCGTATCACCAGCCGCCCCCGCCGATGGTCCTCCGAACGTTGCGACGACGAGTAGTACCGCCAGTACCCACGTCCATCGCAGTGGGGGTTGGCGTGGAGCCGGCTCCTGAACCGAGTCCGAAAGCCACCTCCACCCGGAACGATCGCCTCGTGTTACCACACCGCTTCTGGTTTCGGTATTCGATATAAAGCTGTGGATCGATACGGCACGAAAACATACAGGGTCGAACGTCGGACTGATAACCATGATAGGAGCAGGCATCAGACGTATCCAGTGAAACCGGTAGCCTGCTTCGGGCAGCGATGAGCCCTATGACGATCCACTCTTCGGACGGGGAGAACGCCAGTCATCGCTATCCTTCCGCTGGTTTGCCAACAAGGGTGTGAATATATTCACACGAGATTCCATGGGGTCACCACACGTCATCTATCTCATGGCTTCACGCCATCGAACGGACGTCAGAAACGAGACCGATAGACGAATCATCGACCGCTACTTCGAGGAGATCTTGAGCGATGGTGATTTCGCTGGCGCTGATGAGATACTCGCGCCCGACTTCGTCATCCACGGACTCCAAACGCTCCGAGACAGAGAAAGTTTCATCGAGGTTCAAGAAACAGTCATACGCGAGGCGTTTCCCGATCTCAAGTTTGCGGTGAAAGACGTGTTCGGAGGTGAGAACAAGGTTGCGGTTCGAGCCACGATTGAGGGCACACATCGGGGAGAGTATCTCGGAATCGCAGCGACAGGCAACCAGGTGGAAGTAGATGCGGTAATGCTACTCCGACTATCCGACGGACGGATAGCGGAAGTCTGGACGACAATGGACACACTATCGTGGTTCCAGCAGCTCGGAGCCGTCCCACCGCTAGAATGGCAGGAGAGGAGACAGACGGCGTCCGACGCCGACCAACAGTCATAAGAATTCTCTCGGTTGAAGAGTTCTCTCGTTCCGCCGGACTAGCTGGTGGATCAAGCGGGCTCGGTGTCGGCCGTTGCCGTCGTGGCTCGTTTGGCCTCGGCCTGTACGAGATACGATCGGTCGTCGTCGTACTCGCTGGCGCGTTCGAGCGCGGTTCGGGTGCCGATCCGGTTGAGCGCCCACGCGGCGCTTGCTCGAACGGTGTCGTCGTCGTCCTCGTCAAGCCGCTCGGCCAGCGGTTCGACGGCCCGGGTGTCACCGATCCGACCGAGCGCTTTCGCAGCCGCGCTGCGGATCGACGATTCTTCGGCAACGAGCTGATCGGCCACGGACTGGGTCGCTTCCTCGGAACCGATCTCCCCGATTGCCTTGAGCGTTATCGTCTGTAAGACGGGATCACCGTCCTCCTCGATGTACGGCACCAGCGTTTCCAGCGCCCGGTCGTCGCCGATCTTTCCGAGCACTTCGATCGGTCGTTGGTTTCGCTTCTGTGCGCGCTGGTTCATTTCCTCGAACGCGGCTCGTGGACCCATCCGGCACAGCGCGTCGAGACAGTTCTCCTCCATGAATTCCGAGCCGAATTTTTCGAGTGCGAGCAGGATCGGCTCGGGATCGCCGTTCGATTCGGCAATCCGGATCACGGTGAGTTCCGGTGGGAAGTCCTTGCGGTTTTTCGGGGTCAGAACGTCGTAAAAACCCTGGCGCTCGAGCTGCTCGCGGACCGTGAGGTCGTTCCACGCCTGGGCCTCATTGATCCCATCCTGGAGGGTCTCGGTCGCGTCCAGCAGGCTCTCGATGGTGTCCGTATTGTCGTCGGGGTGGAGTTCGGCCGCTTCGACGGCGTCGCTCGCCCGAGAGAGGGCGTCCGCCGCGTCGTCAGTCGACGCTGCCTCGAGTGGTACGTCGGTGTCGAGCGCATCGTCCACCGTCTCCAAGAACGTCTCGACGGTCCCGACGACATCCGACGCTCCCTGTTCGGTCCACCGGGTGTCAGCGATCTGTGACGCGATCGAATCGAGATCGTCAGTGATATCGCTCGCGTACGGCCCGCGCTGCTCTTCGAGCTCCTCACGGAGCGTTTCCGTGCGCTCTTGGAGACGGTCCCGAGGGGACTCTTCGTCGTCCTCTTCGGGTTCCGGAAGCGCGTCGATCTCCTCGGCCACCGCGTCGAGATCCGCCTCGATATCGTCGAGATCCGCCTCCGTCGTTGCGGTTTCGAGCGACTCCTCGGTCGCATCGAGCCGGTCAGAGAGCTCTTCGGGATCGGGATCGGATGACCCTGAGTCCGTTGCTGTGCTTTCGTCGTCCCCGTTGCTCATGCATCAGACTGCGACAGTCGCGGGCAAGAGCGTTTCCTTTCGTGACACGCGCGAGATCCACCGGTTTCGAAAACCGCCGGGTCTATATCTCCGTGGTCGCTACCGCCGCTATGGACCGGCGCGCGTTTTTGGCGACCGCAGCGGGGATCACGAGCGCCACGCTTGCGGGATGTTTCGCTCGGGGTTCGCTCTCCGCTGAGGAGTACGATGTCGGAATGACATCGAACGCGTTCACACCCGACCACCACACCATCTCGGCGGGCGAGACCGTCGTTTGGGGAAACACCAACTCCCGCGCACACTCAGTGACCGCGTACGAAAACGCGATCCCCGGCGGCACGGAGTACTTCGCCTCCGGGGGCTTCGACACCGAAGCCGCTGCCAGGGAATCGTGGACCGAACACAACGGCCGCGACGGCGGTAAAATTCTCACTGGACAGACGTATTCACACACCTTCGAGACGCCAGGAACGTACAGCTACTTCTGTATTCCACACGAGCAGGTCATGACCGGCGTGATCGTCGTCGAGGAAAAGTAAATTTTCAGATGGCTACGGATTCGGTCTACGCGTCGAGTTCCACGTCGTCTTCTTCGACGCTGACCGACGTCTCTTCTTCTGCTGCGATCTCTTCGGGGTGGGCTTCGAGCGTCGCTTTTTGGATCTCCACGCGCCGAAGCGGGTAGATGGTTTTCGCCTCGTTGTAGATACCACCCGACAGCCGACCCGAGACGATGCCGTCGATGAACTCCTCGAACGTTCGTTCGTCGGCGGCGGTCTCTACGATGTCGGTCATCTGTCGTCGGATGGCCTTCTCCTGGCTGTGGTCTGCCTTCTTGGTGGTGTAGGCGACAGGCTGGACCTGGACCCGGTAGTCGTCGGCCGTGAGGACCGTCACGAACGCGCCGACTTTCGAGGAGCCGCGCCGGACGAGGCTCCGGAGATAATCGCGCGTGAGTTCGTGTTTGATGAACTCCGTGTAGGCGCTGTCGCTTCCCACGTCCGTGATCTTGAACGTGAGTTTGGTGTTGTTCTCGCTGGCGTCGTTTTGCAACGCGCCGAGCGTCGTTTCGATCGTTCGCCCGTCGAGTTGTTCGGGCTCCCGTGCGACTGTTTCACCGAGTTCGGCCCGGTCGAACTGCTCCGGGGCGAACACCGTGTACCAGCGTTTCTCTCGTTTTCGTCGTGAGACTGATCGTTCACTCATGGTTGTTGGTCGTGTCGTTCGTCAGCTGTGCTGCTACCGTGAGGTTCGTGACGTAATCGTCCACCGTCGTCCGCAATCCACCGGTCGTCGGCCGCTCGATCGTCGTCTCGATCGTCCCTTCGCGCACCGTCGTCGTCATCTCCTCGGTGTTGTCCGGTGTGAGTGCCGCCGCGATGACACTCGCGCGGGCGTCGTCGGTCTCCGTCCGGATGGTTGCGCGCCGGGTCATTAGATCGCCTCCCGAAACGCGTCTACATCCGTGCCCTGTGGCGCTATAGACGCGCGGGCGTACCGTCCACGCCCGGTCACCGTCCCATCATCCTCAGCAGCCGAGACGGCCGCAGCGAGTGGCGCCGTGAGGTCTCGGTCTCTGGCTCGAGCCGTGGCTACAGCCACGCTGTCCGCGGTGGCGAGCACGACCGGCTCGGGCGAGCGATACTCCCGAACGAGTCGGGCAACCGTTTCGACCGCTGGCGTCGGCGCTCCGGTAAGATCCGCAACGACACACCCCGGATACCGATCGAGCTCAGCGGTCCGAACGGCGTCGTGAACGGTCCGAGCGTGATCACGCCAGCACGCGAGCGCGTTCTCGGAACTGCCGTGCCCGAGCGCGAGCGCCAACCCCTCACCCGGACTCGACCGACCGAGCGCGTCGAGTACGTCCGCATAGCCTGCGAGCGTAGCGAACGGACAGCCCTCGCTCGATTCGACAACGTGGGGATGGAGCGCCCGCTCGATCGCCGTCGACGCGCGTGTGTTCGGCTCGTCGACGACCGACACCGCGAGCATCGACGCGGTCTGGACGCGGGTTTCAGTACCGCCGGCGTCCGCGTCGATCCCGGACAGCGCATCGCTCGTCGCGTCGATATCTCCGGAAAAGGGCGCGTGAACCAGCGTCGTGTGTGCCAACCCATCGACAGGATCGGCTGTTGGGACGCCGACCCCCGGACGGCTATCGATCGTGAGAGAGTCCTCGAACACGTCCGCGTGGTCGTCTATCTCTCGCTCGGCCGCGATGATGCCGGCAAGCGCGAGCGCTCGGATCGGCGGGGGCAGCTCGGCTGTGCCGTCCGAAAGCGCTTGTGCGACTTCGACAGCGCGCGCCGCTACCGGTCTGTCAGTGATCGACACGTCGCCTTCCGTGCGTCCGACAGCGACTGTCAGATCCGCCTCGCTCGCTCCGGCCGTGTCGGTTCGGACCACCCGCGCCTGATACGGGATCGAAAGCACCCGCGCAAGGACGCCTGTCGCTGCCAGTGCGTCCCCGTCCGGTGAAGCGAGAAACCGGACGAACTCCGCTCTCTCGAGTTCGACGGCCAAGTCGCTGACCCGGCGATCGGTCGCGGCGTGATCAGTGGTGGACATCGGTGGATACCAAGCTACTCCCGATCGAGGAGTTCGCGCGCCGTCTCGTAGGTGTAGTCGAACTCCGAATCGAGGACGTCTCCCCGGTAGTAGCTCGCCAGACGGCGAACTTTCGACTCCGTGTTCTGGAGCGCCAGCTTGTTCTGGTGGTCACCAGGGTGTTCCTCCATGTGCTCGTGCAAGCGCACGGCGCGTTCGAGGAGGTTCCGGAGGTCTTCCGGAATCTCCGACCGAGCGTCGTTCTCTTCGAGGATTTCAGTGACTTTCTTTCCGGTCGCTAGCTTCACGTCCGGAACCGGAACGCCCTGAACGCCCTCGTCTCGGAGCTTCAGGCCGATGACGCTCGGGTCGTGGCCCTGTTCTGCGAGTTCGACGACGCGCTCTTCGATCGCGTCTGTATCTACGTCACTCCACTCCGGTGGTTCGTCTGCCGCCGGGCGGTCCGAACCGGACGACCCTCGACGGCGGGTGTGCATTCGTGCCATAGTCGTGATTGGAACCACACGAACCGCTCTATGCAGCGCTCGCGCGAGACGAGTCGCTGTTGCACTACCGCACTCCCAAAGCCGTGGAAGCCCGCGGCGATGTCGGATATGCGGTCGTGCCGTTCCCATCCGATTGTACACCGTCAGCCTCAAAACGGTTTCTACTTCGCACCCCAACGCTTCGATGGGGTTAAGTTACCCGGACGGATACCACTGTGTGCGGGCTCGTAGATCAGAGGTAGATCACTCCCTTGGCATGGGAGAGGCCCCGGGTTCAAATCCCGGCGAGTCCATGACGAACGAGTTCTACGAAGTGATCCGGCGAGCCCATCTGTAAGTATCTACCGTGAGCAGGGTCTCCGTCTGCAAGGAACCGACCCTGAAACGGCCGAATTCGTCATTTTTAGCCAGTATCGATGCACGATCAGCCGGAGAGTGGCTTGTGCAGATACACTCGAAGCCACAAACACCGGAAGTGACCGGCGCACGTGCCCAAGAATGAGATAAATACAACAAATATCGGATAGAAACGATGGATAGATGCATCTAATAAAGCTCGTCCGTGATCCTTGTTTGTGGTCGATTCTCACTCCGTATATTTTATAACGAATACAAGTGTTTCCACTAATATCTTCTCCTCAAAGATATTCGTGGGTTTGTTCGCCTATATCTACCCACCAGACTGAACGAATGATTGTCATTCTGTCCAAATTTTTAGCCCAAATATCTATAGAAAAATTTAATACTAACCCGGTAATCGGGTTGGTAAAATCATGTACAAATCAGAACGGTTCAAATTCGGCGCGATAACGCTTCCAGCGGCTGTACGTCCGTCTCTAGAGGACGTTCGTGACGCGATTGAGGTGTCGGCAGACGACGCGCCCCGTTGTTCCCGGAACGACACGCCCACACATTGTGATTCGGTCGACGCTGTGGTTCTTGGATTTGGCCACGGAAATCATTCTTATTGTCATTTCCAATACCAAACTGTTCTCTCCGAAAGCGGCGTTACTCGCACTCGTGGGGCGGAATTTTCGAGGGCGCAACCGTGGCACGTCCGTTCACGAGTTTTTTATTTTCAGAACGGACAGTTCGCGGTCCAGCCCACGCGCGGCCTGGCGGACGAGTGGCTCCCGTCGTTCATCGCTCGAATAACGGACACTGACGCGGACGACGAGTTTGAATTCTACGGCTCGACAGGGAGGTCTGATTCACAACGGACACCTCGAATCTCCCCACCGAACGGATCGGTCAGCCGTGTGTCAGCGGGCGATGGATCCGCTTCCGTCTCTGCACCGGCAGTCGCGGACGATCGGGCACCCCGCTCGGCCGGTGATCCCGCGGATTTACTGAAAGAAGCCACCCAAACAGGAGAGATCGAACCGGACCACGTGCCCCCTGACGGATCCGCAGTCACCGTCTTTGCGCCGGGAACGGTGGTTGCGACGTGGGATGAGACCGACTGGTCAAACGACGCGGGAGAGACCCAACGAGCTAAAGAGATCCACAGACAGATCGTTCCGTATCTCCAGAGTCACGCGTAAACCCCCCTGCTCGGCTCTATCCGACACCCCGGATCGGATAGTGTGATCTCCCACGCCCGATCACGCTCGATATCCAGTGAATACTGCCACAACATTGCGTGGGCTGCTCTCTCCGAAACGAGGGATGACGACGCGCTACACAGATATGTTTGTACACCTCATAACCTAAAACATAATTAATAAACGCGAATCTGAGTAAACACGCGCGTATAAGCTGTGATGGTTGGGATATACGATGGAAATAATACTATAAAACTATCTGTAGCGATCTTCGATATATGGTGTTCAGCAATCTAGCTTATACGGCGGTCTACCCATCTTGTATGAAAGCACACAGTTAAAATCGATGTGTACAGATTTGATCCATGCTACTGTCAGTTCGAGCCGAAAACCACGAATAGCGGCTCTGTGTACCACAGTAACACCGGACGCAGTCCCGATCAGCAATTGATTTTATTATGAGGATATAAATTAGAATAATAGACAAAATATAAGATAAAATTGTATTTTTCTATATAGTCATGTAACAAACACATTGAGGCGTGCTGGATCCACCGTCCCAGGAAAGATAAATTATGTGAGGTATATGTTCGTGCTCCTCCACTACCGAGTAGGACAGTGATCGGCTCGTCCCCGTGATTGGTTAGTGTTGGTAGAGAGAACGTTGGCTGAGTCTACCACACGATCGTGGTAGGATATCACTACCCAATATCAAGATCACGTCGGGTGATTTTTCACCATTACGTCTTGCTCACATCTAGCAGGGGATCCGGGAGTATCGGTCGTCTCATCGACCGGTGGACCGTCCGTCCGTGACACGCCATTGCGTGTAAAATACTTATAGCGATAACGCCCGTCTGCGCATACATTATCTTAAAAATGATATCAAATTCGCACCACAGTGGGTAGGTACCCTGAATCGTCCGAGAAACGGTAGTATATCCATCATTCTCCGATTACAGGATTGTATCTTGTATTCCCCAACGATAGACTTATTTGTGAACGGATACAACATCAGTCCATGCACGATCTGACTGGCTTTCAGCGTGACCTGCTGTACGTGATTGCTGGCCGAGACGAGCCGCACGGACTGGCAATCAAGGATGAGCTCGAAGACTACTACGAAAAGGAGATCCACCACGGCCGTCTGTACCCGAACCTCGACACCCTCGTCGAGAAAGGTCTCGTGGAGAAGGGACAGCTGGACCGGCGGACGAACTACTACGAAGTGACCCGTCGCGGGCAACGGGAGATCGAGGCCCGCAACGAGTGGGAAGCCCAGTATCTCGAGGCCGACTCGAGCGAATAACCTTTTCGTGCATAGGGGGACGCGGTGTTCTCCCTGCTGATTCTCATACTGTCGGACAGAGCCACGTACGGATCGAGACGGACTATCCAGCTGCTGTCTGGCGGTTCACCAGTATCTGATATTCGATCACCTCTGTCCGACAGTATCAGCACCAGTGACCCTGGCAGAACCATCGCTGCCGACCGGCTCCGTACAGACAGCACAGCAGTATCCCCATTCAGGAGGCGCAGGGCTGTTATCGAAACCACTAGGCGTTTGCACAACAAAAGCAACTATCCTACGCGCATATACAAGGCAGTGGGACGTATTCAAAACGTAAGCCGGACGCATTGTCATGCAATTACAACCATACTCCTGTAATGTTCGTATCAACGAGTTTTCTTGGAACGGCTGTGACTGCTCCCGCGGCTACAGGCAACGGTGACGGCGCGCCCCCTATGATCTATTCGCGCGCGTGCGACCCCTCGACTCGGGATCGTCCCGACCCGTGCCAACGCGAGCGGTAATCACGCTGTCCACGAAAAACCGATGGTTTGCCACCCATTGGCGATCCGTACGGATTGTAACTGTTGTGCCCCACAATCGTATCACAATACCTTAACTTATAATTTAATTTTTTGGTAATAAAATATATACGTGCAACGTCCGACTACTGATTACCATGGCAACTCATATCACGTGCCATCTCCCCACCGACGAGTTCGCCTTACACGAAGCGCTCAGCAGCGTTTCTGATCTTTCACTCACGTGCGAGCGTATTGTAGGATTGGGAGACAAGACTGCGACACCACTGCTCAGGTTTCGAGGCTCTGATCTCAGTTCGCTCGAATCAGCACTCGAGGCTGATTCGACGGTTGATGGATTTGAGGTGTTGACGCGCGTTCAGGACGAGGCGTTGTGCCACGTCAGTTGGAACAGCCAAGTCTGCTTACTCGTTCGGATGTTGACCGCGACGGAGGGACTCGTCCTCTCAGGGGCAGCGACAGAACGCCGGTGGACGTTCCGCCTCCTTTTTTCGACGCGTGATTCACTTTCCCAGCTCGATGAGTTCTGTACCAAGCACAACCTCTCGTTGGACGTGAGCAGCGTAGAGACGTGGGATGGAAACGGACCCGATTCGCTCGGGCTGACAGCCGATCAGTACGAAGCACTCGTGACCGCGTACAAGCACGGGTATTTCAAAGTTCCCCGCGAGATCGTTCTCGACGAGCTCGCTGTCGAGATGGGTATTTCCCACCAGGCGCTTTCCGAACGACTGCGTCGCGGGCACGACACGCTCGTCCAGCGGGTGCTTCACCCGACAACGATCGAGCACGAGGCGGACCTCTCGGGCGAAGAAACCGAATCGGCCGAACCGTCGTCCTCCCTCCTGTCCTCCCGGCTATCGACCGTTAACCTCGATTAACGTGTGCACGCATCGCGCGGTTCTAATCGTCTCGTTTGGTTCATCCCGGTTGCGGTAATGATACTGCAAGCACCACTGATATTGTGTTACCCAACCACATACAGACCATGCCTCAGTGCCAAAACTGCGATGCATTCGTGTCGAGACAGTATGCCCGCGTCTTCACACCGAATGGCGTCAGTGACCCTCGCGTCTGTCCGAACTGCGAGGACAAGGTGCGCGACGGCAACAGCGTTCGAGAAGTCCACAACTGAGCAGCACTCGTTCTTTTATACCGTCGGTCATATTCATTGACACTCTACGACCGCTTGTTGGGTGAGTCGCGGTCGATCCCGTGGTGAACAGGCAACCGAGTGTTCCAAGGCCCATGACCGACGGTATACTGATTCAGGTTCGCTTTTGGATCTCCTCACGAAGGACAGCACTCACCAGCTCTCCGTCGGCTTTGCCTCGGAGCGCTCCCATGCATTCGCCCATCAGCGCGGAAAACGCTCCCATCCCTTCCTCTTGGATCTGGGTCTCGTTACGGTCTGCGACCTCCGCGACCGTCGCTCGCACGGCCTCCTCGTCGACACCGGCCAGGCCGGCCTCCTCAACGGCCTGTTCGGCGCTCAGACCGGGATCAGTTGCGAGCACTCGGAGCACCGCGGTGAGACCTTCTTTCGCAAGCTCGTCCCCGACGAGTTCGAGCGCGGCAATGAGGTGGGCTTCGGTGAGGTTTTCGACGGATACGTCGTCACGACGAAGCTCCGTGATTGTGCCTTCGAGCGTTCTGGCAGCGAGCGTCGGATCGATCCCCCGTTCGATCGCCCGCTCGAACGTCGGCATTCGCCGCCCGTAGGCGACCTGCTCCGCGAGCGTCGGATCCAACGCCAGTTCGGAAACGTACCGTTCTTCCTTCTCCGTGAGCAGCTCCGGCGTTTCCACGCCGGACGGATCGAGTTCTACCGGTGGAACGTCCGTTTCCGGATACATCCGCGCTGCCCCGGGAAGCGGTCGGAGATACTCCGACGTGCCGTCGGTGGTTGCTCCCCGCGTCTCTTCGGGAACGCCATCAATCGCAACGCGTGCACGGTCAGTAACCGCCTCGATCGCCCCCCTGGCGACGGAATCGGCGGCCGCGACCAGCGCGACAGCGTCGTGCTCGCCCGCGCCGACGGTCTCCCGGAGCGCATCGACTTCGGTTTGGGTAATGCCGTAGGCGGGCAGCTCGTCCGTGTGGAAGATGCCCCCGGCACCGCTGCGCTTTGCGTGATCGGAAAACTCGGTGCCGAGCCGTCGATCGGGCTGGATCTCCCGGCCGACGAGTCCCTCGAAGCCGAACAACGGAACGGCCACGACCGTCTCCGCGCCGGCGATCACGCCGCTGTCGGTGTTCTCGAACACGTCGGTCACGTCGCTTGGCTCGCCGACGCTCGCTCCCCGCTCCGTGAGCGTCTCGCTGATGTCGAGGAGTTCGAGCTGTCGATCGACCTCGCGTTCGACGATGGCCGCGATCTCATCGAGGCTTTGGACGCCTTTCAGCTCGACACGAGCGCCGCCCTCGATGGAGACGTTCACGTCCTGGCGGATGGTTCCCAGTCCCCGCTTGACCGATCCGGTCGAACGGAGCAACATGCCGAGCGTGGCGGCGGCCTCCTGGGCTTGCTCGGGCGATCGGAGATCCGGCCCGGTGCCGATCTCGACCAACGGAATGCCCAACCGGTCGAGGCTGTAGGTGACGCCTTGCTCCGTCTCTTCGACCCGCTGACAGCTTTCCTCCTCGATGAGCAAGTCGGTGATCTCGACCGGTCCCGCCTCGGTCTCGATCTCACCGTCGGTAGCGATCAGCGCCGAGCGCTGGAACCCCGACGTGTTCGATCCATCGACGACGATCTTCCGCATGATGTGGGCCTGATCCACGACGCTCATGCCAAGCAGCTGTGCGATCTCCAAGGTGACCGACAGCGCCTCCCGATCGATGCGGTGGGGAGGCTCGTCGTCCTCCTCGACCAGACACGTGGTGTCGTAGGCCAGATACGTGAACTCCCGTTCGATGCGGCTCTCTTCTAAGGCTGCCTCGTCGATCTCGCCCAACTCGCTCCGCGTCGGGTGGAGATACCTGGTTACCTGGCGCATTGCTTCTTGTGGCTCTCGCCGGCGCGTCGGACACTCACAGAAGAGCTTCGTGTCGGTGTCGAGCTGCTGGTGAATCTCTAACCCCGCCACCAGCCCGACGTCCGCGTAGTCGCGTTCGGTCATTACGTCGTGGTGTGTGTCCGAACAGTAAAAACCCATTCAGTCGAAGCGACTCCCCACCCCATCACCGGGGCAGCCAGTGTTTCGTGGCGTCGTCTAACCGGTCCTCGGGGTACTCGGTGGTACTGTTGTGTGGCAACTGATACCGAAGCCCCGCCTCCTTCATCAGTCGACGACAGCTCGGGAGGGAGTAGTCGATCCCGAACCGATCGCGGACGTATCGGCGGACCAGCTCCGGCGTCCACGCCACGGCGTCGCCGAACGCCTCGGGCGGCCGGTGGAGAGCCAGCTCCAAGGAATCCCGTTGTTCCTCGGTGAGCTTGCGCGGCCGGCCCGACCGGTGGGCGTCACGGACCGCGTTCTCGATCGTCGGATCCTCCAACCGCTTGAGCCAGCTGTAAATCGTCCGGCGCTGGACACCGTACCATTCGGCCAGTTCCGTCTGGGTCACACCGTTTTTGTACGCGATCGCCGCGAGGAGCCGCATGGCCGGTTTTTTCTCCTCGACGCGATCGAGTGCCCGTTTGAGGTCTTCGAGTGAGATATCCTCGAGATGATCCATATCTGTGATTGTAATTATGAGTAGAAAATTCTAACGGATTTTGATAGGGTGAAAAATAGCACGGCGAACGATCCGACACCGTCGTTTACCAGTCAATACGCCGGAACCGGGATCGATCGGCTCGTACGATCCGGGAAATACCTAATGAGCGTGCGCAGTCAGGACTCTCGCCGCGTGTGCAGCTACCCGGATGATACTGGCCCTATTCGGCCAGAAACCGCAGAAAACACGCCGTGTTTGCGCCGGGAACGCGATACAGATGCTATTCAGATCTGAATTCCCATTTGTAGCAGATGTATAATCGATCGAATCAGTTATTCGTCTCTTCGCCGAGAATCCCGGTCTCGGTCATTTTCGCGGGATCGAGCACCGACTCGGCCTCGGCATCAGTGAGATAGCCCTGTTCGACGGCGACCTCGCGGACGGATTTCCCTTCTTTGAGCGCCGTCTTTCCGACTTCGGCGGCAGCGTCGTAGCCGATGCTCGGATTGAGCGCGGTCGCCAGCGCCATGCTCCGTTCGACCCGTCGCTCACAGTGATCGCGGTTGGCCTCGAGCCGCGCGACGAACCGCTCTGCGAACACGCTACTAGCGTTGGCGAGCAGTTCGGTCGACTGGAGAACGTTGTGCACGATCACCGGTTTGTAGAGGTTGAGATCGATCTGTCCCTCCGCGGCACCGGCGGAGACGGCGGCGTCGTTGCCGACGACCTGCTTGTGGACCTGATTGACCGCCTCGGCGACAACGGGGTTGATCTTTCCGGGCATGATCGAGGAGCCGGGCTGGTTTTCGGGCTGATCGATCTCGCCCAGCCCGTTTCTCGGACCGGAGGCGAGCAGCCGGAGGTCGTTGGCAATCTTATTGAGCGAACCCGCGACAACCCGGAGCGCACCGTGGGCTTCGCTCATCGCGTCGTGGGCGGCCTGGGCCTCGAAGTGGTTGTCAGCCTCCCTGAACGGGTGTCCAGTCTCCTCGGCGATGTACTCGGCGGCGAGCGCCGGGAACTCGGGATCGGTGTTGAGACCGGTTCCGACCGCCGTCCCGCCGAGTGCGAGCTCGGCGAGGCGGGGAGTAGTGTCCTCGAGTCGCTCAGCTCCTTTCTCGATCTGCGCGCGGTAGCCGCCGAACTCCTGTCCGAGCCGGACCGGCGTCGCGTCCTGGAGGTGTGTCCGGCCGGTTTTCACGACGTCGTCGAACGCCTCCTCTTTGGCAGCGAGTTCCGCCCCGAGCGTTTCGAGGGCGGGGAGCAGATCCCCCTCGATCGCCTCGAGAACGGCGACGTGCATCGCGGTCGGGATCACGTCGTTGCTCGACTGGCCGAAGTTCACGTGGTCGTTCGGGTGGATCTCCCGGGAACCGATCGTCCCGCCGGACAGTTCGGTCGCCCGATTGGCGATCACCTCGTTGGCGTTCATGTTCGATGACGTGCCACTCCCGGTTTGGAACACGTCGACCGGGAACTGGTCGTCGTGCTCGCCCGCGATTACTTCGTCCGCCGCCGTGATGATGTGCTCGACCGTCTCGGGATCGAGGTGGCCCAGTTCTCGGTTCGCGCGCGCTGCCGCCTTCTTGACGACGCCGAGCGCTCGGACGAACCGCCGGCCGAACGTCACCGAGCTGATCGGGAAGTTCTCGATCGCTCGCTGGGTCTGTGCGCCCCAGTACGCGTCTGCCGGTACTTCCACCGCGCCGAGGCTGTCGTGCTCGATCCTGTGTTCCTGATCGCCCATACTGCATCATCTTCCGGTCCGCTCGTAAAACCCATCGAAAGACATCGCTGATACTGTCGGTCATACTCACGTGACTCGACAGTGGCGTTTTCGGGGGCATGGAGCAATTGCCTGACCGAACAGGCCATCGAGTGTTCGACGATTCATGACCGACAGTATGAGTACCCCTGAGCGGAATTGAAGGAGACATCCACACGTACCAGAAAGCATTTATAAGGGTAGACCCACGTTCGGAATATCATGCCGGAGTCGTTTGGTTGGAGCGGAGGATCGTTCCGACAGCGAGCGACTCCGAGCCAACAATGAGGGACAGAAACGTGGGGGGTGTTAGACGTACAACGGAGATACTACGGGCGATTCGAACCCATTTCATACCGGTCGTCGTGTTGTGTTCGGTGTTTGGCGGTGTTATAGGCGGATCCGTCGTCGTGGGTGCGGTCTCGGGCGGCACGAGTACCACACCCACACAGACCGATCGGCTGCACGCAGTCGAGGCGGCGGACGATCGGGTTCGAGGGGACGATTCGGGGATGGTCTCTGAAACGATCGATCAGATGGCAGTCGAGGCGGTCACGATACGGACGGCACCGGGATCGCGGTTCGACGACGTGGATCCGAGAGGCGGCGTCTCGGATCTCACGACGGAGAAAGAGACGATCGCTGCTGGTGATGTCCTCGTCATCGAGGTAGCGTCTACGGAGCTGTCGAACGCGCTCGCCTCGGATACCGAGGCGACCGACCCGGGGACCGATCCGAACGCGCGTCTGCTCGAACTGGTGCGGTCCGGGGAACTCGAGGTTCGAATCGCAGACAGCGATTCGAACGCGATGCTCGACCTCTCGGCAACGAACGAGGCAGGAGGGCTTCGAGTGGTCCCCGAGACGGACGGATCCGGCGCGTCCATCCTCATCGATACGGAACAGGCGGTGTTCGAAGGTGAAACGACCGGTGTTACGCCTGGGGAGTTCGACGTGGTAATCGGCGGTCGAGCTGACGAGCCGGTTTCAAAGAGCGTTACAGTCGCGCCGCGGAACGCGTCGTTCGAGACGGACGAGAACAGCAGGATCACCCTCACAGCCGACGCGAACCGAACCATCACCGGCGACACGACGGTGGCACCGGGCACGAATCTCACGGTCCACATCCGCTCGAAAGAGCCAGCAGCGTTCAATATCACCCGTACCGCTCGGGTGAGAGAGGACGGGACCTTCGGTTTGCGAGTCGATTTCGGTAACGTGACCAAAGGGACCCGGTTCGAAGTGACGATACCGGACGAGGGCTTTGCCGCGGCGGCGGCGACAGACGGTGTTCTCACCGCCACATCGACCGCGTCGGTTCGTCTCACACCGCAGCGCGTCGGGACCGACGGCACACAGACCGTCGTCGTGGAATCCGTCAACCTCTCCGAAGGCGGATTTGTGACCGTGTACGATCGGTCGTTCCTCACCAGCGATCGGTCGGAAGCGCACAAAAGCTACCGTGGCTCGTCCGAGTATCTTCCGGCGGGGAGCCACACGAACGTCAACGTCACCCTCGACAACGCCTACGAGAGAGAGGGCACCCTCGTCGTGGTCCCCCACCTGGACACGAACGATAACGGTGAGTTCGACGGTCACAACGCGTCGGTCGACGAACCGTACCGAGGGGCCGATGGGGGGGCGATCATCGCCATTGCGAACGTCTCTACCAGGACAGGAGACAGCAGCAACCCCTCGACCGACAACCAGCACGCCGGTCCGCCCGACGCGAGTACCGAATCCGGCGAAACGAACGCCAATAGTCTCGACAGTGACCACGCCGATGGCTCCGACGACGGACCCGGTGACTCCGGGAACGAAACCGACACCACGAGCACCGGCGGAGGAGGACCGACGGAGGCTCAGCTGTCGGAAGCGGACGGCCCGGGCTTTGGACCGCTGACCGGTCTCACGGCGGTCGCCATTATCGCGTTGCTGGTGGTCGCGCTCGCCAGACGGCAGTGATGGTTCGAAGCGTTTTCTCGCACCATATTTGCCACGTCCCGTTGGAAGACACCGTGCGATGTTTCCGAACGGCTGATACTGTCGAACAGAGGTGATTGCGTATCGGCTGCTGATGAATCGCCAGACGGCAGAGACCGTCGCGCTCCGTCCGCAGGTCCGACAGTATGAATCGGATCGAGACCCAACAGCTATGCGGTTCCTGGTCGAATATCTCAGTCGATGGTCGATGAGTTCGTTCGGTTGCTTGCGTGGAGTCACCGCCTTTCGGATCCGTTGGCGTGGGTGGTAGTCGCGGTCTTTCTGGGTGGTGCAGTGCTCGAATGGAGAGATCGGGACGGTGCCCGGCCGCTCACCGTCGCCGGGTGGGTGCTGTTCGCCGTCTTTTGGTTTTCGTTGATCCACTACTATCTCGTCGTCTCCAAAAGCGTCATCGAGGGGATCGGCTGCATCGTCGCCGTCCCGGCGTGTGTGTACACGGGGTATCTGCTGTTTGATGGGCGGGATTCGCTGTTCGTGCTGTCCCGCGCCGTCGGTGCGATGGGACTCATCTTCTTTCCCTTCGAGGCGATCCCGGTGTTGACGACGGCGCTGATCGAGACCGTGACCCACCAGACGGAGTTTCTGATGGGGTTGATCGGCCAGACCGCCCCCGAGGATTTCCGCGTCGTCAGCGGGGCGTTCGTAGACCGCCCGGACCGCCGGAGCACGTTCCTGTTCGTCGACGAAACCGGCCATCAGATCACGTACACGATCCGAATCGCGTGTACGGGCATCGGCAGCATGGCCATCTTCGGCGGGCTGATCGGTGCCGTTCGCGCGCCCCTCACGCGGAAGCTCCGCGCGCTGGCGGTGTCGATCCCCGTGATCTACGTCCTCAACCTCGTTCGGAACACGTTCATCGGCCTGACGTTCGGCCAACAGCGCCTCCACGTCGCCCCGGATCTCGTGTTAGGAGCGTTCTCCGCCACGGATCCCTACAAAGTGTCGTATTTCCTCGCCGACCGGGTGCTCGCCCAGAGCCTGTCGGTCCTCGTGCTCGTCGCCATCACGTGGCTCGTGGTCCGAGAACTCCCCGCAACGCTGGTCGTCATCGAAGATCTGTTGTATCTGTTCACCGGCACCGACTACGAACTGCAGTCGGTCGTCGCGGGCGGTGAGCCGGACGCCTCCGACTAGTCAGAGACGCCGAGACAGTCCTGTGGCGCGCCCGCGAGCTCGCGGAGGGCGTCGGCTTCAATGTGGTGGAGCGCGCCCGGAACGACGAGCAGGTGCAGCGGATCGCCGAACGCCCGGTCAGCGAGCGCGGACAGCCGGTCGGCCGCGACGACTGGGTCAGGGCTTCCAGCCCGACAGACCGCGACAGCGAGCACGTCCTCATACGCCTCTGCGAGCAGTTCGCTCGCGGTGGACGCGCGCATGAACTCGTCCCGTTCGGCCTTGATGTCGAGGTAGACGAGCGTGTGCAGCTCCCGTTTTCGGTTGTCGTCGATCGTGTCGATGACGCTCGCGGGCACCGAGTCCGCGCCGTGGGCGTACGGAAACGGCAGCGTCGTCGCCTTTCCAAAGCGGTAGTTTTGGAGACCGGTGAGCGAACTGGCCGCCGCTTGGGCCGTGGTGCCGTGAACGACGCGGGTCTCGACGCCGCGTTCGCGCGCACGGAGCCGGAGATCGGCGTGCGTGGTCGAAATCATCGGATCGCCCGCCGTGAGAAAGACGACCCGATCGGTTTCGGCCGCGTCGAGGATCGGCTCCGGATCCTGTTCGACGCCCGCGCGGTCGCGCAGCTCGATAGAGATGTCGTGGTACGATTCGAGCGCCTCGAGCGTGGTTCCGGTGAGCCGGCTGGTGTAGAACTCCGCCACCACGTGGTCGGCCGTCGCGATCGCCTCCCGACCCACAACGGTGATCGAGCGCTCGTCGTACAGCCCCAACCCCACGAACGTGAGCATGGCAGAGCTGGGTCGTCAACCGGGTTAAACCGTGCGAAGACGATCGTCCCAGTTCGAACGATTCACCACGGCCACAGCTGGTGGTCGCTCATACTGTCGGTCATCATTACGTGAATCGACAGTGGCGTTTTCGGGGGGATAGAGCAATTGCCTGACTGAACTGGCAACCGAGTGTTCAACGATCCATGACCGACAGTATCAGCTCACGCACCGTTACGACGGTCCCGAGGAAGAAGCTCGAACTCCCCCCGAGCGGTATCCACAGCGAAGTCATCTTGGTGTTGCACCCATCGTACCACGAGAGCTGCATTTTCATCGGAGCGATCTCGATCGATCGAACGATGGGAACGGAGATCCCGAACAGATCCCAGTGAGTCATACGATCGGAACAGAGAACGGCGGTGCCTGCCATCGGAGATATAAACGTGTAAACAACGAATCCGACGCCGAGGAGAAGTAGCGTCCCACCGCCTAGAAGACGACCGTATTTCGAACGCACACTCCGTTTCATCGGTGTTCGTTCCCCATTGGCAATCTTTTCTAGTGACATATGTGTTTTGTCGTTTCCCAACCGGGCTGCGGATGTCCGCCGTGAAGCGTCAGGTTCACTCCGATCGCCCGGTGAGTAGGCGCATGACTACTGTTCCCTGTGTTCGTGTGCGGCCGTCGGAGGGCGAGGCGATCCGTCAGGCGCTCGCAGAGCAGGATCTCATCCACCCGGGCTACGAGATCACCGTCGAGGAGGGGAGGCTGTACATCCCCGTGGTGGAGGCTCCGGACGGGTACGCCGTCGAGGAGCGTTCGGTGCCCGAGCGCGATCAACAGACGATGCCGGCCGATACGCTGGGGTTCGAGCCGTCCTACGGCCGCCTCGGTGACATCGCGATCCTCGACGAGGACGATCCCGAACGGGCAACGGAAATCGCCGACGCGCTGGTCGGTTCGGATCTCCCCGTTGCAAGCGTCGTCAACCGCGCGTCGAAGGTGAAAGGCGAGCTTCGGGTGCGCGAGTGGGACGTGCTCGCGGGCAAGACGACGACCGTCCACCGGGAGTACGGCACCGAGTTCGCGCTCGACGTTGCGGACGTGTACTTCTCGCCGCGGCTCGCCACCGAACGCCACCGCGTCGTCGAGCAGGTGCGGGACGACGAGCGGTTTATAGACATGTTCGCCGGCGTCGGTCCGTTCGTCGTTCCCGCCGCTGCGCGCGGGGCGAGCGCCGTGGGTGTGGATCTCAACCCGGCTGCGATCGAGTTCCTCGAGGAGAACGCCGAGCGCAACGGCGTCGCAGACCGCGTGACGGCCATCAACGCGGACGTGCGCGAGATCGAGTACACCGACTGGGCCGACCGGATCGTGATGAACCTCCCACACAGCGCCGAGGAGTTCCTCGACACCGCTGTCGGGCTGGCCGGCGACGAGTGTGTGCTCCACTACTACGACATCCAACACGAGGACGACCCGTTCGGTCCCGGCGAGCGCGCGATCCGGGAAGCCGCGTCGGAGTACGCCGTCGCTGTCGAAACCAGACACACCGTTCGATCCTACGCCCCACACGAGCTGAACGTCTGCTTGGACGTTCGAATCACCCAGTGACCGACAGTATGACGATCAGATCAACAACAGCGCGATCGTTCCCACGAGGACGAGCGTCACGAGCAACACGCTCGTCCCGATGCCTGCGCTCAGTCGAACGTCGTCTCTGCCAGCGAGGCGGCCCACAGCCCGCCCCGGGTTCTCGACAGCGTGGATCGATACGCGCGCGAGCACCACCACGCCCCGGTCGACCCTGGCGTACAGCTCCGTTACGCCGACGACCACCCCGCGCGTGCCGTACAGCGTCAGAGGGTTGTACAGCCGATCGATGTCGGGCACGCGACCGACCCGTTTGAGCGGGGCTTTCAGGAAAACGAAGCCGACGGCGGCGATGGCGCCGAGCACCAGCGTCTCACCGACGTGGCCAGGGGTGTACGTCGTGTACTCGAAGCCTTCGGTTGGGAGAATAGTGAACAGCGCCGATGGAGCGACGCCGTACAGCACACACAGCCCAGCAACGAGGATCATCGCAGCCGATTGCCCCTGGTTGGCGTCTCTCACTGGGCCGTCGTACTCGCCCTCGACGAACGCGCTGTACCCCAGCTTGATGAACGAAAGGAACGTCCCGACGCCCCCCGCCAGCAGCAGATACCAGAGCACATCGAGGTGTTTCTTGTGGGCGGCACCGACGACCATCCCCTTCGAAACGAAGCCGTTGAACCCCGGGAATCCAGAGATCGACAGCGCCGCGATGGCGAACGTGATGGCCGTGATGGGCATCTTCCGCCCGAGACCGCCGACCTTCTTGAGACTCTCTTCGTTCGTGCGGTAGATTATCACTCCGACGGTCATGAACAGCAGGCTCTTATACAGGATGTGGTTGAACACGTGGCCGAACGCGCCACCGGTGGCGAGCGTGCCACCGATGCCGACGCCGGCGATCATGTAACCGACCTGCGACTGGATGTGGTAGGAGAGGAGCCGGCGCATGTCGCTTTGGAGCAACGCCATTCCCGCGCCGAAGACGGCCATCAGCCCGCCCATGTAGGCGATCGCGAGCTGCCCGTCGGGGAACGCCCGGTACATTCCGTACACGCCCGTTTTCGTCGTGTACACACAGAGGAAGACGCTCGCCGCGATGTGGGGGCGGGGGTAGGTGTCCGGAAGCCACGCGTGCAGCCCGATGAATCCGACGTTGACACCGATGCCGAGCGCCGCCAACACCGGTGCGACGCTTCCGGCGAGTCCGCCGTCGGCCGCGGTGAACAGGAACGAACCGACGGCCGCGTAGTGCCACACGACCGCTCCGAGCAGGAGCGTCCCGCCGATCCCGTGCAACAGCGCGTACCGGAATCCCGCGCGCACCGCGCGCCCGCCGTAGTGCCAGACCAACAGCGTGCTGGTGACCGCCATGAGCTCCCAGAAGAAAATGAGCGTCAGCCAGTCACCGCCGAACACCGCGCCGAGGCTCGTTCCCACGTAGCCGAGCGCGAACGCGGTCTGGATCGGCGGGGCGTCGCTGGCCCACGAGTAGAGCACGGCGACCGCGCCGATGAACGCGAAGATGATCCCCATCAGCGTGGAGAACGGGTCGATGTTGAGCAGCACGGCGTCGAATCCGAACAGCTTCACGGGAAGGTGCTGGCCGTCGGCCGCCAGCCAGATGTACGGCACGAGCGCCCCCGTCGTGAGAACGCCGAGCGCGTGGCCGACGCGCCGGCCGACGAAAGGAACCACAAGAGCGACCGCCAACACAGGAGCGAACGGCGGAACGATCGGGTCGACCATCAGACGCTCACCCCCGTCACGCTGGAAACGATGAGCCTGACGATCCGCAAAAACACGGCACTGTCAGGGACGATACCGAGAACAACCGACCCGGCAGCTGCAAACAGGATCGGCCCGAGCATGAACCACGTCGACTCCCCGCCGCCCCACCCACGGTGTTCCCAGGCGAGGCTGTCGTCGGGACCGTGTTCGTGACGAATGTGCGCCTGTGCTTCGTGGCGATCCTGTGGTCCCTGTCCCTCGTGATCCGGCGCGTAGCCGTGGTCGTCGTTCTCGGCCCCGTGGCCGCCGTCCGTGACCGCGTCAACAGCGTACCGACCGCCCAACGCGTTCTCCACGAGCGGCTTGGGATCACCGTTCTCGGGCGACTCGAAGAAGGCGGTGTACACCACCGGCCAGAAGTACGCGATGTTGAGGATCCCCGAAACGAGCAACGCGCCGGTGAACACGACGTGCCCCGCCGAGACGGTTCCGATGAGCAGGAAATACTTGCTGACGAACCCGGCGACCAACGGGATGCCGGCCATCCCTAACGACGCGACCCCGAAGGCGGACATCGTCAACGGCATCCGCCTACCGATCCCGGCCATGTTGCTGATGTCGTCGGTGTGGGTCTCGACGTGGATGGCCCCGGCACAGAAAAACAGCGTGAGCTTCATGAACGCGTGGGCAGGGATGTGAAGAAGCCCTCCCACCAGTGATACCGGGGTGAGAACGGCCAGCCCGAGCACGATGTACGACAGCTGACTCACTGTCGAGAACGCGAGCCGACGCTTGAGGTTGTCCTGTCGGAGCGCGATGATGCTGGCTGCCACGAGCGTGAACGCTGCGACCGCCGCCAGCGGTAGCCCGACGCCAAGATCGCCGACCAGACCCGGACCGTACACGTCGAGAACGACGCGTGCAACTCCGAACACGCCGGATTTGACGACTGCAACCGCGTGCAACAGCCCGGAGACGGGCGTCGGCGCGACCATCGCGTCGGGGAGCCACGAGTGCAACGGCATCAGCGCAGCCTTGACGCCAAAGCCAGCGGCCAGCAGGGCAAACGCCGCGCGCCCGAAGACCGGATCGGTGGTGGCGAGCGCCGCGATGCCCCCCGGCGTGAACGCCGTCGTTCCCGTCAGCCAGAATACGAGCACCGTGCCCGCGAGCACGGCGACACCCCCACCGAATGTGTACGCGAGATACTTCCGACCAGCGGCGCGCGCCTCGTCGGTTCCGTCGTGTGCGACCAGCGGGTACGTCGCAACCGTGAGCAGTTCGTAGAAGACGTACAGCACGATCAGGTTGGATGCAAAGGCGATGCCGATCGTCGAGGAGAGACTGGCTGCAAACGCCGCGAAATACCGGGTTTGTGCGTGTTCGTCTAGACCACGCATGTAGCCGATGCTGTAAAAGCTCGTCACCAACCACAGCAGGCTCGCCAACAGGGCGAACAGCACGCCCAATGCGTCCGCTCTCAGTGCGAACCGAACGCCCGGCACGAACGCTCCAAAGTCGGTGACGTACACCCGGCCGGCGAGCACGCCTGGAACCATGCTACCCACGAGCCCAAGCTTCGTCACGGCAGCGAGGATCGTCCACGACTCCCGCAGATTCGGGCGTCTGTGGGAGGCGAGGATGAGGATGACAGCGATTGCTGATACGAGCACTGCAGCGATCGGTCTGAGGGATGTAACGTCTGTCATGTGAGAAGGTGTTCGATAGTCGGTTCGAGTAGCTGTCCGTATTCGAAGGCGGCCGCGCCGAGGACGACAGCCAATACGGCTGCCGCCACGACCGTCGCCCACATTCCCATCGAGGGTGGGGTACCAGTGCCGTCCGTGGCGACATCGATCGCCACCTTCGATTCGGCCGTCTCGACGCTCGAGGAGGTGGCGACCGGTTCTCGGAAGTACATGCGCTCAATGAGCCGCGCGAAGTAGGCCAGCGTCAACAGCGTGCTCGAGAGGATGACGACCGCGAGCGGCCACGCTTGGGCTTCGACCGCACCCAGGGCGATGTACCATTTGCCGACGAACCCGATCGTTGGGGGAACGCCGACCATCGCGAGCGCGAGGACGCAAAAGGATCCCGCACCGACCGGCAGGTACTCGCCCAATCCCTCGAACTCGTCGACGGTCCGGGCACCGGTGGTGCTCGCGACCAGCCCCGCCGTCAGGAACAAGCCGCCTTTCATGATGGCGTGGCCCACGAGGTGGATCGCCGCGCCCGTCAGGGCTGTGCCGTTGGCCACCGCGACGGCACCGATGATCAACCCGAACTGGGACACCGACGAGTACGCGAGCAGCCGTTTGATTTCGCTCTGAGAGACCGCGAGCAGGCTGCCGACCACGATACTGACCGCCGCTCCGGCCATGAGGACGTTCCGAGCGAACGGGTTGGCCGCGAGAAAGTCTACGGTGAAAACGGAGAAGACGATCCGGATCAGCGCGTACGCCGAGACGGTCGAGACGAGCGCCGAGATGAGACCGCTCACCGTGTCCGGTGCACCAGCGTACGCAGCCGGTTGCCACGTGTGGAGCGGGAACACGGCGATCTTGACGAACAGCCCCACGACGAGCAACCCGAACGCCACCCGCACCAGGGGAGACGTGTACCCCACCGCGGCGAGTTGTGCGGAGAGATCGTTCATGTTGAGCGTTCCCGTGGCGACGTACGCGTAGCCGATGCCCAACAGGAACAGCGACGCGCCGAAGGTGCCGACGAGAAGGTACTTCAGCGCGGCGAGCGCCGACCGACCACCCTTGCCGCTGGCGACCAGCGCGTACGCCGCAAGCCCCGTGATCTCGAGGAAGACGTACATGTTGAACACGTCGCCGGTGACGCTCATGCCCGTAAGTCCGGCGACGAGCAGGAGATACGTCGCGTAGAACGGGTTCGAGCGCGGTCCCGCCGTCCGAGCGTAGCCGAGTACACCGAGAGAGACGACAGCCACGAGAACGACCATCGTCGCCGAAAGCCCGTCGACGACGAGTTCGATGCCGTAGGGAGCGGTGAACCCCCCGACGACGTACCGGACCGGCTCGTCGCCGAACCCGCGGCTCCCGAGCACGAGAGCCATTCCGACCTGCACGACCGACGCGAGAGCAGCGATCGGCCAGCCGGTCCGCGAGCGAGCGAGTCCGGCGAGCAACACGACGATGGACGCGAAGATTGGAAACACGACCAGTAGCGCCGGGAGGTCACTCATCGTCGCTCACCTCCCGGATGATCTCGGTGTCGAGGGTGCTGTACTCCCCGTAAATGCGGACGATGAGTCCGAGAGCGACGGCGGTGAGACTCACCCCGACGACGATCGCAGTGAGGATCAGCACGTGGGGAAGCGGACTCACGTACGGTCCCGGGGCGGTCAACAACGGGGGACTCGCCCCCGACACGTACGCTATCACGATGAAAAAGAGGAAGATGCCTGATTGGAAGACGTTCATCCCGATGACTTTCTTTACGAGATTCCCTTTATCGATCATCATGTATGTCCCAATCCCTATCAGCACGAACGCCACGAGGTAGTAGAGCCGCACACTCAATGCGTCGATCATGCAGTCTCACCCCCGCTGTTTCGCATTCCGGCCGCGATGACGAAAAAGAGGCCCGTCACGATGCCCGAGACGATGAGACCGATCGCAAGTTCGACGAGTTCGATCCCGTATTTGGAGGCGTGGTGAACGCCGTAGGCGTGGTACTCCAGGAACGCTCCACCGAGCAGTACGGGGCCAATACCGATCAGGAGGAACGCGAGAACGCCCGCACCGACCAGCACGACCGGCAGTTTCGGACCGACCCACTCGCGCGTGGTCTGGATGCCAAACGCCATGCCGAGCATGAGAACGACGGTGCCAACGATGACCCCTCCCTGAAAGCCGCCACCGGACGAATCCGCCCCGTGGAACATCACGAACAGCCCGAAGGTGAACACGAACGGCGCGACGACGCGGACGGTCGCCATGATGATCGGACTCTCGACGTACCGCGTGGGAGACTCCGACTCTGCCGTGTCGTCGCTCATTCGAACACCTCCTTGTGGAGGACGAGGAGAATGCCGATGCCCGCCGAGTAGACCACGACCGCTTCACCGAGCGTGTCGAACCCACGGTAGGCCGCGAGAACGGCCGTGACGGCGTTGTGAACCTCCGTTTCCGTATACGCGTTCTCCAGATAGTACCGAGTCACGTCGTCAGTGACGACCGCCGAATCGCCAGCACCCACCGGTGGGAGCGCGAACAGGGTCGTCGACAGTACCGCAACGAAGGCGATCGTGACGCCGAGCGCCCGGACGTTGACGCGTTCGATCGTCTTTTCGCCGGCTGGACGGACGGTTTTGGCGATGGTCAACAGGAACAACACCGTCATGACGCCAGCACCGACTGCGGCCTCCGTGAGACCCACGTCGGGTGCCCGAAGGAACACCCAGATGATCGAAATACCGAGACTGTAGGCGCTAAACGCGATGATAGACCCGAGCACGTCACGGAGCAGCGCCGTAGCGAGCGCCGATACCACGACGAACGCCAACAGCCCGATCTCGAGCGCGCTACTCATGATTCTTCGTCCTCCGTCGTCCACGGCTCGATGCCTTGATCGGCCGCTGCCCGCACGATAGCGTGGGCAGCGGTTGGATTCGTGATGAACATGAACACCAACAGAAGCACGGTCTTCAGCGTCGAGAGGTCGTTGCCGAAGGTGAGCGCCACCGCAGCGAGCGCCAGCACCGCACCGAACGTCTCGCTCTTCGAGACGCTGTGCGTTCGCGTGTAGATGTCGGGAAGACGAATAAGCCCGATCGCGGCGACGACAGCGAAGAAGACGCCGCCGGCGGACAACACGAGGATCGCAATCTCCCGTGGACTCATCACAACACCTCACCCCGGTCGACGGTGAACTTGGATATGGTAATACTCAACAAGAAATTCAGAAGGGCATACACGAGTGCGATGTCGAGCGCGCCGGGTTCACCGATGGCCGCTGCCAACAGGGCAATGACGATGACGACGTTCGAGCCGATGACGTTGATAGCGATGACGCGGTCGGGCATCGTGGGACCACGGAGGATCCGGTAGACGGCGATCAGCGAGGCACCAACGAACGCGGCGCCGGCTGCAAGGAGGATATCGGTGACGAGCGTCATGCGTTCTCATCCCCGTCGTTCGTGCGTTCTCGTGGACTCGGAATCTCCATGGCTGCCCGGCCGTAGAAAACGAACCGAACCGCCCGTTCGAGCCCTCCGGCTAACAGGTCCTCGTGCGTGTCACGAGTGAGCGCGTGGACGGTGAAGCGTCGTTGGGAGACATCGACGGTCAGGGTCCCTGGGATGAGCGTGATGCTGTTGGCGAACGTCGTCACTGATATTGCCGACCACACGGCGGCGTCGAACTCGACGACCTTGGGATCGATCGGTAGCTCCGGATGGAGGACGACGTAGGCGATGTGAAGGTTCCCTTTTGCGATCTCCCACAACAGATACAGCACGTACAGCGCGAACCGCCCGAGCTGTTTGACCGTCCGGACGGGACGAACTGGAGAGGTAAGCGATACTCTCCACAACGCGACTGCGACGACGCTGGCGCTGATCGCGCCCGTAACGAGTTCGTACGTCGCCGCCGATCCAGCCAACAACAAATAAAAAACGTAGGAAACGCCGAACAGCGTTAGAAACTGGGCGACAGTGGCACGCCGCACCAGCGGTGGGCTCTGTCGTTCCCTCTTGACTGCCGCCTCTTCGACCTCGAGACCGGCCTGTTGTACTTCGGCCTCCAGCGGTGGCAGCAGTGGCGTCGTTCCGAGCGGAGAAAATCCGGGATCGAACACCGCGACACCGAGGTCGTGGTTGCGGGCGTACCGCACGAGAACGTCGGCGTAGTCCCCCGGGCTGAACAGATACTCGCGGGTGCCGACCACCGCGGTTTCGATGGTCATCTCGTCGGCGTTTTCCCCGATGTCCTCCTCGGCCCACACGGTTACTCGGTCGAGGAGTGTGCGAGCGGTTTCTGTTTCCTCCATCTCCGAATCGAACGTGGGGCGCTCGGAGACCGGGTACACGAAGTGGATCGCGGCTGGGCCACCGGTTTCGCTGGTCCGTTCGAGGGCCTGGCGGATCGCGTACGCGACGGTGTTCCGTAGCGTCACCGATTCTGAAACCGGAACGAGCAGACGCAGACCGGTCAACGCGACCACCTCCCAAACGGACAGGACAACGTACTAACCAGAGCAGATGACATCAATGCTTCGCGTAATCATTAGACCACGCGGGTTAAAGGATTTCTTTCTCAGCCTGTTTGGATCACGACTGATTCCGCCGATAGAGGACCGTTACCAGCCAATATAGCCGGTTACCACCATTGGTGATGTGGGACCGTCGCCGAGGTGGGGTGTGTTCCACTGGCAGCCAACGGAGTGTGGCACAGCCGAACGGACGCTCACCCCTCTATCGCTCTCGGCCGGCTCCGATCGGGTGCGATCCGTCTGACTGCGTTTGCGGCGAAAACAGCGATAGCGATCTCGAGACCACCGGCAGCGAGAAATGCCGGAAGATAGCCGTACAGCTCCGTGACGATCCCACCAACGAGGAATCCACTCAGCATGCCAAGGCTCCCAAACACGTTGAATCCACCCATCGCAACACCGCGCTCTGTGGCAGGGACGATGTCGGTGACGAGCGCCATCGTCGTCGGCGAGACGAACGCCCCACAAACCCCGCTAGCGACCAGTAACCCAGCAGCCAGCACGTAACCGGGCGCGATCCCGATTCCGACGATCGTCACGCCGTAGAGCACCGACCCGACGACGACCGGGAGGAACCGACCGATCCGGTCCGACAGCCACCCGACGGGATACTGCAACACTGCGAACGGCACGAAAAACAACGCCAGCGTGAGTCCAGCCTGTGCCGCACCGATCCCGAACGCATCCCGGAAGTAGGCGACGCCGGTCAGAGCGAAAAAGCCGGCAGTCAGCCGGTCGATGTAGCCGAAGGCAAAGGGCACGAGCAGCGCGGGACGGCTGCGAACGCGGTCGACGATCGCGTCGGCTGCCAACCCGTCCTCGGGGCTTCGGTCCGGGATCGTCGCAGCGAGGACAGCCACCCCACCGAGCAGCGCCGCGCCGCCGTACAGGGGAGCGAGCGGATCGACTGCTGCGAGCTGGCCGCCGGCAACCGATCCGAGCGCCGCGCCGAGCCCCACGGCTGTCCCGGCCGCCCCCATGTTCCGGCCGTGTCCCCCCGAGAGGTCCATCAACATCGTGATCGACAGCGAGAACGCGCCGATCGTAAACGCCCCGCCGACCACTCGCAACAGGAGCACAGCGTCGAAGGTGAGACCCCATCGGGGAATCAGCGCGACCGCGGCGTAGCTGACGGCACCACCGGCCGCGCCGAGGACGACGAGCGGGGTTCGACGCCCCAGCACGTCGCTCCCGATCCCCCACAGAACGGCACAGACGACGAACGCACCGAATTCGGCGACGAGAAACCACGTGCTAGCGAGGATGGTGTCACCGCCGCCCAGCGCTGTGACCGTATCCTCTAAACCGGGATACAGAAACACCTGTGAGACGAGCACGCTCCACACGATGAGGGCAAGGCGGACTCGGTCACTCATACAGCATCGATCGGTTTGGTTCTCGGTCAGTGTCGAGGCAGCCGCTCTGCTCTCGTCGATCGAAACGGCACAACTCGGGGGGTCGATTCATCGGGATCACGTTTCGTGTATCGTTCCGTTCGGTCGCCACCGGATTCGCACTCCGATCGCACCGACGGACGTTCAGTTTTGCTTACTCTGCAGACGAAGTAGTCAGTACCGGTTTCGTCCGGTGTCGGACTGCTCCGACGGACCGACCGGGTGGGGATTCGCGCGACCACCTATGAGCGAGGGAATGGGGTGGGTCTCCCACCCAGGGTTCGAATCAGGAACGAAAATCATTGTTTTGTTGATTGTTCGATGAGGCTGTTCGATGGGAGTATCTCTGCCGGGCCGTGACCTAGATAGGAACCACACAGTGTGGGGCTGAGAATCCACAAACTACACGTCTCCGCCGTCCTCACAGACGACCACTGACTGAAAAGAGGAGAGCCCCGTCAGTCGCCACGATCGGGTCACGCGACGACATCCAGCTCTTCGATCTGTTCTTGGTATCGGTTTCGGATGGTAACTTCGGTCACCTGTGCCACGTCGGCGATGGCGTTTTGGGTTCGTTTGTCGTTACAGAGCAGCGACGCGGCGTAGATCGCTGCGGCCGCGTATCCCGTCGGGGATTTCCCGGAGAGGAGCCCCGCCTCGGCGGTTACGTCGATGATGTCGTTGGCTTTCGTCTGCACTTCCTCGGAGAGATCGAGATCCGAGCAGAACCGGGGAACGTACTGTTTCGGGTCAGCGGGTTTCAGCTCCAGCCCGAGGTTTTGAGAGACGTAGCGGTACGTCCGTGCGATCTCTCGGCGGTCGATCCGGGCCACTTCCGTCACTTCGTCCAGGCTCCGCGGGATCCCTTCCTGGCGGCAGGCGGCGTACAGCGTCGAGGTGGCGACCCCCTCGATCGACCGGCCCCGGATGAGATCCTCGTCCAGCGCGCGTCGGTAGATGACCGACGCGACCTCACGAACGGATTTGGGAACGCCGAGCGCGCTGGCCATGCGATCGATCTCCGAGAGCGCAAGCCGGAGGTTGCGCTCGCCGTTGTCCACGGTGCGAATGCGGTCGTGCCACTTTCGCAGCCGGTTGATCTGGTTGCGCTTTTTCGAGGAGAGAGACTGACCGTAGGCGTCTTTGTTCTTCCAACTGATGTCGGTCGTCAGCCCCTTGTCGTGCATCGTGTTGGTCGTCGGCGCACCCACGCGGGACTTGCGGTCTCGCTCCTGGCTGTCGAACGCGCGCCACTCCGGCCCGCGATCGATCAGTTCCTCTTCCAGAACGAGTCCGCAGTTCCGACAGCACCGCTCGCCCTGTTGTTGTACAGCGTCTTCTGCTCCGCACTCGGGACAGACAGCGGTCTCCTCCTCGTCGTCGGTTTCCTCCTGCTCGATGCGGCTGGATCGGTTGTGAAGGCGTTTGGTCGTCGTTTGTGACATTGGTATCACCCTGTTAGTGTGTCGGGCGGGACCTGGACCATCCCGCCGGCAGCCTCGTCTCCTATCGGTGGCGCACACCGGAAGACGATCTTCAACTACTTCTCCACACCCGTACTAAAAGGGAATTGTCACCGATTCCTCAAAATGGATCGCCGGCGGGCGAAATCGCAAACACTCCCCACCGTAATCCCGTCCGTACCTGCCGGAGCCACCAAACATTTAAACCGGATAACCTGGCGAATCCCCCGCATGCAGGTGGGTGTCGGTAACGAAAGCGGAGAACGATGCGTTCCGCCGCCGGTTCCACCGGATGCACCGGAATCGTGGTACACACCGGCGGTGTGCGCCCAGTACGAGGTTCATCCGGGTGTCGTGGTGACGATTCGGCGGGCGAGCCAAGGAGCGACGTACGAGATCCGTGAGCCCCGGTTGACCGAGCGGGGTAAGCGGGCGCTCGACCGGTTCACCGATCACTTCCGGGAGGACGCTCCGGATCCACCACACACGAGAGCGGGGGCAGCCGATCGGATGCGCACGGGGTTCGCGCCGAAGTACCGGCGGCTGTTCGACCGGCTAGTCGAGGAGACGCTTCCCGCTGTGATCCGGCGGCGGGTCGAGTACCACTCGATCGCCCGCGTGCGCTGCTTTGGGCGTCTCACGCCGTACGCGCTCGATGAGCAAATCACGGAGCGGACCACGAACGACGGCGAACTCGTCGTCGGAACGCGCGAGTACGCATCCATGAGAACGGGGGTTGCGATCGACGCCGAGCACCGATCGTGTTGGCACCGCTTGCTGAGCGAGCGTCGTCGCAGGTACACGGTGGCGTTTCTCGGCTTCGAGATACCGGTCGTCGTCTACCGCGAGCACACGCGGGACGAAAGCCCGTTCACGAGGCGGTACGCGGTGTGTGAACCCGATCTCATGCCGGGGGATCCGATGCTTCTCGAAGCGTGTAAAGAGCGTCTCTGGGAGACCGACGTGAGCGAGATCCTCACGCGCCGGAACGGCTCCCAGGCCGCCGAATCCGGAGCGTCCGAGTCGTCGCTCACACACCGCGATCGCATCACGTTCGTGCGCGAGCGGGCCGAGCAGCTCCTTACACGGCTGCTCACGGCGCAGTCCACGCACGGGCGGTTCGATTCGCTCCGCCACCGCGTTCGCGCGGTGCTTGCCGAACACAGCCGCCTCGATCCGCCGGGGAGCGAGCTGATCGATTCCGATCGACTGAACGATCTCCTCTACTACGTGCTCCGGGATTTCGTCGGATACGAGCGGTTGACGGTTCCGATCCACGACGACCGGCTCGAAGACATCGAAGTCAACCGCGTGGGCGACCGGATCAAAGTCGTCCCTCGCGGCGCCGTCGGTCGAATGCCGACGAACCTCCGATTTGCGAACGAAGGGGCGTTCAGCAACGTGGTGACCCAGCTCGCCGCCGCCGACGGCGTCGAACTCAACGCGAGCACGCCCAGCGCGAAGGTGAACCTCGATCCCGTCGGCAAGGCGGGTGACACGGACGAGACGGTCCGGTGTGCTCTCGCGTTGGGCACCATCTCCGAGGGTGGTCCACACGTTTCGATCAGGAAGCAACGCTCCGATCCGCTCACCCCAGTCGAACTGATCCGGAACGGTTCGATCCCCACGTCCCTGGTTGCGCTGTTGTGGCTGGTGTTCGAGTACCACGGTGTTGTGCTCTTTTCGGGACCGACCGGCGTCGGAAAAACGACGCTGATGAACGCCCACATCCCGTTCATCCCCCACGACGACCGGCCGATCAGCATCGACGAGGGGTCGCGTGAGGTCCGGGTTCCCCACGAAACCGGGGTGTCGTTGCGGACCCGCGATCACCGCGAATCCGACAAACGGGTGTCGATGGCCGACCTGATGACCGAGTCGAACTACCTCAATCCGGACGTAGAGATCATCGCGGAGATCAACACGCCCGAAAGCTTCGCCACGTTCGGTGAGAGCATCTCGACGGGCCATGGGATCGTCGGCACCACCCACGCCGAGACGATCGAGCGTCTCACAAACCGCGTTATCGAGCAGGGGCTACCGCCCCACCTCCTTCCGGAGATCGATCTCGTGGTGTTTCCGCGCCACGTCGACGGCGAGCGGTACGTGGGCAAGGTCGTGGAGCTCGTTCCGGAAACGGCCAGCGAATCGGTCGACACCGCGATCGAACGCGACGGTGTGACGGTGTCGTACAACACGGTGCTCCGCCGGACTGCCGATAGGGGGTTCACCGCCGCGTGCGATCGTCCGGCGCTCGGCGGTTCGAAAACGGCGTCGGGTTTACACCTGTTCGAACGGCTGGCCGACCGGACCGACCTCCCTGTCGAAGAGATCGAGGCGTCGTTTCGTCGGAAACACCGGTTCGTGGAATCGCTCCTCGAGGAGAACGTCACGGAAATGGACGCGCTGTTCGAACGGCTCGCCCGCCACGACGAGCCGTCGATCGACGCCGAACACCGAGGTGGTGAGTGAGGATGACCGGACCCACCGTTCTCGACCGGGGGGTGTACGCGCTGTTCGCCCGCAACGCCGATCGCTCGCGCCACGATCAGGACCGTCTGTACTACCGCAGCGCGGCGCTCGGCGTGGCGTTCGATCGGTACGTGGCGCGCGTGTACGCCCTCTCGTGGCTCGCGTTCGGATGCGTTCTGTGTTGCTCGCTCGCTGTCGTCGCGGTCGTTCCCGCCGCGTTGCCAGGTCCGGCTCCGTCGTTTTGGTCGCGCGTCGCGGGCGGTGCGGTCGGAACGGCGGCGGGTCTCGCGGCCAAACGCGCGGTCGTGTTGGGGAGCCGCTACTATCTCAAATGGCTCGGTTCCCTTCGGCGCGAGCGGATCGAGCAGACGCTTCCCGGCGCAGTGCGGTATCTCCGTGCGCTGGCCGGGGGGAGCGACGATCAACGGACGATGTTCCGGAAGGTGGCAGCCCAAGACAGCTACGGGGAGACGGCCGTCGCGTTCCGGCGGGTGCTCAACCACGCCACTCTCACCGGGAGCTTCGAGCGTGGGTTACAGACAGTCGCCCGCGACACGCCGTCGGAGGATTTGCTCGCTCCCTTTTTGCTGAAGTTCGGCGAGCACGCCGGACAGGGCGACGATGCGCTCTCCCGGTATCTCCGGATGGAGTCACGAATGCAGTCCCACAGACAGGCACGGGCGCGCCAGCGGTCGAGCGATTTTCTCGAACTCATCGCGGAGTTGTTCGTCGTGCTGTTGGTGGTGCCAGCGTTGCTAGTCATCGTTCTCTCGGTGCTGACGGTGCTCTCCCCGCGTCTGTCCCAGCAGCTGTACACACCGCTCGGAGGGATTTCCCTCCGGTCGACGTTGGTGTACGGCAGCTCCGTGTTCGTTCTGTGGGTCGGCGCTGGCACCGCGTGGCTCATCGGGACGATTCGACCGCCGGGGATGGCTCCGACGGGGTACAATCGGCCCGACGGTGTGGTCACAACGTTGTCGAGCGTGCCGTCCAACCCGGCGAGCGCGAGCGTCCTCGCGGTTCCGCTGTCGGTCGTCGCGGGCGGCGTCGCCCTCGGGAGCGGCGTCTCCCCGGTGAACGCCGTCCTCCTCGGATACGTCGCGGGGGGATCGTCGTGGGCGGTGTAGCGGCGCGCCGGCGGCGATCCGACGGCGCCAAGGACCACGAACTCCGTGATTTCGTACACGCCGTCGCGGGGCGCATGCGGCTCGGACACCCCTTCGGCGTCGCGGTCGAGCGCGTCGCCACTGACGTCGAGTTCGGGGCGCTCCAGCCAGACGTCAACGCACTCGCGTTCAGACTCGGGTTGTTGACGACTACCGACGGCAAAACGGCGGTCCACACAGCAGCGCTGGATCGCTTCGTGGAACGGGTCGGAACGCCGCTTGCGGCCCAGACGATCGGTCTCGTGACCGGCGCGCTCGATGCCGGGAGCGACGCCGATGCGGTGTTCGAAACCCTTCAGACGGAGATCGGCCGGCTCTACCACGAGAAACGAGCGCTCAGGAGCACGATGGCCGTCTACGTCGCCGTCGGGTGGACGACCGCGCTGCTCGTCATTGCCATCATGATCGCGGTGAACAGCTACGTGCTCGATAGCTTCGCGCAGCTCGCGGCGGTTTCCGGACCGACGGAAGGGCTGGGGATCGCTCCGGGCGCGGTCGATCCCGAACGTGATCGGTTCCAGTTCTACGTCGTTGCCCAGTCGACGATGCTCGCGTGTGGCTGGTTCGCCGGTGGAGCGCGTGGCGGGCGCTACGGAGCCGTGTTACACTCCGCGCTGTTGGTCGGTGGGTCCTACGCCGTCTTCACTGGGGTGGGAATGGTATGACGCTCTCCCGCGGACAGTCCCACGTCGTCGGCGTCGTGCTGCTGTTGGGTGTGACAGTCATCTCGATCTCGGCGATCACGGCGAGCGTCGGCGTGCTCGTCGACCGACAAGTGGCCAGCGCGGACGCGACCCGCGTCGCCGACGGAATGGACGCGTTCGATCCCCGGGAAACGACTGGCGTTCGCCGGGACCGGTTGACGTTCGCCGATGGGACCCTCCGTCCCGCCGATCGGCAGCTGCGGATCCTCGATGGGGAGGTGATTCGATCCGTCGACGCGGACGCGCTCGTGTTCACCAGTGGTGACCAGCGGGTGGCGTTCGTGGCCGGAGCGATCACACGCGGCCCCCCCGGAGAGGCGTGGCTCCACGCGGAACCGACGGTAACCGCGCCAACCAACGAATCGGTGCTCGTCGTCGGCGTGCCCACGATCGGTTCGCCCGACGCCGTTTCGGGGAGCGGAGGCGTGACGGCCACGGTCGAACGGAACGCGAGCCACGAGCGGTCGTTGATCGGAAACGGCTCCTACGCCGTTGCGATCGAGACCGCGACGCCCGGCCCGTTGGCTCGGCATTTCTCCGAACAGGGTGCAGCCGTCGAGCGGCGGGATCTCGACGGCGACGGCGTCGAGAGCGTCGTTGCAACGTTCGAAGGGCGACGCCGGACGTACCTTGTCGTTCACGATCTCGACGTGGAGGTGACCTGAGCCGTGGACGATCGCGGTCTCACACCGGTCGTGAGTGAAACGCTAGTGATCGGTCTCGTGCTGTTGTACATCGGGCTGTTGACGGTGGTGCTGTACGGAAGCGTGATACCGGAGTATCAGACGACGACCGGCGCGGAGATCGGTGATCGGGTGCTCGCCACCGCCACGGACCGTGTCGAGCAGGACGCGACCGAATCGTACCGACTCGACGTCCGGAGCAGCGTCGAACTACCGTCGACCATCAACGACCGAGCGTATTCGCTCCGGGCAGAGAACCGGACGCTGGTGCTCGAACATCCTCACCCGGAGATCGGCGGACGGGCCCGACCCGCACTCCCCGAATCCGTCCGCGCGATCAACGGGAACTGGCGGAGCCACGCACCGCTCCTCATCCGTGTCGTGGGTGATGAGACGGGATACCGGATCACGATCGAGGAGGACAACGATGCTACCCAACACGGATGATCCAGACGCGTCGGAGACGCGATCCGACGCCCGAGCGACTGCGGACGCGAAAACGCGGGGACAGGCGGGACTTCTCGCGCTCGTCGTCTCGTTGGTCGTGCTCACGTCGGTCGTGGGGTTGGCGCTCGCGGTCGTCGATGGGGCCTACCGGAGCGCCGACCGGGAGCCGGCCGAGCGGCGCATCGCCACGTCGCTTGCTGAGAAGCTAGTGAGCGAGGAATCGGAGCACACCACGCGTGCGAACGTCGTGAACGCGACGGAACTGCACACGCTCACTGGAGAGCGTCTGGATCGCGCGCATCCGTTCATCCGGGAGACGGAGCTTCGCATCCGACTGGGCAACGAGACGCTCGTCGAGCGCGGGGATCCGACGGGAGGGACGACGGTTCGACGGCTCGTTCTCCGCGAACACCAGCGGCAAGTGACGCGGTCGGTTGGTGAGGATCCCACGATCCCCAGCGGGAGCCAACTGGCAACGATCACTGTTCCTCCCGGTGGAGCAGCCACCACGGTTCGGGCGAACGACAGCGTGATTCTCCACGAGCCGGACGGACTCACCGGCTCGTTCGAGATCGCGCTCACAGGTCCTGAACCGACGCGGCTCCGGATCGATGAGGGGACCGCGACGGTCACGTACGCCCAGATGCGGACGACGCCGACGGAGCTGGTGGTGACCGTCGATGCCTGAGTCCGGAGAGCATCCCGCCGATCGGTCGGCGCGGATGCAACGTTCGGGATCGTTTCGAGCGGATCGGACGGTGCCCAACGGATCGAGAGCACAGCTATCGCTGTCCCTGCTGGAGGTAGCGATCGGTGTGCTGGTCGTGTTCGCCGTGCTGTCGGGAGTCATCCTCGGCGTTCCCACGCCGGAGCGCCACACACAGCTCGACGCGTACGCCCACGACGCGGCCATTGTCCTCGAAGATCCGTCCACTCGACCCCGTCCCTCCGAACTCACAGCGTCTCGATCGGCGTTCGAGCAGGGGCGAGCGGCGCTTCACGCCCGTCTCGATGGGCTGTTGCCCGAAAATCTGATGATCCGGATCGAAACCCCACACGGCGCGGTCGGGTATCACTCGCCCTCGGACGAGCCGGTCGGCCGCGCAACGATACCGACCCCCAACGGAAGCGTGAGAGTGCTGGTATGGTACCCATGAGCGACAGATCACACGCCACCACGACCGAGCGGGGGCAGCTGGTGCTCGTTGCCGCGGTGTTCATCGCCGTGGCATGCGTTCCGATCACCGTAGCGTACCTCCAGCTGGGCTACGACGCGGACATCGAGTCGAGCGGCGATGGGGCGGACGAATCGCTACGATCGACGACGCGGCTGCTACAGCGCGCCACCCACGACGCAACAACGAACAACACGACTGCATGGGCACACCGCAACGACACCGTCACAGCGATTCGCAACCGGCTGGAACCACACGTCTCCGCGATCGAAACGGAGCGCATCACCGCCGGGACGGTACAGCGCGTGCGGTACAACGAATCAGCAGCGACGGAGTGGGCCACCTCGAACTGTCCGAACGGCTCCGCTCGCCGGTTCGGGTCGTGTACGGCCGATCGTGGCGCCGTCGTTCAAGAACGTGCCGGTGAAACACACGTTCTCGCGGTCGCGTTCGACGTGACGCTCACGAGCGATCGAAAACGGGTTGAGGCGACGGTGCTCGTCAGACCGATCGATCGGCTCACGAACCGGTCACGAGAATCGTTCCACCAAACACCAACAGACCGACGGCGAACAGCGCGAACTGCGACCACCCCTCCCGAGAAACCAGATCGAACGAAAGCCGAGAGTCTGCGAACGGGAGCAACGGACGAACGCCGGAGCCGGTGAGCGAATCACCCAGGAGGTGAAGCAGGACCGAACCGGTTCCGATCACGAACCCGATCCGGGCGTTCCGCATCAGATTGAACGGGCTTTGCTCGGTGCTGCCGGAGACGATGACCGGCTGCCCGAACGCCAACTCCGTGAGCGAGCTAATGAAATAACCCGTGAGTACGTACGCCCCGACACCACACAGAACCCCGACCACGAGCGCGCCGAAAAGCGAGTGGCTCGTCCCCCGGTGTTCGGCACCCGGAAGAAACCCATCGAGATCCACCAGCGGCTCCAGCACGAGCAGCCCCAACAACCCAAAAACGGCGAGCCCGGCCTGGCCGGACCGGATCAGATAATACGCGATCGGTGTATACACGAGCAGATTCAACCCGGCGTGACCGTGGCGGTCCATGCTCGTACTGGCTGCTACAACCCCTAAACCGTCCCGAACACAGTATCAAAATCGTACCATCTACAAACATAAACATGATTATTATTACCCATTATAACATTTTTTGATAATATCTAGATATAATTATATGCGTGGGGCTCGACTAGCGTGGTATGGATGCCGACAACGTCTCCCGTCGACGGGTTATGCAAGGTGTTGGCATGATGACCGGGGTTGGTGTCACAGGGAGCCAGGGGAAGAGCCGCCGTCCCGGCGCTGCTGGAGAGTCCAGCGAGCAGCCAGACAGGACCGCGCCGGAGCCAGGGAGACAAACCACGTGGCCACAACTGGGGGGAAGCGGTGCCAACGCGGGGTACCGACGCGGAGCACAGGGACCGAAATCGACCATCACGTTTCGCTGGCAGGTCGCGGGAAGTTCGCGGTTGTCGGGCGTCGTCGTGGATGACTCGATCGTGTACGCGAGCGATGCGGGGGTGTTGTACGCGCTATCGGCCGCCGACGGATCGACGCGATGGACCGTCGGTACTGACCGATCGCTACGCCGTGTGAGCGCGCCGGCGGTCGATAGTGGGCGCGTCTACGTGGGGTGTATTCCCTCAGAGTCCGGATGCGACAGTTCGACCACCGGCGCTTCCGACGCCGGTGGATTCGACAGCCACGTTCGTGCAGTGGACGGAGAGACCGGAACGGAAGCGTGGCGGTTCGAGCCGGCCCAATCCGTGGCCATGTTCCATACCCCGACGGTCGCAGACGGGATCGTCTACACCGTCGGACAGAACGCCGGCGGCGGCACAGTCGGGCGGCTCTACGCGCTCGACGGCGAGAACGGCGAGTCGTTGTGGTCCCACGATACCGGTCGGTCGGAGATCAACGGCTACGACGCCCCGCCAGTGGCAGCCACAGACGGCGTCGTCTACCTCGCCGCCGATGAGCTGGTAGCGCTCGATGCAGAGACCGGAGCGGTGCACTGGTCGGTCGATCCTGACACGACGTACAAAGCGTCGGGAGCCAACGCGCCAGCGGTCGCGGACGAGCGGCTGTACATCGGCCGCGGAACGGACACAGCGACCACGTTCGAAGCCCGATCGGTCACGGACGGCTCGCTCGCGTGGACACACACCGTAACGGAGGAGCGAGCCACTCACACCAGGAACACGGAGGCAAAACCGCTCACGGGCGCGTGGACCGCTCCGGCAGTGGTCGACGGATCGGTGTACGTCGGCTTCAACGAGCGGTCACCCCGAACCGAACGAACGTCGGTCGTCGTCGCCCTGCGCTCGGGCACGGGCGCCGTTCGGTGGCGGACGACGTTCACCGACGATCGACACACTGTACACGCGCCGGCCGCCACCGAGGAAATGCTTTACACGGGGGGGACAGCGCTCGATCTCGACGATGGAGCCGTCCGCTGGCGGTTGGACGCTCCCCCCACCCGACGGGTCGACACCTTCGCACCACCGGCGATCGCGGACGAAACAGTGTACGTCGGTGGAACCTCGCTCCGGGCGATCACTGGACAGTCGTGATGGCTACGGACGGATCCGTGCCCCGTTCTGCGTGCTTATCCACAGAGAACCGTTCCAGACGGCCAGACCGAACGGTCCGGTAGTGCCGTCGTTGATGGCGCGCTCGCCCTCGTACTGGCCCACAACGGTCGATAGATCGGTCGGTTCGAGCACACCCTCGTTCCTGGTTTTCTCACCGGTGTCGGCCACGAGAAACGACGAATCGTCGAGGGAGTAATGGCTGTCCCGGTGGAGCTCCGTGTTCAGAGAGCGGTCGTTCACCACGAGTCCGTTCAGGTTCCGGTATTCGAGGTTCCGGACCGAACAGTTGTTCGAGGTCTGGAACCGAATCCCGTTCGTCTCCGGGTGGTCGTAGCCGTTGAGATACGACTCGGCAATGGTGGCCGACTGGGCGTCGGTGACCAGCAGTTGATCGGAGGTGTTACTGCCGTTTCCCTCGATGTAGGCGTTCTTGATGGAGAACACCTCGCTTCCCTCGATGTACGCCCCTTGATCTCCGTTGCGTTCCAACCCGCCACCGACCCACGAACTCGCGTAGTTGTTCTTCGACCACAGCCCCCGTAGCCCGTTTGAAAGCGCCCGACAGCCGACGAACAGCGTGCTGTGAGCGCCATCATCCGCGAAAAAACCGTTCCCATCGTTCGAGTGGGCATCACAGTAGAAAAAGCGGTTGCTGTTCGGAGCGGTGTCGTGATTGAGCAAAATGAATCCGTGATCAGACGCGTTCTCCGCGATGCACCCAACGAAGTTGCAAAACCGTGCCCTCTGGACCTTGAACGCCGTTTCCACACCCTGTGCATCGACGTACACGTTCACGAGCGTGACGCCAGGCGGCCGATTCGGTCCCTGTAAGTCGAGAACGAACGCTGCCTCAGCGGTCTCTGGTACCTCGATGCGGTTGTGCGGCGACGACTCGATCCGTATCTCCGTATCGATCGTGATCGGCCAGGTGTCGTTCGTCGCATCGTACCCGTCAGTGATGACTACGCTGTCCCCACGGGCTATCTCTTCCAACACCGACTGTAACGAATCTCGCTTGCGAACGACGTACGTCCCCATAACGTTTCCCACAACGATTTGGAAACAATATTAATTTTTTCCCTTATTTTCCGAAATTTATGTTAGTATATAGCAGTATCACGTAAGAATGAATGATATTTGTGTATTTTCACCAGGGATGGGGGAGACGAGGGCGGCGTTGTGATCTCACGGTGGTCAGTACACCTCGCAATATTCATTACCGGTGTTACCTTGGATACAGTAGTGTCGGACGATAGTCGGGATACACCGGCCGAGCAGCCGTCTGGGAGCCTATCGGCCGACGACATCTTCGAGTTGCTCGCCCATCACCGGCGGCGGTACGTCATCGAGTGTCTCGATCGGTACGGTTCTCCCATGTCGTTGCCTGATCTGGCTGACGAGTGCGTGGTAATGGAACACGAACGTCCGCTCGATGACATTCCGGCTGAGGCTGTAAAGCGGATGTACATGTCGTTGTATCACTGTCACGTTCCAAAGCTGGTCGAGATCGGTGCGATCGAGTACGATCAAGCCCGTGATCTGGTGACGGCAGGTCCCGCGATCGCACAGTTCCACGCGCATATGGATCTCACTCGGGATGCGCTTTCTTCGACGGTCGAGCGCGCGCTCGAAGCGCTCCGTGGGGCCACCGGTGGTGATGAGGGCTGTTCGGCCGACGGACTGACGATCACCCACACCCGCGAAACGCTTCGGAACGCGGGGTACGACGAGAAGACTGTGAGGAGGGTGATCAGCCGCCTCGAACGCACCGGCTACATCTACTTCGTGGGTGACTGCGTCCGGCTCGTCGATTGATAAGGGTTGTTGCGACCAGTTGCCGGTGAGTGACGAACGATCTCCGTTCAGAGCCATAGAGATCATCGTGATGTGGGGCAGCGAAGAAAGTAATCGCGACAACCCTTATGAAGGGTGAGGTTCGATCGGGATGCCGGCTCACCGAATATCCGTCGACCGGAACCACAGTCGGCCCACACTGCTCAGTACTACCGCGGCGGCGAGCAGAAACAGCCCATCGGTCGCCGCGTAGGCGTTCGTGACCAGGATCGCCGTCGGGTCGTAGTAGTGTGCCGGAGTGAGCGCACTGAGCCACTCGTAGGGGGTTCCATCGACGCGTCGTGCGAACAGGAACAGACCGAGAACGACCGCCGCGCTGGCCACGGAGCCACGGCTGCTGGTGGAGGCTCCGACGGAGAACAGGAGACCGATCGACGCACAAACCAACAGGTACGGGATCGAGAACGCGTGTACCGCGAGGAGATCCATCGGTCCGATCGGGGAACCGACGGCGATGGTACCGAGATACACGACGACGCAGACGGCGGCGTTGACGACGAGCATCGTGACGAGCAGCGCGAGAAACCGTTGACGCACGACCGTCGAACGGGAGACGGGCGCGGATAACAGCACGTCCACGCGGTCGACGTCGTCCGCCAGCAACGACCCGGCGCTGTACGCGAAGTAGATCCCGAGTCCGAGCACCCAACCGAACTGGTACAGCCCCGACGCGAGAAACGCGTCGATCGTTTCGGAACCCGCCTCGCCCGTGGTCCCGATCGTGGCACTGACGGGTTGGATGGCGGTTCCGGTGGGATCGCCCAGAACACCGGTGTCGGCCACGACGGCGAGGAGGGCGAGCGCAAGCCCCGCGAATCCGGCCGTGACTGCGATCGTTTCCAGCCGCCGCTGGCGCACGCGGTGTTTGGCGATTTCAAACACTCACACCACCACCGTTGGCGCCGAGTCGTGCGCCGTACCAGTGGGTCAGTACCTCCTCGAGCGGTGCCTCCTCGACGGTCAGTTCGCGGATCGAGTACTCGGAGAGATGTTCGAGCAACGCCCCGTACGCGCCCGTATAAACGAAGCGAACGGTCGTTCGGGGGGGTGCGTCGGAGACGCCGGGATCTGTAGGGTCGGTTTCGACGCCGTAGCTGTGATCGAGCGTGACGTCGCCAGCCTCGATCGGACCCGTCGTCACGAACCGGACGACGCTTCCCCCGTGATCGGGAAGCTGTTCGTTCGTCAGGAGATCGACGAGGTGACCGTTCCGGAGGATGCCGACACGGTCACAGAGGGTGCACGCGGTGGTAAGGCTGTCCGATCCCACAAAGAGGGTCGTTCCACGGTCCCGTTCCGCGCGGAGAAACGCTCGGAGGCGTTCCCGTGTCGAGGGATCGAGACCGGCAGTCGGTTCGTCCAACACCGCGAGAGCCGGATCGTGCATGAACGCCACCACTGTAGCGAGCAACCGTCTGCGTTCCGGTGAGTACGCGCGGATCTGCCGGTCGAGGTGTGGATCGAGCCCGAACAGTTCGAGAAGCTCCTCGCGGCGCTCGTCCGCTTTGAGCGAGGCGTGATACGCGAGGAACTGTGCGCCAGTGAGCGAATCATCAAACGACGGCTCGCTCGGGAGATACCCGACGTCTCGTTTCATCGCCGTTCGTTCTCGACGGCGCTCGATGTCGTGGTCGAGCACCGATATCCGGCCCCGTGAGGGGAACTGTAGCCCCATCAGCGTTCGGATCGTCGTGGTCTTTCCGGCTCCGGCTGGACCCAGTAGCCCGAACACCTCCCCCGGCTCGACGGTGAACGTAAGCCCCTCGACGCCCCGCGTATCGCCGTAGTGTTTCGTCAGATCGTCCACGTCCATGCTCGCCATATTCGGTCGGTATCTTTGGTGTGGACTGTACGCAGTTGCATGTGTCGTTGTCCCCGCGGCCGGTTCACCCACCGAGACACTGCTCGAACCAGTCGTCGAGCAACCCGATGAAAACGGCGGCGACGTTGGTTCCGTCGCTCCAGATGGCCGCCTCGTTGTCGGACCCGGAGGAGCCCCCACGCGTGCTGAGCAACACGGTCTCCCTGTCGGCAGCGAGGACGCGCCCTCGTTGCCCTTCGATCATCATATCTTCCGTGATGTGGTGCGTCTCGACGCCGGTGCCAGCGAACCGCTCACAGACCGCCCGGTCCTCGCTGATGACGGTCACCTCGACGTTTTCGGTAACGCCTGCGAGCGTCTCGACGATCGCGTCGCTCACCAACGCGTTTTCTGCCGCGCCGAACAGGATGCGATCGTCGGCCCGCCCAGCGAGATCGACGATGCGGTCGTCGATCGTCGCCGTGCCGCTGACGGTCCAAACGTCCACCTGCGTCTCGTCGTCGACAGCGTGTTCGCCCCGGACCGCTTGGAGGTGGTCGAACGCGCGTCGTTCCTGTTCTTCCAGCCGCGCGCGAAGCCGTCTGCGCGCAGTTTCGAGCCCGATCGCTCGGTACTGGATCGGATTCGACTGCTGGACGCCGATGAGACCCAGCTCTTCGAGGCGTTCTGCAGCGCCGTACACCTGCGATCGGGGAACGTCCGTGATGCGGTCGACCTCGCTCGCGGTGCCGGTTTCGAGCTGCTGGAGGGCGATGAACACCGCCGCCTCGTACTTCGAGAGACCGAGCTGTCCGAGCGCGTCGATGGCGGCGGCCTTGGGTGGGTGTGCGTCAGTCATCGGTGAAGCTCTCATCGCTCGCCGTTTCAAACGGTGTTGGTGTGGTCTCGAAGGCGTCGTTGGGTCCGAACCACCGCGTCCACACGACGAGGAGGCTCGGGAGGACGACCACGCTGGCCAGGAACGCGTAGATGATGGTGAGACCAGTGATGATGCCGAACTGCCGGAGCGGCGGCAAAATTGCGAACGCGAGCACCCCGAAGCCGCCGACGGTCGTCGCGGCGCTTCCCAGCAGCGCGCCGCCGGTGCCGGTGACCGCCGTCTCCAGGGCCTGCCACGCCGTCGTATCGGGTCCGAGTTCGAGGCTGTAGCGCTCCGAGAGGTGAATGCTGTAGGCGATCCCCAACCCGACGGTGAGGCTCGTGATCAGCCCCGTGATGACGTTGAAGGGGATGTAGAGCAGGTACATCGTGCCCAGGATCCACGTCACGCTGAACCCGACGGGAAGCATCGTCACGAATCCCAACGAGGCGCTGCCGTACAGATACCGGTAGACGAGCATCAAGAAGAGGAACGTCACGCCGAGCGTGATGAGCAGGCTCTCGATCACCGTCTGGAGCAGCTGGTCTTGCACGTTCTTGAACACGATCGGCTGTCCCGTCGCGGTCGCTTCGAGGTGGCTCGTCTCCTCGACGTTCGCCGCGACCGCACGCATCTGTTCGGTCACCGCGTCGCCGCCCGCGCCGCCGTCGATCGAGACGGTCATGTGCAGGGCCGCATACTCCTCCTCGTCCGTCCGTTGGATCACCGACGACGCCGCGTCGGGATCGGTCTCGTACAGCGAGTCGTAGACGCGCTCGAGGTCCTGATCCGGGACGCCGTCCCCATCCGTGTCCGCAGCAGTGAACGTCTCGTTGAACGATTCGTTTTCTGCCGCGACGGACTCCATCACCGACAGCGGACTCGTGATGTCGCTGTCTCCGTTCGAGAGGGTCGCTGTCACCTCCTTGTCGCTGGCGTTCCGTTCGGCACGCTCGACCGCTGCTACCGTCTCCGGATCGGTGACGTTCCCGCGTATGAGCAGTTCGGCGCTCGAATCCTCCCGAACGAATCGGTCGTTGACGAACGACATCGACTCCTTGGCGGTGTACTCGCCGGGTGCGAACGGCTCGGGAAGCGAGTCCATCCACCCGTCGGGATCATCCGCGAGGAAGTCATCCTGAGCGAAGCTGGTGTCGACCTGCGAGCCACCGACCCCGCCCGCGACCGTCAGTAAGAGCGCGACGAGCAACACGACGTGTGGTGCCCGGCGAGCTGCCGTTGCGCCGCCGGACAGCAGCGTTCCGAGCGCCCCGCCGCCGGTTCCGACCGCGCGTTTGCGACGGCTCCAGCCGCGCGCTTCGAGCAGGCTGTCGAGTTCGACTTTCAGCGCCGGCACGAGCAGCCCAAACACCAACAGCGCGGCGGAGATCCCCACCGCGCTCACCACGCCGAACTCGCGGATCGGCGGCACCGAGCTGGTGAGGTTCGAGAGAAAGCCGATCACCGCCGTCAGCGTCACCAACACCAGCGCGACGGCGATGCCACCGATCGCCGAGCGCATCGAGCGCCGAACGCCCGTGACGTTCTCGCGGCGCTCGCGGTGGCGCATGAAGACGTGAATCGCGTAATCGATCGACAGCCCGATCAGCAACACCGGCACCGCGATGAAGATCTGGTTGAACGCGATCCCCGCCCAGCCCATGAAGCCGAACGTCCACACCAACACCACGCCGATTCCGAACAACCCGAGCAGGATGTCGAGGAGATCCCGGTAGGCGATCACGAGTACGATCAACACGAACACCAGCGCCAACGGCCCGACGATCGCCAGACTGTCCGTCATCGATCGCTCGATCTCGTCGGTGATGATCCCCGCACCGAACACCGACGCCTGTTGTTGCCCGTACTCCTCCTGAACGATCTCCTGGATGGCCAGCTGGGAGTCGACGATCCCGTCGCTCGCGGTCCCGCCGGCCGAGGGCCCGTTCGCGCCCTGAGTGAGCATGATCATCGTCGCGTTCGCTGTGGTGTCCCCTGGATCGTAGCTAGAGGGCATGAACGCGAACGCTCCCTCGCGCTCGTCCGTGGTGTTCCCACCGAGCACCGCCTCGACGGCCGTTTGGATCTCCGATTCGTTCCGAGATTCGAGCACGTCGATCCGTTCCGATAGCGACAGCTGTATCTCGCTGTTCTGTAGCTCTTCCCGGTCGGCGTCCAACTGCTCGACGTCCCGTTTGAGCGCCTCCCGATCGGTCTCGATCTTCTCGCTGTCGTTTTTCAGCGCTTGTCCGCTCTGATTCAGCTCCTGAGAGTCGTTCTCGAGCTGTTGTTTGCGCTGTTGTAGCTCCTCACTGCGCTGTTCGAGTTCCTGTCGATCAGATTTCAGCTGTTGGCCTTGTTTCTCCAACTGCTGGCCACGCTGTTCGAGCTCTTGCCGATCGGCTTTCAACTGCTGGCCTTGCTCTTCTAACTCCTGGCCACGCTGTTGTAGCTCCTCACGGCTCTGGTTGAGCTGTTGGGCCTGCTCTTGGAGCTGTGCAGCGTCGTTTTCGAGCGCTGCCCGATCCGATTCGAGCGTTTGGGCGCGTTGTTGGAGCTGTTGTTTGCGCTGTTGTAGCTCGGTGCGGCTCTGGTTGAGCTGTTGGGCCTGCTCTTCGAATTGGGCGGCGTCGCGCTCTAGAGCCGCCCGGTCCGCTTCGAGTTCGTCGGCTCGTTGTTCGAGGGCGGCCGTGTCGTTTGCCAGCTCGCGCTTGTCGCGGTCGAGCTGTTGTTCGCGCTGTTGTAGCTCCTCGGGCGGAACGTCACCGGAGCGCCGGTCTTCGGCGAGCTGCTTCTCGCGCGCGGCGATGTCACGCGCGCGCTGTTCGAGCGAATCGCGCGTCTCGTTGATCGATCGCGCGCGTTGTTGGAGCTGTTGTTTGCGCTGTTGTAGCTCGGTGCGGCTCTGGTTGAGCTGTTGGGCCTGCTCTTCGAGTTGGGCGGCGTCGCGTTCGAGCTGCTGTCGATCGGATTGCAGCTGTTGAGCCCGTTTTTCTAACTCCTGGCCACGCTGTTGTAGCTCGGTGCGGCTCTGGTTGAGCTGTTGGGCCTGCTCTTCGAGTTGGGCGGCGTCGCGCTCCAGCTCGTTGCGGCTTTCGTTGAGCTTCTCCGCGCGCTGTTCCAGCGCTTGTGCGTCTGCTTCCAGCTCATTTCGGCTTTCGTTGAGCTTCTCCGCGCGTTCCTGGAGCGACTGCCCGCGTTCTTCGAGACGGTTTCCGTCCTGTTCGAGCGTCTTGCCGCGCTGTTGTAGCTCCTCACGAGTCTCGTTGATCGATTCACTCCGTTGCTGTAACTCCGTTCCTCGCTGTTCGAGCTCTTCACCACGGCGTTCGAGCGCCTCGCCGCGCTGTTGTAGCTCCTCTGCGCGATCCATCTGGACCGCAGCGGTCGAGACGACGGTTGCGACGCCGACGCTAGAATCGTTCGTTAGCGTCTCGTTGACGGTGTCGTTCTTCTCGATCGCCCGTTGGAGCCGAAGCTGCCGAGCCAACGACTCCTTCGACAGGACGTTGTCCTCCTGAACGATGATCTGTACCGACGTGCTGTTCTCGTCCCCGCTCGTGAAGTTCTCCGAAATGTACGACTCTGCTTGGGCCGCCTGGCCCGTCTCGCTCTGAAACGAATCGAGCGAGGAACTCTGTGTGATCATCGGTGCGCCCGCGCCCATGACCACAGTCACAAGCAACAACGCGACGATGACTGGACGACTATACCGCGTTACTCCGGCCGTTATGCGCTCTAATACACCCATTGCTCACCTTAGTACGATCGAACACTGACCGCTACCACTGTTAGTATGATCCTACTAACACGGATATTTGATAAGCCTACCGAAATTCTCCAAGAGTGTACATTGCGTGCTCCGTTTCGCTGGGTGGGTGACCACCGGGAGTGATCACAGTATCTGTAGCGTACTGACCGTGAGCACCGCGAGCGCGGATTCGAAGACGATCGTTCCGATCACGGAGCCGACGACGAACCGGCGGGTGTTCAGCCGGGCGAAGCCGGCTGGAATGGTGCACATCCCTCGAGTGAACGGGAGTGCGTTGCTCACGACCACGGACAGCGTTCCCCACCGATCGAACCACCTGTCGAACCGACCGAGTCGGTCCTCGGAGACGCGGACCCACCGGTGTTCGAACAGGCGATCGCGTCCCCATCGTTTTGCGAGCAGAAACAGGGCGGTCTGACCGATCGTCGCGCCCACCGCGGCGACTCCGACAACGACCGCTATTTCGAGCGGGGTATGATTCGTGAGAAAGTAGATCGCGCCGGGAACCAACGATTCGCTCGGCGCGAAATACAACAACATCGCCCCTTCGAGAACGAAGATACCGAACAGGGCGGCATACCCATACTCCAGTAATAACCCTTCGACGAACGCTGAAAGATCTGTGAACGACATTAGTGTCCTCGATGACGGGAAGTCCTCGCGTCATTCATCACCACCGACACGCTTAACGTTTCATTCTCGCTTGGCCCGGTCGGGCACCCCGGAGCCACCGGTGTTTGCTGAGAACGAAACAAACTCGTAGCAACAGTTTGTGCATCCGACCAACCATGGCTCCATCAACGAGGGACGTGCATACTCATACCGACCGGGTTCGTAGGAGGAAGACATGAGCGGCGGATCGGATCGAAACGTCGTCTTCATCGTCATGGATACGGTTCGGAAGGATCACCTTTCGGTCTACGGGTACGATCGCAAAACCACCCCGGAGCTCGACCGATTCGCCGAGGAGGCACGGGTGTTCGAACAGGCCGTCGCCCCGGCACCGTGGACGCTGCCCGTCCACGCGTCGGTGTTCACCGGGCTGTACCCCAGCCAGCACGGCGCCAACCAGGAACGGCCGTATCTCGAATCGTCCGTTACGCTGGCTGAAACGCTTTCCGCGCAGGGGTACACCACAGCGTGTTACACTTCTAACACGTGGATCACGCCGTACACGAAGCTCACGCGTGGCTTCGACGACCACGACAACTTCTTCGAGGCGCTCCCGAGCGACGTGCTCAGTGGACCGTTGGCGCGGGTGTGGAAGGAAATGAACGACAGGGACCGGCTCCGGACGGCTGCAAACTGGCTCGTCAACGCGGGCAACACTGTCCACGAGTATTTCGCGTCCAACCAGCAGGCGGATTCGAAAACCCCCGCGGTGATCGATCGAACGACCGAGTTCATCGATTCGACGGACGAACCGTACTTCGCCTTCCTCAACCTGATGGACGCCCACCTGCCGTACCACCCACCCGACGAACACCGCGAGGAGTTCGCGCCCGGCGTCGATTCGACCACCGTGTGCCAGAATTCGAAGGAGTACAACTGTGGAGCGCGGGCGATCGACGACGAGGAGTGGGACGCGATCACGGGGTTGTACGACGCCGAGATCAGGCACATCGACGCGGAGATTGCCCGGCTGTTCGAATGGCTGCGGGCCAACGACGAGTGGGAGGAGACGCTGGTCGTCGTCTGTGCCGATCACGGCGAGCTTCACGGCGAGCACGATCTCTACGGCCACGAGTTCGGTCTCTACGACCCGATCGTCAACGTTCCACTGCTCGTCAAACATCCGGATCTCGATTCCGGACGCGACGAGCGACAGGTCGAGCTGTTGGATCTGTACCACACGGTGCTCGATCACGCCGGGACGACGCCGGCGGAGGCGGGCGAGTTCGACGCGGACGCCGTTTCGACCAGCCCGGCTCGCTCGCTCCTCTCGGAGAGCTACCGGACGCCGACCGAGGACAGCGCGCTGATCGACGCCGGTGACACCGCGTTCGTCGAGTATTTCCGACCGATTATCGAACTGAACCAGCTCGAAGGGAAAGCACAAGCGGCCGGGATCACGCTCGACGACGACTCGCGCTTTTACTCGCGGATGCGCGCTGCCCGGCGACCGGACGCCAAGTACGTCAGAAACGAACGGATTCCCGACGAAGCCTACCGACTCGACGACGATCCCGACGAACGAACCGATCTCGCCGGCGACGACCCGATCGTCGCCGAGATCGAAACAGCGCTTCGGACGTTCGAGTCCGACATCGCCAAACAGTGGACCGACAGCTCCGCCCAAACGGACGACGAGGAGCTGCTGGACGGCATGAGCGAGCAAGCAAAAGAGCGCCTCGAGCATCTGGGCTACAAGGAGTGATAGTGACTGTTGTGAGTAGCGGCACGGTCGTTGAGTGATACTGTCGGACAGAGTCACGTACGGACTGAGACGGAATATCCAGTTGCTGTCTAGCGGTCACCAGCAGCCGATATTCAACTATCTCTGTCCGACAGTATGACGACTGCTCTGGGGTTTCACGAACCGTTCTGTGTCGCCACAGCGGTACGGAACCACAACAGTCCCTATGATCATCGGATCCGAGCGTGTCACTGCTCTTAGGTTGCTCCGGTGAGTACCGGACACGACAGTGCTTTCGACGCTTCGACGACGGCTCCGGGCGGTGATCGTTCGCTATCCCGCGCTGTTGGCGCGGCTCGGACTTGTCGACCGGAAGAAGGGGACGGAAGCGTTCGATCTCGCCGTGCCAGTGATGGTCAGCGGCGGGATGCGCACCGTTCTCCGAATGACCGATTTTTTCATGGTGAGCCTCGCACTGGGCGATGCGGCCGTCGCCGGACTGGAGCTTGGCTTCCAGTACTACTTCATCGGCTTCGGTCTCGCCCTCGGGCTGTCGAGCGGCACGATCAGCGTTGTCTCGCGGTGTATCGGTGCCGGGGAGCAAGCGAACGCGGAGTTCGCCGTCAAGCAGTCGCTCTGGCTTGCGCTCCTCGTCACCATCCCCCTGACGCTGTTCACGTGGCTGTTCAGCGAGGGCATGATCGAACTGTTGACCGACGATCCCCGGACGATCCAGCTCGGGAGCACCTACCTCCGGATCGTTATGCTCTCGGTGTCGTTTCGGTTCTGGAGCATGATCGCCGCCCGCGCGCTTCAGGGCGCGGGGGATACCCGCACCCCGATGTACGTCCGTCTGGTATCGATTCCGACCAACATCGGCCTGAACGCCGTGTTGATCTTCGGGTTCGGGCCGTTCCCGCAGCTCGGAATCGCCGGAGCAGCGTGGGGCACGACGATCGCAAACACGCTCGCTGCGGTGATCTTCGCCGGCGTGTTGGTTTCCGGCGTGTACTCTATCCGGTTCCGAATCGGCGGCACACAGTGGGACACGGAGATGGTCAGGGAACTCATCCGCGTGGGCTACCCGCTCGCCGGGATGCAGTTGATCCGCACACTCGGGCGTTTTCCGTTCTTGCTCATTCTGTCGACGATCGGAACGCCCGTCGTTGCTGCGTACGCCATCGCCCGACGCGTCATGTTGCTAGCAATGATGCCGGCGTGGGGGTACTCGACCGCCGCAAGCACGCTCGTCGGCCAGAACATCGGGCTCGGAAACGAGACCGACGCGACCCGGTACGGCTGGCAGACCCTCCGGATCGCGGTCGTCACACAGGTGCTGATCGGTGGGATACTTGTGGCGCTATCGCCCTGGATCGTACGCCTGTTCAACGCGGGATCACCGGAACTCACTGTCGCGTTCGTTCGGGTGTTCGGTCTCGGGGTGGTGGCGTTCAGCGTCTCGCGCACCATGCGCGGGGGGCTGCGCGGGGCCGGAGACACGCTCTGGCCGCTGTACGGCACTGTTCTCGCAACGGGGTTGCGGGTCCCGATCGCGGCGCTGGGGCTGCCGGTCGGCGTGGCGCTTGCGTCGGTCGCGGGCTGGACACTGGCCCCCGGGATGGGTCTAGGTCTGTGGGCTATCTACGCAGCGATCCTCGTGGACATGTACAGCCGGGCCGGCGTCAACCTGTTTCGCTTCTCGACCGGTCGGTGGAAAAACATCGCGCGTCAGTCGGCCGTCGGGACCGACGACTGAACGGGCGAGGTGCTCGATCGGACACTCGGCGGATGTGAACTACCCCGCCCTCAACGAGCCGTCTACCGACGGCTCGTTGAGGGCGGGGCTTCCTGTTTCGATGACGCGCTTTGCAGATACAGGTGTATCCACAGGGAGCGCAGTCTCCACAGGCATTGATTCGGAGTGTCCCACTCCTATCTGTTCAAGACCACGAGCAAGAATGTTCCACGCCGCGTTCGCATCCCTGTCCGCTGTGAACCCGCATGACGGACAGGAGTGTTCACGGACCCACAACGGTTTATCTGTCGAAACGCCGCACGCCGCACACTCGTTGGTCGTCCCTGCTGGCTCAACGGCGACGAAGTGCGTCCCTTCGCGTTCGCACTTGTATTCGAGCAGCCGCTTGAACGTTCCCCACGCCGCACCAGCACGATTGCGGGAATTACCATCGAGTTCGATCAAGCCCGTTGCGTCTAGGTCCTCAACAGCTACGAGATCGTACTCTGTGGCGTAGTAGGTTGAGAGTTTATGCAGAAAGTCACGGCGTTTGCGTTTGATGTCAGCGTGGCGGTGAGCCACGACGGTCCGTTGTTTCTCCCAGTTGGCAGAGCCGTATTCTTTGCGAGAGAGTGCCCGTTGCTCACGTTCAAGACGGGCACGTTCGACCGACAGGTCGAGCGAGCCAATTGCTGTCCCATCGGTGTCGTGAGCGTACTTCAGAATCCCCACGTCAATGCCAACGCAGTTCGTGGGTTCTACAGGTGGCTTCGGTGGTTCGTGATCCATTTCGATCCCGAAGATAGCGAACCACTCACCGGTTGGCTCTTTCTTGAGTGTGACCTCTTTGACCGTGGCATCGTCCTCAGGAATCGATCGGTGTCGCCAGAACCAGAGGTTCTGGCTGCTAACCAGAATCTTCGATTCTGGTGATGGATCTGAATCGGAATGTCCGCAAGTTTCGAGAGCGACAACACAGTCTGACCACTCTTCTTGTCGAGTTCGAAGCCCGACTGGTTGTAGGTGAAACTACGGAATTCCCGTGGTGGCTTCCATTTGAGTTCGCCGACCTTGTAGCCCTGATCCTTGAGTTCGCCAAGCGCGTTGACGTTGTGTCTGATCCGCATCACGGTGGGTTGAAGCACCTTCGCGTACACATCGGTCAACTCGTCCCACCAGGTTTTGAGATCAGGCAGCTCATCACGGATCGTCCGAACGCGCTGTTTGACCGTACCAGCACGCTCCGGAATCTGGTTGAACCGATAGAGTGCGTGGTTATAGAGTTGTCGACAGATATCGCGGTGATAATCCAACGTCTCACGGTGAGCATCGGTCGGATGCAGGCGATATCTGTAGTTGTAGTTCATGTTATTCGTCGGGCGGATCGGTGACACGGACGACCTTGACTGTCGATCCGGCCCACGCTTTCGGGACATAGACGTGCGCACCGTTGCCCGAGCGTTTGGCGTGGGCTTCAATCACTTCGTGCCCCTCGACTTCGTACCGATCCATTAAGAAGTATCTACAATGTAGATACCAATAAACGTTACGAAAACGTAGGCCTGTGGGCTTGCAATCGAACGTGTCTGACGGGTGATGACGATGTTGACGAGATCAAAGATCTCGTTCGCACACCAGAAATCTTTGATTTTTGGGGATGCTGTATCCCCTCCCTACTCACTCGCTACGCTCGTTCGTTGAGGAAGGGGGCTTAGCACCTACAGGTCAGCTAAAGCGTTCCTTGGCTGGCGCTGGCGTCGCTGGTCACGGTGAGTTCGTAGTCTCGGTCGGGCTGGCGGCGGAGTTCACACACCCCGGCGACCGAGACCGTGGTTCCGTGTCCGCCGCTCCAGTTGAGCACGCATGCGCCGTTTTTCCCCTCGGTCGTCTCGTCCGGATCGGGTTGGATACGCCCAGCGGGGAGGCGACGGCGTGCCTGGGGGACAGGGGGATCGCCGTCCAGTCCGATTCCCACGGGCGCGTCGTCGGGACCGATGCTCGTGGTCGGGCTGTACGAGCCGAGGACACCACGCTCCAACTCCACGCCGACCGACAGGGTGGTGAGCGTCGTGCTCCCGGCACCGTCGTCGGGCTGTGTCGGCGTGGCGGCGGTCCACATCCAGAGCCGATGGGTCGCTTGTTCTTCTGTCCGATCATCGGGTGCCTCGACACGATACAGGACAGCAGCGATATCGATTGGGACGTGTATCCCTTCGTCCTCGGCTGGGGACCCGAGCACCCACTGGTCGCTCCACGCCCCCACGAGCGCGAGTCGTTCGGAGGAGCCGGGGTCCTGGTTCCCGTTTTGGATGCCCCAGACGCCGTGTGGCCCGTACCGATCGCGGATTCGGCCGGCGTACGCGTCGAATTCGGTCGCCGTGTGCGCCGATTCGGCTTCTGAGACCGAGAGCCGGTGTGAATCCGAAGCGCTCCGGGTCAGCCAGTCCAAACAGCCGGTCGTGGTGGCTGTACCAGCAGCGCCGACCGCCAGGAGGACCCGTCGACGAGTGTGTGACCGAGGCATACGTATCGTGAAAGATGGCACAAAAGAAACATCTTTCGAGATACGAATGGACACGCGGTGTCGGGTTGGATCAGGTTTCGGTGTTGTCGATCCACTTTTCGACTTGGGGCGGCTCGTAGGCGGCGAACGCATCGAGGAGGGATCGCGGCGTCGATTCGACGACGATCATCTCACGGTGAAGTCGTTTCACGAACTCCTCGGCGACGGCGTGATCGAGAAACGCCGTCAGCGCGTCGTAGTAGCCATTCACGTTCAGAAATCCACACGGGTAGTCGTGGAACCCGAGCTGTGCCCACGTCAACACCTCGAACATCTCCTCGACGGTGCCAAGCCCACCCGGAAGGGCGACAAATCCTTCGGACTCCTCCACCATCAGCCGCTTCCGGGCGTGCATCGATTCGACGACGTGCAGCTCGGTCAATCCCGGATGGGTGATCTCCCTCGCTTCGAGCGCCTCCGGAATGATCCCGACAGCCTCGCCGCCCGCTTCGAGCACGGCGTCGGCAAGCGCACCCATCACGCCGACGCTCGCACCACCGTACACGAGACCGATCTCCCGTTCGACGAGCGCCTCGGCCAACTCTACCGCCGCCTCGACGTACTCCGGTGACCGCCCCGGACTCGATCCGCAGTACACACAGAGACGGTTCATACTCCTCTCCGCCGTCGGCTCGATTGGCATCGCGTTCTCTTTTTCGCGCACGCGTATATGATTACTCGCGCCCCATCGGCGTCTCGGATCTAGTGTGGTTTAAGTTTGGGAGCCTCCGCGTTGGGAGTATGCTCGAGGTGGTCGTGATTGCGTTCTGGGCGATGTTGCCTGCGTACATACCGAACAACGCGGCGGTGCTGTTTGGCGGTGGCCGTCCCATCGACGGCGGCCGAACCCACAACGGACGCCGGTTGCTGGGCGATGGAAAGACGTGGCGTGGAACGGTAGCCGGAACACTGTCGGGGATTGCGGTTGCGCTCGCTCTCAACGCGCTCTCACCGCACGTTCCGAACGGTTTCCTCCCGACGTTTCCGGTGGTTGCCATGATCGCGCTCCCGGCCGGTGCGATGGGTGGCGACATCGCCGCTTCGTTGATGAAACGACGACTCGGACGCGATCGTGGGGCAGCGATGCCCGGACTCGATCAGTTGGATTTCGTGGTGGGTGCGCTCCTTCTCACCGCCATCGTCACACCATCGTGGTTCGGCGAGACGTTCACACTCCCCGTGTTACTCGTGGTGGTCGTTCTCACGCCGCTGCTCCACGTGGGATCGAACGTGCTCGCGTACGGATTCGGCTGGAAAGACGAACCGTACTGACGAACGCCACAAACTGCCACATCGATGGCGACACCGTGGCACAACTAACTGACACACCGTCGCTTCAATAGGATTTGATACATAGTATTTGCATATCCACAGCAATTCGCATATACGTGCAATTGTTTTTTCTCCCAAGACTATTTTATATGATATATCGATATGAAAAATACAACACGGCGAAACTTCATGCGAGTTGCTGGTGCATCGGTTGCGACAATCACCGGAGCGAGAATGAGTGTCTCACCGGCGGAGGCCCACCCACTCAACTGGATCGAACCAGAGGTCCCGACTGAGGAGCCGTTGCATGCTCTCGCGTACGTGCCAGAAACTACGGACAAGCGCGTCTATGCGTACGGGGAGGGGGGCGTGATCCTCCGCCGCCGGGGCGGGCGGACCATTTGGAATCAGGTCGGAACGTTTCCCTCGGCAGACGATCCGCACGCGGCTCTGGGTGTGGACACCATGACTCTGGTGATATGGATCGTCGGAGAGAACGGATCGATCGCGTGGCACGCCCCCAACACTGACGACGTACACCCCGTTCCGTCACCGCTCGGAACCGATGTGACCTTCAACGACGTGGCAACGATCTCCCATGACCGTCAGTCAGGGGACGTGTACATCGCTGGCAACGACGGGAGCGTCTACTACGGGTACTGCGAGTACATCGACGACGAAGACGAAATGAACTGCATCTGGGAGTCGGTGTCAATCAGTGACAGCCCGGTCACGGCGATCGACATGTACGCGGCTGGTGAGGGCTTCGCTGTCACTGCCGATGGGGCCGTGTTCAGGACGTCACACCAGGAAACCTGGGAGGAGGTCGAGATCACCGGGCTCGACAACGGGTTGACTGATATCGACGCGAACGGACCCGCTGCCGACACCGCCGAGAGTGATATGCCGGTACACATCGTCGGCCAGTCCGGAACGGAAGTGTTCTACTCAAATTCGTGGAGTGTCAACGAACTCGGTGACGTCACGCTTCGGGGCGTGGACCGAGCGAACTATCTCGTCGGCAACGAGGGTACGATGTTCGAGCTGGTGTGGAAGTGGTTCGACGACATCGCCCAGTACGGCCGAGTACGGGAGCCAGTCGAAACCCCGACGACGAACACCCTGCGGGATGTCCTGGTCGTTCCTAAAAATCAGCACGGCCCGTACGCTGTCGGTGACGACGGGATCATCGAGCAAGAGCCCAAATACGATCCCATCGTCTGAGGGCGGTACATTGTGGAGAGACTCACCTTGGGTGGGTGTGACAGGTGTGATACGACCAACCACCCAGAGAGCTGTCGATGAATAAATTTAATACACGTTGATTAAGGATCAGCAGAGAACGAGGCTGAACCGACGATTTAGGGGGAGAAAGCGCAAAAGGAGCCGAACACGTGGCGTTTATACTCGTGGACGGTGGACATACGAATGATATGGGACAGACGCTCACTGAGAAGATTCTCGACGATCACCTCGTCGAAGGGGAATTAGAAACCGGCGAGGAGATCGGTATCGAGATCGATCAGGTGCTCACACAGGACACGACGGGGACGCTCGTTTGGCTCCAGTTCGAGGCTCTGGGGCTGGACGAGGTCCAGACGGAACTCGCAGCGCAGTACTGCGACCACCAGACGTACCAGTTCGACTTCAAGAACACCGACGACCACCGGTTCCTCCGGTCTGCGGCGGGAACGTTCGGGGCACACTTCTCCCGACCGGGCAACGGTATCTGCCACCAGGTGCACAAAGAGCGTTTCGCCGCGCCCGGCAAGACGCTGCTGGGTTCGGATTCGCACACGCCGACGCCGGGCGGGCTCGGCCAGCTCGCCATCGGATCGGGTGGGCTCGACGTGGCCGTCGCCATGGGTGGCGGTCCCTACTACATCGAGATGCCCGAGGTCGTGAACGTCCGGCTCGAAGGTGAGCTGCCCGAGTGGGCGACCGCGAAGGACGTCATCCTCGAAATGCTCCGGACGCAGTCAGTCAAAGGCGGCGTCGGGAAGATCTTCGAGTACACCGGTCCGGGTGTCGAAACGCTGTCGGTCCCCGAGCGGACGACGATCACCAACATGGGGACGGAACTGGGCGCGACGAGTTCGCTGTTCCCGACCGACGAGCGGACCGAGGAGTTCCTCTCCCGGCTCGACCGCGAGGACACCCACGTGGAGCTTCAGCCGGATGATGACGCCGAATACGACGACGAGGTCGTCGTCGACCTCTCCGAGCTGGAGCCGCTCATCGCCACGCCGTCGATGCCGGACAACGTGGTGCCCGTGCGCGAGGTCGCGGGAACGGACGTCGAACAGGTCATCATCGGCTCCTGTACCAACGGCGCGTACGAGGACATCCTCCCGTCGGCGAAGATGCTCGAAGACCGCCAGATCAACAGGAAGACCGAGATGATCGTCGCGCCCGGCTCGAAGCAGGCGTCGGAGATGCTCGCCCGCGAGGGGTGGACCGCGGAGATGATGGCCGCCGGCGTCAACTTCTCGGAGGCGACCTGTGGCGCGTGCATCGGCATCGGTCACGTGCCCGCGTCGGACTCGGTCAGCCTGCGGACGTTCAACCGCAACTTCGAGGGCCGGTCGGGCATCGAGGACGACTCGGTGTATCTCTGCTCGCCGGAGGTTGCGACGGCGGCCGCGCTCGAAGGCGAGATCGTCGACCCGCGCGATCTGTCCGACGAGCTCGGAGATCTCGACGCGCCCGGTCTGGAGATGCCAGATCAGTACGACGGCTCCACGACGGATCTCATCGCGCCCGACGAAGCCGTCGACGACGGGCTGGTGAAGGGTCCAAACATCGGCGACGTGCCGCTCAAAGACGCGCTCGAATCCGATCTTTCGGGTCCGGCGCTGTTGAAGATGGACGACAACATCACGACCGACCACATCATTCCGGCCACCCAGGACATCCTGATGTACCGGTCGAACATCCCGAAGCTCAGCGAGTTCACCCTCTCGCGGGTCGACGAGTCGTTCGCCCAGCGCGCGCTGGATACTGACGGCGGGGTCCTCGTCGCCGGGGAGAACTACGGACAGGGATCCTCCCGCGAACACGCGGCGTTGTGCCCGATGTACCTCGGTATCGAGAGCGTGCTCGCCCAGAGCTTCGCTCGCATCCACAAGGCGAACCTGTTCAACTTCGGTCTGCTCCCGCTCTCCATCGACGAGGCGGATTACGAACAGATCGAACAGGGCGACGACATCGAGATCGTCGACGACGTGGACGACGCCGTTCGCTCGGGCCAGGAGGAGTTCACCGTTCGCGTGAACGGCGACTGGGAACTCACCGCTACGCTCGACGCCTCCGAGCGCGAGCGCGAGATCCTCGCGGACGGCGGCAAGCTCTCACACACGCGCAAACAACACGACGCTGGCGCGAGTGACGCAACGCCTGCTGACGACTGATCGGGCCGAGCGATCCGCCGGTTTTTTGTTTGTCTCCCGGCGCAGTGTCGTAGCTTCTTTGCTCTCTCGCCGCGTAGTACGTGTCGTGACAGCGATCGTTCCGGGAACCGAGTTTGCCGTTCGAGAGGCCCAACGCGCGGACCTGCTCGCGGTCTTTCGTATCGAGCAAGCGTCGTTTCCCCAACCGTGGCCGTTTCGGGCGTTCGAGCGGTTTCTCGGTGAGCCTGGCTTTCTCGTGGCCGAGCGGAACGGAACGATCGTCGGCTACGTCGTCACCGATTCGGTGCCGAACCACGGACGAGCGATCGGGCACGTGAAGGATTTCGCCGTCCACCCCGAGCACCGGGGAAGGGGCGTCGGCACGTCGCTCCTCCAACGAACGCTCGCGGATCTGGCGATGCGGGGCGTTCACACCGTCAAACTGGAGGTCAGGGAGAACAACGACGCCGCGATCCGGCTGTATCGGCAACACGGCTTTACCCACAGACAAACCTCCCCCCGATACTACAGCAACGGGGAGGATGCCCTGGTTATGGTGTACGATTCGACCTGATTCTGCGGATATCGAAGGCGAGCCATTTACGGATCACAAGATACGCCGAGATGGTACGAAACCATCCACAACGAGAGCGTCTTCGATCCCTGATGGCTGATTAGTCGATGACGAACACGTCTGAGACGTTCCAGGCCAGGTAGAACAATCGCCCGTCGGCGACGACAGGCTGCGAACCCACCGGAAGGTCGGGCCAGTGGCGCACACGGTCGCCAGTTACGGCATCCAGTGCGTGAATCCCAGTGTTTGCCCCCGTGACGAGCACACGATCTCCCGTGATAACCGGTCCCCCACCACTATTGCCCGTCCCGAACGTCCATAGGCGGTCACCGGTGGCCGCGTCTCTGGCGATCGTCCGTGATCCATTGCCCGCCCCGACGACGACGTATCCGTCCGCAATCGCAGGTGGGTCATAGATACCGGATTCGACGGTCGCTTCCCACTGGATGGTCCCATCCGTGACAGAGAGCGCTGTCATCGTTCCCCACTTCGAGACCACGTAAACGGTGTCGTTGGCAACGACCGGGATGGCGTAGATCGGTTCGAGATCATCCGTGTGCCACCACTCGTTGCCGTTGTTGGTGAAAGCAGTCACTGCACCGTTATCGTTGCTCCCCGAGCCGACATACACACGGTCACCGACAGCAACGCCGTGTGCCATGTGCGTGGTTCGTGCCTGCCAACGCTCGGTGCCCGTCGTGGCATCGAGTGCGGTGACGCCCGATCCGGTGATGTAGATGGTATCGTCGACCACGACCGGCGAAGAGGAGCTACTGAGTGTCCCCTTGTCTATTCGCCACAACACGGACCCATCCGATTGATCGAGCGCCAGAGTTTCATTCAGCGTGCTCACGTAGACGGTCCCACAGGCGACCGCTGGACTCGTTGTGATACCATCGTCGGGATTGATTTCCCACAGCCGCGTCCCCGTTTCGATCGCCCGGGCTTCGATCCGCACGTCACCCGCGACGTACACGACGCCATCACTGATGGCCGGTGGGGCATCGGTGCTCCCACTACCTGCCCGTGTTCCGGTCCGGGAGAATCGGCGCGCGTTTGCGGTGGCTGGTGGCAGATCGCGGGCGGGAAGACGACTCGTATGCGATCCATCATAGCCAGCCATGGGCCACGTCGGGGCAGTGGGCGAGCAATCGATCAATGGGGATGACGAACTCGGAACCAAAACGTCCGAACAGCCAGCGAACATGGCTGTTCCAACGGTAGAAAGGACTGCACGGCGTGTCGGTGACGAGAATCGACCGTGCTGACGCATACGATACGACTACACGGAAAACAAATATAACTTTTGGAGATTTTTGAGAGAAATGTAACATCCAAGGGCAAAACAGTCGTCCGAGCGAACCGGATCGAAGTCAGCGCCGTGACTTTTTCACGGCCACAGCCCGCGATACTCGTGTGCCTCGACGATGCGCTGGAGTCCAACGACGTAGGTGGCGTCGCGCCAGGAGACGTCGTCGTGGAGTTCGTACGTTTCCTTGACGTTGTCCCACGCGGACAGCATTTCGGATTCGAGTTCCTCGTTGACGCGTTCGAGCGACCAGCCCTGTCGGTTGATGTCCTGGAGCCATTCGAAGTACGAGACGGTGACGCCGCCGGCGTTGGCGAGGATGTCGGGGATCACGGGGATTCCCCGGCGGTTGAAGATCGTATCAGCAGTCGAGGTCGTTGGGCCGTTCGCGCCTTCGACGATCATCGAGGCGTTGATGTCGTTGGCGTTGGCCTCCGTCAGCACGTTGCCGATCGCGGCCGGGACGAGAACATCCACGTCCAGCGTGAGCAGCTCCTCGTTCGAGAGCGGTTCGGCCCCAGAAACGCCGGTGACGGCGGTCGGTTCCTCCCCGTGGGATTTGATCGCCGTCGGATCCAATCCCTCGGGATCGTACTCCGCCCCGTCGATGTCGCTGACCGCCACCACGTTCGCACCCCACTCGTCGAGGAGCGAAGCGGCGTTCGCCCCGACGCTGCCAAAGCCCTGGACGGCCACAGTCGTCTCCGAAAGCGGGCGGTCGTAGTAGTCACACGCCTCCCGAGTGATGAGGGCGACGCTGCGTCCGGGAGCTTCCTCGCGGCCGTAGGACCCGCCGATGACCGGCGGTTTCCCCGTCACGACGCCAGGGGTGGTTTCGCCTTCCTGCATGCTGTAGGCGTCCATGAGCCACCCCATCGTCTCCGCGTCCGTGCCCATGTCCGGCGCGGGAATGTCGTGCATCGGTCCGATAACGTCCCGTATCTCCTGTGCGAACCGGCGCGTCAACCGCTCTTTTTCCCCTTGGGACAGCGTCTTCGGATCCACGACGACGCCGCCTTTCGCCCCGCCGAACGGGAGATCCATCACGGCGCACTTCCACGTCATCCACATCGCAAGCCCGATGCACTCCTCCTCGGTCACCTCCGGATGATACCGGAGACCGCCCTTGAACGGTCCACGAACCGAATCGTGTTGGGCGCGATAGCCGGTGAACACCTCTACCGTTCCATCGTCGCGCTCGAGCGGAATCGACACCCGCTCGACGCGCTGTGGGTGTTTGAGCCGTTCGACCACGTTCGGATCGATCTCCAACAGCGTCCCTGCCCGTTCGAGCTGCCGCCGTGCCGTCATGAACGCCGATTCGGGCTCGGGCTCTTCGGACTGTTCTTGCGCGATGGACGCACCAGTTGCCACCGTTAGACACCCCGATTCTTCGAAGACGCCGCCTCGATCATCAGCAACTGTTCTCTCGGACCGCTCATCGCAGTCATTGCCGGGGGTAGGACGCGGATCAATATAATATTAATCCATATATGCTATATTAACACAACTGCTCGAATCACGGTGGTTCGATACAGGGCCACACGAACCACGACCGTCGTGGAGCGTCTCACCGGCTGCTCCAAGTGCCGGTCGTCTCACAAGGGCTTTCTGCTCCGCAGGGGTAGGCAACGTATGGGCTATGAGTGTCCCGTCTGTGGGATCCCACAGGCTGACGGCGGGCATCTGGCAAATCACGTGGCGTTCACCGCGTTGGTTCACGAGGACGATCACGAGGCGTGGCTCGATGAGACGGTCCCGGATTGGTCCGAGATGGGCGAAGCCGGTCTGGCCGAGGCACTCACCGAGCTGGCCGCGGAGGCGGAGTTTCCCCAAGTGTTCGAAGACACGACCGCCAGAGACGGACACCACGACCACGATCACGAGCGGTCCGGGAAGCTGTTCGAGGACGACGAGCCGAGCGGCCGTCAGCAAGAGCTTGGATCCCGGCCCGCGTTGGACGGGGACGCACAGGCCGTCTTGGAAGAGGCCCGTCGGCTGACCGAAGCGAAATTGAACGACGAGGAAGAAGACGGGTGAACGCTCGTCCCGATACATTGTATACCGTCGGTCATATCCATTGATACGCTACGATCGCTTGTTGGGTGCGTCGCGGTCGATCCCGTGGTGAACAGGCAACCGAGTGTTCCAAGGCCCCTGACCGACGGTATAATACAGTAGTTTCTCGAACCAGTCGTCCGGTGCGTTGAATTTCAGTGCAAGAAAGCGGAGGTGTTTCTGGAAATGATGCTTTGAGACGCCGCGGAACGTCGCCAGCCACTGGCGAAGGAAACTGTGTCGGTTCTCGCGGGTGTTTGTGTGGGCGTCACCGATCACGTAGGTGTTGGAGTGGGTACCGGCCAGATGGCTGTCCACCGCCTTCTTGTCCTCGATGTCGTTGTAGATCGTGTAGTCGTCGGTGCAGAGGATGACGCTTCCGTCACCGTACGCGGCGATGTCCTCGTCAGCGTCTTGCAGAGTTTCACAGACGAGAAACCGAGCCCGTCTGTCGTCCTGACGGACGAGTGCCAACACTGGTGGTTTGTCTGACTCGAAAGTTCCGCGCCCCTTTTTGAGAATCCGAACGAGCGCGGACTCCCATCCTCGTCTTCGGTTCTCTTCTCATACTGTCGGACAGAGCCACAGACGGAGTGAGCCAGCGGCACGTCAGAGCACGCTCTGACGGCGAACCTGTACAAAGACGTACGACCGAGATGATATATCAAGCACTACCTCTGCCGAAAAGCCTTAGCCACTTCAGTCGAAAAATCACCTAAACGTTCATGAAAGTTGAAATGCTCACGACGGATTTCCTCGACCGCGCTGTTGACCTATACGACGACGTGGTAGGGATCGTTGCCCACGACGGGACAGAGTACACATACGCCGAGGTCGCAGAGCGCGTCAACCAACTCTCGCACGCGCTTTCTGAGATGGGCATCGGGAAGGGAGATCGAGTCGCATTGCTCTCTCCGAACACCCACTATTTCATCGAGGCGTTGTATGCGACGAATCAGATCGGCGGTGTGTTCGTTCCGATGAACTACCTCCTCACGCCAGAGGATTTCGAGTACATCCTTGGTGACTGCGAGGCAGATGTCGTCATTGCCGACTACGACTACGCCGAAAACGTCGAGTCGGTCCGCGAATCGGTGCCTGCTGAGTACTTTATCGGCTATGAGGCCGACGACATCGAAGGTGACTGGACGGACTACGAGGAACTGCTCTCCGGACAGTCCACGGACGCGCCCGACCGTCCCAGCATCGCAGAGGACGACGATGCGAGCATCAACTACACCTCGGGGACGACGGGCGATCCGAAGGGTGTCGTGCGCACTCACCGCACCGAGAACTGGCACGCGCTCGTTCTCAATCAGCACATGGAGGTCAGGGATGACGACACGTACCTCTGGACGTTACCGATGTTTCACTGTAACGGGTGGGGGCATACCTACGCTATTACGGGCACGGGGGGCACTCACATCTGTCAGCGGACGTTCGAGCCGGAAGGGACGTTCCGCCGCGTTCGAGAGTACAATGTTTCGTTCATGTGCGGTGCGCCGACTGTACTCAACCGACTCAGCTCCTATTACGAGGACAATCCCGACACTGTGACGATCGGCGACCGCGACGTACGCATCGCTACCGCCGGAAGCGCTCCAGCGACCGCCACCATCGAGACGGTCGAGGACGATTTCGACTGGCGAATCATCCAGATCTATGGCCTGACCGAGACGGCACCGATCATCACCACGAGCAACTCTCCTCGCCGCCTCGCTATGCACGGGCGAGATCTGAAGGTCAAACAGGGATCTGAGACGCTCTGTACCGATATTCGCGTTGTTGACGAGGACGGCAACGATGTCCCGCGTGATAGCGAAACCATGGGTGAGATCGTCGTGAAGGGCAACCAGGTAATGGATCGATACCTCAACAAGCCCGAGGCAACAGAGGAGGCCTTCAACGACAAACTCCCCGGCTATTTCCATACCGGCGATCTCGCCACGATGGACGAAGACGGCATGATATCGATTCAGGATCGCGAAAAGGACATCATCATCTCCGGCGGCGAGAACGTCTCGTCGATCGCAGTCGAAGACGTTCTCTACGACCACCCCGCTATCGCCAAAGCCGCCGTGATCCCCACTCCGAGCGACGAATGGGGCGAAGCCGTCACCGCGCTCGTTGTCAGCAAGTCCGATGTGAATCTCGACGCAGAAACTGTACAGGGGTTCGCAAAAGATCGACTAGCCCGATATAAAGTCCCCAAACGCGTGGAGTTCGTCGATGACCTCCCCGAAACTGCAACTGGCAAAGTCCAAAAATACCAACTCCGACAGGACTACTGGAAGGACGAAGACCGTCTCATCGGTCAAGGATGATACTGTTGGACAGGGGTAGCAGAGCTCTCGCTTGTTCCCACTCGTGGTCCGAAAATCGGAGATTTTTGTCACTGAGCGGAGGGGACCTCCACGAGGTCCGCAAGAGCGTCGCTCGTGCGAGATCACGAAACGGCTTCGCTCGCGGGAACTCCGCTCGCTACGGCTTCTCGTTAGTCTGTGTGGCTGCAGCGTCTGGACCGACGACGCGCGCTAGTTCGGGGTAGCGCTGCCGTAACCCAGCGAGATCACCGCGCTGGCGGTACTGACAGTACTCCGCGAGCGTTGCGACCAGACAGGCAGGCGCGCTCTCTGCGTCGGGTTTCTCAGTCATCTCGGCCGGTTCGCGCGCATCCTCGGGCGTGAACACGGACTGGACCACCGTGCCATCACGCTGTTCGTGAAAGCGCACGCACGCGCCGTTATCGAACCAGCATTCGACGATCGTCTCGCCGGTGGCCTCGTAGCGCGTGAACCGCGCGATCCCCGGCAGCTCCTCGTAGCCGCCCGTTGTGGTGCCAAGCCCGGCGGTCGCCAGTATCTGCTCGATCTGCGTAGCATGAGCACAGCCCGTCGACTGACAGGGCCGGCACCAGACGCCTTCGGCTACGTCGATGCTGTGGTACAGCTCCGCTTTCGACACCACCTCCCGATCCTCGATGGCCGAGAGATTCAGCACATCGCCCATCCGATCCCGGAATTGGAACAACGGCAACGTCATCGCCACCACCGCCCCAACGGACACCCCATACGATGGTCGAGACGCGTGCGAACCGGCCGACCACACACCGGACAGCGCGTTCTCTGGTTGCTATTCTGATACGATGCGACACCGTTACATGCCTCTGATTCATTCCCAGTCATGGGTTCTGGCGTTTACGAGAACCCCAGCGTCGGGTGGGCCAACACCCGGCGCGTTCAACACGAACGCGCGGCCGAGGCATGCTAGCGTTCTCATTTACTGTTCGCTTCCCCATCACACATAAATGTACTGATGGAATGGAGAATGTAATGTCATTCCATCAATTAGTTCACCGGCCGTTACTCGTTGGATAGACCGAGCTGCCGGTATCGGAGGTTGCTGCCGACGAGACAATGACGATACTGGAGAAATTATCTTAAAATATCACTCTGAACTGTGCGGTGCGGTTGCGGTGGCGAAGGGGAAGCGGTGCGGTCGCGGTACGTAAATCCACCCACCGCGAGCGGAGTTCCCGCGAGCGAAACGTCTCGTGAGCCAGCCAGAAATATCTGATCTCTGGTGATAACTGCACTCTCGCCCCGAAGGGCGGAGTTTTAGCGCCTGCGATTCATAACTCCCTTTAGTATGCATTCGGAGGGACTGTTTGCTCCATCGACGGCCGAAGCCGCTCGCCAGCGGTACGACTCGCTCGGTCCGGCGTCCCAGACCGTCGTTCGAGAAGTTGCGAAATCGATGGCGTTCGACCAGGAGGAGTACGACGAGCGCGTCACCACGTCGGTCGTCACGACGGCGCGCGACGCGCTGTTTGCGTCGTTGCTCGAAGTCACCGTCGGGACGCGCGAGGAGTTCGACAACTGGTGTGAGAACCGGGCGTACGAGCCGGAGCTCACCGGCAGCGACTCGGTCGACCACGTCGTCTGGCATCCCATCGCGTTCGAGGACTCGGTCGTCGGGGCGACGTTCCAATCGGAAGAACGGGCCGCCATCGGAACGCTCAGACGCCAAGCGTTCGGGCGCTACTACCGCGACCACCTGCGAAACGATGCGTGAAGAGACCACGCTCCCCGAGGGGTGGCAACGAATCGAATCGGTCACCGAATACGAAACCGGCTGGTACACCGGCGGGTACGACCGGCTCGAACAGCCCGACGGCACCCAAAAGCGCTACTACTGGGCCAAACTCCCGCCCGCCGTCGTCGTCGTTGCTCGTGACGGATCGGAGCTGGTGATGGTCGAACAGTACCGCCCGCCGATCGAGCGGCTCTGTCTCGAACTGCCCGCCGGCATCGTGGACGCCGCGGATCACACCGAAGAGATCGAGCGCGCCGACACGCCGGGAGGTCTTCCGCCCGCCGCGGACGTTCCACCCCCCGTGTACGAAGCCGCCGGTGCGCGCGAGCTGCGCGAAGAGACGGGCACCCATCCCACGGAAACCGTCTTTCTCGAAGAGGTCTGGATCGCAACCGGACTGCTCACCCACCGGCGGGGGTACGTCTTCGCAACCGGTCTCGAACCGGCCGAGCGGAAGCTCGACACCAACGAGTTCATCACTGTCGAACGGATCCCCGTCGACAACGCGCTCGATATCGCACGGGAAGACCCCACCAACGACGCAACGCTCGAGGGGCTGCTGTTGGCCGACGCCGAGGGGCTGATCTAACATCTAGCAGTATATCCGTTATCAGCGGGTTGTTGTGGTATGGACGACGAGATCACTGCCGAGGAACTGCAGTCGATACTCGAAAACGGAAACGACGTTCGGCTCGTGGACATCCGCAACCCCCAAGCGTTCGAACAGGGACACATCCCCGGCAGCGACAACATCCCGTTCGAGGAGCTGCCACAACGGGTCGAGGAACTCGACGGCGAGGACCGGATCGTCACGGTCTGCCCGCTCGGCAAATCGTCCGTGCAGGCCGCCCGACTCATCGCCTCCTACGAAGGAGCGAGCGACGCAACCGTCGAGAGCCTCGCCGGTGGACTCCGGGAGTGGGAGTACGCCCTCTCGGGGAGCCAAACCGACGAAGCCGACGCTCCCTTTTGATTCACCGACAGCTTCCCCAGCGATACGTCAGGCCAAGAGAAGAAAGTTCGTCAGGCCACGTTGAATCCCTGTTCGCGGAGGAAGTCCTCAACCCGACCGCTGTGATTGCCTTGGAGTTCGATTGACCCATCTTCGACCGTTCCGCCACACGCGAACTTCGATTTGAGGTCCGACGACAACGAATCCATGTCAACATCACGCGGATCGAACCCTTCGATGACCGTTACCTCTTTTCCGTATCGGCGCTCGTCGATGTGGATCGTGATTTCCTGAGACTCTTTGGCAACGTCCTCACAGACGCAGAGTTCCTGGGGCAATCCACACGTCGAGCAGACTTCCGACATTACGAGCGAAACTACTCGATGGGTCTATTAAACACTGTCGACCGTTCACCCCGAAATCGGGCCTCGAACCCGTTCGAGAGGCGCTTGCTACACAACAGTATACTTTTTTACGCGTTTGTTCACGATCCCGATCGCTTCGTCGGCGAGGACGTGCGATGGATCGCCGGCGTAGACGGCCCGTTCGTAGATCTCGGCCACGCGCCGCTCGTCCGCTTCACCGACATCGCGGACGTACTGCATTCTGGTTTCACCGGATCGTCGCGGCCGGTGGTGGCGTTCGAGGAGGTACTCCAACCGGTCGAACGCGCGTTCGACGTCGCGTTTGGGATCGGTGCGTGGCTGGCGGCGGAGCCACACCGCGCGATAGGCGCGTTCTTTGGCCCCGCTCCGGCGTATCGTTGCGGCGACACCGAGGAGCACGATCGTTCCGAACGTGGTTTGCTCTGGGGTCGGAAGCGGTAGCCCTTCGTCGGTGGGATCGGATCCGCCGGTGGTCCCCAAGTCCGAGCCGTCGGCCGGACCGGGGCGGTTCCGGTCGTTCGCCCCCTCACCATCCGACTGGTTCGCGGGCGTCTGCGTCGGTGACTCGTTGGCGGATGCGTTTTCGTCCGTCCCCTCGTCGGTGGGAGACGGCGTCGGCGTCGGTTCCGTCTGGTTGGTGTCGACGTCGTCATCGCCATCCGAGCGAGCGGAATCGAGGGCGCCCTGTTCCGTTTGCTCGCGCGGATCAGCCGGCGTCGGATCGAACTGCATCCACCCGTGATCGGGGAAATACACCTCGACCCACGCGTGTGAGTCGAGTCCCCGAACAACCCACTGATTCGCGTCGACGCGTTCACCCGGCGCGTATCCGACCGCGAGCCGGGCCGGTATCCCTTGGGTTCGCAACATCGTGACCATCGTCGTGGCGAAGTAGGTGCAGTAGCCCCGATCCATCTCGAACAGGAAGCTATCGGCGACCTGTTCGTCCGGCCGCTGTACCTGAAGCGAGTAGTTCCAGTTCTCTTGGAGGTGGTGTTCGACGACGCGCGCGGTGTCGTAGCTGTTGTTGGCGTTGGCGGTCACGTTACTCGTGTACGCTCGGACCCGGTCGGGGGTGCTGTCGGGGAGCTGAGTGTACCGGCTCCGGACTCTGTCGGGATACTCGGCGCTCGCGTTGCGGAGCGCCGCTGGATCGGCCCTCGACACGGCACTGGTAACGGTGTAGCTGTCGCCCGCCTCGAGCTGCCCGGTCGGTTGGAGACCACCGAACTCCGTCACCCGCGGCGATCGATTCTCGACGCTGATGGGTTTCCACGCCGCTGGCATCACCGAAACCGGCGCTCGGGCACGAACCTGTTGTCGAACGGTTTCTGTTTCTCCTGGCGGTTTCGGGAGCGAGGCGTCGTACGACCGGTCGTCGGCCGTCCGTATCCACCCCGAGCCGGTGTACCGGTCGTACGCCGCCACGCGCCAGTAGGCCCGTCGCTCGCTCTCGATGGTGAACCGTACCGTGGGGCTGAGGCTGGTCGATCCACGGATCGAGAGCTGTGACTCGGCGCGCGTAAGACCGCCCTCGAGCGTCTGTGGCCCCTCGTCTCCCGTTCCGCCCAGTACCGGGCTGCTTTCTCCGCCGGGAACGACGCTCACAGACGTTGTGAGCACGACGATCACGGCGAGCACGATGACGAGCGTATCCGCACTCGAGAGATCGCTACCGCGACGCGCGAGATCTCCGAATCCGGCTGCGGCTGTCGCTCCGAGCACACCGATGAGACCGATCGTCGTGTCCACGTCCCCCGTGAGTATCAGAAATCCCAGCGCCACACAGCCGACGAGCGTCGCCCGGCCGTACTGGCGACGAGCGGTGAAATACGCCGTGAGAAACGCCGGAATGGGTGCGACGGCGGTCGCCCAAACGCCGGCGTTGATGATCCGAATGATCGATAGCCCCGTGAGCAGCGCCACGAGATCCATCCAGAGCGCATCGACGGAGACAACGAGCGAATACCCCTCCGGTATCGTCGACGTGTACAGCACGATCCCGCCAGCCACGAGCACACCGACACAGGGATACGCGACCGACGGACCCACGAACCGCCCGAGGAGAATCCCAACGACGACCGCCCCGCCAACCACGAGGAAAAACAACCCCGGATCGCCGTCGATGTCGACCGCGCGGTAGAGCACACCGAGGTAGGACGCGCTCAAAACCGTTAGGGCGACCACCGAACACAACCACGGCCCCGGAACGCGTGTTCCAAAGCGGTCGGCGACTGTCGTCATGAGTTGACACCTCCCACCGTGCTCACGGAGGTGGCGGTCCCGTCCGGTCGGTGCTCGGTTCGGTTTCGATCGGTCAGCCGCTCGAACGGGATCCGGTCGTCGTCGATTTCGACGGTTGCACGCCCGCGCTCGCCGAACACGTACACGTCAGCGGATTCCACGTGCTCGGTCGGAACGCGCCCCGGAGAAGCGTTTGCGAGGAGTTCGAGGACGGGCTGTCGGCTGTTGATCTGTCCGCGTTCGAGGCGGCCGTTGGGGACTGTGAGATCCACGCTGACGTCGTGTTCGAGCAGAAAGCAGATGATGCTCGCTGCCGCGCTCGCCATCGCGTCGGCGTTGTTCTCACCGGCGATCGATTCTGCGACGACCGAAACACCGGTCTCACCGCCCCGTGTGTGCTCCACGACGAAAAGATCCTGGTGTTTTGCGCTCGTCTTCCAGTGGACGTTGCGAAGCGATTCTCCCGGTGCGTACTCCCGAAGTCGTTCGAACTCCTGTCGTTTGATCGCTCCCCGGGCCTCGGTGAGGGAATTGAACGCGGCCGTCGCTGTGAGTCGCTGTGTCTCCGGGTAGACGACCACCGGGTCGAAACCGGTGTACTGGTACCGTTCGGTGATCAGCCCGAGAGGATCGCGGACTGTCACCGAGAGCGGACCCACCGCGTGAACACCGCGCCGGGAGAGGGTCACGTCGTACTCGATCGATCCGTCGTCGTTGACGGCCAGCTCGACCGTTTCCGGGCTGACGCCGTCGATCCGATCCGTGACCGTCGCAATCGCGTTCGTGTCGACCTGAATACCGATCGTTCGGGCGTCACCAGGAGCCCCCGGACGGGGGATCGTCAGTTCGACCTGTGGCCGATCGGTCAGCGCGACCTGTCCGACTGCGAACGCGAGCACGGCGAGCGCCGGCACCGCGACGACGTCAAGCGAGCGAGCGCCGAACGACGCGCCGAGCACGACACCGACGACGGCAGCCACCGCGACCACAATCCCACGTCGTGTCAGATTCATACGTCGACTGATTCGAGCGCCGCCGTTACGAGGGAAGCCGGCCTATCGCCGTTCGGTGCCGGTCTGATCCGGTGGGTGAACGTCGCCCGTGCTTCCTGTTGAACGTCCTCCGGGACCACGTACCCTCGCTGATCGAGCACCGCCCGCGCCTGGGCAGCGTGGACGAGCGCGACCGATCCGCGGGGGCTCACGCCCAGCTGGGCGTTATCCCGCGTGTACTGTGCGAGCCGAGTAACGTACCGCCGGACTGCGTCCTCGACCCGTACGTTCGAGACGGCCAGCCGGGCTGTCTGGATGTCATCAATGGTGGCAACCGCCGACAACGATTCGATCGGATGCTCGCCAGTGATCCGTCCCAACAGCTCGGTCTCTTCGCGTTCGTCGGGATAGCCCAGATGGAGGCGCTTCATGAAGCGATCGATCTCGGCCAGCGGGAGCGTGTACGTCCGGTCTTCCTCGACGGAGTTCTGTGTGGCGATGACGGTGAAGGGCGACGGCACCGGGTGGGTCTCGCCGTCGACGGTTACCTGTCCTTCGTCCATCGCCTCCAACAGCGCACTCTGAGTTTTTGGGGGTGCCCGGTTGATCTCGTCGGCGAGAACGACGTTTGCGAAGATCGGCCCGTCGCGGAACTCGAACTCCCGCGTTTTCTGGTTGAACACGTTCGCGCCCGTGACGTCGCTCGGAAGGAGATCGGGCGTGAACTGAATCCGTTTGAATCGTCCGTCGATCGACCGGGCGAGCGACCGGGCGAGCATCGTCTTCCCCACGCCCGGTACGTCTTCGAGTAGAACGTTCCCCCCCGCCAACACCGACGTGACGAGGTGCTCCACGGCGTCGTGTTGCCCGACGATCACCCGTTCTACGTTCTCGATCACGCCTCGGGCCACCGCTTGTGCGTGTTCGGCGGTCACCGTCTCAGCAGTGATGTTGTCTGACATTGATCGTGTGTACCACTAGGGATACTCACGAACGCACATACGCTTTCCCGAGACGGAATCGAACAGGTCAGATTACAACTAGGTCAACCGAACAATGGTCCCAGTATCCCCGACAGTATCCCATCATCCTCGTCCTCGGTCGTTGTTGGAGACGGCTGAGCCGTCCCGACCGGTTCGGTCAGCGTTTCCGACGCAGAGATTTCGATTCCATCCGCCTCCGTGGCGACCTGATTGGCCTGGTCGTAACCGGACGTTGCCTGCGTGCTTGGTGTGGACCCTGCTGAAGATTCTGTTCCCTGGTTAAAAGTCTGAGACTGTGCTTTGACTGTCGTCGCTGGCGTATCGTTCGCCGGTGTTGTAGCGTTCGTCGTACTGTTCGTCAGCGTCTGGTTGGTCGTGATATTGGTCGTGTCGTTCGTTGGGGCCGCCGTCGGTGTGGCGGTAGCTGTCGTGTCATTGGTTGTGTCGTTCGTCGGGGTCGCCGTCGTGTCGTTAGTCGTCTCGTTGATCGTGTCGTTCGTCGGGGTCGCCGTCGTGTCGTTGGTCGTCCCGTTGATCGTGTCGTTCGTCGGGGTCGCGTCCGTGGTGTTGTTCGTTTCAGTGGAGTTGTTGATCCCGAGATCCTCTCTCGACGTGTTCGTCTCCTCGAGAACGTCCGAGAGCTCTGGCCCGCCGACGCTCGGCGCTTCTCCACCGGACGTGATTTCGATTCCCTCCGTCTGTAGGTTATCGACGCCGAGCCAGTAGGCTTCGAGCGTCGTCGGCAACGGATTCGGCGTCCCAGGCGGGAGACAAATGCCCAGCGTCGCCAGCGTGTTGACTAGCGGGTTCTCGCCGTTCGTGTACAGGACGAGATCACCGTCAACCTCACCGGACGGGAAGCTGATGTGGGACTCGACGCTCCCTTCTTCACCGAGGTAGATGTCCACGTCGCGCAAAGTCGAATCGGTAACTGTGACCTTGTTCACGTCGGATTCGATCTTGTCAGCACAGATCTGACCGCCATCCGATAGGTGTGGGTAGATCCCCCCCGTTCGAACCGTAAACGTTTCACGATCATCGACGCCATCGGGCGATTCTTGGGCTGTCGTGACGAATACGAGGCTCCCGCTCGTAATGAGCAGCAGCGAAAGCGCACACGCGAGTACTGCCTGTGGCGTTCCCACCGACCGTAATCGTCGTTTGAGTCGCTCTATCAACATTTGTTATCGCCACTTGTTCACGAGCCCGGAGACGCTCATCTCCTCCGACTCCTCCCCGTTCGAGTCCGGATCCGAGCTGGCGCTCCAGCTAAACGGTCCGCTCTCTTCGACTAGCTCCGATTCCCACGCAAGACAGAGGTTCGATCCGATGAGCGCGAGTATCATCCCGATGAACAACCCACCGAGTGCCCCCATCAACGAGGTGAACGAAAACACGACACCCGCGTAGCCGAGCATCCTAGAGTACTCGGGCTTCGTCAACGCGAACACCCCGATCAGGAAGACGAACGAAGCGTTCACTAGCCCGATGTAGGCGACCGTGCTGCCGCCGATGAAGATCGTGTCCTTGGCGATGAATATCGGCACATAGAACATGAACACGCTTCCGAGAATCAGAAGCGTGCCCCCGAGCACCGGACGACGCTGTCGCCACTCTTCGAACTGCTGTCGACGGTCATTCATGAATTCATAGTTTGCATTTGTCATGGTCGCTGGGTGCCATCGTCTCTAATCTAACAAGAGTTGGTAAGACTCACCAACTACTCGTTGAACTGGCCGTCACCGTCCTCGTCGTACTGGACTTCGAGGCTGAGGCCAGGAATGCTGATCGAACTGGACGCGAGGTAGTGCGCCTGAATTTCGGCGCCCTCTAGCTTCTGGGCCGGTCCATCGTTGCTGATGTCAGTGATGCGGCCGTTCTGGAGTTTGTCCTGATTCTCCGATGCGTCACCCGCCCAGATACCGAACTGGTCCGATGGGTTGTCCGAGTTGGATTCGTCGATGACCTGCTGGTTGAACTCGGCCGTCTCGGCCTCGATGTTGCTCACCTTGACCATCTGTTGGTCGGCCGTTACGGTGTCACTAGAGGTCATCACGATCCTGGCGTCACCGCTGAGACCGGGCACCGCGTTCACGTCCATCGTCTTCATGAGCTGCATGCCCTCGATCTCGACGCCCTTCTGCTCGATCACCGCCATCGGGTAGGCGTCCTCGTTGCTGGTGTCGTCGACACCAGGATAGATGACGGCCGATTCGGCGGTGAGCTCATCCGCCTGAATGGTGAATCCACCGATCCCGGCGAGCGGAACCGCGTACGCCGATCCCGTTGCAAAGACGAGCAGCGCGATCAACGCCAGCACCGCGATCGATACGCCCATACCTTTCCCAAATGTGCGCTTATTGTACATGGTTGTTAATATCGTACGTGCGTCGGTCGATGTCGGGAAGCCATATATACTTACTGGTACGAACACATTTCGTGCCAGTTAGTTCATATCTAGTGAACGAACGCAGCTGTTCACGGGTGGTCCTCCGAGCGATCGAATCCTCGTGTATCCCACTGTCTACCGCGTCCATCGACCCGACAGTTGTTTCTATGTCATTTAGTTAGACCTTTTGCCCGGGCATACGGGGCCATTTAACACTATGATCGACCATCACATTTCCGAGTGTTCTACGAGGAGATTTGTTCCGATATCGTCGGGTACACCTCTTTTTCCGTCTATTCGCACCGCCCACGATTCTAAAAATCGTCGCTAGTAGCGCGGAATTTTCGCGCGAATCGTTCGGTCTCGGTCGTCGGTCATCGCGGACGGGGTGGCATCTCGCGCGGGCGCGTTTACTGTTCCATGGCGATGCCGTACACGAGACCCATCATCCCGCCGTAGGTCATCCACGCGAACAGAGAAACCAGCCCGAACGCCGGGAGCGCGCTCGGTCCGCCGATGAACGCGAGCCACAGTTGCACGAGAACGCCGAAAAAGACGCTCCCGACGAGGAGTCCGTAGATCTGTCCGAGCGCAAACAGCGTCACGCCGAGCGCGGAAACGTTGAGGAGGGGGACGAGCACCTTCTGTAACAGGGTGCTGTTGCGTGACAGCATGATGACCCGGGTGACGAATGCGTTGATCGAGCCGGAGACGAACGCGAGAAACGGAATAGCGAGCAGGAGACCGTAGACGAACAGCATTCCTGCGCCACCGACGAGCGTTGGCACGCCCACGGTCGCGCCGAGTAGCCTGAGCGCTTCAAGATCACCGATATGGAGGATGACGTTCGCTTGAAACGCGCCGAACAAACTCCCGCCGACGATGGCTTCGACGTCCCCAACGTCGATATCGGTCTCGATGGCGAACAACGAACGGACGTTACGTTCCATACTCTCGCCCGCTCGCTGCTCTCATAAAAATCTCTCGCGGGAATAAGAGGGTCATTTATTATGTGGGATGAGTGGCGAGACTCCGACGGTGTGAGATCCGATCGGAAGTCGGGACGGGCGCGGTGTTCAGCGTCCGAACGCGGCGTCGACGAGCGTGCGCAGCAGGCCGCCAGCCACGCTGCCGATGATGCTGTCGACGAGGATGAACGCCGCGATGCCCAATCCGATGTACAGCGGCGCGAGGATCCCCATGCCGTTGAAGATCGGACTCACGATACCGAACAGTTCCTGGAGCAGCGTCGGGGGTTCGGTGTACAGCCCCAACAACCCGCCCGTCAACGCGACGATCGTTCCTCCGGCGATGCCCGCGACGGCTCCGGCCAGAACGCCGTGGAGCCACCCGCGCGGCCCGCCGACCATGTACGCCGCGACGAAGCCCGCGATGACCCCACCGCCCACGTAGTTGAGCACCGGGACGATCATCGCGCTCATGTTGACGAGAATCCCGAGTACGGCCCCCACCAACACCGCTCGTCTGTCGATCGATAGATCGATCGCGGCGAACCGCGTTCCGGATGCCGTCGTGTTACTCCCACTCATACAACCACCATATTGTTCAATATCATAATAAACCCTCGGGCTTCGTCTCTCGGGGGGCTGTGGCGATACACCGGCGAACGGTACCGCAAAATCGGTTTCAGGCGTACTCGCTGCCGACGACCTCCCTGATCCGCTCGGCGGTCACCTCACCGACGCCCGACGCCGTCGTCAGCTCCTCGGCCGAGGCGTTCATCACCGCCTCGACGCTGCCGAACTGTTCGAGCAGCGCTTTCGCGGTCACGGGACCGACCTCCGCGATGGCGCTGACGACGTACTCCTGTTGTTCGGGGAGCGTCTTCGCGCTTTTCTCGCCGTGCACGCTCACAGCCCGGTCGGACGCCTCCTGTTCGCGGCGCGCGATTGTTTCCAACAGGTCGGCAGTCCCGTCTTCGTCGCGGGTGTACAGCACGCTGATCCCGAAGTCGACGGCGAGCGACGCCAGCGCGCCCCGGATCGCGTTGGGGTGGACGTTGCGCCGCTCGAACAGCGCCGCCTGCTCGCCCTCGAGGATCAGGATCGGTCTGGCGTAGCTTCGGGCTGCGTCCTTGATCTGCTCGAACAGCGACCGGTCGCTCCCGACGATCGTGTCGAGGAAATCGTCGACCGACTTGCGCTCGACCGCCACGCGATCGGAGAGGACGTAATCGCCGACATCGAGCGTTTCGAGCCGGGTGGTGAGACCGTCGCGGGTCGAGAGATCCCGGGCGATGGTCGCGTCCAATTCCCGCTGGTCGATCACGATCTCGACCGCGTCCTCGGCGGCCGGTTCAGGCTCGACGGCCGATTCGGGATCGGCGTCCCGTTCCGGGTCGGTGTCGGACACACCATCGGCCGTGGACTCCGTTTTGGTCGGGCGTTCGCTCGTCGAATCCGAAGACGGTGTGAACGCGGCCAGGTCGGACTGTCCCGAGCCGTCCGGCTCTGATTCGGACGACTCTCCGGTCTCCGGTGTGGTATCGAGCTCGTCCCGGAGCTCCCCAACGACATCCTTGAGCGAGCGAAGCTCCTCTTCCATTCGCTTTTCCTCCCGGCGCGAGATCCAGAAAAACGCCTCGTCCCGGGTGTCTTCGGCGAGCAAGACGACCACGTGGCCCTCGCGTCCACGGCCAGTCCGGCCCTTGCGCTGGATGGACCGGATCCCTTTCGGCACCGGTTCGTAAAACAACACGAGGTCGACCTCCGGCACGTCCAGGCCCTCCTCCGCGACAGACGTGGAGACGAGCACCTCGAACTCTCCCGCACGGAACGCGTCGAGCGTTTCCTGCTGTTCGGTCTGTGTCATGCCCTCCGAACCCTCGGTGTCGCTTTGGCCGACGAACTTTCTGGTGTCGAAGTGTTCGGAGAAAAAGTCGGTTAGCGTCTCGGCGGTGTCGCGCGATTCGGTGAAAACGATCACGCGCTCGCCGTCGTCGATGCCGAGCGTTTGGGCCAGCAGGATGCGCGCTCGTCGGAACTTCGGATGCAGGTCGTCGTACGCTTCTGCCCGGCGCATCGCCGCCTTCACGGCGGGTTCGCTGACGAACCGCTGTGCGGCTTTGGAGGCGCTCGAAGAGCGCGCTGCGTTGCGCTGGCGCTCGAAATACCGCCGCAGCGACTCGACGCTCTGTGTTTCGACCAGCTCGACCGCCCGCCGGAGCTTCATGATCTCGGCGTGGGCGGACATCCCTTCGTAGCCCTCGGATTTGCCGGCGTCGATGAGCCGCTGGAGCTCACCACGGATCTTGTTGAGCTCCGTTTGGGCGAGCCCCGGACTGGTCGTTTCGGTCACGCCGAGCGTTTTCAGTTGCTCCAGCCGATCGCTGATCACCTCGTTCAGCGAATCTCGGACGGCGATGATCTCCTCGGGAAGCTCGATCCGTTCCCACTCGACCTCCGTCCGGTAGGTGAACGCGCTCACGTCCGCGTCGTCTTCGGTCATCACCTCGACCTCCGCGAGTCCGAGGTTCGAACAGACGGTGAGGATCTCCTCTTTGTCGCCACCGGGTGAGGCGCTCATCGCCGTCACGAGCGGGTCGGCAGCGTCGGCGTGGTAGCGCTCGGCGATGTAGTTGTACGCGTAGTCGCCCGTCGCGCGGTGACACTCGTCGAAGGTGAGGTGAACGACGTCGTGCAGATCGATCCGGTCGCCGATCAGGTCGTTCTCGACTACCTGTGGCGTTGCGACCACGATCCGCGCCTCTTTCCAGAGATCGACTCGGTCTGCGGGTTCGACTGCTCCCGTGAAGACGACGATCTCCTCGTCTGGGATCGAGAGCGCCTCCCGATAAAACGACGCGTGCTGGGAGACCAACGGCTTCGTCGGCGCGAGCAGCAACGCCGTTGGGGAATCGTTCGCGCTCGTGGAGCAGTCGTACAGCCGACTGGCGGTCACCAGCAGGCTCACGGTCGTCTTTCCCAGCCCGGTTGGAAGACAGACGAGCGTGTGCTGGGTGCGCGACGTTTCGGCCAGTTGGAGCTGGTACTCCCGGCGTTCGAGCAGCCCCGTCGTCAACAGTGGATGATCGAGATCGATGTCGGGATCCTCATCGGCAGCCGCCATTATCGTACTGCTGTCGTCTCCGGCGCATAAGCGTTCTCCTGCCGGCCTGGCGGTGAGATCTCCTCAGCGCCCGTGCGTTTTTCGAACGGTTCGAATCCAACAGACTGCAGCCGGTTGTATGTGACATCCTCCCTCGTCTCACGTCGTGGGAGGATGTTAACGTGAATCGCAACTGATCTCGCAATCTAGACACGCCCAGAGAACGGCATTTAGTGGGTCGTTGTGAGGCTGGCGACGATCTCGTCCGGCGTAAACAGCCGAACGTCCTCGCGGTTTTCCGCGAGTTGAGTGAGATCTTCGGAGAATCCGGAGCGACAGAAACAGCAGTACTGATACGCCGGCTCGCTCCCATTAGGTGGCGTCCACTCGATGGCGGCTGCCATCCGCTCAAGCCGTGCAAGATCGCCTTCGGTCATACGACGAGACGTATACTTACATTCGCCAGCGACGATCGTGCCGTCGTCAGCGAGTCCAACGACATCCAGTTCGTGTTGTTTGTGCCACCAGTATCCGATTCCGTGGTAGGTTTTCGGGACGAGATGGGAAAGCGCACGCTGACAGGCGCTCTCGAAGAGTGCACCCATGTAGTCGGTGAACTTCGGGGCAACGAGCTGTTCGTACGCTGTTTCACCGAGCTGTGCGATCTCGCCCTCTCGGCCGTAGACGAAGCGGAACCAAAACCGGAAAAGGGGGTCGCTCAATCGATAGCGACTTTTCCGGGTAGCATTCGGATTCTCGGTGACCGGGATATCACGGTCGATAAGGCGGAGGCGACGAAGCTTCGTCAGATACGATCCGAGACTGTTCGAATCAATCCCTGTGAAGCCTGCGATCTCGTTCGTCTCGCGCTTTCCCCGCGCGAGGGCCCGAAGAATGGTGTAGTAGGTTTGTGGTTCACGGATTCCGAACTCCGTCCGCACGAGAAACTCGGGTTCGTTGTGTAATACACCGTGTTCCGAGAGGATGAGCGACTGGATGTTTTCCGCTAACGAGCGTGTCTGATCGATCGCACGGAGATAGTAGGGTGTTCCGCCAAACACCCCCCACGTCTGTAGAATCGTATCCGCATCATCAGCCGGATAGAAGTGGATAGCGTCACCGATCTTAAGCGGTGGAAGATCGATCGAGTGAGTCCGGCGGCCATAAAGCGGACTCCCACCCCCGAGGACTTTCTCTTCCATGATACTGATCGACGACCCGACGAGAACGAGCGTCATTGACGTTTCCTCCAAGTTGGTGTCCCAAACGCGTTGGATCTTCGAAGGAACGGCATCGTCCGATTGGATGAGATACGGGAACTCGTCGAGGATCACCACCGCATCCTCTCGTCCAAGCGCTCGCAAGAGCGGCTCCCAGTCGTGGCGGATATCCGCGACATGGGGATACGTTTTGCTGGCCGCGGTCACGAAATCCGCGAGTTGTACGTCCGGTGTCTCCTCCGTCGCCTGCCAATAGACCGCGTCATCACGTTCACGGATGGACTCACGAACAAGCGTGCTTTTCCCCAGCCGTCGCCGTCCATACACCACGATACAATCCGCTTGGTCACGTTCATAGCGAGAGTGAAGCTCGTCGAGATACTCCTTGCGGTCGACGAACGCCGTGTCGGTGCTGGTCATACGTCGATCTACGCACGCGCCAGACAAAACGCTCCCGATAGTAAAATCGTGATTTTACTAATCACGATTTTACTAATCACGATTTTGGGACCGGATCGGGTGGAGATAGTTTAGCCTGGTATAAGTATTCGTAAACTACGATTCGAAGCACCCAACATCGGGAGAGTCACAGCCACCAAGGGGATCCGTTCGAAACGGGAACGAGCGCCCTCAGAGTCCGAGTGAGGGAGCGGTCTGGACGAGCTGTTGTCCGGCGATGATCGAAACCGCGGCGGCGGGTGGGATAGTGAGGTTGTCATCGATCACGTAGCCGGCGATGACCGGCTTTGCGCCGTCGGCAACGGTCGCAGCGAGCGCCCCGAACACCGCCGGAACCGGGTGGACGAACGGGAGCGCGATGAGCGTACAGAGGACGAACATCGTCGCCAACACGTGGAGCGGTTTGATCGTCAGTCCCCCGCCGGAGCCGAGCAGTCCGATCACGGGATCACCGATCATGAGCAACAGGAGTGCAGGAACAGCCACCTCCGGTCGGATAGCAAGCACGACGACAGTGGTGCTAATCATGTACAGCGCGTACGCCGCGAGGTGGTCGTGTTCGTACTCGCGGGTGAGCGTGTCGAAGATTTGCCAGTCGACGTTGCCCGTGAGACGGAGCGCTTCGAGAACCAACGCACAGAGCGTACAGAGGACGAACAGCAACTGCACGTGCTCCCAGGTGATAATTCCTCCCAGATACGAGAAGGGAATCACCACTCCTGATGCGTGCACCAGCCGCCGTTGAATCTCCGGATGCATCTACTGGCGGTTGGTCATCCGTGATCTGAGGTGCGTGTGCAGCTCATCGACAGCCACGCGCTCCTGGGCAGTCGAATCCCGTTCACGGACGGTAACGGTGTCGTCTTCGAGCGATTCGTAATCAACCGTGACGCAGTAGGGGGTGCCGATCTCGTCCTGGCGGCGGTACCGCCGACCGATCGCCCCCGAATCGTCGTAGCTCACGGTGTATCCTTCGGAACGGAGACGCCGAACGATCTCCTGGGCACGATCTGCCAGCCCGTCTTTGGCCATCAACGGAAACACGCCGACCGTGGTCGGTGCGACGCCGGGGCGCAGCCCGAGGGCGGTTCGTGGCTCGCCGTCGACCTCGTCCTCGCGGTAGGCGTGTTCTAACACCGTGTAGATGAGCCGGTCGATGCCGAACGACGGTTCGACGACGTGGGGCGTGATGTGCTCGCCGGATTCGGTCACTTCCTCCACGGCAAACCCCGTCACATCGACGGGGATCGAACGGTCCTCGCCGTCGACCGAGACCGTAACGGTGTCGCCCTCGAACGCGTCGGGATTTCCCGTAGCAAGTCGCTGTAGCTCCTCTGCGATGGCTGCGGCCTCGCTCCCGTACTCGGGACCGAGCACGCTCATGTCCGGGTCGACCGTCGGCCGCTCGACGGTGATCGGCTCGTCGTACTGCCTGAACAGAGTGAACTCCTCGTCAGCGTACTCGTCGTGTTTGGACAGGTCGTACGACCCGCGGTAGGAAAAGCCGGTGAGCTCGATCCAGTTGCCATCGACCTCGACTTCGGCGTCCCAACAGTCCGAGGAGTAGTGTGAGAGTTCCTCGGGCTGGTGTTGGCGGTACCGGAACCGGTCCATGTCGACGCCCACCCGCTCGTACCACTCGGCCGCCACGCCCAGATAGTACGCGATCCAGTCGTCGACCACGCCCGTCTCGGCCGCAGCGCCGATCGTCATCGTCTCGGTCTCGCCGTCCCCTGCCTGGGCCGACGCGGAGTACAACGGCACCGCCACCTCCTCGACCCGCGACAGCGGCGGCTCGTCGGTTTCGGGATCGATGAAATGCTCGAGTTCGGCCTGTGTGAACTCCCGCACCCGGACGATCGAGCGCCGCGGGCTGATCTCGTTCCTGTACGCCCGCCCGATCTGGCCCACGCCGAAGGGCAGCTGGTTGCGCGCGTACTCCTTCAGCTGGGAGAACTCCACGAAGATTCCTTGCGCCGTTTCCGGCCGGAGATAGCCCGGCGAGGAGGAGCCGGGACCGATGTTCGTTCCGAACATGAGGTTGAACGCCGACACCTCGACGCCGGCCAGCGACTCCCCGCAGTCCGGACACCGGATGTCGTGCTCCGCGATGGTCTCCTCGACGGCAGACATCGACATGCCTTCGGCGTCAGCGATGTCGGTCGCGTCCTCGACGAGGTGGTCCGCGCGGTGGCTCGCTTCACACGCCGGACACTCGACGATCATGTCGTCGAAGGTGTCGAGGTGGCCGGAGGCCTCGAAGACGCTTTCAGGCATCACCGTCGGCGCATCGATCTCCATGTGGCCCTCTTTCGTGAGGAACTGCTCGCGCCACGACTCGAGCAGATTGCGCTTTAGGGCCGCGCCCTGGGGACCGTACGTGTAGAACCCGGCCGTACCGCCGTAGGCGCTGCTGGCCGGAAAGAAAAAGCCCCGTCGCTTTGCGAGCTCGACCAGTCGTTCGCTCATACTGCGTGAAGGAGGTCCATGTCCTGGACGATGCCGAGCAGTTCGCCGCCACTCACCAGCGGGATCTGTTCGATGTCGTGGCGGATCATGAGCTGTGCGGCGTCGCGCGCGGTCTGTGTGCGCGACACCGTCACGAGATCATCGCTCATGTAATCCGCCACGGTTCCATCGGGAAACTCCACGTTCCGGGTGGGGTAGTAGCGGTTGCCGACCGTCTTGATTCCCTCCCACATCCACTCGTCGTCGTCGCCCGCCATCGCGCCGCCGGTGTCGTCTTCGCCCTCGACGATCTGGGCCACCGCGATCAGGTCCGCGTCGGTGAGGATGCCGGCGGTTTCGGCTTCGTCGTCGATCACGACCGCGTACGGCGTGTCGGCGTACCGCAGCTCCTGCTCTGCGACGCGCAACGGCGACTCGCTGTAGATCGCGTTCACCGACCGCGTGGCCAACTCCTCGACCGAGCGCTCGCCGTCGGCGGATCCCTCCGCGATGGCTTCGATCACGTCCGTGATCGTGATGATCCCGTTCAAACTCTCGCCGTTGACGACGGGGACGCGGCGCGCGCCGGTCTCGACCATCAACTCCGCCAACGTCTCCAAGCTCGCATCCGCTGCTGTCGTTGGGCCTTCCTCTACCAACAGCGCGAGCTGATCCTCGTTGGGGTTCTCGATCAGCGCCTCACGGGAGATCAACCCCCGAAACGTCTCGTCGCTGTTCTCCTGTTTGATCACCGCGACGGATGAAAACTCGCGCTTACGGAGGTGTTCGAGCGCGGCGTCGCGCGACCCCGGAAGCGACACCGTGACCAACTCATCACGCGGCGTCATCGCGTCTGTTACGTCCATATCGAACTGGTCGCCGTGGGACTACAAAGGCCTTACACATGTGCGCAGCCGACAACTACGATGGAGCAGTGGCTGGTCAACTGCGAGTATCGACGCCCGCAGAACGCGTGTTCGGCGGTCACTCCCCCAGTCGTTGGTCCGCGTGTGGGAAGAAGATCTCCCAGCCCTCGTGCTGGAAGCTTCCGAGCACCGTCTTATCGAGCGTCTGAACGTGTGTGTACAGCTCCTCGCGCTCGATCGCGGTCTCCATTAGATTCTGTGCGTGTCGCAGTTCGTAGTTCCCCGCGAGGAGGATCACGCTGGCCGTCGGTTCGTCGTACAACACGGTCACTTGAAAGACCCGCCCGCCGGACTCGGACCGATACACCTCGTACTCCGGAAACCCGCCTCCCTCCTCGTGGCCGCGCTCGAACGCATCGGAAAACGCCTGGGCGTCGTTGTCCGGAATCACGTGAATGAATCCGTATCGATCGGGATCACCCGCGTCGGGCGGATTGGGCGCGGTGTCCTCGGCCGCGATCGCGGTCGTCATCCACCCCTGCTGTTCGAGCTCAGCTGCCATCCCGTTCATGTCATCGATCGTGGCCTGCCACGCGGATTTCTCCTCTTCAGCCGAGGCTGCCATCCGTTCGGCGCTGTCTTCGTTTTCACCGAATTCGGTCATACTGACAGCTGGATCGCATCCACATTAAAGTTCACTCTCTTCTGTTCTTATGTGTCTTCATTCCATTGTATCCGAAGCCCCAGAACTAGTCGGAGCAATCACCGCCGTCGACACCGGTGGTACTGCCCGTTCACCGGACGCGTTCGCCCTCATCGTGTGACGCCGAACACGGTTTCGAGCGCGAACGAGAACGCGAGGACGAGGACGCTCGCCAGCAGCAACTTCGCCCCGATGGGGAGTCGGTCGTCGGCCGGTAGCCCGTACCGATCGAGCGGTGGCAGCCGCTGGAGGGTCGGCTGTAACGCCCCGCTATCGAGCGACGGCAGCCGCTTTTCGTCTCGCCACGGCGGCGTCGGCCGGAGCTGGAACGTTCCGATCCCGAACAGCCCGATCCCGACGAAAAACAGGATGAATTTCACGCCCAGCCAGTTCCCGCCGAGGACGAAACTGACGGCGGCGGCTCCGACCACGACGATCGCCGTGACGGCAACAGCGTACACCAGCGCATCCAACGCCTGCCGGGCGTGAAACGAGAGCTGATCCATCAGTCCTGATCGAGAAGGTGCTCGAACACCGGTTCCGGCTCGTCGTACTCCGGACGGTGTCGGTGGCAGTAGCTCGTGCGGCCCGTTTCGCTCACCGGGTGGTGCTCGGGCGGCTCTTTCCCACAGACCGATTCGAACTCCTCGGTCAGCAGCCGGTGGGCCTGTGGCTCTTTGTCCTCCTCGATGAGTTCGACCGCCGTCTCGACGTGGGTTCTAACCCCCGGCGGGACCTCCGAAAGCGCGGCCGCGAGCCGTTGCTCGTCGTCCATCTCCTCGGAGCCGTCGTCTGCCGGCTGGTTCTCACCGGCGGTTGGTTCGGAGGTGAACACCTCCTCGACGACATCGTGGATGTCATCGAAGCCGGTTTCCAGCCCGAGGAGTTGCTTTGCGCGCTCGCGAAGCCCCCGATCCCTCTGTTCGCGCTCGCGGAGGATTTCGCGCAGGAGTTCGATTCCCTCCCAGATGTCCTCGTCGACGTCCTCGAACTCGGCCGGCCGGATCTTCACCGGACACCGCGTGCTGAACGGACAACCCGAGGGCGGGTCCCGCGGGCTGGGCGGGGTGCCACGCAGCGTGACGCGCTCTCGTGTCGCCGAGGGATCGGTATCCGGAATCGCTGATAACAACGAGTAGGTGTAGGGGTTTTTCGGGTTCCGGAACAGCTCTTCGGTCTCCCCGATCTCCATGATGTGGCCGAGATACATCACCGCAACACGGTCACAGATGTGCCGAACCACGGAAAGATCGTGTGCGATGAACAGATACGTCAGTCCGAACCGATCCTGCAGATCATCAAGCAGGTTCAACACCTTCGCCTGCACCGAAACGTCGAGCGCGCTCACCGGTTCGTCGAGAACGACGAACTCCGGTTCGAGCGCGAGCGCCCGGGCGATACCGACGCGTTGTCGTTGGCCGCCAGAGAACTGGTGTGGATACCGGTAGTAGTGCTCTTCGCGGAGTCCCACCGTCTCCAGCAGCTCCCTGACGCGCGCGCGCCGAAGGCGGGACTTGGCGGTGGTGACCGACACAGACACCGCTACTGACGATTCGCGTTCGGTAATCGATGCGTCCACGTCCGAATCGTCCATCGGGAGTGTGTCGCGCACGTCCACGGTCGGGCTACCGCCTCCGATCGAGACGGTGATGTCGGCCTGTTCGTCGGCTCGTGTGAGCGTGCCGTCGCCCGACAGGCTCGCGGATCGTCCCTGTGGATCGGCCACGGCGACAGAGAAGTTGGGCCAGCCATGCACGTCGAGGGGCTCGCGGATGATCTCCCCGACTGTCATCCGGCTGTTGAGGCTGGATTCGGGGTCCTGGAAGACGATCTGGGCGTCGCGCCGCCACTTCTTCAGCTCATCGCCCGAGAGGGTGGTCACGTCGCGCCCGTCGAACAACACCTCCCCGTCGGTGGCGGTTTCGAGCTGAACGAGCGTCCGTCCCAGCGTGGTCTTTCCACAGCCCGACTCCCCGACCAGCCCGAGCGTCTCGCCGCGTCCGATCGAAAAGTCGACGCCGTCTACGGCTTTGACGGGCTGTGAACCGAGCAGCCCGCCGGTGTCGTAGTAGGTTTTCAGTCCGTTGACTTCCACGAGCGCCTCGGCGGCGGCCGTCTGCTGTGCCTCGGTGAGTAGCTCCTCACTCATCGTGATCACCCCTGTCAGCGTCTCGGGTCTCCCCGAGCGATCGGTGGCGGTCGACGGTGTCGGCCGTGGACAGCTCCTCGGGGTAGAGCAGACACGCAGCGGTGTGTGTTTGTGCGTCCTCGCTCACGTCGACATTCTCGGGATGGACGGCCTCACAGGCGTCGAACGCCTCGGGGCACCGGGGCGCGAACCGACAGAACGTCGGCTGCTCGTTCGGCGTCGGAACGTCGCCCTCGATGGTTCTGAGCCGGTCGTCCTCGGGATGACGGCCCGGGATCGATTCGAGCAGCCCCTGGGTGTAGGGATGTTTCGGGGCGTCGAACAGCTCATCGACGGGCGCTTTCTCAACGAGTTCGCCCGCGTACATCACGTTCACCTGGTCGGAGATCTCCGCGATGACGCCCATGTCGTGGGTGATGAACACGATCGACAGGTCGCGTTCGGCCTGGATCTCCGTGAGGAGTTCGAGGATCTGGGCCTGGATCGTCACGTCCAGTGCCGTGGTCGGTTCGTCACAGATGAGCAGTTCGGGTTTGCACGCCAGCGCCATGGCGATGACCGCGCGCTGGCGCATTCCACCGGAGAACTCGTGGGGGTACTCCCCGACCCGCCTGTGTGCGTCGGGGATCGAGACGGCTTCGAGCAGCCTGATGGCCTCTTCGTGGGCCGCGTTGCCCCGCAAGCCCTGGTGAAGACGGATCGCCTCTTTGATCTGGTTACCGACGGTGTACACCGGGTTCAGCGAGGTGAGCGGGTCCTGGAAGATCATGGCGATCCCCTGGCCTCGGAGCTTCCTGAACGCGTCCTCGGACGCGCGCGTCGTATCGACGTATCCGCCGTCGGTGTCTCGCACGACGAACGCGTCCTCCTCGGTGATCCCGAGCTGGTCGGTGAAGCCGTCTTCGACGAGGCTGCGCATCGTGACGACGTCCTCGCGCACCAGCTCGACGGGATCGATCCCCGCTCGGCTCTCCTCGCGGCCGGTGAGCCTCGCAGGGGACACCCCCTGGTCGAGCAGGCGTTCGATGCAATCGGCCACGTCGTGTTCGGTGCGAAGCGCTTCGATGTCGATCGTTCGGTCCGGATACTGCTCGGCGAGGCGCTCGACAGTGTCACCGTCCCTGAACCGAACGCTCCCGCCGACAACACGGCCGGGGGAATCGATCAGGCCCATGATCGACCGGGCCGTCACGCTCTTTCCCGACCCGGACTCGCCGACGATCCCCACGGTCTCACCCCGGTGGACGTCGAAGCTGATTGCGTCGACCGCCCGGATCGTCTCCTTGTCTGTGAAAAACGACGTCTGGAGGTTCTCGACGGTCAACAGCGGCGGTTCAGATCGGTCGATCAATGCGGTGGAGTACATACTCATGATCACGCACCTCCGCCGGCGGCAGTCGCACCGGCATCGGCATCTTCGCCCTCGCTTTCGGGATCCATCGCGTCTCGGATGCCATCACCCAACGCGTTGAACCCCGTGACGACGATCACGATCAACAGGCCGGGAAGCAGCGAAATGTGCCACGCGGGGGTCGTGACGTAGTCCTGTCCCGTTGCGATCGCACGGCCCCATTCGGGAATGGGCGGGTTGATCCCCAGTCCCAAAAACGACAGCCCCGACACGCCGATGATGACGCCCCCTAGCGACATCGAGCCGTAGATCAGGAGGTAGCTCACGGTGTACGGTAGCATGTGCTTTCGCATTGTGGTCGCCGAGCGCTGCCCGTAACTCTTTGCGGCGTCGACCCACTCCTGTTCTGCCACCTGGAGCGCCGGGCCACGGACCGCCCGCCACAGCCCCGGCCAGTACACCACGCCAAAGGTGAGCGCGAGCAACAGCCCGCCGTTGTAGATCTGTCCGAACCAGTGATTCTGGAACGTCGCTGACACGAGCAACAACAGCAAAATCCCCGGCAACGACTGGATCGAGTCGCTCACGAACACCACTGCCAGATCGATCACTCCCTTGTAGTAGGCGGTGAGCATCGAGAGGCCGGCGGCCATCACGATGCTCACCCCGATGGCGATGAGACCGATCGCAAGCGACACCCTGGCTCCGTAGGCCATGAAGGTGAACAGGTCCTGGCCGGGGTTGGTCATCGTGCCAAAGGGATGGAACCGTCCGAAGTCGTCGTACTGCCACGGGTTGACGTTCACCGATCCGGCACCGCGGGAGGCGCTAGCGAGGTTCGCATCGAACGCGGACATCTTTTCGACGCTCTCGCTGTCGGCGTCGTAGTACTCGATGTCGTGTTGGGCCGCGTTGTAGAGGTTCTGCTCGGCCGTCATCGGGCTGATTGCCGGCGCGAACAGCGCCATGCCGACGAACAACAGCACCACGACCAGCCCGAACTGCCCCCACCGGTGGGTCCGGAGCCGGTCGACCACGTCGTCTCTCGGCGTCCAGTCCGCGAACCGGTAGTGGCGAACGTAGAGCCGGTAGCCGCGCCAGCACCACCACAGCAGGCCGAACATGTAGGCGTACACCACCACGACCCGGAGCAGCCACGCGTGTTTCGGTTCCAGGCCGAGGAACGTTCCGTGCCACGCGCCGTCGGGCGTCTGATACCCCTGGTTGGGGATCGCGTCTCGGGACAGCAGCGTCGGCAGCCCATTGGCCACCTGGCCCGCGCTCGTGAGCGCGGCGTCGATGGCACCGCCGATCGAGGGAACGACCGGCCCGCCAACCACCGCGGCGGCGCCACTGGCGACCGCGCCAGCCAGCCCCGACACGATCGTGACGGCCACCGAGGCGATCGCTCCGGCTTCGAGTGCGAGTAAAACGAGCAGGACACCCACCCAGAGCAGTGCTGGCCGGGGATTCGACCGAAGTCGTTGTGTGAACGGTAGAACGTCGGTTGTCTCACTCATGATTGCTCATACCCGATTCGTGGATCGATCACTGTGTACAACAGATCCTGGAGGATGTTCACGACCTGGAGGAAGATCGCGAAGACGAACAACAGCGCGCCAGCGAGCGCGAGATCGCCCTGTCTGATCGCCTCGAACGTGAGCTTCCCCAGCCCGTTGAGCGCGAAGACGTACTCCACGAGCACTGACCCGCCGATCAGCACGAACGCCTCGCTCGAAATGACCGGCACCAGCGGGATTAACGCGTTCCGGAACACGTGTTTCCAGACGATTACTCGGCGGCCGAGCCCCTTGGCGCGGGCCGTCTCCACGTAGTCGGAGTTGATGGTTTCGAGCACGGCCGTTCGGCCGATCCGCATCTCGTTACCCATCGACGCCGATCCGAGCACGATCGCCGCCGGCAGGATCCACTTGATCGCCGCGAGCAGTGCCATCGGATCGCCCAAGTTCCCCAGATCGGGGGTGCCGATCACGTTCGTCTCGACGAGGAAGGCGGACCACGACAACTGGACGCCGATCAGATCGTAGCTCAGCCCCTCGGTGTTGACGAGGAACCGCGAGAGGATGATCGCGAGCCAGAAGTTCGGCATCGCCCGCCAGACGATCCCGCTGAACGAGGCGAAGTAATCCGGCATGGAGTTCGGACGCAGCCCCGCGTAAAAGCCCAGGGGAATCCCGATGAGCAGCGCGATCAGCACCGACCAGAAGCCGAGCCAGATCGTGACCGGCGCGCGGGCGAGGATCAGATCGAGCACCCCCGCCCCCCGATTGATCACCCACGTCTGGCCGAAACTCAACGTTACCAGATCCACCATGAACTCTATATACTGGTCCCACAGCGGCACCGGCGACCCGTCGGGGTTGATGATGCCGAGCTGGACCCGCATCCGGTGGGCGAGCTCCGGATTCTGGTTCTGGCCGAGGGCCGCCGCGACCGGATCCCTCGGTCCCATCCGAATCACGATGAACACGAGCGACATGGCGAAAAATACCACCGGAACCGCGAGCACCAGCCGCCGGATGAAATACCGCCACCGGCTCACGGACGCTCACCGTCCGTTCCGTGTTGATGAATGAATGACATACTTTGCGTTTCTGTTTGAGGCAAATGTTTCTTTCCTTTGATTGACCTGCTGACGACGCGAAAAACGACCGCCAGATACCCGTTACTCCTGCTCTATCCAGGCAGTGTTGTACATGGCCCGTGAAACGCCCATTCCGCCGAACTTGTCGGGGATATGAACGTCCTGGTAGGTGAAGTACTCGGTGCTGATGGCGCTGATCGGGATGAGCACCGCGTCCTCCCAGTTGGCCTCCTCCATCGCGATGTACTGCTCTTCGCGGGTTTTCTGTTTCTCATCGCTCGGACCGAGGTTGTTCTGGATCGTCTCGAACGCGCTCGCCGCGGCTTTTGAGGCCTCGGTTTGCGAGTCACGCCCCCAGTTGAGGTAGGTGTACGACGCCGGGTCGCCGGTGTGGGTGTTCGGCGGGTGCAGCAGCTTCAGGAAGTTGTCCGGCCGTGGCCAGTCGGCGATCCACCCCAGCGAGTACAGCTCGTTCGTCCCGTTCTGTCCGCGCTGTTGCAGCGTCTGGAAATCCGCGGGCTGGAGCGACAGATCGATGTACGCCTGCTTGGCCCGTTGCTGGAGATTTTTCCCGAGCTCGTCGAATATCTTCCCTTGGTAGTGGGTAAAGGTGAGTTCGAAGCGGTTGTTATCGCCGTATCCCGCCTCCTCCATCACCTTCTTCGCGCCCTCGGTGTCGTTTTTGCCGGGGCTGTAGGGGTAGTTCTCTTGAGCGTGTTTCTCCGCCGCGTCCGGCCCGCCGGGGTAGATGAGACCCGGAGTGAGGTGGTACGACGGGAGCCGGCGGCCTTTGACCACCTGCTCCACGTACGACTCCGTGTTGAAGAGGTACGAGATCGCCTGCCGGACGGGTTTGGGGACGTTCGACGTGTTGAACGCGATGTAGCGTGTGGCGACTTCGGGCACCTTCAGGTAGTTGAACTCGTCGCCGTCGATCCTGTAGGTCCCCGTTTCACGCTTTTTGTCGTCGGTGTTCTCGACGTTCACGTTCCCGGGGTTGTACTCCGAGGTGGGAATGGTGAAGACATCGGCGTTGCCCTCCATCGCGTAGCTGAACGCCGCCGAATCCTTCTCGATCACCGCCCAGTGGACGCTGTCGACGTGGGCGGTCTGTCCGTGGTAGTCGTCGAACCGCGTGACTCTCGCTTCCTCCTGTTTGTTCCAGCTGTCGAATTCGAACGGCCCGGCACCGATCGGGTTGCGCTCTTTGAACTCGGTGTACTGGTCGGCGGGGCTGTCCGGCGTGCCCTCGTCCTCCAGGGAGCCAACGATGTCTTTGGGGACGATGGCGAACGCGGCGTAGGCCAGCACTTCCAGCGTGGAGTGGAACGGCTGTTCCAGCGTCACTGTTACCGTCTTCTCGTCGGACGCCTCCACGCCGAGCGTGCCTGGCTCGTAGTTGCCATCGCTGTCGGTTTCGTGGGTGACGCCGATCGAGCTGAGGATGAAATCTGCCCGGACGGAGTGGGGCGAGCCGGCGACCCGCTCGAAGGAGTACACCACGTCCTCTGCGGTCACCTGATTGCCGTTGTGGAACGTCGCGTCTTTGAGCGTGAACGTGTACTCCGTGTTGTCGTCGTTGGTTTGGTACTCCTCCGCGAGCAGCGTCTCCGTCTCCACCTGACCGTGGGCGTAGTGAATCAGCGGATCGAACACTTGCGTGATGATCCGACCGGAAGCGGTGCCGTCGGCGGCGACTGGGTCGAACCCGCCCATCGTGGAGTTGACGAAGTTCAGCTCGCCGCCGTCTTGGGGTTCTTGGCTCCCACCATCACTGCCGCCGTCGTCGTCGCTCCCACCGATGCAGCCTGCCATCGAAGCCGCAACCGCCACACCGCCCGTCGCCTGGAGGAACCCTCGCCGCGAGAGTCCGGTACTGTCTGTCATTCCAACACCACCTCAATGATCCTTGGTGATAAATTTGCCGTTATACTTCCGGTTTCCTGTCTGAAATATGATTTAATACCCGAAGCGGATTTTCGGAGGTTCGAGACCGGTACGGTCGATACATCGCTGTTTGTGATACACATATACACGTCTCATCACTAATCAAGCACACGTCTAATATCCGGGTATAAGTGAAATCGCTGTTTCACTCACTGCCTGATCTTACCCGCCAAAATCATATTATTTCGAACATCAAACCATTCGTCGTCAGTTTCGTCACGTTTATATCGGAGTGGAAACAACTGGTGTGTATGGTGCCAGATACGGCCCCGGCGTCGGAGACACGCGTCGATCATGAGGTGATGATGGCTGTCGATTCGGATCAGCTCATCATTGCCGACGTTTGTCGGGACGGAGCCTGGCTCAAGATGCCGACCGCAGAAGCGTCAACGCTAGAGGAGTGGCGATAGCGGGCGTCCCGCTGTTGTAGCGGCGCGCATCGTTCGGGAACCTTTTTGCCGGCATCGTTCGTGGGGTGAGTGTATGGACTATCGGACTGTCGAAAGCAGCCGCGAGTTCGTCGCCCGGATGGACCACGGCGCGGACTGGCGCGCCCAGATCGAGGCGTTCGCGGAGGAACAGGAGATCGATGCGGCGTTTTTTCACGGATTAGGAGCCGTTCAGGACGCAGAGCTGTTGTTTTACGACCAGGACGACCTGGAGTACCGGCCGATCGCGTTCGAGGAGCCACTGGAGGTGACCGCCTGTATCGGGAACGTTTCCCACCTGGACGGTGAGCGGTTCGCCCACACGCATGTGACGCTTTCCGACAGGGAGGGGCGGACCGTCGCGGGGCACCTCGACCGAGCGACGACGTTCGCGGGCGAGCTGTACGTTCGGGAGTTCGACACCGAACTGGTCCGCCAGCGGGATGGGACGACGGATCTGGACCTCTGGGAGCTGTGAATCCCGAGGAACGCTATTTCGAACGCATCGAATCCCAGCTGGACGACGCGTTTGCGGTCGCTCAATCGGCAAAAGAACGCGGGGGGGATCCGAAACCCGACGTGGAGATCCCGGTAGCCAAAGACATGGCCGACCGCGTGGAGAACATCCTCGGCATCGAGGGTGTCGCCGCGCGGGTCCGCGAACTCGAAGGGCAGATGAGCCGCGAGGAGGCCGCGCTCGAGCTGGCCGAAGATTTCGCCGAGGGTCGAGTTGGCGAGTACGAAACGACGGCCGGGATGATCGAGGGCGCAGTGCGGACCGCCGTTGCGCTGCTCACGGAGGGCGTCGTGGCGGCCCCCATCGAGGGGATCGACCGCGTGGAACTGCTCGAAAACGGCGACGGCACCGAGTTCGTCCGGGTGTTCTACGCCGGCCCGATCCGTTCTGCGGGAGGGACGGCACAGGCGCTCTCGGTGCTCGTCGCGGACTACGCCCGAACGCTGCTCGGGCTGGACCGGTACAAACCCCGCGATGAGGAGATCGAGCGATACGCCGAGGAGCTGGGGCTGTACGACGACGAGACCGGGCTGCAGTACTCCCCCAAAGACGAGGAGACGACGTTCATCGCGGAACACTGCCCGATCATGCTCGATGGGGAGGCCACGGGCGAGACGGAGGTGTCTGCCACCCGTGATTTAGAACGCGTCGACACGAACAACCCGCGGGGTGGGATGTGCCTCGTGCTCGGGGAGGGGATCGCCCAGAAGGCCCCGAAGATCAAGCGGTACACCGAACAGCTCGATGAGGTCGAGTGGCCGTGGCTCGACGACCTGATCGAGGGAACGATCGGCGATGGGCCGGACGCCGACAGCGAGGCCGACGCCGGTACCGACGATGGTGACCCGAGTGACGAGACGAGCGAGGCTCCCACGGAGGCGGGACCACCCCGAGCGGAGTCGACAACGAAGTTTCTTCGGGACCTCATCGCCGGCCGGCCCGTCTTCTCCCACCCCTCGCGAACGGGTGGCTTTCGGCTGCGGTACGGACGGGCACGGAACCACGGGTTTGCGACCGCCGGCGTCCATCCGGCGACGATGCACCTCGTTGACGACTTCCTCGCCACCGGCACCCAGATCAAAACCGAACGCCCCGGCAAGGCCGCGGGCGTCGTGCCCGTAGACACGATCGAGGGACCGACAGTTCGGCTCGCAAACGGCGAGGTGCGCCGCGTTGACGACCCCGAGGAGGCCCTAGAGATCCGCAACGGCGTCGAAGCCATCCTCGATCTCGGGGAGTATCTCGTCAACTACGGGGAGTTCGTCGAGAACAACCACCCGCTCGCGCCTGCTTCTTACACCGTCGAATGGTGGGTCCAGGAGTTCGAGCGCGCCGGCGCCAACGCACAGGCGTTGGGCGACGATCCCCACGTGGATCTTTCCGATCCCACCGTGGAAAAGGCGGTAGCGTGGGCCACCGAGTACGACGCACCGCTCCACCCGAAGTACACGCATCTGTGGCACGACCTCACTGTCGAGCAGTTCGACGCGCTGGCCGACGCCGCCTCGGCGGGACGATTCTCCGAGACCGGTGGCGCGCTGATCGTTCCACGGACCGAATCCATCCGGATCGCGCTCGAAACGCTCCTCGTCGAGCACACGACCGACGACGCGATTGAGATTCCCGACGCTGGCGCGCTGGTCCGCTCGCTCGGACTCACCGACGATCTCGAACGGGAGTGGTCGATGGCCGACCTGTCCGACGGCGCGCGGTCGTGGGGCGCGAACGACGACGGAACCAACGCCATCAGGGCGGTGAACGAGGTCGCGCCGTTCTCGGTTCGTGAGCGCGCGCCGACCCGCATCGGCAACCGGATGGGTCGCCCGGAGAAATCCGAACAGCGCGAGCTGAGTCCGGCGGTCCACACGCTGTTTCCGATCGGTGAGGCCGGTGGCAGCCAGCGGGACGTCACACAGGCGGCCGCGCACACCGAGTCGATGCGATCGACCGCCGGGCAGGTCGAGCTGCAGATCGCCCGCAGGGAGTGCGTCGACTGTGGGACGACGACGTTCACGGCACGGTGTCCGGACTGTGGCGGGGTCACGGATCCGGTGTACGTCTGTCGGGACTGTGACATCCGCGTCGAACCCGACGAGTCCGGGCGTGCGGAGTGTCCCCGGTGTGAGGAGCTTGCAACCCCCGTCGAACGCCGGGAGATCGACGTGAATGGGGCGTATCACGACGCGCTGTCGGCCGTCGGAGAGCGGGAACACGCTTTCGATATCCTCAAAGGGGTGAAAGGACTCACTTCCGAGCAGAAAGTCCCCGAGCCGATGGAAAAGGGGGTTCTGCGCGCGAAACACGACGTCTCGGCGTTCAAAGACGGCACGATCCGGTACGATATGACCGATCTCCCGGTGACGGCCGTCCGCCCCGCCGAGCTGGACGTAACCGTCGAGCAGTTTCGCAAGTTGGGGTACGAGACCGACATCGACGGCGAACCGCTCCGCCACGCCGACCAGCTGGTCGAGCTCCGGGTCCAGGACATCGTTCTCTCCTCGGGGGCGGCCGAGCACATGCTCAAAACGGCGGACTTCGTTGACGACCTCCTCGAACAGTACTACGGGATGGACTCCTTTTACGAAGTCGACGAACGCGACGATCTCGTGGGCGAGTTGGTGTTCGGCATGGCTCCACACACCTCCGCAGCGGTCGTCGGGCGCGTCGTCGGGTTCACCGACGCTGCCGTCGGCTACGCACACCCTTATTTTCACGCTGCGAAGAGGAGAAATTGCGACGGCGACGAAGATTGCGTGATGTTGCTGTTAGACGGGCTGTTGAACTTCAGCAAGCTGTATTTACCGGACAAACGCGGTGGGAGCGTGGCGGCGGACACGCGGCTCACCGCGTTCGATTCTGCGGGCGCAGTCCGGAATCTCCCGATCGAGGAGCTCTGGACCCAGCTCGACTGTCCGATCGAGTACGACGGGAAGTTCCAGAAAAAGAGCTGTGCCGGCGAAGGATGGACGACGTACGCGTTCGACGAGAACCACGAGGCAGCGCCCAAACCGATCGAGAAGGCCATCCGGTACCGCGTCGAGGACGAACAGCTGCTCCGCGTCCAAACGCAGTTCGGCCGGTCGCTGACGATCACGGACAACCACAGCCTCTTCCGGTACGACGACGGCATCGAGACGGTTGCCGGGGAGGACCTCGAGGCCGGCGATCTGATCCTCGCGCCCCGCCGGTTGCCGGTCGAAGAAACCCAAACCACGATCGACGTGACCGACTGTTTCGATGCGCCCCACGTCTTCATCGACGATCCGGACCAAGGGCACCGATCGGCGCGGCAAACGCTCCCGTTCGGGACGGTTGCCGGCGACGAGGCCCACGGTCCCGGATCCGTTCCTGACGTGATGGAGATCGGGCGGAAGGGGTCGGAAACCGGTCTCAACCGGTACATCCCCGTCGACGAAGAGGCCGCGTGGCTGCTCGGGCTGTTCGTCGCCGAAGGCGAACGCGATGGGCGGCCAACGATCACGCTCACGGACGCCGACGTGGTCGACCGAGCGGTGGAGATCGCAACGCGAACGCTCGGGTGTGAGCCGGCCGTCGAGAGCGGGACTTCAGAACCCCATCGCATCGGCTTTCCGGCCGTGTTCGGCGACGTGCTGAGTCATCTCGGGTTTGCAGACGCCGGAGCCGACGGCGACGGGTCCGTCGTTCCGGACTGTGTTCTCCGGGGGGAGCGCCAGGTCGTGCAGTCGTTCCTTCGGGGCTACATGGCCGGCGAGCACGGCGGGAGCGAGAACAGTTGTCACTCCCGGATCGATCTCCACGCGAGCAACGAGTCGGTCAAAGACGGGCTGGTCTTCCTGCTCCACCGCCTCGGTCTGGTCGCGGACATCACTCACTGCCCACGGAGAGAGCCGGCGTACACCCTTTCTGCGACCCGGGAGACCCAAGCCGACGGCGGTGACGAGGAGTCCCAGGAGGATCTCGTGGTCACCGTTCCCGACGCCTTACTAGAACTCCGCGAGACCGTGCAGGACATCGGCCGGCTCATTCCACGGAAGTACGCGCGTCGGGAGACGATCCCCGTCACGAAGCTCCGGGAGATCATCGATGCGCTCGACCGGCGTGAGCTGCCGTCAACGGCCGAAACCCGTCTGGACCGACTCCGCCCGCTCGTCGAGGGCGACCTCGCGTATCTCCGAGTGACGAGCGTCGAGCACGTCGACTACGACGGTTACCTGTACGATCTGCAGGTGGGCGGCGAGCCGATATTCACCGCGAACTGGCTGTACGCTCACAACTCCATGGACGCGCCGCTAGTGATGTCCTCGCGGATCGATCCCACGGAGATCGACGACGAGGCCCACAACGTCGACATCGTCTCCTCCTACCCCTTGGAGTTCTACGAGGCGACGCGCGAGATGGCCGACCCCGGCGAGGTCGACATCACGATCGCGGAGGAGACGCTCGGAACCGACGACCAGTACTCCGGCTTCGAACACACCCACGACACCTCGGATCTCGCCGCCGGACCGGATCTCTCCTCCTACAAGACGCTCGGGTCGATGCTGGAGAAGATGGACGCACAGCTACAACTCGCGCGAAAGCTCCGGGCAGTCGATGAGACCGACGTGGCAGAGCGCATCATCGAATACCACTTCCTGCCGGACCTCATCGGCAACCTCCGGGCGTTCGCACGCCAGGAAACCCGGTGCCTCGACTGCAACACGAAGTATCGCCGGATGCCCCTCACTGGCGAGTGCCGGGAGTGTGGCGGGCGCGTGAACCTCACCGTTCACGAGGGATCGGTCAACAAGTATCTCGACACCGCGATCCGCGTCGCTGAGGAGTTCGACTGCCGGGAGTACACCAAACAACGACTCGAAATCCTCAAACGACAGCTCGAAAGCGTCTTCGAAAACGACCAGAACAAACCCTCGACGCTCGGGGATTTCATGTAGGTCTCCCTTCTCCCATCACCCGCACAACAGCAATCTTTATGGCCATTGCTACCCAATACCATACTGTAGTAGCAGCCACGAGGGGCACACCGGACGATTCGATCCGGTTCGTCCATACGGGACGAGCTGGATCGGGTTAGAGGTACAACCAAAGACCCCGTAACAAGGGAACAAGGTGAACGCCTCGAAGGAGAACCGAGGCGGTCCAGCACCCATCCGCCAGGGAGGGTGGGAGAAAAGGCCAAGTAGCGGATCTCGTGCAAACGGGATTCGTGAAACTGGGCAACCAGCACGGTCGTAAGGACCGTTGAAAACATCTCCCGTCCGGGTCCAAACCGTGGCTGCTACCACAGTTCTCTTCCATCGTCGGATCTGCGACGGGAGCTTAAGAGTCCAGCATCCGTACTGACGACCGTCCTCATGTCGAACCCACGGACGAAGCTCCCGGAATCGGCGCGCATCGGACGCGTCACCCTCCGCGTTGGTGATCTCGATCGGATTGTCGAGTGGTACGAGACCGTGGTCGGTCTCGCGGTACACCACCATGGAGAGGATCGGGCAGTTCTGGGCACAGGAACCGAACCGCTCTTGACGGTGGTCGCCGCCCCGTCCGTCCCGCCGCGGGGTGGAAACGAGACGGGACTGTTCCACGTCGCGTTTCGGGTGCCGTCGCGGACGGCGTTGGCCGACGCGCTCGGACGGGTTCGCCAGCAGTGGCAGCTCGACGGCGCATCCGATCACCTCGTCAGCGAGGCGTTGTACCTCACCGATCCGGAAGGAAACGGCGTGGAAGTGTACTGCGACCGACCGCGCGACGCGTGGCCAAACGCCGATTCGGACGGTGCCGTCGGCATGGAGACGCGTCCGTTGGACGTGGAATCACTGCCCGACCGTCCACACCCCAAAACGGCGGTTCCCGCCGGAACGACCGTCGGCCACGTGCATCTCGAAAGCTCCGCGCTCGCTGCCGCACGAGCGTTCTACGTCGACGATCTCGGTCTTCGGGTTCGAGACCGATTCGGGGAGTCGGCGCTGTTCGTCGCTGCGGGCGACTACCACCACCACGTCGGACTCAACACGTGGAACGAACGGACCAAGCCACACACGGGGCGAGGGCTTGGTGGGTTCGAACTCGTGGTCCCCGACCACGCGCTCGACGCGGTTCGAACGCGCCTGGACGCGAGCGGACGAACCCACACCACCACAGGGGACGGCATCGAGGTGTCCGATCCGGACGGGATCGACATCAAAGTGATCACCGAGTGATGCGGTCGGCTCACGTTCGGCCGTCGGCCCGTTCGTTCTCCGATCCGGGAGCAGCCAGGTCGACGAGCGCCTCGCGCACGGTCAGTAGCGCCCCGAGGTGATCGGTGTCGAGCTCCGAGAGAAGCGCGTTGGATCGGTCGGCGTACGCCGTCCTGACTGGATCGATCCGGACGTTTTCGTCGGCCACGCCGTGCCACGCGTGGATCGGAGCGTCCGGATCCGGCTGCGGCCATCCGTCGGTGAACAGACTGGTCTCCCGAACCGCGCCCGCTGGTCGTCCGTCCAGCGCCGTCCGAAAGTCCCGATACACCGTATTCTTCGTCTCCCTGTCCACCGACTCCACTGTGAATTGGCGGAGTACGAACTCGGGACTGCGAACGCGCGCAATCCATTCACTCGCCCGAAACGCCGCTCCTAATGCCGGTGGCACGCGCGAGAGCGTTTCGAGTAGCCCGCCGTCGCTTTCCGGAACGATCGCACCGACCAGTCCGACTCCGGCCACCCGGTCCGAGCGCTCTGCGACGGCCAGCGCGAACGGACCGCCGCCGGAGAAGCCAGCAACTGCGAACGAATCGAGCGAGAGGTGATCGGCCAGCGCCGCACAGTCCGTTGCCCACGTTTTGAGGGTTGTGTCGTGGGGATCGGACGCGCCGTACCCCGGTCTCGACGGGGCGATCACCCGAACACCCTGCTCACGAGCGGCGGTGTCGAGCAGGGAGCCGAGGAGAGACGATCCAGGGATGCCGTGGTGGAACACGAGCGGCACGCCGCCCTCGCGTCCGTGCGTCGCGTAGGCCAACGTCCGCCCGTCCGGCAGCACCATCGTCTCCGGATCGCCCTGTTGTTCGGGGGCGACCACACTACGATTCGGGATATTTGGGTTCCTTGCGCTGTGCCCGTTCGAGCGCCGTTTCCACGATGGCGCGCACGTCGCCGTGGAACGGCCCGCCATGACCCGAATACATCCCCTCGATACCCTCTGGGAGCCGGTCGAGCAGCGTCTCGATGCTCTCGATGAGGCGCTCGCGCGACTGGCCGGGCATGTCTGTGCGGCCGAAGCTGCCGCCCTCGAACGCCCCGTCGTCGTGGACCACGACATCCCCGGTAAAGACGGTCGTATCGCTCACCAACGAGACGTGATCGTCGGCGTGGCCGGGGGTGTACACCACCTCGAACGCCTCCGCACCGATCTCGATGGTGTCCCCGTCTTCGATGGCGTGCGTACGCTGGGGGTGATCGGCGTAGGCGTAGCAGTCGGGCTGGAAGGCGTCCATCACGGCGTCGAGCACGGCGACGTGGTCGCCGTGCTGGTGGGTGAGAACCACCCGGTCGATGGTCTCGGTTCGCTCCCTGATAGCCCCGACGACCCCCGGGACGGCCCCAGCGTCCACGAGCGTCGTCACTCCTCCCGTGACGAGATACGCGTTACAGGTGAACGTGTCCGCTCCGGCCGTGACGTTGTGTACGTCCATACCGGCCGATGGCTGCGCGCACACTTCAGCGTACCCCACTCCCCCGATCAGTACCCCAACGCGGGGCGTCCGGGCGACACAAAGAACGCCGTGGAGAAAGTGAAACGAACGACGACATTACTTCTCAGATATTATTATAATCCCGGACAACGCTTTTCAACGACTACTTCTTACAACGGTGTGTATGGGCTTTGGGAGCTACGATGAATCCGAACAGGAGAATCGTGAGATCGACACTGATTTTGACGAGGATGAGACCGTTACGTCGGGTGATGACCACGATGGAAGCGTCTCGTTCGAGTTCGATGCTTCCAACGACGAGTTGTTAGATCGCTTACAGGAGATGAAAGAGTGAAGGCAGGCACGCGAGCGCTGGGTTTGGCCGATTCGTACGCTCCGGAGGCTGAAAGGAGCACTGTCGCGGGAGCTGTCGTGCGTGCCGATCGCGTGTTCGACGGATTGGTGTTCGGGCGCGTAACAGTGGGGGGCACCGACAGCACCGCTCGCATCGCGGAGCTTTGGCGTCGGATCGACCGGCCCGACGTGCAGTACGTGTTGATCGCAGGGATCGCCCCCGCGTGGTACAACATCATCGATCTCCCAGGGGTTGCGGACGCCGTTGATCGACCCGTCGTATCCGTTTCCTTCGAGGAAAGCGAGGGATTAGCGCCGGCGCTCCGCGACGCGTTCGACGGTAGCGCGCTCGCCGAGCGGCTCGCACGGTACGAACGCCAGCCTCCTCGCCGGCCAATCAGCGTGAACGACGAGCAGCTGTTCGTTCGCGCCGTCGGACTCACCCCGTCGGAATCCACGCGGGTCGTTCGGGCGTTCACCCCTGAAGGGGGACGACCGGAACCGCTTCGGGTGGCCCACACCGCGGCCACGGCGGCGAGGGGGCTGTGACGCGCTGCTACACTGTCGGACAGAGATGCTTGCATATCAGATGTTGGTGAACCGCCAGACAGCAGCTGGATATTCCGTCTCATTCCGTACGTGGCTCTGTCCGACAGTATAGACCCACGACCGAAGAACACAACCTTGTAGTCGCGCTCGGCCGCGTTAGTGGTATGGAACAGCGTGTCGAGGGAATCGACGTGCTCGCCTGCGAGCAGTGTCCGGAGCTGTGTGAGTCCCGGTCGCAGATCGTCAACGGGACGGGAGCCACGGACGCGTCGGTGCTGTTCGTGGGTGAAGGACCGGGTGCGAACGAGGACGAACAGGGCGAGCCGTTCGTCGGGCGGTCGGGCGACGTGCTCGACAGCGCGCTGCGCGATCGCGGTCTCGCGCGAAGCGACGTTCGGATCACCAACTGCGTCCGGTGTCGCCCGCCGGAGAACCGCGATCCGACCACGAACGAGCTCGGAAACTGCCGCGAGCACTTGCACCGGGAGATCGTGGCGGTCGATCCAGAACTGATCGTCCCGCTCGGGAAGGTGCCCAGCCAACACCTCCTACAGCGCGACGTGGCGGTGACCAAAGAAGCCGGCTCGGTCGTCGAACACAGGATCGCCGGGACGCCCCGGCGCGTGGTGATCTGTGTCCACCCCGCCGCAACCCTCTACGATTCGAGCCAGAAGGACGTTTTCCACCGGGCGCTGGACGAGGCGGTCTCCATCGTGGGCCACGACGCCGGCGGGCAGTCCCGACTCAGCGAGTATTAGGGAAAAGGACTTACTCGACTCCTCCCAACCGTCCGTATGAGCGAGGCAGAGATCGTCGTCGTCGATTATGGGCTGGGAAACCTACGGAGCGTGACCCGCGGACTCGAACGCGTGGGCGCGGGCGTGACGGTGAGCGACGACCCAGCAGCCCTCGGACGCGCCGATGGGATCGTTCTCCCCGGCGTGGGCGCGTTCAGCGAAGGGATGGAAAACGCCGGGCCGTTCCGCGAGTCGCTGCTCCGAGCCGTCGAGGACGACACCCCGCTGTTCGGTATCTGTCTCGGAATGCAGATGCTGCTCACCGCGAGCGAAGAATCACAGCAGGTCGGCCAGGGCGAGGCCGACGGTCTCGATCTCATCCCCGGACGAAACGTTCGGTTCGAGGAGGAGCAAACAGTGCCGCACATGGGCTGGAACGAGCTGACTGTCGAACGCGACCACCCGATCGTCGCGGGGATCGACGGCCAGTACGCCTACTTCGTCCACTCCTACTACGCCAACCCCGAGGACGAACGCGCCTGCGTGGCCAGCACCGACTACGGCCGCCCGTTCCCGAGCGTCGTTGCGACCGAAGACGGCACCGTCTTCGGCACGCAGTTCCACCCCGAAAAAAGCGGAGAAACCGGACTCCGAATCCTCCGGAACTTCGTCGACCTCTGTCATCCGACCGCGTGACGACCTCTCACTCCAACCATACGTTTTATGGTACAAAGCGAAGAATGAATACAACGCGGAAGAATGAGTGAAACATGTCACCGAGGCCAGTAACGGAGTGGCCCGATCGGCCGATGACAGAAGCAGAGATCCAGACGGATCTCGACCCGGTCGATGCGAGCGATCCACTGCCGATCGACGACGCCGTCTTGGGGGTGTGGGGGGTGACCCAAGCACAGATTCAACGGGGATCGATCCCCGAGACGGTTTCCGAAACCGCAGTCGTCGATCTCGTGCTGGAAACTCCGACCGAGTACCGGATGTACAGCTACGTCCGACACGACAGAACGACCCAGTGGGTCGCCTACGAACCCGAGGCGAAACGAACTGAAGGCGGAGACAAATTCGAATCGATACTCGAAGAGTACACGCTTTTGGCGGGCGACAGCGACATCGCGTAACAGCCCCAGCGCGGTCGTCGTTCGCAACGCTTTTTCGTTCACCGGGGATGCATCCTGGGTATGGGAACAGGGGAGCGGATGCTACGGCAATCACAGGTCGGGAACGCCACGACAACGAACGCGACCGGTGGGACGACGCCCAACGCAACGCCCGGGTCCCCTTCTTCATCGACCCCGACCAACACATCGATCACCAACACATCGGTCAAAGAGGAAGCGGTCGAGCAGGCCACAGAGATCACGAACGGGTTGTTTCAGCTGTTCAACCAGTGGCTTCCGAAGGACGTAGCAAGGCTGCTCGTCACAGTGCTCGTCGTTGCCGTCGCGTGGTACGCCGCCAAGTACGTTACTCGGTTGTTGGAACCGCGCGTGACCCGCCGGTTCGAACGGCCGAGCGTCTCACGAACGGTGCTCAGAGCCATCCGGACGGGGATCCTCGGTCTCGGAATCCTGTTCGTCATAGCCAATGTGTACGGCATCCAGAACGAGGCCGTCGTCCTTCCCTTGACGGTGTTCTCGGCGACGGCTGGTGTCGTGCTCGCGCCGATCGTCGGGAGCGTCGTCTCCGGGCTGTTTCTGCTCGCCGATCAGCCCTACGAGGTCGGTGATATGATCGAACTCGACGATACGGAACAACAGGGCTTCGTTCAGGACATCACCATCCGGTACACCAAGATAGCCACCCTCGACAACACCACTCTCGTGATTCCGAACGGTTCGATGCGCGAGCGGGACGTGGTTAACTACTCCGCGGAGGACGCGCGGACTCGATTGACGCTCGACATCGGCGTCACCTACGAGTGCGACACCGACGCCGCGCGCACGCTCATCGAGGACGCGGCCAACGAGGTGAACGGAGTCATCTCCGGTGGCCCGGCCATCCGGGTCGGAAGCGCTCGCTACCCCGCTGCCCCAACGTGTTACATCAGCGAGTTTGGAGCACACAGCGTGGAGCTGCAGTTGCGCTACTGGATCACCGAGCCGTACAAACGATACATGATTCGTTCCCGCGTGTTAGAACGCATCGTGGACCAACTGGAAGAGAGCGACGTCGAACTCGCCTACCCCCACTCCCACCTCGTCTTCGATGAGACCAGCGGGGTGCTCGATGTCAATGTGGCCCAGGAAGAACACCCCCCCTACGAGGAGAGCAACGGTTTCCACGACCAGCGACTGGAGCCGAACACCGACGATTGAGTCGACGAGAAATCCGTACTATCGCTCCCACTCCGGTCGGGACCACGTACTGGATCCGGATCTGCTGGTGGTTCGTCGGCGTCTGTCCCGCTGTTTCTCCTCGTTCTCGGCGACATCGACCCACGCCCCGTTCATGATGAGGTAGCCGACCGAAAGCGACGCGAGCACCGCAGGGATCGTGTGCTGGTAGAGCGTGTACGCCTCGAAAATCTGATGAACGGCAAAGCCGAACGCGAGCGCGAGGGCTGGTACGTCGACCCGATCGGGTTGGAACACGCCACGGAAAAGGCTCCCCACGACGATGACGAGATACGCCCCGAGTCCGACGACGCCGAGACGGATCAGGATCGAGAGGTAGGAGTTGTGTGGACTGTGACCGCTGGAACTCCCCGAAACGTACGGCGCGATGGTGTCGTCTACCGGAACGAGTCCGTAACCGAACAGGAACGGCCCGTCGAACGTGGCCCCGAGCGAACCGGCCCAGAGCGCGAACCGCCCGGAGGCGCTGATGCCGAGCACCGGGAGGAGCACCAAGAGCATGAACACGCCACCGAGGAGACCGACGACGGCGAACGGCAGTGATCGGCGGCCGAGAACGAGATAAATGCCGTACAGGAGGAGGGAAACCCCGATCGCGAGATAACTCGCGCGGCTGTTGGTGAGGTACGTCCCGAACGCGTTGATCACGAACAACACGCCGGCGATAAACGACAGTCCAAGCGATGCCACGAACGGGAACGTCGACACGGTCGCCGAACCACCATCGGTGTGCATCGACTGGTTCTGGTTGCTCGGCTCGCGCCGCGGAAACACCTGGGTAGCGAGGAGGACAGCCGCCACGGTTCCAACAAACCCGACCACTCCGAGCGTGTTCGGATTCTCGAACACCGAGGTGAGCGCATACACTTCAGTGTCCATAAACATCGGCGTAAACGTGTTATCCCACGGCGCAACAGTCAGTCCGAAAAACGAGAACGCACCGCTGTACGATACAATTCCGAGCAGGACAAGGAGAGCCGAAAAGATGCTCACTATCCACAAAAACGCGTTACGGGACACGTATCGAGGGATGACGAACACGTTCACCCCCATCATAAAACTGGCAATGATGAAAAACGCCGCGGTGCCCGAGGTGGCGGGATTGACGATCGGCATGACGTAGAACAGATGGAGCAAAAACAACACGGCGAACGCAAGTAAAAATATCCCTGTCCGCTGTAGATACCGCCGTTGTCGCGGACACACGGAGAGAAAGAAAAAGAGCAACAACCCGACGAGCGTCAGCTTCGCCGCCCGACCGGGCTGCGGGAATCCCGGCCCCATTCGCCGGAACACCACCCCGAGGAGCACTAACATACAGAGCATGTATGTAAATAATAAAACACCGAACCGTCCATCAGCACCGTACACCTGAGCGCCGTACACGGCGAACCCGACGCCACCTAACAACAGTCCGAGCGCGAGAACATGATACTTCGAGACTAGCGGATCGCTGGCGTCAGTTAGTATTAGACAAGCAACAATCAGCGCGAAAAGACCGGCCGACAGGTATCGTACTAGTCTACTCATCAGGTATTCCCTTGTAGCAGTAGGGTAAAAATCTGGTTATGCATTCTCCGGTAATATGTAATAAAAAACATAAGAATTTTGATTACACGTCTCTTTCGAATGTGGTCCCGACTAGATTGGGACCAGGATCTCGAGCGCTGTCCCGGGGGATCGGACCGTTCCAGCCGAAAGACCAAACCGTTTTGTCACACTCGGTGGTACGTCCGGCATGGACGGTGAGACGGCCCTGATTGCAATAATCGTTGGGTTTTTACAGGGAATATTCGAGTGGCTACCGATCTCGAGCGAAGGAAACATCACGATCGCGTTGGCTGCGCTCGGGGGGTTCGGGAACGCGGGAGCGGTCTCGTTCGCGTTGTTTCTTCACACGGGGACGGCCATTTCGGCAGTGGCGTACTACCGCGATGAGCTAGTAGACGTGGTGGGATCCGTGTCGGAGTGGCGTCCGTCCACGGCGTTCGACGGTTCGACGGCCGAGCTATCGTATCTCGTTATCGCAACGCTCGCAACGGGAATCGTCGGATTACCGGCGTATGCGCTGTTTGATGACGCTATCGGCGAACTACAGGGCGGGACGCTCATCATCCTGATCGGCGTGTTGTTGATCGTGACAGGGGTGCTCCAACGGCTGTCCGGGGATCTTTCGCTCGGTTCGCGCGAGCAACCGGACCTGACCGACGCGGTGTTGGTCGGAGCACTGCAAGGGATTGCGGTGCTCCCGGGCATCTCCCGCTCCGGCGTAACGGCGAGTGCACTCCTCTTTCGCAGCCACGACGGACCGTCGGCGTTCAGACTCTCGTTTCTGTTGAGCATCCCCGCAGCGCTCGGCGCCGGCGTACTCGCGGCCCTCGATGACGGACTCGCTTCAGTACCACCGATGTCGGCCCTGCTCGCGGTGGTCGTGAGCGCTGTCGTCGGCTATCTCACCATCGACGCGCTGATGCGCATCGTCGAACGCATCTCATTTTGGAAGATCTGCCTCGGACTCGGGGGCTTGGCCGTGCTCGGTGGCTGGCTCCTGTTCGTCGCAAACGACATCGGAATGGTTACGGGATGATATCCACGCCATTTAATAGGGCGTCTCAACGATTGATCGACGAGGACGACAGACGGATGGAGGAGCGATATGCGCACGGGAGTTGTTGGAGATCCGTTGTGGACAGCACCACCGCCAGAAGATGTCGTCGAAGCGAGTATCAATCGGGTGTAGGAAACACATAACAATATGTCGAGCCAACGTAGTAGTAATGTGATCTCTAGCTGGCGATACCGGGTGGCAAGCGTGATCGGCACGGCAGCGATCACCGCGCTAGTGGTCCCCGTCACGAGTCACTCGACGGTAGAGTCGCTAGCGAAGTCGATGCCGGTTCTTTCTCGCCTGCCGACACCGGTCCACACGCACGGCGGTCTCACGATCATCACGGCGACGGCGATCCTCATCGTGTCGTTGGCGCTCATTCCGCTGTACAAGCCTCGACCCCGCCGTATTATCGATGTGATCACCGAAACACAGCGGCGCATCCTGATCGCGGCGTTCGCCCTCGCCACCATCGGATACTTCGATTACACCTACCGGCTCCCTCGAATGATGCTGGTGTTGACGACCCTCGGTCTGCTCGTTCTGCTTCCGGCGTGGCACGTGCTCATCCGGCGCCAAAAGCGGAGCGCAACGGAGAGCGTCATCATCATTGGTAACGACGTAGACACCATCTCCACTCTCTACGACAAGGCAAACATCCCATTTATCGGCTACGTCTCGTTGAATCAGCCGTTTGCCTCGCCTGGGAACGGTAGCGATCCGAGCCACAGTCCCACACCGACAGCACCGTTCACCGACGGGGGATCGGTCGTCGCTTCCCACACCGCTGTCGACGGACTCGAATATCTCGGTGGGATCTCGCGGCTCAATGAGATCATCGTGGAGAACGATCCCGATACAGTAGTGCTCGCGTTCTCTCAGGCCGACCGAGAGGAGTTTTTCGGCGTACTTCGAACGTGCTACCGACACGGTGTCACTGCGAAGGTACACCGGGATCTCGGGAATGACGTGCTAACATGTGGCACTCAATCCGGCGTGCTGCAGGACATCAATCTCGAACCGTGGGATTGGCAAGACCGGATGGTCAAGCGGGGGTTCGACGTTCTGTTCGCCGCTGTCGGGTTGCTAGTAGCGTCGCCACTCGTCTTGGGTATCGCGGTTGCTATCAGGCTCGATAGCCCGGGATCAGTGATCTACGCGCAAGAACGAACCGCGACGTTCGGCGGCACGTTCACAGTGTATAAGTTCCGGAGCATGGTCGAGAACGCCGAGGAAGAGACGGGAGCGGTCATCAGCGACGAAGACGCCGGCGATGCCGACCCCCGCGTTACTCGCGTTGGACGTGTTCTTCGGCAGACGCATTTGGACGAGATACCACAGCTCTGGTCGATATTCACCGGCCACATGAGCGTCGTCGGTCCTCGGCCCGAGCGACCGGAGATAGACCGAGAGATCACGGCCGATGTGACGGAGTGGAAACAGCGATGGTTCGTCAAACCCGGACTGACCGGACCAGCACAGATAAACGACGTGACCGGACACGATCCGGATAGAAAACTGCGGTACGATGTCGAATACATCAGGGGTCAATCCCTCCGGCTCGACGTGCGGATCATCGCCAAGCAGGTGTACAAAGTGCTCAGGGAAGCAACCGATCATCTGAAGTAACGCGCTGTACTCAGAACGATGTATTATGGGCAGTAATGACATCGAGGGAGGAACGGTACCAACTGTAGCCGTCACCGGTGCAGCAGGATACACGGGCAGCTGCGTCGTCCGCGAGCTGCAGGCCGAACACCCGGAATGGACCATCAAAGGAATCGATAACTACTACCTCGGAACGGTTCGCACCGTCGGTGACGTCGACATCGAGCACGTCGACATCCGGGATCGATCGCGGCTCGTCTCCGCGCTCTCGGACGCGGACATCGTGGTGCATCTCGCAGCGATAAGCGGCGTGAACGACTGTGCTGAGAACCCGGATCTAACCTACGAGACCAACGTCGTCGGAACTGCCAACGTCACGAACTGGTGCCGGCAGACGGGTTCGGGGTTGGTCTTCCCGTTGAGCATGGCCATCGTCGGTGATCCACAGGAGTTCCCGATCACGATCGACCACCCACGACAGCCGATGAACTGGTACGGCCGAACGAAGGTCCTCGACGAACGGATCATCGAGTCGATGGCTCCCGACACATTCCCCGCGCATCTCGTTCTCAAATCCAATCTCTACGGCGTTCACCACACTGGTGGACAGCTCGTCACCAAGGACACGGTCATCCAGCGGTTCGTCGAAAAAGCGCTGGCGGGCGAAAACCTGACCGTCTATGAGCCCGGGACACAGGCGCGCAACTACGTTCACATCGTGGACACTGCCACGGCGTACGTCCGGAGCGTCGAAGCGGTGTTGAACCAGTACCACAACGACGAAGCCGGCGTACAGAAGTACGAGATTGCGGGACAGAACGCTCCGAGCGTGCTCGACGTGGCCGACCTCATTCAGGAGATCGCCGTCGAACGGGGGATCGACGTCGGCGTCCAGCGGGTCGAGAACCCCCGAACCGAAACACTCGTCTCGGATTTCGACGTCGATACGTCGAAAACGCACGACGTATTGGGGTGGGAGCCCGAGAGAGGGCTTGCGCCGTCGATCCGTGAGATGTTCGATCGGCTGGCGTGATCGGTGGCGTCTCAACGGTTGCTCTCACTGGCGGGACGTGAGGACGATCCCGCCGAGCACGATCGCGCCACCGCCGACGGTCGAGACGCCGGGATACTCCCCGAGCAGTACGAGCGCGAGCAGGGTGCTTCCCACCGGCTCTCCGAGCAGTGAGACGCTGACGACGCTCGATTCGATGTGTGCGAGCGCCCAGTTGATGACCGTGTGGCCGAGGATACCGGGTCCGACCGCCATGCCGAGAAAGAGCAGCCACTCCCGCGGGGGGTAGGAAACGAGCGGGAGCTGTTCGACACCGACGATCGCGAACAGAACGAGCGCGCAGACGGAGTAGACGATCGTCACGTACGGAAGCAACGCGACGCGTTCGCCGTGTCTGAGTGCTCGACCAGCCAGCACGTATCCGGCGGCCATCACCGCCCCGAAGACGGCGAGCGCGTTGCCGTAGGTGGACGCGGGCGACCCTCCCATGCCCGCGTCGCCGGCCGACATCACGACCATCCCGCCGACCGCAACCAGGATCCCAACCGTGGTCCGTTTGGAGACGCGTTCGTCGAGAACTAGGGCGGCTCCGACCGCCACGAACAGGGGTTGTGACTGGACGAGCGTGACGCTCGCCGCCACGCTCGTCCACTCGAGGCTCTCGAACCACGCGGCGAAATGAAGCGCCAACGCGACCCCCGCGATCCCGGCGCCGAGCAGGTCACGAAGGGCGAGGCGACCGAACGCCTCCCGGTGGCGAAAGACGGCGATCGGGGCGAGCAGAACAGTGGTGAAAAGCACGCGGTAGAACGCCTTGATGAGGCTGGGCGCGCCACTCCAGCGGACGAGGATGGCGCTCGTGCTCACTGCCCCGACGGCGACGGCGAGCGCGAGCGGCGGCGACACGGATGGGGAATCGCCCGCCATCATTCGAGGATCTCTTTGGTCCGCCGGTGGCGGTAGCGAAACACCGGCTCGAACCCGAGCGCGCCGAACCGTTCGAGCCGGTCGAACGTTGGAGGGAGTTCGTACTCGACCCGGTCCCGGATCAGCGTTTCCGGTCCGTCGGCGTAGAACGCGTGGGTGTGTCGCCAGCGGGGGAACGGACCGTCCCGCATCTCATCGACGAACACCCCAGCATCTGTCTCTTCGGTTCGTTCGACGATGACAGAGGCCCAACCGCGACGTGGACCGACCCCGAACGGTCTGACGGAGATCCCAACGCGCGTTCCTGCTTCGAGATTGTCCCGATCCACTGGCTCCCCATCGGCGTCAACCACGCGCTCGACGCGAAGCCCGACGAACCCCGGCGTGAGAGCAACCAGCCCCTCGACCGAGGAGTGAAACGCCCACACCGATTCGAGTGGCGCACGGACACGAGTGTGACGAGTAAACACCGGCATAGACGTTGGTACCGTCCGAAGGACCGTACCCGTGTCGACGGCGACGTCCCATGGATCACCCCTCGAACGTTATTTCAACCGCTCTTGGAGAAACGTCGGGTGGGCCGCCGTGACGCCGTCGACGGACTCAATCTGGTCGCTAATGATGTCCCCGACCGCGTGGCCGTCCACAGCGTGGATCTCGGCCATGAACATGTGATCCCCCGAGGAGGTGTACAACGCCTCGATCCCCTCGCGCTCTTCGAGTTGTCGTGTGACCTCGACGTACCGCTCGCTCTCGACGTCGATGCCGACCAGCGCGATCGATCGGCCGGAGAGCTTTTTCGGATCGACATCCGCGGAGTACCCGACGATAACGCCCTCCGTTTCTAGCCTATCGATGTACTTTCGTACCGTGGGCTTGGAGACGCCAGCCCGCTCTGCGATCTCGGCGTAGGAGGCCTGGGCGTTGTCCTCCAGGGCCGAAAGAATGCGATCCTCGGTCGTGTCCGTACTCATGGATCATTATTTCGCATCGGAGAAAAAATACCTTCCGAATCAGAAAACAGTATGATGGGCCAGATTTCGTTGCTACTAGCTATCACTGGTGGCGTGGTTCGAACGTCGCGTCAACATACAGTGAAATGAGCTCACGTGGCAACCATCGGCAGCTCTGGCAGCGAGTCGCGGTCGAATCCGTGGAACTCCGGGAACGGCTCCGCTCAACGGTGTCGGTGCATGAGGTCAGCCGACCGCTCCCACTCGTAGCTATCGTCGAAGTAGCGCTCGGCCAGCGGCTGTTCGGGCATTTCGCCGGTGGCTCGTTTCTCCTGGCCGTAGGAGGGGCGGTCGTCCCGGTAGAACCGTCCCGTGAGCACCGTGCCCTCCGAGAGGCGGGACTCGGCTTCGTACATCATCTCGCCGGCTTCCTGTCGGTCGGCCACGTCGAACTCGAAGTCGTCCGAATCCTGAATGTCCGTGTATGGGACGTACTGTTTGGCGTCTTTGTTCCACGTCGGACACTGGGTGAGGAAGTCGATGTGTGCGAAGCCGTCGTGCTCGATGGCTTCGACGAGGATCTCTTTGGCCTGGTTCGGGTTGACAGCGGCGGTTCGGGCGACGTAGGACGACCCCGCAGAGAGCGACATCGACAGTGGCCGAACCGGATCTTTCGCACTGCCGTGTGGCTGGGTTTTGGATTTGTGACCCTTGGGGCTTGTCGGTGAGGTCTGGCCCTTGGTCAGCCCGAAGATCTCGTTGTTGAACACGATGTACACCATGTCGTGGTTCTCGCGGGCGGTGTGCATGAAGTGGTTCCCGCCGATGCCGTAGCCATCACCGTCGCCGCCGGCTGCCACGACCTCGAGATCCGGGTTGGCGAGCTTGGACGCCCGCGCGATCGGTAGCGACCGGCCGTGGATGGAGTGATAGCCGTAGCTGTCGAAATACGAGGAGAGCTTGCCCGAACAGCCGATTCCCGTTACGAGCAACACCTCGTCCGGATTCTTTCCGATTTCGGTCATTGCGCCCTTCAGCGCCTTCAGAACGCCGAAGTCGCCACAGCCGGGACACCACGTCGCCTGTGGCTCGATGTCCGGGGTGAACTCGTTTTGATCGACCTCTCGTTTCGCATCGATCGCACTGAATGCACTCATGGTTAATCACCTGCCGCAGGGACGAATGTGGTCGAGTGACCCGGGGCGTCCCCATCCCCGCTGATGATCGATTCGAACCCGTCGACGATTTCGGCCGGTTCGAAGGGGTTGCCGTTGTACTTCAACAAGCTCGTCATCACGTCGCCGTGGCCGCCCAGCTCTTTTTGGGTCAGACCACGGAACTGGGCGGAGGCGTTCATCTCGACGACCATACACTGGTCGACCGAGTTGAGGAACGCCTTGACTTCTTCGGTCGGATAGGGAAGCAGATCGCTGACGCCGAGCGCTTTCACCGAGTGTCCGCGGTCGACGAGCCGTTCGGTGGCCTCCTCGACGGTACCCTGCTGGCTCCCGAACGTCATGATGCCGTACTGGTACTCGTTCTCGTCGCCGGGGGTGTACAGCGTCTGGTTGGTGTGTTCGTCCGTGTCGAGTTCCGCACGAATCGATTCGAGCTTCTCCATCCGGCGGTCCATCTGGTTGATCCGGTTGTCGGGATCCTCGCTGATGTGTCCCTGTGGGGTGTGCTCGTTGCCGGTCACGAGGAACCGTCCGTCCTCCTGGCCGGGGATCGAACGCGGACTGACGCCGTTTTCGACATCGTGTTGGTACCGGTTGAATTTGCCTGAATGATGGTGTGGTGCGTCTGCGATCTCCTCTTCGGTGAGCACCGACCCGAGCGTTGGGTTCGGCTCGCGGTCGTAAAACGCCTCGTCGACGTTGACCAACTCGCCCGAAAGCTTCTGGTCGTACAGCACGATCGCGGGGAGCTGGTAGTCGTACGCCAGCTGGAACGCCGTTCGGGTCTGCTCGTAGGCTTCGCGCGTGTTCCCTGGAGCGAACACGACGCGGTTCGAATCGCCCTGGCTGGTGTACAGGACGTGTTCGAGGTCGCCCTGTTCGGGCTTGGTCGGCATCCCCGTCGACGGACCGGCCCGCATCGCTTCGACGAGCACGATCGGCGTTTCGGCCATTTCCGCCAGCCCGAGCGGCTCGGACATGAGCGCGAATCCACCACCGGACGATCCGGACATGGCTTTGACCCCCGCGTGAGAGGCCCCGATGGCCAGCGACGCGGCGGCGATCTCGTCTTCGACCTGTTCGGCGATGCCGCCGAACTCCGGCAGGTTCTGGGACATGATGGTGAACACGTCCGTCCACGGCGTCATCGGGTAGCCGGAGATGAACCGACACCCCTCGTCGATCGCTCCGTACGCGATCGACGTGCTCCCCGAGACGAGCACCTGCTCGTCGTTCCCGCCGTCCTCGACGGCAGGGATGCGGAGATCGTGGGTGAACTCACGGTTTCCAACCTCCTCTTTTGCGATATCGAGGATCTCGATGTTCTGCTCCAACACCTCACCACTCATGCGCTCTTCCATCAGCTCCTTGATCGGATCCAGCTCCAGATCGAGCAGCGCGGCGGTCGCACCGACGCCAGCGGTGTTGCGCATCACCTCGCGGCCGTGCTCGCGCGCTAGCCCGCGAAGATCGAGCGGGTAAACGTGCCAGCCGTTCTCCTCCGCCTGTTCGTCGAGATCCGCGACGTCCTCCTCATCGAGCAGTCCCTCGTCGTAGACGATCACCCCGCCCTCGCGCAGGTCATCGAGGTTCTCGGTGAGCGGCTTGACCTCCTCGTTGCCGTAGTAGGCGTCTTCCTGTGGGTTGCGGGCGAAGCTGTCGCCCAGCGCTAGCAGGAAGTTGTAGCCGTCACCGCGGGATTTGACCTCGTGTGATGCCGCCCGGACCTCCACGAACGTGTGGCCACCACGGATCCGCGACGGATAATGTCTGTGTGTGAATATATTCAGGCCGGACCGCATCAGTGCCTTGGCGAAGTTTTTGCTGGTGGAGTCGATTCCATCGCCGGATCCACCAGCAATCCGCCAGAGTAGCTCATCATTTGTCATTCGGAATCATGGCCCAGCAGGCCTCTATCCCCAGCAACGGACCCTGCAGACTAAAGAGTTTACCATGTGTTAGCACGCATCGATTATGATGAATAAGGTTCTATCATGAACATAAGGAATACGCAGTAATTATAATGAATGCTGATCGATCATGTTCGTTTCGGATCGTGATCGAAATCCTATCATTGAAATTAACCATTTCGCGTGGCGCATCGAATCGGGCATGTACGCCGAATTTGGAGGTCTCGGCGCTTGAATCCCGGATCGATGCGTCGGCTCGCGACACGGCTCCGAGAAATCACAGATTTCTCGTGACGTGACCGTGGGCACAGCTCACGGTTTTTGGGCGTCCGATCCGTAGCTCGAACCCGGATCGGTCACAGAAACTCCCGCACTTCCGAGTACCACATATCGTGGTGGTCGACGGCGTCGATCCGGCGCGCAATCTCGACCGCAAGCGTGTGCCAACACTGTTGTGTCGGATCTTCGCGGTCGAGGTTGTACTGGCTGTCGTCACAGGGACACTCGCCGTCCTCGATCACGTACTCGTCGGTGTGGCCGACGACGACGGTGAAATCGCGGTACTCCTTGACGCGCTCTTCGGCAACGGCTTCGATGGCGCGCTCTCCCCGCGAGCCGTGGACAGTGATGATACGATCGACTACAGGGGCAGTGAGTTCGCCCGCCTGGGCAAGTGTGTTCTGCCACTCCTCCACGGAGATCACACGTATCGGTTGCTCGGCCGGAACCAAAACAAATTCGATGATCGCACGCGTGGTGGTGCTGAACAGCTACGGGATGGCGTGATAGCCACAACAATTATGATAGTCGTTCACAAGCACCACTTAATGACCGCTCCGGATCGTTGGAGGGCTGCAGAGAAGGAAAAACGTCTTCAGCGGCTGTTCGAGGAGACACAGACCATCGAGGACGACCCCAGGTTCATGGAGGTAGCGTTCGAAGACGACACTCGGGTGTACCAGTATTCTCCCGGCTGTCACAACGTCACGGGAATGGACGAGGAGGTGGTCACCGAGATGGTCGACATCATCGAACGACACGGTCTCACGATCGTCGATACCGGTGATAGCCGCACCGTTCTGGAAACGATCGTTTCGAAGGTCAAACGACCGTTTTCACGCGAGAAGCTCAATTCTGACACGGAGTGGGTCACGGCCTGCCATAGAGACAAGGTGGAGCCCGAGACGGCGTACACCGTGTTCGGGGACATCTGTCGCTCGGTGTACGGATCTGACACCAGTGCGGTAACGGAAGCGACCATCAAGTTTTCCCACCGCGACAGTGAGATCTCGTGGACGGACGTGTGACCCGCCGCTCGTGGTGTCTCGAATCATTCGGCTGTGAGGGTAGAAGCGGTGCACGCGCCCATTCCCGCGGAGAACGCCGGTTCGTCGCGGCGACTTCGATTGGATCGGTGTCGTTTTTCGCGTTCGGGCGCGTGGCACGCGTATGGAGGTCACGGAGGGAACGATCACGGTCGAAGTGCCCGAACAGCCCGAATCGGGCGTCGGGGACGACGTGTTTTTCAACCCCCGACAGGAGTTGAACCGGGACATCACTGCTGCCGTGCTCGATGTGTGGCGCGATCGAACGGGAGCACAGACGTATCTCGACGCGACGGCCGCGAGCGGCATCCGGGGCGTTCGCGCGGCTGCGTCCGGGTGGGACGCGACGTGTTGTGACCACGACGAGCGCGCGGTCGAGCGGTGCCGTGAAAACTTCGCGCGCAACGAACTTGGGGGGACGGCCGTTCACCGGGACGCCAACGCCTACATGCACGAATCGCGGTTCGACGTCGTGGATCTCGATCCGTTCGGGACGCCCATCCCGTTCGCGGACAGCGCGTTTCGGTCTGCGCGGGAGTTGGTTTGTGTCACGGCGACGGACACCGCGCCGTTGTGTGGTGCTCACTTCGAAAGCGGCGTTCGCTCCTACAGCGCCGTGCCACACAATACGGATTTCCACCCCGAGATGGGGCTTCGAGTTCTTCTTTCCGCTCTCGCGCGCACGGCAGCGCGCTACGATGTCGGTGTCACCCCCGTGTTGAGCCACGTCACCCGCCACTACGTCCGGACGTATCTCGAACTCGACCACCGGGCGACTGACGCCAACGCCGCCATCGACGAGCTCGGCTACGTCGACCACTGCGAGGACTGTCTGTATCGCACGACATCGCAGGGGCTGATCGCCGATCCGTTCGATGCGTGCCCGAACTGTGCGAGCGCCCGCATCAGCACGGCCGGGCCGCTGTGGCTCGGGCCGGCACACGACGCGGACTTTGTCACAGCCGTGCGCGAACGGGTGACCGAGGCGTTCGACACCGCCACACGGGCGCGGCGGCTCCTCGACACGATCGCCACGGAGATCGACACGCCGACCCACTACGACCAACACCGGCTCTCCAAACAGTGGAGCGTGTCCGCGATCGGAATGGACGAGTTCCTCGACCGTCTCGAACACGCCGGCTTCGACGCTTCGCGCGCCCATTATGGCGGCACCACGTTCAAAACCGATGCGAACGTCGCACAGATCGAACGCGCCACGGTCCGAACGTGATCAACTGACTGGGATATAGTATATGTGCGTGCCCGACGAACTGCCGCCGTGTGAGCAGGGACACCGAGCGTGTCATAGGCGTCGCACAGTCGGTTATCGATGGGATCAGATCGGAACAGATCACGTTTCTCGCGGCCAGCCTCGCGTACTACGCGTTCGTCTCGCTCATTCCCCTGCTCTTGCTCGCTATCGTCGTCGGGACGACCGTCGGCGGAGCGGGGTTCGCAGGCGCTGTTTCCGAGCCTGTGACCGCCGCCATCGGCGGAGAGGCGGGAGAGGTCGTCCGCGACGCGCTCAAACGTCAGTCAGGGGGTGGTGGCGCGACCATCGTCGGCCTGCTCGTTCTCCTGTGGAGCGGACTGAAGCTCTTCCGGGGGATAGACATCGCGTTCTCGACCGTCTACACCGCTCCCTCCCCGCCGGGATTCGTCGGACAGCTCCGAAACGCGCTCCTCACCTTGTCCGCTGTCGCGATCGGGATCGCGTTGACCGTCGCAATCGGCGCGGGGATAGCAGTGGCACCCCTCACGTTCGTAATCGGTGGCGTCAACGTCCTCGGCACGATCGGCACGATCGCCCAGTTGGGCGGGCTGATGGTTTCTCTCCTGCCGATCTACTACATCCTCCCCAGCGTGCCCGTCTCGGTTCGAGAGGCGCTGCCTGGGGCGGCGTTCACCGCCGTCGGATGGACCGTCCTCCAGACGGCCTTCCGGATCTATACGGGCTACGCGAGCGGCTACGCCGCCTACGGGGTGCTCGGGGCTGTCCTCTTGCTCGTGACGTTTCTCTATTTCGGCGGCCTTATCCTTCTCGTGGGCGTGGTGATAAACGCCACACTCGCCGGACGCCTCGACAGTGAGACCGATGATCCGGATGGGGACGATCACGGCGGGACAAAGACGGAAACGACAACTTAGGCGCCGCCGATTCAGCCATCATACCATCTATGCCAGACGACGAGACAAGCGAGTCAGACGACGATCTCAGATCGGAGGTGCAGGCCCTCCGTTCGAAACTCGACGAATTCGAAGCACAGGTCGACGAGCGCACCCTCCACCGCGACGAGATCGAAGCCGATCTCAAACGATACGTTCGAAAGCGCGCGCGCCGCGGCAAAGCCCAAGGGTGGGGACCGTATCTCGTTCTCCTCTACGGAACGGCGATGACGATCGGGGCGTTCTACTACCTCTCGGGTGGATGGGCCGTCCTCGCAATGATCGTGATATGGCTCTCGACGCTCGGTCTCTACGTGTTCATGCTCGTGGTCGGTCTGGGTCTCAACCTGCTTGGTGTCCCCGGCCGACTGAGAGACCGCATCGGCTCGTTCCGGTCGTGAGCGCGATCGAACGAAAACCGCAGGTCGCCGTGGCTCAGAAGATTTCGAGATACTGGTCGATCTCCCACTCCGACACCGAGGCCCGGTACTCGGCGAACTCGGCGCGCTTGGCCTCGATGAACTTCTCTGCGACGTGTTCGCCGAGCGCATCGAGAACGACCTCGTCGTTCTCGAGCGCATCGATGGCCCCACCGAGGTTGGGCGGAAGGGTGTCGATCCCGTACTCCTCGCGGGCGGCCTCGTCGAACTCGTAGATGTTCTCCCGGACGGGATCGGGGGCTTCGAGCCCGCGCTCGATCCCATCGAGACCGGCCTGGAGCATGACCGCCAGCGCGAGATACGGGTTACACGAAGGATCGGGCGAGCGCAGCTCGATCCGCGAGGCGGCGGGGGTGCGCGCGGCGGGCTTGCGAACGAGCGCGGAGCGGTTCACGTCGCTCCACGCGACGTACACCGGCGCTTCGTACCCCGGCACCAGTCGTTTATAAGAGTTCACGGTGGGGTTACACACCGCGGTGATAGCGGGCGCGTGTTCGAGGATCCCGGCGAGGAACTGTTTGGCTTCGGTGGAGAGATCGAACTCATCAGCACCGTCGTAAAACGCGTTCTCACCGTCTTCGGTGAACAGAGAGAGGTGAGTGTGCATTCCGCTGCCGTTGATGCCCGCGATCGGTTTGGGCATGAACGTCCCGTGCAGGCCGTGCTCGGCAGCGATGGCGCGCACGACCGCCCGGAACGTAGCGATGTTATCGGCGGTCGTGATGGCGTCGGCGTACTTGAAACTGATCTCGTGTTGGCCTTCTGCGACCTCGTGGTGGCTGGCTTCGACCTCGAAATCCATCTGATCCAGCCCGTAGATGATGTCCCGGCGAACGTCGCTCGCCAGATCCTTGGGCGCGAGATCGAAATACCCACCCACGTCGTGGGTGACCGTCGTCGCCTGCCCGTCTTGCTCTTCGAACAGGAAGAACTCCGGCTCCGGTCCGGCGTTGAGCGTGTACCCCATGTCGCCGGCTTTTCCCAGCGCGCGCTTGAGCACGTGACGGGGATCGCCCGCGAAGCTGTCTCCGGAAGCCTCCATCACGTCCGCGATCAACCGGGCGCTCGCGGTGCCGTCATCGCGGGTCCGCCACGGCAACAGCGCGAACGTGCTCGGATCGGGCTTGAGCCGCATGTCGCTCTCTTGGATCCGGACGAACCCCTCGATCGACGACCCATCGAAGTAAATGCCTTCAGTGAACGCCTTTTCGGCCTGACTCGCCGGAACGGAGACGTTCTTGACGGTTCCGAGAATATCCGTAAACTGAATACGAAGAAAATCCACGTCGTTCTCCTCGATCGCATCGAGAACGGTCTGTGCCTCGACGCTGATGCCGCCATCAGCGGCAATATTTTCGGTTCCCATTGTTGTTTGACGTTGTACTCAACCATCCACACGGTTAAAACCGTATTGGTTCCCGCAAGACGGCCATCTCTGGATGGATAACTGGATATTCGTAAAATTATAGTGTCTCCGTCGAGTGTGGTGATGTAATGACGTATGAAAACTTGGACGAGAAGTTGGTGAACGCCCTCCTCAACGACGGCCGGTCGAGTCTCCGGAACCTCGCGGAGGAACTCGACGTTTCAGTCACGACCGTCTCGAACCACCTGAACGATCTGGACGAGCAGGGAGTGATCAAAGGATACACGCCGAAGGTCGATTACGGCGCGCTCGACTACGACGTGACGGCGGTCATCCAGCTCAAAGTCGAAGGCAGTGCTATCACCGACGTGGCAGACACGCTCAGGGAGGCCAGACAGATGGTGTCGGTGTATGAGGTGACCGGCGACCACGACGTGATCGCCATCGCCAAATTCGAAGACACCGACGGGATGAACGACCAGATCAAGGGACTGCTGAAGGACGTGAATGTGAATGAGACCAACACGAGCGTCGTGTTGAACACGGTGTGTGAACACGAGCAGTTCCCGCTCGAAGTTTCGGAGTGAATCGGCGTCGGTGATCAGTATCGGTTTTGGTGCAGTGGTCCGCCCTGCGTCGTCGGTCGGTCGCACCGGCGACGGCAATCACTGGCGGGCGGTGGCTGTTGGTCACAGAGCAAACAGACATCCTAGTAGTCTAACTGATGAAACTAGCTGATCTACAATGATCGATGCTCACTCGGTGGAGACGAAAGGATGGACCGAATGACGGGGTCAACCGGCGTGTCCGCAGCGTTCGAGACGCTCGAAAATGGCACTCCCAATCACTCCAACGGTTCCGATGGCACCCAAATCTCTGTCCCGGTCTTTTTCACGGCGCATTTGAGCGACTGTAAGTGTGGACTTGGATGCTTTCCCAAATTCCGAAACATTACCGTATCCACGATATTTGCTGTGTACATTCTCCGTCGCTCGCTCCCTTACTCGTCGGGCAACTCTTCTAGCGGATCGCTGTCCTCATCCGCAAAGTCGTCCGGCGTATACGTCGTCGGGCTGGAATCGTCGTCACCGAGATTATGGATCTCGTACAGTGCTTCGACAATATCGTATGCTGTCCCGGACGACAGTCCGGTAAGGCTAGCGATTTGTCGGATGGTGAGGTCTCCCTCCCTGTGTCCCTTAACGAGGTCGTGTACGAGCGCGAAGGTCACGAGACCGTGTTCTTCAAGCACGCGGTTGATGATTGGAAACTCATCTTCGTGCGCGACCACTTCGACGAGTTCGGGCGTGATCGTCACCTCTACGTCACGTATCGTGAGTGTCATCTCGAAGTCCTCCGCCTCGTACACACTGGCTCCAGCTTCTTCGCCGGTTTCGGTGATGAGTCCTGCCTGTTCTAACTTGCGGAGGTACTCGTACACTGTCTTTTTTGATACATTCGTACTCTTCTTGAGTTCGGGACCGGTTGCGGTTGACGAGTGGCGAATAGACGTGTAGAGTGAAGCGAGGGCGGTGTTGGCGAGCAACTCCGTGAACGTGGGGATACCGATGATCGTCCCCGGATTGTCACCCGCATTCCGCACGTGTTTCGTCCCGTAGCTCATCTTGTATAGAGTTACGAAACTCTACACCATAAGAGTTTGCAAGCGACGACCTGTCCTCGCGGGGCGAAACCATCCTTACTTCAATCGAACAGGCGGACTGCTGACTGTGTCTCCAGAACTCTCCATTTTCTGGTTGGCTAACAAGGGCGCAGCTCTTGTCAATGTCACCAGAAATCGGTGATTTCTGGTTGCTAACCGAAACTCTTCGAGTTCCGGTGATGTCGTCGGGCTACGCCCGACTGCTTGAGGGATTTCGTCCCTCTCTGTCGCCGGCCTGCGGCCGGTTGCTAACCAGCCGTTATCACTATCCAGTCGGGCAGCAATGGTATACCATCGTTTTCGGCATACGACGATGGGCGAAAACGAGCACGGTACAGGCACGGAAACGATTCTACAGGCACGACGAACAGCGAAGTGACGAGCAACGACGCCGATGACGATGAGACGAAAGATCCCGACGGCGCATCGCTCTGAATCGATCCGTAAGAGTCAAACTCGGTACAACGACTGCATTTCTGGCACAGATAGTAAAAAATCGCGTGTTCGAACTGACTGCGGTTAGGCTACCGTGGGGACGCTTACATCGCGCCGCCCATGCCGCCCATGCCGCCCATACCGCCCATGCCACCCATGCCGCCGGGGGCACCGCCGGGACCGCCAGGTCCTTCGTCCTCGTCGTCGTCGGTGCTGCCGCCCTTGAGGTCGCCGGCAGCGATGACATCGTCGATGCGGAGGATCATGACGGCAGCCTCCGTGGCGCTCTCGACGGCCTGAGTTTTCACGCGCAGCGGTTCGACAACGCCGTCGCTTTCCATGTCGACGACCTCGCCGGTGTAGGCGTCGAGTCCAGCAGCCGTCTCTCCGCCGTCGTGGCGGCTGCGGAGATCGACGAGCGAGTCGATCGGGTCGAGACCCGCGTTCTCCGCGAGCGTGCGGGGGATGACGTCGATGGCGTCCGCGAACGCCTCGACCGCGAGCTGTTCGCGCCCTCCGACGCTGTCGGCGTAATCCCGGAGCTGCAGCGCGAGTTCGGTCTCGGGCGAACCGCCGCCGGGGAGCACCGTCCCGTCGTTGAGCGTAACGCGAACGACGCCGAGCGAGTCCTCGATGGCGCGCTCGACCTCATCGACAACGTGCTCGGTCCCGCCGCGCAGGATGAGCGTGACGGATTTGGCCTCTTCGACATCCTCGACGAAGATGCGGTTGTCGCCGCCGATGTCTTTTTCGGCGACCGACCCCGCAAAGCCGAGATCGTCGGCAGTAACGTCGTCGATGCTGGAGACGATCCGGCCGCCCGTCGCGCGTGCGAGCCGCTTCATGTCGGATTTCTTCGCGCGCCGGACCGCGATGATGCCCTCCTGTGCGAGGTAGTGCTGGGCCATGTCGTCGATGCCCTTCTGACAGAACACCACGTCGGCACCCGCGTCGGCGAGCTGATCGACCATCTCTTCGAGTTGCTCCTCTTCCTGGTCGAGGAACTGCTGGAGCTGGTCGGGATCAGTAACGTTGACCTCTGCGTCGATCTCGGTCTCCTGGACCTCGATCGCGGTGTCGATGAGCGCGACGTCCGCGTCCTCCGCGAAGTACGGCATGTTGTCGTGGACGCGCTCTTTGTCGATGATGACGCCCTCGACGAGCTCGGATTCGTCGATCGAACCGCCGACGACCTTCTCGAGCTTCACGTTGTCCGTGTCGACGCCGTCCTCGTCGCTGACCGAGCCGACGGCGTCGACGACCAGCTCAGCGAGCTGATCCCGGGCGGATTCGGCGCCCTTGCCGGTCATCGCCGTGGCGGCGATCTGTTCGAGCTCCTCGGTGTCGCTCTCGCTGACCTCGATGGCCATCTCGTCGAGGACCTCCTTGGCTTTCGATGCGGCCTGGCGGTAGCCCTGTGCCAGGATCGTAGCGTGAATGTCCTGCTCGAGCAGATCCTCGGCCTTAGAGAGCAGCTCCCCCGCCATTACGACCGCTGTCGTCGTGCCGTCGCCGACCTCGTCCTCCTGGGTCTGGGCGACCTCCACGATCATGTTCGCGGCGGGGTGCTCGATGTCCATCTCGTCCAAGATGGTGACGCCGTCGTTCGTGACGACGACGTTGCCCGTCGAATCGACGAGCATCTTGTCCATCCCTTTCGGCCCGAGCGTCGTGCGTACCGATTCGGCGACCGCCGTCCCGGCGGTGACGTTCATCGACTGTGCGTCGCGTCCCGAGGTTCGCTGACTCTCCTCGGACAGAACGATGAGGGGTTGATTGCCCATCTGTTGTGCCATAATCGATCGATGATTGAATGTGCTTCTACATAAAAGCACTGGATTGAATCACGGCGAACACGTCACGCAACCGTCCCGAGGTGGGTGCTAATAGTTGACGACGTGTATTTTATATGCTGATTTTCGGTGTCACTGTCCGTTCACGGACAACGATCCGGAGGGCGTGACGGTGCCGCGTGTCAGCGCACCCAGCGGTTCTTCGATCGTGTACTCCGGCGTTTCGATTTCGATCAGGGAGTCGTCGGTGACGTCGTAAAACGGAAGATCGAGCGTGTACTCGCCGTTTCCTTCGATGGCCGTCGCCTCCCGTTGTCCGGACTGGCGATGGAACGCCCACGCGCTTTCCCCGCCAAACTTCGGATCGGTTGCGCCGGCGATGGACCGTATTTCCGGTTGGTTGTTGGTCTCCGAGCCCGCGACCGGGTAGTTCCGATTGACCCATTCCCTGTATCCCTCATCGAGGGCGTACACCCGCTCGTACCCCTCGTTGATGAGGCTTGCTGCCCGGAGTGAGGAGAGATGGTGCGGACAGGCACAGTAGGTGATAATGCGGTCGGATTTGGGCCAGTTCTCGATCGGGTCGTTGTTCGCCTGTCCGTCCTCTGCCGGACTGAACACCGCGCCGTCGATGTGTGATTTTTCGTAGCCGGTTTCACTGCGTGCGTCAGCGAAGCGCGCCTCCTGTTTGCGATACCAATCGTACGCGATGTCGATCGGGACGAGCGGCACGGACACCCCGCTCTCTGTCGGGAGCGTTTTAAACGAGCTCTCGTCCACCGGAGTCGTGGACGAACCCTCGTTGCTGTTCGCGCTCATGCTCTCGTTCGTCGTCGCTGTCGGATCCGGAGACTGTGGTGCGTATCCGTCGGCGTCCGACGACCCTCCATCGTCGGAAGTCAAACAGCCGCTGATACCGACAACCACCGACGCTCCGGCCAGTTGGATGAGCCGGCGACGAGTAAACGCTCGACCGTTCATCTGTGTGTTTACTTGTGGATGAGACGGTATTACGTTATTGATCGGATGATAGCAACAGAGAGCTTCTCACACGGATGGTTTCGATCGGAGTCGCACCCGCCAAGCGCTACCGGAGCGCCTCGAACGGCTCCCCACAGTCGTGACAGAAATGCATCGATCGACAGAGCGACGGTCCTTTGGGGTGCTCGCGGCTCGTGTTCGTCCCCTCGCAGTACGGACAGCGAGCCTGGTCAGCCGATGGATCGGTGTCGACGCTCGGGTCGGGGGTGTGGTCTCGTCTCACGGGACGCTCACCCCGAACGCTTCGAGCGCGTTCGCGCCGTCGTCGGTGATGAACTCGATCGACCACTCGGGACTCCAAACGAGTCGCACGTCGCATTCCTCGACGCCGTCGACGCCGCTCACAGCGCTCTGTACGTCCGAAAGTAGCATCTTCCGGGCCGGACAGCCGGTGTAGGTGAGCGTCATCTCGACCGTCGCGCGGTCGTTTCGGATCCACGATGCCGATCCGGATGGCCGACGACACGTCGCGACCGCGCGCGGACTCGCCGGTCGCCGGGAGATCGCCGGCGTCTCCGTTGCGTTCGTACTCCGTGTGCTGACAGTACGTGGCTCCCTCGGGATCGTCGGGAACCGTGTGATCGGATGGGAGCGTGTTATTGGGCATGGTCGGGATCGCTCGTGATAGTGGGAGTGTCAGTTCGGTCTAGCTCGCGGTAGGTACGGGTCAACTCCTCGTGGAGCGCCGGCCAGTGGCCGGTGTGGGCGCTGCTTCGTCCGTGATCGTCGGGCAGCTCGGGAAGCGTGCCGTCCTCGGAGACGGGGGCGCGAACGCCGAGCGAATCGAGGAACGGCACGGTAATGGCACACCACTGCTCGCGCAGATCAGCGAGCGGCTCCGACCGGAGACCGAGCTCCTGGATCGCTGCCTCGCGGTCGGGATCGACCGGTTCGAACAGCGCCAGCGCGTGCGGAAACAGACGGTCCGTTGCTGCCTGCACGTTCTCGCGGCCCTCGGGATCGTCACACAGCCGTTCGAGCCAGTTTTGGGCGTGCTCGCGGTGGTAGGACTCTTCTTCCGTGATCTTCCCGATACGATCGGTGATCCGTGGGTACGACGCGTCTTCGAGCGCCCCGAGCCGGAGCTGTTCGGCGGTGTCGTACAGATACCCCCGGAGGACGGCGTCAGCCCAATCCCCCTCCTCGAAGGGGAGTTCCACGAACGCTGCGTGGGTGAATTCGGCCGGATCGCGCTCGAAGAGCAGCTCCGACTCGGTGTATCCGAACTCCTCGAGGAGATCGTACCACAGCCGTGCGTGGCCCAGCTCGTCCTGTGCGATGTTCGAGAGCGCGAGATCCGACTCCAGGGTCGGTGCGCGCACCTGCCACTCGGTGTACCGCTCGGCGAGCACGAACTCGTCGTCGGCCAGCCCGAAGACGAGTGCCTCGACGGTCTTGCGCTCGCGCTCGGTGAGTTCGTCCGGTCCGGGGAGCTGGTTCGCCGTCATCAGCTCTCACCCTCGGCTTGGCGCTGTTCGCGGTCGGACTCCTCGATCTCCTCCGCGAACTCCACGTCGACGTTGTACGCCGACACCCACCGGTAGGATTTGTCGGTCGTCCCGCCGAACTCGACGCCGTCGGTGTCGGCGTCGACCGTCGTGACCTCCGATTTGGGGACGACCCACAGGCTGTTGGTCGGCTTCCGGCGCGCGTGCTGGATTTGCGCGAACAACAGCGCCATCTCCCGATCCGGCGCGTGAACGTTTCCACAGTGGGTGTGGTACTCGCCCGCTTGCTCCTGTCTGAACACTTCCCAGATCATGATCCGTGTGGTCGATCGAGTGCCTTCCTGGCCCACGCCACCGCGTCCTGTGCGGCCGCCCGGGAATCGATCTGCTCGTGGCTTCCCGCATACTCGTTGCTAGCGATCTCCCAGAACTCCTCCCAGTCGAGATCGTCCTCCTCGACGACGTACCGCCCCTCTTCCTCGCGGATGCGCGGCTCGTCGGGAATCTCCAACCCGTATTTCTCGGCTTTCGGGAGGTAGGCGTTCAGAAACGCCTGTCGGAGTTCGTCGTTGCTCATCGTTTTCAGCCCGACGCGGTCGGCGAAATCGTGGTGGGTGCTCTGGTCGTCCGTCGGCCCGAAAAACTGCAAAATCCGTGGCCACCACTCCTCGAACGCCGACTGGAGCAACTGCCGTTCCCGGCGGGTCCCCGTCGCAAGCTCCCGCATGATGTCCTCGCCGTGTTTGATGTGAAACCCCTCCTCGAAACAGATCTTGTCCATCGCGTGGGCGTACGGCTCCCAGCTCGTTCGCTTGATCGTCGCCTGCCGGCGCATCGCCGCACCGTCGACGAAGAAGGCGATCATCGGCGTCTCCCACCACTCCGTCATGGGATAATGGAAGCAGTTGAGAAACTTTCCGTCACCCGCAGCCAGCTCGTCCAGCATTTCTTCCCGTGTTTTGATCCCGAGCGACTCCGCAGCCCGGTACAGCAACTGCCCGTGGCCGATCTCGTCTTGGACCTTCGCCGAGAACGCGAGCTTCCGGTCGAGACTCGGAGATTGGCGGATGAACGGCCGTTCGAGGTACGCACCCATGATCTCGGAGTTGGCGTGGAACTGGATCATCCGCGTCGCCGCTTTGCGGTACTCCTCGGGCATGTCGTCCTGGGGACTGAATGCCCGCGGTTCAGCCCGCTCTGTGACCTCCTCGACGTTCATTACGTCTGGACGTTTGTAATGGATTATCATACGCCTTGGCCCCCACATAGCCGGGTTTTATAACTGTGCACCGGTATCATTGGGCGTGATCTCGGAGTGTCTCATCGTGGAGTTCGAGATACGGGGAGACGACTGTCCGCTCGCGGAGGCCACGCGGACGGTGGACGGTTCGGTAGAGGCACAGCCGCCCCAATTACGAGCCGACGGGTACGCACTGTTGCGGTTCGGCGCGCCCGAGGACGACCAGCTCGCGCGCGTGCTCGATGCGGACGACCGCGTTCGGTATCTTCACCGCGTTCTGACCGACGGCCGGGCGAGCTACCGGTGTCTCTCGAAGCACCCGTGTGTGGTCCACGAGCTAGTGAGCGAGGGGCTGTTGGTCGAATCGCTCGGCTATCGGGACGGCACTGCGACCGTCACCGGTGCGGTCGTCGGGTACGACGTGCTCGAGGGGGTGATGGACCGCGCCGGCGAAACGGTCGGCGTCACGCTCCGGCGCGTCTATCCGCTGGGAGGCGAACACGAACGGGACGCCACCACGCAGCGCTGGAATCTCACGCCGAAACAGGAGGAGGCGCTGCGCGCGGCGACCGAACTGGGGTATTTCGAACTCCCGAGAGACGCGGACGCGGCTGCCGTTGCGACCGAACTCGGGGTGAGCAAATCCGCGTTTCTCGAACGGCTCCGGCGCGCGGAGCGCGCGGTGCTCACCCGGCTGTTTCGGTGAACGCCGGGGCGTTCGCATCACTACTCGTTCTCGGAGACCGAAAGGAGGCGGAGTTCGAACGCGACGGGCTCGCCGGCCAGCTCGTGGTTGAAATCGATTTCGACGGTGTTCTCTCTCACGCCGGTGATCCAGCCGGTTTCGACGGCGCGCGTTTCCTCGGCGTCGGCCGGAAGCGATTCGGGTCCGACGAGGTCGCCCTCGGTGGGTGGTTCGTCCGTGTCGAGCGCGTCGCGCGGATATTCAACGACGCGGTCGTCGGAGCGGAGACCGAACGCGTCCTCGGGATCGAGGCGGACTGTTCGCGTCTCGCCGGCGTCCATCTCCCGAACCGCCGCCTCGATCGGTGGACGCACCGTTTCGTCCCCGATCCGGAACTCGATCGGCGAGTAGTCCCGGTTGGGGTGATAGATCCCCTCCGCGAGTGCGACATCGACGTCGCTCGTATCGAACACGCTTCCATCGTCCCCAGCCAGCCGCCCGACGTAGTGGACGACCGCGACGGTTCCTTGCTCGAGCATGTTCGGGTCGGTCGCGGCGGGCCGTCTTAACGGTTCCCAGACCGCCCGCGTCTGGTTCCTGTGGCGTGCGATCAACAGCTATGATGGTGTGTGCTGTACACACCCCATGGGAAAAGCAGAGCACGATTTCAGCGGTGAGACGGTGGTCGTCACGGGCGGGAGTTCGGGGATCGGTCGGGAGATCGCGCTCCGGTTCGCCGACACGGGCGCAGCGGTGTTGATCGGCGACGTTCGCGCAGAGCCGAAAGACACGAACGAAACCACCCCGACCCACGAGCTGATCGAGGCGGCCGGCGGGACGGCCGAGTACGTGGAAACCGACGTGACCGATCGCGACGCGATCGAATCGCTCGTCGCGTCGGCCCGCGAGCACGGCGGCGTGGACGTGATGGTGAACAACGCGGGGCTGTACATCGGAAAGCCGCTGCGCCAACTCTCACCCGAGGAGTTCGATCGCATCCACGCGGTGAACGTCCGTGGCGTGTTTTTCGGTTGCCAGGCCGCCGCGAACGACATGATCGACCGGGATCGGGCGGGCGTCATCGTGAACACGGCGTCGATCAGCTCCTCGCTCGCGCAGTTCGGACAGGTGCAGTACGACTCGACGAAAGGCGCGATCCGCATGGTGACGCGGGGCGCGGCGTTGGAACTCGCCGAATACGGCATCCGGGTCAACGGCGTCGCTCCCGGGCAGATCGCCACGGAGTTCCTCGAGGATTGGACCGAGGAAGCAACCACCGCCGCACGGGATGGAGAGTTCCTCAAGCCGGTTCCGCTGGGCCGGGCGGGACACCCCGAGGACGTCGCCGGAGCCTACCTCTTTCTCGCCAGCGACGACGCCGGCTACATCACCGGCGAGCTGATTCACGTCGACGGCGGCTGGCAGATCTGTTGATCGATCTGCAGCCGATCAGTCGTTCAGCAGTTCCTCCACGTGACGCTTGCCCAGGGCGATGGTGTCTAGGTCCTCGGTCCCCACTTCGAGCGTCGCGGTTCCCGACCAGCCGGCGGCGGCCAATCCCTCGAACACGGTGGCGAAATCGATGCGACCCATCCCGACCGGGAGGTGCTCGTCGTCGCCCCCGCGGGTGTCGACCAGGTGAAGGTGGTCGATCCGCTCGGCGTGTTCGCGACAGAACGCAGCCATTTCCATACCTTTCATCCCGGCGAGCAGCGCGTGGCTAGTGTCGAACGTCATCGACGCGCCGGGGTAGCGCTCCAACAGCGCTGGGAACGTGGTCACATCGTAGTAGCTCGAAACCACGTTCTCGAGACACGGGGTGAGTCCGCGATCGTGGGCGGCGGGAACCAGCTCGTCGAGGCTTTCGTGGACGAACGCCCGACGCTCGGTTTCGGACCAGCCCAGCTCCCACGCGTCCGAGGAAGGGTGGAACACGACTTTCTCGGCTCCGAGATCGCTCGCCAGCTCCATTCCGGCCGTGAACTCCGCGATAGCTCCCTCCCGAACGGGCGCGAACGGCGAGCCGGGATCGACGGCGAAGGGAAGATGAACCACGACGCCCACCCCGGCGTCGGTGAGCACTGTCTGCATCGACTCACTTCGGTCTTCGATGCGCTCGCGCGCGTACGGGCCGTCAAGGAGTACCTCCACGAACTCGAAGCCCTCACTGGTGGCCCACTCGATCGTCCGCTCGAACACCAATCCGAGACCGACGGTGAAACCCAGACGCAGCGATACACCCGGACACGAATCGGTCACCATGCGTGTGAGTGCGACCCTGACAGCGCGATTGTTTCTGGCCAGTCAGGCACCGTCTCGTTGAATGAATCGTGTCCGGGTGTAGAACGCATGGACCGTCCTACCGGTGAGATCCCCGTGAAGCCACTGGTTTTGATCGCTCGGCTCAGATCTGTTGTTCTTCGAGCACCCCGTCGAGCCGGCGGCGTTTCTGGCGGGCCTGTTCGAGTTCTCCAGCCACCGTGTCGTTCCGGAGGCGTTCGCGGTCGCCGTCGTCGAGCCGCTCGCGTGCGATCGCGCTTTCGCGAAGGCGGTCGTAATCGTCGTCCCGACGCAACGACCGAACCGACCGGAGCCGGGCGACCGTCTCCTCGGGGGCGAATCGCCCGGCGACCGAGATGTACTCCCGGAGCTGGTAGCGGAGCGTCCCTGCAGTCGGCGGCGGCCACGCGATTTCGAGCGGACCGCCGTCGAGCCGGTTCAGGTACGTCCGGTTGGTCTTCACGGCACTCAGCAACGCCTGTGGATCGTCCACGTAATGGCCGAGTTTCGACCGGGAGTACTCCGCGTAGTCGAGCAGCGTCGGGATCGGTTCGGTGCCCGCGTCGTGGGTCGTGATGTACTCCCGAAGGGGAGCCGGCGGCTGGCGGTAGTCGACGAACGGATACTGGGCGGTCGTGTCGACGAACGTCAGCACCGTTCGAGCACTCTCCTCGTGGACGAACGCCTCGAACGCCTCATTGACGGCGTCGTTGTACCGCTCGATCGGCGTTCGGATCCGATCGAGCGGAGCGTCGAGATCGACCGTTTCGAACCGCTGGAGCCGTTCGAGCCGGGCGATCCGTTCGTCGGTCTCATCGCGTTTCCGTCGGACGGCGTGGCGCGCGTCGTCGTATCGCTCTCGCAGCTCCTGTTGTCGGTCCAAAAGGTCGGCGTGCTCCGCAGCGGGTCCGAGCGCCGACCGCGCCCGTTCGAACTCCGCGGCCGAGAGGGTTTGCTGGTGGAGCTGGTCGTCGGCCGCCTCGAACGCCTCGCGTTCGGGCAGATCGTCAGGCAGTCCTTCGATCAGATTGACCAGCTTCTCCTGGAATTCGACGTACCCCTCGAAATCGTCCCAGTCGGTCGCCCGCTCCTCGTACCGGTCGAGCAGGCCGGTTACGTCGCGGTACGCCGAGCTGACCGCCTCGACATCCTCCCTTCCGATCGATTCGACGCGATCGCGCACCGCCGCGTACTCCTCGACGGCGTCCCGAAGGTCGTCGACTGGATCCGACATTCTGTTCGTTACTCGTACACCTCGTCGGGATCGAACAGCTGTTCGCCCGTTTCAGTGGTCGAAACAGCGATCGATGCATCCTCACGCGCTACCGTCTCCTCGACCGTGCGGTAGAAACAGCTCTCGTAGCCGGTGTGACACGCACCGCCCTCCTGGTCGACTTCGTACAACAACGCGTCGCCGTCACAGTCGACCCGGATCTCCTCGACGTGCTGGACGTGGCCGCTGGTCGCTCCCTTCTGCCAGAGTTCGTCCCGGCTGCGCGAGTAGTAGTGCGCCAGTCCGGTTTGCTCGGTTTGCTCGACGGCGTCCGGGGAGGCGTAGGCGAACATCAGCACCCGTCCAGACTCGGTGTCTTGGGCGATCACCGGTATTAGTCCGTCCTCGAAGACGAGATCGACGGTCATGACCGATCGAACGGACGGTCAGTGAATAGTCCTTTTGACCTCGGTTTTCGAGAACACTTTTGGCTGTTTGGTGGCAACACCAACCATGGACGGCGCGAAACCGTCCGAGGAACGAGTGGCGACCGAAGCCGAGCCACTCCCGTCGGTCGGCTACCGGATTGCCGTGGCGCTCGAAGCGCCGGCTTCGCTCGAGCAGTTGCTCCGGACGGCGCTCGATCTCGCGGCCGACAACGACGGTGAGGTCCTCATCGTGAGCGTCATCACGAAACACCGCAGCTCCCCGTTCTCGCTGTTCACTGACGAGTTCATCAAGCGGGAGTTCTGTGGCGACCGCCGGGAGATCCTCGACCGCGCGCTGGCGCTGGCCGACGGCTCCGGCGTCCCGATCCGCGGGCGGCTGCTGGTCGCCAACGACGCGTCCCAAGCTATCGAGCAGGCCATCCCGGAGTTCGGTTGTGACGCTGTGTTGGTCGGGTGGCACGACCGTCGCCGTCCCGAAGCGGTGTTCGGACGGAACGTCGATCGGGTGGTTACCCGCGCGCCGTGTGACGTGTTCGTCGAGAAGATCGGCCAGACGGCCGATTCGGTCGACCGCGTGTTGCTACCGGCGGGAGACGGCCCGAACACCGAACTCGCGGCGAGCGTGGCGCGCGCGATTGCGGTGGCAAACGACGCCGGGATCGACGTGCTCCGGCTCGTCGGACTGGATGCAACGCCCGAGGAGCAGACTGACGCCCACCAGCGCGTGAGAAGCGTCGGGGAGGCGCTCGAACCGGCCGACGCGTCGCTGCTCGTCGAGAAGACCGGTTCGGTTCCCGCCGCCATCACCGAGGCGACCGACGCACGCGACGTGACCGTCCTCGGCGCGACCGACCGGACGTGGACCCAGCGGCTGGTCGTCGGCCCGACACCCGAAAAAGTCGGTCGAGACGCCCGGAGCACGGTGATCGTCGCCAAACGCGGCGGCCGATTGCCCTCCAAGCTCAACTACTGGCTGCGCCGGTTCGGGTGATACTGTCACACATGCACAACGCTATTGTTGTGTTCGCGTAATGTTCGCTCGTGAGTTCTGGAACCATCACACTGTACATCGCCGCGAGCGTGGACGGCTTCATTGCCACCGAGGACGGTGGGGTCTCGTGGCTCGAGGAGTTTCAAGAGGAGATGGAGGACGGCGAGGGGGGTTTCGAGGCGTTTTTCGCCAGCGTCGACTGTCTCCTCATAGGCTCGAAGACGTACGAACAGGTCCTGGGATTCGGTGAGTGGCCCTACGGACAGAAACCGACGTACGTCGTGACGCGTCGGGACCTGCCACGCACGAACGAGGCCGTCGAGCTGTTCGACGGACCCGTGGACGAACTCGTCGAACGGCTCAAACGGGAGTACGAACACGTCTGGCTCGTCGGCGGTGCACAGCTCGCCCAAACGGTTCTGCGCTCCGACCAGCTCGACCGCCTCCACCTGAGTCTCGTTCCCGTGCTGCTCGGCCGCGGAATCCCCCTGTTCGATGACGCTGGCGAGCCACACGACCTGACGCTTCTCGATACGATTACGCGCGATACTGGGATCGTCGAAATGCAATACGACGTTGGGCCGTAAAGCTCACGAATCGATCGATACACTGCGTATGACTGACTCCCCTACCATCAGACAGTACCGCCCTGCCGACAACGATCGTGTTCGCGAACTCCACGCGACGGCGCTGCGTGCGGCCGGTGGATTCGTCGAGGGAGCGCCGGAGCCGGATCTCGACGCCATCGAGGAGACGTATCTCACGAACGGCGACTTTCTCGTCGGGGAGATCGAGGACCGAATTGTGGCGATGGGCGCGTTCCGACCCGCCCAGGGCTACGTCACCGAGTTCTTCGACTGTTCGGAGACTACAGCCGAACTGAAGCGGATGCGCGTCGATCCCGATCATCAGCGCCAGGGATACGGCCAGACCGTCTACGAGGAACTGGAGCGCCGCGTACGGGTACAGGGGTTCTCTGAGCTGGTGCTCGATACGACGCCCCCACAGGTCAGCGCACAGCGGTTTTTCGAGACCAATGGCTTCGATCAGGTGCAAAGTGAGCGCCTTCAGTGGGAGGGCGAACCGTTCGAGCTGCTCCTATACGAGAAGAAAATCTGACTGTATTATCCAGTTCCATCGCTCTCCCAATGGGTTTCGAGCCGTCGCTCTATGGCCGCCTGCACCGTCGCGTACACGTCGAGTGGGTGTCGTGATGGAAGCGATAGATCCGTCACCGAATCGCCGTGCGGCTCGTGGAAATGTGTCCGCGTGTTGTGGTCGTTGGGATGGCGGTCCCACCGACACTCCCAGCGATCGCCGGCTGTGGTTTCGATGTAGTGGATCGAGAAATCGCCGCTCGTGAACCACTGGACGTCCAATCGGGCGGCGTCGATGGATGCAGGATAGCACTCGGTCCCAAGCCGCGCGCAGAGAAGCCGTGGCTCGTACACGTCGGGTTGGAAGGCGGTCTCTGCAACCAGTGGATCCCACGCAAGCTGTCGTTCGAGGAGTTCCAACGTCTGTCGATCCGGTGGCCCGGTAGAATCAGAGGGTGATCCCATCGATGGCGGACTCATGCGGGGATTAGATGCCCGTCGTTCTGGGAGAGCTGTCGCGCGAGTTCGTAGAGCCGGATATCACGGCGGACACCGCGCCACTCGCTCACTGCTGTCATGCGGTCGTGGATGGCGTCGTGGGTCTCCTGGTCGAACACCGAGACCGTCGTCGGCTCCGTCGTTCCGAACCGCTCTTCGTAGGCCGCGCGTTCCTCCTCGAGGGCTTGCACCCGGTCGATGATCTCCTCGACGGTCAACTCGCGGGCGATGCGGCTGGCTTCCTGCCATTCGAGATAGCCGTCGTTGCGGGCGTACCGAGCCGGATCGTCCGTGGCTCGGACGATCCCCATCTCCGTGAGGCGGTCGAGATGCTTCTTTGCGGCGTTCGGGGAGCAGCCCGCGATCTCCGCGATATCGGCGTACGGTGTGGGCGTCGTGATTCCGAGGACGACGTCGTACACGCGGCCGAAGGTGTCCGTTTCCGACCGCCAGCGCTGTCGAACGTTGTCGATGGCCTCCTGTGACGGAACCGGATCGAACTCGTCCATGCGTAGTGGTACGCCGTGCTCAGCAATATATTTTTGTTTTTTGCAAATATTTGAGTCCCGGTGCTCGACTGTCCTTCCGTCAGAGCAGATACTCCTCTTCGGCCAGATCCGTGAAGGAATCAGCAGCATCGATGAGGTTCTCGGCGGTCGAGGGCTGGAAGCTCATGACCTCGACCCGGACGCCTTCGTGGCGGAGGTGCCAACACAGCCGCGTGAAATCCCCGTCGCCGGTACAGAGCACGATCGCGTCCACGTGCTGGGCGAGCGTGATGGCGTCGAGGCTCAGCCCTACGTCCCAGTCGGCCTTTTTCGTGCCGTCAGCGAACGTTTTCAGATCCTTGCTTTTCGTTTCGAACCCGATGTCGGACAGCGCCTCGAAAAACCGCTCCTCGTCGGGCGAGTGCGCCCGGATGACGTACGCGATCGCGCGAACGAGCTCCCGGTCGTGAACGGCCTGTTCGAGCAAGGCAGCGTAGTCGACGTTCCGAGAGAAGAGGCTGTGAGCGCTGTGATAGAGGTTCTGCGCGTCGGCGAGCACCGCAACCCGCTGACTCGAATGTAGCGGTGGCATACGCCGAATTCGGCCGCCCACGCGGATAGACCTTGGTATTCTCCCGATAACAGCGATCTAGTCATATCACTCGGAAAATTCCCTTCGTAATTTCTTAGAATATATTAATATGGCAGGTATTGGTGCGTGGCACAATTGCTAAGTCGTCCTAGCGCACCTCTACAGACATGCACGTCGTCACATCCTCGACTGCCACCGGGTGTGACCGTCAGGTTCGCCGTAGGAAAACAAAACGCCCGTAGCGACGGGTCCATGGCGGGTTGGCACCCCGTCGCGGGCTGTTTTTGATCGCGTTGCAATGGAGAACTGACTGAACACGAGTGGAACACAAAACACGAATGACACACGAACCGTTCACAGGCGTCTTTCCAGCGATGACGACGCCGTTTACCGAGGAGTACAGCATCGACCACGACCGGCTCGCTGCCGACGCGAGGCGTCTCGAAGCCGCGGGCGTCGACGGGCTGGTGCCCGTCGGGACGACCGGCGAGAGCGCAACCATGACCCACGACGAGCACATCGCGGTCATCGAGACGGTCGTGGACGCGGTGGATGAGGTGCCCGTGATCGCGGGCGCAGGGAGCAATTCGACCCGCGAGGCAGTCGATCTCGCGGCCCGAGCGTCGGATGCCGGTGCTGACGGCGCGTTACTCATCTCGCCGTACTACAACAATCCCGAACCCGAGGGCATGGAAGAACACTTCCGGACGATCGCCGATGCGGTGGATCTCCCACAGATCGTGTACAACGTGCCGGGGCGCACCGGTCGGAACGTCGCGAGCGAGACCGCCGTCTCGCTCGCCCGCCACGAGAACATTGTCGGGTACAAGGCCGCCAGCGGGGATCTCAACCGTGTCACGGAGATCGTCGAACGCACCCGCAACGAGGCGTTTTCCGTGCTGTCGGGTGACGACGCGCTTACGACGCCGATGCTCGCCATCGGTGGGTCCGGCTGCATCAGCGTCGCGGCGAACGTCGAACCCGAACGTGTGAGTGCGATGGTGGGGGCCGCGCTCGAAGCCGACTACGACCGCGCCCGCGAGCTGCACCACGAACTCGGAGCGCTGTTTCGGGCGCTGTTCCTCGAAACGAACCCCATCCCGGTCACGGCGGCGATGGAGATCCGGGGACACGCCCCCGAACGGCTGCGGTCACCGCTGTCGCCGCTCGATCCCGAACACCGGGACCAGCTCGCCGGCGCGCTCGAATCGCTCGAGCCGATCGAAGCCCCCGCTGGGGGTGATCGATGACGGTCGTCGTGACAGGCGCGTCCGGACGGATGGGCCGGACGGTTCTGGATCTGGCGGCCGAGCGCGGCGTGAAGACAATCGCTGTCTCGCGGAGCGAGACCGCAGATGCCGACACCGCGTGCCATCCAGAGGACCTTCCGGCAGTGCTGTCCGAGCAGCCGGCCGACGCGCTGGTCGATTTCACCGTTCCGGCGGCGAGCGTCGAGTTCCTCGAGGCGTGCGTCGACACCGGAACGCCGGCGGTGATCGGAACGACTGGGTTCGACGAGGCGGAACTGGCCCGGATCGACCGGGCGAGCGAACGGATCCCCGTGTTGCGGGCAGCGAACTTCGCGCGCGGCGTCCAGGCGTTGCTCGCGCTCGTCCGGGAGGCGGCCGACTCCCTACCGGGCTACGACGTGGAACTCACCGAAACACACCACAACGGGAAGCGCGACGCCCCGAGCGGGACGGCCACCACGCTGCTCGATGCGATCGAGGAGACGACCGACGCCACCGAGCGCGTCCACGGCCGGGAGGGGAGACAGCCCCGGAGCGACGGCGAGATCGGCGTCCACGTCCGGCGTGCGGGATCGGTCCACGGCGAGCACGAGGTGTTGTTCGCCGGCAACGATGAGGTACTCACGCTGACCCACCGGGCCGAAAGCCGCCGGGTGTTCGCGGCAGGAGCACTCGACGCCGCAGCGTGGCTCCACGGACGAGACGCGGGACAGTACACGTTCAGCGAGGTCGTCGAAGACAGATGAGTACGAACGCACTACGATCGGAGATCACGGAGCTGTACCGCCGCTACGAAGACGAACAAGTGACCGCCAGCGAGGCGGACACGGAGGAGTATTCGACGCTCGATGCGTTCCTCGACGCGCTCGAAGCCGGGGAGGTTCGCGCGGCCGAACGGCGCGGCGCGGAGTGGGCGGCCAACGAGTGGGTCAAACGCGGCATCCTGTTGAACTTCGGGCTGCGGGAGATACGGAGCCACACGCACGGCGACGTCGCGTACCACGACGTGCTCAGCTTGCGCGAGACGGACGATCTCCCCGAGCGGGGCACGCGAAACACGCCCGATGGGACGGTGATCCGCCGGGGGTCGTACGTCGGCGGCGACGCCATCCTGATGAGTCCAGCGTTCGTCAACATCGGCGCGTACGTCGGGGACGGCACACTGGTGGACTCCTGTGACACCGTCGGCTCGTGCGCACAGATCGGTGCCAACGTGAAGCTCGGCGCGAACACGCTGATCGGTGGCGTCCTCGAACCGGTGGAAAGCGCGCCGGTCGTCGTGGAAGACGACGTCTCACTGGGGGCGGGCTGTCGGGTCACCTCCGGATTCGTCGTCGGTGAGGGCAGTGTCGTGGGAGAGAACACGCTGCTCACCCCGCGGATTCCGGTGTACGACCTCGTGGACGACGAGATATACTACGGCCGGCTCCCACCCGAGCGACGGGCGTTCACGCGCTTCGTCGAATCGAGCGTGGGCGAGCACGATCTCTTCGAGGGCGGGGCGTACAAACCGGCGGTCGTTGCGACCGACATCGAGGCAACGACGCTCGAAGGAACCGAACGGGAGGCCGCACTCCGGGAGTAACAATGACCGAGAACCCCCCCGTACGTCGACTGTCCGATTGGTCCCCAAAGCGACTGCGGGCGCTCGCCGGCGAGCACGGCACGCCCCTCTACGTTCTCGATCCCGACCGGGTCCGCGAGAACGCGGCCCGCCTTCGGGGGGCGTTTCCCGAGGCGGACGTGAGCTACGCGCTCAAAGCGAACACGACGCGTGCCGTGCTCGAAACCGTCGAGAGCACCGGCCTCGGCGCTGAGTGTGCCTCCGCGGGCGAGGTTCAGCGCGCGATCGACGCCGGATTTCCGGCCCACCGCGTCAGATACACCGCCGTCAACCCGCCGGCCCGTGATCTCGATCACGTCGTGGAACTCGCCCAGTCACACGATTTCGTGCTCACGATCGGCGCGCTCGACACGCTCGATCGTCTCCTCGATCGGGGCTATGCCGGCCGGCTCTGTGTGCGCGTCAACCCCGGCGTCGGCGCTGGCCACCACGCGAAGGTCACGACCGGCGATGCGCCCCAGTTCGGGGTCCCCTACGACCGGGCGGCTGGCGTGTGCGCGCGAATCCGAACGGAGACACCGGCGCTGGATCTCGTCGGGCTCCACGCCCACGCGGGGAGCGGTATCTCGGGTGAGGACCTTTCGGCTCACCGGGAACTCGTCCGACGGATGGGCGCGCTCGGCAGCGAAGTGGGTGGACTCGACTTCGTTGCCGTCGGCGGCGGCTTCGGCGTTCCCTACCGTCCCGATGAGCCACCGCTCGATCTCGACGCCGTGGCCGAGGAGACGCGGGAGGCGTTCGAGGGGTGTGACGCACAACTGGCGATCGAGCCCGGCCGATATCTCGTTGCCGACTGCGGGGTGCTTCTGATGAGCGTGACAGCGGTGAAACCGACCCCCGAGACCACTGTTATCGGCGTCGACGCCGGCATGACGACGCTGCTCCGTCCCGCGCTGTACGACGCTGTCCACGAAATCCGCAGCCTCACAGAGGAAAACGACCGAGTGGACCGGTCATGTCTCATAGCGGGACCGATCTGTGAGACCGCGGACGTGCTCGACCGAGATCGGTCGCTCCCGGACCCACAGCGCGGCGACGTGCTCGCGGTCGGAAACGCCGGTGCCTACGGCTACGAAATGGCCAGCCAGTACAACTCCCGGCCGCGGCCGGCGGTCGTCTCCGCGACCGGTGAACGCATCGCGCGCAGGGAGACGGTCTCCGATCTCACCCGATTGGAACGATAGCTGAACGATAGAACCACAACCAAACCAGAACTGAACCATGATTCACGTAGAAAAGTACCACGGAACTGGAAACGACTTCATCGTCGTCGACGCCGCGCTCACCGTCCCCGATCGGCGGGCGTTCGCCATCGAGTACTGCGACCGCGAGACCGGGATCAGCCAGCCCGACGCGGAGACGACCGGCGCCGACGGCGTGTTGTTTCTCGCATTAGAGGATCAGTACTCCCCGCCGCGAGTCGTGATGACGCTCGTCCAACCCGACGGAAGCGTAGCGGCGATGTGCGGCAACGGCGTGCGGTGTGCGGCGGCGTGGGCGTCCCGAAAAACGGGGGCGGACGAGCTGATGATCGACACGCTCGCGGGCACTCGTCCGGCGACAATAGCGGACGACACCGTTCGCGTCGAGATGGGCCAACCGTCGTTCTCGCCCGAGACGGTGCCGCTGGCTGATGACTCGCCGCTCATCGAGATGTCCATCGATGAACTCACGGTGACGGCCGTCAACACGGGCGTTCCCCACGCTGTGGCGTTCGTCGAGGACGTAGACAGCGTGGATCTCGAACGCGTGGGTCCCGCTGTTCGCAACGCGTCGGTGTTTCCCGACGGGGCGAACGTGACGATCGCCTCGAAAGACGCCGGGCAAAACCCCGTCTTCGAACAACGCACGTTCGAACGGGGCGTCGAGGGCGAGACGGCCTCCTGTGGCACCGGAGCGGTCGCGGTGGCCGCCGTGGCGCACAGGCTCGGTTTCCTCGAAGACGAGGAGTCGGTCACGGTTCGTCCCGAGGGCGGCGGTCTCGAAGTGTCGATCTCGGCAGGGGGTGCCGTCCTGTCCGGTCCCGTCGTCCGTTCCTACGAGACCGAACTGCCCGTTGCCGAACCCCGTCGGATCAGCTGATGGCGTTCGATCCGTTGGCGTTCCACGAGCGGGCGGTCCGAACGCCGTCGCACGAAACGCCCGACGCGATGCGGGAACTGGTGGTAGAAACGCTGCGCGAGCACGGCGTGGAGCCGACGCTCGACGGCGCAGGGAACATCCTGGCGGAAAAGTCCGGGGCGGCTCCTGGCCCTCATCTCGTGTTGAACACGCATCTCGACACGGTCTCGCCACACGTTCCGTTTCGTCGGGAGGAGACCATCGTGTACGGGCGGGGCGCGTGCGATGCGAAGGGACCGCTCGCAGCGTTGGTGGACGCGTTTCTCGCGGTCGATCCCGCCCGGGGGCGACTCACGCTCGCGCTCACGCCGGACGAGGAGACGACATCGGCAGGAGCGGCCGCGCTCGATCTCGACGGAGACGGCTACGTCGTGGGCGAACCGACCGGCCTCGACGTGTGTACCGCGGCGAAAGGCCGGTTCGAGGGGACGATCACGATCCACGGAACCAACGCCCACGCCGCATCGCCCGAGGCGGGCGTGAACGCGGTCGCCGCCGCCGGAGCGGTGCTTTCGGCGCTCGAGACGTTCGAGACCGAACGGGGACCCGGCACCCATTCCGTGCTCGGCGCGCCGACGCTCACCCCGACCGTCATCCGTGGCGGGGATGCCGTGAACCAGATCCCCGATGAGTGTGCCATCACCGTCGACCGGCGGAGCGTCCCCCCCGAAACGGCGGCGGGGTTCGAGCAAGCGCTGAACGCGCACCTCACAGAACGGACGAACGTCGACTGTGAGTTCGCGCTCACCGACCGTGCCACGCCGTTTTTGGAGGCGTTCGCCACGCCCGAGAAAACCGACCTCGTGGCGGCGTTGGTGGGGGCCGGTGGCGACAACGTGGGGCCGTTCGCGGCGGCGACGGAGGCCTCCTACTTCGCCCCCGCCCCGACCGTCGTGTTCGGACCGGGCGTGCTCACCGACGAGGAGGGAGCCGTCGCCCACGCCGACCGGGAGTACGTCCGACGGCCCGCGATCGAACGGGCAAGCGAGATTGTCCGCGGAGCGCTCGAATCGCTGCTCGAATCACCGGACGGAGCGTCCGGCTGATCCCGACTGCGCCAGCTCCGATCTGACGTACACGCCGAGATACCCTCCGACCGCACCGAGCGCCCCGTTGATGACCAGAGTAACCACGAAAACCACGAGGAAGGCGAGCAGACCGATCCCGACAACCAGCGCGTCCGGAACGAACACGAGCGCGGTTCCAACGATCGGAAGGAACAGCACGATCGGCAACGAGGCGATGATACCCGAAAGCGCACCCACTGCAAGCCCATCCGTTTCCTCTAGGTAGCCGGCGACACCCCCGCCGAGAACCGGACCGAGCGGACCGAGCGGGAACGATGCCGCCATAGTGACGACCGCCCCGATGAGAGCGTTGACGATCATTCCAACACGATTAGATACGAATACATAAATATCTAGCGGGCGTGATACGCCGCTCACCGATCAATCGTCTTCGATCCGAGCGAGATCGCTCGCCAGTCCGGTGTACGCCGCGGGAGTGAGCGCGTGGAGTTCCTCGCGCACGTCCTCGCTCACGTTTAGTTCGTCGAACAGTTCGCGGAAATCCTCGATCGTGACGCGCCGGCCACGTGTAAGATTCTTGACAATCTCGTACGCGTCCTCGTGTCCTTCCCGGCGGAGGATCGTCTGGACCGCTTCACCGATGATCTCCGGCGTCGATTCCAGTTCCTCGCGCATGACCTGCTCGTTGGGGACGATCTTTTCGAGCCCCGCATCGAGTTTCACGTAGCCGATGTGACAGTGGGCGAGCGCGGTTCCAATGTTCCGTTTGACGGTCGAGTCAGACAGGTCGCGCTGGAGCCGGGAGGTGGTGACGTAGCCCGAAAGAAAGGAGAGGTCGGCGTTGGCTTTCGAAAGGTTGCCCTCGCTGTTCTCGAAGTCTATCGGGTTCACCTTGTGAGGCATCGTCGAGGAGCCGGTTTCGCCCGCCGTCGCTTTCTGCCCGAGGTAGCGGTCGCTGACGTACAGCCAAATGTCCCGATCCAGATCGAGCAGAACGTCATTGGCCCGCTGGAGGGCGTCGAACAGCGCCGCGAGGTCGTCACACGGGTTGACCTGCGTCGCAAGCGGCGTGTGTGCGAATCCGAGCGATTCGACGAACGACCGGGAGAACGCCTGCCAGTCCACGTCGGGGTAGGCCACGTGGTGGGCGGCGTACGTGCCGCTCGCGCCCGCCAGCTTTCCCGACAGCTCCACGGATTCGATCGCACCGATGGCTCGGCCGAGCCGCGCGGCGTACACCGCCATCTCCTTGCCGAACGTCGTCGGTGTCGCGGGCTGTCCGTGGGTCCGCGCCAGCATCGGAAGATCGCGGTGCTCGTGCGCCAACTCGACCAGGGCGTCCCGAACCGCGGTGAGATCCGGACGGAGCACCTCCGCCAGCGCACCCGCCACGAGCAGCCGGTGGGCGAGGTTGTTCACGTCCTCGCTGGTGAGACCGAAATGAATCCACGGCCCGTACTCGGGGACCGATTCCCGAATGAAATACTCGACCGCCTTCACGTCGTGGTTCGTCGCGGCGTACTCGCCGTACCCGTCGGTCTCGATCCGCTTGATCAGCGCCGCGCTGTCGGTGTCGAACGACTCGTACAACTCCCGCAGCGCCGCGCGATCCTCGGCGTCGATCGAAAGCGGCGTGGTCTCGAGATCGGCGAGCGCGATGAGATACTCGACCTCCACGCGAACCCGCGCCCGCATGAGTCCCGCCTCGCTCGCGTACGGCGACAGTTCCGACGTGGTCGAGGCATACCGGCCATCGAGCGGCGAAACGGCTGTCAGAGCGCTCTCCATACCGGTTCTGTGTGGAGCCACAGAAAAAGAGTGTCGAACCCGCGCGCCAACCAACGCGATCGAATGCACGAACGTGTATATGTTTGGTCCCTATTGGTGTCGATAATACACGACCCTGCTGGTGGATCGATATTCCTTTGCCGTCACGGCTCCGCGTGATGGATATGGTACGCATCGCCGGCATGGCCAGCAATCGCGGACGGAACTTACTGAACATCGCCGATCGAGCACCCGGTGGCGCCGAATTTTCGGTGATCCTCACGAACGCCGACGGTGCGCCGGTGCTCGAGAGTGCTAGGAAGCGCGAGATTCCGACCGAAGTAGTCGAACGGGGCGAGGACGAGTCCCGCGAGTCTCACGATCGGCGGATTCTCGACCGACTCGGGGCGTACGACGTGGATTTCGTCTGTCTGGATGGCTATATGCGCGTGTTGACGGGGGAGTTTCTGGATGGAGTCCCGTTAACGCTGAACGTTCACCCGTCGTTGCTGCCGTCGTTCAAAGGGATGGGCGCGTGGGGCGACGCGATCGATGCGGGCGTTCGGATGACCGGCTGCACCGTTCACGTGGTCACCGAGGAGGTCGACAGCGGTCCCATCGTCGCCCAGGAGCCGGTTCCGGTGTACGAGGACGACACGATCGCGGAACTGAAAGACCGCGTGCTGTACGAGGGCGAGTTCGTCGCCTACCCGCGGGCTGTCAGGGCAGTCGCGGAGGATCGGCTCACGGTCGAGGGCGACACTGTCCGCATCGATGGGGACAAACGGCAGCCGTTCCCGAGCCGGCGGCTCGATACCGGAGACCGCGTGGCCTCGCTCCGGTACGGCGAGAACCCACACCAGGACGCCGCGCTGTACGCCGATCCCACCTGCTCGGAGGCGAGCGTGATTCACGCCGAGCAGTTGAACGCGGGCGCAAAGGCGCTGTCGTACAACAACTACAACGACGCCGACGGCGCGTTGAATCTCGTCAAGGAGTTCGACGAGCCGGCGGCTGCGGTGATCAAACACACCAACCCGGCGGGCTGTGCGACGGCAGACACGCTGGCTGTGGCGTACGCCGACGCGCTCGCCACAGACTCAATGAGCGCGTTCGGGGGTATCGTCGCGCTGAACCGGGCGTGTGACGTGCCGACCGCGGAGCGGATCGTCGACTCGTTCAAGGAGGTCGTCGTTGCGCCCGGCTACACCGAGGACGCGCTCAGTGTGCTCCGCTCGAAGGAGAACCTCCGGGTGCTCGACGTGGGCGATGCGTACGACCGAACGGAGACGCTCACCGAGAAGCCCATCGTGGGCGGGCGGCTCGTCCAGGAGCGCGACCGACAGCAGCTCACCAACGAGGATCTCGACGTCGTCACCGAGCGAACGCCAACCGAGGAACAGATCGAGTCGATGCTGTTTGCGTGGTCGGTCATCAAACACGTCAAATCCAACGCCATCGTGTTCGCGGACGACACGGAGACCGTCGGCATCGGTATGGGACAGGTGTCGCGCGTCGATGCGGTCCGGCTCGCCGGGATGAAGGCTGACGAACACGCCGAAGACAAGACAGCCGACGGCGCGGTGATGGCCTCCGACGCGTTCTTCCCGTTCCCCGATGGGATCGAAGCCGCGGCCGAACGCGGCATCGAAGCCGTCATCCAACCCGGCGGCTCCGTCAACGACGACGACGTGATCGAGGCGGCCGACGAACTGGACGTGACGATGGCGTTCACCGGTCAGCGGTGTTTCAGACACGATTGACGAGAGAATAATCCGCTACGTATTCGGGAGGAATATAACTTTGATTATCACTTGTCAATATCCAATATTAATACATGCGATATGAAAATATATCTAAATTAGATTTAAGATAGTGAATTTGTAATATTTTTACACCTGTGTTGGGAAATAGTAAGAAGCGTGGCAATGAAGGCGAATCAGGAGGCTCGACAGTGGGACCAGTAACTCGGCGCCGGCTCCTGAAATCCGGTGTCACGGCGGTGGTCGGGGTGACCGGTGTGACGGCGATGAGCGGGTCAGCGGCGGCGGGTGATGGGGACTGTCCGTATTCGTATCCGAGTGCCCCATCGTGGCTCGGTGAGGTGCAGCCGGAGGCGGGGAACTTCCACGAGTGGCCGTGGGACGCCGAGAACCTCACCGTCTTCATCCACGGGTTCACGAACCAAAACGGCGGTCGTAGCTACGCCTACGAGATTCACCAGTACCTCTCGGACACCGGCTACGGCGGTTCCGTCACGACGTGCAATTGGGACGCTGGCGATTCGTGGGACGAGTGGTACTCGGCGAAAAACCACTCGATCGAGGCCGGAGAGGACCTCGCTGGGTTGCTGGATGCCTACGGTTTGACGGCAGACCACGGCGTCACTGTGAACTTCGTTGCTCACTCGCTCGGCGGGAAGCTGGCGCTCGAGTGTGTCCGGGATCTCCACGGAACGTATGGCCGCTCCATCAACTCGGTCAACCTGTTCGGCGGTGCCGTGTGGGACGAACAGCCCGGCGAACGATTTTACGACGGCATCCTGTACGGCACCAACGAGACGCACAACTACTACAGCGAAAACGACGACACCCTCGGCGACATCTATCAGGCCGCCGAGTTCGGTCGACACGCGTGTGGATACACCGGCGGGGCAGGCGGTGAACCAGGGAACTGGTACGACCACGACTTGACATCGCAGATCGGCCACCACTGCCAGTACATGGATTACGACGACGGCTGTGTCGGGTACGTTACCGACGATCTCAACTAGAGAAGATCTTGATCTCTCGACAACAGCGCTCTCACCCCTAACGCGAGATCACAGAAGCAGATTTCCTATGGGGTCACGTGGTCGCTCCGGGTTCCGGAGCGCCGCTATAATATATACAATACTACAAAAATTGATTCGCGGGAACGTATAATTGTACTGGCGCCCAATCGAATATTACATGTTGCTCGCAGGCACCGCAGACGGCGTGTACAGGATTTCGAGCACGAATGCGGCGGAGTCGCTCGACTTCGAGCAGGCGTTGGAGACGGACCGTTGTATGCGCGTCCGGACGTTCGATCCGGTTGCCGGCGCGTTTGCGGCCACCCAGTCCGGGCTGTACCACTCGCTCGACGGCGTGGAGTGGGTGGATCTAGGCGTTCCGAGAGACGAGGTGTACTCCGTCGCTGTGAGTCCATCGGGAGATCGTCTGTACGCCGGGACCCATCCCGCGCACGTGTACGTTTCCACGTCGTTCGCTCCGGAGTCGGGCGATCGGGAGTGTGAGTGGGGGGAACTCACGGGGTTCCAGGAGCTGCCGTCTCGGAGCGAGTGGCACACGCCGCGCCACCGCAACGAGGCCCACGTCCGGAGTTTGGGAACCCACCCCGACGAGCCAGAGCGCCTCATCGCCGGCGTCGAGGTTGGCGGCGTCCACGTCAGCGAGGATCGGGGCGAGACGTGGACCGAACGCCGCATCGAGTTCGACGCGCGCCACAGCAACGACGTGCACCACGTGCTCCTCCAGGGAAGCGATCGATACGTCGCTTCGACCGGGAGCGGGCTGTATCGCACGACGGACGCGGGCCGCTCGTGGACGCGCATCGACGAGGACGTGGATCACAGTTACTTCCGGGAGGCCTTTGGGGCCGATGGTCGGCTGTACGCCGCAGCGGCCCGTGACCCACCGGGAACGTGGGGCGGCGAACTCGGCCCGGACGCGGCGCTGTTCGAGTCGACCGATGGCGGCGACACGTTCGAGACCGTCTCCTACCCGGGCGAGCCGAACGAGTTCGTGCTGGCGTGGACCCCCCACGATGCGTCCGTGGTTGCCGGGACAGATGGCGGGTACGTGCTCCGACGGACCGACGGCGAGTGGACCGAGGTGGGCCAGCTTCCCAGTTCGATCCGCTCACTGACGGCGGTGTAGCGCACTGGGCGACGTGATGTACCGGCTTTCTGGGTGCTGAACACACCCTCCGACGCCCGGAAAACAGGAACGTTCTTTTCTGCCCCGCTCGTCTCCGATCGTGTGACGACGTGGATCGAATCGAGCGGCGGCCGCGAACGCGGACCGGCCGGTCTCGTGCGGGCGTGGATCGGGGTGCTCGTGACGCCCCATCGGTTTTTCCGCTCGGCCATCTCGACCGGCGATCAGGCACCGGGGCTCACGTTCGCCATCGCTGTGGTCCTGCTTCATGCCACGCCACGGCTCTTCATTGCTCCCCCGACCGCGCAACCGCTTTCGATGCGGGTGCTCACGCTCCTTCTGGTGGTGGTGTTTCTCACACCCCTCGTGTTACACCTCTGTGCCGCGCTCGAAACCGTACTCCTCATCCCGTTGGTCGACGACCGCGCAGGGGTGAGCCAAACGGTGCAGGTGCTCGGATACGCCGCCGCACCGTGTGCCCTTTCGGGCGTTCCACTGACCGCGCTGTGCGTGGTGGGGCTGTGTGGAGCATCTTCCGATCTGATCGCCGCGCTGTGGCTGGGAACCGCCGTCTACGGCGCGGTGCTGTTGGTGGTCGGAACGGCCCGAATCCACGACACGTCGATCCCGCGAGCCGTGGTCGTGACCGCCGTTCCGTCGTGGATCGTGTTCGGCTACGGATTCCGTGGGATACACGCGCTCGAACAGTTGGGTATCAGCGGTGGACTGCTCGGGTAGCGTGGAGAGATACGATCCGTGTGTGGTCACGCGTCGTGGTGACGTCCGGCGGTGTTGGATGGAGTGATTCCGACAACCGTTTCAATCCGGGCCGGTTCGTATTCATATGAGCGAGCAGATCGTCACCGGTGACTCCTTGGAGGGTCAGATCGGCAATCTCCACAAGGAGGATGTCGTTCTCGATTTCGCCGGGACGCGACCCGACCAACTCATCGTTGACTGTTACTATCGCGGCACTGTCGATGGCTATGCCGATTTCGGCATCTTCGTGAATCTTGGAGAGCACGTTACAGGTCTGTTGCATCGGAGTGAACTCCCCCGGCGGCTCGAAAGCCTCGGCTGGGAGGAAGGCGACACCGCGTACGTACAGGTAACGAACGTTCGTGACAACGGGAACGTGGATCTTGGATGGTCGCTTCGGAACTCCGGACGGGAGTTCCGGGGGGCGTACGTCCACGACCCCGAGGACACGCTCGACCAGGAGGAGATCGATAGCCGACTACAGCAGTCAGACGCCGGCAGCAACGGTTCCGGTCCGGAGCAGGTGTCCGGCGCGCAGACCCGATCGGATCCCGATAGCGAACCGTCGGAGACAGGAGCGTCCGAGCACGACTTCGAGCGGGGTCGTTCCGAGCAGGAGGCAGCGTCGGAGAATGGGGCTGTGCCGACCGATCTCAACCGCAGTGAGATCGAACAGTTGCGCGAGCAGATCGGCGACGTCGTCCGCCTCGAAGGACTCGTTGCGGACGTGCGCCAGACCAGCGGTCCGACCGTGTTTTCGATCCAGGACGAAACGGAAACGGTCGACTGCGCGGCGTTCGTCGGTGCCGGTGCCCGCGCGTATCCGGACGTCGACACCGGCGATTACGTCCGCATCGTCGGTGAAGTGCGCGAACGCCGTGGCGAGCTACAGGTCGAAACCGAGCAGCTGGAAGTATTAACGGACGAGGATGCGACAGCGGTCGTCGACCGGATGGACGACGCCATTCAGGCCGAGGCCGAAGTCGATCCGCTCGATCCGCTCGTTCCCGACAGCGCCGTCGAATCGGTGCTCGAACCCGTTCGGGAGGGGGCAACGGCGATCCGGCGGGCCGTTATCGAAGCCCGGCCGATCGTCGTCCGTCACGAGACCAGCGTCGACGGCTATCTCGCTGGCGCGGCGCTCGAACGGGCGGTGCTCCCGCTCATCGAAGACGAGCACACGGCGGCCGACGCCGTCTATCACCTCTTCGATCGGCGGCCGCTCGAGGGTGCGTACGACATGGACGACGCGACGAACGACGTTACGTCCCTGCTCGCGTCCCGCGATCGCCACCAGCAGAAACGTCCGCTGTTCGTCTTCGCCGCAACGGGGAGCACGAGCGATTCCCTCGACGGTCTCGAACTGCTCCGGATCTACGACACCGACGTGGTCGTTCTCGACAGTGCGCCCGGCGATTCTGAGGTTCGAGACGCGGTCAGCACCCTCGTGAATCCCGAGCTGGTCGGAAGCGAGACGGAAACGAGCACGACCGCGATCGCCACGGCGATCGCCGTCCACATCAACCCCGAGGTTCGCGGGGATCTCTCCCACCTTCCGGCGGCGAGCTTCTGGAAGGACGTTCCGGAGATCTACACGGAACTCGCGCGCGAGAGCGACTACAGCTCCTCGGAGACGGACAACCTGCGGGAAGCCGTCGCGCTCGAAGCGTACTACCAGTCCTACGACGGCAAGCGGGAGCTGATTTCCGATCTCCTGTTCGAGGAGTCGGTGTCTGTCGGTCTCGCCGAACAGGTGAGCGAACAGTTCCGCGAGAAGCTCTCCCGAGAGATCGAAACCGCGGAGGAGAACATCGACCGTCGTTCCCAGGGCGGCGTCGCGTTCGCCGTCCTCGACACCGACGCGTTCACCCACCGCTTTGACTTCCCGCCGACGGATCTCCTGCTCGATGAGATTCACCGGCGCAACCAGGACGGCACGTTCGTCACGCTCGGCGTCGAGTCGGACGAAATCACCGTCCGGAGCACCACGCCGATCGACGTCTCTACCGTCGTGGAACAGCTCCAAACCGACGTTCCCAACGCCGGCGTGACTCCACGCGACGGCCACAACCGAATCGGGTTCGTTTCCGGGGAGCGAGAACGCGTTCTCGACGCAGTCTACGACGCGATCGCTACGACGCTCCAAAAGACACACGCGAATTAACTACCGCTGTACTCGATGGTGCCCGTCCACTCGTCGTAGCGGTCGTCGAACTCTTTGTCTTTGTCGTACAGCGTCACTCGAACCGAGAGCGTCCCGGCGTCGAACTGTTCGAGCGCGTCCGGGTGGACGTGGAGGACGAACGTCCCGTCCTCGCGGAAGTACGCGTCCTGTCGGGTAACGAGCTCGTCGTTGATCTCCACGACGAAGTACGGATCACCGTCCACGGCCGGCGTGGGATCGACGCCTTCCATCGACGTGTTGGCGTTCACCCGGATGTCGAAGTCGGTGTAGCCGCTCCCGTTAGAAGCCTCTTTCTTGTTGGTGAACTCTGCGCCCGAGATCCGGTCTTGGAGTTTGTTTTCCGGCTCTCTCGGTGTCTCCGGCTTCGTCCACGTCTCCGGTTCAGTCGTCGTCGACGGTCCGGGTGCTGTTTTGACGACCGTCGTGGGCTCCGGAGACGGTGACGGGGTGGCCGTGTCCTCCGTCACTGTCGATGGATCCCCTTCATCCGAGCCGGTCAACGAGTCGATGCTGCTACAACCCGCTATCAACACGAGGATAACGAGCGCGAGCGCGGTGAGACGATGAGTGTTCACAGTTGTTCGCAACAGGGCAGAATGAGATAACTGTTGGGAAAGCCCTGCTGCTCGTCGTTGGTGCTACGAGACGATCGTCGGCAGTCCCGCCCGGTCCACGGCTGATACTGTCGGTCATACTCACGTGAATGTACGGTGGCGTTTTCGGGGGCATGAAGCAAGTACCCGACTGAGCTGGCCATCGCGTGTTCGACGATCCATGACCGACAGTATGAGCGGTGTCCCTGATCACCGAGGAGCGAACCGCAGGCTCTTATTCGTGGATCGCCACGTACCAGTAGATGAGCACACACCCGACCGAAACCGACGCGTTCGAGCGGGTTTGTGAGACGCTGGTCGACCGGATCCTTTCCGGGGAGGTCGGACGCGATGACCTCGAAGCCGCCAAGCTCGAAGTGTGTTCGGAACACTCCGCGCCGAAGGTGCCGAAAAACTCCGAACTCCTCGATTTCGCCGGACAGGAGCGGCGTGAAGAACTCGAACCGGTTCTTCGCCGCAAACCCGTCCGGACGGTCTCGGGCGTCTCACCGGTTGCGATCATGACCTCGCCGCACATGTGTCCCCACGGCAAGTGTCTGTACTGCCCCGGTGGTCCGGCCTCGGAGTTCTCCTCCGCACAGAGCTACACGGGCCACGAACCCGCTGCCGCCCGCGGCGACCAGAACGACTACGATCCCTACGGTCAGGTCACCCTCCGGCTCGAACAGTTGCGCAAGATCGGCCACCCCGTGGATAAGGTCGAGCTCATCCTGATGGGGGGAACGATGACCGCTCGGTCACACGACTACCAGGAGTGGTTCGTCAAGCGCGCGCTCGAAGCGATGAACGACTACGACGCGACCAAAGAGCCGGAGCCGGCCGAGGGCGTGAGCTTCGCCCAGGATCCCGAGGAGCACGAGTTCCGGTATCTCGAGGACGTGATCGCCGAGAACGAAACCACAGACGTGCGAAACATCGGCACCACGTTCGAGACCAAACCCGACTGGTGTGATCCCGAACAGATCGATCGGATGCTCGCGCTCGGCGGAACGAAGGTCGAACTCGGCGTCCAAACCACGTACGAGCGCATCAACCGCGAGATGCATCGGGGCCACGGCATCCAAGCCTCGATCGACGCCAACCGCCGGCTGCGCAACGCCGGGTTCAAGGTCGGCTTTCATATGATGCCCGGCCAGCCGGGGATGACGATGGAGATGTGCCGCGAGGACTTCCGCCAGCTGTTCGAGGACCCGGCGTGGCGGCCCGACTACCTGAAGATCTACCCGACGCTCGTCGTCAACGACACGATCACGTACGACATGTGGCAACGCGGGGAGTACGAGCCGCTCGCCAACGAGGAGGCGGCCCAGCTCGTCGCGGAGATCAAATCACGGATTCCCAAATACACCCGGCTCCAGCGCGTCCAACGCGACATCCCCGCCGACTTCATTGAAGCAGGCGTGTGGAAGTCGAACCTGCGTCAGCTCGCTCGCCAGCGGATGGACGACCACGGCTGGACGTGCGACTGTATCCGGTGTCGGGAGGTCGGGATGAACGACGCCACGCCCGACCGGATCGAGCGCGACGTGCTCACCTACGAGGCCGGCGGCGGAACCGAGAACTTCATCAGCTACGAGGATCCCGACAAGGATCTGCTCGTCGGGTTCTGCCGGCTCCGATTCCCAGAAGACACCACCCGAAAGGAGCTACAGAACGCGGCGCTCGTTCGCGAGCTGCACGTGTACGGCAACGAGGTCGGTCTCGGCCGAGACGGGAGCGAGGAGTACCAACACCAGGGCTACGGCAGAAAGCTGCTCGAACACGCAGAACGCATGGCGCGCAACGAGGGGTATGACAAACTCAGCGTCATCAGCGGCATCGGCGTCAGACAGTACTACCGGGACAAGTTGGGCTACTACCAGGACGGCCCGTACGTGTCGACGCGGCTGTGACGGTCAAACCAGCACTCACACGTCCGTCTTCGGGTTGTGTATCTCACGGAGCTGGCGGCGGAACTGAACGAAACGACGGCTAGCAACGCGATCGCCGTTCCGACCGATATCACCGACCGGACACAGGTTACGGAGGGGTTCGATCGGGTGCACAGAGAGTTCGGTCCCGTCGATCTGCTGGTGAACAACGCCTACCCCACTGGCGACATTACCAGAAATCTCCGATTCTGGTTAGCAGCCAGATTCCGATGGAATCTGGCGACACCGAAAGCGGACTGGCCGACTCCGGTGACGGACCCCTCGGGGACGATCACTCGTCGTTCGAACGGTCGTTGCGCGTGTGGGCCGACGGTGCGTTCCTCTGCTCGGAACAGGCTGCGGCGGACATGCTCGCGGGTGACGGCGGTGCTATCCTGTTCACTAGTTCCTCTGCCGCCGTCCGCAGCGACGGAGTTGCCCACAGCAGTGCCGGGTTCGGGGCGCGCGGACTCGCCCGTTCGCTCGCTCGCCAGCTCTGGCCCGAGGGCATCTACGTTGCAACCGTGCTCGTCAACGGCAGCGTTGGCAGACCGGACCAGCGAGAGTGGGCGGACCACCCCGATGGGGAGTGGATTCATCCGGATCGCGTTGCAGAGACGTACTGGCACGTGGCGAACCAACACCCGAGCGCGTGGACGCTCGAACTCGACATCAGGGTGCACGCGGCCGACATCAACTTCAGCTAAGTCCCTGTGATAGGATGGAGTCGCATCACATCTGCCGTGAAGATTAACCGTGACGGGTAGATATCTCTCGTGATGCGACGTCTCCGTGAGGACCTCTGGTTGCTCGAACTCGGTTGGCCCGCACCGCTCGGTTCGAACGCGTATCTGATCGACGACGGGATCGATCCCGAGACCGGCGACCGATCGGAGGGCGACGTGACGCTGATCGACACGGGCTATCGGTACAACCGTCGGTCGCTGCGCGGGGAACTCGACGCCGCGGGGTATGCACCGAGCGACGTGGATCGCGTGTTGCTCACCCACTACGATCTCGATCACACGCGGGGATTGGACAGCGTCTCGTTCGACTGCCCGGTGTATCTCGGCGAGCGGGACGTCGCGCTAGTCGAAGGACAGTGGGAGCCGCCGATCGCCCACCACAAGGGACTGTTTCACCGGTTCGCCCGCCAGCTGTTCCCGCTACCGCAAGGCACTGATCTCCGCGAGGTGAGCGACGAGCAACGCGTCGGTCGCTTCACCGCCTACCACACGCCGGGCCACAACCCAGGCCACACCGCTTACGTCCACGACGCCGGCGCGGCGTTTCTCGGTGATCTGGTCTGGGAAACCGACGGCGAACTGACGCCGCCGTTCTGGGGCGATTCGTACGACATGCGACAGCTCCGCGAGAGCGTGAAGGATCTCGCACAGCGCTGTCCCCCTTTCGACGTCGCGTGTATCGGTCACGGCACGCCCTTTACCGATCGCGGGTACGAGAAGCTGCAAGCGCTCGCGGAGCAGTTGTAAGTGACGAGCACGGCAAATCTTCGAGTGGTCGCTTTCACACAGCGATTATCTCCCCAGTGGTACTACGATCATTCATCGTGGTATCAGTACATCGTAACTGGATCGTGAATCGACATCCCACGGTGTTGCTCGTTTCGGGGGCACTCCTGTTCACGCTCGTTACTCTCGTCAGTACTGCTTCGCTCCAAGCGGTGTATACACCACTTGCAGAGAATCACGGGATATATCTCCCCAACTGGTTGTGGATCCTCGGTCCATCGCTCACCATCGCTGGATTGTATCCCGTACTGGGCGTGCCGATCGTGAGCGTGAGATACGATGAGCCGCTCTCTCGGTGGGCCGTCGCATTACAGGCGGTATGCGGACCGTACGTCCTGCTCGGGACGGCGCTCGTGATAGAAGTCGTCATTGTTCATCTCTGGCAACTACTCGTTCTCGGCGTGACCCGACCGAGCTGGGCGCACGTGATCTTCCTGTTTTACGCGTTCCCTGCCGCGTTCGTGGGCGTGTGGGGCGGTCTCGTGTGCTACTGGCTCTGGGGCAGGGTCCACTTGGGACACCGGAAACCCTCGGAGTGAACGAACGGAGCAACGATCCATCCGCTCGGTATCGTTGCCACGCTAGGAAGAACGCGTTTTACCCCCTGAAACGGTGGCTGTTCTCGGCTGGCGTTCGGTGTGCCTCTGACGGTCGTGGATCGCTGGTTGGTCGTGGTGTTACTGTGGGGTGGCCGTTCGAGAGCGTGAGAACGAGTCGGGACGATGTTTCCCACGCCCGTGTGCCCCCTCTGGGCGTACGTCTCGTATCGATCCACGGCGCGGCGGAGATACTGCTCCGGCAGACGATAGCCCCACGGCTTTCCCAGCTATTATCACGTAGACTAACATGATCCAGTATCGTGCTATCAATGCAGAACATTCGTGACTGGACCGTAGGCCTCCATCCGCTCGTGTTGCTCGGTGGAGGAACGGTTCTGGCTGCGTTCGTCAACGTCCTTAATACGTATGCCTTCGTGACGCTATGGTTGCCGCTTGCTGAAAATTACGGCATACAGCTTCCGTTTTGGGTGTGGTTCACCGGGCCAACACTCGCCATTGCCGGGATGTACGCCACAGTGGGCGCTTCGATCGTGCAGGCGGGATACGACAATCTGTTCTCTCGCTTTTGAATGTTTCTACAGACGATCATTGGGCCGTTCATCGTGTTCGCAGTGTGGGCGTTGGCCCATCACTGTATAACCTATACGTATCAGATGATAGTTATCGGGGAGATGCGACCGAGCTATGGACAGATTCTTTTCCTTTTTCCGATGTATCCCGCAAGCTTCGTGGGTGTCTGGGGCGGTCTCGTGTGCTACTGGCTCTGGAACACGGTTCGCTCGGATCGCCAGAAGATGACAGGATAGTTCACCTACCCTGGTGACTGTGCGTTCCGTTTCGTCCCCGCCCGAGCACAAGATCGGCGGTGATCGCCCTGTGATCGGATGGGGATGGCGGAGCGTTCTCGGTTGTGACCACGTTCCCATCCGCAGCGTCGATCTCGTTCGTAGCGAAAATGTAGTCGAGCCGGCGTTTGTTTCCGTCCGTTCCCGGAGCAGGAATGGTGTATTCGTCGTCACCCGTTTGCCGGAGCACATCGATGAACGCGTCATCGAGGATTTTGTACGACGCCTGACGCGGATTGTCTCCGATACCGTACCGAGCGTTGAAATCTCCCGCCACTATTTGCGGTGGCTCCTTTCGTCTCGTGGTTTCTATGAGTTGCTCCTGTTGTGCTTTATTGATCTCTGCATCGAAAGCGTTGGCATGAACCGAATACAACCAGAACTGAGTGCCTCGCGCGTTGATTTTCGTCGCTGCTAGTTTGTTCTGGAGATACTCATTTTCCTCGCCTGTTACACGGAACGGATACGATTCCGTTTCTACTATCGGGTGCTTGCTCAGGATGAGATTCCCGTACTGTCCGTTCGCCTCCCCGTACTCCTCGAAGTCTTCCGTGCCCGTGTAATCGATGTGGACGAAATACTCCGCGTTCAGTCCCGTCCATTTCGATAGCAACGCTGGCTGATCGTCCAAATCGCTTCGAGACGATTCTCGCCACGGAACGTGATATCTCTTATCGACCTCCTGGAGAGCGGCGACGTCCGGATCCACAGCCCGAATCACCTCCGCGATTCTCCGGAGGTCGTACACCCCGTCCGTCCCCTCCCCGTGCTGAATATTGTAGGATAAGACCCGAAGTGGTTGTCGTGGTCCCATGAAACTGTTTTGAACCTCGCTCGGCAAAGCAGTAGCTGTACGTGAGCCAATCAGTCCCGTGATGGCCGCTCCACCCGTTGCGAGAAATCGACGCCTACCGATCCGTTTTCCAGTACCAGTCACGGCATCCTGAATCCGTGGGCAGAAACCAATGAAGATAAAGTAAATTAAATATTGTAGTATTATACTAATAAATATCGCAACAGTGATTGGTGATCTCTTCGTTGATGGATAATCGTTCCATCCTGATTCGAATGGCTATATAATCAATATAACTGTATCGTTTGTCATATTGGTATTAGGGACTGCGGCAGGCTGCGTTCCGGAACCGTTGGATCGGAGCTTCTGGCGTCCGGTTTTTCGTAGGGGGTCATAGGGACTGTTGTGATTCCGTCCCGCTGTGGCGACACAGAACGGTTCGTGACACCGCAGAGCAGTCGTCAGTCAACGACCGTGCCGAAACTACTCACAACAGTCCCTATCAAACCCCACGGCAGTGCTCGACGACGAGCTGTCCCAGGCGGGGTGTGACGGTCACACTCTTGTAGCGACCGACCCGAAACACCGAACCATGACCGACCATCGAGTTGCCGTCGTCGGGGCCGGTGTCGCGGGTGCTGGCGTCGCGTACGCCTTGCGGGACGTTCCGGTATCAGTCACCGTCTTCGAGCGCACCGACCGGATCGGCGGGCGGGCGGCGACCCGCAGCGCCCACGGCTGCACCTACGATCCCGCGGCGAATTACGTCAAAAGCGACGATACCACGATCACGAACCTCATCACGGAGACGCTCGACACCGAGGGGCTGATCGACGTCACGGAGCCGGTGTGGACGTTCACCGAGGACGGAACCATCTCGCTGGGTACTGATACAGACGCGCACAAATGGAGCTACGAGTGCGGCATCGCAGAGCTTCCCCGGCGGCTGTTCGAGGAGAGCGACGCCACCGTCGTCCGGAACACTCCCATTACGGCGATCGATCGCGACGAGGACCGATGGACGCTCACCGGTGAAAATGACCTGCTCGGCGCGTTCGACGCGATCGTTCTCACACCGCCAGCGTCCCAAACGGCGGCGCTCCTATCGACCGTCGAATGGGATCGCGACAGCCACCGAGCGCTACGAACGGCCGTGGAAAGGATCGAGTACCGTTCGATTTACACGGTGCTGTTGGGCTATCCCTTCGCGCTCGACGCGCCGTACTACGCGCTGGTGAACACCGACCGGAGCCACGACATCGGGTGGCTCTCGCGCGAGGAGTGCAAGCCGGGACGCGTTCCCGACGGAAAGAGCCTGTTGGTCGTCCAGATGGCCCCCGACTGGTCGGCCCGCCGGATCGAAACACCATCCGACGAGACAGAGATCGTCCGCGAGGTAGCGGGGGAGACGGCGACGCTGCTCGACAACGAGCGACTCCAGGACCCCGAGTGGACCGACACCGCCGCGTGGTCGCACGCTCTGCCCGCGCGCGATACGGAAGAGATCGCTCCGGAAACGCGCCGCCCCGCCGAGCGAGAGGGGCTGTTTCTCGCTGGCGACTGGGTGACCGGGGAGGGGCGGATCCACCGCGCGCTGCAAAGCGGCCTGACGACCGGCTCGCGCGTTGTCGACCGAGCGTAACGGAGCGACATCCCTTTTCGCCTGCTCCGACTGTGCTCGGTATGGACCAGAAGCGCGAGCTGAGCAGCATCGACCTCGCGGCGCTCGTCACGGAGCTTCGGGCGTACGAGGGCGCGAAGGTCGATAAGGCGTATCTCTACGAAGATTCGCTGGTGCGGCTCCGGATGCGCGATTTCGATCGCGGGCGCGTCGAGCTGTTGATCGAGGCCGGCGATCCGAAGCGGCTCCACGCCGCCGATCCCGAGAACGTTCCGGACGCACCGGGCCGTCCGCCGAACTTCGCCATGATGCTCAGAAACCGGATCTCCGGCGCGGATTTCGCCGGCATCGAGCAGTACGAGTACGACCGCATCGTCACCCTCCGGTTCGATCGGCCGGACAACACCACCCTCGTGATCGCGGAGCTGTTCGGCGACGGAAACGTGGTGGTGTGTAACGCCGATTACGAGATCATCGACTGTCTGGAGACGGTTCGGCTCTCCTCTCGGACGGTTGCGCCCGGCGCGCAGTACGAGTACCCTGAATCCCGGTTCGATCCGCTGACCGCGACCGAAGCGGAGTTCCACCGGCAGATGGAGACCTCCGACACCGACATCGTTCGCACGCTCGCAACCCAGCTCAACTTCGGTGGACTGTGGGCAGAGGAGCTCTGTTCGCGGGCCGACATCGAGAAAACCAAATCGATCGAAGATGCCGGCGAAACGGAGTATGCGGAGCTCTTTCACGTTCTCACGGATCTTAGGGACGCGCTTGCAGAGGGTGCGTTCGACCCGCGCGTCTACTACGAAGACGACGCCCGAGTCGACGTCACACCGATTCCGCTCCTCGAACGCGAGGCGCTCGAAACCGAGCGGTTCGACACGTTCAACGAGGCGATCGATTCGTATTTCGTCGGACTGGACGAGGCAGACGCCGCCACGAGCACCGAACCCGAACGTCCCGACTTCGAGGCGGAAATCGAGAAGTTCGAGCGGATCATCGAGCAACAAGAGGGCGCGATCGAGGACTTCGAGCACGAAGCGAACCAGGAGCGGCGGAAGGCGGAGCTGCTGTACGAACGCTACGGGCTGGTGGACGAGGTGCTGTCCGCGATCCAGGACGCCCGCGGGGACGATCTCCCGTGGGACGAGATCCAGGCGCGGTTCGAGGAGGGAGCAGAACAAGACATCCCCGCCGCCGAGGCCGTGCGATCTGTCGACGGCGCGCAGGGAACGGTGACGCTCGATCTCGACGACGCCACCGTCACGATCGATACGACGATCGGCGTCGAGAAGAACGCCGACCGGCTCTACCAGGAGGCAAAGCGGATCGAAGAGAAACGGGAGGGTGCGCTCGAAGCAATCGAAGAGACGCGCGACCAGCTCGCAGCCGCCGAACGACGCCGAGACACGTGGGCCGAAAGCGACGACACCGAGGAGGAAGACACCGAGGAGACGACGCCCGAGGAGTGGCTCTCCCGGCCGTCGATCCCGGTTCGACGCGAGGAGAAGTGGTACGAACGCTTCCGGTGGTTCCACACGAGCGACGGCTTCCTCGTCATCGGCGGACGCAACGCGGACCAGAACGAGGAGCTGGTGAAAAAATACATGGAAAGCAGCGATCTGTTCTTTCACACACAGGCCCACGGCGCTCCGGCGACGATCCTGAAAGCGACCGGTCCGAGCGAAGCGGCCAAGGACGTCGACATCCCCGAGCGCAGCCGCGAGGAAGCCGCCCAGTTCGCGGTGTCGTACTCCTCGGTCTGGAAGGACGGCCACTACAGCGGCGACGTGTATATGGCGACCCCTGATCAGGTGACGAAAACGCCCGAAAGCGGCGAATTCATCGAGAAAGGGTCGTTCGTCATTCGGGGAGAGCGGACGTACCACCGCGACACCGCTGTCGGCGTTTCGATCGGCATCACCTGTGAACCCCGAACGCGGGTCATCGGCGGTCCCCCCGACGCGATCGAAGAACAGGCCGTCACGAGGATCGATCTCGAACCCGGACGGTACGCCCAAAACGACATCGCCAAGCTCGTCTACCGGGAGTTCCGCGACCGATTCGAAGACGAAGCATTCGTGCGGAAAGTGGCGAGCCCCGACCTGATTCAGGAGTTCTGTCCGGCCGGCGGGAGCCGCATCAACGAGGAATAGCTGTGCGTTGGGTCCGTTCGGATCGGATCGTGGCTGTTCTGAACGGACTGTGGCGACGTATCCGATAGTATATACTGCCCGGTGGACTGTTCCCTGTATGTTCGAAAAGCGGTCGTGGATTCAGTTACCGCGCAACGTAGTGATCGGTCACGGGGTGATCGCAGAGACGGGGACGATGCTCGCGGATCTCCACCTCTCGGGCGTCCCGCTCGTCGTGACGAGCCCGACACCGAAAGCCATCGCCACCGATCGGATCACGGAACAGTTGTCGTACGATCCGCCGGTGGAGCTCGTCGAGCACCCCCGGTTCGCGTCGGTCGAGCGCGTCATCGAGCGCGCCCGGGACGAAGACGCCGGCTATCTCCTCGGGATCGGTGGCGGAACGGTGATCGATGTCGCCAAGATGGCCGCCGACGAACTGGGTGTTGGATTCGTCTCCGTGCCGACGACGGCGAGCCACGATGGCATCGTCAGCGGGCGTGGGTCGCTCCCGAGCGGAGGCACCCGCCACAGCGTCGCTGCGGATCCACCGATGGGTGTGATAGCGGACACGGCCGTCATCGCTGACGCCCCCTGGAAGTACACGACCGCCGGCTGTGCGGACATCATCAGCAACTACACCGCCGTTCGGGACTGGCAGCTCGCACACCGGCTGAAAAACGCCGAATATTCGGAGTATGCGGGCGCGCTCTCGCGGATGACGGCTGAGATGCTCGTCGGAAACGCGGACTCGATCAAACAGGGACTGGAAGATTCGGCGTGGGTCGTGATGAAGGCGCTGGTCTCCTCTGGCGTCGCCATGAGCATCGCGGACTCCTCACGTCCGGCCAGCGGAGCGGAACACCTCGTCTCCCACCAGCTCGATCGCATCGCGGCGGGAACTGCCCTGCACGGCCACCAGGTCGGCGTCGCAACCATCACGACGGAGTATCTCCACACCGGACAGGACGGGAACTGGCAGAACGTGCAGAGCGCGCTTTCGAACATCGGCGCGCCGACGACGACCGACGAACTCGGCCACACCACGGACGACTTCATCGAAGCGATGACCACCGCTCACGAAATCCGCGATCGCTACACCATCCTCGGCAACGGCATCAGCGAGGCCGCCGCGCGCGAAGCCGCACGGGTCACCGGCGTGATCTGATACTGTCGGTCACGGACCGTTGAACACTCATACTGTCGGTCATAATCACGTCAATCCATAGTGGCGTGAATGGGTTCTCGTGGCGATGACTAAACCGAACAGGCCACCCCATGGTGACAAGCCTATGACCGACAGTATGAACTACTCCAGCAAGGGATAGGCGGCCACCGGTGCGCTCGCCGTGTGCCAACTCGCACACTCCGCCGGCTCGCCTGTCTCGTACACCGCCTCGAACAACACGGACAACCGGTAGACGGGATCCCGATCCGGTCCCGACGTATCGTGTACGGCGACGATGTTGGCGCTGACGAGATCCACGACGTGGCAGAAGATCCCGGTCCGCTCTCGAACGAGACGGCGCGCAGCCATCTCGACCGACGCATCGCCCACCTCAATCAGCCCGTGGGGCGTCCGCTCGACGCCGTCGGTCTCACACACCAACACCCCCTCCTCGTTGTGAACCTTCACGTCAACCTCGATAGCGCCGTGCTCGCTGCGCTGTGCGACGCGCTCGTACGTCTCCCGGTCAACACTCACCGAAGATTGATGGATCGAAAACGAGTCATACGAATCTTGAAGTGTATCTAACACTTCGGTCACCTGCTTCTGTGTCCGACCGGTCGCCATGCCCGTCGGTAGAACGCTGCTGTGACATAAGTCTTGTAGATATAGTTGTATACATATCTAAAGATATTGATTTTTATTCATTGGATGTTTGTTTTTCACATCGTTCGTCGATCGTTGTGGATCCACTGCTCGTTGGGGAGGTTCACTGGGTCGCGTTCATCCAGTTGCGGAGCGCCGGGAGGGAAGCGACGCCACCGAGTCCCAGCGCGAGCACACAGCCCGCGTAGATGACGATCATCGACGTCATGCCGTACAGGGGATTGATCGACAGGGGTGCAAATGGTCGGATGTCCAAATAGAGGACCGAGTCGAGCGTGACGTGAAGCCACGTTCCCGTCACGCTTGCCAGCAGGACGGCCCCGACGGAATCGGGCCGGGAGCTGATTCGATCCATCACGTCCGGTGCCCACCGGGCACAGGCGAGCACACCGCCAGCGAGCACACCAGCGAGCAGGGTCGCCCCGAGATACGTGTGTAGCGGTCCGTGCAACCGTCCGGAGAGGATCCCGAAGAACACGAGCGTCGCTCGAACGTCGACGATCACGTTCCCAACGAGGAACGTCACGAAGTCGAGCCGCCGTCTGAGCGGAACGCCGAACAACAGTGCGGGACCGAAATGAAAGGGAGTGAACGGCACACGCTGTGTGTTTCCCTGAACGAACAAAGCCCTGATGGCCCGAGCCGAACAGTTCGTCAGTCGGCGGTCGATACGGGTTCGTGCTCGTCGTCGATAGTCGGGCGCGTCACGTCCCTGTCGGCCGATTCGCCGGAGATGTCGTAGGGGTATTCGCCGGTCACACAGCCCAGACAGAGATCGTCTTTGTGACTATCCAGTGCGCGCGCGACGGCGTCGATCGAGAGGTACGCGAGGCTGTCCGCGCCGATCTCCTCGCAGATCTCCTCGACGCTCCGGTCGGCGGCGATGAGCTCCGACCGGCTCGCCATGTCGATGCCCATATAACAGGGTGCGACGATCGGCGGCGCGCCGATGCGCATGTGCACCTCCTTGGCCCCGGCCTCGTACAACAGTTTGACCAGCTGCGTCGAGGTGGTGCCCCGAACGATGCTGTCGTCGATGAGCGTGACGGTTTTGCCCTCGACGGTGCTTTTGATGGGGTTGAGCTTCAGCCGCACCGCGCGTTCGCGGGCGTCTTGTGTGGGCATGATGAACGTCCGGCCCACGTACCGGTTTTTCATCAATCCCTCCGCGAACTCCACCCCGTCGGCAGCCTCGGCGTACCCGCCGGCGAACGCCCGGCCCGAGTCCGGAACGGGCATGACGACGTCCGTCCCGACGCCCGATTCCTCCCAGAGCTGTCGACCCAGCTCGCGGCGGACTTCGTACACGAGGTTGTCGTCGATGACCGAATCCGGGCGGGCGAAATACACGTGCTCGAAAAAGCAGTGAGCGCTGTGAGCGCGGTCATCGAGCTGGTAGGAGGTGTACCCCGCCCCGTCGGGATCGAGCCGGATCAGCTCGCCGGGGCGAACGTCCCGAATCAGCTCACCATCCAGGGTGTCGATCGCGGCGCTCTCGCTCGTCAACACGTAACCGTCCTCAAGCTTGCCGAGACAGAGCGGGCGGTTGCCCTCCGGGTCGCGGACGCCGACGACCGCGTCGTCGTGGATGATCGTCAGCGCATACGAGCCGTGGATCCGCCCCATCGTCTGCCTGACCGCCTGGATGAGACCTCCATCGAGGAGATTCCGTGCGAGATCGTGGGCGATCACTTCCGTGTCGCCGTCGGAGGTAAAGGCGTGGCCCTGTCCGGCCAACTCGTCGCGGACCGCGTCCGCATTGACGAGATTGCCGTTGTGAGAGAGACCCAACGAGCCGCTTTTGAACGACACCGAAAACGGCTGGGCACAACAGCTGTCCACGCTGCCCGACGTCGGGTAGCGGACGTGTCCGATCCCGACGCGTCCGTGTAATCCCTCGAGAGCCTCCTCCGTGAACGCCTCCCCGACGAGCCCCATCTCGACGTGATCGTACTGTTGGAATCCATCGTGTGTGACGATGCCAGCGGACTCCTGGCCGCGGTGCTGTAAGGCGTACAACGCGTAGTAAAGTGGGTGAGCGGCGTTCCGGTCGGCGAGCGATACCCCGACAACGCCGCATTTCTCATGCATTGTCGTATGAATGTATGGTTTGCCCGTATTCGGCGTTCTCTTCCACGTCCGGGTCGAATGCGGGCGCTGTGTGGTCCCGTTTCAATCCTCGGCCTTGGACTGCCACGCGTACTCGCGTCGCTTGGCCGATTGTCCGAACCCACACGCCGCACACACCTTCTTCTTCACGTGATAGGATTTTTCCCCACACCGACGACACCGGACGTGTGTCGTTTTGTTCTTCTGTCCTTGGCTTGGGGTTCCCGCTCCAGTCATGTGTTGATGGAAACGACGTTATCGCCGCGTATAACGGTTGTGTCTTCATCTGATTCGACGACGAGATTCATGTGCTGATCGTAGCCGGTCAGCTCGCCGGTGAACGTCTCCCCATCTTTCAGAGAAATCGTCACAACGGTTCCAAGTGATTCTTCCAATACATCGAGCGGTCGTCCAGCCATATTCTCTTGGCCTCGTTCCTCTGTCTTAAGCCCACCGAGTGCGATCGACGAGAGTGTGAGACCACACCACGGACATCGGTGACATGTGTGAGATATATTTCAATTCATAACAAATGATTGTATGTTGTCTATTTCGGCACCCACAGCCCCGAGTAGCTCCGCGATCGCATCGAGGTCGTCGGTGTCGACGAGTTCGACAGGGGTGTGCATGTACCGGTTCGGGAGAGAGACGCTCAGCGATGGCACTCCGCCGCGGGTGGTGTAGAACGCGTCGGTGTCGGTTCCGGTGGCGCTGCCGTCGGCTTGGAGTTGAACGTCGATCCCTTCGGTGTCGGCCACGCGTCGCGCGTGGTCGACGAGCCGCGGGTGGTTCGCGCTGCCCCGAGCGATCACCGGTCCGGCTCCGAGTTCGACGTCGTCTGTCGCTTGGGCCGGAACGTCGGGCGAATCGGTCGCGTGGGTCACGTCCACGACGACGAACGCGTCGGGCGTCAGATCGAATCCGACCATTCGAGCGCCCTTGAAACCGAGTTCTTCCTGCACGGTGGCGACCGCGTACACCGTCGCATCGGCGTCGCGTTGGGTCGCCCGCCGCAGCCCTTCGGCTGCCGCCCACACACCAATCCGGTTGTCCATTCCCCGAGCCGCCAGCCGCGTCCCGTGCAACGACGCGATCTCCCCCGACACCGTGATCGGATCACCCACCTCGACGAGCTTCTCGGCGTCCGTCCGGGAGTCGACCCCGATGTCGACGTGTTGCTCGCCAATGTCGTCCACCGCATCGTCGCCCTCTCGCAGATGGATGGCCGTCTGTCCGATGACGCCGGAAACCGGCTGTTCGGCGTGAACCGTGACGTGCTGGCCCCGCGTGACGGTTTTGTCAGTCCCGCCGACGCTCGTCAGCTTCAGAAAGCCCTCGTCGGTGATGGCCCGCACCATCAGCCCGATCTCGTCGGCGTGGCCAGCGAACGCGATCTCAGCGTCGCTTTCCCCGTGGTGGACCGCGACCGCGTTGCCGTAGGCGTCCATCCGAACCTCGTCCGCGAACGACTCGACGTACTCCATCCACACCCGCTGTCCGGCGCGCTCGAACCCGGACGGCGAATCAATTGTCAGCAATTCGTTAAGAAAATCCCGTTGACGGTCCTTCATACCCTGCATAGACTGTGTGGAGGCATGAACGCCTCGATTGATCGGTTTCCTGATTTTGGATACTATTATTTTTATTTGAAATGTCTGGGTAGAGAACTAAATTACGCGTTTGCGACTATTTTTTGTCAGTAGATGTTTTGAGGAATTCTCGGAGCGTTTCGACGACGAACGCGGGGGCATCGACGTGTGAATGGTGACCGGCGTCCGGGATCGGACGGGCGTCGGCAGTGGGGATGATTTCGGCCATATACCGCGCGTGGCGGGCCATCGACGGCGGTTCACGCTCGCCGTACAGCAGCAGGGACGGGACGGTGATCGCCCCGTGATCGACATCGATGTCGGGGTAGGAAACGAGCGCCGATCGGATCTTTCCTGCCTCCTCTGGCGGTGTCTCGGGGAACGGTTCGGCGTGGCTTCGTTTGATCTCCTCGGCAGCGAGATCACCGTTCGCCGTTTCGTCATGTCGCCACTGGTTGATCCACTGGACCACCGAGTAGAGGCGATCGGGCGCGACGAGTGGAGCAATCGCCTCGATCGTGGTCGGCACCAGCCGTCGTTCGATCCACTCGCCTCGCGTCAGGAGTTCCGGTGTGGTCGCACTCAACGTACAGAGGGCGGAAATGGTTTCCGGGGATCGGGCGGCGTAGGTTTGGGCGATCATCCCACCCATCGAGAGCCCACACAGTGGGGGACGATCGAGGTCCAGCGCCGTGATGAACGCATCCAGGTCGTCGGCGTACAGTCCGATCGTGTACTCGGCGGGCTCGGAGCCGCCGGTTCGACCGTGGCCTCGGAGGTCGGGCACGACGACGCGAACGTCGTTCGTGAGCGGCTGGAGCTGTTCGGCCCAGAGCCGGTGATCGCTCATCGCTCCGTGGAGGAACACGACCGGTGGGCCGTCGCCGTGTTCCTCGTAGTACGTTTGGATGCCGTTCGTCCGAACGGTTGGCACTATTACGTCTGCGTGACAATTTATCATCAATCTTGGGGCGACAGTGTGCGGTTTCTGTCGTTCGGTTCCGTGCTCTGGGCGTTCACACAGGAACGCGTTCGCGGTGACGACAGTATGAGCAACCGAGCCAAATTCCTATGCGTGTGCCGGCCGTACTCCGACTATGGACGTCACCGTTTTCAAACTAGAGGTCGACGAACCCACGTTTAACGCGCCGTTCAGCGAGTGTACGCGATCCGACGACGCGTCTTCCACCGACGAATCGTCGGGGTCGAGCGTGAAACGCATCGTCGGACTCGGCACGGTGCTCGTGACGGCGCTACTCGGGGGTGTGCTCGCACTCAAACGCCGGCTCGGTGGTGATGAGACCGAATCGGAGAGCGATCCGTCACCTCCCCCCGCCACCGAGGAGGAGGAAAACGGAAACCGCGGGGCCATCCGGGCGCTCGTCGGACTCGTCTTTGTTATACTGGTGTCGATACTGATGAAGAAAAAACGGGCGTCGAAAGAGGACGAACCGGTTTCACCCGAGTGAGCCGGGAGCCAGCGGCGTTCGTGGAGGCGGAAGGACTTTGCGTTGTGCGCACCTTTTATTTCCATGAACTTTTATCGCGCTGTTCGGGCGGTTGCGGACGCATCCGGTGCCGAACCGATCGATTGGTCGGCGGTGACCGAATCCGCAAAGGCGGTCACGGCGTCGGGTGATCTCGATCTCACAGCCGAGGAGATCGACTCGTATCAGGGCGACGTTCGTGCCGCGCGCGATCGGATCCGGTCGGTCGGGGGAGTGGAGTTCGACCTCCCCTCGTCGGTGGAGATCCAACACCGACACCACTGGATCGACACGAACGCAGCGACGTTCGAGCGGATTCTCGGTGGGATGGATTCGGAGATCGACTATCTACCGGGCGTCGTTCGGGCGATCAACACGGGATCGATGGCGGTTTCGATGGGCTTTCTCGCCAACAACGTCCTCGGGCAGTACGATCCGCTGTTGCTCTCGGGGGACGACGACCACGCGCTGTATTTCGTACACCCGAACATCGAACGCATTGCTGGGGAGCTGTCGGTCGACCAGGAGCGGTTTAGACGCTGGATCGCGTTTCACGAAGTGGCACACGCCGCCGAATTCGGCGCTGCGCCGTGGCTCACCGACCACCTCGAAGGCCTGATCGATGAGGTCATCGAAAACCTTTCGTCGGGCCGGTTCAACCACATCGACCTCGATCGAATCGACGTCACCATGACCGCGGTCGAAGGCTACGCCGAGTTGCTGATGGACCGAACGTTCGACGCGGAATACGACGATCTCCGGCGCAAACTCGACGAGCGCCGCCACAGCGGAGGACCGATCACGCAGCTCATGCGCCGCCTCCTCGGTCTCGGCCGCAAGCGCCGCCAGTACGAACGCGGCAAGGAGTTCTTCGAGACGGTCGTCGACGAGCGGGATCTCCACACCGCAGCCCTCGTCTGGGAACGGGAGGACCACCTCCCGACCGACATCGAACTCGACGATCCCGCTCTGTGGATCGATCGAATAGCTGTGTGAGTGGGCGCGGATCGATCAGAACGGAAAGCCGGCGGACCGTGAGGGCCGGCGATTCACCAGCAGCCGATACACAATCACCCTTCTCCGACAGTATCAGTCGTCCCGACGCCAGCCCCGAACGCGCGTGGCCAGTCGGTTCCCGATCCAGTCAGCGCCGAACCCCGCCGAGCCACGACTCAGCCGCCCGCCGAGACGTACCGCCACAACGGCGCTGAGAACCGCGAGGATGACTCCAACGACAACATCCGTCAGCCAGTGGATTCCCAGGTACATCGTCGAGACCGCGACCGACACCGCGATCACCCACGCGACGGGGAGCCACCGGGCGTAGATATCCCGATACCGGTAAGAAAAAATCGCAACGGTGGCAGACATCGCGGTGTGGAGCGACGGAAAGACGTTCGTGTTCGTGTTCACCTCGCTCGTCAGGAGTTGTGAGTGTGGCCAACTCGTGTACAGCAGGGGTTCGACCAGCTCCGGCATGAAGTTCCGTGGGCCGTACGCGACGAACACCACGTAACAGAGCAACCCAACGCTGTAATTGATGATGTACGCGATGACGATCTCATACAGCGGTCGCACGTCGTCGTGGAGGAGATAGGCGAACAACGGGAACACCAGGAGGAACGTGTATCCGAAGACGTAGATGTAGCCGAAATACGCCGTCAACGCCGGCGTTGCCATCGACTGGAGGTATGCGACGAACTGCCCCTCGATCACGTGGATGTACCCGGTGACGTTGAGCCCGATGATCCACGAGAGGTTGTTCCCGCTGTCACGGACAACGCTGTTGATAGCCAAAACGATACCGAGCACCGTGAAGATGGGAACGATCTCCCGAACTCTCGGTCGAAGGTCCGAGAGCGCCGTCCGTAGGCGGTTCGGTCCGACGATGATGACCATTGCGACAGGGAGGAGGACGAGCACGACAGCGACCACTTGCGATAGGATTTCGATCAGATTCATCGATTACTTCCCCACGAGATTCCCGTCGTTGTACCGATACCCAGCGGTTCGGAACGCCTCTTTTGCCTTCTCTACGTTCAGTTCTCCGTCCGTTCCCAGAAACGGCGTCACGGGATCGGATTCGTCCCACTGGAGATCGGGCGGAAGCCAGTCGGTTCCGGTGAGCGAACTCACAGCAGGCTCTGCGTATCCGCCGAAAACATCATCGACAAGATATTCATTGTCGATGAGCTGTGCGAGTGTGTTACGAACCCGGGGGTTTGCGAGCGGGGACTGGCGCGCGTTGTATCCAAGGACGTAGAACGACTTCGAACGCTTGACGACCAGATCGAGCACGTCCTCCCGACCGATTCGCGGGACCTGCTTGGCACCGACGGCCGTTCCAGTCACGTCGACGTCACCGCTGGCGACCATCTCGACAGCAGTAGCGTCCGATCCGACCGTACGGACACTGAGTCGGTCGAACGCGGGACCATTGGCCAACGGCGCCGGAAGCTCGGAATGCTCTTTCCGGGTCAGGAAATGGTCGTCGAACGTTTCGAACGCCAGGCTTCTCTGGGGGTCGTTTTCAACGAACGTGAGCGGACCACTCCCGACCGGGGGGATGTTTTTCGTGACGAGCGCTTCGGTGGCGGTGCCGACCTCGATACCACCGACAGAGGCAGGTTGCGTTCGGTTGCTCCAGACGTGTTTCGGGAGGAGGGGCACGGTGAACGCCCGTCTTGCGACCTGGGGTTGGCACTCGACGAACCGAAACTCGACCGTTTGGGGATCGATGACGCGGACATCGGACACGAGATCACTCCGTCCCTGGAACCGTGGCGCCGGGACAGTGGTGGGATCGTCGTCGGGGTTCTCCTCGATGCCACCCCCGAGCGTCGTATCCGAGAGGAACGCGTAGGTGAACGCGACGTCACCAGCCGTGAGTGGGGTGCCATCGTGCCAGGTCAGGTCCGCAGGGATTCGAACCGACGCGATCGGTCCGGGATCCCCCTCGGAGAACTTCCACGATGCGGCGAGCCACGGGTCAACTGTTTCCCGTTCGGGTACGTAGCCGAGCGAGTCGTACAGCAGCGCCGTCAAGTCATCGGTGGGACGGAACTCGACGCTGAGCGGGTTCATGTTCGTCGTCGGTCGCGTGTCGTTCATCACCACGCCAAGCTCCTCGGTTTGTTCCTGCGCGGTGGTTCCCTCTTGGCTTTGCTCGTCCACTCGTTCCAACGCCAGGTATCCAAGCGACGATCGCAGGCTCCTGTCTTGCCAGTTCGTGTACCGATCACTCCGAACAGCCCGAATGTCGTCCGCGAGCCCGATGGCCGTGAACGGTTGGGACGTGGCGATCGTCTGTTGGAGCTGTGAGACCGCGTCGTGGCGGCGCTTGCCGGTGGCGCTGCGTTGGGTCTTCAACAGCTCGTCCACGTTCAGATTCGCGTATCCGAACGGATTCTGCCACCCGGATGCGGTTGTGTATCCCGAATGCAACAGCGAGTAGAACGCATCCGGCGTTCGGATCCACTCCGGTGGGCGGGCAACGAACATCTCGAACTCGTGGTTCAACAGCACTTGCCTGAGCAGCTCCTCGTTCGACATCGGTGTTACCGTCGTGTCGATACCCGCGCTCCGAAACCACTCCGCGACCTGGTTGGCGATCCGGAGCGCGTAGGGATCGGCGTCCGCAGAGACCGTCTTGATTTCGAGGGACATCTGGTTCGATGATTGCCAGCCGGTGATCGTCCGCAAGCGACGAATACAGCCGCTGGTAAGGGTAGTCGCGCTGACGGCGAGCAGGGTCAAAACGCTCCGTCGACGCATTGGGGTGGTTGGCGGCCGTGTCATATCGTTCTCCGCCTATTATCATGGGGATCCAATATCTCTTGGGACTTCCTCCCGAGAAGATCATCATCGTCCCGGACTATACCATAGGACGCCGGTAGGAGAGCCGTTCTCCCGCAACCGTTCGGAGTGAGAGTACAGAGCATACGTGAATCACATCGGCTGTTCGGGGCGAAAAACAGGGTCCGTCAGTCCGTCTCGACGGTAAACACCGGCGCTGGCAGCCCGTTTTCGTCCTCTTCGATGACGCCCGAAAGGACGACCGGGGTCTCGATCTCCGGGGCGGTGTCCGCTCCGTCCCGTTCGATGCGTGCCGTGATGCGGGCGTCTCCCAGCTGGACGATACCGACGTAGTACGGTCCCTCGAAGCCGACCGGAGCAACGTTGATCCGCGTGACCGAGTGAAGCGTTCCCTCGGTCGGAAGGTCGACCGGTTCGAGATCCCGGCTACCGCAGTCGTGACAGACCGCGACCGGCGTGCCGTACGTCGCCCCACAGTCGGCACAGCTCACGCCGAGCACGCTCCCCGATCGCAACGCGTCGGTCCACGCCTCGTACCCCACGCTCGCGCTCTCGTTCGTGTTCGCGCTCATGCTCGGGCCTCCATGACCGAGATCACCGTCGTTCCGGCGTCGCCCCCGAGGTTGTGGGCCAGTCCCCGGGTCGCGTCGCTTATCTGTCGGTCGCCGGCCGTTCCCCGGAGCTGTTCGGTGAGTTCGACGATCTGGGCCGCACCGGTCGCACCGATCGGGTGGCCCTTCGCTTTGAGCCCGCCGCTCGGGTTGATCGGTCGGTCGCCATCTAGCGCCGTTCGGCCAGCCGCCGCGGCAGGACCACCGTTCCCGTCTTCGAAGAAGCCGATCGCTTCGCTCGCCAGCACCTCAGCGCCGGTGAAACAGTCGTGTACCTCCGCGAAGTCGATGTCCTCGGCGGTGATCCCGGCCTGGTCGTAGGCTTGGGTTGTGGCGTCGCGCGCGGCCTGTGTCGCGTGCAGCGTCGGTTTCAATCCGAGCGGGACGAGATCGGTGGCGTGACCCACTCCCGTCACGTCCACTGGACGATCGAACGAATCCGCGCGGTCGTCGCTGGTGACGACGACGGCGGCTGCACCGTCAGAGAACGGACAACAGTCCATGAGGTGGAACGGCTCGGCGACCACCGGCGAATCGAGCACCTCCTCGACGGTCGTCTCCGAGCCGAAGTGGGCGCGCGGGTTTCGGGTTCCGTTCCCGTGGTTTTTCACGGCCACGCGCGCGAGTTGCTCCTCGGTCGTGCCGTACTCGTGCATGTGTCGTTTCGTCAGGAGCGCGAACACGCCCGGAAACGTCAGCCCAGTCGGCTGTTCGTACTGGCGGTGTGACGCGGAGGCGAAAATCCGGGTCATCTCTCCTGTCCCCTTGCCGGTTTCGGGCGTGCACCGCTCGACCCCTCCGACGAGAATCGTGTCGTGAATCCCCGCATCGACCGCTTGCACCGCGTTCTTGAACGCGTTAGCGGAGGTCGCACAGGCGTCTTCGAACCGTTGTGCCGGAATTCCGGCCAGCCCAACTTCGGTGGCGAGCGTTGGTGCGAGATGCGTGTCGTTTTCGGTCTGACCGCCCATCGCGTTCCCGAAATAGAACGCGTCGATGTCGGCGGGATCGACGCCTGCGTCGTCGTAGGCCGAAAGCGCTGCCGTTGCGAACAGATCGGGCAGCGTCGACTCGTGAACCCCGAAGGTCGTCATTCCGGCCCCGACGACACTTGCTCGTGTCATCACTCATTGTTCGGCCCGCAATCACAAAGCTACACGGATATCGTGTTGTCTCACAACACCGTCCGTTCCGGTGGCGTTTAGTTTACCGATCGTCTACCCCGCGTATGTTCGACATCGAGGGCGAGCAGACGACTGCCCGCGTGTTTCTCGAGGAGAGTCAGCTCGGGCAGGCCGCCCACGAGCAGCTTCGAACGCTGGTGGACCACGCCGCCTTCACCAACCCAGTGCGCGTGATGAGCGACGCCCACTGGGGCAAAGGGAGCGTCATCGGGTTCACCATGGAGCTGGGCGAGCGCGTCGTCCCGAACACCATCGGCGTCGACATCGGCTGTGGGCTGTACGCGGTGAACGTGGGTCCGGAACTTCCGGGGTCGGGCGAGGAGCTGGATCGGGCCGTTCGCTCTCGGGTGCCGATGGGATCGGCGGTGCGATCGAACACGGCCTACGACATGGCGCAGTTCCCGTGGCAGGAGGCGCACACCGTCCTCAAACGGTTCGAAGAGAACTACGGGCGGGATCTTGGATTTGATGGGTACGATCGGTCGTATTTCACCGATCTGTGCCACCGCGTCGGAATCGACGACGGGCGCGCGGTCGACAGCATCGGGACGCTCGGCGGTGGCAACCATTTCATCGAATTCGGCCGGAGCGAGCGGACCGGCGACGTGTGGGTCGTCGTCCACAGCGGGAGCCGGGGGTTGGGGTATGAGATTGCGACACACTGGCAAGAGAAGGCGACCGACTGCATGGACACCCGCGGGATCGACGTGGACGCCGAACTGCAACGCATCCGCGAGGAGTACGAGGGTGAGGAGATCGGACGCCGCATCGAAGCGTTCCACGACCGACTGACCGACCGTGACCGCAACGAAACGCTCGATTACCTCGAAGGCGCGGAAGCCGACGGTTACCTCATCGATATGATCTTCGCACAACAGTACGCTTCTGAGAACCGCCGGGAGATGGCCCGCCAGATCAGGTCGATACTCGACGCGCCACAGAACGACGAGATCGAATCGGTCCACAACTACATCGATTTTCGGGATCTCGTGGTCCGAAAAGGGGCGACGCGGGCCTACGAGGACGAGCGGTTCCTCGTTCCGTACAACATGCGTGATGGTACCCTCATCTGTGAAGGACGGTCGAATCCCGACTGGAACTTCTCGGCTCCCCACGGCGCAGGGCGGGTGATGAGCAGACGACAGGCTACCCGGGAGTTAGACCTCGACGCGTTCCGCGAAACGATGGCCGGCGTGTTTTCAACCAGCGTGAACAGCGACACGCTGGATGAGGCTCCCCAAGCGTACAAGGACGCGGGGCTGATCGAGCGATCGATCGAGCCGACAGCACAGATCACCGATCGGCTCGACGTACTCCACAACATCAAAGCGACGTGAGCCGGTCGGTGCTCCCAAATCAGGCCTCTTCGGTCAGTGTGATATCCAGTTGTGTTTCGATCGCGGTGATCAGCGAGCCACCCACCTCCGCGCTGGTGGCGCGTCCCTCCTCGACGGCGATGATATCGTCCTCGGGCGCGTCCAGCTCGTCCGCAAGGTCGGCGGTCCCGAGGTCGGCAGCCGCCCGCGCGTTCGCCAGTCGATCGCCGTAGCCACGAACGAGATACGGAAGCGGATCGCCCTCGTACTCCGCGCCGTCCACCCAATTGGAGGAATCGCCCGATCGAGCGTCGTCCATTCGGGCGGTGTTGCGAACCGCGCGCTGCTGTCTATCGGATTCGTCCGGATCCCGCGTTCCCGTTTCCCGTCCATACTCGTCGTGATCGCGTTCTGCTCCCGGTGTGCCAGTTTCGCCGTGGCGCGTTCGACAGTCGGAGCACACAGCGAGCGTCGCGCCAGCCACTCGCTCGGTGTGGAGCGTCGTCCGCTCGGCACCACACAGCTCACAGCTCCCTTCGTCGTCGGAGCTGATACCCCCGGTCGAGTACTTTGCCATGCTCGTGTATTCGGTTGCTGCTATTTAAACAGTTACACGAAATCGCGTGGGCCGCGTCGGTGTGCCCTCGAACTGTACGACCCTACAGAGATCCCCGTTGTCCCGTAGACACAGTTCCAGCGTTCTGTTTCACTCGTCGGGCGATTCGGGGTCGGGTGCGTTGTCGTAGCCCGCCCGGAGGAGTTCGCGGTAGCGTTTTCGGATGGTGACCGCGCTGACGTCGGCGGCGTCGGAGATCCGCTGTTGGGTGATGTTTTCGTCCGTGAGTAACCCTGCGGCGTACAGGGCGGCGGCGGCCAGCCCCACGGGATTTTTCCCGCTGTGGATTCCTTCCCGGTGTGCGGCGTCGAGGAGATCGCGCGCTCGTCGCTCGGTCGCATCGCTCACGTTCAGGTCGCTCGAAAACCGAGGGAGATAACTCGTTGGCTGGGCAGGTGCGATTTCGAGCTGTAGCTCCCGTACCAGGTACCGGTAGGCGCGTTTGAATCGGAGCGCTTCGACCCGGCTGACGGCGGCCATCTCATCGAGCGTGCGGGGCGTGTCGGCCAGTCTCGCGCCGGCGTACAGCGCGGCGGTTGCAACCCCCTCGATCGATCGGCCCTGGAGATGCCCACCGGAGAGCGCGCGCCGGTAGATGACGCTCGCGGTTTCACGAACGGTATCGGGCAATCCGAGCGCCGACGCCATGCGTTCGATCTCACCCAGCGCCTGCTTGAGGTTGCGCTCCTGTGCGTCACCCGCCTGCACGCGCGAGTTCCACGTGCGAAGCCGCTGTACCTTCTGGCGCTGTCGGGACGACAAGGCGGAGCCGTAGGCGTCGGTGTCCTGCCAGTCGATGGTGGTCGACAGACCCTTGTCGTGTAGCATGTTCGTCGTCGGTGCACCGACGCGGGACTTCTCTTCGTGCTCGCTCGCGTCGAACGCACGCCACTCCGGCCCACGGTCGATCTCATCGGTCTCGATGACTAATCCACACTCCCGACAGACCCGCTCGCCGTGTTCGGCGTCCTCCACGAGCGATCCGCCACACTCCGGACACACCGTTTCTTCGGTCGGCTGAGAGCGCTCGTTTTTAGAAGCCGTGGCGTCTGCTGTCGATACGTCGCTTTGCTTGTACGATGTTACGTTGTTCACTGGATATGGTTGGAAATAACTCGTAGTGCTCGTCTGCTCGCTACTCTCCTCGTGTTCACTCGCAATGTGACACGCCACGATAATATAGATGTGTTCGGTTATTACCGAACTCACCTATTTGGAGCCTTCATTTCTCTCCAGTATTTCCTCTATCTTTGGCTGTTACGCCCGAAACGCAGCCGTACAGCCGTCAATCGATCATCCTCGATCGACAGCTATTACTTCGGTATGAACCGAGTATCCGTATGCGGGAGTTCGTTATTACGCTCGAATACGATTCCGGCGTCGATCCAGTTGCGGACGTGTTCATCGATCATCCGGGATCGCTCTTGAAATCGGTCGCGTGTTCGGTTGCGAGTGACGCGATGTGGCGGCTCGATCGCATTACCGGTCCGTCGTCGGCTATCGACCGGCTCGAATACCTCCTTCTCGACACCGAACGGTGTAACGAGTGTCCGGATCGGCCGGCCTGCCAGTCCCACCGGGAGTACGAGCTGCTCTCTCGAGATGCGACGAGCTGCACGATGTACACGTACCGATCGGCCATCGATCGGTGTCGAACGCTTCCTTCCCTCGCTGCGGAGTATCTCGGCGATGGGCTGTTCTACGAAACCCAACGAAAGACCAACCAGTACGAATGGCGGATCCTGATGCGCAACGACGCGAACGTCGGGCGGCTGTACGACGCGCTCCAAGCCGAGCTTTCCGATGGGATCAGCGTTTCCCTCTCTCATCTGACGGAACCCACCCACTGGACCGACGAGGCGATCTCAGTGACGAAGCTCCCCTACGAACAGCGCGAAGCGCTCAGACTGGCGGTCGAACACGGCTACTACCAGACGCCGCGTGAAACCTCACTGAGCGAACTCGCCGAGCGGATTGACGTCCCCCAGTCGACGCTGCAGTACCGGCTCCAACGCGCCGAATCGTGGCTCGCCAGTCATTTCGTTACTGAGTGTTTGTAATTTAACAAATAGTCCATAACTACATCCAATCGTCGAGTCCGGTTTGAGCCACGGAGTCTTCGACGCGCTCGAACCCGCGTTCGACGGTGGTGTCCGGAATCTCCCAGTCAGCGACGTACTCCCGAGCAGCGCCGATGTCGGGCGAAAGCTCCGTGTCGATGGAGTACTCGTCGGTCACGTTGGGGTTCAAAAACAGCTCCTGGATGACATCGGCGTGTTCGACGTATTCGCCTTCAGTGTCGAGCACTCCCCAGAGGTCGCCGTGTTCGTGGATCTTCCGCACTGCCGTCTTCGGTCCGATGCCGTCGACGCCGTCGTTGAAGTCCGTCCCACAGAGGAGGGCAACGTCCACGAGCTGTTCCCACGTGAGGTCGTGTTTTTCCAGCGTCGCTTCGAAATCCATCCGCTCGGGATCGCCAGAGCTCGTCAGCTGTCGGAGCGTGAGCGGTGCGCCGAGCAACAGCGCGTCGTAGTCCTCGCTGCCGACGTAGTCCACTGCTCCGGTGCGGGCCATGTGCGCCGCTTGGGCCTCACCCTCTGCGGGGGCTTCGACGATCGGCACATCGAGGTGGGTTAGTAGCTCCCGCGTCGTCTCGTGGATCACGTCCGTGAGGCGCTGGGTGCGCGATTCGAGCCGTGAAATCACTCTCGCGTCTCCTTTCTCTCTTGCGGTTTCGAGCTGTTCCTCGTAGCGCTCGCGCTGTTCTCGGCGCTCTTCGATCTCTTCACTTTTGAGATCAGTGACGCCGCCATCGAAGACGAACACCGGGATCAGGTCGTGTTCGAAGAACTTCGGCAGCCCCTGAACGATCCCGATGAGGTTCGCTACCTCTGTCTCGTCTTCCGTCGTGTACGCGTCCTCGCTCGTGAACCTGACAGTCGTTGTGAGATACCGGTAGAGCCAATTGTGTGCGTCCACCGCGACGACGCCGTCGAGTGAATCGAACGACACGTCCTCGATGACTGCGATCTCTCGGAGTGCGGCGTTTCCCATTGTTGGTTCTATCCAGCGATGGAATGTAAATGGCCCGTCGGCGGTCGTGTTAGTCGGGTGGGTCGGCGACCGGTGGCGGTCCTTCCTGCTCTTTCGCGTCGATGAACGCGTGTTCCTCCTCCGAGAGGTCCCGTTCCCGGAAGACGGTCAGTCCCTCCCGGTAGCGCGTCCGGTCGCTGGGGTGTTCGAGCACCAACTCGGCGATGCCGGTCCGCTCGCCGGTGAATCCGAAGCCGGCTTTCGACAGCGCGTGGTAGGCAAAGGGGTTGTTGACCGCGATCACGACCCGTTCGTAGCCACGGTCGTGCGCTCGGGCCGTGATGTACGCCGCGAGCCGCGCCCCGATGCCCTCCCCACGGCGGTCCGTCCGGGTGGTGATGTACCGGAGCCACACCGCGTCGGGGTCCGTGCGGTCCTCGTTGAACGCGACCGCCCCGAAAATGTCGGAATCGTCGGCGTCGGAGTCGCGGACGACCGCCTTCCCGGTGTTCGACATGACGAACTTCCCGGCGTAGGCGAACTGTCGGTGATCGAGCCGGAGCGTCGGCCCCTCCGGCGGCCACCCCAACACCACGTACTCCATATCACCCGGTAGGTGGGGACGACGAATGTGTCCTCTGTTCCGGAGTGTCCTCCGCGAGGAACGCGGCGACCCGACGATGCGGGGTGATTTCGTCCGGTGCGATGGATTGCTACGGGTAGACAATAGTTGACAACTTTACTACACTGGTGTGTGAAGAATTGCAATCGAACTATTTCCGCTATTAGGGACTTCCGTCGTCTTGCTGTGGGTTTGATAGCGATCCGATTGGTGATGAGCACCGTTTATGGGACGGGCGCGTTCGGGCTCTATACAGTGATCTGACGCGAACTACGAGACTCCGAATACGCTGTCGCGAATTCCGTCGGTTTGCCGAGCCGATCCAGAAACCAACTCGAACGAAACCCAAACCCGCACCGACGTATAGGAACGATTTTATTTCCAATGACCATGTGTCTGGTATGCTTGCGACGGTCCGCGATGTGTTGATCGATCCGAACGGATATTTTGGGGAGAACGCCACGGAACCGCGGCTGTTACTGCCGGTCGCCGTCGTGGTGGCGTACGCCGCATTCAGCAGCGCGGCGTACCTCCCGATTCTGCTCCATTTCGATGGGAATTTAACACAAATATTTACATATGCTTTACTCGATGTTTTCTTGATGAACGGTGCCATGGCTGTCATCGGGTGGTTCCTGCTCGCCGTGACGTGCCAGACACTCTCGTACGTCTTGGACGGGAGCGGCTCGTTTCGCCGGATGTTCCCGCTCATCGGTTGGGGCTTTCTCCCCCTGATCGGCGGGCACGTGGGTATGCTCATCGCCACGACCATCGCAGTCCAGGGAGCGCCATCGATGTCAGTAGAATCCACCCAACAGATGGCTTTGGCCGCCGAGTCTCTCATGGACGGCCAAGCCGTTCAGATAGCAGTGTACGTTTCCACCGTCCTGTATCTCTGGAGCTGCTACATCTGGGTGTTCGTTCTCAAACACACGCGTGATCTCTCTTTGAGCTTGGCCGTCGTCTCAGTCGTGATCCCGGTACTGCTTTTGAACATGTTCGGGCTCATGTGAGACGAACAGGGTATGTTGGCACTGAATCGCGGCCACCCCAGAAACCAGACGTAGTCCTTGCCAATCGTTTTCCGATCGATCTCATCGTTTCAGTCACCATCAAAGAGGACGTAGAGCAAGCGATTCTACTCCACTCGTGGGCACGGACGATACCATCCCCGGTCAACGAGACGCCCTTGTACTTTTCGTGGTCGGCAAAGCCCCGGTCTTGGAGCTTACCGATCATTTCGTTGGCGCTTGCGGGACTGACGTCCAGCATGTCGACGACCCGTTGGCGTCGGAGTCACGGACGACTGGCTTCCCGGTGTAGGCGAACTGCCGGTGATCGAGCCGGAGCGTCGGTCCCCGACAACTACCCCAACACCTCATACTCCATATTGGTTGGTAGGGTGAGGAGACGAATGTGGCCTCCGCTTGGGGAGTGAACGGGGCGATCGGCGGCGTGTCGCTTTTACCCTTACTCTTTGTTATGTCTCGACAGATACTGGTAACATTAATATAATAGTAGTGAAATGGATAGTAACAGGACGTATTCCCTGCTATGATTGACCTCCGCCGTCTTGCTGTCGGCTTGATAGCGATCGGATTAGTGGTGAGTGCCGTCTACGGGACAGGTGCGTTCGATTCGTTGACGACGTCCCGGGACGCGACCGTGCAGGTGGTGGGTGACGCGTCGGGGTATCTCGCGCTCGCGCCGGCGGACGGCCCCAACGGGGCGTATGCGAGTCAGCGTAACGGGCAGTTGCAGGTGTCGCTGGCCGGGGCGTTCGAGGATACGTCGGGTTCGGGGATGAACCCCGACGCGATAACGGGCGTTCGGGAGGTGTTCACGATCACGAACCGGGGCACCCAGCCCGTCGGGGTATGGGTGACCGACGAGAGTGAGCGGGTCACGTTCGAGGCCGGCAACGGCCCGATCGAAAAGCGGGAGTGGGCGATGACACTCCAGCCCGGAGAGAGCCGCCACATCGATCTCGTGGTGGACACCCGCGGGTATACGGGCGATGACGTCAGCTTGTTGGAGTCGGTGACGATCCACGCCGACGCCGAGGCGGCAGGGCAATCCGGCAATGACGGTGACAGTGGTCAGTCCTCCGACGGCGACACCGTTCCGGAGCCGAACCCGAATCCGGAGCGGGAGCCGGAACCCGACGACTCGGCGGCGGATCCACCGACAACTGCCGGCCCGCCAGAGCTCTCGCCGGAGATGAAAGATCGGATGGAGGAGGTGCGTTCGGAGCAGGATGAAACGATCGATGACGCCGAAGACTCCAGCAACTCCGGTGACGACGTAGTAGGAACGATAGCGGGTATAATTGGGAGCACCGTCGGTGTGAATGAAGGAACTGTTGCAAAACACGGAGGAACGACGGTTCTGAAAAGCGGTGCCAGGGTGCTCTCAAGGGTGGCTGTGCCCCTCACGGCGGCCTACGTCTTCTTCGAGCATGGCGTCGACACGGCAGGCGGGCCGGCGACAACCCACGGATCGCTCACTATGCTCGCCCTCTATCCGGCGGACGCAACCGATTCGGAGCTCAACGAGCCGATCCGGCTTCCATCTGGCGCAGGCGGGTATGAAGCTCCTGACGGAACTGATCGGGAGTTCGGGGGGATCAGCTCGTCCAGTTGCCCGGGATTACGCATGACAACGTTAGGGGAACCGTCGGAGAGATTCTGAAAAATCCGGAGGAAGTCCGTGAGGAGGACGGATACACAGTTGTCGTCGGTGAGAATCCACAGGGAGAGGGTGAGCTCACGCTCTGGATCTACGACGGCTTCGTGATGAAAGGGACGACCGAGGAGATGGAGCAGTCCGAAGAGGCCGAGCAGGATCAGGGAGACACCGGCGAGGACGCCCAACAGCAGGAAGATGAGAGCGGCGACAGCTCGGGCCCTTCGCCGCGACGGATTCTCCCAGAGATCGCACGGCTCATTCCCGACGGGGGAGAGAGCAAGGAACACGAGGCCATGAATGAGCTCCGTCAGAAGGGAGTCCCATCAGAAACGATCGTCGACTGGAGCAATCAGGGATACGATGTCCAGGCGATGAACAAAGCACTCGATCAATACCAGAACTCCGGCGAAACATTCTCTACGGACCGTCGTACAGCTAGAGGTGAGTTCGGTGAGATCCTCGCTAAACAGGAGGTTACGAACAGATACCCACGCTCGACGGGTTATGAATACGAACAGAACGTTAAACTTGACAAGGGTGGTAGCAAAGGGGAGATAGATTGGGTCGTAATCGATAATAATACTGGGAATGTTGTGGCAACTTATCAGGTGAAAAGTGGCTCTAGTGTAGAAAGAGTCCGAGACGCACAAAAGCAGAAACAGTTGGTCAAGAATAACTTCAAGGAGGGAGAGATTAATCAGATGGTTAATACGTCTGGTCTCACAGTCGGTGATTTCACTGATGATGGGAACCTTGATGAAATCGATCGCTACACATTGGGTCCGCAAGATGGTACCTCGTCTAATAGACGGCCTGGTAATAGTTACGATGAGACATACGATCTCACTGAAGACGAATTCGAAGCAGTATTAGATATGATCCGTGAAAATGGGATTTAGTACAGTGTGGAAAGGTTCATTATCATACAAAGAAAAATAACAATATGGGTGTAGAACTGTATCTAGAACTTGACGAGGACTATTTTCTTGACAAAGAAACTGCGGATGAATATTATAGGTATAAGGTCAAAAAGGCACGAAACCATCGGCCAAGACCTGTTGATGGGGATGCCGATGCCGATTGGTATCGAAGATTGATATCTGACGATGTGGAAAGAGAAAATGGTAGGGAACTAGCTTCTGCTCGGTTGACCTCTGGTATACGCGATATAGAGATGGCCGACCTATTCACGCGTGATACATCCGTGATCTATGGGACGGATATACAGACTTTTATCGATCGATTAAGGGATAGAAAGAAACGTGCGATACGAGAAGCAGACGACGAAAGTTGTGAACACTTCTGGGATCGATTCTTCGAGCTAGAACTAATCGTCCTCTGTGAGTTCGCGTTTGAATATGGATATGGGATCAGATTGAGCGATTGAACAGAGTCCAATGGACTATCTTCATCTACTCGACCTTTTGTGGCTCCTTGAGAAAGTCTGGATCAATTTGGGATGACCCCGTTACGATAGAAGATATGATCTAACAGACGACGAGCTTGAAGTGCTCTTAGATACAATACGACGAGAAAATATATGATTCAATCAATCTCTTTTAATACGATCAGACATCAAAGTGACCGATATCCACAGTAAATAAGAAATATTTTACTCACAGAAACTATGTATCAGCTATGCTTGCGACGATCCGGGAGGTGTTGATCGATCCGGACGGGTATTTCGCAGAGCACGCCTCGGATCCGCGGCTGGTACCGCCCGTCGCCATCGTGGCGGCGTACATCGTGCTCGGCAGCCTGGCGTATCTCCCGCTTTTTCTCCGTTTCGACACGACTCTGACGGGCATACTCACGTACGCTCTGCTCGGGGCGGTCTTGACGAACGGCGCGACGGCTGTCATCGCGTGGCTCGTGCTCGCCTTAGGGAGTCAGGCGCTCTCGTTCGTCTTGGGCGGGAGCGGCGCGTTTCGCCGGACACTCCTCCTCATCGGCTGGGGCTTTCTTCCGTTGCTCGGAGGCCACGTCATCGTGTTCATCGCTACTGCCATCACGGTCCAGGGAGCGCCACCGATACCGATGGACGGCTCCGCACAGGCGGCCATCGCCGCCGATTCACTCATGAGTGGGCGCGCAATTCAGCTCGCAACCTACGCCTACAGCGCCCTGTATCTCTGGTGTTGTTACGTCTTGGTGTACGTCCTCAAACACGCACGGGATCTCTCGATGCGCCGGGCCTTCGTCGCCGTCGTCATCCCGGTGCTGATCGTGAATCTTTTCGGTCTCATGTGATCGGGCCGGAAATCCGCACCACGTCAAAGTCGTGGACTGAGAGCTGTGCGATGCAGTGATGCAGGAAATCGTCGGAAAGATGGATAGCTCCGAGCCGTTGTAGTGTCAAACGCGCTCAATCGGCCATCTCCGAGTCAGCGGTTTCGAACGAGTCGCACTCCAGCAGCTCACACACGTCCGCTTCGGGACCGAAGCAGGAGGGACACTGTGATTCCCGGTCGATGATGGTGTCGAGCCGTTCGGCGACGGTGGTGTCGATCACCGTTTCGAGCGTTTTTGCCTCCTCCCTGAACCCTTCGACCTCGAGCACCTCGATCAGAAACCGTTCGATGATGCAGTACGTCTGAAGCGCTTCGCGGGCGCGGACGATACCGTCCTCGGTCAACGAGACACCCTTGTACTTCTCGTGGTCGGCAAAGCCCCGGTCTTGGAGCTTACCGATCATTTCGTTGGCGCTTGCGGGGCTTACGTCCAGCACGTCGGCGACGCGACCCGTCGAGGCGGGACCGTCCTCGACCTGCTGAACGAGATAGATCGCTTTGAGATACTGGTCGGACGTGTTCATTGTCGGGACTCCATCAGCGTGGTCACTTCTTCGACACCGTCTGCTTCTTCTTCTCGGATCCCACTGAGCACAGTCACGAGGCGGTGGCGATCGATGCTGAACGACGTGTCGGAGGCTTCGATGGCGGCGATGACGTCGTCGTAGAACTTGTAGGCGGTCTCTTCGTTACAGAGCTGGTCGTACAGCACGCCGTCGAAATCCTCGGGCTTGGTCTTGCCGTACTGTGCCTCCACGAGCGGTTCGATCTGTTCGAATGGAACCGGTTCGGCCTCCAGCTCGTCGACCAACGATTCCAGTTTGGTGCGGTGTTCGGCCGACTCCTCGGCTGCGTCTTCGAGCAACGCGAGGATCTCCGATTCGAGTTCGATCTCCATCGATTGGGCGTGTTTGTACGCCCGCGCTTCGACGACCTCCTCGAGCACCATGCCGATCTGTAGGAGCCGGGCGAGCTGGTGGTCAGACCCGACGGCGCGTGTGACACTCATGTCGAATTACAGAGTAGTGGTCAACGAACGATGCGTTCGTGATCATACTCCGCTTCAGAGGTGCTGAAAGTTAAGTCGTTCCCTCTATCACTACTCTCGTCTGGTCACACTGTGGCGAGCACGAGAGCACAGCAGTCCCGATGATCCGTGCGCCGTCTCCTCGAGATCGAATACGATCGACGCCAAAACACGAAAAACTGCAATAGATGACATATCGATTCGTGTCGTAATGGGGGATTCAGAGACTCATCCATCACAACTGATTTTTATGCATTATTTATTGTGTCATTCGTTCCGTATCTCTTTTCAGTGTCAATCGATTCCACCCAGAAGACATGGCGATGCTCTACGAGCAGACCCAAGAGGAGATCGAGCCGTTGGATCTTCGTTTCACTGACGCCGAACTCGAAGAGCGAGTCGACCACCTCACTGGATTCATTGAGGAGCAGGTTGGTTCGGATAGCGTCGGTGCTCTCATAGCGCTCTCGGGGGGTATCGACAGCACGGCAACCGCGTACCTTGCTGTCGAGGCGCTCGGTTCCGATGCGGTTCACGGTCTCATCCTCCCGAAAGAAGTCAACGAGAATAAGAACATATCGGACGCCGAGCGAGTCGCCAAGACGCTCGGCATCAGCTACGAGATGCTCGACATCGACTCGATCGTCAGCGAGTTCCTCGATGTCTACGAGGTAGACGCCGGCGATTCCGAGGGCCGATGGGAGGGGCGTCACGTCGGCAATCTGAGTGCTCGCGTCCGAATGACGCTTAACTACCTGGTCGGAAGTTTCGAGAACAAACTGGTCCTCGGGACTGGTAATCGTGCGGAGCTTGCGACCGGCTACGTGACGAAGTTCGGCGACGGTGGCGTCGACTGTAATCCGCTCGGGAATCTCTACAAACAGCAAGTCCGGCAGATCGCCGCCTACCTCGGTGTCGATGAAGCCCTCGTCCAGAAGACGCCGACGGGCGGCATGGTCGATTACGGTACCGACGAAGAGGAACTCGGCGTCGACTACGACACGCTCGATGCCGTTCTCGCACTCCACATCGATGGGGGCGTCCCTGCCGCTGCGACGGCCCGTCTTACCGATACCTCTCGTGAGGTTATCGACCATATCAGACGGATGCACGAACAGAGTACGCACAAGCGCACGCCGCCAACGACACCGGAACCGATCGTTTGACGCATTTGGTTCTGTTGGAGACGATACACCACGGCGATACCCACAGTGGCGCACCGACCGTAGCGACCTCAGTTCGTAGCAATCACGATCGGTATCGACTGTCTACCAGCTTCATTTCACGCCTTCAACGGCAGGTGTAAAGTAGAACTAGAAATGAACGCAAGCGTCGTCCCGCTGTTCCTGAGCGGAGTGGGCTACGATCGCGCCTGGAGTCGGTCCTCGATGCGATCGTTCACGTCCTCGCGCAGCTCCTCGACCTCGATCTCGTCGAGCACGGGGACGAAAAAGCCGTTCACGAGCATGTTTTTGGCGAGGTGCTCGCTCACGCCCCGCGAGGTCATGTAAAACAGATCAGTCGCGTCGACCTGCCCGACCGTCGCGGAGTGGCTCGCCTCCGTATCGTGGTTGTTGATGATGAGCTTCGGCGACGCGTCGGCTTCGCTCTCATCCGAAAGCATCAGCGTGTTTTCGCGCTGGTAGGAGTTCGTGCTCCACGCCTCGGAGCCGACGTCCTGCACGCCTTCGTACACCGAGCGTGCGTCGTCGTCGATCACGCCGCGGGTGACGAGATCGGCAGTGGTGTGTTCGTCCTCGTGCCAGACGCGCGAATCCACGTCGAAGTGTTGGTCGTTGTGCCCGTAGAACGCGCCGACAATCTTCGATTCCGATGCCTCGCCCGCGAGCGTCGTTTCGACACTGGTTTTCGTCAGCCGCGACCCGATGTTGCAGTCGATCCAGTCGGCGGTCGCGTACGTCTCCGTGCTGGCGCGTTTCAGCTGGTAGTTGTACGTGTCCTCCGAAAGATCCTGCAAGGACCCGTACTGGACGTAGCTGTTTTCGCCCGCAACGAGTTCCACCAGACCGCTGTAATACTTCCCTTCGTCCCCGGCGTCGGCGTCCGATCCCGTCTCCTGGCGTTCGAGGATCGTCACCGACGAGGACTGTTCCGCGACGATGAGCGTGTAGTTGAACAGCGACTGGCTGTTCATCGTGGTTCGGATCGTTACCTCTTCTGCGTCGACGCCCTCGGGGACGTAGACGACCGTACCAGTAGTGAACAGCGCCGTCTGCAGCGCCGTGAGGTGGTTGGTCTGTGGGTCGACGACGCTCCCGAACTGTTCGCGGAGGAGGTCCTCGTGCTCGTCGATCGCTTGGGCGAACGACAATACCTCCGCGTCGTCGGGTGCCTCTCGTTCTTTGTGTTCGGTCGTGGTGGACGGATCGACCAGCGACTCGAAATCCAACTCGGACAGATCGGTCCACGTGCGCCCCGGCGTCCTGATGACATCGGGGAACGGGAGCGTCTCCAGTGCATCTAGCGCGTCGAGACGGGTTTCCAGCAGCCAGTCGGGTTCCCCCAGCTCCTCGCTGATCGCCCGTACGTGTTCCTCCGTGAGTGTTGCGTGTACCTGTGTGCTCATTATTGTAGTTGTATCCCGCCTCGATCAGCCGAGACTGCCCTCCATTTCGAGTTCGATGAGGCGGTTCAGCTCGACTGCGTATTCGATCGGCAGTTCCTCGGTGATCGGCTCGATGAAGCCGGCGACGATCATTTGTTTCGCGTCGTCGTCGTCCAGTCCGCGCGACTGGAGGTAGAACACGTCCTCGTCGCCGATCTTCCCGACGGTCGCCTCGTGGGCCACGTCGACTTTCGACTCCTCGATCTCCATGTACGGCATCGTATCGGAGGTCGATTCGTTGTCGAACATCAACGCGTCACACTCGACGCTCGTGCTCGAATCCTCGGCACCGTCCGCGATGTGGACCAGTCCGCGGTAGTTCGTCCGACCGCCGTCCTTCGAGATGGATTTGGACTCGATCGTCGATTTCGTGTTCGGCGCGTTGTGGTACACCTTCGCCCCGGTGTCGATGTTCTGGCCCTCACCGGCAAACGCGATGGTGATGTGGTTGTCCGTCGCACCCGGACCCTTGAGGATGGTACAGGGGTACAGCATGGTGGCTTTCGATCCCATGCTGCCCGAGACCCACTCCATCGTCGCGTCCTTCTCGGCGATCGCGCGCTTGGTGTTGAGGTTGTACGTGTTCTTCGACCAGTTCTGAACGGTCGAATACTGCACGTGAGCGCCCTCCTTGACGAACACCTCGACACATCCGGAGTGGAGGTTGAACTTGCTGTATTTCGGCGCGGAACAGCCCTCGATGTAGTGCACCTCGCTGTTTTCCTCGGCGACGATCAGCGTGTGCTCGAACTGGCCCATGCCCTCCGAGTTCATCCGGAAGTACGCTTGGACCGGCATCTCGACCGTCACGTCCTCGGGAACGTAGACGAACGAGCCGCCCGACCAGACCGCGCCGTGCAGCGCCGCGAACTTGTTGTCGCTGGGCGGCACGGACTTGGTCATGAAGTACTCCTCGACGAGATCCGGGTGCTCCTGGACGGCCTCGTCCATGTCACAGAAGACGACACCCTTCTCCTCCCACTGCTCTTGCATGTTCTGGTAGACGATCTCGGACTCGTACTGGGCACCAACACCGGAAAGAGCGTTCTTCTCGGCCTCCGGAATGCCCAGCTTGTCGAACGTGTCCTGGATCTCCTCGGGCAGTTCCTCCCAGTCGTCGACCCCGCCGCGGGTGTCGATGTCCGGGCGGATGTACGGCACGATCTCGTCGATGTCGACCTCGCTCAGATCCGGCTGCCCGGGCCAGTCGGTCGGCATCGGCATCTCGTGGAACTGACGGAGCGCGCGCAGACGCCGTTCGAGCATCCAGTCCGGTTCGTCCTTGTCATCGGAGATGAGCCGGATCGTCTCCTCGGTCAGGCCCTTCTCGGTCTGGAACGCGGACTGCTGCTCCTTTTTGAACCCGAAGCGAGCTTCCGTATCGGTTTCTTTTAGATGGTCTTGTTCTGAACTCATTGTTGTGGATGTGTTGGGACTCTATGCTTATCAGGCTGTCTCGTACACTTCCTCTCGGACCCAATCGTACCCGTTCTCCTCGAGTTTCACGGCCAGCTCGGAGTCGCCGCTCATGGCGACCTTCCCGTCGAGCATGATGTGAACGTGGTCTGGCTCGACGTAATCGAGGATGCGCTGGTAGTGGGTGATCTGGAGGATGCCGGTGTTCTGCTCGTCGCGCAGCGCGTTGATCCCCGTCGCAACGTCTTGGAGCCGGTCGATGTCGAGCCCCGAGTCGATCTCGTCGAGCACCGCGACCGACGGTTCGAGGATCGCGGCCTGCAGGACCTCGTTCTGCTTTTTCTCACCGCCGGAAAAGCCGGCGTTGAGATACCGCTGGGCGAACGACTCGTCCATCTCGAGCTGCTCCATCTTCTCTTTGAGGAGTTCCTGGAACTCCTGGACGCCGATCTCGCCCTCGTCGGCCGCCCCTTCCATCGGACTGGACTCGTAGCCAGCCTCATCTTCGTCTTCTTCCACCTCACCCTCCTCGAACAGCTCCTCGCGCTCTTCGAGCTTGGCGTTCAGCGCCGTCCGGAGGAAGTTCACCATCGTGACGCCCTCGATCTCAGCAGGGTACTGGAAGCCGAGGAACACGCCCAGCGCAGCCCGCTCGTTGGGCTCCAGGTCGAGCAGATCCCACGTCCGGGCGTCCTCGGGGATCTCGATGTCGAACTCGTCTTCCTCGAGGTGGATCAACACCTCGCCGTCGGTGACTTCGTACGCCGGATGGCCGGCGATCACCTTCGCCATCGTCGACTTCCCGCTGCCGTTGGGACCCATCAGCGCGTGGATCTCACCCGACGCAACCTCGAGATTGACGCCGTACAGAATCTCTTCTCCACCGTCTTCGTTTACCTTCGCGTGAAGATTTTTGATCTCTAACCGTGCCATATTACGAATACCTTCTTACCCTGTGGTCGGATCGTCTCGCGTATAATGTTTTCGTATCGATCGTGATCGAGTTCGGATTTCAGTAATCAAATTTCGGCAACTACAAAATATTTCACCACATACTCCGCTTCATTCACAACACTATGTGTCACATTCAAAATTTTGTTTCGGTGGCGTGACAGCCGCCGGTGGGCAGCACACACCTCGATCGGTCGCTTCGAGAACGCATATACGGACACCAGCGCTAGGCTGGATATGAACGAGGAGACCGAGTCCGGTTCGGGCTGGTTTCGGGGGATCGATCCGGGGGATCGATCCGAGGCACGCCGGGCCATCGAGGACGGGACGGCGGACGCTCCGGCGGCGTGGCCCGCCAATGCGATCGAATCCGGGTTCGTCGAGAACGAGCGGGAGTACTACGACACGCTCCACGAGGTGACGGCGACAGTCGCTCGCGCGCAGGTTCGTGAACGCGAGGGAACGGATGCCCAACGGGTCATTCACTGCGTTCGCGCGATGGACGACGTCGAGCGGGTCGCTAACGAGCTCGCCGAGCGCGTTTCGGCGTGGGCGGGGACCAGCTTCGACGATCCCGGTACGGGCGTCGAGTACGCCCGGGAGATCGCTGCTGAGACGCCCGGACGAGACGACGACCTTCGTGGGGCGATGGATTCGCGGCTCGGTTCGCTCGCGGCGCGCGTTCGTGCGCTCGACGAGGAAGGGCAGGCGTTGCGCGAGACCATCGAGCGCGCCACACCGGAGCTCGCCCCCAACGTGTCGATGCTGGCGGGACCGGTGCTGGCGGCGCGGCTCATCGCGCTCGCAGGTGGACTGGAGGCGTTGGCGAAGCAGCCGAGCGGGACGGTACAGGTGCTCGGGGCTGAAGACGCCTTGTTTGCGCATCTCAGCGGGCGTGGGTCTTCCCCGAAACACGGCGTCATCTACGTCCACGAGTACGTCTCAGGCACCGCGCCCGAGCACCGTGGCGCTGCGGCGCGCGTGCTCGCTGGGAAGCTCGCCATCGCGGCGCGGATCGACCACTACTCGGGCGACCGGCGGCCCGAGCTACAGGACGAACTGGACGAGCGCATCGCCCGCATCAGGGGACGGGGGGACTGAGATGGCTCCTGACCTCCCAGCCGGTGTGGAGCGGCGGCGGTTCGACGGAAATGAGCGGCTGGCGACGCGCGGCGAGCCCGTGTACGGCGAACCGACCGACGGCGAGTGGCGCGCGTGGGACATCCGCCGATCGAAGCTCGGAGCGATGCTCGACCGGGGGATGGAGACGGGACTGACCGGCGGCGAAACGGTGTTGTACCTCGGCGCGGCAGCGGGGACGACGGTCAGCCACGTGGCGGATTTCGCCGGTCCGACGTACGCGGTCGAGTTCGCTGCTCGTCCGGTGCGCGATCTCCTCGGGGTGGCCCAACCGCGGTCGAACCTCTTCGTGTTGCTCAAAGACGCCCGGAAGCCCGAAACGTACGCCCACGTCGTCGAACCGGTCGACGTGGTCGTTCAGGACGTGGCCACCCGTGGTCAAGCGCGGGTTGCCAGCGCGAACCGCCGGTTTCTCACCGAAGATGGTCGGCTGCTCGCGGTCGTCAAAGCCCGCAGCGAGGACGTGACGGCCGACCCCGCCGAGGTGTTCGAGGCGTTTCAGTCCCAGCTTCAGGGGTACGAGGTGCTCGAAACCCAGCGGCTCGATCCGCTGCACGACGACCACCTCGCGGTCGTCGCGCGACCGGAGTAACCGAGAACACCATCTTTTAGCGCTCGCCCACATAGCACGGCTATGAGCCTCTCAGTCGATCCGCCGGAGCCGCCCGCGCTCGAATCGCACGTCGATCCCGACGAGTACGAGGACAGCGAGGTGATGGGCGATGAGTACCGCCGCGAGGAGCTACAGGGGTTTCTGGAGGCCGGGGCGTGGGAGCAGGCGTTCGAGCAGTGGACCACGGAATCACCGATGGACGAAGACGAGTTCGCCATCGCCGCCGATCTCGATCTGTTCTCTCGGTTCGATTTCTTCTGGGACGGCTTCGCAGACCGGGTGGGGTATCACGCGCCGGGCCTTCCGGAGGACTGGCGCGAGCGCGACATCCACCCACAGCTCGACTCGTGGGGCACGGTCTCGGCGATCAACGCCGGCCTGACCGAACTCGGGCAGATCGTCTGTGACGTGCTCAAAGCGGAGTACATCGACTGGGAGTCCGACTACGAACCGCCCGAGGATCTGCCAGACTTCTGATCGGCCGTCCGACGCACACTGAGGACGAACGTCTCGAAGCGTTCGTCTCCCTGCTCGACCGTGAACCCCTCGTTTCCGGTGAACGCCTGGCGGGCGTCGGCCAACGAGTACCGTTCGCTCGTCGGTGGTCCCTCGGTGCCGGCACCGTTTCGAGACCAGTCTGCGATCCCCACGGATCCGCCGGGAGCGACGACGCGGGCCAGCTCCGTGAGAGCCGCCTCGCTCGCGAACTCGTGGTAGGTCATCGTCGAGAACGCGCCGTCGAGCGCGCCGTCCTCGAAGGGAAGATCGTCTATTTCGGCGGTCACAACGGAGACGTTCCCGGGAATCCCCTTCTGTCGGTAGTGGTCGTGCATCTCCGCTTGCACGTCGACGGCGTACACCGTCTCGGCGTGGGGGGCCACTTCGTCGGTGTAAAAGCCCGTCCCGCTGCCCAGATCCGCAATCGTTCCGCGCGGATCGAACAGCGAGAGCAGCTCCTCCACGGAGAGAAACCGGAACCGAGACGGATCGTCGAGCGCGTCGGCGTTCCCCACGTCGTAGGTGTGAAAGCCCATGGACACACCAGTCGCTCCAGGGTGAAATAGGGTACTCACCGGAACGGACGCGATCGGTCGCCCCGGCCGTCAGCGAGCGGTGGCCCAGTACTCCCACGCGCCGAGTCCGACGACCGACGTGACGACGGCCAGCACGGTGTTCACGTCCAGTCGGTGCTGGAGCAACACGACTGTTGCTTCTCACCGGTGATCGTGTCGGATTTGTAGCCGCCCTGCCAAGGAGGGGTATGCAGAACGTGGAGGCCGGGGGTCTCGGCATCGGCGACGACCACCCGCCGCGGATCATGGGGGTGCTCAACGTCAGCCGGGAGTCGCCGTACGAGCCAAGCGTCTTCGACGATCCGGGGGCGGCGGCTGCCTACGCCGACGAGCAACTCATCGATGAGGGAGCGGACATCGTGGACGTTGGGCTCGAATCGGCGAACAAGCGGTTCGACGTGCTCTCAGCAGACGAGGAGTTAGCCCGCCTCGACACCGCCCTCGAGACGATCGAATCGGTGAGCGGCGACGCCGTGTTCTCCATCGAAACGCGCTACCACGAGGTCGCAAGCGCTGCGCTCGATTCGGGTTTCGACATGGTGAACGACATCTGTGGCTTTGCCGATCCCGAGATGCCCCGCGTGTGCGAACAACACGACGCCGCCGTCGTCAAGATGGCCAGTCCGCCGGATCTCGAACGACCCGGGGCGGTCGAGACCGTCGAGGAGATCCACGACGCGTTATCGAGGAACGGCTTCACCGAGAAGACGATCGTCGATCCCGCGTTCGGCGGCTGGTCTCCCGAGAAGACGCTCGCGGACGACCGGGAGACGTTCGAGCGGCTGCGGGAGTTTCGAGGGTTAGGCCGGCCGATTCTCGTGTCGATCAACCGGAAGAACTTCCTCCGGGAACTCGCTGACCGCTCGACGGAGGACGCGCTCCCCGTTTCGCTCGCGGCGACAGCGATGGCGGTCGAGCGCGGTGCCCACGTCGTTCGCACCCACGACGTGGCTGAGACGCGGGACGCGGCCATCGTCGGAAGCGAGTTCACGCAGGATCGGCTCCGAAACGAGGACAGCGTCGAGGAACTCGACGTGCGGACCGCTCGGGAGATCGAGCGTCACTTCGAGCGGATCGGGGCTCCGACCGAGGACGCGGACGGACCGCGATCGAGTGTGATGCGAGCGTTCGAGCTGTCGGGACTCTCCCCGGACGGTCGGGAACACCTCTCGGCGCTCGCCTCGGCCCACAACGCGACGTTCGTCCACGGTGAGCACGAGGCGACGGGGATTCTTGCCGGGACGCCGGCTGCGCTCGGAGCGATCGCCGAGGAGAACGAGCACCCACCGCTCGCCCGGACGTTCGAAGCGATCGCGGACCGCGTGAACGGAGGTCGGTAGCGTGGATTTTTCGGAGTGGGAGCCAATCTACGCGGCGATCGTCGAGGACCTGGATCTCGATCGCGGGGCCGATCGGCGTGCGCGTAACCGACTCGCGGACCTCACGATCCCGTTCGATCTCGGTCGGCTCGCGTTCGCCGGGGAGAGGATTGCTATCGTCGGCGGCGGACCAATCGAGGATCCCACCCCGGCCCGGCGGGCCGATCGCGTGGTGGCCGCAGGGGGTGGAATCGGGCGCTGTTGGCGCACGGACGTTCCGATCGATCTGGTGGTCACCGATCTCGACTCCGCGCCGGAGGTGGTGGTGGAGCTGACTCACAACGGAACGCCGGTCGCGGTCGCTGCCCACGGCGACAACGTCCCAGCAATCGAGACCCACGTCCCTGCCATGGATCGGGACAACGTGCTTGCGACGACGCAGGCGAAACCCGTGGCCCACGTGGTGAACGCGGGCGGGTTCACGGACGGCGACCGCGCTGCGTTCATCGCGGATCACTGTGGTAGCGAATCGTTAGCGTTTCTCGGGTGGGATCTCGACGATTCTGGAGTGGGATCGATGAAACAGAGGAAGCTCCGGTGGGCCGAACGGCTGCTCGGGGTGCTCGAACAGCGCCGCCACGACCGCTTTGCCGTGCTCGATGGGCGGCGCGACGAAATCGATACCGACGAATTCGTGTGAGCAGCCGATCGGTGGAGCGTGCTGTTTCTCCAGCTACGACTCCGTTTCGTAGACCGTCGCCCGCCGCCCGCCAGAATAGTCCTGTAGTTCGGCGGGCGAGAGCTCGAACACCGCTGTTGGCGTCCCGGCGGCCGCCCAGATCTCCTCGTGCTCGAACAGGCCCTCGTCGATGAGGATCGGCACATCGGTCGCGTGACAGAACGGCGGCACACCGCCGATGGACCAGCCGAGCGTTCGTTTGACGTTGTCCGCGTCGGCCATCGAGACCGCTGTGGCGTCGAGCAGTTCGGCAACCGCGTCCGTGTCCACGCGATGGGCACCGCTCGTGACCACGACCACAAGCCCGTCGTCTGCCGTCACCACGATGGACGAGGCGATCTGGGCAACGTCACAGCCGACCGCCGCCGCGGCGTCGGCCGCCGTTTTCGTTCCCTCCTGAAACACCCGGATCTCCGGGTCGAATCCGTGTCGTTCGCGCGCGTGTGTTCGGAACTCCTCGATGCTCGGGTGCATATCCGGTTTCGTTACCACCGCACCATAATCGACACGGATCGGACCGAATTCGGCTCACACGGACCGATGTCGGTCCGGCCGCCGGTTGGGACGAGCCGTTAGCCTTCGCGCTTGGCGTGGGCGAGGAACGCGAGCGCGCCCCCGATGAGTCCGACGTTCTTGATGAAATGGATCTGTTCGGTCTCCTTGCGCTCCTCGTCGACGGCCCAGAAGTCGTGCATCACCGGCGTGGTCCCGAGGAGGAACGTCAGCACCGACAGCGCAGCGAGTTTCGGGAGCCGCCAGAGCACGATCCCGACGCTCCCCAACAGGAGTGCCCCGCTCGCGGCCGGCACCGTCCGCTCGGGATACGGCGCGCCCTTGGCCCGCGCGTATTCGATCATGCCGTCGAGATCGCGCAGGTTGTCGATGGCCGAGAACGCGAGAACGCTCCCGAACAACAGTCGGGCCACCCGAAGGCCCAGACCGTGCGATCGTTCCGTAGTCTCCTCAGTCATGGCGTCTCACCGTCGGACGATCCATACGGCTGCTACTCGCTGGATCGATTTAGACTTTATTCGTTCTTTCCGTGTGGCTCGTGGGGACTGTTCTCACTCGCCCCGTGAGCCTTAATCGGTTCCCACGAGTAGGGCCGGTGATGGAGAGCAACGCGGGCGTAGACGCGTTCACGGCGCTCGATTCGCCGGTTCGGTCGGTGCTTTCTCGCCGGGGATTCACGACCCCCACCGAGCCACAGCGCCGGGCGCTCCCGGTGCTCGCCACCGGTTCGAACGCGCTAGTCGTCGCGCCCACCGGGACCGGCAAAACCGAAACCGCGATGCTCCCGGTGTTCGATGCCCTCGTCGACACCGATCGCCACGGGATTTCGGCGCTGTACGTCACGCCGCTGCGCGCGCTGAACCGCGACATGCGCGATCGATTGGAGTGGTGGGGCGAGCAGTTAGAGATCGAGATCGATGTTCGCCACGGCGATACGACCCAGTACCAGCGCACCAAGCAGGCCGACGACCCGCCCGACGTTCTCGTGACGACGCCGGAAACCCTGCAAGCGATGCTCACCGGCTCGAAGCTCAGACGGGCGCTGTCGGCCGTCGAGCACCTCGTCGTCGATGAGGTTCATGAGCTTGCGGGATCGAAACGCGGCGCACAGCTCTCGGTCGGTCTCGAACGGCTCCGGGCGCTGGCCGGGCCGTTCCAGCGCATCGGTCTCTCGGCGACCGTCGGCGATCCGGAAACCGTCGGGCGCTTTCTCACCGGGGATCGGGGCTGTGAGATCGTGACGATCGACGCGGGAAGCACGCTCGACGTTCGCGTCCGAACCCCCGAAATCACACCCGAAGACGAACAGCTGGCCGGACAGCTGCTCACCGAAGCCGATGTCGCCAGCCACGTCCGCGTGATGTGTGAGATCGTCGACGAACACGAATCGACGCTGATCTTCGTCAACACCAGACAGACCGCCGAAGCGCTCGGCTCCCGGTTCAAAGCCGTCGACGCCAGCGTCGGCGTTCACCACGGCTCGCTCTCGAAGACGGCCCGGATCGACGTCGAAGACCGGTTCAAGGAGGGCGAGCTGGACGCGCTGTTGTGCACTTCTTCGATGGAGCTGGGCATCGACGTCGGGCGCATCGACCACGTGATCCAGTACTCCAGCCCGCGACAGGTTTCCCGGCTCCTCCAGCGCGTCGGGCGGGCCGGCCACCGACGGGACCGCCAGTCGACGGGAACGATCGTCACGACCCGACCGGACGACACCTTCGAGGCGCTCGCTATCGCTGACCGAGCAACCGACGGCGCAGTCGAACCGACCACTGTTCACGAGGGGAGCCTCGACACCGTCGCAAACCAGGTCGTTGGGTTGTTGATGGGCCACGGCGAGATCGGCGCGCGCCGGGCCTACGAGATCACCACCCGGGCGTACCCCTTCCGGGAGCTCTCGACTGATACGTTCCGGGAGATCATCCGGGAACTGTCCGGCAATCGGCTGCTCTGGCTCGAGGAGGACGCCGATCGACTCGAAAAATCCGGCGGAACGTGGAAGTATTTTTATGATAATCTGTCGATGATCCCGGACGAGGCGACGTACGCCGTCGAGGACGTGGCGAGCGGCCGCCAGATCGGGACGCTCGACGAGCGCTTCGTGGTGAACTTCGCCGAGCCGGGAGAGGTGTTCATTCAGCGCGGTGAGATGTGGCGGATAGTGGAAGTCGACGACGAGGACGACTCGGTGACGGTGTCGCCGATCGAGGACCCCGGCGGGGAGGTGCCGTCGTGGACCGGCCAGGAAATTCCGGTACCGTACGCGGTGGCCCAGGGCGTCGGCTCGCTGCGGGCAACGGCCCGCCAGCAGTTCGATTCGGGACGGTCCCGGTCGGCGGTTGCCCAGTGGCTGTGCGAGCGGTATCCGACCGACGAGCACACGGCGAGCGAGGCGCTCGCCCAGATCGAGCGCCACACCGAAGCGATGCCCGACGCGGACCGTATCGTGGTCGAGTCCCACGGGCGAGAGGTCGTCGTGAACGCTCCGTTCGGACACAAGATCAACGATACGCTCGGGCGAGTCATCTCGGCGCTGCTGGGACAGCGGACGGGATCTTCGGTCGGGTTGGAGTTCGATCCGTACCGGATCGAGCTGGAGGTTCCGCGCGGGATCTCCCGAGACGATGTCGTGGACGTGCTGGAAACGACGACGCCCGAACACGTGGCGGGCATCATCGAACTGGCGCTGAAACGCTCGGACGTGTTGAAGTTCACGCTTGCCCAGGTCGCTGCGAAATTCGGTGCGCTCAAACGCTGGCGCGGATCCTCGTCGTTCGGGCGGACCCGCCTGCTCGATGCGCTCGCCGACACGCCGGTGTACGAGGAAGCCCTCCGCGAGGTCCAGTACGAGCAGCTCGCGGTCTCGGAGACGATCGAGCTTCTCCGCCGGATACAGGAAGGCGAGGTAACGATCGAGACGGTTTCGGGCCGAACGCCGATCGGCACGGGGGGGCGCTCCTCGGGCCAGGAGCTGCTCACCCCCGAGAACGCCGACGCGAGCGTCGTCCAAACCGTCAAAGAACGCATTCGGGAGGACCGAATGCTGCTGTTCTGTCTGCACTGTCTGGAGTGGGAGCGAACTCAACAGGTGAAACGGGTTCCCGAACAGCCGACGTGCCCGAACTGTGAATCGACCCAGATCGCCGCGCTCAACCCGTGGGCCGATGAGGTGGTCGATGCAGTCAACGCATCCGAAAAGGACGACGAACAGGAGAAGATGACCGAACGCGCCTATCGCGCCGGGAACCTCGTCCAGAGCCACGGCAAACGCGCCGTGATCGCGCTCGCGGCGCGCGGCGTCGGTCCCCACAACGCCGCTCGGATCATTGCGAAACTCAGGGAGAACGAGGACGACTTCTACCGGGACATCCTCTCACAGGAACAACAGTACGCGCGGACGAAAGCGTTCTGGGACTGAGCATCGTGCTCCCGGTCTGTGGTATCTCTGGGACCACCAACGCTGGGAACGTTCTCGTATCACTCGGTGCCGGATAGAGAGGAGCGTGTCGTGGAGAGTCTCCCTCGCACTATTTGATTCATAATATCTAATATTGAAAAAATACAACTAGGAATATGGAGTGGGGAATGGTTCCGAATTCTCGTAGTGGAGAATGCACAGCCTTCCGGGAAATCCAATCCGTGGCGATGTATGAAAACGGTCTCCACGCGTGTACTGAGACGCGCTGGAGCCGCCCCGGCGACACTATAAAGGAGAACAGCCGCTGATGTCCAGCGCGCCGCCATCACCTCCGGTGTGTCGAGAATGCGGTGCACAAAAAACGACGAGGAGCGAAGAGCTAACGTATCGCTCCACACGGAAGGATTCGAAGACGAAAAGCAACCACGGAACTGCTGATTTGACGAGCCTCGTAGGAGAACACAACCACGAAGACACGGAAACCACCGGAAAGACGACCGGGACAAAGTCAGTGAAGACCACCTCGATCTGTCCGACACCGGGCTGTCCACAGCGGAAACGGGATCGGTGGGAGCTGCGACGATGGAAATTGGATACCGATCCGACGCTTACTGACACTCCCGAAACCAGGGAGTGGGAGATACAGACGATCGTGAAGGACGAGAGACAGTACGTGAGGGAGATGGATGTGCTCCTATCCAGGTCTCGGACATCCGAACGGGATCAGGAAGGACACGAGAGAACAGCGCGATGGGAACGAGACACCCAGAGCCACCGAGATGAGCAACGCGAACAGGCAGCGTCCTCACAGCGAGATGATGACGATGGGGAACTGTCCAGTGACCAGTCGCCTACCACTCCGGCCAGTTCCCAGCCAACCGACGAGGAAGATACTAAGCCATGGGGCCATCCACGAGAGTCCGACACGAGCGAGAAACAAGGATCGAACGCTACAGGGTAGACACACCGCCGAGAAACTGCTCGGTACGGGATTTGAACCCGTGTCGCAGGCTCGAAAGGCCCGCAATGATTTCCTCTCCTTCGCCATCTCCGTAACTGTCCTGTGGGACAATTGATAAGCGGGCCAACCCTGCGGCCTGCGGTGATTTGCCGAGCTGTGCACTTGCTTCCGTTGTGCACACTCACGATTCACACGGGCGGGTACTATAAAACCCCCACACCGCGGGCCTACAGGCCCATCACGATTCAATCACCATGCCCACCGATCCAACCACCGATGGCTACCCGATCCAGCCGGGGGGTTCCGTCCTCGAGGCAGACCGCGAGCCCAAGCCACGGCCACCCGAGGCGTACCACCCCGGTACAGGCTCGGATCGGTACGTCCGGTTCCTGCGTGATTGGTGTGATGTGGTTCTCACCCCCGGCCAAGAGCGCATTCTGGTCGCAGTCGAGCAGAACAAATACGTCCACGTAGAGGGAGCAAACGGCTTCGGTAAGAGCTACGCTGTCGCCGGCCTCGCGCTCGCGTTTTTATACTGCAATCCGCATAGCACGGTCAACGCGACGAGCGGGGGGTACGCAACGCTTGATGATACCCTGTGGAAGCCCATCAAAACGATGTTCAAAGCGGGCGAAGAGAAGGGGCTTCCTGGTCGCACGCTCGATAACCCGCCCATCCTGCGCACGGAGCTTCACGATGAGTGGTATTTCCGGGCCATCGCTCCGAGGGATCCGCGAGATCTCGAAGGGCGTCACAACGACCACATGCTGTCCATCGTAGAGGAAGCCGACAAGCCCTACATCACCGAGGAGCACGTCGATTCCGCCGATTCGACCATCACGGACTCGAGAGACCGAATGGTGGTGCTCGGCAACCCGCCCGAGGACGAAGCCAACGTGGTGTGGGATCTCGATCAGTCGGACCTGTGGCACACCGAGCGGTTTTCCTCGTTCGATTCGCACAATGTCCATGTCGATTTGGGCTTGGCGGACGGTCCCAAGATTCCGGGACTTATCGAACTCTCGAAGATTAAAGAAACGTGGTGTGAATGGACGGGCGACGATTGGCCGGCGGACGACGACCGCGAAGCGGTCGCCCAACTGATCCGGTGGTCGGTCGATTCGGAGCACGAAGAGTTCCGTGAAGATCTCCCCACGCGGTGGTATCGCCGGCGAGCGGGGGTTATGCCTCCGGCCGGCGCGGCGGCCCACCGCCCGATCACCGCCGAAGCCGCTCGGTCGGCGTGCAGTCGGCGGATGCGCGAGACGGCCCGCCAAAGCTTCGGCATCGGCATCGACGTGGCTCGGAAGGGCGGAGATTCGATGGCGGTGGTGGTGATCCACGACGACAAGACGACCGTGGAGATGTGGGCGGATCAGGATCATGAGGTGAACTATCGGAATATCATCGATGTGATCGATGGCCTCGGGAGAGATTCGGATACCCGGCGCACTCCAATCGCCATCGATTCGAGCGGCGAAGGCTCGGGGTTGGCCGATCGACTTGCGAACGATCCGTATCTTGATAATCCCGTTCACCGATTCGACGGCAGTGGGCAGGCCGATGATGACACGGCGTACTACAACAAACGGGCTGAAGCGTTGGCTCGCGGCGGTGACTGGCTATCGGACGTGGCAGTGGACGACACACGCCTGAGCAAAGAACTCCACGCGTGCGCTCGGGAGATACAATACGAAGAGAGATCGATCAAGAACAATACCGTCTTTAAAGCCTCTCCGAAGGACGACCTGAAAGACCGCCTCGGTCAGTCGCCGGATGCGCTCGATGCGTACTGCATGGGGGCCTGGATCGCTGAGCGACAGCGGAATCTCGGCTCCGGAACATGGACGGGCAGCGTATCGACCGGGCGCACCGACGCGTGGAACTAACGGATTTTCAATACCAACAACAATGAGTTATAGAGAGCGCATAGCATCGTGGCTACCGAGCCTCGGGAGCGGCCGGCTTCGCCATGCCCGGTCGTTGTCGATGGCGATGCCCGGTGATCGCGACCGAGAGCGAATGCTGGCGTGGTCGCCCGATGCGGATACGCGAGCGCTCGATGAGCAGGATAGCGTCCTCACCGATTCGGTGGGCTTCGATCGCGTCGAACCCGCCGAGGGGGATATCGAAGATTGGACACATCTATACGAAACATCCCCCCTGGTCCGGGCGTCTATCAACAAGTTTTCCCGCGACGTAGCCGCTCCGGGCTACCGGATCGACCTCGTAGATCATGACGACGATCCACCCCAGGCACGAGACGACCTCTCCGAGCGCATCGATCCTACCTTTGGGGATTTGGATCTCGTTGATGCCATCGAGCAGTTCCTCGACCGATCGGTGATCCACGCGGGCGAGTTCGAACACGACTTTTCCGAACTCGTCGTGGAGTGCGTTAAAGACGCTCGTGGCCGGCGGGGCACGGCGCTCGTAGAACACGTCTATGACAACGCAGAAAACGCTGATTTCATTCTCGGTTTCCGGGCGTTCAAGGCTGAAACCACCACCGCTTACACACGCCCAGGGACGGGCATCCTGCTCCAACCCGGTGATGAACCGGACGATGGCGATGGTGGGAACTTCACCACCCGCACGGTGGGCGGCAGCCGACGACGGGCACCCCAAACCCCGGCTGGAAAGCGAGCGGCGTACGTGCAGTTCGATTCGGTGTTTTTCGGCGGCGATGAACCGGAATCGGCGTTCGCCGTGGATGATGTCACGAAGATCTCACACGATCCTGACACGGGAGAGGTGTACGGAACGCCCGACACGGCGACGATCTACGACCGGGCGACCGCTCTAAAGCAACGGCTGACGGACCTGGATCACTCGATTCTGGCGAGTGCCTACAAACACTGGTTCGTCTCCGTGGATGCGCCGCAGTCCCAAGCCGAACAGCTCGTATCGGACCTGAACCCCAGTGATCCGACCGATGTCTCGGTGCTCGGCCACGAGCTTGAAGTTGACTCGGTGAAGGGCGATGTCCCATCCATCTCCGAAGCCGTCCACGACGACGTTGAGTACATCATGGCAGGGTTGCCAACACCGGTCTATCAGATTGGGTTTGCCAACGACGTGAACCGGGACGTGACGGGCGAACAATCCCCGTCCTACCGTGAATTAGTCCAAAACGAACGCCGGCGCATCGAAGGGGCATTCAATCCTGCCATTCAGCAGGTTGCGGATCAGTTCATGCCCGAGGGAGAAGACGCTCCGATCGTGGAGCTAAAGCTCGCTCCCGATGGCGATCTCTCGCCCATGGATGATGAGGACTTTGACGCAACGGCGTTCAAAGAACTCTCCGACGCGCTCTCCACGGCCGGCGTTACGATGGATCCGGAATACGTGCTCGAACGCTGGCTCGGAATCGATCCGGACGAAGCCATGCCCGATACGGACGCGGACTTCGGCCCGATGGATCCGAACGATCCAGCCGTTCAAGAGCAGTTCGACCAAATGACCGGCGATTCGGGCGATGGCCCACCCGGCGCATCGGGCGACGGTCCGGGCGGTGGTGATGGATCGGGAACCGACGAGGACGATTCCGAGGGCGAAGAGTAACCCAATGGTAACCGCCCAAGAGAACGATCCACAGAACCTCGTTGACGAAAAACGCCGGCTTGGCGGGGCTATCGCCGGGCGCTTCCGGGATTTGAAGGGATTGGTCATCGCTGATCTCATCGAACGCGATGCGCTCGGGCTATCACTTAGTGGTTCCACAGCAGTTGGTGAAAGTTCTATAAGTGTTACATCAGGAGCGTCCCACCTCTCCGAGACACGCGGCTCAGATGCTGAGAAGGTCGCTGCGGTGGGCGATTGGCTCCGTAGGGCGACAACCAACGAGGTGCTCGAAACAGAACCTTTCGGTAACGACATATCAGGAAACCATTACACGAGTACGTACGTAACTGGCGCTTACGAAACTGGAATTCGCCATGCCGACCGGTCGGCTCGGGCAGCGGGCTACGACGTTCCCGATGAGGAAGCCGCGGCGGTCGCCGGCGCTGGCAACCACGCCAACCGGATCGAATCTCACAACCGTCGGGTTGTGGACGACCTTCGGGGTGTCACGACCGCGACGGCCACCCAGGCCACGCGGCAGTTTTCCGATGAGTTCTCCTCGGGTAATCGCTCACGCTATCAACTCGCTGATGAGATCAACGACCGCGTTGATAAGATCGGCATCACCCGCGGGCGCACGCTCGCCCGGGTTGGGTTGGCGCGAGCGCATCATGATGGGTCGATGGAGAGGTTTGGAGAGCTTGGCATCGAACTCGTCACCGGGCGGGCGGAACACGTCCGATTCACTACGGCCGGTGATAGCGGCGTGTGCGCACAATGCAGATTCCTTGAAGGGAACGTCTACACGCTCGAAGAGGCGCGGGGTATGATTCCCCAACATCCCGGTTGTAGATGCGTGTTTTTACCCGCAAACCCACCATCCTAATTCAACCCAATCCATGGCACCCGATCCAACCGACCGCGAGCAGATGCGCACGGTCCACGTCGACATCCGCGACGGCGAGAACGCCCACCGTCCCATTGAGGACGGATCGGATGGCGAACTCTTAGAGTTCCCACCCGGCCGGTTCTCTTGGCCCAGCAAGCTCCGGGTTGTACGGGAGGACTGGGGCATCACGGGCGCGGAGGACGGCGAAACCGTGTTCGTCGTCCCAAATGGCTACGGAACATCGAATCATGAGTACGTTCTCGACACGGCGGCAGGCACCCCCCGTAACGACAATGCAGTTATCGAAAATATCACGTTCGACACGTCTGGTGACAATCGAGCCAATCCGGGCGTGCGATTCGAATGCGTCACGCGCGGGTACGTCGGAGATCTCACCCACGCATGTGATGGAGTGGTAAACCGCTCGGAGCACACGGACGGACTGAAGCCCATCATCACGGATCCGGGCGGCTCGTTGACTGTCCGGCGCTACACGATCCACAACAACGGTCGCCTCGCAGATTACAACGGTGGGAATTCCCGCGTTGGGATTGCCAGCCAACGCGGCGATGGTGAAGTCCTGTTGGAAGACTGTCGCATCACCGGCTGTCCGAACAATGGAGTCTATGCCCGAATGCCGGGCGTGATGTTCATCGAAGGTGGGCTGTATGGGAACAATAACGTCTCCCAAATCCGGTTCGCCGGCGAGAATGATGCGGCCGACGGAGTGACGCTATTCGTTGATGAAGGCTGGTATGAAGCGGCGGGCAACAAGGTCTACCGCGACGACCGGAGCGGAAACTACGCATCGCGGCTGTTGTGGAACGACACCCGCGGCGGATCCGGCTTCGGGGGTGTGGTGCGTAACAGTACCTTCCTCCGCCTCGATTCCTCGGTCGGGAAAGGCCACATCGAGCAGCTGGATGGCCAGGCGTTCTCCGTTCGCTCCTCCCAGTTCCTTATGGGCGATAGCAACCCGGCGCTCGTTCCCAACGACGGCCCGGTCGGCGCACGGAATTGCGTGTTCGTCGGGCGTGGAGATTTAGTCGGTGGGAATGGCAACGCCCACGGAATCGACAACGTTGCAACCGGCAATCCATTCGGCCCGCTCGATGGAGAGCACCGGGATGTCACGCTCGATGAGTTCCGCATTCATCCCGATCTCCCCAAGCATTCGAGCTTCGAGTTCGAATCGGGCGATGGTCCGGATGACGACCGGCCGGATGGTGGGGATGATTCCCCCGACCACCCCCCGATAGGAGTGGTGGTCGACCGCATCGATCACCTCGAGGAGAAAGTCGATTCGTTGGAGATAGTCGTTGGATAGGAGACATAACCAATAATGCACAATAGAGATACAGCTCAGAACTACCACACCCGATGGGCACGCCTCTCCGATGGGGATGGGGCAGCCGGCCATGTGATCCATGGCGTTGCGCTCCCCCCCGACACGACCGCCCGAGCGGGTGGAGAAGATATCCACTTCCCCGCCTCGGAGATTGCAGCCGGCGCGGGGAGCCTCGAGGGTGAATCGATATCAGTCGGGCATCCGGATACGATTCCCTACCCGGTGGATGAGACGGTCGGACGCATCACGAAATCCGAGTGGGACGACGATCTCGGGCTGGTGTACGAAGGTGTCATCTCGGATGATGATATCGCACAGAAAATCAACTCGGGCGTCCTCGATGTCTCCGCTCACGTCTTTTCAAACGATGGAGACACAACCGAGGACGGCGCGATAACGGCCGAAGATCTCGTCTTCGCCGGTCTTGGCGTCGTTTCCCAAGGCGCGGCGGCTGGAAACACGGCTGAAGCCGGCCCGCTGGCGCTGGCGGCCGGATCGGAGAGAGAGGAAACAGAATGTACGCTTAGCGCGGTCGAAACCGCGCTCGGAGCCACCAATGACGGCACCAACGGCGGTAAACGACCAGAGGACTCCGGCGGATCAAACGGCAAAAACATGAGCGATAACAACGACGGCCAAGAGCGCATTAGCGCGCTCGAGGCCACGGTAGACGAAAAGGACGACAGAATCGCGGAACTCGAGGACGCCCTCGAAGACGAGCGCGAGCGCGCGAACTCTCTCGAGGAGCAACTCGATGAACAAACGCAGGATCTCAAGGCCGAATACGCGGAGGCACTCGCCAACGAATCGGCGCTGTCGGCCGATTCGTTGGCCGATGCGTTCGACCTCGAAGCTCTCAAGTCGCAATATGAGACGGCGGTCGAAGCCGGCGACCTTGAGCCAGTTGTCGACAGCTCCCCCACCGAACCGGATGTTCAATCCGGCGCGGGTGGCTCCTCGGGCAGCGGTAGCGGTGGCCCGTCGGACGACGAGCGCGAGCGCATCGAAGAGCTGGAAGACGAGCTGTCGGAACTCGAAGGCTCGGCTGGATCTAACATGCTGGTCAGTGGCATGGTCGAAGACCGCGAGAACGAACTGGCAGAACTCAAAGGTGAAAACTAATGGCACTATTCGAAGGCGATCGGGCGTATGAAGACAGCGATGTGATTTCCGGCGGTGCGGGCGCGGCGATCTCCGCCGGTGAAGTCGTCGCGCTCGATTCGAGCGGCTATTTCCTCGCATCCGACGATGGCACCGACCGGTTCGCTCCGGTCGGCGTTGCGCACACCGATGCGGCGAGCGGTGAAGTCGTCTCACTGAGCACTCAGGGCGCATGTGTCGCCAATGTCGCATCCGGCCTCTCGGCCGGCGTTGAAGTCGACGTGCAAACGACCGGGGGGCAGTTCGGAGCGGTAGAAGACGGCCCCTACGTCTCCCTCTCCGCCGAAGGTGGAGAGTACCGCAACCAGTCGGTCCCTGCTGGGCACGCGGTTGTGCTCCTGAAGTAATCGCGGCGAAACTAACGGTCCCTTTGGCTGACGCTATTTTCATAGCTTCGGCTCCTCCAACAAATGGCAGAACTCATTACCGAAACTGATGTTCGGCGCGTTGTCGAGCAAATCACTGAAGAAGAATTGGTGTTCCGCGGCGCATTCCGAGACCTGTCGGTCTCGATGGGCCAAAACCCAATCCGCATCCCTCGCACGAACGACGTGCTTGGCGAACCCGCTGAAGTCGGCAAGGCATCCGAATACCCCAACGGGAAGGATGACTTCGAGACGATCGATATCGAGCGACACAAGTACGGTTTCAAGACTCCGATTGCGATGGAGGACGAAGCCGACCACGTGCTCGATCTCGCCGGCCACCACGTCGAGTATCAGGCCCGCAAGCTCGCGGAATTCCTGGATGCTCAGGCCTACGGCGAACTCGCGGACAACAACACGGCGTCGTCCGTCGGTGCGGATGGAGTCCTTGACTTCGCTGATGTGGTCGACACCTCCGCGGAGATGGAAGATCTGGGGTACGACCCTGACATGATCGTCACAAACCCGAGCGGCAAGGCCGATCTCCTGAAGTCCTCGGAGTTCAACCGAGCGAGCGACCTTGGTGATTCGACCGTCACCACCGGCCTGATCGGAGATGTCGCCGGCATCGATGTGCTGTATTCGAACACCGGCGACCTCACCGATTCGAACGCGTTCATGATCGACACCTCGCTGGCGGGGTATGAAGCCACGTGGTCGAACCCATCCACGGACTCGTGGAGCGACCAAGAGCGACAGGTCGATTTCTACCGGACCTGGCTCATGAAGTACTGGAAGGTCATGGAGACTGAAGCCGTCTTCCACATCGACGCATAGAGGGGTATAACTCTCAATGAGTTCCCTAACCCCACATAGGCGCGCGCGTGCGGAAGGACAGCGAAAGCGCATCATCGAATTACTCGAAAAGGCGACCGAGAGCGAATCGAAAAACCAATGCCCCAAATGCGGGCAGTATTTCGAATCGGTCGGCCTCCACTCCCCCCACTGCGACGGTCCGCAGAACAACTGAACACCCATGGCCCGCACAACCGCTGATGCCGTCTTATCGATCATGAAGACGGATCTCACCGCCTCGGATGTCGACCCGTTTGTGACGATGGCGCATGAGATGGTCGAAGAACTCGTGGCAGTGGAAGATGATGTCTCCGAGACGTTGCTCGAGAAGCTCGAGCAATTGCTCGGCGCGCATTTCACCACCGTTCTCGACCCACGCGTTTCGAGCGGTGGGGAAGGTGATTCCACCATTAGCTTCGAAGGATCGACCGGCGAAGACCTCCGCGCCTCGAGGTATGGCAACGCTGCTATCGCGCTCGATCCGACGGGCAACGTGGAGCGGGGGTATGCAACCTACACCCTCTCGGCCGGACCAACGCAGGACGAATAGCCATGGCTACGAAAATCGGCACCATGACCGGCGGTTGGGGTATGCAGATGATCGGCTTCAACGCCATCATGGATCTCTTCGATGATATCGAAGCCAATTGGGCGGGTTCGTCGGTATGGCTGGCGGGCACCGAGGTACACTATGCCGTGTTCCTCGAATTTGGTACTTCCAAAATGCCTGCGTATCCCTTTGCGCGCCCAGCAGTCGATCGGGTCATGCAAACCCAAGCTGATGGGATTGCTGACTCGGCCGATTCGATCGAGGAACTCGTCTCGGATCTCGCCCAAGCGATCAGTGACGAGATGTCGAGCGTCATCCAAGAGAAGGATCTCATAGATACTGGAAAGCTCCTGCGATCGATCCACGCCCGGCCCGTCTAACCCCCTCTCGACACCACCCACCATGACAAACCTCCACGACCGACTGAATGCCCCCATCCAACGGATGTACAATCAGATGGGCAAGGATCTCCGTGTGTACAACGCGAACCCCCCCGCTGATGCGACTGATCTCCCCGAATGGGTAGATGAAGGGCTTGTGAAGGGTCAAATTGTCCGCGCCCAAGCCCCCGAAGATACGGTTGTGGCTGGGGGAGCGGACATAGAACAGGACGCGCTCGTTCGCATCATTCCCGATTCGGGGTTTGACATCCACGCGGCGATAGATAACCAACCGGCGACCGTTTTCAGACACGAACCCGATGGGGCAACGGCGACCGAGACACATGAATGGTTCCAGGCCTTCGGCGTTCACCGGAACGCGACTGGGGTTGTCGTTGTGGATGTCAAACGCTCCGACCCGCTCAACGTCTAATCACCCATGGCTATCAAGCATCCCGATAGAGATCTCAAGGCCTTCCTCCGCTCGAACATGGATTTCTCGGGCATCCGGGCGACAATCGATTCATCGTCTGTCGACCTTCCAGATCCGGAGGGCGACCGCCCATTCCCAAAGTTCGTGGTGCAAGGCCCATCAGTCACCCCCCTCTCAGCCGGCAGCCGACCGAGCGGGAACGTCGACACGACTGGGTGGACGGGCACGACCGGCGACGGATCCGGACCGATGCAGACAACGTTTGCCTCGGTGCAGGTCTCAGCCTTTGCCGGAACGGAAGAATCGCCCGCGCTGTCGGCCCACCCCTACGATGTCGTAGAGGACATGCTCGATGAGGTGACGGATGCCGTTCGAGCGGCCCCCGGCGGCCCGAGTGGGTACCAATCGATGGGATACTCCGGTGGTGGGTCAATTCCAGAAGACGACGAAGATCCCCCAGTGTATGGTGAGTATCGGATCATCGCCATGACGTATCACGACATGCCATAACATGTACATCAAAAACGACAACGAGGCTTCGAGAGCCATCTACGCGGCGGATATCATGGGTGAGACGTACCCCCCGCCCGGCGTGGAGTTCTCATCGAACGGTATCGCAAATGTCGAGAGGGAGGTTGGAGAGGCGATGTGCGACCGGTACGACAGCGTACACCCCCACGACACGACTGAAAACGAGAGTGAGGAGAGCGGTGCGGATGCGGATAACGATTCATAACACACCATGGCTGACGAGAGATTCATGGGGGGTTCTGCCCCCCAACGTATCGAATGGATAGCAGAAGAAACCGAAGGCGTTACGCCCGCGGATCCGAGTTGGAACGCCCTCTCGGATACCGTAACGTCCTTCCCTGGAACCGAACCCGATGCGGGCACCGAAGCCCTGCGCGGCGTTGGCGACCCGGACCCGGACGGGTTCTATAACGGCCCCGTGGAGCTTGAAGGAACGTTCGAGTATTATTTCCAAAACTGGTTCGTGGACGCATCGGGCAACACGCTCGATCCGGGCAACGATGCCATTCGGCGCGCGTCGGACAACTCGATTAGCGCAACGCATTCGTACCTCCTCCGGGAGGAACACGACACGGGCGGAGTCAATGGCACGGGCAGACGCATCTACGTCCACTTGCAGGGCGGGCACCCAGGAGAGCTGACGGTTCCCTTCGAAACCGAGGACGGGCTTCCGATTCTAAACGAACTCGGGTATCAGTTCGAGCGCGGGCGGGCGTATACGATCCACCAACCCCCCGATGGCGGCTCTCTTCTCGATATCGTCTCCGACGATGCGAACGATACAATGGATATCACGGTAGAATCTGAAGGAGCGTCCGATTCTGAGACGATCGCTCTCACCGGCGACACGGCGGTTACTACCACGACATCCTTCCCCAATGTCGATGCGGCCGAACTCGCCGCTCAGGCCCAAGGGACGGTCACCATCTCGGATAGCAGCGGCAACGTGCTCATGGAGATCCCCGGAAAGTCCTCCTACCGCTACGACGAGGGCGACCTTGGCGTCCCCACGCTCGGCTCGGGCAGTCACGCGAGCGCGATCGGGAGCGAGTACATCTCGTTCAACTCCGATACCATCGATTACGGCGCGGATGGCGCGATCGCAGCCGAACTCGTCACCTCGGAGATGGTGTTCTCTCAGGAACTCGATTCGAACTCCCGGCAGGGCACGGATCGGATGAACATCCACCCCACCTCGCGGGTTGTGACCATGGAGGGCGACTTGGGCGGTCCGAACGTCCTGGTCGACCAGTGGAAGGACTACTTCGAGGAGAACGCGCATGATATCGTCTTCGAATCGACCGGAAACGGAACAGTAACGCTTCCCAACGCCCGGCTTACATCACCGGGTGAAGATGCGAGAGAGACCGATCAGGCCAAGCTCATTCTGTCGTGTGAGTGGGAGTCTGAAGGAGCGGAGGTTACAGCGGCATAATGGAGATTAGCACATGAGCGACATCGAACCCGGCGACCTGATGAATTCAGGAGAACCGACACCCACGAATGCCCCGGCGAATGCCGATCCGGAAGAGGAAGGCACCCGCCTCGGGGATGGAGAGGGGCTTGAAGTCGCGGACCCGGCCGACTTTTCGATCCAACGCGATGGAGAGGGCGACATCATCCCGGTCAAACAGAAGATTCCGGGCACCGACAAAGCTGTCCTCGTTCACCCGCTCCATGGTGGAGCGGTCGAAGAGTATTCCGACGTGCTCGAGGGAGAGAACGCAGACGACGAGCGCGTTGATGAGTTCCTCGAAACCCACATAGTCCGTGGTCCGGGCCAAAACGGAATCGGAGATCTCCACGATTACGTCATCCCGGCGCTGATCCAAGCTGTCAAAAACAGCAGTGGTCATGACCTTTTTATCGGGGCACAGGAACAGCGAAGCAAGGAAGTCGCGGCGAACATGCGGATGATGGAAGCGATGGGCGTCGATCTATCCGACAAGATGGGCGAGCTGATGGAAGAGGAGATGGGAGAGGACGAATAGAACCCCAATCCGAGAGCGAATTGTTGGCTGATCAGGCCCACATGGATTTCGTCATCGTATCGGAAGGCAACGAAACCATGCGCTCGCTCGGAGGGCTCCACCTCTCGGAAAAGCGTCGGTTTCTCGAAGGCCGATACCAGCATCAAAAGGCCAAACAGGAACAACGCGATGGCCCACCGCGGAACTCGCTCGAGGCGACGAGTCAGTACCGCCAAAGCTTAGAGAAACGGCGGGACGACACGCTCTCACGCATCGAAAACGACTCGAAAGGTTATCAGTAGCAACTACCACCACGGAATCTACCACAAATGGCATTCACCGGTCAGGGCGGCTCTAACGACTTGCTTGTAAACATCCGAGGGGATGGCTCCGGCTTAGAAAGCGCTCTCGCTTCTGGATCGGCTGCCATGACATCCTTCCGACAGAAGGCCATCGCTGTCTCGGGGGCAGTCGCGGCGCTCGGAACGGTTGCCATCGCGGGAACGATCTCCGCGGCGCGGGATTACAACGAAGTTGTCCGTGAAATGACGAAAGTCACGGACGCACAAACCGCCCAGGGACTCGCGGAGGATATGAAAGATCTATCCGAGACCATCCCCCTGCCCACGAAGGAGATCGGGACTCTCATCACCGAGGCAAAACGGTTTGGTATCGCGGAAGAGAATCTGAAGGACTTCACGAAAACGGCGGCCGAGCTTGCGGTAGCAACGGACGTGTCGATCGATCAGGCTTCTCAATCGCTGGCGAAGCTCGCGAACATCACGGGTGTTCCCATCCCCGAAATCGACAAGCTCGGAAGCGCGGTGAACACACTCGGCCAAACTACCTCCGCCTCCGCGAGCGACGTTATCGATTCGATGACTCGCTCGGCGGCCACGCTATCTCAGGCCGGCGCAACGGCCCCCGAAATCGCGGGCTTGAACGCCACGCTCGTGGAGATGTTCCCGAGCGCGGAGCGTGCGGGTACGGCGTTGAACTCGCTCGCCTCGGAGATGACGAACCCGAAGAAAGCGGCCGATTTCGCTCGGGCGATTGGGAAGACTCCCGACGAATTCCGGCGGATGGTCGAAGAGGACCCGACCGGGACGATGATCAAGTTGGCCGAAGCGTACAATACTAACGACGAAGCGGCCCGGATTCTCAACAAGGAACTCACGAATCTCGGTCGTCGGACGCTCGGATCTCTCGCCCAACGGACGGATGAAACAAAAGAGGCGATCGACCGCTCGAACCAATCATTCGAAAAGGCAACATCTCTCTCCGAAGAGTTCGCCATCGAAGCCGAAAGTACGGGCACGGCAATCCAGCTGTTTAAAAACCGCGTCTTCAACGCGGCAGCCGCGCTCGGGAATCACTTCATCCCGGCCCTGAAGGTCGTCATTCGAGCGGCCACCCAAGCCGCGGGGGCATTCGAGCGGTTAGCCGAAGGCCCGATGGGTGTAGTGATCTCGATCGGGCTTCTGGTTGGTACGCTCGTCTCCGCGGCGGGAGCGATCTATGGACTCATCACCGCCTCGAGTACAGCTATGGCGGTGCTCGCGGGCATCAAAGCGGCCTTTCTCGCACTCACCGGCCCCGTGGGTATCATCATCGGTGCGATTGCCTTACTGGCAGCCGCGTGGTCGACGAACTTCTTAGGCATACGTGATAAGACGAAGGCCGCATTTGCAGCTGTCAAATCCGCCATCGGTGCGACGGTCAACTGGATGCAGGCAAACGTCATTCCGGTGGTCCGGAGGCTTGCCACCCAATGGGCGGCCACCTTCAACCGGATAGTCGCGTTTACCCGCTCGGTGATCAATCAGGTCAAGAATATTGTCAAGACCGGGTTGGCCCTGCTCCGGGCGATTTGGGATGGCGACACCCAACGCATCGCCGCGTTGTGGGCGAGTCTGCGAACTCAAATCCAGGCGCTTACGACGCGTCTGTTCGCTGTGCTCAAACGTATCGTGAAGGCTGGCATCAACGCCCTGGTTGGATTCTTCCGGCTGTTGGTCTCCCGCGGCGTGGAGCTTCTGAAGGGCGCAATCCGCGCTCTCCCTGGATTCTTCCGCTCCATCTTCAACGGGTTGGTGTCACTCCTGCGCTCGGCCGTCGATCGGATCATCACGATTTGGAACGGCCTGCTCCCGCTGATGCCGAAACCGATCCGGCAGGCAGTGAATCTCGTCGGGCGGATCATCAACGGCCTGAAGCGCACGTTCACCTCCGTCCTGAACACGATCACAAGCCTGTGGCAAAGCCACGGCCAATCGTCGGTGAACACAACCCGAACGCAATACAACCGCGTTCGGACGGTGGTCGTGGGCGTCCTGAACACGCTCCGTAACGCGATCAATCGCGTGCTCGGGTTCATCACCACGCAGTGGAACACGCATACCTCCCGGATTAAGAAGGCTGCCGGACCGGCCTACCGGAACATCCGGCGCATCATCACGAACGTCATCGAGGCGATCCGCGCGAAGGTTCTCCCCGTCCTGAATACGATCCAATCGGCGTGGAACAAACACACGACGCGTGTCGTCAACGAAGTCAGGCCTGCGTTCACCCGCGCCCGGCGGATCATCCGCCAAGTGATGAATGCCGTCCGGACGAAGATAAACAAAGTCCTGGGCTTCCTCTCCGGCCTGTGGAGAAAACACGGCGATACGGTCAAATCCATCGCCCGAACGGCCTTTAACGGCCTGAAGATGATCATCACGACGGTGATCGGGGCTATCAAGACTGGCATCAGCAATAATCTCTCGCTGATCGTCGGCATCTTCAAAGCGAAGCTCAAGATTCTCAAAGGCACCGTTGAAGTCGTGTGGGATGCTATCAAGCTGATATTCGGCACCGCGATTGATGCGATCACTACGCTGATCGTCATCGGTCTGAAGGTTCTCGCGCAGGATTGGGAGGGCGTCTTGGCCGAGATGGAAGGATTCGGCCGGCGGACGTGGAACAGAATCAAAACCTTCCTCTCGAAGACGTGGGATAAGATCGAAGGGCTGGCGAACTCGGCATGGGACGCGATTCTCTCCGTTATCCAAAGCGTCTCCGATTCTATCGTTGGAGCGGTCGAAGACCTGCGCTCCTCGATAGTCAACAAATTCAGCAAAGCGAAATCGGATGTCCTCGGAACGATCCGCGGGCTGAAATCCGATGGCGTCTCCGCTGTCGAATCGATGCTCTCGCAGATGAAAAGCGCGGCGAGTAGCTGGGTTAGCAACTTCACCAAGCCCTTCCGTGATGCGAAAGAGGACGTGCTCGGGGAGTTCAACGACCTGAAAAAGAAGGTGTCCGGGAATTCGATCGTCCCGGATATGCTCGATGAGACGGTCGGCCAATCCGATAATTGGATTGGGACGTTTGCCGGCAAATTCGGAGATGCGCGAAAGAAAGCGGTCGGGGAGTTCGAAAACCTCGAGTCCCAAATCACCCCGCTCGCATCGATGGATCCGGCGATGGCTAACCCCGCGGCGCTTGCCCGCATGGCCGGGGCACGCGGGATGCGACCGGCCGGGGCAACCCTGAACGTCCGCTCGGTGAACGTCACCGTCGGGCGCGGTCAAGATCCCCGCGAAGCCGGGCGAGAAGTCACCCGCGGGCTCTACGACGAACTCGAAGCGCGGAATCTCAACCACAAGTGATCAGATACCCCCATGACAGAAACCACAGATTACAACGAGCTAACGGTACCGACCGAACACTCAGTATCCGATATCGATGAAGATCAGTGGGCGGACATCCTTAACACGATGTTCGAGGACGAAGCCGATGAATTGCTGATCAAACGCGGGACGCTTTCCGATCGTCCGGCGGCTGGCAACTCGAAGGATTCGTCCCGACACCGGATGTACATCGCGGAAGATCAAGACCCACCCCTGCTGTCGATTGATTCCGATTCTCAAGGGTGGATAGATGTCAATTCGAATATCGATGCCGATACGGTCGATGGTTATGAAGGCTCGGACCTCGCCGCGCTCGTGGAGAACGAGACGGTCTCAGGATCGTGGGCGTTCAGCAGCGAACAGGCTATAGATGGTGGCCTCGGCGGCTCGTTGACCGGTGGGGTGTCGTTGACTGACATCAGCGGTTCCAACCTCTCTATCTCATCGGGAGCGTTGAACGCGACCGATACCGAAACCACCCCCGAAATCCGCAACGCGGCGGATTTCTCGGGCTCGGATGGCGGGGCACAGATCCAGGCAGCGGTGAACGACCTGCCTTCGGCGGGGGGTGTCGTGTGGGTGCCACCTGTTGGCCCAGACACGGGCGGCCAATGGACGGTCTCGAGTCACATACTCCTCGATTCCGACACCCGCCTCGTCAGCAACGGAGCACTCCTCTACCTCGCTGATGCGTCGGATGATAATATCATCATGACGAACGAAGCCGAAGGCGATGCGACGACCGGGGATGTCGTTCTCGAAGGATTAGAAATGGACGGCAACCGGGCGAACAACGGCCAATGGACGCGCCCGGATGGCAAAACAGTCAACCCGGCATGTGTGTACGTCCTCGAATCCACACGGATCACCGTCCGGGATTGTTGGTTTACGTCGTCAGTTGGGTATGCCACTAAATTCGCCAAGACGACCGATTCCACCGTTCGGAATTGTTATGCGACGGATATGGGTGATGATGCGTTCACCATCACCGACACTCGGTATAGCTCCGCCACCTCAGCGTACAATTCGGTTTCGAACTGCACGGCCGAGAACAATTCCGATGCTGGATTTGAGGTAGACGATGGCCCCGTGCACTCTATGTTCGATGGGTGTGTGTCGATCGGGAATGCGGAGGGCTTCGACGTGCACACACACGATTTCACCGACACGCCCGCAAGCCCCCAGAATACGTACTATAGCAACTGCACGGCGATCAACAACGACTGGGGATGGCGTCTGGGAGCGAACAACCATGACGACCAAGCCGAAGGGGTGTATTGTCAGAATATCAACGTCTCGGGGAGCGCTATAGCCGCGTTTTCCGCTGGGAATTCGGGCAGTTCATCGGACGAACCACCCACCGAAGTCTATGTTGACGGCTTCCATTTCGACCACCCAGCAAGTGCGACCCAAGCAGCGATCGATCTCCGATCACCCAACGGGATCAATCGGTGGTCGTTCTCTAACGGATTCATTGAGGGTGGTCGCCGGGCAGTGAACGGCGACCAAGGCGTTGACGGGTTGTATCTCCACAACGTCAATTGCAACCTCTCCGATATGACGGACGGAGAATCGGGGATCGAACTCAACGCAGGATCCACCGGGCACATCCGAAACGTCGACATCATCGGGTGTTCGGTTACCAACGCGGCCAATTCCGGTATCCAGCTTTGGACGGGGGGTGGACAACTCGCACGCGTTCGGATCATCGGTGGATCCTATCATAACAACGGAACTGGAAACACGAATTCGTCCGGTGCAGCCGGGATCTCGATCCACGATAATGGCGGGTCGCCCAACGAGATTGCCGTCCTCGGTGTCCGGTGCTACGATAGCTCAGGAACGCAAGAGACTGGCATTTGGTGGGACGGGGCGGTAAACTCGGTGTTCTCCTCAAGCATTTTCAGGGGTAATCAAACCAATTCAACGGACGGCACGCTCGGAGGCGGGAGCGTCACCTCCGCCAACGTCACATAATCATGACCCGCTATATCACAGAAGCCGCCCTGGTCGGCTACCATCCGGGCAATTCCTCCACGTCCCGATCCGATGCGGATTACTCCATCTCCGGCGGGGAATTCCGTGATTTCTCGATCACTGGAAGGCTGCGCGATGTGAAAGACACCGCCTCGGTCACCATCCAGAACAACCAGGGCGTATACTCCGATCACATACGCATCGGAGACCGCGTAGAGGTGTTCGAGCGCGCGGGCAGTTCCTCCGATACCACCGGATACGGGCAGGGAGGCTACGGAGTTGGCCCCTATGGTGGGGGAGACACACGCAGATGGACTGGCATGATCTCCTCGATCGATATCGACGGCCATGGATCCACCATATATAGCCTCTCGTTCAAGCTCGAAGACTTCGGCGGGGGAATCATGGGGATGCGGCGGATAAATCGCGTCTTCGAGAACACGCCCATCGCCGGCGATGGTGGGATCATCAACGAGATACTCGAAGCCGAATGTCCCGAGCTGAACACCGCTCAACTCCCCGACATCTCCCAACCCGCCTCGGTATTTCTCAATGGAGATGTCGTTCTCGATGTCGTCGCGGGCCTCGCCCTGCGGGCGGGATACGTCCTCAAAACGGTCGGGAAGGATGTCTTGGCGGTGAATTCGAACACGCTCACCCCCGCGTTCGTCGTCACCAACGAGGACGTGGGCGTTCCACAAATCAAAATCCGCTCCTCGGGGATGGTGAACGACCTCCAACTCATCGGGGGCACCGCCCACGATGAAGAGGAGTTGTCGGCTCAAACCACCGTGGATGGGTACCAACGCGTCACGAAATCAGATAAGATCGTCTACCAGATTCAAACGCGGAAAGACTCGCTCTCCCGCGTGGAGATTTGGACGAAACGCGACATGGATTCCGACGACGACCTCGTTGTCCGCCTCCAATACGACGATGGTGGCTCCCCGGTCGACGTGGGCAGTCGCTCTTCGGACATCGCCCAACGCACGCTATCCCAAGAGTTCGTTTCGGAAGACGATTGGACGACGTTTATCATGCCAGAACACACAAACCCCGAGCCTCTCCCATGGCTGATCATCGAGGCGGGGGGAGACACGGGCCACGACATCGGTATCAACACGGCGAGTGGCAATCCGGGCGTTATCCCCCACTATCCGTATGATATCGTGGTGGATGTGGACGACGTGGAATCAGCCGAGAAGTACCGCCGGCGCGATGATGTCATGTCTGATGATTCGCTGAAAACCTTCGATGCCGCGAACGGGGCAGCCGAAGCCTCGATAGCGCGGACGAACCAACCAGACACCGCGCTTCAAACCACGCTCGAATCCCCACGCGCCCACGCGCTCGAAACGGGCGACGTGATGCGCTTCGATTGGCCCGATGTCCGAGCGGTGGGAGATTACCTCATCGAAGAGAAACAAGAAGAATACGCTGGCTCCGCGGTCAATGCGTCGGTTTCGTTGGTCCCTGTTGACTCGATCCCCGGCTGAGAGGTACGACAGACATGTTTGGCTCAGAACCCTCCGATATCGCGGAGATCATCAAACGGTTAGACGACCGGCTCACGAAAAACGAATTGCAGGATACCGAAGGCTCCACCACTCAGACATCCGAAACCGTCACCGAACAGGCCACGGCAACCGACACCATCTCGAGCGAGAGCGAAACCGCCCAAGCTGGCTTCGAGTGGGGCACCGACGCGTGGGGGGTAGATTCATGGTGACTAACCGGGAAACCGACGACCGAGCGGTCGTTTCGGGCACCATCACCGTGCGGGAATACGACATCGAGCGCGTCCGCGAGGAAGCCGACGCGTGGGACCAACTCAGCGGGCGGGACAAACTCACCGTCCTCCGCCGGCTCCAACCCGCGGCGGAACACACCTCGCATAACATCATCTGCGTGGGTCACCACGAATGGGTGGTGGATGCGATGGATGCGGCCCAAACCAACCCCCCACCGCTCCGGACCATCGCGGTCGGGCGATCATCGTCCGACCCCGCAGAAAGCGACCGGGCTCTAAACGACGAGGTATACCGGGCGGACATCTCGGCGTATGAAGACGGTGGGCAAACGATCAGTGTTACCTCGGTGCTCGATACGCGCGAAGGCAACGTGGATGTAGATAACGGCGAGGAACTCGCGGAGATGGGCGTCTATTCGGGAGACGAATCGCTCGATGAGTCCACACTCCTGATAAATCACGGCCTGTTCGATTCTCCGATACCCAAGGACGATACGATGATTTCGACGGTTGGGTGTGAATTCTCCTGGTCGCCCGCCTAATCCAATAGCCAATCATGACAGACGACGCTAACATAACCGGAACCAACGTAACGACACCGACCGCCTCGGCTCAGAACTTCAGGTATGGCTCTCATTTCGATGCTCCTGGGTGGGTAGCCCCGGACACCCTCACCCTCATCGCCGGCGAGGGAGATCTCGCGGCCGGACCGTACGGAGCGTTCGACCACGTTGGAACGAGCGGGTTGGATGTGACGATCGACACCGGCGAAGCGATGGTGTCGGGCTCGATCATCGCTCGGGACGACCAAACCACCATCACGCTCCCCGAATCCACGGCGGGCATCACCGTACAGGCCGGCTACCATCCAGATTCTATCGATTCCGTGCAAGTCGATGTCTCGGGAAACTTTGCGTCGGGCACCAAGACCATCGACCTGTGGGAGTTCGATACGAACTCAACCGATGTCACCGCAACCACCAATCTCCGGACGCTCGGGCCTGTGATCTCCGTGGAGAACTCCCGCTATGAAACCGACGATGGTTCTGGCACCACGGTGGATAATACGGACGCACTCGGGGGTGTGGGAGCGGCCAACTACGCCCGGACGGATATTAACGAATCCTTTGATGGGGCTGTTGACATCAACGGACAGCTTGCCATCGACCAAGAAAATTCCCACATCGAACTTCAGGAGACCGACACGAGCCAAATCTACCGGATCGGTGGGTCTAACGAGCATCTGAACCTCTTCGATCCAGATGGTCCGGGTATCATCCGCATCCGTGGCTCGGATGGACTTGTCGAAACTAAAGACGGGCTGATCGTCACATCCGGAAGCACCGCGTATGAGATCCAGAAGGATGGCACCGATGGTTCGGGCATTATCAACTTCAAAACCACATGACACATAGCACCATCGATGGATCGGAATACAACGCTGTCACCGCGGACGGCGACGATATCAAAGAGATCACCGTGGATGGAACGGTCGTGTGGCAGGCCGTCCAAATCGTTGATGACTTCGAGGACGGGGATGATTCGGGGTGGGACGTTCCGAGTTCGACCGGCTCGGATGCGGTGGTCACTCCCGGCCTCGATAACACGGATTACAAGTGGGAAATCACGGGCTTCCGGGAGCCTCACCTTTCGGGCAACTCCACGGTCGACCGCGGACCACAACCCGGCGACCTGTGGGAGTTTTGGTTTCAAATCACCAATACGACGAGCGGCGGGGTGATCAACCGGTTCGAATTCGCTACGTACGGCCAGGACGACGGCCATTTCTACCGCATCGAGTGGGAGCGTGAAACCGGCGACAATGAGCTGTCAATAGAAAAATACTCCGGTGGCTCCCAAGAGCTGGTCGACACGGACCCGAACTTTTCCCCCTCGATGGATTTCCCCTATCGCTGTCGCATCGGGTGGAACCACGGAGACAATCAAATAGCTGTCGACATGATCACCCCCGGCGGAGATATCGTCGGATCGGTTTCGATCACCGACGATTCATCGGCATCGGCAAGTTTCCAAGACCAAGGCATCCGGATCGAAAACTCGGGGAACAACACGTGCGAATACGACGAAATCAAGATCACTGACACGATCTAACACCAACACAATGGCATTACCACACGAAGCACCGTTAGACGGCTTCCACCGGCGGATTGGCGGAAGCGCAGGCAAGGGCACCCACGGCGGTACGGACATCTCCCGCCCGGAGGGGATGCCCACCCGCGACGAATGTGAGTACCACGTCTCCAAACCGAGAGAGTTCGTTTCAGCCGTCCAAGAAGACGGTGCGACGATCTATTTGGACAAAACGATCGGGCTTACGGGGTACGTTCGGCGCACCGGCGGCATCGACATGGGTTCTGATGTGGCTATCGTCGGTGGGTATTGTGACCCGGACGTTCCCGGTCGTGGTCCCCAAATCGTCTGTGAAGAAAACGGCCACCGAGTCCTCGAGAGTGGGTATGGCACCGCTCCATCACTGTGGGGGGTGTCGTTTCTCGGCCCCGAACTCGAATACGTCGATCCGGACCACACCGCTCCTGGATTTGACGACATGCAGGGCACCGGCCTGTGGTCTCACGACACGGCGGGGACGCTCACCGTCGTTGGGTGTGAGTTCCGCGGATGGAGCCTCGCCGGCCTTGAAATCGGCTCCCGGTCGAAGAACACGGATGCTGTTATCGAGCGCACGACCTTCCATAGAAGCTCCATGGAGCATCTCGGGTACGGTATCGAGCACTACAACGGCGACCTCTCGCTGAATGAGTGTTTCCTCGATACCTGCCGCCATGGCATTTCCGGCTTCGGATATCCGGATTGTTCGTGGAGTATGACGAATTCGGTCGTCGGGCCTGGGCCATGGTCGGGCCACGCGCTTGACATGCATTGTCTGGCGAATAATCTCAGCGATTCCGCGGCTGAGAAATACCCACTCGGGGGGGATACAGCGGGCGGAGACATCCTGATCGAACGCTGTTCGATCATGTCGACGTGGGACGTAGGAGATTACGCGCAAGAGGGGTTCGCTCTCCGGGGCATTCCGACCGGGGAAGCCCACATCAACAATTCCCACTTCTGGCATACAGCCCGACCGAGCGCGGTGAACGCGCAGGGGCAAGCGTACCGCCAAGAGACCGACGCGTGGACCGATTTCTACGTCACGGGCAATATCTACGGCCCGAACGTCCGCGATGGGCGTACGGACGTGGGCGCACCGCTCGCAGTCGATCGGGATGGAGACGATGGCGACAACGGAAATGATCAACATATGAAACTGATAGTGGACGGCCTCGGTGGCCCCGGCGTGAACGGTAATTATGAGATCGTCGTTCACGGCGACGTTTCGGGCACCGAGCAGAACGAACCGAGCGAATCGATCGAGGAGATCAGCGATAATCGAAAGATGATCAGCGGGAACATGTGGGGTGGTGTCGATGAATTCGAACTCGCGGAAGGTGCCATCCCCGTCTCCGCAACGTTCGATGGCGTGCCCGCTCGCATTCTCCGCGACGGCGACGACATCACGGGCTCGCTCGTTGGCAACGGCCTCGATGGCGGGCACGACGAAAACGTTGTCACCGAATCGGACCTCGAAGCCCTGCGCGAGTGGGTGGCCGGCCAGCTCAACTCGCTCGAGATCGTCTCCGGTGGTGGTTCCGATGAGTAGGGACGAACGCGAGAGGAAGGCCGACGAAGACACATCTTCGGGTGCTACACCTGGGGTAAACGGTGGTCGATCACCCCTGCACGGGTCTCAATCAGCCCCCGATCCACCACCCCAGAAACCGGATGGCCCATCCCCCGATGATCGGGATGGGACCCGGTGGGAGGTGTGGTACCAGGAACTCAAACCGCTCGCGGGTTACCTACCGATGGGAAAATACGAGGAAGATACGGAACGCGATGGTTTCATGTCGTACAGCGTGGAGGTTCATGCAGCGATCATCGGCGTGTCGGTCGGCCTGGCAGCCGCGCTCGGAGGGAACGTCGAACTCCTGATGATGCTCGTTGGAGCGGCGTTGGGTGTCGGTCGCATTCAACAGCAATTCTCCGAGACTGTCACCGAGCACCTGATTCGAGAGCCATGGTATGCGCTCGGTGGAGCGGCGGTGGTGTGGCTTGGGTATGCGCTCATCACGGGTGATTACAGCTCGATAGAACAGGTGTCCGAACTTCTTAGCGTGAGAGAGATGCTGACATAATCACCGTGAGGCACGATGGGCGATGGGGATAACAACACCGCCTCGAAGCCTGGGTGGGACGGCGCGGAGGTATAGACGGAATGGAAGACCAACAATTCAGACAACGGACGCTCACGATACTGGGATCGGTCGGGTACCTCACCGCGTTGGCATTGATGATCGTAGATATCATGCCCGAGGTATCCGTCCCACTGAGAACGATATTCATCGTTTTGCTCACGTCCTCGGCATTACTCGGCGTTGATTACGGGATCGATGTGTTCGATCTCCTTAGCCACGAAACGAACCGGCCACACAAGCCAGACTCGGACCGCCCGGTGAATAACCCGGATGGAATAACGGATAATAGAGATGATAAGAAATGATCATGGCGCAACTGCAACTTTTAACAATCCAACCTGAAGTAATACTGCTCATCGCGGCAGCGACGTGGATCGGAGCAGCGTTGGCAACCGGCATTCCCCGCCATCGATTCCCAAGTGAATTCCCCTTCCTGTTCGCCTCGGTGGGGGTAATCTCATCGATCATCGGGGTGACTGAGCTTGCCCCCCCAAACGTCGATGTGATTCTCACGCTTCTCGGCGTCATTTTGTTCACCATCATCCCCATCGTAACGACGGTGAAGCTGTACCGAACGTACCCACCTCGGAATGTGGGTGTGTGATAACTTTGCAGGATAACATGACTACCTCCGAGGACACCTCCGAGCGGGGAGTATCGAATTCGACACACATCGGTTGCAAACGTGACGGCGCAGGAGAGCTAACGCGCATCGAGACGATGGTGTGCTCCGCGCTCCCCTCCTCGAGCGGTGAGATCGGGGGCGACCTGGGTGTCTCACCATCCACGGTCCGCGATCATGTCGCGTCGATCCGAGCGAAGGGCTATCCGGTAGAGTACGACCGCTCGGCCGGCGTGTACCGCCTCGGGCCACCCGCTCCCCAGGAGAGCGAGACTCCGGAGGAGAGCGAACCGGTGATGGGGAACGAACCACCGATTCGGGATATCGATACCCCCGACCCACGCCCGACCCACCTAACCACCCAGTCGAAGCGTGAGACGACGGTCGAAGCGAAGAGCCTTGCGGAGGAGTTAGAAGCGTCGATCATCGAGCGCCTCGAAGCAAAGGCTCCGGTCAAAGCCCCGTTGACGAGTACCGCCGGCCACGAAGACATGGTACTGCACATCACGGATGTGCACATGGGAGACGTGGTGGAGGGGACAGAGACGGTCGAACTCGACAATGGCCGGGTAGTACCCGTAGAGGTATTCAATCCGAGCGTCACCGAGCGGTCGTTCGAGCATATCACGGACAAAATTCTCGAACTCCGGTCGATGTTCGAGGGGGAACGGGCGTTTGATACGCTCCACGTGCTCTACGGCGGGGATTTCATCACCAACGAGAATGTATATGATTCCCAAGCTCACGACATCGCCATTCCGATCAGTAAGCAACTCTCTCGCTCGGTCGCCATGGCGACCCACCAAATCAAGACGTTCGCTGAACACTTCCCGAGCGTGCAGGTCATTTGCCAAGCCGGGAACCACGGAGAGATACGCTCGAGGGGTTCGTCCTCGAAAGCGAACTTCGACCGCGTTGGGTACCTGTGGCTCCAAGATAGGATCGCTGAAACTGACATCGAGAACGTCTCGATGATGGTCGAAGGAGGCCAATACTATCGGAATTTCTCCATGCGTGGGGGGAAGATGGCCGGGCACTTGCGTCACGGCCACGAAGCCCCCAAACACATCGAAGCGACCCGCATGTCTGAAAGCAAATGGAGAGGGTGGCAGGCCGCCCACCGGTTCGACGTGGCCTATCTGGGGCATTACCACAACGCGCGGAAGGCTCACGTTCTGCACCAGCAACCCGTGTTCATGTCACCGAGCATGAAACCCGGAAGCGAGTTTGCCGAGCGCATCGGATCCCCGGATTGTTCGGATCACAGAAAGATGGCGACCGTCCATGGCGTCAGTGACGACCGGCCGGTCACATGGGAATGTGTAATCGATGATGTGGATTTGGATCTCGATTACGCCGCGTTGACTGAGTGAGCGTCTGTTTCTACGGTTCGTTATACGCGCGCAGTGGCAACGCTACCACCCACCATTCTCAACGGGGGAGTTCGGGTTCATGACCCTAACCCCAAGATCGGCAGCGAAACCCCGCACGTCGTCTTCGCGAAACACATGCCCGCAGGGAACCATCAGATAACAGTCGAGAGCGTCCACTGTGGGCACCGGTCGGGGGAAATCATCCCACAATTCAGTCGAGAGGGGTGGGGGGAAGTCATCCCGTTCATCCGGTGGTATTCTCCACTTGTACGGCCGGGTTTTCTCCACCTTCTCATAGCAGAACGGGCAGTGTGTCGGTCGTTTCATTGGTGTCCCTCTCTCGCTGCATTCGCTGCTCGATTTTCTAACTCTCTCGAACCGTCGGAATATTCACAGTCGTTCATGTGATTCTCTATTACGATCTCAGCCATAACCATCGTTGTCCACTCAACAGACGCTCCACAACCAAGACACGTCGCTCTCCAATTGTACCTCATATTCCACCCACGCCCGCCATTCACACCACCTCTCCGGCTTCAGTATCGAACGAGTAGAGATGGTTGTTGATACAAACGAGAACGACGGCCGGCCCATCGTGTTGCACATCGTGGGGTTCGACCGGACGGCTTCCGCACGTCGGACACTCCGATTCCCCATCCACACATTCCCATGCAGCGTTACTCATAGCAAACGTACCCACATTCACAAGTATACGGATCTCTTATGGTAAACTCCCATCCCCCTTTCTTCGTGTTAGACCGTTCACAGATGGGGCAGTCGATCGTCACCGGTTCAACCAACTCTTGCCGTCTTATGACCGCAATCGGCATCCCCTCAACTGCCCCATCGCTGTCACACTCCGTACCCTTTGGTTCCGCGCCCATATCCTTAATGGTTTGTGTGTGTGTAAAAACTTTCCGTATATAACGTTCTTGTAGTGTTACGAAAAAAGGCATGAATCCACCGCCGTATGCGTAAATAACTCACAACGCGAGTAGAGTTTTCACCCGGTGACGATCAATAGTATCCGGGGCTGGATGTGTCGGACTCATCGGCCGCAGCCGATTTCAACTCTTCGAGTTCATCGGCAGGGAGCGATCCGATGGGAGACCCACCCTCTTCACCGTTCGATTCGAGTGTGCGCTCGACCGGGGAGAACAAGGCGTACGCCAACGCGTTGCGCGCCTCTACCGGAAGGAACTCGCCCGAATTGCGCATGTGGTAATTCTCAGCCTTGAAGAGAACCCCCAACAGCTCCCCACCAAGAGAATCGTGAAGCGCCGATTGGTCGGCAAAGCGTGTGATCCGGTCGGTGAGTTCGTCCCACCGATCATCGGGTGTGGCTTCATCGCCCAGGCCAAGGTCGAAGCGATCCCCGAAGATGAATTCCGTCTCCTCGCTCCCCGTCTCGTCTCGCTCGCTCATAACAACCCCCTCGATTTCCGGAACTCACCTTCCGGGACCGCCCACCCGAAATGATTCTTACATTCCGGGCAGATTATGTCCACGGCGCGGACATACTCTCTACTATCGATGTCAACCGCGAAGTCACCACAACCACACCGAACCGTGGCATCATCGTAGTTCAGACCCCCGCTCTCCGTCTCGTCTCGCTCGCTCATAACAACCCCCCGGCGATCATTAGAACGCTGAAATGTTGAAGGATCGTCAACGCGACCCACAACACGACAGCGACAGTTGCTCCGAGGACGACCAGCTGAAGAACAAACCCAACGATCGCCGCGGCCATTCCCCACCCGAACACACGTCTGAATAGCCCCGCGTCCTCTTTGAGTTCCTCGCGTTGGTCGTGGAAAAACTGGCTGTCAAACGGATCGTCGTCTCTCATTCGTCTCCCCCCGCTGAGAGTAGCCCATCTTCGGCCGCCTTGGCCACGGAAAACGCCAAGGCTGTCGACTGACCGACCGTGAGTGTTCCGTCCCCACCCATCTCCGCGTAGACATCGGTTGCTACCGCCAACCACATGGCGGCATAGGTCTCTTCGACCGAGAGATCCGCACGCAACCCCTCCGCGCAATTCCACAAAAAGCCATCGCCCGCGGCCTTCGATTGTTCGAGACCATCGGACAGCATACCGGCGATGGGACCGCCATCTTCCGCTCTCTCTCCCGCCAGTTCCAATACGTCGTTGGTATCGTTTTCTGCCATAGTTGCTTTCTCCGCGCGGGCACACCCCCACACCATCACACACCGACCGCTCCCGACATCGGCGCGCCCATGCCTCCGTGGGGGGTTGCACCCCTCCCACGGCGTGGATACCGTGGAGGCTCCGCGATCGCCCGCTGTTAGTCGTCTGGATCGTGGGTTGCCGGATCGGCGTAGAACACTACCACGCCATTAACCCCCTCAAATCTCCGTCCGATGGAGACTCGACCAGATGAATCCACACGCCCTTCTCTCGAACTCGTTTCCGGACTATCGGCCACGAGTTCTACCAATTCTTCGATTACTTGCGCCCGGTCCCGGTCGCCGCGTTCGAGCAGCGATGCCTTGCCTGCCAACGCCTCGGCCAGCTCCTCGTCGGAAATCGTATCGTCGTTGCTCATTTTCTCACGTCTCGTAGCTGATCGTCACCACGCCGTGTTCGGCGCTCGTTGATTTTTCTTCGACCACTTCACCGTCGTTCAGGATTTCGACGGTCATCTCCCCATCGCCGGCTTCAAGCTTCTGGACCGTTGCTGACACCATGTTTAGCATTTCATCATCCATGTCGATGTCGATGGTTTTCGCTCCCGTCCCATCAACGGTTCGACTCTCGCCCATCGATCCGAAGCTACCGGACCACTCGCCATCGTAGCTCACGCGTACCTGATACCCATCGCCGGATGACCCGCTGTCACCCGATTCCCCCTCGGGGGCTTCGGTTTCGGTCTCTTCGGCTGGCTGCTCGGTTTCGGTTCCACCGTCAGCCTTGGCCGTCTCCGTGTCATCCGGAGCATCGGTCGCCTCGGTTTCGGCTTCGGCTTCCGACGCACCGGAGTTGTCCGTGTCTTCGGCCGGTGCCATCGCACCGATTACCATCAGCAGTACGAACGCGTACACCGCTCCAACCGCAATGTTTCTGATAGTCGATCCCGCTTTCATTCCCGGCAAGTCTGTTATGTTCATTGTAGTATTCCGTTTATGTGTTTGACTGGATAACTATAGTAGTTACCCATCCGTTCGTTGTTCGTCTGCCTGTTCCATCATGGCGACCGCTGCGGCCATGTGCGCATAGACCCCTTCGTCCTCGTGGGCGTCACCTGTCGATTCGTAATTCATCGATTCGGCGCGGAACTCCCCCGTGAAGCTCCGAAACATCTTATCCAGACGGCGGGTGTACAACCCCGCCCGCACCCAGTCTTCGGGGCTGTCGAGTGTGACCGGCTCTTCGCCGGCCATTTTGTACAGGACTTCTCCAATCTCATACCACGAGGCTCCGTAATCCGCGTTCTTGCGCTCGTAGGTGTCCGCGCCCGATCTCAGGAGCTTCGGGGGGATGTCCTCGATGGGCATTGTCTCATCTTCTCCGTGACTCACACCACGGGCGACATCAAGGGGGATATCCCCCAATGCCTTCCGGGCAGACTCGGATATATCCGAAGCATCGACCCCACCGGGGGACGATACGCGCTTATCAGTCATCGCCGGCCCCCATGTCGTCGCGCAGGGCCTCGATCGATTCACGCGCTTTCTCGATGTGTCTTTCCGCCCGGTCCATCCGGCGGTCGATACCGGAGAGCTGTCCCTCCAACTCCCCATCTCCGCTCACCGCCCAGTACCGGGCCATCACAACGCCCGCAACCGTCCGATTGAGACTCGATATTTGGAGATCCAGCAGTCTCACGTGGTCGATGTCTCCGCCCTCTTGTGATTCGTCAGACATTATTTCTCACCTCGTCTTCCTCCCCGGATTGCTCCCATTCGATGGGGCATTCACTCGATAGGAGATACCCCGCGTGCGGGCGACAGACAACGCGCGTTCCGCTCATGAACGACCGAAGCCCAACGCGGCGAATGACTACCTCCGCCTCAGCCGTGCACAGGACGACACCACTCTCACGCACATCTTCATCGTCGGTATGCCCACGGCCGTCCTCGGTATCGGAGACGTACTGGCAGTGGGGCATGTTGGGGTCATCTTCCACCATCTCATCACCGCCGGTATCGTTAGTTGTCAAACCACACCACCATCCTAACATTCTCCGCTCCGAAGCGATCCCCGAGAAGCTCGAGCAGGTCGAAGATTACCCACTCCCACGCTCCCGATAGCGACCACCGGCGTGTGAGCTTCATCCGCTTGATGTATTTCGATTCGTCCTCGTTGGGCACCGCCTCGCCATCGGCCAACGCCTCGTCGTTGGAGTTGATGATATCCGCCCAACCACTCGACCACCCGAACTTTGTTCCGGTCGGCTCTTTGTCCTCATCGAGGACTGTATACCGCAAGTCTCGCCCGGCGGCTTCCTCGCTCCAATCGAGTCTTTGAAGCTCGTACAGCGTTGCATAGCTCGCGGAATGGAACTCTATGGCTCCGAGATTCTCCATGCCTCCCCACCGCTCCACCGCGTCTTCTACCCCCCGGCTGATGTGCTCGGGGAAGCCACGCTTTGGAAACGCAGGATCGAACGCCACGTTATTTCGCACCCCGAACAGCATTCCGAACGCGTCATACGACCGCCCGACGAGTGGAAGGAGATCGCACGCGGTGTACCAGTGGTCGTGGTTGCGCACCTCGATGCGGCCGTGGATATCACATCCCATCGTCCACCACCCGTGCTTCACCGCCAAATGGTGTGACCGTAGCCCCACCATCGGATCTCTTAAGGTGCTCTCCCATGAATTCGAGAACGTCAATATCTCTCGGTTGGAACACCAAGAGACTCTTTCTCCACCCCCGAGATTTCAGTTTGACACCCTCATACGATTCAAGGCTGTACGTCTCAGTCTCCGGGTTGTAGGAGAACGTCGCACGACGGCCTCGGTTGGAGGTATCCAACGTCTGGACGGGGGAAACTAACGTTCTCTCGCGTGTCTCCCCAGTCTCCGGGCTGTTCTCCGATCGGTCGACCGCGATTCGTGGGTATTCGTCGTCACTCATTGGCTGAATTCCCCCGCGCAGTGTTCGCACACCCACATATCCGGCTCCCCCCGCTCGGGCGTGATGCGCACGCGTACGCCCACCTCATCGGACTCGTGTATTTGGACATCTCCGTACTCCGTATTCGTGAGGTCGTAGACATACCGCGGGCGGTACTCTCCCACCACCTCAACCTTTCTTCCGTGGTCGATGGTGGCCCGATCCGATTTATCGAGCGCGTTCAACACGGCTGCCATCATCGGAAGCCTCCGCCCGTGGTGTCGATATACTGGCTCGTTCGGTGGGATTCGGGCGACACCCTCGAACGAGGTTTCACCCGGTGGACCGACGTAGATCGGTGTGAGGCCCTCGTCTTCCCACAACGCTTGGTCGCAGTAGTCGCACTCGGGTGGAAGCTCGACCGGTTCGGTCGTGCTACTCATCGACATCACCCCCCGGCCCGACATCCCCGATAACGTCCTCGATGCGATCGGCCACCTCGGAGACCGTGATGGCGGAACGGGCATTGTCATCTTCCGATGCGGCTTTTCCCGCGAATCGGAGCGCTCGCACTACCGTCTCCGATTCGAACTCATCGAGATAGACCGAACCATCACCGTTTTTGAAACGGATTTGTACTGATTCGTCACTCATCGCCATCACCCACCATCGCCCGGTCGAAATACCCCACACGGCCGAGGAATATCTCGGCTTCGCCCATGCTGATGTCCCACCGCCGGGACACCTCCCACATAGCCCCAGCTTCAACGCTCGAGCTACCCATCGCGGTCGTCCTCCGGGATGTACCCACAATTGCAGCAGGAAGCTGTCGTAAGGTGGGCGAGTTTGTAATCACACTTCTCACACGCGTATTCCCCGGAGTGGATGTCGTCAGCCTCGTCTCCGGTCGCCGTGAAGGCCTTGCGCTCGCGGACTTTCTGCTCGACGTTGGCCGGCGGTTTGGCGTTCTCGATCGAATCGGATATCATTCGGGACACCCACAGTTCGCGCACCAATGCAGGCCATTGGCTGATTCGAGCGGCGTTCCGCATTCCCCACACGGAACGTCCGTTCGGTGGTAGCCTCTTCCGTTCTTCTGTTTTCTCACCATGTTTGGTAGTTGCCTCTCGATAGCGCACCACCGCGGCGCGCATGGCCCGCCGGGGAATCGAACCCCGGCAATACCAATCGGGCCTGTGTTTCGCTCGCTATTGTGTGTGGTGGAGCGGAACGGTCACATCGGATGAGAGGTATGCATCGTGATTCGATTCGTCCACGAGACACAACCCCCCACCCTCGGTTTGGTATCCAACGATGACTGGCTCGTCGTAGTACCCGCCATCTTCGCCCGTCACGGGCATACTCATGCTGTTACCTCCGCCGGCTCCTCGGAGGAATCCACATTCTCCGGGGGTTCGGCGGGTTCTGGATCGGTGGTTTCGTCCTCTTTCACCGGGGGTGTAGCCTCCACGTTGGCCGTTGCGCGGGCTTTCGCTGCGCGGCGTTCGAGACGATCGACCGCTCGGGTACCACACTCCGTGCAGTACCACTGTCCCGCGACGAAGGAGACGTACGACGCTCTCCCACACCCGTAGCAGGATTGATGCAGCCGATCCGGGCACGGATCGTTGTCCGCTCGAGCGTCGACCAAGCTTCGGTGGGTCACTCGCCATCACCCCACCCCGCGCCGATGCCGATGGTTTCGCCGTATTCGCATTCGATCCATTCGCCCTCTTCGCAGGTCGTCAAGACCGTAAGCCCCTCCGTGGGGTACTCAAAGCACCGCACGGGGGGTTCGGGATCCCACTCGCCGTTTTGTAAGTCTTCGGTCGCCGTTGGTAGTTGCTTGTTCGCCATTGTCCTGTGTTGGTTCCGCGGGTTGGTCGGCCGGTCTATCCCTCGCAGCTCATCAGGTGGATGTCGCACGATTCGGCGCGGACGATCTCACCGCACTCCTCACACCGGAGTTCCATCGCATCGCGTTGGTGCCATGTGAACGGTTCGGGTGGGTTCATTGGTCGCACGCCGCGACGAGTTCCTCTCCGAACTCGCGTTCAAGCTCATTGTAGTAGCCATCCCGGCAGCCTTGGCACAGGCACGCACTACCGAATTCGCTGTTCTCCCGGTCGACAACGACCATGCCGCATTCGTCGCAGATTGGCTCGTCGTGCTCGTTCCGGCGCTCGGGCTCGGTCGGGCAGATTGGCGGCAGGTCGATTCCACCGTCGGTGATGAGTTCCTTCGCCTCCACGCGGTGGTTCTGGTTGGGGTATTCTTCGTCTAATTCGGCCGCTCGCTCCACCGCTGTAGACTCGTCGCGATATTCGGTGACATGACCGTCTACATCGCTGATAACTCGGTACTCGATATCCCGACCACCGTCCGTGACGATTTCCTTCCTCGACACGGCTTTCTTCAGATTGATAGATTGGATGGAGTACCCGAGCGGTCCGTAGTTCCGGACTCCCTGATGTCCATTCTCACATTCAAACACCTCCGACTCGACCACCGGGCCATCATTCCCATCTCGAACCCGATCGAACTCCATCGGCTCATCGCACACGCTACAGTCGAACTCGCGCCCACCGTCGGTGACGAGTTCGGGCTCGCTCTCCACGTCGCCGTAGAAGCCGATTCCCTGGAGGAATGCTTTGGCTTCGGAGTATTCGATTTCCCACCGGAGTGACAGCTCGATGCCCGCGCTCATTCGGTGGGGGCAAGGCACCCCGTCGCGCAGCGGGAATTCGGGGGTGTCGTCCTCCTCTCCACCATCAGTGATGAGTTCGGGCTCGCTCTCCGAGCGGGGCAGCCGGCCGGGGTTCTCGAGGAGCACACGCATGATGTGCTTGCACACGTCCGCGCGGTCCTCACACTGACAGAAGTACCCATCCGGTCCCTGAAGGTCGACCGCGTAGGTCTCTCCCGAGCCACTGTGAACGCGGTAGCCTGCCTCGGAATACTCTCCCTTCTCCACCTTCAGGAAGCCGCTCAATGCGCTGTCGGCCCGCGTGCTCGCGTCGTAATCGAACTCCCCGTTCTCGTCTTCGCTCTCGAACTCCTCGAACGTCGCTTGGTTGGTATCGTTGGTATCGTTGGTAGTTGCCATTTTTCTTCTCCCTCTATCTATAGGTATGTGCCACACCCACTTAATACTACCGATTTATTTTGCCACAATCCTATTCGTTACTATACTCTTCACCAATCCCGTTCTCTTCGACGGCCTTGTTTCGGAGTTCGGCCGACCGCTCGAGTGAAGCGAATGTGTCGGTTTGATTATCGAGCGTATCTCCCGTGTGCCACCTGATCGTTATTGGCATGGAGTAGTCGCACCACTCCGTGCAGGCAACCACGCGGTAGTGGATGCCTTCCTGCACGGGGAGTTCATCAGCCAGTTGTGGGCACATGTAGTGCGGGTGGCCCAGGATCTCCTTCGACACCTCCACGCGGGCATCGAGTGCCTCGTATTCGGTCATTGGTATGCCTCCCCCAACCCTCCCCAGTCGTCTTTCGGGTGACCGTGGGTGTCGAAGGCTCCGTGGAGGAACCGATGCTGTTCGTCTGAGAGAGCTATGACCCGCACTTTGGTGTGGATCGTGTTGTCAGATACGAACTCGTAGAAGTTCGCACGGTGGTGGTACGAATCGAACGTGAACGCCACACCCCCGATTACGAACTTTGCTACGCCGTGGTCCAGTACCTCTATCTCGTTGTCGAATGCGTCTGTCATTGGTCTGCCTCCCGAACTCGCTCCACCACAACGCTGTTGTTCTCGAAATCGATGCTCCCGAAGATTTCGAATCCGGCTGCACGGATGTCTCTCACATCCATATCGGTCAGACGGTCGTATCCTGACCTGATCCGGTACCGATCGCCGTATTCTTCGGCCGTCTCGAAATCCGATGTCACATCTTGGAGTATCTCCAAATCCGTGGGTTCTTCGTCTTTCACGTCGGGTTCTCGAACTCGCTCTATTTTCACACTGACACCCCCCGGAGACTCGCGGAGGACGCGGCCGGTGATCTCGAACCCCTGCTCGCGCAATCGGTCGATCTCACCACCGGTTATCATCCGGTGTTCCGATTCGACAATGTACGACCCATCCATCGGTATGACCGTCTCGTACCCCGACAGCAACGATTCGAGTTCCTCGCTCGTTTCCACCGCGCTAAGATCCATTGGTATTTCGTCCATGGTAGTTGCTTCCCCATCCCACCGCGGGATGATGCCCCCGCACGGAATCGAACCGTGCTACGCCATCGCCGGGGGTTAGTCGGTATCCAACGCCCAATCACACACGTCGCAATCGGAGATCGGAACATCCTGCAACGCGTTGCATCGCGGACAGCGGGCGCGTCGGGTCACCGCTATCTCCCCCGCATCGAGCACTCGCGGCATCGGATGCCGTGATACCCGTGGAACGATTCCCCGCATGATGGGCAGTCGCTGTGGACCTGCTCGGCCTCGTCGCGGCATTCGAACGAGCAGTACTTTGGGACGTTACGCGCTTCAATCCCGTATTTGATCTCCGCTTTACATCGGTCGTTTTTGCAGGTTGTTGTTGGCTGCATTGGTGTTCCTCCGTCGGTGACGAGTTCCTTGCCCGCGTTCTCGTCGTCTTCAGGCTCGGCATCCCCGAACAGGTCTTTGAGTGCTCCGCACTCGGTACATTGGAACCAGCGAACACCCCGCGCAGTCTCGTAGGTGACTGTCTCGGTCTCACACTCGCATTCGTCACACTCCCACGAATCGATGCGCTCCGGGTCACCGAGCGAGCGGCCACCGTCGGTTTCCTCCTCGATGAGTTCCCATCCGAACTTGGTGGTTTTGGCCATCGCTTTGGTGAATGGGACGATGATCTCACTCTCGCCCAGTTCGTAGATCAGGTGGTTTTCCCCGTCATGGATCTCCCACCCTTTGACCGTTCGTACGTCCTCGTCGGCTTCTACGGTGAATTTGTCGCCCGTTTCGAGATTTCGGAGTTCGTTGGTATCCATCATCTGTCCCCCTCTATCTATACATACATGCCACAACCACTTAATACTACCGATTTATTTTGCCACAATCTCTATTGTATATTATCCAGTCACTGTTGCCGTGAGGTGCTCGGTCGCCGCGTCGACCGCGCGGGCGCATCGGCCGGTGAGTTCCGAGCGCGAGCCTTCCCACTTTGAATATCCGCTCCCGGCGGTGAGAACGCCGCGCATAGCCTCGGTCTCCGGTGGTGTGTACACTTCCCACCCACGGCGCGGGTGAACGCGTAGCACCTCGAGGCGGTCGATGTCGTAGGGTACCATCGCTGCGTAGAGCGCGGATTGAAGGGTGTGCTTTTCGTACAATCCCGCCGATGTCTTGAGATCCGCGAGCACGCGCGCGCCATCGGGCGCGTCGTATATCAGGTCGCATTGGCCCGCTACGCCCATTTCCGGGTCGAAGAGAAAGCGCTCGGCATCGATGATGCTCTCTTGGCTAATCCCCAACGCGTCGGTCGCTTCCTGCCATTTTGGCAGAAACTGACGCATGTCGTATCGGCATTGGCGCGCGAGACAGTATTGTTGATCGCGCTCGAGCGAGAGCATCCGCGTGTGGACGTGATTGAAGAACTCGACCTTGGTGTCCACGAAGCCCCAGTCTTTCCACAGGCTATAGAGCACCAAGCCGGGGTTCTCCCCCGAAACTTCCCGATCGGAGAGCGTGATGAGTTCCTGTGCGCTTTCGAGTTCGTCGTCCGACCACACGTTCCCATCCTGGAAGGGCGCGAGCGCGGCGTAGTGACATAGCGTGCCTCGATGGCGCTTGTACCAGAACAGGTGTTCGTGGTGGGGGGAGTTCCCTTCACCATCTTTCTGCTGCTTCCAGCTCTCCAAGCCACTCGTGTCGGTATCTGCGTATTTGAGCACGGAGGTGACTGATGGCAGCCGGACGCGTTCGCCATCGATCCGAGCGGTGTACAGCCGCATGGGCGCGCCATCGGGGCCAATCCCCCACTCAGTATCACGTCTCACTTCTCCGATGCCGGGGACGTGTTGGGTCATTTCTGAGAGTACCCCCGGTAATTCCCACCGTAATCAGGCCGTAGGCCGATGTCTTCCTCGATCCGCTCATAGACCCGCTTATCCCGCATGAGATCTTCGCGGTCGCTCCATCGGTTTATCTCCGCTCCGTTGTTGTCCACCTGGGTGAATGTGAACATATCACTGGTATCGCTTCCGGAGACGACCACACAACAGTCGATCTCCCCACCGGTCTTTGCCATCTGAAGTATGTGAGACTCCACGCGGTCGCCGCGGCGGTGAACGTCGAGAATGACATCGAATCCATCGCCGGGGTGGTTGCGCACCGAGACTGTCGACAAGAATGCTTCTGGCATCTCGTATTCCCCAGCGTATTTGACGTTGAGAGCTGTCCAGGTGCTCATTGTCGGATCACCATCGTCTCTCTATCGGTCATTCAGACCACCCGTCACGTGGTCCGGTCCAGTCGTGTTCTTCCTCTCCGTGTTCGGCAAGCCTTTCAAGGATTTCACTCCAACTGTCGCCTTCAACAACGTGGTCGCAGAACTTACACTGCGCCTCGCGGTCGTCAATGACACGATTAAGCCCCCCAATGATATCGTCCGTTGGGGGATCACGAACGCGCGGATTCTCCGTCGTTTCTTCGTCAGTATTCAATGTCCACCACCTCGATATCATCCGGAATTACCGCATCTGGATTGTACTCAGCCTCTTGAACAGGGACATGGATCATTATCATCACATCGCCGTCGCGCTTGGTGCCATTGATGTACTCGACCGTGTGGCCCCTCTCTCTAACCGCCGATAGGCCGTCTCGATCGATGAGACCAGTCGCCCAAAAAACGTATTCGCCGTTGTCGTAATCGGACATCGTGAACAACTCCAGTTTGGGGCTGTGGGACGCTTTCGTGGTGTTGAATGTGTCAATGATTTCGCGCGCTTCGGCTTCGAGTTCGTCTGTGGATTGACTACTTTCCGTGTCGGATGCATCAGACGTGTCAGTGTCTATCTGACTATTCGGTCGGAGGACCTCACCGCACCCGTTGCACTCGGGATACGGGATTGTAGTCCCATAATCCTCGCCATCACGGATTTTATCAACACAGTTGTCCTCCTTTGCTGTACATCCAACACATTTCACTACTGGCTCATCGTTATCAACGACAAAACCGATGATAGGCTGCTGCTGCATAGTGCGTTCGGATTCGTCGTTAACCATTGTTGAAATGTATAACCGAACAGTGGGGGTTGTCGCACTCCCACCACGGGCCGTGATTGGACATTTTCGATGCTCTCTCTCCGCAATTCGGGCATTGGTCTAAGTCAGTCATTCTTTCGCTCCCATAACCACATGCCAACACTGGTAGCAATACTCTTCGTACATTTCCGAGTGGATCTTTCGGGTACAATCCTTACACTCCTCACTCATCACAACCACCCCCAGAATCAACGAGTTCGTCGTAGATCACCACATCTCGATGTCGGTCGGCGCGGACGCTCGCGGCATCGAGCTGTTTCGCATCGATGACGTACGAATGATACGGATCCCCATCACGTCGGCACGTCCGACAGTAGTACGGCTTGTCTGTGTGTTGACTGTCACCCGCCCGCCGGATGGCCGTGTGTCCATTCGGGCAGCGATATCTCCACACCTCTTTGTGGAGATCTCCGCGTGGGAGTGTGTGTACGACACACTCCGGTGGGGTGTCCACACCACGTTCGGTGGGAGAGCGGGCGCTACTCATCGGGCTCACCCCCACTCCATGCAGTCTTCGGAGAGACTGTATCACACCGCTTGCAGGTGAGTCCATCCGTCTCGGCCTCGTTGATGAACGAACAGCTCGAACACTCGGGGCAGTCTGTCGACACATCCCCATCCCCGAGGTATCGCGGCGCACGTTCGGGATCGCGGAGATCGCGCTCCTCGATCCACTCGTCAACGTATGGATCCGTGCGCCACACGGCCGATCGCTCTTTTGTGGGACGGGAGACACGCTCGATGATCCCCATATTCCGCAGGGGTTGTGCCAACCGGCTGTTGATGTCAGTATCCCGAATCGGCCACTCCTCGTTAGGCCGGGGGAGATCGCGGCATAGTTGGGGGTTGTTGTACAGCTTGTTGCGGATTTTTGGACTAACGGTAGTGTCCGTGCTCATGCACTCTCTCCCCCCTGTTTCCAGTCGTCCTTCGGGGATATCTCACCACACGCTTTACACTGTAGTCCCGCGCACCCGCGCGCGTTGGTGAAACTCCACCGCCCGCATTCGGGGCATTGTGGGTCGTTCTCTTTGTCGTCCACGAATCGTGGATCGGGCTTCCCACCGCCGGTATCTGTCGTTTCCAGGTAGTGGTGGGCTTCCCGGTCGGTCCGCCAAACCCACGCTTTGTTTTTGCCTTTGCGCACACGGTGGATGATATCCCGCTTTGCAAGGCTCATGATCTCACTTTGAGAGAGTCCCACATTCCCCGATAACCACTCCGTATCGGGATGTGGGAGATGCCCGACCACCTCGGGGTTGGCCCGAACGTAGGCGTGCATGTTCCGGTTCACAGGCCCACCCCCATGGCGATCAGTGGCATGGCCCCGAAGAACTGTAGGATTTGGAACGCTATCCACAGGACTACCGCGGCGATCGTCCCGAGGACGATGAGATCGATAGCGAGGCCGACCACCACGGCGATCACCACCGTTAAGACGTTCTTCACCAAACCGGCGAATTGTCGAACGCTCACGAACTCCCACCCCGGTCGAGCCTTGGGGAGAGCATCCACGTCGCTAAGCCGCGATTTCCGAAGGCCTTGGCTCCGAGCGACATCGGATGGTTATCACCCATCCCCATGACGATCTCTTCGCTTTCGGTGAAGCCTCGAGCGACCCGTGAGAGAAAGTCAACGGCGAACGTCGACATGAGGGGGTCGGGAATGTCTTGGTCTCCGTCCGCACCCCCGGTGAAACCGCCCACGATCGTGTTGGGCTCGTCTTCGGCTTCCTCCGTACTATCCGTCACGGAGAGCGAGATCTCCGAGCGGTCGTCGTCTCCGCGCCCGGAGACGTGGAAGTGATCGCCATCGAAGTGGATCGTTGCGGTGCTTGCGGCGAGTTCCACCGCCGAGATGGCTGTTTCGAGGTGATCGGTTTCGAGATTCAGGGCGGCATCGAACTCGACGTGTTGAACATCCGGAGGTTGGGCGATCGAATCTGGAACGATTCCCGTGAGCGCGTATTCGAACGCTCCCGCCTCGATGATGATTTGCCCGTCGGAGAGCGAAAGCTCTATGAGACCATCGTTGTGCTTGGCAGCCGCCTTTGCGGAGGAGACGACCTTATCGAATCTGTCGAAGTTGATACCGATGGCTGTCGTGCCATCGACCACCTCGCCCGCCTCGCTCGAGGGGTGGTAGCGAACGGTTCCCATCAACGCAGTGGAGGGGTTCAGGCCGACCGCCCACAACTCGCTGTCGGAAACGATCAGTTTGAGTTCCTCCGCGACCGTTCGGGCGGTCGAGATGAACCAACGGAGAGCGTCGTATTCGAGCACCGCGGTGAACGGTCGCCCGGTGTTTTCCTCCGGTGGCTCGGGGGGTGACGGTGGGGTTGGCACGTCGCTCATTTGAACCCCTCCACACCCGAGTTGTCGGTCGTGCCACGGCAGCCGTGGCAGTAGTACCCGTGGTACACGTCACCGCTGTAGTACCGCGAGCGCCCGCTGAATTCCGTCCTGCAATTGATACACTGTCTTCCGTTCGTGTCGCGTTGGTTGGTTTCAAACATCGTCTTGGTAGTTGCTTTTTGGTAGTACGATCTCCCACGAGCCGATCAGGTGGGAAAGCCGCTCTTCTTGTGAGTGTGAAGCCACCAGATGGAGCTTCACCCCCGCTGGGTGATCGAACCACTGCCCGCAAATCGAACAGTTGGGTTTGACGGCTTCCATCTTAGCTGACTCAGTAGACTCAGCTGGCTTAGCTGTGTTAGCTGACTCAGTATCACTCATCACCGAACACCTCAAGCTTCCGGTCGGCCACCCACCCGAACGCGTACCCCACGCTCACGATGGTCGAGAGGTAGAGAGCGAGCGGCGCGAGCCATGCCGGATGTGCGATCGCGGCAGCCGTGACTACCCCGGCGGACGCGATAGGCCACGTAAACGTGGCTCCGAGTAAGGTTCTGCGCAGGTGGGTTGTGGGGTTCATGGTCCGCTCTCCACGTCATCGAGTATGGCCCGCTGGATGTCCTCGAAGACTTCATCCGCCTCGGTGGTGTCCGTGACATAGCCGTGGTCGGCCATCGCTTTGTTGAGAGCTGACATGCGCCGGTGGATGCCAGCCGCGCGTGTCGAGAGGGTCTCAATACACGATTGGGCCTCATCGCCATCGGAGAGCAGGTAGTAGCCTCCGTGGTAGGAGCCAATCGGCATGTTGTACTCACAGACTAACTCCCGGATCGCCGCGCGGGTGTTCGGAGTGGAATCGAGCGTGTCGATGCCCCCGAGTGCCTCGGATAGCTCTCCCGATGTGATCGAGTTTTCTTTCCCGACATGCGCTGTCAGAACCAACGCTGTTTCAAGAAGTAGTTTGTCCTCCGCTCCGGTCGCATCGGGTACGTCGAGCGAGCGGTCTACGTCTGGGTGGTCGTCGCTCATACGCTCCCCCACCCACGTTTTCCCGCCCGTGGTAGTTGCTTTTTCGTCATTGTTGTCTCCCTTCGGTTACCGAACGCGCATATGAACGCGCGTAAGATAACCTAAACGTTACCGAACCATAAATCTATGGGTTCGATTTATTACCCATGTGGAACGAGCTATCGGCTATGGGGAGTTGTGAAAAGCGTTGAAATGGGGAAGCTACGTTACTACCGATATAACGCAACCATGCACGTCGGACCGTGCAATCACAGATATGTTACGAGCGCATATGAAGGGAACGGTTCGGTTGTGTGGTGGTGGGGTGGGGGTGGTATTCGAGAGGGGTGTATCAACAGTGGATGTTGCTGTATAACCGTAAGTATTAAGTAGATAGCAACGGTATGTGTTGATATGGGACGAAGCTTCCCTGCCAACGGGGCACCGATCGGAGAACAGGAACTTGAAAACATCGCGGACTCATACGGCCACGACAGCGAAGATGTGCGCACGTTGGTCGAAATCGCACAGGAACAGATGGGCGAAATGGTGGGGATGTACTACGATGGGCAGGTTGTTGGGGAAACGGAATCGTGGCTCATCACGCTCGCAAGCCACCACTTCCGTGATGAGGTGGACGAAGCGATTCATGCGTATGAAGGCGAGGTGGGCGACCAACTTGAGGAAGATCTACCACACATCCTTTCGGAGGTTCAACACACCGCGTTCGAATCGAGTGCAGGGCAAAAGATCACTGGGTACAGTGAGCAAGAAGCCGCGAACGCGATTTCGGCCAACTACCCGCGTGTGATCCGCAAACCCGAAGACGAACGCCCAACGTTCGAGGACATCGATGTCGAGTATCGGATCCAATACGACAAAGGCTACCAAGCTCCGTATCATTTCGTCGCCCGCGCGTGGGTGACGATCTCCGGTGTGGATGGGACGCTCGTTCAACACCGAGCGGTGCGAGCCATCCCCGACGACAGCTCGGATGAACCACGCGATGAGATCGTGGTGTCGGCCGACGATTCGCACAAGGAGAGCGATACGCTGATTGACGACTATATCAGCCGCCACTCGATCGATGATCAGCTCATGGGCGACAGCTCACTTGTGGATGAATACGACATCGGGCTTCGGTGGTGGGTTCACGAACTCATCACGGCCGATTTCCAACTGGCGTACGAATCCATCGAGGACTCGCTACCGCTGTGCGACAACTGCCGGGCGTGGCCGCATCACGCATCGGGTGTGTGGGTGGAACAACGCGACACCCACCAATTCGACCCATCGGTTCCGGATACGATGTGTAACATCTGCTACGCGCAGGTACTCGAAGCCGAAACGAGTCTGTCGGGCCAAGAAGCCGAAGTGGCAGCCGCCATGGAATCAGCAACGTCCCATAGCGCGGTGGCTAACGCGGTGGGGGGGATCGATGAGAACCACGTTGGCACGGTCGCCGGGCGCATCCGAGAGAAAATCGAACGCGCCCAACGCACCGACGACCTCGTGAACATCGAGTGAGAGAACGAATAACGACACCAACACAAGACAATGACTGACCACAACGGAGTATGCCCCGTCCCATTCGACCGGACGATCGAGACAGACATCCCGGTGTTAACCGACGACCATGAGATCACGCTCACTGTTGGTGATGAGACGTTCAACGGCCCCGTGGTCCGGATTGATACCTACAGTGATGCGGTCGACGTGGAGCGCGTCGTACAGTTCAATGTGAGCTATAAACACCGCATCGGTGGGCCTGATTGGGAACCGTGGAAAGTCTACCTGATCGAGGAACCCCGTGGGTTCTACCGTGCCACCCTCGTGCTGTTCAACGGGGATAAATCGCTGACGCGCAACCTTGACCCCCCAGACGAGATCGCCGTTGGGTAGGCACAACTACATGGCCCCTGATGGTAGCAGCCTTCTTTTATCAGCGATCGAGTAGTGTAAGAGTGGGGTGGTTGTGTTTTTTCCGGTGTGTAGTTTGGGGAAATTCTCTTATATCCATTTCTATACAACGCTGTTTCTACTGTGGGGTGGAGGTAGTTCAACTACCGATTTGGTGTTTGTGTAAGTATTCACTCACATACACTTACGTACCACGTAGTAACAACCCCAGTGAAAGTAATAGAGTTGGTAGTACCCAACGCATGAGGAGTAGTCTAACGCATGGGGGTTCTCGGTTTACTCTTTCCAAGCTATAGTACCACACGCCTTTGGTGTCAAGGGGTACAAGGGGGGTGATTATATTATAAAGAAGGGTCAAGGGACTAATATAGGTGACATGTATAGGGGGGTAGTAGAGGTATAATAAGATAAGCGCCGATACCCCTTGTACCCCTTGACACCCCCTTCTGTGTGATACGTTGGAGAAACTCACCGCTTTCGTTACACGAGCGGTGTGGAAAAGAAGTGGTGGTGGAGTCTACGCGTTAGACGACGTGGAGCTTACCGGAGTTGCGCATCACGTCTCCGCGTTCGACCGTCTTCTCAACTCCCGCCACGGCGGTGGGGGTGTCGATGCCTTTCTCGGAGAGGGTGAGCATCAACTCCCCATACTCCATCGAGCGGTGCTCCGCATCGTAGAGAGCTTTCATCACTTCGGCGGCTGCCTCGGTGGTTCCAGCATCCGAGCGGTCGGGCGTTTCGGTTTCGAATCCCGGCGCGTCCGGTCCCACGCCATCCATGCGCGATTGTTCCGTGTCTGCCTCGCTCGGTTCCTCTCCATCACGGATTTGGGCTCCGCGTTGGGACCACTGCACCCCACGATAGACAGTGACGCGGCTTGGCCCTTCCTGACGCGTCTGTCCGGTCTCGATGCGAATGTCTGAGAAATCAAGAATGCGTTTCGAGAACGCATCGTTCGAGATGCGTGGGAGATTCTCAACGTCGCAATACCTACGGTAGGCTTCCCGAGCGTCGTCTTTCGTTACGTACGCATCATCGGCCCCGCTGTCGTCTTCGACCAAACAATCCATGGCGAACGCGTACACCGAATCACTGGCTTTTTTCATCTCCCGGCGTACGACCGACGGTTCGGGCACATCGGGGTAGAAGATTCCTGTGTCGTCCCACCGCTGTAGCTCCTGTACGCATCGGACCAGGAGCGCAGACTTCTCTTCTGGCGTTGAGAGCGAATCGAGGAGTTCGTCCTCGGGCACGAAATCGTCATCGCTCGGGCGGAAGGTGTTCGGGAAGTTGATATATACCCACCGCCTCCAATACCCATCAGAATCGTCGGCCGAGCGTGGGACTTCATTCACACAGAACGTCATCGTCGCGTGATTGACGAATGGGTACGTTTCCTTATATTTCGAATTCGCCGTGAGCACGTCCTTACCGCCCGTTGCTTTTTTGAACGTCTCCGTGTTCGTGAGTTCGTCCGAACCCATATCCGCGTCGATGTTTGCCAACGATCCAGCCAGTCGGCCTTCGGCCCATTGGTCGGTGGTCGATGCGATGGATTGGAGCGATTCGCCCGCCACGTTATCGTGGATCTCTCGGTTGTTGGCAATCTCTTCACCGGGGTGGAGGAACCGGCGGACGGCTGCGGAGAACGTACCCTTCCCGTTGGCCCCATCCCCCGATAACATCGCGGCTTTCGAGGACGGGTAGCCCTTGTGGAGCATGTGGGCGATCAGCCGGTACATGGTGTCCACGTCACTGGGGTTAACGATGTCCGTCAGGAACGAATCGAACTCGTCACACGTCGCGGCATCCGGATCGTCGGGCCACTCCGCGGCGATGCGTATTTGATGTGGCTCCTCGGGGTTGTAATCCATCAACTCCCCACTCGTCACATCGAGGATCCCATTCCCCACAACTAAGTGCGAATCTGGTGTGTTGAACCACGGTTTCGGCCGTGTGACGTAATCACGCACATTTTTCAGGACGTTATCCCGCGCGCTCGGGGAGAGAATCGCTCCACACAACCGGAGCGTTTGGGATTTGACGAATTGGTCTCCATCGGGCTTGTAGATCCCCAGCTCCGGATCGAACCTCCATAGGCACGGTCGCCATCCGTGCGTTTCCTCGGGCGGACGGATCACATTGTAGTGGTCTCCGATCGCCATGCCGATCGTGTGTATAAGCTCGCGTTGAAGGATGTCGTTGTCCTCATACTTCTCGAGCGTCCCTTTGACAGCGGGGTACAGCGGGTGTTCGTCCCACAATCCCCCCTCGAAAGCGTCACTGTCGACCGCCTCGCGTAGTTCATCACCCGTTGGTCGGTAGTCGGGTTGTTCTCCTGATGCGTCGTCTTCCGCATTGGTATCTTCTGACATTGGTAGTTGCTACAGCGTGAAATGGCGCGTTTTGCCATCCGTACACCGTTCGTTGCGCTTTGGGATGTCCGCTCCTCGGTCTCGCAGTTCATCGACAGCCGCCCAGTAGTCATCCCCCTTGGGGTAGTCGCCCGGCTTCGAGACAATCCCCGCCTCGAGCGCGACGATCTCGAGCGCGGAGAGTCCGATCATCCCCTGTCGGTAGACCCACCCATCATCAAATTGGCCGAGCCTCGCACCACTTTCCGAACTCTCCCACGATGGATCAAGGTCGGCTGTCCCGTCCGGGCGCTCGTTCGTGACAGACGAGAGCAGATTGATGTCACGCGGTCGCACGGCATCCACGGCATTGAAAATCTTCTCCGTATCGGTGGGTTGGCTTGTCTGGTCGCCTCGGGTGGGAGTTTGCCCACCACCCACCCCACCGTCTTCGATATCCGGAGTCACATCGCGCGCGTGCGCGTTGTAGATGTCGTGGATTTGCTTGGAGATGCCTGGGAGTTTCATCGGTGTGCCAGCGATGTGCTTGCCCGTCACGGCGATGAACCTATCTTCGGCGTAGAATTCGATCTCCGGATCATCGGTGTAGGGCCAACCCCGAAGTTCGAGCACGCACGTGGATCGTTTCCCCTCGGGTAGTGATGCGATGCCAAACCCGTGCAGGCCGGTTCCGGATGTGGAGAGCGCAACGTGTACGTCCCACGAATCGAGCAGGTGCCATGCTTGGGGGTGGATCACTCCGCGCTCGTCGCACCGCACATCATCACAGTCGATGAATACAATCCGCTCCTCACGCTGGCTGCCACTGGGCAGTTCGGGCAGGCACGTCGCTATCCCGAACCCGAGCTTGTCGGACCAGTCGCGTGCCACCCCGAACGGCAGCCAGTTTTCGGGATCCTTCCAGGATACGTGACGGTCCAACCAGTCGGGGTAGTTCCACGGCGCGCGCGGAACCTTGCGCCCGTCGGTGTACGCCCAATTAAACCATCTGTCGAACCCCACCAACGCATTGGGGTACGTCCCATACACGATGGTGTACTGATCCGGTCCGACCGGCTCCCGGTATACCGATTCGTCCGAAGTCATCGGATAACCCCGGCACATTTATACCCATCGCCACCCTCACATCGAATGGAAAGCGTGAGAGCGTTTTTCCGCCTATCGCGGTTTGGTATCCCGCGAATAAGGTAGTTGCTAACCGGCGAGCGTGGTTCACTCCACCTCGCCGGCATTCCTATAATTCGTGACTGTGCAGTTTCTCTCCGGGGGAGAGCGGCCTGTCTCCGCCGTGGTATCGTTGTTTGAGCGTCCATGGTAGTTGCTTCCCCTCGCACCGCAAGTTTGCGTTACCCACTACCACCCAGTCCTACATAAAACCCTCGGAGAAAGTAACCGATATGTTACTAACCTTCCGATTCGGGAAGTGGTACCACATCAAATACCGATGATTATATACATATGTGTTACGTAGAGGCTCGTGTGATGGGGAAGCAAGCGAGCAATTCGGATGGTGGTAACATTATCGTTTCTGATGGGGACGGATCGGGCAGCTCATCGGATGAGGAAAACACAGATAGGTTCGAATCGTTAAAAGAATGGTACGAATCCGACACGGAAGGCCCGGACCGGCGTAAGATCGGAACGAAACCATCAGCTCCGATTTGGCAGGCATTTAAGAATTATGTCGAAGCCGAACACGGAATGTCCCACGGAGTGACGGCTATAGAACTCGATGCGGCGTTGTTGGATCGGATGGGAGAGTCCCGAGAGGGCGCGCTCATCGATCGTGTGGGAGAGGTGGAGACGCATCTCGGTGAAGCATCGGAGCGTCTCGGTGAAACTGAGACCAAGCTCGGTGAAACCGAGAATCGTCTCGGAGATCTCGACAACAAACTCGATACGGTCATGCGAATGCAGAACATGATACTCGAGGAGCTTGAGGGAACCGACCACTCCGGTTAGACCCGACCTCCTTTTCATCTCAGAATAATGTCCCGGAGCGGCGCATGGGGAAGCATCGTGCACTCCGGGAGTTACTAATTCGCACTCAAACCAGAAGTATCCTGTGGGCGAATGTCACACTGCCAATGTTACTTATACGTTCCACTTCCACAGCCGAAAGGAGTTTATACGTTATATTTATGTCCGCCCGTCTCCTATATGAGATTGAAACGGCCCTCCGAGCGAGCACGCCACTAATCCGACAGCGGTGAAAGGCCGTCCCTAACAGTGACTTCAATGTCAACAGAATACGACGTTTCCACCCTGGATTCGAAGGCTATCCACATCACGGATCGTGATTTGATCGGAGCGGAAGATGTCTGCTGGAATTGCTTCGCGTTGATCCGCGAAGAGCGTGAGACTCCGAGTGAGGACTACCTACTCGGCCGAGAGCATTGGTACGGTGGGAAACGTCCCGTTCGCTCGAAGGTTCACATCCCCCCTGCTGGCGCAAAGCCCACGCGGTCGACCGAGATGGGCTACCCGGCGCAAAACCGAGCGGCCCAACCCGGAACGCTGTTCTGTGAGTGTGGCATGTCGGGCGCGTTTGCCCGGTATCGCCATCCGTGGTCGTGTGAGGACGATTTCCTCGATCTCCTCGATCGTGCGTTGGCTACACTGGCTGCCAAGGGCGTCGAATTCAACGCGCCATCAGCTCGCAACGAAGCTCTTGAAGCCGCTCGGGAAGGCTTCACATGGCCTGATTTCTCGGCGGATGAAGCCATACAAATCGGTATCGCCTACGGAATCGGCGTTTCCGAATGCGAAGATGACTAAATATACATACGATATCGAGAGCGAACATATCTGTCCGCGGTGTGGTGTCGCGGTGGATAGGGAGGTATCGTGGTGCTATAACTGTGGGTTCAAGCCCCACTCCCTCCACAACAACGCGGAGGGTAACGCACTCCCCTCCCCTTGGTGATGGCAGGCCGGGTCACGGCACTATCACCACGTTGGGACCTGCTTCCCCCACTGTCTCCCATCATCACATCAGTTCCCAACGGCTTTTTCAGTACTACGGTTCAGTCGCCGCTCCACAATCGAGACATAGGGTGATATCACCTTTGCCCTGTTTCGTATTCCGACTACCACACTCGCCACATTCTTTTCCCATATTCACTTTCGCTTATATTTCCTCGTTCTAACGCGTTTCGGTTCCTCCAAGATCGTTTTCCGAATGTTGTTCACATCGTCATCGGATACCTCAACCAAGGTGGTCATCTTAGGAGCGTCGATGTGCAGGTACGTGCGCCCATCTCCCCCCACCACAAATTCGATCTCGGTCAACGTTTCCTTTGTATTCGCTTCCCCACTTGGTTCACCTGTTTCAGACATGCCTGAGTGTCGCTATAATAACTGAACTATCAAAAAGTTTTCCGTGTTGTTCGATCACACATGGCGACATTCGGCCATTCGGCCGTGAGCGTATATATACGGCGCATCCAGCAGATAGCAGCAACCTTTCAATAAAACAATCACACCATGACTAACGACTGTGGAGCGACGAACCGGAACGGCAACCCGTGCAGTCTCTCCGCCGGTTGGGGCACGGACCACAACGGCGAAGGGCGGTGTAAGTTCCACGGTGGTGCTACAAGCGGTGGTGCTCGTGAGGGAGCGGGCGCACCCAAGGGCAACGACAACGCGGCGACCCATCGGCTGAACTCCAATCCATCGCTGCTCTACGAGAATCTCGAGGAGTCACGCCAAGACATCGTTGATGAACTGCGTGATTCGATCGTGGATCAGTTGGCCGAGCGGTGGGGTGGCCTCGAGTCCGTCCCTGCCACGCACGTCCGACAGGCCCGCCGAATCGCCATGAACATGCTCAAGGTGACTGTCCTCGCGGAGGAGTGGCAGGCCAAACAGGCTGAGGAGAGCGGCAACCCACTCATGGAGCGAGAGACTCGCACGTCTGAGCAGGGCCACGAATTCGATGTGGATGTTCCGAGCAAGGTCGAATCCATCGCCGGCGATCTCTCGAGAGAGAACCGGATGTGGCTCAAAGACATGGGCATTCTCGGCTCTCCGGAGGAGCAACAGGCCGACGCGGCGAGTGAGGTAGCAGCCGCGTGGGAAGACGCGGCTGCTCAGTGGAGAATGAAGCGCGTCGAGAACGAGCAGGCGTAGGTAGACCGAATTCGAGAGGGGTGGTCATGCACGACCATGCCCGGATGGTCGCATACCGACATCGAGACGACGAAATTCTGACACCCCTCAATCCGTGGAACCGTTGGGTAGTCGCTTTCAGTTTATTCAATCCTTGCACTTCACCCCACTCAATTCATGAGATTATCCAATATTAAACCTTGTGCTATGTGATCGGTTATCCCATCCGACTGAGTGCCTCGCGGCGGTCCTCCGCCGGCGTTTGGTCGTATTTCATGGTGGTCGTCTCGGATCGATGGCGCAGTTGGGCTTTCGCTGCGGCCAAGCCCTCTTCTCGAGCCATATACGTTCCGACCGAATGACGGATCATGTACCAGCTCACCTCGCGCTCGGAGCGCTCGATGCCGGCCACGTCGAAGAGTGATTTCAGCAGGTATGCGAGCGAGTTCGAGGAGTAGGGATTTGCCTCCCGAGTCAACCAGATGGCGTCCGATCCATCGTAGACATCGTACAGCTCACGCTCCTCGAGCCAGCGATCGAGGGCTTCGGCCGTCCGGTCAGTGAGTGAGACAACCCAGTTATCCGAGTTCTTCGAACTCTCCGCCTCGGGAATTCGGAGCACTCGGTTGGCAACATCGACCCACCCGATTCGTGAGCGTTCGACCTCCACCGGTCGCAGGCCGGTATCGAGCGATGTCCAGACGAGCGAGGGGATTTTCCAACCATTGGCGCGCTTGAAGTCCTCGCTCGATATAGCGGCTTTTGGTTTATCGAAGCGTTGGGAGAGTTCGGTTTTCCACTCCTCCCGTTCGTCGGCATCAAGGCCCCCATATGCAGGCACAGAACCGTATTCGAGAGCGGCGTTCCGTATCGCTGTCCTCTCTTCTCGAGTCAGAAAATCGCGGGGGTTCACCCCAGATTGGGAGGAAAAGGACAGCTCCGGATTCCACTCGATGTTCATGCCTCGCTCGGCATTCATCCATTTGAATAGGCGTTTGACGGCCTTCTGTTCGTTGGCGAGGTAATTCTTCGAGTAATCTTCATCCGACATCACACAGGAGCGCATGTACTCGCTCGCATCGCCGGCATCGGGAGCGGTCGTATACCCGCTGTCGGACCACAGAAACCGCATGAAGCGATCGGTTCGAACGCTGGTTTGTCGGACGGTCTCACGGGCATACCCCTCTCCATGCGATGGGTCTTTGCCCATCGACTGAAGCCAACTGATGAACTCCTCTTTGAACGCGCGATAGTCGACTTTCTCGCGCTCCCCGAGGGAATCAACGGTTGGCTCAGTCACCACAACAACCCGCCGTGTCATGGTCTACCCCCACAAAAGTTGAAGTGGGCCTGATAGGTTACTCTAATCGCTGTACAGCAGTAGTGTGGGCATTTGCCACCCCACCGTGTGGGCCTGAAGTCCATGTTGCATTCACTCCTGTTTAACGTTGGAATGTACACCACGGAAGCAAGATACCCATGCTCGGTACGGGATTTGAACCCGTGTCGCAGGCTCGAAAGGCCCGCATGATTGGCCGGGCTACACCAACCGAGCGTAACTGTACATCTGCCCCGGTCATTAATAAGCGCTGTCTTTCACTCCCACCTTTTTGATCCGCCACCTTTTTTCCACTCGGGTAGCTGCGCTACCCTCGCGCAAAAAACGTGGGCGAAAAAAAGCCGCTCGCTACGCTCGCGGTGAGCGTACTCACATACCGCTCCGCTACCGTACTGCGACCGCTACCGTCCCCGTCAATCGTCAGTAGTGTGATCAACGTCGGTCTCTCCGACGACGCGCGCCAGCTCGGGGTGACCCTGGCACAAGCCAGCGAGATCGCCGCGCTGGCGATACTGGCAGTAGGTCACCAACGAGTCGACCAGATAGGCCGGGGCACTGTCAGCGTCGGGTTTCTCGGTCATGGCTGCGGGTTCGCGCGAGTCGTCGGATGTGAACACGGATTGGACCACCGTCCCATCACGCTGTTCGTGGAATCGGACGCACGCGCCGTTGTCGAACCAACATTCGACGATCATCTCACCGGTGGCGCAGTAACGCGTGAACCGCGCAATTCCCGGCAATTCGTCGTAGCCACCTGCTCGGGTCCTGCCAAGCCCCGCTGTTGCCAGTATCTGTTCGATCTGGGTAGCGTGGGCACAGCCGGTGGACTGGCAGGGCCGACACCAGAGGCCCTCTCCTACGTCGATGCTATGGTACAACTCCGCCGTCACGATCTCCGCGCGATCCGTGTCGGCCGAGAGGTTCACAACTTCTCCCTGCCGATTCCGGAACTGGAACAGCGGCAGACTCATCGCCACCACCGCCCCAACGGACAACCCATCCGGTGTTCGAGTCGCGTGCGAACCGGCCGACCGCACACCGGGCAGCGCGTTCTCTGGTTGTCATTCTGATACGATGCGACACCGTTACATGTCTCTGATTCGTTCCCCAGCATGGGTTTTCCTAGCGAGAACCCCAGCGTCGGGTGCCCTCACACCCGGCGCGTTTCAACGAACGCGCGTGCGGATGCATGCTGGCGTTCTCATTTATTCTTCGTTACCCCATCACACATAAAGGTACTGATGTAACCGATGACGTTACATCGTACTAACAGCTCGTTCCGCCAGCGGTTGCTCGTTGGAATGGAACAGAGCCGCCGATAGCGGGCGCTACTGCTGGTAAATAATGCTATAAGATACATTCCTGTCTGTCCTCCAGTTCGGAGAAGGATTTCTGTAAACGGAGTCATTTCATCAAGAGAGGGGGAAAACGTGGAATGGTACGTCACGGCGACGCCGCTGCTGCGCTACGTCAGCTTCGGGGTCGAGGCGTTTCGGGGCAAGGAGTTCGTAGACGCAGGGTTGGAGCGGGCCATCGAACGCGCCGAGTGGCTATATCGACGCTCAGGCGAGATCGCTGTTGCGGAATCGCAGGTACGCCAGTCCGAGCGGGACGACCAGCCAGAAGACGACGAGCACCCAGCCAAGCCAGGGCTCGAGATAGAACGGCGCTGGCTCTTTGATCGCATATGACGATGGTTCGTAGAACGCCCGCCGTGGATTGAGTCGCGGGAGCAAATAGAGCCAGTTCGGACCGGGATCGGGCTGATACATGCCGGTTTGAGGATCGATCTGCATAGGATCGACGAACTGGACGACGATTCCGACTAGGAAGTCCCACAGAAACGAGAACAGGATCGTCATACCGAGCGCCCCGATCGTCGCAGTCATCGACGAACGCATCGCCGTCGAGAACGCCATGGCGATCGCCACAAATATGATTCCGAACAGCGTGATCTCACCGGCAGCGATGAGAAACGCGGGCAGGGAGAAGAGATCGGTGAACACGATCGTCTGGATGCCGACGAGCGCGAACCCGACGGCCATCGTCACGACGACGATCGCCGACCGGCCGAGGAACTTCCCCAGCATGACATCCAGCCGAGAGTGGGGCAACGTGAGCAACAGCTTGAGGCTGCCCGATTCACGCTCGCCGACGATCGCCTTGTAGCCGATCATCACACCCAGCACCGGCACGACGACACCGAGCATCCCGACGATGCCGTCGAACAGCGTGGTGAACGTTGGTTCCTCGCCCAGTCGAGAGCGGTGATAGTGAAACACCAGCGTCGTGAACCCGACGAAAAACGCCACCAGCAACTGGAGCGTCCGCGCCCGGATCGCGTCCTCGAAATCCTTTTTCGCAACGACGAGCGTACTCATCTTCGATCGACCTCGATAGTATTTGTCATTCGTGTGTTCACCGTTTTCCTTCGAGCCACTGCTGCCCAGCGAATCCCAACAGCCCGATCGAGCCGACGAGCGAACCCAACCGCAACGCGACCGCCTGTTGTGGCGGTCGCGGTTCGATGCGCGCGAGGACCACGAAATGGTAGCGGTCGTCTTTGACGACCTGGACGTAGGTCAGGACCGACCAGATTCGTCGTGTTTCGTCGATCTGCTCGTCAATCTGACCGTTCGCGGGACGAGCGTTCGTCTCGCTCCCGTTCGGGACGAACGACGCCCACGGCTCGGGGGGGCTGTTGATCGGGACAACTTTGGCTGCAGACGATCGTTCGCTCTGGGGAAGCTTGTCGAACCACTGCTGTGCATTGGGTGAGAGGTTCTCGTACGCTACCGTTTCGTTCGTGACCGGATAGGACTGGTTGCTGCTGTTCGGATCCCGAACCACTTCCACCGCGGGGTCCTGGGCGGGCACCGGCGAGACGAGCGGCAACGCGTACAGCACCAGCGCGAGAACGAGCACGCTGCCGAGGAGATGCCGGCGATTCACGCTAAATCACTCCGTTTGAACCGCAGGTACGCCAGTCCGAGCGGGACGACCAGCCACACGCCCAGTATCACCACTGCGAACCACGGTTCGAGATAGAACGCACCGGGTTCGACGCCGAACGCGGTGGCGTCCTGGAACGCGTGGCGTGGATTCAGCCGCTTGATGAGATAGTACCAGTCGGGTAACTCGGAAACCGGTCCGACAGGGCTGTTCTCCGGTGTCCGCTCCACGAACGATTCGACCAGAACGAGCACCGAGTCCCAGAGGAACACGAACAGCAACGCGAGCCCGATCGCTCCCCACATGGCCATCATCGAGGTGCGCATCGCGGTGGAGAACGCCATGGCAATCGCCACGAACACAACCCCGATGATCGCCGTTTTCACGGCGGCGATCGCGTAGGCCGACGCCGAGAACAGTTCGGAACTGGCTGCGAACTGTACACCCACGACGGCGAAGCCAACGAACACCGCGAGGACCACCACGGCCGATCGCCCGAGGAACTTGCCGAGCACCACGTCCCGACGCGTGTGTGGCAACGTGACCAACAGCTGGAGACTGCCGGATTCGCGCTCTCCCACGATCGCCTTGTAGCCCAGCATCGTCCCCAATACCGGAACGAGTATGGTCATCTGCGTGCTGATCCACGAAACGACGGCTTCGGCGGTCCTGAGCTCCGACAGCCGAGCTCCCCGGGCAATGTACAGCTGGTAATACACCAGCACCGCCAGCACCACTGCAAACAGCGTCGTCACCACCATCAGCGCCCGCGATCGGATCGCGTCCTCGAACTCCTTTCTGGCGATCACGAGCGTGCTCACCGTCGATCACCGCCACGTCCGTCGATCATGTCGAGCTGAAAATGTCACTGGTAGATATTGACAAAGGATACAATGTGAATGCTTCGATATAGATGCGTCTCGTCGGGCACTCAATGTGGCGTTTCGAACAAACCATATTTCACACAAATCACCCCAGGAATGACTCACGATCGTCGGCTTTCTCGATGTTGATCCACACATTACTTGTCGGTTGGATACCATCATCGGCTATGCAACGGTTCGGCCGTCACATCGCTTCGAGGTGGTTCTGAGATGTGGCCGTGGTCGCACGCGGCGGTTGGCTATCTCTGTTACTCGCTGGGCACGCGTCTCGTCGGTCGTCGCCCGACGGCAGGGCCGACGGTGGCCGTGTTGTTCGGGGCACTCCTCCCGGATCTCGTGGACAAGCCGCTCTCGTGGGTGTTCGGGCTGGTTCCGCAGGGGTACGCGGTTGCTCATTCGGTAATTCTCGCCGTTCCACTGGGGATGGGCGCAGTCGTCATGGCTCGCCAGCACGATCGTCGCCCGCTGGGCATCGCGTTCGTCGTCGGCTACTGGTCGCATCTGCTGGGTGACGTGCTGTTCGGGTGGTTGCGGTCGAGTCCGCACGCGTTCGGGCGCGTGCTCTGGCCGATCGTCACGCTGCCGCCGTACGACCGGCCGGTGTTCGCCCGCCTCGACGAGTACGTCTCGGTGTTCACCGGCTTCCAGACGACCGGCGATGCAATGATCGTGATCCTCGGGGCGAGCGTGGTCTACGTGACGATCGGCGTCTGGATCGTCGACGGTCGGCCCGGTTTGGCACCGATCAGGCGATCGCTGGAACGGTCGTACGACGATCCGACCGACCACAACGAGTGACCCTCACGCGGTCGCCTGTTGTGGCTCGCTGGTGTACTCGACGAACAGGTCTTCGAGCGATTGCTCTTCGGTGCTGAAATCCTCGACGGTAGCGCGTTCCTGAATCGTCGACAGCACGTCCCCTTTCGCGTCGTCGGTCGCTTCGACCGTGATCTCCGTCCCATCGACGGCGACCGATTCGACGCCGTCGAGTCCGCCAACCGTCGTTTCGAGATCTGGTGGAACGTCCGAGAGCCGGAACACCAGCGTCGTTTGCGTGCCGAGTTGGTCCCGAAGCCCGTCGATCGTGTCTTGGGCGATCAGCTCTCCCTCCCGCATGATGCCGACCCGATCGCAGACCGCCTCGACCTGTTCGAGAATGTGACTCGAAAAGAAGACGGTGGCACCGCGCTCGTTCTCCGCGCGGATGATCTCGCGCATCTCCTGTGCGCCGTTCGGATCGAGTCCGGTCGTCGGTTCGTCGAGGATCAACAGATCCGGGGACCCGACCAGCGCTATCCCCAGCACGAGGCGCTGTTTCATCCCTTTCGAGTAGCCCCCGGCGGGACGATCGCCCGCATCGTCGAGTCCGACGCGTGCGAGCAACTCATCCGGATCGTCGGTGGCTCCCTTCGAGTCGATGGCGAACTGGAGGTGCTTTCTCCCACTCAGTCGGTCGTACACGTCGTAGCCCTCCGGCACGACGCCGATACGCTCGCGGATCGCTGTGGGCTCTTCGTGTGCATCGTAGCCGAGCACGCTCGCATCGCCGGCCGTGGGAGCGATCAGATCCAACAGCACGTTGATTGTCGTGGATTTACCCGCGCCGTTCGGTCCCAGAAAGCCGTAAATCTCCCCCGACTCGACTGTCAGATCCAACTCGTCTACGGCCGTGACCTCACCGTACTGCTTGGTCACACCACGGAGTTCGATGGCTGTCATGGTCGGCAATCCAGCGCCGCACGTATAGTTCGTTCGGGTTTAATTACCACTAATTAGATATGAAAATCGCCCTGTAGCGGTTGGATGAATCCGTCTCAAAACCACAGCGTCGTCTGTTATTTTCGGCAGCGATCGAGTTGCTGATACAGAAGTCGAGCGGCCTAGAGGTCCGTCGTGCCCCGTACCACCGTCCCGGCCGGCACGTCCTCCGTGACGGTCACGTTCGCGCCGATCACGGCGTTTTCCCCGACGTGGACGCCGGGCAGCACGACCGCCCCGGCACCGACGAACGCTCCGTCTTCAAGCACGATCTCCTCGAACCGATCGTTTCGGTGTTCCATTCCGTCCTCGGTGAGATCGTGTGTGACGCCGACGACAGACGCGTTCGGGCCGATCTGAACGCGATCACCGATCACGGCGTTCTCGACGTACGTGTTCGCGTTGATGTCGACGGATTCGCCGATCGTGGATTTCTTTATCGAAACGCGCTCGTAAATGCGCGAATCCGAGCCGATGGTCGAATCGTGAACCGTGACGTACTCGCGGATCTCGCTATCGCCGAGCGTGGCGTTCTCGATCTCGGTCGTTTCGTGGATCACCATGAACGGCATCAGGCAGGCGACGAACGTAACTATCCCCGATTACTTGCCTTCGAACTCTGGTTCACCGTCGCCCATGAAGGCCGTGATGCCCTCCATGAGGTCGTCGGTGCCGATGAGGTGCCCGAACGCCTGGGCTTCGATTTCGAGTCCGGCGTCGGTGTCCTCCCACCCGCGCAGCATGGCCTTCTTGACGAAGCGCGTCGCAACCGGCGGGCCGGCAGCGAGCTCGGCGGCGAGTTCGAACGCCCGATCCTCTAGTTCCTCGTGGGGGACGACCTCGTTCAGGAATCCGTACTCTTCCATCGTTTCGGCCTCGTACTGCTCGGCGGTGAGGATGATCTCTTTGGCCCGGCCTTCGCCGACGATGTGCTGGAGGCGCTGGGTCCCGCCCCACCCCGGCAACAGGCCGAGATCGAGTTCGGGCTGACCGAGTTCGGACCGCTCAGAGGCGACGCGCATGTCCGCACACATCGACATCTCCATCCCGCCACCGAGGCAATATCCGTCGATCCCGGCGACGATCGGCAGCGAACTGGATTCGAGCGCGCCGTACGTCTGCTGGCCCTTCCGGGACAGCTCGATCGCCTGGAGCGGCTCGGCGCTGGCGGCCATCGACTGCACGTCCGCACCGGCCGAGAACGCCTTCTCGCCCTCGCCCGTGATGAGGACCGCGCGCACGTCGTCGTCGTCTTCGAACGCCTCGATCGCCTGTTCGAGCTCCGAAAGCAGCTCGGGGTTGACGGTGTTCATCCGGTGGGGCCGGTCGAGCACGACGTGGCCGACCATCTCGCCCGGATACTCGACGCGGATCATCTCGTAGCTCACGGCGTCGTCATCCTCCTCCTGATCGTAAAAGCCGCCCTGCTCGGCCCGTTCTCGCAGGCCAGCGGAGACGGCGTACCGGTCTGCGCCGGTCTCCTCGTACAGCTCGTCGAGAGTGTCGACGAGCGTGTCGAGTCCGGCCCCATCGGCGAGCTTGGCCGGCCCCTCGGGGTAGCCCGCACCGAGCATCACGGCCTCGTCGATGTCCTCGACAGGGGCCACGTCGTCGCCAACGAGGTTGCCGACCTCGTTGGCCATCACGGCGAGCAGGCGGTGTTCGAGCCCCTCGCGGCCGGCGTCGGTTGGGATCTGTGCCCCTTCGCCGTCCTCGTACTCGTAAAAGCCCGCGCCGGTCTTTTTGCCGTAGCGCTCCTCCTCGACGACTGTCTCCAACAGGGGTGCGGGTTCGTAGGCCGCCCCGAGCACGTCGTGCATGTATTCGAGCACGTGGTAGGTCACGTCGTTGCCGACCTGATCGCCGAGTTCGAACGCACCCATCGGCAGCCCGATGTCGAACTTCACCGTGCTGTCGATCTCGGCTTTGCTCGCAACGTCTTCGGACACCATCCAACACGCCTCGTTCATCAGCGGCACGAGGATGCGGTTGACGATGAACCCCGGCGTGTCCTTGCGCACCCGGACCGGCGTTTTGTCGAACGATTCGGCCAGATCCTCGACGACCGAAAGCGTCTCGGTGTCGGTGTGCTCGCCGGAGATGACCTCGACGAGCTGCATGCGCACAGGGGGATTGAAAAAGTGCATCCCACAGAACCGCTCTGCGCGCTCGGTCACCTCCGAGAGGTCGGTGATCGAAAGGGAGGAGGTGTTGGTCGCAAGGATCGCCTCCTCGGGAGCGTACTCCTCGACCTCTCCGTACACGTCCTGTTTGATGTTCATCTGTTCGGGCACCGCCTCGATGATGATGTCAGCGTCGCTGACAGCCTCGTCCATCTCCACCAACGGCGTGATCCGGTCGAGCGCGCTGTCGGACTCCTCGTCGCTGATCCGGTCGTTCTCGACGAGCTTGCCCAGACTCCACTCGATCTGCTCGTAGCCGTTCTGAACGAACTCCTCTTTGATGTCCCGGAGCGTCACCTCGTATCCCGATAGCGCGGCGACCTCGGCGATACCGTGGCCCATGTTCCCGGCACCGAGCACCGCGACCGTCTCGATATCATCTACGTCCATGACGGTTAGTCGGTCCGCGGCTGAGGTGTTCAACGTTTCCCATTGTCCCTGTAACAACCGTTTACGGGTTTATCGCCTGCGCAAAATTGTTATATTTTAACCACTGCGAGGGAGGGCATGGACTTCGAGTTATCCGACGAGCAAGAGCAGATCAGAGAGGAGGTCCGACGTTTCGCAGAGAACGAGGTCAAACCAGTCGCCCAGGAGTACGATGTCGAGGAGAAATTCCCGTTCGAAGTCCTCGATGCGGCGACGGAAATGGGTCTTAACGGCGCAAACATCCCGATGGAGTACGGTGGTGCCGACTACACCGCACTCGACACGGCAATCATCATCGAGGAGCTGTTCGCCGCCGATCCCGGGATCGCCCTGTCGATCACGGCGACCACGTTCGGCAGCGACGCACTCATCGAGTACGGAACCGAAGAACAGAAAGAGCGTTTCCTCGAGCCGATCGCCACCGGAGAGGCCATCATGGGCGCGGCGATCTCCGAACCCGACACCGGTTCGGACGTGTCCTCGGTGTCGACCAACGCAGAGAAAGACGGCGACGAGTGGGTGATCAACGGCAACAAGATGTGGATCACCAACGGCTCGGTGGGCGATTTCTTCGTCGTCATGTGCGAGACCGATCCCGATGCGGAGGGTCGGTACAACGGCTTCTCCCAGATCGTTGTCGAATCCGACCGCGATGGCTTTACCAGCGAGAAGATCACCGGCAAGCTCGGCATCCGCGCGAGTGATACCGCGGAACTCATCTTCGACGACGTTCGCGTTCCCGAGGATAACCTCGTCGGAACCCGCGGGATGGGCTTCCTCCAGCTCATGCAGTTTTTCGACATCACACGGACGATGGTCGCCGCCCAGGGCGTCGGCATCGCAAAAGGAGCCTGCGAGCGGGCGCTCGACTACGCACAGGAGCGCGAGCAGTTCGGCCGCGAGATCGGCGACTTCCAGGCCATCCAACACAAGCTCGCAGACATGCACACCCGCACCGAAGCCGCCCGCCAGCTCACGTACAAATCCGCGTGGAGCGTCGGCAACTCCGAGGACCAACTGACGACGCTCGCCTCGATGGCGAAAGAGTTCGCCTCCCGCGTGGCTGTCGATGCTGCGAACGAAGCCGTCCAGATCCACGGCGGTTCTGGCTACGTCAACGACTTCGACGTCGAGCGCCTCTACCGCGACGCCAAGATCACTCAGATCTACGAAGGGACTTCCGAGATCCAGAAGAACGTCATCGCACGCGAGCTGATGGACAAAGGGTTCTGATACTGTCGGCCCTGCGGACGGACTGCGACGGACTATCCAGTTGCCGTCCGGCGGGTCACCAGCACTACACGACGATCACACCGAGCGCCCCGTCCCCACGGAACCGACCGATTCCAACGCCGAGACGCGCCCCTCACCACGACGTTTAATATATAATACTATGTATGTCATTGTATGGCATCCAGCGCAGCGATTCCGGATCCGGTGCTCGTTCGGCTCGTGTTGGCGGGCGCGCTCGGGCTGTTTCTGGGACTCGAGCGAGAGTGGTCCCACCGGTCGGCGGGCATCCGGACGTTTTCGCTCATCACCTTGTTGGGTGCGGTGTTCACGGTGCTCGACCGGCCGTGGTTGCTGGTTCTGGGCGGCGTCTTAATCGTCGTGCAAGGCGGGGTGCTGGCCGTGCGTGGTCTGATCAGCCCAGATGAGGGACTATCGCTCACGACAGCGGTGTCGATGTTGGTGGCGTACGGCGTTGGAGTGCTCGTGGGTTCGGGGATGCTTCTGGCAGGGGTGACGGTTGCGATCCTCTCCTCTCTGTTGCTCGTGTTGAAACGGGAACTGCACGATTTCGCGTGGGGGCTTACCAAAGCGGAGCTGCGGTCGGCGGTGGAGTTCGGCGTGCTGGCGTTCGTCGTCTATCCAGTTCTCCCACCGGGGGAAATGACCGTGAGTCTTGCTGGTCTTCCGATCCAGATCGAGCCGCGGGTGGTGTGGCTGCTCGTCGTCAGCGTTGCGGCCATCGGCATCGTCAACTACGCGGTCGTCAGATCCTACGGCGGCCGGGGGATTGTGGTCACCGGCTTTTTCGGTGGATTAGTCACTTCGACCGCCGTCGTTGGCGCGATGCTCGATCACGTTCGTCAGCACGAGCACGCCGTTTCCTACGCGGTCGCGGCGATCCTGCTCGCTGATGCCGCGATGGCGCTGCGGAATCTAGCGATCGTGGTGGCGTTCGCCAACGACCGCGCTCCGGTGCTCGGGCTTGCGGTCCCTCTGAGCGCCATCGTTCTTGGCAGCATCGCTATCGCCGGACTCACGGCCGATTGGACCCAACAGGTCGATCTCGATCTCGACGGGCCGTTCTCGCTCCCGAACGCGCTCGGGTTCGGCGCGCTGTTCGCGCTCGTGCTCGTGGTGAGCGCGATCGCAAAAGCGCTGTTCGGCGATGCCGGTTTCCTGCTCGCAACCCTGATCGGGAGCCTCGTTTCGAGCGCCGGGGCGACCACCTCCGCGATCGTGCTGTACAACGGCACCGCGATCGGTGCGAACACGGCCATCCTCGGCGTGCTGGGGGCGACCATCGTGAGCATCCTCGTGAAAGCTGCGCTCGCGCTCGCCGGTCCCACCCGTTCGTTTGGCTACCGCGTGGCGGCGTGGAGCACCGCACTTGCCACCGTCGGGTTCGGGATCGGTCTTGTGCTCTTTGCGTGATCTCATCGGGCACGCGCGCTGGCTGTGTCTTTTCTGGGTGTGTATCACAAGCGCGCTACGGGTTCGCAAATACTGCTCGAAACCCAATCCATTATTTACCCATGGGAGACCAACGCGGACCATGAACCGAGAGACGACGACCCCAACGGTCCGATCGATGCCGGGAGAACGCGCGCGCAAGTGGGCCAAACGCCACCACGACCACGCCGCACCGAGCACCTACGTGTACGATTTCGTGTGGGATCCCGACGCGGAGGCCGTGGGACCGTTCTGTACCGACATCGACGGCAACGTTCTCATGGATTTCACGAGTCACGTGGGTGCCGCGCCGCTGGGGTACAACAACCCCGAGATCGTCGAGCGGCTTCGGGAGTTCGATCTCGTTGACCCGCTGACGATCGCCGGGCAGGACTTCTACGTCAGCGGTGAGAACGTCGGCGAGCGGGGACTCCCCGGACCGACGGAGCTGATGGAGCGTCTCACCGAACACACGGGCCACTACGGGTTGGACACGGTGTTTCTCTCGAACACGGGGGCGGAGGCGGTCGAGAACGCCATCAAGATCTCCTACGACCACACCCGCGGTGAGTACGGAATCACGTTCGAAGGAGCGTTCCACGGGCGAACGCTCGGCGCGCTGTCGCTCAACCGATCGAAAGCCGTCCACCGCCGACACTACCCTTCGATCTCGGATATCCACGACCTGCCGTTCTGTACGGAGACGGACGGGGAGCGGGGCTGTGGCTGTGGCTTTTTCACAGAAGACAGCTCGAAACTCCGGGAGCTGCTCGATCCCGAGCGGGGCCACGTTGCCGCCGATGACGTCGCTTACCTCATCATGGAACCTGTTCAGGGCGAAGGAGGGTATCGAGTCCCGAGCGAGGCGTTCATGGCGGAGGTCGCCTCGGTCTGTGCGGAGCACGATCTCCACCTCGTCGCCGACGAGATCCAGGCCGGTGTCGGTCGCACCGGGGAGATGTGGGGCTCAGACCACTTCCCCATTGAACCGGACGTCATCGCGAGCGCGAAAGCGCTCCGGGTCGGCGCGACGATCTCCCGAGAGGAGGTGTTCCCCGACGAGCAAGCCCGCATCTCGTCGACGTGGGGCGCGGGTGACATCCTCGGGTCTGCTCAGGGCGTGTTCACGCTCGATGCGATCGACGAGCAGGATCTGCTCGCAAACGCGACCCAACGCGGTCGGCAGGCAAAAGAACGCATCCGAGACGCCGGGATCGACGGCGTCGTGGACGTTCGGGGACTCGGGCTGATGCTCGCGGTGGAGTTCGAGACGAAGACGCTTCGGGAGGATGTCATCGAGGCCGCGCTCAAACGAGGGCTGCTCACGCTCGGCTGTGGCCACAAAACGCTCCGGCTGCTCCCGCCGCTCGACGTTACCGAACGCGAGATCGATCTCGCGTGTGATCTCCTCGTCGACGCCGCCACGAGCGTGAACTCGTAGAGCCCGCGACGCATCCATTGGACGATCTGGCGGGCTACTCTCCGCCTCCGCCACCACCGAATCCGCCACCGCCGTCACCGCCAAAAATACCGTCGCTGCTCCCGTCGCCACCGGTATCGTCCTCTCCACCGACCGCGTTCGTCCGACGGTTGGAAGATCTCGATTGACCCTTCGAGCCGGAATTATTCCCAATTGCTATATATAATATGTAAATAATAACTAGTATTGCTACTATTAATGCTACATCCATATATCAACTAGATACCTATTCGTAATATATCTTGTGGGAGAACGTACGTGCGGTGATCATCCGGTAACTGGTGGAACAGTTTCCGCCGTCAGAACTGGTATCGTCTGTCGTCGTTGTCGGGTGGTTGTGGCGTGCCGGTCATCTCCTGGAACGTCATACCCGAGAGATACTCGTCGTAGGTCACGTCGTATCCGCGCCGAAGATGGAAGTCGAGTGACCCGGTGTCGACGGACGTTTGAAACAGCATGTGGATCGCTCGCCGGACGAGTTCGTCGGGATCGTCGGGGTCGAGAACGGTTTGTAAGACGGCGAGTTCGTTGCGCGTTTCCCGGTCGAGCGAGACCGAGAGCTCCGTATCGAGATCGGTGTAGACCGACTCCACGTCCTCGGAAAGACCATCGAGGCTCATACTATCGGATTCCACGGCGTCACTCGGGATACGGCTTACGAGACGATGTTTGTTACACCGGCCACTCCTCCTGTTCCCACGCCGCGTCCCAAAACAGGTATTCGTACCGCGCGGAGGTGAGAAACCGATCGCGATACGTCTCTCGACGTCTCCGGGGCTCACCGTCCGCTACTTCGTCCATCACGTCCTTGCACCACTCCGTGAGCGTTGTGAATTCCTCACCTGCGTACATGTCGATCCACTGGCTGTACAGCTCGTGATCCGGGCGGCCGCGTTCGTCGAGGCGGTGAGCGGTGACGTTGAACCCCCACATGCACGGCAGGAGTGCGGCGATCGTCTCGCCGAATCCCTCATACCCCGATCGGACGAGAAAATCGGTGTACGCTTGGGTCGTCGGCGTCGGCTCGGTCGCTTCCAGCTCGGCTTCGGAGATACCGAACTCGGCGGCATACGACCGGTGGAGATCCATTTCGGTGTTGACCGTCGCATCGAGCAGCGACGCAAACCGGCTCATACGGTCGAGATCCGGGGCGCGTGCCCCACCCAGGGCGAACACGCGGCTGTACTCGACGAGAAACACGTAGTCCTGGGCAACCCAGTGGCGAAACGGCTCCACGTCGAGCGTTCCATCACCGATCCCTTCGACCATCGGGTGGTCGAGCGTTGCGTCCCACAGCGGTTGGGCGACCGTCCGTAGCTCGTCGGTGAACGCCATACTCTCCGTGTGGTGACCGACTACATCAGCGTACCGTTCGGGCGTGCGTTGATTCGAACTGACGTTCCGATGTGTGATCAGCACGTCTAAGGGATCAAGTTCCTAGGTAGAACCGATGACCGAGACAGCCGCCAGTCCCGAGAACACCAGCGCCATCCGGAGCGCACTCATCGAGTGGTACGAGTCCGATCACCGTGATTTCCCGTGGCGGCGGACGACCGATCCGTACGAGATCCTCGTGTCGGAGGTGATGAGCCAGCAGACACAGCTGGAACGCGTCGAGGAGGCGTGGGCGGCGTTTCTCGACCGGTGGCCCACCGTGGCGGCTCTCGCTTCGGCGGACCGGGGCGACGTGGTGGCGTTCTGGTCCGACCACCGGCTGGGCTACAACAACCGGGCGAAATACCTCCACACCGCGGCACAGCAGGTGATCGAGGAGTACGACGGGGAGTTTCCGACCTCGCCCGAAGCGCTACAGTCCCTCCAAGGCGTCGGTCCCTACACCGCCAACGCCGTGGCCAGCTTCGCGTTCAACGAGGGCGACGCCGTCGTCGACACGAACGTCAAACGCGTGCTGTACCGGGCGTTCGACGTTCCGGATTCGGATGCGGCGTTCGAGGACACGGCATCAGAACTGATGCCGACGGGTGAGTCCCGCGTGTGGAACAACGCCATCATGGAACTGGGCGGCGTGGCGTGCCAGAAGACGCCCCGCTGTGAGCAGGCGGGCTGTCCGTGGCGCGAGTGGTGTCACGCCTACCAGACGGGTGATTTCACCGCGCCGGACGTGCCCACCCAACCCGAGTTCGAGGGAAGCCGGCGACAGATGCGCGGTCGCGTGATCGGGGTGCTCAAAGAGTACGACGAACTCCCGCTGGACACCCTCGGGCCGCGCGTCCGGGTCGATTACACGCCCGACGGCGAGCACGGCCAGGAGTGGCTCCGGGGGCTGCTTTCGGATCTCGAAGCCGATGGGCTCGTGGAAACCAAAGAGATCGACGACGAGACGGTGGCACAGCTCTGTCGATGACGGTGGGTAGATACGATAACAGTGAGTGCCAGCACGCTACGGTTCCTCTTCGAGGAGTTCGATTCCCTGCTCTACGACGGCCTCAGTAACGAACAAACTCGTTTCCGTTTGTAGGCTGCGCATCTGTTCGATCGCTTCTGATCTAGAGAGTTCATTCCGAGAGAAGGCGAGTACGATGATACCGATCGACCCGTGAACCTCGATATCCGCGTTCTGTGCAACATTCCTCGCATCAAGGTCGTCAGTCAACAGCGTGGCATTTCGCTCGTCTGCGATAGTGAGAGCAGCTGTTTCACCCGGATCGAGATCCGCGTTCCTCTCCTGGCATTTCTCGCCGGCTTCCAGGAGATCGTACTCGGTGTCAGCGAGTGCTGGCGGAATGGTGCCTGCTTCGAGTTCCTCGTAGACTGTCTGGGGAATCAGTAAAATATCGACAACAGAGAGGTGACGGAGCGCGTCGATTTCGTCGAGATGAATGATCGGCCCAGCGTCTGCAACCGCAACGATCACGCGTTCAGTCCCCAGTGAACGTCGCTCTCGACGGCTTGTGCCTCGCGTTCTGTGCGCTTGACGCGGTCACGACCGACGAGTTCGATCGCCTCCTCTCGATCGATTTCGTCGTTCAGATACCGCGAAAGGACGAGTTCTATCCAGAGGTCCTCGACGCCTCGCTCTAATGCCTGTTCGAGGATCTCCGATTCGGGGACCTCCCGCGCATTGGAGATCTCTTGAACCCGTTCGGTGAGATCGACGGCCATACGGAACAATAGTACTGTGCCCACTTAAGGGTCTATGGCAAACAGACGAACCGTGAAGTCGTCCGTGATCGGGGTGCTCAAAGAGTACGACGAACTCCCGCTGGACACCCTCGGGCCGCGCGTCCGGATCGATTACACGCCCGACGGCGAGCACGGCCAGGAGTGGCTCCGGGGGCTGCTTTCGGATCTCGAAGCCGATGGGCTCGTGGAAACCAAAGAGATCGACGACGAGACGGTGGCACAGCTCTGTCGATGACCGAGTGCTCGATTTCGTCGTTCAGATACCGCGAAAGGACGAACTGTGCGGTATCCCTCCGGGCGCGTCACGGTCGGCCGGTATGTCGATGGTGGCGGTCACCAGGTCGTCTCGAGACCGTGCCGTTGTTCTCACACGTCGCCAGAGCCATCATCCAGTTCGTTCTCGATCAAATCGGCCATATCAGCGACGAATGTCTCTGTGCGCTCGTAGAGCGCATCAACGTCCCCCGTCGGCGGAGATTGCCGGTAGTCTGCTTGTTGACGTTTATTATACATATTGTTAAGAAAGCTGCCATCGGTCTTCGTTGCATCGCCATTGAGGACGATCTCCCGACCGAAGAGCCGACTGACTGCGCCATGCAACGGATGAGCGAACCCTCGGTTGTACAAGACCGCTTGTGCAGCGTGGAAACAGGCGTAGTACAATCGGCTGACGACTCCTCGGTCAGTCCCTCGCCCGCGTATTGCATCTGCATCAGCAAGCGCCCCGTACGCCAACTCGATTTCAACAGTCGGATCTCCTGGATCATCGTCCTCGTCCGAGGCCTCAGCCGGCATACGGACGTCCCTCCCTGCGCACGTTCGTGAGATGTGGGCCATTCTCTTGCTGTTCAAATTCGGCAGTGGTGACACACATCGGGGAGACAATCACGTCATACTCGAGCATCACATCGAATGCAGCTGACGACGCTCGATCAGAGACGGTCTCTCGGATGATGTGAACCACCTCGTATCCGGGGATCACGATTTGCTCGATCTCAAGTCGTACCGCAGTATCTATATTACCACACCCATACGTTTGTTAAAATACTCAGATAATAAATTAGAATTTACGATCGCAACGTGAATGCGACTCGAACGGTGAGCATCCAAAACGGTGGAGGGCGGATGGGAAAGCCGGTACACTTTTCCTTCCCAACGAGTTCCAACACGTATGAATGGACCACACGTTGCCGCGGTCTGTGGCAGCCTCCGGGACGGGAGTTACACCCGGATCGCGTTGGAGCAGGCGCTGGCTGCGGCCGCCGATCTGGACGCGTCGGTCGATCTGATCGATCTCCGGACGCTCGATCTGCCGGTGTACGACGCCAACGCCAACGAAGCGGGCGATTCGAACGAGCTCAGACAGCGGATTCGGGTCGCCGACAGCGTGTTGTTAGGATCGCCGATGTACCACGGCTCCTACTCCGCCCCCCTGAAAAACGCGCTGGACTACTGCGGGTTCGACGAGTTCGAGAACACCACCGTTGGGCTGCTCGCGGTTTCGGGCGGATCGTTCACGGTCACGACGCTCGATCACCTCCGATCGGTGTGTCGCGCGCTGAACGCGTGGGTGATCCCCCACCAGGCCGCGATCCCCAGCGTCAGCAGCCAGTTCGAGGACGGCGAGTTCGTCGATCCGGACACCGAGGCACGCGTCGAAACCCTGGGGCGGCGCGCCGTCGAGTACGCGACGATCGAACCCGATCCCTACACCGTCGAAAGCGCCGAAAACGTCGGTGCAGACGACTAGCTCGCTGGTCAGTATCTTCTTCGTTCTTCGACGCCCTGGTCGATCACTACTCTCCAGCTTCGGTAGCTAGTGGCGCGGTAGCCGTCGATTGATGAGTTCTTTGCCGCCCGACTCTGAGAACGACTCACCTTCTGACAGAACCGGTGTGCGAGATGTAGAACTTGTAATCAGCAGATGAACACTTTTCATTTTCACGTCCTTCGTTGTGAAACAGCCGTTCGGTAGATATGCTTGGTAACCGCTATGATTCTCGCAGTAACTATCGCACAAGAGTAGAAAGATTCCATCGGGTTATACGCGCCGAGCAAGTACGAGCAGTATCATGCGCGAGGTCGTCTTCATTGTCGAGTACGAGAAGGGGGCTGACGAGGTGATGGACCGTTTCATCGAAAATCCGAACCTCCATGCCCGATCAATGGAGATTCACGCGACCAGCGAATCGGTGTGGGGAATCGATAAGATTGTGGGTCCGGACGGGGTCCTCAACGAGTTCGACGATCGCCTGAAACGCGCCACCAGCGACCCGAATGCGACCGGAATGTGTGGTGCACCCATCACGGAGTGGCACTACGACATCCTCTCATCGAACCCAGAGTCGCGAAAAATATACTCGCTCCACAGAGAAGGCGACGGCCCGCGTTCGATTCCGCTCGTCGCCGCAAAGCACGTCGGCGAGGGGTTGATACTCCGCTCGGAACGCCGGGGTGCCCAGTCCCGCTGGAGCTTACTCGTCGACGACACGGTGGCGGAGATCCACGACGAAATCCGTGAGAATCTTCGAGACGGGTTATCACTCACTGTTGAACGACTTGGACAGCCCCCGTGTTTGCTCGAAGACGGACGTATACAAAGAGATCTCACGCCCGAACAGAAGTCAGCACTCGAAGCCGCTGTCGAACACGGGTACTATGACGTTCCGCGACAGCAGTCTGTTACCGAGATTGCAGCCGATAGTGGCGTATCGAGTTCGACGTTCCAGTACCGACTCAACCGGGCCGAAGCGTGGTTAGCCCACCAGTTCGCGACCGATTCGGTAGGTGTCGATACCGATGCGGAGCTCGATACCGAGGACATCGAGTTCATACGGTGAGCGTGCCCTCCGGTCGAACACGCGACGGTTGAAATATTCCAACGTAATTCCCAACCCGTCGTATCCCGAAGGAAATCATGTATGACAGCTGATTCCGACATCAGTGTTCAGCTTGTACGGAACGCCACCGTCCTCGCGACCATCGATGAGACGACGTTCCTCGTGGATCCGATGTTCACACCACAAGGCGAGATGCCGACCGTGACGGATAACCCCGGAGCTCCTGAATTCCTCACCACAGCGAACCAACGTAGGAATCCGCTTGTGCCGCTGCCTGACGTGGACCTCTCCTATGACGCCGTGGTCGTCACCCATCGACATCCCGACCACTTCGACGAGGCGGCGAAAGAGGAACTCGACGCAGATGTCTCCCTCTTCTGTCAGCCGGAGGAGGCAGACGCCTTCACTGACGAGGGGTTCACCGATGTGCGGCCTGTTGACGACGAGGCTTCCTTCGACGGCGTTACGATCCACCGGACGCCGGGGCGTCACGGTCACGGCGAGCTAGCTGAGGGGATGGGGCCTGTCTCCGGATTCATCTTCGAAGCCGACGAAACGCTGTACATCGCTGGGGATACGATCTGGTACGACCCGGTGGAAAAGACACTCGATCAGTTTGCCCCCGATATGGTCGTCCTCAACGGTGGCGAAGCACAGTTCGAACAAGGCGAGCCCATCACGATGGGTGTCGAGGATATCAACGCCGTTCGCGATACTACCGATGCTACAGTCGTTGTCGATCACATGGAGGCCATCAACCACTGTCTCCTCTCGCGCGACGAATTGCGCTCGGAGACGGAGAACGTTCTCGTTCCTGAAGACGGAGAGCAGATTGCCCAGTGACATCCTCCCACGACTTCAGTCGTGGGCTTCCCACGCCCGCACCGCATTGCGCTGAGTTGGGTGGTTGCAGGTTTGCGGTCCACCACCACGGTCGAAGTCAGAATCTCCGACTGCAGTCCTGTGAAGGCACGGGTGGACTGCTGGCAGTGCCACACTACCGGTACTCCTATCCTCACCCCGTTCTGGTCCGGCGTTTCGGTTCCGTCACCAGAACGCGAGCGTTCTGATTGGCTCACGAGAGCTTGCTCTCGTGAACGTCGGAGTCGAACGGAGGCATCCGTGGACTCGGAGTTACTTTTTGTACTGCCAAGTGGCCCGACGCTTGTTGTTTCGTTCCCACGAAGGGTACAGCTCGTTTTCCGAGCTGGGCGGACACTCGAACCGCCAGTTTCGGGCCGTCAACGACCGGACTCTGTGAGAATCCGGCTCGACAGTTGAGAGACGTACGGAAGGAATATCAACATGTCGGATTCATCCCACGGCTGAAGCCGTGGGTTTTCTCCTTGATTTCCTATAACCAGAACAGCAGCCGAGGCAACCTCGACCTGTCACCCAAACCGTCGCTCCTCCCCGACGAGGGCGAGGAGGACCATCCTGATGGCTACGAGGAGTTCCGACAGCAGGGGGTCCCGGAGGAGACGATTGAGAAGTGGGAGGGTGATGGGCATGATCTTGAGCGGATGAGTGATGCTAGAGCACAGGAAGGAATACTTCTACCGCGGTCCATCAACAGCAACTAACGAATTCCTCGCTACTGGAAGCTACGACTGGTCGATATGAGCGTGCAGGCGTTTCTCTACGCGACGCTCACGGACACGTGAGGACAGCAACCAAATCGTTCCCGAGACACAGCTTCGACGGACCACACTCACGACCACTCGCCAAAGAACGACAAGAGTCACACGGATCGACCGTGTTGTTCGGCCATGGACGACGATCAACGGCAGATCGAGACGCGGGCGATCCACGCCGGCCAGCAGCCCGATCCCGAGACGGGCGCGGTCATGACCCCCATCTACGCGAGTTCGACGTACGCCCAGGACGCGCCGGGCGACGACCGGGGCTACGAGTACTCCCGGACCGGAAATCCGACCCGGGCGGCGCTCGAAGCCAACCTCGCGGATCTGGAAGGCGGCGCTCACGGCCGGGTGTTTTCGACCGGGATGGGCGCGATCAACACGGTGCTCAACCTGTGTGAATCGGGCGATCACGTTGTTGCGAGCAACGACGTGTACGGCGGCACCCACCGGCTGTTCACCCAGGTGTACGACCAGTACGACGTGTCGTTCGACTTCGTGGACATGACCGATCTCGACGAGGTGTCAGAGGCCGTCCACTCCGAGACCCGCGTGGTGTGGGTCGAAACGCCGACCAACCCGTTGTTACGGGTGATCGACACGGCGGCTGTCGCGGAGATCGCCCACGCACACGACGCCCTCTGTGCGGTGGACAACACGTTTGCGACGCCGTGTCTCCAACGACCGCTCGAAGACGGCGCTGACATTGTCTGTCACTCGCTCACGAAGTACATGGGCGGCCACTCCGACGTGGTCGGCGGGGCGCTCGTCACTGACGACGCCGAGCTCGACGAGCGCCTCGGATTTTATCAGAACAGTGTCGGCGCGACGCCGGATCCGTTCGGCTGTTTTCTGGTGTTACGAGGCGTGAAGACGCTCCCGGTTCGCATGGAGCGCCACTGTGAGAACGCGCGCGCGCTGGCGACATGGCTCGCGGATCGTTCGGAGGTGCAACGCGTCTACTACCCCGGTTTGGACAGCCATCCGACCCACGAGACCGCAGCCGAGCAGATGGACGATTACGGCGGCATGCTCAGCTTCGAACTCGACGCCACGCTCGAGCAAACGAGCGCGGTCGTCTCGAACACGGACGTGTTCACGCTCGCGGAAAGTCTGGGAGGCGTCGAGAGCCTCATCGAACAGCCGGCGGCGATGACACACCAGTCGATCCCGCGCGAGGAACGGATCGCTGCGGGGCTGACCGACGGCCTGATCCGCGTCAGCGCCGGCATCGAGCACGTCGATGACCTCCGAGCGGACCTAGAGCGCGCGTTCGATACCGTGCTCGGATGAGCCACTGCGCGTCGAGACAGATGGCGAAACTGATAACGGCAGAACACATACTCCACACCAATGAAACGTCGGACGTACCTCTCCGGGGCAGTGACTGCCGTTGGACTTCCGGTATCGGCGGTCGGTTCGGGGCTGGCACCCGCGATCGGCGTTAACGATCGAGAGAACGAGACACAGCCTGCATCGATGCTTCTCGAAGGGACCGACTACGAGACGGAGCTGTACGTGATCGAGGGCGACAGCACGGGACCGACGGGAATCGTCGTCGGCGGTGTCCACGGGGACGAGAAGTCCGGCTACCGTGCTGCGGAGACGGTGTCGAGCTGGCAGTTCGACGCTGGTCGGGTGGTCGTGGTTCCCCGCGTGAACCAACCGGCGATCGATGCGAACGCCCGCCACGGCGTCGGTGGGGATCTCAACCGTAAGTTCCCGCCCGGGGAGGAGCCGACGACGAAGCTCGCACGGACGATCTGGAACGACGTGGTGCTTCAGTACGAGCCCGATTTTCTGCTGGATCTCCACCGCTCGAAAGGCATCTACGAGTTCCATCCGGACTTCGTGGGACAGGCGATCTACCCCACGAGCGTCGAACCCGCACCGTCGAACGCCACAGAAACGATCGACATGTTGAACGAGGATCACGTCCCGTGGTCCATGCCGTTCCACGAGTTCAAGACCGGTAACACGTTGTACGGAACAAGTCCCATGCTCGTTCACAAGGCCGGTGACGATCTCGGAATCCCGGCGTACATCGTGGAAACGGCGAGATTCCTCACGGATCTCGATACGCGAACCGAGTGGACCGCTGTGGCCGCCCGATCGCTGCTCTCGTTACACGACATCGAACGTGTGACGGAGGGCGATCGATGACGGTATCGGACGTTCGACGGATCTTCGCCGACCGGAGCGTCATCGCCGTCTTCGTGCTCCTCGTTGGGCCGCTCGTCATTGGAGTCATCGATAACGATTTCATGACGCCGCTGGCGCTGCCGGGGTATGTCGCGCTCTCTGTCGGGAGTTCGATCGGGAACCACCTCTTCCCGAACCTCGCTCTCTGGGTGTTCTGGGCGCCGTTCTTGGTGGGCAGCTACGCAGTCTCGGTCGCCATCGGCGGGCTGTATCGTCTCATCCGACGGTGAAAAACACAACGGAGAGAAACGAACAACCAGTGGCAGTGGTTTTTTGCCGCGACCGAACTGTTCGGTAGTATGAAAACAGCAGCGCTCGACGAGATCCAGACCGTTCCGAACCCGTTGAACGTCCACGAGATCCGAAAGCCGCTCTCGATGGTGCTCGGGACGACCGACTTCGCCATGAACTACTTCGAGCTCGAGACCGGCGAGTCCTTTTCCGGTGGGATCCACACCCACCACGACCAAGAAGAGGTGTTTTTCATCGTGGAAGGAACCGCGACGTTCGAAGTCGGCCGGGAGGGCGATGAGGAGGTGCGGGTCGGCCCGCAGGCTGCGATCCGCTTTGAGCCGGGCGAGTTCCAGTGTGGACACAACCACGACGAGGAGACCGTCGTGGGGCTGGCGCTGGGCGCGCCCGGCGCGATGCACGACTGGGACGAGCTCGAATCGATCGTCTACTGCCCGGAGTGTGGCGAGGAAACGGGCCACGGGGTCGCGCTCGAAAACGGGGCGTTCGAACTCACCTGTACCGCGTGTGGCTACGAATACTGATAGGGACTGTTGTGAGTATTTTCGGCACGGTCGTTGAGTGATACTGTCGGACAGAGTCACGTACGGACTGAGACGGACTATCCAGTTGTTGTCTGGCGGTCATCAGCATTTGATATTCAATCATCTCTGTCCGACAGTATGACGCCTGCTCTGTGGTTTCACGAACCGTTCTGTGTCGCCACAGCGGGACGGAATCACAACAGTCCCTATGAGTGGCCCACGCTGCTCAAAACAGCGCGTCGCTCTCCTCGAGGATCCGCGCCGGTCCGCCGACCCGCCAACGTCTGGTCGGCGCGTGCTCGCCGACAGCGCGTTCGACCGAATCGACGTGTTCGGCCGTCGTGTTGACGTAGACGCTCGCGCCCGTGTCTGTGGAAAAGAACACAGGAATCCCCTCGCGCCGGAGGTCGCGCACCGTCTCGAAGATTTCGAGCGTTGCCGGCTGCCAGTACACCCAGCCGGCCGGGCCGGTCATCGTCGTCGCGGCCAGTGAGAGCGAATCGTGTTCGGCGAGTTCGAACGCCGCGTCGAAATCACCACCCGTGAGCGCGTCCCGCATTTCGGCGATCTGGCCGTGGATGTGGGCCAGCCGGGCCTCGAACATGTGGCTGTCGGCGGCCTCTTTGTGCGCCTCTTCGGTCTCTTTGTACGCCGGCACCTCACAGCCGATGACCCGAAGCTCCTCTTCGAGACCGGTGTCGATTCGCTCTGAGCGACAGTCCGCGTCGTTCAACCCCGTTCGGAGATGCGAGAATCCGCCGGTGACGGCACGTGCTGCCGAGGAGGAGCCACGGCGGGCGATCGTCGAGATCTCCGGACGGCTCAGCTCCAGCCCGGCGGCCTCACACAGCGCCATCGCGGCCGCAGCGAACCCCGAGGACGAGGAGCCGAAGCCGATGTTCGTCGGAAACGAGCTCTCGCTTTCGAACCGGACGGGCGTCTCGAACTCCGCGCGTGACCGTACGTGGTCGATGACGGTCTCGACGCGCTCCGCGGCGCGCCCCGAGACCTCTTCCCCGTCGATCACGATCCGATCGGACGCGAGCGACGCGTCGAACTCGACGGTCGTGGTGGAGTTGCTCGGTGCGGTGCAGACGCTGATCGAATCGTGGTACGGAAGCCGTAGCTCCGGATCGCGCATCCCGTGGTACTTGATGAGCCCCTGGATCGGATGTGCCCGCGCGGTCGCCTTCGTTTGCATATCTCTCAGGCGTTCCACCGTGGGCTTAACTCGTTCGACTCGGCGGAGAGTATACTGTCGGACAGAGGTGATTGAATATCGACTGTTGGTTGACCGCTAGACAGCAACTGGATATTCCGTTGCAATCCGTCCGTGACTCTGTCCGACAGTATAGTTCGGTCATCGGCATCCGTCTTCGATGGTGCTGTCATCAGTGTTCTAACAATCAGTCGATCGATGCGGAGCGGCGGACGATCTCGGATGTTTTACGGGGTTTGGGCCACGTCTATGCATATACTCAGCAACGAACAACAGTCGACCACTCATGACACATGATACATACCCAACTGACGAACCGGCTGTCGTAACGTGCGGGCTGCCGTATGCGAACGGGAACCTCCACATCGGCCACTTTCGGACGTACGTGGGCGGTGACGTGTACGCGCGTGCGCTCGAATCGCTCGATCAGCAAACCGCCTTCGTCTGTGGCTCGGACATGCACGGGACGCCCGTCGCAGTCGACGCGAAACGAAACGACGAGGATCCGGAAAGCCTTGCGCTGGGCTACTACCGCGATCACAAGGCGTTATTTCCCCAGTTTAACGTCGAGTTCGACGAGTACGGTCACACGCGCCAACAAACGAACGTCGATCTCACCAAACAGATCGTACTGACACTCGAAGAGCGGGGCTACATCGTCGAACGGGAGATCCCTGTCGCGTACGATCCGGTGGCCGACCAGTCGCTTCCGGATCGATACGTCGAAGGAACGTGTCCGTACTGTGGCAGCAAAGCCCGCGGCGACGAGTGTGACGAGGGGTGTGGCCGCCACCTCGAACCCGGCGAGATCGAAGACCCCGTTTCGACGATCACGGGTAATGACGCGGAGTACCGAGAACGAACACACAAGTTCTTCCGGCTGTCCGATCTGCAAGACTATTTGCAAGCGTTCATCGAACGGGTCGAAGGGACAGACAACGCGAAACACCAGCCCCGTGAATGGATCTTCGGTGAGTTGGAGGATTGGTGTATCACCCGGGATATCGATTGGGGAATCGACTATCCAGGGGAGTTACCGGACGGAGGCGACAGGCTCGTTCTGTACGTGTGGGTCGATGCTCCGGTCGAGTACATCGCAACGACAAAACAGTACTCCGAACGCGTCGGCGCGGACACCTACGACTGGGAGTCGGCGTGGCAGGACGACGGCGAGATCGTCCACGTGATCGGCCGAGACATCATCCAACACCACACCGTCTTCTGGCCCGCCCTGCTTCACGCAACGGACTACAACGAGCCGCGCGCAGTGCTGGCGAGCGGCTTCATGACGTTAGACGGCAAGGGGTTCTCGAAGTCCCGCGGCCGGGCGATCTGGGCACAGGAGTATCTCGATGAAGGATTCCATCCGGATCTCCTGCGCTACTACCTCATGACGACCGGCGGCTTCCAGCAGGACGTGGACTTCTCGTGGGAGAAGTTCAGCGAGAAGGTGAACAACGACCTCGTGGGAACTCTGGGGAACTTCCTCTATCGCTCGCTGCTGTTCGCCCACCGAAACTTCGGCGGCACGCCCGAGGCCGATCCCTCCGAAACGGTGCGCACTCGGATCGAAGACGCCATCGAAGCGTTCGAGACGGCCGTCAACGAGTACACTGTTCGGGAGATCGGCACGACGGCGGTCGAACTAGCGCGTTTTGGCAACGAGTACATCCAAACCAACGAGCCGTGGACGCTAACCGACTCCGACCCGGAGCGCGCGGCCCAAGTCATCCGTGACTGTGTGCAGCTCGCCAAAGCGATCGCGGTGCTGCTCGAACCCGTCGCACCCGAGAAAAGCCAAGCGCTCTGGGAGCAACTGAACGAGGATGGATCGGTCCACGACCAGACGGTGCAGGCAGCGCTCGATCCCCCATCCCGGGAGTTCGACGCCCCCGCGGAACTCTTCGAGCCCCTCGAAGACGAGCGCGTCGAACAGTTGAATGCCAAACTCGACGAGCGGATTCAAGAAGTCAGTGGAGAGGCTGCTGCTTCTTCCGAGGCTAGCGGGGATGAACCAGCCGAGATCGAACCGCTCGCAGACGAACGCGTGAGTATGGGGACGTTCGAAGCGTTCGATCTCAGAGTCGGTGAAATACAGTCTGCAGAGCCGATTCCCGAATCGGATCACTTGGCGAAGTTGATGGTTGACATCGGTCACGAGACGCGCCAGATCGTGGCCGGGATCAAACAGCTCCACGATGTAGAAACGCTCTCGGGAACCCGTATCGTAGTCGTCGCCAACCTCGAACCCGCCACTCTCATGGGCCACGAGTCTAACGGCATGCTGCTCGCAGCGGGCGAACAGGCCGATCTTCTCACCACCATTGGAGACGCCCCGCCCGGAACCCGAATACACTGAAGCCAGACACTCCCCGACCATCGTTGCTGAATATCCACGTCCACTCAGCAGAGAGATAGCAACTCAGACGTACGAGGCTATTCCACCCTCAGATTCTATGACCATCGCTCACATCTATCACAACAGCAAACGTTGCCGTAACTCTTGGTTATAACCTCGTGTAGATATATGAGTCACAAACATGGGAAGCGACGAGCGGCGCACGCGTGGGTTTGGGACTCGGTGTGTCCACGCGGGCCAGAAAACGGACGAAGGGACCGGGGCGGCAGCTCCGCCGTTGTACCAAACGTCGTCGTACGCGTTCGAGGACGCCGAATACGCGGCGGATCTGTACGCGCTCGAAGCCGACGGCGACGTGTACTCGCGAATCAGCAATCCGACGAATCGGATGCTCGAGCAGCGGCTTGCGGATCTCGAGGGCGGCGTCGGCGCGCTCGCCACCGGTTCGGGGATGGCCGCGCTGGACGCCGCGACGCTCGTGCTCGCCCGCGCGGGTGACAACGTGGTATCTTCGTCCTCGATCTACGGCGGCACGCACGCGTATCTGAGCCACACCGCTGCTCGGCGCGACATCGAGGCCCGGTTCGTGGACACGCTGGAGTACGAGGAGTACGAGCGGGCGATCGACGGGCGCACGGCGTACGTGCACCTCGAAACGATTGGGAACCCGTCGCTCGTGACGGCCGACATCGAACGGGTGGCCGACATCGCCCACGAGCACGGGGTGCCGTTGCTGGTGGACAACACGTTCGCCACACCGGCGCTGTGCCGGCCGATCGAACACGGCGCGGATCTCGTCTGGGAGTCGACGACCAAATGGATTCACGGCTCGGGCACGACCGTCGGCGGCGTGCTCGTGGACGGCGGTCGGTTCCCGTGGGCGGAGCACCCGGAGAAATACCCGGAGATCGGCGGGGAGAACCCCGCGTTCCACGGTCTCAACTTCTCCGAACGCTACGAGGAACGGGCGTTCACCAACGCGGCCCGCCAGCGGTCGCTCCGGAGCCTAGGAGACCAACAATCGCCGTTCGACGCGTGGGTGACGCTCCAAGGACTCGAAACGCTCTCGCTCCGGATGGAGCGCCACGGTTCGAACGCGCTCACCGTTGCCCAGTTCCTCGCGGATCATCCGTCGGTGGCGTGGGTCACCTACCCCGGGTTGGACGACCACGAAACCCACGACAACGCCCGCCGGTATCTCGACGGCGGGTTCGGCGGCATGGTCGCGTTCGGGCTGGAGGGCGGCTACGAGGCCGGCAAGCGGCTGTGTGAATCCGTGGATCTCGCGCAGTTTCTGGCGAACGTCGGCGACGCGAAGACGCTCGTCATCCACCCGGCGAGCACGACCCACGCACAGCTCTCACGGGAGGAACAGCGCGCGAGCGGTGTAACTCCGGATCTCGTCCGCCTGTCCGTGGGTATCGAGGAACCGGAAGACATCATCGCGGATCTCGACAGGGCGATATGACAGAGACGGTTTCGCTCGGTGAGTTCCAGTTTGCGTGTGGGGAGTCGGTTCCGGACCTCGAACTCGCCTACGAAACGTACGGAGAGTTCACGGGAGACAACGCGGTGTTGGTCTGTCACGCGCTCACCGGGAGCGCCCACGTCGCCGGGGGCCGGACGACCGGCACCAGCGGACAAGCCCGCGCGTGGTGGGACGACATTGTGGGACCGGGAAAGGCGATCGACACCACCGAGTACTACGTCGTCTGCGCGAACGTTCCCGGCTCGTGTTACGGCTCCTCGGGTCCGGCCTCGATCGGTCCGGACGGGGAGCCGTACGGCACCGACTTTCCGGCAGTGACGATCGCCGACTGGACACAGGCCCAGCGGGCGTTGCTCGATGAGCTCGGCGTCCCCCACCTGTACGCCGTCGTCGGCGGCAGCGTCGGCGGAATGAACGCGCTCGACTGGGCCAAACGCCATCCCGACCACACCGAGCGCGTGATCGCCATCGCCGCTGCTCCCCGGCTCGACCCCCAGTGTCTCGCTCTGGACGCCATCGCCCGGCGCGCGATCACGTCCGATCCAAACTGGAACGGTGGTTCGTATTACGACACCGCAGAGGAGCCGATCGAGGGACTGGCGCTCGCCAGACAGATCGGGCACGTCATGTATCTTTCCAAAGAGTCGATGGACGGGAAGTTCGGTCGGCGTGCCGCCGGTCGGGACGCTGTCCGCGACGCGTTTCCAGTCGATCCGGCAGCTGGCTTCTTTCCCTACCGGGACGTGGAGTCGTACCTCGACTATCAGGCCGAGCGCTTCGTCGGTCGATTCGACGCCAACAGCTACCTGTATCTGACGCGGGCGATGGACGACTACGATCTCGCATCGGGGTACGAGTCGGATGCCGACGCGCTCGCGGCATTCAACGGAGACGCGCTCTGTGTGTCGTTCACCGGCGATTGGCATTTCACCGTCAAACAGTCCGAAGCCACCGCTGAAGCGCTTCGGGCCACGAGCACGACCGTCGCCCACCACGTCATCGACTCCGACCACGGCCACGACGCCTTCCTCGTCGAACCCGGGAAGGTCGGTCCGCCGCTTTCCGATTTCCTCGCCGACGGCGTGCGAGGCACGGCCATAACGGACACCGCCCCCGACGACGACGGGCAGGCGTTCGCGCCCGTTCACACGAGCCTGTTCAGCTAGTCTCGCCAGAGCATGCCGACGCCGACGACGATGGCGAGCAGATACGCTGGTCGATCGCCCACGACCGACAGCGTGAGTGGTGCGAGGTTGACGACGTTGGTGCTGGCTTCGGTGGCCGCCCCCTGGATCAACACGAGGAGGTAGCTACTGGCGACTGCGGCCATCGTGAGACCCGCAGTCGTTAGCGGGTTGTCGTTGATCCACTGCAACGCGCGCACGACCGACCGCCGTGGCAGGGTCGCCATCCGTGAGAGCATATCGGGTGTTCGACATCCCCGAAAATAAATGTGCGTCAGACGCCGAGTACGTTCCGCGCTGTGAGCAGCGTCCGAAGTTCGCTCATCGCGGCGACGGTTTCGTCACACGCGGGTTCGACCGCCGGTTTCGGCTCGTAGCCCACTGCAAGCCCGGCGTATTCGAGCATCGGGAGATCGTTCGCCCCGTCCCCGACAGCGATGGTGTGGTCCGGATCGATCGATCGGGCGAGTTCGTCTAACGCGTCGTCTTTCGTGCCTTCGATGAGCGGTCCCTCCACATCGCCAGTGAGTGCGTCGTTTTCAGCCGGCAGCCGGTTGGCGATGACGGTGTCCACAGCGGTGTCAGCCCGATCGAGCGCCGCCTCTACCCCGCGCTCGAACCCGCCGGTGAGGATCGCAACGTGGACGCCCTCCTCCCGCAGCGCATCGATGAGATTGCCTGCCCCCGGCCGGAGCGCCACCGCCGCGAACGCGCGCTGGGCCTCCGAGAGGGACAACCCATCGAGAAGCGACGCCCGCTCGCGCAGGCTGGTGGCGTACGCTATCTCGTCGTTCATCGCCCGCTCGGTGATCGCCGCCATCTCGTCCGCGACCGCTTTCCGTTCGCCCAGCAGGACGGTCATCTCCGAGTCCGAGAGCGTCCCGTCGAAATCGAACGCAACGAGTTCCATACCGGAGGCTCTCGCTACGTGGTGAAAACCCAACCGGATCGAATCGGGTGGACGAGCACGAATCTGCGGAATCGGAGCACCGGTCTGCTCCAACGACACGTTTTATATGATAGCGCAGATACCATTCTGTATGATACAATCGTGCATTCATACAAGCCGGTGCAACACCGGAACGGAGTTGGTCGAGCGGGATAACCCGACAGACGCTCCGGAGAGGTCTGTTCGTCGCAGGAACGTTCGTGTTGATAGACCGAACACGTGTCATATATACATCATAATTCCTATGAGACACGACCGTCCGAAGGAGAAACATACCGAAACAATAATACTCCATACGTTTCTCGAATTACAATAATCAGACATAAAAATGTATAGGGAATTGTTACTATTAATTGAGAAGAACGTCATCCCATCCGGCCAGTGGATGGAGAGATCGATCGCACCAACGGAGTGGAGAGCCGACGGTGCGTCGGTACAACGGCGAGCGTCGCGGATGAGGCGCGTGCGAAGACGAACGCAGGGGGAACGAACAGATCCACAGCACGGAGCGCAGCGATGACCGACCGCCGCGGTCGCCGACGAGCGGTGATCGATCGCCTCCGGCGCGGCCGGGACTGGGTGCTGTTACAGCTCCGGATGCGGCTGCGGTATGGGGTCGTGCTGGTGGTGACTAGTTCGGTCGTACTGCCGTGGCTCGGACGGACGGTCTGGATCGATTCCGTGGTCGTCGGGGGCGAGCTTTCGGTCCCAGTGCTCTCCCAGGTGTTCGTTGGTCTCGCGTTCGATCCGGTCGTTCTCTTCGGGGGAATTGGTGCGCTGTCGGCCTACTGGCGCTTTGGGCAGACGGAGTACCAGCTCCGCCACCAGCTGTACGAGGACATCGTACTCGTCCCGCTCGCGGACACAGGCGATCGCCACGACGATCCCCCCGGCTCGAAGCAGGCCGTGCAGTTCGAAATGGACCGCTCGGTGTTGGTACTCGGTGAGACTGGCAGCGGGAAAACCGAGGCGATCAAAGTGCTCGCCCACCAGCTCCAAGCCGATCCCGACGAGGCGTTCGTCATCTTCGACTACAAACGGGACTACCAGACGTTTTTCCCCGAGGACAACATGATCCGGTTCTCCTCGCGCGACTCCACGGTCACGTGGAACGTCTTCAACGAAATCGAGGAGGACGGCGATTACGGGGAGATCGCCAAAGCCGTCTTCGATGACACCGAGATCGACAACGACTACTTCACCAACGCCGCCGCGCAAGTGTTGGCTGACGTGCTGCGATTGCTCGAGCGCCGTGCCGAGCGGCAGGGCAAAACGCCGACAAACGCGTACCTGCTAGACTATCTGGACGGGGCGGACGTCGATTTCCTGCGCGAGGAGTTCGAAGCCGAGGATCTGTCTGCGAAAAAGCATCTTCCCGCAGGGGTAGAGGCGAGCAGCAACATCGTGTCGATCCTCGAAGAGCGGGTCAAAGCGGTGTTCCGTGGCGACTTTGCGGAGGCCGGGACGTTTTCGGTGCGCGAGTACATGGCGGCTCCGCAGGGGCGAATTCTGCTGTTGGACTTTCCGATCCAACAGTCGGCGTCGGTCCAGCCGATTTTCAGACTACTGATCGACTGGAGCATCCGATTCGGGTTGGAGGACGAGCGGGGGTCGTACTACATTCTAGACGAGTTCGCGGCGCTGCCCGAGCTGGCCATGCTCGAGCGGCTGATCAACGCCGGGCGGGCGTACAACTGTTACGCGATCTTGGGCGTGCAGGCGGTGCCCCAGCTCCGGGATACGTATGGAAAAGACAAGGCTGACAGCCTGCTGAGCGGGTTGGCCCAGGAGATCCACCTCCGGGTCGGCCAGGGTTCGGTCGAGTACTGCCGCAAGCGTCTCGGCCGCGAACGCGTCGAACGCAACGCTGGGGACGACCACGAGGACGAGGAGTGGTTCGTCAGGACCGACGGAAACGACGTTCGGGTGTTCGAGGACTACCCGATCGGCGCGAACACCCTCCAGAACTTCGAGGCGGGGCGGGGCATCGTCCACACCCCAGCGGGCCGCCAACACGGCCGACTGTATCTCCTCGACGCCGTCGAGGGCCGGCTGCTCCCACTCGACCGCCCCGGTCTCCGAGAACGCGTCTGGACCCGCATCACCGGCCGAACCCAACGCCAGCCAGCGCTCGAAGAGCGTACCGGCGGCGTACACACGCCACAGCTCGAAGGGGAAACCGAAGACTGATAATCAGTTTCGAAACGTCACAGGCAATGCTTGCCACGGCTGTGAAGGAAGAAAGCGTTATCCCCATACCGACGGAGACCGAGATATGAAGATACTCGTCACGGATCCGATCGCGGATGCTGGGTTGGATCGTCTCCGTGAAGCCGGCTTCGAAGTCGAAACGGCGTATGAGGCAGAGGGGGAGGCGTTGCACAGCGCTATCCACGATGCGGTTGGGCTCGTCGTTCGCTCGGGCACGGAGGTGACGCCGGAGTTGCTCGGGGCCGCACCGGAGCTGGTGATCGTCGGGCGGGCGGGGATCGGTGTCGACAACATCGACATCGACGCCGCGACCGAACACGGCGTGATCGTCGCCAACGCGCCCGAGGGGAACGTTCGCGCCGCTGCAGAACACACGGTGGCGATGACGTTCGCCGCGGCGCGCTCGATCCCCCAAGCCCACGCCCGCCTGAAAACCGGGACGTGGGCGAAAGGCGAGTTCCTCGGAACGGAGCTCGACGACAAGACGCTGGGTATCGTCGGTCTCGGCCGCGTCGGCCAGGAAGTGGCGCGGCGCTTTGGCCCGCTCGGAATGGACCTGCTCGCGTACGATCCGTACATCGGCGCGGATCGAGCCGACGCCCTCGGTGCGGAGCTCGCGGATCTGGATGCGGTGCTCGAACGCGCCGATGTCGCAACCGTCCACACGCCGCTCACGCCCGAGACCGAGGGGATGATCGGGGAGACGGAACTGTCGAAGCTCGACGATGGCTATCTCATCAACTGCGCCCGTGGCGGAGTCGTCGACGAGCACGCACTCGCGGCCGCGGTAGAAGACGGCGTTCTCAACGGGGCAGCTCTCGACGTGTTCGCCGAGGAGCCACTCGCAGACGATAGTCCCCTGCTTGACGCCGATAACGTCATCGTGACGCCGCATCTCGGCGCGAGCACGGAGGCCGCACAGGAGAACGTCGCAACGAGCACCGCCGATCAGATCGTGGCCGCCGTCAACGACGAGCCGGTAATGAACGCGCTCAACGCGCCCTCGATCGACGCCAGCGCGTTCCCTCGCGTCGAGCCGTACATCGGACTGGCCGAAACCGCCGGACGGATCGCAATGGAACTGTTCGACGCCCACATCGAGGAGGCCCACGTCGAGTACGCCGGCGACATCGCGGCAGAGGAGATCGACATCGTCACCGCCAGCGCGCTGAAAGGGATGTTCCGCCAGCTCGAACCCCAGGTCAACGCGGTCAACGCTCCCTCGCTCGCCGAGGAGCGGGGGATCGACGTGGTCGAGTCGAAAGCCACACAGGCAGAGGACTTCCAGAGCCTCGTGACCGTGACCGTTGCCAACGGCAGCGGTGAAATCAGCGTCAGCGGCACACAGTTCACCGGTGGGGATCCGCGCATCGTTCGCATCGACGGCTACCGGGTGGACGCGATCCCACACGGCCACATGCTCGTCGCCCGGAACTACGACCACCCCGGCGTCATCGGCTTCATCGGCACCGTGTTGGGCGATTCCGGAATCAACATCGCCGGCATGTACAACGGCCGCGAAACCATCGGCGGGGAAGCGCTCACCGTCTACTCGCTCGACGACGAACCGTCCACCGACATCATCGAGACGCTCGAAGACGACGAGCGCATTATCCAAGCACAGTATCTCTCACTGAACGATGAATAATGTGAAGTAATGCGGTCTGAAATACGGATAGCGATCGATGCATCGGACACTCTTTTCCGGAGCTGTTCGGTGGGCTGTCCGTTCCGTTGTGACTCGCTCGACTCGCGCTTTCGGCACGCTTTAACCCGGTCTCTTCCTCCACTGAAGCATGGTCGGCGACGCAACGATCGCAACGGTGGTACTCATCGCGGTAACGTCGAGTTTCCCGTTGTTGCTGTACGGCGCGTGGATCGTGATCGACGCCGAGGAAGTGACGTGGGGCGTGCTCACCCACCACCTCAAATACATCCTGACGGGGCTCGCACTCACGACGATCCCGATGGTGACGTGGATGATCCCCCGGCTCACCGACCAGCTGGGCGGGCTCGCCGCGCTCCACGCCGTCCTCGGGCTACAAGCCTACGCGATGCTCATCTTTGCTTTGACCGGCATCGTTCGCATCTTCCGCGCCAAACGCCAACACGACCTCTATCACGACTACGACGAGCAGGTGCTGGTCGACGAGATCGGTGGCGAGAACATGCACCACTGGCGCTGGCGGCTCCGGATCGGCGTGTTCGGCTACATCCTCATGTGGATGCTCGCGTACGTCGTCGGCGTCCTCCGGTATCTCACCCGGTATCACGTGTAGCGGGAGACCGGTGCTGGTAGTTCCACGTCGCCAGACAGAATAGGAATCCACCGAGCACCCACCACGGTCCCCACACGAACGTCTGCCAATGGGCCGGCGTCCACACCGTGGGACCGGAGAGACCGATGAGTCCGCTTTCTGTGAGTGCTCCCTGGATCACGAAATCGAGCCCGTGGAGGACCAGGAGCGCGCTCACACCCCACGCGGCGATGAGCAACAGCCGACGGGGGATCCGCCGACCCCACGGTCGAACGAGCACCAGCGCGAGCAGTCCGCCGGTGAGTTTCAGGAAACCAGTGAGCCAGAAGACGGTGGTGAACCACGGCGTGTGGACCAACTCCTGCAGATCGGGCGAGACGGTTCGAAGCCCGACAGTTCCACCGAGCGCCCAGTAGAAGCTCATACCGGCGAACACGAACATCCACGAACAAGCCGCGTATCCGGCCCACGACGGTGTTTCAGACGTATTGGAGACCGCCGCTCGCGGTGATGCAGTCATGAATCCGATTCGATACCTCGCGTGAAAGAGATACCGCCCGTCTCACATTCTTCGTCGCCGCAGTTGCCGCCCCGAGAGCGACGCCCCAGAGAATCACCACTGTTCGTTGCTAGCGAGATCGACGTCGTTGTCGAGCTTCGAGGACGGACAGAGGTTTTCGAGCACGCAGTCGGCACAGTCGGGGTTGCGCGCCGTACACGTCGCCCGGCCGTGATCGATCATCAGGTGGGTGAACTGCTGCCAGTGCTCTTCGGGGACGATCTCCATGAGATCCGTCTCGATCTTTTCGGGGGACTGTTCCGTGGTGAGACCGAGCCGTCGGGAGATACGTTGGACGTGCGTATCGACCACGATCCCCTCGACGACATCGTGGCCGTGTTGGAGGACGACGTTGGCAGTCTTGCGGCCAACGCCCGACAGATCCGTGAGATCACTCATCGTGTCCGGCACCGAACCGTCGTATTCGGTGATGATGGTTTGGCACGTACTCCGGATGTATTCGGCCTTGTTGTTGTAGTACGTGATGGAGGAGAGATCCTCGGCCAGTTCGTCCTGGTCGGCGTCGGCAAACGCCTCGGCCGAGGGGTATTTCTCGAACAGTTCGGCAGTGACCGCGTTCACCCGTTCGTCGGTGCATTGAGCCGACAACACGACCGCGATGAGCAACTCGAGCCGGCTCGAGTAGTTGAGCGAGATGGTCGAATCCGGATACGCCTCCAGCAACCGATCGATGATCCGCGTCGCCCGCTCAGTGTCCGCTACCTGCGTTCCCATACCGAACCACCCGTGCGGTTCGAACTTGTGCGTGTCGGCTTCGATGGGATTGCCCACTTCACGAATATGGAACCCGAAACGAATTTGAGAACGCTTTTAGCGGGCGTTCCCCATCGTCTCACCACGAAGGATGTATACGGGCACAGGGTTCTGGACCAGAGCTGAGCAGCAGCCAATCGTTCTCTGTTCGGGTGAGCGATGATCCAGGCGACGGTGTTTCAGGCCGACGACTACGGCCCGTGGACTGTCACGCCCGCTCCCCGGCCGGAGATGGATCTGCAGATCCTCCAGTCCCGGCTGTACGCGGAAATCGCGGGATTCGTCGGCGACAGGGAGGGGTACGCTTTCTACACGCGGGGCGACAACGTCGTCGGAATCACGAACGGGATCGACCGGGACGCACACGAACGGCTACAGGCGTCGCTCGGAAACCGATACCCCGTAACCGTCAGCGTCGGCATTGGCGCCGGTGAAACCCCGGCGACGGCGCTTTCGGAGGCAAGCTCACAACTACGAGCCGCCGGCAGCGCACAGGACGAGACGCGAACCACCATCTGTCGGGGGGAGACGCTCGAAACGGAAACCGGTGAGGTGACTGTGGGCCACTTCGACATCGAGAACGCGACGGGCCGGCTCACCGACCGCCTCGACGCGTTCGAGGCGTACACGACGATCCAACAGTGGTACGGGACGCTCGCCCGGCGCCTCTATAGCGACCACGACGCGCTCGCGTTTTTCGTCGGCGGCGACAACGTGGTAGCGGTCTGTCCGACGCTCGACCGGGCGATCTACCACGACGTGATCGAGTACGTTACGGATCAGACTGACGTTCCGTTTCGCGTCGGCGTCGGCACCGGAACAACAGCCCGCGAGGCGGGAATGGCGGCGAAACACGGGCTCGAACGGGGCCGCGAACGGGATCGAGACGTGGTGCTGGTGGATCAGCCCCCGACACCGAGCGTATAGGTGGCTGCGCCCGACGACTGCGAGAGCTTCGCTCTCGCCAAGTGAGTGGTGGACGGAGTCCACCCGTGCGCAAAAAAGGTGGAAGTGGAATCACAAGAATTCTAACCCGAGGCATCTAGGAGCCAGCCAATGGAACGTCCCCCGTTCGAGAGCCGGGACTGGGATCGCGGCCACACAGCGACAGCGGTGGTCGTCTCGATCGCCGTTCTGGCGTTGCTCGCCCGGTTCGTCCTCCTCGGCGATCGCGTCGCCCACTGGGACGAGGCTCGCGTCGGTTTCTGGATACTCGATTACATGGAGACGGGAAACTACAGTTACAGCCCAGTCATCCACGGGCCATTCTACCACCACGTCAACCCGCTGTTGTTCGAGTGGTTCGGGAAGACTGACGCCACGATGCGCATCGTCCCGGCGCTCGTAACCGGACTGCTCCCGCTCACGGCGCTGTTGTTCCGGAGCCGATTGGACCGGATCGAAACCGTCGCGTTGGCGGCGTTTCTGGCGTTCGATCCGATCGTGCTGTACTACTCGCGGTTCATGCGTGGCGACCCGCTCGTCGGCGCGTTCATGTTCGCGGGCTTTGCGTTTCTGGTCCGGGCGATCGACACCGACAGGACCGGTCATCTCCTCGCCGCGTCGGCTCTGATCGCGCTGGGCTTTACGACCAAAGAGAACGCGTTCGTCTACGTCCTCTGTTGGCTCGGGGGACTCGCTGTGGCCTTCGACCACCGGTTCGTGACCGTTCACGAGGGAGCACAACAGCGCCGGACTGCTGTTCGGGACGCTCTCACGCGGGGGTGGAACTGGCTGGGCCGCCACGGTATCGGGGTTATCGCTGCCGTCGTCGAGTTTTTCGTCGTCATCATCGTCTTTTACGCCCCCCGGTCGAACGGACGACTCCACGTCCCCGGACCGAACGGTGGGAGTTACGTCGGTTGGAACGCGCTCACCGATCCGTCGCTTTTGGGGAGATTCGTCTGGGAAGCGACGGCAGGATCGTTCGAGTCGTTCTTCTCGTTTTGGGGGAACGGAAGTCGATCCGAACACGCCTATCTCCCGTATCTCGTCGATCTGCTCGAAACGATCGGCTACGGTTCGTTCGTGCTCGTGGGGCTCGCGTGCATCGGCTTTTTCATCGACAGATACGCCACCGAGCAGCCGCGTGCGCTGCTCACGATCGCATTCGCGTGGGGGGTGGCGTCGGTGTTCGGCTATCCGATTATCACGGACATCAAAGCCCCGTGGGCGGCGGTGCACGTGGTTCTCCCCCTGATGATCCCCGCCGCCATCGGCGTTGGGGCGCTCATCCGATCCGTCCGTGCCGCTGCCACACCGGGTCCCTGGTGGATGCGCGCCGGTTCGATCGGGCTGGTGTTGCTGGTGATCTCCGCGCCTGTCGCTGCCGTCGGAGCACACAGCGTCTATCAAGCCCCTCAATCGCCCGACAACGATCTCGTCCAGTACGCCCAACCGACGGACGACATTCACCCGACGGTGCACGAGATCGAACGGATCGCAGCGGACAACGAGGGCACCGACGTCGTGCTCTACGGCCAGCAGTTCGTCAACGGCGATCCGATCTATCAGCAACCATCGTGTTCGGGGGAAAGCGGCTGGTTCGACTCCCTGCCGCTGCCGTGGTATCTCGTTCGCAGCGACGCGTCGGTCGCGTGCGCCCAATCACCGGCCGAGCTCGACCAACTCGACGAGGAGCCACCGGTCGTCATCGCCAGCGCGACACACGTACAGAGAAACGAAAGCGGTGAAACCGTCACCGAGCCGGTCGTTCCCGAAGAACTCGACAGTCGGTTCGAGGGGTACGACGCGACGATCAAACGGATGCGAACCACCGACACCGACGTGGTGTTCCTCATCGACCGCGATCGAGCGAATTCGACTGATACTGTCGGACAGGGGTGATCGAATATCGGGTGCCGGTGAACCGCCAGACAGCAGCTGGCTAGTTCGTCGCACTCCGTCCGTGACTCTGTCCGACAGTATCAATCGTCGCCCGGGCGGTAGGCGCCAGGGCGCTTTTCGATTTCGTATACGGCGAGGCGAGTCTGCCCGTGGTCGACTCGACAATCGAGCCAGAACACACCGATACGAAGCTTGTCGTGAGGAACACCAGCCAGTGGCTCGACGTATTCGTCCGGATCACGCCACTCGTCGGTAACGATCTCATCGAGCTTCGAAGACGATCTTGTTCGTAGCTCTCAGGTTTGAGACGGTTCACCACGCCGGTCAGCTATCGACAACGGTTATGCCGGCCGTTACGAACGCTCACCCATGAGCGTGCAACTCACGTCGCCGGGACCGACGCTCGGCGTCGTCGGCGGCGGGCAGCTCGGCCGAATGCTCGGTGAGGCGGCCGGGCCGCTCGGCGTCGAGGTCGTGGTGCTCGATCCGACACCCGACTGTCCGGCTGCTCCGGTCGTCACGGACCAGATCGTCGGGGGGTTCGACGATCCAGAGGGACTCCGCGAACTCGCGGATCGCGCGGACGTGCTGACGTTCGAGATCGAGCTGGCCGATCCGGAGCTGTTGGAGACCGTCAACGAGGAGACCAGCGTGCCGGTCGAACCGTCGCCAGCGACGCTACGGACCATCCAGGACAAGCTGGTCCAGAAACGAACGTTGGCCGAAGCGGGGATCCCCGTCCCCGACTTCCGGGCCGTCGACACACCCGAGGATCTCCGGGCCGCTGGCGAGGAGTTCGGCTGGCCGGTCATGCTGAAAGCCCGCCGTGGCGGCTACGACGGCCGGGGGAACGTTGCCGTCGACGGTCCCGAAGACGCTGACGACGCGATGGCGGCGATCGGCGGCGACGCGATGGTCGAGACGTTCGTCCCCTTCGATCGGGAGCTGTCAGTCATCGGAGTGAAAGGCGAAGACACGACCGACGCGTTCCCGGTGACAGAAACCATCCACGAACAGGAGATCCTCCGAGAAACGGTTTCCCCACCACGGATCGGTCCGGAGACAACAGCCGATCGCTCGGAGATCGAAGCCCGCGCCTACGAGGTGGCGAGCGACGTGCTCGCCCGAATGGAGGGTCGGGGCGTCTACGGCATCGAACTGTTCGAGATCGACGGGCGGATACTCCTCAACGAGATCGCCCCCCGGCCGCACAACTCCGGCCACTGGACCATCGAGGGCGCGGTTACATCCCAGTTCGAACAGCACGTGCGGGCCGTCATGGGCTGGCCGCTGGGATCGACCGAACGGCGGTGTCCGACGGTGACGAGCAACGTGCTCGGCAACGTGTCCGAGCCACAGCCCGCCGAGCTGACCGGGGTCGAGACAGTGCTGGACGAACCGGGGGCGAGCCTGCATTGGTACGGCAAACGGGAGGTACGACCGCTCCGGAAAATGGGCCACGTAACGACCGTCGGCGACGATCCCGACGCACTCTTGGAACACACGCGCGACGTACGTGCTGCGGTGTCGTTCGACACTGACCGAACATGACCGTACCCGAAATCCAATCACTCATCGACGAACTAGAAGCACAAGCAGAGAACGACCGCGCGCCGGAATCGACGCCCGAGATCGGCATCGTCATGGGATCGGACTCGGATCTCGACGCGATGCACGGAGCGTACGAGGCGCTGACGGAACTCGGGTTCGAGGAGTGCACCGACTACGGCGCTCCTCCAGACATCCGGTTCACTTTCGAAACGTACGTCGTGTCGGCCCACCGAACGCCCCAGCTCATGTACGCCTACGGGGAGACCGCCCGCGATCGGGGTCTCGATGTGATCATCGCGGGTGCCGGCGGGAAATCGGCGGATCTCCCGAACATGACGGCCTCGATCGCCTATCCGCTGCCGGTTATCGGCGTTCCGGTTCAAGAGAAATCAGTCGATTCGGTGCTCGGCATGCCGACCGGCGCGCCCATCACCGCCGTCGACGCCGGTAAATCGTTCAACGCCGCGCTGTCGGCGGTCCAGGTCCTCGCACGAAAACACGAACAGCTCGAACAGCGCCTCACCGACTACCACACCGGGCTGCAAAGCGACGTGGGCACCGTCTCCCGGGAGCTGCACGAATGCGGGACGGCAGCGTTTCGGGACGAGCGGGAGTAGCCCCGGAGCCGACGACGACGTTGGATTGACGAGCCACGACGGGAACCCGGACAACGCGAGGGCGTCGTGGTGCCCACGCCGCGCGTGTTCACTGTGAGTGACGGGTTCGTATCGTTGGGCAGTCCACTCCAGAGGGCTAGATCCGCCGCATCGATACCGTCAGAAAAACCGCCCAACAAGACCGGAAACGGGCGGATCACCGGAAATGAATCCTTATATGGGTGGCAGTCTAAGCTGCCATACGATACAAGCACGATGAGTAATCCATGGATAGCGATCGGCGCGCTGGGGGTAGTTGCGGTTGTGATACCGCTCAGCATGATGGCTGTTTCGAGCTTGTTGCGCCCCCGCGTGCCCGAACAAGGAAAAACCACGACCTACGAGAGCGGGGAGGTGCCGACGGGCACCACGCGCATCCGGTTTAATATCCAGTACTACATGGTTGCGCTGTTGTTCCTCATCTTCGACATCGAGACGGTTCTCATTTTCCCGTGGACGGTCATCTACCGAGACGCCGTCTCCCAACCCGAGATCGGACTCGTTCCGGTGTTGGTTCCGATGCTGGTGTTCATCGGTGTTCTCGGCGTCGGACTCGTGTGGGCGTGGCGCAACGGCGCGGTCCGCTGGGTACGATCCCCCGGGCGTGAACGGATCGGAGCACGAGAGTCATGACACCACACAGATCATGAATCAAGAGCCATGAGTAGCCACAATCAGGACACGACAGGCGCACAGACCACACAGGAGGCCCGTATGGGTGAAGGGGTCGACGATCGATTCAACTCGAAACTCCGCGAAGCGTTCGGCTCCTCACCCTTCATCCTCACGAAGTTCGACAGCTTCATGAACTGGGTTCGGGGCTCTTCGATGTTCATGCTGCAGTTCGGCATCGCGTGTTGCAGCATCGAGATGATGCACACCTACGCCGTCAAGCACGATCTCGATCGGTTCGGGTCCGGCGTTCCCCGCGCGTCGCCCCGACAGGCGGACGTGATCATCGTGCCCGGAACAATCGTCTCGAAGTTCGCCCCGCGGATGAAACGGGTGTACGACCAGATGCCCGAGCCGAAGTTCGTCGTCAGCATGGGTTCGTGTACCTGTTCCGGTGGGCCGTTCCAGGAGGGGTACAACGTCGTCAAGGGCGCTGAAGAGGTCATCCCGTGTGATATCCACGTTCCGGGCTGCCCGCCCCGCCCCGAGGCGCTGATCTACGGCATCGTCAAGCTCCAGGAGCGGATCGCCAAGGGGGAGACGTCCCCGGTGACGGTCAAACCGTACGAGCTCGAAGAGTTCGGTGATCTCGAAGACGACGAACTCGTACAGCATCTGGCCGATCAGATCGACGAGGAGGATCTCGTCATGCGGTACAACTGGGCTGAGTCGCCATGAGCCTGGAAGCGCCCGAACCGAGCACACACGCGGACGTCGGCGTCACCGAGGAGGGTCTCGACTACGACGCGCTCGAATCGCTGTTGGGCGATGCGGTGATCGGCCGCGAAACCCACGTCAACGCCGAAGCCTTCGTCGTCCGCCCGGACCGGGTCGCAAACGCGCTGTCGGTGCTGAAAGAGGAGGCCGGGTTCGACCACTGTTCGTGCGTCACGGCACAGCAGTACGAGGACAGATACGAGAGCATCTATCACCTGAAAAAATACGACGATCCGACCCAAGAGGTCGGCGTCGTGGTGCCGACGAGCGTGAGCAAGCCGGCGAGCCAGAGCGGGGAGTCGGTGTACCGGACGGCCGACTGGCACGAGCGGGAGGCGTACGATCTCGTCGGGATCGACTACGATGATCACCCGGATCTGCGCCGGATCCTTCTGCCCGAAACGTGGCAGGGTCACCCACTGGGTCTGAACTACGACCAGGAACAACATCAGGTCGTCCCGCTGACCGAGCACGCGAATCCGTTACAGGAAGACCACCAGGAGGGAGCGGACACGATGTTCCTCAACGTCGGTCCCCACCACCCCGCCACCCACGGCGTGCTCCACCTCAAAACGACGCTCGACGGGGAGCAGGTGGCTGATGTCGAATCCGACATTGGCTATCTCCACCGGTGTGAAGAGCAGATCTGCCAACAGGGGACCTACCGCCACCAGATCATGCCCTACCCCGACCGGTGGGACTACATCTCTGCCGGACTGCTGAACGAGTGGGCGTACGCCCGCGCGGCGGAGGATCTCGCGGATCTGGACGTGCCCGAGTACGCACAGATCATCCGCACGATGAGCGCGGAGTTGTGCCGGATCGCGTCCCACCTGCTTGCGGTCGGCACGTTCGCCATCGATGTGTACGGCGATTTCTCGGCGATTTTCATGTACGCGTTCCGGGACCGGGAGGTCGTCCAGAACATCCTCGAGGATCTCACCGGCCAGCGGATGATGTTCAACTACTTCCGGCTGGGCGGCGTGGCGTGGGACCTGCCCGAACCCCGCGAGGAGTTCTTCGAGAAGACGCGGGACTTCCTCGACGAACTGCCAACCAGACTCGAGGAGTACCACAATCTCATCTCCAGCAACGAGGTGTTACAGCTCCGGTGTGTGGACACCGGTATCATCGAGCCGGAGGTCGCCAAAGACTACGGCTGTACGGGACCGGTCGCTCGCGGCTCCGGAGTGGATTACGATCTCCGCCGTGACGATCCGTACGGCTACTACGACCAACTCGACTGGGATGTCATCACCGAGGGCGGTTGTGACAACTACTCGCGGGTGTTGGTACGGCTCCGCGAGGTCGAAGAGAGCGCGAAGATCATCGAACAGTGCATCAATCTGCTCGAGGAGTGGCCCGAAGACGAACGGGAGATCCAGAGCAACGTCCCACGGACGCTCAAGCCCGACGCGGACACCGAGATCTACCGGGCTGTCGAGGGTGCGAAAGGCGAGCTCGGCATCTACATCCGCAGCGACGGCACCGATACCCCTGCTCGCTTCAAGATCCGCAGCCCGTGCTTTTCGAACTTACAGGCGCTGCCGGAGATGGCCCAAGGCGAGTACGTCCCCGACCTCGTCGCGGCGCTGGGAAGTCTGGACATCGTACTTGGTGAGGTGGACCGGTGAGCCTCGTGGACATCCTCGGGAACGCGCTCGGACTCGGGCCGCTCGGCCCGCTCGAGGATCTTCTGCTCTCGTTCGTCGGGGCAGCGTTCGTCGGGACGTTCATCCTGCTCAACACGGCGGTCGCCGGCCCGTGGGCCAAGCGGAAGATCACCGCTGCGTTCACCGATCGGGTCGCCGTCAACCGCGTCGGTCCGTTCGGGCTGTTGATCATCATCGCTGACGCCGTGCGGATGCTCTCGAAGGAGCTCATTATTCCCGACGGAGTCGACCGGCCGGCGTTCGATCTCGCGCCGCTCGTGTTGGTCGCCTCGGCGCTGCTGGGCTTTGCCGTGATCCCGATGGGCAACGGCATCCAGCTCGCGGATCCGGAGGTCGGACTCGCCTTCCTGTTTGCCGTGGCGTCGATTGCCAGCGTCTCGCTCGTGATGGCCGGCTACGCGTCGAACAACAAGTATTCGATGCTCGGCGGGCTGCGAGCGGTCGCCCAGAACGTCGCGTACGAGATCCCGCTGGTCATCACGGCGATGTCGGTCGTGCTCTTTGCTGGAACGCTCCAAACCAGTGGGATCGTCAGCGCTCAAGCCGCACCGTTGGTCACGATCGCCGGAGTCTCGATCCCCTCGTGGTACGCGTTCGTGAACCCCTTCGCGTTCGTGTTGTTCATCGCGGCGAACATGGCGGAAGTCGGCCGCAACCCCTTCGACGTGCCCGAAGCGCCCACTGAGATCGTTGCCGGCTACCAGACGGAGTATTCGAGCGTCTACTTCGTGTTGATGTATCTCGGGGAGTTCATCCACATCTTCCTCGGCGGAGCGATTCTCGCGACGGTGTTCCTCGGCGGTCCCGCCGGGCCGGTGTTGCCGGGCATCGTCTGGTTCACGATCAAGATCTGGGCCTTCTTCCTGTTCACCCAGTGGGCGCGCTCGGCGCTGCCACGCGTCCGGATCGATCAACTCATCGAAATCGGCTGGAAGGGGTTGCTCGAGCTGAGCTTCGTCAACCTCATCCTCACTGCCGTCATCGTCGGGGTGATCGTGTAGCCGACGGAGACGGTGGACTCAAACTCCTACCGCTCTAACATACCATAAACCATGATCGGACTACTCAAGGGCATGGCGACGACCATGAAACACGCGCTCGATGGCTCGACGTTCACTGTCGAGTATCCGGACGATCCGCCGGAGGTCAGCCCCCGGTTTCGCGGCGTCCACAAGTTCAGCCAAGAGCGCTGTATCTGGTGTCGTCAGTGCGAAAACGTCTGCCCGAACGACACGATACAGATCGTCATGGACGAACAGCGCAACGGTGAACAGTACAACCTCCACATCGGACAGTGCGTTTACTGCCGGCTCTGTGAAGAGGTGTGTCCGGTGGACGCAATCTTGCTCACGCAGAACTTCGAGTTCACCGCCGACACGAAAGACGAGTTCGCCTACAACAAAGAACAGCTGAAAAACGTTCCGTGGTACAAGGATATCGACCCGCTCGCCTCGCGCGAACCCGATAGGGGCGCGTGGATCGGAGAAGGCGAAGGCGAAGTGGATTACCAGTAGCGACGATCGCCGGACTCGTTTTCGATTGGGATCACGATAGCCCCGGAAATAATTAGCAGCGCCCGAGAAACAGCGTGAACGTCGCATCATCATCTTCAAGTCCGTCGTCGACGGTCCAGCGGTCCAGCACGGAAAAGCCAGCCGCTCGTAACTGCCGTTCGGTCGTGTTCGGTCCGGCGATCTCCCACTGCATTTCCACGCCGCTGTCGAGCCAATCCGGATTCGCACCCTGCCACGCTTCACAGCCTTCGGTCAGCAGCAAGTGACCTTCCGGCTGGAGAATTCGTGCGAACTCCTCGAGCACGCGCTGGTGGTGATCGAGGGGCACGTGGATCAACGAGTGGAACGCGGTCACCGCGTCGAACACCTCGTCTCGTACCGGAAGCGCCGTCATATCCCCCTGGAGGAGCGCAGCTGTGGGAGCATTGTCCGTCGCCAACTCCAACTGACCACGGGAGAAATCCACGCCGATCGCCTCGGCTGTGCGGGCGATCCGTGTGAGAATCGGCGCTCCCTGCCCACAGCCCACATCGAGAATCCGCGCGGATTCGGGATACCGGCCAAGCAATCGCTCCAGTCGCTCGAGTTCGTTTTTGTCGGCAGATCGCTTCCCGGCGTAGGTCTCCGCGATGTCGTCGTACGCGCGTTGGATGTGCTTCCGGTCGTCCATCGGAGTCGGTTACCGACGCGTTGCGTATATGCTTTGTACCATTAACTATAATACAGTAATTATCTGAAAATTATAATAATTATTCTCTGACTAGAGATTAGGTATCGTTACTGATTCTGTTCCTCGAATCAATTCTTAGTGAGGAAAGATATTTCTTGTGAAGAAAAGAATTAAGTAGTAATTAGAAAAATGATATTAAGATCTATAAAATAGCAACTAATCCATCACAATCCTTCTATATATTAAGAGATAACAGACCTATCACAACATAAGCGAGCCCAGCTGGGGAGTCTGGATACCGCCCAGACGACATTTGAGCTCGAAATTCGAACATTGGATGAACAGTAGCTAATCCTGGTTGTATAACGTACATATATAACGGGAATGTGATAATTACCACAATGACCAATCCAACAGCGTTACTATCCAATATATCATACTTGGTCCCCATGGCTTATATTGAATGACATAGTGCTAATCGATCATAGTACCGGTTGTCGGTGATCTGCTCAACAATACATCACAGAAACAGTACACAGCCCAGCCTCTACAACCACGATAATCCACGTTCGTGCGTCATCCATAGGCGATCCCAACGACCATATTTTCATGCCCATCATCTCACCACCACCGACACAGCACCATCCGAGCTATACCGCGTAACACATTGTGCGGCGTTCAGACGGAACACACTCTTGGCTTGAGCACACAGATCACCGACCAATACATCTCTATAACCACGACTCCACCGCCCAGATCGGTATGGAACGACACCCTCCACGCGTTCATCCGGACGACCCCGAATCGCGGTACCGAAAGGGGTTTATGTCGGTCCCGGCTACCAAGAGAATGGACTAGGCCGGGCAGTTAGGCCCTGCTCGGAACCCACATATGGTCTTTACTGGGGGCCGAATCCGGGTGCGTCCGGTCTGACCGGCGCGGGCCCTGCAAACCAACAGAGAAGCCTCGTCCGTCGGGGGCAGCGGTCCACGGTGGGACGCCTGCAGGGGCGTCTTGGCGTGGTTGATCGTGGTTAGTCCGTCAGGCGCGGAAGCGAGCAGCGGAACCGCGGACACCTGTCGCTCGACGGGTCGCGGGGTGGAGGAGGGGAGCAGCATTCCCCGTGCCGGAACGCCGGGCAACCCCGCTGTCCGTCTTACTCATTCATACCATCGATTCCCAGAGGCGCACCTCTCGTTATCGGTAGTCGTGCGTGTGCTGGCTCCGTGTCCAATCGATCCAGTCGTGTTCCCAGCCGGATCGGCCCGCGCTCTCGCGCGCAGCGAACTCGCGGTCTTCTCGCAGCGTCCGGTTTCGCTCGATCGTGTCGCCCTGTTCGCCATCGATCAACAGCGGATCGAACGCGACGCGACCGAACTCGGCCGTTCGGTCGCCGTCCGGTGAGACCTGGGTCAACGTCTGTGAATTCGTCCCGAGCGGGATGAGGAGGCGGCCCTCGGGCGCGAGCTGGCGGACGAGCGCACCAGGTGGATTGATCGCAGCGGCCTCGACCAGAATCCGGTCGTAGGGCGCATACTCCACCAGCCCCTCGCTGCCGTCGTGACAATCGACGAGAACGCCACCGTACTCCGCGGCAGCGAGATTACGACGGGCGTCGGTCACCAGCCGCCGTGTGATATCGACCGCGTGGACGTTGTGTTCACCGACGATCTCGGCAACGACGGCAGCAGTGTAGCCGACGCCGGCACCGACGATGAGCACGGAGCTGTCGGGCGCGAGGCCGAGCGCTTCGATGAGTCGTGCAGCGGTGCTCGGCGCGAGCACGCGCGACCCGAACCGTTCGAACGAGCAGTCGGTGTACGCGCGCTCTCCCTGCTCCGGGGGGACGAACTCGTGGCGCGGGACCGCCCGCATAGCGAGACTGACCGACTCGGTTTCGATCCAGCCTTTGGTTTCGTGTTCGAGGCTGGCGACCATGTCGTCTCGCAACACCGCCCGTTCCATACACACGTTCAGAACTAAACCCTAATCAATCGCGCGGCTGTCGACCTTCCGGCGATCGTTCGGTGTCATCCTCCCCTGACTGTGCGGCGTCCTTCTCGATCTCGCCTTTGGTTCCCGCAGCATCGAAATCGTGGTCGGGTCGCATGCTGACGAAGTCGAGAAAATCGCGTGCGGTGAGGAGATCGTCGATCGTGTACTGCTCCAACGCGGCGTCGACAGCAACGCGCGCACCGACGTGGGGTTCGAGCGCCGCGAGCGCGCACGCGAGATCGTACGCCCGCGCAGCACTGATCTCCCCCTCCCGGACGTTCGTGGCGTCGATGAGATACAGCTCTCCATCCGCGATGAGCACGTTTTCAGCCCGGAGATCGCCGTGGGCGATCCCGACGTCGTGGGCTTGTGCGAGCGACGCGAACAGCTCCGGGGCGAACTGTTCGACCGCGTCGTCGCTGAGATCACCCAGCGTTCGAAACTCGTTGAGATACTCCACTACGAACACGCCGAGTCCGTCGTGCTCGAACGCCTCGATCGGTTCCGGGACGTTGATCCCGATGTCCCGCATCGTCTGTGTCGCGCGCAGTTCCTGCTCGGCCATCGCTACCGGCGTCCGCACGTGCTCGAAAAAGCCCATCCACCCGCTCGACAGCGCACCGAGGTTCCGGCCCGTGGTGAGGAACGTGTGAACGAGCGTGTGCTGGTCGGAGATGACCTTGACGAACCACCGATCGTTCACGGCGCACGGAACCGATAACCAGTTGTCGGCTTCCAGAAATTCGACGCGGAGAACCTCCTCATCGTACCGGTGGGCGACCTCCAGCATTACACCTTCCAGTCGATCCCACTCGATCGATCCCCTGATGAGCCGACGAACCACCATTCATCCGAACGATCGCGGCCGGGCCGTATGAGTGTTGCCGATTATCGGTTATCTGTCATTTCTTCGCATCGAAGGCGCGAGCGCCTTTCGTGATGACGAGAGTGCAAAGCTCTCTCGAACCACTACGAGGTGCACGCCGACTACAACGCGGTCGCCGGATGGCATCCGGCGGGCAACCCGAAATCCTCGATTTCTGGTGACGGCGAAGAACATCGCGGTAAAGTACGCAAAGAATCTCCACCGGTTGCACACGTCCTCCGGTGGAGGGGTGCTCAAAAATCGAAGATTTTTGGCATACCACTGAGCTTCGCTCAGTGAGCACACCCGTAGACGTGCCCTTAAACAGCGGGTTGCTGACTATCGAAGGGCCAGCCGACGTTTCGGTTGGGTAAGAAGGTACGAGACCACGCTGAAAGCCCCTTCACCAGAACCCACGGTTCTGGTTAGCAGCCAGACTGCGTCTGGCGACCCCCTCACCGACCGAGGCCGAAGGCCAAAGGAGTAGGGAGGGGTTGTTTACCTGCATCACTCACGCAAAGATTGCCGTGGTTTTTATACACACCATCACTCAGGGACGGTATGGAGTTCGATCTGCCCGCCGAGCATCGGATGATCCGCGAGACAGTTCGGGAGTTCTGCGACGAAGAGATCGCCCCCATTGCCCAGGAGATCGAGGAAGAACACCGGTATCCCTCGGAGATCTTCGACGCGCTGGCGGAGTTGGACATGATGGGCGTCCCGATCGAGGAAGCGCACGGCGGTCTCGGTGGTGATCAGCTCATGTACGCGCTCGTCACCGAAGAGCTCGGCCGCGTCTCGGGTTCGGTGGGGCTGTCGTACGCCGCTCACGTCAGCCTCGCCTCGAAACCGATCGAGCTGTTCGGTACCCCCGAACAGAAAGAACGCTGGCTCCGCCCGCTCGCGGAAGGGGAGTACATCGGGTCGTGGGCGCTGACCGAACCCGGTAGCGGTAGCGACGCGAGCGATATGGAGACGGTCGCGGAAAAGGACGGCGAGGAGTACGTACTCAACGGCACGAAACAGTTCATCACGAACGCCAGCGAGGCCGGTTCCGTCCTCGTCAAGGCCGTCACCGATCCCGGCGCGGGGTACGACGGCATCTCCACGTTCATCGTGGATCCTCAGGCGGACGACGGCTTCGAGGTGACCACCCTCTGGGACAAGATGGGACTCAACGCCTCTCCGACCTGTGAGATCTCGTTCACGGACTGTCGGATTCCGGCCGATCGGCTGCTCGGAGCAGAAGGGGAGGGGTGGGAGCAGACCAAAAAGACCCTCGACGGCGGTCGCATCTCGATCGCGGCGCTCTCGACGGGTCTCGCACAGGGCGCGTTCGAGGCCGCCCACGAGTACGCGACCGAACGCGAGCAGTTCGGATCGTCGATCTCGAAGTTCGATGCCGTCCGAGACATGATCGTCGGGATGGATCGGAAGATCGAGCGCTCGCGCCTGTTGACCCACAAGGCCGCAACGATGTACGACGACGGTGAGGACGTGACACGGCTCTCCTCGCTCGCAAAGCTCGATGCAAGCGAAACCAGCCGGGAAGTCGCAGAAGACGCCGTGCAGGTGCTCGGTGGGTACGGCTACACGACTGACTTCGCCCCACAACGGTTCTATCGGGACGCGAAGCTCATGGAGATCGGCGAAGGGACGAGCGAGATCCAGCGGCTGGTGCTCGGCCGCGAACTCGGGCTATGAATCGCTGGGGCGTGTTCGAACCCGACGCCAGCGACAACGACGGTGCGTGACACTAATCGATTAGTAGTTAGTAAGGAATTGCCTCTCCGATGAGAGGAGTCGGTCGAGCACCGTCCAGACGGCGAGCGCGGTGATGAAGCCACCCAAACTGTACACCGTGGACAGCCCTGCGCGCTCGAAGAGATACACCGGTAGCGCCCCGACGACCACTGTCACGAGAGCACCGGCGTGGTACTGCTGGAGCGGTTCGGTCTGGCCGAGCCTCCGACTGATAGCAGTGATCACCGCCCAGGCGATGCCGACGAACGCGGGCAACGGAGGGCTAGAAAGAGCCGGGACGACAATGTATCACGTACGATTACTTTCGTGAAAATAATTACGACAGATCGACAGACACCTCCTCGCCAACCAATCACCACGCGACGAACACAGGGGAACGTCCCCTGCTCAGTCGTCTGCGATCGGCGTCGTGAGGGTGGTCGAAAGCAGTCGATCGAACGCGTCGACCATCGCAACGACGCTAGCGCGGGTGATGTCGGCGTCACTGGCCGTGACGGTCACCGATCGGTCGTTGCGCGAGACCTCGACCTCGACAGTGACGAGCGCGTCGGTTCCGCCGGTGATGGCGTCGACGTGGTAGGATTCGAGCGTCGCGTCGATGGCGAGCGCTTCTCGCACTGCGCTCACAGCCGCATCGACGGGACCGCTGCCGACGCCGCTTGCGACGCGTTCCTCCCCGTCGACAGCCAGCCGAGCGCTGGCGGTCGGGGTCGCGCCGCCGCTGGTCGTGGTGAGATCAAGCAACTCGACGCGCCGGTCGCGGTCACGGCCCTGAACCTCTTCGGCGATGGTGAGCAGATCCGCGTCGGTAACCCGCTTGCCCCGGTCGCCGATCGCTTTCACCCGTTCGACGATTGCGTTCAGTTCCTCGTCGGACACGTCGATGCTGTGCTCTTCGAGCGCAGCGCGCACGCCCGCGCGTCCGGCGTGTTTGCCGAGGACGAGCCGCCGCTCGCGCCCCACCAACTCAGGTGGGTACGGCTCGTACATCCCCTCGTCTTTGAGGGTGCCATCGGTGTGGATGCCCGACTCGTGGGTGAAAGCGTTCTCGCCGACCACGGCTTTGTTCGGCGCGAGCGGAACGTCCGTCGATCCCGCGACTGTCTGCGCGAGATCGTACAACGCAGCCGTGTCGACCGTCTCGACGTCGTAGCCGTGTTCGAGCGCGATGGCGACCTCTTCCAACGCGACGTTGCCAGCACGCTCGCCGATCCCATTGACGGTGGCGTGGACGAGATCGGCACCGGCGGCGACGCTCACCAGCGCGTTCGTCACCGCCAACCCGAGATCGTCGTGGGTGTGGGTGCTCGTCGGACCGAGCGCCGAGAGCCGGGAGACGATATCGAGCGTTCGGTCGGGCGTCGCGTGGCCGACCGTGTCACAGTAACAGACGCGGTCGGCCCCGGCTTCGAACGCGCGTTCCATCAGCCGTTCGAGAAAGTCCGGATCCGCCCGCGAACCGTCTTCCCCGAGCACCTCGATCCAGAGCCCGTGGTCGGTCGCGTACTCGGTGAGTTCGACCGTCGTTTCGATCACCGACTCGCGGGTCGTCTCGACTTTCTGCTCGACGTGGCGGTCGCTCGCCGGGACGACGAGATTGACGCCGTCGACCCCACAGTCGAGCGCAAGATCGATGTCACGCTGGACGCCACGGGCGAAGCTCGTCACCGTCGCGTCGAGCGCGAGATCGGTCACACGATCGATGGTTTCGCGCTCGCCCGCACCGGTGCAAGCGCTCCCGGTCTCGATGACGCTCACTCCCGCATCGTCGAGTTTCCGCGCGATATCCGCCTTTTCGGTCGGTGTGAGCGACACGCCCGGAGCTTGCTCACCATCGCGCAGCGTCGTATCTAGAAACTGTACCTCAGAGTCTGAGAGAGGGGTTGTTTCGGGGTGCCCCCCGAATAAATCGGTCACTGGTCATGATAGCCATCTATGTCTGCGACGGGAAGGTATATAGTTCGGAGGAGTCCGACAGATATTGCACACCCACCTTTTTTGCGTTCGGGTGAGCAAAGCTCACCGCTCACGCAAAAAACGTGGGCGAAAAAAAGCCGCTCGCTTCGCTCGCGGTGGGTGTACTCACGTACCGCACCGCCACTGCACAGCTACCGCACCGCCACCGTTCCGCCACCGCTACCGCTTGCGGGGAGTGTGCTCGTGCCGACCGTGCCGCCGCTCGGGCTGGGTGTCGTTGTGCTCGTCCGCTCACTTTGGGGTTCGCATCTCGATCTGGTCGCCAGCGTCGACGGAACTGCCGTTCCCATCTCCTCTGAGCGTTCCTGCGGGGAATTCGAGCACCGTGTCGGCGATCGCCGTGGCGCGCCCGACGAACGGCCGGAGCGTGCTCGTTTTCTCGACGATCCCACCACGGACCCAACAAACGTCGAGCGACACGAAGACGAAGGGCATCCGAACAGTGCGGGACCGTTGTTCGTCGAACCGGAACGCAATCGCGGACTCCACCGGTATCGAACGCCACCCCATCACCGACGTATCCTGTCCGAGGATGGAATTCGGATCGCTACGCTGGACGTCGGTTGCGAGCACCCGACCCGACTCGTGGACGATTCGCATGGGATCTTCTCGACGGGGAGCATGATAGTTGTTCGGTGCTGACTGAGCCGGCGAACCATTCACCTTCGTGTGCGCCCATCTTCCGGTATGGAAACAACACCGTCTGGCACCGCCGTCGGTGTCGACGACCCCTACGAGCACGTCGAACAGTGTGATCACCTCACCGACGACGGCCGGTGTCGCTTTGCGGTCGAACACTGGGATCGTGACCCCGCGTTCGCACGCGAGCGCGAGACCGATGCGTTGCGGTGCCCCGTTGGAACCGACGAATGGGATTGGTGTGATTGCCCCCACTTTCGCGCGCGTAATGCCAGCCGGGCATGTGTCCGGTGCGGTCTCGAATCGGTTCGACTGGCCCACTCCGAGGAACGCCCACTGCTCGAAACACACCACCTCTCATATCGTGAATCACAGACGGACACACAGAAGTCGACCGCCACTCACGAGATCACCGTTACCCTCTGTCGGTGGTGTCACGCCCGCGTTCACGACTCGTGGGCGCGCATCGACGACGATGTCTCACCCACCGAAGACGCGATTGCGGCCCGCCAAGCCCGCCGTACACGCGAACAGGCGGAGTTCGAATTTCGATCGGCAGCACAGCGCCGACAGGAGTGAACAATGCGCTAAGCATCACGTTTCAGGGAGTATATACGCGTCGGTGATCTATCGAGTCTAATGGTTCGTATCGACGTGGTCGACAACCACGGGCAGTTCACCCACCTGGAGCACCGTGCGCTCCGCGATATTGGCGTGGACACCACTCTTCTCGATAACACGGTCCCGCCGGAAGAGATCGATGCTGACGGACTCGTGCTTTCGGGCGGGCCTGACATGGACGACACCGGGAACTGTGCGGAGTATTTCGATCTCGACGTTCCGGTGCTCGGGATCTGCCTCGGAATGCAGGTGATGGCCGAGTCGCTCGGTGGACAGGTCGGTACGGGCGAGTACGGCGGTTACGCGGACGTTACTGTCGAGGTCGTGGACGGCGACGATCCGATTCTCGGGTCGCTCGCGCCCGAGACCAGGGTGTGGGCCAGCCACGCCGACGAAGTAACCGAGCTGCCGCCCGGATTCTCGCTCGCCGGACGGAGCGACGTGTGCGCCATCGAGGCGATGAGCGACCGCGCACGCGATCTGTACGGCGTGCAGTGGCACCCGGAGGTCGCACACACCGAAGCAGGAACCGAACTGTTCGAGAACTTCCGGCACCGTTGTGAGTAGCTCCAGGCCCCGTGTATGACGAGAACGCAGGGTGATCTCGCCGGTCTTTCGCGGTTCATCTTCCGTGCTCCGAGCTGGTACGCAAGCGTTGCGTTCTCGCTGCTGCTCGCCGCACTCATGGGAATCGCGGCGTTCGACACGCAGTACCTCCTCGGTGACGCGTGGCAAGGGATCTTCTTCGTGGGGGTGCCGACCGTGCTTGCGAGCGCCCTCACTCCTTACGTGGACCAGCGCGTCGGCGGACAGCTCACTCCCAACCGCGCGTCGCTGCTCGCGCTGTTTTGCGAACTCGTTGTGGTCGTCATTCTGACAGCGGCGGGCGCGCTTTCGGTGCTCACACCGCTCGATCAACGATTCGTTTTCGACACGCTCATCGCTCTGCTCGCGAGCGTGTTTGCGATCCGGCTGCTCGTCGTGATGGCGATCTCCCGCAAATCACTGCTCATCGCCTCCATCCCGGCGAGCATCCAGACCGCCGCGGCCGGTGTGTTGCTGTTCGTTTACAGCGGGACACTCACGTATCTCGAGATCGGTGGGCCGATCACCCGATCGTTTCTTGCCCGATCGAACCACGCTCCCGAGGGAATTTCCGAGCTCGTTCCGCAGGATTTCCTCTTGCTTGGGGGGGTCTGTGTGGTGTACGCCGTCGCAGTGTGGCTGTTCCTCGTCGTGATCGATCGTCCGTGGCAAAACAGCCTGGGCGTGAGCGTCCTCGATTTCATTCGGGGGTTCGTCGGCCACATCGCTGAAGGGACCCGTGAACTGGAAGATTTCTTCGAACAGTTGGGTGAGGAGGCCATCGTCCCGGTCACGGTCCTTTCGTTCCGTCGGTCGGGCGACCACACCGAAAAGGCCCGCTTCGTCCTGCCGATGATCCACCCCGGACCGATGGGAGAGATCGGCGGCGGAAACCTCCCCGAACGCGTCGCCCAGAGCACGGACGGGCTCGGATTTCCGCCACACGCGACCGCCGGTCACGACTTCAATCTCGTCACCGAACGGGAGGTCGACACCGTCATCGACGCCGCAAACCGCGCATACGAGTCGATCGAGTACGACGCTACGGCGTCCTCGAGCGTGCAGACGACGGAAGGAGAGCTGTCGATCATCGGACAGTCGTTCGGTGGGGGAGCGTTGCTCGTCGGGAGCTACTCGCCGGCGTTCGCGGACGACGTTGCGTACGCGGTCGGTCTGTCCGCGGCTGCACGCGCCCAACGAGACGGTCTCGACTCGATCATGCTCGTCGACGCACACAACTGCAACAACGGGCTGTCCGGTCCCGACCTCGGCCACGTCACACCGGGCAGCCGCCGATCGCTTTCGATGATCGAGGCGGCGAACACGGCCGGTGAGGAGCTTGCGTCCGCAACGCGGGATCCGCTCCGGCTCGGGGTCGCGTGGGATCGCACCGAGTGGCAACTACAGCACGGTATCGGACCGTTGGGGGTTCGGGTCGCTGTCGTCGAAACCGATGGACAGCGAACCGCATACGTCCTCGTCGACGGCAACAACATGGTCCCCGGTCTCCGGGATCGCATCGTCGAGACGATCACGACACACCCACAGCGCGTCACGTTCGCCGCCGACGGCCGGGGGAAGGGCGAGACCACGCTCGACGCGTCGATCGATGCGGCCGAAGTGATGACCACCGACACACACGTCGTTAACACCGTCGAAGCCACAAATCAGATCGGCTCGGCGATCTCACACGACGCGCTCGTCGATCTCATTGTCCGGCTCACCGAGGCGGCCGTCGACGATCTCGAACCCGTCGAGGCCGGGATGAACACTGAGCACGCGACGGTTACCGTGTTCGGCAACGACCGCACCGAAACCCTCGCCAGCCACGCCAACGCCATGACATCCATGGGCAGTGCGCTCGCTGGCACGTTCATCCTCGCTGTGATCGCGGTGAGCGTGCTGATCTTCTTCTTCGCGTGAGCCGGGCGGCTGCCCGCTTTGGACACTGTAGGTGGAGTGAGCGACAAAACGGGACGGATCACCCTTCGGCTGCGAACAGCTCGTCGACAGCGTCTTGGGCGGCGGCTGCGGCGTCGTCGATGACCCGTTCCGGATCTGCGTCGTGGTCGTCAGGGGGGTTCAGGTAGATATCAACGTCGAGGATCCCGTCGTCGAACGAGACGGTCACGTCGACGTCTTTGACTCTCGACTGCTTGTACCGCGAGTAGATCACACCCTCTGCTGCGTCGGCAGCCGTCTGCACCACCTCCGTGTCTGTGGGCATACGAGGCGATTAATCGCCGCCTGGACCGCCCATTCCGGGACCGCCGGGACCTTGGGGACCCTGGGGTCCACCGCCCGCGCCGCTCAGCAACTGCTGCAGCTCCTGTTGTAGCTCTTCGAACTTCTCCTCGACACGACTTTCCTGCTTGTCGAGCGTCTCGACACGGACCTCGAGGCTGTCTTTTTTGTCTTCTAGCTCCGTTGCGGCCTCGTCGTACTCCGTTTCGACGAGCAGCTCACCGACCTCCTGATACATGCCGGTGTCCTCGTCGATCTCTTCGAGCTGTTCGAGCGCCGTCTCCGTCTCGTTCAGCGTGGTTTCTGCCTGCTGTTTCTGGACGGCGACCTGCTGGGCCGTCTCCTGCAGATCCTGTAGCTCCTCTATCTTCTCCTCTGCTTCTGGTGGAAGGTTTCCCTGCATGCTTACCTTGTCAGCCCCGCAACGCAAAAAGGCACGTGTTCTGTTTCGTTGGGTCGGATCAGCGCTCTGAACACCGCTCGGCCACGTCGATGAGCGTACACCACGTGTTCAATCCGGCCCGAAGGGCGACGAGATCGTCGGCCTCGATGCACAGCTCGACGGTGGCGTCGTCCCGGCCGATCCTCGTCTGGCTCCGGTCGCCGTCGATTTCCCCGATCTCCTGGCGGACGCTTTGCTCGATGAGCGACGCCCGCTCCGCGTCGGTGTACTCGAACTCGATCTGGACGGTCGATGACAACGCGTGTGACATGGTTTACGCGAGTGGTGGCGGTGCGGTAGCGGAGGCGGAGCAGTCGCGGTACGTGACCCCACCCGCCGCGAACGAAGTCGTTCGAAACGGCTTCGCCGTTTCGTCATTGAGCGGAGGGAACCTCCGCGAGGTCCGCAAGAGCAACGCTCTTGCAAGATGCCAAAAGACGCGGAGCGTCTTTTGTAGCACACCCGAGTGGAAAGAAGGTGGGTGACTACTCGACGCTGATCGCTTTCACGTCACGGCTGCGTTCTTTGAGGAGCACGCGGTGACCACAGTACGGACAGCGAACGCCGCCGTACTCGTCGAGTTCGACGTCTCGTTTACACCGAGAACACTTGTAGCTCATATTCAGATCCAGTACGTAGCGACGTATATGCTATTCGTCGTCCTCCGACAGCGCGGCGCGGATCGACCGCTGGACGGTCTTCCCGCCGGGCGTTTCGGGGCGGTACGCCCCACCAGCGAACTTCTCGCCGGTCTCCTCGTTCACCCAGATGCCGGTTCCGACGCGGGTGACTGAGTCGCCGTCGACGGTCGCGTGTTCCATTTCCGCTTCGATCTCGTTGACGCGACGACGGGCAACGCGCCCGTAGCGCGCGCCGAATCGGCCTGCGCTCCCGATTTGTCCCTGTTGTTCGGCCATACCGCGTGTAGTCCGATCGTGGGTATAAATCCGTTGAGTTCGGGTCGTTTCCGGTGAGCCGGAAACACCCGCATGTAGCTCGAACAATCGAGCACGTTCTCGGTGGCCAACCACTCGGTGCTCATTCACTGGTCCCTACTCCGCTGAACACTTCCCATAACGTTTCACTCACGGCCAGTTCGGACAGCTCTGCGTCTACATCGATTGCGTCCGAATCCGGTGTCTGTCCCTGTTTTCGGAGCACAATCAAGTGATGCAGATACGAGAGACGCAGGAGCCAGATAGCTCCAGGCACGACGTGGTGTTTCTCGGCTCGTTCCTCCTCGATGAGAACGTCTCGAATGCGCTTTGTGAACGGGATGTCGACGAGCCGATCCCCGTGGATGTGACCGATCTCCCGTCCGTCGAGGGTGAATTCGTTTCCGCCACGGTCGTGCGGCTCGATTTCGATGCCGGACCAATCACTGACCGTAGATTCGATCGTGTTCATGCGAGTGTCTCCGTCGTACTGACTGTCGATGGAATGCACTGTTTTGTCCCTTCGAGCATCCGTTCGTGGAGGTTGCCACCGCTGTGCTTTGCTCGCACCATAAATGAACAAAGGTGCTCTTCGACTGTGGCGCTTCGTGTGAATATGTTCACGACCATGTTAACTGCTCAGAGAAAAAATAGGACGTATGCCGAGAGTACGGATGAAGGTCAAGCTCCCCCACGATTCGTTGGTGGCGTTTTCGCTTGATCATCCCGACGATGCGTTTCGGATGCTCAGCACCCACCGCACGACAGCAGGTCTCCGGGTGGTTATCGACGCGGAAACGTCGGATTCGAAGGCTCTCATCCAGGTACTCGATGACGCACCGGAGGTACACTCCTATGAGGTGTTGAGCACTGATCACCAGGGGGTGTTGCTTCAGGTCGAGACCGAAGAACACACACCGCGTATTGCGGCGCGTACCGCGGGGATGTTGCCGCAGTACCCCATGATTCTGCGCAACGGATGGCAAACCATCGAAACGATCACGTCGTGGGAACGACTGTCCCAGCTCAGGACGGAGTTCGAGCAGGCTGATGTCTCCTTCGAGATCCTCTCGATCACCCAGTCCATAGAGATGGCAGATCTATTGACGGATCGTCAGTGGGAGGTCGTCATTGAAGCCATCACGCGTGGCTACTACGATAACCCGAGGGGCTGCTCACTCACTGAGCTGGCTGATGCGCTGGACGTCAACCCCTCTGCGGTGAGTGGCGTGGTTCATCGTGCTGAAGAGCAGATCATCAAAGCGTTCGTCACCGAAGCAAAACAGATCAACGATCTTGACGCCCTCGACTGACCCGACCGATAGGCCGTCTGGCTTTCTATGCTTTGATGCGCACCCCGACGTTCACTCCTGGAGCGCCGCCTCTTGGAGGGCTTCGTTCAGATCCTCGCGCACCCGTTCGCCGGTGTCGCGGTCGTAGGCGGTCGTGACGATCCGGTTTTCCTGCACACTCGACCCGTCCCGAACGAGCAGCCGGACGTTGCCGTTGTCGTCGGCGCGCGTCGCTTTCGCGCGCACCCCCGACTGCGAACTGCCGCCGCTCGCGTCGATCGGGCCGGGGACAATCTTTTTCACGTGTGGGTGCTCGGCGATCGTCTCGACGGTTTCCCGCCCGGATCGCCCGCCGATGAGCGTCGTGTGCGATCCCCCGAGCTTCTCCGAAAGGGATGCGGTGACCACGTCGAGCGCCGGCTTCCCGCGGTGTTCGATGACCGATTCGACGGCATCCTCGCCCCGAATCCGGTACAGTGGGTAGTGGAGCTGGGTTCTGACAGCGGTCAACACCGACCGATCGCCCGTCGCGTACACCTCCTCGGGCCGCTTTCGGCGCACGTCGTCTGCGATCAGCCCGGCGAAGTTCCGAAGCTCGACCGGCTCGTTCTCGCCCGTCTCCGGCGTGGTCGTGATCTCACGAGCAGCGACAACGTCCTCGTCCGACAGCGCCGTCACGCGAGCGCGGTCCCGACCGAGTTCCAGCACGACGGTGTCGGCGTTCGGCGAGCGACACACCAAACAGTAATCGCCCGGCCGTTCGAGCGGCGACCCACACTGCCGACACACCATACGAATCCTACCCCTGTCCGACGGATAAGCGGGGTGATTCACCGACGCGGACACCACCCACTGCGCAACTGTGATCCGAAGAACGGTATGGGGCTGCTCGGATTTGAACCGAGGTCAACGGCACCCAAGGCCGCAAGTATACCAGGCTAACCCACAGCCCCGTGATAGTTTTTCGAGTACCAACGACGTAACCGTTTCGCTTTCGGACGGCAGACGTGGACACGAAGAGTGTATGAGACAGGATCTGCTTCAGTGACCGTCGACGAGGGCGGCGTGGATGTGGGGTTTCCGGATCCGGATGCCCCGCACCGTGTATTTCTCGTACTGTTCGACGGCGCTGTGAAGATACGCCTCTGGTGGATCGTACAGTTCCGCGAGATCACGGCCCTCGTGTTCGATTTCGGCGTTGAACGATTCGATTTTCTCACCGTCGGCGTCGAACATCTCTTCGCGGACGCACCCATCGGGGGTTTGACGGTATTGGAGCCACGCCCCGCCTTCAAAAAACATCCGTGCCGTGGTCGACCCATCCGTCGTTGTGATCGAGGTTCCGACAATGGCTGGTGGGCGTTCGATCTCCTCGGGTGGGTGGTAAGGAGCTGATCGGTGTGTATGCTGTACCCACGCGTCGGTTGATTTTATACTCATATGTTGTCAGGTAGGTAAAACGGTGAATTCGTCCTCGAAGGGCTTTAGACGCCGGCCGCGTTGGTACTTGTATGTCGGATTGTCCACTCGCGGACGAGTGCCCCCACTACACGGAGCGGATTGAGGGCATGGGGTGCCAACACTACAGCGAGCGCGGGGGGGCGGAGTGGTGTACCCACTACGAACAGCCCATCCGTGAACTCAAATCCCAGCCAGTCAAACCCGGCGAGGAGATCGTCGTCGAGGTGACGGACATTCACGAGAGCGGAGCGGGTGTGGGTCGGACCGACGACGGGTTCATCGTTCTCGTCGACGGCGTGTTGCCCGACGCACGGGCACGGGTGCGCATCACCACTGTCAGATCGAACCACGCACAAGCAGAAGAACTCGAACGGCTTTCGATGCCCGATGAGGAGCCGACGGAGACCGACGACGAGCCGACGAAGACCGAGGAGGAGCGGCCACTCGGCCGCCAACGGCTCGGAAGCCGGGACAACTTCTGGGGATCGTAGCCCCGACGCCGCGCGACCGTCCGGCTCGGGATCACAGTGGACACTCCGCACTCCGTTCACCGTTCGTTTCGTTTTTCGACGACCTCCCGAACGCGTTGTGTTTCGCTGGTTGGGACGACCAGCACGCGCCCGTCGTAGGCCGCGATGGCGAGGTTCGAGACGCCGACGGCACTGATCTGACTCCGTTCGTCCGTGGCGATGACGCAGTCTTCGGCGTCGATCGCGAGCACGTCACCCAATGCGACGGTCCCATTCTCGTCCGTGTCTAACACCCGCTTGAGGGCGTCCCACGAGCCGAGATCGTCCCACGTCACGTCGGCGGGCACCATCCTGAGACCATCGGTGTTCTCCAACACCGCGTGGTCGATGCTCACCGGATCGACCGCGTCGAATCCTGATCGTCCAGTTCCGGTCTCGAGCGCCTCGACGAGCGGGGAAAGTTCGGTGTCACGGGCAGCGCTGAGCAGCGCCTCGGGCGTCCACGAGAACACGCCCGCGTTCCAGTAGAAGTCGTTGTAGATGTACCGGGCAGCGGCCCCCGGATCGGGCTTCTCGTAAAACCCCGCCACGGTGTAGTGGTCGCCGTGGTCCTCGCCGGGTTTGATGTAGCCGTACTCCGTGGCCGCACGCGTCGGTTCGATGCCCAGCGTCACCAACTGTTCTGTCTCACGGGCGACGCCCATCGCGCGCTGTGCGACCGGCGCGAACGAGCTGCCGACGTAGTGGTCGCTCGGCACGCACAACAACACCGGATCGCTCGCCACACCGCGCAGGCGGTGGGCGGCGTAGACGAGCGCCGGACCGGTGTCTTTGCCCTCGGGTTCGGTCAACACTGTCGCGTCGGGAGCGTGCTCGGGGATCTGATCGGCGTACTCCGGGCGGGTGAGAACGTACACCGCGTCGACGATTCCCTCGACGCGTTCGACCGTTCGGGACAGCAACGATCGGCCCTCGTCGTCGAACGAAAGGAACTGCTTCGGACGATCGTCCGAACTCGCGGGGTATAACCGGGTGCCGACCCCCCCGGCCAGAACGACTGCGATCTGCATGTCCGGCGGTTTTGGCGGAACACACAAATCACCTCCGTCCCGGTCGACGGCCCGCCGCGCGCCCTGGCGTTCACCACGTCTCGATCAGTCCGTCGTGGATGTCCTCGACGCAGCCCCGACAGTCCTGGTGGTCGGGATCGAAGCAGGGTGGATAGCCGTTTTCGTCCACGGGGACCGAACGCCGCTCCGCGTGTCGACGGCAGACGATGCGTGTGTTGCCCGCCTCGTCCGTCGGGAGATCCAACGACGACGCGTTTTTCGAGTCGTTGTACGCTTGCCTCGCTTTCGCCCACTGGCAGCCAGCCGACCGAAACTTCGAGCGCAACAACAGTTCGAGCCGCCGACGAGAGGACATACGGGGACGTTGGTCGGGAACTCATAAAAACGTGAGCGAAACGCTACGCTCGCGGGGAGTGGACGCAGCCACGTTCTTCCGCTCGAGTGACTCTGCACTGCTGTTTCCTGGATCAGGCCGAGTGCCACAGCTTCCAAAGCGCGCTCGATGCGCCGATTTTCACTTTCACTCCGCTTACGACAGTTTTTATGCCATCGAGAACCAACCACCATATGTCTCCCACTGAAAATACGCGGAGACGGAGCACAATGACGGAGTTACGCCAGCTAGCGGAATCGGTACACGAGCAGTTTTCCGACCACCTCGACGTGGACGTCGACGAGATCGAACAGCGCCTCGAGACACTCGTCTCGGAGTACAAGGTACCACCGGAGGAAGCCCGCCGGAGCCTCGTGAGCAGCTACCTCTCGGAAACGGAGGTGGACCGGGAACAGTTATCCGACGGTTCCACCGAACTGACGCCGTTGTCGGAGATCGACACCGACGAGGAGTGGATCGACGTTCGAGCGAAGGTAGTCGACCTCTGGGAGCCTCGCAGCGACGCGATCGCCCAAGTTGGGCTACTGGGCGATGAATCCGGACAGATCAAGTTCGTTTCCTTTTCGACGAGCGATCTCCCGTTGCTCGACGAAGGGGCGGTCTACCAGCTCGGCAACGTCGTCACCGACGAGTACGACGGCCGGTTTTCGGTGAAGCTCAACCGGACGACGAACATCGAGCAGCTCGATGCGGAGATCGAGGTCGGCGACAACACGACCGAAATCGAGGGCGCGCTGGTGGACATCCAGCGCGGAAGCGGTCTCATCAAACGATGTCCACAGGAAGACTGCACCCGTGTGTTGCAGAACGGTCGCTGTTCGGAGCACGGTGAGATGGACGGCGAGTTCGATCTGCGCATCAAGGGCGTCCTCGACGACGGCTCGACGATTCAGGAACTCGTGTTCGACCGAGAGGCGACCGAGGAGCTGACCGACATCAGCCTCGAACGGGCCAAGGAGATGGCAATGGACGCCCTCGATACGAGCGTCGTGACCGACGAGATGAAAGCCACGACGCTGGGTCGGTACTACCGCGTTCGCGGCCCGATGCTCGGTCGGTACCTGCTCGTCGACGAGTTCGAACGGCTCGGAGCGGCGGATACGAACGAAGCCCTCACCAAAGCGAGGTCGATCTGAGATGTCTGATGAACAACCCGACGCGGATGAATCGAAGGCCCAAACGGATGAACAGATCGACTATCCGGAGGGGGATGCCGACGCCGACAGCGGGAGCGATGGTGACGATTCCGAGCACCAACAGAGTAGTCCAGATACGACGGGGAACGACAGGAGCAACGACGCCGGCGGTGGGCAACGACGGCAGATTGCCCGCCGCGTGTTCGCCCGCGAGTTCAACGACGCAACGTACACGTTCAAAGAGTCCAACGAGGAACGCGCGCCCGTGTACGCGCTTCTCCCCTCCGGAGAGCGCGCAAACCGGGTGTTCGTCGCTGGAACGCTCACTGAAACCCAGGACGTCGGCTCGGACAGCGAATACTGGCAGGGACGGGTCGTCGACCCGTCGGGCACCTTTTTCGTGTACGCCGGCCAGTACCAACCCGAGGCCGCCAACGTGTTGCGGGAGGCCGAACCGCCGGTGTACGTCTCGATCGTCGGCAAGCCTCGGACGTACGAAACCGACGACGGTGACGTGAACGTCTCCCTCCGACCCGAATCGATCTCGATCGTCGACGACGGAACGCGCGATCGCTGGGTCGTCGAGACCGCGCTCCGAACCGTCGAGCGCGCGGCCGACCCCGAAACCGATCCCACCGAGTACGATCGGATGGCTACCGAACAGTACGAACGGTCCCCCGAACAGTACAAACAGGACGCGATCGGCGTGCTCGAAGAGATCGACGCCGATAGAAACCCACAACAGGAACCGGATCCGACGCCGTAACGACCTTCGAACTCATTTTCTGCCATTTATTTGTTATTTTGTTGGAGTGTCTGACGAACGGTTAAGTGGATGGAAATAGTATATGGGCGACGATGGGCAACAAAAACAAGACGATCTCGTTCCGTGTCAACGAAGACGTGTTTGAGGTGTTACGGGACATCGCTGAGGAACGAGACATTTCGCTATCGGCTGTGTTCCGCGATTACGTGGACCAGCTCGTTGCCCACGATGGACAGGTTCGGATCGTCCCCGAACACGAGATCAACGACAGTACGACCGACCAAGAGACCTTCCCTCCGAAGGTCGAGGTCCCGAAAAGCTTCGTCCGAGAGCACGAACGGCTCGAACTCGAAGCCGACCACCTCCGCGAGCAGCTCGATGAGTACAAACGGTACGTGACCGAACTCACCCAACAGCTCGACGAGTACAACGACGACGACATCATCGTTCTCGACGATCTCGACGACTCCGAAAGCGACGACACATACCGGCTCGGATAACGACGAGTAACGTCCATTGTGTGTCTCGTTCCGTTTCCACATTTCATCCGCCCTACCCCTGGTTAGAATCGAACCGGAGTGTAGGTCACGCGAACCGGGGATTGGTTCGGAGCACGTTCACGTGAGTTCGTCGATCCGGTTCCCGGTGTGGTTCGCGTAGGCGTTGTTTCCCTCGACGTACGCGAGATCCTCGACCGCTTCGAGGGTTCGCACGGAGTCGTCGAGAAACGAGAGCACGTCACCGGGGTAGGCGTACACCATGTAGTCGTCGCCCATCACGTCGACGATTGCATCGGGACCGAGACCTTGCTCGCGGAGCGAGAGGAGATACCGGACGAACTGCCGTTCGGGGTAGCCGGTGTACAGTTCGGCTTCGGTTTCACAGTCGAGGAAATCGCCGGCGAAATCGAGCAGTCGATCGCGGGTCGCCTCGTCGAGGTTCGACAGCCCCTCCCCGGAGTAAAGCACATCCATCGTTGCGCCCGCGAACGCGCTCTTCGGGATGGAGGTGTCGAGTTGGGAGACGATCTGGCGGTGGTTTTTCAGATAGATCTTGTCCGTGATGGCCACGCGTGTACCGAGGCATCCAGGGGAGAAAAGTCGATTGCCTCGGCGTGCTCACGGTGGTGATCAGATACGGATGAAGGATGAGGCTATTCATTTCTAACCGGGACCTCTCAGAAAACCACCGTCTCAGCGGATGTTCGCATGGAATCAACTAATCTGAACACGACCGTGCTCACGACCGACGCCCTTTAGCCAGCGGGAACCGACAGACGGCTGTGGCGGTGCTTTCGTTCGAGGACGGAACGATCCGGATCGAGGGGTTGCGGTCGGATCTCCCGGGCGTCGAGTACGATCCCCGTTCCCAGACCCACCGGACGCCGGCATACCGGTACAGCGCGCTCTGTGAGACGCTCACCGAGCGCGCCATTGAGTACGAGGACCGGGTGCTCGGATTTGGGACGCTGGAACTCGACTCGGGGTATAAACTGCGGCCGTACCAACAGGAGGCGCTCGATGCGTGGCGGGACAACGACGCGTGGGGCGTGATCGAACTGCCGACGGGAAGCGGCAAGACGGTCATCGGGATCACAGCGATCGAGGCGCGTTCGTCTCCGGCGCTGATCGTCGTGCCCACGATCGATCTCCTCGACCAGTGGCATCAGGAGCTACGGACGGAGTTTTCGGTACCGGTGGGGCGGCTCGGTGGTGGAACGCAGGAGGTCGAACGAATCACCGTTTCGACGTACGATTCGGCGTATCTGCGGGCCGACGAACTCGGCGACCGGTTCGGGCTGGTGGTGTTCGACGAGGTCCACCACCTCGGTGGCGAGGGATACCGGGACATCGCCCGGTTGCTGGCCGCGCCGGCACGGCTCGGTCTCACAGCCACGTTCGAGCGCCCCGACAGCGCACACGAGACGATCGCGGAGCTGATCGGCGGACTCGTCTACCGGCTCGCTGTGGACGATCTCGCGGGCGAGCACCTCGCTTCGTACGACATCAAGCGCGTAGGCGTCTCGCTAACGCCCGACGAACGCGAGCGGTACGCGGATGCACAGGGGACGTTCACCGACTACCTGGAGCGCTCGAACCTCACGCTCCGTGATGGCAGCGACTACCAGAAGCTGGTGCTGCGTTCGGGCACCGATCCGCAGGCGCGGGAGGCGTTGCTGGCCAAACAGCACGCGCGGGACATCATGCTGCACGCCGAGGAAAAAGTCGACGCGCTCGAACGGATCCTCGATCGACACCGCGAGAATCGCGTCATCGTGTTCGCTGTTGCCACCGAATTCGTCTACCGGCTTTCGGAGCGGTTTCTCATCCCGGCGATCACCCACCATACCGCAGCCAGCGAGCGCCGCGAGATCTTAGACCGGTTCCGGACAGGACAGTACTCGCGGGTCGTCACCGCGAACGTGCTCGATGAGGGCGTCGACGTTCCCGACGCGAACGTCGGCGTCGTGCTCGCCGGGAGCGGGAGCGAACGGGAGTTCACACAGCGGCTCGGTCGGCTTCTCCGGCCGGGCGAGAGCGAGCGAGCGCTGTTGTACGAGGTCGTGACCGAGGACACGACAGAAACGAACATCGCACGCCGGCGCCGATAGATCATGCTCACGAAAGACCTGCTCCGCGTGTCGCGTGCCGGTGGGGGGTATCGTCCGCGGTTCGTGGGAAGCGACGACTCGAGCGATCACCGCAGGCTCGCGGCCCGCGTCATCGGCACCTACCAGGGCCACGTCGACGAACCCCGCGAACGGCTCACGGAGGCGTTGACCACCATCGAACGCGACTCGGCGTTCGATTTCAAGCTGATTCGGGGGCTGGCGAAGCTGCTCGAACGGGAGGCGACGTTCGAGACCCGAGCACCGATCGATCCCGAGCGCGCCCGTCGGGTGGCGTTCGACGCGGCCGAATCGATCGGCGTCGTCACCGAAGCGGAACGCACCAAAGCGCTCGAACGGGCCGCAGACCACCTTTCGGTCCCGCCCGAACGGCTCGATGCCACCCTGTATAACGATCTCGAATCACGACAGATCATGTCCGGGTTCGATCCCCGGTGGTCGCCCGAGGAGCTGCTCGCGCAGTACGACCTGTCGCTCGCCCAAACGGCGTTGTTCGACGCCACTGCTATCCGCGTTCGCAGCTCGGAGCCCAAAGCCCTGGTGTCGGCGGTCAAACGCCTGGGGTTGCTGTACGAGATCCGGACGTCGCCCGAGGGGCGAACGGTCCATGTCACCGGACCCGACGCGCTGTTTCGACGCTCGCGCCGGTACGGAACGCGCTTTGCGCGCCTCCTCCGAACGGTAGCGGGGGCGTCGGAGTGGCACCTCGAGGCGACGATCGACGACGACGGCACCGAGCGTGCCCTCGAACTTACCCACGAGGAGGTCTCCGTCCCTCGGACCGATCCCGTTACCGAGATGACGTTCGACAGCGGCGTCGAGGCCGATTTCGCGGCCCGGTTTACGGGGCTGGATCTGGACTGGACGCTCGTTCGGGAACCGGAACCGCTGGCGGCGGGCGAACACGTCGTGATTCCTGATTTCGCGTTCGATTGGCAGCCCGGTAGCGTCGAGTACCGGGTGTTTTTCGAAATCATGGGCTTTTGGACGCCCGAGTACGTCGAGAAAAAACTCTCCCGACTCGCCGATCTCGAAGCTGTCGAGTTGCTGGTCGCTGTGGACGAATCCCTCGGCGTCGGCGAGCAACTCGAGGCGCTCGATCACCGTGTGGTTCCCTACGCCGGCTCCGTCCGCGTGAAAGACGTACGAGACGCGCTCAGACGCTACGAAGCCGACCTCGTGGAACGGAGCGCGGCCGATCTCCCCGAACAGATCGCGCCACAGACCGACGTGGCGACGATCTCCGAACTCGCTGCCCACCACGGTGTCAGCGAAGCGGCGATCGAGAACAAACCGTTTCCCGACCACGCGCGCGTCGGTCGAACGCTGGTCCGTCCCGCCGTCCTCGAACGGATCGACGAACGGATCGAACCGGGACAGTCGCTCACGAACGCCGAGTCCGTGCTCGAGGAAAACGGGATCGACGACGCTAGCGCCGTCCTGTCCGAGCTCGGCTACCGGGTGGCGTGGGACGGATTGAGCGGCGGAACGATCCGACGGAAGTGACACCGGACGACGCGCCGTTCCGAAGGATGACCGCGTATCGACCGGCGACAGAGAGGCACTCCGTGCCTCAGGAAACCGGACGTAGTCTGGCGACATTACCAGAAGCCGAGGCTTCTGGTTAGCAGCCAGAAATCGAAGATTTCTGGCGACAATCCCGGTGCACGAAACCAATCGGGCGGTGTCTCGGCGGTTCGTCGAGCCTGTTCGAACGAAAATAGTAGTGTTTTGGTGTTGAATGGAATATAAATACACCTATTAGTAATCATACGCGGAATTTTTATCCCGTCTAGGGGCGGATTATGAGGTGAGACTGTGTTGCTCGTCCGGATGTCGACCGGCAGCTGGTGACAGAACGTTCCACGATCAAGGACATCCAGCAACCATCCCTGTTCCGGTTCCGGATGTCGATCGAGGATCCCACGGGATCAATGATGATCGGTACACACGAACCAACCACGGGGCTATCGCTTGATACGATCGTTCTCCCGCTCGCCGGTGTGTCTGACGCCGACGCGACGTGTCAGGCGGTCCGTCCGTATCTATCGACGACGGCGGAGGTCATCGTCGTTCACGTTATCGAGAAAACGGAGGGAGGGATCGATTCCGCATCGATCGAACAGCGAAAACTGCGCGCCGATCGGATTTTCGACCGGTGCAGAACGCTAGCGCCGTCGGTCGGCCGGATAACGAACACGCTCACGTACCACACCGACGTGGTAGGGAGCATTCTCGACACCGCAGAGAACCGTAACGCCGATGCAGTCGTGTTCACCCCTCGTGATGCTCATCGGTTTGTAAAGCTCGTTTCAGGTGATATCGCATTCGACCTGATCCATCGAGCAGCGTGTCCCGTCCTCATCGTTCCGTCTTCCGGCTCGAACGCATGACACCAATCCCGACCACGATCGTGATCGCTGTGGTAGCGACGCGGGCAGTCTGCGCTACGGACCGTGGTCCCACCCAACGTGAGGTGCAATAGGATGGTAGCGACCGTGGAGTTCGACATCCTGAACCTGTTGCTCATCCTCACGGTGGCGTGGCTGTTCGGCAACGCCGCCGAGAACGTTGGATACCCCGCGTTAATGGGTGAGATCCTGGCGGGAATCGTGTTCGGGCCGGCGGTGCTGGGGATACTTCACCCATCGGATGCCCTCGATATCTTCGCCGAGCTGGGCGTGTTCCTGTTGATGTTGTACGTCGGAATGGAGGTCGATCCCCACGAGCTGTTCGAACTCGGTCCGCAAGCGTTGATGGTCGCGTTCGGCGGGTTCATCCTCCCATTCGGGCTGGGATATCTGATCGGGGAACTGATCGGTGTCACGATCGAAGGGGCCTTGTTCATCGGTATTGCCATGGCCGCAACGTCGCTTGCGACGAAATCGCGGATCCTCGTCGACCTCGATCTCCTCGAAACGCGCATCGCCGGCGTGCTCCTCGGTGGTGCCCTGCTTTCGGACGTGGGCGTGATGGTCGTGTTCGCTGGGATCACCGGATTCCTCGAAACCGGTCAGGTCACGCTCTTGGGACTGAGCGCCGTCATGTTGAAGGCGATCGCGTTCTTCGCGGCTGCGCTGGTGATCGGCGATCGGGCGCTCCCGTTGGTCTGGGCGCAGCTCGAGGGGCTGATGGAAGCCCACGGCTTCGTGGATAAGACCTCGGCCTTTACTGTCGCGCTCGTCGTGGCGTTCCTGTTCGCGTTTCTGGCGGCGTTGGTCGATCTCCACATGATCATCGGCGGCTTCGTGGCTGGGCTGTTCCTCCGACAGGCCAAGATCGACGAGGAGATTTACGAGCACATGGACACCGTCATCTACGATCTCGCAATGGGATTTTTTGCCCCGATCTTCTTCGTTGCGGTCGGTTTCGATCTCACGCTGGACGTTTTCACACAGGATCTCGGTCTCCTCCTTACGATCCTCGCTATCGCGTTCGTGGGCAAGATCGTGGGTAGCTGGGTGTTCGCCTTCCCGACGAAACTGACGAACAAAGAAGGTCTCGTGATCGGATTCGGAATGAACGGGCGCGGAACGGTCGAGATCATCATCGTTTCGGTCGGGCTTTCCGCCGGCATCATCTCACAAGAACTCTTCTCGATCCTCGTGTTCATGGCGATCTTCACCACTGCGCTCGTCCCCGCAACGATGAAGATCGGCATCGACTGGATCGAGAACGCCGACGAACTCGTGTACATGCTCGACGAACAGGAACCATCTGATTGAAGCTGATCGTGAAGGGCGGAGACGAACCGATCCGCTACTCGATCTCGCGGCGGCGGCCTTTGGGGATCTGTGACCGGAGTTTCCCGTGTAGGTACAGCCCCACCCCGAGCGGTTCGGTCTCACCGGCAGTGGAGTGGGTGACGATCAGATAGCCCCAGTCGCCGTCCCACGCGAGCTGTTGGTCGTCCCCAGCGATGAAAGTGCGGGCTGCCGGATCGTCGAGTTCGACGACGTTTTTGCTCGCGTGGTGGCCAAAGCGCTGGACGGCGTCCGTCGTGGGCTTCCAGTGTTCCTGGCGAACGCGGAGGGCGGTGAGACCCAGCGCCTCGACCCCGATCGGATCGGGAGCGTCGCCGGCGAACACCCAGAGCTTGCCCGCGCCTTTCTCCCAGAAGCTGTAGCCGTCGAACACGCTCGGTGGGATTCCAAACCGCTCGTCCCACCATTCGAGCACTTGCTGGCGGCTCGGTCGCCCGGACACGACGCGATCCTCGGGGGTTGCAGGCAGGCGGTCGAACCGCTGACCGACGTTTTCGTTTTCCGCCATCAGCTTTTCACCTCCAGCTTCGCACAGAAAAAGCCCCCCGTGTCGTTGAGGTGGGGGTAGATCCGCTTGGCGCGCTCGACGCTCGGATCGAACTGTTCGTCGTTCCACTCGGTGATCCCAGGACGCGTTTCGAGTGGCGCGTCGAATTCGAGTAGACGGCAGTCCTCCGTGTCGAGCACGTGATCGAGCACCGCCTCGTTCTCCTCGGGGGCGAACGTGCACGTGGAGTAGACGACCGTTCCGCCGGGGCGGGTCGCCTGGACGGCCCGCTCTACGATCCCGCGCTGGACGCCGGCGGTCCCCTTGACGCGGTCGAGGCTCCACTCATCGAGCGCCGTGGGGTTTTTCCGAACGGTTCCTTCACACGAACAGGGCACATCGACGAGGACGCGGTCGAACTGCGCGCCGTCGAAGGGCGCGAGCGAGAACGACCGGGCGTCTTTCGAGGTGACGATGCAGTTCGTCACGCCACAGCGCTCTGCGTTCGACCGCAGCGCCGACAACCGTCCGAGATTGACATCGTTCGCCACGAGCGTCCCCGCGTCGTCCATTAGCGCGGCCAGCTGCGTGGTTTTGCTGCCGGGTGCGGCACACGCGTCCAGCACTCGCTCGCCCGGCTGTGGATCGAGCACGAGCGCGGGCAGCGCCGACACCTCTTCCTGTCCGTAGATCCAGCCGTGAACGTACGGCCACGAGTTGCCGGGACGGCGCGATTCAAGGCGGAGAAGCTCGGGATGCCACTCACAGGGTTCGTGTGCGTACCCACCGGCGTCGAGCGCCCGGCGGCTCCGATCGACGCTCGCTTTCAGGGTGTTCACCCGAACCACCGACGGCAGCGGCCGCTCACACGCCGCGCGGAACGCGTCGTACTCCTCGATGAGCGGCCGGTAGCGCTCGAGAACCATACGCCGACGTTATCACCCCCACCTTTTTTACGTTCGGATGGCCTTCGGCCACCCTCACGCAAAAAATCTGGACCAAAAAAAGCCGCTCGCTCCGCTCGCGGTGGGTGTACTCCCCGCTACCGCGACCGCCACCGCTCCGCAACCGCACCGCCTCCGCACTGCATAGCTTCGACGACTGACCGCCGTTGTTCCACTCGGAAACGTGTTCACGGCGTGTCACTGGGGTGCAAAACCATGTGGATCACTTCGAACACCGAAAACGGAGACATGACCATCTGACAGAAATTCACTGGCACCAATCTATCTCAGTCAGTAGTAATGCCTGATACCGGTGTTTCGTTGCCACTCTCCGAGAAACAAGTTGTTAGTATGATATAACATTTCCCGTTCCATCAGTACCTTTATGTGTGATGGGGCAGCCAACGATAGATGAGAACGCTAGTGGCGCGGAGGCGCGTGCGCGTTCGTATTGAACGCGCCGGGTGAGGAAGCACCCGACGCTGGGGTTCTCAAGCGGAAAGAACACCCATGACAGGGAACGCATCAGAGGCATGTAACGGTGTCGCATTGTATCAGAAAAACAAACAGCGCACGCGCTGCCCCGTGTGCGGTCGGCCGGTTCGCACGCGGCTCGACCATCGTATGGGGTGTCCGTTGGGGCGGTGGTGGCGATGACGTTGCCGCTGTTCCAGTTCCGTGATCGGACGGGTGAAGTGCTCAATCTCTCGGCCGTCGAGGATCGGGACGTGGTGTCGAAGGCAGAGCTGTACCACAGCATCGACGTGGGTGAGGGGCTCTGGTGTCGGCCCTGCCAGTCGACGGGCTGTGCGCACGCCACCCAGATCGAACAGATACTGGCGACCGCCGGGCTTGGCAGGCCCCGAACGGACGGCTACGACGAACTGCCCGGCATTGCGCGGTTCACGCGCTACTGCGCTACCGGCGAGACGATCATCGAATGCTGGTTCGATAACGGCGCGTGCATCCGCTTTCACGAACAGCGCGATGGCGACGTGATCCAGTCCGTGTTCACGCCCGACGACTCGCGCGAACCGGCCGAGATCACGGACAAACCGGATGCGGAGAGTGCCCCGGCCTGTCTGGTCGACACGTTGGTGACCTACTGCCAGTATCGACAGCGCGGCGATCTCGCTGGCTTGCGCCAGCGCCACCCCGAGCTGGCGCGCGTCGTCGGTGTGGCCGCCGCTGAACCCACCACCGACGACTGACAGACAACCGTAGCGAGCGGCGCGGAGGCGGAGCGGTGCAGTACGGTCGCGGTGCGGTCGCGGGGCGGTGAGTACACCCACCGCGAGCGCAGCTCCCGCGAGCATAGCGAGGCGCTACGCGCCTCGGGTAACCGGCCGTAGGCCGGTGACAGCGAGCGGGAGCAAGCGAGCGGCTTTTTTTCGCCCACGTTTTTTGCGCGAGGGTGGCCTTCGGCCACCCGAGCGGAAAAAAGGTGGGATCGAAGCACGAATATTCGCCGGTCGCCAATGTCGGCTGTGACGAACACGCAGGTCACCCTCATCCAGATCGACAACTACGGGCCGTGGACCGTCACGCCCGAACCGCGCCGTGAGGTCGACCTCCAGACGCTCCAATCACGGCTGTACGCCGATCTCTCCCAGTTGTTTGGCAACCGGGACGGCTACGTCTTTTTCTCACGGTTCGACAACATGATCGCCGTGACGAACGGGCTGTCGACCGACGCGCACGCGCTCATCCAGGAATCGGTCGGCAACCGGTATCCGGTGACGATCAGCCTCGGCGTCGCCGTCGATTCCGCCCCAATCGACGCGCTCGGGCGGGCGACGAGCCGGCTCCAAGCGGCCGGGAGCGCACAGGACCGAACCCGTCGTGAGATCCTTGATGGAGAAATCCTCGAGGACGCCCAGCGAACCCACGAGGATGTCCAGATCGCCCACTTCGACGTGAACAACGCGACCGACGAGTACACCGACCGGCTGAACGAGTTCGACACGTTCATTCAAATCGAACAGGGCTACGCCGAGTTGATGCGGTACATGCGAATGGCCCACGACTCGCTGTCGTTTTTCGTCGGCGGCGACAACGTCATAGCGGTCTGCTCGGCCATCGATCGACCGGCCTACGAGGACGCGATCGATCACGTCCGATCGACGGTCGGCGTCGATCTGAAAGTCGGAGTGGGCCGCGACCGAACCGCACAAGCCGCCGGAATGGCGGCAAAACACGCCCTCGAACGGTGCCGTGAGGATGGGACTGACGTCGAACTCGACCTGTGAACCAACCCGAATAGAAGCGTGAACACGGAACTACGCGTGCTTGTTTCATAATATTATCGGACCACATTTTACTTGCTCTGCCGACTACTATCGGTATGGTCTCTCACGACACGGTCCGAGATGTGCTCGTGCCCGAGTTCGTCGGAGCGAGCGAGAGCGATCCCGTCCCAGCGAGCGCCAGACTGTTACTCGAAGAAGGAACCGACCACCTCGTGGTGTTGCGGGGAACCGACCCGGTCGGCGTGGTGAGCACCCGCGATCTGCTCGGGCGGTTCCTCACCGGCGACGCCACAGAAACGACGCTCGGGGACGTCATGACCACCGACTACGAAACCATTTCCTCCGACGTATCCGTGGACGCGGCCGCCGATCGGTTCGTCGGCTCCTCTCAGCCGCTGCTCGTCGTCGATAACGACGAACCCATTGGGATTCTGACTGAACGGGATCTCCTGACTGCGCCACACGGCGATCCCTACGAGGAAGCGCTGCCAGTCGATGAAACCTCGGACAACACCGAGAACGACACCGCGAGCCAGGGGATCTGTGAGGCGTGTGGTGCGTTCACCCGGTCGCTCGCCGTCACCGACGGGCGATCGTTGTGCGCCGACTGTCTGGACGTGTGACGCCGCCAGCGTACATGTGTCGTGGGGCACGGCGAACGCCATCTGTGTCTGTGTCCTGCTATTGACCCGGTTGTGCTCCGTGTTCACGTCTGTCACTGTCCAATAGTGTTCAGAATATGGATCAGTAGTGATTACATTTATATCTACCCGCACATATTGGTAGGTGCCATGGTACGTGATATCATGAATCGTAACAGACAGAGACGATCCGTCTACCGCCGCGACGTGTTGCGGGGAATCGGCGCGGTGAGTGTGGGTGGCATGTTGGGGATTGCGGGGTGTACGACGGAGCAAGACGATGGTGGCGGTGACAACGGCGGTGACACCGATCAGCCCGATACGCTCATTATCATCGGCTATCCGGAAAGCGGCGTCCAGTTGTTCAAAGATTACTACAGCGACTACGGGACGGACACGCCGATTTTAGTCACCGACGGACTGAACGACGAGGCCCTTCCCGATAACGTGGGCCAACAACTCGAGAACGTTCGCGGGACGGCTCCGGCGGCTGCGGGACCGGGAAACGACTTTTTCACCACGCGGTTCAACGAGGAGTACGGTGGCGATCCGGGGGTGTTCACGGCACACGCCTACGACGCCACGGCGGTGCTCCTGTTGGCAAGCCTCGCTGCCGGTGCGGACGACGGGCCGGCCATCCGAGACGCCCTCCGGTCGGTCGCCAACCCCGACGGTCCGGAGTTGGGTCCACAGGATCTTGGGGAAGCGGTCGAGACCGCTGCTACCGGACAGCAGCTCAACTACACGGGCGCGTCGAGCAGCGTCAACTTCGACGAGAACGGTGATATGGGGGCGGTCTCATACGACATCTTCTCGTACGGGAGTGACGGTATCACGGTCGACGACACCGTCCCGTTCGAGGAGGAAAATGTCGAATCGGGGGGTGAACCCCCTGGAGAGGGGAGTGATTCGGGACGGACGGTCAGACTCGGCGCACTCATGGCGCTCACCGGTGATCTCGCCAGCGTCGGACAGCCCATCCGTGATGGGGCAGTGCTTCCACAGGCCCAACTCCAAGGCAACGTCGATTACACCATCGACATCAACGTCGCTGATTCACAGACCGATCCACAGGCCGGGATCAGCGCGGCTAACACGCTCATCAACGGAGGATACCCCGCGATCGTTGGCCCGCTCTCCTCCGGTGTTAATATGAACGTCAGCCAGCAGTCGTACATTCCCAACGGGATCGTCGGCTGCTCTCCATCCTCGACGTCGCCCGACGTGACTGGATTAGACGACGACGATTTCGTCTTTCGAACGGCCCCCAGCGACGTGCTCCAGGGCGAGGTGTTGGCACGGGTCGCAGCCGATGACGTCAGTGCCACTACTGCGGCCACGATGTACGTCAACAACGCCTACGGCCAGGCGCTCTCGGACTCGTTCGCAAGTGCGTTCGAAGACGCGGGAGGATCGATGGTCGCTCGAGTGGCGTTCGAAAAAGGACAGACCTCCTACTCCTCTAAGCTCCGATCGGCGATGAATCCCTAGAGACCGGCGCGCTGTCTCCGAGGAGTGGTCTCTGCGCGCTACTCGTCCATCATAGGGACTGTTGTGAGTAGTTTCGGCACGATCGGTGACTGCCGAGTGCTCTGGGGTGTCACGAACCGTTCTGTGTCGCCACAGCGGGACGGAACCACAACAGTCCCTATCAGCCACCGAGGAACTGTTGTCTGACGGTCTCGTCCTCGAGCAGCGTTTCTCCCGTGTCCATGTATCTGTTTTCGCCCTGGACGAGCACGTATCCCCGGTCACACCGGCTGAGTGCCTCTTTGGCGTTCTGTTCGACCAGCAACACGGCGGTGCCGGCGTCGTTGATCGCCCCGATGCGATCGAACATCTCGGCGACCAGATCGGGTGCAAGCCCCGCCGATGGCTCGTCGAGCAACAGCAGCTGTGGATCGAGCATCAGCGCCCGCCCCATTGCGAGCATCTGCCGTTGGCCACCCGAGAGCGTGCCCGCCTTCTGTGATTGGCGCTCGGCAAGGATTGGAAATCGGTCGAACACGATCTCCATGCGGTCTTCCGGCACCGAATCGAGGATGTACGCTCCCATTTCGAGGTTTTCACGCGTCGTCAGTGTCGGAAAGATATTCCCGTTCTGTGGCACGTAGCTGATTCCGTGATGGATGATCGTTTCCGGGTCCTGCCCGGCGATCTCCGCCCCATCGAACCGGATCGTTCCCCCCATGTGTGTGGTCAGCCCGAACACCGACTTCATCACGGTGGATTTTCCGGCCCCGTTCGGCCCGACGATCGCGACGTACGCCCCGGCTCCCACGTCGAGATCCACGCCGTTCAGAACTTGTAGCTCGCCGTATCCCGAATCGAGATCCCTGATCGAAAGCAGTCCCGGCTCGTCGGTTCGCGTCGCGTCGCTGGTTGTCGTTTGTGTGCTCATATATCCGCCCCGAGATACGCTTCGATGACCTGTTCGTCCACTCGGATCTCTTCGGAGGAGCCAACCGTGAGTATCGATCCTTGATGCATGACGATGATCGGGTCGCAGTGGTTCATGATAACGTCCATGTCGTGTTCGACCAGCAGGAACGTGTAGCCCGAGGCACACAGCTCGTGGAGTCGTTCGAGGAGCTTCGTTTCGAGCGTCGGATTCACACCGGCGAGCGGTTCGTCGAGCAGGATCATCTCCGGATCAGCCATGAGCGCACGGGCCAGTTCCAGCAGCTTCCGTTGCCCGCCCGAGAGCGACCCGGCGTACTCCCCGGCGAGGTGATCCAGCTCGAAGCGTTCGAGCAGCTCCCACGCTCGGTCCCTGATCGCTCGTTCCTGCCGGACGACGTCCGCCCGTAGCCCCGGCGTCACCGCGCGAATGAGCGACTCTCCGGACTGTCCGCCTGGTGCGAGCATCATGTTTTCGAGCACGGTCATTTCCTCGAGCTCGCGGGCGATCTGAAACGTGCGAATCAACCCCCTGTTTGCGATCTCGTGTGGGCTCTGTCCCGTGACTTCCTCGCCGTTGAAGTAGACGATGCCGTTCGTGGGGGTGAGTGCACCAGTGATACAGTTAAACGTCGTCGATTTCCCGGCCCCGTTCGGTCCGATGAGTCCTGTCAGCGTTCCTTCCTCGACAGCGAACGAGACCCCATCCACCGCCCTAATCCCACCGAACGTCTTCTGTAGATCCTGAACCCGGAGCACAAGCCCGCGTGGCGTTCGCTTTGCGTTCCGTTCGACCGCCGACTCCGCGCGTTCTCCCACATCGATCTCTGAGGCATCGATGTCGGCCGGGAATCCGTTGCCAGGGACCGACTCCGCATCGGTGTTCGTGTTCGTATCACTCATCGTCCTCACCCCCCGCTGGTTTCGAGAGCGGAACGCTCGATGCGGTCTCGATGCGGTGACCGAACAGCCCGTCCGGACGGTGTTGCATCAGATACACGAGGAGCACGCCGACCGCGATGAACCGAAGCGATCCGATGTTGGCGAAACAGTAGGAGAGAAACGCCGTGACATCGAGCTGACCGAGCGCATCGACCGCAGCGACAAACGTGTTCGGGGTCGCCGTCGACCCCCCAATGATGGCCTGGATTCGATCGAGGGCAGCAGCGCTGTTCTGTTCGAAAAACTGGGGCAGATAGTACAGCAGCCCGGCGAAGATCGCCCCCCCGACGACGCTCCCAGTGTTCGATCCCGAACCACCGATGATGAGCGCGATGAAAATGTAGAACGTGACGATCGGTCGGAACGAAAGCGGGCTGGCATAGCCGTCGCTCCCGAACCAGAGGATACCGCCAAGCCCCATCATCCCACACCCCACGGCGAACACTTTGATCTTGAACCGGCGGGTGTTCTTTCCGAGCGAGTCGGCGACGAGTTCGTCCTCACGGATTGCCTTCAACACCCGGCCAAAGGGCGATTTCCCGATTCGCTGGACGAACACGTAGCAGGCGGCGACGACGACGACGAGTATGAGTGTGTACGCGACGTTTCGCACCACGATCGGTCGTGTGACCCCGACCGCAGCGGCAGCGTCGAGCGCCGCGCGGCCCATCTGGCCCTCGAAAAACGCGTTGATCGGCGTCTGTGGATTGGTCGGGATGTTGATCCCGCTCGCGCCGCCGGTCCCCACTGGGGTGCCGAAAAGCGAGAACTCCTGAAAGACCGTGGAGTTGTACGTGAGACGGATGATTTCCGACAGCGCAAGCGTCACGATCGCAAGATAGTCAGCCTCCAGCCGAAGCGCTGGGAGCGCAGCAACGACGCCGACGAGCGCGGCAGCGGCCGTTCCGGCGACGATCCCGACCCACAACGGCAGCCCCAGACCCGGAACGGTGCCCGCTCCTGGCGAGGTCGGCCCGGTGACGATCGCCATCGTGTACACACCGACCGCCATAAACCCGGCGACGCCGATGTTGAACAGTCCCGTGTACCCCCAGTGGAGGTTCAACGCGAGCACCAACAACGCGTAGACAGCGGTGAAGTAGGTGACTGTCCGGAGCGTGTCGACGATCCCAGACACACCGAACCCCAGAGACACTGTTAGGACGGTGAAGATGCTGTACAGCCCGAGCATCACGCCGAAAATGATCAATCCGTCTGGAAGCGTTTTGACCCGCGTTTGGAAGCGTTCTCTCGCGGTGCTCATGCCGTTTTCACCCCTCCGAACAGTCCTTCCGGCCGAACGAGCAAGACGACGATCAACACCGCGAACACGGCAGCGCGGGTGAGATCGGAGGGGAGCCAAATCAGCGCGAGCTTGTCGACGATCCCGATACACAGCCCGCCGGCCATGGCACCGTAGATCGAACCAATGCCACCGAGAATCACCGCCGAGAAGATCAACAGCAGGAGCGTCCATCCGAAGTTGAAGACGATCGTTCCTCCTTCGAGCACCAACAGGTAGCCGGCGACACCGGTGAGTCCGCCGCCCACGATCCACGTCATTCGGGTTACACGCTCGACCGGAATCCCGCTCACGCGCGCGAGATCCTTGTTGTCGGCCATCGCCCGCATCGCGGTTCCGAGCTTCGTGAACTGCAAGAGCACGTGGACGCCGACCATCAACACTCCGCCCACGACGAGCAGCGTCCACTCGTGGCTCGTGCGGGTGATGATTCCGAGCGCCGTGATCTTGGTTGGACCCGCGGTGACGCCGTGTTTACCCGTCTGCCAGACGAACGCGATGAGATACCGGAGCACGAGCGCCACGCCAATGCTGGCGATGAGCAACGAAATTCCGTCCGCATCGCGCATCGGACGGTAGACGAGCCGGTCGAGCACCAACGTCAGCACGATCGTCCCAGCCGCCGCAGCGATCAACCCCACGACGGTCGCGATCGGCGTTCCGAGCACGGTGAGACCGAGATTGCTGCTGAGAAGAAACCGCGTCGTGAGATCGGCCCCGCCACTCACGACCAGGTACGCTGCCGTCCACCCGACGAACGCGCCGCCGGTGATGTAATCTCCGTGGGCGAAATTGGCGAAGTTCAGAATGCTGTAGGTCATCGACAGCCCGACTGCCGCGAGTCCGACCGCCATCCCCACGATCACCCCATCGAGAACGAACGCCGTCAGCGCTGCTGGTGCGAGTGATCCTCCCAACGCCTTCGTTCCGAACACGAACAGTTCCGTTCCGAGAAGCTTCAGTACGAGATCGACAACCAAAAGCACACAAAACGCCACAACGAGCGTCAACCACGGGCGTTGACGCCCGAACCCGAGCATTCGCGTGTGTGTAATACGCATACCCATGTGTCTGTGTCACTGACTCACTTTCAGCGCCCTAGTTATAAATAATCCGTGTCCCGAGTTTGTCGTTCACGAATACCATCTTTTCTGTGGTTGGATTCGAATACCACGGTCGACGGCGTTTGACAGCGTGTGTTTCATCACCCCGTCGGGCGGCAAACACAACATCTTTCGTAGACCGCACAGGATGCACGATCATGATACGGACGCTCGATGATCTCGACGCGGTGGGGACAGCGGTCGGGGTGCGCGTCGACATCAACAGCCCGCTTTCCGATGACGGGGAGTTGGCCGACGACGCCCGACTACGGGCGCACGTCGGCACGCTTTCGGAACTCACAGATCGGGACGCGCGCGTTGCCGTGCTCGCTCACCAGGGCCGGCCCGCAGGCGATGAATTCACGCCGCTTTCAGCCCACGCCCGTCGGCTCGACGAGCTACTCGATGCGCCCGTGGAGTACGTTGACGCCACGTTCTGCGGGGCGGCTCGGGATCGGATCGAGGCGCTCGAGAACGGATCGGTGCTCGTGCTCGAAAACACGCGGTTCTACAGCGAGGAGAACATGTCGTTCGACCCGGCTGGCGCGGCCGAGACCCACCTCGTCGAGCGTCTGTCAGCAGTGCTCGACGCGTTCGTGAACGACGCGTTCGCCGCTGCTCACCGCTCCCAGCCGTCGATCGTGGGTTTCACCGAGCGGCTTCCCAGCTTCGGGGGGCGCGTGATGGAGCGCGAACTCGATGCACTGGGCGAGATCGGTGAGCGTCCGTCCCCTCGCGTGTACGTCCTCGGCGGGGCGAAGGTCGACGACTCGATCGAGATCGCCGAGACCGTCCTCCAGTCGGGAATCGCCGATGCGGTCCTCACGACGGGCGTGGTCGGGAACGCCTTCCTCCACGCTGCCGGGGTTTCACTCGGGGAGGAAACGGAGTCGATCATCACTTCACGCGCGCGTGATCGGCTCGATCTCGCCGAGGAACTGCTCGATCGGTACCCCGACCGTCTCCACGCCCCGTCCGACATCGCCATCGAACGCGACGGCGAGCGCGTCGAGCGTCAGGTCGATTCGCTTCCGGTCGATGAGCCGGCGCTGGATGTCGGGCAGGAAACGATCGATCGGTACGCCGAGGTGTTCGAAACCGCCGGCACGGTGGTTCTCAACGGACCGGCCGGGGTGTTCGAGAACGACCGGTTCGCCGTCGGGACCGAGAAGCTGTACACCGCCGCGACTGACGCCGGGTTTTCGATCGTCGGTGGTGGGGATACGGCTGCTGCCATGCGTCGGCTCGAGCTGTCCGGATTCGACCACGTCAGCACCGGCGGCGGTGCGGCGCTCGCGCTGCTGACCGGCGAGCGGCTCCCGGCGGTCGCGGCGCTCGAATCCGGGGCCGAGGACTGATGAAGATCGACACTCCCGATCGGAGTGAAGCGGACGTGCTCGCGGATCTCTGGGTGGGGCTCGCCCGTGGACAACAAGAGCACGGCTCACATCTCGCCGCAGAACCCAACCGCACACAGATCCGGGAGTCAATCTGTCAACACATAGTCACCAGCGGGATTCTCGTTGCCCGCGCTAGTGTTCCCACCCGTCGAACCGACAGCGATCTGTACACCGATATCGTCGGCTTCGTGATGTTCAGTTCCCACTCCGGCCGGTACGAGGAGACGGCCCCTGCTGGACTGATCGAAAACCTCTTTGTGGTCCCCGAACGCCGCGACGACGGAATCGGGTCGTCGCTGCTCGTGGCGGCCGAGGAATCGCTGCGCGAACAGGAGATCGAGATCATCACGCTCGATGTGATGGCAAACAACACGGATGCACAGCGGTTTTACGAACGCCACGGCTACACCCCACACCGGGTCACGATGGCGAAACACGAAACCGATACGCACTCAAAGGACGGGTGACCAATACGCAGATACACACTGCCAAGGGAGCTTGGGTCCGGTCCAAGCACTCGATTTGTAATCGAGAATTCATGGGTTCAAATCCCATCCTTGGCTGTTAACTTTTTGCTCAAAGCCACCAGTAAGTAGTGAGTTTCCTGCTTTTCTGGTTAGTTGGAAATGGTGGTGGTCGTCGTGACGGTCGGATGCGACGATATCACGGCTCGTATCCGTCGATACGTCGAGCACAACCCCGATGCTGGCGTGATGGACGTCCTCGGCGCACTCACTCTGTCGCCCGAACACCGGAGGCTGGTCGAGAGTGTGCTCGGGCAGGACCGACAGGATCCAGGGCAACAAACGTCCGTTACCGATGGTGAGCGGGATCCCTCTCTGGTTGAGAGCTCCGAGAGAAGCCACCTCGGCAACGAGTGTCCAGCGTGTGGGACGCTGAAAACCACCGAAAACAAAGCCGTGAGCAGTTGCGTCGGGGAAGACGAACAACAGCACTTCGCTCACTCAACTGAAACAGCATACCCGGAGCTGTTCGATGACCGCGAGTATTACGTCCCAACAGCGCTCGGTAGCTCATATTGATCGTTCGTTAGCTCTCTTCAGCCCGGTCAACGGCGTCCAGAATGCTCTCAGCGTAAAACCCCATTGTATTCGAACCGTTCGTTCATTGCGATCAAGCCTGGAGATAGACGAGATAACGATTGGATCATACTAACACATATTCAATTATAAGTTTCTGTGTATAATTAGTCTGTATCAGTAAATGGATCCGATAACAACCGGTCTCTTCACGAATCTACTCGCAGCAGGGCTGTTGAACAGGATTAATAATAGCCCTCAAAAGTTGCAAGCGGTGTTCCAGAAGGCCGAGTTCTACGCGGAGATTGATGCGATCGAAACTGAATTTCACCGTACCCTTCGAGATGCTATTGCAGAGCGTAGTGCAGCGCGGGAGACGGATGAGTTGCGGGAGATCGTAGACCACTGGGATGCGGTCGTAGAGCGACTTGAAGCCTCTTCTAATGATAGCGAGGGAGACACAGACCGACTCATCTTTCGGAGCGAAACAGATGCTATCGATCAACTTTCGCGCGAGATTGTCGCTGTACACGGGTACGATCTCGATACAACGCCCAAACTGCAACAGGACCTCAAACGCGCTGTCGCAGAGGCCTACAGGGTGGCAGTTGCCTCATTCGGTGAGAGACTCGTTGACGCCGAGTTGGATGAGCAGTTTGTAACCGAAGCCGCTATCGAAGAGCTTGCAGCGTTGGATCGTTTGCAAGACCGCTTAGCGGAGTTAGAAGAACGGCTTACTCACCCTCGATTTTATGAGCTGTATAGGGGAGATGCCGACGGCCGCCGGCGGGCGAGTCAGATGGTCGATCCCCAAGCGCTCGAATTCGTCTCGCGCCCCGAACTGGACGAGAAGCGTACGTCACAGCGGCTGTTGGTGCTTGGTCCTGATGGGTCGGGCAAGTCACGGGCGCTTGCCGAACTCGTGGCCACTGCGGATCCGGAAATCGAGCATATTATCCGCCCAAAAGCTGCCCTGCAAACTCCTCAGGATCTCAAGCCCCTTCGGAGTGAATCGTTTCACGGTGATGTGCTGCTCGTCTGGGACGATATCCATGCGATCAGCCCTGAGACGGGTAATACGGTCTTCCGAAAGGCGATTACTGAACTGAAGGAGCTTCTCGAACCAGAGCATGAGTTGCACGTACTCGCTGCTGCGAGGTCCAATCGTGTGGCGTCGCTGCCAGGTGAGATACAGAGCACAGACTCACAGCTATGGTCTGCGTTCGAGACAGTTGAGTTGGGAGGGTTAGATGAAGAGGAGATCGAAACGTTGTTTGATCGAGTGTTAGCGAAAGAAGGCGTTGTGGCAGGCGAAGACGTTCGATCAGCGTTTGTTGAAAAAGCGAAGGCCACCGATCCCTCACCGCTGTACGTGATGTCCGTTGTGGAGACTGTCGATGGAGTACAGTTAACAAGAGACGATATTGAGGTGTTATCGGAGGATACGCTTACCGTCTGGCAAGAACAGTACGCGACTATCAAATCCGCAAACGACAATCGGCGGTTCGTCCTTTGGGCTGTGAAACTCCTCTCTGAATTCAGTTATTCGGCTCACTATCACTCACTCCTCAAAGGCGTCTACGTACACGTCTTGGGACAGGATGAGCTGACGTTTAAACCACCTGTCGAGCAGCTATGTGAACACCAGTGGTTGGTTCCTCAAGTCGATGAACAGGATGAGAAAGGGTACGTGGTTCATGACGCGAAAGCCAAAGCAATCGACGAGTCTATAGACGGTCGACTCAGTGCGTACTCTACATTTCTCTTTGAGGAGATCGATGAGTATCTACCAGCCACGGAGAAAGTTGAGCATCAATTACACGAAAACTATGCAGCGTTCCTTCAAAACAAATCGTTGGTATGGGACGCTCGATCAGTCGAAAAGCATTGTAAGCGGGCACTGACCCTTGATTCTGAGTGTGTCTCAGCCCACACGACATATGCGAACCTGCTGTATTATGAGTTAGACGAACCGGATACGGCCAAAGAACAGTATGAGCAGGCGATCGCAATTGATCCCGAGGATGCAGCAGCTCACCATAACTACGCGAACCTCCTATATTCTGAGTTAGACGAACTGGAGACTGCTAAAGAACATTACGAACAGGCACTATCCGGCAGTTATAGGACTTTCCTAACTCACTACAACTACGCAAACCTCTTGTATTATGAGTTAGACGAACCGGAGACTGCTAAAGAACATTATGAGCAAGCGCTCGCAATCGACTCCGAAGAGACTGAAATTCACTACAATTACGCAAACCTCATGAAAAGTGATTTTGACAAACCAGAGACAGCCAAAGAACATTACGAGCGTGCGATCGCAATCGACTCCGAGCACGCTGAAGCCCACACCAACTATGCGATCCTTTTACATTCTGAATTCGATCAGATAGAGACAGCCAAAGAACATTACGAACAGGCACTGGCGATCGATTCCGATGTTGGTCCAGCGCACAACAATTATGCGGTCCTTCTCGCTAATGAGTTAGACACACCGAAAAAAGCTCAGCACCATTTCGATCGTGGGATTACAATCAGGCCTGATGACATCCGGGCACGTTGCTACTATGGCTCTCTTCTGTTCGAAGATCTCGATTCTCCAGAGGTGGCGAAACACCACCTCGAAACAGCACTTCGATTAGTTCAAGACACTGATGATACCGAGACAGAATTGTTTGCACTTAGTCAATTGGTGCGGGTCTCTCATGCACTGGATGAGGAGACTACTGCCCTTTCGTACTGTGAGCGCGGATTGGATCTCCCAACTAGCAACCCCGCCGCTACCCGCTGGTTCGAGGGTGCTTACGCACTCTTGACAGAAGCGGATTGCCGAACCCCATATACACACGGTCTTCGCTTTATCCTTGACGAGGAAGAGGAATTCGCAAGTGAACTGTTCGAGCTTGTGTGGATGGGTCGAGACGATCACGCTCCAGATTCCGATACGCACGACGTAGTACAAGCCGCTGGCGTCACACTCGCTGCACTTGGATGATTACGGATACTTGATCGATCTGCCGACCTCCACTGCAATGGCTACTCCGTTCGGAGTTCCTCGATAGCGTCCTGGATGTGGTCCTCATCGTGTTCGGGGCGAAGTTGCTCCGCTGAGTCCCGAAGTTCATCGAGCGACCAGAACCGGGCAGCACTCGCATCGCCGCCTGCGGCTGGCTCGCCGTCCACCGAATCGAACTGGACGGCATAGGTGTAGCCACTGTTGTACCAGCCTTGTGGCGCAGCAGCCGTGTAACCGGCGATGAGCGTGAGATCGACAGGAGTGACATGAACGCCTGCCTCTTCGTGCAGTTCCCGAGCGGCAGCCTCTGCCGGTGGTTCCCCGGCTTCGATTACGCCGCCCGGAAGCGCCCATGTCCCCACATGTGGCGGGTTAGTCCGTTTGATGAGAAGCACCTCTGTTCCATCCAACACCGCAACATCAGCACACGGAATTGGGCGCTGGAAAATGATCCGATCACACTCCTCACAGTATGGGCGGTCCTTGCCTTCGAACCACTGACTCACGAGTTTAGTCCCACAGTCCGGGCAGTACGTCGCCCTGAACATCGTCATGGTAACAGCTCTACAGGGATGGTCATGAACGTGCCTCTTCAACCCCGTGGCGTGTGATGCGCCCCTCAAGTTGTGGATCAATGCCCTGTTCCTGGGCGTAGTCAACGAGAATCTCATACTGGCGACCGTAGGCCTACGAAGAGGAGTCCGACAGATCGAGTGAGCGAACGAGGTTTTCTGGAGCCACAACGCTGTAGGTGGCAACTGGATCGATCGGCTCACCGCCGACAGTCACAGTTGTCAGTTCTCGCTCGCTGTAATCAAACGTCACGGCAGCACCGCTCAGATGCAGGTGCCAGAATTCCGGGTACGACGGATACACTCGATCACCACCAGCAGCGAGAATATCCCGGAGCGTTGCCCCCGAAACCTCTGACCGAACAACGTCTTTTTCGAAGGGAACGAGGCGCATGAGATCACCGACCGTCACCGCCTCCTCCAGGGTTGTGCCCCGAATGCCGGCGCTGTGTTGAAGCGCCACCGTCGCGTCGCTCACCCACCAGTAGGCGTCGGTGATGAAATTCCCGAGCCGTGATTCGCCCTGGAACAGCGTCTCGACGGCATGAATCACCGGCGTCTCGACAGTCGTGACAACACGATCCAACCCTTCGTTCTCGATCCGGTCGCGGTAGCGCCGTTGCATGGACTGATCGATCGGTACAGCAGCGACCGAATGGAGCGTCGCAGTCCACGATCCATCGTAGATCACGTCGATATCGATGGCCCGAGCGAGATCGATCTCGTCGTTGTGCCCCTCCCGTTCTCCAAGGTGAGACACACAGAGAACGTGATCGACGTCCTGTGCTGTGAGTGTCTCGACAGCCTCGGTGGCTGCTGGGATCGGGTCCGTGAATGATACCGATCGAGCGCCAGGCGACCGAGCATCGGTCTGGGGATTGGCCAGTCCGAACAGCCCGATCCGATGATCGCCTCGTTCGAGGATTTCCACGGAACGACGCCGGCGTCGCCACCGAACAGAGCATCACCATCGTAGGCGTTCACACAGAGCCACGTCTGGGGTGAAGCGCGGATCACCGACAGAAGCGTCTCCGTCCCGTAGTCGAAGTCGTGGTTACCCAGCGTCTCAACGTCGGCGTCGATCGCCTCGAAGAATGGGAGCGTGTGCTGGCAGTTCGTCGCTAAACCGAGACTCCCCGGCGCGATGTTGTCGCCCGCTCCGATGACTACTGTCTGCTCGTCGCTGAGCTGGTCGACTAATCCAGCGACCCGTCCAATGTGTGCGGGATCGTCGTATGTGTCCTCTAGATCCGCGTAGTGAAGCAAACGAAGCACCATCTTATCTGTGTGAATTCGGAAGCTCCGCTTTAGTGTACCGCTCTCTCATCGTGGCTACACCAATCAATTGAGTGGTGTGTCTTCCGAATGACGATCTATTAGGAACGGGGACGTATAGCATCTGGTATGAACGAGTACACGCTCGTCGGACAGACAGCCATCGTGACAGGCGCGTCGCGGGGGATTGGAAAAGTGATCGCCCAGCAGTTCGCCGCGGAAGGGGCCGCGACAGTGATCTGCTCGCGGTCGACTGATCGGATCGAGACCGCCGCCGAGGAGATTGAGCAAACGCTCGATGGCGGCCCTGGGGAACTCCATCCGGTCGAGTGCGACGTAACGAACGAGGCAGACGTGCGCGCGTTGGTCGACGCCACGCTCGATGTGTTCAACGGCGTGGACATCCTCATCAACAACGCCGGCGGGTCGGTTGGGGAGGACGGGAAGGTGCATACGGTGGATACGGAGACGTGAAATGAGAGCCTCGGCGTGAATCTCACCGGCCCGTATCTCTGCTCGCACGAAGTGATCCCGGCGATGGCAGAGGGGGGTGGTGGCTCGATCGTCCACGTGAGCACTGCCAACGCGCTCACTGGTATCGGCGCGAGCGCCTACTCAGCCGCGAAAGCGGGGCTGTACGCGCTTTCTCGGACGATTGCCGTCCACTACGGCACACACGACATCCGATCGAACGTCATCTCGCTCGGGACGATCATGACCGAACAGCGCCAACAGCGCATGGACAATCCACCCACGGAGACACACCAGGAGATACTTGATGAGTATCCGCTCGGTCGGTTTGGCTGGCCCGACGAGATCGCGGATACCGCTCTGTTTCTGGCCTCACAACGCAGCTCGTTCATCACGGGCGTGGACATCCCCGTCGATGGCGGACTCACGGCTGGGTTGAGTCAGCAGTTCCACCGACCAGTCTCGAACGTCGACGAGCTGCCACAGCGGCGCTCTCTGTAGAAACGTTCTCGGCGCGTAGAGGACGGGCACAACGGTGAGAAACAAGGCGGGTCTGTGCACAACAGACCTCCTCAACTCGGTTGTACGTCGACTTACTTCCCTTGCTGGCTCGGACCGTATTCGAGTATTCGTCGCTACTACTGATAGAACAGATGGCGAACTATATCTAGAATACCCATCAATAACGTCTGATTTTCCACAAACGGCTGACTGCCGTCACTCAAGCAACCACAGAAGCTTAGTTAACGACCGATGATACAGTCGGTGAATTCCACTACATACTGACCTGATCTAACACCTTCCGATACCCACCCTGGTAGATCAGTAGGTACATAATAGGTAGTAGTATTATAAAAAGTTTTTATATATAAATAACTGAAATATACACAAACCATGGAACTAATAAAAATCCTGCCGTAAAGACGATGAAGCTTGTATGCGCCCACATAGCGAGAAACCGGTCATACTTCGTCGGTGGCTCTGATCGACACCCCATGCCTGCTCGTCGATATCGTTTGTAAAGGTAGTAAAGGGGAGCATATGGGAATAGGAGCACCGAGAGAACCGCCAACTGGAATGGCTGATTGTTCCTGCGTGCGCGAGCATCTCGAAACACCCACAGCCCGACCGAGAGCGGTATCGACAAACCAAGTCCTGCATATGAGGCGAGTAACGCGGTTTCAAGAATGTCAGACACCATCAATTATACTGTCTATACAATGGTATACATGCCTTCTGAAATACAATATCCGCCCCGTGAACTATTTTTGAGTGGCGTGCCTTCCAGCGGAGATAGCGACGATCTACCGGTATCGGTAGGGCGAGTTATTGTTTCGAGAACTGAAGAAGCCGAACATCTCGATACCGTCACTTAATTCACACAGAGGCTTAGCAGACCAATGAGATCACCGCATACGATCCGTGGTCTCGTACCAATCGGTGTGTTCGTGATCCCCGGCTCTCGTTGAGGACACCGGGCACTGGAATCGAGTGCTGAGCGGGCAGCGACTCATTGTGTGGGCGGGTCGGCAGCCAATCCATCGGATGGCCCGACTGGGCGAGAACCGTTTTCAGTAACGGACTCCATGAATGATGCCGCCACACGCAGGGCGGCGGAGGCTAACTCTTTGCGGTCGGTGTGTCTCGTCTCCGCATCGATAACCGCAATGACGATGACGTCGAGCCAATCGTCTCCACGACGGATGCAAAGGTCCACCCCGTCGTGGCGGTACTGGGCGTAGATTTCGGGCGGGGTTGGCTCGATTCACTCCCATTCGTCTACATCGTTCATGCTCCCTCGAGATGAGCGGTCGGTAATAAGTCTTCTTGCCAGGAGAAATGTACCGCCAACGAAGCATCTCGAAATCAGATCCAACGACTCACGACGCATCCCGTTAAAAACAACCGGAGCACACGTCGCGCGATACCGGTCCCCTGGGAACACACCCCGACAATCGAAGCGATCTCGCTACTCGTTCGACTCACCGGCCATGGGTTTCGATCCGCGTCGGTATTCAGTCAGACGCGGCCAGCACTCCCGGTAGCCCAGAAGATACAGTCCGACGATCAGTGCTATGGCTCCCATGTACATCTCCCACAGACCAACCGTCGATTGGCCCGCCACGACGCTTTGGACGCTGCTGTGTTCGATCAGCACACCGCCAACGGTGAACACCGCAGAGCCGATCGCAGAACCGACGAGAGCCAATATTTCGGCGACGGATTCGGAAACGAACTCGACCATCACATCACGGTTTGCAATCGAAACGAAAATCCGTTTCGGATCGACCACGGCTCGAAACCGTTTATTCCTCCAGTCCTGTACGTTCACGCATGGGACGATACGGCGATCTCGATTACGGATTGTTGACCAAAACGGGCTTTTTCCTCGGTGTCGGCCTGTTCGTACTGGGGGCGGGCGGCGGCGTACTCGGTCACGCCGTCTACGGAACGCTCCCAGGATGGGAACAGACGCTGTTCACCTACTCGGAGGTAATCGGCATCCTTCTCGGGCTATTTGCCCCGTTTCTGTTCGGAATCTTCCTCCCACTCACGGAGTAGTCGTCGGCCGATACTGTCGGTCATATTTATGAGAATCGGCGTGACGTTCTCGGGAGCATGGAACAATCACCCGACTGAACAGACCATCGAGTGGCCAACGATCCATGACCGACAGTCTGAGCGATCGAAACGGACTCAGGCCAACGGAAGGATCGTCGAGAAGACAACGGCGGAGACGAGGCCAGTTACCGAGATGATGGTCGTCAGCACCGTCCACGTTTTCAGGGTCTCTGCCTGCGTGAGGCCGCCAATCTCCTTGACCAGCCAGAATCCCGAATCGTTGTACCACGAGCAGATGTTCCCCCCGGCACCGATGGCCATCACGAGATACGCCGGGTGAACGCTGAGCTGACCGGCCATTGGGGCCATGATCCCTGCGGCCGTGAGCATCGCCGCCGTCGCAGATCCCTGTGCGATGCGGACGATCGCGGCGATGAGCCACGCCGTCACCAGCAGGCCGATACCGATCCCTTCGAGACCGTTTGCGATGTAGGATCCGATGCCGGAAACGGCGAGCATTCCACCAAACGCCCCGCCCATCGCGGTGATCGCAGCGATATTCCCGCCGCTTTTCAGCGCCTCGGTGAGTTCGTCCTCCCAGAGCGACCGGGAGAGATTGCTCCACCGGAGGTAGGTCAGCGCCGCGGCGATCGCCGCGATCGTCAGCGCGACGTTCTTATCCCCGATGAACGCGACGACCGGCGTGATGGTCGAAAGCACCGGATACCACTCCCCGATGCCATCGACGATCGTGAAGGAGGCGACCAGCACGACCGCGAGAACGATCGGGAGCGCCGACTCGAAAATCCCCGGAAGCGTATCCGTATCCCGCTTGGCCCGTTCTTTGAGTTCCTCGGTGGTCGTTCCCATCGTGTCCCGAAGCGGGATATCCAGCCGGCCGTTGATCCACCGGCCGTAGACGAGCCCGCTCGTGACGGCCGAGGGAATGGCGACCGCAACGCCGATCAGCATCGTTAATCCGAGTGACGCACCGATCTGGTCGGCGACGGCCAGCGGCCCGGGGGTCGGCGGAACGAACACGTGGGCCGTCGCGCCACCGGCTCCGACAGCCACGATGTACAGCGTGTAATTTTTTCCTACACGGGCGCGCATCGAGCGCGCAAGCGGTGCCAGCAGGTAGAACACGCTGTCGAAAAACACCGGAATTGCGAGCACAGCACTACTCCCCCACAGCGCAAAGTCGGAGTTGTCCTCGCCGACCACCGACTGGAACCCCCGAACGATGCGCTGGGCAGCCCCGCTTTCGAGCATCGATTTGCCGATGATGGCCGCCATCAGGATCGGTATCCCGATCCCCGCCATGTTGTCTCCGAACGCCGACGCCGTTCTCGTCGCCGCATCACCGAGCGTGAAGTCCCCCACGAACACCGCGTTGATGAGACCGACCGAGAACGCGGCGATCGCTAACCCCACGAACGCCGGAAGATCCCAGATAGCCAATAGGAGTACGACCAAAACAAGCCCAGCGACAAACGTGATGAGTGGACTGTGTGCGAACTCAATTGCCATGTGTCACAAAGTGGCATCCAAGTTGTTCATTGAAAATGCTTTCTATTATGATCTATCCCCAATGATTATTCAGAATAATTCGGAATATTATGTATGTGTGGGCGAATATACAATATTCGTACAATAATTCGTCAGATAATCGGAGGGTTGATCGTTGTGTTTATCACCAGTGATCCAATCAGTTCGTAGTATGGAGCGGGCACTCGCAGTCGTCGAACCGACGGACGCGGCAACGGAGCTCGTACGCCAGGCGGGTGAGCTTGCCGTAGGCGTGGACGCCGATCTGGTTCTGATTCACGTCACGACCGAGCAAGCGTACAGCGCTCGTCGGGAGGCGATGGGATCCATCGGAAGCGGGGCGGAGAATTACACGATCAGCAAAGCCGAGGAAGGGGCGACACAGTTCGCCCACGACATCGGACAGGAGGTGCTCTCGGAGTTCGATGTCGAGTACGAGGTGGCTGGTCTCCTCGGTGAGAAGGCCGAGCAGATTCTCGATGCCGCCCAGAAGCACGACTGCGATCACATTTTTCTTGCGGGCCGCCAGCGCTCACCGGCCGGGAAAGCCCTGTTTGGCGATGCGACCCAGCGTGTGATTCTCGACTTCGACGGTCCGGTCACCGTCGCTACGGGATGAGTTGTGTCTCGCGTCGATAAAACGGAACGCCATCACACAGCCATCGGAATCGATCCGTACCGGACTGTCGGTGTGCGTTAGTAGAACTCCCGAACGAGATCCATCGCGTCCTCGGGTGCACCGTCAGGGATATCTGCCATGTTCTCGGTCAGGCCGTGCGCTTCGTTGTAGGAAGCGCTTTCCTCGTCCTGGTAGATGACGCCCTGGTACTCGGCGTCGCTGTCGAGGATGGCCTCGGTGGCTTGGTCGTAATCCGTCGGATCGTGATCCTCGTCCTCACCGAGATCGACCAGCGAGTCCCGGAAGTAGTCGTACGTGTCCACGTCGTTAAACGTCACACAGGGGCTGTACACGTTGACGAAGCCAAAGCCGTCGTGTTCGACGGCTCGTTTGACGATCTCGGCGTGGCGCTGGGCGTCGGACGAGAACGACTGGGCGATGAACGTTCCACCGGCCGCAAGCGCGAGCGCGAGCGGGTTGACCGGTGCCTGTTTCGGTCCTTCGGGGGAGGTGGAGGTCTCGAAGTCCTCCCGGCTCGTCGGGGAGAACTGCCCTTTCGTCAGGCCGTAGATCCGGTTGTCCATCACGACGTACGTTATGTCCATGTTCCGGCGCACCGCGTGAATGAAGTGGCCGACACCGATGGAGTAGCCGTCGCCGTCGCCGCCGGCGACCATCACTTCCAGCTCGGGGTTTGCGGCTTTCACGCCGATCCCCACCGGGAGCGCGCGCCCGTGAACGCCGTGGAGCGCGTAGGAGTGCATGTACGTCCCGATCTTCCCCGAGCAGCCGATCCCGGCGACGATGAACGTGTTGTCGGGATCGTTGCCCGTCTCCGCGAGCGCTTTCATCATGCCGTTCATCGTCCCGAAGTCGCCACAGCCGGGACACCACGTCGGTTGCTTGTCGGATTTGAAATCAGTGAATCGAACGTCTGAACTCATGCTGTCACCTCCGCGCCCGTTGCGAGCACGTCTTTGATCTCGGACGCGAGTTCGTCCGCCTTGAATCGGACGCCGTTGTACTTGTTAATCCGGTCGACGCGGGAAAGCGTGTCGTGTTCGAGGAGATCCGCGAACTGTCCGCCCGCGTTGCACTCGACCACGATCACCTCCTCGGCGCTCTCGATCTCCTCGCTCAGATCCGCGCGGGGGAACATGTACGAACAGGAGAGGAAACGAACGGAGACCCCATCGTCGTCGAGGAACTCCATCGCTTCGCGGATCGCGCCCTCGTTGGATCCCCACGAGATGAGGAGCACGTCCGAATCCGCGTCGCCGAACTCCCGGTAGTCCCACTGTTCGCGCTCGACCGCGGTTTCGACCTTCCGGGAGCGTTTGTCGACCTGGTCGATGCGAACGTCGGTGTCTTCGGTCCGACGCCCGAGTTCGTCGTGTTCCAGCCCGGTGGTCATGTGCGCGCCGCCTGCCGTGCCCGGCAGCGTGCGGGGGCTGATCCCGTCCTCGGTGGGATAGTGTGGTTGGAACTGCCCCTGATCGTTCTGCCACGACTCGACATCCCCCGGCTCGACGAGATTCCCGCGCTCGATCTCGACCTCGTCCATGTCGAACTCCTCGGGCGCGAACGTCTGCTCGGTGACGGCGAGCGAGAGATCGCTCGTAACGTACACCGGCAGCTGGTACTTCTCCGCGAGGTTGAACGCCTCGATGGTCTTGTGGAAACATTCCGCGACCGTCGTCGGGGCGACCACAAAGCGCGGCACTTCGCCGTGACCGCCGTACAGCAGCTGGTTGAGATCGCCCTGCTCCTGTTTGGTCGGCATCCCCGTGGACGGACCCGAGCGCATCACGTCACAGATGACCAGCGGCGTTTCGGTCGTTGCGACCAGCCCGAACGTCTCGGTCATCAGGTCGATTCCCGGTCCCGACGTTGCCGTCATCGCGCGCGCTCCCGCCCTGGCCGCACCGAGCGCGAGATTGATCGCCGACAGCTCGTCTTCCGCCTGGATGACCGACCCGCCGTAGCGCTCGATCCGGCCGGTGAGATACTCCATCACGTCCGTGGCCGGCGTGATCGGATAGCCCGCGTAGAACCGGCAGCCGGCAGCCAGCGCGCCCATGCCGATCGCCTCGTCGCCGTTCAACAGCACGTAGTCGTTGTCCGTCGTTTCGAGCTCGTACTCGAACGCGTGGTCGTAGGTCTCTTCGACGTACTCCTGTCCCAGACGGGCGGCTTCCTTGTTGTTGTCGACGATCGCGGTGCCTTTGTCGCCAAACCGCTTTTCGAGCGACTCGTCCAAATTCTCGATCGGGAACGACGCCACCTCACAGGCCACCCCGAGCGCGACGACGTTGCGCATGATCGCTCCCCCGGCGTCTTCCGCCAGGCTCTTGAGCGGCACGTCGAGTCCGATCATCCCTTCCGGAATCTCGAGATCCTGCATCGTCGTGCGCTCGCCGTCGTAGATGATGACGCTCCCCTCGTGCAGTTCGTCGAGGTTCTCATCGACGGTGCGCTGGGTCAGGGCGATCAGGATGTCGAGCCGGTCGACGACGCTCTCGACCCGATCGACCGAGGTTCGCACCTTGTACGCCGTGTACCCCCCACGGATCCTGGACGCGAAGTCCTTGGAGGTGAACACGTGCCGACCCGCCCGCGAAAGGGCCTGAGCGAATATTTTGCCCGTTGAATCGATGCCATCCCCAGCCTCGCCGCCGATGGCCCAATTGAGATCTTTGTGCATACTGTTTCAAACGTACCTCTCGCCGGTGCAAAAGGCTTCTGAATGCTTAATATCGATTCTACCAAAATTGCAATAATAGTGTCATAAATACGTGACGTCTCAGCAATCGAATTATCACAGTCATACTGCGCTGATATAGCCGAAGAATACATATTTTGAAATTCAGATACTAATTCACTCATCGTACGTATCAACATAGTATATTTAGTTATATCAGATTATTATGATGGTTCGGTTGTTGTGTGTGGTGAGGATGTGCCACGGAGATGTGTCGAGGCGAATCGTACTGGACAGTGAGAAATAAATGGACTATACTGTCGGATCTACGGACGGATCGGGACGGAATCTCCACCTGCTGTCTGTCGGTTCACCAGCAGCCAATATGCAATCACCTCTGTCCGACAGTATAACGTGTGTGGACGGAGACGAACCGGTATGAACGCCACCCGCGTCCCGGTCGTATCGGTTCGAACCGTTGGGAGCGACGCCATTGCGCTCGAACTCCGTTCTCCGGACGGGTTCGACGCCCGACCGGGACAGTTCGTCAAGCTGTCGGCCACGGTCGATGGAGAGGAGGTCTCCCGGTTTTACACGGTCTCTTCGTCCCACATCACGGAGACGTTCGAGACGACGCTCACGATCGATCCGACGGGGACGTTCGGTCCGTACCTCTCTTCGCTCGAGGAGGGCGATACGATCGGCGTTGCCGGGCCGTTCGGTAACGCCTACTACGAGGACGAAGAACAGACGCTCATCGTCGCCGGCGGGCCGGGGGTCGGTCCGGCCGTTGGGATCGGGGAGCGAACCCTGGCGGACGGGGGTGAAACAGCTGTCGTGTACGTGGACGAGGATCCGATCCACGAGGACCGCCTCAGCGCGCTATCGGAGCAAGGGGGGACAGTGATCGTCGTGTCCGACGTCGCGGCCCTCCCGGCCGCGATCGAGGAGGCGACGGCCGGCGGAGAGCCACAGTCGTTCGTGTACGGGTTCGCCGGGTTCCTCGACGCGGCGACCGACGCCCTCGTTGGAGCCGGCGTTGACGCGGAAGCGGCCAAGCTGGAGAACTTCGGTCCCGCTCCCGAGGAGTGAGAGGAGATCGGCGTAGCGCAGTCGGTACCGTTTCGGTTGCCGGTCTCATTGTTCGGCCATGCGACGCCAAACGTACGGAACGCTCTCGGTCACCGCGTTCGCGCTGATCGTCGTGAGCTTCGTGATTCTGGGGTTCTCGCGCATCGTCCTGCCCTACCGGATCGCCCGGTTGCTCGCTGCTCCGACACTGCTGGTCGGCTTCGCGCTCGTCTGTTATCTGTTCGTTCGAGGACTTCTCTCGTGGGTCGGCGTGCGTCCCATCGAGTAGCCCCGAGGAACCGAGGGAACTACGGCGCACCCGGAGCGCCGTCCCATCGGTTCTCTTGGTGGAGTCCGTAGGTCAACGGTCCCGAGGCCTTGTTCCCCGCGCCGGTATTGACGATGAGTACTTCGTCTTCGGGATCGAGACCGTCCTCGTCAGCTAATTTCATGGCGCCCGCCATCGCTGCACCTGGCTCCACGCACATTTCGACGCCCGCTTTCCTGGCGCTGGTCACCGCTCCGTGGAGTGCCTCCGCGTCGCTTACCGCCACGCCGGTTCCGTTCGTCTCGTATACGGCTTCGAGTATCCACGGGGACGCTCCCGGGTCCGGCACTTCGATTCCTCGACCGATCGACTCGGGAGACTGCCAGGGCGAGTGTTCGTCTGCCTCGTCTTCGATCGCTTCGACGATCGGTGCACACCCATCGGTTTGGACGGCGTTCAAACTGGGTGGTTCTTGGGTCTCGAGCCAGCCCAGTTCGTGGAACTCCTGATACGCCTTCCAGATACCGATCAGTCCGACCCCACCACCAGTGGGATAGAAGATCTCGTCGGGAGCTTCCCAGTCGAACTGCTCGTATATTTCGAACCCCAACGTCTTCTTTCCCTCGTGTCTGAAGGGCGTTTGGAACGTCGCCACGGTGTACCACCCCTCTTCCGCTCGCAGTTCACCGAACCGATCGCCCGCCGCATCGAGTTTTCCCTCAGCGAGGTGGAGTTCCCCACCGTGTGCCCGCACGAGGTTTTTCTGGATGTCGTTGGACTGGTAGTTGAGAACGACGTGGCAGTCGATCCCCGCTTGCGCCGCGTAGGCCGCAGCTGCTTGGCCGGCGTTTCCAGCCGATGGGAGTGCGACTTCCTCGATACCCTGTTCACTCGCTCCGGAAAGCGAGGCGGACGCTCCGCGATCCTTGAACGTGTTCGTCGGGTTCTGTCCCTCGTCTTTGATCGCCACGCGGGCAACGCCCAGTTCGTCGGCCAAGTCAGGACAGTCGATTATCGGCGTGTTGCCTTCCCCCAGCGACACGATATTGGTCTCGTCCTGGATAGGGAGGAGTTCCCTGTACTTCCACATCGAACCGCCACGATCTGCCACGTCGGCGCGAGAGACCCCAAGAGCGTCGTAATCGTATTTGGCGTCCAAGATACCGCCACACTCCCGACAGGGGAACTCCGTGAGATCGAGTCCGTACGTCTGTCCACAGCCGCGACATTCTATGTGGCTGATGGCACTACCTGTTTGCGACATGGTATCATGTACTGAATTTCGGGTGTTAAATCTACCGCGCGTATGTTATCGACGACGGGGATTTTTTCGCCGTTACAAACACCTCGGGCCGTCAGCAACCGCTCACCAATTGCTGAGCGTATTTTGCTATTCGGACAAAAATGCCTCTATGCCGGCGCGCATGAAGCTCAGATCGGCCCCGAGAAGGAAGAACTGAAAGCCGTGCTTCGATCGCTCGGATTGAATATCCGGTGTTCGACCAGCAATACCCGGATACACACCGTTGTCCTGGGCCGCCCCAAACACTCGCTGGACAGCCGCCGTCACCTCGGGATGATCCGTCTTTCCTGGATGTCCAACGGCAGCTGAAAGGTCGTTCTCACCAATGAATGCAACGTCAATTCCATCGACTGCGAGGATTTCCGCGACAGACTCGACTGCCGACGGTGACTCGATTTGGATGGTGAGGAGTGTTTCATCGTTTGCAGTGGTGACGTACCCTTCGAAATCCTCCCCGTACGCGTTCGCCCGAGTGGTGCCAGCGACACCGCGCTCACCGACAGGCGGGAAGTAGGTTGCTCGCACGACGTCTCTGGCGTCCTCAGGAGTGTCGACGCCCGGCACAATAACGCCCTGTGCACCGGAGTCGAGAGCGTGCTTCGCGCCGCCCGAAACGGCCGTTTCGACGGATGGAAGCCGGACGAGTGGTGTGGTGTGTGGCTCGACTGCCCGGATGAGCGCTTCGACGCGCTCGGGCGAATGCGGAGCGTGTTCAGTATCAATACCGATCCAGTCGACTGCTGTCCGTGAGAGCACCTCGGCCGCGCGCGTGCTTTGCGAAAGGAGCCACGCACCAACAACGTCGTCGCCACGACCGAGCTTTTGCAGGGTTCGGTTCACGATAGCCATACGTGTACTCTCGATTGGTACAGTAAAAACAGCGTGTACCGGTGTGATTACTCGATCCGTGACTGGTGACGTTTCCCTGCGATCGATGACTAGTCTTCGAGCAGTAAAGAAATGAAAACGTCTCAGTCGTCCGCAGCGGTCGGCGTCCCGGCAACGTCGCCGGTCCACACCCCATCGGCGAAATCGATCGCGCCGTTCCACTTCCCGACGACGGTCGCCACTGCGAGATCGCCAGTGATGTTCGTCATCGTTCGGAGTCGATCGAGAATCGGATCGATGCCGGCGACGAACCCGACCACCTCGAGGGGAAGCCCCAGCTGGGTCAGCACGAGTGTGAGCATAATCAATCCAGTCCCCGGCACGCCCGCTGCGCCGATGCTCGCAAGCACCGCGATCGCAACGACAGTGAGTTGCTCGGCGATGGTCAGCGTTCCGCCGACGAGATTGACGGCGAAGATCGCGGCGACCCCCTGGTACATCGCCGTTCCATCCATATTGATCGTCGCGCCGAGCGGCAGCGAGAAACTGTAGACGCCCTCCTCGATCCGGAGGTTCTCCTCGGCATCGGTCATCGTAACCGGGAGTGTCCCACTCGATGACCGGATCGACAGCGCTGTAACCATCGCGTTTCTCGATCCGACGAGAAACGCGATCGGAGACTGGCGGGCGAGCAGTCCGATCATCCCGCCGAGATAGACGACGCCGATGTGGATCACGACGGCGATCGCAAGCGCGACGACCAACACCGCAAAGGAGACGAGCGTCTCCGCACCGGTTTGGGCGAGCGTCGCGGCCATGAGCGCGAACACCCCGATGACACCGTACTCCATCACTCCCCAGACGACTTTGAACATCGCCTCGGCACCGGTCTCCGCCGCACGGAAAATCCCCTCAGCACCCCGGCGGAGCGACTCGTCCTCGGTGGTGTCCCGAATCAGTACGAGCGCGATACCGGTGACGAGTACGAAGAAGATTATCGGGAGGATGTCGCCTTCTGCCATCGCCGTAACCGGATTTTCGGGGACGATTCCGAGGAAGACATCCACCGCGTTCGGCGCCTCTTGGGTTTCGAACTCGGTGTCAGTAAGCGTCAAGCCCGATCCGGGATTGATGAGGTTCGCAATAGCGAGACCGATCCCAACGGCGATTGCTGAACTGATCGCATACAGCGCAACGACCTCTCCCCCGATTTTCCCGAGCGTGGCGGGCGAGAGCTGTCGAACCCCCATGAGCAGTGTTAACACAATAATGGGAACGACGATCATGCTGAGCAGGCGCACGAACAGGTCGCCGAGCGGCTGGAGCACCGTCGCCGGCTCGCCAACGATCAACCCAACCCCAGAACCGAGTGCGAACGCTGCCCCGATCCGGTAGACGATCGGGATCGACCGGTAACGGCTCCACGTGTTTCGTATGGCATTAGTTGCCATCGATCATGATCTATTGTCGGAGCGTAATAACATTTCGCCCCTGGTGAATCGTTTGACGGAGTCGGGATAGCCGCTCGTTCGAGGGAGGTAAAGCGAGAGACTGCGTTAGTCACGTCGAAGGCTCCCTGTTCACGAGGGAAGAGTGGCTAAGACGAAGAAACACGGTTCTCGCGTTGTGTCTGCGTCTCGTCGTTGTCGTCACACCTTCAAACGAGCTAACTACACTGTCTGACAGAGGTGATTGAATATCGACTGCTGGTTGACCGCTAGACAGCAACCGGATATTCCGTCGCAATCCGTCCGTGGCTCTGTCCGACAGTATAAAGGGTTCCCAGACGACCCAAAGTCACGTAGTTTTTAACACAGCAGCTAGTACTGTGTTGTAACCGAGAGCACGGTCGCCCCAGGGTGCGAGCGGGCGACCGGCGAGCGGCAACTGCCGAAAGACACTGTTCTCGCCGGTGGGCTGTACGGTCGTATGATACGACAATCGCGCCCTTGGGCGGCGTACTCGGAGGTCTACAATGGAAATCGAAATCGCAACGATCGGTGGATACGAAGAGGTTGGCCGGCAGATGACGGCCGTCCGTACCGGAGACGACGTGGTCGTCTTCGATATGGGGTTGAACCTCTCACAGGTACTGATACACGACAACGTCGAGACCGAGCGCATGCACAGCCTCGATCTCATCGACATGGGCGCGATCCCGGACGATCGCGTGATGTCCGATCTCGAAGGCGACGTGCAGGCGATCGTTCCGACCCACGGTCACTTGGACCACATCGGGGCGATATCGAAGCTCGCACACCGGTACGACGCGCCCGTCGTCGCCACGCCGTTCACGATCGAACTGGTGAAACAACAGATCCAGTCCGAAGAGAAGTTCGGGGTGAAAAACGATCTGGTGAAGATGAGCGCTGGCGAAACCCGCCAGATCGGTGATTCGGGCAACGTCGAGATGGAGTTCGTCAACGTCACCCACTCGATCATCGACGCCATCAACCCCGTTATTCACACGCCGGAGGGATCCATCGTGTACGGGTTGGACAAACGCATGGATCACACGCCGGTCATCGGCGACCCGATCGACATGAAACGGTTCCGCGAGATCGGCCGAGAGGACGAGGGCGTCCTCTGTTACATCGAGGACTGCACCAACGCGGGCCGGAAGGGCCGCACGCCGAGTGAATCCGTCGCGCGCAACCACCTCAAGGACGTGCTGTACAGCATGGAGGACTACGACGGCGGGATCGTCGCGACGACGTTCTCCAGTCACATCGCGCGTGTTCGGAGCCTCGTCGAGTTCGCCGCCGACATCGGCCGGCAGCCGGTGTTGCTCGGTCGGTCGATGGAGAAATACTCCGGCACGGCCGAGCGGCTGGATTTCGTCGATTTCCCGGAAGGGCTGGGAATGTACGGCCACCGGAAGTCGGTTGATCGGACGTTCAAGCGCATCATGAACGAGGGCAAGGAGAACTTCCTCCCCATCGTCACGGGCCACCAGGGTGAGCCGCGCGCGATGCTCACGCGGATGGGTCGGGGCGAAACGCCCTACGAACTCGAAGACGGGGACAAGGTGGTGTTCTCGGCCCGGATCATCCCCGAGCCGACAAACGAGGGCCAGCGCTACCAGTCCGAGCGGCTGCTCAAAATGCAGGGAGCGCGCATCTACGACGACGTCCACGTGTCGGGCCACCTGCGAGAGGAAGGCCACTACGAGATGTTACAGGCCCTCCAGCCCCAGCACGTCATCCCGGCCCACCAAGAGATGGAAGGCTTCGCGCCGTACGCCGACCTCTGTCGGTCCCAGGGCTACAAGCTCGGCCGCGATCTTCACGTGACCAGCAACGGGAACATGATCCAACTCGTGGAGTAACACCGCCATACCACCATTACAACAATGAGTTCGACAGACCGCGACCGAGTAACCGCGGCCCTCGCCAAGCGTCGTGGTCTCGTGAACGACGCCCTGACCGAGACGCTTCCGATCGAACACCCCGAACAGCTGTACTCCGCCTCCCGACACCTGCTGGACGCGGGTGGGAAACGGCTCCGACCGACCGTGCTGTTGCTCACTGCCGAGGCGCTCACCGACACCGAGCCGTTGAGCGACGGGTATCGCGTGTTCGGTCCCCAGGGGATCGACGTCATGAGCGCGGCCGTAAGCGTCGAGATCATCCAATCGTTCACGCTGATCCACGACGACATCATGGACGACGACGACCTTCGGCGTGGGGTTCCGTCGGTCCACCGCGAGTACGATCTCGACACCGCGATCCTCGCCGGGGACACCCTTTACTCGAAGGCGTTCGAGTGTATGCTCGAAACCGGCGCGTCGGCCGACCGGAGCGTCCGTGCGCTCAAAGAGCTCGCAACGACCTGTACGGAGATCTGTGAGGGACAGGCGCTCGACGTGGCGTTCGAACGGAACGGCAGCGTCACAATCGCCGAGTATCTCGAAATGATCGAGCTGAAAACCGCCGTGCTGTACGCCGCCTCGGCGAGCATCCCCGCCATTCTCCTCGGGGCCGACGAGGAGACGGTCGAGGCCATGCACCAGTACGGGGTCGACGTCGGGATGGCCTTCCAGATCCAGGACGACCTTCTCGATCTCACGGTCCCGAGCGAGAAACTCGGCAAGCAGCGCGGTAGCGACCTCGTCGAGGGGAAACGAACGCTCATCAGCCTCCACGCCAGGGAGCAGGGCATCGATGTCGACGGACTCGTCGCCACCGACAGCGTGGATGCGGTCACGGAACGCGACATCGACGCGGCCGTCGATACGCTCGAAACCGCTGGGAGCATCGAGTACGCGAGAAACACCGCCCGGGATCTGATTGCGAGCGGAAAGAACCGCCTCGACGTGCTTCCGGAGTGTGAAGCCCGGTCCGTGCTGTGTGAGATCGCGGATTACCTCATCGAACGGCGGTACTAACACACACGATCCACGGCGGTTTTGACCCCCCATCGTTTCTCTACACGCATGGACGACGATCTCAGAGAGCAGATCGAACACGAGGCAGCGGTGAGCGCGCTGTACAACGCGATCAAACACGACAACGAGGCCCAGGTCGGGGCGATCATGGGACCGCTAATGGGGGAGAATCCGGAGTTTCGGGCGCACGGCGATCGGATCCCGGAGATCATCGCGCCGGTCGTCGAGCGGATCAACGCCCTGTCGTCGGCCGAGCGCCGCGAACGGCTCGAGGAGCTCGAACCGGATCGACTCGCCGCGCTCGACGCTGCGGACGAAGCCGACGGGGACGACCACCCGCTGGGGGACCTTCCCAACGCCGAGGCGTACGATGAGATCCGGATGCGACTTGCGCCCAACCCCAACGGGCCGTGGCACCTCGGCAACGCCCGGATGCCCGCGGTCATTGGGACGTACAAGCAGCGCTACGACGGCTGGATGCTGTGCCGGTTCGACGACACGGATCCCGAAACCAAGCGTCCGGATCCCGACGCGTACGACGCGATCCTCGACGCCATCGAGTATCTCGGGTTCGAACCGGACGCAGTGATTCGGGCCTCCGACCGGCTCGAAACGTACTACGAGCACGCGAGAGAGCTGATCGAACTCGGCGGGGCGTACACCTGCTCGTGCCCGGCAGCGGAGTTCTCGGAGCTGAAAAACGCCGGAAAGCCGTGTCCCCACCGCGGGAAGGACATCGAGACCGTCACCGAGGAGTTCGAGGCGATGGTGGCGGGAGAATTCGATCCGGGCGACATCGTGCTCCGGGTTCGGACTGACATCGAGCACAAAAACCCCGCGCTCCGCGACTGGGCCGCCTTCCGGATGATCGACACACCCCACCCACGCGAGGAAGCGGCCGGCTACCGGTGTTGGCCGATCCTGGATTTCCAGAGCGGGATCGACGACCACCTCGCGGAGATCACCCACATCATCCGGGGGATCGATCTCCAGGATTCGGCGCGCCGACAGAGGTTTCTGTACGAGTACTTCGGCTGGGAGTACCCCGAGGTCGTCCACTGGGGCCACGTCCAACTCGACGCCTACGACGTGAAGATGAGCACCTCCACGATCAAAGGACTCATCGAGGAGGGCGAACTCGACGGGTGGGCCGATCCCCGCGCGCCGACGATCGCCAGCCTCCAAAAGCGGGGGATCCGGGGCGAGGCGATCGTTTCTGCGCTGATCGAACTCGGAACCTCGACGAGCGACGTGGATCTCGCCATGTCATCGATCTACGCCGCCAACCGCGAGCTGATCGACGACGACACCGACCGCGCGTTTTTCGTGCGTGACGGCGTCGAAAAAACAGTGTTAAACGGACCGGACGCCGGGTCACCGCCCGTCCACCCAGACCACGAGGAGCGCGGCACCCGAACGATCCCTGTCGACGGAGCGGTGCTCGTCGAACCGGCAGACGTGCCCCCCAACGGACAGCGCGTCTGGCTCAAGGGGTACGGCTGTGTCCGTCACACCCGCGACGCGTTCGAATACACCGGCGACAGTATCGAGGCGGTCAGGGAGGAGAACGTCCCCGTCGTCCATTGGGTTCCCGCAGACGAGACCGTCCCGCTCACGCTGCGGACGATGGACGGGCTCGTCACAGGCCACGCAGAACCTGGCCTCCGCGAGTACTCCCCCGACGACGTCGTCCAGTTCGAACGCGTCGGCTTCGCACGGATCGAGGAGCTGAACGACCACACCCTCGCGTACTTCGCCCACCCCTGATCCGGCGCGCCACACGATAATGGAACGACACGAATCGGGTTGATCACAGGCAGGAACACGCTTAAGTGCCTTCCTCCGATCCCTCTAGTTATCGATGCCCATCGACCCACAGTTCGAAGAAAACAGTGAGCACGTCGGGGAAGAGAACGGGGTAGACGTTTGGGGACCGACCGACCCGCCCGAGGAGCTCGGCATCCACGGCACCCACGTGGCCGTCGACTACGACATCTGCATCGGAGACGGTGCCTGTCTCGAAGACTGTCCGGTGGACGTTTTCACATGGGTCGACACCCCCGATCATCCCGAAAGCGAGATCAAAGCCGAACCGACACACGAAGCCCAGTGTATCGACTGTATGCTCTGTGTCGATGTCTGTCCTGTCGACGCCATCGACGTCGATCCTGGCCGTGCCGGACGAACCTAACCGACCGAACTGGAAACACTCGTCTTCGAAGGCATCGTCGATCAGCGACTGCCAGTTCGTTTATGATAATCATATAAAATTTGATTGCTTAGTAAAAAGCTATTAACGTCCCGTGGGAGTCATAGCCAGACAGGGAAACTGATGTCAATACACTCGATCGTTCTCACGAAAGGGGTACCGGACTTCCGGGAGGGGCAGGTCTCGTTCGACGAGGACGGCCACCTCGAACGGGGGAAGACACCGACGGTGATGAACCCGAACGACGAACACGCCCTCCACGCAGCGCTACAAACGAAGGTACGCCACGGGGGGCGGGTGAGCGTGATGAGCATGGGACCGCCGGGCTACGGCGACGTGTTGAAAGAGGCGATGAAGTCGGTGTACGCCGACGATCTGTACTTGCTGTCGGACCGGGAGCTGGCGGCCTCGGACACGTGGGCCACGGCGATCACGCTCGCCACTGGGTTGGAGAAGCTCGGGGTTCCGGATCTCGTCTTTGCGGGGTTCAAGACCGCTGACGGCGAGACCGGCCACACTGGTCCACAGACCTGTTGGGCGCTCGATCTGCCCATGATCACACACGTTATTTCGCTCGATGTGGACGAGGAGGAGCGAACGGTACGAGCACAGCGGTTGGTAGAAGGGGACGTCGAGGAGGTCGAGACCGTCGAGACGGAGCTGCCCGCGTTCGTCGTCGCCGATCCGGAGTTCGAGGCGAGCTACCGGACCGCCGGCGAGCAGCTGGCGCTGAAAGACCTCCACGAGCAGACGACCGAGCGCGCACGCGAGCACGAGCAGCACCTGACGACGTGGGATCACGCCGATCTGAACCTCGATCCGGACTACATCGGGTTGGATGGATCGCCGACGATCGTTTCGTCGGTGGATCCGATTCCGAAACCACCCGCCGAGCGCGAGGCGACGATGGTCGACCCGACCGACGAGCGCGGGATGAGCGAGGTGTTCGAGGAGATGCAGCCGCTGGCTGCCGGGGGTGACTGATCATGCCAACGATTGACCCAAGCGAGCACACCATCGCGGAACTCGGCCCGGAAATACAGGAGATCGAGGATGTCGACGCGCTACAGGAGATCCTCGAGGCCGAACGGGCGGGCAAGGACAGACAAGGGGCGAAAACGCTCATCGAAAGCCGGATCGAGAAGTTCAGCGAGGACGACGAGGAAGAACCCACTGCCGAGGAGCTGGATCTCGCGGAGCTGTCGGTCGCGGATCTGGGCAACGCGCTCCAGGACATCGAGGAGGTCGAGGAGCTGGAATCGCTGCTCGAACGCGAGACTGAGGGCGAGGACCGCGACAGCGCAAAGCGGCTCATCGAAAACCGCATCGACTCGGTGGTTGGCAGCGACGAAACGGAGGACGCCGAGCAAACCCAACAGCCACCAGAGGAGAAACACCCCGAACTCGACCACCCGACGGCGGACAAAGACCACGTCCGGGCGCTCGACGATGGAACGTACCGCGACATGTGGGTGTACTGTGAGACCCAGGCGGGGGAGCTGCTCGACGTTTCGAAAGAGATGCTCGGCAAAGCCCGCTCGCTGATGGACGAGTACAACGACGACCACGGGACCGACGAGCGCGTGGTCGCGGTGCTGATCGGCGATTCGGTCGCCGATCTCGCGGAAGATGCCATCGGCTACGGGGCCGACGTCGCCGTTTATTACGATGACGAACGGCTCGAACGGTTTCGGCACACGCCCTACACGGAGATATTCGCCGACATGGCCCGCGAAGATGGCGAGTGGCGCGGGTACGACGAGCCGCGCTACACCTTGTTTCCGGCGACGAACAACGGCCGGGATCTTTCGGCGCTGGCACAGGCCGAACTCGACAGCGGACTCGCCAGCGACTGTTCGGGGCTGTACATCGAAGAAAGCGTCATCAGCAACCCCGTCAAAACTGGCGCTCCGGGCGAGAACAAGACGTTCGAGCGCGTCTTACACATGAAGCGACCGGATTTCAGCGGCTTCGAGTACTCGACCATCCTCTGTCTCGACAACCCCACGCGGGAGTTCCATCCCCAAGGGGCGTCGGTGATTCCGGGGAGTTTCGACGTGCCCGGCTTCGATGCGGACCGCGAGGGCCAGCTCATCGAACACGGGATGGAGCTCGATCCCGATTGGCTTCGGGTCGAAGTGGTCACCCACGACCGGCTCGACACCGGCGTGGATCTCTCCGAACACGACGTGGTCGTCGCGCTCGGCCGGGGGATTGGCGACGATCCGACCCGCGGGATGGAACTCGGCGTCGAACTGGCCGACACGTTCGAGGACGCCGGCGTCGGCGTCTCCCGTGGGATCGTAACCGGCTCGTACGATTTCGCGGGCCACATCGAGGAGTACACCCACGAGGAGCGCCAGATCGGAGAGACCGGCCAGGTCGTCACACCGGAGCTGTACATCGCCGCGGGTATCAGCGGTGCCGTCCAGCACAAGGTCGGGATGGACGGATCGGAAACGATCGTCGCGGTCAACACGGATCCCGACGCCCGCATCCGCGATTTCAGCAATTACTTCATCGAAGGCGATCTGTTCGAGGTGCTGCCCCAACTGACGGAAGCGCTGAAAGCCGGGGAGCTGAATCTGAAAGCGGTCGCTGACGGTGGCGTCGGGACGCAAGCAGGAGGTGATACAGATGACTGACGAGTACGAACACTACGAGGCCGTCGTCGTCGGGGCAGGTCCCGGTGGCGCGGCCGCAGCAGCGAAGCTAGCAGACGAAGGGATCGAAACGCTCGTGGTAGAGCGAGGCGTCGACGCGGGCGCAAAGAACGTTTCCGGCGGACTGATCTACGCCGAGGAGTCCGCACCCTACACTATCGACGACCTGTTCCCGGGATTCCGGGAGGAGGCAGCCGAACGCCCGATCACGGAGTATTACATCCAGAACATAGCGGGGGAGATGGTCAAGGAGTACGATCTCACGTCGCTGCACGAACACGACACGGAGTGGTCGGACGCCGTGCTCAGGCGGCGGATGGATTCGTGGCTCGCCGATCGGGTCCACGAGTGTACCCGCGAGACCGGTGGCGGGCTGTTGACCGGCATTCGTGCGAACGGACTCCTGCGAGAGGACGGCGAGATCGTGGGCGTCACCTGCGACGAGATCGATCCCATTCGGGCGGATCTCATCGTGGCCGCCGACGGGGTGAACAGCGAGCTCGCGCGCGACGCCGGCCTGATGGATTGGGAAGAACCCGAGGAGTGGTTCCAGGGCGTCAAAGCGACCGTCGACATGCCCGATGTCGACGATCGGTTCGGAATCGGTCCGGAGGAGGGCGTTGCCCATCTGTTCTCCGGGGATCTGTTCGAGGGAGTCCGTGGTGGGGGCTTTCTGTACACGAACACGGACTCGCTGTCGATCGGCGCGGTGTTCCACCTCGACAGCCTCGTGGAGGAGCAAGCCGAGCCACACGAGCTGCTGGACGCGTTGCTCACCCACCCACTGCTCGCCCAGTGGCTCGGTGAGGAGTACAACGAGGTCGAGTACTCCGCGAAGCTCGTGCCGGATTCGAAGAAGGTGGCCCACACGTCGCCCCACGAGGGCCGACTCGTGCTCGTGGGCGATGCGGCCGGGCAGATGCAGGCCCAAGGCCCGATCATCAAGGGGATGAACCACGCGGTGACCGCCGGCGCGCTGGCCGCGGAGGCGTTCGCAACGGCAAAACGCCGCGACAACCCCGGATCGGCGGGCGAGCGCTACGAACGGAAGCTCAAAGAGAGCGGAACAATGTCGAAGCTCCGACCGAAGCGCTACGAGCGGATGCGTCCGGTCGGTGAACGGGAGGGGACGACCGACGCGGTCGATCGGCTGCTCGCCTCGCCCGTCGGTAGGATCGGGATCAAAGCGATGGATACTGTTGGGCTGGTGGAGCGGCTGTACAGCTCGCCGTTCATGTCGATGTCGATTCCGGACACCCAAACGCCCTACGTCACGCTTCCGGCGATCATCGCCGAGGAACTCGGCTCGCCCGTCCGTGACCGATCCACGATCGATCCGCCGAGCCTCGAAGAACGGATCGGTGATCTGACCTACGATACGGACGTTGGCAATCCACACATCCGGCTGCGCGACGACTCGGTGGAAGCGAGCGGGGCGGCCGTCTCCGCGTGCCCTGTCAGCGCGACGGGCTTCGGCGGCGGCTGTTACCGCGAGGAGACGATCCAGACGAACGGCACCACGAAACAGGTCGTGAGCCTCGACACCCAGCCGTGTGTCGAGTGTGGCACGTGTGCCGTGGTTGCGGACACCGAGTGGGAACACCCACGCGGCGACAAGGGCGTCGAGTTCAAACAAGGCTAACGATTGGCACACGATGGCCACAGAACTCCACGAACGGATCGCTACCCTGGCGGACCGGGCACACCGGGACCGCGAAGCGTTCGAACCCCCCACAGAGCCACCCGATGAGGAGCGAGCGGTGGCGTTTCTACGGGACGGCGCCGGTCCCGCCGTCGGTCTGTACATCGAGGCACACACCGGTGACGAACCGGCCAGGCTCTCACCCACCGAGTTGTCGCTGCTCGAACGGGCGATGAACGACTGGCTCACGCTGTACGCCCGGTGCTACGGCGCGTCGATTGACGCCGATTTCACCGTCCGCGAAGCCGCTGAGCTGCTGCTCGACACACACGACATCACGGATACTGCACAGTTGTTGACCCGGACGCCGCCGCGTGCCACCGACCACACCGGCACAAGGTGACAGTCCCTGCTCACCGCCTGTGGCACTCGGTGTCCGCCGTCGAACCGCAGTATCCTATGCTCCGCTCAGTCACGGGAATATTTGAGTCCCGAACAACGCCTGGAGGAAGGGAAATCAACGCCTACAATAAGGTTAAGTAGGGTGGTGTGATATTATCACCCATGCAGTTCTCGGACGAGCTCGAGTTTACCCACCGTGACCGGAAGGACGTGTACGAATACGTCGAGCGATACGGGACTGTCGAGTACGAAACAGCGCGGACGGCGCTGAACATGGAGCCGACGGCGTTCGGTCACCACGTGGCGATCCTAAAGCGCGACGGAATCATCGACCAGACCGACGAACAGCTCTCCGTGGCGTTCGAGAGCGGGACCGAAGAGCGGTTTTCCGAAGACGACATCGAGGTCGTGATCCGCCAGGCCCGCGAGAGCGATCTCACCGGACTCGTCGGGGCCATCCGGAAGGCCATCGACAACAAGACGTACATCGTCGCCGAAAACATCGCGGACATCGTGGATCACGAGGACGTTTTGCTCCGGCACAACGATCTCGAATCCCGCGTGTTCTTCGTTGCGACGGTCAACGACGACGTGGTCGGGTGGGTGCATCTCAACGCGCCCGAAATCGCAAAGCTGGGCCACACCGCCGAACTCACCGTCGGCGTCCTCGAAGCCTACCGCGGCTACGGCATCGGGAGCCGGCTGCTCGAACGCGGACTGGAGTGGGCCACTGAACACGACTACGAGAAGGTGTACAACAGCGTTCCCTCCACGAACGAGGGAGCCATCGTGTTCCTCGAAAACCACGGCTGGGAAACCGAGGCGGTCCGCGAAGACCACTACCTGATCGACGGCGAGTACATCGACGAGGTGATGCTGGCCGTCTCCCTCTAAGGCCAGTGCTCTCCTGCCCCCTCGAGCGGCTCGGCCACGACGCCGTCCTGTTGGGCCAACACCCGCGCGTGTGCCGGACAGACAGACCTGGACTCTGCCCACGGCACGTGAAGCCGAACCCCAGCACCGTTCTCACACTCCGCCACGTCACACTGCATACCTGCCGTACCTTCCCCTCCCTAACAGGCGTTTGGGATGGCTAGATCACCGTGTAAACGTGTGAACCGACCAACGAATTATTAATATTACCTAATTAGTTAAATTTTTAATCTATGAATTTGTGTATTTATCTGTGTCATCCCGGAACGCTCTGGGAGAGACACGGACGCAACCATGCAAACGAAACGTTCGATCGAGAGCGAGCGGTACGAGCGCCGGTGTGGCGAGTGCACCTGTGGACCGGACTGTGAGTGTGGCGGGGACTGTGGCGGCAACTGCACGTGTTGAGCTGACGTGTCGGTAGCGCATCAGAGACACAAATTTTTATCGATCCTACAAGAACACGGCGAGCACGAAGAGCAGGAACATGCTGGCGGTGAGCAGCAGCTGCATGGCGGCCGAGCCGACGACGCCGGCCGTTGCGAACAGCGCGGTTTTCGCGCCGGCCCTAGCGTCTCGGTGGCGGTAGTACTCGGTGAGAAAGACCGTTCCGGCGATCCCCACCAACAGCCCGATCGGGCCCGTGAGAAACAGCAACACGACGCCGACGACGGCGGCAATCCCGGTCGTCACGAGCGAGGCACCGCCCGCGCGGGCAGTGATCGCGCCACCGAAGAGGTCAGCGAGAAACGCGCTGAGACCGATCACAGTGAGGACGAGCACCGCGATCGCGCCCGGATCGGAAAAACCCGTCGACCCCCAGTAGAGATACACGCCCAGCAGCGAGAGAGGAGCACCCGGCACCATGGGAAGGACACTTCCAACGACACCGACGAGCAACAGCACCACGGCGACGAGCAACACCAGCTCACTCATCGTACCAGCTCCGCTCGTCTTCGGCCGCGTTCGTTCCGTACCGGTCGACCAACGGGCTGAGTGCGCGGCCGAGCGCCCGCCGACAGCCACTCGGCGAGTGAAAGCCCAGCTCGGCGGCCACCGCAGGCCACGAGCGGGTCTGTAACACCCGGGTAACGAGGAGTCGTTCCTGACGGGGAGACAGCGAGTCACACGCCCGGTCGCTCAAGGCGGTCAGCGCGAGGTGTCGGAACGGCGCGGGGTGCATGTCGAACTGTCCGGGACCGTACGCCGCGCTAGCGATGCGCCGCCACTCCCGGTCGGTGAGATCGAGCGCGATGGGCGCGTCGGTCGCCCCGAGCGTGGACCGAACGACATCGGGATCGATGTCCGAAAGCGTGTCGGCGAGCATCCCACCGATTCGATCCCGAAACCACCGCGTGTGTCGGTCGTACAGCTCGGCGGTGCCCGGGTGGAGCATCACCGCGCTGTGTTCGCCGCTGGCTTCGTTTCTGGTCGTCGAGAGGTGTACCATCCGGTATCCGTTGTGGTTCCAAAACCGAATCAGTTCGGGAGTTGCCCCGTAGGCGACGCCAAACCAGTCGGCATCGAATTCGGCGTGGATCTCTTCTAACAGCTGGGACCCGAGTCCTCGAGAGCGCGCTGCCGGGTGGGTGGCGATGCGCATCACCCGCCACCCCGTCGGTGCCGAGGCCTCGGGATCGCGGAGCTGGCCCGTGAGCAGGTCCGGAAGCATATTTCCGTGCAGCCGCTCGCCACGGTAGGCTGCCTGCCTCGTCTCTCGGGGGAGTCCCCCCTCGCGGGCGAGCAACGCGACCGCCACGACGTGGTCCCCGTGTGTCAGCGTCCGCACGGAAAGATTCGGGGCGTCGAGCAGCCGGGCGAGGTCGTCGGGTTCGGTCTGGTAGTGAGCGAGCACGAGCAACCCAAACAGCTCCCGAAGCCGGTGCTCGGCGTCGAGGAGCTCGGCGGGCGTCGGCCGCTCGTAAGAAACGGTGTCGGGCCGTGCGTCGGCCACCAGCTGATCGACGGCCGGGCGAGCATCGAGCAAGAGCGCGTGAAACGCCCACCGCTCGATCGGGTCCGTGGCCGCATACCGAATCGGCGTCTCCATCGTGCACTCGGTGACGTCGAGTGCGCTGTCGGCGAGTCGGTCACGGAATCGCACCGAAAATCCCCGTCCAGCGCCCTCATAGCCGTGAATGGTGGTGGTGAACACCACGGGCGTCGGCGTGAGAAAGCGTTCGAGCAGCGCTACCGGGAGCGCGGCGGCCTCGTCCACCACGACCGCGTCGGGATCGCTCGGAAACGCTGCCGCACGGTCAGGGGATTCGAAGTAGACCCGCCCTCCCGTCGTCGTGCAGAGGTCGGTCTCCGTCGTCTCGGCGTCAGCGAGCACATCGAGCTGTTGGCACAGTTCTCGGGCGCGGGCGAACACCTCCGTCGCCCCGGCGACGGTGGGCGCGGTCACGAGCACACCACGACCCGCCGCGGCGAGCGAACCGGCTGCGAGACCGGCAGCACTCGATTTCCCCCGACCACGATCGGTCTCCACCACGGTGACACAGCCCGGCTCCCGGAGCCGTTCGAGCACCCGGAGGGTTTGGGTCTGATCGGAGGTGAGACAGGACCGGTAGGCGGCCTCCGGAAACGCGTGGTCCGGCGGCGGCGTGGGCTGAACCTCCGTGTGTGCCGGGCTCGGATCGGTCAGGCCGTCTCGTACGACCGTTTCGGACGCCACGTCCACGACGGCGATCCCCTCGTGGGTACGGAGCAGCGAGACCAGGCGGCGGCGGAATCGTCCCGTCACGTCGGCCCGATCGGCGGGCGGGACGGCGAGGGTCGCGTCGAACCGGTCGCGGCGGTCGGGCCACGCGTCGAGCGGCGGCGTCGACAACACCAACAGCCCGCCGCCGTCGACCGCTCCGACGACACGACCGATGGTGTTGGGGCGACACTCCTCGTGAGCGTCGACGACGACACACTCGCGCGTCGTGCCGAGTAGCGCGTCCACCTGGTTGGGCGGGAGTCGTTCGATCCTATCGACAGCCCGGTGGCCGACGAGCACCGCATCGTCGGGATCGAACGCGTCGAGCACCGTTGTGACAGCATCGAGACAGTCCTCGTGGGGACCGGCGAGCACGAGCAGCCGGCGCTCGTTCCCATGCAGGGCCTCCGCACGAAGCGATCCCACGAGTTCCTCAAGCATATTCACACCAGTAGCCGTTTCCCCAAACCAGCTCCGATCACCGAGCCTGTTCCGTGTGGTGATCACCCACGGTCGCGTGTGTTCGGAAGCGCTTTTATGGTCGGCTGCAGTAAATCGGTGTACAACCTGTGTGGGGTTGATGATACTCCCAGCCAGGGACAACTCGCCGATAGGGAGGAACAACGTTCCTCGGGCACGACAAATGTCGGCAGTGGGTCCGTGTGAATACACACCGGCTGGAAGGGCACTTTCACGTGATCCACGAGGCGGGGGAGTGTGAGCCTGCACACGGGGGGCAATACAACAATGTCAGTTTACGTAGATTTCGACGTTCCGGCCGATCTTGCAGAAGACGCCATCGAGGCGCTGCAGGTCGCCCGGGACACGGGTTCAGTAAAGAAAGGCACGAACGAGACGACGAAGGCGATCGAGCGCACGAGCGCGGAGCTGGTGTACATCGCCGAAGACGTCCAGCCCGAGGAGGTCGTCATGCACCTGCCGGAGCTGTGCGACGAAAAGGAGATTCCGTACGTCTTCGTCGAGACGCAGGACGACATCGGCCACGCCGCCGGTCTCGAGGTCGGGAGCGCGGCTGCGGCGCTCGTCGACGCCGGTGAGGCCGAGGGCACCGTCGATGATATCACGAACAAACTCGGGGAGCTCAGGTAAATGAGCGCGGAAGATCAGGAGGGTGCGACGGCCGCGGAAGTCGTCGAAGTCGTCGGGAAGACCGGCATGCACGGCGAGGCGATGCAGGTCAAATGTCGCATACTCTCCGGCGGCAATCAGGGTCGAATCATCACGCGAAACGTTCTCGGGCCGGTTCGGGAGGGAGACGTCTTACAGCTCCGCGAGACCGCCCGGGAAGCGGACGCCATCGGAGGCCAGTAAACGATGCCAACCACACGAACCTGCGATTTCAGCGGCGAGGAAATCGAACCCGGAACGGGCATCATGTACGTGCAAAACGACGGTACCGTCCTGCATTTCAAAGATTCGAAATGCGAGAAAAACTACTTCATGGGTCGTGAAGCCCGCGAACTCGAATGGACCGAATCCGGACGCGGCGAGGGCGCCGAGGCCGAAGCCGCGGAGCCGGCCGAAGCCGAATCAGAGGAAGCCGAATCGGAGTCGGACGTGATCTCCGATGTCGATCGTGACGAAGCCGCGGATGCGGGCGTCGAAGGCGAGCCAGGGGCCGCCAACGCCGACCAGCCCGACGAGGACGAAGAGACCGAAACGGAGGAAGCCTAACGGATGGCCCGCGAACGAACGTTCGTGATGGCAAAGCCCGACGCGGTCCAGCGGGGGTTGGTCGGTGAGATCGTCTCCCGGCTCGAACAGCGTGGGCTGAAGCTCGTCGGCGGGAAGTTCATGCAAATCGACGACGAACTCGCTCGCGAACATTACGCCGAGCACGTCGACAAGCCGTTTTTCGACGATCTGACGACGTTTATCTCGTCGGGTCCCGTCTTTGCGATGGTCTGGGAGGGCGAGGACGCGATTCGGCAGGTCCGCCGGATGATGGGCGCGACCGATCCCGCCGAGGCTGCCCCCGGTACGATCCGGGGCGATTACGCGCTGGATCTCGGACGGAACGTCATTCACGGTTCGGACCACGAGGATCCCGGCTCGAACGAACGCGAAATCGACCTCTTTTTCGATTCGGAGGAACTCATCGATTACGAGCGGATCGACGGCAGTTGGCTCTACGAGTAGCCCGTTCGACGCGTGCGATCGCTCTCGTTTCGTGTTTTTAGGCGCTGTCGTTGATCCGTCTGTTCGTCGACAGCGGCGCTTCGCCGGGTTCACCGCGGACGAAGTGGCCAGCAGGGTTGACCTCGCCGTCGCGTTCCATGCTCAGCAGTTCGACGAACCACGCCTCGTGTTCGATTTCCTCCTGCAGGACGCGCTGGGCCATATCGAAGGTGCGCCGATCCTTTCCTTCAGTCATGTCACAGACTTCACTCCAGGTACGAATGGCGCATCGTTCGGCTTCGAGCAGTTCCTCGAGGATGTTCTCGGCGGTGGGATCATCGGGAAGTTTGGCAGCCGGACACGAGGATCGATCGGCAAAGTCCCGAATATCATCGGGAAGCTTTCCGCCGAGCTCGTAGATGCGTGGGACGAGGAGTTCGAAATGTGCCCGATCTTCGAGCCGGGCGTCCTCGGCGATTTCTTTGTAATCCTCGTGCCCCGCGAGATGCATCCGCAGGTCGGTGTAGTAGTAGTACGTGGAAGCAAACTCGGCGCTGATGGCGTCGATGAGTTTCTCACGGAGTTCCTTGGGATCGACGCCGCGCTCGCGGAGCGTTTCCATCCCGACTCGTTTGCTCGTGTCTCCTGGCTCGACAGTTCCGGATGCGTGTGGTTGATTTCCGTTGGTCATGGTGTAGCCTCCGGACCATATCCACGGGACGAACGGACTTGGGCGTACGGCCGGCAAATTCTACGCACCCACCTTTTTTGTGTTCGGGTGAGCGAAGCTCACTGTAGTGTCCGCTAAAGATTTCGTCGGCATCATCTCCCCGATGAGCAACCAAATGAGGTGAAGCTTGACCAGGACGAAAGCCCATACAACCTATCCAGACGATCAGCGCATCCTGGACCTACGCGATCGCTCATGTGCTTCGTGTCAGAGACGACATTTCGATCGCAAACAACCGCATCCACGCGATTCTGGAGGAGTACGAGCACGTGAGCAAACATCCGAATAACAGGGCCGCTGGCATCCGTGGGTTCGCTTTGAGCGGGCGTTTGCCGGCGTGACGGTCCACCATGGATTGGTATGCCACCGAGCGGGGCCAGCAGTGTCTGGCCGTCGAAGACGACGCCTCGCGGCGTGTCTTCGACATGCTCGAAGCTGACACCAGCTCAGCCACAGTGTTACGTTACTCGACAGCGTCCAACAGTCTCTCGACGCACCTCTGCCGATCTTGGAGGTCATCACCGATCATGGTCCTCCGTTCGTCAACACTCAGCCCGGCGAAGGGGACGCTGTTCCTACAAATTTGAACGCTATCTAAAGGATAATGACATCAAGCACACGCTCTGTAAGATCGGATGACCCCAGTCCAACGGCAAGATCGAACGGTTCTTCCACACCTACGACAAACACCGCTGGCGGTTCGGAACGCTCGAAGCGTTCCTCACCTTCTACAACGAGGAGCGGCCTTCCATGAGTCTCGACTGGGACAATCTGGAGACGCCTGTCGAGGTGTTTGACAGACTGCTGCCATCCCCAGCAGAGGACAGTGATGCTCTCCTCGAAACCGAGGGAACTACCGATGAGTGATCAACGAAATCTTTACCGAACAGTACACGGACACGATCAAGAAAGGGTGCACAACGGTATCGCTGTCATAACTGCGATAGTATCTTCAATGGTTGTACTGGAACGATTTTTACTGAACATCAGCTTTCACTCCCAGAGATATTTTACATTCTTCGTGGAATGGAAGCCGAGATGATCAGCAAGATCTATCGGGAACTTGTCCGAACGTACGAGACGCCTTCGTGTTTTTCGTGACTCGAACGCCAGGCGCTGTCATCGATATCGTGATGAATTAATGATAGAAACGAGTAGATAAGAATCTGGGCGCCTATGCAGGCACTTCTTTCTCCTCGCGTTCCCAGTGGCGGTGCTCTGCAATGGCATCGCTGAACGCGTCTACGAACGTATCTAGATCATCTCCGTCGTGGCACGTCACGATGCCTTCCTCCGAGACGATGGTTCCATCGTCCGAGACTTCCATATCCGACAGATCCACCTCGGGGAACATCTCGATGCCATCGCCGAGGGCGGCGATTGGCTTCTTGTGCTTGAACGCTTCCATCACGAAGTGTTTGGCGTCACCCTGCTCTTTCAGGGAATCGACGCTTTTGCTACCACCCGGAACGAAGACCGCATCGTATTCGATGGAGTCGGTCGTAATGTGGTTCTCATCAGCCGATACTTCCTCGCCGTTTTCGCCCGTTTTCTCGCCGAGTACTTTCGAGACGACCGTGATCTGTGCGTTCTGCGCTTCGAGTCCCGACGTTACTTCCTCCATGTGTTCGTCGTCGAAGCCGTCCTCCGCAAGGACGGCAATCTGGCGCGACTCGATGGTATCTTTTACAGTATTTTCTTGGCTCAGCGCGGGTGAGGTCTTGTCGTGGTCTTGGTGGTGTGGTCCGGGCTCTTCGGGCGGCTCGACCCCGATCCCTTCTGCCGCCCGCACGGCGAGCTCGTGATCGACGTTGTTGAAGATCTCATACACTATGCGCTCGCGGACTTCCTTGTTATTGACGCTTCCCAGCTCGAAGTGGGTTGCGTCGATGATGTGCTGTTTCTCCGTGTCTGACATGCTGTTCCAGAACAGTTTCGCCTGGCTGAAGTGATTCCGAAAACTCTCGCTTCGCTCGCGGATCTTCGTGCCTTCGACCTTTTCGGCGTGATGCGTGTAGCCGCCCTCCTCCTCGGTGGCTTCCCTCGGATAGTCGCCCTCCAGCGAGTTTGGGGAGTACGAGGTCTTCCCTTTGTTGACAGTCTGGCGCATGAACCCGGCACGTTGGTTGTTGTGGCGTTTCGCGAGGGGTCGATTGATCGGGATCTCGTCCCAGTTCGCGCCACCGAAGCGATTGAGTTGGGTATCCTGATAGGAGAACAGCCGACCTTGTAGCAGGGGATCGTTCGTGAAGTCGATACCCGGGACGACGTTGCCGGGATGGAACGCCACCTGTTCGGTTTCGGCGAAGAAGTTATCGACCGTTTCGTTGAGAACGAGCTTGCCGATGCGTCGGACAGGAACGTCCTCTTCGGGAATGATTTTCGTCGGGTCGAGCAGATCGAAGTCGAACTGATCGGCCTCATCCTCCTCGACGATCTGTACACCGAGTTCCCACTCGGGGTAGTTGCCGCTCTCGATCGTGTTGTAGAGGGCGCTGCGATTGTAATCTGACGCTTTCCCCCACAGCTTCGTCGTCTCGTCCCACAACAGCGAGTGGGTGCCGTATTTGGGCAGCCAGTGGAATTTCACGAACCGCGACTCGCCCTCGTCGTTGACAAAGCGGAACGTATGCACGCCAAAGCCCTGCATCATGCGGTAGGCGCGGGGCAGGGCGCGATCCGAGAGCACCCACAGCAGCATATGGGTGATTTCGGGCGTGAGCGAGGCAAAGTCCCAGAACGTGTCGTGGGCCGCAGATGCCTGCGGGCTCGCGTCGTCCGGTTCAGGCTTGATCGCGTGGACCAGATCAGGGAACTTGATCGCGTCGTGGATGAAGAAGATCGGCATGTTGTTCCCCACGAGGTCGTAGTTGCCCTCCTCGGTGTAGAACTTGGTGGCAAAGCCCCGAACGTCCCGGACAGTGTCGCTCGATCCTCTCGATCCCACAACCGTCGAAAAGCGGGTGAAGACGGGCGTCTTCTGGCTGGAATCGGTTAAGAACTTCGCCTTTGTCAGATCCGAGATGTCGTCGTAGGGTCCAAGATCGGGATCCTCGTAGGGCTGGTAATACCCATGTGCGCCCGTCCCGCGGGCATGAACCACGCGTTCGGGGATAGACTCGTGGTCGAACTGGGTCATTTTTTCCCTGAAGTGGAAATCCTCCATCAGGGTCGGCCCGCGTTCGCCGGCTTTGAGCGAGTCGTCCGTGTGGCTGACGCGCACCCCCTGGTCCGTCGTCAGGTGTTCGCCGGCGTGATCCTCCCGTGCCTCGTCGATCTGTTCCTGTTTACTCTCCTCGTCGAGCTGTTTACGGGCCTCATCGCCGGTTCCGTGCAGATCCTCGCTCTCCTCGATCTCCTCAGCGGCCTCGGTGGTTGCTTTGTGCTTGGTGGTTTCCTCGCCGATTCCCTTGCCGTCCTCGTTATCGTTTTCGTGTTCGGCCATGTCTAGTTCGTTTCTGTATCGGACTGCTGGTGTGTCGAGCCCCAGATATCGGAGTGACACATACGACCATCGATAGTATCTTCTCTTTACCTGTCAACGATTTTATTTTCGTCACAAGCAGCTGTTGTGTGATCGATTCGCTCACGAGACAGAGCTATATGTCGCGATCATCTCGCCATATAGCACCCGTCTTGCTAGTGGGCTGGCCTGAAAGCATTAATTGCACTGCGCTCAATTGCAAGTTATTACCTAATATAACCATTAATACCACTTATTAAAATATAATAATATTCAAATATAGAATAATACAATTATTTATAATAATTATTATGTATTTAGGCATATCGAGGATTACTCGAGAGAAATTGGATGCTGTCTTGCGATATGAGGTCAGAATGATCGGTAGCAAGACATTCGCGTGCCGTTCACCTATCGAGACGGTCGCTCACTTCGACGCAGACGTACGCTGATTCGGGGTATTGATACTGCTCACACCGAGGCGGACGAATTCCTCTTCAGAAGCGCCCCCAAATCGTTCTCTTCGGAGAGGCCGTGTCCCCCAGCGTACCCGTTCAGCTTCGCCGCCGCGGGCGATTCTCGCAGACGCTCGTCGTCGTAGCCCGCCTCCTCGAACGGATCTAACAGCGACTGTTCTGCCTTGAGATTGTATTTCTGATGATAGCTCTCGGCGAGGTGGAACTGGGTATGCCGCTCGATTCGCGTCTCTATCGTCTTTGCATCCAATTCCCTAGTTTCGAGTACTGATTCGACTGTTTCTCTCTGGTTAGGGGAACCGTAGAAGACGATGTTCTGGTACTGTGTCTTTCGTGTCTGATGGCTCGGGTCGTGATTCTCGAAGACGACGGCGAGGAGATCAGCGTAGGAGAGGTCGGCAGGATCGTAGTCGACTTGAAACACTTCCGTGTGGTCGCCGAGATCGTGATAGGTGGGATCTGGTTTTGTGCCGCCAGCGTAGCCGACCCGCGTTCGAACGACGCCGTCCATCGCGCCGAACTGCGCCTCCGGTCCCCAGAAACAGCCGAGGGCGAACGCTGCGGTCTCGGTCTCTTTTTGATCCGGTGCGTCTCGATCGTATTCTCGTATCATGGTTGGAGTGGGATTCATTCAGCGTCTTCGTCGAAATCGAGCGCGACGCCGTTGATGCAGTATCGGTTTCCGGTCGGTTCAGGACCGTCGTCGAATACGTGTCCGAGGTGGCTCTCACACCGGCTACACACGACCTCGGTCCGCGTCATACCGTGGCTGTGGTCCTCGCGGAACTCGATACTTCCCTCCTCTGCGTCGAAGAAGCTTGGCCAGGCGTGGTCGGCGTCGTACTTCGTCTCGTCGTCGAACAGCACCTGGCCACAGCCAGCGCATCGAAACACCCCGTCCTCGTCGATATCCAACAGATCCGACGAGAAGCGCGGCTCGGTGCCGCTCTCGCGGAGCACGCGATACTCCTCGTCCGTTAGCGTCTCTTTCCATTCTTCGTCCGTCTGTGGTCGCTCTTCGTCGGAGAGTTGCTCGGTCATAGGGGGCATAACAGTACGAGCTAGAGCCGTTTCAGTCTTTTACGGCCGGTGAGGAAGTGGGGGGTTAGCAGACCTGTATTTCAATTTTCAAACGATTCTCTGCATCTTATGGGCACGACAAGTAACCGGCTCGCTACGGTTGCCTGTTAGTCGTCGGTGGGGGGTGCGGCAGCCTCACCGTCGATGCGCGCCAGTTCGGGGTGGCGCTGGCGCAACCCGTTGAGGTCGCCGATCTGTCGGTACTGGCAGTACTCCGCGAGCGGAATGATGCGGGACCAAGGAGGTCGAAGAACACCCCCTTCTCGACGGGCGAGATCCGCCGGTGGGATCCCGGTGTCGGCGTAATCGTGAAACAGGCGGGAGGGCTGCACGGCTATATCTCGTTGCTGAGTGAGAGCACACGTGATGTCGTCACAGACGTACTTTCGTCCCCAGAGCCAAAATCAAAGCCGGCCGACACGGACGCGTTGGGACCATCTCACGCCAGCCAGTCCTCGGGTTTGGTGTCGTAATCCACGTCAGTGGCGGCGAGGTGTTCGACCTCTTCCCACGGGAGATCCGTGATCGAAAGGGTATCCCCATCGTACCGGAGGAGTTTTCCGGTCTCTTCGGGCGTGGGTTCGCTGTCGCGCCGTCGTGCCACCTCGACATCGTTTTCCGACAGTTCCTTGATGATGGTTTTCAGGTTCACGGGGTGGCCCCACAGCTTGAACACGCGTTTGAGCACCTGTTGGGCCTGCTCGATGTCGAGCATGACGCCGTTGTACTGGTGGGCGAGCAACAGCTCGTTGCGGTTGTTGTAGTTGCCGTCTTCGACGACGACGGTGGGTTTACCGAAGTTCGAGAACTGGAGCATGAGCTTTTTCTTCACGTCCTCGACATCGGTGCTGGTCACCCGGTAATCCTCCGTGGTCTCCATATACTCGTAGGTGAAGTAGTCGTGTTCCTCGACGAACTCCTGTGTGAGGAACTCGTCGAGAAAGGTCACGTCGTTGTGGCTCTCGCGGATCTCGTACATCCGGTCCCAGCCGGCGCGGTAATCCACGTTTTCGAGCGCTTGCTCTAGTGAGGAGTACCGCGCGTCATCGAACATGTAGCGCGCGATCCGTTCGACGTCGTTCTGCGTGATCTGAGCCAAAAAGCCCCGGTTTTGGGGCTTTGCGAGCGAGTAGTGGCGTTCTGCGATTCCATCGTACGTGAGCACCTTCCACGGGAACTGATCGACGTCGATCTCCCCCGCTTTGGCCTGTTGGAGTCCGTCGCTGTCGACGCGTGGATCCTCGGGATCGAGCCGATCGAGCGTCTCGCTGGCCACCCGATCGACCAGCGGATCGGGTTCGAGCGATTCCAACACCCCATCGAGATCGATGGTGTCGTGGAAGTTCCGCCACGTCACGTCCTCGATCCGGAGCACGTGCTCGATCACCTCACGCCGGTTGGTCACGTTCTCGACGTACTCCCACAGCTCCTTGCCCAGCTTGTACGGATTGAACCCCGGCGATCCGAGCACCTTCGCCTGGTGGTCGGCGTAGTGGATGAACTCGTTTTCGTCCGCAAATCCCTCCTCGCCCATCATGATCGACTCCCAGTAGGCGGCCCACCCCTCGTTGAGCACCTTGGTCATCTTTTGGGGCGCGAAGTAGTACGCCTCCCGGCGGAGCAGCTCCATGATCTCGCGCTGCCAGTCCTCGAACTCGACGGCCTTCTCGGTTTCCTCGTCGTATCGCATCCCGTGGGTGCGCAAAAACGAGATGAGGTCGCGCTCCGGCTCGACGGGGAAGGAGGCGACGCCGTCGGTCTCGCGCTGTTGGTCCAACCACTCCTCGTTGAACACCTGTCCCAGCACCTCCTCGCTCAGCTCCAGTTCCTCCAGCTTCTCGTTGATGTCGGCCTCCGATTCCGTCTCATCCAGCCAGTCGCCGACCGTCGAGAACGGCTGGTGTTGGTCGATACAGTCCTCGAGACAGAGCACGTTGTCGATCCATTTTTCGACCGCCTCGCGGTCGATGTCCGGATCGTCCATGTAGGACTCGATGGTGTCGGCGTGGCTGGCGAGCATCCGGGCCGCGTTCGGATCCTCCGCGAACAGCCCGTACCACTGGTTGTTTGCGAAGAAGTCGGCGTGGGCCTCCACGTGCGTGATGACCGCCTTCTGGTCGGCGATGTCGTTCGACTCCTGGAGGAAGGCGTGTGCCGGGTCGTCGTTGTTGACCAGCTCGTAGGCCTTCCCGCCCAGAAACTGGCGCTGTTTGCGCTGCTGGTCGTAGGTCATCCCCCAGCGCCAGTGGGGGTACCGCTCCTGAAACCCGTTGTACGCCACGAGCGCGTTCATCTCGTCGTAATCGACTACCCAGTAGTTCACCGGGTACGGATCGAGACCGAGCTTCGTCGCAAGCGCGTGTGCCTCGCGCACGACTGACTCGAGTTCCTCCGCAATGCGCTGTTTGTCCGCTCTGTCTGTCGATGGCTTACTCATTGCTCTCGGTGCTCAAGATGGTGTAGATGGCGTCCACAATGTCCCCGGGACTGGTCACGTACGCGACCGCTACAGAGTCACGCTCACCGAAATGTCGCTCGACCTCCTCGGCGTGGGTCGCGTTGATCGCGTTGCCGCTCGGCTGTGTCTCGACGTACGCATGCAAGTTCGCGTCGATCTCCTCCATCATCGGAATGACCCGATCGGAGGTATCGTTCGAGGAGTTCTCCGAATCGCCCGCCGCGAACACGTACCGGTTCCAATCGCTCCAGGGATACTCCTCGAGGAGTTGGGCCGCCAGCTCGTACGCGCTCGAAATGCGCGTTCCACCACCGGAACGGATCCCGAAGAACTCGTCGCGGGACACCTTCCACGCGTCGGCGTCGTGGGCGATGTAGACGAATTCGGCGTTGTCGTACTTGCCCGTCAAATACCAATCGAGCGGCGTGAACGTGCGCTCGACCAGCTCGCGCTTTTTCTCGCGCATCGAGCCGGACACGTCCCGAATGTTCACCACGACGACGTTGCGCTCTTTTTCCTCGATGGTTTCGGGATATCTGTACCGCTCGTCCTCGTGCCGGAACGGGATGTCTTCGATTCCTTCCTCCCGGATCCGGGCAGCGGTCGGGATCCGGTCGACCGACGCCTCCATCTCCTCGATACTCTCGTACTCGGTGCGCTCCTCGGGGGAAAGCCCCTCGTACGCGTCCTCGATCCACGCCCGCGAGACGGGGATGTTCTCTCCGCGTGCCCACTGGAACGCCGCTTGTGGGTCCATCCCGTCGATTTTGAGCACCTCCTGGACGTACTCCTCGTCGAAATCCATCGCCAGCTTGCGCTTGAGCCCGGATTTGAACAGCCGATCGAAATCGAGCGTGCTCGCCGGTCCCGTCCGGGTGATGTCCGTGTACTCCCCTTCCTTCTCCTCGACGACCCGCTTGCCCTTCGGTTCCAGATCCAACCCGAGTTCGTCGTCCAGCTCCTGGGCGAACTCCTCGGGATCCATCTCATAGTACTCGTGTTCACCACCCTCCTCGCCCGGCTCGCCCTCTTCGTCGCCCTCGCCGGGTTGGGGCTGGCCGACGGGATCGCCCACATCGGGCGCGCCGTCTTGGCCCTGGCCCACGCCGCCCTGATCGCGCTGGTCGTACTCGAACGCGGGAAGATCGACGATCTTGATCGGGATATGGATCTCCTCGGGCAGGCTCTGGCCGAGATCGCCGTACTGGATGAACTCCGCGAGGTCTTGACGGCGCTCTTCACCGACCTCACGATACCGTTCCAGGTCGTCTCTCAGTCCCATTTGTAGCTCACCTGTCCCATGACGTGCCGGCTCGTCAGCTCGGCGGACGCCTCGCTGTAATCGAACATATCGATCATGTTCTCGATGGTGGTCTCTTTCACCGACGCCGTCTCCGTCCCTTCGGGCGGATCGTCCCACTGACGGGGGTCGAAATCCTCGAACGTTCGCCGGACTTCATCCCAGTCGTGGGTGCCAAGCACCGTTCTGATCACCGGGATCTCCTTGGGGTTCACGTCCTGTGCCTGGAACTCCTCGTCGCGGTTGGCCCACGCGTGGCGGTTCAGCGCGGTGATGATCTTCTCGGTGCGGAACGACCTGACGGCCTCTGAGGGTTCGGTTCCCGTGTAATGTTTCTCATCGAAGCGGCCGAGGTGTTCGATCTCGAAAATCTTCATCTTCAGCGGGTCCGGCTCCTCGTGCTCGCCGCGGTCGTTCACGATCGGTTCGTCCTCGGCCCACGCGTACACGTGTTCGACGTACTCCTCGACGGTTGCTACGTCGACGCGCTTGTCCCGCATGATGGCCGAAAGCACGTCCTCCTCCTGAGTGCTGAAGATCCGGTTTTTCACCTGCACCACGCGGTTCTCGAACTCCGTGCGCTCGGTGTCGGAAAACACCGGCGCGTCGATCAGCCCGTCGGCCATCGAATCGAGCACGTCGCGGGGCATGATCACGTTTTCGACGGGGAGTTCGGGGTGGTGTCGATTCTGGATTTCGTACAGGAGATCCGCGATGATGTCCCGCGTGTACGTCACGGGAATGCCGTGCTCCCCGTCGGAGGTGTCGTCCGCGAAGTCGAACTCGTCTTTTTCCACTCGGTCGTCGCCGTCGTGGATGTACCCCGCATCGAACAGCCGCGCCTTGTCCCCGAGATCTAGTCCGGGGGGGAGATCGTCAGTGTCCAGCCGCGTGACCACCGTGTACAGCGCGGCGGCCTCGATGGCGTGTGGGGCGAGCTCCCGGTCGATCACCGCGCGCTCGCTGTTCCGAACCGTCAACGCGAGCGGTTCGCGGATCATCTCCTCCAGCTGATCGTAGGAGTCGGCCACCCACACCTCCGTCTCGTTGGTCAGCTCCCGACGGAGCAGTTCGGCCTCGAGCGAGAGGTTCGTCAGATACCGGAACTCGTGCTTGTCGAGCCGCCGCTTGAGCGCCTTCAGCGGGTCCTGGTCCTGTCGATCCGCGTGCTGGTTTAGTTTGGCTTCCAGATCCGGGTTCGAGATGATGATCAGCTGCGTGTCGATGTCCATCCCGATCCCCTTGTCCAGTTTTACGTGCCGCTCGTCTGGCACGTTGAGCAGCTTCTGGAGCAGATCGGCGTGCTGTGCGGCGTCCTCGACCAGCGTCAACAGCCCGTTGCCTTGAGAGAGCACGCCGTCGTAGCTAAACGCCTGTGGGTTCTTCCGCCCGCGGGAATCGAGCTTCTGTAACATGCCCCGCATCCACGAGCCGACGAGGCGCTCTTTGGGCGTGCCTTCGTCCTCGGAGTGGAGCACACCGATCCCATCACCCACATCGACGACGAAGTTTTTCACCCGGAGATGCTCGGCGCTCGTCACCGCCGAAAACAGCTCCTCGCGGCCGTCTCTTCTGTACTGCTCTTCGAGGTAGTCGTAGGCCTCCCGACAGAACGGATCCAACCGGCTGTCGACCTGCACCGGGATGTGGTCGTCGAGACGCCCGTTCAGCTTCTCTAGCAGCCGCTGGCGAACGGCCGGCGGAAAGACCGACAGCGGGTGGGATTGGACCGGACTCGCGTACCACTCGTCCTCGTCGCTGACCTGGTGGTCGCTGTACGTGAGTCCACCGGCCTCGCGCGCACCGGAGATGTTCCACTCGATGGTGTACCGACGACCGTCGTCGGTTTTGGAGTACTCCCGAAGCCCGTTGATGAGACAGCGCTTCAGCTCCGATTTCCCGGTGGCTGTGGGGCCTTCGAGCCAGACGATCTTCTCCTCTTTCCCCCGCTTTGCGGCGATCGATCGGAGATCGTCCACGAACTCGTTGAGCACCTCCGTGTTGCCGAGAATGGCGTGTTCGCCGTCGTTGTGCGGATCGTCGAAAAACCGGTAGCGCTCCTTTTCCTCGCCCTCCTCGACGACCGACCGCGTGCCGGTGGACTCGATCGCTTCGAGGAGGTATTTGCTCGCGTGGGCGGCCAGCTGTGGCTGTTCGAGAATACGGTCGACGTACTGTTCGAGCGACATCGGCTCCTCGTACGTCTCCGTCAGCTCCCGATCCGCCTGGTGGATGAACTCCCGCGTCATTCTTCGAGCTCGGTCTTAGCCACCTCCGCGCCGGCGAACTCAAGCACCTCCTTGGCCCCTTCGTGGGAGTACCCTTGTTCGACGAGCGCATCGATCCACGCGTTGCGCTCGTCGTCCTCGGCCTCACCGCTGGAGACCAGCGCCGAGAAGTTGATGTTGTGTTTCTTGTCCTCCCACAGCTTCCGTTCGAGTGCCCGGCGCAGCCGGTCGTTGTCCTGGGGGTTGAAGCTCGTCCCCTCACGGGCGCGCCGTGACACCCAGTTCGACACCTCCTGGCGGAAGTCGTTCTTGCGGTCTTCCGGGATGTTGAGCTTCTCCTCGACCGATCGGAGGAACGTCTCGTCGGGGTCGGACTCGCGGCCAGTGATCTCGTCCTCGATGGTGTCGTCGTCGATGTACGCCATGACGTGATCCATGTACTTCTCGCCTTGGCGCCGGATCTCGTCGACGTCGTAGGCCAGCGCGTGGCGCACGTCCTCGATCGCGCGCTCTTTGTACTCCTCGCGCACCAGTTCGAGATACCGGTAGTACTGCTCGAAATGCTCCTCCGCGATCGAGCCGTGGTTTTCGAGGTTTGCCTCGAGGTGGTTGAACGTCGTCAGCGGCGAGAGGAACTCACGGCCCCGGTGCATGCTGTCCATGATCGCTTCGGCGATCTCGTCGCTCACGAAGCGGGGCGAGACGCCCACCATCCCTTCACCGACGTCCGCCGTCTCTTCCGCCTCATCGCGCAGCTTCTTCAGGTCCACGTCGTCGATGTCGTCGCTCTCGCCGTTGTACGCCTTCGCCTTCTGCACGACGCCGATCTGGCCGCCGTCTGGCTCGACGATCCGGGAGAGCACGCCGAACAGCCCCGCCATTTCGAGGGTGTGTGGCTCGACGTGGATGTCGGGGAGATCGGCGTTGTTGAGCATCTTCTGGTACACCTTCGCCTCCTCTTCGTACTGGAGGACGTACGGGGAATCGATCCGCTTTGTGCGATCGTTGAACGCTTCCATCTTCTCGTCGCCCTTTTTCTCCTTGTACTCGGGCATGTTGGTGCGTCCGACGATCACCTGGTCGATGTCGATGCGCGGGTTGTTCTTGGGCTTGATCGTCTGCTCCTGACTCGCGTGCAGGAAGTCGTACAGGAACTCCCGCTGGAGCTTCAGCAGCTCCTCACCGCTGAAGATGCCCCGGTTGGCGTTGCAGAACGCCCCCGAGTAATCGAACGCCCGCGGATCGGATTCGCCGTAAACGGCGATCTTCGAGTAGTTTACGTCGCCGGTTAGCTCCGTTTCGTCCTGGTTTTTCTTGTCTTTTGGCTCGAACGTCTCGATCGCCAGCCGCTTGTTCTCGTCGGCCACGACCCGGATGATCTCGATGTGGCTTTCGAGCACCTGTTTGAGATCGTCGTCGTACTGTTCGAGCAGCTTGTCCATGTAGAACTCGCTGGCCGGGTCGAGCGACTGCTCGTTGCGGATGGTGTAGGGCGCATCGAGCCGTTCGTTGAGGGTTACAATGATCTCATCGCGCTGGGCCTGCGGTACCAACACGAGTGGATCCTGGTTCATCGGCGACCGGACCACGTCGTCAGCCGGGTCCTGGTCGTGGATCACGTCACAGAGGTTCGTCCACCGGAACGTGTACATCCGCCCGTCGTCTCGGAGGGTGTAATCCTCGAAATACCGACGCACCTGTCGGTCGAAGTCGGATTTCCCCGACCCAACGGGACCGAGCAGCAGCTTGATCCGCTTTTCGGGTCCGAGACCACGAGCGCCCGATTTCACCTTGTTCACGAATTCGTGAATGGCCTCGTGGACACTTCGCCCGTAAAAGGTGTTCTCACCGTCGAACAACGGATCCTTGCTGGCGAGACGATACTCGACGACACCGGCGTCTTCGTCGTACTCGGTGCCGTAGTAGTCGAACATGTCCGCAACGCGTTGGTGGGCGTTGCGGGCGATCGTAGGTTCCTCGTGAACTGCCTCCAGATACCACTCGAACGAGTGGGTGTGACGCAAGTCAGCGGGAATCGAATCTTGGTACGCCTTGCTGAGGTCTTCGAGGGTTGCCATGTCACCTGTCATGGTATCACGGAGTCGGTCTGGTTCTCCCGACTGCGTCAGTCTCGGGAAGGACACCGCGCGAGTGGCCCCTCTTGTTGAATCGAAATGCGACGATCAACGTCCGACCGGACGCCACTGATCCGAACTGTCCAGTTAGGGCCAGTCGAAACCGACGCCACGATGGGAGACCACACGAACGGAATCAATCCCCGATACTATATATCACGTTAGTTCTTCACATACATAAGTCTTCCCGCGACAGCGCTATCAAACGTGTGGCTTGGCAGATAAAACCGACGGCCGTCGTTGCTGGCGGGTCTGTCATCGGATCAGTTTCTGCTCAGTGTTTATATACAGCCGTCAGACGCGTGGCTGACGGCTGTCGGTTTCGGGCGGCGATCGCATCCCTCATTGGGTCGGTCCCGCTATGGGGGGTATGGAGATCGATCCGCCAGCGGGATGGCGGCTCTGGAGCGAAGAGAACGCGCGCGTGATCCTCGCCTACCGGCCCGACGTGTTCGACGCCGGGGAGCTTCCCGCGCCGTGTCTGCCGACGGTGTACGTGACGCGGGGCCAGCGGGATCGTCGGCCGGGCGGGCAACGGACGGAGATAGACACGTGGTTCGTCACGCTCTTTCTGGAGCCGGACGTGGAGTACGACACCGAACGGTTCGAGAGCCGAGCCGCCGCCATCGACGGCGCGGTGGCGCTCGCAGAGCGGTTCGGGGCCGGGGAGATCGATTACCGCGATCCCTATCAGGTTCCCCGGCCGGAGTATTTCGAAGCGCTCGACGAGCTGACGGGATCGGACTCATAATAGGTGGCCCGATAGCGCTCAACCCATCGGAAAGTAGTCAATACAGAACAGTGATCAGTCCGTATTCAAATAACTTTATAACTCATCGGGGAGCCAACGATAGATGAGAACGCCAGTGGCGCCCTGGTGGCGTGTGCGTTCGTGTTGAACGCGCCGGGTGTTAGGCCCACCCGACGCTGGGTTCTCACGTCAGAGATACCCATGACAGGGAACGAATCAGAGACATGTAACGGTGTCGCATCGTATCAGAATGATAACCAGAGAACGCGCTGCCCGGTGTGTGGTCGGCCGGTCCGCACGCGGCTCGACCACCGGATGGGCTGCCCGCAGGGGCGGTGGTGGCGATGAGTTTGCCGCTGTTCCAGTTCCGGAATCAGCGTGGCGAGGCACTGAACCTCTCGGCCGTCGAGGATCGGGCGGAGATCGTGACGGCCGAACTGTACCACAGCATCGATGTGGGTAAGGGATTGTGGTGTAGACCGTGCCAGTCGACGGGCTGTGCGCATGCTATGCAGATCGAGCAGATACTCGCGACCGCCGGTCTTGGCAGGACCCGGGCGGGTGGCTACGAGGAGTTGCCCGGGATCGCGCGGTTCACACGCTACGCGGCCACCGGCGAGATGATCGTCGAATGCTGGTTCGACAACGGGGCCTGTGTGCGCGTTCACGAACAGCGCGATGGCACGGTGGTCCAATCCGTGTTCACACCCGATGATTCGCGCGAACCGGCCGAGATCACGGAGAAACCCGAGGCGGACACGGCCCCAGCCAGTCTGGTCGACACGCTCGTGGAGTACTGCCAGTATCGACAGCGCGGCGATCTCGCTGGCTTGCGCCAGCGCTATCCCGAGCTGGCCCGCGTCGTCGGTGCGGCCGCCGCTGCATCCACCACCAACGACTGACAGACAACCGTAGCGGAGCGGAGGCGGTGCAGTAGCGGTGGCGGAGGCGGTATGTGAGTACACCCACCGCGAGCGGGAGCAAGCGAGCGGCTTTTTTTGCCCCATCTTTTTTCCGCTCGGGTGGCCGGAGGCCCCCCTCGCGCAAAAAAGGTGGCGGGAAGCTTAACCCGGCTGGTCCGTTAGCCGGAGTATGGCTTCGGTCACGCTCATCGGAACGCGGCTCGCAGAAGAGGGGACCGAGTTCGTCTACCACGGAGAGTCCCCCGACTGCGAGGGCTGCCCGTACCGAGAGCAGTGTCTCAACCTCACGGAGGACGTGAGATACCGCGTTACGAACGTTCGAGACTCCGGAACCCTAGACTGTGCCGTCCACGACACCGGAGTCACCGCCGTCGACGTCGAGCCGGCGTCCGTGCGCGCGACGGTCTCCGCGACGAGCGCGTACGCCGGCTCGACGGCACAGCTCGAAGGACCCTGTCCCCACACCGACTGTCCGAGCCACCCCTACTGTGAACCGATGGGAGCGGAGTTGGAAACGTCGTACAAGATCCAGGATGTGATCGGTGATCCACCCCACGACTTCTGTATGCTCGATCGGGATCTCACGCTCGTCGAACTCGGTTCGAACGAGTCCGAGTGAGCTACAGCGTGCCGCTTCGATCGGCCGCGTACCCGAGCTGCCGTTCGTACCCGTGTGAGGACATGAGAACGGGATAGAACGGTTCCTCAGCGCGCATTTCCGTCTCGTCGTGGGTGGCGTACGGCGCACCGGCGTCGACGCGCTCGAAGTTCTCCACGTGAACGGCGTACGACGATCCGGGGTCTTTCGGGATCTGACGCTGTAACTGGTAGACCGGAATCGGATTCGTTTCGGACTCGATCGGCCCGGAAAGCGCACCAGCCGCAGCGAGGAACTCCTCCACGAGTTCGGCGGCGTTTTCGGTGGCCTCTGCCGAGCCTTGCAGGCCACACTCGACCTCGATAACGTCGACGTAGCCGACGAGCGTGTTCTCGACGAACCCGCCCGTCTCTACGAGCACCTCGATCGACAAGTGCGGACAGATCGTTCTCGCAAGCGGTCCAGTCTCATCGACAATGGCGAACGGCTGGCTGTACGATTGGGTCGAGTGCATCGACAGCGTCGTACAGCCACGAATTTCGTGTAACAGCTCGTGTGCGAGCTGTGTCTCGTACGCAGGGGCGTCAGGATTGCCGGGAAACACGCGGTTCAGGTCGGTTTCGGTGTAGCGCACATTGCGATCGAGCGCCCGCTCGTTCGCTATGATGAGCTTCACCGGTCGCTCCAAATCCGGATCGGCCTCGAGCAGCGCTTCGATCGCATGCGCGCCACACGGTTCGTCCCCGTGTATCGATCCAACAACCGCGAGGTTCGGTTCGCCATCGCCCAACTGTTCAACGCGCATGTGCTGGAATACCACGGACCCCTTAATCAATCATGCGGTTTGTTGTCGTCGTACGCATACCATATCAATGTGCCACCCTCTGGCAGTTCTCGCCCGAAACTGTCAGGTAGTTTGTCGCAGTTGTTTTTACGTTATCGATGACGCGTATTCGAAGTCAGCCGGTCGTGCGTCGGGTTGGGCTTCGTCGAGAGTGATCCGCCAGCCCTGGAGCACGCGGGGGGTTTCGAGGGCGTTGGTGAGCGTCGTTCGCACGCCGAGCACGTCGACGCCGTAGTAGTCCCGGGGAACACCGTGAAGATACTGCAGTGCCGTCTCGAAGAGGCTACACATTCCTGCATCATTTTCGAAATCGAAGTGCTTGTACGCGCCCGCTGCGACCTGGACCATCCCGTGGGCGAAGGCGCTTTCGGTGGTGCCACGGCCGTAGTTGTACCACTCCGCTTCGAAGCAGTCGTGCGATTCGTGGAACGCGCCGGCGTTGTACAGGCGGACGCCGTGAACCACCGCCTGCCGGAGCGTTCCGTGTTCCCAGCTGCGGCGTTCGGGACGCCAGCCGGTTGGGGAGCCGGAATCGGGCGGCGGGGCGTCGGCACGGGTGTGGTCTGTCATGGGGTTCCGTGTGATCACTCGGTAGTCAGCGCCTGCTCGAAGCCGTCGACCGGAATGACCGAGTAATCGATCGAAAGGGTGTCCTGTGTCGCGCGGATCTTCCCGACGAACGTCGAGATCTCTGCGAGCGATCCTTCGACGACGAACAGCTCCATGCAGTACCGATCCCCGACGTGGTTGTGAACGTTCGAGGAGACGAGCAGCTCGTGTTCGTGGCGAAGCTGCATCATTCGCTGTTCGACATCGGATGTCTCATAGTTGAACAGGACTGTCACGACCCCCAACAAGTCGCGGTCTTCGAGCCGTTTGTCCTCGAACTCGCTGAGCAGATTCCGAGACGCTTCGCGGACGACCTCGCTCCGACCTGTGTAGCCGTGTTCGTCCGCGAACGTATCGAGACGTTCGAGGAGTACATCCGGCATAGACACGCTGACCACAGTCATGTGTTAACCTATAGCCGTTCGGATATTAGAAGTTAATATCTTGCGCTCGGGCGGGGCGGTTCGCAACGCTTTAGCCCACTCGGCAACGATATGGAATCCGTGCGAGGGTAGCCAAGTTAGGAAACGGCGGCGGACTCAAGATCCGCTCCTGTAGAGGTCCGCAGGTTCAAATCCTGCCCCTCGCACTCGCAACCACAAGCGAGTGCAAGCGCAAGATCGTCTGCACGGAGCCCGATCTTGCCCTCGCAACTTCCTCATTCACAACGTTTCCGACCAGCAGGTCCGTCTGTTCGCTCCTCGAAACGCACGCTCTCCGACCGACGGAGCTTTGTCCGATCGGGTCGACAGGGGTTCCCATGGTCGACGCCGAGCGGCGGGTCACGGTTGCACAACGGGCGGCGCGCGCTGGGGCGGAAGTAGCGATGGAGTCGTTTCGCACCGACCTCGCCGTCGAAACGAAGGGTCACGCGACGGATCCCGTCACCCAGGCCGACCGCGACGCACAGGATCGCGTCGCGTCGGTGCTCGAAAAAGCGTATCCGGACGACGTGATCGTGGGCGAGGAAAACGGCGCCCGGAAGACCGTTCCCGATCAGGGGGTGGCGTGGGTCGTCGATCCGATCGACGGGACAAACAACTACGTCCGTGGCGTGCGGACATGGGCGACGAGCGTCGCGTGTGTGGTGGACGGCGCGTGTGTGGCGGCGGCAAACGTGTTTCCGGCGCTCGGGGACAATTACGTCGCCGGCCCGGACGGTGCCACCCGAAACGGGGAGGCGATCACAGTGAGCACGGAGACGGATCCGAACGCGGGGATCGCGTCACCGACGCTGTGGGGTGGAGCCAGCCCCCACGAGGAGTTCACCACAGCGGTCGAGCGGGCTGTCGAGACGTTCGGTGATCTCCGTCGCGCGGGGTGTGCGCAGGGGACACTCTCGCGGGTCGCCGACGGCGGGCTGGACGTGGCCATCTCGACCGTCGATCACCACCCGTGGGACACGATCGCGGGGGCATTCGTGGTTGAACAGGCCGGTGGAACTGTCACCGATGTTGACGGCAACCAGTGGCAACACGACGTCACTGGGTTGGTCGCCACCAACGGCCGACTCCACGAGGCGGCGCTCGACGTTGTGGAATCGATCGGTCGGTAACACCGTATCAGCCGACAGGGGGATCGGAACTGTAAACAGGAACGGAACCGGAGCCTGCGGTAGCTTATGGTATCGACCGAACGGCTCGGCTCGGTGGTGAACTCTGGACGGGCGTGGGTCGTCACGGCCGTGCTCGCCACTGTCGTGGTGGTTGGTGGCGCACTCGCCTTCCCGCGGCAGGTGTACGATCGGTTTATCTGGCAGTATTTCTGGGGTCCCGTCTACGCGGACGCGCACAACGCCCAGTGTGCAGTCCGCTCCGGTGGGAGTGTGGAACCGCTCAACGATCAAGCCTGTTCCCAAGCAAAGATAACGGGGCAGATCGTGGCCGAGCCGGGGTACACGGTCGTTTCGGAGATCGGGTACGCGGTGCTCCTCCTGTTCATGCTGGTCGGCGTCTACTTCCTCGTTCGTCGCCTCCAGCTCGGCCGGGATCGGCGGCTCTTTTTCGCGCTCATCCCGTTCATGTTCCTCGGTGGGGCGCTTCGGGTCGTTGAGGACGCCACCGACGCCGCGGTCACCAGTGCCGACGCGGGAGCGGTCATCGGCTATCCGCTCAACGCGCTCATCATCAGCCCCGTCATCTACGGCGTCGTCTTTCTCATCACGCTCGCCGCCATCCTGATCGGTCTCGGACTCGTCAGGGGAGATCGTATCGAATCGGATCGATATCCAATGGTCGTGGGGGGGATCGGAACGGCTGCTGTCGTCCTTACTGTTGGGTATATCGGCTATCTCGTCGCCACGATGGACACCTCGGGAACGAGGATCGGGTTCTACCCACAGCTTCCCGCGGTGGTGCTCGTCCTGTCGGTGCTCATCGCTGGCGGCGTGTACGCCGCCATGGATCGGTTCGCCCCATGGACGAACGCCGGAACCGGACTGATGGGGCTGGTCGTCCTCTTTGCCCACGCCCTCGATGGCGTGGCGAACGTCATTGCTGCGGACTGGATGGGGGCGCTCGGGCTGGGCTTCCTCCACTACGATCCGAAGCATCCGGCCAACCGCATCATCATCGAGGTTGCAGGGACAGTACTCCCCCAGTCCGTAATCGACGCCATCGGAACGGCGTGGCCGTTCCTCCTCGTGAAGATCGTGGCCGCGGTGCTCGTCGTGTCCCTCTTCGACGATCGGATCTTCGAGGACAGCAAACAGTACGCGATGTTGCTTCTGGTCGCCATCGTCGCCGTCGGTCTCGGTCCCGGCACGCGAGACATGCTCAGGGCGACGTTTGGGATCTGATCTAACGGGCGTATGAACGACTGTTCGAGATCGGCTTGGTGACGTTTCGATCCGTCCTCGATGCACCAGACTGGTTTTTTGTCTTCGTCTTCCACTTCGATATCACGTTCGTCAAACACGGTCGTTCTAGAGCCACACTTTCGACAATAGCTTATAGACACCATTCAGAGCAATTTTACAGTGGCTCATATTATCTGAACTCGGCTATATTGATTTGTCATTCATAGTCCCGTTCGAAATTTAGACTGAGGTTGTTCCACTGTTGGTCGTGCATGAGAAATCCATCTGCCAGACTACAGAGCCCACGGATGGGAAACAATACTGCATATTTCAGCACAGAATCCTTTTTCGTGGCCAGCAGTGAACGTCAAACATGGACGCATCGAGCACTGACCGCGAACTTCTTGAGGTAGAACTCGAACTCTATCATCCAGACTGCTGGGCATCACCGGTGGCCGAGGAGACGGAGGCACTCCTGCTCGGTCATCAGCCGGTTGAGACTGGTGACATCGTCGTCGAACGTGTCTCCGTGTATGGTGATTCCCCACGACACATCGACGAAGCGATCGAGGAATCACGGGCGTCACCGTTTGTCAAAACCCTCCGGACGGTGGAATCGAGCGCACGTCACACGGAAGGGACGCTCACAGACGCGTATCACTACGCCCGCGATTTGGTCGTCGAGTATCAGACTGGCGTTTCCATGGGATCATCGCTTGCGAGCCGAGGGTTCATACAGGACGGTCCCTTCTACGTCGGCGGGAACACGGAAACGTGGCAGCTGCTGATCCATGCCGACCGATCTGATCTTGGCCAGGCTCTCGATTCGATCCGCGACGAACATGAGGCAGACATCACGCTCACGCAGGTCTCGCCCGCGACCAGCGCGCGGGCTGATCGGCCCCAATCCATTCGTGAGTACCAGGACGTACTGACGCCCCGACAGCGCGAAGCACTCGATCTCGCTCGACAGCGCGGCTATTACGAATGGCCCCGAGAGACCACGACCCGCGAACTCGCCGCTGAACTCGATATTGGGAAAACCACGTTTCTCCATCATCTCCGCACTGCCGAGGCGAGACTGCTAGCCCCTGATTCCGGGGCCGAGTCAGACGCGAACGAGCGAACGATTCCTCGCTAACGGGTACTCGTGGAGAGCGGAGGCGATTCCGATGCGTTCGACCATGGTCGAATAACGGTTATCATCGCTCTCGACTGAACACACCACCATGTGGGAGAACAGCCGATATGGTGGTAGCACGTGACTGACGAAGTGACGTTTGATCGAACCGGGGCGCTCGCCGGGTTTCGCGCGTGTATTCCAATTGCGATAGGTGTCATCCCTCTCGGTTTCGTGTTCGGCGTGCTCGCGCGCCAGGCCGGCCTCAGCGTGTTCGAAACCGGGCTGATGAGTGCCCTCGTCGTTTCCGGGGCCGCCCAGTTCGTGGTAATCGAACTGTGGAAGACGCCACTTCCAAGTCTCACGATTATCCTCACAATATTCGTCGTCAACCTGCGCCACGTCGTCATGGGGGCCACACTGCGACCGTGGTTTTCGAAACTCGGCTCAGTGAAAACCTACGGTAGTGCGTTTTTTCTAATCGATGAGAACTGGGCACTCACAATGGGTGAACTCGCTGATGGCTCAACAAACGCTGCATTTCTCCTCGGGAGTGGGGTCGCGCTGTTCTTGTCGTGGGTTAGCTCAACGATGATTGGCACAGCCGTTGGCGGCCTCATCACGAATGTCGCTCAGTATGGGTTGGATTTCGCACTCACCGCCATTCTCATCACGGTCCTCGTCGGTCTCTGGGATGGGCACTCCGACCTCATCCCGTGGCTCAGTGCTGCTCTCGTCGCGGTAGTCGCCTCGCAGGTGCTTCCTGGGTCGTGGTATATCCTTCTCGGCGGAGGAGCCGGGAGTCTCGTCGCGGTGGTGAACAATCCCGAGGGAGTGGAAATCTCATCGGATGAACGGAGTGGATCCGATGGTGGTGAGTAGCGATGGCGACTGAATTGCGCGTCGTGCTGACGATCCTTGGTATGGGAGTAGTCACATATGCAACGCGAGCGGGTGGTATCTGGGCAATTGAGCGAATCGACGTCTCCGAGCGAGGCGAAACGGCCCTCGAAGCCATGCCAGGAGCCATTCTCATCTCGCTCATTGCCCCTGCACTCGTCACTGGCGGCATCCCCGAGTGGGGTGCGGCGCTCGCCGTGGTTGTCGTGGCAGTGCGAACAGGGAGTACCATCCTGGCGATGGGTGTCGGGATCGGCGTCGTCTGGCTGCTGGGAAATGTTTCAGGGCTACTCGTTTGATCACGCACTGTGAGCGACGAAGAGACGCGATGGATTTCGTCGAACGATTCATCCAGCAATGGAATCACAATCAACAGCAGTGAGACTCGGATCCGACGGGACAGGCGACGCTCTCGACGGGTTCGTTGCGGATATCAGTACCATCGCACAGACGTGGTGTAAGCACGCCACGGACTACGGTGACATCGGGATGTTGGTCTCTCGGCTCCCGGTTAACCATTGCACGTTCGCCGTGCACGATTCGTTAGCGCCGTACTCGGGACCGTACCCGATGGCGCTACTGGTCCGAGCGTTCCTCATCGAGGAGATCAACGGCTGGGACGAAACCGCCCTCCACGACTACCTCCGAGCAAACCCATCGCTCCTCCGCAGGCTCGGCTTCGAGACGCGGCCAAACCAATCGACGTTCTGGCGGGCATGGAACCACCGCTTCAGTGAGGCCCTCCGTGACGCCGTGCAGGAGTGTGCTGAGGCGATTGTGAAGGCCGCACATGCCTGCGATGTCTCCTTACCCAAGCGAGTCAGCACCAGCGAGGCGAGCGAACCAGACTCCGCTGACTGTCCGGAACGTCAACTGCTCGCACAGAAGACCGACGAGGTGTGGCAGCAGGCCAAACCGTTCGTGACCGATGCGTTCGCGCTCGATCGCGGACCGAACTGGCAGATCCATGCGAACGCGTTCTGGGAGCAGCACGCCTACATGGGGATGCGCGAGGACATGTACGCACGCAGCGGTCCAGCCTCGTTCTCGCTCGATACCACGCGCGAGCGTATCCCAACGGGATCGACCCATCGCTACCAGATCGGCAAACTCTCGGTCGCCGACATCCGCTCGATGCTTCGCACTACGACGCGAATGATCATCGCTCGTGCTCGCCAAAACGGCGAACTCACCGGCAAGCTCTGGACGGCCATTGACGTGACCAAGGGATTTCCGTTTACCGACGATCCAGAGGACCACGAGGACGACATCCTCGGGTACAAGGACGGTAACGAGTATTACCAGTGGGCGGTACTCAAAATCGTCGGGCTGGACGTCCCGCTGGTTCTTGACACCATCCCGCGCGAACGAGGCCAATCGAAAGATGAGATCGTGGAGAAATTGCTCGAACACACGACCGAGATGGTGAATCTCGATCTCGTGATGATGGACCGCGAGTTCGACAGCAAGCCGGTCAAGAAAACCTGCGAGGAGTACGGAATCCATTATCTCAACCCGACGCGCATCTTCGAACGCAGCGACGAAGCCGAGACCATCGCGTGGATGTACCGCAACGGCAAACGCTTCCACGTCACCGAGGAGGGGTCCGACGACGGGACACCGACACGCAAGCAGATATATCTCCCGCAGCGGTCGAGCTCGGACGACGATGACGAAGACGACGGTCTCTCAGACGTGTGGACGGAGATGTGCGGTGAGTGGGAATTCGAGGATGTGGAGGGCGAACCAAGCGAGAAGATGTCGTTCTCACGGCTGCTCGTGGATATCCAGCGCGAAGAGGAAGTTGAAGAACGCAAGGAGAAAGCGCAGGAGGGAGACGTGGACACATCCGAGACAGTGGTGTTCGAGACCAACCACCCGTATGTGACGGCGCGTGATGCCGACGACCAGCAGATGGACGGAAAGGAATTTATCCACATGATCGAACGGGTGATCCGGTGGTATCGCCGTCATTGGGGTATCGAGAACGTGTTTAAGAAGCAGAAACACTTCATGGTGCGTACCACCTCGACTGAGAGCGACTATCGATTCTTCAACTTCGCGTTCGCGTGCGTGCTCTATAACGTCTGGCGACTCGTCGATCTACTTGTGAAGATCGCTATCGACGGCGAAAACAAGTCATATGAGCCGCGTGTGGACGCGAACCAGTTTCTGACCGTAGCGAAGCAATTCTACGATCTCGACCCACCCGGCTAACGCCGACCTCTCCCGTGTTCGCCCGATTCGTGAGCGGCGGCGCTGTTTCACGCCACTTTATTTCGTATTGCTCTGGTTTGATTCTCAGATGATGGAGTGATGGTGAGTACCGGTAGCTACCCCCGATAGAAAGAAAAATAGAATCTCTACAGCAATTCGGTGGCGATTGTGCTCTTCGTGCTCCCGCGACCGCGTCCCCTGTTCGATGTGGGTGATGAGCGCCCCGCCGAGACCGTTGGCCCGGCGCTCGGGTGCAACGTACAGTGAGCCAAAAGCGCGTTCGGCGCGTCGAGTTCGAGGCGGACGATCCCGAATCCATGCCGTTTCGCCCGCCATCTCATCTCTGATGGTGTACTCGTCGGGGTCAGGTATTCGACCGGTGGTACGGCTATCACGTCTATAGCGTTTCGGACGAGGGACTCGTTCGTGTCGGCGTGGCTACGGATAGGGGTGGTGTTCGCGCTGGAGTCGCGGCTCGAATCCCAGCTCCTCCGGCACCGTGCGCGCCCGGTCACCGAAGTAGGGATCGTCGACGAACAGCGGCTGTGCGCGAGGAACGAGCACGCGGACAGCCTCGAAGCCCAGCGCGTCGATGTCCGGCGTTGTGAGCCGGGCAGCGTAGGCGTCGAGTCCCGCGTCGGCGACCCGTTCGAGCAGCGCATCGAGCGCGTCCCGTCCCGTCGGAACGTCCGTGGCGATGCTTGCCGCCGGAACCGTTCGCTCGGGAGCGGTGAACTCCGCGGTCGAGGACGGACGCGAGGCGAAATGACCGATCCGACCACCGGCGTTCTGAGAGTTCGCTTTGCCCATCCGTTGGAGCTCCGTCCAGTTTTGGAGCGCCTCGCTGCACGCCGATCGAGCGGCAGCGACCGGATCGAGATCGGCGGCAAGCCCGAGTGCGAACGCCGGCCACTCCCCGTCGCGGTGAACGGCCACACCGACAACGGGAACGTCGACATCCTGGGTCAACAGCGAGGCCGTCACCGACAGCCCCTCGGCTCTCGCCCGAGTCACGAGGGTTTCGTACTCCTCGTCGTCGATCGCCAGCTCGAGTGGCTCGTAGGTCGAATACCACGCCAACAGCGCCCCGTCGCGCTCGATTATCTCCGTCAGCCCCGCGATCAGCGCCGCTGCGCCCGAGCTCCCGAGTCCCAGCCCCGTCGTGATCGTCGGTCCCGATCCGTCGTACGGAAACAATACGCGGTCAGCGGGAAGGGCGACAGTCTCGCCCGTGAGGAGATCTTCGCCGGGCACCCACTCCATTGGGGACGTGTCGTCGGGATCGTCGGGGCGAACGAACGCCGACGGCACGATCGGTGCCGAGAGATCGGCCGAACGCGCGGTGTACAGGTCGTCGCTGTCGTACACGCCGGCACTGTACCGTTCGAGTCCCTCACCCAGCGCCTTCATGAACGCCTCGTCCCACCCCGGCGCGACGCCCGCGGCCTGCTGGCTCGCGCGCACCTCACTGAAACCGGTCGTGTCCGCGATCCGGGCGAGGTAGTAGGGCACCGGAAACGATTCGATCTCACCCACCTCGTGAATCAGTCCGATCCGGTCGTCGACCGCTCGCTCGGCTCGTTCGAGTGCCTCCTGTAGCGGCCGCTCCTCGTACTCGCGCGCGAGCGTCCACTCCCGGGATCCGGTGCACGAACAGCCGGGGACCGGGTGGATCCGGCGAGTCGCGTGTGGCACCTCGATCACGCCGCCGATCACTGGCGAGGACCCCGACAGCGCCCGGACGCTCTCCCGTCCGGCCAGAGCGCCACCGAACCGAGCCGTCTCCGGGCCGATGTCGGACGAATCGGACGTCGAATCGTCGAGACCCGCGCCGACGCGCGTCCGAAGACAGTCGAAACACGCGGTGTGTCCAGCGTACCCCGACACGGCCACATCGACCGACGGAAGAGCGTACCCGCCGATGCCACCGAGCTCGACGGCGATCCACGGCGTCCCGTTCGCTCGAGTGCTGGCGTTCGCCGTCGAGAACGCGTCCGATCCGACCGCTCCCACGACGACCGCGAGATCCCCCACGAGCTCATCGGCCGTAGATCGAACCGACAGCTCGTGATCGGTGTCCGACAGGGCGGCTTCGACGGCTTGTACTGCAGGCCCGGAACCAACGACGGTGACTGACATGACTCACCGGACGACCCGATACGAAAAAGGAATACGGATTCACCTGGATGACGCCACACCGAGCACTCGGCGCGGCAAGCAAACCCCCCACCATACAAAGATCCGAAGCGGGCGGGGGGAACGACGCTGTCGAGCGTCGGAACCAGTGTCGATTTACGACGCCATCAAGCTCTGGGCGACGTTGGCGAGATCGTCTGAGCCAGTGCCCTGGAGCCGGTCGTCGCCGAGAATGAGACGCAGGCGCGGGCGGCCCACGTCGATCGGGACCTTCTCGGTGTCGACGAGACCCATCTCTTCGAGACGGGTTTTCGTCCGGGAGAACGTCGCCTTGCTCGCAATGCCGACGTCCTCGCCCCACTTGCTAATGTCGTACAACAGCTCCTCGTTTTTGGCCGCGACGAGCAGGCTGATAGTGACCTCGTCCAGCCCATCGCCGTTGCCGCGCGCCGTCTCGAGCGAGGTGAGGACGCCATCGAAGTCGTCGGCCACGCCGGCACCGATCTCATCCGAAAGCGTCGAGCGCACGCGGGAAATGGGCGGGGTCCGGAGCTTGAACTGCTCGGCGGACTCCCACTCGCTCTCGTACTGCTCGCGCGCAGCCGACACGAACTCCTCGTCGTCGGTGACGAGTCCGGCAACGTTGCCACCCGCGGAGACGACGGCCGTCACCGCGTCGTCGGAGACGACGAGCGTGTTCGTCGGTCCATCGAACGTCCGAAGCGCGAGCCGATCGGCCGCGATGAGATCCGCGGCAGTGCTCCCGACGATGAAGTCGTCGAGAACGTCTTTCAGGACGCGCTCGCCGGCGAGGAGCTGAACGGAAACGTCCTCTGCCTCCTCGATCGCCGGAATCGATACTTCGAGGATCTCACGCGAGGGGTTGATCAGGTACAGTTCACCAGTGGCGTCTCCGAGAACGGATTCCAGGAGACCTTCGACACCCGTTTCTAGTATGTTCGAACGCATCGGTGTTGAATATTTATACCCCCATACTATTTAATATCTGCGTTATTCAAAAACCGAAGACGACAAACAGGCTGAAATATTATTCATGTACTGACAAAAATTGGGAAGCAAGCTCCTCCGACCAGACGAGATCGCCGTCGTAGATAACGGGGCAGGAGAGCGATTCGAGAACGCGCGGAACGTCCTTTGGCGCGAGGTCGGTCGTCGCCTGGGAGCCGGTGAGTCGCGGCCAAAGTTCGAAGGGCGCGTAATAACAGCTCCCGGGGTGCCGGTTCGAAGAGACGGTGTAGTTGAGCGTGTAGGTCGTTCCGTTTTTGTTCAGCCGGGCGACGGCGACCTTCTCGTCGGTGAGCGCGTAGGTGCCATCGCCGACGACGGCGTAATCCGTGCTCATCGTGATCTGCCTGCGGGCGAGTTGCATCGCGCGTTCGATCCCGAACCCGGTGATGAACAGCCGGGCAAACGCCGTTCCGACGCGGATTGCCGGATCGTTGAGCACCTTCCGAAGCGTGACGGCACCGGCAACGCTGCCGCGCTCGATGAGCGCCTGACCCTGGCGGTACGATCCACAGGCGTTGAGGAAGAAGGTACGGACACCGACAGACGAGAGGCTCTCGATGTCGAGGGTTCCGTCCTGACACTTGAGCCCGCCGACCTCACAGTGACCGATGAAATGGACGAAATCCTCCTCGGCTTCGAAGATTCGGGCCAGCTCGTCGACGGTCACCGAATGGTGCATGGTCGTCATCCGGTCGGTGTTCTCGTAGACCTGGGCGACCTCTTCGAGCTCGCCGTCCATCATGGTGTCGTTGAGGACCACCGTGACATCGAGCGGCGACTCCGGCGGTGACGTTGCGAGCCGGTTGCGGTAAGCCTGGATCGATGGAGTGTACGCATCGGCCGGTACGTCGTCCGCGAGCCACGCATGAAGATCCGCCGGCTGGAGTTTCGGCGCGACGATATCGACCGACTCCACGGGTCCTCGGTAGAAATCGTCGAGCGCCCGCTGGAGCAGTCCGCTCTGATCCATGTCTTCGGCGTCCGGCGGGTAGATCAGGCTGAGATCGTCGAGCAGGAAGGGGAGACACGGGATCGTCTCGGAGCTGGGCGCGACGTACGTCGAGAGATGCCACGTCGGAAGGTTCGACATGATCGTTCCGCGTTTCACGCCGAGATACGCCGACAGCCGTTCGGCCGGCGTTGCAGACCGCAAGGTGTCTGGATCCAGACCGATGCCATCGAGCGCGCTGCGCTCGTACGGCGGTTCTTCGTCCGGTACGTCCCGAACGAGACAGTCGAGGAAGAACACCTGGCGAAGCATCTCGGCCACCTCGTATTTGAACCCTGGCAGGGAACCAAACGAACGGTGGACGCCCGGCGCACGGATGCGTGGCGTCTCAGAACCGATCCGGACGGACGCCCCCAGGTAGTATGCGAGCGGCGCGACGACGAACAGCTCGTCGTAGCTCGCGGGAACGTCAATGACGATCTCCGTTTTGGGGACCATCCGGCGCACGCGCGGCGGCACGTACGTTTCGGTCCCGACCTCCACGAGCGGCGGGTGTGTCCGGTAGTCTGGGTGTGAACGCTCCGGACCGGTCGTCGACAGACCGGCGGAGAGGACCGAGATGGCCGTCGCAACGCCCTCTGGGGATTTGGGAATGGTAAACGTAGCAGGACCTAGTGGCTCAGTGACCGATTGGCTCCCTCCGGCAACGCCCCGACTCATACCAGTAACTGGTATTGTTAGAGCAACAAATAGGTACCGGATCCGGAAGTCTGCGCACCCACCTTTTTTCCGCTCGGGTGAGCGAAGCTCACCCTCGCGCAAAAAACGTGGGCGAAAAAAAGCCGCTCACTTCGTTCGCGGTGAGTGTACTCCCCGCTACCGCCACCGCTCCGCCTACCGCACCGCGACTGCTCCGCCTCCACACTGACTCGTGCTCTACCATCTCTTTGGTGGATTGGATGATATCGATACAGCAACAAATAGGTATCGGCACCGGAACACCAGCGACGGACGGGTAGATTATAGTGTGAGCGGCCTGGAGGACGGGTATGGAGTACAACCACGTCCGGGAGACGGATCCAGAGGTCGCTGACGCGCTCGTCGGTGAGGTCGAGCGCCAGCGCGAGACGCTCGCCATGATCGCCAGCGAGAACCACGTCAGTCGCGCTGTGCTCGAAGCCCAAGGCAGCACGCTCACGAACAAATACGCCGAGGGCTACCCCGATGCCCGGTACTACGGCGGCTGTGAGTGTGCCGATGAGGCCGAGCAGCTCGCTATCGATCGCGCCAAAGAGCTGTGGGGTGCCGAATACGTCAACGTCCAGCCACACAGCGGCTCCCAGGCCAACATGGGCGTGTATCTCGCGGCGCTCGATCCCGGCGACAAGATCCTCTCGCTGGATCTCACCCACGGCGGCCACCTCAGCCACGGCCATCCGAAGAACTTCGCGGGGCAGGTGTACGAGGTCGAGCAGTACGAGGTCGACCCGGAGACAGGGTACATCGATTACGACGCGCTCGAAGCGCACGCCAGCGAGTTCGAGCCGGACATGATCGTCTCGGGCTACTCTGCGTATCCCCGTCAGGTCGAGTGGGAGCGGATCCAGGCGATCGCATCGGATACCGACGCCTACCACCTGGCCGACATCGCCCACATCACGGGGCTGGTCGCCGCCGGCGAACACCCCTCGCCGGTCGGAGTCGCGGACTTCGTCACTGGCTCGACGCACAAAACGATCCGTGCCGGACGGGGCGGTATCATCATGTCCAGCGAGGAACACGCCGACGCGATCGACAGCGCCATCATCCCCGGGATGCAGGGCGGCCCGTTGATGCACAACATCGCCGGCAAAGCGGTCGGATTCAAAGAGGCGCTCCAACCCGAGTTCGATGACTACGCCGCCCAAGTCGTTGCCAACGCGCGTGCCCTCGGTGATCGACTGGCCGAGCACGGACTCAGCCTCGTCTCGGGAGGAACCGACACCCACCTCGTGCTCGTGGATCTCCGGGACTCACACCCCGACACGACCGGCAAGGAGGTCGAGCGCGCGCTCGAGGACGTGGGGATCGTTCTGAACGCGAACACCGTCCCCGGCGAGACCCGCTCGCCCTTCGTGGCCAGCGGCATCCGCGCCGGGACCCCCGCGCTCACCACCCGAGGCTTCGAGGAAGCGGCGATCGAACAGGTTGCCGACTGCATCGCTCGCGTCGTCGACAGCCCCGACGATCCGGACGTGAAAGACGCGGTCGCAGACGACGTGCAAACGCTCTGTGCGGATCACCCGCTGTACGAGTAGCCAACCCGCACGATCGTGTATATTTTGGGCGTGATAAACCCAGATATACACACAGGCTCGTGGGTTTTATGGCGATTGGACGCACTCTTTCAGGTATGACGACCGTTCTCGATGGCGACGCCATCGCCGGCGATATTCGTGATTCGCTCACCGACAGCATCGATACGCTCACGGACGCGGGTGTAACGCCCGGACTGGCGACGGTGCTGATGAGCACCGATCCCTCGAGCGAGACGTACGTCTCGATGAAACAGCGCGACTGTGAGGAGGTCGGCATCGACGGCATCCACGTCGAGATCGATTCCGACGCGCCCGCCGAGGAGCTGTACGACACGATCGACGACCTCAACGACGATCCGGCGGCCCACGGCATCCTCGTGCAGCTTCCCGTTCCCGAGCACGTGGACAAACGCCGGGTGTTGGAGAGCATCGATCCCGCGAAGGACGTCGACGGCTTTCATCCGGAGAACGTCGGCCGTCTGGTGGGCGGGCAGCCGCGTTTCAAACCGTGTACGCCCCACGGTGTTCAGAAGCTCCTCGACGCGGCGGACGTCGATCCCGACGGGAAAGACGTGGTGATCGTCGGTCGTTCGGAAATCGTCGGCAAGCCGCTGGCGAACCTGCTGCTCCAGAAAGCACCGGGTGGCAACGCGACGGTGACCGTGTGTCACTCCCATACGGCGGATCTCGCGGCGAAAACGCGCGCGGCGGACATCGTCGTCGCGGCCGCGGGCGTGCCCGAACTCGTCGACGGGACGATGCTCCGCGAGGGCGCGACGGTGATCGACGTGGGCGTCAACGCCGTGGACGCGGACACAGAGAAAGGGTACGAACTCGTCGGGGACGTGGAGTTCGAGAGCGCGAAGGAGAAGGCGGGCGTCATCACCCCCGTCCCCGGCGGTGTCGGTCCCATGACGCGCGCCATGCTGTTGTACAACACGGTGAAAGCCGCGGGCGAACAGGCGGGGGTCGAGGTCGAACTCCCGTGAGCCGAACCGATCCGAACCCGACGGTCGAAACGCTTCGCTCGCGGTACGAGAACGTCGTTCACCACGAAGCGAGCCACGAGCTCGACGCCGACACGTTCGCGTCGATGCGAGCGTCGCCGCGCGGCTGGGGCGTCGGAGCGCTGGTCGTGGACGCCGCCGAGCGTCTGCTGCTCGTCCGAGAAGACGGGCAGTGGTTGGCCCCCGGCGGGCGGCTCGAAGTCGACGAGTCGCCCGAGACCGGAGCCGTCCGAGAGGTCCGCGAGGAGACGGGTGTAGACGTGTCACTTCGTGGACTGGCGGGCATCGCCGAACAGACGTTCGTTAACGAGGACACGGGCGACTCGTTCGCGTTCCGCTTTGCGATGTTCGAGGCGACGCCGGAGACGACCGAGGTGGCCGACGATCCTGGACTCCCCAGTGAATCGATCAGTTCGGTCGAGTGGCATACGTCCGTTCCGACCGACACCTACGTGCGTGATTTCGTGGTCGAACTGCTCGGATAGGGGCAGCTATGTTCGTGGTGCAACGGGTGAGAACAGTTATCGGTGATAGCATCGAGCAGGCGCGGCGTGAGCTTCGGAACGGAATGGACGAGCGCATGGAACAGTAGGTCACGAAGAACTCACATCTCGTCTGCCATCGCCACCGCCTGCTCCAGCTCGACCGGTTCCTCGGCGTCCGCGAGCCGTTCGAGCAGCGCGTCGATCAGTTCCTCCGACGGCTTTCTGTCCGCCCGTTCGAACAGCCGTTCGGCCGCCTCTCGTCCCGTGTGCGCGCCGAACAGGAGATGGCGCTCGCCGCCGAACGTTTCGGGATCGTACGGCTCGAACGTCGCCGGATCCTCGAGCATCGCTGCCGTGTGCAGCCCCGACTCGTGGGATGTAACTGCCTTCCCGATGACCGGCGCGCGGGGATCGACCGGTTCGTCGAGCGCATCGAGCACCCCGCGACACGCCGGGATGAGCTGGTCGCGCGCGAGACCGGTTTCGTGCCTGTCCGCTTCGAGCGCAACGACGACCTCCTCCAGGGCGGGGTTGCCCGCTCGCTCGCCCAGCGACGCGACGCTCATGTCCACCCGGTCGACGCCGAGCCGTGCGGTGACGAGCGCGTTCGCGGTGGCGACCCCCAGGTCGTCGTGAAAGTGGACGCCGACGCGATCGAGCGGAACGCCAAGCCCGGCCAGCGTCCGCAGATACCCCGCGACGAAGGAGGGCGTGCGCGCACCGACCGTGTCGGCGAGCGTGATCGGCGCGTCGAACCACTCGAATGCCGGCGCGACGTCGTCCGCGTCGGTGCGAAACGCGTCCATCAGGGTGAGATGCGCGCGTGCGCCGCCCTCGCGCACCCGATCGATTGCTCTCCGTGCGGTTTCGAACGCCTCGTCCCGGGACCCACCGAGAACCGCATCCAGCTGCCGATCGGAAACGGGAACGAACACCTCCACCACGTCGGCCTCCGCATCGAGCGCGGCGTCAACGTCGTCGGCCCTCGCCCGGGCGATCGCAACCACATCGCTGTCGAGCGTGGCCGCCAGCCGTCGCGTGACCGCCGCGTCGTGTTCGCCTGTTGCCGGAAAGCCGGCCTGAACGAGCGGTAACGACAGCCCATCGAGCGCCCGACCCGCGGCGATCGTCTGCTCGACGGTGTACTCTCGACCCGGCATCTGCGCGGCCTCCCGAAGCGTCACGTCACAGATTCTCATACGATTCCCTCGCGCTGGAGCGTTTCATACAGTTTCGGATCGAGTCCAAGCTCCTCGAGATACACCTCGTCGTTGTGTTCCCCGAGACGGGGACCGAGGTGCTCGACCCGCCCGGGAGTACGGGAGAACTTCGGAACCGTGTTCATCGTCTTGATCGATCCGAGATCCGGATCCTCGACAGCGATGATGTCGTCGCGCGCGGCGTACTGTTCGTCCTCGAAGATGTCGCTCATGTCGTACACCGGCGCGACGACCGCATCGTCCTCCCCGAGCGCTTCGAGCACGTCCTCCGTCGTCCGGGCTTCGATCCACGGCGCGATGTACCCATCGAGCTCCTCGGCGTGCTCGACGCGCGCGCCGTTCGTTGCAAAGCGTTCGTCCTCGATGAGTTCGGGGTGACCGATCGCCCGAGCGAGATTCTCGAAGATGGATTGAGAGGACGCCGAGAGCGCGACGTAGCCATCCGTCGTGGCGTACACGTTTCGCGGTGCGGCGTTGGTGTGGTGGTTGCCGATGCGTTCGGAGAGCTCTCCGAGCCGATCGTACTTCTCGACGGCCCCAGGAAACATCCGAAACAGCGACTCGTACAGGCTCACGTCGATCACCTGTCCCTCGCCCGCTTGAGAGCCGGCGAGTCGCTCGTAGAGGGCGAACATCGTCGCCTGCACGGCGGTCCCCGCGGCGGCCATGTCCGCGAGGCTGATCGGCGGAAGGAGCGGCTCGCGGTCTGCAAAGCCGTTGACGTGGGCAAACCCCGATATCGCCTCGGCGACGGTCCCAAACCCCGGTAACGAGGAGCGTGGACCGGTCTGTCCGTACCCCGAAATGCGGGTCACGATCAGCTCTGAATTCTCTTCGTGGAGTGTTTCGGGAGCGAGCCCCCACCCTTCCAACGTTCCGGGGCGGAAGTTTTCCACGAGCACATCCGCGTCGCTCACGAGATCCAACAGGAGTGTACGCCCCTCGTCGGTGCTCAGATCGAGCGTGATACACCGCTTGTTCCGGGCGAGCGATTTCCACCAGAGCGACACCTCCGCGTCGAACGGTGCCCAGTCCCGTATCGGATCGTGGTGCGTCGGGTGTTCGACCATCACCACGTCCGCGCCGAAATCCGCGAGCTGCATCGTCGCAAACCCGCCGCTGATCATTCCCGAGCAGTCGATCACCCGAAGCCCATCGAGCGGACCAAAGCCGGTCATACCGAAGACGCACACGCCACCGACCTAATCGTTGGGAGGGCCACCCAGCCGTCGAATCGACGCCGGAGACCGGTTCATTCGATCTCGTCCAGGCGTGATCGGGCCGTTGTGAGCGTGTCGGCGTCGGTACAGACGTGCTCCCGAAGCTCCCGAACGGCCCGGACCAACCGTTCTGCCGCCGCGGGATCGACGTCGCCATCGAGCGCTTCGATTCGGCGGACGTGTTCCGCGATCGTCTCGAGCACCGACCCTGCCTGCCGATCGGGATGGTCCTCGAGATACCGCTTGAACTCCCGCCGGTAGTCGTCTACAGCCGCTGCACACGCTAGTCCGCGGGCTGGTCGCATCGATTCGGGCACGTCCTCGGGATCGGGCCGGTGTCCCGCATCGGCTTCCCTGAGCAACGAGAGGAGATACAACTCCGCTTCGTCCCCGATCCGCATCGATCGACGCGACTCGCGGGCGCTGTACGCGAGTTCGGTCGCCGCGAGATACGTCTCCGAAAGCCCCCTGAGCTCGCCCGCGTGGATGAATCCGGTCCGGTTGGTGTACGCCCGACACCGCTCGATTGCGTCCCGGAGCGCCGCCGACAGACCGTCCTCCTCGACCAACGACCGGGCTGGCGAGAGATCGAGCGTGACGGGCGTGTCGGTGTGCTCGGCGCGCTCGTCGACTCCCCGGCTCCACAGGCTGTCACAGTTCGGACAGGACACCTCGCCGGTTTCGTAGTACGACCACCGCGTCCCACACTCCTGGCACTCGCGCTGGCCTCGGATTTTCATGCGTCCTATTTATCGATCGAACCCAAAAAGACGGTCGACTCCGCTGCCACTGATACTGTCGGACCGACGGACGGATTGCGACGGACTATCCCGCTGCTGTCTGTCGGTTCACCGGTATCCGATAGTCACTCATCTCTGTCCGACAGTATGACCACCAACAGTTATTACGTATAGTACACGTATTATTGCACACGATGTCGTCGAATCCGCCGGCGTCCACGACAGGCGAGGATAGAGGAAGCCACAGCGATGTGGCTGATCGAGAAATTCTGCGGTACTGAATCGACGCGGTCCACAGCACCACGGCAGGCGAGCGAGTCGGTCGAACGCGATGGGGATGCCGTTGTCCTCGAACTCTCGGGGACGACCCACGTTCTGACCCCAGCGCAGGCGCGGGGGCTCCATGCTGCGCTGGATGAGGCGCTGTATCACACCGAAACGTTCACTCACACGGTTTGTGAGCACCGGCCGGACGGCTCGTACGTGGTCGCCCGCCGGCGCGCGGAATCGGCGGGCCACCGAAAGGTGTTCGACTCCTTTGAGGCGCTCGGTGAACTGTACGAACGGCTCCCACCGGAGTTCACCGCCGAAGACGTCGAGTTCCCCGGACTGACGGGGGGACGGCGGCACATGCTCGTCCGCCACTTCACCGAGCATCCGGCGTTCGATTGTGCGCTAGATCGTCGACAGCCGCTCACAGCGCGAAAAACCGACTCGTAGCGCTGGCTCGGTGAGAAAACGCTGGAGGCGAGCAGAGCCGTCGAGTCCACAGGCTTTTGCTGTGGGCGACGGTTCTCACAGCCATGCGGAGTGAAGAGGAAATCCGAGACCAATACGAATTTCTCAAAGAGGAACTCGACGACGAGGAGATGCGTCACGAGGGGGTCCGACAGATGTTTACGTACTATCGCCGCGCCCTCGGGTGGGTACTCGAAGAAGAGCACATGTAAATGACCCACCACTGACGCGACAGGAACGCGCGTTCGTGCTGAGCAGCCGGGACCTCGTCGACCCCGTTTCGTTCGAAACCAGACATTTCGGAACTGTATGGCGGTACGACCACGACAGACCGTCGGAAACGGCGAGCGGCCGGAGGCACGATGGGTGATACCACGGTTGACGGTGCTCCCGGACCCGGTAAGTTTATGCCAATGAAGCCACTTGGTTGGATTGACGCTTCGCTTGGAGGGCCGAAGCGTCAGCGGGGACCAATTCAGGGCGGCATGCCTGGCCGGGTGTTTTCACCCCGGCTGGGCTGCTTTCCTTTCTACTTACACTCGTCGTGTAGCGACGGTACTCGATTCGATCGACACCACGATCAATCGCTCTCTCGTTCGGAAATACGCTGGAGCGAGTCAGCGATACTCTCCACAGCGAACAGAAACCGCCGAGAGACGACCACCAATCTGATGCCCACCACTGCCAATACGCCGAGCAGCAACTGACCCCGAATGAGTGCGTAGCCGAACACGAGGACGTACACCAACCAGACTCCGCTCTTTCGGCCGACGGAATGCGACGGAATAGTTCGTTGAGACATATTTTGGATATAAAGAACCTTCGATAAAATGGTTGCTATCGTGTACTGTCGTTTCAGGATCGTGAAGCCGATCCGTGACCCAACGGCTCGAAAGAACTGTGATACCGGACAGACGTGGAAGCGCTTCGATTAGTCCGTTCTACAATCGTACTTCAGGTGTGCCTTTTCCACCGGAACCGACATCTACGCCTCGGGAGCGCTCTCGAACTCCTCGACGTGGGAGGACGCCGACCCGGTGCTGTTTTCGTGGCCTCCGACCGGCTCACTCGACTCGATACCGCTCCCCGCGGGGGACGAAACCGTCGCTGGCATGACCGCCGTCAACGGCGACCTCCTCATCGCAACGCACTGGGCAACCTATTCGTCCACCGTAGCTCGTGAAACGATGCGCGAACTCCCCGTCCGGACCGCCCACCGGCCGGTACACGCCGGTCACCCCGCACGACCAATAACGCAGGGATAAATTATGTAGTATAACAAATAGTATTTATTGCGTTGTCGGACGATCGTACGGCGTGGGGACGGAATCCGGGGACTCGATGCGGTGGGGTGTCGGCACCACGAGATCCGGCATCATCGGTTCGATCCTTCCGGGGCCCGTATCCCACTCCACACACGATCATGACTCCGACGAATCTGCCGCTTTCACGACGAAGTGTACTAAAAACGATGGGTGGGTCGGTGGTTGGTGCCACCGCTGTGGGATCGGCCAGCGCGATACCCATCAGTAGTGAGACCGAGGGAGCGATCGACCTCGCGGTCGAAGCAACAGCCGATATCGACATCGAACGGACGACCGCGATCGACGCCGACGCAGAAGTGGCCGTCGACGCTTCCAACGACATCCGTGTGACACTCGGCTCGGAGGCGGACATCGACGTCAACTCCGGCGGGATCACGGGGCTATACAAGATCACGCTCCGCAACGTCGAGCACGTCGACGTCACCATCGAAGCTGGGGCAACAGCCGAACTCCTCGTGTATGCGGGCACGCACGTGGATCTAACGGTCGAGTTGGACGCGGTGGTCACGCTCCTTGTCGAGTCGGACGCGTCGGTCGTCATCCACGCCGAGGCGGACGCGGAGGTGGCGGTGACCGCCGCGCCCGGCGCGGATGTCACGGTGGACGCCGACGCAACTGCCGAGGTCGACGTCACGACCGAGACCGAGATCGGTCCGATCGGGTGACCGAAAGGGCGCTGTCGACCCACGAATCGTTTTATTGATCGGGGGGCCTCCTGCCGGTACGTGTTGATACGAACGGAAACACCGAATCGATTACTCGATCACGAAATCGCCGTTCGACCCGTTCTCGTGCCACTCGATCTCGAATTCGACGCTCAGTTCCGGATCGCCGTCATCGGTTTCGCGCTCGGCCTTCACCTCGAACTCCGCTCGATCGGGGATCTCCAAGGTGACTGACTCCGTGCCGCTCGACAGCGTGACCGGTTCCCCTGCGTCCAGCGCATCGGCGACCGAACGCAGATGCGACGCGATTTCTGCTCTGCTCTGGCGTCGTTCGGTAACGAACAGTGTTTCCTCCATATCCTTCCTCCATCACGTCAATATATAAATTAGTCGGTGTTCTAGAATAGAGAAAATAAACGATATATTTAATACTGTCTGTTTGGTAATCTCCCAAGAGGTTGTCACGGGGATATCGAGCGATTGGGAACCCCACTCACTCGACGCGAGAGAAACGATCGACCGACACGCTTATGCTGCTGAATCGGTAATATCCGGAAGTATACAGTCATGCACGATTTGACCGGTTTTCAACGGGACCTGCTGTACGTCATCGCGGGCAACGATGAACCACACGGACTTGCGATCAAAGACGAACTCGAAAAGTACTACGAAAAGGAGATCCACCACGGGCGCTTGTATCCGAATCTCGACACGCTCGTAGAGAAGGGGTTGGTCGAGAAGGGCCAGCGCGACCGGCGGACGAACTACTACACGCTCACGCGTCGTGGACAGCGCGAGATCGACGCTCGCAACGACTGGGAGGCCCAGTACATCAGCATCGAAGCAGAGGCGTGAGCGAGTATCGGTTGTAGACGGAGAGTATCAGGAGTGATCGGCGTTCGCGGGTCGGCCCGACGTCACTCCACACCGGAACAGGGGAACTACTCTTCTGATTCGTCGTCAGGGAGGGCGCTGACCTGATCGACGTCGGCGCGACGGCGGACGTTCACTTGGTAGTGTTGGAGAATATCCCGGCCGAGCAACAGCGGGTAGTCCATGTGGCTTCGATCCTCGACGCTCGCGGTCACGGTGTGTTGGCGGCCGCCGATGCCGATGACGAGATCCACGACCGGACGGACTTTTCCGTTCTTCACGCTGCCGGACTTGACGCGCGTCATGCTTTTTATCGGTCCGGCACCGATCTCTGCGGCTAGCGAGGTGTCGATACTCGACCGCGTGGCACCGGTGTCGGATTTCGCAAGCGAGGTGGTTGAGCCGCTGGTGCCGCTGACGACGACCTTCTCGATGTAGCCGATGATCGGAACGTCTTCGGAGGCGGTGCGGGCGGTAGAGGGCATACACGACGGCGTCGAATCGTCGAGTGTTGTTGTCAACTCCTCGACTCGTTGTGTTTCGACGCTGCCGCCGGCGCGTTCAATAGCCATTTGCGCGATGTACGGCGCAGGACTCCGACCGGTCGCTCGGTACAACCCTTTGAATCCGGCCGTCGGGTTGACTTCGAGGACGTGCCACCCCTCCGCCCCTTCGACGAGATCGATGCCGGCGTAATCCAGATCCATCACCTCCGAGGTGTACAGCGCGGTTTCGACGGCTGGCTCGGGAAGCGTGGTCGTCACGTCCGTGACCTCACCACCGAGCGCGACGTTCGTCCGCCAGTCACCGTCTGGCGCGTACCGGCGCATGGCACCGACGATCCGCCCACCGACGATGTACACGCGCAGATCGCTGTGTTGCTCGGTATCTTGTTCGATGAGCTCCTGAAGGAACGCTTGGCGCTTTCCCACGCGCGGGTTGACCGGCTCCGTGAGATCGACTTTCCACGTCCCGCCGCCGTGGGTTCCGATGGCCGTCTTATACACCCCGATCTCCCCGAACCGCTCGCGGCCGTCGTTGAGCCGCTCGTTCGAGAGCGCGAGCAACGCGTCCGGGACAGCGGCCTCCCAGTCTGCGAGCACCGTCGCGGTGGCAAACTTGTGAATGGCCGTCAACACCGCACACGGCTGGTTGAGCATCGGACGGACGTGATCAAAAGTGGCTGCCAACCCCAACCCCTCCACGGGCGCTTCGCTGTTCGAGAGCAACAGCCGATTGGCGATGATGTCCACCGCCGGATCGATGGTTATCTCGCCGTCGTCGATCGATACCGACGTGTTTTCCCGCCTGAGCCACACCGGCTGGTGCCCGAGATCTTCGACTGCGTTCAAAATCGCCTTCGTCTCCTTGCTGTTATGGAGCGCGAGCACACCAACCCGAACCCGTTGGGAACCATCCGAAAGAGACATGTGTGTCTCTGTAACTGTCCGTGGTAGTGAAAGAGATGCCGGTTGCGAAAATTATCACCCACCGATCAGCAGTTGTTCCTATGCATACGACACCTGGTGTGTTAGGGATCACACAGTCCCGATCGGAGGAGTAGTCGTGCGACGCGAGGCGTGATGCTTTTACTATCGACCGTCGTCGTGTGTTCGCATGACAGCGGGAGGCGAGACGTTCACCTTTCAGGGCGGGGCGGTTGCCCCCGGCGAGTCGAAGAACTTTCGGTACACCGTGAGCGAGACGTATCTCGGTGATCCGGTCCGGATTCCGGTCACGGTCATTAACGGTGAGCGATCGGGACCGGTGGTGTTTCTGAGTGCGGCCGCCCACGGAGACGAGCTGAACGGCATCGAGGTCGTTCGTGAGATCGCCCACACGGGGTTGGGTGGCGGCGATCTCGCGGATCTCGCTGGAACGCTCGTCTGCCTTCCGGTGTTGAACGTTCCGGGGTTCATCGCCCAACAGCGATATCTTCCGATCTACGACCGAGATCTGAACCGGTCGTTCCCGGGGAGCGAAACGAGCACCAGCTCGAAGCGGATGGCCCACCGCATTTTCCACAACTTCATCGAGCCGTGCGATTACGGGCTCGACTTCCACACGTCGACGCGCGGGCGGACGAACATGCTCCACGTCCGGGCGAACATGGAAGAGGAATCGGTCGCACGGCTCGCACACGCCTTCGGGACGAACGTCATCATCTCCAGCGAAGGACCGGCCGGGACGCTCCGGCGCGAGGCCACAACAGCGGGAACGCCGACGATCACCGTCGAGATGGGCAAAGCGCACCGGTTTCAGCGGCCGCTGATCGACCGGGCGCTCGCCGGCGTTCGGAGCGTGTTCGCGGAGTTCGACATGCACACGATGGAAAAGGTTCGCTGGCCCGGCTGGCGGACGGTCATCGAGACCAGCGACGACAAGACGTGGTTGCGCGCCGACGCCGGTGGACTCGTGGATATGCATTACGACCAGGGGTCGCTCGTCCACGAGGACGACACCATCTGTACCATCACCGATCCGTTTCTCGTCGACGCGGAAGCGGTCACCGCCCCCTTCACCGGGCTGCTCGTCGGCGTGCTCGAAAACCCGCTCGTCTACCCCGGAAACCCGATCTGTCACCTCGTGAAACTGGGAGAGCGCACGCGCAGGGCGGTGGAACTCGAACAGGAGTCCACTGATCGAGCCTGATACTGTCGGTCATGGATCGTTGCACACTCGATGGCGAGTTCAGTCAGGCGATTGCTCCAGGCTCCCGCAAACGCCACCGTACATTCATGTGAGTATGACCGACAGTATGAATGTTGCTCTGCTATTCCTCTCTGTTCCGAGATTTGGGGAATCGGATACCAGCATCGGCTCCACTCCTCGATGAGATCCGCCTCGGTGGTGGCGTTCGTTCGTGGCGCCCCCGGTGCTGGCTCCTGGTCCAACTCCGATAGAACGTCAAATAATGCATCGTTCGGGTCGACCTCGTGTCGGTTCTCCATCCACTGTTCGACAGCTTCGTGGAGCGCCGCCGTCAACGAGAGACCACGCTCCTCTGCAAGGGTTTTGAACTTTTGATACTCCTCGTTCGTGAGTTCTGTTTGGACGTGTTTGGATTCACTCATGACATTTAGTTATCCATCATACAGCTAAAACAAGGTTCGATCTTCCCATTCTCAATTCTGTGTGATCCGTGTCGGTTTATTTAACTGTATGTGGTCTCACACGCGTGACGACACACGAATCGTCGGCACTGGCTACCGGCGACAGAACGGGTTGGCACACGGTCTACAGTTCACAAACTACTATACTGGCGGGTTCAAATCGGGGGATACACATGAGTCAGTCGTACGATCGGGGACTCGTCGAGAACTTCGGGCGGTGGACGGAGTTCTCCGCCGGGATGTGGGCATGGGTGTTCCACAAGTTCACCGGCTGGGTCCTCATCGGCTATCTGTTCACGCACATCGCCGTACTCAGCACCGCCATCGAGGGAGCGTCGATGTACAACAGTACGCTCCAGGGCCTTGAGGCACTGCTCATTGTCCGGTTTATGGAGGTAGGACTGTTGGCGGTGGCCGTGTTCCACATCCTCAACGGCATCCGGCTGTTGTTCGTCGATCTCGGTGTGGGATTGGACGCACAGGACAAGAGCTTCTACGCGTCGCTGATACTCACGGGCGCGATCGCCATCGGGAGCATCCCGACGTTCCTCGGGGGGATCTGAGATGGCCGAACACTACACGTCCTTCTCCCGGGACGACACACGGTGGCTGCTCCAACGGGTGACGGCGGTGTTTCTCATCGGCGTGCTCGCGTTTCACTTCATGCTGTTGCACTTCGTGCACCACGCGTATGAGATCACCTTGGCGGGCACCACCGCCCGGATGAGCCAGCCGGGGTATTTCGTGACGATGGTGTCGTTCCTCGTTGCCGGAACCTTCCACGGCGTAAACGGGGTGTACAACGCCCTCGTCAACCAGGGCATCGAGGGAACGACCCGTTCGATCGTCAAGTACGGACTTATCATCACGAGTCTTCTACTCATCGCCCAGGGCATCCGCGTTGCGTGGGTGATGACCGGCGGACAACTCGTTTGAACCATGAGCACACACGTTTCAGAATCCGAATCCGAAGCAGACGCTGCGACCGACCAGCAGGACCGACCGGCTGCCCAACAGCGCCGCGTGGAGAAAAAGCGCGAGCGCCACGAGCAGCGCGAGCGCGCTAGCGACTCGTCCGAAACGGAAGGCCAGACGATCCTCCTCAAGGTGTTCCGGTACGATCCGGAGGTCGAGGACAAACGCGAGCCGCGGTTCGACGACTTCCACGTCCCGTTCAAGAAAGGGATGACCGTGCTGGACGCGCTCATCTACTCGCGCGACCACTACGATTCGTCGCTCACATTCCGCCACTCGTGTCGGCAAGCGATCTGTGGCTCGGACGCGCTGTTCATCAACGGCTCACAGCGGCTTGGCTGTCAGACCCAGATCGATGATCTCGACCAGCCGGTACGCGTCGAACCGCTCCCCCACCAGGAGGTCGTGAAGGATCTCGTCGTCGACATGGAGGATTTCTACGAGGGGATGGACGCGGTCGAACCCTACTTCCAGGAGGAAAATCTTCCCTCTGATCTCGAGGAACAACGCCAGGACCGGGCCAACCGCGAGAAGATCAAGATGAGCACGCGCTGTATCTGGTGTGGCGCGTGTATGTCCTCCTGTAACATCGCGGCTGGAGACAACTACCTCGGTCCCGCGGCCATCAACAAAGCCTACCGCTTCGTGATGGACGAACGCGAAGGCGAAGCGATCGAACAACAACGGCTCGAAACGATCGAGGAAGAGCAAGGTGTGTGGCGGTGTCAGACCCAGTTCTCCTGTACGAACGTCTGTCCGAAGGACATCCCGCTCACCGAACACATCCAGGAACTCAAGCGCGAAGCCGTGAAAAACAACCTCAAATTCTGGTAACGCAGACCGACCCAAACACGACACAATCATGACATTACACGAACACGACGTGATCGTCGTCGGCGCAGGTGGTGCAGGACTGAGAGCAGCGATCGCGGCCCACGAGGAGGGCGCGGACGTGGCGATGGTAACGAAGCTTCACCCGGTTCGGAGCCACACGGGCGCGGCGGAGGGCGGCATCAACGCGGCGCTCCGTGAGGGCGACTCGTGGGAGGACCACGCGTACGACACGATGAAGGGGTCGGACTACCTCGGGGACGCGCCGGCAGTGGAAACCCTCTGTCAGGACAGTCCCGAGGAGACGATCCAGCTCGAACACTGGGGAATGGCGTTCTCCCGGGAAGAGGACGGTCGGGTGTCCCAGCGACCGTTCGGGGGGTTGTCGTTCCCGCGGACGACGTACGCGGGCGCGGAGACCGGCCACCACCTGCTGCACACGATGTACGAGCAGGTGGTCAAGCGGGGGATCCAGGTGTACGACGAGCAGTACGTGATGGAGCTGGCCGTCACCGACCACGGGGATCCCGAAGACCGGGTGTGTCACGGCTGCATCGGGTACGATATCAAAACCGGAAATCTGAACGGGTTCGTCGCCAACACGGGAGTCGTCATTGCAACCGGTGGACCGGGGCAGCTGTACGCCCACACGACCAACGCGGTCGCCCAGACCGGCGACGGGCAGGCGATGGCCTACCGGGCGGGCGCGCCGCTTCAGGACATGGAGTTCGTGCAGTTCCACCCGACGACGCTCCCATCGACGGGCGTGCTCATCAGCGAGGGCGTGCGCGGTGAGGGTGGCATCCTCTACAACAGCGAGGGCGAGCGGTTCATGTTCGAGCACGGCTACGCCAACAACGACGGCGAACTCGCCAGTCGGGATGTCGTTGCGCGCGCGGAGGTGACGGAGGTCAACGAGGGCCGTGGGTACGAGAACGACGCGGTCCACCTCGACATGCGCCATTTGGGCGAAGAACGCATCACGGATCGGTTAGAAAACATCATCCACCTCGCAACCGACTTTGAGGGCGTCGATCCGCTCGAAGAGCCGATGCCGGTCAAGCCGGGACAACACTACGCGATGGGCGGCATCGAGACCGACGAGAACGGCGCAACCTGTATCGAGGGGTTGTACGCCGCTGGTGAGTGTGCGTGTGTGAGCGTCCACGGCTCGAACCGACTCGGCGGCAACGCGCTGCCCGAACTCATCGTGTTCGGCGCGCGTGCGGGTCGCCACGCCGCCAGCGGCGAGCCGGCTTCGTCGCAGATCGAGACCGGACCCTCCGCCCGCACCGAAACCAGCAACGTTGACGCTCCCGTCGAGCTGGGTCGCGTCGGAGCGGATGCCGTTACAGACGGTGGCACGTTGCTCGATGCCACACCGAACGAGGTCGTCGACCACACGCTGGAACAGGAACGGGAACGCGTCGAGACGCTGATGGAGACCGACGGGATAAACCACGCCGATGTCCGGTCCGATCTCCAGGAGACGATGACCGAGAACGTGAACGTCTTCCGCAACGAGGCGGGCCTGAAACAGGCTCTAGAGGACATTCGCGCGTGTCGGGAGCGCTACCAGGACGTGGGCGTGAGCGACCCATCGCGCACGTTCAACACCGATCTCATGCAGACCATCGAGACGCGCAACCTCATCGATCAAGCGGAGGTTCTCACGCTCGGCGCGCTCGCCCGAACCGAGTTCCGGGGGGCACACTGGCGCGAGAGCCACCAGGAGCGCAAAGACGAGGAGTGGCTCAAACACACGATGGTCGCGTGGAACGGTGGCGATCCCGAGCTGTACTACACGGACGTCATCCTCGAAGGCGAGGAAAAGGAGTACGAACCGAAGGTTCGGAGCTACTGACACTGTCGGTCAGACGTATTTCAATACCCGCCATCGCAAACCCAGAGGCTGCGACCGGATAGATCGACGCAATGTAGGGACTGTTGTGCGTATGTTCGGCACGGTCGGTGACTGACGACTGCTCTGTGATGTCACGAACCGTTCTGTGTCGCCACAGCGGGACGGAATCACAACAGTCCCTATGAATAACGACTTTCTGACCGACAGTATCACAGCCCCACGACCGACTCGGTGCCGGGTTCGAAACATCCTATGGTCCGGTTCGGCTCGTACAACCCTGCCACGGAAGGGTACGCGCGTTCGAACGGCCTCAGCCGTCGTCGGAGACGGTCACAGTGACCGCCACGGGCATGTAGGCGTTGTTGCCGTAGCCCTTCCGATTCCACGGGTATTTGTCGTCTTGGATCTGTCTGAGACCCTCCTCGGGACTCGAAACGGTCGCCGGCTGCGTTCGTCCCTCGGCGTCGGTCGCCCGCGAGACGAGCGTGTGCTCGCCCGGCGTGGCGTCCCAGTCGAACCTGAACAGCCGCCACGCGGCCGGACCGTGTTCCGGTCCGGTAAACTCCGCGTCAGTGAACGTCTCGCCGCCGTCGGTCGAGAGTTCGATCCGCTGTAGCCCGGTTTCTCCTGCCCACGCGACGCCGCGCACCTCGCCGTCCTCGGGCGTGATGGTGGTCCCCTCCACGGGCGACGTGACGAAGGACTTCACTACCATCCCGTACATGTACGGCTGTTCGATCTCCTCGTCGTTCATCTGTGCTTGGGTGTCGAACGTCCCGATCGTCGTGTGCTGGCGCGGCTCGTCGTCCTGTTCGGGCACGATCCGGTAGGACGACTGCTGCCAGTGGGTGTAGCGATCCGGCTCGTCCATTGATTCGTCCTCGTCGTGGAGCATCGTCTCCATGACGCGCAGCCGATCGACCCACTTGACGCTGTTGCAGCCGTACCAGCCCGGAACGACGAGCCGAACCGGAAAACCGTGCTCGGCAGTGAGCTGTTCGCCGTCGCGCTCGTAGGCGAGTACGCAGTCCTTTTTGATCTTCGACATCGGGATCGAACGCGCGAACACGTCTTCTCCGTCGGGAGCGTCGGCCCCCATCACCGCGAGATACAGCTCGTCGTCCATCTCCGCCCCGTTTCGTTCGAGCAGTTCCCCGACCGGCGCGCCCGCGTAGACCGCGGTCCCCATCGCGCCAAACGTCCACTGCGCCCCGGCGACGCTCGGCTCGAAGTAGCTCCGACCGTTGCCCGCACACTGCATGGTGTGGGCCACCTCCACGGTCGAAAGCTCCGATTTGAGCGCATCCATCGGAATCTCCGTCGGTCCTTCGACCATCCCCTCTAGCGAGATGGTGTGCTCCGCTTCGGGGATCTCCGGGGAATCGTAGTGGCTCCGGATGTACGTCGCGTCGACGCTGGTCGTAAACTCCGTGTACTGATTCCGGCTCCACGTCTCTGCGTTCGGTGGCTGGTTCGAGACGATCTTCAGCCCGGAGTATTTCTCCTCCAACTCGGCCGTACTGTACGTGTGATACCCCGGCCGCTCCTCGGGTCCTGTCTCCGTTTCCGTCGCCGTCGGTGTGGACTCCTCTCCGAGCAACCCGCTACACCCAGCGAGAACGCTCGCGGTGGCAGCTACCCCCGCCGCTCCAAGATACCGTCGACGGCTCAGATACCGTTCGCGTGGGGACTCTCCGGCGCTTTCGGCGTCTGTCGACCCCTCCGGCGTCGATCCGCTCGTGTTGGACATCGTCTGGTATCCAGTTGCCTCTCCCCATATTTCTATCTTCACACTGGATAAACATCATTCAGAAACAATTACGTCTCCAACCATTCCGACGCTGATGTGTGGGACACAGACGTACGTGTACGTACCGGCGGTCTCGAACGTGTGGCTGTACGTTTCCCCTTCGGGGACGAGTTCGTACGATTTGTTCCCGTCGTAGCTCGCAAACGGCGTTGCGCCGTCGGGGATTTCCACCTCGGAGTCGACGTCCGACTTTCCACTCACATTGTGGCCTTCGCTTTCGAACGTCCACGTGACCGTTTCCCCAACCGGGATCTCGATCGATTCGGGCTCGAACACCGGGTTGCCGTCCGGACCGGCAGCCACCTCGTTCTCCTCGTTTTCCTCGGTTCCGTCTCCGCCCGAAGAACCCAGGCACCCCGACCCAACCACTGTGCTTCCCACAACACCCATCCGCATCAGAACGCTTCGCCGCGTTGCCATTGTCTCTCCGTTCAGGGAGCACCGATACTAAACCCTATATGACGGAGATAATTGCTGCTTCTTTCACGCATTGTGCGGGCAGTTCACTCGGGGCTCATGCAGCAACGTGAACAACCCGGAGCGAAGGATCATTCACCTCGTACCGGAATATTTATGTCTCAGTGAGCGTAACGAACGCGTCCCCGCAGTGTGGGAACCGTGGTCACATCGAGGCGTGTGAAGTGGATAAGCACGGCTGGTTCGGTTTAACGTAGAAAACAACGCATGACGAACGACGAGATAAACAGCAAGAACGAACCACAGACAGTGCGTCTTCGGATCACTCCGCGGGATGGGGAGCCGATCGAGTGTTCGATCCCTGCTGTTCGGTGGGCGATCGTACGGCGCGGCGGTTCCCGCCTCCTCTACTGTCCGAGCTGCAACGAACTCGTCAAGGAAACCAACTGTCGACCCTCCTCGGAGATCGAGCGGTACCCGGACCGATCCTCTCTTTGTGCACACTGTCACGAGTGGATGGTGATCGTGGATTTCATCCAGCGGCTCGACGTTTCGCTTCCGCCTCGGAACAGTCGGGAGATGTGGACGCATCTCCGCCAACGCACCCCCGTCTCGTGACTGGACCCCAGCCGCGTTGCCATTGCACTCATACTGTCGGATCTGTGGACGGAGTGCGACGGACTAGCCAACTGCTGTCCGGCGGTTCACCAGAAGCCGATACGCGATCATCCCTGTCCAGATGGCTCCTGGTTCCAGTTGTGTTTCGAAATCAGGTTCGAGTCCGAACCTACATCTGCGTCTGATGCCTCGTCCACGGTAGACCGATGGAACGCGCCGATACTCACCAGGAATCGACCGAGCAACTCAGCGAAGGAATGTGTTTCGTCGCCAAATCCTTGCAACAGATCGGCTCGGAGTGGCGGCTGATCGTGTTGCACGATCTTCAAGCGGGAGAAAAACGGTTCAACGAGATAAAGCGTTCGACTGACGCGAACTCGCGCACCCTCTCTCGCGTTCTCGACGATCTCCAGGAGATGGGATTTGTGACCCGGCGCCTCGAGGAGGACGCCCCTGTCGCGACGTACTACAGCCTCACCGACAAGGGTGTGTCGCTGTGTCCGGTGTTCGACGCGATCGAACAGTGGGGCAAACAGTGGATCGGCGAGCCGACGGGTTCCGCACTCGAGCGGGCCGATTGATCGGGGGCGTTAGCTATCGATCGGTGTGTTGGTATACCGTCCGTCGAGCTATGCGTCCCGGTGTACCTGTTCGCCGGGGAGCGTGGTGGCACCGGGAGAGAGAACGACCCCCGGCGAGAGCGAGGTGTTGACGCCGGTTTTGGCGCCGTCGCCCGCGACGATCCCGTACTTTCGGCGGCCGGTCGAAACGCGTTCGCCTTTGACCGTTTGTTCGATGTCCGCCCCGTCGTGGCGGAGGTTTGCGACCTGCGTCCCGGCGCCGAGGTTCACGTTGGGACCCAGGAGGCTGTCGCCCACGTACGAGAGGTGTGGAACGTTCGTGTCGTGCATGAGGACGCTGTTTTTGATTTCGACGCCGTTTCCGACGTGGCAATCGTCTCCCACGAGCGTCGCGCCGCGGATGTAGGCGTTGGGTCCGACGCTCGCGCCGGCCTGGATCAGCGCGGGCCCCTCGATGACGGTTCCGGCGTCGATGGTTGCGCCCTCCTCGACGACCACGGACCCCCGGAGCTCTGCTCGCTCGTGGACCTCGCCGGCGATATCACGGTCGAGTCCGTCGAGTTTCCACTCGTTCGCCTCGAGGAGTTCCCACGGCCGGCCGACGCCGAGCCACCGATCGAGCACGACCGATCGAACGCTTTGGCGATCGATGACGCTGGCGAGGACGTCCGTGAGTTCGTGCTCGCCGCGCTCGCTTTTGGGCACGTCGAGCCAGTCGCGCGCTTCGGCGGGGAAGACGTACGCGCCCGCGTTCACGAGATCGCTGGGTGGGTCTGTGGGTTTTTCGACGATGCCAGTGACGTACTCGTCGTCCATCGAGAGCACGCCGTAGTCGGTCGGGTTGTCGACGCGAAAAGAAGCGACCGCCGGGCCGGCCGAAAACAGCGCGGCCATGCTCTCCCGGTCGTACAGGTCGTCGCCGTTGAGCACCGCGAACGGACCGGTGATGTGCTCTTTTGCCGCCCGAACGGCGTGGGCAGTTCCGAGCTGTTCGTCCTGGGTTGCGTAGTTGACGGGGACGCCGCCGTACTGATCACCGAAATGCGACCTGACAGTGTCTCCCTCGTAGCCCACCACGAACACAAGCTCCTCAGCGCCAGCGGCGATGGCCGCGTCGGCGGTGTGCGCCACGAGCGGCCGGTCGCCGACCGGCAACATCGGTTTGGGGGTCGAGTGAGTCAACGGACGCATCCGCGTCCCCTCTCCTGCTGCGAGGATGATAACCTGCATACCGGAAGGAGCGTCTCCCGCCGGGATATGCCTACTGTTCTGTTCGCACCTGGGTCATACTGTCGGTCAGAAAGTCGTTATTCATAGGGACTGTTGTGATTCCGTCCCGCTGTGGCGACACAGAACGGTTCGTGACATCACAGAGCAGTCGTCAGTCACCGACCGTGCCGAACATACGCACAACAGTCCCTACATTGCGTCGATCTATCCGGTCGCAGCCTCTGGGTTTGCGATGGCGGGTATTGAAATACGTCTGACCGACAGTATGAGTCATCAGGAGCCGGCGGAACTATGGGAGTTCGGGGAGAGATCGGACTCATGTCGGAGTACGACACGATCGACGCGGAACGCGCTGCCGACGACCGGATCGCCATCGTTCGCCTCGACGCTCCCGAGCAGAACAACGTTCTCGACATGGAGATGATACGGGAGTTCGCCGCGGCCATCACGGCGGCCGACCGGGACGAGGACGTGTGGGGAATCGTCGTGAGCGCGACCGGCGATATGTTCTGTGCGGGGGCGGACCTGAACTATCTGAAGGAGCTGTCGTTCGAGGAGGGGACGCGCTTTATGACGGCGTATTTCGAGGCGCTGGATCTGCTGCGGGAGACGGGGAAACCGGTTGTCGCCGGCGTTCACGGGATCTGTGCCGCCGGCGGGAACGAGCTGGTGTCGGCGTGTGACCTGATCGTGGCCGAATCGAGCGCCCGGTTCACCCAACCGGAGGCCGGCGTCGGTGCGACGGCCGCTGGCGGCGGCGTCCAGTTGCTCCCGCTCATCGTGGGGGAAAAACGCGCCAAGGATCTGCTGTTGACCGGACGCATGATCGAAGCCGAGGAAGCCCGCGCGATGGGGTTGATCAACCGCGTGGTTCCGGAGGACGACGCCGAATCCCGCGCGATCGATCTCACAAAAACGGTCATCAATAACAAGAGTCCCCAGGCGTACCGGACTATCAAGGCCATCATGAAGCCGTGGACGAATTTCGGTCTTCTGGGACAGGAGATGGCCCGCGACCTTACCGCGCGCGTGTGGGATAGCGACGAGTTCCGCGAGCGAAGCGAGGCGTTTCTCGCCGACGAGGATCTCGAACCCCGGTCGTTCGACGGCATCCGCCCACCAGCCCGATCCGAGGAGTAGGCGAGCGGTAGTTTCGCCATCCAACTGCCGGCTGAGGCGTCCGGCAGCTACAGGTAGTCGTTGTCGGCGAGTCGTTCGATGCCTTCCTGCAGCCGTTCGGTGCTCGCCGCATACGAGAGCCGCGCGTATCCAGGGGTACCGAAGGCGCTGCCGGGGACGGTGGCGACGTGTGCGTCCGAGAGCGCGTTCTCACACCACTGTTGGTCGTCTTCGTCCACGGGAACCATCATGTAGAACGCACCGTCCCCCACGGGCACGTCCACCCCGTGGTCGGCAAAGAGATCCACGAGCATGTCGCGCCGTTGTGCGAACGCCTCGCGCATCTCCGCGACGTACGAATCGCACTCGGTGAGCGCGGCGACGCCGGCGTGCTGGACGAAGTTGGTCGCACACGTCACGGAGTGCGATTGGAGCTTGCCGGCCTGGTCGATGAGTTCGGCCGGGGCGGCGAAGTAGCCCAACCGCCAACCGGTCATCGAATACGCCTTCGAGAAGCCGTTGACGGTGACAGTGCGATCGCCCATTCCCTCCAGCGTGCCGAGGCTCGTCTGCTCAACGCCGTAGGTGATCCGGTCGTACATCTCGTCGGCAACGACAGTAACGTCGTGCTCGACCGCGAGATCACGAACGCCCTCGAAGGCCGTATCGGAGAACACCGCCCCGGAGGGGTTGCTCGGGGAGTTGACGATCATGAGATCCGTGTCGTCGGAGACGGTGTCGGCGAGTTCGGACAGCGCCGGTTCGAGCTGGAAGCCGTGGGGCGTGAGATCGACGCGTTCGAGCGAGCCGCCGGCGATCTTCACCATCGCTTCGTAGGACACCCACGCCGGATCGAGGAGGACGACCTCGCTGCCGTCCTCGACCAGCGACTGAACGACCTCGAACAGCGCCTGTTTCCCGCCCGGCGTGACCATCACGTTCTCGGCGGCGTACGACAGCCCGCGATCGGCGAGCGAGTCGGCGATGGCCGACCGGAGTTCGGGAATCCCGTTGGAGGGAGCGTACCCCGTGTGGCCGGCGTCCATCGCGTCTTTGGCCGCGTCGACGATCGGCTCTGGCGTCGGGAAATCGGGTTCACCGACGCTCAGATCCACGACATCGACGCCGTCGGCTTCGAGCTCGGAGGCGATGTTACTGATCGCAATGGTCGCACTCGGTTCGACGCGTTGGATGCGCTGTGCGAAATTCATGTTTGCACTCATGCACACGTTACAACGTTTGTGCGAGATCGATAGCGCTTTCGACAGCGGTCGCACCGTGGTCGACGCGCGCTTTGGCTTCGTCCACGCTCATTTCGGGGCCGGTGATGCCGAGCGTGACCGGGGTATCCCGGTCGAGCGACACCTCGGTCAGCCCGTGGGCGGCGGCGTCCGCGATGACGCGGTCGTGGTCGGTGTCGCCGGTGACGATCGCACCCAGCACCGCGACGGCGTCGATGTCGTCACGACGCGCCAACCGATCCGCGGCCAGCGGCGTGTCGTACGAACCCGGCACCGGAACGCTCTCGACGATCTCCGCGCCGCGTTCGGTGGCCGCGGTCCGCGCGCGCTCTTCCATCTCGTGGGTGATCCGTCCCTCCTTGTTGAACTGGGAGACCACCAACCCGAGTGAAACCATACCCGTCGGTCGATGGGCAAACCAAAAGGTGTACCGTTCTACCCTCGTGTACACCCATTTTTGGCGAATATGAACACGATCGCAAAAAGGAGCGAGTGACGAGCCCGACGGGATTTGAACCCGCGACGTCTTGGTCCGGAACCAAGAACTCTGTCCACTGAGCTACAGGCTCACATCAACTGGTTTTCGGTCGGTGGATATAACGGTTTTGAGTCGTCGATCGCGCGTTTGACTACGGTGATTCACCGGTTTCGAGGCTGAGGTCGGCCGTCGGGTAGGCAACGCAGGTGAGGGTGTATCCGTCCGAGAGTTCCTCCTCGCCGAGCATCTGGTTGGTGTGGTGCTCGACGTACTCCTCGGCGTTACCGTTCGTGATGCGACCGCCACAGGAGATACACTGGCCCTCACGGCACGCGTATGGGAGATCCCACCCCTCATCTTCGCCGGCTTCGAGGAGGGTGGTGTTCTCTTTGACATCGATCGTGTCCCCTTCCTTGACGAACTCGACTTCGTACGCGTCGGCTTCGTCGTCGGGGATCGCGGACGGATCATCGGTCGCCTCGGCGGCTTCGCCCTCCGCGAGCTCGCCTTCGGCTTCGGTCTCGCCGGCGATAGCTGCCCCGCCACTGGCTGCCCCACCGCCGATCGAGCGGTTCATCGGCTCGGGAAACGCCGTCTCGGGCACGGTAGCGGCACGGTGTTCGAGCACCTCATCCGAGACGTCTTCTCGGGGCTGCCACGCCGTCCCTTTCGAGAAGTGGAACACGACCACGACGAGCGTGAGTGTGAGCCCCACCCCGAGACCCAGTGTGTTTACCATGCCTCTCGGTTGGAAGCAAGCGTTTAACAGCGTTGTGTTTTCCCCCCACCTTTTTTCCGTTCGGGTGGCTGCGCTACCCTCACGCAAAAAACGTGGGCGAAAAAAAGCCGCTCGCGGTGGGTGTACTCACTGCTACCGCGACCGCTCCGCACAGCTTCGACGGACTGACTGGCCGCTGTTCCACGTGGAGATACTTGCTCACCACGGCGCTGTGGTGCAGGGCCGTTCGGATCGATTCGAGTATTGTCATTACCAACGTGATTGTTGAGAAGAAATTCGCTGCTACCAGCCTGTCTCAGTCGGCAGCAACGCCCGATACCAGTGATTCGTGGCTATGCTCCGAAGAACTGCTGGAGGTACGAGTTGTTAATAGAATATAACATTGTTCGTTCCATCAGTACCTTTATGTATGATGGAGTAAGGAACGATAGATGAGGACGCCAGCATGGCGGGAACGCATGCGCGTTCGTGTTGAACGCGCCGGGTGACTCCACCACCCGACGCTGGGGTTCTCCATGATGAGAGAGTCCCATGACTGGGAATGAATCAGAGATATGTAACGGTGTCGCATCGTATCAGAATGATGAACAGCGCACGCGCTGTCCGGTGTGCGGTCGCCCGGTCCGCACGCGTCTCGACCATCGTATGGGGTGTCCGTTGGGGCGGTGGTGGCGATGACGTTGCCGCTGTTCCAGTTTCGGAATCAGCAGGGCGAGGTACTGAACCTCTCGGCCGTCGAGGATCGGGACGTGGTCTCGAAAGCGGAGCTGTACCACAGCATCGATGTGGGTGAAGGACTCTGGTGTCGCCGAGCTTCGCTCGGCTGCTAACCAGAAATCTTCGATTTCTGGTGATGTCGGCCGTGCCAGTCGACGGGTTGCGCGCATGCCACCCAGATCGAGCAGATACTGGCGACGGCGGGGCTTGGCAGGACCCAAACGGGCGGCTACGACGAACTCCCCGGTATTGCGCGGTTCACGCGCTACGCGGCCACCGGTGAGATGATCGTCGAATGCTGGTTCGATAACGGGGCGTGCGTCCGATTCCACGAACAGCGTGATGGTGACGTGATCCAATCCGTGTTCACGCCCGACGACGCACGCGAACCCGCAGAGATCACCGAGAAACCGGATGCCGACAGCGCGCCCGCCTGTCTGGTCGACACGCTGGTGACCTACTGCCAGTATCGCCAGCGCGGCGATCTCGCTGGGTTACGTCAGCGCTACCCCGAGTTGGCGCGCATCGTCGGTGAGACCGCCGCTGCACCGACCACCGACGACTGACGGAACACCGTAGCGGTGCGGTAGCGGAGGCGGAGCGGTCGCGGTGAGTTAGTACACTCACCGCGAACGCAGAGAGGGACTACGTCCCTCAAGCAGCCGGGCGTAGCCCGGCGACAGTGAGCGGCTTTTTTGGTCCAGATTTTTTGCGTGAGGGTGAGCTCCGCTCACCCGAGCGGAAAAAAGGTGGGCCAGTACCGACAGCGTGGCGATCTCGCTGGGCTACGGGAGCGCCACCCCGAACTAGCAGGCGTCGTCGGTGCGGCCGCCGCTGCACACACCACCGACGACTGACGAGAAACCACACCGAGCGGAGCGGTCGCGGTACCGTGAGTACGCTCACCGCGAGCAGTGTTCCCGCGATCGGCTGCGTTTAATCGCTAGATAGCGTCGGATTGAGCGTCAGAATGATGGTATTGAAACGGGAGAGTGGTAGCTGTGCAAACAACTATATCCCGCTTCACCGAACGAGCTGTCTGGATTGATAAAAGATTGCCGACATAAGAGGCATCTCACAAAACTAGATCTCTGCTACCCACCTGTATCCATATACTATCGAACGTACGGTATGACAGTCCCGTCAGCGTGCACTCGACAGGGATGGATCGGATCCTACGCGTCCACGAGTGCTCTCTTTCAACAGCTACGTTCGACACTATAGGATGTTAACCAGAAACTCCACGACTAAAGCTGGAGGAATGGAGATGCGGTGTCAACCATCAAACGTCATACAGGCGAGTCATAGGTACTGCTCAACAATACTCAATTGTAGATAGTACCGACAGAAAACTAATATGATTGGGCAAGGTGAGTAAGGATAAATAATGGTTGAGCTAATTGATTGGTCAAAAGAGATCATAATATGTGCGGCAGTCGGAACAGCGGGGAGTCTGTTTATCAGCTACGGCCTCCGAGAATTTCTCCGAGCTACTGGTGGGAGCTACTACTGTTGCTCCCATTTTGTGTATCAGAGCCAGGGAATTATATTCTCATTTGTCGGTTGGTTGATGATCTTTGTCGCAATAGTCTCTCTATACCACAGTCTGACCGGCCAGTGAGCAGATCCACGTACCAGTCAGCTTCCCCCGAAATTCAGTATGAGCCGGTTTATTGACGCTTGACGTTGTCGAATCACTGTACACCAAAGAATATTTTTCTAATAATTATTTAATGTACATGCCATCTTAATTGACTGTTATAAAATAGGAAATAGATGTATGTATCCTAAAGATTGTTTTTAGAGGTCCCGTCGTACCTATCGATGTCATTCGTCGGAGAGAGTGAGCGAAATAATACGGAGGATGAACAATTGGGCCGACGCGGGTATATGAAGCTCACTAGCGCCGTCGTCGGTTCTCCGGTGAGTGCGCCACAGATCGGGCGTATACTTGGGACGACCCACTACGGGATCCAGTTCGGGCGTGTCGTCGACGCGGTCACAGATCTCGGGTGTGACCCGAACGGCAACCAGGACGTGAGCAGCAAGGTCGGGTCGGCACTCGATGGGAACACGCTCATCGAATTCCCCGCCGGGACGTATCACTGGGAGAGCTCTGTCTCGCTGAGCACCGATCGCATCGGCATCCGGGGGAAAGATGAGGATGTGTTGTTCACATTCCCGGCGGGGTACAACGAGTTTTTCATCGACAGCACGTGCGATCGGGCGCTGTACGAGAACTTCGACGTCGATATTCGGCCGACCAACACCGCGACGGGCATCCGGGTCGCCTCCGAGCGCGGCTTCCACATCGAGAACATCAAGCACATCGGGCGCGGGACCGCCGTTTCGAGCGACGTCACCCGGTGTTGGCAGCTCCGGGTGAACGATTCGAATTCAACGGGCGTCGTCAAGAACTTCGTCGCCAAGAAAGGCTCGGCGTGGGCGCACTACAAGGGCGGTAACGGCCGCGTCGGCATCTCCGTGTATGGCGGCAAAGGCACGGTCAAGATCATCGACTGCCACCTCGAAGAGTTCGGCAACAACGGCATTTACGCGAGCCGCTCGCTCAGCTCGGTCCAAGTTGAAGGTGGCGTCTACCGGAACAACAATGTCGCGGGCATTCGCTTTTCTGGTAAGGGCAGCTACGTCGACGGTGCAGTCATCGAGGTCGATCCAAAGAAATACTCCGGCCCACGCACCATGGAACATATCGATTTCAAAATGGCCGGGATCGTCGTCGAGCAAAAGAAGGCCGATATCGGGGAGGTCGATGCGGCCGGGGCGAAGATCTGTAACACCGACATCATCATCCGCGACAATCCTACCCCGGGGTCGGCTATCTCCGTCTGGACCGGCGGCCGAACCCTCGACGTGTTGAACACGCGGATTGTCTCCGACAACGACGGCGCGTCCGCGGTCTACCGCGAGGGTAAACCCTCCCAAGGTAGCCACAGCGCGAGTTCGGGCGCGCGCTGGCTCCGCATGGAACGGGTTCAGATCACCGGCACCGCCGCCAAGGGCCCGACCGTGCTCGCTGAAGCGGCCGACGCCTCCCGGATCAAGAACTGCTACATCAAACAAATCGGCGACGGCCGGCAGGGCGTCGCATTCTCGGACTCTCAAAACACCTTCGTCGGGAACTGCGTCATCGACGTGGACGCGAAGGCCCTCTCCCTCACGTCGCCGGGGCAGTCGAAGAATATCAGACACTCAGGTGCTCCGCTGATGAAGTGTGTCGGTGGGCCGTCCCCATCCCTTAAAGACCTCTACTAGGCGGGATTGTTCGATACGGCTCAGTTGAATTCGGAGACAGCGTAGTGATAGGTCGTTAGAATGACGGAGATGAAGCGGGAGTGTGGTGTTCTGATGGTGCAGTGGGAGGTGCAGTGTTAAGTCATCGGCGGTCGGAGTGTGTTGTATGGCGACAATCGACGTTCAAAACGAAATTGATCTCGACGAACCGACGTGCATCGAGGGGCTTCCGGGCGTTGGACTCGTGGGAAAGATCGCCGCGGACCACATCGTCGACACGTTCGACATGACGTACTACGCCGCCATTCGGTGTTCGGGACTCCCACCGGTAGCGATCTACCACAACGAGGAGTCAGAACTCAAACCGCCTGTCAGGCTGTACGCCGACGCCGAGCGCGACCTGCTGGTGTTACACAGCGACATCCCGATCGCCGCAGAAAGCCGGGAGGCGTTCGCGGAGTGCGTCATCGAGTGGGGCGCGTCGAACGACGTGACGCCGGTGTTTCTCAGCGGGCTTCCCCAGGAACAAGGCCAAGAGCAGGCTACCGACGCAAGCGAGTCCGGCCTCGGGCTCGGTGGAGGTGGAGATGGAGGTGGAAGTGGGGGCGGAGGTGGAGAACGCAGTCCGGAGCTGTTCGGTGTCGCGACGGGAGACGGCAACGCCCACCTCGATCGGGCTGGGATCGTTCCGCCCAAACAGAGCGGTGCCATGAGCGGTCCCACGGGGGCGCTACTCCACGAAGCGCTCGACCGGGATTTGACGAGCGTCGGACTCGTGGTCGAGGCACATCCGCAGTTTCCCGATCCCGAAGCCTCGAAAGTGCTGCTCGATCACGGAATCTCGCCCATCACGGAAATCGACATCGACACCGCCGCACTCGTCGATCAGGCCGAGGAGATCCAAATGGCGCGCCAGCGGCTGGCAAAGCAGATGCAGCAGGCCAAAACCGAGGAGAGTTCACAAGCCACACCGCTGCGAGGATTCCAGTAATCCTTAGGATTCATCCCCGAGCTGGTCGATCACGCGCCGAAGCGTCACGAGATCGTACTGGCCAGGGGCAGTGGCGTAGTCGGGATCGACCGGTGCGTAGCCGATCCGCGAGCCGTACAGTGGTGCCACAGCCCGGGAGTGGCGACCCACGGCCCCCATCGCCATCGTCGCCACCCGTTGGCCCGCCTGCGTGCGCGCCCGTGTGACCGCGAGCAACTGGAGTACGTCGTCGAGCGTCGCGGCTGTCACTGCCAGCTTTCCCACGTCGCCGTACTCCCCGGTTCGCGAGAGTAGGCGCTGCATCTCCGGCCCACTGGGTGTCTCTTCGAAATCGTGGGTCGAAACGATCACCGACACGTTACGGTCACGAGCGTCGTCGATCAATCCCAGACCATCGCCCGCCACGACGGTCGAAAGTTCCACGTCGATCGCCTCGACCAGTGGGTGCGCTATGGCTTTCCGGAGGGCTTCGAGCCGTTCGGGCGTGTCGGCTGCATCCCCACCCTCCCACTCGACGCGGTTGGTCGCAATGATCGGAAGCTCCCCGTCGTATTCGGAAAGCTGTTCGAGTGGCTCGTCAGCGAGATCGAGGCGAAACTCCACTGCATCCGCATACTCGGTGGGGACCGCCTGGGAGAGATCGTCTGTAGCAGCCGCAAGCACGAACGAATCGAATTCCATATCCCCTTCTCGGAGACAGCGACCAAAACGTTCCACGATGAGCGGCCGTTCGACAACGGGACGCCCATCCCGACCGGTCCTCACACGAGGGTCTCGACGGGATAGCCGTTGTTTTCGAGCGAATCGACGAGCTGATCCACGTGGTCGGGACCGCGCGTTTCGAGATCGAGCACGACCTCAGCCGATCCCATTCCGATGTCCCGCGCGGTCCGGTCGTGCTGAATGCCGTACACGTTCGCGCGGTTGTCGGCGATGATCCGTGTAAGTTCCATGAGCGCGCCCGGGCGGTCTTTCAATACGGTTTTGAGCTTGACGTACCGCCCGCTCTGAACCAGCCCCCGCATGAGCACGGTCGTGAGCACGTTGGGATCGATGTTGCCACCGCTCAGTAGCGACACGATCGTCTCACCGGATTCGTACTCGAAGGCATCGGCAAGCACGGCTGCCAGCGCGGTCGCCCCGGCCCCCTCGACGACGACTTTCGATCGCTCGACCAACAGCGAGATCGCCATGGCGATCTCGGGATCGGAAACGGTGACGACCGAATCGACCCGTTCTCGAATGATCTCGAAGGGCTGTGTCCCGATCCGGCGGGTTGCGATGCCGTCAGCGATCGTATCGACGGTGTCTAACTCGACGATCTCGTCGGCCTCGAACGATTCCACGGCGCTTGCGGCCCCCGACGCTTGCACCCCCACGACGCGGACCTCGGGATCGATCCCCTTCACGGCGGTCGCCACGCCGGCGATAAGCCCGCCGCCGCCGATCGGCACGACCACCGTGTCCACCTCCGGACAGTCGTCCACGATCTCCAGCCCCACCGTTCCTTGCCCGGCCATCACGGCCGGATCGTCGAACGCGTGGAGGTAGGTGCGTCCCTCCTCGCGCTCGATCTCGTGGGCGTGGGATTGGGCCTCGTTGTAGTCGCTCCCGTGGAGGACGACCGTCCCACCGTACCCCTCGGTCGCGTTGACCTTCGAGATCGGCGCGTGTTCCGGCATGACGATCGTCGAATCTACGCCCGCCCTGCTCGCAGCCAACGCGACCCCTTGGGCGTGATTCCCTGCGCTCGCCGTGACGACGCCGGCCTCGCGCTCCGATTCGCTCAACATCCCAATGCGATTTGTCGCTCCCCGGAGCTTGAATGCTCCCGTGCGCTGGAAGAGTTCGAGCTTCAGGTGGATGTCCGCCCCCGTGCGCTGGGAAAACGTGTTCGACCGCTCGAGCGGCGTGTGACGGATCGACTCCTCGATCCGGTCACGAGCGACAAAAACGTCGTCGAACGAAAGCATACGAGCTATTCCGCCGGCTCAGGGTTACGTCTAACGCTCCAACTGGGGAATTCCGGAACGCATAACGGTTATACACCCCATATTGGTAAAACATCTATTAAAAACCACACAAGCAGATAATTTTCAACGACTTCAGTTGTATGATGAAAATTAGAATATTGAGAGAATAGCTCCGACAGCACCAACGACGGCGAGCAACCGGAACACCGTGCCAAGAAAGACGGCGAAACCGAATTTGGGCGTGTTCGTTCGGATCACGCTGAACCCGTAGACGTCGGCGGTGGCAGGAACGAACGGGATTGCGAGCACGACGACCAACCCGACGCAACCGTATCGACGGACGTGATCGACGAGGCGTCCGTTGGGATCGATGATCGACGGAGCAGGTGGGAGGCGTTCTGCGAGCGCATCGATCGGTCCGAACCGTAGGCATCCCACGCCGATTCGGAGCGCCACGACGCTTCCGATGGCCTTACCGAGGCTGCTACACCCGATCACGAGCGCTACAGTGACAGGGGTGAAAGCCCCAGATCGATCGGAACGGCGAGAACGAGTTCCCCCGGTGTTGGAAGAACCACGGCCACGAGAACCGAGTAACCGAACACAGCCAGCCGATAAACCCGATCGAGTCGATCACTCTACACGATCATCCAATCAGGTCGATAGTAACACTGCGTATCGTTTCGTCCGGTGGGAGAGATCGCCAGCCATCGATCCGATGGAACCCCTATGAACGCGAACGGAGCGAGAACGCCGTTATCGATCTTCGATCGATGGGAACTCCCGCTCTTCTTCTCCGACGTAGCGGGCACGCGGTCGGATGAGCCGGTTGTCATCGTACTGTTCGAGGACGTGAGCGATCCAGCCGCCCACGCGCGACAGCGCGAAGATGGGGGTGTAGGTGTCGACCGGGATGCCCATCTGGTAGTAGGTGGACGCCGAGTAGAAGTCGACGTTCGGTGCCAACCCCTTTTCGTCCTGGACGTACTCCTCGACAGCCACGCTGTACTCGTACCACTTCGTGTCGCCTGCGGCTTGGCCAAGCTCCTCGGATTTCTCGCTCAAAATGCGTGCGCGGGGGTCTTTGACCTCGTACACTCGGTGGCCGAAACCGGGGATGCGACGACCGTTGTCGAGTGCGTCTTCCACCCACGTGGTCGGCTCCTTGGGACTGTCGTCGACCTCCTTCAACATCGCCATCACGTCCTGGTTTGCGCCGCCGTGAAGCGATCCGCTGAGCGTTCCGATGGCGCTGGTGACGGCGCTGTGGAGATCCGCGAGCGTCGACGCCGTGACCGTCGCGGCGAACGTCGAGGCGTTCAGTCCGTGGTCGGCGTGCAACACGAGCGCCATGTCGAACGTTTCGGCGAGAACATCGTCCGGCTCCTCGTCGTTGAGCATGTAGAGGAAGTTCGCGGCGTGAGAGAGATCCTCCCGGGGCGCAACCGGATCGTTCCCATCACGCAGGCGAACGAACGCGGCGAGCGCGGTCGGAATCCTGGCGGTGATGCGCCGGCCCTTCCTGAGATTGACCTCGCGCTCGGTCGGATTGGCGTCGCGGTCGGCGTCTGACGCCGACAGAGAGGAAACGATCGTTCGAAGCGCGGCCATCGGCTCCTCCTCGGCGTCAGCGAGCGCTTCGATGGTGTCGAGAACGTCCCCGTCGATGGCCCGTTCGGCGGCCATCGCCTCGCTAAACGATTCGAGTTCGTCGCGGTTGGGCAACTGCCCGTGCCAGAGAAGATACAACACCTCTTCGTAGCTGGCCTCGCGAGCTAGATCATCGATCGAATAGCCACGGTATATGAGCTTCCCGGCCTCCCCGTCGATGTAACTCAACTCGGACTCGGCGACGAGCACACCCTCTAGCCCCTTTTTCAGTTCCTCGGGCATACTCTTCGATTCCAGAGCTATGCTCAAAAGGATTATCTTTCGTGCAGGACCCTTGAACCACGATCGAAAACTACCCATTCGCCAGATTTATCGGTCTGCTGCTCCGCACACGACAGATTCGATCGGTTCCTGATTGTGGGAATCGTCGCGTCTCACCCCGTTGCTGGCCCGCCGATCCGACTTACATATAAACACACACCAACACATGAATGAACATACTTACATACGTGCACACACAGCTTGGTTTCGTCTCACACAGCTCACGAGCGCTCGGGATTTCCACTCGCGAGACCGACGAACCCCAGCCCGAACGTTTCGAATCGGTAGTTGGCGGTGTGTTCGACGAGCGCGTTCCGTGAGGCACGGACGGCCCCATCCAGTTGTCGTCGGGCATCGGAGTGAGCGGCGAGCCGGCGAAGCGTTTCCCGGGGAGAGTCAGTCGGTGTACCGGCAGCGACGCACGCGCCGAACAGGGGGTTACAGAGCCGTCCGACCGGGTGGGAACTCGACCCGCCGTTCAGTAGCACGACGCGATCGGTGGCGAGCGCACACCACGTTTCGACGGCTCCGGCTGGATCGGGGAGCAGCCCGACCACGAACGTTCCCAGCACCGCGTTCGCCTCAGTAACCGGCGGCCGGCTCGCGTCGCCTCGAAGGAGCGTGACGTTGTCCCAGCCGGCGCGCTCGACCCGCTGTCGTGCCTGTTCCACCATTGACGGCGTCAGATCCACGCCCACGACGCGGCCGCTCGGTCCCACCCGCTCGCGGAGCAGCGGGAGGTTCGAGCCCGTTCCACAGCCCAACTCCACGACCGTGTCGCCCGGCGAGAGCCGGCACGCGTCGACCGCTCGGTCCCGCCACGCGGTGGGAACGAGGGTCGTTGCCACGATGTCGTACACGCCCGCCCAGCGCCCGTAGAACGCTTCGATCCGAGTGCTCATTGTGTCACGGTTCAGTCGTCGACGTCGGTGAGATCCCGAGCGATCGTTGCGATTGTGGGTGCGTCCGGTCCAAGGAGGTAGACAGCGGGTTCGATCCCCATCCCGCCGGTCTGGTAGAGGACATCGACCCGATCGTCCACGGTCTCGGTGAGATCACCGGGCAGCTCGGTTTCGGGATCGAAGGAGGCTGTCGCGTAGCCCGCTGCTTCGAGCCGTTCGACGATCTCCGCGGCGTAGGCGATGTTCAACGCGGCGCGGGCGTCGACACCGCCAGCGCGGGCCGCAAGGAGGACGGTTGCGACGTGACCGCTCGCGCCGAACTCCGGTTCCGTGGGCACGGTCGCCCGTCCCTTCACGTCGAGAATGCGCCCCGGAACGGCCGCAACCTCGTCGATCCCGGTTGCCTCGGGGAGACACTCCACGAGGTTCGAGCCGACCGCTGGAATGAGCGTTGCGAACCCGCTGGCGTGTTCGAGGACGCGCAACCCCCGGCGGACCGACGAGAGCGTCCGTTCGGTGGCCCGGAGCGTGCTGTCAGCGTCGTGAACGTCGAAATCGCCGTCGTAGGCCGACAGCTCCGGCATCGACGCCTCGTGCATGGTGGCGAGCAGGTCGCCGCGTTCGAGCTGGCGGATGAGCACCTCCGTCTCCACGAGCGCCTGGACGCGGCTCATTTCCCCCTCGGAAAGCCCCTCACCGAGGCGGGAAACGAGATCGAGCACCCGCTTGTCGGTCAGCACCGCGTCGTGGCGCTCGATCTCGCCGTGAGCGTATTTCGAAACCGCAGACTGGCTGATGCCCAACAGCCCAGCCACCTCGTTCTGGGTGAGCCCCCGATCCCGTAGCTCTTCAGCGAGCATCGACCGGAACGTGGGTAAGAATTCGTCGACGACGACCTCCTCGATGAAGCGCATCTTATTGGTCACCCCCGAACTCACGGTCGCCCTGGATGCGGGAGGCTTGCGGTCCCCCCTGATCCTGGTATTTCGACCCGCGATCGGTGCCGTAGGGACGCTTTGCACGGGTCGTCAGCTCGGTGAACGTCAGCTGGGAGATCCGCATCCCGGGCGTGAGCGCGACCGGGGCCGTTCCGAGATTAGACAGTTCGAGCGTGATTTTCCCACGGAACCCCGGATCACAGAGACCGGCAGTAGCATGGACTACGACCGCAAGCCGTCCGAGCGAGGACCGGCCTTCGACGTGCGCGATGAGATCCGGCGGGATTTCGACCCGCTCGCGCGTCGTTCCGAGCACGAAATCGCCCGGATGAAGGATGAACTCGCCGTCCTCGACGGTCGTCTCCTCGACGTACTCCTCGACCTCCCGCTCGCTGTTGGGGTGGATACACGGGATATTGGTCCGTTGGAACTCCAGAAACTCCCGCCCGAGCCGGAGGTCGACGCTGGCCGGCTGGATCTGCAGATCCACGTCCTCGAGCGGCTCGACGACGAGGTCCCCCGATTCGAGCCGGTCGAGGATGTCCACATCGGAGAGTATCATACCTCTACAGCGGTCCCCGCGGGGTAAAAGCGAACGGACTCGAATTCGGTTTTGTGTCGCGTGTACCGACGGTTGTGCCGGGATCGACTGCCCGTCCCCAGGTCGGTACTGCTTTCAGCCCACCGATCCAGCACGAGATATGAAACAAGCCATCGTTGCCCGGACGGATCTCGGGATGGGCCGGGGGAAGCTGGCCGCACAGGTCGCCCACGCGTCGCTGTCGGCCTACGAGGAAACGCCAGAGAAAGACCGGACCGCGTGGAAAGGCGGCGGCCAGAAGAAGGTCGTTCTGAAGGCCGACGGCGAACAGGCGCTGTTCGACCTCGCGGACGACGCCCGGCGCAACGGGCTTCCTCACGCCGTCGTTCGGGACGCGGGCCACACGCAGCTCGATCCCAACACGGTCACCACGCTCGGCGTCGGTCCCGCCTCCGAGGCGGCCGTCGACGCGGTGACCGGTGATCTTTCTCTGTACTGAACAATCGGGTTCAGCGGGACGAAACGTCTCGAACGAAGAGCCGGCGTGACGGGTTACGGGGACCGAACCAGACCGAACAGTCCACCATCGTCGGCTCCGTCACCGCCATCGTTTCCGTCGTTACCGTTGCCGTCACCGTTACCATTGCCGTTCTGGGTTTTCACGGTGGCCGTATCTGAGACGGGGGTTCCTTGCTCGGTGTAGGCCGTGTCGCTTTCGTCGAACTGTCCGTTCCCGTTGGTGTCGTTGTAGATCGTGGCCGTGTACGTCTGCTCACCGTCGATGTTCGGGGGCTGGTCGATTATAACGTCACTTTTGGTTCCCGAATCGACGTACTCGGAGGTCCAAACCTGAGAGCTGTCCTCGGGAGAGAGGGCGATGAAGCCGCCGTTCGGCAGCGACACCCGTTCGATGGTGATTGTCTGTCTATCCGAGGCTGTCTGGTCCGAGAAGGTGATGGTCGGGGGCGGAGTGGTGCCATCGTCAGTACCGTCGTCGGTGCCGTTGTCGCCCCCATCGTCGGTGCCGTTGTCGTTCCCGTCGTCGGTCCCGCCGTCGGTTCCACCGTTACACGCGTTCGACGCCGGTGGGTAGCGAACGCCCTCGTGTGTGCCACCGTCGATGCCTGGGAATTCGACCACGAGCCCGGCGTTGTCACCGGACGCCGGAATGGAGATCTCGGCCGAGCCGCCACCGCCCTGAACGGCCACCGAATCACTGTCCCCGCCGGCGGCCGACCTGAACGAGATGGTCGCCGTTTTTGCGTTCTCGTTGGTGAGTTCGTACCAGGCTTCCCCGCTGTCGGCGTTGGTACATTTCGGTGTGACCGAGATCTTACTCGGGTCGATCCCTTGGTTGTCCTCCGGCGGTGGCTCCGTCGACGGTGGTTCGGGCGTCGGTGTCGTCGTTTGCTCCGGTGTTGACGTTGGTGCTGGCGTGAATCCGGGGGCGTGCGTCTCGGGAGTCGGCGACTCCGTCAGGTCCCCGACCGTCGGCGAAAGCGTATCATTACCCCCCTCTGGCGGCTGAGCGACGTTCATGAGGACGACGGCGGCCACGATGATGACGATTGCGAGCACGGCAGCCGCGATACCTGCGATGTGGGTTTCGGTTAGATTGTATCTCATTTCCAGGTAGTCTAAAGGATGTCCCGGAAGGATGCGGCGATCGGTCGTCACCAGCCTCGGGATTTGGTTCGTGTTTATCCTGAAGCGTTATTATTCACCCGATAGCTGTTTTCTACGCGTTCAGCCACGGAACCAACCACGGTCATCTACCGGAACGGCCATTACTGCGATAAATGGGCGGCCACGGTAAAAAAATCCAGCTACAACCAGTACTGTTATGTGTCTGATCGTCGGGCGTCTCGAGTAGAACCACTGATGGTGGTGGTGTCTCTGGGTACGAACATGAACAGTGGGGATCCGTGATGCGCCGGTCACAGCCGGTGGAACGATCGATCGGGATCGAGACGTACGTGAGCGATGGGGATGGGATCGGGGGACGTCTCCGGGACCGGGTGTCGGATTTCCGGGTCCGTGAGCGGGAGGCGATCGATCCCGAGCCGGTGGACGCCGACACCGGTGCGTACCCCGTGCTCGTCTTCCGTGCGACACTCACGAATCGGGACACGAACGGGTTCGTGGACGAACTCGCCGGTCGGCTGGGCATCAGCCGCGAGCGGATCACGTGGGCCGGAACGAAAGACAAGCGCGCGATCACCACACAGCTGTTTTCGATCCGGGGCTTCGAGGAGAACACCGTTCCGTCGGTTTCCGGCGCGGAGATCGAGGTCGTCGGACGGGCAGGCCGGCCGGTGCTGTTTGGCGACCACCTCGGCAACGAGTTCGAGATCGTCGTCCGGGACGTGGGACCCGACACCACCCAGGCCACGGCGATCACGGCGGACCTCCGACAGTTCGGGGGGAAACCAGGGGCGTGTGAGGGGGATGAGACGACCGTAGGGGTTCCGAACTTTTTCGGGCCACAGCGGTTTGGAACGATACGACCGGTCACCCACGAGGTCGGGCTTGCCATCGTTCGGGGCAACTGGGAACAGGCGGTGCTGACGTATCTGGGCAACCCCTCCGAGGACGAGCCAGCCCAGACGCAAGCGGCGCGCGAGTACGTCGATCGGACACACGACTGGCAGGAGGCGATCGAGCGGTTTCCGACCCACCTCCGCTACGAGCGGGCAATCGCCCACCGGCTCACCGAAACCGACGCGACGGGGTCGGATCAGTTTCGGGAGGCGCTGACGGCGGTCCCGACGAACCTACAGTCGCTGTTCGTCCACGCAGCCCAGTCGTATCTGTTCAACCGGATGCTCTCGAAGCGCTTGGAACGCGGACTGGCGTTCGAGCGGCCGGTCGCGGGGGACGTGGTCTGTTTCCTCGACGATCAGGGCCGCCCCGATCCCGACCAGTACCAACGGGTGACCGAATCCCGCGTCGAGACGATCGCCCGACACTGTGACCGTGGACGGGCGTTCGTCACCGCGCCGCTGGTCGGCTCCGACACGGAGCTGGGCGACGGCGAGCAGGGTGCGATCGAGCGCGAGGTGCTCGATGCGGTCGATCTCACCCCCGATGCCTTCGAGCTGCCCGGAGCGTTCGATTCTACCGGAACACGACGGCCGATCCTCGTCCGAACCGATCTCTCAATAGCGGACGTGACGGAGTCCGACTCGGAGGCGCTCAGGTTTTCGTTTGCCCTTCCGAACGGCGCGTACGCCACGGTGCTCATGCGCGAATACATGAAAGTGTCGCCGACCGCGATGGGGTGAGCGACGCGTGAGAACCCGACGCAGCATCCTCTGGGGACTCGTCGCCGCGTTCGCCTTTCTCGTTCTCGCACAGGGCTACAACCTGTTCGCCACTGAGCGGATCACCCCGCTCGTGATGTTCGGCGTCGCTGTCGTCGTCGGCTGCGTGGCGACCGCCCTCACTCACGCCACAGCGCGTTCGTTGGAATCGTGAGCGTTCGATCACACCGTTTCGATCGGCGTTCCGGAGCGAATGACGAACGTTCCCTTGCCGTACCACCGAACGAGCGCCCGCGTTCCCAGCGACAGCTCACGGAGCACGTCCGCCCTGGGGTGGGTTCCGAGTGTGTAGGAGAGCCGCGTGCTGAACGGCCACGCACCGATCGTCCCTTCGAACGACAGCGGCTCTGTGAGCACGGTCCCGTCGTGGCTGGTGTAGCTCTCGGCCCGGACCGACGTCTCGATCGGCAGCGTCGGAGGTCGTTCGATCTCGACCGTGATGAGGTGATCCCCATCGATACTCACGGCGGTGTTGCGGCGCGAACCGGTGTCCGTAATCTCGATCTCCCCACACACCTTCGGGTAGCTCCAGATCTCCACACCGAGCGCGCGCGCTGGTTCGGTCGTGACCGGCAGATACCAGACGTATCCACCCACACCACCGGGGAGCCACCCCATAAGGTCCGTTCTCGAGGACCCACGTAGCGCCGGAACGAGCACTCCGAACTCGTTGTACGGTTCGATCGTTCCGCCGTCGACGCTGTGGTACTCGACCGAGAGAAACGCCACAGCCGCCGTCCGTGGACCGATACGAACCGGTGAGAGGGTCGCCGGCAACAGCTCCCGTACCGGTTCGAGCGCGGCCGGAACCACAGCTCCCATCATCGTTGCCGTGGTGGACAACGGGAGCGAGACAGTCTGTCCCGTCGAGAGCGTCGCCTGCTCGCTGTCCGCTCCGTTCGTGTCCGGTGTTTCCATACGACATTGCTCGGATCACAGTCAGATAGCTGTGGCGCTCGTAGCGGTGATGGAGACGCGGATCGTTCGGGTCAGGATTATATTTTATTGACTTGTTATCTATCGTTTGGATCGAACATCAAACGATAGAGGAGGATTGAAATTCACCACCTATTTCACCCGTTAGGTCAAACTAGAACAATGATCGACAGTGACCGCGATCGATACCCCTGATCTAACCAAACGCTACGGTGAGACAATCGCCGTTGACGCTCTCGATCTCTCCATCCCGGCGGGCGACGTGTATGGATTCCTCGGTCCGAATGGCGCGGAAGACGACGACCATGCGGCTGCTCACGGGGCTTGCCCGTTCCACACGAGGGACGCGTCGCGGGTGCGCCAATCACGGACCGGGACGCCCTCCGCGCCCACATCGGCTACCTCCCCGAGGAACCGCCGTTGTACGAGGAGCCGACGGCCACAGAACAGCTCGAGTACATCGCCGGGTTGCGCGATCTGCCGGAGCAACACGCACGAGAGCGGATCCACGCGCTGCCCGCACGATACGGAAGACGATCCGCGGGCTTGCCGAGACGGGAACGACCGTTTTCCTCGAACTGACCGAAACCGATCCCGTCGAGGAACCGGTGACAGCCGATGGCTGAGCCGGGGTGGGCGCGCCACGCCCTCGGAATCGGCGTCTTCGAGTTCCGCCGGTCCGTTCGTGCGATGTGGCGGGAGAAAATACGGCTCGCGCCGCTAGTGTTCGGGGAATTGATGCTGACACTCCCCTGTGTCTTGTTCCTCGTCGTGTTTGCCGATGCGATCCGTGGCGTCGAGGCGCTCCCAGTGGCCGATTCGTTGCGGGGAATGATCGCTCTCTTCTGGCTGTTTGTGGTGTTTGTGATCGGACAGCGCACTGTGTCGGCTCGACCACGCATCGAGTCCGAACCGCTGATGCTGACGACCGTGTCGGCCCGAACGGTCGCAGGAGGACTCCTCGTTTCGGAGACGCTGCGAATTCTTGCCTATCTCCTCGTTCCGCTCCTCGTGTTGATCAGCGCTAGCGTCTTCCTGCTCGGATCAGTTGCGAGCCTCATCGTCGCGCCAACGGTCGCCGTTCTGTTCACCGCAACGGCGGTCGTCACCGGATCGGTCTGTGGCTACGCGGTCGCGTGGCTCGTTGCGACCTCGCGGTTCGTCGCCCGTCACAAAACCGTGCTCGGAACAGTCGTCGTACTGATCGGAATGGGCGGCTACTCCGTTTTCACCGTTGCTGCCCCATTCGGCGCGATCAATCAGGCGGTGTTCGCGTGGCTCCCGGTCGGCTGGCTCATCGATCTCGCGGTGGTTGGAACGCCGTTCGTCGGGTCGTCGCTTCACGCGGTCGGCGGGACCCTCAGCTGCGTGGCGATCGTCGCCGTCGGCGGGGCCATCATCGAACGCGAGACGGCCGCGCTGTGGTTCACGGAGCCTGTGAGCGTCGATCCAGAGGATGCAGCCGATGCGTCCGGTGAGGCGAGCAGTCCAACTACTCGGCGTGACGCGCTCGCAGCCGCCGTGTCGCCGCTCGTGGTTCCTCGCGTGCTCGGGCAGCCGACCCGCCGCGTCGCGGAGTGGGTACTCCTGCGGACCCGGCGCGATCCGAACCGGCTGACGTTCCTTTTGATCCCCCTGATTACTATCGTCGGTCCGCTGGTCGGTCCGGGCGCGCAGCTCGGCTCGATGTCGGCTCTCGTCCCGCTCTGTGCCGTGGGACTCCCGTGGCTCGCCGGCGCGCTGTTCGCAATGAACCCGCTCGGAGACGAGGGGTCGGTGCTTCCGGTGGCGCTCACGGCCGTTTCTGGCACCCAGTACGTTCGTGGGCTGCTGGCTCCGGGACTGCTCCTCGGTCTTCCGATCGGCGTCGTCGTGACGGCAGTACTGGGAGTCATCTCCCCGTACACGCCCACCGAGCAGGTCGGTCTCGTCGTTCTGTGTGCCTATCTGACGTGTGTTTCGGTCACGGTCACGCCGGCAATCGGGATGGCCCTGCCACGTTTCAGCGCCATCAGCGTCGGCCAGAGCCAGGACGTGCTCCCGCCACGGATGAGCGCCGTCGCCGTCCACGCGGCGCTGACCGTCCTTCCCGGCGGGCTGTTGGCGGCGCTCGTCGTCGCTCCGTCCATCGCTCGAACCGGTGTTTCCGGTCTCGTGGGCTTCGTTCCGGCGTTCCTGCTCGGGCTTCTCTCCGGCTCGGACGGTGGAATCCTTGCCACGGCCGCCGGTTGGTTCACCCACGTTGGGAACGAACTCCAGGCAGCCGATCTGGGACTGGTCCGGGTTGGTACAGGCGGACTACTGCTGATCGGTGGGATCGTCGTCGCAATCCTGCTGTACCGGAACGCAGTTCACCGGTTCCAGCGATACAGTCCCCAATAAGTTGAGCTGCGAACGCCGGCGAAAACGTTCACGGAATTCGCCAGCCTCCGTCCTTCTACCGTTACGCTACCCTCGATCTACAGAGATCCAAGGCGAGTGCTCGGGGGGCGTTCGAGAGAGCGGAGCACTCCCGTGTCGCGCGACCACTACCGTTCACAGCCACTCTCATGGGAGTTCTATCGCTGGCATCCGCTTGGCCGTTTTCCTCGGCTACCACTCCATTCCCCCGTTGACGCCGAGGATCTGGCCGGTCATGTATCTGGATTCGGGGCTTGCGAGAAACCGAACGATGCCAGTGATGTCCTCGACCTCCGCGAAGCGATCCAGTGGGATCCGGTCCTGGAGGTGTTCTTTGACGTGACCGGGAACCGTCTCGAGCATATCGGTTTTGACGAACCCCGGCGCGACGCAGTTGGCCGTCGAACCCGAGTCAGCCATCTCGAGGGCGAGCGTCCGGGTGAACCCGAACAGGCCGCTTTTGGTCGTCGCGTAGTTGGCCTGGCCGTAGTTACCCTGCTGACCGACTACCGACGAGATGTTGATCAATCGACCGTTGTCGGCGCGACGGAGATCCTCGAACAGACAGTGTGTGCAGTTGAACACGCCGGTGAGGTTCACCGCTACCACCGACTTCCACTCCGCTGGCGTCATGTTCTCGAACGTCCTGTCGATTGTGATCCCGGCGTTGTTCACCAACACATCGACCTGCCCGAAAGCATCGTGTATCCGATCAGACATCCCAGCCACCGCATCATACTTACTGACGTTCGCCCGACACGCGATGGCGCGCCCACCCGCGTCCTCGATCGCATCGACGACCTCGTGAGCCGGTCCTTCCGACGAACGGTAGTTCACGACCACGTTCGCACCGCTGTGTCCCAACTCCACGGCGATCCCACGACCGATCCCTCTCGATGCACCAGTAACGACACAGGTCCGTCCCGTAGGCATATTCTCCACTCCTAACCGAGAAATATAAAGAATAGTCTACCAATTCTATATACGAGACAATAGCGGGAGTGTTATTCGACGGCATCGAGCCAGCGTTCGACGCGGGTGGTGCTGACCTGTGCAGCCTCAGCGACGGTTTCTCTGTCGGTGGCTTCGAGATCAGCGACGGTTTCGATCCCGGCTTCCTGCAGTCGTGACGCGTAGGTCAGCCCGATCCCATCGACCGACTGGATGTCGTCGGCTCCCACGTCCTCCCCACCGCGATCATCCGCCGCTTCGACGTCGATCGATATGGCGGCGTCGTCACGGTCCGGCGTACCGGTCGCTGCCTCCGGGTCGCCCGACTCGACCGTGGTCTCTTCGGGTTCGGATTCAGCCTCGGATTTGTCGTGGAACCACTGGGACACCTCGGGCCAGACGGTCTCGTGAGCGCTGCCGGAGACGGACATCCCGATGTGACCGGTTGGCGATTCGATCACGGAGACGTCCTCGCTGGCGATCACGTCGTTGAACGGTGTCGACGCCGCCGCGGGCATGAGATGGTCGTACTCTCCGATGATCTGGAGCACCGGCATGTCGATCTCCGTCACGTCGACCTCCTTGTCCCCGATGACCAGCTCGTTTTCGTACAGCTTGTTGCCCTGGTAGACGTCCTCCAGAAACTGGACGTACGTCTCGCCAGCGACATCGATCCCCTCGGAGAGCCAGCGCTCCATCCGGGCGAAGTTCTCCACGAAGTCCTCGTTTTCGAGATTGTCGTACAGCTGGAGGTACTTACTGATGAAGTTCGAGACGGGATCCATCAGCGCGAATCCGACGTCGAGCATCTCCGCGGGCACGTTCCCGTACACGTCGGTCACGTCGCTGGGATCGTAGTACTCTTCGTCGCCCCACTGTTCGAGCATGCCACCGGTGTCCTCGAAGTAGAGTCCGGCCGCCATCAGCCCGAGCGCGTTGACCGAATCGGGATCGAGCGCGGCGTACATCGCGGCCATCGTTCCACCCATGCAGTATCCGAGAACGTTGATCGACTCTCGCCCGGAGCGTTCACACACCTCATCGACGCAGTTTGCGATGTATCGATTGACGTAATCGTCGAGCGTGAGCACCGAATCCAATCTGGACGGCTCGTTCCAGTCGATGAGATACACGTCGTGTCCGGCTTCCAACAGGCGTCTGACAACACTTCGATCGGGCTGCAGATCGAGAATGAACGGCTTGTTGATGAGCGCGTAGATGATGAGGATCGGGGTGTCGTTTTGCTCTTCGGTCAGCGGTTCGTAATGGAGCAGTTCGAGCTTGTTTTCCGTGTACACCACCTCGCTCGGCGTCTGTCCCACGTCGACGGACGCGATCTGGTCGGCGCGCTCTTGGGCGACCGACAGCTTCGAGAGCGACTCCGTCGTCGCGGTGAGCAGCTCGCGTTGTGCGCTGAGCGCGAGCGTGAACGGGTCCATCGGCGAGGGGCTGCTGTCTGCGTGCGTATTCGGTGCCATCGGTTTATTCGAGCTGTTCTATGATCCGGTCAAGCTTTTTCTCGACACTGTGTTGACGTCGTTCGAGTTCGACCAGCCGCGTAGCCACTTCGTCGATCTCGTCCTGGGTTGCAAGACCGAGCTGTGTCAGGGTGTCCTGGCTGATTTCCTCGGTCTGCTGTTGGAGTTCCATCATCGCTTCGACCACGTTCCCCGTTCCGGCCGCGAACGCGGAAGTGCCCATCACCTCCTTGAACGCCTCGTTCGCGGTCCGTAGCCAGATGTCTCGGAATTCGGTGGACGGTACCGCCTCACCGTCGGCGGCGTCGGCGGTTCGATCGAACATCTCGTCGGCGGCGTCCATCCACGCCTCGTACGCGCGGCCGTACGCCTCGAACCCCTCCGACAGCATCTCCTCCTCGGGCATCGACTGCTCCATCGCGTCAGCCCACGATTCGACGAACTTCGTCTGTGCCTCTATGTTCTGTTCTACGGATCCGGCCATCGTATCGTTCAGCCGTTCGATCAACTGATTCCAGTGCTCCAGTGCGTCGTCACCTGCATCGCTCGTGGCCATTGCTATTCAACTACGCTGCCCCGGTCTCGTTCGATCCCTGTAGCGTTTCGATCTGTTCTGCTTGCTCCTCGAAGCGCTGTTGGAACTGTTCTGCTTGCTCCTCGAAGCGTTGTTGGAACTGCTCGGCCTGGGCGTCCATCTCCGACTGCAGCTCCTCCATCTGCCCGCCGAGCTGATCGAACACGTCGGCCGTCTGGGATTCCACGTCCTCGTGGGCGGCGAGCAGGATTTCGGTTTGGGAGGCGAGCATCTCGAGATACTCCTCGATCACCTCGTCGTAGGTCTCCGCGCCGTTTTCCATCTCCTCTTCTGCGGTTTCGAACGATTCTGCGTGGATTTCGAGCAGCGCGTCGTACTGTTCGTCTACGGTCGTGCGGATTTCATCAACCGAATCAGCGAGACCGGGAACAGTCGACTCCACCGTATCGAGATACGTGTCGAGCGCCGTGCGCGACAGCTCCACGCTTTGACGCTGGGTGTCTTCCCGGCTGTCCATGCTCTCGATGAACGCCCTGTTCATGTTCCGTTGCAGTTCGATCGATCGTTCGAACATCTGCTTGCCCTGCTCGAACGTGGTGCGCTGCAGCTCGAACGCCGTCGTTATCGGGGTTGTGTACTCACTCATTGTTTTCACCTGTGGCTCGATTTCGCTTGACTGGGACGACGATCGTCTGAACGATGTCCCCCTCCTCGATGTCGAGCGCCTCGCGCTCGGCATCCGGAATACTGAGTCGACCGCCGCTTTGCACCCGCGTTTTGAACGTCGCCGTCTGGCTCAGCGCGCCCAGCTGGGAGCCGAAATTAACCCCCGAAGGGTCCGTCAGCTCGAACAGCTGTCCGAGCAACTTCTGCTGGTTGTTCATCGCCTGCTCGCTGGCCTGCTGCATTCCTCGGGTGAACAACGCTGGCGGCCACATGGGTCCATCGGTCTCGTCTGTCATCGCCTGGTACCGTCAAACACCGCCAATACCATAAAAACTTCGTTGAAAACCATTTGCCACCATCCAATACCATTCAATACCATAACATATGTCAATATTGCGCGAGGATCCGATGGTTTTTAACCCCCGACCGACAAGTACCAGCGTTCATGAGTTCCGGGTCATCCTCGTCCATGTTCCGTGCGTGGACGCGGTCGTCTTCTCTGCTGTTCAACAGTTTGATCGAGGCGAACCGGGCCGCTGTCGCTACGTTCGGTGTTTCTACCACTCGAGAGACAACCGACGAGGAGATCGCACCCGACAGCGTTCTGGAGGAGTGGGAGATCGAGCGATCACTACAACGGGATGGGCATCTCTCGGTCGGGGACTCCATCCGGTTTTCGAAGCCGCTTTCGGCGGCGGACGTCGATGGTTTTGCGGCTGCTAGTGGCGACACCAATCCGATCCATCTCGATGCACAGCAAGCCGAGCAGACGCGGTTCGACGGACGCATCGTTCACGGCGCGCTGCTTTCGGGGCTGATCAGCGCCGCCCTCGCTCGGCTTCCAGGGGACGTCATTTATCTGTCACAGGAGACGGAGTTCCTTCGGCCCGTGTCCGTGGGCGAGCGCGCCACTGCCTCCGTCGAGATCGTCGAAGCGCTCGATGAGGATCGATACCGGCTTCGGACCCAACTGCTCGATGCGGCCGGCGAGACCGCCATCGACGGCGAGGCAACGGTGTTGATCGACGATCCGACCGACTGATACTGTCGAACAGAGCGACGGGCGGAGTGAGACGGAATAGCCATCTACTGTCTTGCGGTTCACCAGCAGCCGAAACGCGATCACCGCCGACAGTATGAGTTCGTTGCGCTACTTTTCGACGGTGAGCAGCGCCACACGCTCACGGACGAGTTCGGGGATCCCCACGTCGGTCGCAGCCAGTTCCCGTTTGGTGATGTCGAAGTACGACCGGACGCGGTCTTCGTCGTAGGTTCCGAGCGTCTGCTGGGGTTCGAGCAGCTCGCGGATCGCCGCCGCAGCGGCAGACTCTTCCCCGCCGTCGACCAGCACGACGACCGGTGTTTCCCCCGCATCGACACCGAGTTCGAGCGCCCGGTCGATCTGTCGCCGTCCCGCGGCGTACAGCAGCGTCTCGACCGACCGGCGTCGTGCCACGTTCTCCCCGCGCTCGATGGCTCGATCCGCGAGCGACAGGGCCGTTTGGAGGTGTGCGCGGTCGACCACGTACCGGGCATCGAACGCCTGGACGGTGGTTTCGTGTTCGGTCTCGATCGCGTTCAGGCGGGCAATGAAGCCGTCCACGTCCTCGGTGTGGGCCACCCCTTCAACCAGCTCCATCAGAAATCACCGAGCTGGGATTGGTCGTCGTTCGTGGCTTGGGCGTTCGTGCCCGTGTCGGGGCGTGTGCGCTCGCTGGCGGTCACGTTCGCCATGGATGGATCGGTGTGGCCGGCCTGTTCGAGGATTCGTTCTGCGGTCTTCGTGCGGCCACGGAGCGCGCCGAGCACTGCGCTCTTGTCGGCCTCTCGGAGGTCGGTCCGCGTTTCGATGTCCGCGTCGTACAGCCGCCGGGCGCGCTTTCGTCCGACGTGGCGCACGTTCGTGAGATCGATGAGATCCTCGCCCACGCCGTGTTCGACGCGCTTTCTGGCGGTGTGGATCGCCGGCGCGATCTCCAGATCTAGTTCACCGGCGAGTCGTTCCGTCGCGCCGAGTAGCCACTCCGCAGTGTCGACTTTTCCCCGGATGTCGCCGGGACCCACGCCGTACCGGTCGGTGATCCGGTCTTCGTCCGCTTCCTCGGCCCAGTCTTCGAGCAGTCGGGCCGTTTTCAGCGCCGACAGCCACTCCTCGAAGCGGGCTTCCTCGAACTCGCTGGGCATCGCGCCCAAAAACTCCGTCTCGCGCTCGTAGGCCACCATCGTGTACTCCTCCTCGTCGCCCGACCGGAGGTACAGCTCGTACATGTCCGGCGTTCGGCAGACGAGCTGATACAAGCCAAGCGGGGTCGGATCACTCGCGCCGCGCAGCCCGTCGACGATCTCGGCCGCGCTCATCGGATCGAGATACAGCCGCGAGACCGTGTGACCGAGGCTCGTCGCTTCGAGCGTCCGGGTTTCACGCCCGCGTTCGGATTCGAGGAAGTCGTTCGCGACGAGATAGTCGATGCAGTCGTCGGTCACCCCTTCTAACTGGTCGCTATCGCTCGTTTGGGTGGCGTACAGCGTTTGGTCGAGAAAGGCGAGCAGCCCCTCTCGGGAGCGTGCAACGCCCGAGGCGACGGTTGCGAGGACGTGCGTTCGCAGTGCGGGTTCGGCGGCGAGCTTCGAGCGGACCGGCTCCGGGTCGGCCCACACGTATTTCTCGAACAGTTCGTCCAGCTCGTCGTGGCTGTTGGCCAACAGCAGCGCTTCGCCGTAGGGATCGCGTCCGGGGCGACCCGCCCGTCCGAACATCTGGTGGATTTCGAGCACCGACAACGGGGCCATTCCTCCGATGGAGCCGTCGTACCGCCGCCAGTCACGGACGACGACGCGCCGCGATGGGGTGTTGACGCCGGCCGCGAGCGTCGGCGTTGCCGCCACCACCTTGATGGACCGGTCGCGGAACGCGTCCTCGACGAGCGTCCGGCCTTCTCTGGAGAGCCCGGCGTGGTGAAACGCCGCCCCGCGCTCGACAGCGCGGGCAAGCTCCGCGTTCGTCTCCGTGTCGCTCGTCTCTCGGATCTCCGAAGCGACGGTCGCAAGCCGGTCGCGTTCGTCCTCGGTGAGCTGCTCGTCGGTGACGCTCGCAAGGCGTTTTGCGGCCCCTTCGGCGTTCCGGCGGGAGTTGACGAACACGAGCGTCGAGCCGCCCTCCGCGAGCGTGTCCCGCACGATGGCTGCCGTGGGTTTCTCCCCCGAATCGACCGGCAGCTCCGAGCGTGAACCGTCGTCGAAATGCAGCGCCTGCCCGTAGTGGACGCCGGTCCGAAGGTCGATCGGCCGCCACTGTGAATCGACGAGCGCCGCATCGAGCCACTCGGCCACCTCCTCGGCGTTGCCGACGGTCGCAGAGAGCGCCACCGTCTGGACGTTCGGATTGTGCCGTCTGAGCTTCGCCAGCGTCACTTCGAGCGTCGGTCCCCGGTTCGAGTCGTCGACGAGATGCACCTCGTCGGCGACGACACACGACAGCTCGGAGATCCACGGCGCGTCGTTGCGAACGAGCGAATCGACCTTCTCGCTCGTGGCGACGACGATGTCAGAGGACGCCAGCCACTCGCCGCTGGACTCATAGTTGCCGGTCGAAACGCCCACCGAAACGCCGTACTCCTCGTACTGCTCGAACTCGCGGTGTTTCTCGCTGGCGAGCGCGCGCAGCGGAACGATGTACAGCGCTTTTCCGCCCTGCTCGACGCTCGAAAGCATCGCTAGCTCCGAGATGAGCGTCTTCCCGCTCGCGGTCGGCACGCTCGCAACCACGCTCTCGCCCTCCGTCACGCCCGCCTCGACGGCTTCGGCCTGGGGCGGATACAGCTCCTCGATACCACCATCACGGAGATGCCCGGGCAGCCACGACGGCACCCCCGGCACCGATTCGACATCCATTACCCGCTGCTAGCTCGGTTTCCGGTTTAACCTTATTGTAGCGCTCGGTTCGAGCGCAACGACACTCCTTTGCCCGCAGTTCTCCTACCGTGACACATGAAGATCGAATACGATCGGGACACCTGCATCGGGATGTTTCAGTGTGTCGCGGAGTGGGAGGGGTTCGAGAAGGACGAAACGGCGGGCAAGGCCGTCCTCGTGGAGGGCGAAGAAGAACAGCCGGACACGTTCATCCGGGAGGTGCCCGAAGACGCCGAGCTCGACGCGAAGTTCGCCGCCCGCGTCTGTCCCGTCGACGCCATCACCGTGTACGACGACGACGGCGAACAGCTCGTTCCGTGACAGAATGTTTTTGGAATAGAGGTATGGAATGACCACATGAAAGCGGCGACACTTTGTCATCCCATTGTCGACGGTGAGTTGCTCTTGATTCGAAAACAACGAGGTATCGGTGCTGGAAAGCTCGTCGGACCGGGCGGAAAGATCGAACCGGGAGAAATACCCCGAGAAGCCGCGTGTCGAGAGCTTCGTGAAGAGCTTCACGTGTCCCCGATCGGTATGAAGCAGTGTGGTGAGTTCGCGTTTCATCTCCGCGACGACCGTCCGAACGACGATTCGATGGTCGTCTCCGTGTTCGTAGCGAACGGGATCGACGGCGAACCGGTTGCGACCGAAGAGGCTGTTCCCGTGTGGCACTCCGCGACGGAGCTACCGTACGATGAGATGTGGCCGGACGACCGCATCTGGATTCCCCACATGCTCGATGGCGACTCCTTCAGGGGAACGTTCGTTCTGAGCGCCGATGGAGGGTCGTTGCTCCACTATGAGATGGAACTGGATGTTGATCTGGGTGCCCAAGAGCAACTTCCAGACGGGTAAATCGATTCACCCACCGAGCGTGCGGGGTTTCGTGTTGGTGGGTTCGTCGACTGGCGTGTCGGCCCGGAGCAGGAGGGTCCCGAACCCGACTTTCACGAGGAGATCGACGAGGAGATACGCGAGCAACAGCCCGGTCGTCGGGAGAACGTTCAGGACGTGGCCGAGCAGCCACACGACGGGATACAGTCCCAAGAGAACGATAACGACGTTCCGGAGCATGCTGAACAGCATTGCTACTTCGGTCGACCGTTCGGCTGCGGCTCGTGAGAGCGGGCGGATCAACAGCCCCAGCACGCCGAGATACGCGAGGACACTCGCCCCGAACAGCGCGATCCGGAGCGTGTCGGGATCCAGTCCCGCCATCCCTCGGTCGGTGAGCACCGTTGCGAGACCGAGCACCACCATCGACGCGGCGAACCCGACGAGCGCGGCGGCCGTGCGGCGCGTTCCGGCCGCAAGCACCGCGAGCGCGAGCAGTATCAACGGGAGGGTGAGCAGCCAATCCACGAAATGCAGCCAGTACACCGTGTGTGTTTCACCACCGTACCGTACTGTCATCGCGCCGTAGCCGAGCGCTAGCAGCAGGTACGCGAGGCCTCCGATAGCGGCAACCGCAACGGTGACCGCCGAGAGCTTCCGCTTGGTCGCCTCCGTCTCTCCCCAGCCGGCCCTGACGAAATACCCGGTCCCGAGCACCAGCCCGATCGTCCCAAGCAGTAACCAGATCCGACCGCTGTCGATGGCCTCAGCCTGTAGCAACACTGCCATCGAACTGGTTATCGAGAGTGTCTGACTTATATTTGACTTTTCGAGGCGGCCGTCCGCGCGCTCGGATTCAAGCGATCGTCTCGTACTGCTCGGCTAGCTTCTCGGCCGCCTCGCCCAGCTGGTCTCGTTCCCCGTCGGACAGCTCCCACTCCACGATCTCCTCGACGCCGTCCCGTCCGAGCTTGACGGGCACGCCGAGTCCGACGCCGCTGTGACCGAACTCGCCGTCGAGAACGATCGAACCGGGGAGCACCGCGCCGGTGTCTCGCAGCACGGCCTCCACCATGTGGCCGACGCCGGTGGCTGGTCCCCACTCGGTCGCCCCTTTGCGCTCGATGACGTTCATCGCGCTCTCCTGGAGATCCCCGAGAATGCGCTCTTTTTCCTCGTCCGTGAACGACGGGTCCCGGCCGTTCACCCGCACCTTCGAGAACGCCGGGACCTGTGCATCGCCGTGCTCACCGAGGATCGTCGCCTCGACGTTTCTCACGGGCACGTCGAACTCCTGGGAGAGCACGTACCGGAACCGCGCGCTGTCGAGCCGGCCACCGAACCCGATCACTTTCTCACGGGCACGATCGCCCGACTCGTACAGGTGGCGGTTCAGCAGATCGACCGGGTTCGACGTGGTGATCGTCACGAAATCGTCGTTGTGCTCTGCGAGCGACGACCTGATGTCCTCCATGATCGGCGCGTTGTCTTCCGCCAGATCGAGCCGGGTCTGGCCGGGCTTGCGGGGAATGCCCGCCGTGATGACGACGACATCGGAGCCGGCGGTCGCCTCGTAGCTCCCCTGTCGAACGTCCGTGTTCGCGTCGTAGGCGACGCCGTGGTTCACGTCGGCCGCCTGCCCGATCGTGGTGTCCTCCTGGTCAGGGATGTCCACGAACACTACCTCATCAGCGATGTCACGGAGTGCGATGTTGTATCCGGCTGCTGCACCAACCGTCCCAGCCGCGCCCACTACGCTTACTTTTACCATACCCCAAATCGTCGTACGGACCGGTTAAACGCTTCGAAAACCACCATTTCGACGGTGGTAACACACGGCTAAAACATCGCTTACACAGTTCCACATAAACATTCAAATTGCTACCAATACATCTGGATAGAAGTGGTATGCGATACGACGTTTCGTTCGTGGGGCTTCTGATCCCGGCCTCCTCTCCGTCGGAGACCTTTTTGAGATCGGCCACTTCGTCTCGTGTATGAGTGAGTTCGATAAGGAAGCCGAGCGTGAGAAGCTGCGGAAGCAGTTCGAACAGGACGAGCGAAAACGCGAAAGCACACAACGGATGAGCGAACTGCTCCTCCAGGGCGCGACGATGACCGACACCCATTGTGACACCTGCGGCGATCCCCTGTTCCGGCACGAGGGCCAGGAGTTCTGTCCGAGCTGTCAGTCCCGAGCCGGCGACCAACAGCCGACGGCGGACGCCGAGCAAGCACCCACAGTCGACGCCGAGCAAGCGCCAGAAACGACGGAAACGGCGGAATCAGCCGAGGCGACGCGCATCGAGGTCGGGGATGGAACGACCTCTCCTGCCGAATCCACAGAATCAACCCCCACAACTCCCTCCTCCGATGCCCCCGAATCGCCACCCACGCCCGACACCCGTTCCGATTCCGACCTCTCGGCGGCCCGCCAGTCGCTCGTCGCCACCATCACGCGCTTTGCGAAACACGCCGAAGCCACGGAGGATCCCGACCGAGCCCGGGCGTTCCTCGCGGCCACGGAGGACGCAGCCACAGCGCTCGACGCAGTCGACCAAGCAACCCGGTGACGAAAATCGTTCTCAACGAGCCATAATCATCCATTTGATATAGAACAATACAATTGACCCAATATATTTGGATAATCGGAATCTTAATCAATTTGGCGTGTGATCGGGGCGCAATGAGCGATACGGAGCCCGTGGTGTTGATCGTCGAGGACGAATCCTCGTTGGTGGACATCTACTCCCACTGGCTGTCGGATGGATACGAGATACGGGCGGCAGAAAGCGGGGAGAAGGCCTTAGAGCTGATCGACGAGGAGGTCAACATCGTGGTGTTGGATCGGCTGATGCCTGCCATGACCGGGCGGGAGGTGATCGATATCGTGCGCGATCAGGGGTTGGAGTGTAAGATCGTGATGGCGACCGCTGTGGAGTCCAATTTCGATCTCATCGAGGCGGGGGCCGATGCAGCGATCACGAAACCCATCACGAAAGACGAGCTGCTGTCGGTCGTCTCACAGATGCTCGATCACGACGACTACCGTGGTCTCGAAGCGCGGTATTTCGATCTGCTCGCCGAGCGCGCCGAACTCCTCACGAACGCCGATTCGGTGGAAGCCAGCGACGAGCTGGCGGCGCTCGAATCACAGATCGAGGAACTCGCCGAACGGCTCGAGGACAGAACCGACGAGATGGACGACAACGCGTTCATCAGCCTGATGCGGGGCTGACACAGCGCCGCTCACTCCGGCTCGTGCCACGCTTCTCGGAACAGACCGTACTGAACCATGTCCCGGTGTTTCCCGTCGACGAACATGAACTTGCGGCGCCGCCCCTCCTCGGTGAATCCGAGCGACTCCAGTAGCCCACGGGAAGCGTCGTTGAAATCGAACGCTTTTGCGCCGACTGCGGGGGAGTTGTACGCTCTGAAAGCGTAATCGATGAGGAGTGAGACGGCTTCGGTGCCATACCCCTCGCCGTGTACTGCCGGGATGAGCCAATAACCGAGTTCGGGGCGTTTGTAGGCGGCGTCCATCACACCCACTTGGCCGATTGGTTTCTCACGTTCTTCCAGACAGACGAGAAACAGGTCGTTGCCTCGCTCATCAGAGAGTTCGATCTGGGCTTGGTTTCTGACCGGATTTCCCATCGGATATCTGAGTTCGGGGTTGGCCAGTCCGCGCTGGAGAAACGGAATGTCTTCTTCCTCGATCGTCCGGAGCGTGACCCGCTCACCGCTCGTAACCCGTGCACCTGGCATGGGAACACCGAGGATGGGATCGCCAATACCGCTTCCCCTACGCGTAGCGTGTGCCAGTGCGGCCGGGCTGTGGGAATCAGCTCAGGCGTTCGAACGCGTCGAGATACTCCTCGTACGTCGAGAACGCGACCTCGATGGGTTCCGGGCGTCGCATATCCACGCCGGCGTTCTGAAGGAGTTCGAGCGGATACTCACTCGAACCGGAGCGGAGGAACTGGCGGTACTGTTTGGCGGCGTCGGGATCGTCCTCATCGAGGATCCGGTCCACGATCGCAACGGCCGCGCTGATCCCCGTCGAATACTGGTAGACGTAGAACGCGTTGTAGAAATGCGGGATGCGCATCCATTCTTTGGCGATGCGGTCGTCGACGGCCGCCGGTTCGAGATACGTGCGTTTCAGCCCGCCGTACAGCTCATCGAGGCGGTCGGGAGTGAGCGCGCCGCCGTCTTCGACGATCTCGTGGGTTTTCTGTTCGAACTCCGCGAACATGGTTTGTCGCAGCAGCGTCGACCGGAATCGTTCGAGATACTCGTCGAGGACGTGCCGCCGGAGCTGTTCGTCCTCGACCGTTTCGAGGAGGTGGTGGGTGAGCAGCGTTTCGTTGACGGTGCTTGCGACCTCCGCAACGAAGATCTCGTAATCGCCGTACACGTACGGTTGGGCTTCTTTCGTCAGCTGGCTGTGCATCGAATGGCCGAGCTCGTGGGCCAGCGTGAACAGCGAGGAAACGTCGTCCTGGTAGTTCATCAGGATGTACGGCTGGGTGTCGTACGTCCCGCTGCTGTAGGCCCCCGAGCGCTTGCCCGCGTTCTCGTACACGTCCACCCACCGGTCGTCGAGTCCGGCCGCCAGCCGGGACTGGTACTCCTCACCGAGCGGTGCGACCGCCTCCGTCACGTGGGTCGTTGCCTCCTCGTAGGACACGGTCGGGCTTTCATTCCCAGTGAGCGACATATACACATCCCACATCCCGAGTTCGTCGAGATCGAGCACGTCTCGTTTCAGTTCGAGGTGGTCGTGGAGGACACCGAGGTTGTCGTTGACCGTCTCGACGAGAGTGTCGTAGACGGTGGTGGGGACGTTGGTGCCGTCGAGCGCGGCTTCGCGGGCGGTCTCGTAGTCGTGTGCCCGCGCCTGCTTCACGTCTGCAGTCACGCTTTTTTTGTGTGCCGCTCCGATTGCGTTCCGGACCGACGCCCACTCGTCGTAAAACGCTTCGTACACCTCCTTGCGGAACGCTCGATCCGGGGTTTTCTGGAGGGTAGTGAAGTTCGAGAGCGTGATCCGAACCGCGTTGCCGTCGGGCTCCTCGACGGCCGGAAACTCCATGTCGGCGTTGGTCAGCATGCTGTAGATCTCGCTCGGCGCGTTGGTCACCTCGCTGAAATCGGCCAGCAACCGCTCGATCGTCGTCGACCGGGTGTGGGGTTTCATCCGGAGGACGTCGTCGAAATACTGCTCGTACTGTTCGAGCTGTGGCTCTGCTTCGATCAGTTCCTCGATCTCTTCCGGAGTGAGCGTCTGGAGCTCCGGCTCGATAAACCCCGCTGTGCTGCTGGCGTCGGCAGCCAGCGACTGTGTCCGTGCTGACAGGGCTTGATACTGCTGATTGCGGGTGTCCTCGTCGCTTTTCATCCGAGCGTACGCGGCGACGTTCGAAACGGCGCGCATCATCCGTTCGGCGTGGTGTAACGCCGACAACAGCGTTTCAGCGTCCTCCGTTACCCGTCCCTCGTATTCGTCGAGTTCCTCGATGAGCGATTCGGCCGTTTCGTAGCTCTCTTCCCACTCCGAGTCATCCACGAACAGGTCGTCCGTATCCCATTTGTACCGCTCGTCGATCTCCCCACGCTCGGGAACTGAACTCATGTCCTACGGTTCGTCCCGTCTCTGTTAAACGCATCGTCACCACGCCCGCTCGTCCCGTCTACTCGGGCCGAAAAACAGCGTTCCGACGGAATGGAAACGATCGGGGAGTCGGTGCCCGATCGTCGGGAGCGTTATCGTCGTCTGCGTGCGACGATCGCAACGAGTGCCACGGCCAACGCGAGGATCGTCAGCATGACCCCGAACCCGGGTCCGGATACGATGGTTCGCAGCCCGCTAGACCCGTCGTTCGATTCCTGTGTGTTCTCACCGATCTGGTTTTGATTTTGGCTTTGGGTTTGGCCGTTACTCCCCCCTTCACACGTTCCTGGTGAGATTTTGACCTCCTCGTACATGTTGAGAGCGTGGGCGTCTTCATTGCCCGACCGGACGATCCAGCGCTCGACCTGATTCATCGTGCCCTCACCCTCCCAGGCCGGATACGGGTAGGATTCTGCCTCCTTGTTGAAACGCGGCTGGATGGTTATCTCACCGTCCCAGTCGTCTGGATTGGCTCGGTAGACGCCGCCGTCGCTCCGACCACCGCCCCATCCCCAGGACGCTGACGTCATCGATTTGTTGAATGTGAAGGAGTCGTTCGCCCCAGCGTACCCGTCGTCTTTGACGGTCCAGCCACCGGTGACCGGCATCCCGCGCATCACTAGCGACACGGCACCGCCGCCCTCGGTTCGGTTCCCGGTGAATTTATCGTGGAGAAAGACCAGACTCAATCCACCGTTCCCCTCGTAGAAGAAAAACTGGCTCGTATCCTGTAGTTGCAGGTCGGTCGTTCCCCGAGAGCTGTATCCGTGTCCGTGTGTGCGGTAATCGTAGTACGAAACGACGTTATCTGATCCATTACCGATCGGTGTGATCGTATAACACGTATCGCCCTGTTTGACAGCGAACTTCTCCGACGCACTGTCGTTGTTGGCGCTGTCAGTCTGGGTACCGTTCTGTGCGTCCGCGATCGGTATCATGCTGATGCTCATGGCTCCGACGGTCACCAACACCATCACGACAACCCCGATTTTCGCACCGAGGCGGAGCGTACGCTCGTACACCCCTGTCGATGTTGCGCTGTTTGTATCGTTGTACGGTCGGTTCATTGTTGGCAGTAACTGACCGCACAGCTACCTACGTAAGTATGATCGCGTTTCTCCCGGTAAATGACTGCCTACCCGTTCCATTCGGTGGATTCGATGATCCGGTTCGGTTTCTCCGTCGCGGGGGGATAGAGGGGATATCCGAAACCACCGGGTCGGCAGATCAATCTCGTTGTGGTGCGGTGTGAATTTGATTGGTTCAACGAGTACCACAGTCGGGTGACAGAGAGGCGCTACGCGCCTCAAGCAGTCGGACTCCGTCCGACGACGGCGAGGAACGAAGTTCCTCGGGAAACCGGCCGTAGGCCGGTGACATCACCAGACGTCTTTGATGTCTGGTTAGCAGCCAGAAGCCAGAGGCTTCTGGTGACACCCCTCGGGGGCAAGGGGAATCGAAATTTCCCATATCCAGCAAGTCGTTCGCGATTTTCGCGTCTCCGAGATTCTCGGTCTGTCCCTTCGATAGATGCACCTATTATTAAATAATATATTTATAAATGGATGACAAAGAACGATACGGTCTCTATCAGTCGTCAGGACATTTGTCCTTGTCGTGGTCTTTGTCCTTTCCGTGGTCCTTGTCGCGGTCTTTGTCTTTCCCGTCCTTGTCGTGGTCTTTGTCCTTTCCGTGGTCCTTGTCGCGGTCTTTGTCTTTCCCGTCCTTGTCGTGGTCTTTGTCCTTTCCGTGGTCCTTGTCGCGGTCTTTGTCCTTTCCGTGGTCTTTGTCGTGGTCTTTGTCCTTTCCGTGGTCCTTGTCGTGGTCTTTGTCCTTTCCGTGGTCCTTGTCGTGGTCTTTGTCCTTTCCGTGGTCCTTGTCGTCTTTACCGTCCTTGTCCTCATCGCGATCCATCTTGTTTGGATGGCAGACGCGGAACCAGCAGATTTCTTTTTTGCTGGGACAGGAGATCGTAGCACAGCACTGCTCGTCGTCCCTTTCAGCGAGAATCGGTTTTTGTTCCGTACAATGGTCGCAGTGGCCGTGCGACATTTCCCCTTTGTGATGGTCGTGATCCGTTCGTTTCTTTTCGTGTTTTCCGTGTTCTTTTTTGCGGGTGGCATACACGACAGCGAACGGGAAGGGGGCACAGATCGTCACTTTCTGTTCGTCACCTTCAATCGAGAACACGTCCGGATCGACTTCCTTCCCGATGTCGTCGTACGTGTCGGGCCACCACTTTCCGTACTTGCGCGTGAACGCGATGTTGAGATCCTTCGGACACTTTCTCCTGTCGTCTTTACCGTCCTTGTCGCCTTTACCGTCTTTGTCCTTCCCGTTCTTCCCGTCTTTACCGTCCTTATCGCCGTTTCCGTCCTCGTCCTTGCCGTCCTTGTTCTTATCGTCCCTATCGTCGTCAGCACCGCCGCCATCGTTGCTGTCCGATGCAACGGTAACGCCGGTTCCTACGGTACCGAGAGTAACCCCAGTTACGCCGAGTATCTTTACCAGATCTCTCCGCCCAATGCTATCGAGCTTCTTTTCGTCTTTGCTCATGCTGCAACGTCTTCTGAGTGGCCGTTTCGATTTTGTTATGGAGCTCCTGCGAATCGTTTTTAATCGATAGGTATGTATTACGATCCGGATTACGATATTTGGTGGCGATACCCGTACTATCGTTGTCAAATATGATCATTACCACCCAATCCACTACTGAAGTATTTTAACAGTATTGGCTGCTTGATTCATCTATCGTTCTATAGATCGTTCCGGCAACCAGCGATCGCGTTTCTCGTTCGATCCGCTTGGTCTCGAACAGTTTCAGGGCGCTTGCAGCCGCGGCATCATCGTATTCGAACGCCAGGGAGGGGTACTCGACGTGCGTCAACACCAGCGGCTCGGGCGGGGCGGCGCGCACGCCGCGGGGACCAGAAAGCTGCTCCGCCGAGAGCACACGGTCGATGTCGTCGCGTTCGCCGCATCCCACCGCTGTGAGGAGTCCGACGACGCGCCGGACGAGTTGGCGAGCGAACCCCGGCGATCGGAGCGTGACACGAAGATGCGGTCCGTCCGTGTGGAGGTCCGTTTCGAGCGTCCGCCGCGTGCGCTCCGTATCGGGCGTGAGGTTGTGGAGATCGTGCGTTCCCTCGAGCGCGGCCAGCGTTTCGCGGACGCGATCCGCGTCGACGCTCGGCGCGTGGAGGTGATACGTGTACTCGCGGTGGGTGGCGTCGCGGGTCGCGTGAAAATCCGGAGACGTCTCGGCGCTGGCCCACGCTCGAACCGAGGCAGGGAGTTCGCTGTTGAGCGCACGCGGCGACAGCCACGCCGGACAGTCCACGGAAACCGTCTGAGCAACGGCGGACACCCCCGCGTCCGTCCGCCCGGCAGCGGTGTAGCCGTCCGGGCGATGGTCCCCATCGAAGACGCCGAGATCGAAGAGCGCGCCGAACAACTCGCCCTCGACGGTCTCCACGTCGGGCTGGCGCTGGAAGCCGTGGTAGTTGCTGCCGTCGTAGGCCAGCCGGAACGCGCGCTTACCCATCGGCGTAGTCGTCGTAGGTCGGTCGCCCCTGCTTCGGTGGGAACGAATCGAGCGGTGCCGTCGTCTGCTCGCCGCTCTGCATGTCCTTGATCGTCACCTGCTCGGATTCGAGATCCTGCTCGCCAACGATGATCACTGTTTGGGCGTTGATGCTGTCGGCGTACCCCATCTGCGCCCCGAAGCTCCGTCCCGACACGTCGGTTTCGACGGTGTGACCGAGCGAACGGAGTTGCTGAACGATTCCTGCCGCCACGCCTCGCGTCTCGCCGACTTGGAGGACGTAGTAGTCGGTCGTGATCGTCTCTTCGGGCCACACGCCCGCCCGTTCGAGCAGCAACGAGAGCGTCGCGTGTCCCAGAGCAACCCCGACCGCAGGCGTCGGCTGGCCGCCGTACCCCTCGATCAACTCGTCGTACCGACCGCCACCGAACACAGACCGGGAGACGTCACCCGTCGAGTCGAAGCACTCGAAGACGGTGCCTGTGTAATAATCCAACCCGCGGGCCGTGTCCAGAGAGAGCGTGCAGTATTCGCGCGCGCCGAAGTCCTCGGCAGCCGCCAACACGTCCTGGAGATTCGTGACGGCGGCCGTCAGCCGCTCGGTGTCCGAAAATTCCGTCAGCTCTGAGAGATCGTCGACCGACAGCAGCTCATCGAACGTTTTGGCTTGGGTTTCCGTCAGTCCGCTCTCGACCAACAGATCGTAGTACGCCGCCTGTTCGATCTTCTCGCACTTGTCGACCGCACGGATTGCCCCAGGAACGTCAACATCGGCGTCGAAGGACTCGAGCAGTCCACTCAGGATATCTCGGTGGCTGATGCGGAACTCGAACTCCGAACCCGTGAGTCCGAGTTCGGTGAGTGCATCCGCCGTGAACGCGAGTATTTCGGCGTCTGCCGCCGGATCAGACGAGCCGAAGCTGTCGACGTTCGTCTGGTAAAACTCGCGGAAACGACCCTGTTGGGGCTCTTCGTACCGCCAGAACGGGCGCGTGGAGAACCATTTGATCGGCTTTGGGAGCGCCTGCTGTTTGGCGACCACCATGCGCGCAACGGTCGGCGTCAGCTCCGGAGCGAGCGCGAGCTCCCGGTCCCCCTGGTCGGCGAACGAATACAGATCTTCGACGATCTCCTCGCCGCTTTTGTCGACGTACAGCTGTGTGCGTTCGAGTGCCGGTGTACCCACCTCTCGAAAGCCATACCGGCGGGCGACGCGCTCTAACGCGTCGATGACCTGCCGCCGCGCACCCATCTCCTCGGGATAGAAATCGCGGAACCCCTTGATGTGCTCGTACATACGCGACACTCTCGGAGAATACACTTCAACTGTGCGGTAGCGCAAGCCCGGCCAGGAGAGCTAGCGTCTGCGGATGTCGAAGCTCTGTGAGTCCGGCGTCAGTTCGCTGAGCAGCTGTTTCATCTGGTCTTCGTCGATCTTGCCCTGAACGCGGCCGCTCTGTGCGAGCGAGAGAATCTGGCGCTCGATCTGATCGCCGTGCTCGGGTTTGGACATCTTCACCGTGTTGAGACGCTTTCTCGCACCGTCGGTGAGATGCTGTCGGAGCACCGCTTTTTTCTGGGCTTCCGCCTGCTCCTGTTGGGCCTGGAGCGCATCCTCGTCGACCTCTTGTTGTTGCTGTTGCTCTTTGAGCTGTTCCATCTTCTTCTCTCTGAGTTCCTCGAGCTCGTCCTCACTCGACATGTTCATCGATTAGTGAGGGCGACACAAAACCGTGACGGGCCGAACCTATCGGTCCGCCGATCGGAGAACCGACCGTCAGAACGCTCACGCGTAGCGTTCTAGCTCGGGTCGATCGAGATCCTCGAGCACGTCGGATGCGGTCTCATCGAGGAGCGATCGGCCCTCACCGGAGATCCGTCGTCCTTCGCCCTCCGCGATTTCCACGAGTCCCTCCGATTCGAGCTGTTGGAGAATGGTACGAATGATGTTACCGCTGGCGTCGGCTTTCATGTCCGGACGGACGCGGTACCGCGTCGATCCCTGTTTCGATCCGCCGTACTGCGTGCGAAGCCGTTCGATCCCGACCGGACCGTCCATCGCAACCCTCCGGAGCAGACTGGCTCCACGGCGCTGCCAGAAGTCTTCTGTTTCCGGGGGGAGTTCGCTGGAGACGCCCGATTTCGCGTAGGCTGCCCACTCCGGCGCTTCGATGTCGAGCTTCTCGGCGACCGCCTCGATGAGCGCGTCCGCAGGCACGTCGTAAAACGTCGTCATTACGGGTCTATCCTCTCGCGTGCTGTTTAAGGACATCGATACCGACCCATGTCGGGTGGGCACGCTCAAGGTGTTGTGCCGTGTAGTGGCAACGACTATGCACGAACGGGCTGCGCTTTCGCTCATCGATTCGTGGCTCCCATCGGCGGGTGACGACGCGGCGGTCGTGGACGATCTGGTGCTTTCGACGGACATGCTCCACGAAACGACGGATTTTCCGGCGGGAACCACGCGGTACACGGCGGGGTGGCGTTCGGTCGGGGCGTCGTTGTCCGACGTCGCTGCCATGGGCGTCGACGCAACCGCCGCGGTCGCGGTGTACGCCGCGCCGTCGTTCGAAACGGAGGAGCTTCGGGATTTCATCGACGGCGCACGAGCGGTGTGTGAGCTGTGCGGGGCGGCGTACGTCGGCGGAGATCTCGACGGCCACGAGGAGTTCACCGTTGCGACGACCGCCGTCGGCAGCGGTCACGCGCCGGTTCCCCGCTCGGGTGCGACGCCGGGCGAAACCCTCTGTGTAACCGGCACTCTCGGGCGGAGCGCCGCCGCGCTCGAACTGTTCGAACGCGACCCGGAGCTGGGGAACGATCTCTTTTGCTTCGAACCACGCGTCGACGCCGGGCGGGCGATCGCCCCACACGCGGGCGCGATGATGGATTCCAGCGACGGGCTTGCGCGGTCGCTCCACCAGCTCGCCGACGCCAGCGGCTGTGGGTTCGACGTGGAGCGCAACGAGCTCCCGATCGACGAGCGCGTTCGGGAGGTTACGACCGATCCGACGGACGCGTTCGAGCGCGCCGTTCATTTCGGAGAGGACTTCGAACTCGTGTTCACGACGGACGACGTGGATGCGGTGCAGACGGCCTCGCCCACACCGGTGACGCCGATCGGAACCGTCTCCGAAAGCGGCGTGACGCTGGACGGCGAACCGCTCGAAAATCGTGGCTACAGTCACTAAGGCATCACACCAGCTGGAACGGGACCGGCGTGAAACAGAGCAGTCCGAGCACGAACGTGAGCACGCCGACCGCCATTCGTCGCGCATCGAGCGGCTCGTCGTGGATGGGATGGGCGGGGCCAGCGTACGCGAAGGCGATGGTGATGACGCCCCAGAAGAACCAGAGAAAGACGGATTCGAGCGCGAACTCGCGCACGAACAGCAGATACGAGCCGAGAACGAACAACGCGGCCGGAACGAGCGCCGCGACGGTCTCCTGTCGTTTGCCGAGCATCGCCCGCATGAGGTGGCCCCCATCGAGTTGGCCGACCGGAAGGAGATTAAGAAACGTGACGAACATCCCGACCCAGCCGCCGACAACGACGGGATTCACACGCATTCCGCTCTCGGCGAACGACAGCTGTGTGCCGGTGGCCGCCGCGATGAGCTGGATGATCGGCGGATAGTTCAGGCTCTGAATCTGGTAGATTGGTCCGTCGACGGCGACCGGTTCGAGCTGTAACCCGACGGTCGTCACGACGACGGCGGCGACCAGTCCCGCGAGTGGCCCGGCGACGCCGATATCGAACAGCGCCTTCCGGTTTGGTATCCGTCCTTTCATCTTTATGACGGCGCCCATCGTTCCGAAGATAGTCGGAACGGGGATGAAATACGGCAGGCTCGCGTTCACTTGGTGGTACCGGCTCATCACGTAGTGGCCGAGTTCGTGGATGCCGAGCACCCCGAGCACGGCGAGTGCAAACGGCCACGTATGGAGGAAGGCGGACGGATCGCTCCCATCGAGTCCGTACCACCGAAGCCCAGCGTACAGCGTGGTTGCGACCGTGAGCAGCGCGAACAGGAGGTTGTTCCACGGAATCCCGTCGATGCCGATCGATCGTGGTTCGGCGACGAGCGCCCGTCGTTCCGTGCCGATCTCGACGCCGGTGATGGGATCGGTCTCCTGGTCGGTGACGGTTGCGAGTCGCACCTCGTAGCCGTGCTCCCGAAACAGTGGCCAGACGTGCCGTTCGAGCACTGGCGGCGACGCGATCGGCTCTCCGAAATACAACAGCCGATCACTCTCCTTGCGGATTTCGGTAACATCGAAAACCGACGAGAACGCTTCGACTGGGGGTCCACCAACCGGTTCGTCGGTGTCGGCCATTACCGACACCATGGCCTCAGCGAAAATAAACCCCGGGAGTGCCGCCGAATACGAAACGCAGGGCTCACAGCGATCGATGCCAGAGAGGAGGGCAGTGGACTACCCAAAGAGAGGGGGACCCAGTGGGCTTAGCTGTCTGCGGTGACCCGCCACGTCGTTGCGCTCGTGTACGACCACTTCTCGATCGAAAGCTCCGTGGCCGAATCACACAATTTGCACATCAGTGCGCCGATTTCCTTGGGAGAGAGACCAACGTCGTCAGCGATGAACTTGCTTTTGAAATACACCTCGCCGTTCCCCTCCGCTGTCTGTCGGCGGAGATACGCGCGAAGACGCTCTTCTTTGTTTGCCGGGAGAGATTCGGTGTTGCGTTGAGAGGAGATTGCGCTCATTCTTTCATCACGTCTTTCCCAACACCGGACATCAGCATATAAGCCGAGGAATGCTAGGCTTAATTCACGCTGGGCCCGCGCAAATCCGGGTAAATGCCCGTAAAACGTACTCTTCACAACTGTCTCAGATGCCGTTAGACGTTTTAAAACCCGAGCTGCAGCCGTCGTTTCGGATTAGGGTATCGATCGTGGTTTTCGGATTGCCTTTCGAGTTTTCCGCCTCTCGTTGTTCCGGAAGGGGCAAATATATCCTGTATTCCGGTAGGGAATCGACCGATCAGTACGCTCGCGCGGCTCACTGGGCGTGTGAACGCTCGTGGACCCAGAACTCCTCATCGGTCGTGACCTCCTTTTTGAACAGCGGCACCTCGTCCTTGAGCCGGTTGATACCGTCTTCGACGGTGCGAAACGCCTCCTCGCGGTGTCCAGCGAGCACGACCACGAAGACGATGTCCTCCCCGCGCTCGATGACGCCGGTTCGGTGGTGGAGACACACCGCATGGACGCCGTCGCGGTCTTCGAGTTCGGCGCTGATGGTTCGCATGCGATCGGCCGCAACGTCCTCGTAGGCCTCGAACTCCAGCCGTTCGGTGGGTGAATCGTCGGAGTCGTCTTTCGCGCGCACGCGACCAGTGAACGTGGCGATAGCACCCGCCCGGTCAGCGCGCGGCGAGCGTTTCACGCGCTCGACGAGCGATTCGAGTGTTTCGTGGGGTTCGGTCGCGTGGATGGCGTCGATGAGGGGGGCGAGCGAACAGTCGTTCGGATCCTCGACCGACGCGATCGGCTCACCGGCGTGCTCAGCGTCGACAACGATGGTGGGAAGCGATTCCTCCGAAACGCCCGCAAGGAGGCAGTAGTCGTAGTCGGGAGCGAGTTCATCGAGCGTTTCGGACACCGATCGGTCGTCTCCGTCGTTGTGGGCGGTCCAGCCGTCGGGGCTGATCCCGACAGAGACACCGGCTCCCGTGGCGGTGTAGCCGATCGCGTCCTCGAACCCCGGCGCAGGGGCGACCGGGAGCGAGGAGACCGTTGCGACCGATCCGCCGGTCGAGAGCTCGCTGACCAGCCGTTCGACCAGGGTCGACGCGTCGGAGCCGACGACGGTGACAGTGTGCATACCCCACGTAACTATCGCGTCCGTTTATACTGTCGGTCATACGTACGTGACTCGACAGTACCGTTTTCGGGAGCACGGAGCAGGTGCCTGACTGAAGGCCAGCGAGTGTTCAATACTGTCGGACAGAGGTGATTGAATATCAGATGCTGGTTAACCGCCGGACAGCAGATGGATATTCAATCTGAATCCGTCTGTGGCTCTGTCCGACAGTAAACGATCCACGACCGACAGTATAGAAATTTTGCAGGTGATTCGTCCCCAGCCACGGTGGGATGGAGAATTCCCCTTGGACAACTTTAAACGGGTAACAGGGTTACGGCGTGACAATGAGAGTAATCGTTTCCGTCGGTGGGAGCGTTCTCGCGCCGGATCTCGACAGCAAGCGCGTGGAGGCGTACGCCGACTGCGTCGAAACGCTCCGTTCGGCGGGCCACGAGATCGGTCTCGTCGTCGGCGGGGGCCGGGTTGCCCGCGAGTACATCGAGACGGGTCGTGATCTGGGGGGCAACGAGATGGCGCTCGATCAGCTCGGGATCGGGGTGACGCGGCTCAACGCCCGGCTCCTCATCGCAGCGCTCGGGGATGCGGCCGCGCCAACGCCGCCCGAGAGCTACGAGACCGCCGCGGCTGCGCTCCGGCGCACCGAAATCCCGGTGATGGGCGGGATGGTGCCCGGACAGACCACCGATGCGGTGGGGGCCGCACTCGCGGAAACCGTGGACGCCGAGCTGCTCGTCTACGCCACGAGCGTCTCGGGGGTGTACAGCGACGACCCCGAGAAGAGCGCCGATGCGACTCGCTACGAGGAGCTTGCGACGACCGACCTCGTCGACATCATCGGGGGGATCGAACTGAGCGCGGGAAGCAACGCGCCGGTCGATATCCTCGCGGCGAAGATCATTCAGCGTTCTGAGACCCGAACGATCGTGCTGGACGGCACCGATCCCGACGCCGTCCGACGGGCGATCGACGCCGGTGAGCACGACGGCACGGAGATCGTCCCATGACCGGCGCGAACGACGACAGTTCGGGCTCGGACGACACAGGTCCACGGGAGGACCACCAGGCGTTTTGGGCCGACGCGGTCGCCGACGAGATCGAAGCCCGCAATCCCGACGAACCGATCACAATCAAGGGCGGCGTTTCCCCCTCCGGCGTTCCCCACATCGGTCACCTGAACGAGATCATGCGGGGGTATTTCGTGGCCCAAGCGCTCAGGGATCGGGGGCACGCGGTCGAGCAAGTGTTCACGAGCGACGACAAGGATCGGCTGCGGAAGATGCCCCGAACGCTCGCCTCCCTCGACTGGGAGATTGTCGGTCTCGACGAGGTAGACGCCGGTGCGCTCGGAGAGAACCTCGGCAAACCCCTGACCGACGTTCCAGATCCCTTTGGCTGTTGTTCCTCGTTCGGCGCTCACCAGACCGAGCTGTTGCGCAAGAGCGCCGAGGCGATGGGCGTGCCGATCGAGATCGTTTCGAACACCCAACTGTACGCCGAGGGCGCGTTCGAGTCCGTCACCCGGACTGTGCTCGAACGACGGGAGCGCGCCCGCGAGATCCTCGCTGACTACCAAGAGAAGGTCGACGACTCCTACGTTCCGTTTTCTCCCCAGTGTGAAGCGTGTGGTCACCTGACCGAAACCGTGACGGCGATCGATCTAAATTCCGAGACGGTCGATTACGTCTGTGAATCGGTCGAAGCGGGCAACCGGATCATCGAGGGCTGTGGCCACGAGGGAACGGCGACGCTCCGGGAGGGAAAGCTTCCCTGGCGATTCGAGTGGCCGGCCCAGTGGCGAGTGCTCGGCGTCGATTTCGAGCCGTTCGGGAAGGACCACGCGGAAGGCTCGTGGCCCAGCGGCGAGGAGATCTGCCGCGAGCTGCTCGACACCGAGCCACCCGTTCCGATGGTGTACGAGTGGTTCACCTACAACGGGTCGGCGCTGTCTTCGTCCTCGGGGCACGTCATCACCGTCGACGAGGTGCTCTCGGTGCTCGAACCCGAAGTGTTCCGGTATTTCTTCACGAAGGATCCCGGCCGTGCGCGCGATTTCGACGTTCGACAGCTTGACCAACTGGTCGACGAGTTCGATCGGTTCGAGTCGGTCTGCTTCGACCGGGTCGACGCGACCGACCGCGAGCGCGCGGTCGCCGAGCGGGCGTACCCGATGGTCGTCGATTCGGTACGGGAAGAACGGATCCGTATTCCCTACACGTTCGCTGCCGTGCTCGGAATGACCGACGACGAGGCGCTTCGGGCGTCGATGGCCCGCCGCAGCGGCCACCTCCCCGACGATGCGCCGGAGTGGGTCGTCGAGGACGCGCTCGCGCGCGTCGAGAACGCCCGCACGTGGGCGGTGCGAACGGACAACGAGTACAACTACCGGCTCGCCGAATCGCTGCCCGAGATCTCGGTTTCGGCGAGCGAAGCGGCAGCGCTCGATTCGCTCGCGGATCTCATCGAGCGCGAACACCCCGATGGAGAAACCCTACAACAACAGATCTACGACACCGCCCGCGAGCACGGGATCGAAGTGGGTGACTTTTTCGAGCTGGGCTATCGACTGTTTCTCGATCAGCCACAGGGTCCCCGGCTCGGCCCGTTTCTCGCAGCAATGGACCGGGCGTTCGTGACCGGGCGCCTCCGCCGGGAATGAAACCAACGGGAACGATAGGCGTGATGTATCCGATCGTGAACGGCAACGATACTGAAACATCACGACGTGAAAGAAGATAAGGCTCATACGAGTACCACTGTTTGAGACGAACGATGGTTGATACGCTCTGGTTGGCTCTTGGCGGACTGATGTTCTATTGGCTCGTCGTAACAGTCGCCCAACAGCGGGGATGGCTTCCCGACCAGGTGCGGGCACAAGGTCCGATCACGACGCTTCACACCCAATACGGTAAAGTACTCCTCGATCGGCTGTCCCGCCCAAAACGGTTCTGGCGGGCGTGGGGGAACTTCGGCGTCGGCATCTCGCTCGTCGTGATGGTTGGCGTGTTCTTGACTATGATTTCCGCGGGGATCCAGGCGGTGGTGTCCCCCCAACCCTCGCCTGTCAACGACCCACAGAACGTGTTGGTGATCCCCGGCGTGAACGAGTTCCTCCCCCTGTCCGTTGCGCCGGAAATCATCTTCGGGCTGCTCGTCGGGCTGGTCGTCCACGAGGGCGGTCACGGCCTGTTCTGTCGAGTCGGTGACATCGACATCGAGTCGATGGGGCTTGCGCTGTTGGCGATCATCCCGATGGGTGCGTTCGTGGAGCCAGAGGAGAAAAGCCGGCTCGAAGCCGACCGCGGGACCCAGACGCGGATGTTCGCCGCGGGTGTAACGAACAACTTCGCGCTCTCGATCCTCGTCTTCGTGTTGCTGTTCGGTCCGGTCGTCGGTTCTATCGCCGTTGCGCCGGGGGTGCCCGTGGGCGACGTCGTCCCCGGTTCCCCGGCCGCGAGCGCGGACATCGATCGGGGCGACCGCGTCACCGCCGTCAACGGGCAGCCGATCGCCAACGGATCGGATCTCAACCGGACGCTCACCGAGATAGAGGATCAACAGGTAACGGTGACTGTCGAGGACGGAGAGGGTGGCGAAGCGACCAAACAAGTCAGCCGCGAGCTGTTTCTGACGCGCACCGTACCGGGGGTCGTGGACGAGAACACGACCGCGAACGAGAGCGATTCACCGCCCCACATCCGAACGGTCGGCGGTGAGTCGGTTTCGACCCGTGCGGAGTTCTACGGGACGCTCGAAGCGAACCCAGTGACGACGGTAACGACCGACGACGGGAGCTTCGAGTTGATCGCTGGAGCGTACGTCGCGGAGATAAACAACGACAGTTCGCTTGCGGGCGACACTCCGGAGGACGCGGAGGTGATCGTGACCGACATCGACGGTGATCGGATCGTGACCGACACCGATCTCAGGCAGAGCCTTTCGAACACGTCGCCGGGCCAGTCAGTCACGGTGACGGCCTACGTCAACGGCACAGAACGCCAGTACAACACGACGCTCACGGACGGTCCCGATGACCACGGCTACCTCGGGGTGAACGTCCAGCGCGGGACTGGCGGGATCGTGGTGGACGATTTCGGCGTGTTCGACTACCCCGCACAGCAGTTTCTCACTGTGCTCGGCGGTGACTCTTCGTTCAGCCTTCAGGGGTTCATCAGTAGATCCCTCAGCGTATTGATCCTCCCGCTGGCGGGCGCCCTCGGTCTGGCTCCGTACAACTTCGCGGGGTTCGTAGCGCCGTTCACGAACTTCTACACCGTCACCGGCCCGCTCGGCTTCCTCGGCGGCGGGGTGTTCGCGCTGGCCAATCTGCTGTTTTGGACCGGGTGGATCAACATCAACCTCGGATTTTTCAACTGCGTCCCGGCGTACCCGTTGGACGGCGGGCACATCCTCCGGACGAGCACCGAAGCCATCGTCTCCCGGCTCCCCGTCGAAAACGGCCGGGTGGTAACGCGCACTGTCACCACCTTCATTGGGCTCAGCATGGGCGTCGGATTGGTGTTGATGGTGTTCGGCCCGCGACTGTTCAGCTAGGGCGGCCACACCGTTCGGGTTCGACCAACTGAATTCGGCCCGTTCGAACCGTAGCCGACGATTCCTGCCATGAGAGATAGCATACAGGGCACTGTGTAGTTGAGGGAGTTTACGAAGCGAGCAGGTCGTCGGGAGTGGTGTCCATGATACTCGCAGACCTGCTCAGAGAGCTTGGACGTAGATTGTTCATCTCTTCTCAGTTGTAAGGATGAGGAATCCAGCAAGTGTCCCGAGACCAACTGCGCCAAGAAGCGGTCCCAATCGGAGCATGAGCGTAACAAGGGATGGCGTTGGTATGACCCATGTGAAATAAATTAAATAATATTGCCCATCTTTCTGAACGTATCTCCCATCCGTCTTCTCCTTCTCCGAGACGAGTGTAGCCCACGACTTGGGAGCGTCATCCATCGGGACAGAAAGACCATTGTGCCCGTTGGTATTTGCCCTATCGAATAGTTGCTGAGCGGATGTCGAGAGATTCCGATACTCTACTGTTGGGTTCTCCCCCCTCTCTTTGCCATCCGGTAGATGCTCCACATTTGCCTCCAGATGTGGTCCGTAGTCAGGGACCGGTGAGACGAGTCCGGTCGTAAATAGTGGTACGGCGATAACCAACGCTAGCATAGCGAGTTGACGACGGTTCATGCCAGATCACTCCGTTCGAACAGCAAATACGCAAGGCCGAGTGGGATAAGTAGCCACCCAGCCACAATTACACCGCCAAACCATGGCTCCAGATAAAATGGTGCTGAGTTGCCAAGTTCTAGCGTATTTGCATCTATGTAGAAGAACTTCGGGTTGAGCCGAGTGACGAGGTGGAACCAGTTTGGAATCGCTGCATCGGGGGGGAGCATGAGCGACTCAATCATATTGAGGACCGTATCCCATGCGAATGCAAACACGATCGCAAGCACGATCGCACCCCACGTCGCCACCATCGCAGAGCGGTTCGCTGCTGAAAACGCGAGTGCGATCGCGACGAACACCACGCCAGGTACCAGTAATTTTCCAACGAGGACAGCATACGCCGTCAATGACGGTGAATCAGCCAACACGGCGTAGTGGGCACTCACCACGACGAATCCGACGATCACTGTGACGACGACAACAGCTGCTCGTCCGATGAATTTCCCAAGGACCACGTCTCGACGAGTGTGTGGCATCCCAAGCAGGAACTTCAGACTCCCAGATTCGCGCTCCCCGACGATCGATTTGTAGCCTAATAAGGTTCCAATAACTGCGACGGCGTTGGCCGATGACTGGTACAGGTCAGACGCTGTGGTAGTAGTCATCGGTGTCATTGTGAACTCGAAGTAGGTTTTGAAGGCCAGAAACGCTGTGAACGCCCCCACCACAGCGACCAGAGTGAGTGACCGAATCGCATCCTGGAAGTCCTTTTTTGCGACCAGCAGGATACTCATTGGGTAAGCACCTCACTGATCTGATCGTGACCAGATGTAACACCAGTCTCATCGTCCGTGTACGCGAGAAACAGGTCTTCGAGTGAGGTCTTCGCTAGCTCGAAATCCTCGACTGTCGCACCCGCTGTTTCCAGTTTGCGGAGAACAGTCATTTTCGCATCATCAGCACACTGCACCGTCACCGTTGTGTCGGTAGCGCTTACCTCAGAGATATCGGCCAGCGCGCGGACAGCTGCGAGCGCTGCGTTTGGTACCCGATCGACCGTAACTGTGAGCGTCGTTTCAGCCTCAATGGCATTGCGGAGTCCGTCGATGGTGTCCTCGGCGACTAGTGTTCCCGCCTGAAGAATGCCTACCTCGTCACAGACGGCCTCGACCTGTCCAAGAATGTGACTTGAAAAGAACACCGTCGCGCCGCGATCGGATTCCTCGCGGACGATTTCGCGCATTTCGTGAGCACCCTCTGGATCGAGACCTGTCGAGGGCTCATCGAGAATCAACAGATCCGGCTGGCCGACGAGTGCGGTGCCCAACATGAGCCGCTGAGTCATTCCCCTCGAATAGTCGCCTGCCCGTCGGTCGATCGCGTCAGCGATACCAACACGCTCAGCGATCGCCTCAGGATCGTCATCTGCCCCGTTCGAGTCAATGATGAACTTTAAATGTTGGCGACCAGTTAGCCGATCGTACACGTCAAATCCTTGTGGAAGCACCCCTGTGCGCTTGCGCACCGCGAGTGTCTCCCCCTGTGCATCGTAGCCGAGCACGGAGATCTGCCCCTCAGTTGGTCGAATATAATCGAGTAAACAATTAATGACGGTCGACTTTCCTGCACCGTTCGGGCCAAGAAAGCCGAATACGGTCCCTTCGTCTACGACGAGATCGAGAGCAGCCACAGCGGTCACATCGCCGTACTGCTTCGTCAATCCGCTCGCCTCTATCGCTCCCATTACATTATCCGTCTTCACATCTATATTAAAAGTGATGGATTAATGCCAGTGTCGCATACAGCCTATAGTAATCTCTACAGATGGTCGAGGCGAGTCCTTGGAATCTCACAAATCGCTCCGCAATTTGCTGAATCTGGGACATCGAAGAACTCCTGTGACACGCTCCCGAGGGTGACAACGAGGTCCCAGAGAGCGTCCGAAATCTGGAGAAAGCCCTGCACCTTGAGCGCGGGCGCAGTTCACCAAAAGATAGATGTTATGTTACGAACACCGATCATGTATAATGGGAAACGAAATCGTAGATAAGTTACGGCAGCCGGAATACACGGGTGAAAACCGGTGTCTGCCGTGTACAGTGTTGAACGTCGTGATTGCAGCAGTCGGGAGCCTCGTGGTGGGGCGTAGATCCCGTTCGCGTCTCACCGGCGGTCTCGTGTTCCTCGGATCGCTCGCGTGCATCTACCTGCGCGGGTATCTCGTCCCGGGAACCCCCACCCTCACCAAGCGGTATCTTCCCGAGGAGGTGTTGGGCTGGTTCGGCAAGGATCCCGACGACGTTCCCGTCCGGAGCGGATTCGGGGGGATCGACGAACGCGCGGACGACGCCACCGACGCGTCCGCCCCGTCGGAGGAGCATCCGGAAGCGACGGACGTCGAAACGGAAGGCCACCCAGCCGCGGAGAACGTCGATCCGGACGAGTATTTCCTCGAGACCGGTGTGCTCACGCCGTGTGAGGACCACGACGACCTCTGTCTGACCGAGGACTTTTCGGCCAGCTGGACCGAGGCGATCGAACGGCTGGAGGGAGAGGACGTGACCGCCGATCGCGTTGCCACGTCGTTCGGGGTCGACGAGGAGACCGAGGAGTACACCATCGAGTCTCACGACGACGCCCGGATTCTCCGACAGGGCCACCGAATGATCGGACAGTGGCCGTCGAACGCCGCGTTGATCGCCGACGTGGGCGCGACGGCAGTGCTAGAGGAGTTCGATCCCCTGTGGGACGATCGCTCTCCAAACCAGAAGGGCCAACTCCTCAACGGGCTTCGGCTGTTTCTCGAAGACTGTCCCGACGACGGCGGAGCCATCGAGTACAACGAGGAAGTCGTCGAATCGTGCTGTCAATCACACAACGTTCTCGCCGTGGTCTGTGGGGACAGCGGGGAGCGCCTCGTCGAGTTTCCCCTGGACGAAATCGAAGCGTAGCGAGAGAATGCAGCGCCTGCGCACTGCTCACAGCCGCTTGCTGATCACAGCGGCGGTGTCCTCTGCGTCGTTCGTTAGTTCCCCTGGAGACCAGCTGACCGTCACCCCATCGTCCTCAAAGCGGGGGATGACGTGGACGTGTGCGTGGAACACGTCCTGACCGGCGGCCGTCCCGTTTGATTGCACGATCGACGCCCCCTCCGGATCGAGCGCCGATTCGACGGCTGCCGTAACGCGCTGGACGGTTTCGAACAGCTCTCCCGCGAGTTCTGCCGGCATCGCCGTCAGTGTTTCGTGGTGGCTGGTCGGCACGACCAACGCGTGACCGGGCGCAGCGGGCGCTGCGTCGAGGAACGCGAGCGTCTGCTCGGTCCGGTGGACGCGGTGGGCCGGCTCTGTCCCAGCGACGACGCCACAGAACACACAGTCGGACATACAGAACGCTCCTGTGTCAATACAGTAAACGGTTCGGCTAGAACAACTCCAAAGGCCCTTGTCGGGCGGATACGAACCCTGCGTATGCCCGAAGCACCACAGACCGACGAGGGGTGGTACGCGCTGCACGACTTTCGCACCGTCGACTGGGACGCGTGGCACGCGGCCCCCGAGCGCGAACGCGAACGGGCCGTCGACTCCGGCGTCGAGTATTTGCAGGCTCACGAGTCGCTCACCGACACCGAGGGCGACGACGGCGGCACTGCGGTGTTCACCGTGCTGGGGCACAAGGCCGACCTGATGATCCTCCATCTGCGACCCACGACGGCCCAGCTCGACACCGCCGAACGCCGGTTCGAACGGACGCCCTTCGCCCGATTCACCGAACAGGTCGAGTCTTACGTTTCGGTGACGGAGGTGTCTGGCTACATGTCCCAGGAGTACTTCGAGGGCGAGACGGTCGAGGACACCGGCACGGCCCGCTACATCCGCTCGCGGATCGAGCCAGAAATCCCCGACGCCGAGCACGTCTGTTTCTACCCGATGGACAAACGCCGGGGGGAACAGGACAACTGGTACGATCTCTCCTTCGAGGAGCGTGCGGATCTCATGTCGAACCACGGCGAGATCGGGCGGGAGTACGCCGGGAAGGTGACACAGATCATCACCGGCAGCATCGGATTCGACGATTACGAGTGGGGTGTGACGTTGTTTGCTGATGATCCGACCGAGATCAAGCGCCTCCTCTACGAGATGCGGTTCGATCCGTCCTCCTCGCGCTACGCGGAGTTCGGGTCGTTCTACTTCGGACGACGGTTCGACCCCTCCGATCTCGACAGCGTGCTCGCCGGCGAGCCGGTCCCGTCGCGGCCGTCGGCCACGGAGGAGGGCGACGCCTCCGACGCCGGCGGCGAGCTGTCGGCGGCGCTCGATCGCCTCGGCGTGACGGTCGACGCGCCGGGAGACACCGAGCCACACGCAGTCCTCGTGCCGTGTGAGATTACAGCCGACGAACTGACCGACGCTGTCGACGGTCTCCGAGGGAACTTCGAACACTACGACAGCCACCTCGAAACGACCGTTCACGACGGTGACACCCCCACAGTCGTCAGTTCGTGGACGACCGCCCGCGCGGCCGACACGGCCGAGGGGTTCCTCGAAGAGCTTCCGGGTGCCACCGAGACGATCACCGGACCGGTGGATGGGAGTGACGCTAGCGACGGCTCCGCTCCCCCCGATCAGCAGGCGGCGTCCACGTCGGCCGAACTTCGCTCGGAGCTCGCCTCGCTCGATGTCTACGCGGGCAAACCCCACGGCGAGGACGTTCACGCGATGGTGCTCTACTCGACGGCCCGCACCGAGGAACTCGAGCAGGAAGTCACGGATCTCCGGGAAGGGTTCGATCGGTACGACACGCACGTCGAAACGAGCGTCTATCGTGCGCTCGATCACGACCGGTCGGCCGTGGTAAGCCTCTGGGATACCCAAAGCGCGGCCGAGACCGCGGGCGGTTATCTCGCTGACCTACCTGGGATCGTCCCACAGGCCGGGGATACGGAGGCCGAGGGCTTCGGAACGATGGGGATGTTTTACACGGTCAAGCCCGGCTACCGCGATGAGTTCGTCGAAACGTTCGAGGAGGTTGCCGGCGTGCTCGCGGAGATGGAGGGCCACCGCGAGACCGATCTCATGGTCAGCGTGGACGACGAAAACGACATGTTCATCGCCAGTCAGTGGCGCTCGAAAGACGATGCGATGGCGTTTTTCCGGTCGGACGCGTTCCGGGACACCGTTCAGTGGGGACGGGACGTGCTCACCGACCGGCCACGACACGTCTTTCTGGCGTAGGGATGCCTACGAACCGATCGAAAACGCTGTCGGTCAGTCGCTGGCGTGGCGCGGACGGTTGGCCCGCGACGGCGGGGGGTGTGTCGGATCGGTTTCGACGGGCTGTGGCGGGAGCACACAGCGCTCCGGTTCGTGATTGACGTGGGCGTACTGCTCAGGCGTGTTCGCAAGCGGGTGAGCTGGGTTCTCGCTGCTGTCGATGCGGGCAGCACGAAGCTCCTGAAAGCCCGCGATGCGGGCGCGGATCCCGCGCCAGTGGTGACGGGACGAACCAGGAACCCGGAACGGGTGGGGTGGACCGATGCTGGGCTGTTTGGCAGCGATCGTCGCCCGGTTCACGTTCGCGGCGAGATTGTCGTGGTCGATGAGCACTCCAACCTGTGTGTCCCGGGGCGCTCGGGCGCTGAGGATGTCCAATCCGAGGTGTAACGCGCGGTACTCCGCGGTGTTGTTGTCCGGAACGTCGTCGGGGAGCGACCGGCGCACGACGCGCTCGCCGTCGCGGGTTTCGATGATGACACCAAGACCGCCACCGGCGTCGCTGAACGAACCATCGCTAGCGATGTAAAAATCCCGGTGGTGCGTTCGCGGCGGATGGGCGATGTGGGGCGTCGGCGATTCATCAAACAAATCTCGCAGGGCCGGCCGGCCGTATGCGGCCATGTCTATCACTACTCCTCGCCCACCTTAAATCTGCTGCCGATTGGCACAATTATTAGTCTCCAGTCCACACCACAATTAATGGTATCGTCCGACACACAGTGCGGGTACAGCTCACACGTGGATCGGGGCGTCGCCACCGATCAGGTGATCGATCACACCCACGATGATTGATGTTCTATGTCCGTTCGATTGACGTTTCATCCTCGTCTAGTTTTCCGATATGTTTACGTTGGGACGGAAGAGTAGAGTACGCCATGACGGAGTATGGCGGCAAAGGGGGCGACGGAGCCAGCGATCGACCGAAGACGGACGGGAGTGGGACCGAGGGATCGACCACGACGTATCGCCGGACGTTTCTGAAGGGGTCGGCAGCCGCGATCGGGGCGAGCACGATACCGGTTTCGGCCGTTCGGGCGTCCGAAGCGGAGCAGGAGAACCGAGCCGAGCGCCAGGCTGTCACAGACGCGGGAACGGAAGGGATGGTTTCCTCTGTCCATCCGCGTGCAACCGAAGCCGGTGCCGACGTGCTCCAGGAGGGCGGCAACGCGATCGACGCCGCGGTTGCCGTGCAGTTCGCGTTGAACGCCGTCCAACCCCACAGCTCGGGGATTGGTGGTGGGGGCTTCATGCTCGTCTACGTGGCCGAAGAGGACGAACTCTACTCCATCGACAACCGCGAGCGGGCCCCGCTCGGAGCGACGGCGGACATGTTTCTGAACGACGAGGGCGAACCGATTCCCTTCGAAGAGCGGATCACGCTCGGCGAGGCGGTCGGCGTCCCCGGCACGCTCAGGGCGTGCGACGTGGCTCTCAAGCGGTTCGGAACGCGGGATCTTTCGGAGCTGATCGCGCCGGGCATCGAACTGGCCAGCGGTGCCTGCCCGGTCACGGTCGACGAACCGCTCGCCACCGCGATCGCGGAGGAACAGAGGAAGTTCAACGACGCTGCCCAATCCGTGTTCGCACCCGGCGGCGAGCCGCTCGAAGCGGGCGATGAGCTCGTGCAACCGGCGTTGGCCGACACGTTCCGACAGATCAAGGAGGAGGGAATCGGTCCGTTCTACAAAGGAGACATCGCCACGGCGACCGCCGAGGTCGTACAGGAACACGGCGGCAGCATGACCGCCGACGATCTGGCCAGATACAACGTCACCATCGACCACCCGGACGTCGGGGAGTACGGGGATCTGACCGTCCGGACCCAGTCGCTGCCGAGTTCGGGCGGGCTGACGATCGCACAGATCCTACAGCTGTTGGAGGCGTTCGATCTCGGTCAGTACGAGCGGCGATCGGCCGAAACGTACCACGCGCTGATCGAGGCATTCCACCTGGCGTACGCGGATCGCGGCGAGTACATGGGCGATAAGGCCCTCGTGGACGCGCCGTGGCAGGGCCTGTTGGACGAGGAGTACGTCGACCAGCGGCGCAGTCTGATCGGCTTCGAGAGTGCCGGGCTTGCAGGGGTCGAACCGGGCGATCCGTGGGCGTACCAGCCCGGCGATCCCTACCGGGTTTCGGCCGCGACAGACGACGCGAGCGAGAACGAAACGTCAAAGCGGACCGCCAGTCCGTTCCGGAGCGATCTCGGCCAGACCACGCATTTCACCACCGCCGACAGCGATGGAAACCTCGTCTCGTGGACGAGCACCATCGAGCAGTTCTTCGGAACGGGAATCATGGTGCCCGACCACGGGTTCATGCTGAACAACGAGCTGACGGACTTCGATGCCGAGCCGGGCGGACCGAACGAGGTTGAGCCGACCAAACGGCCCCTCAGCAGCACCAGCCCGACCATCGTCTTCAAGGAGGGGGAGCCGTTCATGACGGTCGGCTCGCCGGGCGGGAAGACCATTATCACGACGGTTTCACAGATCGTCCTCAACGTCGCCGAGTTCGGCATGAGCGTTCCGGAGGCCATCGCGGAGCCGCGCATCTACGCCGACGTGGATCCGGCGGTGATGTGGGAAGAGGGCGTCTCATCCGAAGGACGACAACGGCTCGGCGAGCTGGGACACGAGATAGAGCAAGAGTCGACACCGCTCGGCAACGCACAGGCGATCCTCGTTCGAGACGGCGAGTATCTCGGTGTGGCTGATGGTCGGCGCGACGGCTCGGTGATCGGACTGTAGCTGGAGCTGACGTTTGCCGGGATCGGAACGTAGAGTGTCGTCCCGGGCAGAGCATCCGTGTGCGCTATCGGAATCTCCTACTGTTCTTGGTGCTCGCAGTCCTGTGGGGATCGGCGTTCATGGCGATCAAGGCGGGGCTAGCCTACTTCCCGCCGGTGTTGTACGCCGCGCTGCGCTACGACATCGCCGGCGTACTGATGCTCGGCTACGCGTGGTACGCGCTCGACGATCCCATCCCTCGCACGCGGAGTGAATGGCGGCTCGTCGCCATCGGCGCGGTCTTTCTGATCGCGGCCTACCACGCGCTGTTGTTCGTCGGGGAGACCGACCCGGGAGTGACGAGCGCCACTGCGGCGATCGTCGTTTCGCTCTCGCCCGTGTTGACGACCGCGTTCGCCCGTCTCATGCTGCCCCGCGAGCGCCTCGAACCGCTCGGACTCGTCGGCTTGCTGCTCGGACTCCTCGGTGTGGTCGTTCTGGCACGACCGGACCCCTCGAACCTGCTCGCCTCGGATATGCTCGCTACCCTCCTGATTTTCGTTGCCGCCCTCTCGTTTGCCCTGGGCAGCGTACTCACCCGCCGATCGGACGCCACGCTACCCATCGAATCGCTGGAGGCGTGGTCGATGCTCGGCGGTGCCCTGCTCATGCACGCGACCAGCGTCGTGCTCGGTGAATCGGTTGGTGCGGTCACCATCACGACCGAGGCGATCCTCGCACTTGGCTACCTGTCGGTGTTTGCGAGCGCGATCGGATTTCTCATCTACTTCGCGCTGCTCGAACGGCTCGGTCCGATCGAGATCAACCTCGTCTCCTATGCCGCCCCGCCCGTCGCCGCTGTCGCCGGCTTTCTGGTGTTGGGCGAAGGAGTCACCCCCGCGACGATCGCCGGTTTCGGGATCATCATGGTGGGGTTCGTGTTGATCAAACGGAACGCTATCCGGCAGGAACTTTCCGCGTTCGGAACCGATCACACCGGACCGGCCGACGACTAATACTGTCGGTCATGGTCCATTGGACACTCGGTTGTCCGTTCACCACGCTCTCCGCGACACAGACCACCGTCGGCCGCACGTGAATATGACCGACAGTGTAACGCTCACGGAACCACTGTCACCGGCACCGACGAGCACCGGACGACCGTCTCGGCGACACTTCCCAACAGCAACCGGGAGACGCCCCGCCGCCCGTGGCTCCCCATAATGATCCGGTCCACGTCGTGTGAGTGTGCGTGATCGATGATCGTTCGGGCCGGCCGACCCATTTCGACGACCGTCTCGACCGCCATCCCCCGCTGTTGGGCCGTTTGCTTTGCGTCCGTGAGCCGTGATTCGACCCGGTCCTTCTCCGATCGGTACCACACCTCCGCAGCACCCGGAGCACCAGCCCCCGCACCGAACCCCGACGACGGATCGATCACCGTCAGAAGCGTCACACGCGCGTCCGGAGCCACCTCCATGGCGTGGGCGAGCGCACGCTCCGATGGCTCCGATCCATCGTGTGGAACGAGCACATTCCTCATTGTTATAATGCATAGTAGTTATATACACAAGAAAGCATCGGTGTGTATCCTGAATGAATTGTTATTTATTCCGTTATTACGGAATAGGATACCACTCCTGTTACATGATTTCTATACAATATAAAATCGGAGCATCCGGGCCTCAACACGAGCGTATACGCTCTTCCCCGTGACCTGCCCCGGGGACCCACCTGCGTCTCTGTAGAACTCCTCGCTTGAAGGTATGATTGTTTAACTGTTGTCAGGGCTGGATTCGTAGTGGGTGACCAGAACGTTTATCCGTTAACTCATGGATCAGTAGTCATGGCGTCAGACCGTTACGTCACGTGGATGTTTGGTGTTTTACTGTTCTCCTCGGTTCTTTTTTTTGCTAAAGATATTCCTTCCCGGATCGGCCATCACTTAACTCTAATCTCCTATGGTATTCTATGTCTTGTGACATTAATCCATAGCGATAATACAACTATTAAGACGCCAAGATACGCAATCATTAGCTTCGCAATAATCTGGGCAGTTTATTTGCTCCACAGCATTATTGCTCCTTTGAGCGACAGCACAATCGGTGGAACGACGGTGTACATCATCCAAAGCGCGATCTGTGTGTTTTGGTTGCCGCAAACCATCACGTGGAATCAGTTTACGAGAGTCGTAAGCCGAATCGCAGCCGCGGTCGTTATCGTTGGACTCCCTGCGGCGATCGTCCCATCGTTCTTTCCACTTCATCAATACACCCTCGGTCCATTCCTCATAACACACGCATCCGCTCCGCTCAGCACGTTTTCCCTTCCGATCGGTGAGATAACTGTCTATCCGATGCAAAGCTTCTTATCGAATCAAAATTTCGTAGGAATGTTCGTTTTGATTGGTGCACTCACATCATTGTCGGAAATTCAACGGGGCACACGCCGGGACATCGTCTATTTTGCTATCTGTGCAGTCGGTGTGTTGCTGGCTCACGCCCGTACCACGATACTCGCACTACTCATCTGTGTCAGCCTCTATGCTGTATTTCGTCTCGGTGGCAACACACTGCTCCGTCTCTCAGCTGGTCTCGGAGTCTGTGGCGGTGTTCTTCTTACAGGAATTGTATTCGGCGTCATACCCGGTCCAGACTTTTTGAGACATCTCAACCTTTCCGGTCGGCGATCAGTATGGGCAGCGGTAATCAAGGCGTTTAGTCAGCGACCGTTCATCGGATACGGCCGAACAGCCACCCTGGACATTCTCGAAGAACTCATCGTCGGATATCCACCAAGAGTCACACACAACGCGTATTTCTGGATGTTATTGCAAACTGGCCTCATAGGAGGAATCTCATTTGTTTACGTTATTGGGCAAACAATATTACAGACTGCTCGATCACTCTCTGATACTCAATCGGTTGCTGTTTTCATCTTATTAGTTGGTATATCCATAGTAATGTTGTTTGAAGATTTCGTTTTATTCGGTGTTAAATCGAGCAGCCTATTAGCCGGAATGTCACTCGGCTATGGACTACAGACAGTCGTTGAGAACACGCAACTACCGGATCAAACGGCGCACGGACCGCTTCAATCATCTACAGAAGAAATTCCGAGTTGATCTACTAGTCGTGAACAACCCGACCGCAAGGGACGGGGTTCTCGCCCTGTACCGCAGATAGAAGTCATGACCACTAATAGACAATTGTTCTATTATTTATTTTGATATAGATAAATATTGGTATTTATAAGTTATTAAGACAGGATGATAATCTTTACCAGAATCGAGAGTAAGACCTGTTGTATGAGTCCACCAAAACCGGCCGATAAGCCCGAGAAAAAGGGATCTATGGATCTTATTGACGAAGATGGGAAACTTTTCGGTAGGATAAACATTATCGACGCGCTCGTTATCCTTTTTGTGGCTGCCGTGATAGTGACTGGAGCCGCATTCACCGCCACTACGATCGGTGCTGATGAATCGTCACCAGAAACGCACGAGACCTTCGCGACGATCGATATCGGTACGCAGCCACTACATCTTGCTAATCAGATTTCGGAGGGTGACAAAATTGCGAAAAGTGGTGATATCCTTACTATAACGGACGTGTACGTCGGGCCAGCTGGAGGGGACAAGGCTTCCGTCGTTATCAGGGGAGCTACTGGCTCGAATTCCCAATCCAACGGTTCTTCAATCAAATATTTAAATTACGCTGGAAGCAGCTACAGTCAGGGAGGTGGCATAAGTCTCCGAACGAACGAATATTTCGTCAAGGGCCGCATACTGAGTATCGGCACCGAACAGTCCTCACTCGACACAGAAACGACTCAGGTTCAGTTACAAACCTCGATGAGCGAGGTCGAAGCGTCGGCGCTCGAACCCGGGGAAACATACGATCTCGGTAGCCGGACAGTGGGGACGATCGAGGAGGTCACCACCGTTCCTAGTCGCACGGATCGTAACGTTACATTGGGCGTTTCACTCCAAACCATCAACAAATCCGGTGAGACGTTGTTTGGAAGCTACGACGCGTCAATCGGATCGTCGATTCCGTTCGAACTATCTACCACCAATATATCGGCCACGGTCGTTCACCGGGGCGGTCTCGCACCAGGGTCACCGACGAAATCGAATGTAGAAGTCCACGTGAGGAACGTTTCTCCGGGAGTAGCGAACGCGATCGAGACGGGAACGAGCATCGGCGACGGAGCTAACTCGACAGTGACAGTCCTCGAGAAGCAAGTTACGCCCGCAACGGTTATTCTGACCAGTGATAGTGGTGACATTCACCGCCAGGATCATCCAGTTAACAAGGACGTGGTTCTTACGCTCGAATTACAGGCCAGACAGACGGAGAGGGGAGTATGGTTCCGTGGTCAGCCGCTTAAGGTCGGGACGAATCTGAGACTCGATTTCGATACAGTGGCCGTCAACGGATCTGTCGAGAATCTAAATGTGACAGATAGCACGGACTCATAATGGCATACATAGAACCGCTAGAAGCTGCATTCGAAACGTCGACAGTCGTGTCTGTCGTTCGAGAAGCCTGGGAACGAACGGGATTGGACGATACGACGAGACGGACGATCGAATCGGCCAGATCGAGACTACTCACAGCGAGACAGAAGATAGACCAGTTCGACAAAACGAATCTGCGAGAATTGGCCCAGTCGAGTGAAGACGCGTACAACACAGCAAAACGATCGATCAGGATAACATGGGAGTCATCACGCGTTGTGGGTTTTTGCACCACTACTGTACGCTGGTGGCACGGCTCGCGGCTCCATCACTGGATGGCGAAACCACCGGATCCAGCCACGGTCACCATCGACTTGAAAGACGTAATGATAGTTGGGAGACTTATCGCGTATATCGACCACGTCATTGAGAAGATCGTTACTGACAGATAAAAGTTCCATGGCGCGAATGCCCAAAGCGAAGGCTAGTTATCCGCCGGTAGCGAGGATTGGATATGGACGCGGCGCTCGTCGTTCTCGACGGTTGGGGGATCGGATCGGGTGGTCGTGACGCGGTCGCAGCCGCACGGACCCCGGCGTTCGACCGGCTCCGGTCGGAAAACGAAGGGGAAACGCTCACGACCCACGGTCAATCGGTCGGGCTGCCGTCGGGTCAGATGGGCAACAGCGAGGTCGGTCACCTGACCATCGGCGCTGGGCGGGTCGTCCCCCAGAGTTCGACGCGCATCTCCGATGCGATCGCGGACGGCTCGATCGCCGAGAACGAAGCGATCTCCGGCGCGATCGAGCACGCACGTGCACACGGTGGGCGCGTTCACCTCATGGGATTGGTCAGCGACGGCGGCGTCCACTCCTTGCAGTCGCATCTCCACGCACTCATCGAACTGATCGCGGAGCGCGACGTTCCAGCAGTCACCCACGCGTTCACCGACGGACGCGACACCTCACCGACGAGCGGCGTGGGGTATCTCCGCGACCTCGAGGCGGTGGCAGCGAACGCGGGCACCGGTCGCGTCGCCACCGTGTCCGGGCGCTACTACGCGATGGACCGGGACGAGAACTGGGACCGGACGAAGCGCGCCTACGACGCCATCGTCAACCGGAGCGGGGAGTACACCGCAGCCAGCGCCGTCGAAAGCGTCGAGCAGGCCTACGAGCGCGAGGAAACCGACGAGTACATCGTTCCGACGCTGATCGAGGACGCCCCGGCGCTCGCCGAGGGTGATGCAGTCGTCTTCTGCAATTTCCGGGCGGATCGCGCGCGCCAACTGACCCGGCTGTTGGCCGGCATCCGCCCGGAGTGGCCGTTCGAGACGAACCCGCCCGAGACGCGTCTCGTGACGATGACGGAGTACGACGCCACCTTCGGCCTCCCGGTCGCGTTTCCTCCGACGGAACCACACGACACGCTCGGAGAGGTCGTCGCCGAACACGGCCGGACACAGCTCCGGATCGCTGAATCCGAAAAGTACGCACACGTGACGTACTTCCTCAACGGCGGCCGGGAGGTGGAGTTCGACGGCGAGCGCAGAACGATCGTCGACAGCCCCGACGTTCCGACGTACGACCACCAGCCCGAAATGAGCGCGCCCGACGTGACCGACGCCGCGATTGACGCGATCGAACGGGATGATCCGTCCGTTCTCGTGCTCAACTACGCCAATCCCGACATGGTCGGCCACACCGGCGATTACGAAGCCGCCGTCGCGGCGGTCGAGGCCGTCGACACACAGTTGGGCCGGCTCGTGGAAGCGTGTCGCGAGGCTGGGGCACAGGTGTTCGTCACCGCAGACCACGGGAACGCAGACGACATGGGCACCCCAGAGAATCCCCACACCGCACACACCACCAATCCGGTGCCGTTCGTTGCGGTGACGGATGAGGCCCACGCTGTGCGCGAGGACGGCACACTCACCGACATCGCGCCAACGGTGCTGTCTGCCATGGGGATTGAGGTGCCCGAAGCGATGACCGGCGAGTCGTTGCTTCGGTGAGTGCAGTAGCGGGAAACGGCCGTGGAACGGTGCTTATTCACGGAGCCCGTGCTGGAGATAGTGGAGGGCGCTCTGCCAGGCGTCCGCAGAGGCGTACGCGTTAACCGCGTTCGTCCCGCCAAACCGGTGCTGGCTGTTGGGCTCATCAGTTTCACCGAACCGATAGGGAACCCGGATCGCGTGACCGGCTTCGGAGTATGCGAGATGTTCGACCTCCCACGGGTGATCGTGGTCGGCCAGCCGATCACTGGCACGGTTCGCAAGCTCCGTCGAGGGCCACACCTGATCCGATCCACCCGACACCAGTAACACCGGTCCCTCGATGTCTTCGACCGCAATCGTCGCCTGGCGTAACTGTTCGTCGGTTGCTTGCTCGATTGCCTTTCGGGATGCGTTTGGCGCGTCGGTACCCAGTGCCTCCTCAGCACCGTCGTGCGTCGCTTCGACGTGTTCATCCACCGGGAGATAGGGGATCGAGACCCCGTTCAGCGTCCACGTGGCACATTCTTCGTCGATTCCGTCCATCCACGTCGGCGCTGGGAAGACGTAGCAACTCGGGACGTACGCCACAACGGCACCGATACACCCGAAGTGTGATCCCACGAGTAGGGCCGCCTCACCGCCTCGGGAGAACCCGACAACGCCAACGTGCTCACCGGCAACCGTTGGCCGTTCGAGGAGCCACTCACCAGCGTCTTGGAAATACGAAAGTGGAATCTCAGAGAGTGTATCGGAAACACCGGGCGCGCCAAAGTAGTCGGCACACAGTGTCGTATACCCGTGCTCTGCCAACCGTGCAGCGTAGGCGCGCTCGTATCCGCCGGCACCACCGCCTCCGTGGAGTACTATCACTCCGTGATGGGGTTCCGGTCCACAGCCGGGATATAATCGTCCCGTTAGCTGCTCGGTTCGGATGGCGCGACCGGAGACGAACTCGTCCATATCTCTCGGTGTCAGGACGAAAGCAATAAACTATCGTTTTGGCTGAGATAATCGGCTGTGACCGTCACCAACAGGGCTTCGAGGTGACTGCCTACTGGTTCGAAATATCGCTCACCGTGGACTGACCAGATCGGGGCTTCTGTACTACGTGTTGATTCACTGCTGTGTGATAGCAGAAACAGCGCTTTCTGGGAGCTAGGTACGCAACTTTCTCGTATTATTATCCTGAATCGACCGCTTCGTAGTGGTCAATGATCTCTTTCATCCACCACTGGTTGAGACCTTGAGAGGCAATCGTGAACACCACTGTCTGGAGCGGCTTTCGCTTGTAGGCGGCATACAACCCGTACAGCATGGCCGGGACGCTCAGCGTGTTCAGGATCTGGGGATAGTCCAGTCCGAGGAGCCGGTTCCCGTCGTCCGTCCAGCGCTGTTCTGCCCGTACCACTTTGTACATCCAGTCGTCCAATTCCTCTGTGGGTTCGCTGAACAACACCGGGTTGATCGCGATGAACAGGGTGGTGAGACCCAGCAGCCGCCACTTGCGGAAATAGATTGCCGTGATTATCACCGGCACTGAGAGCAGCCGGCTCCAGCCGCTTTTCGGGTTGGCGTGGCGGTTCCACACGGTCTCAGTGTCCACGAACGTCGTGAGCTGTCCGGACATGATACGCCCTGGTTCGTCCCTGGTCATCAAAAGCATATGCGCTATGGCACTCTCCAGCGCGATTGAAGACATGCAGTAACATTCTTTACTGTTGCACGAATATATGCATATATAGGATGTTTGAATTGTGTGGCGACAAGGAGCTCAAAACTCTGCTCGCTCTCGATCCAGGGGATTCCATTGCAGGTGTAGCCCGCAAAATCGATGAAAATCGGGAGACGATCCGCCGGGCAGTCAACGGCTTGGAGACGACAGGGTATCTGGAGTACGATGGGGGATTGTACATCGTTGACGACGCGGTTCGGGAGGCTGGTCTCGTCTTCCTCACAGCCGCTAGCACTGTCTCGCCCCCAACGATCTCGGAGGCGTACGTCATTCCGCATTTCGCAGGAATGGACTTCGCGTACACCGCTCTTGATGCCGTCTACGTGTGGACGCGAGGCGGCTACCAGGTCGCTCGGACCGAGACAGACTACCCCCTGTTTATCGCCGTCCGGTCGGAGGATCTCGAAGCGTGGAAGCGTTTTTTCGAGCGGTTCGAGATTCCTACCGCTCGGGATCGCCAGCCAGCTGACGCGATCGCTGGGTCGCTACAGATCGTTCTCGATCCGCGTGAGCAGATCGACGCGGAGATGGTCGACGGACGCCCCGTCATTTCCTGCTCGGAGACGGTTGCCTTCGCACGCGATCACTACGCAACGTTCGAGTCGGCGCTGGAGATGCTCGCCCGGATGTACGATGATGTCGATGCCAAATCGATTTCCCATACAGAACCCGTCACCACATGAGCCAGGAAGAACGCAGCGAGACACTTATTCGAGTGCTCGACGATCTGAATCACTCCGATATTGATTTCGTTCTGGTCGGTGGCTATGCTGTCTCACAGTTCGAGACTCGTTTCTCGACGGATCTGGACCTCGTTATCGCTCCCGACGACTACGATGAATTGGTGACGTTCTTGCATTCCCAGGAGTTCGAGCGCGAAACCGAACTCGAAGTACCACCCGACGAAACACGATATAACCGTGAGAACGATGTGTTCACCCGGTCTACGGGGCTAGTTCATCCAGTCGGTGTGGATGTCTTGGTGAACGGACTCGGCTGTCGCCAGACCGAGGCGGAGTGGTCGTTTGACTACCTTCACGAGCACAGCACCGAGACGACGATCTCCGGTGGTACACAATCAACGACCGCTCGGGCCGCCAGCGGCGAAATCCTTGTGGCCGCTAAGCTCCACAGTGCCCGGAAAACCGATTTGGTTGATGTTCTCGCCGCAGTCCCGAAGATCGATTTCACCGATGTCGAACCACATCTTCATCGGGGTGATGAGGACACCCTCCAAGCGCAACTGCGAGACGCCACTGTATTCATTGAGGATGGCGGATTAGATCATCGGTTCAAAAGTATGTTCGGTCACTCCTCTGTCTCGACAGATGACGTTGAGTCACTGCTGACGTTTCTCCGTGACCAACAGCAGTGATCACCACCTCTCCTACCCCTCCCACGTCTCGAACTCCTCGTAGATCCCTTTCGAGAGGTATCGCTCGCTCGAATCGGGAAACACCGTGACTACGGTTGAGTGTGGCACTGACAGCTGCCCGTCGCTGATTCGCTCTGCGACCCGTTTGGCACCGACGCTGGCCGCGCCCGCGCTCGCCGCGACGAGGTGGCTCTCCTCGCGGGCGAGTCGTTTCAGTTCCTCCTGGGCCGTCCGGTCGCTCACCTGGAGAATCTCGTCGACCAGCTCCGGTTCGAACAGCTCGTTCGTCGAAGGATCGCTCGTCCCGATGCCCTCGGTCTTGTACTCCTCGTGGTCGGTCTCCCGGCCGAAAAACCGCGCGTACACCGATCCCTCGGGTTCGACGGCACAGACGTGGGTGTCCGGATGCTGTTCGCGGGCGTACCGACCGATCCCCATCAGGGTGCCAGCCGTGCCACAGCCGGCGACGACCGCCCCGACACCGTCGTCGAGCGCCTCGTAGATCTCCGGTCCCGTCGTCGCGTAGTGGGCTTCGGTGTTCAACGGGTTCGAGAACTGCTGTGGAACCACGCTGTTGTCGATTTCCTCGGCAAGTTCGTGGGCGCGTTCGATCGCTCCGTCCATCTCCGCTTCGGTGGGCGTGTTCACCACCTCCGCACCGAGCGCGCGCATGAGCTGTTGTTTCTCCTGGCTGAACCGCTCGGGAACAACGAAGATCGCTTCGATATCCAACTGCTGGGCCGCGATCGCAAAGCCGATTCCCGTGTTCCCTGCCGTCGGCTCGATCACCGTACCGCCGGGATCGATGTCGCCCCGTTCGAGCAGCCGCCGGAGCATGTACTCCCCGATCCGGTCTTTCACGCTCGCGCCCGGATTGAACGATTCCAGCTTGGCGTACACGTCGACATCGTCCGGACCGGCGTGGACGGCGACCAGCGGCGTCTCTCCAACGGTGTCGAGGACCGACGACAGCGGCTCCCGGTGTGTGGTCATTTAATGGCAAATATTGCACGTCCCATCATATTAAAGCCTCACGGCTCACCACGGCTGCGTCCGTTCATTCTAAGGGCTGTTGCGATCAGTTACCGGTGAGTGACTACCGTCGGTCATATCCATTGATACGCGACGATCGTTTGTTGGGTGAGTCGCGGTCGATCCCGTGGTGAACAGGCGACCGAGTGTTCCAAGATCCATGACCGACGGTAGATGAACGATCTCCGTTCAGAGCCATAGAGATCACCGTGATGTGGGGACAGCGAAGAAATTAATCGCGACAACCCTTATTGACCGCGTCGGTGAGCGCGGCCACGCGGGCTTGATCCACAGGGTCGTGTGCGTTTCCGTCGGTCTTCAGCGCCGAGCCGACGATCGCGCCGTCAGCGACCGAGAGGAGTTCTTCGGCCGTGTCGTGGGTCACGCCGCTGCCGACGTACACCGGAACGCCACTCTCATGAGCCACGCTGGCGGCGGCGTCGAGACGGTCCCGAGGGACTGGCTGCCCCGTCCCGGTGCCCGAGACGATCACGGCGTCCGCGAGCCCGCGTTCGACGGCGTCTCGGGTATCCCTCTGGACGTTTTCGGACCCCAGCGGTTGGCTGTGTTTGACCGCCACGTCGGCGAGAATCCGCACGTCGGCGTCCAGTCGCTCGCGCAGTCGGAGGGTTTCGTGCGCCCGTCCTTCGACGATCCCTTGGTCGGTGACGCGCGCGCCGGCGTGGACGTTGACCCGGACGAACGACGCCCCGGTTGCGGCGGCGATCGACAGCGCGGCCTCGGCGTCGTTCCGGAGCACGTTCACGCCGACCGGCGCGTCGATTTCATCGGTGACGGCCCCAACGAGGCTCGTCATCTCCGCGACCACGTGGGCCGGAACGTCCTCGGGGTAGAACGGAGCATCCCCGAAGTTCTCGACGACCACGCCGTCGACGCCGCCCGCCGCGAGGGCTTTGGCGTCTTCGAGTGCCCGCCGGCGGATCGCCTCACAGTCGCCGTCGAACCGCGGCGAGCCGGGCAGTGGGTCGAGGTGGACCATTCCGATGATCGGCTGTGTATCGAACAGCTCCATACCGAACACCCGCCGCACAGCGACTTGGTGGTTGCGTCATTTCGGGATCCAGACGAGAGGCACGTGGTTCCACGCCCAGCGTTCCGGTGGCTTCTTGGTGAACTCCCAGAAGCTCCGTGGCCACGTGCCGATCGCGTCGTGGATCTGGCGGTAGGACAAGGTGCTTTCACCGTCGAGGACGAGTCGGAACCGTTCTGCGAACCGCTCGGGATCGAACTCCGGATCCGGATGCTCCTCCGGCGACTCGACCAGACGCCGGTAGTGTGCCCGTCCGAATCGATTGATGTACCCCACGACGAGATGGCCGTCGGGTGAAACTGCCTCATAGAGCCGCTGGAGGGCGGTTTCGGACGCCGCCACGTAGGCGAGCGTTCCGTAACAGAGAACGAGATCGAACTGCCGATCAGGAGTGAACTCGGGGAGAACGGCCTGTTCGAACCGGACGTTTTCGACATCGTTCTCGCTGGCCCGCCGGCGGTTCTCGGTGAGGATCGATTCGGCTGCGTCGTACCCCACGACGGTTGTCCCGGGATGCTGCTCGGCAACGTGGAAGCTGACAACGCCGGGACCACAGCCAACGTCCGCGAACGAATTCGGGACTCCCTTCTCCGTGAAGAAGTCAGCGAGGAGTCCGCGGACGTGGTGGGTGCTCGGGGTCGCGCTGTCGCGGTCGTCGTCGCCGGCTTGCAGCCGGCTGCTTGTCGAGCTTCGCTCGACTCTGTCATCGGCCTCGCGCCAGAACTGATCCCAGTCGATGGTGCTGTCTGCTGTCGGGTCTGTCATGTACTATGTATGGCGTGTTCGTAGCAGCGGCTGGTTGGAAATCGGTACGGTCGTGCCCAACGGCGCGGTACTAGCCGTCTTGAGCGTGTCTGAACGTGGCAGCCGCTCCGTGAAAAATATATCGGTATACTTTATATTACTCTTCACCTACTACTTCTCGTGCTGTGTCCTTATCTCTTTCCCTAGAACTATTGGGAAATATGAATGTTGATGTGTTGAGTCAGTGTCTCCGCTCTCCGGTCGCACTGCGGTGAGTTCGTAACGATGACTCGTCTGTGTGTTCCACCCAGGTGATGGCGCGGTAGACGGGTTTATCCGCCTGCTCGCCCGCCAACAGGTATGGTGATACGTTCATTCGAAGGGACAGCTCCGACGGTACACGAGACGGCCCGCGTCGACGAGACGGCGGTGGTGATCGGTGACGTGACGATCGAGAAAGAGGCGAGCGTGTGGCCACAGACGACGCTCCGGGGCGATTCGGGCGCGATCGTCGTCCGAGAGGGTGCAAACGTCCAGGACAACGCGGTCTGTCACGAGGGGTGTGAGATCGGACCCTACGCCACGGTTGGCCACACCGCGATCGTGCACGCGGCGACCGTGGGCGAGCGCGCGACGGTCGGAATGAGCGCGACGGTGCTCGATGGGGCGCACGTCGGCGAACGGAGCCTCGTGGCTGCCGGCAGCGTCGTTACCGAGGACACCGAGATCCCGCCCGAGCACATCGCCGTCGGCACGCCCGCAGAGGTCCGCGAGCACGTTCCGGACTCGCCGTGGACCTACGCCGGCGAGCATTACGTGGAACTGGCCAAACGCCACGAGCGAAGTTCCGAACGGATCGAGTGACGGTTATTCGGCGTTTCGGCCGTCGAGCAACCGCTGTGTGCCCGGATGCAGCCGCTCGGTCGGTGGTGGAGCGGCGAACCACGCCGCGCCGTTCAGCTCTCCGGGTTGAATCGAAAGCGTACCGCCCTCGTAGTCGGCGTGAAAGAACACCCGGAGCGCGTGCAGTCGTTCGTCGTAACTGTCGCAGGTAGCGATCTCGTGGCGCATGTGATTGATCTTCCGTAAAGAGATATCGAGTCCGACCTCTTCCGCTACTTCCCGCTGGACGGTCGTCTCCATCGTCTCGTCGGACTCTTGGCTGCCACCGGGAACACCCCACGTCGAACTCCCACGTCCGAGGATCAACAGCACGCGTTCCCGTTCCTCGCCGTCAACCGCCATCGATTCGGAAAGGGGAGGCAGCCGCTCTACCGGTCGTCTGATGAGGGCGTAGGCGCTGCCGATGTAGCCGTCTTCCGATAGCTCGATCCATTCCTCGAACCGATCGGCGGGGGGCGTGTCGTGGCGCTCGCGTACTGGGGCCACCCCAAACCGATCACACAACCGGCCCCGCCGTCGTTCGATCTCCGATCGATTGATCTCTCGGTACTCCATGATCACTCGCTTTCGGTGTTCCGGATAAAAACACCCGCAATCGCTGATATTCTCGAATCTATCGATTGATAGATGATAGTCGCAGCCACTCTTACGGAAGAACCACGCGTTTCACGTCGCTCACGCCAGCCCGTCGGACCACCGCCCGCACGGGATCGCGCGCGCCTGCGAGATTATCCGAATCGCCATCGAGCACGAGCAGCCGTGCCTCCCGGCCTTCTTCGATGCAACCGCAGTTCAGCCCCACGGCGTCGGCTCCGGCGATCGTCGCCATAGCCAGCGTCTCACGCGCGCTGACATCAGCAAGCTTACAGACGAACGCCATCTCTCGGAACATCGACGGGCTGTTCAGCATGACGTTGTCCGTTCCGAGCGCGACGGTGGTGTGATCGAGCAGCTTTCTGATAGGAGGGACGCCGACGCCGGTCACGAGGTTCGACCGGGGACAGACGGCGACCGGCGTTTTCGTTTCTTCGAGACGTTCGAAGTGGTCGGGCTGGGTGTAAACCATGTGGACGAGCAGCTCCGGATCGAGCGCAAACGCGGGATCGATGTCGTCGGGATCGCGCTCGCCGGCGTGGATGGCGAACGGTTTGCCCGCCGCTCTGGTTGCAGCCCGTTCTGTTTCGAAATCGCTGTCGCGCGCACCGCTGGCCCCGAAGCCGTCGCTTGCCTCCATCGCCTCGATCGTCTCGCGTCCGAACACGACGGATTCGAGACCGAGATCGTCGTCCGCCAGCGCCTCTTCGAGCGCACGCACGCCCCCAACGCCGCCCTCGCGGAACTCGAGGAACGCGCCGGTGCCGCTTCGTTGCATGAACCGCAGCGAGCGGGCCATGGCGCGCACCAGCTCCTCGTCGCTCGCAGCGCGGAGGAGCTGGTGTTTGAGCCCATCGGGCGGCGCGACGAGATCGTCGAGCGACAGTCCACCACCGGCTTCCTTTGCGATCGAGTCGCCGATGTGGGTGTGGGCGTTGACGAACGCCGGAAGGACGATATCGGTCGAGTCGGTAGCCGCCTCCTCGATAGCGGTTATTCGCCCGTCTTCGACGACGACCCGACCCTCGGTTGGCTCGAACTCGCGTCCACGGAGGATCGTGCCGGTGAGAGAGGTGCTCACGATCGTACCTCCTCGGTGAACTCATCGAGCGTTGCGTGTCGTCCCATCCGAAGGTCGCTGACGAGCGCGTCCAACTCGAGTCCGAGCACCCGTTCTGTCGCGCGTCCAACGGCGTCGGTCGACGCCTCGGGGGCGTACACGCCAAAGCGCCACTGCTCGCGGTGGGCTGTCATGAGCGCGCGGACGAGCGTGGATTGTCCCGCGAGCTTCCGGATTTCCCCGTTGACGACGACGCGGCTCGTCGATTCGGGCATTGACGGTTCTCCCGGGACATCGAAAATGACGGCGTCGGCGTCGACGCCGACAGCGTCGGCCACCTCCCGCTCCAGTGCTCGTGTTCGTTCGTGATTCATCTCCAACAGCTCATCGGGCACGTCATCGATCTCTGCCCACACAGCGCGCTTGTAGAGACTGCGGGTGTCGAGCCGGCGAGCGTGGTCCGTGGTCGCTGGGCACGAACGGAGCGCGGCGAGCAGATCGTGGTCGTCCATCCGGCGCAGCGTCTCGGGATCGGTCGCGTTCGCCGCCAACAGTCGCTCGCTCGCCTGCTGAAGCATCGATCGCCCGATGCGTGCGGTGGGATGGTTGTACACCGCCCGGTTCATCAGCGCTCGCGCGACCAACAGACTCTCGGCAGTCTGGACGTTGCCAGCAGCGAGCACGAGCCTCCCGTCGACGAATCGCAGCTCCCGGATGAACCGCTCGTGGTCGATCGTGCCGTAGGGAACGCCCGTGTGGTGGGCGTCCCGGACGAGATAATCCATCCGATCCACGTCGAGCTCGCCCGAAACGAGCTGTCCGTACTGTCCGTCGCCGGCGATGAGATCTGCGACCGCGTCCGGCGCGATGTCGTGGTTCTCGAGCACCGCCGCGACCGCCGACGTTTCGAGCAGATCGTGAACGTCGTCGTGGTACTTTCCCGTGTGGCGGTGGATGAGCGACTCGATGTTGTGGCTGTACGGACCATGTCCCACGTCGTGGAGCAGCGCGGCCGCCCGGATCCGGTCGGCGTTGGGACCGGCGATCCCGAGCTCCGAGAGGGCCCGGTTGGCGATGTGGTAGACACCGAGGCTGTGCTCGAATCGGGAGTGGTTCGCTGAGGGGTAGACGAAACTGACCGTGCCGAGCTGGCCGATCCGCCGCAACCGCTGCAGGGGAGGCGTGTCGAGCAGGGCGGCGGCGACGCCCTCGACCTCGATGTGGTCGTGAACGCTGTCTTTGATCGTCGTCATGGTCCGAAATTTGCGTTCGCACGATAAAAACACGGCTGTGTTTCACCGTGTGGGCGTTGTGGCAAGCGTTTGCTCGAGCACAAGCACTTATCCCCACACACCTCCCGGTTGGGAGTATGACGACGTTCCTCGCTGGTGGAACGGGCACTCCAAAACTGCTCGCAGGGAGCGCCACCGTGTTTCCTCCCTCGGAAACGGTCGTTGTGGGAAACACCGGGGACGACATCGAACTCGGCGGCGTGCTCGTCTCGCCGGATCTCGACACGGTGCTCTTTCTGGACGGCGGCGTGCTCGACCGGGAGACGTGGTGGGGAATCGACGACGACACGAGCGTCACCCACGACGAACTCCTCCGGATCGCCGAGCACGCGGGGATCGACCGCCGTCTACGGTACCTTCCGGACGAACGACAGACCACAGGCCGGGAAATCGCTCGGTGGCGACGGTTCTCGGGCGTGGGTGAGTTCATGCAGATCGGTGACCGCGACCGCGCTGTCCACGTGACCCGGACGAGTCTGTTAGACGAGGGGGCCACGCTGACGGAGGCAACGGGCACGCTGGCCGACGCGTTCGGGCTGGAGCGAACCTTGTTGCCGATGAGCGACGATCCAGTGGCGACGATCGTGCATACGCCGGACGGATCGATGCATTTCCAGGAGTTTTGGGTCGGCAACGACGGGGAGCCACCGGTCGAGACGGTGGAGTTCCGGGGCGCGGCAAACGCGGAGCCGACCGAGCGGGTGCTCGATGCGCTGGCCCAACCGGTCGTGCTCGGGCCGTCGAATCCCGTGACGAGCATCGGGCCGATGCTCTCGATGGAGCGGTTCGAGCAGGCGCTGTTCGACACCACGGTCGTTGCGGTCTCCCCGTTCGTTGGCGATCGGGTCTTTTCCGGACCGGCGGCCAAACTCATGCGTGCGGTGGGGTATGCGGCCAGCACTGCCGGTGTGGCCGAAGCGTATCCCTTCGTGGATGCGTTCGTGCTCGATTCCGACGATCCGACCGATCTCGATCGGCCGGTCGTGCGAACCGACACGACGCTCGACGGCCCCTCCGACGCGGACCGGGTCGCCCGCGCGGTCAGTGAAGCGCTGGAGTCGAGCGGGTCCGAACGCACGCCGATCGAGGCAGATCCGTCCGAGACGGGAGGCGGTCGGTGATGGACCGATCCGACTCCCTCCTCGGTTTCGCTCCGCGGGTTGCGGTGGCGAGTTTGAGCGGTGCGTCCGACGCTGCGTGGGCACGGCGGGCAAGCAGCTACGCCGGCTGTGCGTTTCTGGGCGGGATCGCGCTCGACGAACCGACCCGCGAGGCTGCTCGGGCACTCGTCGACCGCGACCGCGAGGAGTTTCTGCCCGCCGATCCGCTCGCGTTCGTCGAGGCGGAGCTGTCCGAACTCGCTGGGCTGCCGATCACCGCCGGGTTCAACGTTCGGAGTAGCTCTCCTGAACCGATCCGGCAAGCGGGCGAACTCTGTCGCGATCACGGCGCGATCGTGGAGATCAACGCTCACTGTCGACAGGAGGAGATGTGCACAGCGGGAGCCGGAGAGACGCTGTTGAGCGATCCCGACCGGCTCTGTGAGTACGTTCGCGTTGCGAGCGAAACGGGCGCGACGACCAGCGTGAAAGTTCGCGCGGAGGTCCCGGGGGTCGATCTCCCCGAAACCGCGAGGCGGGTGAACGAGGCCGGTGCGGATGTCGTTCACGTCGATGCGATGGATTCTGAGGCGGTGATCCAGGACATAACAGAGCGAAGCGACGCGTTCGTCATCGCAAACAACGGTGTCCGCGATCGGGAGACGGCGCGGGAGTACTTCACCCACGGCGCGGACGCGGTGAGCGTCGGCCGACCGAGCGACGATCCGCGCGTCCTCGCGCGCGTCTACGACGCGACGGTGGAGTGGTTCGGTCGGAGGGTCGACGCGTGAGATCGCCGGCACAGAACGCCCAGCTGGCGCTGTTGCTCGAAGTGTCCGGAACGCCAAAGCCCGGTAATGTGGACCGACACCGGGAGTACGACGATCTCCGGTTCGAGCATTTCGTGGCCGGGGCCGTCGGGAGCACTCCCGGATTGGAGCTCGCACAACAGGGGGCTGCGGTCGGGCGCGCGTTCGAGCGGGGCGTCGCCGGAATGGCCGAACAGACGGCCGGAAACACCCAGTTCGGGGCGCTGTTGTTGCTCGTTCCGCTCGTCCGGGCCGCGAGTTCGGATCCAGGGGCCGCTCTCACACCGCAGGCGGCACGCGACGTCGTTCGCGCTACCACTGTCGAGGACGCCTGTGATTTCTACCGGGCGTTCGAACACGTCGACGTGGGTGTCGACGATCCTCCCTCCGATCTCGAAGCGCTCGATGTGCGCTGGGGGGCCCGCGTCGAGCCGACGCTGCGAGAGCGGGAGCTCACTCTTTTTGACGTGATGGAACTGAGCGCCGGTGTCGACGGGGTCGCACGGGAGTGGACACAGGAGTTCTCCCGCTCGTTTGGAGCCGCCGACTGGATCGAAGCGGGCGACGGTCCCGTTTCAGAGCGGGCCGCAGACGCCTTCCTCCGGCTGCTCGCGGAAGAACCGGATACGTTCGTCGGGAAACGACGCGACCGCGCGACCGCAACCGAGGTGGTCGAGCGCGCACAGGACGCGCTCGATGGGGCGATCGATCCGGAGGAACTCGCAACGGAGTTCGTTCGCCGGGGGATCAATCCCGGCACGACCGCTGACATCACGGCGGCCGCGCTGTTCATCGCGCTCGAACGGGGGTTGTCGGTGTGACTGGGGAGGGATGGCCGCTCGATCTGTCGGGCGTCACCGAGTCGATCGTCACGACGCTGGGACCGAACGACCGATGGAACGCCGCCGCGCTCGGGCTGTTCGCTGGCGAGAAGGTCACCGCCCGCACGTGGGGACGCACGCGCACGCGCAGAAATTTCCACGAGCGCGGCGAGGGCTACGTCCAGTTCACCCGCGATCCCGTGGACTTCGTCGAGGCCGCCTGTTCGATCCGCGAGGAGGACACCCCGATCCTCGACAGCGCCGACGCGTGGGTTCGCGTCGCCGTCGAATCGATCGGGACGGGTGAGTCCGGACACTGGGAGGAGTGGGCGCTCTCACCCCTCGACTCGAGCGTCGAGCGGCGCGTGGTCCCCACGACGAATCGAGGCTACTACGCCGTCATCGAGGCCACGGTCGCCGCCTCGCGTCTCGACGTGTCGGGATACGACACCGACGAGCTCAGGGCGCGGATCGATCGGGCCGAATCCGTGGTCGAACGCTGTGGCGGCGAGCGCGAACGAGCCGCGTGGCAGCGGTTCGAAGAGCTGGTGTGGTGAGTTTTGGTTTCGATTCCGTACTGCGACCTTGACCGTCACGGTATCGCCGCCGTTGTTCCAGATGTTTCAATCCCGTGTTGGGTTTCTACGGTGCTGCAACCCTCCGGAAGACGATCACGGGCGAGCTAGACGAGTATCACGCGCTGGCGGTGCGCCGATGAGACTCGTCGTAACCTACGACGTGAGCGACGACGCGAATCGACGGCGAGTGTATCGAACGCTGGAACGGTACGGCGCGTGGCGGCAGTACAGCGTTTCGAGCTGGACGTGTCGAAGACCGAACGGGTGGAATTGGAGGGCGAGCTCGACTCGCACATCGAGCCAGCTGAGGGCGATCGAATCCGACTCTATCGGCTCTGTGTGTCCTGTTGCGATGACGTGACCGACCTCGGGTTGCTCCACCCGAAGAACAGTCGAACGTTCTTTGACGGAAATCTACGTGGACCTTTATACCATCCGTGTACAGGGGGGGTCCACGAAGTGGAAGCCGATTCTCACTGGAAGAGAAACGTTTATGAGATCTATAGACCGATATTCACCCCCTGTCGCAGCACGGGAGAAACCCAATACGGGATTGAAATCTACCAACCGTACATAGATCTCCCCCATCTATAGATATAATAGTTATAACAATCCAGAATCCACTCATTATTGAAATATCAATCATGATTGATGTAGACGGGTGGAACCGGATTGAGGCCGCCGATGATGTCTTCGCCAGCTACGAACAGGAGGAGACGCAGACAACGATCAGCATTCGTCGTGGGGAAGATTGGCCGGAGACTGTTGCAATTACAGAGACAGCTAATAACGACGCTGAAACGATCTGCCGAAAAGAGTTGACCACCGACGCCGTGGAATGGGCGACCGAATACATGCAGTCGATTCAGTGCTCGGGATTGAAACACGGGATTGAAACCAACGCGCCCAGTGCCCGGAGTCCGTTGCGACAGGAGAGAAACCCACTACGGGATTGAAACACGAAACGAATCCTTTTAGCCTCGCCGCCGGGAAGCCACGGCATGGCCATCAAACCCGCCTACGTCAAGAAAACAGCGACAGTGCTGCTCGAACGATACTCCGAGGCGTTCGACGACGACTTCGATCGGAACAAGGACATCGTCATGGAACTCACGAACATCGAATCGAAATCCGTCCGCAACCGGATCGCCGGATACATCACGCGAAAGAAGGGCGGGTCCCCGCAATAACGCGGATCGACCGCTTCGATCCGCGCCATCGTTGCCGGAGAGCCGAACAGCTTCATTTCTCCATCTTCGATCTGCCGTCTGCGCCCGGTTCCACGAACGATCCGTGATTTTGTCATCCAATATGTAAAAGTTGATGTGCGATCATTGCTGGCATCCACGGGATGGCAGCGATGGAACTGCGGGGGTTGACAAAGGAGTATGGGGGTGGCACGGGGATCGATTCGTTGACGTTCAGCGTCGAGGCGGGGGAGTTGTTCGGGCTGTTGGGACCGCAGGGCGCGGGGAAGACGACGACGATCCGAACAGTGCTCGGGTTTCAGTCACCAACAGCGGGAGCAGCGACCGTTCTCGGTTTCGATACGCAAAACGAGCGTGATCTCCGCCAAGCCAAGGCCGACATCGGCTATCTTCCGGCGTCTCCGGCGTTCGACGAGAGCGCCACGGGGACCGAAATCCTCGATTCACACGGACGCATCAAGGGCGATGCCCGGCGAGAGGAGCTGTTAGCGCGCTTCGATCTCCCCGTCGACCGCCGTGTGCGCGACTATTCGACGAGCAACGTACAGAAACTCGCGCTCGTGGGTGCGTTCGTGCACGATCCGGCGCTCGTGATCATGGACGAACCGACCGTCGGACTAGATCCGCTCGCCAACCAGCGGTTCAACGAGTTCATCTGCGAGGAACAACGCCGCGACGTAACCATCTTCGTCACCTCGCGCGTGCTGAGCGAGGTGCAGCGGCTCTGCGACCGGGTCGGGTTCCTCTGGGACGGTCGGCTACTCGGGACGGAACCGGTCGAATCGCTTGGCTATCGGTGTGGAAAGACCGTTCACCTCCGCGTCGCCGAAGCGCTGGACGCGTCGGCGTTCGAGTTCGATGGTGTACACGATCTGACCGTTCGGACCGTTTCCATCGGCGAAGACCGGGAAACGACGAGCGCCGAAACCAACGAGCGGGAACTCGGGGCTTCGAACGTCGTGACCGAGGTGTCGTTCACGTTCACCGGCGACGTCAACGCGTTGGTGGAGACCGTCAGCTCGTATCCCCTGTTGGAGTTCGACCTCGAAGACGCGCCGCTAGAGACGGTGTTCGGACAGCTCTACGACGCGATGGATACGTGAACCGTCCAGGCCGGTCACAGCTGGTTCGCGTCGTGATCTCGACGAAAAATTGATGGTTGTTCGACAGTAGTTACGCGTATGGTCCTCGAAAGTAGCGGTTGGACGATGTACGATACGGTCGCTTGCGTCCTGGCGATCGTCTTGGTGTCGGGATACCTACTGATGCCCGTCCAGCATCTCGTCGTCACCGCTCTCGATCTCGTTTTCAGTCCCATCGTGAAACTCGTCCCGTTCTCGTTGTTCTTCTTCGGGTTGGCCGGCGTCACCGGTATCTCCTCGACCGTGATCCGTCACCGGGTGCAGGACAGCGAGCAGCTCGATCGTCTCCAGTCCCGAATCACGGAGCTGCAAGCAGAGCTGTCTACCGCTCACCACGGCGATGACGAGAACCCACCGGACGCCCTGCCACCGGAACAGGAAGAACTCGTGAGCAGTTGGGTTGCGATGATGAAACTCCAGCTCCGTCCGTTGGTGTGGAGCATGCTCGTTACGGTGCCGATCTTCCTCTGGCTTCGGTGGGCACTGATGGCACCGACGGCGGCGGCCGTTCCGGTCGCGCTCACGCTGCCCGTCCTCGGCCCGATCACCCTGTCGGCAACGCTCGTCGGACCGGTAAAAGTCTGGCTCGCGTTCTACATCGGTGGGTCGATCTCTACGTCGGTGCTCTCCAAACGAGCGCTCGCCCGCGTGACGGCGTGAACCGCCCGTTCTCCACGCACTGGTAGTTCACCGCAACGAACGATTGTGCGTATCACAATCGTTTTTGTTCGTCACTGCCCATCTTCGGTAATGACTGTCACTGCCGGAATTCTCGGCGCGACTGGGGCCGTCGGTCAGCGGCTCATCCAACTGCTCGAACCACACCCTGACTTCGAACTAGCGGCGCTCACCGCGAGCGACGCGAGCGCGGGGCATCCCTACCGCGACGTCGCAAAGTGGCGCATCCACACGCCGATCCCCTCGTCGGTCGCAGAAACGACCGTCCGTCGAACCGCTCCCGACGCCGTTCCTGACGACGTCGATCTGGTGTTTTCGTCGCTTCCATCGAGCGTCGGTGAGCGCGTCGAGCCGGCGTTCTGTGAAGCGGGGTACGTCGTCTCCTCGAACTCCTCGAACCACCGGACTGCGCCCGACGTTCCGCTCACCATCCCCGAAGTGAACCCCGATCATCTCGATGTCCTCGAAGTCCAGCGCGACGAACGGGGGTGGGACGGCGCGCTCGTGAAAAACCCGAACTGTTCGACGATCACGATGGTGCCGACGCTCGCGGCGCTCGATTCGTTCGGACTGGAGCGGATCACCGTCTCGACGCTGCAGGCCGTGTCGGGGGCGGGCTATTCGGGCGTGAGTTCGATGGAGATCATCGACAACGCTATTCCCCACATCGGTGGCGAAGAACGGAAAATGGAACAGGAGGCGCGCAAGCTTCTCGGTGCGTTCGACGGCGCGGAGATCGACTGGCACGGAGTGGAGGTAGCAGCGTCGTGCAACCGCATCCCGACGCTCGATGGCCACCTCGAAAACGTCTGGGCCGACACCCGCGAGGAGATCTCTCCTGCGGACGCCAGGGCGGCGATGCGATCGTACCCCTCGATCGATCTCCACAGCTCTCCCGACCCACTCATCCACGTGTTCGAGGACGACGAACCGGACCGGCCACAACCGCGGCTTGACCGGCTCCGCGGCGACGGCATGGCCGTCACAGCGGGGGGTTTCCGTGAGACCGCTGGGGGCGTCCAGTACAACTGTTTGGCTCACAACACCATCCGAGGGGCCGCAGGCGCAAGCGTGTTGAACGGCGAACTCCTCCACAGCCGCGGGTGGCTGTAAGACTCGGTGGAATAATCGAATCCGTTCCACAGCAGCCCGACGGCAGCGCTCTTCGTCTCCGAAAGCGGGTGACTAGAACGGAAAGAGATTGACGCCAGGCGGTTCGATAGTCATCATAAACAGTGTGTCTAGAGGTTGTTTTCTAGGTTGTAGAGCCCTCTATTCGGCGAATTGTGGTAATATCCACAACAGTATTATACGTGCTCTCAGCAACTGATCAGTTTACTACTCGCTAATGTAACACAATCCCCGGTACTATTGACGTATGAGGTGAGGAAGGAGTTAGAACAGAGGGCGGACACCCACCGGTACGCCGATCCGGGCAGCCAGCACAGCGTTCTGGTCCGGTGATCGGGGATACTCCCGTCACCGCTTCGACGGAACGCCAAACGACCGATGCATCGAACGACGACCGATACAGAAATTCAGACAATGAAACGAGATTTAGCGATCGAACCGACCGAATCGACGGCCAACCACCGAAACACGACGGGCTCTTTCAGTCGACGTGGGTTCTTAAAGAAAGCTGCTGGTGCCGGCGTCGTTGGTGTGGCTGGCATCGCCACCGCTACCGGGGAAGCGATGGCCTACACGTGGCCGACCTATTCACGCGGCAGCGAAAACCCGGATATCGGTGCTATCCAGCTCCTGCTCGGTGAACACGGCTACTATTTGGACAGCTACGACAACATCTACGGTCCCGAAACCGAAAGCACCGTGTATGCTTTTCAGCGGGATCACGGTCTGTCTGGCGTTGATGGTATCGTGGGTCCCGAAACGTGGGACGCGCTGACTGTTACCGTCAGCCGTGGTTCCGGCAGTTCTAGCGATCCGAGCTACGCAGTCGCAGCGGTACAGTACCAGCTCAGAGACGTCTACGGGTATGATATCGGCTATGATGGGATCTACGGGCCCGAAACCGCATCCGCTGTTCGATCCTTCCAAAACAGCCGCAACCTAGCCGTTGATGGGATCACCGGTCCGAACACGTGGAGAGCACTCATATCGACCGGATAGCACGAACGTCGTAACTGCCGACGTGACTGTAACCGCTACTCAAACAAGAGATCGTACCGATCGAGACTGCCATCGGTTCGGCGTCTATCCACGATGATCTGCCACGAGAAACGCTCTCGGTGACCACCGTCGTTTCTCGGCCCACATTCGTCCGTGAACTCCAGCACAATCGCGTGCGTCGTCGCTTGCTGTTTCACACGTACTCGCCCAGTCCCATCTGTTGCTGTCCGGTTTTGACCTCGTCCCACGAGATGTCGATGGCTTCGAGGACGCGCTCGATCGGCCCTTTGAGCGTCTTATCGAGCATCTTGTCCCAGTCGACGGCGAATTCGTCGGGCACCTGATCGGCGTATTCGATGCAGATGACATCCTGCTCGCGCTTGAATTCGGTGTACGTTCCCTTCTCGTCGCTCGAAACCCGCCCTTTGTCTTCGACCCGCTCGAAAAAGTCGGGATGCACCCGGTCGAGATACAGTCGCTTTGGTTTCGAACCGCGGGCGAAGTTCGTCCCGAGCATCGCGTTCGCGTACTTCGCTCCACGAACCTGCGCCGTGTCCGTGTCGTAGTTTCCGAGACGCTTGCCGATTCCACCGGGAATACCCACCTCCTCGACGGACATCTTCCCGTTTTGGAATTGTTCGATCACGTCGTGCACGTAGTCGGTCACCGCGTCCTGATATTCCTCGCCGTCACTCGTGACGATCAGATCGATGACCTTCCGCTGGACCTCCTTGGTGATCGGCGCGATGTCCGAGCGCTTGTACTCGAATCCCGTGATGTCGATGTCGTCAACGTCTTTGCCTTCCTTCCAGACGATGTGTCCGGCGTACCGCTTTTTTCGACCGGCTTGGAAGAATCGACGGTACAACTTCTCGAACTCGATCTCAAAGCGATGCTCCTCTGTGTTGAGCATCTCCTGGGCGAACTCGTCGTACGAATCGTTGATCGCGTCCTCTAACTCGAACGATTGCTCGATGGCTTTGTTCTTCGACAGATCACGACCGAACTCGATCATGACGCTGTCGGTGTCCCCATATATAACTTCTTTATTATGTTTATTGGCAGCTTCTTCAGTGTGTTTGATCACTTCTCGTCCGGTTGCTGTCACAGCGGCACCCATCTCCATGTCGTAGAGACGGAATCGCTCCCATCCAAGAACGCCGTACAGCGAGTTCATCAAGACCTTTACAGCCGATTGCTGTCGGTCGTAGGTCTCGTATGCCTCGCTCCCAGGATCGTATTCGTCGCGTCGAGTTTTCTTCTCGTCGCGTTCAGTGAGCAACTCATTAACCATCTCCCGGATAATGCCGTCAGGCTCCTTCCGGAACAGCGTCCCGTTGGGTGCCTCGTACACATCGCCGTCGTACTCCGGACTGACTTTGGTTTCGGGACTGGCGTTGATGGTAACCATCGCCATCGGATAGAGGCTCTTCAGGTCGAGCACGCTCACCATCTCCTTGACGCCGGTGATCGGCTCGAACACCGCGCCGCCCTCATAGTCTTCTGCGTCGACCGATCCTTTCGACGGGAGGACAAACTCACCGTACACCTTGTGGAGAATGTACAGATCCACCGCGTCGCCCGGCGTGGTCGCGTCCTCTAGCTTACAGCCGACGAACGTGGCGACCTCTTCCCAGAACGGGATGATCCCCTGTCTCCGGTCGAGTTCGACACACAACTCCACGTCTCGCAGGTTGTATTCGAGCAACTGCTCGGGATCGGTCTCCCAGAGATCTCCGATGTCGCCCGGATAGCGTTCCTTGCCGATCCCGAGTTCCACCTCGCCGACAGCGTCCAACCGGTAGGATTCCAGCTCCGTGAACTGCGTGCGCTTGTATCCGTCCAGCAGATCGAACACCACCCGCCCCTTCACGTTCGGCCCCCGCCAGTCGTCGCGCCACACCTCGTTCACCCGCGACAGGCGATCCGGGTCGAGCGAATCCCTTCCACCGAGCTGCTCCAACCGATCGAGGAGATACGGCATGTCGAAATCATTGAAATTCCATCCAGTCGTAATATCTGGATCAGTCGTCTCGACGTAGTCGAGGAAGGCAGCGAGCATTCCCTCCTCGCTGTCGAACCGGCGAACGTCCACGTCAATCCCTGCAGAGATGGGATCGTACCCGGGGAGCTCGTCGGGACCGGGCTCTCCAGCGGGGGACTCGTACAGCCAGACGATGTACTGATCGTCATACGAATCGTGGCTAGTGAGACAGATGATCGGTTCTTCGCCATCCTCGGGGAAGCCGTTCCGGTCGTCGACCTCGATGTCGAAGGTGTTCATCCGGAGGTCGGCGTCCAGTTCGACCGGTTCGACCTCCTGGTGGGGAACGTCGATGTTCCCATCTGACGCCCGACGCCGGGGAACGCGGACACCGCTGGTGATGTCCTTGTCGATGAGCAGCCGGTTGGGAAAGAGGATGTCCGCCTCGTAATGCTCGAAGTGATCGCGGAGTTGCCCCACGTCTCGTGGAGTCTGGCCGAACACCTTCGTCAGCCGCTCACCACGGATGCTTTCGTAGCCGTCCTCGTGCCCAGTAAGCCGGTCGTACTGGGTTTCGGGCGGACTGTCGAGCGACTCCGTCGGGGTGTAAAAGTACGGCCGAAATTCACGAACACGGACGTGTTCGGTCTCGTTGTCGGCGGTTCGTCCGAACACGTGCAGGATCGGGTGCTCGTCGGCTCCGGTTCCCTCGATGGTGTAATCGACCTGCGTGACCGCAATCTCGACGGTGCCGTCGGCGTCGGGATACCGGTACGACGATGTGTCGATGATGTCCGTTGGGGGGTCGCCCCCGTTGCCGGCCACCGCCACCGCTTCACCCGGCGGCCGTCGGCCCGACTCGTCGCTCTCCGTAAAATCCGTGAGTCGCGTGTTCTCGGTCATGGGTATCGATGGCCGCCAGCGGGTAAAAACTCCGATGGTCTCGCCGTTCATTGGGATTCCATCGCGCCGGCAATCCTTGGATAGCCCAAAAGCCTATGGCGTGAGGTCCACCATCATCAGGTACGGTATGTCAGGCAATGACACCCTGTCGACGACGGACGCACCGTGTGCCGAGTCATCTGGCTCAGACGCCATCGCAACGACGGAGGCGTACGAGACCGATGAGGGTGTCGTGTTTTACGATGCCAACAACCCACTCGCGTGGCTTCACGCGCGCGCCACTATCACGCTCAAGGACGCCGTTTGACCGGGGATAGCTCCAATCGGTGCTGGTCGCCCAGCACCGAGGGTCTTTTGTGAATGTCCGTGGAACAGCCGTTGTGTCTCCGCCCGACGATGACGACAGTTCGTGGTCGCCCGAACCCGAGGAGTTCGATCCCACGTCCGTTGAGCCGGATGCGTTCGATCCCACGTCCGTCGAGCCGGATGCGTTCGATCTGGACGAATCCGGGATCGACATCCCGGAAGCGCCCGACCCGACGGAAAACGACGTTCCTCCCGGGGTGCGCCGGACGTTTTGGTTGATCGTTCTGATGGCCAACCTCGGGCTGCTCGCGCTCAGCGTCGGGGTGATGATCGTCGTCTTCCGGGGACAGCTCCGGTTCGGTGGGAGTCTGGTCGTGCTGGGACTGCTCGCGTTGTTGGTCGGCTACTTCCGGTACCGAAATCACCGGAATCGATAACTGCCATCGGCTAGTACCGACGGTATGCGCACCGTTCGGGCTGACGATGGGTCCCGGTATCTCCTCCGGAAACGCTCTTCGGACGCTTCGCTCGTGTTCGATCCGGAAACGGGCGAGGAACAGTATCTCGACAACGATCGGCTCGAACGACGCGACGAGATTCCACCCCTCCAAGCGGTCGGGGCGACGGTGCCCGACGACAGCAGGGAGGAGATCGGCGTCAGCGACGAGCGCGCTCTCGGGCTGTTGGTCGTGCTCGATCGCCGCGGTCCGATCGCTGCTGTCGATCTCGTCGGGTTCACGGAGCTGTGTGAGAGCGATCTCAACGGGCTGCTCACCGGGCTTCGGGCTGGTGGTCTCGTCGAATCCGTCTCCGATCCGGTGGTGGGGTACGAAACGACTCGCGCGGCACAGGCGAAGCTTTCGGGAGCGCGTTCCGGTGAGTAGGCGGTACCAAGAGACGGCTCACCGAGCGTGCGGCGGTTCGAACCAAACGGGTTTTAATGCGGCGTCGATAAGGTAGATTCAGTAACCATGCAGATGCCACGCCGATTCAGGACGTACTGTCCACACTGTGACACTCACGAGGAACACGAGGTCGAGAAGGTCCGTAGCGGCCGCCCCTCGGGAATGACGGAGGTACAGGGCCGCCAGCGCGAGCGCCAGAAATCCGGCATCGGTAACGCCGGGAAGTTCTCGAAAGTGCCGGCAGGGAACAAGCCGACGAAAAAGACCAACCTGACCTACCGGTGTAGCGAGTGTGGCAACGCCCACCTCCGCGAGGGATGGCGCGCTGGCCGACTGGAGTTTCAGGAGTGACCATGGCGGGACAGTTCTACCGGGTCACCTGCCCGGACTGTGAAAACGAACAGACCATCTACGGCAAGGCCGCGAGCGAAGTCGCGTGTGCGGTGTGTGGACACGTTCTCGCCCGTCCGACGGGCGGGAAGGCCGTCTTCGAGGGCGAAGTCACGGAAACGATAGCGCGCCAACCCTCCGCCTGATCCGATCAGCGACGATCCGTTTTCGATCCGGGACGAACGAGCGATCCGTTCGGGGGTCTCACCGGTATACGGAGCCTTTATTCCCGTCAGCACACAACTGACGAGCATGAAATACACAGGCTGGCCTGACCCGGGCGATCTCGTCGTCGGCCGGATCGATGAGATCGAGGATTTCGGGGTGTTCGTGGATCTTCTGGAGTACACCGATCGGCGCGGGCTGGTGCACATCAGCGAGGTCGCGAGCGGATGGATCAAGAACATCCGCGATCACGTGGGTACGGGAGAGACGGCCGTCTGCAAGGTGCTCGACGTGGACAAAGGCGCCCAGCAGATCGATCTCTCGCTCAAAGACGTCAACGACCACCAACGCTCGGAAAAGATCCAGGAGTGGAAAAACGAGCAGAAAGCGGACAAGTGGATGACGCTTGCGTTCGGTGAGGACGTCTCCGACGAGCAGTACGGGACAGTCGCAAACGAGCTTCTCGGGGCGTTCGGCACGTTGTACGATGGGTTCGAGCAGGCGGCGATTCGGGGGAATGAGACGCTTTCCAACACCGATCTGACCGAGCAGGAGATCGAGGCAATCGTCGAAACCGCTCGCGCGAACGTTTCGGTGCCCTACGTCACCGTTACGGGGTACATCCACCTCGAGTCGCCCAATCCTGACGGCGTCGACGACGTTCGGGCAGCCCTCGAAACGGCGACCGGCAACGGGGAGATCGGAGAAGAGACGGATCTCGACGTGACCTACGTCGGTGCGCCCGAATACCGCATCAAGGTTCAGGCACCGTCGTACAAGCTCGCGGAAGACGAACTCACAGAAACCGTCGAGCGCGCTCGGTCGGTCATCGAGGAGCGCGGAGGGACCGCACAGTTCCACCGCGAGCGACAAACCGAGACCGAAGGGAGCTAAGCCGGTGCACTCGGACATCCGCGTGTGTGCGTCGTGGCCCGAGCACCACGACCGACCGGTGTACACGCTCACCACGAGCTGTCCGGAGTGTGGCGGTGAGGCCGTCAACAGCGCGCCAGCGCCGTACGATCCCACCGACCGATACGGCGAGTACCGACGTGCACTTAAGCGGCGAGAACAGGAGTAGGCTGCATGGACGAGTTCGACATCGAGACGGTCGCCGAACCTGCTATCCACGCTCCGATTCTCATCGAAGGGCTTCCCGGCGTCGGCCACGTCGGCAAACTCGCTGCCGAGCACCTCCTCGAAGAGTTCGAAACGACGCTCATCTCCCGGCTGTACTCCGATCACTTCCCACCGCAGGTGACCATCGACGACGGAACGACGCAACTGGCTTGTCTCGAATTCCACAAAGTGGATCTCTCTGCGCCGGCCACTTCTTCTACAGAGTCTGCTCAAGAGACCGACACTTCCCCGCACGATCTGGTCGTGTTGACCGGCGACCACCAGGCACAGGACCCGTCCGGCCACTACCAGCTGACCGACACGATCCTCGACGTAGTGGAAGGGTACGGCGTCGAGCGCGCGTTCACGCTGGGTGGCGTTCCGACCGGTGAGCTGATCGAGGAGTACAGCGTCATCGGTGCCGCCTCGTCGCCGGAGCACGTCGAGGAGCTATCGGACGTGATCGAGTTCCGCGACAACGAGCCGGCCGGTGGGATCGTCGGTGTGAGCGGGCTGCTCCTCGGCCTGGGCGGGCGACGTGGATTGGACGCAGCCTGTCTCATGGGCGAGACGAGCGGCTACCTCGTGGATCCCAAAAGCGCCCGTGCCGTCCTCGAAGCCCTCGAGGAGATCCTTGGCTTCGAAGTCGGATACGACTCCCTCGAGGACCGCGCAGAGGAGATGGAAGAGGTCGTCACGAAGATCCGCGAAATGGAACAAGGCACAGCACCGACCGAGGACGACCTCCGGTACATCGGATAGCGACCCCAACAGTGCTTAGTCGGGGGAAGGGATAGCCCACGCATGGAGACGACGCCGACGTTCGCGGGGTTGTGCTGTCCCGAGACCGACGAGCGGTTCGACGCGACGGCCAGCCACCATCCCGAGGGTGAGCCGCTCGATCCGACGTACGACTACGACGCGATCGATCTTTCTCGAGACGAGATCGAAGCCCGACCGTTCGGTCCGAACAAGTACGAGGAACTCCTCCCGTTCCCGTCCGACGCGCGGGTGTCGCTGGGCGAGGGCGGGACGCCGCTCATCGAGTGCCCCACGCTGGCCGAGGAGCTCGGCGTCGGTCGCGTGGTGATCAAAGACGAGGGAGCCAACCCCACGGGAACGATCGCGGATCGAGGGGTTGCGCTCGCCGTTTCGGCGGCCCGCCAGCACGGTGTGAACGACGTGGCCATCGCAACGCCGGGGGGTGCCGGCCAGTCGGTGGCTGCCTACGCCGCCCGGGCCGGGATCACGAGCCACGCCTTCGTCCCTTCGCGCGCGTCGTTTCTTACGAAAGCCATGATAAACGTTCACGGCGGCGATATGAACGTCGTCGGCGGTCGTCTGGACGACGCGAAAGCGGCGTTTCGCGCGGGTGAGGAGGACTGGTACTCGCTGCAGGCGTTCGAGACGCCCTACCGCCACGAGGGCGCGAAGCCGGTGTTGTACGAACTCGTCGAACAGCTGGACTGGCAGGTGCCCGACGCGGTGTTCTATCCGTTCGTGGGTGGGGGACCGCTCGTCGGCATGGCAAAGGCCGCCCGGGAGCTTCGCGATCTCGGTGTGACCGATTCGCTCGTGCCGTTGTACGCCGCCCAGTCGGAGGCGTGTGCGCCGATCGTAAAAGCGTTCGAGGCGAATACGGACACACAGCCGTGGGCGGTGCCCGACACCGTCTGTGGCGCGCTCGAACGACCCGATCCCAACGGGGGCGCGCTCGTGCTCGACGCGCTGGATGAATCCGGTGGCGGCGCGGTCGCAAGCAGCGACGACACCATCCTCGAAAGCGCGGTCACCGTCGCAAGCCACGAGGGAATCGGGGTGAGCGTTGCGACAGGAGCCGCCGCGAGCGCAGCGTGGGAACTCCGCGAACGGTTCGGCGCGGACGATACGATCGTCCTCGTGAACGCCGCACGCGGGGAGACGGACGCGGATCTGCTCCGGAGCCACCTGATGGGACAAGGGATTTGAGCCGAGGACTCGGCGCTCACCGGGTCCGATCACTGCTGCGATCGGTCGGCAGTCGTTTCCGGAGCCACGCCGGGAATCGCTCCGCGACGGTGCCGTTCATACTGTCGGACAGAGCCACGGAGCGAGTGTGACGGAATATCCAGCTGCTGTCCGGCGGTTCACCGCATCTGATATTCAATCATCTCTGTCCGACAGTATCAGTCGGTCGCGGACGGTTCCGAGCAGCCCGTTGGGCACGTACAGCACGAACAGGACGAAAACGACGCCCACGTACAGCGCCGCCCGCCCGTTGAGGAAGACGTCGATGGTTTCTCCGACCGTCATCCCGTTGTACACGACCGTTTCCATCGTTCCCTGGCCAACGTTCTCCCGAAGATACGGCAGGAGTCCGCCACCGCTTCCCCCCTTCGAGAGGAACTCGCGCACGCCCTCGTCGAAGAGGTGACCGTACAGCGGCCCGGCGAGCGTGCCAAACCCGCCGATGATGCTCGCCAGGAGGGCGTCTCCGGTGGTGAGGAAATAAAACCCGCTTTCGGGCGTCACCGAGCGGCGATACCCCGCGAAGAGACCGCCGGCGATCCCCGCGAAGAACGCCGAGATGGCGAACGCTCCGAGCTTGTAGTAGAACGTGTTGTAGCCGATGGCCCGGGCGCGTTCCTCGTTCTCGCGGATGGCGACGAGCGTCCGTCCGAACGGCGAGTGGACGACCCGCTGCATCGCAAAATAACAGACGAGCACCACGATCCCGACCATGTAGTAGGATACTTCCGCAGCCGTGAGGTGGACGACGCCGAGCAGCTCGACGGTGTCGCCGGTCAGCTGACCGACGGCAAGCGACAGCGAGTCGACGCCAGGGACACCGATCTCGAACCCCTCTGTCCGTCCGGTGACGGCGACGCCGTCGCGGGGGTTCGACCCGAGATAGCCCCAGTCGCGGACGAAGACGTACAGCACCTGGGAAAAGCCGAGCGTGATCATTGCGAAGTAGACGCCCGAGAGCCGGAAGGAGACTGCGCCGATGATCACCGCGAAGACGACTGCGAGCAGTCCGCCGAGCACGAGCAAGAGAACGAACGGCGTGGATGCGGGGAGCAGCGGTATCTTCCCGTTCGCAGTGAGGACGACCAGGTAGGCCCCCACGCCGTAAAACGTGGCGTGGCCGAACGAGAGGTAGCCGGTGTAGCCCGAGACGAAGTCGAACGACACGGCGAACAGCCCGAAGTAGAGGACAGCAACCATCGTCTCGACCCGCGGTAACAGCGCCACTGCCTCCGCGGAGAAGGGTGAGTTCACCGCGACGGCGTAGACGCCGGGGTAGGCCGCGAGCACCGCGATGACGAGTAGGTGGACCGCGTGGTCGCGGGCGTAGCTTCGAAGCGACGACGCAAGCGCGTTGGCGCCGCTAACGCCGGAAGCTGACGGGCTAATGGCCACCCACCTCCTCGACGCCGAACAGGCCCTGTGGCCGGACCACGAGCACGACCACGAGCACGAGGAAGATCGTCATCTCGGGGAGCCCGGTGAACGCGATGGCGTTCTGGAACCACCACGTCATCGTCGCATCGATGAGTCCGACGAGCAGACCGGCAGCGACGGTGCCGCGGAACGTGCCGAGTCCGCCAATGATGACGACGACGAACGCCGGCAACAGCGTCTCGACGGCGAGGGGAACGCTCGCTCCCCACGACTGGTCCCACGCGAGCAGGACGCCAGCGACGCCGGCGAGTCCAGTCCCGAGCGCGAAGACGACAGTGAACACCCGACGAACGTTGACGCCGAGTGCCGCCGCCATCTCCGAGTCCTCGCTGCCAGCACGGACGTACAGGCCGTAGCGCGTTCGGGTGAGGAACGCCCAGATGACGACCACGGTGAGGATTCCACACGCGATTTCGAACAGCTTCAGCCCGGACACCGACGCCACCACGAGATCGTGGCGCTGTCCCAACGCGGCGGGTTTGGTCGCCAGCGCGGCCTGCCACTCCGAGATCGGCTGGAGACCGTAAAACGAGACGACGATGCGCGCGAACTCGTCGAGTATCAGCGTTAGGCCGAACGTCAGCAGGATCTGAGAGAGCGGTGGCCGGTCGTAGATCGGTCGGATGAGACCCATTTCGAGCAGGCCGCCGAGCGCGGCCAGCGCTGTGAAAACGACGACGACGCCGAGCAGGAACGCGAGCAAACGCGTCGGATCGCCGGTTTCCTGGCTCACCAGCAACACCATGACGAGTCCGCCGAGGTACGCACCCACCATCGTCACCGACCCGTGAGCGAAGTTCAACACGCCCATCAGTCCGAAAATGAGGGTGAGTCCGCTTGCGATCATGACGTACAGCGCCGCCTTTGCCAGTCCGTCGACGAGCACGCCAAACAGCGTACTAGGCCGGAAAAACGCACCGAGAGCGTCGAGAAACAGCGGGATGCCATCCGCGAACGGCGACAGCGCGAGGACAACGCTAGTCACGCGGACAGATACCTCCGGAGCCGTTCATCGCTCTCCTCGACCTCGCTTGTCTCGCCCGAATCGACGATCCGACCGTCATCGAGAACGTAAAACCGGTCGGCCAGATCCAGCGCCAGCGGCAGGTTCTGCTCGACCAGAAGGACGGTCGTCTCCGCCGCGGTGGCCGCCAGCGCGTCGGCGACGGCCGAAACGATGAGCGGCGCGAGCCCTTCGGATGGCTCGTCCACCAACAGGAGGTCGTTGTCGCCGACTAACCCGCGCGCGATGGCGAGCATCTGCTGTTGTCCCCCCGAGAGGGTGCCGCCGTCGCGGTAGCGGTGTTCGCGCAGATCCGGAAACGTCTCGTACGCGCGCTCTCGGGCTGCGTCCACGTCGCGTCCCTCCGGAACGGCGACGTGGACGTTCTCCTCCACGGTGAGTTGTGAGAAGATCCGTCTGTTCTCGGGAATCCAGCCGACGCCGGCGTCGGCAACGTCGTGGGTGTCGGTCCCCGTGATGTCCTCGCCACGAAGCCGAACCCGCCCCTTACTCGGCGGCGTCAGCTGCATGATCGTCCGAAGAGTGGTCGTTTTGCCGACGCCGTTACGCCCGACGAGCGCAACGACTTCCCCCGAATCGACTTCGAGTGAGACGCCTTCGAGGATGTGGCTGTCGCCGTAGTACGTGTGGACCGCCTCGACCGAAAGAAGACTCACGCCACACCACCCGCTCCTTCCGTGTGATCGTCGACATCGCCGCGCTCGTACCCACCGAGATACGCCCGCTGGACCGTCTCGTCGGCCCGAACGGCCGCCGGTTCGCCGTCGGCGATCACGCTCCCCTGATTGAGCACGACGATGCGGTCGGAGACGGTCATCACGATGTCCATGTTGTGCTCGACGAGCAGAACGGCGTGGTCGGTGGCCACGTCCTCGATGAGCGCCACGACATCGCCGACTGACTCCGAGGAAACGCCCGCGTTCGGCTCGTCCAACAGGAGTACGTCCGGATCGCCGGCCAGAGCGACGGCGATCTCCAGCTGGCGCTTTGCGCCGTGGCTCAGCGCCCCGGCGGATTCGTCGGCGTCCTCGGCCAGCCCGACCCGGTCGAGGATCGCCTCCGCTTCCGTGATGTACTCCTCGAACGCACCGGCGTTGTGCCAGCAGTTCATCGCGTCACCACCGGCCGCTTGGGCCGCAATGCGGACGTTCTCGCGGACCGTGTTCTCCGTGAAGAGGTTCGTTATCTGGTAGGATCGGTGCAGACCGAACCCCGCCGTCCTGTGGGGCGGTGCGTCGGTGACGTCGATCCAGTCCCCGGCGGTTCGCAACTCGACCGTTCCGGCTGTGGGTGTCAGTTTCCCGGTTAACAGATCGAAAAACGTCGTCTTGCCTGCGCCGTTGGGACCGATGAGCGAGCAGCATTCGTCGGCCGCGAGGTCGAACTCCACGCCATCGACCGCGGTGAGACCGCCGAACTGCTTGGTCAGTCCCCGTGTACGAAGCACCATCGCTGATCGTTCAGAGGCCACAGTCCATGGTATCGGCCGCGCTCGGGATCGTTACGGCGTCAGCGTCGATCCGGGCGACGGGTTCGCTCGGACGAACGGTGGCGTCCCAGCTGTCTGTCCACTCATCGCCGGTTGGGACCGGATCCGCGACGGTCATTTCCGAGCGGGCCTGGTTGTTGTATTCCTGGAACGTGTAGCCGTCCGGCCCTTTGGGCGTGTCGGCAACCGTCATCCCGCGCAGCGCGTCCGCGATGTCGGCTCCGTCCGTCGAGCCGCTCTGTTCGACAGCTTGGACGATCGCCGACGCAGCAGTGAACGTGCCGGCGGAAAACAGGTCGGGAACCACCCCATACGCCTCGGTGTACGTGTCGACGAATTTGCTGTTTATCTCGTTGTCGTACTGGTTCCAGTGGTAGCGCGTGGTGAACGGCCCGAGCTTCGTCTCTTTCACCGCTGTTTCGGTGAGAGATCCGAGTTCTTTCTGCAGCGTCTGGCCCATGGCCGCGTTCGTGATCCGCGTGGCGAACCCACCGAAAACGCGATAGGAGTAGTCGCCGTTGAGAAACGCCGTGAACAGTTGGGGCAGCGTGGAGACGGTGAACCCGCCGACGATGCCGTCAGCGCCGGCGTCTTCCGCGTTTCCGAGTAGTCCCTCCCACTCCGAATAGCCCTGGGGGACGAACTTCTCACCGAGGATTTCGATCCCTTCCGCTTCGAGAACAGCGCGGTAGTTGTTCACGACGGCTTTGCCGAAGCTGTAGTCGGCACCGAACAGATACACTGAGTCGATATCGGTTTCTCGTGCGACGTACGTTCCGCCGCTGCGGGCGTCCATCGCCGTGGTTTCGCTCGCCCGGAAGACGTTCGCCGCGCAGGTCTCCGCGTCCGCGGTGATCGACGCCGACGCCGCGGGTCCGATGAGCGTCGGGACCTCTGACTGCTTGGAAACGGTCTTGATGACGCGCGTCGCTGCTCCCGACGAGGCACACCCGAACAGGAGGTCAACGTCCTCCTGGACGAGGTTCGTCGCCAGCGTTTGGGCCGTGTCGGTGTCGAACTGCGTGTCTCGAACGTGCAACTCGTAAGTGGTGTCCCCAACCGTGACCGTCCGCGTTCCCTCGTTGGTTTCCTGGACGGGATCCGTGTCGCCCTTGTAGGCAAGCCCGGAGTAAAATCCCCAAAGCGCTTGCTCGCCGTAGTATTTCAGATCACCCGATATCGGCTGCATAACACCGATGCTGACCGTTCCCGAGGACGAGCCGCCGTTGTCCGACCCTGCCTGGGAGTCCCCGCCCGTGCAGCCTGCGAGACCGGCGATCCCGGTCGCGCCAAGGATACGCAGCGCCCGGCGACGGGATATGTGTCTCCTTGCCATGCTACTACAGTGTACATCTATGTCGGACAAATATTGGCGGGTTAATATATCAACCATGCCGAGACTCACTCATCGCAGGCCGCTACCGGCTCGAAGTAGTCCGGAGACGTCTCCGTGGTCAGTGGCCGTCGGCAGCGAAGAACGCCCACATCTCCAGCGAGGCGTCCGGTCCGTCCGGGTCGGTGTACGAACCCGAGGGGGTGCCACCCGACCACGCGTGTCCCATACCGTTGACCGACCAGTGCTCGACGATACTCCGACCGGTGGAGTCGTGGTACTCCGAGACGGTGGCGCAGTTCGGAGCGGAGCAGTCGGAGTACGTCTCGTCCGGGTCGCCGTCAATCGCGCCGTCGTCGCTCCCGTTGTGAGCGAGGTCGTTGGTTTGTGTCGCCTGCTCGGTCGCCTGCTCGCCGTTACACGGGGCGACCGTGGCGTCGTCCGTGCCGTGGAAGACGATCGTCGGCAGCTCTGTGGTGATGCCGAACTCCTCCATCCGGTCGTAGGCGCGTGTTCCCGCTTCCTGGGGATCGGTCGGGCTACACTGGGTCATCGCCATCACCCCGCTGATCGCGTTCTCGGCCGCGTCGTACTGTAATCCCGAGTGGATGCCGGCACCCGAAAACACGTCGGCGTATTCGACGACCAGGTTGGGCACCATCGCGCCGCCCGCCGATAGCCCGGCGGCGTACACCTCGTTTCCGTCGATGGCGTGGTCCGTTTGTATCTCCTCGACCATGCCCGCGATGATCGCCGCTTCGCCCTGCCCTCGCGTCGTGTTCGCGTCGTTGAACCACTGCCAGCACCGGCTGTAATGTCTGAATGGGGACTGTTCCGGGTAGCAAACGATGAAGTCGTTCTCGTCGGCCACCTCGTTCATCCTCGTTCCGTCCGCGAAATCGTCGGCAGTTTGGGTACAGCCGTGGAGCATGACCACCAACGGAACCGCCGTGGTGTCGTCCACGCTGCCGGGAACGTACTTGGTGTACTCGAGCCCGCTGTGGGTGTGGCGCGTGTACGAGCCGTCCGCAGCCCGCGCGTTCGGAACGGCGCTCGCACCTACCAGTCCGGTAGCCACGACGCCGATCGACTGCAACAGTGTGCGTCTGTGCAGGTCCGTGCGTGAGATACTACGACGATCAGCTGTCATTAGTTACCACGAATCAATTTATTGACTAGTGAACGGTATAGTCAGTGGTTGATATGTGAACCAGCGAGAGGAGCGTTCCGGTGTGTCGGGTAGGGCTATAGTAGTGGACTTCGAGCAACGCTGTACGGTAGCGTGGGTGTCTCTCGCTACACCGTCCGTGCGTGCCGGAACCGACGGAAGAGATACGAAAGCGATACCAGAAGCGTGACGACCTCGATCGCCCACGTGCCGTCTGGTAGTGGTGGGACGTAGTTGAGCAGTGGGTTTCCGTATATCAGCAGTCCGATTCCGCCGTACAGATACGGATTCGGCTGCCATTGACTCGTACTCCGTCGAACCGCTCTGGCATCCAAAAAGAGCACGATCGGGTAGAGGGTAGCGATCAGAAGATATCCAAACATCAATAGTATCGCCACCAGTCCAAAGACTTCCACCAGTATACTGATAGATGGGGGCGTGTGTCGCGGGTCGATCGGGAACAGGACCGTCATGCCGAGCGTTGCGACTGCCATGAACGGTTGGATGAAAATCACGAGCCACCAGTGGGACTTCGATGGTCCAGTGACCGTCTGGCCGGCCCAGACGACACCAGCGATTCCCAGGAGGGATAACACGAAGCGAAACATCCCACCAGCGAAGTGACCGGCGTAGATGATGACGACCGAAAGGTACACCACGAGACCCAAGACGATCGCTCTCACGAATGACCGGGACATATTGGTGTATTTATCGTTTATCGTAATAGTCAAAAACGGATCGATGATTTTCGGCCGATGGTTGGTGACTGGCTCACCCACTGTGTTTTGTCGCTTCATCATGGATTCACTACTGATTGCCTCCCGATCAGTCGTTTAATTGTTGCGTGGTCTTCGAAATCACCGCTCATCGTAATCCTTCGGTCCACGCGGCGCATCCGATATCCGTTCATTTTTCGCATTTTCGTCCCTATACGGAGTAATGACCGAGCCAGTGACGTTCGGCGCCGGCGTGGTGTTCGGGATCGCGCTGGCGGCTCCGCCGGGACCAATGAACGCCGTCATCGCAGAGGAGAGCGTGGCCCATGGGTGGCTGTCGGGCGTGCGCGCCGGGTTGGGCGCGATGACGGCGGATTTCTGCTTTTTCGTCGGATCGCTGTTGGGCGTCGTGGCGGTCATCGAACGCCTGCCGACCCTGCGGGCGGCGATGATCGCCGTCGGCGGCGTGTTGATGCTGTATTTCGCCTACGACACCGCTACCGACCTCCAGAGCGGCTTCCAGTCGGGGGACGCAGACGAACAGGGCCGTGGCTTTCAGCGGGCGTTCGTGCTGGCGATCACGAACCCCTACCAGATCCTGTTCTGGCTGACCGTCGGCGTCGCGCTGCTCGACCCGGGGAGGGTCGACGTGCTCGAACCGCTGTCGACGGCGCTCGCCGGGCAGTTCGTCGTCCAAACGGGAACGCCGGTGCTCCTCGTCGGGCTGTTCGCCGGAATCGGCGTCTGGGCCGTCGGCTTTCCGGCGGCGCTCATCGCCGCAAGAAAACGGATGGATTCGTTTGCCCCCCTCACAGCGGGCGTCAGCGCGTTTGTGCTCGCCGGGTTCGGCGTCTACTTCCTCGTGGACGCGGTGACGCTGCTGTTTGGCTGATCAGCCTACTCCTCGATCCGCGCGTCGCCCAGCTCTAGTTGTGCCACCTCGGAGACGAGCCACTCGTGGAACCACCGGACGCGCTTCAGCCGCTGGTGGGCGATGCTTTCTGCGGTGTCGCTCACGATCCGGTCGAGCACGTTCTCACCCCGCTCGACGATCCGGTCGATCATGTCCGGGGCGTCCGTGTGGGGACGGGCTTCATAGCCCATCCGGAGGAGAATGAGCGTCATCCCGTTCGCACCGACTTTATCGAGGAGATCGCTTTCGATGAGACAGCGCGCCTCCAGCGGAAGATCGGTGAGCGGTCCCTGGTAGGAGTGGGTCTCGATCGAATCACACACCTCGTCCACGAACGAGGACGGATACTCGCAGTGACTCCGGAGATACTCCCGCGTGATGCGAGCACCGGCCTCGGCGTGAACGTCCTGATCGACTTCCAACTTCGCAATGTCGTGAAACAGCGCCGCCACGCGAACGACATCGACGTTCGCCCCCTCGTTCTCGGCAATGTGAGTCCCGACTGACACGACGTTCAGGATGTGGTTGAATCGATACTCCGCCGAATGCCACGGATACCACCGCATCCGCCCGCCGTCCTCTTCGCCCTCGACGCTCGCAGCGAGGTAGTCGTGGACAAACTGTTTCATCTCCTCGAAATCGTCGTCAGTGACTGGATTTTCGCGTATCTCAACCCCCACAATACCGCCCCCTCTGCCGCCAAATACTCATGTTGAACATGGATAGTGGTGTTACAGTCTTGAGGGTTACGTTGATTCAACTTCCTCGGACGAAACCGGAGATCAGTAGTACCGTTCCTCGCTCCGAATCCGTCGATCAGGTGTGGTCGTTCCCCTCGAAATCGACTGGGCCACACCGAATATTCGCCACCGGCAGGGGGGTTTATTGTCCCAGAATGAGTTTAGGATAATATGAACATACGTACAGCAACCCCGGAGGATGGGACAGCGGTTCGAGAGACCGCGCGGCGATCTCTCGAAGCCTCTTATTCACTCAGTCCCCAAACCATCGAAAGCGCAGTGACGCAGTGGTACGACGACGAGGGCATCGTCGACAAACTCGACGAGCCGGATCACGTCATCGTGGTTGCAGAACGTGACGATGACGTCGTGGGGTTCGCAGAGGGGATCGTCGTCGAATCGGGGGGCGACGGCGATCTCCTCTGGTTACACGTCGATCCGGACTACCGGGGTGAAGGCGTCGGAGAACGCCTTTACAGTGACATCTACGACCAGCTGATGGAGATGGGTGCGACACGGCTTCGCGGGCGGGTTCTTCGGGACAATCACAGCGGCAACGATTTCTACGAAGAGCACGGCCTCGTCAAAGCCGGCGATGAGCGGGTCGACATCGACGGCACCCAGTACGTCGAAAACATCTACGTCGAGAACGAGCCGATGGACATCGAATCCATCCCGACCGACAACGGCAGCGACGTGTACATCGATTACGACGACGCGGAACGCGGCAGCGTCGCGCCGTTCCTCGTCGCGTACAACGACACCGAGCGCACCGAACGCTACGGCTACTTCTGCTCGAACTGCGACAGCCTCGATATCGCGATGGACGCGATGGGACGCGCCGAATGCAACCAGTGTGGGAACCAGCGCAAGGCGACCCGCTGGGACGCGGCGTATCTGTAAACTACTATACCACTGTTGTTTCTCGTCTTTTGCTGTCGCTGATAACGGATCCAGCGTCGTCGATTGTCCATTCGGGCTGCTGTTCGATGGAGCGCTCGCTACGCGCTACCGGCGCGGTCGGCGTGAGCGGTGGCCGAAGTCGTTCGAAAGAGCTTCGCTCTTTCGTCACTGAGCGGAGGGAACCTCTGCGAGGTCCGCAAGAGCAACGCTCTTGCAAGATGCCAAAAGACGCTCCGCGTCTTTTGTAGCACCACCCGAGCGGAAAAAGGTGGATGATCAGTACGGATACCGCGACTGTGCGCCACACGAGCAAGTGATGACCACGTGGCCGTCCTGTAACCGAACGCGGGCGTTGCGTCCCGGCCGGAGGTACACGTCGCACGCGTCACAGGCGAACCGCTTGAACGATCGATCCAGCCCACACCGGTTCCGTTCTGCGATCCGGCGGGCACGCCGGACGTACGCCCGTGCGCGGTTTTCGTGACCCTCAGCCACCGCTGTGCGTGCGAGCGCGTGCAGCCGCTCGATCCGCTCTTGTGCGATGGTCATCCCACAACGGGTCGAATTCGACCCCGGGTACGCAAAAACCAACCGCTCTCCTCGTATCAGTGGGTGCCGTCCGATGTCTCCGTCGAAACGACCTACTCTCGGAGAAACTGAACCATGATTTATGTGTTTTAGATAGATATCACCAAACAGGAATTACAGAAGGCTTATTATCCGATACAGTATATAAAGTACATGTCGGTTAGGAACGGTGAAGCCAAAAATCAGATCGGTGGGGGAATCGCGATTGGATTGGTATTAGGTGTAGCAATCGGCACTGCGACGGAGAACCCAGGGCTGTGGATCGGTATCGGTCTGACAATGGGGATTGCCCTCGGTGCAGCGTGGAACCGAACAGGGAAATAGGAGCTATTTGTACAAGCCCTCAGTCAACTTACCCCCTATTTTAAATATTCTGTGGATCTCGGGCGTTAGTGATTCGCGGTCGGAATCACATGTAGCCGAGATCGCGCAGCCGGGACATCAGATCCTCTTTGTCCTGGGCGCGGCCGGCGCGCTCGGTCGTCTCTTCTAGGTTCTGTAGCCACGCGGGTTCAGTGTCGGCCTTGTCCGTGCTCACCTCGCTGCCGAGCGACCGGAACCCCTCGAAGTATTTCGGGCTGACAGGGAGGTCGGCGTGGGTCAGACCGTTCGGGAGATCGTCGTAGTCCTGGGGAACGTGACCCGCCGGATACTCCTCGACGGTGTCCGGAACTGCGTAGTTCCAGAACGCGTCCCAAACGTCGCGCTCTTCGAACTGCAGGATGGGCTGGACCCGGTCGTGTGGCGGATAGATGTCGGGATCGTGGCGCGGACTGAAGAACGTCTCGTCGGCGCGCGCCTCCTGTTCGTCCCACCGAATGCCGGAGATGATGCCGTCGATGCCGTGGGATTCGAGCGACTCGTTGAGCGCGACCGTCTTCAACAGGTGGTTGCCGACGTACGTGTCGAGCAAAAACGGGAACGTGTCGTCCTCGTATTCGAGGATCTCACGAACGTGGCGCTGGTTCTGATCGTTCAGATCCGAAACGGCGATCTCCTCGCCCGGCTCGTCGGCCAGACTGCCAACGTCGTCGTTGCGGGCGTAAATCACGTCGAGATCCCACTCATCTGCCCACCGGTCGACGAAACCCATCAGCTCATCGAAATGCTGGAAGTGGTCGATGAACACCGCGGGCGGAACCTCGAGCCCGTGCTTTTCTGCAACCTGGGCCACGAAGTACAGCGTGAGCGTCGAATCCTTCCCGCCCGTCCACATCACTGCGGGCGACTCGTACTCTTCGAGACCGATTCGAGTGACCTCGATCGCCTTCTCTATCTTGTCTTCGAGCGCCGCGTAATCAGCCGGCTGCTCGCCCTCACCATCGTCGTACGCAACGTCGAGGTACGCAGGGAACTCCGCCATATCGTAATTAGATATCATTACCAGCCTAAAATTGCTTTCGGCCGCGTGCTTCTTTGAGAAGAGGTAGCATACAACGGGCTGAGAAACGGTGGAGAGCAGTGTTCCGGTTGTGCGCGATCGGTAGCGCGAGGCGATCAGCTGATGAACTCGTTGTTTCGCCAGTCGACGCCGTTCGATCCGGCCGAGTCGTGGGGGTCTTCCCGCACTTCGATCGTGGAAGGTCGGTCCTCGCCGTCGACGATCCGGGTCGCCTCGAGTTGTCCATTGACGGCCGTAATCGCCGTGAGATTCCCTTTCTCGGCGTTGCGAGCCAGGTCACAGAGCACCTCGAACATCGGATACTGGAGTGCCGTGTTCTGGAGCACAGTCTCCCGATCACCTTTGAAGCAGGCGTATTCGACGAGCTCCGAGGGGCGCTCTTCTTCCTCTTCTTGCTGGCCGAACGCTCCCCATTGGGGTCCACTCGGGGAAGGCGACGTGCCGAACGAGTCCGGCTCATCCTCCTCTTCGTCAAGATACACCCGGTTCTCGCTGACACTTGCTTTCAACTGTGCCGTCGGGGTGTACTTGCTAATGTTGTCTTCGGCCGCGACAGCGCTGAGTATGAGGGTGTTGTTTCGCCGTGTGATCTCCACATCGTCGATCTCGACGGGAAGATCGGGCGATTCAAAGTGCGAATGAACGTCTTCGAGTGGCAGTTCGAGTGTCGAGTGAAGTGTGTATACGTGGCTGGTCATAGCTATGACAGGTGCTCTCCGGGGTAGTGGCATCCCCGCGACCGGAACTGGTCGACCTATTCTATGGATTCGTCACTTATACTGTTTTCGAGCCACACACCACAGCAATCATAATATAGACAAATAAATTATCTGATTTCAGTTCGGCATGGGAGGTGATACGTGGGGATACACGTGTTGTAGTAGTGATACATGTGTCATTAGTTACTGTCAGCCGTCAGGGTTTGTTGGAGTTCGCCCCGTTCATCGAGTTCTGCGAGGATGTCACTTCCGCCGACGAACTCTCCATCGACGTACACCTGCGGGATCGTTTCCCAGTCGCTGTGTCGTTCGAGCGCGGATCGGTACGCATCGAGCGCATCGAGCACGTCGACCGTTTCGAGATCGTCGCGGTGCTGGTCGATCAGTCCCAGCGCTCGCCGCGAGTAGCCGCACTGGGGCATGAGCGGCGTGCCTTTCATGAAGAGGACGACGTCGTTGTCTTCGATGGCCGCGTCGACGCGGTCGACGACTTCGGATTCGTCGAGATCTGGTGCGGGATCGAACGCCATGGGTAGGGTTTTGTTTCTCGACAGAAACGTGTTTCGCCGGCGGGGTGGCTCTCGCCCGTATCCAGCAGGTTATGGCGGAGGAACACGTTTCGGCTACTATGACGAACGATTCCGAGTACGACGTAACAGTCGTTGGCGGCGGTCCCGCCGGATTGACCACCGCGCTGTACACCACACGTCTGGGTCACGACACGATCGTCATCAACCGGGGCGGGGGTCGCGCCGCGATGATGCTCGACACCCACAACGTGATCGGCGTTACCGAATCGGTGTCGGGCAACGAGTTCCTCCAAACGGCGATCGAGCAGATCGAAGGGTACGGAGCCGACTACCGCCGTGGTCTCGTCGAGTCGATCGAACGGACCCACGACGACCGATTCCGGGTGGTGTCGGACGAAACGACGATCACCAGCGAGCGCGTCGTCCTCGCCACCGGGTTCTCGGATGTGCGGCCCGATCCGCCCCTTCCCCGGACGGGTCGGGGGCTGCATTACTGCCTCCACTGCGATGCGTACATGTTCATCGACGAGTCCATCTACGTGATGGGCCACGGCGAGAGCGCCGCTCACGTCGCCATGATCATGCTCAACTTCACCGACGAAGTGGATCTCCTCACGCGGGGCGAGGAGTCGACGTGGAGCGAGGAGACCGACCGGCAGCTCCGAGCCCATCCGGTCGACGTTATCGAGACGGCGGTGACCGGGAGCGAGACCGGAACAGACGGGTGGCTCGAAGCGTTCACGTTCGAGGACGGCACCCGCCGGGAGTACAAGGGCGGGTTCCCGATGTACGGCTCGGAGTACAACAACGGACTAGCGGAGTCGCTCGGCTGTGAGCTGAACGACGACGGGACGGTAGCGACCGACGATCACGGCCGGACGAGCGTCGATGGCGTCTACGCCGTCGGCGATCTCATCTCCGGCCACAACCAGATCCCCGTGGCGATGGGCGAAGGAGCAAAAGCGGGCATCGCGCTCCACTACGAACTCCGCGCGTTCCCGAAATCGATCGACGAGATCGAATCCGAAGGGACGATCGACACCGAGGACGTGCCAGCCGTCTCCGACCAGCTTCGGGCGTCCGCCCAGGGTCACGAACCGGCTGCTGCGGACGACTGACGAGGCGGGAAGAGATCCTTCACGAGAAGCGCAAACGAGATGAACGGAGAGACCGGGAACTCATGCGCCGACTGGACGATGATCTCCGGAACACAACAGGCATCCAATTTACATATAAAATATTACTAAAACGGAGTTCAGCAAACGTTCAATGGGGGTGCGGTCGTGGACTGAACTGACGTATGAGCTACGAGCTACCACCGCTGCCGTACGAGTACGACGCGCTGGAACCACACATTTCGGAGCAGGTGCTGACGTGGCACCACGACACCCACCACCAGGGCTACGTGAACGGATGGAACAGCGCCGAAGAGACGCTGGCCGAAAACCGGGAATCGGGCGAGTTCGACGGGTCGGCCGGTGCAATCCGGTCGGTAACGCACAACGGCTGTGGGCACGTGCTCCACGATCTCTTCTGGCAGAACATGTCGCCGGAGGGCGGCGAGGAGCCGACGGGAGCGCTCGCAGACCGCATCGAGGAAGATTTCGGATCCTACGAGGCGTGGAAAGGCGAATTCGAAGCCGCCGCCGGCGACGCGAGCGGCTGGGCGCTGTTGGTGTACGACAGCTTCTCGAACCAGCTCCGGAACGTGGTTGTCGACAAGCACGATCAGGGCGCGCTGTGGGGATCCCACCCGCTCCTCGCGCTCGACGTGTGGGAACACTCCTACTACTACGACTACGGCCCCGCGCGGGGCGACTTTGTGGACGCCTTCTTCGAGGTCGTCGACTGGGAGGAGCCTGCGGCCCGCTACCAGCAGGCCGTCGGGCTGTTCGAGTGAGGACGGAGCCAGAGACTGACTGACCGAAGCCGTCCTGTTTTCGACTTCGTTGAGTGGGTGTCTATTCGCTCTCCCGTCGCTCTCGTGAAGGGTTGGGAAATATTTCCTGCTGACGAGCCGTCTCAATCATGCGGTCGAGCATTGTTCGACACTCTACCTCACCGTTGCTCGACCGCCTCCTTCACGCAAGGTTGACACGCTCTGACGACTGCAGTGACTCCTACCCACACAGAATCAAAGGAAGAAATTACGATTTCGGAAATCTAGATTTCCGAAATAGGTAGTTCTAATTACGGACCGTTATGAGTCCGACGGCGCGAAGTTCATCGTTACCGCGGAGCCGCGTCGAATCTGTTCTGCAACGGACGAAAGCCTCATAGTTGATTGACGGACTAGTTCACACGTATGGAGCAGATTCGGTGGAAACGACCGTGGCTTGCGGCGTTGCTCGGCGTTCTCGGTACGGGGTTTGGACACCTGTATCTTCGTCGTTGGTGGCGTGCTGTCGGGTGGTTTCTCGCCTCGTTCGCCACCTCGGCGCTGTTCGTCTCGGAGGAGGTGTTACAGACGGCGTCAGCGCTAGTGATGGATCCCGGTTCCGCTTCGGTCTCCGCGTTTCCGGTGATGGAGCTACTCCCGATCTACGCCGTCCTCGCCGCCAGCGTCGTCGATGCGTACATCATCGCCCGCATGAACAACCGGCTGGTGAAGGAACAACGACAGGGAATACAGCGGTGTTCGGACTGTGGCCGCCAACTCGATTCGGACGTGTCGTTCTGTCAGTGGTGTGGTACCGAGCAGACCGAGCGATAGTTCTTCGAGCGAGCCACAACACACAGACAGAGAAATCCACTCACTCCGTGAGCGCTTTCTTATTGGTTTTGCCGATGTCGGTGAGCGGCATCTTCTCGATGAACTCGACTTCCTCGGGAAGCGCTTGCTGGGGAACCTTGCCCTTCAAGTGATCGCGGATCTCTTCCGTCCCGAGTTCCTCGGCGTCCGGTTGGGGTTCGACGTAGATCTTCACGCGCTCGCTGCCGGGCCGGTCGGGATCGGGGATGCCGACCGTCGCGGGCCGGCGAACGGCGGGGTGATTGTACAGCACCTCGTCGATCTCCTCGGTGTACACCTTCAGCCCCGACACGTTGATCATGTTCTTCACGCGATCGACGACGTAAAACCGACCGCTCGGATCGATCTTCACCACGTCGCCAGTCGCCACGAAGCCCTCCTCGTCGAACGCCGACTTCGAGTCGTCGAGGTAGCCCGCCATTCGCTGGGGACCGTTGACGTACATCTCGCCCTCCAGTTCGTCTTCGACGGCCTCCTCGATGGGGATTTCCTCACCGGTGTCTACGTCCACCAGCTTCACCTCCGTGTCCGGAACCGGAACGCCGATCGTCGGGTGGTCGAACGCGTCGGTGGCGCTCGAGTCTCCCGTCATCATGTCGAGCAACCCCCGTGCGTTGAAATGCGTGATCGGGGACATTTCGGAGAGACCGTAGCCCTGGGAGATCCCTTTCGATTGCTCCTCGAAATCTTCCTGTGTCTTGTTCGCCAGCGGTGCGGAGCCGGAGATGCCGATGATGTCCTGTTCGAGTTCCTCGTCGACGAGCTCCATGAACTGGGTGGGAACGCCGAGCATGATGAGCGCGCCGAACGTATTGATCATCTGGACCATCATCTCCGTGTCCCGCGCGTCGGGGACCAGTAGCATGTCCAATCCGAGTTCGATGAGCGAGTGCATCACCGAGTAGCCATACGAGTGGTACATCGGGAGCGCCATGATGGCCGACTCCTGGCCGCGCATGAGCTGGGCCATCTGGGACTGGCTGGCGACGCCTTGGAGCGCGTTGGCGTGGATGTTCCGGTGAGTGAGCCGACAGCCTTTCGGGAGTCCCGTCGTTCCGCCGGTGAACAGGAGCGTGTGAACGTCCTCCGTGGGGTCGAAGTCGATGGCAGGCGGGTCGGGGTCGGTCGCTGCGATCACGTCCCGGAGCCACTCCACGCCGTCGAGGTTCTCGTGAGCTGCCGGTGGATCGGTGGAGTAGTCGTCGATGGTGGTGAGGATGACGTGCTCGATGTCGAGTTCATCCCGCAGCCGGAAGATGAGATCCCGGTGTTTGTCCTGACCGATGAGCACCGACGGCTGGCCCTGTTCGAGGCGGTAGACGAGATCGTCCTCGGCGTCGAGGAAGTCGTTGGGGATGTGAACGCCGCCGGCGCGGGAGATCGCACACGTTGCGACGATGAACTGCACCGACGTGGGAAGCACGGTCGCAACGCGGTCGCCCTTCCCGACGCCGCGTGCTGCTAGGGCCGTGGCGAGTCGCTCCGTCTGGTCGAGCACCGACGGGTAGGCGTACTTCTCCCCGAGCTGTACCAGTCCCTGGTCGGGATACTCCTCTGCGGCGGTGTACAACAGGTCGTGAGCCGGCTCGTTGGGGTACGGTTCGAGCGATCGAGCGATGCCAAACTCCTCGTATTCCGCGTGCCAGGGGCGCTCAGTGGTGTCTGTTTCGGACATCTACCGGTACATGCTAGCCGCTACGCTTAAACCCACTCGCGTGAATACGCGGTGATATTTCAATCGTCGGCGTGTGCCACGTCGCCCGCGGCGTCGTTCTCGATGCTCGGTGGGTACTTCCCCCGATCGAGCTTGAGATCGGACAGCGGACGCGCCATACAGGTCAAGGCGTAGGATTCTGCCTCCTCCTCGGTCAGTCCCCGTTTCTCGGCCACGGTCTGTTCGACCTCACCCTCGATGATCTCCGCCGAGCAGGCCAGACACATCCCGACCCGGCAGGAGTACTCCTGTGCGATTCCTTCCTCGATACACCGGCTCAGAATCGTCTGTCGCTCCGAGACCGTGATCGTCTCGCCCGTTCCAACGAACTCCACCGTGTGCTCGGTCATACTGGCGGGGTTCGCGTGGCATCACTAAACAGTTGTTGGAGTTTCGATCGACCGGGAGCGGTGTGGGGCGGTGGACGGATTTATTATTATACCAACGTATATCTTGGATATGAGTACTCACCGCAAACGAGCCTATTCCAGGCTCGATGAGATCGTCTCGTTGCTCGTTCTCGGCGGCGGATTCGTCGCCCTGTTCGCCGGATTCGAGTATTTCTTTCTCGTCTGGATTCTGGGGTTTGTCGTGCTCGTCCCGCTCGTTTCCATTCTCACCGGCGAAGAGATGCTCTCGTCGCTCGAAGACGATCACGACGCGACAGCCACGGAGACCGAACGCACGGGCACGTCACAAGAAACGGACGATCCCACGCCATCGACGCAGGACGCACTCACCACGCTCCGGGAGCGCTACGCCCGCGGGGATCTCACGGACGAGCAGTTCGATACAAAGCTCACGCGGTTGCTAGAGACCGATACGCCCGAGAACGCAGCGGAGTGGCGCGAACGGACCGAACGAGAGACCGAAACCGAAACCGAGTGGTGAGTAGGAACCGAGAAATCGGTAACGGTTTTCCCATTGGGGAGTCTCTGAGGAGTATGTCCACCTACGATGTCGTCGTCGTCGGTGCGGGTACGGCAGGGTGTTACGCCGCTGCTACGGTCGCTCGTGCCGGCTACGACGTGGTCATTCTCGAGCGCAAGACTGCGCAGGAGGCTGGCCACATCGCCTGTGGTGACGCGATCAAGGGAGCGGCCAACTTTCCGGACGCGATCCCGAAATCCCAGATCGAGCCGGCGTTTTCGAACACCCGCGTCGACCACGGTCGGCTGGAACTCCCCACTGAAGACTCCGTGCTCGACATCCCGGTGCCGGGTGAGCTGGCCGTTCTCGACCGCTGGGAGTACGGCCGCCTCCTCATCGACGGCGCAGAGCAACGCGGTGTCGACTTTCACTACGACACGGTGGTCAAGGACGTGCTCCAGGACGACGGCCGCGTGAAAGGCGTCACGGCGGTCAGAAACGGCTCAGCCACCGACTACGAGGCCGATGTCGTTGTCGACGGCGCGGGAGCGTTGTCGTTGCTCCAGGACAAGGCAGACTTCTCGGATGCGTCGTTCGACACCAACGTGAACTACTCGCAGTTCTGTTCGGCCTACCGCGAGATCGTCGAGGTCGACGAGCCGGTCGAGTGGGACGACGCGCTCGTGTTCAAGCCGACCGAACGCGCCGCCGGCTACCTGTGGTATTTCCCGCGGTCGCCAACGGAGATCAACGTCGGACTCGGCTTCCAGATGAACGAATCGCCCATGAAGCTCGTCGAGTCGCTCAAAGCCGATCTCAAAGAGCGAACCGAGTTCGCCGGCGCGCGCGTCAAAGACAAGCTCGGGGCAGCGCTGCCCACGCGCAGACCGTACGACTCGGCTGTTGCCCCCGGATTTCTCGCCGTCGGTGACGCTGCTGGTCACGTCAACCCCACGACGGGCGGCGGGATCGCCGGCGCGGCCTACGCCGGCCAGTACGCCGGCGAGCAGGCCATCGAGACGATTGAATCCGGGGATGTCGGCGAGTCGGCGCTGTGGGAGTACAACAAGCGGGTGATGGAGCATTTCGGTGCCCGGTACGCTGCGCTCGACGTGTACAACATCTTCATCACTGCCTACGATATTGACGATCTCACCGGGCTGCTCGCCGCGGTGCCCACCACGAAATTCTCCGAAGCCCTCTACTCGGGCAGCACGAGCATCGGGCCACGGATCGCGCTCAAAACGCTGTACGAAAGCGTCGGTCATTGGGACACGCTGTTCGATCTCTATTCCACCAAACGGTTGGCCGACCGGCTCCTCGCACACTACGAGAACTACCCCGACTCGATCGCGGAGTTCGGCGCCTGGCAGACCCGGCGCGACCGCATCATGGACGATATCTACGCGACGGCGGACGCCGACGCGAAATACTGATCTCGTCACTCCGACGGCCGGTCGTGGAATAACGGAGAAAAACTATCTGAAATCGAGAACGTTACGCGGGGGCGACGACCGCGCTGGCGTTCGACGAATTGTTGGCGGTTTCGTTGCTCTCGTTTCCGGCCGAGGAGTTATCCGATCCGCCCGACCGTTGCTCATCCAGCCACTGCTGGTAGTCGGATTGGCTTTTGACCTCGATGGTGCCAGTCATTTGGGAGTGACCGACGCCACAGTACTCGGCGCAGTAGAGCTGGTACTCACCGGGTTCCGTGGCATTGGTTTTCATGGTGTGGTACTGATCGGGGAAGGCGTCCTGTTTCAGCCCGAGATCCGGGGCGTGGAACGAGTGGAGCCAGTCATCGGAGACGAGATGGAGATACACCGGTCGATCCTCGGGAATCACGAGCGTATTACTGCTCGTGACGTCACCCTCCGCATCGATGTAGTTGAACGTCCAGGAGTACTTGACTGCGACCACTTCGATCTGTACGGCGTCGTCTTCAGTCGGTGCGTGGGCACCACTCGTGTTGTTGTACGTCAATCCTTCGATGTTTCCAGTCTCTGCATTCGGGGAATCCGCAGTGGGGCCGCCGATGTAGCCGCTCGCAAGCACCTGCGTGGAAGCCAGACCGACGAAGAGGAGGACGATGGCGGTTGCGACCGTCCACGTGATCTCTAGGCGCCGGTTTTCCTGGGTCGGCTTTGCTTCACCGCTGTCTTTGAACCGATATACGGTGTAAATGAGGATCCCCTCGACGAGCACCGTGATCGGGACCGCCGCGTACAACAGATTGTTGTTGAGATCGGTGATCAGCTTGGAGTTGATCGACGGCTGGGCGGCTGCCGGAGCGACGAACAAGGTGGCCAGCGTGAGGCTGACGCTGATGGCTAACGCCCTCCGTATCCGCGTGGCAGTCATATCCGGCGGTTAGACAGCGGGCGGTAAATACCTGCTGAACTCCGGTCAGTCACCGCAACTCCCACGAATGAAAAACGAAAAAACGGGGAGAATAAGTGCGAACGCTCCCGAGCCACACGTAGTGTCCACGGAATCTCCATCACCGCGGTTTACGAGGCTGCTCGTGGCGGCGCTCGTCGGCGTGTATCTGCTCATCGTCGTCGGGGCGACGGCCGCGCTCGCGGACGCCGTTCGGGCGTGTTCGACGTGGCCGCTGTGTTCGGGATCGATCGGTGATCCACAAATTGCGATCGCTCTCGGCCATCGTGTTGCTGCGGCCCTCGCCGGGGTGATCCTCGTCGCTGCGGTCGTCGTCGGCTGGTCCCACGCCCCCACGCGTGTCAAAAGCACTCTCCTCGTTGCGCTCGTATTGTACCCCGTTCAGGTCGGTGTCGGTGCGCTCGTTGCGACGAACGGCGCCCAACCCGGCTTCGCTGGGCTGCATCTGCTCACCGGGGGAGTGATCTTCGTTTCGCTCGCGCTCGCGCTCGCGTGGCAGCTCGAAGCCGAAACCGGGCAGTTCGAATCGCAGTCGACGCGCTCTGATCGCCCCCAATCCGACCGACCGGCACCCACGACTGACAGCGATGTGTCTGTCGATCCGTCCCCCGCAACCGGCGTACTGGAGACCCTTCGGGCATATTTCAGATTGATGAAGCCGCGGTTGATGTGGCTTCTCTGTCTGGTGGCGTCGGCGGGGATGGCGCTAGCGGCTGGCACCGAAACGGAGCCGCTTTCGGTCGGAACGGTGGTGTTCACGTTGGGTGGCGGCGTGCTCTCGATCGGCGCGAGCGGGACGTTCAACCACGTTCTGGAGCGGGATGTCGACCGACGAATGGAACGAACCGCCGACCGGCCGCTCGCGACCGACACAGTAGGTGTTCCCAACGCGATCGCGTTCGGTCTGTTGCTCACCATCGCTTCGATCGCTCTGTTCCTGCAGGTGAACGCGACCGCCGCCCTGCTCGGATTCGGCGCGATCGTGTTTTACAGCGTGATCTACACGCTCGTGTTGAAGCCCAACACGGTACAGAACACGGTTATCGGTGGGCTGGCGGGCGCAATCCCGGCGCTCATCGGCTCGGCCGCCGTCACCGGGACCGTCGGCGTTCCTGGGCTCGCGCTCGCCGGCGTCATCTTCCTGTGGACGCCCGCACACTTCTACAACCTCGCGCTCGCCTACCAGGAGGACTACGAACGCGGGGGGTTCCCGATGATGCCCGTGGTTCGCGGCGAAGGCACCACCAGGAAACACATCGTCTACTACCTCGTTGCGACGTTGCTCGCCGCGATCGTGTTGACGGCGCTCACCCCGCTCGGGTGGCTGTACGCCGCGGCAACGGTCTCGCTCGGGAGCGTGTTTCTCTGGACGGTCGTCCGCCTCCACCGCGAGCGAACCGACCGGGCGGCGTTCCGGGCGTTCCACGCGTCGAACGCCTACCTCGGGGCGATCCTCCTCGCCGTCATCGTCGACATGATGGTGGTGTAATGTGGACGTGAGCGCCCTTGACGGCGACCGAACGCTCGGGCGCAATGCGGTGATGGGGTGGGCGACGGTCGTGAACGCCGAGTTCCTGTTGGTGGCCAGCTACCTGCTGCTCGCACCGGTCACGCCCACGGCTGTCTGGATCTACGTGTACCCCTTCGTCTGGATCAACGTCGCTATCTGGGCAATCCGGCGGGTCGACGTGTCGGCAGCGAGTCGGCGTCGACGGTACGTCGGGGGAATGGTCGCGCTCGGCTATCTGTTCGTTCTGGGCTATCTCGGCGGGCTGTACGGCCCGGGGATGGGCGGGCTGGCGACCGGGCTCCGGATCGAGGTGATGAGCCTCCCGCCGGGGTGGAGTCCGGCCGTGTTGTACAGCGGTGAACAGGTTCGGCTCGCGCTGCTTCCGTTCAAGGTGGTCGGGTATCTCACTCTCGCGTATCTCATCTACGCGACCGTACTCGACGCCACAGGGAGCGCCACGGTGGGGATCTTCGGGCTGTTTTCCTGCGTCTCCTGTGTGCTGCCGCTGATCGCGGCCACCGTCAGTGGGTTCGTCGGCGGTGGTGGCGCGCTGGTGGCGGCCGCATCCGCCCAGTCCTACGCCCTCTCGACGGCCGTGTTCGTCCTCACCGTGGTGTTGCTCGTCTGGCGGCCGACGGCGGGGAGCTTTTCCCGGCTGCGCGCCAAGCTCCGCGTATGACTGCCGTCGAAATCGAATACTGCGTCCCGTGTGGCTTTCTCGACCGGGCCGAGACGATCCAGCACGCGCTGCTATCGAACTTCGGCCAACAACTCGACCGCGTCGCGCTGGTGACCGGCAAGCACGGCGTGCTCCGGGTCAGCGTCGGCGAGGAGACGGTGTTCGACAAAGAAGAAGACGACTACGACGTGGACGAGATCGTTCGCGCCGTCCGTGAGCGGGTGTAGTGCTCCTGAGCCGAACACGGAGAGAGCAGGGCGCTCCGTGTCGCTGTCCCTCGGAGACGCCCTGGTCATAACAGCGCGAGGCTGGGGCTGGGGGCGTTCAACCGGAATCATTCCGCAGTAGATGAACTGTTGTGTCCGGAGTGCTTCGGAGATGCGCTTGAGACGATCGTTGCCAACGCGTAGGACCAACAAACACTGACCAATAGCAGTAGCGGACTCAACAGAAAGAGGACAGATGTTACGCGAGGGCGTCGAGCAGTTCGCGGTCTTCTTCGATCAATTCGCGGATTCGTTTGCGGTGTTTTTCGAGATCGTCTGATTTGGATTCGCTCATAGGTATTGGTTAGTGGTCCGTGTATTCAGTCTTTGTGCTCAGGGGTGAAGCTTGCTTTCGTCGATATCCCCTGTTTCGAGCCATTCAGAGAGTTCGTCAACGCTGAACGCTCGAATCGCGTTCAGGATGGGTTCAGTATCCTCCTTATCTGTCTTGGCTGGTTCAAGACCGTGGCGGTCGAGATAGTCACGGATCGTCATCCACGCAGTTCGCTTGTTTGCATCCTCGAAGTAGTGCGCCGTGATGAGTCGTCGGAGTAGGTACGCCGCTCGATCGTGGGGGTGAAAGTGGTTGTCACGCGTCTCCTTGACGATTTCACTGTAGTGGACCGCGGGGTTCGGCACGGCCGCGCCTTCGTGGTCCAGATCGTATTCTTCTTCAAGTTCATCGTGTGTTGCCACGATTTGCCTCCCAGATGGGAGTTTGCCGCGTATCATCTGTCCTCATTCTTTGCTATATAGCATAGAAACTTAATTGTTATGTTTGCCGATCAGCAAAGACTAACTGGTGAGAGTATCTATATTCAGCTATGCCCGCACGTAAGGGACTCTCAGATGACGATGTTATTGAGGCGGTACGGGAAACGCAACCAGCAGGCACAGCCGATATAGCCGACGCTCTCGGCGTTCAACGCCAAGCTGCAGACTACCGCTTGCGAACCCTCCGAGAAGAAAGCAGAGTTCAATCGCAGAAAATCGGCGGCTCGCTCGTTTGGACGCTCCCTGACGAATAGCGGAAGCACATTCTTCGATCTGTGACCATGATGCACCCCAACAAACGCCGAACAGCGTGGTCTTCTCAGCCTTGCGCGCACGGGTGGGGGGATCACCGAGAGTGCTACAAGAGACCCAACGCGTCATACTGTCGGACAGAGGTGATCGAATATCAGATGCTGATGAACCGCCAGGCAGCAGCTGGCTATTCCGTCGCAATCCGTCCGTCGGTCCGACAGTATCAGCACTGAGCAGGGCACCGTCTGCAACAATCAGCCGTCCCCTTCCGCACCGCGGTTGCGGTGACAATGGGCGTGGTGCTCGCCGGTGCCGTGCTCGCTGTCCACCGTATATCGGGGTACCTCCCGGGCACAGACGCTTTTCTCGGTGAACTGTTCGAGCAGATCGCTGGCCGCGTCCCACTCCTCGGCGACCACACGGTCGATCGTTCGGTCGACGATCCGACCGGCCTCCCCCCGAGGCACTGAGTCATCGAAAAACGTCCCGCGTATCGACGCCTCCGACGCATCGAGCAGTTCCGGCGCGCGGCGGGTCACCGCACGCACGAACGACCTGACGTTCTCCCACTCCCGATCGGAGAAATCGTACTCCTCCGGCGCGATGAGCACCGGACACCGCGTCCGGAACCGACAGCCAGAGGGGGGATCGATCGGCGACGGCACTTCTCCAACGAGCAGATCACGGCTGGGTGACGCCCGGGGATCCGGTACGGGAATGGCTTCCAACAGCGCGTTCGTGTACGGGTGGCGCGGGTTTTCGAACAGCTCCTCCGTCTCTGCAAGCTCGACGATCTCACCGAGATACATGACGGCGACCCGATCGGCGATGTATCTGATGACCGAAAGATCGTGGCTGATGAACAGGTAGGTGAGACCGAACTCCGCTTGGAGTTCCCGCATCGTGTTGAGGACCTGGGCCTGGATGGAGGCGTCGAGGGCGCTGGTCGGCTCGTCGCAGACGATGAAATCGGGGTTCACCGACAGCGCACGCGCGAGATTGATCCGCTGGCGCTGGCCCCCGGAAAACTGGTGGGGATACCGGTTGTAATGTTGTGGATCGAGACCGACCTGATCGAGCAGCGTTCGGGCGGTGTCGCGGCGCTGTTCCGATTTCGACGATCCGTTCTCCGGATCCGACGCCGGCAAACCGTGGGCGCGCATCGGCTCCTCGACGATCCGTCCGACTTTCATGCGAGGATCCAGCGATGATTGGGGATCCTGAAAGATGAACTGCATGTCCTGTCGCATCGTGCGGAGCGACTCGCCGCTCATCGCCGCAAGGTTCTGGCCCTCGAACAGAACGTCACCGTCGGTGGGTTCGAGGAGTTTGATGATGGTTCGTGCGAGCGTCGATTTTCCACAGCCGGATTCGCCGACCAGTCCGAGCGTCTCGCCCGCTTCGATCGCGAAGGAGACGTCATCGACCGCCCGAACCCAGCTGCGGTCGTACACCGGGCGGGGGATTCGGCCGGTTTGATCGAGTTGCAGCCCGCCGAGAAATCCGCTGTCGTTGTTGAAATGCTTCGACAGCCCGGAGACGCGCACGAGCGGCTCGTCGACGGACGCTGTCTCCCGCTCCTCGTTGTCGACGCTCATCGTCGCTCACCCCCGCCGGCGTCGAACCCACGAGACGTTCGCTTCCCATCGAGCGGTTCGCTCTCCCAGTAGCCGACATCGAACGCGTCGTTTTTGAAACACGCCGTCCAGTGTGGTGGTCCCTGCCGGTCGGGATCCTCCCGGATGTCCGGTCGTCTGTTCGCACACACCTCCCGGGCGTCGGGACACCGCGGATGAAACCGGCAGCCAGGGGGAGGATCGATCGCTTCGGGCATCACGCCCTCGATCGGTGTCAGTTCGTCCACCGTCGTGTCGGGGCGGGGAAGCGCGCCGAGCAGCGACTCGGTGTATGGGTGTTTGGTGTCGTGAAACAGGTCGTCAACGGTCGCCTGCTCCACGATCTCACCGAGATACATGACGTTCACCCGGTCACAGATCTCGGCGATCACGCCCATATCGTGGGTCACCCAGATGAAGCTCGTGTCATAGCGCTGTTGGATGTCGGTGACGAGCCGCAGTATCTGGGCTTGGACGGTCACGTCCAGCGCGGTCGTGGGTTCGTCAGCGATAATCAACGACGGCTCACACGCCAGCGCCATCGCGATGAGCACCCGCTGGCGCATTCCACCGGAGAACTGGTGTGGATACTCCGAAAACCGCTGGTCCGGTTCGGGAATCCCGACCTCCCCGAGCATCTCGACCGCGATTTCCCTAGCCGTTGGCTCGTCCACGTCCCGGTTGAGCGCGATGATCTCCTCGAGTTGGCTGCCGACGGAGTAGACGGGGTTGAGCGACTCCATCGGATCCTGGAAGATGATGGCGATTTCGCGCCCACGGATCCGGCGGCGCATCACTTCGTCCGAGAGCACCGCCTCGCGTTTCGTCGGTTGGGTTGCGTGCTCCTCGAAGCCGACGAGGAGATCGCCTTTGAACCGGATCTCACCGCCAACGATCGAGCCTGGCTCCTCGATGAGGCGCATGATCGATCGGACAGCGACGCTTTTTCCCGCGCCGGACTCGCCGACGAGACCCACAATCTCGCCGGGATACACGTCGAAGCTGATCCCATCGACTGCACGGACATCGCCCTCCGCGGTGAAAAACTGCGTCTTCAGGTTCCGTACCTCCAACAGTGGCTGTCGTGAACTCAACTGATTCGTGGTTTCTCGTGCCATATATTATTCCTCCTCGATGTGTGGATCGAGCGCGTCTCGGAGCCCATCGCCCAGCAGATTGAATCCGACGACCGTGAACAGGATCGCTAGGCCGGGCCAGATGCTGAACCACGGGTTTGGCAGCATCGAATCCCGGGATTGGTTGAGCATCTGTCCCCACGACGGGGTCGGGGGCTGTGCACCGAAGCCCAGAAACGAGAGTCCCGCGACGATGAGGATGGCGAGACCGATCTGGAGCGTTGCTTGCACCAACACGGGTGCGAAGCTGTTGGGGACCACGTGGCGCAGGATGATCCACCGGGTGCGCACGCCGGCCGCGCGTGCGGCAGCGACGTACTCCTCCTCGCGCACGGAGACGACGCGCGAGCGGAGCAGCCGGGCGAACGTCGGGATCGAGGCGATGCCGACCCCGATCATCGCGTAGGTGAGGTTGCGGCCGAACGCAGCCATGAAGGCGATGACCAACACCAGAAACGGAATAGCGTACAGCGTTTCGACGGCGCGCATCAACACGTCGTCGACCCATCCCCCGTAGTAGCCCGAGACGGAGCCGACGAGCGTCCCCCCGACCAGCCCGATCACCGTCGAGACGAAGCCGACGAGCATGGCGATGCGGGTGCCGTAAAACAGCCGCGCCGCGATGTCCCGGCCGCGGTGGTCGGTTCCGAGGGGGTGTTCCCACGTGCCCTGCCCGAAATCGTTCTCCAGACCGACCGGTGGGAGTAGGATCTCCACCTCCTGGGGATCACGCGCGGGGTGGACCCAGAACGTCTCCGCAAGCCAGTAATCCAGCAGGTAGTAGTCGACCGACGCGATGAGGGCGACGAGGGTGACGACGCTGATGATCGCCAGCCCGGCGAGCGCCGTTGGATCGCCTCGGATCTGTGAAAGCGTGTTCCACGCGCCGACGCGGCTCTCGACGCCGCGCACGTCCGGCTCGGTTCCCGTGCCGACGGAGTCCTCGGTGAGTCCGTCGTCGGTGGCGCTGTCGTGGGCCATCAGCGATCACCCCCGTAGGACACCCGCGGATCGATGTACGCGTACGAGATGTCCGTGAGTATCACGCCCACCACGAACACCACCCCGAACACGAGGGTGGTGCCCATCACCAACGGATAATCCTGGTTGTTGATGGCGGTGATGATGAGCCGTCCCATGCCGTTGATCGAAAACACCGTCTCGGTCAGGACCGCCCCACCGATGGCGGTGGTCAGCTGTAGCCCGACGATGGTGATGACCGGTAGCTGTGCCGGACGGAACGCGTGCTTGCTGAGAATGGTCCGCTCGCGCACCCCGTACGCGCGGGCCAACTGGACGTACTCCTCCGAGAGCTGTTCGAGCATTGCAGACCGCTCGATGCGGGTGATAGCCGCCATCTGGAGCGTTCCCAGGGACACCATCGGCAACAGGAGGTGCTCACCAGCCACCACGAGCACGTCGATCCGACTGGTGGCAGCGTCAACGCTCGCCGGATCTGCCCACGGGAGGACCAGGCTCGTCGCCGGTAACACGTCGAGATGGAACGCGAATATCATGATCAACATCAGTCCGATCCAAAAAGAGGGCGTCGAGACGCCGATGAGCGCGACCACGCGGGAGACGTGGTCGGTCGGTTCGTTGCGCCGCTGTGCCGAGATGATCCCCAACGGGATGGCGATCACCAGTGCGAACGCGAAACTCGACACCATCAGCAACAGCGTCACCGGGAGCCGCTCCGCGATCTTCTGTGTGACGGGAACTTGATAATAAAGGCTCCGGCCGAGATCGACGCCGAACTCGGGCGTGAAAAAGGGAAAGCTCGCGGCCGGCGCGATCCACACCGGCGAAACGTCCCCAAGGTAGTTGATGTACCGTATCCACAGCGGTTGATCGAGCCCGTATTTCGCGCGGATGGCCGCGGCCTGCTCGGCGCTCGGTGACGGACCGAGCATGATCTGGACGGGATCGCCCGGGATGGCGTCGGTCAGAAAGAACGTGATCGTAACGATACCGACGATCACTGGGATCGCCTGGAGCATCCGCCGCGTTGTGTATCTCAAGAGGCCCACTGCGTCTCACCTGTCTCGTGATCGTCTATAGTGGATATTGACATTTCTATCATGGTGTACTAATCGTGCGGTCGGACAGGGGGATTCCCAGCCGTCCCACCGCTGGAACCGGAGTCACACAGCTACTGCTGGTCGAGCCACGTGTTGTTGTAGCTGCTGAGGATGCTGAACGGGTCGACCGGGTGTGACGTGAAGTCGTTGACGTTGTTTCGGATGCCGTAGCTGTTTTTCAGGTTGTAGGCAGGAAGGTGTGGCCGCTCTTCGAGCATGGTGGTGATCCCGTCGATGTAGAACTGGCGGCGCTCCTCGCGGTTTTTGGACTCGCGCGCGTTGACGAACGTCTCGGCGGCGGTTTTGCCGGCGTCGCTGTTGTTCCCCCAGTACGTTCCGTTGGTGACCCCGAGGGTGTCATCGGTCCGGCCGAACAGGTAGTAGGTGAACGCGTCGGGATCGGGGGTGCCGGACCACCCGAGTGTGTACATGTTGTAGTCGCTTTCGTTGCCGGTGACGTACGTGTCGAGAAACGCACCCCAGTCGAGGCGCTGGACGGTCGCGTCGAAACCGGCCTCCTGCAGCCCGTTCGAGACGCTGACCCCGATCTGTTCGCGCTTGTCGTCGGGGGGAACGACAATCTTCCAGCTGTAGTTGCTGTCGACGCCGGCCTCGTCGAACAGCTGTTTTGCCTTGTCGATGTTCTTGTCGTGGGGGATCTGTTTCCATTTATCGATGGGCATCTCCCACGCGTCGGCGGTCGCTTTGGGCAGCGGGCTGTACTGGCGCACGCCGGTCGGTTCGATGAAGTTGCTCACCGCCTGGTCCATATCGACCACGTGATCGATCGCCTCCCGGACGTTCGGATCGGTAGTGGGTCCCTCGTTGCAGTTGAACGCCAGATAGAAGTACCCCGTTCCAGGCACCGCGTCGATCTCCGCGCTGTCGATGCCCTCGACCGTCCCCCACTGCTGTGGGGGGATCTCCTTGATAATGTCGTTCTCGCCGTTTCTGAGGGTGGTCACCCGTGTGGTCGCCTCCTCGACGGGCACGAACTCGATCTCGTCGAGATTCGGCTCCGTCTCGCCCCAGTAGTCCTCGTGGCGCACCAGCCGAACGAAGTTGCCCTCCTGCCAGTCGTCGAACTCGAACGGCCCGGAACCGACCGGCTGTTTCGTGTTGAACGCGTCCTTGTCCTTCTCTCGAACCGCCTTCGGGACGATGTTCCGGTGGAGCGTGTGCTGGAACGCCCCGAACGGGTATTTGAGATCGAACTGAACCGTTTTCTCGTCGACGGTCTCGATCGAATCGATCATCACGACCTCGTTCGCGTTTTCCGTCTCCTCGGCGGCCGGCGCGTTGAACGAGTGTTTCACGTCCGTCGCGGTGACCGGATCGCCGTTGTGGAAGGTGGCGTTCTCGACGAGCTCGACGATCCACCGCGTGCCGTCGCGTTCGACTGTCGGCTCGCCGGTCGCCAGCGTTGGCACGTGACCCGTCTCCTCGTCGTACTCGTACAGTCCCTCGAACACCTGCATGACGACCTCGTCCGACGGAACGTCGTTGAGTACGACCGGGTCGAACTCGACCGGGCTTTTCACCTGGGCGAACTGCAGTTTGCCACCCTTCTGGGGGGTGCCGGTGTCGCCGTCAGAGCCACCATCTCCATCGCCGCCCAAACAGCCGGTCAGACCAACAGTACCGACAACCGCGACCCCCTTGAGCAGCCGCCGCCGCCGAACCGAATATCGTTTGTGTTTATCAGTCATGAGTATTGCTGCCGTCAGCCTATCAGGCTAGAAATAACATGATTGAATAAAACATTCGCTTACTAAAACTAGTTTTTCACATACTGAATCCACTGTATTCGGGTCGTTCGTCCCGAAATCCGAAGCCTTACGCCCGGACCACACCTCGTTTCTGGTATGGTTCTGAACGCCGAGAACGTTCGGCGTGAGTACGGGGACACCGTCGCGCTGGATGGGGTTTCTCTCTCTGTCGAGCAGGGGTCGGTGTTCGCGCTCATCGGTCCGAACGGCGCAGGGAAAACCACGCTCATCCGTTCGCTGACCGGCACCACCGAGTACGAGGGGGAGATCGAGCTGTTGGGCGAGCCTCCGAAACGGACGGACACCCAGCGGATCGGCCTGCTCCCCCAGTCGTTCGACCCACCCGAGCGGCTCACTGCCCGGGAGCTACTCGAGTACTACGGTGGGCTGTACGACGACGCCCGTTCTGTGGCGGATGTGCTCGCCGACGTGGGACTGGGAGACAAAGCGGACACGTGGTACGAATCCCTTTCGGGGGGGCAACAACGGCGGGTCTGCGTCGGGATCGCGCTCGTGAACGATCCGGAGCTGCTCGTTTTGGACGAGCCGACGACAGGGATCGATCCCGCGGGACGGCGCGACCTGTGGCGGCTCCTCGATCGACTCACCGCCGACGGCACGTCCGTCGTGCTCACCACACATTACATGGACGAAGCGGAGTATCTCGCCGACCGTGTGGGCTTGCTCGCTGACGGGTCGCTCGTCGCTACCGGCCCGCCACAGCAGCTCATCGAAGAGTACGGTGGTCGGAGCCGGCTGGAGGTCGAGGTAGCCGAGGATGTCGATGCTGCCGCTGCGCAACGCGCGATCGAACCGATCGGAACCGGCGTCGACACGACCGGCCGGACGCTCACCATCCAGGGCGTCACACCGCGCGCGATCGGGGACGTACTCGACGCGCTCGACCACGCCGGCGTCGAATACGACGCGCTGTCGTGGCGACAGCCCGACCTGGAATCGGTGTATCTCGCGCTGACGGAGACCGACACCGACGATCCACCAGCGCCCGACACCGGCGAACGAGCGGAGGTGCTCCAGTCGGGATGAGTGCTACACGCCGCATCCGCGCCGAAACGACGGCAGCGTTCCAGTCGTTCGTCCGCCGTCGGACCGCCGTGTTCTTCACGTTTTTCTTCCCCGTGATCATCATCCTCATCTTCGGCGCGCTCGTCCAGACCCAGCCGACCAGCGGCGGCCTGTTCGCACAACCGCCGGCGTACTACGTTCCAGGGTATCTCGCGGTCGTCGTGCTGTTCACGCCGCTCTCGCGCGTCGGGAGCACCGTCGCGCGCCACCGCGAGGGCAACCGCTTCGAGAAGCTCGCAACCACGCCGCTCTCGCGCGTGGAGTGGCTGCTCGCCCACACCCTCGTCAACGTCGGGATCATCGGCGTGGCGAGCCTCATCATCCTCGCGTTGGTGGTGACCGTCACGGACGCGACGATCGCGCTCTCGTGGCTGCTCGTCCCGTTCATCGCGCTCGGAGTGGCGCTGTTCTGTGGTCTCGGCGCGCTGTTGGGTTCCGTTGCCGGCTCCCAAGACGGCGTCATCGCTGCCAGCAACACGATCGCGCTCCCGCTGTTGTTCCTCTCAGAAACGTTCATCACGCCGTCGCTGCTCCCAGCGTGGTTCCGACCGGCGCTGGATCTCTCGCCGCTGTCGTACTTCGCGCGCGGCGTGCGCGCTGCCACGATGGGACCGACGGCCGACGCCTACGGCAACCTCCTCGTCCTCTGTGTGCTGACGCTCCTGTTTCTCGGCGCAGGCGCGATCGCACTCCCGCAAACGGATTGATTGTTGCGTTGGCATACAGCATCAGGACGGATCGTCACACCAGTGATGAACCACTGAATGCTGAATCCCGGCAGATACGTCGGTACACTCACTGTGTCACGTTTCGTTGGAACGGTTTCAGGCATGATGAATCGAGAACACTGGCCGGTAGTCGAATCCGGTATCGATCACGAAGGATACGGCTACACGGCGGGGTACGACCGGGTCAAGCAGCCAGACGGGACGGAGCAGCCATACGAATGGATTGCGCTCCCAGACATCGTAGTCATCGTCGCCCGTACCGGGAAGGATATCGTCCTTGTCGAACAGTATCGCCCATCCGCGAAAGCCCACGTGCTAGAGTGTCCAGCTGGCATCCCCGAACAGAACGAAACGCCGATCGAGACCGCCATCCGCGAGCTTCGAGAGGAAACCGGTTACCGGGCGGACACCGGGGAATTGTTGTACACGCACAATCCACTGCCGGGATTGCTCCGACACCAACTGCACGTGGTTTATCTTTCGGAGTTAACCGCCGGTGAGACGGATATGGACGACAGGGAATTCATCGCGTCTCGATTGATGCCAGTTGCTGATGTGGTTGAGGAGGCACGAAATCCACCCGCAAACGGTATGACGCTCATGGCGTTGCTCATCGCACAGGAAGACGGCCTGCTCTGACGACGCTGTACCCTATTCAACGGAACGGATCGATTCCCTTCTACCGTGAATTCCACGCTGGAACCGCCAACAACAGGAGCGCTTCGCGCACCTCCCACCCGTACACGTGGTTCAACATGAGATACGTGACGATCCCGAGCGCGAGGCTGATCGACCACGAGAGGACAGCGATGCGGCCGACCCGCGCGTGAGCCGTGTCGGCGAGCTCAGTGGGCGTGTGTGTGAGTCCGAGAACCACCGCGTACAGCACGACGGGGACGGCGACCACCGAGAGAAGGATGTGAACCGCGAGCATGAGGAGATACAGCGGTCTGATGATCGACGCGTACGCCGCGAGAAACTGCCCGTCGGCGATCCTGATGCTCTTCTCGAACCCGCCGCCCACCTTCCAGAGGTAGAGCACCAGAAATGCACAGATGAGCGCGAACGCGAACAACATCGCTGCCCGGTGTTTGGACACCTGTCCGTCCCGGATGAAATACCAACCGACGAGCAACGACAGCAACGCGGCCGAGTTCACGACCGCGATGAGATCCGAAAAGAGGAGGACGGTCTCTTCGGAAAGGGTCGGAAACAGCGGGATGAACCCCCCGAACGCACCCAACACCAGCGCGTATCCGATGAGAGAAAGCACCACCGTCACCGCTTTCGGGTTGTCTTTCACGACTCGACTACGGGTTGTGGCGGCCATACTGATCGTTCGATCAGCAGGGTTTTGGCCGCTTCGTTTCCGATTTCATCACTCATCACTGCGCTGTCCCATTTCCAGTCAGTACAAAGATCAGTTTGATTTATCATTTAAGGAGGGTTTTTCACTGATAGCGCTCACGTCCAGATATGGAACGACGAGCGTTCGTTGCGGGAGTGACAGCCGGCCTGGGACTGCTCGGGGGGTGTCTCTCCTCGATACAGATCGACAACGGAAACGAAACCCCAACGACGCGGACCGAGCAACGGACCCACGATGTCGGCTCGGAAACGAGCCTGCGAGTCCGCAACCCCAACGGGTCGGTGACCGTCACGGGGTACGACGGGGACACGGCGACGGTCGACATCGAGATCCGTGGCCCGGAGCGGTCGGTCAAGGCGGTGTCGGTGACGGCGGATCGTTCGGACGAGCAGCTCTCGGTGGTGACGGAGCACGACGACACGGACGCCGAGCGGGCGGACGTGTCGTTGACGATCGAATACCCGAACGGATCGCCAGTCGAGCGGTTCGAGACGACCAACGGCTCGATCGAGGTTCGGGACGCGGCCGGCGATCCGGAGCTGACGAGCCAGAACGGGAGCCTCTCGGTCCGAAACGTCGATGGCACGGTCGCGCTCTCGACGGACAACGGCTCGATCACCGCCCGAAACGTCGGCGGTCTCGAGGACGCGAGGACATCGAACGGCTCGGTCGATCTCGACGTGCCATCGATTCCGGGCGACGTGACCGTCAGCACCGCTAACGGTGGGATCGACGCCGCGCTGGCGCGGGATCTCGACGCGACCGTCACGGCGACCACGAGCAACAGCCCCGTGGAGCTGCACGGCGTGGAGCTCGCCGACACGGACGACTCGACGAGCGTCTCGGGCACGCTGGGCGGGAGCACTCACTCGCTCGCGTTCGAGACGAACAACGGTTCGATCGATCTCCGGCTGCTGTCGGCCTGACCGTGCGAGGGAAGCCCCCGTGGAGCGCGTCCCGGAAGAAATCAGTGGGGCTATGTGTGGTTCGGCAGTAATTGCCGGCATGATCCCGCCCGTTGCGAGCCAATTCGTGGCAGGAACGACCGAAGCGGAGGCGCTCGAACACGCCCGCCAGCTGCGCGAACAGGGGATACATACCATTTGTAACGTGCTCGGGGAGCACTACCACGAACCGGCGGCTGCCAGTGGGGACGTCGAGCGGTACCGACGGCTCTGTCGAGACGTCGCTGGGACCGATCTGGGGGCGTGTATCTCCGTCAAGCCCTCGCAGATCGGACTCGGGATCGACGAGGCGACGTTCCGGGAGAACCTCGGAGCCATCGTGGAAACTGCCCGCGATGGGGGAGTGTTCGTCTGGATCGATATGGAGGACCGAACGACGACGGACGCGACCCTGGACGCGTTCGAACGGTTCGTTACGGAGTATCCGGAGATGGGCGTCTGCGTTCAGGCGAACCTGCGGCGCACCGAGGAGGATCTCCAACGACTCGCCGGGCTTCCGGGGACGGTCCGGCTCGTGAAAGGGGCGTACGACGAACCCAAACGCGTCGCCTACACCGACCGGACGGCGGTGGACGAACAGTATCGAACGCACCTCAAATATCTGTTTTCCGAAAGCAGCGCCGGAGCGGTCGCCGTCGGTAGCCACGATCCACGCATGATCCAGCGGGCCATCGAACTCCACGACGCCTACGGCACCGAGTTCGAGATCCAGATGCTCATGGGTGTCCGGGAGGACGCACAAGCCGAGCTCGTGGAGGAGTACGACGTGTACCAGTACGTTCCTTACGGTGACAAATGGCTCTCGTATTTCTCCCGGCGCGTGATGGAACGCCGGGAGAACCTCACGTTTGCGCTCCGGGCGATCCTAAATCGGTAGCTCGGAACCGCCGATCGGACGCCAACCGTGTGTCACGACAAAACCCGTTTTTCGAGGGGCCAGCCGTGGGATCAGTGGTGACGTACTCGGTATGAGGGTTCCACAACCACTATGTCATCCGACGGTGATATTCCACGCGTCCCATGACGCAGGAACTCGGTCCTCTTGCTCGGAAATTATCGCTGTCGTACTACGAAGACGCCCTCCCAGCACACGATAAGTTCCACGCCAATCGAGTGCGGAACCTGTCTGTTCAGTTAGCAGATGAGTGGGATCGCACCGTTGATAGAGGTGTTCTTTCCGCAGCAGCGTGGTTACACGACATTGGTCGTCCACGAGAACGATCGGGGGAGATCGAAAATCACGACGAATGGGCCACAGCAGAAGCGGAGGATCTCCTTACGAGCGAGGCGGTGGCGGCCGACCGAATCGATACCATCAAACACTGTATCCGAACTCACAGTATTCGGTCTCGCTCCCCGGAGCCGGAGCTGCCCGAGGCGAAATTGCTCTTTGACGCAGACAAGTTGGAAGCGACTGGCGCACGGGGAATCGTTCGTCTGGCCTGTATCGTCGGCGAGCGATCGGGTCGAACGGGCGAAAAACACGCAGTAATCGATAACGCATCCGTTTCTGGAATGGCTACACCGGACCGTCCAGACATTACGCTCCTTCGAGAGTGGGCAACGGAGCGTCTGGATGCGTTGTATACGTCACCTGGACGGCGTCTTGGAAGATCCCGATTGGGTTTTATGGACGATTTCTTCGCACGGTTTGACAGTGAAATTGGTGTCAGAACAGAAAAATAATCCGCGTGTACGCCACGATCCGCGACAGGTAAGATCGAACTCGTCGGGCCTCTCGAACAGCCCGTTCACGAACGACCAGACGCTCATCCCCCACCGTTCTCCGCGCCGGAACCGACCAACACCTCCCGTCGGAGATACGCCCGAAGCCGTTGGCGGGCCTCCGCCAGCGGGGCACCGACCGTCACGTTGCGGAGCTGGGCACCATTGATGTGTTCGGCGAGAAACGCGGCCGTATCCTCCGGATCGACGTCCTCCTCGACGACGCCCCGATCGATACCCGCTTGGAGCAGCGATCGGAGCCGGTCGAAAACCAGCCCATCGAACCCCGCTAACCGCTCGCGGTAGGCCTCGTCGTAGGGCGCTTGAGCCTTGATTTCGAGGATCGCCGTCTGAAACTCCTTTTGTCCCTCCTCTCGCGGCGTGAGCCGCTCCTCGACGAACGTGAGGAGCTGCGTTTCCGGATCACCGCCGCAGTCCTCGCTGATCTCGGTCTCGAACTGCTCGTAGAGATGCTCGAGAAACGCGAGCAGTAGATCGTGTTTGCTCTCATAGTGGTAGTGGAGCGCTGCCTTGCTCTTGGTCGATTCGTCCGCGATGTCCTGCATGCGGAGCGACGCGTAGCCGTGCTTGCACAGGGCACGGTAGGTCGCCCCCATCAGTTCCTCAGTGGTTTCGTCAGACATTGGTTGGAAATAACTGACTGGCCAGTCATCCCACACCCTACCTGACTGGCCAGTCAGTTAAATACGTTGTGAAACGGGATCGGCAGTGTGCTGTGTTTGATTCGTCGTGGTCGTGACGAAACAACCTGCCCGCCGTCACTCCGAGAGTTGAACGATCACGATCGTGCCGGCAAGAAGCGCCAACAGGCCGAGCACGATGCGCAGTCCGCCGGCAACGAGCACCGAGGAGACGGCGAGCGCAACGGCGATCGCTCCGAACACGACCGCCGGGAGCGTGCGCCGGATCGTCTGCTCGTCGATAGTTGGTCGTGCGCCCGGCGGGGCTGGTGAGGGCGAGGGACCCCCGCTCGTTCGTCGTGGGCGTCTGTTCGAGACCGACAAGGTCGAGTCGATGTTGACCGACGCGTGGTTCGGCGCAGTCGGTTCGATAGAAACCGGAACGAACCGCTTTTCGCTGCCGTACGCGGTTGCGATGGTCAGCTCTCCGCTGACTGCGATGCCCGAGGAAACCGGGATCGTGATCGAAAGCGTCTCTCCCCGTTCGATGTAGTAGTTGGTGGCGTTGAGGGACGCCACCTCCGACAGCTCCGCATCGAGGTTGAGATACACGTGGGTCGACTCACCGTGGTTTCTCAGGACGACACCGAACGCTCCTTGAGTCCCGAACTCGTCAGGAACCCTGAGCGTGTGCATTCCCTCCGGATTGACATCTACGGTGAGACTCTCCTGCACAGGTTACTTAAAGGGGTGTGGGCGTAAAAAAAGTACAGGTAGAGGCACTCCTCACTCGCGCATGTCGGGCGGCAGTAAGTTCGGGATCCCGTCCGTGATCGGGTACTCAGTGCCACACTCGGTGCACGTGAGCTGTCCCTCCAAGACCTCCGTCACCGCTTCGTTTTGGTCTTCTCGAGTCACCTCCAGCTCGAGTTCTTCTTTGTCGAGAGGACAACACAAGATGTCCATCAACGTCTCTTTCATACTCGTTCACTCGGTGCTTCGACGCAAAAGCGTGCCGGGTCGGAGCCGTCAGAACGGGTCTTCGAGGACGATCGTTTCCGTCCGGCCCGGTCCGACGCCGACCGCGTAGATCGGCGTCGACAGCTCTTCGCTGATGTATTCGAGATACGTCCGTGCGGCCGCAGGCAGGGTCTCGTACCCGTTTTCGACGACGGGGTCGAACTCGGGCCAGCCGTCGAACGTCTTCGTCACGACCGAACACCGCCCCCACTGTTCGGTGGTCGGCGGCATCGAGTGCAGCGTCTCCCCGTCGAGTTCGTACGCGTGGCCGACCTGAACCTCTTCCAACCCGGCGAGTACGTCGAGGTGGTTCACAGCGAGCCCGGTGAACCCGTTCGCCCGGGCCGCGTGCCGGAGCATCGGCATGTCGAGCCAGCCGACGCGGCGCGGTCGTCCGGTGACAGTGCCGTACTCGCCGCCCTCGTCCCGGATGTACGTGGCGGTGTCGCTCGCCTCGCGGTCGCCGCCGTCAGCCGGGGTTTGTCCCTCGACGCGCCCGAGTTCCGTCGGAAGCGGACCCGTGCCGACGCGAGAGAGATACGCCTTCACGATGCCGACGATCTCGCCGTCACCGATCGTCGCCGGGGCGAGTCCGGTCCCGGCCGGCGCGCCGGTGGCAGTGGTGTTCGAGGAGGTGACGTAGGGGTAGATGCCGTGGTCGATGTCGATGGCGGTTCCCTGCGCGCCCTCCAACATGACAGTCGCGCCCGCGTCGATCTTCGAGGACAGGAACTCACCGCAGTTGACGACCATCCCCTCGTTTTCGAGCCGCCGGGCGAAGCCGCGATACGTTTCATACAGGTGCTCCGCGTCGAACTCCTCGCCCGGATCGATGCCGTACACCTCCGTTGCGAGCGCCCGGTTGTGGGAGACGGCGTACTCGAGGCGCTTGCGCAGCACGTCGCTGTCGAGCAGATCTCCGACCCGGATCCCGCGGCGGCCCGCTTTGTCCTCGTACGTCGGACCGATCCCCCGACCGGTCGTTCCCGCCGCGAGATCGTCTTTTGCCTCCTCCTCGATCCCGTCGAGAACGCGGTGGTAGGGGAAAATCACGTGAGCGCGCGCCGCGATCCGAACGTCCGGCTCCAACCCCCGCTCTCTGAGCGTGTCGATCTCCTCGAACAGCGTTTCCGGATTGATGACACAGCCGTTGCCGATCACGCCGGTCGTTCCCCGGACGACGCCGCTCGGAACGAGCGAGAGCTTGTACGTCTCGCCGTCGTGAACAACGGTGTGTCCGGCGTTGTCCCCGCCCTGGTAACGAACGACGATATCAGCGGAATCGCCGTACAGATCGACGATGCCGCCCTTTCCCTCGTCGCCTAGCTGTGAGCCGACGATGGTTACAGTCATACGCGGACGTTCCTGCCACCGCGCTAAACAGATTTCGATACCAGCGCCGCGCGCCCCGCCGGAGCCGCTCATCGAACAACGCTGTGTGCGTTCTCGGCGGTTGTGAATCGATTTAAGCCGCTACGGACACACGACACGATCAGGAGGGGCTGCTTGTGGATTTCAGCCAACGGCAGCCACGGGTCACAAACGTTAAACTGTGGGAAGTAATACCACAGTACAGCTAGGTTTTTCGAGAAGACAGCAACATTTAAAGGCATCAAACACAAGTTAACAAGTGCCATGATAGATAGGCTGGAGAAAGAGGTCGACATGCTAGAGCGACATTTACAGGTGTTGAAGATGGTCATCAAAAACGAGCCGATCGGGATAGTGAAGATGTCCAACGAGACCGGCTATCCCCACCACAAGGTGCGGTACTCGCTCCGGGTTCTCGAAGAGGAAGACCTGATCGAGCCGTCGAGCCAGGGTGCGATCACGACCGAGCGGACCGACGAGTTCGTCAGCGATCTCGACGGAAAGCTCGACGAGATCACCATCAAGCTCGATGAGATGAAGATCGACGAGGCTGTGGAAGTCGAAGGATAGTTACAGATCCGGCATTGCAACGTGAAACTGCCGCTGGCGTGCTTCGACTAGACAGAGGTGGAATCCGCTCTTTCTGGAGAGACGGACGTAGCTCGCTTTGTTTGCCCCACCGAACAGACCACCACCACCGGCTGTCGCGTCGTCGGCAACGTTGAGCGCGTCCGATTCGAAGTAGCTCGTGGTGACGAGCAGCGCGCCCGTCACCGGCCACTGGCTCGCCGCCACGCTCGCGTCGTCGAGCAGCGTTTCGAGCTCCGTTTCAGTGGTCGGTTCGTTCGAATCGTGGATATTGACCACCAACAGCGGGTCTCCTCGCTTGTCGAAACACACCACGTCGAAGTAGATCGACGTCCCATCGACGTTGTTGCGCGCGTGGAGTGCAGCGCGGTCGATGTCCGGAATGTAGTCGTACAGCTCCGCCAAATCGTCCTCGTACCCCGCGTTGTAGATGACGTGGAGCAGATCACGCACGATCCACGAGACGACATCGTACGCGATGGAGTCAGTGAGAAACTGCTCGTAGGGCTCGTCATCGACGACGGCGTTCCCGGCGTCGAAGCTCGTGTGGTGTTCGAGCGTGAGATTGTCGTTCACCTCCTCGGGCGTCGCCTCCCCGTGGTACGCGTCGGTGAGCGTCGCCCGGTTCTGTGTGTGGTACCGAACGAACAGCGATGTACCCGACAGCGCTTTCTCCGGGGACAGCCCCGTCGCGTCACTGGTCGTCGAGGTGGACGCGGACGCGGATGCGGATTCGAGTTCGTTGATCCGGTCTTGTAACCGCGAGATCCTCGCGTTGAGGTGGTCGCGCTCTTCGAGGAGGTTGTCTCGTTCGGCTTCGAGAGCGTCGCGTTCGCGTTCGAGCGCGGCGACGCGTCGACGGAGATCGTCGGTGCTCTCGCTCGCTCCGTCAGTAACCAGCCGGCTGGAGCGTTCCGGGAGCGCGCTGGGTGATTCATCGGGAGACGGTTCGTCGGTCTTCGGGTTCGAAACGGGTGTCGGAGCGACGGGAGCGACTGCGACAGCGTAGTCGCCGGTAATGGTGTGGCCGATGGTGTCGGCCTGCTCGTCCGTCAGGAACCGGTTCTCGGAGCCGACGAACGCGATGCTCGTCGTCCCGGTCTGGTCGTACACGACGTAATACTCGTCGTCATCGGCGGACAGCTGGAGATAGCCGATGTACTCCTGACGGCCGTCCCAATCGTCGAACGCGTTGGTCTGGTTCTCGAGGGGGATCCGTGTAGTATGGTGGGGGGTGCTCCGGACAGGCTCCTGTTCCAACATCGAAAAGAGCACCGGGAGGACCGGATCAGGGCTGATGTAGATCGTTCCAAGAGATGTGAGCTCCTCGACGTCACCATCGAACACACCGACACTTTGGCCCTCGGACATGAGTATCCACGTGCCAGCGTGGACAGCTCCGCTGAACCCGGCACTCGCCAGATCACGCAGTCCGACCTCCCCCTGCGTGAACTGACGGGAGGGCCAGCCTTCGATTCGTTCCACCGTGCGCCTCTGCATATTCGGGTATTATCGGCCAAGAACAAATACTTTGCAAAGCGCGGCTCGGACTGTACGCTCCACTACGATCGCGTGTCAATGTACGCGGACGGCCGACAGCGGTACGACAGCTCCTCTTCGACCTGCTGGGGCAACCCGCCCCACACCACCTGGGAAGCGAGGTCGTGCTCCCCGATGGCGACGACCCACTCCGTGATGCTCGTCCGCCGTCCCTCGATCAGCAACGGATACTCCTCGATGCGCAACACGCGATCGACCGGAAACTGTCGGTAGCCGTCCCCGATATCGATGTCGATCGGGCCGTGCTCGAATCCCGCGCGGAGATCGTCATCGGTGTCGACGAGGATGTGGTACAGGTACAACTGATGCATCGTCCCGTCCGAAAACACCGATGTGCTGTTTCGACCGATTTCGACGATTCGGTGCGTTTTTCCGTCCAGTCGTAGCCGTTTGGTGTGCTCTGTCTCCCGATTCAACTGATCAGATGGTTGGTTGGTGGTGCTCATACCCACTTCGACTGGCGAGCAGGAACGCTCGGTTCTTACTTATTTTAATCGAGTAACATTAGTCTATCGGAACGTGTCCGTGAGAACACTGTCATCGAGAAGTGCCAGCAAGAGCATCTTCCGCGTGTGTCGACTGTTGGGCGGGCGTCACCGCGGTGGTCTGAGCCGGTAGTACCGCCGGTTCAGCTCGTACATGTACCCTTCGCGCATCGTTTTGAGGACCGCGTAGGTCAGACAGCCGACGACGATCGGAAGCAGGAACGTCAGATCGAACAGCAGGTGGGGCGGCATCATATCGGGCATGAGATTTTTGACCGAGAGCGCAGCGATGGTGAGCGAGAAGACCACGCCAGCCATCCCGACGGCGGACCAAAACGGCTGCTCGACCGGCCGACGCGCCGATCCTTTGTTCAGGAACGGTACGATGGCGATGAACCCGACCACGACGAGGTTCGCAATCACTCCGTAGCTGCGATCGGACATCAGCTTCTGGCCGCCCAACACCGACAGCTCGGGATTGAGTCCGCCGAGCTTGAGCAGACCGAACGACCAGTACAGATACCAGTCTGGAAGGATGACCGGCGGCGTCTGGGCGGAGTTCGCTGGTGCTTCCAGGTGGGGCGGCATGGTCGCGGAGAGAAACAGGATCATACCGACGAAAAAGGACGTGATAGCGAGGTTCCGGATGGTTTCGTGGGGCCAGGACGGAAAGCCCAGCACATCGCGCTCGATGTAGCTCGAATCGGTCCGCAGGTCCTGGTCCTCGCGGCGAGCGCGCTCGAAATACTCGTAGGTCAACCGGGACAGCCCCTGTGTGCGACCCTTCCGATCGCTCCACATCGGGGTTTCGTCGTCCGGCGCGACGATGCCGGTCCCGTCCGTTCGAACCGCATCGTCAGTGGTGTCGCTCTCGGTCATTATTCCTTATTCGGAATTGCCCTCGCGCTACCTTCAACGTTTTGTTAGTCCAATCGGGGTCGGAACGACAGCAAACAGAACGCCGGCTCGCAGTCAGTGTGGTTCCGCGATGCCCTGCATCCAGACGATGCCGATGTGGATGGCGATGAGCGCCGTCACGATGAACGGAAGCAAGAACACGTGCATGATGTACATCCGCTGGAGCGTCGCGGGGTTCGGGGTGAAGCCGCCGAAGACGAGGTTTGCGGCCCACTCACCGAGCAGCGGGATCGAAAGCGCCATCTCGACGCCGATCTGGCTGGCCCAGTAGGCCAGCTGATCCCACGTCAACAGGTAGCCCGAGTACCCGAACACCAGCGTGAGCGAGATGAGCACGATGCCGATCAGCCAGTTGAGTTCCCGCGGCTCCTTGTACGCGCCCGTGAAATACACACGGAGCATGTGCAAGAACACCGCGGCGGTCATCACCTGGGCCGACCACCGGTGGATGCTCCTGAGCATGTAGCCGAAGTTCAGATCCATCATGATGAACTCGAGCTGCTGGTAGGCCATCATCGGATCGCCGCTTGCGCCGGTGGCACCGGGCGTGTAGTAAAACCCGAGCAGTGCGCCGCTGAACGCGGCGACGATATACGCTAGCAGCGAGAAGAATCCCAGCGAGTACAGTGGATACCAGTACCAGAACTTGTTGTCGAGGTTGTACTGCTCGGTGTGGCTCTTTGGCATCTGCAGGTTGACCTTGTAGTAGAGGTCCTCCAACAGCTCTAGGTAGTCGACGACGCGAAACCGCTTATCGAGCCACATGAGCGTGGTGAGATACCCCCGCTCGACCGGCGTGAGATCCTTGCTTTCCAACCACGCCTCGTGATCGTGGTCGTCTCGTGGTTCTAAGCTCATGATCCCACTCACTCACCCCCGCTGCTGTTGCCGTCCTCGGACCCGCTACTGCCGGTGTCGCCCGGACGGGGCAGCGCCGTGAAGGTCGTGTCGATGACGCTGAACGGGTTGTACACGGACTGGTGGCACTGACAGTACACCTCGTCCTCCGCACCGAACCGCGCGCTCCCTGCGAACGTCTTGTAGCCGGGCACACAACAGAAGTGCGTGCATTTGTTGAGCCACGCGATGACGCCCTGGTCAGTGCTGGCCCCCAACCACTCGTCGTTTTGAGCCTGCTCCTCGATCCGCTGGCTCCGAAACACCTGGACGGGGATTGTGCTTTCGGTGCCGTCCGATCGCCACGTCGCCATGGCGGGCTTTCCAAGCCCGCCTTGCCCGATGTCGTTGCTCCACTCCTTGTAATCGTCGAAGTGATCGATCGTCAGGGGATCGCCACCCGACAGCTCGCTCTGCCACTCGTATTGGGTGCTGGGCGAGGACCGAAAGGTGTTGTCCTGGTCGGCCTCGGGGTCGATCCCTTCGTAGGTCTGGACGCCACAGTACTGGAACCACTCCGTGGTGTAGGTGACGCCACCGATGTCGGTTTCTGCGACTGTGAACGTCTCTCCGGCCTCTTCGACCTCCTTGACCTCGGGCCACCGGCCGCTGATCGTGCCGTCGTCCCCGATCGAGATCGGGATCTGGGGCATTCCCCGCGGAGCCGGACCATCCGTGTTCTCGATCACCTTGCACTTCGTGATACCACCACCTTCGCCCGTCGAGGACGTGAGCGTGGTCGTCGCAACACCGGTTCCAGTTGCGACTGCTCCGAGCGACGCTGCACCAACCACACCTTTCACGAACCGTCGACGGCCGGTTTCAGCCGGATATTTGTCGTTGTCTCGTTGAGCCATACGTATCACCGTTTGTAGTACGGATACACCGCGCGTTTCACGCTTTCCCAAACGTCGACGTCAGCCGTCCGTCCCTCCATGTCTTCTTCTTTCACGTACAGATCCTCCCACTTGCGCCGCCGTTTTTTGACGACCATCACATCCGGAAGGAACTCTTTTCGGTACAACAGAAGAATGAAGGCGAGATCGACGAAGATCAGCGTGAGTAATCCACCCAGAAACATGTTACCGTACGGATCGAGCCCCCACCCGGTTGCGAGTCCGTAGGTGAACATCCCCACGAACACGACTTCGAACAGGGTGAGGAGGACGATCGCTATCGCCGCTGCCGTGCTCTCTCGGGGTGGTTCGTACCGATGGATCGCTCCGTAGCTGCTGTCGCTGGACGGCATCAGTCGTTCCCTCCTTTCGTGTGTGCGCTCTCACCGTATTTGAGCAGATAGAACGTGAACACGAGTGTCGTCATCATCATCAATCCCGCACCGAATCCCACGTAGTGGGGCTGAATGGGGACGCCCATCTCTTCGGGTTTGACCTCCTGGGCGGCAGCCGGAGATTTGCGGGAAACCTCACCGACGGCGATCGCGCCCAACATCCCCATGCCTTCGTGGGGCTGGCAGAAATACGGGATCACGCCCTCTTCCTCGGCGGTGTACTCGAAGGTGCCATCGCCTTTGATCTCGCTTTCGAACTGGCCGTCCTCGGCCTGGACGTTGTGCCCGCTACTTTCCCACTCCCAGACGATCTTCGTACCGGGATCGACGTGGACCGCCACCGGATCGAAGTCGTTCGAGCCGTTCGGACCGACCGCGATGGTGACCTCGTCGTTGCCGGTCTCGTCGGCCGTACCGCCCTCTTCCCAGCCGTTGGCGTCGTCGAGATAGCCACCGTAGTCGATCGGACCCGAACCACCACCGCCGTCACCCTCTTGCGCGGCGGCTGGTCCGGCAACTGCAGATGTCGCAGCTGCGGTCCCCGCAGTGCCGCCAGCTGTGCGGAGAAATTCCCGTCTGTTCATACACAATCTGGTGTCAGTACCGAGTTCGTATAAACCCACCGAAGCCGCCGACAGCGCCGCTATCACCGTCAGGCCGAGCCGCACGAGCCGAGCAGCCGATCGTGGGCCGAGACCGAACGCTCCCTGTCCGGAGGCACCCACGATCACCGCCCCGATCAAGGCGACGCCCATCACCGTCAGAGCCACGCCGACGAGCAGCATCATCCGGTGGCCGAGCGACCCGCTCCCTTCCGGTACCTCCGAGGGGTGGGGAAGCATTTCCCCGCGCTGTAACTCCGGCGCCTCGTATTCGTCCATCGAGCAGAGGGCAACCGAGGGTTTGACGTCCCGAAGGACGATGCCCTCCCCGGTGACGGTCCCATCCTCGTACACCACAGCGTACCCCTCATCGGAGTACGCGATGAGGCGATCGGGATCGGACAGCCGCTCGATGCGGGCGAACACGTCCCTGTCGGCGACCCGCTGTTTCATGTCGGCCTCGACCCGATCGAGCAGCTCCCGGCCCGTTATCCACGTGTCGGGATCGAAGGCAGCGTCCCACTCCTCCGGGGTCATCCGCTCCATGTCCCGCGGACCGAAATCGTCGAAATCGTATTTTTCCTCAACCTGGCTGCGCAACGCCTCTACGGACGGCTCCTCGGGGTCCGAACCGGCTGGCTCACCGTCGTCCGACGAACCAGGGGGCGCGTCGTCGTTCCGTGTGGAGCCATCACTCATTACGTTCCTCTACGGGCGGCGGACCCGTTAGTATGACGGTTGGCGACTTCTCCCGAACAAACCCACACCCCATTGCAACCATCACCCGCCACAGTGCTTTACGGGCTACAATCCATCTCGTAGTAACAATTTACAAAACGTAATGTGTTCTGGAATGAAATTCGCAAGTATTATTTGGTATGGTTGAACACATCTGTTCGGAATGCGCATCAATGCCATCCTACTGACGGCCGTACTCGTTCTCTCGGCCGCCGCTGCAGGGACCGGTGGCGGTGTTGTCCCACAGGCGGACGATCGAAGCGTCGTACAGTCAACTGTCCCAACGGACGATCCGGCGAACGATTCGAACCAGTCGCCGCGTCCGGTCGAGCCGTCCGAGGAGGAGTTAGAAAAGCCAGTTCACCTCGACTCGGCGTCCGAGGCGGCCGATCGCAACGACACGAACGGATCGGCCGAGACAGCAAGCGAGGGAACGACGCGCCAGTTCCTCACGTCGGGACCGGACGGCTACACGTTCGAGACGTTCACGCTCCGCGGTGTGGGGGGCAATATCGAGGTGTGGGTTGCGAACGATATGAGCTGGCCCGAGGACGATCCGCGTCCGACGCCAACCGTTTCGGACGCGCAAGTGGACCACCTCGTCTCGGAGTTCGACACCGAGATCCACCCGACGGAGTCGGAACTGTTCGGGACGCCCACGCCGCGGGACGGCAACGACAGCCCGGTCGCCAACGGGACGGAGTTCCCCGACGACTACTACCACACCTCCGAGAACGCGGAGAACAAAACCGCGCTGTTGGTGACGAACATCCGGGATGAGAACTACAACGATCCGGAGTATCCGGTGTACACCGCGGGGTACTACTCTCCGACGGTCCAGACGTACACCAACCGCAACGTCATCACGGTCGATTCCGCGGACTGGAACGCTCTCAACGAGTCGAACCAGCGGGTCGGCATCGAAGGGACGTTCGCCCACGAGTACCAACACCTGATCCACGGCGATTACGACAGCGATGAGACCTCGTGGGTCAACGAGGGGATGTCCGACTTCGCGGAGTACGCGGTCGGCTACGGAGTCCCCGAGGGGCACGTCAGCGCCTACGAGCAACTGCCCTCGAACTCGTTGACGAACTGGGGTGATCAGGGCGACATCAACATCCTCGCTGATTACGGGGAGGCGTACCTCTTCCAGATGTATCTCAACGACCGCTACGGATCGGAGTTCATCTCCGATCTGTTCGAGGAGGAGAAAAACGGGATCGCGGGCGTCGAACAGACGCTGGACGAACACGGCGCGAACACGGATTTCTACCACCTGTACCAGGACTTCGCCACCGCGACCGTTCTTGACGACGTGGGCCACCCACCGAAAGACGAGTACGACATCGACGGCGTCGATCTGAACGTCAACATCTCCCGAGACATCGAGACAGCGGGCGCGTGGGGGACCGCCTACCAGACGTACGACACCGAAAACAAGGGTCCGATCACCGATGTGAACGTGTCGGGCACGGATTACATCGGCACCCAGTGGAACACGACCGACGATCCGGTCGATGGCGAGGACGAAGTGCTACACAGCGGCTCGGGCAACCTCCTCGATCGATCCGCGATCACGCGCGCGAACGTTAGCGAAGACGATCCGACGCTGTCGTTCGAAACGTACTACGACATCGAGGAGAACTGGGACTACGGCTTCGTGCAGGTTTCGACCGACGGCGGAGAGACGTGGGAGAGCCTCTCGAACGAGAACACCGTTTCGACGACCGCTGACGGCGCACACCCCACCGTGAAAGAGAACGTGCCCGGCTTCACCGGTCAGTCGGAGGGGTGGACGAACCAAACGTTCGACCTTTCCGAGTATGCGGGCGAGGAGGTGCTCGTTTCCTTCCGATACGCGACCGATTGGGCCACAACCAACCCCGGCTGGTACGTCCGGAACGTTTCGGTCGGCAACCAGAGCCACAACGGCGACACCACTGAGCCGTTCATGAGCCAGCGCGAAGCGACGGAGACGCCGGTCAAGTACCAGTTCACGTTCATCGGCATCAAGCACAACGGGAACTACCAGGTGAAACAGCTCGACGCACGGACCTTCTCCCACAGCGACGAACGCGATCTGAAGCGGTTCCTCCACAACGGGAACTTCGAACGAGTGATCGTCGCCTCCACGTGGGCCGCAAACAGCGGCGAAAGCGGACGCGTCCCCGTGAACGTCGATCTCACGTTCCAACACGAGAACGACAGCAACCAGAAACACCTAAGGCGGTAAGACCGGTCGGCACAGCCAGTTTTTTGCTCGGCAACGCGTTCGACTACCCGAGCACCGGGAGTCCACCGGTCGCCTTCTGGTAGGCGAGCAGGAACTGCGAGGCGTTGAACAGGCCGTGGACGAGCGCCGGAACGAAGAGATTCCCCGACAGTTCGTAGGTAGCTCCGAGGACGAGCGCGAGGGTGAACACCGTGAGCAGGGTTGCGAGCGTCTCTAGCGGTGCGCCGATCAGCCCGAACACGTGGATCGACGCGAAGACGGCGCTAGCGATGCTGATCGCGCCGACGGGACCGAGCACGCGCCTGAGCGATCCCTGGACGATCCCCCGGTACAACAGCTCCTCGCCCGGCCCGACGATGAGAATCGACAGCGGAACCAGTATCAACAACAGCGTCGGGTTTTGGATGCCTTGTTCGATGATCGAGCTTTCTGCGGGTTCGATGCCCAACAGCTGCGTGAACACGAAGCCGACTCCCCCCCACCCGAGCAACACCGCGACGATACCACCGACGAGGTAGCCGACATCGGGGAGATCCGGGAAATCGACCTGTAGGAGATCGAACTGCTCGGAGTAGTGGAGATACACAAGCCCAAACCCGAGGAATCCGACACCCTGCACCGTGAGCGTACTCAACAGCCCCAACCGTGCGGGATACCCCTCCACAGGAATTCCAACGAGAAGCAGCATCGACATCACCGAGACGGCGACGACGTTCCCGACGGCGTAGGCCCCGATAGCGATCACGATCGCGCTCGCGATCGTCTGCAGTCGATTGGACGTTTCGGCCATTGTCACTCGATCCCCCTCGAGGACTGCATCCGTTGATTCATTGGCGGGCGTACGAACGGTCGTCGAATAGTTCTTGCGCGTTCAGGAGCTCTGTGGGAGAAAACGGACTAGCCACTCCGATCGGGTTCGACCACCAACCGTTCTTTCCCGGTGATGGCGTCGGTTTCGGGCGCGTCGATGTCCCCGAGCAGTCCGCGGGCGGCGCGTTTGCCCCATTCGACGGCGGGTTGTGTGAACGTCGCGACGTTCAACAGCTCGCCGGCGAGGATACACGCGGCTTCCATGCCGTACAGCAGCTCCCCGAGATTGGCGGCGTCGAGTCGCTCGATCTCGACGCGGACGTTGGGTTGGCGGGCCGCCGCAAGGCTCGCCTCCGTCGCGTCGAACTCCGCATCGAGCAGCTCGCCCACGCCGGTGTCTCCGAGATACGCGAGATCCTCGATCTCGGTCTCGGGGATCGTGCAGTCAGGGCGTTCCCGCGGACGGACGAACGTGACGAGCTTGTCGTGTCTGCCGGCGCGGTAGAGCTGGAGCTGTGAGTGTTGGTCGGTGGCTCCGAGCGCCCGCGCCGGCGTTTGGCCCATGCCATCCTTGCCGAGGCTTTCGGCCCAGAGCTGGGCGAACCACTCCGCGAAATACTCGAGCCGTTCCGCGTAGGGAACGAACGCGTTCACGTGGGCACCGCGCCGTTCGAGCGCCACCGCTACTGCGCCGTAGGCGTAGGCCGGACAGTCGAACAGGCTGGGTGCCAGTGCATCCCGTCCGGCCTGCCCGCCCGCGAGCACCGCCTCGACATCACAACCGAGGATCGCAGCGGGAACGAGACCGGTCGGCGAGAGCACCGAGAACCGTCCCGGGACGCCTTCTGGAACCGACAGCGTCGGCAACGCGTGCTCCTCGGCGAGCGAACGAAGCGGACCCGACTCGCCGGTCGTGACGATCGTGCGGTCGGTCCAGTCGACGCCGGCGTCGGCCATCGCCTCGCGGACGACGAGGAAGTTCGCGAGCGTCTCCGCGGTGGTGCCCGAGCGGGACACGACGTGGACCGCCGTCTCTGAGAGGGGGAGCGAATCCAGCGTCGCGTGCAGCGATTGGGGATCGACGTTGTCGAGGACTGGTGCGCGTTCGCCCACACCGAGCGCGCCGGCGACCGTGGCCGCACCCAGCGCGCTGCCGCCGATCCCGACCGTGAGCACGTGTGTGCTGTCCGCGAGCGGCGCGACGGCGTCGCGGATGGCGTCGGGATCGGCCGTTTCGGGCAGCGCGAGCGCGGTGTACCCGAATTTTTCGTTGGCAATCCCGCGCTCGATCCGGTCGTGGGCGGCGGCGACACGGTCGTCGAGCCGTTCCAGCGATTCGCGCGAGATCCCCGGCTGTGCGACCGTCCCGAGGGCGTTGCCGATGTCGACGTTCATGGTCGGTTTCGGGGAGCGCGTACTATAAGTCGGACGACACAGCCCTACTCCAACGCGATGTGTGGATCGCAGATCGGCACCGATCAAGATGGTTCGGTGAGCGTCCGATAGAGAAACGCCTGTGTCGCGGTAAGGGGCATATCTGCCAGCAGAATCCCTCCGATATTGACGATGATTATCGATTGGAACTGTAGAAACATCGCGTAGACAACGACGAACGCGCCGCCAAACACGAGTAGGACCGCGCCAACGATGGTGAACCCGGCCACATCTGTCAGCTCCCAGCTTTCGGACAGCGCCTCGAACGGGCCATAGCCATCGGCCATCACCGCTGTGGTCGCTACAAAGAGCCGGGCGTAAACGTACAGCCCGGGGATGATGAGCAAGAGAAACGCGTATCGAAGGAGTCCTGAGAGAACGCTGGCGTAAATCCCGGCGAGAATGAGGAGATACGTGATGACCGTCGCAATGCTTGCCATGAACAGTCGGCGATGTATCGGTTCCTCCGCACGCACCTCCCCACCGAGCGCTCGATAGGCGGTGAGTGCTCCAACGCTTATCACGACGACCCGCACCACGGTGTCGAGCGGGAACGGCAGAAAGAGTTTGGCGATCCCTGACACCAAAAACAGGCCGAAAAGGAACGGCGCGGCCCAGAGTGCGCCAAGCCCACCGGAGAGGATCCCGATCGGGCCTGGTACTGTGACGGACGGAGATTTTGTTGACATATAGTCAGTGTATTATGAAGGGAGATAAACATCTTTCCGTTGATAGCCAAGGCAGTACAAACAGAGGGAACGGCTCGTCACCAGCATCGATGCGTTGATCTGTTATCGACTGGCACATCGGCGAATAAACTACCCTACCCTACTTCGCTCACCCTATACAGGGTTCGCTCGTTGAGGGTAGGGTCGCGCAAATCGCTTCGCGATTTGCTGGATACGAGAAATCTTCGATTTCTCTTGACTTTGATGTGGACTCCCGGCAATCATGTCCCAGTAATCGGCTGGTACCCGTTGCCGTTCACTATCCCACCATTCATACGCACGTCTACTGGTGTGCTCACTGAACGCGTTCAGTGGCATGCCACAAATCTCCGATTTGTGAGCACGTCTGCGTTCCGCGACTTGCTTTACGGAGACACCACGCTCCGGTGCTTTGTACTCGATGTACTCATAGAGGCGTCGGAACGCCCAGATGTGGTGCCATTCCGCCTGCGGTAGCCGCTCACGAATATTGGTCAACTCCTCGAACACGATGACGTCACAGTCGTGCTCGACGGCCTCCGTGACGATCTCGTTGGCGACGGTGTGGAGGTACTGCTTTCGCCAGGCTTCTTCGCGCTTCCCGAGGCGAAGCACGGCGTTGTGCGCGGCCTGTGTGCCGCGCTGTTGAAGCTTCGCCCGTCGCTGCTCGAACTCACGACACCGGTGGTCGTAGTCGTCACCCTGCCAGAAGCGCCCGATCGAGGCGACGGCGAGGCTGTTCACGTCACCAGAACGCGGAGCGTTCTGGTTGGCTAACAAGACCTCCGGTCTTGTGAACGCCGAGGTCGTACCGAGGACTGTGTGATGCTCGGTATCTACCGATCCCTCGGTGTCGTCGCCGTTCTCCTTTCCGTCGTACTTCCGCGTGGTGATGTGGAAGTAGAACTCGTCGTCCACTGCGTCGTACTGGAGCGTGCCCGCGCGGAACTCGTACTTAATTCCACACCACACCATAGTCGTTCTCAAGAGCAAATTCACAGAGAGCGATCAGTCGTAATTCAAAGTAATATTCCCAGAATTCAGGGTCGTCCTGTCGTTTTATTTGATTTTTACCCTTACAAAGTCGTTCAATGAATGTCTCGATGTCCCCACCATATATTGCAGACTCGTCATCAGAATTAATTAAATCATTGATAAATATTTCAGTCTGTCCACGAAGTGCCGATGGCCATCGTTCCGAGATTACTGTCGTATCGTCGTTCCCATCCTCGACTCTGGCCACCGCGTATTGTCGGCGATTATTGGCAGTGGGTCCCTGATCACGAATCGCTGGGTCATAGTCACGTTCCTTGGTGGCTATGTAATCGTAATACGCATTGACGGTATCTACGTCAGAGAAAAAATCATCACCAGGCTTCACTGTTAAATCGAGTCCCATATCTATAATAGCGTATCTCTATCTAAAATGTTCTGCATCCAGTGCATCGCTGTACAGTTGGTTTGTCATCTCTATCGTTACTCTGTCCAGATCCGAGTAAGATCGTAAATCAGCCATAGAAGGTTATCGATCGGTAGCCGAATTCCGCTTCGAACTCGCTGAGGAAATCCACAGTGCGGTCCGTCTCCATCGTATGATAATCGTGGGAATACAGCCGTACGCCACCCTCGGGCCAGGGGCCTTTCTCACTATCGTGTTCATACCGAACCATCTCAGAGCGGACCTGTTGGAACTGCCCGTCCTCCACCTGATAGGCAGACAGATCTCCAGCCTCGGATGTATCGTTATAATTCAGAATAAATGCGACTGCAATATGATCAGCGCATCGTCGTAACCAGTTCATGATAGCATCTTGGAAGCGTAGAGGATCCTCTCCCTGTGGAGATACCCGCTGCCCGATAGCACTACCCAGTTCAACGTTCTGGGGTTCAAACCATCGATTCTCGCTAATAATCAGAGGTACCCACTGCGGATCGTCAGAAGGCCCTTTGATCCGTGGGTCATCGAGTTCACTACCCAACAACTCCTGAAGCTCTGTGGGCGATACACCATCCGCCGGATACACCGTGTAGCCAACCCAGCTGCCCATCTTTTTTTACCTTGCACCTACAACCATACGCAGAATCATAAGTGCCAGTTAGTTAGCCTATCTATTCCCACTGATTGCACCATCCAGTGAACAAGAATATTGTCATTTGAGCCCCTACGTGTTGTATGAGTAGTCAAGAACCAATCGAGATTGATTCTGTGAGTCTTGTTCCGGACTTCACGGATGCCAGTACGGATGCCATCGTCTGGGTTCCCGATGAGTTTGAGATTAAGATACAGCAGAAGAACGATGTTGGAGAACGAGTACAATCTCCCTACTCGTATGCGTGTCTTGAACATCTATTTCTAGTACTCGATCAAATTGGGAACGATGAATCTGGAAATGTTCTATTTGGAACCGGATCGATTGGAGTCACATTTTTGGACGACAAGGTGATTTTACAACATACAGTGGATATTGTTGGCACTCCGAATGAGATCCAGACCGAAATTGAGAATCTTATCTACCAAACCCTCAAGGAACTTTGTTGCCGAGAGGTCGATACCCAAGCTGTGGTTGAAGGGATTGCAACAGGTCGGTTTGCTCCCTGGACGGTTAATCCACTAACGGTATATGATCGATTTCTTGACAAATATTAAATCTATTCTCCCGGACTATTGACTATACTACTATGTCGTCGGATTTGGTTCTGTGCCCGAGTTCTTTGATTTGTCTCCTTTATTTACAGATGATACGATCACGTCACCTGGCTCATGTTTTTTGACCATGTTTTGATTCTTAATATACCATTTTGCGTGCTTCCGACTATATCCATCAGCTCCTTTTCCGTTTTGATGGGTGGGTGCAAAAGCTGTCGCAACCTTCCCGTTAAATACAAACAGTGTAACGACAATATCTCTCCCGTTTAACGACATATCTTTTACATACATCCATCTATCCTGTCCTGAATCCTTCCATATTTCATCTGGATCCTGGATAATAGTTTCTAGATTATCTTCTACCTCTTGCTCATTATTTCCAATCTGATTATGGTCCCAATCATTTTTCTGATTAGAGATTTTATCTATCTTCTTATCCGGAATTGTAATATTTGTATTTCGAGCACTGTCGTGTACAGTTTTAGTCTTCTGGCCTTCCTCACCACCATCGGGGATAAGCGTCCCAACGTCGGGTGGCGGTCGCTTGGGTGGGTTAGGTTTCTGTCGACCGCCGTTATCCCGGTTTTCCTCGTTCTGTTGGTCAGCCTCGTTGTTCTCTTCTTTTTCCTGTTCTACCTCTTCCTCACCGGTGTGATCGGCAACATGTTTCGACAACTGGTCGATAGCAATAGCGAGTCCACCAAGCGCGACTATTCCAGCAACTGCGGCTTCATCAGCAGGAGTGGCGATAACAACGCCACCAGCGACAAGCACGGCGGGATGGTCCGTATCGAGCGTGGTGTTCTCCCCCGGTGTGGGATCACACCGTTCTGGGGGGCTGTTTGGACCCTGGGGCGCGCTGCAGGGCACCCCTTCGCCGTCGCTCGGCGACGATTCGGACGATCCGTCGGAGGGAGTGGGAGCAGAGCGGGGTGTCGGCGTGGATGAGTCGTCGTTCGATCCATCACTCAACAACTGGACACCGTCACCGCCGGGAAAGAGACTCCCTGACAGCGACGTCTCATCGGAGGAGGTCGTCTCCGTGTCGCTGTCGGACCCATCCGGATTCAGCAGCGACGGGACAATGTCATCCTCTCCCTGGTCCGTGCCGGAGCCACCCCCAGCCCCGTCGCTGTCGGCGTGGATCGTCACCGAGGAGAGCAGTGTCTCATCGGTGGCCTGGCGGGTGTCGACTGAGACACCCACGGGAATGCTCTCGCCCGGTTTCAATCGCACAGCCCCGTCCGGCCCTTCGACCGACCGCTCCCCACTCTCGAAACGCACCACGTCGCTCTCATCGGTCAGCCACACCGCCACGGGCTGGGCGCCCCGATTCGTGATCGTGAAGATATCCCGCACAGTGGTCACCGCGTCGGGGTTCACCCCCGATCCCGACGCGCTCTCATCAAGTGCGCCATCCAGTGACACACGCAACTGTCCGTTGCGGTAGGTGGCATACGCGCCGTTAGAACTGTTGGACGGCTGGAGCGCGAGATATCCGTTCGCGTCACCCGTAACCTGTACGTTCGCATCCCTCTGAGCGGTCAGCGAGTCGAACGCGCCCGTCCCGTAAACGACACTCACAACCACAGCAAGGCTCATCAGGAGGACAGCAATCCGACGGGGACGACTCATTGATGTATACTTGCTGAATACTTTCTATCTACTTATAATCTAGTGATCAAGATATCCAGATCATACTTGAACTACACACTACCCAGCTCGAAATCAGCGACACGCGCCGAGCGACACCGCACAACTTAATCGGAACGGCCACTTCTCCCCGGTGATGTGCGCGAGCGCGAGCGAGACCAGCTATTCGGGTGCAATCGCGGCGTTTCCCTACGCCTTCCGGGCGAGCGACTCCCGGCTGTTCAAGCTGTACGTCCTCCTCGGGGGACTGCTCACCCTCGGGACCACCGTGGTGTTCGGATTGGGAACCGTCGCGCTGTTGGGTTCGATCGCCGGTGCATCAGCCGGCGTGTTCACCTTCCAGCCCGCGCTGTATCTGCTGGTCTGGCTGTTCACCATCGCCCCCGTTGTCGCTCCCATACTGCTCGTCGCGCGCCGACACCGACTCCACGGCGGGACAGTCGACTACGACCGGTGGATCGCGCTCTCCGGCTTTCTCTTCGTTCTCGCGTTGTATGTGGGTGCTCTCATCGCAGCGCCAGCAGGCCAACGCGGTGCGGTGCCCTCTGGCGTCTTTGGATCGATCGTCCAATTTCTGTACGGGCTTCCGCGGGAAGCGGGGGCGATCCCGCCGCTGCTGGCTATCGTTTTGATGGTCGTGGTGCATCGGCTGTACACCGATTGACCGACCCAGGAGAGACCGAGAACACTGGGATAAAAGCCATTCGCCGCGAACTACCAGTATGAACAGCGAAACCGAAAGCACGTTTCTCATCACCCACGCGGAGCCGGACACCGCCGTGCTCACGGACGTCCACAGCGGCCAAGTGCACACGCTCTCGGACAACCCGGGCGTCGAGGAAGACGACGTGCTGGCCGGAACGATCGCACCCGAACCGCCGCTGGAACTGACGTGGCAACTCACCAGCGTCGATGAGCGCCGATCGATCACGGTCGAACGGGGCGAGGAACCCCTGACGACCCAGGAACGGGAACTCGCAGCCGACCAACCGGTCGGGGAGATCACTCGCCAGGAGCGCGCTGGTACCGGCGAAATCCACGTGCTCACCGTCGATCCGGACGAGACCGACGGAGCCGTAGACAGCGTGATAGACGACGAGGCGACGCGCAGCCGCGCCGCACGACTGGGCGTCGAACGCGTCGAAGTCCGATCGGACGCGAACGCCGGCGTGGTAAGTGTCAGATATTTACCGTAAGGAACGAAAATCGCAGCTCGCCCGGGTTCATATAAAAAAGCTTATCCGATGTGGTCTCACACGGCCTGTCATGGTCGACTTCGAGGTACCGGATGTGGAGTACAACCGGTACACGAACCGCCAGCTTGCAGCGATCCCGCTCGCTGTGCTTGCGGTTGCTCTTCTCATTATTGCGGGGTGGTACGTCGCCACTGGCGTGCCCGTGACGCCGGGGATCGATTTCACCGGTGGCACGGAGCTGCAGATCTCGACCTCCGACTCTCCTGATCAGATCGAACAGACGTTCGAGTCACAGCTTCCCTACGAGGTGGATTCGGTCGCTCGGAGCGGCGATTCGTACGTCGTTACGTTCCAGGCGACCGAACAGGGTGAAGTCAATGAGATCATGGACACGGCGGAGGACGAGGGGTATACGGTCCAGTCTGCCCAAACGCGATCCCCGACGTTCAGCGCGGATGCCCAGCAACAGGCGCTGATCGGGGTCGTTGTCGCGTTCGCCGGGATGAGCGTGCTCGCGTTCGTGTTGTTCCGGACGTTCGTTCCGTCGATCGCCATCGTCGTCAGCGCGTTTTCCGACATCGTGATCCCCATCGCGCTGATGAACGTCTTCGAGATCAAGCTCTCGCTGGGCACCGTGGCGGCGCTGTTGATGCTCATCGGATACAGCGTCGACTCTGACATCCTTCTCAACAACAGCATCCTCCGGCGGCGGGGTGACTTCTACGAATCCACCTACCGCGCGCGCCGAACCGGCGTGACGATGACGCTCACCTCGATCGTGGCGATGATCGTGATGACCATCTTCTCCTCGCCACTCGTGTTCGGCATTCCGCTGTTGCCCGACATCGGACTGATACTCGTGTTCGGACTCACCGCCGATCTGATGAACACCTACCTGCTCAACGTGAGTCTGCTGCGGTATTACAAATACGAGGGGATCGCGCAATGAGCCGGGATTTCAGCCTCCGAGAGAACTGGCGCATCGTGTTGCTCGCCGTGATGGTCCTGTTGAGCGGCGTCTCGATATTCGCTCCCATCGGTGACGGCGGTTCATCACAGAACAACACGACCGTGGCTAACGCCTCGGATTCGGCTGCTACCGAAGGACCGACGAACCTCCAGTTCGGGTTGGAGCTGTCGGGCGGGACGCGCATCCGAGCGCCGATGGTCGGGATGACCGCCGAGGATGTCGGGTTCAACGGCTCGGACGCTCACGAGCAGACCGAACTCGAACGCGAACTCGCAACGGAGCTTTCAGTGACGCCCCAGGACGTGTCAGTGAAAGCTACATCACAGGACGGCGGAACCGTCGAGGTGTTCGACGAGAACGTGACCCAAGAGGAGGTCGCTAGTGCGCTCCAGAGTCAGGGCAAAGACGTTCAAACCGACGACGTTCGGGACGGCGTCACCGATGAGACGCTCGAAGAGGCGGAAAGCGTTCTCGACCGCAAGATCAAGGGATCGGGGCTGTCCGGCGGCGAGGCGTCAATCGCTAGATCCACAACCGGCGACGAGGCGTTCATCGTGGTCGAAGTGCCGAACCAACAGCCCGAGGAGGTCATCGATCTCATCGACGAGCGCGGGACTGTGCTCGTCGTCGCACGCTTCCCGGACAACGGAACGTACCGGAACGTCCGGCTGTTCACACAGGAAGGCATCGAGAACGTCGAGCCGGTGACCCAACAAGAGGGAGAACCAGCAGCGGTTCCGCTCACGCTCAGACAGGACTCTGCTGAGAACTTCTCACACGCGATGCGGGAGTTCAGCTACGTCGATCACGTCGGGGAGTGTCGGTACCAGGTTCAGCCCAACGATTCGGGCCACTGTCTGCTCACCGTCTCGAACGGAAAGGTCGTCAACGGGACGATCACTGAGGGGGAGGTCGTGTCGGCTGCGAGCATGGGTGATCTCGCTCCCTCCATCGAAAACAGGAACTTCGTGGATCGACCAACGTATCGGATCACTTCCGGGAACGTCTCTGAGGCACAAGAGCTGGCGCTGAACCTGCGAGCCGGCTCGCTGCCGACGACGCTCGACATCGACGGGGGGACCTCCACGTACATCCAGCCGAGTTTGGCGGGGCGGTTCAAGTTTCTCTCGCTGGTGACCGGTCTCATCACGATGCTCGCGGTCGCCGGGACGGTGGCTTACCGGTATCGTGAGCCACGGATCGCGCTCCCGATGGTGCTGACGGCCGGCGCGGAGGTGTTCATCCTGCTGGGCTTTGCGGCCGCCATGGGGCTTGCCATCGATCTCTCACACATCGCCGGCTTCATCGCGGTCATCGGGACCGGTGTCGACGATCTCGTCATCATCGCCGACGAGATTCTCCAACAAGGGAACGTTTCGACGGATCGCGTGTTCCGCTCGCGGTTCCGGAAGGCCTTCTGGGTCATCGGCGCGGCGGCCGCCACCACCATCGTCGCTATGTTGCCCCTGGCCGCGCTGTCGCTCGGTGATCTCCAAGGCTTTGCGCTCATCACCATCGTCGGCGTGCTCATCGGGGTGCTCGTCACCCGACCGGCCTACGGTGATGTGATCCGGAATCTGGTGTTGGACTGATCCGTTCAAAATGAATCCAGCGCCGACTGCTCGGCTGCCGCAAGCGCTTCTTTCGCCGTCTTCCACGACGCCCGCGCACAGTCGGGGAGCCGGCCGTACTCACCCACATAGTCGGTGAGAAACGCGCGGGTGGTCGGATCGCTCGGGTAGCCACTCCCTACGTCGCCGTACTCCTCACACAACGCCGCGACGGTTCTATCCCGATGGACCTTGGCGATCACGCTCGCGGCACCGACGAGCGGGTACGCCTCGTCGGCACCGTGTTCGGCGGTGATCTCGACCGATGCGTCCACGCACTCCGTGACCCGCCGGGCGAACCGGTCCGCGTTCGTGTCCGCCCCGTCCGCCACGCCCGCGAGACCCTCGTCGGTTCTGGTGACTACCTGTGAAATCGCCTCCGCGTGGGCGGCGACCGTGAGCGTGTTCATGTCCGTTGCCGGGTCGTCGATCCGGTCGGTCGGGATCCGGGCCACGCCGACGCGAACGGATCCGTCCGCTTGCAACTGCCCAGCGAGCGTCTCACGCGTCCCTTTGGACAGCTTCTTCGAATCGTCGATTCCCTCGGGGAGGGCGTCCGGATCGGCCACGACACACGCGGCCACCATCGGTCCCCGGACATTCGAGTCGGGTGTTCGAACGGCTCGTCCTCGCCCTCGACAGCGAGCACGTCGAGCGCCGTCACCTCGACCCCGATCCCGAGCAGCCCCGACAGGCTCGGCTCGGTACGCCCTTCGTCGCCGCTGATGAGCTCTTTCACGTAGAGGCCGCCCTCCCCGTGGAGTTCGACCGTCTCGCTCGTCACGCCATCCGGTGGTGTACGTTCGCGTTCGATGTCGTCGACGCGTTCGTTCACGCGCTCGACGCAGCGTCCCGGGTGGCGTCCTGAAGCCCGGACACCTCGGCGGCGTCGGCCTGCTCGTTGATTGCACGCTCGATCCGGTCGAGATCCACGGACCGCTGGCGTGGTTCATCGACCTCGACGACGAACGGGCGACCCTCCCCGAGCATCCGGGCGTCCACGTCTTCCCGTCCGGCACCGTGGAAGGTCGCCTCGCTGCCGCCCATCGCTTCCCGAACGACCGGGGCCGTCTGTTGTTCGACGCTCGTCCCGTAGCGGTAGCCCGTCCCCTCACACGCCTCACAGGGTGCTCCGCGGCGCATGCCGGTCTGGCCACAGTCCGAACACGGCCACTTCGTTTGGGGAACGTCGCGAGCGAGCTTTCGGTACCGTCCGTACACGAACGCCGAGTTGACCTGTAGCTCGATCTCGTCGGTCGCGAGATCGATGAGCACGAGCGCATCGGGCCGGTCGAGATCAACGTCGGCACCGATCGCCGCGCCGATCCGCTTGCCGACCTCGCGGTTGAGTTCGCGTTGCAACGGCTCGCCGGCGTCTTCACCGAGCCCGGTGTCGTCGCGCAACAGCCGATCGTTCTCCTCGAGCAGCGGCGGAACGCGCGTTCCCACCTGATAGGTGGCAATCTCCCACCCATCGAGGGCCGTGATCGCACGCTCTGCGAACGAATCCACGCGAGCGGACTCGCCTTCACAAACCCAACACTGCTCACTGTCCGCGTGTGGCTCGTAGGGATGATCGTCCGCGAGCGAGACCGTGATCCGAAGCGATCGCCCGCGCTGGGCGTTCGTGAGACCAAACCCCCGATCGGCGACGAGACGGCCGAGACAGGGATCACAGAGCGGGCCGGTGTCGAGCGCCGCGCGAGTGAGTTCCAAAAGATCCATGGGCGTTACCGACACCAGTCGCGCCGACGGCTTGTTCCTTCCGAGTCCGACGGCACACGACTACGAAAACGCATTCGAGAGAGTATCGATCACAACAGCGCGAGCCACTATACGACAGCGCCGTGCTCTCTCCGAGCGTGCTCTCTGAGTTGTTCGGCCGACTCGAACGTCATTCCACAACTACATCGGTGTTTTGTTTGTAACGTTTTGTTAGACCCGGTAGTGGCCATACCTCTACCTCGGTCCGCACCACTTTGTACGTTATGTTTTTCCATACCACTTACCTACGAGCCGGTAGTTCACAATACTGATTGTACCGATCGTTTGGATCTTCAGGACAGTGAGGCGCTATCTTCGGCGTATCGGTGGGTATATTCAAACCCCATCCACAACATAAATACAATATTATATATCATCATCGTTCTGTGAGCAGGGACCAGTGCGTTCGAGGATCACGATGTACTGGTTGGTCCCGAAGTCCTGTGGGTCCCCATACTGGATGGTTCGGGGAACCACGCCAACCCGGAGGAGATCCATCCACTCGTTTCTCTGTGGCGTTTCCTCGAGGAACGGTGGGCGGGAACCGAACGTGGCCACGACCGAGTAGGGGTACGTGTCCTCGGCGAGCAAGTCCTCGTAGTAGGCGGTCTGGTAGGGGGAATAGAGTCGCTCGGTGCGAGCGTTCCAGTCATCCGGGGCGAGATGGAGGAGGGCGTTGTGGTAGGTGAGTTCGATGTACTCCGGACAGCGCTCTGGCATGTCCAGTATCCACTCCGTATGCTCCTCTCGGTCGAGTGGATCCCCCGTTTCGTCCATGTGTTCGTAGCGGGGGCGGCTGACGGTCATTTCGTGGGGGATCGCTGCCTCCTGGGGATCGGCCACGTACGTTTCTATCGTCGCGTCGTCGTCCGCGTTCGTCCGGAGCCACTCCGTGGCGTCATCCCGGGGTTGGGTCGCGTATCCGAGCACCCCAACGCCGGCGTACACGGTGCTCGACACCAAAAGCACGGCGACGATCGGGCGTGCAAGGGAGCGGTTCTGGCGGTACAGACGCGCCAAAACCACCGCTACGAGGAGAACGATCAGTGGGAACGTCGGGAGAAGGTGGTGCGTTCGGATGTAGGACCACCGGGCGAACACCACCAGATACGCCGTGATTCCGACCATCGACAGCACGACGCCGTTGGTCTCGGGGGATCGTTTGTACAGCCGGGGAATGCTCATCGCTACGCTCCCGAGCGCCGCACCAAACAACGGCAGACCCAGCCCGTTGAGGTAGCCACGGAGAAGCCACCACCAGCTCGGCCGGTCTATCCAGCCGTAGACGTTTTCCTTGTTCGAGGTACCCCGCTGTATCCGGTGAAGGATCCGTTCCAAACCGTCGCCGAAGACGCTGGGATAGCCGACGACCACGGCCACTACGCCGACGACCAGTCCGGCACCGAGAAGCCGCGGACGCACCAGTGCAGTGCGCCACGAGGTGTCCGGATTGTGTCCGTACAGGAGATACGCGATGCCGAGCAGAATCACACCGATCCCAGAAGTGAGCTTGAACGCGATCGCAATTCCACCACACGCACAGCCGGCCAAAAACACCGTTCTATCCCCGGTCTCGGCGTACCGAAGCCCGCAGTACACCACGAGCAGAAAGAACAACAGCGCGGGAATGTCCTCTCCGACCTCGTGGGCCACAACGAGAAAGCCCCACGTGACCGTCAACAGAACGGCCGACAGCCGCCCGGTCAGCCGGTCGCGCATCGTGACTCCGATCCGGTAGATGACGTAGACGCACGCGACCGCCAACACGACGTTGAGAAGGCGCGAGAGCAACAGCCCCCACGTCCAGATCCACTGCGGTGTCTGGTGCCAATGTGCCCACAGATCGAACGCTTGGTGTTCGGGAAGCAGCGTGAATGCCTCGATCTGTCCAAGCACGGCGGCGGTCCCGATCACCGGGAGGAGAGCGATCCCGAACAGATAAAACGACGCCCCGTACGACCGGCCGCGTGCTATTCCATCGAGGAACGACCCGAGCGTCGGTTCATCGACGTAGTATCCGACCGCGACCAACACGTTGTTGATGCGCCAGCGTTCGTCCCGGGTTGCGAAGTTCGGAATCCGATGCCAGAACCAAAACCCCGCGAGCACCGCCGCTACAACGAGTAGATACGGAAGATATGGATCGGCTTTGAGGTCCTCGATGAACTGCTGTTTCGCACGCCTCAGCAACCCCCCTATCGCGCGCCACATAGAGGCTTCGAAGAGGGGGATATATAAATGATTCTGGTTTTCGTTTCGATTTCTCCGTGGCGGGATCGACCGGACGAACGTTTTTATTACCCGTTGTTCTTTCCCATCGTATGAGGTTCGTAATCGTGGGCTACGGACGGGTTGGCATCAGAACGGCGGACATCCTCCGGCTGGAGGATCACGATGTTGTGATCGTCGATACCGATCCGGAGAAAGTCGAGCGTGCTAGAGAGGAGGGATTCGAGGTGTACGAGGGCAGCGGTGAGGAGGCGTCTGTGCTCATGGAAGCGGGCGTCGAGACCGCGGATGCGGTCGGTGGGCTGACGGGCGATCTGAACGTGAACCTCAGCGCGTGTGTCATTGCGGACAAACACGACTGTCGGACGGTGCTCCGGATCGACGACGACTACCACGCCGACATCTACGAGAAGTACGCCGCGGAGGTGGACGAGGTGGTCTACCCCGAACGGCTCGGCGCGGCGGGTGCGAAAACCGCCCTTCACGGCGGTGATTTCGACGTACTCGGGGCGCTGACGGAGAACTTATCGGCCGGGAGCGTCACCGTCGGAGAGGACGCGACCGTGGTCGGGGAACGTGTCGTCGGCGTTGACCTGCCCCAGGAGTCGCTCATCTACGCACACGGCCGCCAGGACGAACCCATGACGATCCCGCTTCCACAGACGACGATCGAATCGGGCGACAGGGTCGCGTTCATGGCGGACCCCGATCACGTCTCGGAAGTCCGGTCGCTGCTCAGCGGTGGGGCGACGTGAGCACGAATCCCTACTAGCCCACCGAAGCGCTGTCGTTGTGCGCTGCTGGAGCGACCGGTGGACGTTTGCCGCCAGCGGACGACCGAGACGTATGGACTGGACAACCCTGTTCGAGCGAGCCGAAGCGCACGACGTGACGATCGAAGAGATCGAGGACGCACTCGGTGCTCGTCGCAATGGCTGAGATAGCGCGGGTCGTCGCGGACAGCGACGTGCTCGCGGCTGACCTCCTCGTCGGTGGGAGCGCCCGCGAGGCGCTCGACGTCGTTCGGTCGCACTCGTGGATTTCACTGGTGGCGAGCGATCCCCTCCTTGCCGATGCTCGTGCGGTCATTGCGGAACTCGCTTCGGAGGAACTCGCCGCGGCGTGGCACGAGACGATCGAATCCGAGCGGTCTGCTGTCGACCACCCGCCCGAGGACCATCCCGCGCTCGCGTCGGCGTACAACGGGAACGCGGCCCACGTTCTCTCGTTCGACGACCGCCTCGGGAGCGCAAAAGCCGGCGTCACGATCCGAAAGCGGATGGAAACGAGCGTCAAATCCCCCGACGCGTTCGTCACCCTCTTCGATCCCGAACGGCTCCACGAAACGCTGTTCGACGAACCGTATCCCGGACCGGATCGCTCGCCGCGCTGACGGGCCTCATACTGTCGGACAAAGGTGATTGAATATCAGATGTTGGTAAACCACCAGACAGCAGCTGGATATTCCGTCTCACTCCGTCCGTAGGTCCGACAGTATCAGAATTATCACGAAAGGAGCGCGATTACTGCCGAAACAACGTGTTTGGCTAACTACCCCGGCGACGGACCGCGAACAACGCCGTCACGAAGAGAGCGACGAGAGCAGCCGGGCCAGTGAAGCCGGGTCCGAACTGGCTGGTGCTCCCGTCCTCGTCATCGTCGGTCGAAGCGTCTGTGGTATCGGTGTCCGGGCTCTGGGTGACGGTATCGTCGGTCTGGGTTTCCGAACTGTCTGATTCAGTGGTGGCGGTGGCGTCCTCGGAGTCAGACGATGAATCCGATTGTTGTGTCTTGGCTATTTGTATCTCATATTCTCCTGAATTACCAAATAATTCAGTTATTCCGATATCAATAGAGCCGTTTTCTTCTGAGGTTATGACTGCTTGACTCCTCGTATCCCTTTTATCTATAACTATATGGTCACTTTTTTCACTCGTACTGTAACCTCCTGGCGGATAAATTTCATTTACCATCTTAATATCTTCCTTTACTTCTTTAGTGAATAGAATTGTTACTTCCTGATCCTTTTTTACCGAAAGAGTATACCAATCGCTGCCATCGGTATCGCTAATTTCACCAGTGATTTTCTCGTGTGTGATGGGTTGTGCTTTTGATCTGTTGTCGTTGGATTCGTTCTCTTGTTGTGTTCCCGATTCCAGTTCTGGCTGTTCTTTTGCGGGTGCCTCGCTGGCGGGTGCATGAACCGTGTACTGCATTCCATAGATCTCCTCAGCAACCGATTCGATCTTGAGGGCGTACTCTCCGGATTGGGACGCGGTTGCCGAGAGCTCCGTTTTCTCAACACCTCGGTATGCGCTGCTGTTGTCCAGCTCTGTCCCATCCGGTGCGTGGAGTGATAGCTCCAGTCCCTGGTCCCACAGCGGCTTCGTGAGGGCGAAGGAGACGGTGTCGCCCTCGGAGAACTCCTTGGAGTACCAATCGACGCCTCCTGGCTGACTAAGCTCACCGTCTATGGACGTTCCCTCGATCGGTGTGGCGGCTTCTTGTACGTCGTTCGGCTCGTTTGCTTCCTTACTATCGGCGGCCACGAACAGCGGGACCGTCAATCCGACTACTAACAACATTACCAACACAGCGGTGCCAATACGCGATGAATGCAGTTTGAAACGCATTTAACTACGTATTACGTTCCATCTCTATAACAAATATCTTCCGGAATAAAATAATACGACTCGTTACCGTTCGGCAAACCAGTCGGCGAACTTTCCGAGCGCTCGCCCACGGTGTGAGACGGCGTTTTTCTCCTCGCGCGACATCTCCGCGAACGTCGTGCCGTCGTGTTCGAAGATGGGATCGTAGCCGAACCCACCAGTTCCCCGTGGCTCGACGATCCGGCCGGGAATAGCGCCCTCGAACAGTTTCACCGGTACGCCACTCGTATCGACGGTGTCGTCGGTCGTTGCGGTGGCTCGCTCCTCAGCCGCCAGATCGTCGCCGCGCCGGCCCTGATCGACCGGCTCGGGCGTGGCCGAGAACGGCTCCCCGTCGCAGTAGGCGATGACACACCGGAACGTGGCCCGACTCGCGCCGGCGTCCCGGGCGAGACGGCCGACGCGCTCGATGCCCAGGGTGTCCTCCGCGAACGCCGAATACGGGCCGGGAAAGCCGCCGAGACCGTCGATGAACAGCCCGGCGTCGTCGACGATCACCGGCTCACCGACGTGGTCGAACGCCGCGCGCGCGCCGCGGGACGCGATGGGGGCGAGCGTCTCCGACTGGATCTCGGGGTAGTCGTATTCGAAGTCAGTCACCGCATCGCTGCCGAGATACTCGCGTGCCTCCCGAACCTTCCCCGGGTTCGTCGTCACGTAGTGGAGCATACTACCGGTCGAACGCCGCTCTGAAAAGAGCCATCGGTTCCCGGCTCATACTGTCGGTCATGGATCGTCGAACATTCGATGACCTGCTCAGTCAGGTAATTGCTCCATGCTCCCGAAAACGCTACCGTCGAGTCACGTAATTATGACCGACAGTATCAGTCCACGATGACTTCGACCGGCTCGTCCTCGGTCGTCGTCTCCTCCTCGTCCCCGCTGCGCTGTTGGTAGAACAGTGCGCCCGCCACGGCGAGCACGATCCACGACCGCCAGTTGGAGAGGTTCAACGTGTACCCGATCCCGAACGGCTTCTCGACCAACATACCTTCATCGGGTCGCCAGTAGGCCGACAGCATCCGACCGACGCTCGGACGCTCGAAATTGTACGGCACACCGAACAATTCACCCGATTGTGGCTTATCAACCATGATCCGTGGTATGTTCGGGACGGTTAAACCATTTACCACGACGAGCCGTTCGAAGTGAAATTCACGATTTCCTACTGCTATGGGTGGGCGAGTCGGCTCATTCCGACTGGTACCGGCCGCGCCCTTCGATCGTTCGCAGCTGGTCGATGATCGCCGGATCGCCAGCGTCGCGGTAGGCGTCCTCGAATGCGGAAACGAGGGGTTCGGGCGTGGCCGCCGTGCCGTCGAGGCTCTGGCAGAACACGTGGAGATCCATCGCGTGGTCTTCGGTCGCGTCGGTGTGGTACGCGAGCCCGAAGTCGATAAGCCACGTTCGATCGCCGACGCGGACGTTTCTAGTCGTTGGATCGCCGTGGACGATGTCGGCCGCGTGGAGGGTTGCGAGGAGTCGGCCCACGTCCCGTACCCTCGATTCGGTCGGGTCGTCCCGGAGATCCGCGTTTCCGACGCGTTCGAGGACGATCCGTGGCTCCTGCTCGTCCACGTCGCGGAGCACGGGCGTCGGCACGCCGAGCCGTCGCGCGTCGCTCGTCGCCCGGGCCTCGGAGCGGGTTCGTTCCCGGCGCAGTCGCTCGTCGAGATCGGGGTGTCTGTAGGACTTCGGGACGCGCGTTTTCACCACGTTCCCGTCGTCGATCGCCACCGTCGCCTCCGCACCGCGCTGGGGAGCCTCAGAGACGGATCGAGCCGACCGGGCCGGTCGTCGGTCGGACCCAGCGCGCCACGTGACCGGCACCTCGTCGGGCCGGAACTCCGGGCGCACCCGAGAATCCTCGATGGGAATCGTATCGCCCACCGCAGCCATCTTCGCGCCGAGCACCGCGATCATTCCGGCGTTGTCCCGGAGAAAGCGCGGCTCCGGGGCGTGAAAGGACGCTCCTCGTGCGGTGCACATCGCATCGAGCATCTCCCGGAGGCGTTCGTTCTGTCCGACCCCGCCACCGAGGACGAGTTCGTCGCTGCCCGTGAGCGACAGCGCCCGCTCTGCAACCTCTGTGAGCATCGCAAAGATCGTCTCCTGGAGCGAAAAGCAGACGTCTTCTATCGCCTCGCCGTCGTCGTACGCCGCCTTCGCTGCGCTCATGACCCCCGAAAAGGAGAAATCCATCCCCTTGACCACGTAGGGCAGGTCGATGTATTCGCCGTCCGCTGCCGCGGCTTCGACCTTCGGGCCACCGGGGTGTGACCACCCGACGTGACGGGTGAATTTGTCGATGGCGTTGCCGACGCCGGTGTCCATCGTCTCTCCGAGCACGCGGTACCGGCCGTTGTGGTAGCCCAGCAGGTGTGCGTTGGCTCCGCTGGCGTTCAGGCACACCGGGGCGTCGAACCCCGAGCGGTGGCGACCGATCTCGAGGTGGGCGAGCATGTGGTTGACGCCCACGAGCGGCACGTCGAGCGTTCCAGCGAGCGCCCGCCCAGCGGTTCCGACGATCCGGAGACACGGCCCGAGTCCCGGTCCACGGGAAACGGCGACGGCGTCGATCTCGTCGGTCGAATCTCGGGCGCGACCGACCACTTCGGGGATCGCTTCGCGCATGTGTTCTGCAGCCTCCCGTGGATGAATGCCGCCGCTTTCGGGTCGGTACTCGTCGGTGAAAATCGAAACCTCGTCGGACCCCGAATCGTACACGGCAGCGCTCGCAGCCCACGCGGTCCCCTCGATACCGAGAACGCGCATCGTGGGTCGGATCCCGTTCAGGCCTCTTCGGTCTCGGCGTCCGGCTCCGTGTCGACACCGATCTTGTTGCGGTCGAGCATGTACGACTGCTCGACGTCGCGGGCACTCTGAGCGCTCTGGTACACTTTCGCGTAACCGATGGTTTTGCGCATCCCGTATTTCGTGTCGATCTTGTGGATGACCACCTCGTCGGCGTCCTTGTTCATCATGGCCGCGAGGCTGTCGCGCACAGACAGCCGCGATGGCGTTGCTTCCTCGTGAACGACCCGAAACCGAACGTCCGAGCGGTGTAACATCGGGTTGCTCTCTTCGTTGATGATCTCGATGTCCATGTTACCGATACTTGCTCCCGAAACGGCTAAAAGGATTTCGAACCACTCAGTCGGGGTGTCACTCAGAACCACGGTACTTGGAACAACGATGGAGTGTTGCGGACGGCTCGATCACGCGTTGGGTGTGATGACGGCTCGGCCCTCGATCTCGCCGTGTTCGAGCTTCTCGGCGACGGTGTTGATTTCGTCGAGGGGGTAGTGGGAGGTGTGGAGTTCGACGTCACCCCTCTCGACGAGCGCCACGAGTTCCTGCAGCTCGGTGTATCGTCCGACGAGCGTTCCCCGGTAAGCGAGCTCGCCGTCGACGAGGGTCTGAGACGGCTGGTGGACGTGTCCCCCGTATCCGACCACGTGGTGATCGCCGCCCGGTACGGTGATGTCCGGACCAATGCCGGTCGTTTCGTCACTCCCGACGAAATCCAGCACCTGTGTGGCTCCCCTCCCGTCGGTCAGCGAGTCGATGGCCGAAACGAGGTCTTCCTCCCCCGAATTCACGGTGTGGTCGGCGCCGAGGCGGTCGGCCAAATCGAGGGCCTCTCCTTTGATGTCGACGGCGACGAGCGTGGCGGCCGACATCGCTGCGAGACACTGTACCCCGATGTGACCGAGTCCACCGATCCCGATGATAACAGCGGTCGATCCAGGGACGAGGGCATCGGTGGCCTTCTTGGCAGCGTGGTAGGCGGTGATGCCCGCGTCGGCGTGTGGCGCGATCTCCGCCGGATCGACGCCGTCGGGAAGCGCGATCACCGACCGCTCGTTGGTGAGCAGATACTCCGCGAAGCCACCGTCGGTGCTCAGCCCCGGAAACGCGAGGTTTTCACAGTACATATCCTCGCCCAACCGACAGGCCCGGCATACGCCACACGTCCGAACGGGGTGACAGATGATCTGCTCGCCCTCCGACACCGTCGTCACTCCATCGCCCACCTCGACGACAGTACCCGCGTTCTCGTGACCGAGCGTCATCGGTAGCTCCTGGGGCACGTACTCCGCCCACATCCCCTCGATGACGTGGTTATCGGTCTGACACCACCCCGCCCCGTCGATCTCGACGACCAGCGACGTGGGATCGGTCACCGTCGGCCGGTCGGTCTCGTCGATGCTGAGCGCAGTGCTCATTTCGTCGGTGTACTCGTGGAGGCGTGCAGCTTGCATGATAACATCTAGCAATGGGGCGCGAACGAGTAAAAGGTATTGTTCAATTGAATGATGGTACACGCTTTAGCGAAAGTGGTTTGTTACCGCACAACACACTAGGTGATGGGATGTATCACCACGAGGGAGAGGACGTGTTCATCCTCGATTCGCACGTACACCTCTGGGACGCGAGCGAGGAGAACATCGATCACGAGGGGGGCGAACAGTTCATTCAGTGTTTTTATGATTACCATACGGCGTTCACTCCGGAGGAACACCAGTGGGATCTCGAAACATACAGAAAATACGGGCCGGAGAAGATGGTCAGGGATCTGTTCCGGGACGGCTACGTCGACATGGGAATCTTCCAGCCCACGTATCTCACGGATTTCTACGCTGAAGGGTTCAACACGACCGACCAGAACGCCGAGCTTGCGACTGAGTATCCCGAGCGGTTCGTTCTCAACGGGCAGTTCGATCCCCGCGACGATGCGGGATTAGAGAAACTCGAACGGCTGAAGGACGACTACGGGATTCGAGGGGTGAAGCTGTACACAGCGGAGTGGCGCGGCGACTCGAAGGGGTGGCGGCTGGATTCTCCCGAGGCGTTCGAGTACCTCGAAAAATGCGCCGAACTCGGCATCACGAACATCCATCCCCACAAGGGACCGACGATCAGACCGCTCAACCGGGACGCGTTCGACGTGGCCGACGTGGACGACGCCGCCACGTCGTTTCCCGAGCTGAATTTCATCGTCGAGCATGTTGGATTGCCCCGGTTGGACGATTTCTGTTTCATCGCCGCCCAGGAGCCGAACGTGTACGGCGGGCTTGCGGTCGCTGCGCCGTTCGCCCAGAACCGTCCCCGGAAGTTCGGTGAGATCATGGGCGAGTTGCTGTTCTGGCTCGGGGAGGACAAACTCCTGTTCGGCTCGGACTACGCGCTGTGGGAACCCGACTGGCTGGTGCCGACGGTGATGAACGCCGAACTCACGCCCGAACAGCGCGAGGAGTACGGCGTCTCGCTCACGACCGACATCAAAAAGAAGATCATGGGTGAAAACGCTGCACGACTGTACGACATCGATATCGAGGAGAAAACGCAGACGCTCCGAGACGACGCCATCAGCCAGCAGTTCGATCTCGGAGAGACCGAAACCGCCGCGGACTAATGGCCTCCCAATCGACCCCGACTGTCGATCGAACCGCGGTTCTCGACCGGCTCGACAGCGTCACCGATCCCGAGCTCGATCGGTCGATCGTCGAGTTGGGGTACATCGACGAGCTTTGCGTCGGACCAGCCGTGTTCGTGCGGTTCACGCTGCCGACCGCGTGGTGTTCGCCCGCGTTTGCGTGGATGATGGCGGTCGACATCCGCGACACGGTGAGCGAGTTGCCCGGCGTCGAACGCGTCACTGTCCGGCTCGCAGACCACATGCACGACGAGGAGATCACCAACGGCGTGAACGAGGGCCGTCCGTTCGACGCGGTGTTCGAGGACGCCACCGAGGGCGTCGAGGCGGTGCGCGCGACGCTCGACGCGAAGGCCCGGCTGGCCCGCCAGTACCGCGCTGTCGAGGCGCTGCTCGCGGCGGGACTCGATCCGGAACAGATTGTCGGGCTACGATGGACCGACGTGACGTTCGATCCGGAGACGGAGCGAGCCGCCATCACCACCGGCGGAGTGGTGGTGTACGCGCCGCTGTTGCCGCTCACCGAGTACGTCGACAAAGCGCGCGAAACGGGCGTGCTCCTCGATCCCGACGACCGACTGTTCGTTACTCCGGAGGGGATTCCCATCGCGCCCGAGGCGTTCGAACGCGTCCATCACCGCACCCGATCGGCAAAGACGAACATGACTGGACAAGGAGCGGTCTGTGAGGCGCTCCAGGACGCTCGGTACGGGCGGGACGATCCGATCGGACAGTGACACTGCCGATCACTCCTGCCACTTGATCGAACAGCCACGCGAGGGCCGGAAGGCGGTTTCGACCGGCTCGTCAGCGAGCACGGCGTCGATGACGGCGCGCATCTCGAAGCCCGGCTCGCCCGAGGGTTCCTCGTCGGGACCGGTCGCGTCGTCGAGCCGGCCGTGGTACGCGAGCTGGAATCCGGAATCGGTGTTCGAAAACAGGAACGGATCCGGCGTACACGTCGCGCCGTAGGTGCTGGCGACGGTTTGGCTCTCGTCCCGGAGGTACGCGTCGTAATTGACCGTACCGTCCGAAACGAGTTCCCGCATCCGCTCGAAAGAGTCGTCGGGATACTCCTCCGCGTCGTTGGGGTTCACGCCCACGACTGCGACCTCCTCGTAGTCGGCCGCGATCGCGTTCAACGCGTCCATCTTCGCTTGCGCGTACGGACAGTGGTTACACGTGAACACCACCAGCAGGGCCTCATTCCCGCCGAAATCCGACAGGGAATGCCGGTCGCCGTCCGTACCGGGCAGTTCGAACTCCGGTGCCTGATCGCCGCGCTCGAGTTCCTGAGCGGACTCTTCGAGTGCCATATCGGAACTGTTGGATTCGAGCACTATAAAGAGCGAGGAGAATACCCGCGCCTCCAGGCTTGTCTCTTACCCACAAACAGCGTGTCATCGAATTGTCTGCCCTGACCATTCCCTGCTCACTGCCACTTCTCGCTCATAACAACGGTACAGCAATCGTTGCTGTGAGGACGCTGATGGCGAACCAGCCAGCGAAGTTCCACCACGGGACACCGCGATAGCGGGGCCCCGGAAGATCGTCGGTGTACGTCCAGTGACCATCTGCGACCCCTCGGTGGTCAACGAGTACATCGTACATTGTGGCGAGCACACCAGTGGCCGCAACCGCTGTCCATCCGTCAGTCACGAGCAGTGCAATCCGGAACGTGACGTAGACCACGCCCGTCCATCCGAACAGAACATACAGGGGGACGCCGACGAGTTTCGGCTCGATGTGGTGTTCGAGCCAGTTGAGGTTGATGACGGCTGCCTCGGCGATGAACGCCACGAGCGCACCCACTGCGAAGAACACGATCGTCGCTCGTAGCGGCCACGTGAAGAGAGCGTGAGCGAATGCAACAAGCCCGACCGTGATGGTAGTCACAGCAAAGTGACGACGACTGGGCATACGAGACTGTTTTCAGTCCTATAATATAACATTATTCACCCTTCCTAACGTTCACAGACAATCTCGGACCCGTTCGCCAGATGAATGGAACACGGATATGCGTACTGTCTATGACATCCTGTCTAGTTTAGCTACCGTGTGGCGATGGTTGTAAACACTTTTTTATTTTGAATCAGAGGTATGTACTGATGCCGTTCACGTTCTACCATCTCGGTCCAGCACTACTGATTGGCCTTCCGCTTCGCCGCCGGATTGACCTTACGACACTCTGCATTGCCAGCGTGGTCCTCGATATCTGGCCAGCGCTCGTGTTGATTGGGGTGCTTCCTGGTCCGTACCACTGGGGTGAGCACACGTATCTGGGAGCGGCCGTCGTCGCTGGTGTGCTCACGGTTGGGATGGTACTGGGTGCTCGCCGGTTCCCAACGCAGTTCGATCGATGGCGATCTGATAGGGGAGGGCTCACCGGTCTCGTTATTCCGAGTCTCGCAGGAACGTTGCTCCATGTCACGCTCGACAGTGGTACCCATCCGACAATGGATCCGTTCACTCCGATCGCTGGCAATCCGTTCGCTGACTATCCCCCGCTTATGGAATTTATAGGTATTTCTCACATTCTCCTCGCTATCGGTCTTGCGTGGCTTGCGCTGCTTTATACGGCAAGCACGCGTTCCACGGAGGAGGGAGCACGAATGCCATCCAGCACGTCTCCAGATCGTGTGTTTGCGATTGGACCCATACAAATAATTAGCCGCTCTGTCAAACACCGGCTGCTTGGAGCCATCGTTGCCTTCCTCGGTGTTGTTATACTTCTATTGGTCGATGCCACAGACACCGTCATCCGGACCGTCGCATGGGGTGCTCCCGGCGGGGTCATGCTGTTCAATGGACTGTACCTCAATGGCGTTCGATTTCGATAGCAACGCAAAGCGAAGTGGGTGATCGGTGTGACCACCTCGAACACGTGGATTGCAATTCATCACTACACGACAGTGTACAGTCGTCGACCCACAGAGACCCTGCTGACACGCGGACTGACTGACGAAGAGACTCCCGACAAATCGTTCGAGAATCTGTTATCATAGAACACTGATCAATCAACATTCAAATATCTTTATATGTGATCGGGCAGGCAAAGTAAGATGAGAACGCCAGCATGGCGTCGACGCATGCGCGTTCATTGAAACGCGCCGGGTGTCTCCATCACCCGACGCTGGGTTCTCACGAAGTGAGCAAACCCATGACAGGGAACGAATCAGAGGCATGTAACGGTGTCGCATCGTATCAGAAATATAACTATAGCGGGCGCTGTCGGAAGTGCGGCCGGCCGGTCCGCACGCGGCTCGATCACCGGATGGGCTGCCCGTTGGGGCGGTGGTGGCGATGACGTTGCCGCTGTTTCAGTTCCGGAATCGGCAGGGCGAGGTCGTGAACCTCTCGACTGCAACGGATCGGGATGAAATTGTGAAGGCGGAGCTGTACCACAGCATCGACGTGGGCAAAGGATTGTGGTGCAGGCCGTGTCAGTCGACGGGCTGCGCTCACGCTACCCAGATCGAGCAGATACTGGCGACCGCAGGACTCGGATCGCCACGAGCGGGTGGCTACGACGAACTTCCCGGCATCGCGCGGTTCACGCGCTACTGCGCCACCGGTGAGACGATCATTGAATGTTGGTTCGATAACGGCGCATGCGTGCGCTGTCACGAACAGCGGGACGACACAGTCGTGCAGTCGGTGTTCACCGCCGAGAAGTCACGCGAACCCGCAGCCACAACCGAGAAACCCGACGCGGAGAGCGCTCCGGCCTGTCTGGTTGACACCCTCGTGGAGTACTGCCAGTACCGCCAGCGCGGCGATCTCTCTGGCTTGCGTCAGAGCTACCCTGACCTGGCTCGCGTCGTCGGCGAAGCCGACACACACATCACCGACAACTGACGAACCACCACAGCGAGGAGTTACGAGACAGTCGCGGTGCGGTGGCGGTACGTGAGTACACTCACCGCGAGCATCGCGAGCGGCTTTTTTTCGCCCACGTTTTTTGCGCGAGGGTGGCCGAAGGCCACCCGAGCGGAAAAAAGGTGGTGGGGCGTCAGTGCTGAGCGGTTGCGGCCTCGCCCGCTGGAGCCGCCGTCTCCCGAACGTCGATACCGTTGCCCCGGAGGCGCTCGCGCATCGTTCCGGGCGTTACACCGGCGTACCCTGCCGCCTGTTCGAGCGTCAGCGTTCCGGCTCGGTACAACGACATCGCAGCCACGACCGCGTGTCGGCGCATACGCTTCTATGTGTTCTATTGCCCTATAACTGTATCGTGAGATATAATCTCACTATATATTGTGGTGGCGTCTCACTGTGTAGCAAGGCTTTTTGCCGGCGTCGGCGGCTATCCGGCATGGACGCACGAGCCGAACTGCTCGATCTGTTGCGTGAGAACGCCCGGTACTCGGTGAGCGATCTCGCGCGTCTCACCGATCGGGACGAAAGCGAGATCGAGGAGACAATCGCCGCCCTAGAACAAGCGGGCGTTCTTCGGGGATACCAGGCCGTCGTGGACTGGAGTCAGGCCGAATCGGAGCCGGTTCGGGCCACGGTCGAACTCAACGTGGCGCTCGATCGTGAGACGGGGTACGACGACATCGCCGAACGGATCGTGGAGTTCGACGAGGTGCGATCGCTCCGGCTCGTGAGCGGGGATTTCGATTTCGCCCTGGACGTCGAAGCCGACTCCATGGGCGCAGTCTCCCGATTCATCAGCGAGCAGGTGGCCCCAGTGCCGGCGGTCACACAGACGGTTACCCACTACGTGATGGAGAGCTACAAGGAGAACGGGATCGAATTCGATGACGGGCACGACGACGACCGCCTGTCGGTTACGCCATGACGGGACCGTCGATCGCAGAGCGCGTTCGCCAGGTGCCACCCTCGGGGATCCGTCGGTTTTTCGAGCTGGCCGAGGAGATGGACGACGTGATCTCACTGGGCGTCGGTGAGCCGGATTTCACCGCCCCGTCGCGGGCGCGGGAGGCGGCCATCGCATCCATCGAGCAGGGGCGCACCTCCTACACCGCCAACCGTGGCAAGCGCGAGCTCCGCGAGGCCATTTCGGATCACATCGAAAAGTGGGAGCTCACTTACGATCCTGCGGATGAGATCCTCGTGACGGCGGGCGCGAGCGAGGCGCTCGATCTGACGTTCCGCGCGCTCGTCGACCCGGGCGACGTGGTTGCCATCGCACAACCGTCCTACGTTTCCTACGTTCCGGGGGTGGTCTTCGCCGGCGGGACGGTACTCCCCGTCCAAACGAGGGCCGAAGACGAGTTCGTGCTCACGCCCGAGGTACTCGAAGAGGCCGGGGCAGCGGACGCCGACCTGCTCGTGCTCTGTTACCCGAACAACCCGACTGGCGCGACGATGACCCACGAGGAACTCGCACGGGTGGCCGCGTTCGCCCGTGAGCACGATCTCACGGTGCTCTCGGATGAAATCTACGCCGATCTCACCTACGTCGGGGAGCACACCTCCATCGCCAGCGTCGAGGGGATGAAAGAACGGACGGTGGTGTACAACGGCTTCTCGAAGGCTTACGCCATGACTGGTCTCCGGTTGGGGTACGCGCTCGGGCCGAGCGAGGTGATCGACGCGATGAACCGCGTGCATCAGTACACGATGCTGTCCGCGCCGACCACCCCACAGTACGCCGCCATCGAAGCCCTCCGGTCGTGTGATGACTCCGTCGAACGGATGCGAACCCAGTACGATCGGAGACGGAAGTTCGTGCTCTCGCGCTTTTCGGAGATGGGCATCGACTGCTTCGAGGCGACCGGCGCGTTCTACGTCTTTCCCGAATGCCCGTGGAACGACGCCGACGCGTTCGCCGAGGCGCTCCTCGAAGAACAGAAGGTCGCAATGGTTCCGGGGTCAGCGTTCGGTGAAAGTGGCTCGGGACACCTTCGCGTGTCGTACGCGACTGGTCTGGACGACCTCCGAACCGCGATGGACCGACTCGAACAGTTCTTGCAGTAACGTTCTGCTGGGTTCGTTCTCGTTCTATCACCAATCAAGAGACACGTATTGTCCATGTGAATTTAAGGAATATACATCCATCTCAGGGAGTGCTTAAATACAAGCCACGAGATACCGTATAACACGATGGAACAAGAAACACTGAAAGACGTTTCTCACACGCCGCCGACCGGCGAGCCGGTCGAGCGAGTATGGAACCGCGGATACGAAACCGACGAGTAGCGTACGAAAGATCGAGCCGGACGAACGGTGCTTTCTCGAAGTGGGGAAGTCAAGTAGCCCCACCGCATCAGTTCCCGTATGGCCGACGCCAACGGGTCCGAGCAGTCGGCGGACGACAGCGACGTGATCGTCCCGCTTTCGGTGTACAAGATCGTCACCGTTTTTTCGACGCTCATCGCCGGAGCCGCAGTCGTGGCAGGATTCGCTCTGCTCGATACGGCGACCCAACAGGCCCAAGCCCCAGTGGAGGAGATCAACGTTCCGCTCGCCCTGCTCGGGATCGGTGTGATCGTCGCCGGATCGGCGGTGTACGTCTTCTCGACCCGATTTCGGACCGCTGGAATGGGAATGGCAAACGCTAAAGACGACGGTGACTAACACCCGGTAATGGCCGACGAATTCATGAAGGGGTTTGCTATTCTCACGAGCAGTGCGCTCGGGTGGATGGTCATCGCTGGCTGGTACAACACACAGAGCTTCTCGGAGCAACAGCTCGCCATGCCAGCACCGGAAAACCTGCAGATGCTCGACCAGATCGCGCTCACGTTCAAAACGGGGCTGCTGTGGTTTGCGATCCTCGGCACGCTCACGTTCTGGGTGTTCATCCCCGCCGGCCGAGAGCTGCGCAAGACGCTGGCCACCGAATGAGGCGATCCAGGACGGATTCAATTCTGCGTAATCAGCGTATTTTGCGGTAAACGGTTTTCGGTGGCAATCGGGCCGAAGAACGGGGGACAACGCGGGACGTGTGGATCACTCCGAAGTCACACGATTTGGGTCCAGAACGGTCTGACGAGGAAAAAGATGCTGAGGTACCCGGCGTATAAGACCACCAACAGGGAAGCGACCATCGCGCCCTTCGGTCGTTCGATCGGGGTCTCCTGTCGCGCCTCGACTTTTCGGGCTTCGAACTCGAAGAAGTCAGTGAGCACCATACCGAGCACGAGCGTCGAGATCACGATGCCGGCGTGGTACTGCAGCGTCGTGTAGTAGAACACCCCGAGGACGAGGAGTACGTTCGTTGCGATGAGCGCGGAGTGGCGCTCAATCGCTTCTGCACCACCTGTTTCGGCCTGGTGAACGGTCGTTCGGTGCGCAACGGCACGGGTCACAACGTTCGCCAGTGCGAGAACGAAAAGCACATGCTCGATCTGCGGACCGATGATCGTGTCGATCGGGCCGAACAGCGAAGCCGCTAGTACCATACCTACACGGGGGAGGTGCTTCCATTAGAGCTTTTCCAATCCCTGTTCGACGGCGATCGTTTCGATCGTCGTCACCGGACGTAGGCGAAGCGTCTCAGTGGACGAAACGGATCCCGCCTGGCGACCATCGAGGCGGAGTTCGACGGACGCATCGTCGCGGTCGACGGTGAGCCGGATGTCCGACAGCGGGATTACCCAGTGGTCGGCATCGATCGAAAAGGGAGCGATCGGGACGACCGCACCGACGCCGGTTTCGGCCGCGAGCCGAGGACCACCGGCGTCGTGGGCGTACCCGTGGCTTCCTGTGGGCGTGGCGACCACGACGCCGTCGGCGCGAACGCTCGTGACCTGCCGAGGGCTGGGGGCGGTGCCAGCGACGACCGTGTACTCCGAAATGCGCGCCGGCTCCGCAGTGACCAGTGTCACGTCCCTGAGCGCGTGCACGCGACCGTCGGGCCGGTCGACGCCCAACACGGGACGCGTGACGGTGAACTGCTGGGGATCGGCTCCGGTGGCGCTTCCACCACACTGCTCGGAAGAAAACAGATCGAGCAGCCCCGGGAGTTCCGTTCGAACTCGATTCGAAGCGAGCGAATCGAGACCGGAGATGCCAGTTTCGACGGGGAGTATCGGCGCCGACGAGTCCGGAAGCAGCGACCGGAGGGCCTTGTCCCCCACGGCGATGACGAACGCCGGGTCGGCGTCCCGCTGTTCTGCGCCATCATCGACGAGCGGGACTCCACCGGCGGACTCGACCGCGTTCGCTATCGGCTCGACCGCATCGCCGACGATACCAACTCGGGTATCGATCATCAGTAGCGTTGTCGTGCCGCCTCACTAAACGACTTTCGAGGGCGTCACGGAAGATCACCGATGAGCCGCATTCCTTCGGCTTTGTGCTCTCGTTCGAGCGCCGCGATGATCTCCTCCCGTGGCCGGTGGTCGATCGCGGTGTCATCCCTGGCGAGCAACACGATGAGGTCGGTGAGGAGGATGGCGCTTTCTCTGAGCGTTCGCGGTTCCAGTTTGTCGAGCGTGTCCGCGTGGGTGTGGCCCCAGCCCCGGCCGCGACCCTCGGTTTCACTCATGAGGTGCAGCCCCGGAACGCCGCCGTCGAGCACGAACGGCCAGTGATCGCTGTGGGGGTTCTGTTGGGGCGTTTTCGAGATCCGGTGATCGAACCGGTCTTCGGTGGTCTCGATGGCATCAGCGAGTCCCGCGAACCCGTGAGTGATTGCCGAGATCGTCCGCCCACGCGCGACGCCATCGTTGTTCACGACCGCTTTGATCCGATCGAGATCGGCCCGATCGGCCTCGTGCTCGGAGCCACACAGTCCGACCTCCTCCGCACCGAACACGACGAACCGGAGCCGCGTTTCCAGTTCGTCTTCGCGCCTAGCGAGCGCGGCGACGAGTTCGACGACCATGGCCGTTCCCATCCCGTTGTCCATCGCGCCTTCGGAGATGTCGTGGGCGTCGACGTGGCCGGTAACGAGTATCTCCTCGTCGGTGTCCGGTCCCAACGTTGCGTGGACGTTTTGGCTCGTGGCTTGGCCGTGGCTCGCGTCGACGTCCACTGCAGCTCTCTCGCCTTCAAACCGGCGGACGAGCCGCTCCCCAACCTCCTTTGAAACCCCGACCGCGGGAATCTCACCGATCGGTTCGTCGGCGGTCCCGACGCTGCCGGTGGGAGCGAGACAGCCCTCGACGTGGTTTTTGAAGACGAATCCCGCTGCTCCCGCCTCGACCGCCCGGTAGTATTTCTCGCGGCGGTGGATGAACCGGTCGTACCACTCCGGAACGGTGCTCGAAACCACTACGACCGATCCGTCCAGCTCAGCGTCGAAATCCTCCGGGAGTCCGTACTCCAGATCGACCAGCTCGCCAGCGGCGCTCTCGGCCGGGCTGCGCGGCAACGCGATGCTCTCGTGGCTGCGATCGCCCGCTCGGACGGCGCTCGATCCCCGCTCCCACCCCTGAATGTCGAACGTATCGAGGTGGACGTCCCGCGCACCGAGCTCCGCGAGCGCGTCGCGCGTCGCCGCCGCCGCCTCGCGTTCGCCGTCGCTACCGGCCATCCGACTGTCGATATCGACTAGCCGTTCGAGGTGCTCCCATCCGACGGTGCTCGTGAACGTCGTACCGATCCAATCGGTCATATTGTACCAACTGCAAACACAGAAATAATCATTGGGATAACCACATCGCCGGCGGACGGTCGGAAGAATCCTATCCGTCGCCGTTTTCGTCGACGATCACGACCGAGCCGGAGACGACATCGACGTTGATGAGCGTTTTCACGTCGTGTTCGTCCATCTTGTTCTCGCCGCCGACTTTCTTGATGACTGCAACGATGTCCGCTACATCTGCGCCGATCTCTTCGAGCGCGGTCGTGATGCTGTGGAGCGTCCCGCCGGTCGAGAGCACGTCGTCGAGCAACAGCACGCGGTCGTCGGGTTCGACGTCGTTCAAGTACATCTCGTTTTCGGAGTAGCCCGTTACCTGCGCGAGCGAAACCTCGCCCTCCAGCCCGTACTGGCGTTTCCGAATGACGACGAGCGGAATGTCCGTCATCAACGACACAGCCGTCGAAATGTGGATCCCCATTGCAGCCGGCGTCACGATCTTATCGACGCCGTCGAGATCCGCCTTGCGGATGATCCCGATGACGATCTCGCGGAGCAACTCCGGTTCCAACATCGGAACACCGTCACTGATGGGATGAACGAAGTATTCGTACTCCCCCTTTTGGATGATCGGCGCGTCCCGAAGCGACTGAGAGAGCCGTTCCATGCCGCCCGTATACGACGAAGACGTAAAAGCGCGGCTGGTTGCGCCGCCGTTCGAGAGCCGTTCGCACACGATCAGGTCATACTGTCGGTCATCCTTCCGTACACCGGCAGTGGACGCTTCGGAATCATGGAGCGCGCTGCTGGCTGCACCGGCGACCGAGTGTTCACAGACCGATGACCGACAGTATCAACGAGGGACGGATCCTCATTCGATCGTCAATAGCACCTAAAGCGACAAGGAAAACACAAGAGTTAGAGGGGATACCGACACAGGGGTGTGTAAGGGAACGGCGGTTCACACAGTGTCGTTCCGAGACAACAATGCCTGACATTCAATCGAATCAGAGACGGCGGACGGTGCTTCGGGGCGCGAGTCTCGTACTCGCTGGCAGCATTGCGGGGTGTACGAGTCTCGTTGGGAGCGACCCAGGTGAATCAGAGGACGACAACAAGTCGACGAGCCACCCCTCCGACACTCCATCGGACTCGGAATCCGATCCGACGGAAGAGACGCCAACCACCCCGGACGGGGAGTTCCCGTACATGCGCTCAACGAGCGGAACGACCGACTTCGGCGTTTCGTTGGATAGCACTCCGGTGATGGGGTCGGATGACGCGCCGATCGATATGTACTACTGGAGCGATTATCTCTGCCCGTTCTGTTCGACGTTTGCGCTGAAGATCCACCCGAAGATCGGCCGCAACTCCGTCGCTGACGGCACGCTCCGGGTCGTCTTCCTCCAGCTACCGAACATCGGAAAGAACTCGGGACCGGCCGCCATCCTTGCGAACTGCGTGTGGGACCAGGTCGCCGACAGCGAACCCAACCGGTTCTGGGAGTGGCACCACGCCGTGTTCGAACAACAGGGCGAAGAGAACAGCGGCTGGGCCGACATCGACAAGCTCCTCACGATCACCGAAAACGCCGGATTCGACACCGATCCCCTCAGGGACTGCATCCAGAACCGGCAAGACAGCATCAAAGAGGAGATCCAAGCCGAGGTCGATCTCGCCGATCGGGAGAAGATCAAAGGAACGCCCGCCTTCGTTCTCGTCAATAAACAAACTGGCACGAAACAAAAGATAAGCGGTACCCAACCCTACGGCACGTTCAAAAGCACCATTCAGTCGGTGAAAAACAGCTGACTCGTTGTGACTGTCTGTTTTATATATAAATGAAATTATAAGTCGTGCTCGACCTCCTCTTGGTCTGCCTTTTGGATGATGATTTTGTCTTCGCGGACCCGGACAAACACCTCATCGCCGATCGACATTCCCGCGACCGTCAGCTCGTCCTCGTGTAGGTTGAGGTGAGCATTGTGGTACTGACCATCTGCATCCTTGGTCCCACTGGGACTGAGTTTCTTCTTCCTCACCATCGGACTAACCGTTAGCCATTGTCGGGGAAGCGCCCATTTAACTCTTTTTAGGTGAGTCGTCGATCTGCGCGTTTTCCCCTTCCGTCCACCGGTTCCAGCAGCCCGTTCCACACCGACCCTCGACTGTTCGAAAGAGGTTCGCGTTCGGTGAGCATTCGTCACGGCATCGTGGTGTGGCTCAGCGTCGTGGTCCTGTCACTGGTCGGACTCCGCCAGACGACCAGGATCTCGGCATCGCTGTCGACGGTTCCGGAGTAGATCGTTTCACCAGCCGTGTACGCCTCGTCAGGCCCTCCCGGTTCGAGCGCCCCCGAACCGACCGACGAACCATCGACGACGACGTCGACGGCGGCGACAGCGAGCGAGTCACCGCTGTCGTGACGAATCGTCACCTGCTCCCCATCGATATCAAAATCGAGACGCGCTTGGGGCGGTTGCTCCTGTTCCCCGCCGAGACCGAACACGAACGCACCGATGACTGCCGCGAGTATCACTGTGATGGCAACCATCACGATCACACCGATGACCGGCGATACCCCACGCTCGTCTCCGTACAGTTCCGTTCTCGTTTTCGCTTTCATGATGTCGAACAGTTTCCAACGGCGTATCGTTGCCTACCGACGGCCATCCGGCGGACGCGAGAGACGTGGTGTGGGTCCCGGCCGGTCCGCGACGATCTGACACACGGACTGGCTGTGATCGGCACCGCAACGCGCCGGTTCCGTCTCGATTTGCGGTTCGATGCCTCTTCAGCCCGGAGGCGAACGCACATGCGATGTCGGCCCGCTCGGGACGTTGCGATGCGAGACGACCGACCGGGACCACAGGGTCTCTGGAACGCGCCGACGCGCTCGGTCCGATCGCGAGGCTTCGACATCCGCGTTTCGAGACCGCAGACGGCGAGCGTGCCGAACGATGGATCGCTCCGTCGCATGTGCAAGGCTGAGTGCTCCCGTTTTCAGATATAAACCTTCGTGTGGACGTGTAGTCGTTCGCCGCGCGTAGAACAGCAGATCGTGAACAGCTCCTTCGCTACAGTTCCGTGGCGAGTTCGTCGGCGATGGTGAGACCGAGTCCAGTTTTCGATCCCACGTATTCGGTGTGGTTGGTCGGTCTGACGAGCAACGCGCGGGTTTGTTGTGCACCCAGCACGCCCGTGTCGTTTGCGACGACGAAAGAGAGATCCGCCCGATCGAGCGGGCCGTGGGCTGCCTCGATCAGTTCGTCGTCGTCGCCGCCGGGTTCGAGTTTGAACCCAACGATCGGGAGATTAGGGTGGTCGTCGCGGACAGTGTCGATGAGTTTGGGCGTCGGTTCGAGGTCGATCGTCAGCTGTTGGCCCGACCTGACTTTCTCGGAACGCGTTTCGGTGGTGTAATCGGAGATTGCGGCCGCCGAAACGAGGGCATCCGCCGTCGGAGCGCAGCGTTCGACGGCGTCGATCATTTCCTCGGCGCTCTCTGCGTGCTCGACGGTGGCGTAGAAAACGTCGTGATCGTCGTGGACGAGCGTGACCGTCCCCCCCCGGACGTAACAGGCGCGCGCGACCGCCCGCCCCGTTCGACCGGAGGCGCGGTTCGTTATCGTCCGGACGGGATCGATCCGCTCGGCTGTCGCGCCGCTCGTCACGACGACGTGCTCGTCCGAAAGCGGATCCGGACCGGTCTCGCGGGCGACCGACAGCACGATCGAGTCGTCGGACGCGATCTTCGCTTTGCCCTCCTCGATGCGCGGATCGACGAACGTCACTCCCCACGATTCGACCCGCTCGATCGCCTCGAGCACCCCCGGATGATCGTACATGGGTTCGTGCATCGCCGGAGCGACCACGATCGGAACGTCGGTCCCGAGCGCGGTCGTCACACACGTGGTCACCGGGGTGTCGTCGATGGCGGCTGCGATCTTCCCGATCGTGTTCGCCGTCGCGGGCGCGATGAGCACCGCGTCGGCCCACCCGTCGTGCCCACACAGCTCGACGTGTTCGACCGAGCCGGTGATCTCGGTGACGACGGGTCGATCCGTGGCGAACTCGAGCGCCCACGGATGAATAATACTTTGTGCGCTCTCGGTCATCACCGTCCGCACGGTCGCCCCACACCGCCGGAGTTCGTGGGCGAGTTCGACGGTCCGCACCGCCGCGATCGACCCAGTCACACAGAGCGCGACGTTCACTCCTTCGAGCATTGTTCGGTCATGAGTGCTAAACTGTTGTAAATGATCGCTCTTCGAAGGGATTGGTTCAGTCCCTCCTCGGAAGGACGAAACCGCATCGGGAGAACAGTATACTTAGGAGGTTGGCAGATAGACACGGTGTGTGGACGCCGTTGAAGCCAGCACAGTAGTGTATCTGCCGCCCGAGGAGGTGTACGAGTTTCTCGTGGATTTCCCACGATACGCGAACTACTCGGAGCACATCCGAGAGGTCCGCCGTTACGGCGACGGGGGACCGGGAACGGAGTACGATCTCGCTTTTGCGTGGTGGAAGCTGTCGTACACCGCTCGTTCGGAGGTCACTGCGCTCGATCCGCCTGCCCGCATCGATTGGGAACTGATCAAAGACATCGACGCCCACGGCTACTGGAACGTCGAGCACGTTCCGGAGAAAGCACCAGAGAACGCACCCGACGCCTCACGTGTCCGGCTCCGCATCGAGTTCAGCCCCGATTCGGCGAACGAAGACGCGATCGATCTCCCTGCGCTCGTTCCGCTCGACTGGGTGATCGAAAAAGTGACGCCGAAAATCGAAGGGGAAGCGAAGAACATCGTCCGGCGGATCGTCGCCGACCTCGAAGGCGAGGAGCGACCCGTGGACGTCACCGTTCACACCGCACCCGAGTCGGTGTGATGCGGTTCGTGACCGGACGAACCCAGCGGCGTTACTGCTCGTAGTCGCCGCCGTACCGGAGGAAGAAGTACGCCAGCCCCAGCGTCGAGACCATCGTGGCGAACGTCGCAACCCCGAGGTTTTTCGTACCCTGGCTGACAGCAGGTGTGACGGGAGCAGCCGGCTCCTTCCGCGGAACCTCGCCGACGGCGAGCGCGCCCAACATCCCCATGTCTTTGTGGGGCTGGCAGAAATACGGGATTACGCCCTCTTCCTCGGCGGTGTACTCGAAGGTGCCCTCGCTTTTGATCTCGCTTTCGAACTGGCCGTCCTCGGCCTGGACGTTGTGGCCGGGGCCTTCCCACTCCCAGACGATCTTCGTACCGGGATCGACGTGGACCGCCACCGGATCGAAGTTGTTCGATTCGTTCGGACCGACCGCAATGGTGACCTCGTTGCTGCCGGTCTCGTCGGCCGTCCCACCCTCTTCCCAGCCGTTGGCGTCGTCGAGATAGCCGCCGTAGTCGATCGGACCCGAACCACCGCCACCCGAGTCCCCGGTCTGGTTACCGGTCTGATTCCCACTCTCATTCCCGGTCTGGTTACCGGTCTGATTCCCACTCTCATTCCCGGTCTGGTTGCCGGTCTGATTCCCACTCTCGTTCCCGGTCTGGTTGCCGGTCTGATTCCCACTCTCGTTCCCGGTCTGATTCCCACTCTCGTTCCCGCCATCCTGTGCGGCTGCGGCGCCGCTCGCGCCAGCGACGGTAGCGGTTGCGGACACACCGGTCATCCGCAGGAAATCGCGGCGGTTCATTCCCTCGTCCGTGGTCATGGTGGGGGCTAGGAAACCGGCCGTAGTGAATACTTTGATTCTCCCATTGGCCTACAGTCGGTAGTCGTGCTCGCCGGTTTCGCTCTCCAAAAAGGCCGTCAAGAGATCGATCGTCGCGGTGAGATCGGCGTGGTGGACGCTCTCGGTAACGGTGTGGAGATACCGCGTCGGGACCGAAATAGCCCCGACCGGCTTGGCGCCGTGGGTGGTTTGGAACCCGGCGGTGTCCGTTTTCCCGCTCGGGAGGATCTCCATCTGGTAGGGAATCCCCGCTCGCTCGGCGACCGCCTGCAGCCGGCGGTGGACTTTGGGGTTCGTGATGACGCCCGAATCCTTGAGCTTGATCCCCGTTCCCTCGCCCAGCCGGGTGACGTGTTCGTTCGCTTGGTGCGACGGGGTGTCGTTTGCGACGGTCGTATCGAGCGCGATAGCGAGATCGGGATCGAGATCAACGCCGAGCGCGCGCGCACCGCGCAGCCCCACCTCCTCCTGGACGGTGGCGGCGAAGTGGATCGTCGCGTCGGGATCGGTGAGCCGTCGAGCGGCGGCCACCATCGCACACACGCTGACGCGGTTGTCGATCGCCTTTCCCGTGACGTGTTCTCCGACCTGCCGTGTGGTCTGGTCCATCGTGATGAGATCGCCGACGCTCACGCGTTCCTCGACGGTCTCGGGGTCCAGTCCCACGTCGACGTACACGTCCTCGATCGAGGGGTCGTCCGAATCGCTTCCGTTCGTGTGGGGCGGGGACGACCCGATGACGCCCGCCAGATCGCCGTCGTCGGTGTGGACGATCACTCGCTGGGCGCGGAGCACGCGGGGATCCCACCCGCCGAGGGAGTCGATCGTGAGAAACCCGCTGTCGGTGACGTGACGCACCATGAACCCGATCTCGTCCATGTGGGTCGCCACAGTGACGCTGTAGTCGCTCGTTCCGGTGAGCGTCCCGATCACGTTGCCCATCGCGTCGGACCGAACCGTGTCGGTCGTTTCCGCTAACTCCCGACGAACGATCTCCCGAACCCGGTCTTCGTACCCCGGAACGCCGCCCGTCTCCGTCAGCTCGACCAACAAACCGGTATCGAACTCGAAATCAGCATCGAATGCGGCCATAGTTCGGGATTGGTGACCGTCCATATGAGAGATACGATAACGCGGAACCATCGTTGGCGCGTCATCCAACCGGAGACGGGTTCGTGCCGGTCGTGCGCGGCGCGTTTCCTACTGTCGGATCTACGTACGGAGTGCGACGGACGATCCAGCTGCTGTCTGGCGATTCACCAGCAGCCGATACGCGATCACCGCCGTCCGACAGTATCAGACCTTCCGGTCGATCACGAACCGCGTGAACGAGGCGAGCTGCTCGGAGATCTCGGGATCGAGATCGAGTTGATGGAGGCACTCGCGCGCGTCGTTCGACAGTTGGTGTGCTTTTTCGCGGGCGTATTCGACGCTCCCGGTCTCGTAGAGGAGGTCGACGACCGTCTCAATCTCCGCGGGAGTGTTCTCCTCTGCCCACAGGATCTCTTCCATGCGCGCGACCTGCTGGGCCGGGGCGTTGTTCGCCGCGTGAATGACCATCAGCGTCTTTTTTCCCTCCCGGATGTCGTTTCCGGCGGCTTTTCCGAACGCGCCACCGTCCTCGTCGCTCGTCTCGATATCGAGGATGTCGTCGCCGATCTGGAACGCCACGCTCATCAGCTCAGCGAACTCCGCGGCTGTTCGTTCGGTCGCTTCGTCCTGGCCGGTGACGATGGCAGCGAGGCGGGCAACGATGCGCCCGAGACAGCCGGTCTTACACGCACACATCTCCAGATACTCCGCCTCAGTGATGTCGATCGTCTGCTTGTTGTGCCAGTAAATGTCCATTCCCTGTCCGAGATGCGTCCGATTGAGCTCGTACATCAGCATCTCATAGGCCGCGAGCCTGCGTTCGGCGGACAGATCGGCGGGATCGTGGGTGATGATCTTCAGCGGGAGGAAGTACATGGCGTTGCCCGCGTTGAGCGCAACGTCCATTCCCGAGATGTGGTGCAATGCGGGGTGTCCCCGGCGCATGTCCGCCTCGTCCTCGACGTCGTCGACGATGATCGTTCCGTTGTGAAGGATCTCCGGAATGCACGCGTAGGGGAGATACTCGTGGGGATCCTCGCCGAAGCCCTCGGTCAACAACAGGAACACGATGGCTCGCCAGCGCTTGCCACCCCGGTCGAGGAGGTTCCAAACGGGGTCCGACAGGGCGCGTTGAACGCCGTCCGTATCGTATTCGTAGCGTGCCGGGCCGAAAAACTCCGAGAGATACGTCTCGTCGATGGTTCGTGGTAGCAATCGCTCGATCTCCCTGTCAACAACCGGCTGCCACTCTTCGAGCACCTCCCGCATACCCTGCCACACTTCGTCCTCGTTCAAAAACCTCGTTATTTTCGACCGACAGTCGGTTCACGCCGATACACTGTCGAACAGAGCCACGTACGGACAGAGACGGACTATCCAGCTGCTGTCCGACGGGTCACCAGCATCCGATATTCAATCATCTCTGTCCGACAGTGTAGCTGTTCGAAAGAGGGTACCGACGAGAACAACGACGCCAGGAAAGTAGCGGGAGGTAGATTTGAACTACCGATCTCCGGGTTATGAGCCCGGCGGAATCTCCTGGCTATCCCATCCCGCTGTTTCCTCTTACCCCCGACACAGTAGTAAGGGTTATGATTCGCGTCCCGTCTGTTACTCGTACCCACTCCCTACCTGCGTGACGGATTCAGTCAGAAGATGTATGACTGGTGACGTATGAGTGATCGCATGGAGTATTGGGTCGTGGTTCGCTGGCTCGTCGTCTATCTTCTCCTGTTCGCCGCCGGGGTTCCGATCGCCGCCGCGTTGTGTCCCCGTCTCGCGGATCGGGGGAGCGGTGTTGCCCTGCCGATCGCGCTCGCGTGCGTCGGTCTCCCGGCCTACTGGATCGGACATCTGACGTTCGGCTGGCTCGCGGTCGTGGGCGGACTGTTGTCGCTCGTTCTCATTCTCCTCGTGGTTCGGAGCTACGGCACGGTCGGGATCGAGCGCCGACCGGCCGTCGAGGCGGCCGTCGTGTTCACGCTCGCGTTCGTCGGACTGGTCATCGTTCGGGCCGTCGATCCGGGGATCCATCCGTCCGGTGGGGAGAAGTTCCTCGATTACGGACTGTTGGCGAGCCTGCTCCGGGCGTCGTCGCTGCCGCCCGAGGATTTCTGGTTCGCTGGCGAGGCCGTGCAGTACTACTACGGCGGGCACATGCTCTCTGCGGTGCTGTCGATGCTGACGGGCACGGAAGCCGCCTACAGCTACAACCTCGCGCTGGCTGGCTGGTACGCAATGCTGGTGACAGCGGTGTACGGGTTTGCCGGCTCGCTCGGGTCGTCGGTCGGTCTGTCGCGGCGGCGCACCGGTGTGCTGGGCGGGTTCTTCGTCGGCGTTGCGAGCAACCTCCAGACGCCGTTTCGAGCGCTGTTGTGGCTGCTCCCCGACGAAACAGCACAATCGATCGCCGCGTGGGTGAACGTTTCTGTCGAGGGGTTTGCCGTTTCTCCGGCCGGATTCTCCTACTGGAACGCGAGCCGCGTCATCCCCGGCGTGCCGGGAAATCCCGACTCCTACCGCATCGCAACCGAGTTTCCGTTGTTCGCGTGGCTGAACGGGGATCTCCACGCACACATGATAAGCACCCCGTTCTTGGTGGCCGTCGCCACCCTCTGTTTCAGCTACTACCGGAGCCAGCCCTCCGAGCGCTCGCTTCGCACGGCGTTGTTGGGCGTGAGCGCGGTGCTGGCCGGACTCATCGGGTTCATCAACACGTGGTCGTTGCCGACCGCGTTCGGGGTGGTGTGGCTCACGCTCCTGTTCGCTCCGTCGCCTCCAGGTTCGAGCTGGCTTTCCTCGCGCGTCGGCGTTCCCGCCCAGTTCCCGTTCGTTCGACGGTTCGACGCGTGGCGAGAGGGGTGGGTCACCCGCGAGCTCCGTCGCGCTGGCAGCGCCTTCCTCACCGTGGGGGCGTTGGCACCGATCGGGTTGGCAGCGACGCTCCCGTTTTGGCTCGGTCCCGCGAGTGGCCGAGCGATCGGCGTGGTTTCGGGTCAGACGCGCCTCGGTCCGTTGCTTCTCGTCCACGGTGGTTTTCTGCTCGTGTTCGTCCCGGTGCTGTTTGCCGGGTCGAACACCGCCGCCCGTGTCGCGCGGAGACCGATTGTGTCGGGCGTGGCGATCGGTCTGTCGGCAGCGATCGCCGCGTGGCTCCGATTTCCCGCCCTCGTGGTGATCGGACCGATCGCGCTCTGGGCGTGGATGTGTCTCCGAGAAGAACAGTCCGAGGACGACCACAGCCGGACGTCACTCGGCTACGCGGGGGTGCTCGTGCTCGCGGGTGCGGGGATCGTGTTGCTCGTCGAGCTCCTCTATCTCCAGGATCAGGCGGCTCAGGGCCGGTTCAACACCGTCTTCAAGGCGTACTTTCAGGTGTGGGTGCTGTGGAGTCCAGCCGCGGGGGTCGGGCTGGCGTGGATTCTCCGACGTAGATTCCGTGGTGCTCGGCTCGGGCGGCTGTTCGTGGCCGGATTGGTACTCAGCACGGCAATCTACGGACCGCTTGCGCTCTCGAACCACTTCACCGGTGAGGCTCCCGATGCCACACTCGAGGATCCGACGCTCGACGCGTTGACCCACCTCGACACCGTTCACTCCGAGGAAGCGGTAGCGATCCGGTGGCTCGATCGACGACCCGGTCAGCCGGTCGTCGCCGCCGCGCCAGGGATGGATCAGTACGCCTGGGTGAATCCGGAGTCGGCACTCACCGGTCTCCCGACGATCGTTGGCTGGACGCACGAGATTATCTACCGGAATTCGTCGGTGTACAACGCGCGTGCGGCGGATGTGGACGCTCTCTATCGAGGACCGCCCGAACGAACCGTCGAACAGCTCCACCGTTACGACGTGCGCTACATCTACGTCGGGCCACGCGAACGCGACCGGTACGGCGAGCTTCCGTTCGATCGGATCGACGGGCTCGAGAAACACCGCTTTGGGGACGTGGTCATCTACGAGGTGGACCAAGCGAACGTGGATCCGATCGAAAACGGTTCCGAACGAGGCTAACGCGGACGACGAGCAGTGGCGTTCGACCCGTTGTGGGTCGGTTGCGAGTCGGTCAGTTCGAACACGGCGACGCCGCTGTTTTTGTGCTGCATCGAGTACTGCTCGGAGGCGTTCATCGAGTGGAGCAGCCCTGGGTTCGGGCTGTGCTCGTCGCCGTGGACGGTGTACACGTCGCGGGGGACGTACACGTAGTCGGGGTGGCGATCCGAGAGACCGAGCAGCACGTTGAGACAGGTGACGTCCGAGCAGCTGGCCAGATCCCGGAACAGCGCGTACTCCGTGTAGTAGCCGGACGTCGAGGTCCACTCCGCGCCCCACGGGCTGAGGATCACCGTCCGTTCGGAGTAGTACGGCACCCACTCGGCTGCATCGCTGAGAACGACGAACGTCGCATCTGGTTCGGTGTTGTCTTTGATCCATTCCGCCGCGCGGAGATCATTGTCGTCGACCGTCTGTGGTTGGGTCGGGCTGTCGTGGTGGGCCGTGGTCAGCTCGCTGCCGGCAAAGGCAACGCCGGTTCCGATCGCACCGAGCACGAGCACGAACGCCACCCCGATCGGAACGATTCTCCGGCGATCGGTCGGGATCGGAACGGACAGATCGAGCGCCGCCAGTGCGGGAACGATGACCTCGACGACGAGCACCGCGCTCAGCATCGATCCGGCGACGAAGGTGAACCTCTGTTTCCCGATGACGTAGCTGGCGAGCACCATCCACGCCGGGAGGAAATACCGCTGGCGGAATAGGGCGTACAGTCCGCCCGCGAACGCCACGACGTAAAACGGCGTGACGACATCCATGTCCCAGAGCGGGTAGACGAACTGCGACGCGAGCCGATTGACGCCGCCAAACAATCCTGTGTGGGTTCCGCTCGCCGACAGGTAGATGTCCAGTCCGTGGGTGGTCACGATCTGGAGCCACCACGGAGCAGCGAGCACAAGCCCGCCGGTGGCGACGATAGCACCGTTGCGCAGTCCGCGCCACGTCCGGTCGTAGAAGACGAACAGCAGGAGGTAGCTACCGCCGAAAAACACCGCGTACACCGGGTGTGTGAGCATTGTCAGCGCGAACAGCATCGTTCCAGAAAGCAACCACCGCACGCCGCCGGTTCGGAAGAGTTTGAGCCCCGCGTACACGCCCAGCAGCGCGAACAACACCGCGACGGACCGGACGATACCACCCGCGGAGATGTGCCACCGGAGCACCGGTGGCGTCACGGCAAAGAACACCGTCGCAATGCCTGCTTTCGTGGGGGATTCCAACAGCTCCTTTGTGAGGTAGTAGAAGGGGATCAGATACACGATCGCTATCACGCCCGGCGCGTACAGTTCGAGCGCCACGGGATCGACGCCCGTAACGTCGGTGGTGACGGCGATCAGATAGAACACGAGGGGTGGGTAGGCGAAGGGGATCCCGCCTTCGAGGTAGTAGGGAATCCGATCGGGCAGCGCGTAGCCGTTCTGGAGGATCTCTTCGACGAATTGGAGGTACAAGCCGCCCTCGTACGCCGGGTGCGTGTGCGTCAGAAAATACGCGACGCACACCACACTGCCAACAAAAAGCGCAGCAGTGAGCCAGAAACGATCGCTGTCGAACCGCGGTTTCGACGTTCCTTTCCCTATCATACGAGATCTCCGGCTTCCGGTTTCATTCTCGTTCACTTTCCCGTTTCGATTCGTCGAGAGAAGATCGTCATACTGTCGGCCCTGCGGACGGAGTGCGACGGACCATCCATCTGCGGTCTAGCGATTCATCAGCATTCGATATATACCGTCGGTCATGGGCCTTGGAACACTCGGTTGCTTGTTCACCACGGGATCGACCGCGACTCACCCACCAAGCGATCGTAGAGTATCAATGGATATGACCGACGGTATACAATCACCTCGGTCCGACAGTATCACTCACCGGGGGTGGCTCTGTCCTTGGTCCGAGCGCGACGTGGTGACGTAGATGCTGTCTTTGTCGAGAATGAACTCGTCGATGAACGCGGCGATGAACACTGCGGTTTGGAACACGAGATACGGCCAGAGCGTGAACGCAGCGAGGTATTCGAGCGGATGGTGGGTCTCTCCCTCTAGCCAGTCCTGAATGAAGATGAGATACGACACGATGATGGGGGTGATCGATATGAACGACCATACGACCCAGCCGTTGGGAATGAGCGTCGCAGTCGAAACCCCGGTCAAACCGTTGAACAACGGCATCGGAAAGACGAGGACGAACAACACCGGAACGATCGCGTAGGCGAAGGTGTACACAGCGTCGATCTTTTTCCGGATCGAGATCGCTCGCTCCTGGGGCAAGAGGGGAAGATACCGGACCGCCACCTGCATCCAACCTCGCGCCCACCGCTTTCGCTGGTTCCACCACGCGGACAGCGTTGCGGGGTTCTCCTCGTAGGTGATGACCTGTGGATCGACGCGCAACTCCTTGCCGATCGAGTGGATCTTCGAGGACATGTCGATGTCCTCGACGAGGATCTCCTCGTCGAACTCGCCGAGTTCCTCGAACACCTCTTTCCGGAAGAACGCCTGCCCACCACCGAAGATAGTGAACCCGTCCACCACCTCCCGAGCGAACAGGTCGCCCTTCTCGGCGATGTGGCGCTCGACGGTCGCGTGCAGCGCCAACAGCGAGTCCGTCGGGTTGTCGCCGTAACACCGCCCTTTCACACACCACGTGTCCTCATCAGCGAGGAACCACGCCACTGCGCGCCGGATCGCGTCCGGTTTGAACTGGTGGTCGGCGTCGATGCTCGCAATGATGTCACCCGTGGCGTGTTTCAGCGCGTAGTTCGTCGCCTTGGCTTTCCCACCGCCCGGTTCGTCGCGCTCGACAGCGACAAACCGAGGATCGTCGGCAGCAGCCTGCTGTGCGATTTCGGCGGTTCGATCCGTCGAACTCGCCTCATAACAGAGCACGACTTCGAGCTTCTCCGCTGGATAGTCCACCCGCTTACAGGCCTCGATCGTCCCCGGTAACACCGGCTCCTCGTTGTACGCCGGTATCACCACCGACACGGTGGGAAGCGTCGTGTCGCCGATCGCTGGAGGATCCGTTCTCGAAAACGCAAGTACTGCGGACAGAAGCGTCCGTCCGACGAGCCCAACCAATCCGAGCAACAACACCGTGTTGAGCACACTCCCGTACCCCTTGACGTACGGGATCGGCAGTAAGATACCGACAACGAGTAACCCCGTTATCGTCGCATACGTCGTTATTTTCTTGAGAGATAACGACGTCTCTTCGACCGTCTTGACTTCCATACGAATGAAAGCAACCGGTTACCTAATAAATGAGTGAAATCGTTCCAGTCCGTTGCGCGATCCAAGCGTCGTTGCAGACCGTTTCGTCGCTTTGTATCGTCTCACCATAGGATGGCAATCGCCGTACGTAGCGGCTCAAATACGGACGTACCGATAATAGCCACCTATTAACACTGTATTATGGAGACGATAAACGTAGATTCTCAAAGATGGTTCAAATATTCGGTAGTATAGGGAAACGATCCGTTCAACCGACGACCGTGATCGCTTCGGACTCGGCGTGTTCGGTCTCCAAGTACATCGGGACGTACTCGCGGCGTTCGTAGGACTCTCGCTCGTCCTCTGCACCGACCGTACACCACAGCTGAACCCGCTCGGGACCGTGCCAGTCGCCCTGGCGCTTGACCGAAAAGCAGACGACTTCCTCCTCGTCGTACTCGATGACCGCGTCCTTCCGAATGCCTGGATCGCCGTCGATGATGAGGTTCTTCATATTCACTCTCGTCCCAGCATGGGATTAAACTTTACCAAGGAGAGTTTCCCGGATCACCGCATCCGCGGTGATTCATAGGGACTGTTGTGATTCCGTCCCGCTGTGGCGACACAGAACGGTTCGTGACACCACAGAGCAGTCGTCATACTGTCGGTCATCCTTCCGTACACCGGCAGTGGACGCTTCGGGATCGTGGAGCACGCTGCTGGCTGAACCGGCGACCGAGTGGTCACAGACCGATGACCGACAGTATCAGTCTACGACCGTGCCGAACATACTCACAACAGTCCCTATCACCGGCTCGGCGGTTCGATCATTCGTTTCTGAGGCTGTACACGCGCTTTCTGGCGTCGGTGAACGAAAACCGCGACTGGACGATATCGATCTCGTCCAACTGCGAGACCGCGTACCGAACCGTCCGCGTGGGCAACAGCGTCTCCTCGGCCAGCTCCTGCTGGGTGAGTGGCCCGTCGTATTCGAGTACCTTCGCAACTAGCTTCGCGCTCGGCGGACAGTCGTGTAACCCCTCCCGAACAGTCGCGTTCTCTTGCTCCTCTGCAGCGCTCATACCCTCACTACATAATGCAACTATGTAATATTTTCCATCTTGAGATTACTATTAGTAATCCGCCATCGTCGAGAGGCGGTGCGTGTTGAGACTCACACGGCGTGTACGCCTGGGGAACCGCCGTGATATCGGTAGTTGCGGTGTAGCGGACCCGAAACCTCTTATGAGAACGAGCGCTATTCACGCGTAGATGACCGACATCGTTGACGACGTCGATTGGCCGTACGAACCCGGCGCGTCACAACAGGAGAAGATCGAGTCGCTACAGGAACGGCTCGAAATACTCGAGGGGCAAAACGAGGAAATGCGGGACGAGCTCCTCGATGCGAACGCAAAGAAGAACAAGTACCAGCAGAAGCTCGAACGGCTGACCCACGAGAACAAGAAGCTCAAGCAGTCGCCGCTGTTCATTGCGACGATACAGGAGATTTCCGACGATGGCGTCGTGATCAAACAACACGGGAACAATCAGGAGGCGCTCACCGAGGTTACCGATGAGATGCGCGAGCAGCTCGAACCCGACGATCGCGTCGCGGTGAACAACTCTCTCTCGGTCGTTCGCGTGTTGGACGCCGAGACCGACGTTCGTGCGCGCGTGATGCAGGTCGAGCACGAGCCGGCGGTGGCCTACGAAGACATCGGTGGCATCGGCGAGCAGATTGAGGAGGTCCGCGAGACCGTCGAACTGCCGCTCACCAGCCCGGAGCGGTTCGACGAGGTCGGGATAGAGCCGCCCTCGGGGGTGTTGTTGCACGGTCCACCGGGGACGGGCAAGACGATGCTGGCCAAGGCGGTCGCCAACCAGACCGAGGCGACGTTCATCAAGATGGCTGGCTCGGAGCTGGTGCACAAGTTCATCGGGGAGGGCGCAAAGCTCGTCCGTGATCTGTTCGAACTCGCACGCCAGCACGAGCCGGCGGTGTTGTTCATCGACGAGATCGACGCGATCGCGTCCAAACGCACCGATTCGAAGACCTCCGGGGACGCGGAGGTCCAGCGCACCATGATGCAGTTGCTCTCGGAGATGGACGGCTTCGACGACCGGGGCCAGATCAGCATCATCGCCGCCACCAACCGCTTCGACATGCTCGATCGCGCCATCCTCCGCCCCGGCCGCTTCGATCGCCTCATCGAAGTCCCCAAACCCGACCAAGAGGGCCGGGAGATGATCTTCCGCATCCACACCCGCTCGATGAACGTCGCGGACGACGTGGATTTCGAGGGGCTGGCCGACAGCACCGAAAACGCCAGCGGCGCGGATATCAAGGCCGTCTGTACCGAGGCGGGGATGTTCGCCATCCGCGACGACCGCGAAACCATCAGCCGCGAGGACTTCGAGAGCGCGTGGGACAAGATCGACGACGGGGAGAGCGAAACCGAAGAAATCAGCCGGACGTTCGCGTAGTTATTTTTGATAGACGGGTTTCGTAACGGAATCGCCGATTTGCTGGCTCAGCAAAACGGAGTCGTTACAACGGGACAGTCGGTCGTTACGAGTCGACGACCTCGAGCGTCCAGTTGCCGTCGGCCTCGACGTTGATCCAGACGGGTCCGCCCGCCTTGTACGACCGAGAGTTATCGAATTCGCCGGTTTGATGGACGAGAACCTCCCGACTACCGTCCGCACCGTAGCCGTCGACGATGAACACGCCGTCGCTGTCGTGTGTCGCGACGACCCTGACGCCCGCATCGTTGGCGACCGGCTGGGCGAAAGCGTCGGCGACACGCGGCGACTCGCGAACGCGCTTGTTCAACTTGCAGTTCAGTGCGACGCCGCCGGCGATCGCGACGTTCGCCGTGCCCACCTGTTCGACGGCCGTCTCCGCGATGTCTACGACCGTCTCTTCGAGCAGTTTCTGGGCAGTGTACGCGAAGTCTTTCTCCCACTGGTCGAACTCGCCGGGCGTCTCGTTCCGGGGACGGCCGAACGCGTCCTCGAGGGTTTCAACACCGTGGTCGGTCCCCCAGCGTTCCGTCAGCTCGGTGACGTCGTAGCCAGCACCCGTGTCAATCAGATCGCGCAGGACACCTTCGATCTCCGGATTGTCGTTTCCGTACGGAGCGAGACCCATCACTTTCCCTTCGCCGTTGAACATCCGGTAGCCGAGATACTCCGTGACGATCGCGAAAAAAAAAGCCCGAGGCTGTTCGGGTGTTCGTACGTGCGTTCGCGCGCCAATCCGGTGGTGTCGGCGTGCCAGACGACCGTCGAGTCGTATTCGCCCTTCGCGTCGATCGTGAGGACAATGCCCTCGTCGAACCCGGATGGATAGAACGCGCTCGCAGCGTGACAGCGGTGGTGAGGTATCGTCTCGATCGGCGGTAGCGGTGTGCCGAACGATTCGAGACGGTTCTCGATTTGTCGTGTCGGAACGAACCGACTCCTGAGCTGTGTGATGAGCGTCTGTTCGAGTGCGGAGAGTTTTCGTTCGACTCCGGGCGCTTGGATGGCGGTGATGACGTAGTGCGAGGCGAGTTTACCCCGGAGCCGTGGATCATACGGAAGAAGGATTCGATCGAGGTCCGGAAGAGTCAGATTTCGGTGAGCGAGACACGCCCGAATCGCGTGTTCGGGAAAGGTGTCTGTTGCGTGTTTTTCCCGCGTGTATCGTTCTTCTTCGACGCCGAAGACGGGAGTACTCTCTTCGAAGAGGACGGCGCTCGGGTCGTGCTGGCCGTAGAGCCCGATAGCAGGTTTGAATGCGAGTTGATAGTCAGTCATGGCTTGTGAGAGGAACGTGCTGTGATCTGAAGCCGGATAACGGCAAAACGGCAGTGGTGATTTGCTGTATCAGCAAATCGCCGGCTGTATAGTCGTGTGGAGTACTGCCGGTACAACAGAGACCTCGTCGCTACGCATCGAAAACTGAGGAGTGGCGGCCGGATTCGTTAGAGCCCAACGTCTCCACCGCCGAGATCACCTGCCCCTCCGATATCGAGCTGTGAGAGCAGTTGTTGCCGCTTCTCTTCGGGAAGGTTTTCGATGAGGTTCTGAAGATCATCGACCTGTACGTCTTCTGGGTTTGGGTAAATTGCCACTCATATCATTCGCCCCTGTGTTTACAACTATGCCGTGCGCAATAAGAATTTTCCACATTATAAAATATATTCTTAAAAGAATTCAATTAATAGAAAGTACCACTGGCTCTTGCTGTGACAGTTGTCGTGTGCGTATCAGAACGTACTGAGCGTCGTATCGACGTTCATTTGAACGCGTATTCCGTAGCCGGGATATGGAGGATCAACCGGGATTGAGCGATCAGTACCGGATGTCGAGTCCGTGGCCGGTGTTCGTTGTGCTAGGGCTCGTTCTTTCGGAGCTCGGGGTGCTGTTCGGGATCGTTCCACTGTCCGTGGGAGGGTTGTTGCTGTTCGTCGGAGCGATCTCCGGCATCCTCACCGAATCGGGCTACACCAACAGCCTGTGGCGGGTGCTGGGCATTCTCGGTACGGTTCTCATCCTCGCCGGTGGGATACTCATCGGGACACAGCTGCAGCTTTCGGATCCTAGTGGGCTCCTATCGGGGCTGACCGCCGCGTTCGGGGCGCAGCCCAACGGGATCATCGTCCGGGGCGTTTCGATCGTCGTCGCGGGCGCGCTCGCCATCGTGGCGGGTGCTGTCGTCCCGTTCGTACAGCCTGACTCCGACCCGCTCTAGGGCGAATCGATACTCTATTTACGCGGCCACTCCGAACCCCGGTATGGCATCGAGCGTCTTCGATCGTGAAACGCTGCTCGATCTCACGGTCAACATCATCCCCCTGGGCATCATCCTGTTTTTCATCGTCGTGTTCGCTGCCCTGCCGGGGTTCGGGTACGATCCGTTCACAACGACGATCCAGATGAGCCTGCTGATTATTCCGTTCATCGGGCTTGCAGTCCTCACCTACGTTTCCGGAAAAGCGATCGCACAGGCCGAAGAGGAGCTCGAAGAGCAGTAGCCACTCGCCGGGTTTCGTGGGGTGGTCGGCGTCGTGACGATCGGGGACGAGCGGATGAGCAGTGGCAAAAACCGTGTGAAGGAAACGGGATGCTGGCGGTTGATTGTCCGATACGACCAGAACATAACCTTTCTAATCACCCGGTTCCGAAGGGTCGTATATGGACCTATCAGCACAGCTCGCTCTGACTGTTTTGATGGGGGTGTTTCTCGCTGCCGTGGCGATGGCCCTGTCGCGCATGGAGAACTGGCGGTCGTACACACCGCTCGTGAGCGGGGGAACCGCAGTGGGTGGAGAGACCGGCTACGTCTCCAAAGAAAAGCCGGCCGGCTTCACGCGCTGGTTGACAACGGTCGATCACAAGGACATCGGGATACTGTACGGCGCGTTCGCAGTCATCTCCTTTGGCTGGGCTGGCGTGGCAGTGCTGTTGATGCGGGCAGAACTCATGACGCCCGCGATGGACATGCTCACCGGGCTTGGCGGTGAGAACTTCTACAACGGATTGATGACGAGCCACGGCATCACTATGCTGTTTCTGTTCGGAACGCCGATTCTCTCGGCGCTTGCGAACTACTCGCTTCCGCTGCTCATCGGAGCCGACGACATGGCGTTCCCCCGGATCAACGCCATCGCGTTCTGGCTGCTGCCGCCGGCTGCGATCCTCATCTGGGCAGGGTTTTTCCTCGATCCGATGACGGACGGTGCTATTCAGGCTTCTCAGACGAGCTGGACGATGTACGCGCCGCTTTCGGCCGAACAGGCCAACCCCGGCGTGGATCTGTTCTTGCTGGGGTTACACCTGTCAGGGATTTCGGCCACGATGGGGGCGATCAACTTCATCGCAACCGTCTTCACCGAGCGCGCAGAGGACGTGAACTGGGCCAACCTCGACATCTTCTCGTGGACGATGCTCACCCAGTCGGGACTGATCCTGTTCGCGTTCCCACTTCTGGGAAGCGCGCTGATCATGTTGTTGCTGGACCGGAACTTCGGCACCACCTTTTTCGCCGCCGAGGGGGGCGGACCGATGCTCTGGCAGCATTTGTTCTGGTTCTTCGGGCATCCGGAGGTGTACATCCTCATCTTGCCACCGATGGGCGTCGTGAGCCTCATCCTCCCCAAGTTCGCGGGCCGGAAGCTGTTTGGCTTCAAGTTCGTCGTCTACTCGACGCTGGCGATCGGTGTGCTTTCGTTTGGCGTGTGGGCACACCACATGTTCTCGACGGGGATCGACCCGCGCATCCGGCTGAGCTTCATGGCGGTGTCGCTGGCGATCGCCATCCCGAGCGCCGTCAAAACGTTCAACTGGATCACCACGCTGTGGAACGGTGATATCCGGTTGACGGCGCCGATGCTGTTCTGTATCGGCTTCGTCTCCAACTTCATCATCGGCGGCGTGACCGGAGTCTTCCTCGCGGCCGTTCCGGTCGATCTTCTCCTTCACGACACGTATTACGTGGTCGGGCACTTCCACTACCTCGTCATGGGCGCGATCGCGTTCGCCGGCTTTGCGGCCATGTACTACTGGTATCCGATCTTCACCGGCCGCATGTACCAGCGAACGCTCGCACGGTGGCACTTCTGGCTCTGGATGATCGGCTCCAACATCACCTTCTTTGCGATGTTGTTGTTGGGCTACGACGGCATGCCACGCCGGTACGCGACGTACGAACTCGCGGATGGCGGCGCGTTCTCGGCGCTCATCCAGAACCTCCACGTGATCGCAACCGTCGGCGCGTTCATCATGGCCGTCGGGACGATCATCTGGCTGTGGAACTTCGTGGTCTCGTGGTACGAAGGTCCCGAAGTCGGGGAAGATCCGTGGGATCTCCGGGAGTACGGCATGGAATCCCGGGAGTTCGAATGGCACGCCAAACGCATCCAGACGGCCGTCACCGACGGCGGCGAGGAAGAGGCCGCCACTGACGGTGGAACCGAATCGACCGACGAGTAACGCTGTCCGCGATCCGCTGATTCTCGCCCGTTCGTGTTACGCTCGTATCCACTCGAGGATGGCGAGGGATTCGAAACGAAGTATACTGTCGGACAGATCCACGAACGGATTGCGACGGAATATCCATCTGCTGTCTGGCGTTCACCAGCGTCTGATATTCAATCACCTCTGTCCGACAGTAACAGTATGCGCGCGTCGCTACGAGAAGTGGATGCCAGACGTGGATATTCAGCGAGCGACCGGTGCCGATGCGAAAGCGCTCACAGCGGTGTACCGGAGCGCGTATCGGGAGAACCGCGAACTCGGATTTCCGGCCACAGCAGGATCAGTAACTCCCCCGACCGTCGCGGACTGGATTCGGGAGTGCCGGATCTACGCGGCCAGAACTGGTGGCGAGATCGTCGGCGGTGTACGACTCGAACTGACGGAGAACGATCGCGCAAAGCTCAGCCGGTTTGGCGTTCACGAGGACTGCAAAGGAGAAGGGATCGGGAGTGAACTGCTCGATCACGCGGAGAAACAGGCTCACGAACGCGGCTACGTGGTGATTTGGCTCACGACGCCCAAAAACCATCCGTATCTTCCCGGGTTCTATCGCCGTCGTGGATACGAAAAAACGGGAGACTACCCCCTAGAGAACCGCGAGTACGACGAAATTATTATGGAAAAGCAACTTCGATAGAGGAGATCCTCGTACCGACCGAAAGACATCCGAATCAGGTGCGTAGAGCCCACTCGACTGTACGTCATTTGTATCTATTTACCGATTCCGATCGATCCACGCTTTGAACGCACGGATATCCCTCGTCACACATCGGACTCACTGTTGGAATCTGTGTCATCGACCAACGCGTCCATCGTCTCGATGAATTCCGTCGAACGTTCGAGCAACTCGTTCACATCGGCGGGGACGGGCTGGTATTCGTAGTCGGCCCGTTCTCTATAGTCGTATATCTGACTGAAAAACGTCCCATGAGTCGGAGCGAGCGCTCCGTTCTGGACCAGTTCTTTGCCGATCAGGACTTTGATGCCTTTGTGCGTCTTTAGATTGTGTCCTCGATCGTACAGGACAGCACGCGTCGCGTGGAAACACGCGTAGTACAGTCGATTCACCGCTGTCTTGTCCGACATGCCGCGATCCTTGAGCGTGTACACCTCGGAAAGAAGCGTGTGCGCCTCCTGGAGAGCGTCAGCAACGTCTTCATCCATACACGCGGCCCTCTTGGAGTACGTTTTTGATGTACGCCCTGTCTCGTTGTTCCTCTAACTCCTCGACTGTTTTGAAATTCAAGGAGAGGGCAACGCTGTGTTCGAGCATCACGTCAAACGCGATCTCGTAGGCAGGATCGTACACGGTTTCTCGGGTGGCTGTGGACGGTGTGATGACCAGTACGTCCACGTCGGAGTCGATGCCCCGCGCCTCACCGCGGGCCGTGCTCCCATACAGGATGAGCTGCTCGATCTCGTCTCCCCACTGCTCGGTCATCCGGGAGGCAAACGCCTCGAAGGCCTGTTCGTGTTGCGGGTCGGTGCGCACAGACCACACGAGCGAGTTTCCCACTTTCTTTTTATTGATCCGTTTGTCATCGGCTAATGCGTCAAGTCGGTGTTGTGCGCTCCGTCGATGAATGCCGATCTCATCAGCAACTTCCTGAGTCGAGGCCGGGGAATGCCTCCTGACAGCTTCCATGAATACACGATCAGGGTACGATCGCTCGAAACGGCCTGACTGGTTATCACGATCCATCTCCTCCATAGGAGACGGTACGTCAACTGGCGTGAAAAGCACACTGGTGACCGACGTGGAGGACGGCCCGGTTGGTCCGCGTCGTCAGTCTTCCCGGCTGTACCTCATCAGAACCAGTTCCTCGGTGCCCTCCTCGGGAATCTCGATGGCGGGATCGAACAGGTCGAATCCCACCGATTCGTAGTAGGGAATCAGGCCGCGCCGACACCGCAACGAGAGACTCACGTTCTCCAACGCGGGATGATCGACGACCGCACTCATGAGCGTTTCACCGACCCCCTCGCCGCGGCGGTCGGCGGCGACAATCACATCACCAGAACGCTCCGCGTTCTGGTTAGCAGCCAGAAATCAAAGATTTCTGGCGACATCGAACACAATCGCGTAGTAGGTGTGATCGGTCATGACCCGCGCCGCGGCCACGAGTTCGCCGGCGTCTTCGACGCCGACGGCGACGTCCGTTTCGGAAAGCGCCGCCCGAACGTCCCCACTCTCGCGGTCGGCCCACCACTCGTATCCTTCGTATAGGGCAGTCAACGCTTCAGCATCGTCGGGTGTTAGATCCCTGATTTCACTCACAGCTGATCGATCGTCGTCACCGGACAACCGCTTTGTGGTGGCGTGGGAACGAGCAACGCAGTCGATTCGACAGGGTACTCAGTACACGGCGTTCGTGATGAGGACGATCCCGGTGACGAACATCAGCACGGCGATCCCGACGAGGACGAGGAGGAGGAGATCCTTTTCGCGCATACGCCGGCTTATAGTCGCAGGACAAAAGGCTAATCGTACTGGTGTTCGTAGCACCAGTGTGAGTCACGACGGTTCCGCATACGACGGTCATCGGTTCGTGACCGGTCTCTACCTCGTTATCGTCGGCATTGCCGCGCTCGCCGGATACATCATCGGGAGCCTCGGGGTCGAGGGGATGGACCCGGAGCTGTTCGGGATCATCCAGCTCCCACCCACGGCGCTCGGGATGGCCCTGTACGGAGGGATCACGGTCGGAGCGATGCTTGGGGCGTTGTTCGTGGTAATGATCTACGTTTCGAACCGGTACGCCGATCCTGATGGGAGGCAGTGATTCCATCCACGGGATTAAGCGTCAGTGACCGCTGTGTTCTGCTATGTACCACGTCGTTACGGGGATCGCCCCCGACGATCCACAGGTTCGCTCGAAGGTGAACGCCATCGCCGGTCTGCCCGCTGCCGTCGAGTCCGTTTCGGTGACGATCGTCCACGTGACCGACGAAGAGACCGATCTCCTTGCGATTCCGACGGTCGCCGACGCCCACGAGCAACTCACCGACCGCGGGATCGACGTGTCGCTGCGCGCCGCCGACGGAACGCCGCTGAACGCCGTGCTTTCAGTGGCCGAGGACCAAGACACCGATCTCATCTGTATCGGCGGCCGCCGCCGGTCTCCCGCCGGGAAAATGCAGCTCCGCAGCGGCTCCGAAGCGGTCATTCTCAACACCGATCGTCCCGTGTTGATCGCCGGCCGAGACGAAGCGTGAACGCCATACTCACAGCCGGACGAGACAGACGTACCGACTCAGCGACTCCAGAGCGCCATCGCCGTCGTCCGCGGATTCGGGAGAGACGACCACCGGAACGTCCGTTTCGTCTGTGCTGTGTGAGAGCGCCCGACCGGCCGCCTCGAACGCTCCACACTCCGCGACGACGACCACGAGCCGGACAAACGGCGTCGTCACGAGGAAATCGGGTCCTGTTTCGGGTTCGTTGACGGCTGTGGGACCGTAGCCGTTGGTCAGCGCGCGCCGGACCCGATCGCGGAACACCGCCTGTGGTTCGGTCTCCGTGGCGGGGGTCAACGGGCCGTGCTCGTCGACGACCGCCGCCATCGGAACGGCGAGCGTGACCCGGTCACTCCCCGCAAACAGGAGGTGCGTGGCGCGAAAGCCGTCGTCCGCTTGGATCCCGATCACGCTCCCGCTGTCGCCGCTGGCGCTCATCGGACTGAAGACGCCGACCCCCTCGAAGACGACCGGTTCGTCGTAGTACCCCCGCACCCGAACGCGCGCGTCACGACCGCGCTGGCCGCCGGTCGTCACGCCGGTCGTTCGACCGCTTTTCGTGTACGTTGCGTCCATGTCGGCCGATTCTTCGATCCCGACGAGCGGACCGATCCCGAGAACGTCTCCAGCGATCGCGTCGGGATCGACGGCGACCAGCGCGCTGTCGGTCGTGTTTGGCTCCGTGCGTGTGATCTCGCTGTACTCGCGCAGCTCTCCGATCGCATCCCCCTCGGTTCCGCCGTCGGCCGGGCCGGGCTGGTAGAGGGGATCGCCCTTCGAGGCGGAACCGATCGGGGCGGCGACGTGGGCGTTCGTGAGCACGACCGGACGATTCTTGGCGTCGAGCACCACCGGCGATCCGAGCGTTCCGGCGGTGGTTTCGGGATGACCCACCGAGACGCCCGCCGGCGCTGGCCGCCACCGACGGGTTCGATCCGTGTCGGACTCGACCGGCTCGACAGCGCCACCGACTGCGTGGATCCGTGGCTCGCCGATCTCCTGTACGTCCGTGGGGACCTCCTGCCCGTCGATCTTCACCGTTTCGGGGACGACAGCCTCCGTGCTGAGTTGATCCTCCGGTATCTTCCGGGTGACGAGGACGATCACGCTTTCCTCGCCGGTTTCTCGCCCACCGACGCGCCGGTTGCCGAGACACGTTCCGATGACGTTCGGGTGTGATTCGAGTGCGTCCCGAACGGAGTCAGGAAGATGCATGCTGATTACGGTTCGTCCGGAACGGCGGTAAACGTTTGGCCAACGACATCACCCACCACAGCCCATCCGTCGGAATCGCGGGCCTGATATGCCCGGACGCGAAATTCTTCCGTACTGGAGCGTAGACGGATACCGATCGACGCACACCATGACGAACCACGATACCGGCAGTCCCTTCGCACCACACACCCCCGATGAGACGGCGGCCATGCTCGCCGCCGTGGGGGTGGACAGCGAAGAGGAACTGTTCGACATTCCCGATGAGGTACTGTTCGACGGTGAGTTTGGCATCGCTCAACGGTCGGAACAGTCAGTGATCGACGAAACAAAAGCAGTATTGGGCGAGAATTCAGACTTGGCTGAATTTCTCGGACGAGGACATTACGACCACTACGTTCCGTCGTGGGTCGACCACGTCGCTGATCGATCCGAGTTTCTCACGAGCTACACGCAGTATCAGCCCGAGATCGCCCAGGGGTTCCTCCAGGCGCTGTTCGAGTATCAGTCGATGCTCGTGGAGCTGACGGGGCTTCCGGTTGCGAACTGCTCGATGTACGACGCGGCCACGGCGCTCGGGGAGGCCGCAACCCTCGCTAGCCGTGCTCGAGCGACCACGGGCGAGACGGTGCTCGTGCCCGAGTTGCTCGACGCAGGTCGACGCGAGGTGGTAGAAAACTACGTAGCAGGGACCGACATGCGCGTCGAGTCCTATCCGATGGCTGACGGGAACGCGGACGTAACCGCGCTCGAACGCCGTATGGACGACGACGTGGCGCTGTTGTACGCCGAGACACCCACGGTCCGGGGCACCATCGAGGAACAGCTCACCGAACTCGGGCGGCTCGCCCACGCCACCGACGCGCTGTTCTGTCTCGGCACCGACGTGGTCGCGCTCGCGCTGTTAGAAGAGCCCGCGAGCGTCGGCGCTGACGTCGTCGTCGGGGGGGCGGGATCGTTGGGGCTTTCGACGAGCTACGGAATGGGTCTCGGGCTGTTTGCCTGCCGCGAGCGGTTCTTGCGCCAGGTGCCCGGGCGGCTCGTCGGAGCGAGCGAGGACACCACTGACCGGCGGGCGTACACCCTCACCCTCCAGACGCGCGAACAACACATCCGCCGAGAGCGCGCGACGAGCAACATCTGCACGAATCAAGCGTGGGTTGCGCTCCGAGCCGCGATGTGCATCGCTTCGCTCGGTCCCGACGGGCTGGTCGAGCTCGCAAACGACTGCGTGAAGGGAGCACAGGAACTCGCCGGGAAACTGGACGCGATCGACGGCGTCTCAGCCCCGGTGCATGACCGACACCACTTCAGGGAGTTCGTCGTCCGCGTACGAGCCGCCCCGGAGATGCGGACAAAGCTGGAAGAGCGTGGGTTCGCCGTCCACGCCGTCGACGACCACCTCCTCCAGGTGTGTACGACCGAGACGAACGCGGACGAGCGCGACCGCCTCGTCGCGGCCATGGAGGAACTTGCATGAGATACGACCAAGCGCGGTGGACCGAAGACGAGGACCGATACGAGCCGCTGCTCGCGGAAAAGCGATCGACGGAGGTCGCCATCGATTCGACGGATTCGGCGCTCCCGGCGGATCTCACGCGCGAGTCGCTCACGCTGCCGGAGCTCTCCGAGCCGGAGCTGTCCCGCCATTACACCCGGCTGTCGGAGATGAACTACGGTATCGAGAACGGTCCGTTCCCGCTGGGCTCCTGTACGATGAAGTACAACCCCTCGTTTACCGAGGACATCGCAGCCCTCCCCACGGGAAGCGTTCACCCCGACCGATCCGAGGAGAGCGTTCAAGGCACGCTCGAACTCCTGTATCGGTTACAGGACTATCTCGGACGCATCGGTGGAATGGACGCGGTCACGCTCCAACCGCCGGCGGGCGCGGCCGGGGAGTTCACTGGCATTCTCGTGGCCAAGGCCTACCACGAGACCAACGGCAACGACAGAACCGAGGTGGTCGTTCCGGACAGCGCGCACGGAACGAACTTCGCTAGCGCCGCGCTTGCGGGGTACGACGTGGTGAGCCTCCCCGGTGGGGACGACGGCCGCGTCGATCTCGACGCGCTCACGGCGGCCGTGGGTGAGGACACCGCCGCGTTGATGCTGACGAACCCGAACACGCTCGGGCTGTTCGAGCGCGACATCACCGAAATTGCCGACATCGTTCACGACGCGGGCGGGCTGTTGTACTACGACGGCGCGAACCTGAACGCGCTGCTCGGGCGCGCTCGTCCCGGCGACATGGGATTCGACGTGATGCACTACAACGTCCACAAGACGTTCGCCACACCCCACGGCGGCGGCGGGCCGGGTGCCGGACCGGTCGGCGTCGTCGAGGAGCTCGCGGAGTTCCTCCCCGAACCGCGCGTCAGGCCGACGGAAGACGGGGACGGGTTCGAGCTGTTCTCACCCGAGCGATCGATCGGACGGGTCCACGGCTATCACGGCAACTGGCTCGTGTTGCTCAAAGCCTACGCGTACATCGCACGGCTCGGTGACGCCGGACTAACCGATGCGAGTGCCAAGGCGGTGTTGAACGCCAACTACCTCGCTAGCCAGATCGAATACGACATTCCGTTCGGCCCGTTCCACCACGAATTCGTCGCCAGCGCGACCAGCGACGCTGCCGACGTGGCCAAGCGCATGCTCGATTACGGCGTCCATCCGCCGACGACGAAGTGGCCCGAAACCGTCGACCAGGCGCTGATGGCCGAACCGACCGAGATCGAAACGCGGCGGACGCTCGACGCGCTCGCCGAGGCGTTCAATGCTGTCGCGGCCGAGGACGAATCGACGATCGAAACGGCACCCCAACGCACGGCCGCCCGGCGGATCGACCAAGCTGACGCCGCCAGAAATCCGCGGCTGTCGTGGCAGGCGCTGGCCGAAAACGCCGACGAGCAGTAGCGGGTTGCTTCCGAAACGCCATGCTATCGGCGCGAGCGGTCTTCACACACCGGCCGAGGAGATCAGTCCCATCCCATCGTCGGGAGGCGACGAACGCAGTTCCGACAGTACGTGTACAGCGGGTCGTTTTCGGTGCCACACTGGGGGCACGTGATCGTAGACGAGTCGGTTCCTGATTGAGTGGTGTCGCTGTCGAACGAGGACATCGGTTGTGGATCACTCGGATCGATCCAGTAGTGGTTCGTGGCAGGCGTTAGGGCGTCGTCATCGGGGTCTTCCTCGTCCAGACGACGAGTGACGTAGATGAGTATCGGAATCTGGAGCAAGGGAAACAGCACGAGGATGATCAGCCCCCACACCAGCGCACTCATAGATGCACTACGTTACCGAATGACTTACTCATTACGCTGGTTTTATACTTCCTATCCGAACGGCGGTAGTAGTATAGTGATGGAACCACATGCCACACGGCATGGTATCAGGATCAGTTACGTCGCTGGGATCGATCGGGGGCGTCACCGTCGGGATGGTCGTGTTGCTGGTCGGTGTCGCCAGCCACGGTGGAGAACAGTTTCAGGCGCTCGGTGGCGCGATCGTGTTGCTCGGCGTCGCTGGGCTGGCCGTGCATCTCTCGGGGCTGGACGCCCCGGCCGAACAGGCCGAGAAAGAGTAACGCTATTGTATCGCCAGGGACAAGCCACGCGTGCAGTCCCGTGGTGTAGTGGCCAATCATAATGGCCTTTGGACGCGATACGGCAGTTCCCGATCGCGGAAGACAGCCATCGACCCCAGTTCGAATCTGGGCGGGACTAGTCTTCCACCTTTTTTCCGTTCGGGTGAGCAGAGCTCACCCTCACGCAAAAAACGTGGGCGAAAAAAAGCCGCTCGCTTGCTCCCGCTCGCTACGCTCGCAGGAGCTGCGCTCGCGGTGAGTGGAGTCACGTTACCGCCTCCGCTTCCGCCACCGCCCCGCTTACTACGATTCCCTGTCAGTCGTCGGTGGTGGGTTCAGCGGCGGCCGCACCGACGATGCGCGCCAGTTCGGGGTGGCGCTGGCGTAAGCCAGCGAGATCCCCACGCTGGCGGTACTTACAGTAGGTTACCAGCGTTTCGACCAGACACGACGAGGCGGTGTTCGCGTCGGGCTTTTCGGTGATCTCGGCCGGTTCGCGCGAATCGTCGGGTGTGAACACGGATTGGATCACCGTGCCATCACGCTGCTCGTGGAATCGGACGCATGCGCCGTTGTCGAACCAGCATTCGACGACCATCTCGCCGGTGGCCTCGTAGCGGGTGAATCGTGCGATGCCCGGCAACTCGTCGTACCCGCCCGTGCTGGCGGTGCCAAGCCCCGCCGTCGCTAATACCTGCTCGATCTGGGTGGCGTGGGCACAACCAGTGGATTGGCACGGTCTACACCACAGCCCCTGACCCACGTCGATGATGTGGTACAGCTCCGCTTTCGACACCACGTCCCGGTTGTCGATTGCGGACAGATTCACTACGTCGCCTCGACGGTCGCGGAACTGGAACAGCGGCAAACTCATCGCCACCACCGCCCCAGCGGGCAGCCCATCCGGTGTTCGAGCCGCGTGCGAACCGGCCGACCACACACCGGGCAGCGCGTTCTCTGGTTATCATTCTGATACGATGCGACACCGTTACATGTCTCTGATTCGTTCCCTGTCATGGGTTTGCTCACTTCGTGAGAACCCAGCGTCGGGTGCTACTACACCCGGCGCGTTTCAGTGAACGCGCACGCCAACCGGCGCACTGGCGTTCTCATCTATCGTTGGCTTCCCCATCACACATAAAGGTACTGATGGAATCAGGAATGTTATATTCTACTAACAGCTCGTTGCTCCAGCGGTTGCTCGGAAGGTGCCACCGAGCCATTTGAATCGGGCGTTGCTGCCGGGATTGTACCGGTAGCAGTGGATTTCTGTCCGGCGATCACGTCAGACAGCGAGACGCCTGAGATGTCGAACAAGCGAGTCACTCAGACCACCGACCGCGACGAATGACCCGGGACAGAGCAGGCTGAGCACCAGCCCTACACGAGGCCGCCCCGTTCTCCGTCACCTTTCTCGGAATTGTTCTCGCGGGTGGGTTCGTCGGGTTCGTTCGTTTGGTCGGGATCATCGGTAGGGTAGGACCCGTTTCTGGGTTGATTGTGCTGCGACCAGTCGCTGTTGAGTTCTAACTCCCGGATCTCTTCGTCACTGAGGGTTCTGTTGGGATCGAACCCCGATGTCGATGAGCGAATCGCGCGCGTTGAACCGTCACTTTGACTGTGTTACCGGGAGAACGTTCCATCATGAGTGACGAGCTACGCGAGCGCGCCCACGACATCGACGCGACGATCCGAGTCGGAAAGGGCGGCATCGATCCCGTGGTGGATGAACTGCGCGACCAGCTCACCGAGCGTTCGCTCGTGAAGGTGAAGTTTCTCCGATCGTCCCTGGGCGGGACGACGACCGACGAACTGGCCGACGAACTCGCATCGAGCGCCGATGTGGAACTCATCGAAACACGGGGGCACACAGCGGTGTTTCATTGATGGTCCAGCCGCTCCCGTTCCTGGAGTTTCTCGGTCGGTACGCGGAGCCGGTCACACAAGTGATCTATTTTGTCGTCGCGTTCGTGTTCGTGTACATCGGCGGTCGGATGCTCTTTCGACCGGTGCTCGATCGCACGCTCTCGGGTCTCGATATGGATACCCACGAGAAACGACCGATCAAACGGGTCGTTACCATCAGCCTCCTGTTCGTTGCCGTTCTTTTCGGACTGACTGTGGCCGGTCTCGATCGGCTTCTCCGTTCGTTATCGACCATCGCCGCAGCGGGGACGCTCGCCATCGGGTTTGCGATGCAGAACATGATCTCGAACATCGTCGCCGGCGTGTTCATCTACACCGACAAACCGTTTCGCATCGGTGACTGGATCGAGTGGGACGAAGAAGAAGGGATCGTCGAGGACATCAGCCTCCGCGTAACGCGCGTCCGGACGTTCGACAACGAGCTGCTCACTGTTCCGAACTCCCTGCTCACCGAAGGCGTGATCAAAAATCCCGTTGCGAACGACAAGCTCCGACTCACGTTCGACTTCGGGATCGGCTACGAGGACGACATCGAAGCGGCCATGAAGATCATCGTCGAGGAAGCCAACCGTCAGGACGGTGTCCTGGAGACGCCCGCGCCGTCGGTCCACCTCACCGAACTCGCTGACTCCTACGTCGGACTCACCGCCCGCATCTGGATCGACGACCCGACCCACACCGATTTCGTCGAAATCCGGAGCGAGTTCGTTACCAACGTCAAAAACGCGTTCGACGAACACGACATCGACATTCCGTATCCACAGATCGATCTCTCCGGCGGAGTCGAATTCGCCGATCCGTCCTCTCCAGTCACAGAAACGCACAGATAAGAATTCCAATCGAAACGACACCGGGGAGAGAACGTCAGTCGACGAGGTAGGCGTCTGCGCGGTCGTTGTCGCGCACGACATCGGTGAACCCCTCGGGGTGTTCGACGTGTGGGAGCAACATTGCTTCGTCGAACACGGCGAGTTCGGTGTCGGCGTGTGCCGCGAGCGACTGGCCGGCCGTGAGCGGCGTGGTCGTGGCGTTGCGCCCCCACACGAGCGTCACGGGAGCGTCCAACTCCGACAGCGTCGTTCCGAGATCCACGTCCGGATCGAGCGTCCCACTGACGAAAGACGCGGGCGCAAAGCGTGCCCCGGGCTGGTGGGTCGTCTGCCACCGGTACTCGATGTACTCCGCGTCGGCGTTCGAGGGATCGTACAGGCCGTGGTCGGTCCCAAAATGCCGCAGCGCGGACTTGCTCGTCAGCAGGTTGAACAGTCCATTCCCGAGCACCGGCGACCGCAACAGCGACCGCAGCCACGTCCGGTTGCCGGGCATGGTCGTGGTGGTCGGACAGACGAGCACGAGGTCGGAAACGTCCGCTGTCTCGGCGGCCATCGCCGCGTACGCGCCGGTGAGCGACGATCCAACCACGCGTGGCTCCTCGGCCACGTCGCGGATGAAATCAGTGACGAACGTCACGTACAGCGACGGCGAGTACAACAGCGGCGGTCGATCGGAGAGTCCAAACCCCGGCAGATCAGGCGCGATGACGTGGTAATCGGACGATAGGTCGTCGAAAACAGTGGCGAACTCCGCGCTCGACCCCGCGGCGTTCAGTCCGTGCAACAACAGCAGATCCTGATCCCCCGGCGTTCCGGCCTCCGTGTACGAGATGTCGAACCCGCGCCAGCGGTACTCCTCGGTCGATCGTCCCAGCGGTGCCCGGAGCTGGCCCGCACGCTGGGTCAGCAACCGATTCGTGGCGGCAACGAGACCGAGCCCGCCGACGGTCCCTGCGAGAAGCCTTCGAAGTCGCATGAGCCAACGTACGGCCGTCGCTGGCTTAACAGTGGGTGAAATCCGTGTGCTGTTGGTGGGACCGTTCGGTGGAGTGATCAGGGTTCGTTTTCCGCTCGCTCCCGTTCGGCGCGTTGTTCGACGCATTCCTCGATCGGAGCGAGCAGCTCGTCGACGATCGTGTACGGATCGGTCTCTCGTCGCGTGACCGCCGCAGCGAGATCGTCGAGACCGCCCTGTGCGTCGATCTCACGCGCGGTGAGACGGTGGAGGTCTTCGCGGAGATGGGTGGTGATCTCTTCGGCGTACCGCCGGCGGGCGCGTTCGGTCCGTTTGCCCGAATCAGCGAGATAGTCGGCGTGTTCCTGGAGAACGGAGACGAGTTCTCCAACGCCTTCGCCGGCGCTTGCGACCGTTTCGACGACCTGTGGTTCCCATTCGGTGGCGGTCCGGTCGATCGATCGGTCGATCCCTGTGGTCCCGTTTCGTTCGGGGGTGTAGTCCTCGCGGGTTCGGATCATCTCTCGAAGCTCTTTGACGATCCGATCGGCCCCCGAGAGATCGGCCTTGTTGACGACGAACACGTCACCGATCTCGAAGATGCCCGCTTTGAGCATCTGGATGTCGTCGCCCGTGCCGGGTGGTACGAGCACGGCGACCGTGTCGGCGGTTTTCACGATGTCGATCTCGTTTTGGCCGGCACCGACGGTTTCGATGATGATCTTGTCCTTTCCGAACGCGTCGAGCGCTTTCACCGCGTCGGCCGTGGCGGTCGACAGCCCCCCGAGACGACCACGAGCGCTCATCGAGCGGACGAACACGTCCATATCTCCCGTGGTCGAACCCATGCGAATGCGGTCGCCGAGCACCGATCCGCCCGTAAACGGTGATGAGGGATCGATGGCGAGCACGCCAACAGTGAGATCGTCGTCACGGTACTGTCGTGTAAGCTTGTCAACGAGCGTGGATTTCCCCGCACCGGGGCTTCCAGTGACACCGATCACGTCCGCCGTGCCGGTGTGTTCGTGCAGCTCGCTCACCAGCTCCCGGTAGCCGGCGGTCCGGTTTTCGATGTTCGTGATGGTGCGTGCGAGCGCCCGGTGGTCGCCCGCCAGCAGATCCGAAACCAAACTCATCGCTCCGGAGCGTTCTCACGGACGAACTGGGTCGTCTCCTCCATCGACGCACCCGGTCCGAAAATCTCCGCCACACCCATCTCCCTGAGCTCCGGACGGTCGTCCTCGGGAACGATCCCTCCGAGGATCACGAGCGTATCGGACAGCGCGTTGTACTCCTCTAGCCCCTCGATGATCTTCGGTACGAGCGTGTTGTGTGCGCCCGACAGGATCGAAATTCCGAGCACGTCGACGTCCTCCTGCACCGCTGCCTGAACGATCTCGTCCGGTGATTTGTGCAAGCCCGAGTAGATCACCTCGAATCCGGCGTCCCGAAACGCACGGGCGATCACGTGCGCCCCTCGGTCGTGTCCGTCCAAACCCACCTTGGCAACGAGACAGCGTATCGTTCGTTGCTCACGGCCCTGCTCTGCGCTCATATTGTACCTAATAAACTCAGCGTGGGTTTGACTCTAACGGTCATATATGATCGTTCAAGGAAACGTCCACGCGTGCTCTCCGGTTGTTGCCAGCGGCGTTAGTCGGCGGTTGGCATCGGTTCGGTGTCGATCGTCACCGCCGCGTTGCGCTCGCTCGAGCGATAGGTCGCGTCCATCACTCGTTGCACCAAAAATCCTTGTTCGACGGTGTTCACCGACAGCGGTTCCGACCCCCTGATCGCCTCGATGAACCGTCGTTGTTCCTGTCGGTGGGGGTTCTCATCGCGGGTTCTGATCTCGGCGTCCGAAAAGTGTGGCTCGCCCGCTGAGGAGGACTCGTAGACAGTGAGTCCGCCATCGGAGAGATCCAGCCGCGCACCGGCGTCGGTTCCTTGGATCACGAACTCGTTGGAGGGCGTTCGGTTGGCAGCCCACGCGACGTCGAGCGAGACCGTCGATTCGTCCGCACACCGGATGAAGGCGTTCGCCGAGTCGTCGACATCGAACGGGCCGTCGCCGCGTTCACCCCACATCTCCAGATGGGTGTAGTCCGGTCGGTCACCGAACACCGAGCGCGTCACGCCCGAAACCTCCGTCACGCGGGGGAAATCGAGCAGATACAACGAGAGATCGATTGCGTGCGCACCGATGTCGACGAGCGCACCGCCACCCGCAGAGGCCTCTTGGGTGAACCACGTTCCCCGGCCCGGAACGCCCCGGCGCCGGATGTACTTCGCCTCGATGTGGTGAATCTCCCCGAACCGCCCCGAACGAGCGTACTCTTTGAGCACCTGAACCGGGCTTGCAAACCGGTTGTGAAAGCCGATCATACAGATACCCTCCGACTGGTGGGCTGCCTCGCGGATCCGCTCTGCGCTGTCGATGGTGTGGGCGATCGGCTTCTCCACGAGCACGTCGAGATCCGCGTCCAGCGCCCCAACTGCGTACTCCTCGTGGTACCTGTTAGGCGTCGTGATGATGACCGAATCAACAGTCTCGTACAACGACCCGGGATCGTCGTGCGTCGGAACGCCGAACGTCTCACCAAACCGTTCGCGCGCCCTCGGAGAGATGTCCATCCCGCCTGCGAGTTCGACGTCGAGCTGAGCCGTCAGCGATCGGAGCTGTTCGGCGTGGTACCGACCGATGTTTCCCAGACCAACGATTCCGATAGAATGGGGAACGTGGCTGCTCATTGGGGGATTGTACAGCCGCGGGATTGATGTGTATTGCTATATGGACCGCCAGCAACCATCTATCATCTGAAAATAGACCACAGCGGTTCGTTCGTATCCAAGCGAACTGTTCACGGACGGCTTCTGTCCGGCAATTTCCATCGTATTTTAGTTGCGACTACTACATCACCATGATTGAGTTTTTATGTTTTAATGTCGGGGAAATATCCTTCAGTCCGGCACGATGATCGACGGTTGTTGTTTTTCGTTCAGATATTTATCAGTTACTAACCGACTACATACTCATGGTTATTGAATGGTGGAATGAGCAACGACGACAGTCCCAACGATCCTTCTTCGGGCGACATAGCTCTCGCTGTGGTTAAAGAGGTACTCAGCTACCATCCCTACGGTGCGAAGATACTGAACGCGGGACAAACCGTGAACCGCCTGCGAAGACTCGGCTCCAGGAACAAGGGGACAGACAAGAAAAACGGACGTAGCGGTTTTCCGGTGCCAAACGGGTTTGTATCTAGGCGCGATTCTCCGCCGAAATAGGACCTAACGAGGAGTATTCGATCCGCATTCGGAACGGATGCGGAAAGCCCAACGTACGGACCGACTTCAAACTCTATCTCTAGACGCGATCGCAGCGCCATCAACACTCCGGCGAGAAACACGGCCATCGGTTGCTCCGCAAGCCCTTCGAGCGCGCGGGCGGAGTAGCTTACTCCCGTTCGGCGTCCGCTTCCCTCTGTGCGCCAGCGGTGGCGTCGGAATCGAGTCCGTGCGTGATCGCCTCGCCGCTCGCGGTGTCGAAGAGGTGGATCCGCGACCGATCGAGGACGAGACGAACGGGTTCGTCCTCCTCGACATCGGTTTCCGGTGGGACGCTTGCGAGCAGCTGTGTGGCGTCCGGATCGCTGGCGGTCTCGTCCGGTTCCGCGGTCTCCGAGCAGAGGAAATAGACGAACGTCTCATCACCCATCGGTTCGATCACGTCAGCAACCGCGTCGATCGCCGTGGACGGGACCGACAGACCGCTACCGCGTTCGGAGTCAGCGAGATACACGTCTTCGGGCCGAACGCCCAGCGTTACGGCATCAGGACGGTCCGGCGGTGGATCGAACGAAACCCCGATGGCCCTGGAGCCGAACCCCTCGTCCGTCATCGTTCCGTCGATCAGATTCATCCCTGGTGAGCCGATGAACCCCGCGACGAACAGGTTTCGGGGTTCGTTGTAGCAGGCCAGCGGCGGGGCGAACTGTTGGATCTCCCCGTCGTTGATGACCGCGATGCGGTCGGACATCGTCATCGCCTCGGCCTGGTCGTGGGTAACGTAGACGACCGTGGTGTCGAGCTGCTTGTGCAGCCGCTGGAGTTCGGTGCGCATGTGGCTGCGGAGCGACGCGTCGAGGTTGGCGAGCGGTTCGTCCATCAAAAAGACGTCGGGATTGCGGACGATGGCGCGAGCGATGGCGACGCGCTGGCGCTGACCGCCCGACAGCTCCTCCGGCTGACGGTTTCTCATCCCCTCCAGCTGAACGATCTCCATCGCGCGATCGACGCGTCGTTCGATCTCTGCGGTCTCGTAATCCCGCAGGCGCAGCCCGAAGCTGACGTTCTTGAAGACGTTCAGGTGAGGAAACAGCGCGATGTTTTGGAACACCATCGCAATTCCCCGGTCTTTCGGCGGAAGCGTCGTCACCTCCCGGTCCCCGATGTGAACCGATCCGTCAGTCGGCTCCGTGAGCCCCGCGATGATCTCTATCGTGGTTGACTTTCCACACCCCGACGGGCCGACGAGCGTGACGAACTCACCGTCGGTGACGCGAAGACCCAGCTCGTCGACTGCGACGACATCTCCGTAGCGTTTCGTGACGTGATCGAGTGTGAGGCGTGCCATGGTTTCACTCTTTGAGCGCGCCAGCGGTGAGTCCGCTGACAATCTTCTCCTGGGCGACAGCCACCAGAATCGCCACCGGAACCACCCCGATGAGACTGGCGGCCCCCATCAGATTGTACAGTTGAGTATACTGCGTTTGGTAGTTGCGTATTCCATACACTAGTGGCGACCAGTCGGTGAACTCGCCGCTAGTCATCAGAAACGAGAAGAAGAACTCGTTGTACACGTAGATGAACGTGAGGACGGCGACAGTCGCCACCCCGGGGGCTGACAGCGGAATGATCACGCGGACGAGCGCGCCGAGTCTCGTCGTCCCCTCGATGCGCGCGGCGTCCTCCAGCCCGTCGGGGATCTGAGCGTAAAAGGTAGTGAGGATGAAAATCGCCAACGGCATGAACAGCGCGGTAAAGGGCGGGAGCAACGCGGCAGGCGTGTTGAGCACGTTGGGGCTGCTGAGGCCGAGCAGGGAGACGTTGCCCGCGAACAGGCGGTACAACGGGACGAAAAACGCTGCCGGCGGGAAATAAGAGATCGCCAACACCACCAACAGCAAGGGTCGTCGACCGGGGAACTCCAGCCGACCGAACACGTATCCCGCGAGGCTCGCAACCACGAGGACAATCGCCGTGGTGCCAAGCGCGAGCATGATGCTGTTTGCCACGTACATGTGGAACGGAACCACCTCGAACACTTCGATGAACGACTGCCAGTGGAAGCCGTTGGGAGTGAGTCCCACCGTTGTCAGTAGCTCCCGTGGCGTCAGCGCGATGACCAACAGCCAGTAGAGGGGAAACAGGGTGCCAAAGAGGAATCCGAGGACAGCGACGTAGAACAACACCCGATAGAGGCGTTCCGGTCGGCGGATCGCGCGGTGTACCGTTCGTTCGATCCAGCCTGATTCCGATTCGCCGTCAGCATCCGGCGTCGGCTCACTCATATCAAACCACCTCCTGGGCGTACCGAACGATGTAGACGGAGACGAACACGCCGATGATCACGGCCGTGATGAACGCGATCGCGGCGGCGGTCGCGTACTGGTTCGTCGAAAGGAGGGTCTCGACGACGAGACACGACAGCGTCGGCACGGTCGAACAGCCCGCGTCCGAGGCCACGACCAGCCCGTAGACCCGCATCGCGCCGATCGTCCGGAACAGAACGGCGACCAGAACCGCCGGGAGGATGAGCGGGAGCGTCACCCGCCTGAACCGCTGCCAGCGCGACGCTCCGGCCACCTCCGCCACGTCGTACAGATCCCGGTTCACGCTCTGTAGCCCGGCGAGAATCAACAGCGCCATGAAGGCCGACGTCTTCCAGATGTCCGCCACGATCACGATCAACAGCGAGCTGGCGCTGTCGTTCAACGGCTGGTCGGCCAGTATCCCGAGCTGTTGGAGTGGGGCCGACGCAAAACCCACGGAGGGATCGAACATGAGATAGAAGATCATCCCTTGGATGACGACCGGTACCGCCCACGGCAGGATGATGGCGACCCGTACCCACCGTCGACCCCGAAAAGACCGATCGAGTATCAGGGCCTGGCCGAAGCCGAGGACCGTCTCGAACGCCACCGACACCACGGTGAACAGGAACGTCACGATGATGGCGCTCTGGAGGGGGTAGTCCAGATCGAACAACGGCCGGACCAGCTCTTTCTCCCCGGTGAGGACCCCGACGTACTGATCGAATCCGACGAACTCGCCCAGCGGTTCGGTCAGACTGTTCGCGTGCAGCGACATCTCGAACGTGCTCGCTAGCGGCCAGATCGCGACCAGGCCGAGGATGAGAAAGACTGGTCCCAACAGCAGGTACGCGTACTGGGTTTCGCTCAGCCCCTCGATCCAGCGCGTAAGAAAGACGATCGGACCCGAACGTCGACGCTCCTCCGAATCCGTCCCCGTGGACGCTGGCTCCGTGCTCATCCCTTCCCCCCCGCGCGAGCCGGTCTCGTTCGTCGTGAGCAGTCGCGTGTCATCGTCGGTTATGCGGCCTCGTTCTCGATCGATTGTAGCCGTTCTTGGAGCTGGGTCACCGCGTTTGTGGCGGGTTTGTCCCCAGCGGCGGCGGCGTTGACCTCCTGGTAGATGGCTGTTGCCTGCTGGGGCCAGACGGCTGTCGCCGGGCGTGGCATCGCTCTCGTTCCGGCGAACTGGAGCGCCTCCATGTACCGACCCATCGGTTCCTGTTCGGTGGCCGCCGCCGAGTCGTACAGCTCCGGTTTGGGCGGCATCCACCCCGTGATTCCCAACAGCCCGAGCTGGAAGTCGTCCGTCATAGCGACATCGATGAGTTCGAGCGCTGCATCCGTCTGCTCGGTGTTGGTGTTGACCGTCATGTGCCAGCCCCCGAGCGCGGCGGTCGATCCGCCGGTGCCTTGTGCCTGTGCCTCTTCCTCCGAAACCGCGTACGGAAGTGGCATTACTCCGTAATCAGTTCCGAACGCGTCCTCGGCCGCCAGCGAGGCAATACTGTACGGCCAGTTGCGCATGAACACCGCAGTCCCGTCTTCCATCGCCCCGAGCGTGTCCTGTTCCTTCCACGAGAGCACGTCGGTCGGAGCGATCGATCCCGCGTAGTCCGTAAGCGTCTCGTTGTCGGTATCGCCGTTGATGAACTGTCCGACCATGTCGATCGCGTTGATCACCGGTTGGGAGTCGACCGAGATCGGGCGCTCCCCGATCGGACCGAACAGGTTCTCGCGGCCACCGAAGTACGCGCCGCCCCACGAACTCATGAACTCGTTGAACGTACAACACGCCAACCCCTCGTAGGTGTCGAACTGGAAGACGAACCCATGGTCCGCGTCGGTCCCATCGCGCACGTCCTCGGCGATCGTCGAGAACCGTTTCCACGTCATCGGAGACGTCGCCCATCCTTCGCCCTCCGGATCGTAGCCGGCGTCAGTCACGAGATCCTTCCGGTACTGCATCGTCGGAAAATCGGGGAACAGCGGAACACCGTAGAGATCGCCCGTATCAGGATTTCTTGCCGTTTCGACGCTAGCCGTGAAGTAATCGTTCTCGATCGTCGACAGCTGATCGCCCGACAGCTCCTCCGTGAGGTTCAGTAGGTTCTCTCCAACGATGAACGGAATTGTCCATCCGTTGTCCATCAAGAACACGTCGGGATTGCTCTGGCCGGATTCCAACAGCTGGGTGTAGCGTTGGCGGCGCTGGGTCGAATCCTGACTGCCCTCCACGAAATCGATCGTGATGTCATCCGAGAGCCCCTGGTCGTGAAACAACTGCTTTATCTCCTCCCCGTTCTCTCTCACCTGTACCGGATCGAACCCGAATTGGACAGTGTTCCCATCGTCGTCCCCATCGCCGTAAATACACCCCGCGAGCCCGACGACAATGCTCGATGCACCGACCGACCTGACGAACCGTCGGCGTGAGATTCGGTGCCCCGGACCTGTGGATGTGGTATCGGCCGACATACTCAGTACCTGACTCGTGTACTCACATATAATCATTGGTTTATAATAAAATTTATCAAATATATCTATTATTTCTGTCAGCGCGTATCGGATTACACACGAGTTGGGTCAGCGACACCTTTATGAATCGTGAGAAAGCTGATACCGTATGGCACTCGAAACCGTTCTTCTCGCGGTAGGGGGAGGTGACGCCGATCGTACCGATCTGCTCGCCGAGACCGTAGTGGACATCGCTGGCCCGGCCGACGCGGCGGTTACACTCGCACACGTGTTCACAGGCGAGGAGCTCGAAAACGCCCGCAATCAGCTGGATTACGATCCGGACAGCGCCGTCGATCCGGACGAGGTAGCGAGTCGGCACGCGACGACCCGCTCCCTCGAAGAGAACCTGTCGAACGCCGGTGTGGCACACTCGGTTCGCGGGTCTGTCGGTCCACACGGGGAAGCCATCGTCGAGCTCGCCACAGACGTTGGGGCGGATCTCATCGTGGTCGGGGGTCGAAAGCGGTCACCGACCGGGAAAGCCGTCTTCGGAAGCACCGCTCAGGAAGTGATGTTGAACGCTCCGTGCCCGGTGACGTTCGTTCGAGAATAGGAAAGGCGATCGGACCGACCGTTTGCCTCCGATCGTCGCGGGAAAACGCTGTCGCCACCTCGAATGTTTATGGCCGTAGCCACGAAACCTCACAGCATATGAAGAACGTCGACGATCTAATCGAAAGCGCGGCGGATCTCACCCAGCGGGGGTTATCGAACGGCGAGATCGCGGACGAGCTGAACGTCTCGCGGGAGACCGCCAGTTGGCTCATCGAACGCGGCAGCGTCGAAGAGACGACGCCGGGAACGGCGGCCCAGGTCGGCGGTCCACACGACATTCACGTCGACTGGAGCGCACTCGGACGCGATAGCCGCCGCCTGTCGTACGCCGGTGCGGCGATGGCCGACCTCCTTACCAAGGAAGGCGATGGGGTGGATCTCACGGTCGGTATCGAGAAGGCGGGAACGCCGCTTGCAACCACGATCGCACGAGAGCTGAACACCGATCTCAGCGCGTACAACCCCCGAAAACACCAGTGGGAGGAGGGCGACATCGAGGAGCTGGAAGGGTCGTTTTCGCGGAACTTCGCCACGATCCGCGACCGCGACTGCTACATCGTCGATGACATCATCACGAGCGGAACGACGATGACCGAGGCGATCGAGGCCGTGCGGGCCGAGGGAGGCTCACCCGTGGCTTGCGTGGTGCTCGCCGACAAACAGGGCGTCGAAGAGCTCGAAGGGGTGCCTGTGTTCTCTCTGCTCCAGGTTATCCGCGTGGGCAACGACGCGTGAAGGGTGGGTGGGAACGGTGTGCAGTGAACGGATGAAAGGGAAGGGCTTTTGTTAGCCTACGAAATACGATTAGATGCACGCGCCACACCGTGCGTGGGTAGCCAAGCCAGGCCAACGGCGCAGCGTTGAGGGCGCTGTCCTGTAGAGGTCCGCCGGTTCAAATCCGGTCCCACGCAGTGAGGAGCGAAGCAACGAACGAGTCGGACCGGATTTGAAGCAGGGAGCAGCTTGCTGCGACCGAGGTTCAAATCCGGTCCCACGCACCATTCTGCACGAACGAAATGAGTGTTGTGAGTGTGCGGGCCAGGTTGAAGCAGGGAGCAGCTTGCTGCGACCGAGGTTCAAATCCGGTCCCACGCACCATTCTACACGAACGAAATGAGTACTGTGAGTGTGCGGGCCAGGTTGAAGCAGGGAGCAGCTTGCTGCGACCGAGGTTCAAATTGGATTGGTCGACCGTCCCGGTCCCACGCGTTCCAATTGGTTCGACGCCCACCGTGGTGCTCTGGTCCCTCGCGAGATCTCCAACACAGACAGCACCCACGCAAACTCCTTCCGGAACACCAACCCAACAGCCGTGAGACTGGAGAGCGACAAGCGCAAGGCGCTCTCGCGTCTGGGTTCAGGTATGCACCAGCGGATCAAGCGGAACATCCCAGTAGTGACTGGGGTGTTAACAGTACTCTCGCTCGCGTTCGTGTTCGGGGCAGTCCTTCGAGTCATCCCATCAACCGTGTTTCCGCACGTCTCCAGCCTCATCGCGGTCATTCCGCATCTCAACGCGGTCATCAGCCTCACCGCCATCGGATTGATCAGCGCGGGGTGGTATTTCATCAGAACCGGTGCGGTCGAGAAACACCGCTTTGCAATGGTTGCGAGCTTCGGGCTGTTCGTCGCATTCCTCGCGTTGTATCTGTATCGGGTGATCCTCGAAGGTCCCACGACGTTCCTCGGGCCGTCGGTGGTCAAAACCTACGTGTATCTGCCGCTGCTGGCCGTCCACATCACCCTCGCGATCGTTTGCGTCCCGCTGTTGTACTACGTGTTGTTACTCGCGGTCACGCGACCCGTTTCCGAGCTGTACGAGACGAACCACCGGCGCGTCGCCCGGATCGCCGCGCCGCTCTGGCTCGTCTCCTTTTTTCTCGGCGTCGTCGTGTACGTGCTGTTGTATGTGGTGTACTAGGCGTGTCACGCGTGTGGAACAGCGACTGACGCTAGGGACAGCGAAAAACAATGCTGAAGCTGTGAGCGCACGACACAAGAGCACTGTTCAGCCGGGGGTTTGCCACACACGCCGATCGTTCCGGTTGCCGGTAACCGTCGAAGAGAACGCTTAACCCCGCACTGTCCCCAAACCACGAGCATGGACTGGCCCCACGACCCGGACGCCGAGGAGGGAAGCGAAGGGATGCGCAAGTACGGACAGGCGATCCTCGCCAAGAAGGTCGACGAGGACGAGGATTTTCCCCTGTCGAAATCCGAATTCCGAGAGCGCGTCGGCGATCATCCGGTCCGCATCGATCACGAGACCGTCGTCAGCGTCGAGGACGTGCTTTCGGGCGTCGATGAAGCGGAGTTCGAAGACATACAGTCGTTCAACCAGGCGATGGGCGAGGCGCTGCGCAAACAGGGGTACTGGCCCTACGAGATCGGTGGCGCTGGGAGCGACTAACCGTCCCACCGATCACACTCGTCACAAGCAGCTCGTCCCGTGTGAACGCGCGCCACACTTATTCAATCAGCACCGCGTACGTGTTGGTATGGCAGTCGATTCCCCGAGTCCAACCGACGCCGGACACAGGTTGCCCGAGACGGTGGTCGAGGAACTGCTCGCAGAACCGTATCGACGCGCTGTGCTCCGATCGCTCCGCACTCACGACGGATCGATCACCGACAGACGTCTCGCCACCCTCGTCGTTGCGCGCGAACGATCCATCCACCCCGACGCCGTCCCACCGCGCGAGCGAGACCGCGCTCGGGAACGCCTCTACGAACACCACCTCCCGAAGCTCACCGCGACTGGCGTCGTACAGTACAACTCCCGAAACGCGAGCGTCGAACTCGACGAGGCCGCCGGCCAACTACTCGATCGGCTTCGACCGATCGAATCTGAACCGTGAACGATAACCCTCCGCGAGGTCCCAAGAGCGCCGCTCATGCGGAATCAATGACTCATCCGCTCATCAGCCGAACCCCACCTATTTAGCCCGTTCCACCGCTCAATCACGGTATGGTCGGTCGCTACTACGAGGAGTTCGAGATCGGCGAGACGATCGAACACGAGAAACGACGAACGATCAGCGAAAGCGACAACCAACGGTTCTGTGACATGACCATGAACCAGCAACCGCTGCATCTCGATCGGGAGTTCGCGGGCGAGACGCAGTTCGGCCGGCGGCTGGTCAACGGCCTGTACACCATGTCGCTCGCCGTCGGGCTAACCATTCCGGACACCACGGACGGTACCATCGTCGCCAACCTATCCTACGACAACGTCGAACACCCGAATCCGGTGTTCCACGGGGACACGCTCCGCGCACAGTCGACGGTGACGGACAAACGCGAAACTTCCGATGGAGAACGAGGGATCGTCACCATGCACGTCGAGGCGTTCAAAATCGACGGCGACAGCGAGGCGCAACGCGCCTCAAGCAGCGAGGAACAACGTTCCTCGGGCAACCGGCCTGCGGCCGGTGACAGTCGGGCGGAGCCCGACGACGACGACGAAACACTCGTCTGTGACCTCGACCGAACCGCACTCTCGTTGAAAAAATAACATTAATGCACAGATATAGACAGATTTAATAAAATATATTAAACAGTATCTTGTGATACTTGCGTGTGGACGGAAGAAAAATACTGCGAAAGGGGAAGCGAATAACGTGGAGAACAGGAATCGTTTTGGTTGGAATCGCAGCCATAGTGTACTGGTTTCTCACACAGGTGGGGGTCGTGCTTGCGATCTCTCCGGCGCTCGAATGGATAACGGGAGTGCTGGCGTTTCTCTCCGATCCACTGGTGTTGGCAGCGGTTCTCGTAGTAGTGGGAACCGCTGCGGTCGTGGTGTGGCAGCGGGTCGACGACGTTGGGGCCGCGACGGTGGAGCTGTTTGCCCGGTTGAAAGAGCGGCTCGGCTTCGATAGTCCGGTCGACGTGCGCGGCTCACTCGAACACGAGGATGTTCGTTGGATCGCCCACCACACCCGCGATGGAGTGACGACGATAGAACACCGGGCGTGTCCGAACTGTGCCGTGGAACTGGAACAGGAAACGATCCCGTACACGGATCTCAATCGACCGAACACCCCGATAACGGCGGACGAGACGACACAACAGAGAGAGGAACAAGCGTGGGAGAACGTATTCGGGCGGGAAAAGTCCGGCTCCGAGGAGTTGACTGAAGCGCTCGTCTGTCCTCGTGAGACGTGTCGGTTTTCGATTCCCGGCGAAAAACACATCAAATCCGGCGAAACCGCCGTGAAAAAACAGTTCCGGATGCATTTCAGGCGAATGCGCGATGGGAGCAACGATCCGATCAGCAAGTGGCACCATCGCGCCGCTGAACGCCTCGATTCCGATCTCGAACCAACACCAGCAGACGTCTGGGATGCCTACGCACGCGAGTGTGACGACGAGTCCGTGCCGTTGAACCAATCGTTCGGTCAGGGGCTGCCCGGCAAGGACACGACCATGACGTGCCACGCCCTCAAACTGCACAAGAATAATGCGGCAGGGGTCGACCAGCTCATCGAGCTCACCCCGGCCGACTTCGACAAGATACTCGCGTGGCTCGTTCGATCGGAGTATCTCGAAACGAGACGGGAGATAACAAGGAAAATGAACGAGGAGATCGAACAGTGTCAGTCGACACTTACTACCCTCGAACACGAGCGTGGTTCGGTCGTCCAACAGGTTCTGGGCCACCGGTACAACCGCACCGAGCCACATATCGATCTCGAAAACGCCGAACACGAACTGGATGGGGCAAACGAGTCCGTTCGTGAACTGCGCGAGGATCTCGATTTAGACTATCTCCCCGCCGATCATCAACGGTGGCTGTCAGCGTGTGAAAACGGTGTTGTCGATGCTGTGGAGTACGTCGTGCAACTGCGGGCGTTCGGAGAGTACCGCGGAGAGATCGAACCGACCATCGAGAAGTTTGAGGAGCGCTTTGAGCCGTACAAGGAGGGTGAAAACTACATGACAACACCCGACCAGAAATTCCTCGAACAGAGATGCTCGACGATCTGTCAGCTGCTGTCGGATCTTCACCGAGAGGTACAACTCGAACTGCTGCCACAAGAGATGACCGAGTGGGCCGGAACGCAGAAAGCCCGATTTACCGAACGTTCCCGTCGGCTTCCGACCTACAACAAGGAGTTTGTTGCGCACGAACGAGAGCAGTACGCGGACCTCTTCGAGACCGAACATGGGCCGCTCAACGAGGAACAACAGAAGGCGGTCGTGCGTAACGATCGGCACAACCTCGTGGATGCGAGCGCCGGTACCGGAAAAACGCTAACACTCACCTACCGCTTTCTGTATCTGTACAAGCGAGGCGTACCCCTTGATGACATCGTAGCTGTCACCTTCACTGGAGATGCTGCCGACGAAATGGAATCACGGATCGCTGAGGCGCTTGAGGGGGTTGAGCCACACCAACTGAACATCTCCACGTATCACTCATTCGCGGGCAAAATCGTTGCGGACTCAGTAAGCGGTCCCGTCAACACGGATCTAGATGGTGCCCACGAGCAGTTTGTTGAGAGGATTCTCAGCGGTGATAACAAGCTCAAAGACCGACATCCCGAAGCGATGAGCGAATTCGAAAAGTACCACTCGGACTTTCTCCGGGACGAAGAAGACTACATAGACAGACAGAAAGACACGGATCAATCGAGACACGAGTTCCTTTGCGAGCAGTATTCGGAATTTCTAGAGACTGCACGCAACTTCGATCAGACACCGGATGAGATACGCAGTCGACTTTCAAGGATCAAACTTCTCCAACACCACTTCGGGAAGGCCGCTTGTGAGATCCTCAGAGCATTTCTTGACCACGCCGAAGGGACCGACGAACCAGTGGATTTCCACGATATGGTGAAGGGCGCAACCCGACTCGGAGGGGAGGCCCCCGAACATTTCAGTCAAGAATACCAACACATCCTCTTTGACGAATTTCAGGACGCGGATGGATCTGTTCTCGAATTCGTCAGTATGTTCCTCGGGGGATCGGGAGACACCCGCCTGTTCGCCGTTGGTGATGATTGGCAGAGCATCTACGGCTTCAAAGGATCGGACCCACGCTATTTCATCGAGTTTGAAGAACAGTTTGAGGGCGTCAAACACACGCAGCTCGCGGTCAATTATCGGTGTCCGCCGACGATCGTGGAGGCGGGCGAGGAGCTGATGGCCAACAGCGAGGACGACCAGAACGAGAAAGACGTCAGGGCGTTCTCCGACGCGCGTGTTACGCCGGAGGTACACAAGCTGAGCGGAGTCTATGAGAACCGAGCCGCCGTGTACGCCACAAACCTCATCGAAAATGCACTCTCTGATGAGGATATGACTCCAGAGGATGTGATGGTACTCTCGCGCAACGATGGGGCAAGCCCGTTCATGAACCGTATCCGTTCACAACTGGATGAACGCGAGATTCCACGGATACCAGTCGATGAAGACGATGAAATTGGCGTTTCAGACGGTGTCCAGGTACAATCCATTCACAAATCGAAGGGCACAGAAGCCGAATGCGTGATCCTGGTGAATGCAACGGACGATGAGCACCACGGATTGCCACAGCAGAAAAGAGAGAACGAACTGATCACACCGGCCAGCGCAAACCCAGCCACGCATTACGCCGAGGAACGGCGGCTCTTTTACGTTGCCATGACACGAGCAGAGCACAAGCTCCACGTGGTTACGCGGCCGGGCCACGAATCAAGATATCTGAAAGAGATAGACGGGTATTTCGAAGAACAACGGTCCGATGTATGGACGGCCACAGGCACTCTCGGACCGTGGAAGGTCCCTGATACGAACAGCGATATGCCACTGAAGGCTCAGCTGACGTGCAACGGTTACACGGTGAATCTCAAAGCATGGGATACGACGTACCTCCGCACGCTCGAATCCGGCGGGCAGTATCACCTCTCGAACATCGACCCACAAAACGACGGGTGGGGAGCACAGATCAAGCTCAATGAATCCGTAGAAGTCGAGCGTCTCGACCGATCGGACCCACAGCCGGCCGATTCCTAACCGATCCCCCAGAAGCCTCGTTCAGTGGGTCCGCCTCAGTCACCCAACAATTATCATCCCAGATATGAATGTTTGAGACATGGATACACCACCAGGGAAGCAGTTCGAGTGGTTGACGCTCGATGAGGACGAGGAGCTGTTGTGGGGGGATACCCCACATCGTCTCAGTTTGATGCTGTCGGTCGCCGTTGGGATTCCGTTGTGTCTGGTGCTCATCGGCATTCCGATCGTGATCTCCTCGTATCTGCACCACACGAACACGAACTACGTGATCACGACCACGGCGGTCTACAAGAAGACGGGGATCTTCTCGCGGAGTGTCCAGCGGGTCGAGTTCGACAAGGTACAGAACACTTCCTACCAGCAGTCGATGATAGGATCGTATTTCGGCTACGGAACGGTCGAGATCGCCACTGCGGGCACCGGTGGGGTGGAGATGCGGTTTCGAAACGTCGAGGCACCCCGGGAGAGACAAACGTCGATCAACGAGCGCAGCGCGGAGTCACAGAACGGAACGAACGGGGAGGACGCCGAGGCGGTCCTCGATGAGATTCTCACGGAGCTGCGGGCGATCCGCCAAGCGATCGACGAACCCACTGATAGCGCGTCGGAATCGGAACAACCAGACCTCTCACAGGCAGAAACGACGGCACAGGGCACCGAGGAGTCGTCATGAGCTCGTCGCACCCCGCGCTCGCGCTCGATCCCGAGGAAACGGTCCACTGGTCCGCCCATCCACGGCTGTTGCTCGTTGTTCCCGACACCGTGGTCGGGGCGATCCTCGTGGTGGCCGGTCTCGCGGCTGTGTTCGTCCCGGAGCTAGGGGAGCCGTTCCTGCCGAGAGAGATCACGCCGTGGCTGGGGGTGCTCGTTCTCCTCGGCATCACGCTCCCGGCGTGGACGTACCTCACCGTCGTGAACACGGTGTTTGTGATCACCGACCGGGCGCTGTACGCAAAACGGGGCGTCCTCCGGAGACGGGTCGACCGGATCAGACACACGCGCGTCCAGAACAGCTCGTTCTCACAGGGGTATCGGGAGAAGCTGTTCGACTACGGGACGGTGTCGGTCGACACCGCCGGCGTCTCGACGGCGATCCGGTTTCACGACATCGAGAACCCGGGTACGGTCCGCGAGCGCATCGATACGTACGCCGCCGAAGCGGGAGACGACGGAATTCCGGGCAGCGTCGAGCAGTGGAACGCGGTCCTCGAGGAAGTACGAGCGCTCAGAACGGCGGTCGAATCGCGCTGAAACGAAACTGAACGTTACAACACCGTTCCGTGTTTCTTGTCGGGAAGGTCTTTCTCGATGGTTTCGTAGAAGGCAAACCGGTTCGTGAGCTCCTCGCGCAGGCTGCTCGGGGGAACGATCTCGTCGATGACCATCTCGCTGGCCATGCGGTGGATGTCGATGTCCTCGCGGTACTCCTCGCGGAGCTGTCGCTCGCGCTCTGCGCGCTCGTCGGGATCGTCGATCGCGTCGAGCTTGTTGGCGTAGACGGCGTTGATGGCCGCCTCCGGACCCATGATTCCAATTTCGCCAGAGGGAAGACCGATCGTGGATTCGGGACCGTAGGCCGGTCCGGACATGGCGTAGATGCCCGCGCCGTAGGCTTTCCGCGCCACCACGCACTGCTTTGGAACCGTCACCGAGGAGGTGGCGTAAATCATCTTCTTGCCTTTCTCGAGGATCGCTTCCTTCTCGACGCTCGAACCGGCCATAAAGCCCGGCGTGTCGCACAGATACAGCAGGGGGATCCCGAACGCGTCGCACTTCCAGATGAAGCGGGCGGCCTTCTCGGCCGAGTCGGGGAAGATCGCGCCGGCGCGCTGGGCGGGCTGGTTGGCGACGATGCCGACCGGCCGTCCGTCGATGCGCGCGAACGCGGTGATGATCTCCGGACCGAACGACGGCTTGAGTTCGAGAACCGAATCACCATCGACGACGCAGTCGATGAGATTGCGCATGTCGTACCCCTTGTTGGGATGGTCGGGAATAACGCGGTCGAGGGACGCCGGTGGGGTGGTCGGGGCGACGGAGTCGGCCGACGGCGGGGACTGCTCGCAGTTGTCCGGCAGATACGAGATCAGTTTGGCGACCAGCTCGCGGGCGTGTTCCTCGTCCTCGGCAATGAGGTCGGCGCTGCCGGACTGGGTGGTGTGGACCTCCGGCCCACCGAGCTCCTGCATGTCGATCGTTTCACCGGTGACCATCTCCACCATCCGCGGGCTGGCGATCGCCATCGCGGACACGTCCCGGACCATGACCGTGAAATCCGCGAACACGGGGGTGTAGGCGGCACCGGCGATACAGGGACCGTACAGCACGCAGATCTGGGGCACCCGTCCTGAGAGCATCGAGTGGTTGTAGTAGTACTTCCCGATCCCCTCGCGGTTGGCGAAAAAGCCGGTCTGTTGGTCGATGCGCCCGCCCGAGGAATCCATCAGATACAGCACGGGACGGCCCGTTTCGAGCGCGCGCTGTTGCATCCGGAGGAATTTCTCGACCCCCTTCTCGGCCATGCTCCCCGCCTTCACGGTGAAGTCGTTGGCCATGAAGTGGACCGACCGACCCTCGAACTCCGCGCCACCGGTGAGGAGACCGTCCGCCGGGAGCTGGTCGTCAGCGTCGAACTCCGCGAATTTCCCGTCCTCGAACAGCACGTCCTCGAACCAGAGATCGAGCCGATCCCTGACGAACAGCTTGCCCTGCTCGGAGAGGCGTTCTTTGTACTTCTCCGGCCCGCCCTGTTCGATGCGAGCGATCTCCTCGATGAGCGCGATCTCGCGCTCGGTCGGCCCGATGTCGTCCTCCGGAACGGCGTCCCCAACCTGATCGCCGGCGTGAACGACGGCCGGCTCGGATGCGTCTCCGACGTACACTTCGACCTCCTCGACGGCGTGACGAGCGAGCGCAGCAGCAGTGGCGCTCGCTTCCTCCGCGCTCGCATCCGCATCGATCCGTACCTTCATACATAATATTCCTAAACGGACCTAATAGGGCTTTGCGAATTCCCCGCCGGATCCGGCGGCCCACAGCCGGCCGTCACCAAGCGGCTTCGTGGATCTCCCCGACGCCAGGGATCCCCTCGATCACACGATCCCCGAGAGTCCCGTGCCACCGACCGAACGGCTGGACGATGCGGTGTGAGAGCGGTCCGACGGAGACGGTCCGACGGTGCGTGTGTTCGACGTCGAGAGAGACCGATAGCTCCCCGTCGTCGGTTTCGATCCGCCACTCGTCGGTGGAGACGGCTGCGGGACCGATTCCCCTCGGAACCCCGTCGATCCAGACGACGTTGCCCAGTCCATCGGGTCCCGGTCCCACGGTGAAGCCCACAGCCGTCCCATCACTCGCGTGTCCGCTGGCGATTGCTCCCTGGCACTCCGTCGATCGATCGAACAGCCCGTGGGAGTAATCGAGCATACCGACAGCGTCGTCGGAAAAGCGGTGGCGGTGACCGTCGGCGTTGAGCCAGCCCGTTACCGGAAGCGCGGCCGATTTCTGGGAGATCACGACGCGCTGGGGATTCTCGCGGCCGGTGGCAGCCGGACGGACGGCGGTCATCGGCTCGACTGCCGGCGTGTCGTAGCCCAGCGTGAGCTTCGTCGTCCCCATCCGTCCCGAAACCCGTGCGGTGTCGCCACGGTTGTCGAGCGTCATTCGGTGGTCGAGAAACCGCGCGACAACTAGGGGGTCTGCCGTGGGATCGTCGTCGATTTGGACCACAAAGGGCGGCAGCACTGACGCGGTGTCGACGAGCAAGGACCCTTCGTCGCGGTCGAACACCCACAACGAGACGATTCCGACCGGCCCAGCGTCGACGACCGAACCGTACAGCGCGATCCCCCCATCGACCGCCCAAAACCGCTGGAGCGTCTTCTCGTGGCGCAACCGGACGAGCCGCCCGAGGCGAAACCGAAAATCGAGGTCGAGTGCCGTCGAAGAACACGATCCCCGATACGTGCCGAACGCGATGTCGCCACCGGAGACGGGAGCGGACGGAGCTGACCCAAGATCCATACATTAGTAACACATACGCTATCAAGTATGTGTTGTGGTGGTGACGGTTCTCTCACGCCACGTGTTCCGACACGTCAACCGTTCAGTGTCTCCTCGAGTCGGTCGATGTACTCCGCGTTGCCCACGTGGACGGGGACGCGCTGGTGGAGCGCGGTCGGTGTGACATCGAGCAGCGATCGGGTGCCGTCCGAGGAGCGTCCGCCCGCCGTCTCCACGATGTACCCGATAGGAGCACCCTCGAACGAAAGGCGGAGCTTCCCCTCGGGATGGGACTGGAGCGCAGGGTAGGCGAAGACGCCGCCGTACGTCATGACCTGATTCACGTCGGCGATCATCGCACCGCCGTACCTGAGCTTGAGTTCCTGCTCGACCGACGAGGCGAACGCCGAGAAGTCGTCGGGCCACTCCGGAACGCGGCCGCCAAAGCCGTACACCACCGGCTCGTCGGGCAGCGTAACGTCCTTCCGGACCGGTTTGCGCGCGCCAGCTTCCACGACGTACTCGGTGACGGTGCCGTCGTGGGCGGTCATCATGGTCGTGAGCGGACCGTACAGCACGTACGCCGCCGCGACGATGTCACGCCCACCGGCAGGGAACTCGGCGTCGTACACGCCGACGATGGTTCCCATGGCGTTGTTGGATTTCACGTTCGAGGAGCCATCGAGCGGATCGACAGCGACCGAATACCCGTCGCCGCTGGTGACGACGTCGTCGCGTTCCTCGCTTGCGTAGGCACCGACAGAATCGATGGCGAGCAGCCGCTCTTCGAGCAGCTGGTCGGCGTACACGTCCGCCGCGAGCTGTTGCTCGCCGCTCGGGTTTTCCGCTTCGGCGTACGTGCGCCGGCCGGCCAAGCTTCCCCGGATGTCGTTCGTGCTTGACGCGACGACATCGAAGATCTCCGCTACGCTCATGCTTCGAGCGCGGTGTCGACCGACGCCCCCTCGTAGATGATCCGTTCGAGCGAGTCGAGGATCCGTTCGGGGTTCTCGCGCTGCCAGACGTTCCGACCGACGGCAAGCCCCGAACCACCGGCGTCCATGACGGCTTTCACGCTCTCTAAGAACGCCCGGTCGGACCGTTTGGAGCCACCACTCATGATGACCTTGGTCTTCCCGGCCATTCGGACTGCTTTCTCCATGCCGGCTTTGGAGCCGGGGTATTTCACCTTCGCCACGTCGGCACCGAGTTCGAGCGCGAGCCGGGATGCGTACGCGATGACATCCGATTTCGTGTCGTTTTTCAGCCCCTGTCCGCGCGGATACGACCACATCACAACCGGCAGATCGTTCTCGCGCGCGCTCTCTTGGACCTCCCGGAACTCCTCGGTCATCTCGATCTCGTAGTTCGAACCGCCGTACAGCGTGAATCCGACGGAGCTTGCCCCGACATCGCGGGCGTACTCGACCGAACAGTTGACGGCGCTGTTCGGCTCGCCCATCCAGAGGTTGGACGTGCCGTTGAGCTTCATGAGCAGGTCGACATCGTCCGAGTAGGAGGGATAGTACGCTTCCGCGATCCCCTTCTGCACAGCGACCGACGTGACCGCCGGGTGGGTTGCCGCCTCGAACGTCCGAGACGGGTCGGCGCTCTCGGGCACCTCGGTGAAGTCGGTCGGCCCGTGTTCTAGCCCGTGATCGTACGCCAAAATGAGTGCCTTACCGTCGCGTGTCAGCGGCGTCTCGTTGATCGGGATCATAGATCCAATCTTGCACAGCGGAGTAATCAGTCTACCGGCCTGCGGTTTTCGAAATATTAACTCGTTTCGTAATTTATTATTCCGGCTCTGTTAAAATCCTCTTCTTTAGATATATACTCTCATGAAAACACGGTTCACTACACATGCGAAGTGGCTGTCGTATCACCATCTGGAAGCGACTAATAATGTACAAGAATAGTTCGGGGAGGGTACATCACTTATTTCATCGATACTGTCGTACTTTCTGCCGATGGTCGAAACTCTTCTACTGGTAGGTGTCGTTGCGTCGATATTCGTCGGGTTCAATATCGGCGGTTCGTCGACGGGGATCACGTGGGGGCCGTCCGTCGGTGCCGGTATCGTAAAGAAGACGACTGCTGCGGCCGTAATGACCGTCTTCGTCTTTCTCGGCGGGATTACCGTCGGGCAAAACGTGATGGCGACGCTCAGTGAAGGCATTATTAGGACCGATCTTACACTGTCGGCGGGCGTCGCAGTCCTCTTTTTCATCGGATTGGGAATTCTCGTCGCCAATATCTTCGGCGTCCCCGTTCCGACATCGATGACGACCGTCGGTGCAATCGCTGGACTCGGGTTAGCGACCGACACCCTCAATTACGCGACGGTTGCGGAGATCATTTCGTGGTGGATCGTCACCCCGATCATCGGCTTCTGGATCGGCGCTGTCATCGGGCGGTACGTCTATCCAGAAATCAATCGACGAGTGAAGATCGAGAAATCCGATGGACCGTTGTTGACTCTCGATCGACAGGGAACGGTTCTGAAGCCCGCGTTCGGTCCGAATACGACCTGGCGGGAATTCGGTAGCACGACAGTCGCCCTCGCTATCGGCTGCTACATGGCGTTCAGCGCTGGCGCGAGTAACGTTCCGAATGCCGCTGCGCCGCTCGTCGGCGAAGTCGGACTGGAGGTTAACACCGCGGTCATCATCGCCACTCTTGCTATCGGTTTCGGTGGGTTCACTATTGCCCGCCGCACGATGGAGTCGGTCGGCGGCGAATTGAGCGACATCCCGCTGCTAGCGGCCCTGTTCGTCATGGTGACCGCAGCCACGATCACGACTGCTCTCTCCTATATCGGGATCCCGATCAGCCTCGTGATGGCGACCGTGATGACGATCGTCGGCATCGGGTGGGGGCGGGCGACCCGGCCGATCACCTTCCGCGAGGCTGTCACCCGCGCCCCCGAGGTGGAGGATCGTGAGATCCAACTGGGCGCCATCGTCGCCGAAGAAAAAGAAGACGAGCCGACACCCCCAATCGGCGAGGAAGAGACCGAAAAAGTGCTTCACGGCAGCGACCTCTTCAACCCTCGGGCAGTGATCAAGTACGTCTCGATGTGGATCATCGGCCCGTCGATGTCGACACTCCTGGCCTACGGGTTCTTTATTATTTTCCCGGGGGTCACCTGACGGAGGGGGCACTTACGTCCCTGGCTGCTGTATCTCAGTGCATGCTCTCGCGAATCCCCGTTCCGATGGACGACTCCGATCAGGCAGGTCACACTCTTGAGTACGCGCTCAAGGACGACATCAACGAGGCGGCCGCCGAACGCGCCGAACCGGTTTTCGACCGCGCCCACAAGATTGTCGACGGGTGGGACCGCGAGATCGAGACGATCGTCGGCATCGGACACCTGGTTCGGAACATCATCGACCGTGCCGACGACTACGACGCGATCATGATCGGGAGCCACGGCGCAGATCGAGAGCGCGCAGTGCGCCGATTTCTGGTCGGGAACGTCGCTGAGACGGTGTCGAAGCGAGTTCAGATACCGGTTACGATCGTCCACTGACAGTAGTCTTCAAAATTCTACTGGTCTGACTCGTTCTCGGTCGAGTCCTCAATGATCTCTTCAACTTCGTCCTCCCGAGGGCGACGATCAACGCGTTCATCGACGGCCTGGACCTGTGCCTGTACTTCTTTGACCTGCTTCTCGACCGTCTCACCGACAGCATCTTCGACCGTTTCCTCGACCGCTTGTGTCATCCAGTCGGGATCGAAGCGGGCCATCTTCCAGACCACGTGAAGGACGTACGCCGAGAAGACCCCCAGGCCAAAGGCGATCCCGATGCCAAACTCGAGCGTCGCGATCAAGACGATCGCGAGGACGATCAACGCACCGTAGGCGAGGTCGACGATTGCGTCGACGCGGATCGGATTCAGCATTGACGGACCTCATCTACCCCGATCGACCGGGAGCGTTCTCGGTGGCGACTGACGTGTCCGCCTCGTACGGATCGCTGAGTCGATTCAGTTCGCTGTTGTCCGTTTTGCCACACACGTTCCCGATCAAAACACATAATGTTAGTACGTAGGGCACTCTCGGTTGAAATTCTTTGGCAAGAATTGCGCGGACAGCGGTCACTAGTCAGGGATTCGACCTGCGGCCCTCGACGAGGCGATAGGCTCACACCGGTTTAAAATCGATGCATCAAATCGGTCGAACGCTTTGCACAGCGTTGACGGGGCGGGAATCTCGGTCAGGCCGATTACGTTCCGGGTACGGGGCATTTCGATGAGTTCATCAAGCAAGGTTCGGTAGGTCGTATCCTCCCGGACTTTGAGGCAGAGCAGGACGATGTGTTGGTGAAGTGTATAGCGTCGTTTCGAGTATTTTGAGAAATATCGTGAAACTGCTCGCCGGGCGAGGTGAAATGCCTGCTCAACGAGTCGGAGTAACTGCGACTTTGGGAGGGTCTGCATCCACTCGCACTACTAACTGAATCTGTAACTATCCAATGATTTCAACAGAGCCATTATTCCCGGTCATGGCGTGTGGATCGGTGATCGAGCCTCGGCAGCTTTAGGACCGTTCCACGCCCACCGATGGTATGCGCGAACGAGATGCTATCGAGAGCGTTGCCGTCGTCGGCGCAGGCACGATGGGCAGCGGGATCGCTCAAGTGGTTGGGACGGCCGGCTACGACGTGATCATGCGCGACATCGATCAGGAACGCGTCGAGGAGGGGTTCGACACCATCGACGACAGCCTCTCGCGGCTCGTCGACAGCGAGACGCTCACGGAGGGACAAGCGACGGCGGCCCGCGATCGGATCACCGGAACCACGGCGATGGCGGATCTCACTGGCTGTGATATGGCCATCGAGGCCGCAGTGGAGTCGATGGAGATCAAACGGGATATCTTCGCGGAGCTGGACGACACGCTCGATGAGGAGGTGGTGTTGGCGACGAACACGAGCACGCTGTCGGTCACCACCATCGCCAGCGCGACCGATCGGCCCGCGCGCGTGGTCGGACTCCACTTCATGAATCCTGTTCCCGTCATGAAAGGCGTCGAGATCGTCGTCGGGGAGAAAACCGCGCGCGAAACCGTCGATTTCGCGGACGAGTTCGCGATGGGACTGGGCAAGGAGACGTGGGAATCGGACGACAAGCCGGGCTTCGTCTCGAACCGGATACTGATGCCGTGGATCAACGAGGGGATCCGCGCCTACGACGAGGGCGTCGCTTCCAAGGAAGACATCGATCGCGGCATGAAACTCGGAACGAACGTGCCGATGGGACCGCTCGAACTCGCCGATCACGTCGGGCTGGACATCTGTCTCGACGCGACCGAAACGTTGCACGAGGAACTCGGTGACCGATACAAACCCGCCTACCTGCTGAAACGGAAGGTCGCTGCTGGGGATCTCGGGAAAAAGACTGGAGAAGGGTTCTACGAGTACGACTAGTAGCGTGCCGAATCGGTGCTGTTAGGATACTGACTCGGAACGTGTCCGTATGGATGATTCTCGTCTGCTATTTCCGGAGAAGCCGACTAGGCAGCTCCTCTTCTTTCTCAGTGGAGGCGTAATAAATGGATTCGTGCTCAGTTACCAGCTCACGGAAGCCAACGCTGTGGCGTGGCACTACGTCACTGGAGGGTTTTTGCTCGTGGTTGGCGTGTTCCTATCGCAGGGTAACTATCCGAATATCTATGCGTATTCTAGCTTCTGTCGCAGGCTCCTATCCATGTGGTCTCAGCTCGGAAGGTACAAGCGATCGATTCTCAAGACACTGGTGATCGTGGCGGTGACTGCGGTTCCAGGAGTGGTGCTGCTCAGACGATATCCCGTAACGAACGTCCGATTCTACAGCTACTACCTTGGATCGACAATCAGTATAACGATCCTCCCGATCGGGATACTCATCCGACGACTCATCATCCAAAGGCAGAGTCCAGCGGTCTGACCTTCCGTGTGTAACGGGAGCGGTGAGCAATTCGAGAGTGGATACTAACAATCAAGAGTCGGTAGTACCCACATCGATCATGGACTTTAGCCTCACGGCTGAGCAAAAACAGATCAAGGAGATGGTGTCGGAGTTCGTTGACGAGGAGATACAGCCCGTTGCAAGCGAGATCGACGCGACCGACGAGTTTCCGGCGGATCTCGTTCGGGAGATGGGCGAGCTCGGCCTGATGGGGATGCCGTTTCCCGAAGAGTACGGCGGCGCAGGACTGGACTACCATTCCTACGCCATCGGGCTGGCCGAGATCAGTCGGGGGAGCGGCGGACTCGGAACCGTCGTCGCCGCTCACACCTCGCTGGCGGGCAACATGCTGTATGAGTTCGGTGACGAGCGCCAGAAGGAGGCGTATCTGACGCCGCTCGCCGAAGGAACGGACGTCGGGGCATTCGCGCTGTCGGAAGCGGGGGCCGGAAGCGACGTGCCCGCCATGGAGACGACGGCCACGAAGGAGGGCGAGGAGTACGTGATCGACGGCGGAAAGCTGTGGATCTCGAACGGCTCGGTCGCGGACACCGTCACGCTGTTCGCCAAAACCGATCCCGACGCCGGCACCGACGGCATCTCCTCGTTCGTCGTCCGGCCAGAGGAAGACGACGGTTTCCACGTGGAAGGAACCGAGCACAAACTCGGGGACAAGGGCTGTCCGACCGCCGAACTCCGGTTTTCCGAGCTCCGGATCCCGGCGGATCGGCGGATCGGCGCGGAGGGCGAAGGATTCGTTCAGGCGCTGAAAACGCTCAACGGCGGGCGCATCACCATCGCCGCGCGGGGAGTCGGGATCGCACAGGCAGCGCTCGACGAAGCCGTAGCGTACGCCGACCAGCGCGAGCAGTTCGGCCAGCCGATCTCCGGATTCCAGGCCATCCAGCACAAACTCGCGGACATGGACACGAAAGTGAGCGCGGCCCGCATGCTGATGCACAAGGCAGCCGACCTGAAGATCAGGGACGAGTCGTTCATCAAGGAGGCCGCGCAGGCGAAGCTGTACGCGAGCGAGGTGTCCCGGGAGGTCGCAAACGAGGGCATCCAGATCCACGGGGGGTATGGCTACACCAAGGACTTCCCCGCCGAGCGGTTCTACCGCGACGCAAAGCTCAACGAGATCTACGAGGGAACGAGCGAAATCCTCCGGAACACGATCGCACGGCAGTTGCTGGAGTGAGTACAGACGGCTACGTTTCGTCCTCCCAGTACCCGACCTCGGCGTCCGCCCGGAGGAGCTTTCTGTCCGGTGCACCGGGTGCGTCGCCCCAGAGCCCGACCTTGTCCGAGTCGGGATACACGACGACCTCGGGGTCTTGCATCGTGGAAACGAACAGATACCGCAGCGTCTCGTCGGCGGTGTTGGTGATCCGGTGTGCGCCCTCCTCGCCGACGGGAAACGCCACGTAGTCGCCTTCGGAAAGCTCCGTTTCGTCCGACGGACCCCTGAGCGTTCCCGTTCCGTCGAGCACGTAGAGGGCTTCCTCGTTCGCAATGTGATAGTGATAGGGACATTGGCTGCGCCCCGGTGGCAGTTCGTACAGGGTGCATCCTAGACGGTCGCCTCCCGCTGCCGCCCCGAGTCGTGCTCCCCGGGCGGCAAACGTCTCTCCGTGTGAACGCTCAATCCAGTCCGCGTCGTCGGAATTGACCACGTTTGGTGTCATCGTGTTGGACCTCTCGATCCAATGTGTGAGCAGTGAACGATATAGCTGCGCCAACCACGGTGTAAGTGGAAGTGGTGCGACGCACTGGTCGGCTGCTGAGAGCAGGTGATGATCGACAGCTACGACAGGTCTCCGGTCGAACGGAAGCTATGGACGAAGTAGAGAACGGCGACATCACGGCTCGCTACTACGAGACCGGCAGCGAGCGCGTGCTTTCGTTCGAACGCGGAGAGGATACGGCTGCGATCGCACAGAACACCGACGGCTACGCGATGGTCGCGGTTCGACCATCACCGACGGGCGAGGAGTTAGAGCGCTACTACGGCTTCGACATGGCGCTCGATCACGCCGCCGAGCGCCTCGGCGTTCGAGCGAACGACCTTCCCATCCCCGAGCGCGCGAGCGACATGGGGATGTGATCACTCACCCACAGCCGACGCTTCGGACGCCGAGCCGTCGTTGGCGGAGGAAATGAGATCGAACGCGGGATTCGTTTTCCGGAGAACCAGCAGCGAGTAGTATCTGAAGTAAACCACGACCGGGATCTGTATCAGGAACGCGCTCGCCAGCGTGATCAGTACACCAACGAGACCGAACAGCAAGACCAGAATAAACCCGATGTCCATGGAGAACGCGAAGGTAAGAGCCGTCGGAATTCCTGCCATGACGCCCAGCAACAACACGATGATCGCCATCGCTATCCCCACGATGATTCCGACTCCGAGCCGCAGAAACCAGTTGAGCACGACGTACAATGCGTACTGTTTCCATTCTCCTTTGAGCATCGGCCAAAACCGTTGCCAACCGTCGATAACGCCACAGTCCTCGACGATCATTACCGGTGCGACAAAACTGGTCGTAAATCCGACCAGCACAGCGAGAAGAAACACGACCACGAGAAAGAGCACGACCACAACGAACCCCGACAGCATCAGTATCAGGATCGAATCCACCGCAGTCACGGCCATGACGCCCCCAGAAATGACGAGGACAAACGAAAGCACACTCACCACGGCGACGCCGATTTCGAACAGAAACAGCCGCACACCCTTCCCGAGCCGCTCTCGGAGATACCGCCTGATGTGGATCGAATCAGTGTCGATCGAATCCAGAAGCACGAACTGCATGACCGAGCCGATCAGACCGAACAGGACGAACAACGCGAGCAGTATCAGCCCGATACCGATCAACAGCGGAAGATGATTTTCTAACGGAACGGAGGGTGAAACGTCCGCCGATCCCGTGTTCGGAAGTTGAACGTTTCCGGGCGAAACACTCCCGAGAAAGAAGGCGATCACAGCGAGCCGGAGCCACCGTCCGATCTCGAACGGGAACAGAAACGAGCGGGTCGTTTCGATCGCTTCGTCGATCGCATCGATCGCATACCAGGACATAGTAGATGGTAACCATTCGAAACTGATAATTGTACTGATGATTGGTGGAATCGGACGACGGCCGGGGCTGCTCGAAAAATGACGAACGACCGGTTCACGACGTAAATGTTGAATCCGACTCGGGATCGGCATCCGGATCGAAGTGGGGAATCAGATCGAACGCGGCGTGCGTTTTCCGGAGGACCAGCAGCGAGTAGTATCTGAAGTAAACCACGACCGGGATCCGTAACACGAGCGCAAACACGAGTAGAAACAGAAAACCGACGACACCCAACAGCAAGAACACGACGAAACCGATCTCGGGGGAAAACGAGAACGCAACGAGACCCGGAACGGCGATCGTAAAGCCCACGATCGCGCCGAGGATCGCCACGGCCAGAAAGACAGCGAACCCGACCACGAGTCCCAACACGAATCGGATCACGACGTAGCCCGCGTACTGTTGCCACTCTCCTTTGAGCGTCGGCCAGAACCGCTGCCACCCCTCGAAGACGCCACACTCTTCGAGCACCATCACCGGGACGACGAATTCGATCGTGAATCCGAGCAGAACGGCGACGCCCAAACCGAGAACGAAAAGCAACGGAAGCAAAATCAACCCCGAAAGCGCGAGCGTTGAAGCCGAGGCTCCATCGATCCCGATCGTCCACGCGAGAAGAAGGATCACCAGAACCGGGACCGCTGCCACGAGCACCACACCGATTTCGAACAGGAACAGCCGGACGCCCGATCCGAACCACCGACGAAAATACTGCTTGAGGCGGATCGATCCGCTGCGAACCGCGTCGACCAACACGAACTGCATGACCGCCCGGATCAGACCGAACGCCACGAACAACGCGAACAACAACACGGCGATCACCCCCAAGACGACAGCGAAATCACCCGGATGAATCGGGACAGAGAGATCCGATCCTCGCGGTGGAGTGGGAACGGTCGCTGACGGAACGCTCCCGAGAAAGAAGACGATCACAGCGAGTCGCAACCATCGCCCGTACGCCACCGGAAACAGAAACGAACGGGCGACGGCCAGCGACTCGTCGATCGCATCGATCGCGTACCAAGACATAGTTCATATATTTCTCTCCAAACAGCAATAATTGTACCGACAGTAGTGTAGAGAACAGAAAGTTCGCACTCGGAGAACAACGCGCATCGATCGTGGGTTTTGCAACGGAACGTCCCACGGGGAGCGACACACCTATCTCATCAGAAAAATATGGCCGAAACCCACCGGAATAAACCGGAAGGAAGAAACTACCGAAAAGGGCTGTTTCACCGGGCACACGCGCCGGAGAGCGCGTTTTTGGCATTGGACTTGGACGTTTCGTTCGTGTCGGAAGCGGATTTGACATCGAGCTTCTCCGACTCGATGTTCGCTCCAAACTCCTCGAGGTCGAGCGGCTCGTCGTTTCGAAGGACATCAATCGGCTGTGAGAGGGTGAGATCGGTGAGCTCACCGGTGTAGGTGTAAGTGTCCTCCCACGGACCGACACCGCCGCTCGCGGTCGAGCCGTCGAGGGAGTCGCCGTCCTCGAGCGACGACTTCATCGTACGGGTCTGCTTGAATTCGCCCGAAACGGTGAATTCGTAGTTCGCCCATCCCTGAGCGGAACTGCCGTCGAACGTGATCGTGGTCTCTCCGCTGGCGGAGCCTTCGGACGAACCGCCGCCGGACTTCACATCCTCCTTTTTGTCCTCCTTCGGAAGGTAGGTTTCCGCTCCCGAAAGGTTCGCCTGAACGAAGCTCAAGAGATCGTTGAGATCGTCCGGCTTCGGACCGACGAAGGTCGAGTCGGCTATTTCGAACGTCGGGGTGTGTTGTATCTTGAGGTCGACCGACTCCTCGTGGGAGTCTTTGACAAGACTGTCGTATTTCCCGTTGTTCACCTGCGCAACGATGTTCTCGACGTTATCGACGCCCGATTTGCTCATGACCGACTCGAGCTTCTCGGGTGTCACGGTGCCGCTGATGAGCGGGTCCGCGAACATCGTCTCGAAGTACTTCCAGTACGCCTCCGGATCCTCTTCCCATATTCCGAGCGCCGTTGAGCTGATCGTCGGATCGCTGGAGGAGATGAATCCCTCAGACGTACTGTGGGTCGTGCCACGACCATACGGGTCAAAGGAGATCGTCCGGAACCGAACGTTCATCTTTCCAGGTTTGACGTACTTCTCGGCGAGATCCGGAAGAACGTTGTTCACGAAGTCCTGCGTGAACGGGCATTTGAAGTTCCCGAACACAGTTGCAGTCGGGTTCTCCGCGTCCGTTCCCATCGTGGGGTACATCTGCGACACGTTGTCCGGTACAGGAACGTTACTGATCGGGATGGCTGCACTCGCAGAGCCGACGCCAGCAACGCTCGTAACCGCAGCGCTACCTGTAACTGCCAGGAACTTTCTACGTGATGGCTTCATCCGTCTACCCCTCCAGCTAACAAGGGTAAAAAAGCAACTGGTCGTTCATAGCCAATTCACGACAGTTTTGACTGTTGCAACTGTTGCAAGGGACCGTTTAACCGCGAGACGGCGGCCATTTGGGATCCCCTAAACAGCGTCTCGGAGTGGTGGTGACGTAACCGGTCGTCGTACCCGCTACAATGATCGCTACACGCTCAAGGATATTATTACTTTTTGTTAAAATATTGAATAAATATGGCGAGGACATGAGACGCTGTCGGAACGTAGTGAGACGACACGCGTTAGGAACGAGAATCAACCGGGTAGCGACTGGGTGATGGAGATACAAACGGCGAGTGTCGGTGAAAATCCACTGAGAAGCGCCCGAGGCGGGATTTGAACCCGCGTCACGACCGTGACAGGGTCGTATGATGGGCCACTACACCACCCGGGCACGCTGCATTCGATGATATTGCACTGTTTTATTTAAGGCTTTCCAAACTGCTTTCGGGTGCAGGTTTTCCCGTGCTACGGACGTTCACAGTAGTTGGTCAGGTGTGGGTCATCGAACAAGAGTTCGCCAGGCAGCGCGTCGCTAGTCGTCGGTAGTAACCCTTATGCCGGTCGCCCCGATATCCATCTGTAGTATCTCGAGATAGCCTTCTTCATCACTGGCCAGACACACATGGTAGACGCAACCGAACACGAGCTCGTCCCAGAGCACTCACTCGTTGACGAACAGAGGCTAGAACAGGTGCTCGACGAGTACAACATCGATCGAACAGACCTTCCAAAAATAAAGAGACTCGACCCGGCGATCGCCGATATCGACGCGAGCGTCGGTGACGTGATTCGTATCGTTCGTGACTCACGAACCGCAGAAACGGCCGTGATATACCGACTCGTAATAGAATGAACAGGGAAAGTAGACGCGCAATCTCCCGAGAGTATTTCTCCCGTGACCGCCTCGCAGCCCATCACTTCCGCTCGTTCAACGCGTTCCTCGACCGGGGGATGCAGGAGGTAGTCGACGAAAAGGAGACGATCGACACCGACATCGGCGACAAGGAGGGCCAAGAGCCGGTGTGGGTAGAGCTGGGCAACGTTCGCGTGACGACACCGCGCGTGCGCGAGGCCGACGGGAGCGAGGAGCTACAGTATCCACAAGAGGCACGCCTCCGGAACATCACCTACGCCGCCCCGGTGTTCATGGAGATGACGATCGTCCGTGGGGGTGAGGACGAGGAAGAACACATCGTCGACCAGGCCGAAACGAAGGTGGGACGAATGCCCGTCATGGTCGGATCGAAAAAATGTAACATCAACGGCTTCTCCGAGGAGGAACTCATCGAGATCGGAGAAGATCCGGCGGATCCGGGCGGCTACTTCATCGTCAACGGGTCCGAGCGGGTGTTGATGACCTCAGAGGATCTGGCACCGAACAAGATCCTCGCCGAAGAGGACACGAAGTACGGCGAAACCATCCAGGTTGCAAAGACCTTCTCACAGCGCCGTGGGTATCGCGCGCTCGTCCTGTGTGAGCGCAACCGCGAGGGGTTGCTGGAAGTGTCGTTCCCCTCGGTGTCGGGCAGCATCAACTTCGTGACGCTCGTCCGTGCGCTCGGGTTGGAATCGGACGAGGAGATCGTCCACCGCGTGAGCGACGATCCGGAGGTCGTGAAGTTCATGCTCGAGAACTTGGAAGCGGCGGAGGTCCAATCCACGACGGAAGCGATCGAAACCCTCGGGAAGCGCGTGGCCCAGGGGCAAGGGAAGAACTATCAGCTCAAGCGCGCCAACTACGTCATCGATCGGTATCTGCTGCCCCACCTCCACGAGGACGGCATTGACGAGGAGGAAGTTCGGCTGAACAAGGCGTTTTACCTCTGCCGGATGGCCGAAGCGTGTTTCGAGCTCGCGCTCGGCCGCCGGGAGGAAGACGACAAGGACCACTACGCCAACAAACGGCTGAAGGTGTCCGGCGATCTGATGCGCGATCTGTTCAGGACGGCGCTGAACAAACTCGCCCGGGACGTGAAGTATCAGCTCGAGCGGGCGAACATGCGCAACCGGCAGCTGTCGGTGAGCACCGTCGTTCGCTCCGACGTGCTCACCGAACGGCTCGAGCACCCGATCGCGACCGGAAACTGGGTCGGCGGCCGATCGGGCGTCTCTCAGCTCGTCGACCGGACAGACTACATGGGCGTGCTCTCACACCTCCGCCGGCTTCGGAGTCCGCTTTCGCGCAGTCAACCCCACTTCGAGGCGCGCGACCTCCACGCGACCCAGTGGGGACGCATCTGTCCCTCGGAAACGCCGGAGGGACCGAACTGTGGACTGGTGAAAAACTTCGCGCAGTCGATGGAGCTGTCACAGAACGTCGAGGACGAACGAACCCTGAAACGGGAACTATCTACGATGGGCGTGCGTGGAATCGCGGGTATCGACACGCTCGAACGAACAGCGGGTGACTGACACGGACTATGAGCCAAGGACAAAACGCGAAAGTCTACGTTAACGGTAGTTTGGTCGGGACACACCCCGAGCCACAGCGGCTTGCGGGCGACATCCGTGAGGCGCGTCGGCGCGGGGACGTCAGTGAGATGGTGAACGTCGCGGTCAAAGAACGCACCAACGAGGTCATCGTCAACGCCGACGCGGGGCGTGCGCGCCGGCCGCTCATCGTCATCGAGAACGGCGAGCCACGGGTGGACGACGAGGACATCGAGGCGATCAAGGAGGGGACGCTCGAATTCGAGGATCTCATCGCCAGCGGTGCGGTCGAGTTCATCGACGCCGAAGAGGAAGAGGACATCTATGTCGCGGTCGACGAGGAAGAACTCACCGCGGACCACACGCACCTCGAAATCGATCCACAGCTGATGTTCGGGATCGGGGCGGGAATGATCCCCTATCCCGAGCACAACGCGTCACCGCGCATCACGATGGGATCGGGGATGATCAAGCAGTCGCTGGGGCTGCCCTCTGCGAACTACCGGATTCGACCGGACACGCGCCAGCATCTGCTGCATTACCCCCAACTGTCGATGGTCTCCACCCAGACCACCGAGCAGATCGGCTACGACGATCGGCCCGCCGCCCAGAACTTCGTCGTCGCCGTGATGTCGTATGAGGGGTTCAACATCGAGGACGCGCTCGTGTTGAACAAGGGGAGCGTCGACCGCGCGCTCGCGCGGTCGCATTTCTTCCGCACGTACGAAGGGGAAGAACGACGCTATCCCGGTGGACAGGAAGACCACTTCGAGATCCCCGACGACGAGGTCCGTGGGGCACGCGGCGAGGAGGCGTACACCCACCTCGATGAGGATGGACTGGTCAACCCCGAAACCGATGTTGGGGAAAACGACGTGCTGTTAGGAAAAACCAGCCCCCCTCGCTTTCTCGAAGAGCCGGACGACATGGGCGGGTTGGGCCGGCAGAAACGCCGGGAAACCAGCGTAACGATGCGCTCGGGCGAAAACGGAGTGGTCGACACCGTGACGCTCATGGAGGGCGAAGACGGCTCGAAGCTCTCGAAAGTGAGCGTCCGCGACGAGCGCATCCCCGAACTCGGCGATAAGTTCGCGTCCCGGCACGGCCAGAAGGGCGTCATCGGACACATCGCGCCCCAGGAAGACATGCCGTTCACCCAGGACGGGATGGTTCCGGACCTGATCCTCAATCCACACGCGCTTCCGTCGCGGATGACGGTCGGTCACATCTTGGAAATGCTCGGCGGGAAAGTCGGCGCGCTCGAAGGGCGGCGCGTCGATGGAACGCCGTTCCAGGGCGAGGACGAGGAGTCGCTGCGGACGGCGCTCGAAGACCACGGCTTCAAATCAAGCGGCAAGGAGATCATGTACTCGGGCGTGACCGGCGAAAAGATCGACGCGGAGATCTTCGTCGGCGTCATTTTCTACCAGAAGCTCTACCACATGGTCTCGAACAAGATTCACGCGCGCTCGCGTGGACCTGTCCAGGTGCTCACCCGCCAGCCGACCGAAGGACGCGCACGGGAAGGCGGTCTTCGCGTGGGAGAGATGGAGCGCGACGTGCTCATTGGACACGGCGCGGCGATGGCGCTCAAAGAACGCCTGCTCGACGAATCCGACCGGGAACAGGTGTACGTGAGCGCCGACACCGGAATGGTCGCTGTCAACGACGTCAACCAACGACGAGTGTACGATCCGCTCACCGGCGACGAAAGCGACATCCACGAAGTAGAGATCAGTTACGCGTTCAAGCTCCTGCTGGATGAAATGATGGCGCTGGGCATCAGACCACGACTCAATCTGGAGGACGCAGTATAATGTCAATCCAAACGCCAAAAGATATCAGTTCGATCGACTTCGGGCTGATGGATCCCGAAACATATCGCGACATGTCGATAACGAAAGTTATCACAGCGGACACCTACGACGACGACGGGTTCCCAATCGACATGGGGTTGATGGATCCGCGGTTGGGTGTGATCGATCCGGGGTTGGAGTGTCCGACGTGCGGGCAGCGATCGGGTTCCTGTCCCGGACACTTCGGTCACATCGAGCTCGCGGCGCCAGTCATCCACGTCGGATTTTCAAAGCGGGTTCGCCGGCTGCTTCGGGGCACGTGTCGGGAGTGTTCGCAGCTGTTGTTGACGCCGGAAGAGCGGGGTGAGTTCAGGGATCGGCTCCAGCGGACGATCGAGCTGGGCGACGATCAAAGCGACGTGATGAAGGCGGCGATCCGTCAGGCCCGAAAGAAGGATCAGTGTCCCCACTGTGGCGAGAAGCAGTTCGACATCAAACACGAAAAGCCGACCACCTACTACGAGGTGCAGGACGTTCTCACGAACGAGTATCCCGAGCTGATCGCGGCGGCGATGCAGGGTGAGGCCGTGAGAGACGAGGATCCCGAGTCGGTCTCTCGGGAGCCGATGGCCCCCGAAGAGCTTTCGAAGGAGACTGGGATCGAGCTGTCGCGCATCAACGAGATCCTCTCGGGAACGTTCCGGCCTCGCCCGGAGGATCGCAAGTCGATCGAGTCGGCTCTGTCGGTCGATCTGACCGAAGAAGACATGAACAAGCTGATGGCGTCGGACATCCGGGACTGGTTCGAGGATATCCCGGACGACGATCTCTCCGTGCTGGGGATCGATCCCGACCACTCCCGGCCGGAGTGGATGATCCTCACCGTTCTCCCCGTGCCACCGGTAACGGCCCGGCCCTCGATCACGCTGGACAACGGCCAGCGGTCGGAGGACGATCTCACCCACAAGCTGGTGGACATCATCCGGATCAACCAGCGGTTCATGGAGAACCGCGAGGCGGGCGCGCCACAGCTCATCATCGAGGATCTGTGGGAGCTGCTCCAGTACCACGTGACGACGTTCATGGACAACGAGATCTCGGGGACACCGCCGGCCCGCCACCGGTCGGGACGCCCGCTGAAAACGCTGTCACAGCGCTTGAAGGGCAAGGAAGGCCGGTTCCGTGGGAGCCTGTCGGGCAAGCGGGTGAACTTCTCGGCCCGGACGGTGATCAGCCCCGACCCGACGCTTTCGTTGAACGAGGTCGGCGTTCCCAGACGGGTCGCAAGCGAGATGACCCAGACGATGAACGTCACCGAGCGCAACGTGGAAGAAGCGCGCCAGTACGTCCGCAACGGGCCGAACAGCCATCCGGGCGCGAACTACGTGAAGCGGCCGGACGGACGGCGGCTGAAAGTGACCGAAAAGAACTGCGGGGAGCTTGCGGAGAAGGTCCAGGCGGGCTGGGAAGTGAACCGGCATCTCGTTGACGGCGACATCGTGATCTTCAACCGCCAGCCGTCGCTGCACCGGATGTCGATCATGGCCCACGAAGTCGTGGTGATGCCGTACAAGACGTTCCGGCTCAACACGACCGTCTGTCCGCCGTACAATGCGGACTTTGACGGGGACGAAATGAATATGCACGCGCTTCAGAACGAGGAGGCTCGTGCGGAGGCGCGCGTGCTCATGCGCGTGCAAGAGCAGATCCTCAGTCCCCGATTCGGTGAGAACATCATCGGCGCGATCCAGGACCACATCTCGGGGACGTACCTGCTCACCCACGAGAACCCCGAGTTCAACGAGACCCAAGCGCTCGATCTGCTGCGGGCGACCCGGGTTGACGAGCTGCCCGAACCGGATCGGGTCGATTCAGACGGGACGGAGCACTGGACCGGTCGGACGCTCTTTTCGGAGCTGCTTCCCGAAGGGCTGAATCTCGAATTCACGAGTGCCACGGGTGATACGGTCTCCATTACGGACGGTCAGCTCACCGAAGGAACAGTCGATGAGGACGCGGTCGGCGCGTTCGGCGGCGAGGTGGTCGACACGATCTGCAAACAGTACAGCACGACCCGGGCGCGGATGTTCGTCAACGAGGTGTCCGCGCTTGCGATGCGTGCGATCATGCACTTTGGGTTCTCGATCGGGATCGACGACGAGTCGATCCCGGGCGGTGCCCAGGCGGAGATCGAGGAGACCATCGACAACGCGTACGACCGCGTCGAGGAGCTGATCGAGGTGTACGAAAACGGTGATCTCGAATCGCTGCCCGGCCGCACCGTGCACGAGACCCTCGAAATGAAGATCATGCAGGCGCTCGGAAAGGTGCGCGACACCGCTGGTGACATCGTCGGTGACCACTTCGGGAGCGACAACCCCGCGGTCGTGATGGCCCAGTCGGGCGCGCGTGGCTCGATGCTTAACCTCACACAGATGGCCGGCTGTGTGGGTCAGCAGGCAGTGCGTGGTGAGCGGATCAACCGCGGCTACGAGAACCGCACGCTGAGCCACTACCAGGAGGACGATCTCGGCGCTGACGCCCACGGGTTCGTCGAATCGTCCTACCGTAGCGGGCTCTCCCCACGGGAGTTCTTCTTCCACGCGGTGAGTGGCCGCGAGGGGCTGGTCGATACGGCGGTTCGAACGTCGAAGTCCGGCTATCTCCAGCGCCGGCTCATCAACGCGCTGTCGGAGCTGGAAACCCAATACGACGGAACGGTGCGGAACACGAAAGACACGATCGTTCAGTTCGAATTCGGGGAGGACGGCACCAGCCCCGTGAAGGTCTCTTCGGACAAAGAGCACGATATCGACGTCGACGGCATCGCCGAATCGGTGCTCGAGGCCGAGTTCGAGGACGAGGGAATTGCGTTCCTGGGCGAGGAGCGCGATGAGACCGACACCCGAACGAACCTCTCCGAACGCATGGACCCGACGATGGTCCAGGGTGATGACTGATGGCAGTGAGTGACGACATCGAGATCGTCGTGGAGGACACGCAACTCCCGCGACGGCTCAAGGACAAGGTGTACAGCGTTATCAACGAAAAGGGTGTGACCGACACCGACGACGCCGATCGGATCGCGCGCCAGGTCGAACGGGAGTACGTCGACACGCGCGTTGACCCGCTCGATCCCGTCGGCACTGTCAGTGCACAGTCCATCGGGGAACCGGGGACGCAGATGACGATGAACACCTTCCACTACGCGGGGGTCGCAGAGATCGACGTGACCCAGGGGTTGCCGCGTCTCATCGAGTTGGTCGACGCCCGGAAGGAGCCGGACACGCCAACGATGACGGTCCACCTCGATGATGAGCACGCCGATAACCGCGAGAAGGCCCACGAGGTGGTGTGGAAAATCGAGGCGACCCGCATTCTCGCGTTGGGCGACGTTTCGACCAACGTGGCGGACATGCTGGTCCGGATCGACCTCAACGAGGAGACCCTGCGCGAGCGGTGGCCGACGGTCGGAAGCCTCAGCAGCATCGTCACCGAGATCACGGACACGATCGAGGGCGAGCTGGGCGTCGAGGCCTACCACCAAGGAACGATGATCGAGTTCGGACCCGAGGAGCCGAGCTACCGGGATCTCCTCCAGCTCGTGGAGGAGCTTCGGGACATCGTCTTCAAGGGGATCGGTGACATCTCCCGCGTCGTCATCAGGAAAGAGGAACTCGATGACGGCCAGGAGTTCGTGTTGTACACCGAAGGCGCGGCCTTCAAGAAGGTGCTAGACATCGAGGGGGTCGACGCGAGCCGAACGACGACCAACAACATCCACGAAGTGCACCGCGTTCTCGGCGTCGAAGCCGCCCGCGAGCGCATCATCGAGGAGACGATGGACACCCTCGAAGAGCAGGGACTCGGCGACGTGAACATCCGGCATCTGATGTTGGTCGCGGACATCATGACCAACCCGGGAACGATCGAATCGATCGGCCGGCACGGCATCTCCGGAAACAAAGAGAGCGTCCTCGCGCGAGCTGCGTTCGAGGTAACGGTCAATCACCTGCTTGACGCTGCTGTCCACGGTGAATCCGACGAACTCGACGGCGTGACCGAAAATGTCATCGTCGGCAAGCCGATCAAACTCGGAACCGGGGACGTCACGCTCCGAATGGGATCGACCGCAGGCGACGAACGATAACTCGCCCGGACGCTCGACCCAGTCGGGAACGACAGCCTGCTGTTGTCCTTATCGCACTACGAGTATCACACAATTAACCGTTACATGATCGTATAGGCAGTGTTCAGATACGGATGAAGTGTAGCCGCATCGGGTGTCTTGTTGTGAGGAGCTCAGGACGCAGTGGAGGGGGTATCCTATCGAGTGAATTCAAAAGCAAAATTGCACTAAAACAGTTTTTATCCTCCATACTCACCGTTCTAGCTTCCAAGGATCGATTCTGTCTTGGGACGCTTCGGACACAGTGGTGTGGGGAACCGCTATCGAAGATACGTGCCGATCCACACGACGAGACCGACAAGGACGATAACGCCCGCCAGCGAGTAGGACATTCCGACGAGGACGCTGACCATCGTCGAGTGTTCGATCAGTCCCGTGTTGATGGCCACCCAGTCGATCAGGCGGCCGAACGCGAGGAGGAAGACGACGAAGAGAGATAGTTTTCCGACGACGCTGGTGAGAAATCGTTTGAGTTTGTAGCCGGTCGATCCATCGGCTTCGGCTCCCACGTCCGCGTTCGAGGCGTTGGACATATTGCACCGGTAGTGGAGCAGTCGTAATGAGCGTGGTGATCGGTTCGAGCGCTTCTACCGTTCGATCGAACGAGCAGCGCACAGTATCGAAAAGGGAGTCTTAAGTAGCTCGATCGGGTACACGGGCGTACTATGGCGAACGGCAAGTACGCCGCGCGGAAGTTGAAGAAGGACCGCCAGAACCACCGGTGGTCCGACTCGGAGTACGCGCGACGCGCTCGCGGGCTCGGGGAGAAATCCGATCCGCTAGAGGGCGCTCCACAGGGACGAGGCATCGTACTCGAAAAGGTCGGCGTCGAGGCAAAACAGCCCAACTCGGCCATCCGGAAGTGTGTCCGGGTGCAGCTCATCAAAAACGGCAAGCAGGTGACTGCGTTCTGCCCCGGCGACGGCGCGATCTCTTTCATCGACGAACACGACGAGGTTACTATCGCCGGGATCGGCGGGGCGAAGGGCCGTGCGATGGGCGACCTGTCGGGTGTGAACTACAAGGTCGAAAAGGTAAACGGGGTCAGCCTGATCGAACTCGTCCGCGGGAACGCGGAAAAGCCGGTACGATAACATGAGCGGCTCAGACACACCGGATCCCGACCAACCGGCAGGGGGCGACGACATCGATGTCGACGCGCGACTGTTCACTCGGTGGGAGGTCTCCGATATCGCTTACTCCGATCCCTCGACCGAGCGCTACATCACGGTGACGCCGGTCGCCCACACGATGGGCCGGCACTCCTCCAAGCAGTTCAAAAAGAGCGAGATCAGCGTCGTCGAGCGGCTCATCAATCGGCTGATGCGAACCGAAGAGAACACCGGCAAAAAGAGGATGACGACGCGGATCGTCCGCGAGGCGTTCGACATCGTCAACGACCGCACCGAAGAGAACCCGGTACAGGTGCTCGTCACGGCGGTCGAAAACGCCGCGCCCCGCGAGGAGACGGTTCGGCTCAAATACGGCGGGATCTCCGTTCCCCAGGCCGTCGATGTAGCCCCACAGCGCCGTGTCGACCAGGCGCTCAAGTTCCTCGCCGAAGGCGCACACGAGCTGTCGTTCAAGTCGCCGACATCGGTCGAACAAGCACTTGCCGAGCAGCTCGTCGGAGCGGCCAACTACGACGTGCAAACCTACGCCATCAATCAGAAAGAGGAGAAAGAGCGCGTCGCTGCCGCGGCCCGATAACCGTTTGTTCTTGGATTTCGTTCGGTGCGATCGAGGCGCTTACGCGTTCGTGCTGGCCGTGTACTCTCGTGTCACGTCTACGAGGGCCTTCCGGTACTCGGTTTCGTCGGGATCGGTGGTGAGCGATCGGAAACGGGACCTGAACGCGTCCAGATCGACGTTCGGCGCGTCGTTGGCGGCCGCGTGGGCGAGATCGTACAGCTGGTGGTCGGTGCCAACCAGATCGTGTCGCTCACACAACGCGAGCGCGAACGCCCCGTTCACGGCGGTGATATCGGGATCGGACTCCGCAGTGAGACGAGTCCACACACTCGGAGCGGCTGCCGGCTGGTTCACCACCGCACTGGCTAACCCCGATTCGAGAAAGGTAACCAGCTTGTTCGGCGGCGTAACGTCGAGCGTGATGTCGTCGGCGTAGATGTCTTTCATGTGGTTTGCAATCTGGTAACAATGCGCGAAGATCCGTCGATCGACCGATCGGCCTGCGAGCGCGAGGTAGATCGCTTCGGCCGTCGATTGGGTGTGTGAGGGGTGTTCCTGCTCATTGCGCCGCATGTGGGAGAATTCGTGTAACACCAGCTCGCGCGCCATGGCCGAGCTGGCCGTCTGTACGGACATGTTGAGGAGGTGGTGGTCGTCGTAATGAGCGGTCCACGTCCGCTCGTCGGGATCGGATCGAACCCGAACGTGGACCCGCCTGTCGAGATCGTACTCCGTCTCGAACACGTCACGCGCGCTCAAAAACGGTTCAGTCGGGCCACCACCCTGCACTCGAACCTCCATGCGTACGAATACCACGGCTCGAACGGGTATGACTCTTGTGTCGGCGATGAGAGCTCGGAAAAAAGTTTGTGTTCGAACGCATAGCTCGATCGACAAGCGTGTGAGCGACCGGGAAATCGCGGTTGGATTCGTCACTCTCAACGAACAGTGTTCGGCCTCCCGATACTATTCAGATTCATTGCACAACAATTAGGACAGTCCAAGGAGAATCCCGAGACGATCAATGGTCTCCACGGATGCGGATGCCGTCGCCATCGAGGCGACCGACCTCCGGAAGACGTACGGGACGGAAACCGCTCTCGACAACGTGTCGTTTTCCATCGAGAGCGGGACGGTGTACGGCTTTCTCGGGCCGAACGGCGCGGGCAAGACGACCACGATGCGGTTGTTGACCGGGCTGACGCAGCCGACGAGCGGGACAGTCCGGATCTGTGGTGCCCCCGCCGACGATCGGCGCGCAATCGCGTCGCTCGTGGGCTATCTCCCCGAGACGCCACCGCTGTACGAGGCGTTCAGCGCGCGCGAGCAGCTGGACTACGTTGCGGAGCTTCGGGACATCTCGTCCGCTGTCGCCACCGAGCGCATCGAGCGGTATCTCGATCAGTTCGATCTCGCTGAGGACGCCGACAAACGCATCAGTTCCTACTCCAAGGGGATGAAGCAGAAGACCGCGTTCGTCCAGAGCGTGCTGCACGATCCGGCCGTGGTGTTGCTGGACGAACCGACAGCCGGACTCGATCCCCGCGCCGCCCGCCGGATGCGAGAGTCGATCGCCGAGTTTGCCGACGAGGGAACGACAGTCTTCCTGTCGACGCACATCCTCCCGGTCGTGGAAGCGGTTGCCGACGAGATCGGCGTGCTGTTCGACGGCCGGTTGGTCACCGAAGGAACGCCGGAAGGAGTGAAGTCGCTGGCCGAAACGGGCGAGGATGGAACGCTCGAAGACGCGTTTCTCGCCGTCACCGGCGAGGACCAACCGATAGAAAGCACAGCGGACCAATGAGCCAGCAACGCGACGTTCGTCACGGGCTACGGATCGGCCGGACGGAGTTCGTTCGGAGCGTGCGCGAGTATTTCCGGGACAGACGCCGAATCATCGGTTTCGGCTTTGTGTTGTTGGTCTTCGGCGGGAACACCGTGTTCGCGCTCCCAATTGTGTACGGTGCCGGTCGGGCTGCCCGGTCGGTGACGTCGATTCCGTATTTCGGCTTCGTTGCGACCGCGCTACCGGTCGTTCTCTTGCTTTTGGCCTCGCTACGAACGGCAGAACGCATCGGAAACGTTGACGCCGAAGAGCTGATCCTGATGACCGTTCACCCTCGGGCGGCTGTTATCGGACTCATCAGCTCGGAGATCGCCCTACTGGCGCTGTGGATCGGCCTCCCGCTCGGTGCTGTCGTTATCGTCTTTGCGTTGGGGATGGGAGCGCCCACACTGCCCGTGACCGCCGGTCTCGTCCTCCTCCCCCTGTTCTGTTGGGCTGCCGTCTGGGGCTACGCGTTCGGGATCGGAGTGTTGCGACTGCTTCGGTGGCTGCCCGGACTCCAGCGGATCCTGAAGATCGGATGGGCATTCGTACTGATACCGCTCATGTTCGGCGCACCGTTCATTGGAACCTCCATTGCAGACGGGTCGCTCTCGATGGGGGGACTGCTCGCAGCGCTCACGTTCGAACCGCTGCAGTCGTACGCTGAGCTCGCGTTCGTCGGGACCGGTCTGTTCCATACTCCATCGATCGGCGCGGTGGCGGTCCTCGGTATCCTAGTGGTGCTCACGCCCGTGGGGCTTGCCGTCGCAACGGGACAGGCAACAGCGCTCTGGTTCACTGACGACCCGACTCCCGCACAACCACAACGGGCCGAAGGCTCCTCAGATGGGTTCGAGACGCCACAACCGCTTGCTTCGACCGGTGCCGGAGCCATCGCGTGGGGCCATCTGCTCCGGGCCGTCCGACAGCCCCAGGAGTTAGCCCATCTCACGATGATACTGTTCATGCTCGGACCGGGAGCTGCCCCGTTCCTTCGGTCTGCCGAGAACGTCGGACCGATCATCGCCGGCATCGGCGTCGTGCTCGCTACGTATCTCGCCGGCGCGACGTTTGGCTTGAACCCCCTCGGCGACGATCGCCCCGCGTTCCCCCTGCTGTTGCTCACCAAGTTGGGACCACGAACGCTCGTTCGGAGCCGAGTGCTCGCCGGGCTTGCGATCGGCGTCCCGATCGCCGTGGTCGTGCCGCTGGGATCGATCGTCGTCGGCAACCCATCGCTACCCGCCGTCGGGTTCGCTGTCGTGGGCTGTGGGATGTGTCTCACTGCAGCGACGTTCGCGGTCGGAATCGGTTCGGCGTATCCGATCTACGAGGAACGGGAGTTCTGGGGGACCGAAACGGTCGTTCCCTCGACTGGCGTGATGATGGTGTATCTGTTCGTCATCGGGCCCGGGACAGTTATTGGACTGCTACTAATGTGGATCACACTCACCGGACCGGTGAATCTCAGTCTACCAGTTGCCATCGGTGTCGGCGTGTATCTCCTGCTGACGGCTACTATTCCCTATGGGTCGTATCGGTACGCAGTCCGGCGCTACCGCACGTACACCGTACAATGATCGAACAGTGGAAACGGCGGGAAAGCGTTTTTCTGTAGCCGTTACACATCCATCCACAGGGGCCATCGGAAACACTATGCTTTTCACTGCGCTTCTGATATAGCGCGGTAATGGGCCGACGTAAGAAGATCGTACAGGAGTGCGAGCGGCTGATGGACAGGCCGGAGAACATCCGGAACATCGCTATTGCCGCCCACATCGATCACGGCAAAACGACACTAACTGATAATTTGTTGGCAGGTGCGGGGATGATCTCGGAGGATCTCGCTGGCGAGCAGTTGGCGATGGACACCGAAGAAGACGAGCAAGAGCGTGGGATCACCATCGACGCGGCGAACGTGTCGATGACCCACGAGTGGGAGGAGACGAACCACCTCATCAACCTCATCGACACGCCGGGCCACGTCGACTTCGGTGGCGACGTGACGCGTGCGATGCGCGCGGTCGACGGCGCGCTCGTGGTCGTGGACGCCGTCGAGGGGACGATGCCCCAGACCGAGACCGTGTTGCGCCAGGCGCTCCGGGAGGGCGTCAAGCCGGCGCTGTTCATCAACAAGGTCGACCGGCTCATCAACGAGCTACAGGAAGGTCCCGAGGAGATGCAACAACGCCTCCAAGGCGTCATCCGCGACGTGAACGAGCTCATTCGCGGGATGGCCGAGGAGAAGTACGAAGAGGAGGGCTGGCAGGTCTCCGTCGAGGACGGCACTGTCGCGTTCGGATCGGCGCTGTACAACTGGGCCGTCTCTCTTCCCTCGATGCAGGCGACCGGCATCGACTTCGGTGACATCATCGACTACAACCGACGCGGTGAAGAGGGTATCAACGAACTCAAAGAGCAGTCGCCGCTGTCGGACGTGGTGTTGGACATGGTCGCAGAACACTTCCCGAATCCGGTGGACGCCCAGCCCGAGCGTATTCCGACGGTGTGGCGGGGAGACAGCGAGAGCGAACTTGCGATGATGATGCAGGAGGTCGACGAGGACGGTGATGTGGTGTTCATGGTCACCGACATCGGGATGGACCCACACGCTGGCGAGATCGCTACCGGACGAGTGTTCTCCGGGACGCTCGAACGCGGGCAGGATCTGTACGTCTCGGGCACTGCCGGGACTAACCGAATCCAGTCGGTGGGGATCTTCATGGGCGGCGAGCGCGAGGAGGTCGAACGCGTTCCCGCCGGGAACATTGCCAGCGTTACTGGACTGCGCGATGCGATCGCGGGATCGACCGCGTCCAGCGTCGAGATGACGCCGTTCGAGTCGATCGAGCACATCTCCGAGCCGGTCATCACGAAATCCGTCGAGGCACAGCACATGGACGACCTGCCCAAACTCATCGAGACGCTCCGGCAGGTGTCCAAAGAGGATCCCACGATCAAAATCGAGATCAACGAGGACACCGGCGAGCACCTCATCAGCGGACAGGGCGAGCTCCACCTCGAAGTCCAGACCCAGCGCATCGAGCGCAACCAGGGCATTCCGGTCACGACTGGTGAGCCGATCGTCGTCTTCCGGGAAGCGCCCCAGGAGAACAGCGAGGTCGTGGAGGGGATCTCCCCGAACCGTCACAACCGATTTTACATCAGCGTCGAAACACTCTCGGAGGATCTCGTCGAACTGTTGAAGCGAGGCGAGGCGACCAACGACATGCCGGAACTGGAACGGCGAGAGGCCCTCATGGACGCTGGCATGGACAAGGACACCGCCCAGAACGTCGAGCATATCCACAGCTCGAACATCCTCATCGATGACACGAAAGGGATCCAACACCTGAACGAAACGATGGAACTCGTCATCGAAGGGATCGAAGAGGCACTCGATGACGGGCCGCTCGCTGCCGAGCCAGTGGAGGGCGCTCTCATCCGTCTCAAAGACGCCAGGCTCCACGAGGACGCGATCCACCGTGGACCGGCACAAGTGATCCCAGCGGTGCGTGAGGCGGCACACAACGCGCTCATCGACGCGCGGATCTCGCTGCTCGAACCGATCCAGGACGTTCGGATCGACGTGCCCAACGAACACATGGGAGCGGCTTCCGGCGAGATCCAGGGCCGCCGTGGCCGCGTCGACGACATGTACCAAGAGGGAGATCTGATGGTCGTCGAAGGCGTCGCGCCCGTGGACGAGATGATCGGCTTTGCGAGCGACATCCGGTCTGCCACCGAGGGCCGCGCGTCGTGGAACACCGAGAACGCCGGCTTCCAGGTGATGGCCGACAACCTCCAGACCGAAACGATCATGGAGATCCGCGAACGCAAAGGCATGAAGTTGGAACTGCCGGCCACCGTCGACTACTTCTGAATCGCGCCGTTCGGTGCCGGTCTCGACGTTTTCTTACTGATTCGGGGCGTTCGTGAACTGCCTCGGCCTGCTCCGCCTGTAGAACAAAAAGATCCCGGTGAATCGCTAGACGGTAATCAAGTCGTACGAAAGAACGGAAGGGGAACCCCCCGATGATTCACGTCGAAGACTTGCCACGTCACGAGCAGGCGATCCGATACGCGGGCTGTCGGAGCTATCCGAACTGCTCCGATCGAGACAGATCCAATCACAATGTATTACTGCTGCAGGATTTTCGATAACAAACGATGACAGAAGCTGAGCTGATCGTTTCAACCATCGTCACTATGGTGGGACTCCTCCCTCTCATCTGGCTTCCGCTTCGCATCCGTGCGGTCTGGCGTGGCGAAAAGTCAGCTCCGCCGATCAATAGACGAAGATATTATTCCTTCATTGGTTATCGGGACTGGATAACGGAGCGGACGTTTCCGATGGCTGAGGTATTATTTGCCTGCATGGCTGGACTTTTGGTTTCGATGGAAGCAATAATGGTATTGATACAGCTTGGTGTTATTAGGGGGACTGGGCTACTCATATGGCCAATGGCTGTGTTTGTACCACTCGGGATGTTCTTTGGCTTCCTCACACTTATCATTAGTCTAATAGGAAAGCCAGAAACGTTAATCCCGCCTTCAGAGCGTGGGAAACCACTCGACGCCGAAGCACCATGACGTAGTGACCAGTTCGAGACGTGTTCGGAGAGTTGTGGGAAGGAGCCACCAGAGGTGATCAGTAGCGCAGAGGCACGATGAACCGCTATACAACGCTTGATTCATCTAATTCACAGCCCGCCAGATGTTGTGAACGATACGCATCAGGACAAGCTCAAGAGATTCACCACCAGGTTCGCGCGCGCACGGCTTCGTCAAGCGTACACTTGATCAAGGGTTTCAAATGAAGCAAGAGGTTTGCGACATAGAACATCGGCAGTCCCCCGCTTCAACTCCTTTGATTTAGCGGCTCAGTCCAACGCAGTCTGGCAATTCACCAGAGCCAATAAAAAACGCGGCCGAAAATTACAGTCGATGGATAACTCTGAAAAGCGCTGTCCGGACTGTGCCGTCGAGATGGAGGAGTTGGCGTTGCGAGCGATTGGACACAATAACCAGATAGCGGTCGTCACCGACGAACCGCGGGATGGACTGCTCGGACGGTTCGGTCCGAACAAGAAACACCTGAAGTCAGGCAGATGGATTTCTCATGCATGAACAACATTGGAACAATCTCGGTCTAAATTTCGTATGAGGCCGTGCATGACGAATCGACCTAGCCGACCTCTGATGGTCGAGACCGTGGCCACTCGTGGATCCGTTGCTCGTCACTCACTGAATGTTCGACTGGGGAGCGTGTTCCCCGAGTGAGAGAGCACTGCCTATTGGGATGAAGACCAGTGGCGACTGCCGGATTGGCAGCGAGTGGGGGCGCTGCTCCTTTAAGTAGTTCTGGCGATAAGGTGGAGATATAGACGAGGTTCTGTGCGTGTTCTCCATTGATAGGCTTCGAGCCAGATGATTTGTCTCACAGGGAAGGGTCTAGTATCCTCGCGACCACCCGTTGTAGGTTCCGACCGAACGATGCTGATGTCGGCTAGATGGATTTCTAATGCACGATCAGCCTCAGAATTTATCCCGATAATTTAATTTTTGATGAGGATCGTGTATGACAAATTCACCTAACCAACTTCAGGTGATTGGGGCTGAAGCGAGGAAAGCGACTAATATATCGGTACGTTACACGACAGACACGGGACTTAGACACCTGTGATCGCGCCGCTCGTCGCTTACGGCCCGTATTTATTTAATGGTGTGATCAGCGGCTGCCGACGTGAGCAGTCGGTAAGGTAAAGATTTCGTCCAACAATCATCCGGATACCGAGTGAGAATGACCCGCAATCCTAACCGTCGACAACTGCTCCAGTGCTGTGCCGTGGGTGCCGTGGCCTCACTCGCCGGCTGTTCGACCCGAACTCCGTCAGGATTTTGGGGCGACTCGTCGGAGAAAATAGACGACTGGGAGTACTCCCCGCCAAGCGAGGGCATCGATTTGGTCGGGGGGTTATTCGGAGACAACGAGGCCGGGGCGATGGAGGACGCCGCGAGCGAGAACGTCGGACTGGCGACCGGCGGAGCCGCGGATGTCGGGACGTTCCGGCGCAACGTGTACGAGGAGTACCTGCCGATCCCCGAGAGCATGGCCTACGAGGGGCTGTTCGGCGAGTACTACTTCGACACCGGCGGAGACGGCTCTTGCGGGTCGCTGTTCTGCCCGACATACACCCCCGCCGTAAGCCTGGACCCGCTGTCCGACGAAACCGAGCGCTACCTCACCGTTGGACTCAACTCCGGGTTGTCCCAATCAGAGTTCGAGCGCCCGGCGCTGAACCTCGTGATCGTCCTGGACATCTCGGGATCGATGGGTGCGAGCTTCGACGACTACTACTACGACGCCCACGGGAACCGACAGGAGACCGAGGGTGACACCACTCGCTCGAAGATGGAGGTCGCAAAGAAGGCGCTGGTAAAGCTGACCCGCCACCTCCGACCCGAAGACAGGTTCGGTGTCGTCCTGTTCGACGACGACGCGTACCTGGCCAAGCCCCTCCACGCGGTCGAGGAAACGGACATGGACGCCATCCGCGGACACATCCAGAAGGACATCGAGCCGCGAGGCGGGACGAATGTCTCCGCCGCGATGGAGCTAGGCGAGGAACTCGTTGCAGAATACGACGACGCTGATTCTGGCGAGTACGAGACACGAACTCTCCTGTTGACTGACGCACAGATCAACATGGAGGAGACAGACGCCGACGAGCTCCGGTCGAGCTTGGAGGAGAACGCCGGACGGGACCACCACACCACCGTCATCGGCGTCGGTGTCGACTTCAACGCGGACCTGATCAGCCAGATAACGGAGATCCGGGGTGCGAACTACTACAGCGTCTACTCGGAGGACGAGTTCGAGCGCCGCATGGACAACGAGTTCGAGTACATGGTGACGCCGCTGGTGTACGACCTCTCGCTGGAACTCGACACTGACGGCTACGAGATAACCAAGGTGTACGGATCGACCGCCGCGGACGAAGCCACTGGCGAACTCATGCACGTTCGGACACTGTTCCCGTCGCCGCGGACCGATGGCGAGGCAAAGGGCGGTGTCGTGCTGGTGCAGGTCGAGCGGACAGACGGGGAAGAGGCGTCCGGAACAGAGTTCTCTCTGGAGGCGAACTGGGAGACCCGAGAAGGAAATCGGGAGACCTCGACCGAGACGGTCTCGTTCCCGACGGGCAACGACGAGGCCTACGGAAACGACACGATCCAGAAAGCGATCCTGCTCGCTCGCCACGCCGACCTGCTGAAGAACTGGACGATCTACGAGCGCGAGGAGACGCTCGTCGACGACGAGGAAGGGATTTCCCACCCGCCGGACGACGACCACCTCGGCCAGTGGGAACAGCAGTCGGATCCACTAACGGTGTCCAACCGCTACGAGTCGCGCTTCGAAACCTTTCGGGCCCATTTCGAGGACGAAATGGCGGCCATCGAGGACGAGGAACTCGAGCAGGAACTCGAACTGTTAGGAGCAATCCTTAAGGCCGCCTGAGAGAGTTCCCCCCGGACGAGACCGCCTGTCGGTCACTGCTCGTGTTCGTCCCGGAACGACCGGAGTGTATCCAATTGGATAACGGTTCCAACCAGATCTGAGGTCGGCTAGGTGGATCTATCATGCACAGCTTGGCTCGAAATCTATACTGGACGTCTAAATTTCGCAAGTAGCTATGGATGACGAATCCACCTAGCCAGCTTCTGAGAAACACGAAATCGTTCCGTACGTCTGCCCGGAGTGTGCGCTCACCCGGCTGTATGCGGATATCGATGGGTAAAACCGATATCCAGTCACTCGTTCCCGTCGCCGCTCTCGAACACGCTCGCCAACGATTGGAGATCGAACAGGTGCCATCGATCATCGATCTGCTCTGTTACTCCGTCTTCGAAGCCGGCCTTCGAGAAGAGGGCAAACTCCTCCTCGCGCGCCTCCGTCTTCCACCGCACCTCTGTCGCCTTCTCTTGGAGCTGTTCGACAAGCCCCGTTCCGATGGGGGATGTCGTCCATTCGCACTCGCCAAAGAGCACCGACGGCGCTCGGTCGTCGAGCGCGACCAGATCAATCTCCTGCTCGCCGTACCACCAGCGACCGACGGCTCCGTACGACCCGTGTAGCCGGTCAGTGGTCGTGAGTTTCCAAAGCGCCTCCCGGCACACGTCTTCGAACGTGGCCCCAACGAACTGGTCTCGATCGTGCTCCGCACGGAGCGCGTCGAGTTCGTCGGCTCGGTTGTAGAACATTATTATGGTAATCATTATTACGATAATGGCTTAACTGTTTGCTCCCTGGTAGCTCACGCCGCCTCGACGGAACGAACCACCGGCAAGCATGCGTGAGGAACGAGTCGGTTAAGGCGTTCTCGTGGTTTCTCACCACAATGCGAACTGCGCTAGCCGTAACGGAGGTGGGCCGATGAGCGAACGAACGGACGTGAGAGCGCACACGGTTCGGCTGGAACTCGACGACGAGCCGGGCGAGCTGTTGAACGCGCTCGGTCCGATCGCCGAACACGGCGGTAATCTCCTGTCGATCTTCCACGAGCGAGGGAACCGCACACCCCGGGGTCGGATCCCCGTCGAGGTCGATGTTGAAGCGACGCCGGAACGCTTCGATCGGATCGTCGACGCGCTCCGTCAAACGGGCGTGAACGTCGTGCAAGCCGGCGCGGAGCGCTACAGCGAGGAACTAACCGTGCTCCTCATCGGACACCTCATCGAAACGGATTTTTCAGACACGCTGTCCCGATTCGAACGTTGTTCGAGCGCCTCTGTGGCGGAGGTGTCGCTCACGGTGGCCGACGACGCGACCGACGCCTCCAGCGCCCGGATCCGCCTGGCGGCGCACGCTGGCGAAACCGACCGCGCGCTGGACACCATCCGCGAGGTGGCCACGGAGAAGGACATCACGGTGATTTCGCCGCTCACGGGGGGTGATGCCGTATGAGGCTGGCGATCATGGGCGCGGGCGCGGTGGGAGCCTCGGTCGCGGAGCTGGCGAGCGCGTACGGCCACGAGGTAACGGCGATCGCTGATTCGAACAGCGCAGCGATCGACCCGAACGGACTCGACACCGAGGCCGCGCTCGCCACGAAGCGAGCGTCGGGGACGGTCGGAGACGACAGCCCCGAGAGCGTGCTCGAGGCGGAGTACGACGTGCTCGTCGAGGCGACCCCGACGACACTGGGCGACGCCGAGCCGGGGTACAGCCACACAGTCAGCGCGCTCGAACGCGACCGCCACGTCGTGCTGGCGAACAAGGGACCGATCGCAGAGCGCTACGACGAGGTGCGCGCACACGAACGAAACAGCGAGGGACGCGTGTCCTTCGACGCCACCGTCGGCGGCGCGATCCCCGTCCTCACGACGATCGACGACATCGGTCGATCCAACGTCACCGCCGTCCGGGGTGTTCTCAACGGCACGGCCAACTTCATCCTCTCACGGATGGCCGCCGAGTCCCTCGACTACGAGCACGTGCTCGCAGAGGCCCAGGATCTGGGCGTCGCGGAAGCTGATCCGACCTTCGATGTGGATGGGACCGACGCGGCGTTGAAATGCGTGATCCTCGCAAACGTCCTCTTCGGCGGTGGGTACGCGCTGTCCGACGCCGCTGTCGAGGGGATCCGTGAGATCCCGGGCGCCGCGCTCCAGCTCGCCGCCGAAGACGGACAAACGATCCGCCTCATTGGGGAGGTCGTCGACGAAGAGATCCGCGTCGGACCCCGACTCGTGCCAGAAACCGGGACGCTCGCCGTCTCTGGCACCCAGAACATCGTCCAGCTTCAAACCGAACGCGCGGGCCGGCTGAACATCAGCGGCCGCGGAGCAGGGGGAGACGAGACCGCAACCGCTGTACTTGGAGACATCAACCGTTTGCTGTGATCGTCGAACACAGCGACACAGGATCGAATCGACGTCGGGCGATCGTGGTATGATCTGTCAAACCGCTGTACGCGAAGGGAACGAGCGGGCTATGCTTTCGAAATCGTTTTATGAGGTTCACCCGGTAGTAACCCCTACAGCGCTTTGCGCGTGAGATATCAATGGCAGACAAACCGCACCAGAATCTAGCGATCATCGGTCACGTCGACCACGGGAAGAGCACACTCGTCGGTCGGCTGTTGTTCGAGACCGGCAGCGTTCCCGAGCACGTGATCGAACAGCATCGAGAAGAAGCAGAAGAGAAGGGCAAAGGCGGCTTCGAGTTCGCCTACGTGATGGACAACCTCGCCGAGGAGCGAGAGCGTGGTGTCACCATCGACATCGCCCACCAGGAGTTCGACACGGACGAGTACTACTTCACCATCGTGGACACGCCGGGCCACCGCGACTTCGTGAAAAACATGATCACGGGCGCGAGCCAGGCCGACAACGCGGTGCTCGTCGTCGCGGCCGACGACGGCGTCCAGCCACAAACCCAAGAGCACGTCTTCCTCTCGCGGACCCTTGGCATCGGCGAACTCGTCATCGCCGTCAACAAAATGGATCTCGTCGACTACAGCGAAGACGACTACGAGGGCGTCAAGGACGAAGTGTCCCAGCTCCTCAAGCAGGTCCAGTTCAACGCCGACAACACCACGTTCATTCCGACATCGGCGTTCGAGGGCGACAACGTCGCGGAGCTGTCCGACAACATGCCGTGGTACGACGGACAGACGATCCTCGACGCGCTCAACGACCTGCCGGAGGTCGAGCCGCCGACGGACGCGCCGCTCCGGCTCCCGATCCAGGACGTGTACACGATCGACGGTATCGGGACGGTGCCGGTCGGGCGCGTCGAAACCGGCGTCATCGAATCCGGTAACAACGTTTCCTTCCAGCCCAGCGACACGGGCGGGGAGGTCAAAACCGTCGAGATGCACCACGAGGAGGTGCCCAAGGCCGAACCCGGCGACAACGTCGGCTTCAACGTCCGTGGCGTCGGAACGGACGACATCCGTCGGGGCGATGTCTGTGGCCCGGCCGACGATCCCCCATCCGTCGCCGAAACCTTCCAGGCCCAGGTCGTCGTGATGCAACACCCCAGCGTGATCACCGCCGGCTACACGCCGGTGTTCCACGCCCACACGGCCCAGGTCGCCTGTACCATCGAATCGCTGGACACGAAGCTCGATCCCGCGAGCGGCGACGTCGAGGAGGAGAACCCCGACTTCATCAAAAGCGGGGACGCAGCGGTCGTCACCGTCCGCCCGCAGAAGCCGCTGTCGATCGAGCCGTCCTCGGAGATCCCCGAACTCGGGAGCTTCGCCATCCGCGACATGGGCCAGACCATCGCCGCCGGCAAGGTCCTGGGCGTCGAGGAGCGCTAACATAAATGCAGCAAGCACGCGTTCGGCTGGCGGGGACCAGCCCAAACGACCTCGACACCATCTGTAACGACGTCCGAGAGATCGCCGAGAAAACCGGCGTCAGTCTCTCGGGTCCGGTGCCGCTTCCGACGAAATCACTCGGTGTGCCGTGCCGGAAATCGCCCGATGGGGAAGGCACAGCGACGTGGGAGCACTGGGAGATGCGTGTTCACAAACGACTCATCGACATCGACGCCGACGAACGCGCGCTCCGGCAGCTGATGCGGATCCAGGTTCCCAACGACGTCAGCATCGAGATCGTCCTCGAAGACTGAGCGCGAACCGAGTCGCCCACGGAACCGGGAAACGGTTGCACAGAATCGATACCACGATCTCACGCGCTCTTGCGCGTGAACGGAAACGGTTAAAGGGAGTCGGTGGCTTGGTCGTACTGAGGGCTCGTAGATCAGTGGCAGATCGCTTCCTTCGCAAGGAAGAGGCCCTGGGTTCAAATCCCAGCGAGTCCATGAGCGAACGAGTTCTACGAAGTGTGCTGGATTTGAGCCAGCGAGTCGCACGCCCGCCCAGCGAGCAGGAACGTCTCGCCCAGTTCAAATCCCAGCGAGTCTATGAGCGAACGAACTCTTTGGGAGGGAGCGACCGTCTCATGCAGTTTTACGGAGCGAACGAGAGCCAGTGAGTCGCAGCGCGAACGAAGTGAGCGACCATTCTGCCCCGTTCGAATTCCAAAGTATCCTGTCGCACTAGCAGACGCGGCTGGCAAACCGACGGTGGGTAATATACCCCCCTCCATACGGTACCATACCCCATTTGTCGATCGACGGCTCACACCTAGCGTATGTTCGATGAAACAGCCTGGACGCGTGAGGGACAGGAGACACAGCGCCAGGAGACGGATCCAGAGTCGAGAACGATCGGGGAGATCGATCTAACGGAGATCCGACGCCGGCCGGTGTCGAAGTTCGTGCTGGCGTTTCTGGTGGGCGTGATCTTCTTTCTCCTGCCCGTCCCGTGGCAGGGACAGATAACCGTCCCGTTCGACATCGTGGTGAGCTGGTTCACGGGGACATTCCCGACGATCGCGGGCGCGTACGCGCTGGCGCTCATCGTTGCAGGCGGGGCTTTGACGACGCTGGCGGAGCTATCCAAACGCGGCGTGCTGTCGGTCTCGGACGATCGCGCCCAGCGGTTGGCGCTGTCGTACTGGGAGACCTCCCGCCCGTTCTGGGCGTTCCGGGTCGCTGGTGCCGTGCTCGCCCCGTTTCTGTTCTTGTCGGTCGGACCGGAGTGGATGGTCGCCCCGGAGACGGGCGGACTCGTGTGGGGCGACCTCATTTTGAGCGTCGCGGTGATCATCCCGCTCGGTGCGGTCTTCATCAACCTCTTCGTCGAGCTTGGTGGGCTCGAATTCGTCGGCACCTTGGCGCGCCCGATCATGCGGCCGCTGTTCGGCCTGCCGGGACGTGCGGCCCTCGACAGCGTCGCCTCGTGGGTCGGCTCCTACAGCGTGGGACTGTACGTCACGCGGAACGTCTTCGATCGTGGCGAGTACTCAAAGCGGGACGTGTACGTCATCAGCACGTGTTTCGCGACGGTTTCGATCGGGTTCGTCGGCGTCGTTGCCGCCACCGTCGATCTCCTCGAGCTGTTTCCGATCATCTTCGGGGCGTATCTCGTCTGCATCGCTGTCGCGGGCGTCATCTTGGTTCGCGTTCCGCCGCTCAGCAACGTTCCCGAGGCGTACATCGCCGAACCGAACCCCGAAACGCCGTTTCGCGGCTCACCGGGCGAATACGCCCGGTTTGGGCTGTCGGAGGCGGTCGAAAAGGCCGAGGAGGGAGAGACCATCGTCGGGGCCTCGGTTCGGGGCTTCATCGACGGTCTCAAACTCGCCGTGCTCATTCTGGGAACCATCCTGTCGATCGGGCTGGCTGCGGTCGTGATCGCGGAGTACACGCCCACGTTCGACATCATCGCCCAACCGCTCGTACCGGTCGTCGAGCTGCTGGGACTCCCGGACGCCGAAGTCGTCGCCCCGGCGATGATCATCGGCATCACGGAGATGTTCATCCCGGCGCTGCTCGTCGCCGAGGCCAGCGCGATGGCTCGGTTTTTCATCGCTGTGCTCTCCATCTCCCAGCTGATATTCTTCTCGGCGGTCGGTCCCATGATGATGGACATGTTCGGCGACATCCCGATCCGGTTCCGGGATCTCGTCGTGTTGTTCGTCATGCGGACGATCATCCTCGTGCCGGTTATCGCGGCGATGACCCACCTCGTGAACGCGCTCGGACTGCTGTAAAGCCCGGTGCGGGGACGCGGCTCGGCTTCCTCCATGCCGACGGCGATGGGCCGTCGTGCGGCACGTCCGACCGGCGACGTGGATCGTCCCACCGCTTCAATGTCCGGTGTTCTCCAACGTGAGGTCACTTCCGGAGGGCGTTAACAACGTCGTCGAGCAGCATCCACCGTTGTTCCCGATTCTCATCCGATGTAGCTAATGCCTCTGTCGAGTAGGCGGTACGTATCGAGGCGTCGATGTTCACGTGATGTCACTGACTGAGGTCTAAGGCCATATTGTCGGACGCGTTCGCTTCTGTGACGAAAGAATCTATTAATTAGATATACTGACTGAGGTACTGAGGAATTATGATGAACGCATAGATGTCGGTAATCGCGTGTGCGATGATACACGCGATCACGTTTCGTCGCCAGACGTAGAGTAGTGTCAGTAAGACCGCGTTCACACTGATCTGAAGTGCGCCACCTAACCCCCAGTATGGGATGTGAAAGAGGACGAAAAAGAAGACAGTGATCCCTGCTCCAAGAACAGTACTCCCGGTCAGCTCGATGATTCGTTCGATCGGGAACCCTCGATAGAGGAGTTCTTCAGTGACCGCAGCGGTGAGAGCGAGAACGAGGACGAACAGAAAAGGATACATTGCCAGTTGTTCGATGCCGCCGACTGTCGTTTCGAATCCTAGTGACTCCAACAGCGGAGTCGTAAACGGGTAACTTGCTGCACCCAACACGAACACAAGGACTGCGGCACCGACATCACCCCACCTGGGTCGGGTTATGCCGATCGATGAAAGAGGGCGCCGTTCGATTCGGACAACCATGCCGACGATTACGGCAGCGAACGCCCATTTGACGACAATGTCTCTGATAAAGAGCGCAAGTAGACTTTCATCCCCAAACCAGAGGCCTGCAACGAGTTCGACGAATGGGATTCCGGCAAGAGCGACAAGTATCGCCCCTGATGAGATGGGGAAGGTGCGGGCTTCAGCCATAGACCTGCCCCATTACAGCTAGACACCAAACAAGGACGTGCGAGCCGATCACAGGGAACAAGGTCCTTCGGCGGAGGTAGACGAGAGTAAAAACCGCCGAAACGGTCGCAACCTGAACGAGGTTCCCTATCGGCCAGACGACTGCGTGGCCGACCGTAAACGTGCCCCAGGAGATCCCACCGGCAATTGCGGGACTCTCGGAATACCCGATCAACCGCTCAATCGCGTACCCCCGATAGAGCACTTCCTCAACAATTCCGGTCGTCACCGCACCTGCGAACGCGAGCTCGAGTCCAACGCCAGCAGTCATCGCAGTAGAGTCCTCCGAGACCGGAAGGCCGAGAGCTGTGACGAGTGGATCAGTACCCACAAAGACGAGAAGTGACGCTACTGTTGTTCCGATCAAATACACGAAATCGATCTTCGTTGGTCGCCGGAATCCGAGATCGCTACTGGAGCACGCTTCGAGACCAATTGCGACTCCGATGACAGTCACAGCGACTACCCATAGGAGAACAATCTCTCCGCTGGGCGGGAGTTCGAGACGAGTCGTCTGCTCAAGCAGAGCGAACATCGGTAGCGCACACAGTGCAATCACGAGATTCACGACTGTCGATCGGGGAATCTCTGTAACCCAACTGTCCGAGTATCTCTGCTTATAATTCATTATTCATTCCAGATATGACGTACTGGTCGATGAGATGGCCAGAAAGCGTTTCTGAGAGCATTTCGGGCTGATCGTTCGGATCAGATTAATATCATTCTGTTGGATAGTCAAAACGAATTTTGAACGAGACGGTCTCGCAAGACCCGCCGACCATCCGAACAGTTCACTAGAGAGATGCGTTAGCTGAGGGTAGAACGGATATATATTTGTATCCCGACGCAGTACCAAACGACAGCAGTCAGCCACTGGAACTGGGTCTTGAGGATGTCGAAGCCGGGAATCGACGACACAGAGTGCCCACTGACGATAGCAAGCTCAGCAAACACGTCCGGAGCTGTAATCGTCACAGTGAAACTCACGAGGAAAAGACAAACCCGTCGCCAGTGGACGCTAGTAATCCGCCAACTCAACCGGAGTGCTGTTATCGGTCCTTCGTCCCCGACGACACAGATATCGGGAGCTATCCAGAATTTATAGAACACCGGCGCGAGGATTGATCCAAACAGAAGAGTCGGCATTATCCCATCGAATATCGTGGGACTGAACAGACCAAGATCAAACACGAGGATGGAAACGACAACGATCGATACACCGAGAGTCCCTCCCAGGATCAGGAACAGGCCAATAAATGTGAGAAAGAGCGGGACAAGCCGATGAGTAGTGTATGAAACGACTTGCCGGGTGAGCGTCTGTCGGCCGGTTACCTCATTAGCGACGACCGCGCCGAAATATCCGCGGAGAAAGATAACGAGAAGGAGTGCATACACCGTGTTATGTATGATGGTGGTGACCCGAGCACCTAGCCCTATCGCTGGCGTAACCAGTGTTATAGCCGGGGTGGAAACCGTCCAAAGGAACGCCAATCCAGCAACGAGTATGAGGAGCAACGGACGCCGCTGAAACAATCGGAGGCTCCAACGGAGATCGTCAGCAGTCGATCGTCGGACGAGAGCCGGATCAACGTCACGACACCGGATACAACCACAGCCGTCATTAGCTTCTCTCCGCTTGATCGCCGTGCCCATCGTAGTTATACAGAATACTGGCTCTGTGTTTATTCTACTGAAACCGTGGACTACAGCGAGTAGTGTTGACTGTTCAAAATTGGTTTTTATCCAACCGAATCCATATCAGACTACCATTCAAAAGTGGTATTCAGATCGAACCGATGTCTCGCCTATTCCCAACACATTCGGATGTCACGGTTGATCGCTCGGATGAGGCTGAGTTATTATGTATCGATGATGATCAGACGACTGAGATCCTCGCCACACTCTCCTCGGACACAAGTCAGAATATTTTCCGACAAGTGAACCAAGAACCAAAGACAGCTACGGATCTTGCCCAAGAACTCAACACATCTGTACAGGGCGTCACATATCATCTCGCTAATCTCCAAGATGCAGGCTTGGTCGAAGTCTTGGATACGTGTTACTCTGAAAAAGGCAGAGAAATGGACGTTTACGGTCCTTCAGAGAGACCATATCTTGTATTTTTAGGTATGTCAACTGATAAACCAGGATTAACAGCGGCTTTCAAGCGATTCGCTCACTCTATCGGCCCTGTCGGGATATTCTTCGCAATTAGCGGCGCGCTCTCAAAGCTGCTTAGTGAAGACTGACAACGGTGCTGAACGCCCTGAAAATCGCCCGTGCATCACGAACGGAACGGGGTAGATCACAAAAATATTCAGAATAGCTATATTTGAGTTATCGCGGGTCCGCCGTCAGTTTCCGAAGGGTGTCACAGTTCGTCCCACGCTTCTCGGATCGTCCGGCCGGGGTTTCTGATCAGTTTGTCGAACGCCTCTCGCGCCACCTCGCCGGGGTGTCTGAGTAGTTTCTCGAAGGCCGGGAGGATGTCGTATTTCAACACCTTTGCTCCCGTGATGAGCACCCAGCCGAGGAAGCTCACGGCGAAGAGGGCCAGAAAGAACGTGGGCAGCAGTCGTAGTCCGCCCGGGACACCAAACGGTGCGGCACCAAGGCTGACCACCAGGAACACCGGAATGAACGCACTCATTCCGAGTTTCGCCAACCTGCTCGCCCGCCTGTCCCACCTGCTTCCCTCGTGTCGTTCCTCGACGTCGGCTTCCGCTTGTCGTCGGATCTCGGCCGCGGTTCGCAGATCGATCCGTTGGAGGGACTCGGTTCCCCTCATATCCGCCACGTCGTCGGTACGGCGGCGGGCGGATTCGATCAGTTCCGCTCGCTCGTATCCGTGGAGTTCGCGGAGTCGATCGACAACGAGCTGCGTATCCGCAAGCGCGGTCAGCAGTTCGTCCTCGGGAACGTCATCGAACGTCAGTTCGAACTGCCGGTCCGGATAGTCGACGAGCAATCGGAAATCGAAGAGTCCCGATCCGACGCGTTCTCGGATCCGTTGTTGATCCCGACGCTTTTTGGTCACGTCGAGTTCGTCGAACTCGTCCCGAATCCGGTTTCGCTGGGTCTGCGTGAGAAGTGACGCCGATCTGCTCATACGCTAGATACCACAGGTACGTATCTTAACACCTCCGTTCGACACACAACAAGTCTCCGAGGTGTATCGCTATATCGTCTCGAACGTCTCTGAAATCGGACCGTACACAATCAATTTTGATATGTCCTATACCCTTGAAATCGAGCGTGTACGCCGATATCAAGCCTATATCCGATACAACGATCAGCTACGTTTAATACAGGATCGGGAAAAGCCCCGATCATGCCCGCGATCGAAACGATAGGGTTGACAAAGCGGTACGACGGCGTGACTGCCGTGAACGAACTCGACCTCGTGGTGGAGGAGGGCGAAGTGTTCGGCTTTTTGGGCCCGAACGGTGCCGGGAAGTCGACGACGATCGACGTGTTACTCGACTTCACCCGACCGACGAGCGGTACCGTCACCGTGCTCGGCGAGGATGCCCAGCGCGAGAGCCAGAGTATCCGCCGGCGCACGGGCGTCCTCCCGGAAGGGTGTGACCTCTACGATCGGCTGACGGGCCGGCAGCACCTCCGGTTCGTCAACGAGTCGAAAGACGCGGACGACGATCCCGATACGATGGCCGAGCGGGTCGGCATTCCGGAAGCGATCGATCGGAAAGTCGGAGGCTACTCGAAGGGGATGAAACAGCGTCTCGCCTTCGGCGCAGCGCTAGTCGGTGAGCCGGAGCTGTTGATCCTCGACGAGCCGTCCACGGGTCTCGATCCCAGCGGGGCGCACGAAATGCGCGAGATCGTCCAGGAGGAGTCCGCCCGCGGTGCGACAGTCTTCTTTTCGAGCCACATCCTCGGGCAGGTCGAGGCGGTCTGCGATCGGGTCGGTATCCTCCACGACGGTGAACTCGTCGCCGAGGATACGATGGAGGGGCTGCGCAACGCCATGGACAGGGAAGCAGTGCTCACCGTCGAGGTCAACCGGGTTCCCGAGGACGCGATCGCCGCGGTCCGCGCGCTACCGGGCGTCTCGGGGCTGACCACAGACGGAACCACCCTCAGCGCGCACTGTCGGGACGGGGCGAAGGCCGCGGTGATAAACGAACTCGAAGCCGCGGGCGCATCGATCGAGGACTTCGGTCTCGAAACGGCCTCGCTCGAAGAGCTGTTTCTGGCCTACACCGGCGACCGACCGTCCCGGCCGATCGACAAACCAACCGTAGCTGCCGGGATCGACGCAGCCGGTGAACGAACGGAGGGCCACCGATGAGCACGCTCGCCGTCGCTAAAAAGGAGTTCCACGACGGCATCCGCTCGCGGGTGCTGGCCGGGCTCACCGTCCTGTTCGGGGCGTTCATGGCCGGGGCGGCGTACTATTACACGGAAATCACCCCACCGGCGGGGATCCAGAGCAGTGCCGAGCCGCAGACAATCGCTGTCATCAACTCGTTGATCATTCCGACGTACATTCTGCTGCCGATCATCGGGACGATATTGGGGTACAAATCGATCAGCGGCGAGCGCGAGTCGGGGAGTCTGAAGTTCCTGCTCGGTCTTCCGCACACCCGCCGAGACGTGGTGTGCGGAAAGCTGCTCGGCCGGTCGGGGATTATCACTGTCTCGGTCCTCGTGGGGTTCGCCGTCGGGGGACTGGCCCTCTACGCGCTCACCGACGCGTTCCAGATCGTCGACTTCGCCGTTCTCACGGGCGTGTCGATTCTCCTCGGGATGGTGTTCGTCTCGATCGCCATCGCGTTCTCCTCGGCGGTGCGCTCTTCGACCATAGCGACCGCGGGCGCGATCTCGCTCGTGTTGGTGTTTCTGTTCTTTTGGAACGTGGTCCTCACCCTGGTGGGCTACGTCGCCCAGGAGCTCTCGCTGATCGAGACCGCCCAGTCACAGACACCCACGTGGCTCCAGTTCTTCGCGTCGCTCAACCCCACGGGTGCCTACCAGACGACGAGCATATACCTCCTCGACAACGGTACTCGTAGCGTCCCGTCGAACCCGCCGTTCTACCTCGAAGAGTGGTTCGGGTTCGTGATTCTCGCGTTCTGGCTGGTCGTCCCGATCGGACTCGCGTACCTCCGCTTCGACCGCACGGATCTCTGAGCATACGGGAAGTGTTGCCAGAGGCCAACGCCGCCGGTCATCCAGTCTGGTAGCAAGAGAACGACGATGATCGGCGACAACGTGACGCTGGTCGGGGAGGACACGGCGCTCCGACGTCGATTTCCCGTTGCAAACCGCCCGCATGGCCGACGATGACGATGGTCTCGATTCCACGAACGATGAGCTCTTCGACGACACGGGCTGTCGCCGGCCACCGATGCCGAGTTCGCCGACCGCACCGACCTGCCTCACAGACCGTTCGGAAAGCACGTAGAGGCTGTACCGCGGGTGAGGAGGGTCCTCGAGGTATCCTTCGTAGGTGGTCCGAGCGTGCTCGTAGACCTGCGGTTGGAAACACAAAATGACCGCTCGGGAAACGAGCCATCCGTGTCACAGAACGTGGATGGGTCCGTCGCTGAAGGATCCGCGTGTTTCCCCGAATGGAGTGAATACGACATGACGGGGTATCGTTCCGACGAATGTTAGATTTTCATCCCAAACGAGGAGTGTGCAGACGTATTTGGCGGCCGATCAGTATGAAGACAGCACGAGCGTGTAAAGTACAGTCAGAGTTCATAGAGCAAGTGTTTCTACACGAGCGGATTTGCTCCAGTACCGATGCCTAGGGGACAAATTATCCATAAATGGTAAGTTGAATAAAGGCGAGTTCCAATTCAGCTATGGCCGAACTCCGACGGATCACGACCTATCCGATCAAAGCCCTCGATCCATTCGAGAGGACAGAGGGACGGATCACTGAGGGAGGAACGATCGAGCACGATCGCGAATACGCCATCCTTGCCAAACCAGCTGATGAGCCCTATGAGCCGGAAACGGAATCCGCTTCGAGTGGCGACTACATCAATGGGAAGCGGACCGACGCTGTCCACCGATTGCGCTCGCTATTCGATCCAGGGGCTCGCACTCTCACGCTGCGTGTTCGAGGCGAGATCGACTCCCGGACGTTCGATCTCGAAGACCGAACCGAGTTGAATGCGTGGCTGACCGACTATTTCGACCACCCGGCAAGTGCCCGTCGATACACGGCTAGTGGTCATCATGATCTCCACAAACACGATATTTCGGGACCATCGGTCATCAGCACTGCGACGCTCCGCGAAGTTGCATCGTGGTTCCCCGATATCGGTCTCGACAGCATACGCCGACGATTTCGCGCAAACCTCGAAATCGATGGCGTGCCCCCGTTTTGGGAGGATCGTCTCGTTGCGGATCACGGTGAGGCGGTTGCCTTCCGCATCGGTGATGTCAAGTTGGAAGGTATTGAACCATGTGAACGATGTGTCGTTCCCTCGCGGGATCCTGACACCGGAGAGGTGTACGACGGTTTTAGTCGAAGATTCACACGCAAGCGCGGAGAAACCCGTCCCGAGTGGCTCGATAGCGATCGCTTCGATAATGATTTCCGCTTGATGACGGTAACAAATATCCCTGAGAGTGAGTGGGGTAAGACGCTTCACGTGGGAGACGCCGTTGAGGTCATCGGAACCCACCCATACACATTCTAATATTTACTGGTGACAGGATACTTCCGTGGTTGTAGAGTGGATCCGTTCGATCTGACAGCGCTCTTGTCCACTCATTCTTCCGAAATACGTCATCCCAGCCCGAAGTCAAGCGCAGTTCCGTTGAGAAATGTTCGTGAGATAGCCGCGAGTCCCTCGTCGACCTCCTGCTCGTATGCAGCCGTACCGCGAGACTGAGCCTGGATAGACACCGACAACTTCGGCGACCTCTCGACGCCGTCCCGAGCTCGTGCAGATCAACCGCGCGGCGTCTACGCGCTTCAAGTTCGGCTTTGGTGTCGGTCGTGTCGTAGCCAACTGTTCATTTGGGAGCGCTATGGTTCTTCGGACATCGGGATATCGAGCGAGCGCGCGAGCCATAGAGCGAGATTTGGCAAGAATGACGCTTAACGGTCGTCCAAAACTGACTGCTCGAACATCCAGTTTTTGGGCAAAATACAACCTTATATTGTTGTTATTCTATAGCAAATATCTCATTCGTACGCTTATCAAGGATGAAACCCAATATCTTCAACTCAAGTCTTATGTATAACCGTTCCGTGCCCTTTTGACGTGAAACGCTACTGGAATAGGAAGTCGGTCGGTGAAATGGTGGACGAACATCAACAACGCTCGGGAGAAGACCGGGAGATGATTCGATGAACGAGCTGTTGTTGCAGGTCGATCCGACGGCGGTGACCGAGTCGGTCAACTACGTGTGGGTGCTCGTGGCGACGTTCCTGATCTTCTTCATGCACGCCGGCTTCGCGATGTTGGAGGCCGGGCAGGTGCGTTCGAAGAACGTTGCCAACCAGTTGACGAAGAACATGCTCACGTGGAGCATCGGCGTCGTCGTGTTCTTCCTGATCGGTGCGGGTGTCGAGGCGTTCACTGCCACGCTGACGAGCAGGGGTGAGTACGGCGGTTTCTTCGCCGTTCTCTCTCCCGAACACACGCTGGGCTGGGTCGACTGGCTGTTCGGCGCGGTGTTTGCGATGACCGCCGCGACGATCGTCAGCGGGGCGGTCGCTGGGCGGATGAAGCTGCGGGCGTACGTCACCTACACCGTGGTGTTGGCGGCGGTGATCTACCCGGTCGTGACGGGACTCACGTGGACCGGTGGCTGGCTCGACAGCTTCGGGTTTACCGACTTCGCGGGCGGAATGATTGTCCACGGAATGGGCGGCATCGCTGGGCTTACGGCCGCGTGGATCGTCGGACCCCGGATCGATCGGTTCAACGAGGATGGCACAGCGAACGTCATTCCGGGCCACTCGATCACGTTCGCGGTGTTGGGGACGTTGATCCTCTGTTTCGGCTGGTACGGGTTCAACGTCGGGACGGCCGCCGCCCCGCTTGCGGAGGGAGCAACGGAGCTCGCTGATTTCGGTTTCGTCGGTCGTGTGGCGCTCACGACGACGCTCGGGATGGCTGCGGGTGCCATCGGTGCTGCCGGTATCTCACTCTGGAAGACGGGGAAGGTCGACACGCTGTACGTCGCAAACGGCATGTTGGCCGGACTGGTCGGCATCACGAGCAACACGAACCTGATCACGTGGTACGGGGCGCTGTTCATCGGTGCCATCGCGGGCGCACAGCTCCCGATCGTGTTCGAGACGATCGAAAAGCGGCTGAACGTCGACGACGTGTGCGCGGTCTTTTCGGTTCACGGCAGCGCGGGCGTCATCGGCGCGCTCCTGGTGGGCGTTCCGGTGTTGACCGTTCCGGACGCAGGCGTGAGCATCACGAGTCAGCTGGTCGGGGTGGTCGTCATCGCCGGATGGACCGTGCTCACCACGGCGCTGGTCTTCGGCGTGCTGAAAGCCATCGGGCAGATCCGCGTCTCCCAGGCCCACGAGCACGACGGGCTCGACATCAGCGAACACGGCGTGGAAACGTATCCGGAGTTCGGACCGGAGGAGACGCCGGCGGCCGACGGGTCTGGCGTCGTCGCCTCGGGCGATGGCACGCCCCGGACCGACGGTGGACAGCCCAACGAGAGTGAAATCAAGATGGTTATGGCGTACGTCCGTCCGGACAAACTCGCCGCGGTCAAACGCGCGCTCGCCGACGTCGGTGCGCCATCCTTGACCGTTACGAACGTCTCCGGTCGTGGTTCTCAGCCCGCGAAAAAGGGCCAATGGCGCGGCGAGGAGTACACGGTGGATCTTCACCAGAAGGTAAAAATCGAGTGTGTCGTTGCCGACGTGCCGGCCCAAGACGTCGCAGACGCGATCTGTGACGCCGCAAGAACCGGTGAGCCTGGCGACGGGAAGGTGTTCATCCTCCCTGTCGAGGCAGCCACACAAATACGAACCGGCAACACCGGCCACGACGCGGTCTGATCCCACACCGAGACGAACACCACCGAACTCGATTTTTATGACGGGCAAATTCGACACGCTGAACAGACGCATTACAATCAAAAGTAGTTCATCGCTGATCACGAGCGTGTGCCCGTGTGGCCCTGTCCGGACGAGACATCCACGCGTTCACGAAAGCGATCGGAACCAGACAGACGGCGATGCTCATCCAGTCTGTAGTGATGTGTTCGGGAGAGTCCAACACAGTCGGTCCGGATCCAAACCTCTTAACGCGTCGACCGGCTTCGTTCGCGTAATGGGACTCATCCGGGTAGTGTGGGGTAGCGCACACGCTCCGACGGCGATGGCGTCGTACGACGCCGCGCTCGCGGACGCGAACATCCACAACTACAACCTCGTCGGGGTTTCGTCAGTGATACCGGAAAACGCGGCGGTCGAGGCGGTGGGGACCGCGCCGGATCTGGGACCGGCGGGTGAGCGCCTCACCGTGGTGGAGAGCCGGAAAACCGTCGTGCAGGGGCAGGCCGTTGCGGGCCTCGGATGGGCAACCGAGCCGTCGGGGCGGGGCATCTTCTATGAGACCAGCGGCACCGATCCCGAGAGCGTCACGGGCCGACTCGGCCGCGGACTCGACGCCGGGCGCGCGCTGCGCGACTGGGCGTTCACCGACAGCGGCCGCAAGACCGTGACGGCCCCAAACGGCGCGGCCGACGAACACACGACGGCAGTCGTGCTGGCGGTGTACGGCGAGAGCACGCCGTTGGTGTGACTGCCGACGCTCCGGCCTCCGAGAGCTTAGCGTCCATACCAAGCTAATCAGCATCATTTATATTCTCGCTGCTCCTGGGACGGTCGAATGCACGGTAACACACCATACACGGGTCCCTCCGAAGACGCTGATCTCTCTGGCGAACAGATCCGATCGCTCCAGAGCGACGTAGCCAACGTAACCGAACAAACCCGGGCGCTGCTTCCCGACGAGTTCGTGGTCGGATCGGAACTCAGGGACGGAAACGACGGCACACACGGAGCTGTGAGCGTCCAACCGCCTGTGGGTCGGGTCATCTCGACCGGCGTGCCCACTGACGCGTCGGACGAAGAACACAGCGATCTTGCACACGAACTCGCGGCCGGAGCAGCCCTCCAAGTCAAACGTGCCATCTCCGACATCGATCCGACTGCAGGATGATCGAATTGGGTCGGAAGGGACGCTACCCGAACTCTGCCGGTGGATCGATGAACAGCGCGTAGCCGAGCACCCCCAGCGCAGGAATCCCACCGACGCCCAACCCCAACGTCGCCGAAACCGACGACACGACGCTCACTATCGTCCCCAACGCCACCGGAAGCATCATCACCGCGAGCACCGCGTCGTACGAACTCAACGCACTGATCATGACATCTCAACATATCGTTCTCGACCTAATTAATAGTTATTACCGCGACTGCGTTCGCGGTCCGGGAGCTATCTCACTTCCCCCAGAAGGGGTCGACGCTGCGCCGTTTGTCGAGATACCGCGCGAGCGCCTCCCGTTCGTCCGCCGGGATGTCCGCTCGGAGCTCCTGTTCTAAGATCTTGGCGTGTTTTTCGGGGAGTTCGGTCCACAGCTCGTCGCCTTCTTTGATCTGTCGGCCCACGGTCGGCCCGTCGATGGAAACGCTGACGCGCTCGCCGGCCCGCGCCGAATCGAGATCTTCGCCCTGCGATTGGATGCCCTTGAGGACGCCGACGCGTTCGGGATCGTTCCCGTCGAACACGACGACAGGGGAGTTCCGGTGGAGCGTCCCCGACGACACTTCCACGCCGACCACCGCGGGGTTCGACTGTCGAAACACGTGGTCTTCGAGGATCCGGAACGTACACGGACGCATGATGTTTTCGAGGACGGTGTCCTGCTGGGCGCGCTCGATCTCCTCCACGAACGCCTCGTACTGCTCCACCAGCTGGTATATGACGTCGTCCTGAAAGAGGCGAACGTCCCCTTCCTCGGCTCGATCGTCCGCCTCGGAGAGAACGTCGACGTTGAACGCGAGAATCGCCTGGTTCTGTGGTTTTTCGGCGGTGGTGGCGACGGCAACGTCGCGGGCGGCCACGCCACCGACCTCCGCGCGGACGATCGGAATCTCGGCCTCCTGAAGCGCGTTTGCGATCGCTTCGAGGCTTCCGAGGGTATCGGCTTTGACGACGACGCCGTTCTCGTCGGTTTCGACAGCGATTTCGGCGAGCTCGGCTTCGACGTCTTGGGTGACCGTTTCGAGTTTCTGCTCGCGGACGACACGAACGGGCGCGCCGGCGATGGCGTCGTCCAGATCGGGCGCTGCGATCTTCACACCTGCTGCCGCACTCACTTCGTCGGTCCGCTCGAACTGTTTTTCCGTCCGGATCTCCGCCAGCGCGCGCGGCTGGAGGAGGGCGCGCACGTCGGTCTCGATCACCCCGTTCGTCGCCCCAACCACGACGGTGTCGTCGGTCCGAATCGTCCCGTCGTACAGCACCACGTCGAGCGTCGTCCCGAACCCTTTCTCTTCTGTTACCTCCAGCACTGTTCCCGCCCCCGGTCCTGTGGTGTCGATCTCCATTTCCTCTTTCATGTAGCGCTGTGAGAGACCCATGAGAACGGTGAGCAGATCGGGAATCCCCTCGCCAGTCAGGGCGCTGAGCGGAACGAGTCCGGCGTTGCGCTGGAAGTTACGGACCTTCCAGTACATATCGGAAGAGATGTCGTTGTCGCTCAGTTCGCCGATGAGGGCGTAGAGCTGTTCGTCGAGCCGCTCGCGCGTGCGATCGGATTGGGCGTCGAGGCTGGTTTGGATGGGCCCGTCCTCGTGCGTGTTCCAGCCGGGAATCGTGTCGATCTTGTTGGCGGCCACGACGAACGGCGTTTGGGTTCGTTTGAGGATGTCGAGCGCTTCGATGGTTTGGGGTTGAAAGCCGTCGTTCACGTCGATAACGAGGATGGCGATGTCGGCCAGCGCGCCGCCGCGCGCTCGCAGCGTCGAAAACGAGTGGTGGCCGGGCGTGTCGATGAACAGCAACCCTGGGAGATCGAAGTCGTCGGGATCGACCAATCCGCCGGCGATGTCGGAGATCACATCGAGCGGAACGGCTGTCGCGCCGATGTGTTGGGTGATCGCGCCGGATTCACCCTGTGTGACGGCCGATCCCCGTATCGTGTCGAGCAGACTCGTTTTTCCGTGATCGACGTGGCCGAGAACCGCGACGATAGGCGTCCGCAATCCACCAGAACCAGAACGTGTATCGGGATTGGTATCCGTATCAGACATGGAACTCACCGGAGAGAACTCCTTATGGATGTCTATCGGTCTTCGGGGTTAAGTCTTAAGAAGCGGCGGATGAAACCTGCAGCCTCCGTCCGCCTGAACGGTTCCCTCGTCTTTATATGCCATCCTCCGGTATGAGGAATATATGCCCACGATCCTCGCCGAGAACCTTTCGGAGAAGGCGATCACCGGTTCGGACGGCACACACATCGGGATACTGCACAACATCACGATGAACGTTGAAAACGGACAGCTAGACAACCTCATCGTCGACCCCAAGGCGGGCGGCAATGAGAACTTCGCGACCAACGACTACGGGCACTACCTGATCCCCGTCGATCGAGTGACGGCAGTCAAAGACCACGTCATCGTTCGCCGCTAAGATAAATGCGAGTTCTCGACGCTTCGGCTTTCATCAAGGAGTACAACACCACTGGTCGAACAGCGACGGTGCCCCGCGTCCGCGAGGAGCTCACCGCAGAGAGCGGCTACCGGTTCGACGCTCTCGAAGGAAGCGGTATGCACGTCCACGTCCCCGACACGATGGCGATCGAGCGCGTCGAACGCGCGGCGCGCGACAGCGGCGATTTCGGTGAGCTGTCGGAGACGGACGTTCGGTTGCTCGCCGCGGCGATCGAACTCGACGCGACGCTCGTCACCGACGATTACGCGATGCAGAACGTCGCCGAACAGCTCTCGATCGGGATCGATTCGATCGATCAGGAGGGAATCACCGAAGAACGCGACTGGGAGTTTCAGTGTGTCGGGTGTGGCCGCGTTTACGACGACGACCCGGAGCGCTGTCCGGTCTGTGGCAGTGAGTGCACGAGAAAGCGGCCCTAACGAACATGGTAGGACCACGATGAACGTCGCGGTGATTGGTGGTGGTGCGGTGGGTGTCACCGCCGCGCTCGAACTCGCGGCGCGAGACGTTGGGGTAACAGTTTACGAGCGCCACGCGATCGGTGACGGAAGCGCGAGCAGCGGCCGCGCGGCCGGGCTCTGTTACGACGCGTACGCGGGACGGATCGACGCAAACGTCGGTGAGCGGGCGCTGTCCCGGTTCAAAGAGTGGTCCGGGGAGGGTGGATTCGAATTCACCCCGTGTCCGTACGTCTGGCTGGCTCGCTCGGGCGACAAAAAGCGGGCGGCCGCCGTCCGCGAGCAGGCGGCGCGGATGCAAGAGCACGGTCGGGCCGTCTCACTCGTCTCGGCCGACGACCTCGCGGACCGCTACCCAGCGCTTCGCGTGGAGGACATCGCCGTCGCGGCGATCGCCGAAAACGCGGGGTACACCGAGCCGGCGGAGTACACCCGGTCGATCGCGGACCGAGCGGCCACAGCAGGGGCCACGATCCGAACCGAAACGCCGGCAACCCTGCGATCCAGGGGAACGGTGATCGAGACGGCTACGGGCCGCGAATCGTTCGATGCGGTGCTCGTCGCCGCCGGTGCGCACACGAAACGCGTGCTCGTGGAGATCGACGTTCCGATTCCGCTCAAGCCCTACCGGGTGCAGGCGCTCACGACCGACCCGACCGAAATCGACGCGCCGATGCTGTTCGATGGAACCGGGGGCTACTACCTCCGGCCACACGAGGACGGTCTGTTCGTCGGCGACGGAACCGAGCCGATCGAGCGCGATCCCGACGACTGGAGCCACTCGGCCGACGACTGGTTCGTCGAGGCGGTGGATACGTACACACGAACCGCGATCGGTCGGACGCTCGCCACGGACGACGCGTGGGCCGGGCTGTGTACGGCCACGCCGGACGGCGATCCGCTGCTCGGGGAGATCGTCCCTGGCGTGTTCGTCGCCGCCGGCTGGCAGGGCCACGGCTTCATGCGCGCGCCAGCGCTCGGGGCGACCGTTGCCGAGCAACTGCTGGACGGAGCGGGAATCGACGCGTTCGACCCGAACCGGTTCGAGGGAAGCGAATCGTTCGAGATCGTCGAAGGGATGGCCATCGAGTGAGCCTACGACGAGTGAGCGTTCGGGCTCGGAATGGTGGCGTTGGGACGACCAGCGGCGTCGATGTCGACAGCCAGCGCGTCACAGCCCCAGTAACACATCCTGGTCGTGGGCGTCGGGCGTGTGCCGGACATCCTCGACGGTCTCGGCGTTGGTGATCGCTTCGTCCACGATCTCCTCGGGCGTTTCGACCAGCATCGGCGCGGAGTCAGCCACCCACTCGGGCGTTGCTTCGGGCAAGTGGTCCGGAGTGAGCGCTGCTATCCGGTCCGGGGAAACGTCGTGGGCCCGACAGTAATACTTCAGGGCGGCTATATCTGCTGCGTCGGTCGTGTCGAGGTCGGTCGTCGGTTCTGGAGAAGCGTTCTCCGAATCCAGGTCGGTACAGAGCCTGCCGTGGCCTGGTGTCCAGTACACTTCGACATCCCGGTCGTGAAGATGCTCGAGTGTCGCATCGTGAGGGTGGGCGTCGTTCTCGTTCTCGCTCGTATGCTTATTGTGCAAACCGCTCGAAATTACTGCAACGTCTGGATCGACCCGATCGAGGAACTCCTCGCTGGTCGCGTTGTTTGAACCGTGATGGGAGAGAACGAGGATATCGGCGTCGAGGCTCACGTCGTTCTCTTCGCTGTCGTGCCGGGACATCATCCATGTCTCGCCGTTGAGTCCGCCGGTATCCTCGACATCGCCCATGAACAAGGCTGACTGCTCGCCCTCGGTTTTGAACGCGAGGCTGTTTGCGTTGGCCCCGGTCGGTTTGAGGGTGTTTCTCCGCCCGGTTTCTGGGCTTGTGAACGTCACTGTTTCCGGTTCATCGGGAGGGGCCAGAACCTGGATATCCGAGTCCGGTGTGAGTAAATCGCCTTCTGAAACCTGTCTGATGGTCTCTGGGTCGTGTTTTTCTAAGTAACGATCATACGTCTCCCAGACAAGCGGACTCACGCCTTTTTCTGGTTTCTCGGTATCAGGATCACACAGTTCATACCGATCTGCGTCAGGCTCGACGACGTTCTGTATCTCATAGCCGTGGTCATACAATTCTTCGACACCACCCGTATGGTCGTCATGAATATGCGTTAGAACGAATGTTTCGATTGGGATATTCCCGGTATCTGTCTCTGGCGTTGTCCGTTCAGCTAATAAGAACGCTCTGGTGAATACAGAGCTTCTATTCAGCAGATACAGCGTTCAAACACAGGAGAACTGACCGTCTATATCACTCCATGACTGTCTCACCGATGACGAAGCAAAATGTATGTGACAACGCCGAGGATCAACGCGATTCCGAGATTGACGAGGACACCAAGTACGGCAATCCCGATCACTAACCAATACTCGCTCGCTCGACGGAGACTCGTGTAGCCGAGTTGGAACGCGATGACGATTAAGATCACTCCGAGTATGGCCAATGGATACGCGGCGACAAGGCCGATTGCCAAGACCGCAACCAGAATGTAGCCAACACCCAGAATGACGTTCGATCCAGCGGTTCGAGCTCCGAATGCGTATTTCCCAGCGATCCCACCACTCCCGTGGCACATCGGAAACGCCCCGAATGGGACAGCGACCAGATTCATCGCCCCCATGCTTGCGGAGAGTTGATCCGGGGAGATGTCTCGATCAAAGTAATCACTCAACAATACGGACGCCCCGAGACAGGCGTTTGCGAGCGTCATCGCCAACTGGGCCGCGGCTGCTTCCGCTGCCGGGAGCGTCACATCGGTTAGCCCGAACAGCAACATTCCATCGGCTGAAGGCAGCTGCGGGCTTGGAAACCCGCTGTGGAAGACGACGATACCGGCTCCAACTACCAGGATCACCATTGCACTCGAATTGACATAGCCACGTACAATCATGGGGGCCGCGATGACGAGCGCTATGCCCGCCAACCAGGGATCGCCCAGCCCGAGCCTGACGCCAGTTTCCAACAACACGAGAGCGACACCGAGTTGGATTCCCCGCACCACCGGCTGCCCAAGGAGGTGTTGGATTCGACTGATCGTCCCAGTTGCCCCAATGACCAGGAGAATGCCCCCAAGCAGGAATCCAGCGGCCAGAAACTCATCGGTTGAAATCGTCCCCGCCAAGATTAACGCGGCGAGCGCTTTCATCGGTTCGACGGAAACTGGTGCACCGAAATACAGCCCCCAGACGATCTGAAACACGCCAAGCCAGATGAGCATCACCGCAAGCGAGAGGTCTGTGAGGACGGCTGCCGCGACCACAATCGGCAACACAGTTATCGTATCCCCTACTGCCCCGGTCACTTCCTTCCAGGAAAATTCAAGCGTGGTGTTGGAAGGGGACGAAATAGAGAAACCCATTGATCCTAAGTTCACGGGTGACGTTAAAAACGCCTTGATAGTAACCGCCAAAATCTCAAACGCGTCTCTGGTGAATTTGCGCCCTATTCAGCACGTCCTCTTCAACCCATCAATAATATTTTCAACAGAGCCATTACTTACCCACGCCGAACGCATTCCCTCTGAGAACGAACGTCCCATCCGTGCGGTGTGGCCTGCTGCCCACCAGAGCTGATCGATCAGTAGTATTGACAGATCTCTTTCCTGTTCGATAGCTTTTTACTCACGCATTGCGATGAGAAGCACGAACGCCGCTCGACACGCGAAGTGTCCGGGTGCAGGAACACCCGAACGGCGGTGTTCGCCCCACGCAGCTAACGAGGAGTTAACACCAATGGATACTAACGAAACCGACGTAGAGAAAAGTATCGGTCGTCATCGGGGCGATGAGAAGATCTCATCACGGGAGACCTGCCTCAAGCCGTGGTGTGAGGCGGCAGTGTACACCCGGATCATCGAGGACGGGCGAGGGAGCGCCGAGATCAAACGCTGTGGAAAAGGGCATTTCGTACGGAAACGGTTGCTCGATGTCGACGGTGAGGTGTATCGAACGTTCCGGTCGATCATGGGACCGTAACCCGCGTCGGTCGCTGGGTGCGGTCCGCTCTCGCTTGCCAGCGTCTCACAGCCTCAGTGAGACACCCTGAGCGCGGTTCCCGCGCTCACATCGAACTGACGAGGGGTTTCCTGCAGATACCATTACTTCATTTTAAGATCTGTCGGTCTCGGTATGATTGTCGGCTCGCAATCGCTGGATAATCTCGGGTTCGTTCAGTCGTTCAACGACCAGTGGTGTGGTCCGGTAGCGGGTATCGCTCACGTCAGGGAAATCTCCGACTCGCTCGGCGTGTTCCTGAAATGCTGATGTTTGGGCGATCGCATCGAGATCTGATTCGGTCGGAGGAGAATCACACCCAAAATCGAGATCGGAGGCAATATCGAACCACCACGTGTCCGGCACGGCGTAGTGACCCCCCGTGGCGTCTTGGTAGACGAGGTGGGCCTGTCCCCTGTCGAGTTGGGATTCGAGTCGGCGCAAGCGACCGTTGTAGTCGTTGAACCACTGTTGAACGGCCCCGTTCGTGATATCCCCACGGTCACAGGAACTGTTAGAATCAGTATTACTGGAGTCGGTCTCCGCTCTGTTGTCAGACTGAGAATCACCCTCGGAGTTGCCTCGCCACAATCGAACGACCCACCCGGATCGATCCCGATGCGGCGGCGGAACCAGGAATTTCGGCCGATTGAACGCGTTAACGATGATAATCAACGGAAAACACGAGAATCCCCCGAGCGTCACCACTACGAACGGTGCGATGAGAACGTCCGGTAACATGCCCATCTCATCGAGTACTGTCCCAACAAGCCCAACACCGACCCCACACGTCATGAAAATAACAAACGTTGGAAAGTTTCTGGCGTTGATATCGATATTATATCCTGTTTCGTACTTTTTTAATCCTGAGAAGTCACGTTTTTCGCCGCGCCATACTCGCGGAAAAAGCAGACAGTATCTGAATATCAGCAATGTAATGATAGAACCAAGAATCAGAACAACGACGACTCCTTTCGAATCCATGATGATCTGTGCTGTTTGACCGTCTACCCATTATGCCGGACTGAATATCAAACCAACGACGGCGATTCTTTCGCATCTGCCAGTCGATCGAACTGGTCTTGGGAGAGCGACAGCTCGGCGGCAGCGAGGTTTTCGGTGAGCTGGTCGGTCGTTCGCGCGCCGACGATGGGCGCGCTGACGCGCGGGTGTTCGAGCAGCCACGCGAGCGAGACCTGCGCAGGCGTGGCGTCGAGTTCGTCGGCCACCTCGCTGACCACGTCCAGCGCCTCGAAGTTCTCGTCGGTGAGGTACCGATCGGCGAACTGGTCGGACTGTGCGCCCCGCGTCCGTTCGGGCACCCGATCCCCGCTGCGGTATTTCCCGGTGAGAAAGCCGCCAGCGAGGGGACTCCACGGACAACACCCGATGTCGTAGCGCTCGCACATCTCGAGATACGACGGCTCGATTTCGCGGTCGATGAGGTTGTATCGGGGTTGAGCGATCGTGAACGGCTCGTAACCGCGTTTGTCCGCGATCTCGTTGGCTTGGACCACCCGCCACGCCTGTGGTTCGAACGTGGAGGTGCCCAGATAGTTCACCTTCCCCTCCCGAACGAAGCCGTTCAGCGTGCGCATGAACTTTGCTGGCGGCGTCTGCTCGTCGAACCGGTGGGTGTAGAGGAGATCGAGGTAGTCGGTCCCGAGCCGGTCGAGGATCCGGTCGATCTGCCGGCGGAGATGCTTCCGGCCGAGCCCATGCCCATTAGGATCGTTCTCGCGGGTCGGCCAGTACACTTTCGAGGCGATCACGAACCGTTCGCGGTCGCGGTCTTCGAGCCACTCGCCGATCCACTGCTCGCTTTTCCCGTCGCCGTACATGTCGGCGGTGTCGATGAAATTCCCGCCGTGCTCCGCGTACAGATCGAGCAATGCGTGGGCGCGCTCGCGGTCGACTTCGACCGTTCCGGCGTCGGTCTCGCGCCCGAACCGCCACGTCCCGAACGAGAGCGTGCTCACCGTCGTTCCCGTCCGTCCGAGTGAAACCATCTCCATGTCGTATCATGGGCTGGCAACGACTTAATCCGAATGGGCCGGGGGACGGGACCCACGGCAGCGAGCGTTCTAGCTGTAATCCAGCATGCGAACCTCCTCCTACGCGCTCGTGCGATACCAGTATCGATACGCCTCCGAGAATCCGAGCGACTCATAGAGAGTGCGTGCTCCCGTGTTTTCGGTCTCTACCTGAAGCCACGCGGTCTCGGCCCCTCCGATTTGTCCTTCCCTGAGTAGCGCAGTGGTGATTGCCTCACCGAGCCCCTGGCGGCGGACGGATTCATCAACACGAACGCCCAGCAGTCCAACGAACCCTCGGTCCAGTACGGCCAGGCCGCAGGCAACCGACTTGCCGTCCATCTCGAGCGTTGCACAGACGGTATCACAAAGGCTCGAACGCATCATCTCCCGAAACGTCTGTGTCTGTCCGTCTGAGAGGTCCCACAGGCGGGAATACGTCTCAACGAAGGATGATGGCAGTCCTGTCGCCAGCGTCATGCGCTCGTCGACCGAGTTGCGGTCATCGTCGAGCGATTTTAGTCGAACGGAAGTCTCGCCAGTGCATCGATATCCACGGTCTGCCAGTACGTGATTGAGAGTAGTCGGTTGGGACGTCTCAGTGAGCTTGAACACGGTCGGTTGGCTTCTGGCCTCGTAGAATGACTCACAACGCTCAATTAGGGGCTCTGTTTCACCTATCGGGTCCCAGAGCGGGTAGACAGAATTTGCACGTTTGGTGAATCCATCCCCGTACTGGACTATCCAGCCATCTAGGATGTATGTTTGCAAACCTGGCCAAGCGTTCAGGGTCACGGATTCGAGTTGGCGTGCCGTCATCGGCTCGACGCATCCCATTGGAGGAGTAGTGATCGATGGGCGGTCGTATGTATTTTCGGGTACATAGTGGAGTCAGAGAGAGTAAAGTGAGAGTGAACCGTGAGAACATTCACGGGTTACTCCCCTCCCGAAGTGAGTTGATTCCGTGCAAAATTGGATCCAAACCTCGGAAGTAGTGCTAGTCGAGCGCGATCCTCGGCCAACCCGTCATCGAACGGATGGGCCTCGCCACTCCCTTCGGTCTCCACGAACGTTACTCGATTTCGATGCGCCGGACGAACGGAAGCGCCCGGACGTCGTTGATGAGATCGCCGGGAAGCTCCGAATCGGTGATGATCGTGAGCGATGGCGTGTCCGCAAACTCCGGATCTGTAGTGAAGAGCTGTCGGATCGTGATCTCGTGTTCTGCGATGTGGTTGGTCACGGCGGCGGTGATTCCGGAAGCGCTCGCATCATCGACGTACACAGTCAGGACAGTCAGATCGAGCACAGGGGCGATATCCTTCAAGGAGGCGACCGCAGAGATGTTCTGAAAGATCCGTCGTAGCTCCTCGTCGCGGAGGAGTTCATCGGTCGTCGTATCGACGACGCGACGATCCACGTCGATCTCGCGGGCGATTCCCGTGTTCGGAATCTCGATCCCGCCCGAGACGACGCGCCCGTCGTCGTTCACCGAAAAGCCCCGTTCGAGCAACAGCCGAACGACCGCCTGCTGGCTCGGGCTGTTCTCGAACTTCTCCATGATCTCATCGAACATGCTACAGCTCCCCTTTCGTGCTCGGTGTGTCCGATCGTCGATCGTCGATCCGTGTCGCGTCGTCGAGCGCCCGCCCGAGACACTTAAACAGCGCCTCGATCTCGTGGTGGGCGTTCGCTCCCTCTACGCCCGCGTGCAGCGTCAGCCCCGCGTTCATCGCCAGCGAGCGGGCGAAGTGTTGTGCCATCTGGCTCGTCATTTCCCCCACCCGTTGTTGGGAAAACGTTCCCTCGAACCGGAACAACGGGCGGCCGCTCACGTCGAGCACGACGCTTCCAACGGCCTCGTCCAGGGGCACGCGCCGATCCGCGAAACGAACGATCCCCCGTTTGTCCCCCACTGCCTGTTCGAACGCGTTCCCGAGCGCGATGGCAACGTCCTCTACGGTGTGGTGGTCGTCGACGGCGAGATCACCGTCACAGCGGACCGTGAGATCGAACAGCCCGTGTTTGGCGAACGATTCGAGCATGTGGTCGAAAAATCCGATGCCGGTGTCGACAGTCGCCTCCCCATCGCCGTCGATAGCGAGCGTGACCTCGACTTCGGTTTCCGCTGTTTCCCGGGAAACGGCGGCGCTCCGATCGCCCATACACCCACCTTTCCGTGCTCGTACAAGCCGGTTGCGCTGTCGCGGTGAGCACATCTCTCTAAGTCCGGCTGCTACTCCTGCTGCGCCGAAAGCCTCGATGGGAGCACGTCGCTCCAACGTCCATATTTACGAACTTTTGGAGTGTGCCATACCATCCTACTGTTCCGTCCTCACCAATTACATACACATATTATATATTATATTTCCATCGATTCTATACCATCACTGTTGAAACGACAGTATTAATACAACACCACCATTGTCGGGGGTATAGAGCGTTCAATCGGATGATAGATTCATTATCGGGTTCGATGGACAAAATGCCCGACACCACAATACATGACAGATAAGATCCTGACGCGACGGCAGATTCTGGGTACTACCTCCGTCGCTTTTCTCGGAGGGTTTGCGGGTTGTAGCGAGGTTCTGAAAGATATCAACGCTACGGCTCCGGAATCAGGATCCTCGGGGGACACGAAATCACAACCCACACGTGAGCCGCCCGCCCTATCGGGACCGACAGCCACCTCGGAATCGACGGCCGATTCGGAGCCGACAGACGATTCGGAGCCGACAGACGATTCGGAGCCGACAGACGATTCGGAGCCGACAGACGATTCGGGATCGACCCCGGCAGAGTCGTGGACACAACCGGAGACACCTCACCAGCCGACGGAGGACAAGCTCGACGGCCGGATCGACGGCGTCGACATCATCAACACACAACAGGCGTCGGGGGGGAGCGGCTACGCCGACTTCGATCTCCGGGTCGGTGCTAACACGTGGCTGGAGGATGTCGATCCGGAGCCAGAACCGGACGGTAATCCGTACTTCGCCGTCGAGATCAACGGAACGCTCGTCGCCCGAACCGACGTCGTTCCGTTCCGCGAACAGGGTTCGTTCGAGATTCCGGTCGAGCAAGGGGCGCTCGAACAGTTCGACCCAGGGACGCTCGAAATCCGAATCCTGCTGTTAGACATCGACAAACAGACCGACGATCTGTACGGCGAGTGGACCGGCACCGTCGAGTACCAGCCGGCGTAGGCGTTCGTGGTCCTACAACGTTTGAACCACACCATTTTCCGGTGTTACTCCTCTCGTACGACCTCGTGCCGTCCGAATCCGTACCGGAGTCGGTTGGCGAGCCGCCGCGAGAACCGTTCCGACCGGCTTCCGAACCGTTCGGCCAGCGCGGTGTAGATGAGCGGAACGGGCACCTCCTGTGTGAGCGCCTCCTCGACCGTCCACGTCCCGGTCGAACCTCCTGCCACGTTGTCGGCCACGTTACCCAGGTCGGTCCCTTCCTCGCGGAACGCCTCTTCACACAGCTCGAGCAGCCACGACCGGATGACCGCCCCGTTGTTCCACGTGTGTGCTACCGATTCGAGATTCAGATCGTACCGGCCGTTTGCGAGCAGCTCGAACCCCTCCCCGTAGGCCTGCATCAGCGCGTACTCGATCCCGTTGTGGACCATCTTCACGTAGTGTCCGGCTCCCGACGGTCCCATCCGGGCGTGGCCGTCCGGACCGGTTGCGACCGCGTCGAACACTGGCACGCACGCCTCGTAGGCCCACTCGGGCCCCCCGACCATCAGCGAAAAGCCCAGCTCCGCGCCGGCCGGCCCGCCGCTCGTCCCACAGTCGAGGTACGCGGCATGCGTCTCCCGTCCCCGGCGGACCGACGCCTCGAAGCGGGAGTTTCCGCCGTCGATCACGACATCGTCCTCATTCAGATGCGGTTCGAGATCCGACAACGCAGCGTCGATCGCGTCCCCCGCCGGCACCATGAGCCAAATCCGCTTTTCCCCGCCCAACCGATCCGCGAGCTCCGCGAGCGAATCTGCCGGCTCCGCGCCCATATCGGCCGCGTCCGCCACCGCCGCTTCGTCCACATCGAACGCCACTACCTCGTGACCGGCCGCCAGAACGCGATCGACCACAATCCGCCCCATCCGTCCGAGACCGACGACTCCGAGTTGCATACCCGTCGTTCGACGGTCACAACGGTGTGTGTTGTGGTTCGGGGGAAGCTCCCCGACCAGGAGGAACACGTTTATATCCACAACCCAACAATCGACGGATATGCGTTGGTCGTCGGTAGTACGTGTGTGATTGTGGCAACCGGAAGACACACCCCGGAGTTACGACTCTTTTCAGTTGGCACGACCGTCGACCACTCCCTAAGCTATGACAGAGATAGAGGACGAATACGAACCCGACAGCATTGAGCAGAAGTGGCGCGATCGGTGGCAGGAGATGGGGGTGTACCAGTACCGCGACGACGAGGAGCGCCCCGACTACGTGATCGACACGCCACCACCGTATCCGACCGGCAACTTCCACATCGGGAACTCGCTGGGCTGGTGCTACATGGATTTCGCCGCGCGCTACCACCGGTTGCGCGGCGACGACGTGCTGTTTCCACAGGGGTGGGACTGTCACGGGCTTCCGACGGAGGTGAAAGTCGAGGAAAATCACGACATCCACCGCACGGACGTTCCCCGCGAGGAGTTTCGGGAGCTGTGCATCGAGCACACCGAACGCCAGATCGACGCGATGTACGAGACGATGCTCGATCTCGGCTTCTCCCAGGACTGGTCTCACGAGTTCCGGACGATGGATCCCGAGTACTGGGGGGAAACACAGCGCTCGTTCGTTCGGATGGCCGACGAGGACTACGTGTACCGCGACGACCACCCCGTCAACTGGTGCCCGCGCTGTGAAACCGCCATCGCCGACGCCGAGGTCGAAAACGAAGACCGGTCCGGGACGCTGTACTACGTCACGTTCGCCGGCATGGATGACGACGACATCGAGATCGCCACGACGCGCCCAGAGCTACTCGCGGCGTGTGTCGGGATCGCCGTCGATCCGGACGACGAGCGGTACGCCGACCGGATCGGGGAGACGTTCGAGGTGCCGCTGTTCGGCCAGGAGGTCGAGCTGTTCGCCGACGCGGATGTCGACGGCGACTTCGGCACTGGTGCGGTGATGGTCTGTACGTTCGGTGACAAACAGGACGTGACGTGGTGGGCCGAACACGATCTGGATCTTCGGCCGGTCATCACCGAGACCGGTCACCTCACCGAGCGTGCGGGTGAGTTCGAGGGACTCGGCGTGACAGAGGCAAAAGAGAAGATCGCACAGGCCCTCGACTCGGCGGGCGTTCTGAACGAGCGCGAACCCACCGAACAGTCGGTGGGGGTCTGCTGGCGTTGTGACACACCGATCGAGATCCTGAGCAAGGATCAGTGGTTCGTCCGGGTCGATCAAGAAGAGATCCTCGAGAAGGCCCAGGAGATCGAGTGGATTCCCGAGCACATGTACGCCCGGCTCGAGGAGTGGGCCGAGGGAATGGACTGGGATTGGGTCATCTCCCGCCAGCGGGTCTTTGCGACGCCCATCCCGGCGTGGTTCTGTGCGGAGTGTGGCCACGCCCACATCGCAAGCGAAGAGGAACTCCCGCTCGATCCGACCGAGTCCGATCCCGACGGTCCGTGTCCGGAGTGTGAGAGCACCGACTGGGTCGGTGAGACCGACGTTATGGACACGTGGATGGATTCGTCGATCACGCCGATGTACGTGACCGACTGGCCCGACTCGTCGTTCGAGCCGGTCCAGTTGCGCGAGCAAGGCCACGACATCATCCGGACGTGGGCGTTTTACACCATCCTCCGGACGGCGGTGCTCGAAGACGAACGCCCGTGGGAGCGCGCGCTGATCAACGGGATGGTGTTCGGAGAAGACGGCAACAAGATGAGTAAATCGAAGGGGAACTTCGTCGAGCCCAAGGAGGTCGTCTCGGAGTACTCCGCCGACGCCTTCCGGCAGGCGATCGCGCTCGGTGGACAGCCCGGCACTGACATCCAGTTCCAGTGGAAGGAAGTCACGTCGGCCTCGCGCTTTCTCACGAAGGTGTGGAACATCACGAAGTTCGCCACGAACCACCTCGATGAAAACACACCCTCGATCCAGGATCCGGCCTACCGCGACGCCGACAAATGGCTCCTGATCCGCTGTGGGGAGGTTGCCGACCGGGTCGAGGAGTACATGGACGCCTACCGGTTCGACGCCGCGTTGCGCGAGCTGCGCGAGTTCGTCTGGCACGATCTCGCTGATGACTACATCGAGCTGCTCAAGGGCCGCCTGTACGAGGGCCGTCCGGGCGAACGAGACGCGGCTCGACACGCGCTGTACACCGTGCTTTCCGCGTCGATCCGGATGCTCTCGCCGTTCGCACCGTTCCTCGCCGAGGAGGCCTACCAGACGTTGCCCAGCGGAAACGAGAGCGTTCACACCGCGGCGTGGCCGTCCCTGGAGACGTTCGACCCGGACACGAAAGAGCGGGGCCAGCTCATCTCCGACATCGCAAGCGCCATTCGTGGCTGGAAATCCGACGCCGGAATAGCGCTCAACGCAGAGCTGGATCGCATCGAGGTGTACGTCGACCGCGATGGGGAACGGCCCGCGGTCGACACCTACGACCTCAGCTCTGCCGTCAACGCACCCGTTTACATCGAGTCCGGACGGCCAAACGTCGAACTCGTGCCCGTCGGCGTGGATCCCGACCACTCGGTGATCGGTCCCCAGTTCCGTGACAGAGCCGGTGCCGTCGTCGCGTCGCTCGAAGCCGCCGATCCCGCCGAGCTGAAAGCACAGACCGAAACCAACGGCGAAATCTCCATTGACGTTGACGGCGATTCGGTGGTTCTCGATCCCGACGCGATCGAGATCCTCGACGAGCAGCGCGCCGCGAGCGGCGAGGAGGTCGACGTGCTCGAACTGGAGGAGACGACGATCCTCATTTATCGGTGATTGCTGCCACCAAGGGGACCGCGAACGAAGACAACAGTTACTTATGTGGTCTTTTCGAAAAACATATGTGAAGCCCTTCATACGTATTCCCCTCCTTTCAAAGCGAGTGCGATACGGGTTGGTCGTGATCGTCGCGGCCGTCGTTCTCTTCGCATCGGTCGAAAAACCAGTGCCGGGAACCGTTTCCTACGGTCCGTTCGGCCTGGTCAAAATGGATAAATGGCGTCACGGCATCGGGTATGCGGTGCTGACGGCGACGATCGCGTACGCGTACGTCGCTCCCGTCCGGATTGATCGCCGTCGGCTCGTTTTGTCGGTGTGTGTTGCCGTCGCGTTCGGCGTCTGTATGGAACTCGTCCAGTGGCCGCTTCCCTACCGGACGTTGAGCGCGTTCGACGCAATTGCGAACGCGATCGGGGCGTGTTGTACAGCCGCCGTCTGGGTGGGCCTGTCGAGAACGGTCCAGTTCGACGAGTTCGATGGTGTGGGATTCTGAGCCAGTGGTTCTCGATCGCGCTACCCGGCGTTTGCCGCGGTGGAGCGTTTCCGGCGTCCGACACAGCAGCCGGCGTCGGAGAGGCAGTTGATCATTCCGTGACGACGTTTTCTCGCTGGTACGTGCCGTCGTACGTGTCGTCGTGATTCGCTCGGGCGAGGACGAGCTGCGCGATCCGTGCGCCCCGTTCGAGTTCGATGTCGTGGTGAACCTGCAGTAGACCCTCGCCCTTGCCCTCGTATCCGGCGTCCCAAACCGCCGTATTGAGCATACAGGAGTTGCGCATCAGCGTCGATCGAGGATACACGAACCCGATGTGACCGTCCGGAATCGACACTGTTTCGCCGTACCGAACGATATATCCGCCGGGCTCGAGGTAGTACGTCGGCTCTTCGTCTTCCGTCAGCGACTCGGGGTTACAGCCGCGCCGATCGCCGATCTCCTTTCCATCACGACCCACACGACCCGCATCGATCTGTTCGAACACGTCGCTCAGCGTGAGATCGATCCCGTTTGGCTGTTGCTGGTCGTCTGTGACTGGAGTACACTGTTCGCGAACGAACTCACCACGTCGGAACATACCCTGCATCCGGACGCATCCAAAATGACGTTTTCTATGTATTCATTTCCATATCAAACAGAATTATCCCTTCAATGTTATAATAGCACTATAACACGATAAAAAGTGGATGTGTTTTCCCTCCTCTACAGGGATCACAGACCGAGGGCCAGAGGACTGAACGAACGTGCGGAATCGAGAAACGTGTCGACCCACGTCGTCGCCATGGCTGGAACAGACAGCGGTTTCACGGCGCTGGTGCCGACCGCTGACACAGCCCTATTAAAAAGACATATACCCTACATAATCGAGTATATACTAGATACTAATCATAAAAAACAACGTGAGCGACTAGATTCATCTACATACATTCGTGTTATCAGAAGGGTCTAGAAATGCTATTTATATAATAGTATAGAGACTCGTATCACTGCTCTAATCAAGGAAAAATTGGCCGACGGTGGGAGATCCGACCGTTTCTCTCTCGGACTACCCTTCGGTGTTACCACATTCCAGACAACGAATGAAGTCCCTGTCTTCGGTAATCACGGTATTTTTACTGCCACATTCATTACACCGGATCAGCATATTCACCCTCCATAGTATCTGCGCGCAAATGTGTTACGAACTCATACAGCTTTAACGTATCGATCGCAGCGAACCGTTGTTACTGTTACACAACCCACTGGCTGTTGCTATCCGGATCGTGTTGGGGTCCGCAGAACGGAACTCATACTGTCGGACAGGGGTGATCGAATATCGAATGCCGGTGAACTACCGGACAGCAGCTGGCTAGTCCGTCGCACTCCGTCCGCAGGTCCGTCAGTATCACTCCACAAACTCTAGGAACTCGATGTCGTACGACACGCCCCATCTCAAATCGTGGTGGTGGCTCCCTCCCTGGTCGATGTATTCGACCCACTCGCCGTCCTCGAACCGATCGACCGAGACGCGAACGTGCAATCCGCTTTGTAATTGATGGGCGTGGGTTTCCCGTTTCTCGATGCCGTACAGCTTGATCCGGTATTCGTAGCCGGCGACCGAGAACGTCGTCCACTCGCCACCCTCTACGACCGTCTCGAAATCGATGTCCCACTCGGAGATATCTCTCCCCTTGACAGCCTGGATTCGAATCTTTGCCGGCCGATTATAAATGACGTGGTCGTCCCGTTCCCGGATGGTCGCCAGCCGTTCGTTGCGTCGCTGGACGAATCCCTCGTTGAGTTTCCCCCGGCTAGATGTTTTATCATCTATTCTTTCCATAATTGAATGATTGGTCGATTCGGTCATTAGTCACTCCACCGCGGCCACGTCCGTAAGCGTTTTCATCACGTATTATGCGTCTATTTCGTTTTCGATATTAATTGTATGGGTCTGTTCTTTGGGACAGCGTCGTCCTCGTCAGTGTTGAACGAATTCGATGAGGATGCCGCCAGTCGACTTCGGGTGGAGAAACGCAACCTCGTGGTTCCACGCGCCTGTTCGGGGCGTCTCGTCGATGAGCTCGATTTCCTGGTCGCGTGCGCGTTCGAGCGCGTTCTCGATGTCCGGCGTTGCGAGCGCGAGGTGGTGGATGCCGGGACCGTTGTCGTCGAGATACCGCTGGATCGTTCCCGGCGCGGTCGGTTCGAGCAGCTCGAAATAGCCGTCACCGATGTCGAGAAAGAGAACGCGCAGATCGTCGAGTTCCTCCTCGTGGGCGACGTTCGTCTCGAACAGCTGGCAGTAGCTGGCAGCGAGTGAATCCGCGTCGTCGGTTGCGATTCCGGCGTGATCGAAATACATGCGTGATCGGTGGCTGGCCACAGGAATAAAGCACCCGGGAATGATACTGTCGGTCAGACGTATTTCAATAACCGCCACCGCAAACCCAGAGACTGCGAACGGATAGACCGAATCAATGAGTAAGGGGTTTCTGACCGACAGTATGAGCAGTGTGTTACACCGCTGTTCCGGGTTGGTACTCCCCGAACACGTCCCGCATCGCGTTACATATCTCGCCGGTCGTCGCGTACACCTTCACCGCATCGATGATGTACGGCATCAGGTTGTCCTCGCCGTGGGCGGCCGTTCGGAGCGCACCGAGGGCCTCCTCGACCTCGCTGTCGTCGCGCCGTCCGCGGATATCTTCGAGGCGTTCGATCTGGCGCTGTTCGTCTTCGGGGTTCACCTCCGCGACGTCCTCGGCCGGTTCTTCGTCCACCGTGAACTCGTTGACGCCCACGATGACGCGCTCGCCCGCTTCGACCTCGCGCTGTCGATCGAACGCGGTGTCTTGGATTTGGCGTTGGACCCACTGTTCCTCGATGGCGTTGCGCATTCCGTCGCGTTCGTCGACTTCCTCGATGATCTCGCGGGCCTCTCGTTCCAGCTCGTCGGTGAGGTGCTCCACGTAGTAGCTCCCTCCAAGGGGGTCGATCGTGTCAGCTACCCCCGACTCGTGGGCGAGGATCTGCTGCGTGCGCAGGGCGGTTCGAACGCTCTCCTCGGTGGGGAGCGACAGCGCCTCGTCTTTCCCGTTGGTGTGGAGGCTTTGGGTGCCACCGAGGACGGCCGCGAGCGCCTGGTAGGCGACGCGAACGACGTTGTTCTCGATCTGTTGGGCGGTGAGCGTCGATCCCGCTGTTTGTGTGTGAAACTTCAGCTGTTTCGATTTGGGATTTTCCGCGCCGTACCGATCCTCCATCAGCGAGTACCACAGGCGTCGGGCGGCGCGGAACTTCGAAACCTCTTCCAAGATGTTGTTGTACGCCGCGAAGAAAAACGACAGCTGTGGGGCAAACTCGTCGACGTCCAGTCCGGCGTCGAGGGCCGTCTCCACGTACTCCATCCCGTCCGCGAGCGTGAACGCAATCTCCTGTGCGGCGGTGGAACCGGCTTCACGAATGTGGTAGCCCGAAATCGAGATGGTGTTGAATTTGGGTACCTCGTCGGCACAGAACTCGAAGATGTCGGTGATGATCCGCATCGACGGCTCGGGCGGGTAGATGTAGGTGTTCCGGGCGATGTACTCTTTGAGAACGTCGTTCTGGATGGTTCCCCGTAGCTCGGAGCGGTCGACGCCTTGACGGTCGCCGACTGCGATGTACATCGCCAGCAACACCGAGGCCGGCGCGTTGATCGTCATGCTGGTCGAGACCTCATCGAGGGGAATGCCGTCGAACACCGTCTCCATGTCGTGTAGCGAGTCGATGGCGACGCCCGATTTCCCGACCTCCCCCGCGGCCATGTTCGCGTCCGAGTCGTACCCCATCTGCGTGGGGAGATCGAACGCCATCGACAGCCCTGTTTGGCCTTCGTCTAACAGGTAATGAAACCGGTTGTTCGTCTTTTCGGCCGTCGAAAACCCCGCGTACTGGCGCATTGTCCACAACCGCCCGCGGTACATCGTCGGGTAGACGCCACGGGTGTATGGCTCCTCGCCCGGGAACCCGATGTCGCTCGCGTGATCCAGATCCGCGACGTCGTTTGGTGTGTACAGGGAATCCACTTCGTGACCACCGGTGTCGGTCGTGAATTCGTCCTTTCGCTCACCGAAACGGTCGAGCGTGGGCTGGTGGGTCTCTTCCTCCCACTCCGCTCGACCCTCGCGGATCGAACGAAGGTCCTCCTCATCGAACATGCGTGGACCGTGGCGGCGGGCAAGCTTAACCCTTGGTGGGTTGTGTCTCAAAAGGTGATTACTTTTATATTATCGATCGAAAATAGCGCTGCCCGACGACGTACTGTCATCTCTGGGATCCATACCGAACGGGACCGGAGCACAGTCCGCAGCTCTCACCTGGTGTCGTATTTGTACGTCGCTGACTCGGAGTCGATGCCGAAGTCTTCCGGTGATTCCTCCGGCTCGTTTTGGGATGGCTGTTCGGCGGCGTGTTTGAACCGTTCTCGGAGCCGGTGGGGCATTTCGAACGCCGAGCTGTCGATCGCCATCGGGACCGCTTCGGGAGCGAGCGATTCGCGTTTTTCCGACAGCCGGGTTTGCAGGACCTCGGGGAGCGCATCGGTCTCGATCGCGGTGAATCCGAACTGTGCGAGGTACTCCGGCTCGTCGGTGAGTGAATACACCGGCTCGAACCCCTGGTCTGTGGCGGTCTCGACGAGCCGCTCGACGACGTGCGCGCCGACGCCTTGTCGCCGCCAGCGGTCGAGCACACCGATGCTCGTGAGTTCGCAGATCTCACCACCGGTTCCCTGTCCGCTCGGACTCCGCTCGGTCTCTGTGTCGGTTTTGTGCAGGCGAATCCGGCCAAACCCCGCCTTCTCGTTGGTCCCCTCATCGATGGCGATGACGTAATCGCGCGACCGGAACGTGGTTTCATCAAGCCCCATCTCCTCGATGTGGTCGAGTAACCAAACCTCCTCTCGGTTTTTGGCGTCCCGGACGTACATATAGAATGTTTGGCTATCGGCCGACAAAAGCGTTCACCCACCTTTTTTCCGCTCGGGTGAGCAGAGCTCACCCTCGCCTGGCGAGTCGGTCGCTCACTTCGTTCGCGCTACGACTCGCTGTCGCCGGCCTACGGCCGGCTGTCGTCGGGCGGAGCCCGACCGCCCGAGACGCTTTGCGTCTCGCTGCTTGAGGCGCGTAGCGCCTCTCTGGTTCCCACTCGTGGTTCGAAAATCGAAGATTTTCGTCATCACGAAAGACCTTCGGTCTTTCGAACGACTTCGCTCGCGGGAACGCAAAAAAGATGGGGCAAAAAAGGCCGCTCGCTCCGCTCGCGGTGGGTGTACTCACCGCCTCCGCTACCGCTCGTGGGAACATCCACTACGAACCATCGTCGGTTGATATATTAACGCAAAGCTACTTGCGCTCCGGCTAGTATTTGCCAGTATGAGCGACACACCGACGATGGACGAGATCGTCTACGAACCGGATCGGGAGACGATCGAATCCACGAACGTCTACGAGTTCATGGAGCGCTACGACATTGAGGACTACGACGCGCTGATCGAGCGCAGCCAGAACGTGGAGTGGTTCTGGGACGAGCTGGTCGAGTACCTCGGGATCGACTTCTACGAGGAGTACGACCGCGTTCGTGATGATACGGAGGGACCACAGTTCACCGACTGGTACCCCGGCGGCACGATCAACATCGCCCACAACACGGTTGATCGCCACGCCGCGCCGGACAGTCCCACCCGGAACTCGGTGGCAACGATCTGGGAGGGCGAGGACGGCACCGTTCGGGAGGTCACCTACCACGAACTCCACCGAGAGGCGAATCAGGTGGCGAACGCGCTGGTCGATCGGGGGATCGAGACGGGCGACACGGTCGGGCTGTACATGCCGATGGTGCCCGAAGTCGTGTCGATCTTGTATGGGTGTTTCAAAGCGGGTGCGATCGCCGTGCCGATCTTTTCGGGCTTCGGCGTCGACGCCACCGCGACCCGGATCGAGGACGCGGAGTGTTCGGTGTTGTTCACCGGCGACGGCTTCCGCCGGCGCGGGAGCAACGTCATCCTGAAAGACGCCGCGGACGAGGCGATCGAAACGGCGGGCCACGTCGAACACACCATCGTGTACGACCGGCTCGGCGCCGACGTTCCGTGGGATGACAACCGTGATGAGTGGTGGGCCGAGGCCGTCAGCTCGTGTTCCGATTCGTTCGACACCCGCGAACTCGACGCGAGCGACGAATCGATGTTGTTGTACTCCTCGGGAACCACGGGAATGCCCAAAGGGATCGTCCACACCCACGCGGGCATCCAGATGCAGTGTGCAAAGGAGATCTACTTCGGGTTCGATCACAAACCCGGAGATCGGTTTTTCTGGGTGTCCGACATCGGCTGGATGATGGGACCGTGGACCCTCATCGGGAACCACACGTTCGGCGGCACGGTGTTCATCTACGAAGGCGCGCCGGATTACCCCGAGCCGGATCGCTTTTGGGAGATGATCGATCGACACAAGCTGTCGGTGTTCGGCATCTCTCCCACCGCGATCCGTGCGCTTCGCAAGCAGGGCAACGGGTGGCTGTCCGATCACGATCTCTCCTCGCTTCGGCTGCTCGGATCGACCGGCGAGCCGTGGGATCCCGAGTCGTGGCAGTGGTTCTTCGAGAACGTCGGTGACGGTGAGATTCCCATCATCAACATCTCGGGGGGCACCGAGATCTGTGGCTGTTTCCTGATGCCCCTGCCAGGGATGGCGCTCAAACCGTGCACGCTCGGCAAGCCGGGTCTCGGAATGGGCGTCGATGTCGTGAACAACGCGGGTGAGAGCGTCGCTGACGACAACGAGCGGGGCTTTCTCGTTGCGCGGGATTCGTGTCCCTCGATGACGAAATCGCTCTGGTCGGGCGACGAGCGCTATCTCGAGGAGTACTGGTCGACGTTCGAGGATATGTGGGACCACGGCGACTGGGCACAGAAGGACGAAGACGGATTCTGGTTCCTCCACGGCCGGGCCGACGACGCGCTCAACGTGGCCGGCCGCAAGGTCGGCCCGGCCGAGGTAGAGGGGGCGCTCATGGACAGCGACTCGGTCAACCAGGCCGCGGCCATCGGCGCGGAGGACGCCACGACTGGGACGGCGGTTGTCGCATATGTCATCACGGAGAACGATGTCGAGGAGTCCGACGATCTCCGGGCACAACTACGCGAACGCGTGGGCGAAACGCTCGGCAAACCGTTCCGTCCGCGTGAGGTGCTGTTCGTCGACGAGTTCCCCAAAACACAGTCCGGAAAGATCATTCGCCGCGCGATCGAATCGGTGTACAACGACGAGGAGCTCGGTGATCTCTCTAGCATCGAAAACCCCGACGCGCTCGAACGAATCGACGACGCCCGCTGACGCCGAATCGCTCGACACGGACCCATTTTCCCGGTAGTAGGATATGATCGCAGCCGTATTCGATAGACGAATGTCAAAAGTGGAACCTGACGCGCTGTCATCGATCCCGCTCACGAAGAGCGCGATCGAGCGTGGTGCTTGAAGCCATCATAAAGTCTATGTATCGTGTCACAGCTCGATTGCATCGATCGAGCGCTGCCTCGATTCCGTTCCGGTTTCGGTGACGACGGCGTACTCTCCCGCGCGCTCTCCGTCGGGAAGCAGAACAGTGGCGCGAGCCACCAACGGCGCGACGACGCCGGCCACGATCGTTTCGGGTCTCTCTAACGGAGCGCGGACGGCGACCACGCTCTCGGTCGTGAGCTCCCAGCGATCGACAACCGATCTGGCCGAGCGGAGCAGCTCTCCGTGGGTGTACGTCGTTTCATCCGCTCGGATCGCCGGCGTCTCCGAGCCGACGTCCCCAGGCGGCTCCGTCGGGTTCTCGCTCCAGACGTCCCGCTCGAAGAAGGCGACGCTCGGATCGTCCGGTCGGTCGCCGTAGCCGATCCGTTGGCTGCCTGGCGAGAGCGTGTATCTATCGAGATCGGCTGTGGGTGCGACCAGCACCCGCGCGTCCGGTGTGGCCGAGCCGACGCAAACAGTTCCCCCGAGCAACGCCGCCCCGAGCAACGCGAGAATCGGCTCCGGCCGTTCGTCTCCAGCGACGGCGACCGGCGACCCTGCCCGCACCCCGAAATGTCGGAGGAGGTTCCCGACCTTCCACGCGGTCGTACAGAGCCGTCGGTAGTCGTACTGGCGGCCGATGGCAGCGGCCCGGAGCGCTGGCGCGTCGGTCCGCCGATCGCGGGCGAGCAGATCGCCGAGGACGGTCGCGGTCATGGCTTCGATTCGGGGGACGACCGGTAATCGCCGTCGATCACAGCGAATGTTTGAGCTTCTCGAAGAAGCCTTCGTTCACGTCGATCTCCTCGCCGCCGGCTTCGGCGAACGCCTTCAGCGCCTCGCGCTGGTCGTCGTTCATGCTCTCGGGGGTGACGACCTGGACGTACACGTAGAGGTCGCCGCGTCCGCGCCGCTGGAGCCGGGGCATCCCCTTCCCTTGCAACCGGAACCGTTCGCCGCTTTGGGTTCCCGACGGGACCTCAAAGGTAGCGGCCCCGTCCATCGTGGGCACTTCGACCTCGTCGCCGAACACCACTTGGGGGAACGACAGCGCAAACCGGTGGACGAGATCGTCGTCGCTGCGCTCGAATTCCTGGTGTGATTCGATGGAGATCTCCACGAGCAGGTCGCCGTTCGGTCCACCGCTTTCGCTCGGCGCGCCTTCCCGTTCCAGCCTAAGCGTCTGTCCGTCGCTGATTCCGGCGGGAATGTCGACCGTGAGCGTCGTCTCGTTCACGACCTGCCCGTCACCACCGCACGTCGAACAGCTCGCGGAGTAGACGGTGCCGGTTCCCTCACACTCCCGGCAGGTCTGTGTTTGCTGGACCCGGCCGAGCGGCGTCTGCTGAACGGTGGTTCGTTGCCCCCGACCGTTACACGCAGAACAGGGTTGGGATTGGGCGTCCGGTGGGTGACCCGCCCCGTCGCAGTCCCCACAGCGCTCGGGCCGGTTGACCGTCATCTGTTGTTCGATGCCGTGGTAGGCGTCTTCGAGATCGATCCGCAGCCGCGTCTGAAGATCACGACCCGGCCGAGCGCCGCTGCGACGCCCGTTTCCTCCACCGAAGAACTGATCGAAGATGTCTCCGAACGGGCTCTCACCGCCGGCCCCACCGAACGGACCGCCCCCCGCTCCTGCGCCAGCGCCGCCGTCGAACCCACCGCGTTTTTCGGCTTGCTCGAATCGGTCGTGTCCCAACTGATCGTACGCCCGGCGGGCTTCCTCGTCGGTGAGCACCTCCTTTGCCTTCTTGACCTTCTTGAACTTCTCTTCTGCGTTCGGCTCGTCGCTTACGTCCGGGTGGTACTCCGCTGCCTTTTTCCGGTACGCCGATTTGATCTCGTCCTCGCTCGCATCACGAGAGACTCCAAGTACGTCATAAAAATCGTCACTCATCCGTTAGAGACTATTGGCCGTTGAGATACTTGAAAAGAACGACTCCGGATCAACATTGTTTTCTTACAAAATTGGATTTCAGGAAACCGTTTTGTGTGTTGGGGTGTCACACCAAGACATGGCAACAGATGAGTCAGCGTTCGTCCGGGTTGCCGACCGATCCACGCTCGAATCGGAGGGACGGATGGTCGTCAACCCCGGCCACGCAATCGCACTCTTTCACCACGACGGGGGGGTGTACGCCGTGGACAACCGGTGTCCGCACATGGGCTTTCCCCTCTCACAGGGAACGGTCGAAGACGGGATACTGACGTGTCACTGGCATCACGCGCGGTTCGAGCTCGGTGAGGGAGATACATTCGACATCTGGGCGGACGACGTGCAGACGTATCCGGTCGAGCTGCGCGAGGACGGCGTGTATCTGGATCCGAATCCGGAGCGGACCATCCCCGTAGCAACCCACTGGCGCAACCGACTCGCGGACGGGCTTCAGGAAAACATCTCGCTCGTCATGGCGAAGGCGGTCATCGGACTCGATGCCGAGGGTGAGGGGTTTTACACGCCGCTAGAGACGGCCGTGAACTTCGGGACGAAATACCGTGACACGGGGTGGGGACCGGGGCTGACGGTGTTGGCTGCCATGGCGAACGTCCACGATGATCTCGCTGTCTCCGACCGGTCCCGCGCGCTGTACACCGGCGTTCGGTACGTCGCCGACGACTGTGCGGACGAGCCGCCGCGGTTCAGCCAGTACCGCTTTGAGAACAGCGATCTCTCGTACGAACGGTTGAAAGCGTGGTTCCGCGAGACGTGTGAAGTGCGCGACGCCGATGGGGCCGAACGGTGTCTGCTCACGGCCGTCGAGACTCTCTCTCCCGAGCAGGTCGCGGGGATGATGGTCGCTGGGGCCACCGACCACCTGTACATGAACACGGGCCACACGCTCGATTTCATCAACAAGGCCTTGGAAACCGTCGATCACCTCGGGTGGGAGCACGCCGGTCCGGTCCTCGCCTCGACGGTCCAAGGGATTACGGACGCGAGCCGGAGCGAGGAGCGCTCGGCGTGGCGACAACCCATCGACGTGGCCCAGCTCTGTCTCGACGCGTCCGATCGGCTGCCGGAGCTGGTCGCGGCGGGCGACGGTCGGACGTGGGAGCGTCCCGAGGGGTTCGTCGCGGCGCTGTTGGTGGACGATCCCCGCGCGATCGTGGAGACGCTCACTGAGGCCATCCGCGCGGGGGCGACGAGTGAGCAACTCGCCCACGCGGTCGCCACCGCCGCCGCCCGGCGGATCGCACAGTTCTCGACCAGCAACGAGTTTTCCGACTGGAACACTGTTCACCACACGTTCTCCTACGCGAACGCCGTCCACGGGCTGGCCCGGCGGACCGACGCGATCGAGACCTATCGGGGCTGCCTCGACGCCGCGATGAGCGTCTACCTCGATCGCTTTCTCAACACGCCGCCCGCGCCGATTCCCGATCCGGATCCAGGTGCCACCGATCGAGATCCGGCCGAAATTCGGGAGGCGTTGCTGGAAACGTTCGACGAACAGGGCCGCGTCGACCGGGCGGGGGAGCTGGTGAACGAGCATTTCGACGCCGGTGGCGATCCCGCGGTGCTGAAACGAACGCTCGGAACGGGGCTGTTGCGCGAGGACGCCAACTTCCACACGCTCCAGAACGTCGAGGCCGCGTTCACGCAGTTCGACCGGGCCGACCGCGACGGCGATCGGCGCGTGGCGCTCGTGGCGACAGCCCGGTATATGGCCGCCCACTTCCCCACGCGGCGCGAAGCCGAACAGACGTACACGATCGCCGACCGACTCCACCGCGGCGAGTCGATACACGAGTCCGCAGCGGAGTGACTTCCACTCCACTTGCTTTATCACAGCTGCAGTTGTACACCGATCATGACCGAGTACGAAACCCTTCGCGTCGAGATGAACGAATCGGTCGCTCGGCTCACGCTCGACAGTTCCGCCGGCTTCAATTCGCTCACGACGACGATGGCCGAGGAACTCCTGACGGTGATCACGGAGCTGAACGACGACGAAACCGTTCGGTGTCTGGTGGTCAGGGGGACCGGAGCGTTCTGTTCGGGCGCGGATCTCAGCGCTCTCGATGGGGATGGGAGCGACGCGCCGCGGCTGCGCCGCCTCGCTTCGATGCTTCACGACAGCGTGATACAGCTCCACCAGGCCGACACGCCGGTCGTGACCGGGATCAACGGCGTTGCGGCCGGTGCCGGCGTTGGGCTGGCGCTGGGGGGCGATCTCGTGGTGATGGCAGAGGACGCCACGATCGAGTTCGCGTATCCCGAGATCGGACTCACCGGCGACGGCGGTGTGACGTTTCTGTTGCCCCGGCTGGTCGGGCTTCGCCGCGCCAAAGAGATCGCGCTGCTCAATGAACCCATCGGGGCCGACCACGCGGTAAGCCTGGGTCTCGTCACCGAGAGCGTTCCGTCCGAGTCGTTCGACGACCGGCTGGGGGAACTTGCGGAACGGCTCGCTGACGGCCCGACCGCCGCGTTGAGCGCCACAAAGCGCCTGCTCACCGAGAGCTTCGACCGGGATCTCGCCCAACAGCTCGCAAAAGAAACCGACGCCATCGCGTCTGCCGCCCGGACCGAGGACTACCAACGGGGGTATGAGGCCTTCTTCGGGGAGGAGGAGCCGGAGTTCGTCGGCCGCTAACCCACCACCTTTTTTGCGTTCGGGTGGCTGCGCCACCCTCGCACAAAAAATCTGCAACGCGAGAGCGACGCTCTCACGGGAAGATCAAAATTCCCTACTCTCACGAGAGAACCGCCCGTTAAAATGATAAGGGCGATCGGCAGAGGGTGTATCTCTGAATCCTCCATTTCATGCACTACGTGTAACAGTAAGCCCAACGAACAACGGTCAAACTACACGCCCGAGGGCTATCAGCTCGGAAAAGCATCGCCGACGACTGGGAAGCGACGTTGTCCGAACTCGTGGCAGATCCCCCAGCACTGGAAACGGTCCGAGAGCGACTCGACGCGTATCTCGTCGAGACCCTCGCTCCGGTACTCGAAGAGTGATACAGGGGAGGATTCGAACACCGATTATCCATTGCTCTGCTTCCCCCGTGTGAGCTGTTCGCTCACCTGCACAACGATCATGGTCCGGACGTGTTTTCGATCCGGTATCGATGACGATCCAGGAGCTACAGACGGAGGAAGAATGGGAGCAGGCGATCCCGATCCTCCGGCAGCTGTGGACCGACGCCGAGGACTCGTTCATCCGAGGCTGGGCCGACGAAGACGACTACCGGCTGTTCGGGCTGTACGAGGAGGGAACGCTCGTCGCCGTGGTCGGCCTGTCCGTCCAGCGCGTCCTCCACCACACGAAACACGCGTGGATCCACGATTTTGTGGTCGATGAAGCACGTCGATCGGACGGATATGGAACTCGACTGCTCTCGTTCACCGAAGAGTGGGCGCGAGAGCGCGGCTGTGAGTACGTCGCGCTGGCCGGGCGGCTCGGCAACGAGACCGCCCACCGCTTTTACGAAGCGAACGGCATGGATCGGTGGGGGTACGTGTTCGAACTCGAAACCAGCGAGTGAGCGAACGAATGCGGAACAGTTCTACCCAAAGAAATGCGGAGCAGTGGGCCGGCGCAGATTCGAACTGCGGTTACGGCCACCCGAAGGCCGAAGGATACCAAGCTACCCCACCGGCCCGCATACCGTACTGGGAGTACTGTGGTGTTAACGCTTCCGGGTTCGATCGATCTCGAACGATCAAAACTGCGCGTAGCCGTCCGTATCGAGACAATGGTGGGCGACCGTGATCGCGTGGTCGGCGTGCAGTCGTTCCGGACCGAGCCGCACGCGTTCGGTCGCCGTCTCCGAAAGGAGTTCCTGCTCGGTCTCGGTGAAATCCCGGTGGTCGGACAGCACGAACACCGGATCCGACGGCAGGTCGACAGCACCCATCGGCCGGCCGTCCTCGTGGAGTTGGATCACGGTTCCCTCCTCGGCGGCGTTCGTGAGCGTGGTCTCGGTACCGACCCGGGAGAGATACACGCCCGGAGAGGGGTTCGTTTCCATATGCCCGATAGCGTGGTCGCGCTGTTCGAGGGCGCCTTTGATGCGCGCGGCAGTGCTCCGCTCGTCGGGGTTCAACCGCCGAAGAGAACTTCCCTCGAACCGGACCGTGTACGAATCAGACAACACCAACCGACACCGCACGTCCGAGCGGATCGAATGCGAGAGGAAAAATGCGGCGGTGACACACCGACAGAGCACGTCCAACCGTCCTGCTCCGCCCGCGGTGTCGTCAAGCGAGAAATCTGGAGCCGTCGGAGCCTCGTGACCGATGACGATGAACTGGCGCATGGGATCGCTGGCACCCCGACCGACATACGTCCGTCGACCCTGGCGATCAGTTCTCACCTCACCGACTGAATTGCCGAGCGATACATCGACAACGGCTGTGCGCCGATGATGGTTTTCGACTTGTCTTTATTCCGGTTGTACACGTGAAAGGCGGGCGTGCCGGGGATCGACGCCCGATCGGCCGCGTCGACCGCCGCCTCGATGTCCGAGGCAAACGCGTCGCGGTGGGTGTCGTGGGTCGTCCTGACCGCACCGGCGTCGATACCGACCTTCTTCGCGATGCCGAGGAGGCTCTCGAAGTCGGCCCAACCGCTATCGGGCTTTTTTTGGCGCTCGAACACGGCCTGGTGCCACTCCCAGAACAGACCAGGATCGGTTTCTGCCACCGTCTTCCACACCGCCTTCGACAGCATCGCTGCCGGACGGGAGTTCTGCCCGATGTTCGGGAGTTCGAGAAACACGAACCGCGCATTCCCGCGCTTCACCTCGGTTTTGATGAGACGGGGGTGTATCGAAGTGGCGAATTTACTACAGTAATCGCAGAGGTAATCGCTCCAATAGAGCACCTCGACCGGTGCCCGGTCGAATCCCATCACCGGATACCGACCGAGATCGAGACCGAACTTCCCCGTTCCCGACCCAACGGAGAGATACGGATGCCGCCGGGAGTGAGACGGCGTCGGTGTCGGCGTTGGTGTGGCCGTTTGTGTGGGTGTCGGTCGGGTCGTCGTCCGCTCGGTCTGGGTGGGCGTTGCCGTGTCGGTTGGTTCATCGCTCGGGGTTGGGTTCGGCGTGGGCGTCGCTTGCGTCGTCGTTCGCGTGGGTGGTGTGTCCGTTCGGGCCGTCGTTGGACGTGGACTTGACTGCCGTGGTGTGGCGTTGGTCAGCGGAGGACGTTCGGTCCCGTTTCTCACCGGTGATCCGACCGACTCCGTCGGTTCAGAAGAAGCGTCGTCTTCTTCGGATTGTCTCATACAACCGGCCGTCGCACCGACGAGTCCGATCGTCATACTCCGGATGAGCGATCGTCGCGTCGTGTTCGGTCTGCTACGTGTCATATTCCCATCAACATGGGCCAGTGGCCGACTCGGTCGACTGTTCTGGACCGCTGCGATGCTTACCACATGAGGAGTTACCGTAATATATGTTGCGACTTTCTATCCGAATATTACTGAAAAAATCCAGGAATAATCGTCGCCGTCGGCGGGTTCGACCGTCCGGGTAACCGCTTCGGAATCGAAGGCGTCATAGGGACTGTTGTGAGTATGTTCGGCACGGTCGTTAACTGACGACTGCTCCGGGGTTTCACGAACCGTTCTGTTTCGTCACAGCGGTACGGAATTACAACAGTCTCTATCAGACAACGTCACTCCCGGAGCGCCGTTCGAACGGCGTCTTCGACGGTAAGCTCTGCCTGCCACCCGAGCTGTTCGCGCACGTCGGTGGTGTCGACGGTGAACGTATCGGTGAGCGTTTCCCCGCTCCGGGGGTTTTCGACCAGTTCGATGTCGGGATCGATGCCGCGTTCTTCGCGGGCGATCGTTTGGACCGACCGGGCGATCTCCATCACGCTCGGCGCTTCGTCGCTCCCGATCGCGTACTGTTGGGCACCCGTTGCTCCGTCGCTCAGTTGCGTGAGGAGCCGTTCGGCACACCGAACGTACAGCCGCGCGACATCGACGACGTGGACGTAGTTTCGGGCCTGTGTGCCGGGTTCATACACCGTGAGCGACTCGCCCGCGAGCGCGCGATTCACGAAGAAGTTGAGAACAACCGGCTTCGAGACGGTCCGCTCGTCGATCTCGTGTGCGCCGTAGACGTTCGAGATCATCAACAGGTGGGCCGGGAACGATCCGTCGGCGAACGTTTCGACGGCGCGTTCCCCAAGGATCTTCGATCGGCCGTACCAGTTCAACGGTGTGCGCGGCGCGTCGGTGGTGATCGGGAACGTCGTCGGGTCACCGACCACAGCCATGCTGAACGGGAACGCAAGCGCTGTGCCGGTGGTGTGACACCACCACGCGACGTTGTTCGTTCCCTCGACGTTCACCTCGTAGGCGAGATCAGGGTCGGCGTCACAGTCCTCGACACCGCTGAGGGCCGCGAGGTGGAGCACCACGTCAGCCCCATCCAGCGCGTTCGCAAGCGCCTCCCGGTGGCGGATGTCGACGTGTTGGATGTCGACATCCCCGATCTGCCGGACCATTCCGCTGTGGAAGTTGTCGAGCGCGGTGATCCGCCAGTCGGGGTGTTGTTCCTGTAATCGTTTGACGACGCAACTACCGACGTATCCCGCCGCGCCCGTGACGGCGACGTGAGGTGTATTGTTAGTTGTCATGTTACTGTAATAGGGGTGGGGCCTGAACATCCGTGAATCGCTGTGTGAGGTCCCGAACGCCTTCCCGAAGCGTCCACTCGGTCCGAAAGCCCGTTTCTGCGAGCCGATCGAAGCTGACGTGGTAGGAAGGTCCGGGCTGTTCGTCCGCGCGGTAGGCGACATCCGCGGCCCCGGCTTCCTCCTCAATGAGCGCTGCCACGTCCCTGATGCGGTAGTTTTCGTCCCCGTTTCCGACGTTGTAGACGGTGTGAGACCACGAATCGGGTTGGAGCGCGGCGTGGGCGTACGCGCGAGCGGCGTCACGAACGTGGATGAACGGCCGCCAGTTCGAGCCGTCGCCGTAGACGGTCAGCGCCCGATCCGTCAGCGCCTGGAAGACGAAGCGGTTCACAACGAGGTTGAACCGAACCCCCGGCGCTGCGCCGTAGTTCGTCGCCATCCGGAGCGCCGTTCGATCGAACCCGAACCGGGATCCCAGGGTCGAAAGCAGCCGTTCGGCCTCGAGCTTCGACTCCGCGTAGGGGTTGATCGGCTCGGGATCGGCCGTTTCGTCCAGTTCCCTGCCGGATGCTCGGCCGTAGACGTTGCACGAGGAAGCAAGCACCACGTTGTCGACGCCGAACTGTCCCGCCGTTTTGAGCACTGTCTCGGTCCCGTCGCGGTTGATCGACACCGTCTCCTCGCGCCGGTCGTGGGTGCTCGACGCGCCGGTGATCGCTGCGAGGTGGATCACGGCGTCACAGCCGTCCACGGCGCGCTCGACCGTCTCGGCGTCGCGCACGTCACCCCGGACGAACCCGATCGAGCCGGTGAGCGACGACAGCAGCGTTCGCGGCGATCCCGTCGACAGGTCGTCCAACACGACCACGCGATCGGTGCGGTCGTCTTTATCCAACAGATCGACGAGCACGCTGCCGATGTAGCCACACCCGCCGGTGACGAGGACGTTCATTCTTCCAGCACGTCGGGGAGGAACCGGTCCTCGTGGGACACGATCGTTTCTTGGTGCTCCGTAAGCGTTCCCAGGATGTCGCGCACGCCGCTCTCGAAGCTCTGGCGCTGCTCACCGATGAGTTCCATGTACCGATCGTTGCCGATCTCCATCGCGTGCTCTTCGTCCTCCTCGCGGGGGTTCTCGACGTGGGTCACGTCGACACCCAGGTCGAACTCGCCGGCCACGTCGGCGATCGTGTTGGCGATCTCGACGATGCTGATCGGGCGCGTCGTCTGATTGTACACCACGTGGTCCTCGGGCCGTTCGGTGTGATCGGTGAGCGCGAGCCGAGCCAACCCTTCGACCGCGTCCTCGAGGCTGACGAAGGGCTTGCGCTGCTCTCCCTTCCCGTACACTGTGAGCGGGTAGCCCGCGACCGCCTGGGCACAGAACCGGTGGGCGACCACGCCGAAGTAATAATCGAAGTCGAACCGGGTGTTCAGTCTGTCGTCGGCCTGCGTCTCCTCGGTTTCGGTCCCGTAGGTGATCGCGGTCCGAACGTCACTGATCGGCAGCCCGAACTGTTTGTGCGCGAGCCGCAAATTGGCAGCATCGTGGGATTTCGTCAGATGGTACCACGATCCCGCCATCGCCGGGAACGGCACCGAGTCGCTCCGGCCCTCGTGTTCCATGACGGCTCCGCCCTCGGGAATGGGGAAGTCGGGCGCGCCGTAGACCCCCGTCGTGGTGGTCTCGATGAAGTGGGTGTCGGCCATGTCGTGTTCGTGAAGCCCCCACACGAGGTTCCGCGTGGCCTGCATGTTGTTGTGCTGGGTGTAGTTCGCCCGCTCGCCGTTGATCTGTGAGTACGGCGCGGAGGGCTGGGCAGCGGTGTGAACCACCGCACGCGGTTCGTGGGTCGTGAGCAACCGGTCGACGAACGCCCGGTCCGCGAGATCACCCTCAACGAACGAGAGGTTCCCACCATCGAGCGCCGCACGCGCCCCGGCGAGGCGCTCGTCCATATCGCTGATGGGGGCGGCGCTCGTTGCGCCGACCGACTGCACCCACCCGCGACGACTGAAGTCGTCCACGAGCACGACGCGCTCGTCCGTTCGACTTGCGATTCGAAGCCCCGTTGGCCACCCGATGTATCCGTCACCGCCCGTGACGATGATGCTCATGAGTTACTCACTTATTGAGTAACTTCCCTATGCCAAGTAACTTTCGTTCACCACGGCCGTCCCAGCAGACGGCAAACAAAAACACTACTGTGCTCGAGTGTGACACACTACCAACTGGTACGGAATGACAGATCGTTCACGGGATCGGGCACATCCGCCGCTCGGGGAGTCCGGAATAACGGAGATCGATTGGACGTTCGCAGGGGCCGACACGCGGCGATTGACCCACGGGGTCCATTCGTATCCGGCCCGGATGATCCCCCAGATCCCGGCGACGGTTCTTTCTCACTTCAAGCGCGAGGGCGTCATCGGGGACGGTGATACGGTGTACGATCCGTTCTCGGGATCGGGGACGACGGCGGTCGAGGGGCGGCTCGCCGGGTTGCACGCCGAGGCGAACGACATCAACCCGTTGGCGTGTCTGTTGACGCTGGCCAAATCGCGCCCGATCGATCCGGAGCTGCTGGAAACCGCTCGTTTGCGGCTACTCGACGGGCTAGACCGGGAGTTACGGCGGGTTCGGTCGGCGCACGACGCCGGCACGTGTGAACTCGAGCCATCGGCAGTACGGGAGGGGTGGTTTCCCGAACCCCAGCTGTACGAGTTGGTTGCGATACGCAACCGCATCGACGAGCTTGGAGAAGCGCTGTCCGACACGACCGCGGACACCGAGGACGTTACCCGGTTTCTGCGGGTCGCGCTGTCGGTGACGGTTCGACGGGTGAGCTACCAGCGCAACGGCGAATACAAGCGCCACCGAATTCCGCGCGAGGACCGCAAGGACCACGATCCCGACGTGTACGCCCTGTTCACCGACACGCTCCGGGAAAACGCCGAGCGGATGCGATCGTACAGCCAGCGCGTCGATCACGCCGCGACCACGACCGTTCACTACGCGGACGCTCGTGATGCGCGGGCGGTCGACGACGACAGCGCGGACATCGTCATCACCTCCCCGCCCTACGGGGATCACTCCACGACCGTCGCCTACGGGCAGTTCTCACAGGATCCCGCCATCATCGCTGATCGGTGTGGCTACGACGAGATGAAAGCCGTGGACAAAACCGGTCTCGGCGGCGCGTACGGCCAAGAACCGATCGATGATCTCGAACGCTACTCCCCCTCGTTGGCGAGGACGCTCGACGCGCTCCGGAAACGGGACGGACGAGCCACGGACGCGCTGTCGTTCTTCACTGATTTTTATTCGGTGATCGAACAGGTGCGGCGGATACTCAAACCCGGCCAACCCGTGGTGTGGGTCCTCGCCAACCGGACGATGAGCCGGGTGCCGATCCCGACCCACCTCATCGCCACCGAGCTGTGTGAACAGCTCGGCTTCGAACGGAAACACCTCATTCCGCGGAAGATACCGACGAAAACGCTCCCGTGGGAGAACGCCCCCGAAAACGTCGCCGGGCAAACCGGCGAGATGATGGCCTCCGAATACGTCGTCATTATGCGCTGTCCGTGACTGGTCTGCTCACGAGACGATCCGAACACGCCGCACATAACATATATCTGAAAAGACACGACCACCATCATTTATCCGTCCGTTGGTGTTTTCTTGGGTCGCGTGGATTTCCATACGATGCTCACCGTTCGTCCGGCGACGAGGCGAGATGTCGATGCGATCCGGGGGGTCGCCAGCGCAGCGTGGGAGGCGGCCCACGCTCCGCTCATCGGGACGGAGACGGCCACATCGTTTTTCGAACGGGAGTACGACGAGGCGAGGGTTCGTTCGAAGATCACGTCCGACGCCGGGATCTTCGACGTCGCGGTGGGCGGGGATGGGATCGTCGGGTTCGGGGCAGCGACGCCGGTAGAGCGGTCACCGCGTGTGTTCGGGCTGAGTTGGCTCTACGTCCACCCGGACCGCTGGGGCGAAGGGATCGGGACGCGGCTGCTCACCGGCGTGGAGGGGACGATCGAACGGCGCGGCGGTGAACGGATCCGGCTGGGCGTTCTCGCGGCGAACGAGCGCGCGATCCGCTTTTACGAAGCAGCCGGCTACACCAACCACAACGACTACTACGACGATCGGATCGAGGCACGGGGCTGTCTGTACGTGAAAGAGTTGGAGTGAATCCGAACGTCAATCGATGAGCGTGGTCAACAGCGCGTTCTGCGCGTGGAGGCGGTTTTCGGCCTGGTCCCAGACGAGCGCCCGGTCGCTTTCGAGCACGCGGTCCGTGATCTCCTCGCCCCGGTGGGCGGGCAGACAGTGCAGGACCGCCTGTCCGTCCAACAGAGACTGGTTCAGCTGGAACCCCTCGAACGCCTGCAACTTCTCTGCGCGTTCGTCCTCCTGGCCCATGCTCACCCACACGTCGGTGTACACCACGTCGGCGGCGTCTGCCTCGGTCGGGTCGGTCGTCACGTCGATCTCGCCGTCGAACTTGGCGGCCCGGTCGAGTACGCTGTCCTCGATGCCATACCCCTCGGGCGTGGCGACCGTGAGATCGATGCCGACCATCGCACAGCCGAGAACGAACGACTGGGCGACGTTGTTGCCGTCACCGATCCACGCGGCCCGAACGTCGAACGAGCCGAACTCCTCGCGGATCGTCAGTAGGTCCGCGACCGTCTGGCAGGGGTGGGCGTCGTCAGTCAGCCCGTTGATCACCGGCACGTTCGCGTACTCCGCCATCTCGACGGCGTCGGCGTGGTCGAACACCCGAACCATCATGGCGTCGACGTATCGGGACAGCGTCCGTGCGGTGTCGGACAGCGGCTCGCCCCGTCCGAGCTGGGTGTCGTCGGGACTGAGGAAGATGGCGTGGCCCCCGAGCTGCGTCATGCCCGTCTCGAAGGAGATGCGCGTTCGCGTGCTCTCCTTTTCGAACAGCATGGCGAGCGTCTTGTCCGCCAATTGTCCGGATGGCTCTGCTGCCTTCAGTTCTTCCGCGCGATCGAGCGTGTTCAGTAGCTCCGTCCGCGAGAGGTCGTCAACGTCGAGAAAGTGTGTTGTGGTCATATTGATCACTGAAGCGTGGTTCCAACGGTTTCGAGCACCGCGATGGCGCGCTCGAAGGAGGGGAGAGGGAGGTGTTCATTCGGTGCGTGATCCAGATCCGAGTCGCCCGGACCGTAGGTGACCATCGGACAGTCCCATTCGCTTGCGAAGACGTTCATGTCGCTGGTGCCCGTTTTGCGGAGGAGTCTGGGATCGCCGCTCTGGTCACGGATTCCGACCCGGAACGCCCGTGCCACGTCGGTCCGGGGGCCCATCATAACGGGTGGAACCTCGTCGTACCACCGGATCGTTCCCCCGTTGAGCTGTGCGTCCGCGATCTCCCGGACCTCCTCGACAGTGTGGCTGGGTGGCACCCTGAGCTGAACGTCCATGGACGCCTCGACGGACAGCCCGTCGTCGGTGGTGCCGCCGCCGACGCCGATCGGTTTGCACGTGACGCGCTCGAACACCGGCGTCCATTCGTCGGGTTCGAACGCCGCTTCGACGCGCCACCACCAGTCCATCGCGTCCTGGATCGCGTTGTTTTCCGGGCGGGAGGTGTGTCCGGATTCGCTCGTTGCGACGTAGGTTCCAGCCAGTAGTCCCCGGTAGCCGAGCGTGATACCGTTCCAGCCGCTCGGCTCGCCGTTGATCACCGCCTCTGGCGCGTCCCGGTCGGTGATGAGGTGGCGAGCGCCCCGCGAATCGACCTCCTCGCCGACGACGCCGACGAAGCTCAGCCCCGTGCGGACGGCGGCGACCGCCATCGCAACCAGCGGTCCTTTCGCGTCGACGCTGCCCCGGCCCCACAGCGCCGGCTCCTCGGTTTCTTCGGCAGCGTCGATCTGTACCGGGATATCTCCGGGAACGGTGTCGATGTGGGAGGTCAACAGCGCGCTGTCGTCGGCGGGTGCACGGACGTTGCCGGCCTCGTCGAGCCACGCCTCCCGACCGTGGCGCTCGAAGTACGTTGCGAGCCGTTGTGCGCAGTCGTCTTCCTCGCCCGAGACGGACGGGATGGAAACGATCTCTTCGAGCAGCTCGCGGGGCGTCGTTTCTGTGTCGTGCATTGTTGGGGCGTTCATTCGATCAGAGCACCTCCTCCAGCGCGTTCACGACGCGATCCGCGTGGTCGTGATCGACGATCAACGGCGGGAGCAGCCGGAGCACCGACCGCCCAGCCGGAAGCGCCAGTACGCCGTGTTCGAGCGCGAGCGTCGGTAACAGCCGGTTTGCACCCCGTTTCACCTCGATCCCGATCATGAGCCCCCGGCCACGGATCGAACGCACGTCCTCCCCGACGGCCGCTCGCAGCTCCTCGGTGAGATATCCACCCACGTCGGCAGCGCGGTCGGCGAGCTGTTCGTCTTCGATCACGTCGAGCGTCGCCGTTGCGCCGGCGCAGACGACCGGCCCGCCGCTGAACGTCGAACCGTGGTCGCCGGCTCCATCGGCGATCCACTCCCGGCAGAGCGTTGCCCCGATCGGCAGCCCGCTGGCGAGTCCTTTGGCTGTCGTCAGGATGTCAGGAACGACATCCGCCCGTTCGGTCGCCCACATGGTGCCGGTGCGGCCCAGCCCCGTCTGGATCTCATCGAGCACCAGGGCCGCGCCGTTGTCTGCCGTCGTCTCGCGGGCTGCTTCGAGGTAGCCCTCCGGTGAGGGATTAATCCCGCCTTCGCCCTGGATCGGTTCGAGGAGCACGGCCGCAGTCTCCTCGTCGACCGCCGCGTCGAGCGCCTCGGTGTCGCCGTAGGGGACGAACTCGAAACCGCTAGCTAGCGGCTCGAACGGTTCTTTGTACTTTTGTTTCCACGTGGCGGCGAGCGCACCGAGCGTCCGCCCGTGAAAGCCCCGCTTCGTGGCGACGATCTTCGAGCGACCCGTCGCGCTCCGGGCGAACTTGATGGCCGCCTCGTTGGCTTCCGTGCCCGAGTTACACAGCCACACGTTCGTGAGGTCACCGGGCGCGCTCGCGGCGAGCGCGTCGTGCAGGTCGTCACGAACGTCGAGGGGGAACGAGCCTTGCACGTACAACAGCCGTTCGGTCTGCCGTTGGATCGCGCCGACAACCTCGGGATGACAGTGCCCTGTCGGTGTCACGGCGTAGCTCGCGCCGAAATCGAGATACTCGGTGCCCTCATCGTCGTAGAGATACGGTCCCGATCCGCGCTCGATGCGGATCGGCTTCTCGTTGAATACGAATCCGTGTCCAGTCATGATACCGCCTCCGGCGTGATCAGCGTGCCATTCGTGCCGTCGAACGCGTCGCTGATCGGGTGGTCGGCGTTCGCGCTGGCTATCGTCGCACTCGTTGCGCCGCCTTCGAGGGCTTCAGTCGCGGCCATCACTTTCCGGCTCATGAACCCGTCTGCGGCCTCGGTGAGCGCCTCGTACGCCGCCGGTGAATCGACGCGTTCGATCACCGACGACTCGTCTTCGATGTCCACGAGCACGCCGGGCACGTCGGTGAGCACCACGAGATCGCCACCGAGCGCGCCGGCCACGGCTGCGGCCGCGCGGTCGGCGTCGGTGTTCACCGCGACGCCGTCGTCGGCCAGCATCGGCACCGTCACGACGGGCGTGTGCCCGCTTTCGAGCAGCGTTTCGAGGAGATCGCCGTTCACCTGTTCGATGCGCCCGGAGTGATCGCCGCGACGGATCTTCTTCTTTCCGTCCTCGACCACTCGGACCGCGGATTTGCGGGGACCCGAAAGCAATCCGCCGTCGACCCCCGACAGACCGAGCGCGTCCACACCCTCGTTCCGTAAGCCGACGACGAGGTCGGTGTTGAGTTTGCCTGGTAAGACCATCGAGAACACCTCCATCGTGCGCTCGTCGGTGAACCGTCCGACGATGCCCGAGGGCGTTTCGACGTACTCGGGAGTCTCCCCGAGCGCTTCGAGCGTGTCGTCGACGGCCGTCGAGCCGCCGTGGACGACGACGACCTGGTGGCCGTCCGCGACCAGCGAGGAGACGTCCGACAGCGCACCCGCGGGATCGACCGCGCGCGCGCCGCCGATCTTCACGACGAGAGTCACGGTGCCCCCACGGGGTGTAGCCCCTGAAAATCAAGGCCTGCGGTCTCCTCGAAGCCGAGCGCGACGTTGGCCGCGTGCACCGCCTGCCCGGCCGATCCCTTCATCATGTTGTCGATCGCCGAGAACACGACGATCCGGCCGTTCGAGGGGTCGAGTTCGAATCCGATCTCGGCGTTGTTCGTGCCCGCGACGGCTTTCGGCTCGGGGTAGCGATACACCCCGCCGCCGCCGGCAACGAGCTCCACGAACGGCTCGTTCTCGTACTGCTCGCGGTAGGCACCCCAGAGATCGCCTTTCGTGACCGGCTCGTCGGGGAACACGTGGCACGTCGCGCTCGCGCCCCGAACCATCTCCACCGCGTGAACGGTGAAGCTCACGGAGCCGATGAACTGCTCGATCTCGGCCTCGTGACGGTGGCCGGTGGGGGCGTAGGGGCGAACCACGCCCGAGCGCTCGGCGTGCGACGCGGCTGCGCCGCCGCCGGCACCACCCTCCGAGGAGCCGACCTTCACGTCGACGACCATCTGGTCGGTCCCGGTGAGCACGCCCGCCTCGACCAGCGGCAACAGCCCGAGGATCGTCGCTGTCGCGTTACAGCCGCCCGCAGCGATCAGCTCCGCGCCGGGCAGCTGCTCGCGGGTGAGTTCGGGCAGCGCGTACACCGATTCTGAGAGGAGTTCCGGTCGGGTGTGGCCGTCGTAGTGCTCCTCGTACTGGTCTTCGCTCTCCAGCCGGAAATCCGCGCTCAGATCCACGACCGTCCCGGCGGCCTCCCGAAAGGCATCAATGTGCTCCATCGACACTCCGTGGGGCGTCGCCGCGAACAGGACATCGACGCTTTGTAGCTCGTCGGGCTCACTGAACCGGAGATCCGTTCCCCGGAGATTGGGGTGGACGTGGCCGATCGTCTTGGGCGCGTACTGGCGGCTCGTCGCTTGGACCACCTCGAACTCGGGGTGACCAGACAACAACCGGAGGAGTTCGCCGCCCGTGAATCCGCTCGCGCCGACGACCGCCGCCGTTGTGGCGCTCATATCAGGCGACCACCTCCTGGGTGGCAACCGCTTCCAACCAGTCGACGACTCGGGCTGGCACGTCGATCGAGGTCGCCTCATCGAGCGCCTTGAACTCTACGGTGTGGTTCACCTCGTGGACCGTATACGATCCCGAACCGGTTTCCATCAGATCGATGCCGAGCAGCCCGCCGCCGACGGCGTCGCTCGCGCGGGCGACGAGATCGCGGGCCGTCCCATCGAGCTCGAACTCGCTGGTGTGAGCGCCTTTCGCGGCGTTGGTCAGCCAGTGCTCCGAGGAGCGAACCATCGCCGCGATCGGCTCGCCGTCGACGGCCACCACCCGGATGTCCCGATCGGGTTTCTCCACGAACTCCTGGACGTAAAACACCTTGTGCTCGTAGTGGCCGAGCGTCGCTTTGTGCTCCAGAATGGCTTCGGCCGCGCTCTTCGAATCGATCTTCGCCATCAGCCGCCCCCACGATCCCACGACGGGTTTTAACACGCAGGGGTAGCCGAACGACTCGATGATCTCCAGCGCGGTCTCCTTTGTGAACGCCACCTCCGTCCGTGGCGTTGGAACGCCCGCGCCTGCGAGCGCGAGGCTGTTTTCCGCCTTGTCGGCACACACCGCTGCCGTCTCGGGAGTGTTCACGACCGGGACGCCGTAGCTGTCGATGAAGCGCGTCGCGTAGACGCTCCGGCTCGTGGCCAGACACCGATCGACCACCAGATCGCACGCCGACAGCGCCGCTGGCGGTTCCGACAGGTCAAACCGGAGTTTGCGAACGTCGAGCTTCGTGACCTCGTGACCGCGCTCTCGAAGCTCGTTCAACAGGAGCTTCTCGTCGCGGCGAATCCGGGAATAGAGTACACCAATATTCATAGCTTTGTTTGCAACCGCGGCTGTGTGCCGACTCCACTCACCTTACTCGCCCCAGTCTTCTTCCAGTTCGGGCGCGGTGTCGAGCGCGACAGGGTCGGTCTCAAGGACCTCCAGCTCGCTCCCACACGTGCCACAGTCGATGATCTCTCCAGCCTCAACGTCGTCGTGCAGCGAGACGCTCGCTCCACATTCGATGCATTCTGCCATGTAGCACATGCTCGGAGAGGAATACACTTAAACCCATCGAAAATACCATATTAATTTAATTACCCATACTGCACTCTCTTCGAGTTATATGCCCTTATTCCCCCGTTCTCGGATTGTATATCACGAGTTTGTTATTCGTCCCCGGAGGGGGACGGGATCGGTGGTCGTCGTCGTTTACACATGGCTGTGTACCACCTCCGTGAGGGATTCGTGTGCCTGTTCGAGCGCCGCTCGTCGGCGTTCGAGCGCCCCGTGGTCGTCGTCGATCGCGTCGGCAGTGGTGTCGAGCTGCTCAGCGACCGCCGCGGGAGCGGGTCCCCCGAGCGAATCGCGGGTCTCGACGCTGTGGGCGGGATCGAGCAGGGCGTGCAGTTCATCGGGGGAGAGGTAGGTGTCGAGCGGTTCGTCCAGCACGTTCTCGGCAGCAGCTTCGATCGCGTCGACAGTTCCGCCCTGCTGGGCGGCCTCTGCGAGGATCGCGTGCGCCGTCCGGAAGGGAAGTCCGTGCATAGCGAGCCGGTCTGCGACGGCCGTCGCGGTGGTGAAGCCGTCGCCGGCGGCGTCCGCGAGCAGTTGCTCGTTCCACGCTGCCGACGCGAGCGCGCCGGCCGCCACGCCGGTCGCCTCGGTGACGGCGTCGATCGTCGACCACGCGTGGCCGGTTGCGCGCTGGAGATCGATGTTGTACGCCCTGGGGAGTCCCTTGAGCGTCGTGAGCAGCCCATCGAGTCCGGCGCTGGCCGTGCCGGCGGTCGCGCGCACGAGTTCGAGCGTGTCGGGGTTTTTCTTCTGGGGCATGATCGAGGAGGTCGAGGAGTACGCGTCAGAGAGATCGACGTACTCCTTGTTGGCGAAGATGATCAGATCCTCCGCCAGCCCTGAGAGATGGGTGGCGACGCCGGCGAGCGCCGCCGTGCTCTCGAGCAGGAAGTCCCGCGAGGCGGCGGCGTCCATCGAGTTCTCGACCACACCCCCAAAGCCGAGCAGCTCGGCGGTGCGCTCACGATCGATCGGGAACGGCGTACCGGCGAAGGCAGCCCCACCCAACGGGGAGCAGTTCGTCCGGTCGTAAGCCGCCACGAGCCGCTCGGTATCGCGCGCAATGGCGCGCTCGTACGACAGCGCCCAGTGAGCGACGGTCGTCGGCTGGGCGGGCTGGAGGTGCGTGAAGCCGGGCATGACGGTGTCGGTGTGCTCGCGCGCGACGCCCGCCAGCGCTTCGCGGAGCGCGAGCGTTGCGCTGACGCTTTCGAGCAGATCCTCGCGCAGCCGGTAGCGGAGACACGCCGCCACCTCGTCGTTCCGGCTGCGGGCGGTGTGCATCTTGCCGCCCTCCGGACCAACCCGCTCGATGACGGCCGACTCGATGGCTTCGTGAACGTCTTCGCCGTCGGGGAGTCCATCGTGGCCTTCGACCGCGATCGCCTCGAGCGCGGTGAGGATTTCGCTGGCTGCCTCGCCGTCGATGATCCCTTGCTCCGTGAGCATCACGACATGCGCGCGATCGACGGCGATGTCCGCCTCGAAGATGCGCTGGTCGGCCGCCAGCGAGGAGAGAAACCCCCGCGCCGGCCCGCCGCTGAACCGATCGCCGCGCACCGCCGCTCCACTCCGTTCGTGGGACGCGTCGTTTGGCTGTTCGGACATTATACGTCGGTGCCGCCGTCCATGATCGCCTCGGGCGCGTTCTCTTCCTGTGTCGTGGTGCGAGCGAGACGGTCCTGGTAGCCGTGGTACTTCGCTACGCCCGTTGCGTCGGCCTGTTCGATCCCATCGACGGTTTCGGTGTTGAACGACGCCGCGGATTCGGAGTACACCGCGTATTCGCTCTCGCGCGCGACCGGCCGCGCGTGCCCACCGTCGAGCTTGACGGTGACGGTGCCGGTCACGCGCTGTTGGGTCGCGTCGATGAATCCCGAGAGCGCGTCGACCAACGGCGCGGACAACAGCCCCTGATAGGCCTTCTCGCTCCACTGCTGGTCGATCCCCGCCTTCGCCGAGCGCTCTTCCTGGGTCAACACCAGTCCTTCGAGCGCCTCGTGGGCGGCCAGCAACACCGTGGCCGCCGGGTGCTCGTAGTTCTCACGAACCTTCAGCCCGAGCATCCGGTCTTCCATCATGTCCGTGCGACCGATGCCGTGTACGCCCGCAAGCGCGTTCAGGCGCTCGATCAGTGCCAGGGGTTCGAGCTGCTCGCCGTCGACGCTGACGGCGTGCCCGTCCTCGAACCCGATGTCGACCAGCTCGGTTTCGGTTCCGCTGGGCGAATCGGTCCACTCGTAGATCTCCTCGGGCGGCACGTAGCCCGGATCCTCGAGATCATCGCCCTCGATCGAGCGGCTCCAGAGGTTCGTGTCGATGCTCCACGCCCCCTCGTTGCCACCCTCTACTGGTAACTCCCGCTCGGCCGCGTACTCGATCTCGTACTCCCTGGTCAATCCGAGTTCGCGCACCGGAGCGATAACGTCTAGCGCCGAATCGCGCCAGACGGCCTCGAACCGGAGCTGATCGTTGCCCTTGCCCGTACAGCCGTGGGCAACGGCCCCACACCCCTCCTCGGTGGCCACCTCGAGGATCGCTTTGGCGATGACCGGCCGGGCCAATGCCGTTCCAAGCGGATAGCCCTGGTAGTCCGCGTTCGCACGAACCGATTGGAGACAGAGCTCCGCGAACTCCTCGCGGGCGTCCACCACGAAGTGTTCGAGCCCCAGCGCGTCGGCGGTCTCTCGTGCTTCCGCGAACTCGGCATCGGGCTGGCCCACGTCGACTGTTACCCCGATCACCTCGTCGTAGCCGTATTCCTCTTCGAGCAACGGAACGCAAACGGTCGTATCGAGCCCTCCCGAGAACGCGAGGGCGACTGTGTTTTCGTCTTCCTCTGACATCGTTGTATGATTCATCTAGTGTGTCTGTTGTATCGTCTCGACAGTAGTTGGAACGCGGTTCGACGCCGGTGTGAAAATGGTGTAGTCGGGCCTAACGGCCCGGTCGTCGGCGGCGTCGGCCTGCAGCCGGCTGTCGCCGGGCCGTTAGGCCCGGCTGCTTGCGGAGCTCCGCTCCGCTCTGTCGCCGGACTGCGTCCGGCTGCCCGAGGAACGTCGTTCCTCTCTGTCGTCGGGTTGCACCCGACTGCCCGAGGCGCGTAGCGCCTCTCTGCTTGTGACACGGAGTGCCTCCGAGAACCAAATCGAGCCCACGGCTCACTGTGGATGAGCAACGATCGTGGGTCTCGGTGTGCATGTACTGCTGGTTATTCACAGGAGAGTATTAAACGCTTTCTGAACGGCAAGTATTCTGTGTCGTGCGTTGTCTTGGCACGTTCGTTAGGCTGTCGGTCACTTCGGCACAGGGGGCAGGTCGGGCCACGCGTCCATGTCGGAGTAGAAGTTCAACAGCGCGAACTTGAGCTTTTTCGGCTCGACATCGATCGTCTCTGCGCGCTCTTCGGGCGGGAACGTGTCCACGACGCTGTACTGTTGTAGCTCGCGTTGTCCCCGCGCCGTGTACCGCTCGTCGACGAGCAGCCGCGCGCCGAAATCCTCGGGCGAACGGACGACCCGACCGATCGCCTGCCGAGTTTTCCGAACTGTCGGCACCTCGACAGCGTACTCCCAGCCCGGGTCGCCACCGGAGCCATCGAACGCGGTCGCGTACGCCGCTTCGACCGCGTTCATCCGGTCGTCGAGGCGGGGATAGGGAACGCCGACGACGATCACCGTCCGCGCGTCGTCGCCGTCGAAGCTCACCCCCTCGGTGAGCGTTCCCCACAGCGACGTGAGCAAGACGCCGTTTCCGTCCGCCGTGAACGCCCGCTTTTGGGTCTCGACGCTCGTTCCCGGGGAATCGAGGTAGAAAGTGGCGTCTACGTCGCCGGCCAGGCGGTCGTGGTAGCGCTCTGCCTCGTGGTAACTCGGGAAGAAACACAGCACGTTCCCCGGCGTGAACCGGATCGCGTCTTCGAGCACGCCGGTCACGATCGCCTGTACCTCCTGTTCGTCGCGCCGACGGGCGAACAGGGCGGGCGTGTCGACCGCGTAGGTCCGTCGACGCTGCTCGGGAAACTGCGCTCCGTACGCCATCTGTTCCGACTCCTCGTCGTCCAGATCGAGTCCGAGCACGGAGGCGAGCACGTCGAATGGGCGCAACGTTGCGCTCATCAGCACGCTCGCGTGCAGTTCCTCGAACAGCGGTTCGGTGATCCGCCGGGGAAGACAGGTGTACAGTTCCGCGCGGCCGTACACCGTGTCGCTTCCCCCATCACGCCGCACGCTCACCACGGGATACAGCCCCTGCTCGTCGCTGTCACGAAGCCAGTCGTCGATGAACGACGCGGCCGGCAGCACGTGACACTCCGTTCGGGTCTTCGTCTCGCCGTTCTTGTACGACTGTTCGTACGATCGGTCGAGCGTGCCGCCGAGTTCGAGCGCCCGATCGAGATCATCGTGGATCCCTGCACCGGTGTAGGCGTCCAGAAACGCGAGCGTGAGGTCGTCCCGTCGGGAGTCGTTCGTGATCGAGAGATCGTACCAGTCCTCTCCGATGGCTTCGCGCTCCCCGAACGCCAGTCCGTCGTCGTAGGTGGAGACGAGCGCGCGCTGGAACGCGCCGATGACGTTCTCCGCCGGCGTGGCTCGCGGGTCATCGACCCCGTTCAGCTCCGAGAGCGCACTCTCCAGCGTTCGCTCGGTGAGCGTCCGGGTCGCGTGCTCGCGGGCCGCCTCCTCGATGTTGTGGGCTTCATCGAAAACGACCACAACGTCTTCCGGATCGCGGCCCAGCCACCGGAAAAACTGCTCGCGGATCATCGGATCGAGCACGTGGTGGTAGTTACACACCACCAGATCGACGCCTTCGACACCCTCCTTCAGGAGCTCGTACCCACATAACCCCGCGTCGTGGGCGTACTCGTAGATCTCATCGGGCGTTCGAACGCCGTCGAACAGCCACTCGTAAAACGGCTCCATCTCTTCGGCAAGGTTGTTGTAGTAGTACTCACAGGTGGTTTGGTCGCGCAGCTCATCGAGGTCGTCATCGAGCGCGTCGATTTCGTCCATGACGGCGTTTCGCCCCTCGATCACGTCGGTGTCGTTCGGGTTCGTGTCCGCTGCATCGAGCAGTTCGCGCTCGGTTTCCGCGAGCTCAGCGCGTTCGGTCTCGGTCTCGACCAACTCCCGCGTGGTGTCCCGAAGCGCCTGACACTCCTCGTAGCCCACGTCGATGTGGCACATGTCGAGTTTTCCCCGGAAAACGACCGCACGAATCGGTTCCTGTCGGGTGATGGCCCGGGCCTCCTCGATGAACTGACGGGTCTGCTGGTGGACGTTCGTCGTGATGAGAACGGTCTTGTTCGTCGTACGCGCGTACTCCAGGGCGGGAGCGAGTGCTGCGAGCGTCTTGCCCGTCCCACACGCGCCCTCGAACAGCACGTCCTGTCCCTCCGAAAGCGCCTCGTCGATGGTGTCCATCGCCTCCCGCTGGTGGTCGTACGGCGTTTCGTAGGGGAAGAACCTGAGATACGACGGATTCGACACTGTCGAGTCTTGCTCGCTCTCGGTGAAAAACGTTCGCGGTTCGAACTGGCTGTGAATCGAACGGACAATTCTGTACCGATAGTATCAAAATATGAAACGAAAACCGTGGGCGGTACTCGTATCGCCGTCGTGGTTTCGGCGTTGATGGCTCACCACGACCCGTCAGCCACGCGGAACCGCCCCGGCCGTTCGTTCGCCGTTTCGTTCCGGGCGTCCCACACAGCAAGACCGCAATGTGAGACGCTCTCAACTCAACCAGTAGCGTTCACAGGAAACCCATCGGCAACAACGACAGCACCTCACCGACGATGCCGACCGGAATGTTCGAGAGAACCTCACCGACGATGCCGACCGGAATGTTCGAGAGAACCTCACCCACGATGCCAACCGGCAGCAACGAGAGGATTTCGTTGAGGATACCCACTGGCAACAACGACAGCACCTCACCGACGATGCCCACTGGCAGCAACGACAGCACCTCACCGACGATGCCGACCGGAACGCTCGAGAGGATGCCGTCGAGACTCGGTCCACCGAGTCCCAGTACCAACGGGAGCAGTCCTGCCACGCTGTGCGTTTTCGTCGCCCGATCTGCCGCTTCGATGTCGTCCGAACCGTCGTCAAACACGTCTAGTTTCGACATCTTCCACCGATACTGGGAGAGTTTACCATATATTCTCTTCGATATGTATTTAGAATGATGCCTGAAGATCAAGAGCATTCAGAAAGTGTGGTTTCTAAATTCGTGTTTTAGAACCTATCAATAAGATATTAGTATATAATATGATATTATTTTAACATGATTCCATCCACGACGCTCGGCCATAGAGTTCGTTGGGACCGTATCCCAGGGCGCTCTACCGTTCGGTCGGTCGTGCGCTCCTCGGGAGCAGTCCGGGGTAGTCGATGATGAGACCGTCAACGCCTGCTTCAGCTAGTTGGGCAGCCTGGTACCACGTTTGGACGGTGTAGACGTTCACCGCCCTGTCCTCGGCGTGGGCGGCTTCGACGAGATCAATGTCGGCGAACGAGCCACCAGAGGGGTGGTCGTCTCCGAAAAACGGGGTGTTTTGGATCATATTCGTCGGTGGATGGACCGCCTCGCAGTCGTACCGGCGCGTCACTTCCAGGCCGTCGGGGATCGAATCCCAGAACAGAAACGCGACCGGAAGCGACGGCTCGATCTCCCGAACGGTTGCGAGTGCCGCCTCGTAAAACGAGGACACGAGAATCGAGTGGTCGTGCTCCGAAACGATCGCCAGCGCGTCCTCCGTGAACGGCCGCCAGACCTCCATTTGGCGTTCGAGCGCGTCCGGATCGAGCGCCTCCGCAAAGCGGAGATCCGAGGAGCCGGGGTTTTTGAACTCGACGTTCACGCCGACGTGGGGCGGGATGGCGTCTAGCACCTCGCTCAACAGCGGGACCGTCTCCCCGCTTTCGAGCACCTCCGCACCGAGGACGGTTTCCGTTGGCGTCTCCCACACGACGCCCGACGCGTCGGTGAGTCCCTGCTCGCCGCCGTCGCGGCCGGCGAGCCGGTCGTCGTGAAAAACGACCACGTCGCCGTCAGCTGTCGGCATGATGTCGATCTCGATCATCTCTGCGCCGATTCCGGGAATCCCACCACGCCGTTCGTGGTCGTGGTTCCGCCGCGTGGTGACGTTGTTCGCAGGACCTCCGGGTGGTAGCCCCGACGACAGCCGCGCCGCGCGCACCGTGTTCTCCGGATACGCGCCGGCAAACCCCCGGTGGGCGATGATCGACGGAGCCGTTTGTTGCTCCTCCTGCTCGTTCGCGCGCGCGGCGGCCGTCTCGATCCCTCCGAGCCTCGCTCCCGCCACGGTCATTCCTGCTCCCACTACGAACTGGCGCCGGTTTAGGCTAGGTGGCTTCATCGCATCCCGAACGACGACGACCAGCTATTCAACCATTTATATTGTTCGTTAATACAATTATTTTGAATATTGGACAGTATTGAGTGCACAGTAGAGAATCGGAGATCCTTGGCGTTGAACGGGCGGGCTCGTCGATGAACTGGATCACGGCGTCGGGATGGCGCGTCTCGGCTTCGAAGAAGGTGACCACTTCGTCCTCTCGGTACCGACTCGCCAGAAACCGGTACTCGTCGTTGGGGTATTTGGTCGACAGCTCGGCCGGACCATCGGGCGGTTTGACTTTCAGGCGTGCTTTGGGCATGTTCGTTCGAATTCGATCGTCGGCTATATTGATGGTTCGACGGGTTCGGACCACTCACGATCTCGTCATCGACTCATCCCAGTCGACAGTGTGCGAATAGGTCCGTTCGGCGCTCTTGACGCCCATTTTGAGGAAAAACGGCAGCACGAGATCACGGAGCTTGCGGGTGACCGCGTTGGTGGGAGCTTTTCGATTGCTGTTGCGTCGGGCGTTCTTTGCAATCCTCTCCACGCGGTCTTTGCGGCGTCTCTCGAAAGCCGCGAAAGCCTCCTCCGGGGATTGTATGTCCCGGAGACACTTGGCGAGGGCGATCGCGTCCTCCATCGCCATCGCGGCACCCTGCCCCGCGCTCGGCAGCATGGCGTGGGCGGCGTCGCCGATCAGACACACCGGTCCCTCGTGCCACGTCGACAGCGACGGCATCTCGTAGTTGGGCCACTTCCCGATTCCGTCGGTCGAGCGGATGATCTCCAAAATTGGCTCGTGATCGGTGCGGTGGATGTCGAGCAGTTTGGCGCGCCACTCCTCGTCGGAGATGGCGTCGAGCTGCTGTCGATCGGGTTCCGTGGGTCGATGAACGTTCTCGAACCAGTACACCTCCCCGGACGGCACCACTTGATAGCCGAAAAAGCCATTCGTGCCGAAGGTCATCCGAAAGACGCCTTCGGAGGGGGAGACGGACGCGCTGTGCGTGAATCCGCCCGAATCGATGACGCCCGCGTAGCGCGGCTGTGGGGCGTTGGGCATGATCGATCGACGCGTCCGGGAGTGAACACCGTCACAGCCCACGAGCAAGTCGCCGTGGGCCTCCGATCCGTCCGCGAAGCGGGCGGTTACCGAACGTTCACCGGAAATATCGACGTCTGTGAGTCGCTTGCCGAATTCGACGGTGACACCGCGTTCGAGGGCCGCCTCGCGGAGCGACTTGGTGAGCAAGCCTCGTTTGATGAGAACTGTCGTCTCGGGGTTCTCCGCGAGCTGCTTCCCGCGGTGGTTCTGAAAGACGACAGTTGTGGTTGGAGTGCCACGCTGTCGGATCTCGTCTCCGCTGTCGAGCGTATCGAGCACGTCGAGACCGTTCGGAGCGAGGTTCAGGAAGAAGCCGGCCTCGTCCCTGGGGGTTGGTCGACCCTCATAGACGATGGGAGTGATCCCCGCTCGCTGTAAGAACACGGCAAGGACTGGTCCGGCGACGCCACAACCGACGATCAACGCCGTCCGATCAGTCATGGTTGCCCCGCTCGGGAGACGGCAAGTCGTTTCGGCGCGCTGCGGTCGGTACGCCACGGTATGTCGTCTACAGCCGAAGAATCTATCGGGAGACGTAAACGCACAGTCGCCGCAAACCAGCTTCGGTTCGAATTTGTGCCCATCGTCCGGTCGTAGACGCCGCTGTCACACCAACGTTCGTCCGAACATGTTCCCATTTGCCACGCGATGGAGAGTGCCGACTGATCTACGCCTGTTCTCGTCCAGCGCCAGACCCCGACATCGTCCCATTCGATCCGTTCCAGAGCGACTGTCTCTCGCGTGAAGACGCCAACCCCATCGAATATACACCCCATCAAGTATACTCATTATACTGGTATTTACAGCACACAATAGCGTGGGTGTTGCTAGGACCGAGCAGTCCGGATCCCGATCGGCTGGGAGGCTCTCCAGCGCCCGGACCGCCTCGTTTTTATCCCTCATGGACCAACCGTCGACCAATGGCAAACCTACAGCTGTCGGAGCGCGTTCCCGCGGTGGCAGACGACGGTGTGTGGTTGGAGTGCATCGAAACCGGCGAGACGTACGCCCCCTTCGATGGGGTCCGGTACACGAGCGACGCGGACGGGCTGTTGGAAGTCCGGTACGCGGAGTATCCGACGTTCGATGCGTTTTCGGGGCGGGGCGTCTGGCGCTACGCCGAGGCGCTTCCGTTCGAGGAGGGCGTTTCCGTTCCGGAGGGCGACACGCCGTTGCATCGCGTGCCCCGGCTGGAGTCCGATGTCGGCGTGAACAGCCTCCGCATCAAACACGAGGGGATGAATCCGACGGGGAGTTTCAAGGATCGGGGGATGACCGTCGGGGTTCAGGCGGCCCAACGGCTGGGCGTCGAGCGGCTGGTGTGTGCGAGCACGGGCAACACGAGCGCGGCGCTCGCGGCGTACGGCGCTCGCGCGGGCATGGAGACGCTCGTGTTGCTTCCGGCGGGGAAGGTCGCCGCGGGAAAGGTCGCACAGGCAAGCCTCCACGGCGCGCGAATTCTCGAAGTGGACGGCAACTTCGACGACTGTCTCGACATCGTTCGTGCGCTGGCAGACCGGGGCGAAGCGTACCTGTTGAACTCGCTGAATCCCTTCCGACTCGAAGGCCAGAAGACGATCGGCTTCGAGATCCTCGAGCGGTTTTACGAAGACGAGGGCCGATTCCCCGATCGGATCGTGCTCCCGGTCGGCAACGCGGGCAACACGGCCGCCCTCTACAAGGCGTTCCGCGAGCTCGTTGCGTCGGGCGCACTCGATCGGTCGGAGATGCCGACGCTGACCGGCGTGCAAGCCGAGGGGGCTGCTCCGATGGTCGAGGCGGTCGAAAACGACCACGAATCGGTTCAGCGCTGGGAGGATGTCGAGACGCGGGCCACGGCCATCCGGATCGGAAATCCGGTGAACGCACCGAAGGCGCTGCCCGGGATCCGCGAGACGGACGGGACGGCCGTGGCTGTCAGCGATCGGGCGATCACGGACGCCCAGCGGGATCTTGCGGAGAACGGAATCGGCGTCGAACCCGCCAGCGCCGCCAGCGTTGCCGGTCTCCGTAAGCTCCGGCAACAAGACGTCGTGGACGCCGACGAGGACGTGGTCTGTCTCACCACCGGCCACCTACTGAAAGATCCCGACGCCGCTGTCGCCGCCGGGAGCGATCCCGAACCCGTTCCCAACGACGCCGACGCCGTGCTCGATCACGTCGCCTGATAGGGACTGTTGTGATTCCGTCCCGCTGTGGCGAAACAGAACGATTCGTGACACCGCAGAGCAGTCGTCATACTGTCGGTCATCCTTCCGTACACCGGCAGTGGACGCTTCAGGATCGTGGAGCACGCTGCTGGCTGAACCGGCGACCGAGTGGTCACAGACCGATGACCGACAGTATCAGTCTACGACCGTGCCGAACATACTCACAACAGTCCCTATGAATCGTCCGGCTCGTAGCCCGTCGATCGAGATATCGAGCACGGAGACCGTATTTATATGTTGGTACAGAAGAACTCCCAGATGATGGCTTCGCCGCATCCGGAGTGGGATGATTGTGAGGGGGGATTGCGCAACGAGGAGGCACAGATCGTGGTGAGTCCTGTCGATGCACGGTTTAGCGACTACGGTACAGTGGTTCGCTCTGCCAGTGCGGGAGACGGAAACGCGTACTCGGTAGGAGTGTACGTTGGTTCGCCAGCTCACCGAACCCGCGACGACATCGCTGTGTTTCGAAACGCCCGTTTAGCGTGGGAGTTCGCACACCTTCTCACCCATTACTTCACACACAGAACCGATCCAGAAACGGCAAAGAGTGATCTCATCCGCTCGAAGAGTGAAACTTCGACGAACGACCTACGGATCCCGAATCACGCCGTCGAAGAGCTGTCTGCCTCCGAGGTGTTCGAAAAACTGCTGTCCTCGGATTCGACGCCCGATGCGATGAGTGATATGCTCGAGTAGCTGACCTGCGGCGTCGGGGACCGCAACGAGTGACCGTAAGCGGTAGGGAGAGGTGGAGGGTATTCCGTTTTTTGCGCGCGTGAAAGGCCCAGGAACACCGATCGAGCATTCCCCGCGTTGGGCCATCGACCCGAGGTATCCACTCACGAGTAATTGTTAGTACGATATAACATTATTCGTTCCATCAGTAGCTTTATCTGTGATGGGGAAGGCAACGATAGATGAGAACGCCAGCATGGCGACGACGCATGCGCGTTCATTGAAACGCGCCGGGTGATAGTAGCACCCGACGCTGGGGTTCTCGTAAGCGACAGAACCCATGCTTGGGGATGAATCAGAGACATGTAACGGTGTCGCATCGTATCAGAAAAACGAACAGCGAACGCGCTGCCCGGTGTGTGGTCGGCCGGTTCGTACGCGTCTCGACCACCGCATCGGCTGCCCGCTGGGGCGGTGGTGGCGGTGACGTTACCGCTGTTCCAGTTCCGGGATCAGCGTGGGGAGGTCGTGAACCTCTCGGCCGCCACGGATCGGGCGGAAATCGTAAAGGCCGAGCTGTACCACAGCATCGACGTGGGCGAGGGATTGTGGTGTCGCCGAGCGAAGCTCGGCTGCTAACCAGAAATCTTCGATTTCTGGTGATGTCGGCCCTGCCAGTCGACTGGCTGTGCGCACGCTACGCAGATCGAGCAGATACTGGCGACGGCGGGGCTTGGCAGGACCCGAGCGGGCGGGTACGACGAACTCCCCGGCATCGCGCGGTTCACGCGTTACTGCGCCACCGGCGAAACGATCGTGGAATGTTGGTTCGACAACGGGGCCTGTATGCGGTTTCACGAGCAGCGCGATGGCGACGTGATCCAGTCCGTGTTCACGCCCGACAACGCACGTGAACCCGCCGAGATCACGGACAAGCCAGATGCGGAGAGCGCGCCCGCCTGTCTGGTCGACACGCTGGTGACCTACTGCCAGTACCGCCAGCACGGCGATCTCGCTGGCTTGCGTCAGCGCTCCCCCGAGCTGGCACACATCGTCGGTGGAGCCGACGCACCTACCACTGACGACTGACGAACCGTCGCAGCGAGCGGTGGTGGAGCGGTCGCGGAGGCGGAGCGGTCGCGGAGCGGTCGCGGTACGTGAGTACACCCACCGCGAGCGCAGCGAGCGGCTTTTTTGCCCCATCTTTTTTACGTTCGGGTGGCCGAAGGCCACCCTCACGCAAAAAAGGTGGCGGGTGAGCTGGCTGGCTTACGGCAGCGCCACCCCGGACTGGCGCGCGTCGTCGGTAATACTGACGCTGATCACACCACCGACGACTGACGAACCACAGCAGCCTACCGATCGGGAGTAGTCCGAGTGGTTGTCGTCGCCACCCAATTGGTCACTACCGATTCAGAACAATTCAACTGCACCTCGCGAACGAAAGCATGGCCGATTACGGGACTCATACTGTCGGACAGCGGTGATCGACTATCGGCTGCTGGTGAATCGCCAGACAGCAGCTGGATATTTCGTCCCAATCCGTCCGCAAGTCCGACAGTATCAGAGATCACTTTCACCCCGCTAGGCGGACCTATTTATCGTGGGACAGAGTCGATACAAACGGACGTACCATGATCGAAAAACTCCGCCTTACCACCCGTTTTGTCGACGACCAAGACGAAGCGCTGCGCTTTTACACCGATGACCTCGGACTCGAAAAGAAAGCAGACGAGGTGTTTGGACCCGATAACGATACGCGCTGGGTCACTGTCGCACCCGAACAAGACGATACCGTAGAAATCGTCCTCGAATCCCCCGATTGGCACGAAGACAAGGAAGAGATCGACCGCCGAGCCGCGATGATCGGCAACCAACCGGCGCTCGCCTTTACTGTGGATGATTGCCACGCAACGTATGAGACGCTACGCGATCGCGGGGTCGAATTTGTGTCGGAGCCGAAAGAACAGCCATACGGCATCGAGGCCGTCGCAAACGACCTCTATGGAAACGGAGTAGTGCTCGTCGAACACCCACCAGAAGCAGAGACTGAATGAAGAGTAACGACCGAAAAGCACTGTGATCGTCGCTCGTCGTATCAGCTTTTTTAGGTGCTAACCCCCATCCTCACCGCCCGAACGGAGTGAGGGCGTAGGGTGGGAATACAGTGCGGCCCTCACTTGTCTTACACGTCCTATTGTTGGCCCACGGGTCCACGTGACCAATCGCGGCGGATTCATCCCACCTCTGCAGAGGTGGGCTTTCTCCTCGAACCTCTGCAGTATTATCCCAATCCAGCGGTGCGGTATCGTGGGATTCCACATCGTCGTCGGGCTTTGCCCGACTGCCTGAGGGACGTAGTCCCTCTCTGTTTACGGCGTGGAGGATGTCAATGGGTGATATCGATCGATGACGCACCTGTCTGATTCAGCGTCTCTTCGATAAACACATCGAGTACACCGTCACCGATCTTGACGACACCTTCGACCCGATTTTCCCCTGGAGGTGAGTGAATTTGTTGGGCCTGATCGACACGATCCGTTATCTGGTTTCGAAGTTTCTGTACCCGCTCGTCGTCGCCCTCGATGTGTGCGGCAAGCATCTGTAACGACGTGACCAGTGCATCACCCCACAGGTCAGTTGCTTCGAGCCAGCGGTCTGCGTCCCGAATGAACAGTGTATCATCGACTCCATTCTCGATCAACTGTGGTGAACGGGCGATGAGACGGGCATACGGCAAGAGATTGTTAATTGCCGTTCCCTTTTCTCCTCCATCATACGTTGTCCAGAATTCGGCTATCTTCTCAGAGAGGATCGGCGCTTGTGGCTGCCACGGATCTGGACCGAACCTCGGTGCGAGATGGTTCAGATCGAAGAACGCCATCAGGCCCTGAACCGTTTCCTCGTTGTCGTCGGCAAGATACCGTGCGGCTTCGTGCCACGATTGTTCCGAATCGTAGTCAATATCATTCCATGTATAATCAGCAATGGTGAACAGAGCGACCTTGGATGCGGCGGCCTGATTCATCGGATTGGAGACGATGCCGGCCAGATGTTCCGAAAGATTGGGCTCCCTTTTTCGATACGGAGCTAGCAGCAACCGCCCTGCGGTCTGCGAGAAGTCGTTCACTGGATAGTTATCCCAGAGGACAATATCGTGGCCGAAGAGATCGTGAACCTGTTCGGCTTCCTCACGCGTGATCTCCGGCGGTACAACGGCTGTTCCGGTCCACATCACGGTGATCTCGTCAGCTAGATCCTCCTCGAGTATGGTCTTGTAGGAGCTACGTTCGAGACCGCTGTACTCAGTTGGGACCGTCTGGAGTGGTTCAATGTCGCCGTGAGCCTCGATGAAATCGCGCTGGACGCGGTTGAGCAAGTCAACCTGTGCGTTAGCCGCGGTTTCCGGAGATGGCGGTCCGTATTCTTGCTGATCAGCCTCGCAGTTCCACTCCGTATAGTCGATGTCGTCGAGGGGAATCGAGAAGGCCCGCACACCGAGATCATATAACGACTCGAACTTCGAGAGCAATGCCTGATAATCCGATTCTGAGCTATAACAGATCGACGTACCAGGAGAGAGCGCGAATACGAAATCGACATGGTTTCGGTCTGCTTTCTCCACTAACTCTCCGATCTTACTGAGACGATCTGACGGATACGGCTCCCGCCACTGTTCACGATGATACGGATCGTCTTTGGGTGCATAGACGTACGTGTTCATCTTGACGTCGCCGTAGAATCCCAGCTGGTCGAGTCGCTCCTCATGTGACCAGGGACTCCCGTAGAAGCCCTCGATCGTACCGCGGCGTGTCATACTCGGGTGATCTCGGATCATCACTCCAGGAACCCACGGACGTTCCTGGTGGTCGATAAGCAACTGTTTGAACGTCTGAGTGGCGTAAAAAGTGCCAGGTTCGTCACTGCCGGCTAATACGATCCTCTTTTTCCCATCGGTCTGGCCAGTTGCCAGCACGTATCCCTCGGATTGGAGGTCCTCGGGATATGATGCATCGAGCTGACCGAGTGCGTCGCTAACACGAGGAGACTCTGCTGGAATGCCGACGTAGATCGAGAGTGGACTACCCGACTGATTCGAACTGCTCTTTTCCTGCTGTACTCGTACGTCGGCTGATCGAAGAGTCTCCTCAAGCTCCCGGATTGCATTGGTATCGGTCGACTCGCCCGAGATAAGTGCAGCCGTAGCCGGGAGCGGAAAGCCCTGTCCTTGCTTCTCAATGCTCTGAGGAACCGGAGACAGATGAGGAGTCGTCTTCTGGTCACGACCCTGAGATTGCGTAGATGAATTACTTCGGGCTCTAGCCAACCCCTGAGTAAGTGGCAGCATACCAGAAGCTGCAATCATTTTGAGGACTTCTCTCCTATCCTGATAGTTACGGTCCATCATACAATATGTAATTGAAACCACATCTTATAAATGCTAGTGTATTATTTTTAATTTATTTAATATAAATATAGTTATTAGATATTCTATGTGTGGAAGAGTCATTGGTATTTAGCTAAGCCTCAACGGTCGGTTGGGTTGCGGTAACGAGCCTCTCTTGGAGAATCGGTCGTTATTTGTGGATCTTCTGGGTGTAGTCCTCGAAAACGCGAACGTTTTCGGACTCGCACAAATCTCCGATTTTGCAGACTACGCTCTGCTCAGTGACGAGAGAGCTCTGCTCTCTCGAACCACCGCCACAGGCGGCGAGTAGGCAGGGATAGTTCACAGACGGAGAAAGGCTTCACCAGTCGTGAGTGCAGTGTTGTAGTCGGCGGAACCTCGGAGTTCATCGAGGGGTGTCGGGGGCGATGGAGGGGTTTCGTGGGGCTGTAACGTACGCTCCCAGTGACCGACATCGTGCCACTCGCCATCTTTAAAACCGGCGTTCCGATACACTCCAACCCGTTCGAATCCGATCGATTCGTGAAACGCAACGCTCGGCGGGTTGGGCAACGCAATCACGGCGTAGGCAGTGTACAGTCCCTGTAGCTGTACGAGTTCGAACAGAGATTCGTACAGACCCCGAGCGACACCGTCTCTTTGCCACTCCTCAGCAACGTATACAGACGTATCAACGCCCCATTGATACGCCGAACGATCGTTGTGGGGAGAGGCGTACGCGTAGCCGACGACGCGGCCCTCGTTCTCACAAACCAGCCACGGTAATCGTGTCACCGTGTTTCGAATGCGACGAGCCATCTCGTCGATCGATGGCGGTGTGGTTTCGAAGGAGATGTGCGTCTCTTCCACGATCGGGGTGTAAATGTCAGTAATCACCTGCGCGTCTGCTTCCGTGGCCGAGCGGATCACCGATACCATGCTACGCGACTGATAGCGCACACAGGATCTTTTCCATCACGAACGAACTCATTCCACGAGATCGATCTCGTCGTCGCCGTCGGGGACCGCACAGATGAATGCACCCTGTTCATCTCCTTCGTTCCGGTACCAGTGAACCACGCCCGCGGGAATGAACAGCGAGTCGCCCTCTGACACCGTGAACTCCTCCTCACCCAATCCGACCACGTACTCGCCGGCGAGCACGTACTGCTCGTGTTCGATCTCGTTGGTGTGTTTCGGGACGGTTGCCCCGGGTTCGAGCGTGAACCGCCGGATGGCGAGATTCGGCGCGTCCTGTTCGGGACCGACGAGAACGCCCTTTGCCATGCCGTCGGCGGCCCCGACATTGGTGTACTCAATCTCCTCACCACGGCGGACGAGCGGCTGTCGTGATTGCTCACTCATGGTTGTCTATCGGGCACGTCCGGTCAAATACTGTGGGTTCATCCCCGCTGGTGGATCGTCACGCGGTCGCGGAGCCACGCGACCGCCCTATCGAGTTCGTTCTCGTCCGTTCCAGTGAGCTTCAGTCGGTTGTGGCCCGCCTCGTTGTCGGGATAACAGCCGACGCTCACGCCGAACCGATCGCTGGTTTCGGTGAGCGTATCGATGAGGTTCGATTCGGGGTCGGTAGTGTACAGGGTACGCATCCGGATCGTGCCGGAAAACTCCGCCGCGACCGACTCGAACATCGCCTTCATCTCCTCGGGGATGCCCGGCAACACGTACGCGTTCTCGACGACACACCCCGGTGAGAGTCCCGGTTCGTTCACGAGCGCCCGCGCCCCACTCGGAAGCGCGGCCTCGCCCTCGATGTCCACGTCGATGTCCAGTTCCGGCCGGTGGCGGGCGAATTCAGCCACCGTCTGCTCGATGTCCACCCGGGCGAGATCGTTCGGTTCGAGCGGCCGATCGAACGCGCGGGCGACGCCTTCCATCGTCACGTCGTCGGGCGTCCGTCCCAACCCACCGGTAACGATGACGGCGTCGAACGACTCGCTGAACCCCCGAACGTACTCCGTGATAACGTCCTTTTCGTCGGGCACGACGAGAACGCGTTTGACCCCAACCCCCCGAGCCGACAGCTCGCTGGCGAGCCACGCCGCGTTCGTGTTTGCCGTCTCACCCGAGAGAAGCTCATCGCCCACTGTGAGGAGCGCAACGTCCATAACTGAACCTCGGGTCGCCGCCCGTTAGGTGTTTGTGCTCGATCGATCGACCTCACCCGAACGGTCACGTGGTCGCGTAGTTCCGATTCACGTCGAGGAAAAACAGCAGATCGCTAACCGGACGGTCGGCACTCACCTTCGAGAGACCGTAGGGCCTGAACGTCTCCTCGTAGTCCAACACGGCGTTGACCTGTTCGGGTTCGAGAGCGAACGAGTCGTCGTAGTCAGTGACTGTAAAGACGCTGAGCGCTCCCTCGTCGTTCCAGTAGGCCTTATCGAAGTACGTGGTCTGTGTTTTCACACCGATACGACCGAATCCGACGTATCGCTCCGCGTCGGACCGATACACCAACAGCGGATCGCCCGACGCCATCGACTCCCAGTACTGCTTGTTCCGCGTGCGGTCACTATCGACCGCCTCGGTCCGAACACCGAGCACGCGAGCGAAAAACGGAAAATCGAGCGTTCGATCCTCCCACTCCGTCAGATCGATCTCCGATTCGAGCGTCTCCATGAACGGCGGTCCAACGGGGACGATCCACATCATTTCCGATCGTATACCACCTCCATAGATAAAATACTATCCCACAATGTTTGGAAGTATCTTGCGGCGTAGTAGAATATTCGATTATAGATTCAAAGAATAAAACAGAATAGGAAGATATCCATTCGTGTTTGTATTATTCGTAGATGCGTTGAAACGCCTTGTTCGTACGAACCACGCATTAGTGAGACGATCCGGATGCGAGAATCGAACCCGCTTCTCATACTGTCGGTCATAGATCTGTCACCATGCGGTGGCCTGTTCAGTCCAGTCATCGCCACGAGAACCCATTCATGCCACTATGGATTGACGTAATTATGACCGACAGTATCAGGCTTCGTGTCTGACCTCTGCCCCGATCAGGAACCGTAGTCTTGTGTTCGATATCTTCCCGAAGTCGGCCTTCCGGTGGCAATCGATGCAGAGCGAGACAACGTTCTCGAGGTAATGTGCGTCCTCCTTCTGATACCGATCCGATTCAATAAACGCCCGAACCGGGGTGATGTGATGCACGTCCGGATTACGCCCGATCTCCTCTTCGGTCTTCGAACAAATGACGCACGAGTAGCCGTCTCGCTCCAATGCCCGTTGCCGGACGCCGTTCCACCCTTTCCCGTACGGCTCGTTGCCTCCGCCCTTCCAGTTCGGATGCCCGTCACCAGTGAACGACTCGGAGAGACAGGATCTCCGACACTCCTCGCTACAGACGGTCACGTCTCCGGTGATCTCGCTCGGGTATCGCTCGATGGTTTCGTTGCACACCGCACACGCGAGCTCTCGCTTTCCGCCGTTCCACTGCGGATGCTTCTTCCCCTCCACGACGGGAGTCGACCGCCATCTCTCGTTTTCGACACACGTGGGACAATACAGTCCTTCCTTCTCCGATGGATAATACTCGAACTCGTCCCCACAGAGTTCACACTCAGCCGTTTCTTTTCCTCCCTGGTAGTTCGGATGGTTTTCCCCTTCGAACGAAACAGAGCAACGGCAGCATTCTTCCGAGCAGTATTTCTTTTCGTGCTCGCAATGAAACTCTCGACCGCAGTTGCTACACTCTCTGTTTGGCAACAGCGTACCATGGGCGGCACTATGGTGAACGCCGAGTCCACGTCTGCTATCGAATCCATCGCCACAGACAGGACACGCGTGTTGTGTCATGGGCTGTCTGGCTACCCTTCCCGTAATAAATGTGCGGTCGGGAACAGGGATCGGAATAACTACCCAATAAAATGTGTAAAAATTATGACAGTCCAGGTGCGAGAATCGAACCCGCTTCTCAGGCTCCACAAGCCTGAAGGATAGCCATTACCCCAACCCGGACACGTCCTATTCTACTCCGTCGGGATTTGATATAGGTTACGACTTTTCGGTGGCATCGAGGACGGCCGCCACTTTTTCGATCGGGTGTGGCGGTTTTTCGTCGGTGTGGTCGGCCAGTTGGGTGCGACAGGAGGTACCCGGTGCGACGACCTCGCCGTCGGATTCATCGACCTGGTCGTAGAGGATCCGGCCGATCGCTTTGCTCATCGAGTAATGTTCGGTTTCGTAGCCGAAGCTGCCGGCCATCCCACAACAGCCGCTGTCGAGGGGATCGACGGCGTAGCCGATTCGTCGGAGCACGCCGACCGCGTGGTGGTCTTTTTTCGTGGCTTTCTGGTGGCAGTGGCCGTGGTAGGTCAGGCGTTCGTCGGCATCCACACGGGGGAGCGATGAGTCCAGATCGTGGGAAGCGAGATACTCCATCACGCCGTAGCTGTTGTCAGCCACCCGTTGGGCGTCGGAACCGGCGAGTAGATCGAGGTTATCGTGCTGGAACATCACCGCATCCGAGGGTTCGATGGCGACGACGTCCCAGCCGTCATCGACGAGCGGTGCGAGTGCGTCGACGTTCCGGCTGGCAACGGCGCGGGCACGATCGATGAAGCCTTTCGAGAGTGGTGGGCGGCCGCTCCCATCCACGCCGGGGAGCCGGAGGTGTACACCAGCGGCTTCAAGCGCACGGACCGCGGCGCGTCCCGTTTCGTGATGGGTGTAATTGGTGTACGTATCCGGGAACAACACCGCTTTTCGGGTGGCTTCCGACTGGGACACGCGGGGACCACGCGCCTCGAACCATTCAGTGAAGCTCTCGCGGTGAAACGTCGGCAGCGCTCGCTCGCTGGCGATGCCGAGCGACTTCTCCGTGAGTGTTTTCGTGCCTGGCAGGTTGGTCACCCAGTTCGAGAGCGGGGCGAAGGTGCTTCCGAGCGAAGCGAGCGTTTCGACGTTCGCAAACAGCCGATCGCGCAGGCTGGGGCCGTGTCGTTCGTGGTGTTCGTGTTGGATTTCCGCTTTCAGTTTCGCCATGTCGACCTCGCTGGGACAGTCCCGCAGACAGCCCTTGCAGCCGATACACACGTCCATCACTTCGTGGAGGAACTCGTCGGTGAACTGTTCGTTCGGATCGAGCTGCCCGCTCATCGCCGCTCGAAGCATATTCGCGCGCCCCCGGGTCGACTGAATCTCCTCCTGGGACGCCCGGTAGGTCGGACACATCACGCCGCCAGTAGTGGACTGATCGCCGCGACAGCCGCCACAGCCGTGACACAGCTCCGTCATTCCCTGCAACTCGTTGTCCGTGTGCCATTCGAGCGACGGCTCGAATCCGGCGTCGAACTCGTAGGCGGGATCGAACCGGAGATGCTCGGTCATGTCCGTGTCGCCACAGACGCTGCCGGGGTTGAGCAGCCAGTCGGGATCGAACGCCGTTTTCAGATCCCGAAACACCGACCAGAGGCGCTCACCGTACAGTTTTTTGTTCCATTGTGTGCGCGCGCGCCCATCGCCGTGCTCGCCGGAGACACTCCCTCCATATTCGACGACGAGATCGGTGATTTCGTCCGCGATAGAGACCATCCGGTCGACGCCGTCGATCGTCTTCGTGTTGATGAGCGGACGGACGTGGAGCACGCCCGGCCCAGCGTGGGCGTAGTAGCTGGCGAACGTCTCGTGATCGTCGAGGATCGACTGCATCTCCGAGACGAAATCGGGCAGCTTCTCGACCGGGACGGCGGTGTCTTCGATGAACGAGGCGTGTTTTTCGTCGGTGGTGCGCGAGAGGAGGATCGGCAAGCCCGATTTGCGCAGCTTCCAGAACGTTGAGCGCCGGTCGGCGTCGTGGGCCTCCAACGCGCGGCGCGCGAGGCGGTCCGTGTTCTCGTCGGGTTTCCCAACGCGGTCGTCGACGAGATCGGCCACTTTCCGCCGGCCGTCGTCGTCGCTGTCGGCGTAAAACTCCACCAGTAACACCGAATCGGTCGGCTCGGGAAGCAGCCCGACCACCTCGGCGAACTCTTCGGTGTTGCGCGCGAGATCCAACAGCACGTCGTCCATCACCTCCACCGCGGCGGGATCGTGTTCGAGCACTCGCCCGACATCCGACACCGCGTCGAGAACGGAGTCGTAGGTGAGCAGCGCGACCGACTTCGTCTCCGGAATCGGTTCGAGCGAGACGGTCGCCTCGGTCACGATGGCGAGCGTTCCTTCGCTTCCGGCCAGCAACCGCGCGAGGTTGATCGTCTCCCCACCCGTGTTCGTCTCGGTGTCCGTGTGTGCCTCCTCGACGAGCGCGTCGAGATTGTACCCCGAGACGTTCCGTTTCAGGTCGGGATAGCGCCGTTCGATCTCCGCAGAGTGGTCGTCAATGACACCGAGGACGGCGTCGTAGATCCGTCCGAGCAGCTCGCCCTCGGGATCGGCGTCCTCGCGCAGTTGCTCGATCGAAACCTCGCCCAGCCGCGTGACGGTGCCGTCTGCGAGAACGACCTCACACTCCTCGATATAGGCCTCGGTCTTCCCGTACACCAACGAGTGTGATCCCGTCGAGTTGTTGCCGATGGCTCCGCCGAGGGCGCTCTTATCGCCCCACGCCGGATCGGGTGCGAACTTCAACCCGTGTGGTTCGAGCTGCTCGTTGACATCCCCGAGGATCGCGCCGGGCTGTGCGGTTGCGATTCGCGGATCGGGATCGACCGCGAGCACGCTGTCCATATACCGCGTGAAATCGAGGACCACAGCCTCGTTGACCGCCTGGCCGGCCAGACTCGTTCCACCACCCCGCGGGAGCACCGGGATCGTCTGCTCGGAACAGTAGGTCATCACGGCGGCCACGTCGTCGGTCGAGCGCGGAAAGACGACGCCGATCGGTACCATCTCGTACGCGCTGGCGTCGGTCGCGTACAGCTGTCGTGAATACGTATCGAACCGAACGTCGCCCGCAACGAGTCTATCGAGATCCTCGTGAAGCTCCGGACGCTCGATCTCGCTGCTCACGTACTCGTAGTTGCCCTCCCCGCTCGGATCAGCGCCGGAGCCGGCATCGACGATACGTTCATCCGGCTGCCGTTGACTGTTCATCACGCCGGGGTAGACAGTCCTGACAGTTATACTGTCGGACAGAGGTGATTGAATATCAAATGCTGGTGAATCGCTAGACAGCAGATGGATATTCCGTCGCAATCCGTCCGTCGGTCCGACAGTATAACACACCGCCCTCCGGAGCGCTGTGCGGTCGGGGCGTGGCGAGCGCCGCGGTGACTCATTCTTCCATCGGCTCGATGGCTTCAGTCCGGTTCCCTTAATCGGTCGGCGGACGTTCATCCACCAATGAGCGAAAACGATCCGGTGCAGGACGACACGACCACGGACGAACGACAATCCGAGAAGCCGGACGAAGCCAACACACCCCAAAACGAAACGACCGACGAACCGACAGGCGAAACCGAATCGGAATCGAAATCAGAATCCGAGTCGGGAGACGCGACCGATGACGGTCCGCCCGCGGATCTCATCGAACGCGTCGAGGACAGCGACCCGTCGGAGCTGGCTCGTGAGATCGAATCGCTCCGCGAACGCATCGACGATCAGGAGCGCACGATCGAGGAGCTGGAATCGAATCTCAAGCGCAAGCAAGCGGATTTCAAGAACTACAAAAAGCGGACGCAAAAGCGCCGCGAACAGGAACGAAAGCGCGCAACAGAGGACCTCGTCGCCCGCCTCATCGACGTTCGGGACAACCTCATTCGGGGGCTCGAACAGGACGGCGACATCCGCGACGGGATCGAGTCCACGCTCAACCAGTTCGATCACGTGCTCGAGGGCGAAAACGTCGAAGAGATCGCTCCGGACCCGGGCGAGGACATCGATCCACAGCGCCACGAGGTGTTGATGCGCGTCGAATCCGAGCAGCCAGCCGACACCATCGACGCCGTCCACCGACCCGGTTACGAGATGGCCGACAAGATCATCCGCGAGGCCCAAGTCACTGTCAGCGACAGTGATTCGTCCGAAGAAAACTAGCTCGATCGTTCTCCTATCGGACAGCGTCCTCCGAACATCACGTGGCCTGTTCTCGTGGGATTTTGTTTCAACCTCGATCCTTCTCGATTTTTCGGGGATGTTTCCCCTGTCATGTAGGGCGTATGGTTGGGGTGGGTCGTCCGATGCAATCAGGGAGATCTCTGGACGGGATCGACAGTCCCAAGCAGTTTCCGTTCGAACGGCGCATAATGACGGAGGAGCCGGTCGATCCCAGCGAGATCGGCGAACGCGACGCGCCGCCGGTCGAGGAAAAGCCGTACAAGATCATCTTCGAGGCGAACAAATGCATCGCGGCGGGAAAGTGTGCGGAGGTCTCGGACAACTGGGAGATGGATCTGATGAGCGGCATCGCCGCGCCCCGGACGTACTTCTTCGAGGAGGAGGAGCTCGCTCACAACGTGCGGGCCGCAGAGGTGTGCCCGGCCAAGAAAGGCGACGGCGTGATCCACGTTGTCGACCGACGGACCGACGAAGAAATCGCGCCGGATCCCGGCGGCGACGGCACGCTGAGCGTCGAGTGGTGACCTGTTCGTCGCTGTCGGACCGAAACCACTTTTCGTCCGACCGACGATGTTCGAATGCGCGGAGGTGGCCGAGTCTGGACAAAGGCGGCGGACTTAAGATCCGCTCTCGAAGGAGTCCGTGGGTTCGAATCCCTCCCTCCGCAGTGAGGAACAACGTGACGAACGAGGAGGTGCGGATTCGAATCAGACGAGTCGCAGCGCGAGCGTAAGCGAGCGACCGTCTCGGCGTGGTTCGAATCCCTCCCTCCGCATGACAGCAGGCGTTGCTGCTACTCCCGGTGGTGGCTCGAATCACCACGCGCTTACTCTATGCCAGCACGACCAACGTTCGAACTGTATCAGGACACGATCGGCGAGTGGCGGTGGCGGCTCGTCGCTTCGAACGGGAAAATCATCGCCGATAGCGGCGGCGGATACGCCTCGAAGCAGGGCGCAAAGCGCGGCATCGAGAGCGTGAAAAACAGCGTCCCGACCGCTGAGATCGTCGTTCGTGACGAAAACGGGTAGCATTTCGTGATCGCTGGATTCGGGCGACCACATCCATCTTGGGCTGAATCGCCAGTAGATCGATGTCTGAGTCGCTCTCTCCGCCAAATCACTCGTTGACCGCCTCTAGCGATGATTCCGTGTCTCACGCCGTCTCGTGGGTGATTTCGGCGTCGCTGACGATATCTTGTGGTTTTTGGTTGTATCCGACGTTTTACCACGTGTATCCCATGGCTTGGAACTGGATGTTGGAGTGGTGGACGAGCGTCTGTGCAGGCGGCGACTGGAGGGAGCCATGAAACCGCGAGTGATCGGCGCGCTCGCGGGGGCTGTCGGGCTGACCGTCCCGTGGCTCGTTCTCTGGCTGACGGGCGGCGAGCTACCCACGGGCGCAGTCGTTGCGGTGAGCGGTATCGCTGTTCTCGGAGGATCGTTTCTGCTCGCGTGGGGCGCTGAGACGGCCGAGAAGGACGTTCCACGCGCCTTTGCCATCGCGGTCCTCGCGGTGTTGGCCGTCGCGCCCGAGTACGCGGTCGACGCCCTCTACGCGTGGAACGCGGGCGCATTCCATGGAACAGCACGCGGGACGGAAGCCGCCCACCTCGCTGTCGCCAACATGACGGGGGCAAATCGAATTCTCATCGGGATCGGCTGGTCCGGCATCGCGCTGTTCACCGTCTACCGAGCGCGGGCGACGGGCGATCTCGCTGTCGAGCGCCGGTCCGGATTCCTCGCTGACGCGCTGTTGCTCGACAGGGACATCAATCTCGAACTCACGTTTCTGTTTCTGGCAACGCTGTGGGCGCTGGTGGTGCCGCTGAACGGCGGCATCGACGCCCTCGACATGGTGGTTCTCGTCGGGATGTATATCGCGTACATCGCTGTCATCCTCCGTGGCGACGTCGAGACAGCCGAGGAGCACGTCGGCGTTCCTGGCGCGCTCCAACAGTTTCCGAAACCGCACCGCGTCGCCATCGTGTTGTCGCTGTTCGCCTACTCCGGGCTGATCATCTTCACCGCGGTCGAGCCGTTCGCCCACGGACTCGAACAGATCGGCCAGTCGATCGGGATCCCCTCGTTTTTCATGATCCAGTGGATCGCACCGCTGGCGTCGGAGTCGCCGGAGCTCATCGTCGTGGCGTATCTGGTGAACAAGGCCCGAGCGACGGCCGGCTTTTCGGCGTTGATCTCCTCGAAGCTCAACCAGTGGACGCTCCTCATCGGCACCCTCGTCGTCGTGTATTCGATCGCGCTCGGTCAGTATGGGCCGCTCCCGTTCGATCAAAAGCAAGCGGGTGAGATCTGGCTGACTGCAGCCCAATCGTTCTTCGCGTTGAGCCTCCTCATCAATCTCGAGCTCTCGGTCAGGGAGGCTCTCGCCCTGTTGGTGCTGTTCGTCTCACAGGTGATGATCGAGTTCCTCATGATTAGTGATATCGTTGCGCTGCCACTGTCGAGCTACGAGCTTCTGCTCGTGTTCAGTGGCGTCTACGTTTTCCTCGGCACTGTTCTGCTGTTCGTCCGGCGGCGCTCTCTCCGACGGCTCGTCCGCCAGAGCGCGGGAACGGTTCGTGAGGCCGTTTCGACCGATCAGAGTCGGCCGACAGGAAACCAGTGAGAGCGGCTCACAAGTGCGAGCACAACGTCTTTTCGTCCGGGCGGTGTACCACGGTTCATGACGACGGATGCGGCGGTTCGTGCGTTCGAGCGCCACGGGACCTACACCGAAGCAGATGGTGAGACCGACGAGTACGTCGTGGAAACAACCGCGTTCGACAGCCACGTTGCGGTGGCTGCCGACGCGGATCCGCCTGTGTACACGCTCACGGTCCGAACGCCGACGCTTGCCAGTGCTGTCGAGGAGGAGGTAGGTCCCCATCTGCTCGATGGCTGGTTCGAGACCTTGCAACGACGGGTCGAGGACGCACCGGGGGCCGTTCGTGAGGACATCGATCTTACGGCCGACGTTCAGTCGGCTGACGGACAGGCGATCGTCACGCTCCGGTTCCCGTTCGACCGGCCCGAGCGCGCCCCGGACGTGGTGAAAGCGATGACCGAGTACGTCGAAGGAACCTACGTCGAGGGCGTCGTTCCGGGATTCACGTACCGCCCACCCGTCTCCGGGTTGCTCGCCAGCGCCACCCACTCCGAGGGGGCCGAGCAGAATGGAAACCGAGATGGAGACCGTGGTCGGGGACCGCTCCCGCTGTGAGCCACAGGGTCAGGCTACCGAAGCCGAATTGGACGGTGTGGCGTTCTCGCCCACGATGATGCGACGAACGTCACCCAGCACGTCGAAGTCAGCGATGACGATGAGCCGGTCGCCGAGTTCGAGCGATTCGTCTTCCGCAGGGAGAGCGATCGACTCGTCGGCTTTGCCGAAGCCGAGCAGCTGTGCGTTGGCGGGCAGTTCGAGTTCCGAGAGGGTGTACCCCCGCATCGGTGATTCCTCGGTCACTGTGAACTCGGTGAGCTGTATGTTTTTTGCGATGTCCGCGATCGCACGGATGTTTCCGCCCACGAGGGCGTTTTTGGCGGCGATCGCACCGAGCCGTTCGGGGTAGATGACCTCGTCGATCTCGGATCCGTACTTCCGACAGAGCATCTCATACTTGTCGCTATCGACGCGGAGGACGGTCCGACAATCGTTGGCTTTGGCGATCAAACACGTCATGATATCGACCGTCAGATCACCGGTGAGCGCGGTCACTCCGTCGGCATCGTTGAGATTCAAGCCGAGCAGATCCGCCTCGGTGCTGGCGTCACCCTGGACGACGTCGAACCCCTCCTTTCTGAGCTTGTCGACCAGCTCGGGCCGCTGCTCGAGGATCGTCGCGTCGTGGCCCTCCTCTTCGAGTACTCGCGCTGTCCGCTTCCCAACGCGTCCCCCGCCAACGATAACAAAGCGCATGACTGTTCTATACCCAGCAACACACATAACGTTGACTTCGCCACCACCTTTTTTCCGCTCGGGTGGCCGAAGGCCACCCTCACGCAAAAAACGTGGGCGAAAAAAAGCCGCTCGCTCGCGCTCGCGGTGGGTGTACTCCCCGCGACCGCACCGCCATCGCCTCCGCTTCCGCGACCGCTCCACCACCGCTCGCTACGGGTTCCCGTCAGTCGTCTGGATGGATGCGTCGACCTTGCCGACGATGCGCGCCAGTTCGGGGTGACGCTGGCGCAACCCGTCGAGATCGCCGCGCTGTCGATACTGGCAGTAGGTCACCAACGTGTCGACCAGACAGGCTGGGGCACTCTCTGCGTCGGGTTTCTCGGTCATGGCGGCCGGTTCGCGCGAGTCGTCGGGCGTGAATACCGATTGGACCACGTCGCCATCACACTGTTCGTGAAAGCGCACGCACGCGCCGTTGTCGAACCAGCATTCGACGATCATCTCACCGGTGGCGCAGTAACGCGTGAACCGCGCGATCCCCGGCAACTCGTCGTAGCCGCCCGTTCGGGATGTGCCGAGACCGGCGGTCGCCAGTATCTGCTCGATCTGTGTAGCATGCACGCAGCCTGTCGACTGGCACGGCCTGCACCACAGCCCCTCACCAACATCGATGCTGTGGTACAGTTCGGCCGTCACGATCTCGTCCCGATCCGTGGCGGCCGAGAGGTTCACGACCTCCCCACGCTGATCCCGGAACTGGAACAATGGCAGCGTCATCGCCACCACCGCCCCTGCGGGCAGCCGATACGGTGGTCGAGCCGCGTGCGAACCGGTCGGCCGCACACTGGGCAGCGCGTTCTCTGGTTGTCATTCTGATACGATGCGACACCGTTACATGCCTCTGATTCGTTCCCAGTCATGGGTTCTAGCACTTGCGAGAACCCCAGCGTCGGGTGTCTTCACCACCCGGCGCGTTCCAATGAACGCGCACGCCAACCGGCGCACTGGCGTTCTCATCTATCGTTGGCTGCCCCATCACACATAAAGGTACTGATGAAATAGATAATGTCGTGTTGTACTAACAACTCGTTTGTCGATGGTCTCTCGCCGGATGGAGCCGAGCTGCCGGTGCCAGTGATTGCTGGTGTCGAGATAATGTCGTTAATAGGGAAAGTATTTCGGGCTATCATTCCGAATTATGCGGAGCGGAGGCGGTCGCGTGAGTACGCTCACCGCGAGCGCAGTTCCCGCGAGCGTAGCGAGGCGCGTAGCGCCTCGGACAACCGGCCGCAGGCCGGTGACAGCGAGCGGGAGCCAGCGAGCGGCTTTTTTTGCCCCATCTTTTTTGCGCGAGGGTAGCGCAGCTACCCGAGCGGAAAAAAGGTGGCGGATGAGAAAGGTGGTGTGTCAGCGTTTTTGTATCCTGCTATCCAATACCACGTATGAGCGAAACCACCGAGGGAGAAGATACGGAACGCGTGTGGCTCGTCGAGCGAACGTACTCCGACGACGAGCAGAACCTCATCATCCTCACCTACGCGACGCCCGACGGCAGCCTCGAATACCGCAAAGAACGCGCGCTGACGAGCTTCAGCGGCGCAGATCGAGAAACAACCGCCAGCCTGGTCGTCGATAACGAAAACCTCGCAGCAGTCGAGGACGACACCCAGTCCCGGTACGCCGCGGAAGCCACACGGATGCGCGATACACACGCACCGACTGAGTCCGTGTGAACTGTCTCTCCTCGCTCACATAGACGACCGTTGTTGCTGTAGCCGTGGCGGAACGTCTTCGTACACGGGGTCGAATATATCCTCGGGAGACTCGGTTTCGGTTTCTTCGATCGTTTCGACGGTCTCGCTGATCGATTCGCGGACATCCTGTTCGACGCTATCGATAAAGCCGTCCTCGATAACCCCTTGCTCGCGGAGATAGCCCTCGAACCGGTCGATCGGGTCGGCGGTGCGCCACTCCGGGAGGTCAATGTCGTCGCGGTAGCGATCCGGATCGTCGCTAGTGGTGTGGGGACCCTGCCGGTACGTGAGGCTCTCGAGGAGAACCGGATCGCCGTTGCTGGCGCGATCGAGCGCGCTCTCGACCGTCTCCGCGACGGCCAGCGGATCGTTGCCGTCGACCCGCGTGCCGTCGATCCCGTAGGCGTCGGCTTTGGCCGCGATACTGGGGGCTGCCGTCTGGCGGTCCTGTGGCAGACTGATCGCCCAGTGGTTGTTCTCACAGAAGAACACGACGGGCGCGTCGAACACGCCGGCGAAGTTCAGCCCCTCGTGGAAATCCCCCTCGCTCGTCGCGCCATCGCCCAGATAACACAGCACCCGCGGGGCACTGGTCGGGCCGTCGTAGTCGATGGCCATCCCGATACCGACGGCGTGCAGCGTCTGGGTGGCGATCGGAACCGCTTGGGGAAAGACAGGACGCTCGTGGTCCGAATGGTACTCGGGGTGCCCCCGACGGAATCGGAGAATGTCGCTCGGCGGCACCCCTCGGGCGAGCTGCATCGCGTTCGAGCGATACGTCGGCACCAGCCAATCCGTCTCACGCAGCGCGTATGCCCCACCGACCTGTGAGGCCTCTTGTCCCCGGAAGGGCGGGTAGCCGCTCATCCAGCCCCGGCGCTGGAGCGACACCGCCCGCTCGTCGAACGTCCGCGCGCGAACCATCTCCCGCAGTATTCCTCGTGCCTCCTCGGCGTCAAACGACGTGGCTGACAGGTCGTCGTCCGCGATCACCCGGTGCATGCAGACGAGTCGACGCTGAGGCTGAAAGACATTGCGGACCAAGCGGGGAACCCGCCGACAGGGCTTCGACACGACAAAGAGGTCGGAACTCGAAGCAATCGTATGGTTTCGGTCGCCGGCCTCGTCCAACTGTTCATCATGATCCTCGTCAACGCCACCGTCGCGGCGCTCATGACCCGCTTTTTCCGCGTCCGGCTCAACACGAAATGGGGACCGGTGGTGTTCGCCGCGGTGCTCATCCCGCCCGTGCTCGTCGTTCTCACACAGGCGATGGGCGCTCTCGGGCTCGGATTCGATCTGGGCAGTTCCAGTTTCGTCGTCGGCCTGCTCATCCTGGCCCCGTTCGCGCTCGGTCTCACGTTCGATTACTTCTGGATGCCCGCACCCGATGAGGTGACCCTACCAGACAAATACCAGTGAGCGTACTGATTCTTTAGCGATGCGTGACCGTCATCCAGATCGGGTGCTTGGGACGAGTGGCGACCTCGTACTCCACCGCAAACGTCGTTTCTGGGCGCACATCTAAGTGGTAGTCTTGGTAGAGGGAGGCGAGCACGAACGTCGCCTCCATCAACGCAAACCGTTCCCCGACGCAACGTCTGGGTCCGGCACCAAAAGGGAAATAGGCCAGTCGGGGGAGCGACGATCGGAAGTCGTCGGTCCACCGTTCGGGTTGGAACGCATCCGGGTCGTCATACCACCGTGGGTCGCGGTGGACGACCCACGGCGGCATCGATATCGTCGCACCCTGCGGGATGTCATATTTCCGGAGCTCGACAGTGTCGATCGGTTCGCGGTGGACGTCGCTCACGGGTGGATACAGTCGCATGGCTTCCCGTATTACTCGGCCAGTGTACGTAAGATCGCGCATCTTTGCTACCGACGGGGCGTCTCCTCCGAGTTTGTCCTCGAGTTCCTCGACAAGGCGCGCCTCCACATCGGGGTGCGTGGCGAGGAGGTGGCAGGTAAACGTCAGCGCCTGTGCTGTCGTCTCGTGTCCCGCCACCAGGAAGGTCATCACCTCGTCGCGGAGCTGTTGGGGATTCATCGGCTCACCGTCTGTGTACTCGGGATCGAGGAGTCTCGACACGACGTCGTCACCGTCCGGATCAGCACGGCGCTCAGCGATGATCCCGTCCACGACGGATTCCAGCGATGAGAGGGCTCGATTGAACCGGTGATTCCCTGGTGTCGGTATCCCTTCGGGAAGAAGGTGATACCAGAGACTGTCAAGCCGGCCGAAGATGATGTCGAGGTCGTGGCCGATTTGCTCGATCTCCGACTCGATGTTGACCCCGAGGAGTGCCCGGGCGACGATGTCGAGCGTCAGAGCCCGCATCTCCTCGTTCACCTCAATCCGATCACCTGGGCCCCAGGCTGACAGCCGTCGTTCGATGGCGTCGACCATCAGGTCTCCGTAGACAGCGATCTGATCGGGGTGGAACGCCGGCTGGATGCGCCGTCGTTGCTCGCGCCAACTATCGCCGTCGCTGGTGAACAGCCCTTCGCCGACAATCGGGCCGAGCACGTCCTTCGTCAGGTGGCTCTTGGTGAACGCCTGGTTATTCTCGACGAGTACCCACTCGATGTCGTCAGGATGGTTGAGCTGATAGATCGATTCGTCGAGAAACTCATAATAGACGATGTCGCCGTACTCACGCCGGTTCTCGAGAAAGAACGTGAGAGGGTTTCGTGACTCGAGCGCGCTTCCGATGACCGGCCAACCGGACGGCCCAGGAGGGGCAACTTTTGAAGTGGTTCCCATCGGTTAACGCTAATCGCCCGGGCGCGATGAGCGCGCTGCCGGCGATCAATGGACGCTTATGGTCAGCGATTTAGGGGTAGCGACCCATCGCGGGCACATGCGCTACGTCACGGTCGTGGCCTACCCCGACGAGGAGGGGATCAACCGGCTCGACCGGCGGGTCAACGAGCTCGGCTTGGAGTACCGGGCCACTCACCGCATGGAACTCCTCGACGACGATTCTGTCGCGATGTTCGCCGAGGGCCGCGGCGACATCGCGGGGCTCCGTCGAGTCCTGTCGGAGTCGCCCGAGGTCTTCGAGTTCTCGATCTCCGGCGACGATGCCGGATTCTTCTCCTACACGCGGTATGCGGCGGACGACCTGACCCGGATGCTCATGGAAGACCGGCGGGAGTCGTCATACCTGATGGACATGCCGGTCGAACACACCGCCGACGGCGGCCTCCGAGTGACCTACATCGGAACGGAGGCGGCCTTTGCCGGCATACTCTCCGAACAGCCCGAGGCCGTCAGGATCGAGGTCGAGCGGATCGGCCCGTACACACCCGGCCCCCGCCACGTCGTCTCCCGGCTGACCGAGCGCCAGCGCGAGGTGCTCCGGGCAGCGGTCGACCTCGGCTACTACCAGGAGCCCCGCGAGGCGACCCACGACGAGATTGCGGCGGCGACCGGGCTCTCAGAGACGACTGTCGGCGAGCACCTCCGGAAGATCGAGGCAACCGTGTTTTCGTCGCTCCATGTCGGCGCCACCGATTGCTGAAGCGACCGGCCGTTCTTTCGACTATATTATATCTTATCATCACATCTAGGAATAAAGTCACATGTACTATGTCATATACGCGTTTTATATCTCATGAGCCGCTATCAGTGACAACGATCGAGGTGAAGCATGAGCCACACCGATCGCAAGCACGTACAAACCGAGTTGACCGAGGATGAATACGAGTCATTCCAGGAAATCGCTGCCGAGCGCGGGATGACTGTTAAGGAAGCAGGACATGAAGCACTCGTTCGATGGGTCGAACGGCAACGATGTCCAGATCCCACGGACAGGGCGTTTACCGTCCTGGATGAACTCGATACGGTACCGCTCCCGTCGACAGCAGCGACGGACGCTCGGCAGGAGTCAGACATCGTAGAGGAGTGGCGTGGGAGCGATGTTTCGTTCATGCTTGCAGAAAATCCCTCGGACCACCAAGCGTGATCGATGGAAGAACCAATACAAACGTCGATCGGGGCGATCACCGCTGAGCATTTCAGACCAGACTTCGACGTGACGACGCTCCCATATCGGGACTGAGAACACCATCACACCAGCCGTTCGATCGCTCGTTCGACGCTGTCGACGACCTCGTCGGGCGATCGGTCGGCGTCGATGCGGACGAAGCGTTCGGGTTCGTCGTCGATGAGCCGTTCGTAGTTCGCCCGAACGGCTTCGAGGTGGTCGGCCTGCTCGAACTTGTCGTTCGCGCCGGCGCGTTCGGCTCCGTTCTCCGGTGAGATATCGAGGTAGATCGTCGCATTGGGCGGGCGCGTGAACGGCTGGTGGATTTCCTGAACGTACTCCAGCGGTCGGGGGACGACGCCCGCCAAGCTCGCTCCTTGGTAGGCGTACCGGGAGTCGGCGTAGCGATCGGAAATGACGAGTTCGCCCCGGTCGAGCGCCGGGCGGACCACCCGCTCTAGGTGGTCGGCGTGGTCGGCCGTGTACAAAAACAGCTCAGCGAGCGGGTCGGCGTCGACGTCGGCGAGCGACTGGCGGACGCACTCCCCATACCACGAATCAGTCGGCTCCTTGGTGAACACGGCGTCGACGCTGTCCCGAAGCGCGTCCCACACCGTGGTCTTGCCGGCCCCGTCGATCCCTTCGAGCGTGATGAGCATACACGGGGTTTGGGAGCCGGATAGTAATACTGTCGGACAGAGTCACGTACGGATTGAGACGGAATATCCAGCTGCTGTCTGTCGGTTCACCAGTATCTGATATTCAATCACCTCTGTCCGACAGTATAAGCTGTCGGGATCCGTTCTGGGCAGTAGGTTTACGGCTTTCTCGGATGAACAGAACCACATGAACGTACTCGCCGTCGGCGGGAGCGGGTTCATCGGCACCGCGCTGTGTGAGGAACTGCGAGACCGTGGCCACGACGTGACGGCGCTTTCGCGCTCTCCGAGCGACTCGGCGGTTCCGGAGGGCGTCGAAACGGCGGTAGGCGACGTCACGGCGTACGATTCGATCGCTTCCGCGTTCGAGGGGATGGACTGTGTGGTGAACCTGGTGGCGCTGTCGCCGTTGTTCAAACCGAGCGGCGGCGACGAACAACACTTCGAAGTTCACCTGGGTGGCACCGAGAACGTCGTGGAGGCTGCGGGCGAGCACGGTGTCGGACGGATCGTTCAGATGAGCGCGCTCGGGGCCGATCCCCACGGGGAGACCGCGTACATCAAATCGAAAGGACAGGCCGAGATCGGTGTCCGGAACGCCGATACGGAACACGTCGTTATCCGTCCCTCGATCGTGTTCGGGGAGGGTGGGGAGTTCGTCTCGTTCACAGAAACGCTCACGACGCCCGTGGTGACCGGACTGCCAGGCGGCGGAACGACGCGGTTTCAGCCCATCTGGGTCGGTGATCTCGCCGGGATGCTCGCGGACGCGGTCGAAGACGACGCATACTCCGACGCCACCTACGAACTCGCCGGTCCGGAGGTGCTGTCGCTCGCTGACGTGACGAAGCTCGTCGCCCGGTCGAACGGCCGCTCGGTTTCGATCGTTCCGATCCCGATGGCGCTCGTCACGGCCGGTCTCTCGCTCGTCGATCCGATCCCGGGCGCGCCGATGGGCTCCGATCAGGCCAGATCGTTGAAGATGGACAACACCACCGACGAAAACGACATCGAGGCGTTCGGGGTCGCGCCCAGAGAGCTGCGAACGCTCGAGTCGTATCTCGGTCTCTCGACTCCGGGAGAGTCAAATAGCCCCACCGGATAGGACCATTCGTGTCACAGCAGGTTTCGGCAGTCGATACCCTGTTTCTTCACGAGCGGTCCGAGGACTTCACTGTCGTCGTCAACCGCAACGGTGAGCGGCTCTTTCAGGCGATCCTCGAGCTGAAAGGGACCGACGCCGGTCCTCGTCCCGCCCGATTCCGCGTCCAACAGGGGTCGGACGAGGATCTCCGGCAACCGGAGGAATTCGTCGACATCGCCCGGCGGGCCTCGCGCATCCGCATCTCCGAACAGACCTCGCGCGATGGACGGAACCGACTCCACTCGATGCTCTCGGGCTACCAGCTGGATGGGAAGGTCGTCCGGACGTGTCGGCGGTGTGCGAACGCGGGCCGGTACTCGCCGCTGACGAGCGACACAGCAATCGAAGCCGACAACGAACACGTCTGTCTAGACTGTGCGAAACGCGAACTCGAAACCGAACTCAACTACCGGAACCTCCAGTCGGGGGCCCGCGAGCGCCTCGAAGAGCTGCTGGTCGAAATCGGCGATCTCGACCGCATCGTGAACCTCCTACAAGGGCAGTTGGATCCCGACCTCACCAAGTTCGACGAGATCAGCGCTACGGTGGACGCGGTCGATCCCGTTCCGACCGACGCGCTCGATCTCCACCCCGATCTCTCGGAACTGCTCACCGAGCAGTTCGATCAGCTCCTGCCGGTCCAGAGCCTCGCGGTGGGAAACGGTGTTCTCTCGGGACGCGATCAGCTCGTCGTCAGCGCTACGGCGACGGGAAAGACGCTAGTCGGTGAACTCGCCGGAATCGACAGGATCCTTTCTGGAGGGGGGAAGATGCTCTTTCTCGTGCCGCTGGTCGCGTTGGCCAACCAGAAACACGAGCAGTTCACGGACACGTACGGCCACCTCGTGGACGTGACGATCCGGGTCGGCGCGAGCCGGATCCGGGACACCGGCGCATCGTTTCACTCGGATGCGGACGTGATCGTCGGCACCTACGAGGGGATCGACCACGCGCTCCGCACCGGGAAGGATCTCGGTGACATCGGCACCGTCGTCATCGATGAGGTCCACACGCTCGGGGAGACCGACCGCGGACACCGACTCGACGGACTCATCTCACGGCTGAAACACCGGTGTGAGCAGGCCGCGACGGACACCCAGTGGGTGTATCTCTCCGCGACCGTCGGCAACCCGAGACAGCTCGCTGGCTCGTTGGAGGCGACGCTCATCGAGTTCGAGGAGCGGCCGGTGCCGATCGAGCGCCACGTCACCTTCGCCGACGCCCACGAGAAATCACGGATCGAAAACAAGCTCGTGAAACGGGCGTTCGACACGAAATCCTCGAAGGGGTATCGGGGCCAAACCATCGTCTTCACCAACTCGCGGCGTCGGTGTCACTCGATCAGCCGATCGTTGGAGTATTCCAGCGCGCCGTATCACGCCGGGCTGGATTACAAACGCCGCAAGACGGTCGAACGGAAGTTCGCGGATCAGGAGCTTTCCGCCGTGGTCACGACCGCCGCGCTCGCCGCCGGTGTCGACTTTCCGGCCTCCCAGGTCCTCTTCGACTCGCTCGCTATGGGCATCGAGTGGCTGTCGGTCCAGGAGTTCAGCCAGATGCTCGGGCGCGCTGGCCGGCCCGACTTCCACGACGAGGGCACCGTCTATCTCCTCGTCGAACCGGACGGTGTGTACCACAACTCCATGGAGATGACCGAAGACGAGGTGGCGTTCAAACTCCTCAAAGGCGAAATGGAATCGGTCGTCACCACCTACGACGAGTCCGCAGCAATCGAGGAGACGCTCGCCAACATCGTCGTCAGTGGCCAGAACGCGAAACGGCTCAACGACCGCATGATCGGCGACGTGCCCACGAAACACGCGCTCGGCAAGCTCATCGAATACGACTTCATCGACGGAGCGACTCCGACGGGACTCGGACAGGCAGTCTGTCGGCATTTCCTCGATCCCAAACAGGCGTTCGTCATGCTCGAGGGCATCCGATCGAGCGACGATCCAGACGACATCGTCGCCGACATCGAACTGCTCGATACAGAAGGGTGAACGGTCGGATCTACCCAAAACCTGAATATGTGACCATCGTAGAGGTAGTATGAGCACCCAAGCGACTCAGCGACGGGAACGGGCGTTCAGAAAATTCGCCCAGGCTGCTCAGGAGGCCCTCGGTGGTCAGGTCCACGAAATTATCCTTTATGGAAGCACAGCACGAGGTGAAGCGACTGAACACTCGGATGTAGACATCCTTGTTGTCCTTGAGACGACAGAAGAAACGAAGCTACTCTATGATCTGGCGTTCGACATCGGTCTCGAACACGGTGTGGTGATCAGCTTCCATCTGAAAACAAAAGATAATTTTGAGGCTCGAAAGGAGTTTCCGTTCTTGCAAAACGTGCGCAGGGAGGGCCGAGCGTATGGATGAGTACGCACAGGAAGAGTTCGAACAGGCCGACGACACACCGTGCGTCATGCCGCCTTAGTGATGATTCACAAATTGCAGAACATTTATGATCCAATCCTCTGTAATAGTAGACAAGAGCTGTCTGATGACCTCTCCTGAACACTTCTAAACCGGTTGTTGATTGGTTGCGTAGCAGAGGCGAGCCCGGTGGTGAAGAACAAACAGATAAGCAGTAGCAGTAGCTGTATCCATGCCAGGACCGACATTCATCGAATGCGACCGCATTGATTTACAGACAGTCGAAGAAGAAGATATCGAATTCCTTCAACAAGGCGTCAATCATCCGGAGGTACGTCACCACATCGAAGCTTTCCGAACGCCAATCAACGGTGAACGGTACCGTGAACTGTTCGAGTCGATCGATAGCGACGAGGATGGTGTGACCCTCCTTGTAGTTCCTCGTGACGGTGAGTATGCCGGCGAGCCGATCGGTTCCGTTCAGCTATACCCCGTTAACAACGCCCGAGGATTTGCCAATCTCGGCGTTTGGTTCCTGCCCCAAACGTGGGGAAACGGCTACGCGACAGAAGCCAGCGCACACCTCATCGACTATGGCTTTCAACAGATGGGGTTGCACCGAATCTCGGCAGTTTCAAACAGTCCAAATGAGGCATCGATTTCACTGTGTGAGCGTCTCGGATTCGTCCATGAAGGCACGAGCCGAGAACTGGGATTCGTTGATGGTGAATATATCGACCTAGAACGGTATGGCTTGCTCGCTGAGGAGTGGGAGAGCCCGCAAACGGTTCTCGATCGATAGGATTCATTCAGGAACCCGCTCACGCCAACGGCGTCCGCTCGACGACGGTGCCGTTCACCGTCGGGTACTGTTCGACGACTTCGTCGCGTCCAACGTCGATATCCCGGATCTTTTCGAGGAGTGACCAGCCTTTCGGAGTCTACAGCAACTGTTCCATCGTTGTGAGAAACTCTTCAGTTCGATCGAACAGCTCCTCTGTAACCTCTCGAACGGACTCATCCCCGTAGTCCGCTCGTTCACGGCGTGTTTGTGCGCGTTCGAAAATCCCGTACGCGAGACGCTGCCCGCCGAAGCAGATGGTTGAACCGTCCAAACCCAACGAGCTCCCGATTTCGCGTTCCCGGCCCCACGCCGGATCAGTTCGCTTTTGCCTCCTCGACCCACCCGGGTTCTTCGATCTCTGTCTCGTCGGTGGCGTTGAGCCGGTACATGCCGGTTCTGGTGTGTGTCTCTCCCTCGCTAGTCGTGTACGTTATTTCGTACTCGGTCGACCGGATCAGACCGTCCGAATCGACCAGCGTCGTCATGTTGAAATCGTCGACCGTCGATTCGGAGACCATCGGCGGTATCACGTCGATTTTTGACCCGTTTTGTAGCTCCGTCGACTGGTACCGAAACATCGTTTGGCCCTCGTGGACCACCCGCTCAGAATCGGTGTACTGTACGGAATCGAGCGCGTAGTAGACTGGTCCACTCCTAGCAAGTCTCTTGTTTGTCATGAATTTCATATACGTGTCGAACGAATACCGGTTCGTGCTGTTGTACGTGGGTGTTCCGGTCCGGTTCGACAGATAGAGCGCGTCGTTCGCCTGGTATTCCTCCTCGTGGAGGATCCGTGTTCCCGAATCAGTGACGGTGGTATTCCAGTGTAGCTGTTTGCTGGATTGGTCGATCCGACCGACGCTTGTGAGCGTTTGACCGGGTTCGAGGAAGGTCCATTCTTTCGTGCGGGTGAAGCTGTCGTAGGAGTACAGCGCCGAGTAATGCCGTTCGTACGCTTCGAAAAAGTTCTCGACACCGGACTCGTTCCACCCCGGCGGGTGATCGATCTCCTTCGGTGTCGAGAGCTGCGTGGTTGTGGTCGGGTCATTCGGCGCTTGGGTCCCTGCCGTGGTCGTCTCGGTTTCTGCCGTGGTCGTCTCGGTGTCCGTGTCGTCGCCGAACGGTGCCATACCCGAACACCCCGACAGCCCAATCATGACGATCACCAGGAGGATGAACAGTGGGCGGCGATTCATACAGTCAAAACAAAAATAACAGACAAGTATCTTTTGTTTCGCTTGTGGAACGGCCGTCTGTTGTGCAGAATCGAGATACCCAGGAACAGCACACTTAGAGGCCTCACAACAATCGAATGCACGAACAGAGCGGCCACGAGTACTGACCGCAAAGAGGGGGTGATCACTGTCTGTCGCCGTTCGTGCACGATTTCGGTCTCGTTACCGACCGCCCTACCCGCCAAACCCGAACAGTATGTATCTAAATATCCATAAAAGGAGCAGTCCAATCCCGAGGAACAACCCGCCGAAAATGCTGTAGCCGATCCGTTTCACCCGCAGCGCCACTGACAGCGTGGTGCCGCCGAGGAGCGTGAACGGGAGTGCTAGCCCACCGAAAAGTCCTGCCATGAAGAGTCGACCATCCAAGCTGCCCTGCCACAGCCCTGGGACGCTCAAGAACACGGGAATCAACCCGAGGATGAGAAACATCAGGCCAAGAGAGACGCGGTACCAGACGGTCAGCTCGGCAAAAGTCGGGTCGGTAGGGTCGTACAGCACCGTTGTTTCGTCCCCCGGGCGGGCGGGCATCGGCCGTGCGGCCGTGTAGGTGGTCGTCTCCACGTCGCGACCCTCGTGCGTGGTGAACTGTACGACAGGATACGAGAGCTGCCCATTCGTGTGCACCGTCATACCACTGATATGAACTTTCCGTCTGGTACGCAGCTCCGTGACGACGCCGGAGACGCGCTCGGCGCGCCGCCAGAACGACAGAATCGTCCAGAGCCAGTACCCACCGAGCCCACAGAAGAGGAGCCCAACTATCGCTATTGGCAACTGTGGCCACAGAATCGTCGCAGTGCTGCCCATTGCGTCTGTATTCCAGTAAGCACCTACGTGATACTTCCGATAGAGAGATTGTTGTTGAATGATTGCTTACGACAGCAAAGACATCCACGTCGGACTCCTGCCCCGTGTTTCTCCGCGTGCGGTACTCCCGAAACAGTAGGAGGCAACTATATCAAGAACAATTGTCTGGATTACGGTGCAACGGGACATCTGCTCGGAGCAGACCAGTGCTTCGCTGACGGTCTCGTGCGTACTCAGTCATGCCTTATGGGGCGGCAGCGAACGCAAGAGCCGACGTTGTAATGGCACTCCCGTGTACGGTGGCGGATTCAGTTCGGATTCGGGTCCCCTATGCTACGCTTCTCAGACGAGGGCGTACCAGTAAGCTCTTTGAGTCGATCCACTAGTGATCCCTTCGTGGCATCGTTCGTAAGTGCGATCGCAAGAACCTCACTGAGATCGGAGACCGGAACGATATCAATCATCTCGTTATATTCATCTTCGATCATCACATCCTGCTCGTTCATAGCCGGAATGATGACTGTGTCGCATCCGGTCTTAGCAGCTGTCTCAATTTTGTGAGTGACGCCACCAACCGGAAGAACAGTTCCTTGAACCGATAACGAGCCGGTCATTGCAACCGACTGGTCGACCGGGACCTCCTCCATCGCTGAAATCACTGCCGTTGCAACCGTGATCGAGGCTGACGGGCCGTCTACCTCTATTCCCTGGTTAATGAACTGAATGTGGAGATCCTTGTCTGTGATATCTTCTTTAGAATATTTTTTAATAATTGCTGAAACATTCTGAACGGCTTCTTCTGCCATGTCTTGAAGCTGTCCCGTTGCGATGACTCGGCCAGGTCCCATTGAATCCGTGATTTCAGCCATCACGGGCATCACGATGCCAGAGTCCCTGTTCATTACAGCAAGGCCATTGACGCGGCCAACGTCCCCGCCATCAACGGTTCCGAGTTCGTACTCCTCTCGACGCTCGACGATACTGTCCGCGAGCTGTTGTTCGATGGATCGCGAGCGACCTTTCGCCTCGAGGACGTGCTCGCGCCGCGTGAACTCCGTCTCCTCGGCGCGGGCGATGTCGCCGGCGACCCGGACGAGCCCACCGAGCGTCCGGAGTTCGAGCGTTAGATGCCCTTTCCGGCCGGCCCGGCGGCGGGCCTCGAGGATCATCTCCTCGGCGGCGTCGCGGGTGAAATGGGGCAGCCGGCCGTCTTTTTTGACCTCCTGGGCGATGAAGCGGGCGTACTTGCGCCGCATTTCGGGCGTGTCCTCGATGGTGTCGTCCATGTACACCTCGTACCCATACCCTTTGATCCGGTTTCTGAGCGCGGGGTGCATGTTCTCCATCGCATCGAGGTTCCCGGCCGCGACCATGATGAAGTCCGTCGGGACGGGTTCGGTCTGGACCATCGCGCCCGAGGACCGATCGGATTGGCCCGTGATCGAGAACTCGCCCTCCTGAATCGCGGTCATCAGCTTCTGCTGGGACCGGATGTCGAGGGTGTTGATCTCGTCGACGAACAACACGCCCTTGTTGGATTTGTGGATCGCACCCGGTTCGACCCGGTCGTGGCTCGGCGTCTCCATCCCCCCCGACTGGAACGGGTCGTGACGCACGTCACCGAGCAGCGCACCCGCGTGGGCGCCCGTCGCGTCCTCGAAGGGGGCGGTCTGTTTGTCGGCGTTGTTCACGAGCAGATTCGGGATCATCGCGTCGCTCCCACGACTGCTGTACCGGAACAGAAAGTAGATGACACCCGCAGCCAGAATCCCCAGCAGGAACTGCCCCCGGATGAGCGCATAGCCAAAGACGACCAGAATGAGGATCCACATGAGGAACGACCGCATCTGATTGTGCTTTCTGGCCTCCTCTTTGTGGGCGTCGATGATCTGGTCGCCCTTCCCTGCTGGCACCGTCCGGATCTTCGGCTCGTTCCCGTCGTCGGGGTTGTGATACACCAGGATGTCCTGGAGCTCCTCCCGTGGGAGGAGCTGACTCATCGCCTTCGCGAGCATCGACTTGCCCGTCCCGGGCGACCCGATCATCATCACGTGGCGGCGCTGCTTGGCCGCCTTCAAGACGATATCACGGGCCCGATCCTGCCCGATCACCTGATCGACGAGCCGCTCAGGCACCTCGATGTCGGCGGTCGTGTCGACCTGTAGCCCGCCGAGGAGTTCACCCGTCGCGTCGTCGTCGATCTGGTCGTCATCGATCTGCTCCTTACCAAGTTGCTCATTGTCGAAGAAGTCGCTCGTCTCACAACGTTCCCGTGCACCGGTCAGCGTCCCCCGAACGAATCGGTTTTCACCATCGGCTGACTCATATCGGAACTCACTATCAGCACCAGGCATGGTTACCCTGTCACTGGAGCAAAACATAGTATTTCCGTGAAATCCAGTTCTGTTCTATATTCTACATAAATCCAAAAAGTATGTCACATGGGTCAACGGAGTACCGGTATGAGCAGCGACAATCGAACGGCGGTGGCTGCGGATGCGTTGACCGCTCTTGCGAATGAACATCGTATTGAGATTCTCCGAGTGCTTGCTGACGCTGACGAACCACTTGCGTTCTCCGATCTCCGGAAATCTGTCGGGATGTACGATACTGGTCGGTTCAACTATCACCTCACGGAACTCTGCGGGCGGTTCGTCCGCACTACCGACAGCGGGTATGAACTGGGTCACGCCGGCGAACGAGTGGTACTCGCAGCCGCTGGTCTCGATTCAGACGGTGCAAAAGCACTTGCCGAGCAGGCAACCACAGATGGCAATAAGTGTCCCGTCTGCGGTGAGGAGGACTGTGGACGGATGATTCACGTCCATCTTTCTGGAATCTGAATTAGTCCGCATCCGCTCGTGTCGCTTGATCTGCCATGATTCCGTAGTACTCTGGCATCGGACACTGCCTGTTTGGCCGACTCCGTCTCCTCAGCCGCCGGATCAGACGTACGTTTGTCCCTCTTCGAAGACGTTCCTGATGAAGGGATGGTCCTTTCGGGCGTTAAACCGGTCGACAGTTTGGGTTTGCACGGAGATGAACACGCCGTGGTCGAATCCCACTTCGTTCGCCAGATCACCGTGGCAACTCCCCTCCTCACGCCAACGGCGTCCGCTCGACGACGGTGCCGTTCACCGTCGGATACTGCTCGACGACTTCGCCGCGGCCGGCGTCGCCCTCCTCGATCAGTTCTTCGAGCAGCCACCACGCGAGTTCGACGTGCTCGGATTTCACGGTGTAGAACTCTTCGGGCACGCCGAGCACTTGCAGCTCCGATTCGGACAGCCACGTTTTGCCGTAGACGAGCGTGCCGTCGTCGGTCACCTCGTCGAACGGCCGGCGGACGTTGCGCGCCATCCGTTTCAGCCGGTTGCGGTGTTGGGCGGCGTCTTTGAACACGCTGGTGCAGAAGTACACCCGCTCGTGGTCGCCCATCACGTCTAGCACGTCGTGGCTCCCCTCGACGGCGCTCATGTGGCCCTCTCGGAGTTCGAAGCCCTGCTCTTTCATCCGCTGGGCGTTGCCGTCGCTCATTTCGAACTCGTTGATGTTACAGAACTCGGCCGCCCCTTCATCGAGAAGCTCCAGAAACTCCGGTTCGGCCCGGATTCCGGGGATCTCGAACGCCGGTGTGAGTCCCTCCTCGCGGGCGGTGTAGAGGATCTCCTCCCACTCGGTGCCGTGGAGATCGCCCCACAGTTCGAGGGGCGGATGGAACCGGATTTCGTCCAGACCGGCGTCGGCGAGCCGGCGCATGTTCTCCCGACCGCCGGTGATCCCGGTGTACAGGTGGGTGTGGTGGTCCGCGCCGAACTCGTCTTTCAACAGCGATAGATACCGGCAGGTCCGGTCCATGGCCTCCTGTGGCTCGCCGCCGGTGATCGAGGTACCCAGTGCGTCCATACGCTTTGCCTCGCGGATCACGTCCTCGTCGGACTCGACGAGGCGCTCGTTTGCGTACACGTCCGTGACGTTCTTGCGGTTCTCCCCGAGCGGACAGTAAAAACAGTCGCGCTGATCACAGTAGCCGTAGACGAACAACACCATCTTGCCCCCCTCGGCGCACTGTTCACAGCCCTTCGAAATCATTCGTTACGTCCGGTACTCCATCGAGCGGGAAAAGTCGTGTGTTCTCTCGTCCGGTTCGGTGGTTTAGAAACGCCTACGCCGTTCGGCGTAGATATCAATCGTTCCAGAGATTGGTGATCCGCTGTTCGATGCTGTCGAGGACGAGTGGGAGGACGTCCCGATAATCGGCAGGCCAGGAGGCGTCATCACCGGGAGTCGGAGCCGTTGGTGGCGGATGAAAGTGATCGCGCGTGTTGTGGGGGTTGGGATGGCAATCCCAGCGACGCTCCCAGTCGCTGTCCGTGTGTACTTCCCGGTAGTGGATCTTGAAATCGTCGTTGGTGTACCACCGAATCAAGAGCCGTGCTTCCTCCACTGTTTCGGGATAATACGTCGCGGCCATCGTGACGCGGAGGGCGAGATGGCCATTGACATCAGTGATAGCAGTTCGTTCTATCTGCTGTGTGCTCGCAAGCCTGGTCTGCAGGAACTCCAAGATCGGACGATCGGTGGGAGAAGGACTACTTCCATCGCCAGTCGGTGGCACCATTGCTATCCGGAGATCTGTTCGTGGTCGGTGGCACCGGTTCGTTGTTGGCGCGCTTGTTCGTACCGGCGGCGCTCTTGGCGGGCAGTTTCCCAGTCACCGAGATCACTGTACACCTCATCGATCGTCACGTTGTCCGCCTCAGCCAAGGCATCGACTGCTGCGGGAGTCGGAGCGTCGTATCTGCGTTCATACGTCGAGATCGTCTCCGTCAACTCTCGTACCCGCTGCTGGAGTTCCTCAAGCGAATGCTCGGAAGCGAGCTGGTTGACATGCCGCCACTCGAAGTACGCATCGTTGCGCTCGTAGGTGCTTGGGTGGCCGTCGTGGTGGGTTACGACACCGAGTTCTGCAAACCAGTTCAGGTATTTGCGGGCAGTTTTCGGATCACACTCCACGCGCTCTGCGATCGTTCCTACTGTGGACGGCTCGCGGGTCTGAAGGACCACACCATAAACCTGCTGTTCAACGTCCTCACCACTGAACACCGCTTCGAATGGAGGAGGTCCGGTCTCTGTGTCTGAATTAGTCATAGTTGACATTAGAGACAGAAGAATATAATCCTTTCTTTGGGAATTATTTCCAGTTAGAGCGTGGAGACGAACAGGAGAATAACTTCCTCATCCCTGACCGAGCCGTTGGTTACCGTTCGTACGTCGCTGTGAGCGTGGTCACTCCCCTGCGTTCGTTCTCCATGGCCGATTCGAGATCGCCCCGCGTTGCCCCCGGTTCGAGGTCGAGCACCGCGTTCAGCGAGTACAAGGTGAACTCGTAGGTGTGGGTCTCACCCTCATTCGGGGGACAAGGACCGGCGTATCCGACCTCGTCCGCGCTGTTGGTGCCCTGCGCGATCGGTCCGCTCGGATCGTCCTCGGGAAATCCGGGATCGGTCCCGCGTTCGGACGGAGAGACCGTGGGGCGCTGTGGAATCCCCTCTGGAAGCGTTCTCGTATTCGGCGGGATGTTCCAGACGAGCCAGTGGTCGTACGGTTCCGGACCGGGCGCGTCGAGGTCGTCCACGATGAGGGCAAGCGATTCCGTTTCACGAGAAACGTCGGAGATCTCGATCTCGGGAGAGCTACCGCCCCCATCGCAGGTGTGCTGCGCGGGGATCGTTCCCTCCAAGAACGAGGGGGCAAACAGACTCGCAGCGGTGGTTTCCTCGTTCGTCTCGGCCGAACAGCCGGCAAGCACCGTCATCGTTGCAACCGTGCCGAGCACCTGACGCCTCGTTCGCATGGCTCGGTATGCGTTCGGTAGACGCATATACCCCCCGTTGTCGGGGCTCGGCTTCGTTCGGGGACGGGGTGCGTTCTACTCGTCGGGAAAGCAAGCGCCCGTTAAATTAGTTAGTCCAGGCCTTCGTAGCGTTAGGTGATGTTGGTGGTCCTGTGTGTCGACCTTGACAACGATCTCGGACGCAAGACCGGGCGACAGACGCCGGTCATCGGACGCGAGTCCGTCGAGGGTGCAGCCGTCGCGCTCGCCACTGCCGACCCGGAGGACTCGGACGTCAACGTGTTGTTCGAGGGCGTCCATCTCCACGACGATATCGACGACGAGACCGTCGAGGTGGCGGCCGTCACCGGCACGAACGGGAGTGATGTGGCCGCCAATCGGGCCGTCGGAGAGGAGATCGATACTGTCCTCGCCTCCCTCTCGACCGGTGAGGATGTCCACGCGATCGTGGTCACTGACGGCGCACAAGACGAGAGCGTCATCCCGGTCATCCGCTCGCGCGTTCCCATTGACAGCGTTCGTCGCGTCGTCGTCCGACAGGCCCAGGACCTCGAATCGATGTACTACACCATCAAGCAGGTTCTCGCCGATCCGGAGACGCGCGGTACCATCCTGGTTCCGCTCGGCGTGCTGTTGCTCGTCTATCCGCTCATGGAGATCGCTCGGTTCTTCCAACTCCCCAGCGCGACGTTCGGCGCGGTGAGCGGGTTGCTCGGTGGCTACCTCCTCGTTCGGGGGATGGGTCTCGACCGCACGCTCGACGCCGCTGTCGAACGCGTCCGAACGGGGCTGTACACCGGCCGGGTGACGCTCGTGACCTACGTCGTCGCGGCCGCCCTGATCGTGATCGGCGGCGTCAGCGGCGTCGAAACGCTGGCGGAACGGCCGGGAACCGAGGTTCTCGAGACGGGAGCTGCGCTCGTGTACGGCTCGGTCCACTGGCTCGCCGCTGCCGGCATCACGGCGAGCCTCGGCCACGTTACCGACGAGTATCTTCGGGAACGATTCCGGTGGCGTCACCTCAACGCACCGTTTTACGTGCTCGCTATCGCGGCCGTCCTCTACAGCGTGAGCGCGTTCGTGCTCGAAAACGTCTCCCTCTCGACGCTTGCGATCGTTCTCACTGCGAGCACGCTGCTCGGCGTGTTCAGCACGCTCGCCTTTGCCATCGCCGAATCGCGCTTTGCCTCCGATCCGAAAGCGACCGACCGGCGAGACACCTCCCCGTGACGCTCACTCGCCACCCCTCCCGGACGATCGGGCGGTCCCCATCTCGCAACCGATGCCCCAGAGCGCGATCCCGGAGCTGAAAAAGAGCCACCAGAGCGCGATCCTGAGATCCGGGGCAATTCCGAGATCTCCGTGCATCCCGAACAGCGGCACGCCCGCTACCACCACGGCGAACGCCGGTTGTGGCCAGCCCGAGCGTTCGCGCATCGTCTCGCGGTGGCGGTACAACAGCCATCCGGCAGCGCCCGATACAGCCCCTAACACGACGGCCAGCTGGAGGTTCCAGAAGCCATCGGTGTACAACAACGCTGTGGGAACGCACGCACCGACCAGCCCGGCCAACGCCGCTTGTGGTGTTCTCACAAGTAATAGTTGCATTCACATCTTAAAATTCATTCATCCAAATGATCGGAGTCAGATAGTCGTATTTCCTGTGTGTTTGGATGGTTATTGATCAAAATTATTATACCTTACAGCATGTATTTCACCACTCCACCCCTGTGTCGAGATGCCGCAGAGAGGGCGAATACTCGCATATCCATCTCTCTGCTGGTGAATCACGTACCGGTTCGTTTTCGTGTTTTGGGATCGTTTTCGTTGTCCGGCGTTTGTAGCGGGGATGTCTCGTAGTTACTATATCTAGAAAACACTAAAGATAGAGCAGTTACTACCCCGGTGTAGATGGCATCGGAAGTACAAATAGTTAGACCGAACGGCTCTTGCGTACGAGTGGTGATCGGGTCGTGAACGTGAGCGCTGACGACCCGCGCTGTCCGGAGTGCGGTGAGCCTATCGGAATGACATCGGCCTACTGCATACATTGTTCGGCCGACCTGACCGAGGACCGCGAGCGGACAGACACCAACGCAGACTGGGACCCCACGAGCAGGCCGTCGTCACCGCAAGCACCGAGTCCAACCGATGATACCGCCGATGGGTCGCTACTAGATCCGGATGGACTACTGGATACGCTGTTGACCGTCGTAGTCGGTCTCATCGGCGGGGTCGTCATCGGCCTGTTCGTGTGGTTCGCTGTGACATCGGTAGTATCGTTCGGCTTGGGAACCGCGGTCGGTGTTCTCGTGTGGCTCGGCGCAACGGCGAAGCTCTTCCGGTGTCGAACCGTCCAAGAGGCGGTCTCGAAGGCCGCCTACGGCATCGCAATTGCTATGATGCTGGTCCCACTGATCGTGTTCAGTTCGACGTGGGACCCCGGCACTCGAGGCCAGGATTTCGTCATATTGGCGGTCATCTGTGCGGTCCCCGCCGCCATCGCTGGCGGCGTCGGATTCATCGCTGCGCGATTCGTCCCCGAGTCCGGTTCAGACGGGTAAAACCGTATTGTGGCACGCGTTCCACGAGTGAATTGGTGACGTGCGAGACCACCGCGACCACGAGACGATCCCGATCTGGAAGCTCGCCGTGATCCAGGCTCACGCGGGACTCATCTGTCTGGACTACCAGCAAACTCACCCCGACGAGTGATACTGTCGGCCCTGCGGACGGATTGCGACGAACTATCCAGCTGCTGTCCGGCGGGTCACCAGCAGCCGATGTTCGACCACCTCTGTCTGGCAGTATAATCACCGAACAGGGTCGGGTCCACCGCTCGGGGTGAAACGCGGGCGGGTCCGGATACCACCGGGGATCTCGATGGACGACCCATTGCGGAGCACGATGGACGCGCCTGCAGGGACCTGATACCCCCGCATCACGACATCCTCCACTGGTTCGCGGTGGATGCGGTTCACAGATCGAGGATATCCCGTGCTTGGTCGGGGGTGGCGACTTCGCGACCGAGTTCGTTGGCGACGCGGACGACCCGTTCGACGAGTTGGGCGTTACTCTCCGCGAGCTCGCCCCGCTGGTAGTAGACGTTGTCCTCGAGACCAACACGAACGTGCCCACCAAAGAGGATACCCATCGTCGCGAAGGGCAGCTGGTGCGGACCAAACCCGAGAGTATTGAAATGCGCGCCATCGGGGAGATTATCGATGGCGTTCAGCAGATTGCGTGGACGAGGGCGAGTCAGCGTCCCGTCACCGAAGATGAGCGTTGCGTACACGGGTTCCGCGAGTTCCTGCCGTTCGAGCAGGCTGTGAACTTCGTTCAGATGTCCATCGTTAAACACCTCTAACTCCGGTTTGATACCCCGCTCGACCATCTCCTCGTACAGCGCGTCGACCATCGCCCGCGTGTTCTCACTGGTCAGATGGTCGTACCGGTTCAGCGGCCCCATATCGAGGCTGGCCATCTCCGGCGACGGATCCGTCCGCAGCGGGAGATGCCGTTTCCCGGCCGGCGCACCGGTACCGCCCGTTGAATGTTGGATGATGACATTGTCGGCATACCGCTGCACCGCGTCGTCGATCTCCGCGAAGCGCTCGGTCGCGAATGATCGTTCGCCGTTGGGGCGGCGCGCGTGGAGGTGCACCACCGAGGCACCAGCCTCCTCTGCGGCCGCTGCCGCTCGGCCGATCTCCTCGGGCGTCTCCGGCAGGTTCGGGTTCGCCTCCGTCCCGTGAACGCCCCCGGTCAGCGCGGCGGTGACGATGACCGGTTCACCCGCGAGAAACTCCTCGTAGCTCATCGGTCGGTCCCGTCTTCGTGTTCGAGATAGATTTCACAGTGTTCGGCGTGGTCGAGTTCGTACCGGTCGTTACAGATGTCGGCCCGCATCGGTTGGACGAACCGTCCAGCAGCCGTGCAGTACGCTCGTTGCTCGTCGAACTGCTGATCGTCTGAGGACTGTTGATACTCCAAATACGGACAGCTCATACGAAAGCGTACGCACGAGAGACAGTAATGATTTGCTGGCGTCGGGGATACGTGGTATCGCAGCTGCTACTACGTAAATGACCCTACCCTACTCGCTCGCGCTAGAGACGCTCACTCCTTGAGGGCGGGGCTTTGATGTGGACTCCCAGCAACCACTATGCAGCACTGTACTGCCCAGTGGAGCCGTTCAGCGTCCCACCATGTATACGCACATCTACGGGTGCGTCTCCACTCGACGACGTGTGCGACGAGCGGAGGCTGTGGTGTACGTTTCTGGCATACCGGAGACCTACGTTCTTTGCTGCGTTGTAGTCGGCATCGACCGCATAGCCACAGTTCTGGCACTCGAAGTGCTGACCGTCACGGTTGCCCTCATGGGTAAAGCCACAATCCAGTCGGGAGCATCGTTGACTGGTGTGGTTCGGCTCAATCTGTTCGACTGCCACATCCTGCTCGGGGGCTTTGTAGCCGACGTACTCCTGGAGGCGGCGGAACGCCCAGATGTGGTACCAGTCCGCCCACGGAAGACGGTCACGAATGTTATCGAGGACTTCGAAGACAATGATGTCACACCCGGTCTCGACAGCCTCAGCGACGATCCCGTTGGCGACAGTGTGGAGGTACTGTTTCCGCCAGGCTCGCTCGCGCTTTCCGAGACGAAGCAGGCAGTTGTGGGCGGCCTGCGTTTCCTTCTGCTGCATGGCCGCTCGACGGTTCTCGAACTCTTCGATCCAGTGGTCGTACTCACCACCGTGCCAGAATCGTCCAGTGGAGGCAACAGCGAGATTGTTGACACCGAGGTCAATACCGAGGACTGTTTGGTGCCCGGTATTGGGCGAACCATCTGTGTCGTGGTCCCTGTCGTACTTCCGAGTGCCGACATGGAAGTAAAACTCCTCCGTTACCCGGTCGTACTGTAGCGAACTGGTGCGAAATTCGTAGTCGTCGTTGGCGACATACTCCGAATAGGGCGTCTCACGGCTGTCATCAGCCGGACAGACGTACTCACACTCGACACGTCCGTCGGGTGTCGCAAGGGAGACCATCTCGTCGTGGATGGTCGCTGCACGTTTGTCGTAGACAACACTCCACGAATCGAACTCCGGCTGAGAGACACGCTGTCGTTTCTTCCAGCGTTCAACACACCCTTTCACTGCCTCAACTGCACGCCGAATACCTTTCTCGACAAGGTTTGCATGGAGATAATCAGTCTCCTCTCGAAGTTCGTCGTACAGAGCTTTTTCTGCTGTGGCCTTCGAGGTAATACAGTCGTCGTAGTCGTATTTGTCCCAACAGTAGTCACAGGCTCTGTTCGCGCAGTAGAGAAATTGCTTAACAGTCTCGTGGAGGTCGTCGCGGCGCTCGTCCGGAACGTCGAGCTTAACGGGTGCTGTACGACGGATCTCCATTATGTCACATGTGTAATTGATGGTAGGTAAATGTCACGGTTCCGGTCGGATGTAGTAGACTACCGGAATTAATATATTCGGTTCCAGTCACCACATGGCTGACATGCTCCTCCCCTCCCTACTCGGCCCTCCGTTCCGACGGCTGTCGGAATTCCGGGCCTCCTTGAAGAAGGGGCATCCGCGCTCGCAATTAGGTGACATCGGTGCCCAAAGAATCCATACGCTGTCCGAATCATAGTATCTCTCACTATGGCGTTGACGATTTCTGATTTCCACGGGAGGACTACTATCACGAACGCTCTGCAGTGCACTGCTGGCACGCTCTGGCGGGAGGTCCGCTAATGAGCGATCAGCAGCGACTCCGCTTCGAGTACAGTCCGAGCGTGCTCAGGTACGGTAGCGGCTGTGTCGACGATCTCTCAGCAGAACTCGCTACCCAGGGGTACGACCGTGCACTCGTCGTGTGTGGATCCACGGTCGGATCCACGCCCGCAGTCATCGATCCAGTTACGGACGGTCTGGGAGAGAAACTGGCTGGCGTGTTCGCCGAGACGACACCGGAAAAGCAACTCGAAACCGCCTACGATGGCCTCGAAGCTATGGAGACCCACGACGCTGATGTGCTCGTCAGCCTCGGTGGCGGGAGCAGTCTCGATGTCGCGAAAATCATCAGCGTCCTCGCTGCTGACGACCGTGCCCCCCGAGATGTCGGTCACGAACTCGCCGAGACCGGGTCGATTTCCATCCCGTCAGATCCGGTACCGCCGATCGTCGCCGTCCCGACGACGCTAGCGGGTGCAGATTTGTCTATCGTGGCGGGTGTGACTGCCGCACCGACGTCCGGACTCGTCGCCGAACCGGCCAGCGGCGGCATATCCGATCCGCGACTGATGCCCCAATCCGTCTTCTACGATCCGGAACTGTTCGCTACGACGCCCAAACGGATTCTCGCGGCGTCCGCGATGAACGGATTCGACAAGGGACTCGAGACAGTGTACGCTCGGAACGCGACGCCGATAACGGACGCAACGGCCACTCGGGGGCTCCGACTGCTCGAAGAGGGCCTCCGCCAACTCGGTGACCAGGCCGTAACCGAAGAGGTCCTCGAACCGGTCGTGGAAGGGATTCTCTTGGTCCAGTACGGGATTTCACGGCGCGGGGAAACGACGCTCTCGATCATCCACGCGTTCGGACACGGGCTGACTCGCACGTACGAGGTCCAGCAGGGAGCCGCACACGGTATCGTCGCCCCGCACGTACTCGAATACCTCTTCGAGAACGTCGATGGCCGGCGCGAGTTACTCGCAGAGGCGTTCGGTGTCGGTGACCGTCCTGACACAGCAGCTGCGATTGTCGAGTCTATAGAGCAGGTTCGAGACGCACTCGGCCTTCCCGCACAGCTCAGGGATGTCGACGGTCCCGACCCGGCTGAATTTCCTGCAGTGGCAGAAACGATCCGTACCGACTCCTTCATAGCGAACGTCCCACGTGGGCTGGATCCGACGACGGAGGAGATCGAGGCCGTGTTGGAGGACGCGTACTGATGTGCGCCACGAGTACAGACGAAACGTAGCCATCCGTCTGGCGCGGTGAATCCGAGGAAACGACTGGACGACTGGCAAAAGCCCCGGAACCAGACAACCCGGTACGAAAAAGCGATCGTCCTAGTCGACGAGTTCCGCAACCATCGTGGAGACGTGGTCGACTTCGTCTTGGTTGATGCCGTGACCCATCCCCTCGTAGAAGCGCTCGGTCACGTCGCCGTTGAGCTGCTCGAAGATGGTCGCCGATTCGTGAACCCGTTGTTCGGGAATGTGCGGATCGACGTCGCTGCAGCCGAGGAACACCGGCGTTGCTTCGAGGTCGCCGTCGAAATCGTCCGGATCGACGGTTTTACCGATGAGCCCACCGCTCAATACGGCGAGGCCACCGTAGCGCGTGGGGTTGCGCGCGACGAACTCGCTGGCGAGACACGCGCCTTGGGAGAACCCGAGCACCATGACGCGATCTGTCGAGAGTCCCGCCTCGTTGGCTTTCTCCACGGCATCCCCGATGGCCTGTAATCCAGAGGTCCGCCCGGGTTCGTTCGACTCGACGGGAGCGGTGAACGCGTTCGGATACCACGTGTTTCGAGCGGCCTGTGGCGCGAGATACGCGACACCGGGCTGGTGGAACTCGTCGGCCATCTGAACGATACTCTGTGCGGTCGCACCGCGTCCGTGAACGAGGACGAGCGCGGCCTCAGCGACATCGAGGGGTGCCCCGGCCGTCACGAGGGGTTGATCTTGGTGTGGTCCAGTCATCTTAGCTCGCCCCTGCTATAGTGGCCGTTTCGATTTCAGGAAGTCGTTCTTCGAGCATCGTCCTATCACTCTCTAACCACGGCGGCAACGTTAACTCCGTCCCCAGATCCGAGGCGGACTCATCGCGAGTGAATCCCGGTCCCTCGGTTGCGAGCTCGAACAGAATGCCGCCCGGCTCTCGGAAGTAAATCGACTTGAAGTACTGCCGATCCTTTTGGGGCGTCACGCGGAGCCCGATGTCCGAAAGTGGCTCGCGCCACTCCTGTTGGGTCTGGGTATCGGGCGTCCGGAACGCGACGTGGTGAACGGTTCCGACGCCCTGCTGGCCTCGCGGCGCATCCGGCCGATCGAGAACGTCGATCACCGAGGCGCGAGGACCGGCTGTCTTGTATCGCGTCCGGTCGCCATCCTGTGCGGTTGATTCGTATCCTACCGTCTCGAGCACGGTGCTCGTCTGCTCGGGGGTGAGGGAATCCAGCGTCACACTGTGGAACCCACGGATGGCGTTGTCTGCGGGTACTGGTCCATGGGTCCACGGCTCGATGTCACTCGTTCCAGTTACGAGTTCCAACGGCTGGCCGTCGTGATCGTAGAACGGGACGACTGTCTCGTCGAACCGGGTGTGTGGCGTATCGATGTCGACATCCTTCGATTCGAGCCGGTCGACCCAGTAGTCGACTGACCCTTCAGGAATGATGAACGCGGTTGCGCTCGTCTGCCCGCGACCGACGCGGCCCTGTCGAGCGCCCTCGAACGGGAAGAACGTCAACACAGTACCAGGATTGCCAACCTCGTCACCGTAGTAGAGGTGGTACGTGTATTTGTCGTCGAAGTTGACGGTTCGCTTGACGAGGCGCAGCCCGAGGACTTCCGTGTAGAAGTCCACGTTCCGCTGTGGATCACTCGCGATGGACGTTACGTGGTGGAGTCCGTCTGTTTCGGTAGTCATGTGTTGTTGTGGTGTTTTTGTTCGAAAATCTATTCTCGAAGGTCGAGCGTTTCTCGGCCGATTAGAGCCCGAGACCGACGCCCAGCGCGTACGCCCAGGATTCACTGCTGAGGACGAGGAAGACCAGCGACGCGCCGAGGAGCTCGACGTTCTTGATGAAGTTCGTCATCTCGGCCTGCTGCTGGTCTTCGGGCACGGCCCAAAAGTTGTGCATCATCGGCGTCGTAACGAGGAGGAAAACCGCGATCGCCCCGGCGGCAATCGCAGGGAACGCTCCGAGTACGATGCCAAGCCCGCCGAAGATGAGCACGCCGCCGGACAGCAGGACGCTCGCCCGGGCTGCGGGGACGCCCTTCGATTGGGCGTACCCGCTCATCGCGTCGGCATTCTGGAAGTGGTTGAGTCCCTGGAACGCGAGCAGGCCGCCGAAGAGCACCCGCGCGACGAGGAAGACGACCGCACCGAGTCCTGCATCGATCGCCATTATCGACTCACCTCCTGCGTCTGGGACTGATCGGTGTGCAGTGCAAGCAGTGGTGTGATCGTAGCTGGTATCACGACGTTAGTTAGTTCGTTCTGGAACTTACTTATATCTAATCTGATACCAGTGATACCAGGGGATGTCGGTGTTAGCCGGTGACAGCGGTGTTACTTTAGGTTTCATAACGATACCTGGTTCGGAAGAGAACCTATTAAGGGATCCAGCGCATATGGATGACCAAGCGCAGACTAATGGCTCAAGCAAACAGACTGTCCGAAGCTGATGACCGGTACGACGAGGAGGCGTGTTCGGTTATCGATTCACTGAACCAGATCGGCTCACAGTGGCGACTCATCGTTCTCCACGACCTCCAGGACGGTGAAAAACGTTTCAACGAACTCAAACGCTCGACTGGAGCAAGTTCACGAACCCTCTCTCGGGTCCTCGACGATCTACAGGAGACCAAGTTCATTGACCGGCGACTCGAAGAAGACGCCCCCGTCGCCACATACTACTCGCTCACCGAGAAAGGACGGTCACTCTGTCCAGTCTTCGAAGAAATCGAAGCCTGGTCTGAGGAATGGCTGTGAACTGCCTCGGCGCTTGATTCCGAGGCAGTTCACAATATCTGCCGACTCACTGATTTTCTGCTGAAGGCAACTGTCGACGGAGAGATGGACTAGGCCCCGGTACTGACTGCTGGTGAATGCGTCGAAGTAGTGTCGTCAGCGCTGATTCCAGCGGATGAGGTGCCTGAAAGACAACTCGGTTCGCCCCTAGGCGATGCTTTCGCGAGCCGCCTCAATCAGCGGATTTTCTGACGAACGATAGCCATTCAGTGGTATAACACGCCGTTTCAAACCTAGTTTGAGACAAATGAATCTCGATCACTGACAATCGAGGACAGAATTATGCTATCTTCCGAAACTGTGCGCAACGAATCCTGAGTGGAGGCAACTAGATCAAATATAATCGCTTGGATCAGCGTGAATCCATCATACTCTCAATGTATTATATCAATAATAAAATTTATGTCAAATGTATTCTTGTTCTGAATGACCACTGATGTGCGGTCTCGGACGCCATCTCGGATTTCACCAGGAAGCGTTTAGTATACGTAGGTAAGTATTCATTCACATGGTCTCCGGTACGCACGGCAAAGATGATGAGTTACCAGATACACTTCAATACCCCCTCTCGGCCGTCGCACAGGCCTTGGCCAAACACGGCTACGCTGATCTCACGACGAAGAAGATCGCTGCCGAATCGACCCGAACTGAGGCCGCCCTCTACCGTCATTATGACTCGAAGGATGCCCTTATCGAAGCATACCTTGAGGCAGCCATCGATTGGTTTTCCTGGAAAATTGAATCTGCCGATATCACTGATCCCATCGAGCGACTGCTCAGAACATGTGAAGTACTTACGGGTGACTCCATTGATTGGGAATACTATCCAGGGTTCTACGTTGCAATGCAGGAGTTGAGAGCCTACGCCCCTCGTAAGGAGGCCTTCGCCGAACCGTTACAGAAATATCATCGGTTCATGGTTACGTCTCTCACTGAGATTATAAACGATGGAATCGAGCGAGGTGCTTTTCACAGGGTTGATCCTGAATCGACTGCTGTTGTCGTCTATACATTCTGTGACGCTGTTCCCCGGTATGCAATTGTTCTCGGATTGATTGATGAAGCTGAGATGATCCGTAACCAACTGTACGCATATATCCAATCAGGAATAGTGAGCGAAGATACCGTGGATCGTCCCGATGAACCATCATGAAGCTCTGCCAATTGATTCACCCTGTCGTTCATATATCCAAATCTCTAAAGAAGAACTCGGTAGAAGAACGAAGTAGAGATAGGTAGCTTTCTCGTGCTCAGAGTGTGTAGAACATACACTTCAATTTACCGAAAAGCTGGTAATACATCATCACAGAACCGACGAATTTGGGTGATCTCTTGCTCAGACGTCGAAACCGGACTTTTGATAGTGAAAAATGTCGCCCCTGAATCAATGTACGACTCTATCGCTTCGATGATCTCGTTTGGTGAGCCGACAATCACGCCGGGCGTAGGACGATCAATCTCGTTTGGTGAGCCGATGAAGATTTCCTGGGTCGCGGCAATCTGCAGCGATGCCGTTCGGTTATAATCCGTCCATGCTTGCTGGAGTCGATCGCGTCCATCACGTAGTGCCTCAGGATTGGTAAACGGTGAGCTTATCCACCCGTCACCGTACTCAGCGATTCGACGGAACGTGGCACCGGAGTTTCCTCCGATCCAAACACGTGGTCCATCATTGCGGTCTGGAATCGGATAGAAACCAGAAGTATTGAATTGATGATATTGGCCATCGAACGATAGTTCCCCCTGTTCCATGACTTCATGAAATAATTCTAGAAACTCGTCAGTACGAGGGCCGCGCTCTTCGAACGGAATGTCGAGTACCTCAAGTTCGGATTTCATCCCTCCCGGGGCAACCCCAAACTCCATCCGCCCGTCGGATATTGCCTCGAGGGTGAGTACTTGCTTTGTCAGATGGACCGGATGTCGAGCAGGGGCAATGCAGATATTTGTTCCGAGATGAATATCAGTCGTTTGCCCCGCTAAATACGAGAGAGTTTGAAATACCTCATATAATTCAGTAGTTATTTCGGCCCACGTCGGGTTGTAGTCGTCCCTATCGAACCCAGCTTCTGGAACGATGATATGCTCACCTAACCAGAGTGCATCAAAGGATCCGTCGATCTCTGAAGCGATACGTCTCCACGCCGATGGGGTTGCGCGAGTATTGCCAAACGCGAGCGAGTATCCGAGTTCGATGGTGTCATCGATGGACATCGGTAGTACCGGATTGACGATGCGGAAGTATAACAGTTCCCCAAATACTTATATAGTAAGTAAGTGTTTATTTATCAGAAGAGCGTACCAACATGCACGATAAAAATATGACCGGTCGATGCCATCGAACATCGTCTCCTCGGAGAGATCCCATGATCCTCATCAGAGAGCTGATTCCATGAAGGCCGTCCGTATGCACGAGTTCGGCGACCCACAAGTCCTCACGTATGAGGATGCTCCACGGCCCGAGCCAATGGACGAAGAACTGTTAGTACGCGTCCATGCTGCTGGAGTGAATCCACTGGATAGGAAGATTCGGCAGGGAGGTCCTCTACCGATGATTCCGGATGAGCCGTTTCCACTCATTCTTGGAACAGACGTCTCTGGGGTTGTCGAAACCGTTGGGGAGGCTATCACAGACTTTGCCCCCGGCGATGCCGTCTTTGGGTGGAGCGGATTCCCTTCATCGGGATCTTATGCCGAGTACACAGCGACGGCTGCCGCACAACTCGCTCCGAAGCCAACGTCTCTGACTCACATTGAAGCTGCTGGAGTCCCAGGAGTAGCGAGGACTGCGTGGCAGGCGCTCTTCGAGGCAGCAGAACTCACAGACGGCCAGCGTGTGTTGATTCATGGCGCCGCAGGCGGCGTCGGGCATATGGCCGTCCAACTAGCGAAGTGGACAGATGCATACGTTATCGGCACAGCATCCGGGTATAACGAGGGATTTCTCCGGTATCTCGGCGTCGATGAGTTCGTAAATTACCGAACACAACGCTTTGAATCGGTGGGAACGGATATCGATGTCGTGCTGGATACGGTCGGCGGTGAAACCCAAGACCGGTCCTTCGAAGTCTTGAAAGAAAACGGGATACTTGTATCCACGATACATGAGCCGTCAGAAGAACGAACAGCCGACGCTGGTGTCAGAGGACAGATGGTGCCCCCCCGAGATCCATCGCTCCTTAGCGACATCGCCGAGCTGATTGACGCTGGAGACGTGCGACCGACCATCAGCACTCAGCGACCACTCGTGGAGGCATCTGAAGCCCACCGTGAAAATGAGGGATCTCATGCCCGTGGGAAGGCCGTTCTCCGTGTGCTGAGTTAATCAATATCCTCACGTACAAGGAATCGATTGACCCGCACATTGACCAACCGAATGGGGAATTACCGATATTATTGAATATACCGAAGTATTCATGTAGTTTGTGAATGTTTACTAACTCAGGACCCAATCAACCTGGTCGCGAAAATAGATTTGCCGGGCAAAACGGGCTCCGGGTGAGTGAGGTCGTACTGACATATCCCCTAGAATCGAGATCGATGCAAATCAGAAAATAAACAAATAAGGTAAAAATATGACATCCAAGGATACGCACCAGCACGGATCAGAAACTGAACAAGTAATCGAAACAGTTGCGTCCTGGTCGGAAATCACGATCAAAGAGGGACGATTCAATGCAACGGCCTTTCAGATAGGAAACAGAGAAATCGGTCACGTTCACCTAGGGGGAACGGTTGACATCAGTTATCCGCCATCTCTCCGCGACCAATTGATTGCGGACGGTCGGACTGAGGAACACCACTTTGCATCGAATTCACCGACCGGGACGACTTTTTACATCAAATCTGAGGACGACATCGATAACGCCGTCTGGCTGTTCCGGCTGTCGTATCTGCACTGTGTATGGAGTCTTCAAAAGCGCGAAGAAACGAACTCGAACCTGGCCAACATCGCTGTTGAAGAGGAACTGGATAAGCTCGACCCAAGCGACGCGCTCCGCAGTGTTTTCGAAACCACAGCAGTATCCTCACCATGACGACGCGCACGCACATTGATTGGTGAAATACTGCGACCAGCGCATGGCAGCACTAGATGTTGTCAGCCAGACCATCAATAAATGGAGTCTCAGTCAACAACAGGAGATTCGGAATCAGTCTTCGACCTTCGATGGGAGTCGTCGTACGACTTCAACAATTATTCTGCTGACGACAGGCATGACGACCGCTTCCGATTTTCGCTCCACTATGTTGGGTCAGCAAGTGACGATCCGACCGTCGCAGCGGTGATCGGGAGTCTCTCCGTTGATCCGGCTCTTCCCGACGCACGCGCCACGTGGCACCGCAACTATACGCCGCTCGCTCCGTGGATCAGAGCGCACATCCTCAAGCAGGCGATGGGCTGGAACGGCGAGACACACCTCGCCGACTACTTCGAGGAGCATCCGGAGTTGACGGTGGAATACGGGTTCAACAACGATGATCTGGTAGCGGAGCCGAAGCGAATGCGTCCGACACCGCCGACACAATCCCGACTCTGGGAGATGTGGCACGAGGAGTTCAGCGATGACCTCCAAGCTATCTGTTGTGAGGTAGCGTCCGAGCTTGTCACCCTATTGCGTGAAGAGGGCATCCCCACCCCTGATGATGTTTTTCAGCCCAGCGACAAGCAAGACATCTCGGAGCAATCAGTAACACGCCTCATCGCCGATACGACCAAGGACGTCTGGCAGCACGCCAAGCCGTTTGTCACCGAGGAGTTCTTCTTGAAACGCGGCGACAACGCTCAGATTCACGAAAACGCGTTCTGGGAGCAACACGCGTTCATGGGCGTCCGCAAGAACATGTTCGCAGAAAGCGGGGCAGACAGTTTCTACGTCGATTCGACCCGTGAGAGAACGCCATCTGGGTCGACGCACCGCTGGCAAATTCGCAAGCTCACGGTCAACGAAATGCGCCGACAGCATCGTCGCACCACGAAGCGGCTCATCGAACGGGCACGACGCGACGGTGAACTCGTTGGCAAGCTATGGGCCGCGATCGATGTGACGAAGGGTGTACCGTTTACCGGCGAGATGGACACCGACACGAAGGGCAACGTTGTCGAGCCGTACATTCTCGGCCATCGGGACGGCAACTACTACTATCAGTGGGCAAGCATCCAGATCGTCGGCCACGATATCCCGCTCGTACTGGACGCACTGCCGAAAGAACGCGGGATGACGAAAGACGAGATCGTGGATGAATTACTGGGTCATGCGACTGAGATGGTCGACGACATCAGCCTCGTGCTGATGGACCGAGAGTTCGATAGCGATCCGGTCAAAGATATCTGCGAGGAGTATGGGGTATATTCCCTGAATCCAAAGCGGAAATTCGCCGCCCAGAACGACACTATCGCCGAGATGAAACAGAACGGTGAAATGATCCGTATCGTCGAACAGTCACCCGAGGACCAATCGAACCGAACGCATCTCTTCCTGCCCTCAACAACGGAGATGCCGGACGAAGAGACAGCAGCCGAGACGGAGAGGGACCCCGATCGCAACGAGCGGCCGAACTACCGACAGGAGATGTGCGAGGAGTTGGGAATCGATGAGGCGGAGCTTGGCGAGGAAATCTCTCCGCTGGCCCGCTTACTCAGCGACCTCCGTGGCGAAGATGAGGATCTGGAGACAACAGACGCCGACGGTGACGGCACGGGGTTCGTGGTGTTCCAGACCAACCATCCGTTCGTCTCAGCGTGTGATGAGAGCGGCGAGCCATACGACGACCGCGAACGCATACACATGGTTGCACGCCTGATTCGGTGGTACCGCCATCGATGGGGCATCGAGAACGGCTACAAGAAAATCAAGACGTTCATGGTCCGGACGACCTCGACCTGTCCGCGCTACCGCTTTTTCAACTTCATGTTCGCGTGTATCCTGTACAATACGTGGAGGCTGGTCGACCTGCTCGTCAAACTCGCGCTGACGGAGCACCCTGATTACTCGCCCCGCGTTGATGCCAACCAATTCGTGACGATAGCAAAGCAGTACTACGGTCTCGATCCACCAGACTAACGCTGAAGTCTCTTCGGGAGCACGCCCTGTGAGCGACGGCTCTCTCTGCGATGGATTATTCCACCTCACTTGCCACTGTCTTCAATACATTCAGAACAGTGGGTATGTAGAATCACCCTGAAATCGCCCTGACGAACTCACAATCAGGCCGAAAACAGCTAGTTCCAAGCGATTATTCGACCATCTCGTTGTCTCTTGATCCTGACGGTTATCTATATCGATATATGATTCATTCACCTAACGCGGGGAGTTTTTAGGCGATGGAGCGATAGCGTGGACATGGTACGGAACGTCGCCGGAGAGATACGGGAGTTGGAGTCTGCGGATTTTTATCTGCTCTCGGGCGTCGAGCACGGGATGCGGTTCAGCGAGTGGGTCGACCGGGAGACGCTCACGGAGTACGCCCGCCTCGACAGCGAGGAGGTCGATCACCGCTTGGATCGCTGTGAGCGCCGTGGATTCATCGAGCGCAAGACGATACAGTACCAGGGCTTTCGTCTCACGTTCGAAGGGTACGATGCGCTCGCGCTCCACACGTTGGTCGAGCGGGGCACCCTCGAAGGGTTTGGTGCGCCCCTCGGCGTCGGCAAGGAAAGCGACGTGTACGAGGTCGAGTCCTACAAACCGCTCGCGTTGAAGTTCCACCGGGAGGGGTACACGAACTTCCGGGAGGTCCAGCGCGAGCGCGAATACACCGCCGACCGCAACCACCTGTCGTGGCTGTACACGGCCCGGAAAGCCGCCGAGCGCGAGTACGACGCGCTCGAAACGGTGTATCCGACGGTAAGCGTTCCGAGACCGATCGAACACAACCGCCACGCCATTGTGATGGAGAAATTAGAGGGCGTGGAGCTTTCGCAGGCCGCACTGCCGGACGAGCAGGCGGTCGGGGTGCTCGATCTCATTCTCTCGGAGTTGGCGGATGCCCACGCAGAGGGGTACGTTCACGCCGACATGAGCGAGTACAACGTAGCTGTGAGCGAACAGGGGGTGATGCTGTTCGACTGGCCACAAGCGGTTGCGACCGACCACGAGAACGCAGACGAGTTTCTCGAACGGGACGTGGAGAACCTCCTGGGGTATTTCCGGCGCAAACACCCCGGACGGATCGGGGAGCCGGACGTTCCGTCCGTTGCCGCGAGCCTTCGGGACCAGACGTTCGAATCGGTGGCCGACCACAAGTGAACCGTCTCACACGGTTTCGAGGAGCGCGCCGCGAATCCACGCGACGAGCTCCTCGGCCCGTTCGTGGTCCTCTGCTTCGGCGTAGATCCTGATGAGCGGCTCGGTGCCGCTGGGTCGGACCAGCACCCACGAGCTGTCGTAATCGAGGCGGTATCCGTCGGTCGTATCGAGAGGGATGTCGGCGTTTCTGGCGGTTTCTTCGACCGCGCCGAGCAGCCGCTCGCGTTCGACCTCCGTGTCGTAGCTGATGTTGCGCCGGACGTTGTCGTAGCCTGCGTGCTCGGCAACGATTTCGCTCGCTGTCCGGTCCGTCAGCAGCTCACAGAACCGAGCAGCGGTGTAGGCACCATCGCGTGAGAGCCGGTACTCGGGGAACAACACCCCACCGTTGCCCTCGCCAGCGATGGGTACCGACTCGCCCTCCGCGGTCAGCTGCTGGATGCGCGTGACGATGTTCGTGCTCCCGATGGGGGTTCGTTCGAGCGTCGCGCCCTGTTCCTCGACCACGTCGACGAGCCGTTGTGAGACGTTTACCGCCGAAACCGTCGTGTCCCCCGGCTCCAGCTCCGCGGCCGCCAGCGCGGCAAACGCCGCGTCGCCCTCGATGTGGGTGCCCTGCTCGTCCACGAAGATCGCGCGGTCGGCGTCGCCGTCGTGGGCGATCCCGAAATCGGCGTCCGTGGTTCGTACGAGCCGTCTGAGACCGGCGAGATTCGACTCGATCGGCTCGGGATTCCGTCCCGGAAAGTGGCCGTCCGGCTGGGCGTTCACCGTCACGACCGAGCAGCCAAGCTCCCGGAAGAGCCGTGGACTCGTGAGCGCGCCCGCCCCGTGGCCGGGATCGAGCGCGATCGTCAACCCCGCGTCGGCGATGCGCTCCCGGTCGACCGACTCGAGCACTGCCTCAACGTAGTTCCGAGACGCGTCCGCCGTGGGGTGGCGATCACCGGTTCGGTTCCAACGAACGGTGTCGAACCGCTCGGTGAGAAGTCGGTCCTCGACCTGTTCGAGCGTTTCGCGCACCAGCTCGATCCCGTCGGCACCGATGAGCTTCACCCCGTTGTACTCCGGCGGGTTGTGGCTCGCCGTCACCATCACGGCGGGAACCCCTTCGCGCTCGGCGTAGGCCTGGACCGCCGGCGTCGGAAGCACCCCGAGTTCATCGACCGCACAGCCGACGCTCGCCAGCCCGCTGGCTGCGCTGTCGACCAACATCTCACCAGTCGCCCGCGTATCGCGCCCGAGCGCGACGCGGTCGTTCCCCATTGCCGTGAACACCGACCCGGCAGCCATCGCCACGCGGCTGACAAACGCCGGTGTCAGGTCCTCGTTGACCACCCCCCGAACGCCGCTCGAACCGAACACCTTCATCAACTACCCCTTCTCGGGCAGCACCAAAAACAGTCGTGAACCGGTTGTACACCGTATGCTACTATATGGATTGTTCGAGGTTGTAGACCCGCAACTTCGGAGTATGGATTTCTGTAAATGGTTTTTACTCATATCTGTCGGAGTGTGATTTGCAAATTCTTTCCACGAGACAGCGTCTATTGGTATGCTAGTCGATTTCAGATGCTACTGAGGTCGGCTAGATACGATTTCTAACGCACAGTCTCACTCGAAAGCTAGCTCGTTAGTCCACAGTTCGCAGGTGGCTGTGCATGACGAAGTTTATATATCCATTTTCAAATAGAAATATTATAACAAATATCTCTAAGATTGTATTTGGTACTATTAATTGTAACTAGATGATGGGAGGGCAATAGATATGAGCAATCACTATCCATGACTGGTGATCAACTTGCTCAAATCCGACGGCGATTCGATGAAGAACTCGTTGAGAACGTCGGAGACAGCGAACCCGAACCAATTCCGACCGACCGGCAAGACGAGATGGAAACCGAACGGAACATGATCGACCTCCGCTCGGTGACGATCTCGGCGCTGACGATCCCGACCAAGACACGTAACTCTCTACCGTTGATTCGTATGGACTACTATCCCCAAGGCAGCTTGATCCGGCTGTTCCAAATATCAGCGAAATTGAGGGAAAGTGGGGACTCCCGTGGCTACACCGCAGGTAAGACTGATTAGAGTACACGTGAACTCAGTTCATGTCAGCCAAATAGAATGAATAAATGAGTGCGATCAGAGAGCCGAGCAGGGCGAGTCCCACTATGTTTGTAAGAACCTCTCCAGCACACTGCTCAAAGAGAGCGTGCTGCCATATTCCAGTCAGTATTATTGATAGTGCGATGAAAAGATATACCCATTTTTTTGAATCCATGAATTCAGATTCCCAATGATATACAATTGCTATGAGAAGACACAGACCAATGACTATCGAAGCTGTAGACCCTATGTCTATTTGTGTAATAATAGTCACCACGTTACACTGGCTTTCTTCCATAAGTGCTTTCCGAAGCAATATCTGTATCACTGCTACAGACCTAAGTCTCCTAAATTCATATCCAATGCTTCGACTGTGGGTGTTATCGCATCTACAATACTTGTAGTAGCATCCCTGTCTGCTTCCGGTACGTTCTCGTATGCAGCTTGGACTTCTTCTATCGGGATGTCCTCCATAGTTGTATCTAAAGTCGTACAAACCGAACGACTAGTACCGAGTTTAGGCCCTGGATAACCTCCGAGGGATGGATAGTGGCGGATACCTCTCTTGTTCCCGAGGCAACAGATACATACGGTGTTCCACCCATTGTCAGGATAGGAACGTCTACTTCTATCCCTGTGTCGATGTAAAGATGAACGCCGGATACACACGTTCTGTTTGAGAGGTCCTCCACCACATCGTTAACTGTACACCCAGCCACTGGGATCCCTGTTACTGCCCCTACGACCACTAATCCCGTTTGCCCGAGGGCTCCGACCGCTATATAACCAGCGTGGGTTGCTAGTGAGCCTGAAGCGGCAACACCAGCGATTATTGTGTTCACATCATTTACTGTGGTTTCGTCACCAGCAATGACTTGATCGAAAATCCCATCGCAAATATTCTCAACGGTATACTCTCCGACAAAGGAGTAGACCCGCAACTTCGGAGCATGGATTTCTACAAACCACCATTTCACTGCTTCTGATGCCGGCTAGGTGGATTATCATACACAAATATCTACGAAATTTAAACTAGTGAGGTTGGTTTCACCGTCTGTCGTGCATGAGAGATTCATCTACCTGGCTTCAGCAGAAGGCGTTCTCGTGGATCTGCCAGTTTGGTCCACGGTCGAGCGCAAACGCATCACAGACGAACGGCTTGGCCTGCTGCCAGATTTCGTCGGTTTTCTCGGCGATGGGCTGGTGTTCGGGCTGGTTGTTGGCCTGTGATTGAAATTAATGTAGAACGGTGTATTCCGTTCGTCATATGGGGACGATTTCGCTATGAGTGCCTGATCCGTTATTGGACAAGTTAGACGCTGAAGCCGATGAAAATGGTGTCTCATGTTCGGAATACATACGGAATACACTCGCTTCACGGGGTGATACTGAGGAGCTGCGCCGGGAGAACGACCGGTTCCGGAACGAAAAGCGTGCGTTGGTTCAACAGCGTGAGGAGCATACTGCGCTCATTGAGTACGTGGAGGATGAGCGGCGAATACAGGAGCGTCGCGAACAGCGCCAGCAGCGGAACATCCTCTGGCGCGCGTGGTGGCTCGCGGGGACGCCGGCTGAGTGAGTGGGCTGATTAGACCGACGTGGTGTCAGTGTCTCATCCGTATCCTGCCCGATCCCACCCAATAGTAAACATTCCACCAAGCCATACGATATCTATGGCTGATAGCGGTCCAAAATCAGGCAATCTGCTTTCGCCGCATTACCCATCAAAAAAATGAATATCCCAAGAAGTGGTCAGACATGTCTTCGATAACTCACCAAATAAGACAGTATCTCATTGCTGGAGGGGTCTTGATCTCTGTTGGAGGGCCGATAATCGGAAGCGTGCTGATGATGGTTGGTTTACCAACATTATCTGCAATAGGTTTGACAATATTCATCATTATTACGCTGACAGTGGTATGGGTACGGCGAGCGGGAGAGTACGACGATGGTGGATCGGTCTGGAACGCAATTCCATCGTCACAATATGCCGGTTGATTCGCCGAAGCGGGTGGACTTACCCGTGGCGAACAAGAAGATTCCCTCGGGAAATCTCGCGATAACGAGTGACCTACAAAACAGATACCTGATAAATACACCACTGACTGAATTTCACGAAGATACACAAATACGAAACGGGGGCAACCATCACCACAAGTACTGATTTTGACAACAGAGTCAGAAGACGCCCACCGACGTGGGCAGGCCGTCTACGGAATTAATAAAGTATGTGGGGGAGATAAAATAATTAATTACTCTTCTACGAGTAGACTCACACGAACCACCGTATCTTTGTGCCTAATATAATATCCATCGGCCGCCGGTGAGTCGTTATATCTCGGTAATTTCTTCAATGCTTGGGAGGTGTTTGTGTATTGCTTTCCCTCAAGATTCAAACCTACTTTTCGAGGAGTACCATCTTTCTCAACCGCTTGGCTGACTCCCTTCTGTATCGGGGCCACATCAGCAATTCGTTCATCATTTGAAGGGACGACTGTTGCGCTTGAAGGGGGAGACTCTACTACTCTCGCCTGGATGGGTCCACTCTTGTTGGACATGGAGTTGTTCGATTGGGGATCTTCTAAACTCGGAGTTTTGTTATCTTTATTGACGGAATTGGTAGCGAAACAACCGGCTGTGAAGACCGATAGAACTAACAACAGGATCAAGATCGATCTATTTGTTTTGCTCATATTCAGACGACACTGTGTGTACATGAAATCTACATTCGCACAAAAAACTAATTGACCGCTACTATCAAACTGCTACGTCAAGCCAACGCTCAAATTTCTATATCGTAGTAATCTACGTTAGTGATATAACTGCTATGTGTCCCTGTTGTCCGGCCTTGGGCAGTCAAATAATCCGTATTTGAAGCCATATCGTTGATACGATCGCGGCCGTATCGAGTTCGACGCGCATGAGGATCAGAGCGATCTGGACCTACTCGGCGTACCCGTTGCCGTTCAGCGCAGAGGGTACATCTGGATCATCAACGTACTGTTTAGCAAGATGTTTACACTATCGCACAAGTGATCGTTTCGACCTCATACCGAAAGTGGGTGTCCAATTCTCAATAAGTCTCACGGAAACCCGGTGCTGAGAGCAGCATTAGCTAGCGCTGCAACAAGGCATGTTATTATTTATCAAGATGAGCGTACTTAACATAGTGGCCGATAGTAAAGGTAATGAAACGTATGAAAGCTTTCGACTGCGGCACGCTCATCGATGGAATAGCTGATGAACCGATACGAGACGCAGTTGTTCTCGTCAAGGACGGAATTATTGAAGAGATTGGCCCTCAAGAGTCGGTCTCCGTTCCGGATAACGTAGAGCGAATCGATCACTCCGGTGAAATCGTTATCCCTGGCTTGATCGACGCGCACGTGCATCTCACCGGCAAGCAGTCGATGAACCCGTTTGAGGCACTGACGACTGGAAGGGTTGAAAGCGCTGCTCGTGCAACTGCCGACTGCCGAAAACTCCTCGACGCGGGCTTCACCACTGTCCGTGATGTCGGCAGTGGAACGGCTCTTGGACTCAAAGCAGCAATCAATACAGGTGATATCCCCGGTCCACGCATCTTCTCCAGCGGGCCGCCCATCAACCAGACCGGTGGCCACATAGACGCCCATTTCCTTCCTATCGAATGGCTTGATATCGATCAGAGTCCGCATACTCGTTCGAACTGGTTCAGCGATCGAATTCTTGCGGATGGTCCCGCGGAATGTCGGAAGGCGGCACGTCGAAACATCAGAGAAGGCGTCGACCTCTTGAAGATCGCGACGACTGGTGGAGTACTATCGGAAAAAGATCATCCTCAACAACAACAGTATACGGACGATGAGATCGCAGCAATCACGGAAGAGGCTCATCGTGTCGGTATCGATGTCGCCTCCCATGCCCAAGGGAGTGAGGGGGTTAAATCCGCCCTGCGCAACGGGGTCGACACAATCGAACACGGTTTCTATTTGGATGACAAGGCGATCGAGATGATGTTGGAGACCGACGCTACGTTCGTGCCGACACTCTCGGTGATGCACCAGATTGTTACTGAGGGACCAGACCATGGCATGCCGGAGTACGGGCTCCGAAAGGCTCGCGAAGCCTGGGAAGCGCACATGGAGTCCACTCAATCGGCGTATGAGGCCGGCGTGCCAATCGCACTCGCGACGGACTTCCTCGGTAACGAATTCACTCCTTACGGAAAGGAAAATCTACTCGAGGCTGAACTGTTCGTTGAGGAAATCGGTATGACCGAAATGGACGTTGTCAAGGCCGCAACGAGCGTCGCAGCCCGCACGATTCCTGACGACCGTGTAGGTGGGATCAAACCCGGTAATCACGCTGATTTCGTAGCAGTCGACATCGATCCTCTGTCCGACATCAGTGCACTTCGCGAAACGAACACTGTCTACAAGGGAGGACTCCCAGGGGAGGCATCCGCACCGTCGTATCGAGAGGAACAATATACTGTCGGACAGAGATGATTGAATATCAGCTGCTGGTGACCGCTAGACAGCAGCTGGATATTCCGTCTTATTTTGTACGTGGCTCTGTCCGACAGTATAATACAATCTGGTTCCTCTCTTCCTTATCAACAGAAGTCGGCTAGGTGGATTCGTCATGCACAGACACGTGTGAGATTCAGACCGTCGATATAGATTTCGATCCCAGCCGTGCATGAGAAGTCCCTTGCCTGACTTCAGTCTATGAGAGGTCGAGGAGCTTCTCCTCAGTGTTGTGTAAATGTTCGTGAACCGTTGAAGTCGTGATGTCCAGTTCGGTGGCGAGTTCGCCCGCGGATGTCTCCTTTGGCTGTCGGTAATACCCTCGCTTGCGCGCCAACTGGAAGACTTCTCGCTGTCGGTGGGTCAGCTGATCGATCGGGAGCGAATCGCCCGGTACCGTCCGGTCTGCACGAGAAATCGACTGGATAGCGATCTCTGCCCCTTCTTGGTCTCGAATTTCGTCGATCTGTGCTCGAATCATCGATCGATCGTCGGTCGAGAACACCGTCCACCGTTCACTCTCACCGTGTATGTCGCCGAGTTCAGCGTAAACGAATCCTCGAGAGGTGAACGCTTCGCTGATTTGGGTCGTCCCATCGTGTTCTACGAGCAACTCGCGCCTCGCATTCCCTGGGGCAGGGAAATCTCGCTGTCGATACCGTTGCGTCATCTCTGAAACCGAATGTACCGACGGATGCGCTCGAACCAGATCAAGTGCTTCCTCGATCGTCGCCTGCGTATCAGCATACGTGGTAAAGTGCGTTGTCGCCTGGCCATCATCGCGCGTGTAGACGCCATAGCCGAGGAATCCGACATCGATTTGTCTGGTCACCTCCAGCACCCAGCAGCCTGGATGCCACACGTCGAACGTGAGACGGAGGGCATCGTCCGAACCGATTGCGTCCATACATTCCCTCAGTAGCGAACGGGTAAAAGCGGAACCGCGTTGCTATCAGTTAGCATAACTCCGCTGGCCCCTCACATTGTGCCGTCCTATTGATGTTCGTCGAGGGAGGACTCCTGCTATAGCAGGTCATGTTTCTACCACTCTCCCGATCCCCCGATAGCGTATGGTACGATACCGAAACCTGGCGCTCTTCGTTCTGTTAGGAGTTATTTGGGGCGGAACATATCCAGCTATCAGGATCGGACTTGATGAACTGCCACCGGTTCTGTTCGCTGCGTTTCGGTACGAGATCGGGGCGCTCGTCATGCTCGCGTACGTGGTGCACCGTAAGGACTACTGGCGACCGCGAACCCGTGCTGACTGGCTTACTGTCGGTATCGGAGCGGTCTTCATCATCGCTATTTACAATGCACTATTATTCATAGGAGAGACAACGGTTCCAAGTGCGATAGCTGGGATCGTCGTCGCTACAATGCCAATTCTCACAGCGGTATTCTCACGTACACTCCTCCCGAGCGGACGCATTACGCTGGTCGATAGCGGTGGCATTGTACTCGGGTTCGCGGGGTTTTTGCTCATCTCACGCCCGGATCCGTCGAACCTCCTTACCAACGACCTTCTCGGACAGTTCCTGCTCTTGGTTGCCGCGGCAAGCTTCGCCTTCGGAAGCGTCCTCACGGAGAGATTCACCGCCGAACAACCGGTCGAGACGATGGAAGCGTGGGCAATGATCGTCGGCGCGATTCTGCTGCATGGTACTGCAATGGTTCGGTCCCCGACGAGCTTCATTGCCGTCGAGTGGACGCTCTCGTCGGTCGTGCTAATTGGGTATTTGGGAGTGGTGGCGAGTGCGGTCGCCTATTTCATTTATTTTGATCTTCTCGACCGAATCGGCGCATTCGAGATGAGCTTCATAACGTACGTATCAGCTGCGTTTGGGGCGTTTTTCGGCTGGTTGCTCCTCGACGAGCGGATTAGTCTCTTTACCGTCGGAGGATATCTGGCGATCGTGGGAGGATTCTTACTCCTCAAAAAAGAGGAGATTCATCAAGAATTCGACATCAACTCGCCCCCAAATCAGTCGATGGAGACTGAAATAATACATGAACAACACGAGGAGCACGAAACCAACCACTAAGAACGGATCTCTAGTGAAGACAATCGGCGGATACGAGATAAGCGTCCTCGGTCTCGTTTGGAGCGGGTTCTGGACATCCTTGGCGGTGCGTTCATCGTTGGCTGATGCTTGAACTGCCTGCAAAATCGATATTATTTATTTGAATAGAAGATGTTATTTACACCCTTGGACCATTATCTCTACTATGGCACCCGGTATCCTCATTCCGGAGGATCACGACGACGTCGCAACGTTCACTGAACGTGCAGAATCACTCGGATACGATGCTGTCTGGGCGACCGAACTGTGGGGTCGAGACGCGTTCATCGCGCTCACGGTCGCCGCAGAACGGACCGAGACGATCGATCTCGGGACGGCCATTGTCAACGTCTACGGTCGCTCACCCGCCACTCTGGCACAGTCTGCGGCGACCCTCGCGGACGTGGCAGACGGACGCGTCCGGTTCGGGGTCGGGACGAGTACGGCCAAGGTGGTCGAGGACCTCCACGGGAGGGACTTCGACAATCCGCCGCGGCGACTCCACGAGACCATCGAACTCGTCAAGGCGTTTCTCAACAGCGACGAGCGGGTAACCTACGGGGGAGATCTCTTCGACGTCGCGGACTTTCCAGCGCTAGACCGCGATATTCCCATCTACGCTGCAGCGCTCGGTGCAGCAAACCGGCGCGCGACCGGGCGGGTCGCCGATGGCTGGTTGCCTCACAATATCCCCTTCGATCAATTAGCGGAGGCCTACACGACCGTCGCGGACACCGCTCGGCAGGCGGGTCGAGATCCGGACGACATCACAGTTTCGCCGTACGTCCCCTGTGCGGTGAGCGACGATTCCGACGAGGCGTACACGACGATCCGGAACCACCTCGCGTACTACTTGGGAAGTAGTGACGGGTACAAAAACGCTGCCGCACTGTCGTTCCCCGACCAAGCTACCCGAGTCGCCGATGCCTGGCGCGACGGTGACCGTGACGCGGCCCGTGAGGCAGTCACAGACGAGATGATCGACCTGTTAGCAATTGTCGGCACACCAGGGGTGGCCCGTGAGCAGTTCGAGACACTGGTCGCGCGTGACGTCGTCGACGACGTGATCGTCAGCATTCCGGTTGGTGCGAGCGACGACCTTCGCGAACGGACCGTCGGCGAACTAGCACCCGACGAATAGCGACCGTTGGTGGTGAAACTGCGCTATAAGGTAAGAGTCTGATGTCGAGCAGTTACATCGTTCATGCACAGTACGTGCTGAATCATACCAATGACCCAAATTTCACGGACGCCTGTGCATGAGCAATCTATCTGCCTGACTTCAGTTCTAGCCTCGGCTGAGGTGTTCGCGAGGCCCGCAACTGCTTCGAAACAGCCCCAATCTCGTTGTACTCGTTCGACAGATAACCGTTGGCCAGGTTCTCCGAGCCACGGAGTACGATCGTTTCGAGGCGCTTGCATACGACGCTGTGCTGACAGTGCGCGTCTTGTTCTGCCGTGAACTCGCTGGCCACTCCTGGAACGGTCTCTACTCGGTCGATTCTGCAAAGAACTCCTTGATGATTGCCGCTTCGGCGTTATGGACCACGACGCTCGCGGTCGATTTGCTGACATCGATCTCCTTGGCGAGATCAGTGAGCGAACACTCGCGGGGGGTATCGTAGTATCCACGATCGATGACTTCGGTCATGAACCGGCGTTGGCGGTCAGTCAGAAGATCGGTTGGATCGGTCGACTGTGTGACTGACACGATTTCGTACGTGAGACCAGTAGCGTATAGCTCGTCTTTGAGCTGGGAGAGCCGTTCGTGTGAGGTGGTGATATCGGAAATTACCCACCCGTTACGAATAGTGAGGGAAAACGCGGCAGGTTCTCCGAAGCGAGGAGAGCGCGATACGGTGGAGGAATGAACGGAAGCGAATACTGAACGAGCAGGGTCTGTTCATCGGCGTGCAACAGTTCATAGGAGGTCAGCCAAGACGCCTCTGCCAGATCTCGAACGAGCGCCTCGGTGTCCGACGTTTGGGCTTCGAGAATCGCTACGAGGCTGTCCTCTGTCGGATGGCTCGCCAGGATTCGGAATTCGTCGTCCGGATGCTGGGCCGAAAGGGCGGCTGGTCCGCCAGGAATCTTGGCCTTCAGTTTCGCTCTGGGCATGTATCCATATTCGGTGGTCGAGGATATCCATGTATCCGCGAACATCTTCGGACAACAGCACGATAAGCCCGCACACAACAACAATAGTTTAAATTATATTATGTTCAAGCACAAGGGCGAATATGTTAGCGTGAACACCCACGATGCTCCCGCGCCAACCCCGTGTGATGGCACCCACACAACGAAACGGCGGATCACAGCCCACTCGGGTTCCGGATTCGGACCGGACGACAGCCCGACGGCGATTCATCCAGCTTCTGGGAAGCGCGAGTCTGTTCGCCATTGCTGGCTGTAGCAACGCCACCAGCAAGACGTCGAAAGAGCAGGTCAGCTATCAAGACCATCCCGAGGAGAACCAGCAGTGCTCGAACTGCCAGTTTTACACGCCGCCGGAAAACGGCGGGGATGCGGGCACGTGTACACGTGTACAGGGAGACATCGCGCCCGAGGCGTGGTGTAACGTCTACGCCGAAGGATGAGCCGGTCGCTTTCACTCCGGTTAGGAATCGGTATCGTATTGCTCGCGGTGGGAACGACGATTTTGCTCGCCCTGAGTCTGCCAGGAGGATCCATTCCGGGAGTGGTCGGCAGCCTCGCGGTGGTGTTGGTAGCACTGGGAACACTCGGCGTTGGTACATCCGGGAACCGGTCCGTGTGACCGAGCAGCCCACCCGATAGAACCGATCGCTCACACCCAATCGGACAGGTAGCACACGGGTCAAGCAGTGGACGCTGGCTGTTGCGCATGTGGTCACAGTCGGTCGCTTCGAATCGTTGGGTCCATGGTTTCGGGGGACGGCCTCTGTCGATCGCAATACTAGTGCTCCGTCAACCGTGGATTGAGGCGTTCGCAGTCCTTCGTTCAGATCTCGATGACGAACACTTCTTGTATCGGCTGCTGCAGACAACATGCCCGTCTACCAGTGGGCAATACTTATTCACACAACAACGCACTCAATAATATGGTGGAAACGCTCACAGCCCTCTCCCAACGGAATGAAGCGTTCTGGATTGGTTTGGCCCTAATCCTTCTCGGGGTGATTACTCCTGCAACCCTCTTTCTCAGGGCGATCGAACTCTCGGGGGTTCTGATTTGGATTGGTGGGATAATCCTCCTGATCAGAGTCCTCGTCGCTGCCTTCAGAATCCTCAAAACAACGGCAGAGGCGGGGACAATTGGCTATCGTGAGGGGAAACGTAACGACAGCTAGAACCGCTTTATCTCGCACGCCAGTTCCGTCAGGTAGTGAGTTGTTCCCACGGCGTTCGGAGTACGGAACTCATCAATCGATGGTTGACGTTCCACTAGAACATGTTCGGCTCAACAATCACTACGATTGCCACCGTTACATTCATTATGGAATCATCCACCACCGAAACGTCGAAACATCCGCAACACGGGGACGACCGACAGAATGAGTCCCGAGCGGAGACGATCCAGATGAAGCGGTCGATGCGCGCGTTGCTGGGCGTGGAAGGGGTGTCGTTTCTCCTGGCATCCATGATCCACGCAGGGATCATCATCACCGGGTACGAGCATCCAGAGGCGATGATCGCCGAAAGCGTGATCGGTGTTGTTCTGCTCGTCGGTTTGGCGGTGACCTGGGTCCGTCCGCGCTCGATGGCTGCCATCGCCGCCGTTGTGCAGGCGTTCGCGCTCGTGGGAACGCTCGTCGGAATCTGGACGATGATCGTCGGGGTCGGTCCCCGTACTGTTCCGGACATCGTTTACCACGTGGCCATCGTGGCGGTGCTACTCGTTGGCCTTGGACTGGCGTGGCGGATTCGAAGAACGGAACCGAAGTGAGTCGTGCACAAAGGTGAGCACGTTCGAGCGAACAGCGACGACGCCTGCGCCTTTTTCGTGCACCGTGCGGTCCACTACCATCACACGAACCCGGATCGGCACTCCCGACGGCACTGTTCCGAAACGGCCGCCGGTTCGAGCGATCGGGTCCGTCCGTCCCGTGTTTCGACGTCCACCTCGCCAGTTCGTTCGAAGTGGTTGCCGATAGCGACTTTCCGAGGGATGCCGAGGAGATCGCTCTCGGCGAACCGTTCGCCGATGGTTCGGTCGGGATCGTCGAACAGCAGCGTTTCCGCCTCGCCACACTCCTCGTACAGGCGGTCCGCAACCGTCTTCGTTCGACCGCTGTAATCGAGGGGAACGATCGAAACGGCGTACGGTGCAACGCTCACGTCGCCAACGGACCACCGACAGCCCTCGTCGTCGGCGTGCTGTTCGATGAGCGTGTGGATGAGCCGTTCGACGCCGATGCCGTAGCTCCCCATCACCACGGAGCGCGATCCGTCCGGCGTATCGACCGAAAGATCCATCGCTTCCGAATAGCGCGCTCCCAGTTCGAACGCGTGGCCGATCTCGATGCCCTCGCCGGTTCTGAGCGTTCCACCGCAGTCGGGACACACGCTGCCGTCGAGATACTGGTCGAACTGAGCCGATTCGTCGGTGATCCCAAATCGGCAGCTATTGGACGTACACGCAGTGAGACCGACGGTTCCCGATTCGGCGAGCGCGACGAACTCCTCGGAGCTACTGCCGCCCATGACGCTGTTGTCGGCGGGAACGACGGCGAACTCGATGCCGAGGGCGTCGAAGATGCGGACGTACGCCGACCGGACGCGCTCGTACCACTCCTCGAGAGAGGCACGCGTCGCGTGCAGGCTGTAGGCGTCTTTCATCGTGAACTCCTTCGTCCTGAGCAGTCCCTTCCGGGCGTGGTCGTCGCGGTGTTTCTTCCCGATCTGATACAACAGCAGGGGCAGATCGTCGTAGGATCGAACGACGCCATCGACCAGTCCGACCACGCTCTCCTCGTGGCTGGGAGCCAGACACATCTGTTGGCCCTCGCGGTTCTCGAAAGTGAACATCTCGCCTTCGAAGTTGGCCCAGCGACCGCTCCGTTCCCACGCGGGCTTGTACTGGAGCTGGGGGAGATCGATCATCTGCCCACCGATGGCCGCCATCTCCCGTTCGATGTGGCGACAGAGCTTCCGCCGAACCCGCTCACCGGTGGGAGTGAAGCCGTACAGACCGCTCCCGAACCGCCGAACGAGACCTGCCCGCAGCGTGAGCTGAGTGGCGTTCTCGTGGTCGCTGGACCCACGGCTCGTGAACAACACCGCGTCGCTACGACGCACCACGATCACCACCGATAGACGAGGCGCTACTCAGTGACAGTGCTCCGTTCGACCGATCGAAAACGGCAATACGACTATCGCGGAACCCAGCCGTGGGCCACGCCGGACCCACGGTTGCAAATAACGCGTGCAGTTCGAGACATACGGGTTGTGAGACGCGTATCGCAGTCAAATAGGTTGTGGATTCTCACGGAAATCGCACAGCCACAGCAACGACTTCTGCTCAGTGGGTGTGAGCGAGCGAGGCGTCCCGCTCGGTATCGGGAGAACGCGCCTCGACTGTCGCGTGGTCGACGCCGTAGGCAGCGAGTTTCTCGTGGGCGCGCCGGATCACGGCGTCGCTCGCCTCGGCGTCTGTGGTCGTGATATGAACTGTGGCAACGGTGATCTGGCTACAGATCTGCCACGCGTGAAAGTCCTCGACGCGCTCGATCCCGTCGATCGCCTCGATTTCTTGCCGGACGGCACCGCTGTCGATGGGCGTTCTGAGAAAGAAGATCGATCCGCTCGCGCGCACCACCGACACGGCCGACCACGTGATGACCACGGCGATCAGCCCAGCGGTGATCGGGTCGACCACGCGGACACCGGTCAGCTCCACGACCGCTGTCGATACGACGACCGCGATCGAACCGCCGGCGTCCCCGAGCAGGTGGTAGAACGCGCCGCGCTCGTTGAGGCTCATCTCGTCCCCGCCCAGCACGGACACGGAAGCGACGTTCACCACCAATCCACCGAGAGCAATGACCAGCGTCGGGCCGGTGGAGATGGCCACCGGATCCAGAAACCGCTGGAACGACTCCCAGAGGATGAACCCGACCATCGGGAACAACAACACGCCGTTGAGAAAGGCAGACAGCGGTTCGAGCCGGTGCAAACCGTACGACCAGCGGTCGTTCTCGCCGTAGCGATCGGCCACATACGACGCGAGAAAGGCCATCACGTACGCGAGCGCGTCGAACAGCATGTGGAACGCGTCGCTGAGCAGCGCCACCGACCCGAACAACAGCCCACCCGCCAGCTCCGCCAGAAACCCAACCACGTTGATCGCGGCCACGACCGCCAGCGTTCGACTACTGGATCTCTCTGTGGCGTGGTCGTGGTCGTCCGGAGCAGTGCCCAGTCCGTGTTCGCTCATTCTCCCAGTCTTGGAGTGCCGACGGTATCAAAACAAGGAGCGAACGATCCGGAGAGTTTTTTACAATATATTAGCTATAATCAAATATGAATCTCGCATACGCGTATTGGTTTTCTCTCACGGCGTTCGGTCTGGTCGTCCTCTTGGAATACGGCCACGCAGCCCAGACCGAGGGCGTAACGATCCCGACGGGACTCGGATTGCTCAGTGGCACCCTCATCGTCGGCCCATCGCTACTGCAAGCAGCCCATCCAGAGAAGGAAATCGGCGGGCTGGACACCGGACGATGGACGTACGTCGTGATCGTCGGGGCAGTCGGCTACATCACGGGAGCCGTGATCGGTTTGATATAGGAAAATTGACGTTATACACACCAAATCTTACCACTACAAACAAAATTGTATGAAATATGAACACACCCGACCCCGGCGAGAGCGACACCACAGAGAAGAGCACGAAAGAACTCCGCTACGAGCATCCGAGCGGCTGGCTCTACCTGATGCGTAACAGTTCGGAGGGCCTTCACCTCATCATCGACACCTTACTGTCGGCCGCCGACCGGGAGTTCACCCAGAGCGAACTGGCCGACTCGGCCGGTGTCAGCCGCCACACGGTCCGCGCTCATCTCGATACGCTCCTCGAACACGGCATCGTCCGGGCCGTCGCCGGCGGGAAGCGCTACCGGTTCAACCTCGACAGCCCCGTGACCCAGGAGATCTGTGAACTGAACAGCGCGATCAACGCCGTAGGCGCGGGCGAGATCCAGATCGACAGCGACACCGGACGACTCCTCGAAGACTAGCACGATCGAAGACGTTTCACTCTACGGACAGCAGCTCCGTAAACCGGTTGGTGTCCTCGTCCGTTCCGGCGATGATCAGCGTATCGCCGGCGAGGATCCGGAGATCGGGCTGGATATCGGTGATCACGTCGCCGTTGCGCTCGACGCCGAGGACGGTACAGCCCGTTCGCGTGCGGACCTGTGCGCCGCCGATGGTGTGGCCGGCCAGCCGTGGCGCGCTGGTCCGGATCACCTGCACCTGCGTGTCGAGCGAGACGACATCCTCGTTTTCGAGGATCGTGGAGGCGAGCATTCGGCCGCTGACCGTCGCCAGCGAGAGAACGTACTCGGCACCGGCCCGGTACAGCTTCGCCATGGTTTCCGATCCTTCGGCCCGCGCGACGATCTCGATCGTCGGGTTCAGATCCCGGGCGACGAGCGTGACGAACTGGGTGGTCGTGTCGTCGGGGAGAGCGAGAATGACAGTGTTGGCCGATTCGATGCCGGCTTCGCGCAACACCGCCGGCTCGGTCGCCTCTCCGACGATGTCCACGTCCGGATCATCGACCCGATCGATGATCGTACAAGGCACGCCGGCATCCGAAAGGCTGTCGACCACGCTCGTTCCGACCTCGCCGTAGCCGACGACGACCGTCTCTCCCCGGTCGAAGCGCCGCACATCCGAGACGGTGCGTTCTTTGAGCGCTTCGATCTGGGACTCCCGCCCGGCGATCAAGAGGATCGTCCCCCGTTTCAACTCCGTGTCGGGCGATGGGGGTGTTTCGAAATCGCCGTGGAACCACGCGCCGATCACGTTGACGCCCACCTGCTCGCGGACGCTGCTTTCAGCGAGCGTCCGGCCGATCAGCTCACTCCCGCGGTGGATCGGCAGCTCCGCGGTCTCGAAGTCCGCACCTAGATCGACCGCATCCCCGAGATCGGTCGTGACGGCAGCCGTGACCTTCGTCGCCAACCCCTCGCCCAGCAGCTGGCGGGGGGAAAGCACCTCGTCGGCACCAGCGAGGCGGTGGTACGTCGCTCGGTCCGGTTCGTCCACGACGCTGACCACCCGGACGGCTTCGGCTGCCTCCTTCGCCGTCAACACGATGCTCACGTCTCGCTCGTCGGAGGTGTCAGTGACGACCGCTGTGGCCGATCCGATCCGTGCGCGTTCGAACCCCGACACCGATTCGGGGTCCTCGTGGATCACGGTGTGTCCGGTCTCGTACAGCTCCGCCGCCCGGTCCCGACCCGGCTCGACGATCACGTGGTCGACCCCCCACGACTCCAGCTCCGCGATCAACGTCTCCACGCGCGGCGTATACCCACAAATTATCACATGATCCAACATATCTGTTTCGACCTCGGTCGGGACGCTCACCGAGATCGCCGCCTCGAACAGCGGCACCACCAACACTGGAAGCGCGATAAAAATGAGCGCGACGCCGGTAACGTCCATGAGCATAACGAGGACGAGCATCTGGGGGCTTTCCCACCCCGCATCCGCACCGTACCCGGTTGTGGTGAACGTCTCCACCACCATCTGCAGGGAGCGTAAGAACGACCGCGATTCCGCTCCCTCGTAGACGATCATGCCGAAGTGATACGCGACGGCGAAGACGAGCATGACGCCCGCGAGCAAAAGCAGATAATACGAAATGCGGCGTCGCCACTTGCCCATGTGTCCCAATTTCCAGGGGATCCCAAAACCGTTCGGATCGCGGTGAGGGACTACCCACGGAACGCGGCCCCGAGGACCAGCGCGCCGAACAGCAATAACGCGAGCACTGTGACAGGATAGCCGTCGCCAGGAATCCGGAAGAGACCGTAGCCCAATCCCACGATGACCGCAGCCGCGATCGTGCTGATCACCGTGTGGGCAGTGAGCGCGCGCGTCGTGTCGGCAGCCCTGCCGAGCGTCCGTCCGAGATCGATCGCTTGGAGGCTGGCGTCCCACGCGAGCACGAGACAGGTCGTTCCGAGCAACAGCACCTCGGGACGGGCCCCCCCGAGTCCGGCGGTGAGTACGCCGATGAGGAGCGCTCCCACACCGAGCGTTGGGACCGATTTCCGCCCGCCAGCCGTGCCGACCACGATCGAGAGCACGCCGAACAGCGACGGAACCAGCGACAGCGGCACCGCCGCGGTTGCGATGGGCACCCCGGCGGCGAACAGCCCGGCGAGACCGACGCCCAACGGCGTCGGCCGGGTGTCCAATTCTGCCGTCATCTCACACCGACCACCGTCGTGACGCGGTTTCGACCGCCCGTCGAAGCGGTTCCTCGCCCCAATCGACGACGTGGATCCCATCGTCCCTGAGATCACTACACCGGAACGAGCGCTCGATGCCCGCGAGCTGCACCCCCGGCTCGGTTCCCCTCGTGCGTTCGTCCCGGTTCCCGTCACCGGCACAAGTCGGGGCGGGGCTGAGGACCGTCGTGGGGTGGCCGTGTGCGTGCAGCCGGCGGGCGACGGTCGCGGCGTACCCATCGGACAACGGTGAGCAGAACACGACCTGCGCGTCGGTTGCCAACCGGTGGCGGAGTCGTCGGAGGCTCGTCATCTTGAGAAACGGTTCTTCTGGTGGGGTCGGCGAGAGCGCCGGGTGTGTGCCGAGGAGTTCCCTCGCCCGCCCGCGGTGTGCCTGCCCGCTGGCGGGCGCGAGCCAGCACTCCGTCGGTGAGAGGGCAGCCAGACCGACACGGTTGCCGGTGGCGAGCAGCCCCTCGAACGCGGTGCCAGCAACCGCGATCGAGCGCTCGATGGCTGGCCGGTCGTCCCGGCTTGGGGCGACGTAGGCCGCGTTGCGCGCGTCCACGAGGACCACGACGGTGGCAGAGCGTTCCCGTCGGTACTCGACGGTGGTGAGTTCGCCCGTTCGAGCCGTGCGGTTCCAGTCGATGCGGTTTGGGGGGTCGCCATGCCGATACTCCCTGACGGAGTGGAACACGGTGCCAGCGCCGCTCTCTCGGGTCGCAACCCGACCGGTGACGCCGACCGCCCGGTCGTACAAGGGAAGCGCCACCGGCTCCGTCCCCGAAAGCGGGGGAACACAGGTGATCGTCGTTTCGTCCGCTTCGACGACTGTGCGCCGGCGTTCGATCGTTCCGCTCGCGTTTCGCCCGATGGCCACCATCGGGCCGAAGCGGTGGACGCCGCGGGTTGCGCGAACGGTGTACTCGAACGCCACCGTTTTTCCGGGGCGGAGCGCGGTGCCACGGCGCGGTGAGTCGTCCTCGACGGTCAGCGCCGGGGGGACGCCATCGATGAGCCGGAGATCGGGACACAACGCACCGCCGGTGTTCGTCACGGTCACAGTGACCGTGACGCTGGTGCCGGGCGCGGGATCAGCGTCCGAGAGCCGCCGCTCGACGGCGAGATCGACCGTTGGCGGGGCGTCAACGCGCGACGCGACCGCGAAGGCGACGCCGACGACGCCCGACAGGACCAACCCCGGCCGGTTGGCGAGGACGCCTGCACCGCTCACGAGCAACGCGATGGCGTTCACGCCGTGCCAGCGGCGGGTCGAACGCACGACCGGATACTCACTGCTCATCCGTCTCCCCTCGTTTGGTCTTCCATCCGCTCAGAGAGTGCAGCGATCGCGCTGTGGGCCCGTGCTTGGAACGCGTCCGTTCGGGTCAATAGCGTGCCGAGACGTTCTGACAGCGGTTGCCGATACCCGTCGGGGGCGAAAAACGCCGCCGCCTCCGGGTCATCCGTCCACGACCCCGTTCGGAGCCGCTGGCGCGCGCGTTCGGGAGTGTCCCCGTCGCACCGCACGAGCACCCCGACGGCCGTCTCGGTCAGTCGGTCTCGGATCCGATCGTGCTCGGCGGCGATCGCGTGCCGAGAACGGCGTCCAACCGACGGCCGAACGTCTACGTCCGGTTCCAGCACCGAGGACGCCAGCCGTCGCTCCGGATGGGGGAGAGAGGGTTCCTCGACCGACCGAGCGTACCGGCTGTGAGCGGCCCGAACGGCCTCCAACAGCGAGAGTACTCCGATGACAGCGATCAGACCGGACGGTCCCGACGGCATCGTCGCGAGCACGTCCGGGTCGATGATAGCCCCGAGCCCGGCGAGTACCGCCAGCACGCCAATCCCGAGGAGCACCCGGTTCATGTTTCATCCACCTCCTCGCTCGCGTACTCCCGTTCGATCCGCCTGAGTGCAGCGAGTGCGCGCTGTTCCCGCCGCTCGGTGATGGCTTCGTCCCCGTACCGGGTCGCTTCGAACAGCCGAGTCAGCTCGTCGACGTCCTCGCGGGCCATGCCGACCTCGACGGCCGCCGTGGCGAACTCGCCGGGCGTACTGGTTTCCCGCGGGAGATCGAGGTGGGTCGTCATCTCCCCCCACGCCCGATAGATCGCGTTCGAGACCGGCTCGTCGGCGTCGATGCCGTCGGCTGCCCGTCCGGCAGCCGCCCCAACGGCCGCGGTCTCGGGGTCGGGATCGGGATCGGTCGCATCGCTATCCGATCGGTGTTCCAGCAGGCTATCGCCCGTCGTGCGGTTGAGAACGAGCATCCCGATCCCGACGGCCAGAACGAGCAGCACGAACAGAGCGGCTTCGGGAGCGTCCACGACCGAGGGCACATCCGACACAACGGACCCGCCATCGCCCGATGGCAACGGAGAACCACTCGGGACCGAGAGCTCATCGCCACCGAGAAGTCCGTTCTGCGACTCGTCGGGAGAACCGGGTGACAAGGCGTGATACAACGCGAATCCCACCGCCACACACAACACTGTCGCAACGACAACCGGGAGCAGCGATCGCCATCCCTTCCGATACACCCACAGGAGGAGCGTGACGAACCCGAGCACCACCACTACACCGAAGAGCAATCGTAACAACGCCACGAGAGCCGGGTCCGCCGAAGTCGCATCGATCGGTTGTGATCCACCGGTATCGAACGTCGATCCATCACCACTCACACCGGTGTCGTCGCTCGACCCCTGCGAAGACCCCTGTTGCACGACGTCGAGCGTCGCCGCCGACACCGAAAGCGCCATCACAGCGAGCAACCCGAGCACGATCGGTGTGAGTCGGTCCCTGTTCACACGACCACTCACCGCTCCATCATAAAGGATGCACCGACCTATCATCGCGGAAGGTTGAAGGATCGATAGGACGGAGTGGAGATATGCGGATCGGAGTCATCTCCGACATCCACTCGAATCGCGTCGCGCTCGACGCCGTGCTGGCGGCGATGCCGTCGGTCGACCGGCTCGTGTGTGCGGGCGACGTGATCGGCTACAATCCCCACCCAGCCGAGTGTGTCGAGATCGTGCGCGGCTCGATGGCGTGTGTGCAGGGCAACCACGACCGCGCCGTCGACACGCCGTCGCGGTATCGATCCAACGAGTCGGCCTACGAAGGGTTGCGCTACGCCGCCGAGCAGCTCGAGGAGGAGCAACGCGAGTGGCTCCGATCCCTCCCGCCCAGTAGAACGCTGTGTGAGGGACGGATCCGGGTGATCCACAGCCACCCCACCAACCGTGGTCAGTACGTCCGGCCAGAGGGGTTTCCTGCGCTCGAGCCACACCTCGGCGAGGAACGCGTGCTCGTTCTCGGACACACGCACGTCCAACACCACGAGATGGTCGGCGGAACGCTCGTCGTGAACCCCGGAAGCGTCGGCCAGCCACGCGACCGGGATCCGCGTGCGGCCTTTGCCCTTGTCGACCCCGAAGAACAGACCGTCGAAGAACACCGCGTATCCTACGACATCGACCGCGTCCAGGCGGCGATCGGGACCGCTGACCTCCCATCGTGGACGAGCACCCGCCTCGAACGCGGCCGGTGAGACGCTCCGTTTAGGATCGTTTCGGATCGTTTCGGATCGTTGCATCGCGGGAGCTGTCGCCGGAACGGGTCGAATAGAACAGAAAAGGTCTATGTGTGAGGGGGATGTCGGTTATGGTATTGGTAATAGAATGTCGAGGAACCCACGCTCCGGACCGAGTGTACGCCTGGTCCTGATCGTGTGCGTACTCCTTGCGAGTACGATCGCTGGATCGGTGGCCGGAGCACCATCCATCGCCGTCGATGATCCTGCTATCAGGGGAGACACCATCGTCGAAACCTCTTCGGACGACACGCACGTCGCGGGCTGGGAGCCACACACCGTTACCGCGGCCGTCACTGGCGATCCCGGCGACTATCAGGTTTGTCTCACTATGGGTTCCGGTGTGGACGACCGCGAGATCGAGTGTACGCCGATCACGATCACTGATCCGTCTCAAACCGAAACCGTGCGCTTCGAGCAGTCGGCGTGGCCCGACAACACGACCGGCTCGCAAGCCGTCTCGATCGGCGTGTACAACAACAGCTCGTCGGACGAGCCACTCAACACGTCGAGCAATCAGCTGACGGTGCTGGCCCAAAACGGGGATCTCGACGACGACAGCGTCACCAACAAAAAGGAGATCGACGAGGGGACCGATCCGACGCTCGAAGACACCGATAGAGATGATCTGAACGATAGGGAGGAGTTGTACGCCGTCGGCTCGGATCCGACCCAATCGGACACGGACGGTGACGGGTTATCCGACGGCGTAGAGGTGAACAAACACGAGACGGATCCGACCACAAACGACTCCGACGGGGATGGTCTGTCCGATCCGGATGAGCTGAACAAACACGGTACGGACCCCAACAGCATCGACACTGACGGCGACAGCCTGAACGATTACGAAGAGGTGAACAATCACGAAACGGATCCCAACAGTCAGGACAGCGACGACGACGGTATTGACGACGACGAGGAGCTTTCCCTCGGCACGGATCCGTTGGACCCCGACACCGACAACGACGGTCTCGAAGACGGCGGGGAGATACACGAGCACGAAACGAATCCACAGGACCCCGATACTGACGGCGACGGTCTCCAGGACGGTGTGGAGGTACACGAGCACGGCACCGATCCCTTGAAGCCCGACACTGATGGCGACGGCGTCGACGACGCCACCGAGGTCGAGCGCGGAACGAACCCGGTCGATCAGAAGTTCTTCCTGTTCGCTCCGATGAAAAACCCGTACAAAACCGCTGCGACCGCCGTCGGTGTCGTGCTGGTAGCCGGGATCGGCTGGTGGTACTGGCGGCGACGGGAGGATGGGGAACCGTCGCTGGCGACCGAGAGCACGACGCCACCGACAGCACCGGACGGTCACGCTGGTTCCCAGGAGACCGCCGAGACGGGACCGCTCACTGACGAGGATCACATCCAGAAGCTGCTCGGCGAACACGGCGGACGGATGCACCAATCGCAGATCGTCGCCGAAACCGGGTGGTCGAAATCCAAGGTGAGTCGTCTCCTCTCGCGAATGGAAGACGACGGACAGATCACCAAAATCAGCGTCGGACGCGAGAACCTCATCACCCGCCCCGGCGACGAACCGAAACACGCCGGCTCGGCGTTCGAGGACTGACGCTGAAACGTTTCATCCGGATCCACCGCCGGTTTTGGCCGACCAAAATCGAAGCCGTTTTGAGTGTTTAGGTAAGCCTAAATCATAATGGCGGACTCGAACACCTCTCGCCGTGGATTTCTCCGCGGTGGGATCGCTGTGACGGTCGGTAGTACGCTGCTCGCCGGTTGTTTGGATGGGATGTCCGACGGCTCTTCGAACGCGTCGGACGGCGAATCGACGGACGGCGGATCGTCGGACGGACCCTACACGGTCTCGATCGAGCCGATGGGCGAGGTATCCTTCGACGGCGTTCCAGGAACGTGGTTAGCGAACAACGGTAGCTGGGCAGACATGGGCATCGCGCTCGGGCAGGAGCCACCGGGAGGCGTGTGGCTCACCGACCGGTACCACACCCAGTACTACGACGAGATTCCGGACGTTTCCGTCGATAAAAGCGGAATGACGCAGCTCTACAGCGACGGCGTGAGCAAGGAGGTGTTCTACGAGACGGGGGCGGACGTGCACGTCACGGATCCGAACTTCATCCTCAACCGGTTCAAGGGAATCAGCCGGGACGAGATCGACAAGATCGGCGAGCAGATCGGACCCTTCTTCGGAAACACCATCTTCTCGCGGGGGTACGAGTGGCACGACTACCAGTATTACACGCTGTACGAAGCCTTCGAGAAGCTCGCTGCGGTGTTCAAACAGGAAGAGAGATACAAGCAGTTCGAAACGCTACACCAGGAGTTCCAGGAGACGATCGAATCCACGCTCCCACCGGAAGGCGAGCGTCCGAGCGTCGGGATCTTCTGGGCAGGAGGAAACGAGCCACAGGAGTACTCGCCGTACGTGATGGACGAGGGAACGAGCTTCAAACAGTGGCGGGATCTGGGCGTCAACGACGCGCTCGCAGAATCCGACGTCGGGAACCTCCACTCTTCGCGCACGCACGTGGATCTGGAAACGATCTTGAACATCGATCCCGACGTGTTGTTGTTCAGGGGCCACGAAGCCCAAACCGAATCGGAGTTCAAGGACACGCTGGTCTCGTTCCTGAAAGACCATCCCGTGGCGAGCAAGCTCACAGCCGTCGAAAACGACGCGGTGTTCCGCGGCGGCCCGCTGTACCAAGGGCCGATCACCAACCTCGTGGTGACCGAGCGAGCCGCAAAGCAGGTGTATCCCGACGCGTTCGGCGACGTCACGCTGTTCGATCCCGAACGGGTCGGAGAGATCGTCAACGGCGGGTGAACCGTCGGGACGGCCGCCGCACGATATTTGCACACACCGTCGACCGTCACGACCTGACGCGACCGGGGTGACAGTGTTCGATGGCGTCCCTGACGGATTCGTTCCGACCGATAATCGTATCTACCACGACGTTCATACTGTCAGGCCTGCGGACAGAGGCGACGGAGGAGCCAGTTACTGTCCGGCGGGTCACCAGCAGCCGAGACGCAATCACCCCTGTCCGACAGTATCAGGCGATACCGACCGAGATCATATCGGTGGATTGATATCACCATACGAGATACGTTGACACGATGTCGGACACTGAACTCGACGACGAGACACACTCGGAGAGCGAGTCGGATCGTGCAACGAGCGGACAGAACGGGGCTGACAAACGTTCCTCGACAGAGACATCTTCGACCACGGAGATACGATCTCGGGGGTCCCGACGGAACGCGGCCAGTGGTTCCATCAGCGTGTTCCTCCAGAGCGAGAGAGCGATCTCGCAGGCGAAATCGGTGCTGATACTGTTCGCCGCGACGGGCATCGGTCTCGGTATCATTGGGAGCACCCTGTCGGGTTCTGTCGGGGCGTTGGCCGGCGACATTGCGATCGCTACCCTCATCCCCATCGCCCTCGTCACGCCCGCAATCGGTGTCCTCATGGGACAGCGGGTAGGGTACGCAGAGCCCGACGCCCAGCCGATAGCGGTGTACACGCTGGTAGCGATCGCGGTGGGCGTGGGTGCCATCACCGAGTTCATGCTCGCGTCCGTGCTCACTGCAGTCGGAATCAGCGGAACCAGCGTCTCCGAACTGTTCGTCTTCTCGTTCGTGGTTGCGCTGGGGACCGTCATTGCGGGTCTCGCTGGGGCGTTCACCGCTCGGAACAGCAACTGATTCGGGCGCCATCGAGTCCGAAACCGGACAGAAACCGAAACCGACTAAGTGGAGGCTGTTGTAGAAGGGAGTGAGCCGGAGTAGCCTAGCCTGGCCAAGGCGGCAGATTCGAAATCTGCTGTCCTCACGGACTCGAGAGTTCAAATCTCTCCTCCGGCGTCACAACCACCTTTTTGATCCACCACCTTTTTTCCGCTCGGGTGGCCTTCGGCCACCCTCACGCAAAAAACGTGGGCGAAAAAAAAGCCGCTCGCTGGCTCCCGCTCGCGTTGCTCGCGGGAACTGCGCTCGCGGTGAGTGTACTCCCCGCCACCGCGACCGCTCCTGCGACCGCTTCCGCCACTGCTCGCTACGATTCTCTGTCAGATGTCGGTGGTGGATGCAGCGGCGGCTCCACCGACGATGCGTGCCAGTTCGGGATGATTCTGGCGGAGACCATCAAGATCACCGCGCTGGCGGTACTGGCAGTACTCCACGAGCGTTGCGACCAGACACGCGGGCGCGCTCTCTGCGTCGGGTTTCTCGGTCATCTCGGCGGGTTCACACGAGTCGTCGGGCGTGAACACGGATTGGACTATGTCACCATCGCGCTGTTCGTGAAAGCGTACGCACGCGCCGTTGTCGAACCAGCATTCCACGATCGTTTCACCCACAGCGCAGTAGCGCGTGAACCGCGCGATGCCGGGCAATTCGTCGTACCCGCCCGTTCGGGTCCTGCCAAGGCCGGCAGTCGCCAGTATCTGCTCGATCTGGGTCGCGTGCGCACAGCCGGTCGACTGGCAGGGTCTACACCAGAGTCCTTCACCCACGTCGATGCTGTGGTACAGCTCTGCCTTCGTAATCACGTCTCGGTCTTCGATGGCCGAGAGGTTCACGACCTCGCCCCGCCGATTCCGGAACTGAAACAGCGGCAGCGTCACCGCCACCACCGCCCCAACGAACAGCCAATACGGTGATCGAGTCGCGTGCGAACCGGCCGGCCGCACACCAGACAGCGCTCGCTATAGTTATATTTCTGATACGATGCGACACCGTTACATGCCTCTGATTCGTTCCCTGTCATGGGCGTTCTTGCCGCTGAGAACCCCAGCGTCGGGTGCTTGTGACACCCGGCGCGTTTCAAACGTGAACGCGCGATCGACGCACGCTGGCGTCCTCATCTATCGTTCCTTACCCCATCACACATAAAGGTACTGATGGAACGAAGAATGTTACATCATACTAACAGCTCGGTGCTCCAGCGATTGCTCGGAGCGTAGCAACAAGCCACCGGTATCGGACGTTATTACTTGCTGAAGCGAATTTCAATCAAAGAGTCACTCCGAAGCGGTGGAAGGGCGAGTGTCACCTCCGCCACCGCTCCGCCACCGCCCGTGCAAACTGTCTCACTTCCTCTCGGGACCGTCGCTGTGCTGTACCGACTCGGATCGCGGACCCGTTCGGTCGCGGGTGAAGCCGGTCCGAAACGCGATCCACGCGAGCACCGAAATGAACAGGATGGGTGGAAGGATCATAACGGCCCAGAGCGTATCGAGTCCCCACTGTAACAGAAATCCCACGCACATGAGCCCCAACAGCAAAAACGGAACGACCGCGAGCAGCGCTCGCTTCCTCGATCTCTCTGCCTCGGTGTGATCCATACTGGCAATCGGACGAGAACGAACAAAAATACCCCGTTCACAGCCGAGTTGTTAATCTGTAGCCGATATATTAATAAAGATTGGTTTCAAACACCGGTTTCATAACAGGTGAATTAATAACTCTGCATCGTTTTCCCGTAGATAATGACGGAGGGAGCGACGCGCGACGATGACAAAGGGGACACAGCGAGCCCCCGCGAGCAGGCGAGTAGTGACGCTGACAGCGTGATGCGGCTTCAGGTGCCGGAGATGGACTGTCCGTCGTGTGCTGGGACGGTCGGATCCGCGCTCGACGACGTTCCGGCGGTGGCCAGCTACGAACTCCATCCGACGACGGGACAGGTCACCGTCTCCGTGAACAGACCGGGATCGCGCGGATCGGTCGTCGGGGCGATCGAGCGCGCGGGGTACGCCGTCGCAGAAGACGACAGCCAGGACCTGCGGAGTGAGCCGGTGTGGCGGGGTTCACGAGCGATCAAGACGGGGATCAGCGCCGTTCTCGCGGGGATCGCACTCCTCATCGGGTTCGCCCTTCCGGCGTTCGACGGCACGCTGGTGACCGTCGTCGGTCAGTCGTTTTCCGTGTCGGACGCGTTGTTTCTCGGATCGGTCGCGGTCGGCGGCGAGGTCATCCTGTCGGGAGGATACCGGTCGCTCCGGTCGGCGTCGTTGGATATGGATCTCCTGATGAGCACCGCTATCCTCGGCGCGCTCCTCATCACGCTGCTCACCCCTCGTGCGCTGTACATCGAGGCGGCGTCGTTGGCGGTGCTGTTCAACGTCGCGGAGCTGCTCGAACGCCACTCCGTCGACCGGGCGCGCAACTCGCTTGCGGAGCTGCTCGAACTGTCGCCCGAAACCGCCGTCGTCGACCGCGACGCAGGGGACGAGGAGTTGATCGAGATCCCCGTCGAAGAGGTTGCAGTGGGCGAGACGGTGGTCGTCGAACCGGGGGAGAAGATTCCCCTAGACGGCACCGTCGCGGCCGGCGAAAGCGCAATCGACCAGTCGCCCGTCACGGGCGAAAGCGTTCCCGTCGACAAAGGCGTCGGAGACACCGTGTACGCGGGCACAGTGAACGCCAACGGCTACCTCGAAATCGAGACGACGGCGACGAGCGAGGACTCGACCATCACGCGCGTCATCGATCTGGTCGAGCGCGCACAGGAGCGCCAAACCGACCATGAGCAGTTCATCGAGCGGTTTGCGGGGTATTACACGCCGGTCGTGGTCGCCGGAGCGATACTGGTCAGCGCGGTTCCGCCGCTGCTGTTGGGCGCGGCCATGGTGCCGTGGCTGGTGCGGGGAATCGAGCTGCTGGTGATCGCGTGTCCGTGCGCGTTCGTGATCAGCACGCCCGTAACGGTCGTCTCGGGGTTGACGAGCGCCGCGAACAACGGCGTGCTCGTGAAAGGCGGCGACCACCTCGAAGCGATGGGCGGCGTTGACACTGTCGCGTTCGACAAGACGGGAACGCTCACGAAAGGCGAGCTAAACGTGACGAACGTGGTTCCCTTCAACGGGCACACCGAGTCGGACGTGCTGCGCTGTGCGCGCGGGGTAGAACGGCGGAGCGAACACCCGATCGCCGCCGCCATTACGTCCCACGCGTCGACCGAACCCACGGGCACCGACCACGGCGAGGGAATCGCGGGATTCGAAACGCTCACCGGGCGGGGCGTCCGCGCCGACATCGCCGGTCACACCCATTATGCGGGCGCACCGGCGATGTTCGAAGATCTCGGCTTCGATCTCGAACGCATCCGAGCGGTCGACGCCGAAACGCTCCCCGAGGAACTCCGAAACGAACGGGCGGACGGTCTGGCCATCGACGAGATCGTCTCCCACCTCCAGGCCGAAGGCAAAACCGTCGTTCTCGTCGGTACGTCAAATCGACGCGCGGCGGACGGCCAGCCCGACGACAGAGAGGCGCATAGCGCCTCGAGCAGTCGGATGCAATCCGACGATGGTGAACTGGAGGGGCTCATCGCGGTCGCGGATACCGTCCGCCCCGACGCCGCAGACACCGTTCGGGCGCTTTCCGAACGCGGGCTGAAAACCGTCATGCTCACCGGCGACAACCAAGGCACCGCACGCGCAGTCGCCGAAACGATCGGCGTCGACGACTACCGCGCGGGGCTGCTTCCCGAGGAGAAGGTGGAGGCGGTCGAGGCGCTCGACGAGGTGGGCAGCGTCGCAATGGTTGGCGACGGGATCAACGACGCCCCGGCGCTTGCGACGGCCAACGTGGGCATCGCAATGGGCGCAGCCGGCTCCGACACCGCCATCGAAACGGCCGACATCGCGCTGCTCGGCGACGACATCGACCGGCTGCCGTATCTCGCGGCGCTCGCCAACCGCGGCGCAAGCGTCATCAAACAGAACGTCTACGCGAGCCTCGGCGTGAAAGCAGTGCTCGCGGCGCTCATCCCCGTCCTGTTCATCCCCGTCTACCTCGTCATCCTCCTCGGCGACGTGGGCATGACGCTGCTCGTCACCGGCAACGCACTGCGGCTGTCGTGGCTCACACCGTGAGTCAAATGTCCTCTACGAGCTGCCCGAACTCGTCGGTGGGAATGATCTCCATCGTCTGCATATCGAGCCCTCGGCGCTCGATGATGAGGGCGATCCGAAACGCGTGATCGCGGTCTTCGGCCTCGAACAACACCAGAAAGTCGTACTCGCCGAGAATAGCGTACGATTCGACCAGGTGACCGCCGTGGTCGTTGATCTCGTTGCGGAGATCCCCCCAGATCGTTGCCAGAGACTGTACGTTCTGGATGCGTGCTTCGTTCACCGTGACCAACGACATGTACACGCCCATACCGTGATTATTGATAACAAATGCTAAAACAGTTCCGGCGGTCGGGCCGGTCTGCCCGACCATCGGTCTTACTCGGTCCAGGTCGGGTTAGCTTTTCATAGTTCCTCGCTGAATGTATGGTATGGTACAGACCGCCACCGTTCATGGGGTCGGTGTGAGTATGTCCGACGAGGGTCAGGAGGTCCCCGTGGTGTTGCTCGACGCGAACGATCAGATCGTCCCGATCTACATCAGCCCGGACCAGGCGCGATCGATACAGCTCGCTCTCAACGGTGAATCGTTCGACCGGCCGCTGACCCAGGATCTCCTTGTGGAGATGGTGACGGAGTTCGGCGCCGCCATCGACAACATCTGTATCGACGATCTCGCCGGACAGACGTTCTACGCGAAGATACACACCGAACAGTACCGCGATGGCGAGCGACGAACGAGGACGTTCGACGCCCGGCCGAGCGACGGCATCGCCATTGCGCTGCGCGTGGACTGTCCGATCGAACTCGAAGACAGCGTGGTCGAAGAAGCCGGACAACCGCCCTCCTCCTACGAATCCTCTGTTTGAGCCGCGCGCTCTTTGTTTTCGATGTCGCTACGAGGACGAAACGGTGATCTCGCGCCGGTCGTCGATTGCGCGTTCGAGTTCTTCCGCGATGGCGCTGCCGCGTGAGACCTGCACTTCGCCCCCTCGGCTCACCGTCGCGGTGAACAGGTATTCGCCGTTGGCTTTGACCTCGACGGTCTCTCCGGCGTACTCTTCGAGCGGAATGACGATGTGGCGCGCGGTGACCTCGGGCGTGACGATGTCGCCGGTCTGTTGTGTGTCGCCGGCTTGTTGTGTGTCGCCACTCCCAGTGTTCTGTTCGGGGGGTCGCTCCTCGAACGACCGCACGTCGATGTCGATTCCGAGCCGGTTTTCGATCTGTGAGATGCGTCCGCCGCCTTTGCCGATGACAGCGGAGATGTCGTCGTCCTCGACGTAGACGACGGCGCGGTTTTCCCCCTGGAGTTCGACCTGAACGTGTCCCCGGGCGACGGATCGAATCTCGCGCTCGATCTCCTGTTTGGCGAGCTGGCCGACGCCCGACTCCCTGCTTTCGCTTTCATCGATCGGCACCGTGACGACCTGCCGGTTGAACGTGTACATTTCGTACACAGGGCGGCCGGATTCGTAATCCCGAATGACGATAACGGGGCGGGCGAGATCCTCCTCCATCAGTCCTTCGGGCACCTTGACCTGCGTGGAGACGTCGTACACCGTCGCTATGTCGCCCGCATCGACGTACGCCACGGTGTCGACGACTTGTGGAATCAGTCCGAGTTCGACCCGACCCACGAGCCGTTGGAGCGCGTCGATGGCGCGCGTTGCGTGGACGACGCCGACCATCCCGACGCCAGCGAGCCGCATGTCGGCGAACGTCTCGAAGTCGCTAGTCTTTCTGACCTCATCGTAGATGGTGTAGTCGGGACGAACCATCAACAACGAGTCCGCCGTCGTGTCCATCCGTCCGCCAAGTTCGGTGTACTGGGTGATCTCGGGACCGACCTGGAGGTCGCGGGGCTTTTCCATCGTTTTCACCGAATAGTCGCTATCGGAGAGGAACTCGGCAACGGCTTGCGCCAGGGTCGATTTGCCCGCGCCGGGCGAGCCGGCGATCAACACGCCCCGTTGCTGATCGAGCAGCCGCTCTTTCATCTCCTCGTCGTAGCTGTAGTCGCCGATCTCCGTTTTGACGAGCGGACGCACTGCCGTGATCTCCAGCCCATCGGAAAACGGTGGCTGGGCCAGCGCGATCCGGTAGTTTCGAAACTGCACGATGGTCATCCCCGGCTCCGAAAGCTCGATGAATCCCTCCTCGGAGCTTTGGGCGGCGTTTCGGATCTCGTTTGCGTGCTCGCGGAGCGTCTCGTCGTCGAGTTCCGTCTCGTCAACCGGTCCGTACGACACTTCCGTCACGTCCCCCCGCTTTGCCATCGGGCGGACGCCCGATTTCAGATGGACGCTCAGCGTCTCCGAATCGAAGTACGTTTCGATGGCGAGCGTCTCGATCGTCGTCTGGTACGGTTCGAGATAGAGGGTATCGATGTCTTTGGCTTTCGCAACCTCGCTTTGGACGAGATCACTCGTCACGAGCGTCGCGTCGTACTCCGTGGCCATGTCACGGATGGCCGCGTCGATCTCCCCTTGCTCGGCGCGGTCGATCTCCTCGGGGGTCGCTCGTCGTCCGACGTACGTGATCTGGAGCTGTCCGTCGCGTTCTAACTCCACGAGCCGTTGTAACTCCTCGATGCCACGCCACCCGACCGAGCGACCGGCGTTTGCCTGGGACTCCAGCTCACCGACGACCGCCTCAGGAACGTGGACATGGGCACCGGTGAAGTCGACATCGTTCTCGGTCTGGTCTGGGGAGTCCGGGCTGACACGCTCGGACACGCGGCCATCGATAACCGCGCTCGTGTCCGGAACGACATTCATATTCCTGCTACGTCCTCGCGACGCTATAAGGGTGTTCACCCATCCGACGCGGTAGCGTACACAATCGTGGCAACGCGGATCGAACACACAGCCCGGATCCACTGGGATCGCCTCTCGAGGACCGCCGATAGCGTGCTGTGCGACCAGAATATAGCCGCTGCCTGGTGGACAAAGTATTTGCCACCCCAGTCGTAAGATTCCGCGTGCCATTCATGAAGAAGATCATTCTTCTGTCTCTTATCGCTCTATCGGTGGTTTTCAGCGGGTGTCAGGCGGGGCTGCCGACGAACGGTCTACATGAGGCGAGATCGGACGAGGAAGCCACGGCCGCGTGTCAGGGGGCCGGCATGAGCTACTGGGAACCGAGCGATGAGAATCAAACGCGGACGTGGTCGCCGGACACGCTCCGGATCAGCTACGAACTGCCGGCGAACACGAGCGTCTTGTTCGTTGCGACCGAGAACGACACGGTGCTCGGCGTCACGCACGTCACCACCAACGAGACGATCGTTGCCGAGGGGGTTCCGTTCGACCTCTCCCGGAACCTATCGGGAACACACACCGTTTCCGTTCGGATGTACGCGGACGCGAACGGAAACGAGAGCTTCGATCGGGACACGGACACCGTCTGTCGCACCGACGGCGAGCGCGTTCAGACCGGAGCCAAAACGATCGACTTCAGCGCGCTCAATTCGAGCGCCGCGTGATCGGAGGGATAACTTTGGGGGAGGAGCTGTTGGTGTGAACATGGACACCCCGAGGACAAGCGCGTGTGAGGTGGGCTCTCGATGACGAGAACCGTTCGTTCGTTGGCTCGGGAGCTGGTTGCGATTCCGAGCCACGACGATCCAACGGCAGCTGGCCGCTTCGTCGCGGAGTGGCTTCGGACGGAGACGGATGCGGCCGTCGAACGGATCGAGGCCGGCGTGATCGCACGCCGCGACGGTGGCGGGCGGTGTGCGCTCGTCGGCCACCACGACGTGGTACCCCCCGCCGACGCGCAGAGAGACGGCAGTGGATTCGTGGTGAATGAGCGCGGCGACCGGTTGTACGGCCGGGGAAGCGCCGACATGAAGGGGTCGCTTGCGGCCGCGCTGTGTGCGTTTCGTGACGCCGAGGGTCCGTGTACCGTCGCCAGCTTCCGGGGCGAAGAACAGGGTGGAGAGGGTGCTCGCGCCGCCATCGAAGCGGGGTTTGCCCCGGAGTACGCCGTGGTTGGCGAGGGATCGACCGGCTACTCCGCCGACAGCGTGACCGACGTGGCCGTCGCGCACAAGGGGCGTCGTGCAAGCACAATCCACGCTCGGGGAACGGCGGCCCACGCGAGCGAGCCGGAGCGGGGGGCAAACGCGGTGTACCGCGCGGCCGAGGCGATCGACGTGTTGCAAGCGCTGTCGCCGCCAGAAACGACGGTGCTCGGTCACGGAATGGACGGAAGCCTCTGCGCGACGGAGATCGAGGGCGGCAGCGCGTGGAACGTCGTGCCCGAATCCTGTGCGATCACTGTCGACGAGCGGACGGTGCCCGGCGAGCGCGCCGACATCGGGCGCGTAACGGAGATCGAAGGCGTCGACTGGGACGTCGAACAGGATCTGCCACCGATGGCGTGTGAGGACGACGCGTTCGCTCGCGCCGTGCTCGACGCCGCCACCGAGGCACAGACGGAAACGCCGGCGTTGGTAACGAAACCCCACGCGACCGACGCCGGGTGGCTCGCCCAGGCCGGAACGACGTGCGTCGTCTGTGGCGCGGCCGAGCCCGGCGAGGCTCACACCGACGACGAAAGCGTCTCCCTTCCCGTTCTCGACCGCTGTTACCGGATCTACAGCGGTATCCTCGCACGTGTCGGGGGAACGGATTGATAGCCCCGGGGATCCTGCCACCGGTATGGCAGCCCAACAGCCCTACAGCGAGTTCATCGACCACGTCAAACGCATCTCGAACATCGAACACGCCAGCAGCATCCTCAACTGGGACCAGCAGGTGATGATGCCCGAGGGCGGCACGCCTGCGCGGTCACAACAGGTGTCGACGCTCTCGGCGCTCCACCACGAGCTGCTCACGAGCGAGGAGACCGAAACGTATCTCTCGACGTTGGAATCGTCGTCGCTGACCGACGAGCAGTCGGCGGTTGTCCGGGAGATCAGTCGCCAGTACGAGCGCGCCGAGCGCGTGCCGAGCGAGCTGGTCGAGGAGATCGCCCAGACGACGAGTTCGGCGCTCCCGGTGTGGAAAAAAGCGAAGGACAACGACGATTTCGAGGCGTTCGCGCCGACGCTGTCGAAGCTCGTTGATCTCAAACGCGAGTACGCCGAACAGATCGATCCGGACGCGGATCCGTACGCCGTGCTGTTCGCTGACTACGAGCCGTATCTCGATCTCGACACCGCGGAGCGCATTCTCGAGCAACTCCGGGACCGGCTCGTCGCGCTGATCGATTCGGTCGAAGAGAGCGACGCCGAACTCGAAACGAACGCCTTTTCGGGAACGTATCCCGCCGACGAACAGGAGTCGCTCTGTCGGTCAGCCCTAGATCGACTCGGCTACCCGTGGGAGCACGGACGGCTCGACACCGCGCCCCACCCATTTTCTACCGGCTCCCAGTTCGACGCGCGGGTAACGACGCGATTCACCGAGAACGATCCCATCGACGCGCTCACCTCCACCATCCACGAGTTCGGCCACGCGACGTACACGCTCGGTCTCCCGCGCGAACAGTACGGGACGCCGCTCGGAAACCACCGTAATCTCTCCGTTCACGAGTCCCAATCCCGGCTGTGGGAGAACCACGTCGGGCGCTCGCTTCCCTTCTGGGAACAGTTCCTGCCGACCGTCACGGAGCAGTTCCCCGAAGCGAGCGGTGTCTCCCCCCGCGAGGCCTACGAGACCGCGAACCAGGTGTACACTGACAACCTGATCCGCGTCGAGGCGGACGAGCTGACCTACCACCTGCACATCGTGCTCCGGTTCGAGATCGAACGACAGCTCATCCACGGGGAGATCGATGTCGAGGAACTGCCCCACGTCTGGAACGAGAAGATGGAGGAATACCTCGGCATTCGTCCCGAAACCGACAGCACCGGCTGTCTGCAGGACATCCACTGGACCCACGGGAGCTTCGGCTACTTCCCCACGTATTCGCTGGGAAGCGTGCTCGCCGCACAGCTGTACGAGACTGCCGCCGAGGAAATTGGCAAGCCCGACGAACGGATCCGAAACGGCGAGTTCGACGCGCTACACGAGTGGCTCACCGACAACGTCCACCGACACGGCCAGCGCTACACCACGCCCGATCTCATCGAACAAGCGACCGGCGAACCGTTCACCGCCGACTACTTCCTCGACTACGTCGAGCGAAAATACAGCGAGCTGTACGAGCTGTAGGTTCCGGCTCGACCACCGTACACTCGTACTGACACACATATAGCCATGAGAATACATGCCGCAGTCTCAACGGTGTGAGTGTCGTTCGTGTGGTCATGGACCGATCCAGTGGCGACTCGACCTGCCCGGTGTGTAAGCGGTCGACGCCCACGAAACGAACGTGGCACCCGGCGTACAACCACGTGTGTGGGAGCTGTGGCGTGCTGTTCAACACGTTCGACACCGAGATGACGCTGGCCACCTACGACCACGAGTCACAGCAGCGCTCGGATCGCGGTGTAAACTCCGTAGCTCCCAGCGATAGCGATCGTTAACGAAAGCACCCACGCCAGCACGGTGTTGCGCATTTTGGATCCGCTCACGCTGCTCGTTCCCCCAGCAGCGAACCCGCTCCCGATGATCGCGCTGAGGATGATCTCGTTGAACGAGACCGGAATCCCGTACAACACTGCGGTCTGTGCGAGCGCGAACGACGGCACGAGCGCGGCGATCGAGCGCCGTGGACCGAGCGAGGAGTAGTCCTGTGCGAGCGCTTTGATCATCCGGGGCGCACCCATCCACGAACCGGCGAGCAGCCCCAATCCGCCGCCGATGAGCAACATCACGAGCGTGATCGGGAGCATCTCGAGCAGCGGGATCATCGGTCCGACCGCAAGCCCGACCTGGCTCGCACCCGCCGAGAACGCGACGAGCCCACCGAGAAACAGTAGAAAGTGGCGAAGACCACGGTCCTCATCGGTCATATCCCACGCGAGCAACAGGGCCCCAACCACGGCCATCCCGATCGTGATCACGGCAGACGCCACTCCAGGACCTAATCCCGACAGCGCTGGCCACCGAGCGCCGGCTGTGGCGAACGAGCGCCCTCCCAAAAAGACGAACGACATGTTCCCGATGATCGCTCCGACCACCCCACCGAGCACCGGAACGCTCACGCGCTCGGGAATCCGTTCGTGGCGCAACAACCGCGCCGTGGCGTACGCAATGGCGCTCCCCACGAACGGCACCAGCACCCACATAGCCCCGATCTGCTGGTACATTCCCCACGCGGGCAGCCCACCCATCGCCAGCCCGACGCCGATGACCGCACCAGTCGCTGTGAAGCCCGTCGGAATCGGATAGCCCGTGAAAATACCGATCGAAACGAGCAGCGCCGCCACGAACAGTCCGACGGCGGCCGCGCCGGGGGACAGCGTGACCCCACGGATCAACCCCGTGCCGACCGTCCCCGCGACGTTCGCACCCTGAAACACCGCTCCCGCAAAGCCTAAGATCCCGACGAGAAAACCGGCTCGCATCACGGAAATGACGTTCGCTCCGGCTGCGGGGGCAAACGGGGTCGAGCCACTCGATCCAGCCCCGATTGTCCACGCCATGAACAAGCTGGCGACCGACGCAATAACGATGATCCCCAGAAAGCCCAAGGCAACCATTATCGCTCCTTCTGTGGGGTTCCATAATACGCTGTCGTCTGCATCCGGTCTCTCGGGTACGAATTTTTCGCCAATGGTGTTAAGTTCTAGCCTCACCTATCGTTGATAATGACAGCCGCTTCCCGAGTACGTTCGCGGCCGCTGTCACAGCCACTAGGCTGGCGTTGGCAGCACCATTGCTCGGGAAGCCGATAGTATCGCGGCGTCGGTCCCTGTGGGAGTCCCCCACCTGGGTCGGGCGCGGTGCTCCCTCGCTTTCTCGTTTGTATCGTGCGCTGAGTGACGACGCAGTCGACACCCACAGCTATCATCATCACAGATGACAGACGAAGGATTCACTGTGACACCGTACACGGTGTCCGGCGAGATAGACTACGAAAAGCTTCTCGAACAGTTCGGGGCCGACAGGCTCACGGACGAACAGATCGCGCGGTTTCCCGAACCGAGACATCCGCTCGTACGACGGCGGGTGTTCTACGCGGAGCGAGACGTAGATCGGTTCCTTCGCGCAGCCAACGCCGGCGAGCGCCACTCGATCGTCACCGGGCGCGGCCCCTCCGGCGCGATGCATCTGGGCCACATCGTCCCGTTGTACTTCGCCAAACACGTCCAACAGCAGACGAACGCGCTAGTGTACATTCCCTTTTCCGACGACGAAAAGTACTTTGTCAAGGACAGATCCCTCGAGGAAATCGGGGCACAAACCCGCGACAACCTCCGGGATCTGCTCGCGGTCGGCTTCGATCCCGACCGGACCCGCATCGTCGTGGACACGGCCGACGCCGATGTCGTGTATCCGCTCGCGGTCGCCTTCGCAACGGAAGTCACACAGTCGACGTTCCGAGCGACGTACGGCGATCCCGAGAACATCGGCCACTCCTTTTACCCCGCTGTCCAGGCCGCCCACCTCCTGCTCCCCCAGCTCGTGGCGGGACGCCACCCGACGCTCGTCCCGATCGGCATCGACCAGGATCCCCACGTGCGGGTGTGTCGCGACATCGCGGCCAAACAGCGCTACGACCTCGACAAACCCGGGGCGCTGCTCTCGAAGTTCCTCCCGAGTCTCGAGGGACCGGGAAAGATGAGTTCGAGCGACAGCGGTTCCGACACCGCTCCGACCATCCTCCTCTCCGACGACCGCGACACCGTGTTGGAGAAGATCCACACCCACGCCTACTCCGGCGGCCGATCCACGGTTGCTGAACACCGGACCCACGGCGGCGATCCCGCTGTGGACGTCTCGTACCAGCTCCTGTACTCGTTTTTCGAGAACGACGACGACCGGCTGGATAGAATCGCGCGCGAGTACCGGGACGGATCGCTGCTGAGCGGAGAGCTCAAGGAGATGGCCGCGGACGCGATCGCGTCGTTTCTCGACGCGCACCAACGCCGCCGCCAGCAGCTGGATTCACTCGAGACCGAGCTCGAACGGTACCGGCTCACGGAGCGCGAACGGGAGGCGGCCCACCGTCGCGTTGGATACACCCACTTAAAACCATGATTTGACAAGCAGCACACACAGGGTTGTCCTCCCCCAAGGCATAGTTGCCGGATCGAAGACGACGCACTTGGCTTGTGTCGAATCAATTTGTCGCACGTAGCCGTTCGTCATCGTGTGTTCCGGTATCCCGTCTCCCGCCTCCGTGTCGATCCCAGATCGCCCCCGATCTTGGATCGAAACCGGTCTGCGGCTACTTCCGACCCCCTGTTCCCAATTTTATCGCAACGGCTCGAGGAGATCGAGTTCGAGCCACTGGAGCGGAAGATTTACCAGAATCAGTAGCACATATTCCCCTAATGGCTTTCGAGGAGCTACTGAACGATCCCGTCATTCAGAAATATCTGCACGAGCTCGTCGGTCCGACGGGGATGCCGGTCGCTGCTGCACCCCCCGACGGCGAAGTGACCGACGAAGAACTCGCAGAGGAGCTCGGGTTGGAACTGAACGACGTGCGGCGGGCGTTGTTCATCCTCTACGAGAACGATCTGGCAAGCTACCGCCGGCTGCGAGACGAGGACTCGGGTTGGCTCACGTATCTCTGGACGTTCCATTACGAGAACGTGCCCGAACAGCTCGAAGAGGAGATGTACCGGCTTCTCGACGCGCTGGAAGAGCGCCGCGAGTACGAAACCAACCACGAGTTCTATCTCTGTCCGGAAGAGTCGCTCCGCTTCGAGTTCGAGGAGGCGATCGAGTTCGGATTCGAATGTCCGCAGTGTGGGGCCGAGCTAGAACCGATGAACAACGACGCGCTCGTTACTTCGATGGACGAACGCATCGCACAACTCCGTTCGGAACTCAACGTCGAAGCGTAAGGAATGGTCGTTCTCGCAACCAAACTGTATGTCGATGGAACGGCCCGCGACCGCGCTGTCGATTCGTTGGGTTCGCTGATCGAAAACGACATCGGCGGGGTCGATGTGGAATGGACGGTCGGCGTCCGCTCCGATGGGTTCCCGTCGGTCACGATCGATGGGCCGGACGCGGTCATCGCGCGCAACGTCTTGGGCGATCGGTGGGGGACGATCACGCCGTCGTTCGAATCCGGTGAGGAGTACGTCGGAACGCTCACCGCGTGGGACGACGACGGACTCACGCTCGATGTCGGAGCTGCCACCGAGGAGACGGGATCGTCGATCGATTCGGACGGTTGCGTTCGGATTCCGACCGAGCAGCTCGGTCTCGGACCGGGGACGGCGACGCAGATCCGGACCCGGTTCGGACTGGTACAGCACCTGCCGCTCCGGTTCGTGTACGGGGATCCCCCCCGCCTGGCCGACGCCGAGCGCGATCGGCTGTACGAGTGGACGCGCGGAAACGGCCGGGTTACCGTCAACAGCGCGACGCGGGCAGAGGTGCGCGCCACGGTGAACCGCGCGGGCCACGCCGAGGACATCGTCACGGTCGAGCGGCTCGGACTCCTCGAACAGAGCATCGTCTGTCGCGAGAACACCGATCCACCCGGGTTGCTCGCGGCCATCGGCCGCCATCTCCCTTCAGAACTGTTGTGTGTCCTGCCATGAAACGCCGGCTCGCTCTCATCAGCTTGTTGGTACTGAGCATGAGTGCGGGCTGTATGACCACCTCGAACGCCGGTTCCGATCTCGATCTCGGGCTGGGTTTTGGTGAGCAAACCGACCAGGCGAACACCTCCTACGACTGGAACACGAGCGCCGACGCGACGCTCACGCTCGAATCCGAACAGTACCAATCGGTGTACGAGATCGGAGATAAACAGCTCGAACTGTACACCCACGGTCCGGTCGGTACTGAACAGTCGCTGGACGTTCGGGCCGTGAAATACCGCTACCCCAACGGGACCGTCGTTACCACCGACCACCCGGACCTATCGGTCGAGCAATCCGACGACCGCACGGTCATACAAGCCCCCAAAGACAACGGCTCGGTCGCCTTCGTCACCGATAAACGGCCCAAATCGCTCTCGACACCGGTGTTCTTGGAATCGGACGATCCCTCCTACGAGGTCATTCTCCCGCCGAACATGGACGTCGACATACCGATCGTCGGCACCGCGCGACCGAGAGACCACGAGACGACGACTGAGGACGGCCGCGTGCACGTCATCTGGGAGTCGGTCGGGTCGAACAACATCTCCATCCAGTACTACCTCACCCGTGATCTGTACATCTTCGGCGCGCTCCTCGGACTCGGACTCGTTGGCGGCCTCATCGGCGTGGGCTATTACCTCCTCCAGATCCGACGGCTCAAAGAACTACGGAAACGGATCGAGGTCAACGCCGATATCGACACCGGGAACGACCACCAGTGAATCGTCGTCGGTGGTAGGTTTCAATCCCGTAGTGGGTTTCTCCCGTGCTGCGACAGGGGGTGAATACTCGCGTATAGGGCCAATAAACATTTCTCTTCCAGTGAGAATCGGCTCCCACTTCGTGGACCCCCCCTGTACACGGATGGTATAAAGGTCCACGTAGATTCTCGTCAAAGAACGTTCGATCGTACCTCAGCCACATCCCGAGACTGCAGCAGCTTTAGAAGTCTCCATAGAATCGCGACAAAAACAACAGCCTAGGCCGGGATTTGAACCCGGGCTCTCGTCCTTACCAAGGACGCGCTTTACCGCTAAGCTACCCAGGCCCGCTGCGCCGTACATCCATTTATTCGTGATCCATCTTTAGGCGTTTCGATTCATGAGTCGACGTACGCGCTGGCGACCGACCGGGTGAGACGATCGGTAACGGGCTGTGAGAGGAACGTTTCCGGAGCCGGAAAGCCAGTGCCTTCGCAGGTAGCCGCGAGATCCTTGGCAACGGCGTGGAGATCGCCGGTGGTCGCGCTCTCCCCATCGGTCACGACCGCCCCGGTGGTCAACGCGAGTTCGAGCACGTCGCGCTTGAGCTGTCGTTCCGCCGTCGACGTACCGGGTTCGAACTCCCCGTCGGTTTCGGGATCGAGTTTGTGTTCCTGTGCTTGGTGTTGTCCGAACGACCGCACCACGTCGACAGCGGTCGAGGCCGCGTTGGTGTGAGAGAGGAGATAAAAGCCCCGCGCGACGAGCACGTCGGCAACGAGGATATGCATGTTCGCTTTCTTGCGCTCTTCTTCGCCGTTGTTCCACGGTTCGTTGTGGGCCAGTTGACGGGTGAGGCGGAGACCGTTGTAGATGAGCTGTACGCCGGCGGCGGGCTGTTCGAGTCCATCGCGGGAGTCAGAACGAATCCGTGCGGTAAGCAGCGTCAGCACTCCCGGAGTCAATGAGGTAGTGTCGATGAACGCCAACAGGGCGTCTCGTAGACGCGCGGGCTCGATGTCCTCGACGGTCGCCCGCGCGGCCCGGCGCACGGCAGCGGCTTCGTCCATCACTCTGTGGTTGATCCGCAACCGGCAAAGACCTTTGGAAACCGCCCCCCACTTGAACTCGTGATACGGACGACTGACGACGAGACCGTTCGAACCGTGACGCTCGATCGACCGGAGCGACGCAACGCGCTCACCCCCGCCGCGCTCGACGCGCTCGAAGCGGCCGTAACCGACGCCGACGCCCGCGTCATCGAGCTTCGCGGTGCTGGCCCTGCGTTCTGTGCCGGTGCGGATCTCGGCGTCGTTGCCGATCTCGCCGCCGACGCCGAGGCGGGAACCACCGAACCGGCGGCCGCGTTCGCTCGCCACGGTCAGCGGGTCGGGCGAGCCATCGAAAACAGCGACGCCGTCGTGGTCGCGGGGATCGACGGTCCGGCCCGGGGCGGCGGGTTGGAACTCGCGCTCGCGTGTGACGTCCGCGTCGCAACCCCGGCCGCGTCGTTCGCGGAACCGGGCGTCACGTTCGGACTGTTCGGGGCGTGGGGAGGAACGCATCGACTCACAGCGACCGTCGGCCGGAGCCACGCGTTCGATCTCGCGCTCTCCGGGCGGGTCGTCGACGCCCAGCAAGCGCTCGATATGGGACTGGTTTCTCGCGTCGTCGACACCCCCCGGTCGGTCGTCGAGGAGATCGCAACGGCCGACCGGGAGACGCTCTCTCGGTTGAAATCGGTCATGCACACCGCGGGAACGGCCACCCGAACGACCCAAGAACAACGGGAAGCAGACGCGTTCGCGGCGCTCATCGACGCACACGCCGAAACGCTCCAGTCGTAATTGACTGTTCGATCAAAGATCGAGTTCCTCGGGCACGGGGGGCATCCGCCGTTTGTGTGCGCTCTGTCGGTACAGCTCCACGACGCGCTCGATCGCGGCCCGGTCGACGCCGAGGCTCTCGGCGGTCGCGCGCTTCGAAAGCGGGCCGTCGACGTGTAAGACGAGCACCGCATCGAGCAGGTCGTAGGAGACGCCCATCTCCTGAACGTCGGTTTGGCCCCGCCACATCTCCGCGCTCGCAGCCTTCTCCACGATCGCATCGCGCACGCCGACGTGGCGCGACAGCTGTCGCACCTGGTGTTTGTAGAGGTTCCCGATCGGGTTGCAGTCGACGGCCTGGTCGCCGTATTTGGTGAAATAGCCGGTCAACGACTCGCTTCTGTTACCGGTTCCGAGCACGATGGCGTTCTCGGTGTTCGCAACGAAGTAGTTGAGGACCGCACGCGTCCGAACGCGAACGTTGCCGGCCGCCGTCCGCGCGTCCGCCCCCTCCGGATACGCCTCGAAGAACGCCGAGACGATCGGCCCGATCTCGATCACGTCGTACTCGATCCCGAGCCGTTGGGCCACCCGTTCGGCGTCGCTCGTGCTCTCGTCGGGGTTCACCTCGCTCGGTAACACCAGCCCGTAGACCCCGTCAGCACCGAGCGCCTCGGCAGCGAGTCTCGCGGTGAGCGTGCTGTCGATACCGCCGGACAGACCGATCACGGTCCCTTCCGCGCCGGCGTCGTCGACGACCGACGCGATGAACGACGTGATTCGCTCGCGGTGGGCCTCTAACTCCGCATCGGAAAGCTGTAGTTCGATCGGAGGCTCGTCCGGAAGCGTCATCACTTCTTGCATGCCCGAGCGATGGACTGCCGACGACTAATAACTGCCCGGACGAAATCGAAAGCTGGACGGCCGTCCGATTACCGGCCGTCGATCGGTGGCCACGAATTCCCGCGGACAGCTACGATCGTCCCCGCTCCGGAGATCACGTAAATCGCCTCCTCGTTAGCCGTGTGGTAATGGTAGGGCCACGATCCGCTCTCTGTCGGCAGTTCGTACACAACTGTTCGCCCCCCGAAGCACTCAGTTGCTTGCGACGAAACCGCGCGTCGTCCCGCTCGGTCTCCGTCCATTCGACATCCGACCCGTTGACTATCTCTATAAGAAATGTATGAAATAAGATGTGCTAACGGTGACGATAGCACTCCAGCAGGTGATCGGCGAGTCGCTACGTTCAAGTGGAGCGGGGAAAAACGTGAACGTACGGACGACGCGCGCCGGTGGTCTAGTGGTAGGACATGAGCTTCCCAAGCTCATAGCCCGGGTTCAATTCCCGGTCGGCGCAGTGATCGAATCGTTCTCACGCGCAAGCACAAAGACGATTGAGCTGTGGCTCCGTGACGAGCCGATTTTCACTGTCTGAGACAAGTTACCCTGCACAAACTTCAGTATAGCTTTCATCTATCGTGGCTATAGGTCCGGCATTTCGGAAATGGGTGTTTGCTATAAATTGATTTCTGTAGCTGGGCTTTATCGTATCCCGTAGTGAATCGTTGTACAACTCGAATAGCTTACTTCCAATAAATAAAATCAATATGAGGTAAATAATAACAGACATATAAGTGCATGGGTGGTATTCTTGGGTAGTGTGATCGACTAACGAGACGCAAACCGACTAGTAAGATATCCAGTACTGGCGTCCTGTGGAGCGAGTAACCAGGGGTGTTCTCGCTACTCCGCTCACAGGAACACGCGGCCGACGCGACACCTACGTCACACGGAAGCCATGGTTCCGTCGGGGGAAAGATCGTCGGGGTAGACGTGACGTACCCATCCGTACGCGTCGGTGGGTCGGCCGCGTGTGTTTACGATCGTTGGACGCCGGTGCGCTGTACGCCATCAACAGGTAGCATTGCAGAGTCATCTACAACGAACCGATACAGAGGCACATCATCAATGAATCACAACGGGCAAAGCGAGCGGACGACACGACTAGGGCTCGGACGACACGGCAGTTCGACCACTCCGCCGGGGGAAGACAATGAGTGACAGAATACAGATCGGAGCTGAAAGCCAGGAGGATCGCCGAGTGCAGTGTTCACACTGCGATCGCGGATTCGGTCCCCAACAGGCACACCGGATTCGCATTCACGAATCGACAGCCGAGTACACCTGTCCGTGGTGTGAACGGACGGTTTCCGCCGATCCACCGATAGCGTTCGAACGTCCCCCGGCGATCGTCAACCGATCGTGTACGACTGGCGAGCAGGGATTAACCACCGCCCGATTGTTCTTCGAGGGCGGGGCGTGGCTCCAGTTCAGGGAAACCGAAGAGGAACGGATCCGCGAGGAAATGTTCGACCCTGACGGCAAAGAGATCGAATCTTTTGGGCCCGATCGAGAGGGGTGTGACACTCCTATCGACCATCTCCACCAGGAAGCAAACCGGTACGTCACCTACACGAAAACAGGGCTAGGTGTTCAACGGCCGCACATCGCAGCGGTCCTCCTCGACGAGCAGTAGATCGGTGCGAATTGGTCGCTATCACCAACTGGTTCGAAAAAAACAGCGATATCTTTAAAATACTCTTTATTCTATCGAAATTAGAAACTATTTTAAAATATGGTCTAATAATTCGACTGAGCATGGGGATGGGCCGGTCTCATGCTCGCAGACGGTTCCCACAGTCTCGGGCGTTCGCGGTGCTCTTTGGTGGGGGTCTGGTCCGCAGATAGGATGGCTGCCGTTTTTTCCGATCGGAATCCGTGTATCGGTAGATCGATGCTCCGTGGGTCACGCGGGACGGAACTGGAGTATCCTGTCATCACCGCTCTCAGGAGAGCCCCGTCCATCGCGGTTGCTCGTCGTCACGTGCAGGTGGCCCTCGGGCCCAACGAACGTGGTGCGTAGCCGGCCGAACTCGCCGGCGTACAGCGGCTCATCCTCGGTAGCGGCTCCGTTTCGGAGCCGCACCCGCCGCAAGTGTGTTCCAGCAAGCGTTCCGACGAAGAGATCGCCCTGCCAGCGCTCAATCGGGCCGTCGTAGAACGCGCCGCCGCCGGGTGCGATGATCTCCTCGTAGGTGGTGACCGGATCGGTGAACTCCTCGGCGTCACTCGGGCCGGTCACGTCGGGCCAGCCGTAGTTCGCGCCGGGCTCCAGCCGATTGATCTCGTCGTCGCTGTCCGGACCGTGTTCGATCGCGTACAGCGTCCCGTTCCGGGCGGCGAGCCCCTCGGGGTTCCGGTGGCCGTAGGTGAACACGGCGTTCCCGAAAGGGTTGTCCGGATGCGGATTGCCGTCGAACGTCAGCCGGAGCACCTTCCCGTTCAGCAGCTGTGGATCCTGCGCGTCGTCCGATCGGGAGGCGTCGCCCGTCGTGGCGAACAGTGATTCGTCGTGAACGAACAGCCGCCCACCGTCGTGAATGCTCGCACCGGGGATGCCGTCGAGCACGACCTCCCGCGACCACCCATCCGCAACGTCGTGTCTCACGATCCGGTTTCGTCGGCCACCGTCCGAGTCGTAGGTTTGGTAGGTGAACGCGGTGTCGGGGTTGTCCGGGTGAAAAGCGAGTCCGAGCAGTCCCCCTTCACCGCCGGTCTTCGTGCTCTCGGTGAAATCGGCGACCGTCTCGACCCCGCCGCTCACGCGCACGACTCGCCCCGGTCGCTCGGTCACGTGCAGCGTTTCGTCGCGGTAGGCGGCTCCCCACGGCACCTCGAGCCCCTCGACCACGGTCTCGACGACGACTGTTTGAGGTCCGGCGGTCTCTGTGGGACCTGCTCCGTTTCCTGCCGTCGGTGTGGAAGGCTCCGGCGCGTCGTCCATGCCCATACACCCCGCCGTCCCGACGGCGATAGCCGACGCCACGCCGCGGAGATACGTTCGGCGTCTCATCGGCTGAGGATTGCTCGGATCACTGGTAAAGCTTCCCACCCACCTTTTTTCCGCTCGGGTGAGCTTTGCTCACCCTCGCGCAAAAAACGTGGGCGAAAAAAGGCCGCTCGCTCCGCTTTGCTCCGCTCGCGGGGAGTGGACCCACCGCTACCGCACTGCTTCGCTCTTCTCTGCTTGAGGCGCTACGCGCCTCTCTAGCTCCTGGGGAGAGGACTCACCGCACAGCCACCGCTCGCCCAACAGAGCTGCCGTACGAGAGCGACGAAATCGATTCGCTGGTGGAGTTCCTTCGAACGCAGCTCGATCGGTGATCGTAGATCCGGAGGATTGCACGAGCCGCGCTACTGATCGCCCGGTGGCTGGCGGTCGCGCTCGAACTCGTCGAAAACGGTGATGTCGTCGGGCACCTCCGTGGGGATGGACCGCTCTTCGCGGTTGTCCGGCGCGTCTCCAACCGGTTCAGCCACCTCCTCCCAGCCGGGCTTGGCAGCGATGCTCTGTGCAGGCGTTCCGGCAGCGACGTGGTGGGCGGGGATGTCGCGCTGGGCGACGCTTTTGGCCGCGAGAACAGCGTTCTCGCCGACATGGACGCCCGCTCGAACCATCGAGTCGTAGGTGATTCGGGCGTCGTCCTCGATGATCGTGTGGTAGTTCGAGATGTCGGTCTGATCGACCACGTCGTGGTCGTGTGAGTAAACGTGGGCGTCGTCAGAGATGCTCACGCGGTTACCGATAGTGAGTTTTCCCCGGTCGTCGAGATGCACGTCGTCGTGGATGACGGTGTTGTCACCGACCGAAATGTTGTGGCCGTACGAAAACGTGACTCCTTTGAAGATACGGAGACCGTCACCCGCGTCCTCGAAGAGGTGGTTTGCGAGCATCTGGCGAAACCGGAGCGCAAACTCGATGTTGTCAGCCATCGGCGTGGCGTCGAACTGCCGCCAAAGCCACTGGAGGTGTTTCGAGCGCTCGAACACCGCCTCGTCTTTTTCGGCGTAATACTCGCTTTCGAGCGTCGAGTTACACGGGTCGTACCCCTGTAATCGAACGCGGGCCGCGGGAGAGATCGACTCTCCGGACTGCCACCGCTCGTAAGCCTGGCGGTCCCCATACAGGTCAATCAGAACGTCCTTGACGACATCACAGGTGTCTTCTGGCCCTGCTAATCGCTCGTCGACCTCGCTGATGAACTCCCGCAACCCCTCTTCGGCTCCGAGCGGAAGCGACACGTGACGTTTCGTCATGGCCCGCTCTTCGGGTGGCTGAGACATAGGAGTTTCCGTCGTGGAACCATTTCCTGACTGCTGTCACGTCGATCCCATCGCTCCACTTCTGTGTGCTGTTTTCAGCCGCGATACGCGGTAGGCGATGTCCTTCGAGTCGGATGGATCGTATCCAATCTCGAGCGGATCGCGTTCGATAAGTGACCGCACCCGTTAGTCGAGATATGCACTACCGAACGCTCGGTACCAGCGGTATCGAGGTCAGCGAGGTCGGATTTGGCGCGTGGGTCATCGGCTCCGACTGGTGGGGCGATCGGACCGAGGACCAGGCGATCGAGATGGTCACTCACGCCGTCGACCAGGGGATCACGTTTTTCGACACCGGCGACGTGTACGGCCACGGCGACAGCGAGCGGCTGGTAGGGCGCGCGCTCGATGAGGTCCGCGATGAGATCACGCTCGGGACGAAGGTAGGATACGACTTTTACAACAACCCCCAGGCCGGTCACGGCGAACTTCCCAAGGACCTCTCGCCGGAGTATCTCCGCACCGCCGTCGACCGGTCGCTCGACCGCCTGGGCGTCGATCACGTCGAGTTACTCCAGCTCCACAACGCGAACGCCGACGAGATCACGCCCGACGTGCTCGAAACGCTCGATGCGCTCCGAGAGGAAGGACGGATCGGGGCCGTCGGCCTGGCGCTCGGTCCCTCGATCGGGTGGCTCGCGGAGGGGGAGTTCGCAATCGAGGAGGAGTTCGACGCGATACAGACCGTGTTCAACGTCTTCGAACAGGTCCCCGGGCGGCATTTCATCGACACGATACGGGAACAGCACGCGGAGACGAGCCTCATCCCGCGGGTCCCCCACTCCTCGGGATTGCTCAACGAGCAGGTAACCCCCGACACCGAGCTTGCAGACGACGACCACCGCGCGTATCGCCCGGACGAGTGGTACGAAACCGGCTGGGAGAAGGTCGAAGCGCTCCGGTTCCTCGAACGCGATGGGGAGCGAACGATGGGCCAAGCCGCCATCCAGTGGCTGCTCAGCCACGACGAGGTCGCAACCGTCACTCCCACCTTCCGAACCACCACGGACATCGACGAGTGGGCCGGGGCATCCGACACGCCGCCGCTCTCTCCCGAGGAAACCGAGCGCGTCAACGGACTCTCCGAAGCCAACTTCCACGTTTCGCGCGACGACGGCATGGACAGCCTCCGCTCCTCCGTCGGTGGCGAGGATCTCGAAGGGATCGGAAAAGGGTACGCCGGGAGCTAACGGTTTTCGATTGCTTTTATTCGGTTCTATAACGTGACTTCAGCATGAACCGACGAACCGTATCGAGCGGCACGGAATGGGAATCCCAGGTCGGATACTCGCGGGCCACGCGCGCCGGAAACGTCGTCCACGTCGCGGGAACGACCGCAACGGACGAAGATGGCACCCCGATCGACGGCGGGCCGTACGAACAGACCACACACATTCTCGATACCATCGCCCGAACGCTCGAGGAGGCGGGCGCGAGCATCGAGGACGTGACACGGACCCGGATGTTCGTCACTGATATCGACGACTGGGAGGAGATCGGCCGGGCGCACGAAGCCGTGTTCGGGGAGATCCGACCGGCCGCCTCGATGGTAGAAGTCCAACGACTCATCGATCCGCGGTTGTGCGTCGAGATCGAAGCCGATGCGGTCGTTGGGGAGTCATCTGCTTCTCAGTAGCTCGTTCACGATTTCGTCAGTGCAGCCTGGTAGTGGTAGCCCTCCGACCCGGAGTCCAACGACCACCTGAGTTCCGAGACGGCCCACCCCGTCTCAACCGCGGCCTCCCGCAGTCGGTCCGGACTGAACAGCCGGAACAACAGCGTCTCGCCCGTCTCATCCTCGTACTCGAACTGCATCACGCGATAGGCGAGTCCGGGCGTCGGATCCGATCGGTAGCCCAGCAGCTCCGATGGCTCCACCCGTTCGGGATCGATGCCGTCGACCACGGCGGTGCCGTTCCGATCTGTGACGCGGGCGAGCGCACCGAGAAACCGCCGCAGTCCCTGCACCGATCGCACCAGCCCGAGCTGGGTGCCGTAGACGAGCACCGCCCCGAATCGATCCCGGTCGAACGCCTCTCCCAACGCGAACATATCGACCGGTCGTGCGTCTTCCACACCGCGCTCGCCCATCGTCTCGACGAGATGCTCGCTCACGTCGATCGCAACCGTCTCGAATTGCTCCTGGAAATACAGGCTGTCCCGCCCTGCCCCCGCACCCACGTCGAGCAGCGGGCCCGAAAGCCACGAATCCAGAAACACACCGCGCTCGCTGTCGGGATCGTACGATCCGAAATAGAACGATTCGATCGGATGCTCGCGCGTCGCGTTCCCATCATACTGGACGAGCGGTGCCGTCCGCTCACCGCGCTGCTGATCGAGAATCGCACGGCCGAACGGGTCGGGATCATCACACATACCGTCTTATCACCGATGAAATCATAAATATTTCACCTTTGTGTGGCGTTTACGGGAAGCAATCCGGTATCCGTACGGTTCGATCGGACGGCGATGTCGGAAACGACAGATTACATCACACGGGTTGTGACCGTTCCAGGACCGTGCCACACGGGTGGTGGAACGACACATGTTTTCCGTATTTCTGTAGTGCGTGGAAGTTGTGTGGGTTTGACAAGGCAATGAGCAGCGTATAATCGGTGAATACACCCGCTGAACCGAGTTGTTCCTCATCGTTCATCCACGTTAGTGGGGTAGGAACGGCAGAATTTTTAGCCTGACGACGGAAGTTTTGGTATGGCTTCCGTTTACGATAGCGTTGAAGTGCCAGAGGATGGTGCGGCTATCGAGGTGGTCGATCCCGAATCGGACGACCTCGACGTTCCTGACAATCCGATCATTCCGATCATCTACGGAGACGGGATCGGAACGGACGTCGGACCGGCTGCCCAGACCGTGCTCCAGGCCGCTGCGGAGGCGACCGGGCGCGAAATCAACTGGATGCGCGTGCTCGCCGGCGAGTCCGCCCGCGAGAAGTACGACGAGAACCTGCCAGCAGACACCATCGACGCGATGAGGGAGTTCAAGGTGTCGATCAAGGGTCCGTTGACGACGCCGGTCGGAGCGGGCTTTCGGAGCCTGAACGTCGCGCTGCGCAAGCGGCTCGATCTGTACACGAACATGCGCCCCACGTTCCACATGGAGGGCGTTCCGTCGCCGGTGTCCAGACCGGATCAGATGGACATGGTGACGTTCCGGGAGAACACCGAAGACGTGTACGCGGGCATCGAGTGGGAGGCCGGCACCGACGAGGTCGAAGCGGTCCGCGAGTTCGTCGAACAGGAGATGGGGTACGACGACATTCACGACGGTCCGGTCGGGATCGGGATCAAACCGATCTCGGAGTTCGGGACCAAGCGGCTGGTCCGCAAGGCGATCGACTACGCCCTCGAACACGACCGCGATTCGGTGACCCTCGTCCACAAGGGCAACATCATGAAGTTCACCGAGGGGGCGTTCCGCGACTGGGGCTATGAGGTCGCAGAGGAGTACGGCGAGGGGGTCATCACCGAGGACACGCTCTGGGAGGAGCGCGACGGCGAACCACCGGAGGACGCTGTCGTCGTAAACGACCGAATCGCTGATAACATGCTCCAGCAGATCCTCACCCGCACCCCACAGTACGACGTGCTCGCCATGCCGAACCTCAACGGTGACTACCTCTCGGACGCGTGTGGCGCGCAGATCGGCGGGCTCGGCATCGCCCCCGGCGCGAACATCGGTGACGGACTGTTCCTCGCGGAACCGGTTCACGGATCGGCACCCAAATACGCCGGCCAGGACAAGGTCAACCCCACGGCTATGATCCTGTCGGGGCGCATCATGCTCGAATACATGGGGTGGAACGACGCCGCCGGTCTCATCCGCGACGCGCTCGAAGAAACCATCTCGTCCAAGCAGGTCACCTACGACATCGAACGCCAGATCAGCGGCGGCACCAAACTCTCCACCAGCGACTTCGCCGGCAAGGTCGCCGACACGATCCACGACCTCGCCTGATCCCACAGCGAACATTCGGTCGTCCGGATCGTTTCTGATCTAGATTTCTCGCGTTTGTCGGTGCCATCGACTGCCATAGCAGCGGAGACGACACCCAAACGATTGCGAATCCGGTGACCACCGCACTCCGACAGCACCGTCGTTATCGCCGGATTATGCGGCGATCGAAAAGGAAGTGTTGGAGCCTGCGAAGGGATTCGTGTCGTTCTGTGCTGCGGTTTCGGCCTCTTCGAGCCAATCGGGTTCGTTAACGGTCGTCGAATCGACGTCAGTAACGCGAAGTTCGCCCATCGTTTCCTCTGTCTCCCCGTCGGCGGTGTACGCTATATCGAACTCGAACGATCGGACGATTCCCTCCTCGTCGACGAGAAGCGTGGCGTTGAACGAGTCAATCGAGCCGTTCGATACACCGGACGTATTAGTGAACGCGTCGGGTTCGTCAACATCAGTCGCGTTGTACCGGTAGAGCGTTTCGTCGTCGCGGGTGACCGTATCGCCCTCTTCGAAGCTACTGTTTGCGAGCCACTGATCCATGTCGGTGTCGTTCGTCTGATTCTCCCGGAACGACGAGAACGGCTCCTCGCTCGTATTGTATACGGTGCCGAACAAGGGCATGTCCGTCTTTTCGTACGTCATATTTTCGTCTTGATACAGTTCCACACTCAGGAGCTCCTCCCCCTCCCCCTCGATCCTGCCGTCCATATTGGCCCGTTCGTTGGCCTCATCGACCTGGACGGAGAGGTTTATCTTCCCCTCGCTCTCGGTACTCGTGAAATTCATCGTCTGGGTGTAGTTGTCGTGCTTGGACAACGCCGCCATATGCTGGTCGGCCGCCGTCTCGGCATCGGTGATCCCGGATTCGTTGAAGCCGTTCGGGGGAGAAACATCGGAGCTAAAGGGGGACACCCCCGAACAGCCGGCCAATCCGAGTACGAGAACGACAGCGAGGACCAATCCTGTACGCAATTTCATACATCCGAGAAGTTATAGGGAAGGGATATGGTTCTTGTGATTTGTGCTTCACGACAGGTCGGGATGAACTGGTTAGTGACGCCAGTGAGCCGTTCTATCGCGCGTTTTCGACCCAGTCGGGTTTCTCGACGGTCGTCGAACCGATGTCAGTAAATCGGAACTCGATCGTTGCTTCGTGGGTCTCGCCGCGCTCGGTGTACGTCGTTGTGCTCCTGAACTCCCGGATGAGTCCCTCCTCGTCGACGAGAAGCGTGGCGTCGAACGACTCGACAGCGTCGATATCGGTCGGCTGGACCGTCGAGACGAACGCTTCTGGATCGTCAACGTCGGTCGCGTTGTACCGGTGGAGCGTTTCGTCATCGCGTGTTACCGTCTCAGCATCCTCAACAGTGATGTTTGCCAAGAGTGCGTCTATATCGGAGACGTTCGAACGGTTCGCCTCGAACGACGAAAACGGCTCTTCAGACGTGCTGTATATCTCCTCACCCACCAACTCATCCTTCTTATACGTCACACCGCCTTCGTGATATTCCATCCCATTGATCATCTGGTTCCCGGACCTGGTAGCTGTGGTTTCCGAATCGGCTCGTTCGTTGGCGTCATCAACCAGGGTGGTGACCTGTAGCTCCGTTTGGGACGCGTTATCTACGATCGTCAGATTCCGAGTGTGGTTGTCGTGTTCGGCCAACGCTGCCCTGTGCTGGTCGGCCGCCGTCGCGGGATCGGTGATTCCGGATTCGGCGTAGCCGGCGGGATAGGAAACGTCGGCTTCGTCGGTCTCCCCGTTGTCAGTCGTCTTCGACTGGTTCGTTGCCGTTCCGGCGTCGGACGTGTCTCCACCGAGCGGAGACAGCCCCGAACAGCCGGCCAATCCAATCAGAACGACGAAACACAGAACCGATACTCGTCGTGTATTCATACATGCAACCAATCAGAATGGACAGATGATTGTTGTGATTTGAGGTTGGTTCGGTTTCGAGAAGACGTTTATCCAAACTTAACCAGTGAGAGACGGCTTCGGTTCCCGAACAGCAGTCAGAAGTCGCTCTCGAAGGGATCCGAGTCGTTCTGTGCTGCGGCTTCGGCCTCTTCGAGCCAATCAGGCTCCTTGACGGTCGTCGAATCGATGTCGGTGACGCGAATCATTAGTGACGCTTCCTCCGTCTCCCCGTCGGCGGTGTACGTCATATCGAACTCGAACGAGCGGACGATCCCTTCCTCATTAACGAGTACAGTACTGTTGAACGATTCGATCGAGTCGTTGGATATCTCGGAGGTATTAATGAACGCATCTGGATCCTCGATGTCGGTCGCGTTGTACCGGAGGAGCGTTTCATCGTCGCGGGTGACCGTCCCCGCTTCCTCGAAGCTGCCGTTTGCGAACAGCGGCTCCATGTCGGTGTGGTTAGTCAGATTCCCCTGGAACGACTCGGCCGGCTCCTCGGTCGTGTCGTATACGGTGCCGAACGTGGGCATCTCCGTCTTTTCGTACGTCGTATTTTCGTCCTGGTACCGTTCTATACTCATGGACTCCTCCTCGCCCTCGACACTGAGGTTCATAGTGGCTTGTTCGTTGGCTTCATCCACCCGAAAAGTGAAGCCGGTTTCTCCGGTGCCCTCGGTGCCTGTAACGTTCATCTCCAGGGTGTAGTTATCGTGCTCGGACAACGCTTCGCTGTGCTGGTTGGCCGCCGTCTCGGCGTCGGTGATCCCGGATTCGTTGTATCCGTCCGGATAGGAGACATCCGAACCAAACGGGGACAGCCCCGAACAGCCGGCCAATCCGAGCACAATAACGAGACACAGCACCGATAGCTGTCGCATATCCATACAACCTCCCAATAGGAACGGATATATGATTATTATGATCTAGTTAATATTTATTTCGATTCCGGATAGTTACCGAGACGAGTCGAGCGGTGTGAGCCACAGCCACGTGGTTTAATTACGATCCAGCCGAACGCGGCGGTATGTACAGCGTGGTCGGCTGTCCCGAGTGTTCGGCGCTCAAGATCGTGGAAGATCGTCCGGAGACGACGCAGTGTCCCCGGTGTGAGCGTCGAACCGCGTTCGAGAAGCTGCGGACGATCTATCAGAGCGACGATCTCGACGCCGTCCGCGAGATTCGTGGCCGACTGCTCGCTGAGCAAAGCGGCCACGGCGACGCGTACGCCGAGGTGGACAGCTTCGCCGAACTCGATTCCCGAGCCGACGACGCGGGCATGAGCCCGGAGGAGTACCTCGAACGCGAGGGAATCGACACGGACGCCACTGCCGCCGCCGAGGAGCGGGCGACGACCGCCACCGGATCGACGCGAAACGCCAGCCAGAGGGAGATCGTGCTCGGAGCACTCCGCGACCTCGATCGGCCGACGCGCCAGGAGGTCGTGGATCGAGCCGCTGCTTCGGGCGTTCCCGAGGAGTACGTCCGTACCGCGCTCGACAAACTCACCCGAAACGGTGTCGTCACCGAAACCGACGGGCAGTACCGACTTCTGTGATGGATCAGCCGACCGGAGGTTCAGGCCTGTTCTCTGGCGATTTCGACCCAGTCAGGCTCCTCAACAGTGGTCGAGTTGAGATCCGTGACTTGATAGCTGACATTCATCGGGTTTTGTGTTCCATCGGCGGTGGTGTAGTTCATCGTGTAGGACATCGTCCGGACGATACCGTCCTCATCCACGGTCAGCGTTCCGTTGAACTCGTTGACTGACGGGTCCGTTGTGGATGCTCCGAAAATAAACGGCTTGGCAGATTCAACACTGGTGATATTGTATCGAAACATCGTCTCACCGTTGTGAGTAACCTGGGTTGCCTCTCCGAAACTGGCGTTCGTGAGCCACTCGGATGTCATTCCGGTTTCGTCGGAAACCGGAGTGTCCGGAAACGGCTGTCTAGAAACGTTGTACTGTGGTCCGGTGAGCATTGTTCCGTTCACTGCGTATTCTGTATCGTTGTTTTGATATTTACTCTGATTAGTAACCTTTGTACTACGACTCTCCCCAGCCGCCACGATACTCATGTTTTTGTGTTCTAGGTCAATATAACCAGTAACATTGATAGAGAACGGCGTATCTGAAAGTTCCGTCTCTCCATCCATTGTAATAGTCAGGTTATCATATTCTGTGAATTTCGAGACGTCTTGTTTGGCCGCTTTCTCGGGATCGGTGACCCCAGATTCGTCGTAGCCGTCAGGGTAGGAAATATCGGGCGTCTCCGTCGTGTCCTGACCGTCGGTTCCCGTCTGCTCCCCACCGAACGGGGACAGCCCCGAACAGCCGGCCAATCCGATCACGACAACGAGACAGATGACCGATAACCGTCGCGTCTCCATGCGTTCAACCAATCAGAATGAACGTATGGTTGTTGTGCTTTGGTGCCGTTTCTGTGCCAGAGTAATATCAGGCTGCTCGCTCTTTAGCGGTTTCGACCCAATCAGGCTCCTCGACAGTCGTCGTATTGAGACCGGTGGTCTGGTAGTCGGCAGTCATCGTCTTTTGCTTTCCGTCGGTCGTGGTGTAGTTCATCGTGTAGGAGAACGACCGGATGACCCCGTCCTCGTCCACGAACAACGTGCCGTTGAACTCGTTCAGGGTCGGATTATCATCGAGACCGGTAATAAACGGCTCTGCCGAGTCAGCACCAGTGGCGTTGTACCGAAACATCGGCTCGCCGTCATGGGTGACTCGGGTCGAATTTCCGAAATGAGCGTTCGTGAGCCATTCGAATGACGTGATAAATCCACCGAGGGACGAACCACCGAACGAGTCCCTATACCCATCATATTGGGTCTGTTCTTCCATTGTTTTGTTCATTTCATATGTCATTCCATCAGAATGATACATAGATTCTTCCATGAACTGTTCCCCTTCCATCACACCACTCATCGAGAAAAGCGCTATCTGATCAGCAGTATCTGCCGTTACAGATATATTCATATCAACATCAAATGGTGATATTACACCAGAGACGTTCAGTTTCAGCGTGGAGTTGTCGTATTCGTCGAGGGCCGATTCGTGTTGGTCAGCTGCTTTCTCGGGATTTGTGATCCCTGATTCGTTGTAGCCGGCGGGGTGTGAAATGTCGTGGGGCTCACCGTCAGCCGTGTTGGTGGACTCCCCAAACGGAGACAGCCCCGAACAGCCCGCCAGTCCAATCATAATAACGAGACACAACACCGACAAACGTCGTGTATCCATACTTCATTCAATCGGAATGAACGTATGGTTGTTGTGATTTGGTGTCGTCTCCGCGCTGGATTGGTAATCAGTCGTCTACTCTTTGGCGGTTCCAACCCAGTCCGACTCCTCATAATGGTAGCAGTGAGATCCGTGATTTGGTCGCTAACAGTCAGTTATATGACTATTATGACTCGTTTGGTGTCGTTTTGGATGCCACCGAAGCAGTCCCCGACATTCCCTGTGCACCCGAGCCGAGCGAAACAGCGTGGTGATTGTCCGTCCGCTCACCCTGCTAGATACTCACTTTCCCTTTAACTCACCCCCACCATTTACACCCTGTAAATGGATTAAAGAATATTATCATTATAAATCATAACAGTTTTTACTGCGGCAGTGAGATCGAGAAACGCGCACAAGCAACCGACGATCCCCCGCTGTTACGGTTTCGACGGTTCGGCAGGGGACGAACGCAACCAACCATGACCAACGACACAGGAGAGGACAAGGTCGAACAGCTCGTGAAGGACAGAGACGCAAGCATTCGAGACGTGGACAACGCCGCCGGACGTGAACTCCGGGAACTGCTCGATTCGCAGAACTTCGTGTTCGCACCGGGAATGTACCACGCGCTCGACGCTCGGCTCGCGGAGATGGCCGGGTTAGACGCGGCGTACATGAGCGGGTACTCGACCGTGCTGGGCCAGTTCGGCTTCCCCGATCTGGAGATGGTGACGATGACCGAGATGGTCGAGAACGCAAAGCGCATGGTGGAGGCGACGAACCTCCCGGTCATCGCGGACTGTGACACGGGGTACGGCGGCGTTCACAACGTCCGCCGCGCAGTGCGGGAGTACGAGAAGGCCGGCGTTGCAGCGGTCCACATCGAGGACCAGACCACGCCCAAGCGGTGTGGGCACATCGCCGGCAAGAAGATCGTCTCGCGCGAGGAGGCCGAGTCGCGCTTTTCGGCCGCAGTGGACGCAAAGCAGTCGGAGGATACGGTCGTCATCGCGCGGACGGACGCGTACGGCTCGGCCAACGGCGACTGGGACGAGCACCTCGCTCGCGGTCGGCTGTACGCCGACGCGGGCGTGGATCTCGTCTGGCCGGAGATGCCCGATCCGTCCCGGGAGGACGCCGTCAACTACGCCGAGACCATCCACGAAACCCACCCCGATCTGAAGCTCGCCTTCAACTACTCCTCGAGCTTCGCGTGGTCCGAAGAGGAGGACCCGCTCACGTTCGAAGAGCTGGGCAATCTAGGGTACAAGTACATCTTCATCACGCTGTACGGGCTTCACTCAGGCGCTCACTCCGCCTACGACGACTTCGCGAACATCGCCGAAAACGACGAACAAGCCCAGTTCGACCTCGAAGACCGGTATCTCGACCACGAGACCGAGAGCCACCACGAACTGTCGTTCGTTAGTCGGTACCAGGATATCGAAGCGGAATTCGATCCGGAAGCCAAAGCCCGCATGGAAGCCTCCGAAGGGTTCAGCGACGAAAAGTCGGATCCAATCTCATCCGACGACGACTGATCGAATCGCATACTACCCGATGAAGACTGATCGAATCGGATACTATCCGATGACTGATGACCGACACGGATTCACTACAATCTGATTCACACCAATAGCAAACACATGACGGACGAAATCAAGCTCCGACGATCGCAGCTCGCAGTGCCGGCAAGCAGCCCGGATTTTATCGAAAAAGCACCGACGTCCGGCGCGGACGAAGCCTTTCTGGACCTCGAAGACTCCGTTGCGCCGAACGAGAAGATCCCGTCCCGTGAAAACGTGATCGAGGGACTCATCGAATACGACTGGAGCGAGACCCTGCCGTGCTACCGGATGAACGGCGTCGACACGGAGTGGTGGTACGACGACATCATCGAGGTCGTCGGCGAAGCCGGCGAGTACGTCGACACCATCATGGTGCCGATGGCGAACAACGCGGGCGTCGTGGAATCGGTCGACAACCTGCTCACCGCTGTCGAGGAGAACAACGGGTTGCCCGTCGGCGAGATCGGTCTGCAGTGTCAGATCGAGCACGCCGAGGGGATGACCAAGATCGAAGACGTCGCCGCCGCGTCCGACCGGATCGAGTCGTTGGTGTTCGGTCCCGGCGATTACACCGCGAGCGTCGGTGCTGCCGGGCTGACGATCGGCTCCGGGGAGGGGTATCCGGGCCACTACTGGCACTACCAGCTCTCGCGCATCGCCCACGTCGCTAAATCCCACGGCATGCAAGTCATCGACGGGCCGTTCTCGGACATCGACGACGAAGGTGGCTTCCGCGACTCCTGTCAGAACGCCGCGCGGCTCGGTTGTGACGGCAAGTGGGCTATCCACCCGAGCCAGATCGAACCCGCGAACGAGGTCTTCGCCCCCAGCCGGGAGGAGGCCGACCGCGCGAAACGCATCGTCGACGAGTACGAAGCCGCCACCGAGGCCGGCTCCGGCGCGGTCAAGATCGACGGCGAGATGGTCGACGAAGCGACCCGCAAGATGGCCGCCAACATCATGACCCAGGCCGACGAAGCCGGTATGTACTGAGTTACTCCGCGGTGCCTTGTGCGGCCCACCCGCCGCCGAGATCGCAGCCGGCCCGTTCGGCGTATTCGATCTCGGTGTCGCGGGTCACGGGACCGTCGCCATCGACGCGTTCGACGACGAACTCGATGTAGTGGGCGCTCCCACAACAGCCGGTGTCCACGAACTCCTCGAAGCGCTCTCCCTCGCTGAACGAATCGTGTGACCGGGTGAGCCACGCCCGGAAATGCTTCTGATCGATCTGGAGCCGGCCCCACTCGCTCAGTCCCGCAGGGTGGGAAAGCTCGACACGGGAGATCATAGAAGAAAGTAGGGGCGTCCAGGCGGTGAATCTTTTGGCGTGGGTAGTCGGTTCCACTGATTCGAGGAGAAAGCACATCCCTTTACAGTAGTTACCGAATCCAATCAGGTAGCTTCTGGTTAGGGGGATATGGTTGAGAGAACCGAAGCCAAACATATCTATCGTACTGTTTCCATCCCGAGTTATTTCTCCCATATTTTAATATAATTATTGCTATGTGAACGGGGAAAGACCTTCTCGAAGTCCTCACTCGGATTGTCTTCGAGCAGGAGTTTGCTAACACTGGTGGGAAAGCCTATCAGCTTACACTGCATAGAATATAACCAACTCCTCATTATAGGTGATGGAGTAAACTCGAAATAATCCGACGAACGGGTATCCAATCTCTGACTATCATAAAATATCGATTAGAAGTCAACTACACAACTTATGAACGAGAACTCCAAAGCGATTCCAGCCGATGACCCGCAGCGCGATGTTGCCATCGTCCGACCGAACGGTCGAGAGCTCCCTCACGTGTTCATCGCGGGCGACACGTACACGATTCTCCTTTCAGGAGAGGACACTGCCGGTACGATGTGTCTTATCGACATGCATATTCCACCTAGTGGAGGGCCCGGTCCTCATCGCCACGACTTCGAAGAGACGTTTACCGTCACTGATGGGGGGATTGAGGTGATGTTTCGGGACGAAGCGATCACGGCGAAAGCAGGCGAGACGGTCCACATTCCGGCCAATGCGCCACATATGTTCACGAACACTACCGATCAGCCGGCACGAATGCTGTGTATATGCGTCCCGGCTGGACAAGACGAGTTCTTTCTCTCTGTCGGCGTCCCGGTCGACGGACGAACGTCTACTGCCGATCTGAACGATGACGACGAGAGGGCGCAATTAGAAAAAGCAGAGGCACTCGCTTCCCAGTACAACACGGAGCTACTGGCAGGTCCGGAGTAATCGAGGGGGACCTTACTAGTCCTGCCGTTCGTGAGCGGCGCGCTCACTCGAGCGGTTCGGAGTCCGTTTCTGTCTCAGAATCGGATTCGTCGTCCTCGATGATTTCGAGACCCCGGTTGTTGACGGCGTAGGGATCGAGACCGACCTCTTCGAGGAACTGCTTGTACTCGCGTTCGCAGTGTTCCGCGTCGGTTTGCTTGTCGGATGCGCGGTCACAGAGCTGGACGAGATCGACGGGCACGTCGTTGGTGTAGACGATCCAGTGGTTGATGAGATCCGACAGCCGCCGGATCGGGCTGGTGAAATGGCCGTAGATCTCGAAGTTCAGCGCGTGGTGGCCGCCGAAGGGATCGTTCATGTACTTCGCGCGCGGCATCACCCGCATCACGGCGCGTTGGATCTTGTTGAGCTGGCGGTCAGGGGCCTGTTCGAGGGTGGCGTTCACCGCGATCCGTGGATCGTCCCACGAACCAGCGGGGATAGAGACGCCATCGAGCTCCTGGATCTCCCGCAGGGCCTCGTCCCACTCGTCGGGAGAGGGCTGAGGGTGGACGCGGTACATCGCCTCGACGCCACGATCCCACATGAGTTCGTGGGTGACCGCCTTGTTCGCCTTCAACATGCACTCCTCAATGATGGTGTGCGCGCGGTCGCGGCTGGGGTTCAACACGAGCGATCCGTCCTCCTTTCGCTGCTCGTGCATCCGTTCGGCCAGCTCGTACACCAGCGAACACGCCTCGTGAAGCGGCGCGTCAGGATCGTCGAGGCGGTTTTCACACTGGGTGTACGTCAGCCGCTCATCGGAGGTGATGACGGATTTGTAGATGTCGATCGACTCGTACGTCAGCGTCTCGGGATCGAGATGCATCTCGACAGTGTGGGCGAGACGATCCTCGTTGGGCACGAGCGAACAGACGGTTTCTGCGAGCACTGGGGGGAGCATATGGATGGTGTAAGCGGGGAGATACACCGTGTTGCCCCGTTCGATCGCTTCGGCCCACATGGCGCTGTCGGGGTGGACGTAGTGGGAGACATCGGCGATGTGCACCCACAGGACGAACTCCTCGTCGGTGCGTTCGATGCTGATGGCGTCGTCGAAATCCTGGGCGTCGATCGGGTCGGTCGTCCACGTGGTTCGATCGCGGAGATCGACCCGGTCGTCGATTTCGGCCTGGATCTCCTGTTGGACGTTCGCTGTCCGTTCTTCGGCCTCCTCGATCACCTCCGGCGGAAACGCGTCCCGAATCTCGAACTTCTCGAACAGCTCTTGACGCTTGTTGTCGAGGTGGCGCGCCAGCTCCCGATCGATCGTGACCGGGCCTTGGCCCTCGGCGGTTCCGGCCTCTGCTTGGTCCTGAGAATCGCTCATAGGGGAGCTACAGGAGTGGGACAGTTAGCCGTATCGGGTACCGGTGTGTTTTGACATCCGCCGCCGCCGGACGAGACGGACGACGATCGGCGGTCGTTTCCTCGGGCTCACTCGGATCGACCGTAGCGCTCCTCGACGAGACGGTTGTACTGGCGGACGAACTCCGCTTGGGTCATGGGAGTCGGCCGTTCGATGTCGAGTAGGAGTCGTTCGAGTTCGCCACGGGGGTGGTGATCGATTTCGCTGTGACAGGACTTACAGAGGTGTTCGAACTCCTTGTCGGTTCGTTCCCACCGATCGCCTTCTTTGTCGTATTCACGAGCGTCCGACCGAGCGACGCTCCTCCCGCAAGCGATACAGGTGACGCGCGTCTCTCGCCCGAGGCGCATACCCCACATCGTTCGTACATACGCCCGGAGCGGTATTTAGCTCTGTGCCACGAACACACAAGGTGGGTCGACCAGGCCCGGACGATCAATCGATCCTGTCGAGATCGGCGACGAACGACCGGAGCATCTCCCGTGTGACGTGTGGCATCATCACGATGCGGAGCTCTCCCGCTCCGGTTTTCGAGACCCGCCATCCCCGGTCGCGCAGCGCTTCGATCGTGGATTGTGGAACGTCGGTCGCCACGAGCGGAAGGACCGGAGACACGACGTCGTAGCCGCGCTCGGAGAGGGCCGTTGTGAGCCATTCGGCGTTGTCCTGTGCGGTTCGTGCTGCTTCGCGGTAGCCGTCGGGCCACAGCGCCTCCATCGCAGCAACGGCGCTTGCGACCCCCGCGCCGCTTCGCGTGCCGGTGAGCGTCACCTGCGAGGTGGATTCGAGATACGGGGTGTCGATAGCGAGCGGATCGAGCAGTTCCGAGGAACGCGCGAGCAGCCCACCGGCAGGGACGACCGCTCGACCCATCTTGTGGGGATCGATCGTCATCGTGTCGATCGGGGCGTGCTCGAAGTTCCATTCGAACTCCGTGAAGGGAAGCACGAACCCGCCCCACGCCGCGTCGACGTGACAGAGCGCGCCGTGATCCTTGGCGAGCGAGGCGATCTCGGGGATTGGATCGACCCGACCGTACTCGGTCGTTCCGGCTACGCCGACCACCAACACCGTTCGTTCGTCGGTGAGTTCGGCTGCCGCGTCGACATCTGCTCGATACGCCGTGAGCGGTGCACGCCGGAGTTCGACGCCGAGCACGTCGGCCGCCTTCGTGAAGCTGAAGTGAGCGCTCTCCGGAACGACGACGTTCGGATCGGTGATGCCGTCGCGGTTCCGGGCGCGGTTCCGGGCGATTCGAACGGCCTGGACGTTCGCCTCCGTTCCGCCGGAGGCGACGTATCCGGCCGCGTCGGGGAGTCCGGCCATCCGTCCGAGCATCCCGATCGCTTGTTCTTCGAGCGCCGCAACGGTCTCGTACGTTCCCGGATCGCCGGGATTGGTCGCCAGAAACCGCTGTGCTGCGGCGCGGGCCTCCGGATGAGGGACCGTACACATCGACGAGAGAACGCGAGCAAAATCCTGCGGTTCGGCCCGCTGCATGGCTTCCCTACCGAACTCTTGGGTTTATCCATTGCGTTATCGTTGCTGGATCGTACCGCTGTCGCGGTGGACGGCTCATACTGTCGGACTTGCGGACGGAATGAGACGGAATATCCAGCTGCTGTCTGACGGTCACCAGCAGTTGATATTCAATCATCTCTGTCCGACAGTATCACTCGGTCGCCGTTCGCTCGATCGCGTACGTGATCGTGAGGAACGGCCGCCCGAACAGCCACAGCTCGTGTTCTGCCGCGAGATCGGTTCCAGAGGTGTCGGACGTTACAGGCCGAACGCGAAAGTCCTCGTGCATCGGGAGCCGGATGGGACCGACGGGCGTACGGAGATAGATCCCTTCGTCGCCCGGATCGTCCCGTCGCCGAGAGGACAGCCTGATTCCGTGCCCATCGGCCTCGATGTCGACGGAATCCATCCACAGAACGGCGGAGAGATTGCATCGTGGCAGGGGCAGCCCGATGTTCATGTACGTTTCACCCTCGTGTTCGTGTGTCGCGTAGGCAGCGACGAACACCGCGGTTCCCGTCTCCGAGTCGGTCCGGATCCACGCCCGAACGCCCGTTCGTCCGTCAGCAGCGTCGTCAACGTCGACGATCCGGCTGTCAGTCCGTTTCGTCGGCGCGCCCGGCGCGGGAAGGTTGAGCTGTTCGGTCCACGCCGTTACCCGGCTCGCAAGCCCTGCGCCGAGCCGGAATCCCGGGTGGTACTGCGCGTCATAGCGCAGCTCGTAGGCCCGTGTCTCCTCGTAGAACGTCCGGATCTCCGGGTTGACTGCGTCCGGATCGAACCCCGGACGGGCGTACGCCGCCAGCTCGTCCAGCTGTCCCGACGGGGAGCGCGGACCGATCAGGCTGTTCCGTTCGAGGTACCTCTCGCCCACCCGGCGGTCGGCCGTGAGCGAGCTGAGCGGCGGAGCCTGTTGTTGATGCGGTGTGGGCACGGAGACGCACCAGCCGAGCGCGCCGAGCAGCGCGAACCCGATCGCGTTCAAATGCCCGTGTACCGTCACCATCGTGTCGATCCGAAGGCCGGCGAGCGTTCGTCCGAGGAACTGGGAGAGACCGTAGCCGAACGCGAACAGCATCGACACCGCGACCGCGAGCGAAGCGATCGCCAGCGCCGCCTGCTGGGTCCGGCTTTCCCGCCCGGGTACCACGACGACCAGCGTCACCAGCGCGAACGCGATCACCCCGCCGACGAGCGCGGTCACGGCGACGATCTCGACCAGTGGGGACAGCGTGATCCCGGCAGCGATCAACCCCGGACCCAACACGATCGTCGCGGCCGCGCCAGTCCAGACGCGTCGCACGACCGGTCGACCTGTCGCCTCGATCACGCGCCCGGTTACCCCGGCGAGGATCGGGAGGGCAAAGCCGGCGTAATGGAAATGAACCGCCGTGAAAAACACGATCGAGTCGCCGAACCCCAACGGTTCCAGCCCGAGACGGCTGCACAACAGCCAGCCGCTCCCGACGACGACGTACAACAGTCCGGCGTCGACAGCGAGCGCAGACAGCGGCGTGGGGCCGCGGGGCAACAGCCGCTCGAGTCCCCACAACGCCACCGCAACCGTCACCACTATCCACGGGACGACCAACAGCCCGGCGAGCACCCCACGGCCGAGCGCGAACGAAACCACGACGAGAACCGCCCCGACCGGCTGGCCGAACACGGCGTACCGTCGCCAGCGCGACCGAACGCCCGAGCCGGCGAGTCCGAGCAACAACGGCACGATCACCAGCGGAGCCAGCAAAAAGAGGGCTTCGAGGCGATCGAACGTCCCACCCCCTACGAGCACGAGCCAGATCACCCCACCGACGAGGGCGCTCGCGTCGGTCACCCGACGCCCGGGTGACAGTGTGAACGAACGAACGGTACCACTCACTGACGCCCACCTACCGAACAATTATCTCCCATACAACACGTTCAGACCACACAGTAATCAATCATCGATATTGTGTGCGGTGCTATCACGGATACAAACACACGATGAGGCTGTTGTTCCCGACTTGCAGCAACGAGCCGAGCAGAACGGGGATGATCGCCGCACCGAGCGAGAGCACCGGATCGACCAGTTCGTCGCGCGTCTGGGAGAGGGCTATCATCGTCCGGAGGAGACCTTTGAGCACGAACAGCGCAACCAGAACCTCGAAAAGAGTCGTGATCAGCAGTGCGAGGATCCCTATCCCGCCGCTGCTACAAAGCACGCTGTTGCTCGCGCCGATCAGCCCCACGCCTCCGACCACGAGCCACACGGGACCGAGCAGCCCGACGGACGCGGTGGTTGCCGTGAGGAGGTCCCGGCGACCCGGCTGGAGACAGACGCCCTTGAACGCGACGCCACACACGACCACAGCCCCACCCAACCACCGTACGCCGTTGCCCGCGGGACCCAACAAGGACGATAGCCCTTCAGTCAGTCGATCAGGAATTCCCACCATGTGATGTTATTACATCTACTTCTTAGGTAAAAAATTATTCGTAGCGAATCTATCGGCCGGATCGACCCGACCACTCACACCGATCAGTTTACTCTCGGACGGATTCGAGCAGGAGCTTCTGTTCGACGCGTTTGACCTCGTGTTGGACATCCCTGACGGCGTCGATGTTGGCGCTGATAGAACTGATGCCGGTGTTGACGAGATACCGAACCATCCGTGGTTTCGAGCCGGCTTGGCCACAGATGCTCGTGTCCACACCGTTTTCGCGGCAGGTTTCGATGGTATCACCGATGAGCTTGAGCACCGCGGGGTGGAGTTCGTCGAATCGGTTGGCGACGTTCTCGTTGTTCCGATCGACCGCCAGCGTGTACTGGGTGAGATCGTTCGTGCCAAAGGAAGCAAAGGAGATGCCAGCGTCGGCCATCTCCTCGACACACAGCGCGCTCGCGGGCGTTTCGATCATCACGCCCCATGTCCGCGTGCTCGGATCGATGCCCACGTCTTTCATGATACCCTTCGCCCGGTAAACGTCCTCGGCGTCGTTCACGAGGGGGAACATGATCTCGACGTTGTCGTACCCCATATCGAACAGCCGCCGGAACGCTTCGAGTTCGTGTTCGAACACGTTCGGCCGGTCGAGGCTCCGCCGGATGCCCCGGTAGCCGAGCATTGGATTGTGTTCGTCCGGTTCGTCCGCGCCGCCTTTCAGCTGTCGGAACTCGTCGGTGGGCGCGTCGAGAGTCCGAACGCGGACGGGTCGTGGGTAGAACTCGTCGGCCACGCCACGAACGCCGCTGACGATCTCTTCGATGTACTCGTCAGCACTGTGGTCGCTGATGTACCGCTCGGGCGTTTTGTCGGTCGAGAGGATCATGTGCTCCAGCCGGAGCAGTCCGACGCCGTCGGCCCCCGTGACGGCGGCACGGTGTGCGGCGTCGGGGATAGAGACGTTCACCTTCACCTCCGTCGCCGTCATCGGTTTCACGGGGCTCTGTGGTTTGACGTCCTCGTGTGGCTCCCGCTCGTCGGGCTCCTCGGTCGCGCCCTCCTCGACGGTACCCTTATCGCCGTCGATCGTGATGACCTGTCCGTCGCTGATCTGGGTGGTTGCCCCGCCGGAACCGACGACGGCAGGCACACCCAGCTCCCGCGAAACGATGGCAGCGTGGGAGGTCATCCCGCCCTCGTCGGTGATGATCCCCGCCGCGCGCTTCATCGCCGGCACCATGTCCGGCGTCGTCATCTCGGTGATGATGATGTCGCCCTCTCCGATCTTGTCGAGCTGATCGAGCTTCGTTACGATCTGGGCCGGTCCCGAGGCGACGCCCGGACTCGCACCGAGTCCTTTCAGCAACACGTCGCTGCGCTGTTCCTGTTGGAGACCGCCTCCGTCCGTTGCCTCGGCCTGAGCGGTCGTATCCTCAGTGATCGTCGTGATCGGCCGCGATTGGAGCATGAACACTTCACCGCTAACGATCGCCCACTCCACGTCCTGGGGTGTGCCGTAGTGGTCTTCGACACGCCGTCCCAGCTCGGTGAGACGGGTGATCTCCTCGTCGGTCAACACGCGCTCGGTGCGCTTCTCGTCGGGAACCTCCCGTTCGACTGTTTCGCCCGTTTCGGGATCCTTGACGTGCATCGCCTTCTTGTCGGCGATCGTCACGGTCGTCGTCTCGGCGGTCGAGGGATCGACGACGTAGTTGTCCGGCGAGACCGATCCGGAAACGACGGCCTCACCCAGCCCCCACGCGGCTTCGACGATGATCTGATCGTCGCCGGTCGAGGGGTGGCTGGTGAACATGACGCCGCTTTTCTCCGCGTCGACCATCTCCTGGACGACGACAGCGATGTCCACTATGTCGTGGTCGAACCCCTGCTCCTCGCGGTAGTAGATCGCCCGCTTCGTGAACAGCGACGCCCAACACTGTTTCACCCGGTCGAGCAGTGCCTCGCGAGTGATGTTCAAAAACGTCTCCTGCTGGCCCGCGAAGCTTGCATCCGGCAGGTCCTCCGCCGTCGCCGAGGACCGAACCGCAACGAACGCCTCGCTATCACCGGACTGCGTCCGGTTATCCGAGGAACGTTGTTCCTCGCTATCGCCGTCGTCCAGGTCGTCGTAGGCCTCGACGATCCCCGACGCGATCTCCTCGGGGAGCTCGGTGTCGAGGATGAGCTCCTCGGCCGTTTGCTCGGCGTCGGCCAGCGCCGAGGAGTCGTCCGGATCGATGTCGACCGCCTCGAACAGCTCCTCTTCGATCCCCGTCTGCTCGATGAACGATCGATACGTTCCCGCCGTTACCACGAATCCCGGCGGTACGGGAAGCCCTGCACCCGTGAGTTCGCCGAGCGACGCCCCTTTCCCACCGACGGAATCGAGGTCATCCGACCCGATCGTATCCAGCCAGAGTACAGCCATTGCGTATTCGAAGGGTCGACAAGGCCAATAAAGAACCTTCCGACCGACGCGAATAGAATTAACTCGAATCTGGGTTGTCGATTATTGAACCAAGGAGAAGATACGTCACGGCCGCACGGAGAGGTCGGGAAAATACGTCCTGTAAAAGCCCGTATCGAACGACACCAATGCTTCGGTGTCCGTCACAGCGTGGCCGCCGATCAGGAAGTCCGCCGCGATATGCTGGCGGGGCGTCAACTCGCGGTCGCACTCGGGACACCTCGCTGTCCGTTGGGTACCACACTCGGGGCATTGGAGACAATCCGGCCGACGATCGATGTACGTATCGAACGCCTCGCCGCTACGGAACAACGCTTCTGAGGAAGGATGTGCCACATCGATGCTCAGATCGGCGAGAAAGGTGTTCAGTGCTTCACTGGTTTCGAACTGTCCATCGGCGGCGGTTTCAGCATACACGATCGGCGTGATGACGACCAGTCCCTCTGTGTAGGCGTCACGGAGCGCTCGTTCAGCCGCGTCGGCATGGCGGTCGTCGTGCAGCAGCGCGAGCAACGCGTTCGTATCGACGGCGGTCGTCATTGCTCACCGATCGTCCCGTCGGCGTCCGTCGCGTTATCGCCGGTCTCTCGGGGGTACTCCCCGCGCAGGCGGCGCATCCGCTCGGGCATGGTCGCCTCCGTCTCGGCGATGCCACGATACTTCTCGAAGGGGTCTGTGCCTTCGTCGGTCGTTGGAGCGTCCTTTTGGATGACGTAGCCCTCGGCTGTCTTTTCGAAGACCACTTCGTCGCCGGGCTTGATTCCCATCGCCTCGCGGACGGCCTTTGGGATCGTTACTTGCCCTTTTGTCGTGACGGATGGCATGGCGTACAGTATTACATTATAGCCATTACTCTAAAAGCATTACCCCACTCGTCGCGGTGTGCTGGGTGGTAGAGGTGGTCTCCCTCTCTGAAAACGGTAAAATGCACTGGGTGATGTCCTGTATGGAATCTGATTCTGTCCCCGTGGCACAAACAATACCGAATAGAAGAATCGTTTGAACCGTTGGTTTGCTTCGGCTTGGACAGGGGGGAGGCCAAGCGATATGTGCGCATGCTCTATTTGCCAGTTGGTTCAGTGGAAGCCGAGTGAAATCAGCGCATAGGAATGGTTCTTTGACATTCTCATTACCGTGGGCTAGTTGAGAAACACCGCTCCGACGTAGATGGCAAACCAGGTGTACAGCCCTCTCTGGCAATTCTTATCCGTGGGGGGAGGTGAGACACCCGGTATGAGCGATCTTCCCGAGGAATTCAACTGCACGATCACCACCTGGGAGTACATCTACAGCCTCTGTCGGGACGTGTCACAGCAGATCAAGGGGGATTCCTTCGAGCCGGACGTCATCGTGGCATTGGCGCGCGGGGGGTGGTTCGCCGGTCGGTGTCTCTGTGATTTCATCGGGTTGGACGATCTCGCCAGCCTCAAGATGGAACACTACGTCGGAACGGCCCAGAAAGCCGGCGAGCCACAGGTCCGGTATCCGATGCCGGAGGGCAGCGTGGAGGGAAAGGACGTGCTCATCATCGACGACATCGCCGACACGGGCGGCTCGATCCACCACGCCGAGGAGTACGTCACCGACCGGAATCCCGGCGAGGTCCGGACGGCGACGCTCCAACTGCTGGGAACGAGCGAGTTCGAGCCGGATTTCGTTGGCGAGCGCCTCGAGGAATGGGCGTGGGTGGTCTACCCGTGGAACTTCATCGAGGACATGATCGACCTCATCGGCGGCGTGATGGACAAAGCCGAGGCAGAAACGTTCACCCGCCACGACATCCGGCACCTCCTCCGGGAGTACCACCGGATCGACCGCATCGAGATGGAGATTGCACAGCCCGACCGGCTCGGGGAGGTGCTCGAGGAGATGGAGCGACGGGAACTCCTCCAACGCACCGACGACGCGTGGCGACAGCTCGACTGATCTACTGTCGGACGGAGTCACAGACTGAGACGGACTATCCAGCTGCTGTCTGGCAGGTCACCAGCAGCCGATATTCATACTGTCGATCATGGATATTTGAACACTCGATGGCCTGTTCAGTCAGGAAATTACTCCATGCTCCCGAAAACGCCACTGTCGAGTCACGTGATTATGACCGACAGTATCAATCATCTCTGTCCGACAGTAGCACACCTGAAAGACCCGGTACGTTAGTAGGGCTAGCCCGTACCCCCGGTATGACGCTCGGATTCATCGGCGGAAGCGGAATCTACGAGTCGCTCGACATCGAAAGCCCCCACAAAAAGCGCGTGGAGACGCCGTTCGGCGATCCGAGCGCGCCGATCACACTGGGGACGCTGTTGGGCACCGAGATCGCGTTCCTGCCGCGACACGGACAGCACCACGAGTACTCCCCGACGGAGGTCCCCTACCGCGCGAACATCCACGCGCTCAAACAGCTCGGCGTCGACCGAATCCTTTCGAGCAACGCCGTCGGCAGCCTCCGGGAGGAGCTGTCTCCCCGAACGCTCGTGGTCCCGGATCAGATCTTCGATCGAACCCGCCACCGCCAGCCGACGTTTTTCGAGGACTACGTCGTTCACACGAGCTTCGCCCAGCCGTACTGCCCCCACATGACCGCACACCTGGGTGCGTGCGGGGAGGCGACCGACGCGACAGTTGCCGAAGGGGGAACGTACGTCTGTATCGAAGGCCCGCAGTTCTCGACCCGCGCCGAAAGCGAGTTCTACCGCGCAAACGACTGGGACGTGATCGGCATGACCGCTATTCCGGAGGCGAAGCTCGCGCGCGAGGCCGAGCTGTGTTACGCCACTGTCACGGGCGTCACCGACTACGACGTGTGGAAAGAAGACGCCCAAGTCACACTCCAGGAAGTGCTCGACAACGCCGCTGCCAACGAACAGGCCATCAAACGACTCGTCGAACGCGCGATCGAAACGCTACCAGAAGAACGCGACTGTGACTGCCAACGAGCGCTCGCGGGCGCGATCAACACCCCGAGCGAGGCGATCCCCGAGGAAACGAAACGACAGACCGAGCTGCTCGTTGGAGAATATCTGTAAGCGATTCTACACCAACCAACCGTCACCACCCGAAGATGAAAGCCCAGTGCCTCAACAGTTCCGATCGCTCATCGTCCACGGAAACGAAGCCACGGATCGCTACGCGTCCTCCCGGACGTACATGAGCGCCTGGGCCAACTCCTTGGGATCGACACGCCCCTCCGTTTCCGCCAATCGTTCTTGGAGCCGGTCGGGTGTCATGGTATGACATAGTTACCCATGGAACATAAATCTTACTCTATACTAAGTGGTGGTAATTTTCGGTATATGATTCGAATATTAGTCAGCGACGGCCTCATCGGTCGCCGAGCCGGCGGTCGGGTCTCGTATCCAGAGGTCCCCGAAGAGTTCGTCCTGTTCGAGGCGGATCTGTCCCCGGTGAGCGAGAAAGAGGAGCGCGAGGAAGGTTTCGACGCGCGATCCGCCAGCCGCGTCGATCTCTGCGTACAGCACCTCATCCCGTCCGTGGTCGTACTGCTCACACAGCGCGCGATAGACGGTTTGGATAGTGGTTTCGATGTCTTCTCCGTGTGTCGTGCCGGTGACCTCGGTTTCGGATGGTTCGTCGTCCATCCGGAGATCGTCACCAGCGCGGTAATCGAGCGTTTGGGTCCCGCGGGTGAATCCGTGCGGGGAGTCGCTGGTGTCGTAGGTGCGCGATTCCTTCCAGTGTGAGCCGCGTTCGCGGTCCCTGAGTTCCCGAACGAGTTCGTCGAGCGTCTGGGGCACGCCGCGGGCGCGCTTGCGGTCGAGCCGCCGATCCATCTCCTGTTCGAGCGCATCGAAGGGATCGGCTCCGTTCCCGGGAGCTGCTCCTGCGCCAGGGGCTGCCGGCTCTGCCCACTGGTGGAGATCCTCCTCCCACTCGTCCTCCGGGTCGTCCGGTTCGTCCGCCTGGGTGAGTACCTCGCTTTTCATCCGCAACAAGACGCTGGCGTAAAACAGCGCCCGGCCGCCCGCCCGGAGATCCGACGAATCGAGCGCCCCGAGGAACTTGTCGGTGACGGCCACGATGTCGATGTTCCACGGTTCAATCTCCTCGTCCTCCGCGAGCTGGACGAGCAACTCGACCGGTTCGACCTCCTCGTCGGCTGATTCGTCCGCGTCGTCGGCGTCCCGCTGATCACCGCCGATGAGATCGATGGGGACGCCATCGACGTACTCAGTCATCCGCCGGCACCTCCTCCGGATCGGGATCACCCAGATCGATTCCGGTGACTGCGCTGATGTTGTTACCCTGCATAGTGACGCCGATAGCCCGTTCGGACCGTTCGAGCAGCGCCGACCGGTGTGAGACGACGACGAACTGGGCGTCACCGGCGAGTTCGTCGATGAGTTCGCCGACCGCGTCGGCGTTGGCCGCGTCCAGAAACGCGTCGACCTCATCCAGCGCGTAGAACGGCGCGGGGTTGTACCGCTGGATCGCAAAGATGAACGCGAGTGCTGTCAACGATTTCTCGCCGCCAGACATCGCCGCGAGCCGCTGGACCGGTTTGTCGCCGGGCTGGGCCTTCATCGTCAGGCCGCCCGCAAACGGATCGTCCTCGTCTTCGAGAAACAGCGTGCCCGAGCCGTCGGACAGCCGCGCAAAGATTTCCTCAAACTGCTCGTTGATCCCCGCATACGCGTCCATGAACGTCGATTTCTTTCTGGCCTCGAACTCCTCGATGCGGGTTTCGATGCCGTCTCGCTCTTCTATGAGCGTCTCTCGGCGCGTTTCGATCTCGGTCAGTTCCTCGGAAACGCGGTCGTACTCCTCGATAGCGAGCATGTTGACCGGTTCGAGCGCCTCCATCTCCCCCTCGAGGCGCTCAATCTCGCGTTCGAGTTCCCCGTGATCGGGGATCGCATCGGGATCGTACGAGCCGACCTGTTCGGACAGCTCATCGACCTCTCGTTGGAGCCGCGTTCGGCGCTCTTTGAGCGATTCGAGCCGGCTCTCGGTGCGCTCGACCGCGTCGTTTGCCGTCTCGTAGCTGTCCCGAGCGTCCTGAAGCTCCGATTTGAGCTCCGTTCGATCGTCTTTGAGGTCGGCCAGCTCTTCTTCCAGTTCGGCCACCTGCTCGTGTTTGCGTTCGAGGCGCGCTTCGTCGTCCTCGATCTCGTCTTCGAGGTCGGCGACGCGCCCGGTCGCGGTTGCGTGGCGTTCCTTCGCGGCTTCGATCTCGTCTTCGAGGTCCGCGATCGTCTCCGCCGCGTACTCCCGTTCCAGCTTCAGTTCGTTGAGATCCTCGTCGATCCCCCGCATCTCGTCTTCGAGGTCCGCGATCGTTTCCCGGAACGATTCGGCGCGGTCGGTGAGTTCCGCGACGGCCGAAGACTGTAGCTCGGCCTCCAGATCGCTGATCTCCTCTTCGATCGCTTCGATCGTCGCCTCTTTCTCCGCGACCTCGTCTTCGATCGCCGTCATCTGTTCGCCCACCTCCTCACGCGCTTCTTCGATTTCCTCGATCTCGGTTTCTTTCTCCTCGATTTCGTCTTCGGTGGACTCGATGCGCTCGTCGATTTCCTCGATCTCGGCCCTGATGTCCCGCACCTGATCGGTCGCGTCGGATTGGCGCTCTCGGGCGTCGTCGAGGCGCGACTCGACCGATCGAAGCTCCTCACGAAGCGATCGCCGCCGGTCTTCGAGTTCGGTGATTCGCTCTGCGACCTGTTCGAGCCGGCTCGTGTCCGAGGAAAAAGAGTACCGGGTTCCGTTGTTCGAGCCGCCCGTCATCGCGCCGCTTTTCTCGACGAGATCCCCCCCGAGCGTAGCCATCCGAAACTCGCCCATCAGCTCGCGGGCGGTGTCAACGTCTTCGACGATCAGCGTGTCTCCCAGCACATACGCGAAGACACCGGCGTACTGGCGGTCGAAGTCGACGAGATTGTACGCGAAATCGACGATCCCCGTGTGGTCCGGACGAGAGGGAAGCGAACGGCGCTGCATCTTCGAGACCGGAAGAAAAGTGGCCCGACCCGCGTTGCGCGATTTGAGGTGTTCGATGCAGCGCTGTCCGACGCCGTCGTCGTCGACGACGACGTTGGCGAGCCGTCCGCCCGCCGCCGTCTCACACGCGACCGCGTACCGACCGGAAACGCTCCCCAGCTGGCTGACAGTGCCGTGAACGCCGTCCAGCCCGCTGTTGAGAACGGTCGACACCGCACGTCCGTAGGAGCTATCGCCGTCGTCGGCGCTCGCTTCGAGCTCGGCGTACTCCTGTTGGGTGGCGCTCAGCTCGTCTTCGACCTCGTCGATCTCTCCCTGAAGCTCGTATTTCTCGTCTCTGAGGTCGTTGACCGCCGACTGAATCGTGGCTTTGTTTTCCTCTGCGGCTTCGAGTTCCGACTCGACGTCCGTGCGCTCGGTTTGGAGTTCGGGGATCGACGCTTCGAGCGACTCGATCTCGTCTCGAAGGTCGCGCTGTTCGTTCGACCGGCGGCGAGCCGCATCTAGCAGCCGATCCTGCTCGCGCTGGCTGTCGTTTTTCTCTGATTTCGCCGCTTCGAGCCGGTCGCGCGCGTCGGACAGCTCCGTTTTCAGCCGCTCGTACTCGGTGTCGACCGCCTCGATCTCCGCTTCGACGTCGGCCAACTCCGATTCGTTCTCCTGAATCTCCGCTTTGGTCGAGGCCTTCTCGACCTTGTGGGCTTTGATCTGATCGGACAGCTCCTCGACCGCCTCCTGTTTCTGGTCGAGTTTTACGAACGCCTGGCTGCGCTTTCGTTCTGCCTCCTCCGCGCGTTCGGTTGCGGTGTCGATGGCGTTCTCCTTGCGGGCGATTTCGCCCTTGATCTCCTCGATCTCCTGTTTGACGCGCAGCTGTTCGTCCTCGCCGGTTCGTTCGATCTCGGCGTTCAGGTCCGCCAGATCCTCCTCGAGTCGGGTGACGGCGCGTTTCCGTTCCGAACGGGTTTTTCGGCGCTCGGTGAGCTTCCCCTCGGCGGCCTCGATCGTCTCTCGGGTCCCTGCGAGGCGGTCGCGTTTCTCTTCGAGCTCCGCGGCGGTGAGATACCCCTCGTACTCGGATTTCTCGTCTTTGAGCGTCTGATATTCGAGCGCAGTCTCCCGTTCGTCTTCCAACTGCTCGATCCGCTCGCGTTTCTCCTCGATCCGGAGATCGGCCTCCTCGACCCGCTCGCGGACCACGTCCAACTCCTCCATTGCGTCCGCTTTTCGCGCGTCGAACTCCGCCACACCAGCGATCTCGTCGATGATCCGGCGGCGATCACCCGCCGACATGTTGATGATCTCGGTCACGTCGCCCTGCATCACCACGTTGTACCCCTCCGGGGCCACACCGACCTGTGCGAGCAGATCCTGGATGTCCGATAAGTTCACCGACCGGTCGTTGAGATAGTAGTACGAATAGTAGTTGTCCTCGGTCTGTTTGACCCGGCGCTTGACAGTGATCTCATCGGTATCCCCCACGCTGTCCGTGCCGGCTGCGTTGATCACTTGCGAGCGCGACACCGCTCCGTCGCTGTTGTCGAGAATCACCTCGACGCTCGCTTCGCGCGTGCCGGACGGCGTCTCATCGGTGTCGTCGGGGTTGTAGATGAGATCGGTGAGCTTCTCCGCTCGAATGCCCGAGGTGCGGGCAAGTCCGAGCGCGAAGAGGATCGAATCGATGATGTTCGATTTCCCCGACCCGTTTGGACCACTGATCGTGGTGAAGTCCTCGTAGAACGGGATCCGCGTCTTCCGTCCGAAGCTCTTGAAATCGTCCAAAACGAGTTCTTTGATGTGCATCGATGGTGATGGGTGAGACTCGACAACCCGACGCTACGCAACGATAATCCCGTCGCTCTCCTCTTCGGTCTTCGTCTCGGATTCCGATTCATCCCCCTCCGCTGTATACGTGTCGACTTCCTCCAGCAACGAAGTCGACTCGGTGGACGACGATTCGGCGGACGACTGATCCGAAGACGCCGCCAACGATCCCTCCATGACGTCGGACTCGGCGTCAACCACATCCTCGAGCTCGTCGATGCGCTGTTTGCACTCCAGTAGCTCGTCGGTCAGTCCGGTTACGGTGGCTTCCAACTCCCGAATCCGATTTTCGAGCTCCTCGACATCACTACGGCCCATGTTCTCTAGGGATCGTCCAAACCGTATAAAGTTGCGTCAGACATATATATCAATTCTGTTAATGGGCGGGAGCAACCGGAACGGTATACCGTCGGTCATATCTATTGATACTCTACGATCGCTTGTTGGATAAGTCGCGGTTGATCCCGTGGTGAACAAGCAACCGAGTGTTCCAAGGCCCATGACCGACGGTATAATACTCTCAGCAAGAAGGACGTCCACAAAACTATTACCTATATAAACAATACTGGTCGTCTATTATGGATTACTAACTAGAATAAATTTATATTAGTTTGGTGAGGGTGTTATATTGCGTACAATGGGAAAAGAAAAAGACAGTCCATCGGTCGAATCGGATGGAACGAATGGCGATGAAACGCTCCTATCACGCAGTCGGCGTCGGGTATTAAGGAACGTAGCAGCGGTTGGAATTTTGGGGATGACCGGCACAGCTACCATCACTGAAGCAGCCAATCTGGATTCCACGGAATCGGTCCGAACCATCGAGTCCAGAGAGCCGGTCCGTATCACAGAATCCACAGATCCGATACGTATCACGGAATCGAAGATGAAAGCCAATGATATGGAAGCCCAGGCCGCACGGCTCGTGGTCGAGGGCGTAGCGGACTACAGCAACTACACAGTCGTAGCAGACGGGACGCTCACAGCAGGATCGTATGCCGAGGCTGGCGACGATGTCAACACCGTCGATCCCAACACCGCCTATGGAGAGGTTCAGGACAAAAATCCTGGTAACGGCGTGGATGAATGGGGTTTCATTGATGACTATTATTACACCGTCGGTGTTACGGTCACGGTTACCTCAGGAGTAATCGACGTTTATTATTGACAAACATTTCCCAATTATATAAAATATTTGAAATTTCACTCACAGCATGGCGTTCACGAGTGAGATGACGGTGATGAGAACGGCAGCCGTGAGCAAAATCGCCCCGAGCATGAAAAGAGACGTGTGCAAGAGGCGGTAGCGACGCGTATCGGACGAAGAGCGCCGTCGGCTGCGTTGCCGGCGCTTCTCTCGCGGAGGTCGACCACCGGATGCATCCACCATGCCCCCTACTACGACGGTTAACGGTAAAACAGTCCGGTCGAGCGACTGCACTGCACGACACAAATCACGAGACAGATAGCTCAGATTGCACCTGTTTTGTTCTCGTTGTGTCTGATTGATCTAATACTCCCTATGCCGTCACGAAGATACATTACAGTGGGCAGAGAACAGTAGGCTTGGCCATGAGCGCCAGCAGTTCCACCTACGCCAACGACGTGCTGGTATCGGCCGACTGGGTCGAGGACCGCCTCGATGCGTTCGAGGCGGACTCGCCGGACCTGCGGTTAGTCGAAGTGAACAGTCCCGAGTCGCCCGACGAGGACTTTCCCTCGCGGTACGAGGAGGGACACATCCCCGGCGCGATCGGATTCCAGTGGGACGAGGATCTCTCCGACGCGGTCGAGCGGGACATCCTCGACAAAGCGGCGTTCGAGGAGAGGCTCGGCGCGGCCGGGATTACCGAGGACTCGACGGTCGTCTTCTACGGAGACGGCTGGATCGCAAACTGGTTTGCGCTGTTCGCCTACTGGGAGTTCAAATACTACGGCCACGAGGATGCTCGCGTCCTCGACGGTGGCAAAGACTACTGGGTGAACAACGACTACCCACTCACCGACGATGTCCCCGACCACCCAACAGTGGCGTACACCGCCCGCGGTCCGTTCGAAAGCATTCGTGCGTACAAAAACGACGTGGAACAGGCCATGGAAAGCGGGCTCCCGATGGTAGACGTCCGTTCGCCCGAGGAATTCACCGGCGAGATCATCGCACCCGAAGGGCTACGGGAAACCGCCCAGCGCGGCGGCCACATCCCCGGCGCGAGCAACATTCCGACTGCGTCGGTGCTCGACGACGACGGCACGTTCAAAAGCGCCGACGAACTGCGCGAGCTGTACGCCGAAAACGACGTTACCGAGGACCAGGCCGTCGTGACCTACTGCCGCGTCGGGGAACGCTCCTCGATCGCGTGGTTCGTGCTGACCGAACTGCTCGGATTCGAAGACGTGGAAAACTACGACGGCTCGTGGACCGAGTGGGGCAACACGATCCGAGCACCGATCGAACAAGGGGAATAGTTATCCACAACCCTGCCAACACATCCAAACGAGTAACCGGCAACAGAAGAAGCAGGAGTACATCAAACGAAAACAGAATCATACTATAATCAAAACCACGTGAACGTATTTCATCGACAATGAAGGAAGTAAATAGACGGATAGTATCGGTTTGCTACAACAAAAGCCATAAAACACGATCCGGCAATAGTACTAGTAGAACGGAATGATGTCCGCGACGAATACGGAGAAGCGTCAATCTTCAGAGATGGAAAGAGCAGCACTATGAGTTTGAAAGGAGCGTTAGCGAGCCGGCGAGGCTTTCTTGGAAGCGTGGCAGTCGGCGTTCTGGGAGGGGTTGCAGGCTGTTTGGGTGATGGAGGCGACACACAGGATTCGTCTTCATCACAGACGGACGAAAGCGAGACGCCAACGGAGTCCGATCCGGGAACGGTGGTGAAAACCGCCCCCGGAGAGGACACGCCGACAGAGACGGCAACAGAGACTCCGACCCCATCGGAAGATCCGCTTTCGCCCTCATTTCGGCCGGAGTCGGGAACGACGGAGTACGGGATCGATCTGGCGGGCGTCCCAGTGCTAACCGAGGCATCGGATCCGCCGGTCGACATCTACTACTGGTCGGATTACCAGTGTGAGTTCTGCAAGCAGTTCGAGATGAGCAAGAACGGTGCGCTGCCACAACTCATCCGCAACGAGATCGCCGATGGATCGGCTCGGATCGTCTTTCTCCACTATCCGAACTACGGGGACCACTCGTGGACCGCCGACGTGATGGCCAAATGTCTCTGGCAACAGGTGAAAGATAACGATCCGGGCCTCTTCTGGGAGTGGCACCGCACTGTCTTCGAAAATCAGGGTCTTGACGGGGGAGACTGGTCTTCACGGGACAGCCTCCTCGGATACGCCCGTAACATTGAGGGGATTGACGCTCGTTCTCTTGACCAGTGTATGCAACAGAATCGCAAGCAGCACGAGAAGGATATCAAACAGGAACGACAGCGTGCTCGGGATGAGGGGTTCTCGGACACGCCCGGATTCGTGCTGTACCACCCGAAATCGGATCAGAGCACCTCCTTTTTCGGGGCACAGCCCTACTCCACCTTCCAACAACAGATCGGCGCGTACCTCAATCAATAATCCATGAGTAGCGACGTCAAGACGTACACACGAACCGGCGCGGATCGAGTCGAACGATTCGGTGGGGAGTTGTTTGCGGCGCTGGCATACCCGTTTCGGTCGGTGGGTGGTGTGCTGCTCACCACCGGGGTGGCCGCGCTCGCCTTTTTCGTGCTCATCCTGTTCGCACAGTCGATGGGCGTGATCAACATGGTCCTCAACACTCCCGAACTCATCACCGTGGGATACTTCGAGAGCATCTTCATGATGAACATCACGACCATCTACGAGTCGTCGGGACTGCTGCCGATCGGGATGAACGTCGTGTACGCGGTGTTGACGGGTATCGCCATCACGAACATGATCGCTCAGCTTCGGATGCTACAGATCGGGAGTCTCTCCAACATCGGCGGCATCATCCCTGGACTGTTCGCCGCGGGCTGTGCGAGCTGTGGCCCCGGACTGTTCGCCATCTTTGGTGTCACGGGAGCTGTTTCGTTCATTCCGTTCCAAGGAACCGTGCTCCGGGTCGCCGGAATTGGCATATTCCTCCTGTTTCTCGGCTTCGCCGGCGATCCCCGTGAGTGCCGAATCGACTGAGGTGAACCGTGATCCCCGCTCGTTGGTCGTAAACCACGAAGCGCCCAGCAAGGGGAGGTTCACACTTTTGAGACCAGTCACAGCCATCGCCAACCATCGCATCACTGTTTATTATAACCTCAATACACAGTACCTACAAACTATATTTTAGCATGAAATAGGACTGTCTCCCGATCGCTTCAATAATATTTCAGATTGCTACCCCCTATAATTATGATCCGGCGGATTCTTGATCCAACTATTCATATGAAACACCCATCGAATCGGCGTGAATTTATTGCAACGATCGGATCTATCGGTGTAACGTCTCTTGCCGGGTGTTCGTCGATCTTCGGCGGAGACGAGGAATCAAACCCATTCATCTCCGACAACGGATCCAACTCCAGTGACAGCAACGGCACGACCAACACTCTCGACGCTCCCGGTCAATCTATAGACAAATTCAATGATATATCATCAAAATGGGAGATAAAATACGGTAAGCTAACGACCACCAATCAGGACGCGTTCCAGGGCGATCAGTCGGTGGTCCTCAAACCGAAGAAGAACGGAAAAAAGACTGTCGCCAAGATCTCTCGCACGTACTACCCGGAGGCGTTGGATCTTAGCGGCCACGATCTCTCTCTGGCAGTGAAGGTGAACAAGCCCGACGGCATCAAGGTCGCGGCGGAGATCATCGCACCCGCCCAAAGTTCCATGCTCACCACAACTCGGCACATTCCAGCGGAGTTGGATGGGTGGGTCCGGTTCGATCTCGGATACACCGGAAAACGGGGCGAGCCGGTGCTGGACAACGTTTCGGAGGTCAACATCCAGATCGGGCCGACGGAAAAGCCGTTCGAGGTGTTGATCGACGATCTGCGGAGGGTGCCCAGCGCGAACACAGGGAAGGTGATGTTCCAGTTCGACGACGGTCACGTGAGCGTGCACGAAACCGTGTATCCCCTGTTCAAGGAGCGAGACTTGTCCGGTTCGGTCGCCGTCATCCCGAGCGCGGTCGGGGGCGACGACCGCATCACCGAGCAGATGATGCGCGAGATGGACCAAAACGGCTGGGACATGATCGGTCACGCCAGCGAACTCCTTCCCGACCACTCACCCGAAGAACAGAAACGGATCCTCCAACAGACGAAACAGTATCTCGATGTGAAGGGGTTCAAAGACGGCGCTGAGCACTTCGTCGTCCCCTACCACCGGATGAACGACGCGACGCTCGAACACATGGACGAGCTGTTCGAGACGTCCTACCTTCAGGGAGGATCACCCAACAACGCCAACCGGCCCAGCAATCCCGCCTTCATTTCCCGTGTGAACGGGGAATCCATCCGTGGCACCCGCAGGATTATCAACATGGCCGCCGAATTCAATCAGTTAGCCGTTGTCTACTTCCACGAAATCGGTGGCGACGGACTGCCCGTGAACGCCCTCAAGAAAATCCTCGATCACGTCGACGACAAAGAGATAGACGTCGTTACGCCCTCTCAGTTCGTCGATAGCAACGGCTGGTAGCCGGACAGACAACCACTATTCGGCATGATACCACGCACCACACCATCGGAAAAGTTAATATAATTGCGATTATACGAAGAGACACATCGTGTGTTGGTGATACGAATGGTGAACACGCTTTCCACACAACGGCTGTTTGTTGCTGCTACTGAGGGATTCGGGGACAGTGCAGGATGGTTCCCGAATACCTCTCGGGGCAAACGTGTGGATATGCGTCGTTCATCGCTTTGCCCACACGCTCGTTCCGTCACCGCCTCCGCGCACGCGGCGTAACGTCGCATTGCGGGTCCGTTCCTCGGTCATCTCATCCCGGAGAGGGATGAGTCCCGACGCTGGGGATCGGTGGAGGGACGGACTGTTCTGTGATCGACGATCAGCTGCGTAGCGTCCGTGTTTCGATCCGAGCCGAATTGACCATCTGACCGAGATTCCCGTGGTGTATCAGGTACGCACGCGGCCATACGGCCGAGGACCGAGTTCGAGCCTCGGCGGGAACGTATGACAATGGAGGACCCGATTCTCGTTGTCACGGCGAGCGTCGATCTCACCCTTTGGGTGCCTCGTGGAGCGGCGGGTGATCTCACTGCTGGCGCGATGGACGTCCTCACGAGCGCCACACCCATCGTCGCCGTCGAGGAGCTCGACGTGGTGGGCTGTCGACCAACTGCGACGGACATTCGCGTCGATCTCGCTTCCGATGTCCGGGTCCGCACAGCAGGGACCGACGCTGACACCGTCGAAGCCGCGCTCTGTGACGGCTTTGGCATCCTCACAGCGGAGGTGGCTACAGTCAGTACGTAGCTCCTCGATGAAGCCCCGAGCTTTACGTACCCAGAAAGAGATCCGTCGGTATGCAATGCACGACCACGATCGGACCGGACAACGCGACGCGAGCAGTACTCCCGTTCATCGCGGCCAAGGGCGCGATGGAACACGGAGCGTCGACGGAGTTCTTTCTGATGCAGGAGGCGACGTATCTCGGCAGCGAGCGCCACACGAACCTCAATGAACTGCAGTCACCGGGATTGCCGTCGGTCGCCACCGTGCTGGACGCGCTCCTCGAGAACGATGCGATCGGAGAGGTGATCGTCTGTGAGCCGTGTGCGACCGCCCGGAACGTCACTGCGGACGATCTCCACGAGTGGGCGGCGTTCGGCGACGCAGCGGACCTTTACACACAGCTCGAGCGCAACGATAACACCGTTTCCTTCTAGCCCACCTTTTTTGCGCGAAAAAAAGCCGCTCACTCCGTTCGCGGTGAGTGTACTCACGCGACCGCTAACCGCCTCCGCACCGCGTCCGCTCCGCTCGCGCACACAAGCTGCCGTTGCGGGAACGACGCGCTCGTGAAAGCGTGTTCGACCGAAGGCGTTGCGCTCTTTGACGCTCGTTCACCCGTGTGTGCTGCTCGTCTGCATCGTTTTCGTGTTGAATGCGTGTCCCACGGTTCCTTCGTGGTCCATAACCACGATCCCCGCTTTTCCATCGGTGAGTTCTTCGAGTTCTTCGATGGCAAGCTCGGCGGCGTCCTGGGGGTTGCGTCCGAGTTCGAGGTGGTCGACCGCCCGCCGTGCGAGCGTCACACGGACGATTTCCTCTCCCTCGCCGGTCGCGCTCGCCCCGCCGGCGTGCGTGCAGTAAAACCCCGAGCCGACCTGTGGCACGTCCCCAACGCGCCCGGCGAGCGCACACCACCGCCCGCCCGTGGAGGTACAGGCCGCAACCCGATCGCCGTCGGTCGCAACCGCCCCAACAGTGTCGGTTCCGTCGAACTGTTCCCGAACGAATCCCAACTGGTCGGCAACGGAGTCGGCGTCCGGCGCGTCGAGATCGGTCCAACCGTCGGTGGTCCGCTCGCTCCGGAGATCACTGTTGGTTTCGATGCCGAACGCGTCCGCAAGCTCGACGGCCTGCTTGCCCGCTATGAGAACGTGGGGCGTCTCCTCCATCACGACGCGAGCGGCCTCGCTGGCGTGTTCGACCCCAGGCATCGAACAGACGGCACCCACCGATCGGTCGCTAGTCATCAGACTAGCGTCGGTGCGCACGATCCCGTCCGATTGGATCGCCCCACCGACGCCGGCGTTGAACCGCGGCGATGATTCTAGCCGCCGAACCGTCTCGATGACCGCATCAACCGGTGTTGTTTTGCGCTTGCCGGCCCCAACGGCCCGAGAAAGAACGGCGTGGCGCTGCTCAGGCTCGTCCAACGATCCCCCTGCTCCCCCGTGGGCGATGACATGCATATTCTGACGTGAATCACCAGGACGGATATACTGTCGGTCATCGATCCGTGAACACCTGGGACACCAATAGCTGGAACCCAGCGAGAGCGGTAGCGGTGGCGGAGGCGGTAGCGGTCGCGTGAGTACACTCACCGCGAACGGAGTGAGCGGCTTTTTTTCGCCCACGTTTTTTGCGCGAGGGTGAGCGAAGCTCACCCGAGCGGAAAAAAGGTGGTGGACGAAAAAGGTGGGAGCGCAACGCATTTCCTCCGGTCGAACGGACGGAGTGTATGAGCGACGTCGATCTCACTGAAGAGAGCTACGAAAAACACCGCGAGGCTGGCGAAATCCTCGCGGAAGTCCGCGAGGGGGCGGCCGCGCGCGTCGAAGTCGGGACGAGCCACCTCGAGGTCGCACAGTGGACCGAAGACCGGATCCGGGAACTGGGCGGCGAGCCGGCGTTCCCGGTCAATATCAGCGTCGATCACGAAGCCGCCCACGCGACACCCTCGATCGACGACGAAACCACGTTCGGCGAGGAGATGGTCAACCTCGACATCGGAGTGCACATCGATGGCTGGCTCGCCGACACCGCGATCACCGTGGATCTCGCGGGGAACGACGAGCTGAAAGAAGCGTCCGAACAAGCGCTCGATGCGGCGCTCGAAACGGTCGAACCCGGCGTCCACACCGGGACGATCGGCGCGGAGATCGAGAACGTAATCGACGGCTACGGCTTCAACCCCGTCGTGAACCTCACTGGCCACGGACTCGGTCACTGGAAACAACACGTGCCACCGAACATCCCGAATCGAGCCGTCGATTCCGGCGTCGAACTCGAAGTGGGCAACGTGGTTGCCGTCGAACCGTTCGCCACTGATGGTAGCGGAAAAGTCAACGAAGGAGCCACAGAAGAGATCTTTGCGCTCGATCACGAACGCTCGGTTCGAAACCGTCGGGCCAGAAAAGCGCTCGAACAGATCACAGAACAGTTCAAAACGCTCCCGTTTGCGACCCGGTGGCTCGACGTCGACCGCGCCGAAATGGCCCTCCGACGGCTCCAACGCGCAGATGTCGTCCACAGCTACCCCGTCCTCCAGGAGAACGACGGTGCCCTCGTGAGCCAGAAAGAACACACCCTCATCGTCACCGAAAACGGCTGTGAAGTGACAACACGATCCCGGTGAACCGCCACACCGACCGCGAGACCCGATTCTAGGAGACCAAGCGGCTGGCTCCCTACCCGAGTGGGGGAATCGCCGGGGCCACCAGCGAAACGAACGAACTGGCTCCGAGTAGCCACAGAACCCCAGAGATGATCGCCACGATAATGACGACCTTGACCGCGAGGTTCAACAGAAACCGTCCGATGAGCAACACGGCTCCGACGACGGCCAACGTGATGAAGATGTCTGGAACAGTGAACGACTGAAGCGCTACTACGCTGTTCATGATTGACGCACAGCGTCGGCCCAGTTAAATCATACCACTGTCGATGCGTGCTGAGAAAACGATCTGTCACCATTTGATTCACCCCTCAGATGACTGATTAAACCCCCGATCGTTTCCACTCCAGACCCAGCACCTCCCACCGATTCGTAGACGTAACCTTCACTTTCACGCCGGTCTAAGAACCGTTATTGAGCAGGCGCGCAGGATACCAAACGTGCAGCCCACAACCCGTAGAGCTACGTGTGATCACAGTATCACATACGTCCCAAGCCGTAGCGTTGAAATGACTTGCAGTCGGACCGGCCTTTCATCGATGATTCGAACCCACGACCAGCACCGAGTCGCCATCCCTTCCCGCACGGAGCGCACAGTATGAGCCAGCCACAACAGTCCGCAGAGGAGATCACCCTGCCGATCAAGCGAACTGAAGAAGAGACACTCGAAGGACGGATGACCGAAAACGCGTACAACAACATCCTGCCAGCGCGCTACCTGCGCAAGGATGCTGACGGTGCGCTCGTCGAGTCCCAAGAGGAACTGTTCGAGCGGATCGCAGAGAACATCGCGCTCTCCGAAGCGGTGTTCGAAAGCCAACGGCGGGATATCGAGATCACCGTCCAGCCCGACCAACTGAAACCGGACCACCCGCGCCGCGACGAACTCGCCGCCGAAGTGTTCGGCGCCGGCGTGACGGTCGAGGACGACGACGAAACCACGCTTTCCGTCTACAACGTCAACAAGTTCGCCTACGAAACGGTCGTCCCCGAACTCCCGACGGAGATCGCTGACCACGTCGAATCCACCGCCAGCACGTTCCGTGAGCTGATGGAGCGCCTTTCTTTCATCCCGAACTCGCCGACGATCATGAACGCCGGCGACGAACTCCAACAGCTCTCTGCCTGTTTCGTGATGTCGCCGGACGACGACCTGACCGATATTCACGAAACGGCAAAAAACGCTGCAGAAGTCTTTCAGAGCGGCGGCGGCTGCGGGTATGCGTTCTGGCAGCTCAGACCCTATGGAGACCCCGTTGGCTCGACTGGCGGCATCGCCTCGGGACCAATTACCTTTATGCGGACGTACGATCAATTGTGTGAGACGATCGCCCAGGGCGGCACCCGTCGGGGGGCGCAGATGGGCGTCATGCGCGTCTCCCATCCCGACGTCATCGAGTTCATCCATTCGAAAAACAAGGACGTTTCGCTGGCCCACTGTCTCCGCCTGAACGATCCCGACGATTACACGTACACCTCCTTTTCGGAGGCGCTCGAAGAGGCCCGCGGACTCATCGACGAGGACGGCCGCGTGCCCAAACACCTGCGCAACGCGGTCGAGGGGCATCTGTCGAACTTCAACATCTCCGTCGGCGTCACGGACGGATTCATGGAAGCGCTGTATGCGGGCGAGGAGTTCACGTTTACCAACCCGCGAACCGGCGAGCCACACACCGCTACCGCCGAAACCAAGGAGATGTACGAGCGCTACGATCTCGGCGAACACATCGAGATCGGTGAAGAGCTGTCGATCCCAGCCGAGCTCATCTGGGAGCGCATCATCGACGGCGCACACGAAAACGGCGAACCCGGCGTGATCTACCTCGAACGGGTGAACAAAGAACACTCCTTCGACGTGGAAGAACACCCCGACCACGAGATTTTAGCAACAAATCCATGCGTGACGGGGGATACGCTCATCAGCACCGAGCACGGATTGGTTCCGGCTGAAGAGCTGTACGAGCAGGGTGTCGCCACCGACGTCGTCGTCGACGGACGGCTGAGCGAAGATGGCACAAAAGAAGCCAGCAGCGTCTACAAAACCGGCGAGAAGGACGTGTACGAGCTGACCACCGAGGAAGGGTACGAACTCCGGCTCACCGCTGATCACCGCGTGATGACCGATTCGGGTTGGGTCGAAGCTCAGAACCTCGACACCGGTTCCGACGTCCACATTCAGAACCACAAAGGCGAATTCGGACGGCACGGATCGTCCCAAGAGGGGAGAGTGTTCGGCTGGCTCGTCGGTGATGGTCATCTCAAACACGGTGAAGAGCGTGCGGTGTTGAACTTCTACGACGAGGACACCGAGATCTCCGAGCAGTTCGCGGCGGACGTAAACGAGATCGTCCGCGAACCCGTCGGGAACGCCGACTACGAGATCGGTGTCAACGAAATCAGCCGCAGTGACGACTACCGTGGTGCCCAGGCACTCGAACAACGGATCCGATCCACCCGGCTGTACGAGGTGGCCGAAGAAGCCGGTTTGACAGAGGAAAAACTGCAGGTACCTGATGCCGTCATGCGCGGTAGCGAAGCGATGGCTCGTGGGTTCTTACAGGCGCTGTTCACGGCCGATGGCAGCGTACAGGGATCGCAGGAGAAAGGATTCTCCGTGCGACTGTGGAGCACCGGGACCGACCTCCTAAAAGACGTACAGCAGCTGCTGTTGAACTTCGGAATCAAGAGCACGCTCTACGAAGATCGAAAATCAGCAGGGACGAAGAAACTGCCCGACGGCAACGGTAGCACGACGTCGTACGACGTGAAAGCGGGACACGAGCTCGCGATCACCTCGAGTGATCTGCTCCGATTCGACGAGGAGATCGGATTCCTGCTCGAAACGAAAAACGAGAAGCTGCAAAGCTGCGTCGAGAGCTACGGACGCGGTCCATATCTGGGCCGGTACGAAGCCACGGTCGAGTCGGTCAAACCTGACGGTCACGAGGCAGTGTACGATCTGACTGAGCCGGACACCCACTCGTTCATCGCCAACGGTATTACTGTCCATAATTGCGGAGAACAACCGTTGGAGGAGTACGAGGCGTGCAACCTCGGGCACATCAACCTCTCGACACTCGCTGCGCGCGATGCACCCGACTGGCGGGTGTGGGCGGACGAACACGCAGCGGAGTACGACTCACAGGAGGCGGCAGTCGAGGCGTTCCTCGAAGAGGCGATCGACACGGCGGAGTTCGATCGGCGTATCGAGTTGGGCACGCGCTTTTTGGAGAACGTGGTGACGATGTCGGATTTCCCGGTCCGTGAGATCGAGGAGAAAGTCCGGGAGATGCGGAAGATCGGACTCGGAATCATGGGGCTGGCACAGCTGTACATCCAGCTGGGAATCGGGTACGGTTCGGACGTGGGCAACGAGGTGGCCCGCCAGCTCATGGTCCACATCAACCACCACTCGAAATGGACCTCCCACGAACTGGCCCAAGAGCGCGGGAGCTTCGACGACTGGGACGACTCGAAGTACGCGAATCCGCTCGAATACCAGGAGTGGTTCGAGCACCAGACCGGGCTGTCGGCCGAGGAGTGGGAAGAGGGCTTCCCGATCCGGAACCACAACACGGTAACGATTGCGCCCACCGGAACGACCTCGATGGTTGGAAACACGACGGGTGGGTGTGAGCCGATCTACAACGTCGCCTACTACAAGAACGTCTCCGACGACGTGCAGGGCGACGAGATGCTCGTGGAGTTCGACGACTACTTCCTGCGCGTGTTGGAGGCCAACGACATCGACGTCGAAACGGTGAAGGCCGAAGCAACCGAGCAGATGGCGAACAACGAGTTCAACGGCGTGGATTCGTTGTCGACGGTGCCCAGCGCCATCAGCGAGCTGTTCGTTGTCACCGCCGACGTTACGGCCAAAGAACACGCCGCCGTCCAGTGTGCCTGTCAGGACGGGGTAGATTCCTCGATATCGAAGACGGTGAACGCACCGAACGACTCCACGATGGAAGACGCAAAGGAGGTGTTCGAGTACATCTACGACCACGGTGGGAAAGGCGTCACCTACTACCGGGATGGCACGCGTTCGAAGCAGGTGTTGACGACGCGCGCCGACAACGCGGAGTTCGCCGACGAGCGCGAAGCCGCAGCGACGATCGTCGAACAGATCCACGAGGTGTTCGGTAACGTTGAGGCGTTCCTCGACAACGAGAGCGTCAGGGACGAACTCGAAACGGACATCGAGAACCTGCTCAAGGGTCGGGCCGGCAGCGCGTACGCGCGCGAGCGGCCACGGCCGAACGTGCTGTCGGGCGTAACCCAGCGCATCGACACCGGCTACGGAAAGATATACGTCAACATTAACGAGGACGAGAACGGCGAGCCGTTCGAGCTGTTCGCCACGATCGGCAACTCGGGAGGCTTCACCGCATCCTTCACCGAGGGGTTGGCCAAAACCATCAGCTACGCGCTGCGCTCGGGCGTCGATCCCAACGAGATCGCCGAAGATCTCCAGGGCATCCGCAGCCCGAAGGTCGCGTGGGACAAAGGCGAACAGATCAACTCCATTCCGGACGCGATCGGCGTCGCGATGCGGCGGTATCTCGACGACGAGATCAGTAAACCCTACCCGCAACAGCAACACCTGACGGAAGTCGCCGAGTCTGCATCAGCGGAGGCTGACTCCGAGAACCGGTCGGTGGACACCGCCGACACATCCGACACCCAATCGCTCATCGACGCCGGGGAAAACCCCGAATGCCCCGACTGTGGCTCGATGGCGTTGTACTTCAGCGAAGGCTGCAAAACCTGTGAGAACTGCGGCTGGTCGGAGTGTTGATCTGAGTCAATCGGCCACCGCGCCACTGGCATCGAAAGCGTTTGTTCGCAGGAATCCCTCTATGCGGTATGGACGGAGCCGGAGGCCGCCCGTGTCCGGTCTGTGAAGAGCCGATGATCCACCGCCACTGCAAGTACGTCTGTCCACATCACGGGATCGTCTACGACTGTGCCGACACGTTTTGGTGACGTTCACGAGAGCAAGCTCTCGTGGGCCAGCCAAAACGCTTCGCGTTTTGGCGACGTTCACAAGATCAAAGATCTTGTGAGCCAACCGGAACTCGGAGAGTTCCGGTGACGTGGTGGACAGCAAACGCTTGCGCCGGGGAGCGAACAAATCATTATTCTGCGGGAGGATGTACAGGGTGATGTGACCGACGACCCGGTGGAACTCGGCGTCCAACTGCTCGAACGGCTCGAACACGCGGAGCTGTCGCTCGCAGAAACCATCGATCGGCTGGAGACGATCACGAGCCACCCCGCCACGACGCGCGAAATTCTAGAAACCGCTCGAGCGCGTGGTGTGATCGAGCGGGATGGGGACACCGTTACGCCGACCGAGGGCCAGTTCCTCCGATTCCAGAGCGAAGTGTTCACGAAGGAGGGAGAGTTCACTTGCCAGCGGTGTGGCGCGAGTATCTCGACAGGCCATTTCATGCGCCTCCCGGCCGGAGAGCACGGTCCCTTCGGCTCGACCTGCATCCGAAAAGTAACCGGCCGGGAATGATACTGTCGGTCATAGGCCTGTCACCATGGGGTGGCCTGTTCGATATAGTCCTCGCCACGAGAACCCATTCACACCACTATGGAGTGACGTAATTATGACCGACAGTATGAACCAACGACAGCGGTGGCTCGACATGAGAAGGTTAAAGAGGAGGAATGCGGTAGGAGCAAGTGAGCCCGGGTGGCTTAGCTGGACATAGCGCCGCACTCATAGGGTTACGAGACCGTGCGGTACCAACCGCATCCCACTGAGGTCGTGCCGAGGCCTCGTACCTGGGATATGCGGAGATCGTGGGTTCGGAGCCCACCCCGGGCATACTTTAAAAATTCGACACACTATTGCGATTTCAGTGTATAAAATACTTCTACAGCACTCGCTACTCCGGGAGATTGCCGTCATGTTTGAAGGTAGTATTTAGGAAATGTCATCCTCGAGATCGAAGTCCTCTGAGCCTGCGACCAGCACAACCGCCTCCTTTGCTGGAGCGTACATCGTCATTTCTGTTCCCGTTTCCGAATACCCGACGCCGGCTGGCTCGATGAGACCGGCGTCCTCTAACTTCGTAAGGTGGTAGTGAACGTTCTGAAGGGAAGTATCGATTATCTCTTGGATTTCTGTTGAAATTGATGGTTTCTTATAGATAATCGACAGTATTTTCCGTGTCGTCGAGGCTGCCAACACCTCGAACGCTATGTCGGCTACATCATCATCCAACTCGATGATTCTCGGATCGTCTGGAGAGACCTGCACCTCTCCCTGTAGTGGTAGTAAGCTCATCTTATATAGATACACAACTATTGTATTTAAACCTTGTATACTAATACAATTTATTAGCGTATTTATATGTCTTACCAACAGCTTCTGATTGATAAGTAAATTCTGAAAAACGCCGTTTAGTCGGAAAAGATGCCCTGTAACCGATGATTGTCGAGATATGCTATTCTCTATGATAAAAATGAATGTTGTCGTTATCCGATACGTTGGTACAGATGACGGGGGGATTCAGTACAACCACATATATTTTCAGTAGCTATTGATGACGGCTTCCGTGAAGACCGCGAGCGCGACCTCGCTGCTGTCGTTCTCTTGGGGATGGACAACACGGAGGGCGGGACAGCCCCACGCTTCCGTAGGCAACGGGGTCAGTGAAGCCTGGAGGTACTCACTCCTGGACGTGGCTGGTATATGCACCGAATAATTATTACATATACCAGCATAATCATGATACATGTACCGGAGTTGCCGAACACAGCGCGCCGACTACTTCGCTTACGAACGACCATTCACGGTGTTTGGACGGGTGGGTCGATGATCGCTTCCGTTGCTCACCCCGTTCTTCAGATGGGGGGCGGTCAGTTCGCCTCGCTCGCAGTCGTGTTCGTCATTCTCGCGCTCGTTGCGTACTTCCTCGGCGCGCGGGGGATTGCGGGACTGACGATGAGAATCGCGTACATACTCATCATCATCTTCATCGTGCTAGCGATCCTCTCGTTTTTCCTGTGAGAACGGGGCATGAGGCCCGTTCTCTGGTAAACGCTTTTGTCGTGGCTTTCTCACGTACCACAGGGTAATGACAGATGTTACCAACGAGAGACGTGAGGAGACCGTCGGGGTCGTCGGTGCCGGGCGCGTCGGTCAGTGGTTCGTGCGGAAGCTGGTGAGGGCCGGCTATGAGCCGGTCGTGTTCGACGTGGACCCAAAAGCAGTGGCCGAAGCCATCGATCGCGGCGGGACCGCCGGCAATCATCCCGCGGACGTAGCGACTCAGGCCGATGTCATCGTTCTCGCGCTGCCGACCAAAGCGGATGTCGAGACCGTGATGGAAGGAACGGACGGCATCCTCGCTATCCTCGAATCAGGACAGGTCGTCATCGACACGGGAACGACGCCCCCGGATGTCGCCGTCCACTACCAGAAGATATGCCACGAGCGCGGTGCCGGATACGTCGATTGTGGAATCACGCGCCACGGACCGGGCGCATCGGATCGCGGGGACGAACCGAGCTACACGATGTTCGTCGGCGGAGACGCTGGTGATTACGAACAGATAAAACCGGTTATCGAAGCTCTCAGTAACACACACGAATTTTTCGAGGGGATCGGAAACGGCCACACCGTCAAGATGGCGGTCGTGCTCCGAGCGACCTGTCGAGCAGCGATGGCTGCGGAGGTGTGTGAATTTCTTTCGAACAACGCGATCGATCCCGGGCGTGTGGTGTCGCTGCTCGACTGGGAGGTTCCCGAACCGTACGTCGATCCGTCGTATTTCACGGCTCGGGGCTTCGAGCGGGCCGTCCACACCGACGACGGCGACACTGAAGCGCGTGGATTCGGTGTCGATCGGGGTGCTCGTGCTCGACTGGAAACGTCGGAGTGGGCGAAAGACCCAGCAAACGCGCTCGCAACCGCCCACGCGTCGGGCAGCCACGTGCCGATGTTGACCGCGGCGTTTCAGGTGGTGCGGCTCACCGAACGGTACGGCGCTGCACTCACGGACCACGACCTCGAATTCGGATCTACGGAGTGGCGGCTGTTTCACCTCCGCTCGGTGTATCGGGCGCTCGCCCGACCCCAAGAGGAGTGGCGCAGGCTCAGCCGGTGGACCGACGGTCAGGACTAGAAGCGTAGTGAGAACGACCAAGCCACGCAGTAGCAGCGAGACACGTCCCGGCTGGTCCATCTCGATCGTTCCCGAGGAGAGAGATCATGCGTGAAGGCACCGAGACGCACAGTTCCACAAGGATTTTACTCGATCCATCTGAAAATCGGCCATGCCTGGCCCACGCTTTCTGGAGGGAGAGATCGTGACCCTCCGGCCGATCGAACGGGAAGACATCGATTTTCTCCACCGCGTCATGAACGACCCGAGGGTGTGGCGGCCCGCAGTCGACATCGATCCAATGAACTACGAACAGGGATCGGAGTTCTTCGAGACTGTGATTTCCGATTCCGATGGCGTCCACTGTCTTGCCTGCGATGGGGAGGAACCGCTGGGCGTCGTCTCCCTGACGGGGTCCCAGTACGGCCCGGACGAAACCGTTCGGTCGCGGGATGCAGAACTCGCCTACTGGTTCGCGCCCGAGCACCACGGAGAGGGGTTTGGGTCGGACGCCGCTGCCCGGATGGTGCAGTACGCCTTCGAGGACCGGAACCTTCGGCGGGTCAGCGCCCGTGCCGGGAGCTTCAACGACGCCTCGATCGGGCTGCTCGAATCGCTGGGATTCGAACTGGGCAAGACGTTCCTGCTCGCTACGCTGCGCGGGCGTGCGACTCGCTGGCTCAAATCCAGCTCACCATTCGCTCACTCACAAAGAGTTCGCTCGCTCATGGACTCGCTGGGATTCGAACACGAGGGGACCCGGCGTCAGGCGGCGTGATTTCGCGGTGAGTATCACGATATGCGCTTGTACGGCCTGCTACGCGAGGAGTGGTGAACGGGTCTCTCGGAGTGCTTCGAGACTGAGCATGGCGTGGTTCAGCGGCGCTGTTCGTCGTCGTGGACCAAGCCGATCCGACGACGGAGGCGGGCGTAGCCGTGTCGCCAGACCAACCAGTAGCTGACAGGTGATGCAGCGAACATATATACTGGAAGATACACGGCCAGTATGAACGGATCCGGAGGCGTAAGCATACTTGCAGCAATGAAGCCACTAACAACCGCAAGTCCTAGCGTGCCCACAACCCGTTCACGCCGTGAGGCTGGCTCCGACCGGCCACCGATTCGGTGGCGATACAGTAGGTATCCGAGCGGAAGGAGGGGAACAGACAAACTCCCGATCGCCCAGACCACCGCCGAGTCACTCGTGCGCTCGGTGGCATCGAGATACACCCAGTACGCAAAACACAGCCCCCCCACCTGAAGCAGCAGAATGGTACTGATAAATAGGATTTTGGAACGCAAACCGACCCCGTGAAACACCTGCATCACAGACATGAATACCGTGAATTGTAATAGTGATGTAATACATTTTATGATAGATGGGTTTCGACCAGCAGAGTGCGTCCCGACTAGCGTGAATATGTCTGTAGACGTGCCGAAAGGTAACCGATATCGATACTCCCCAATACCGGTTTCCGCTCCCACCGATGTACGCGACCCCGACGTGACTCTCGCTGCCCCACATTGCGGCAAGACACACTCTGAGACGAACGTTTTTACTCGTAGAAATTTATTGTCAAATAATGAAATTTTCTGCACAGATCGGCATCTGGACCGACTACGAGCACATCGAGCGCGAAGGCGTTGCCGAGGTCATCACCAAGGCTGGCGAGACAGGAGTCGATGGGATCGAGATTTTCTCTCAGCACCTCGCGTACTATCACGACAGACCCACCGACCTCGCGACCGAACTGGCCGCTGCTGGGTTGGACCTGTCGGGCGTTTACTTCAACGTCGACTACGAGGACGCCGACGAATACGTCGAGGAAGCCGAGCAACTTGCCAAGACGCTCGCCGCTGTTGACGGTGACTACCTGATCGTGGGTGCTGGGCCGGACCTGGACGACGATGTGACGCCCACCACGGCGGATTTCGAGGCCATGGCCGACATGCTCAATCGAATCGCGGCTCGATCCGGTTTCCACGGGATCGGGACGGTTATCCACCCCCATCGTGGACAGCTGGTCGAGACGCCCGAACACCTCGAATCACTGCTGGCGGCCGGACTCAATCGAGAGGCTGTCGGCCTCTGTCCCCACGCCACCCACCAGTTCGCAGTCGGTGCAGACCCCTACACCATTTACGAAGATCACGCCGACTGGGTGCGGTATCTTCATGTGAGCGACGCCACGGAGAACGCCGATGGTGAACTCATGGGCGAGGGGGTCCTTGATCAGCACCGCCTGCACGACCCGCTGTTCGAGGCGGGTTACGACGGGTGGGTCGTCGTCGAGGGGCGCACCGACCACACGACAACCGCCGAATACGTCGATCACGCGCTAGCGTACGTCCGCGACGAGTTCGCTGGAACGGGACGGGAGTGAGTCCGATGTCCGGAAACGACTACGGTGTGGGCGTTATCGGCACAGGCATCATCTGGGACCGCGGCCACTGGCCAGCGATTCAGCAGTTAGACAACGTCACCGTCCGGGCCGTCCACGACATTGATGACGAGCGCAAGCAGGAAGTGGCGGCAGAGGCTGGCGCTACCGCAGTCGACGACGCCGAGAAAATCTTCGCCAACGATGCGATAGATATCGTTGCCCTTCTCACGCCACCGTTCGCTCGCGTCGACTACGTCAAGCGAGCCTGCAACGCAGGAAAACACCTGATGGCCGAGAAGCCGCTGGCTCGAACGCTCGAAGACGCACTAACCATCCACGATGCCGTCCGCGAGAGCGGCGTGGAGTGTTTCGTCCCGTTTGGAAGGACCTCCAGCGCGACCATGACGGACGCTGTCGAGATAATCGACTCCGAGTTGATCGGTGAGCCGAGGGTCTTCTCCCACAGTAGCCTCTCGACGCCGTACAGTTGGGTCCCGCTCGATCATTGGATGCACACGATGGAGCAAAGCGGGGGACCGATCTTCGATTACTCGATCCACTACATCGACTTCGCTCGGGCATGCATGGACACGGAGGCAGAGGCAGTAAGCTACAACGGGCGTGCCACGACTGGGCGCGTGGACAGCGATGACCACGCGACACTCTCGATCTTTTACGACGACGGCCGCCTCGGCGAGTTCACGAAGTCGTGGGCCTACCCTCCAGGCGTCGACCGCTGGAACCAAGGAACCGAGATCATCTGCGAAGAGGGCGTCATCGTCCTTGGCTCGGACCTCACTGTTCACACGCCCGACGGCACGTGGACGTTCGACGCCGACGAGAACCGCGCTGGCCGGGAGCGGACCTACCGCAATCTGATCGCTGGTATCGAGAACGGCGACGTCCTCCTCGCTGACGAGACCGACGGTCTACGAGCGATCGAGATCCTCGACGCCGCACTCACATCGCGCGAACGCGGCGAGCGCGTTCCCGTCGAATTACATCGCACTGGCGACTAAGCGTCCCATTCCGTAGCTCGCTGGCTCGGATGAAGCAGACCGAGAACCCCGACCAAAACGCCGACAATCAACGTCATAAAACCGATCGTGGACGTTACACTCCAAGCAGGAATCAAAAATCCCCCAGCGACGGTACGGAGTGGTCCGAGTGACATGTCCGATTCACGGCTGACGTTGCTACCACATGGATAAACCAATTTCCGATGGAGGAAACAGGCGTGAGTGCGTGTCGATTCGGGCCGGTCATGACGATACTACCGTTGTGGCTGCAAACTGAACTGATCATGGCTCATAGGAAAGCACCGACGAGGAAGCCCACGGTTACGCAACCGAGTGAGCGAAAGGTTGTTATCGATTCCACAGAATAGATAATACTGTGATGGCTGGATCATCAGTGCATGGGGACCGGCCAGCTGGTTCTCAAACGGACTTCACGACCGTGACGGAGTTGCTCGCCCGACCACGCCTCGCACATCTCTATACGGAGCTTCTGAAGCGGGACGAGTGGACGGCCACACGATCGCTCAGCGAGACGAGCGTGTTCTCCCAATCGACGGTGTACGACGACCTCCATTCCTTGCGCCAGACCGCGCTCGTGGAAGTCCGCGAGGAAGGGCGCGAGCGGCACTACCGGGCGGAACCGTTCAAAGTGGGCATCATCACGGCTGGTGAGCCACAGTTGACGACGATCATCCCCACGATTATCGCCGTCATCGGTCAGCAAGTCGCCGACGACGATATCTCCCAATTCGTCGAAGAATACGGTGTCGAACGGTTAATCAACGTGGTCGCGTACGTCAAACCGTACATCGACGGGCGGATGACCGAACGGCTTGCGGCCCGCGAACTCGATCTTCCGACGATCGTCGGGACGACGATACTGATCGCGCTCGAAGACACGGTTCGAGAGATGCGAGAGATCGATCCGTTTTTCGACGATCTCCGGGATGCAACCGAAGACGACGGACGACAGCCATCCCAGGAGATCCAGTTCGACGATAATACCCGTGTCGTGTTCGAGCCCGAGGACACCGACGAATCCGAATAGCGATGGTCGATCTGTCTCCGACGACGACGTACCTCGCGGATGCGAACCTGTTTATCCGGGCAGGGACGCCGAATCGACCGGCTGCACAGGCGCTGCGCGCGTTTTTCGTACGCGAACCGTGGACGCTGGTGATCCACCCTGCCGTCGCCACCGAGCTGACCCACGAGACGAGAACGTATCCTCGACACCGGACCCTCCAACGGGCGATCGAGGAAGGCTGGGCGACGATGGCGACCGTTCCCGACGATCCGATGGCATCCCTCGAGAAGCGGGCCAGAACATGTATCGCTGCAAAGACGAACCGATCACCATCTGCGATCGAAAACACGGATATCCAACTCGTCGTGCTGGCTGCCGACCGGCTCGAACGCGGTATCGATACCGATATCGGCGTCATCACCAACGACATTGCGGCCGGCACCTGCTTCGACAGCGTGCTCACCGACGCTGGTTACGAACGATCGGAGTACATCGATGCGAAGCAGTTCCTCACGAGGCTCCGCGACTGGCATACAGCAAACGCGTGATAGTCATGTTCGCCTTTACCTGATTTCAACCCCAGCAGACAGAAACCATCGACACCTCGTATCCGAGGCCGAAGCTATATCTCGGTGCCCCCGTCGCCTGTTGGCATGCGAATAACGGGCGTCACCCAGCACCACATCGAGCACGCGATGGACGAGCCGTTTCACCCGACGTGGATCCCGGGCTACCCACAAGCGACCCACGAGGCAGAGCTGTTCGAGATCGAGACCGACGAGGGGATCACGGGCATTGCAGCCAGTCCGAGCTTCGCGGGTGGGCTGAACTACGAGGACCAGCTGTCGTACTTCCTGTTGGGCGAGGATCCCCACAACGTCGAGGGGATCCTCCGAAAGCTCGAGGGGTTCAACCTCGTCGGGCCGCGCCCGTGGCACGTCGAACACGCGTTGTGGGACATCATCGGCAAGGACGCGGGCAAACCGGTGTACGAGCTGTTGGGCGCGGAAAGCCGTGAAATTCCGGTGTACGCCAGCACCGGACAACTGATCGACGCAGACGAACGCATCGACTACGTCGAGGAGCGCGTGAGCGAGGGGTACGAGGCGGTGAAGCTGCGGGTCACCGAACCCGAACACATCGAGATCGTGCGGGCGGTACGAGAAGCGTTTCCCGAGCTGACGCTGATGGTCGACGCGAACAAGGGGTGGGCGGTCCGGGTGATGGAAGAAGAACGCCAGTGGTCGTTTGCCGATGCGCTAACGTTCGCCCGCGAGCTGGAGGAGATCGGCAACGTTGCGTGGCTCGAAGAGCCGCTTCCCCGCCACGACTTCGAGGGGTACGCCCGGCTCCGGCAAGCGACCGACGTGCCGATCGCCGGTGGGGAGTTTAATAATGGGCAGTGGCAGCTCCGGGAACACCTCACCCACGACTCGCTCGACGTTCTCCAGCCCGACGCCGCGCTCGCAACCGGCATCAAACGGGCCACCGAGACCGCCGCGATGGCACGCCAACACGGCGTGGAGTTCGTGCCACACACGTGGACCAACGGGCTGGGCTTCGTCGCAAACCTCCACGTGATGACCGCCGCCGGCAGTCCGTGGTGTGAGTTCTCGATCGACCCGCCGTGGACGCCGGCAGTCCGGGATTTCCTCCTCACTGAGACGGTCGAACACGACAGTGGTCACATCACCGCGCCCGACGGTCCAGGACTCGGCGTCGAACTCGAGAGAAGTGTGCTCGAAGATCCGTAACACCCGAGATTCGATTACAGAAATCGAAAAGAAATGTGGCTCGACCGAAGAAGTGTTTTGCCTGGGGTTCTTCGGTTGAACTAATGAAAGCGAGCACCACCGACCCGCTGGACACCGAGCGCATCAGAGCGGACTTTCCAGTCCTCCAGCGGGAGATCGACGGCACACAGCTCGTGTATCTCGACAACGCCGCGACCAGTCAGACGCCCGAGCCGGTCATCGACACGATCGCGGAGTACTACCGGACGTACAACGCAAACGTTCACCGCGGGCTTCACCAGCTGAGCCAGGAGGCCTCGGTCGCCTACGAGGAGGCCCACGACCGGGTCGCCGAGTTCATCGGCGCGTCGGGCGGGCGCGAGGAGATCGTCTTCACGAAAAACACTACCGAGGCAATGAACCTCGTCGCCTACGCGTGGGGACTCGCCGAGCTCGGTCCCGGCGATGAGATCGTTCTGACCCAGATGGAACACCACTCCTCGCTGGTCACGTGGCAACAGATCGGCAAAAAGACCGGCGCGGAGGTGAACTACATCCGGATCGACGAGGACGGCTACCTCGATATGGATCACGCGCGCGAGCTGATCACCGACGACACGGCGATGGTGAGCGTCGCCCACGTCTCGAACACGCTGGGGACGGTGAATCCGGTCGCAGACCTCGCTGATGTCGCCCACGACCACGGCGCGTACATCTTCGTGGACGGTGCCCAATCGGTGCCCCACCAGCCGGTCGACGTGGAGGCGATCGACGCCGATTTCTTCGCGTTCTCGGGACACAAAATGTGCGGCCCAACGGGCGTCGGCGTGTTGTACGGCAAGCGCGAGCTGCTCGAATCGATGCAGCCGTACCTCTACGGCGGCTCGATGGTCCGGAAAGTGACCTACGAGGAAACGACGTTCGAAGAACTGCCGTGGAAGTTCGAGGGAGGAACGCCGGTCATCAGCCAAGGCATCGCGCTCGCGGCCGCGTGTGATTATCTCGACGAAATCGGACTAGAACGCATCCAGCGCCACGAGCACGCACTCGCACAGTACGCCTACGACCGGCTCACCGAGTTCGACGACATCACGGTGTACGGCCCGCCCGGCGACGACCGGGGGGGGCTTGTCTCCTTTAACCTCGACTCCGTCCACGCACACGACCTCTCAAGCATCCTCAACGACCACGCGGTCGCTATTCGCGCGGGCGATCACTGCACCCAGCCGCTCCACGACACGCTCGGCACCGCAGCCTCGGCGCGGGCGTCGTTTTACCTCTACAACACCCGCGAGGAAATCGACTCACTCATCGAGGGGATCGACGACGCGCGCACGCTGTTCGCGTGAACAGCCGCGAACGAGAGCGAACCCTTCGGACGCGATCGGTGTGCCATGACACAAAATCACTCACGATACGTTTTTCCGGCTTTACGTCCTATCGAAGACAACGATGGGACTGGGCTCCGATATGTATCGCCAGCAGATTCTCGATCACTACAAGAATCCCCGTAACTACGGTGAACTCGAGGATCCGACGTTTTCACACACTGGCGAAAACCCGACTTGTGGCGACACGATCCGGATCGATATCGTGCTCGCGGACGACGAGGAAACGATCGAACGAGTGGCGTTCTCCGGGGACGGCTGTGCGATCAGTCAGGCCAGCGCCTCGCTGCTCACCGAACAGCTCCGCGGAATGACGCTTACCGAACTCCACGAACTCGACCGCGACGATGTGATCGACATGCTCGGCGTCGAGATCAGCCCGATGCGCGTCAAATGCGCCGTACTCGCCGAGAAAGTCGCACAGGACGGCGCGAAGATCCACACCGGCGAGTTCGAGATCGACACCACGCAAACCGAATAGTTCACTCATCGAAACGTTCTGTTCCGAATCAGTTGCGTTAAGACACGTCTGTAGCGGCCAGAAGATCTATGCAGCATCCAAAAATCATATTCAATAATGGTGGAACGAACCATCCAATGTATTTACTGAATGGAGGTAGTTTTCTCATCCACGAAACGGCGTTCGACACGACCGATCGGCAACGGGAGGGCTGTCGATGAAGCGTCGAACGTTCGCCCTTCTGTTGGCGGCCGGCCTTGCGGGCTGTAGCACCCAGAGCGAGGAGGAACCGCCGGAGACAGCCGGGCCAGGAGCCGAGACGAAAACGCCAACGGAATCCGAACGGACGACCACCCCGCCGGAGTCACCGGCACAAACCACGGGAGTGAGCGCCACGGACACCCCATCAGACTCCGGGATGGAGATCGACGGCGTAGCGGTCCGCCGACAGGAGACGTCGCTTCAGGAAGTGTCCTACGACGAACGGCCGACAATCTTCGTCAACCGGTGGAAAGAGCCGTCGTGTCGGTTCAACGTGTCGGAAGTCGATTCCCTCCCAAACCTCCAGAAGACCACGATCAACGGGGAGCAAGGACACATGCCGGTACGGACATCGCGGTCGATCATGAAGCTGCTCTACTGCTACCGCCAACTCGACCGGGAGTCCTACCTCGAGAAGGCGATCGAGATATCCGACGCGTATCTGGACGCTGCCACCCGAAACGACGGGGCGCTGTATTTTCCCTACACGATGAAAAAAGGCGGCGCTGGCGTGACGCTCATCCCGCCGTGGTACTCGGCGCTCACCCAGGGCACGTCGCTGTCGGCGTATCTCAGGCTGCACGAAGCGACGGGCGAGAAACAGTACCGGGAGACGGCCGACGCGGTGTACGAGAGCTTCCGGTCGCTCAAGCGTTCGACCGATGGGCCGTGGACCACGATGGTCGACGAGGAAGGGTATCTCTGGTTCGAGGAGTACCCCCACGACCCGCCGACGCACGTGCTCAACGGCTTTCTCACCGGACTGTGGGGGGCGTACGAGTACTGGCTGCTCACCAAGGACAACGACAGCCGAGCGCTGGTAGAAGCGGCGATCACCACGATCAAACAGTACGTTGAGGAGTTCCGCGAGCCGGGTGAGGTGAGCTGGTACGCGCTCAACCGCGGCTACCGGGGCAACGAGTTCTACCACGCGATGCACATCCTCCAACTCCGGAAGCTCCACCAGATCACCGGCGACCCGTACTTCAAAAAGATATCCGGGACGTTCGAGGAAGATAACCCCGAGGAAGCGGGGATGAGGAAATAGAAAGGACGCGACTATTCTGGTTTCAATCCGTCCCCTTCGACACGCATGACGGACTCGCCGTCGGGGAGGTTCGGCGCGTCGACCAGCTTGACAATGCGCTTGTTCGCCTTGGACTTGCGGAGGTAGATGCGGAACGTGGATTTGTGGCCGAGGATGTTGCCACCGATGGGTTTCGTGGGATCCCCGAAGAAGGCGTCCGGATTCGATTGGACCTGGTTCGTCACCACGACGGCCGCGTTGTACAGGTTACCGACCCGGTCGATGTCGTGGAGGTGTTTGTTGAGCTTCTGCTGTCGGTTGGCCAGCTCTCCGCGGCCGACGTACTCCGCTCGGAAGTGAGCGGTGAGCGAATCCACACACAACAGCCGCACGGGGTACTCACTATCTTCGTGTTCGCTCGCGATCTCCTGGGCTTTCTCCGTGAGCAGGATCTGGTGGTTGGAGTTGAACGCCTTTGCGACGTGAATGTGGTCGAGAAACGTCTCGATCAGTTCGGACAGCGCCTCCTCATCGCCCGGATCGCCCTCGATTTCCCGGTCGTCCATCGCGGCGGCGATGAGCGGGTCGTCCAACCCACGCACCATCTCGTCGATGCGCTCGGGGCGGAACGTGTCTTCAGAATCCACGAAGATGGCGCTCCCGCCCAACCCACCCACCTCCGGCGGAAGCTGGACGTTCACCGACAGCTGGTGGGTGACCTGTGATTTGCCCGCGCCGAACTCCCCGTACACCTCCGTGATCGACTGGGTCTCGACGCCATCGCCGAGCATCTCGTCCACCTCCGACACCTGGGTTTGGAGCTTCCCGATCCGCTCGCGGCGCTCGAGCACCGCGGCACCCGTTTCGAATCCGCCGATGTCTGCGGACTCCCGTGCGGCCTGAATGATGTCGTTAGCAGTGCTTTCGCCCACGTCAGCGGTGTTCGACAGCTCCGCCGGGCTTGCAACCGCGATCCCCTGAAAGGAATCGTACCCGTTCTCCTGCAGCTTCTCCGCCGTCGCCGGACCAACGCCCGGGAGGTTCTCTAAGTCTGTCGCCATGGCTGTCCGTTGTTCCCCATCCCTCATAAAAACTCGTTAACACCCTAGTGAAAGTGAAACCATGAGACAGAAGCCGGATGGGTACAACGAGCGAAAAAACGTCCGAGCAACGAGGGGTCGTTTACCAAATCACAGGCGCTAATGCCCCTTCCCTCAGCCCCACGGATCGCCGGTGCCGTCGGGCCAGAGCGGGTACCAGTATTCGGTGTCGTCTTCGAGTTCGAGTTCCCCCTCGAGCGCGGTTTGGAGTTTGAACTCGGCGCTGGAGTCGCGTTCGTTGCCGGGGCGGGGTGCAAACGGGTAGTACGCGCCACGCCGGAACGAGTACACCCAGTAGACGGAAGCGTCCTTTCGGAAGGCAAAAACGGCGGCGAGCAGGCGGCTGCCAAAGCCCTCCTCCACGAACGTATCGGCAGCGAAATGCATGCTGGTGATCAGGTCTTCGAAATCCGGGTCGTCGAGAATGACCCACTCATACCCGTGTGAATCGGTGTTGAACCGCGCCTCGGTCCCCGTTTCCTGCCGTCCGGCTTCGAGGATGCGTTTGACCTCCCGCTCTGCTTCCTCGAAAGCCGCGCTGTCGACGTTCGAAAAACAGAGCGCGGCCTCACCGGTCGGCGCGTAGCCGAGTTCGGCCTCCATCGTGAGGTACGCGGTGCTCATGCCGAACAGATCCTCGGGATCGGCCGCGCGGGTGGCGTCCGCCTCGGCGCTGAGACCGAGCACCTGTCGGATCGAATCGAAAACTCCCATGTATCACTCACGGGCGTGGGGCGGTTTGGGGTTTTCTATGCTGTCAGCAACGGGTGATTCTTCGTCCCACCGAACGTCGGAAAGCGTCGAGGGGAGAGTTGTGCGAGGCGCTGTTCGGGGACTGGGTTGTTCATCGATGAGGGCCTTGTTTAGACGCGGAGCAACAGTCAGTTCCTTTCCCTGATGACGCTATGAATCAGCCGCTCAATGAACCTGCGAGTGTATCAGTCACTGAAAAGCCAGTTGCCAAGAAAGGTGATGACCGCGAAGCCGAGTCCAAAGACGGCCCGAGAGGTGCCGCGGTTGCGAATGGCTCACCGCTAATAGCTATCTGTGCACCAATGGACGTGAGACTCGGAATGACCGCGGCGAGGACGAACCAGAGCAGTGGTCGCGCCTCCAACCATTCGTTGGCGGTTTGGTGGGAACCACTCATATACACTCAACCAACTATATCTTATTCCCTGGCATCAAAAATATTTCCTCGCAACAGGAATTGACTCACGCTCTGTACTGAACGATAGGCGGGCCTCGGTACTGACCGGAATTAGGGAGCACGTTCGATATTTCTCACAGCTGCTTTCAGAACGAGATCTCGGAACTGTCCGAACCACGTCCGTGCCCGGAGCGTGTCGCCGTAGCACTGCTTGAGCGGGAAGAACACGGCCTCGACGATAGACCGTCGGAGATAGGTATCATCGTCATGTCGGGCGTTATGCGCCATATCCAGCGAGGAAAACGCCCGATGTTTGATCACTGGCCGAACATCGGCGTCCCGACGTTCTTGGTGGAGGGCATCCGAATCATACCTTTGTCAGCGATAATAGTCTGGAGCTGGTTGAGAGTTCGTGTGAGTACCTGCCGTCCAACGTGGGTATCGTGTGGCTGCTTCATCGAACAGTGAATATCCAGCATGGTACTGGTTTCACCGTCTACCAACGCCATCATCTTCACCGATCTGACGGTGTAGTCTGTCCGATTTGTGTAGTGATGGCTTGCCAAGTACCGGTCGAAGCCAGTTGCGTCGATAGCCTGCACCTGGCCGGTATCGTGAAGATTGGCGGAGAGTCGCAGAGGGTGCGCCAGACCGCCATCTTAAGCTGCTGCTTCCGTGCGCACACGGTCGTAAAACGACGCCAGATTCACGCGAACTGGATTTCGCGCTCCATGTCCTGGAGCCGTTCGATCCGTTGTTCGGTGCTCGGGTGGGTGCTGAACAGCCGCATGATGGATTTCCCCTTGACCGGAATGATGAAGAAGGCGTTCATCTCCGACTGTTCGCGCATGTCCTGATCGGGAACCTTGTCCATCCGGCCCGAGATCTTCATGAGCGCGGAGGCGAGCGCGCTCGGGTTGCCGGTGATCATCGCCCCGCCCCGATCGGCGGCGTACTCGCGGTAGCGCGAGAGCGCCCGGATGAGGAAAAAGGAGACGATCCAGACGACCAACGAAACGAGGATGGCGACGAGTGCGCCGGGGCTGTCGTCGTCCCCACCGCCGGTGAACAGCCACCCCCACCGGACGACCATGAACGCGATGGTCGAGAGGAACGAGGCGATCGTCATCACCATCACGTCCCGGTTTTTGACGTGGGCAAGCTCGTGGGCCAACACGCCCTCCAGCTCCTCTTGGTTCAGCGTGTTCATGATGCCGGTGGTGACGCAGACGGTCGCGTCGCTCTGGGAGCGACCGGTGGCGAATGCGTTCGGGACCCGGGAATCCGTGACCGCGACCGTCGGCTTCGGGAGGTCTGCCTGCTGTGAGAGCCGCGAGATCGAGGCGTGGAGTTCGGGGTACTCATCCTCGCTCACCTCGCGTGCGCCCATCGTGTACAACGCGAGCTTGTCGCTGAAAAACAGCTGACCGAGCAAAAACACGCCCACCACGGGCATGACGATCCACATTCCCGCTCTTGCCAGTATCGCGACAAAGACGATGTACAGGGCGAACAGCAGGAACATCGTGAGGGCCATCCGCCCCCGGAGGTTCCAATCCGATTGCCACTCCATATCCAGAATACACGGTCAGGAACATATAGCCCCTCCGCTATGCGATCAGTGACAGCACAGCACACAGCCATGGTGGGCACGACGCCTTCGATGTTCGTCGAACAATCGGCGATGAAACGCAAAGCGGCGGCTGTGTCGTTTGAGAGGCATGTCGCACACAAATCAAAGGGCGCGCCCGGCCCGGTCCCGCCCCCGCCACGCTGGACAGATACGGGACCGTCTAGAACGAAACAGAGGGGCTACATGACCGTTTCGACGTGTGCCCAATGTGTCCGGTCGCCGGCGAAGACAATAGTTCGACGCGGAGCGATCCGAGTGAGATGGTTTAAACGCGCCGCGACAGTACCATCACCAATGAGTTCCGGCGAGTTCTGTCCTCGGTGTGGCGATCCGATCGAGCCGCGAGCGGAGCCCCTCCCCGGCAACCCGAGCGGCCGTCGGGCACAGCTGTGTGATGCGTGCTACTTCGAGGAGTTCGATCTCGTGGACGCGCCGGAGGAGCTCGTCGTTCGGATCTGTTCCCGCTGTGGGGCGGTCGAGCGCGGCGAGCAGTGGGTCGACATCGGCGCAGAGGATTACACGGACGTGGCCATCGAGGAGACCACAGAAACCCTCGGGATTCACGTCGACGCCAGCGACGTGGAATGGGTGGTCGATCCCGAACAGATCGATCAGAACACGGTCGAGATGCACTGTTATTTCACGGGGATCGTTCGCGAGACGGCGATCGAGACCGAGCACAGTGTTCGGGTGCGGTTCAGCCGGGAAACGTGTACGCGCTGTTCGCGCATCGCGGGCGACTACTACGCTAGCACCGTCCAGGTCCGCGCCGGGGACCGCACGCCGACCGAGGAGGAAACAGCCCGCGCCACCGAGATCGCCCGCGAACTCGTCGCCAAGCGCGAAGCGACCGGCGACCGCAACGCCTTCATCACCGAGATCAGCGATCGCCCCGGAGGAGTGGACGTGCGCCTCTCGACCACACAGCTCGGTCGGACCGTCGCCGACCACATCCAGCGGGAACTCGGTGGAACGGTGACGGACTCGCAGACGCTCGTCACCGAAGACGAGGACGGCAACGAGGTGTACCGGGTTACCTACGCCGTCCGGCTCCCGCCGTTTCCCCCCGGAGCCGTCGTCAAACCGGACGGTGAGGTCCCGATTCTCGTTCGCAGCGCTCGCGGCAATCTGAAAGGACAACGACTCACGACCGGGGAGCAGTACGAGGCCGACGCCGAGGACGGGATCACACCCGACGCCCGCCGACTCGGTGACGTCGCCGACGCTCGAGAAACAACGCTCGTCGCCGTCGAAGACGACCACGCTGTTCAGGTGCTCGATCCCGACACCTACGAGGCAAAAACCATTCCGCGCCCGTCGTATCTCGATCCCGAGACAGACACCGTGAGCGTCCTGAAACACGCCGACGGGCTGCACGTGCTTCCAGAGAACGCGATCGAAGATTCGTGAGACCCGGGGTTCGAACATCGCCACTACCAGGAGAACCAGAGAGGGCGGTCGGCGTGGGTCACTCGCGCTGGTCGCGGTACACGACGACGTCCTGACCGGCTCGGCGGACGGTAACAGCAACGTCGCCATCGAGCCGCCTGCTCGCCGACCGGATCGTGGTCTCCAACTGGGCGAGCTGATCGGCGTCCGGATCGCAGTCAGCGAGGGACCGACACTGATCCGCGAGCGAGGCCAATCGTTCGCTGACGAGTCCGCTCTCTACCGTTTCGCTCGCCTCTTCGAGTCGAATGCTTGCGCGCCGGAGGGTCTCACCGCTCATACTATCTTCCACGTGGATATCAAATATAATCATTCTGATCCGCGGTTTGGGATCAAGGACGAACGACGCTCCCGATCGGACCACAGCCTCGACGATTCGGCGGGTGATCACTGCCAAACGTCGTCGAGGGGATGATCTTCGATCGAGGTGGTGGTCGAAGAAGCGTTCGATCGACGCCCGGGGGAGTCCGAGAGCGCTGCGCTCGGATCGAACGCCGGAAGCTCCGGGGCATCCATGCGGTCGATCTGCGCTTTGAACCACGGCGGGACGTCGTGGCGCGCCCGCTCGAACAGATCCAGGAGGCTATCGTCTGCGAGGTAGGTCGCGCCGTAGTCGGAAGGGGATCTGACGACGCGGCCACAGGCTTGAATCACGGTGCCTAGCGCGCTGCGGTAGTACCACCCCCACTGACCGTCGTCGAGCCGGCTGGCAACGCGCGAATCACGCGTGTTCGGAAACGGCGCCTTACACAACACCTGCCACCGGGCGAGATCACCCACCAGATCGAGCGCTTCCTCCATCTTCACCGACAGCAACACCGTCGATGTATCGCGCTTCCACGAGGAGAGAACAGCGTCACGATCCGCCCGTTCGTGCGACCGAACGCGATCCTCGACCCCGAAGTCGGACAGCAGCGACCCGAGCTGCTCAGCGATCGCGTAGGAGTGACAGTGAACGATGCCTTTCTCACCGGAATGGTGTTGCATGAGACGAACGAGGAGGCGAGCGATCTTCGGGAGCGTCTCGTCGCGGCGTTCGTACGTCATTTTCCCCTGCGTCACGTCGAACAGCGGTCGGTTTTCGACGGGGAACGTGTGTTCGACATCGACGAGCGCCACGCGGGACGGGTCGAGCCCCGTCTGGTGACAGAACGCGTCTTTGTTCAGGATGGTCGCCGAAAGCAACGCGAACGACGCGGCGCGGTCCCAGACGGTGTGAGTGAGGTACCGCTCGGGGTTCATCGGTTTGATCGTGAGGGGCGAGCCGTCGCCAGCGTGCTGGTCGGCGATCCACGTCGTCGCGCTCTCGGGATCGCGGGCGTCGGTGACGAACCACTGCAGCTCACCCACGAGTTCGGCCAGCCGGTCGCGCGCGGCCGTCTCCGTGGCGCTGAGTTCGGGTTCGCGCTGGAGTTCGTGGCGCTTGCGATCACAGACGGAAGCGAGGGTGTCGGCGTACTCGATGGCACTATCCACGCCAGAGATCTCCGGGGCAGGGGTGCGATCCCAGACGGGGACGGTGTCGGGACCGAGTTCGATCGTGGCGTACATCTCCGCCCAGTCGGCGAGACCGTGGGCCTCGTCGATGACGAGCACGTCGCGCTGGCCGAACACCTCCGAACCGGCCGTCTGCATGAAATACGCCAGCGTCATCGCAGCGATCGGGCGGTTGGCCGCGAGATCCCGGTCCGAAAAGTACGGACACCGGTGTTTGACGGGACAATCGAACCCCGTCTCGCGGGCACACGGCGCGCGATCGACCGGCGTCGTCGTCTCGCCCGGCAGGACACACGAGTAGTTGCCCTTCCCCCGGATGACGTTTAAATCCTCGAGCAAGGGATCGGTCGCCACGTCGTCCAGCTGTGAGACCTGGGGCGTGGTGTAGTACGCCCCGATCGGCTGTCCCGGCTCGGCCTCCCCGGCTCGACGGGCACAGCCGGCGATCGCGCGCGCGAGCAACGACTTGCCGCTGCCGGTGGGCGCACGCACGAGCACCACGTCGTTGCCAGCCTCGAACGCCGCCCGAACGTCGTCGAGGGCGTGTCGTTGGGCACCGCGGTACGCGTCGGCCGGAAATTCGGATTCAATGCGCGTTGGATTCACGGTCGTGTGGCTCCGTTTGGACGAACAGCCGTGTGAATCACTCGATCACGAGGTGCCGGTTCGACTCGAACGAAACGGGGCGAGCGCACGTCCGTTCCCGGACGGCTCGTGTGTAGCGTGTGAATTGTCGGGGGTACCGCCCCATCGTATAAAAACCTCGGTGACACGCAGCCAGCAGTCCGACACCGCGATCGATGTCCCTCGATTCGATATCGTCAGCCTCGTACGAATCACGTTGTGTCATCCGGCGGGAAGCCGACGCGTCGGCATTTATACTGTCGGACAGAGCCACGTCTGGATTGCGGGAATATCCAGCTGCTGTCTGGCGGTTCACCAGCATCTGATATTCAATCACCTCTGTCCGACAGTATATGCGGCGTGAGCGCATGGCTCGAATATGCGCGTACTCGTCACGGGTGCGACCGGATTCGTCGGCAGCCGTCTGGTGCCCGCGCTGCTCGATGGGGGACACGAGGTGGTTGCGCTGGTCCGCGATCGGGAGCGATACGACCAGCCCGCAGGCGTGACTGTCATCGAGGGGGATCTACTCGAGGTGGGGAGCTTCGAGCGCGCGCTGTCAGGGATCGACGCGGCGTACTACCTCGTCCATTCGATGCGAACCGACGGCTCGTTCGAAAAATGTGACCGTCGAGCGGCGCGCAACTTCGTCCGGGCGACCGACGGGTCGGACCTCAACCGCGTCATCTATCTCAGTGGACTCGGAACGACCGCGAGCCGACTGTCGAACCACCTCCGTTCGCGCCGCGAGGTCGAGCGGATCCTCGACGCCGGCGACTACGATCTGACGACCCTCCGGGCAGCGATCATCGTCGGTACCGGAAGCGCCGGCTACGAAATCATCCGCCGGCTCGCAACCCGGTTTCCCGTGCTGATCGCTCCCACAGGGATCGACACCCGGTGTCAACCGATCGCCATCGACGACGCCATCGAATACCTCGTCGGCGTGCTCTCGGTGCCGGAGACGGCAGACGGCACGTTCGAGATCGGTGGGCCGGACGTGCTCACCTACAGGGAGATGCTGCGACGAATCGCGCGCGTAACGCGGGATCGAACGCCGCTGATCGTGACGATTCCAGTCGATTCCTCGCGGTTGTCCGGGCGCGGCGTGGCGTTGCTGACCGGCGTGTCACCCCGCGTCGCCACACCGCTGCTCGACGGACTCGACGACCCGGTCGTCGCAACCGATACGCGCATCCAGACGCTCATCCCGATCGAACGAACGCCGTTCGAGCAGGCGCTCGAACGGACGGTCCCACCGGACGACACGCGGAGCGAGAGACGATGACAGAAAAGCAGATCGAATTCGGTGAGGCGTGGGTGTACGAGAGCATCGTCGCCGCCCTTCCCGGTATCGACCTTTCGAGACCGGTCGCAATAACCATTCAGCTCGGCTTCTTCGAGGTGGGGATCCTGCTGGCAGCGTGGTACTACGATCTCTGGTCGGCGGTCATCCCCGGGACGGCAGCGATCCTCGTCGCTGCCATCGGAAGCGTCGAGATGCTCCGGATCTCCACGCTGGTTCGGGGCCAAGCCATGCCCGAAACCTACCGGCGGCTCCTGTTCGGATCGGGCGTGGAAGTCGTGTTGAGCGTGCTCGCGTTCGTCGCCATCGTCACCCACCTGTTCGTCTTCGACGACCAACGCCTCATCACCCGGCTCATGGGTCCGCAGCCGCCGATCGCCATCGTGTATCTGCTGTTGTTGATCCTCTGGGACGTCTGCTATCGCATCGGAACGGGCTGGTGGACCTCCGTCACGGCGCTGTGGCGGTCGTGGCGCTACTACACCCAGTTCGACGCACGAACTGCTCGCGCACTCCGTCGGGCCGACGTCGAAAACGTCACGTTCGGCGCTCTCCAACTCCTGTTACTCCCGTTTCTTCCACAACAACCCGTGCTCGCAACCGCGCTCGTCTCTCACGTCGCTGCCGTCGGCGTCGTCACTGGGGCGTCGATCCTCCTCCTAACGCGTCGAATCGTGGAAGTCGAGGACACTAGTTCGATTTGATCTGCTTGAACTTATCGAGGAGTACCTCCGTAGAGTCACCGGAGTCATACGTGAGCGTCCCGCGGTACTCCACCCGCTCGTCGTCAAAATCGGCGTCGACAACGCCGTTTTTCGCTTCACGACGTTCGTACTCGTCCTCGTCAAAGGCACCCATTGACATGGTATGAATAATCCTTACCAATTGAAGCTTATCAATGTAACGGTGGTTCTAGTTAAAAATGAAAACTGTTAGCGCTGACTGATTGATAGGCGTACGGAGTACAACGAACGCAATCCGCGGGGAACAGCCGGTGGGGCGTGCGAGAGCGGAATCGATAAACTCGTCGGAACCCTACCCGCGAGCGTGGCAGGTCCGCTCCGGTTTCGGGTGTCGATGTCCTCGTGGTCGGTGAACCGCGTTCAGCGCGATCTTCTCGCGCCGCTCGATTCGACGTTTGGTGCAACGCTCAGTCAGTCGTCCGTTCCGGGGTCGTTCGAAGGCTGTCGACTCGACATGGGGAACGGCGATTTCGCGCTGTTCGCGTGGCGAACGGAGCCAGGAACAGCCCACGTCGGCTACTGGCTCGGAAACACCGAAACCCCCGAAGCACTCTGGCACACGGAGAAGATCGGTATCGAGGCGGCTCCGAGCCCGCTCGTGCAGTGGGCACACGACGAACTCCTCGCGGATCTCCGCGAGCAAGATCCGTGGCTGGCGGAGTACCGCCACCTCAGCTGGTTTTTCCTTCCCGTGTTCCACTCGAAAGACGGCCGGGAGAGCACGCGCACGTTTTTCCGCGACCACGCCGCCGGCTTTCCCGATGCGGGGCGCGAGGAAGCGCTCGAGTTTTATGAGGAGATCCTCCATACGGGGATACTCGACCCGTACCGGGAGACGATGGCCGGGAAGGTCGGGACCAGTCCCCACGTCGATCTCGCGCGAATGAGCGCCGCGATGGGCGAGTTCACTGCCGCGAAGCTCCTCCACGAGTCGGGGCACGCGTTCGTCCCCGAGGTCGAACTCGACAGCGGCCACGCGCTCGATTTCAGGGTGCCCGACGCCGACGTGCTCCTCGAGGTCACGCGCCCCCGTCCACCGACCCGCCGAACCGTCGACACGCCCGCCAGAGCGCTCAAACAGACCGCTGCGGCCAAAACCGACGACCAGCTCGACGCACACCCCGACGCGTTGTTGCTCGTCGACTGCTCGTCGTTCCGAGACGACCAGTGGAACGCCGTCAAAGGCGAACAGCCCCGGCTCCCTCACGCTCCGGCGGTCGTCTTTCGGGCGCGACCGAACGGCTCGGTCGAAGGGTACGCCGTGGGGGAGCCACCGCTCGGTCTGGACCGCTCGTTGCTGTGGGTGTAAGAGCACTGCCGGGAACCGATCCGCAGAATGCGGGTGTGTCGTGCGGTATCATGGAATAACAACAATTATAACACTCTGTTGAGACATCAGCGTATGCGCTGGTTTCCGCTCGCCCGCAAGGAGTTTCGCGGGATCGTTTGGTACAAGGGAACGTGGTTGTTCACCGCGTTGCTCGTGTACTTCGGCTATCAACCGAGCTACCGGGGGTATCGGGGGATCGGTCCCGACATCACGATCGCGTACATACAGAACTTCGCGACGCTGTTGCTCCCGTTGGGAGTGTTGTTGTTGAGCTACCGCTCGATCATCAAAGAACGGCGGTCCGGGAGCCTGAAGATCCCGTTGGGGTTGCCACTGACGCGGACCGACGTGTTGCTCGGAAAGATCGCCGGTCGGACGGCCGGTCTGGGCGCTTCGGTGCTCGTGGCGTGTCTCGCGCTCGGATCCTACGGACTCGTGAGATACGGGCTGTTTTCGCCGCTGCGGTTCGTGGCCGTGGTGCTCGTGACCCTGTTGTACGTCGTCATGCTCGTGTCGATCGCCACAGCGATATCGGCGGTCACACGCCGGGCCATCACCGCGACGACGGCCGTCTTCGCGGGCGTGTTCCTCCCGCTGTTCGCGTTTTGGGATCCGATCATCAGAATGGTGAACAACACGTTCTTGGGCTCTGCGTCCGGTCCGCAGGGGTTCGACCCGGGCGGACCGTACTTCCTGTTGCTCCGTCTGGCACCGGGAAACGCCTACACCGTGCTCACGAACTGGATACTGGGCGTCGGCAACACGGTACGGGGGTACGAGGGCGTGCTCCGGATGACCGAATCACCGGCTATGTACGTCAATCTCACAATGGTCGAGACGGCGCTACAGGACCCGCCGATCTATCTTCACGAGGCGGGCGGGCTGTTGATCCTGCTCGGATGGGCGGCCGTCCCGCTCGGGCTTGCGTGGGTGCGGTTCACGCGAGGTGATGTCCTATGAGTGAAACGAGCGAACACAGCATCGAACTCCGGAATCTGACGAAACGCTTCGACAACACCGTCGCCGTCGACGATCTCTCGCTCACGGTGATGGACGACGAAACGTACGGCTTTCTCGGCCCGAACGGAGCGGGGAAATCGACGACGATCAGTATGCTTCTGGACTACCGGCGGCCGACCGAGGGAACGGCACGGGTGCTGGGTCAGGATCCACACACCGACGGCGCACAAATGCGCGCCCGAATCGGGCATCTCCCGGATCGGTACAGCCTCTACGACAATCTGTCCGCCCGTCGGCACCTGCGGTTCGTTATCGACACGAAAGGCGCGGCCGACGATCCCGAGGTGCTGCTCGAACGGGTCGGGCTTGCCGACGTGGTCGACGATCCCGCCGGAACGTTCTCACAGGGGATGGAACAGCGGCTCGCGCTCGCCATGGCGCTCGCCGGCGATCCGGAGCTGCTCATCCTCGATGAGCCGTTTTCGGGGCTCGATCCGCACGGCGTCCGAACGGTCCGTGACATCGTTCACGAGGAACGCGAGCGGGACACTGCGGTGTTCTTTTCGAGCCACATCCTCGGACAGGTCGAACTTGTCTGTGACAGGCTCGGCATCCTCCACAACGGGCGGCTCATCGCGGAAGGCACACTCGAGGAGCTCAAAGAGAACATCGGTGCGGACGAGGACGCCTCGATTGAGGACATCTTCGTCGAATACACCAACGACTCCGTGCGGGCCACGACGGAGGGGGTCTCCCGATGAAACGCCGCGCGCTGCTGGGGACTATCGGCGCGTCGATGGCCGGGTTGGCGGGCTGCCTCGGAGCAAGCGAATACACGCTGTCCGAACCCGATGTCGAACAGACCGACGCCCCGCTCCGGATCGACGCCTCTCTCTCCGGAAAGGACGTTACGATCGACGGGCCCGCAACCCTAACGCTCACCCTAGAGAACACGGGGGAAGATCCGCTCCAGATCCGCGCCATGAACCTCTGGCCGTTCGGCCTACCGGCGCTGCAGGCCACGGACGACCAGGAGTACAGCGGACAGATCCTGCTGCTATCAGAGCGCTATGACGAAGTCGACAGCGTGAACGTCTCTGTCAGCGGCGGATTCAGGAGCGTGAATACACGAAGCGATCCGGTCTCACAGATGCTCGAACCGGCAGATCCGGTCTCACAGGAGTACACCATCCGCGGCGATGTGATTACGATGGACGGAACGTACGAGCTGCAGAGATACGGTCAGGGTACGAGCGGTTTCGTCGGCCGTGGCCAACAGGGCAACGTCACGGCCCAGCAGAACAACACGACGGCTCAACCGGACAACGAGACGATACAAAAGCGTCCCGAACAGGACGCTGCGAGGCATCTGTTAGAGTACCGACCACAGGACGGCGAGGAGTACCACGCGTATCAGCCGTCGGTTTCGGTCACCGTCTCCACTAAAAGCCTCATCCCGGATCTGTAGCCGGCTCAAAACGAGATCTGCTCGTACCCTCGCTCGCCGGACGCGACAGGATCCCGGTCGGAGTAGAACTTGCGCCCGATCGCTTTGTCGCTGACCGCTCCGTAGACGGCCAGCCGCGCCGCTTCGGCGTTGGGGTACGTTTCGTTCCCCACCCGCGAGAGCGCCGTTTCGATGGTCTCGCTCCCGTTGGGTAGCATCAGTTCGAGATCGCCGTATTCGTCGATCAGTTCCTGCGTCGTTGCCGGATAGCTGTGGGTCTCGAACCGCTCGTTCGCCTCGGTGAATAGGCGCATACCTCAACTAATCCACCAAACCTTCATAAAAGTTCAGTATGAATTCACCAAGTTCCATTAGTCCCATTAAAGACGATTAAATATTCGGAGTATTGGTTCTGGAGGACGTAGGGCGGGTATGGTCGTCGCCGATTTACACGTGCACACGACGAACTCGGACGGGGAGTTAGAACCGGGCGCAGTCCCAAAGGCAGCCGCCGCGGGGGGTGTGAGCGTCGCCGCGATCACCGACCACGACCGGCTGATTCCGTCGTTGTCGGCACCGATCGAGGAGATCGACGGCGTAACGATCGTCCACGGGATCGAACTCCGGGTAGAGGCAAACGGGCAGCGGATCGATCTGCTCGGATACGGGGTGCGGCCGACGGACGCGCTCTCTGCGGAGTTGGATCGGCTGCAGGCCGACCGCATCGAGCGCGCCGAGGAGATCAAAGAGCGCGTCGAGCGCCGGACGGGCGTAGCGCTGGATTTCGACGTACATCCAGGGGTCGGACGGCCCCACATCGCGCGCGCCATCGAGCGGAGCGCGATCGACTGCGATTACCAGGGCGCATTCGACCGGTTGATCGGCAACGACGGGCCGTGTTTCGTCCCGCGCAGCGTCCCGTCGTTCGGTCGCGGGCGTGCGCTGTTGGCCGATGCGTGCGGGCTGGTGAGCCTCGCGCACCCGCTCCGGTACGGTGATCCGGCCGCCGCGTTGGCGCTCACCGCCGACCTCGACGGCGTGGAGTACCACTACGACTACGGCCGCGCGGTCGATCTCGCGCCGGTCGAACGGGCGATCGACGCGAACGACCTCGTCGTTACCGGCGGGAGCGACGCCCACGACCGAACGCTCGGCCGGGCCGGATTGGACCGCGAAGAGTACCACCGGTTCCGCGACCGGTGTGGTCTCCAATGACGGTACAGTGAGACCCGCCATCACACGAGAAGTAGTACCACACCACTCATATATCCACGCAGCGCGGGCTACGAGACATGCCACAGTTTTCATCTCGTGTCGAAGCAGTGTCGATCAGCGGGATCCGGGAGGTGTTCGAATCGGCCGGCGAGGACGCGATCAACCTCGGGATCGGTCAGCCCGATTTTCCGACGCCCGACCACGCGAGAGACGCCGCCACCAACGCCATCGAGGCGGGGACGGTGGACGGCTACACCTCAAACAAGGGAAACCGGTCGCTCCGGGAAGCGATCGGGGAAAAACACGAGCGGGACAACAAGTTCACTGTCGATCCGGCGAACGTGATCACCACTGCGGGCGGGAGCGAAGCGCTCCACCTCGCGCTGGAGGCCCACGTCGAACCCGGCCAGGAGGTCATCATCCCGGATCCGGGGTTCGTTTCCTACGAAGCACTCACCCACATCGCGGGAGGAACGCCGACACCGGTCGGTCTGCGGGATGATCTGACGATGGATCCGGCGGCCGTCGAACGCGCGATCACCGAGGACACTGCGGCCTTTGTCGTCTGTAGCCCGGCAAACCCGACGGGAGCGGTCCAATCGAAGGGGGACATGCGCGCGTTCGCGCGGATCGCCGACGAGCACGACGTGGTGTGTGTCTCCGATGAGGTGTACGAGCAGATCGTGTTCGACGGCGACCACCACTCACCGATGGCGTTTGCAGACACCGACAGCGTGGTCGTCGTGAACGCGTGCTCGAAAGCGTACTCCATGACGGGATGGCGGCTGGGCTGGGTCGCTGCCAGCCACGAACGCACCGAACGAATGCTCCGCGTCCACCAGTACATCCAGGCCTGCGCGAGCGCACCGGCCCAATACGCCGCCGAAGCCGCGCTCACCGGTCCCCAGAGCGTCGTCGATCGGATGGTGTCGGCGTTTGAGGAGCGCCGCGACGTGCTGCTCGATGGGCTTTCGGACATCGGTCTCGAAACGCCAACCCCCCACGGAGCGTTCTACGCGATGCCAAGAGTGCCCGACGGCTGGGTCGATGCGGTGCTCGACCGGGACGTTATCGTCGTCCCCGGCGAGGCGTTCGGTGACCGCGGCAGCGGCCACGCACGCATCTCCTACGCCACCGGAACGGAATCCATCAAAGAGGCGCTCGAACGCATGGACGACGCAACTACCGCCGTCCGGTAAACGCGAACAGCCCGATCTCCCGACGCACACCGCTTGCTACCGCTTTTCCCGACGACTGACTCAACCCGATCAGCCGTGCGAACCGATTACCCACCGTAACGAATCCGAGAATAATAATGATTTATCCTTGATGTGAATAACCCACGTAGACTGTAATGATTCCAAACCATCACGAAAATTCGGATGAGCATGCTAGATCATTGGGGTTCAAGGATTAACGCGGATATTGTTACCACTTCTCAATTCCAATCAGTAATATGAAGCTTTTTGTATCTGGACAGTGAATGGGTTGATGAGAGAGCGGGTCGCGTCACCGTCGTTACGAGGTGGTCGTCGGTCCGCCCGGAGTACATCCATGATGCCACCACAACCACCTACGCCCCAGGATCGTCCGATCGAATACCCCCTCACGCCCGATACGTCGTCGCTGCTCGTGTTGTTCGGGATGGCGCTCGCCATGCCGGTCGTGCTGTGGGTGCTGGCCGAGCCGGTTCGGGCAGTCGGGATCGCCGCCGTCGTCGGTGCGACCGTCCTCCTCGTTCGCGCCGCGCGGCGGTTCCACCGCGCTGACCACGCGTTCCACGTCCCCGGAACCGGAGTCGACATCGAGATCTCGGTGCACCGATCGAGCCGGCACTGATACTGTCGGTCATCCGTCCGTGAATCGACGGTGGCGGGAACATGGAGCAATGGCCTGACTGAACAGGCCATCGAGTGGTCAACGATCCATGACCGACAGTATGAGCATCGAGGCGGGAATAGCGAGCAGTCTGTCGTCTGCGATCCGAAAACAGTCTAGATTTCTTCGGTGAGAACGAAAGAGCCACCGTTTCGGTCGGCCGCCGACCGTCCGGAGCGCTCGTCCGGGAGATGGCTATCGATTTAAGTAGATAGCTCTCGGACACTCGCCGTGTTCATGTCCGTATCGAGCGTCGTGACAGACAACGGGTGTCCCTTCGTCCGGTTTCACCACCGTCAGGAGGAATGACTGACGGCAGAGAGGGGCAAAGCCCCTCAGGAAACCGGCCGCAGGCCGGTGACAGAGCGGAGCAAAGCTCCGCAAGCAGCCGGGCGAAGCCCGGCGACAGCGAGGTGCGGGAGGTCGCCGCCCTCCTCGAAGACGAATACACCCATGCGATTCTCATCCACACGAGCACACAGGGGATGTCCGCCACCGATCTGAGCGAGGCGTGTGACGCGTCGGTCTCGACCATCTATCGGCGCATTGAACGCCTCCAGGAACACGATCTGCTGTCCGAGCAGTTGAATCTCGACCGGGACGGACACCACTACAAGACGTACGCGGCACGGCTCGACCGGATCGAGATCGAACTGGTCGACGATGGATTCGAGATCGAGATCACGTACCGGCCCGAGGACGCCGCCGACCGGTTCACCGATCTCTTCGAGGGGTTACGATAACATGTACGGACGTTCGATCACACCGCTGCAGCCCGCAATTGACGCGACGGGAGGATCGGTGCTCGTCGTGGTGCTCGCGCTCGTCGGCCTGCTTCTCACCGCCGCGTTGTCGCTTGTGGTCGCCTACCTGATCGTGCGAGGCTACCGACGAAACCGGAATCGCGCCCGGTTGTATCTGGCGATCGGACTCGTGTTGCTCACCACCGGGCCGATCGTGATCCAGCTCCTGCTCACGAATTTCACCCCGGCGTCCCAGGTCAGCCGCTCGGCCGCCGCAAACGCGAGCAAACTCCTCGGTCTCGGCGCGATGCTGTACGCGATCTACGGCGGGATGTCTCCACGAACGACCGGGACTAACGCCGATCGCTCCGATCGGGTGAGGGACGAGCCATGACCGGGTCGCTGTTTCAGCCGCTGGTCGGGATCGGATCCTCGACGGGACTGGTGGCCCTGTTCTCGGCCGCCGTCGCCGTGGTCGGTGTGTTCGTCGCGTATCAGGCCTACCGCGGCTACCGACGGAACGAGAGCCGTCCAATGCTGTATCTCGCGCTCGGTATCGTCCTCCTGACCGCGGTTCCGGTGGGCGTCCACCACGGACTGGGCGGGCTGACGACGGCGACGGAGGCGGAGATCCTGCTCGGGATCACCGCCGCACACCTCGGTGGCGTGGTCGCCGTCCTCTACGCGCTCACCAGGGCGTGATGAGCGATCAGTCGTGGACGAGCGGCGACCAGTAGCGCGGTGTCCGCAGCATGATCCGCGCGTACCGGCCCCACACCCACGCGAGGGCGTTTCCCAACTGCAACAGGACGAACGTCAGCACGAGACCACCCAACGCGACGAGCAGCGCACCCGGGAGCGTCTCGATCTGCCACGAACCGAGCCGAAACGTCGTTGTGAGACCGACCAGAAGGGTGTCCCACCCGAACAGGAAATTCAGCGTGAATTCGCCGGGCGGCGGACCGTACGCGACGACGGGCGCGTCCGTGTAGTACAGCGGAGCGAGCAGAAAGCTGCCGGCTGTCGCTGTCACCGAACCCAGAAGTCCGAACGCGACGCTGCCGTAGACGTACTCGCTCAGCAGGTACGCGATGGCCTTCCACGTCTGATAGTCGCTCACGAGCCGTTTGAGCCGGGTCCAGAAATCGCCGTCGGTGGCGTCGGTCATTGGAATCTCGATTCCCAGCAGCACGCGGACCAATCGCCGTTCGAACCCGGCCAATCCCACAGCGAGCACGAGAAAGGACACGAAAATCGGAATCCCGACGAGGACGACCACGAGAGATAGCCCGAGCGCGAATCCAGCCGTTAGCAGCGTGAAGTAAAAGACACCCAGCGGAAACATCACCACGAGATAACAGAGATTGCGATACGTCTGCCCACGGAGAGGAGCGCGGAGTCCCCGCTTGAGGCTGTTCCCGTGCGGTTCGGAGGACGATCGGGTTGACATTGATCTACGCTCGGACACTGCGTTGTGCGTCCGTTCGAGTCCTTGGATGTGGGACCGCTTAACCCGTGTGGATACGCCGACGGAAGCGAGCGCCAACTGCAAGGTAATAAAACTTTCGCACAGCTGCTTCGATGGCGACTGTGCTTCTTGCGTTATTCCGTCCGCTCCCGAAGGTCGTTCGAGGACAAAGCAATGACCGCAAAACGCAACAACAACGCACAGTCCGGTTCTGTTTCCCGGACGAGAGACGAGATGGATCAAGCGGGGACGGACCCGATCAGCCGGTTGGGGCGGCGACGGTTCCTGTGGGCGAGCGGTGTCGTGCTCGCTGGCTCGTTCGCAGGCTGTCTCGGTGGCGCGAACGAGGAGTCGGACGATGACGACGACGGCCCGAGCAGCGTCGACGAGTGGCTCGCAGACACTGGTAATCACGACTCCGTCGAGGACGTGACCGGCGAATCCGCCGTCACCGTCGAGGTCGGTGCAAAGGGGAACGACGGCGCGAACGCGTTCGCCCCGGCCGCAATTTCGATCACGCCGGGAACGACGGTGACGTGGGCGTGGGTCGACGGCTACCACAACGTTGTCGACACCGACGGGCAGTTCGATAGCGGCGAGCCCGAACAAAACGCGACGTTCGAACACGCGTTCGAGACGGCTGGAACGGCCTACTACTACTGCAAGCCACACGAGTCGATGGGGATGAAGGGAGCCGTCGTTGTCGAGGACGGCGCGACCGAGAACGGAGTGGACGGACAATGACGACCGAAAACAGCGACGACGTGACCGGTCGGACGGCAGCACAATCTTCGTGGTTGGAGTGGACACCACGACAGACGAAATCGACGGCGCTCTGCGGCGTCCTCGGAGGCCTCGGCGTGCTTCTCAGCACCGAGCTTCCGGTCAGTGGGTTCGGGGACCAAAGCGCCGCCGGCGTCGGTAGCGTGCTGTATCTCACCGGACACGTCCTGATCGCGGTCGCGGTGCTGGCGGCCAACGCCCGGTATGCCACCAGCTACGGACGTGGTGGATACAGCATGGCCGTCTTGCTGGTGCTGTCACTGGTGGGCTATGCAGGGATCATCACCACTCTCGTGGGAACCACAGTCGGTGATCTCCTCCTCCCGATCGGGGCACTCGCCGGAACCGCATACATGGCGATCCGGCTGTTCGGGACGCTGTATGGACTCGCGCTCTGGTCCCAGACGAATACGAGTCGTCTCACAGCCGGCTCGTTCGTCGCGCTGTTCCCTGCGGTATTCTTGCTCGGGCCACTGATCCAGTTCGGCCTCCCGGGCACGTGGCTCGGAGTCCCGCTCGCTCTGGCGGGCGTGGCGCTCGGCTACGATCTCTGGAGGGCGGAGACGGCTACAGAACACGGACGGAGGGATCCGGCGTGAAGCGACGACGACTCGCGTTCGCGCTCGCGCTGGTTTATCTCTGGGTGGTGATGATCCACTTCGGTGCGCTCGTCTTCGAGACGTTCGTCATCTACCCCAACATCTTCCACGACGTTCCCCAGTCGCTCGAAACCACGATGACGTTCATGGCTGTCAGCGGACCACACGACTTCTTTCCGGTCGTGGGATCCCTCTCGCTGCTCGCTGGTAGTGGTGCCGTGATCGCGGGCTGGCGCGTGAAATCGGCGCGCTACTGGCTGTTGGGCAGCCTGCTCGTCATCGTTGCCGGCGAGTTCCTGCTGTCGGTGGCGTATTTCTGGCCCCGAAACACGATCATGTTCACGGAGGGTCTCGATGTCCACTCCGCCGCGTATCTGCAACAGGTCGCACAAGAGTTTCGGACGGGCCATTGGTTGCGGGTTGGGGCGAGCGCCGTCGCATCAGTGGCGTCGTTCGTGGGATTCTTGAAGCTCGATCGTCACCGAATCGCGCACACGATCGATCGAGATCGGTAGGGCGCATCTGTTTTCCCGGTGGTGATCGCCGTGGATCGTTCGGCTGACAAGCACACCTCGCCCGATGGCTTATTGGGAATCGTACTCACTCGTACGTATGGGAGTCACACGCCACGGGACGGGAGCGAGCGCCGCGCTCCGCGCGCTCGGCTCGCAGATCCACCCGGTGTTCATGCTGCCGGCAGTGGCGGCCAGCGCGTTCGGGGCGCTGTTGGCCCCCGACGTGACACCCGGGATCGCGGCGCTCCACGCGGGGATCGTCTTCTGTGAGCTGTACACCGCCCACGTCAAAGACGGCTACGTGGATTTCTACCGACGGGGAGAAGACGAGGACCACCCGTTGACCGCCCGTGGTTGTCGGCTCGCGCTCGTCGGTGCGTCCGCGCTCGTGTTCGTCGGACTGGGGATACTCGCCGTCGTGGTCGATCCGGTTGCCGCGCTGCTCACGCTCCCGGGGTGGCTCATCGCCTACTTCCACGCTCCACAGCTCGACACCCATCCCGTGAGCGCAACGATAGGCTACCCGCTCGGAATCACGACCACGATCGTGAGCGGCTACTACGCACAGGCGGGATCGCTGTCGGCGACGCCCATCGTCTACGCGCTCGTGTTCCTCGTGGTGCTGTCGGGGATCAAGATCATCGACGACGCGACGGATTACAGCTACGACCGATCGATCGACAAACGAACCGTGGCGGTCGTCGTCGGTCGCACGCGCGCTCGTCAGCTCGCCATCGCGCTCATGGCCGTCGGTCTCACGATCGTCGCCGTGGGAGCCCTACTAACCCCGATCGTTCCGCCCAGCAGCATCGTCGCCGTCCTCGCGTTCGCCGCCATCGCCGGTGTGGCGCGCAAGCGAAACGCGGCGCTGGCAACCATGATCCTCATCCGGGGAACGTACGTCTTTCTCGCGCTGCTGGTCGCAGCCGTCTGGTTCCACCCCCTGCGCTGACGGAACAGCGAGACAGACGGCGAGCCGGGCAGCCGTCGTGTACGATGGGGGCAGACCGAATCGCGTTACCGTTCGCGGATCACGACGAACTCCGCGAGGTCGCGGAGATACTCGAACGCCTGTTGGCTCTGGGGGGTAGCGTTCGCGTCCACGTCCGCCGCTGTGAGCGCATCGAGGGCAGCGTTGGCCTGGTCGCGCGCGCGTTGATTGGCCTGTTCCGGAGAGAGATCAGCGATCTGGACGAGCGATGGGCGTTCCATGGCAGCGTCCTGTCCGACCGGTTTCCCCAACGATTCCGTTTCTGCGGTCGCGTCGAGCACGTCGTCGCGGATCTGGAACGCCACACCGACCCGTTCTGCGTACTGCCCGAACGCCTCGACGGTGTACGGATCAGCAGCCGCAGAGATGGCACCGAGTTCGGCGGCTGCACGGAACAGCGCGCCGGTTTTTCGACGAGCGAGCACCATGTATTCGCTCTCCGTTTCGGGGCGAGCGACGAGTTCGGACGCTTCGCCCTCTCCGAGTTCGACCATCGCCTCCGAGACGACCTGCATTGCTCTTTCGTCCGCCGAAAAGAGATCGAACGCTTCCCCGAGCAGCCCGTCGCTCGCAATGATCGCCGGGCCGTACCCGAACTCGGTCCACGCGCTCGCAACGCCCCGGCGAAGATCGGAATCGTCGATGATGTCGTCGACGACCAGCGACGCGTTGTGAACGAGTTCGATGCCGACCGCGAAATCGAGCGCACCGTCGATCGTTCCACCGGTAGCCTCACACGCCAGAACGGTCACGGTCGGCCGAACACGTTTTCCCCCCGCCAACGAGACGTGTCGAACCTCCGAACCGAGCGAACTCGGAGCCACGTCGTCGAGAACCGATTCCAACCGCTGCTCGACGCGGTCTCGCCGGGTCTGCAGATACTCCATCGTTTCACATACTTCGTGGGGTGAGGTTTGTAGGTGACGAATGAGACAGTCCGTTTGCAACACGTCTCGGTAAGCCGAGCGTTGGGAGGACGGTTCGGGTGCTCGCCCGGTGACCAAACTGTGTGAATCGAGGGGACTCGCGTCCGAGTGAATCTATGCAATTAAGTAACGTCAGACCGGCTTCTAAACCGATGGAGTACTACGCGGGCGTCGATCTGGGGGCGACGAACACCAGGGCGGCGGTGGCCGACGCGACCGCGAGCGTCATCGGAGCCGCAACCCACCCGACCCCCCGAGGTCCCACCGGTATCGCTGTGACCGAAACTGTGCTGTCGGCGGTGCGCGACGCCTGTGACGAGGCGGGAATCGACCCGGCGTCGATCAGTGTCGTGGGCGTCGGGACGATCGGGCCGCTCGATCTGGCGGCGGGCGTGATCGAAAACCCGGCTAATCTTCCGGACACCATCGATCGGATTCCGCTTTCGGGTCCGCTCGAAACCCTCATCGGTGGTGATCGGGTCGTTCTCCGGAACGACGCGGACGCGGGACTACTCGGTGAGCGGTTTTACGGCGAGCACGCGCCGGACGACATGATTTACGTCACGATTTCGAGCGGCGTCGGTGCCGGGGTCGCTGTCGATGGCTCGCTGCTGTCGGGGTGGGACGGAAACGCGGGCGAGATCGGGCACATTCTGGTCGATCCCAACGGGATGATGACGTGTGGTTGTGGGCGGGACGGCCACTGGGAGGCCTACTGTTCGGGCAACAACATCCCGAGATACGCCCAGCGGCTGTACGAACAACACCCGATGGAAACCGATCTGCCCCTTTCTGCGAGTGGCGATTCCTCCTCGGACGTTCCCTTCGACGCGGCGGAGCTGTTCGCCCACGCGGGAACCGATCCGTTCGCCGATTACGTCATCGAGCGCATCGGCGAGTGGAACGCGATCGGGATGGCAAACCTCGTTCACACGTACGCGCCGCTGGTCATCAACGTCGGTGGTGCAGTCGCGCTCAACAACCCCGATCTGATTCTCGATCCGATCAACGAACGGCTGTCGGAGATGGTGCTCACGAACGTGCCCGACGTGCAGCTGACGACGCTTTCGGGCGACGTCGTCGTCCACGGGGCGCTGGCGAGCGCGCTGCTGGCAGACGGTCACACCCGTCCCGACAATCCGGAACAGTTCCGGAAGTAGTGGGGGGCTTGTCTGCTACGACCAGCGCAGTCCGGTCGGCTGTTGTGGTGGTGTGAGCGGACTCGTTGGAAGGTCGCCCGCCAGCTCGGGATCGTTGTACGCCGCGGGGGCGACGTCGTTGGTGCTGTCGGGATAGAACAGCGAGGCGATCGCGTGGATGTGTTCGCGTCCGACGCCGAGTTCGAACTGGCCGCCGCCGTACATCGTGATTTCCCGGTTCTGGCAGTGTTCGATCGTTTCGAGCAGTGATTCGAGCGATCCGAACCGGGAGGGTTTGACGTTCAACACCGACGGTTCGAACGGTAGCGCTTCGACATCCTCGACCCCGTGGATCGGTGCATCCCACGAAATGCGCTCGGTGTGGTCGGCAAACAGCGCTTCTGTGGATTCGGTGAGCGCCGGATCCTCGATGATCGCCTCGGGGAACCGCTCGACCACCCGCTCATACAGGTCGTGATCCGGTGACTGATCCACCTCGGTGCCTTCGTAGTGGCCTTTCAGATCGAGAATGCGAACCCGCTCCGTCTCGGCGAGCCGGTCGATGAGCTGTGGCGTCCACTCGCTCGTCGGGTCGAGCTTGAACTCGGTGTCAGGGTGGTGGTCGAGCAGCGTCTCGACGCGGTCGAACGTCGGTGGCTCACCGAGGCGGGTGCTCACCACGAACCGAACCGGATCGTACTCCCGGTCTATGGCGGCCGCGAAATTCGTTTCGGCCTGTTTGAGCGCGAGATCCAGCGCGGCGCTCTCGAACCCCCACCGACGGTAGGCCTGCTCGGTCGGCTCGGGAGCGAGGTCCAACCCGCCGAGCGTCTCCGAAAACGTGCGGTGGGTGTGCGTCCCGGTGGGTGGCGTCGTAGGCTGGTCGACAAAGGCGTGGTGTCGCTCGCCCTCGTAGATCACGTCCTCGCCGTAGCCGACGGCGTCCTCACCGTGTAGCTCGATCGTCGTCGTCGTGCGCGTGAAGCCGCTCGACGTCGCGCGCTCGGTGAGCGTGAACTCGTAGTCCTCGATCGTCACCGGGAGATCCGCCAGCTGATCGTACAACGCCATACGTTTCACTGAACGGGCACGAACAAAAGGCTTAGTTCCGTTTTTTGGTGGATGTCACCGTGGCGTGAAAGAAGACAGCAGCGGTATGCGATACGCTCCGGGCACGGACGTGGTTCGTAAACTCGTTCTGAAAGCAGCCGTGAGAAATCTCGAACTTGCTCTCTAACTTCGTCAATTCAGGAGATGCACTTTTGGTGCAGGCGGTGTACGTCTCTGTATGCCCGAAGAAGTCCTGTTCGAGTCAGAGAGTGACCAGACTCGAGAAGAAATCGCATCGTATCTTCGCAGTGTCGCTGATAAGCTCGAACAAGGAACTGCGATAACGCTCAAATCCGGTTCCAATTCCGTGACGATGGAGCCGCCATCCCGACCGACGTTCGAGGTCAAGGCCGAACGCGAGGGGCCGACAGACAGCCCCGGTGAATTGAGTATCGAGTTCGAGCTCGAATGGGACGAGAACGGCGGCCAGGGGAACAGCGAGAGTGGGCAGTTAGAAATCGAGTGAACAACCAGCGAGCAACCCACGTCGAATGGGAACTCATTGCGTTCTGTAATACCACAAGATATTCACTCTCGCTGAGAGAGGGGGAGACAGATGCATGTCTTCTCGCAGGTCAGTACTCCTTGAGGAGATGGTATGGCCAGAGGTCGAATCAGCCCTCGATAACGGAACGCAGACAGCGATTGTGTCCGTCGGCTCCATCGAACAGCATGGGCCGCATCTGCCGTTGAATATGGACACATTGGACGGTGACGAACTTTCTCGACGGATTGCAGCGAAACTCGGAGATGCTCTCGCAGCCCCGACGATTCGCCCCGGCTGCTCCGGCCATCATATGGAGTTTCCCGGCACAATCACCGTCCCGCCTGAGACACTGATGGATGTAATCCGGTCGTATTGTCGATCGCTGGACGAACACGGCTTCGAATATATCGTTCTCATTCCAACTCATGGTGGGAATTTCGGCCCTGTCAAGACCGTCGCACCTGATGTCGCCCGAGAAATTGACGCCAAGGTGATCCCCCTCGCCGACCTTGACGAGCATATGCAGCTACTGAACGAGGGTCTCAGAGAGGCGGGTATCGAGTACGAGCAAGATGTGATCCACGCTGGTGCAGCCGAGACGGCAGTAGTGTTGGCAGTTGACGAAGATCTTGTCAGGATAGAGAACATCGAATGCGGCCCCGAAGGGGGGATTTCTACTGCCCGCCTCCTGAGCGAGGGATTCAAAACAATCACCGAAAACGGTGTGCTCGGTGATCCGCGTGAAGCGACCGCTGAGGCCGGTGAGACAATTATTCAGACGGTCGTAGCGACGTACGTCGATCACATCGAGAACGAACGTCGCTCGGTCTGATCGACTCATGCCGACTACATTCTGGTAAAGGATATAAAGTTTAACTGACTACCAATTCGTAGCGTCATTAGCGAATGAAAGCCACTTTCGACCCGCGTCTAAACAAGGTCAATGAGAGGAAGTGAATACAAGAGGTGGCCTCGTTCACGCGTGGGACGAGAGCGGTTTCCTTTTGCTAATGGCGCTGTGAATTAGGTAGTTGGTCTACGAACGTATCGAAAGAAGCTTGATTGTGTCAGCCATCGAGCCAAACATCCGAGATGGACGACACAAAGGTCATCCAATTGATAACCCTGTGGTTCGTTATCCTAATTTATATTCAGACAGGCTCTGAAAGTTCAGGGCCTGTAGTTACAGCTATTGACATTCTCGCCATTCTACTTGTGTATATAATTCCGCTTACTGTCATCGGGTATTTCGTTTGGCAACTCCTCGGAGAGTGAACGACTGACCGACCGGTTTGGAACGCCACTGTATTGATCGAAGTTGCGCTCGCGGGAACGCAAAAAATCTGCATTGCAAGAGCGAAGTGGTTCGAAAGAGCTTCGCTCTTTCGTCACTGAGCGGAGGGAACCTCCGCGAGGTCCGCAAGAGCAACGCTCTTGCGAGATGCCAAAAGACGCTCCGCGTCTTTTGTAGCACTCTTGCAGGCTCCCAGATGGACGGAGTCCATCTGAGAGGACCAAAAAAAGCCGCTCGCTCCGCTTCGGCTGCGAAAATCGGAGATTTTCGCGCTCCCGAAAACGCGACGCATTTTCGAGGACTCCGCTCGCGGTGGGTGTACTCACGCACCGCTCCGCCCCGCTACTGCCACCGCAACCGCACGCTACGATTCTTTGTCAGTCGTCTGAGTAGATCCGTCGGCCTCACCGACGACGTGTGCCAGGTTGGGGTAGCGCTGCCGTAAGCCAGCGAGATCACCGCGCTGGCGGTACTGACAGTACTTCGCGAGCGTTGCAACCAGACAGGTGGGAGCGTTCTCAGCATCCGATTTCTCGGTCATGGCGGCTGGCTCGCGCGAGTCGTCGGGGGTAAACACGGACTGCATCACGTCGCCATCGCGCTGCTCGTGGAAGCGCACGCACGCGCCGTTATCGAACCAGCATTCGACGATCGTCTCGCCCGCAGCGCAGTAGCGGGTGAACCGCGCGATACCGGGCAGCTCGTCGTAACCGCCCATTGTGGTCGCAAGCCCCGCCGTCGCCAGTATCTGTTCGATCTGCATAGCATGCGCGCAGCCGGTCGACTGACAGGACCGACACCAGAGTCCCTCGCCCACGTCGATGCTGTGGTACAGCTCCGCTTTCGACACCACGTCCCGATCCTCGATGGCCGAGAGGTTGAGCACCTCACCCTGCCGATCCCGGAACTGGAACAACGGCAACGTCATCGCCACCACCGCCCCAACGGACACCCCATACGGTGTTCGAGCCGCGTGCGAACCGGCCGGCCACACACCTGACAGCGCTGGCGCTGTTCGTTTTTCTGATACGATGCGACACCGTTACATGCCTCTGATTCGTTCCCTGTCATGGGTTTCTCTGTCGTGAGAACCCAGCGTCGGGTGCTGGAGTCACCCGGCGCGTTTCAAATGCGAACGCGCGGCCGAGACACGCTGGCGTTCTCATCTATCGTTCCTTGCCCCATCACACATAAAGGTACTGATGGAATGAGGAATGTTGTATCGTACTAACAACTCGTTGCTCCAGCAGTTGCTCGGAGAAAGGCAACGAACCGCCGGCATCGGACGTTATTACTGCCTGAAGCGAATTTCCGTCGAGGAATCACTCTGAAACGGTGGGAGGGGGAGAATCCTCCGCGAGCGGTGGCGGAGCGGTGCAGTGCAGTCGCAGTGGCGGAGCGGTGAGTACACCCACCGCGAGCGCAGTTCCCGCGAGCGGAGCGAGCGGGAGCAAGCGAGCGGCTTTTTTTCGCCCACGTTTTTTGCGTGAGGGTGGCCTTCGGCCACCCGAACGGAAAAAAGGTGGTGGGCTAGAACTCCACAGCCGTTTTGATGGTGTGATCGTCGTCGGAAAAGGCCCGTTCGAACGCGTCGACGCCGACCACGTCGGTCACGAGATCATCGAGCAGCCACTCCGGCAGCGACTGGAGCGTCTCGACGGCGCGCTCGAAGTGCGTACGGCCGGAGTTGACCGTGCCGACGAGCGCTTTGTTGTGCAAGACCAGCTCCTCGTGGAGCGCCCCGCCGTCGATCTCGAACTCGTGAGTGCCCGGAACGCCCAAAAGCGCGCCCACACCGTTGGGAGCCAGCGCCTCCACGGTCTCGAAGGCGTGGGGCGCGTGGCCCGTCGCTTCGTACACGAGATCCATCGGCTCATACCTGTCTGAAACGCTGCTGACTGGCGTTTGTCGGGAATCGATGTACGTCGCGCCCAGCGACTCGATGATGTCGATCGTCGGGTCGGGTCTGTCACGCCGGCCGAGGCAGTACGTGCGCTCGGTCCGCGACCCGAGCATAGCGAGCGTCAGCAGTCCGAGCGAGCCGTTGCCCAACACGAGCGAACTCTCGGGCGTCCACTCGAACGCCGAGCGCGAGGCGATCGCGTGTTCGAGCGCCTTCTCCGTGATGCTCACCGGCTCGACCAAAAACCCGTACTCAGCCACCGATTCCGGGATCGAGACGAGATACTCGGCCGGACTCGTGAAATACTCGCTCATGTACCCGTGTGCGCCGACGATCCCCCGCTCGTGGTACTGCCCCGTCGGTGCCATGTCCGCCTCCCCGCGCTCGAAATACTCGTTGTCGGGACCCGGCGGGCGTCGAACCATCGGCACGACCAGCTCACCCTCCGTAAACTCAGTCCCGTTGGGATCTTCGACCACGCCGACCGCCTCGTGACCCAACACGAGATAGTCGTCCTCTGCGGGCGAGACGCCGTGTTCGCCCGCGATCACCTCGTGATCCGTCCCGTCCACGCCGACGCGCAACACGCGCACGAGCGCCTCACCCGCCGCCGGCGTCGGCCGCGGGACATCGATCAGCTCGGGGGAATCGCCGTCGTCGTACACTGCAATGGCATCCATCTCTCGGACCCTCTTCAAAAATACTTATTCTAATCCGAGTTAAACCTTTGTGGTGATGAAACGGGAGGGCTTACGTGCGCTCCGCCGGATGACACACACGATGACAACGCATGCACCGGCGCCCGGAGCGGACGATCCGCTCTCGCTTCGTGGCGTCGTTCCACCGACGATAACGGCGTTCACCGAGGACGAATCGGTCGATCTCGAAACGACGGCCGCTCACGCGCGGTTCGTCGTGGATCGGGGCGCACACGGCGTCTTTCCGCTCGGAACGAACGGCGAGTTCGCCCTGTTGACGCCCGAGGAGCGCGCGAGCGTGGCCGAAGCGGTCGTCACCGAGATCGACGGTGAGGTGCCGGTGATCGCGGGCGTCGGCGCACCGAGCACGCGCGCGACCATCGAACGCGCAGAGCGAGCCGCCAGCGCGGGCGTCGACGGGCTGGTTGTCGTCACCCCCTACTACTACCCGATCGACAGCGCCGGGGCCATCGAACACTACCGCCGGGTGGCACAGTCGGTGTCGCTGCCGGTGTACGTGTACCACATCCCGAGCAAAACTGGCAACGCGTTGTCGCGCGAAACGCTCACCGAGATCGCCGCGCTAGATGGAGTTGCGGGCCTGAAAGACTCGAGTAAGGACGTCCCGTTGCTCGGGCAGGTGATCACCGACGCGCCCGAGGCGAGCTTCTTCGCCGGCTCGGACTCGCTGCTCGTCCCGGGGCTGGATCTGGGCTGTTGTGGCCTCGTCAGCGCCGTGGCGAACGCGTTCCCGGAGCTGATCGTCGAGCTGTACGAAGCCTACGACGAGGGAGACAGGGATCGAGCGCAAGCGCTGCAAGAGACCGTTTATTCGGTCCGGCGCGCGTTCAAACAGGGACCGTACCTCGCCGGCGTCAAGAGCGCGCTCTCGCTGCGAGGCTTTGACAGCGGACCGCTCCGAAGCCCCCTCCGCCGAATGAGCGACGCCGACGAGGCGGCACTCGCCGAGGATCTCGAACGGCTCGATCTCCTGAACCGCTAATCATTTACTACGGTGCGAGTGAACGAAGAATATGGGACGAAAATACGACGCGCTTCGGGACCCGAACGCGGAGTATACGATGCGGGATCTGTCGGGCGAAACGATGGGCGTGACGCGCTCGCGCGGCGGTTCGCGCGACGTGGAGATCACCGACGTGCAGACGGCGATGGTGGATGGAAACTTCCCGTGGACGCTCGTGCGCGTGTACACGGACGCGGGGATCGTCGGGACGGGAGAAGCGTACTGGGGAGCGGGCGTTCCGGAGCTGATCCAGCGGATGAAGCCGTTTCTGACCGGTGAGAACCCGCTGGACATCGACCGCCTGTACGAGCACCTGATCCAGAAGATGTCCGGAGAGGGGTCGATCGAAGGAGTGACGGTCACGGCGATCTCCGGGATCGAGATCGCGCTGCACGATCTCGCCGGCAAGATCCTGGAAATTCCCGCCTACCAGCTGCTCGGGGGGAAGTACCGCGACGCGGTTCGGGTGTACTGCGACTGCCACGCGGGCGATGAATCCGAACCGGAATCGTGTGCCAACGAAGCGGAACGCGTGGTCGAGGAGCTCGGCTACGACGCGTTGAAGTTCGATCTAGACGTTCCCAGCGGGCACGAAACCGATCGCGCCAACCGACACCTCAGCGATCCAGAGATCGAGCACAAAGCCGAGATCGTCCGGACGGTCACCGAGCGCGTTGGCGACCGGGCCGACGTGGCTTTCGATTGTCACTGGTCGTTTTCGGCAGGGAGCGCCAGGCGGTTGACGCGCGCCATCGAGGACTACGACGTGTGGTGGCTCGAGGATCCGGTCCCGCCCGAGAACCACGACGTCCAGCGGGCGGTCACGCGGGACACGACGGTTCCCATCACCGCCGGGGAGAACGTTTACCGAAAGCACGGACAGCGCCGGCTCATCGAGGAGCAGGCGGTCGACATCCTCGCGCCGGACCTCCCGAAAGTCGGCGGCATGCGGGAAACACGGAAGATCGCGGATCTGGCCGACACCTACTACGTTCCGGTCGCCATGCACAACGTTTCCTCACCGGTCGCCACGATGGCCTCCGCGCACGTGGGCACAGCCATCCCGAACGCGCTGGCCGTCGAATACCACTCGTACGAACTCCCGTGGTGGTCGGATCTGGTCGAGGAAACCGTGATCGAGGACGGCGAGATCGAATTCAACGAACAGCCCGGTCTCGGCGTGACGCTGGATCTCGACGTCGTCAGTGACCACCTCGTCGAAGGAGAAACGGTGTTCGACGAGGGGTAACGAACGCACGTACCGCTTTCCATCGGGGCCCCGATAGTTCCTCGACCGGACGAGAAACCGTGTCAGTTCCCGAAAGCGTTTGTATTATTCCGAGTAAGTAAGCGTATGGATCGTAGACCGCTGTTGACCGGGCGGCGATCTCGGGTGGCGTGGTGGGTTTTCGCGCTCGTGCTCGGCGCGATTCTCGCGTACGTCGTCCTCACCTTTCTCGGTGCATTCGTGCTCGGAGTGTTCATCTATTATGCGACCCGACCGATCTACGAGCGGTTCGCCGGTCGGATTCCGCACCCAAACGTTGGGGTGGCGATCGCGCTGTTGACGATCTCGCTGCCGGTGCTCGTATTGATCGTCTACACCATCGGGGTTGCGATCACCCAGATCGCTGGAGCAGTACCGGACATCGGTCCGTACCGCGATCTGTTGTCGCCGTATCTCGATCAATCACCAGTGCATTCGCCCCAGGACGTGGTCCGTCTCGTCGCTAACGATCCACAACAGCTCAGACAGATCGTCACGGTGGAGACAGTAGAAGGGCTGTTTGGATCGATAGGGGCGTATCTGGGGATGGTGACCATGGGACTGCTCAAGGCGTTCATCGCGCTCGCCGTCGCGTTCTACCTGCTTCGGGACGACCACAAGCTCGCGGGGTGGGCACAGACGGCGCTGAGTCGAAACGACGAGACGCTGATCGCCTACGGACGGGCCGTCGACCAGGATCTGAAAATCGTCTTTTTCGGCAACATCCTGAACGCGTTCGTGGTCGCCGTGACGGCGCTGTTTGCGTACAACGTGCTCAACCTCATCGCTCCCTCTGGCGGAGCGATCCCCTCCCCGACGCTGCTCGGGCTGTTGACCGGCGCGGCGAGTTTGATCCCGGTCATCGGAATGAAGATCGTCTACGTGCCGGTCGCGGCGTACCTCGGGGTCACTGCTGGCGCGGCCGACCTCCAACTCCTGTGGTTCCCGATCGCGTTCCTGCTGGTCTCGATACTCCTCCTCGACGGACTCACCGAGCTGATACTTCGGCCGTACATCTCCGGACGGAACCTCCACGTCGGTCTCGTGTTGTTCGCCTACATCCTCGGACCGCTCATGTTCGGGTGGTACGGGCTGTTCCTCGGACCGCTCCTTCTCGTGTTGATCGTCCATCTCGCCCGGATCGTGCTGCCGGATCTCATCCACGGCGAACCGCTCTCACCGTCCGCCGTCGGGAGAGATCCCATCCCAAACGCCGATCCACCGGAACAGGAGCCGGAGTCGACACCGAGCGACGAGTCCGAATCGGGTGCGGAGCCGGCCACCGATTCCGACAACGAGCCAGACGACGTTCCCGAGGAGTAGCGCGGCGCTACTGGACGACACACGGCCCGGTCCGTCGCAAAATGACTGTGTACTGGTCGGGACCCAGCTCCTGCTCGTCACCGTACTGGGGGATCTGTGGCACGATCCCGCCCCGGAGGGCGTCCGTCACTGATCCCGGTTCCGATGGACGGGCCACACGGTTCTCCGGTTGCTGGCCGAAGTCGGCGACGATCTCGTACCCCGAACCGTCGGACAGCAGCGTTTGAAGGTACGCGTTTCGACCCGGATTGTTGCGGAGGAACGTGTCCGGGTTGAGATAGAAGAGATCACGGTAGCCCAACTGGATGTACTCCGGGCAGCGGCGGTTTCTGTCGTCGATGTCGCGGTCGGCAGCGACGGGGTATGAGACTTCCATCCCGTGAGGAATCGCCGCGTCCTGCATGTCGAGGCGGTAGGTTTCCATCGTCGCGTTTTCCGGTGCGTTTTGTTCCAGCCACACCGTCGCCTCGTCCCGGGGCTGCGTGGCGTATCCGAGATCGCCGACGACGCCGTACGCGCCGCCAGTCACCAACAGCACAGCGATCACGGGACGAGCGACCCCCGGGGAGCGCTCGGAGAGGCGCGAGAGCGTTGCTCCGACCAGGACCGCCAGGAGCGGAAACGTCGGGAGGAGATGATGGACGCGCAGGTCGTGCCACGAGGAAAACAAAACGAGGTACGCGCCGATCCCGAGCAGCACGAGGAGGATTCCACTGGCTCCGGTCGATCGCTCGCGCAGCCGGGGGACGCTCGCTACCACGCCGAAGACGCTGCCGACGAACAACGCCAAACCGAGACCGTTGAGATAGTTCCGAAGATACCACCACCAGATCGGTGCGTCCGGACCGTAGTAGCGCTGTGGACCCGCCGAGGCCCCGTGGAGAAGCCGCTCGATGAGCGGATCGATACCCGAGACGAGTACGATCGGGAAGCCGAGAAGCACCGCGAGCGCACCCAGCGCTGCACCAGCCACGAGCAGCCCGGGCCGCGCGAGCACAGCAACCCAGTCGTCGGCGTGGCGCGCACGGAGAAGGTACGCAACGCCGATGAGGAACACGACCGGCGCAGCCGTGAACTTGAACGCCAGAGCCACGCCACCGGACAGGCAGCCGGCCAGAAACGGCACAGCGTCGCCCGTTTCGATGTACCGGAACGCGAGGTAGATGGAAAGTAAAACGAAAAACAGCGCTGGCATGTCCTCGCCCCCCTCGTGGGCGATGACGAGAAAGCCGTACGTGACCGTCAACACCGTCGCCGACAGCCGACCGGCCAACCGATCGCGCGTCATCGTCCCGATCCGGTAGGTGAGATACACTGACCCGACCGCGAAAGCGACGGAGGTGAGCCGGACGAGCGACAGGACCACCGTCCAGAACCACTCCGGCGTTTCGTGCCAGACGCCCCAAAAGCCGAACGTCGAATCGGGGTACTCGAAAGCGAGGATCGTCCCACCCTCCCCAACGAGAATCAGGACCACCACGACCGGCAGGAGGACGACGGCGTACAGATAGAACGTCGCCCCGAACGGAACGCGGCCCCACGCGATTCCTTCTTTGAGCGACTCGGTGCCGGGATCGCTGAGGAACGTTCCGTACGCCACCAGCACGTCGAATATCCGGTCGCGCTCGTCCCGAGTGGCGAAGTTCGGAACGCGGTGCCAGAACCAAAACCCCGCCAGAACCGCCGCCGCCACGAGAACGTACAGGAGATACGGGTCCGAGCGGATGTCATCAGCTACCTGACGCTTCACGCGGAACGGTAGCTCACGGAGAGACTGTAGCATACGTCGTATCGACCACAGTTCGAAAAGCGACGACGGGACACATCAATGATCGGTATTTCCCTCGCCAGCTCCGACCGGTGCGTTTCGTTTCGAGCAATATTTGTTGGGGGCGTCCGTGTGTATCGTGTGCTACCTCTATGCCGACAGTGACGCTCTCGGACGTTCGTGCGGCCCGTGAACGGTGTGACGATGAGTCGGTCGTGCGTCAGACCCCCATCGAGCAGAGTCGCTCGTTGAGCGAGATGTCCGGGGCAGACGTTCATCTGAAGATGGAACACCTTCAACGGACGGGATCGTTCAAAACGCGGGGCGCGTACAACAAGCTCACCCAGATCGCGGATGGCTACGACCGGGTAGTGGCAGCGAGCGCCGGCAACCACGCACAGGGCGTCGCGCTGGCGGCGACGAAGGTCGGCCTGGATTCGACGATCGTGATGCCCGAAAACGCGCCCCAGGCGAAGATCAACGCGACGCGCGGGTACGGTGCGGAGGTGGCGCTCGAGGGTCAGGATTTCCAGGCAGCCCTGAGCCACGCCCGAACCCTCACCGACGAAAAGGATGCGGCGTTCATCCACGCGTACGACGATCCGGCCATCGTCGCCGGCCAGGGAACGCTCGGGTTGGAGATCCACGAGGCGCTCGAGACGGTCGAGACGGTGATCGTGCCGATCGGTGGCGGTGGCCTGATCGGCGGTGTCGCCACTGCGCTGACGGCGCTCGATCCGGACGTTCGCGTCGTCGGCGTCCAAGCCGAGGAGGCGGCCACCGTTCCCGACAGCCTCGATAAGGGGATGCCGGTCGGCATCGACCACCCACGAACGATCGCGGACGGCATCGCAACCGGCGGGGTTTCGGAGCTGACGCTCTCGCTCATCGAAAGCCACGTCGACGAGATCGTGCTCGTCAGCGACGAGCAGATCGCAAACGCCACGCTCATCCTTCTCGAACGGACCAAACAGCTCGTGGAAGGAGCCGCAGCGGCCTCGGTAGCGGCGCTGTTGTCGGGAGATCTCGACGTGACCGATGAGACCGTTGTTCCGGTTTTGGGCGGCGGGAACATCGACATCTCCCTTCTCCAGACCGTTCTCACCCACGCGCTGACCGACCGGTCACAGCTCCTCCGGTTCCGCGTGCGGATCGACGACCAACCCGGGAAGATGGGAGAGCTGTCCTCCGTCATCGGGGAGTTGGGTGCGAACATCAGATCCGTCCGCCACGACCGGGCGGTCGAGGATCTCCACGTCGGGGAGGCGTATCTCGTCTTCGAGATCACCACCAACGGCACCGGACACGCGGAAAACATCATCGACGCCATCGAAGACCGGGGCTACCCCGTCGAACGCATGGCATAAACGACCGGGAACGGTTCGATCGATTCGTTCGATTCGTTCGATTCGTTCGATTTCGAGAGGTCGGCCATGAACGTTAACAGGGTGTCTCCGCCAGGTACGGATGCCCTGCACGCCACGGGACAACCCCCTTGGTCCCGCCAAACACCGGCTGAACCGCTGCATCGACTGATGCACGCCGGAACAGCCGGTCCTGGGCGCGCCCACTCAGGTCCCCGTGCAGGGCATTTCTTTCCATACCTCTCGATCCGTATCACTCACGTTCGCTGCAACGCCACGTGCGTTTCTTACTGAAGAAGAGTTCAGTACGCAATCCTACAGAAATGATTTTCAGATTACATTAATTGTGGTGGCTGCCGTCGGTCGAGGCATGATTGGGACTGTATCGGCCCTGCTACACGTGTTCGCGCTCGTGTTCCTGTTGGCGGTCAGCGTCTCGCTGTTCGTCGTCGCCCCGCTCGTGATCGTTTCTCTCGTCGTCGAACGGCTCGAATCGCGGTGACAGTGGGGTCGCGCTCGGTGCCGAATCAGGTTCCTTCCGCTTTCGTCTCGAAGCGCTGTCTGACTTTCTCCACCTTCGGCTGTGCGTGCCTCTGGCAGTAGGCGTCGGAGGGGTTCTTTTCGAAGTAGTCCTGGTGATACTCCTCCGCCGGCCAGAACTGTTCGAGTGGTTCCAGCTCGGTCACCACGTCGTCGTCGTACTCCTCGTCGAGCGCGTCGATGTACGCCGCCGCAGTCGTTCGCTGCTCCTCGTCGTGATACAGGACGATCGATCGGTACTGGGTTCCGACATCCGGACCTTGCCGGTTGCGCTGGGTCGGATCGTGCGTCCCAAAGAACGTCTCCAGCAGTTCGTCGTAGGAGAGCACGCCCGGATCGAATTCGACTTGCACGACCTCGGCGTGGCCGGTTTCGCCCGAACAGACCGCCTCGTACGTGGGATCGTCTACGTGTCCCCCGGCGTACCCCGACGTGACTGACTCGACGCCCTCGAGCACTTGCATCGCGGCCTCAGTACACCAGAAACAGCCACCACCGAACGTTGCACGGTCGGTCATACCGATCGTAGACGACCGGTCGGTATGTATGTGGCGCGGGATCGACTCACTCGCTCAGCCGTTGCATCTCCTCGGCCGTCAGATCGATGTCGGCGGCAGCGGCGTTCTCTTCGAGGTGATCGACGCTGGCGGTACCGGGTATCGGAAGCGTCACCGGCGAGTGGTGAAGCAGCCACGCGAGCGCGATCTGGTGGGGCGTTGCGTCGCGCGCCTCGGCCACCGCTTTGAGCGCGGGGTCCTCGACCGAACCCGAGCCGATGGGTGCCCACGGGATGAATCCGATGCCCGCATTCTCACAAGCGTCGAGCACGTCCTCGTCGTCGCGTGTAGCGATGTTGTACTGGTTTTGGACGGTTGCAATCTCCGTGATATCTCGCGCTCGGTCGAGCTGTTCGACGGTGACGTTGCTCACGCCGAGGTGGTCGATCACGCCGTCGTCTTGCAGTTCGGCGAGCGCCGTGAGCGAATCCTCGAGAGAGACGTCCGGATCCGGGCGGTGGTACTGGTACAGATCGATCGTCTCGACGCCGAGGCGATCGCGGCTGCACAACACCGCGTTGCGGAGGTAGTCGGGATCGCCCCGTGGGAGCCAATCGCCGGCACGGTTCCGGAGGAGTCCACCCTTCGTGGCGATCGTCAGCTCCTCGGGGTAGGGGCGGAGCGTCTCGCGGATGAGCCGCTCGCTCACGCCCGGCCCATAGGAGTCGGCCGTATCGAAGAGATCGATACCGAGATCGACCGCGCGCCGAAGCACCGCCTTTGCGGCGTTCACGTCGGTCGGTTGGCCGATGATGTTCTCGCCAGTGAGCCGCATCGCGCCGAAGCCGAGCCGATTGACGGTCAGTTCCCCACCGATGTCGAACGTTTCGGGAGTGGTATCTGCCATACCGTGGCCAACGCCCGGTGACAAGTAAGGGGTTGTGGCATCGCCATCGGGGATCACCGCCACTCGTTGAGCCGCGATCGGATCTCATACCCCGTGACCGACCCGTTGGCGCCGGTCGTGATCCGCCGGAGGCGGTCCCGCCGCCCGCTGAGCTCTGCAATGTCCTCGGCGGTGAGCCGCTCCTCCCGGTGGCGGTTGTAGCTCCCGATCCACGCGGGCTGATCGACGCCGCTCTCGTCGGTGACGTGTTCGTAATCGAGCGCCACGACGTTCCCCGACTGCGAGATGCCGATCTGTCCCTCCCCGTCGAGTCCCAGACCCAACCCGGCGTCGTCGAGTCGCTCCTCGAACGTCGAAACGCGGCGTTCGTACTCCCGTTGCTGGGGCGTTTGGGAGCGCTCCAACGCCTCCGGGTAGTCGTAGCCGATGGTCTCAACCTCCTCCATCACGAGCCACCGGTAGTCCCCCGCGTGATCGACGACAGGCGCGAACAGATCCGATACTCCCCGTTCTTCGGCCTGCTCCCAGATCGTCGCCTCCATCCAGTTGCTCATCTCCGTGCGAGGAGCGTCGGCTTCCACGCCGAATTCGATCTTGAGGACGTAGTCGTGTGGACCCTGAACGATCGGCTCACCCTCCAGCCGAGACGGAAGCCGCCCCGCAACCCGGTTTCCCGACCCGACGCTCCACCCGAACCCGTAGAGCGCCGTGAGCTGCTTCCACCCCGCGTACGGACTGTCGTACGTGTACAACTCCTCGGTGAGGCGATCACACAGTGCTCGTCCACGATCCGTGAGCACCGAGTTCGATTCCGATAATGATACTCTCATCGGTCGTGAGATCCCTCGTACACGTCCTGTCGAGCATCCATCGTATCAATGGATCGGTTTTCGAACGGAGGGATCACGAGCCGACGTTTCTCTCATTCGTCATTGCTCGGTCGACACGTCAGTAGGTCTCGACGGCAACGCCGAGTGCCTCGAAGTCCGCAACATTGTCAGTAAGAACAGCATCATCAAGGACGTCCGCCATCGCAGCGATGTAAGCGTCATTTGCACCGATCCCAGCAGAACCGCCATCACGGCCATCCGCCGTTGCGAGTAGCTCACCGGCCGTTCGAGCGATTGCCTCGTCCACCTCTACCCGTGGATATCCCAGCAGCCGATTTCTCACCTCCTGATCGGTCGTATCACTGCGTGCCGTTGGGACGTACCGCATCGGAACGAGCGATTCGTGTCGTTGGTAACAAAAACCGTCGTGTTTCGTTCGGGTTAGCTACGAGTTAGTCGACAGAAGGCTTATACCGCCACCATTCCTATCTTCGTATACGATCATCGGGGTAGTATTTCCAACTACCAAACTATCGCGTGATCGGACCGAGGGGATACATATGAGCGTTATCGACCGGATCAGTGATGCTTTTTTCCACGAAGAGCAGCATCCAGGTCCCTACGCGTGCCAGAACTGCGATCGTCGCTTTTCGCTCCAGTATCAGGTGTGTCCCGAGTGTGGTGGCTACGCGATCGAGCGCGTCGATTGGTCGGAGCATCTCAGGGCCGAGTAAGCCCCCAGAGGTGAGAGTTCGAACCAATGCAGTATCCGGATGCGCTTCCTGACCGTGTCGGTTCCGTGCACGGGAGACCAGTCAGGCGTTGGACCGAGGGGCACGAGTAAGAGAAACGATTATGATGATTGCCGTGGTATACGAACACATGGTGGAGGAAACCATGCTAACGAGTACGCCGCGGTGTCTCAACTGTGGCTTCGAAGCTCCCCACGACGGTGGTGAATGGAGCTCCGCCAGCGTACCCCCGCTCGGGGATCTCATGCGCTGCCCCGAGTGTGGCAGCACCAACATCCTCGGTCGCTGGTGAGCCGAGAGAGGGCAACTTCACCGTCTCGCCAGTCACAACCGTCGTTTTGGTGATCCCCGTGAGACCGTGAGTTCATCGCGCCGCCGTTTGGCACCGAGTTCGTGGACACGACAGCGTTAGCGGCTCAGTTGCCGTTTGGCTTCCTTTCAGTTGCCCTGAATCCGTGGGGCAAGCACGAACGTGACGGAGCCGTCTCCGGCTGCGATGTCGAAGTGGAGATTGACGGGGAACTCCTCACCGAGTTCGACACTCACTTCAGCGTCGTTCGGGATCGCCTTGTTCATCTCTTTGAGGTAGTCGAGACTGAACAACGAGTGCGCGTCACCGGCCGAGAGGCTGATGAGTTCGTCGCGGTCGAGTTCGAAATGCACGTCGTCAGTGTCGCCCTCCGCGTCGACGTAGAAGTACTCGTCCTCCGCGTCGACGCCGAGTGCGATGTGGTCGGACACCATATCAGCGGCCGTTACCGCCCGGTCGATGTCCCGCCCCTCGATGCCGATCGTGGCGGACAGATCGAGATCGGGCAGATCCGGCTCCTGTCGGATGGAGTCAGGATCGATGAGCGCCAGCGTGTACTCCAGCCCGTCGATCTGGATGTGGAGCTTGCGCGTCTTCTCATCGAGTTCCAGATGGATCAGGTCGTCCGCGTTCGCCATGCCAGCGATATCCTCGAGTCGGGTGAGATCGACCCCGATCGTCTCTCCGTCGGACTCGTAGGACTCGAACGCGCTCGTATCGAGCTGGAGATTCACCATCCCGGCGTTGGCGGGATCGACCGCCCGGATGGTAACGCCATCCTCGTCGAGGCGGACCTTACACTCGTCGACCAACACGCTTACCGAGTCCAGTGCCGCCAACAGCGTCCCCGAACTCACGATAGCCGTGAACATGAATGCGGGTTCTCCTCGATGGGTTAAAAAACGATTCATTGTGGTCAATTCGGGGGCGATAACCAGCGTCTCGACGAACGATCGTGAGGAACGTTGCACCGACCCCGCGAGAGGATCAACGGATGGACGACACCGCATCGAGCACGCGGCGCTCATCGGCTCTGTCGGGTCCCTGGTCGGTGCCCGCGGCGTTTCCGACGTGTTCGACGGTTTGTTCGGCGGTCTGGGGGAGCGGCGTCGGGGTCCAGCCGATCGATTCGAGCTTGTGGGTGTCGAGGACGTGAGGGTGGTCGCGGTACAGCGGGAAATCGGACGGTTCCAGACCGGAAACAGAGAGTTCTCGCGCCCCAACTGTGACCGTTTCGACGGTCGTTCCGAGCGCGTCAGCGATCAGTTCGATCCACTCCGTGAGCACCGGAATCGTGTGGGTACCGACGTTGTACGCGTGGCCGGACTCGCCGCGCTCGGCGATCGTTCTGATGGCGCTGGCCACGTCTGCCACGTACACGAGGTGACGGAGCGCGGTGTGGGGCACGAGGATCCGGTCGTGCGCTTGGACTCGGTCGATCCAGTACGCAAAGCGACCGGTGTAATCGTGAGGACCGTACACGACGGGGGGCCGGATACTCATCGCGCGAATCCCCCGGTCACCGGCCGCGGCGACGGCCCGATCGCCCTCGGCCTTTCTGGGTCCGTACGTCTCCCACGACTCATCAACTGCCTGCTCGGGCGTGCACGCACACAGCGGGGTTTCGTTCTCGCGCTTGGGAACCACCCGCTCGCCGTAGGCTGCGCCGCTCGACACGTAGACGTACGCGTCGATATCGGCGAAAACGTCCGTCGCCGCCCGGACGTTCTCCGGGTGGTAGGCCGCACAGTCGACCACCACGTCCGGCTCGACGCGTCCGTGCGCCCGTTCGAGCGCGTCGTCGTCCGTCCGGTCACCCGTGACGTGATCGACATCCTCCGTGGCGAACGGGTTGTCGTGGCGTCCGCGATTGAAGATCGCTACGTCGTACCCCTGGGATCGAAACTCGTGGACTGCGTGACGCCCGATGAACCGCGTGCCGCCGATGACGAGAACTGTGTCCATATCCGTCGTAGCACTGCCGCTCCAATGGGTGTGCTGATGATGAGCGCGACAGTTCAGCACCTGACTTCGAATGCGATAGCCCCGTGGGACCAAATGCGAAAATGGTTCGTCAAAAGATGCTCATATCCGGTAGTTCACGAATGTGGAAGGAGAGCAGAATCGATGACATCGGAGCAATCGACCGGAATCCCTTCCCACGCCGCAGCAACGGCGTGATATCCTGTCCATCCTTCGCTCTCTAGGAGTTCAGCGCACGTTTCACAGAACTCCGCTCGTGAGATGAGATCGTTATCGTAGAGAATGTAGAACAGAAAGGTTGGAGGGACTACGCGTGCCTCGAGGTCACGACCCTGGATCTCACGTCGGATCGACCGACGACCGTGAGCATCCATCAACACCACGTAATCGACTGCATCCGGATACTGTACGAGTTGCTGTTCGAGCGATTGCTCACCGGCATCGGCTCCATGCGGCCGGGGGACGCTCACCGTACACGTCAGCGGCGTCTCCGAATTCTCAAGGGCATCAAGGACGCGCGCTCCACCGTGGTGGAGTCGGTATGGGCGACTTCCCTCTGGAGCGTGCGAGTGGTTTTCCTCGCGGTGACGCTTCAGTTCGTGTTGACAGACGTTCGTCGTTGTGAGACCCACATGTTCGGTGATGTGGTCCCAGAGTGTGCTGTTTGCGGCGGCGATCAGTGCGTCAGTATCGACCAGGATCGGATACTGGGGACCATCAGACGTCATTCAGAGGAGATACTGGCTCGTCTCATCCTCGGCTACCGTAGCGAACTCCTCGATATCCTCCTGGAGCAGATCGAACTCGTTGCCGAGCAGGAGACGCGTGGCCTCTTCAGAAACCTCACCCACCTTGTAGCGTTCGTAGAGCGTGATCTTGTCCTCGTCAGTCATCGCTCGACGGAGCATATCGGTGAGTCCCGCTCGTGCGAGTTCACTGATGTTGATCCCGCCGAGATGGACGGCGTCGAGTTCGCTAGCTGCCTCTTTCAAAGCGCCCGCCCTGAACTTGATCGTGTCGTCGTACGATCCCTGGCTCATATCGTTGCGTATGGCTGACTCCAGCATAAGCGTTCCCCCAATGGGGAACGTGTGGGAACAAACGTTCGACTGCCGAGATTCCTTCGCCGAGCGATGGAACGGCGGATTCACGAGGAATCGTTAGGTGAACTACCCCGGCCTACTCGCTCACGGCTTTTGCCGTTCGCTCGTTGAGGCCGGGGCTTCCTGTTTCTACGACGCGCTTTGCAGGAACCGTGGTGGTCCCCGTAGGGAGCGCAGTCTCCACAGGCGTACATTCGGAGCGTCCCTCTCCTAACCGCTTAATTCCACGTGAAAGGATGTTCCACGCCGCATTCCAGTCTCTATCCGCGGTGAACCCACACGATGGACAGGCGTGCTCGCGGACCCACAGCGATTTATCGGTCTTCACGCCACAAGCAGCGCACTCTTTCGTGGTGTTCCGTGGGTCAACCGGGATGAAATGCGTTCCTTCCCGTTCGCACTTATACTCAAGCATCCGCAGAAAAGTACCCCATGCAGCGGATGCTCGGTTTCGTGAGTTCGAGTTGAACTGCATCATCCCAGCGACGTTCAAATTCTCTACAGCGACGAGATCGTATTCTCGGGCGTAATACGTTGAGAGCTTATGCAAGAAGTCACGACGTTTGCATTTGATAGTGTCGTAACACTCTGCCACCCGCTTGCGCTGTTTCTCCCAGTTGTTTGAGCCGTGTTCTTTCCGAGAGAGGGTGCGCTGTTCACGTTTCAGTCGGTCACGTTCGTCGGTGAGGTCGAGCGACCCAACCGCCGTTCCGTCTGTATCGTGAGTGTATTTGAGAATGCCCACGTCAATGCCGACCGCCTCAGACGGCTCCGTGGGCTTCACGGGCGGACTATCGGTCGTTTCGAGTTGGAGCGAGACATACCAACGACCGGTGGGTTCACGCTTGACGACGACGCCTTTAACGGTAGCGTTGTCGGGTATATCGCGGTGGACAACAACGGGTATGTCACCAATCTTGTTAAGATACAACCTATCTTGACCACTCGTTTCCTTGAGCTCGAAGCCGGATTGGTTGTATTCAAAAGAGTGGTAGTACCCCTTCCCCTTCCATTTTAATTTGCCAACCGTGTGGCCCTTGTCCTTCTTTTTCTTAAGATTGGAGCGGTCGGTATAGAGCCGTCGGACGACCATCTGTAGCACTTTCGCATTGACTTTCTGAAGGTCTGTCCACCACTTTTTGAGGTCGGGGAGTCGATTCTGTTCGGGCGTATAACTCGTGTCCGCCACGCGGTTCATTCGGTGGAGAAAGTGATTGCGGACTTGCCGACAGATGTCCAATGTCCACGCCAGCCGCTCCTGCTGGTCTGGCGTAGGGTTGAGCCGGTACCTGTAGGCGAAGTCCATGAGGCGTTACTCCTCGGTGTCGGTAGGCTCGGATACACGGACAACCTTCACATCTGCTCCAAGCCACCGCTTCGGAATGGTGATGTGAGCACCGCCGCTTCCGAAGGGCTTCACTTCTCGGTCAAGAGCCTCTTCGCCCTCAACTGTGAACGATACCATATGTTACTATATACAAAGCATATAGATAAATATGTCGATACGTGGGCCTGTGGGACAGCTATCGAAGATGTTTGAAAACTATGCGGGCATCGTCAGAATCGAAGGTTCTGACTGCTAACCAGACACTTTGTATCTGTGACGGCTGTATCCCCTCCCTACTCGCTCCCTTCGGTCGCTCCTTGAGGAAGGGGACTTAGCGCCTACAAATCGTTAAACAAATGTTGTTTTATATATTTTTTATGGGGATGTGGTGGTCGCCCTCCCCACACCTACCGATTCGCTGCGGTACGCATTTGTTCGATCACCGTCGAATACGACCATGTCCGACGATCAACTGTCACGCACACCCGGCAAAGGGGAGACGCCGACGGCCCAGCCGATCGAAGCCGCGGCCCCCGAGGAGTTCGGGCTCGTCCAGGCGTGGTGGGGCGACGGCAAGGGGAAAACGACCGCCGCACTCGGGATGGGGTTGCGCGCGGTCGGCCACGGCTACCGGGTACACGTTCTTCAGTTCATGAAAGGCGGGGCATCGAGCGTCGACGCCGTTCGTGGCGAGTACAACGCCATCGCAGCGCTTCCCGGCTTCAGCTACGAAAACCTCGGCCACTACGGCTGGCACGCACTGAACGACGGCACCGACGACCGAGACCACGAAACGGAGGCCAACGCCGGCTACGAACGCGCAACTGAGCTGATCACTGCCGCTCACGACGCCGATCTCATCCAGCCCCTCGAACCCGACGCCCCGCCGGAACAGGGCGTCCACATGCTCGTTCTCGACGAACTGCTGTACGCCACGGAACGCGGTCTCATCCCGACAGAGGACGCGCTCGAACTCCTCACAACGAAACCCGACGCGCTCGAACTCGTGCTCACGGGCGGGCACGAGCGCCCTGACTTCCTCGAATCCCACGCGGATCTGATCACCCACGTCGGCAAAGACAGCCACCCCTTCGATGCCGGGCAGCGGGGACGACAAGGAACCGAATACTAATAAATAAATTTGTATAATACAGTTCCGAATGTATATACCACACGTGACTATCGAATAGAAAACGAAACATTAATTATGGCAGCGTTAACGAATTGCGGTGGAGGACAAGGCGGCGCACGCTCCCTTTGTTCCTCTCGCGCCCGGCCAGGGTTCGGAGCGACACACGCTCAACCCCATGACTCACACGCTCCTCGTCGCGGGAACCGCGAGCCACGTCGGGAAATCGACTGTCGTGGCAGGGCTTTGTCGCCTGTTCGCATCCCGCGGCGTTCCTGTCGCTCCGTTCAAGGCCCAAAACATGTCGAACAACGCCCGTGCAGTCACAACGCCGGAGGGTGCAGGCGAGATCGGCATCTCGCAGTATACCCAGGCGCGCGCGGCTCGTGTTCGACCGACCACGGACATGAACCCGGTTCTTTTGAAACCGCGCGGGAGTGGTGAATCCCAATTCGTGCTTCAAGGGAGTGCCGTCGGACACTACGAAGCGGGCGAGTACTACGCCGAACACTGGGATCGCGCCCGCGCCGTGGCCCGCGGGTCGTGGGAACGACTCGCCAGCGAGTACGACTGTGTCATCGCGGAGGGTGCAGGGTCGATCGCGGAGATCAACCTCCATGACCGGGATCTTGCGAACGTCGAGACGCTCGAGGGATATCCGCTCTCGCGAGTCTCGTCGCGCTGTCGGGATGACATCGTCGGGTGCCTCATCACGAAATTCCGGGGCGATCGTTCGCTGCTCACACCCGGTATCGAAGCGTTCGAAGACCGGACGGGCGTCCCCGTTCTGGGTGTGCTTCCGTACGAGGATCCCGGGCTTCCCGAGGAGGACAGCGTCTCGCTTTCCGCCGAGCAGGCCACGCGTGGCGCGGACGACGGTGTGCCCGAAGCGCGAGCGGTCACGATCGCCGTCCCCCACCTCCCGCACATCTCGAATTTTACCGATCTCGAACCGCTGGCGCACGAACCCGGCGTTCGCGTCTCGTATCGTCCCCTCGATGAGGGGTGTACGTCTGCCGACGCGATCGTGGTTCCCGGAACGAAAAACACCGTCGACGATCGTCTTGCGCTCCAGTCGGCCGGTTTGGACGATCAGCTCCGGTCGTTTGACGGCCCGATCGTCGGTCTCTGTGGCGGCTATCAGATGCTCGGGCAGCGAATCACGAACGCGGCTATCGAAGGGACGGGTTCCATGGCGGTGATCGACGGGATCGGACTCCTCCCCGTCGAGACGCGTTTCACGGAGGAAAAGCACGTCGAACCGGTGTCCCGACCGATTCGCGGCTGTGGTCCGCTTACGGGGGCGTCCGGCGTCGTCACCGGCTACGAGATCCACATGGGCGAAACCACGTTGCTCGCGGACGCCGACCGACCGTTCGACGGGAGCGGGGCGGCAACCGACCGCGTGCTCGGGACGTACATGCACGGACTGTTCGAAAACGAAACGGTGCGAGATGCGTTCCTCGACACCGTTTTCGAGTCCGCTGGCATCGAACGCTCGGCGGTGACTGCGAACAGAATGACGGGAACGCAGGCGTCACCGTACGACCGCGCGGCTGCGCTCGTTCGCCAGCACGTCGATCTCGAACCACTCGGTCTCACCGAGTGAGGACGCAGACAGTTACAGATACGCTCCGTCCCAGTCGTCGGGCCGGTGAACGTTTCCACACTCCGGACACTTGATTCGATCCAGCTCATCGGCCGCTTCGACGGGCGATCCACAGTTCGAGCAGTAGTAGCCGTACTGTTGCTCGTACGCATCGTCGTTGTACAGCGGGTGGAAGGGAGCCGCGTCGCCCGGGATCGTTTCGTCGCTTTCGACGAATCGTTCGTGGCCCGCGTCTTCTATCTTCGAGGGAACGTCTCGGGGTTCGGCGGGAGCCGTCTCTCCCGTGCGTTCTGTGGTCTGCGCGTGGATGTGCTCTCTCCAGCTCTCACCACCGAAATCGGCGTCTCGCTGGTCGACCCGTTCGTAGCCGAATCGTTCGGCAAAGCCGTCTCCATCGGTGTTACTGGCGAGGATTAGGACACGTACGTCGGCTGCACCCCGATCGAGAAGGGTATCGCGCGTCCATTCGAACAGCTCCGTTCCTGCTCCCTGCCCCCGCTCTTCCGGATGAACGTGGAGCCAGACCAGTTCGCCCGCGTCGTCCGTGACGGTCCCCTCCGAAAAGCCCACGACGGAGTCGTCGGTTTCGGCGACACCCATCACGTTCTCATCGAGTCGATCCTCTATGGCTCCCACGTCGAACCACTCCTCCATGATCAGATCGATGGCGGTGGGACTGACCGCATACGACGCCTGTATCGACTGTCGCGCGATGTCGTAGATCTTCGTGGCATCCGCCTCGGTTGCTTTGTGGACGTTCATGGATGAACTCCCTGGATTCACCCCTCTCTGTCGTAGGACGTGATGCGCCCCCACGTCGATTTTTTGCCCCACAGCCCCGAACGGATACATTCGCATTCGACGATCTGGGAGTTGTCGATGAATAGGTTCACGTTCGGGCCGAAGTTCTTGATGTACCACTCGAACATCTCCGGGCCGGGAGCCTCGAACACGCAGTTTTCGATTCCTAGCTCGGTGGCAATCGTGTAGGCCACGTCGGTCCGCCAGTCGGACACTGCCTCGGTGATCCCCTCTGCCTCGACCATCAGCTTGTACGCGCCCGCATCGAGGTGGCGACGACCCTCATCGATCGCCAGCGCGGGGTCCTGCTGGGTCTCCTCTAACAGCGCCTCCTCGCTCGAAGCCCCGCCCGCACCAAACTGAACGTTGATCTCGGGCTTGGCCTTCAGTCCGTGGTCGACGACGAGTTCGGTGAGATCGACGATGTCGTCGGTGTCGATCGAGAGAAACCCCGAGGAGATCTCCACGATGTCAAAGCCCAACTCCCCCGCCTCCGCGACGTAATCCTCGACGTGGGCGTTGTCCGCAACGAGCACGTGCTCGATGAACCCGCCCGTCGAGACGTTGACGTCGAACTCGTGGCACGTCTCGATCAGCTCGACCACCGCCTCTTCGGGCATCAACGCGAACGACCCGCCCGAAAACTTGTAGATGTCCACGTAGTGACCCATCGTCTCGAGGATGTCGCGCAGCTCTCGCGGTCCCATCGGGTCGTAGTACGGTCCCCGGATCTCCGTGATGCCCTTCTCGCGAGGCTTGTCCGGTCGATCGTTCACTCGAAGGAAATCGAAGGCTCGGTTGTCTACTGGCATACCAGCACTAGGCACACCAGCCAGCCACTTATCGGTTAGCCGGGAGTACGCAAGCAAGGGGCCAAAGGGTTCGATCAGACCAGCCACCGGTCACTCGGTCGGGTCAGCGTCGAATACGATTCACTCGGCGTGAATCTGTGAATCCGCAGAATCGACACATGAGTATCAGGATCCTCGAACATCTCCCGATAGTTGTCGATGTCGAGATCGTCGACACGTTCGAACCCGGCGTCAGCAGTGACGAGTGGTGCGTCGAGCGAGCGCGCGACGCCAGCGAGCATCATGTCGGGATGCTGAATACGCTGGCTTCGCTCTTCCAGTTCCTGTCGGATACGGGCACCTTCGAGTGCGTGTGCTCGGGTGTAGTCCATCCGCTCCCCTCACGGAAGATCGTCATCGATCAGAACTGGATCTCGGCCTTCCTTCACGGCACCGTGGTACAGTTCAGAATACCCGACGGAAGTGAGGACGAAGCTCTCGTCTGGATGAGCAAGCCGGTACTCTTTCGCCGAGGTGTGGCCACGAAGAAAGTCAGCGCAGTAGCTACTATCGAGGACCCTCATGGCCTCGTTTCGAAATCCTCGTCCATCTCCTGTTTGACCTCACGGAGAAATGTACTGCGTGTTTGGCCTCCTCTCACCCTAGAAGGGACGAGATTCTCACGCACACGGCGCTGAGTGAGGATGGTCGGGTAGACATCCCCGCCGGTCGTCTAGTATCGCTCAACCGGATTCTCCTTCCTGCGCCACGTGAAGCAGACTCGAACGCCATAGATCGTTCCCTGTCTAGCGCTACCATAGAACATGCTAGTGTTGTCACAATAACCATTTACTTTGCGTCGCAAAGTAAACTCTAATAGAAAGTATTTTGTACTAGGTCAGCGAAGATAACGGAGAGAACGATGGCAGCAGACACAACGACATCGAACCCAGTGATGGGTAACGCTACACCTGCTTGGGCGTGGCTCACTCAGGTCAGGGCTTTCTCGGAGCGCTGTCTCCGGGAAGTGAGAAACAGTTGGACGATGCTATCAATCGTAATCGGCCTTCCAGCAGGGATGCAACTCCTGTATGGACAGCGGTTGGAAGGGATTTCTGGCGAGATGATCGCCAGTACAGCCGTCGGTACCGGTATCTTTGGTGCGATGTACATCTGTCTCTATATATTCGGGTACCAGTTGGCTGGCGACCTCGAAGACCGTCGCTACGAAGCGTATCGATCGATGCCCATCTTTCCTTCAGCCGATCTCTCCGGACGAATGCTCAGTGGGATCGTTCTGGCGGGCAGCGCGTTCATCCTCACGATCCTCGCTGGTGTCTACACAGGTGCCTCGTTCGAACTCCGCGGTCTCATGTCGATTCCGATCGTTTTTCTCGCGTTCGTTGTAACCTGTGTCTTCTGGATGGTCGTCGCAATGCCGTTCATTCTGTACGCACAGAACGAACGGGTTGCGGAGTACGCCGTTCCGATGATCGCGATTGTGGGCTATATTGCGACCGGATTCAACGGGGCGAACACTGAGCTGTCGCCAATCGACGGTGAGATACTGAACTACCTGCCGAACACGCTCCCGACGCGTTTGGCCATCTACCACCTCGTTCCCGGAGGAGCCGAGAGCAGTGTTCTACCGCCTGTGTCGGCCGTCGGTCCCGAGTACGTCGCCTTGTTGGTCGGCTACGGGGTGCTCGCACTCGCCGTCGGGACTGTGTTGCTCACCACAGTACTGTACCGACAGGGGTGGCGGCCATGAGCCAGACGTGTATCGAGGCGACTAACCTCGGGAAGTCCTTCGACGACGAACTCGTACTCGACGACGTCAATCTCAGCGTCAGGTCGGGTGAACTGCTCGCGGTGATGGGTCCGAATGGCGTCGGGAAATCAGTGCTGTTCTCGTGTCTGGCTGGCAGTGAACACCCTACACACGGCTCAGTGACCGTCTTCGGCGAACCAGCCACCGACCGATCCGATACGACGAGTTTCCTGTTACAGGACGCGCTCTGTCTCGAACGACTCACCGGCCGGGAGAACATCCAGTTCTACAGTCAGCTGCACCCCATGTTCACCAGCGAGTGGCGGGAGTACGTCGAGGTGTTCGGTCTCACAGACGACCTCGAAAAGCGCGTCGAGCACTACTCCGGTGGTATGAAGCGCAAACTCGAGCTGACAATCACCCTGAGTATCGACGCTCCGATCTACCTGTTCGATGAGCCGACTGCCGCGCTCGACCTGACGGTGATTCAGGAGGTTCATCGGTTGCTCCGTGAGAAACAGGCCGAAGGGAAAACGGTCGTCGTCTCGAGTCACAGCCCAATGGACGCCGATATCGCGGATCGCATCGCGTTCGTCGCCGACGGTCGCGTCGTTGTGACGGGTGAGCCTGATGAACTGTTCGATGCGGTACCACCGGTGCTCGAGACGACAGTGACGAACGCCGATAGCCTCACAAGAGTAGCGGTTGGGGGGCAACTGTTCCCCAGTGATGGGGGTGTTCGGGCCTTTGTATCGCCAGATGAGTCGGTATCGACAGCGGAGATGGAGGCGGTAACCCGTCTCGAACAACTGACGTACACCGACCTGTTTAACTATTACACGGCTGATCTCCCAGCTACACCCAGATGACGGTGGACATGGACGACGAAGAGATCGACAAAGAGAGTCTCCAGGAAGAACTCGGCCAGATCAAACAGGCCGTCGGGCTACAGGACGAATACCCCTACTGGTGGCGCTGGTGGCTCGTCGAGGGTATCAGTGTCGGCATTCTCCTCCCACTCATCGAGTGGGGACTCCGCGATGGATTCTCGTTCCCGCTCATCGGTGGGCTCATCGCTGTTTTCGTCACTCAACAGCTCGCGTTGTACCACATCCAATCGGAGTACGAACGACCGACGACTGGCATCCCGAGCTGGGAAATGTGGCATCTCGTGGTCTTTGCTGCGCTCGGCGCGGTCCTCGTCGGGATGAATCCGTTTTTCGACGCGATCGATTCGAACGATCTGTTCGTTTTCTGGCTCGTGATCGCCGGTGGGCTTCTCGGTCTTGGCTACCTGTCTCTCGGCCAGTTGCTTGCGGCGCACAACATCAGAAAAGCCGACAGGTACGCCTTCCACGGTGCCGGTCTCTGGATTCTCGGGCTGGTCGCAGTCGTTCCGTACGTTCCACAAGTGTACGACTGGGTATTCACGATCTTCGGCGTAAGCTACGCCAGTTACTGCATCGCCGCATACGGCATCCTCTCACGAGTGTAATATGGAATTCGACAAACTCGTCCACCAACCGACTCGATTGCAGATGTTCGCTCATTTGTACGCACACGGCGAGACGGGTTTCACTGATCTCCAGGAAGAACTCGACATCACGGAAGGAAACTTGGCGAGTCATATCTCGAAGATGGAAGACGCGGAGTGTGTCGTCGTCGAAAAGCAGTTCGTCGACCGGAAACCGCAGACGACGTATCGGCTGAGCGAGCGAGGTGAAGAACTGTTCGAGTCACACGTACAGACACTCGAGCAGTTGATTTCCGCTCTCGATACCTAGCCTACATCGATTCATACAGCACTGTGAGTCGCTCACTCGATCGCTTCGGCGATGGTCGAAGCCCAGGGGCTACTCCAACAGCCGGGTGAGATCGCTCACGTCATGGTCTTCGAGCGTTCTCACGGTGTCGATGATCTCCTGTTGGCGGGACCGATCGTAGCGGTCGTCGGTCATGGTGGTGAATTTGTCCTCGATCTGGTCCCACGACATCGGGTTGTTCGGGTGGCCGCTGAAGTCGTCCTTTGCGACGCGGTGGGTGGTGCCATCCTCCAGTTCAACCTCGATGCGGGCGGGCATTTCGCCGTTCTCGAAGCGGTCAGTGAGTTGCTCGTCTTCTTCGACCGTCACGGTTCGCAGCAGCGTCTGTACGTCCTCACGGTTGATGCGTTCGGGTTCGTAGGCGTCATTGGTCATCCGGCGGTCGATGAGCGCGGCCGCGAGCATGTACGGCAGCGAGTGGTCGGCCTGGGCTTTCGTTTCGACTTCGTAGCGCGATCCCTCGCCGCCGCCGATGATGAGCTTTGCGCCCGCGAACGTGTCGAGATGGATGGACTCGACCGTTTCCGGATCGATGTCGTGCTCCTCGGCGAGTTCGATGATTCCCTCGACGGCGGACTGGGCGTACGTTTCCGCAACGTACCGTTTGGTCATGGTGTCGAACACGCGTTCACACCCCCGGTCGAGATCCACGCTGAACTCGCCGCCGATGATCTGCTTCCACCCCTTCTGTCCCTCGAAGAGATCGGTCGGTCCTTCCATGTCGTGGTCTGCGAGCACCACCGAGTAGACGGCGTTCCGGGCGGCGTTCGCGCTGGCGATCCCCTTCCACTCGTTGATGCCCCCGGTTCGGGTCACCCGGAGCGCGTTGTGGGCGGTTCCGGCGATCCCGATGGCGTTGCGCAGCTGTTCGCGGTCGAGTCCACGAACCGCGCCCGAGCCCGTCGCCGCCGACAACACCGTGTGGGTGACGTGGTCGAATCCTCGATCCCTGACGGGCGCGTTCCACGCCAGCTCGCCCTGGACCTCGTAGGCGACGCCGATGCCCGCGAGCAGCTCACGACCGGTTCGATCGGACGCTTCGGCACACGCGATCAGGCTCCCGATGTTGTCGCTGGGGTGGGGGGTTTCGCCCGGCGCGAGAAACGAGTCCATGTAATCGAGGTAGCGGGTGAGCGCGGTGTTGTGCATCGCGGCCCCCACCGGCGAGGCGGTGTGGTCGCTCCCCCACAGCCGACACGGTCCCTCCGATTCCAGTTCGGTGCACGTCGCCCGCACGCTGTCGATCGCCTCGGCACCCAACGCACCGACTGCGATCCCGATCGAATCGAGTACGCGCTTTTTCAGCTCCTCGCGCACGTCTTCGGACAGCTCCTCGTACGTGACCGACAGCGCAAAATCGGCGAGTTCCGCGGTCGTCGTCATACACGGTACGTCTCCGGGAAATCAGATAAGTCCGCGGCCGGCATATTGACACGCGTCTGTCGTACTGGTCGACAGCGACGAACCGGTCTCGGACACGGGCGCTACAACAACTGGATCGTTCGTAGGACATCCGTCGTATATCGGCCGTTTCCTCAAACGATCCGAGCTCACGTCCCGTGCTGCCAGCTGCTCACGTACTCCTTCTGTTCCTCGGAGAGATCGTCGATAGCGATGTTTTCGGCGTCGAGTTTGATGCTTGCGACCTCCCGGTCGAGCACGTCGGGCACGTCGTGGACGCCGGCCTCGTAGCTGTGGTTGGCGACGACCTGGGTGCCGTTGGCCCGTCCGAACCGGTCCCGAATCGCTGTCAGCAGCCGGTCGGGAAGCCCGGTTTCGTGTGCACCCACGAGTTCGCGGACACAGACGGCCTGGACGCCGAAGCTCTGGTCCATCACTTCGGCGGGATGGCCGAGCGAGAGCGGGCCTGCGAGGTTGACGAGGCGACCCTCCGCGAGCACGTTCAGCCGGCGGCCGTCCGGCAGCTCGTACTCGCGGACGCCCTCCCGAACCTCGGTAACGTCGGTGGCCAGCTCCGAGAGATCCTCGAGGTTCACCTCCACGTCGAAGTGGCCCGCGTTGGCGAGCACGACGCCGTCGCTCATCCGTTCGAAATGCTCGTGTGTGATCACGTCCGTGTTGCCCGTCGCGGTGACGAACACGTCGCCCTTCGGAGCGGCCTCGCGCATCGACATGACGTCGTACCCCTCCATGTGGGCTTCGAGCGCGCGCCGGGGATCGACCTCACAGACGACGACATGAGCGTTCTGGCCCGCGGCCTTTTTGGCAAGCCCCCGGCCACAGTCACCGTACCCCGCGATAACGACGGTTTTCCCGGCAAACGAGAGGTTGGTGGTCATGGCGATGTTCGCCAGCGAGGACTCGCCCGTGCCGTGGACGTTGTCGAACAGCCGTTTCATCGGGGTGTCGTTCACCGCGAACACCGGATAGTCGAGCGCGCCGTCCTCGTCCATCGCGCGCAGTCGGTTGACGCCGGTCGTCGTCTCCTCACAGCCGCCGATGATCCCATCGATCAGATCGGGATGTTCCTCGTGGATGCGGAACACCAGATCGCCGCCGTCGTCGACGGTAATCGTCGGCTCAATGTCGATGACGGATTCGATGGCCGCATAGTACTCCTCCTCGGGAAGATCGCGTTTCGCGTAGGAGGTGATGTTCTGTTGGGCGTCGAGCGCGGCGCTCACGTCGTCGTGGGTCGACAGTGGGTTACACCCCGTGATGGCGACCTCCGCACCGCCCGCGGCGAGCGTTTCCACGAGCGCGGCCGTTTTGGCCTCGACGTGCATCGCCATCCCGATGCGCTGGCCCTCGAAGGGCTGGGACGCTTCGAACTCCTCTCGAAGCGTCGAACAGATGGGCATGTGCTGGCTCGCCCAGTCGATCTTCTGGCGTCCGGACTTGACGGCCGTCTCGGGGTCGTCGAGCTGCTCCGTGATTCGGGAATACGTTGCGCTCATTGGTGGGCGTTGACTCAGCGGTGGGAAAACTGTATCGAAGCTCGAACAGTCAGGTCGCTTCGTGGGACCGGCGGAATCGAACGCACAGCCGCTCACGATCGTCACATAAATAACAATAGAGAAGATATACCTACGTTCAATAAGGTGTGGGCCTATCCCTTGCTCGTGAGTGCCTCGAGAAGACAGATGATCTCGCCTCTGAGTTCGACCAGCCGTTCATGAAAAAGACCGAGATCGCTGTCGAAGGCGAACAAGGGGAGCAAACGCGCGATCTTTTGGCTGCTGTCTCCCAGCGACCTCCCGCTGCTGGCGAAGTTTGCCCGCCAGCGACTTGGCCGCTAGTCGCGAACGGAGACCGGTAGTCGATTTTGTGCTCGAGAACGACGGTGGAACCGATTCGAGGAACTGTTCGAACTTTCTCTGATGTGGCGAAACGCTGACTTATCGTTCGAACTGCCGACTACAGTGTCGATTCGGGCTCGCCCCAGTCCACGTCGTTCCGAACGAACACCTCAAGCACCGCGATCGAGAGCGCGAGGGGAACGATTCCGAATGCGATCATCTCGAGCGTTCCGGGATTGGTAACGACGAACGCATAACCGGCCCACCCGCCGGCGAACACCTGTTGGACGGTCTGGAAGGCGATATGAAAGCCGATACACGCCCAGACGTCGCCGGTGATGGCTCGGATCATCCCGATCACGGCGGCTAGAGCGAAGAAGATAACGACGCGTTCGACCGTGGGTGCGGCTCCGATGGCGACCGCCCAGAGGGTGAACAGGACCGCCTGACCGCCCACTGCCAATCGCTGTGAATACGCGGTGGCGAGGTTGTGATAGAGATATCCGCGAAACACCAACTCCTCGGGAAACGCTTCGTAGAGGAACACGAGCGCCATCAGGCTGGCGACGAGGAGCAGTAGCTCGCTGAGAGACGTCTCGAGGGCTATCTCGACCCATCCGAGCGCAACGACCGCCGTCAACCCGACGGCGGCGGGGAGTAAGTAACACGCCGTTCCGATCAAGAACGACTGCCAAGCGGAACGAGGTGGGGCGAGCCCTAACCCGGCCCACGGGCGTCGATCGAGAACGCGGCGAGCCAGTACGACCACCGGAACAGTCAGCACGGTGGCGAGGACGGCCGAGACGACGTGTCCGGCGCGATCGTAGTCTGTCCCAAAAGCCGCTCGGCTCACGTACTGGATAACGAGCCAGATTATTGTTACGGCGACGAACACGGCCGCAATTCGCCAGAACAGCGAGATGCGGTGATCCGCATCCTGCGGTCGATCTCCGCTGGACCCACCCGTTCGGACGTGACGTGAATCAGTCATCTTTGGGATTTAGCTCAACACTGCTCGATTGAATCGGTAGTAGCCGATCCCGAGCGGGACGATGATCCACGCTGCGACGAACACCCAGGCGAACCAAGTCTCGAGGTAAAACGGAACGTCGCCATCGATTCGATCGGCCGTCGAAACGGTTTCGACGCCGGCGATGTCGACGAGCGATTCGTCCTCGATGTCGTGACCGAGTACTGTCCCGGATCCCGACGACGGCGGCGTGAACCCGAGGAGCATGTTAATAGTCGTCGACTTCCCAGCGCCGTTCGGCCCAAGGAAGACGTAAATTTCCCCTTCGTGGACCTCCAGATCCAGGGACTCGACCGCCGTTATGCTCCCGAACTCTCGAGCGAGTGCTTTTGTGTGGATTTCCCGCATATTCATCGTTGGTTTTCCGATCGGTAAATAGATTCCGCTCTTGCCGAGTCTGGTGTCGCAACTGCCGCTACGGCTTCACATACACCCGCAACACGCCGTTCGCAAACAGCCGTCTCTCCTCCGGTGAACTCCTGCTCATCTTCATCCTCTACGCCGATACCTTGCTCAGCATCAACCAGATCGTTCAACTGTTCGAGACCTGCTACGACACGGTTCACACGCAACTCCGCGAGGGGGAAGCCGCGTTCGAATGCGGCTCCCCCTCGTCTGGGAACGTATCCAACACACCGTTGAGGGACCAACCCAACACACCGTCGAGAGACCAACTCAGATCGATGAAACCGGCTCGAAGTGCTCGGGCTACAAGGGACAATCGCCGCCGCGAGACGGCCTCTCCCGCGGCGGCTCTGGGAATCCTGGCCGGTCACGGTGGGAGGGCGCTTCCAGCGACAAACTCACCGAGTCCTCCGTTTACGGCTCGAGGTAGATCTCCGTTGTTCGAGATGTATCTACCTCGTTCCACGGAGCGGGCACCGACTGCTCTGGTTGAATCCGCCACTCATATTTCGAAACGTGATCGGCAGAACTGACGGGCGTTTTGGTCACTCTGTTGAGGAATTCAGCAACACTCGAGAAACCACGATTTCGTCGATCGTCTCTCGCATTTCCGCGGGGGCCTCGTCCTGGCCCAGGTTGATCTTTCTGATGTGTGCGCCGGTGATCAGGTCGTCGATAATTCTCGCCATCCGTACGGGATTGATCTCGGTGAAGATGCCTCGATCGATTCCGTCCTGTATGATGTCGCTCAGGTGATCGATGTATTCGTCGGATATCTGGTTGATGAGTTCCTGGTGGTCCGAATTGTGGTGGGCCTGAGACTGGATATCGTAGACCACGGTCATAAACGTCCAAAATTTGTCGTCGTCCATGCCCGATCCGAGCAGTACGTTATCGATATCCTCGTTCAATTTCGCCACCGGATCGCTGTCCGACGATTCGAGCGGCTGTTCGTCGAACTCGTGGATGTACACCAGAAGCTCCGTTATCAGTTCGTCTTTTCCGTCGAAGTAGTGGTTGATGAGCTGCCGACTTTTACTGAACTCCGCGTCGATATCTCGAACCCCTAGATTAGCGTACCCCTTTTTGTACAGCGCAGCGACCGTCGCTTCGATCAGTTCTTCGTACGTGTCGTCCGGAATCGATGGAGCGTGTGAGGACGTCATTTCTTGGTCGGTACTACTGGAGAGTAAACGCTGAACCGACTTGAACGATTCACATGACAGTTCACCTCCCGAAACTGGTGGAGTCGACAGACGAGCCCGCCGAGCGAAACATTGTACTCCGTCGACCCTGTCAGGGACGATCCGTAACCCTCGTGGCCGACTACACCCACTCGGGTAGTCACTCGCCGTCGACTTCGATATTTTCGCCGTTCGCGCACTCGTTTTCGGGATCAAAGAAGAAGTACAGCGGGCGGATCAGATCCTCCAAGCTCGCCGGCCGCCCTCAAGGTAACTGGGGGATTCCTCAGAGTTTTCGACGGCAAGCCTTCTGGTGAATCCGGCGTCCTTCCTCGTTCAAAACGGGTCCGACGACATCGCTGATCCCATCGAGGATCTTCGCGGAACGGACTGCTGGCTCGTTCCCGGTGAATTCTGCGATTTCATCGCTTCCGACGCTGTAGACGACGCGACCGAAGCCAGCTGTCGCCATCCCGCCAGCGCACATCGGACAGGGTTCGGTGCTCGTGTACATCACCATCGCAGCGCGTTCGTCGGGATCGTACTCCCGGCACGCGCGGTACGCGAGGTGAAGCTCGGGGTGGCGTCGAATGTCCGCTTCCGTGTTCTCGCGGTTCGAGTCGGTCATGATGACTGTGTCGTCGCGGACGAGAACCGAGCCGAACGGTTCGTCGCCACGGGCAACAGCCTCCCGGGCGAGCTCGAAGGTCTCGCGCATGTGGGCGTCGTGATCAAACTCGTCGAACTGGGAAGGAGTCACGGTTGTATCGTAGTGGCCGACGTACTTGGTTCGAACGACGATGCTGTACAGTACGACTCCGCTATTCCACCCTCAAATGACAGTACAACCGCTCACGGGCGATGTGAGAGGAACGTTGGGGAAGATGTATCCAGTTTCAATGAATCCATCCCTTGCTCGTGAGTGCTACGCCGAGAAGATCTCTGCTATCTCAGTTCCTCAATCTGCTCAGTTAGATAATTTCGAAGGTCGGTGATTGTCTCCATAGAGACCGCTGACGCGCCGAAATCACTTCGATAACCGTGTTTGAGTTCCTCGCTATCGAGAATCTCGAGTCCCCGCTCAAGTTGCATCCGAAGAGAATCCTCCTCTCCCCGGTGTAGATGCGACGTTACAGCGTTGAGATCAATCTCCTCGGCGACCGCAAGGACGTCTCTAAGGTCAGCTTCACGCCCGCTGTGGAGTTTCGCAGCTACAAGCACTTCTCCATCAATGGCTCGGGCGGCTGTCGTCTCCGTCCCGCCAGCTACTTCCCGTTTGCTACTGTGGTCGTGCAGATAGGCGAACGACCACTGAGCCTCAGTCTGGCGACAGCCGAGGCCATTCACCAGCAGATCGAACCCAATCGGTTGCTGTGGAGCAAGGCGTTTTTCGTACTCGATGACCTCGGTGTCGTAGAACCACTGCTTCGCGTGGCTGTCGGTTTCCTCGAATCCACGATCTTCGAGAAATCCTACGAACGTCTCCTTATTGTCGGGTGCAACGACGATATCGAGATCCGTCGAGAAGCGAGTGTTGAACGCTGAGACGGCATACCCACCGACAAGGACATACTGGTGGTCACGCTCGGTGAGTGCCTCAAGAAGATCGATGAGCGCGTTGCTCCGATCGTTGAAGCTCATGAGTAAACGCGCTCTGCCTCCTTGTAGGCTACACCGAGATCAAGCTCCTCGTACATCCGGTCGAGCATCGAGAGCGCCGACTGGAACTGCGCGTAGTGCTCGCGCATGTAGGCGATCGTCTTCTCTCGCGGGATTACCGGGTATCCTTCGACGTGCTCGATATCGAGTGACGGTTGTGGATCCAGGACGATCTGCAACGGGCCGACAAGCGCGTCTCCGGGCTGGCGCTCGAACGACACTGGAACGCCGAACGACTCGAAGAACGTCCCCCAAGCGTCGACATCCTGTTCGTGAACGGCGAGGAACAACGGATAGTCATCGGGGTTGCGACCGACCTGGTAGCCACCCTTTGTCCACACGTACACAGCATCGATACGGCTAAACGCAAACGGCCAATCACCGAAGTGCGGGATGACGTACGCTTCGTCGATCGATGGAGGACTGACACGGGCGCTCGCGGCCACCAACTCACGTGCTGCATCCCTTACGTGGTCCTCGACGACGGAGAGACCGCCATCATAGCGGACGTAACCCGCCTCCTCGAGTCGGTTGACAGCCTGTCTGACCGTCTCGTAGGGTGTATGGAGGTGCTGGGCGACGCGGCGGATCGAGTCGCCTGTCTCGAGGGTAAGGATAACTCGTGCCGCCGTATCGTCGAGTACCTCGTACATCTGGTAATTACTACTAATCCAGTAACAGTTATAAATCTTACTGGGATCTTCCTGATGAGTTCTCCCGGCGCTGTATCCCGCAGATAGTGATGCTGGTCAGAAGATCGGGGAGTCAGTTCGGTCGCAACTGGAGAGTGGAAGCTCCGTTATAGATCTGATCCTCGGTCAATCGATCGCTCGCACTGCCTCTCTGTCACTGGACTATACCCGGTTTCTGAGGCGCTATGCGTCTCGTTGTTGTCCGATCAACGGTCATCTCCGGTTCGCGTTCGTGTGCGAGATGAGCGGTGTATCGGTCCGTCGAGAAAAACGACGACGCAGCAGAGGCGTTCGGAGGCGTCACCGGTCGAATTCCCGGTGAATCCGACGTATCTCACGGTGATTGTGGTTTTATACACTTGAATCCGAAAACTCGTCGCCATCTGTGAAATACAAACCGTTCGAAGAACGGATGGGGACAGAGATTTGAACCACGGTCGTTCCGCAGGCTCCACTCCCTGCTTCAAATCCCTCAGATCCCAGTACTGCCGCTCACATTCGATTACGCCAGAAAGTGGGGACGGAGGGATTTGAACCCCCGATCGACTGATATCTCCGATCTCGCCTCGGTACTCCAGAGGGTCGTCATCGCGGGCGGTGATCAGCCGCCCGCTCGGTATATCAGTTCTGGAGTTTCGTCACCGGCCTTCGGCCGGTTGCTAACTGAGCAAAGCTCAGTTCACCGGGCGTGTGACCTCTGGAGTCAGTCGCCATGCCTGGCTTGGCCACGTCCCCGTACTCCTGAAAAGGGTCATCCTCCCTAAAGCGGTTTCGGTTCAGCAGGGTGATTACTCCTGTCTCGACCCGTCATCCACCTACTCCCGATCGGTCGCTTTCCAATCGCAGTCCTGGCACTTGTAACCGGTGACGAACTCCATCACCGACGGCATATACCCCACTGATACGACGGGGCCGCCACACTCCGGGCACTCCCGGTCGGCGTCCGAGATGGGCTCTGCGTCCATCACTGAGTCGTCCTCGATGCGTTCGGCGAGCGCTTCCGGCGTCACCATCCGTCCCTGGACGACGCGATTTTCATTGTCGGTCATACTGACAGCGTTCGAACCGCCGAAACTAAACCGTGTCTGTCGCGTCACGACGGGCGAACGTGCTCAAAGAGCGAGACACGGATAAACCACCAGCCATCCAAGCCCGTATTCTCATGCGAGTCGGTCACAGAGAGCACGCACATGACGAACTGGTTTCCGTCGCGGGAATGGCTGGGGACCTACCGCGATCGGTTGAACGAGAACGAAACGTACGGAGAACAGAGCGAGGGCTGGGGCGTCGATTTCGACGGCAGCTTCGTCTTTGAGATCACCGAACTCCCGGTCGCAGAGACGACCCTCGACGACCTCCCGACCGAACTCTCGGAAACGTTTCGTGAGCGCCTCGAATCGGTCTCCGAATCCCGCATCGAGCAACTCATCGACGACGCACCCCCCGAACTCACCGAAAGGATGGACGACGTGTCAGCCGACAGCCCACGCGAGCGGTTCATCACTGCGCTGTTCGAGACCGAAATCGAGGCGATGCCAGCAGTAACGTGGCCCGACCTCTGTGCGGAGATGCCCGACGATCTCGACAATCTCCTCGATCAACTGGAGCGCTACGTCCACGAAGACACTGTGTACGCGTATCTCGACCTCTACGACGGCGAGTGTCGAACGGCGGAGGTGCTCGAAGAACCCGACGGAACGAGCGCCGCGTTCGTCCTCACCGCGCCCTACACGAAATGGACCGAACTCATCGACGGCGCGGACGTGATCGAAGCCGTCATGTCACAGGATATGGACCTCGACGGAGACATCACCAGCGTCATCGTCTACCCCGAAGCCGCACAGGAGATGGGCGATACCGCCGGCCGAATAGAAACGACGTTTCTCTTCTGAACCCATCCGAAAACGGACTCGTTTCGGAGAACCCTCACCTATTGAGACGATGTTCAACTGTTACTACAGATTAATAACCATCGACCGTTCACAACTGTTTAAATTACCCCGCATGCGCGGCCGAACCCTGATGGGCGTTTGACGACGAAAGGAGTGTGTATGTCACAGGTGCTCCAATCTCAATACTCGGGCCAACGGGTGGACACCGGGAGCAAGTGGTACACCCTGTTTCAGAAGGGTGTCGAGCTCGGGACGTGGAACGTCGAAAAGCTGTTCGATGAGATCGGATTCGAACAGGACCGCGCTTCGTGGGAAGCGTTGTCGCAGGACGAGCGGGACCAGATCCGGTATTTGATTTCAGGATTTTTGGACGGTGAGCGCGAGGTCGCGGGCGACGCGGCGACAAACCTCCAGCGCATCATGGGCGCGCCGTGTCTCGATGAGAACACGGAAAAGGAGATGTACATGACGATGCTCACGCTCACCGAGCACAAACACACCCAGTTTCTGGACGTGTACATGCAGGAGGTGATGGACGACCAGGACAACTACAACGACCTGGATCCACGGCGCGGAACGCGGATTCCGGTCGTGCAAGCGACGGGACTCGGCGAGGTGTTCGAACACCAGGGACTGTTGACGGCCAAAGCCGCAAACACCCTCAATCCCGTCGACATCGCCAAGGCCGCCACGAACTACCACCTGAACGTGGAGGGGATCCTCGCGCGGGTCGGGGCGAGCGCGATCAGTCGATTCCCCGAACGGGCCGATTTCCCGCTGTTGAACTACGCGTTCAAGTTCGTCAGCACGGACGAGGGCCGCCACATCACCCACGGGATCGAACTCTTAAAGGAGCTGATCGAGAAGGAAGAGGCCGGAAACCCGCAGTTCCAGGGGGTAAAGCAGGGCATCGTCGAGACGCTGTACCAGGACGTGCCGTACATGGCCGATTTCGGCTACATGTTCACCGACGCGCTGGACGACCCGCTCGGACTCGATTTCAACGAGGTGTTGATGCGCGGTGGCAACCTCATCGACGGGATGTACAACGAAACGCTCGGGCTCGACATCGACTACATGGAGGTGCTCAACGTGGTCCGCGACCGGTATCTGGAAATCAACGAGTGGGATATCAAACAGCGGGTTCACGAGCAAGAACAGCACTACCAACGAAAGCGTGGTGTCGCCGCCGATGGGGGGGTCTGAGATGGCGCTCGACAGGGAACTCAGGGAACTCGCTCGCGGCGCGGAGTTCACGGCGACCGACGAGGAGGTCGACCGAGCGATCGAGGAGGCCGCCGAGGAGCTGGGTGAGTCGCCCGAATCGGTCCGCGAGAACGTCGCGTACATCATGGACTCGACGTTCGAGGAGGAAGGGGTGAGCACCTCGTTCAACGAGATGGTGAGCGGCACGAGCCTCGAAGACGACGTTTCGAGCACCGGCGACCCGCGTCTCGAAGCGCTCGAAATGTACAAGCTCAGACAGCGGATTTAGGGCAAGCGTGAGTACCGACCACGAAGTCACCTTCGAGTTCGACGGTGACACGACGACGGTAACGGTCGCCGAGGACGAGTACCTCCTCGACGCCGGCCACGAGGCCGGGATCGATCTCCCGTTTTCCTGTCGCAACGGCAACTGTACGAGCTGCGTCGGTGAGCTGCTCGAGGGGGAAATCGACCAGAGCGACGGGATGGCGCTCGAATCCGACCAGAAAGAGGACGGTTACGCCCTGCTGTGTAGCTCCCACCCGCGTGCAGACTGTCACGTCAGGGCCGGCGAGGGGATACAACGGGAACTGCTCGGTTTGGATATGTTGTGAACGTCTGGTTCGGACCTACGATGAACGACCGAACGGGTGTCGAGCGATCGTTGTGATCAGCCGGTCGTCTCGGTGAGCGCAGTGAGTCCCGATCCGCCGACGTACACCCGTCCGCCGGCGACGGCACTCAACTCCCGGCCGTAGCCGGAAACGGGGAGGGGATGGCTCCACACGGTGGAACCGTCTGCTGGATCGAGCGCGGCCCCACCGAGATACAGCAGATCGCCGACCCGTGCCACGCCATCGGTTGGAACGCGTTCTCGATCGGGCTGTTCGATCTGTGCCCGCCAGCGCTCGGTGCCGTCTGTCCGATCGAGCGCGATCACGTCGTCGTCGATCGCGCCAAGCTGAACGTACACCCGCTCGTCGTCAGCCGTCCCGATCCTCGTCGGATAGCGGGCGTCCGGGGCGTAGGCAGTGCGCCACTGCTCCTCGCCGGTCGCCGCGTCGAGCGCGATGAACGTCACGCCCGGATCTCTCGTTTCGGCGACGAACAACGTTCCATTCGAAACGAGGGGGGTGGCGGCGGGCTGGAACCGCACCCGCGGGAGCGCCGTCCAGACGGTACTACCGGTCTCCAGATCGAGCGTCCGAACGCCGCTCGCGGTCGGGACGTACACCCGGTTCTCGGTGACTGGAAGCGACCCCGAATACATCTCATCGATCCACGTCTGCCAGCGCAGGGTGCCATCGAGACCGAGCGCGGTGACCATCCGATCGCTGCCGTACCCCTCTCCCATGGGCATGCTCGTGAGGACGGCGTCGTCGGTGACCGTCGGCGGCGCGAACGTCCGGGACGAGGCTCCACCGGTGTCGATCCGCCAGCGGCGCTCGCCGGTGTTCGCATCGACCGCGATGAACGCGGTGTCGTAGGTCCCTCCGTCGTAGGGACCGAACCAGACGTTCGCGTAGACGGTGCCGTCCACCACGGCCGGCGGACCGACGTCGGGCATCAGTGGCTCGGGAGGATCGTCGACAGCCGGTTTCTCCGGCTCGAACGACCAACGAGCCTGCCCGTTCTGGGTGTTCAGTGCGGCTAGATCCTTTCCGCCGACGTACACGGTCTGCCCGACGACCGCTATGCCGTCGTGGATGCGGTCGTGAGACACCGTCCACGCCTCCTCGACGTCGCCAGTGGGACCGGTGCCCTCGGGAAGCCGGGCCGACTGACCCGCGTTGGCCTTGAACTGCGACCACTCCCCGCCCGACTGCTGGCCCGGCGCCGCCGTCGCTCGACGAGCCTCGTGACCAACCGTCCCGAGACCGACCAACCCGACGGCGGTGCTCCTGAGAAACGATCGACGGCCGAATCTCGATACGCTCCGTTTCATTACAGATTAGCTACGATTATATTTTATAAGTGCTTTCTGGCCGTGTACCAGCCGTTGCCGGTCGCTACCGGCGCAGAAGCGCTCTTTTGGCCGCGAGCAGCCGAATCGGTGGCGTGATCCGGAGTGTACGACGTGCTAGGAGAGATGAGAACGAGCCGACCGGCCAAAACCACCGGTACCGTCGAGCAGATTGGGACGTCACCGGTGTACGGTCTGACGATGGCGGTACGGCCACACTGGCCAGTCGTACCAAACTCGTAGCACGGAACCCGTAGCCAGGGAGACTACGGAGGGTGCAACAACGCGGACTATGCCAGATGGGACGCCGGGGGATTGCTTCGATTGGATGAAACCGTCACGTTGCGCTGTTGCACGTCCGACGTCCACATGGTACTCAGTGCCACACAAGTATGAGTCTTGTGCCCCCATAGGTTCATATGCAGAATTTGATATATGTTATATTCTCACCAGTTGGATTCACATACCTAAGCATCGAATTCGATGCTGAATTGCTCGAAAAGATGAAAACCACGATTAGAGGTTAACACCACCACAGCTGCGGTTCGGTTGTGGATGTCGGCAGCTATCTCCACAGGAACCGAACAATTGATAGGGAAAAGAGAAAATCGAAAAGGAGTGAAAAGGAGTGTACGTGGAGAGAACTCGGGCGTAACGTTGCTGTGTTGCCGATCGCAATGGATCAGGGAGCAGTACCTGGTATTGTGATCCCGAGGTTCCAGTTGAAATGCAGGGATGGGAATGAGCTAACCTCGAAACGTCGACACCAGTTCGCCAATACAATGCGTATATGTACCATGTAGATTGGTAACACTGCTTTATCATTCCTGACCGTAGTAGTCGTATGATGGTCGTCGAGTTCCGAATAGATACACCAATCCTCCAGAAGAGTCTCACTCACGCCCCAGAAATGGTCATAAGTTATGAAGAGATATACCAAACTGACGATGGGATTCTGTTCCTGTTTTGGGCAGCGGAAGGTGATTTGACGGCATTTGACGACAGCCTCGCCGCTGACCCAACAGTGACGAATCCGACGCAGCTCGCTGAAACACAGACACGATGCTTGTATCGAGTGACGTTTACTGAATACGGAGAGAACGTTGCTACCTTCCCGATCTGGCCTCGGTTGGATATTAGCTTGCTCGATGCAACAACAGCGACAACACACGAGGGATGGATCTTCCGAATGCGGATGCCCAGCCGAGAGACGCTCCAACAGTATCGAGAGATGCGAGCGTTGTTCACTACGACCAGGACCGGGACGTTGTGGCACTGTCGGAGAACAGGGCGCAGTTGGCACAACACTTGAATCACCAATACACAACAACTTGGTGAAACAGATGACTTAGTTCGTGCTGACGATCTTGATCACGTCTCCTTCGGTTAGTTCGTGGTCGTCGCTCACGCGTCGGCCATCGCGCGCGTCGACCGCGTGGAGATAGCCATCACCGATGTCGGAGTGGACGGCGTAGGCGAGATCCGTGGGGGTGGAGCCGTGGGGGAGGAGCACGGCGTCGGGAAGGACGGTGCCCTGTCCGTCGGTCCAGTTGGTCTCGTTTTGGACGGGGTAGACGGTGATGTAGTCGAGAAGACCGTACACAGCAGTGTTCAGCGCGTTCTGGACCCCGGTTCCGTCCCGCTCGTTCATGACGCCCCGAATGCGTTCGAGTCCCTGTTGCTGTTCCTCGGTGAGATCGCCGACGACGGCAAAATCCGGATCGCCGGGTTCGTACTCGATTGCCCCCGTGTCGACGGCCCGTCGAAGCGCAAGCTCCCCCTCGGCTGTCGCGGGGATCACGTCCGTCGTGGATTCTCGGAGCCGTTCGATGGTTTCCGGTTGTGCGACATCGGCTTTGTTGGCGGCGACGAGGATCGGCTTCGTGCGCGCTCTGAGCTCGCGCGCGAGACGCTCCCGATCCTCGTCGGTCCACGAACGCGGGGCCTCGGGGTAGTCCACGGTTCGGAGGGTGGCCGCGACCGCCGGTTCGCTGGCACCGACACCGGTCAACAGCTCCGTGAGCGCGTCCTCGAGGTCGAAATCCGGCGACCGGGACTGACGCGCGACGGTCTCCCAGTTCCCGTCGACGATTCCCGCGAGCCAGAGATCCATCTCCTCGCGGACGAAATCCACGTCCCGAACGGGATCGTAGGCACCGGCTTCGACCGGTTCTCCCTCGGCGTTTGTCCCCCCGCTGGCGTCGACGACGTTGATGACGGCGTCGGCGTTCGAGAGCGCGTCGAGAAACTGGTTTCCGAGACCGCGTCCCTCGTGCGCGCCGGGGACTAACCCGGCCACGTCGAGCAGTTCCACCGGCACGAACCGGACCCCATCGTGGCAGTTCTCGCTGTCACACCGCTCGTCCCGGTCGAGACACGGACAGTCGGTGCGGACGTGGGTTACCCCCCGATTGGGATCGATCGTCGTGAACGGGTAGTTCCCGATCTCGACGTCGGCCAGCGTCGCAGCGCGAAAGAACGTGGATTTCCCCGCATTGGGCTTCCCGGCGAGCGCGAGCGAAAGAGAGCCGGCGGTCATACGCCTACAGGGAGGCCGAGCGGAGAGTGCCTTTCGGTTCTATCACCGTCCCGTGGCCGGGAGTGGCTGTCGGCGGCAAGGAGTGGAGGTCTCGCATTGTCATTTAATGTGTATTGAGTGGTGTTGATAATTAAATTAATAATGGTTTGTTTACAAACAATGTCACGTGGTACGTAAACATCCTGACGGCGACGGACGAAATGACGGGACAGAAGATTCGTGGGTGCTCGACCGACGATCCGTCCTACAACTCGGCGGTATTGGTATTGCCGGGGTTGGCGCGCTGGGGACCAGCTCCGGCGTTGCCGGCGCAGCAACGAACTGCGCCGACGGACCGTTCGAACGAGCCTACAGCGGCGAGACGATCGTGCTAAGCGAGCTACCATCCGCAGAAACGCTCGACCCTACTGCATCCGTGGACAGGTCTACGAACCCGCTCGCTCCCCTGAGTGAAACCGAACGGGAAGCGAGGCGCGCGCTTCTCGAAGGGCAGCAGCCGTCGAGAAACGCACAGAGAGCGGACGCGGTACCACAGCGACCGGACGGGGACCGGCTTCGGGTCGGCACCGAGTACGACGGGGTAAACGCCGAAGGAACCCGTGGCGGCGTGCCGTCCGATTCCCAGATCGCCACCGGCTGGGGCGAGCACATCCACGCGCTCAACAGACAAGTCGCGGTTATCGATAAACGCTCGGGTAAGCAACGCCTGAAGGTTCGACTCGAAGATCTCTGGGAGCCAGTCATCCCCGAACCGGAGGGTGGATTCGTTTCCGGCTCCCCGTTCGTGTTCGATCCGCGGGCGCGCTACGACCGTAATCGGGATCGATACGTTCTCGCTGCGGTGCAGTTCCAACAGGGGATTGCGGCGGACGGAAGCATCATCGACCGTGAAGAGATCGAAGAACGGGCGGATGGTCCCGGACGCGACGAGAACGAGGGAAGTACGACAGAGAACGATCCCCGGCCGCCGAAAGGGTATTTCGTCGTGGCGGTTTCGGCGGGGAGCGACCCGACCGGGAAGTGGTACGTCTACCGACTGCCCCCCGAGGACGCCGAGGGACCGGACAACATCGGGCTCGTCGATTATCCCGCGCTGGGTCTCGACCGCGATGCGCTCTATCTCACCCAGAACTTCTTCCCCAATGATGGTAGCGACGTTCGAGTGTCGATGGTGACGCTCGACAAGGCGACACTGTACAACGGCCGGGCGGTCACTGCCCACCACTTCGACAACCTCGACAACCCGACCGACGGCTATACTGACTTCACGGTTCAGCCGGCGCTCCAACCGTTCTCGGGCGGCCGCGATGGGACGTACTACATGGTGAACAGCGTGTTTCCGGAGGACCAGGACGCCCCGCTGGCCAGCACGCTCACCGTCTGGGAGGTGACTGATCCGGTCGACGATCCCGCTCTCGAATGTTTCGTCGTCAACGTCGATCCCTACACTACTCCACCGAACGCCCGCCAGCCCAATACGGAGACGAGGATCGACTCCGTCGGCCGGCGGCTGATGAACGCCGATTACAATTCCGCGACAGGGTCGCTCTGGACGGCGCACGCGACCGCTATCGACTGGAACGGTGACGGAACGCTCGTGTCGGCCATCAGGTGGTACGAGATCGATCCTCGATCGCACACGCTCCGCCAGAGCGGGATTTACGGCGAACCGGGCCGGTCGTATTTCTTTCCGACGGTCGGATCGAACGGTGACACCACCGTCATCGCCCACAACGCGAGCGGTCCAGCCACCTTCCCACGGATGGACGTCGCGGGGCGGACCACAGACTTCGTGGAGAACCAACTCGAAGACGCAGAGGTCATCGAGGAGGGCGAATCGCGCTACGACTACGGCGAGGAGTCGGACGTAATGCGGTGGGGAGACTACAACGGCGTCTCGGTCGATCCGTGGACCGGCCGTTTCTGGGCGGTCAGCCAGTATTCACCCGAGGAGAACGTTCCACCCGAGGCCGAACGGCGGGATCCGTACCACACCCGCGTCGCCGAGGTGTCCTTCGGTCGGTGGCCGTTCTCCGACCGCTAACACGGGGCCAGCTCGGATCCCATCACACGGTCCGTTTCTAGCACTGTCATCCCCCGTTACACCCGCAGACGGGAGCGAGCACAGCACGCTCTCGGTGTCGCGGCTCCGTTCGCGCGTTACTGTAAAAGCGCGTCAGGATCGGCCTCGGCACGGAGATGAATCGAATCGTCACACGCGTCGGAGAGCCGCTCTGCTCGGTCGATAAACGCTTGCCTGACGGCGGCGAAATCGTTCCCCGGCTCGATGATCACACAGTCGGTGTAGCAATCGAGGAGTTCCGCATCCGCCTCGAAGTTCGTCAGAAGCTCATTGCCCTCCACTTGGAGCACGCCGTAGTCGGCGGCTTTCCACGGACTGGGTTCGCGGCTCTCAGTGGCTTCATCCACCGCCGCACTCGGTTGTCTGAGGTTGGACCATTCCCAAACCGCTGTCATAATGGCGTCCTCTGCGTCTCGGTAGTGCGCAAAGCGGTCCTTGACCATTCCCGGAACGTCCGCGAGATACGCCTCGGATGCATCGTGGAGCAGGCCGTACAGCTGCATCTCCGGACTGGCATGCTCGACGGCCTCGAGTGCTCGGCTCACATTGATCGAATGCTGAGCGTGACTGTAGAATATCCGACTCTGCCCGACGAGCCGGCAGTTGTGCGCGAGCCCATGAGCAATATCGACTAGCGCGATATCCGACGGGTGGGGATCACACGGCCGAAACTTGGTCCCGAGAATCGTGTTTATGTGGTCGTCCTCGTACGTCCCGTCCATTGTTTTGCTACCTATGATACAGATGGTAATAGATTTTCGGCGGAACTCCTCCCTCCTCGGTCGAGCGACGGCTCGTCTCCCCCGAAGACTTCGAACCGGCCAGCAACTGAGCGATCCGCCCTACGCAGGATCGACATCGGGACTGACATCAACGTCGACCAGCGGCTCGTTCGTGATCGACATCTCGCCGCTCGCGCGGATCGAGCCGTCGATGTGGGCCTGTTCGTGGAGGTCGAGATCGCCACAGCTCACGTCGCCCAGAATCTCCGCGCCTTCGGCGATCGTGACCGTTCCGTGGCGGGTGGTCACGTCGCCGTGGATGCGGGTTCCCTTCCCGAGGGTGATGCAGCGTTTCGTTCGGAGGCTCCCGAACACCTCGTTGTTCGCACCGATCTCTAAAGCTTCCGCCCGGATGTTGCCGTGCAACCGGCAGTCGTCACCGATCACGCCGCGGGTCGAGACGCGCCACGCGTCGTCGTTCACGCGCGATCCCCGCGGGACGACGAGCGGTTCCGGCGCGTCCTCCTCCTCGTTCAACATTTCGGAGGCGACGTCTTGGGCAGCCTCCTCCTCACCGATCCGGAGCAAATGAGAGAGATAGATGAACAGAAACACGATCGAGGGCATCGGATTCCGGATAACGATCCACCCGCTCGCTTCGAATCCCTCCTCGATGGTCACTTCATCACCGATGTCGAGATCGCCCGAGACCATGAGCTGGCCCCCAACCTGTGCTCGCTCACCGATGTAGGCGTCGGCTCCGACCAGGACGTTTCCCTCGATCTCACACCACATGTCGAGTCGACAGTCCGCCGCGGACTCGATCGACCCACCGAAGACGGTGCGCTCACCGGCAATGACGGTTCGTCCTCGCACCCCGAACTCGACCGTGCTCTGTCCGCCGATGATCACGTCGCCATCGGTTACGAGGTCGTGTTCCTCGACCGTCGTTCCATCGGGAATGACGAGCCGGTCAAGCGCGTCGCCGCGAATCGACACGCCGTATGGTTACCACGACGGGGCTATAATCTCTTGGGACCGTCTGACGCGCGGCAGACACCGACGGAGACGCGAGCGACGATATTTTTATTTCGCCGCGAATAACTCCTCGTATGACCGTTCTTTCGTTCGACGAGCACGGCGTCGATGTCGTCTACCAGGGAACCGAATTCCGACTCGAACGCCAGCTCATCGAGGACGCGATCGAAAAATCGTATCCGAACGTCACCGACCACGAAGTGCTGAAGATCATCGAGGAAAACCCCGCGCTCGACGGCGAACCCCGGCGGATTCAGGACATCATTCGGTAATGGGCCAGGAGACCACCGATCGCGCCTGGCGTGGACACCAACAGGTCTATTGGACGAGCGATCCATGCGCAGGTAATGAGCCAGTTTGAGCCGTTCGACGCGTCCGGGTTCGACCATCCATCGTGGCTGACCGCGCTCGGAACGGGTCTCGGGTACGGCGCCATCCTGCTCGTGGTATTCGTGGTGCTGTTCGTGCTCCCCTACGTGGTGTTCGCCGCGACGATCTGATCGGTGCAGCGCCGTTCGTTTCTCACTCGACTTCGAGATCGTACAGGTGTCGGAACGCCCGTGTCGGGAATCGTGGTTCGAGTCGGCTCGGCGGTCGTCCGATTGTGTTTCGATCGGCGTCGTTCGTGACCCGTTCGACGATACCCGTTTCAGCGAGCTCGTACAGGAACCGCTTGACCGTCGCCCCGGACAGCTCCACCTCGGACGACGCCGCGATTGTCTCCGTCGTCGCACCGACGGACGCCCGCTGTGACTCGTCGAGATCGACGAGTTCGCGCAGCACGGACTGGCGGCTGTCCGCCAGCGCCAGCACGCGAGCGAGCGACACCGACGGACGGGGGACAGCCGCCATTCCCGTCTGGAGAACCCGTTCGCTGATCCGCGACCGGTCGTGTTCGACCGCACCGACGGCCGCACCGAACAGCGCCGCGATCGCGTTGTGGGCGTTTCCCTCGGCCCACCCGCCGAGGCGGCGCAGTTGCTCGTGAGAAACGGCGCGCTGAGCAAGCCCATCGGAAGCCCGCTCGGTCAGGATGTCCACGAGCACGTGATCGTCGTAGGCTGGGATTTCGATGTGCTCGGGCGGAACGCTCTCTAGAGCTGTCGGCTCGCGGCGACCGATGGCGACCCACGACAGGCCATCGAACGGTGCCAACGCCGCCCCAAGCTCCGAGACGGCGTGCGTATCGGATTCGCCCACGTGGTCGACGGCGACGAGCACCCGGTTCTCCGCGAGGTGCTCGCCGAGCCGCGACCGGATCGCGTCCATTCCGACGCCGTGTTCGGGGACCGATTCCCCAACCACGCTGTCGAGAACCGTCTGGTGTAACCCGAACTCGCTCGTGGCCTGGCGTCCGTCCACGTAGACGAACGATGGCGTGCCCTCGGGATAGGTGCGAGTGGCCGTGTGGATCGCTGCCCGCGACCGGCGGAGCAGCCTGTCGAGCTGGGTGAACAGGGCGGTAACGACTGCCGATTTGCCCGATCCAGGCGGTCCCCAAACGTAGGCGTTCGGCGGGAGCGACCCGTCGAACACCGGATCAACGTGATCTAGCAACCGCTCCAACACAGGACCGCGACCGATCGGCTCCTCGACGTGGACGACCGGGCTGATGGCGTCGTAATCGAGGACGAGCTGCGCGGTCGTCCCCGAGCGTTGGCGGCGGCGGATTCGAGCTGTCAGATCCATTGTGCTGAATGATACAGTGTGTGACTCGCCGGTTCGATTCGGAACGGGGAGTGCAACGAAACGGAACGGGACGAGTCAATCCGTGATGGACCGATCGAGGGAGGTGGGAATCGCAGGCTGTAGCCGAGACTACAGCAACGGGGCGTGAAAACCGCTTCGTCTCCGTCGCTGGATGTCATCTCGGAGTCACACGGGCAGCCACGCGCCAGTGGAGAAGACGCCGAGGTAGTACAACGCGCCGATGAAAAACGTGTTGAGCGCGATTGCGGCGGCGGGTGGATCGAAGTGGGTGTCACTGTGGGCGTAGAAGACGCGCTGGATGACCTCCCCCGAAAGCGCACCGCTGACACCGAACACCGCAGCGATCGCCAGCGCCGGGACCGCCGCCATTCCAGTGGTCCCGCCGGCCAGTGCGACTGCTGCGGTCGACGCTGGCAGCGTGATGTGGTGGGTCACCGGAATCTGCTCGACGCCACACGCCAAAAAGAGGAGTGTGGCGGCGCTGATGCCGAATCCGAGGAACGCGCTACCCGTGACGAGCACGAGATACCCACCCAACAGACCGACGACGAGACCGAGCATCGCAACGTTGGCCCACCGGTACTGGTGGGGGAGCCACGGCTCGACGACCAACCGTTGTGAGACGTTCTCAGTCTCGTCCGCTCTCTCTCCGGTCGCTTCCTCCGTTTGTGCTCCGTCCGTCTGTGCCACGTCCATTCCCGAGCCGTCGGCAACGATTTCGCCGCCCTCGGCGGTCGTGTGCATTTCCTCCCGTTCGAACGGCGTCATGTCCCAAATGTTCTCGCTGCGGATGGAACCGATCAGCGGGTAGCCAAGGACCAGTCGGTGAGCGACGGCGGAGACGACGACGCCCATTGCGATCGGATCCCACGGCATACCGAGACCCTCTGACGCCTGCCTGGCGACCATTCCGAACACCCCGAACAGCCCCCCGACGACGAGCACGTCGGGTTTCGTCCCGAGCGCGTGGGAGATGTTTTTCGCTTCGTGAAAATCGAAGCCGGTGTCCATATACCCCTTCTGCGCCGCGTAGGCGGCCGCAGCGGCCCCGCCGGCGAACGAGACGTGTGGCCCGAACACGGGACCGAACGCGATACTGCCCGTGATACCGATCGTGGGCTCGATTCCAGTCGCCTCTGCAACGACGTTCGCCGCCTCGCCGGCAATGACCATGATACCGGTGAAGGCAAAGGCCGGCAGCGCGCCCAGCGCCGCTCCGAACGCACCACCCGCAAAGGCGGCGAGCCACAGCTCGGGCTGGCCCAGCGCGTCGATGACCGCCTCGACGCCCATGATCAGACATCACCCTCGCGGGCCCAATCGAGCGAGCGCTCGACGGCGTCGTTCCAACGGCTGTACATCGCGTCGGCCTTCTCGGTGTCCATCTCCGGGGTGAACTCCCGATCGACCTGCCAGTTGCTCCGAAGCTCGTCCAGATCGTCCCAGTAGCCCACGGCAAGCCCGGCGGCGTACGCCGACCCGAGGGCGGTCGTCTCGTCCACCTCCGGCCGGACGATGGACGCCTCGATGATGTCGGCCTGCTGCTGGCAGAGGAAGTTGTTTTTCACCGCTCCACCGTCGACCTGCAGACTGGTGATTTCGATGTCGGCGTCGGCCTCCATCGCTTCCGCGACGTCCCGGGTTTGGAAGGCGATCGACTCCAGCGCTGCCCGGACGATGTGGGCACGATTGGTCCCGCGGGTCAACCCGACGATCGTCCCGCGCGCCCGACCGTCCCAGTGGGGAGCGCCCAGCCCCGTGAACGCGGGCACCAGATACACGCCATCGGTCGACTCGACGCTGCGGGCGATCTCTTCGGTGTCGAGCGCATTGTCGATCAGATCCACGTCTTCGAGCCACTCGATCGCCGCACCTGTGATGAAGATCGATCCTTCGAGCGCGTACTGGACCGGCTCGCCCGAGCGCTGAAAGCCGATGGTCGTCAGCAAGCCGTGGTCGCTCTCGACGGCTTGCTCGCCGGTGTTGGCAAGGAAGAACGAACCCGTTCCGTAGGTGTTTTTCGCCTCCCCCGGGTCGAAACACGTCTGGCCGAACAGCGCCGCCTGCTGATCACCAAACGCCCCTGCGACCGGGATTTCGGCGTCCAGAAAGCCATCGGGATCCGTGTAGCCGTAGTACTCCTCGTCGCTCGATGGGCGAACCTCGGGCAACATCGCCCGCGGAACGCCGAACTCCTCGAGCAGTTCCTCGTCCCACGCGAGGTCGTGGATGTTGTACAACATCGTTCGGGAGGCGTTCGTCACCTCCGTGATGTGGTTGCCGGTGAGGTTCTGGATGAGCCACGAATCGATCGTTCCAAAGCGTATCTCGCCGTCTGCTGCGCGCTCGCGGAGATCTGCTGGCCGGGCGCGCTGGGTCTTGATGGGTTCTGCGTTGTCCAACAACCACTCCGCTTTCGTGGCCGAAAAGTACGCGTCCGCCTGCAGCCCCGTCTTCTCCCGGATCTCCTCGGCTTTGCCCGCCGCCTCTAGCTCCTCGATTCGACCGGTCGTCCGGCGATCCTGCCACACGATGGCGTTGTGGATCGGCCCGCCCGTGTCCCGATCCCACAACACCGTCGTCTCTCGCTGGTTCGTCACCCCGAGCGCCGCCAGCTGCTCCGTGTCGAGCCCTGCCTCCGCCAACGCCCTCGTAATGACCGTCTTCGTGTTCTCCCAGATCTCGATTGGATCGTGCTCGACCCATCCCGGCTCAGGGTAGATCTGCTCGTGTTTCTCGTACGCGCTGGCCATCACCCGACCTGCGTGGTCGAACACCATGAACCGGGTTCCCGTCGTTCCCTGGTCGATCGCGCCGACGTAGGTGTCAGTCATCCGTGTTCCCCCCGTGGAAGCCGTGGTCGATTTGTTTATCCATGATTCCGATCTACTGGTAAACAATCGAGTCATTCATTATAAATCTACCGACGAGATTGCGTCGTCTACCCTGGAGCGGGGAGCAACGCGGTTCTACCCGGGGTTCAATACAGCTACAAACAGGAGTTTACTGCGGATGGGAAGAGAGAGATAAAGTAGGTGCTGTCGAGTGGGTGGTGTTCAGTCGATCATCGTCCGTAACACCGCCGGCTCGATGTAGCGCTCGAACACTGACTGTGAACCCTGGCATCCCCTGGTCCATGCCGTGAATCTGGTCCCGGTCGGGTGCTCGTATTTGAATGTATCGATAGTTCACAGGATATTCGGGGTACTGGGCTGCTTCAGGGTAGTTTCGTGGAAGGATCTATGATGTATATATTGTTAGTTGGTTGTTAAACGGCATGAACAGTAAGAACAGTGGTTTCAAGCAGAGCTTGAAGATTTTCAAGCACCCCAATACAAAGTACCCCTACGCCGTGGGGTGGTGTAGAGCCACATCATCATGCGTCGGATACGTCGCCTTGCGATCGTGTTGGTTGCTGTCGGGTTGGTAACGAGCGCCATCTACGCCACAGGAGCGTTTTCGAGTCTGAACACCTCTCGGGACGCGAACGTGAACGTCGCGGGGGATAAGGCGGGGTATCTTGGGCTTGCGCCAGGAGAGAACGGCGAGTACACGACGTATCAGAACGGGAAGCTGCAGCTCCAGTTGAACGGCGCGCTCGGGGGTGAGGACGCGCCCCGCGGTGGCGGTGTCAACCACGGAGCCGAGACGACGATCACCAGCGTCTTCACCATCACCAACCAGGGCGCGCAGTCGGTTGGCGTCTGGCTCGAGGATACCGGTGATCATATCGAGTTCGAGCGCGCGAGCGGGGGATCGCTCGAACAGAAAGGCAACGCCGTCGAACTTACGCCTGGTGACACTGTCCACGTCGGGCTGACCATCGACACCACCGAGACGGATGCCGACCAGCTCGACACCCAACTCATCATCAACGCTGACAGCGACGTGGAGGGCGTCTCGTCCCAGAAGGGATCCAGTCCCGGAAACGATGCCGGGCGGAACGGAGACGGATCAGCAAGCGACTCTCAGACCGAGTCAAAGCAGTCCCACCAGAGTAACGAAAAGACAGAGAAGGATCAAAAGGACACGAACAACGATGGTGGTGGCGGACTTTTAAGCGGTCTTTCGCATGCCGCTAATAACCCTGGAGAGACTCTTAATGACGCTGAGGAGGCGGTGAATGACTTCGTTCACGGTGTTAGCAAATCGGTGTGGAAAACTCTTAGTCCACTTGTTAAGAAAGCTGTAAAAGGTGGCCGTGATCTTTCCGATACTGCCCTGAAGATGGGGAACAAGCTCCTGAACAGTCCGGTTGATGTACTGAGAGAAGCCGCCGCCGGGCTCCTCTTTGGAGGTCTCGGTATGCCTGGTGGTGAATTTACTGCAAAAGAATCGAGCTCACCCTACTACTTCCTGTCGTGGATGGGAAGCACGATCGTTCCTATCGTAGATATATTCACAGGGCTGCGTGACCTTGCCGACAGTGCAGCTCAGGGAAAGCTGATTAGCGCAGGGGTTGAGGTCGTTGGACTGATTCCAGCAGTTGGAAAAGGTGCTGATGTCGCCAAGTCGATCGGGATCGCTGAGACGTGGCTCGGCCCATTCGCATCGAAAGCGGACGAAGCGATGAAGATGCTCAATAAGGGGTATCTCTCAAAGCTTATGGGTGAGAATAAGAAAAAGCTGCTCGATAAATTCCCAGGTGGCTCATCAGCATCTAAAACAGAGGAAATCTCTATGTCTGAAATGGATACATATATCAAATCGGGATACGATCCTGCACGGATCGACGATATGGTGACAAATGGGAAATTCACTAAATCTGATATCAATACACTTACTGGTAAAAATGCGAATCTCAAACGGGCACAGGCCCTTCAGAACAAGGGTGTCCCTGTGGAGGATATCCGATATTACGTCAAAAACGATATCGATCTTCAGAAGGTCGATGAACTGAAAAACAAACAGTTCCCACAGAAATTCTCCCCGAAACAGACCCGAACGATCTTGAAGAATGACTACAGTCCCAAGCAGATCTCCCAGCTCAAAGGGCACCGATTCACAAACGATCAGATTACCACCTTCGCCAAGAAGGGCGTTGATCCAGATCGTCTAAAGAGTATGAAGGCTGATGGATGGAAAAACGATCAGATCACAACTCTCGTTAAGAACGACGTCAGCCAAAAACGCATAAAGAGTATGAAAGCTGACGGGTGGGAAAATGATCAGATCACAACTCTCACTCGGAGGGGATCCGATTTCAAAGAGGCCAAAAAACTCAAACAAGACGGCCTAACTACCGACGATATTACTGAGATATCGAAGAATCTAAACAGGAAGATTCCCGGGACAAACAAACATCTTCCATCAACTGGAAATCTCAAGAAGGTAAGGCAGCTTAAAGGGAAAGGATACAGCACAGACCAACTCAAATATCTCACCAAAAATAAGATTAGCCTATCTGGAGTGAAATATCTAGATAAATATGCCAGTAGAAATAGGATAATGGACTATCTCAAGTTTCGGAAGGGAGTAGGACTCTACAGTAAATGCAGGGTTGTTGCTGGATGGAGGAATGGACACAAAAACAAGAACAATGATGTCCCACGCATACCTGGATGCAGTGCTGAAGTTGACATCAATAGAACAATTTCGAAATAATTAACAATTGTCGGAGAAGCGATTCTCCAAGGCGATTGATCAAATATCAACGCTGATTATCATCATTCGTATAAACTCTCCCTATCATCATTTAAACAGCATAGCACCCAATCCTTCACCCGATAATATAAAATAAAAAATATACCTAATAATACTATCCATAATAATTTGCCAGTCTCACCATAATTGACGATCCTCACAAGAAGATCAACATGAGCTATCACAGGCTTTACTACATATCCCATGAAGAGATAGTAAATAATAAATAAGGTAAGAGCTTCTATCTCTCGTTTAAATTTTCGTTTCCACCTTGCGAGCTGATGGCTATCAACCATTATATCATAAATAGTTCTTCTGAAAGGTTATAATGGTTGTTCTCTACTCCGAGGACAAGTATCGGTAATCTCGGAAAGGCCTACAAATTCAGCAGTAGGAGATTCTCCGGCGACCAACTCACCTACATTGCCAAACATGGAGAAGAAACATATCCGAGATTCACACTCGAAAAGGCAGAACTCAAAGATGCAGGCTACAAGGCCGAGGATATCGCCTTCATCACCAAAAACGCGAAGGGTATAATGATGTCTCTCAAGGCACGGGAGAGAGTTGGATACTACAGTAAATGTGGGGTTGTTGCTGGATGGCGAAATGGTCACCAAAACAAAAACGATGATGTCCCTCCTATACCAAGGTGTGATGAAGAGATTGATATCAATAGAACAATCATGTAGTAGACCATATATCATATAAATTATTAGATTTATTCGATAAATTTTTATCTTTTATTGTTTTCAATACTCTATTTTTCACAAAAAAGTATGGATATCCAAATAAGAAAAGTAAAGCAACCCACAATATTTCTTCATTTGCGCCATAGTTGTAAATCATCACAAGGACATCGACACGAGCTATCGCAGGCTTGATCATAAATTCCATTAGAATATAATATATAACAAATAGACAAAATGCCTCTATCTCTCGTTTAAATTTTCGTTTCCATCTTGCAAGCCGATGTCTGTCAATCATTATAGCATATACAATTCATCTGAAAGGTTATAATGGTTGTTCTCTAATCCGAGTACGAGTATCGGTGATTTTGGGACGGCCTACAAATTCAGCAGCCCACACCAACGGCGTGAGAGCTATATGGGTCACGTGATGACATACACAAGCACACAATACGAACAAACACACGACTATTCGATCTGAGTCAACCGGGAAAACTACCCAGGACACAAAGAGGGTGTCATAGAAAGGTTCTCATGGAAGAGTGCAGGGTGGAGAAACTGTGTCCAGCAGCGTCAACACCCTGCAAGAAGAGGCTTCGGTAGAATCGTTCTTCAATGTCGTGGAAACCGAGACGCTCGCATTGTTCGAGCATCTTGAGTTCGACTTTCTCGAAGAGTTCGATGTGTTCACCCCCTCTCGCCGGAGGCGAACACGAGACCATCACCCTCCGGAACTGTTCCGAGCGTTCCTCCACTGCTACTACAAGGACATCTACGGCACACGTCCGGTCACGCGAGAACTTCAGAACACGGTCGTGTGGCTGAGTTGTGGGTTCGATCGACCGCGTCTCTCGACGGCGGTCGATCGCTTCCTCACCGACCTCGAACACGTCGTCGACGAGGTCTTCGACCGACACGTCGAGCAGGCCGAGACGCTCAAGGATGTGGGCTACTCCGCCGATGATATCGTCCACATCTCCAAAAACGCGAACAGCAAGTATCCCGTTCGTATCCAGAGACCCATCGAGGGCAGCGTCCGGAACCCACTCGACGGCTACAGGGCCCAAAAGCCGGCTGGAACGGGAGCCACTACCGAACAGCTCGTGAAACTCCGCAAGCAAGATATCCCAGCCGACGATATCAAATATTACGTGGAAAATGGATACAGACTGGAATTTGTTAGCTATCTCAAGAAAAGTAGATCGCCGCAAGAAGTTAAAGGATTAGTGGAAGATCTGCGGCGTACAAAATTCGCCGTTTTCTTATTCGGTAAATGTAGAGATATTTCTGCATCGAATAAAGCAGGAGATCGTACAATCAAGATAGGAGATCAATCATTTAAACCACCTCAGAAGTGTGGAGCCTAACAGTAAAGTGATGATCAGTTATTTATAATTGAAATATAGTTGAGGGTTTTTCTCTTTATTCTAAAATACATAAAGAAAAACACAGCCCCTATTAAATATCCCATTGCACCGGCTGGAGTATCTGGTCCCCGGAAAGATCTATTCTCAACCGGAATATGTTGAGGAGCAAACATCGGATGAATAGTTGCTAAAAATGGTTGTAGGATATGGGTGAATACAGTTCCAAATAACAGCACAATAATTATAGATTCTATTCCAAATATGATCTTTCCTTTCCAACCTTCAAACATAGACAAGCCTAGGAAGCAGCACTGGTAAGTGTAATGGTATCTAAGTATATCGGAAAGTATGTGCTGATAGCGTGCAGCCGAAGCAGGCTAGTCCGGCAAAGATATCTGAGCCGGGCAAAAACGGAGCGAAAGATCGAACTACGCTACAAACATCCTGTCCCGATGCGGACCGAATACTACACAGAGCGTATCTGATCGCACGGCCCAAGACTCGTTCACACCGCTTCCCGTTCGATCGAGTCAGCGACGGATTCGAACAGCCGCGCGCCACAGAAATCACACGAGATGGCGAGCACAGTGTGTTCTCGACAACAGGACTCGACAGTTTCCGACACCGGAGTGACCTGTCCCCCACAGCTCGGACACAGCTCGATGAACACCCGGAGGCTACGGATAAGCGTTCCCTGTTCGGCCACGTCGAGCCGGTCCCACTGACCGATCCACTGGGGAAGCTCCCGTGCGGCCGCGAGATCCGCGACGAACGCGGCGTGCGATTCCCACTGACCGATCGACTGCCCATCGATGTGCGCGGTGAACGCTTTTCCGTGATCGACGAAAGCGATCTCCCCGCCCGTGTCGAGCGTCTCCGCCAGCGCTTCGCGCTCGGTCTCGGCGTTGGCGATCCGGTCCATCCGCTCGTACCACGCCTCCCGAAACCGCGGCGTGAGACAGAGATCATCGATCTCCTCACACGATTTGAGCGCGCCGGATTCGACGAGCAATCGCTCGGTGTTGACCGCGACCATTTCCTCGGTCGTCATCGCGGTCCCCGCGTCGGACTCTTCCTCGAACACCGAGAGCAGACGGCCGGGCGTGTAGCGCTGGGTCAGCGCCGGCGTCCCGGGCACGAGATAGCCGCGCAAAGCGATGTTCGCAAGCGCGAACACACCGAAGATCACCGTACCCGGCCACCAGACCACCCACAGCCACACACACACCACGGCGGCGACCGCGAGATTGTTTATCGTACACGGGATACATCGGTTTTCACCAGTGTACTTCGGTTGACGAATCCCATCGAAGACCGACGGTATGTGCATAGAAATACCTATTCACGACAGGAAATACATCTATCGGTTGCTGGACATTTGATGTTGGCTAGTTAAGGTGTGTGGGTGTCGGATGGGCCAGGGTGCCATCCGAACGTGACTGGTACGAATCCGATCACGGCAAGAAATGATAAACCATGTACTTTTATCATTGTCCATGACGAATACAGTGATACGCCATGATCGACGACCGACCTTCAGACGAGATCGAACCGCTGGTGCCGGTGATGCCACAGTCCCGCGTTCGGCCGGACGGTGGAGTACTGACGGAGCCCCGGATCGGTCCGGAAGTGCTCCCGGCAGAGGAGCGACACGCCATTGCTCCACTCGTTCCGGACCTTTCCTAAACGTCGAAGACGGTCGCCCGTCGGGTCGTCGTGACGCCGTGTTCGGTTTCTTCGGGTGGTGGCGGCGTCTCCGCGTATCGTGAGGAGAGGCTCGCACGGACGCTTTCGCGGACGCACGCGCGAGCCGCCGCGCCAACCGTCGTCGCGCTGCCAGCAAACGGACGTTTGTCACCATCCCGATCGCTGTTGTCGGCCCGTGGCCGACTGCTTGCGGAGCGTTGCTCCGCTCTGCCCGAGGGACTTCGACCCTCGCAGCCGACGACGACGGCGTCGGTCGTGGTTCCGGTAACGCCCGCCACGGCCAGCAGCGTTGCGGTTTTGGCCTCGACAACAGCCCCGAGCAGCGTTGCGAGTGCGCCGTCGGTGAGCGGCTGGGACGTGGTGAGGACGACGTTGACGGTGCCAGGGCGAAACTCCGTGTTCGTCTCACAAGACGAGGGCGACGCTGCTGGCGGATCCATCGGAAGCGTTGCCGGGTTCGATATCCCGGCAGTCGTGACGGCTTCGACGGGTCCACAGCGCGCGCCACGGGCATGTCGAAGCTCGACCCCGGTGAACAGCGTTGGGCCGCCCGTGTCGAAGCCCGCTCGCTCGCGCCGGCGTTTCCCGTACGCATCCAGATCCACGTGTTCCCACTCCTCGGGCACGGAAACGTTGTACACCGACGGATCGGTGTGGTAGCCGCCCCGCCACCCACTCGAGAGCCAGCGCGTGCCGGGACGGCGGTACTGGAGCACGCCGTCGCGCACGGTGATCTCAGACATCGGAGAGCGCATCGATGAGCAGCGCGTTTTCCTCGGGGGTTCGGACCGCGATCCGGACGTGGGTGTCGAGTCCGCGGAACGTCGTCGCGTCCCGAACGGCGATCCCCGCTGCGCGGAGCGAGCTGGTGATCGATGCCGGTCCGGGATCCGTTCCGACGTCGACCAACAGGAACGGGGCGCGAGAAGAGTACACCTCGAATCGGGACGAGAGCGCCCGTCGCAGCCGTTCGCGTTCGCGTCGAACGCGCTGGCGCGTTTCGTGCACGAAGCCGGTCGCGCCCAGACAGTGGGCACCGACGGCAGCCGCCGGAACACCGAGTTCCCACGGCTGGACCGTGCTCAGCAGGCGCTCGCGCAGTTCGCCGGACGCCACAGCAAAGCCCGCGCGAAGACCGGGCAGCCCGAACAGCTTCGTCAGCGAGCGGGCGACCACGACGCCGGGCGTGCCGGCGAGCGAGCGCTGGTCAGTGAAGCCGAGAAACGCCTCGTCGAGGAGCACACGCGTTCCGGCGGATCGACAGCTCTCCACGAACGCGAGCAGCTCCTCGCGGTCGGGCAGCCCGCCGGTGGGGTTGTTCGGGGTGCAGACGATAGCGAGCGCGTGTTCGGCCGGATCGGCGGCGAGCAGCTCATCGAACGCCGCGAACGCGGGAGTCGCGCCCTGAAGGCGCACCTCGCGGGCGTACTCGCCGAACGAGGGGGTTGGGACGAGCACCGACGACGACGCAGAGACGGTCGTTTCGATCGCCAGCCGAATGGCGGCCATACCGCCGGCGGTCGGAAGCACCTGTTCGGGCGCACAGCCGACGAACTCCGCCCCGGCACGACGAAACGCCTCGTAGCCGTCCGGGTAGGAGCGCGACCGATCGAACGCCGCCTCGTACACCTCTCGGGTCCCCTCGGGAACGCGGGGGTTGCAGTTCGCGCTGAAATCGTGCTCGACGGTGGTGTCGCTGCCGTGTTCGACGCGATCGATCGAACCGACGGCGTCAGGATCCATCGTCGGTCTCCTCCAGGGCTTGGGCGATCCGTGCGTCTCTCGGTCGGTTCACGTTCACGGCGAGACGATGGCTATCCCTGATCATGTGTTCGTCGGTGACGGTATCGGTATCGGTATCGGAAACCACGTTCACGCCGGCGGGAGCGAGCGGTTTCCCCTCGACGGTGGCGTCGACGCTTACCCCCAGCGCGCGCTTTCGCTCGGTCGGGACACAGACGGTGAGCGATCCGGTGGTGTGCCGGTCGAGCACGGCGTTGATCGTCGGGCCGTCGAGCAGCGGGAGATCGGCCGCCACGGTCACGACAGGGGATCCGACCCGTTCGAGCGCCCGTCCGAGATCGGGAACGTAACCCTCTCCCGGCGTCTCGATCGTCGGTGTGTCGAGCACCGTCTCGGCACGGGCAGCCGTCTCGGGAGTGTTGGGGGAGACGACGGCGTACACGGCGTCGATCCGGGCGGCGGCGAGCGCACCGATCACGCGGTCGATCATCGGGCGGCCACCGATGGGCAGGAGCGGTTTTTCCCCCTGCCACCCGAGCCGCGTTCCGTTGCCACCACACATCACGAGAGCGTCCACGCGATCACCCCCGCGTGCAGCGCGAGAACGCGCCCGAGCTCGTTTGCACCGCCGAACACGTCCCCGCTCACGCCACCGAGCGCCCGCCGCGCCCACACCATCACGACCACGCCGGTAGACAGCCCAACCAGCACGGCCGCCGGCGCGGCCGGAGACCAGCCGGTGGCTCCGAGCGCGAAGAGGGCAGCAGCCGCCGGAGCGAGCAAGCCTCGGGGATCGGTCTCGGCCGTGAACGCCGAGCCGAGTCCCTCGTGGGCCGCGGTTCCGAGACAGGCGATCGCGGCCATCCCGAGTTTCGTTCCGACCTCCCCAGCGACGACGACGCCGACGGCGATCAAGGGGGGACAGCCCGCAAGCGCTAGCCCCGCAAGCGCCAGTCCCACGAGGGTGCTCGTGAGCGCGAGCACCGCACCGACGCCGACAGTCGTGTCTTTCATCACCGCGCGCCGTTGCTCGGGACCGCCGTGGACGACCGCAGCGTCCCCGAGATCCGCGATCCCGTCGGCGTGGTTGACGCCGGTGAGACCGATCACCCCCACCAGGAGGAGCGCCGCCACCGTCCCTTCGATCTCGGGGATGAGCCACGCGCCGACGCCGACGGGGAGCGCGATGAGCGCACCGATCGGGTAGGCGGCGAGCACGAACGCGGCCGGTGTCCGACGAAACGCCGTCCACGCCTCCTCCTCGGTTCCGACCGGCAGCCGCGTCAGAAAGCCGAGCGCGCCCCGGACGGCCGTCAGAACCACAGCCCCGCCCCCACAGCGCTCCGGACACCGGTCACGAGGAGTGCCGCGAGCACGAACGCCAGCAGACTCGCGCGTCCCACGCGCCCGATCGCCTGCTCTGCGACCGCGACCGACGGCAGGGGACGGTCGGGGTTGAGTGCGTAGACGCCCGGCTTCTCCAGGCGACAGCCCACGACGGCGGCGAGCGTCCCCATCGGCCACCCCGCATTCGGTGACGGGACGCGGGGTAACCACGCGCGCTGTGTGGAGAGCGCAGCCACCGATCCCGAGGCCAACAGCAGGGCGCTCATCCGGGCCGGAAGCCACATCACGAGATCATCCAGCCGAGCACTGGGCGTTCCCACGCGCTTGTGCTCGTAGCCCAGCATCGAATCCAGCGTGTTCACCGCCTTCACCCACGCGGCCCCCGCTGCGCCGAGCGACAGCGACACCGGCGCGAGCACGACGAACGCGCACAGCGGCGCGACCAACCCATCAGAGAGGTTCTCCGCGGCGCTCTCGACGGCTCCGCTCCGGACGTGCCCCGCCGAGAGGGTGGAAGCTTCTCGACCGGCTAACGCGCGCAGTTGGGTGCGTGCGCCCGGCAGATCCGTGGCCGTGCGCGCGACGACTGCTCGCGCGGTGTCGAGCAACAGCCGGCGGCTCGTCGTCACGAACACCACGAGTCCCGCGACGAGGACGCCCACGACCGGATGGACGGAACCGGCGACGGCCACGATCGCGCCGCCAGCGGCCGCCGAAACGAACGGAACGAGACCCCCAACGAACGCGCCGACCACCAACGGCCGACGCCACGCGCGGTCGAACGGAGCGATCGCCCGCCCCAGCCACGACACGGGGTGGAGCCGCTCCGGAGGCTCCCCGATCGCGCTGTCGAGTACCAGCGCGAGCGCGATCGACGCAAACGGGATCAGCGTACCGGCGGTCGTGCTCGCGCGCACGTTCATCTTCCCCCTTCGAGCGCCGCCAGTCGGGCTGGGATCGTCGGGAGTGGGCTGTCGCTCACGTCGACGAACGTCCCACCGACCACTTCGACGGCTCCGTCCGCGTCCGTATCGTCGCCGACGTGAACGAGCGACTCCACGCCTGCTCCGAGACGCCCAGCGACGGTTTCGAACGCGCGCGGATCCGGCTTTCGCCACCCACACCCGACGCTCGTGACGACGGCGTCGAACGAGCGATCCACGCCGGAACACTCGAGCGCCCGCTCCACGAGCCCCGGAACGCTGCAGTTCGAACAGATCCCGACCCGCCCGTGACGAGCGGCAGCCTCGATCGCCGCGCGTGCGCCCGGACGGGTTCGCACGTCCGGCGCGAACGCCTCGGTGACTGCGCGAGCACACTGTTCCCGGTCCGGCTCGACCCCACGACTCTCGAGCGCGCGAACCACGTGTTCGGTGAGCGAAACCTCCACCCCACTCGGTACGTCGACGTGTGACTCCCCGTAGGCGACCGACCAATCCGCGGGCACCGTCATCCCGCGGTTCGACAGCGCCGCGGCCACGGTCCCTGCCGGGTCGGACGGCGCCCGGACGTCGACCAACGTTCCAAAGCAATCGAACGAAACGACCACTCCAGTGGTGTTAGTCCAAGCGAACTTGAGCATCCCGGTCCGCCGCGACGGCCGAGATAGATGTGAAACGATCATCACTTCATTCCAAGCCGTTCATTCGGACGGAGAACGCCACAATTATCGGTGTTATGTGGCGGTGTAGACGGCTCTCGATGGAGAAAACGAAACACTCCGTCCTCCGTGCGAAAGCTGTTTGTTCTACTACCTCATACGAATACATATGGGATATGATAATGGATATTTTAGCTCGTTACTCGGTGGTGATTCCTCGGGGGGAGGACACGAGTGGGGGGTGAGGGAGTTGTACGATCTGTCCCCGACGGAGTTCGAGCGGGTGGTCGGGGCGTCGTACACCGCCGATGGGTACGACATCGAGCGGGCGGGACCCACCGTCGAGGGCGGGATCGATCTCATCGGAACGAAGTCGGGGTTCATTCGATCGAAAACGATGGTCGTTTCTGTCATCCCGCCCGGCGGAACCGTCTCCTCGGCGACAGTCGAACAGTTGGAACGGGGCCGGGGAATAAACGGAGCCAAGCTAGGTGTGCTCGCACGATCGGAGCCGTTCGGGGACAGCATCGAGCGGGCCGCCGCCGACAACGGTGCCATCGAGCTGCTCGGCGGACAGCGGCTGTCCCGCCGGCTCACAGAAAACGGCGTCTCTCCACCGGGACGGCGGTGATCGATGCCGTACTCTTTTGCTCTTGGTCGACGATGCGTAACGTATGACGCGGGAGAAGCTTGCGACAGCGAGCAAGGCGCTCGAACAGGCCGCAACGGGCGCTCACGAACGACACCGACAGCGAATCGAAGAGCAGTCCGACCAGATCATGCAGTTGGCCGAGCGGGACCAGGATCCCGACCACGGTCGGTTGGATCGCCACATGAACACCCTCAGGGAACTCCACGACGAGACCGACGATCCCGATATCGAGCGCGCCTACGAACGGATCCGCGAGTACCGACGGGGCGTGAGCGGCGTATGAGGTAAAAAGCAATCGTTTTATGGGCGTATTCCAACGTTCAGATATGCAACGACGAGCAGCAGCGGCGTATTTCCTATTCTTTGTCGTGATCGGGATCGGCGCGTACGCGATCAGGACGATGACCGAGGTTCCCCCAGGCCGGGGTGGCGGACTCGGCGCCGTGGTGGTGATGAGTCTGATCGCCGGGATCCTCGTGATCGGGCTGTCGTACCTTCCCGTGCGCGGGTAGTGTCGAACTCATCGGGAGAGAAGCGACGAACGCCACAAAAGCGGGCTGGGAGGGACTTGAACCCCCGGCCATCTGGTTAAAAGCCAGACGCTCTGCCGGACTGAGCTACCAGCCCTCACATGCCGTTCTACCGCTCTCCGTTAAACCGTTACGGAATGACCATGCCACAGCAAGCGGCCTTCATTCCGGATAGCGGGAGACGGGTCGTTTCGAATACGTCTACCGCTGTTCGCGACTGATTCGTTCGAGCGCGTCAGTGACGATCGTTTCGGGATCGGTGTCGTTGATGGCAGCCACACGCCGGAGTTCGAGATACGTTTCCGGCGGGATCGAAAGCGTGAGCCGGCCGAGTTCGATCTCCCGGTCTTCGAGCGCTCCGTCAATCGATTGGCCATTGTTCACGTCGCTCGCGATCGCCCGGACCTCCCGCACGGTCAGATCGTGATCGAGCACAGCCCACGCGAGCTGGTATCTGGTCTCCCCGTGAACGCGGGCGATGTGTTTGGCCGCAGTCGGCGCGATCCGGCCCGTGGCGACGTATTTGCGCACCGGCCGCGGGAGGTCGTGAACGCGCGCCCACTTCCGGATGAACGAGATCGTCGCCTCACCGCTCGCGCGTTCGGCCGCGCTCTTGTACGATCCTTCGCCCCGGACCAACGCGGCACACGCAGCCGCACCGCGAAGCATGTAGATGTTGTCCTCGGCCCCGGCCGTGTTGTCTGCGAACGCGCGCACCGTTTTGGCCGCCTCCGAAAGACTGTCGGGATCCGACGGATCGAACTGGACCGCTTGTGGAGCGCGTTCGCCCGCCAACTCCGGATTGCCACGAATCACTGGCTGTCCGACTGGAGATTCGCGGTCAGTCGGCGGTGGATTATTACTCATCACTCACAGAAACGAAGGCGAGAATGAAAAGCATCTCGGGAAGAATGGGGTTACACACCAGTTACTGAAACCAGCGATGACCGGCAGTGGTGTTCGATATGGGGTTTAACTGTGGTTGCGCCGAACGCTACCGATGGATGGAGCCGTGAACTCGGTCTACACGAACGCACTTCGCGGCTGCGTCCGCTCTACTCTTGCCCGCCGTTCCGCAGGAGTGCGTCTTCAATGACACCCATACTGCACGTTGCTGGTGCTGGGAACGACAGCTGAAGGGCCTCCCTACGGTCGCCCGGTGCGTCCCGCGAGGAGCACGATAATAGATAGCAGTAACACGGTGAGGCTCAGCCACCGAACAGAGTCACTGATGACTGCTGATTACTGCCAAAATAGGAACGGTCTTACTCCCGCTGTTCGGAAAGGTGCTCCCAGATCTCCGTACAACCACAGCCGTCGTCCACTCCTTCGAGGTGGGACCGATCAGTCTCCTGCTCGGCGTCTCCACCATCGAGACGGCATGCAGCCCCCGCGTCGGCATCCACCTCCACGTGGTCTCTGTCGTCGACGTCGCTCATCGGAAGCTCACCTCAACCGCATCCGCGTAGAGTTCCGGCGCGACATCTGCCGATGCGTGCTGGCGCACACCATTCAGTTCCGCGTCTGTCATCACTCCTCTTACGACGCTATCATGTATAAGCCCGTGCCACTCTGTAAGGCTGGCCCGTACTATTGGCTGTGAGAAAGATTTGCCGGTAGCTGGGTCGACGTATATCAGATAATCTACGTTCAGTCTTGCGATTACGCCCCATTGAAGCGTCATCACGATCGGTGACGTTCATCAGACCGCTGGTCTGATGAGCCAGCTAGAATCCGAAGGATTCTGGGGACGTTCGAAAGACGGAGAGCGTCTTTCGAGCCAGCCGGAACTCGGAGAGTTCCGGCGACGTTGACGAGACGCGAAGCGTCTCGTTCGCACACCAGAAGCCGAAGGCTTCTGGGGACGTTCGCAAGACCGGAGGTCTTGCGTGCCAACCAGAACCCACAAGGTTCTGTCACGATCGGTAACCGTCACCCGGATCGCTGGGGTTACTATCGTTGAGGCAAAGGATCTAGCCGTGACGACGCCGGTTCATCAACTCGACGACGGTGCGTGGATCAGCGTTAACGACCGCCGCGTCATGTGCGTGAGCAATCTGTGGCGGTTGCACGACCACGAGTTCTGTCGGTGCGACGTCGCCGACGTGCTCGCCGAAGGGTTCGTCGATGTCGGCGTCGATCGATCGTACATCGATGCACGGATCGCCGGCCAATGCATTACGTGTGGATCCGACGGGGTGACGGGGTGGCTCCAAATGGGCTGTGTCGACCCGGAAACCGACGAGTTCCGGGCTGTCGTGCCCGGGAGTGTCCACCGCCCGCGGTCCGTCACTAGATAGCGGAGATACTTTCCTGATAACTGATGCAGTGGGCAGCCTTGACGGAATACGTGGGGGTTTAGGCGCAGGGCTGTTGAGCGTGAATATGCCGAGTAAGGTCGAGGGATGGAAAGACGAGGTGTACGGAGCCGAGATCCGCGATCATCTCTTTCAATTCGCCGAGGAGGGGTGGGAGTCCATCCCCGAGGACGAACACGACGCGTGGTTCGAGCGGTTCAAATGGTGGGGGTTGTACCACCAACGGAAGGGTCAGGAAGGCAATTTCATGATGCGCGTCGGCGTGCCCGGCGGCCGACTCACGCCCGACCAGCTGCGTGTCGTCGGGGAGATCGCCGACGAGTACGCGCGCGGTCCAGTTTCGAACCCCGAGTTCGATGGCGGGCCGGTCGATTTCACCACCCGCCAATCGATCCAGCTCCACTGGATCCAACTGGAGGACGTGCCGGACATCTTCGATCGGCTCGAAGCACACGGGCTGTCGACGATTCAGGCGTGTGGCGATTCGTGGCGCAACATCGTCGGGAGCCCCGTGTCCGGTCGGGACGCCGACGAGCACATGGACGTGTGGCCGATCATCGAAGGGTTGAACGAGGAGTTCAAGAACAACCCGGCCCACTCCAACCTTCCGCGCAAATGGAAGGTGTCGGTGACGGGCGACACCCGCGGCGCGGGCCAGGGCGACATCAACGACCTCGCGTTCGAGCCAGCGGTCAAGGAGATCGATGGCGAGCAAGTGAAAGGTTTCAACGTGCGGGTCGGCGGTGGACTCGCCCGGAAAGAGCCGCGGTTCGCCCGCGATATCGACGTGTTCTGTACGCCCGAAACGATCTACGACGTGGCTGGCGGCGTGTCCGCGCTGTTCCGGGACCACGGCGACCGCGACGACCGCTTTAGCGCCCGGATCAAGTTCCTGGTGGACGAGTGGGGTCCGGAGAAGCTCCGTCGCGTCCTCGATGAGGAGTACGTCGAGCACGAGCTTCCGACGGCGGGCGAGGATCGCCGCGACCAGTACGACTACAACGCTGGGCGCGCCGACGCTCCCGGCGATTACGTCGGCGTTCACGAACAACACGACGGGCAGAAGTTCGTCGGGCTGAGCGTGCTCGTCGGCCGGATGGGTGCCGAAGAGGTCATCGAACTCGCCGACCTCGCCGAGGCGTACGGCTCCGAACTCATCGGCGTCACCCAGCGCCAGAACCTCATCGTCGCCGACATCGAGGAGGCCGAACTGGACGAATTCCTCACGGAACCGTTGTTAGCGGAGTACAGCCCCGATCCACATCCCTTCATGCGCGGTTCGATCGCGTGTACGGGCACGGAGTTCTGCTCGCTGTCGATCGTCGAAACCAAAAACCGGATGGTGCGCTACGCGCACTGGCTCCGAGACAACGTCTCAGTCCCCGAGGGAGTGGAAGATTTCCACATCCACCTGTCGGGCTGTACGGCGTCGTGCGCCCAGCCCCAGATCGCCGACATCAGCCTCCGCGGGATGAAAACCCGCAAGGACGGCGAGCCGGTCGAGGCGTTCGACATCGGTCTCGGCGGCGGCCTCGGAGAGGACCCCCAGTTCGCCGAGTGGATCGAAATGCGCGTCGCTGCCGACGAGGTGCCGGGCTACATCGAGAACCTGCTCGGGACCTACGAGGACCAGCGAGAGGGCGAAAGCTTCCGGGAGTTCATCGCGGCCCACGACGAGGAAGAACTCCAAGAGCTTGCCGACCCCGAGGAGACGGGCTACGAGGATCCCTACATGCACAACACGAAGATGACGTGGTACCCCTACGCCGAGGATGACGCGATGGCGAACGCGCCCGCCCCGGCCGACGATTAACGCTCGACGCTCTCGACACTCGAGAACACCCAACGTGATCGCCCGATTCGGGAGAATCGACGGGAGTGGCCATGACTGGAGCAACTGAGTCACACGTCATCCGGCGGCCGCAATCGAGGAAGCCACCGAGGAACACGGTCGCAATATTCTTCGTACACCTCACCGTGCTTTTCCACTAGATGTGGTTCCTCGTATTCGATGACCCGTCGGTGGAACCCCAGCCAACACACAGCCGCCCACCAGAGAACATGTAGTGATTTGTATCGGATAGCTTGTCCGCCAATGACCAGAAGAACACCGACGTACATTGGGTTTCGCATGTGGCCGTAGATACCGCCCGTGACGAGTGTCTTCGGCTCGTCACTCGGTGACGGAGTGCCGTGTCCTTCGTCCGAAAACCGCCAAGCGGTGGAAATATACAACAGAATTCCGAGAGCAAGTAACACGTATTCGACCAACCATGAACTACGGAAATCAAGAGACGGTGACTCCCGATCATATCGGGCCAACAACCGAGGGATGAGCCCAGCGACAGTTGTCGGGACGAGGATCGTAAACACCGCCGTTTTCAGGAGAATATATGGTGATGCCACGGCGAAGGTGGCTCGTATTCGAAGATAAACCTTTGGAGGGAACAATAATACGCGTCTATACAACAGCGGCGTTCGAAGGTCGAAGGAGCAGGTTTACCGTTCTCAGGGGTGTTGGTCGGGTATGGCCGATCGAATCATGACGGTCAACGCGTACACCACGCTGGATCTCCTGGAGGGGCGCGCGGAGGGCCACGGGTTCGAAGAGGAAGCAATGGCGACGCTCAACGTCCGCACGCCACGAACGGATCCCGAGCACGCCACGCTCCAACTCGAACTGGACAACACCGAACTCGAACACCTGCCACCACACGCCGACTCGGTGACGCTGACCGCCGAACAAGCGCGCACGCTCGCCGAGGAGCTTACCGAGTGTGCCGAACGGATCGAAGCGGAAGCGGAGTAACGATCACAGCCGGAGCGACATTTCGAACTCGAAGCTCTCGGTTTTGCTCGGCTCGAATCCGACCTTCCGGTAGAGTGCGCGGGCGGCGGAGTTCCACCGTTCGACCGACAGCCACACCTGCTCGATGTCATGGTCTTCTCCGGCACCCAACAGCGCGGTGATGAGCCTCGTTCCGATGCCCGATTCCTGGTAGTCGTCCAGTACGAAAATGGCGAGTTCGTACTCCTCGGTGCCGTCGGGAACGAGCGTTGCGTGCCCGACGAGTCGGCCCTCCGCCGACGCGGTGACGTTAACAGCGTCGTCGGTGAGGATGCTCTCCAGCCACTCCCGAATGCGGGGTTCGTTGGTGGGTGGAATGCCTTGGGCCCGGTCTTTAGGATCGAACGCGAGATACATCTCGAGGAAGTCCTCGAAGCCGCCGCCGGTGTACGCGCGTATCTCCACGGTGCGCCCGGCAGCGTCCTCGAACGTTATGGGCGGCGACTCGAACGGGCCGGCCGGTTCGGAGGGGTAGACGCGCGTCATCGTACCAGCGTGACCGTCATCGTCGCGTTCAGGAGGACGAACTCCGCAACGTCCTCGAGTTGGATCTTGCCGAGGGGACTCCGTTGTCCACCGTCGATGACGAGCCGATCGAACCCTTCTCGCTCTGCGAATTCGACGAGTTGGCTTCCGGCGTGGCCCGTGAACGATCGCACGTCAGCGTCGATCGAACGCGCCGAAAGATGCTCCTGTACCTCCCGCTCGAGTTGATCGATCGACGGTCCATCAGCAGTCTCCACGACGGCGACGGTGAGTTCGTCCCCGGTGTCCGTGGCGCGCGCTGTGGCCGCCCCGAGCACCGCTTTGGCCCGTTCGCTCCGATCGATGCCGACGAGTAGCCTCATAGCGGTCGGTTGCTCGCGCGAACTAAAAGACTCTCGGGAACGTCACTAGAGATCTCCGATTTCTGGCGACACGCTTTTTCGTCGCCGCGTTCCCAGTATGTGTATGACCAACGATCCCGTAGGCAACGGAGAGCCATCTGCAGCCACGTCCACAGCCGAATCCGACGAGGCCAGCGCCACCGAAACGGGAACCGAGACCGCCCGTGAGCGCGAGATACCCGAAGAGATCCGCGAGTACGACCGGTTCAAGAAGATCGACGGTAGCCAGTACGAACGGGCGAACCAGTTCCTTCGGGACCGCACGTACATCACGGCGCGCGAGTGGGCCATCGCCCGGCTGTGCTCGGATTTCCGCACCGAGACGGGCGTCGAAATGACGAAGATCGGGGAGAATCTCCCGGATCTCGTGCCGTTCATGGAAGACACCTACACGCCCCAGGCAGTGAACCAGGCCCGGTCGGCGTTCGAAGAGAAGATCAGGACGGCGGGAGCGACGTTCCTCTACGGCGCGATGTGCGATTTCTTCACTGCCGAGGAGCTGGACGACATCATGTACGAATCCACAGAGGTCGCGAAGTTCCTGTTGGAAGTCGAGGGGGTCGATCTCTCCGTCGAACAGGAACTCGAAGCCGAAGAGCGCGTTTCGAGCATGATGCGCGAGGTGCGCGAGGCCAGCGCCGAACTCAGGGCGGACGAACTCGAGGAGGAGTAGCTACGACGGGGAGTCGTCCGGTGGAGCCACGGTCTCGGGGAGAAACGGATCGAGGTCGTCGTGGTCGATACTGATTGTCTGGTCGTCAGCGAGGGTTCTAATGGCGGTCGTGAGTCCATCGTCGACCCGTTTGGACAGCTCCACCGCGTTCTGGCTGTCGTAGTACAACGGACAGCAAACGGCGACCTCGGTTGCGGTGTCGACGGTGACCGCGAGCACGAACGTGACGCCTCCGTCTTCGGCGCGGTACAGTTCGGTGTTGTCGAGCTCGGCTCCGGAAACGGCCGCCTGTAGGTGGTCGAACTCGTCGTCGGGAACGAGCACGTCGAAACCGGGTTTGTCTCCTGTGAGCAGCGCTACGTCGCCGGGGTGGAGTTCGACGACTGTCCAGCCCGCAGACCGGTAGTCGTCGGCCGTCGCTTCCATGTCGTCGATCACTGCCCCCCACTGCTCAGAGACCGATCCGATAGGCGCGTCCATACGCCCTATCACGGAGCGACGCGCATAGGGGTTGTCCTGTTCCAGCGCCTCCACCGTTCATACTGCGGACAGAACCACGGAGTGAGCGGAATATCCAGCTGCTGTCTGGCGGTTCATCAGCAGCTGATATTCGATCACCTCTGTCCGACAGTATCAGCCGTCACGAACACCGGCCCGGAGCTTCACACGAAACGACGACCACACTGCTCGTGTTCGAACCGATCGGGCACCGAGCAGCGTCTCGGGGCATCCACGGACAGCGAGGAATGATGGCTACGGTTTCGGGTCGAAATAGCGGGCGAACTCGGTTCCGAACTCCTCGGCGAGCGTTGCTGTGTCCTCACCGATCAGTATCTCGTGCTTCTCGCGGAGCGCGTCCTCGACGTCTCCACCGAGCGCGACCGAAAACAGCCGTTCTTCGAGCACCGAGCGGGCGTTCGTGAGTTCTCGGGGGCGCTCGACCACGTACCGGTTCCCGTCGATGAACGGGCCGTACACCTCGCTATCGCCGGAACGCTCGTCGTTCCAGTTGCCCGAGGGACTCTGTCCCTCCCTGCCCAAGGCGCGTTGCTCCTCTCTGTCAGCGTACTTCTCGTAGAAGCCGCTCGCGTGCTCGCCGGCGTCAACGGGCGGACCGATGTGGCGTTCGACCGCCGGACGGTCGGAGACCTCACACTCGACGAACAACACGGCGCGCTCGTCTGCGAACGTGGCGGCCCGGATGGGATCGAAGCCGCGCCGGTCAAGTTCGTCCCGCAGCCCCCGGAGCGACCGGTCGAGCTGGGGGTACAGCTGGTCGTCCACGAGATCGGGCGCGTCGAACCGCACCGCAACCGGCGTCGTCTCGCGGCGATCGAGCTGAGCGCGCATCTCCTCGCGGGAGAGCGGGTCGGGATCGTCCGACACGAACCGGTCGGTGGTTGGATCGTCCCGGAACGCCTGCGCGTGGTGGAGCAGCCGGGCGACGTTCGTCTCCGAGCAGACCGCAGCGACGTTTCGCTGGGGATCCGTGGGATCGATCACGACAAGCGGCGCGTCGAACGAGTGCTCACCGTGATTCTCGGGATCGATCCGGACGGGTAACTGCCACTGGGCGACCGAATCGACGAACGACCGGAAACAGCCGTATTCGAGCACGAGCAGCTCGGTCAGGTAGCCCGAGAACCCCCGAGTCCTGAGATCGCTGCCGTAGACGCCGATCCCCTTCAGAAAGCCCTTGGCGAGTCGAATTGCCCCCGCACGCTCGGGATCGAGACGGGCGGCGACGTACTCGGTGTGAAACGGCGTTCGATCGACCGCCGATTGGATCGCGCTCGCGCTCTCGACCGCGAAGCAGGGCACGACGTCCACCGCGAACCCCGAGCGCTCGCCCGTCACGTAGGGGTGTTCCGCGAACTCCTCGCGGCCCTCGGGAAGCACCTCCCACCCGACCTGCAAGCCGTGCTGTTCGAGCTGCTCGCGCGAAAGATCTGGGGGAAACCGAACGAACACGTCGATGTCCCGGTCACCGCTGGTCCACGTGCCCCGGGCGGTCGAGCCGACCTGTAACACGTCGGCCGAAACGGGAAGCTCCTCGACAGCAGCCTCCGCGCGCGCGATGAGCGTCTCTGCGACCTCCCGCAGCCGCTCCTGTTCGGTCGGATCGGGATCGACGCGCGAACGAACCCGATCGGTGACCGCATCGAACGCATCGCTCATAGCTCTCGGTGGGCCGTCCGGCGGTAAAGCGTGTCGGACCGCGAAAGCGAAAAGGATTTTAAGCGAATGCGAGTATCATCGAATGCGGACACGGGCCGCCATAGCTCAGCTGGTAGAGCACCTCGCTGTTAACGAGGTTGTCCCAGGTTCGAGCCCTGGTGGTGGCGCTTTCCAACCGATTCCGTTTTCATTTCTTCGAGGGGCACCATTTTACTGATCGTCGTACGGGTTTGGCTTCCCCTCCGGGATCGTTTCCGTTCTGTACTAACCGATGGGAACCGTGTCGCTACAGTCGTTCCAGCCCCATTCCAAATATGAGAACCATAACAGATATAATCAACACCCGATAGCCTCAACGCACGATGACTGCTCTCGCGTTGGTGGTTGCTCGATTTTATGACGAGATCGCTGACTCGTTGGAGTGCCGCGCCAGAAAGACCGCCGCCGAGCACGCCACGGCCCAGATCGTCGACGTGGTCCCCGTTCCGGGCGTGTATGACGTTCCACTGGCAGCTGATCGACTGGCGAGACGAGCGGAAATCGATGCTGTGGCCGTACTCGGGGCCGTGATCACTGGTGACACCGACCACGATCAGGTGGTAGCCCATACTGTTGCTCAGCAATGTTGTGCGATCAGTGTCGCTCAAGATACTCCTGTCACGTTCGGGTGTCTCGGACCGGGAATGAGTGCTGCTGAGGCACGGGAGCGGATCGAGTATGGAGCAGCAGCTGTTTCTGCAGCGATCGATATGATAGAGTCCCTTCCTGCTCCGTGAACCGTCTGACTACCGTTGACCGATTATCTCCGCGACCGAAGAATCAGTATCGAGTCCTCCATCACGGAGTCCGGACCAGTTCGACTCGCGTGCCTCACCACGCGCTTTCGAGAACCCCCTCGATCTCCGTCTCTGTCGGATCGAATCCGTCAGGTGTGTTCCCCAGCAGGCTGTCGGCAGCCACTGCCCCGGCGACCGCCGGGAGATCATCGTTCGAAAGATCCGGGATCGAACGGAGCCGCGATGGAAGACCGAGCGCATCGCGGATCTCGGTTACCGCGTCGATGACCGCCGTTGCAGTCGCTGCGCTCGATTCGACGCCGAGCGCCTCGGCCAGTTCCTCGCGCCGGCCGTCGACCCGATCGAACAGGAACGCGAGCGCGTGGGGCGCGATGATGCCGTGGGCCTCGCCCTGCTGTACGTCGTAGCCGCCGGAAATGCCGTGGCCGAACGCGTGGATGAGCGAGAGTGTCGTCACCGGGCTGCGCCCGGCTGTCGTCGGGCCACGCCCGACTGCCCGAGGAGCTTCGCTCTTCCCTGCCTGAGGCGCGTTGCGCCTCTCTGTCCTGCTGCCCCGCGAAACGCCGTACTGAACTAGCATCGTGCCTACGATCACATCGTGTAACGTCCGATCGTCCCGCGCTCCGGATCCGAGTCGGGGAAGCCCCTCCGCGAGCGATTCCAGCCCACGCGTTGCCGTCGCGTCCGTGATGGGGGTTCTGTTGTGGGCGTACAGCGACTCGATCCCCTTATCGAAGCCGTTCATCGCGGAGGCACACAGGACCTCGTGTGGCGTCGTCTCGATCAGCGACGGGTCGTACACGAGCGCTTCGGGCATGAGCCGTTGGTCGAACACGCCGCCCCGGACCGGTGGCCGATCGTCCGGATAGGCAGTGATCCCGGCGGCGACAGAGAGATCCGCACCCGCCAACGTGGTCGGCACCGCGAACACGGGCACCAGCTCCGTTTCCGGAACGGGAAGCGTCCCCGTCTCCACGAACGCGGATCGGATGGTCTCCCGTGGGCGGTCGTCGGCCGCGAGCACGCTCATGACCGTCGCTACGTCGAGGCTGCTCCCTCCACCGAGGCTCACCAGCGCGTCGACCTCGCTCGCACGCTCCACGCCATCGAGTGCCGTCTCCAACCGCTTTTGGGGCGTCGTCTCCGCAAACACGCCGGTGAGCCGGTCGCCCACCCCTTCACGGACCGGCTCGACGACCGCCGGTGTTTGGCCGACCGTCGTCCCGGTGACGAGGAGCGCGCGCTCGACACCACGCTGTGCGAGTTCCGTTCCCAACGCTCCAGCGCTGTCGCGGCCGTACAGGATCGTCCCCGGCTCGTACTCGAACCCGAACGAATCGACTGTCATACACCTCGTTGGCGGGGGACAGACAACGCTCTTTTGCCGGTCAGTCGTCGGCCGCGGGAGATTCCGACGCGTCTCCACCGGTCCAGACGCCACTGCCGAGATCGATCGCGCCGTTCCACTTGGCGGCGAGCGTCGACACCGCGAGATCGCCAGTGACGTTGTTCATCGTCGCAATGCGGCCGAGAACCGGATCGACGGCGGCAACGAACCCAACGACTGTCAACGGGAGACCCGCCTGCTCGAGCACGATCGTCAGCATGATCAACCCCGCACCGGGAACGCCAGCGGTACCGATGCTGATCAGCACCGTGACGAGGAGTATCGCCACTTGATCGCCGAGACCGAGCGGCTGACCGACGACGTTGGCAGCAAAGACGACGGTCACCGCCTGCCTGATCGCCGCCCCGTCCATGTTGGCCGTCGAGCCGAGCGGGAGCGAGAACCCGTACACGCTCTCGTCGATCCGTAACCGTTCCTCGGCGTCGCTCATCGTCACTGGCAGCGTTGCGCTCGACGATCGAACGCTGAACGCCGTCACCATCGCGTTCTTTGCCCCCTGCAGAAACGAGATCGGAGATCCTCCTAACAGTCCCCCAACGATGACGCCGAGATACGTAACGGTGATGTGAATGACGACGCCGATGAAAACGACCACCACGAGCGATCCGAGCGCGAGAATGGCACCGACGTCTTTCCCCGCGAGCTCGGAGGCCACGAGCGCAAAGACGCCGATCACCCCGAACTCCATGACCCCCCACACGAGGACGAACATCGCTTCCATCCCGGTCTCTGCAAGTTCGAAAAACGTCTCGGCACCGTCACGGATCACCGCCTCGTCGGCCCGGTCCCGGGCGATTGCGAGCGCGATCCCGAACACGATCACGAAGAAAATGATCGAGAGGAGATCACCGTTCGCAAACGCATCCACTGGATTGGTGGGCACGATTCCGAGAAGCACCTCGTTGATGCTGGGCGGCTGGGCGGACTGTGCCTCACCGCCAGTGAAGGCGACTCCCTGTCCCGGTTTGAGCAGGTTCGCAACCGCGAGACCAATGGCCGCTGCCACAGTCGTGGTCGCCGCGTACAACCCGAGAACGATCCCGCCGACGCGTCCCATCTGTCTCGGAGAAAGACGGCGAACGCCCGCGAGCAAACTGAACACGACGACCGGAATCACGATCATCTGCAACAGATTCAAAAAGAGATCACCCAGTGGCGCGAGCCTCGTGGCTGGAGCACCGACGGAGAAAGCGACAACCGTGCCGAGAACGAACGAGATGGCGAGCCGATAGACGATCGGCACCGAGCGGTACTGGTGCCACACGCGACTCACCGGATGCTCTGTATCCGACATCGGAGACAGTTGTCGCTTGAGGATGCTATGGCTGTCGGAGTCAGCTTCTCGTTTACACCGAACTGTTCGACCGCTATACCGTCCAGTTCGACACACCCACACGATAGTGATCGGTTATATAATAAAAATCGTCAGTCGACCCTACCAGAAGGCGATTAGTCAGAAAAGGATACTACATAGTAGAGGGTACTTATACTGTCCGACAGTATTTATGGCCATGAAGTAGGATGGGGAAATCGTTATTAAGGAACCATCCAACAAAACCGTATGCGACTTACAGGAAAAGAGTCCTTCAGCAATATCGCCCTATTTGTGTCCGATTCTTTTCGCCACGACACGGGAGAATGCGAGTTTGACCGGAATCGGGTGTTAAAAACAGTCTCCGCAGGTGTATCCAGCCCGCCCAGTTTTGCGTCGATACTCACCGGCCAGCACCCCTCGTCTCACGGGGTGTTCAGATTCAGCCAGAGTCTTGAAAAAACAACACCAGATTTGTTCGACCTCCGGCCTAATCCGTCGTTCTACAAGGAGGGTATCGAACTCGGGAAGGTGCTCGGGACGAGTGATAGAATCCCCCATAAGCCAATAGACGAGGTGGAACCTCCGTTCGTGTATTTTGAGCGTGACCTGTACCCCCACGCCCCATACAATCACGAATGGACATACAATGAGCCGGTGAGCGACTATTGCAGGCGGAAACAGGGCACGGCGCGAGACGAGTACAGTGCTGCTGGTACGAGTAGTGTTAGTAAGTTCAGGTCGCGCGTCGAAACACTTCGCGACCGGGGACTGCTCACAGATACGCTTGTGTTATTTATTGCCGATCACGGTGAAACCTTTGGAGAGCACGGGTTCTATGGGCATGGCTCTGCTTCGTTGCCTGAGTTAGTGTATACGCCGACTGTTATCTACAACGACGATGTAATGCTCGAAGAGAAAGCAGCTATCTCCCATATCGATCTACTCCCCACGCTTGCCCACGCAGTCGGACACGATCTCGCGATGGACGAGCGGTATCCTGGGACAAACCTCTTTGAGGGCGCACGCAACGACAGACTTCATTTTAACCAACGCTCAAAAAACGAATGGGGGGTTTGGGATGGATCTGGTGGGTACGTGTTCGCTGATACCAACCTGCTCTACCAAGCAGGCCGATTTGTGTACCACGCTGTGAGGAGTCCGTATTCCCCGTTGCAGCGCCAACACCCACTCCGATTGGCAAAGACAGTAATCAATGAAACGAAAAGTGGTCCCATAACATTCGGGCAGCCTGATTTCACTCCCGCAGAGGCGCGCTCATTTGCCAAACCGATACTCAGAAATCAGCCCACTGTATCATCAGAACGCGCTGAAATAAATGAGGAGCATTTGTCTGATCTCGGGTATGTGGAATAATCTATGAGAGACGTTCTCAGTGCATTTTTCGTTGACATTCTCTGCAAATAGCAAGTGCACATCTACTTCGTGTGAGAGCCAAGGGCCGGATTTGAACCGGCGTAGAGTCGCTCTGCAGGCGACCGCGTCAACCGAACTCTGCCACCTTGGCGCTGGATATCTCTATTCAGGCGAGAGAAATAAGGATAGCGATCGTTCGCTGTCGCTATCCGGAATGAATGAAGGTATGAATGGAAAGGCGGCGAACCACCAGTTACAGGTGTCGACAGTTTGTTCGCCATGTCCACCGGGACGAACCCTGCGTGTACTGTGGCTGGCAAACCTCGACCTGCACTTGGCCACCCTTGCGGGTCAGTTTTCCCAGAGACTCTCGTACTCCAGTACTCGCTGGAACGCAGGCGGGCTTATCTTCCGTGTTCGGGATGGGTACGGGAGTTGCCCCGCCGCTGTGGCCGCCTCAATGCCGATCCGCGGAATCGAACCGCAGTCACAGACCACGATCGGTGTATTGTACGTGCGATCCAGTTTACGCCTGGACCCGTTCATCGGGCCAGTACGAATATGTGGCGTTGACCAGTTAGTGCTTGCGGGCTGAACACCTCGTCGCCTCGGTGCGCACACCCCAAGTCTATCGAACTCGTCTTCTACGAGCGGTCTCAACGGTGTCTCTTTTCTATGTGGGTTTCGGGCTTAGATGCATTCAGCCCTTACCCCGTGTCGCGTCGCTGCCCGGCACGTGCCCTCTCGGACAACCGGTACACGAGTGGCGACCAACCGTAGTTCCTCTCGTACTATACGGCCGTTCACATCAGACACCAAACACCCCCAATAGATAGCAGCCGACCTGTCTCACGACGGTCTAAACCCAGCTCACGACCTCCTTTAATAGGCGAACAACCTCACCCTTGCCCGATGCTGCACGGGCAGGATGGAGGGAACCGACATCGAGGTAGCAAGCCACCGGGTCGATATGTACTCTTGCCGGTGACGACTCTGTTATCCCTAAGGTAGCTTTTCTGTCAGCCATTGCCCGCATCAAGCGGGACTAATGGGTTCGCTAGACCACGCTTTCGCGTCAGCGTCCCTCGTTAGGCAGGACACTGTCAAACCATCTTTTGCTCTTGCGCTCTTCTCCGGATTCCTGACCCGGATGAGATGGTCATAGGGCGCGCTCGATATCTTTTCGAGCGCGTACCGCCCCAGTCAAACTGCCTGGCTATCGGTGTCTTCCTCCCGGAGTGAGGGTCACAGCCACTGACGGGTAGTATTTCAGTGATGTCTCGGCGGTCCGCTAGCAGCGGACGCCTGGGTAATGACTTCTACCTATCCTGCACATCAGCGGCCATGTCCCAGCGACAGCCTGCAGTAAAGCTCTATAGGGTCTTCGCTTCCCCTTGGGGGTCTCCAGACTCCGCACTGGAACGTACAGTTCACCGGGCCCAACGTTGGGACAGTGACGCTCTCGTTGATCCATTCATGCAAGCCGCTACTGAAGCGGCAAGGTACTACGCTACCTTAAGAGGGTCATAGTTACCCCCGCCGTTGACGGGTCCTTCGTCCTATTGTACTAGGTGTTCAGATACCCGCACTGGGCAGGATTCAGTGACCGTACGAGTCCTTGCGGATTTGCGGTCACCTATGTTGTTACTAGACAGTCGGAGCGTCTAAGTCACTGCGACCTGCCCCTTTCCGGGGCAGGCATCCCTTATCGCGAACTTACGGGACTAATTTGCCGAATTCCCTAACGTCGGTTGTTCCCGACAGGCCTTGGCGTTTTCAGCCACGGACACCTGTGTCGGATCTCGGTACGGACGTTGTGCTTGCCTTTTCACGGGCTCTAGGTTGACCCGAGTTTCCCTATTCCGCCGTTCGTCCGCTTCGTGCCATTACGGCTTCCACGAATTTTGACGGTTCGACCGGGCGAAAGCCCGGCTCGGGCGACCCCAAAGCGTCGGCGTTTACTGCACAACGGCACTGGAATATTAACCAGTTTCCCATTTGTCTCGCTCGAATTACGACGAGACTTAGGACCGGCTAACCCTCAGTTGACGATCATTGCTGAGGAACCCTTGTCCGTTCGGCCGTCGGGATTGTCACCCGACTATCGCTGCTACTATGGCCAGGATTTTCGTCACCGGCCGGTCCACACGAAGTCTCCCCCGTGCTTCCATCCAACCGGAGCGCCAATCTACTGGATCACGCTGTAACACGTGCCGCTAGGTCTCGGTGGTGGACTTGAGCCCCGATCATTTTGGGCGCCTCGAACCTCGGCCGGTAAGCTGTTACGCTTTTCTTAGAGGGTAGCTGCTTCTAAGCTCACCTCCCGGCTGTCTAGGGCTCGAGACCACCTTCAATCGCACTTAGTCCACACTTGGGGACCTTAACCCAGCTCTGGGTTGTCTCCCTCACGGTGCACAGGCTTACCCCGCACACCGGTCTCCCTGCGTCCACGGCGTCTGTCGGTTCGGAGTTTGACAGGGGCGCCGACTCCTCTCGGAGGCGGACACCCCAATCAGTCGCTCTACCCGACAAACTACCTCGGCAGAGGTCATGCTTCGACATGTTTCGATTGGAACCAGCTGTTACCGGGCTCGATGGGCCTTTCACCCCTACACGTAGATCACGGGAGGGTATTGTAGGACACCATCCCTAGCAGGCTTCCACATAGCTTTCGCCATGCTTCACCTTGCCTACGCGTAGATCGCCCGGATTCGGGTCGTGCCCGTATGACTCCCCGCGCTTGAACACGGCGGCCCTGGAACGTGGTAAAACCACATCCTGCGGCCGTGTCGGTTTCCCTACGCCTCCCCCGATAATCGGGTTAGACTCGTCATACAGACACACTCCCTGGCTCGTTTTTCAAAACGTACGATGGAACGTCGGCTCCGATCGCTTCCTACAGTGAGGTCGCCCTCACGTCGTTTTACGATCGGCCTTGTACGCTCCATCGCTCCATCACCGCGTGATTTCAGGCCCTATTGCACCTCCTTTCTCAGGGTGCTTTTCAGCGTTCACTCACGCTACTTGTTCACTATCGGTCTCGAGTAGTATTTAGTCTTGGCAGTGGATGCCTGCCATCTTCACGAGGGATTTCCGACCCCCGATACTCAGGGAACTGACCCACGGTCGAACAACTACGATACGGGGTTATCACCCTGTATCACGCTCCGTTCCAGAAGACTTCTCGTAGTCGATCGACCGATTACGGTCAGCCCGTACACCACATTGCCCTTGAGGCGGATGCCTCGTAGGCTTCGGTTTGGACTGCGTCGCGTTCACTCGCCGTTACTAACGACATCCCATTCGGTTTCTCTTCCTGTCCGTACTAAGATGTTTCAGTTCCGGACGTTCCCCATTGCGCAAAGCAATTGCTGTGGGGATTCCCATTCGGAAATCCTCGGTTCGTACCCTCCGTGCGGGTCCCCGAGGCTTATCGCAGCTTGGCACGTCCTTCGTCGGCACTCGAGCCGAGCCATTCACCACGCGGCACAGTAGCCACGATGATACCATAAGGTATCATTTTGAATATAATGCTCTGGACCACGATGAACGGGTCCAGTGAGCGCCTGGATCGCACGTACACACGGTCTCATCTGCCTCCCCGAGTAGGGTGGCTATCGACCCTTCCCATCCTCGCTTGTCACGGGATGGTGCATCTGTCGTTACCAGAACGAACGTCGTTTCACACTTAAGGGAAACGATTTCGTCCCGGCGAACATGGACCCACTGGGATTCGAACCCAGGGCATCCTCCTTGCAAAGGAGGCACTCTCCCACTGAGCTATGGGCCCTACCTGTTAGCCTTGATAGTTCTAAGGTGCTCGGTCGGTCATCAATCGATCGCACGTCCGATCCGCGAAAGGTGGGCCAGGTCAGCGACCTGGTCCCGGTCAGTGGAGGTGATCCAGCCGCAGATTCCCCTACGGCTACCTTGTTACGACTTAATCCCCCTTGCGGAGCCCAGATTCGACCACCGGACGGTGGCCTCATCCGGACCCCACTCGGGTGATTTGACGGGCGGTGTGTGCAAGGAGCAGGGACGTATTCACCGCGCCCTTCTGAGACGCGATTACTACCGAATCCAGCTTCATGCGGGCGAGTTTCAGCCCGCAATCCGAACTACGACCGGGGTTAGGAGATTAGCGCCCCCTCTCGGGGTGGCATCCCATTGTCCCGACCATTGTAGCCCGCGTGTTGCCCAGCTCATTCGGGGCATACTGACCTACCGTTGCCCGTTCCTTCCTCCGCTTTGGCAGCGGCAGTCCCCCTAGTGTACCCAACCATCGCATGATGTTGCTGGCAACTAGAGGTGCGGGTCTCGCTCGTTGCCTGACTTAACAGGACGCCTCACGGTACGAGCTGACGGCGGCCATGCACCTCCTCTCAGTAGCTCGGGCAGAGACCATCAGCCTGACCTTCATTACTACTGTCGGAGCTGGTGAGATGTCCGGCGTTGAGTCCAATTAAACCGCAGGCTCCTCCGGTTGTAGTGCTCCCCCGCCAATTCCTTTAAGTTTCATCCTTGCGGACGTACTTCCCAGGCGGCTCGCTTCACGGCTTCCCTACGGCACAGCGCAGGCTCGTAGCCTGCGCCACACCTAGCGAGCATCGTTTACAGCTAGGACTACCCGGGTATCTAATCCGGTTCGAGACCCTAGCTTTCGTCCCTCACTGTCGGATCCGTCTTCCTGAGGCGCTTTCGCCACCGGTGGTCCGTCCAGGATTACAGGATTTCACTCCTACCCTGGACGTACCCCTCAGGTCTTCCGGTCCCAAGCCAGACGGTTTCCGCTGGACGCCCACTCGTTGAGCAAGTGGATTTCCCAACGGACCTGTCCGGCCAGCTACGGACGCTTTAGGCCCAATAATAGCGGCCATCACTCGGGCTGCCGGTGTTACCGCGGCGGCTGGCACCGGTCTTGCCCAGCCCTTATTCGTACACCTCCCTACGGTGTACAAAAGCGAGGACTGTATGCCCTCGCACTCGGAATCCCCTTATCGCACTGTCGTGCAGTGTAAAGGTTTCGCGCCTGCTGCGCCCCGTAGGGCCCGGACTCGTGTCTCAGAGTCCGTCTCCGGGCTCTCACTCTCATGACCCGTACCGATTATAGGCACGGTGGGCCGTTACCCCACCGTCTACCTAATCGGCCGCAGCCACATCCTATAGCGCCGGGGCCTTTCACGCTCGATGCACTCCAGCAAAAGAGCGCTATCGCGGATTAGCCTCAGTTTCCCGAGGTTGTCCGCGTCTATAGGGTAGTTTGGCCACGTGTTACTGAGCAGTTCGCCACGGGTCTGAACCCGTGCGACTCGCATGGCTAAAGCGGATTCCGATAGCAATAGCCTCCGGCAGGATCAACCGGAATGTCCTCCCACAAGGGGAGGGTTAGGCGGGATGCATGTCAAATGCACCAACTATCGGTCGTGCGGTGATACATAAACCGACCGAGTATCACCGAACTATCAAGGCTAACATCAGATCCCATCTTAACGGCGGACCGTAGGGGTGGAATCCTCATGTCCTTCGGACCTGATCGTAGGCCATTCGAGGCCTTAAACCCATCGAACTGCCTGCGTCGATCGGTCCGAGCGTCGGCCGGATCCAACGACCCACGCTCACTGCGTATTTCATCCGAATGCCCCCATATACATAAAGGCTTCGGATCGAGCTTAGATCCAGTCGACAGATCCAAGCTCGCTGCGTATTTCATCCGAACGCCCCCACATATATAAGGGCATCGGACCGTGGTTCACGTCCCCCGGTGGGTGCGTGCCTCACGTCGTTCGCATTTCATTCGAATGGCAGCGACACCTTAAGCCCGTCGAACCGAAGCCGCTACGTCATGCGTTTTCATGAAAGACGATCCCATGAGGCACAACCACGTCGCACGTACGCCTAGTGAAACAGTATTCGCGTAGTGCTAACGTGGTAACAACGTCAAACGAGGGTACTCAGTTCGATCGGTGGTTCATAGACACGACGTATCGCGCGGCTGGAGACCGGCGCGTCATCCCGCGCTCACACACGTGGTCCGGCCGAGTGAGAGCCGCGCGTGCGTCGGTTCGGTGTGCACTCATATGGATCTTTCATACTGTCGGTCATGGATCGTCGAACCCTCGATGGCCTGTTCGGGCAGGCACGTGCTCCATGCTCCCGACAACGCCACTGTCGAGTCACGTGAGTATGACCGACAGTATCAGAACGCGCTATGGGCGTAGCGACTACGAGGGATGAAATGCAAAAAATTGTAGATGCTGATCGCCGGGATCAGATCTCCTCTAAGTGTTCGATACCCTGTTTCGAGACGTTAGCCTCGGTGATTCGGTCGGGCATCCAATCAGGTTTGTCGTCAGGAGCGTCTTCCTCCCACGCCCAGCCTTCGTAGATGTGGACCTTCTTCGTCCCTTTCTCGCGGAGTTCGATATCCGTGCGTTCGGCTTGCTGCTCTGATGATGCCGGCTCGAGTCGTCGAGCCGCTTTCAGTGCTGCCTGGCGTGGCGTCCGACCAGAGAAAACGCTCGTCTCCTGGCCCCCCGCCTCACGAAGGGCGAAGTTCCGTTTGTCATCCGTACTGCGTGCCATGATTTTCACACCTCCATGTCACATCAGTACATACCGTCATATAACTGTATCCCCAAAACCGCTAGCCAGCGTCCAGTACATTTATATAGAGGGATGAAAAGGGGTGGCGTATCGATTCAATTCCGGGCACGCCAGACTTATGTATAGCGTATATCGAAGATTGTAATACGATAGCGCGATGGTGCGAAAGAAAACGCTCAGTCCGAGCGGTGCCAAAGACGAAGACGGCGAATACCACAACGTACACCTGAACCTCCACGAGGATGAACTGACGGTCGCAGGAATGGCGATCGGCGACGAGGTGTTCGTACGGGTGCGTGACAACAAGATCATCATCCAGAAGGCCGACGAGGACGAGAATATCGAACACGAGTTCTAATGCAGTTGTACGACGCTGTCAAGCCGGTTTTGTTTCGACTCTCTCCGGAGACCGCCCACGACGCCGTCCGATCGATGCTCGGTGTGGCTCAGAAGACGGGGACCGATCGGGCGTTGGCGCGGCGCTACCGGGTAGACGATTCACGGCTTTCCTCGTCGGTGTTCGGCCACGAGTTTCCGAATCCGATCGGTGTCGCCGCCGGGTTCGACAAGAACGCCGAGGTTCCGTCGGCGCTTTCGTGTCTGGGGTTCGGGCACGTCGAGGTCGGGGGTGTGACCGCCGAGCGCCAGCCAGGAAATCCAAAGCCCCGCCTGTTCAGGCTAGCCGAGGATCGGGCGCTCATCAACCGAATGGGATTCAACAACCACGGCGCGGACGCGATCGGTGCCCGCCTCGCGCGGACGCGCGTAGATGTTCCGGTCGGGGTGAACATCGGGAAGTCGAAGTCGACGCCGTTGTCGGAGGCAGCCGAGGACTATCTGTACACCTACGGACGCGTCGAATCGAGCGGTGATTACTTCGTCGTCAACGTATCGAGTCCGAACACGCCCGGACTGCGCGAACTGCAGGATCGGGAGCACCTCGAACACATCCTCGGGACGCTCACAGACGCTGGGGCGTCGCCGCTGCTCGTGAAGCTCTCGCCGGACCTCACCGACGAGGCGATCGAAGCGGCGTTGACCGTCGTCAAGGAGCTGGATCTGGATGGGGTTATCACGACGAACACGACGACCGACCGGCCCGACTCGTTGGATAGCATCAACCGCGCCGAGACAGGCGGGTTGTCCGGCGATCCGATCGAAGCGCGCGCCACCCGAGCGATCCGGTTCGTCGCAGAGCGCACCGACGTTCCCGTCATCGGCGTCGGGGGCGTTTCGGACGCGGCCGGGGCCTACGCGAAGATCCGGGCGGGCGCATCGCTGGTCCAGTTGTACACCGGACTCATCTACGAAGGACCCACGCTCGCGCGCGACATCAATAGAGGACTGGTGGAACTGTTAGAACGGGACGGCTTCGATTCGGTCGAGGCGGCTGTCGGTGCGGATACAGAGTGAAACGGGACGCCAAAGGCCGAACCGTGTCCGAGCCGCGCGAGACGACCCACGGCTAAGGAATATTTTAGCGAGCGCTTATTCGATGCGAGTTCCAACGACGGATATGGAAACAGAGACCGGTCAGGAGACGACCGTACAGAAAACGGGAACGACGACGGTCGGACTCGTCACCGCCGACGGGGTGGTGCTCGCGGCCGATCGCAGGACCAGCCTCGGCGGACAGTTCGTCTCGAACAAACAGTCGATCAAGATCGAACAGGTTCACCCCACCGCAGCAGTGACGTTGTCCGGCTCGGTCGGTGCTGGACAGGCGTTCATCCGACAGCTCCGGAGCACAGCGAATCTGTACGAGGCGCGCCGCGGCGAACCGATGGACATGGACGCGCTAGCCCAGACAGCCGGCCGGCTGCTCAGAGGAACGCGCTCGATGCCCGTGTTGGGCGGCGTCGATGGGGACGGCCCGCGCGCGTTCCAGATCGACCCGGCGGGAGGTGTGCTCGAAGACACCTACACCGCGAGCGGCAGCGGTATGCAGCTCGCAACGGGTGCACTCGAACGGCTCTACGAGGAGGATCTCACGCTGTCGGAAGGCGTGTCGGTCGCCGCGGAGGCGGTCGAGAGCGCAATGGAGCGCGATACCGCAAGCGGTAATGGTATCACAGTTGCGCGTATTACTCCCGAAGACGTGATGATCGACTCATACACTGACAGCACGGAGGTGGCCTGATGCGGGGGCAGGACGACCGACAGGCCTACGATCGCGGAACCAGCCTGTTCTCACCGGATGGCCGGCTGTACCAGGTCGAGTACGCACGCGAGGCGGTCAAACGCGGCGGCGCGAGCGTCGGCGTGCGAGCGAGCGATGGCGTCGTGCTCGCCGCGGAACGACGGGTCCGCTCGCCGCTGCTCGAAGCCCGAAGCATCGAGAAGCTCCACAAGATCGACGAGCACAACGGCGTTGCGAGCGCCGGCCACGTCGCCGATGCGCGCCAGCTCGTGGAAGAAGCCCGCCAGACCGCACAGGTCGAGCAGCTCAGCTACGACCAGCCGATCACGCCCGAACAGCTCACGACCGAAGTGAGCGAGCACGTTCAGGAGTTCACGCAAGCGGGTCACACCCGCCCGTTCGGTGCGGCGCTGCTCGTGGGGGGCTACGTCGAGGGGACGCCGCAGCTGTTCGAAACCGATCCGTCGGGCACGTCCTACGAGTGGCAGGCGACCGCCATCGGCGGCAACAGCGACGAGATCGAAAACACGCTCGAATCGGAGTACGATCCAGAGATCTCGATCGCTGACGCGTCGGGGCTTGCGGCTTCGGTACTGACCGACGAAGAAGAGAACGATCCCGAAACCGTCGCCGTCGCCGTCATCGACGAGGCGGGCTACCGAACGCTCGAGCGCGAAGAGATCGACGACCTGCTGTAACAGTCACGAACCGATCATCGCTCGAACACGGAAACGACCGTCGCGTCGCGGCCGACGAGCAACTCCAACTGCTCGTCGTCGATCTCGGCCGAAACGCGCACGCACCACGGATCGTCCGAAAGGATCGTCTCGCGCCATTCTCGTCCGACGTTCCAGATTGGCCGGTTGCGAACGTCTTCGCCGTGGCCGTAATAGAAGGAAACGACTGCGGGGTGGTCGATCACAGCGAGCGTCACCGGACAGCGCAGCGTGTACCCACATCCGGTACAGCCGAGGCGGAGCTGTGCCCGTCCATTTTCGGGGGCGCTCTCGGTTTCGGGTTCGGCATCCGCGTATTCGACGCGTGCAGTCGATTCCCCGCCACACTCCGGACAGCTCCCATCGGTCATCAACGAGACGCGGTGGCGGTAGAGCCGATCCAGTGCGCCCGGAAACGCCTCGTCGGCGTGGGTCCGGTGGCCGCTCGGGGGGAACGGCAGCCGTAACACTGCTGCTTCGCACGCCTGACAGCGCACCGTGACGGTGTTGTCGGTCGCGGTGGCGACCAGCGCGCGGTCGTCACAGAACGGACAGGGGTCGTCGATCCCGACCGGATCGCGATCGACGCTCTCGGTGTACACGCCGGATTCGATCGCGCGCGCGATCCGGATCCCCGCGTCGGTGAGGGTGTAGCCGTCGTCGGTCTCGCGGAGGTAATGATCGGTGAGCTGCCGGAGGTGGTAGGCGAATCCGGCCGTGGTGTCCGCACCGCTCGCCTCGGCGAGCTCCGAGAACGCCAACGTCACCGGCCCGCCCTCCTCGAGCAGCGCCGCGAGCACCCGCGTCCGGATCTCGTTACCGAGCGGCTGGAACGCCTCGCTCGGCGCGGCTGTTTCGGTCATACCACTATTACAGCATCCCACCTTTTTTCCGTTCGGGTGGCCTTCGGCCACCGCTCACTTGGCGAGAGCGAAGCTCTCGCTTGCTCCCACTCGCTTCGCTCGCGGGAACGCAAAAAATCTGGACCAAAAAAGCCGCTCGCTTGCTCCCGCTCGTGGTCCGAAAATCGAAGATTTTCGTCATCACGAAACGGCTTCGCCGTTTCGAACGACTTCGCTCGCAGGAACTGCGCTCGCGGTGGGTGTACTCACGTTACCGCACCGCACAACCACGGGGCTATCGTTCCACGCGAGAACGTGCTCGCGCGCTGTCGCCGGGCCGTTAGGCCCGGCTGCTTGCGGAGTCCTCGAAAATGCGTTGCGTTTTCGGGAGCGCGAAAATCGAAGATTTTCGCAGCCTCCGCTCCGCTCTGTCGCTGAGGCGTTTCCGTGCGGATCGCTTTGAGCACCGAGAATGACGTGACTGCTCGACAGAAATCCACCATAGCCAGTACAATCTCGAGCAGCAACGCCCGATTTCAGGACTTCAGTTCAGATCGACGAAAAACTGCTTCCGGAATATTTGTTAGTATTACATAACGTTACTGGTTTGATCAGTACCTTTATGTGTGATGGGGCAAGGAACGATAGATGAGGACGCCAGCGTGCATGGACCGCGCGTTCACTGAAACGCGCCGGGTGTGTCCACCACCCGACGCTGGGGTTCTCAAGCGGTTGGAAGAACCCATGACAGGGAATGAATCAGAGACATGTAACGGTGTCGCATCGTATCAGGAATATGAACAGCGAACGCGCTGCCCGGTGTGCGGCCGGCCGGTCCGCTCGCGCCTCGAACACCGGATGGGGTGTCCGTTGGGGCGGTGGTGGCGGTGACGCTGCCACTGTTCCAGTTTCGGGATGGACAGGGCGAAGTCGTGAACCTCTCGGCCGCCACGGATCGGGATGAGATCACGAAAGCGGAGCTGTACCACAGCATCGACGTGGGTGAAGGACTCTGGTGTAGACCCTGTCAATCCACGGGCTGCGCGCACGCCACGCAGATCGAGCAGATACTGGCGACGGCGGGGCTTGGCAGGCCCCGAACGGGCGGGTACGACGAGCTGCCGGGAATCGCGCGGTTCACGCGCTATGCCGCCACCGGTGAGATGGTCGTCGAATGCTGGTTCGACAACGGGGCGTGCGTGCGCTTTCACGAACAGCGTAATGGCACAGTCGTGCAGTCGGTGTTCACGCCCGAGGACTCGCGCGAACCGGCCGAGATGACCGAGAAACCGGATGCAGAGAGCGCGCCCGCCTGTCTGGTCGACACGCTGGTGGCCTACTGCCAGTATCGACAGCGCGGCGATCTCGCTGGGCTACAGGAGCGCTATCCCGAGCTGGCCCGCGTCGTCAGAGAGGCCGCCGCTGCATCCACCACCAACGACTGACGGAACATCGTAGCGCGTGGTAGCGGAGGCGGAGGGGTCGCGGTGAGTTAGTACACTCACCGCGAACGCAGTGAGCGGCTTTTTTGGTCCAGATTTTTTGCGTTCCCGCGAGCGAAGCGAGTGGGAGCAAGCGAGAGCTTCGCTCTCGCCAAGTGAGCGGTGGCCGAAGGCCACCCGAACGGAAAAAAGGTGGGCCAGTACCGCCAGCGCGGCGATCTTGATGGTCTCCGCCAGCACCACCCCGAACTGGCGCGCGTCGTGGGGGAGGCCGCTGCATCCACCACCGACGACTGACGGAACACCGTAGCGAGCGGTGGCGGTTCCCTCCACATCTGGCGTTCCGTTAAACTGTACGTCGGTCGTACTCGATCGTCGTTGCCACCCGGTTCGCTGTCTCCTCGTCCGCGAGCCGTTCGACCAGATGCAAGGAGAGATCGAGACCCGAGGTGACACCACCACACGTGAGCACCGATCCGCTATCGACCACGCGTTCGTCCCGAACGTCCACCGACGAGAACGATTCGCCCAGTTCATCGATCGCTCCCGCGTGGGTGGTCGCGGGCCGCCCGTCGAGCACGCCGGCGTGGGCGAGGATCATCCCACCGGTGCAAACCGACGCCACCGTCGTCCCATCCGCGTGACGCTCGGCAACCGCCTCGGGAAGCTCGCCGCGGGCGACCTGCTCGCGCGCACCACCGTGGTCGTCGTTCCACCCGCCGCCCGGAACGATCAACACGTCCGGCTCCGCGAGCGTTCCATCAGGCTCGACGCACAGCCCGTGGTTGGCCGTCACCGTCTCCGTCTCCGCCAGCGTGACGAGTTCCACCGTCAGCGCCGCGCCCAGTCGAGCCGCGTTGTCGAGCACCTCGTACGGACCGATCGCGTCCAGCTCGTCGAACCCGTCGAAGAGAACGATCTGGATCTCCGTAGCTGTCTCACTCACACGCGTTCATCGCCCGGCTCGGTAGAAGACGTTCCGGTTTACACGAGAAGCGGCGGATCAGCGCCCGTGTCGCCACTCGCGGCTCCGACAGTGTATCGAGAAATCAGTTACGCGTACAGAGACTGGTCCGGGTCCTCGAACTGGAAACAGACCGTATCGCCCGGCTCGACCCGGCTGTCGCTCGACAACCGCTGTGTCGACTCCGAAGACTCACGAACCGCCACGGTGTCCGATCGGAGACGGTCGCCCTTGAGCAGCGCCGGCCGTACCTGTGGCCCACACTCCCGCGATAACGCCTCCACCACGTCGATGGTGGTCGCGCGCTCGGAGACGTGGACGCTCGATTCCTCGACGCCCGCGCGCAGCGTTAGCACACCGTTCAGCTTGACCCGCACACACATACCAATCACACGGGGCTCCAGGGTGAAATAATTTACTCACAGCTGAAGTAGTCGTTCGAACAGGGATGGCACACGCTACTCGGGTCGCTTCGTCCGTGACGACCCGGATGATCCATCGACACACCGTATTAATGTATAATATGTACATTATGAATTATCTTAATAAAACGTTTCGATGTATGATATCACGCCCCAATATCAGTATCCAGTACTTCCGTCTCGCGCGTCGATTCACGTCGATCGGTATCGTTTCAGACAGCGCATGAATTGGCAGTTCGGTCGGAGAGCCACTAATTCGGGGGGTATACGACCGATTTTTATGGGGAGACACGTAATCCGGATACATGTCTGCGGAAGCCTACGATGTGGTCGTCGTCGGCGGTGGGACGGCGGGTGCGTTCGCTGCAGCGACCGTTGCCAGTGAGGGACTCTCGGTCGCGTTATTAGAGCGCAAGCCGGAGGACGACGCCGGTCACATCGCGTGTGGCGATGCTGTAAAGGGTAAGAGTACGTTCCCGGATACGATCGACCTGGAGTATCTTCGGGAAGAATCGTTCACCAACGACGACATCACCCACGCACGGTTCGAGAATCCCCAGAGTGGCGAGTCGATGGACATCGGATTCGGTGGTGTGACGGGTGCCGTCGTCGATCGCAAGCGCTACGGCGAGGTGTTGTTGGAGGAGGCGGCCCGGATCGGGGCGGACGTCCAGTACGAGACGGTCGTTCACGACGTTATTCAGGACACGGCTGTCGAGGGCGTCAAAGCCACCCGGAACGGCTCTGTGACCAACTACGAGGCCGACGTGGTGATCGACGCTGCGGGCGCGCTCTCTCTGTTACAGGACAAAACCGACTTTTCGGGCGCGACGTTCGACACCAACGTCGATTACTCACAGTTCTGTTCGGCCTACCGCGAGATCATCGAGATCGACGAGCCGGTCGAATGGACCGACACGCTCGTGTTCAAACCCACCCAGGAGCTGGGGTATCTGTGGTATTTCCCGCGAACGGCCACGGAGATCAACGTTGGGCTCGGCTTTCAGATGAACAAGCCGCCGATGAAGCTCGTGGAGGTGCTCAAAGCCGATCTCAAACAGCGGGCGGAGTTCGCCGGCGCACGCGTCAAAGACAAGCTCGGGGCAGCGCTGCCCACGCGCAGACCGTACGATTCGGCGGTCGCCCCCGGCTATCTCGCCGTCGGTGACGCTGCTGGTCACGTCAATCCGATCACCGGCGGTGGGATTCCGGGCGCGGCCAAGGCCGGCCATTGGGCCGCACAGGCGGCTGTCGAAGCGATTTCGGAGGGCGTGCCCGACGACGAGGACGCGCTGTGGGAGTACAACCGCCGGGTCATGACCGACTTCGGAAAGAAGTTTGCCGCGATGGATCTGTACAACATTTGGGGCGGAGCGACCGATCTCGATGAGATCCTCGACGTGATCACGAAACTCCCGGCCGACCACTTCGCGGAAACGGTCGCCAAGAGCGGCTCGACGTCGATGGGATTCGCTACCAAGGTCAAAACCGCCGCGAAGACGTTCGGACACTGGGACATGCTGTACGACCTGTGGCGGGTCAACGAGAAGAGCAATGAACTCAAAGAGATCTACGAGGAGTACCCCACGAGTGTCGACGGATTCGAGCAGTGGGTCGAAGCCCGCGATGAACTGCTAGAGGAGGTGTACGAGATTACCGGTGGTGATCCCAAATACTGATACTGTCGGACAGGGATGACTGAATATCGGATGCTGGTGAACCGCCAGACAGCAGCTGGATATTCCGTCGCAATCCGTCCGTAGGTCCGACAGTATGAGTTCGCTCTCCCTGTTTTGTACCACGCCACACTGGTGTCCCCCTCGCGTGCTGGATCCGCACGGCCCGTGTCCTTCGTTCCCGTGGTGTCAGGACGCATTCGCATCCCCAACCCCTTTTGAGCAGACAGCTGAACGCTCGTGTATGTCTCAGGAATCGGATCTCGCCCCGGAGAGCGTCGAAACCGCGAACGGCATGCCGATGCTCGGGTTGGGGACGTGGCAGAACGAGGATCCCGACCAGTGCGTCGAGAGCGTGAGTACGGCGCTCGAAATGGGCTACCACCACATCGATACGGCCCAGGCGTACGACAACGAGACGAGCGTCGGCAAGGGGATCCGAGCGGCAGCCGTCGATCGGGAGGACGTGTTTCTCGCGACGAAGGTGTGGTACGACCAGCTCGACCGGGATTCAGTCGTCGAATCGACCCGGTCGAGCCTCGACCGGCTCGGCGTCGACACGATCGATCTGTTGTACGCCCACTGGCCCGCCGGATCGTACGATCCCGAGGCGACGCTGGACGGGTTCGCCCAACTCGTCGACGAGGGACTCATCGAACACGTCGGCATGAGCAACTTCACGCCAGAGCTGCTGGAAGAAGCCCGCTCCGCGTCGGACGCGCCGATCTTCGCGCTCCAGGTTGAGTGCCACCCGCTGCTCCAGCAGGAACGACTGCGCGAGTACTGCGACGACGCCGGCATCGAGCTCGTCGCGTACTCCCCGCTCGCCCGGGGAGCAGTGTTCGACGCTCCCGAAATCGAGGAGATAGCACAGAAACACGGCGTCAGCGAGGCCCAGGTGAGCCTCGCGTGGTTGCGCGAGCACGGCGTCACCGCCATCCCCAAAGCGACCGGCCCGGACCACCTCCGTGACAATCTGGCGTCGGCAACGCTCGATCTCGAGGAGGAGGACGTTCGGACGATCGATGCCATCGACCGAGAAGACAGACAGATTAATCCTCCGTTCGCTCCCGACAGTTGGTGACGGACCTGTACTATTATTTCGGTCTCGTTCGAACGGCCGATATGGAGTTCGATCAACCCAAATCGATCGGAGCGTTTGTCCTACTACTACTCATCCTCGTTGGCGGCACGTTCAGCAGCCCGATGCCCACCAATATCTCGGCGATGGTCAGCGTCGGATTGCTCGTGTTCGGCGTCCTCACGTTCTACATCGGCATCAAACACGGGGAGTTCCGCGCGACGCGGTAGGACGCTCGATCATTCGGTTTGATTCTTTTCTCGACAACGCGGCCAGCGCGTTCGACACCGTCCGTGCCCAGCCGGGACGCCTGTCGGAGGTGAAAATTCGCTGTGTAGCACAGCTGCGTGAGAACGCGATCCGCCAAAAACGTGTTCGCTCTTGTGAAACATGTTGTTGATCGAGGGCTGTCTTACGATTTCGTTATCGTGGTGAGCTGGTCGGGAGGTGATCAGAACCTCAGTGTCACCGGTTCAATCGATGGTTCTACTGGGCGGGAGCAGATCCTCTGTCGTCACCAACAATCTCCTTCACAAGAGCGCCGTCAATGGGCAGGCAGTAGAGCGTTACTACCCCATTGTTATAATATTATTCTTATATTTACCTGTGCTATTAAACCGGCTGGCCTGACTCTTCAGAACTGGCAGATGAGAGCAGTAGCATAACGTTCCAAAGCAGTCTGAAATAGGGTAACCACACGTTCTACCAGTCTCTCAGATAGCACATGGCTCATCATGGAAGAATGTATATAATGTGTGACTTAGAAATCATCTATGGCAGGGAACGAATTCGAACTAGCTAAGAACGGAATTGGTGTCAGTATTGGACTTATGATTATATTTTTCGCAGCTGAGACTCTCCACTGGCATAATTATTTAGAGGCTAATCCATCAGTGACTAATCTATCTACGTCGTCGGGATTCGTGGTGTTCTATGCCGGACTGTTTTTCATCGGAGCGATCATTTGTTATGTTTTCTTTATTCGTGGGTTTGAAAGCGTGTTTAATATGTCAGTTGACGAGTAGGCGAGACGCTGGCGACAAAAAATCGGGTCGCGTCGCAAAACTGTTTAGAACTCAATCCAAGAGGTTGACGATCGTTTTTGAGATCGAACAGTACAACGCTTCCCTCCCCGGTGAACGGTGGCATGAGAGAACGGATGAGACAGGCCCATACTAAAGTCTAAACGACTTTGAGACACTACCAATATGTTCCCATTTGAAATGCTGAACTCGAAGGCGAGCGCCGCGAACTTACTGGAGCAGGTTCGCTGGCGCGATGGTAGTTCTCGCCGCATTGAGGCGTCTCAAAGAACAAACTGACAGCGTATCTCAGAGCGTTCCAACTACGGTAGACAAATCCTTCGCAACCTCGGTCGAGAAGCTCTCACAGAAATCTTTCAAATCGTTCTCTGACTCACCAACAACGTGCTTCACAAGAGCGAAACGCGTATCGATCGTGTTGGGACGTTTATACGCCCGCGCCCTCTTCGGAGAGACCGACGATGAGCGCACCGGCGGCCATGGCAAGGGAGGCAACGCCCGCAAGCGCCGACGGGACAGCGCTCGTGACGGCAATGCCGAGGATCAGGACAGTGCTACCGGCCAGAAGGAGCCCACCGACTCCCAGCCGTTGTTTCTCCGTTTTCATCGTTTACTACTATCACCCCATCCCGTATAAGCGTCACCAAACTGACCGAAACAGCATGATCGTTCGTGATACTGCTCTCGTGAGCAGCGTGTCGGGAGGGTTTTCATCCGCCGGTCCCGAGGAGGGTGTATGGACCGGACAGAACGCGAGCGTCTTCGCACCATCGCCGACTACCAGTTCGGGAGCGGCGCTGGGCGAGCGTTGTTTCCGGCCGAGGAAACCCTCTCAGTGATGCGGACCTCCTCGGGGAGACCCCAACAGATAACGTGTGGTAGGTCACACGACGGGCAGCGGATCGTCTCCTACGGGGTAGATGGTCGGTTCACGCTGGGTATCGAGGGCGGAAAGCGGCTGTTTTCTGCTCTCGGCCGTCCGATCGTCCGGGTGGGAGAAGAAAGCGTTCCGTTCGTCACCGACGGCAAAAACGCGTTTGCGAAGTTCGTCCAGCGGGTGGACGACGACGTCAGACCCGGAGACGAGGTGCTCGTCACGTGTGCGGAGACGCTGCTCGCAGTCGGTCGGGCCGAACTGTCCGCTCGCGCCATGACCGATTTCGGCACCGGCGTCGCTGTCGCGGTTCGAAACGGGACGCCACCGGAACCCTGACCCGACGATATTACCATCTATTTTATATTTGGAGGCGTGGAGCAGTACGCTTTTGCCGTTTCCGCCGTTCGGGGTACGTATGTTTGGTGGAGGCGGTCTCGATCCACGCAAGATGCAACAGATGATGGAACAGATGGGGATTGATACCTCGGATATCGACGCCGAGGAGGTCATCATTCGGACGGCCGATGAGGACCTCGTCTTTACGTCGCCGGAGGTTCAGCGCATCTCCGCACAGGGCCAGGCGACCTACCAGATCGTCGGTGAACCCGACGCCCAGGACTCCTCGGACGACGCCGAGTCCGAGAGTGCTGAAGAGGAGATCCCTGCGGACGACGTCGATATCGTTGTACAGCGAACGAGTGCGAGCGAGGAGCAGGCCCGTGAGGCGCTCGAAGCCGAGGACGGCGACCTCGCGGCTGCGGTATCCCGACTGGAGTGATCCTCCTCGTCTACGAGGACCGGGAGTATCTCCTCGCGCCGGGTGAAACGCTCGAAACCGACCTCGGTGTCCTCGAAGTGCCTGAGGACGTCGCCCCCGGAGACGCCGTCGAGACGCATCTCGGCACGGAATTCACGGCGCAAGCGCTCCGAGGTCCGGATCTGTTCGCCCATTTCGAGCGCACCGGAGCGCCGATGATGCCACGGGACATCGGGCTGGTGATGGGTCACACCGGCGTCGCCGGCGGCGACCGGGTGCTCGACGCCGGAACGGGAACGGGCGTGTTGAGCGCCTACCTCGCCCGCGCTGGAGCGGCGGTCCGCACGTACGAAACGGATCCCGACTTCGCCGAGGTTGCCCGCGAGAACATGGCGGTGGCCGGTGTCGAGGAGTCCGTCGACGTTCGCACCGGAGACGTGACCGATGCACTGGATGAGCTGTGCGCCGGCGATCCGTTCGATCTCCTCACGCTCGACACCAGCGACGCGCCCAGCGTCGTCCGACGAGCGCCCGAGCTGCTCGTCCCAGGAGGGTTCGTCGGGACCTACGTCCCCTTCGTGGAAGGGACCCGCGATGTCGTCGAATCAGCCCGTTCGGCCGGCCTGCAGGAGATCGAAACGTACGAAACGATCCAACGAACGATGGACATCGACGACCGGGGCACCCGCCCCTCGACGGCCGGCGTCGGTCACACCGGCTATCTCGTGTTCGCGCGCGCCTGAACCGTTCGCTCGTCGGAATCGAGCGTTATCGTCCGAGCTGTTCGTGTGCGGACGCGAGGTTGTCGGAGGCGAGCGCGCCGAGCAAAGAGAGTTCGCCCGCGAGCGCGCCCACAGCGATGCGTTCTGCGAACGCGTCGGCGTTCGTTCCGGGCGGATCGCCGCCGCCGCGCACGCCGAGGATGTCGAGCGCCTCCGCCTGGGTTGGAAGCTTCGTTCCGCCGCCGACCGTGCCGACATCGAGGCTGGCGATCGTCACGCTCGCGTACAGTTCGTCGCCGCGCACGTCGACAGTGGTGATGGCGTTTCCTCCTTCCACGACCTGGGCAGCGTCCTGCCCGGTCGCAAGGAAGACGGCGGCAACGACGTTCGCGGCGTGGGCGTTGAAGCCGAGGCTGCCTGCCTTGGCGCTGCCAATGAGGTTCTTCCGGGTGTTGGCTTCCTCGATCGCTTCCGGCGTCGTGTCGAACCGATCCTCGACCTGCTCGCGCGTGAGGACCACGTCCGCTCCGACGGTGCGGCCGCGGCCCTCGATCGCGTTTATCGCAGCGGGTTTTTTGTCCGTACAGAGGTTGCCAGAGAGCGCAACGAGATCCGCGGGAGTTTCCCGCTCGAGAAGTTCACAGGCCGCTTCCGTTGCGATGGTGGCCATGTTCATTCCCATCGCGTCCTTGGTGTCGTAGCCAAACCGGAGAAACACCGAGTCGCCAACGACGTAGGGCGTCACATCCAACAGTTCGCCGTGGTCGGTCGTCTCGGCCGCGGCCGCCGCGAGTTTTTCCCCGTTTTCGCGCACCCACGAGGCGACAGTCCCGGCTTCGTGGACGTTCTCGACGCGAAACACAGGGGCACGGGTCATTTTCGACTGGAAAACGCGGGCGTTGGCTCCTCCAGCGGCCTGGATCGCCGAACAGCCCCGGTTCACCGAGGCGACCAGCGCGCCCTCCGTGGTGGCGAGCGGTAGGTACGCCGTTCCCGCCGCGCTCGAACCGTCGACGGTGAGCGGCCCGGCCACGCCGATCGGAATCTGTACCGCTCCGAGCATGTTCTCGATGCTGGTCTGTGCGTCGCTGGCGTCGAAGGCGTACGCGCCGACCGTCGAGAGGTCGGCGTCGGTCTCTTGCTCGATGAGCCGGCGTCGCGCCTCGGCCGCGGTGTCGGCGTCGGTGTGTGCTTCGAGTTCGTGCAACGCGAGATCACCCGACAGCACCCGATCTGCGAGCCCAGCTGGGGTAGTCATACCGTAGCGTCCTATCCCGAACGACTAAGACCCATTGTTGTCGCTTCGGCCGAGCAGTTCCCGCAACCGCGAGAGCGACAGCCGAGAGAGAAGATCGACGACCGTTTCTGACCGGTCGTACACCCGCTCGAGCCGACGCACGCGTTCGAGGTCTCGCGCAGCGCGATCGGCGTCGCTCGCTTCCAGTGGCTCCTCGGCATCTTCGAGCGCCCGGCTCATAATCTCCATCTCGCGCCGAACTTCCTGCTGGAGGAACTGCTGGAACACGTACCACAGATCCGTCTCCGCCTCGAAGTACGCCCGCTTGCCCTCGCCGGGGACACTCCGGCGGTGGACCATGTGAAACCGTTCGAGCGCTCCCATGGCGTTGCTCACTGTCGATTTCGCGTAGCCGCTTCGATCCACCAACTCGTCCAGCGACAGCGGCTCCGGCTCGAAAAACAGGATGCCGTACAGCCGCCCGTAGCTGCGTTTTAATCCGTACAGCTCTGCCGACCGCTCGATTGCCTCGATCACTCGCTCGCGGGCCTCGGCCGCATCTCCCTCTCGGTGCGCTCACGATCGCTGTACTCGGGGAAGGGACCGTTATTACAGGACTCCTCGTGAGCGTCGTGTTCCCCGATCATCGACTGTGGCCGCCCGGTGATGTTTCATGGAACTTCTTGTGGTACTGGGGTGGCTCAACGATCACGTTCGCGGCGCTCGCTGTCGTCGGCTATCTGGACGCGGGAAGCTTCGTGTTCACGGCGCGGCTCTGGGATTGGATCGGGACTGTACTCCTCGCAAGCGGGACGGCGTTCGCGGGCTGGTCGGGCTATCTCTTTCGTATGCGAGAGAGCTTCGGGCTGGAAGGAGAGTTGTACACCGGTGGGCCGTATCGGTACTCGCGGAATCCCCAGTACGTCGGCATGGTCGGAATCTTCACAGGGATAGCACTGATCGTGAACGCGACGCTTCTGATCGTTGGTTTGCTACCGATTTCCATCTGGCTGTGGCTGTTACCGCGGCAGAGGAACCGTGGCTCCACGAGCGGTTTGGTGACGAGTACGAGGAATATCGTGAATCCGTGCCCCGGTTCCTCGGGATCCAGACGCTCAGATGACGCCAAGAGTGAGATCAGTACGTCTCGTGGGAAACGTCAGTCGTCGTGGACACGTCCCCCCACGCTTTTGCTCGTTCCCGCCTCGGTGGTGGTATGACCGACACCGCGGATCTGATCGTCACCGACGCGGAGATACACACGCTCACCGATCCCGACGAGACCCACGAGGCGCTCGCCGTCCGCGACGGCGAGATCGTCCGCATCGGGCGGGGCTACGAAATCGACTTCCTCGAAGGGATCGATACGAGCGTCGTCGATCTCGCGGGCGGCGTGCTCCTGCCCGGCTTCATCGACGCCCACACGCACATGGAGCAGTTCGGCCGCCGGCTCGTCCACGCCGACCTCTCCGACGCGAGTTCCATCGAGGAAGCCGTGGCGCTGTTGTGTGAGGAACGCGACCGCGAGCCGGAGGGGTGGGTGCTCGGATACGGCTACGACGAGAGCGCGTGGGGTGAGAACCGTCTGTTAAACCGCGATGATCTCGACCGCGTGAGCGAGGATCGCCCGGTCGTCGCGTTCCGCGAGGACCTCCACACCGGGAGCCTCAACTCGGTCGCGCTCGGACGCCACGCGCCCGACATGCCCGACGACGACGTTCGACGTTCGGGGGGCAAACCGACGGGCGTCGTCGTGGAGGACGCGCTGGGTGTCGTCCGCCGCGAAACAGCTCCCGATGCCGAGCGCATGCGCGATCTCGTCACGGCGGCCCGCGATCGCGCCCACACGCTCGGTGTCACGGGGGTCCACGACATGGTGCGTCGGTCCACTGCTCCACGCGTCTACCGCGAACTCGACAGGGCCGGTGCGCTGGATCTCCGGGTGCGAATCAACTACTGGAGCGATCACCTCGACGCGCTGTCGGAGCTTGGCGCCGTCACGAACCACGGCAGCGAGTTCGTCCGCGTCGGTGGCGTCAAAAGCTACACCGATGGGAGCTTTGGCGGCCGAACCGCGCAGCTCTCCGAACCGTACGAGAACGGAGAGACCGGCCAGTGGGTCACCGGTCCCGAACAGCTGCGCGAGATCGTCGCTCGCGCGGACGAGGCGGAACGCCAGTGCTGCGTCCACGCGATCGGGGACCGAGCCGTCGAGGCGGTGCTCGATACCTACGAGGCGACCGACGACCCCAGCGGGAGCCGCCACCGCGTGGAGCACGCCGAACTCCTTCCACGGTCGCTGCTCGAGCGGTTTGCCGACGCCGATGTCGTCGCCTCTGTTCAACCGAACTTCCTCAAATGGGCGCGCGAGGGCGGGCTGTACGAGGATCGCATCGGATGCGAGCGAACGCGACAGACCAACCGGTGCCGCACGCTTCTCGAGGCGGGGATTCCGCTGGCCTTTGGCAGCGACTGCATGCCGCTCGATCCGCTGTTCGGCATCGAGCAAACGGTCACTGCGCCCGCCGAAGAGCAACGACTCCCGGTCACCGAAGCGCTGCGGGCCTACACCGTCGGGGCGGCGTACGCCGGCTTCGACGAGCACCGCTTGGGTACCATCGAAACAGGCAAACGAGCCGACCTCGTCGCACTCGCCCGGTCACCGTGGGACGCGGCTCCCGACGCGATCGCCGACATCGGCGTGACCCACACGATCGTGGACGGACGAGTTGTCTACTCGTCGTGAGAGATCCACGTTTCGGGCATTTGGATGACGTAGTGGCCGTTCTCTTGGAGAGCGATGATATACTCCTCGCGGTCGTACAGCTCCATCAGATTGAGTTCGTACTGTCCGGGTTCGAGGATCTTGATCGACTCGAACTGATCGTTGAGCTCCGCTCGTAGCTCAGAGAGATCGGGCTGATCTCCGGTCGGCTCGCGGACGACGCGACCGTCACTAGGGGGAGACGATCCGGCACGCGAGGATGACGACTCGGCCGGAGCATCGTCGGAAGGAGTGTGAGAGGGAAGCTGATCGGGAGCGACGAACTCGGACCGAGCGGTCGCCTGGGCCGAATCCTCCTCATCGAAGGGATCCGGATCGGTGGAATCGAACACGTCGGCGTCTCGGTCCTCCTCGGAACGTTCCGATCGATCAGTCTCATCGGGGACCGTGTCCGGCGAATCGGCCGACGAATCGCTCGACATGAATCCACGAACGATCGACGTTGCGCGGCCGACGTGCGTACCGACGCTCCCTTCGTTCGATTCCGGTGGCTCCTCGTCCGGAGGAACGTCGGAATCATCCACGCCGTCCGGTCGGAACTGAAACGTCGTTCCACCACACTCCGGACAGCCCGAAAGCATCTCCTTCGAGCCGTCTCCAAACACACAGCCGCAGTTGGTACACTGGTGTGGCATTAGCGCTCCGTTTCCTACTGTGTTACCAGGGCCTGAATCAAGTTTTCGTCCTTGTGGAGCGTCTCGATACGGTTGGCTGGACCGATAACTGTCAGTTTGTTCGGTGGATCGCGGCCGAAGAGCCGGCTGAAAAAGCCAGGTTTCGATTCCTGTTGTGGATAGCTCTCGATTTCGATGCCGGTGAACTCGTCGGGGCTGATCTCGTTCATCGTCACTTCGATGAGTTTCGATTCCTCGTCGGGCGAGAGACCTTCCTCGAGAATAACGATGTTTCCCTCGCGGACGCCATCGAGGATGAGCCGGATCTTTTCCATGCTGCGGAGGCTTTGCATCCGCTCGCGGCTAACGAGGTCGATCTGCACACCATCGTTCGTCGTTATGTCAGCCATCTAGTTCACCCGAAGTACTCCGCGATCTTGTTGTAGACCTCATCCATGTTGTCTCCCTCGAGGGCAGACAACGGTACCACTTCGTGTTGTGGGAACGCGTTGACGATGCGCTGGATGCTCGAGTCGTCTAGATCGATCTTGTTTGCGAAGATCAATACCGGCAGATCCCGACTCTCAATGATTCCGACGAGCATCGTGTTGACCTGCGTGAACGGATCAGTCGTGCTATCGAGCACGTAGACAACGCCATCGACATCCTCACGGAGCCAGTGCATCGCTTCCGCAACGCCTTCGGTAGCCTCGCGCGAGCGGCGCACGGCGTCCTCTTTGGTCATGTCGTGTTCGAGGAACTCGTTGTAATCCACTTTTGTCGTCACACCCGGCGTATCGACGATGTCGATGGTAACGGACGATCCGTTGCGCTTGATCTCCACGTTCTCCTTTCGACGGGCGCGACGGGTTTCGTGGGGAACGTGGCTCTCGGGTCCGACCGCGTCTCCCGTCCAATCGCGCGCAATGCGGTTTGCGAGCGTCGTGTTGTGAACGACGAGACCGTCCGCGGTGGTGAACGTGTGGTGTTCGGGAACGGTGAGGTCGTAGATGGCACCGTCGTACTCCTCCACCTCGATCGAGACGACCGATTCCCACGCGATGTCCTCGCTGGCGCTGTGGGTGGTTCCGATCGACGTGGGCGAAGCAGCTGTGGATGCGAGACAGCCACCGTCCGCCACGTACCGGTCGGTGGTGCCGTCCATCCCGGAGACGGACGACCGGAGACGGGGACCGGGAGGGGTGGGAGCAGAGGAGAGCCGAGCGACACGGCTCTCCACCGAAAGGGCGTCCGCCCGACGTTGGGCGACACCCCCATCCGAACGAACGATGAACGGGTGTTCGGGACTCACGACGACCGAGCTATCCGAACCAGTCCGAACGCGATACATCTCCCCCCGGTATCGCTGGCGAAACGCGTGCGAGACAGTGGCCGGAACGACCGTCAGATCCCCCGTCAGGGACGGAACACGGATATCTGCGTCCGAACACGCGAACCACGTCTCGTGTGATGAACCGCTCACGTCGGGCGCATCCGGACACGCCTCACGCGCAGACGAATAGATCTCCTCGATCGGTCGGCGCGTGCCGTCCGAAAGCAGGATCTCCTCGTCTGCCGCGAGACACTTTCCCGCGTTTGGCGGCCCGTAGATTCCTATCCTCTTCGGTTCGCCCCCCGAAAACAGCCTTGAAATGCTGCCTTTGATGCTCGCTATCAGTCCCATCCTAACGCGCTCCTCCCACGGCCGACGGCCGCGTATACCCGCAATTCCCCATCCGACGTACTTAAGCGTGCGTCAGACAACCATATCTTTGTTTTGGTATTGTTTTTGCTACATCTCATACGGATATATTTCAATTAACACCAGGTTCATTAACTTGAGAGGCTTGCGATGCTCAAGCGGAGGCGGTCCTCCAACGACCCTACGAGGACTACTTTGAATGTCTATTGGATATACACCCAACACGTGTATACAACCCGTGTATATGATAAAATATGATTCTATCCAAACACTATCGAGAGTTCCTAACCCCCCATCCCCTTCGTTTCAACTGGAACCCGATACAAAGGGAGTGGGGGATCTAGCGATCTCTCGTAGACACTATAATAAGGAAAGTTTTAATAGGGTAGAATGAGAACGGCAACTATAGTACAGAAAAGAGAATCTATTGTTTTGTTTTTTGTTTTCCTAGCTTCTTTCTAGCTTGTTTGTTTGGTAGTATACCGATCTAGTTCTAGTTCACTCTGTTATATAATCTATCCTATATATCTTATAGGAAAATAATTATATAATATTTATACATTGTAGTTATTTTGGTGGGTCCTCGTGGGGGGTGGGGGGTCCTTTCGGGGTTCCAGTTGAAACGAAGGGGATGGGGGGTTGCCGTGGTACGTCCTGTTTCGGCTACCAATCAGTACTCGATCATACGATCGACATCACCTGGTTATACAATCAATACGCCATTATATCCCAATGTATCTTGACGAGTTCTCCATACAGCCTCATGCATCAGTTACTGAATGATAACATATATCATCCTGTACCACACGAGATCTCCCGTTCGAACCGCAACGTTTAATGGGAATCTCACCCTCGTGTTCCCCTGCATCAGGTGGACACGAGGGTGACCTCCACCCCTCGATAGACAGCATTAGACGCCCGATATCAGTTATTATGATGAATGCGCGTATCTGTTCCACTTGAAATGAAGGGGTGAACGAAACGAATGACCGACACAAACAGGGATGGAGATTCGGACACCATATTCGACGAAGAGCCAGTCGAAGCTGACGGTCAGAACACGTTATTCGATGGACTTCCAGGAGAAGAGGAGTCCTCTCGGGGGTTGTTCGACGATCTCCTCAGTAGCGAGCCGATTTTCGAGAACAAAGAGGTCCTCCGGCCGTCGTACACCCCTCGTCGTCTGCCCCACCGCGAGGAGCAGATCAACAATATGGCCACGATTCTCGTAACGGCCCTCCGCGGTGACACGCCCTCGAACATACTCATCTACGGGAAAACGGGCACTGGAAAGACAGCATCCGCGAAGTTCGTCAGCGAAGAGCTCGAAAGCACGTCCGAGAAGTACGAGGTTCCGTGTGAAGTGCAGTACATCAACTGCGAGGTCACGGACACCCAGTATCGCGTCCTCGCCCAGCTCGCGAACACGTTCATCGACGAGAACGAGCGGTACATCGACGAGCGGCTGTCCGCGCTGAACGATCTCAGGGCGCGCGCGGACGAGTCGGCGTCCGCGCTTTCGGAGACGGCGTTCGAGTCGATCGGGGGGATCGACGACCGGATCGAGACGTTGGAAGACGACCGCGAACAGTTCGAATCCGTTCCGATGACGGGATGGCCGACCGACCGGGTGTACTCCACGTTTTTCGACGCCGTCGAATACGCCGAGCGCGTCGTGGTCATCATGCTCGACGAGATCGACAAGCTCGTCGAAAAAAGCGGCGATGACACGCTGTACAACCTATCGCGGATGAACTCCGAACTCGAAAACTCGCGCGTCTCCATCATCGGCATCTCGAACGACCTGAAGTTCACGGACTTTCTCGATCCGCGAGTCAAATCGAGCCTCGGCGAGGAGGAGATCGTCTTCCCACCCTACGACGCGACACAGCTCAAAGACATCCTCCAACACCGGTCGGAAGTGGCGTTCAAGTCGGGGGCGCTTTCGGACGACGTGATCCCGTTGTGCGCGGCTTTTGCGGCCCAAGAGCACGGCGATGCCCGGCGCGCGCTCGATCTCCTTCGGACCGCGGGGGAGCTCGCGGAACGCGATCGGACGGACTTCATCGAGGAAGATCACGTCCGACAAGCACAGGAAAAGATCGAACTCGACCGCGTGGTCGAAGTCGTCAGAACGCTCCCCACACAATCGAAGCTGGTTCTGTACGCCATCATCCTCCTCGAACGCCACGGCGTTCGCAACATCAACACCGGCGAAGTGTTCAACATTTACAAACAACTCTGCACCGAGATCGGCGTGGACGTGTTGACACAGCGCCGCGTCACCGACCTCATCAGCGAGCTGGACATGCTCGGGATCGTGAACGCCGTCGTGGTCAGCAAAGGGCGGTACGGACGGACCAAGGAGATGAGCCTCTCCGTTCCCCTCGAAGACACCGAAACGATCCTGTTGAGCGATTCCCGCCTCGCAGACGTAGAAGAAGCACAGCCCTTCGTTCAAGCCCGGTTCGACGAATAATCAGCGCGGACGTCGATTCTGTCAGACCTACGACCGTGCATGATCCATCACGATCGCTCCACCGAGGAGACCCGTTCCGAGGAGGCCACCGTAGACGCCAGCCGCGCTGGCTACCTGTCCGCTGATCATTCCCATGAGCAGCCGGATGGAGCCGAGATACGGGATGCGGAACACGGCCGTGCCGATGACCCACTCCGGCTTTACGGGTTCGCTGAGTCCCACGACCTGATCGTACTGACCGTTCTTCTCCTTGTTGTCCCCTTTCGTGATGAATCCACTGTGCTCTGCCGGACAGTTGGGAAGTTCCTCGCAGTTCTCCGCGTCCCTGATGTGGTCGGGATTTGCCTTGTCGTACCAGTTTTCGCCCTCATCCACCCAGAATCGTGCGCGGTGGATGATCGGGGTTTGTTGTTCTGATCCGTCCGGCTCGTATATGATCACATCCCCGTACGAATCGAACTTCTCGTGATCGGCTTCTTGTGCTTGTTGGTAGGGGATGACGCCGGTGCTCTCACCGTTGTGGTCGATGGCTGCGTCACCCGAAAACCGGTGTTCTTCCATGACGAACACGAGATCGCCCTGTTGAATGTTCGGGTCCATGCTCGGGCTTTCGATCGCAACCATCGGCGGCCACACCCCGCTGATCCCGAACAGCAGCGCCCCGACGAGAAGCACGATCAGTATGGACCCTACGATCTCCCTGAGGAAGGCAATGAGTCCATGTTCCGTCGTCCACAACCACTTGAGCCATCCAATCGGCCCGACCGGATCATCCTCGTCGCCGGGGCTTGTCATGAGGACTCATTGCTGCTCACCTTGTTTGAACCTTCTGGGTTCTGGTTACCGCTCTACGGTGTGAGAACAGGCGTTCCCTGCGCATAATTCCACGCGATAAACGGCCTAGACTGTCCCTCTTCCGGGTGTCGCTCGCTCGGGATACTGTCGGACCTGCGGACGGATCGAGACGGACTATCAATCTGCTGTCGGGCGAGTCACCAGCAGCCGATACGCAACCACTCCTGTCCGACAGTAGAGGACACCGTTCGAGCCATTCTCCATGCCACGTGATTCCAACCCGTCGGTATCGATACCGGTTCACACCCCTTGTTTCGAGTGGAAGCCGTCGCAGCGAACGGACGGTAATTCCGGTGTACGCCCGTTGAATTCGGTCAATCCACTCGAAACAGGGGGGTGATCGGTCCGCTTCCGTCTCACATCGGTGATGGTACTCATACTGTCGGTCATGGATCGTTGATCACTCGGTGGCCTGTTCGGTCAGGCACTTGCTCCGTGCTCTCGAAAACGCCACCGTCCATTCACGCAATCATGACCGACAGTATCACGAACTGGCTGGTTCTAGCGGTCGTGTCGTTCCCGAACGCGACCGAAAAGCGTTCGTCGCGTCCGGACTGACAGAACGGGGACCCGACGACATGCATACGCGGAACTGCCAGCCAAATAGGGTGCGTTAGGATTCGAGCCGGTATTTGAGCGTTCGGGTTCCTTCGAACGTCGGTCCGTTTCCCTCCCGTTCGAACGCGGCGTTCTCGACGGCTTCTTTGGTTTGTTTGTCTGATGCAGGAACGAGCAGTTCGACGTCCATCTCTTCTTTGTGCGCGAATCGGATCGGTTCGTCGAGCAACTGCTCACAGATCTCTTCTTCCCCTTCCAACTGCGTGATGTGTACGGTGTCACGACGCGCGTCGAAGCTGATGAATCCCCGAACAGTGTCGTCGGTGACAGCGACACGCACGGTTCGATCGTGGACGAGATTGCGCATCACGTCCCGCGGTGCTCCTGTTTTGGTGGCGAGCTCTTCTGCGTCCGCCTCGGTGGCGTCCCGAATGTGCATATCCGGAGTAGGGTCCCCTACGAGTATAAAGCCCCAGCGGTAGTGACATGGAACGGCAAGGCTTCGCGGTATACGTGTCGTTTATGGCTGCTCACGAGAGACGTACGACAATGAGTTACACGGCCCGTCTCGGAGGGGGAGCACGATGCGCGTAGTGTCGAAGTTCGGTGGTACCAGCCTCGGCAACGGCAACCGGATCAACCGGGCCGCCGACTCCATCGCAGCGGTGGTCGAGAACGGTCACGAGATCGCCGTGGTGGCGAGCGCGATGGGATCGACGACCGATTACCTGCTCGATTCCATCACGTTCGACGCGGACGAGTCCGACCGTGCTGAAATCGTCAGTATGGGTGAACGGACCAGCGTGCGGATGCTCAAAGCGGCGCTCGCGGCTCGTGGCATCGATGCGTTCTTTCTCGAACCCGGCACTGAGGATTGGCCCATCATAACGAACGCTCGGGGCGAGGTCGACGTGGCCGAAACCGAACGGCGCGCGAAGGCGCTCGCAGACCGACTCGACGGTAAAGTACCGATCATCACGGGCTTTCTGGCCCAAGACCACGCTGGCACCGTGACCACGCTCGGCCGCGGAGGGAGCGACAGCACCGCTGTCATGCTCGGGAACTACATGAGCGCCGACGAGGTCGTCATCGTCACCGACGTCGAAGGCGTCATGACCGGCGATCCCCACGTCGTCGAGGGCGCGCGCAACGTCGGACAGATAACGGTCGACGAGCTGCGTAACCTCTCATTTCGGGGAGCAGAGGTCATCGCACCCAGCTCACTCGGGTACAAAACCGACGAGTTCGGCGTTCGCGTCGTCCATTACCAACACGGCGACCTCCTCTCGGGCGGCACGACGATCGAAGGGCAGTTCGAGAGCCTCATCGATCTCCGGGATGCGCCGTTGGCGTGCATCACGCTCGCCGGCCGCTCTGTCAGAAACCAGGAGGGCGTTCTCTCCCAGCTTTCGCGCGCGCTCGCCGACCAGGAGATCAACATCGACGCCGTCGCAAGCGGGATGGATTCGATCACGTTCTACGTCGATCAGGGTCTCACCGAACGCGTCGAAACTCTCCTACACGACGTCGTCATCGAGGACGAGCGACTGTCGAGCATCACCGTCGAGGACGATATCGCCGTCGTCCGAGTTACCGGTGGTGAGCTTCCCAACCAACCCGGCGTGATCAGCAACATCGTCAACCCCCTCGCAGACGCCCACATCAACATTCACGACATCATCACCAGCGCGACCAGCGTGGCGATCTTCGTCGGCTGGGACGACGGTGAGGAAACCCTCGAAATCGTTCAAGAGGAGTTCTCTCACTGAACGTGGGATAATTTCATTGTAATTCAATCATAATTGGGGGTGTATGCCTGCCGAGTATACACGACGCGATGCGCTAGAACTGCTTTCTGCCCTCGGGACAGCCGGTGTCATTGCAAGCCGTTCCGCGGGAGCCACACCCACACACAGCCACGCGGAAGACGGTGCGACGCTGAACCGGTTTGCGACGACGGTCGCCGGCGCAGAGATCACGGGCGTGTTCGTGACGCAAGACGGGCAGCTCTTTTTCAACGTCCAACACCCGTCTGAAACGGCCAACGAGCAGTATCGGCCGGGTGCGATCGGGGCTGTCGCTGGCGCGAACGTCCACCAGCTTCCGACCGATTTCGAAAGCGTCCAACCACCGGAAAGCCCCGCCGAATACGTCACCACTTCGAATGGGGAGTACCAAATACTTGCGACAAGCGACGACGAAACCGTCGGCGGACAGCGGCTCGGGGTTCCGTACTCGGCCGATGACGAGCCGCTGACCGACGGGAACGATCCGGATTACAACGGATTCATTCCGTCGGAGGAAGCCGCCGAGGGATACTTATTCACGAACTGGGAGGACGTTCCGGGAATGGTGAGCCGGCTTCACCTCCGACGATCGGACGATACCGGCGGCTGGACGGTGCTGGAGCGGAAGAACGTCGATTTCCGTGGGATAGAGGGCACGTGGAACAACTGCTTTGGAACGGTGACGCCGTGGACCACCCCGTTGACCTCCGAGGAGTACGAACCCGACGCGCGGGCGTGGTTTCACGAAGACGAGGAAACCTACAACAACCAGGAGGAGCTGATCGAGTCGTATCTCGGGCGGTTCGGCAACGCCTACCGCTACGGATACATCGTCGAGATCGGGGAGCCGCGATCGAACGAACCGGATCCGAAAAAGCACTACGCGATGGGGCGGTTCTCCCACGAGAACGCCGTCGTGATGCCCGATGCCCGGACAGTGTACATGAGCGACGACGGCACCGGGACGGTCTTTTTCAAGTTCGTCGCGGATACGGCCGGCGATCTCTCGGCAGGAACACTGTACGCCGCGGCGGCAAAGCAGCAGGGACGGGGCACCGATCCCCGGGACGTTTCCTTCAAACTGAAGTGGATCGAGCTGGCCCACGCGACCGACGAGGCGGTCGAAGCGTGGATCGCCGACTACGACGACCAGCCGCCATCTACCGATCCGACCTACGTCACCGACGAAGAGATCCGGGCGTGGGCGAACGGCAACGCTCCCGACGACCGCGCGGCGTTTCTCGAATCCCGAAAGGCCGCCACTGCCAAGGGCGCAACCAACGAGTTCCGGAAGATGGAGGGCGTCAACGTCCGTCCCAACGCAACTCCCGGCGACCACCTGTATCTAGCGATGTCCGAACTCAACGAGACGATGCGTCCGAACAGCGAGACCGACGAGTTCGACGACCCCCAGGACGATGTCCGCGTGGATCGGGAGGACTTCGGTGCGGTGTATCGTCTCCGACTCGACGGGAACTACAACGTTCACCGGATGGAACCGGCCGTCGTCGGCGGTGACCACGCCACCATCTGTGGCGGTTGTCCCTACGACGCACACCCCGACTCGAAAACCGCCGTTTGTCACGACTGTGCGTTCAATCCGGCTACCGACACCGATACACGACCCACGGAGTCCACCGACCCGAGAGGCATCAATAAAGCGACTGAAACGGCCAAATCCCTTGCCGGAAACGGACTGGCGTCGTTGACTGATCAATCCACGTCGGTCGATCCCGAAAACACCGTCGCAAATCCCGACAACATCGTGGTGCTGCCCGACGGACGTGTTATCATCGGGGAGGACAGTAGTATCCACGAACCGAACATGCTGTGGGTGTACGCCCCAGACAAGTCCGCGTGAAACGCTGACGATTACCGCTCCGCCGACTCGTCTCTTCAGCCCGATCCCTCCTACGTATGACAACTGTTGTCGATATATCGTTACTCCATAGTATATATAGAAACGTAGAAACTACATACAAGATCCGCAAGTCTCATAATCCGTTCCGGGGAAAATACGTGTAATGGCAGCGGAGGGGCCTGTGACACGGCGGCGATTCGTTGCGGGGATTAGTTTGGCCGGTCTCGGTGCCGTGGCCGGGTGCACGACGAACCCGAATCTTGGCAACGCGAACGGGGGGACCGGCGATTGCGCTCCGTCGGGGACACTTTCGGGAGGCATCGACATCGCTGGTAGCTCGACGGTGTTTCCGCTCGCAAAGGCGATATCAGTGGCGTTTCAGGAGCAACATTCCGAGGTGGAAATCTCCCTGAGCAGCACGGGTACGGGCGGTGGTTTCGAGAACTTTTTCTGCAAGGGAGATACGGATTTCAACAACGCGAGCCGTCAGATTTTGGATGCAGAGCGCAACCGATGTTCGGGCAACGGGATCGAGCCGTTGGAGCTTCGCGTTGCCACAGACGCCATCACGGTCATTGTGAACAACGACGCCGATTGGGTCGAGTGTATGACCGTCGAGGAACTGCGCCAGATCTGGAAGCCAAACGGGGCGAAACAATGGAGCGACGTTCGTCAGGAGTGGCCCGACGAACCGATCAACCTGTTCGGCGCGGCGGACACGTCGGGCACGTTCGATTATTTCACGAAGTCCATTGTCGGTGAGGAGGGGAAACAACGGAACGACTACCAGGCGACCGAGAAGGACAACACCATCGTTCAGGGCGTTTCCGGCGATAGATACGCGATGGGGTATCTGGGTTTTGCGTATTACAGATCGAACCAGGAGGCGGTAAAAGCGATCGCCATCGACAACGGTGACAGCTGTGTCGAGCCGGCGATCGAGACAGCGAAAACGGGGGCGTACCAACCGCTGTCCCGGCCGCTGTTCACCTACGTCTCGAAGCCCGCGCTCGAAAAGCCACAGGTCGCTGAATTCGCCCGCTTTTTCGTCGAACAGAGCACGAACGAGGAGATCGTCACAGAGCAGGTCGGCTACGTTCCAAACACCGACGACCGAATGAACGAACAACTCGGAGCGCTCGAGCAAGCGATCGAGAACGTCCAACAATGATCGGGATGTATCTCGCCGGGGGGGAGCGATGAGCGACGAGTTGGGGTTGACACGACAGACCGACACCGCGCCCCGCGAGCGGATCGCTCGGTGGTTCTTTTTCGCCTGTGCGTCGGCGTCTGTGGTCGTGACGCTCGGGATCGTGGTGGTGTTGGTGCTCGGTGCGGTGGACTTTTTCCGAGCCACGGCCGTGCCGCTGGGGAGCGCCCCCGAACAGACCGTTCCGTTCGCGGAGTATCTGTTTGGCTCGACGTGGTCGCCGGGCGGGGAGCCACAGTCGTTCGGGCTGCTCGCACCGCTGTCGGCGACGATCATGCTCACGATCGGCGCCGCGCTCATCGCGTTGCCGCTCGGGCTTGCGACCGCGATCTACCTGAGCGAGTACGCGAGCGAGCGCAACCGTGCGTACCTGAAGCCGGCGCTGGAGGTTTTGGCGGGGGTACCGACGGTCGTGTACGGCTACTTCGCGCTCGTATACATCACGCCCGCGATCGACGCCGTGCTTCCGATCGATCTATCGACGTTCAACCTGCTGTCCGCGTGCATTGTTGTCGGGATCATGATCATCCCGATGGTCTCCTCGATCAGCGAGGACGCGATGAGCGCGGTGCCCGATTCGCTCCGGCAGGCGGGGTACGGTCTCGGCGCGACGAAGTTCGACGTGTCGACGAGCATCGTCGTTCCGTCGGCAGTGTCCGGAATCGCCTCGGCGTTCATTCTCGCACTCTCGCGGGCGATCGGTGAGACGATGGCAGTCGCGATCGCTGCCGGGAGTCGCTCCGTGCTCCAGAACCCGTTGGATCCAACCGCGTACTTCGGGCCGAACTCCCCCATCACGGCCCAGATGATCAACCTCGCGCTCGGTGACATCTCCGCGCGCGGGCCGGCCTACCGTGCCATGTTCGCGCTCGGGTTGACCCTGTTCGTCGTCACGCTGCTCATGAACCTCATCAGCGATCTGATCGCTCAGCGGTACCGGGAGGTGTATCGCTGATGGCGGCCGAAACCGAATCGACGCAGGGGTTCGGACGGGTGAGCCGGATTCGCGGCGTGGTGTTCAGATACGTGCTGTTGGTTGCGACGCTTTCGGCGCTCGTTTCGCTGGGCGTGTTGCTCACCAACGTGACGTTCGACGCGATCCGTCCGTTCAGCGCGGATCCTGGGTGGTATGCCACGTATCTCGTGGCGTTTCTCGTTCCGAGCGTGCTCGCTGGGCTCTACGCCCGGAATCAGGACGCGCTGGCCGTCGGGGTCGAGGGGCTGTTCGTCCCGATTGCCGGGCTATTCGGCGCTGGGACGCTGTTTCTGTTGTTCGAAGCAATTGCCTTTCACGTCTGGTTCGCGTGGGCCGCCGGAATCGCTGTGCTGGCTGCGGTGTATTTCGGCTGTGTCCGCTCGGGGCTGAACCTCCGGGCTCGGACGATCGCGGTGCTCGTCGCCGGCTGGATCGCGCTGTTCGGCGTTCCGGTGCCCGGACTCGCCGAGGTTCCCGTCGTTGAGATACTCGCGCTCGGGATCCCGGAGTACATCCAGTTCCACGTGACACCTATCCCGAACCGGTATCTGACGTATCTGCTCACGCTCGCGCTCCCGGCTGCGGTTTACGTCGGCCGACGGGTCGGACGGATCGAGCAGAACCGGCGGTCCGGCGTTCTCGCGGGTGGACTCGTTGTTGCCGCCGCACTGTCGGTCGTTTTTCAGGTCATGCCACCCGGAACGATCCTGATTCTCGTGTTGACAGTCGCCGTTCCGACCATCTACTACGTCGTGATGACGATCAGACACCGGCCTGACGTACGCGTCGGATTGGTCTTTCCGGCTGTCATCGTCGGTGGTGCACTTGTGGGCCATCAACTCACCGGGATGTTCGGAGTTCAGGGACCGACGGCGTGGCTCGATATGGCGTTTCTCACTAGTGCGCCGACGGGGGTCCCCGAAACGACCGGACTCCACCCCGCGCTCGTCGGCTCGTTGCTGTTGATGGTCGTCGTGATCGCGTCGGCGTTTCCGCTCGGCGTCGGCGCGGCGGTGTATCTGGAGGAGTACGCCCCGGACACGTGGTACACGCGGTTCATCCAGCTCAACATCTCGAACCTCGCCGGCGTTCCCTCCGTCGTGTACGGACTGCTCGGTCTCGGGTTGTTCATCGATCTCGGCGGCCTCAACGGGCAGACTGTAACGATCGCCGGCGTAACGATCACGCTTTCGGGGCTGCCGACGGGGTCGCTGCTCGCGGGCGGGCTTGCGATTTCCTTGCTCATCCTTCCCATCGTCATCATCTCTTCCCAGGAGGCAATCCGATCGGTGCCGGATTCGCTCAGACAGGCCTCCTTCGGAATGGGAGCGACGCAGTGGCAGACGGTCAGAAACGTGGTGTTGCCCCGTGCAATCCCCGGCGTGCTGACTGGAACCATCCTCGCGGTCGGGCGCGCAGTCGGGGAGACCGCACCGCTGATCATGGTGTTGGCGGCGGACTTCAAGGCGTCCCCACCGACCAGCCTCTTCGACAAAACGAGCGCGCTACCGTTGCAGGTGTACAACTGGGCCTTCCTCCCTGACGAGGCGTTTCGACACGGGGTGCTTGCGGCGGGCGTCGTGACGATGGTCGTTGTGTTGCTGTCGATCAACTCGATCGCGATCGTCGTGCGAAACAAGTACGAAACCGAATAACAATGTCCGACGAGACCATAGCAAGCGACGAACTGGCATCGACCGAGAGCGAGATCAGCACCGAAACCGATCCCGATTCGGATACTGATACCGATACCGATTCCACAATGGTGAATCACACCGCTCGTGATGACGAGCGAGCGACCGCAACTGCCGGGTTCGAGACCGACGAGTCCACCGTCGGAGAGACGATCATCGAGTCGCGCGAGATCAGCGTCTGGTACGACGATAACCAAGCGCTCACCGACATCACCATGCAGGTACCCGAACACGGCGTGACAGCGATGATCGGTCCGTCGGGGTGTGGCAAGTCGACGTTTCTCCGGTGCATCAACCGGATGAACGATCTCATCGACGCCGCGCGGGTCGAGGGCGAACTCGCTCTCGCGGGCAAGAACGTGTACGATCCCGACGTGGATCCGGTCGCGCTGCGCCGCCGGGTCGGGATGGTGTTTCAAAAGCCCAACCCCTTCCCGAAGAGCATCTACGACAACGTCGCGTACGGGCTGGAGATCCAGGGGGTCGACGGTGACCACGACGAGATTGTCGAGAACGCGCTCCGGAAAGCGGCGTTGTGGGACGAAGTATCGGACCGGCTGGACGAGAACGGACTCGAGCTTTCGGGGGGCCAACAACAGCGGCTCTGCATCGCGCGGGCGATCGCTGCCGATCCGGAGGTCCTCCTGATGGACGAACCGGCGAGCGCGCTCGATCCGGTCGCAACGTCCAAGATCGAGGATCTCATCGAGGAGTTGTCCCAGGAGTACACCGTCGTGATCGTCACCCACAACATGCAACAGGCCGCCCGCATCTCCGATAAGACGGCCGTCTTCCTCACCGGTGGCGAACTCGTGGAGTTTGACGACACACAGAAGATCTTCGAAAACCCTGAACACCAGCGCGTCGAGGACTACATCACCGGCAAGTTCGGGTGAGCTTCCTCCAAGCGATCAGGGCGCGCCCGCGAGGACGAACGTGCTTTCGGTGTCGCCGTTTCGGATCTGGCGCGTTGCCTCGGGTGGGAGATGGAGCGCGTCCCCCGCTTCGAGTGGAACCGCCTCGCCGTCGACGGTGACGGTTGCGTTGCCGTCGAGGAGCAGGTACACCTCTTCCTCTCCCTGCTCGCCGTGATCGTGTTCCTTTCCCGTCCAGCCGGGGGCACACTCGACGACGGTCACGCCGAGCTGGTCACACCCCAACGGCTCCCTGAGAAAGTGCATCGCGTCGCCGACCTGGTCCACGTCGTGGTAGTTTACTTTGTCTCCGGGCATACTGGTGCGGCTTCGTCTCCCACCTCCAAAAAGCTCCCCCGTTGTGAGACCCCCAGCGTCGGTGCGAACGCTCGGGAGCCGACAATAGCCGTCCATACCGCTCTTAGCGAGCGTTACATACCCGGGCCGGCAACGATCGAATGGCGCGTGCAACCCACCCGATCCGGTGTCCGCCTGGACCCAGCCGTTCAGTCATTCCCCCTCGGATTGTCGTGTCACCACACTCCCCCGTGGTCAATCCGCGCACACTCCCCCGTGACAGCGTGTCCACACCGACGTGGCCCACGGATCAGTTCCGGATCGGACGGGTTGGGCCCCCTCGCGCCGGCTACTCGTTCGCGATAGCTGTCTCTATTTTGTCGCTATCGACTGTGACCCCGGCGGCACAGACGGCGTGTTCGAACTCGTGGGTGTACACGCTACGAGCCGCCTCTGTGGCCGTTTCGACATCGAACGCGAACGGCTCGGGGGTGTCGCGCTCGTAGGTTGCGACGAGCGTCGGCTCCGAGACCGAACGCACGAGGAGCGCGTCGGTCCGGACCGTTCCGATGTGCGCCGAATCCGGCCCGATCACGCCGGCGATGCGTGGCGTGTCGTAGTCGTCTTTCTCGTAATCGAGCGCCAGCAGCGCCTCGGCCAACCCGTCTCGGGCCGGGTAGCCGAGCGCCAACTTCTCCGCGATGGGATCGACGTGCGAACCGTTTCCGACGACGACCCGCTCTTCCACTTGTCGCAGGCAGTTGTAGGCGATGTACGGGTTGTCCGTCTCCGGCGCGTCCGCCGTCGGCCCGACGGTCAACGTCCCGTCCCGATCGGTGATCTTCCGGTGGGGGAACGAGCGAGAGGAGACGCGGTACGCACCGAGACCGGGCGCGACGACGATGAAGCGTCCAACGTACATGCTCGTCTGTCGCCTGCTGTCGTGCATATAGCTGGCGATCCGGAACCTCCGACGGGCGCGAACGCCCGCCTTCGCAACACTCATTAGGATGTGTCGAATACCACTTCGTGACGGCGCAGTCCCATGGGGTAGTGGCCAATCCTTCCGCCTTCTGGGGGCCGAGACCCAGGTTCGAATCCTGGTGGGACTATCCGACTTCTCATTGTTCCAGACGACGAGCACCGTTTGACCGTCCGACGACGGATCGATGGCCGATCCGAGAACGTACTCCCGCGTACTGGGAGTCACATTCCAGCCAAAAAGAATAATTTATATCTTGTGCGATCATTCCCATTTCATGAAAGCGATCCCGGGATTGGTCTCCGCTGGGAGTGCACTGTGGCGAAACCCACTCATCCTTGCAGTGATGGTTCCCCTGATACTCCTCCGCGTTTTCCAGCCTACAACCTCTTTCTTCACGCTCGGTGATTCTTCGTCTTCACTTTTTATCTCGCTCGGAGTGTGGTCGATACTGTTCTTGGTCACTGTGTTTTTCAACGGCGGTATCTACGGCATGGCCCAACAAGCACTCGATGGACGGACAGATCTGGAGAACTTTCTTCAGGAGGCGCGGGGCAACTACGTCCGATTGCTGCTCGGAACGCTCTTACGGGGAGGAATTTCCATCGGCACCACCATCATCGGTGTGATCGTCATCATGGTTATTGCCGCTCTCGTCGTTTTCGGTTTCGCGGGGCTCGCACGCGGTAGTACGCCGTTACAAGTCGTGGGTGGCGGCGGTATAGCACTATTTTTCGTGCTTCTCTGGCTCGTACCGCTGCTCGGATCTCTGGTGGTCACAGCGCCAGTCCTCTTTTTCATTCAGTTCTTCGACGCGGCGATCGTCGTGGACGACACCCGTACCTTCGAGGGCTTTCGTCGAAGCGCAGGGCTCGTCCGCCGTAATCTGCTGAGCACCCTCGGGTATTCCATCTTTCGAGGAATGCTCTGGATCCTCTCTCTACTGGTGTCTCTCAGTAGCACGTATATCGCTTCTCCGGGTCAGAGCGGAGGGGCGCAACCGTGGCTGGCTGGGCTAGTGGATAATGAGATGTTCTACGTGCTCTCGTCGCTACAGATCGTCCTCCTGCTCGTTATCGGCGTGTTCTGGCGCACGTATAAAATATCATATTATAATGAAATGATCGCGGCGGAGTGAACGCTAGGGATCGGGACGAGGAACTCACAGCTCGCCCGCATCGTTGCTGTGGACTCTCGGCAGTCACACACCGGCAATGATCGCTGGGTCGGCCTTCGTACCACCTCCCTGCTCGCGTGGGGTGTGCGCTGTCCCTTGCCACAAATCCGGGCTACCGTACAGTTGAAAACCCCGGATGACATGGTGGAGGTATGTCCACACCGGATCTCGCGGATCGTGTCGCCGAGTTGCTGTCGGTAGATCACGATGAGTTTATAGCCCGCGTCGAGCGGGAGACCGAGTGGTTGAAAGATGAGATACGGGACGGGACCTTCGATAATCCACAGGGGATCGTCGGGCTCGAATACGAGTTTTACGGCGTCGACGACGAGACCGACGCGTTACAGCGCGTTCCGCGCCGGCTGCTCGAATACATCGGCTTCGAGAAGGAGCTCGGGCTGCATAACGCGGAGATGCAGACCACGCCACAGCCGCTGTCGACGTACGGGCTTGCCGCCCAGGAGGCCGAAGTCCAAGCCCGGCTGGACGCCGCGTTGCGCGAAACGAAATCCTCGGGGATTCGCCTCGTGAGCGACGGGCTGTGGACGATCCCCCCGGTCGGAGAGAGCGCCACTGCCTACCTAACGGGCAGTGTCGTGGATAACGACATCCGGATTGCGACGAACATGAGCGGTTCCGAGCGCTACCACGCGATGGCGAACATGGATTTCGGTGCGGAGCTGTCGCTGGATGCGCCCCACGTGACGCTTTCGGCCGACACGGTGATGTCGGAAAGCCTCATCACCTCCATTCAGCCCCACTACCAGGTGTCCCACGCCCCCGATCTTCCGACGTACTTTCAGTACGCGCTCCGGATCGCCGGGCCGTTGCTCGCTCTCGGCGTGAATTCGCCGTTTTTCCCGCCCCAACTGTACGACGAGGAGGTCGATGTCCAAACCATCCTCGATGAGGGATGGATGGAAAACCGGATCCCCGTCTTCGAGTCGATCCTCAACCCACCACAACAGCCCAAAGTGTGCTTTCCCGAGGACATCGCCTCCGTCGAGGAGGCGATCGACCGGATCGCAGACGACCGCACGGTCGTTCCGATGCTGTTCGAGAAATCGGGGCGTTTCCACGATCAGTTCGCGCACTTCCGACACAAACACGGCACGTACTGGCGGTGGGTCCGTCCGGTCTTCGACGGTCCGACCAGATCACACGCCAACGCCCGCATCGAGTTCCGTCCGCTCCCCGGACAGCCCACCGTTCGGGACGTGATCTGCCTGCAGGCGATGTACGCGGGACTACTCGAAAGCCTCACAAAGCGCGAACACCCCGTGAAACAACTCGAGTGGCAGGCGAGCGAAGCCAACTTCTACGCGGCCGCCCGTAACGGGCTGGAGGGATCGTTCCAGTGGCTCACCGCCGACGGCGTCGAAACGACGGACAAAGCGACCATCTACGAGGAGCTGTTCGACTACGCTCGGGATGGGCTGTCGCTCCGAGGGCTGAGTCGACGGGAGATCGACCGGTACGTCTCCCCGCTGGAAGAACGGTACCAGAAAGGGGTCACGCCTGCCCGGTGGAAACACGACCGCGTTCGAGACGCGGTCGACTCGGGAACGCCCTTCGTCGAAGCCGTCTGGGAGATGCAGACCGAGTACATCGAGCGACAGGAACAGACGCTCATCGAAGGCCGCTTTGCGGACTGGCTGTAGCCCACGCTCGCCGTCGTTTCTCCCATCCCACGGTGTGAGTAATCCACTCAGCACCTGACTAATTCTGCAACGCGTTGCCCAAACCGGTATCGATTGGGTAGCGTTCCCGACCAGCGAGATAATAAGATTCTCACGACTATTAATTGCCAATGCCACCGCCTCCCGGATCGAGAGATGGGAGTGACGAACAACGAATCCGACAGCCCGACGCTGATCGACCCCACGTCCTCGTCGAAAGCGGCTGTATCCGCGAACTCGCCGCTCATATCCTGTCCCGACCGGAGACTGGAACGCACTCGGAGGAGATCGACGTTCACCAGACGGCGTTCGGTCCCCGACAGACCGCCGAAATCATCCAGCAGCTCCCTGACTACGATCAGCTCGCCGCTGTGCTCGGGAAACGCGGCGGCTGTCGCTTGTCACTTTCCCGCTGCACGCTGGCCGTTGCCGTCGACGCCGGCCGATACGCGTGGGAACTCCTCGCGTTCGAGATCACGTACCCCCGATCGAGGACCGTGTATCCGGTCGTCGGGCGCAGGATCGACCGACCCTCCGACTCGGTGGTGACTGTCATCGATCCTAGACCGAACGCGATGGCACCCAACACGGCGATCGTCTTCGAAATCACCACCGAACGAATCGCTCCGACCCCGATCGTTCTCGACGAACGACTTCCACCGTCCGATCCGAGTTCCGCACGCTCTGCGACGGACATCGGCTACCGCCTCGCAATCGATTGGTTCGTGTCCTGATACTGTCGGACAGTATGATCCCTGCGGTCGATCTGCCACTTCTACATATGACAAATATAATCGAACAAAATAATGACTTGTATTATGGTATGATGTTTAATTATATAATGGCTTCATCAATTTGTCGACTGGATATGCTTATATATCAATAAATTTTTTATTGCTTGCTCAAAGACCCTTCGTATGCCATCTCCATCAGACACCAGTGAAATATTGAGAAAACGATACGAATGGCTTCCGCATCTGCGCGATACCCACCTCACAAAGCCGGAATTATGCTCTCAGATCGGGGTTTCTCGTTCGACCGTCGACAGGGGCATGTCAGAGTTGGAATCGGCCGAACTGGTCGAACGCACGGATGATGGATACCGGTTGACAGCCTTCGGTGATCTCTTGTACCAGCTTCGAACGTCGTACAGACGTTCGCTGGAGGCGATCCATCGCGCCCAGGGAATGCAGACGCCGTTACCGACCGATCAGTACGGTGAGCAAGTCCTCTTCGACGGCGGCAACGTCGTTCTTCCGGAACCCCACCTTCCGGAGAAACCTACGCGGCGGATCCTCAGACTGATCACCGAGTCTCGTGCGGTTCATGGCTTAACGCCCGTTATGCACGATCAGTACGTGTCTACTAGCTACGAACAGGTGATGATGCACGAGTTGGAGTTCGAATTCCTCATCACGTCGCGGATTTTCGACGGACTCGTCTCGATGTACTCGGAGTGGCTCATCAACGCGTTCCAGCAGGAGTCGTTCGTAATCTATGAGAGTCAACAGCTCCCCCCGTTCGGACTGGCGATTTTCGAACAGGAGTCGGACGGGTCACACACTGTCGTGTTGGCCCTATACGCCGACAACGGGCTGAGTGGCATCGTCGAGAACGACAGCAGACGGGCTGTCGGGTGGGCCAAGCAGCTGTACCGGGATTACAGGGACACCGCGTCGCACATCGACACCGAGTACGTCCGGAACGCGGTGAACAGCGAGGGATCGTGATCTCCGAGCCGTGGAGAACGAAACACCTTAACGGACGGTTGATCTACACCCATGCGAGCCGGGATGGCCGAGTGGTAAGGCGCACGCCTGGAAAGCGTGTTCCCTCTGGGATCCAGGGTTCAAATCCCTGTCCCGGCGCTCGCTCTTCGTTCTTACTTCGGTCGTCCGACTGGGCATTGACGACATTGATGGCGCCCGGTACGCATATAAATCTTCTAGCCTGGTGGACACTCCACTGCCGTAACCGGTGTTCGTACGGCCGCCGTCTGTGCGTCGAGTGCCAGCTTTCTCCCGCGGTTTGGATCGTTCTGCCCCTGTGTTGTGTGTTACCCCGCCGATCCACGAACCACATACATTTATATAGAATCGCAAACAACGATTGGAGTGATTATGAGTCAGCAGATGGGTCAGCCGATGGTCATCCTCGGAGATGACGCCCAGCGGGTCAAAGACCGCGACGCACAGTCACACAACATCGCCGCGGCGCGGGCGGTGTCCGAGGCGGTTCGGTCGACGCTCGGGCCGAAAGGGATGGATAAGATGCTCGTCTCCTCGATGGGGGACGTAACCGTCACGAATGACGGCGTGACGATCCTTCAGGAGATGGACATCGACAACCCGACGGCGGAGATGATCATCGAGGTGGCCGAAACCCAGGAGGACGAGGCGGGCGACGGCACGACGACGGCGGTAGCGATTGCGGGTGAGCTGTTGAAACAGGCAGAAGACCTGATCGAACAGGACATCCACCCGACCGCCGTGATTCGTGGGTTCAACATGGCGAGCGAACAGGCTCGCTCGGAGATCGACGACATCGCGTCGGGCGTCGACGCCACTGACGAGGAGCTGCTGCGGAAGGTGGCAGAGACGTCGATGACCGGCAAAGGTGCGGAACTCAACAAGGAGCTGCTCAGTCAGCTCATCGTGGATGCCGTTCGTGCCGTGACGGTCGAAAGCGGCGACGATGAGAGCGTCGTGGATCTCGAGTACGTGAACATCGAGACACAGACCGGCAGCTCGGCGGGCGAGTCCGAGCTCCTCGAGGGAGCCGTCGTCAGCAAGGATCCGGTGCACCCCGACATGCCCAGCGAGGTCGAGGACGCGGAGATCCTGCTCGTCGACGAGCCGATCGAGGTCGAGGAGGCCGACGTCGACACGCAGCTCAGCGTCGACAGCCCGGATCAGCTCCAGCAGTTCCTCGACAAGGAGGAAGCCCAGCTCAAAGAGAAGGTCGAACAGATCGTCGACACGGGTGCGAACGTGGTCTTCTGTCAGAAGGGCATCGACGACCTGGCCCAGCACTACCTCGCCAAAGAGGGGATCCTCGCGGCCCGGCGCGTGAAGAAATCCGACGTCGGATTCCTGAAAGAACTCACAGGCGGGCGGATCGTGAGTAATCTCGAGGCTGCCACCGACGCGGATCTCGGTTCGGCGTCGATCCGGCGCGACGGCGACGACGACCTGTTCTACGTCGAGGACGACAGCGAGGAGTCCCACGGCGTTACGCTCCTGCTGCGCGGCTCGACCGAACACATCGTCGACGAACTCGAGCGCGGACTGACCGATGCGCTCGATGTCGTCTCCCAGACCGTCGCCGACGGACGCGTGCTCGCCGGCGGTGGTGCGATCGAGGTCGAACTCGCCAGCCGACTCCGCGACTACGCCGACAGCGTCACCGGCCGCGAACAGCTCGCTATCGAAGCGTTTGCGGACTCGGTCGAACTCATCCCGCGCGTGCTCGCTGAGAACGCCGGCATCGACCCCATCGACACGCTGGTCGATCTCCGCGCGGCTCACGAGGACGGCGACGCCCGCGCCGGGCTGAACGTCTTCGGTGGCACCGTCGAGGACACGTTCGATGGCGGCGTGGTCGAACCCGCTCACGCGAAAGAACAGGCGCTTTCGAGCGCTTCGGAAGCCGCCAACCTCGTGCTCAAGATCGACGACATCATCTCCGCCGGCGATCTCTCCACCGAGGGCGAAGGGGACGCAGGTCCCGGCGGTCCCGGCGGCGCTCCCGGCGGCATGGGCGGCATGGGTGGCATGGGCGGCGCAATGTAGGACACCCAACGGATCGATCGTTTATCTTTCGGTGCCCGATTCTAGTTCGGGCGTTTCGTTTTTCGTGGCGTTCACCGCTTTGCTTACCCACTCTGGACGTTCTGGGGGCGTGGTGTTCGCGTGAAAGCGGACGACGACGGTGGTTCTGGCCAGCGTACCGTTCTGTTTGGAGAGCCATCCGTATTCGTACCGGTGGACGAATCCCTCACTGTCGATCGAGGCCGTTAGATAGCCGTCCGATCGCGCCGTGTTGTTCCCGCGAACGCTCGGGCCGTTTTCCCCTTTAGGCTCCCGTTGAGCCGGTAGCGGGGTGGTGCGCTGTCGTTCGTCGTCACGGTTCCGTTTTCGACAGAGCGCACTCTTTCCTGAAATTTATCATACATAAACGATTGCAGATCCGCCTGCGGCCTGCGTTCGTAGGCTGTCATGCCATCGCTGTGACTCAATCGGTATCTCGTGGTGTCGTTCTGCCAGATTGATTGCTGGATGTCAGATTCAGTGGTGCTGTTTCCCGTGGTTTCTACGAGCGTCAGCGTCCGATTCGCGCTGAAACGATACGTCGTATTGACTCGGGACAGCTCCGTTCCGTTAGGCGAAACGGTCTGCCACCGCTCGGTGACCGTGAGGGTTTCGTTTGCGACTACCCCCCGGTGGGCATCGATCAGTCGAATCGGGTCGACGATCCCGGTTTCGGTGACACCGGGCGGCATCGCCTCACTTCCGGCCCTGTTCGGCACGTCGGCGGGCGTGACCGACACCCGGTCTGACTCCGATCCGGGCAGGGGAAGCCCGCTACACCCCGCCAGAACGACGACGAGGGCGACCGCGACCGGCGTGAGAGTTCGCATACCAACCGTCCATGTCAGATTAAAATAAGCCTTTTGTGACATTCTGTCTGTCGAGGCTCCGTTCGATTCAGGCAGGTTTAGTATGACCGCGCAAAACTTGCCGTCATGCAGACGCTGTTGTTGAACCACGAGGCGGTCGAGGCGAACGCCGACATGGCGGACGTGATCGGTGCTGTATCGGATGCGTTCGCCGCCTACGAGCGCGGCAACGCCCAGATGCCCGCAAAGTCCTACGTCGAGCTACAGCAGTACAACGGGGATTTCCGATCGATGCCCGCGTATCTGGACGCCGGGGAGTGGGACGCGGCCGGAATCAAGTGGGTGAACGTCCACCCCGACAACGCTCAGAGGTACGATCTGCCAACGGTGTTGGGAACGATGATCTACTCCGATCCGAAAAACGCCTTTCCGCTGGCGATCATGGACGGCACGACGCTGACGCGGCTCCGGACGGGTGCGGCGGCGGCGGTCGCCACCGATCACCTCGCTGTCGAGGACGCCACCAGCCTCGGGATCGTCGGTGCGGGGGTCCAATCGTACACGCAACTGGAGGCCATCGCCGCGGTGCGGCCCATCGAGGAGGTTGTGGTCAGCGATCTGGATGAGGCGCGCGTCGAGCGGTTCATCGACCGGTACAGCGAGGAGTTCCGGATCACCGCCGGCTCCGTGGCAGATGCCGCCGCCTGTGACGTGCTCTCGACGGTCACGCCCGTCACGGAGCCGATCGTCGATCGATCGATGGTGGGCGACCACACCCACGTCAACGCAATCGGAGCGGACGCGCCCGGCAAACACGAACTGGACGATCGGTTGCTCGACGATGCGACGCTCGTCATCGACGATTTCGAGCAGACCACCCATTCGGGCGAGATCAACGTTCCGTGGAGTGAGGGCGTGCTGACCGAGGCGGACATCCACGCCGCTCTCGGTGAAATCGTGGTCGGGGACGCCACCGGACCAGCCGACACTGGTCCCACCGTGTTCGACAGCACGGGGCTGGCGATTCAAGACGTTGCTGCGGCACACGTGGTGTACGAACGCGCACAGGCGACCGAAAACGGCTCTCCCGTCGATCTCGTCGACACCACGGTCCAATAGGTCGTTCTCCGCATACTGTCGGTCATGGATCGTCGAACACTCGCTGGCCTGTTCAGTCAGGTACTCGCTCCATGCTCCCGAAAACGCCACCGTAGCGCCACGTACGTATGACCGACAGTATCACTCACCGCCTCGGTCCGGGCGGTTCGTGAACCGGTCGATGGCCCAGACGATGATCAGAAACGGTAACACCGGGATGAGCAACACGATCAGTCCGAGGAAGATCACCCAGCCGATCACGTCCATCTCGAGGTCCGGTCGGCCGAAATACTCCGGCGTCACGGTGGTGATGCCCGCCTCATTCTCCTCGTCGGCACTCATGGTTGTAAATAGCACGTCAACGAATAAAACGTTCCCTGCGTAGCGTTGCTCAGTTCAGATGCACGGCTGGCCGGAACGGGACGGCGCCGCTGGCCTGCTCGCGTTCGCTGTCGGTCTCGGCGTCGGTCTCGTTTTTGACCACGATCTCGGCGTCGAACTCCCCAGCGAAGAACTCGCGCGCCCGTTCGTACACCGAGCGCTCTTCGACGTCAGCCATCGTCGCGAGGGTTTCGTCGTCGCGTCCCCGGACCTGGTCGACGAGATCCCTGACGAGTTGGTTCACTTCGTTGCCGCGCTCGCGCAGCTCGGGCCGTTCCATCACCTCGCTCATCACCGCCCCAACGTCGGGTCCAGTCTCCGTGACCTGCTCGAACACGTCGTATTTCCAGTCGGCGGCCGTGTAGACGGCGATCCGGTCTGGATCCGTGCCGGTGACGTTGACGATGTCGTTGATGTCCTCGGTGAGCTGTTCGATCAGCATTTCTTCGATCTCGACGATCGGGTCGGTCAGCTGTGGATCCACGCTGGGCCACGCTGTCGACGGCTCGCCGGTCAGCCGTTCATGGAGTTCGTTCGTGAGGAACGGAACGAACGGCGCGAGCAGCTCCAGGCGGGTTCGGAGCACTTCCCGGAGCGCCCAGCGAGCGCCGGGTCGGTCGCGGTCGGTCCGGCGTCGGTACCACCGGAGGTGTTCCTCGAAACCGTAAAAGGCGGCCTGGCTCGCCTTCCGGGTTTCGAACGCTTCGAGCGCGTCGGTCGCCGCCGCGACCGTCTCCTGGAGTTTTGCGAGCAGCCACCGGTCGATGGGTTCGAGGTCGGGCTGCTCGTCGGGGCAGTCCAGCTCGATGATCTCCGCCGCGCGGTCGTAGAACCGTTCGAGCTGGTCGCGGGTGTCCTCGACCCGTTCGTCGCGCCAGTCGAAATCCTGCCACGGCTCGGCGCTGTTGAGCAGGAAAAACCGCACCGTGTCCGCGCCGTACTCCTCGATCGCCTCGCTCGGGAGGACGACGTGGCCCGACGAGGAGGACATCGCCTCCCCTTCGAGCAGCCCCATCCCCATGCTGGTGACGCCCTGGGGCCACTGGGGTTTCTCGAACAGCTCCGCGTGGTGGTAGAGGTAAAACGTCAGGTGGTTCGAGATGAGATCGTTCCCCGAACACCGGAAATCGACCGGATACCAGTACTCCCATTCCCCACGGAGGTCGAGCGCCGTCTCGTCTGGCTCCGCGACGGCGTCCGATCCATAAAAAAGCGTGTCGAAGAACTTCGGCGTGAGCTGCTCGACCGGAACGTCCTGCAACCGGTGGGCGATGGTGTAATACGACATGTAGATCGTCGAGTCCGACAGCGGCTCGATGATGAAATCGTCGTCCATCGGGAGCGGCGTCCCTAGCCCGTAGTTTCGGATGCAGGGCCACTCCTCTAGCCAGTCGATCGTGTGGGTGTACTGTTCTCGGGTCGTTTCGGGGATCACCGTCATCTCCCCGACTGCCTCGTGGGCCATCTCCGTCCAGTCCGGATCGTTGTACCGGAGGAACCACGTTTCCTGTTCGGAGACGATCACTTTCCCGCCGGCGCGGGAGACGACCATCTCCGCGAAGTCGTACATCGAATCGAACGCGCCCCTCTGTTGGTATTCCGCTTTGATCGCATCGCGCACGTCGCTGATGATCCTGCCCGCGTACTCGCCGTACATCTCCTTCAGCCGCCCGCTGTGGAACTCGTTGTTGTACAGCTCCTGTCGGACCTCCTCCAGCTCGGGATCGGTCGTCGACTCGACTTCAGCGAACTCGACGGCGTCGCGCGCTGGTACCTCGCCGTAGCCATCGACATCCGCGATGGGCCGGGCCTCGATGGCCCGAACCGTTTCGGGATCGATGCCGTACTCCTGTAGCCGTTCGTCGTCGTCTTTCGCTTCTTGGAGCGCGATCCAGTCGTCGGGGCTGTGTGCGGGCACGCTCATCACGACGCCGGTCGCGTTGTCCGCGTCCACGAACCCTGCGGGCAACACGAGCACCGGTTCCTCGGTGACCGGATTGGTGACCCGTTGACCGACGAGGCGCTCGCCAGTGAACGAATCGAGGCGTTCCACGTCGCGCGCCTGGTGAGCGAGCTTCTCGGCCCCTTCGGTCGAGACGATCCATTCGTCTCCATCCACCTGCGCCCGGACGTACTCGGCGTCGGGATCGATGTAGGCGTTGGTCACCCCGTGGACCGTCTCGGGGCGCAGCGTCGCCATCGGAACGGTCGTTCCGTCCCAGTCGAATTTCACGAGCGTGTACTCCTGGAACTCCGCCTCTTCGCCTTCGAGAATGTCGTGAGTCGTGACCGGGTCTTCCTGCTCCAAGCAGTAGCTGACCGGATGCAGTCCTTTCTCGAGCAACCCCCGATCGTTCAGCCGTTCGTACTGCCACGTGATGAACCGCTTGTAGCGCTCGTCGTTGGTGGTGAACTCACGGCGCCAGTCGACGGACAGCCCCAGCGCCTTCATGTTCTTTTTGTAATGCTCCTCGATAAAGTAGCGAGCGAACCCCATCGGGGTTTCCAGCTCCGAAAGGGTGTCGCTGGGAACGTTGTAGGTGTTTTGGAGCACGTCGAGTTGCTGCTCTTCGCCCTTTTTCAGCCGCTCGACAGCGCCGATGATGGGCGTGCCGGTGACGTGCCACCCGATCGGGAACAGCACGGTGTCGCCCTGCAACCGTCGGTAGCGGGCGTACACGTCGGGGACGGTGTACGTTCGGGCGTGGCCGACGTGCATCCCGCCGCTGGGGTACGGATACGGCACCGTGACGAACGTCGACTCGGCATCGTCGGGCTCTGCCTCGTACCGCTCCGCTTCGGTCCACCGATCGCGCCACCTCGATTCGATGCTGTGGGGATCGTAGTCGGTCATGGAGCTACGAATGAGGTGACTGCCTAAAGAGCTGTACATCTCGTCCGACGGCGCTCTTTTTGCTCTCCGTTCCAGCTATTCGATCGAGATCGATTCCCCGCCGTCGAGACTCGACTCCTTCGAGAGAGTGACGGTGAGCACGCCGTTTTTGTAACTCGCGTCGGTTTCGCTTTCTACGACCGGCTCCGGCAGCCGGACGGTCCGGTTGACGGATTCCCGCCTGCGCTCGCGCCGAACGTACTCCCCGTCGCTCTCTTCGGTTTCGGTGTCCCGCTCGGCGTCGATCTTCAGCGTCGATCCCGAGAGCCGCACCTCGATGTCGTCTTTCTCGTAGCCGGGTAGATCGGCCGTGACGGCGTAGGTGCCGCCCTCATCGACCAGATCGAGCGGGACGCCCTGTGTGAGGCTCGCGTCGAACGATCGAAGTCCCTCGTCCATCTGCTCGAACATGCGCTCGATCTCTTCGAACGGGTTACGGGACGTCATAGCTGCTAGGTACGATCTCCCACCGAATAAATCTAGCACTCACGTAAACCTCCCGATCGAGCGGTGGCGTCTCACTCGAGGACGTGTTTGGTGTCGTACGAGCCGAGCCGCCGGACCCAACCGGCCTGTACGACCGTTTCGATCTCTTCGAGCGCTCGTTGGGTGCGCTCTTCGTACAGCCCGGCGTTGATGTCGATGTGGAACAGATAATCACCGAGCCGATCGCCGCTCGGTCGTGATTCGATCCGCGAGAGATTGATGTCCCGCTCTGCGAACGGTTCGAGCAGTTCGAGCAGGAGTCCGGGGTGGTCCGCTTCCGGGTAGATGATGAGCGACGTTTTCCCGCCTGCAGCCGATCGCTCGCCCGTGGGCGCGACCACGACGAAGCGCGTGGCGTTCGAACTCCGGTCCTGGATGTCTTTGGCGAGCACGTCGAGCTGCTCCCCGCTGTTGTCGGGCCGGGCGATCGCCGCCACCGTCGGATCGTTCCGGGCCTGCTCCACGCCGCGGGCCGTGCTCGATACCGACTCCAGCACGACGTCGGGGTAGGATGATTCGAGATACGACCGACACTGTGCTAGCGCCTGGGCGTGGCTAGCAACGACCTCGAACTCCGGTCCCTGCGCGAGCAGCGCGTGCCGGATGGGCGTGACGATCTCTTTGACGACCGCAACGTCGTACTCCGCGAGCGCGTCGAGCGACTCCGTCACCGACCCCTCGATGCTGTTCTCGATCGGAATCACGCCGCGCTCGAACTCTTCTGCGGCGACGCGTTCGACGATGCCCGTCACCGATTCGCTGAACTCGATGTCGGCCGCGATGGACCGGGCCGCGCGGTGGGAGTACGTTCCCGACGGTCCCAGCGTAATGGCTCTCATTACCACGGGTTTTCCCGGTCGCGTGAAAAACACGTCGGATCTGGGTGTGTTCGGGGACGGTGGCTTACCGATCGTCGTTCTCTGGCTGATCCCCACGAACCGTTTTTATTGTCCGTGAGTGTTTTTCTCGTATAGAACGAACGACGATCTCGGTCGATGCGGAGGCCTACGAACGCCTCATCGAGCACAAGCGCGAGTGTGAGAGTTTCAGCGACGTGATCAAACGCCTCTGTGGAGGGCGCTCGTGGAAAGTGGTTGCTGGAATCTGGGCGGACGACACAGCGGATCTAACGGCTGCTATCGAGGAAGGCCGGGAACGGACCCAGAAGCGCCGCGATCGACTGCTATAGCTGCCGGATGGCGATCGAGAACTCTTATGAGTCGATCAAAGACTTTCTTGCCTGAACCACTTCGAACACCTACTGTGTTTGTTTCTTTCGCTTTGCGTTCGCAGTATCACTCTACGATATCTGGTTGCTGATGGACCTGCTTGTAAAGAAAGAACTCGATTGCGAGCAACGGTCCTTGAAACTGAGGCGAAGTGATTTTCACATCTATTTGATAGCTGTCTCGTTCCCGTGGATTAGTCGACTGTTTGCACCGCGTTCGCTCAACATCAGCGGCAGCTCTCCATCGACACACTTTCCGACCCAATAGTGGTGGAAATCCGAACTCCAGTATGTGGCGAAATGAGATCGCGATTTATATATTTATCAAATATAATTCATAAACAGAACCTACCCTCTACGTGGGAGATATGATAGGACGATTATTAAAATAGCAGCTAATGTACTGAGAACGATGGTAGCCCACAATCCCCGAAATCTCTTGTCGAGGGATTTAGTCGTAGAAAGTTCTTGGCTATGGATATTACTAGGCATCAGTTCCACAGTGTTATTATTCGGATAGTATGCCCCGTACTCCTCTCCTCCTAACGTGACAGTACCCGCGCTGGGAGTGTATGAGACCGACGTTGGAACACCATTACGTACGATCTGCATAGAGATAGCTTCTGATTCTCCAAACTCAATAGATGTATTATTATTCGTTTGTTGGAATGAAGCGGAGCGTACAATATCACCACTACTATCTTGGGATGCAGATATTTCTGAAACTGCATACTGTTGGCCGTTAATCGTGAATTCATCACCTTTATTTAATGTATGGTCGGGAGAGTCACTAACTGGGACAGTCGTAGCACTATTGACAGCCATAATCACATAACCACCCGACACAACTAGTATGAAGAACAAACCGTACAAAGCAGCTGCACGACGTTGCATAATCAACAAAAAAGAACTATTAGGTGATAATAGTAACGATTATGAACAAACGCGTAAAGCGATCGATCGACCGACGGTGGCGGGCGGATGAAGGTTACAACGATGTCCTCAAGCGCCCTTTGCCAGGGACGTCACTGCTGATTTTGCTGATGGGTTCGGAGGTGGTCCGATGAAGGGGCTAAGCGGATCCGGAAAGCCCAGCAGCAGACCAAAGCACAGCGCAAGCAGCGGGTGTGTGAGCGGAGCGAGGACACGGCATGAAGGTTCTAGATACGACGTTTCTCATCGACTACCCGGACGGACATGCGGCACGCGTTCTACGATGACCACGAGAGCGAGCAAAGACGGTGGATCGTTCAGGTCCCGGCACTCGCCGAGGTGCCGTGAGTGAGGGAAGCCTCCCGGACGAGATCGCAGCGGTCGGACGGGCGCTCGACGCGTCAGTCGTTGCCGGCGACGGCGATCTTCCCCACACGGCTGTGGTGAATCACCATATTGCGGTGGATTCATGGTGCTACTGTTCGCTTGGTCTGGTCGTTGCGCGAGCGCAGGTATTTTGCCGGCTGCACTCACTCCGTTTCCGCCGTCTGACGATCGTTCCAGGCCGCGTACAGCCCGTACGCGAAGCCGATAGCCGTGCCTTCCGTCACACTACTCGGAAGAACAATGATAGCCCTCCTACCGTCCGTTACCGGCACAGCGTGTTGGTGGAGGAGTATATCCGCGGCAAGGACGACTGCACCCGACAGCGTGAGAACGACGGCTCCGACGACACTCCAGACGGCGATGCTCACGGCCTGTTCGCCCCTGTAGTCGCTTTTCCCGAGCCAGTATCCGGCATAAAGCAGCCCCACTGAGAGATACAGCGGGAACAGGATGCTGGAGACGACCGGCACCGTATGTGTGTCTTCGAGAAGGTGATCGACGTGGGCAAGTCCAGTTACCAATCCGACACTGCTGATAACCATCCCGCTGATCCAGCGCCGAGACGAAGGAGTTCCAGCTGACAGGGTAGTCATACTCTGTATCATATCCATGAGAATATTTCAAATTATTCATTATGGAACAGGGGTAGCATGCACACTTCCCCCGATTCCCGCCGGCTCCGTGGCTAGAAACGAAGATAAGTATTTATGACTTGAAAACAAACAGGGACGCTATGGCTGTCACGGGATCACACATCCTCTTCGGTCGTCACCAGCACCGTACTCGACAATTTACCATGCTCGCTGGGGCTGTTTTCCTCACGAGCACTGTGATGTATCTGTATCCTGGGATCGAGGCGCTCCCATTCGTCTGGCAACTCATGTACGTGCCAGTGATGATCGCACTCTTCGGGGCGATGGTCAACGCCTATCTCAACGACGGATTGCTCGTGAGTACACTGATCACAGTTGCGGTCGCGCTCGGATTGGTTCTCGCACTGGGCATCAGAGTCGGTCTCGGTCCACTTGGTAGTGCGCTATTCACTCGGGAGCCAGCCGTCCTTCTCTTCATCACCGTGATTTTATTCGGGATCGGTGTCGGAGCGTTCGTCGTCGGTGCTGGCACACGACGCGTTGTAACTCTCATCGGGTGAGAATCGGAGGCAATGTGGCTCGGGATTGCCCAACTCTTCATTTGTTTCTACTAAGAAAAAAAGCGCGCCTTCACCGATTCAGCGTGTGGATCGCGTCGCCGGTTGCGTTGGCGGCGGCTTCCATGACGGCTTCTGTGAGCGTGGGGTGGGTGTGGATGGTCGCGGCCACGTCTTCGAGCGTCGCGCCCATCTCGATGGCGAGCCCGAGTTCCCCGATCAGCTCTGAGGCTTCGGGGGTGACGACCTGGGCGCCGAGAAGGAACCCGCTGGGTTCGTCGGCAACGACGCGCACGAACCCGTCGGACTCGTTCAGCGTGAGCGCGCGTCCGCTCGCGCGCATCGGCATCTGGCCGACGACCGGCTCGAAGCCCTCCGCTTCGGCCTCGGCTTCGGTCAGCCCGACGGTTCCGATCTCGGGATCGGTGAACACCGCGGCCGGAACGGCCTGGTAGTCGAGCGCCGCCGGCTCGCCCGCGATCACTTCGGCTGCGACCTCCCCTTCTTTCATCCCTTTGTGGGCGAGCATCGGCTCGCCGGCCACGTCGCCGACGGCGTGCACGTGTTCGACGTTCGTCCGCGCGCGGTCGTCGGTCGGAACGAAGCCGTCCTCGTCGGTTTCGACACCGATCGCGTCGAGGCTCAGCGTGTCCGTGACGGGCGCGCGCCCGACGGCGACGAGCGCCTTTTCTGCCCCGTATTCGTTGATCTCTCCGTCCTCGGTTTCGGTGTGGACGGAGAGACCGCCGTCCATCTCCTCCCAGTCCTGTGCTGACTCCCCGAAATGGAAGTCGATGCCCAGGTCTTTGGCGCGATCTTTGACGATGCTCGACACGTCGGATTCGTAGGTGGGCAACACGTCATCGAGCATCTCGACAACTGTTACGTCCGTTCCGACTTTTGCGAACACCGTCGACATCTCCATCCCGATGTAGCCCGCGCCGATCACGACGAGGCTCTCGGGCACCGACTCCAGCGCGAGCGCGTGCCGGGAGGAAAGGATCCGCTCGCCATCGAACGCGAAGCCAGGGATCTCGATCGGTCGGCTCCCGGTTGCGAGGATGGCGTGCTCGAATTCGACGGACTCACTGCCCTGGCCCTCCCCGTCGTGGATGATGCGGACGGTGTTCTCGTCTGCGAACTCCGCCCGTCCCTCCACGAGGTTCACACCGTTCGCCTTACAGAGCTTCTCGACGCCGCCGGTGAGCTGGCCGACAACGTCGTCTTTCCACGCCACCATCTCCCCGAGATCGACGCTGGGATCAGCGTGGATCCCCATTTCTTCGGCAGTAGCGGCCTCGTGAGCGGTGTCCGAGGCGGTCAACAGCGCCTTGGATGGGATACAGCCGTGGTTGAGGCAGGTTCCCCCGTAGGCGTCCTTTTCAGCGAGCGTGACGTCGAGATCGAGCTGTGCAGCCCGGATGGCTGCAGTGTATCCGGCCGGACCGCCGCCGATGACCACGACGTCGGTTCCGGTTGCGATGTCTCCAACGACCATGATATTATAGTAACAACAGCGAAGGATTGTTCAAGTATCGTTTCACCGTGTTCGTGAACGCCCCGGCGACCGCCCCGTCGATGGTGCGGTGATCGATCGACAGTGACAGCGTCATCACCTTCCGTGGGACGACCTCCCCATCTACGACGCGGGGCTTCTCTTTGATCTCGCCCAGGCCGAGGATGGCGGACTCCGGATGGTTGATGATCGGCGTTGCGTACTCGCCGCCGACCGCACCGAAGTTAGTGATCGTGAACGTGCCGCCCTGCATCTCCTCGCGGGTGATCGAGCGCTCGCGGGCTTTCGCCACCAGCTCGTTCATTTCGGAGCTGAGCTGGAGCATTCCCTTCCGGTCGACGTTGTCGACCACCGGCACCATCAGCCCCGCGTCGGTTGCGACGGCGACACCGATGTTGTAATAGTTTTTGAGCACGATCTCCTCGGCCGACTCGTCCAGCGAGGCGTTGAGATACGGGTGTTCTTTCAGCCCGGCAACGACAGCCTTCATCACGAACGGCATGTACGTGAGCGACACGCCCCGTTCCTCCGCGGCCTCTTTGAGATCCTCGCGCGTCTCGACCAGTTCGGTCACGTCCACCTCGTCGTGGTGGGTGACGTGGGGCGCGGTGAACTTCGAGTGCTCCATCTGCTGGCCGATCGTGCGCCGGATCCCCCGGTAGGGGACGCGCTCCTCGCGCTCTTGTTCGGTCTGTACGGCTCTCGTGTCGGCGGCTTGGGCCGCCTGCTGGCGCTCAGCGTACGCCCGCACCTGTTCGGGCGTGACGAACGGCTCGCCATCGCGCTCCTCCTCGGTCGGCACGGCGTCGATGTCTATCTCCTGCTCCTCGGCGAGCTTTCGGGTTGCAGGCGCGGCAAGCGTCCCCTCGCGGTCGGCTTGCTCGTTGGCCGGCGAGACGGCGGATTCCGTGGCGGCGGCCTCTGTGGTTGACGCGTCGGTTTCATCGGCCGGCTGGATGGCCGATTCGGCCTCAGCGCCGCTGTCACCGTCTTCGGCGTGTTCGCGCACGTCGGTCGTGCTGACGCGCCCACCGGGACCGGATCCCGACACGGCACCGATGTCGACACCGAGTTCGCGCGCGAGCCGGCGCGCGCTCGGCGCGGCAAACACGCGGCCGGACTCGCTCGCTTGCTCGCTGGCCTCCTCTGTCGACTCCGTTTCGGTCTCGTCGGTTTTGGTCGCCGTTTCGGTTCCGTCCCCATCGGTGTCGAAGACGATGATCACGTTACCGACGGGCACCATCTCGCCCTCCTCGGCGCGACGCTCGGCGACGGCCCCATCCACCGGTGAGGGGACTTCAACGACGGCTTTGTCGGTCTCGACCTCCGCCACCGGCTGGTCCTCTTCGACGGTATCGCCGGTCTCGACGAGCCAGCTGACGATCTCGCCCTCTGCGACACCTTCTCCAACGTCTGGTAGTTCGAACTCGTGTGTCATAGCTTGGGATACACCTGTCTCAGAAGTTCACGACGTCTCGGATTCCATCCGCGATCCGTGCCGCTTCGGGAAGGTAGTAGTCTTCGAGCGCGTACAGCGGGAACGGCGTGTCGAACCCAGTGATGCGCTTGATCGGTGCCTCCTGGTAGAGCAGCGCCTCCTCCTGGATCGTGGCGGAGATCTCGCCAGCAAGCCCGCCCGTCTTCGGCGCTTCGTGGACGACGGCAGCGCGCCCCGTCTTCTTGAACGACTCCACGATCGTGTCGGTATCCAGCGGCGAGAGGGTCCGGAGATCGACCACCTCCACGTCGATCTCGCCGGCGAGCTCCTCCGCGGCTTCGACCGTCCGGTAGGCCATCGCTCCCCACGTGAACACCGACACGTCCGACCCTTCCCGGCGGATCGCCGCCTCACCGAGCGGCGTGGTGTACGGCTCCTCGGACACGTCCTCGCGGAACGCCCGGTAGATGAGCTTCGGTTCCAAGAAGATGACTGGATCCGGATCGCGGATCGCTGACGCGAGCAACCCCTTCGCGTCCCCCGGAGTGCTCGGCACGACCACCTTCAGACCCGGCTCGTGGACGAAAAAGGCCTCTTTCGACTCGGAGTGGTGTTCGGGCGCGCGGATGCCGCCGCCGTAGGGCGCGCGCACCACCATCGGGCAGGAGAATCGCCCCCGAGATCGCGTGCGCAGGCGCGCGGCGTGGGAAACGATCTGATCGAACGCGGGGTAGATGAAGCCCATGAACTGGATCTCGGTCACCGGCCGAAGTCCATACGCCGCCATTCCGATCGCAGTGCCGACGATCCCCGACTCGGCCAGCGGCGTGTCGATGACGCGATCTCCCCCGAACTCCTCGTACAGCCCGTCGGTTGCGCGGAAAACGCCGCCGTTTTTCCCGACGTCTTCGCCCATGACGAGGACGTCGTCGTCCCGTTCCATCTCGCCGTACAGACCCTCGCAGACCGCCTGTACGAGGGTGAGACTCTCCGTGGTCGATTGCTGGTCTTGTGTGCTCATTCCAGTAGCTCCTCGTCGCCGTGTCGGTCACGAAGCTGTTCGAACGCCTCGCGCTGCTCGGCCACCCGATCGGGCATCTCCGAATAGACGTGCTCGAACATCGCCGACGGATCGGGCCGATCGGTGGATTCGGCGGTGTCGATCGCGTCGTCGACCTCTGCCTCGATCTCGCTCGTTATCGCGTCGATGCGCTCGTCGTCGAGGATCCCCTTGCCACGGAGATACTCCTCGAACCGCGGTATCGGATCGCGGCGCTTCCACTGCTCGACCTCGTCGTCGTCGCGGTAGACGCTCGGATCGTCAGCGGTCGTGTGCGCGCCAAACCGGTACTGAACGGCTTCGATCAGCGTCGGGCGGCGTTCACCCTCGCTCGGATCCCGTGCCTTCTCGACGGCCGCCTTCGTCACCCGATACACCGCGAGCGGATCCATCCCGTCGACCTGGACGCCGTCGAACCCGTAGGCAGTAGCCTTCTGTGCGATGGTCTGGCTCGCCGTTTGGCGCTCTCGCGGAACGGAGATGGCCCACTGGTTGTTGTTACAGAAGAAGATTGAGGGGGTGTCGAACACGCCGGCGAAGTTCAATCCCTCGTGAAAGTCGCCTTCGCTGGTCGCGCCGTCCCCGAAATAACACATGAATACGCGGTTTTCTCCTTTGAGCTTCGACGCCCACGCCATTCCCGTGGCGTGGGGGATCTGGGTTGCGATCGGAACGGTGGACGGGAGGACGGGCTGGCCGTCCATCTGGTTGCCCCGCTCGTCGCCCATCCAGTACCGGAGCGTCTCAGCCAAGTCGACGCCAGCGCCGTAGACGGCCGCGTGCTCGCGGTAGGACGGAATCAACCAGTCGTCGTCCGCCACCGCGTGAATGCTCCCGACCTGTGCCCCTTCCTGACCCGACATCGGCGGAAACGTCCCCATCCGTCCCTGCCGCTGGAGACTCACCGCCCGCTGGTCGAAGTGACGCCCGATCTTCATCTCTCGATACATCTCGAGGAGTTCGTCCTCCTCGAGTTCCGGTACCGTGGCCCCATCGCGAACGCGTCCGTCTTCGTCGAGAATCTGAACGCGCTTCTCGGGGTCGCGTTGTAGCGTACTCATACTTCCCTCTGCAGCATATACGAAACTTTCCCGCTGTCCGTATAGTGTTTTCGTAAATATCTTTTCTTCGTTGCTAAACTTGCCATAAGGGTGTAGATCCGTGGCGCTCGATCCCGTTTAGCGCTACAGGCGGAAATGTCTACGGCTGAACCGAGGCAGCGTTGACATTCTCCGGTTTTCTCAGCACACCGCCGTCCTGCGTGGCGATCTAGTCGGTTCTCCGGCGGGTGGCACAGGTGGATTCGTGGACCTGATGTTGGGAAACGTTGTCAAGTTGATCCCAAGACAAAATAATTATCTACAACGGACTCAACTGAGCATTCATGAGTTATACAGTGGTGCGGGACTCTCTCCTCTCTTTTTTCTCCATTTCTCCTACGTCTGTTACTACGCGCGGTGTGCTTCTCTCTGCAGTCTCCCTCACGACGCTGCTCGTCGCCGTCGTTCCGGTGGTAACACTCACAACCGGTCTCCCACTCCTCGCCGTGGTGGCCGTTGCCGGCGCCGTGTATGCCGCTGGATTGGTTCTTACGGACAACGTCATTGATGGGTTGTGGAGCGGGGTTCTCGTCCTCTGTACGTTCCAGGCCGATCTCCCGATCGCTGGGGTCGAACGGGGTGGTCGGCTCGGAGCGTATGCATTAGAGATCATGCTGGCCGATGCCGCAGCGATTCCGCTCGCGATCCTGTTGGTGCTGTGGGGGTCATCGCGTTTCACACCAGAGGGCCGTAGCGAACGGATTGCTGGCTACGCACTCGTCGGGCTCGTGGTCTGGTCGGCTATTGCTGCCGTCATGGGCGACGGTCCATCGACAGTTATGGGCCTTTTCTTTTCCGTTGCGCAACTACGCCATCTGCTTCTCTTTGGCGTTGCTGTGGCGATCGGCCGGTACGTTAGCATTCGAACCACCGCGTATTCGCTGCTCATTGCGGTGAGTGGACACATGCTGTTTGCGATCGCCGAGGTGTTCAATCAGGGTTCGTTCGGTCTCAGCTACCTCGGGGAAGCGAGCGGCTACGGCTTCGAAACCTTCTACATCGGGCCAGTAGCGTTCGTGGCCTCGACGTACGCCGGTGGATTCACCGGTATTTCGCGGATCCTAATCGCGCTGTTGTTGCTCGTGACGCCGATAGCGCTAGAGCGCATCGTCAGGGGATCGAACTGGCAGCAGGTGCTCGCCCTCGGGTTCGTCGCGGGAAGCGTCTTCCTCATTCGCGTCAGCGCGACTGATTCCGGTTGGGCAGCGTTTTTGCTCACCACGCTGTTGATGCTCGGTTTGCTGGCGTACGTCCATCTCCGTGCCGACGAGACGCGAGTCGGGACGTACGATTACGCCCGCGGGTACGTCGCTACTATCGGTGCAGCACTGTCGAGCTGTTTCCTGTTTCTTTCGAGAACAGCGCCCGACGAAACCCCGGAGCCGACAACACCCTCGGAACCGACGGGTGGCTCCGGTACGCTGTCTCAGGTCGATACCGAGATACTCTCGGTGGTGGACGCCGTTCCGTTGATAAACACGGGCAACCTCTCGATACGATTGCAGCAGTACATCGCAGGGATCGAGATCGGCATCACGCATCCGCTGTTCGGTCTCGGAGGACTGAACTTCTCCCTCGTCGCGGAGGAGTACGGCGTCCCCCGGGCGGTATCGATGCACAACGTCTACCTGTCTTTTCTCGTGGGGACAGGAATACCGGGTCTCGTCCTGTTCGTCACCAGTATCGTTGCGGTCCTCGTCGTGGCGGTCAAAAACGCCATGACGGCAGCTGCTGAGGATCGGATGCTCTGGGCGATGATCACGTGTGGGCTGCTCGGTTTCCACGCCATCAACTTCTGGATCGCCGCGGGCGAAATCGGGAAGGTTGCGTACATGACGTTCTGGGTGTTCGCCGGGGCGGTCGTCGGCTCCGTGAAATAGTCGGGGCTACAACAACAGAGTTATACCCAACTGCTGAACTGTGTTGTAGTATGAGTACAGGACTGCTCGTTGTCGGCTGGGATGCGGCAACACGTGCTCATCTTGGATCATTTGATCTTCCCTTTTACGAGTCACTCGAAGCCAGTGGCACGCTACTCCCGGAACCGTTTTGGCAGTCTCGGGAAGTCGATAGCGGCTCCGCGTGGACGACCATCACGACCGGCCATTCGATGTGGGAGCACCGGATTGCCACCCTCAGCGGTCGCGTCGAACGTCCACGCCGTCTCAAATTCATTTCAAAATTCGATCATTTCATTCCGCGGAATCTCTTCGACAAGCCGGCGCGCATATGGCTGCGCAAGCTCGCGCTCGGCGACCAACCGACCAACGACGACGTTCCGTACAAGCGCGTCTGGCACTACCTCCCCGATTCGCTCGGTTTTGCCGTCCCGCTCACGTATCCACCGCGACGGACCGACGGGGTTACTGTCAGCGGATTTCCGAACCCGGAGGTCGCCGTCCAGCCCCCGGAACTGGAAGACGATATCCGCGAGCGCTACGACGGCGAACCACAGCGAAAATTCTCCGAGGAGGGATCCGGGGCCGTGAGAGATGGGTACATCGACGACCTCTTCGAGACCCACCGACAGGAGCGCGACACCGTGCTGTGGCTGAACGAACAACGCGACTTTTCGTTCCAGTTCGTCACGTTCACGCTCCTCGACCGCCTCTTACACGTCACCGACCCGGACAACGACGCGATCCAACGCGCCTACGAGACGATCGATGAGACGACCGCGACCCTCGTCGACGCCATCGATCCCGACGACGTGCTCATCCTGAGCGACCACGGAATGAAACACGCTCCTCGGCTGAAGTGGCGCCACATCCACGACGAAACGAGCGGTATATGGGCCGGAACGCGCGACTTCGGGCTCGACACCCATCTCGATGTGACGCCCACCATTCTCGACTATTACGGGGCGGAGATGGACGACGAACGGTACGAAGAACCCGCTTCGAACGCTAACACCGAAGAGATGGAAGGGCGGCTAGAAGATCTCGGGTATCTGTAAATGACTCGCGTCGGGCTGTTATACCAAAAGGAACGTCACGCCCGCGCACTCGCGCGGACGCTCGATCGTCTCCCCGTCGACTACACGGCCGAGGTCCTCGGGCTGTCCGATCTCTCCCGGGCGAAGACGTACGATCTGCTCCAAACCGACGAACTGCTTCGCTACGGGGCGAGTGCTGCCGTTGCTGGCGAGCTTGCCGATATCCCGGTCACGACCCATCTGCAGGGCTGGGCCGATTACGCGAACACGCACGGCCAGTACAGTCGGCGTATGCACTCGCTGATCCGTGCTCTCAGCGTCGTTTCCCGCCACGCCGTCGCGGGCGTCCTGTACGTCACCCAAATAACGAAAGAGCGGTTTCCGTACTCGTTTGACCGCTATGGGTACTCGATGCCGTTGTTCGACGTCGATAGCTACAGAACCGACGCCTCGAACACCGACGCTCGTACCCTGTTGACGGTGACGAACCTCCGGTACCAGGAGAAGTTGCGGGGCGTTGAAACCGTTCTCGACGGACTGAAACCGCTGTTTGAGACCCACGATGATCTCCGGTATCGGATCGCGGGTGGCGGCGAACAGCTCGACGCGCTCCGAGAAATCGTTTCGGCGTATCCATACGCCGACCGTGTTAGCGTGCTCGGCTTCCGTGACGACGTTCCCCAGCTACTGGCCTCGGCCGATCTTTTCGTGTACGTCAGCTATCTCGATTCGCTCGCCATGACCGTCCTCGAAGCCCAGGCTGCCGGCGTTCCGGTCGTTGCGAGCGATTGTGGCGGCGTCCCCGAGGCGGTCGCCGACTCGGGACTCCTGTGCCCACCGACTGCGGAGGGCGTTTCGGAGACCGTTCGAACCCTCGTTCGAAACAACGAGCTGCGCGCGTCGTTCGCAGCGGCTGGCCGCAAACGAATGGCCACCCACAACCGGCGACAGGCCCACCGACACGTCGCGCTCTGGGAGAACGTGCTTCATAGTGACTGTTGTGAGTAGTTTCGGCACGGTGGTTGAGTGATACTGTCGGACAGAGTCACGGACGGACTGAGACGGAATATCTAGTTGCTGTCTGGCGGTCACCAGCATTCGATATTCAACTATCTCTGTCCGACAGTATGACGGCTGTTCTGGGGTTTCATACTGTCGGTCATCGGCCTGTGAACACTCGGTCACCGGTGCAGCCAGCAGCGCGCTCCATGATCCCGAAGCGTCCACTGCTGGTGTACGTGAGTCTGACCGACAGTATCACGAACCGTTCTGTGTCGCCACAGCGGTACGGAATCACAACAGTCACTATCACGTCCGGTCGTAGCGTTCGATTCCGCGTTCACTCCGCGGGCACTGCCGGATCGAACTGATCACAAACGGCCGCACACCGGTTCGTCGACGGCGGTTGCAGGAATTCGTCCCGGACCGCTTTTCGTTCGGCGGCGAAGTCGTCGTCTTCGAGCACCGCCTCGATGCTGGTCAGCAGTTCCTCGAACTCCGTTGCGATCGGACCGGGAGTCACCTCGTCGTAGTCGAGATTGAATCCTCGCGTCGCGCGGTACTGCTCCCGGTCGAACGGATAGAAGACGACCGGTCTGTCGAGCAGCAGATAATCGAAGTACAACGACGAGTAATCCGTGATCAGCACGTCGGTAGCCGGCAACAGCGGATACACGTCTAGCGCGGACGACATCGACATGATCCGCGAAAACTCCCCACGATCGGTGTCGAGCCGGTCCCGTGGGTGCGGTTTGACGATGAGGTACGCATCGATGTCGGCGAGCAGCGCGTCGAGCTTCGAGAGATCGAGGTGATCCCGGATGTGCTGGCCCGTCTCCTCGTGAAAGGTGGGTGCATACAGGAGCACGTCGCTCTCTTCGTGGAGCTTCTCGGCCGTCTCGTAGATCTCCGCCCCGGTTTCGGATTTCGTTTCGGTTTCGATCCCCTCCGGGAATCCGCCGTCGAGGAGGTCGTTTCTCGGATACCCGGTGGCTACAACGCGGGACGGATCCATCCCGCGACCGGACGCGAACGGCTCGACCATCGCCTCGCTCGTCACGGTGAGCCAGTCGAACCGTTTGAACAGGGTGTATTTCCCCCGTTCGATCAGTCCCATAACGGGGTGGTCGACGTCTCGACCGGCGTCCCAGCTGACCTGTTTCAGCATGACCCCGTGCCACAGCCCAACGACCGTTGCACCGCCGGAGCACCACATGTTCACGTCCCGCGTGCCGTGGGACACGAACACGACTCCTGCCCGGAGCGTCACACGGATCCCCTGGAGTGAGAACGCGTAATACGCTTTGTATCCCCGAGACTGCAACGTCTCGACCACCGCCCTGTCTTTCGCAATCCACACGGGCGTGACGTTCTCGCGCTCCTCGACGGCGTGGAGATAGAGGTACTTCGAGTTGTCGACGAAGGCCTTGCCGTCGTTCGCACCGAACGCCCACAGCGCGTCGTCCTTCGGCCAGACGAACGAAAGGAGGAACAGCACACCGAGAAGGAGGTGCTTCATGCCAGCGATCGCGCGAGACCACCATCCGTTGTAGTCGATCACTGTTCGATACCTATACCGTCGGTCATATCCATTGATACGCTACGATCGCTTGTTGGGTGCGTCGCGGTCGATCCCGTGGTGAACAGGCAACCGAGTGTTCCAAGGCCCATGACCGACGGTATACTGCCTTTCACCACAGCTCTTTGGCCCGCGATAGGTCTTCCTGGGTGTCGATCTCGATCCAGGAACCATCGACCGGTACGAACCCAACGTCCACGTCTTGGAACAGGCGATCGAACGCTGCCTCGTACCACTCGTTGACCGCCTCCTGCTCGATGAAGCGATCGATGTGGTCGAAAAGCACGTCCGCGTCCGCCGCGGTGAACTTCGAGACGCCGATGTACTCCGCGTTGCCGTCGGTGAGGTCCTTTCCGATCGAGTCGATCGCGCCGTTTTGACCGAACGAAATCAGCATCTCCTCGTCGGTGTGTTCCGTCCCACGGTCGACGAGGAGCGCGCTCCTGTTGGCCTGCTGTAACTTAGAGAGGCTTTCCGTCGGGAACAAGGTGTCCGAGTTTATCAGCGTGAATCCGTTGGCGGCGTACTCCCGTGCCAGCCACAGCGAATAGATGTTGTTGGTCGAGTCGAATCGCTCGCTGTGAACGAACTCGATCTCCAGTGATTCCCGGGGGCGACAGTGGGTCCTGATCTGCTCGCTCTCGAACCCCGTCACGACGATGGCTCGCTCGTACCCGTTCGTTTCGAGCGCTCGAAGGATGTGTTCGAGAATAGCGTTCTCGCCCACCTCGAGCAGCGTCTTTGGCGTATCGTCAGTCAGCGGTCGGAGACGCTTCCCCTGTCCAGCGGCAAGAACGATCGCTTGATCGCTTGGACCTCCCCCCAAACCATCTGTACGATGGTCATTCATAGGTGCATTTGCATCAACACCACATATTAACGCTTGGATTCCACTACAGACGCCTCTACACCTCTGTCAACGTTGGTATAAAATAAAAAGGTACGCAACGAAGAGATCGGCTCCGTTGGCGGTCTTCGTTTGGGACCGAATTTTGCTCCCGACGGTGTTCACATATCCAATTCGAATATTCTCACATTCTAAGATCAGGATTTTACTGTTGTGGAACGAACGCTGCGAGAAGAACGAAAAGATATTGTCTTCCAACCATCAGTACCAATCCATGAACCCCTCGCCGATACGCTGGCTTCGCAAACGCGTCCAATACGGCCACGAGGAGTACCAAAAGAACGGGCTTGCTGGCGCTCGGGAGGGCCTACTGACCACGTGGCGAGCGATATTCCACGAACTGAACGCACAGTACATTCGTCGGATCGGGAACCCCGGACACTCCATCTACGAGCGCGATTGGGATGTCCTCGTCGTCTTAGATGCTTGCCGGGTCGATTTGATCCGTGAAATCGCTGACGAGTACGAGTTCCTCGAGGAGATCGAGACGTTCTACTCGAACGCGAGCAAGTCGTCGACGTGGATGGAGCGGAATTTTGGAGGAGAGTACGCCGACGAGACGGCCAACACCGCCTACGTGACTGGGAACCCGTTTTCGAGGATGCTCTCGGGATCGGAGTTCGCGTATTTCGATGACGCCTGGCGATATGCGTGGGACGACGACCTCCACACGATTCCGGCGCGGCCGTTGACCGATTCGGCGATCGATGTCTGGCGAAACGAGTCGGGCGTGGACCGCATGATCGTCCACTACATGCAGCCACACGTCCCGTTCGTGTCGGAGCCGGAGCTGGGCTCTTACAACGGTCCGGAGGACTTCGGCGATGGGTTCAACGACCTCTGGGACCAAGCGGGCTACACGCTCCCGGCGGATCAGGTGTGGGACGCCTACCGCGACAACCTCCGGTACGTGCTCGACGACGTTCGGCTGTTCCTCCGGAACGTCGACGCGGAACGGGTCGTGATCACTGCCGACCACGCAAACGCCTTCGGTGAGCTCGGATTCTGGGGCCACCCGCCCGATATGTTGCTTCCCTCGATTCGACGGGTTCCGTGGGTCGTGACGTCCGGTGTGGACAGTGGTGAGTACGAGCCGACGGTCGACCGTAGCGGACAGATCCACGACGACCAGGCGGTAACCGACCGTCTCCAGGATCTCGGATACGTATAAATCCGAGACTGATAGTGACTGTTGTGAGTAGTTTCGGCACGGTCGTTGAGTGATACTGTCGGACAGAGTCACGGACGGACTGAGACGGAATATCTAGTTGCTGTCTGGCGGTCACCAGCATTCGATATTCAACTATCTCTGTCCGACAGTATGACGACGGCTCTGGGGGTTCACGAACCGTTCTGTGTCGCCACAGCGGTACGGAATCACAACAGTCACTATGAGGTCGTCGCGCGTTCAGCTGCGCGTTTCGCGCCGCGCGGATCTCCTGACTAGAAAAGAAAAGGATAATCAACGAATCTCGCCCACGTTCACGTACGGATGGCGTCTGAATCTGATGCTGGTAAATCTGATGCTGGTGGTCTTTATTCCTCGCTTCAGTCCGTAACGCGTGGAGCGTCGGTGTTCGCAGTCGGGACTGGACTCAGCAAGGCGCTGAGCTTCGTGTTTCAGGTGTTGATGACCCGCGGGTTGGGTGTCAATCTGTACGGCATCTACACGTATGGGTTCACACTCGCCATGTTCGTCGTCAACTTTGCCGATCTCGGGACGAGCAAGTCGATTTTGAAGTTCGTTCCCCAGTACGAAGACGAGCGCCCCCACCAGAATCGACTGCTCGGACTTGCGTATCTGACGTCGTTCGTGGGGAGCGTCCTGTTAGGAGGTGGGCTGTACGTTTTCGCACCCACGATAACCGGTGTGACGCTGAAAGAGCCGCTGCTCACCGACGTTTTGCGGGTCTTTGCGATCTTCATCCCGTTTTACACACTCACGAGAACCGTAAGCAGCGTGTTCCAGAGCATCGAGCTCCAAGAGTACAAGATGCTTCTCGAGAGCGTGACTACACAGGCGGTCCGCATCCTCATGGCTGGCGTCGCACTTGCCGTCGGGGCCTCCGTCGTTGGCGTTACTGCCGCCATCGTCGCTGGCAGCATCCTGACGTTTGGGATTGCGCTCGTGGTGTTTTTCTCTCGGACCTCGTTTCATCCCTCTCTTGGGGCGTCACGGACGGAGGCCGGCGAGTTCTACAACGTTTCTCTTCCGCTGACGTTTTTGGACGCGGGGCGGTTGCTGTACCGGCGGGTTGACGTGCTTATGGTCGGCTTTCTACTCTCTGCGAGCAGTGGCGTCGGCGTCTACAACATCGCAACGGTGATCGCAAGCTTTCTCCGACTGCCCCTCACCGGGTTCAATCAGCTGTTTCCGCCGATCGCGTCCCGACTGTATTCGAACGGTGAACTCGAAGAGCTACAATCAGTGTACAGGGTGGTGACGCGGTGGACGTTCACGATCTCGTTGCTCCCCGCTGCTGGCGCAATCGTCTACACGAGGGAGTTGCTCGGAATATTCGGAAACGCGTTCACGGCCGGTGAAGCCGTACTCTTGTTGTTCGTGGCCGGGGAGTTGGCCAACGCCGTGGCTGGCCCGAGCAATTACATGCTGATAATGACCGACCACCAGTACGTGACGTTGGTCAACGAGTGGTCACTCGGAGTGTTCAACGTCGTTCTCAACTACTTCTTCATCACCTGGTTCGGTCTTGTCGGCGCTGCGCTTGCAACAGTGAGTGTCCTTTCGGTCATCAACCTCGTCCGCGTCGTGGAGGTGTGGTACTTCGAAGGAATGGTTCCCTACTCGACGAAGTTCTTCAAACCGATCCTTGCTGGCATTGGGGCCGGGGCTGTGATGTACGGAGCGAAAGCGTTTCTCTCGGGATATCCACTGCTTGTCGTCGGTGGTAGTGTTGGCGGAATCGTCTTCGCGCTCGGCCTGTTCGCACTCGGGATCGAACAGGAAGACAAGGAATTTTTCGCCGAATCGATCCCCGCGCTCGATGCCGTGCTTTCGTGATCTCCGCTCGGAGCCTCACTGCGAGTCGGCCCGGGCGATCGCCCTTGCCGCTTCGACGGATCGTCCCTCGCGGCGGACGGCTTCGACGAACAGCTCTCCGGCGCGGTACGACGACCGCACGAGCGGACCGCTCGCACAGTAGAGAAAGTCGAACTCCTCGTGTGCAACGCGTTGCCACGTCGAGAACTTGTCCGGATGGACGTGCGTGCTCACTTCGAGGTGGCTGCGGGACGGTTGGAGGTACTGGCCGAACGTCACGATGTCGACGCCCGTCTCCCGGAGATCGCCCAGCGTTCGGTAGATCTCGTGGTCGTACTCCCCGATTCCGAGCATGAGCGACGTCTTGGTGTGGATCTCCGACGCCTTACTCACCTGCTCGAGCACCGACAGCGACTGCTCGTAGCTCGCCCGGCGATCCCGGACCGGCCACTGGAGCCGTTCGACCGTCTCGACGTTGTGGGCGATCACGTCCGGACCGGCGTCGATCACCGCTCCGACGAGATCTGGATCACCCCGGAAGTCGGGGATGAGAACCTCGATCAGCGTATCGGGCTGGCGGCTTCTGATCTCCCGAATCGTCCGGGCGAAATGCCCGGCGCCCTGATCGGAGAGATCGTCGCGGTCGACGGAGGTGAGAACGACGTACTCCAACCCGATCTCCGCGATCGCGCTGGCGACGTTTGCCGGCTCGTCGGGATCGAGCGGCTCCATTCCTCCGGTTTTTACGTCACAGAAGTTACACCCGCGGGAACACCGGTCGCCCATGAGCATGATCGTCGCCGTCCCGGGACCCTCACGACCGCTCCAACACTCGCCCAGGTTCGGACAGTTCGCCTCCTCGCACACGGTGTGGAGATCGTGCTCCCCGAGGACCTGTTTGATCTCGGTGAAGCGCCGGCCCGACGGCGGACGCATCTTCAACCAATCGGGCTTGCGCGCACGGCTCATGTCCGAAGGGATGATCGTCCGCGATTAAAACCTGTGGTTCACTGCCGTTCTCACACGCCACATAATATAAAAATTTATTAATGTGTTGTTGGAATACTGTTTTAGTGTTCGATATCAAGCCCGAGGATATAACAGACGGACCGTTATTGCGGGGGTTGTTGGTGTTGTCCATCCCGCTGTTGGCCCAGAACGTCGTGCAGGTGGTTCAGCAGGTCGTCGATCTGTTTTGGGTGGGACGGTTGAGCAGCGACGCGGTCGCGGCGATCGGGTTTACGACGCCGGTCATGTCGATGGTTACGTCCGTAGCGGTGATACTGCCGTTCGTCGGGACGCAGGTGTTGGTTTCCCAGCGCATCGGGGGCGATGACAGGGCCGGTGCGCGGCGGGGGTTGTTCACGGGGCTTCTCGTTTCGGGCGTGATCGGGCTCGTCCTCGGAGCGATCGCGTTCGTCGGTGCGCGGCCGTTGTTCGAACTCCTGATACACACGCGCCCCGGTCCGGTTCCGACCCAGGTCATCGACCTTGCAGTGGCGTACTTCGGCGTCTTCTGCGTGGGCGTGTGGATAGCCGGCATCACCGACACGACCGAAGCCGCGTTCATCGGGTGGGGTGACTCCCGAGCAGCGTTGTACATGAACGTGATCGCGCTCTCGGTGAACATGTTTCTCGATCCGATTTTGATCTTCGGCTTCCACGACAATCCGCTGTTCGTGGGGCTTGGGTTGGACGGTCTGCAGTCGGTGCTGCTGTCGGCGACCCAGTTCGGTGGTGTCGGCATCATGGGTGCCGCGCTGGCGACTCTCATTGGGTACGCCGCGGGCGGGGTGATCGGTTTGCTGTTGATCGCGCGGGGTCGCAACGGGGGGATGCTTTCGTGGGCGGCCGTCGGTATCGACAGTGACACGGTTCGGGCGCTCGTGGACATCGGCGCTCCGGCCGGCGGTCAGTTCTTCTTGAAGCAGGCCGTGGAGCTGGTTCTCATTTTGGTCGCATTCCGGGCCGCCGGTGCGGCCGGGCTTGCGGCGTACATCGTCGGCTACCGGGTTGCAACCATCGCCGTCGTTCCCTCCAACAGCCTCCAGCAGGCCGCCCAGAGCGTCGTCGGTCAGAATCTCGGCGCGGGGCGGGCTGACCGCGCCCGCCGGACCACGTGGCTCGGCGTCGGAATCGCCGGTGGCACTCTCGCGTTCATCGGTCTCGTTCAGCTGGCGGCTCCGGCGACGATCGCCAACCTGTTCGTTCCCTCGCTCTCGCCTGCAGCGACCAGCCTGGCCGTCGAGTATCTCGCCATCCTCGCGTACGGCTACCCGGCTATCGGCGCTGTGTATCTGCTTCAAGGGGGCTTCAACGGCGCGCGACGCACCCGGACGAGCTTCGTGGCGAGTTTCCTCCAGTACTGGGGGCTGCGCCTCCCGATCGCCGCCGTCGGTGGGATCGTCTTATCGGCGGGGGCGTCGGCCGTCTTCTGGGCAGTCACGATCTCGAACGTCGTCGCCGCTGTCGGGCTGGCCGGCTACTACCGCTACTCGACCGCCGAGGGCATGCTCGACCGAGCGGCCCAAACTGCGGCCGCCGACTGATACTGTCGGACCTGCGGACGGAGTGCGACGGACGAGCCAGCTGCTGACTGGCGATTCATCACATCTGCTAGCCACCCTGTCAATCAGAAATCTGTCACTCATTGATTCGATCTATCCGGTCGCAGTCTCTGGGTTTGCAATCGTGGTTACTGAAATAGTTCTGACCGACAGTATGATCGCTGTGTCCGGCTCGATTCCTCGGAGCGGTCGAACACAGAACTTCGATCCGCGAGAGCGAGACAGAAATCCATTTGGTCCGTCGGATCCGTCCTTCGCTGTGAACGTCGCAGAGCGGATTCCGGAGTTCGCCGACGCCTTCCCGTTCGATTCGTTCAATCGGATGCAGACAGAGGCGCTGCCGGCGATTTTGGAGCACGAGGAGAACGTCGTCGTCAGCGCCCCCACGGCGTCGGGCAAGACAGCGCTGGCAGAACTCGCCATCTGCAGGGCGCTCAAAGCGGGTGGCACGGCGCTGTTTCTCGCTCCGCTTCGCGCGCTCACCAACGAGAAGGAACGCGAGTGGGAACGGTTCGAGGAGCTGGGGTATTCGGTGTACGTCGTCACGGGCGAGCGCGACCTCAACCCCCGCCGGGCAGAGAGGGCCGACATCCTCGTGATGACGCCGGAAAAGGCCGATTCGGCCACTCGAAAACACGACTCGTCCAGATACCGGTTCATCCGGAGCGTCGACTGTTGCGTCATCGACGAGGTGCATCTGCTCGATTCGGACCGCCGGGGCAGCGTCCTTGAGGTGACGGTGTCGCGCCTCCGCCGGCTCTGTGATCCGCGCATCGTCGCCCTGTCGGCCACGATGCCGAACGTGGACGACGTGGCCGGGTGGCTCGACGCCGTTCCGGAAACGACGCTCCAGTTCGGCCAGGAGTATCGCCCGATCCCGCTCTCTTCGGCGGTCCGCACGTACACACACGGCGACAATCCGTTTGCCGACAAGTACCGCCGGCTCTACCGCGCGCTCGATCTGGCCGAGCCACACATCCGCGACGGCGGACAGGCGCTCGTGTTCGTCGCCTCCCGCCAGGACACGCGCCAAGCCGCGGAGAAGGCCAGAGACGAGCTTGCGGCCCGGGACGTTCCGATAGGTGCCCGTGGCGAGTACGATTTTCACACCGAAACCCAAACTCTCACGAACGAGACCCTCCGAAAGTCCGCGCTCGACGGCGTCGGCTTCCACCACGCGGGGCTGTCCCGCGAGGACAAAAACCACGTCGAGGAGTGGTTTCGCCGGGGGGATCTACAGCTGCTGTTTTCGACCTCGACGCTCGCGTGGGGCGTGAACCTCCCGGCCCGCTGTGTCGTCATCCGCGACACGAAGCTCCACGACCCGCTTGAGGGCGAGGTCGACATGAGTCCGTTGGACGTACTCCAGATGCTCGGGCGGGCGGGGCGGCCGGGCTACGACGACGCCGGCTACGCGTACGTGGTCTGCGATGGATCGGACGCAGACACCTACCGCACGCTGTTGCAGGACGGGACGCCGATCGAATCCCGGCTCGCGGAAGACCTTCCGTCCCACCTCAACGCCGAAATCGCGCTGGGCACGATCGAGGATCTCGACAGCGTGATGGAGTGGCTCGAAACCACGTTCTACTTCGTGCGCGCTGAGCGCGCCTCGGCGTACGACTCCGGAGAACAGCTGCGGGAAACCGCGCGCGAGACGCTGTCCGCGCTCGTGGCCGACGGCTTCGTGGACACCGACGAGCGTCGGATCGAGCCGACGCCGCTGGGACAACTCACCTCCCGGTACTACCTCCGGCTCGACACCGCAACCCGGTTCAGCGCGCTCACAGAGCGCGAGGCGGTGACCGAGACCGATGTCCTGGAGACGGTCGCCGGCGCGGCGGAGTTCGACAGCGTGAGCGCCAGACAAAGCGAGCGCGAGGCCATCTCTGCGGTCGTTTCCGGACGCTCCGGGCTGTCCGAACCGAGCCACCGGAAGGTTTTGGCGATCTTACAGGCGAGCACGACCGGATCGACCCCCTCCGAGCTCCAGAGCGACGCGTGGGTGATCCGGCACAACGCGCTCCGGCTGCTGGGGGCGCTCCGCGCGTTTCTCGATCGGTTCGCCGACCCCCCCGCGGCGAACGTTGCACGCCGCGCCGAGGCGCGCATCGAGAACGCGATCAGCGCCGAGTCCGTCGGGTTGACCGCCATCGACGGCGTCGGCTCCGGGCGGGCGAAGACCCTCGCGCGGGCGGGGTTGTCAACCCCGGCGGACGTGCTCGATACCGGACTCGATGGACTAACCGAGGTCGGTCTCTCGGAAGGGGTCGCACAACGCGTCCTCGAAAGCGCCCGCGAGCTGCCCGCCGTCGCCATCGAGTGGGGAGCGTTTCCGGACACCATCTCGACGGGCGAGAACGACCTCCGCGAGGTCACCGTCCGGACGACTGCCGGAGACGCACGGGCATCCGTCGCGGTCACCGTCAACGGGGTGTCGATGATGGATACGAGTACGTATCTCGGAGAGACGTCCGTCCCCGTCGGGGTGTTCGGCGGCGACGCGGAAGAACTGGAGTACACCATCTCCGTCGCGTTTCCCGAACTGCCCCTCGTTCCGATCGCGGAATCGAAAACCGTGCGGGTCGTGTGAGGGCTCTGGATCCGGACTACTGGCTCACCCGAACCCAGCTTCCCGCTCCATCGGCGCGGAACGGTGTCCACGGCGCTGCGTTCGTGTTCCACACCGTGGCACCCATCGCGCTGGCGTACTCCCCGTGGCCGTTCCACTCGCCGGTCGATCGGGGATCACCGGCGTTCGTTCCCTGCCGGTTGAGCAGCGTCCGCTGTCCATCGTCTTGCAGGGACGAGAGCGTGACCCCACGAACGGAATCGAGCACCGTTTCGACCGCGCTGTCGACGACCAGCTTCCACGCGTTGTCGCCGTGGCAGACGACGTTCGACAGCTCGTTGCGCGCTCCCGAAATCCGGGCCGCCACGGCGTCCCCGTTGGGCTGTGCGAGCGAGACGCCCGTGAGACGACAGTCGGTCCCCGAGCAGTCGATCGCTGGCGCGCCCGACTCGTCGCGTCCGAACCCCGAGACGGTCAGACCGGTCACTGACACGCCGGTGCCGTTCAGTTTGATCGCTTCCCGTTTCGCGTTGAAGACGCTGAGGTTCGCGTACTGGGAGCGGGTCCCGTCGGTGGCGACGCCGACCGCCGACTCCGTGATCGTCGCGTTCCCCACCACGTTCCCGGTTACGTCCCGCTCCTGAATCGCGGGTCCGTCACGGGCGTTCGTGACGTACACGTTCGAAACGGAGTTGTTGGCCCCGGTGAGTTCGAGACCGGGCGAGCAGTTGACGATCGAGACGTTCGAGACCTGGCTGTAGCTCGGCCTGAGATAGATTCCGCCCTCCTTCCCGGAGACGATGTGGAGGTTCGAGAGCTTCAGCCGCGTTCCACCGCCGAGATACACGTTCCAACCGAAATTGTTCTCGATCCAACTGTTCCGGAGTCGTGTCCCCGACGTGGAGGCCTCCAGACGGAGTCCGTCTCCCCACGAATACCGAACGATGAGGTTCTCGTACAGCGTATCGATGATCTTACCGGTTCCGTGGATGAGGTGGCCCTTCGAGCGCTCGTTCTCGTCGGGGTAGTGGCCCAACACGCTCATGTCGCTGACACCCCCGAAATTGCCGGACTCATCGCTCCGGAAGCTGATGAGCGACCCGTCGGTAGCGTCGTCGGTCAGCGTGGTGGTTCTGACGCCTGCTCCCTCGAGATACACCGCTGTCTGCTCGTAATCGACGTCCGGGACTGTGGACATCCCGGGGGAAACGTAGTTTCCCGGTTCGAAATACACGGTCCCCCCTTCTGGGAGCGCGTCGGCGTCGAGCACCCACGGGTCGTCGGGCGTCCCTCTGCCGGCGTTCGCGTGCTGGACGGCGAATCGAACCCCGCTGGCCGCGAACTCGCTCATCTGCTTCCACTCCTCGCCCTGCCAGATGTACAACGCCCCTTGCTGTGGTCCGCGGTCGACGAAGTACTCGTGACCGGCCTGATTTCCCGTCTCTGGACGGGAAGCCAGCGGCCCAACCCAGCGGGGCGCGTCCCTCACCGGCTCCTTCGATCCTTGAGACTCTTTATTCTGACTCTCGTCCGAGAACATAGAACACCCGGCGAACGATCCCACCCCTGCGGCTGCCGTTCCCTGTAACACTGATCGTCTGTCGTATCCCTGCGACTCGTCTGTCATAAATGGACAATTTGGGCCGGCAGTAAGGGCTTTGTGGCCCTCTCCGGCTCAGTGACGCCCTCGTTGATCTTTCCAACGTTCCGAAACTTTATACTGTAGATCGACACCAGAGCCCCCGATGACCGATTCGATGCGCGTGTACGCCGGCGAGTGTACCGCAGTGTACGAGGGGACGGTCGACCGGACGGCTCGTGGTCACGTCGTAGCGCTGGTAAAACCCGACGACACGGTGCTGGTCCACGATCGGGATGGGTATTCTCCGGCCGTGTGGTTGACCCGTCCCGCGTCGCTCGACATCGATCACGGCGATGGCCCCCGGATCACCGCTATCGACGGCGATCAGCGCCTCACCGTTCGGTTTCACGGGGTCGAGGAGACGTTCTCTCCCGCCGTGAGCGTCGCCGGCGTTCCTGTGGGGTCGACAGCGGGCGAAACCGATCGCCCGTTCGTTCGCAACCGCGGCTCGGTCGTGGACCTCACGACGGGCAACCGGTACGCGCTTTCGGCCCACAGCGCCGTACTGAACGCGCGCTGTGAGTGTGGCCTGCCGTTGATCCGCGTCGAGCGGACGGCAGACGACCAGCGGTGTCTCGATCCCGCTTGCGAGCGCGCCGAGTGAGACGCCACCCAGCGGGCCACCGACCAACCACAGCCGCTTTGTCCGTCGCTCCGCCAGTACGTGTATGTACGGTTCGATGGAGGGCGATACGGTGCACGTTCCGGCCCCCGCCCGCGAGCAGTTTTACGACAATCGGGGGTACGGCCATCCGCGCGGGGACGCGCTCGCGCTTTCGTCCGTCGAGGCGGCACACCTTCTCTTTCGTGATGATCTCGAAGCGGTTGACGGGATGGGGTTTCGGTCCTTCCTCGCCACGACGAACACGCTCGTCCGGTTTCTGGTGTACAAGGACCTCCGGGAGCGAGGGTTCTACCTGTCGCCGGCGCGCGATGGGTGGGTCGGGTCGGATACGACCGACGACGTCGATTTCGTCGTCTATCCGCGAGGCAACGGGCCGTGGGACGGCGTCACCGAGTACCGCGTTCGGGTTGTCGGTGAGCGCGAGTCCATCCCAGCGTCCTCGCTCACGGGAACGCTCGCGGTCGTCGATGAGGAGAGCGAGATCACCTACTTCTCGGTCGAAACGCCCGACGTGACCGGATCGACTGACCACGACCTTCCCCAGGACGTTTCCGGGATGTTGCTCGCTGATCGCGTTGTGCTGTGGGATGTGCCTCCTGTGCTCTATGAGAACGCGTTCTACGGCCAACCGCTGGATCCACGCGATACGGCGGACGACGGCTCCGCTTCCGGTTCGGCGAAACCGATGTCGATCCAGTGTTCGCTCGTCGAGGCGGCCCACCTCGCCGATCGCGGCATCGTTCGCGTCGATGCGGGTCTCGATGGCGTCGTCGAACGCGGTCGGGCTGTCGAAGGCGAGCGGTTCGACCGGCGTCGGGCCGCCTACAGCACGCTCCGGGGCCGGGGTATCGTTCCGAAAACCGGCTACAAGTTCGGAGCCGACTTTCGAACCTACGCGAACGTCGAGCACGTCGGTGATCTCGACCACTCCGAACAGCTCGTCCGGGTGCTCCCCAGCGATCACTCCGTTTCACCCCGCGATCTCGCGCTCGACGTCCGGCTGGCGCACGGGGTCCGCAAACGAATGGTTTTTGCGCTGACCGACGCGACAGGCGCAATAGACTGGCGTTCGATCAGTCGACTCACACCATGAGCGAGCACGATCACGACGAGGACACCGACGGAAACGCGACCGGGACGGAGAGCGGGGCGGCCGGGGCCGACGATCTCACGCTCGATCCGTGGGGATCCTCGACGGTGGCTGACTACCGGAAGCTCTTCTCCGAGTTCGGCATCGAATCCTTCGAGTCGGTGCTTTCCGACGTTCCGAATCCCCACTATCTGATGCGCCGGGGCGTCATCTTCGGCCACCGGGAGTACGATCGGGTGCTCGATGGGATGGAGACGGGCGAGGCGGCCGTCCTGTCGGGATTCATGCCCACAGGCGATCCCCACATCGGTCACAAGCTCGTGTTCGATGAGATCGTCTGGCACCAACAGCGGGGTGCCGACGCCTACGGGTTGATCGCGGATCTGGAGGCCCACTCTGCCCGTGGACTCGACTGGGCGGAGATCGACGAGCACGCCCGCGATTACCTGCTTTCGCTGCTCGCGCTCGGGTTCGATCCCGAGGAGGGTGAGCTGTACCGCCAGTCCACGAACCGCACCGTCCAGGATCTCGCGTTCGAGTTGGGGATCGAAACCAACACCTCGGAGCTGCGGGCAATCTACGGATTCGATGGGGAGACCGACGTGTCCCACATGCAGAGCGTCGTCACCCAGATGGCGGACATCCTCTACCCCCAGCTCGAGGAGCCGAAACCGACGGTGATCCCCGTGGGTCCGGATCAGGACCCACACGTGCGGCTCGCGCGGGATCTCGCAGCTCGGATGCGGTCGTTCAAGGTCACCGAGGCGTACGCGAGCTTCGAGGCCGAGCCTGGCGAGCGCGCGCTCATCGGTGAGGCCTACGAAACCCTCGGCGGCGAAGACGCCGAGGAGTCGATCCGGTGTGTCGCGGCCGCCGACTGGATCGCCGAACGATACGACGCGCCCGACGTCGAGGAGAGCCTCCGGGCGGCCGGAAAGGAGCCGATTCGGCCCCGCGTTCGGTTTCTCGACCGGAACGCGAGCGATGATGCGTTCGCGGCGCTCATCGACGCGATCGACGGCGAAAAGCGCGTGTACGAGGGCCACATCGATGCGTTCGACTGTTCGCGCGAGGAGGCGCACGCGCTGGCGCGCGAGATCGAGGTCGAACACGACGGCTACGGCTTCTATCCCCCCTCCTCGATCTACCACCGGTTCATGACCGGGCTGACCGGCGGCAAGATGTCGTCCTCGATCCCCGCGAGCCACATCAGCCTGCTCGACGATCCCGAGGACGGCTACGACAAGGTCAACGCCGCCACGACCGGGGGACGGGACACGGCCGAACTCCAGCGGAAACTGGGGGGTGAGGCCGACGACTGTCCCGTTTATGAGCTGTACGCCTACCTGCTCGCTGGCGACGACGACGAACTGGCCAAAACCGTGTACGACGAGTGCGTCGGCGGCGAACGCCTCTGTGGCGATTGTAAGGAACAAGCCGCCCAGCTGATGAAAGCCTTCCTCGAAGACCACCAGGAGAAACGCGAGGAGGCCGAAGAACTGCTCGAATCGCTCGACGTGGAACTGTAGCTACCTGATCGTTTCGGGTGGAGACAACGCAATGTCCTTCAGTTTGGTCTCCAACTCACGTCTTGCTTCTCATGGTGGGTTTTGGGCGGTGTTCAGTTCTGCGAGCGACCCTGTCGCGTGCGCTCGCCGCCACAGCTTCACCACCGCGCGAGCGACGAGGCTCCTCGGCGCGTTCGACCCAGAACGTTTTTCAGTACTCGTTGTTCAAGGGCGCGTATGGCATCGAAACCCCTGCCAGTGAATTTCGCTACCGGGCGGCGAGCGCGCGTCGGATCCAGGGGTTGCTTTTTTTCCGCGTAGGCGACGGTGGAGCGGTGCCGAGCGGAAACGCGACGCGCCCTGAACCCGACGCCCTGCGCGGATCGGTTCGACGATCTCGATCCATTTCGAATCACTGACGACCAGATCATCGACACGACACCACAACGCATGAAACTCCCACGAACCCAAGCCGCCGTGCTCGAAGCGGCGAGCGCGACGGAAACGCGACCGATCGCGGAGATCGCTGACGAAACGGACGAGAACCGGACGACAATCACCCGTGCGGCGTTCGAACTCGAAGAGTCGGGCCTGCTCGACATCGTCGAGGAGACGACCGAATCCGTCAGTTTGACCACGGAGGGCGAGCGCTACGACGAGCACGGCCTCCCCGAGATCCGGCTCTACCGGGCCGCCGTCGAGCGCGGTGCCGAGGGGTCTGTCCCGATCGGTGAACTCCTCGGGCCGGCGGATCTCGACGGCCCTGCGGTGGAGATCGCGCTGTCGAACTTCGCACGCAAGGGGTACGGCGAAATCGAGAACGGAGCCGTCTCCGTCGATTCCGGTCTCGATCCCGACTCGGACGCCGAAGCCGCCGCGCTGTCGGAGATCGCTGGGGAAACGGACGACGCTCCCCCGGGGAGCGTGTTGGATCAGTTGGAACGCCGTGATCTCGTGGCCCGCGAGGAGTCCACGGCACGATCGGTCGCGCTCACCGACGACGGCGTGACCGCGCTCATGGAGGGCGTCGAGATCGCTGACACCGTCGGACAGCTCACGCCGGAACTGCTGACGAGCGGGGAGTGGCAGACCGTCGACTTCGCGGAGTACAACGTGGCGGCCGACGCAGAAACGATCCACGGCGGCCGAACGCATGTGCTGCGCCGGATCGCGGACCGGGTGAAACGCGTGCTCGTCGGGATGGGGTTCGAGGAGATGGACGGTCCCCACGCGGACGCGGATTTCTGGATCAACGACGCGCTGTTCATGCCCCAGGACCATCCGGCGCGCACCCACTGGGACCGGTTCGCGCTTTCGGATCCCGAACACACCGACGATCTCCCCGAGGAACTGGTCGATCGCGTTCGTTCGGCCCACCGCAACGGCGTCGGCGAGCAAGGTGACGGCTACCACTCCCCGTGGGACGAGGACTTTTCCCGCGAACTCGCGCTGCGCGGACACACGACGAACCTCTCGATGCGATATCTCGCCGGAGAGGCGGAGGGCGATCTCGAACCGCCTCAGCGGTATTTCAGCATCGAAAAGGTGTATCGCAACGACACCCTCGACGCGACCCACTTGTTGGAATTCTTCCAGATCGAAGGGTGGGTGATGGCCGAGGAGCTATCGGTGCGCGATCTGATGGGAACGTTCACGGAGTTTTACGAACAGTTTGGCATCACTGATGTTCAGTTCAAGCCCCACTACAACCCCTACACTGAGCCGAGTTTCGAGCTGTTCGGTCGTCATCCGACGACGGGTGAACTCATCGAGATCGGTAACAGTGGGCTGTTCCGCCCGGAGGTGCTCGAACCGCTCGGCGTGGAGTGTGATGTGATGGCGTGGGGACTCGCGCTCGAACGGCTCGCAATGCTCATCACCGGCGCGGAGGACATCCGGGATCTCCACGGTACGCTCACGGATCTCGACTTCCTGCGGACCGCGGAGGTGACTCTCTAATGCCCCACGTTTTTTCCACTCCCACCTTTTTTCCGCTCGGGTGGACTTCGTCCACCGCTCGCCGCGCGAGAGCTCTGCTCTCGCGCGTTCCCACTCGCTTCGCTCGCGGGAACGCAAAAAACGTGGGCGAAAAAAAGCCGCACGCTTCGCTCGCGGTGAGCGTACTCACGCACTGCACTGTTCGCACAAATAAGCTGCCTGGCGAGAACGTTGCTCCCGCAGTGAGTAACAGCATGGAGGTGAATCTCTAATGCCCGTTGTCGACATCAATACCGACGAACTCCGCCAACTCGCCGCGACAGAGAAGGACGACGACGAACTGAAGCGGGATCTGTTCGCGCTCGGACTGGAGTACGAGGGCGAAACCGACGACGGTGACCTGCAGTTCGAGTTCGCTCCGGACCGGCTGGATCGGCTCAGCGTCGAGGGGGTCGCGCGCTCGCTCCGGTACCAGTACGGCCACGACCGGGGCGTGTACCTCCCCACCACCAACGATCCCGAATGGGTCATCGAGGTCGAAGAGTCCGTCCCGGACGAGCGCCCGTACGTCACCGGCGCGGTCGTCCGCGGACTCGACATGGGCGAGGAGGAACTGCAGTCGCTCATCCAGCTCCAGGAGAAACTCCACGCGACGATGGGTCGCCAGCGCGCGAAAGGAGCGATCGGGGTTCACGACCTCACGATGCTCAAAGGACACCGGACTGACGGAGATCGGTCGAAATCGATCACGTACCGGGGCATCGAGCCGGAGGGTGACCGGTTCGTTCCGTTGGACAGCGACGCGGAGCTCACGCCCGCCGGCGTGCTTTCTGATCATCCGACCGGCGAGCAGTACGCCGATCTCGTCGCGGACTACGAGCGCTACCCCGCGATCTACGACGACATCGGGCTGTTCTCGCTCCCGCCGGTCATCAATGGCCGCCGGACGGAGGTCTCGACCGATTCGCGGGATCTGTTCATCGAACTGACCGGGACCGACCAGTGGACCATCGACAAGATGTGCACCATCATCTGCTACGCGCTCGACGCGCGCGGCGGCCGGATCGAACGGGTTGCGGTCGAGTATCCCGATCGACAGCTCGACCGTCCCGATCTTTCGGTCACGCGCAAAACCGTCGCCCACGAGCGCATCGAGTCGGTGCTCGGGATCGATCTCGACGCCGATAGCGTGGTCGACTACCTCGAACGGGCCGGACTCGACGCCGAGGTCGGTGACGATCGGGTCTACGAAGTCTCCGTCCCGCCCTACCGCGTCGACGTGCTCCACTCGATCGATGTCGTCGACGATGTCGGTCGGGCCTACGGCTTCAACGACCTCGAACCGGGCTATCCCGACGTGAGCACCATCGGCGGCTGTCACGACCGCACCCGGCGCGAGGACGCCGTTCGGGACGTGCTCGTCGGATTGGGCTTCGAGGACATGCTGAACTTCTATCTCTCCAGCGAACGGGAGTGTTTTGACCGGATGAACCTCTCGTTCGATTCCGATCCCAGCAGTGACGCGCCGTTCGGCGTCGCACGCCCGCCGACGATCACCGAACCGTACAGCGAGGAGTACACCATCGTCCGGACGTGGGCGCTTCCCTCGCTCCTGATGGTGCTCGAGAACAACACCCACCGGAGCTACCCACAGGACCTCTCGGAGATCGGGCTGTCCGCCGCAGTGGACGAGAGCGAGGAGACGAAGGTCCACGAGCACCGGACGGTCGCGGCGGTTCTCGCGCGCACTGACGCCAGCTACGAGGACGCCAAAGCCCGCCTCCAAGCGATCGCTGCCGCGCTCGGTGTGACGCTCGAAACGCCGCCGACCGCCCACCCGAGCTTCATCGACGGACGCACTGCCGAGGTGGTGCTCGATGGGGAGCGCGCGGGCGTCGTCGGAGAGATCCATCCAAAAGTGCTCCTCGAACACGACCTCGAACTGCCCGTCGCGGCGTTCGAGTTCGATCTGGCAGCGATGGAGTGACGCTTCGCATCGAGAAAATATCTGGCCCTGTTTCCATACTGGGTCACGCCGCGTGTTCTGTCCGCATCTCTTCAGTCTGCTCGATAAAGGTCCGGGCAGCCCGATCTCATCGCGGCGTTCGATAGGAGAGACGTAAACGCGCTAACCAGCGGCTAAACAAACGTAACGGTTCTACACCGGAGACGAGCGTCGTACGAGATAGTCCAATCGATTCCCTACCATTCTGCGCTTTGATCTGCGCGCTCTGTGACTGTGAACGGTGCCAAGATAACAACGTATATATGGAAAACAACAGTCAAACACAACTCAATGATAGAATCGGTAGGGGTTTTGATTCAGGCTGGTACCGTCGTGGAACTCATCGGTTTCCTGGTCGTCGTCGGACTACTGATCGCGGTGCTACGCTATTTTGGGTACCTGACTTCCGGTGGTGATACCGAGCACGAGACGGACGGTGATGGTGACGACGGGGCGTTCGACTTCACGAACGAGGAGGTCCAGCAGCTGCTCCAGACGGATGAGGAACTGTTGGAGACCCTCGAGGAGATGGTCGAGGACGACCTGGCCCAGCCCGTGTACGAAGGAGATGAAGAATCGCACTACGCAGTGCTCGACATCTGGTGGAATCAGATCGCCAGGGGGTTCGGGTACGAGCCGCCCGAGGACGACGACGGCGGCGCGTATCTCGTGGCGTTAGCAACCACAGCGGCGTATCAAGAGCACGCCGATCGCGTCGAGGAGTATCCCGCTATCGAAAGCAACATCTGTGGAACCTCCCCGTTCGTCGTCGAACACCGATCCGAGCAGACCGACAACGTGCTCGACGAGCGGACCGAACGCACGCCGCTCGAAGACTGATCGGTTGCTCCGGAGCGTGGACGATCGAGATTCCTTTTGTCGTCGCCAATCCAAGGGTCGCTATGACCGACATCGATCTCTCGGATAGGGAGTGGCGATTGGTGCGCGAAGAATCGTTGCCCGGTCCGATGTGTATGGCGCTCGACGCGGTGGCAGCAGAAACCGCCGCCAACGGTGGCCCACGAACCGTTCGGGTGTACCAGTGGCAGCCATCCACGCTTTCGTTGGGCTATCACCAACGGCCCGAAGACATCGACTGGGCGTTTTGTGAGCACGAAGGGATCACGGTCACCCGTCGGCCGACCGGTGGCGGCGCGATCTACCACGACGAGCACGGCGACATCTCCTATTCGATCATCGCGCCGGCTGACGAGCTCCCCGGCGACCTGATGGAGAGCTACGAACGCCTGTGTCAGCCGCTGCTCGATGCCTGCTCGGCGATGGGCGTGGATGCCGATTTCGCCGGGGAGAGCGCCGACGCGCTCCACGAACCCGCCTGCTATCTCAGGGACATCCACCCGGCACACGACGTCATCTACGAGGGTGGGAAGCTGAGCGGCAACGCCCAGTACCGGCGGCGCGACAGCGTGATCCAACACGGATCGCTCACCTACCACGCGACGCCCGAACGCACCCGTGCGTGTTTCACCGATCCCGAGGTCTCGATCGAACAGGTCACGGACCGCATCACCGGGATCGACGAACACAGCGGCGTCTCACGCCGCGAGGCCGTGCAAGCGCTCGAGGACGCGCTCGGAACGTGGGCCGACGCCGAGACGGCCGCGTGGACCGACGAGGAACTGGCCCGCGCAGAGGAGATCGCCACCGAGAAGTTCGCTGCCGAGGCGTGGAACCGAAACGGCGAGGATCCCACGGCGTAGTGGTCTCGCCCCACTCCGAAGCCTCTAACCTCACCGGCTTGAAAACCGAACCATGACACGAATCGGAGCGCACGTCTCCATCGCCGGCGGCGTCGACAACGCGGTCGGCAACCAACTCGACGTTGGCGGCAACTGCGGGCAGATCTTCACCCACTCCCCACAGGTGTGGCAGGATCCGAACATCGATTCCGAGGAGGCAGCCCGGTTCCGCGACGGAACCACGGAGAACCTCGCGGGTCCGTGGGTCATCCACACCTCCTATCTCGTCAATCTGTGCACGCCGAAAGCGGATCTCCGCGCGAAGTCGATCGACAGCATGCAACGGGAGGTCGACGCGGCTGACACGCTCGGCATCGAGTACGTGAACGTTCATCTCGGAGCCCACACTGGCGCGGGCGTCGGGCAGGGGCTCGACAACGCGGTGAGCGCGCTCGACGAGCTGGACATTCCTGCGAATGTGACCGTGCTCATCGAGAGCGACGCGGGCAGCGGAACGAAACTAGGGGGGGAGTTCGAACATCTCGCACGCATCCTCGACCGATCGAAACAGGATCTCGATGTCTGTCTTGACACGGCCCACGCCTTTGCGGCGGGGTACGACCTGTCGAGCGAAGACGGCGTGAACGAAACCATCGAGGCGTTCGACGATGTGGTCGGACTCGATCACCTGCAGTGTATCCACCTCAACGATTCGAAGCACGAGCGTGGGACGAACAAGGACGAACACGCCCACATCGGTGAGGGACGGATCGGAGTGGAAGGAATGCGCGCGGTCGTCAACCACCCAGAACTCCGTTCCCTGCCGTTGGTGCTCGAAACGCCGACTGAAAACGGAAAGGGCTTCGAATGGAACATCGACCGGGTCAAAGAACTCAGGGTCTAAGACCGTGCGCCGCTTTTCCGCCGATTATCTCGAGGAGACGAGACGCGGGATGTGGGACCACTCCCGGGCGGCGCTCGATCCGCTCACGCTCGAAGACCGGGAGCTGATCCTCGATGTGGGGTGTGGGACGGGTGAACTGTCATCGGTGCTCGCAGAGGAAACCGACGGGACGGTCGTCGGGATCGACCGCGACCGTCGGCTTCTGGATGAAGTCGCCGTCCCCACCGTGCACGCCGACGCGACCGATCTCCCGATCGGCACCGACACGGCCGATCTCGTGGTCTGTCAGGCGCTGTTGATCAATCTCCCCGATCCCACCCGCGCAGTCGCGGAGTTCGTTCGGTGTGCGACGGATCTCGTGGCCGCGATCGAACCGGACAACAGCGCCGTCACCGTCGAATCGACGATGTCCGCCGAAAGCGAACTGGCCGCACGGGCGCGCGAACACTACATTCAGGGCGTAACGACCGACGTGACGCTCGGAACGGTTCCCGAACTCCTTCGGAACCACGCAAGCCACGAAGTGACCGACGTCAAAACGCGCCGGCACGATCACGTCCGGACGATCGAACCACCGTACGATCGCCGGGCGTTCGAGACCGCAAAGCGAAAAGCGACCGGCTCACGGATCGCGCGACAGCGCGACACCCTGATCGCTGGCGGCATGAGTCCCGACGAATACGACGCGTTCCGTTCCTCGTGGCGGGAAATGGGTCGGTCGATCGTCGACGCGATGGGAAACGAAACGTACCGGCGGAAAGAAGTGATACCGTTCTACATCACTGTCGGTAAAATAAAGGGGACAGATTGACAGCGGCCGTGACTACTTCTCCCGGAACCTCTGTCTGCGCTCTTCGAGGCGTTGCTCGAACCACTGCCACTCCGGCGTGAACTGATCGATCTGTTTCAGATTCCAGACGTCGGCGTCCATCACGACCGGACCGATGCGGTAGGACTGGATCATGTTGTAGAGCCAGACGATGACCCCTGCGAACAGGATGAACGCGCCGATCGAGGCGGCTTGTTGCAGCCCCGCGAACTCGGTGGGGTAGGTGGCGTACCGGCGGGGCATTCCCAGCATTCCGATGATGAGCAACAGCCCGAACGTGACCGTGACACCGACGATGCTGAGCCACGCGTGGACTTTCGCCAACAGCGTATCGTACATCCGGCCGGTGAGGAGGGGGTACCAGTAGTAGCTCGCGGCGAAGGCGGAGAACGTGATGATCCCCACCACGATGAAGTGGAAATGACCGACCACGTAGTACGTGTCGTGGTAGAGGAGATCGACCGGGATCGACGCGAGAAACACCCCCGTCACGCCACCGATGATGAAGAGACTGATCCCGGACACACAGAACAGCATCGGCGCGGTGAGCCGAACGTGGCCGTCCCACATTGTCGTCATCCAGTTGAACGTTTTCACGGCGCTCGGAACCGCGATCGCCAGCGACACCGCCATGAAGCTGGCCCGAACCCGGGGATCGATTCCCGTCGTGAACATGTGGTGTGCCCACACACCGAACGAAAGCACACCGATCGCCAGCGTCGAGTAGACGATGAACTTGAAGCCAAACAGCTTCCGGCCCGAGAATTTCGGGAGAATGAGACTCACCAGCCCGAACGCCGGTAACACGAGGATGTACACCTCGGGATGCCCGAAGAACCAGAACAGGTGCTGCCAGAGCATCGGTCCGCCGCCCTCGACAGCGAAAAAGGTGGTGCCGAAGTTCCGGTCGAGCAACAGCATGATCAACGCGCTCCCGAGCAGCGGAAACGCGAACAGGACGAGACCGCTCGTTGTGAGCATCGTCCACGAGAAGATGTCGAGATTGGCCCACGTGATCTCCTTGGCGCGCTCGGTGAAGATCGTGACGAGGAAGTTGATCGCTCCGAGCGTGGTGGCGATTCCGCTGAGGTGCAACCCGAGCAACATCAGATCGATCTGTGGATTCGCCATCTGGGTGGTCAAGGGGGTGTACATCGTCCATCCCGTTGCCGGTGGCTCCAGCGCGAACAACGCTGTGAGCGGGAAGCCGATGGCTGCGAGCGCTTTGGCGATCACCTCCGTGATGAGCCCCGCGCGAACGAGCAGGTAGGCGGGCGGAAGGATCCAAAAAGCGATGGCATTGATCCGGGGATACGCCATGTCGTCGGCCCCGAGCAACAGCGGGAGGACGTAGTTCCCGAGCCCGAAAAACGCCGGGGTGACGAAAAACAGCAGCATCGTCAGCCCGTGGGTGGTAAAGAGGGCGTTGTACGTCACTGGGTCCCACGGACCGGACGCTGGCGTCAACAGTTCCGTCCGGATCATCATCGCGTCGGTCCCGCCCCAGAGGGCGGTCGCCGTCGCAAACACGATGTACAAGATTCCGATGTCCTTGTGGTCGACCGTGGTAATCCAGCGGAACAGCCCGCCGGGCTTTTCCGCTTCCATCTCTTCGGCCGTCTCACCACCGATCAGATATCCGCCGTCTGGCAGCGCAAGCGTCGGTGGCCACCCGTCTCGAAGAGCGACCACCATAGCGAGAGTGAGTAACAGCCCGCCGCCGATTGCGAGACCCGAGAACGTAGCTGTCGGTATCATGAGTGGGTGAGATCGATGTCCGAAAGTACACGGCCGCGGTAGAAATAGGTGTGTGTTATTGCTATACTTGATGATTTTTCGTGTTGTTTGTTATCGTGGTACTGGTGACCGATTCAGGGGGTGCGGACGGGTCTCCGTCGGGATCGATCTGGTGTCTATCGAGGGGACGGACCGCGGAGGTAGGCGTACACCGCGCCGAGGGTGAAGCCGTACGCGAGGTGCGCAAGGAGCGTCAGGGCGGCGTACACGATGATGAGCGGCCAGCCGATGGTTCCACGGCCGGTGATGACGAACACGACCCAGAGCCCGAACGCGAGCACGATCCCCCGTGCAGCGGGGTCGGGGCCGCGCGGGATGTACGGTTCGAGCGCGATGAACAACAGCGGCCACGCGAACACGCCCGCGGCCACGAAGAGGATGAACCCGATCACGACGTGGCCGGGTAATCCGACGAACCGGGCGATCACGTCGAAAATCCCGATCTGGCTCCGTGTCTGCACCTCAGTCAAGATCATCAGCAACGATAGGATGGCCGTGCCGGCAACCCCGCCGGCAACGGCACTGGACGGACGGTTCATCTCGACGTGGAAAACGACGGCCTCCGTCAAAAGGCTGACTTCGCGGTGGTCGGTGCGTTCCGACTTCGAACGCCGCGCAAACACGACCCCTCGATCTCTACTGCTTTCCGACGGTCACGAACCACCCAAAGCCCTGCCGTGTCCCAATCACCCGACCCGGTAGCGCTGGTGTCCATGGTGTGACTCCCGCCATCGTGTATCTGTCCGGCACCCCAGTCAGTCGTCGTCCCGAGTCGGGTTCACGTCGCGCCGTCCGGAGGGTACAAACCCTCCGCCCAAGTAGAGAGTCGTATGACAGGTTCGGAGTTCGTCGAGACTGTTCGAGATCGAAACAAAACCGAGCTGTCGCGGCTCGGCTCCTCGAAAGCGTTGTACGCCGACACCCAGGGGGAACTCGAACCGGAGGAGGTGCTCCGGGCGGTTGCGACGGCTGAGCGCGCCGCGATGGAGACGTTCGAATCGTGGGGCGACGCCGAGAGCGAGACGGTCGCCGAGGCGTTCACCGAAAGCGCCGCCGAAGAGCGAGACCACTACGAGACGGTCAGCGGGCTGCTCGACGAACACGATCCCGACGGGACAGTCCCGGCGATCCAGTCGTATCTCCGCGATCGAGAGGGGACGATCGAGCGAGTGGGCGGCTTCGTCGGGCGGACGATCGCCGCGGAGAAATCCAAAGAGCAGGTGACTGCGTTCTTCGTCGGGCAGGCCGACCCCCAAACCGCAGGAACGTTCCGGGGGATGAAATCGGATCTAGAGGCGCAGCTCGACCGGGCGAGCGAACTCGTGGCGGCGTGCTGTGAGACCGACGACGACGTTGATCGGGCGATCGAAGCCGCATCGGGCGCGATCGAAGCCGCCTACGAGGAGTACACCCAACAGCTCGAATCGATGGGCGTGAACCCGAAACCGGTTTGCTGATACTCCACCTTTCTCATCCGCCACCTTTTTTCCGTTCGGGTGGCCGAAGGCCACCCTCACGCAAAAAACGTGGGCGAAAAAAAGCCGCTCGCTCGTTCCCACTCGCTCCGCTCGCGGGAACTTCGCTCGCGGTGGGTGTACTCACGTTACCGCGACCGCACCGCAGGTTCCCGAATGAACTTACACGGCCTTGTTTAGACGCAGAAATTCAGTAGAACGAGGCTGTCGTTATTCTCGTTATCCAGTTCATCTCACTGTGTGGTAGAAAGTAAGTTAGATTCCACACGGTATTATGTATAATGATTTTAAAATATTACCAGTCCCTTGGAGCACCCGATATTAGTAGCTGGCTATCAATCATAAGTATGATGGACAAAGACACCTCCAAAATAATAGAATTGGATCAAGAGATGGCCGAAGCACTCGCTCAAAGAGCGAGACGGACCACGTATTACACGCACCTAACCGAGTTTCTCTCCGAGAACATGGGTGAACAGGTGCCACAGGAGAACATCCGGGCATTCGAACGGGAGGATGGAGTCCACGTGGTAGGTATCAATGATAGTACAGACTGTGACAGCCTCCCACAAATCGGTATCACATTTATCTTCGAGGAAGAGAAAGTGATCCAAGCAACTGCTGAAGTCAATGATCTCGACGCTAGCGGTACGCAAAAGATAATTCATGTAAATGAATTTATACCAAATCCCGATGAGGTACCTGAAGAGATTCCCCTACCGAACGATGATTCAGCCGACGTAAAAATCAGGAATTTCGAGGATGTGACTGTCTACGAAATCGATCATCAGTGATCTCTCCTTCACCTGTATCGATCCAACCCAAAGGTGCGAATTCGATGTTTCTCATAGCTGCTTTCAGAACGAATTCACGGAACTGACCAAACCATCCGTGCTTGGAGCGCCTCACTAATTTATATCCCATGTCTGGGAGATAAAAATAGTCGCGGTGGGCGTAAGCATCTATCGGTTTTCCACCTCTGCCCTATCCGATCATTTCGGTTTCTCGTCAGTCGTCGGTGGTGGATGCAGCGGCGGCCGCACCGACGACGTGTACCAGCTCGGGATGACGCTGCTGTAAGCCAGCTAGATCACCGCGCTGGCGGTACTTACAGTACTGCACGAGCGTTTCAACCAAGCAGGCTGGCGCACTCTCTGCATCCGACTTCTCGGTGATCTCGGCGGGATCACGTGCGTCGTCGGGCGTGAACACGGATTGGACTATGTCACCATCACGCTGTTCGTGAAAGCGCACGCATGCGCCGTTGTCGAACCAGCATTCGACGATCATCTCACCGGTGGCCGCGTAGCGGGTGAACCGCGCGATCCCCGGTAACTCCTCGTAGCCGCCCGTTCGGGTCCTGCCAAGCCCCGCCATCGCCAGTATCTGCTCGATCTGGGTGGCGTGGGCACAGCCGGTCGACTGGCAGGGTCTACACCAGAGTCCTTCACCCACGTCGATGCTGTGGTACAGCTCTGCCTTCGTAATCACGTCCCGATCCTCGACGGCCGAGAGGTTCACGACCTCGCCCTGCCGATCCCGGAACTGGAACAGCGGCAAACTCATCGCCACCACCGCCCCAGCGGGCAGCCCATCCGGTGTTCGAGGCGCGTGCGGACCGGCCGACCACACACCGGACAGCGCGTTCTCTGGTTATCATTCTGATACGATGCGACACCGTTACATGCCTCTGATTCGTTCCCTGTCATGGGTTCTTGCACGTTGAGAACCCCAGCGTCGGGTGCCTTCATCACCCGGCGCGTTTTCGAACGCGCGGTCAACGCACGCTGGCGTCCTCATCTATCGTTCCCTGCCCCATCACACATAAAGGTACTGATGGAACGAACAATGTTATATCGTACTAACAACTCGTTGCTCCAGCATTGCTCGCTGGAAGGCAACGAATCACCGGCATCGGACGTTGTTGCTGGCCGGGACTGCACTGACAGTGATGAATTTCCTCTCGACAATCACGTCGGTGCTGCCAGCACTCGGAGCGAACAACACGAACCGCTACCGCGGTGAGCGCGTGAGTCGAAAAAAGGAGGGGTATAAACGCGGGACCAGTCAAAAACCGGCATGGGCGTTGTGATGCAGGTCGATCCGACCGGTTGGGGACCGTTCGCGTACGTCGTTACGTTTCTGATCGCGTGGGTGTTTTACGCGGTCACGCTGCATCTCGCGGCGCTGTACGTTCTCGGTGACACCCCCCACCAGCGCGCTGCCCTCGCCGGCGCGGTTCCCGCAATCGTTTCGTTGGTGATCCAGCCGTACAGTCCCGTGGTGGCCGTCGTGCTCGCGCTTCTCAGCGACGCCGCCGCAATCCACGTGGTCTACAAGCTCAACAGACGGGGCACGGCGCTGCTCTCGCTCGCACACTACACCATCGCCGTCATCTTTGGTTTCGCGCTGTTCAACATCATCACGCTGCTCTCGGGATGAGATGAGGGGGCCGCCGAGATAGTCTTACTCCACGAGCCGCTCGATTTCGGTGACCAGAATGTCGCGTGCGCCCTGTTCGCGCAGCTGAGCGATGGTTTCGAACACGTCGTCTTCGTCCACGACGGCGTGAACGGCGAGCGCGTTCTCGCCAGCGACATCCATCACCGTCGGTCCACCCATTCCGGGGATAACGCCTCGAACGTCGTCGAGATCCTCTCGGGAGACGTTCATCATGAGATAGCGCTTGTCGGAAGCGGTGAGCACCGACTGGAGCGCGGTTCGGACCTGTTCGACCTTCGGATTCTCGACCGTATCCGGACGGGCGAACAGCCGCACGGAGCTGTCCATCACCTCCTCGACGATCGCAAGGCGATTCATCCGCAGGGTCGTTCCCGTGCTGGTAATGTCGATGATCGCGTCCGCGATGTCGACGTGTGGGGTCAACTCGGTCGCGCCCGAAACCTCCGCGATGGACGGATCCACGCCGGTGTCGGCAAAGAAATTCCGCGCGATCTCCGGAAACTCGGTGGCGACCGTCCCGCCGCCGAGATCCGACACCCCTTCGATCTCCCCGTCCTCGGGGGCCGCCAACACCAGACGGCAGCGGCCGAACTCCAGATCGAGCAGATCAACCAGCTCCGCTCCGGACTCCTCGGCCTGATCGTACCCCGTGATACCGATCTCCGCCGCGCCGTCAGCGACGTACTCCGGGATGTCCGCCGCGCGCGCGAACAAAACGGTCACGTCGGGATCGACGGTTTCCGCGTACAGCTTCCGGTCCGCGCCGTCGACGAGATGCAGCCCAGCCCGCTCTAACAGATCGATCGTCGGCTGGTGCAAGCGTCCCTTGTTGGGCACGGCAATACGCATTATCGACCCTTCACGCTCCACGAAACAATTGCTTTCGCATCACGGTCATCGCCAACCGAACAACCCCAAGTAGCATCTCCAATCTCGAAATTTTTCATCGATGTATGAACTGATATGTGTCCGTGATCGGAACACTGGATATGGTTTCTGCTGTTCTCCTGTGGTGGATCGTATCGATTCTCATATGTTCGGGACTCGCATTCGGTAGCTTTCGATTGTACGCCTGGTGGATAGATCCGAACGAAAAACAGCAATCCAACACGCGGATGCGACGGGTGTTGCTCGGCGGGGAAGCGATGTTCTGTGTTCTCACGATAGTCGTGTTGCGTTCAATGGGTACCACCAACGAAACACACGCCGTTCTATCCTCACTCGGCGTTCCGATGGGTCTCGGTACACTCGCGTTGGTCCCGACGGTACTCGGGTTTTCGGTGGTTGTAACAGTGGGCTATCTCGGCTTCCTCCCGGTGGCCCGCGAGTATCGTGATGCGGAAACGTCCACATTCCGAGCCGCGATCATCGTGTTCCGCTGGACGCTCGCGTTTGGTGGGTTCCTCGGAATCCTTTATGCGCTGCTCATGTTCGCAGTCGAGAGCAAACATCCGCTGGTCTCTCCCGTTGGTATGGCCGTGGTCATCATCGCCAGTTACACCGCCAGTCCGTGGATCGTTCGGCTCTCTCAATCCACTCGTCCGCTCACCGAGACCGAACGCAAGCGATTCGAGCGGCTCAACGACGGTCTCGACGTGCACCGCATCCACGTCCTCAGCGGGCGAGACAACCGCATTGCGACGGCCTTCGTGCGTGGGTATCCCCCACAGCTGTTCGTCACGGATCATCTGTTCGAAGCATATGACGACCAACACGTTTCGGTCGTGCTCGCTGCGGTTGGGGGTCGGCTTCGTCAGCGGTATCTTGAATACAAGTTCGGGGGGCTGTTGGTTCTCGGTACGGTCGCTGTCGGCCTTCTCACTGCCTCCGGATCCGTGTTGATCGTCGGGTGCGGTGTGCTCGTGGTTGCGGCCGCCGCGTTCGTTTGGTATGGCAACCGACTCGTCTACCGTGTGGATGAAAACGTGGCCGATCGACTCGGACGAGAGCGGGTCATCACGACGTACGAACGGCTCGCTGACGCCCACGGAACCGAGGGGAGACGAAGCTGGCTCCGGACGCTGCAGATGAATCCGCCACTCCCCCGCCGAATCGCCCGGCTTCGGAACCGTGCGAACTCGATGGATTGACACCACTCCGGAGAAAACCGGCAGTAATGACGACGCTCGGTATCACCAACGGATTCGTTCTGCATCCGGATCTGTCCGTGTCGGAGTCTGACGTGCTCGTCGACCAATCGTCGGGTGAGATCATCGACGTCGATCCGGAGATCGGGATGAGCGGCGACCGCCAGCTGGACGCGACTGATTCGCTCGTGATTCCTGGGTTAGTCAACGCCCACTCTCACGTTGCGATGGCGCTGCTTCGGGGGTACGCGGACGACAAACCGCTCGGGGCGTGGCTCCGGGAGGACATCTGGCCGGCCGAGGCCGAACTCACCGTGGAAGACGTCCGAGCGGGAGCACGGCTCGGGATGGCGGAGATGATTCGCTCGGGCACGACAGGGTTTGCTGACATGTACTTTCACGTGCCCGCCGTCAGTGAGGCCGTCGAAGCAGCGGGGCTGCGCGCCCGGCTCGGCCACGGGATCGTCACCGTCGGAAAAACGGAAGCGGAAGCCGAGGCCGACGTCGAGGAGGGCCTGCGCATTGCCCGCGAGATCGAGAGCGAGCGCGTCTCGACAGCGGTAACGCCACACAGCCTCACCACCGTCTCCGAGCCTGTGCTCTCCAGGGTGGCCGAGCGCGCCCGGGAGATGGGCGTGCCGGTGCACTGCCACGTGAGCGAGACCACGGCGGAAGTCGATCCCATCGTCGAGGAACGCGGCGTCCGCCCGGTCGACTACGCGCACTCGTGTGGATTGCTTACCGCGGACGATTTCATCGCGCACGCGGTCCACATCGATTCCGAGGAGATCGAACAGCTCGCCGAAACCGGCACGGGTGTCGTCCACTGCCCGGCGTCGAACATGAAGCTCGCGAGCGGAATGGCTCCGGTGCAAGCGATGCTCGACGCGGGCGTTACGGTCGGGATCGGTACCGATGGCGCAGCCTCGAACAACGATCTCGACATGTTCGACGAAATGCGCGACGCCGCCATGCTCGGCAAGCTCGCTGCCGACGATGCGAGCGCTGTCGCCGCGCCCGACGTGGTCCGGATGGCGACCCAGGGAAGCGCCGACTGCGTGGGCTTCGACAGCGGCCGGATCGAACCCGGAGCGCCCGCCGATCTCGCCGTCCTCTCTCTCGATACCCCCCATCTCACACCCGCCCACGATCTCGTGAGTCACCTCGCATACGCCGCAACCGGATCGGACGTGCGCCACACGGTCTGTGACGGACAGATTCTGATGCACGAGCGAGAACTGCTCACCATCGACGAAACCACGGTCTGTGAGGAGGCCACGAAACGCGCCAACGATCTCGTTGCCAGAGTGGACGCGTAACCGTCAAATCGCTCCGGAGCGTGAACGCAACGATCGATTCGTGTTCGGGAAGATTGCTCTTCCCTCGGAATCTTCTTGCGCTTCCAGCACCAGCCGAACATCGAACGAGAACGGCCGACAACGATACTGATCGGTTCTACGGACGAATCTCTGTAAAACCCTCTGTTTCTATGGTTAATATTAATCATACAAATAATAAACTAAATAATATAATCCATCCACATAATATTCAAATTATTGCTATCCAAGGTTCTGTATAATGAGTTTCATATGATATGTTCGTTTCTAAGATGATTCCCCGATGATTTGGATAGATATAAATGGTAATAGAATATATTCGGAAAACGAAATGATTGGTGACGCCATCAGCTATCCGACACAGCGCGACGACTGGCTCAAAACCATCCTGATCGGCGGGGTATTGTCTTTCCTTTCGTTCTTTATCATCCCCGCATTCATCATAGCTGGATACCAGGTTCGGGTTCTTCGCTACGCCGCAACGGATGAACAAGCCCCGCCCACGTTCGGTGATTGGGGTGATCTTATCGTCGATGGGCTCAAAGTCTTCTTGATCGTTATTGCCTATATTTTCATCATAGAGACCGTGCTGTTCATCGGTCTCATGATGGAATCCGTCGTGGGAACTGTCATTGCGCTGGTGGCGGCGCTACTCCTTCTCGTTGCCATATACCTTCTTCCGGTTGCACTGACGAACTTCGCGCTGACAGGCTCAATCGGGGCTGCGTTCGACATCTCGACGATCACAGACGCCGGATTCACTAGCGAGTATTTCATCGCACTCGTGCTCGCTATCGCGGTTGGCTTTGTGTTCAACATCGTCGCCTCTTTCGCCATGGTTTTGTTGTTTGCCGGTGTCTTCGTGATGTTTTACGCGATCATCGTTGTCTGCTACCTAATCGGGCAGGGCTGTGGTCCGGCGCTCCGCCAGGACACGACCGAAGAGTTCGCCACGTAACCGGCTCGATCTCCCTCTTTTGCTCATCCTATGCCACTCTCGTGGCACGCGTTCCGTTGAAGCAACACCGAGACCCAACCGTGGGGTGTGCGATCGTCTCGGGCCGTCGGTATTTTTCTGTACTGGAAACCCATACCAGCACACATGACAGCTTCTGGATGGACATCAGAGGAGATGGGTTCGTTGGACGGGAAAACGATCGTCGTCACGGGGGCCAACAGCGGCCTTGGGTACGCGGCCACGGAGGCGTTTGTCTCCCACGGTGCCCACGTGATCCTCGCGTGCCGGAGCACCGAACGGGGGCAGGCGGCGGCAACCCGGATCCGCGAGAACGCTCCGGATGGATCCACGACGGTGCTACAACTGGATCTCGCGGATCTCGATTCGATCCGGTCGTTCGTGGAGCGGTTCAAAGCGGACCACGACAGCCTCGATGTCCTCTGTAACAACGCCGGGGTGATGGCGATCCCGCGGAGCGAGACGGCAGACGGCTTTGAAACACAGTTCGGGGTGAACCACCTCGGTCACTTCGCGCTCACGGGGCTGTTGCTCGAGACGCTCACCGACACCGATAGCGAGACGCGCGTCGTGACCCAGAGCAGCGGGCTTCACGAGCAGGGCCGAATCGATTTCGAGGACCTCCACCACGAGGACAGCTACGACAAATGGGACGCCTACGGCCAGAGCAAGCTCGCAAACCTCCTGTTCGCCTACGAACTGCAGCGCCGCCTTGAGCGCACCGACGAGGATATCGTGAGCGTGGGCTGTCATCCGGGCTACGCGGCGACGAACCTCCAGCAACGCGGTCCCGAACAGTCGGGATCGACGCTACGGTTGTGGCTGATGAAGGCCGCGAACGCCCTCATCGCCCAGGATCCAGAGCAGGGTGCGCTTCCGTTGTTGTACGCCGCGACGGAATCCGACGCAGGCGGTGCGTACGTCGGTCCGGGCGGCTTCAGAAACATGCGCGGCCACCCGACGCCACAACGTTCCAGCGCCCGGTCGTACGACGAGGCGACCGCCGAACGGCTGTGGTCGGTGTCCGAGGAACTGACCGGCGTGACCTACGATCTCGACGGCTCGCAGCACTGACAAGCGTGAATGCTCCCGTCACGAACAGCTACAAACCGTCCCCGTTCGTAGCACACCCATGAGCGATGGAGGCCGTCCGAGGGTTCCGTCGGAAGAGCGGATCGTTCTGCACGTCGACATGGACTGTTTTTACGCCTCCTGTGAGCGCCGCCGAGAGCCCGAGCTCCAAAACAAGCCCGTCGTGGTCGGGATGGGGTACGAAGCTGGCGAGTCCCACGGTGCGGTTGCGACAGCGAGCTACGAGGCCCGAGAGCACGACGTCGAGAGCGCACAGGCCATCTCCCAGGCCCTCGAACGCCTGCCCCGCGCCGAGAACACTGACGATTCTGCCGAGCCAGCCGGTCACTACCGTCCCGTGGATCTGGCCTACTACGAGTCGGTGAGCGAGGAGGTGAAAGACGTGTTACACGAGGTCGCCGACACCGTTCGGGCGGTCAGCATCGACGAGGCGTACCTCGACGTGAGCGACCGACTCGGGTGGGAGGGCGCGCCGGTGTTCGCACGGAACCTGAAAGCCCGAATCCACGAGGCCGCGGGCGTGCCGGCGAGCATCGGCGTCGCACCGAACATGAGCACCGCGAAGATAGCCAGCGACTACGACAAACCCGACGGGCTGGTCGTCGTCGCGCCCGACGAGGTCCGCTCGTTTCTGGCACCGCTTGCCACCGAGACCCTCCACGGCGTCGGTCCCGTCACCGCTCGTGAGCTGCGATCGATGGGGATCGAAACGGCGGGTGAGCTGGCAGAAGCCGATCGACACCGCCTCGTCGAACGGTTCGGCTCCCGTGGCGGGACCGTCCACGACCACGCGCGGGGACACGACGACCGCGTGGTCGAGCCGGTCGGGAACCCGAAGAGCCTCTCGAACGAGTCGGCGTTCACCGAAGCGACCGACTCGTTCGACCACATCCGCGACCGGCTCGTGGCGCTGGCCGAGGAGGTGACCACCCGAACGTCCCAGCGGAGCGTGTTGTACAAAACCATCGGAATCAAGGTCGTGACGCCGCCGTTCGACGTGCACACGCGGTCACGGTCGCTTTCCGGTCCTGTCGACGATCCACCGCTCGTCGAACGCATCGCGCTGGATCTGATCGAGGAGTTCGAGGGACGACCGATCCGGAAGCTGGGAGTCCGCGTCTCGAACCTCTCCTTCGTCGAGGCCGATCAATCCAGCCTCGAGGACTGGGAGCGGTCGGCCGCCGAACCGAACGATCCTGGTGGCGCTTCTCCCCAACCGGACGGCGGACCGACCACCGAGAACGAGTGCGACCGTCAAGCGTCAGTGTTCGAGTTCCTCTGATCGAACTACTCCGTATCCGGCCGAACCGCGGTCCGGAGCCGATCGACCACGTGGGAAAGCGAGCGCCGCTCCGACAACAACGCGGCGTCACCCGGTGCCTTGTAGTAGGCGATGAGACTCCAGATGAGAATGCCCGCGCCTGCTCCGAGCGCAGAGCCCAACAGATCGAGCGTGTAAAACGCGACGCCCTGGCCCGAAAGCACGACCATTGTCGGGATGCTCGTCGTGTGTGGGACGATCGCGTTCTCGTCGATCAGCGTGGGAATGAGGCTGGCGATCGCAACGATGCTACCGGCGAGGATGACGATGTCTTGCCACATGGTTCTATTGAAGAGGGATGCCCGGCTGTTCGAGGCGACGACCGCCTGGAACGGGCTTGGACCAACGTAGGAACTCAGGTCGTAGTAAACATTTCCGTTCATTGTCGATTTGGGTAGAATTCACATATCAGGGATGATAAAAAATGATTATAGTTGCTCGTGGCGGTGTTACGTTCTGTCGCCGGGATACGCGCTCGCCGGGAGACCGCTCACCGACGCCGAACACGAATGCATGTCTGACGTGCAGTTATGTTTATTGAGGATGAGTAGGCGAACAAGAGCGCATGGCTGACGAAGAGATCAAGGTCGGGACGGTCAGCGACGGCCCGAACGCGGGCGATCAGGTTCGGCTCCCGGTGGTGGATCTGTTGACTGGCCGTGGATTTGTCACTGGAAAATCAGGTTCGGGCAAGTCCAATTCCGCGAGCGTCATCGCGGAGAAGCTGCTCGATCGCGGGTTTGCACTGTTGGTGGTAGACATCGACGGCGAGTACTACGGTCTCAAAGAGCAGTACGAGATACTGCACGTCGGCGCCGACGAGGAGTGTGACATCCAGGTCGGACCGGAACACGCGGACAAGATCGCAACGCTCGCGCTCGAAAACAACGTGCCGATCATCCTCGACGTGTCCTCATATTTGGACGAGAGCGAAGCGGATGAACTCCTGAAAGCGATCGCCCATCAGCTGTTCACGAAAGAAAAGAAGCTCAAAAAGCCGTTTCTGTTGATCATCGAGGAGATCCACGAGTACATTCCGGAGGGCGGCGGTCTCGACGAGTGCGGTCGGATGTTGATCAAGATCGGCAAGCGGGGGCGAAAGCACGGGTTAGGGATCGTCGGCGTCAGCCAGCGCCCGGCAGACGTGAAAAAGGACTTCATCACCCAGTGTGACTGGCGGTGTTGGCACCGGCTCACGTGGAACAACGACACGAAGGTGGTGCGCCGGGTGCTCAGCGGGACGTACGCCGAGGCGGTCGAGTCGCTGGCCGACGGCGAGGCGTTCCTCCGGGCGGACTGGGCGTCTGAGATCCGCCGGGTGCAGTTCGACCGGAAGCAGACGTTCGACGCCGGAGCGACGCCGGGGTTGGAGGAGTTCGAGCGCCCGGATCTCAAACCCGTCGACACGGATCTCGTCTCGGAACTCCAGGAGATCACCGAGGAGGAACACCACCGCGAGGCGGAGATCGAACGGCTCGAAGCCGAGCTAGCACAGAAAAAATCCCGTATCGAGACGCTGGAACGCGATCTCGAGGAGGCGCGGGATCTCCGCCGGATGGCTGATGAGTTCGCCAGTGCCCTGTTCGATCACCCCGGTCACTCGCGCGCACAGATCGACGCTGTGGATCGCGCGCGGTGGCGGAAGACGACCCAAGAGGTCCAAGACAGCAACGGTGCCCCCACCGAACGGCCGACGAACGCAGATCCAGAGTCGCTAGCCCCTCGACCCGGATCGAACAGCGCTAGCGGGTCGTCTACAGCTGACGACAGCGAGACCGAGAACGATGCGTACGAGGAACCGGCCTCTGAAAGCCCGCCGTCGGTGGTCCAGCGCGTTCGTCGTGAGATCGAATCGCTCGCTCCCACGGCGCGCGCGATGTTGGCGACATACTACACGGACGGGCCGCTGTCGCCGGTCGCGGCGCACACGAAGGCCGGTGGTGACGGCGATCGAATGGACGCGTACCGGCACAACAGTTCGCTCCGGCGAGCCGAGTTCATCACCCACGTCGGCCATGGACAGTACGAGTACGCGATTTCCGATCGGATCACCCCAACGCCGGAGGACCGACCCTCCGATCGTCTGGCTGCGCTCGCCCGGATCGAGCGGGAGCTGCTGTCGGAAGGAGAGGAACGACAGTGACCGAGACCGACACCCTCATTTCGAGTGACCGTTCCATGTTGGGTGTGGAGCTTCGCGGACCTGTTGTGGAGGTAGACGAGCCGAGGACAGTGAACACGCGCCACGGCTCCCGTGAGATCGCTGAGATAACGATGCGTCCGGACCGGGGTGAGGAGCCACCGGTGACCGTTTCCCTGTGGGGGTCGTGGGCCGAGACGGCCGAGCTCCTCGCCCCGGGGATGACGGTTCTCGTGACCGAGCCGAAACGGGAGGAGTTCCGTGGTGAAACCCAGTACGCGACCACCGCGGAGTCGTACGTCGTCGTGGAGCCGGAGTTCGTGGTCAACGTGACCGACATCCGCGAGTGGGTACAGTGTCCGCGCCAGTACTACCTGAGCAAGTTCACGAGCGCATCGCTGTCCTATCCCCTGGTGAAGGGGTCGCTGGTACACGAGGTGTTCGGTGATCTGCTCAGGGACCGCGATCTCGAGGAATCCATTGAGGAGCGGGTCGCGGACGCCGGACTGAAGCTCGGGTTGCTCGGTCGAGACCGGACGGCAGTCACCGAAGACGTTCGATCGAACGCACAGGCCATCGCGGGGTGGCTCCAGCAGGGAACGCTCACCGAGCAGGACGAGTGGCGATCCGAGCTGACGCTGATCAGCGAGACGTTCGGGATCAAAGGCCGGGCTGACGCCGTCAGGCGGGGTGGTCCCGTCGAACTCAAAACGGGAAAGAACACCAACAACGAACCCCGGTTCGAGGACAAGGTGCAGGCGACCTGTTACGCGCTGTTGCTCGGGGAGCACGGGGAGACGCCGGACACTGGAACGTTGCTGTACACGAAAAACGCCGCGATCGATCGGACCGAGGAGTCGGGCGATCTCTCCCCCGCCAAGGAGTTCTCGATCGGGTCGGGACTGTTGCAGTTCGTTGTTCGCGCGCGAAACGAACTCGCCGCCATGGAGTACGACCTGTCGGTTCCCACGGGGTACGAAAGCAATGCGGTCTGTGAGTACTGTTTCGAACAGGACACGTGCATGGCCGTCTCCGGCCGGCTCGATCAGGAGTCGAAAGCGGGCACGGTCGGGGCAGCGCTCCCGGCGGCAGAACGGGAGTATTTCGACCGGTTCTACCGCGCGATCGAGACCGAGCGCCGGGAGATCCACCGCGAGTACGTGAAGCTGTGGACCCAGTCCGCGACCGAACGCGCGGCCGACGACAGGGCACTCATCGACCTCCGGCCCCAGGGACAGAACCAGCGAGCCGACGGGACGTGGGAGCTGGCGGCGGCGGGTGAGAGCGCCGTGTCGAAGATCCGCGAGGGCGACGTCGTGCTCGCTAGCGACGGTCATCCGACGCAGGGCGACGCCGAACTCGCGCGGGTCGTCCGGCTCCAAGCGGACGCGAGCGGAACCGCGGAGATCGTCGTCCACGCGGACGAGCCGGTCGAACTCCGTCGCCTCGACGTGTACCCCTCCGATTACGGCGTTAACGGGCTGTTGACGGCGGTACACGACGCCGTGTTGAAGGGATCGCAACGCCGGCGCGACCTCCTGTTCGGGCGGCGCGATCCCGTGTTTGGGGAGACCGACGCGACGTTCGTCGACAACAACGCTGCACAGGATCGGGCCGTCCGGCGGGCGGTGACCGCAGAAGACTGTGCGCTCATCCACGGCCCGCCCGGAACGGGGAAAACGCACACGCTGGCGCGGGCGGTGCGAGCGCTCTGTGAGCGCGGCGAACGGGTGTTGCTGGCGGCGTTCACGAACCGCGCGGTCGACAACGCGCTCGAGTGCCTCCGCGAACAGGGCTTTACGGAGTTCGTCCGGATCGGCACTGAACACGGCGTCAGCGAATCGATGCAGGACGCCAGACTCGACTACCGGGGCGATCCCGAAGAACGCGCCGAGACGCTCCGGAACGCACCCGTCGTTGCTGGGACCGCTGCCACGTGTGGCTCGCCAGTGCTCAAAGAGTGCGCGTTCGACGTGGCGATCGTGGACGAGGCCAGCCAGCTCACCGAGCCGGGGACGCTTGCGGCCATCAACCTCGCCGAGCGGTTCGTGCTCGTGGGCGATCACAAACAGCTCCCGCCGGTCGTCAGGGACGACGACTCCGATCTGCAAACCTCGTTGTTCGAGCGGCTCATCGAACGATATCCCGAGGCGTCGGTGACGCTCGACAAACAGTATCGGATGGCCCAGCGCATCCAGTATTTCTCTTCGAGAGCGTTTTACGACGGCCAGCTCCGCCCGGCGACGCCAGCGGTTGCCAGCCAGCAGCTGGCAGAGCTACCGTCGGTCTCTACCGAGGCGCTTCCCTCTGGGTTGCGAGATTCGGTGGCGTTCGTCGATCCCGACGGCACGGCGACCGGAAACGTGAACCGAACGGAAGCCGAGCGCGTCGCAGAGATCGTCGACGCCTACCGATCTGCCGGGGTTGCCCCGGATGATATCGGCGTCATCGCCCCGTTTCGCGCGCAAGTGGCGGCCATCACACGGTGCGTTCCGAACGACATCACTGTCGACACGGTCGATCGGTTCCAAGGCTCCTCGCGGGCGGTGATCGTCGTCTCCTTCGTCGCCACTGACGCGCTCGACAGCCCCATCTTCGAGGACCGCCGGCGCGTGAACGTGGCGCTCACGCGGGCAAAAAAGGCGCTCTGTCTCGTTGGCGACGAGGAGGCGCTCCGGAGCGATCCGTTCTACGAACGGCTGTTGGAGTGGGCGCAGTGATCTGTGTCGCAGTTTGATCCAATTCAGGTCAGCAGTTGTTGATTGGCTGTCGAACGACCGCCAAATCGATACCGGTTTTTCTAGCAGTAGCGGTTATAACGAGTCAGTGAGATGGCAGACACGATCGGAGGCTCTCGTTCATGACACAGCCAACGCAAGACGATGAGACGGTCAAGGAACTCGTCCAACAACACTGGAATGGCCGGGCAGCGACGTTCGACGAGGAGAGCCACCACGGGATCCATTCCGACGACCAACACGACCGTTGGCTCACAGTGTTGCGCGAGTGGACAGGCGGCGATTCTCTTCGCGTACTCGATGTCGGTTGTGGGACAGGCGTTGTCTCGTTACTGTTGGCAGAGCTCGGCCATGATGTCGTGGGGGTAGACTTCGCTCCGGAGATGCTCGAACACGCCCGAGCGAAGGCTCGACAGACAAACCACTCGATCACGTTCCACCGAGGGGACGCGGAGACCCTCGCATTGCTAGACGATACCGTCGAGCTGGTCACTGCTCGCCACCTCGTCTGGACGCTCCCCAATCCGACTGCGATACTTCAAGAGTGGCAACGAGTCGTCGAGCCAGGTGGCCGGATTCTCCTGATCGAAGGATACTGGAACCACGACGAGCCGTGGGACGAATACGAGCACATGCACGACGATCTCCCGATGTACGATGGCCGACCGCCAGAGGAACTGAGCGACGTGCTTGTCCAAGCGGGGCTCTCCGACACCACGCACGAACCGCTGATGGATGCGACACTGTGGGGACGGGAACCCCACCACGACTACTACATTATGAGCGGCAAAGTCCCCCGTTGATGGCGCGCTCGATGCCTGTCCTGAGCATTCGTCGGCCGCCGCATAGCGGGTGGGAGGTCTCTTCTATGACACCCTCAGCACTATCTAGGTTATCGATGATACTTATGTACGTAACCGAAACACACGGTTCAGGCTCTTCGAATTCTTCACAGCCCCATCTTCGAGAACTGCCGACGCGTGAACGTGGCGCTCACACGGGCGAAAAAAGCGTACTGTCCCGTGGGCGAAATAGGTGTCGCCGTGTGTTACCGCCGATCACCCAACGAAAAGGCTGAACCGTTCGGCCCGCCTCTGGGAGACAATGGTCAGCGTGGACGACGATCCGATCGCACTCGTCCCCTCCAGACACGAGGCGTGGCGTGAACGCTATCGGGCCGAACGGGACCGGATACGCGCCGTTCTCTCGGATCGATCGCTCGAAACACAGCTCCAACGGATCGAACACGTCGGTTCGACGGCCGTTCCGGATCTCCCGGCGAAGGACATCGTGGATCTCGACATCGTCGTTGCCGACAGTGCGGTGGGTACGGTTTCACGAACGCTCGAGCGCGAACTCGGCGGGAGCCGCGTCGAGAACACCGACAGGTGGCAGCCCGTCTTTCGGGTGCACGACAGCCAGCGGTTCAATAATCACGTGTTCGGGCTGTCAGACGAGGGTTGGAAGATCAGCGTCGTGACCCGCGACGTGCTCCAGAGACGCCCGGAGCTTCGCAAGGAGTACGCCCGATTGAAACGCGAACTCACGGAGCAACACGACGACATCACGGCGTACTCCCGGGGAAAAACGCGGTTCGTCGAGCGCGTGCTCGCTGTCGCTCGGGCCGATGCCGGTCTGGCGTACGAGTTCGCCGTTCCGACGTGTGAAACACACCCCGACTAACTCGGCTTCCTGATCGGGAGCCGGTTGATCTCAATCCTGACAACAGCCGCCGGCTTTCTCGCCGAAATCGACGGCCAGCGGCGCGGAGATCATCTCGTTGAGTTCCTGGAGTTCGAGTTCGAGCTCCGATTGCAGCTCGAGGAACTCGCTCATCACCGGCACGTCGTGGAGTTCCTCCTGGGCGGCCTGTAGCTCCCGGAGGTCCTCGTTGGTCGCGTTGCCGGTCTGGCGCGCGAGCATGAACTCTTCGCGCAACTGCTCGAACTGTTGGACCTTCTGTTGGGCCTCCTCGCTCTCCTCGACGCGCGCTTTGGCCTCGAGAAACTCCTGGTACGTCGGGAGCTGGGTGATCGCCTCTCCGAGATCGCTCGCCAGCTCGGTGACCGTCGCCTCGGACGCCAGTTCGGCGTCAGCTGTCGTCTCGGTGCTCATACCCACGATTGGTGATCGAGCGGTTTAGGTATGCCGAACGCCACGGGAACTAGCGAACGACGCAGGCTGAGGATCGCTCAGACGGCTTGGGGTACTACTTCCTGTCCTGTATCTGCTGGTCCACCGTGGCATATTTTGTACTATACTAGCGTGGATCAGTGTATCGTAGGATCTTGCAGTGTTATCCGACAAAACGTGCAGCCAGTTCGAGTTGGAGACAATAGACGCTCACGACGGCACAAAGTATGCTTCCGAGGCTGTATCCGATGTAGAAGAGGTACCCTGTCCAGAGCTGGATCCCCACGAGTCCGAAGAGCCACGCGAGCCCACCGAAGACGACCGGCCATCCGATCCACAACACGAGCAGGTAGTCAAGCCGTTGGCCGTATTCGTGGATCTCTTGTTCGGCATGCTCAGTTCGGCGTGCCACCCAGAGGTAACCCCCAATAAACGCTATCGCGAGAACAATAGTGACCTCACGCCCATACGAGATGTTGATTGAACCAGACCGTGTTCGCATTAGATATTTGAAATATATGTCGGTTATTGTACCAACTATAACTAGTGCAGTGAGCACCCACTGGAGCCCTCCAAGCAATCGGGAGCCCAGCGTGGGTGAATACTCTTCCGCCATTGCGACCACAGTAATTGATAGATTGCTAACATCCTGTCGATTTGTGAGTTCTGAGCGACGTGCTCGACGACGAATCGATACGGGAGATGATAGAGGTGCTGTCGGATCTCGATCCGGCGGACACCGAACGACACGCCGTCCGTTCGAGCGCAACGGCCGAAGATCTCCCGATAGCGGCGTTTGCAGGCCAACAGGTTCGCGTCGACAGCACTAGCGGAACCGTCGATGTCCTCGAGTGAGCGAATCTGCACCCGTCACGCGCTGAACCACACGCGTTATCCGCACCGATCCACTGGAACGGACAATGAGCCACGGATCGTCAGGATCGGAGCGTTCGGAGGGCGATCTCCGGAAAACGGGACTATCGCTTAAACACGACCGCGAGTGGGATTACGAACTCGACCGGATCGTTTCGGCAGTCGACGAGCGGGACGCGGACACCGTCGGGTTGCAGTTTCCGGAGGGACTGAAACGGCGCGGTCCGGCGGTCGCGGACGACCTCCGCGAACTGCTCGGGGACGACGTTCACGTGATGATTTCGGGCCAGCCCTGTTACGGTGCGTGTGATCTAGATACGTATCTCATGCGCCGAACGGACGTGTTCGTGCATTTCGGCCACTCCCCGATGAAAGAATCGGAGAAGATCATCTACGTGCCGCTGTTCTCGAACGTCGATGTCACGCCCATCATGGAAGAGGCGACCGACGAGCTTCCCGAGGAAGAGACGGGACTGGTCACGACCGCCCAGCACATGAACCGGTTCGAGGAGATGCGGTCGTGGCTCGAAGAACGCGGCTACACGGTCCACACCCGACGCGGGGACGATCGGCTCACCCACGAGGGGCAGGTGCTCGGCTGTAACTACGCGAGCGCCGACATCGACGCGGACCAGATCCTCTACGTCGGTGGCGGAAAGTTCCACCCGCTCGGGCTGGCGATGGAACACCCCGACAAACGGGTCGTCATCGCCGATCCGGTGAACAACGTCGTCACCGTCGCTGACACGGAGAAGTTCATGAAACAGCGCTACGGCGCGGTCCACCGCGCGATGGACGCAGAGCGCTGGGGCGTGGTCTTCTGTACGAAGATCGGTCAGGGACGGTGGGAGGTCGCCACGGAGATCGTCGAGGACAACGACGACGCGTATCTCATCACGATGGACGAGGTAACCCCCGACCGGCTGCGAAACTTCGGTTTCGATGCGTTCGTGAACACCGGCTGTCCGCGCATCACGACCGACGACGGGCCGCAGTTCCACAAACCGATGCTCACGCCCGGCGAGTACGAGATCGCCGTCGGTAACAAGCCCCTGGATTCGCTGTCCTTCGATACGTTCCACGGCACGTGGTGAATTGTGGCCTGTTTTTGACCGTGGCGACGATACACCATTCATGCGACGGGGTGCGCTCGAACGCGCGTTGTCGGTGGTCACCGGCTTCGAGGAGCCGTCTCCCCGGCTGGAGCAGTATCCCACGCCGGCGGACATCGCGGCCCACCTCGTTCATCTCGCGGCTGTGCAAGGGGATCTCGAACGAACCATTGTGGATCTCGGAACGGGAACCGGAATGCTCGCGCTCGGCGCGGTGCTGTCCGGCGCTCCCCGTGTGGTCGGAATCGACCGCGACCGGCGCGCGCTCACACGCGCCCGAGAGAACGAACGGCGCGTAGCGCCACCGACGAGACCGGATTGGGTGTGTGGAGACGCGACCGATCCTCCGCTCGCCGTCGAGAACGCGACGGTGGTGATGAACCCACCGTTCGGTGCCCAGCGCGGGACCGAACACGCAGATAGGGCGTTTCTCGACGCGACGGCCGACATCGCGGGGGTCTCCTACTCGATCCACAACGCGGGGAGCCGCTCGTTCGTCGAGGCCTTTGCCGAGGAACGTGGCGGCACCGTCACCCACGCCTTCGCCGTCGATCTCGATCTTCCGCGGCAGTTCGACTTTCACACCGAGGCGCGCCGAACGATCGATGCCGAAGCCTACCGGATCGAGTGGTGAGGCCTGTCGAGAAGCGTGCGGTGTTGGAGCGGCTGCAGGCCGTTTGCTGACATTCGATCATCTAGTGAATCTTGCCCACTTGGAAGCTATACTGTCGGTCATAAGTATATAACTAGAAATTGATACTTCGGGAACATGGAGCGCGCTGCTGGCTGAACCGGCGTCCGAGTGTTCACAGATCTATGACCGACAGTATAGCGATGATGGTCTTGTCGTAGTGGATGTTGATCCAATTCTCGGTGGAGACACCCCAGTGGGTGATTCGAGACGCCAGTCACTAATCGAGATGAAACGACACGCTCACGGGCGAAACAGCAAAGTCCTCCGGTGTATACATCGATGTGTAGATGGTTGATAAGACCATTCGTGTCTCCGAACAGACGTGGCGAAAGCTTCGCGCCCGCAAACGCGGGAACGAGAGTTTCGAGGCAGTCATCGAGCGCGAGCTAGCAGACGACGATCCTCTAGCTGGGTTCGGAGCGTGGAGTGACACGACCATCGACGAGTCGGTCCGTGAGGTCAAACAGGAGATGAACGAGGATTTCGAAGCGGGGCTATGAAGGTCCTCGATAGTAGCTACTGCGCTGACTTCCTCCGGGGTCGCACCTCGGCCAAAGAGTATCGGCTTGCTCATCCGGACGAGAGCTTCGTTCTTACGTCCGTCGGCTGTTACGAACTGTACCACGGGGCCGTGAAGGAAGGCCGCGATCCGGTTCTCATTGACGACGACCTCCCGTGGGTGGAGCGGCTGGACTACACCCGATCGCATGCTCTGGAAGGCGCACGCATCCGGCAGGAACTGGAGGAGCAAGGCCAGCGGATTCAACACCCAGAAATGATGATCGCTGGCGTCGCGCAGTCGCTCGACGTACCGCTCGTCACTGCTGACGGAGGATTCGAACGCATCGTCGGTCTCGATATCGACAACCACCGAGAGATGTACGAGTCATAGCGAGTGTGTACCGGCATCACTGGTTGTGTGACGGATGGAGCGGAATCAGACGACGTTCCACGGCGGTTCCATCAGCTCCGCCATCGAGTCGATCGTGTACTCGGGTCTCGGATCCGGATCGAAATCGGGAGCAGCGCCGTCCGAAAGCCACACCGCCCCGACGCCCGCCGCCTGTGCGCCAGCCACGTCCGCGGACAGCGAGTTCCCGACGTGGACGGTCGAGTCGGGCGTGGCATCAAGTCCCGAGAGCGCTCGGCGGAACGGTTCGGGATCCGGCTTTGCGGGCGCATCGTACCCCGCGTGGATCACGACATCGAACGCGTCGGTGAGTCCGAGCGCCGCGAGCTTCGGAGTCTGGATTTCGGCTGCGGCGTTCGTTACGATCCCCAACCGGTGATCGCGGGACAGGGATTCGACGGTCTCACGCACCCCCGGCAGCGGGCGGATATCCCGGTGATCGCGTTCCTCGGCGTAGGCGGCCGCGACTGCACGACCGAGCGCCGGATCACGACCGCGTTCCTCGGTGATCGCAGCGAAGCACTCCGACCGGAGCGCGTCGATCGTGTCGGTGATCTCGACGAATTCGTTGTATCGATCGTGGTAGGTCTCGATCTCGAAAAACGGCTCTATGCCTTCGCGCTCGAACGCGAGCGCGAGAAGGTTCGCATCCGCCTGCCGGTACTCACACAACGTGTCGTCAACGTCGAACAGGACGGTCTCGATCTGCTCGGCCATCGTTGTGCTGTTGGTTCTGGAGGAGGGTAAACGTATCTTGGCATCCCTGCATGGTGTGAACGGTGTCCCCGCTACGTTCGGAGTGTGGCAGCTGCCCATTTCGTGAGCGGACGAGCCGCACCCATGGGATGTGACTCAATATATCATCCTACTGAGTGCGCTCTACTCCTCCGATGCGACTGGTTGCCCTACGGGACTGCACCGATTGGGTGTGGTGACGGAGGATGTACGAGTCACCACCGAGTCAATCTGCTATGTATTAATACGATGATAAATCTACTTGTAAATTCCACACATAAAACACGAGGGGTCTTTCCTCGGTGTTGAATGACCGGTCTGTCGGTATCGTGGTTTGGTCCTCAGCTCCGTTACAGATCGCGCGGCTGGGCCGTCTTCCGACCGTTCTCTTGGGCGCGACGTTCGGCGTCGTCGAGGAGATCCTGGACCTCCTCGTCGAGCGCGTCGTAGAAGTCCGACGCCACGTTCATCTCATCGACCGCGTCCTTTACGGCGGCTTTGACGATTAGATCTGCCATACAGGAACCCCTTCACGAACTCCCTTTAACCTGGTGGTTGGTCCCCGCGGTAGATCCCTCCGATCGTGCCGGGCGGTCCGTCTTGCTCTCGTCGAAACGAAAGCTCCCCCTGGTCAGCCGTCCCCGACCACGTCGAGCGCGTTGCGGACGGTGCCGTGCTCGGAGGCGTGGGGTCGTCCGGGAGCGTCTCCATACCCATACTCGAGCAGCCGGTTGCGGTTCAGACAGAGCTTCGTGAACTCCGGACGGAGCAGGTCGAACAGCTCGAAGCGGTCTTCGAGCTCGGGAAACCGTTCCTGGTACCGGAGAATCGTCTCGCGAGCGTGCGTCCACAGCCGTTCTTCTGCGTAGTCGTGGTGGGTTTCGAGGATATCCGCGACGTACCGGAGCACACCGACGAACAGCCCGCTGAAGACGAACTGGCACAGCCCCTCGGGGGGTTCGGTCCGGAGCACGCTGCGCAACTCCTCGGGCAGCGCTTCCAGCTCGGGAAGCGGCTGGTCGCTGACGTTCACGTCGTCGACGAAATCCTTGATCGCCAGCCGGTGGGGGGCACCGTCTTTCAACACGAGGATCGTGTTCTGGCCGTGGGGTGAGAAGACGGTGCCGTACTGATACAGAAAGTGCAACAGCGGCGGCAACACCACGTCGAAGCACTGTTCGAGCCACTCGTCCAGCGTGAGACCGGAACGGTCGACGAGCTGAGAGAGATACGGCGTGCCGTCCTCGACGTGTCCCAACGCCGCCAGCGTGATCGGCTGTTCGTCCTCGGCGACGAACGTGTAGATGCTCTCGCGCCAGATGGCCCCCAATAGTTCGAGATACTGATACGGCACCCCGTCGATCGCGGCGAAATCCTCGTGGTCGTAGTTGACGCCGGCGATCTCGCCCGGCAGGATGAGATCACACTCCGAAGAGAGGAACTCGTCGGTCTCGTAGATCCCGTGGATGTACTCCGTGACCGTCGGCGCAAGCTCCGTTCGGCTGCCGGGAAGCCCGCGCCAGACGAGCGTGTTGAGGATCCGCATCGGGAGTTTGACGTGGTGGCGCTCGAGGGAGTCGACGTTCACGAACGTCCGCACGGACTGTTGGGGCAGGTACCGATCCGGTCCCTCCCCGAGCGGGACGATGTCGTCGGTAGCGATGTCCCGGGGAAACAGCTGGGCGATCGAGTTGTCCCACTGCCAATCGTGGACCGGCACGAAGTAGTACGAATCGGGATCGAGTCCGTCCGAACGGAGTTGATCCCGGAACTGCTGGTAGTGATCGCCCAGCTCCGCCTGCACGAGCGAATCGTGTGAGATCCCATCGACGGCGGTAAACGTCGCGTTCTCGCGGGCAACGGCCGCCCACGACAGCGTGATCGGCCGCTTCTGTTCGGGCGCGTACGACCGGTAGTCAGTGTAGCCCCACCCGAGCCGGCCCTTGTTGTACGTGATCCACGGGTGGCCCTCCATCTCGCCCTCGAGGCGAGCGTACCCGAGATCGGTGATATCGGTTTCTCCCCGTTTTCGGCTTCGGGCCTCGATGTGTGCGTCTGCGAGCAGCGTGTTGTTGTACTCGCGGATGAGATTCCCCGCAGTGAGCGGGTCGATCCCGATCGTCGGCTGGAGATCCCGGAGAAACTGGACCGGGTCGACAGCCTGCTCCCACTCACCATCCGTTCTCCGCTCGATGGTCTCTTCGTACACGTGGTAGCTGTCCATCAGCCGCTCGCTCGCCTCGAACCGGTAGTCGTTCCCGGTGTCCATCGACAGCCAGTAGCGAACCCGCCCATTCTCAGCTCCAGCGTCGGTTTCGGGGACGGGCGCGACGATCTCCTCGTACATGAACGTCGAAAGCATCTTGGTCAGCAGCCGTTTGCTGACCGTCTCCCAAACATTGGGCGTCAGCGCCTCCCCGAGTCGTACGCCGTCGTCGTGTGCCGTTTCGTCTATCGCGTCGTTATTAATTTTGAGTGTCATGTTCGCATCTCGTTCGTATCCGGCTCGTCGTCAGTCGGTTCAGTAGTCGCTCCCGGCGCGCGTTCGAGGAACTGTTCGAGGGAGAAATCCTGATAGACGGTGTCGGTGTCCAGCGGATAGATCTCGCGCCCGAGGAGCTGGTTTACGATGCGTGTGTTGCGGTAGCAGCCCAGCCCGAGATCCGGCGTTCCGACGCCGTGGGTGTGTAACTCGGCGTTCTGGACGAACGTGCACCCCTCGATTCCCGGGAGTTCGAGCCGGTAGTCCTCGGTGATCCGGAACCGTCCGTGGTCGTCGTAGGCGATTCGATCGGACAGCGGGTCGAGACAGTCGGGTGCGGGGCGCTCGTAGCCGGTGCCCAGAACCACCACCTCGCTCTCGTGGGTGAATTCCTGTTCGGTCTGGGTCTGTTCACACGCCAGCCGGTAGCCCCGGTTCGTTTCTTCGATCGCGGACACCTCGGTCGTCGCAAAGAGACCGATGTCTGGCTCCCGATCCCCGATCGAGCGCCGGTAGAGCAGATCGTATATCTCGGCGCTCGTGTCCGGGTCGATCCCCTTGTACAGCAGATCCTGGTCGGGGATGAGCTCGTCTTTGGTCTCCTGGGAGAGATCGTACACGTACTGGGTGTACTCGGGGGTGAAATGCTGGAGTCCGAGCTTCGAGTACTCCATCGGGAAAAACCCATCCGAGCGCGTGAGCCAATCGAGGCGGTACCCGCCTTCAGGCTGGTGGTCGAGGAGATCGAGAAACACCTCCGCCGCGCTCTGGCCCGACCCGACGACCGTGATCGAATCGGCATCGAGGCACCGCTCCCTGCGGTGCAGATACGAGGCGGTGTGAAACACGTCCACAGCGGGGTGATTGTCAAGCGCGTCGGGCACGTGGGGCTGGCTTCCGACGCCGAGCGCGACGTCCGCGGCGCGGTACTCGTGTACTTCGCCGGTCTCGGGGTGGACGGCCGTGAGGACGAACAGTTTTTCACTCGCGTTCCACCGGACCGACTCCACCCGGCGGTCGAACTGACAGCTCCCGAGCCGTTCGGACGCCCACCGGAGGTAGTCGTCGTACTCCCGCCGGGGGATCTGGAACGTCTCATAAAAGTAGAACTCGTAGATCCGTCCCGTTTCGCGCAGGTAGTTGAGGTAGCTGTGGGGATTGGTCGGATCGGCGAGCGTGACGAGATCCGCGAGAAACGGCACTTCGAGCGTCGTTCCCTCGATGAGCATCCCCTCGTGCCACCTGAATTCGGGGCGCTGTTCGAGAAACAGCCCATCGGCCTCGGTTCCATCGAGTAAGGCCGCCAAGCCGAGGTTGAACGGCCCGAGTCCGATCCCCACGATGTCGTAGACCTCATCGGTCATCGGCGCTCACCTCGCGGTCGGCACGAGCAGCCCGCTGCTCGCGCTCACACACCATCAACAGCGCGTCCTTTTCGGGGAGTTCGAGATCGCGTCGTGGTTCGAACCCACACTCCTCGAACACGTGGATGACGGTTTCGTTTCTGACATCGGGTTCGGTGAGGATGCGGTCGGTTTCGGGGTGGGTAAACTGCATCTCCGTGGCTGCGCGCACCAGGGGGATCGCGTACCCTTTTCCGAGATACTCCTGTGGGCCAATGAGCAGGTGGATCCCCTGATCGGTCGGATCGGTGTCGCAGTGCTCCGCGAGTTCGTCGTCTGCGGCCCAGTAACACTCCCAGTAGCTCATCGGGACGTGGTCGAGGGAGCCGATGTACGGCACCAGGTGCTCGTCGTCGAGCTTCTCCCTGAATGCAGCCCGGAACTCCGGCAGTGGATCGTTCAACTGCCAGTACGGCAGCACGTGCTCGGCGTTGAGCCACGCGTGCAGCCGTTCCAGATCCCGCTCCATGGACGCTCGTCTGAACGCGATCGTCCGTTCCAGCACCGGGTCGTAGGTCCGGTAGTCGTCGTTCGAGGCGTTGATGCCCGTGCTCATCGCTGGCTCACCTCCAGCTCGGTCACGAGTGGATTGTCGATCTCCGTGTACACCGATTGGTTCTCGATCGAGCCTTCGAGTTCGTCCATGCCGTGGAATCGCGTGAGCAGGTTCGCTTTACACGGGATCGTTCGGGACGCGAGCAGCTCCTCGAGCAGCACCGAGGCGTCTCGATCGAACCGGCGGAGTTCCGATAGCTCCTCGTACAACAGCCGGAGCAGCCGGCGCTCCTCGACGAGTCCCGCGCATCCGAAGGCGTTGATGAGTCCAAAGACGTTGTTGATGATCACGTAGTACCGGATCCGCTCGTCTGCGACTGCGTCACGACAGATCGTGTCGGCGCGCTCTCCCACCCCTGGCAGGAACGAATCGACGGCGTCGTACGTCGATTCAGGGAAGTAATACCCCTGGTTGTCGCGGTAGTAAAACCGGTCGGGATACCCCTCCTCCAAGGAGAGCACGCTGTTTTGCTGGTGGGCTTCGAGGCCGATCCCGTGGACGAGATACAGCCACAACACCGGCCGCACCGAGATCGACAGATACCGCCGGAACCACTCCTCACTCACCGCCGCCGTGCTCCGCCCCTCTCGATCCGCGAGCGTCCGAACGATGTGGCCGAGCCGTGACCGGGGTTCGTGCGCGCGATCCGTGAGGTGTGGGCTGTGGACGTGGTCCTGACAGAGCGCGACGACCGGCGTCACGCCCCGTGCTCGCTCGCCGCGGAACGGGTTCTCCCGCAGCACGACCTCGAACCCCGATTCCCGCTCCGAACCGAGATCGAGCGCGAGGTAGGCCGGATCACGAACCACGTCGAACGCCGGGAACCGTTCTCGGAGCTGTGTCCCGAGATCCGTGTCCATCAGCTCCGCGATCGCCACCCCCCGCTCTAACTCCGGCCGCTTGTTCGTCCGCACGGAGTTCGTGATCTTCACGTTCAGCGACCCTTTCGCCATGAACCGGGAGTTGGGGCTGTAGAGGGTTCGCACGGACGACGTGGGGTAAAACTCCGGTCCGTGCGCACCCACGTGTTCGAGCGTTCCTTCCTCGATCGCCGCGGTGACGCGTGGCTGATCCAGCAGATAGTCGGCCTGCCACGGGTGGACCGGCACCAGCGCGTCGCCGTGCTCACCGAGGACCTCCCCTGACACGCCCGATTCGCGTAGCTCGGCTTTCACCCACTCGATGGCCGACTCCTCGCGCGCCGATCCGTGGCTCACGAGTTCGGGCGCGGCGCGGAAGTAGTGGAGCTGGAACGTCCCGCGCAGTTCGGGCGCGTAGACCGGATCGTTGCGTTCGGCGATGCCCTGCCTGCTTTTCGGCGTCGGGTGGAGGAGGTGGCCGAACACGAGCGACTGCTCCGCGTCCCGGAACGTCGGTTCGACGCCGTACAGCCGTTCGAGATCGTCGCGGGCCGCGTACCGCGCCGTGTTTCGGCAGCTGCGGATGACGCGCAACAGGAGTTCGTCAGCGCTCTCGATCTCCTCGCGCGACAGCGCGAGATCCCGAACGATCACGCTGGCGAGGGTGGTGTAGTCCAACTCGGTCCATCCGTCGTCCGGTCCCGCACGGCAGTACACCGGCAGCGCGAACAGGTGGCGGTCGGTCGGAGAGTCGTACCGAACAGGCACCGACAGCTCGATCCCAAGATTCGACAGCTCGCTGTGGAACACCAGATCGCACTCGGGGTGGTCGATCGCGTCGGTCGGCTCCGTTCGTTCGTAGTTCTCTGTTTCGCGCAGGTAGCAGTTCAACAGGCTGTGAACCGTCGCCGCTCGGGCGATCGTTTCTGGGGTCGTCGTTCCCGTCATCGGTCGTTCGACCCCCGCGTGGGTTTCGCCGTTCGACCGCCGGGAGCGAGCGCCTCTCCGTGTCGCTCGATCGCTGCGAGGATCTCCTCGACGTCGGCAACCGTGGTTCGTGGGTTCAACAGCGTGAACTTGAGGCAGGTCTCGCCGTCGACGCTCGTTCTGGCGACCATGGCGGTCCCCTCTTCGCGCAGCCGATCCCGGATGCGCTCGTTGATCTCGTCGCCGCGTTGGGACGGGCCGGTGGGCGGACGATACCGGAACACCACAGCGTTCAGCGTCGGTTCGTGTTTCAGTTCGAAGGCAGGAGCGTCGCGGATCCGGTCGGCGACCGCGGCTGCGAGATCGAGCGTGTACTCTATCAGCTCCCCGAAGCCGTCCCGACCCAGCGTTTGGAACGCGACGTACGGTTTCAGCGCGTCGAACCGACGGGAGGTTTGGACCGATTTGGAGACGAGATTCACGACGCCGCTCTCAGCGTCAGCGGGGTTGAGATACGCGGCGTTGCGGTCGATGTACCGGTACCGATCCCCGTCTCGAAGGAGAAAGGCCCCGCAGCTGAGCGGCTGGTAGAACAGCTTATGAAAGTCCACGGCGATCGAATCCGCCGTCTCGATGCCGCGCAGCTTCTCCCGGTGGCGGTCGCTGAGCGCGAGCGCGCCGCCGTAGGCCGCGTCGACGTGGAACCACAACCCGTGTTCGCGCGCCCGATCACCGAGTTGCTCGAGCGGATCGATGCTCCCGAAATCGGTCGTTCCGGCCGTGCCGATCAGCGCGAACGGCTGGCGGTCGCTGTCGGCCAGCTCTGCGAGCGTCGAATCGAGGGCGTCGACCGAGAGGCGGTGTTGCTCGTCGGTGGGGATCGAGACGATGGCGCTTTCGCCCAGCCCGAGCTGTGCCGCGGCCTGGCGCGCCGTGAAGTGGGCGTCCGCAGAACAGAGGACACGAAGCGAATCTGCAGCCGGTGGGAGTCCATCGGCCTGTGCGTCGTGGTCGAACCGCTCGTCGAGCACCCAGTTGCGCGCGAGCAACAACCCCATGAAGTTCGACTGGGTGCCCCCGCTCGTGACCACGCCGTCTGCGCCCCCGTCGTAGCCGAACACCGCCGCCAACTCCTCGATGAGCCGGGTTTCCAGCGCCGTCGCCGCCGGAGCCTGATCCCACGAGTCCAACGACTGGTTGGTGGCAGAGATCAGCGCCTCCGCAGCCAGCGCCGGGATCATCGGCGGACACTGGAGGTGTGCCACACACGCGGGATGAGAGGTCCCCACGGAGTGACCGACCACCGTCTGGGCAACCGTCTCGATCGTCGCCGTCAATCCCTGTCCCTCTTCGGGGAGCATCTCGCTCTCCTCGAACCGGGCTTCGAGTTCCTCGGGCGACCGCCCGGAGTACGGCGTCGCGCGCTCGAGATACACGTCGGTAACGGCCTTGTGGGCCTGTTCCATCGCGGTCCGGTAGGCCTGCGTGGTCCCCGATCCCAAAAAGAGTCCCGCGGTGAGTTCCCGTTCGGGGTCGGGTCTCTCGGTGGCGTTGGGTTGGTTCATCGAGTGCCCTCCGTGGCCGACGCGGCCACCACGGCCTCGTGGAAGATCGCCGCGATCTCGTCGATCTGTGCGTTCGAAACGGTCAACGGCGGGAGGAACCGGACGGTGCTCGACCGGCGACCGCCCAACTCGACGATCATTCCCCGATCCAGACACTCCGACTGTATCCGTGCTGCGAGATCGGGGTGCTCGGGATACGGGGGAGCGGCGTCCGCGATCGGGTCGACGATCTCGACGCCGATCATCAGGCCGCGACCGCGAACATCCCCAACGACATCGAACTGTTCGTCGGTTCGTTCGAGCCGGTCTTGGAGGCGTGCACCCATCCGTGCCGCGTGGTCAGCGAGGTCGTTGTCGAGCACGTACTCGATCGTCGCCCGGCCGGCCGCCATCGCCAGCTGGTTCCCGCGGAACGTCCCCGCGTGTGCGCCCGGCTCCCAGACGTCGAGGCGCTCGTCGTACACCACCACCGACAGCGGAAGCCCTCCGCCGATCGCCTTCGAGAGCGTCACCACGTCGGGCGTGATTCCCGCGTGCTCGAACGCGTACAGCTCGCCCGTCCGCCCGAGCCCGGTTTGGATCTCGTCCACGACGAGCGGGATGTCGCGCTCGCGCGTGATCCGGCGGATTTCGCGCGTCCACGCGTCGGGCGCGGGAATGACCCCGCCCTCTCCCTGAACGAGTTCGGCGATCAGCCCCGCTGGATCGACGACCCCCCCGTTGGGATCGTCGAGCAGGTGCTCGACGTACTGGCTGGCGGTCTCGTGGCTGCCATCCACACCGAACGGACTCCGGTAGTCGTAGGGATATGGAAGGTGGTGGACGCTGGGCATCAATCCAGCAATGTCGGATTTGACGGCCACATCGCCCATCAAGCTCAGCGCGCCGTTGGTCATTCCGTGGTAGCCCCCCTGAAACGCCAACACGTTTTGGTTCCCGGTCGCGGTTTTCACCAGCTTCAGCGCCGCTTCCACGGCGTCCGTTCCCGCCGGGCTACAGAACTGGATCTTCGCCGAGGAGGCAAACCGCTCGGGAAGGCTCTCGAACAACGCGTCCACGAACCGCTCTTTGATCGGCGTGGTGAGATCGAGCGTGTGGTGGGGCCGATCGTTGTCCAGCGCGCGCTCGATCGCGTCGACCACCACCGGATGGTTGTGGCCCAACGCGAGGCTCCCCGCACCAGCGAGACAGTCGAGGTAGCTGTTGCCGTCAACGTCCTCGACCGTCAGCCCCGAAGCCGACTCGATGGCGATCGGAATGTGGCGTGGATACGTCCGCGCATTCGATTCCCGATCTGCCTGCTGGGACAACAGCTCACTGTTCCCGGTCATCCGTTCCCTCCGTACGGCTGTCGTGGGTAACGACCACGCGCCGTCGAAACCTCGTTTCCTGCATACATCGGTTTAGGTGGCCCTAAACCACATAAAGGCACTGATTTTTTAGGACGGCCTAAATCAAGTCGGCTGCGCGAAACGATCTAACGAGTTTATATTTATACGCTATCCGCGCCCAGTACCGCGGGTATGAACCCGTACCACGGCACCGCGATACCGGACGGTCCCACCGAAACAGTTCCAGTGACGCCCGATCGGCGCGGTCTCCCACGATGAGTGCGGGGAGTGTGGACAGCGCGGACTGGGCGCCGTGGGAAACGTGCGACCGCGACGCGGTGGCCACCCGACAGCGATGAAGTATACGAAGATACTGCGATCGTCGCTCGGAACGTTCGCGACGAGAATCGGCCTGTCGGTGGCGATCTTCTTGGGCACCTTCTATCTCGCGGTGGCGACGGGACCGCGGGTGCTCGGGATCTATTCGCTGTTCGTCGCTGTCGTCCGGATTTTCGATCTCGTGACCAATGCCGGAGTCGTCGAGGCAGCACAGAAACGAATCAGCGAGGGAACGGATACAGCGGCGTTTCTCACCGCCGCGCTGTTGGTCCGGCTCGCGTTGTTCGCCCCCGTTGCGCTCGCCGTCCTCGTTTTCCACCGAGAGATCGCCGCGTACGTCGGTCACGAAGCGGTGGTGGCGTTCTTGCTCGCCGGATCGTGTGGCCTTCTCGTCCGGAAGATCATCGAATCGGGGTTGGTCGGCGAGAAACGGGTTGCACAGGCGGGCTTGCTCCAGTTCGTGTTCGCCACGGGGCAGTTGGTTTCGTGGGTTGTCCTCGTCTCGCTCGGTTACGGACTGTTCGGTGTTCTGGTGGGGTACGTCGTGGGTCAGGTGCTCGCTATCGGGGTGGGCGTGGTGCTGTTCCCGCCGCGGTTGCAACGGCCATCTCTCTGGCATTTCCGGAGCCTCTTCCGGTTTGCCAAGTACGGCTGGATCGGCAGCGTGACCACCCAGCTGTGGGTGTGGACGGACACTCTCGTCCTCGGGTTGTTCGTCGTCCACGCCTTCGTGGGCGTCTACGAGCTGAGCTGGCAGATAACCGGCGTGCTCTTTTTGCTCGCGTCAGCGATCAGCACCACGTTGTTCGCCAACGTCAGCGAGCTCGCCGCCCAAAACGAGACCGACCGGATAACGGACCTGCTCGAACGCTCGCTGGTCTACACCGGCATTCTGGCGATTCCGGGGCTCGTGGGTGGTACCATCCTCGCCGAACCGCTCCTTTCCATCTTCGGCGAGGAGTACCGGATCGGCGCCACGGTGGTCGTGGTCTTGATCCTCGCGCGGGTGTTCCACAGCTACGAGGTGGTCTTCGGAAAGGTGATCAACGCGCTCGACCGGCCGGACCTGATGTTCCGGACGAACACCGTGTTTATCGCTCTCAACGTCGTTTTGAACCTCATCGCCGTTGGGACCATCGGGTGGATCGGCGCAGCGATCGCCACCAGCTTCGCGATGATACTCAAAACCGGACTCACGTTCTACTACATCCGCTCGTTGCTCGAGTTTTCCGTGCCGATCAAAGAGATCCTCATGGAGGTGGTGTCTGCGCTGCTAATGGGCGTCTGCTTGTGGCTCCTCGTCCCGAACACGTCGGCAGGGCCGCTCGAAACCGTTCTGCTCGTCGGGCTTGGCGCGGCGATCTACGCGGTGGCGGTGCTCGTGTTGGTCGAGCGAATCCGGATTGCCTCGGTGCGCGTGGGCAGAAACCTGCTGTCGAGAAGTAAGTCATTATTTTGATTGTCGAGTGCCCCGCTACGCACTGCGACGCTGCCGATCGGGCCAACGTGGTCGAACGCACCGAGAGCGTAACCAGGGTGTTTGAGAGACCTCCTCTGGGAGTGGTTCGCCCAGGCTGCCATTCAACGTACTGCAGCGAGATCGCGGGGAGATTATACTCGGCTGGCGTGAAGGCCGCATCGTTCGTGAGCACGCTGGGCTCGTGCGTGTAGAATTCGTATGCGTAGACCAGGATCGGCACGTCTTTCGGTTGGATGTCACACACCTGTGCGAGCAGAGCGATCGCGGTGCGATTGCGCTGGGTATCGAGGAGCGTCTGCTGGTGGGCCGCGTTGGGTTTGCCACTGGGGGACCTCACGGAGTCCCTCCATGGTGTGCAGTCGTTGGAGAAACGCTGTCAGCACCTGCTCGTGCTGGTGGCCCGTGAGAACGCGATCGAAGGCCGCTAGTGTTTCTGCAAGAATATACTCGTTCATCGCGGTCATGATCTGGCCGTCTTCGACCGCCTCAAGCAACTCAACGGCGGTTTGATTCGTTTTGAGGGTCCCTTTGACCCAGAGATTGCTATCGAGAATCTTCATTCATCGTCTGCGTGGTCACCGAGGACGGCCGCTGCGACTTCCTCTTCAGCTGCTTGGAGCGCCGCGTCAACTGCCTCGTCATCAATGTCGTCTCCGATCGCATCAAGTGTCCTGTGAATCTCGGCTTGCTCACGGTCGCTGGGGCGATCGGCGCGAGCCAGCGCTCGTCGTACACGCAGCGCCATGATTCCTGCATCGGTGTGGAGGTCCTGGAGGTGGGTGCGCACTGCCTCCCGGATGAACTCGCTTTTACTCGCGTAGATTCCGGTGTCCTCGACGAACCGATTAACCTCTGCATCGAGGTCCGGTGGGATTCGAATACTCTGCGGTGAACTGGCCATTGTGGTAATACGTATGTAGTACGCCCCTATAACTGTTCGTCACGGCAACGAATCGAGGCTGGGGAGCATCGGGCTGTCCCGACGGTTATCATACAACTTCCATTCGGCAAGCAACAGGGATCTCTGAAACTGTGTGAGCGTTCCTCTGTGATCAGTACTCGCCAGCTCACGCTCGACCGGTTCGCATCACGAGTTCCTTTTGCAGTATCCGATCACTCGCCGGCGATCTCCCCGGTCGGTCGATCACCGAACGGTAGCTGATTGAGAACGCCACGAACGAACGGACCGGGATCGTCGAGGTGGACGAAGTCGAAGTTCGGGTGTTCGTAGCACGAAGAAAGCACGTCCCACACGGCGCGCCGGAGCCTCGGTCGTTCGACGAGCGGATACTCATCGCGGAGCACGCTCCACAGATACTGCAGTTCCCCCACGAGGAGGTGGTTGCCGGCACCCAGTTCGTACGCCGCGTCGATGCGGTCCGCGTTGCCGGTGGCCAGCAGCCAGTGAGCGTACGGAAAGTCCGCTCCTGCGAGCACGTCCATCTCGAGCGACGCCCAGACGCGCGGGTTGATCTCGGTGAATTTGTACGTCCCTGTCGGATCCCGGAGGAACTGTACCGAAGCGAGCCCGTTCCAATCGAGATGGTCGAGCAGCCGGCGGCCGAGCGATTCGATTTCGGGGTCGCGCATCGTCTCCCGGAAGACGCTTGCACCGCCGGCGTACGACGTGCCCCGCAGCTGCCGTTTTTGACACGTCAACACCGATTCACCCTTCTCACACAGCCCCCGAAAGCCGTATTCGGTGGTGGTGTCCCGAACCAGTTCCTGGACGACCGGGACGTGATCCGGGATTTCGCGGCCGCTCTTGTGCATCGTCTCTTGGATCGTTTCTAGCTCCGGCTCAGTGCCCGGCGGGATGTACACCGGCTCCATTTTCCCCTCGCAGTCGCGCGAAGAAAGCGAGTCCACGTAGTCGCCCGTGAGGATCGAGTACCGGGGCTTGACGATCAGCTCCCGGTCCCAGTCCTCGACCGCATCGAACGACCACGTTTCCGGGATCGGAACGTCCGCCGCCCTCGCGGCGTCGGCCATCCGGAGGCTGTCGTGCACCGTCCGGACGTTCTCGAAGGACGGCCAGAGGGCGACGACGTGCTCTTCGAACTCGGCCCGATACTTCGATAGGACATAGCTGTCCATCTCCCGGTGGGGAATGATCGTGTACACGTCCGGTCGCTCTGCGGCCGCGAGCAGGGCGTCTTTGTACGCGATCAGGTCGTCGTACGGCGAGGGTGTGGTGATCGTCTCGTCGCAGTACCGCGACGCAAAGGCCGGCCTGTCCCGGTGTTCGGAGATGGCGATCGTGTGAATCCCGCGCTTGCCGAGCGATCGAACGCACGAGACGCTGCTCCCCGAGTCGTTGACCGGGAGGAGCACCGACCGATCGGCTGCGTTTCGTTTGGTCATGGATTGTGGTGATGTGGTACTGTCATAACTATGTACCCGTGGAACGCCCGGCAGAGAGCGTGGGCGCGAAAACGAACAAACGCTCCGCACCGCCTACCGGCTCGCACAAACGAAGTACACCCCGGATCGACGGTTCGTCGGTTCGCCCAGAGACGCCACCGAAAACCCCGACGTACGGAGAAACGACTCGATCTCCTCGGCTGTCGTTCCGTACCGCCGGCATTTTTCCGAATGAACTTCGAGGTAGATCGACCTGGCGTCTTCGAGCACTCCGCTCAACCCGCGCAAGACGGGTAGTTCTGCGCCCTGAACGTCGATTTTGATCACATCCGGAGTGGGGTAGCCCGACTCCTCGATCAGCTCGTCCCCCCGTCTCGTTTCGACCGCAGGGCCACGCCCGTCGGGCGCGAGATAGTGGTGGCCCGCGCCGGCTTCCACGAACTCCGAGGCGAGCGTACACGCCCCGGATTCGTCTGACAACGCGAACGGGGCGACCGTCCAGCTGTCGGTGGGCGCGTTCCGTTCGAGATTCGCCCGGAGCCGCGACCGATTGGTCGGCTCCGGTTCGAACCCGACGACGCGCCCCGTTGGGAGGGCGCGCGCGGCGAAGCACGAATACGTTCCCACGCACGCACCGATGTCCCAGACGGTCTCGGACCCCCGCAGCTCCGCCAGAAGCGACTCGATCACGGCGCGTTCGCCGCCCAGATCCGTCGCCCGGCGGTACTCCCAGCGGGTCGACAGACCGAACCGGGCGGCTGTCTCCGCGATCCGCGCGTCCGTCTCCCCACCCATCATCGCTATCCGGGCCGAGCAGTACGCCCTGTCGAGCTCCCAGTAGATCCGACCGACGACCGGCGATACGCCACAGCGATCGGCCAGCCCGGACACGGCGTTCAGGATCCGGTGTTTGGCCGGCTCGTTCCGTGCGGATTCGCTGGGGGTGGCACTCGTCGCGCCCGCGTTTCGTTCGGGCTCGTCCGTCGAGGTCACGGTTCGGGGGATCCCTCCGAGTCGCCGGCTCGGACCGCATCCGACCGGCGTAGCGCTGTTTCGACGCGGCGACAGGCCGCCGGGAGGTCGCCGGTCGCGCCGCCGCCGGTCGCCAATCCGTCCGTGCCGCCCGCACCGCCGCCGACCGACTCGGTGATTCGGGTTGCGATTTCGGACGCGCTGAACTCCGCTCGCAGCGACTCGCCGACCGCGACGCCGAACGAGTCGTCACCCAGAGCGACCACGACGGTGATGCACTCCTCTTCCATCGCGCGTTTGGCGAACGCCCGCGCGTCGGGCAACTCCCACCGGTCGAACGCGACCACGCGGACGGGTGGCTCGGCGCTCCCCGTCGTCGCTTCCCGAGAGACCCACCACGAATCGGCCCACCGCTCCCTGACGGCGTCGAGTTCGCGGCGCAGCTCCCGGCGCTCCGAATCAAGCGCTTCGACGCGTTCTGGAATGTCTGTGACGGCCGCATCGAGCTGTCGAGCGGCGTCCGCTGCCGCCCGTCGTTCGGCCCCTGTGGCGGCGTTCGTGTTCGTGGCTGTGTTCTGCTCCCACTCGCGGCTGACGGTCAGGCTCTCGCGCACGATCCGCTCCCGTCGCCGCCAGTACAGCGTCGTTACGGCGAGAGCGACGACCGAGACGAGTCCGACGAGGAGTGCGTTATTCATGGATCAGTTTTTTGAGCTGCGGTCCCACGGTGGGATGGGTGATGATCGGTGCGAGATGGGTGGTGATCGAGGACAGCCGGTCGTACCCCTCGAGCGAGGCGCGACCGGCGCGGTGTGGGGGCGCGACGAAGCTCGTCAGCGGGTGGGCGAAACCGCCGAACTGGGCTTTGAACCCGTGGACGCTCGATCCCCGCCGCGACCGCCCGAAGTCGACGGTAGAACGCCCGGCTGCACAGGCCCGCTCGATCGCCTCGACGTAGAGCAGGTGGTTCGGTCGGTGCTCCCAGTGAGCGCGCCGCGAGGCAGGCGTCCAGACGATCGTCGTCTCTCCCCACTCGAACAGGAACACGCCGGCGATCGGTTCGTCCCCGCGGTGAGCGAGCAGGACCGCGACCGAGTCGCCGAGCGCATCGGCGAGCGCCGAGAAAAACCGCTCGGGGAACTGCGGGCTTCCGAGCCGTTTCATCGTGTCGAGATAGAGCGGGTAAAACTCGGAGACGGTGCCCTCGGTCACACTCACGCCGTGGTCGCGTGCGGTCCGAACGCACCGGCGCACGTCCTTTTCGAAGGTCGACTCCCAGAGCTCCGAAAACGGCCGGTCGAGCGACAGCCGGATCGACGTGCCGGTCCGAACCCCGCCGTACCCAGCGTGGTTGTACCCCCTGACGCCGCTCCAGCCGGCGTCCTTGACGATGCGCGTTCCACCGGCGTCGCGCAGAACAGACAGCACAGCCGCGCTCTCGACACTCGCCTCGATCAACGGAAAGCCGTACTCACAGAAGGGGTTGAGCACGCTGTTGCCCACCCCTTCGGATGCGAGAACGCCCGGAACGACCGCCCGCACCGTCCCGGAATCGTCGGTGATGCGGACGTGGCGAGGGTCGTACCCGAACGCCGTTTCGACGCCAGACAGCCACTCCGCTGTGTGAAACACCGTTGCGTCGTGGTGATTCTCGACGAACTCGCTCCACTCGGACGACCGATCGGGGACCACCGCTTGTGCCGTGAGCGCCCGGCTCATCAGCCATTACCCCACGGAGTCGACGTGGCCGCCGGATCGCGCTTCCGGTCGGAATGCTGGCGTGCGACCGAGCCGGCCGTCGTGAACGCGAACGATTCGATCAGCGTTGCGAGCTTCTCCCGGAGCCGGGAGAGACCGGTGAAGCTGACCAAGCGTTTGTGTGGCGGAACGGCCGCGGTCTCGACAGAGGGGTTGAACTCCCACGGGTGGAAATAAAGCGTCGCCGGGAGTCCGCGCGCGTTGAGGCTTCGTATCCCGTGGTGTAACAGCCGCGTGGGCAACAGCCGGGCGTAAAAGCCCCCAGCGACCGGCAGCCTGAGCCGGGGATGGAAGACGGCCAGCGGGAGTTCGACGAGCGATCCGTCGGTCTCCCGCTCCTCGAACGGCGCGTTCGGGTCGAGCGGATACGGCCGAATCGGCGCGCCGGAAACGCCGTACATCGGCGTTCGAACGGGGAACACGCTCGAATCGTACCGGTACTGCGTCGCGTCGAGCGCTTCGACGGCCCAGTGGGTGCGGGGAGTCACGGAGAAATTCGGCGCGCGAAAGCCGACAGGCGTCGTTCCGGTGGCGTCGCGGATCGCCGCTGTCGACCGGGCGAGTTCGGCCGCAAACTCTTCCGGGGTGAGTTCGAACAGCGGCCTGTGCGTGTCGCCGTGGGAGCCGATCTCGTGGCCCTCGGCGGCGATCCGTGCGACGAGATCGGGGTGGGTGCGGGCGACCTCGCCGACCACGAAGAACGTCGCCCGCACGTCGCGGTCAGCGAGGAGATCGAGGACGATCTCCACGGAGTCTTCGATGTGGTCTTCGGGATCGGTCACCGCATCGCGGACCAGCGTGGCCGAATGCCAGTGCTCGACGTCGAACGAGAGAACGTTTTCGACCGTCGATTTCATCGGAACTGCCCCCTCCGTATTCCGGTGTTGGCGAAGTAGGTGCTCAGCGCGTGGAGAACGATCGCGGTGAAACACGCGAAGATCCCGACCAGCATGAGAAACGCGGCGGTGAGCGCCAGCCCGACCGGAAACGTTCCCGATTGGAGGTAGTTACTCAACGCCCAGTAGCCAAAGCCCACACCGCCGAACGTGAGACCGAATCCCGGAACGGCAAGCGCCGTCAGGGGACGTTCGCGCTCGATCGTTTTCAGGATGTTCCGCACGAGGACGACCCCGTGGGACAGCGGTGGCTGGGTGCTCGCGTTCGCCACGTCGTAGGATACCGCGATCGGGACCTCCTCGATGGTGTAACTGTGGTGGTGGGCGTGGTACAGGATGTCCGTGCTCGCGTCCATCCAGTCTCCGATCGTTCTGTCGGTGGCGAGCGTCTCGATCGCCTCCCGGTCGTACGCGCGAAAGCCGCTCTGGGTGTCGCTCACCCGCGAGCTAGCACGCACGACGCCGAGGCTCAGGTTGGTGAGAGCGTTGATCGTCCGCAGCCCGATCCGGCGGTACAACGGGGCGTTCGACGGTGCGCCGTCGGTGAACCGACTGCCGATGACGACGTGTGCGCCGGTGCGCCGTTGGGCCGCCACGAGCCGCGGAACGTCGGCAGGATCGTGCTGGCCGTCGCCGTCGAGAACCACGAGGTGGCGGGCGCGGTGGCGGCGTGCCACCCCGAACGCCGTCTTGAGGGCGGCTCCGTACCCCTGGTTTCGCTCGTGCTCGACGACCGTCGCACCCGCTGCTGTGGCCCGTGTGGCCGTGTCGTCGTCGCTTCCGTCGTCGATCACGATCACGTGATCGGCGTGCTCGCCAGCCCCCGCCACGATCTCACTGATGGTGGTGGCTTCGTCGTACGCGGGGATTGCCACGAGAACGGTGCAGTCCGACGCCGGTGGTTCCGGTCGTGGCGTTACCCCGGCGTCGCGTTCGTGACTGCGTTCGGTCGGCGGTGGGTCGTTGACGCCGATGGCGTCTATGGAGTGAGTCCCAGCGCGAGCACGGGGACTGCCGTCGTCGTCGCGTTCCCCGTCACCGTTCCCGATCGCTCCCGCCCCATCATCCGCGGAAGCGATCCCTGTGTTCCCTTCGTTCAGTCGGTCGGTCATCGTCTCTATTGGCTGGAAAATGGCTACGACGGGTAGTAAATATCAAGTAGTTAGACGAATAGAACGATGGATTACGTCACCGACTGCTGGTGCGTGCGGGTGCTATTCTGCGGTTAGGTGGACCGGTCCCGGGGAAGCCGATCGCGTTCGCGTAGCGGGACGCCGAACGGGATGCGAGAGATGAAACACAGCGGATGATAATGGGTCGATTGAAGTCGCAGACGTGTCAACTATCGTTTTCGTGATCGCTTCGTTTTCGAAACGCGACGCGAGTGGTCCGATTATCGGGGTCGTATCGACGGGAGCGCGAGGTATCGGACAGGAGCACTGGGCGTGTGGCGTCACGACGCTATTATATCTGGAAATCATCACGATGTGGCAGGATAACGCACCAATAACAATGTTCGTTGATAGTTGTACAGAAACCAACCGACTACCATGCAGGTCACGAGACTCACCCTCGCGGAATGGGGCGACGTGCTGCCGGCGACCGGCTTCGAGTGGGCGCACACGCCCGAGGCGCTCCAGGTCCTCGATAGGCACGTGAGGGGCGAGCTACAGCTGTACGGCGGCTTCAACGGGGAGCAGTTGGTCGGCTTGCTCCCGGTCGTAGTTCGTCACGAGCTGTTCGCAACCGCGGTCGTTTCCCCTCCGCCCGGCGTCGCAATCCCCCGGATGGGACCGATCCTGTTGCCGTCGAGTCCCAAACAGCGCAAGCAGGAGAAAGTGAACCGGGAGTTTACCGCCGCTCTCCTCGAAACAGTGGCGGCTCACGAGCCGCTCACGCTGTTCGGGCTGTCCTGTAGCCCAGAGTACGCCGACCCGCGCCCGTATCGGTGGGCCGGATTCGATGTCGAGACGCGCTTTACCTACCGGCTCGCGCTCGGCGCGACGACGCCCGAACGCGTGTTGCAGTCGTTCAGTCGGGAGGCCCGACGCGGGATCCGCGACGCGGAGGACGCGGGCATCATTGTAACGCTGCAGGATCTTTCGGGCGCGCGCTCGGTCTACGACGCGTACGAGGCCCGCCGCAACGAGCAGGGCGACAACTACCCGGTGTCGTGGGAGTACGTCCGCGATCTCGTGGCGACGCTCGGGGAGCGCGCCCGGGTGTACGTTGCAGAAACCGCTGCGGGGGAGTTTCTCAGCGGCATCACAGTCGTCTATTCGAACGACGAGGGGTACTGCCTCCAGGGCGGCGCGCGCGTGAGCCACCACAACGGAAGCGCAAACGAACTGTTGCACTGGCGCATCATCGAGGACATCCTCACGGATCCCGCGCTGGCTTCGATCGACCGGTACGACCTCGGAAACGGCAATATGGAGCCTCTCGCCTACTACAAGAGCAAATACGGCGCCGAACCCGTTCCGCATTACCGAATCAAATCGGGCTGGCTGATGGATCTTGCACAGAAAGCCTACGAGCTGATCGTCTACTAGGACTGAAAGCAATTGATATTTGTTATGAAACGGTCGCGGCGCTCGCCACACCCAGTGTTTAACGACCCAATACGCGACCGTTTCGCGCTCCGAACGACACAATAGCCAATCCGATCGGCACAAAACCACGCTGTGAATGACCGACGAGTCGGTACCGATCCAACGACGGACGTTCTTAGCGATCGCGGCTGCTGGGAGCGCCGTCGTCGCCGGCTCATCAGCGAACCGATCGGACGCCCACGGCAACGCGAACGAACCGATAATGACCATCGATCACGTCTACCAGATCGCACCACAGTACTACGTTGGACCGAAACGAGAACGACCCCCAGCGAGCGACGCCGAGGGGACGGTGTGGGAGGTGACCACCCCGAACCCGGCCGAAGCGACCCGGCGGACGCTCTCTGACGGCGAGCAGTGGATCACGCTGTCCATCGAATCGGGTGGTCTCGATTCGTCGACGCGACCGGGGGAGTACTATCTCACGCCCGACGACGGGGTCGAGGGGATTCAGGCCGTGATCGATCGGACGGGCGGAAACGTCGTGATCCGGCTCGCGCCCGGGCAGTACGTCGGCAGCGAGCTCACGCTCGCCCACGGCGTCGTGTTGTGGGGAGCGGGTCCCAACGCGACCACGATCGAGCTCGCAGCGGGAGCGAACACGGACCTGGTAACGACGCCCGATCCGCCGCGGAACAACGTGATGTCGTGCACCGTCCGAGACCTCACCCTCTACGGGAACAAGGAGAACAACACGGCCGGCAACGTCGTCTACGGCGCGTTCTGGAACAGCCGGTTTCGAAACTGTCGGTTCCACGCCGCCCCCGAGAACGGGTTCTGGCTGGCCGGCTCGGACGCGAGCACCGACGACAACTACTTCGACGGCTGTCGGTTCACCAACAACGACGGGACGGGGCTTCGGGGCGGTGCCAACAAGGAGTCCCACCCCGCTGTCGGGGTCGTGCGGGTCGATACGAACTGGTTCGGTCACAACGGCGGTCCCGCGATCGTCGCCCGGGGGAACTCGTGGAAGATCACCAACGCCAAGCTCTACCACAACGCCACACGAGGGGGTGCGTCGATCGAGCTGGACCGGTGCAGCTACTCGGCCGTCAGCGGCTGTGACAGCCACGTGGACCGCTCGAATCGGGATCACGTCTCGATCCGCGCTGCCAAAGGAGTCACCAGCGTGGGCAACCGGATCGTACACAACGACTTTCGGGGCGACTATCGGGCAGCGGTACGGTGTCGTGCCGAGGGAAACGACGTGACGGCCCTCCACGTCCGCGGAAACACGGTCGAGACCGACGGATCGGTTCAAAGCGGGATCATCGCCCGCAGCACGGAGGGGGGTTCGTTCGACAACTGTTCGTTCTCGGACAATATTTTCACCGGCACGGTCACCGGTTCGAAAACGGTTCTGCCCGAGGGGTGGGTCAGTCGTGGCAACGCGAACGCCGAATGAACACTGGGTATCGACGCCCGCTGTGTTGGCTACTCGTCCGAAACGTAGTAGATCGTCACGTTCTCGTTTTCGTAGACGACTTCGGCCGTCGAGAGCGTTTGCTCGTAGAACGGCGTCTGTCGAGCGTCGATGTACTCCGAATCGCTGTTCAGTTTCTGCATCGGTTTGTGACTCACGTAGACGTACGCGCTGTGGTTGAGCGACGTTCGTTCCAGCCAGATCGGTTCCAGCTCCTCCGCAGGGACGACCTCGCTCACCAGCAACCCGTCCCTGCTTTTGATGTGATCCCACTCGTTGTACACCGCAACGGTGTCCGTGCGATCGGTGTGGTCCGCTAACCACTGCGTGGCGTCGACCTCGTTTTGTGTGTACACCGGCCAGCCAGCGTCCTTGTCGACGTTGATGTTGTAGGGAGGAACCTGTTCGCCACCGACCGCAAAGACGGTGCCCGAGCTGAACAGGAACAGCACGGCGAGAAACACCGCAAACAGACCGTCGATCGGGACGCCGTCGATGGATTCGCGGAGACCGCCCTGTGGCAGGCGGGCGGCGAGCTGCGAGGCGGCCGAGACGGCAGCCCGTGCGCCGACGATCGCAAACGGCGACACCACGAACAGGGCGATTTGGAGCGTTCTGTCGAAGCCCATCCCGAACGTGAACGCGACCGACGCAACCAGAAAACAGAACACGACGCCCGAAAACAGGGTGTACTCCCCGGATCGGTCCCTGTCGCGGTCGGTGACGACCGCATACAGCGAGCTCGCCACCCCGAGACCGACGAGTCCCACCAGTCCGACGTAGAGGAATTTATAAACCATCCAGTAAACCGACTCGAACCCCGTCGTCGCGTAGTCCGCGCCGCTCCGTTCGGCCATCGGAAACGGCAGCGCGTCGATGAGTTGGAGTCCGACCCCGACGATGCGGTAGAAGTTCACGCCGGAGGCGGTGAGCAGGTACCAGGCGACCCAGAACGCACCCAACAGGACCACGAGCCGTGGTCGCGTGATCCGGTCTTCGATGTCGACCGCCCGCACCGTCTCCAGCCCGTAGCGAGCGAGGAACCCACCGACGAGGAACGCGACGAACAGTAGGCTGACGCCGTAGTGTGACACCGTCAGCGATGCGGCGAACGCGGTACCGAGGATCCACCGCTGGGCAGCAGAAAGTTCCTCATCGAGCACGACGACCAGCAATAACACGGCGAACAGCCCCGCAACCAGTTGTTTGTCGGGCATGTCTTTGAAAAAGCCGTAGTAGAACACGAGGACGAACGGGGCCAGCGTGGCGATCGACCGATCCCGGAACGCAGTTCGAGTGATGTACCAGATGCCCAGCGGCAGGAGCGAAACGAGCAACGGGTAGACGAACTTGTACACCCAGACGAGTTCCAGCCCGGTGACCATCGAGTAGACGGCACCCAACAGCGTGACCGTTGCCAGCGAGGTGCTCGGATTCTGCCGTGTGGGATCCCAATACCCGTCGTGGTAGACGTTCGCGGCGGTAAAGTACTCGAAGTGGATGTCAAAGCCCCACAGGTGGCCCGAGACCAGTGTCATCTGGAACAACACGGCCGCCGACACCGCCCAGATCGCGTAGGGAGGGACTGCAGAGGATCCCTGCCACCGCCAGAGCAGGATCGGGACGACTGAAATCGAGCACAACAGCGCGAGGAGCAGCCAGTCGAACCCCGACGCGTTCGCGAACAGGGTTATGAAAATCGACGCGACTGGTAAGCAGCTCACGACCACGAGTGCGACCCAGTCACGAACGGACAGCGTCAGGTGGTGTAACGGCGACCGGGTGGCTGGTCCCGATCCACTGCGGGCGTACCGAACGGCGCTCGATCCGAGGACACAAACCGACACGGCCACGATCACGCTCACCGGAGAGAGCGGTCGATCGGCACCCAACACCCCCAACGCGACGTTGAGACCGATCGAGACGAGGACGACGAGTGTCAGGCTGAGCCCGACGGCGTAGACCACGACGCGACCGGGCGGTCGATCACCCAGCCCGAGCAGTCTGACGAGCACGTAGCCCGGTACCACTGTGAGGAGAAAGAATCCGAGAACGGGTCGGAAGAACGGGCTGCCCGGCAGCCCACCACCGAGAACGGCGTCGGTGAGGAGCGCGAGGAGTAGTGCGAGCAATACCGATTTCGTCCGGTTCGAGTGGAGATCCATCACGGCTACCCGGCGTTTCGAACCTCTCACTGATAACCAATGAGTGAATAGACCCACCAATACGCTGGCTGTATCAATCGTATTAGGATTTCGGCCCAACCGCCGCCCGTGCGCTGTCGATCGTCGCCCACTGTGTCGGGGCCACAAAATTTATTATATAGATATACAATAGAAGATGCACAACATGTATAACAATTTCCGATTAAGAAATCATCACGAATGCCATGGGGTTCGGCCATGGCAGCAGTGACGAGCTGCATCAAATATCTGTCTGAAAGCCGTCTTTCGGGATCGTTCGTCGGGTGGACACAGGGGTGGCAGGGACCACAACGAACCCGTCCGACGGCGATTACACTGAGAACGGGCGAGCGGGCGCTACTGACCCTGTGGAGGGCTTGCTGATGGGGGTTAGCGAACGAACAGCGATGCCGGGCGCACAGTCCTCCCGGCTAACGAAGTACGAGATCCACGACGTGCTGCGGAACAAACGTCGAACGTGGGTGTTGGAACACCTCCAGCAGACGCGAACCCCGGTGCCACTCCGGGAGTTGTCCGAGCAGTTGGCGGCGCTGGAAACCGGTGAGACGCCACCGCCCCGAAACATCAGAGAGAGCGTTTATAACTCCTTACACCAGACCCACCTGCCGAAGCTCGACGATCTGGGGATCGTCGAATACCAGGTCGACCGGAAGCTGGTCGCACAAGCCGACGGGTTCCGTCAGGTCACCCTCTACATGGAGGTGGTGACGGCTGACGACGTCACGTGGGCCACCTACTACCTGTCAGTCGGTGTGGCGGCGTTGGTCGTAACCGCGCTTTCGGGCGCGGGGCTGCCCGTGTTTGCTGTGCTTCCAGTGTGGCTGTGGTCGACGGTGTTTTTCGCCCTACTTGCCCTCTCTGCGTTGTATCAACGAATAACGAACGAGTCGGTCCACATCGACGCCCGCCCGAAATAAAACGCTTCGACGGCGCTGGAATCATCGATCGAGCGGTGTCTCTCTGATACTGTCGGCCCTGCGGACGGAGTGCGACGGAATATTCACCGGACGGGAACGACGTTGGACATGACCGCCAGGGAGACGAGGACGCCGAGTACGAGCAGATAGAACAGCACCACGAGCACATTTCGCTTTATCGCCTCCGGTTTGATGCCCGGGAAGGACAGGAATACGTGCTGTATAGCCTGTAACGGAGTCCAGTTGTCGGTCATGATGATTGCTTAGTGACTGTCGCTGCTGTTTTCCCGCTCGGTGGTTGTGCGTGGTACCGTCATTGGTGCGATCACGCCGAGGGAGTGGCCCCGGGGAGATGCTATCTCTATAGAGGCGACGTATATAGGTATGCACTTAAAGTGGTGGCTTCAATCAGTGATTAGCTTCGTTGAACGAGACACACAATCGAAGATGGACGAACCACAAAGAAGTCAACAAACTGTGGTTTATAAGTCAGTTGGATGGCTCCCCCCGCTATGAAGGTTGCGTACGTTCTCTCTCAGAATAAGGGCGGGCTGCCTCACTACGCTGCGGAACTCGCAAACGCGGTCGCTGCCCACGCCGAGGTTGTCGTGTTCAAACCGGCGGAGACGACCGCCGACGACGTTTTCTCGGACGATGTCGAGACAGTAGACGCATTCGGGAATATGAACATATCCATCCCGGACATGTACACGCTCAATTTCGACGTTGCGAACAACGTCCGCGCGCTGTTTTCCTACCGGAATCTCGACCGCGTTCGAGCGTTCGATCCGGACATCGTTCACGACCCGACCGATTTCTTTCCCCAGGTGAAGTTCTTCACCAAGTACCACCGGTTGGACGCCCAGTATCCGTTCGTGGTGACCTACCACGAAGTACCACCGCCAGTCACCTCGCTGTCGAATCCGCTTGGTGCGGTCGAAGAGCTCCTGAACGTCGCAATTCCTGACGCCGACCGCGATCAAATCGTCGTCCACAGCGAGCAACAGCGGACGGCGTTCGCCGACCGGCTCGGTCGTTCTGCTGGTATCGAGGTCATCCCGCACGGTGTGTACGACTTCTTCACGGACCACGATTATCGACACCGTCCCGAAGAAGCGCACACGCTGCTTTTTTTCGGAAACATCTTTCCGGGGAAAGGCTTGGACGTGCTGGCCGAGGCCGTCAGATTGGTTCGCCGGGAGATCACCGACGTAACGCTTCTCATTGCCGGCGACGGTCGGCTCTCCGCCGAAACGAAACGGATCATCGACAGCGCGGACGACCATTTCGAGGTGCACAACTACTTCATCCCGAACGAAACGGTGGGCGAATTCTTCTCGCGGGCCGCCCTCGTCGCGTTACCGTATCGGGAGGCACACGGCGACGGGATGAAAGGCCACAGCGGCGCGCTGTCGACGGCCCACGCCTTCGGAAAACCCGTCGTGACCACTTCGATCGGGGACTTCCCCGCGCAGGTCGGTGAGACGGGTTCGGGAGCGGTCGTTCCCCCGGACGATCCGGCAGCGCTAGCCGACGCGATCGTCGAACTCCTCGAAGACGACGAACGACGGGCCGAGATGGCCGAGAACAGCACGCAGCAGGCCGAACGGCTGTCGTGGGAGAACATCGCCGAGCGACACATCGGGGTGTACGAAGCAGCGATCGAGGCGTTTCACGCGGAGGGACCCTCCGACTCCGGCGTGCAGTCGCTCGACGCCCGTTCTTCGAGCGATGGCCGGTGATCGGCCGCACGAACGGAGCAGCGGCTGGTTCGGTCTCATACTGTCGGCCCTGCGGACGGAGTGCGACGGACTAGCCGTCTGCTGTGTGGCGGTTTGCCAGCAGCCGATACGCGATCATCCCCGTCCGACAGTATCAGTCGGTGTCAATCGATCGTGAACACGGGTTCGTCGACGCTTTCGCTTTTGCACTCGGGACAGCGCGACGGGCGGTTGATGAGGTCGTCGAACCCCGAGAAGCCGCACTCGCGGCACTCGGGTGGTGCGACGAGCAGTTGCTCGTCGGTGGATTGGAGGGATTTAGCGAGGTGTTCGACGTGTGAGAGCACCTCACTGCTCCGGATGCCGAACTCGGTTGCGAGCGTACCGGGTGGTGTCGGGGTGTTTCGGAGGTGGGTTGCGATCTGCTGGCGCGTCGTTTCGCGCTCACCCTGCATACATCTCGTATCGGTTCATCGCCCAAACGACTATCGGAGGATCGAAGCCGCAATGGCTATACCTCCGCGTTGAGTGGCAGCGATTATGCACGCAGTCGTCCTGGCCGGTGGTTATGCTACCCGATTGTGGCCGATCACCCGGCACCGTCCCAAGATGCTCCTTCCAGTCGGTGAGACGACCGTCATCGATCGGATTCTCACGGAGCTCGAGGAGGATGACCGCATCGAACACGTTTACCTGAGCACGAACGAGAACTTTGCCGACGACTTCAGATCTCACATCGAAGACGAGAAGTACGAGAAAACGACGCTCTCGATCGAGGATACGACCGAAGAGAGCGAGAAATTCGGTGTCATGGGCGCGTTGGCCCAACTGGTCGAGCGCGAAGGGATCGACGACCGGCTGCTGGTCGTCGCCGGTGACAACCTCATGGGCTTTGAGATGTCGGAGTTCATCGATTACTTCGAAGCGCGCGAGGCCCCGACGCTCGCGGCGTACGACGTCGGCTCCCGCGAAAAAGCGAAGTCGTACGGACTGCTCGCGCTCGACGGGGAACAAGTCGTGGACGTTCAGGAGAAACCCGAGGATCCAAAGAGCACGCTCGTCTCGATCGCCTGTTACGCGTTTCCCGCACAGTCGATCCGGTTCGAGGAGTATCTGTCTGGAGACAACAACCCCGACGAGCCGGGATGGTTCATCGAGTGGCTGCAGGATCGTGAGAGCGTGTACGCCTACAGCTTCGACGAGGCGTGGTTCGACATCGGTACGCCCGAAAGCTACCTCGAAGCGCTCGCGTGGGCGCTCGATGGGGAGTCCCTCGTTCACGACGACGCCGAGATCACGAGCTGCGAGGTCGGCGAGAACGTTCAGATCATGGCCGATGCGGAGCTAACGGACGTAACGCTCTCGAACACTGTGGTCTTCCCGAATTCGGAGCTTTCCAACGCGGATCTCACCGATTCGGTCGTCGACGAACACGCCACGATCGACGACGTGGTGCTTTCGGATGCTCTCGTCGGCCCGTACTCGCGGCTGACGTGAACCGGGTCTCATACTGTCGGTCATCGGTCTGTGAACACTCGGTCGCCGGTTCAGTCAGCAGCGCGCTCCATGCTCTCGAAACGTCCACTGCCGGTGTACGTACGTATGACCGACAGTATCAGGTCTCCCGAAGCCACGCGTCGGTGACGCGCAGCCGGCCGCGCTGTCCGTCCCACTGGGTGTCGTGTTCGAGTTCGATCGGGGCGTCCATGTGTGGCCCGTCGGTGACGATCGTTTCGAACTCTCCACCTTCCCCGAGCACGTGAACGCCGTACCGGTCGTTGAGGGCCTGGAGTTCGTGTAGCGCCTGCTCGTCCAGCGTTCGGCCCAGCCACGATTCGTCCAACCCGGCGGCGGCAACCTGCACGATCCGGATTTCGAACCCGGCGTCGAGCATCGATCGGGCGAGTGAAGCGGGTGGATGGTGCCACAACGGCGCGAACAGCTCCGCACCGAGCCGGTCGCACATCGCTGCCACGCGCGAGTTCTGGTAGTCACTCTCGACTGCTCCGGCCGTGACGCCTCCGATCCCGTGCTCCTCGCTGAGGGCTTCGAGTGCGCGTTCGAGGGGCTGGATCTCCCGGTCGCCCTGCTCGCCCACGTCGGTCACAGCCTCGGTGTCGAACGCCTCCGGACGGACGTTCAGGAGGGGGATCCCGATGCTTTCTGCGGCCAGCGCCGCGAGATCGGTCGCCGGTACGTGATACATGTACGAATCGCCCTCCGGATGAACGGTAACGAGTCGCTCGACGGGATGACCGGCTTCGAGCGCCCGGTAGAGCGCCCACGAGGAGTCCTTCCCGCCCGAAAAGAGACTCACCCACGGCGTTTCGGTCATTACGTCCGCTACCGCGTTGATGGATAAACGAACTGCGATCCACAGTGTCAACTTCTTCCTACCCGAACCACTCTGGTGACATCGTCACTCAAAGGAAATCAACGAGGAAATTCGAGAATGGACCATTCAGTGGGATGAAAGCGAACTCCCCTTGGACTAAAGTAGGGTGGGGGGGAGTACCCCCTCTTGGCGTACCATCTCCAACAGGACGCCAACAGAACAAACGCTCGGCCCGGACAAACGCTTTCTGGTCATCCTTGTCTTTCAGGATCTCGTTGAGCGGTTCGAATCCTTTATCGATGGATCGTATCTGTATTTCGAAAATTTTCTCAGCGATGTAACTATTTGGGCGGACGTTTCCGTGTTTTGCGCACCGCTCGCGCAAAAGCGCGCGTCAGAACTGACAGCTCACGGAGTCATCGCTGTGGAGATCGATGATCCCGTCGAACAGCTCGCGGTAGTCGTCGAGCACGTCTTGGGAGTGGACCGATCGGGCGACGTGGAAGAGTCCGACAGCGTCGTGTGCGTCGACGAGATCAACGATCCGCTCGACCGCATCGCGCGTTCGATCCTCGTCGGCGTAGTACGCCATCTCCGTGACGGAGTCGATGCTGATGCGGAGCTTTCCGTCGTGCGTTTCGAGGAACGTCCGAATGGCGTCGATCATTCCGTCGAGATCCTCCGGCGATGGGACGTACCGGACGTTGCTGCTCGACCGCCGGGAGTAGCCCCGTTCGATCGACAGTGTATCGAGGATGACGGCTTTCGACTCGTCCACGTCGTAGTGGTCGAGTTTCTGTTTGACCTCGCGCGCGGTGGTCCGCGTCGAGAGGATGAACAGGTGGTCCGTATCGGTTTTGAAGAAATCAGTGTCGAGTCGGTCGGTTGCTCCGGTGCTCGTGTGCAAAAGCATGAAGCAGGTTCCGGCTGGAATGGTCTCGGGTGCGTTCTCGATCGCAAGACGATAATCCATAATATCGTACCCACTCGGCGCACTATTAACTGTTCAGGAAGCATCCAGCGCTCGCGAGGGAGGAACGAACCGACGCCTCACTCCGGAAGCTCCTCCAACGTCTTTTCAGCCCACACCACGGCGTACTCGGGACCGCCCTCCCGGTACGCCGCCGTATCGAGCGCACCGAACGGTGTCGGGAGATCACACCCGTGTTTCAGCGCGTTACAGGCGAGCTCTGCCGCCGCCGCGAAGCTCGTCTGGCCGGTTGCGACCTCCGACGACAGCCCGGAAAGGCGGGGAACGAGTCGCTCGCCCGCATCGCTCCACGCGGCGTGGAGGTCCGGAGCGGTGTCCGCCCACGACTCGAAGACGGGACGGGTGTAGAGTCCGAGGTAGGCCGCGTACAGGGCGGTCGCCAGCTGGTAGGTGTCGGCCGGAGAGAGCGGCGTTGCGTCGTCGAGAACAGGGTACTGCGCCCGAAAAAAGCCGATGAACTGCTCGGGGACGCCCAGACCGGCCTCCACCATCGCCTCCGCGATGAGAAAGTCCACGAACGCCTCCGGCGATCCGTCCATCCGTGCCTTGACGAACACCGTGGGAGGCGTCGTCTGTGTCGTCCACGCCACTCCCCCATCACCGGGCAGACCGACCGTGAAGTCGCTGCCCACGTACGCGCTGAGCTGGGACGGACAGTCCGCGGGCAGCCAGTCGTCGGTGTGGGTGACCGGATCGAGCGCGTCAGCGACCAGCCCGAGCTCCTCCGCCTGTGACGGCGGAAGCGTCTGGAAATCGGAGGCGTCAACGACGATCGCCCCCGGTGCGTGCTCGTCCCGGATCGCCGTGAGCGATTCCGAGAGTTCTCGACGGGTGAACATCACACGACAGTTGCCGCAACGACCGCGAGCGCGACCAGTGTGGAGCCACCGACGGTGCCAATGACGATTTTCGTTGCACTGCTCATGCGTCTTCCTCTCACCGTCGAACGTTTAATCTTGCGCAAGGAGAACAGTCGATCCGGGCCGAATGCCGCTCCCAAATCCTCTCCACTAACCTCATAACAGAAGATTTATTACTATGAAAGCACACTATTATGGAAAATATTACCAACGATAGCGCCTTTTGAAGAAAAAAGTTTATCAATATCTGCCTTCCTTGAACTAGTAACTTCAGTGTCGACCAATGGCAGAAATGGAAACCACGGGGTTCGAGACGGAACTCAGTCTGTTCAAATACGACAATCTCGAACGCCTCCCGCCGGCGTACCGTGATCTGTCCGAGAGTGAGCGGACCGATCGCATCGAGACGGCTCGTTCACAGTTGGGTGACGACGTCATCATCCTCGGGCACAACTACCAGCGCCGAGAGATCGTCGAGCACGCCGATTTCATCGGCGACTCCTATGAGTTGAGCAAGCGCGCAGCGAATGCAGACGCGCCGTACGTGGTGTTCTGTGGCGTGACGTTCATGGCCGAAAGCGCCGACATCATCACCGACAGCGACCAGACCGTTGTGTTGCCGTCGATGGAGGCGTCCTGTCCGATGGCGGGGATGGCAGAGGCGCTGCAGGTTGATTCGGCGTGGGCGAAGATAACGGAGGCGGCACCCGACGCCGACATCATCCCGATCACGTACATGAACTCGTATGCGGATCTGAAGGCGTTCTGTGCCGAGCAGGGCGGACTGGTGTGTACCTCCTCGAACGCACACCACGCCTTCGAGTGGGCCTTAGAGCGCGGCGACAAGGTGCTGTTTCTGCCGGACAAACACCTCGGGGAGAACACCGCCCACCGGATCGGGCTAGAGGACGGCCTCGTGGAGTGGGATCCGTGGGACCCGGACACTGTGACAACCGACGCGGAGATCGAAGCGGCCGACGTGGTTCTCTGGGACGGCTACTGTCAGGTCCACGAACGCTTCCGCGTCGACCACGTCGAGAGCGTGCGCGAGGAACACCCCGACGCGAACGTCATCGTCCACCCCGAGTGTCGCCGGGAAGTCGTCGAGGCCGCCGACGTTGCGGGGAGCACGTCGACGATCTGTGACGCGGTGGCCGACGCCGACGCCGGCGAAACGTGGGCCATCGGGACGGAGATCCACCTCACAAACCACCTCCGACGGTGGCATCCGGATGTGAACGTGGTGCCGTTGTGTGGGGATGCGTGTATGGACTGCAACGCAATGCGCCAGATCGATCCCAACTACCTGACGTGGGTGCTTGAGGAGCTGGTGGCGGGCCGCGAGCGAAACGTCATTTCGGTCGCGCCCGAGGAAACCGAGCTGGCACAGGTCGCGCTCGACCGGATGTTGGAGGTGTGAGCGTCTGTGACGACGGACTCAGAAACGGAAACGACGACCGGCGTGTTGGTCGTCGGCAGCGGGATCGCGGGGTGTGCGACGGCGCTCGCGGCCGCACGCGAGGGTGCTCGCGTGACCCTCGCCACGAAGGCCACCGAACCCGAACACGCGTCCTCGTGGTGGGCACAGGGCGGAATCGCCGTCACCCGCGATGATCCCGAGTCGTTCAAAGACGACATCCTCGCCGCGAGCGACGGCACCGCCGATCCCGACGCGGTCGACGTGCTCGTCGAGAACGCCCGCACTGCGGTCGAGGACGTGTTGTTCGAAACGCTCGGTGTGTCGTTCGACGCCGCGGGCGAGGAGTACGAGTACGGGCGCGAGGCCGCCCATTCAAAGCGGCGCATCCTCCACGTCGACGCGAGCACGGGCCGACACATCCTCGGGCCGTTTCTCTCCCACCTCGCGTCGATCGATGCGGTTACCATCCGCCAGGACACGGCCGCGCTCGAACTCATCACCCACGAGGGGCGCGTCCACGGCGCGCATCTCGAATCCGACGGCGAGGTCGAGCCGGTGTTCGCCGGCACCACCGTTCTGGCGACGGGCGGCGTCGGCGCGCTCTACCCCCAGTCGACGAACCCCGACGGCGCGACCGGCGACGGGATCACGATGGCAGCGCTGGCGGGCGCGGACGTACAGGACATGGAGTACGTGCAGTTTCACCCGACGGTCTGTGTCGAGAGCGATCCGTTCCTCGTGAGCGAGGCCGTTCGCGGGGAGGGGGCACTCTTGCGAAACGGGGATAGCGTGCGGTTCATGCCCGACTACCACGAGGACGCCGAGCTCGCGCCGCGGGACGTGGTCGCCCGCGCCGTCGCCCGCGAGCGCGAGCGGACGGGATCCGTTACGCTCGACGTGTCGCCGCTCGCCTTTGCAGAGATGTTCCCCGATCTCGCGGGGATGTGCGAGTCTCGGGGGATAGGGTGGCAGTCGGGAATCCCGGTTGCGCCCGCGGAACACTTCCTCTGTGGCGGCATCGCCGTCGACAGCGAGGGGCGAACGTCGCTCGACCGTCTGTTCGCGGTGGGCGAGTGCTCCCGAACCGGCGTACACGGCGCAAACCGTCTGGCGAGCACGAGCCTGCTCGAGGGGCTGGTGTGGGGCTTGCGCGCCGGCCGCGCCGCAACCGGGGTCGATCCCGAGCCGATCGAAGCGCCCGACCTGCTCGACAGGGATCCGGCGCTCCCCGAGCGGTTCGGAGCGGAGAAGTCGGTGCGCCTCCACCGGGTGATGGCCGAACACGTGGGGCTCGAACGGACCCCCGAGGGACTCCGGCAGGCGACAGCGGTGCTACGGCGGCTGAAAGGCGAGGTCGACGCGTACACCCGGACCCGAACGTCTCGGGATCTGTACGAACTCCGGGGCAAAAGCGTGACCGCGCTGCTCATTGCGCGCGCCGCTGCCGACAATCCGTCGTCGACCGGCTGTCACTACCTCAGCGAGGAACCCACCGCCCATGCTGATTAGACGAAGCCGGATCGAGGCGTGGCTGGCCGAAGATCTCGGCCACCACGACGTGACCAACGATGTGCCCGGCGAGACGACCGGCCGTCTGGTTGCGACGGAACCGGGCGTCGTTGCCGGCTTGGACGCAGCAATTGCCGTGTTCGACGTGCTCGACGACGGACTCGATGTCCGGTCTATGGTCGAGACGGGCACAGCCGTCGATCCGGGTACCACCGTGTTGACGGTGTCGGGATCGGCGACGGAGGTGCTCCGGGGCGAGCGCACCGCTGTCAACGTCGTTTCCCACGCGTCGGGCATCGCAACGCGGACCCGCGCGGCCGTCGACGCCGCCCGGGACGTGTCGTCGTCGGTCCGGATCGCTGGCACCCGAAAGACCACGCCCGGCCTGCGCGGACTGGAAAAACGCGCCGTGGTCGCCGGCGGTGGTGATACCCACCGCCTCGATCTCTCCCACATGGCGATGGTGAAAGACAACCACATCGCTGAGCTTGGGCTGGAGCAGGCGATCGAACGGGTGAGCGAACGGGCGTCGTTCGCCACGAAGGTCGAGGTGGAGGTCGAAACACCCGACGATGGCGCGCGCGCCGCCGATGCCGGTGCCGACATCGTTCTGTTCGACAACATGTCCCCCGAGCACGTCGAGCGAGGGGTCGGGGCGTTGCCCGAGAACGTGGTGAGCGAGACCAGCGGCGGCATTACGATCGACGACGTGCCCGAGTACGCGTCGACAGGCGTCGACGTCATCTCTATGGGTTCGCTGACCCACAGCGCGCCCGCCCGCGATTATTCGTTCCGGACCGATGGGTCGGATCGGTCGTGAAGCGCTAGTCCCTTGCTCGAAGTTACCGTCAGTATCCTTTTCGTATCGGCTGAGAGTACTACACGTATGGCCGAGAATCGGGACGAAAACGGGGATCGAGCCGGCGTCGAGCCGGGCGCGGTCGAGTACGAGCCAGTGGGTGTGAAGGATCTGCTTTCGGAGATGAAAGACACGGCGGAGCTGCTGATCGATCTGTCGTACTCGTCGGTGTTGTTCGGGAGCCAGTCGGTCGCTCGGGAGGTGTTGGCGCTCGAACGGCGGATGGACGTGCTCCAGTTGAAAGCGCGGATGAGCCTCCTTATGGCGGCTCGAAACCCCTCCGACGCCGAGGCGCTTGCGCCGGTGCTCGGCGTTGTGGCGGCAACAGAGAAGATCAGCGACGCCGCGGGGGACATCGCAAAGATCGTTACCGAGGAGATCGGGCTGCCCGACGCCGTTCGTGGGGCGCTGCCCGAAGCGCTCGAAACGCTGGTCAGCGTGGAACTCGCGGACGATTCGGCGCTCGTCGGGCAGACGCTGGGCGATCGCAACCTCGAAACGGACACCGGCGTGCGGGTCATCGCTCTGCGCCGCCAGGGCGAGTGGCTGTTGAACCCCGACCGGGAGACGATACCCGAAACGGGTGACGCGCTGTTGCTCCGCGGGCCCGAGGAGGGGATCGACGCGGTGTACACCGAGGCAACCGACGAGGAGTACCCCCGTCCCGACCCCCCCGAGACGGAGATCGAGGACGTCGAGCGCGCCGTCGACTCCATCGTGCTCATGAAGAACATGAGCGAGCTCGCGGTCGATCTGGCCTACGGGGCGGTGCTGTTTGACAACCAGGCGGTTGCCAAGGAAGTCCGAGAGCTCGAAATCGAGGTGGATGCGCTCCAATCCCGGTTCGAGGCGTGGACGCTCCGGGCAGGGGGTCGGGTCGAGGATCCCGTCAGCCTCCGGGGGCTGGTCCAACTCGCCCAATCCACGGAGGTCATCTCCGACGCAGCACTCGAAATCAGCGACGGTGTGCTGCGGGGGCTGGGCACCCACCCGGTGGTCGCCGCTGCCGTCGAGGAGAGCGTCGAGATCATCATCCGCACGGAGATCGACCCCGACAGCGTGCTCGCGAACGCGACGCTCGGCCAGCAGAAGGTGAGCACGAAAACCGGGATGCGGGTGATCGCCGTCCGGCGCGGAACGGGCGAGGACGCCGACTGGATCGTCTCCCCCGGTCCCGACACCCGACTCAAAGCCGGCGACGTGATCATCGCCAAAGGAACGCGCGCCGGCTCCGAGCGGCTGACGGAGATGGCGGACGGCTGATGGGGACTGTTGTAATTCCATACCGCTGTGGCGAAACAGAACGGTTCGTGAAACCCTAGAGCAGTCGTCAGTCAACGACCGTGCCGAAAATACTCACAACAGTTCCTATGAGGCGATCCGCAAGCGATGGAGCCGACTCGAAAGGAACCACGGACTCCGACGCCGACGAAACGGACCATTTTTCCGATCCAGTTCGGTCATCCGGGATCACCAGCGGAGTGGTATCCGGCTCGTTGCTCCAGGTGAAGACGAGGTTGCTCTCCCGCTCATACTGTCGGTCATGGATCATTGCACACTCGATGGCCTGTTTAGCCAGGTACTTGCTCCATGCTTCCGACAACGCCACTACCGGTGTACGTAAGTATGACCGACAGTATCAGCACCGATAGCGCCAGATATCTACTCCCTTCGATCGATGACGCCGCGTTCGTGGGCTGCTCTCGGGAGACCGATGGTAAGTGTGTGGTAGCTGTCGTCGAGATCGACCGTGACACGGAGATCGTCGAACCCGCCGATAACGGCGATGTCGGACAGGAGATCGGCGAGCGAATGGGTGACAGCAGTTGTCGTGTCCGGACTGAGATAGGGGGTCGTGGCGCTCGTGATGTCCTCGATCAGCCCCGGATCGTTCGCCGCTTTCGGATCGATCTCTGCGGTGATCTCGGCGTCCTCGTAGGTTACGTCAAATCGGATGCCTTCACCGTATTCACGTGGTTCGACAGTGATCGAACCCTGCTCGGTCGTGACAGTGACTGGCTCGGACACGGTCGTCCGGGTCTCGTCCGCCGTCCCGACGATGTCGGCATCCGCGAGGGCTGTGGAGAGATCCGGATTCGGCAGACCAGCAGGATGTCCAACCACGCTCGACGGTGGGAGACCGGCCGCGTAGCAGAATCGGTGCTCGGGGCGATCGAACGACCACTCCGAGACGCGACCGGTTACGGCGGCGGCTTCGATCCCGTGGAGGCCGAGGACGCCGAGGACGTGTTCGGTGATGAACGCTCGCTGTCGATCCGTGGCGAGATCGACGCGTACGTCGGCCTTTCGGGCGTGGTCGAGGTCGGCGGGAATCCCGTTGATCGTGATTCCGTCCGTCGCTGGCTTGACGGTGACTTCGGAGCCGACGATCGGTTCGGCGACGGTCCTCATCGAATCCCCCCGAGCGTCTCGACGATGGCTGTCAGAACCTCCACATCCCGCTCGAACGTCGTTTCATCGTAGGGTGTACCGGTCGTCGCCATACCGAACGCGAACCGCGTTTCGTTTGCGAGGCTGGAGAACGTCCCCGGACCTGGGAGCCACTCGTACTGAGCGTCACCGAGCACACGACAAACGGCATCCTCGACCTGCGCCCGACACTCCTCGGTCGGTTCGGCAACCGACACGTCATCTGTGGGTTCGTAGTCGACGGCCGTGACCGCGTCGATGTCCTCGAACGTCGCTTCGACGCGGTCGGTGGTCGTCGCAGGCGTTATGGACACATCGAACGTGATATCGACGCCCAGTGCCGTCTCAGTCGCGCCGTTGAAATCGAACGTCGTCATACCGTTCGTGAAGACACCGGCGTCGTCCTCGGCAACCGGGTAGACGTCGTGGCTCGGCTGTGCGGCGGTCAATACCGCGTCGACGGCGTCTCGAACGTCACCGAGACGGGTGTGGACGTTCTCGTCCGACACCCCAACGCTGACGGTTGCGTGCCCGCTCCCTGTCGCCACGGTCGAGAGGTGGCCGGCGAGGGGTGCGACGACGAGCCACGGGCCGGTCGCTTCCGCTGTTGGATCCGAATACTGGAGGCGTGCGTTCTGGGATCCGGCGGCAACGGTGGTTGCAGCGGCTAAACAACCGGCTGCGGCCGCGTCTGCTCCGTGGTACGTCCTGTCCTTCACCGTGGCGTTTACGACAGCAACGGACGGCTCGACCACCAGATTCACGGGCTGATCGGAAGCCGTGCCAGCGGTATCCCGTGCCGTGTCCCCGAGTTCGTCCACGGGTGGAAGCGTTAATGACATTCGAGTACCTGATAACTGTCCACAACCGCTATCGTCTTTGTGGCGGTGACAAGCCCTACCTCGGGGTGGTGTTCGTTGCTCTTTCGAGGTTCGTGTCGGGCACGCCGTTCTCGACCGGTTCGACGGGCAGTATCGGCACGGATTCGTGACAAACAGTGGTCCCGGCACCCGGCTCAAAGCCGGCGGCGTGGTCGTCGCCAAAGCACGCGCCGGCTCCGAGCGGCTGTCCGAGACGGCGACGGGATGATGCCTCGATTCGAGACGCGTTTCACTTTACCCGCTCCTTCCGTCGACCGAAGCGCTTACACTATCGTCGCTGACACCAGTACAGGTGAGTCTTCGCGTCATTCACTACGCCGACATCGAGGCGACGTACGACGATCCCGAGCGGATCGCCCGCCTCGCCGGCGCTGTCGCCTCGCTCCGGGATGAGAACACCCTCCTCGTTGGAGCGGGTGATAACGTCGCTCCCGGCGCGCTCGCGCTCTGTACCGACGGCGAGCAGGCACTCACCTTTTTCGACGCGATCGAGCCGGCCGTCGATACGCTCGGCAACCACGATTTCGACTACGGACGAGACGCGTTGTTGTCGGTGGTTCGTCAGTCGCCACAAACGTGGGTCTGTGCGAACGCGGACGCTGGAGCGGAGCGTTTCGGACAGGACGCCGGGATCGTCCCGTGGACGGTGATCGAACGGGACGGCCACCGCGTCGGGCTGTTCGGACTGGCCCATCCACTGACGGACGAAAAATCCCCCGCGGCACAGGAACTGACGTTCACGGATCCGATCGCGGCTGCGACCGACGCTGTCGAGGCGCTTCGTGGAGAGTCCGTCGATCACGTCCTCTGTGTCTCCCACCTCGGCGAGGCGGAAGGACACGGGCAGGGCGAGGTCGAGGATCTCGCGGCGGCCGTCGACATCGATGTCATCTGTGACGGACACACGCACGATCAGCCCCGCATCGACCGCGTCGCGGGCACGCTGGTGGTGCGAACCTCGGGCGAAGGGGTCGATCTCACCGAGCTACAGTACGACGGGGAGTGGACGGCCCGACGCCGCTCCGTCGCAGACGCGCAGCCAGAGCCAGCCGTCGAGCGCACCTTTCGGGAACTGCGAACCACCGCTGGATTGGACGAGGTCGTTGCGACGGTTTCGGAACCGATCGATCGCTCGACATCGGCACGGTTTCGCGGCGAGTCGCGGCTCGGAAACTTCGTGACCGACGCTTACCGGTGGGTGACCGACGCCGAGATCGGACTCCAGCACAGTGCGGGAATGCGAGGGGGAACGGAGCTGTGCGGAGCGGTCACTGTCGCGGACCTCGTGAGCGTCGTGCCGTTCGATATGGACGTGGTACGGACATCTGTTACAGGAAAAAAGATCCTCGAGATGCTCGCCGCCGGCGGAGAGATCGTCTATCCAGCACAGCCGGCGTTCTGGCACGTCCATCTGAGCGGGGGTTCGATCGTGTACGATTACGCCGAGAGGGAGGTAGAGACAGCGGCCGTCGACGGACAGCCGATCGATCCCTCCGCGTCCTACCGCGTCGCAGCCCCCGAAAATCTCTTGCGCTCGTTCGACATCGATCTGTCACACGACACCGGATCGTTCGGGCTACAGTACGAACTGCTCGCGGAGTACGCGCGGACACAGGGTATTTCGCCGGCGCTCGACGGCCGGATCACGCGCAGGGGTGTCGAGTCGGGGAGCGACTCAGAATGAAGGACCTCACCCCCCTCGCTGGACGGCTCGATACGCCGACACCGACGTGAGCACGATCGTGACGAGCACAGCGGTGCCAAAGGCGAGGACGAACGCGAGCGCGAGAAAGAGGACGGGACCACCGACGCCGTCGGGAGCCGGTCCGCGCAGCTCGAACACGCGGACAACGTACATCAGCGCGCCGAAGACGACGCCCACGGCTACACCGATCTTCGCGTTTCTGGCGACGCGAAGCGCATCGAGAAACGCCGCCGTTCCCGAGCGCTCGGCTGTCACGGACTCATCGACAGTGTCGTCCACAGCCGTAGATTGAGCGAGAGAGCACAAAGCGCCTTCGCAACAGGATGCCAGGAATGGATCAGATTCGATTCCGCCGACGGGGGGCGAAAATCGCCTCCGAAACCGAACGGTCTAAGAGGGTGGATTTACCGAATATACATAATGACGACGCTCGGCACCGCGACCGCGTGTCCCGGCGAGATCGCAACGGGACGGCTGTCCGTCGGAGAGGCCCGTGACGGCAGCGACATCGGTCTCCCGGTTGCGGTGATCAACGGTACGGATGACGGCAAAACGCTGTACGTTCAGGCGGTGAGCGACGGTGACGAACTCAACGGTCTCGGTGTCGTCCGGCGGCTCGTGCCCCAGCTCGATCCGGAAGAGATCTCCGGTCGGATTCTCGTCGTGGGGATCGTCAACTACCACGGCTTTCACGCCGCCGAACACCGCAACCCGATCGACGACACGAAAACGAACCGGACGTATCCGGGCGATCCGAACGGGATGTCGACCGAGCGCATCGCTCACGCCACCTTCGACGCCGTGACGCGGGCCGATTTCGCGCTCGATCTCCACCAAGGCTCGACGAGCCGGATGATCGATGAGACCCGGGTCAGGTGTGGTTCGCGCCACCGGCTTCACTCGGCGTGTCTCGAACTCGCCAAGGTGTTCGACTGTGGTCACATCCTCGACCAGAAAGGTCCGGACGGACAGCTCGCGCGGACGGCTCCCGACGAGGGCGTTCCCACGATCGATCCCGAACTCGGTGGCTCGGTCGGCTGGGATCACGAAAGCATCGAGCGCGGCCTTCGAGGGGTGTATCGGGTGCTCAAATACTACGGCTTTCTGGACGGCTCGGTCGACATCAATCCCCAGACGCGCGCGAACGGGTTCGAGCAGTACGCCTCGCCCGTCGGGGGGTTGGTGACGTTCCAAACCGATCTCGGAGATCGCGTCGAGAGCGGTGATCCCCTGTTCGACGTGACCGATCCGTTCGGTCGCGTCAAATCCACCGTGACCGCCGACTCGACTGGTGTGTTCTGGCGCACGCGCCGCCTGCCACAAGTCGCAACGGGAGAGTACGTCTGTTCTATCGGCACTAATCTCGATGAGTACTGAAACGACCCTTCGGTGTTCGTCCTGTGGACGCACGTACGTCGATCGCTGGCGGTGTGAGTGTGGACAGCCTCTCGATATCGACGCCTCGGAAACCGAGGCGGACGGGATCGATCCCGAAGTCGATCTCGGTGCCGGCCTGTGGGCGTTCGATGCGCTTCTCCCGGTCGATCCGGCGGTGCGTCTCGGAGCGGGAGCCACGCCGCTGGTGGACGCGCCCGACCCGTGGAACTGTGCGTTCGAGCTCGAATACGTTTCACCCACGGGGAGTTTCAAGGACCGGGGCGCGTCGACGCTGCTCGCGCGCGCGGACCAGCTGGGTGTCGAGCACGTGCTCGAGGACTCTTCGGGGAACGCGGGTGCAGCGGTCGCAACCTACGCAGCCCGCGCTGGGGTGGACTGTACCGTGTACGTCCCGGCGAGCGCGCCCGACCCGAAGGTGCGCGCCATCGACCGCACCGGCGCGTCGATCGTTCGCGTCGAGGGGTCGCGCCAAGACGTGACCGATGCGTGCGTCGAGGCCGTCGAACGGGGGGAAGGCTGGTACGCGAGCCACGCGTGGAACCCGTTCTTTTTCGAGGGGACTGCGACCGTGGCCTACGAGATCGCTGCCCAACGCGGCTGGTCGGTGCCCGATGCACTCGTTATGCCACTGGGTCACGGCACGCTGTTTCTGGGCGCGTACCGGGGCTTTCGACGGCTGTGCAACGTTGGACTGATCGAGGAGCCACCGCGGCTGCTCGGCGTGCAGGCCGCCGGCTACGATCCCATCGCGCGCGAACTGCGGGACGGCGGCGCTACGGACGGCGACCCGAACGACGCCGCGGACGGCATCCACATCCGTGAGCCGGTCAGAAAGGAGCAGATCATCGACGCGATCGACGCGACCGGTGGCGACTGCATCACACTCGGTTCGGAGGCTGTCGAAACCGAACTCGACGCGCTCCACCGCCGCGGCTTCTACGTCGAGCCGACTAGCGCCGTTGCACCCGCCGCCCTCCACCGGTACCGCGAGCGCGGCGTGCTCGATCCCGAGGATTCGGTGGTCGTGCCCCTGACCGGCAGCGGGTTGAAAAAGTGAGTTGTCTCCTCGGAGCGCTCAGCGCAACCGCTCGGAGTCGTCAACACCGCTACGTCCCTCGTGGTCGCTGCTCTCGCGTTTCCATCCCTCGTGAATCTCTCTTACAGTCTCAGCTGTGTCGGCGTCGTCCCACGCGCCGAATCCCGCGAGGAGATTTCGGTTGTCATCGAGCAACCGCTTCGAAGATTGCACCGCTTTCGCATCTTATCGACCGATGATCAGTTCCAACGTCTCGAAAACGATCTTGTCAGTAAGATATAACTTCACGACCGACTCGCGGAAATCTTCATCTGATTCGATGTCTTCTATATACTCTCGAATCGCCTCGATGAGAAGCTCAGTACGGTTTTTTGCATTACTTCGCTCGCAACGTCGGCGTGGGTAATGAGTTTCTCCGGAAGCCGAACGATCACCTTTCTGGTGTCCATGTGTGTACATCGCATCCGCACTGCTAAACGGTAGTGGCGATCGAGCGTCCCGTGCTCGTGGTCGATACACTGAATCGTCAGTCTACCGCTCGGGGTGTGTGGGCGCGTCGAACCCGCCCCGGACGAGCGGTTTGGCGACGTGGCGGCGGGCACACGGCGGCACCTCATACCAACCAGATTCGAGATCGCGCTCGATCTCCCGTTCGACTTTTTCCGGGGCTTGCGTTCCACAGTCCCGGCAGCGATAGCCCTGCTCTCGCCCGGCGCTTTCCATCCGCCGGTCACAGTCCGGGCAGGTCGGCGTGGCGCGCTCGGTCCGTCGCAGCGACCGGACGGCGAACTTCTCCAGTTTGAGCGTTCCGTCCGAAACCTCCCCGCAGACCGTGATGCGGTCGCCCGGCCCGAGCGCGCGAACGCGGTCACGGAAGCGCTTTGTCGGCTCGAACGCCACGCACTCGATCGCTCCCGAGTCGTCTTCGAGCGTCGTGAACACGTGTCCACCCCGCTTCGTTTCGGGTCGAGAGCCGATCGTTCCCGCCACCCGGTACGCGCGGCCGTCCGCGACGGAGTCGAGGTGCTCGGCGTCGTGGAGGTGCGCGTCGGTGCCCTGGTTCGTCACGAACGTTTCGCGCGTGGCGACCGGCTCGCTCTCGATCGCCCCGGCGACGGTCTCACAGGCGTCAGGATCGTCCCCCCGGACACCGTGTAAGATCGGACACGGCGTGTGTGGCACACACACCAGCTCGCGCTCGTCGCGGTCGACCGTGTCCCACACCGTCGGATATCCCTCCTCGGCCGCGCGGTACACCGATTCCTCCGCGACTTCGCGGGGCGTTCCCCAGCGCTCTCGTTGGCGGTAGGAAATGCACTCGTACGTCCAATCGGTAAAACCACCCCCAGTTCCCTCCCGATCCCCTGTGGTCGCGCTGGCGTCGGCTTCCAGCGCCCGTCGTCGTCCGATCCACGCGCCAACGGCGGCGAGCGCGCCGATCCGTCCGCGGCCGTTGCCCCAGCTCTCGGACTGGTAGCCGGTGACACCGAGAACGCGCTCGGCGTCAGCGATAGTCAGGTGATCCCACAGCGCCGCTCGGGCAAACGCGAGCACAGCGTCGTTGTCGTCGATACCGCTCCAACCGGCGTCGTCCGGCGCGGCAACCACCCCCGGATTCGTGTTCGGGTCGTCGGCTTCAGCCAGTCGATTGACGACCCTCCCCACGATCGACACCGCCTCGGCCGGGTCGAGCGTGGTGTGGAGCGCGACCGCAGCGTTCCCCCGCGTTTTGTGCTCGACAGCCGGGTTCAACCGGACGAGCAGCGGCTGTGGGGCCGGCGTTCCATCCGAGCGGCCGTCGCGTTCGCGGTCCTGAAGGCGTTGTGCGATCGTGTGAGCCACGTAGGTGGTACACATCCCTCTTTCACGCGAATCCGTGTCGTCGAGACCGATAACCGTCACAAGAGAGGGTTTTCGGGCAGCAACCAAACGGCTTTCGCCGGACGGTCGAGACAGATATCCACAGCGACACAACGCATATATGGGGCGAATCGCCTATGGCTATGTATGTCTCGGTCTGCACTGGTCGGAAACGTGATAGCCATGCTTGAGGACGCGGGCTTTCTCGTGAGCGACCGGTGTGCTGTGCGTCCAAAGAGCTTCGACGTCGCGGCCCGTCGCGGCGAGGAGATCATCCTGGTGAAAATCCTCGGAAACATCGATTCGTTCGATACGGCCATCGGGATGGAGATGCGCCGGCTCGGGATGTATCTCGACGCGACACCGCTCGTTATCGGCTTGCGGACCCGCGATGAACAGCTCGATCCGGGTGTCGTCTACTTCCGTCACGGGGTCCCGGTGCTCAGCCCGGACACCGCGATGGATCTGTTCGTCGAAGAGGTTCCCCCGCTCATCTACGCCGCTCCTGGCGGGTTGTACGTGAACATCGACGGCAGCGTGCTGGCTGGCCAACGCGAAAACCGCGAGTGGAGTCTCGGCCAACTCGCAACCGAGCTCGGCGTCTCCCGGCGCACAGTTTCGAAGTACGAAGACGGAATGAACGCGAGCGTCGAGGTCGCCATCCAGTTGGAAGAGCTGTTCGACGCGCCGCTCACGGACCCCGTCAACGTGTTCGATCCCGAGTCGGTCCACGATGACGACCCGCAGCCGGACGATGCGGAGGTCGATCCCGATGACGAACAGCTCGTCACCGTTCTCACGCGCGTCGGTTTCGACGTCCACCCGACGAGACGCTCGCCGTTCAAGGCGGTCAGCGAAGACGACCGCGAGCGGATGAAGATGCTCACCGGACACTCGGCGTTCACCCAAACCGCCGAAAAGCGCGCGAAAATCATGAGTTCCGTCGGGCACGTCACACAAACGACCTCCGTGTACGTGGTCGAGGACACCAACCGCGAATCGGTCGAAGAGACGGCGCTCATCCAACGAGAGGAGATCGAAGCCATCGACGACAGCGACTCGCTCAGGGATCTCGTCCGCGAACGGGTCGAAGAACAACAACCGGGCTAACTGATCAGTCGAAGATGCGCCGGAGCCGACCGAGCGCGCTCGCCCGCTTTTCTTCCTCGCGCTCCGCGCTGAAAAACGATTCCGTCTCCGCCCGGTCCTGGTCGTAGGCGGCCGTCGCCACCGGTCCGCTTTCCTCTTCGCTCTCCGAAGGCGTCTCCTCGGCGTCTGCGTCTGCTGGAGAGCCAGTGTCGTCCGCGTCGGCGCGAGCGTCTTCGCCGTCGCCTTCCGAGTCGGTCGGAGCCGCGGCGTACGCGCCGTCGATCTCTTCGAGCTGGTCGACGCCGATGAGGGTGCTTGCCAGGTCCGAAAAGGCGGTGGCGGCGGGGCTGGCGGTCCGCGCAACGATGTGTGTCATGGTGATCGCCTCGTCTTCGGGGATCGCAGCGAGCACCTCGTCTCCGAGTTCGTCGATCAGCTCCTGGGTTTTCTCGTCGTTGCGTGCCCGGTTGACGACGACGCCCTCGACGGTGCCCCCGACGCGGGCAGTGAGTTCGCCCGTCTTCGCCGCGTCCCTGATCGCCACAACGTCCGGCGTCGTGACGAGCACGACTCTGTCAGCGAGACGCAGCGGGGAGATCACCTCATTAGAGAGACCAGCGCTGGTGTCCAACAGGATGATGTCGTACTCATCCGTTAGCGGTCCAGTCGCGTACTGCAATCGGGACGGATCGGCGTCTGCGTACTCATCGAGGGCTTGCGTGCCAGGGATGACTGAGAACCCCCGATCCGTCTCGTACGTTGCTTCACTGATGCCTGCGTTTCCGGCAAGGACGTTGTGAATCGTCGAGCTACCGTCGGGTTGCACCCCGAGTACTGGCCCGAGATTCGCCATACCGAGATCGACATCAATGGCCACCACGTCGTGACCGGCGGCCGAGAGTGCGGTCGCAAGATTGGCGACGGTAGTCGTTTTTCCGACGCCGCCTTTCCCGCCCGCGATAGCGAAGACCCGCCCACTCATACATTCTCTCTCGGTGGGTGGGACACTAAACTCTTCCCTCGGTGCAAAGGGTACTTACGCCTCATCCGTCTATTCCCACCAATGAATGACGACGACCAGTCGGATCGACGGAAATACGAATTCCGGAAGGTGATCGAAGAACTCACGGAATATTCCGGCTCTGGCACCCAGCTCGTCTCGATCTACGTTCCGCCTGATCGACAGATCAGCGACATCGTTGCCCACGCCACCCAAGAGCACAGCGAAGCCTCGAACATCAAATCGAAACAGACGCGAACGGCGGTCCAGGACGCCCTCACCAGCATCAAAGACCGGCTGCGCTACTACGACACGCCGCCGGAAAACGGAATGGTGCTTTTTTCCGGCGCGATCGACGCTGGTGGTGGCCGAACTGATATGGTGACGCGGGTGCTCGAACACCCCCCGCAGCCGATCGAGTCGTTTATCTATCATTGTGATTCTGCGTTTCTCACCGAACCGCTCGAAGAGATGCTCGGGGATAAGGGGCTGTTCGGGCTGATCGTCCTCGATCGGCGGGAGTCGAACGTCGGGTGGCTCAAAGGAAAGCGGGTCGAACCCGTCAAAAGCGCCACTTCCCTCGTCCCTGGCAAGCAGCGAAAGGGTGGACAGTCGGCCCAGCGGTTCGCCCGACTCCGGCTCGAAGCCATCGACAACTTCTATCAGGAGGTCGCAGGGATGGCAGACGACCTGTTCGTTCCCGAACGCCACGAGATGGATGGGGTGCTCGTCGGTGGTCCATCGCCCACCAAAGACGAGTTTTTGGACGGCGAGTATCTTCATCACGAACTACAGGATATCGTGCTCGGGAAGTTCGATGTGTCCTACACCGACGAATCGGGGCTGTCGGATCTCGTCGACGCTGCCGGCGACGTGCTCGCCGAAACGGAGATGATGAAGGACAAATCCCAGATGGACGAGTTCTTCAAGGAGCTTCACCAGGGGGAGCTGGCCACTTACGGCTTCGAGTCGACCCGCCAGAACCTCGTGATGGGGGCCGTCGACCGGCTGTTGCTGAGCGAGGATCTCCGACAGGACGTGATCACCTACGTGTGTGCGAACGATCACGAGCAACGCGTGGTCATCAATCACCGCAAGAACACGACCGACCACGAGTGTGAGGAGTGTGGGGAGGTCGTTCCCGCCGAAGACGCCACCCGGGAGGACGTGATCGAACACCTGATCGACATCGCCGAACAGCGCGGCACTGAAACGAAACTTATCTCCACGGACTTCGAAGAGGGCGAGCAACTGATGAACGCCTTCGGCGGCGTCGCCGGCATCCTGCGGTACTCCACGGGGATCTAGATGCAGACTCCCGCTGTGTCATCTTATTCGATCGTCTGGAACCGAGAACCGTAATTTCCCAACCGTGGTCGAGAATCCCCGTCCTCAGCGAGCAGGGCGGGGAGGCGGTCAAAAGGCGATCACGGGCGCGATCACCACGAGGACCACGCCGAGGACGATCCGCAGTCGTCTCTCCTCGACCAGGTGGGCGACCCGCCACCCGACGACGACGCCGATGAGCTGTGGAATTCCGACGAGGAGCGCGAGCGGGATCGACACCGCGTCTCCCAGAACGTACCCGGCCGTCGCAAACCCGGAGATGAAAATCGATTGGACCTGTGCGACCGCCAGCGACGCGAGCATCGGCACTCCAAGGATGACGAGGATTGGAACCGCGATCACGGGACCGCCGACGCCGAGCAACCCGCCGACGAAACCGACGCCGAAGCCGATCGCCCCGAGCGTGAGGCGTCGTCGCCCCGCCGAAACGACCTGGAAGTGATTCGATGGCTCCAGCCCGACGAGTTCCCGGTAGATGATGATCCCACCGACGGCGACGACGAAGATCGAGAGCAGGTAGCCGAAGATTATATCGGAGAGAACGAGGTTCGCCTGCGAGCCAGCGTAGGCACCGACGACGCTGAGTCCGCTCAGGATGATCGCCATCTCGCCGGCGAATCCCTCGATGAAATCCCCTGATCGCCGGAAGAGACCGGCAGCGAGCGCGCCGGTGAAGATGAACGTCAAACTCGCCGTGCCGGCGACCTCCGCCGAGGAGATCGGCGCCAGCAGGAAGAGTGCGATCGTAACGAAGATCCCTCCCGGTCCGAGCGCGCTGATCCCGATGCCGGCGAACAGAGCAAGGACGAAGAGAAAGACGATGACCTCGAGAGAGAGGGCGGCTACGACCACCGTGACCTCCCGACCGGGTGATCCGACCGGTATCGCTCGCCGCGCCGTCGAGAACGGAACGGTCTCGCGGGGAGTGGGTCGTGTTGACTCATTTTCGCTACGGATGGTTTCCGTTTGTACATCGTTTACGATACGACGAATGGACGACGGTTCGATGCTCGCTCATAGGCTCGACCGACGGCTGGAGGCTAGAAGATCACGAGGAGCGCGACCACAACGACAGTCACGTAACCCGTAACGACGCCGGCGTACCGCACGAATTCGCGCCAGTCGAAGCCGTGTATCGTGAGGACGCTTGCGAACAGGAACGCGAGCCAGAGGTTGGAGACTCCGGCTCCGTACATCACCGAGACGAGCGACGTGACGAGATCGACGTCGGCAGCGACCATGGCGGGTCCCTGGATCACCCACTGGGAACCGGGATCGGGGACCAGCAGACCGAGGACGAACGCGACGACGTAGGAGCTCACGTAGGGCAATCCGGTTCCGGCGATCGCGTCGCCGATCGTTCCGTACAGGTCGGCCTCCGAGAGCAATGCGAACACCGCCGCGTAGAGCAGAAACGGGATCGCCATGTGATTCGCCCACTTCGTCGCGTCCTCGGTCTTTTCCCGGAACGCCATCGGTGGTCCCTGGGCCAACAGCCCGAGGATGACCAGCGTGAACATGAGCCACGGGAGCGTCAACGCGCCGCCGCTGGCGAAGTACCAGGTTACCGAGGCGGCACCGAGAGCGACCGTAATCATCGTGATGAGAAGGGAGTTTTCGAGGCGATCACCCACCTCCCACTCCTCGCGTGGGAGGGGAATGTAGTGATCAAACGTCTCCGCGATCGATCCCTGCAGGATCTCCTCCCGGTCGTCTAAGGGTTCGATTTCGGTCTCCTCGTCCGGTGCCAGATAGACGAGAACGAGCGGGAGCGTGACAACAAAGACGAAGCTCGAAACGAGGTTTGCCGAGTGGAAGAGGAACTCCGTCATCCCGATCGACCCGGCGTCGTCAACCATGAAGTTCGCCAGCCCGGTGTCGTCGGCCATTATCAGCCCGCCGGGACTCGAGAGCCCCTGGTTCATGAGAACGAGGGCGAGCAGGCCGCCCATAAGAACGAGGGGGTAGTGAACGGGCGTCCCGTTTGCCTTTGCCCGCTGACAGAGCCGCTGGCCGATGAAGATCCCCCCGATCAGCCCGAACGCCCAGTTGATCCAGCCAAAGAGCAACGAGACGAAGCCAGTGGTGTAGATGATTCCCGCCTGGCTCGTCGGTAGCACGTCGACGATGGAGTCGAGAAGCTGGCCAAACAGGGGGGACTCGACGACCGACGCTCCCAGGACCCAAAAGAGAATCAGGAGCATCTGGACCGTAAAGAGCGGGAAGAATCCGGTACTGAACATCTCGATTTGGGTCCCCGTATCGAGATACGGGATGGTGACGACGAGCGCGAGGACCGCGAGCAACAGCGCTGTCCCGAGCGACTCCGGGAAGTACTTGCCGAGTGTGGGGACGAACGAGTCCGGTCGGGCGTCGGTCTCGGGCGAGGAGGTCTCACCGGACATCGTGCTCACCCGAGCACCCCCAAGAGGATCGCACCGATGCCCATCACGACGCCGCTGAAGACGAACAGCACGCCGACGTAGCCCATCATGTCACGGATGGAGAGACCGGCGATCCCGAGCACCGGGATGGCCCAGAACGGCTGAATCATGTTTGTCCACTGATCGCCCATTGCGAAGGCGATGAGCATGTGGTTCATCTCCGTCCCCTCGATCCCGAGAGTGGCTGTGGCGTAGATTTCGCCCATCACCGTCCACTGGCCACCCCCGGAGGGGACGAAGAAGTTGACGACACCGGCAGAGATGAACACCATCAGGTACCACGTCGTTTCCGTTGCGATGCTGGCTGCGGTCTCGGCGATCAGCTCGACCAGGCCGGAAAAAACCATGATCCCCAGAATCCCGCCGTAGAACTGAAACTGGATGATGATCTGGCTTGCCCCCCGGATCGCCTCGTAAAAGACCTCGATGTAGCTCCGCAGCGTCATGTGCGCGAGGAAGCCGAGCCCGAACATCATCGAGATGAAGATGTTGATGTTGAAGACATCGATCACCGGCTCCGTTGCGAACAGGTAGAGGAGTCCCGCCCAGATGAGAGCCCCGGTACCGATACAGACGGGCTTGCTGTCGAGAAGGAACTGCTTCAGCCTGCTCTCATCGAACTGGTGGGGCGGGACGCCTCCATCGGTCGTCACCTTGCGAGAGGCCCGAAGCTTCTCCTCTGGCACCGTCGTGACGTTTTCTCTGGTGGGGGCCATGAGCGGCATGACGATCACCACGACGACCACGACGCTCGCCACGATGGCGATGTTGAACGGATTGAAGATCGTTTCGGAGACGGGCACGACGCCCATGGTTTCTTCGGCGAAGTGGTCCGGCGTGGCGACCAACAAGAGCGCCGCCCCCGAAAGCCCCTGGTGCCAGGGGAGGAGCCCGGCGTACGCCGCAGCCACCAGGAGCGGATAGTGAACTGGAATGCCCTTTTCGGACATCTCGATGCCGACCTCCCGCGCGAGAATGGCACCCGCGATGAGCACCACGCCCCAGTGAAACAGCCCGAGGAGCTGTCCACAGAGTGCGACCACGAACACCGCCTGTAACTGGCTGGTGGGAATATCGGCTATCCGTCGAAGGGCGCGCTTTACCGGCGGCGAGTCGGCCAACGCCCATCCGGTCAGCAAGGCGAGAGAAGCCTGCATCGAGAACGCGAGGACCTCCCAGAACCCCAAACCCCAGTGAGTGGCGACACTCACCGGTCCTTCATCGGTGAAGACGACCGCGACGATCATCGTGAGGAACGTCAACAGGAGAGCGAAGATGAACGCGTCCGGAAGGTACCGCTCGACGAGCGCGCTCGCGGCGTCCCCAAGATTCGTGAAGAACCTGCTTACCGCACCCATCTCCCCCGTTGCCGAACTCATGGCTCATCATGCCAGGAGCGTCCCGACAGCCGATGACGAAGACGACTTCCCTTCACGGCGTTCGAGATCATGCTATATGGAAGCACACGACAAATAAACACATAAATCATGGGGCGAGCGGCGCGAAAACGTTCTCGAGCTTGTGGATCACGCGAAGACATCTTCGAGCAGGACCTCGGCGATCCGCTCGTTCGTTTCGGGGCTGTAGTGGCCGCCCTCGCCGCGCTCGACGTACAGCGACTCCACTCGCTCCGGATCGCCGGCTTCGTCGAACCGTTTCGGTAGATCGATCGTGATCAGGTCGTCGAACCGTGCGTCGAGCCGTTCGACCAGGTCGCCGTAGATCGGACCGTGATCGACCTCGTAGGTCGCGTACCGTAACTGCCCGCCCATCGCGAACACCGGCGTGAACCCCGCCTCCTCGGCGAAGGAGACGAACTCCGCGATGATGGCGATGAAGAGGTCGTCCCACAGATCGTACAGTTGCTCGTGGTAGGCGACGCGGGGCTGATCCAGCCGAACGTCCGTCCGTGCCAGCCCTTTCCCGGCGTCGACGCCCGGGATCTCGAAGTCGTAGCCGGCCTCGAGTTCGAGGAGCGCCGAGTACACGGCGTATCTGACGTGGTCGGGAGTACCGAGGAAATCGACGGCGTAGGGGAAGCTAGCGAGGTGGGGTTTGAACCAGCGTTCGTAGTGGTAATCGTTGGCCCGCAGGAATCCAGCGTACTGCTCCAGATCGAGGAGATCCTCCTTTTCGGTCACCGGGGTCTCGACGAGCGTTAGTTCGCCGTCCTCGAGCACGTATCGGGGTTTGACGGCGAGGACGTTCCCGAACTCCGAGTAGTGTTTCCAGACGCTCAGAATGCGCGCGATCGAGGAGGCGGTGACGAGCACGACGACGTACTCCGAGGGATCCTCCCGATAGGTTTGCTTCAGCCGCAGCAGCGCCTGATCGAGGCCGTAGTTGCCCCCGCCGTAGTTGCTCACGTGGGTATCGAGCTTCCTGGCGAGGTGGTTCTGGAAGGTCTCCCTGTCGTCGACCTCGCGACAGAAGCAGTATGAATCACCGTACGTGGAGACGCTCATCCCGGCGGTCTCGTCGCGGTCGTTCACGCAGACCCGGCTCCCGTACTCGTCGGTCGAGTACGTCACGACGGTCTTGACTTCCTCGCCAGGAAGGTGATCGCCGGTGTCCTTTCGCTTCTTCCTGTTCGGTTGTGGGCACCACCCCAGCTCCGGATCGAAGCTCGTGAACTTTTCGAGCAACCGTCGGTCGATCTCCGGGAACTCTTCGAGAACGACCGTGGGAATGCTGTTGAGACCCTTTCCGTACCGTCTGAGAGCGGCGTACGAGCCCGTCTCGAGTCCGCCAGCGACTGCCGTTCCCGAAGCGATCATCTTCGGGAGCGACAATCGGTCCGGCTCCGAATCCGCTCTCATCTCGGCCGAACCGACGGTGGTGTCGGAAGCGTCGGTGTACGGAATGTGTTTTCTCCCGCTCGCTTTGAATAGACGATATAACTGTGTTGGTTTCATATCTAAATAATAATTGTGTCTTTTCAGACTCGTTACTACCCTAGATGTACATGGTCAATTGTGATGTCTTTTGGGGGTTTCGGGGAGTGGTGTTTAGGTAAGCGTGAAACGGGAAGCGGTTGGACACCGCGCCAGCTCGTGGCGTTCGGTGTTCGACGCCGTCTTGCTGGTCTGGGTTGGCGTCGGCGTTTCTCGTACTGTCGGTCATGATCCGTCGAACACGCAGTTTCCCATTCACCACGCGTCCCGTCTCCGCGACACAGACCACCGTCGACCGTACGTAGTTATGACCGACAGTATCAGTCGCCGGCCGACAGGGCTGATCGTCTTCTCCGGAACGGCAAAACAAGAGGCCAGATACTCGATAAACTCCCTCGAACAACGCATCGACCGGCTTCGAGAGCGGGAATAGCCCAACGACTCCGCAAACGACAGAAAGAAAACCGGCGTTTTCGATCGATGAGACGGACGTTGTACGGTGGCAACACCCCGATCAGATGACGCGGTTCTGGAGGTAGTCGAGGTGCTTCGCGTTGTAGACGATCTTGACCTCGTCAGTGGCCGCCGATCCGATGCAGGTCAGCCGAACGTTGCGATCCTCGACCTCCTCGTCGGAGAGGATCTGTTGCATGTCCATCTCGATCTCTCCTTCTTTGATGATGGCGGCGCAGTTCGCACACGCCCCCGCCCGACACGAGAACGGCCAGTCGTATCCCTGTGCTTCTGCGGCTTCGAGGATGTACTCGCCCGCGTTCACCTCGAGCGTGCCGTAGTCTTCATCGTCGAAAGCCTCCTCCTCTGCAGCCTTCTCGAAGAGACCGCCGTCTTCGAGCGACCAACCCTGGTCGTCGAGCGCTTCGTAGTTTAGGTATTCGACAGTGGGCATCATCGGCGGTTTGACGGCCACGATGTTAGGCCTTGCTGTTGCAACTTCAGCGTGTCTCACGGTCGAAAATGACGAATCTGTACGATCGGAAATCCGTTGCTCGTTAGCTGCTACGTGATAACGCAGCCGTGTACCGTCGTGAGTCGACAGCCGTTATTGGTGCTCGTTTCGCTACGACGACCGAGAGGACCGCCGATACGCCGCTCATTCCCGGGCAGTCAAGCCAGCGCCGAGCGCTGGCTGACTGCCTACACCGCCTACTACAGTTATCATCGAAGCCACCAAGTGCTGGAGAACCAGTTGCCGGTCAAAGCACTCGGACTGGAGGGCTCAATCTAGTAGTGTAATATAACCGATAAATAATAAAAAATATATTATATTTATACCTGAGTGTTTCACGATCCGTGAATATAACGGCCAATTTATGTTGTTCCGTCATCTAAAATGGAATAAGCACCTGTGACTGGGATGGACAGTGACACCACCACACGATTCATACGATCATGAGACAGAAACCGGACCAATTCCCGGGGGACGAACTGTCCTCCGAGACGGCAGATTCGGAGTACTACGTTCTCGGCGGCGGACACGTCGGTGTGTTCGTCGCGCGGCGGCTCCAGGCGGATGGCCACACCGTCAGCTTAGTGGATCCGTCACACTCACCGTCGGAGATCCCCGTCTTGCGCGGCGACCCGGCCGATATTCGGACGCTGAATAAAGCCGGAGTGTCGGACGCGTCGGCGGTCATCGTGGCGACATCGAACGACGGACGAAAACTCCTCATCGCACAGTTGATCTGTACCCATTTCGACGTTCCACGGATCATCGTGTTGGTTAGCGTTCCGCACCGGCTCGATCTCGTCGCAGAGGCTGGCCACGAACCAATCTGTGCGACGACCGCACTATCCGAAGCACTCGTAGACTCTGTATGAAAGAACTAGAGCGCAACCTCGGCCTTCCCTCCGTACTCGCCATCAGTATCGGCGCGATGATCGGCAGCGGCATCTTCATTCTACCAGCGCTAGCGCTGAAAATCGCCGGACCTGCCGTTATCCTCGCCTATCTCCTCGCCGGGCTGCTCGTGGTGCCGGCCGCGCTCTCGAAATCGGAGATGGCGACCGCCATGCCCGAGGCGGGGGGAACGTACATCTACATCGAGCGTGGAATGGGTCCGTTGCTCGGCACGATCGCCGGCGTCGGAACGTGGTTTTCCCTCTCGTTCAAAAGCGCACTCGCGCTGGTGGGCGGTGTTCCCTACCTGCTGTTGCTGTTCGATCTTCCCCTCAAGCCGGTCGCAGTGGGGATTGCGACAGTCTTGATTCTGGTGAACGTCCTCGGTGCGAAACAGACGGGCCGGCTCCAGCTTGCGATCGTCGTCGTCATGCTGGCGGCGCTGGGGTGGTTCGCTGCCGGGAGTGCACCGGCTGTTCAGTCGGCCAACTACGCCGACTTCTTCGGGAAGGGGGTCGGGGGCCTGTTGGCCGCAACGGGGGTGGTGTTCGTCTCCTACGCCGGTGTCACCAAGATCGCCAGCGTCGCCGAGGAGATCGAAAATCCCGGCCGAAACATTCCGCTGGGCATCCTCGGATCGCTCGCGTTCACTACAGTGTTGTACGTCGCCGTCGTCGCGGTGCTGGTCGGGGGAACGAACCCCGGGAGCATCGCCGGCTCGTTGACACCAGTCGCGGACGCCGCCGAGACCACGCTCGGACAGGCCGGCGTCGTTGCCGTCATCGTCGCGGCCATCCTCGCGCTCGTCTCGACGGCCAACGCGGGAATCCTCTCCTCGTCGCGGTATCCGTTTGCGATGAGTCGAGACAAGTTGGTTCCCTCCTCGCTCTCGTCGGTCAGCGATCGCTTCGGAACGCCAGTGCCCGCGATCACGCTCACGGGCGGGGTACTGCTGGTGCTCATCGCGTTCGTCCCGCTCCTGGAGATCGCAAAACTGGCCAGCGCCTTCCAGATCATGGTGTTCGCGCTGATCAACGTGGCCGTCGTCGCCTTCCGCGAAGGGAGCGTCGAGTACGAACCCGAGTTCACGTCGCCGTTGTACCCGTGGATGCAGGGGTTCGGTGCGATCGCCGGGCTGTTCTTGCTCACCCAGATGGGAACGCTCCCGCTCGTCGGATCGGCTCTCATCACGCTCGCGAGCGGGATCTGGTACTTCTTCTACGTGCAGTCTCGCGTGAGTCGAGAAGGCGCGGCAACCGATGCGATCCGGCGGCAGGTCGGAAGGGACGCGCTCACGGAGGTCGAAGAACTCTCGGAAGACGAGACTCACGAGGTGCTCGTCGCGCTCACAAAGGACATCGATGAAGCCCGCGAGCGCTCGTTAGTCACCTTGGCTGCCGATGTCGCCCGGCCACACGACGGCAGGGTGATCGTCGTCCGGTTCGAGGAGATCCCCGATCAGGCACCGCTCACCGAGCAGACCACGATCCAGTCGTCGTCCGACATCTCCTTCGAAACGCGGATCGAAACCGACGCGGAGGAGTTCGACGTCGATATCACGGCCGAGGAGATCGTCAGCCACGACACGAAACACGCGATCGTCAACTTCGCCGACCACCACGGGGTGGACACGATCGTGGCCGAACACGAGCCGCTTCGGCTTCGATCGCGGCTGTTCGGTGATCCCATCGACTGGGTCGTTCGCCACGCCCCCTGTGACGTGCTTCTCGTGGACAACCTCGGCTACGACGCGCCCGAACGGATCGTCCTCTCGGAGGACGAGGGGCCGTACGCACCCCTCGCCGTGAGCATTGCGGAAGCCGCTGCACTGGCGAACGAGGGGAGCATCGCCCTCTGGTACCCCCTCGACCACGACCGCACTGACCAGCAGCAATGCACGATGGGCGATTACCAGTCCGATCTCTCTGAGATCCTTTCCGTTCCGGTCCACGCCGAGTCCGTTAGACCCGACGGTGGACAACTGACGCGCCCCGACCTGTTCATCCGTCGCGGGGCCGACTACAGGTTCCGAAACGTGCTGTTCGATGAACGTCCGTCGTTCCCGAGTCCGGGTTGTACGACTGTCACCGTCTATCCCCGAGAATCCCGACAGCCAGCGCTCTGGCGCCGGCTGGTCGAACGATTTGTGTTCTAACGGCAGTCATCGATCCATTGACACCACTCATAAAAGCTGTCCGCACCGGATTGAGTGGCGATTTTTTGGAGGAGATCGACATCGATGCGGTCGTACTGCGGGACGGTCACGTTCCGAACGTCGCCGGTATTCGGGTCGACACGCCGGAGTTTGACGTGGCTCCCTGTCCGATCGACGAGTTTGAATCCGTGCCCGAGTAGGACTTTCACTATCTCACGGCCGGAGAAATCAGTCGCGGGCGTTCCCATCGTCTACTCCTGCATGAACGCCGGAAGCGACTGATCACCATCAACCTCGGCCTGATCAATCCCCAGCTCCCGCAAGACAGCATCCTCGTCTGCAACCGGCTCAGTAGCGTCGTTGGTATGCAGGGCAACCGCCAGATCAAGCTCATCAAGTACGGCCGCACGGGTTGGGGCCTGTGCCCCTACGCCGGTCTCCTCGTGGATAGCGACCCAGTAGTCGGCGCGCTCTTTGAGAGTAATCGTTTGCTCTGGCGGTTCCGCCTGAATACCCATGGATATCGTCATTAGTGGTTGTGAAATATAGGGTTTGTGCTCGATTCAACTGTCACGAGGGTCCTCCACTAGTTCGTACACTCCTCGTCCGATGTTTCTGACGTAATCGGCTGTTTCGAGGAGCTTTATCCGTTGATGGATGTACTGACGCGACACGTCCAATTCGTCTCCGATGTTTGCCGGGACGTTTCTCCCCTCTGCAAGCATGTCTAGGACGGCACGATCTGTGTCGTTGAGATCGGGTGCTGGCATTATGATAGACATTGCGACTTCATCACTTATACGTTGTAAACGAACGGTGTATAATTTACGAAGTTAGCCTACTATGTTAGTTGACTATGTGAATCTATACGTTGTGAGGATATAATAGATAGTAGTACTATCTGTAACAAGTGTTAAGAGATCAGGTCCGAGCACCAGTGTAGAGGTGGCGTTGAGCAGCGGCCAGTAAGCTTCTATTTTAATGAAGATAACGAAGAAAGCGTATATATCAAAAGAAAATAAATCCAACAGAAGGCGATCGAATGCATGGAATCATGGCTATCGAAGTTCTGTCTCCCGTCGGTCCACGACGGCCACATCCGACCTGTTTAGTCCGTTGCCCGCTGAGACGGGAGCATGTTTCCGGAGTTCGAGGTCATTCCCGCGGTCGACGTTCGGGAGGGAAGCGTCGTGCAGCTCGTCGGCGGCGAGCGCGGGACGGGGCGCACGTACGGCGAACCGTCCGATGCTGCGGCGCGGTGGATCGATGCCGGCGCGTCCACCCTGCATCTGGTCGATCTCGATGGGGCGTTTGAAGGGACCAGACGGAACGCCGAGGCGATCGAGGCGATCGCCGCCAACCCTGTTGACACCCAGGTCGGCGGCGGGATTCGCAGTGCATCGGACGCGATCGGACTCTTAGAGCGCGGGATCGACCGCGTGATTCTCGGGACGGCGGCGGTCGAAACGCCCGAGATCGTCGCCACGATCAGCGAGGAGCATCCCGGGACAGTGATGGTGAGCCTCGATGCGAAAGCCGGCGAGGTCGTCGTCTCCGGCTGGACCGAAGGCACTGGACTCGATCCCGCGGCGGCGGCCCAGCGCTACGAGGAGCTGGGTGCGGGAGCGATCCTGTTTACCGACGTGGAGGTGGAGGGCCAGCTCGAGGGGGTGCGAACTGATCGGGCCGAACGCGTCGTCGAGCGCGTCGACATCCCGGTCATCGCAAGCGGTGGCGTCGGATCGACCGGGGACGTGCGCGCGCTCGAACGCGCGGGGGCTGCGGCTGTCGTCGTCGGCACGGCGCTGTACGAGGGTCGGTTCACGCTCGAAGCGGCGATAAACGCCGTGAACGGCTGACGCCGCTGGCTGCTGGGAAGGGAGCACATCCACCGACCTTTCATCCAGGAGAAGTATTTAACCCGGATGGGACACAATAGTTACTACCACACCGATGACACAGATTCGAGACACCAGCCGAACGCACCGACTCGATCCGGAGTCGTTCGCGGGTGGGTACTTTCGAAACGCGGTGTACCGCCACTGGGATCCGTATGCGGACATCTCAGACGAACTCCTCGCACAGGACCGACGGCGGCTCATCGACAACGAGCCGGCCGAGCCGGAGTTCGACGGGCTGCGCCGGACGCTCGCGCTGTTCGGGGCCGGCGAGGAGTCTGTCACCGAGGATCTCTCCCCCTTGTTGCTCGCTACCGACGACGTGAACAAACAGCTGTTTCTCACGTCGCAGCTGTACGAGGAGGCGAAACACACCCAGTTTTTCGACCGGTACTGGCGGAATGTGATCGATCCGGTCGCAAAAGAGCTGGGCTTTGAGGCGACCGCGCCGACGGATCAGCGGTATTTCAACGACGATTACGTCGCGCTGTTCGAGAAGACCGAGCGGGCGATGCGTCGACTCCTCACGGAGGACTCGCCGACCAACCGGGCACAGGCGTACTGCCACTACCACCTCATCGTCGAGAGCGTTCTGGCCCAAACCGGATACTACGGCATCCAGTCGAGCTACAGCCCGACGGGGGCTGATCTCCAACCGGGCGAACCGATCCATCTCGAAGGACTCATCGAGGGCATCACCCGCATCCGGAGCGACGAAGGCCGACACGTCGGCTTCGGAATGCACGAGGTCCAGCGGCTCATCGCGGAGGAAGGCGTCGATCCCAACGTCGTGCGCTCGACGCTCGAAGAGCTGCTGGGACACGTCGCCGGCACGCTCGATTACGGGGACATCGCCGGGGGGGACACCCCCATGGTCACACCGCTGGTCGAGTACGCCACCGAGAAGACCACCCGCCGCATCGAAATCATCACCGACACCGACGCCGATCTCCCGCCCGTCGAAGAACTCGTCCACGTCGAAGGCGGACGGGATCTCTCGAACGCGGACTGACGAAGGGACCGAAAACGATTATGAGACGATTACCAGTGATCATACCATACATGTATGTGGAACAACACACCTGATGTATGGTCGATTGGAGCGTTCCAGCTGACGAAGCAAGCACCCGGCGGCTCCTTTATGACGTTGTCTTGGGATTTCTCGTCGTACTATCGCCGACCGCGTGGCTCATCGGCGAACAGACGGTCGTGTATCCATGGATCGGCTATGGCATGGGAACCACTCTGGTTGCATACGCTGTCTCGCGGACGGCCATCGGCCACACGGCCGAGACGTGGTTCACACGGATCGGCACGGAAGGGCGGTTTCTCTGTATCATTGCCGCCGTAATCTGTATCTGGGGGGGTATATGGACGATCGAGCCACACATCCCGTCTCTGATGAGTTTCGTTTGCGGTTCTTCGATCCTTCTCCTCGGCGCATCCGTCTTTCGTCTCTGCAACCGGATTTTGGCATAGTCGTCGATACTGATCGAATATCGTAACTGCCAACAACATCGCCCCATTCATACACGCTCACAATCTAGCCATACGTAACAAATATATGATAACCGATCGGCTGTGGCGGCTCACGCGCAACGAGTACGGGCGTGCAGTGTACGATGCGCTCGCAAAGCGGGGGGTGACGGGATCGCTGATGTACGCGTATGCGCGCTCGCTTCACGGCATCGACGGCAGCGAACACACTGATCCCGACGGAATCGCCCTCGAAGCCCGACGAGGGCGTGATCTCGACGCGAACGAAACGCCCAAACTGGCGTTCGATGGTCTCGATCCCACCGATGTCGTCGTTTTCGCCCGAAGCGACCGGATCGTGGGCCACGTCGTCCTCAGTTACTCCCGCCCAGTGTACGCCGGGGTGATCGAAACGACCGTCGGCGAGGCGATCGACACCGCGTACCTCTGGCGGTTACACGTCGACTCGGAGCACCGACAACGGGGAATCGGAACCGCGCTCGTCGATCGGGCGTGTCGGGAGGCGGCCCGAACGGACACGACGACAGCCACCGCGCTGGTCGCGGTCGATAACGTCCCCTCACGAGCGCTCTTCGAAACCGCTGGATTCGAGCGTCAGTCGCTCATCGTCTACGGACGCGCGTTCGGTTTGACGCACAGAACGCGGTGGTCCCTCTCCGACACCGGCCGGGAGTGACGATCGATCGATGACCGGTCAAAATTCGACGTTCGAGGTGGAAGTGAGATCGATGTCGTCCGTTTCGGCGGGACCGACGCTGTCGAACCGGTAGTCGGGATCGGTGAGATACACCGCGCCGTCGGTGCTCCTCACGTCGAGCGCTTGTAGATACGCCCCATCACACGGCCCGTATGTACATTGGCCCGTGTCGGCGTCGAACATCGCGCCGTGATTGGTACAGACGATCTCCTCCTCGCGCAGCCCCGCCCCTGATCCCTTGTCGAGCCGAACATGCGTGAAATGCTGACAGTAGTTCAACCACCCAGTGACAGAGCCGTTCGAACGGACCAGAATCCCCTCTCTCCGTTCGTCGGTCTCCGTCTCCCGAACGGTGAACAGAACCGTCGTGTCGTCCGGAACTTCATCCACCGACACGATGCGCTCACCCGCCATGGGAAACCGTTCCATCCGAGCAAATTTCAACGCTCCGTCTTGTCTGCGCATTGGTTTGTGTGAGCACCCAGCACAGAATCATGACGCGGATTTGTATCAGGCGGCCGCTTGTGTCTTCCACTCCCTGATCCGGTCAGCGCTCACACCGGACACTTCGCTCGCCACCTCGTCAGCCGCCGCCTCCCGAAGATCGTCGAGCGACGTGATGCCCGCCGATTCGAGCTTTTCGGCGGTTTTCTCGCCAATGCCGTCGATGTCGCGCAGCGTCGAAACGGCGTGTCGTTCCCGGTACTCCTCGTAGTTACAGATCGGACAGCCGAGATCCCACGGTTCCTCGTCCTCAGCGTCCTCGTCGTGTATCTCGAGGTGCGGGAGATCGTGTTCTTCACACACGGTGTCGGTGACGACGATTTCGCCGTGGCGAGGCAGCGGCAGGGAGTACTCGCAGTCGGGATACCGGGTACAGCCCACGAGCCGCGAGCCCGAGCGGAGCTGCTTGATTGCAAGTTCACCCCCCTCTTCCTCGCCACACGCCGGACAGCCGCCGATGATCCGGTCTTCGGTCGCGTCGGCCGCGTCCGCAGCACACTGGGGACAGCCGTGAACGAACGTCTCCCGCCCGGCCAGCATCTTCACGCGGTGGAGATCGTGGTCCTCACACGCCTCGTCCATCACCAGCGGCTCACCCTTGTTCGGCAGCGGCAGCGTGTACTCACAGTCTGGATAGCCGTCACACCCGACGAAATACGACCCGTGTCGGGATCGTCGTACCAACAACGTTTCGCCACACACCGGGCACGGTCCTAACGCCTTGTCTGCCTTCAACGCCCCGCGCAGGTGCGTGCCGATCTCTTCGTGTGAACCCTGTAGCTCCTCGAACACCCGCTGTAACATCTCCCGAGACTCGTCGGTCACCGCGTCCAGCGTCGCCTCCCCCTCCGCGATCGCCGTCATGTCCTGCTCCAACTGGGCGGTCATCTCCTCGCTCACGATCAAATCCGCGAACTCCTCTGCGGCCTCCACGACGCCCTTCGCCAGCGCCGTCGGCCGCGGTGGATCGCCCTCGATATATCCCCTATAGTATAATTTCTGTAAAGTGTTATGTCTCGTAGACTTCGTCCCGATCCCAATGCCCTCCATCGTTTCGATGAGCCGGGACTGTCCCCGGCGTCTGGGTGGTTGAGTCTGTTTTGCCTCCAACTGAACGTCAGTGATGTCAAGCGCATCGCCCTCCTCGACAGCAGGGACGTAGTTTTCGCTGGTGGAGTGGTAGGGGTAGACCTCGTGGTAGCCGGGATCGACGAGTCGCTTCCCGTTGGCTTTGAGGCGACAATCGTTTGCGATAGCGACGACTTTGAGGTGGTGCCACGTTGCGGGCTCGGCAAGGGTTGCGAAAAACCGCCGAACGACGAGTTCGTACACCTGCCACGCGTCCTCACCGAGATCCTCGGGGAACTCCCCGGTGGGATGGATCGGTGGGTGGTCGGTGGTTTCGGTGTCGCCCGCGGTGGGTTCGATCTCCTCCAGTTCGAGCAACGTCCGGGCGTCGTCCCCGAAGCTCGAGTGGTCGGCGAACGCATCGAGCAACGCCCGGTGGTCGAGATCGTCGGGGTAGACGGTGTTGTCCGTCCGCGGATACGTGATGTAGCCAGCCGTGTACAGCTCCTCGGCGAGGCTCATGGCGCGTTGGGCGGAGAACCCGATCGATCCCGCTGCGCGGATGTACTGCGTGGTGTTAAAGGGAGCCGGCGGCTCGTCCGTCCGGGTGCGCCGCCGAACGGAATCGACGCGCGCGTGGGAAGCCGCGGTCAGCTGCTCGTCGACCGTCGTGGCCGTCTCCTCGTCCCAGACTCGTTCCTGTTCGGTTCCCTCTTCGCGGTAGAAGTATTGGGCTTGGAACGGTTCGTCGTCGGAGAGATCAGCGAACAGCTCCCAGTACTCCTCGGGATCGAACGCCTCGATCTCGCGCTCGCGGTCCACGATGAGCTTCAGCGTCGGCGATTGGACCCGTCCGACGCTGATGAAATCGTTGCCGAGCTGTTTGGCCGACAGAGAAAGAAATCGCGTGAGCGACGCGCCCCACAACAGATCGATGATCTGTCTGGCCTCGCCCGCCGCAGCGAGATCGAAATCGATCTCTTCGGGGGATTCGAACGCCGATCGAACCTCCTCGTCGGTGATCGAGGAGAACCGAACGCGCCGGATCGGGCCACTGATCTCCTCTCGGACGAGTTCGTAGGCCTCCTTACCGATGAGTTCCCCCTCCCGGTCGTAATCAGTGGCGATGACCGCGGTTTCGGATTGCCGAGCGAGCGATCGGAGCGCGGCGACGATGTTCTCCCGGGTTTCGGTTTTCACCACCTCGGCGTCGACGAGTTCGACCGGTCGAACGTCTCGCCAATCGGAGTACTCGGAGGGGAAGTCGATTCCAACCACGTGACCCGACAGCCCGATACAGCGGCGACCTCCCCACGAATACACGTTCACACCGCTGTGGCGCTCTGTCGATGCACTGCCGTCGCTCAAGATATCCGCGATGCGGCGGGCAGCGTTGTCCTTCTCGGTGATAATCAGTTCCACTGCGCTGTTCCCTCTCGTTGTTCCCCTGGTAGGCCGACCGCCGACCTAACCGTTACGAACCTGTTCGACAAACTCGTTGGAAACCGAACGAGAGCGTTGATCAGTGGATTCGCCGGGGAACCGGGACGCGTGACGGAAACGAGCGGTTGGACGAGTGTCCTCGGATGCCACAGCCGCGCGTCGATCGACGGCTTGGGTGGCGTTCACCACGCCGTATCCGGATCGGGGATCGATCCCCTCCGAACCCACGTCGTCGGCCGTGCGACGCAGCAACGCCCGCACCTCGGTGGGGGAGAGATCGGGATGCGCAGCGAGAACGAGCGCGGCGGTGCCACCAACGTACGGCGTCGAAAAGGAGGTGCCGCCCTCGATTGTCATGCCGTCAACGGCCACCGAATCGGGGGCGACGACATCGGCTCCCCGGACGCTAAACGACTTCACGGAACCGTCATCGATCGCTCCGACAGCGATCACCCCCTGAGCGGTGGCTGGGGCGGCCCGCCCGCCGTTCGATCGGTGCTGCAGCTCGTGGCTGGCAAACAGCTCGAGCCGGTTGTCCGTCGAGGAAGCCTCTGAGTCGGCCTTCTTGATCGAGACGTAGTACCGACCCTCGGGAACGGTCGTTTCGAGGTGTTCGAACGGTCGTCCGTCGTGGCCCGTGGCCCGCGCAACGACTGCATCGGTGCCGGGCTGTGCCCGAAAGAGATACAGATCGTAATCCTCTGTGGTGGTGGGCCAGCCGTCCCACCGGAGGGTGAGCTGTACCGATCCACTGAACGGTTCGCCGTCATTCAAGAGGTTTGCTTCTGTGCCTTCCTCAACTGTCACCCACGTGCTCCCGGAGTGGTTGCCCGACCAGTACCGGCCGGCATGATTTCCCGCGGAGGTGACAAACACCGTCTCCGAGGCGGCGCTTTCCGCGATTTGAGTGATCTCTCCGCTTCCATCTCCCGGGCTGGCGTAGTAACTGCCCGCATCGACGATGATGTCGGCACCCGAGCGTTGGAGCCACTCTACCGCAGACGCGTACTCTTGGGGCGTCGTCGTCGTGCCGACCGCAGCGAGCTGGAGCGTCGCGTTCGGTGCGGTGTCGACCACGACGCTTGCTACTGCTGTTCCGTGTGTTCCGTCGTCGTCGGAGTCGATCGTGGTGTAGCCACGGACTTGTGACGCGATGGCTGGATGACTGGGACGGAAATCGCTGTCGATGATACCGACCGTGACGTTTTCACCCGCGTGTCCACGCTGGTGGAGGCGATCAGCACTGATATTGGTGGTGCCCGACGCCACACGCCCATCGCCGTCTGTATCCGTGTTCGTGATCTGAACACGGTCTGCGTGCGAGGACTGGAGAAACGGCCGAATCTCCGACATCGATATCGAGCCGTGGGCGAACCGCTGGCCCTCCTCGGTGGACACACGATCGATCTCGAACGACTCAGCGTGGTTCCTGCCGGCCGCATTCGGTGTGGTTCCGTTCTCGACCGGCACGACGATATCTACCTTGCCATCGACCGACGGCGGAGACTGGTAGGGCTGGCGGTCGATGTGATGCTTCACGTTCTCGACCACGTCGATCGAGGAGTCCGCTTCTCCATCGAGCGCGAGAGAGGAATGAGAGAACGAAAACACGAACGAAGTGCAAAGAAGCAGAGTAACCACGCCGACCACAACCACCACTCGTTTGGTCATTTGTCAAACACGTTCCCGCGCCACCCGATCGTCCGAACGGCCAGGTTCGGAGGATCGTAGCGCTCGTGGTGATAGCACTGGCTCGGTGCAGGAAACGCGCCCCGTCGGCGCGTCGGATCCAGCGCGTTCATCTCATTTCGGGAGCAGTCGGCGGACGGCGTCTGTGTGTTGTGCTACGAACACCAACAGAATAACGAGAATTCCGCCGGCGAAAAAGATCACGCCCGGCGGAACGCCGAGCGGTGCGATCCCCGTCGCACCGGCGTTTCCCAGCGCATCCCCAACTCGTGGGAGCTGCCCGGAGGGAGTCCGATCGATCGTCGGCGTAACGACCCACTGAACGAGGAGGCTCACGACGCCGAGCAGTCCAACGATCGGCATCAACCCCCGAAGCGAGTCGAGAAAGCTGTGTTTTCGCTCTTCTCGACCGACGAACACCACGAGCGGCTCCTCGCTCGGCGCATAGACGCTCATCTCCCGTCCTTTCTCCGAATAGCGCGTGTCGGCAACCCGGATCGCACCCACCTGTTCCAGCTTCGAAAGGTGGTGACGAGCGTTCTGTACCGAAGTGTCGACGCAAGTGGCCACCTCCGAGGCGGTTTGTGGCTCCTCGTGAAGCGCGGTGAGAATCGCACGGGCGGTGTCCGAAGAAAGCGAAGACAACAGGTCCCCTGTATCATCACTGTTCAGCCACAACGTCCGAGGCTCGCCGTTCTGCTCCGAACTAGCGCTCGTGCCAGTCGGCAACAGCCCTGACATTGCACCCCAATAATCGCTGCAAATACAAATAGTTGCGGTAAGTATTTCCGGCCGCGCCAGAGTGTTACTGAGCGAGTTCCGTTCGCAGCAGTTCGTTCACCGTCTGTGGGTCCGCGCTGCCGCCGGTGTCGGCCATCACTTGTCCGACGAGGTGGTTGAGCGCGCCGTCCTCGCCAGCGTGGTAGTCCGCGACCGCCTCGGGATTGTTCTCGATGGCGCTTTCGACGGCGCTCGCAACCGCATCGTCGTCTGTTTTCCCGAGCCCCTCGCGCTCGACGATCGCTTCGGGGGTAAGGTCCTCGTCCAGCATCGCCCGCAGAACGATTTCCTCCGCGTTTTTCTCCGTGATCTCGTCGGTCACGACGAGCTCCAGGAGGTGCGCGAACGCCTCTCGGTCGACCGACGACAGCTCCATATCCCGGTAGTTCAGCTCCCCGAGAAGCAGATCGGCGACCCAGGTGGCCACGAACCGGGGATCGAACGTATCGGCGAGCGACTCGTAGAAATCGGCGATCCGCTTTGTGGACGTGAGCTTCGAAGCGGTCTCACTGCCGAGGCCGTATTCGGCCCGGAACCGCTCCCTGCGCGCGTCGGGAAGCTCCGGGATCTCGATCTCGTCTTTCCACGACGCGACGCGAAGCGGCGGGAGATCCGCCTCCCGGAAGTAGCGGTAGTCCTTTTCGGCTTCTTTCGACCGCATCGACACCGTCACGCCGCGGTCCTCGTCCCAGTGGCGGGTCTCCTGTTCGACTGCTCGCCCGCGCTGGATCGCGTTGCGCTGGCGGGTGATCTCGTAGGCCAGCGCCTTCTCGGCTCCCTTGTGGCTGGAGATGTTTTTCACCTCCGTCCGGTTTGCCGATTCGAGGATTTCGTCGTCGATGTGGTCGTCGGACACCTCCTCTGCTGGTATCATCGAGATGTTGGCGTCGACGCGCAGCGAGCCGTCGCGTTCGGCGTCGAACACGCCGAGGTATTCGAGCACCTCCTCCAGCTTTGCGAGAAACGCGCGCGTTTCATCGGGTCCGCGAAAGTCTGGCCGGGTGACGATCTCCATCAGTGGGATCCCGGCGCGGTTGTAGTCGACTTTCGTGTACTCCGCGCGGTCGATGCTCCCTCCTTCGTGTTTCAGGCTGCCGGGATCCTCCTCCAAGTGGGCGCGTTCGATCCCGATCACGCGGCGATCGCCCGAAACGGAGAGTTCGAGGCTGCCGTCCTGACAGATGGGGTTGTCGTACTGGGTGATCTGGAAGTTCTTCGGGAGATCGGGGTAGTAGTAGTTCTTCCGGTGGAACCGCGTCTCTTCGGGGATGTCGGCGTCAATCGCCTTCCCGACCTTGACGGCCATCTCGATCGCCTGCTCGTTCACCACCGGCAACGCCCCCGGCAGCCCCAGACAGACGGGACACGTGTGCGTGTTCGGGTCGGCGTCGGCGGTGTCGGTCGAACAACCACAGAAGATCTTCGTCTCCGTCTCGAGCTGGACGTGGACCTCCAACCCGATGACGGCGGCGAGATCGCGCGTTCGCGTCGCTTGGCTCATTGTTGAGTGCAATCGCCTGCGAGCGCTAAAGCCTATCGGGCCACCACCTTTTTTCCGCTCGGGTGAGCAAAGCTCACCCTCGCGCAAAAAAGGTGGGCGAAAAAAAGCCGCTCGCTGGTTCCCGCTCGCGTTGCTCGCGGGAACTGTGCTCGCGGTGAGCGTACTTACCGCTCCGCCTTCGCTACCGCACTGCACCGCCACCGCTTGCGGAGGAGACACTCGTCCTTCCACCGCTTCGAAGTGATACTCGACTGAAATTCACTTCAGCAAGTAATAACATACGATGATGGCGGCTCGTTGCCACTCTCCGAGCAACTGCTGGAGCACCGAGTTGTTAGTACGATATAACATTGTTCGTTCCATCAGTACCTTTATGTGTGATGGGGCAAGGAACGATAGATGAGGACGCCAGCGTGTGACGGCCGCGCGTTCACGTTTGAAACGCGCCGGGTGCTGAAGCCACCCGACGCTGGGTTCTCAGATCGAGAAACCCATGACAGGGAACGAATCAGAGACATGTAACGGTGTCGCATCGTACCAGAATAATAACCAGAGAACGCGCTGTCCGGTGTGTGGCCAGCCGGTTCGTACGCGTCTGGAACACCGCATCGGCTGTCCGTTAGGGCGGTGGTGGCGATGAGTTTGCCGCTGTTCCAGTTCCGGAATCAACGTGGGGAGGTCGTGAACCTCTCGGCCATCGAGGATCGGGACGTGGTGTCGAAAGCGGAGCTATACCACAGCATCGACGTGGGCGAAGGACTCTGGTGTAGACCCTGCCAGTCGACCGGCTGTGCGCACGCCACCCAGATCGAGCAGATACTCGCAACCGCCGGCCTTGGAGCGCCCCGAACGGGCGGCTACGACGAATTGCCCGGCATTGCGCGGTTCACGCGCTACTGCGCTACCGGCGAGACGATCATCGAATGCTGGTTCGACAATGGCGCGTGCGTGCGCTTTCACGAACAGCGCGATGGCACGGTGGTCCAATCCGTGTTCACACCCGAGGACTCGCGTGAACCCGCAGCCACGACCGAGAAGCCAGATACCGAGAGCGCGCCCGCGTGTCTGGTCGACACGCTGGTAACCTACTGCGAGTACCGCCAGCGCGGCGATCTCGACGGGTTGCGCCAACGCCGTCCCGAGCTGGCACACATCGTCGGTGAGACCGCCGTTGCATCCACCACCGACGACTGACAGACAACCGTAGCGAGCGGTAGCGGTGGCGTGCGGTCGCGGTGCGGTAGCGAAGCGGTGGCGGTGCTGAACGTGAGTACGCTCACCGCGAGCGTGAGCGAGCGGCTTTTTTTGGTCCTCTCAGATGGACTCCGTCCATCTGGGAGCCTGCAAGAGCTTCGCTCTTGCAATGCAGATTTTTTGCGTTCCCGCGAGTCGTAGCGAGTGGGAACCAGCGAGTCGTAGCGCGAACGAAGTGAGCGACCGACTCGCCAGGCGAGGGTGGCGCAGCCACCCGAGCGGAAAAAAGGTGGTTCTGGAGAACCCTAACGCCGATGAGAGCCCATTCACTGGCGACGCGGACTGCAAGCCTGTTAAGTTCGGACGCTGTGTGGGAAGAGTATGAGCGAAGCGCCACCACAGGGTCGGGAGGTATGGATCGAAAAGTACCGCCCCGAATCGCTGTCCGAGGTCGCCGGTCACGAGACCATCGTGGAACGGCTCGAAAACTACATCGAACAGAACGATCTGCCCCACTTACTGTTTGCCGGCCCTGCAGGTGTTGGGAAAACTACATGCTCGGTGGCTATTGCAAAGGAGATCTACGGCGAGCAGTGGCAGGAGAACTTTCTGGAGCTGAACGCCTCCGACGAGCGGGGGATCGACGTGGTGCGCGATCGCATCAAGAGCTTCGCCCGATCCAGCTTCGGCGGATACGATTATCGAATCATATTTCTCGATGAGGCAGACGCATTGACATCTGATGCACAAAGCGCGCTCCGTCGGACGATGGAGCAGTTTTCGCACAACACGAGGTTCGTCCTCTCGTGCAACTATTCGAGCAAGATCATCGATCCGATCCAGTCGCGGTGTACGGTGTTTCGGTTTTCGCCACTGGCGGACGACGCCGTGGCAGAGCAGATCCGCGGGATCGCCGAGGTAGAAGGGATCGATATCACCGAGGAGGGCGTTGAGGCGCTGGTGTACGCCGCCGGCGGGGACATGCGCAAAGCCATCAACGACCTGCAGGCGGCGGGCGTGCTGGGGGAGACGGTCGACGAGGATGCGGTGTACGGCATCGCCAGCACCGCCCGACCCGAGGAAATCGAGGAGATGGTTCGGCTCGCGCTCGACGGCGATTTCACGGCGGCGCGCTCGACGCTCGAAACGCTGCTCACCGAGGAGGGCATCGCGGGCGACGACATCGTCGATCAACTCCACCGGTCGGTGTGGGAGTACGGCCTCCCCGAGCGCGAGGCGGTACAGCTGATGGATCGCATCGGAGAAACCGACTACCGACTCACTATCGGCGCGAACGAACGCGTGCAACTGGAGGCGTTGTTAGCAGGGCTTGCGCTGGAAGACTGACCGATACAGCCGCCAACGTGGCTCGAATGTGTGTTGAATATGATCCGAAATTAGTCACTAAATACAACTATCATATACATTCCGTAAAGCAGGTGGGAAATAAAATACAAATAAACGACTCAGACCGGCGTTCGGAAGGGTTTTACTCGGTGGTCGGCCAAATGGAACGCAATGAGTGAACTCGAGGAGGAGTATCAGCTCGATTACTTCGAGCAGGAGGGGTTCACACGAAAGGAGTGTGTCTCCTGCGGCGCGCATTTCTGGACCCGCGATGAGGCGCGTGAAACCTGTGGCGAACCACCCTGTGAACAGTACAGCTTCATCGGTAACTCCGGGTTCGACGCGTCGTACACGCTCGAAGAGATGCGCGAGACGTTTCTCTCGTTTTTCGAGGAGCACGACCACGAGCGCATCGATCCGTATCCCGTCGCAGCCAACCGCTGGCGCGACGACGTGTTGCTCACCCAGGCGTCTGTTTACGATTTCCAGCCGCTCGTGACGAGCGGGCAGGCTCCTCCGCCCGCCAATCCCCTGTGTATCAGCCAGCCCTCCATCCGGATGGACGACATACAGAACGTGGGAAAGACCGGCCGCCACACCATGGCGTTCGAGATGATGGCCCACCACGCCTTTAACACCCGTGAGGACGCAGAGGGCTACGCCTACCACGGGGAAGTGTACTGGAAAGATCGAACAGTACAGTACTGCGATGCGTTTTTCGAATCGATGGGGGCGGCTCCCGAGGAAATCACCTACATCGAGGATCCGTGGGTCGGCGGGGGGAACGCCGGTCCGGCCATCGAGGTGATCTATCGGGGCGTCGAGCTGGCGACGCTGGTGTTCATGTCGATGGAACAGGATCCTGACGGCGACTACGAGATGAAAGACGGCAACCGGTACTCGAAGATGGACACCTACGTCGTCGACACCGGCTACGGTCTGGAGCGCTGGACGTGGGTGAGCCAGGGAACGCCGACCGTCTACGAGGCCGTCTACCCCGAGATGATCGCGTTCCTGCGGGAGAACGCGGGGATCGATCTGAGCGAACAAAAGGAGTCGCTCGTTCACCGTGCAGCGACGCTTGCCGGGAATCTCGACATCGACGAAGCCGAGGACATGGAGAGTGCTCGCGCCGACATCGCGGCCGAACTTGACGTCGATGTCGACCGGCTTCGAGGGCTGATGGAGCCGCTCGAAACGATCTACGCCATCGCGGACCATTCACGGACGTTAGCGTACATGCTCGGTGACGGTATCGTGCCGAGCAACGTCGAGTCGGGTTATCTCGTTCGCATGGTGCTCCGGCGAACGAAACGGCTCGCTGACACCGTCGGAGTCAACGCGCCGCTCGACGAACTCGTCGACATGCAAGCAGAACGCCTCGGCTACACCAACCGCGATACTATCCGAGACATTGTCCGGACGGAGCTGGAAAAGTACCGAGAAACGCTCGACCGGGGAGGTCGACGGGTCAGGCAGCTCGCCGACGAGCACGCGGAGAAAGGAGAGCCGATTTCCACGGAGGAGCTCATCGAGCTGTACGACTCACACGGGATGCAGCCGGATATGGTCGCCGAGATCGCCGACGACTACGGCACGTCGGTCGACGTTCCGGACGATTTTTTCTCGTTGGTCGCCGCGCGCCACGAGGAGCAGTCCGGTGCCGTCGACGAATCAATGAGTGCTCAGGAAGCGGAAGAAGCGACGCCCCAGGAGGACACCACGCAGGGGACGCTCGAGGAACACATTGGGGAGCTTCCCCCAACCGAGCAGTTGTACTACGACGACCAGGACCGAATGGAGTTCGAGGCCATCGTCCTCGACGTGATCGAGCGCAAGGAGGGGTTTGACGTGGTGCTCGACCAGACGATGTTCTACCCGGAGGGCGGCGGCCAGCCGGCCGACATGGGAACGATCAGTACGGACGATGCGTCCGTCGACGTTCGTGATGTCCAACGACAGGACGGCGTCATCCTCCACCGGACCGACGACGACCCCGGAAAAGGCGAGTTTGTCCGGGGACAGATCGACGCCGATCGCCGAAAACGGCTGATGGCCCACCACACCGCGACCCACATCATCGGTCACGCGGCCCGGCAGGTGCTCGGTGAACACGTCAGGCAGGCCGGTGCACAGAAAGGGACCGACAGCTCGCGCCTCGACGTTACTCATTACGAGCGGATCTCCCGATCCGACCGCCAACGGATCGAGCGGATCGCAAACCAAATCGTCCGCGAGAACACGCCTGTCGTGCAGGAGTGGCCCGACAGGCACGTGGCCGAAGAGCAGTACGGCTTCGACATTTATCAGGGTGGTATCCCGCCAGGAACGAACATCCGGCTGATCCACGTGGACGACGATGTGCAGGCGTGTGCGGGCACACACGTCGGTCGAACTGGTGATATCGGCTGTATCAAGATCCGCTCGACCGAACGCGTTCAGGACGGCGTCGAGCGGATCGTCTTTTCGGCCGGTGATGGGGCGATCGAGACCACACAGCGCGTCGAATCCGCGCTGTTTGAGACCGCAGAGACGCTCGACGTGTCGCCCGTGGAGGTGCCAGAGACCGCAGAACGGTTCTTCGAGGAGTGGAAAGACCGCGGGAAACGGATCGAAGCGCTGAAAGAGGAGATCGCGGAGATCCGAGCCCAGGGCGGTGCCACCGAGGAAATCGCCATCAACGGCAACGGGACGACAGCGGTGGTCGAACGGATCGACGCTGACGTGGACGAACTCCGCGCGACCGCGACCGCGATCGCGGAGGAGGAGTCGGTTGCGGTGCTGGGAAGCGGCCGGGAGAGCGCCCAGTTTGTGGTCGCTGTGCCCGAGGGCGTGGACGTGAACGCCGGAGAGGTGGTGAGCGAACTCGCTGATCGCGTCGGCGGTGGCGGCGGCGGTCCACCGGATTTCGCACAGGGCGGCGGTCCCGACGTCGATGCGCTCGATTCGGTGCTGGCGGACGCTCCGACGATCCTCCAACAGAAGCTGAACGCACAGTGACGCAGGCGGCGAAAGCGTTGTCACCGGGTGGGTCCAACGGTGGGTATGCCGGTCGTGTCCGCCGGGGACTGTTCGCTCTACTATGAGGCACGCGGCTCCGGCCAGACGGTGGCGTTTCTGAATGACATTGGGTACGGCGCGTGGCTGTGGGGCTGGCAACACCCCGCTCTCTCTGGTCTCTTCGAGACGCTCGTGTTCGATCCGCGGGGGACGGGCCGCTCCGCGGTCGAGGGGGTATCGGGCGGTATCGACGTGTTCGCTAGTGATGTCGAGCGCGTGCTGTCGGCCCACGGCGCTCGTCGGGTGCATCTCGTGGGTGCCGGATTCGGGGGGATGGTCGCGCTCGCGTACGCCCGCGAGTACGATCGCGCCCGGAGCCTGACGCTCGTGGGAACCGCGCTGGACGGTGAACGGGTGTCGAACGACGTGCTGGATCTGATGGGCGGTCGGGGGCGTCGGGCGCTCGAACCGTGTTTTAGCGAGGCGTTTCTGGAGGAGCAGGAGATCATCGAGCGGATTCAGGAGTGGCGACGTTCGGATGACGCCGATCCGGCGGCGCGGGCAGCCCAAGCCGACGCATTGCGTGGATTTTCGTGTGACGCGCCGTACGAGATCACGGTGCCCGCGCTCGTGATGCACGGGGTGGACGATCCGCTGATTTCGGTGATGAAGGGGCGAGAGCTTGCGGAGGCGCTGCCTAATGGGCGGTTCGTGGAGGTGGCCGGGAAACATCTCGCGTTCATCGAATCCGCGAAGCCCGTGAACGATGCGATCGTCGGGTTTTTGGAATCGGTCGAGGGGGAATGAGGTCTGTCGAGGGTGGGGCTGTCGTAGTAATGACTCAAAAATAATAAGTGTTGGTGCACAGAATCGGGGATACATGCTGAAAGAAGCCCTGTCGTACCCGCTGGAAGCCGACCACAAATTCAAAACCGTTGGGATTGGTGCGGGATTGCAATTCAGTGCGGTAATTATTCTCAGTGTCAGTGCTTTGTTTGGTGGACTGATTTTTGTGCCTGCATTCGTGATTGCGTTACTGTTGATGACAGCTTTCTGGGGATATTATGTCCGAGTACTGCTCCCACGCGTGGTCCAATATCCGAACTACCACGTCAATCCTTCATAGACGATACCGTTGCGACGAGTGATGACGCGACGCCCATCGACGACGACGGGATCCGCCATTCGATCGAACTCCTCGTCTAGCGCGGCGAACTCGTCCCAGTCAGTAACGACGACCGCACCATGCGCATCAGCGAGGGCCTCTCGCGCCGATTCTGCGTATTCGATCTCCGGGAACCGTTCCCGCATGTTCTCGGCTGCGACAGGGTCGTACGCGGTGATCTCCGCTCCGCGTTCCCGAAGCCCTTCGATCGTCGGCAGTGCTCGTGAATTGCGGATATCGTCCGTTCCTGGTTTGAACGCCAGACCGAGCACAGCGATTCGATTCCCACCCGGATCGACGTGCGCTTCGAGCAGGTTCAGCAGGCGAACTGGTTGTTTATCGTTCACCTCGATGGCCGCCTCGACGAGCGACGGCTCGTATCCCGCATCGCGAGCAGCAGCGACGAACGCCTTCGTGTCCTTCGGAAAACAGCTGCCACCCCAACCGACACCGCTCTGAAGAAACCGCTCACAGATGCGATCGTCCAATCCGATAGCGTCTGCTACCTCGTACGCGTCGACAGCGTACTCCTTGCAAACGTTCCCGAGCTCGTTGATGAGGCTTATTTTCGTCGAAAGAAAGACGTTGTTGGCGTATTTTATCATCTCCGCCTCGCGGATGCCTGTTTCGACGACCGCCGTATCGGACTCCGCAAGGAACGGCTCGAACACGCTCGTGAGCCGCTGATGGGACTCGGTGGTGTCTGTACCCAACACGATCTTATCGGGATCCTTGAAATCAGAAATCGCACTACCTTCGCGGAGAAATTCGGGATTTACGGCCACCTGGTGGCGTGTCGTTTCTTCCGTTGCTGTCGCGTCGAGTATCGGTAGCAACACCTCTTCAGTCGTTCCCGGGATGACTGTGCTCTTGATAACGACGAGATGAGATTCTTCCTTGTCAGCCAGTGCATCAGCGAGCGATCGTGTGCTCGTCTCGATGATCGAGGTGTCGATAGAGCCACTGTCGGTCGATGGCGTCGGGAGCGCGAGGAAGGTGACAGCAGTCTCTCGCACGGCAGCGTAGTCGGTCGTCGCCCGTAAACGGTTGCCACCGTGCTCTGCGACGAGATCCTCGAGTCCAGGCTCGTGAATCGGCGTTTTCCCTGCGTTGATCTTTTCAACGACTGTCTCGTCAATGTCGATATTCGTTACCTCGTGTCCGAAGTCGGCCAAACAAGCAGCGATTGTGGTGCCGACGTAGCCGCTTCCGACGATACTAATGTTCATCACTGCTCTTTTTTGTGCCCGTCAATGTTAGCGTTCGGATACAATCCCTGCCACGTGTTATGGACACTGAACGCGGAATTCTGCTCGCCCGACCGATGAAAACCATTATTATAAAGTCCACTGAAATCGATACTGTTAAAGCTACATGATAGAGACGTTGATCACCCTGATTGGTTTGTTCGCGTTTTGGGGAGCGGCTCTCGGTCTTGTGCAGACGTATTTTCTTTATCCAATCATTTTATTCACAGCTAGTCGGTTCCGAAGACCGTCGCAGCTCACCACGTCGATCGACGAATATCCATCAGTTTCGTTGATCATTGCTGCGTACAACGAGGAGGACATCATCGCTGAGAAGATCGAAAACAGCCTCGAATTGAGCTATCCGAGCGAGAAGCTCGACATCATCGTGTTTTCTGACGCCTCATCCGATCGGACCGACGAAATCGTTAGTTCCTACGCCGATGAGGACGTCAAATTGATGCGCATCGAGGGTCGTGTTGGTAAAACAGAGTGTCAGAATCAGGTCGCTGCGGCGGTCGAAAGCGATATATTAGTCTTTTCGGACGCAAACAGCATGTACGATCCGAACGCGATCACTTCCCTCGTTCGGACCTTTTCTCCGGAGGTTGGGTGTGTTGTCGGGGAGCTCCGGTACTCCGTCGAAGGCGGGGTAGAGGGTGAATCCGTTTACTGGAAGTACGAACAGTATATCAAGCGATTAGAGTCAGCTGTCAATTCGCTCGTGGGAGCCAACGGGTCGATCTATGCGGTCAGAGCGTCCTCGTACGTACCACTGCCGAGGGGCGAAACCAGCGACTTTGCGGAGCCGCTTTCGATCGTCGAGAACGGTGACGCCGTCAGATACGCAGCTAACGCGGTAGCATGGGAACAAACTGGTGACTCCACGCAATCAGAACTGAACCGACGGAAACGAATCGTCACCCGTACCTGGAACACACTCTCTAACTACACGAAGCTACTGAACCCGTTCGAATATCCAGTATTCTCGTTTCAGCTCATTTCACATAAACTTCTTCGATGGCTCTCGCCGGTGTTTTTACTCCTCGTGTTCGTCTCGAATGCGCTTCTTGCAGCGCTCTCTTCGAGCCCGGTGTATGACGTCACGTTCGTGCTCCAACTCCTGTTCTATGGTCTGGCTATCGTCGGCTCTATCACTGATCGTCTCTCGATAGATTCCCTGCCGTATATACGGATTCCGTACTACTTCATCGTGGCAAACTACGGCATGTCGGTCGGTTTGTATCGGTTTTTGGGCGGAACGAACATCGTTACGTGGGAAACGGAAAGCCGGTGATACTCATCATCTCGAAGAAGTGTTCGGGATTCGATACCTCATCACTCTCCAAATCCTATCGTCAGTCCTGATCCTGCAGCGCCGCTCGATAAATCGGAAGAAGCTCATTCTCGACGATGTTGCGGTAGTCGAATTTTGAGACGGAATTGCGTGCTCGTGCGCTGTATCGTTCGCGTTCCGCGGAAGACTCGATCAACTCGGCGAGTGCATCCGCGTACGCCTCGATGTCGTCGGGGGCGAGGCGTCCGTTTTCATCGTCCGTAAGGAATCGTTTGTTCCCCGGCGTATCAGTTCCGACGACTGGAAGTCCACTGGCTAGATACTCGACCGTTTTCAGCGGCGGCTGGTCGCGGTACTGGACGCTGTCACGAATGTACGCCAGCCCGATATCGAACGCCCAGAGATACTCGGGGACGTCCTCGAACGGAATCTCTCCCGTGAAGATCACGCTCTCCTCGATGTCGAGTTCGGTCACGAGTCGCTCGAGTTCGGAGCGCGCGTCGCCGTCCCCAACGACGACGAGCGTGCTTTGGGGATGGTCGGCAACGACGCGCGAAAACGATCGAACGAGCCGATCGAGATCACGCGTGGGGTACAGAAGACCCGTGTAGCCCAGCACAATCTCTTCGGAGCCAACGCCCCACTGTTCGCGCAACGACTCGTTTTCCCCCGGACTGAATTTCTCGAAATCGGCTCCTAATGGCAGTATATTAACATCATTATCGTCGCCGAGTACGTTAGTCGCAACGTTTTCGTCGACGGTTATCATTTCGTCAACGAGCGTGCTCTGCGCCCGAATACCGACCCGAGAGATGTAATCGAAAAATTCGTTGCTGATCGCAGTGCCACGAGCGTCGGCGATCGTCACGGGAGGGCTATCGAACCACGGCACCGTTCGGAGAATCAGCCCTAGATTGGGAAACGCACGCATATGGAGTATATCGATCTCTTCTCGTTTACACAGCTCGTCGATCTTCCTGAGACCCCGGTAGCCGAACACCGTCGGTCCGATCGAGACGGCTGTCGTCGTGTCGGCGTCGATCCGATAGACATCCACGCCCTCGATCCGTTCGAACGTCGGCTGTTCCGTCGTGTTCCTGCCAGCGATCACCGAGACATCGACGCCGAGATCCGCGAGCGTTCGTGTGTACTCGTTGATCGCGGTAACGAACGTTTCTGGATACTCCTGATGACAGAGGAAACAGACATGCATACGTCAAACAGTTCTTCGGGTGGTATTATGCGTTATGTTCGAGGAGTGGGGTGGCTCTCTCCGTTCAACGGGAAGTCGTTCTGGGGTGAGCGAGATCGGACGCATCACTGCCAGATACGAGCCACAACCTTTCAGAACATTTTTATGGTCTATCGCTGTTCTTAATTGGTATGTGGCCAGGGAGAAAGATGGGCCAGCGACTCGCGGAAGCTTTCTACGAGAGTAATATTACGAGCCGTCTCTATCGTGCGTATCAAGCTGGGTGGGCGATCGGCATGTCTCGATATCCGATGGGGACCAACGTCTACGACCGGCCGTGGGACGCACTCATCTTGCTCGATACCTGCCGTGTCGACGCGCTGCGTGAAGTCGCACCCGAATACGATTTTCTCTCCGAACACGAGATCGGCGCGATCACATCGCGGGGAAGCACGTCGAAAGAGTGGATCGCAAACACGTTCACGACGGAGCACATAGACCAGGTCCATCAGACAGCCTGCGTCTCGGTAAACGCTTTCATGGAACGCGTGTTGGCTGATCGGAAATATCCGTACGAGGGCTTCTCATCCCGACTGTTGGATTGGCAGCCTGTTTCCTCAGAGGATTTTCTCGTTCTCGATCAGCCATGGCAGTATATCTCAGAAGAGGACAAACATTTCGCACACACCCCTCCAGCGTATCTCACGGACCGGGCTATCGCCGTGGGACGTGAGTACGACGCAGAGAGACTCATCGTTCATTATTCACAGCCTCACTTCCCATATACCGTCGCTGCCCACGCTGAAGGCCGTGAGATGTACGACTACGAAGCCACTCCATTCGAATATTTGCGAAATGGAGGCGATCGCGAGACCGTCTGGAACGTCTACATAGACTGTTTACGAGAAGTGCTCGATGAGATTGGCGTCTTACTCGAGAATTTGGACGCCGAGCGAGTGGTCATCTCGGCCGATCACGGCGAAGCGTTCGGCGAATTCGGACTGTATCAGCACCCGATGGGAATTCCCCATCCAGTAGTGCGGAGGGTTCCATGGGCAATTACGTCGGCGAACGATGACCACACGTACACACCGACAGTAGAGCCACCAACCGATACGACTACGGAGGCAACGAAGGAACATTTGAAAGATCTAGGATATTTTTAATTAAATGACTTCTGAACAGCACAACAACCAATTCACGATGGTACGGACCGTCAGATCCACCACGAGGTAGATTCGAACATTCCCACCACGTGTGCGTGCCTTCGGTTCCGACTAGTAACGAATCGGAAGCACTTTGTTCTGAGACTTGAAACGGAGGGTATATGGCTACAGTAGAAGGGTCACTAGGGGAAATTTCATCCAACTCCCAAACTGAAAACGTGGCAATTTTCATTGCTGACAGTATGCGGTTCGACGCGCTCCCTTCGACCATCGCCGATCGTGGTGTTTCTGCCAGAGCTATCGCGCCGAGTACCTATACCGGTTCTAGTATTCCTTCGCTGATTTCCGGACTGTATCCCGCAGAGCACAAGGTGTGGGATTTTAACGGCCGACTCACCCGGAAGCCGGTGTTATTACAGTCTGTTGAAAACACAGCTTTCAACGCTGAAACCATTTGGACGGATCTCGATCCGGCTGATAAACCGCCGCTTCGAATGGTGCGGGCAACGCCGGGTGAACCACTGGAACGACTTCCCGAACCGTTCGTGTATATCGAACACGATAAAGGTGGTCACACACCCTACGGCCATTCTTTTGATGAATATGACTCACAAACATTCTACGCTGAGCAAATAGACGACGCCTCTGAAATCCCAGAATTATACGCTGATAGCATTGATACTGCGTGTGAGCGCTTTGAGCGAATGCTCGATACGCTAGAAGACCGAGACCTCCTCGAAAACACCCTCGTCATATTCACTGCTGATCACGGCGAATTGCTTGGCGAGTCGGATCGAGGCGGCGTATACGGTCACGGCCGTCCAATGACACCCGAGGTTGTTGACGTTCCACTGGTGTTCATTGGTGGCGGTCTCTCCGAGGGCGATTCGTATTCGAACGTCCTTTCGGGTGTCGATATCGTCCCCACGGCACTTGGAGCACAGGGACGAGCCGTTCCAAACCAGCTCCCTGGACGAGATCTGTGGTCGAATCCCCCTGACGCCCGCGCACACAGATCCGATGTCTGGTTCCAAACGATGCTAAAAGGGCACGAGATCGGGAGTTACAAAGCTACTTCACTCTGGAGTGATACTGGTGGGCTCGTGCGACACGGGGATTCTCGGGGGAAGCGCTTGATCCATTCGCATAATTTCCATTGCAGAACTGCACCCCACTCCGATATCTTCTGGTCCCAGTGGTCGGTGCGAACACACGCGAAACTCTTGAAAACGTATCTTCCATCCACAGTTCGATACGGCACGATCGATTCGACGATTACCGATCAGATGGGAACCCTCTCCACAGAATTTGATAAAGGTACACGATCAACCGATGAGGAGATAGAAGATTACAGCAAAGAGCAACTCGAAAAGCTCGGGTATGTTTAGTGATTGTCAATGGTAGCAATTAGTGTTGTCCTTCCGACGTACAACCGCGAAGAAACGCTCGCTCGGAGCATCGACAGCGTTCTTGAGCAGACGTTCCAAGATTTCGAGTTGATCGTCGTCGACGACGCCTCCACTGACGATACGACCACTGTCATAGATCAGTACGACGATTCTCGAATACAGTTCGTCTCTCACGAGGAAAACAGGGGGGGAAGTGCAGCGAGAAACACGGGTATCGATAGGGCCGAAGGTGAGTATATTGCCCTCCTCGATTCGGATGATGAGTGGAAACCGTCGAAGCTACAACGACAGCTCGACCGTCTCGAATCTAGTTCGGATGAGTGGGTAGCAGCGTACTGTGGCTATCGTACCCGCACCCAGGGCGCTACGAAACACGTCAAAAACGGTCTGAAGCGCGTCCTTGGATCGGCTACGAGGAGTACCCATGGCGCTGAAGGGGGGGAAGAACTGATCCCTGAGGTTTTGATGATGCAGCTATCAGCCGGCGCAGGATCGACACTCCTGATCAACGCCGAAACAGTGGACGAAATCGACGGCTTCGATGAGACGTTCGAACGACACCAGGACTTGGAGTTCCTTGTCCGTCTCCTACACGCCGGAAAGTTGGCGTACGTGGAGGAGACTCTAGTGACGTTACACGATACGGGCGCTCCCTCGCTGGGTCCTGTAAAGAAATCGAAGGAAAAATACCTATCCAAGTTCGAAACGGAGATCGAACGGGCCGAAAACATCGGATACGATGTTACGACCCAGCACCGGTTCGACCTCGCACGGTATCACTTCCGGGCTGGAAAGTTCCGAGAAGGAACATCCTTTATCGATGGAACTGAAATGCTGTATCAACAGAATCTTTCGTTGGTTCGGTGTGCGCTGGCTGGTTCTATCCGCACGGTGACCGAGGCGATATCATAACACCCGATCTCGTCGCTACTCTATTCCACAACTGACGGTGTTACTCCCGATAGCCAAGGGCACGAAGCCGTTCCGTGACGGTTTCATCGGATGGTTTTTCGTGGGTAAGTGGGGGATCCGCCGTGATCTCTCGGCGCGATTCGGCGTCAATAACGTGCCAGGGAACGGTCACGAGTTCGGGGACGCGAATTCTGGGAGGATGGCCGTAACCCCGAACAGGAACTGGTCGTAATCGTTCACCAATGAGATTTCCGTGATCTGCGGTGATAACTGACCTGCCCGTGAGCTCTTTCAACAGTTCCTCCACGTGAGACAGGACGATGTCGAGGTTCTCCCGATAGGCTTCCCACACTTCGTCAATCGAAAGTTCATCGCTGTTGATTCGGAGCTGTCCCCACACGTTTTTTCCAGACAGATTATTATCTTCTCCTTTACTGTATCCTTTATGGTCTATACTTCGTCCCTTCTGTCCGATGAATGGGTAGTGAGGCTGCATGAAATGGATTAGCAGCCGTTTGTCTGGGTGCTCGGCGTGCACCTGTTTGGCTGTATCCACAACCACCTCGGGATGAACGGTTTGTAGCTCCGAATCCCACTCATCAAGGAGATTCACAACGGTGTGAAACGTCCCGTCTTCGATTCGTGTTACGAACGGATTGCACGTGACGTAGACGGTGTCGTGGAATTCGTTGCCAACGAAGTTCTGTTCGATGAACTCCTTGCTCGCGCTTCCGAGCGACGTTTTCGATCGCAGTTCTCCATCAATTCGATTTCGATCGGAAAATATATCGTACCGACATCCATCGAGAATGATCAAATTATCCCAATCTTCCTCCATGATCGCAACCCCGTCACGATCACCAATACGTTTATTATACTCCATATTCATCCTGAGTCCTGTCCACCGAAGCCGCCCAACGAGGAGCGACGGATTGAGTAACAGCTTCTTTATTTTGGATATTGATATCATGTGTTTTATAATTGTTTTTTGATACTATGGTTGGCTTGTCGATATAACAATTGTATTGAGAACAGAAAAGGAAACGATTTCGAACGAGGATGCCGTCTTTCTTTTTTCGTATTCGATACTGAATCGTAGCGTCTCCAACTAAATGATGGTGTTTTTTCTTTGGAGGTTCACATACCTTGCATACTCGTGGGTATCGCTGCCTCTTTCACCAGTTTGTTGTGATCGTACGAACTGTGAGACATGCACACAGGTGAAGATCTAGTGGTTGCCGGACCATCGTTATCGAGTAGATCTGTCCCGGTCAGGAAGATGAAATCACACGATCAAAGAAGTCCTTATCCTCATCCTCGATCCCCAGCACGAACAACATCGCGAAATAAACGACGCTTCCAGCGCCCCCGCCGACGATGAGGAGAGGTATATCCGATAGATACTGCCCAGCAAACATCATCGTCGCACCCGCACCGACCCCGGCGAGCATGGGCTTAATGAACCCGAGCGAGTACGGGAACAGCCCTTCCAGGTACCAGATTTCGAGAATACGAACGATATTCAGCGCGCCGAGAACGGAGGCTGTCGCGAGTGCAGCCCCTATAATTCCAAACGAGGTGATGAAAATGTAGTTCAATATAACGTTAAGCACGCCGAACGTTGTCTGATTTATCGACGAGAGGTACTGGTGTTCGGTCATCATCAACACGTATCCGCTCGGTCCAACGGCGTTGTTCAGCAATTGGCCGCCGATGAACAGCGCAAGGACGGTAGCCCCACCCGCAAATTCGCTGCCAAAAATCGAGAGGGCTTCCACTCGATAGACGAACGCACCGATCGCGAGCAGCAACGACAGGGTGAACGTCCACCGGGTAACGATCGTAAACACGGAGTTGAGTTCGTCCATCTGTTCGTTAGTGTAGAGACGGGACGCAACTGGGGGAAACAGTTGGTTAAAGGCCGAAAGTGGAAGGGCTAACAACGTTGCTAGGATCACGGCAATATTGTATATTCCAACCGAAGATGATGAAAGAAAAATACCAACCATTAGAATATCGACGCGATTGTACAGAAACGATCCCGCGTCTTTGACGGTGAGCGGGACCGAAAAGTTGTAATACTCCTTCGCATCCTGTTTCGAGATGTCGAGCGTTGGGGTGAGGTGGGTGTACCGGAGTAACAACACACCAGAGGCGATGAACACGACCATACTGGCCACCGCGAGCGCAGCCATCACCCCAACGAAGGAAAATCCGACGTACAACGCAAATCCTCCGGCAAGTAGCCGTGCTGTCGGCCGAATAATCTTATCTATCAATACGTGGTATTCCATGAGCTCAAGCCCCCGAAACGAGCTAGCCACCATTTTCACCAGCGTATCGAACACGAGGACGAGAACGAACACCCGAAGCGAATCGACTAGCAACGAATCTTCGAGCGTGTAGTGCGAAATTGTGGGCGCGAAATAGAACACGCATACGCCGACGAACCCAGCTCCAGCCAACGAAGTCACGAATGCGATGCCGAGTGTGCTGTTCTGCTCCCCGTGTTCGTCTTCATATTCCGGAATGTACTTGAGTATGGATTTATCCGATCCGAGGTTAGTGAAGACCTTACTGGCCGATACCACTGTCTTCGTGAACGCATAAATCCCATAGAGGCTCGCCCCGAGACCGTGAGTCAAAATATAATTTACTAGGAATGTAAGTATATTATATATCATCTTTCCCACGATAAACAGCGACGCTCCTCGTGTGATAGATCGGAGCGATGAAAACTCGATATTTGTCTCTGAGGAGTCGGTCATTGATTCGTTTTCACTGCTAGGTGCTCGTTCTATTCATATAGATCCAACCATATCGTGTGGACGTAAAACCGCACTACTGAGAGCCGTTTCCGATTCGTGATTGCCGGAGCACGTTTCGGTCGGCTGCGAGGGCCATCCCACAGACGGCCCAAAACGTGCTAAACGCGACCACACTGTTGTGGATCGTCACCCAGAACGAGAGTGCGTGAAACCCGATCATTCCGGCTGCGAGCAGTCCCCAGAACGCCCCCGCTTCTCCGTGGGCGAAAACGGCACGGCGAAGCACGACAAACAGAACCGTACCGATGCCGAGGATGTAGGCAATTGCTCCTGGGAATCCTGTCGCAGCAAGATGGGCCAAAAACGTATTGTGGACAGCAAACGCTCGGGGAAGACCGAGCGACTCGGAAAGGAGATAAAAATTGTGTCCTCCCACTCCGAACAACGGATACATGCTCACCAGCTCGACCGACGCGACCCACTGTTGTATCCGGATCGGAAACGTACTCGCCTGGACGATCGGGACACTCGCTATGACGTTGGTCGCCGATTCTTGTGCACTTGGGGCCTGACTACCGGTTGAGCCACCAGTTCCACCCGATGGATCGGGATCGGCACCATCTGTGGATGGCCCAATAAAGCGGGACGTGTACATACCGATACTGATGGCGATGCTCAAAACACAGTACGAAATGCCGGGATAATACCGTCGATCGGATTCTCGATACGCGTAGTACGACAACACCACGATCGATAACACCAACGTCAGTAACAACGATGCCCACCCTGCATCCGATTCACTCATCCGGACGATGAAAGCGGCAGAGAGCACAAAACAACCGGTCAGGATCGTTTTCCAGCGGGATCGGCTCAGGGAGAGAAAAACGACGAGCGGAACGACGAGCAAAAGAACCCCAGCGAACAGCCGAGACTGACCGGTGAACCCACCGACGTACATCCCCGAACGAGTTACGAGCGGGCCAAGCACGACAGGACTAATGTATCCCGGTCCAACTTCTCCGAGATAGCTCAGTCCGAGCGGCCCATCATTTACTGCCTGTGTGAGCGCGACGAGGACGTTTCCACTGACGGCGATGATGAGCGGATAGATCCCACACCAGACGTTGGTCCGTCGTACGATGAGCACGGACGCAACCAATATCAACCCGTACCGTAATTGGGTCGTAGCGAACATGACCGCAGCGGACTGAGACGGACCGTTTGCCACGACCGCCGAGATGAACGACCAAAGCACGAAAAACCCGAGCGATCCGACAGCGATGGCCGTTTCCGTACGGAAGCGAGTTCGTGATTCGGTGTACTCCCACCACAGCAAGACCGCAAGAGTCAGCACTAACGGCAGATCCATCATAAATACGTCAAACTGGGCGGGTCCGGGGGCGTTAAATAGTGGGATGTCCGCGTTGAACACGACGAGGACAAACAGCGCGCTGCTCACCCCCTCGAACAGCATATCGGTTACGACGACGAACGCTGCGTAGACCAGCCCTGTTAGAGCGACCAGTGGTAATACCGGTAGCCCTCCGACAGCCGCCAAAAAAGGAGTAATGACCGTTAATAAAACAGTCAAAACCAACGAAGTAGAAATGTAATTTTTCGTATGTCCGGCCTTCGGTGGTAAAAAGGTATCAAAGTCACTGTAATCACTATCTAATAACGACCCCATGTCTGGCCAAGACTCGTTGGAGACCGACCATAGTTGTTATGATTCCATCTTTATTGATCATATTTACTTATCCCCAATAATATCGCAAAAATATGATATCTAGGACTAGTATCGACTAGTAGATGCTGAAAATAGATGATGACAAATATACCGAATAGAACGACCACTGTCGGCTGTACTCCGACAAAGAACGACGATCACTGCTGGAAAGACGGTGACCGATCGTAGGTGAGTGACGTTCATCAGACCAACGGTCTGATGAGCCAGCCAAAACGCTTCGCGTGTTGGTGACGCGCAAGATCGAAGATCGCGAGACCAACTGGTAGGCAGGTGTATTCGAGTGGGAATATATAATACACTCATGTTGTTTATTATGCAATATAAACTACGGGGGAAAAGCATTTACCTCTCGTATATAGTTAGAAGCATACTATGAAGGCTGTAGTTTTGGCTGCTGGCAAAGGAACTCGTCTCCGTCCGTTGACGGAGAACAAACCCAAAGGGTTGGTCGAAGTCGATGGTGCGCCCATTCTCACACATTGCTTTGAACGACTTGCTGGGCTTTCAGTGGACGAGCTCGTCGTCGTCGTCGGCTACCGCAAGCAAGATATTATCGATCATTACGGGGACGAGTTCGACGGGATTCCCATTACGTACACCCACCAACGCGAACAGAAGGGGCTTGCCCACGCGTTGCTCACCGTTGAATCCCACATCGATGGCGATTTCATACTGATGCTCGGCGACAACGTCTTCCACGCAAACCTACAGGATGTCGTCAGTCGTCAGCAGAAAGATCACGCGGACGCTGTGTTCCTCACCGAAGCGGTACCATACGAGGAAGCGAGTCGCTACGGTGTCTGTGTGACTAACGGCGACAGCGAGATCACAGAAGTCGTCGAAAAGCCGGAGGATCCACCGTCGAACGTCGCAATGACTGGGTTCTACACGTTCTCGCCTGCTATCTTCCACGCCTGTCACCTCGTTCAGCCGTCAGACCGTGGTGAGTACGAAATCAGCGATGCTATCGATCTACTCATCCAAAGCGGTCGCACGATCGACGCGCTGCACATGGACGGCTGGCGAGTCGACGTCGGCTACCCCGAAGATCGTGACGAGGCCGAGCGTCGACTACAGGAAATCTCCTCCTGATCGAAGGCGAATTCGAGAATCGCCAACGAATGCGAATGAGAGCAGTGTCAGCTAGATCGGTCTTCGAACGGGATCGGTAGCCAAGCCGATCACTGCCGATTGGAAGCGTCCTCAGTGGCGGGCGTTCGCACGCGCGAGGTGAGCACCACACCGAGCAGGCTGACGAGCACGCCGGCGACCACGAACCCGAGGAGCCGGGTGCCGGTGCGAAGCACCACTCCCTCCGTAGCGACGGGACCGACCGTGGTCGGCGGGAGTTCGAGCGGCCCGATAACCCCAGCGTTTTCGAGGAAGAACGCCCCAAACCCCCTGATAACCAGCCCGAGAGCGACGATACCGAACGGAGCGTTCAAAATCGCGGTGGGCACCCCGTCGTCGGTGAGCAGTGTATCGAACAGACGGCCGGTGCTGGCGGCGAGTGCGGCGAGCGCGAGCCATGGAACGCTTTCGAAGACGAATTTGATCCCCATCAACACGCCGGGGTCCATCCCGGAGACTCCGATCACGCCGGCGAACACGCCGATGAGCGCCAATCCCGCCCCGACCACGTAGGTGACGAACGACACCTGGCCGGAGTAAAACGCCGCTCGAACGACGCTTGGAACCTGCTCGACGGCGTCGTCGATCCCGAGTCCTTTGTACAGCAAAAACGCCCCGATTCCGGCGGTCACGACAGCCACCACGGCTGTCACGTTGTGGGTGATCGAGACGATCACCGGAACGGCGAGCAGGGCAATCCCCAACGGAATGAACAGCGTGCGCCGAAGCTCCTCGTCGACGAGGAGGCGTTTCAGGAGGTAGTACGTCGACTCGATGTCTCGGGCCTGCTGGACGATGACCCGATCGACGGCGTCCACACGCAGGCGGCTCTCGATGATCGGAACGGCCTGCTCGTCGGCAACGCTGTCGACGACGACGACCGCCGATCGTGGATCGTGTTCGTCCACCAGCGCATCGACCTGCTGGGCGATGTCCCGATCGACGCCGACGGAGCTACCCGTCCCGGAAACGACCACAGCGACCGCATCCGTACACTCCGCTCGGAGACTGCGCGAGACCCGGAGCGTTTCGAGGAGACTGTTGACCCGGCTGTCTTCGGGGTCGGCAACGCCTGCCGAGGTGATGAGATCGACGATTGCTTGCTCACCGACAACCGGCGTCTCGCACTCGAAATCGCCGGCCCGGTCGACACACAGTACCAGCGTGGTCACAGTGAATCGGATGCCCTACCGAAATAAAAGCTTATAGGCGAGCCTCGAATCGCTCGTCGACGCGGCTCCACACGCCGGCACCGAACGCGAAGGCGATGCCCTGTGCGCCGCGTTGGACCCGCTGGCGCAGCCCTCGTTTCGGCTCGAATTCGGTGTGAACCACTTCGACGCCGAGCAGATCACTCGCGCGTTCGAGCACGTCTTCGCGGGTACCGATGCTGTCGATGAGATCGAGATCGCGCGCCTCGTTGCCCAGATACACGCGCGCTTCGGTGTCACGGATCGCGTCCGGGTCGAGATTGCGTCCCGCAGCAACCCGCTCCACGAACTGCTCGTAGTAGTCGTCGATCAACCCCTGGAGATACGCCCGCTCGTCGTCGTCGATCTCTTTCAGCGCCCGCCCGGCGTCCTTGTACCGGCCGGCGGCAAACCGTTCGTAGGAAAGCCCGAGCTCCTCGGCGAGCTCGCTCGCGTTGAGTCGGGAGCCGATCACGCCGATCGACCCGACGATGCTCGTCTCGCGCACCCAGATCTCATCGCAGGCGCTGGCGATCCAGTATCCGCCGCTCGCACACGTATCCGTCGCGTAGGCGATCGTCGGTCCGTCGAACGCAAGCACAGCGTTCCGGATGTCGTCGCTCGGGACGACCTCCCCACCCGGCGTGTTGAGCTTCACGACGAGCGCGTTCGCGTTGCGGTCCGTCTCGGCACGCTCGATCTGCTCGACGACGTCATCAGCAGGAACCGCGCGCCCTTGCCCCGGAACCGGGCCGAAATCACCGTCACGGGTGATGGGTCCCTCGACGGCCACCTCCGCGACGTTGTAGGATGGAACCACAGCCGTTGCGATCCGAACGGAGATCCGAGCGCCGACCAGCGTCGTTACGACCGCCAACAACACGCCGAAAACGCTCGTCCCTGCGGGAATCGATACGAACAGGAACACACCAACTGCCGCTCCGAGAGCGGTCCCAACCATTCCGATCACGAACCGACCGATGGTTGCGGCCGTGCTGTCCGGGTGTACCACAGTGTCTCGATCTGGCATACACCCGTCTACGAGCGGAATGATAAAAATGAGATGGGAAACGCGATCGTCGAGAGCGGACGCGCCGAACGCCCGACACGGATCAATCGGTATCGGGCGCCCACGACAACGTTACCGTCACTTCCTCGCGATCGTTTCCGATCAGGGAGGAGCGTTCGGTCACCGTGGTCTCACACGAAACGGTCGGGGGTGGTCGCAGCGTGACCTCCTTGTTCCCGACGGGCACTGTCATCGGTGACTCATCGTCGACGAACTCGCCTGCAAGCTCGCGGAGATACTCTGCGACCTCGTTTCTGCTTAGCTCCGATTCGAATTCTGTCGTATCGGACATCGGTACCACCCACTACAAGTACGAACGCGATCAATAAATATCCGCTCGTCAATTATTGATTTATTTGTGGTGTGTTCGGTGTGGTCTACAACTATTCTCGACGGTATTGGTACGAATTCAGTTGGGTAGTTCCACATCTTGCCGTCGAATACAGCATATATTTCTACATACGTTATGATATATTATTGGAGTAGAAATATGGTATGAGATATCATTAATGTTGTTTTGTGATGTATTGCGTTCAATCCCGGCGTTTATACAGTCCGACCTATTCCGGGGAGGTATGAAGTTCTGCGACGAGTGTGGTTCGATCATGCACAAGGAGGGCGATACGTGGGTGTGTCGCTCCTGTGGATACGAAACAGGGGGGGACGCCGAGGCGGAGCAGGCGATGGTGACCACCCAAACTCAGGAGGACGGTGGCATCGTCGACGTGAGCGACGCCGAAGATAAGGGGCTTCCCACGACCTCCGTCGTCTGTCCGAACTGTGAAAACGACCGGGCGTACTGGTACATGCAACAGATCCGGTCGGCCGATGAGTCCGAAACGCGATTTTTCATCTGCACCGAGTGCGAACACCGCTGGCGAGAAGACGACCACTGAGCCGGATTCCTGATCTGTTTCGATCGCCTCGGAGCGACCACTATGGTCATGGCCCGGGCGAGGGAAGACGAATCGAAGAGCGCCGACTCCCGCTTAGCGGCGCGTATCCGTCCCGTACATCGCTTCGTGCTCGGGACAGAACGCCGGTTCCCGGAGCTGGGCAGCGATGAGGGCGGGGTGTCTGTGTGGGTTCGAAAGACGACACTGCTCCTCGTCACAGAACGCCTCGCCGGTGGTGAGGTAATGGACCGCGCTCAGCACGTAGCCCTGTAGTGCTTCGGTCGTCCGTGGATCGTCTTCGACGAGGAACTCGCCGTCGACCTCGTTTTCGAGCACCTCACGGGGTGGGGTATCCCCGGAAAGGAGCGCGTGGCGCTGTTGTTCTTTGTAGTAGGCTTCGGGTTTCGCAGGCGCTTCGTACAGTCCGGGAACGGAGACGAGCGCCGGTTGGCCGAGCACGCTCACCCGCTTGTGCCACCGCCCGTCGTGATCCCCCCACGTGCCGAGCACGCGATCGAGCAGGACGACGTGGGCGTGGTCGAGCGATCCGGCCGGCAATCGCTTCCGGAGCGCGTCCTGTACCGCCTGTCCATCGTAGAGCACGCCACCAGCCCGTTCGGGGTGGGACAGCGCGCGCTCCTCGTACCGGACGACGCCGAGCATCTCCGATCCGGTTTCGCGTTCGTAGGGCGAGCGGACCCGTGCCCGGGCGAACGCCCTCGGAAGCGCCTCGTCCGTCCGATCGAGAAACCGCTCTCGAACCGTCACGTCGGCGGCGCGCTCGCCGAGCCACGACGCAATGGTCTCCACGTTGGCGACCGTCGTGGGAGCGCGATAGAGCGAAATCTGCTCGACCATTCGGTCTCAGTCGTCGGCGGGCGCTGTTCGGGACGTCAGCTCCACCGGCTCGGCGTCGACACCGAGTTCGTCGATGGCGATTTGGGCGGCCCGCTTGCCCGAGAGCAGCATGGCACCGAACGTCGGGCCCATGCGCGGCAGGCCGTACGTCGTGGCGACAGCCATCCCGGTGGCGATGAGTCCGTCGTGAACCAGCCCGGTGTGCTCGACGACCGCATCTTCGCTTTTTCCGACCCACATCGAGTCGTGACCCGGCGAGTCGTGACCCGGCGCGCCGTACTGGCCGTCCTCGGTCTGGTCCATCCCGGTGTTCGTCTTCGCGTCCTCGAGTCCCGGGGCGTTCAACACGCCGCGCTCGTCGAGCTTCTTCACCGCCATGGCGTCGTGGCCCGTCGCGTCGATGACCAGATCCGACTCGACCGCGATCGGGTCCACACACGTCAGCTCGCGCGGCAGCGCGTGCACCGGCGTCCAGTTCATCACAATCCCGCCGATGCGGTGGTCTTCACGGATCACGATGTCCGTGAACTCGGTCATGTTCTGGATCTTCGCACCCGCGTCACACGCCGCCTTGATCATCGCAGAGCACGCGTGTGGCCCGTTTGCCACGTACAATCCTTCGCTGTCGGCCGCTGGCTTGTAGTCGACGTCGTAATCGTCAAAAACCGCCTCGGCGGGCGATCGGACGGTCACCTTGTTCATTAGAAAGCCACCGAGCCAAAAGCCTCCACCGAGGTAGTTGTTCTTCTCGACGATCATCGTCTTTACCCCACGCGATGCCAGCTCCGTCGCTGCCATCAACCCCGATGGCCCACCGCCGACGATGATCACGTCGCTGTCGGAAAAATCCATGAACTCCTCGGTCCACTCCTGACCGATCGCGCGCGTTACGTCTGCCTCGCCGACCTCGCTGAACGTGCCGAACTCGGAATCGGACATACAACTCAGTGGTATCTCCGAGTGGTGATGGATGTTTCGGTTTTTCATACTGAGGAAACAACCACATTATTTTGTATTACATACCCCGAGGGAAAGAGGAAACAAGCCGCTCAGCGGGTGGTTTCACGGAGAGAGGCAAAACGGTTCAGTCGTCGTTGGTTCGGATTGCGCGTTCGGCCGCTTGTAGAGTAGCGTCCGGATCGAACGCGTCGACGATGTGGTCTAACTCCTCGGCAGAAGCGTCGGTAAGATCGCGCGCGTGGGCGGTGATGTTCGGGAGTGCCCGGATGACGTTGTCCACGATGGGGACGGCAGCCGACCGTGGCGAGCGAGACAGCGGATTCAGATCAATGACGAGTTCGGTTTTGCCCATCTCCGCGAGCGCGTGGGCGCGATCGCCGTCTTCGAGCGGGACGAGCACCACGTCGGCGTCGTAGATCCCATCGGCATCGACTTTCGCGCGCTCGTGATCGAGTCCGGGAATGCGTTCGTCGGCAGTCGTTCCTTTCACCTCGTGTGCACCGTGCTCGCGGAGGTGCTCGGCAATGGTGTGTATGCGTTCTTCGGTCCGGTTGAACAGGTTCACCTCGAGATCGGCGTCCGTCACCCCCGCGAGCTCGATGAGTTCCTCGGGAGCGAGCGCAGCGACGTTGCCGTTCACCGATAGGACGGGGTGACGAGCACGGAGGAGGTGGGCAGCAGCCACGCGTTCGGCCTCGTCGGCGCTCGGGAGCGTCCGTTCCCCGAGGAGATAGTCGAACGCTTCTCCGCGCCCTTGGGCGATGAGACCCTGTGGGCTGGTGATACCCTTTTCCACTCCCGTTTCGATCCGGTGGCGGGTGAGAAGCGACTGGTAACGGGGGTGGCTCTCGGGCACCTCGGTATCGCTCATGAATCGGGTTTACCGAGCACTCGGAAAAATCGTGCGTTACGCTCGTTCGACCCGTGCACCGCCGTCGATGTGGCAGACGCTCGGATCGTAGCCCGCCGTCGAAAGCCCCTCACCCAGTGCGAACACCGTTTCACCGAGCATCGCCATCGACGCCTCGCCACCGGCGTTTCGGACGTCCTCGATGGTTTCCTCGACGCGGTCTGTGAGAAGACCAGCCTCGCGGGCGAACCGCCGGGATTCGGCCATGAACCGGTCGAGTGTGGGTCGTTCGAGCAGGGCGGCGAGCGCCTCCTCGCCCGCCCGCGAGAGGGTGGCAGTGTCCCCTCCGATGATCGTGGCCGTGTCCAACCCGCCAAAGGAGACGTATTCGATCCGCGAACGGACGGGTAACCCGTCGAATCGGCCGTGGGGTGGGCCACCGGGTTCGAGCCGGATCGGTACGCCTCCCCGTGCCTGACCGACCACGTCGCCGAGACCGGTTCCCGCCTCGACCTCCGCGGCGTGGGCGAGCGTGATCAGCTCGTTTTCGGTTCGCTTGCCGTCGGTGACGGCGTTGACGGTCAACGCGGTCCCGAGCGCGCTCGCCCCGGAGACGCCGAAGCCGGCGCTCACCGGAAGCTCCGTTCGGGCAGTCACCCGTGCTGTCACGCCGAGCCGGTCGAGTACCCCCTCGACAGCCGCCATCGACACCCGCTGGTCGTTCAACACCAACGTGGTTTCTCGGGCACGTTCGACGCTGACGCGAACGCCGTCCGAAAGGGTGAGTCCCGCTCCCCGTGACCCCGCTTTCTCGGGATTTTCGTGGGAATGAGTGCTGAAGAAGCCGGTTATGTGGCCGGGAACGAACGCGCTCGGACTACTCGCCATCGATCCCGATTCGGGGGGTCGATCCCTTGAACCTTACAGTTCGTATTCGGGGTGGTTAATGGTCGCATGTCGTGCTCCCTGTTGACGACTGCGGCGACTCCCGACCGGCGTATCAATACTGGTCTCGTCGTCGGTACCTCGTCAACAGGTTCGAGTTCGATTACGTTGTAGTACAATGTATACATGACATCGATCAGTGCTCGTATTTCCGATGGGGAGGCCGAGACGCTGGAGGAGGTTGCCGCGCTTTTGGATGAGGATCGAAGCACGTCGATCCGGCGCGCACTCGCAGAGATTGCACGACTTGCGGGTGCGTGTCGCCGTCGAACGGTACCAATCCGGCGATGTCTCGGTGAATCAGGCGGCCCGAATCGGGGACGTGAGCCTCGAGGAATGGTTCGAAATCGCCAGCGAACGCAATCTCACCACCCAACTGTCTCCGGACGATCTGGAAACTGATGCCGAAGCTGCCCGCGATCTATGAGGATCTACGTCGGTGCAAGCACGCTCATTGCGCTCGGGACCGTTGGTACCCTCTATCTTTTGTGTGACTTCGATGGTCGGGTCACCGTTCTCCCTGCTGTCGCCAGAAGCCTCTGGCTTCTGGCTGCTAACCGAGCTTCGCTCGGTGATGTCGTCGGACTGTGTCCGACTGTCACCGGCCGTAGGCCGGTTGCCCGAGGAACGGTTGTTCCTCGCTGCTTGAGGCGCGTAGCGCCTCTCTGTCACCGGGCTTTGCCCGGTTGCTTGCGGAGTCCTCGAAAACGCGTTGCGTTTTCGGGAGCGCGAAAATCGAAGATTTTCGCAGCCTTCGCTCCGCTCTGTCGCCGGGCTACGTCCGGTTGCTTTTCGAGCATCGCTCGACTCTGTTGTCAAAGAAGTCACGACCGAACCCGCCGAGACGAATCTGGAGCGGTTCATCGAAACGAACGACGCCCGAAGCCGTTTTCCTGCGGCGGAGACCGACTGTAAACGGGCGCTGTCGTACTGGACGAGTCCGAACGAAACGGCGACGTTCATCTCACAGCGTGCGTCCTCCATCATAGGAGAGGGATGAGTCGGTCGGGATCGTCTCCGGCGACCGGCGCGTCCGCACCGTCGCTCGTGGGTTCGGGGCAACGGTCACCGGGACGATCGGGGTGCTCGTTCGTGCTGTCGAGGAAGGATACGACGGACAGGACGCCAAAACGCTCCTCCGGCGCATCGACAGCAACGGGCTTCACACGACCGGCGAACTCCGCGAGACGGCGACGCAACTCATCGAGGAGGCGGCAGAACGAACAAAATAGCACCGGGAGTCGAAACAGTGCGCTACCCGAAAATGGACCAACTTCGTCGTATCGAGAAACTATTTATGGCAATGTGGTATAAACGTCACACATGCGCAATGCCCTCCTTCGGACAGCGCGACAGCAGCTGACTGCCAGACACCTCCTCGGTCTCGCCGTTTTTCTCGGATTTTTCGCGGTCGTCCTCGACGTTTCACGTGAGATGTTCATCGGCCTGACGATAGCGATCGTCATCGGAGAGGGTTTCACCGTGTTGCAGAACACGCCCGAGGTCGACCAGCGGTACGTGAAAGGAGCAATGGGTGTGGGCGTGGTGGGAGGCAGTCTGGTAATGGGTTACTCTATCGTGGCTGGCGGCTCAGGCGCGGCGTGGTTCCCGATTCTCACACTGCTGGGTGGCCTCTGGTTACTCGCCGACGTACACGCCGACTTCCGTCACGGGCGCGGTGCCGACGCCGGCCAGTCCGAGGATCTCTCCTCGGAGGAGGTAATGCTCCTGATGAACCACGGTCATCTCGTTGCGACAGCGCTTGAAGACGGGCCAAGCACCGTCGAGCAGCTCGCCACCGACTGTGACCTGACCGAGTCGCGCGTCCGGGAGGCGCTCAACTTCATGGAACGGTCCGGAACCGTCTCACACGACGGCGACCGATACGTCCTCCGAGAAGAGAACGTGGGTCCGTGGGCGTTCGTTCGAAACCTCGCCACTGGAACGGTCCGCCGGATTGCTCGTCCGTTTCGGATCTGACTACTAGAAGCACAAGAAATAAATCGATTGGTACTATCACCCATACGACTTTCTTCTCACAGCCGCTTCGATTCGTATGGGAATCGATTACACCACTACAGAGATCCAAGCGAGATACGACGAGTTCGCGAGAAAGTACGCTGTCATGGAGCGTGTGCAGGAGTTGTTGGGCGTGCGACGACTCAGACGGCGGCTACTCCGGCGGGCTTCAGGATCGGTGCTCGAGGTTGCCTGTGGGACGGGCGCAAACTTCTCTCACTATCCCCAAGGATGTGAGATCACGGCCATCGACGCGAGTCGGGCAATGATGGACATTGCCGACCACACGGCGGCGGATCACGGGGTTGATATCGAATTCGGGCTCATGGACGCACAAACGCTCGCGTTTCCAGAGGACTGTTTCGACACGGTGGTGTCCTCGTTGACGCTGTGTACTTTTCCAGATCCCATCGCTGCGCTCGAAGAGATGCAGCGCGTCTGCCGGGAGGACGGCAGAATTCTCCTCTTAGAACACGGTCGGAGCAGCAATCGACTGATCGGCCGGTTCCAGGACGTTCGAGAGAACTCTCACGCGAAACAGCTCGGCTGTCACTGGAACCGGGAACCGCTCGAACTCGTCGAACGAGCCGGACTGCATCCGGTCACGGCACACCGAACGTTCTTCGAGATCTTCCACGAAATCGAGGCAGTATCCCATTCCGGGGATGTGACCTGACAGTACAGCCCCGCTACGGCGAGAGCCGTTGGCGGTCCCGGGGGAAGAGGACAGCCTCGCGGATGTTCGGAAGACCGAGCATCGTCATGACGAGGCGCTCGACGCCGTAGGCCCAGCCGGCGTGTGGCGGCATCCCGTATTTGAACATCTTCGTGTAGTACTCGAACGCCTCGGGATCGAGACCCTGCTGTTCGAACCCGGTGACGAGCTCGTTGTGGCGGTGTTCGCGCTGTCCACCGGAGACGAGCTCCATCCGCGGGTGCATGAGATCGAAGCCCTTCGAGAGCTCGGGATCGTCGTCGTAGTCCTGGATGTAGAACGGCTTGATCTCGCTTGGCCAGTCAGTGATGAAGTAGTGTCCGCCCACGTCGTTCCCGAGGGCCTTCTCGCCCTCTGTCGGGAGATCGTCGCCCCAGACCAACTGCTCCTCGAGCTCGCCGGTGGCGTTGATGCGTTCGATCGCCTCCTCGTAGCTGAGCCGAGGAAAGCTGGCGTCGGGCACCGCGAAGCTATCACCGAAGCCGAGGGTTTCGAGCTGTTCCTGACAGGTTTCGTCGACGGCTTCGTACGCCGCCCGAAGCGTCCCTTCACACACGTCCATCGCCTCGTGGTGGTCGATGAACGCGCTCTCGAAGTCGATCATTGTCGCCTCGTTGAGGTGCCGGGGGGTGTTGTGCTCCTCGGCCCGGAAGATGGGACCGATCTCGAACACGCGTTCGAGTCCGGAGCCGACCATTAGCTGCTTGAACAGCTGTGGCGACTGGTTCATGAACGCCTCCTGTCCGAAGTAGGTGAGCGGGAACAGCTCCGTTCCGCCCTCCGTCCCGGTGGCGACGATCTTGGGGGTGTTGATCTCCGTGCAGCCGACTGACCGGAAGTAGTCCCGAACGGCTTTCAGCACCGCCGAACGGATCTCGAAAATCGCCTTGCTCTCCTCGTTGCGGAGATCGAGCGTCCGGTTGTCCAGCCGCGTCGAGAGGTCGGCGTCGACCTTCCCAGTCGGGTCGAGAGGCAGCTCGGGATCGGCCGGTGCCAACACTTCGATCGATTCCGGCACGATCTCGACGCCGGTCGGCGCGCGCGGCTCTTCCTCGACGGTGCCGGTCACGCTGACGACGCTCTCGCGGCTCACGTTCGTTCCGGTTTCGACGAGCGACTCGTCCATCTCGTCGGTAGCGAATTTGACCTGGATCTTTCCCGTTCGATCCCGGACGATGAGGAAGGCGATCCCCCCGAGATCCCGGATCTCGTGCGCCCAACCGGCGACAGTGATGCGTTCGCCCGGCTCGGCGTCTGCAGTGTGCGTTCGATCGTCCATATCCGGATCTGGCGGTCGGATGCCTTAAGCCCGGTCAATTCTCCCTGTACGAAAACGGTGACTGCAGCCGACGCTACCACACTACGTTCGAAGCAGGTCTCCCCGGATCACAACGCTTCGTGCTGTCGTTTTGCGTCGTGAACTCCCCGAACAGTCTCACGGACCGCTTCGATTCCCTCGTCGTGGATGAGATCGCCCACGATCACGGTGTCGGCGTGCTGTGCCATCTCGTGTGCGGACTCGTAATCGTGGACCCCACCGCCGTAAAACAGCGTTGCCGACTCGGTTGCCTCGCTCGCGGCAGCCACGACTTCCGGCTCGCCGAGCATCCCCGAGTACTCGATGTAGACGATCGACTGCCCGAACAGTTGCTCTGCGACCTCGGCGTAGGCAGCGACTTCGTCCGGTTCGAGATCACAATCGGCCGACGTTAGCTCCCCAACCGACGAGTCGGGATTCAACACGATGTACGCCTCCGGAAACGTCCGGTCCCAGTCGATACCGCTGTCGAGACGAACCCACTCTTTGTGAACCCCCGTCATCCAGGAGATGTCGCCGGCGTTGATCACCACCGGAATGAGAGAGCCCGCAAGCGCGTCGTCGTGAACGACGACACCCGCGTGGCTCGGTTCGATGTACACTGGCACGGAAACACCGCTACACGCCTCGATGACGCGGGCCATTTTCTCCTCTGTCATCCCCATCGTCCCACCGACCATGATGGCGTCGGTCCCCGTCTCACCAATGTCCTCGACGGATTCGCCGTCGAGGAGCGTTTTGTCGGGATCGATCTTGATGATGTGATCCCAATCCTCCCACGGCTGCATATCACCCTCCACCCGACCACCGAACAAAACGGCTTCGAAACGGTGCGCACGGCGACGGAGACGCTACCAACCGCGGAATCGGGATCGTAGTATCAGCTGTTGTGATCGATGGTGAAAAGCACTCACAGCTGTCGCGGTACACCGATGTTCTGTAGGTAGCCGCCACACTCCGAGCAAAGACGCCCCTCCACGTCACCCTTCACGCGCCGACCGCAGTCGATGCACTCGTAGTAGGGTTCCCCTTGCGGGGCGGGATCACGGGGCATGCTAACTACCAAGAGTGGAATGTGTATAACTGTTACCATTACACACACCCGGGCCGTTCGTGCTGTCAGTGAAGAACGAGGATGTGGCGCGTCAGCGACGCGTGGACGCGCCGTATAAACGCGCTTTCGACGGTCCATCCAGCCGCTGTTGCAGCGTTCTCCCACGACCGATCGGCCACGAGCACCGCCCGATCGGCGACGCGGTTGGCTTCCTCGAGCGTCGATCGCACGAGTCGCTCGAGTCCGCTGTCGGCGTCGCCAACGATCTTCGATTGGCGGCCGTAGGGTGCATCGAAGACGACAGCGTCGATCGCGTCGTCGGGAAACGGCAATCGCGTCGCGGTTCCAGTGAGAACCTCGCCAGCGCTGCCGAGATACTGCGTGAGGTTTTCTTGGGTCCCGCGGGTCATCTTGGGCTGTGCGTCGAGTCCGATCACGTCCGCGCCGCTCAACCCGGCCTCGATGAGCAGTCCGCCGGTGCCACACATCGGATCGAGCACACACGCGCCGGGGCGTGCCCCCGCGATGTTGGCGAGAGCGCGGGCGAGCAGCGGTCCCATGCTGCCCGGCTGGAAGAACGGTCGCTTCGAAGGCATGCGTTCCCCGAACCCGCGGACGCTGCGCGCGACGAGCCAGCCGAGCACACAGTTGTTGCCCGAAAACAGCGCCCGCAGCTCGTGGTCGGGAGCGTCGAGATCCACGTCGAACCCTCGTCCTGTGAGCACGCTGCCTAGCTCGCGCTCCGCACGCTGGGTGTCGACGCCGGCCGTCCCCCGAACGTCCCGCGCGCGGACGGCAACCGTTCCGCGCCGGTCGATGGTCGTCTCCCCCAAGAGCGTCAACGCGGATTCGATGTCGGCGTCCGTCTGGCCGATCTGCACGCTCGCACGCCGCGTGAACGCGAGCGGCTCGATCCGATCGATGCCGGTCGCGCTCGCCACGCCCGGCGCTACGCGGGCAACGTCGGAGCAGCCGCTCGCCGCCTCGCGGGCGGCAAACGCGTCGTCTTCGCCGGCTAACTCCAGCACGTACACACGTACACTCACTGGCCACAACCAATGAGCACACCGATCTCTCGGCGACTGGATCTATCAACGGAACCCCCGTACCTTTATAAGCCTTAAATACGTTCTTTAAGTCGAACGATGACCGATCCAAAGGAAACAATCAACATCGAGAACGTCGTTGCGTCGACGGGCATCGGCCAGGAGCTTGATCTACAGAGTGTCGCCATGGATTTGGAGGGGGCGGACTACGACCCCGAGCAGTTCCCGGGACTCGTTTACCGGACGCAGAGTCCGAAGTCGGCGGCACTCATCTTCCGGTCGGGAAAGATCGTCTGTACTGGGGCCAAATCGACCGACGACGTTCACGAGAGTCTTCGTATCGTTTTCGATAAGCTTCGTAATCTCAATATTCAGGTGGACGAAAGCCCGGAGATCGTCGTCCAGAACATCGTCACTAGCGCCGATCTCGGTCGGACGCTGAATCTGAACGCCATTGCGATTGGTCTCGGACTGGAGAACATCGAGTACGAACCCGAACAGTTCCCGGGGCTGGTGTACCGGCTCGACAATCCGGACGTGGTTGCACTGCTGTTTGGCTCCGGAAAGCTCGTCATCACGGGGGGCAAACAGCCCCAGGACGCCGAAGAAGCCGTGGACAAGATCGTCTCTCGCCTGTCCGAACTCGGTCTGTTGGACTAGGCTCTCAATCAACCACCACCTTTTTTACGTTCGGGTGGCCGAAGGCCACCCTCACGAAAAAAATCTGGACCAAAAAAAGCCGCTCGCTCCGCTCGCAGTGGGTGTACTCACCGCCACCGCTCCCGCTCTGCCACCGCAACTGCACGCTACGATTCCTTGTCAGTCGTCTGAGTAGATCCGTCGGCCTCACCGACGACGTGTGCCAGCTCGGGGTAGCGCTGCCGTAAGCCAGCGAGATCACCGCGCTGGCGGTACTGGCAGTACGTGACGAGCGTTGCGACCAGACAGGTGGAAGCGTTCTCAGCATCCGATTTCTCGGTCATGGCGGCTGGCTCGCGCGAATCCTCGGGCGCGAACACGGACTGAACCACGTCGCCATCGCGCTGCTCGTGGACGCGCAGGCACGCGCCGTTGTCGAACCAGCATTCCACGATCGTCTCGCCTGCGGCGCAGTAACGCGTGAACCGCGCGATTCCGGGGAGTTCGTCGTAACCACCTGCTCGGGTCCTGCCAAGCCCCGCTGTTGCCAGTATCTGCTCAATCTGCGTAGCGTGTGCGCAACCGGTGGACTGACACGGTCTACACCACAGTCCCTCGCTCACGTCAATAATGTGGTACAGTTCGGCTTTCGTCACCGCCGCCCGATCCTCGACGGCCGAGAGGTTCAGCACCTCACCCCGCCGATTCCGGAACTGGAACAGCGGTAGCGTCATCGCCACCACCGCCCCAACGGGCAGCCGATGCGGTGGTCGAGGCGCGTGCGAACCGGCTGGCCACACACCCGACACCGATGGCGCTGTTCGGTTTCCTGATACGATGCGACACCGTTACATGCCTCTGATTCGTTCCCTGTCATGGGACTCTCTCATCATGGAGAACCCCAGCGTCGGGTGTCTTGACCACCCGGCGCGTTCCAATGAACGCGCGGTCGGCACACGCTGGCGTCCTCATCTATCGTTGCCTTCCCCATCACACATAAAGGTACTGATGGAACGGATAATGTTATATTATACTAACAACTCATTGTGCCAGCTGTTGCTCGGAGCATAGTAACGAACCACTGAAATCAGGCGTTGCTGCCGGGATTGTACCGGTAGCAGTGGATTTCTGTCCGGCGATCACGTCAGACAGCGAGACGCCTGAGGTGTCGAACGAGCGAGTCACTCAGACCACCGACCGCGACGAATGACCCGGTCAGAGCAGGCTGGACACCAGCCCTACACGAGGCCGCCCCGTTCTCCGTCGCCTTTCTCGGAATTTTCCTCGCGGGTGGGTTCGTCGGGTTCGTTCGTTTGGTCGGGATCATCGGTAGGGTAGGACCCGTTTCTGGGTTGATTGTACTGCGACCAGTCGCTGTTGAGTTCTAGCTCCCTGATCTCTTCGTCACTGAGGGTTCTGTTGGGATCGAATCCCGATGTCGATACGTCGGTGGTCTGCGTGCTCTCACCGTCCTGTCCGGATTCGGTAGACAAGTCGCTCCCTGGTGAACTGGCCGCTCCGTTGCCAGCTCCACCGTTTGCCACCGCACCGGTTGGCTCTCCGGCCGGTTCCGAGCGGTCTGCGTTGTCGTTTTCCTGTTCGATCGTCGCGGTTCCTGGTAGAGAATCTCCCCGTCCAGACGGTCCACTCACACCAGCTTCCCCATCACGGTCTCGCTTAGTGGACGTTTCGATGGTTGTGTCCTCGTCCTGCTCGTGCAGTTCCGTGAGCCGATCCCGTCGCTCATCGATCCGCGCCTCGTACTCGTCTCTGATCCCCGTGATCTGTTCGGCGTACTCGTCTCGAATCTCCGCGATTCGCTCTCTAGTTTCCTCGATCTGCTTGTCGTACGTCTCCCTGGTCTCCGTGATCTGCTCGCCGTACGTCTCTCTGGTCTCCTCGATCCGCTCTCGTCGCGTATCGATCTGGTCCTCCTTCTCTTTTCTAATCTCCCAGATCTGCTCTTGTAGCTCCTCGATTTGTTCCTCTTCTTCCTCGCTAAGCCCATCGATCTCATCTTCACGCCACTCGGTTCGGTTTTCTCGCTCCGCTTTCAGCTCGTCAATCCCTTCGTTCCGTTCCCCGATCCGATCATCTTTCTCATCTTTCAGCTCTCCTATCTTCTCTTGTTGCTCCTCTTTCAGCTCGTCAACCTCCGCTTTCAGCTCTCCGATCCTCGTTTCTCGTTCCGCTTTCCGTTCTTCGATCCGCTCTTCTTTCTCTTCTTTCAGCGTCTCTATCTCCGCTTCCACCCTCTCGGCCGGTCCTTGTTCCTCCTCTTCGTCGTTTTCGTTCGGGACCGTTTCCACATCAGCAGCCACTTCTGGTTCGATTCTGCTTCGCAATCCGGTTAGATTTTCGAGCGAGCTTGCCGTTTCGGGTAATTTACCGATCCCCGGATTTGGGGTTCCACGCAGACTATGAAGGAATGCCGTGTACTCTGCTGCAGGTTCGAAGTTCTCCTCAAAATCATCGATCTGATCTTCGATCTTTTTCCATCCAATCTGTTTTTCGACACCTTGCCACTCGATTCCCTGCTCATCAACCCGATCGAGTGCGCCCTCACTGAGCTGTGCTAGCTGTTCGACTTTGCTTTTATCTATATGGCTCCAGTCATTGTCCGAGCAACATCCTCAAGACTTTCGTTGATATTATCCAGTGTTCTTCCAATATCTTCCTGCCATTCGCCACAGGCAGGGTTCACACAAGCTTCTTTGTATTCACTGGGATCCCACATTTTCCCTGCAGAAATTGTTGGGTTAATGGGATTTTGGAAGGTTATAGCCTTGCCAAGATCAAGACTTACACTTATGTGTGATAATCGAGACTTCGATGTTTCTATCTCTTCCTCATCCTCCAAGCATTCGAGACATCCATCGAAATCGTCGCTCACGCTGTGATCTCCTTGAGCGCTTGCTCGACGAGTTGGTTTTCCCGCCGAACCGTCTCGGCGTTCGCCGTGATAATGTCTCGGGCGGTGTCTTCGTCGGGAACACTGTCACTGAGAACGAGTTCCGCGACGGCGACCGTCGCCTCGGAGGTAAGTGTCTCATCGCCTTCCTCCGCCAGCACAGCGATGCCTTGGAACGCTTTCTCTCTCATCGAACTACCTGAGGCAACGGCGGCCTGCAACACATCAAGGATTCGCAGCAGGGTGCTGGGATCCGCGATTTTGGATATCCCAATCGCACGTTTCACCACGATCTCCGGGACTGGCTCACCCATCGCTGCCACGTCAGTCCATCCGTTCAATCCTTTTCGAATATTCTGCAACTCATCCTCTGGTTGGTCTTCCCAGTATTCAGTTTCGTCCCGTACGCGCGTCGCCTCGGTCAATGCCGGGCCGGCGTCTCCCGGAGGAATGGCTCGGTGTTCGAGCAACTCGTTCACCGCATCGGCCAAGTTAAGACGAGCGTAATTCCCCTCAGCTGTTTTCAGTGCGCTTTCGAACCGGTCCGTCTGGCCGGTGAAGGCCTCTGGAGCGCGTCCCGCAACCAACGAGAGCGACACCGCAGCATCGCGGACCTCGTCCCCACCGTCATCTACGAAGTCGAACAGCGTTTGAATCGCCCCAAAGGCATCATCGGGATTGTCGAGCGCCGTTTGAGCAGCAGTACCGGGCGACATCGACGTATTGTTACTCATATGTGACGACGACACGCCACAAATTAATAACTCTTGTTCTCGGGTGATAAAAACACCACTCGAAACGGCTGCTCTCCAGTTCGGATGCGTCGACGGTCGTCGGGCGTCGAATCGTCGACCTCTAGCGAAGGCCATCGATCGGCGTGAGAGTCAAAAGTCGAAACGGTCGTGGGGTACTGCAAGCATCGACAGATCGGCGATCTCGATGAGCTCCGCCAGCGTCATCTCGAGCTGGTGCGCATCGTCGGCGGTCCCGACGCTGCGCACACCACTAACGACTGACAGGGAATCGTAACGTGCGGTGGCGGCGCGGTCGCGGTGGCAGTAGCGGGGTGGAGCGGTCGCGGTGAGTACACCCACCGCGAGCGGAGCGAGCGGCTTTTTTTGGTCCAGATTTTTTGCGTGAGGGTGGCCTTCGGCCACCCGAACGTAAAAAAGGTGGTGCCGAAATTGCAAAACGTCTCGGGATGGTAGAATAGATAATGGCACAGTTGCGTTTTGCGTTGTTGAACGCATCCACGACGGATGCGGCGATCCCTTCGACCAACCGGAACTTCCGGCGGGAGTTGGACGCCGATCTCACGGAGTTTCTGGTTTCTCGCGGGCAGCTCCCCGCATCGTTCGACTTCGATGGGGTGGTCGTCACGGGATCGGCTGCGTCGACGTACTGGGACGAACAGTGGATTCACGACAGCCGCGCGTGGGTACAGGAGGCCCACGAGCGGGAGCTTCCGATCCTCGGCGTCTGTTTCGGCCACCAGCTGCTCGCCTCGGCGCTCGGCGGGCGGGTCGCGGAGATGGACGACTACGAGATCGGCTATCAGGAGATTTCCCACGCGGATTCACCGCTGTTTTCGGGGATCGAAGACCGGTTCACGGTGTTCACCACCCACGGGGACAGCGTGGTCGAACTCCCCGACGGAGCGGAACGGACCGCGGAAAACGAGTACGGTATCCACGGCTTTCGGGTGGGCAACGCGTTCGGCGTGCAGTTCCACCCCGAGTACGACACGGAATCCGCTCAGGCAGTGACCCGGCGCAAGGAGTTCCTTGGAGCGGAACGCATCGAATCCGTGTTGGCCGACATCACCGACGACCGGTACGCCGACGCTTGTGAAGCGAAACAGCTGTTCGATAACTTCACCGAATACGCGGCCGAGGTGCAAAGCACACCGGCTGAGTGTTGACGATACGTACGGTTCTATCGTTGTGCAACTCAGCGGAGAAATGATCTCGGATCGATCCAACGCCCATCGATCGTTGCCTGCAACGGCTCTGTCGGTGTTGTCATCGATGTCCGCTGGCATCTCATCAGGAGAGCACATGACACCTCAATACTATAAATGCGCAACCCACTGATACATAATACTATACACATTCATATTGAATAGATTATAAGAATTGATCCATATTTATATATCATGGTGTCATCAGTGGAGAGTATGGTAGCAACCCACAATATGGAGGGCTACGAGACGGAGCGGGCAACTTTTTCGTGGGACGATATCTACAAAGAGACCGACTGGGACGCTCCCGGGGAATTGAATATCGGGCACGAGACTGTCGATCGGCACGCGACCGACCGGGAGCGTGTGGCGCTGTATCAGGTCGGGGTGGACGATGAACTCACGAAGACGACGTTTTGGGAGCTGTCGGCCCGGTCGAGTCAGTTTGCGAACGTCCTCGAGGAGTTGGGCGTCGAGCAGGGTGACCGCGTGTTCTCGTACATGCCCCGGATTCCCGAGCACTACGTGGCGCTGATCGGGACGCTCAAACACGGAGCTGTCTGGGGGGGCGTCAACGAGCGATTCGGACCGGACGGCGTTTCCTACCGACTGAACGACTGCGACGCGACGGTGCTCGTTACGACGACGGACAACCGGGAGACGGTTGGGGCCGCGCTCGAAGACGCACCGTCCGTCGAGCACGTGCTCACCGTCGACCGCGGTGGTGGTGCACCTCCACAAGACACCACGTTCAACACGGCACTCGACGCCGCGAGCACGGAGTACGACGCTGTCCAGACCCACGGGGAGGACGATGCGCTGTTGTACTACACGTCGGGGACGACAGGTCCGGCAAAAGGCGTCCTTCACAAACAGCGCTGGATCGCTGGCGTCGCCGCCACCCAGAAGTTCGCGGTCGATCTTCAGCCCGGCGATCTCTACTGGTCAACCGCTGACCTCGGATGGCTGACGGGACCGATCAACACCCTCGGAGCATGGTTTTGGGGAGCGTCGTTGTTCACCTACGAGGGTGAATTCGATCCTGAGGCGTGGGCTGGGCTTCTCGACGACTACCCGATTACGATCCTGTTTTCGGTCCCGACAGCCTACCGGACGCTCCGAGAGAACGAGTCGGTCCTGGCGGACGTGGATATCGATCTCCGGCATGCGCTTTCGATCGGTGAACCACTCAGCGGTGGTGTCGTCGAGTGGGGGCAACAGAAACTCGGCGTTACTATCCTCGACACGTACGGGCAGACCGAAACGGGCAACATGATCATCAACAACTACCCGACGATGGACCTCCGGCCGGGGTCGATGGGCAAACCGCTTCCCGGGATCGAAGCCGAAATCGTCGATCCCGAGACCGGGTCCGTCCTCGACCCCGGTGAAACCGGTGAGGTCGCCCAGCGCGGCGATTATCCCTGCTTTTTCGCCGAATACTGGGAGAAACCGGAAAAAACCGAGCGCTGCTTCATCGAGGGGACCGAGGGCGAGTGGTATCTGTCGGGCGATCTCGCCTACAAAGACGAAGCGGGATACTTCTGGTTCGAAGGCCGCGCCGATGATGTCATCCTCTCCTCGGGGTATCGCATCGGTCCCTTCGAGGTCGAGAGCTCGCTCGGCGAACACGAGGGTGTCGCCGAGGCGGCGGTCGTTCCCAAGCCCCACCCCGAGCGGGGGAACGTCGTGAAAGCGCACATCGTGCCCAGCAACGATGTGACACCCTCGGAGGATCTCAAAGAAGACATCAAAGGCCATGTGAAACGGACACTAGCAGCCCACGAGTACCCCCGCGAGATCGAATTCCGGAACACGCTGCCCAAGACGGTGACCGGAAAGATCCGTCGAACAGAGCTACGAGAGGAACAGCAGGAGTGAGGTGCGTACTCGGTTCGATCGACCGTCGATTCGAATTGGCGAGCGTTTTTACCGGATGGTCCCGGAGAACCCACATGCTCGACTACGTGGATTTGGCGGACGATCTCTCAGCAGAGGAGCGGATGATCCGCGACACGGCGCGGGAGTTCGTGGACGATACACTCGACTCGGAGATCGGCGACCACTGGATCGAGGGGACGTTCCCGACCGAACTCATCCCCGAGATGGGCGAGCTTGGCTTTTACGCACCCAATCTGGAGGGCTACGGTCTTCCCGGTGTGAGCGAAACGGCCTACGGGCTGTTGATGGCCGAACTCGAAGCCTGCGATTCGGGGCTGCGGTCGATGGCAAGCGTTCAGGGCGCGCTCGTGATGTACCCGATCCACGCCTTCGGATCCGAGGCCCAGAAAGACGAGTGGTTAGAGCCGCTTGGCGCCGGCGAGGCGGTCGGCTGTTTCGGGCTGACGGAACCACAGCAAGGCTCGAACCCCTCGGGAATGGAAACCACCGCGGTTCCCGACGAGGACGGCTACCGCCTGAACGGCTCGAAAACGTGGATCACCAACGCCCCGATCGCTGACGTGGCGCTCGTCTGGGCGCGCGTGAAGGAGGACGACGGCTCCGAGCCGGGACCGATCCGGGGCTTTCTGGTCGAGAGCGACCGCGACGGCGTCACCACGAACGAGATCAAAGAGAAGCTCTCGTTGCGAGCGTCCATCACTGGCGAGATCGGGCTGAACGACGTTCGCGTTCCCGAGGCGAACGTGCTGCCGGGCGTCGAGGGAATGAAGGGACCGCTCTCCTGTCTGACACAGGCGCGGTACGGCATCGCGTGGGGCACCGTCGGCGCGGCGCGGGACTGTTTCGAAACCGCGCGTCAGTACGCGCTCGACCGGGAGCAGTTCGGCGGGCCGATCGCGCGGTTCCAACTCCAACAGGAGAAGCTCGCGGAGATGGCGACCCAGATCACGCTCGCCCAACTGCTCGCCCACCGACTGGCCGATCTCAAAGAGCGCGGCGACCTCCGGCCACAACAGGTTTCGATGGCAAAGCGCAACAACGTGCGCATGGCCCGCGACCAATCACGGATCGCCCGAGAAATCCTCGGCGGCAACGGCATCACCGCCGACTACTCGCCCATGCGCCACCTCACGAACATGGAAACCGTCTACACGTACGAGGGCACCCACGACATCCACTCGCTCATCCTCGGACAGGACTTGACCGGCCTCGCGGCGTTCGAATGACGGCTGCTATTTATTGATATTTAATCACTTCAGCGATTCGACCGGGGGTTCGGCGCTACAGACCCGTCCGAACCACGCTCGGTTGTCTGCGACCCACTCGTACAGCCGCTCGCGGAGCCTCGCGTAGCCCGGAATCCGATCGAGCACCCCGAACGGCCGCCGTAGATCGGGATAGGCGCGGATCAAGGCCTGTTCGACGGCCTCGCCGCAGGAGTAGACCCCGGCGTCGGTGAGCAGGTGGGTGCAGTCAGTGAAGTCGGCCGGCAGCCGTGCGTGTTGCTCCGGCGTCAGGTTGGCGAACCCGACGGTGTCGAACGCTCCACGGCGGACGATCCACTCCGCACACCACGTGCAAAATCCACAGTCGTCGTCGTAGACGACCACAGGACGATCGCCGGTCATAGTCACGTGAACCGGCCGGTTTCTGTGTCACAGTTCTCACAGAGCGTGCGGAGGGCATCGTCGGCCGGCTCGATGCGCTGTGGCGTTCGTTCTCCACAGTCGGGACAGTCCCGACGGATCTCCGTTTCGCCCGGCTCCGCCGGACCGCCGAGTGCTACCGCTATGACGCGGTCGTCGCTGTGGTTCGTCCCCTGCTGGAACTCGCCGGATTCGAACCGAATCGCCTCACCGGTCCCGACAGCCACGTCGCCCGCTTCGGTCTCGAAGGTGACTGTCCCCGACTGGATGTAAAACACCTCCTCCTGTTCCGTATGCCGGTGGTAACCGAACGCGAAGCTCTCTCCCGGCGCGAGTTCGTAGTAGTTGATCGCCATCTCCATCGTCCCGAGCGCCCGGCCGAGTGGCCGTTTGATCGACGCTGGTCCCATCCAGTCCTCGACCGCATCGATTCGGACGTGCTCCATGCCAGTGGTTAGGAAGTGTGGTGGTAAAAGTCATGTTCGAGTCACCACAGCCTGCTGGGCATCGTCCTCCCGGGTGGTCCCGTCGGTGTGGATCTACAGAACTACAAGGAGAGTGCCTCGGGGTCGCGCAAATCGCGTAGCGATTTGCTGGATACGGGAAATCGAAGATTTCCCTTGACTTGACCCCGATGGTGAATCCGACATGAGCCTACACGTACTCCGTGCGTTCGATATACTGTTCAATCGTCTCGCTTGAAACCTCATCTGCCGTTCCGATGTAGTACGATCCCTCCCAGAATCCTCCACTCCATAGAAATTCCTCCAAGTACGCTTCGTGTTGCTTCCACATCTCACGGGCAGTTATGCTCTTGATCGTCCGCACGATCTCGCTCGGCGCATACCTTGGATGTGCCGACACGAACAGGTGTATGTGATCGGGCGAGATATGGAGTGACTGTATTTCGTATCCGTAATCGTCGCAGACCTCGCGGAAACTTGTTTCCAGAGACTTCTTGATTGAGTCCAGTATTGCATGGCGATACTTTGGACATCGCAAATCGGAGATTTGCGAGCAGTAAATCTTCGATTTACGACACCACACGAAGTGATAGTTGACGTTGTACACTGTGTGGTTCGAGTGCTTCTTACTTACATTTCCACCATCCAGTCGACATTCTTATGTATATCCAAAATATATACCCTAATATGGGGGAGTACTTTGAGATCGACGGTCAGGAAGTGATCGTCCGAGAGGTCAAACCCTTCGGGAACAGTGCTCACGTTACTGTTCCCAAACGCTGGCGCGGTGCGGACGTGAAAGTCGTCCGCACCTCACCCCCCGATCCGCAGGACGACCCATGACCGACACAGTAGAACTCACAAAGACGCTTGTCTTTCAGCTTGATATTCAGAGTGACAATGTTGAACTGCTTGAGGAGGCGCGTCTGGAGTGTCGCCGTGTGTTTAACGAAGTGCTTCGTCTTGACCGCGAAGGCTGGGACTGGGACGATATCGATGACACCGTGACACAGAACGCCGACCTGGTGAACAATACAGCCCAGCGGATCATCAACAAGGCTTTTGACGCTATCCAAGCCTACTACGACAACGACGATTGGGGACGACCATGGTACAAACACGAATCGTTCCCACTCCGTATGAACTACGGTGAAGGCTATAACCTCTTTCTCGAAGACGACGAGTCGGTACGGTTTCGCCTCTCCGCGAAACCGTACAAACATGTCAAAGGCGAACTTCGTGGGAGTCCCGACCAGCACGAGTTGCTCGAACGAGCGATGGAGTCGGATGAGTGGCGGGTCGGAACAGCTGAAGCGCTCGTTCGCAATGGGGGAAACGAACTTCACGTCACCATCACCCACGAGTCCGCCGAAGTGCGGGAGAAATCCACCGCCGAAACGGTCGTCGGTGTCGATATCAACGAGGACTGTATCGCATTAGCGGCACTGACCGAATCAGGGATTGAGGACTCTATTGTCATCGACTTTCCCGAGATCAAAGCCCAGCGCCATCGGTATTTCACACGGCGCAAACGGATGCAACAGGCCGATCAAACGGCGTTCAATGAGCTGTTCCGAACTAAGGAACAGCGGTTCGTGCACGATCAGCTCCACAAGGTTTCCCGGCTTGTAGTGAGGTGGATACAGCGGTTCGAGCGTCCCATTGTCGTCTTTGAAGACCTCAAAGACATGCGAGACGACATCGAGTACGGGACGCGGATGAACCGCCGCCTCCACTGCCTGCCATTTGCCCACCTTCGGAAATTCATCACATACAAAGCGGCGTGGTGTGGGATTCCAACCGACGACGTTGATCCAGCGTACACGTCCCAACGGTGTACGCGGACGTCATGCGAACACACCGAACGTGCAAACCGGAACAGGAAACGGTTCAAATGCTGTGCGTGTGGTCGCCAAGATCACTCTGATCGTGGCGCTGGAATCAGCGTGGCGAAAAACTGGTTGTATCGTTCCAACAGAAATGTGCCTGCTCTCAACACGCTCCCACAAGTGCGCAAGTGGAAGCTGCGATGTTCACAAGAGTGAAGCTCTTGTACAGCCCGCAAAGTCGCGTAGCGACTTTGAGACGGCAGGGATCGGGGCCGGTGGACGGCCCGACCGTGACCCAAACCACCGCGAGAGGTCATCATACCGACGGTGGCGCGGGAGTGCTTGAATAATCCACGGGAAGACTGCGAAAAGCTTCGCTTTTCGCGTTGCCAAGGAGCTTCACTCCTTGAGCATCCCGGGGTCGTCCGAGACGGCTTCGCCGTCTCGTGATGACGAGAGACCTTCGGTCTCTCGAACCACTTAACCCCGGGCGCAGTTCACTCGATGCGGTTGGTGTTCAACTTCTCCTGAAGCTCTTCGAGCCACCCCTCCGATTGCAGCTCTTCGAACCGAGCGCGGAAGTGCTGCTGGCACAGTCCGACCTTTACACCGTCTTTCTCGACGGACATGGCAGCCTCTTCCTCGCAGTAATGACACTGCATACGACTTCTTCGGGACCGAGGATACTGAACGCTACGGCTGTCCGGTGTCCCCAGCTCCCCGCTCGATCTATTCGCCCACGGAAAATATGACGCCAATCACCATGGCTAATGCGGCCGGTGACTAGTCGATTGGTCAAGGGACCATCCAGATACGTCCGTCGATCGGTATGGGATGCCATTCCTTTCCCCGTTCGTTCGGTCCCTTGGGGCGGGGATCAATTCGTTCGATGCTAGTTGTGCTACCGAACCCGTCGTACACCGTGTCCCTCTCCAATACCAACTATTCGGTGAATTTCGCGTCTACAAGGCTCGCGTCGGGCAGGGAGGACGTTAACGGAATCGGAACGTCTCCAAGTTCTTCGGTGCGAACGTTCTCATATCGAATTTGTGGTACAGCGCCGAGGAGAGGTCCTGCACGGACGACTCATCGCCGTGGACACACAGCACCTTCTCGGGGCGGGGGTTCATCGTTCGGACGTAATCGACGAGTCCCTGCCGTCCGGAGTGTCCGGAGAAGCCATCGACGGTTTCGACGGACAGATCCAGCGACAGCGTGTCCGAGCGCCCGCCACGACCGTTCATCGGGATTTCGTCCCACCCGCTCTGGATGCGTCGACCGAGCGTGCCCTGGGCCTGGTAGCCGACGAACACCATCGTGGTGTCCGGATCCGGGCCGAGGTGTTCGAGCCACGACATGATCGGGCCGCCGGTGACCATCCCCGAGGTAGAGAGGATGATACAGGGACCGCCGTCGGTGACGTCGCGGCGTTCGTCCTCGCCCCCATCGATGTGGTTGAACTGCGGGGAAAGGAACGGATTCTCGTTTTCGTGGAAGATCCGATCGCGCAGATCGTCGCGGAGATACTCGGGGTAGGTGGTGTGAATGGCCGTCGCCTCCCAGATCATTCCATCGAGGTGGACTGGCATCTCGGGGATCTTCCCCTCACGCATCGCCTCCTCGATGACGAGCATGATCTCCTGGGAGCGACCGACCGCAAAGGCCGGGATGAGGATCTTCCCGTCCCGGTCGTACGTCTCTTGGATGACTTCCATCAGTTTCTGCTCGGAATCGGCTTGGTCGGTTTGGTAGTCGTTCCGACCGCCGTACGTCGATTCCATGACGAGCGTTTCGACGCGGGGGAACTCGTTGATAGCGCCGTTGAACAGCCGGGTGTCCTCGTAATGGATGTCGCCCGAAAACGCCACGTTGTACAGCCCGTCACCGATGTGGAAGTGTGAAACCGCGCTCCCGAGGATGTGGCCGGCGTTGTGCAGCGTGAGCTTCACGTCGGGTGCGATGTCCGTGACGTCGCCGTACTCCAGCGGGATCGTGTGTTTCAGCGCCTCGCGGACCATCTCGCTTTCGTACGGCGGCGTCCGTCCCTCCTTGGCGGCGACATCGAGGTAATCGAGCGTCAACAGTCCCATCAGATCGCGGGTCGGCTCCGTGCAGTAAATCGGCCCGTCGTAGCCGTATTTGAACAACAGCGGAATGAGCGCCGAGTGATCGAGGTGGGCGTGAGTGAGCACCACCGCGTCGATGGAGTTGAGCGGGTTGGCCTCCGGCGCTTGGAGGTAGGGCACCTCGTCCTCTGCACCGGGCTTGTCGCCACAGTCGATGAGGATTCGGGTTTCGGCCGTCGAGAGAATGAAACTCGCGCGGCCGACCTCACGACAACAGCCCAGCGTGCTGATCCGAACCCACTGCTCGTCAGCGAGCTCCTCGCGGTGGATCTGCCGACCAACGCGCTCTAAGATCTCCCGTCGCTCTTCGCGCTCCTGTTTCAGGAAGTTTCGGACGTTCGAGACGGTTGCGGATTCGATCGGCGGCGTCCGCACGACTTCGGGAGTCCATCCGATCTTCTGGGTGATTTCGCGCAGCGTCGATCCGTGGCGACCGATCACCATCCCAGGCTTTTGGGCTTCGATCACGACCTCGCCGGTGTCGGCGTGGAAGTCGAGATCGGTCACGCCCGCCTCGTCCGGAATGATGGCCCGAATCTGTGCTTCTGCGTCCGTAGGCCGTGCGAGCACGTCGGGATCGGGCCGGACAGTGATTCGTTTTCGAAGCTTACCCGCAAGCGTCCGAATCAGATCGCCGTTCTGTGCGAACTTCTTCGGATCCCGCGTGTAAATGACGAGTTCGGGACCCTCGTACGTCACATCAGAAACGGAGATGTCGTTCGGTATCTCGGCTGCAATCTCTGCTTTCAAATCGTCAAGTTGCTTCTCTACCGTGCTCATAGGTCACGTAGATAGGCGGGGTTCCAGAGCACACCACACCACATCACTCCACACGATACATCGCCCAACACTGATCCGATCGGACGTGGAACCAGGACTGAAATCGAACAACAGGTCATATGTGACATCACGACCGTTCACGACGGCCCGGAAAACCCGCGTTACTCATTCTACTACACGGTCATTATAAAACCCTTCGCAACCACGCAGGATATACGCCCCCGCGTCGTAACTCGTTTCAGCCGTTCGTGCATTCGATAAAAGAACGTCAATCCACACAATCATGCGTCTGACGCCGACCCGTGTTCGAGCGGAGTATGTGTACGTCCGCGACCGTCCGATCGCCTCGTTGATCACTGACGTTCGGGACGCCCTCGGCGAGCAGTTCGGAACGACTGTCGATCCGATCAGCGACGAGCAGTACCGCGCGGAGGTCGATGTCGTGTTCGCAGACGGCGACCGCGCCGTGAACGTCGCCGCCCTCGTCGCTATCCTTCGGGACCTCGACGTCGAGGGCGATTATCCGGGCTTCGTCGTCGACGAACTGCTCGGGCGGGAACTCGCCGCTACGATCGCTGGCGGTCAGCCCCGATCGCTGCTGGCTGAAGCCACGTTCCACTACGCCGACATCCACCACCACGACGGCGAAACGGCCGGGATCGACGATCTGGATGCCGCACTCGCTGCCGGTTTTCAGACGCGCCTGCCCGGTTGGGACTGGACCGAAGGGAAATCGCCGTTTGGTGTAGAGTAGGTGCAGCTCGGGGCACGTGTGCGTGGTTCGCAACGCGTTTATCGGTCGCCCGTGTGGTCCGCCGTGTTCAACGATGCCGGATTCAGTGAGCGAGCTGTTACAACGCAACGAGCGCCACGCGCGTCGGTTCGAAAACGAGCGCTTCGAGGGGGTGCAAGACGGCCAAGCACCGGGAGCCGTCACAGTGTGTTGTTCCGATTCGCGCGTGTTGCAGGACGAAATGTTCGAAAACCGCACGCCGGGAGACATCTTCACGGTGGGAGCGATCGGTAACCGGGTGTTCGAGGAGACAGCCGAAGGGCTGGCGGTGTCGGGTGATGTGCTGTATCCGCTTGTCCACGCCGACACGTCGACGGCCGTCGTGATCGGGCACACCGGCTGTGGGGCCGTGACGGCTACCTACAAGGATATACGAGGAGAAATCGAGGAGCCAGCGGGAATCCGCCACTGTATTGATCTGTTAAAACGGCGGCTCACCGACGGCGTGGCAGCGCTGCCCGATGGTTTCGAAGAAAGTGAGGCGATCAACCGCCTCGTGGAGTACAACGTCGACCAACAGGTCGCGTTCCTGCGTGAGAGCGACGACGTACCCGTGGACATCGATGTCGTCGGTGTGGTGTACGACTTCCAGGACGTGTATTCGGACGAGCGCGGGTTGGTCCACGTTGTCAACGTCGACGGCGTGCGCGATCCTGATCGGATCGAAGAAGAACGGCCCGAACTCGCCGGTCGCGTCCGACGGCTCTGGACGTACTGATCGGCGATTCCTCGGCTCTCGGTGACTATCCGTCGGTACGAAAATCGAATTCACGGCGTCTCCGGTCCGTATCTACGGAGCTGGCCCCGTTAAAATCTCTATTCATACGATACTTTCCACGTGGGAATCGTCGTACAATCGTACACATGGATCTCTCAGTCTGTGCGGAACGGCACGCGATCAATAACATGCAGTACGCCGAGACGGAGGCCACGAAACTCGATGTTATCCTCATCGTTGGTCCTGTCCCCGATACGGACGAAACCGTGACAACCCCGTGTGGCGCGTGTCGTCACGCTATTCACCAGTTTAGTGACAACGCAACCGTGTTCTGTTCAAACTTCGTCCGCCAAGCGGACGGCTGGACGATGTTCCCAACGATAGAACGCTACACGGCCGAAGAACTGTACTCTCACCACCGGAGCCATCCGACGTGGGAGTGAACTCCCCCACTCAACCGCACTTGGCTCCGTTCGCACTACTGTCCTGTTCTTCGGTCGGTTCACGTCCGGTGACTTGTGGAGGGCCAACAACGCGTCCCAACGACCGTCGAAGCCCTGTAGCCCCGAAATCTGAGACACGTCGGACTTAATAGGGGTGTCCGTCACGTTCCTACATGAGCAGCGAGCAGGATCTTGGAATAACAGCCAGTAAGGAACACGAGACCGGCGACTGGTACGCCCAGGTCGTCCAGAAGGCCGAGCTCGCAGATTACGCCCCCATGGGCGGGTTCATCGTCACGCGCCCGCGCGGGTACGCGCTGTGGGAGTCGATCCAGGACCACCTCGACGGCTGGTTCAAAGACAGCGGCGTGCAGAACGCGTATTTCCCCATGTTCATCCCCGAGTCGTACCTCCAACAGGAGAAAGAGATCGTGGAGGGGTTCGATCCGGAGGTGGCGTGGGTGACCCACGGCGGCTACGACGAACTCGAAGAGCGGCTTGCCGTCCGTCCCACCAGCGAATCGATCATCACACCCTACATCTCCCAGTGGGTGCGCAGCCACCGGGATTTGCCGCTCAGAGTGAACCAGTGGTGTTCGGTGGTGCGGTGGGAGGCCACCGAGACCAAGCCCTTTTTCCGGACCAAGGAGTTCCTCTGGCAGGAGGGCCACACCGCCCACCACGACCGGAGCGACGCGTGGGACGAGACGATGCTCCGGCTCGACCAGTACGAGCGGCTGTACACTGACGTGCTCGCGCTGCCCCCGCTCCGCGGGAAAAAGCCCGAACACGACAAGTTCCCCGGCGCGGACACGACGACGACGCTGGAAGTGTTGATGCCCGACGGAAAGACCGTGCAAGCCGCGACGAGCCACCACCTCGGGACGAGCTTCGCCGAGGCGTTCGACATCACCTACGTCGATGAAGACGAGGACGAACGGCTCGCACACACCACCTCGTGGGGGCTGTCGTGGCGCGCGCTCGGGGCGCTCATCATGACCCATTCGGACGACCAGGGACTCGTTCTCCCACCAACCATCGCCCCCAAACAGGTCGTGATCGTTCCCATCTGGCAGGAGGACACCCGGCAGGAGGTGCTCGGATACGCCGAGCGCATCCGTGCGGAGCTCGAAGCGGCGGGCGTCCGCGTCCACCTGGATGACCGCGACGAGCGCAATCCCGGATTCAAGTTCAACGAGTGGGAGCTGAAGGGCGTGCCCGTCCGGTTCGAGATCGGACCGAACGAGGTCGAAGACGAACAGGTGTCGGTCGTCCACCGACCCGACGGGGAGACAACGGCCGAACCCCGGGAGAACGTCGCCGAAGCGACGCGCGAGCACCTCGATACGGTGTACGCGAAGCTGTATGCTGCCGCGGAGGAAACCCGCGACGAGAACGTCCGCGAAGCCGAGTCCCGCGAGGAGATCCTCGGGACGATCGGCCAGCACGGCGGCTACGTCAAAACCGGCTGGTGTGGCGACGAAGCCTGCGAAACCGAGATCAAAGACCAGATCGCCGCCGAAATCGTGCTGACTCCGATGGACGACGACCCGATCCACGACACCTGCGGTATCTGTGGCGAAAGCGCGGAAACGACTGCCTACTTCGCCAAATCCTACTGATCGTCGCTCGTAGCGACGCCGACAGTGTTCATCGCCCCGTCGAGCCGGATGATGGCCGTGCTGACCGGACTCTCTTCGTCGAATCGGTAGCGCTGAGGACTCGTGTTCCCGATCGGCTCGATGACACCAGTTTCTAAGAGTAGCTCCAGATGTCGACCGACCGACTGCCGACTCACCCCTGCGAGTTCTGCTAGCTCCGTTTGATTGAACTCGCGGTGCGGTTGAAGATCGAGCAGCGCATCGATCATGTACAGAACGCTCTCGTTCCGAGTGAGAGCGATCCATCCGGAGGGATGTTCATCCCGAAACGCCCGACCCTCGTTGCTCGGTTGTGGAGCGTTTGTCATGGATAGTCACCCGATGTAGGTATGCTGTGTTAATTCGTCCTATACAACCGGCCCGCAGGCCCACGCACCGAAACACTTACCTATATGTTCAGCATATAGGTTGGTATGGCATCGTTCACAGTCGAGGGCGAAGAAGCTCTCGACCGCGAAGTGAAGCCCTTCGGGAGCGGCGGTGCTCATATCACCATCCCGAAGCGGTGGCTCGGGGCGGACGTGAAAGTCGTCCGAATCTCCGACCCTACCGACTCCGAGGAGTAACGTAGCATGGACTTCGCCTACAGGTTCCGGCTCAACCCCACGTCCGACCAGCAGGAGCGACTGGCGTGGACGCTGGATACCTGTCGGCAAGTCCGCAACCACTTTCTCCACCGCATGAATCGCATGGAGAACTCGACATACACGCCCGAACAGAACCGTCTCCCCGACCTCAAGAAGTGGTGGACTGACCTCCGAAAAATCAACTCGAAAGTGCTTCAGATGGTCATCCGACGGCTCTACACCGACCGCTCCAACCTCAAGAAAAAGAAAGACAAGGGCCACAAAGTCGGCGAGCTGAAATGGAAGGGCAAAGGGTACTACCACTCCTTTGAGTACAATCAATCCGGTCACCAGAAGCCGTCGGCTTCTGGTTGGCAGCCAGAAATCGCAGATTTCTGGCGACGGCTTCGAACTCAAGAAAACGAGTGGCCGAGATAGGTTGTATCTCAACAAGATTGGCGACGTACCCGTTGTTGCCCACCGCGACTTGCCCGACGATGCCGAGGTGAAAGGCGTCGTCGTCAAACGCGAGCCTACCGGCCGCTGGTATGCTTCGCTCCAACTCGAAACACCCGACGACCCACCCGAGAAACCCGACGAGTTGACCGAAACGGTCGGTATCGACGTGGGCATACTCAACTACGCCACCGATACCGATGGAACCGCCGTCGGCTCACTCGACCTTTCAGACGAACGCGAGCGGTTGGAACGGGCTCAGCGCGACCTCTCGCGGAAAGAACACGGGTCGAACAACTGGGAGGACCAACGCAAGACCGTTGCCCGGCGTCACGCCGACTTGAAACGGAAACGCCGCGACTTCTTGCACAAACTCTCGAACTACTACGCCCGCAACTACGACCTCGTGGCCGTGGAGGATTTGGACGCGAAGGGATTGATCGAACTCCCCGGCAACTCACGGAACCGCGCGGGCGCGGCGTGGGGGACGTTCCTGCGGATGCTCAAATACAAGTGCGAGCGGGAAGGGGCGCACTTCGTCGCGGTGGACCCGCGTGGAACGACCAAAGAATGCGCGGCGTGTGGCGTCGCAACCGAGAAACCGTTGTGGGTCCGCGAACACTCGTGTCCGGCGTGTGGCTTTTCTGCGGACAGAGATTGGAACGCGGCCTACAACATCCTCGTACGAGGACTCGAGCAAGTAGGGACGGGCTGTCCCGAATCAACGCCTGCGGAGACTGCGCTCCCTACGGGAACCACTTCGGTTCCTGCACAGCGCGTCGTGGAAACAGGAAGTCAAGGGAAATCGTAGATTTCCCGTATCCAGCAAATCGCTCCGCGATTTGCGCGACCCCGCCCTCAAGGAGCGAACCGCGCAAGCGGTGAGCGAGTAGGGCGGGGAGGAAGTCACCAGCCCACATCTGTGAGTACAGCGAATTCCGCATCACAGCGACGTTTTCTCATTTCGGGGGGGTTTGATTGAATCCGTTCGATCCCCGACGAGTGGAGAGAATATATATGACCTAATGTGTCTTCAACATGCCCTTATCCCTTGAGGAGAAACGACTTAAGAAGCTATCGGTCAGGTAGCGGTATGACGCAGAGACAGTCACCCACGTTCGCGGGCGGTGCCGGGCTCGCGGACCCAACAGACACCCGTGCGAGCTGTGGCGTCGGCGTCGTCATGGATCTTGACGGCGGCGTCTCCCACCAGCCGGTTTCGGACGGGCTCGATTTGCTCGCCAATCTCGAACACCGGGGGACGACGGGCGCAGAGGAAAACACCGGCGACGGTGCCGGCATCCTGCTCCAGACGCCCCACGACTTTTTCGTCTCCGAGCTCGATTTCTCGCTTCCGGAGCTGTACGCCGTCGGTTCGATCTTTTTCCCACGGGACACGGCAGCGGCGACGACGCTGCAAGAGACGATGACCGACGTGCTCGAGCGCCAGGGCGTATCGGTGCTGGGGTGGCGCGACGTTCCCACCGACAACGCGGGACTCGGAGACACCGCGCTCGACGGCGAGCCCGACGTTCAACAGGTCGTCGTCGCGCCGACCGACGACTGCGATCCCGAAACGTTCGATCGCCGGCTGTACGTCGGCCGTCGCGCGGTCGAAACCGAGATCGAGGAGCGAGGACTGGCTGGAGCCGGACAGTTTTACGTTTGCTCGCTCGACCGGAAGACGCTCGTGTACAAGGGGCTACTCACCGCCGAACAGCTCCCCGACTACTACCCCGATCTCCGCAACGAACGGCTCGAATCGACGTTTGCGATGGTCCACGCTCGTTTCTCGACGAACACGCTCGGCGCGTGGCACCTCGCTCACCCCTACCGGACGGTCGTCCACAACGGCGAGTTCAACACCATCCAAGGAAACATCAACTGGATGCGCGCGCGCGAAAACGATCTCGCGGCAGGGCCATTCGGTGATGAGATTGACGCGCTGAAACCGATCATCAACGACGAGGAGCAATCGGACACCGCGAGCGTCGACAACGCGCTCGAACTCCTCACGAAAACCGGTCGTGATCTTCCACACGCGCTCCGGATGTTGATCCCCGAGGCGTGGCGTGGAGCGGCGACCGGCGTCGACGAGCGCCGCGAGGAGTGGTACGACTTTCACGCCTCGCTCATTGAGCCGTGGGACGGTCCCGCGTTGGTCGCCGCGACCGACGGCGATCGCGTCGGCGCGGTGCTCGACCGCAACGGACTCAGGCCGTGTCGGTACGACGTGCTCGACGACGACACGCTCGTCGTGGCGAGCGAGGTCGGCGCGCTCGACGCCCAACACGACGCGAGCCGGGTCACGACCCGCGGCCGCCTCCAACCCGGACAGCTGTTTCTCGCCGATCCCGAGGAGGGGCGGATCGTCCCCGACGACGCTGTGTTCGACGATCTCGTCGACGAGAAGTACGGCCGGTGGGTCGATGAGGAACAGCTCCGGCTCGAGGAAATTGCGGACGAGCAGGCGACTGTCCGCGATCCAGTCGACGGGCTCCGTTCCCACCAGGCGCTGTACGGCTACACCCACGACGAGCTCGACCACCTGATCGAACCCATGGCCCGCGACGGGAAAGACCCGGTTGGATCGATGGGTGACGACACCCCGTTGTCCGTCCTCAGCGAGCACAACCGGCCGTTGTCATCCTATTTCAAACAGCTGTTCGCGCAGGTGACGAACCCGCCGCTGGATTACATCCGTGAGGAGCTCGTTACCTCGATGGAGTGCCGGCTCGGAAACCAGCGCAACCTTCTCGACGAGTCGCCCGCCCACGCCCGCCAGCTCGTCCTCGATTCGCCGTTTCTCACCGACGAGGAGCTGGCGACGATCACCGAGCTAGACGATCGGATCTCCAGTGCGGTCATCGACATCACGTACCCGGTCGATGGAGATCTCGAAACGGCCATCGAAACCGTGCGAGCGCGGGCGTCTTCGCTCGCGGACGAACACGACATACTCGTGCTGTCCGATCGCAACGCCGGTCAGGGACGGCTGCCGATTCCGAGCCTGTTCGCCACGGCTGGTGTCCACCATCGTTTGGTCCGGACGGGTCAGCGCAACCGCGTCGGGCTGGTCGTCGAATCCGGCGATCCGCGAACGGTCCACCAGATGGCGACGCTCGTCGGCTACGGAGCGGGCGCGGTCAATCCGTATCTCGCGTTCCAGACGATCGAGGAGATCGTTGCCGGACCGGACGGTGCCGACACCGAAGAAGCGGTCGAGGCGTATCTCCACGCGCTCGAAGACGGGCTGTTGAAGACGATGGCGAAAATGGGGATCTCCACCGTCGAGAGCTACCGCGGCGCGCAGATTTTCGAGGCAGTCGGTCTCGATTCGTCGTTCGTTGCGGAGTACTTCGAGGGCACGACGGCCAGAACGGGCGGGATCGGGATCCCCGAACTCGAAACCGACCTCCGAAAGCGGTACGCGAGCGCCTTTCCCGACGCGACCGACGAGGACGCCGACATCGAGCGACAAGGTGTGTTCGAGAACCGTTCGGACGGAATGTTCCACCAGTGGAACCCCCAGACCGTCGGAACGCTCCAGAAAGCCGTCAGGCAGGGCGATTACGACCAGTACCGGGAGTTTGCGAAGCAGATCAACGATCAGAACGAACGCCTCCAAACGCTCCGTGGGTTGTTGGCCTTTGACTCCGACCGCGATCCCGTCCCGGTCCAGGAGGTCGAGCCGGTTTACGAGATCGTCACGCGGTTCTCGACCGCCGCGATGAGTCTCGGTTCGCTCTCACCGGAAGCCCACGAGAACAACGCCATTGCGATGAACCGGCTCGGCGGGAAATCAAACACCGGCGAGGGGGGCGAACCACCCGAACGGTTCGACACCGAAACGGAGTGCAACGTCAAACAGGTGGCCTCGGGTCGGTTCGGCGTGACGAGCGAGTATCTCTCCTCGGCGGAGGAACTCCAGATCAAGATGGCGCAGGGATCAAAGCCCGGCGAGGGCGGACACCTCCCTGGCCAAAAGGTCAATGAGATGATCGCGCACGTCCGCTGTTCGACGCCCGGCGTCGGACTCATCTCGCCCCCACCGCTGCACGACATCTACTCCATCGAGGATCTCAAACAGCTCATCCACGACCTCAAGACGGCAAACCCCGAGGCGGACATCAACGTGAAACTCGTCTCGGAGGCTGGGATCGGTACCATCGCGGCCGGGGTTGCCAAGGCCAACGCCGACGTGGTCCACGTCTCCGGTCACTCGGGCGGAACCGGTGCGTCACCCAAAACGTCGATCAAAAACGCCGGCCTGCCGTGGGAGCTGGGGCTCGCGGAAGCCAACCAGATGCTCCGGCACACGGATCTGCGCTCGCGCATCAGGGTCACCGTCGACGGCGGAATGAAAACCGGCCGCGACGTTGCGGTTGCGGCGCTTCTCGGTGGCGAGGAGTTCGTGTTCGGAACCGCGAGCCTCGTCTCCTCCGGCTGCGTGATGGCTCGTCAGTGCCACGAAAACACCTGCCCGGTCGGCGTCGCCACACAGGACGAGGAGCTGCGAAAGCGGTTCCCCGGACAGCCCCAACACGTCATCAACTACATGACGTTCATCGCCGAGGAGCTGCGCGAGATCATGGCCCAACTCGGCTTCCGGTCCGTCGAGGAGATGGTCGGCCGCGTCGAGTGTCTCGCCCAGCGCGAGGATATCACCCACGAGAAGGCCGAACAGCTCGACCTCTCGGCGGTGCTCGCGCTCGCGGAGGGTGCCCGAACGAAATCTATCGAGCAGTCCCACGACATCGATGAAGCGCTCGATCACGAACTCATCGCCGAGGCTGCCCCCGCGCTCGACCGGGAGGAGCCGGTGAACATCGACGCCGAAATCGACAACACCCACCGAGCAGTGGGTGCCATGCTCTCGAATCGCATCTCGAATGAGTACGGCGGCGATGGATTGCCCGACGACACCATCACAGTCGATTTCGACGGCATTGCGGGCCAGAGCTTCGGCGCGTTCCTCGCTTCGGGGGTGACGATGTCGCTCACCGGCACCGCCAACGACTACGTCGGCAAAGGACTGTCGGGCGGAAAGCTCCTCGTCACGACGCCCGAGGAAGCGCCGTACGAACCGGAGGACAACACCCTCATCGGCAACGTCGCGCTGTACGGCGCAACCGATGGGGAGCTGTACGTCAACGGCATGGCCGGCGAACGGTTTGCCGTGCGCAACTCCGGCGTGAAAGCCGTCGTCGAAAGCGTGGGCGACCACGGGTGTGAGTACATGACCGGTGGCGTCGTCGCCGTCCTCGGGGACACCGGTCGGAACTTCGCAGCCGGAATGTCTGGCGGCGTCGCCTACGTGCTCGACCGCGACGGCGACTTCGAGGAGCACGCCAACCACGGCATGGTCTCGACCACGCGGGATCTCGACCCCAAAGACGAACAGATGCTCCGTCGACTGGTCGAAAACCACGTCGCCTACACCGACAGCGATCGCGGCGAGTACGTCCTCGAACACTGGGAGGAGGAACTCGACCGGTTCGTGAAAGTGATGCCCGACGCGTACGCCGACGTCATCGCCGAACGGGAACGCGAGGACGTTCGTCACGATCTCCCAGCACGCTACTCGGTCGCTACCGACGACACCGCCGCGATCAGGGGCGGCGCGGACTGATTTTCCCCGCCCACCGATCGCTGGGACTGTATCCACCGCTACACCACGGTACCAGCTGAGTACGTGCTGCTTACCAACTACATATCGCAATCATTTATCTTTAAATTATCAATAATAGTAATATTTTTATCTATGGAGGCGATGAATATGTGATGAAGCGCGCGAAGCGCTCCGGGAGGAACACTCCAGGTAAGATCAGGCCAGGTCAGATAACCCAATGACACACGCTAGTGGGTAGAAAGGTCGGACACAGACCTTCCCCCCGCGTTGTCTACTTCGTGCATTCAGCGGTTCATGGTCAGTGGTTCGGGAGGTTGGTGCCCCTCCCTGGGCTGTTGATTCTAGTAGGCTTCTTTTCATCTGTTTGTATGGTCGCTAGACGGATTCGTGATGCTCGAGAAGCATCCAGGGAATACGTTGTATCAGAAGTGTATCCTCTCAACCGGTATCAGTCTCCCTTTGCGTTCGCCAGCGACGAATCACTAGTTAGTGAACTATCACAACATCCTAGCGCATACCGGTACGTCGCCTTGAACGACGCCACCTACCGGGATATTCTTCGGAAGACCTGCGACCGAAATGGTCTCACGCGCGTCGTGCCACCAACGTACCTGCTCTACGTTCTTTACGACAATGGTGAACTTAGCAAAGCCGAGTTTTGTCTGGGATGTAGTGGCATGATGAAGGGAGAAGGCTGGACGAACGTTGGAGCTGTCCACGAGATGTGGCGTTCGATTCCCGTCGATTGTAGCGAACACGTCGCGGACCGTCTCCTACCGGAATGACGCGTTCGCCCGCTATATCACCGTCCCCGTTTTCGGACAGCACCGGCAGTTTTTGATCGTTTCGTGCGAGTAGACAGCGCCCAGCCACGGCGTTTGAGAGGCTTTTTGCCGTCGCGGTTGCAAGCGGGGATATGGCAATGGAGACATCGGAAGAGAACGGTGACCATCACCACCACTTGCCCGCGGTCGAGGACTGGCCGCGCGGGTTCGGTGAGGCGAGTTGGTGGCCGTTCGTCGCCGCTCTCGGCGGAGCCGGCTTCTATGTGGGTGCCGGACTGTTCATTCTCGGCAACGGCGATGAGCCGCTCGTCGGCCCGCTCGCCGGCCCGATCGTATTCATCGCAAGCACGTTCGTCTTCCTCGCCGGTCTCTACGGCTGGCTGTACCACGCGTTCGTCGTCGACTTCTGGAGCGGTGAGGCGACCGAATCGAGCGGCAGCGGACTCCGTATGGGGATGTTGCTCTTTCTCGGTAGTGAGATCGCGACGTTCGGTGCCGGCTTCGTCTACTACTTTTTCGTCCGCGCCGGCGGCAACTGGGCGGGTGCGCACGTCCCTGAAGGGCTGCTCGGGCTGCTCGTGCTCGGCAACACGGCCATCCTCGTCGTGAGCAGTGTCACCCTCCATTTCGCACATCTCTCGCTGTTGAACGGCAACCGGTCGCGGTTCGTCCGACTCCTCGGGCTGACGCTCTTTCTGGGCGTCATCTTCATCGGCGGACAGGTGTACGAGTACTACGAGTTCATCGTTCACGAGGGCTTTACCCTCACCGAAGGCGTCTTCGCCAGCGCCTTTTTCGGCCTGACGGGACTCCACGGGCTCCACGTCACGCTCGGGGGCGTTCTGCTAGCCATCATCTTCATCCGAGCGCTGTACGGCCAGTACTCCGCCGAACGCCACGTTTCGGTCAGCACCGTCTCTATGTACTGGCACTTCGTTGATGCCGTCTGGATCTTCCTCGTCGTCGTTATCTACGTGGGCTCGGTCGTCGACATCTGACTGGCTACAATCCAACTACTCTCTTTTTCCGCGCGCATCCCGCCGTTGCGCCTCACAGTTATACCGTCGGTCATATCCATTGATACGCTACGATCGCTTGTTGGGTGAGTCGCGGTCGATCCCGTGGTGAACAGGCAACCGAGTGTTCCAAGGCCCATGACTGACGGTATACCATCCCCTTTTCGACGCCCCCATCATCGGTTCAGGTTCGACGACACGGTCTTCATCTAATTATAGTTGTTTGGTATGTCTGTTGAAAATCGACGTTGATGATGTTTATCTTGTGCATCTAACACCAACGACCACCATATTTCATTACTAAGAACGTCAAACACCACCTGTGATGTATCCCGTTGGAAAGTGCGATGAAACGTCATATCCTTCCGAATAAAATTCAACAATGACACCAAACCTACCATACATAATGGGAGAACAACTTCAATTGAGTGACCAAAACGTCATCGGGGATACTATTTCTCAAGTAGTATCATATATTCCTCAGATAGTCGGAGCGATCCTCGTGCTACTCGTGGGGTGGATCGTCGGCCGTCTGTTGGGAATGGTCGTGACGACGGTGCTCAAAAAAGCGGACATCGGTCGGTTCGTTCGGGGATCCGCGTTGGGCGGGGCGGACGAGGAAGACGGCGGCGTCGGACTCGCGAGTGGTCTCGGGAAGCTGGTGAAATACTACGTGTACTACCTCGCCGTGTTGGCCGCTGCGGACGTCCTCTCCATTCCGATCCTCACGGAGCTGCTTTCGGACATCGGTGGATACCTTCCGGTCATTCTGGGCGCGGTGCTCATTCTCGTGCTCGGATTCGTGGTGGGGCGCATTCTCGAAGACGTCATCGCCGACATCATCGGCGGCTTCGGGTTCGACGCGCACCTCAGGGGGACTCCGCTCGAACGGCTCACTGCACGACGGGGGATCGGCGGATTCATCGGATGGATCGTGGCGCTGTACGTGTACTTCATCGCGTTGTTGGCGGCTGCGGACACCCTCAACATAGCGATCCTCTCGGATCTGCTCGCCACCATCACTGCGTACATTCCCCAGCTCATCGGTGGGTTGGTGGTGTTGCTGGTCGGCGTCTGGATCGGTGATTGGCTCGGGGGGCTAGTCGCGGACACGGACCGCAGCCGGCTGACCGACTACGTCGGTATCGGTGTGAAGGTGTTCGTTTATTACCTCGTGATCACGATCGCGCTCCAGACCGCCGGATTCGGCGCGTCGATCCTGAACGCGCTGTTCGTCATCGTTATGACCGCGTTGTTCGGCTCGCTCGCGCTCGCGTTCATCATCGCCGTCGGTGTCGGCGGCGCGCTCGGCTCGAAGGATTACATCGCGGACAACATCGCCGGCTGGATGGGCAGCGCCCGAGAGTCCGTCTCGATCGAAGACGAGGATTCTGAGGGCCTGGGCGATTCCGGCTTCGAACCGCCAGATAGCAGCTAACGAACCCCGTTTCGAACCGCGTGGCGGACCGTCTCCACGACGGTCTCGTTCGATGTCGCAACCAGGATGTATCCCACGCCCGTAGCTGTAGGTAGTGCCACTCTCCGAGGAAGCAAAAGAACGGCTTGCGGACATTGTGGAACTTCAGCCGACCAAGAACAAGGAACTACAGGAACGCTGGGGGATCGACAGCGGGAGCGAGATTCACCAGTATCTCGAATCGGAGCTGAAGGAGTTCTACTACCGCGATGAGAACAGCTTGATCCGGACGACGCCGGAGGCGGCGGAGCTGGTGGGAATCGACACCGACGAGACGACGCTCACCGTTCCGGAGCTACAGGCGCGCATCATCGATGTCGTCGCAGATCCTGACGAGGATCCGGAAAGCGTCGTTTCGGTGCTCCACGTGGTTCGGGACGCTGGCCTGGATCCGACAGTGGATGAAGTCCGCTCCGGGCTTCGGAAGCTCCAGGACCGGGGTGTCGTCGAGGTGGTACAGACGACCGTTCCGACGTTCCGACTCGCTGTCGACCGGGAAGAGATCGCTGTCGACGTGCTCGAGTAGCGCGTCGGCGGAGTCATACTGTCGGACAGAGGTGATCGAATAGCAGATGTTGGTGAACCGACAGACAGCAGCTGGATATTCCGTCGCAATCCGTCCATCGGTCCGACAGTATCACCGGCGGTCAGTCTCAGACCGGTTGCGGCGTCGCTGCTCGGCGAGCAGTCGTTTGACGGCGGCGCCAGGGCCGCCTTCGAGCGGCCAGCCGCGAGTGCGCCAGTTGGGTGGCTCTGGTTCGAACGAGGGACAGTTTTGGGAACAGTCGGCCGACGGCTGTGAGCATTCTTTAGCCCCGCACCACGGGAGGGTGTCGCCGCCGATCGAACGGAGCGAGAACCACCGACAGTCCGGCCGCATCGAGTCGACGTAGGAGCGCCAGCCGCGTTCGTAGGCCCGTTCTGCGATTTCGAGCCGCTTTGTGGCCTTCCATTCGGGTTCGGCGTACTCAAAACGCGCCGCCGACGGGTCCCGACCGCGTTCGAGGATTCGGGTGCCGACAGCCGATCGGTCGAGCGATCGGGGGTGCCACGCCACGCGTGCGTCGGTTCGTTTTCCCGTGGCTTCCCGATCAGCGGTCGTCACGGTGAGGATCCCGGTTTCGATCGGGAGCCGTTCGAGCAACGCGGGTTCGACCGTCTCCTCGGTCGTCCGGGTTGCAACCCACACCTCATCAGCGAGCGCGAGCGCGACGTCGCGCTGGAGCTGATCGGTGAGCGATTCCGCGGCGCTCGCGTCGAGATCGGGTTTGTTCTCGATCGCAATGATTCGGTCTACCCACGCCGGATACTCCCACTTGCGTCGGATCTCGATGCGGTTTCCGCGCCGCCTCGCGTCGAGGATTCCCCTGTCGGCGGCGGTGTGGATCGTCTCCCGAACGTACCGCCACGGGTAGCCCGGATCGGGGAGTGCGTCGCGGTAGTACGCCCATTCCGCCGGCGCGTGCCGAACCACGCCCAACAGATCACTATCGAGACGAGCGGATCCGAACCGCGACCGGGCGGCGAGTCGACGCGCATCGGTCTCGACGACGATGGTGTCCCACCGGCGGTGTTTCGTGCCGAGCTGACGGGCGACGAGCACGCGCCCGCCCGATCGGGCGTCACTGCTCGGTGGCCAGTTGCGTTCGGCCCACTGACAAACACGAAGCTCGAACGTGAACTCGGGCGTCTCCACGGTCGGATGACTCTTCGACCGGGAATCCGTGTTTCGGTCCAAACCGACACACCCGTCGCTGGACGACGCAAGACAGGCTTGGAGGAACCGTTCAGTGGTGTCCGTGCAGCCCGCCGTTATCGAGAAACACGTGTGCGTTTTCCAGCACCGATCGTGGACCCTGCTGGGTAATGGTGTTGATCGCCTGCTCGTAATCGCGCCACTGCAGATCGTTGTGCTCCGAAGAGAGCTCTGCGCTCGCCTCGAACGATTTCGCGATGAACAGATGGACCGTTTTGTGGATCGTTGCGCTTCCCGCCTGGAAGACGTAATCGTAGTCCTCTCGGAACCCATCGATGAGCCGGATGTCGTCGATTCCGGCTTCCTCTTCGATTTCGCGGATGGCCGTCTGCTGTAGCTCCTCTGTGCCCTCAACGCCACCTTTGGGGAACTCCCAATCACCGGTGCGGCTTTTGAGGAGCAAATACTCTCGACGGCCACGTGTATCACGGAACAGGATTGCTCCGGCGCTCGTGGCCTCAATCATGCTTATTGATACTCTACCCGTGGTTAAGAGAATGTCGGCCTGTCTATCTCCTTCATTCGTAGGTGGTACGTTCACTGTTAGAAACAATCACTTCCCGCCTGCCAAGTGGGTAGTACGTGTGACATCCCGATGAAACCCACAGAGACGATCGACAGCACGGAACGACACGACCGTTCGACGCGAATGAACTGTTGGATAGTAAATGAATCACACCGAAAGGACCGGTTCTGACGTGTACTGGACGACGTAGTCGGCGGCTTGACCGAGCGCGTTCGGTGATCGTTCGCGCGGGATGACGATGAGGTCGGCTTCGAGATCGTTGCTCACGTCGAGCACGACGCTGCCGGGGTGGTGTGTGAGATGCTCCGTGGAGAATCCGTAGATTATCGAGTGTGAGAGCGGAACGTCGGCGTCGCCGGCAGCGTCGCGGGTCGTCTCCATGAGCTGTTGGCTCCGATCGTTGGTGTCGGTTTCATCGCTGTCGAGGACGTACAGCACGTGGATTCCAGCGCCATACTGCTCGGCGATCGCAACCGCGTACCCGACCACGCGTGGTACGGTGTCGGCTTCAGCGATCGGCACCAGCACCGTGTCGATCTCCATACGTAGGTTCTCGTACAGCGAGCGGAAAAACCCACGGAGTACTTGGCGGGGCGGGCAGTAGTCGGTGACATGTTCGAGACGGTGGTCGTCGCAACGGATGGGAGTGAGTCCACTGAGCGGGCGGTCGAGGCGTCGTTTGATCTGGCAGATCGGTTCGACGCGGGGCTACACGCGCTCACCGTCGTCGAATCGGACGACCCAGCCCACAACACGGCCCAGTCGTTGCTCGACGATCTCGTCAGCGGGACGGATCGGGCGATTACCACCGCCATCGAGGACGGTGACCCGGCCGACGCCATCAGTTCGTACGCGACCCGGGTCGACGCCGACGTGGTGGTCATGGGGATCCGCGGCCGGGGTGGTCCCTACCAGTACCACCTCGGGAGCGTGGCCGAAACCGTCGTGTACGAGTGTCCGGTTCCCGTGTTGACTGTCCGTCATCTCGGCGTTGGTGCCGACGAAGAGACGGAGTAAACTACCCCTCCCTACTCCCTCGGTCCATACGGTCCTCGGTCCTTGAGGGAGGGGCTTTGATGTGGACACCCAGACCACGACTTAGCCCGCAAGAATCTGTTGCGGGCCGTCGTCGGTCAGGGTCCCACCATGTATACGCACGTTTACTGGTGCGTCTCCGCCCGCCGACTTTTGCGCCGAGCGGAGGCGGTGGGCTTCTTGCCGGGCATACCGAAGCCCGACGTTCTTCGCGCCGTTGTAATCCGCGTTGATCTCGTAGCCACACGACAGACATTCGAACTGGTCGCCGTCGCGGTTATCCTCGTGGGTAAACCCACATTTCGAACACCGTTGACTGGTGTGGTTCGGGTCGACCCGTTCGACCGAAATGCCGCGTTCGGGTGCTTTGTATTCGACGTACTCGTACAGCCGCCGAAACGCCCAGATATGGTGCCACTCCGCGAACGGAAGTCGCTCGCGGATATCAGTCAAATCCTCGAACACAATGGTATCGCAGTTGGTGTCGGCGGCTTCCCCGACGATCTCGTTGGCGATGGTGTGGATATACTGTTTCCGCCATGCTCGTTCGCGCTTCCCGAGACGAAGCAGGGCGTTGTACGCGGCTTGCGTTCCACGCTGTTGCATATCAGCACGGCGCTGTTCGAGTTCGGTGACCCAGTGGTCGTAGTCGTCACCATGCCAGAACGCACCCGTCGAAGCAACGGCAAGGCTGTTGACACCGAGATCGATACCGAGAACTGTTCTGTTCTCCGTATCATCCGTATCATCGGCGGTAGCATCGCCATCGCTATCGTATCTGCGGGTTGAGATATGGCAATAGAACGCATCAGTAATGGCGTCGTACTGAAGCGTGGCCATCCGAAATTCGTAGTCCTCGTTCAGAACGTACCGCTCATAGGGCGTCGGGCTCTCCGCGGGAAGAACAAACGGACATTCGACTCGTCCGTCCGGTGTAGATAGCGAGACGGAGGAACGGTGAAACGTTGCACTTCGCTTATCGTACACGACACTCCATGAGTCGAAGTGTGGTTGGTTCGCCCGTTTGCCCTTCTTCCAGCGGTCAACACCACTTTTGACGGCTTCGACCGCCCGACGAATCCCCTTTTGAACGAGGTTCGCGGTGAGGCCCGTCTCCTCACGGAGGGCATCGTAAAGTATCCCCTCGGCTTTCGCTTTCGTGGTAATACAATCAGCATGGTCGGTATTATCCCAACAGACTTCGGCGGCACGGTTTGCACAGTGAAGGAATTGGCGAGCGGTATCGTGGAGATCGTCGCGGTGCTCGTCGGGAACGGCGAGTTTCACGACAGCGGTTCGACGGATCCCCATATTTCACATTACAGCATGGGGGTACTTATAGATATAGGTGGTGGGGAAGCCTGTTGGTCGTGGATTGTGGCATCAACTGTCGGCTCCTCCCCTCCCTTGCTCGCTCGGTTCGTTCGCTCGCTAAGGAAGGGGCATCCGCCTCGAATACTTAGGTGAACGGGCTCGAAACCACGGACTTCATTGGGTGTTATCTCCTCTGGGGCGTATGAAGGAGTCACTCATTGACGCTGATCAGCTTCCCCTCGCACGGAAGTCTCTCCTCCCCGGGACTGGGTTTTTCACGCTCGACGACGGTGAGGACGAGCCGAGCCCCAAGCGGATTGCAGCGCTCACGCGCGCTGAGTCGGTCGTTATCGCCGATAGCGACGCCGATGGACTCGGGTGTGGAGCGCTCATCCGGACCCTCCACGACGACGCGCTCACGACGGCGGTCGATCCCACGATGGCGGTGGACGAGCTGCCCGACCACGATGTCGCGATCGTCCCCGCCGCGCCACACAGCCTCACCGACGCCCAACGGCAAGTCATCGAGTACGCGCCCGCGGGCGTGACTGTCTATATCTGCGATCTCTGTCCGGATCGGGAGAGCGACGTCGAACCGCTGTCAGCACTGGTCGACCACGCCGACAGCGTGCGGTGGTTCGACCACCACCAGTGGTCCCAGGAGTACGAACGCCGCGTTCGGGAGGCGGGCGTCGACCTCGTTGTCGGTGATTCGGAGACGGAGTGTTCGACCGACGTGGCGCTGCGGAGCCTCGACCATGCGTTCGACCCGCGCTTTGAAGAGCTGGCAGTCGTCACGCGCGACCACGATCTGTGGCTGCGCGAGGACCCCCGGAGCGACGACCTCGCTGATTTTGCCCAGTGGGTCGCTCCGGAGATCTACGTTGGGGCCGTCCGCCTCCACGGCGTCGACTTCCCCGACGCTGTGGAAGCGTACATCAGACACCGTCGCGCCGAAAAGGAACGACTCATCGAGAAGGCCGTCGAACGCGCCGAGCTGCGCGAGGTGACGCTTCCCGCTGGCGAACCAGCCCAGAACCCAGCCGACTCGGAAGACGATGCCGATGAAGCCACTGAGAAAACGGACGATGCGGCCGGTGACGGAGCCCAAACGTCTCTCACGGTCGGCCTTGCGTACGGTCGGTGCTCCCAAAACGAGGTCGCAGAGGCCCTTCGCGAGCAGGGTGCGGACGCGGCGGTCGTCGTCAAGCCCAGCGGTCCCGTGAGCATTCGCGGGACGGAGGCGTTCGCCCGGTGCCACGAGGTGGCGGGAGCGATCGGCGGCGGCGGCCACCCGAAAGCCGCGGGCTGCAAACCGGACATCTACGACGACATGCTCGATTACGCCCACCACTGGACCACCCGGGGTGCGGTCGCAAAACGGCTGGTTCTCGATGCGTTCCGATCGCTCTCCTCCGAACCGAACTCGGAGGGTGGCAATGCGACCGACGCGTGACGGCGACTAGTCGATCCCGGCTGCTGTGGGCGTCTTTCGGTGTCTTCATGAGCACGCGCTCGATACCCCCGACTGTAGCTCATCCAACCATGCACGTTTCAGCTCGGGAGCAGACGCATCCAGTGTGTCCCTGGCAGCAGATCCAATGAGCGACGATCGTGATCCTGGGGGTCGCCCTCCCTCGGTCTCTGAGGCTGGCCTCTCGACGCGCGATCGCGTGGCCCGCCGCGTGAGAACGGACCCCGGAATCCATTTCAACGAGCTCGTCCGAGCGCTCGATCTCGCGCCGGGGCAGGTGCAGTATCACACCCGGAAGCTCGTCCGCCAAGAGACCCTCGTGAGGTCATCGCTGTACGGCAAGACACACTACTACCCGCCGGAGTTCGACACGACCGAGCGACGCGCGCTCGCGCTGCTTCGCCGGGAGACCGCGGGCGATATCGTCGCGTGTCTCATGTCCGATGGCCCAACGCGTCCGGTCGACGTTGCCGACCGGGTCGGGATCGCTCGCAGCACGCTCTCATGGCACGTCAGCCGGCTCGTCACGGCCGGCATCGTCGAAAAACGCGAGGATGATGGGTTGTTGCTCGCGCTCTCCGATCCCGAGCGCACCGCGCGGTTGCTCAAAGCGGCCGATCCGTCGCTGGCCGACCGGCTCGTCGATCGCTTCACCAGGCTGGTCGACGCCCTGCTGTCTGAACCGTAGCTCATACTGTCGGACAGGGATGATTGACTGTCAGATGCTGGCGACCCGCCGGACAGCAGCTTGATAGTCCGTCGCGATCCGTCGTGGTTCTGTCCGACAGTATCAGAGACCCCAAAATCACGCGAACCCAGGCCCAGCGAGCACTTATACTGTCGGTCATGAACCGTCGAACACTCAGTTGCCCGTTCACCACGCGTCCCATATCCGCGACACAGATCATCGTCGACTTTATGTGATTATGACTGACAGTATGATGGTGGAAACCGATGGATTTTACCAGCTCTGTATCGTTTCATTAGTGTGCGAGACACTGCTATTCGGCCACGTGACTGGCCGTATTCGTGTATTGCATCGGAACCATATTCGACTGCTTCTCAATAATTCATATGGCAGAAACCAGTCAAGAATCCGCCAGAGAGCGGCTGCGCGACACGACGAGCGGATTCTTTCAGGATTACGGTCTCGCGTTCGTGATGGTTGCGAGCGTCGTTGGGTCGGGGTCAATTTTCATTGCGAGTTCGGTTGGTATCCAGTATGGGTACACGATGATTTGGGGCTTCGTGGCCGCGGCACTCATCGGGATCATGGCCCAAGACATGAGCGCGCGTCTCGGCATCTTTGGAGTGCCGCTTGGCACATTCATGCGCCGGAAATTGGGCCAGCCTATCGCCACTGTCCTCGGGTTCGTGCTCTCAATCGGTGTGTTCCTGTGGGTTATCGAACTCACCGCCGCCGCCGCTAAAGGACTCTCCGTGCTTCTCGGTGGAGCGATCGGCTGGCAACCGCTTTCGATTCTTGTGACGCTCGTCGCGATCGTCACAGGTCTTTTGAACTACGACCGTCTCGAACAGGTGCTGACGGCGCTGTTGTTCGTGCTCCTCGCGGCGTATCTGGTGGTCGCTGGCGTGAGCACTCCGTCGCTCGGGGCGATTGCTGACGGGATGGCCCCCTCACTTCCGGGCGGGTCACTGACGCTATTGGCGTCGGTCCTAGGCTCGACCGCTATCTGGGCGAATTTCTTCCTCGAATCAAACCTCATCGAAGAGAAAAACTGGACGGGAAGTGAGGACGTATCGACGATGAGAAAAGATCTCGTGCTCGGATACGGGGTCGCGGTGATACTGATTATCGCCGTGTTGGTCGTCTCTGCAGCCGTTCTCCGGCCAGCGGGCTATGAAAACCTCCGAAGTTTCATCACGCCCGGCCGTGCGCTCATTACTGTCATTGGAGAGTGGGCCGGAGTGGTGTTTCTCGTGGGGGCGTCCGCCGCCGCGTTCAACAGCATCATGCCGATCATGTGGGCGGTCGCGTACCTCTTCGAGAACGTGCACGGACGCGATGTCGATAGTGCGGACCGCTCGTTCAAAGCTATCTACGTCGCCGGAACAGCCTTCGGCGTGCTCGGTCCCATCATCAACATCGTGACCGGCATGACTGTCGTAGAGATGGTCGTGCTGTTCGCGGCGTACAGCGGCATTGTGAGCTTGCCGATTACCACTGTGTTGCTCTTCTGGGCGGTCAACGACGACGAAATCATGGGACAGCACACGAACGGTTTCGTGCTGAACGTGTTCAACGTGCTTCTCGTCGTGTTGGCATTCGTTCTCGCTGCTCTATCGCTTCCAGACCTTCTGACCACACTGACTACGGGCGGTCTCTGAACGATCCTCATATTCACTCATATCCTCGCAACCATAATGACTAGTAACGTAATTCACCGATAGAGTACATCGCGCCAGTAATGGGTCGGCTTGACGGTATCACGCTCAAAGACCTCCACGAGATCCGTGAGCAAACGGAAGGAGGGAAGCCGCGAGAAGGTGTACTCGCGGCGATCGGACGCAAGCAGGGTGATCATCTCGATACGCTCGCTGAACGCCACGGTGTTGTCGAGAAAACTATCCGCAACTGGCTCGATCGGTTCGCTGAAGAACCGATCGAGCACGCCTCCGACGACGCTCCTCGGCCAGGTAGCCCCTCGAAGCGTGAATCTGATGAACGTGACCAGTTGTTCGAACAATTGCAAGAGCCGCCGACTGAACCCGGCTACGACCACCAAGCATGGCCGCCGTCGCTTCTGCTCCACTACGTCAAAGAGATGTATGGCGTCGAATACAGCAACGGCCACGCGTACACACTCTTGAACGAGGCCGATCCCAAGAAGGAAGCGGAGTTTCAACAGATGGTCCAAAAAAACGCCCCGGACTAGCCGAGAAGACGGTCGTTGTTGTGGATCAGTTCGCCAAGCACATCGGAACGGTGCAACGGCGTGGCTGGTACCCGATCGGATCGAATCCAATGATAGAGACCTCGAACTCGTGGGACAAGGTGACAGCTTCTACTGCTGGACAGAAGAGAATCTCACGAGGAAGCACGGAATTCGGCTATTAGAAGCTCTCACGGATGAATTCGTCGAGGAGATAGTGGTGTTTCTGGACCGAGCGGGCTACTTCTATGCGAGGGATCTCTGGATGTTCGATCACGTGCGTACGCGGGGACAATCTCAAAGTGAGGGACTTCCCCTCGAAGCTCCTGGAGTTGAACGCGGTCGAAGGATACTGGAATCAGCTGCAAGAATGGTTCATACTGTCGGTCAGAACTATTTCAATAACCGCCATCGCAAACCCAGAGACTGCGACCAGATAGATCGAATCAATGAGTAACGGCGTCCTGACCGACAGTATCAAGCACCGGTTCATCCCAGATATACCGACACTGAAAGAACACATTGTGAGAGGAGTCAACACGATCAATGACTCAGACATTTGGAGGTATTTGACCGGTAAAGATTTGTCTTAATCACCATGAATCATTGAACACTCGATGGTCGGTTCAGTCAGGCAATTGGTCCATACTCCCGAAAACGCCACTGTAGGTTCACGTACGTATTGACCGACAGTATATATGCGATGAGGCGGTGAGGTGTGCCAATGGTCGAAGCGTTCGCTGTCGCAAGCGGGAAGGGCGGGGTCGGCAAGACGACGAGCACGCTGGCGCTCGGAATGGCGCTGGCCGAGGAGTACGACGTCACCGTGGTCGACGCCGACACGGGGATGGCGAATCTCCTGTTTCACACGGGGCTGACCGACGCGGATACGACGTTACACGACGTGCTCCGGGACGACGCTCCCGTCTTCGAGGCGACCTACGACCGGTTCGGGCTGTGCGTCGTGCCGTGTGGGACGAGTTTGGCGGGGTTTCGGGACGCCGATCCGACGCGGTTGCGCAACGTGGTCGCCACGCTTGCGAGCGAGACCGATGTGCTCTTGCTCGATTCTCCTGCCGCCCTCGGGAGCAAAAGCGCCGTGTTGCCCGTGGTGCTGGCGGATCGCGTGGTCGTGGTGTTACAGCCGACGATCCCGTCGCTGTCGGACGCGTTGAAGGTTCAGGAGTACGCCACCTCCTACGGAACGGGCGTGGCGGGCGTCCTGTTCAACCGCGTGCGAGACGACGACGACATCGATGGCATCGAAACGAAGACGGCCCGCTACTTCGACGGACCGATTCTCGGCTCGGTCCCCGAAAGCGCGGCTCCTCGGTCGGCCCGGCGCGCCAGCGAGCCGTTGCTGGCTCACGCGCCGGATTCGGTTGCGGCCCACGCCTACCGCGAAGTCGCGCTGGCGCTCGACGTACGGGCCGGCGATTCGGAGGCCGTCGCCGATCGGTTTCGGAGCGCGGTCATTCCCGATACACCATGACGGACCTTCCCCAGGGGAAACTCCTCCAGTCGCGCGTCGTTCCCGACGTTCGAACCGTCCTCGTCGAAGCGCTCGATCGGTCCCTGACCGGGTACGCCATCGTCACCCCCCGGCGGGCCGACGCGAAAAGCGTGTTCACGTTCAAAACAGGGGTTCCTGTGCTCGCGTACCACACCGGAGCCGACGCCGGCGGTGAACGCGCGCTCACCGCGCTCGAGGGCGTCGGACGGTGTCGTATCGATCTGTATGGGTTGTCCAGGGAGCAACTCCGGACGGTTCACGAGGCAGAGGAACTGTCCGTCCCGCCGGCACTGCCCGCGACCCATCTCACGGGAGATCGAGCACTCGCCGCCCGGACGCGCAAGCGAGCGGCCCAGAGCGCGGACACTGATCCGGATGCCGAGCAGCCCACAGACCGAACTGGCGACGCAGTGGCGGCGTTCCTCGAGGATACGGAACGAATCGAAACGCTCCGAGAGCAGGCACGAGCCGAGGCGCGACGCCGCGCTGAAGAATGGGGTCTCGACGAGCAACTCGACGAGGAACCACTCTAGCCACCCCAACTAGTTCGATCGGATGCTGAGGTGGGACGGTCCGTCGATGAGCAACGTCTCCTCGATGAGCACCTCGTGCCCGCGCCGCAGTCGTTCTGACAGCGCCTGGTGGGAGATCCCCAACTCCGTGGCGAGATCGTCGAGATCGACCGCTCGGGGCACGTCGAAATAGCCCGCTTCGCACGCGATCGTCAACGCATCGAACTGTTCGTCGGTGAGACCGTACTGTCCGACCACTTCCTCGGATAGCTCACGGATGCGCTCGACGCTGAACGAAAGCCGGTGTTGCTCACAGAATTCGTTCGTTTCCGACAGCTCGCTGCGCTGTGGATACATAATCCGGAGCGTCCACTGTTCGCTGTCACTGACGGCGTCTAGCACCGTTGCCCTCGTACTCGTGAGTATCTGGAGAACGAGCCGGACCCGCCTGATCCACGTCATCCGATACAGCCCCTCGTCCTCGAACGACGCGAGCCGCTCGAATCCATCGACGCTGTGGTCCCGTTCGAACCCCCGTTCGACCGTCTCCCGATCGACGCCGCGCGCCCAGAGCAGCGGCATCACGGTCTCCGAACCCGTCTCGATGATGCGCTCACACTCGAACGTCGCGTCTGGGGCAACAGAGAACGTTTCGCTGAGAGCGAAATCGGACGCCGGAAGGGTTGCCCACACGACTGTCACCATTGGTGACACGTATTCGGAGGAATGTACTAAATCTTCCTCATTCTACATTAAGAGTTTACACAGGTTTATGGCGAATACTCCCGGCTTCAGGCGGGGCGGATGTCAATCCTCGCGCCGGTGTCGGTGCCCGCCGGATCTGTGGATCTCCCAAGAACTTCCTTGCTTATCGTACTGAATTCCCTCGTGTACTGTTCGATTGGCAATGTCATGATTGGTAATAGTTATCGCGTGTATTTAGTACAATGTGAGTAAATCTTTTGTGGATTGGACGATGAGTGTCAAACATGGCCACCCACTCAGTACGGTACGACCAGCACCTCTACGTCGATGGGGACTGGGAGACCACCCCCGAACGAATCGAGGTTCCGGATCGCGCGGAAGGCGGGCAGTTCGCGCAGGTCGCGGCTGCGGACGAGGACGACGCCAAGGCGGCGTTGCGCGCCGCAGACCGCGCCAAAGAGCCGATGCGAGAGACCACGATTCCCGAGCGCGCTGCGTGGTGTGAGGCGATCGCTGCGGGGTTGCGAGAGCGCAACGAGGAACTCGCCAAAATCATCGTCCGCGAAGCCGGCAAGCCCATCGCGCAATCCCGTGGTGAGGTTGCGAGCGCTGCCGAGCGCTTCGATCGGGCGGCCGAGGAGATACGCCACTTGAACGGCGAGTTCCGCGAGGGGACGACCGAGGGCCACGAGGGGTGGCGGGCGATCGTGAGACACGAGCCGGTCGGGACGGTGTTGTGCATCACGCCGTACAACTACCCGCTCGGAACGACCGCTTTACAGGTCGCGCCGGCGCTGGCGGCGGGCAACAGCGTCGTTCTCACGCCCTCTAGCAAGACGCCGATCAGTTCGGCCATGCTCGCGGAAGTCATCAGCGACGTGGATCTTCCGCCGGGCGCGTTCAACTTCGTTCCCGGTCGTGGCAGCGATATCGGCGACACGCTGGCCGGCGATGATCGGGTTAACACCATCGCAATGACCGGCTCCTCCGGCGCTGGCGAGCACGTTGCCAGCGTGAGCGGGATGGTGACGCTGCACATGGAGCTGGGCGGGAACGCGCCCGCTGTCGTCTGTGAGGACGCTGATCTCGACAAAGTAGCCCCGGCCTGTGCGAAGGGGTCGCTGAAGTACGCTGGGCAGCGCTGTTCGGCGGTCAGCCGGGTGCTCGCCGACGAGTCCGTGCACGACGAGGTCGTCGAGCGGCTCGACGGGGAGATGGAGACGTGGACCGACGGCGATCTCTTCGATGAGGGGACGGATCTCGGCCCGCTCATCTCCGAAGACCAGGCCGACTGGGTGGACGAGTTGGTTACCGACGCGCTTGATCGCGGGGCGCGGCTAGTCCGTGGTGGCGAGCGCGACGGCCGGTACTACGCGCCGACGCTGCTGGCCGATGTGCCCCACGAGGCTCGCCTCGTCCACGAGGAGCAGTTCGGGCCAGTCGTGTCGGTCACGCCGGTTTCGGACGCCGAGGAGGCGCTCACGCTCGCAAACGCGAGCGATCTCGGACTGGACGCGTGCGTGTTCACCGAGGATTACGATCGTGCGCTGTCGGTCGCAGACCGACTCCAAGCGGGTTCGGTTCGCATCAACGGCGCGCCGAGCCACGGGCTCGGCGACATCCCGTTCGGTGGCATCAAAAAGTCGGGGATCGGTCGGGAAGGGATCGACGCCTCGATCCACGCGATGCTCAGAGAAAAGAGCGTTATTCTCTAAGCCCGAGGCAGACACTGATGCGCGCAACGTCTCTCGTCTGTACGCTCGGTCCCGCCTCGCATGATGAATCGACGATCCGCGATCTCGCCGCGGCCGGGATGGAGATCGCACGGATCAACACCAGCCACGGCAGTCCCGAGGAGTACGCGAGGCTCATCCAGCGGGTTCGATCCGTGGAAGCGACGCTCGACCGGCCGCTCGCAGTAGTGCTCGACCTCCAGGGACCGGAGATTCGAACCGCGCCGCTCGATTCGCCGATCGAGCTCACGGAGGGTTCGACGGTCCGGCTTCGGGCTGGCGACACCGCAACGTCGGAGATGATCGGCCTATCGAGCGCGATCGTCGACGCCGACGCTGGTGCCGAGCTCTTTCTCGACGACGGCCGCATCGAGGCGGTCATCGAACGCGTCGATGAGGAGACGGTCACGGCACGGATCACGAGCGGCGGCGATCTCGGCGGACGAAAGAGCGTGGTCGCGCCCGATGTCGCGTTCGACGTCGACGTGGTGACCGACGCCGACCGCCGAGCGATCGAGGTTGGGATCGAGCACGGCGTCGATTTCGTCGCCGCGAGCTTCGTGCGCAACGCGGCTGACGTGATGGCCGTCGCCGAGGCGATCGAATCCCGTGGTGCTGATATTCCGATCATTTCGAAAATAGAACGCGGTGAGGCCGTCGACTCGATCGATGACATCATCGACGTTTCCTACGGCGTGATGGTCGCGCGGGGCGATCTCGGCGTCGAGTGTCCGATCGAGGACGTGCCGGTGATCCAAAAGCGCCTCGTCCGCCGGTGTCAGTCCGCCGGTGTCCCGGTGATCATCGCTACGGAGATGCTGGATTCGATGATCTCGGCGTCCAGACCCACGCGTGCGGAGGCCTCGGACGTGGCAAACGCCGTTCTCGACGGCGCGGATGCCGTCATGCTCTCGGGTGAGACGGCGATCGGCGAGCATCCCGTGGCAGTCGTCGAGACGATGGATCAGATCGTCCAGACGGCCGAGGCGAGCGAGGAGGTCGGCGACCGCCGCGAGCAGCGAGTTCCGTCGGCCAATGGCGCGAGCACGGACGCGCTGGCGCGCTCGGCGCGGTATCTCGCCCGCGATGCCGGAGCGAGCGCGATCGTCGTTGCGAGCGAGTCCGGGTACACGGCGAGGAAAACGGCGAAATACCGCCCCGAAGTGCCCATCGTGGCATCCGCGCCGGACGAACGTGTCCGCCGCCAGCTCCTGTTGTCCCACGGCATTCTCCCCCGCGCGACCGAGTACACGACGGGCGGTGCCCAAGCGATCGTCGAGGGGGCGGTCGAGACCGCGCTCGAAACGCCGGTCGTCGAGAGCGGGGACACCGTGGTCGTGCTGTCGGGCATGATGACCGATCTCCCCGGCACGGACGCGACGAACCTGCTCAAGCTCCACGTTGCGAGCGAAGTGCTCACGACCGGCCAGTGTGTCGTTACCGGTCGTGTCGTCGGTCCCGTCGTTCACACGACCGACGGCGATCTGACCGAGGTTCCGGAGGGCGCGATCGTCGCAACACCCAGCGAGTTCGACACGGAGTTCACCGGTAATCTCTCGCGGATCGGCGGCATTGTCGCCGAACAACGCGGTATGACCGGTTACCCCGCGATCGTCGCCCGCGAGCTGGGGGTGCCGATGGTGAGCGGTGTGGCCGTCGACGCCCTCACCGACGGGTCGACGGTCACCCTCGACGGCGAGCGCGGCGTCGTGTACAAGGGCGTCATTCGGGAGTACGGCGAGGAGTCTCGGGACGGGTAGTCCCGGGGACGCGCCCCGAGGCCGTCACCGGTTTTTTACCGTCGCTGGGGGTATGGGAGGTATGGAATCCCTTCATCCCCGTGTTCGTATCGTCTGGATCCTCACCGGTCTCCTCGGTGCGGTCGTGGTGGGCTTCGTTGTGGCTGTCGTCGATCAGCTTCTGTCGTCCGGGTGGCTCGGCGTCGCCGGGCAAAGCCCGACTGCTAGCGGGACTGTATCCCTCTCTGTCGTCGCGTTCGTGGTCGTTCTCGTGTGTGCGGTCCCGTACAGCCTGGTCCACTACCGCGTGTGGCGGTTCGAGATCCAGGACGACGCGCTCTATCTCGAACGGGGAGTGATCACCCGCGTGAAGACCGCAGTGCCGTTCGTCCGCGTCCAGCACGTCGATACCCAACGCGGGCCGGTGGAGCGGCTGCTCGGGCTGGCGAGCGTCGTCGTCTACACGGCCGGCTCGCGCGGTGCGGACGTTACCATCCCCGGACTTCGGCCCGAGCGCGCCAGCGCGCTCCACGACCGACTCCGGGAATTGGCGATCGAGAGCGAGGAGGACGCGGTATGAAACTCCACCCGCTGAGTGGGGTGTGGAACGCGTTCGGCCGTGGATTCGCCATCGGATCGCTCGGATTTTTTGCGGGAATGATGGGACGGTCGGTGGTAGACGGGTCCGTTTCGCTCGTGTTCGGGCTGGCCACAGCGGGATTCGTCCTCGGTGTCGGCTACGGGCTGGCGTACTACGTCCTGTTCGAGTACGAACTCACAGCAGACACGTTCGACGTGACTTCGGGGGTGCTCAACCGGCAGCACCGCGAGATCCCGTTTCACCGCATCCAGAACATCGACGTCACGCAGTCGTTCGGCAAGCGACTGCTCGGAGTTGCCGTTCTCGGGGTGGAAACGGCGGGCGGCGGATCGACGGAGATGACTCTCGACTTCGTCACCGAAGACGAGGCGGCGCGGCTCCAGTCGGCCGTTCGGGACCGGAAACGAGCGGGCATGGCGGACGTGGACACGGCAGCGACGGAGCAAGCCGACGTCGCTGGGGACGCCCAGTCCCCGACGCCGTTGTTCGACCTGCAGCCCACGGAGCTCGCCATCCTGGCGATCGCGTTTCTCAGACCGGGTGCGCTGTTCGTCGTGCTCTTTGGACTCCCGTTCGCGGCGGATTTCGTGGTTTCTCTCCTCGTGTCGATCGCACAGCCGCTGGGCGGACCGGAATCCATAGCCGCGCTGTCCCCCGACTCGGCGCTCGTTCTCGCGCTGGTGAGTGGTCCACTCGTGCTGGTCGGTGCGTGGATAGTGAGCGCGCTGGTCATCGTCGTCGAGTATTTCGGCTTCCGGCTCGGACGGATCGGTGACGATCTCGTCTACCAGCGAGGACTGATCCAACGCTACAGCGGCACCATCCCGTTGGGAAAGATCCAGTCGCTCACCATCACCGAGCCGGTTCTCGCCCGGCCGCTGGGGTACGCGGGGCTGGCGGTCGAGACGGCCGGCTACGCCCCTGGTCAGTCCGATGGACAGGGTTCGGAGTCGGCAATCCCCCTATCCAGCCGGAGCCGGGTGCTCGAACTCGCCCGAGAGATCGAGCCGTTCGAGGAGTTGGCGTTCGTTCGGCTCCCAAAGCGGGCGCGTCGTCGGTATTTCGCCCGGTATCTCCTGGCCATCGGTGGAGTGGTTGCCGTGGGGTATCTCGCGTCTCGCGTCGTTCAAGGATTCACGCTCTGGTATTTTCCCACACTGGCCCTCCCGCTCGCTCCGATCGCGGCCCACTACAAGTGGAAACACCGGGGCTACCACGCCGGTGAAGATCACATTGTGCTCCGGACCGGCTACTGGCGACGAACGACGCGGATCGTTCCGTACTACCGGCTCCAAACCGTCTTCACCAGCCGAACCGTCTTCCAACGCCGGCTGGATCTCGCCACACTGACGGCTGACACCGCCAGCTCGACCACGCTCGGCGGCGGTGATCCGACGGCGTACGACATCGACGCCGACGACGCCGACCGGCTGCACACGCTGTTGGGCGAGCGGCTCCAGCGCGCGCTTCGGTCGCGGTCGACGGAATGATACTGTCGGTCGTGGATCGTTGCACACTCGATGGCCTGTTCGGCCAGGTACGTGCTCCCTGCTCCCGAAAACGCCACCGTCGAGTCCCATACGTATGACCGACAGTATGAACGCCACACACAGACCGAAGCCACTGCTGTTATTTCCCGGGAGACCGTTGAGCCTGACATGACTCCCGAAGAGGTCGAACGCCTCATCGAAGCGGGGATCGAAGACGCCCAGGCGTCGGTCACCCACCCGCGTGGCGACCACGACGAGGACCACCTCGCTGCCGTCGTTGTGTCGCCAGCGTTCGACGGCGAAACCCTGGTCAATCAACACCAACGCGTCTACGACGCCCTCGGCGATCACATGACCCAGGACATCCACGCGCTCGAACTGAAAACGTACACGCCCGACGAATACGAGGAGCTGTAGCGATAACTGACCGCCTGCGGCCGGATTCCCCCGAACCACTAGCCTATATGCCCGAGCGTCTCATACCGTGAGTAGCATGCTCGATCGGGTTCGGGAGGACGTACAGACGGCGTTTGCACGCGATCCGGCGGCGAAAAGCGTCCCCGAGGTCCTCCTCTGTTATCCCGGGCTGCACGCGATCTGGGTGTACCGCGTGGCCCACGCGCTCTGGGAGCGCGGGTTCTTTCTCACCGGCCGGTTCCTGTCCCATCTGGCGCGCTTTCTGACGGGCGTCGAGATCCATCCGGGAGCCGACATCGGACAGCGGTTTTTCATCGACCACGGCGCGGGCGTCGTGATCGGCGAGACCGCGGAGATCGGCGACGACGTGATGATGTACCACGGCGTCACGCTTGGTGGCGACTCCTTGGAGCCGGAAAAGCGCCACCCGACGCTCGAAGACGACGTGACCATCGGTGCGAACGCGACGCTGCTCGGCCCGATCACGGTCGGCCACGACTCGAGCGTCGGCTCCGGCTCGGTCGTGCTCGAATCGGTCCCGCCGAACTGCACCGTCGTCGGCGTGCCCGCCGAACTTGTCGGTGACTGTGGCACGGACTACCTCGCGGAGGCCCAAGAGGAGTTCGGGGAGTGATGTGACGCGGTGGGTTCAAACCGGCGAGTGAGGCGTTTTGAAGCGGTACGTGAAGACTTCTCATCAGTAGTAGCTGATAATATATTTCTACACTCGAGGGGATGATAAGAAGGAAATTATTCCATCGAAGAGTAGCGAAACTACTTTGTATTACAAACGATTACAATTAATTACAACCAATACCTGTTCACATTGACACCCACAACCCAGACATCGACGTGACACCAGGAACTACGAAATCCGATATCGTGGCGTTTCTCTACAACAACCCTGAATATGGGTACAAACCTGCTGAAGTCATGGAACACCTCGACATCCCTCACGGTACCGCTACGACCACCCTCAAGCGCCTTCACGAGAACGGCTATATCGGCAAGACTGCAGATAGCTACTACCACGCCCTCGACCACCGCGAAGACCTGCGGCGCTATGTCGCTGGTCTCGACCAGCTAAACCGCATGTTTAACCAGTCGGACGAGAGTCATCCATCCACTCCTGACGCGGAGAACGCTCCGGAAACCATAGACGACACTGCGATTGAGGCGGAAGTTGCAGCGTTAGAAGACGAACTTGAGCAATGACCAAATTCCCTGCGGGGTCCATCGTGTGGGCGACCGATCCGACCGGCGCACACGCCGACCGTCCCATCATCGTCCTCTCTCACGAAAAGCGGCCATTCAATTCTGTCGAGTGAACCGTGATGTGTCTCGGAACTGGGGCGAACAACTACGACCACTACGCTCCTGCACTCACAGACGAACATCTCTCGGGTGTCTCGTTCAGCAACCAAACGTATCTGATGCCGTGGGCACTTCATACGATTCCGCCGGGAGCACTGCAGACTGGCAAAGCACGCGGTGAACTCACTGAAGAGGGCGAACGCCTCGTCAAAAAGGCACTGATCAGCCTGTTCAATATTTGATAACTGTGGTCATACCGGTGGATTCGGCCACCAGGCTATTCAGGATCACTCCTCCTCCGCTCGAACGCGCTCGCCATCGGCGGTTTCCGGGAATATCTTACCGGGGTTGAGCGTGTCGTGAGGGTCGAGCGCGCGCTTGATCCGTCGCATCGCTTCGACGCCCTCCTCGCCGTGTTCGGCCGTCAGATACTCGCGTTTTCCCATCCCGACGCCGTGCTCGCCGGTCGCGGTGCCCCCGAAGTCGATCGCCTTCTCGACAATACGGCGGTACACGTCCTCGCCGCGGGCGACCATCTCCGGGTCGTCGCGATCAACGAACACCGAGTAATGGACGTTGCCGTCGCCTGCGTGGCCGAAACAGGGAACGAGCAGGTCGTGCTCCTCGGCCAGCGACTTCGCGTACCGAATGATCGCCGGATACTCGCTGATCGGCACGGTCACGTCGCCAGGGTGGAGCGGTTTGCGGTCGGAATCGTACACCTGTAGCGCGATAGCGAGCTCCCGGCGGGCCGTCCACAACTCCTCCATCCGTTCGTCGTCCGCGGCAATCTCGAACCGGTCGACATCGTGGCGCTCGAACACGGACCGACAGCGTGAAATCGCCGTTTCCACGCCGGGACCGTGAAACTCCAGAAACACCATCGGGGCGTCCGGTAGTCCTGTATCGAGGTGTGCGTTGGCCATCCGGGCGCTCAGGCCGTCGATGAGTTCGATGGTGGCAACGTCGACGCCCGACCGAACCGCGTCGAAGACGGCCTCCGTGGCAGAGTCGAGCGTCGGGAAGATCGCCCGTCCGCCCCGGGTCTGTTCGGGTAGCGGTTCGAGCTCCAGCGTCGCGCGCGTGACCACGCCGAGCGTCCCCTCGCTTCCCACGAAGAGATCCCGGAGGTTGTAGCCGCTCGAGGTTTTGATTGCCGTGCTCCCGGCCGTGATCACCGAGCCATCCGCGAGCACGACCTCCAGTTCGAGCACCCAATCACCGACCTCGCCGTATTTGACGGTCGTCATCCCGCTGGCGTCGTTGACGATCATCCCCCCAATGGTGGCGATGTCGTTGGCCGCCGGCATCGGCGGGAAGAACAGCCTGTGTTCCTCGACCGTCTCGTTGACCGTCGACCCGATCACGCCCGGCTCCACGTCGATTTGGAAATCGTCGGGCCGAACGTCGAGCACGGCGTTCATCTCCATCATGTCCATGCTGATTCCCTGATGCGCCGGAACAGGGTTGCCTTCGAGGCTCGTTCCCCCGGCGTAAGGAGTGACCGGCACGCCGCGCTCGGTCGCCGCCGACAGCACAGCCGCCACCTCCGCGGTCGATTCGGGTCGAACGACCGCGTCGGGCGTGACGGCGAGATCGAACGCCTGGGCACCGAAATCGGCGGCGTGGCTCTCCCTGTCGGATTCGGTGTACGACGCTGCCACCTCCAGGTCCTCGAGAAACGCACAGTCGTGTGTCACGGTACGTGTCAACAACCCCACGAGTATACGTCTGTCGGGAACAGAGGCGTCCGATAGGGGCCGGTTCGCGCACGGACACGAAGGTATACTGTCGGTCATGGATCGTTGCACACTCGATGGCCTGTTCGGTCAGGCCCTTGTTCCGTGCTCCCGAAAACGCCACCGTACATTCACGTACGTATGATCGACAGAATATTCGGTGTTCCAGACCAACGGGATGGTAGACGGTGATTTCCGGTGAGTGAGGAGTATTTCCAGCGTCTCGTCGACTCGGACCGGTTCGCAACGTATCTCGAATCCGAACTCGGACCGGCCGAGGACTACCAGCTCGAACACCACCAGGAGGGCCATTCGAACGAAACCATCTTCGTCACGTGGGGTGAGCGCGACCTCGTCGTGCGTCGTCCGCCGCCGGGTGACGTCGCGGAGACGGCCCACGACGTGCTCCGGGAGTATCGCGTGATCGACGCGCTTCAAGAAACGGCCGTTCCGGTTCCGACGACCGTACTCGCGTGTGAGGATCACGACGTGCTGGGCAGTGATTTCTACGTGATGGAGCGGATCGCGGGCGACGTCATCCGATCGGCCGAACCCGACCGGTACCAGCGACCCGCGGCGCGGCGGGCGATCGGGACCGAACTCGTGGAGACGCTCGCGGCCATCCACACCGTGGAGTACGACGCGGTCGGGCTGGGCGACCTCGGCCACCCGCCCGGATTCACCGAGCGACAGGTGCGCCGGTGGTCCGAACAGCTGATGTGGGCGTTCGAAGTGACGGCCGAGGAACGGGAGATAGAGCGGCTGTACGACGTGATGGAGTGGCTGCAGTCGAACGTCCCCGACTCCACTCCGGCGACGCTCGTCCACGGGGATTACAAGCTCGACAACGTGATGTACGCGGGCGATGACCCGGAAATCGTCGGCGTGTTCGACTGGGAGATGAGCACGCTCGGCGATCCGTTCACGGATCTGGGCTGGCTGCTGTCGTACTGGTGGGACGCGGGCGATCCCGATCCGCCCGACGCGACTCGGACGCTCTCTGCGACCTTCATGCAGGGCGAGGACTACCACACGCGCCGGGAGCTGATCGACCAGTACGAGGCCGCCACGGGCTTTACGTTCGAGAACGACCGGTTTTATCGCGCGCTCGCCGTGTACAAACTCGCCGCCCTCGGTGAGATGTTCTTCAGACGCTTTCTCGAAGGCAACTCCGACGATCCCATGTACCCGCGCATGCGCGAGGGAGTCCCACAACTCGCCGAACGTGCACAACGGATCATTAACGGTGCAGAACCGATTTGACGCTCCGACCGGGATCCATCCCATCGTCCGACAGACGTCTCGTCATAGGCTCGAATCGGGGCGCGAACGGGGGTTCGACCCCGTTCGTGTCAGTGGTGCGTTAAACTGTCACCACTGCCTATAACACATCTCACGCTCACAACAGTGGTATGCAGCCGTTGCCAGGGCCTGCACATTGGTTCGTCCCGTTGTGGGTTCCGGTGTCCGTGTTATTTCTCGGCAGCGCTACCGTGTTCTCCTGTGGCGTGGCGTGGCAGCTGGGAGGTCGTGAACGCCACGAAACCGTCCGGACACGCCTGCTGCTGGGACTTCCGTGGGGATCGATTTCGGTCGCGGGCGTCGTGCTGTGCGTGTACTGGTTCGTGCAGGGCGGATGGACCAATCCACACGCTCCGACGGTGATCCCGTTCCGGTCGTGGTCGTACTTCGTCCCCTCGGGGGTCGTGCTCTCTTCGTTCGCTCACTCGGGCTACAACCACCTCCTCGGCAATCTCATCGGGACGCTCACGGTCGGGGTGTTGGCGGAGTACGCGTGGAGCCACTACCCGCGCGGGCGAGGAGTGAGCGTGTTCTCCTCGGAGTCGGTGTGGACCAATCCGTACGCGCGCGTGCTCGGCTTCGTGGCCGGTTCGCTCGCCGTCGGGTTGGTGTCGGGGCTGTTCTCGCTCGGTCCCACGATCGGGTTCTCGGGCGTGGTGTTCGTCTACGTCGGCGTTGCACTCACCAGATATCCGTTTGGAACGCTGCTTGCGCTGCTGTGGAGCCGCGTGCTGTTGCTCGTCTACCGATCGCTCACGAATCCGACGATCGTCCAGGGCGGTCACACCCAGTTCGACTCACCGTGGTGGGCGGGGATTTCCCTACAGGGCCACGTGTTCGGGTTGCTCATCGGAATGGTGTTGGGTCTGATCCTTCTCAGGCGGCGGTCGGTCTCTGTTGACACGCTCCGGCTGTGGTCGGCTGTTCTCCTCCTCGCCGTCCTCGAAGGCGTGTGGGCGGTGTATCTCCCGTTGGACGGCGGTCGATTCGTGCTCTTTCGGGCTGTGGGGGTGGGCGTCGTCTTCCTGTTCGCAGCGCTGTTCACGAACGCGATCCGAACGGGCGAAACCCGTCTCCTCTGGCGCTTTGACCTTCGGTATGGAGTGATCGCACGCCGGATCACGATCGCGTTCGTGATCGTGCTCGCTGTGGTAGCCGTCCCGTACAACCTCTTTACCGTGTCCGATCCGACTGCCGGGATCACGTCCGAAAACAGCGTCGAGGTCGGCGAGTACACCGTCGCCTACGCCGAGGAGATTCCCCACCAGTACATCTCGACCGTTCAGATCGATGGGTTCGGTGAACCGACGAACGTGACCACGAGCGGGGTCATCGTGATCAACGACCAGCGGGAGATCTGGTGGCCGGAGATCTCGAAACAACGCCTCGCGTTCGCAGGAGAGGCTGGCGTCCGCGTCGGTGGCATCGGCTGGCGCGAGACGGTCAACGCCCGCCGTCTGGCGTGGGAGCCGGTCGGCAACCACTCGGTGTACACTGTGTATCTCAACCACGACGGCAGCGGCTCGCTCGTCTACTCCTCACAGCCCGCCCGCGCGGAACCGGTGATCGACGGCCGTCGCGTCACCGTCGTCTCCGGAGAGCCGTTTCGCGTCCGCGTCACCCACAACGGCTCCGTTCTCGGACGCGCCCCGGTTCCTGCGCCCGACGAGTCCGTCTCCGTCGGGGGACTCACCCTCAACCGAACGGACGGGACGCTGTACGCAGAACGCAACGACACGTGGGTCCGGGTTGCGAAATACGACCCACCGTGAAAACGGCGTTCCGTCCGTTGCGCCGTAGGACTGGCGCAACACTCCGTGTTTCATACTATTGGTCAGAACTATTTCAATAACCGCGATTGCAAACACAGAGACTGCGACCGGATAGATCGAAGTAATGAGTAACAGATTTCTGACCGACAGTATCAGTCGTCGGCTTCGACCTCGACCGGTTCGAGCATCGTCGCGTGTCCGGTGTGGGTGTCGTCGTCGAAGCGTTCGACGCGGACCCGAACCCGCGTGCCGACGAGCGCGGCCGATCCGTCCGAAATGCGGATGAAGCTGTCCCCGACGCGGGCAATGGGGGTTCCGTCCTCGGCGTCGGTGACGTACAGCTGCATCTCGTCGCCGGGTTCGAACGACGGCTTATTCGTTCGGAACTTCCAGCCTTTCAGATACTTTTCGAGCAGGCTCATACGCGGGTCACCTCCGTCGACTCCCGGTCGGAAACGTACTCGAGTCCGAAGCCGGTCAGCGCGGCGACGAGGAACACGGCAAACAGCAGCCAGCCGTGGAAAACGAAGGGCCAAACGTCGATCGGGTTGACGACCATCTCCTGTGTGAACCAGTCGAACTCCTGTGGCAAACTCTGGATCTGGGCGTACCCGACGAGCACACCACCGGCCCACGGGAAGATGTAGCCCAGCGCCGTGGTGTTCGCGTCCAGAATGTTGGCCCGGCGGTAGCCGTTGATGTTGAACTTCTCACCGATCCGGGCGATGTACGGCGCGATGGCGATCTCCGCGGCGGTGTTGATCGTGATCATGGCGTTCGCGATGGCGGTGCCGACCACCATCACCGTTTCAGCCCGGCGGACCGAGGTGGCCACGTTGTCGAGCAGCCAGTTCTGGAGCGCTTCGAACCCGCCGCCGCGGATCATGATCCGCGAGCCGGCAACGATCAGCAACACCAGTATTGCCAGCGGGAAAAAGCCCGCCGCGCCCGTATAGATGCTGCCAGCGACGCCCGTCTCTGCGGGCGCGACCAGCTCAATGACCGGAATCCACGAGAGCGACTGTGCCAACCCGAACTGTTCGGAGACCTGGAACACGAGCATGTCGCTCAGCGAGGCAAGCCCCAACCCCAGGTTGAGCACGACCGCGACGATCAACCCCCACGAGATCGCTTCGATGATGTGTCGTCCCCGAACGGCGGTGCCGATGACGACGAACATCGAGACGAGGTGCACCAACCCGAACGGATTACTGTTCGAGACGAACAGATCCTGTGCGCTCTGGGAGACCGAAATGCCGGACATGACCGAACCGGCCGCCAGATAGCCGACGAATGCGAGCACCGCGGCGACGATCGCGTACTTGAACCGCGAGGCGACCACTCCTCCGATGTCCGACTCCTGGGTGACCGCGCTGACGATCGTCGTGTCACTGACCGGCGCGAGATTGTCACCGAAGGCGGCCCCCGAGAGGATCGCCCCGAACAACAGTATCGGGTTGGCACCCAGAACCACGCCGGCCGGAAAGACCAGCGTCGTGAACGCGACGGTCGTTCCATACCCCGTGCCGATGCCGGTCGCGAGCAGCCCCGCAAGGATGAACGTCACCGCCGGGAACAGCGACGCCGAACCACGTCCGCGAACGACAACGCGGCAATCGAGCATCCCTGCAACCAGTCCCGTCGTGTCGCTGACGCGGAGCACGCCGCTCTGGACGATCGCCCAAATGACGAACAGGGCGATCGGCAGTCCGCTCACCCACTTGCCACCGTGAAACTCGATGTCCGACTGGTCCCGCGCCGCTGCTGATTGGGCTAACTCCTCCTGTACTTCCGTGTCAGTCGGTTCTTCACTCATTCGTAAACAACGATTGTGTGGGAATGGAAGCGACAACTTGAATCTTGTGAAATTCGAACTGCCTACATATCTCATTCGTTGTACGGGGTGCTTCTCGGTGAGTACGTACTGGCGAGCAACGACTGGGTCGGAATCGGGTGTCGGACAGCCGCTTCGAAGGGTTTATTCCCGATCTGGGCTTGATCTTACGTACTATGTCCGATAAGCCCGCCAGCATGTACCGGGATATCGATAAGCCGTCGTACACGCGACGGGAGTATATCACTGGCATTCCCGGATCGAAGATCGCACAGCACAAGATGGGTGACATCGACGCCGATCCCGACTCCTATCCCATCCAGATCAGCCTGGAAGTCGAAGAGTCGGTCCAGCTCCGCCACGGTTCGTTGGAAGCGTCGCGGCTGTCTGCCAACCGCCACCTCATCAAGGAGCTTGGGGAAAGAAACTACAAGATGATCCTCCGGAAGTTCCCCCACCAGGTGCTCCGGGAGAACAAACAGGCGACCGGTGCCGGTGCGGACCGCGTTTCCGACGGCATGCGCCAATCGTTCGGCCAGATCGTCGGCACCGCTGCGCGCATCAACGAGGGCGAGCGCCTGTTCACCCTCTGGTGTGAACCCGACCAAGCGGAGGTCGCCAAGGACGCGCTCCGTCGCGCGTACAACAAGCTGTCGCCGCCGTGTCGCGTCGTGGTCGAGCGTGGCGAGAAACAGCTGGTTGCGTGATATTATATTTTTGCGCCCAAGATATCAATACAAAGTACTCGAAAGCGTCTTTTGGCACTGAGCGGAGGAAATCTCTGCTCACTTTGCTCCTCGCTGCCCGAGACGCTACGCGTCTCGCCGTCGTCGGGCTTCGCCCGACTGTCACCGGCCGTAGGCCGGTTGCCCGAGGGACGTAGTCCCTCTCTGGCTCCCACTCGTGGTTCGAACATCGGAGATGTTCGTCACTGAGTTCAAGACACGGATGTGTGCGCTACCGACTTGGAATGAACCCCGTCAGCAGAACGATAGCATAGGCGAGCAGGAGCAGCGCGCCAAAGTACTTCGCCGCGGTCGAGACCATGTTCGGAAACATCGTCCCGAAGAAGGCCAGAGAGAGGACGTCCAACAACATCCCAGGAAGCACCACCAGCACCGCAGCGGTCCGTCGTTCGACGCCCGAGACGCCCTGTCCAGCATACAGCACAGCGAGTAACAGCACCATCAGTGGAACAGTCGCGACGAACACACCGAGGATGACGAACTCGTTCGCTGGATTCAGGAGATGCTGACCGATGAGTCGGAAGGCGAGCGTCGCAACCGCCCACGCGATGAAACCCACAAGGACGAAGAGTGTCGCCGTTCGTCGTTCGATGAAAGGAGCGGGGTGTGTCTCTGCCTGCGGTGGTGGTTCGGTTGCCATAGCCACTCTGTGCTACCTCTCATGGGAATGTCAAGATTTCCACCGGGAAATTCCAGGCTCCTCGGAATCACCGGACGAGATCGGAGCTATCGCATCGGAGGTTCTGATTCACTGATATGGTCGGTCATGGATCGTCGAACACTCGATGGCCTGTTCGGCCAGGTACGTGCTCCATGCTCCCGAAAACGCCACTGTCGATTCATGTGAGTATGACTGACAGTATGACCGGTAGCGGCTACTGTCGGGTGTCACGCCCGTACGAATCGACCGAACCGGACGATGAAGCAGTTCATGGCCCTATTCCAGCAACGTACAACCAGCAATATATGTCCTCACGCGCCATAGATCGAACGAATGACTGACGCGGACGAGCTGATCGAACTCCTCACGCGCCGTCACGGGATTCTCTCGCTTCTCGTCGACGAATCGATGGAGCGACACGAACTTGTCGATGAACTCGATGCGTCGAAATCGACGGTGTACAAGGGTGTCAGCCAACTCGAAGCGTCCGGGCTGCTCGAATCGACAGCGGATGGACTCCGACCGACACCGTTCGGTACCGAGGTTCACCGACGATACGAGGAACTCGCCCGAATCATGGCGTTCCGAGATCTGCTCGCAGTACTCCCTACCGACGTGGAACTCACCTCGGCAGCGCTCAGGGGAGCAGAGCTTATCGCACCGGAGAGTCGAGCCATCGACCGTCCTTTCGTCTACGTCGAGGAGCTACTCCGCGAGGCGGACTCATTACGGGGATTCTCCCCAGTAATCTCGCCGAACTACGTCTCGCTTTTTCATGAACGACTTCTCGACGACGGCATCGAGGCGGAACTACTCTTCGAGGCGGACGTCATTGAGGGAATCGGAGCGGTCGGTTCTGACCGGTTCGGGCTCAACGATGACGAACTCGCCGACATCGCCACGAACGATGCTGTGAGGCTATGGCGGACGGACACCACACTCCCGTTCGGACTCCTCATCGCACGGGTCTCCGGTGAGGAACGGATGGTGATCGAGATTCGAGAGGCCGAAGTGTTACGGGGATTGCTCGTGAACCGAACCACGGAGAGCGTTCGGTGGGCAAAGCAGACCTTTCGCGACAACCAGCAGCACGCTACCCGCGTCGAGACACTTCCTGATTTCCGTTAGCGGGCGTCGAGAGAGTCTCTATCGAGAGTGTAGCCATAAATTTCACAGTGACCTACGTATGACGAATTGGCATGGACGGCTGCTGTTATTGGGTACTGAGAGTGTACACAGAGTGAGAGCCAATGTCCATCGAAGAATCCGCGACAGTGACGAGCAACGGACGAGTTACGATCCCAAAGGAGATCCGTGACGTCCTCGGTATCGACGAAGGGACGACGGTCACGTTCGAGATTCACGACGATGGCACCGTGACGGTTTCGCCACAAAAAGACCCATGGGAGCTGCTCGAAGAGATTCAGGAGGTGCCACGACGAACCGACAAGGGCGTCGCGGAGCTGCTGCCCGAGTCGAAGGCTGAGTGAAGGAGACTGTCGGTAATACCGGCTGTGTCTACCGGCCGCGCTCGTACTGCACGCAAATTTATGGCGTGTAGCTCCATCCAAACCCTATGGACGAGGAGCCAGGCGGCCGTATCACGCAGTTGGTCGACGAACTCACTGACGAGGAGCGCTATCGTCTGCTCAGCGGGAGCACCGACCCAGACGGGACGGCAACAGGGTATCTGCCGCCGATCGATCGGCTCGAGATTCCTGCGCTTCGGATGGTCGACGGGCCGGCTGGCGTTCGGATTCCGGGCGAGCCTGCGACGGCCTTCCCGGCTCCGATCGCGTTGGCGGCCGCGTGGAACCCATCGCTCGCGCGCACACAGGGGGCTGCGATCGCCAGGGAGGCCCGTGCCTACGGACAGGACGCCCTGCTCGGTCCGGGGTTGAACCTCATCCGGGTGCCCCACTGTGGGCGCAACTTCGAATACTACAGCGAGGACCCGTATCTCACGAGCCGCCTCGGCGTCGCCACCGTCGAGGGCATCCAGTCGGCCGGCGTGATCGCCACCGCCAAACACTACGTCGCCAACAACCAGGAGACAGAGCGGTACTCGATCGACGTCGACGTGAGCGAGCGAGCGCTCCGGGAGTGTTACCTGCCGGCGTTCCGTGCGGTCGTCGAGGAGGCCGGCGTCGGCTCCGTCATGACCGCGTACAACCGCGTCAACGGGTCGCACATGAGCGAACACCGCCGGCTGTTGACGGACGTGCTCCGCGGCGAGTTCGGCTTCGGGGGATACGTGGTGTCGGACTGGTACGGCACCGAAAGCGCCGACGCTGCCGCTGCTGGCCTGGATCTGGAGATGCCCGGCGTCGGTCCCGAGGCGTTTCTGTCCCCCGAGGACAGGGAGGTGGACGCCGACATCGCCGGCGTTGTGGACGCGGTGGACGGTCTGCCGACCGTCCCCTCCGAGCCGTGGTTCGGGGAGCCGTTGCGCACGGCGGTGGCGGACGGACGGATCGATTCGGAGACGATCGACGCCAAACTCCATCGGATTCTCGGGACCATGGAACGGTTCGGTGTTCTCGACGGCGACAGAGCGGGACTACGTCCCGCAAGCAGCCGGACGGAGTCCGGCGACAGCGAGACGCTACGCGTCTCGGGCAGCGAGGAGCAAAGCTCGGTTAGCAGTCGGGCTTCGCCCGACGACATCACCAGAACGCGAAGCGTTCTGGTTAGCAACCAGAAATCGAAGATTTCTGGTGACAGAGAGGCACTCCGTGCCTCAAGCAACCGGCCGCAGGCCGGTGACAGCGAGGGCGAACTCGACACGCCGGCCCACCGACAGCTCGCCCGCCGTGTTGCGACCGAGGGGACGGTGCTGTTGAAAAACGAGGGGGTGCTCCCGCTGTCGGCCGATGCGGAGCTTGCGCTGTGCGGTCCGAACGCCGACGCCACAAAGCGCGGTGGCGGGAGTTCGGAGGTCACCCCCACGACCGAAACGTCCCCGCTCGACGGTCTCGAAAACCGCGATTGGTCGGTCACGTTCGAACGCGGCATCGATCCAATCCCCGAAACCTCGATGTTCGATCTCTTCGGCAACGAGGAGACGGACCAGCCCGGCGACGATCCGACAACGAGCATCGAGGCCGCGGTCGACGCCACAACCGCGGCCGACTGTGCGGTCGTCGTCGTGCAAGACGACGCGACGGAAGCCAAAGACCGCGGTGATCTCCGGCTGCCGGGCGACCAGGACGAACTCGTGGCGGCGGTGGCCGAGACAGCACGCCGGACGGTCGTCGTCGTGCGCACGAGCGGGCCGGTCGAACTCCCGTGGATCGACGCTGTCGACGCAGTGCTCGTGACGTGGTACCCCGGCCAGGCCGACGGAGCAGCGCTCGCGGACGTGCTGTCCGGCGATGCCGATCCCGGGGGACGGCTCCCGGTCACGTTCGCAAAAGAAGAACAGTACCCAACAAGCGCTCCAGAGCGGTTCCCCGGAGACGACGGCACCGTCGACTACGGAGATGGCGTCTTCGTCGGCTACCGCCACTTCGACCGCGAGTCGATCGAACCGCTGTTTCCCTTCGGCCACGGCCTGAGCTACGCCCGGTTCGAGTACGGCGGCGCGACCATCGATGACCAAGCGGGCGATAGTAGGAGAACCGCGACCGTCCGCGTGCCCGTCGAGAACGTGTCCGACCGCGCTGGGTGGGAGGTCGTCCAAACCTACCTCGGGGCTGACGATCCCGAAGCTCCCCGCCCCGAGCAGGAGCTCGTTGGCTTCGATAAACTCCACCTCGATCCCGGCGAGCGTCGAACCGTCTCCGTGCCGATCGAGGAGCGGTCGTTCGCTCGGTACGACGAACAGGACGGCTGGACGGCACCCACGGGATCGTACACGCTATCTGTCGGGCGGTCCTCGCGGGATCTGCGCTCACGCGTCTCGGTCACGATCGGGTGATCGCTACCGATCCATGGCTCGCACTTGAAACCGTTCGTAGCCGCCGTAAGCGATCGTGAGCGATCCGATCCACCAGTTCCACCGATCGGCGAGCCGGTCGTCGGGTGCGTCCCGGAGGTTGCGCACGATCACCTCGGTCGTGAGTGCAGTGTCAGTGTCCGCTTCGAACCGGCCCGAATCAGCGAGATCGACCGCCTGCCGGACGACCACGCGCCGCTCGCCGGGCGTCGGATCGAACGCGTCCAGGGCCGTGTCGAGCCGATCGCGGTCCATACGACGGAGTTGGATTCAGCTCGGCTTGGCTCTGTCGGCCCGGGGAAAGCGGGATCCACGTGAGGGGTTCGTTTCAGTACGTTTTTGCCTGCTGACCGACTCACGGAGCATATGGCCGAGTTTCAGGTTGATGTCGCCGATCCCGAGGACGGGGCGACCTACCAGTTCGAAGTCGACGGACAGACAGCGAACCGATTCGTCGGACGCGAAATCGGAGAGGAGATCGACGCCGGATCGCTGGGTCTCTCAGGGTACACGGTCGAACTCACGGGCGGAACCGACAACGCCGGCCGGCCGATGCGGTCGGACGTCGCCGGTCCGGAGCTGTCGTCTGTGCTTCTCACCGGCGGTGTGGGCTTTGATCCCACCGTCGAGGGCGAACGAAAGCGCGTGACCGTTCGCGGTCGGGAGGTCGGTACCGATACCCGACAGATCAACGCCAAGATCGTCGATCACGGCAATCAGCCGGTCGAGGAACTGATCGGTGGGGAGTGAGCGGCTGAGGCGTTTTCATCCATTCAGACCAGTGCCCGATCGCATTCACCACGATCATCCGTCGATCGACACCGTCCGCGGGACGCTCGATCGCGCGGGTTCGACGGCCCACCCCAAGCTCGTGCTTCCGGAGGAGCCGTCGCTGTTTCCAGAAGGCGTCGTTCATCTCACGCTCGACGAGCAGCAGTATCGCGCCCGCCTCGATCGAAGCTTCGACGGCGCGCCGGAGATCCGGAGCGTGTACGACAACGCCCGCCTCGTCCGCGAGGGGGCCCGCGAATCGGGCGTGAACCGGCTTCGGGAGTGGTTCGACGCGAACGATCTCGACTACGGCCGATCGGTCCACGTCGATGTCGTCGAACCCGGCCACCAGTACGCCGTTAGGCGGCCGGGAGCGGAGGCGGTGTACACGGTCGTCCCACAGCCCGACCAGTCGCTGGCCGACATCGCTGACGGTCTCGACGACCGGTGACGGCCCGCGATCGCGGGGACCGCGCCAGCGGGAGTAGGTCGGCTTTTCCGTTCACGGTCGCTATCCGGCGTATGGATCAACAACACCGTGCGTTTCTGTCGGGGGAGCGACCCGAGGACGTGCTCATCTATCTGAACGACACCGTGGTTTCGGACAGCGACGCGCTCGCCGAGCACGCTGCCCGCGTCGAGAACGGTGTCGTGCTCGTGCTGCCCGGCGACCGCGGTCGGAGCGCGTTCGAGCGGATCGTCGGCGTTCCCCCCATGACGTTTGCGGGCGAGGCGATGGACACCGACGGCAGCGTTGACGACGACTGCACCGGTGGCGAGTGTCCGAGCGCGGACGATCCCGAGGACCACCAGGTCCGGGTGCTCCTCGCGTTCGCGGAAGAACAGAACGAGGAAGCCGGCGGGTTGTACGCCGCGGGCGACGTGATCCACGCCTACGCCGGCTGTACCTGCAACACGACCTACTCCGATCGGTGGGTGGTCGGGGAGTCGGACGGCTCCTGACGCCAGCGCCGGTACCGATCACTCCGAGAGCGGTTCGGGCGGGCCGCCGGGCAGCCGCTCCCGGTCGTGGGACGCTCCGAAGTCGTGGGACGGCCCCACGGCAACGATCCGCTTCGGATTGATGTCCGTGTGCGTGGTGTAGTAGTGCTCGCGGATGTGTGCCAGATTCACCGTTTCAGCCACCCCCGGAAGCTGGTAGAGCTCCTTCAGATAGTTCCAGAGCGCGGGATATTTGCTTATTTTCTTGTGGTTACATTTGAAGTGGGTGTGGTATACGTCATCAAAACGCACGATAGTGGTGAACATCGCCACGTCCGCCTCGGTGAGCACCTCGCCCGCGAGGTATCGCTGTGTGGACAGCAGCTCGTCGTACTGTTCGAGCGCGTCGAACAGCTCACCGACGGCCTGCTCGTAGGCCGCCTGCGTGTCGGCGAACCCCGCGCGGTACACCCCGTTGTTGATCGGGTCGTAGATCGCATCGATCAGGCGATCGACTTCTTCCCGGTGGCTCTCGGGGTAGAGATCCACGTCACGGGTCCCGAACCGATCGAACGCGGTGTCGAGCATCCGCATGATCTCCGCGGACTCGTTGTTCACGATCGTCTCTCGCTTCCTGTCCCACAACACCGGAACGGTCACCCGTCCCGTGTAGTTCGGATCCGCCTCGAGATACACTTCGCGGAGAAACGCCGCTCCGTTGGCCGTGTCGGCCGTGCACCCCTCCTTTTCCGGCGTGAACTGCCACCCGTTTTTATCCCTGTAGGGATCGACCACGTCGACGCTGATCGCGTCCTCGAGCCCTTTCAACGCGCGGGTGACGAGCGTCCGGTGTGCCCACGGACAGGCATACGAAACGTACAGGTGGTACCGACCGCTCTCGGCGGGGAACGTCGTATGATCCGACGGTTCGACCCGTTCCCGGAACGTCGTTTCCTGGCGCTCGAACTCGCCGTCGTCGTTCGTCGCCTCGCGTTCGGCCACCCACTCACCGTCCACGAACTGGTGCATACTCGTACTACGATCCCGATCGGGAAAGCCAGCACGGTAGTTCGTGTGGCGGCGTGAGTTCAACTATCCTGATGGGTCTTGTTCACAACATCAAGCAAGCCGTGAAATCAAGTGGTGTCTAGTGATTCACTATGACCGGGTGGTTCATATTACTTCATTACTAATACATACCATGTTCCAACCAGCACGATTCCAGACCCCAGCAATCCTCGATGGAGGGTCTATCCCCATCAACTGGTTGTTCCGTGTGTTCGGAGTGGTGTTCTTTCTGTTCGGCTGTGGTTTCTTGTGGCATGCCTGGACGTTTCGGCGTACGGCTCACGAGGCCGACGGCGTCGTCACGGGACTGTCCACGAAAACGAAGACCTCCGGCCCGGGCAAGCGTACGAAAACGTACTATCATCCAGTGTTACAGTTCACGACGCACGATGGCTGTGATATCGAAACAGAAACTCGAGCCGGCAGTACGTCCACTCCTGCTCACGAGGGAGACCGCGTGAGAGTACGCTACGACCCGGACGATCCAACCACCGCCGATATCGCCGGTCACAAATCAGATGTATGGGGCGCTCTCGGATTCATACTGATCGGCCTGTTCTTTGTCCTCTTCAGTTTGTTGTGGTGACGTGGCTGGTTCGGTGGGGGATTCCATCACAGTCCGACGACGAATTCGAATAACAGATACGCCGCAACCGCCGCAAACGACGGCGTGAGCATCTAGAGGACGAACACGCAGTCGCCGAGGGATCGAACAGCTCCCGCGCCGCGTGTTCGGATCCGGATCGCCGATCCCAGCAAAGACCGCCGTCACTCCATCATACGGTCGGTCAGAAATATTTCAATGATCGCCATTGCAAACCCAGAGACTGCGACCGGATAGATCGAATCAATGTAGGGACTGTTGTGAGTATATTCGGCACGATCGTTGACTGACGACTGCTCTGTGATTTCACGAACCGTTCTGTGTCGCCACAGCGGGACGGGATCACAACAGTCCCTATGAGTAACGGCTTTCTGACCGACAGTATCAGTTCCGGCGTTCGATGACGGCGGCGGCTTCCTCTGCGGCCTGTCGCCAGCCGTACCCTCGGGCGTAGACGTGGCGCTTGTTGTCGACGACCTCCTCGGGAGCGCCTTCCTCGAAGCCGCCCCGGTCCCACGTCCCCGATTCCCGGAGCCAGTCCGTGACGCGCTCGCGGGTTTCCTCCCACGAGAACCCGACCATCTCGTAATACGCGATGAGCGCGAAGACGGCGTGGTCGTGACAGCCCGGAACGCTGCCTTCCTCGTAGATGCGTCCCAACGGCTCCTGGGAGGGAACGGCGATCTGTTCTTTGAACTCCGCCGGAGAGAGCAGTTCGAGCGCTCCGCCGGGCGTCTCCTGGATGCGCTGCTCGTGGCGGAGTCGGCTGAGCGCGGCGGAATGCAGGCGGTCCCACCGACCGGGCGACTCCTCGCGGAGCTTGCCCTCGCGCTTTGCCCCCTCTGCGAGCGTGCTCAGGACGTGGATGTACGCCGCCTCGATGTCGGTCCACGCCGTCCCATCGAACCGACAGTCCGGCGCGTGGAGACTCGTCGTCGTTCGACAGTCCGGACACGGATACTGAAACTGCGCCACGAACGCTGGGTTCGGTCTCGGAACACTATATCGTTCGGATCGAGTCCGAACGGAGGACACCAGAGAGTATCGACCGCCGTGTTTATTCGCCGGCACGGTCAAACGGGAGCATGGACGCCTACCACGCCCGCTACCCGTTTCTCGATGCGGCCCGGGACGCCGTCTCCGACGCGGACGTGGATCTCGGTGCGCTCGTGCGGTCCGACGACGCAGCGGTCGAACGGGGAAAAGAGCGCGTCACCCGCGCGCTCACGGAGGGAACCGTCGAATCCGAACGCCGCGTTTCCACGCGGACCGAACTGTTGTCCTACCCCATTGCGCGGGTACTCGTCTCCTTGCTCGACACGCCCGGCGCGATAGAGAAGTACGCCGCGATCGAAGCGACGACCGCACACACGCGCGTCGTCGAGGAACTAACGTCGGGCCAGAACGGACGGGACACGCGCGCCGATCGACCGTTCTCGCTCGAAACGGTGTTGGCGGAGCTCGGACTCGACGCGGACGTACAGCGGTCGGATCGTTCGAAACGCAACGAAACGGCCGCGTATCGGGTGTCAGTCGGTCGGTATCTCCGCCTCGCTCCCGACGGCGAGGGGTGGACGCTCGTCCGGCGCGAGCTGGCCGATGGCTCCGTCTCCGTGAGCCAGTCCGAACTGCTCGAACTCCTCCGCAAAGCGATCGAGAAACGGGTGCTCGATGGGCTTCCGTTCGAGGTGCCCACCGAGATTGCGGACCCACTCCGTCCGGCCGTCCGGGAGATCCGGAGCCGGCTCGTTGGCGTCGAGTACCCCCAGAACATCGATCGCTTCGAACCCGAGGCGTTCCCCGACTGCATCGCTGCGCTCCTCGAATCCGCCAAAAACGGGGAAATCGACCGGCTGCAACGGTTCACGCTCGTCTCGTTCCTCTCGGGAATCGGCCTGTCGTCCGAAGCGATCGCTGCGGTCTGTGGTATCGACGACGACCGGTTCGCGCACGCAACGGAACGACTCGCGGACGGAGCGTACCCCCCACCGAGCTTCGAAACCTTGCGCGCGTACGGCATCTGCGACGGGAACCACCCTGACCACGACCACCCGCTCGGAGCCTACGCCGCGCGACTTTCTTCCGCGTCAGACGAACACGATTGAACGCCAACGAACGGCCCGTCTGAGAACGGGCGTGTGGTTCATATTGCTCTGGAACCTACGTTTCGTGTGGAATCCATTCCACGAACATCATGACGCAATCAGAACAACCACCAGCGTCATCGGCGGTCGCTCTCGCCCCGGACACCCGTCGTTTGCCTCCGCGAGCGGCGCGAGCGTGGACGGAGAAAATGAGCGTTCGAGCGCTCGGAAGCGGGAGATACGCCGTTATCGGACAGAGCGATTCGGCGTACGAGGTCGATCTCCAGTCGGGGTGGTGTACCTGCCCCGACCACCAGTATCGCGGTGAGCGGTGCAAGCACATCCGGCGAGTTGCACTCGAAATAACGGGGGGACTCGTTCCCGATCCCGATCACCGGGCGGTCACCTGTCTGGCCTGTGGCGAACGGGCGTTCGTCCGCGAAGCGGAGCCAGCGGTCTGTGAGTCCTGTCGGTTCACGCCGGGGACCACAGTCCGTGACCGCGAAACGGGCGATCTGCTCGTCGTGGTCGAACAGACCGGGGAACGCGCGGACTGCGTACTGATCGGTGACGGAACGGTCGCGGACTATCCGACCAACGCGGGCTACCCCCACGGTGATCCCGTCGTCAGGTGCGTCTACCCCTTCTCCGGCTCCTCGGACGAACCGTTCGAGGAGCGGCGTCGGTACGCGTTTCCCCACTCACGACTCCAACGGGAGTGGCGACCACAGGATACACAACAGCTTACGAGACAGACACAGCTTCCCAGTAGCGTCTCCCCTAGTAGTCGGTGAGCGTCGTCTTCTCCGATTCGCCCGCGAGTTCGGCGATGTCCGTCCCCGAAGAAAGCGCCGTCTCGCGCTTTATGCGGTAGTTCCCGCCATCGGTGACGTGCAGGTCGGCTGGGTGAAAGAAATACCAGTCCTCGCGGTCGAACCGCACGCCTATGCGGGGTTTCGCGCCGAAATTCCGTGCGAAGAAGACGAGGCTTTCCACCTCTTCCCCGGTCAGATAGATCCGATCGCCACCGCTCGATTTCGCCTCGATGGCGTAGAACACCGACCCGTTGCCCGCGAGCACGTCCGGCAGCTCCCGCTCGGTCGCGCTCCCGCTTGCCGGCGCACGCATCACCGCAAACCCGTGCTCATCGAGCCGGTTGACAAGCTCTCTCTCCCGCCGTTCTCCCTTGCGGTTCGCCATCGTATCCGTCTTCGAGGGGATCCCTAAAGGAATAGCGGTCCGGGCGACGATTCAACTAACGCGACCAACTCCACTCCTGTTTCCTGACTCCCCTTTAGGTCCCTAAGCGGATTTAGTATTATTAATAATTACGTTTACGGTGGATGGCGTCGTTGCACCAGTACGCGCCATTGTGGTGCGGATCAATCATGACACAGTACACCGACACCGAGAACACAGGAACACCGACTGTCCCGCTTCTCTACAGCGACGATAGCGCAGAAACGATGCAGGAGTTGGTCTGGAGCCACCGGTTGGAGACCAGACGGTGATCTCCGCATCCGACCACGTTTCGGTTCGTTTTCTTCTCAGCTGACAACGCAAGCGGCTTGTTCGTTCCGCCGTCAGTTCGGGTATGACGACGCCAGGCTCGGGTGGGGAGCATGCCTGATCCGTTCGCACAGTCCCCGGAGTTTCGAAAGTTCGCGTTGTATCGCCACGAGGACGCCTCGGGGGTGTCGGGAACGGGGATCGTCGCCTACGGCGTGCAGTTCCCGCCACCTAACGGGAAGTGTGTGGTTGCGTGGATCACCGATGTCGGCAGCGTCAGCGTCTACGACGACATCAACGACGTGCAAGCCGTCCACGGCCACGAGGGCGGTACTGACGTCATTTGGGAGTAATCGGACGGCGTGCGTTCTCATACTGTCGGACCTGCGGACGGAGTGCGACGGACTATCTCTCTGCTATCTGGCGATTCACCAGCAGCCGATACGCGATCACTCCCGTCCGACAGTATCAGTCGTCGGTCGGTAGCCCCGACTCAGACTCCGACCGCTCTGTGTGTGACATGGTGGTGGCGGGAGCGGCGTCTGCCTCGTCACCGACGTGTTGCTGGGCGACGCGGTAGCTGCTGTAGAGGATGACGAGCAAGAACACCGAGAACGGGAGCGCCATCGTCACTGACAGCGATTCGATGGCGCTGAATCCGTCGAGCTGGAGCGACACCATTCCGAACACGGCCAGCAGCGCGCCCCACCACGCGCGGTTTCGCGGATTGGGGTTTTCAGTGCCGAGCGTGATCGCAGACAGCATGAACACGGCCGAATCGAGCGAGGTGATGATGTACCCCGCGATGACGAGCGCGAACAACACCGCGAGCACCGTTCCGTAGGGAGTGATGTTGAGCGCCGTGGCGATCGCCGCCGGTTCGCCGGCTTCCATCGCTTGGGCGATCTGTTGTTGGTTGCCGGGGGCGAGCACCCACCCGCCGATGAGCGAGTGTTGAATCCACGTGAAAATCGTGGGGACCACGACGAGCACGGTGAACATCTCTCGCAACGTTCGGCCCTTCGAGATGCGAGCAACGAAGCTCCCGACGAAGATGCTCCATGCGGCCCACCACGCCCACCAGAAGCCGGTCAGGCCGGCTGCCCCATTGGCGCCGCCGTTCGGGGCGGTGTACAGCGTCAGCCGGAACATCTCGCTGAGCCAGACCCCCGTCGCGTCCATTCCCAGCTCGAACATGTAGAGGGTCGGTCCCACCACGACGAGTATCCCCATCGAAAGGGCGATGAACACGACCGTCGCGCGGGCAGCGTTGCGAATCCCCGAACGAAGCCCGAGCCAAACGTCCAGCAGGAAGACGATCCCGATGAGTCCGAAGACCGCGTAGGTCAGGATCGTCGCATCGAAACCGAACACGCGCCCGAGGATGGCGGACATCGTCTGTGCGCTGAATCCGAGCGTCGTCGCGATCCCGCCGATGATGGCGATGAGTGCCGCCGCATCGACCAGCCAGTTAAAAGCAGCCCTCGAACTCACCCTGTCAGTGAGCCGATCGGGAAGCCAGTCCAGAACGCGGTTACCGGTGAGCCAATCGGGAAGCCGGTCCTGAACACGGATGCCGGTGAGCATCGAGCTGATCTTGTACTCGTTCACACCGTAGGTGTACACGGTGATCCCGAACGCCACTGCGACGGGAAGATACCACATCGCCAGTCCGGGGAACACTTCGTGAATAAACATGAACGCCAGCGCCATCGACTCGGTGGACGCACCCTGGACCGGCGCGGGCGAGGGCGGCGATTGAACGATCTGGATCGGCTCGGCGACCCCCCAGATGAGGATGGACGCGCCAAAGCCGACCGTGAACACCATCGATACCCACGAAAACAGCCCGAACTCCGGCTCGGCATCCGGACCGCCGATGCGGATCCGGCCGTATTTCGAGATCATCAACAACACCACGCCGATCAACAACACGAATCCGAGCAGGATGAACCACCACTCGAAGTAGGTGAGTATCCAGTCCTGCGCGTCGGTGAGCGTGTCGCTCAGAAACTTCGGAGCCAGAAGCCCGACGCCACCCAACGCGAGCATCACGGCCATTGTTACACCGAACAGTATCCGCTCGGACCACGAGGTCTCCTCTAGACCCAAAACGTACCACGGTCGCATTATCAATTACTTGGTATAAAAGCCGCTCGACTGCTGTTTCTCGAACGATCACGGACGCTGCTGTCGCTACTGCTATCGGTGTTTCGGTTCATACACCAAGGTACATCCAACCCAATCGATTGTCACTGAAAAGCTCGTTGCTACGGACATCCGAGGCGAGAGACGTTCTTCCGGCGGATGTCAACGTGTCACCCGAATGGATGCGGCAAATGATTCCGGATCGTGGGGGCTAACGACCGGCGGCGGGCTGGTCAACACGGGATAGCTGTCCGTGCTATCGCTTCTCTCGGTCAGATCGTCGTTTGTTGCTCCGGTATGTTTTATACTACCCTCCGTGATATACATCGATGCTGGGGTAAAGCACAACACACCATCCACAATCCAATATTAGATATGGAATATGTAGGTCAGACTGTCGAAGCATCAGAACATAATACTTCGCTGATATGGGCCGAGAGCCGGCGTATATCGCGTAGTAGTTGTGAAATTGAAAATTGATGTGTGTAGGTACGATGAACGTGAAGGTGGATGACGAATACGTCACTCGGATAGAGTGTACCTCAGTCATAAAACAATCATGACATCGAAATTCGGAATGACGTTGACTGCTGTCCTGTTGTTGAGCCTCGTCGCGGGGGGAATGGGAACCGCTGCGGCTGCAGATACCGATATCAACAGCGGTGATACCACGGTCGTAAACGACAACGATCTGGTTGACGTCGACGACACCCTGAACAACATCAGCACCAACGTCTTGGGCGTGCAGGTTGACGATAACGACGTGGCTCTCCTCTCCAGCATCTCTGGATAGAGTCACGAACGACCATCTTTTATAGCGTGAGCTGATCGTTCAGCTCCGGCGCCCGCGCGTCGTAGTCTCGTGTCCGTAGCTCGCTGGCGAACGACGCGCAGTTGTCGCCGTGGTTGAGGAGTATCGTCGCGTCACGATACGCCGAAAGGTACTCGAGCAGCCCGTTTCGATCGGTGTGTGCCGAGAAGTCGAACGATTCCACGCGGGCGCTCACGGGCATCCTCCGCCCGTCGATCTCCGCCCGTCCGGTCTCTACCAGTTCCCGGCCCGGCGTTCCCTCCGCTTGGTAGCCGGTGAGCGCGATCGCGTTCGTCGGGCTCGATCGGATCGCCGGGACGTACGTCATCGCCGGACCGCCGGTCAACATGCCGGCGGTCGTGAGCACCGTTGCGTTCGCGTCTGCGATGCGTCGTCGTTGCTCGTCCCCGCCGGAGACGGTGCGGGCGGCGGATTTCGCGCGTCGAAACGCCGTCGGATCGCGGAGGAAGTCGGGGTGCTGGCCGAAGAGGTCGGTCACGCGCGTGCCCATCCCATCCACGTAGCAGTCGACGTCGTGGGCCGCACAGATCATGCACAGCTCTTGGGTCCGTCCGATCGCAAACACCGGGACCACGACCGTGCCGCCGTTCCAGACAGTCGTTCGGACGGTTTCGACGAACCGGCGTTCCAGCTCCGCGCGGTCGGTGTGTTCCACGTCGGCGTACGTGCTCTCACAGACGACCACGTCCGCCTCGGGTCGGGCGGTCGTTCCGGCGACCAGCCGCTGGTCGTCGGTGTGGAAATCGCCGGTGTACAGCAGGCGCGTGTCGCCGTCGTCCACGAGGACGTGCGCGCTGCCGGGGATGTGGCCCGCGTTGTACAGCGTGATCTCGTGGCCGGCCGCCTCGAACGGTTTTCCATAGTTGTGTGCGGTCGAGACCTGTCGCATCCGCCGGACCTCCTCCCCGGTGAACGGGCAGTCGTACGTCCCGCCGTGGAGCTTCAGCGTGTCCCGGGCGAGTACGTGTGCCAGCTCGCGGGTGGGCGGTGTCCAGTGGATCGCGGGGTGATCGGTGCCCGACAACAGTGTGGGAAGCGCGCCGACGTGGTCGAGGTGGCCGTGGGAAAGGACCACCGCTTCCGGTGTGACCGAGCCGACCGGAAACCGTGGCGGCGTGGCGTTCATCATCCCGTAATCGAGCAGCAGGCTGTCGTTGACGAGCACGGCGCTCCGCCCCACCTCGCGGGCACCGCCGAGAAACCGGAGTTCCATTGCTGGGGTGTAGCCCGTCCCAGGTGCTTGCCTCCACCGGCTCGTGGCTCCGGTGAGCTTTTCGACGCACTCTTTTAGGGCACTGCGTGCCATGTTCACACATGCTCGAGGATATTCTCGTTCCCACGGATGGACGCGAGGGAATGGGGCGCGTCACGGACCACGCGCTGGCGCTGGCGGAGCTGTGTGATGCGACACTGCACGTGCTGTACGTGGTGGACGAGACGGCCTACGGGTCGGTTCCGGACGACGCACGGGAACGGGTTCGGGACACGCTCGCGGACGATGGCCGGAGCGCGACGAAAGCGGTCGCAGAGCGGGCCTACGAGATGGGGGTTTCAGTGACCCAAGAACTCCGGTGGGGCGATCCGGCGGTTGCGATCGTCGCGTACGTGGTCGAAAACGACATCGATCAGGTGGTGATGGGGACGCGGGGGAAAACAGGGTTCGAGCGGTATCTGCTCGGCAGCGTGGCCGAGAAGGTGGTGCGGGTGTCGCCCGTTCCGGTCGTGACCATTCATACTGGCGATCAGGAGGAGCTCGAGGAGGAGTTGGCGGAGCTCGTCGGGACGTGACTATCGGGGAAACGATGATGTCGGTTGGGGTAGCTCGTTTGGGTTCGACCGATGTGCCTTACAGTTTCGAGATTTCACCGGCTTCCTCGGCGGCGTTCCGGACCGATTGGAGGGACGCATGCGGGCTCGTGGCGGCGACAGTGGCGTTGACTGCACCTTCCAGGACCGGGCCGTCGGCGATCGTCGCGTCGACGTCGGCCTGTTCGATTGCGAGTTCGGCGTTCATTACTGCGCTACCGAGGTCAACGAGGACGACCACGCCCTCCTCGTCACCCATTGCTTCGATCGTCTCTCGGATCGCCGTCGCGTCGGTGCCGATCCCGCCCTCTGGATCGCCACCGACCGCCGCTATCGGTGCGTCTTCCGATCCCATCTCCGCGGCGATCTCGCGGATGCCCTCGGCGGCGCGCCGGCTGTGTGAGATCACAACGAGTCCAACCATCTCATCCCTCCTGGTTCTTGACGCCGTCGGGCGTCGTCGGCGACCTAGCGTCCTCCTCGACGTCACCCTCTGCTTCCATCGTCTCGCGCGCGGTCGCAAGGATTTCCTCCACGATGAACAGCGTGCTCGTCGCGCCGGGGTCCTGGTGCCCAACGGACCGCCAGCCGAGGTAGGACGCGCGGCCCTTCTCGGCCTTGATCGGTAGCGTGAAGTCGACGCCCCGCTCGCAGGCGGCCACGGTCTTCGCCAGCGCAGCCAGTGGAGAGAGATCGTCCTGCTCGATGGACTTCCGGTAGGTGTGGACGGCGGGTACCAGTGTGTCGACCATCGTTTTCTGTCCGACTGCAGCGTCGCCGCGTTCCTGGACGCTCTTCAGATAGGCTTCGGCGAACGCGATCGTCGTTTCTGCGGTGACGCCGTCAGCGAGTTCGCCGCTCGCCTGCATCAGCCCGCCGCCGTACAGCGGACCAGCGGCCCCGCCGACCTCCGAGAGCAGTGCGGTCCCGACCGTCTGCACGATTTCCTCGGGCGTCGGATCCTCGAGGGCCTCGACCTGCTCGACGGCCGCCTGGAACCCCCGGTCTAAGTTCGCGCCGTGGTCGGCGTCCCCGATCGCCGAGTCGAGTTCGGTCAGATATTCGCGTTCCTCCTCGATCCTGTCGGCCACGTTCCGGACCGCGGCGACGGTCTCTTTTACTCCCGTGGTACCATCCGGCATACTCTTTTCGTACTGTTCGAATGGATTTAAGTAGTGCGCGTTGCTGGCCCGACCGTCAGACCGAGAGCGCCGGCGCATCGGCCGGGTGTGCGAGCAGCTCTTTCAACTCGCTGTCGAGATCGAGGACGGTGATCGAGCAGCCACGCATGTCGAGCGATGTCATGTACTCTCCGACCCACGCGTCCCAGACTTCGAGGCCGCGGTCGTCCAGGAGCTCCTGGAGCCGGCGTTCGACGATGTACAGCTCCGACAGCGGCGTCCCGCCCATCCCGTTGACAATGGTGGCGATCTCGCCCTCGGGATCTAGGTCCTCGAGAACGTTCTCGGCGAGTCGGTCCGCGATCTCGTCTGCGGGCGCGATCTCTGTGCGTTCGACCCCCCGTTCCCCATGGATTCCGATGCCGATCTCCATCTCATCGTCGTCGATGTCGAAGGTGGGTTCTCCTTTCTCCGGGGGGACACAGGAGGTCAGCGCCATCCCCATCGTTGCGACGTTGTCGATGACCTTCTCGGCGACGCGCTGGACGTCGTCCAGATCCCCACCCTGGTGGGCCTTCGCACCGGCGCATTTGTGGACGAAAATCGTCCCACAGACGCCACGCCGTCCGGACGTGTGTTCGGAGTCCTCGACAGCAACATCGTCGTTGACGACGACCTGAGCGACCTCGGTGTCGGCCTTCATCGCGGCCATGTCGGCGGCAGCGTCGAAGTTCATCACATCGCCCTCGTAGTTCTTGACGACGCAGAGCACCCCCGCTCCCCCGTCGCAGGCCCGAATCATCTCGTCGAGTTCGTCACCCGTCGGCGAGGTGAACACCTCCCCGGCCGCGGCGCCGTCGAGCATCCCCTCTCCGAGGTAGCCGGCGTGTGTGGGTTCGTGACCGCTTCCACCGCCGCTGACAATCCCGACCTTCTCCCCGACTGGTGCACCATTCCGGACCAACACGTTGGTGTTTGATAACCGACTGATCGTTTCGAGGTTCGCCGCGACGATCCCGTCGAGCATCTCGTCGACGTAGTCCTCGGGCTCGTTACTCAACTTCTCCATTGCCATAATTACGCTATCGACAAATACTGCGAAAAATCTTTCGTGCAAATCGATGGCTCGTCATTCTCGTGACCGTCGTCGAGGCCGGTTTCGCGAGATAGATCGCAGGCCACGTTCGGGGTGATCCGAACCGATGACTGATGGAGAGGACGAGTGAGCGCGGTCCGTGGGCGCGTCGTCCGGTGGCGCTATCACCCGCGATGGCTGAACGACCCCCTATCGGGAGTGACAGGCCGTGGTCTCCGGGTTCGGAATCCGCCTTTTGTCGTTTCTTCGATGTTCTCTTCGCTCACTGCTTCGGCATATTACCGTCCCGGACGCGAAAAGATGTGAAAAGTGATGGACTCGTTGGGTGTTGCTTTCATGTTTTCACCGAGGGAATAGATGGGACACACGTGTGTAGATGAGATCACGAGTTGATTTTCGGCTACTCATTGCGTTTCTCTGCCGATATCTGGTCCTCTTCAAAATCCACGCGCGGCACAAACGGCCCGAAGTCAGCGGTCCGAGAGGCAATTGAGGCAATCCTGAACGTATAGACCAGCAAGATGATGAATGGAAGGAAAACAAAGGTAACGACGACGCTGACGCTGACCACGAGCAGCGTTGTTCCCCCGACGATTTCGATGATCGTCGAATACACCATCATAAAGATTCCACCGCCGAGCAGCGTCGGAAAGCCAACGACCAGCAGCAATTTCGAGAGATGCGCGAGTTCGTGCTGCATATACAGCGTTTTGAACGTTTGGCGAGCGATTGCGAGGTGCCCGAGCAACTCGATGAGCAGATCGAGCGTCTCGAGAGCATCGTCCGAAAACCCGTCAGCGTAGTGTGTTCGAATCTGTCTAGATGCATACAGGTGCGCACCATTGAAATGGCCGAGCACCGCTGACAGCGCGTCAAACGTGCCGAAATCTGCGTCTTCGAGCGACTCGGAGACGAGTTCGCCCTCGGTCGTAACCGCTTCAACGAAATCCCTGACGACGGCACCACCGTCCGGATCAGTCGTTTGGTCTGCAGCAACTCGTAACTGTTCGGTCTGAGCGATGACGGTATCGACAATGAGTTGCAGAAAATCGGCGGGTGCCGCCGGACTGACCGGGGTTTCAGTCAGGGTTTCGACTTCGTGACGGAAAATCGTCATCTCATCGAACCGATCAGCGAGGTTACCCGGCCAGCCGAGTTCCTGCGAGAGAACCAGTTGGTTGATCGCAAGCACGATTGTGATAAACGGCAGGGTCCCGCCGACGATAGCCGCGACGAACGTCGTTGCAGTATCGGGGTCGGTGACCGGGATATAGCCAGCGAAGCCGATGCTGACACACGTGACAAAAACGACGGCCGAGAACAGGCCCGTGATCGTGTACCGGTTTCCGTCGAGCAATATCCACCGTTTGATCGGCGATTCCCGCAGCCGCTCGTGGACGAGATCGCTCCGACTCACTGCCTCGTCGATCTGCTTGTCCCCACCGATATCGGACTCGTCTGCACCCATATCGCTGATTTCTACATCGCAGCGGAAAAGTCTGAGGCGGTACGAATTGTGATGACGGTTTTGGGTCGTCTGCTCGCGGCGCTGGGTGGCGTACAATACGCCATCCCGGACGTGCGCGGGGATAAAAGATGATGGCTTCGTCCGTCGCTCGTCGGCTACGGTAGCTCGCTCGGATCGAGCTCCCCGACGATCGCCTGTACGACGGCGTCGCAGGTGTCACAATCCGTTACTTCGACGTAGCGGTCGTTCGTGGTGGTTTCGGGGACGAACACCAGTTCGGACGAACAGCCACACTCCGGGCACTCCTTCGTTTGTGCCCAGCAGTGGAGCAGGATCGTCCGGTCGATGTCGTTGCGCAACTCGTCGAATGACTTTTGAGTGCTTGAATCAAAGTCGAACATGGTTTCCTCCAATGCAGTGTTGGAAACCGACCGGTGGGGTGTTCCTACCACCCTACCGCTTCCACATACACGATCTCTGATACACTGGCTTCGTGTCCGGTCGGCCTCCGAATATCACATGAGTTGGGTATCACTTAGTTCTTTGGGAATTATACAAACAACTAACAACCTATAGGTTCTTGGCTCAGGTATGCCCGGTGGACGCCCGAGACAGTACAGCGATGAGGAATTTATCGAAGCGGTCGAAGAGCTAGGTCCTGTTGGTAGTGTGCCAGTTTCGGAGCACGTCGGCTGTACGCCGGAGAACGCTCGGTTACGGCTGTTGAACCTTCACGAGGACGGAGCTATCGGTCGAACGGAGGTCAAGGGCGGACACGTGTGGTATATCGAGTGAGTTGTGTAAGTTCCCGACCGAGCACATCCGGAGAACGGTACGATGCGAGAGGCGTTCCGTCCTGCTCACTCGATCACTCCGACGCAGTACCGCAGCATATATCATGATCGCTTGGAACAGTTCGGGGATGACTCTCTCCCTTGACGAGCTTGAATCCCATCTGTTCAAGTGTGCCGACATCAACTACGAGACGCTCGAACTCTACAACCAGCGAACCCGGTGGGGAAGCTGTTCGACGGGTGGGACGATCAGTCTGAAATGGCGGCTCATTATGGCTCCACCGAAGATCGTCGATTCCCTCGTTGTTCACGAACTCGCACACTTAACCGAGCAGAACCACGGAAGAGCGGTCTGGCAGCTCGTCGGCGAACACGTTCCGGACTACAAGGCGAAGGCTGAATGGCTCAAGGAAAACAGTGTGAAGTTGATTTTCAGCGACGAGGATCTGTGAGGCGTGGAGTGTCAGAATCGATCTTCACTGCCAGAATCCGTCGCTGTACAGGTACTACAGAGCAACTACAGAACAATGCCGCCTCCCGGATTTGAACCGGAGGAAGACGGTCTGACTCGCTCTCTTCGCTCGCTCGTCAGCTGCGACTTCCAGGGTTCAAATCGCGCTCGGCGTCGTTTCTTCGGCTCCTCACTTCGTTCGTCGCCTCAGAATATGCCGCCTCCCGGATTTGAACCGGGGACAGCTCGATCTTCAGTCGAGTGCTCTCCCAGTCTGAGCTAAGGCGGCTCATGCTGAGCAACGGCGAGGAGTTGAAAAAGCGTTTCGAAACGCCCGGCCGAATCACCCGAGTGGACCCGATGGCACTCGGGAGATGTAACGACACAATGGGTCCGGGCGGAGTCGAACCACCGATCTCGTCCTTGTAAGGGACGCGTCATAAACCACTAGACCACGGACCCGCATCCGAACACACACACCCAATCCGAATAACGTTTTCCGTTCGCCAGTCATCTCCTACACTACAGCCCAACCGCTGCCGGGAGTGTTTAGTTCTCGCCGTTCTAACGCCGGACGAATGGTGTCTCGACGTGCTCGGAACTATCTGGGTGTGTTCGTCGCGTGGTTGGTCGTCGTGCTCGTCCTCGTGGGCACCGGCGTGATCTCACTCCCGATACCAGCGCCATCCCAAGACAGCTACGAGCACGCCACGGTGACGATCCACGACGAGAACGGCACCCAACTCGGCCGCGTCGACGCCCGCGTTGCCGACACCCACCGCAAACAATACACCGGTCTGAGCAACACCTCACACCTCCCCGAAAACGAGGGCATGCTGTTCACCTACGACTCTGCTCAGAACCACACCTACGTCATGCGAGACATGGATTTCCCCATTGATATCGTCTACGTCGGAGCAGACAACCGAATTACGTCGATCCACCACGCTCCCGAACCGCCAGAGGGAGCCGACGGCAACGACCACCAGTACCCCGGCCACGGCCAGTACGTGCTGGAAGTGAACCACCACTGGACGACCGAGCGAGGCATCGAGGTCGGTGACCGGGTGCAGATCAACGAAACGGACGGATAGAACGGCATCGGTCCCCCAATTTTCACGGCGGGACAGCGATCGCTCCACCACTGCAATCCACGACGAACCGACCCAGATAGTGTGTGAATAGTGCACAGCACCCACTAAGCCTTTTGCAGAATCCGATCGTACCCCAATTAATGGGACACAGCGCCGAGGAGGACGACCCGTTCGAGGCCCAACGGGAGAACGCGACGAGTCCAATGCGGCGGCTGTTCGCGGAGTACGGCCGTCGGAACCCGATCGCGTTCGTGAGCGGCGTCGCTGCCAGTATCGTGGCGCGGGTCCTCGATCTGCTCCCGCCGCTGTTGCTCGGTATCGCGGTCGACTCGATCTTCAACGACGAGAAGGCGTTTTCCCTTTTGTTCGTCCCCCAATCGTGGTTGCCGACAACCGAATCCGACCAACTCCTCCTGCTGACCGCCTTTATTGCCGTCTCCTTTTTCGGCGGGGCAGCATTCCACTGGACGCGCAACTGGGGGTGGAACGCATTCGCCCAGAACATCCAACACGACGTCCGGACGGACACCTACGACAAGATGCAGCGGCTGAACATGGACTTTTTCGCGGACAAACAGACCGGCGAGCTGATGTCCGTGCTGTCGAACGACGTGAACCGGCTCGAAAAGTTCCTCAACGACGGCATGAACTCCGTGTTCCGGCTGTCGGTGATGGTCGTCGGGATCGGCGTGATTCTCATGGCCAGCAACTGGCAGCTCGCACTGATCGCACTGCTTCCGGTGCCGATTATCGCGGTCTTCACCTACAAGTTCGTGCAGACAATCCAGCCCAAATACGCCGAGGTCCGTTCCTCGGTCGGGCAGGTCAACTCCCGGCTCGAGAACAACCTCGGGGGCATTCAGGTCATCAAAACCGCCAACACGGAGGGCTACGAGTCCGATCGGGTCGACGATGTCTCCCAAGACTACTTCGACGCGAACTGGGACGCCATCGAGACACGAATAAAATTCTTCCCGGGATTGCGGGTGATCGCCGGGATCGGCTTCGTGCTCACGTTCGCTGTCGGGGGCTACTGGGTGTTCACCTATCAGGCGACGGGAGCAGCCCCCGGCCCGTTCACCGGCGAACTCCTGGCGGGCGAGTTCGTCGTGTTCATCCTGTACACCCAGCGGTTCATCTGGCCGATGGCCCAGTTCGGGCAGATCATCAACATGTACCAGCGCGCGTACGCCTCTTCGGCCCGGATCTTCGGGTTGATGGACGAGCCGAGCCGGATCGCCGAGGACCCCGAGGCCGATGCGCTGGTCGTCTCCGACGGCGCTGTCGAGTACGACGACGTGACGTTCGGCTACGACGAGGAGACGATCGTGGAAGACGTTTCGTTCGCGGTCGATGGGGGCGAGACGGTCGCGCTGGTCGGACCGACGGGGGCCGGAAAATCAACCGTATTGAAGCTCCTGCTCCGGATGTACGACGTAAATAGGGGGTCGATCAAGATCGACGGCCGGGACATTCGGGACGTGACAATCCCGAGCCTCCGCCGGCACGTTGGCTACGTGAGCCAGGACACGTTCCTGTTCTACGGAACAGTGCGCGAGAACATCGCGTACGGGGCGTTCGACGCGAGCGACGAGGAGATCACCGAGGCCGCCAAGGCCGCAGAAGCCCACGAGTTCGTCACGAACCTTCCGGAGGGGTACGACACGATGGTCGGGGAACGCGGCGTGAAACTGTCGGGCGGCCAGCGCCAGCGCATCTCCATCGCGCGAGCGATCCTCAAAGATCCGGAGATTCTCGTGCTCGATGAGGCGACCAGCGATGTCGACACCGAGACTGAGATGCTCATCCAGCGCAGTCTCGACCGGCTCACTGCCGATCGGACCACGTTCGCCATCGCACACCGGCTCTCGACGATCAAAGACGCCGAGACCATCCTCGTCCTCGAAGACGGACGGGTCGTCGAACGAGGGCCACACGAACAACTGATCGACACCGATGGACTGTACGCACACCTCTGGGGCGTGCAGGCGGGCGAGATCGACGACCTTCCTCAGGAGTTCATCGACCGGGCCATGGAGCGACAGGCCCAAACCGGGGCCGACGACTGAACCCGACTCACCCCAACGGCTGTTTGTACACGTAGCTCACCCGCTCCATGCCGGCTCGATCTTCGTAAAACCGGTGGGCGTCCGTTCTCTGGACCCCTGACGAAAGCGCCACAAGCTCACAGCCGTGCTCCTCTGCCCACTCTTCGACGAACGTCAACAGCGCCAGCCCGTGGCCGTCCGACCGGTGCTCGGCATCCGTGACCAGCTCACACACCCATACGTGACGTCCATAGTACATGTTCACCTGAATCTGGATTCCGGCGAGCGCGACGATATCGCCGTCCACTACGCGTGCGAACAGTCGGTAGCCGTCCGCCGTCATCTGTCCCAGGTAATCGAGATAGGTTTCTTCGTCGAGATTGGTTCGCAGTTGGCCCATCACCGGGAACGCCGATCGCCACTCGTCTTCGGTCACTAGTTCCTGAATTCTCGTTTCGGCCATCCGTCGGATCGAGCCATGGCTGCTACTAATCGGCGTCGGTCGTCACAATCGCTGGTGGGAGCCACTCCTCGGAGCGACTGCTGGCCCGGTCTTTAAATCCATCGTCCCCCCTTAGGGTGATATGCAGCTTTCGGAGAGCACATGGTCGGACGCCGAGAACGCCGACACCGATATCGCACTACTTCCCGTCGGCTCGACGGAACAGCACGGTCCCCACGCCCCGCTCGGGACGGACACGGTCATCGCGGCTGCCGTCGCCGAGACCGCTGGCGAGCGCTACGACGGCGACGTCGTCGTCGGACCGACGCTTCCCGTCGGTGTGGCAGAAGAACACCGACACTTCACTGGCACGCTGTGGGTCACCGAGGAGACGTTCCGTCGGTACGTCCGGGAGACGATCGAGAGCCTCACACACCACGGTTTCAACCGCGTCGTGGTCGTCAACGGTCACGGCGGCAACACCGACGCCCTTCGAGAGTGTTGTGCGACGATCTCCCGGCACGACGCTGCCTACGCGGTGGCGTTCACGTGGTTCGAAGCCGTTTCGGGACCGATGGGACACGGCGGGCCGCTCGAAACCGCCCTCGTCAAACACCTGCGGTCGGAACTCGTTCGAGACGATCGTATGGAGGAGGCAACGGAGGGAGCAGCCGATCACTGGGGAGAGTGGCAGTCCGGAACGAACCTCGCATACGATTCCGCTGAGTTCACCGAAAACGGCGTCGTCGGCGATCCTTCACGGGGAGACGCCACGCTCGGTGCGGAGCTGTTGGACGAGGCGACAGCCGCGCTCGTCGAACTGATGGAAACGGTTTCGGCGCGCGGACTCACCCAGCCCGACCACTGGTGATGGTCGTCCTGTGATCGGCCCGCTTCCCTCCGCGTTCCGGTCGATCGCGCCCGGGCCGGACCGAACGGCACTGTCGGCCGACGTCTCCGACTAGTCCGAATCCTCGGGTTGCTCGTCCTCGTCGGCATCGATTTCATCGAGCGCGTTCCGTAGCTCCGGAATCGTGCGCGTGAGATCACCTACCTGTTCGTGTGCGGTTTCGAGGTCCTCGACCACGGCTTCCAGTTGTTCGATCTCCTCGTCAAGATCCTCGGCGTCGTCGAACGCGTCCGCCCGTTTGCCGATCATATACCACTTTTTCGCGTCTCGGAGGTGCGTCGCGGCGTCGCCCGTCTCGAGCGCCGAGTGCAGCGAGTTGAGAACGCCGAGGGTGTTGTCGGCTTCGGCGCTCCAGACGGCGTCGGTGTCGGGCAGCGCCTCGCGGGCCGTTTCCAAACTCGATTCCACGTCGGTCCGGATCTCGCTCGCTGCCTCCCCGAACAGCTCGTCGTCGTCGAGGGTCGTTTGGCTCATGGTATGCGATTTATCCCCACCGAGTATAAATACCCGCCCGAGAGTGAAAGTGAAATAAAACCATTCAGAACGCGTTCGAGCCGGGTGTCTTGGCTGTCGCGTGGTGGACACAGCAGTTAGCCACTCTCTCCAACGATGTCGACCACACGCATGAGCGGGTAGCCGTCTTCCATCTCCATCTCGGCGTGGACGATACAGTCGGCGTACTCGATGCGGAGGGTAACGTCCATATACTCCCCAGTGAGTTCCGTGTAGCCACGGGTCGTTTCGAGATCGTCGGCGTGGATGTCGACCGAAACAGCGCTACAGCCCGGCTGGTTCTCGATACTTTCCTCGATCGCACTCGCAAGGCTGTCCGCGCTTTCGGGACTGACCGGCGTGCCGGCGAACTGGTGGTACAGCGCCCCGAACTTCACTCCCGCCTCGAAACAGGCCGTTTCGCGGTCCGTCGGGTCCATACGGGGCCTCGTGCTCGCGTAACTAAATGCCGCCCGATTCTGATACTGTCGGTCATACGGACGTGCTGTCGACGGTGGTCTGTGTCGCGGAGATGGGTCGCGTGGTGAACGGATAACTGCGTGGTCGACGGACCACGACCAACAGTATGATCACCGCACGCGCGCCAGATTCGAACCACATCACCATGTGGCGGTGTATCTCGCAACGGGTTTACGGCTCAAGGTCCTTCTATCACGTATGGATTACGAATCGAGCCTCGATAGAGCCATGGATGCGGTTCCAGACATCCAATCGGATGGCGAACGGCTTTCTGTGCCCGACGCCAGCGCACAGAAAGACGGTGCGTTCACGCGGTTGACGAACCTCGAAGACATTGCTGAGACGGTTTCTCGGCCGCCGGACCACCTCCATCGATTCATCCAGCGCGATCTCGGGACGAACGGCAAGCTCGCCGACGGGGTTGGCCGGTACAACGGCTCGTTCTCCGGAGCCGATTTCGATGCGGCTATCGACGCGTACGTCGACGTGTACGTTCTTTGTGCGGAGTGTGGGTTGCCAGACACCCGGCTCGTGACCGAGGACGGAACGCCGATGCTCAGGTGTGATGCCTGTGGGGCGTTCCGTCCGGTTTCGAAACGCCGCCGGAGCACCGCACAAACCCAACAGCGCGACGCGGTCGAGGAAGGAAACACCTACACGCTCGAAATCGTCAGCACCGGACGAAAGGGCGACGGCGTCGCCGAACGCGGGGAATACACGATTTTCGTTCCCGGTGCCAGCGAGGGCGACGTCGTCGACGCGTACATCGACAACGTCTCCGGATCGCTCGCGTTCGCACGGCTGGTGTCGAACTGACACAGCTCGATTCGTCCGTACCGAACACCGGTCGTGCCGTCTGTATGTGGGTCGCTCCCGCCGTTCTCCGTTTTTGGACGCCCAGATCGCCGGCTCCGTCACCGGTTCGTTCGTGAGCCGCCCAAACCGCACGATTCTTACTGTCTACACTCGTTTTGTCGTATGAATGGCTACGTCGGTGTTGCTCACGGGGGCTGCAGGCCGGGTTGGGGGCGCCATCCTCGGCGGCCTCGGCCAGAAGTACGATTGGCGATTGCTCGATCGGGAGCCACCCCCCACCGAGACGGGAACCAGTCCCGATCTGGAGTACGATATCGCGGACCACGAGTACCTCGTGGTCGATCTCGCCGATGCAGAACGCATCCGCGAGTCGATGGCCGGGATCGACGTGGTCGTCCATCTCGCTGGCGATCCTCGCCCGGAAGCCGCGTGGGACAGCGTCCTCACGAACAACATCGACGGAACGCACACCGTCTTCCAGGCCGCGATCGATGCCGGCGTCGAGAAAGTTGTTTTCGCCTCCTCGAACCACGTCGTCGGTCACTACGAAACCGAGCGCAAGCCCGGGATCTACCGGGCCGGCGACGACTACAAACTCGACGGCACGGAACTGCCACGGCCATCGAACCGGTACGGCGTGAGCAAAGCCACCGGAGAGATCATTGGCCGGTTTTTCCACGACGAGCACGATCTGAGCGTCGTGTGTGTCCGGATCGGCAACCTCACCAAAGACCACCCTCCCATTGACTACGAGCGCGGGCAGGCGATGTGGCTCTCCTACCGGGACTGTGCCCACCTGTTCGACTGCTGCATCACCGCCGACATCGGGTTCGAGATCGTCTACGGCATCTCCGATAACGACCGCAAATACTATTCGCTCGACCGCGCACGCGAACGACTCGGCTACAACCCACAGGACAACTCCGCCGACTACGCCGAACTCGAACCGCGAAGCTGACACCTCTCTCGCTACTCGAACAGCCCCTCGACGTCTGATTCTTCGGTCGCCCGCCGTCGAACGTGATCCGACAGCCGCTGTCGCGCCGTCTCGCGTTCGATCCCATCACTCTGAAGGACGTCGATGAGCAGCGTGACGAAGGGGCTCGTCGCCCGACCCGCCTCGAGATCGGCGCGGCCGTACTCGATCGCGCGGTCAATGAGCGCCTCGTCGTATCCGTGCTCTTCTGTGAGTACGCGGGCCACGACGGCGATCGCCCCGAACGGGAGTTCCCCGATGGGCACCGGCTCCTCATCCACGACGATCCGAACCGGCGACCGGCGCTCGATGCGTTCGGGATCCCGCTCCAACGCCGCGAGATACTCTCGAATCGGTTCGAGAGACACCCCTCGCGGGGTCGAACCCAGCCCGGAGAGATACTCGCGCCCACCCCGCGCTAGCCCTCTCGTGCCCTCCCAGTTGCGCTGGTCGGCGTGGTACACCGCCGCTGTGAACTGGATCAGCCCGTTGAGAAGATCGCGGTCGGGACCATCCTCCAACCGGAGCCACACCTCCTCCCACGCGTCGTGGGCAGCGTGGAACTCACCCGCGTTGTAAATCGCTGCTCCTGCCCGGAGATGCGCGCCGAAATCCTCCGCAAGCTCCGAATTCGAGTCCGTCTCCGGGTTCGTCTCTCCGTCCGTGTCCGGATCCGTGTCGGGGGCCATACGTTCGCGTTGCCCCTGTGGACGCAAAACGGTCCCGCCGCTGTCGACACGGCAGCGTTTTCCCCCTCGGACACGCACAGCCGGTATGCCGTCCGGGTATTACGAGGATATCGAGATCGGTGCGACGCGTGAGTTCGGAAGCTACACCGTCGAGAAAGAGGAGATCATCTCCTTTGCCGAGCAGTACGATCCCCAGCCCTTCCACGTGGATGAGTCTGCGGCTGAGGATTCGATTTTCGGTGAACTCGTCGCTAGTGGGTGGCACACCGCCGCGATGACGATGCGGATGCTCGTCGATCACCGCCTCGAAGACGATCGCTCGATGGGGGCCGTCGGTATCGATGAGCTGCGGTGGAAACAGCCCGTTCGACCGGGGGAGACGCTCTCTGTGCGGACCGAAGTCGTGGACAAAGAGCCGTGGGACGACGATCTCGGACTCGTCTGCTCGCGCACGACCGTCTTCGCCGACGAACGCGAGGTCATGTCCATGACCGGCAACGTGCTCTATCAGAGACGGGCGGAGTGACACCCGGCACCGCAGAGTTAAAGAGAGCCGCCCGAAAAGAACCACCCGGGGGCCCTTAGCTTAGTCTGGTCAAAGCGATCCGCTCATAACGGATTGATCGCTGGTTCGAAAGGGCCCCATTAGCGTCTGGTCAAAGCGATCCGCTCATAACGGATTGATCGCTGGTTCGAATCCGGCAGGGCCCATCGAGAATCACCATCAGTAGATCCGAACACGGCCGAACATGTACGACACGAATCACATCGTATCATAGAGCATTCTCGCTCATGTCCGTCAACGCCGGTACGGTGCTGATTGATACGCCTAGTATGTATCGATATATATTTACTAATTGTTTTTGACTGGGCTGGCAACGATGCGCTGATACGGAATGAGTCCAAAAGGAAACCGAATGAGCCGACGACGAGGTCCACGGGGGAGACAGAGGGACACCACGAGCAACCAGAGCCAACGGATATTACAGGCTGTGCTCATTGGTGCAGGAATTCTGTTTCTGTTGATCGGGGCTGTCATCGCAGCAGGAATCAACCTTCCCGGCACTGGCGCGTTATCGGACGCGGACGACAGCGGTGGCGCCGCTACACCTTCTGGTGGAGAGCAGACATCAGCGCCGCCGCCGACCGAGACGACGACTGAAACCACGACACAACAGTCGACCGAGGCGACGCAACCAACGACCACCCAGTCGACACCGACCCAGACACAGACACAGACACCGACATCCACGCCGTCGCCATCCCCCACACAAACGACAACCGAGGCGACCCGAACGGCAACGTCCGGCGGGCTGAGCATCATAAACACGGTCGATGGGAACGGGAACGGCTTCGTTTCCGACTTCGATCTCGAAATCAGGGCTGACACCCGGCTGGAGGGCACGGATACGTTAGGAGACGGGAACCCGTACTTCATCGTCGAAATCAACGACAAAGAGGTCGGACAGACCGAAGAGCTAGACCAAACCGCGAACGGCGTGTTCACGATCGATATCACGCCATCGATGCTCCAACAGTACGAGCGGGGACAGCTACAGGTGACTGTCCAGCTGATGGACGAGGATCCCGGCCAGGACGAACAGATCGATTCGTGGACCCAAACCGTGAATTACGAGCCAGAGTAGGGACCCAAGGAGACGAACCACAACTCGCGTCGGCCTTCCCCCGTAGCTGTACGGTCGAGGGTGTCATAGAATAGTTCTCACACCGTGATCATGGTTCTCGGATTGTCTCCACGTTCGTCGTTGGTGATGGCGACGACGAGTTGCAGGCACAGCGCGAGGAACATCTGCGTTCGTGCGTGAGCTCGTCTGAACTGCGGACGATGATGGTTGCTGAAAGCAGCGGGCGGGAGCTGAGGAGGAAGATAGTGCGCTATGAGGCTCGCAGCGAAGTGTCGAAGGGATGGTCATTCCAGAAAGCGGTACACCTTGCTGAGAGAGCGATCTTTGAGCCGTCACAGTGGCCCACCGAACGCAGGTCTACACGCTCTGGGGGGGTGCCGATCCGATCTTTTACACTAGAATGTATGCCTCGACCGGTTCGTAAGGTTCTTCGAGGTAGTCGACATCGCTCTCAGAGAGGTCGAGTTCGACCGCTTCAACGGCGTCTTCGAGATGTTCGACGCTTGTCGTGCCGTAGATCGGCGCAGTCACATCCTCTTTCGAGAGTTGCCACGCGAGGCCGATCTGGGCCATCGATACGCCCCTGTCGTTTGCGAGTTCCTGGACGCGTTCGTTGATCTCGCGGGCTTGTGGCGAGTCGTACTGGTCTACGGTCATGTCGCGCATCTCGTCAGTTTCCTCGTGGGGTCGCGCGAGGTAACCACCCGCGAGTGGACTCCACGGGATGAGACCGACGTTCTCCTTTCGCGCCAGCGGGTTCATTTCGCCTTCCTCCTCGCGGTAGACGAGGTTGTAGTGATTCTGCATCGTAACGAAGCGTTCGAGGCCCAGTCGATCACTGGTATAAAGCGCCTCAGCGAACTGGTGAGCCCACATCGAACTCGCACCAACGTATCGGATTTTGCCGCGTCGTACGGCGTCGTCGAGCGCTTTAAGAGTTTGCTCGATAGACGTGTCGTGATCCCAGCGCGCGATCTGGTACAGATCGACGCTTTCCATACCGAGTCTGTCGAGACTGTGATCGAGTTCCTGCTCGATGGTCTTGCGCGAGAGACCACCCGAATTAGGGTCGTCGTTCATCGGGATGAAGGTTTTTGTGGCAACAACCTGTTCATCACGTTCGTACTCGGAGAGTGCGTTGCCGAGGATCTTTTCGGATCCGCCGGCCGAGTAGAAGTTCGCAGTGTCGAAGAAGTTGATGCCGAGTTCGATCGCACGGTCGATCACCTCGGTGGCCTGCTCCTCGTCGACGGTCCACGGGGCGAACAGTTTACCGCTGCCCGACCCGCCGAAGCCCATACAGCCGAGACCAATTCGACTGACTGTTGTTCCCGTATCGCCGAGTGTCGTATACTCCATGTTGCACTCTTAGATGAGGACGCAATCGACATATATTGTCGAGTATTGAACATGATACTAAATCCACTGTTCGATACTAACTCCAGTATTCCGTACCTTTGGGAGAGTCGTACTGAAAGCTGATGTGCGGGGTAAGGACTATGAGTGCAGAAATCGGACCGAGGAGTTATGGATGAGACACAGCACCAATCCAGTAAAAAGGAATCAATCATCAAGGAGGGGCAAGAGATGTTCGACTTCTTCGGCAAATCGCATATGATGCTGCTTGCAGCGATGTTTGCCAAGTCACAGTCCCCTTGGAGATTCAATGAAATCAGGGACGAGACCGAAATCTCTCAGACCACGCTCTCAACTCGGCTTACCGATCTCGTCGAAGAGGACCTCATCGTTCGTCGTTCGTACGATGAGATTCCCCCACGCGTCGAGTACGAGGCAACGCAGAAACTTCGAGATCTCGGACCGATTCTTAAGGACATCTTCGCGTGGTGGCGAGACGTCGATTGACACGAGCGACAGAGCCTCCACCGATGACACCCTCGTACGGTCGACCACCCATATCTGTGAATACAGCTTTCTTATCGACCGAGTTCGGCCAGCAGTCGCCCGAGATGGAGCCGGTCGTTCGTTCCTTCGGTGAGTTCCACGTCCACCTCTCCAGCGAGTCGGTGTATCGCGGCGAGTTTCTGACCTGAGTACCGCGAGCGTGCGACCGAAAGGATGTCCGAAAGCACTTCGGTGCCGCTGTAGCCGTCTTCGATGAGGAGATTGTCGAGCGTATTCCGTGCATCGGTGAACTCGCCGTCTTCGGCAGCAGTGAGCATCTCCTCGACGGAGTCAGTGAGCAACACCTCTCCGAGCGCTTCGTAGGCGGCCGTCATCGTCACCTCCCCGTGTTCCTCGAACGCGGTTTGGGCGCCGAGGATCGCCCGGCGGAGATCACCGCCGGCGTAGCCAGCGATGTACTCGACGCCGTCGTCCTCGTATTCGACGCCTTCCGTCCGGAGGATCCCCGAGAGCACCGTCACGATCTCGTCGTGGGTTGGCGCGCGCACCGGGACAGTGAAACACCGCGATCGCAGCGGCTCGATCAGCGTTGCGGGCTGGCGGGTGGTGATGACGAACTGGGTGGTCTGGTGATATTGCTCCATGATCCGGCGCAGCGCCTGTTGGAAATCCTCGCGGATCGATTCGGCGTTGTCCAGCAGGATCGTTTTGTACGTCCCCGTGACGGGCGCGTACCCCGCCGACTCTTTGAGCACGTGGTTGATCATCTCCCGCTTCGAGAGCCGGCTCCGCCCGGTGAGAAACGGCGCGAACCGCGGATCGTTTTTGATCTCCGTTTTCGTCCGAGAGAACACGTCGTCGACGTTGATCTCGATGAGATCGTTGTCGGGATCCTCGTGGGTCTCGGCGGCGAGCGCACGAACGGCAGCGGTCTTTCCGGTTCCCTGTGGTCCGGCGAGGATGAGGTTCATCGGCTCGTCGACCGCCCGGGACAACCCATCGCGCACCTCCTGCTGTGGAAGCTCGTCGACGGTGGGTTGGTGGGACTCGATCCACAGCGGCGCGTCCATACCCATCACTTGGCCCAAACGGGTAAGAATCGGTCGGTTCTTCGATCGATCACTCCTCTTCTACCACGTCCTCGGCTTCCAAGAGCGAAGACAGTTTCCGGTCGAACTGCGTCTCCGTGAGCGCACCGCTGTCATGGCGCTCTCGGAGGGAATAGAAGGCGTCCAGCGTAGCGAGCTCACCGTCATCGAACTGGAAGGGGCTGAATCCATCGAGAGTAGAAAGAACCCGTGTGATCGATTCGTTCTCATAGTCATAGATACTGTGGAAACTAGTCCCGTCGGTGAGGAGGAGGGTGTTGGGTTCATCGAACGCCGTGCTGTCCATCTCCTCGAGAAGCGTGACGTTCTCAGCATCGGACGAAGGGGTGCCAACTGAACGCCGAAGCCGACGAAGCTCCTCGTAGAGCTGGGTGAGAATGCGCTCATCGAATCGGGACAGAGACGCCGTATCGAGCACGGAGCGGAGCTCTCTATTGTACTCTGCAAGGCTGTCCCAATCGAACGAAGCGGGATCAACGGGTCTCGTGTACGCCACTGAGAGATCGGCTCCACGAATAGCCGAGATCGTCGCTTCATCGAGTGTCGTGATGGTCTCTTTCTCGAGGGTGGTCAGGACCGCCTCGTACATCTCGAACAGATCGTCCTCGTCGATCGAATAGATGTTATCACTGTAGTTGGTGAACGAGGAACGCACTCCGAGAGACGCGAGCGCGTCCTCGTTGATCAGGTAGTTCTCCCCGTTCGTATCAGCCTCGAGAAGCCCGATTTCGTGCAACGCTACGATGATCTGTCCGCGGAACGCGTGGGGACGATTTCCTGAAAGGAATGACATATACTCTTCATACTCGGCGGAACCGATGCAGTCCTTGAGCGTGTACTCTACGTTGTCAAACGGATCAGACGTTTCCTCATAGAGTGCAGACCGAGCCGCCGCGTAGATCGCGGCCTTCTCATCAAATTTGAGGAACTCAGCGTCATCTAGATCGATGTCGGTATCGATTCCCAGCGAGTCGAGGGCATTTTCATCGAGCTTCGTTTGATATTCGTCCGTCTGATCGTACAGATCGAGTGCCTCGAACGTCAACTCGATGTGGTCTTCGAGTGCAGGGAACGGTCCCTCGTGGATCAAATCGAGAGTGTGGGCGTCGATGATTCGAAACGTCTCTTTAGTCGAGTCAGTCCTCTCGTGATGATCGAAGAACGTATCGAGTGCAGCGAGCGTTTTGAGCTGGAAAAGCGTGTAGTGGGGATCCTTCCGGAAGATGGAGAGGGAATCCCGACGGAGATGAGAGCGACAGCGTTCCCGGTAGGCAGCGAACGCGTCCGCGTCGAAAGAGATGTGTGCCGAGTAGTAGTCTTCCGTCACGACAGCCGTCGCGTCCGGACCACCGATGGAGGCGTTTGACTCGTCGTTTGCATCGTCATTCGATCGATCGGTGGACGGAGCGATCTGATCCAACAGCCAGCCGAAAATTCCCATACAGATGTGCTATCATGACTGAGTAAAAACATTCATACTCCTTTCGAAGCGGCTATCCGGTGGGCACGGTCAATTGGTGTATGCACGTGACGTTTCTCGGGACGAGCGGGGCGATCCCGTCGGCCGAGCGCAACACCAGTGCGATACTGGTCCGGCGCTCGGGCGAGCGGTTTCTCTTCGACTGTGGCGAGGGGACCCAGCGCCAGATGATGCGGTATCGAACCGGGTTCGACGTGTCTCACGTGTTTCTCACGCATCTCCACGGCGATCATATACTTGGCCTTCCCGGGCTGTGTCAGACGTGGGATTTCAACGACAGGGAAGCGTCGCTCGCCGTCCACACCCCGCCCGGAACGAAACCCGCGGTCGAGTCTCTGCTTGGGGTGGCCGGCACGGATCCCGCGTATCCGGTGTCCGTCCACGAAGCTCGTCCGGGGTCGGTGGCCGTGCAGGGAGAGGAGTACAAGATCCGCGCGTTCAGAACTGAGCACCGCACCCAATCGGTCGGCTACGCGCTGGTCGAAGACGAGCGAAAGGGGCGGTTCGACCGCGAAACGGCACAAGCGCTCGGCGTGCCCGTCGGTCCGAAGTTCAGTGCGCTCCACCGCGGGGAATCGGTCGAGCTGGAGGACGGAACAGTCGTTCACCCCGAGCAGGTCGTCGGTCCCCCTCGCCCCGGTCGGCGGCTCGTCTACACTGGGGACACCCGACCGACTGACGTGACCGTCTCGGAAGCGAGAGACGCCGATCTGTTGATCCACGACGCGACCTTCGCCGAGGACAACACCGAGCGCGCGCGACAGACCGGCCACGCCACTGCCCGAGAGGCAGCAGGGATAGCGAGCCGAGCCGACGCGAAGCGGCTCGCGCTCGTACACGTCTCAACCCGCTACGGCGGTGCTGTCGATCGGCTCGCACGCGAGGCCCGCGAGGCGTTCGACGGCGAGGCGTTCGTCCCCGACGACGGACAGGAACTCGACGTTCCGTTTCCCGAGGAGTGAGCGGTGCCCGATCGGCGGATCACGACACTGAATATCAGGGCTGACTAACACTTTTCGTGGTTCGGTGAGCAGTCTTCGTATGCGCTTTCACATCGTGGACGTGTTCACCGAGCGCCGGTACGCCGGCAACCAACTCGCCGTGGTCGAAAGCCGCGGTGAGCTACCTGATGCGGAGATGCAACGGATCGCGGCGGAGATGGACTATTCTGAAACGACGTTCATCGAGTCGTTCGACGCCAGCGGTGGGTACGACGTGCGAATTTTCACCCCTGCCGAAGAGATCCCGTTTGCCGGGCATCCGACGCTCGGAACGGCGGCCGTGCTCCGGGAGCGAACGGGTGATTCGGAGATCGATCTCGATCTCCCCGTCGGAACGATCCCGGTCAGAACCGAGCGCGACGGCGAGCGTGAGACGCTCTGGATGACCCAACAACAGCCCGAGTTCGGTGAGCGGATCGCGCGGGAACCGGTTGCGGCTGCGCTCTCGTTGTCGCCGGACGATCTTTCTGCGGAGCATCCTGTCCAGATCGTCTCGACGGGGCTGCCGACGATCATCGTGCCTCTCGACGGCCGCAGTGCGCTCGAACGAGCGAGCATCGACCGGTCGGCCTACGACGCTCTCGTCGAATCCAGGAATGCAAAGAACGTTTTCGTGTTCTGTGACGAACCGCGCAACGAGGAAAACGACCTCGCGGCGCGGATGTTCGCGCCGTACCACGGCGTGCCGGAGGATCCCGCGACGGGCAGTGCAAACGGCTGTCTCGCGGGCTATCTGGTCGAGCAAGAAGCCGACAGTGTTGCGCTCCGGGTCGAACAGGGCTATGAGATGGGCCGGCCGTCGCTGCTCCACCTGCGCGCGGACGAAGACAGCATCGAAGTCGGCGGTTCGGTGGTTCGGGTCGCCACCGGCGAACTGCTCTAAAAAAACGGCGCTCGCTACGGTGTTCCGTCAGTCGTCGGTGGTGGATGCAACGGCGGTCTCACCGATGATGCGCGCCAACTCGGGGTGGTGCTGGCGCAAGCCAGAGAGATCGCCGCGCTGGCGATACTGGCAGTAGGTTACCAGCGTGTCGACAAGACATGCCGGGGCACTCTCTGCATCCGGCTTCTCAGTCGTGGCTGCGGGTTCGCGTGCATCCTCGGGCGTGAATACGGACTGAACCACGTCACCATCGCGCTGCTCGTGGAATCGGACGCATGCGCCGTTGTCGAACCAGCATTCGACGATCGTCTCACCGGTGGCGCAGTAGCGGGTGAACCGTGCAATGCCGGGCAACTCGTCGTAGCCACCTGCTCGGGGCGTGCCAAGTCCAGCGGTCGCCAGTATCTGTTCGATCTGGGTGGCGTGGGCACAGCCGGTCGACTGGCAGGGTCTACACCAGAGTCCCTCGCCCACGTCAAGGATGTGGTACAGCTCGGCCTTCGACACCACGTCTCGGTCCTCGACGGCCGAGAGGTTCAGCACCTCGCCCCCTTGATTCCGGAACTGGAACAACGGCAAACTCATCGCCACCACCGCCCCAACGGACAGCCGATGCGGTGGTCGAGCCGCGTGCGAACCGGACGGCCACACACCGGGCAGCGCGTTCTCTGGTTGTCATTCTGATACGATGCGACACCGTTACATGCCTCTGATTCGTTCCCTGTCATGGGTTTCTCTGTCGTGAGAACCCAGCGTCGGGTGCTATGGACACCCGGCGCGTTTCAAATGCGACGCGCGGCCGAGACACGCTGGCGTTCTCATCTATCGTTCCTTGCCCCATCACACATAAAGGTACTGATGGAATGAGGAATGTTGTATCGTACTAACAGCTCGGTACTCCAGCGGTTGCTCGGAGAGTGGCAACGAGCCGCCGGCATCGGACGTTATTATTGCCTGAAGTGAATTTCCGTCGAGTATCACTCCGAGACGGTGGAAGAGCGAATGTCTCACCAGGCGAGCGGTAGCGGTGCGGTGCAGTGCGGTTGCAGGGCGGTAACGTGAGTACACTCACCGCGAACGCAGTGAGCGGCTTTTTTTGGTCCTCTCAGATGGACTCCGTCCATCTGGGAGCCTGCAAGAGCTTCGCTCTTGCAATGCAGATTTTTTGCGTGAGGGTGAGCTTCGCTCACCCGAACGGAAAAAAGGTGGGTGTGGATCACAACGCGTAATGGTGGCTCGCTGCTACACACGAGGCAATGGCTGCGTTCCCGCTCCCCGTCGTCAGTGGGCGTCCGGCGTTGAGTATCGGGTTCGCCGGGGAGTACGATCTCCTCGTGTTCCTTTCGATCGGGCTGTTCGGCGGCGCGCACTGTCTGGGCATGTGTGGCCCGCTCGTGACGACGTACGCCGAGCGGATGGAGACGGACGACCGGTGGGAGGGCGCGCTCACGTCGTACGAAGTCCGCCAACACGCCCTGTTCAATCTCGGGCGGACGGTCGGGTATTCGGCGCTGGGATTCGTGTTCGGGCTGCTCGGCGCGCTGTTGTACGAGACCGTCAGCCTCGCGGGAGTGATCGCCCCGGTGCAGGGTGGCGTCGGCGTCCTCGTTGGCGGCGCGATCATCGTTATGGGCGCAACGCGGCTCGGGGGCTACCGACAGGGATCGGCCGAGGCGGTCGTTTCGAAGGCAGGACTCGGCTCCCTGTTTGCCCGGAGCTACGCGCTCATCTCCACCCGGATCGACCGGTGGGTCAACGGCGTCGGGATCGTCGGTCTCGGCGCGCTCCACGGGCTGTTGCCGTGTATGCTGCTGTACCCCGCGTTCCTATACGTCTTCGCGCAGGGATCCCCGGTGTACGGAGCGCTCGCGCTCGGTGCGCTGGGTCTCGGCACCATACCGACCGTGTTCCTCTATGGCACCATCATCCAGTCGGTGAGCGCCCGACAGCGGCAGATCGTCCACCGGGGTCTCGGTGTGTTGTTCGTGGCGCTGGGCTACGTGCTGCTCGCAATGGGATCCATGCGCTTTGGGGTTACACTCCCGATGCCGGACATCCCGTTCTACCAACCGCTCGAGCCGATGCTGCTGCACACTGTTACCAACCATGCCAACCTGCTCACTCTGTGATCTACAAATAAACGGCCAGCCGATCACCGACGAGACCACAGACGGTGACGAGCTGTTTTGCTGTCGTGGCTGTCGGGAGATCGCTCGGCTGCTCGATGACGACGAAACGACCGACGACTCGATTCCGGTGTCGATCGGTGCCGTCAGGGAACGCGTCGATACCGAGGAGTCGGACGGCTCTACCGCTCCTCCCGGCGCACAAACGGCGTACCGTTCGGTTGATGGCATGCACTGTAAGACCTGCGAGGGGTTCATCGAACTGCTCGCAGCGGAGACCGAGGGCATCTACGACGCGCAAGCGAGCTACGCGACCGAGATGGTGCGGCTGGTGTACGATCCCGAAACGATCGAGGAGGCGGAGCTGTCGGCGGTGGTGAGCCAACTCGGCTACCACGCCAGCGCGCCCGACGAGGAGGACACCTCGCTCAGAAACCGGCTGGAGTTCGGCCGCTACCGCGCGATCATCGCGGCGATCCTCGCTATGCCGGTGATGTTTCCGTACCTGTTGTTCATCTACCCAGTGAATCTCGGAATTTATCAGGAAAGTTTCCTTTACGGCGGAACCATGGCGTCGATGGTGTTCGCGCCGCTGGCGGTGTGGAGCACGCTCATCGTGCTCGGGCTGGGCTATCCGATCTTCCGTGGGGCGTACGTGAGCCTCCGGGTCGGTCAGCCCAACATGGATGTTCTCGTCTCGATCGCGGTGATCGCGGCCTATCTTTATTCGATGGCGACGTACGTGATGGGGGGTCGTCACCCGTACTTCGACGTCGCGGTCGTAGTGCTCGTGGTCGTAACGATCGGGAATCACGTCGAATCGCGAATCAAACGAACGGCGCTCGGAAATCGGTCGTCGCTCACCGAATCGCGGGTGACTGACGCCCGCCGGCTCGCAGAGGATGGGAACACCGAGACGGTCGCTGTGGAGGCGTGTGCGGCCGGTGATCGGCTGCTTGTCAAACCAGGAGAGCGCGTGCCGATCGATGGGACCGTCGTCGATGGGACGGCCGCCGTGGACGAATCGCTCATCACGGGCGAATCGATCCCTCAGACCAAAACGGCCGGCGACCGCGTGCTCGGCGGTTCGGTGCTGACCGACAGCGGGGTGGTCATTGAGGTCGGTCCGGACGGGACGAGCACGATCGACCGCCTCATCGAGCTGCTTTGGAACACGAAAAGCAGCGATTCGGGGACACAGCGGCTCGTCAACAGGTTTGCGGTCGTGTTCGTTCCGCTCGTGCTCCTGCTGGCGGCCGCTACCACTGTGCTCTGGCTGGGATGGGGTGCGCCAGCTAGCACGGCCGTCATGATCGGGGTGTCGGTGCTCGTCATCTCCTGTCCGTGCTCGCTCGGCATCGCGACGCCGCTCGCACTGTCGGCAGGGAGCCGCGACGCCTCCACGGAGGGTGTTCTCGTCCTCAACGACTCCATTCTCGAACGGATCGACGATTCGGAGATCGTCGTCTTCGACAAGACGGGCACGCTCACCACGGGCGAGATGGGCGTCCATGACGTGGTCGGAGACCAGCCCTCGGAGGTGCTCGCACGCGGGGCCGCCGTCGAACGCCGGTCGAGCCACCCGATCGCCGCGGCGATCGACCGGGAAGCACCATCCACGCCGGACCGGTCGGTCAGCGGGTTCGAGCGCGGTGAGCGCACCGTCTCGGCAGTCGTGGATGACGCTCGGGTGGTCGTCGGTCACCCCGATTCGTTCGACGCCGACGAGTGGACGGTTCCTGATTCCATTCACGACGCCGTTGAAACGGCATACCAGTCGGGTGTTCATCCGACGGCGGTCGGCTGGAACGACACTGTTCGGGGCGTTATTACGGTACGCGATACCCCCCGCGAGGAGTGGGAATCGGTAGTGACCGAGCTATCGGAGGACGACCGGGAGATTGTCGTTCTGACGGGCGACGACGAGCGGCTCGCACGGCGTTTTGGGGATCATTCCGCCGTCGATCACGTCTTTGCGGGTGTGCGTCCGGAATCGAAAAAGGCGATCGTGAGCGGGCTGTGCGAGCGGGGCACGACGACGATGGTTGGTGACGGTACCAACGACGCACCCGCGCTGGCGAGTGCGGATCTGGGGATCGCGGTGGCGAGCGGCACGGAGCTGGCGATCGACGCTGCCGACGCGGTCATCGTGAACGATTCGCTGACAGCGGTCCCCCGGATCTTCCGACTGGCCCGGGCAACCCGTGGGCGGATCAAACACAATCTCGTCTGGGCCGGGCTGTACAACGCGGTCGCCATCCCGATCGCCATTGCCGGACTCATCACGCCGCTGATCGCTGCCGTCGCTATGGCAGTGAGCAGCCTTCTAGTCGTTTACAACTCCAAACGACGGCTCATCCCCAAACGGAACGAGGATCGCTCGGGGTCGGCCGACGGCGAGGTGTCGGGGTACGACGTTGACTCACAGCCGGTGTGAAGAGGTTTTGTCGGCCCGTTGGATGGAACTTTTTCGTATATGGCTCCCGGTAATCACGAAGCAGTCTCTCGATCGCGGTGTAATCGTGGAGGTTCGGATTCAGATCGAGCACGGCCTGTCGGAAGTCGTGTGGAGCTTCGATCCATCCGCGTTTGGTGACTGGCAACGTGTGTCGATGTCGAGTCGTTCGTCCGGATTTCGGGCACCAGCTATCGTCACACATTTCGCTACGTTGACCGAGCGTTCGTCTCGTGGCCCAACGTCGATCCACGATGGACCGTACTCTAGCTCGATGATGTATCTCTCTCCGGATATTGGTACACCGATCGATTCGAGCAGTTGGAGCACGATACTGCATGCCACCCCGGTCACTTCGTACTCCACGTTCCAGAGATCCGTTCCGCCAACCGTGACACCGATAACCATCCAGCTATCCGGGTACTCCTCCTCGATGATCTGCTGACGATGCTTCTCATCGTAATACAGCTCGATCGTTGCGGTTTCGGAAGGGATGTTGTCCGCCATGTCGTTTTACTGTGGCTCTCGTTCATTCGTCCTCGGAGGTGGCGGTGAGTAAGTCATATATTTATGTTCACGTTTGGACACACTCGTTGAGATCTAGTCGGGACGAGTGGAGGTACAAACTACGCTTCAGGGTACCGATCTCGTTCGCCATCTCCTTCATCTCCTCAGTCATCGGAGTATACACGGTCCCACAGCTGATATCGAGCGGTACCGGTCCGGCAGTCAGCTCCTCTGCGATGATTTCACCGATGATATCGTGACTCCACTCGCTCAGTTGTTCTGTCGGTGGATAAACGCCAACGGGTTTAACAGTCCAACTCGCTCCGTCGTTTGCTGGTAATAGACTGACCTCTGCCTGAAGGTTTTTCCCGATCATATCATCAGTGGTCGATATCGGTGTCAAATCGAACAACGATACTGGTGTCCCGTCTTGTAGGCGGGCGATCACCGTCTGGTCATACACCGTGCCTTTGTAAACTGCGCACGGCTCGATCGCTACGATTTCGATCGGAAGTTTGTTTTTGGCTGTCATCGACTACAGTATCTGCCCGTATCGTTGTGTAACAATCATATACGGCACGTGTTGGTCTGATCGTCGTCCACGAACCATCCGTTCCCGAGTATCTTGATATCGGCTGTCGATCCGTTTCTACCTGTAATGACTGGCTTGCAACGCGTAATTACGGATCGGACGACGGATCAAGATCGAACCCCCCTGCTACGAGTGCTTCGGCTCGCTTTATTTCTTGGTGTATATCTTCGATCACAGCATGGTTGTGGAGGTCTGGATTCAGATCAAGAACCGCCTCTCGGAAGTCGCGCGCCGTTTCGATGACGGCGTTGGCCCACCCCTGTTTCGTGATCGGGTGATCCGTGTCAATATCGAGTCGTTTCTCGGGATTTTGTGCACCCTGTAAAGTCGCACAGTTGACTATGTTGATTAGATCATCTTCCCATGGTTCAACGACCAACCAGGATGGACCTGACTCAAACTCGATAATGTATCGTTTGTCAGAAAAGACTGTGTCCACCGATTCCAATAATTGGAGTGTAATACCAGATGCAGAGCCGGCAACTTCGTAGCCCGAATGACCGTATATTTGTGTATCACCAACTACTATCGTGACCTCAAGCCAACTACCGAGATATTGCTCTTCAATGACTCTCTTCCGGTAGTTCGAATCGTAGTGCAACTCGATTGTCGCTGTCTCAGTCGGCGGAGTGTCTGTCATGCTGTCTCAACAAATCCACCCTGTCCTCCGTTTAGTCCCGACACCCATTTTTTGACAGCAGGTCCGCTACGGGGGAAGGCCGTCTCGATCTTACCGTTTGGTTCTACAATGACAGTCATCTTATCTACACCACTATCTGAGTAGCCTTGTTTTGATGGTTCAAAGTAATATTTCGTTTTCTCACCATAGGGGGTACTTTCACCCTTCTTTACAGCGTCGTAGATCATCCTCTTCACTTCGTTCTCTGATAGGGTATTGGGGAGCTTTGTTCCTTTGACTGTTTGACCAACCGGGAATAGGCTTGTTGCCTCTCTCTCATCGATTTTATATGTCCCCTTGATATGTCTTTTGCTAAGGTGTTCCCATCCGACTTCATTGGTTCCTTTTTCGAGCCATGCGACGTTATCACCGTCCTCTGATTTTTGCGATGGAGAGACGGCCATCATCGTCTCGTCCACGTTGCCCTCCTCTTCGATATGCCGGTAGTTGGCATCGGTCAGGTCGTCGTCCACGTATCGCTTGTTCCCGATCGTCTGTTTGACCTCGGCCGTCGATCGGCCGCCATCAGTGACAACCCGCTTCCCATCGTTGGGGTTCTCATCGAGAGTGCCCTTTTTCGTCCGTTCGATGATCGTATCGACGGATTTTCCCTGATCTTTGAGGTTACTCGCTTTCCCGTCGGTGAAGATGTCGATCAGTTCGATGGTAAGCTTCTCGGGCATGTGGGGGGCGACGTGTTTGGCGAGCAGCGAGGCGATGTCGCCACCCTTGCTGGGGAAGCGTTTGATCCAGATTTTGGCGAAGTTGGTGGCTTTGGCACCGTCAAAGTACGAGCCGATGACGGGGAGCGCAGCCAGCGAGGAGACCGCCGCTTCCCCGTATTTCTCGTTTTTGACCTGTTGGTGGGCGTCCCGTACATCCGCAAGATCACCCAGTCCGGGGACAAACCCCAGCGCCAGCTGTCCGAGCACGTAAAACGGCGAGGAGGCCGAATCCTGGGGATCGGCTCCGTCCGACAACCCGCGGTCACCGTAGATCATGCCGTCCACGAACGCATTCGCGTCCGATTCGCGCAGAGTGATCCCCTCGATCGTCACCGTCGCCTCCTCGTCGGCGTCACTGTCGGTCTGCTCCTCATCAGCACCTTCCTGCTCCCCGTCTCCGTCCGCGTTTTCGGTCTCCTCTTCGGGCGGTGGTGCGTGGTCCCCTGGTCCGCCAGTGTTCGCTTCGGTACCGTCCGAGACACCCTCCACGTCGCTGTCAGCGTTGATGATGAGCTGTGTGTCGAGCTGGTCGGCGCCAGTGTCGGTGGTATCGATAGTGAGTCCGACGTGGACAGTGTCGCCGGGGGCGAGTTGGACGGCGTTGCCTTTCCCTTCGAGCGAGCCCCCGCCCGCGTGCTCGAAGGCGATGTGGTCGTCGGTATCGGCCAACCAGACCCCGACCGATTGCGCGCCCTGGTTGGTGATGGTGAACACGCTGGTGATCGCCGTTTCGGCCTCGCGATTGACACCGCCACCGCGGGGCGCGTCCTCACCCCCGAGCGCGCCGTTCAACTGGAGCTGTAGCTTCCCGTTCTGATACGTCGTATACTCGCCGTTCTCTCCCGGTGCAAGCCCGAGATAGCCCGCCTTATCCCCCGCGACCTGCACGTTCGCGTCCCGAGAGGTACTCAAACTCGAAAATGCGCCCGTCGCGTAGACGGCGCTCGTTACCAATCCGATAGCAACCAAGACGATCGCAAGACGACGAAGTCGTGACATAGATGTGGGTGTGGATGTGATCGAACCCGCACCGACATCGACTTCTCACCGATCGACCGACGGCGGTGCGGTGTCTCTCCCCACCCCACGGCCTGGGGGAACTTTGTATTGGTGTGCTTGAAAATCTTCAAGCTCTGCTTGAAACCAGAGTTTTCACTGTTCACGACCGTTCAACACCGAATCACCAATATATACACACCAGATTATTCCACGAAAACCTCTAGAAGCGACTGGATACGTATCGATATCCTGTAAACTATCGATACGTTCAAATACGAGCACTCGGCCGGGATCGACTTTGCCGTGCGGACGAGGAGGTCGCCGGAACCTCCGATCGGCCGGCCACTCCGTCCACGCCATGGATTTATGTCCGCCGTGTCCGTAGCCGAAGGCGTGAATACCCGCGCGAGTGCACTCGAGGCGGTCGTCTTCGGGATTGACATCCAGAGTGGCGACGTGCGTGGTGATGCGCCCTCCTACGCTGTCGTCGCGTTCGACGGCGAACAGATCGACCGTGACGTGGTGTCGTTTCGAAAGCTCCGCCGGCTCATCGACCGCGAGGAACCGGCCATGGTTGCGACGGACAACATGTACGAGCTGGCGGCGGACAAAGACCAGCTCGTTCAGTTTCTCCGCGAGCTTCCGGCCGGAACGAAGCTGGTGCAGGTCACCGGCGACCAGCGACCCGAACCGCTCTCTCGGGTTGCCTCCCGGCACGGCGTTCCCTACGGCAAAAAACCGATGAAGGAGGCCGAAGCCGCTGCACGCCTCGCGGCCGCGAACGTCGGCCAAGCGGTGCGTGCGTTCTCGGATACGACGACCGTCAAGGTCGCCCGTGGCCGATCGACCGGCAAGGGCGGCTGGAGCGAGGACCGTTACACCCGGCGGATCCACGGCGCGGTCAAAACCACTGCTCGGGAGGTCGAATCGGAGCTTCAAGACGCCGGACTCGACTTCGAGACCGAGCGAACCGAGAAGTACGGCGGTCTCTCCCGGGCCGTGTTCACCGTCGAGAGCCGCCCCGAAGAGCTTCCGGTCTCGTCGATGCGCTCGGGCGACGTTCGCATCGAGATCGAGCGAGAACGACGCGACGGCATCGAGTTCCAGCCGCTCGCCAAGCGGCGCGACCACGTTCTCGTTGGGATCGATCCCGGAACCACGACCGGCGTCGCCATCGTCGGACTCGGGGGGACTGTGCTCGACGTGTACTCGACGCGTACCGGCGACACCGCCGACGTCACCGAGTGGATCATCGAGCGCGGTCGTCCGATCGTCGTCGCCGCGGATGTGACCCCGATCCCCGAGACGGTCGAAAAGATCCGCCGGAGCTTCGACGCCGCCGCGTGGACGCCCGACCGGGATCTCCCGATCGATCGCAAACAGCACCGAACGCGGGAGATCGGCTACGACAACGACCACGAACGGGACGCGATGGCTGCAGCGCTGTTCGCCTTCGACGACCACGAGGATCAGTTCGACCGGATCTCCCAGAAAATCCCGGCGCAGCTGAGTTTGGGAACGGTCACCGCGCGAGTGGTTGCGGGCGGGGAATCCGTCGAAACCGTCGTTTCGGACCTCACCGACGACGACGGGAGCGAGGACACCGAATCCACCGACGAATCCACTGAACGCTCTCCTGAAGAAAAGGAGATCAAACGACTGAACGAACGCATCGACCGGCTCGAATCGCACATCGAGACGCTCGAAGAAACCATCGAATCGAAGGACGAACGCATCGAGGAGTTCGAGCGGGAACTGAGCGATGCTCGTCGTGCAGAACGGCGAAAAGCCCGTGAAGACGAGGAGATTACCCGGCTGGAGCGCAAAACCGAACAGCACCAGCAGACGATCGAAACCCAGCGCGAGGAGATCGACTCTCTCGATAACAAACTCGAACGACTCAAGGAACTCTGGAAGGTCGATCACTCGAACTTCGCGGACGTCTCCGAGGAAAAACAGGGCCTGGTCCCCGTAAAGACCGTCGACCAGTTCACCACTCGGGCGATCGAGCGCGCGGACGAACAGTACGGACTGATCCCCGACGATGTGGTCCTGCTTCGAGACGCCAGCGGTGCGGGAAAAAGCACTGCAGAACGGTTGGCCACCTGTGAACCCCGTATCGTCCTCCGTCAAGGTGGACTGAGCGATGTCGCAGATGAGGTGCTGTTCGACCACGGTATCCCCGTCGCGCCCGCCGATGAGGTGACCATTCAGGAGATCGACGAGCTGGCGGTCGCGCGCGAACGGGAGGTGTCGGCGGCTGTCGAGGGGTGGAACGAGCGCGCACGCACCCGCAGACGAACCAAGAAATCCGAACTCGTCGACAAACTCATCAGCGAACACCGCGCAAACCACGAACCCGAGTACGGCGAACCGACCAGCGGCTGAGCCTTATACCATTCCGCTCATTCCCATCGCGTCCAGCGCGGAGGTGAGCAAGCCCCGAATAATGAGAGCCATTCCCACGAGCACGAGCCCGATGCCTCCAGCGATCACCGGATCGACCAGGGCAATGAGTGCCAGTCCGGCAACGACGACCACTACACCAACGATTCCGCTACGACCGAGTCGATTGATCATACCCACGGTAACAGACGATTCCGTGATAAATCCTGAGATACGCCCAGCACACACCGCAACTCCTGTCAGAATTCGTTACAAACAGGGATGCCCACCGTGTCGAACTCGTCCATCGACGCGACCTTCTCCGGAACCGCATCCAAGGCAATTGTCTCGCTGACAATCGCTCCGGGATCGATCGTTCCGGATTCCATCATACTGAATATTTCGTCGTATTCGTGTGGCGGCATTCCATACGAGCCGTAGAACTCCCGCTCGTCTTGGACCATCATATCGATGGGCAGCGGTACCTCCCCGCCCTCCTCTGCAGTGGTCAGCCCGATTTGGAGGTGTTGCCCGCCCTTACAGAGTGAATTAACCGAATTTCGACACGTCTCTGTGATGCCCAGCGCATCGACGCTCACTTCGACGCCACGGCTACTGGGCGTAAACGATTTGACGGTCTGTGGCACGTCCTTGACTTCGGTCGCGTTGATCGTCTCCTCTGCGCCGACCTCTTCGGCCATCTCGAGGCTGCGGTCGTCGAGATCGACGGCGATGACCCGCCCACCGAGCGCGTTCGCGGTCATGATGGCCGAGAGACCGACGCCACCACACCCGTGCACTGCGACTGTGTCGCCCGGCTCGATGTCTACCCGGTGAGCGACGCCGTGGAACGCGGTCGCAAACCGACAGCCCAATCCAGCGACGTTCACGGGATCGAGTCCGTCCGGCACTTTGATCGCGTTCTGATCGGCGACGCGCACCGGGAACTCCTCTGCGTACGCGCCGGGCTGGAAATCCAGAAAGCCCATCGGAACCGAGCGCTCACAGATGTTCGCACGGCCGCTCATGCAGTGGCGGCAGGTGCCATCGCTCATGTTGAACGGGGCGGTGACGCGGTCTCCCTCCCGAACGCTCTCGACTTCGTCACCGACCTCCACAACTGTGCCACACGGCTCGTGACCGAAGATCAACCCCGGCGTCATCATCAGTCCGAGCCAGTCCCAGTCACCCTTCCACGCGTGCCAATCGGAGCGACAGACGCCACACGCCTCGGTCTCGACGACGATGCCGTCGTCGTCACAGTCTGGACGATCAACCTCCTCGACCGCCATCGGTTCTTCAGGCCCCTGAAACACCACTGCTCTCATTGTGACCGTACTCACCAGTTACACCAGTATAAATCATTGGTGTGGCATATCATACACCGGACGTTCACGGCCGTATGCTTTTGTGTGGTATTTTATTTTGAAATGTAGCGTTGTGTGTGTCTATCCACCGACGGATAGATCCCGGCGATGGGAGAGACTTAACCGTCCGCCAGCCGAAAGACCGGTATGAGCGATAGTGGGAGCCACAAAAGCCTGCGAATGCCCGACGAGAACGAAGTGTTTGCAGTCGTGACAAATATGCTCGGTGCGAACCGGGTGCGGGTACGCTGTATGGACGGCAAAGAGCGCACTGCACGCATTCCGGGACGGATGCAAAAACGCATCTGGATCCGCGAGGACGACGTTGTGCTCGTCGAGCCGTGGGATTGGCAGGACGAGAAAGCCGACGTGGAGTGGCGCTACAACAAACAGGACGCAGACCAACTCCGTCGGGAGGGACATATTCAGGAAATGTAATATGGATTTCTACCTTTTTCTTCACCCACCTTTTTCCGCTCGGGTGTGCTACAAAAGACGCTTCGCGCCTTTTGGCATCTCGCAAGAGCGTTGCTCTTGCGGACCTCGCGGAGGCTCCCTCCGCTCAGTAACGAAGGATCTTCGATCTTTGGAACCAAGCAAAGCGCACCGCTCGCTCGGAAACGCTGCCGCGAGAACGAAGCGCTCGCGGGAACGGATTTCTGGTCTACCGTCCTCGTCACCACCGTCTTCTGGTCGGGTACGAGGAAGGGAGGGGGTGACGTATGACTGAAGAGTACGGCCTGCTCGACACGGATGTAAACGACGCGCCGGGTGACGAGTGGGAAGAAATCGACGTGGAGGACACGGCAGCCGACCGCATCGCTCGACAACAAGACCGAGAGTTTCTCTCGTTTCGCAAGCGCATCAAAGACGCCGACCAGTTCAAGGTCGAGGCGTCGGTGTTCGACGACGCGACGTTTGCGGCGATCTACAAACTCGTTCAGGACGGCTACATCGACGCGTTTGGCGGACCGGTTTCGACGGGCAAGGAGGCGTCGGTGTACACCGCGCAGGTCGGCTCGGAGACGGTCGCGGTCAAGATCTACCGCATCAACGCCAGCGATTTCCAACAGATGCGGGCGTATCTCGACGGTGATCCCCGGTTTTCCGGCATCGGAAACGACAAGAAGAAGGTTGTGCTTTCGTGGGTGAAAAAGGAGTTCTCGAACTTACAGCGGGCGCACGAGGCGGGCGTGAACGTTCCGAAACCGATCACGACCGAGCGCAACGTGCTCGTGATGGAGTATCTCGGCGGCGACACGCGGGCGTTGCGGCTCGCTGAAGTGGAGATCGAGAATCCACAAACCGCCTACGAGGTCGTTCGGGAGTACACCCGGCGGCTGTACGCCTCTGGGTTGGTGCACGGCGATTTGAGCGAATACAACGTCGTCGTCCATAACGGGGAGCTGTACGTCATTGATCTCGGTCAGGCCGTCACTGTCCACCATCCCAACAGCCGGGAGTTTCTCGAACGGGACTGTCACAACGTCGCGCGCTTTTTCTCCCAACTCGGGGTCGACGCGACCACGGAGGAACTGCTGGAGTACGTTGTTCAGGACGAGGAGACGACCGAAACCGACTCCCCGTTTCCCAGACACCACCCCTCCGGTTCTCACTAGTGTACTACCCGCTGGCGGTGATGGTTGTGACCCGACTCGTCATACACGTCACTGAGCGAACTGATCGCGTCGGTTCCATTACAGTTAACTGTGCTCCCATCCTCGGTAGTCGTGGGTCGCGTGATTAGTCAACACACGACTCCCCCCCGAACGTGTCAAATCACGTTTGGGAAGACCAATCATGGGTTTTCTTACTCTGGTGAGTTTATTCTGATAGGATTTCGTGGTGTACAGTAGCACCACCGAATAGTTAAAACGTTCCCCACTACTACACCAACTATGCAGCACGTGACGATTCCGCAGGACCGCATCGGCGTGCTCGTCGGTGAGGGCGGCGAAACGATGCGGGAGATCGAGTCGAAGTCCGAGGTTCGGCTCGACATCGATTCGGAAACCGGATCGGTCGCCGTCGAGACGGTCGGAGACCCCGTACTCGGGTTGAAAGGCCCGGAGATCGTCAAGGCGATCGGACGGGGGTTCCGGCCCGACGACGCCCTGCGGTTACTCGACAACGACGTGATGATGTTCGAGGTCGTCGATATCGATGCCGCTTCGCGTAACAAAAACGATCTTCGCCGACAGAAAGGCCGGCTCATCGGTGAGGACGGTCGCACGCGCGAACTGATGGAGGAACTTACCGGTGCCTCGGTCGTCATCTACGGCACGACGCTCGGCATCATCGGTCGACCCAAAGAGGTGAGCGCCGTCCGCCAGGCCGCCGAGATGATTCTCGACGGTGCACCGCACGGTTCGGTCTACTCGTTCCTCGAACGACGGCGCACGGAAATGAAACAACACGAGCTCAGCTACCACGAGTTCACTGGGTAATAGCCACCCACTTTTTTGATCCACCACCTTTTTTCCGCTCGGGTGCGCGGAGCGCACCCTCGCCTGGCGAGTCGGTCGCTCACTTCGTTCGCGCTACGACTCGCTGGTTCCCACTCGCTGCGCTCGCGGGAACGCAAAAAACGTGGGCGAAAAAAAGCCGCTCACTCCGCTTCACTCCGTTCGCGGTGAGCGTACTCACCGCTACCGCCACCGCTCCGCCTCCGCTACCGCCACCGCTCCGCCTCCGCTACCGCCACCGCTCCGCCTCCGCTACCGCTTGCGGAGAGGGCCACTCGCTCTTTCACCACTTCGGAGTGACTCCCCGACGGAAGTTCACTTCAATCAGTAATAACGCCCGTTTCCAGTGATTCGTTTCCTACCTCCCAGCAACTGCCGGCAGAACGAGTTGTTAGTAGAATATAATATTTCTCATTCCGTCAGTAACTTTATGTATGATGGAGCAGGCAACGATAAACGAGGACGCCAGCGTGTCCCGACCGCGCGTTCGTTGAAACGCGCCGGGTGTAGGCGCACCCGACGCTGGGGTTCTCACCTGTTAGAACCCATGATGGGGAACGAATCAGAGACACGTAACGGTGTCGCATCGTATCAGGAAACCGAACAGCGCACGCGCTGCCCAGTGTGTGGTCGGCCGGTTCGTACGCGGCTCGACCACCGGATGGGCTGCCCGCAGGGGCGGTGGTGGCGATGACGTTGCCGTTGTTCCAGTTTCGGAATCGGCAGGGCGAGGTCGTGAACCTCTCGGCCGCCACGGATCGGGCGGTGGTGTCGAAAGCGGAGCTGTACCACAGCATCGATGTCGGGGAAGGATTATGGTGTCGCCGAGCGAAGCTCGGCTGCTAACCAGAAATCTTCGATTTCTGGTGATGTCGCCCGTGTCAGAGCACTGGCTGTGCCCACGCCACGCAGATCGAGCAGATACTGGCGACCGCCGGGCTTGGCAGGACCACAACGGGCGGCTACGACGAGTTGCCGGGAATTGCGCGGTTCACGCGCTACGCGGCCACCGGTGAGACCGTGATCGAATGCTGGTTCGATAACGGCGCGTGCGTGCGCTTTCACGAACAGCGTGATGGCACAGTTGTGCAGTCGGTATTCACGCCCGAGGAGTCACGCGAACCGGCCGAGATGACCGAAAAACCGGATGTCGACAGCGCGCCCGCCTGTCTGGTCGACACGCTGGTGACCTACTGCCAATATCGACAGCGCGGCGATCTCGCTGGGTTACGCCAGCGCCACCCCGAGCTGGCGTGCGTCGTCGTCGGTCCCAACGCTGGACACACCGCCGACGACTGACAGACAACTGCAGCGTGCGGTGGCGGTGCAGTGTGGTGACTGTCGCGGGGCGGAGCGGTGCGGTGGCGGTAGCGGTGAGTACGCTCACCGCGAACGAAGTGAGCGGCTTTTTTCGCCCACGTTTTTTGTGTGAGCGGTGCGCGAAGCGCACCCGAACACAAAAAAGGTGGTGGGGAATCGTAACGATCGCTTTTTTTCTTCGAGCGTCGAGAGGACGAGCATGTTCGGAACGAGTGGCATTCGTGGCCCGGTCGGTGAGGAGGTGACCGCAGAGCTCGCGCTCGCCGTCGGGCGTGCAGTCGGTGTCGACGCGGAACTGATCGTGATGGGACGGGACGCGCGCGAAAGCGGGACGATACTCGCGGACGCGTTCGCCGCGGGGGTTCGTGAAGTCGGCGCGGACATCGTGGATCTCTCGCTGGCGGCGACGCCCACCGTCGCGCGCGCCGTCGGCTGGTACGACGCCGACGCGGGCTGTTCGATCACCGCTTCTCACAACCCGCCAGAGGACAACGGACTGAAGCTCTGGCAGCCCGACGGACAGGCGTTCGATGCGGACCTGCGCGAGACGATCGAAACGCGCGTTCGAGAGGGTGTTCCGTCCGAACTCCGGGGATGGAACGAACAGGGCACGCAAACCACGGCCGACGCCACCGAGCGCCACGCCGAGGCGCTCGTGGACGCCACGACGATCGCCACTGCTCCCCACGTCGTGGTCGATCTGGGCAACGGAGCCGGCGGCGTCACTGTCGACGCGCTGGTCGAACTGGGCTGTCACGTCGAAACGCTCAACGCACAGCCCGACGGCCGGTTCCCCGGCCGCCCGAGTGAACCGAACGCCGACACGCTCACCTCCCTGTGTGCGATCGTGGCGGAAACAGACGCGGATCTTGGGATCGCTCACGACGGCGACGCAGACCGGATGATGGCCGTCGACGGAACGGGACAGTTCGTCCCGAAAGACGCGCTGCTCGCGCTGCTCGCCGGAACGTCGACAGAAGCCGGGGATCGGGTCGCCGTTCCAGTCGACACGAGCCTCGCTGTCGAGGACCACCTCGACTCCCAGGGCGTCGATGTCGAACACACGCCCGTCGGCGACGTGTACGTGGCGGAGGCAGTCGGGGAGGGCGTCCCCTTCGGCGGCGAACCGAGCGGCGCGTGGATCTGGCCCGAACAAACCCGGTGTCCCGACGGCCCGCTCGCGGCCTGCCGGCTCGTCGAACTCGCTGCCGAGCGTCCGATCGAACAGCGCATCGAGTCGATCCCGCGCTACCCGATCCGGCGCACGAACGTCGAAACCGAAGACAAGAACGCCACGATGGCGGCGGTCCGCGAGCGGGTGCGCTCCGAATACGACGGAACGGCCGTGACGACGCTCGACGGCGTCCGGGTGGATCTCGGTGATGCGTGGTTTCTCGTCCGCGCGAGCGGAACACAGCCCCTCGTTCGAATCACCGCAGAAGCGCGGGACGAACAGAGAGCAGAAACAGCCTTCGAGCGCGCAACAGAGGTAGTAAATTAGGTACGTCGCGTCGAGCGAGCCTCGCGGACGCTTGCTCCGTCCCGAATCTTGTCCTCGCAGTTCGGACAGACCCGGGGATTCTGGACGCCAATTGGGGTGAACACGCGTGCATACGCTCGGGTTACGAACGCACCACAATTCTGGCATTCCGGCATACGGCACAGAATACGGTCGCGTTTTACATAACGGTGGTGTGGTAGGTATGAACACGCTACCCGGCTCGAACCCTGTACTCGACCGGTATGAACAATCACTCAAAGATCGAGCATCGATAATACAGTAGATATAAACTTACAATTTTATTATTATACAGGATGCACACTCCAGAACCACACCCAGGAGAACGCCTCAAAATAGACATAATATGATATGAATGAATACTGGTGTGTTGGGTCGCAGTAGGTAGCTTCCCCTGATTCCCGCGCGCAGGGAACACCGGCACGCTGACTACGTCCCTTGTGTAACGGGGGACATGGAGATTCTAGTGTTCGGTGCGGGGAGCCTCGGAAGCCTCGTTGGAGGGCTGCTCGCCCGCGAACACGACGTGACGCTCGTCGGTCGGGAGCCACACGTGATGGCAGTGCGCGAGGGGGGATTGACCATCGAGGGAGCGATAGAAGCCACAGTGACGCCCGACGCACGGACGGCGGTGCCAGCGGGCGCAGACATCGATCTCGCGGTCGTCGCTGTCAAATCGTTCGATACGCCGGAAGCGGCGCGGTCGCTCGCGGCGTGTGCGCCACACAGTGTGTTGTCGCTCCAAAACGGACTCGGCAACGAAACGACCCTCTCCGAGCACCTCGGCGGCGTCCTCGCAGGAACGTGTACCTATGGAGCGACCCACGAACCGGGACGTGTGCGGTGTACCGGCGTGGGTGAGATCGTGCTCGGGCCGCCGTCAGGCGGTCGATCGGAGCGCGCCGATCGGGTTGCCGGCGCGTTCGAGGCGGCCGGACTCGTGACGACCGTGGCCACGGACATGCCCCGGCGGCTCTGGGAGAAGCTCGCTGTCAACGCGGGGATCAACGCGACGACAGCGCTCGCGCGCGTCGAAAACGGGGCGCTCGACGACGGTCCGGCGACCGAAACCGCCCGTGCGGCCGCGCGCGAAACGGCTGGAGCCGCCCGACAGGACGGCGTCGAACTCTCCGATGGGGAAGCCGTCGACGCCCTCACGCGAGTCGTCGACGCGACGGCCGACAACAGCTCCTCGATGCTCCAGGACGTGCTATCCGGAAAACGAACCGAAATCGATGCCATCAACGGCTACGTGGCACGGTACGACGACACACCGGTGAACGCGGTGCTCACCGGACTGCTCAGAACGTGGGAACGAGAACGAAAACTCCGCTGAGCCGGTTCAGAAGGGCGCTTGTGGGCCTTCGTCGCCCTCTTCGTCACCGGTCATTTCGCCGGGGAACGAGGGGGAGGTGGAGGTGGAGTGACCGTCGTCCATGCCGCCCATGCCGGTTTCTGCGTTGACCGTCGTGATCTCGGGGATCTCCGAGACCATCCGGCTTTTGATCGCCTGGATGGTCATCGGGGAGATTCCACACCCGCTGCACGCGCCACCGAGCGCAACAGTCACTTCACCCTCCTCGGCGTCGAGATACTGGATCGCTGCGCTCCCGCCGTGCATCTGGATCTGAGGGAAGTTCCGGCGCAGGAAGTTCGTCACTTCCTCTCGGAGCTCGTCGTCCGACCGTTGGGTTTCCGTGCTCATGGTGAGCGGTAGCGGCCGAGCACGCTTATGGCTTTTCACGCCGTTTCATCTTTCGTGTCGGTCTCCTCGAGATCGAACACCGCTGTTAACTCCCCACGAAGCTCCGTAACGTACCGGTCGAGGACCTGCTGGAGCTTCTCGTCCGACACGACGACGCCGCTCACGCGCTCGGTGGGATTCTCCGGCAACTCGATAACGAACCCGTCGTCGTAGAACGGCTCGGATTCGTTGAGCACCTGCTGGTCGATGGCGTGAATCAGCTGGGAGTCGTACTCCTCGTTCATCGTCTCGAACGCGCGCTTGTACGCCTCCTGTAGCTCCGGGAAATAGTTGGCGTACTTGTCCTCGAACTGCTCCGAATCGAACTCGGTCATGGGTAATCATTGCTCGAACCCGGTAAAAGTCGGACGGTCCGGAATGAATCGTATGCCGATATACTGAACCGGGGGAACTCGGAGGACCACAGTTTTGGAGTGTGGGTTGTCTGAGGACGGCTAGGTCGATTTGTCATACATAGACATCTGCGAAATTTAGGATGGCAGGGTTGGTGTACCCACGGTGCATCAGATATCTATCTGCCCGACTTCAGGTCCCACCCGTTTATCTCCTCGATGATGAACGCCCGAACCAGTTTCGCCATCGAATATGATCCTGAATCAGAAGTCGGCTAGGTGGATTCATCATGTATAGATACCTCTGGAATTTATACACCTGACGAAGGGCAGGTAATATTCCTAATGCATAGAAGTATGTGAAAATTGTACTTTCAGGCTATATTTCATGACCAACCGTGTATTAGGAATCGTAGATAGCCGACTTCTGATCTTATGTTTTATACTGAAGGATGAATAGGGTGATCGGAAGAGCGTGTGGACATCCCCTATTCCATTCGGTCATCAACGTCCTCCTCGTCCGCTCCGGCGAAGATTATATAATTGTTCCCGATCATTTCTAGGGGCGAATGTCTCCGTCGCCTCTCCGCACCGTCCCACCTGCGTGGCGATTCGCGCTCATTGGCGCACTCGCTTCACTTCCCGTCACAGTTCTCATAAACTGGCTTCCGAATTCCGAAGCAGACTTTGAGGCTGGCATCACGATTTTCGGTGCGTTCATCGCAGGGAGTATCGCCGCACTACGCTCAACAGACCCAGATGCCGCTGGATATCGTGCCGGACTTCTCGGTGGAGTCATGGCACTACTCACACTTTTCGTGGCGGCGGTTAGGTACGCCATTGAGAATATTGCGATAGCATGGCCCTTACTGTCCAGTGTGGTGATTCTCGTCGTGGGTAGTACATTCATACTCGTTTTTGCTCCACTAGTCGGGTCGGTGTGCGGTCGAATCGGTGGCTGGGTGGTGACCACCCTTACCACTCGATCTGAGGTCGGCTAGGTCGATTTGTCATGCGTAGATCTCCACGAAATTTAATTTTTCGAGACAAGGTTCTCCACCAGTCGCGCATGAGAAATCCACCCACTTGACTCCAGATAAAATGATGTCTACTTCACACAATTATCGACTGGATAATCTTCGCTTCTGCCCGCCGAAGATGATCCCCAATCGTTCCCCGTGACAGTCCAAGCTCGGTGGCTACATCGCGTTGTGTTGCGCAACGAGGGATCTCATAATATCCTGCGGCGAGTGCTGTCCGGAGGATTTCTTTCTGCCGGTCGGTGAGTTTTCCCGCTGGGTCATCCATGTCCGGCTGATACTCTCCTGCGCGTTCGAGAGTCACGTCTATTTCGTCAGGGAAGCCAGCGATCAGTTGCTGAAGGGCCGCATCCTCACCGAAGAGCGTGACTTGCAGCCCATCATCAGTCTCCCTCATCGGCCAGTCGATACTGATCGCTTCGGTATCGATACGTTCGAGAAGGACTGTTTCAACCTCGTCAGGCTCGTAGTGCATATACGCCAGCCACGTCTCACCACCTGTCACAGTACAGGATATGATTTCCGGAATCTCCTCTTCTATCGTTGCGAGCCGATCAGCATCGCCTCTGAACCGTGCAACCCCAACAACGGTCCCATCATTGAGAAGATTGATATACTGTATCGCTTCCTGTGTCGCGACGAGCGTGCCATCAATCCAGACCTCTCTCGGATCGTTGATGCCTCTCTGCATCTGTTGATCGTTCTTCGACCGAATGGATTCCTCTAAGACTATGACGACGGTTATGTATCTCATTATTGTCACTGTTCACGTACTCGGTCGTACTGTTCGGTTCGTCTCGAATCGTGTCTCAGGATGAAGTGCTATTGCCGCCATCATACAAGGGTGTGATACTGTAGTCAGTGATAAAGATAGGGTGCATGCTCGGCGTTAAACCCGAGGATAAACGGCTACTCTTCCTCTCTGATGGAGAATCGAAATATCCACACGTGGAACACGAAAGCGACTGTATTAACGATCTTCGGCGTCATCGTGGCGCTTCTCGGGATGTTATGGGTGGTGCAAGGCCTCGGAATCATCCAGATAGACCCCATTTTGTGCGTCGGAGACTGCGAACCGATCACTGGAAAATCAGTGCGGTGGACGGTCGTCGGTGCGATAACGTTGTTCGTGGGAAGCGTCAGTGTGTGGGCAGGGCTGAAGCGCGTAAATCCATGACACCAGTGAGACACACCGAGACTGACAGCTGAATCGTGCTCAGAGAGAACATAGTGCCGCGATAAGTGGCTCGTTCACCAATACAACTCTCATCTGTAGCTATGCATGAGAAAACTAGCTAGCCCACTTCTGGACATGGAATCTCTGCGTGAGAGATGTCGACCACTCAATCACTTATGTTGAATTGTGCGGCTCCCAGACGACATTTTTGAGACGCGTACCACGCGCAATTCGAGTGATATTCTCACCAATAACGGACCATCTGTGGGTTGTCGTGCCGTCGCTCCACCCAGCGACGTGAGGTGTCATGAGAATATTGTCAAGATCGCTTAGCGGAGTTCTCGATGGGAGTACTGTTTCTCCTCCCGTGGTGGGATACTGATACCACGTGTCGATTCCTGCACCTCTAATCTTGTCGTTTAAGAGGGCGTCATACAGGCTGTCTTCCTCTACGACGGGGCCACGGGCGACGTTAATTAAGAGAGCGTTATCACCCATCATTGTGAATTCTGACGCACCGATCAGTCCTCTTGTTTCATCTGTGAGTGGGACAGTCAGCACAATCGCATCAGCCTCTTGCAATATGTACTCAAGATCGTCTGGACCGCCGATAAACTCGACACCCTCTGGCGGTGATCTAGTTGGTTTGTGGCTTCGATTTGCGATGACATCCATTCCAAACGCTCGGGCTAATGGAACCATTGCTTGTCCAATTTCTCCGAAGCCGATGAGACCGAGGGTCTGACCACGGAGCTCTTGGAATCGCCCGGCTGGATCTCGCTCCGGGAAGCTTTCGCCCCAGTTACCGCTGCGAAATGCTGAATCCATCTGTCGGAGGTCGCGCTTGAGTGCCAGGAGGAGCATAAACGTGTGTTCTGCCACGGCGTGGCCGTGACCGTAGAGGTTACAGAGATACGCCTGTGGTGGGAACCGGTCGCGTTTGAATGGCTCGACACCTGCTCCCATACTTTGGACGAGACGAATCGATGTGTTGTCGCTGGCATCAATGGGGAGTCGGCCAACAATGACAGTTGCTTCAGCCGCTGCTGTAATGAGGTCCGATTCGTCAATGGGATCTCTCACCGAAGTATACTTTATTTGAATGTCGACATTATCTTCTATCCGCGATGCAGCATCTGCTGGAGTTGTTCCTACAAAGAGGACGTTAATCTGTGGGGGTTGCTCTGGGGAGCTCGTACTCATAGGCCTCCTTGTGGACCATACACAATCAAACTATCGGAATTAAAATGAATAAAGAAACCACCATTTATGTGAAAATTGCGTATACTGCCTCGAACGCATCCGCCGAGACCACCCTCGTCGCCGTACTCTCGAATCGTGATGTGGAGATGATGGTCGCGTGCCGTCCTGGTTACGTGCGGTCTACAGTGGTCTGTGTCGCGGAGAGCGTGGTGCACGGGCAACTGCGTGGTCGACGGACTGTGTCCGACAGTATCAGTAAACCGGATCGCTTTTCTTCACTGTCGGTTGGCGTATCGAAGATGTTTTGGAACGATCCAATCGTGATTATCGATTTACACTATCTGCAGGACGCTCAAATTATTGTTCGATTCGTCACCGGCTGAGCGATCCGATCGGGGAGTCTCGCTGTGCCTGACCAGGGAGCAGAGGCCGCGTGCTCATGGATCTCGCTCTACCGGCGTGGATTCCTCGACCGGACGTTTCGGGGAACGGCACACACCGTCGTGTAAAACGGCTCCCTTAGCGCCGTACGCGACGGTTCGTACCCGACAGCCGCCGGAAAACGGGTCCTGTGCGGCGTGGTTCGTTCCCGAAACGAGGAACTGATCGCCGTGATCGGCCGGACGCCAACGGCTGCGCCGCCTATCCCTGCCGCTGCGGTCGTCAGACCCACGGCGACGAACTGACTACCGAATAATATAATATATCCAATATTATATGGAAAATAATTCAATACATTATGTTTATTTCGTGTAAACGAGGATGTGAGTGCGATGGTGGATCACGGTCGGCTGTGCCCCGGTGTGGACACGGCTGTCGGGACGGGAACGGAACACGATCTGCTGCTCCGATCCGACGGAGACAGAGGATGACACACGGGACGTGGCAACGGTCGTCACTCACTCGCAGTATGTGACAAAACGAAAGCAATCAGCAGTGTTTCCTCGCCCGCGTTCGAGAGACGAAGCGTTGGAGACTGGCTCGGCCACTCTCCCTATGGGTGTGAATATTCGGGCTAAAGTGTGGCGCTAAGAAATGAACACTTATTCGTATTGAGGACGTTACGGTGACTAGAATGAACGACCAAGGGGATGGGACCGATTCTGATGATAAGGAATCAGACAAGTCACATACCACCAGTAAAGTCGGACGCGTTCTGGTCGAGTACGATTTGGACGGTCTCGGAGAGACGATGGAGGCGCGGTGGACAGGGAACAGTGAGGAGCGATACAGCCTTCGCGAGCTCGCGGATTGGCTGAACAAACACCTCCTCGAAGTAGCGATGACGCGAGCTGGACGCCAACCGATCGACGGGGAAGTAGACAACGTTTACCGGCTACTCACGGGCGACGACGTCAGCAGCGGTGTCCGCACGCAGGCCCGGAACGATCTCAAACGCGACGGCGTGTCGATCGACAAGCTCGAACGGGATTTTGTCTCTCACCAGGCGGTCCACACGTATCTCACGAAATACCGGGGGGCACGGCACTCGTCCCCAACGACCGACGACAACGACCGGATCGAAAGCGTGACACAGGCGATCCAGCGCCTTTCACACCGAACGCTCCGCGTCACCGAGGACAACCTCTCGACGCTCGAAAACACCGATCGCCTCCGGATCGGAGAGTTCGATGTCCTTGTTGATGTGACTGTTACGTGCCAGGACTGTGGGACCAGATACAGCGTGGTAGAACTCCTCGAACAGGGGCACTGTGATTGTGTGTCAACGGAGGATAACGCTGTTGAACCGCTCGATTGAGCGACCCGTTACGAAATTACATCTGTAACTCCCGTGCTGCAGCGTCTCTACCCGTCGGTGAGTCTGAGGAGTTAAATAGGTGGCTCTCTGAGGGGTACGTATATGGGAGCATCGCAGATTGGGACGGAAAAGATGCAACTCTCCGTAGAGAACATCGGCGGTATCGATAGCACGACTGTCGAGTTCACACCGGGAGTCACCACACTCGCCGGTCGAAACGCAACTAATCGCACCTCGTTGTTACAGGCGATCATGGCCGCGTTCGGCAGTGATCGCGTCTCGTTGAAGGGCGACGCCACCGAGGGTAGCGTCGAGATGACGATTGGCGACAGAACGTACAATCGAACGTTAGAGCGACACAACGGGACGATCATCGCGGGTGGAGAGCCGTATCTCGAAGACACTGAGCTGGCAGATCTGTTCGCGTTTCTGTTAGAGTCGAACGAGGCCCGACAGGCAGTGGCTCGGAGTGATGATCTCCGAGAACTTATCATGCGGCCAGTGGATACGGACGCGATTCAGGCCGAGATCGAGCGGCTCGAAGCGGAGCAGCGCGAGATCGAAACCGAGCTCTCCGATCTCGACACGCTCGCGGACCAGCTCGTCGAGTTGGAGGAGCGTCGGACATCGCTCACACAACAGATCACGGAGAAACAAGAGGAACTCGACGCCAAAGAGGAAGAACTAGCTGAGGCCGACGCGGATGTCGAGGATAGCCGGGCGGACAAACGCGAGTTGGAGGGAGCGCTCGATGAGCTTCACGACGCGCGGGCGTCGCTGGACGACACCCGGTTCGAGCTGGACACCCAACGCGAAAGCCTCGAAGCCCTCCGCGATGAGCGATCGGAGATCAAGACGGATCTCGACGACCTCCCGGACACGCCCGTTGGAGACGTCGAGGAGATCGATACGGAGATCGGACGGCTGCGCGATCGGCTGCGATCGATCGATTCGACGGTCAACGAGCTACAGACGATAATCCAGTTCAACGAGGAGATGCTCGATGGGACGAGCCGCGAGATAGTCGACCCGCTTCGGGGTGAGAGCGATGCCGAGGCGGAAGCGCTCACCGATCAGCTGGTTTCTGACAGCGAGAGCGTCGTCTGTTGGACGTGCGGGAGCGAGGTGCCGAAGTCTGATATCGAGGAGACGCTCGATCGACTCCAGCAGTTCCGTTCGGAACGGTTCGAAGAGCGCAACTCGCTCCGGAGCGAGATCGACGAGCTACAGAACGAGAAAAACACCCTCGAACAACACCAGCGCGAGCGCAACCAGCTCGAACGCCGGCTCACACAGATCGAAACCGAGCTCGAAGAGCGCGAGACCAGAATCGAGGAGTTGCAATCGGAGCGTGAAGAGCTCGAATCGGAGATCGAACAGCTCGAAGACGACGTTGATGACCTCCAAGAGGAGGATTACAGCGATATCCTCGATCTGCACAAGGAAGCGAACCAGCTCGAGTTCGAACTCGGCCGGATACAGAGCCAGCGCGAGTCCGTCGAATCAGAGATCGACGACATCGAAGCCCGGATCGAACAGAGCGACGAACTCAAACACCGACAGGAGACGATACAGGAGGAGCTTTCTGATCTCCGCACGCGGATCGAGCAGATCGAAAAACAGGCGATCGAACAGTTCAACGACCACATGGAAACCGTGCTCGATCTGCTCGAATACGCCAACCTCGAGCGCATCTGGATCGAACGGACCGAACACGAGGTTACCCAGGGACGACGGACCGTCTCCGAGCGCACGTTCGATCTCCACGTCATCCGCAGCACTGACTCGGGGACCGCCTACGAGGACACCGTCGATCACCTCTCCGAAAGCGAACGCGAGGTCACGGGGCTGGTGTTCGCGCTCGCGGGCTATCTCGTCCACGAGGTCCACGAATCAGTGCCCATCATGCTGTTGGACTCCCTCGAAGCGATCGACTCCGACCGCATCGCCGCGCTCATCGAGTACGTCGCCGACTACGCCGAATTCCTCGTCGTCGCGCTACTCCCCGAGGACGCGGCCGCTGTCGATCAGGAGTACCAACGCGTGACCGAAATCTGATCCCGCTCGACGCAACGACAACGAAAATAATTGTATATTCCCACACGAGGAGTAGCAGTCATGACATGGTTGGAAGACGTTTGTAGGAGGCGGTCCGATGCAGGGAAAAGGCACGGCTTATAGACCGGGCGGTGGGTGACGTTGGTATGTGCGACGGTGATCGGGCTGGGTCGGGAACGCCGGCCGTGAGCCGGCGGGGTGTGCTCGCGCTCGCCGCTGGGATCACGGGCATCTCGGGTGGCTGTCTCTCGCTCGCGGGTGTCGAACGGAACGAGCCGCTCGGATTCGTCGCTCGCGAGGGACGGATCACGCGAGCGGACGCAACCCACGTGGTCGAGACGGTTTCTGACCTCCGGGGGGCGCTCTCGACGCCAGGCGCGACGGTCTGGCTGCCGGGAGGGACGGATCTTCGTCTCGAGGAATCGATGCCGATTCCGATCGCGGCGAACGTCACGCTCGCCAGCGACCGGGGAATCGAGGGATCGGGGGCACGGATTTCAGTGCCAACGAACGAGTCGACCGTCTTTCGGACCACGGAGCCGGGGATCAGGGTGACGGGGATCCGGGTGATTGGACCCGAAACGGGGTATTTCGATCCGCGATCGAAGCCACGGCCGGCGTCGGCGTACTACGCGCGCGCGTTCGAATTCACCGGTGACGAGATCGAGATCGATCATTGTGAGCTGGCGGGGTGGACCCACACCGCGGTCAGCTTCGGAACGGGGGACGCGCCGACCGGCTCGCACGTTCACCACAACGCGATCCACCACAACCAGATGGACACTCTCGGCTACGGGCTGGACCTGCGAAACGGCACCCACCTGATCGAATGGAACTACTTCGATCACAACCGGCATTCGGTGGCTGCCTTCGGCCACCGGGAGAACGGGTACGAAGCGCGGTTCAACGTGGTCGGACCCCACGCCGTTAGACACGCGTTCGACATGCACCGGCTCAGCGAGAACCTTGAGGACCGCGACGGTCCGTTGGCGGGAACGTACCTGCGCGTTCACCACACCGTTTTCGAGACGACGGACGCGGCCGCCGTCGTGCTTCGGGGGGAGCCGACCGACGACTCGTGGGTGCGGAACAACTGGTTCGGGGCGGTGCCGCTGCTCGAACGCCGGGGCCGCGAGTCGGTCGTTCACCAGAGCCGGGGCGACTCACGGTTTCGGGTGGAGAACAACGGGTACGGCCCACGGGCGATCGACCGCGGGCGGGAGTGGCTCCGGGAGAACGCCTCAGAGCACGGGACCGAACCCCTGTCCGACCCGCTGTCGGTGTAGCCGACGGTGACACCGGTTGCTCGGTGTCGAGATCGTGCACCGATAGCTCGACCGACCGCTCGGTCGCTGCGTCGTTCACGATTCGTACCATTCCGTTTATCGGTCCATCACACTCGTGATCGATGGGAGGGGAGTCCGTCTCGGTAATCGCCGGAGATTCCCTCGATTCGGAGAACGAGACGCCGTCGAGACAGCCAGCACCGCCGACGAGACACCCCAACACCACGAGAAAACCGCGACGATCCATGGCTTATCTATCGTACAATATATTAAATATTTTATGATGCTATCGATAGCGGATAGGGGATCAATCGAATCGATCGATGGCGAACGGATCGATTGGGTGATCCGTCTCTCCTTCCACGGCGAGATCGGCGAGGATCTCACCGATCGATGGCGAACTTGAAGCCGTGACCGGAAAAGCCCGCACCCACGACGACGGTCTCGTGGTCAGGGTTCTCGTCCTACTATCTATATATTATTGTAGACACCGATTCGGTCAGAGATACCCGAGTTGCTGAAGCTGGTTTTCGACCGATTCGTCGAAGGCGAGATCCTGCGTGTCGGCAGCCGCCTGCCGTTTGTACTCCTCCAGCTCTTCTTCGAAGAGGCGCGTCGCTTGCATGGCTGGTTTTACGTCATCATCGATCCGTCGCTGCCACGACGGACGATCCGGATCGAGTTCGTACTCGTCGCACTCCCCCAGCGAGTTCCACTGTATCTTCGTGCCCTCGTGGTAGACACACCGGATCATCCGGTTCCAGTAGGCGAATTCGTCGTCGGTGAACTCCCGGTCCCACGTCGGATTCATCCCGAGCAGCCCGACGGTTTCGGCGGGGATCCACTCGGACGTGAGGTCGTCGTCGAACGGCTCCTCGTGAGCGAGCCGAACGAGGAGATCGCCCAATGCGAGGTGAGAGAACAGTTCGGAAACGGTGTCGGGGTAGCCGGCCGGTGGGTTGACGATCTCACACGGCGTGTGCATGACGCCCTCGGTCATGCTCCCCGTGTGGTGAAAGAGACCGTCGTCGGCGTCGTACCCGAGGTTGTGCCCGTGGTCGGAGACGATCACGAACGTCGTTTCGCGGGCTGTCGTGCGCTGGACGTCCTCGAGCAGATCGGTGACCATCCGGTCGAGATACTCCACGGCGGCGGCGTACAGCTGGCGGTAGTTGCGCGTGTACTCCTGAGTCGCCGCTCCGTCCTTGTTCAGCTCCCACTTGTCGATCTCGTTCGAACTCCAGTCGTTTGGCACCGAGTGCAGCGACTGATCGAACTGGAGCAGATTCCGGAGCGGCGTGTGGGCATCCATCATGTTCGCAAACATGAAGAACGGCTCGTCCGCGCTGGCCTGCTCGCGCGCCGTGCGGGCAACGTTTTGCGCGCCATCGTCGACGATCTCCGGAACGGGGAGCCGTTTCACCGCCGGGCCGACCTGCGACCAGACGCCGTTAGCGACGCTTTTCAGCGGTCGATCGTGCTCGACACAGGCCCGGAGAAAGCCGAGATACCGCTTCGTGGCGCTCGGTTCGTCGGTCTTCGAGAGGAACTCCTTGACCGCCATCCCTTCCGTGAACAGGCTCTCGTGGACGTGCGAGCCGATAGAGAAGTCGGAGAACGCATCGAACTGCGAATCGAAGCCGAACGCGCGGTTCATGTACGAATTCGCGCTCACGCCGACCGTCCGATGCTTCGGAAGGTCACCGAGAAACGTCTCCTCGCGATCGATCGCCCCGAAGCTGAACGTCGAGTCGAAGCTTTCCGCGTGAACCCCGTGCTGGGAGGGGAGTTCCCCCGTGAAGATGCTCGTGTGACTCGGCGCGCTCCACGAACTCGCGGCGCGAGCCTGCTCGAAGGAGGTGCCAGATTCTGCCCGGAGCCGCGTCGCGTACTCGTCGAACACGTCTTTCCGAACCGTATCGAGCACGAGGAGCACAACGTTGCGCATGCTATCGACCCCGCTCGATACCGCTCGTTCGAGGCTGATCGTCCGATCGGTCGTCCACGCCGGAGAACGTGTCCATTATAGATGTATAATGGCTAAGGGAACTTATGAATGACGTACTACCGACGTGCTCCAGAGCTGATTCGGCTAGTAAGATTCCTAATGCATGGTCTAGCTCGAAATCTATACCGTTAGTCCAAATTTCGCAGGGGGCTGTGTATTACTGAAGTCCGGCAGGTGGCTCAGCAATGCATAATCCAGAGATTCTTTCCAGCCATATTCTCTAACGGTGAAAATGATGCCACACCAAATCAGCTCATCATTTCGGAATCGACCGTTTTTGGCGTGAAACAAAGTAGTCAAACACAGCGTCACCGCTCACGAGTCGGGCGAACATGGGGGATTCTGGTGTCAGACAGGTGGGTCGAGACCGTAGAACTGCTTCGCCACGGTCAGAAACTGGTTTGCGTCCACCAGCGGCTTGTAGGTCTTGCTCTCTCTGTCGAGAGCGAATTTCACCAGTAGATCAACGAGCCGCCACACTACAGTACGCACGCGAATGCGAAGTTGAAAAACCGATAGTCGCGCTCGGTCGAGGTCATCCGTATCATGAAGTGTTTTTGCTTCTTGAACCCGTTCTCGATGCCCCAGCGGTGGCGATACCGATGGATCATGCGCTCGATCATGTAGATGAACGTTTTCGCGTCCATCCGTCCGTCATCGGTGTCGCGGGCGGTCACGTATGGGTGGTTCGTCTCGAACACCACCGTCTTGGAGGTATCCACGTCCCCTTCCTGCGCTTTCTGTTTGCGTTCTTCGACTTCTTCCTCGCGGCGGATGTCCGCGAGCAGCCGCGAGAACGACATCTCCTCACAGGTCTCCATCTCCACTTCGTCGAAGTCCCACTCGCCGCATATCTCTGGCCACACTGCTGAGAGATCGTCGACCGCCTCTTCATCGTCAGTCGACTTCTGGTTACTCTAGGACTTTTTTCGGTTTGATCGATGGGATGTTTCATGTTCGTCTACGAATCCGCTTAGTTCTTGCAGGTACGCTTGGAATGCAGTAACGCCGGATTTTGTGATGCGGTAGCGCGTTTCGAAGCCATTTTGAGCCCATGCGCGTCGATCCTCAACATACCCTGCTTGCTCTAGTTTTTCTGTATGTGAGGCAAGATTCCCATCTGTGAGATCCAGATGATTTCGGATACGAGTGTACGAGACGTCTCTGTGTTTGTATAGAACTCCCATGATTCGGAGTCTAGTTGGTTGATGGATGAGTTCGAGATCCGATGGGAGATTCATTTTTACCCTCGATACGTTATTATCCAGCCTGTGGCAAAATACGCAACTCCCTGGATGAGTCCGAGAGCAAATCCTTCCCCGGTAAGTGAGAGGTCTGCCTGGTGAATTGCGATGCTCGCGAGGAGTATCATGGCACCGGCCAGTATCATCGGTGTCAGCACCCATCTCGCGTTGTATAAGATATAGAAGACCACACCGATGATGGCTGTGAAGACGCCACCTGTAATGCCCATGATGCTGTATATGGTTGCATCAGATCCGAGTGTAATTGAGACGCCAGCTGCGATTACGAAGAAGAGGATGGTGAATCCTATTCCCAGGGCTCCGTGGCTGAGTGAATTTTGATCCCGACCAAGTGTAATTGAGTGCGTGGACCAGAGTATTGACGTGGTGATAACTGCGCCTGCTATCCATGGTAGCCAGAGGAAGGCGAGCACGAGTGAGCCGTTATCGTGGTTGGTTAGCCACGGGTCGGCTGCTGTGTAGGAGATCGGAATCGCTGCGATCGCCAGCGCAAACACCATGAGGTTTAGGCCAAATGTGCGTGCGGTCAGCGTTTCGCTGTATCCCTCTATCTCTGAGAGTGCCTGTACTGCTTTGGTTGCGGGGAAGTTTTCGGTCGTTTCTTCCGTCATCACGTCGTCCTTATCCCCACAGATAAATATTGAATTTGATCCTTTGTAAGGCAAAGATCGAAATCCTCTGAATTTGGCTCGATTGAAATCAGTCGGCGTTAGCTCAGTCATTGCAAACAGTTTAATCTGAAGTCAGGCAGATGGATTTCTCATACACATCCAATTCTGAAATAATTGCGGGCTAAATTTCGCAGGTGCCATGCATGACGAATCCATCTAGCCGACCTCAGGTCACAACGGACGATCGGAGAACATCTTCAGCGGGCAGAAGCAAATATCATCCAGTCTGTTATTATCTGAAACTAGATGGGTATGAAGTCGGCTAGGTAAGGTTTCTAATGCAGGGTCTAGCCCGAAATCTATTCCATCAGTCCAAATTTCGCAGGTGGCTATGCATTAGGAATTATATCTGCCCATCATCAGCTAGCAAGATCTCTTCCCTGCGCCCTCACGATTTGGATCTGCGAACGGTCGTCGCCAACGGCGTCACACGGGATCCGGAGTCTCCATCCGTATCGCGCCATACAGTGTATAGATAAACCTATCTCTCATCAATAACGTACGCCGGAGATCGTCAAATAGGACAACAAATCAATATATCTAGATCTATCGATGCTATCACAAACACCACCACACTGAGATGTCGTACCATACTATTTTTAGCTACCATATACATTGTATGAATAAATGGCTAGTCGTGATGATAACGACGAACGCCGCATCGGACGACGAACGTTTCTACAGGGCACGTCAACGATTGCTACCGCCAGTGGTCTCGTCTCGGTGCTCACAAACCGGGGACTGGCGCTTCCGGTGGACACCGTACAGCCGGCGGATTCGTCCGTGTTCACGGCCACCACCGAGCGCACGGAATCGGTGTTTCCCCAGTCGGTAGCGAGCGGCGGGCCGACACCGGCGGGGGTGCTTCTCTGGACGCGGATCGCGCCGGAGACCTACCACGGTGGACCGGTGGCGGTAGCGGTCGGGCGGGACGACTCGTTCAGTGATCCGGTCCACCGAGGAATCATCGAGCCGGCGGAGATCACGGCTGACCACGACCACACGGTGACGATCGATCTCGACGGGGAACTGTCGCCGGACAGCGAGTACGCCTACCGGTTCGTCTACGACGGGACGGCCAGCCGGGTCGGGCGGTGTCGGACGCTGCCCGAACCCCGAGCGTCGACCGACAGCGTGCGATTCGCGGTGTTGACGTGTCAAGATTACCAGAACGGGTACTACGGCGCGTACAGCCACGTTGCCGAGGAAAACGTGGATTTCCTCGTTCACCTCGGTGATTTCATCTACGAGTCGGCCGACGGGCAGTACGGCCCACCGGTGGGCAGCGAGTACCCGGACCGCGATCTCGAGCTGCCGAGCGGCCACGATCTGGCGCACACGCTCGCTGACTACCGGTATCTGTACAACACGTACCGCTCCGATCCCCACCTCCAGCGCGCGCTCGAACGCCATACGCTGCTCGCCGGCTGGGACGACCACGAGGTTGCAGACAACCGGTACTGGGACGACGAAACCGACAGTCCTCGGTTCCCCTCACACCCAGAGGGCGACGACCCCGACGCCACGACGCGGATCACCGCCGCGGGCATCCAGGCGTGGGTCGAACAGATGCCCGCCCGGATCGAATACGAGCCGGCCGAGGATGGAACGGCGGACGACCTCCACGAGCGGTTTCGGCTCCAGCGGCGGTTCAGATTCGGTGATCTCGCGACCCTCGTACTCACCGACGAGCGGCTGTTTCGTGATCCGCCGCCGGCGTACGGCAACGGGGATGCCCCGGATCGAACGATGCTCGGCGACGAACAGCTGCAGTGGTTTTTGGACGCGATCGACGCTCCGGAGACGACGTGGACCGTCTGGGCCAACGAGGTGCTGACGATGCCCCTCGAGATCGGTGGGACGGGTATCGGTTCCTACCTCAACAGGGACGCGTGGGACGGCTACCGCAACGAATACGCGACGATCGTGCGCCAGCTCGCCGGCGGGTCCAATTTCATCACCCTAACCGGAGATTTCCACACCGCGATGGCCGGCTACCAACGAACGGGGTACGAACCCTTCGGGGACCACGAGCGGGTCGGCGTCGAGTTCATGACGCCAGCGGTGACGAGCATGAACCTCGCAGAGATCGTTCCGGGGATCGACGATCTCGGGTGGTTCGACATCACCGAACGGGCGGTCACAACCCTGAACCCACACATCGAGTTTTTCGACAGCACTGTCTGGGGGTATACCGTCGTGGAGTTCACCGACGACGCGTGTACGTACACAGCCTACAGCGTCGATAAGAGCGTGAACGACTCCGCCGCCAAACGGCGGCTCGAAACCCTCCGCGTTCCGGAGGGCGAGGTAGCGATCCGAACGGTCGACGACTAGCCATCGAGCTGTGTGCCGACGATGTCGTCCACGCGGTCGATGAACGCCGATTTCTCCGCAGTAGGAATCGTCGCCCCCGCGGCGATGTCGTGACCGCCGCCGTCGCCGCCGACAGCGGTGCTGGCGCGTTGCATGACAGCCGAGAGATCGAGTCCCCGACCGACGAGCGCGTGGCTCGCCCGCGCGGACACTTTCGTTGCCTCGTCGCTTTTCTCGGCGAAGGCGATGATCGGACGGTCGCGGGCGACGTTCTCGGCACCCAGCGCCATCCCCGCGACGATCCCGACGATGGTCTCGCGGATCCGCGTCCCGGCATCGAACCACTGGACGTGGGTTTCCGTGGTGACGCCTTCGGTTTTGACCCACTGTAACCCTTCCGAGAGGTTCCGGCGGTGGTTGCCCAACAGCGTGCGTGCGCGATCGAGCGCCGCTCCTCGGTCTCCGAGACAGACGGCCAGCCCGACGTCCGCCCGGTCGTAGCGCGCCGTCGCGTTGAGCAGCGTCGAGAACTCGCTCGCGTCCCGGAGCTCGGTGCCAACGGATTCAGCCACCAACGCGTACGTCGTGCCCACGAGATCTTCGATCGAATCCGGAGCGACCCCCCGGTCGAGCGCCCGCTCGACGAGCGCGCTCACCACGGTCCGCCGTTCGTCTGCCGACAGATCGATCCACGTGCGCCACTCGCCATCGCGCTTCAGATCGAGATCGAGATCCGACCGACGCTCGATGCCGCGCTCGACGACAGCGCGAGGCGTCAGCGCGATCGTCGCAGCACTCGCCTCGATCCTTCGGCCGATCGGTTCGCTCGCCCGACGCGAGCGCAGCGAGATCCCGATTGTCGGTGTTCCCGGTCGCAAGCGCCCGCGCGAGTGTGTAGCTCGCGCCAGCACCGGACAGCTCGCTCGCCCCGTCGATGCCCTCCAACAGCGGATTCAGGTGGTAGTCGGTGTTCGCGTCGGCGGGCTGGTGATGGTCGGCGATCACGGGCGTGAACGCCTCCTCGTACTCCGCGATGCGATCAAGCTGGCCGCTCCCGAAATCGGTGAACAACACCGTGTCGTAGCCGGTTTCGGCGAGCGTTGCGATCCCGTCGGCGTCGAGCTGCTTTTTGAACACCGTCTCGAACGGGATCTCCGCCCGTTCGAGAGCACGCGCGGCGATGGCCGCGCTGGTGAGTCCATCGGCGTCGATATGAGAGACGAGTAACACCTCCTCGGCTGCGCGCAGCCGCTCTGCGCACGAGCGCGCGCGGTCTTCGAGTTCCGGAACGGGCACCGCAGACGTGAGGGTCATGCCATCGACTACCTCCGTATCACTGATAAAGCTGACAGCCGGTGATCGTTCATTTGGATTCGTTCATCCGTTCCACAACGGTTCGGGCGAGCGTTTCGAAGTCGGCGCGATCGGGAACAACGTCCACCTCGATACCGGCGTCCTCGGCGGTGTTCCGGGTTGGTGGACCGATCGCACCGACCACTGCATCCGCCAGCCCGTCAATCGCCTCGCGTCGCAAGCTCCGTTCGGCCGCAGCCGCGAAGAAGTGCTCGACGGTGAGCGAAGAGGTGAACAGCGCGGCGTCGATCTCGCCTGTGGCCGCCCGCTCGGTCGAGACACCCGCCCTCGGCGGCCTGGTGAGCCGGTACAACACCGTTTCGTGGACGTACGCGCCGGCGTCCCGTAGCCCCTCGGTGAGCACCGGGGAGCCGTGGTCGCTCCGGGCCACGTCGACGCGCGCTCCATCCACGTGGTCGGAAAGCGCGTCGACCAGTCCTGTGGAGGTGAACGTCTCGGGTACGATGTCGACCGGATAGCCGTGTGTCTCGAGGCTGTCGGCGGTGCTCGATCCGATCGCACAGACGGCGCCCGGCGGCATCCACTCCGCCTGTGCGGCGAGTTCGACCCCGGTTTTGCTCGTGAGAACCGTGTACTCGGCGTCCGCTCTGGGTGTCGTCCCCGCCGGATCGACCGCGAGCATCGGGTCGGGGAGCGGCTCGGTGCCCAGCTCCTCCAACAGCTCGATCGCGCGCGTCATGCGGTCGTCGTCCGGACGGAACACCGCAACAGTGGGCGTCATCGGTCGTCCTCCCGGTTTTGACCAGTCGAGCCGTTTGCCAAAAACTCACGCACGCGCTCGCGAGTTGCTGCGACCGCACCGACGACCGTGATCGCCGGCGGTTCGATCCCCGCCCGGTCGCGCGCGTCGACAGCGGTGTCGAGGGTGCCGCACGCGATCTGCTGGGTGGGCCACGTGGCGCGTTCGACGAGCGCCACGGGGGTGCCGGGGGCCATCCCGGCGTCGAGCAACGCCCCTGTGTACTCCGGGAGCTTGCCGACGCCCATCAACACGACGATCGTTCCGCCGGTGGCCGCGAGCGCCGCCCAGTCAACCGCCGAATCGTCTTTGGTCGGGTCTTCGTGGCCCGTGACGAACGAGACGCTCGAGGCGTGATCCCGGTGGGTGAGCGGAATACCGGCCACAGCCGGTCCCGCGACGGCGGAGCTGACGCCGGGCACCACCTCGAACGGAACGCCGTGAGCAGCGAGATACTCGGCCTCCTCGCCGCCGCGCCCGAACACGAACGGATCGCCGCCTTTGAGCCGCGCGACCGTCTTGCCCTCGCGGGCGAGTTCGACCATCCGCTGGTTCGTGTACTCCTGGGTGGTGCGCTCCCCGCCAGCGCGCTTGCCAACGTCCTCACACGCCTCGTCGGGAAGCTGGTTCAGGATCTCCGGGCCGGGAAGCTTGTCGTGGAGGATCACGTCCGCTGATTCGAGCAGCCGCTTTGCCTTCACGGTCATCAGCTCCGGATCACCCGGCCCGCTCCCGACGAGATACACCCGACCGACTGCCGTAGATTCGGATTCGGAGATAGAATCACCCGTCATCATTCCTGTCGAGAGGGAGACGGTGGTGTGTCCTGTTTTGCCTGTTCGATGAGCTGTGCAGCGCCCTGCTCGCGGAGATCGTCCGCGAACTCGCGTGCCGCCGAGGGGTGGCGCTCGACCGGAAGGTCGCGCGTTTCTGCGATCTCCTCGGTGCCGTCCCGGCTGAGCACGCGAACGACGGTGTTGACGTACTCGCCCCGGAGACGGGCGTACACGCCGATCGGAGCGACGCAGCCGCCACCGAGCTCCGCGAGGATCACGCGCTCGACGGTCGAGGTGACCCGCGTCGGGGGGTGGTCCAGCGCGTCGTAGAACGTATCGGCGTTTCCTTCGAGCGCGGTGACGGCGATCACTCCCTGGGCCGGTGCCGGAACGAACTCCGTTGGAGACAGCCGCTGGTAGTCGATCTGGTGTGCGATTCCGGACCGTTGGAGTCCGGCCTCTGCGAGCACGATCGCGTCGTACTCGGTGTCGACCCCACGTTCGAGCGCGCGTCGTTCGATCTCCGACAGCGACTCGAACCACGCCTGTGCGTCGGCGTCTTCAGCGTCGTCCTCTTGGGCTTCGATGAAGCAGCTTTCGACGACGCGTCGAGTTCGCGCGCGCCAGGCTTACGCCGTCGTCGAGCGCGTGCGGAGCGAGTCCGGCGACGATCAGCTCCGCTTCGGTCCGATCGACGGTCGGATCCGAGCTGCGGTTCGTCCGGACGGTCAGCTCGTCCCGGATCTCATCGCCCCTCGTCTCGACCTCCACGAGTTCGACGGACCGCCGGCGGGTTTCGAGCGCGGATTTCACCGCGTTCGCCTGACGGAGCGCCAGCGACGACCCCCGCGTCGCTAGCCGGACCGTGTGTGTGCTCATTGTATATCTACACTCCGATTCCGGGCCTGAAAAGGAGTTCTATGCGCTTGCGACCGGAATTTTTGTCACTCGAAGAACGCTTTGTACGCTTCGAGGGTGTCCTCGATGTCTGCCTCGGTGTGAGCGTAGCTGATGAACTGGCCTTCGAACTGGTTCGGAGTGAGGAAGACGCCCTGTTCTTTCATCGCGGGCCAGAACAGCCGTTCCCACCGGTCGGTCTCGCCGCGGCGCACGTCCGCGCCGGTTTTCGGGCACTCCGAAAACCGGGGACACGTCCGGTCTTGCTCGCAGCCGTCCGTGCAGTCGCCGTCTTGGATCGCAGAATCGGCCCGCGTGAAGACGGTTTTGAACATGCTGTCGGTGCCGACGACCGTGTACTCCGGGGCGCGGTCGACGAGGATGTCCCGGATACCGCTGCGGATCTGCCGGCCGAGCGCGTTCACGTGGTCGTACACGTCGTTTTCGGCCACGAATTCGAGAGTCGCCAACCCCGCCGCCATCGTGACCGGATGGCCCGAAAACGTTCCGGACTGGAACACGTCGCCCGACGGCGTGAACTGCTCGATGATCTCGGTGCGCCCGCCGATCGCGCCGACCGGAAAGCCCCCGCCGACGATCTTGCCGAACGTCGTGATGTCCGGCAACACGCCGAGTTTCCCCTGTGCGCACTGGAGTCCCCCCACCCGAAAGCCGGTGATGATCTCGTCGAAAATGAGCAACGCCCCGGTGTCGTCACACAGCTCTCGCAGGGTTTGGTGGTAGTCCTCGAGCGGCGCGACGATGCCCGTGTTGCCGAGGATCGGCTCCGCGATGACGGCCGCCACGTCGTCGCCGTGTTCGGAGAGCACCGTTCGGAGTCGCTCCTCGTCGTTGAACGGAACCGGCAGCGTGTGCTGGGTGAACGACTCGGGGATCCCCGGCGTCGAGGGGGACGGGTCGTCGGCGTCGCCCTCCACGAGCGTCGAGGCTTGTGCGCCGTGGTAGCCGCCCGAAATGACGACGATCTTCTCCCGTCCCGTGTAGCCCCGCGCCAGCCGGATCGCCGAAACGGTCGCCTCGGTGCCGCTGTTGACGAATCGAACCATCTCGACGCTCGGCACGTTCCGGGTGACGAACTCCGCCAGATCGACCCCGATCTCGGTCGGTGCGCCGTACATCGGTCCCTCGCTCGCGGTGGACTGAATCGCCGCTTGTACGGGTTCGGGCAGCGAGTGGCCGAGCAACAACGGTCCGTACCCCATCACGTAGTCGACGTACCGGTTTCCGTCCGCGTCAATGACGTGGGCACCGTCGCCGCGCTGGACGAAAAACGGGTGCGGCCGTACTGCGCGCACCGAGGAGTTCACCCCGCCCGGAGTCACCGAGAGGGCGCGATCGTACAGCGTCCGCGAACGCTCGTGGTTCATAAACAGGCGTTCGCCCGGTCTCCCCAAAGGTGTTTCTGGATGGGTTCTCGCAGGGCGACAGCTGTGATACACCAATGTGCTCTCATCCGCAGGTTCGAGTGTGCGCATACCGAGCGGGTTCTCCTCAGCAGATGCCTGAATGAACCTCATGAGCTGCTTCGGAAATCGATCATGCCACCCACGACCGAGGGGAGTTCACCCTAGGAGGGTGTCGTGAACTGCTCCGAAGTCAGGTGGTTCGAGACGCTTCTAGTCGTGAGTCAGGTGGTACGTAGATCGTGTCAACCAGCCGGGTCACTTTTGGTAGTTGCGGACCCACCAATCGGGTATGAAATCCGACGAGCGCGAACGTGTGTACGGCCAAGAGGAGTACTACTGGGGGACCGAACCGAACGATCTGGCCGAACAAACCCTCGAACGTGCTCCCGAGGTGGACGATAGGGTGACGATCGTCGATATCGGAGCTGGCGAAGGCCGGGATGCGGTGTTTTTCGCCGAACAAGGGTGGGACGTGTACGCACTCGATGCGTCCTCGAACGGATTGATGAAGGCAGAACGGCTCGCTGACCGCCGGGACGTGACGCTCACAACGCTCCAAGCAGATGCAAACGACAGCACGCTTCCCGAGCCGGTCGATGTCGTCTACTCCGCTGGGACGATTCAGTACATTCGTCCAGAGAACCGCCGCCACCAGTTTGCCCATTTCAAAGACGTGACCGCTCCGAACGGGATTCACGTGATGTTCGCGTTCGTGGACCATCCCGATGTTCCGATGCCACCAGACTGGACGGCCAACGAGTACTTCTACGAACAAGGCGAACTAGAGGCGTTCTACGACGACTGGGAGACGGTTCAGCTACAGGAACTCATCTTGGACGACGAGTCGGGTGGCGAATCCCACCAGCACGCTGCGGAGGTACTCTTCGCACGGAATGCCACATGAGGCGCGTCCTCCACTCATCCCGATCACCTCGTATAGGGAAAATACGCGCGATAGACTAACAAACTATCTGTCTCTCTATGACAAATACAATAATATAGTAATATCGAGTTTGTTCAGAGCTGGTCAGCGATCGCTTCGGCGAAGTACGTGAGGATCAGGTCCGCGCCGGCGCGTTTGATCGAGAGCAGCGACTCGTGTGCGACCGCGTCGAGATCGAGCCAGCCCTTCTCGGCGGCCGCATGAAGCATGGCGTACTCGCCGCTGACGTTGTAGGCCGCAACGGGCTGATCGAAGTTCTCGCGCACCGCGCTGATGATGTCGAGATACGCCAGCGCGGGTTTGACCATTAGCACGTCCGCCCCTTGCTCGACGTCGAGGGCGACCTCCGCCATCGCCTCGCGGGCGTTGGCCGGATCCATCTGGTAATGCCGGCGGTCGCCGAAGGCGGGCGCACCGTCGGCGGCGTCCCGAAACGGGCCGTAGAACGCACTCTCGTATTTCGCGGCGTAGCTCATGATCGCCACCGATTCGAACCCCGCCGCATCGAGCGCCCCGCGGATCGCGCCCACCATGCCGTCGGTCATGCTGCTGGGTGCGACCATCTGCGCGCCCGCCTCGGCGTGAGAGACCGCGATCCGTGCGAGACGGTCGAGCGTCGCGTCGTTGTCCACCGTCAGCTCCGGGGATTCGCGGGCGTTATCTTCGAGGATGCCACAGTGGCCGTGGTCGGTGTACTCACACATGCACACGTCGGTAATCACGGTGGCGTCGGTTTCGCGGGTGATGTCCCGGATGGCACACTGGACTACGCCGTCCTCGGCCCACGCGCGCGATCCGGTGGCGTCCTTCGATTCGGGGATGCCAAAGAGAACGACCGTCTCGATACCGGTGTCGAGCACCTCCTCGACGCGGTCGACCGCCGACGCGACCGGAACGCGGTCGTGGCCGGGCATCGAGGCGATCGGAACGCGCTCGTCGGTCGTCGCGTCGACGAACACGGGCGCGATGAGATCACTCGGGGAAAGAGAGGTTTCGCTGACGATCTCTCGAACCCCGTCCCTTCGGAGACGACGGGGGCGACGGGTTGGGTCCATACTGGAGCTTTTCGATCCACCACAAAGCCACTGTCGGCTTCGAACGCGCGTGTCGCCCATTCTGTGTCAGTTGTTCTCCAGCGCTTGGTGGCTTCGATAGTGCGTGTATACACCCGGACACGGATAGATCAACACGCAGGTGACCGCATCCCGGACAACAGGATTGTTCCTAGTCAATAAGGTGACATATCGGCACATGAATCGTGTCCGGGTGTATAGTAGGCCGTGTCGACAGTCAGACAGCGCTTGGCGCTTGGCTGACTGCCGTTCCACGTCTCGTGAAAGCGGCCGATCCGCATGGTGTAGGTCTGATACACTTTTTCGACGATACTCCGCTCAGCGTGTTGATGGACCGGCAATGGAAAAAGCTATCCTCTAGCCGATAGAACCGAATCGGAGAAGATCATGATATCCGACACGAACGGCGGTCGTGGGAAAGAGGGGACGGAACGCCGGTGGAGCTTGTTCTGGCGGGTAGCCGTCGTGTTCGTCGCCACGGTGCTGTTATGGCGGTTGGTCGTGGAAGGAACCGGCCCGTTTTTCGGACCGGCTCACTCGGACCGCGTCGGCCACGCTGTACGGGCGGTCGCCGTTTCGATGGGAGCCGTTCCCCTGATCGTCCTGGCTCGCCGGTCCCTGGACCGGCGACCGTGGGCGGGGCTTCGGCTCACTCCGTTGCGGTCGGGGTGGAAACCGGCGTTGTTCGGGACGGCGTTCTGGGTGGTGGCGGCCGGTTGCGGTCTTGCGGTGACCGTCGGCTTCGGCTGGGTGCACATCGACTTCCGAGCGCCGAGCGCTGAAACCGTCCATCTCGCCCTGTACCTACCGCTGTTGGTGTTCCTCTACGAGGCGCTCCCGGAGGAACTCATCTTTCGTGGGTACTTCTACCGCAATCTCGCCGCCCGATACACGCGCTGGTCTGCGGTCGTACTACAGGCGGTGCTGTTCACCCTCTTTGGCGTCGCTGTCGGCGCGGCGGGCTCCGTCGACCGGATCGTACTCTTTTTCACGTTCAGCATCGTTCTCGGCGTGTTGCGGGTGGTCACGGACAGCCTCTGGGCGAGCATCGGTTTCCACCTCGTTTTCCAGTGGGTGGCCCAGTTCTCCGCAGCGGCCACACGCGCCGACGTGTTGCGGATAGCGGGCCAGCCCACCTTCGAATTTGTCATGTTTTTTGTATTCCCGATCGTGATCGGGTGCGTCGTGCTCGTGGGAGCCTCGCTCATTCGCGGGCGTATCGATTGGCGAAAGCCGGATCCCGACCGTCCGGGCACGGCTTCGACTCGGTGACGGATTACGGGCAGCACCGCCATTCGTCTTTGCGGACGGGGATGATCCAAAGATCATCGAAAACAGTTGTACGACCGCGATGGAGGCGACAGACGGCTCTCGACCCTCCCGAGGCCCCCCGATTCGACGCTGATGGTCACAAGAAACGTAGCGGATTCCCAGTGTATGCGAATCCGCTTGGTGTAGGTCTGATACACTTTTTCGACGATACTCCGCTCAGAGTAGTCAAGGTGGCTGGTACGATCCGTCTTGGCTAACGCTGTCAGAGAGCCATCCCGTCAACGAGGAACTCCGCTTAGTTCAACCTCAATCTATCAGTGCCTCGATTCCGGTCCTATCAGGACAGATCACATCTGTGTATCTACCGTACGGCTCTGTGAGAGAGTCAGCAACTCCGGCGAACAGAGCCACAGCCACACCACGCCGCCGTCGGGCGTTCAACGCGGCCAGAAGCCGGAAAGCCGGTTCGAGAGCAGTCGGTCCGTCCACGCCGCGGCTTGCATCAGGTGTGTCTGGCGCGTTATCACGTGGTACTGTTTTGGTGTGGGGTTGAACTTCGATTTGTACCGACAGAGACGGGGGTTGTTGGCCCCGACGAGATCGTACCGGGTGATGTCTCGTTCTTTCGCGTCGCGCATGATCCGCCAATCCAGCAGATCGTTGGCCGGGAGTGAGCCGTCGGTTTTTGCCCCACCCTGCCACCGGTAGACGGTCGAGCCGTGTTCGAGCGTGATCATGCCTCCGACGACTTCGTCCGCCGCTCGAACAGTGTACACCCGCATCATCCCATCGGGCAGCCGTTCGTACAGCTCCTCGACGAACCGGGGTGTGAGCGGGTAGGATTCGTCCTGTTCCGTGTGCCGGGTCTGGATCCCATCGATGATCGGTTCGATGCCCGCCACACCGGCCTGTCGTATCGGTGGGCGATCGCTGTCGCCCACAGCGCTCTCGCGGATCGTGCTCCGTGCGTCACGGCTGAAGTCCAGTAGGATCTCCTCTTCGTCGGGGCTGAGATCCACGACATACGTGTAGGCGGGAGAGACATCGTACCCGCGCCAGATGAACGGCCGGAGATCCCTGTACCGAACCACAGTTCGGATGTCGACGTAATCCGGATCCGTCTCCCGGTCGATCCAATCGAGACACGTCTCCACGAACCGCCGGTGGCGACGCTCCTTTTTCCTCTGTTTGAGCTTCCCGAAGTTGAGAAACGCGGGACCGAGGGTGAACACCGCGAGTTCCGGCGGAGAAACCACCAGCCGAAACGGGCCTTCCGTCCGCTCGAACACCGGCAGAATGCCGATCGGTTCGTCCCCCGTAAAGCCCACGAGCGTGTGACACTCGGCGGCCGTCTCCTGGGCGAGGAGATCGAGAGCACCGTACCGGTGAAACGGCGTCGTTATCGGGGATCGATCCACATACTGGTTCCACTCGTCGGCGTGATCGTCACCGAACACCTCGATATCTACGCTCATTGGTCCAAATACCCCGTATCCGAGAGTCTCTCTGTGACGTGTGAGTCATCGGTTGTCTCTCGATCGGTCGATTCGTACGCCGGATACGTCCGCTCGCCGACAGCATCGATGATCGGGAGAACGGCTCCGTCCATCCGGTCGCTTTTCTCGATGCCGAGCGCCCCGAGCACCGTCGGCGCGACATCGAAGACGTGGGGAGCGACCGTGGTGGCGGAAACCCGGTTGCCGGCCGCGACGAAAATCCCCTCACGCTTGTGGTTCCACGGCTGTCCCGGCGGTCCGAACGAGGAATCGAGGAGGTCTGCCGTGAGGAACTGGTCGAACGCAGCCGGGACAGTGACGATATCGACGGCGTGCTCCGTGTATGGTCCCTCGAAATACGCCTCGCGCCTCGTGACGTCCTCGAATACGGGATTGCCGTCGGGCGTGGTTACGGAGGAAAGCAGTTCGATGAGCTCCGTCCGGACCGCCTCGTACTCCTCGGGAGACACGACGCCGTCGGGCTCGCGCCCAGCGAGATTGATCCGAACCCCAAGTTCGATTCGCGCGCGCATGTAGGCCGTCGACGCTTGAAAATCGATCTGGCGCTGGCCCGCCCGTATCAGCCGCCGAGGAACGAGTCCAGCAACGGCCTCCTCCAATCCGACGCGATCGAGGAGCGCGCCGATCCGGTTCGTCGTGAGTCCGAGGTGTGCGGCCGCGTCGATCGCGCGCTCGATCCAGCCGCGTCCGTCCGTTTCCCCGTTACTGCCGGCCCGCAGTCGGTTATCGCGGATGGGTGCCCACGACGGCATCCCGCGCCCACCCTCCGTCGCCGTGAGGTAGCCGTGTGATTCGAGGAAGCTGTTCACGCGAAACCCGTACCCGCCGTACTCGCCGATGCCGTGGTCACTCACGACGAACACCGTTCCCGGATCGACTGTCGCCAGCGTTTCGCCGATCTCCCGGTCGACGGCCTCGTAGATCGAACGAACCAGCTCCATCTCGCCCGGCTGCTCGTGAAAGACGGTGTCGGTCTGCTGGAACTGCACGAAGCCAAAGGCCGGATCGTACTGCTCACACAGATACCGGAACGCCTCTCCGCGCATCCGGACCGGATCGAGACACGACGCCACCTCTCCGGTCTCCGTGGGCTCGGGGTAGACGCGGTACTCCCCGATGGCGGACGTTACGTCCGCCAACACGCCGGACGGATGACAGTCTGGTGCTTCCGGAGCCGTATATCCGGGGATGAGCGCGCCGTCGAACGCGCGTGGTGGGTGTGTTACCGGGACGTTCACGACGACGCTCGTGAGACCACACAGATCGAGCAGCTCCCAGAGCGCGTGTTCACGGACGTGGGTCGCGTTGACGACGCCCCAGTCGTACCCCTCGTAGGAAAGGAAGCTGAACACGCCGTGTTTGCCGGGGTTGACACCGGTGTAGATCGAGGGCCACATGCTCGGTGTCCACGGCGGCACGTGGGACTGGAGTGCTCCCGATACCCCGTCCTCGAACAGCCGACGGAGCGTCGGGAGCCGACCCTCCTCGAACAACGGGTCCAACACACCGGCACACGCGGCGTCGATGCCGACGAGAAGTACCCGCATTAGCGCCCCGATCGTGTCCGTGTCCCGATGTGTCCGATCGGTAGCCCCTCGACGACAGGCTCCCCACAAACCGGACCACATTGTCGGTGCCAACGAGCGCTGTTCACGAAAGCGACCATGTTACACCGTACGTTCTGCGCATTCTTTTCGCTACTGTCTCCACAACACCAATTATCAAATCAATCCGAAAAATACGAACAGGAGGAGTGTATAGATGGTTGTCCCTTCCGTCGGGTGGGGTCGTAAACACCGATGGGAAGAAAAACAGTCACGGAGCCACGCCGACGGTGAGCAGCGTTCCGTACTCGCGGTAGCGTTCGATCATCTCTTGGCGGGTATCCCACTCTTCGGTCGGGAACTCGCGTTCGGGCGGGATCTCGATCTCCCTGTTCGGGATGGCGTCCTGTTCTGCGACGTGAAGGCCCGCGGATCGGAACGCCTCGCGGTACTGTTCGCGCGACCACCGGGTCATCGCCACGCTGATGAACTCCTGCCACTGGTGGGAGTGAACGTTCTCCTCGTAGAAGTTCACGGCGCAGTAGAAGGTGCCACCGGGCCGGAGGATGCGCCGGACCTCCGAGAGCGTGCCGTGTGGATCGTCGGCGTAGTAGAACGCTTCCATCGACCAGACGTGGTCGATGCTGTCGTCGGCAAAGGGGAGGGCGTCGAAATCGCCACCCACGTAGCCGATCGCCGGATCGTCGGTGTACGAACGGGCGTTACCCACCATCTCGGGCGAGCCATCGAGACCGTACGCGCGTGCGGCCCCTCCCGTTTCGCGGAGGGCGCGCCCGGCGTAGCCGCTCCCACAGCCGAGATCGAGCACCACGTCGCCGGACTCGATCGGTATCCGCGCCAGGGCGTGTTTTGCGGTGTGCCAGTGGCGCTCTTCCATCCCCTTGTCGCGGCCGTCCGCTGCCCATGCGTTGAACTCCTCTCGTACACCCATGTCACTGATTCGAACGCTGTGGACAAAACTCGTTCGGCACAGCTTATTTTGTCGATACGCGCGATGGATGGCTATGATGCGTGCCCCTCGGTTCAAGGCCGCCGACACGGCCCAGCAGACGATCGGCGGTTTTCTTCTGGCCGGTCCGTTCGTCGTCACCGAAGAGGTGTGGCTGCTCGCTCACGGGATGAACTGGCTGCAAGGACTCCTCACCGCGGGAATCGTCTTTTCGATCGGGTATATGGCGCTGTATCGGGCGGACGACGAGCGCGATCCCCAACGGGAGTCGGACATCGGCGGCGTTCCACTCCGGTTCGTCTCGCTCATGGTCGTTTCGTTCGGGTCGGTGCTGTTGCTCGCGCTCCTCTTCGACGCTCCCGAAGTGTTTCTCTCCAACATCCCGCCCGAACAGCGCGTGCCTACCACGGTGAAGGCTCTCTGCCTCGGTTCGGTGTTCAGCGTCGTCGGCGCGGCTACCGCGGATACGGTGTTCTGATACTGTCGGACCTACGGACGGATCGAGACGGACTATTCAGCTGCTGTCTGGCGATTCATCACCAGCCGATACGCAATCACCTCTGTCCGACAGTATGAGACGGTTCGGGTGTCGTTCACGAGCGTGGCAATCCCACTCGAACCCCTTCGTTTCGACTGGAACCCACTCGGTCCATTTAACACGACACCGTTCTCATCACACGGTATGACCGCTGAGAACGAGGAACTCGTCGCGGCGCTCAAAGCGGCCGACGCGGTGCGGTTCGGGACGTTCGAGCTGTCACACGGCGGGACGAGCGACTACTACGTGGACAAGTATCTCTTCGAAACCGAACCGCGCTGTCTGACGCACATCGCAAACGGATTCGCCGAACGCATCGGGAAAGCGAAGCCGGCCGGGGTCGCGCTCGGCGCGGTGCCACTCGTCGCGGCCACGGGGATGACAGCGAATCGGCCGTACGTCATCGTGCGAAAGAAGGCCAAAGAGTACGGCACCGGCAACCGCATCGAGGGCCGCCTCGAGGAGGGCGAGGAGGCCGTCGTCGTCGAGGACATCGCCACCACCGGCCAGAGCGCGCTCGACGCGGTCGAGGCGCTCCGGGCGGCCGGTGCCGTCGTGAACCGCGTGCTCGTGGTCGTCGACCGCGAAGAGGGCGCGACCGAACGGCTCGAAGCGGAAGACATCGAACTGGAGGCGCTCGTGACCGCCTCCGAGCTGCTGGATGGGGCGTAATCTGCCCCTCGTCGTCGATCCGGCGCTCGTCGCCCACAGTCACGCGTTCTCGATTCTCACAACGGTAAGATGAATCAAAACCGTTACGAGACCGGGGCAACAGCCCTTCCGTTCGCAGCGATTTACTCACATCCATGCCCATATTTTAGAATTACTAAATCGAAGTATCCATACCTGTGCATTGTGGAGCGGTCGTATGAACAGGGCAGAAAAGGCGACCCTCCAGTTGCGGGCAGTGGCAGTGTTGCGGACGCTCAAAGAGACGCGGACGTACGAGGAGTTGGCCGAGACGACGGGCTTTCCGGCGGGCGATCTGAACCGGTACGTCAACGGTCACGTTCTGCCGGGCACAGAACGCGCGCGAACGCTCCTCGCGGAGGTCGGACCCGACGCGCTCGCGGGCGAGCTCGAGCGTCGCATCGCTGTGGACGACGAGGGGTACATCGACAACTCGGCGCTCGTGTTCGACCAGACGTTTCTGGACCTCACCGCGCCCGTGGCCGCCCAGGCGTTCGGATTCGACCGGCCGGACGTGGTGTTGACCGCCGCGACCGACGGCATCACGCTCGGGGCGGCGATGGCCCGGTACTTCGATGCCCGCGTCGCCTACGCGAAAAAGACCAAAGAGACCGCAGTCGAGGAGTTCGTCGAGGCGCGCTCACGGCTCGCCAGCGGGATCGAACTCACGTACTACCTCCCCGAACGCGCGCTCGAACCGGGCCAACGCGTGCTCGTGGTCGACGACCTCATCCGGTCGGGTGAAACCCAGGAACTCCTGTTGGACATCGCGTCCATCGCCGAAACCACCGTAGTCGGCGTGTTCACTCTCATCGCTGTCGGCGACGACGGGATCGAAACCGCCCGCCAACGAACTGACGCACCCGTAGCGTCACTACTGACGGTCGAGTGACGGCATCCCCACGATCGTGGATATTTCTACCGAGTATCGATGGAAATACTTAACTACGCTGTTTCGATTATGCCCATTCGTGTAACATGGCACCGACCGATGGGATCGCGGCGTTCTTCGGATTCGATGAGCACGACACCGACCTCCGGACGGAGATCGTTGCTGGGCTGACGACGTTTTTGACGATGTCGTACATCGTCGTGGTGAACCCCCAGATCATGGGTCAGGCGGTGGAAGTCAGCGGCCGGACCAGCGAGCAGACCGTGCAGATGCTCACGGTGGTGACGATCCTGTCGGCGGCGGTGGCGACGTTCGTGATGGGGGTGTACGCGAACCGGCCGTTCGCGCTAGCACCGGGGTTGGGATTGAACGCGTTTTTCGCGTTCACGGTCGTGTTGGGGCTGGGCGTCCCGTGGCAGACGGCGCTCGCGGCGATCGTCGTGGAAGGAGTAATCTTCGGGGTGTTGACCCTGATCGGCGCGCGCAGATACGTGATCGAGCTGTTTCCGACGCCGGTGAAGCTTTCAGTCGGCGCGGGGATCGGGCTGTACCTCGCCATCATCGGGTTGCAAGCGATGCGCGTCACTGCCGGTGATACGAGCACCTTCGTGGCGCTCAATCCGGTGTTCGCAACCGATCCAGTGGCGATCATCTCCGTTTTCGGGCTGTTCGTGACGTTCGCGCTGCACGCTCGCGGGGTTCGAGGGTCGATCATACTCGGGATACTCGGAACGACGGCTATCAGCTACCTCGCGGCCGCGCTCGGATACGACGCCGTGCCGGCAGACAACGCTCCGGAGGGAACGATCCTGAGCAGCGGCGCAGTGCTCGATCCGATCCCGGTGTCGACGCTGTCGTCCGATCCGTTGTCGGTGGTGGCCTACACCAGCGGTGGCTACGACATCACGCCCCTCGTCGGGGCCTTTCTCGAGGGACTGGCGAACATCGATTCGCTCGCGTTCGCGCTGATCGTGTTCACCTTCTTTTTCGTGGATTTCTTCGATACAGCGGGGACGCTGACGGGCGTCTCCCAAGCCGCTGGCTTCCTCGACGCGGAGGGAAACCTCCCCGATATCGACGAGCCGCTGTTGGCTGATGCGATCGGAACAACAGTTGGCGGCGTTCTCGGAACGTCGACGGTGACGACGTACATCGAGTCGGCGACCGGCGTCGAAGAAGGCGGTCGCACCGGTCTGACCGCGATCGTTGTCGCCGCTCTGTTTCTCGCGTCGCTGGCGATCGTGCCGTTGGCGTCGGCGATCCCGCAACACGCCTCCCACATCGCGCTGGTGGTGGTCGCGGTTCTCATGCTCCGCGGAATCGTGGACATCCAGTGGGACGATTTCACACACGCCGTTCCTGCGGCGCTGACGCTGCTCGTGATGCCCTTTACGTTCTCCATCGCCTACGGCATCGCCGCGGGAATCATCGCCTACCCGGTCGTGAAGGGGGCTGCCGGCGAATGGGGCGACGTCAGTCCGGGCCAACTGGCGTTACTCGCCGTCTTCGTCCTCTACTTCTACGTCCGCACGAGCGGCCTTCTCACGCAAATACTGTGAGGCAACATCGGCCGCTGTCGATACACATCGGCGGTGTTTTATTACTCGGCCCAAACGTATCTACACTGATGTCATCGATCGAGCTCTACGAACTGGAGGGGTGCCCGTTCTGTGCGAAGGTCACACAGAAACTCGAGGAGCTTGGACTCGATTACGAATCGCACACGGTCCCCCGATCGCACGCAGAACGCGAGGAAGTCAAGGAAGTGAGCGGACAAACAGGGGTGCCCGTGCTCGTCGACCGCGACCACGGCGTCGAAGGACTGCCGGAATCGAGCGACATCATCGCGCATCTCGAAGAAACCTACGGCGACGAAACGTAGGCGCAGACGAGGATCGAGAACCACGGTGGAGTACGCTCCTTGTGCACACGGAGAGACGACCCAACCCCCCACGAGGGAGACGTTTCACGTAGCGGCCCGACCGCTCCGCTCGTTCCCCGACACGGATCAATCGCCGCCGTCCATCACACAAATTTGATGTTATTATGTTAGGACCCGCGGATATGATGGCACAAGTTTCATATTCAGTGATCTACGTTAGTTTCTGAAGAGCACCGATGCGATCAGTAGACACAGGTAGTTCCCCATTTTCCGTTCTTCTTCCGGTGTACGGTGGCGACGATCCTCAACACCTCGATACGGCGATCACGAGCGTGGCAGAGCAGACACTCGTCCCCGACGAGATTCTCGTCGTGCAGGACGGACCCATTCCCGAGTCTCTCGAAGCCGTTCTTCGAGCGTGGACGGACGACTACGAGAACACGTTCAGGGTCCACGAGATCGAGACCAATCAAGGGCTGGGCAACGCCCTGCGCGAGGGCGTACGAGCGTGTTCTCACGATTACATCGCCCGGATGGACGCCGACGACATAAGCGTCCCCGACCGGTTCGAGACCCAGATGGCGTTTCTCAAAGACCATCCGGACGTCGACATCGTTGGCGGGTATTTGACCGAGTTCGACAGCGATCCTGAGGAGCCGCACGCGAAACGAACGGTGCCCTGTCGCCACGAGAAGATCGAACAGCGGGCCAAGTTCCGGAGTCCGATGAACCACGCTACCGTTATGTTCCGTCGGGAGTCCGTGATGGCCGCGGGGAACTACCGGCCCGTCTCCCGGATGGAGGATTACGACCTCTGGGTTCGAATGCTCATGAATGGCTCACAGCTCCGTAATATCCCGGACGTGCTGCTGAAGATGCGTGCCGGAGACGAGTTGTACGATCGTCGGAAGGGCTACGAGTACGCTCGACGCGAGTTCGAACAGCAGTACGGATGGTATCAACAGGGATTCATCGACACGGCTCGATTCGCGTTCAACGTCCTCACCCGCGTGGGGATCCGGTTCGTTCCGAGCGCAATCAGAAAGCACGTGTACACGCGTTTCCGGGACGGGAGCAGCCCGTAGGAATGGTGGTTTGGCAATCGTACTGTTTCATAGGGACTGTTGTGAGTATGTTCGGCACGGTCGTAGACTGATACTGTCGGTCATCGGTCTGTGACCACTCGGTCGCCGGTTCAGCCAGCAGCGTGCTCCACGATCCCGAAGCGTCCACTGCCGGTGTACGGAAGGATGACCGACAGTATGACGACTGCTCTGCGGTGTCACGAACCGTTCTGTGTCGCCACAGCGGGACGGAATCACAACAGTCCCTATCAGTCACCATCGAACAGTTGCTCATGCGCCGCGTCGACGACTGAACGGCCGCTCTCGCTGACCGGCTCGTCGGGTTCGACCGGTTCGCGGCCGTCACACACGTCATTGATCATCCGGACGCCGTCCGAAAGCGATTCGAGTCCGTACCCGCCTTCGAGCACGAACGCGAGCGGGGCATCGAGGCGGTCAGCGAGCGATCGACACCGGGCGGTGAGCGCGCCAAAGCCCTCGGTCGAAACCCGCATCCGAGAGATCGGGTCGCGCTCGTGGGCGTCAAAGCCCGCGCTCACGAGGAGGAGATCCGGATCGAACCGTTCGAACGCCGGTGCGATGGCCGCTTCGAACGCGTACAGATAGACAGCGTCGTCGCTTCCGGGCGGTAAGGGAAGGTTGAGCGTTCGGTCCGTCCCCTCGCCCGCTCCGGTCTCCTCGATCGCGCCGGTGCCGGGGTACAGCCCCTGTTCGTGCAGCGAGGCGTACAACACGTCGCCACGGTCATAAAAGATGTCGTGAATCCCGTTGCCGTGGTGGACGTCCCAGTCGATGATCGCAACCCGATCGACGCGCTCTAAGGCCGTCTCGGTTGCGATGGCGGCGTTGTTGAAAAAACAAAAGCCCATTGCGTCGTCAGCGACAGCGTGGTGTCCCGGCGGACGGCCGAGCGAGAACGGCGTCTCACGACCCGACGCCCCATCGAGTGCCGCATCAGCGGCCCACACGGCGGTCCCGGCGCTTGCGAGCGCGGCGTCCCACGTGTCCGGAACGGCAACCGTGTCGGCGTCCCATTGTCCTCCTCCATCGGCACAGAACTCCCGAACGCGCTCGACGTACCCCGAATCGTGAACGGTCGACACCACGTCCGGCGCTACCGACTCCGGAGAGACGTACTCGACGCCGTGCTCGCGCGACAGGGCACGACGGATCGCACGAAGCCGATCCGGTGACTCGGGATGGCGCGGGCCGGTGTCGTGTGCCAGACAGTCCTCGCGGTAGCCGAACTTCATTAGAAATACTGTTCGATGTCGAAATACAGTTCGATGTCCTCCGACTTGATCGTTCGACGGTCCGCGTGGCGCGCGAACGCCGCCGCCGCAGCGGCGATCGCGGTTGCGTACGATTCGAGGCGCGCTGCCAGCGCGACGCGCGCGTCCATCGAGACGCGGTAGCGATCGTCGATGTCGAGGCGGGCGATGCGATCGACAGGGGCAATCGGGAGTTCGACGTTCCTTCGATCGGCCGCCGCAACGTCGAAATCCTCCGTCATCAACGTCTTCCGACCGTTCTCGGTCGCTCGTTCGGCTGCATCAACCGCCAACGCTGCCCCGTGTGCTTGAATACGGCGGGCCAGAACCTCGGCTGCGTCGGCGCTCACCCTGAGATTGCCAGCGTTCCGACGGATAACAGCGTCTACCGGGGCAAACGGTAGCTCGACGCTCATAGCCACATACCCGGCTGTCGCAGGCTTAAACTTTGCCAAGGAGTAGTCCCCGTCCCACCGTGGGTGAGGATGACTCCAACAATCAACAGAGTACACAAAGATTCTTAAGTGATAGCTGTCCAAGTAGAAAGATAGTGGAGCAGACGTTCAAGTATCGGGCATACCTGACAGATGAGATAGCGCGGGAAGTCGTTCGAAAATCGAAGATTTTCGTGATGACGAGAGACTTCGTCTCTCGAACCACGCGCAGACACATCAACATCTGTCGGGAAGTGTATAATCATGCCCTCGGTCTCTATAATGCTGCTCCAGATGGTGACAAACCCACCTACAACCACCTGCAGAATCAGCTTCCGAGCTGGAAGCGAAAATGGAACACATGGGCATCGGTGAACGCAAAGTGCCTGCAGATGGCCGTCCGACGCATTTTCAACAGTCTCAGCGTCCTCAAGTCCCTCAAATCAAAGGGATATAAGGTTGGGAAGTTGAAGTGGAAGACCCCGAGAGAGTACCGGAGTATTGTGTTCAATCAGTCCGGTTTTGACGTGGATAGTAACACGGGCCGCACTGACCACGCGACACTTGAACTCTCGAAACTGTGCGATGACGACGAAGTCATTGATCTCGACTATCATCACCAGAAATCTCCGATTTCTGGTTAGCAGCCAGAACCTGTGGTTCTGGCGGCATCGGCCGCTCCCCGAGGACGGAACCATCAAAGAAGTCCGGTTAAAAGAAGAGAAATCGGGAAAATGGTACGTGTCGGTCGTCGTTGATTATGATCCAGAGCACCCAGAGAAACCCCCTGTTGACAGTATTTCAGTCGAAGATACGGTTGGGATCGATCTCGGCATCCTAAAACTCGTCCACGATTCGAACGGTACCGCTGTGTTGCCGTTAGATGAGTCTACAGACCGCGAGCGCATTGAAAAGTGCCACCGAGCCCTCGCGCGCAAACAGCACGGCTCGAACAACTGGGAGAAGGCTCGCATCAAACTCGCTGAAGCCTACGAGACGCTCACGAACAAGCGGACAGATTTCATCGAGAAACTCGCACGCAGTTACACGAAACAGTACGACGCCGTGTTCTTGGAAGATCTGAACGTGCGTGGGATGCTTGAGCAGGATTCAAACGGCCGGAATATCACGGCGATGTCGCCGAGCGAAGCTCGGCTGCTAACCAGAAATCGAAGATTTCTGGTGATGTCGTGGTATGAGACGTTCTCGACGTTCAAACGACACGGTGATAAAAATGCCTGTCACGTCATCACCGTCTCACCAGAAGGCACGACAAAGCGGTGCGCGCGGTGTGATGTGGCATCGAGCAAAGCGCTCTGGGTGCGCGAGCATAGTTGTCCGAGTTGTCGGTATGAAGCCAATCGAGACGAAAACGCGGTCGCCAGATGTAATCTGGCGGGCAGCCAGAACGCAAGCGTTCTGGCGACGGCGTTCAACGCACAGAAACTCGGCTTGGAAGAACTGGGCATCGACTACGAGATCGATGAACTACTAGGTCTGGGAGAGGCCGAAGATACGTCTGCGGAGACTGCGCTCCCTACGGGTGCAAACCTGAACGACAAGTCGTTGTTCTGTGTTGTGTCTGCAAAGCGCGTTCGCCAGAACCGCAGGTTCTGGCTGGCTGCCAGACGTAGTCTGGCAACGTCGTTGAAACAGGAAGCCACGGGCCACCTGTCCCGGGGTAATTCACACGTTCCGCGTTGGGCGACTGTGGATGTGACCTAGACCATAATAGATAATAAACAATATCTCGACACATTACAGCACGTCCTCGGCGTCGAGCGTGTCGTCGTGCATCCGGCCGCGCACCGTGATCTCCTCGCCGAGGCGTACGTCCGCCTCGGTCGCCACTGAAAGGGTGGACTGTCCGTCGTCGAGGATCACCGGATCGCCGGTTTGGACGACGGTTCCGGTGAATTTTCGGCGTTCGGCGTCGCCCGCTGGATCGGTGCCGGTGCTGTCGGCGTCCGCGTCGTCGGCGAACGAGCCGAGCGTGCTCGTTCCCGTCGAGCCACCCGATCCCGCTGTGTCCGCCTCGGCGTCGGATTCGCTCACCAGCGACGTGATGTCGTCGATCACCGTGACCGTCGACCGCCACCCTGCGGAGGCCTCTATGGAATCCTTCCAGCCGTCCTGTATCTCTACGTCCGCGAACAGCGCCTCATCACCCGGTGCGAGATCGAGATCGGCCTTGTCTCCCCAGAGCGCGACGCGGATATCGCCCGTCTGATCCTGCACACGGACGTTTCTGACCTGACCCTCGCTCCCGTCGTCGCGCTCGAACGTCCGTTTGGAATCAGTCGAGCGGATGACGCCGGCGAGATCGACCGTTTGGTCGAGTTCGAGCGAGTCGATCGACGTTGCGTCGGGAACGAACTGGATCTCCTCCTCGATCGGTTCGATCGCGCCACGGTCACCGACGTGGAGCTCCAGCTGCCCGTTGCGCTCGCTGACGGAGCCGTCGATGATCTCGATCGACTCCCCCGTCGAAAGCTCCTCGGCGTTGTCGGCCTGTTCGTCCCACAACGCGACGCGCACGCGGCCCGTTTCATCGCCGAGCAGGAGGTTCGAAACGCGGCCCTCGCTCCCGTCGTCGCGGGTGAACGTATGGGGTGGCTCCGTCGTGAGCACCTGCCCCGAGATCGTGACGTCGTACTGTCCCATCGAAAGGCCCTCGATGGTGGTCCCCGGATCGAGCGTCACGTCGATCTCGGTGTCGGGAGCGGGCTCGACGCGGTTCGCGCTCACCTCGACCCCGGTGTACCCCTCTGTGGGACGGCCTTTGATTTGGAGCACGTCACCCCATTCGAGTTCCTCGGTGGCCGCTATCGCGCGCTCGTCCCACAGAGCAACGCGGATCCGATCGGTTTCGTCCGCAACCTCGACGTTCAACACGCGGCCCTCACCGTCGTCACCGTCGCTGCCTTCCTCCTCCTCGCTGCCTTCCTCCTCGCTGCCTTCCTCCTCGCTGTCACCCCGTTCGAACGTGCGGAGTTCGCCGATGGAAGTCACCTTGCCGACGAACGTCACTTCTCGCGGACCTGGCTCGATGGCCGCAATCGAATCCGAGCGGCTACCGGTGAATTCGTGAGCAACGATCTGCGCGGCGGTTTCTTCGTCTACGAGTCCCACCATATCTTCGGCCTTCTCCTCGACGGCCTCCCTGAACTCTTCTTCGCTGACGTCCGCATCCAACTCCTCATAAAGATCCTCGATAAGGCTCATTACGCTCGATATGGTAATACTGCCGCTAAGCACTGTCGGTTGGTCAACTCTCCCCGCATACACTGTGTGGCTTTCGCTTCCGGTTTGAATGTTCGGGAGCACTCTGGTCGTGAATCGCAACGGCTTTAGGGGAATACGCGAAAGAAGGAACTGAGTCCTGATAGGGTAGTGGACTATCCTCCTGGCTTGCGGAGCCAGGGACCGGAGTTCAAATCTCCGTCAGGACGTTTCGAGCGCGTTTTTCTGTGTCGGTTTCGGCGTTCACCACGAGAACAACGATGTCTCGGTAACAGCGAGCAGACGCAGGGTTTTCGTCGGTCGACCGCCGGGATAGGATATGCTCCGCCTCGCGGTCACGACGGACGCCCAGACGTACGAGCGAATCCGCGAGCCCCTCGACGAGCGCGGGATCGCGGTCGGTCACGTGCAGGCCGACGAGCGCGTGGTCGATCCGAGTGCAACGCCGTTCGGGTCGTTCGACGTCGGGTTCGTCTATCCGAGCCGGCTCCCCGAGGGGGGTGTCGTGGACGCCCTCCTGAACGTGCCGTGGGTCAACGACCGGGAAGCGATGCTCCGGTCCCGACACAAAGCCGAAACCATCGCCCGCCTCGAACGGGCAGGGATCCCGACGCCGAAGACGGTGATGGTGTCGAATCCGGCCGATCGGTCGGCAGTGGCGGCGGTGTTCGAACGGTTCGATCCACCGGTGGTGATCAAGCCGAACTCCGCGACCCGCGGCGCTGGTATCACGACGGCCGCCGATCTCGACTCGTTTCTCGGCGTCATCGACTATCTCGAACTCCTTCACGAGCACCGCACGACCGCCGACAAGTCGTTTCTGGTACAGGAGTACCTTCCCGATGCCCGCGACTACCGGGCGATGGTCGTCGACGGGGAGTACGCCGGGGGGGTCGAACGCTGCCACCCCGATGGAGACCGGTGGAAACACAACGTCCACCGGGGCGCGCGGGCTGTGGGCGTCTCGCTCCCCGACGAGCACCGCCGCATCGTGGAGCGAACCGCAACGGCGCTCGACATCCCGTATCTCGGCGTGGATCTGCTCGTGAGCGATGACCGCGCGTTCGTTACGGAGACCAACGCGCGGCCGACGGTCGACGCGGCGTCGAAATACGAACCGGGATTTTACGACGCGCTGGCCGCCCTCATTCGAAACCAGTAGCGTCGGGGAACAACAGCGATCGATCGGACGGGCGACGCCGGCCCGAATTGGCCAAACGTAAAGGTCTCATGCGGTAAACGGCGTGCATGGAGGTCAAATCACGCCATCATCTCCGGAGTGATGCGATCCAGCGCATCGAGACGGACCTCAGCGAGTCGCTCGGCATCGATATCGAGGGTAACAGCTTCGAACACGTCGAATTCACCGACAGCCAAACGGAGCTGGTGCTCGTCGACGGCCAACCGCTCATCACCTACTTCGGTGAGAGCGACTCCGAGCCGTTTCTCACCGTCCGGGGTGCGAACGCCTACCCGCCACAACAGCACGTCGTGACCGTCGACGCCGGGGCGGTGTCGTTCGTCTCGGACGGCGCGGACGTGATGCGTCCCGGCATCGCCGACGCCGACGAGGAAATCGAGTCCGGGGATCTCGTCGTCATCACCGAAGGATCGCACGGGAAAGCCCTCGCTATCGGTCGATCGCGGGTCGACGGCACGGAGCTGCTCGGCGACAGCGGCAAGGTCGTCGATTCGTTACACCACGTTGGGGACGACCTGTACAACGTGACGCTGTGATGGCCCGGATTCACGACCCGACAGCGACGAACAACGCGTCACAACGCACACTCTGTTCCAAATTTGAGATGCATGCTATATTCGGTATGCTTATCAGCGCCGGCTACAGACAGTGAGACATGGCAGAATCGGCCGGAGTGACGGTGGGGGCAGACGAGCGAGAGGTGTTGAAGCTGCTCGCGCTCGAGGGAGCGTTGAGCAGCCGCGCACGGGTAACGTGTTCGGAGCTGGGCGATCGGCTCGACGTGTCGACACAGACGGTGTCGCGTCGGCTCCAGCGGCTCGAAGACGCGGCGCTGATCGACCGGCAGATCGTCTCGGACGGGCAGCTCGTGGGGACGACCGAGCCGGGCGAGCGGGTGCTTCGGGGTGAGTACGCCGACTACCGCCGGCTGTTCGAGCACGCCCAGGAGATCGAACTCACGGGAACGGTGACTGGTGGTATGGGCGAAGGGAGCCACTACATCTCGCTGTCGGGGTACATGCGCCAGTTCGAATCGAAGCTGGGGTACGCACCGTTTGCGGGGACGCTGAACGTGGAGCTCGACGAGGAGAGCGTTCACGCCCGGGCGGGGATGGAGTCGATCGAACCGATCCGGATCGACGGGTGGGAGAACGACGACCGGACGTACGGGCCGGCGTTCTGTTGGTCCGCAAGCGTCGATGCCGGGGGTGAGGTGTACGAATCGGCTCACGTCATCGCTCCCGAGCGGACACACCACGCCGACGACCAACTCGAACTCATCGCCCCCGACAAGCTGCGCGACGTACTGTCGATAGACGACGGCGACGAACTCACCACCTATGTCGAAAAGTGAGCCGGACACGCGGTGTGAGAGCGCTGTCGAGGGCGTGCTCAGCGCCTTCAGCCGCGGCGAGCCGGTGTTGATCCACGACGCGGCTGACCGGGAGGGCGAGACGGATCTGGTGTATCCGGCCGGAGCCGTCACGCCGAGCGCGGTCGCTCGGATGCGCAACGACGCCGGGGGATTGGTGTGTGTCGCGCTGTCGGATGCGGTCTGTGAGGCGTTCGATCTCCCCTTCGCCCACGACGTGATTGACCACCCTGTGGGCACGGAGCCGGATCTGGAGTACGACGACCGGTCGTCGTTCTCGTTCACGGTCAACCACCGCGACACGTACACCGGGATCACCGACGCTGACCGGTCGCTGACGATCTCCCGGCTCGCGGCGGCTGCCACGTCGCCCGAGTCGTTCGATTTCTCCGCGCAGTTCCACGCGCCGGGCCACGTTCACCTCCTCCGGGCCGCCCCGGAGCTGCTCTCTGACAGACAGGGCCACACGGAACTTGGGGTGGCGTTGGCCCAGGCTGCGGGACAGCCCCCCGCAGTCGTCGTCTGTGAGATGCTCGACGACGACACTGGCACGGAACGCTCGCCAGCGAGTGCGCGCGCGTACGCCCAACGCAACGGCCTCGTCTACGTCGAAGGCAGCGATCTCATCGAGCGGCTCGGGTGAAACAACAGTCCGCCGATCAGTCGGTGAGTTCGTCCAGCCGTATGGGGGCGAACGGCACCAGTTGTTCGTGGGGATGGAGACCGCCGTGCATGCCGGTGTGTTGTAGCTCCTCTCGTTCACCACCGTGCCACATACAGCCCTCGTGCGGAATGAGCAGGACATCGCCACACTGCCGGGAGAACGTCCCGCTCGGATCGCCCGGACCGAACAACCCAGACGAAATCGCTTCCTCGCGCAGCACCACGAGCGCCTCGCCTTCCCCGAACGCACCAGCGAGGTCGTCCCGGACACGCTCGGGATCGTTCGTGTACAGATGGACGTTTCTCGGTCCACCACCGAGCAGCGGCGTGCCGTGGGCGTCCGTCCCGACCGCATCCGTGATCACGTCGTACTGAAGTAGGTCGACGTTCCCCTCAGGTGTGGTATCAACGTGTCCGTGATCGGCGGTCACGACCAACAGCGTCCGCTCCGCAGTCGTCTCCGCAACGCCCCCGATCGCTCGCTCGAGCGCAGCGGACACCTCGTGAAGCACCGACCGGTACCCTGTTCCGCTGGTACCGACTTCGTGGGCCACCGTATCGACGTGGGGGAGGTACGCGTGGACAAATCCACCATCGGCGTCCTGAATCGCCGCCCGGAGCTGCCCCGAGAACGCATCGAGGTCGTCGTAGGACAGTTGTGTGACCGACGGGACAGCCGCGTCGCCGGTAACGATCGATTCGGGGACGACCTGTTGCGTCTCGAGGCCCGCGTTGTGGAGTTGTTCTGCGATCGACGTTCCCTCCCGAAGCACGTCCCGCTCGATTCCGAGAGCCTCACCGGCGTCCGTCCCGTCTTTCGTCTCGAACGGCAGCGACTCGATCACGGTGTTTTTTATGGGTATATTCCAGCCGATGAGCCCGTGCTCGACCGGCATTCGGCCCGTCATATAGGTGCTCATCGCTGTTGCAGTCTCGGACGGAAACACGGTCGTGAGCGGCCACACCGGTGTCCGGTCAGTCATGCGCGCGAAAAACCCGTGATCAGCGTGGTGGCGCTCGTACTGCTCGAAGCCAAAGCCGTCCACGACGACCACCACGACCGTCTCCACGCGTTCGAACGGAACGATCTCCGACGAAAGCGGCTGTCCGTCGAGATCGACGCCCAACAGCGACCCGACCGTGGCGGGGACGTTCCCGAATGAGCGACCTTCGTAGGCGGGACGAACGTAGCCGGGGGCGATTTCGTCATCCAGTAACCGATCGGCGGCTGCTCGGCGGAGCATACATCTCTAATTGCCACCAAGAAGATAAATATTAGTGATGAATGAGTCTATTCTATTCGATCACCGCTGGATATTCGCGCCCAGCGCAGCGTTACACCGAGCGATCGGGTCTGTGGGTCCACGCGGGCGCGGGACCGTACAGCCGTTCGTCGGCTTCTTCGGTGTACGGCATCTGCTCGGGCGCTTCGAGCAGTTCGAGGTAGAGTCCCCATTCGACCCGGCAGTAGACGTAGGTGAGACCGGCTGTCGGTCCCTCCTCGTTCGTCTGTGGACCGTCAAGCACCGTGACGTCGTCTCGATCGGCCAGCGCACTGACGGCCGGAGAGATCTCCTCGACCTGAAGAGCGAGATGCATCGCGCCGACATCCGAACTCTTCGAGGGAGTTTCGTTCTGGTCGGGTGCATCCCACTCGAACAGTTCGAGGTTCGTCGTCGGTCCACAGCGCAACATCGCCAGTGACGCTGTGGCGTCCGGATGCACGTCGAGTCGCCGCTCCATCGAATCCCCCTCGGGATCGCCGAACGGACCCTTTCGGTACAGCTCCTGACAGCCGATCGCTTCGACGAAAAAGTCCACGGCTCGGTCGAGGTCCGGAACGGTCAGCCCGACGTGGTGGACGTTGCGTGCCGTCGGGAGGTGCTGGGTGTCGGTCACATCGCGCCCGTCGAACGGACACACAATAACGATTGGCTTCCTCTGTGCCAAACTGAGAACGTCGTGAGTAACATGTGATTTCTGAGATGAAGGCAGTATCGGTTCGTGAGCCCATACAATAAAACTAGACCGATGATTCCTATAGAACGGATGCAGTGTCCAGCAACCCGGATGCTGAACGGTCGACCCGACTTGCCGGAAATCGTCCGTGGAGGTCGAGCTGTGTTTACGTAAGAAATTTTCGCCCTTCGGATGATAATAGAGTTGGTGTCAAGACGACACAAGTGACGCGATTAGGTTGTGGAATTCGGGACGGAAATCGAATATCCCATAGTTTTCACGGGACGGATGGACTCGGTTGGTCAGTGTGACGACGGCAATATTTAGTCGAGGCGCGAACCAGATCGATGTTCCCGTGAATCCATTGTGACCGAACGTCCTTTTGTCGAACGGGACACCGTGGTCCGAGTGTCCAAATATCTCGGTTAAATCCCATCCGAGACCACGATCTCCTTCGAGACTAGCAGTCCAATTTATCGCCATCATCTTAACGGCCAGTCTCGAAAGGATTCGCGTCTCATTCGTTTTCCCACCGTTGAGCAGTGCAGTAGCGAACCTGGAGAGATCGTCGATAGTCGAGAACAGCCCGGCGTTACCGCTGACGCCGCCAAGGAAGGCAGCATTTTCATCGTGGACCTTGCCGACGACGACCTCGTCGTAGTACGCACTTCGTTCCGTCGCCGCGTAGTTGTGGTCGTCTGAGAGTGTGTCGAGTGGATTGAACGCAGTCGTTTCCATCCCGAGCGGCTCAAAGATATTCTTGGTAGCGTATTTGTCGAGGGGAGTCCCAGTAACCCTCCGCACGATGTCGCCGAGCAAGATGTAGCCGAGACCGCTGTAGACGACTTGGGTTCCGGGTTCGGATTCGAGTGGTGTGTCACGAAGGATATGGTCGATCGCTTCGTCGGGATTGTCGACCTCCTCCCAGAGGGGTAACCATGACGCATAGCCCGACGTATGCGTGAGAAGATGCCCGATAGTTATGTCACATTTATCATATTCTTCAGTGGGAACGCCGTCATAGAAGTCACAGAGTGAATCGCTGAGGTTGATCTCGCCTCGGTCGATCAATTGGACGATTGATGTAGCCGTCGCAACCGTCTTCGTCACTGACGCAAGATCGAAGACAGTGTCTTCAGTCAAGTCCCGCATGACTGGCACGGTTTGTGCCTTTCCGACAGCCTTCCGATACAGCGGACCTTCCTCGCCGACGACCGCCACAGCCGCACCAGGAAACGTTCCGTCAGCAACGTGTGTTTCGAGAAAACTCGTTATCCTCTTCCGATCCTTCTGATTCAGCGGTACTGGTAGAGTATCTTCCGACCGGGTATCTTCTAATGATTCATAATCGTTCCTCTCGTTGGTTTCAAGCGCTTTGCCTGTAGATATGAATGTGCCTATTCCGATAGTACCGGTAATTGCTTGCAAATATGCTCGGCGTTGCATACTATCAGTTCATCAGAATGGATGGAAATAGTTATATTCGTATCCTATTTATTTAGGGCGAGGATTTCACAGACACGACGAAGCGAACATCTGATACTGTCGGACAGAGATGCTTGAATATCAGATGTTGGTGAATCGCCAGTCAGCAACTGGATATTCCGTCTCATTCCGTACGTGGCTCTGTCCGACAGTATGAAGACAGGCAGGTAACTCTCTCATGCGTGACGGATGGTGAAAGCGACCGGTGGCATAAATTTCTCAGAGGGTTGTGGATAACGAATCCGTATAGCCGGCTTCTGTCGTGAGAGAACGGAACGGGCGTCGATACGACCCGACTAACGCAATCATATATCTTCTTGGAGAGGACAGCATAAAAAATCGGAAGTATCCGATCACCGCCGAACGTCTGCGCCGATCCCATCGAGCACGTCGAAGAAGCCGGGAAAGGAGACATCGACGTGTTCCGCGCCCTCGACGGTCGTCTCGCCCCCTGCGAGCAGCCCCGCGATCGAGAGCGCCATGATGACGCGGTGGTCGTCGTAGCCGGCGACGCGCGCCCCCCGAAGCTCCGAATCGCCGCCGTGGATCGTGAGCGCGTCGCGTTCTTCGGTGACGCGCACGCCCAGTTTTTCCAGCTCAGTCGCCATGGCCGCCACGCGGTCGGTCTCCTTGTACCGGACGTGCTCGCAGTTCACGATCCGTGTCTCGCCCGTGGCGGCCGCGCCGAGCACCCCGATCGTCGGGAGGAGATCGGGCGTATCACCCACGTCCACCTCGATACCGGTGAGTGCCGACCGGGAAACGCTGATGCGACCGCCGTCTCGGTCCCAGTCGATGTCAGCGCCCATCCGTTCGAGGATCTCCACGATCGCGGCATCACCCTGCGCACTGGGGAACACTCCCTCCACGACGAGCGATTCCTCAGCAGCCAGCGCCCCCGCCGCGAGGAGATACGACGCAGAGGAGAAATCCCCCGGAACGGTGTACTCACCCTCCCCGGGCCGGTAGGTCTGCCCGCCCGGAACCGCAAAGCCCGTCTCGGTCCGTTCGGTTTCGACGCCGAACGCCTCGAGCAGTTCCTGGGTGATGGCGACGTAGGGGGCGGACTTGAGTTCGGTTTCGAGACCGATCGTGACGCCCTCGGCGGTGACCGCCCCGGCCATCAACAGCGCGGTGACGTACTGAGAGGAAACGTCCCCCGGAATCGAAACGGTCCCCCCCTCGATCGGGCCACGGATCACGAGCGGCGCTTGCCCGTTGTTCCGGGTGCTTTCGGCGCGCCCGCCGAGCTGTTCGATGGCGTCGAGCAGCGGTCCCTGGGGCCGCGAGCGCAGCGATCGATCACCGGTGACGACCGTCAACCCGTCGGCCAGCGCCGCCGTCCCCGTGATCAACCGCGTCGTCGTTCCGCTGTTCCCACAATCGATAACGTCCGCGGGGACGGACGGACGGCCGTCGAACCCGGCGACCGTCACTGAGGACTCATCAACGTCCACAGCACCGCCGTAGCGCTCGACGGCCCGCATCGTCGCGCGCGTGTCAGCGCTCACGAGCGGCCGGTGGATCGTCGCGCCGTTGGCGTACCCCGCCGCGAGTATCGCACGGTGGGTGTAGCTTTTCGAGGGGGGCGCACGAACGCGACCCGACACAGGAGAGCGCGAAATCGTCACATCCATGTCCGTCGGTTGTTCTCCGCCGGTATACGATTTGCGAGCTACCACGTTTTTTGCCCTCCCACCTTTTTTCCGCTCGGGTGCGCTGCGCGCACCCTCGCCTTTGCGAGAGCAAGCTCTCGCAGTCGTCGGGCGCAGCCCGACTGCTTGAGGCGCGTCGCGCCTCTCTGGCTCCCACTCGCTCCGCTCGCGGGAACGCAAAAAAGATGGGGCAAAAAAAGCCGCTCGTGGTCCGAAAATCGAAGATTTTCGTCACTGAGCGGAGGGGACCTCCGCGAGGTCCGCAAGAGCAACGCTCTTGCGAGATCACGAAACGGCTTCGCCGTTTCGAACGACTCCGCTTCGCTACGCTCGCGGTGAGTGTACTCACGTCCCGCTCCGCTCGCACAAACACGCTGTCTCGCTCAATCATATTTCTATCTGAGTATAAAATAGCCGATTTTCCGACTGTATGATCGAAATAAGGCATAGAATGTGTGGTTTGACACGCTACTGGTCTGATTCGATGAAATCAGTGTGGAATGAGTCCGAATCTCACGCAACGTTTATGATACGAACGGCAATTATTACACCTATGGACGCCAAACGTCCCATCGCAGACCGTATCGGAAACGATCGTAACAAACTCGGTACGTTCCGATTTGCGACAGGGATGTTTATGGGGACCACCGTGACACGGCGCAACACAGAACGGTTCGACGCGTTCTCCAACGCGACGGCTCGTCTGCGCCCACGGTATCGTGACGGACACACCCCGGCCAGTGGTCATGGCTATCGAGCCTAATAAATGAGTACGTCACGTCATCCGGTCGCGCTCCGCTTAGAGCGCCACGTCGGTCCCGGTACGAAGCTGTTGACGACCGTTCTTGCGCTGCCGCTCGTGGACGGGATTTTTCCCGCGCTCGTCATCGCCGGCGCGGTCAACACGATACCAGGTATTCTCGAAGTCGGACTGCTCGTGTTCGGCGGCAGTGCGACGCTGTCGGTCGTGCTCGCCGAAATGGACGGCACGCGCCGCGAACAGGTCTCTTCGATCCTCCTCGTGGGCACGGGCATCATCGTCCTCGCAGCCATCGAAGCCGCGCTTGCGCCGACCATCAGATCGCTGCTCGTCCTCGAAACGTTCGAGCGGTTCGCTGCGCTGGTCATCCTCGCTATCGCCGCGAAAACCGCAAGCGCAACCGTCGGGGAGTATCTTCCCAGTCCGGGAGTCATTATCGGGCTTGGACTGCTCGCAAGCCTCGATCCGGCCAACGCCGAGCTAGTGTTCACGACCGATACAGGGTTGATCGCCCGCAGCGTCGCGGCAGCCGTGGTGGGAGTCGGGTTCACTCTCTGCGTGGCGCTCGCCGGAAACACCCTGCGAGAACTGGTTTCACTCGATTATTTCCGCTTTGGCAGTGCAGTCGCGCTCGGGGTGCTCTCGCTGTCGGTGTTGGGCGTCATCTCTGATCAGATCCCGCTCGCGCTGGCGGTGCTGGGCGTGACGGCGCTGTTCTCGCTCGATCCGAACCCGGGCGCCGAACCGGACCCCGTCCAAACGAGCGGGGAGAACGCCCACGCGAACGACGACTCCGACACCGAAGGGCACAGCCCCGGATCAGCCTCGGAGTCGGAGCCCGAACCAGAACACAACCACAAACCGGAGCCGGATGCGCCGTGGATCTAGCACCGAGGAAAGTCTTTAGGGATCGAATGGAAAGCGTGAGTAGTGAGCCGAAACCGCCGCAAGGAGATCACGCGCCACCTCTCTGAAGACGAACTCGATCGCCGGCTCGCGGAGACGAACGACCCCGATATCGTCTGTCGACTCATTTTTATCAAGAATCTCTATGCAGGGGATACGCTCGAAGACGCCGCCAACCGCGTTGGAAAGTCCGCCTCGACCGGCAGTCGGTGGGCTCGCCGCTGGAACGAGGGCGGACTCGAACGGCTAACACCGGATTCCGGAGGCGGTAGACCCCCGAAGCTCGGTGTAGAAGAACGAAAGGCACTCGTAGAACGCCTGGAGAACCGACAGCCCTGGGAACCCAACGAGATCAAACAGCTCCTCAGCGAGGAGTTTGGTGTCGAGTATCATCCCGCCTACCTCAGCGAATTCCTGCGGAACCTCGGCTTGTCGTACTCGATCTCCCGCGCGGAGCGATCGTTTCCGGTCGACGTGCACGACGCGTCTGCGGACGAACGGCTCCCCGAACAGAACGGTGGTACTACCCGAGACTGATACTGTCGGACCTACGGACGGAGTACGACGGAATATTCAGCTGCTGTCTGGCGATTCACCAGCATCCGATAGTCAACCACTGCTGTCCGACAGTATGACGTCCCGACGCAACCGTTGATTGGAGCACACTGCCGGTGAGCGACACAACTCCTGCCATCCAATAGCATACGTTTCGAACATAGCAATTTTACTATAATAATGACAGAGATAAATATAGATAAGTATTATCTAGTAACCTACCAAAACATATAATTGATAGGAAATCAAACAGAGAACCCGAGTCGATGAATCGAATTGTTGTCACGGAAGACATTCGACGCATAGGAATCGAAAATCCGGTCGGCTGCCTCATTAGTGGGCTTAACGTACAGTCTGGAACGTCCGAGCTGGATGAACATGTTAGAGAACTTGAAAGAAGGATCGACTCGAACAGCGAGGAAATACTTAGTAGAGAAGAAGTTACTGCATACCATGATGTTTTCGAAGCAGTCGGGCATCCGGGGCAGGAGCCGGCGGGCGAGCAGCTCGTGCGTCTCGTCGAACAGCAGGGATTGAATCGCCACAACAACGTGGTTGACGCGTACAACATTGCGAGTGCCGAGCGGGGGATGGGGCTCGGGATGCACGACGTGACGGCGCTCTCGGGCGACGTACACGTTCGTCGGGCGAGTGGTGGCGAGCGCATCCTTCCGATCTTCCACGACAAGCCCGTGACGGCCACGGCTGGCGACGTGCTCCACGAAGTGGACGGGCAGATACTCGGCATTCTCGGCCCGGTCGATCGGGACGCAGGGGCATACCGGGTTACCGAAGAGACCGAACAGGCGCTGTTGCTGTCACTCGGTAATAAAGAAACTTCAGAGGCGGACAACCGGGCGGCGTGCCGTCGTACCTACGACCTGATCTGTGAAACCTGTCCGAACGCCACGCTGACGTTCCTCGATGTCGACACGATAGACGCTGCCGATGCTGATTCGGCCGTCGTTTCCCCCTAGATCGGATCCGCGTCCGCCCACAGCGTTTCGAACGATTGCACCGCGGTCGTGAGCCGATCCTCGTCCATAATCGTAACGCCTTGTACGTCGAGGGAGGGCGAAATCACGTAGCCGATACAGCCGTCCTCGTACAGGTAGCCTTGTTCAGTGAGAAAATCGTACAACACGGGATCTTCGGCTTCCAGATCGTTCTCTGCGAGTTCGTACACGCCACAGCCGGTGAACAGGGGCGTGTCGGTCACGCGAAAGCGACAGTTGCTCCGGACGGCGACTTCGCTGTTGGTTTGTTCGACGAGTAGCCGCCGGAACTTCTGAACGAGGGATGACCAGTCTGTGGAGGGGTTTTTAGCGAGCAGATACTGGTACTCCTGACCCTGGCTCAGGTTGTTTGCGACCGTCTTGAAAAAGCTCCCCGGCGTTTTCGTGGAATCGTCCTGGAGGTTGTAATGTAGCGTCTGGAGCGCCAGCCGCGTCGTTTGGCTGTACCGTTCCAGGGACGCCAGTTCGGTATCCGCGATGATCCCCGCGTACAGTCGTCGTCCGGGATCGTCCTCGAGATACCGCTCGATCTCCGTATCGAGCATCTGGGACAGACGACGACCGACGTGTGCCACGAGAGCCGTGTGCTGGGCCGTTCGAATCTGCATATCCTGTAGCGACTGATCCATGTATCGCACGACTGGATCGGGATCCATCTGCTCGGCTTCGTCGTCATCGCCGAGCACGAGATAATCGAGGCTCACATCCAGCGCCTTGGCGAGCGCAACCAACTTCTCCAAACTGGGCCGAGTCTCACCCTTCCGGTACTGAGTGATCGACGACGACGAAACACCCACTTTGGTTGCAATTTCAGCATTGCTTTCATTTGTGATGGCCAAAAGCTCAGATAGCTTCTCTTCTATTTTGATTTCGAATTGATCTTGCATAGTTGTGCTTAATTACTCATGTCTATGAAAGCGTTTGGGAAGAATACGATTATCGATAATAAATAAACCTGATGCAAGGTAAATAATAGCCGACATATAAGTGTGTAGGGAGTGTTTCTGGGTTGCATGGTGGGTTATTGAGACAGAAAAAAGTCATATCAACAATCAATTGTTAGGATAGTCAGTCGATCGGAACCAGCCGAGGCGGTGGCTGTCGCGTCGTCCTAGGCGGTAACACACGATCGTCGACAGGTGCGTGACACCAACACACTAGTCATATACAATGACACTAGTCTATCCAAACAGGTCGCCTGTCGATGCACCGGTCGATCGACGGACCTAGGGATTACACTGCCCGAACAGCCGGTGTTGAAATGGGTAGTATCGCAGCAGCGAGCGATGATTATTCGATACCGATACGATTTCATGAAACAAACACAACGACGTACGATCAACACGGATAGCTTGCGAATCACACAGGTAGATACCACAAGCCGTGGGGTTTCGGGGGGAATCGACCGCGCTTGGATGACGGTCATACTGTCGGACAGAGCCACGGACGGAGTGAGACGGAATAGCCAGCTACTGTCTGGCGGATCACCAGCAACTGATATTCGATCACCGCTGTCCGACAGTATCAGGAGTCGTCGGGAGCCGTCTCGCACTCGACGTTGTACCGTCGGCGTTCGGCCGGGATCGACATGGAAACAGTTCGTTCGCCGGTGGGAGTCCGTCAGACCCACGGTTTCATCAGTATGGATATAGCAACACCATCCCGGCAAGCGTGTCCCCACTGTGGCGCGACAGTTGTGGCCGATCCCCACCGTGGAGAGACCGTTTGTACCGAGTGTGGGACTGTCGTCGAAGAGGAGGCTGTCGACCACGGTCCCGAATGGACAGCTTACAGCTCACGGGAGTACGCGCAAGTCGCCCGCACCGGGGGACCGACGTCGATGACGCTCCACGACAAGGGGTTGTCGACGCTCATCAGTGGCAGGGATCAGGACGCGTCCGGACGCCAGCTCAGCGCGCGCAAGCGCAGCCAGATGCGGCGTCTCCGCACGTGGAACGAGCGGTGTCGGACACGGGATGCGACAGAGCGCAACCTCAAGCAGGCGTTTTCGGAGGTCAATCGGATGGCGAGCGCGCTCGGGCTACCCCAGTCCGTCCGCGAGACCGCGAGCGTCATCTACCGGCGGGCCGTCGATGCGGGCCTGTTGATCGGCCGATCGATCGAAGGCGTCGCCACCGCCGCGATGTACGCCGCCGCTCGCCAGGAGAACATCCCGCGTACGCTCGATGAGGTGACGACGGTCGCTCGTGTCGACCGCAACCGGATCGCACGGGCGTACCGGACCGTTGCCGCCGAGTTGGGGCTAGCGATCGAACCGGCCGATCCGACGGCGTTCCTCCCCCGTTTTGCGTCCGAGCTGGACTGTACGGAAGCGGTCCATCGACAGGCCCACGACCTCCTCGAAGCGGTCGCTGGCACCACGTACACGAGTGGGAAGAATCCGGCTGGTTTGGCCGCCGCCGCGCTGTACGCCAGCGCTTGCCTGACCGGCGAACGGATCACCCAACAGGAGATCAGCAATGTAGCCGACATCACGAGTATGACGATCCGCGCCCACTACCGGGAGCTGATCGAGCAGGCCCAATCTGACACTGTTGGACAGAGGTGATTGCATATCGGATACTGGTGAAACGCCAGGCAGCAGCTGGATAGTCCGTCTCAACCTGTCCGTGGCTCTGTCTGACAGTATGAGGAGTGCTGACCGGTTCCGTGTTCAGCGCGCTGTGAGATCACTTTATCAGATTGATAGGATACTCGATACAGATCGATGCGTGTGCTTTTATCGTTCGCGCCGGGAGTCACGGCTATGACCTTCGTTACGACACTTCGGTTCACGAGCGGCGACCGCCACGTTCTCGATTCGGTCGTGGACGACATCAAACAGACGGCTCGAAGAAAGGGGGTGGAACTGAAAGGTCCCCATTCGAAGCCACCAGGGGATCTCCGGGTTCCACAGTCGAAATGTCCGGGACGGGATTCGGAGAGCTTCAGTTCGTGGCAGTACACCATCTACACGCGGACGATCCACATTCTCGGACACGGTGAGTTCGCCCGCGATACGACCGCCCGCGATTTTCCCGACGACATCTACGTCGAGGCCGACGTGGATCGCATCACTGGCGGCGGGAACGACAGGTAGGTCCCCAACGGATCCCACTGCTCACGCACCCTTTTATATTCATTCGACACGATCGACAGGATAAGCATGTCTCACGCAGACACGGCGTCCGATCGGCTCGTTTCGCTGCGGCGCGACCTCCACCGTCATCCCGAACCCGCGTGGCGGGAGTTTCGCACGACGAGCCGCATCGTCGATGAGTTGGAAGCGATCGGTGTGGACGAGCTGCTCGTCGGCTCGGAGTTCATCGATCCCGCGACGCGCATGGGTGTTCCCGAAAAAGCGGAGATCGACCGCTGGTACGAGGCGGCCCGGGAAGCGGGTGCGCGCGAGGACGTGCTTGACCGGACCGGCGGCGTGACCGGCGCGTTGGCTGTCGTTCGATCGGGCGACGGTCCGACGATCGGGCTTCGGGTCGACATCGACGGTCTCCCACGGTCGGAAAGCGAGGCGGCAGACCACGTTCCCGCTGCCGAGGGCTTCCGGTCGGAAACCGGCGCGATGCACGCGTGCGGTCACGACGCACACGTCACGTTCGGGATCGGCGTCGTCGAGTCGATCGTGAACGGTGAGGAGTTCGATGGGACGCTCAAGGTCGTCTTCCAGCCCGCAGAGGAGGTCATCGGCGGCGGAAAGGCGGTTGCCGAAAGCGGCTGGTTCGACGACTGTGATCACCTGCTAGCCGCCCACATCGGTCTCGATCACCCGACAGGGGAGGTCGTCGCCGGGATCGATGGGTTTCTCGCGGTGCATCATTTCGAGGCGACGTTCACGGGCGAACCGGCCCACGCCGGCGGCCAACCCAACGAGGGGGCCAACGCGGTCCAGGCACTCGCGGCCGCCGTGGAGAATCTGTACGCCATCCCACGCCACGAGGACGGGCCGACGCGCGTCAACGCCGGGGTCGTCGAGGGCGGCAGCGCGCCGAACATCATTCCCGAAGAGGCCCACCTCGAAGGCGAAGTGCGCGGCAAGACGACTGAACTCAAGGAGTACATGCGCGATCGCGCCACGAGCGTGATCGAGAGCGCGGCGGAGATGCACGGCTGTGGGGTCGAGATCGACGCTGTGGGAGACGCCCCGAGCGCGAGAAGCGACGACGCGGTCGTGGATGTCGTCGAACGAGTGGCAAACAGGACGAGCGGCGTCGAGACCGTTCCTCGAAGGGACGATCTCGGCGGCAGCGAGGACGCCACCTACATCATGCAGCGCGTCCAGGACAACGGCGGCACGGCGGCCTACGTCGGTATCGGCACCGATCACCCCGGCGGCCACCACACCTCCACGTTCGACGTGGACGAACCGTCGCTGGGGATCGGCGTGGACGTGCTGACCGACTCCGTCCGCAGGCTTGCTGAGGACGGCGGTAACGGGGAGAGCGACACCGAGTAGGTCAGCCCTCGAGCGGTTCGTCACTTCAAGCTCTATTTGAATGTGTCGACAGTTCACACGATATCGGTGCGTATCACGCCGCTTTCGAGTGTTTTGATGTATTAATCTGGTACGTATATGAGTGGTATCTACCGATAAACAGTCGTGAACAGTGAAAACTCTGGTTTCAAGCAGAGCTTGAAGATTTTCAAGCACCCCAATACAAAGTACCCCTACGCCGTGGGGTGGTGTAGAGCCACACCATCATGCGTCGGCTGCGTCGTCTTGCGATCGTGTTGGTTGCTATTGGATTGGTGACGAGCGCTGTCTACGCCACGGGCGCATTTTCGAGTTTGAGTACCTCCCGGGATGCGAACGTGCACGTGGCTGGTGATAAGGCAGGGTATCTCGGGCTTGCGCCGGGAGAGAACGGCGAGTATACGACGTATCAGAACGGCAAGCTGCAGCTCCAGTTGAACGGCGCCCTGGAAGGAAAAGATGCGCCGACCGGCGGCGGCGTCAACCGCGACGCCCGGACGGAACTCACCGACGTTTTCACCATCACCAACCAGGGCGCTCAATCGGTCGGTGTCTGGCTGGAAGACACCGATGATTACATCGCCTTCGAGCGCGCGAGCGGGGGCTCGCTCGAAGGGCAAGGCAACGCCGTCGAACTCGCCCCCGGCGACACCGTCCACGTCGGGCTGACCATCGACACCACCGAGACGGATGCCGACCAGCTCGATACGCAGCTCATCATCAACGCTGACAGCGATGTGGAGGGGACGAACGCAGGCACAGGGTCGGAGAACTCAGAAGGAACACAGTTGCCAGCGTCGTCCTCGACGCCAGAGGAAGATGAGTTATCCAACGGGAACGACGACTCGGACGATAGTTCCGATGAGGACAAATATGAGAACTGCGATAAATGGAAAGTACTGATCGGCAAGCCATGTTATAAGCAAACATCCGAGTCCGATGCAATAGACGCTACCGTAGAGGTTCTTGATGAGACGACCGAACCAGCACAGAAAGAAGTGGGTGAGGCGACTGAACCGATACGAGAGCCCATAGAAGAAAAGTTCAACTCACGCGAAGAACTCATACAGGAATTAACTGCGGACATCGAGAACGTCATCGACTTTCTGGAAGAGCATCCGAAAATCTCGGCGGTTCTAATGTGGCAGAATCCTTTGACGATAAGCGCATGGGCGTATATGCATCCCGAGGAGGCGACATCGTTAGTGCTAGGAGTGCTCCTAGGCGAGGCAGGGATACCTGGCGGAAAGGCTGAAGTGTCACAATCGGACTCCGTGTTTTATCTCGTGGGGTGGCTGGCCCCCGGATTTATACCGGAGGTTGGTGCTGTCTTTGATGGTCGAGATTTGGCCCATAGCGCATGGAATCTAAACGGAGAAGGCATTGCTCTCAATTCCCTCGCTGTCGCTTCCAGCATTAAAGGAGTTGGTATCGGTAATGTGCTGAAAGCGGGTGGAGGCCTCACGAAGTGGATTGCCAAGGTTGGCGGCAGGGCCGGTAGCCCTGCTGCTAACGCTCTCAAAGCTGACGCCCTTGATGCAGTGGGCAAGTACATCGTGCCACACACACTGGAGTCCTCCAGGTTGTCGGGGAGACAGAATTCGGCATTCATTGAAACTTCCACAATAACGCTGTTGGACAGACTCAGCGACGGCGGGGCCTCCAAGATGCTCGATAACGGCGCACCAATGGATGCTGTAGCCAAGTCCGCTAAGGCTGGCGACCTTAAAAAGAATGGAGAGGTCACCAAGAGGGTTGGGTATGAAGAAATGAAGACACTCCAAAGAATGGAGCTTTCCGGAGCTGAGAAGATGGAATTCGTCAAACGTGGACACGATATAACGGCAGTCGGTAACCTGATGGACAATGGGCTCTCGGCCGGCAGGGCTCATACGTTCGCTGAGAGAGGAATCGACTTCACCAGGGCCGAAGAACTCCGCAGTATGGATGGTGTCACAATTGATAATATCCGGCGACTTGGCGATGAAGGAGCTAATTTCAAAAAGGCCAAAACGGCTCACGGGGAGGACGTGCCTATAGGGCACGTCGAATACTACATCAAGAACGGCAACGATCTCGATGAAGTTATCGCAGCCCGAGAGACGGGACGCTCGGCAACTTTTATCAAGAAAGTCTATCAGTTCAAGAATTCAAAGAAAACAGTAGAAAATAAGGCTAAAGCCATTGATTGGAAAAAGAAAGGGAAAGTAGGTCTAGCCCTCAGTGGGTACTACGCTGCGGCACACAACTACTGTACGTGGCAGAGCCAAGAACATGCGGACGAGGACTGGAAGTTTAGCAAAACTTGTCGAGCGCTTCCGTCTCAACCATAAACATAACCCATTAGCTACTACATAATAAAACATGACGCGAAATATAAGAGATAATGTTGAATTAGTCATCGTCAGTATCCTATCCGCGCTCGTCTATCTGTACGTCGTCCATCCAATCCTTGAAGATATCAACCCCGTTCTTACCTTCAACTCGAACGGCGTTGGACTAGGTATACTATCGATGGCTATTACGATAACGATACTCTCTGTGGCTTATTCTATAATGAAGCCAGTAATTATATTTTTACTATATGCTCCTCTACCATTTATTGATTATATAAGAGATTATGGGTTAGTACCCTTTCTCTCAAATGTTGGATTAACATTTTTAATAATTATTCCCAATAAATATTTGCCAGAGAAATACTACCCAGAGAACATCAACGATCTTCAAGAACTGGAGGATCGCTACGATAAAAATCGCTAGCAACCTCACTACCAGTTCATGGCCGACTCAGTGAAAAACCGATTTATACATTTGCCAAGGTGAAAAATGAATAGGGAATAAATTTATCTAGCCAAAGTAACTGAGCCAATAAATACATTTAGCTACTACCATCGTAGAAGCTACCAATGGAGAAGAAACCAAGTGAGTACGTCGAATTAGCCATCGTCAGCATTCTATCCGCGCTCGTCTATCTGTACGTCGTCCATCCGATCCTGGCTAATGTCGCCCCAATCCTCACCTTCAGCTCGAGCGGAGCCGACGGAAAATGAACACCCACGCGTCCCGAGACCGAGTCGTCTACTCCAACGCGTCGATGAGCTGCGGGACGACGTCGAAGAGGTCGTCGACGATGGCGTAGTCGGCAAGATCCATGATCGGCGCGTTCGGGTCGGTGTTGATGGCGACGATCGTATCGGAGCCTTTCATGCCGGCGACGTGCTGGACGGCTCCGGAGATGCCGATGGCGAGATACACGTCGGGCGTGACGACCTTCCCCGACTGTCCGACCTGGCGGTTTTTCGGCAGCCAGCCGTTGTCGACGATCGGGCGCGAGGACGACAGCGTGGCGTCGGTCGCCTCTACGAGGTCCTCGATGAGCGGGAGGTTGTCCTCCTCCTCGATGCCCCGCCCGATCGAGACGAGAAACTCCGCCTCGGAGATGTCCACGTCGCCACCAGCGACCTCCTCGAACCCGGTGACGGTGGATCCGACGGCGCTCTCATCGATGTCGGCGTCGAACGCCTGCACGTCGGCGTCTCCAGCAGCCTCAGCCGCCGCCCACTCGGCGGGCCGGATGGACACCGCAACAGCGTCACTATCGATTTCGATGGTCGTTTCGACCTTCGAGCCGTACATCTCGCGGGTGACTTCCGTCTCCCCGTCGCGTTCGATGCCGATGGCGTCGGTGACCAACGGAACGTCGAGCCGGCTGGCGACGGCGGGCGCGTAATCCAGCCCGTTGACGGAGTTGGGGAGCAACAGCGTCCCCGGCTGGAGCTCCTCGAACAGCTGCTCGGTGACCTGGGTGTACACGTCGTGGTTGAACTCCTCGCCCGCGTCGACAGTGTGGATCACCGACACGCCGTCGAGATTCAGCTCCGTAGCGAAGGTCTCGGCGTCGCCACCGATCACCGCGAGATGAAGCTCCCCGCCCTGTTGATCGGCGATCTGGCGACCGGCAGTGACGAGCTCGAAGCTCACGTCCCGAAGCTCGCCCTGTCGGTGCTCGGCAACGGCCAGAACATCGCTCATCCCTCGACCACCCCCGCGTCTCGCAGGAGATCAGCAAGCTCCACAGCGGTCTCCTCGGGACTCCCCTCGAAGACGACGGCGTCACTCTCGCTTTCGGGTTCGTACATCGCAGTGCGACGCAAGGGCGATTCGAGAGCCTCGGCGTCCAAACCGAGATCCGACAGCGTGCTCACGTCGAGGGGTTTGCTCTGGGCCTGGCGGATCCCGCGCAGGCTCGCATACCGGGGCTCGTTGATCCCGGTCTGGATCGTCAACACCGCCGGAAGCTGGATCTCGGTGAGCTCCTCGATACCACCCTCGAGCTCGCGGTGGACGTTCCCAACGCCCGCGTCGGCGTCGAGATCGAGCGCGTTGACGACCGCGCCCCACTCGAAGCCGATCGTTTCGGCCAGCGCAACACCGGTCGCGCCGAAGCTGTCGTCGCCGGCCTGAACGCCGGTGAGTACGAGATCCGGATCTTCTTCGGCCACCACCGCCGCGAGAACGTCGGCTTTCGTCGCGGGGTCGAGGGTGTCTGTGGCTGCGATGTCGTCGTCCCAGACGCGGATCGCCCGGTCGACGCCCTTCGCAAGGGCCATTCGGATCGTCTCTTCGGCGCGCTCGGGACCGATCGTGACGGAGACGACATCGCACTCCCCGTCCTCTTTGATCTGGACCGCCTCTTCAATGGCGTACTCGTCCCATTCGTTGAGGTCGTATTCCAGATAGCGATCGTCGATGTCGAGACCGTCGATTTCGAAATCGTCCTCGGCCTCGGCCACCTCCTTGACGGTGACGAGTATTTTCATAGACACTCCACACTCCCCACCGTTTCGTGTTAAACGTTTAGGAACGATTTTGATCGTCCCCGGAGTGGTCGTGATCGTGGTTTGGCAGGCTGATCAGATTCTCGCGTCCGATTCGCAGCTTCTCGATGCGTTCGTCCTCGTCCATCGCGGACAGCAGCTGTGACACCTTGGCGTCCGACCACCCGGTTTCCGTGACGATCGTCGCTTGTCGCATCCGGCCGCCGTTGGTCCGGAGCAGTCGCTCGACGCGCTCCTCGTCGCTCAACAGTTCGATATCGACTCCATCGGTCGTGGAGCGGGTGTCGGTCTCGCCTGCCGGACCCATCACCGCAGCAGCGTCCATCCCGGTTCCGGTCTCGTGCTCGTTCGCCGAGCGCGGTGTATCCGCGCCGTCTCGCCCCGGTAGCGGGATGTTTCTATCCGCCGTTATCCGGTGAATCAGCGTTCGACGACGGGAATACGCGAACGCACCGACCGAGCCGGCCACAACGAGAGCGACCAGCGCAACGAGCCCGACGAATGCACCGGATCGATTGGTGTTTTCTTCACCCTCCGGTTGTTGGTACGTTTCCTCGCGGTAGGCGATGTCGAACTGCTGGAAGGTCCGTTGGCCCTCATACACCCAGGTGTTTCCCTCGATTTTATCGACGTTCTTGCCTTTTGTTATCTCGTACCCCTCAGAGACGCTGATCACGAGCATTTGGCCTTCTCTGAGGCTCGAGATCCACGGGCGGTCTCCGACGGTGAACGACTCGTTCAGGTTGACGGCTTCATCGCCCTCCGGTGGGACGGTGAAGCTCGTCCACGTGAAATTCCGGTAAAAGATCCCAGTGTCGTTTCGCCTGGATGTGTCGTTTTTGATGTTAACAATACGCATCGATCGATTCGATTCGTTGCCGACTGCGTGTGCCGCTTGGCGGAAGGATTGGAGGGAGTCGTCAGCACCATCGGTTTTCCCGAAGCTTGCGCCACCACCCTTCCTGTACTGTCGTGCTGTTTTATTGAACGCTGCTGAATCGTTCTGCGTTTCGATCGAAACGGTTCGTATCACGGAAATGTCGGCATCACCGTTCGGGAGGATCCGGATCGCAACGATCTCGTCCGAGTCGTTAACGGAGACGGGGGCTGCGGTGGCCGATCCCACGGCTGCGTGGCCGATAAAACACACCGAGACTGCTATGAGGAGGGCAATGGTGGCCACAGTCCGCATATAAACCTGTGAACGCTCCGGTAGGAAAACACTTACTGTCGATTTCCCGGCGAACCAAGTCCAGTGACAACGCGGGGACCATCGCTGCTATGGGATCGGTAACCGCCCCACCGCTCGTTGTGGTGTGAGATAGCAAACGCCGATACATATCACCGATGTTTTTGTTCCCGCCTGCTGTATATGGTCCCAATGCGTTCCTCCCGGCTTCTCGTCGTATGGGTGGTCGTACTCATTGCCCTCGCAGTGATACCCTCGTCGACGACTGCACCCACACCCGTATCCTCCGATACACAGCAGGACGATCCTGGAACGATCGAACACGCGGTCGGCGGCGATCTGTCCTACCTGGCGATCAACGGTTCGATCGAGCGCAACGACACAGTGACCGTCTCCCAGGACGTGGGGAGCGCTGTTTCCTTGGACACCACCAAATTCCAGCAACAGTACAGTTACGAACGGATCGAAGTCGCTCACGAAAACGCCTCCGACGAAGCGGCGTTCGCCACCGACGAGCTCGATAACGTCGAAACGCGGACCGACGATCTTCGAGCGAAACAGAACGACACGATTCGGGCGTACAACGACGGGGAACTCTCCTCGGAGGCGTTTCTCCGCGAGCTAGCGCTGATCTCCACCGAAGCACGACGGACGCAGGTGCTGGCTAATTATCTTACAGCTCACAGTGATATAGAGAACGAGTCGGTCGAAAGACGGGCCAACGACATCAGCCAGGAATTAAATATGTTCCAAGGACCCGTCCGGAGCAGGATCAAATCAGCACTCAACGGTGATCAGACCGCCCCTAGCCGGTTTTTCGTTCGAACGTCTTCGGATGGAGTCGTGCTCGCAACGATCGACGGCAGTGATGGCGAGGAAACGTACATCCGGGAGGCGTATCTCGACGGTGCACGAGGAAATCCGAACGACGAACAACCTGCTCAAACGAATTTAAAAGGGAAAACAAATGAGTTATATTCTAACGGCGTCAGCATAGAAAATACAGCAGGCTCGGAACGTTGGAGTAGATATAGATTGCGACAAAACATACATTTCAATAGCACGGCAAATTTATACTACAGCGTTATCTCGGGGAACATCGTGTACGAACAACAGAAGATCCCCATCCAGGAGGAGGGGACGATCGGGCGCGACGCCCAAAAGAACCCCAACGAGCAGCTTGCACTCACACAGAACGTCACCTTCCCCGGCGGCTACATGTACGTGCGGCTCACACATCCGGAGGAAGGCGAGCCGCGCAACGGCACCATTTCCGTGGATGGCGAGCCGGTCGACACGACCGATGAGGAGGCGTTGCTCATGCTCCAGCCACCGAACGGGAGCACGATCACCGGCACTGTCGGCAACGACAACGTCTCGATCACCGTCGGGAACGAATCCTCTCAGCCGCCGGACTCAACCGGGACCGGCGGTCCAGCCGGGACCAGCAGTGACCAACGCCAGAGCAGCCACCTGCGACTCGCTGCGCCGGTTGCAACGGTCCTCTCCGAAGGTTTATCAGCTATCGGGTGACCAGCGGTCCGTGTGTCCGACCGTGGCGTATCCACCGTCGTGGGAGTCGTCGTTCTCGTGGCGATCACGGTCGTGTTGGCCGGTGCGTTCGGTGCGATGGTGCTCTCCCAGTCTCCGGGATCGGAGCCACCACGGGCGGCGATCGCTCTCACCACCGACAGCGCGACCCAGACGATCACGCTCACCCACCGGAGCGGTGCGGTGCTCGATCCGGCGTCGCTTCGTCTGCAGATTGCCGTTGACGGAGAGCCGATCGCTCACCAACCGCCGATCCCGTTTTTCGCGGCCACCGGGTTTGTGGGCGGACCGACTGGCCCGTTCAACAGCGCGTACGAGGGCAACTGGACCGCGGGACAGTCCGCGAGCCTCCGGCTTGCGAGCACGAACACACAGTTCCATCCGGATTCGACGGTGACCGTCCGGCTGTACACCGGCGATCAGCTGGTGGCTGTGCTCGAAACGCGCGCGTGATAACGGGGAGCGACTAGGGGTTTGCGACGGTGGTGATGGCGATCTCGGGGCTGTGGGACGGTCCCATGAGGTGGTGCTCGAACTCCCCAAAGCCAGCGCTCTGGAACATGCGGTCGGCTTCGTCCTCGTCGTAAAAGAGCATGATCGCGTCGGCGAGCTTCTGGAACAGTGTTCGAGAGGGGTAGTTCGGTCCGACGATGAGCACGCGCCCATCGGGTTTTACGACGCGACGACACTCCCGGAGCGCCTCGACCGGGCGGGGCCAGTACTCGATCGAGCCGGAAGACCAGACGACGTCGAACGTCGAATCCGCGAAGGGCAGCCGTTCGGCGTCGCCGCGATAGAACCGAACCGGACTCCGTCTTCCGAACTTCTCTTCGGCCTGTTCGAGTTGGTGGACGCTCTGATCGAGTCCGTGGATGCGCTCGGTGTGCTCGATCAGTCCCTCGGTCGCAAACCCCGTTCCACACCCCACATCGAGCACGCGGTCGTCCGGCCCGATGTCGAGCAGCCCGATGGCTTCGGTGCGCATCTCTTCGGTCCAGATGAACGCGTTCACTTCGTCGTACACCTTCGATAGATACTTGTAAAAAAACCGTGCGCGAGCCTTGTTTTCGAGGATTCCCATTGAACGGACTTGCTCGCACACCGCCATAACGCTGCGGATCGGGAGCGATACACCGGCTACGAAAGCCGTCTCCGGAGTCTCGGACGCTTCGTCCCGTTGGCCGCCGGGTGGATCCTCGGAGGGCACTCCCACAATCCACTTCGCAACGCCCAAATAGCCGCTAATCCAATCTCTTCACGATATAAGCATGGCCAGACCCGAGGTTCTGGATCAAATCAAGGAGGCCGAGGACGATGTCGACGACATCGTGGCCGAGGCACAGGCCGACCGCGATGAGATCATCGCCGAGGCACACGAGCGAGCCGATGAGATACGCTCGGAGGCCGAGCAGGACGCCGATGAGCTGGCCGAGCGGCGGCTCAGCGACGCCCGAGCGGAGATCGAACGCGAGCGAGAATCGATCCTCGAGCAAGGAAACGCCGAGCGTGAGTCCCTTGAAGCGAGCGCCAGCGAGCGCGAAGCGGACGTGATCGAGGAGATCATCACAACGTTCGAGGAGACCGTCCATGCTCAGACCTGAGCGGATGAGCCGGGTGTCGGTGACCGGTTCCACCCAAGTCATGGACGACGTGATCGAAGCCATCCACGGGATGCACCTGCTCCACCTCACCGACTACGACGACACGTGGGAGGGGTTTGCTCCGGGGGATCCGATCGAGGGTGCTGACGAGGCGTCCGAGAAGCTCGTCACCGTTCGGTCGCTCCAGAGCATTCTCGACGTGGACGAGGAGGACGCTGCGCCCGAGCGCATCGTCACCCCGGACGCGCTCGACAACGAACTCGAATCCATCAGACAGACGGTCAACGAACTCGATGACCGGCGGAGCGAGCTGACTGACGACCTCCGTGCGGTCAACGACCGCATCGAAACGATGGAGCCGTTTGCCGCGCTGGGTATCGATCTCGATCTGTTGTCGGGGTACGATTCGCTCTCGGTTGCGGTCGGTGAGGGCGATCCGGCGGCGGTCGAGACCACGCTCTCGGAGTCAGGCGTGACGGAGTACGAGCTGTTCGAGGAAGACGGCGTGGTCGCCGTGTTCGCACGCGCCGACGATAGCGAGGAACAACGTTCCTCGGACAGTCGGACGCAGTCCGACGATAGCAATGTCGATGTCGAGGAGCTGCTCGTCGGTGCGGCGTTCACAGCCCACGACGTTCCCGACGCGGCGGGCGATCCCGAGCGCTACATCGAGGAGCAAAAACACGAGCGCCAGCAGCTCGAATCGAAGCTCCAAACGGTCGAGGATCAGCTCGAAGAGCTGCGATTGGAACACGGCGGATTCCTGCTCGCGGCCGAAGAAACGCTGGCCATCGACGTTCAGCGCCAGGAAGCGCCGCTGTCGTTTGCAATGACGGACAACGCATTCGTTTCGGAGGGATGGATTCCCACCGAGCGCTTTGGCGAGTTCGTGGAGACGCTCCACAGCACCGTCGGCGAGCACGTGGAAGTCGACGAGCTGGAACGGGCTTCCTACGACGGCGACGGCCACCTTATCGACCGCGAGGACGTTGGCGGCGCGGCCGGCGGCCCCGATCCGGCGGCTGCGGCTGCCGATGGCGGCGAACAGATCGCCGCAGATGGTGGCGTCGACCAGGCGATGAGCAACAGCGAGCCGCCCGTGGTGCAGGACAACCCTGGCTCGGTGAAGCCGTTCGAACTGCTCGTCAAGATGTTCTCACGGCCGAAATACTCCGAGCTCGATCCGTCGATTATCGTGTTCCTCACGTTCCCGACGCTGTTCGGGTTCATGATCGGCGATTTCGGATACGGACTTCTCTACATAGCGATTGGCTACTTCCTCGCCACGAGATATGACGGCGTGGTAGCAAGCCTTGGTGGGATTGCACTGTGGGCCGGCGGATTTACGGCGCTGTTCGGTCTGCTCTACGGTGAGATCTTCGGGCTCCACATGCTCGGTGAGATCGTCTGGGGTGGCAATCCCCCCATACACAAGGGACTGATGCCGGCCTATGAGGAGTACGCACTGCTGTGGATGGTCCTGTGCCTGTTGGTCGGCGTGTTCCACCTAACGATCGGCTACGCGTTCTCCTTCTACGAGCATCTCAGCCACAGCGTGAGCGATGCCGTGCGGGAGAGCGGATCGTGGCTGTTCATGTTGTTGGGCTTTTGGGTGTGGATCTTCGGTGATGCTCCGATTCCGTCGGTTGGGTCTGGTTACACACCAAATTTCATAGTTGGACCGGAATCCGTGTTCAACGGTCATCCGATTGGGCTTGGATTCACGGGCTTGCCGGAGTCGGTTGGCCTCGCCGGGATCGGTTTTTTCCTGCTCGGAATCGCCCTGGTCGCCACGACGGGGATCGTTGAAATCGCTGAAGCACTCCTACTGAAGGTTTTCTCAGACATTCTCTCCTACATCCGGATCGGAGCGGTGTTGCTTGCAAAGGCGGGGATGGCGTTCGCTGTCAATCTCATCGTATTCGGTGGATACGTCCATCACGGAGACCACGGTGAAGTGTACCACTTCATCTTCTTCAGCTCTAAGAGCCCCGCCGAGATCCCGGCCGAGGAGATGATGTTTGCCGGGCTCTTGAACGGCTCCGGTCCTGTCGAGATGCTCGTGGGAGGAGTACTTGGAATAATCATTCTCGTTCTTGGACATATTCTCGTGTTGGCGCTCGGAATTACCAGTGCCGGTCTGCAGGCCCTTCGTCTCGAATACGTGGAATTCTTCCAGAAATTCTACAACGGCGGTGGAGAGGCGTACACGCCATTCGGATACGTACGCCGATTCACGCCCGAAGAATAGACCGGTACTCGTTTTTGTTTACGCCGACAACACTCGTATCTTTAATTTTCGATTGTGTACACAAACCGAGATAGTCAAAGAGCCATACTACGTAGTACTAATCGCAGATAAATCCGCGGATTCGGCGCGTAGTCGTACAGTACCGATGAAATTGGTTTGAGAAGCTTTATGGGCACTGTATAATTAGGATCAACCGTTCGGATACGAGCGAACTCTACAAAAAGCTACCAAACCATGATGGAAATCACTCCAATGCTGCTCGGCGCTATGGTCTTACAAGCATCGGCAATTCCTGCAAAGTCTGGAATAGCGATTGGCGTCGGACTCGCAGCGATCGGTGCGGGGATGGCAGAACGCAGCATCGGTGCGGCTGCGATCGGTGCGATCGCTGAAGACGATGACATGCTTGTGTACGGAATCCTTCTGACCGTCATTCCGGAGACGCTGGTCATTTTCGCACTGGCTCTCAATTTCGTATAGAACCACACTTCCGGATCACCCCTATCGACCATTATGAGCCTTGATACGGTTGTAGAAGACATTCGAGACGAAGCCCGCGCGCGTGCGGACGAGATACACGAAGAGGCCAACGCGGAGGCCGAGGAGATCGTCTCTGAGGCCAACGCGGAGGCCGAGGAGATCATCGACGAGCGCGAGCGCAAGGTCGAACGAACGATCGAACAGGAGGAAGAACAGCGCCTATCGAGCGCCAAGCTCGAAGCGAAACAACAGCGCCTCGAAGCGCGTCGTGACATCCTCGAAGAGGTTCGTGAGTCAGCACAACAGCGGCTCGCAACGCTCGAAGAGAACCGCGAGGAGCTGACCCGCACGCTGCTTGCCGACGCCGCAGCGGAGTTCGATTCCGGCACCATACAGGTGTACGGTCGCGGTGACGACGCCGAGTTGATCGAATCGATCCTCGATGACGACGAATACGACGACTTCACCTACGCCGGCGAGTACGACTGTCTCGGCGGCGTGGTGGTCGAAAGTGACAGTTCGAGGATACGTGTGAACAACACGTTTGATTCCGTATTCGAGGATGTCTGGGACGATAACCTGCGCGAGGTGAGCGAGCGGCTATTCGAAGGAAAGAATGAGCGCAACGGTTGATACAGCCAACTACGGCTACGTCACGGCACGCGTTCGGTCGCGCCGAGCATCCCTGTTTGATGAGAGCGATTACCGCAAACTGGTCCGCATGGGTCCGGGTGAGATCGCCCGGTTCATGGAGGAGACCGAGTACGAAACCGAGATGAACGCGCTCGGCGCTCGATACGGCGGTGTAGACCTCATCGAGTACGCGCTCAACCGAAATCTGGCGAAACACTTCGACGATCTCCTTCGTTTCGCCGACGGCGAGTTGTACGATTACATCGCGCGCTATCTCCGGAAGTTCGACGCGTGGAACATCAAAACGGTCATTCGTGGTGTCTACACCGACTCCGATCAGCAAGAGATCACGGACGATCTCATTCGTGCTGGGGAGTTCTCGGACCAGCTGTTGGATCGGCTCGTCGAATCGACCTCGATCGAGATGGTCGTCGAGCGGCTTTCGAACACCATCTTCGGGCCGGCGCTCGAAGACGCCTACCCGGATTATGAGGAGACGGGCGTGCTCGTTCCGCTCGAAAACGCGGTCGATCGCGCGTTCTACTCCGACATGCTCGGCGAATTTCCGGAGGAACCGTCCGAGGGAACGAGACTGTACATCCGGTTCTTGCGCGCGGAGATCGACTTTCGAAACGTCCGGAACGCGCTTCGGCTCGCGCGCAGCGGTGCGGACATCGATCCCGGCGCGTACTACATCCCCGATGGGCGGTTGTTCGACGAGTCCGAGCTGCGCCAGCTCACTGCAAACATCGGTCAACTCACGGAGTACCTCCGTCAGGGTCCCTACGCGAGCGATCTGGACGACGCGCTGTCGGAACTCGAAGCGGCAGACAGCCTCATCGAGTTCGAGCGGGCGCTACAGCAGGCGTTGTTGGAGTACGCGGACACCCTCACGAACCGGTATCCACTGTCGATCTGTCCAGTGATCGCGTACATCCGTGCGAAAGAGCGCGAAGTCGACAACATCCGCGCGATCGCTCGGGGCAAGGAAGCAGGACTAACGGACGAGGAGATCGAAGAAGAACTGGTGATCGTATGAGCCACCAGGACACCAACGCAAGCCAGGAGATCGGGGTCATCGGGAGCCAGGAGTTCACCACGGGGTTTCAGTTGGCCGGCGTTCGTCGGTTTGAAACCGTCCCCGAGGATCGGAAGGCGGAGGATCTCGACGACGCCGTCCAGACGATGTTGAACGACGATGACATCGGGATCGTGGTGATGCACGATGACGATCTCCCCCACCTGTCCCGGCAGCTGCGAACCGAAGTCGAAACGAGCGTCGATCCCGTGCTCGTCACGCTGGGTGGTGGTGCCGGGAGCGGTGGACTCCGCGAGCAGATCAAGCGAGCGATCGGTATTGATCTCATGGACGAGTCCTAGCGAAACCGATGCGACCGTGGCCACACCGTCGAGACGGCACGCAACCCGCGTCGCGCAACGTACTTCCGAGCTAACGGCAGCGATCACGAACGGAATCGACCAGAGTCAGAGTCAATCCACTCGAACCAACACAAACCATGAGTCAGGCAACACAGGAACAGGCCGTCAGCGACGACGGCGTTATCGAAAGCGTGAGCGGTCCGGTCGTGACCGCCACGGACCTCAACGCCCGGATGAACGACGTCGTGTACGTCGGTGAGGAAGGGCTGATGGGCGAGGTCATCGAGATCGAAGGCAACGTAACCACAATTCAGGTGTACGAGGAGACGTCGGCCGTTTCCCCCGGCGAAACGGTCACGAACACCGGCGAGCCGTTGTCGGTGGATCTCGGGCCGGGAATGCTCGACACCATTTACGACGGCGTCCAGCGGCCCCTCGACGTGCTCGAATCCCAGATGGGTGCATTTCTCGATCGTGGGGTCGACGCCCCCGGCATCGACCTCGAAAAGACGTGGGAGTTTTCGCCCACGGTCGAGGTCGGTGAGGAAGTCGGTCCGGGCGACATCGTCGGAACGGTCGACGAGACGGTCAGTATCGAGCACAAGGTGCTCGTTCCCCCCGACTTCGAGGGCGGTGAGGTCGAGTCGATCGAGGCGGGAGCGTTCACGGTCGAGGAAACGGTGGCAACGCTCGATTCGGGCGAGGAGGTCACGATGCACCAGGAGTGGCCGGTGCGCGAAGCCCGTCCGACTGTCGAGAAACAGACGCCGACCACGCCGCTGGTGTCGGGACAACGCATCCTCGACGGGCTGTTCCCGCTGGCAAAGGGTGGCACGGCCGCGATCCCGGGACCGTTTGGTTCCGGAAAGACCGTCACCCAGCAGTCGCTGGCGAAGTTCGCAGACGCCGACATCGTTATTTACGTCGGCTGTGGGGAGCGCGGCAACGAGATGACCGAGGTCATCGACGACTTCCCCGAACTCCCGGACCCACAGAGCGGCAACCCCCTGATGGCCCGAACGTGTCTCATCGCCAACACCTCGAACATGCCCGTTGCGGCCCGCGAGTCGTGTGTGTACACGGGCATCACCATCGCGGAGTACTACCGCGACATGGGGTACGACGTGGCGCTGATGGCCGATTCGACCTCTCGGTGGGCCGAAGCCATGCGGGAGATCAGCTCGCGGCTCGAGGAGATGCCCGGCGAGGAGGGGTATCCCGCGTACCTCGCCGCGCGGCTCTCTGCGTTCTACGAGCGTGCGGGCTACTTCGAGAACGTGAACGGCACCGAGGGGTCCATCTCGGTGATCGGCGCGGTCTCACCGCCCGGCGGCGACTTCTCCGAGCCCGTAACGCAGAACACGCTGCGCATCGTCAAGACGTTCTGGGCGCTCGACGCCGATCTCGCCGAGCGCAGACACTTCCCGGCGATCAACTGGGACGAATCGTACTCGTTGTACCGCAGCCAGCTCGACCCGTGGTTCGAAGACGAGATCGCGGACGATTGGTCGGACACGCGCCAGTGGGCGATCGATACGCTGGACGAGGAATCGGAGCTACAGGAGATCGTCCAGCTGGTCGGCAAAGACGCTCTCCCGGAGGATCAGCGGCTCACCCTCGAGGTGGCTCGCTATCTCCGAGAAGCGTGGCTCCAGCAGAACGCGTTCCACGACGTGGACCGGTACTGTCCGCCGGAGAAAACGTACCAGATCCTCACAGCGATCAAGTCGTTCAACGACGAGGCGTTCGAGGCGCTGGACGCCGGCGTCCCCGTCGACGAGATCACCTCGATCGACGCGGTGCCGCGTCTGAACCGCATCGCAACCACTCCGGACGAGGAGGCCGCGGAGTTCGTCGCGGACCTCACCGAGGATATCACGAACCAACTTCGAGAGAAATACTGACATGAAAGAGTATCAAACGATCACGGAGATCAGCGGTCCGCTGGTGTTCGTGGAGACGGACGAACCGATCGGCTACGACGAGATGGTCGAGATCGAGACACCGTCCGGTGAGACCCGCCGCGGGCAGGTGCTCGAAGCGGCCAGCGATCACGTTGCGATCCAGGTGTTCGAGGGCACCGACGGCATCGATCGGGACTCGTCGGTTCGGTTTTTGGGCGAGACGCTCAAGATGCCCGTCACCGAGGATCTCCTCGGGCGGGTGCTCGACGGCTCCGGACAGCCCATTGATGGCGGTCCGGACATCGTGCCCGACGAACGCCACGACATCATCGGTGCCGCGATCAACCCCACTGCCCGGGAGTATCCCGAGGAGTTCATCCAGACGGGGGTCGCCGCGATCGACGGCATGAACACGCTCGTTCGCGGCCAGAAGCTGCCGATCTTCTCGGCGTCGGGGCTGCCACACAACGAGCTAGCGCTCCAGATCGCCCGACAGGCGACCGTGCCCGAAGAGACCGCGGACGAAGACGAGGAGGAATCGGAGTTCGCGGTGGTGTTCGGCGCGATGGGGATCACCGCAGAGGAGGCAAACGAGTTCATGGACGACTTTGAGCGCACGGGCGCGTTGGAGCGCTCGGTGGTGTTCATGAACCTCGCCGACGACCCGGCGGTCGAGCGGACGATCACGCCGCGGCTGGTGTTGACCACCGCGGAGTATCTCGCCTTCGAGAAGGATTACCACGTGCTCGTCATCCTGACGGACATGACCAACTACTGCGAGGCGCTGCGCGAGATCGGCGCAGCCCGCGAGGAGGTGCCCGGCCGCCGTGGCTACCCGGGGTACATGTACACGGACCTCGCGGAGTTGTACGAGCGCGCCGGCCGCATCGACGGCCGAGAGGGATCGGTGACACAGATCCCGATCCTGACGATGCCCGGCGACGACGAGACCCACCCGATCCCCGATCTGACCGGCTACATCACGGAAGGGCAGATCTACATCGATCGGGATCTCAACTCACAGAACATCAGCCCACCGATCAACGTGTTGCCCAGCCTCTCGCGGCTGATGGACGACGGGATCGGTGAGGGACTCACTCGCGAGGACCATGCCGATGTCTCCGACCAGCTGTACGCGGCCTACGCGGAAGGTGAGGACCTGCGCGATCTCGTGAACATCGTCGGCCGCGAGGCGCTTTCGGAAAGCGACAACAAGTATCTCGACTTCGCGGAACGGTTCGAAAACGAGTTCGTCGACCAAGGGTTCACCACTGACCGCGACATCGACGAGACGCTCGACATCGCGTGGGATCTGCTGTCGATGCTGCCCAAAACCGAACTCAACCGGATCGGCGAGGACCTCATTGAGGAGTATTACACCGACGACGAAGAACAGCCCGTCGAAGCCACTGCGGACTGATCCACGTTCAATTCCGTTTTCCGATCCTGTTTTGGTGGATGGTTGATACTGTTGGGACATGGAATGGTCTCGGGATCGAGAACTCGCGCTTCGGATGGCGGTGACGCTCGCGTTGCTCGGTGGCGTGGCGTGTGTGTTTTTCGGTGTGGTGTACGGTGCCGTGGTTGGTCTCCTCTTGTTGGTGGAATCCCACCCGCTGGTTCCGTCCGATAGCAGTGTCTGGCTCGGACTCGTTGTGACCGGAACTCTTCTTGCAGCAATGATTTATCGGGAGTACGCCGGCGGACCCCTGGCTCTCAGATTCATTGAATCGCTTCCTCCCCGATCGGCATCGGAGCGTTCGGATTCGTTCCAACGAACCGTCGAGCAGTTGGCCCACCAGGCCGATCTTCCCGTGCCGACCGTCGTCGTCGCGGAGTCGGCATTCGCAACGTCGTACACGAGCGGACTGACCCCCGACCGTGCAACGATCGTCGTCACGAGCGCGCTGCTCGAAGCACTCGACGCAGAGGAGCTACGAGCAGTGTTTGCCCACGAACTCGTCCACATCAAACACCGCGACGTGGCGGTCATGACAGTCGCCTCGACCCCTCTGGTCATCGCGCGATCGATGTACGAGTGGGCAGCCGAACGGAGAAAAGGAGACAAGGATTGGATCGGAGTGGGCGTGTGTTACATTGTTTCCGGGGGATTTTGGCTGCTCGGCCGACTCCTGATCCGATCGCTGTCCCGGTATCGGGAACTAGCGGCAGATCGGGGCGCTGTCGCGCTCACCGGTTCCCCGGTCGCGTTGGTGAGCGCCATCACGAAGCTCGATCGGCAATTGGACGACGTTCCCACCGATGATCTCCGGGCAGGGCGTGCGTCGATCGAAGCGTTGTCGATCGTCCCAGTCGACACACCGGTCGACGAACCCATTCGACTCGGTCCCGACGGCGACAGAATACCGGAACACCACGAGAACACGTATCGGTTCCAAAAGCTGACAGAGCCGCTGTTCACTACTCATCCATCAATGGATCGCCGGTTGGACCAGCTTCGAGAGATCGAAACGGACCTGTAGCAATCGTCTGACTGTTTCAGTGGTTCGAACCTTTATCTTGCTCCCGATACCGCGATAGGGATCGAACGTTATTCCTGACGTTTGAACAAGAACTTCATGTCGCCTGCGAACACCTGTTCGTCGTCCTGGTTTCGAACGTCCGAATCGATGACGACCAGTCCGGCGTCGTCCCGGCTCTCCAGTTCGCGCCGCTCGGTCACTTCGAACGTCGCCGTGAGCGTGTCACCGATGAACAGGGGATTTGGGATATCCATGTAGTTCATCCCGAGAAACGCGATAACGGTCCGTTCGACGAACCCACACCGCTGGACCAGCCCTGTGGCGATGATGAACGTCATCGGCCCGTGGGCGATGCGTTCGCCGTACGGACCCTCCTCGGCGTACTCGGCGTTCGTGTGGAGTTCGGTCCAGTCGCCGGTGAGCATCGAGTGCATCACGAAATCCGACTCGGTGATCGTCCGGCCCGCGCTCTCGAACGTCGTCCCCTCCTCCATCTCCTCGAAGTAGTGCGGTTCGTAGCTGTACGGCATATCTCTACATCAAAACTCGACAATAAGTATGTACCGAATGTCGAATCATTGTTGTTTTTGGCGGGAGAGACTTCCGGTGATTCGAGCCGGTGGACTCCGAGCCAGCGTGAATGGCACGAGAAACATCACTCACGAGTTTAAACAATTAATTGATATGGATGTGAATTGGATACGGGAGTGGTACGATAGAAACCCGGTTGACGCGGTTCTCGTCGTATCGTTCTCCTTGCTACTGATCTTCGGGTGGGGACAGATGAGTTCTACACCCGGACACGAATAGAGCAACACGCAGGTGACCGCCTCCCGGACAACAGGATTGTTCCCGGCCAATCAGGCGACATATCGGTACATGAATCGTGTCCGGGTGTATCGATGATCGGATGGGTAATTCTCGCCGCGTATCTCATCGATAGAGTATTGAAACACGTTCGAGGGGACGGGTCGACCGAGGAGATCGAGGAAGACGATCCACAGCCAGCAGGGGACCCGCTTCAGGAACTGCGGAATCGGTACGCCCGCGGCGAAATTCGGGAAGAGGAGTTCGAACAGAAGGTAGAGCGACTGATGGGAAATGGAATCGATGGATCGGATCGACGACCGCGAGCTACTGACTGAAACGTCCTGATTGTCGGTCGCTGTGCTGGGCACTACTTGTTAATGCACAATGGTATTCCGCATTCCATCAGTACCTTTATGAGTGATGGGGAAGGCAACGATAAACGAGGACGCCAGCCACGAGATGGCGCGTTCATTGAAACGCGCCGGGTGTGCAACCACCCGACGCTGGGTCCTCTGCGGTAGGAGAAACCCATGCTTGGGAACGCAACAGAGACACGTAACGGTGTCGCATCGTATCAGAAAGACGAACAGCGCACGCGCTGCCCGGTGTGCGGTCGGCCGGTTCGTACGCGCCTCGACCACCGGATGGGCTGCCCGCAGGGGCGGTGGTGGCGATGAGTATACCACTGTTTCAGTTCCGGAATCAGCGGGGCGAGGTGGTGAACCTCTCGGCGGTCGAGGATCGGGACGTGGTGTCGAAAGCGGAGCTGTACCACATCATCGACGTGGGTGAAGGATTGTGGTGTCGCCCGTGCCAATCGACGGGCTGTGCCCACGCCACCCAGATCGAACAGATACTGGCGACGGCGGGGCTTGGCAGGACTCGAACGGGCGGGTACGAGGAGTTGCCGGGCATCGCGCGGTTCACGCGCTACTGCGCCACCGATGAGACGATCATCGAATGTTGGTTCGACAACGGCGCGTGCGCCCGATTCCACGAACAGCGCGATGGTGACGTGGTTCAGTCCGTGTTCACGCCCGATGATTCGCGAGAACCGGCCGAGATGACCGAGAAATCCGACGTAGACAGCGCGCCCGCCTGTCTGGTCGACACGCTGGTAACCTACTGCAAGTACCGCCAGCGCGGTGATCTCAATGGCTTGCGCCAGCGCCATCCCGAACTGGCCCGGGTCGTCGGTGATACCGCTGTTGCACCTACCACCGACGACTAACGAACCACCGTAGCAAGCGGGAGCGGTCGCGGAAGCGGAGTGGTCGCGGAAGCGGAGTGGTCGCGGTGCAGTGGCGGAGCGGTAGCGGTGAGTACACTCACCGCGAGCGGAGCGCATGCGGAGCGAGCGGCTTTTTTTCGCCCACGTTTTTTGCGTTCCCGCGAGCGCAGCGAGTGGGAACCAGAGAGGCGCTACGCGCCTCAAGCAGCCGGCCGTAGGCCGGCGACAGCGAGTCGTAGCGCGAACGAAGTGAGCGACCGACTCGCCAGGCGAGGGTGCGCGAAGCGCACCCGAGCGGAAAAAAGGTGGGTGGGAAGACAAAAAAGGTGGGATCGAGAACTGGTTTCCATGAAGGCATCGGGTGGAACCGACGAGGCAAAGCGCCGCGCAGCGGAGTCGGCGGCCCAACAGGTCGAGAGCGGCATGGTCGTCGGACTCGGAACGGGAAGCACCGCAGCACACGCGATACGAGCACTCGGGGAGGCAGTCGCGTCCGGAACGGAGATTCAGGGCGTTCCGACCTCCTATCAGGCTCGTGCACTCGCCCGCGAGGCGGGCATCCCGCTCGTCACGCTGGACGACGCACGGCCGGACATCGCTATCGACGGCGCGGATCAGCTGCAACCGGACGGCACGGTGATAAAGGGCGGTGGAGCAGCCCACACGCGCGAAAAGATCGTGGACACGAGCGCAGAGCGCTGTCTCATCGTCGCTGACGACACCAAATCCACGGACGTGCTCGATCACCCCGTCCCAGTCGAACTGCTTTCGGACGCCGTCCCGACGGTCGAACGATCGATCCGGGCGCTCGACGGCGAACCCACCCTGCGAACCGCACGGAGAAAGGACGGCCCGGTGGTCACCGACAACGGTAATCTCGTCCTCGATTGCGCGTTCGGAGCGATCGAAGCCCCGGACGCGCTCGCCGGGTCGCTGTCTGCGATTCCCGGTGTCGTCGAGCACGGAATCTTCACCGACGTGGCTGACGAGATCCACGTCGGCTCCAACGACGGCGTTAGTATCCACTCGGCGTGAAAACGGCTGCGGAAAACAATGCCGTGCAGACCGTATGATAGCCGCGACCTTACAGGTCCCGGGGCTGAACGGTCTTGCGGTCGTTCTCCTGTGCACGTCGCGCGGCGTCGTCGAGGAGGTCCTGGACCTCCTCATCGAGCGCGTCGTAGAAGTCCGATGCTACGTTCATCTCGTTAAGCGCGTCTTTTACGGCGGCTTTGACGATTAGATCTGCCATACAGGATCCCCTTCACGGACTTACTTTATAAACTTTCTCAAATACGGAGCCTCTCAGGGGTGATGACGGCATTTTCTGATCACCCCAGAAGGGAATCAAAGTCGATTTCGTAGAGCCACACAGAGAATCCATCCCGAAGTCGATGCCTAGGTGTGTCTCCGCGCCTGAGCTGAGCTATGCGTGAGCTACTCGAGTCCGTGGCAGCGGGCGAGCTGTCGGTTGCCCAAGCGGAGGCCGCCTTGGCTGGGTATGCGACGGGCGACGCCGGACGGTTCGACGCCGCGCGTGGCCGTCGCACCGGGATTCCCGAGGTGATCCTCGCTGCGGGCAAGACCCCCGAAGAGACCGCGTCGATGGCCGCAATCGCGGTGGAGACGACCGATCGGGCGATCGTCACCCGCGCCGACGCGTCGACAGCGACGAGGATCGAGGAGCACCTCACCGAACACCACCCGAACGCCACGATCGACCACACCGAACGCGCGGCCACGGTCGTCGTTCACGGGCCGTCGTTCGATCCTTCCTCTCTCGACGCGGACGTGGGGATCGTCACCGCCGGAACGTCGGACGCCGGTCCGGCTGGGGAAGCCGCAACCATCGTGAGCGAGATGGGTGCACGGGTTGCCCGGATCGACGATGTCGGCGTCGCCGGCATCGCCCGGTTGATCGACCGACTGGACGCGTGTCGAACACAGGACGCACTCATCGTCGCCGCGGGCCGAGAAGGCGCGCTCCCCACCGTGCTCGCGGGACTGGTCGACGTGCCGCTGATCGGTCTCCCCGTTTCGAACGGGTACGGACACGGCGGGAACGGACGGGCCGCCCTGTCCGGAATGCTTCAGTCTTGCACGCCGATCACGGTCGTGAACATCGATGCCGGGTTCACTGCGGGGGCACAGGCCGGTCTCATCGCGCGCGCACTCGATGCGGCCCGCTGTGACTGACCCCTCTCTCGATTGTATTCCTCGGCATGAACTATCGAAATTACGAGGATATATAGGTGTTGAATATCAAGAGGGTACTGCTGACACACACCGTGTCGGTATAACAATGGCCAAGTGCGACCACTGCGGCGCGCACGTCTCTGGACGCTTTGCCCGCGTCTTCGCTGATGAGAGCGGGACGATTTTCGCGTGTCCTAACTGTTCAGCGAACGCGGGAATTGCGGAGGTGTCGCGGGACCGCGCCGGAAACATCCGATGAGGCTACCATCGAACCGTCGTTCGAGCTTGACACACTCCCGCGGCTGACGTAGCAAGAATGTGCACATTCTTGCTGATCAGCCAAACTGAAGTTTTGGCGAGGTCGTGGGAACCAACACGTACAGCCGGTTGCGACGCTCTCATCGTCTTCTGAATTTCGTTGTGCGACTCGTGGCGTGGTGTGTCTGGCCGTGGACGCGTCACAGTGGGGTGGCGGATTCGTGGTCGACCGACACAGTGTGGCGAGACCCCACGAATTTTCCGGGCTCGCTCGTATCCTACCGTGTGCACTACGTCTACGTGTTGCGCTGCGGCGATGGATCGTTGTACACGGGGTACACGACGGACGTGGACCGGCGCGTCGAACAACACAGGGCAGGTAACGGCGCGAAGTACACCCGTGGTCGCGGTCCGCTCGAGGTGGTACACGTCGAGGAGCACGAGACCCGATCGGCTGCGATGGCCCGCGAGCACGAGATCAAACAGCTCACCCGCGAGGACAAAGAGCGGCTCATCGGGTGACGGGGGGTTTTTATTTGCGCCGTTGGAGACCCGAGTATGGACCCCAGAGACCAGATCGTGTTTGGCACCGACGGCTGGCGTGACACGCTCGATGCGTTCACGGAGCCACGGGTTCGGATCGTCGCCCAAGCGGTCGCGTCGTACACCGAAACTGGAACGGTTGCGGTCGGATACGACGCTCGTGAGGGGTCGCGTGGGTTCGCTGACGCGGTCGCCGACGTGCTCACCGACAACGGGATCGACGTGATAATCAGCGAACGCGACTGTCCGACGCCGGTGCTCGCGTGGACGCTTACGGACCGGGATTTCGACGGCGGGGTGATGATCACTGCGAGCCACAACCCGCCGGAGTACAACGGTATCAAGTTCCTTCCACCGGAGGGAGCGCCCGCGCTTCCGGCGGTGACGGACGAACTCAGTGAGCTGCTGGCAGAGCCGACCGCCGTGGCCGAATCCGAGCGCGGGGATCGACACGAGGACACGTTCACGACCGCCTACGGACAGCGCGCGTTCGAGTTCGTGGATACCGAACTGGATCTGGAGGGCATGGCAATCGCGTACGACGCAATGCACGGCAGCGGCCGGGGCGTCACCGACGCCCTGTTAGCGGAGGCGGGCGCGACCGTCGAGCGCCGCCGCTGTGAACGCGATCCGGCGTTCGGGGGGACGCCGCCCGAACCGAGCGCGGACCGACTCGCGTCGCTCACCGAACGCGTCACGTCCGGTGACGCGGCGCTCGGAATCGCCAACGACGGCGACGCAGACCGGATCGCAGTCATCACGCCCGAGCGGGGCTATCTCGATCCAAACCTCTACTACGCGGTGCTGTACGAGTATCTCCTCGAAACCGCGTCCGGTCCGGCTGTTCGGACGGTGTCGACCACGCACCTCATCGACCGCATCGGGGCCGCCCACGACGAGCGCGTGATCGAGACGCCGGTCGGCTTCAAATGGGTTGCCCGGGCGATGGACGAGCACGACGCGATCGTCGGGGGAGAAGAAAGCGGCGGCTACGGGCTCACAACGCACCTCCGGAACAAAGACGGCGTGTTGCTCGCGCTGTTGACGGCCGCCGCTCACGCCGACCGACCGCTCGACGACCGGGCCGACGACATCACCGAAACGTACGGCGAAATCCACCAGGACCGGCTGAGTGTCGCCTGTCCCGACGAGCGAAAACCCCGCGTGCTCTCCGAACTTGAGGGGGTCATCCCCGACCGCGTCGCTGGCGAGCCGGTGGCGTCGATCGGAACGGGCGACGGCTTCAAAATCAACCTCGAGGACGGCTCGTGGCTGCTCGTCAGGCCGAGCGGCACCGAGCCAAAACTCCGCGTCTACGCCGAAGCCGATTCGGACGAGCGCGTCAACGAACTGTTGGCGGCCGGCCGGGATCTCACCGAGCCGCTGGTTTGATACTGTCGGACCGACGGACGGAGTGAGACGGAATATCCATCTGCTGTCTGGCGGTTCACCAGCAGCCGATATTCAATCATCCCTGTCCGACAGTATGACCCCTCGCCACCGGTCTCCCGTCCGTTCGATGTCGAAGCCCAGCGACTCGTAAAACTCGCTCACGTCGGGTCTGAACGCGGCTGTGAGTCGTCCGCGCGCGCTGGCGGTTTCCACGAGCGCCGTGCCAATGCCCTGTCCGCGCCGGTTGGGTCGTACCGCGACCGCCTCGATGTGGGTGCCATCGAGCACGAGCGCCCCGAGGATCCGATCCTCCTCGGTGGCGACCAGCACGGCGTCCTCCTCGAATCGGCCTCTGACGGTCTCCACAGCCACGTCGAGCAACGCTCCCTCGAGAATCGCCATGACACGCGGGAGATCCACTTCTCGGGCCGGGTGAACGACGATCCGGTTGGATGGCTCGGTCACTATCCACCTTTGATGAGCCGGAGCACCCGGACGCGTTCGGTTTCGACCGTTCCGTCGTTGGGGACCGGCTGGCCGTCGACCAGTACAGTCGCCTCGTGTGGACTCAATCCGACCGCAGCCAGGAGATCGCCGTAGGTTGCCGCTGCTTCCAGATCGAGCTCCCGTGTTTCCTTCCCCACGATCTCGGCCGTGACGCGCATACCTGTGTGTTCGTGTGCGAACGCTTGAGCGTGGCGTTCACTCGCCTCCGTTCTCGCCCTCGAGCGCGGCCTCTTGGAGCCGCTTCCCGCGCTCGGTCGAGACAGTGAGGTCGGGAACCGGCGTCGGCTGTCGGTCCTCGTCGATCGCGACGTAGACGAAATACGACTCGGTGGTCTGTTCGCGGGTGTCGGTACGGGGATCCTCCCGATACGCCCGAAGCCGTACACGCATGCTGGTCTGGCCGATCCTGTACACGTACGCCTCGATAAGCGCGAGATCGCCAACGAGGATCGGGCGCTGAAAGTCGACGCGGTTGATGTGAGCGGTCACACACGACTCCCGCGAAAACCGCATGGCCGACATCGCACCGATCTCGTCCATCCATTTCAGCACGTACCCACCGTGGGCCGTTTCGAGCATATTGGCGTGGTTGGGCCGGACCATCCACCGGTTTTCCATGTGCGTGTCCAGCAGATCAGGCATTGGCCGACGCTACGGCGCTGATGGGGAAGGATCTGCTGGTGCTCCGGGCGCTGCGGTGGCGAGTGTCACACACCACGCGGCTCACGCGTCCACATCGGCGTCGAACATCCCTGTGGACATGTACCGTTCGCCGCTGTCGGGAAACACCGTCACGACGAGCGGACAGTCGTCGTATTCGCCGTGAGTCTCGTTCGGTCCGCCGTCCGCCTGGGCGGTGGCGTCGGTGTTCGGCGCGACCGTCCCCGGTGTCGGTGGGCAGTTCAGCTCCGGCGTTGCGAGCCGCGCGGCGACCCGTCTGGCAGCGACGTTCGACGCGCCGCTGGACTGGCCGACGAGCAGCCCCTCCTCGCGGGCAAGCCGGCGACATTCGGCTTCTGCGGCGTCGATCGAGACGGTTTCGACCGAATCGAGGAGATCCAGCTCCAAGTTGTCGCTCACGAATCCCGGACCCATCCCCTGGAACGCGTCCTCGCCCGACTCGCCGGTCGAGAGCACGGCGTTGGCTTCGGGTTCGACCGCAACGATCTCCATCTCGGGGAACGCCTCGCGGAGCCGGCGGCCGACGCCGCTGATCGTCCCTCCCGTTCCGACGCCCGCCACGAGCGCGTCGATCGACCGATCCCCGACTTGCTGGAGGATTTCGGGACCCGTCGTCCGGTAGTGGGCCTCCGTGTTCGCCGGGTTCTCGAACTGGTGCAACTGCACCATTCCCTCCTGTGCGAGGCTGTCCGCGCGGTTTTTCGCGTCGCTGATCTCTCCATCGACGAGGTCGATGTCGGCACCGTACGCGCGCATGATCTGCCTGCGCTCGGGCGATTTCGAGCTGGGCATCACGATCGTGAGATCGTACCCCTTCGTGGCGGCCACGAGCGCGAGACCGATCCCGGTGTTCCCGCTGGTCGGTTCGACGATCCGATCGTCCGGCGACAGAACGCCCTCGCGCTCGGCCTGTTCGACCATCCACAGCGCCGGGCGGTCCTTGGCGCTGCCCGCTGGGTTTTTCGATTCGAGCTTTGCCGCGATCGTCGATCCCGGCGGGGAGTACACCTGTACCAGCGGCGATCCGATGGTGTCGAGGACGGAATCGTTCATACACGCCGTTCCCGTGGCGACGCTAAAGGCGTGGCGAACCTCCCATATCCGGCTGCTTTCTCGGTGGTGCTGTCCGGCTGTCTCTGCCTCGTTCCGAACGGCTATCCGTCGTCTGTCCCCAGTTTGGGTATGCTGTCAGAAGGCGATCCGGCACCGACGATCACCGCACAGAACCAGCGTGGCGAACCCGTCACACCCGATTTCTCCGAGCCGACGGTCGTGTATTTCTATCCTCGTGACGGAACGCCCGGCTGCACGATCGAGGCCCGTCAGTTCCAGGAGCAGCTCCCTGCGTTCGAAGCCAGCGGTGCCACCGTGTACGGCGTTTCGACCGATCCCGTCGAGAAACACGCCGAGTTCTCCGCGGAGGAGGGACTCGACTTCGAACTGCTCGCAGATCCCGACGGCACCGTCGCGGCCGACTTCGGTCTCGACGTGCAGGACAACTACGTCCAGCGGATCACGTTCGTTCTCGACGACGAAGAGGTAGCGGCCGTCGTCGATGCCGACGACGCGAACCCCGAAGGTCACGCCGAGGCGGTACGATCCGTCGTGGCCGAGCTGACGGCGTGAGCTTCAGCGTTCCTCGGAGATCCACACCCCCTGTGTGGGATGAAACACGAGATACGCGTCGACGTTCGACGCGTCGTCGGGATGGGCGGTGTGGAGTGTGAGCTGTCCCGTGATGGGGTGCTCTCTGTTCAGTTCGATCACCCACGTTTCGGCGTCCGTTTCCGAGTCGAACGACAGCCGAGGAGCGTCCTCCGAATCGAACTCGAAATCAGCCCGAGAGAACGGCGTCTCCCGAAAGACGGAGGGTTTGAGCTCGACGAGGTATGAATCCGCCATACTGCTGTTTCAACCGCTCGTCTCTTCAACCTCCGGGTCGCTCGCTGTGGATGCTGCCCGGAGCGCGGCCATTAAGTCGCCCACCCGAGTAGCTCGGGTATGGCACTCGAAACGATGGCACCGAACCCGGTGTGGGACGCGGACGCCCACGAGGATACGGTGTCGATCCTGCGCGACCACGACGGCGTGACGTACACGATCTGGGGCGGCGATTGGTGTAAGGACTGCCGGTCACAGCTCCCCGATTTCGGCGCGGCGCTCGATGCGGCCGGCGTCGATGACGACCGCATCGAGCACGTCGCGGTCGACCGCGACAAGCAGGGTCCCGGCGTCGAGGAGTACGCCGTCGAATACATCCCGACGATCGTCGTCGAGCGCGACGGCGAGGAGATCGCCCGGTTCGTAGAGAGCGAAGAGCTCCCTCCGGCGGCGTATCTCGCGGAACAACTCGATTCGTAAGCCGTCACGCCTCGGTTCCGTCCGAGCGCCACGCGAGCGCCGCTTCGAGATCGGTTTTCGGCGGCGAGCAGGTGAAGTTCTCACAGAGGTACACGGTCGGCTCGTCCGCCTGCTGGTCTCGCCCGGCCCAGATCGGCGGGGTCGCGTCGAGACCGAGCCAATCGACCCACTCGGCCACCCCGTCGGCCGTTGGCGGCCGTCTCCCGATGAGCCGCCGTGGGAGATACGTGGTGGCCAGCTGCTCGCGGAACGAGGGCGGTAGGCCGTCGGCTGCAATGGTGAGTTCGATGGGACCGGACGCGCGTTCGTCGGCCGCGAGCGCGAGCGAGACACACCGGAGCGGATCCGACTCGATTTTCTTTGTGTGGGTCGACAGCACCGTTTCGGCGATCGATCCGAACCGGTCGTGGGGAACGAACCCATCGAGCGCGAGCAACAGCGACGTGGCGACGCCCGCGCTCGCTGGTGTCGACTGGTCAGACAGCTCCTGTGGCCGGGCGATCATCGACTCGCCGCTTTCGGGGGTGAAATACAGGGTGCGGTCTTCGTCCCAGAACTCCCGTTCGATGGCCGTGGCGAGATCGAGCGCGAACCCGAGCGGCTCGAGTGCCCCCGTCGCCTCGTGCAGGTGGAGCGCACCCCGCCCGAGAAACGCGTAGTCCTCGAGATAGCCCTCGCCGCTCACGTCGCCGTCTTTCTCCCGGCGAGCCAGCCGGCGTTCCTCCTCGTCCCACAGCTGCTCCCGGGCGAACGACAGCGCTCGCTCGGCTGTCTCTGCCAGCCCCGGCTCGTTACACGCCAGCGCTCCCTCCGCGAACGCGGAGATCATCAGCCCGTTCCAGCCCGCCAACACCTTCTCGTCCCGTCCGGGTCGTGGGCGCTGCTCGCGTCGCTCGAACAGCTGCCGTCGGGCCGTTTCTAGAGACTTTTCGACGGATTCGTCCGTCCGATCGTACGCCTCGGCCAGCTCGTCGATTCCGGCTTGTGCGGTGAGGACGGTGTTCCCGCCCTCGAAATTCCCCGATTCGGTCACGCCGTATCGATCACGGAACAGGTCGGCGGCCGTCTCATCGTCCACCGCGCTGTCGATTTCCTCGGGCGTCCAGACGTAGAACGCTCCTTCCTCGCCGTCGCTTTGGGCGTCCAGCGTGGCGTAAAACCCACCATCCGGGTGGGTGAGTTCCCGCTCGACGAACGTCAGGGTTCGGCGGGCGGCTTCTGCGTACCGGTCGTGGCCGGTGAGCTGGTAGCCGGCGAGCAACACCCGCGTGATCTCGGCGTTGTCGTACAGCATCTTCTCGAAGTGGGGTACCACCCACTCCCGATCGGTCGTGTACCGGTGGAATCCCCCGCCCACGTGGTCGAACAGTCCGCCGTGCACCATCGCGTCCAGCGTCTCCTCGGCCACGTCCCGGTACACGTCCCGTCCGGTTCGTTCGGTGGCGCGCAACAGCGCCCGGACGCGACCTGTCTGGGGGAATTTCTGTCCCGATCCGAATCCACCGTGCTCTCGGTCGGCACTTTTGGCGATCCGCTGCGCCGTGGAGCGGAGCACGTCCGATTCGGGTGCCTCTCCCGGCTGCTCGGGAACCTCCTCCAGCTCCCCCGCGATCGCGTCGGTCCACTGCTCCGCCCGGGTTTCCATCTCTTCGCGCTGTTCGGGATCGGCCCACGAGCTGGCGACGTTCTCCAGCAGCTCCCGGAAGCCGGGAGTGCGACCGCGCGCGGTGGGTGGGAAGTACGTCCCGACGTAAAACGGCTTACCGTCGGGGGTGAGCCACACCGACAGCGGCCACCCGCCGCCGCCGCTGACGAGTTGACAGATCGTCTGGTAGATGCTGTCGAGATCCGGGCGCTCCTCCCGGTCGACCTTGATCGGGACGAAGTTGTCGTTCAACACCGACGCGACCGACTCGTCCTGGAAGCTCTCGTCTTCCATGACGTGACACCAGTGACACGCCGAGTAGCCGATCGACAGGAAGATCGGCACGTCGCGCTCTTTCGCTGCGGAAAGCGCTTGGTCGTCCCACGGCTGCCAGTGCACCGGGTTGTCCGCGTGCTGTTCGAGATACGGACTGGCCTCCTCCCCAAGGCGGTTGCGGCGGGTGGGATCGGTCATGTCCCCACGTAGATGCCCGACACTAAAGAAAGGCCACTTCACTCGTCGGTGGTGCCCATTTTCGCCTATCGTTTCTCCATTTCACCCGCTGAAAGTCCCTCGTCGCCGCGTTCTAGCGCTTTCGGGACGTCGTGATGGTCGGAGTAGCCGTCGAACCAGCGGGCGATGCGTTCGAGACGATCGACGACGTGGACAGGTTCACCGCTCCGAGACAGCTCGTGGCCCTCCCGTGGATAGCGGACGAGCCGTGTTTCCACGCCGAGCTTCCGGTAGCACGTGTGGAGTAACTCGGCGTTGTTGACGGGGACGCGAAAATCCTCGTCGCTGTGGATGAGGAGCGTCGGCGTGTCGACGTTCACAGCGTGGGCAGCGGGCGAGTGCTCCCAGAGGAAGGCCGCGTCGTCCCACGGCCGCGCGTCGAAGTCTCCCTCGACGAGTTTGAACGCATCGGTCGAGCCGTAAAAGGAGGTGAGATCGTAAACACCACGCTGGCCGACAGCAGCGGAAAAGCGATCCGTGTGCCCGATGATCCACGCGGTCATGTACCCGCCAAAGCTTCCGCCGGTCACGAACAGGTTGTCCTCGTCGACGTACTCACGAGCAGTGACCTCCTCGACGCCAGCCATCACGTCGCGCATCGTCATCCCACCCCAGTCGCGCTCGATCGACATCGCGAACTCCTCGCCGTAGCCGACTGACCCGCGAGGATTACACCATACCACGACGTACCCGCGGGCGGCCAGCGTCTGGAATTCGTGCCACATGGTCCCGCTCGTCGTCCACATCCCGTGTGGCCCGCCGTGGATCTCGACGACGAGTGGATACGTCTCGTTCGGATCGAACTCGGGCGGCGTGAGCACCCACCCCTGAATCTCGACTTCGTCGCTCTCGAAGTGGATCGCTTCGGGCTTGCCCACGTGGTGTGTATCGAGGTACCCCGCGTTGACGTTCGTGAGTCGGCGCGTTTCGCCGTCGACGCGAGTGAACACGTCACAAGGGTGATCCCACCCGCTCCTGACGAACGCGACGACGCCGTCGCGGACGGACGCTCCCGTGAGCTCGCCGGCGTCGACGACGGTCTCGGTGGTTGGCCCGTGTTCGGCCGCGACACGCCGGAGAACGACGCGTCCCTCGTCCGGCGTGAGGAAGTAGAGTTCGTTCCCGTCCCACTGGATGCTCGCCGGTTCGACGGTGCGATCGAGCCTCGCTGTGGGCGTGACGATGTCGTCCGTCTCGCGGTCGTACACTTCGATGTCTGTCTGTCGCATCGATAGTTTTTCTTCAGGCGTGCGTGGATACGCGAGCCGGCCGTCTTCTGTGGCAGCGATAGCGGGCAGCCACCCCGTCGACTGTGTGACAGTCTCCGTCTCGTCCGTCTGCAGGTCGAGGACGTCGATGTCGTAGCGGACGCTGTCGTCCGGTTTGTCTTCCCGACAGACCGCGTAGTAGAGGGTGGTGGCATCGCCGAACTCCGGTGTCACGAAATCGTGTTCGCCATCGGTGTGGCGCGTCACTTCCTCCGTCGCCAGATCGACCGTGTAGACGTGGCTTTGTCTCCCATCGAAGTAGCGCGCGTCGCCGCGGTATATCATCCGGTCGATGACCCGCGGGTCTGGCGCCTCCCGCTCGTACTCCGTGTCTCCGTTTTCGTCGGTGTCGAGCGCTGCCTCTCGCTCTCGCTCCGTCACTCGTTGCGTGAACGCGATCCGATCCCCGTCCGGCGACCAGACGAACGACTCCACGCCACCGACGACGGCAGTCACCTGGCGTGCCTCCCCGCCGTCGGTCGGCATGATCCACAGCTGTGGCGTTTCCGTATCTCCTCGGACACTGGTGAACGCCAGGCGGTCACCGCTCGGACTCCAGCGCGGGGAGCTGTCCTGTCCCGCTACGGCAGTAAACGCCCGCGCCTCCCCGCCGTCGGTGGGGATGGTGTAGATCGTCGTTTCGTACTCATCGTCCGAGGGAACGTGGCGGACGAACGCGACGGTCTCGCCGTCGGGAGCGAGCTCCGGATCGGAAACCTGTATGATGTCGTGGTAGTCGTTGGCTTTGATACGCTGCATACGAATGATTGAAGTGCAATTTCGATATAAATCGCACTGATAATTTCGGCTCATCCGGAGGATTGATCGGAAACCGCAGACTGCTCTGCTGTGTGGGTCTTGGATGGGCAACGCTCACGTCGTCATGCCCCCACACGCTCGTGGACGAGACCGTTCTACTCGTCGGTGGCGGTGCGGTGGCGGTAACCGTGAGTACACCCACCGCGAGCGCAAGCGAGCGGCTTTTTTTGGTCCAGATTTTTTGCGTGAGCGGTGGCCGAAGGCCACCCGAGCGGAAAAAAGGTGGCGTACCAAAAAAGTGGATGGGCAACGCTTACGTCTTCGTGCACCTCCCACTTGCTCATGGACGAGATCGTTCTACTCGTCGGTGGCGGCGGGCGCGAGCACGCGATCGCCCGCGCGCTGGCCGACGCCGATGTCACGCTGTACGCTTGCGCGTCGAACCGCAACCCCGGCATCGCTCGGCTCGCGGCGGGGTTCGAAACGCTGGATGAGACCCACCCGACTGCGGTCGTCACCTACGCCACGGAGGTCGACGCGACGATGGCGGTGATCGGGCCGGAGGCACCGCTCGAATCGGGCGTCGCGGACGCTCTCGATGAGGCGGGCGTGTACACGTTCGGTCCCCACGAGAGCGAGGCGCGCATCGAGACGGACAAGGCGTTCCAGCGGCGGTTCATGGCCAAACACGACGTTCCGGGCAGTCCTGACTTTGCGACGTTCGACGACATGGACGCGGCGTGTGAGTACATCGACGGCTACGACGGTGATCTGGCGGTCAAACCCGCGGGTCTCACCGGCGGGAAGGGCGTTCGCGTGACCGGCGATCAGATAACGAAAGCCCAAGCGATGGACTACCTTCGGGAATCGGAGTACGACCGGGTTGTGCTCGAAGAGCGCCTCATTGGCGAGGAGTTCACCGTCCAAGCGCTGGTTGCCAACGGCGAGATTCGCGTTTCGCCCGCCGTGCAGGACCACAAACGTGCCTACGAGGGGGGTGAAGGTCCGAACACCGGCGGGATGGGGAGCTACTCCGACGCGGGAGAGCTGCTTCCGTTCATGACGGACGAGGATTACGCGGATGCCGTTTCGATCATCGAGCAGGTCGTCGAGAACCTCAAAGGGTACAAGGGGGCGCTGTACGGGCAGTTTATGCTCACCGCCGATGGGGTGTCGGTCGTGGAGTTCAATGCCCGGTTTGGGGATCCCGAGGCGATGAACACGCTTCCAGTGCTCGAAACACCGTTCATCGACGTTCTCAGGGCCGCCCGCGACGGCGAGCCACTGCCGGAGCTTTCGTTCTCACAGCCGGCGACGGTGTGTAAATACGCCGTTCCGGCGGGCTACCCGACTGATCCCAGCGGCGGAACCAAGGTCGCGATCGACGAAGACAGCGCGGGCGACGCCCTGCTGTTCTACGCCAGCGTCGACGAACGCGACGACGGCGTTTACACCACCACCTCCCGTTCGTTTGCCGTCGTCGGCCGGGCCGACTCTATCGACGCTGCCGAAGGGATCGCAGAGGAGGCGCTGTCCGAAGCCGGCACGGAGGGACTGCACGTCAGACACGACATCGGTACCGCCGAGCTGGTCCAACGGCGCGTCGACCACGTCGAAGAACTCCGGGAGTAGTTCTCAGTACACCGACCCCACACTTTCATGCCCGACGACCCAGACAACGCTCGTCACGACCGACTCGACAGGCACCCAACTCCGGGAGCGCACAACTCGCTGTGGCGGTGGCCCAACGCCAAGCACCCGCTTCAGATCGTGTTCAACTACGTCCTCATCGTGCTTGCACGCCACTCCCCGAGCCTCCGGCTGAAGAATCGTCTGTTGGGACTCGCCGGCGTCGACGTGGGTCAGGGCGTCTCGTGGGGGTTGGAATCGACGCCGGACGTGTTTTGGCCCGAACTCGTCACCGTCGAGGACCACGCCATCATCGGCTACGACGCCACGCTTCTCTGCCACGAGTTCCTCCAAGAGGAGTATCGAACCGGCGAGATCCTCGTCGAGGAAGGAGCGATGATCGGCGCGGGCAGTATCGTCCTCCCAGGGGTGACGATCGGCGCAGGTGCGAAAGTGGCTGCCAACTCGTTGGTGACCGAGGACGTTCCCCCCGCCACGACGGTTGCCGGCGTGCCCGCGACCGAACGTTCCTTACACTGATTGCTCGAAGGGATGTCCGTGTCGGTGTCACTGTCCGAGATGGTCCAGGAGGAGGGCGGCGACTCGATCCGTTCGCTCGTGGGTGATCCAGTGGGTGGCGCGTTCGAATCGTTCGAGAGCCCCGTGCTCGCAGTAGTCGAGGCTCCGCTCTGCCATCTCGGGAACGAGCGCCTGGTCGTTCTCGCCCCAGACGATTCGCGTCGGGGCCCCAACCCGCTCGCGGGGCGGCTCCGAGCGGTGCCAAAGGAGTGCGCGGTACCAGTTGATCATCGCGGCCGGCGCGCCCGCCTGTGCCCACGCGCTCCGGTAGCGCTCGAATTCCTGCTCGGTGAACGCTTCCGATCGAGAGCCTTCGCGCATCGTGTTCACCCACGGCTCGAATGCGGTTCGTCTCACGTACCATTCCGGAAGGCGGGGAAGCTGGAAAAACAGCATGTAACGGCTTTTGAACAGCTGCGTGAGGTTCGACCGGAGTGTGTCGAGGAACACCGACGGATGTGGCACGTTGATGATGCTGAGCCGATCGACCGCGTTGGGGTGGCGGAGCGCGAGATCCCACGCAACGGCCGCTCCCCAGTCGTGGCCGATCACGTGGGCAGACTCGCGTCCCTCCGTTTCGATGAGAGAAACCACGTCCTTCGAGAGCCGAGAGATTCGGTACGGACGGATGCCGTCGGGCTTCTCGCTCCGGTTGTAGCCGCGCTGGTCGGGGACGAGCACCCGGTAGCCCGCGTCCACGAACGGCTCGACGTACTCCGACCACTCGTACCAGAACTCCGGAAAGCCGTGCAGGAACACCACGAGCGGCGCGTCCGTCTCGCCGGCCGCGACCACGTGCAACTCCACGCCGTCGACCGTACGAAACGTCGATTCGGCCGAGGAAACGTTCGATAGGTAGTCGGTCGGGGGTGGTCGTGTGGACATCGTGGTCTCGAATCGATTGGAGTTCGGTGCCACCGCACAAAACACCCGTGGCACGGAGCCCGGACGCGTGATTGAGGGATGAGATGCTCGCACGAGTTATCATTCACACCGGAGCCAGCGTCCTACAGCCTCGAAATATGTGACAATGATATATAATAATGTTCCTTCCATCAGTACCTTTATGAGTGATGAGGAAGGCAACGATAAACGAGGACGCCAGCCACGAGATGGCGCGTTCATTGAAACGCGCCGGGTGCCTTACCACCCGACGCTGGGTCCTCTGCGGTAAGAGCAACCCATGACTGGGAATGAATCAGAGACACGTAACGGTGTCGCATCGTATCAGAAAAACGAACAGCGCCAGCGCTGCCCGGTGTGTGGCCGGCCGGTTCGGTCGCGCCTCGAACACCGCATCGGGTGTCCGTTGGGGCGGTGGTGGCGATGACACTCCACCTTTTTTGCGTTCGGGTGGGCGTCGCCCACCACTCACGCAAAAAACGTGGGCGAAAAAAGCCGCTCGCTTCGCTCGCGGAGGAGTGGGAATGACGCTACCGCTGTTTCAGTTCCGGGATCGGCAGGGTGAGGTCGTGAACCTCTCGGCCATCGAGGATCGGGACGTGGTGTCGAAGGCGGAGCTGTACCACAGCATCGACGTGGGTGAAGGGTTGTGGTGTAGACCGTGCCAGTCCACTGGTTGTGCGCACGCCACCCAGATCGAGCAGATACTCGCGACCGCCGGGCTTGCCACCACAACGGGCGGGTACGAGGAGTTGCCGGGCATCGCGCGGTTCACGCGCTATTGCGCCGTGGGCGAGACGATCATCGAATGCTGGTTCGACAACGGCGCATGCGTCCGCTTTCACGAACAGCGCGATGGCGACGTGATGCAGTCCGTGTTCACGCCCGATGACGCACGCGAACCGGCCGCCATGACCGAGAAACCGGATGTCGAGAGCGCTCCGGCCTGCCTGGTCGACACGTTGGTAACCTACTGCCAGTATCGACAGCGCGGCGATCTTGCTGGTTTGCGCCAGCGCCACCCCGAACTAGCAGGCGTCGTCGGTGCGGCCGCCGCTGCACACACCACCGACGACTGACAGGGAACCGTGCAGTGGCGGAGGCGGTAGCGGTGCGGTGAATACATTCACCGCTCTTGCGGATCTCGCGGAGCCAAGCGTTTCCGGACTTGCAAAAACCAGAGATTTTTGCAGACTGTGTTCCGCTCAGTGACGAGAATCTTCGATCCTCGAACCACTTGATCCCGAGGCAGTTGACCAGATAGCGTTACACTATCGTGATTATGAGGAGGGAAATCCCTCCGAGTCCAGCGGAGATACCGACCGCCTGTGCCAACCGCTGGCCCCACGTGACAGTCCGTTCGAGCGATAGTACCACCGCGATGAGCGCCATCCAGACGATGTTCATCGAGCCGACGGCCACCATAAACACGAACAGCGCCCAACAGCATCCGACGCAGAAGACGCTGTATTCCCAGGTCATCCGGATGGCCCCACGGACCCCCGGACGGTGGTGTCCCATGAGGAAACCGAACGGCGACCGACAGTACCGTAGACATCGATATTTGTACGGAGACAGCTGGTACCCCGACAGGAACAGCAGCGCTCCTCCCCATAGGAGCCCACCATGCGCGTTCGTGAGGGTTGCGATAGGCACCACCGCATTGACCACGAGGGGAACGATCCCTGTCGATGTCCACACGAGCGCGTACGTCCCCATAACCGCCCCGATCCGCGTGGCTTTGCCCGCGTTCGACGTTCCTTCGAGCGTCTTGTAGTACAGCCGGAAGAACGGTACTGACGACGGATACATCATTGCGATCATCATCACGCCCCACATGATCAGATAGAGACCGACACCAGCTACCCCGTTTGAGAGCGCCATCGCCTCCGGCACCCCGGGATCGGACATCCGCGTGGTCATTGCTTCTCCTGGCATCGGAAGCCAACGGCCGACGATCACCACCCACGCAAACAGCGCAACCACGTAGCTGACGAGCGCGATAACTGGGAGGCGGTGGAGATCGAATCGGTCACGGAACGATTCGTGTGTGGACATGACTGATCGATCGGAGAGCTGTCTCACCGTCGTCAGGCGTTCGCTAGCTCGAAATCACAGAGAAACGCGTTGTTCTCCGAGACGTCCCACGTGAATTCGTCGTTGTAGGACACAGTGGCGGTGGTGGACTTTCCCGTGTTCATCTTCCGGTTCTTCGTGAACGGATGCGGTGTAACCGTTCCGAGCTCCTCCTTGAAGCCGTGTTTCCCGACCACGTCCATGGAGACGACATCGCCGATTTCGACAGAGAAATCCGCATCGTCCCGGGTGAACGAGAACGGGGCGGTCGCAACCTCCGCACGTTCGACGTGGGTATCGGCGGCAACCGCAAAGATGCCGCCGGCCCGACCCAAGTAGATGTCTTCGAGCGCGGTCCGCTGGTCATCGTCAGCCGCTTCGTCGACGAGGAGCACCACGTGCCACGCCGTGTCTGGATCTAACATGACTCCCTCCTCAGTGCGGATGAGCAGCGCCGCGTGGAGTCCGTTCAGATCGACATCGCCGTACTGACCGTCCGTAATACGCCAGGCAATCGAGACCGCACAGAGGTTATCGTCGGGCGGTTCGAACCAGAGACACTGGCAGACAGCGTCACAGTTGCACGCTTCGACGTAGTCGCCCGTGATGGACCAGTCTTGTTTCATTGGCGAACACCATGGTGTATGTCACCACTCAACACGATAAAGTCATCTAGTGAGATACTGCGTGAAACTGTTGGAAAAGGTACCACCCGGCATCGTAGACGTGGTTATGTCCGAATCCGGACGACCCCGGAGCGGAGCACGATGTGGTTCGGGAGGATGAACTCCTCGCCATCGTTTTCGATGCGGGTTGCGAACAGATCCACTTCTTGAACGATGCCGCGGTGCCCGTCGATGTCGACGGTGTCACCGATCGCATACGGCTCCGAGAAGATGAGATAGATTCCGGCGGCCCCCGCGGCGAGGAGATCCTTGAACGCGAGTCCCCCGAGCACGATGATCCCGAGCAGATACCCGCCGAGAACGACGAGCAGCGCGCCGGTTTCGATTCTGAGCTGTGCGAGCGCGATGAGCGAAGCGACGAAGAGAATGCTGTATTTGACGGCCGGGGGGAGCAGGGACACCTCGGTGAGTTTGACATCCTGAAACCGCTGTTTGATCTCGACCTCCGCTTTGTCGCCGACAATGAGACCGATGATCACCACCAGCGCGGCGACGAACACCTGCAACAGATACCCCCGAAGCAGCTCCAGATAATACCTCGTATCGAGCACGCCCCCGATGCTGAGCGTCAGTCCCACGGCGAGTGCGATGAGAAACAGCGTGATGAGCCCCGACAGAAGCCCGATCGTCGACGTTCCGAGCCGATTGACCGTCCGCTCGAACGTCGTTCCCTCGACCCCGCCGGGAACGCCGGCGGCGATCAGGAGCCGACGGCTGAGTCGGCCGAGGATGATGGCGACCAACACGCCGGTGACGAACACCACCAGCGGAAGAATCGAGTTGGAGAGATCACTCAGGAAGTCGTTCACGATATAACCGATCTCTGGCATCTCAATACGCCTCCGGATCGAGCTCGAATATCAGCTCGCCGCCCGAAAATGCGCGCACTAACCCGTCGCTCTCGGACAACACGATCGCAATGGCGTTCGTATCGCGCGTGATCGCACCGGCAGCCATGTGGCGCGTCCCGAGCCCTTTCGGGATGTCGACGCCCTCCGTCGCCGGCTCAAGATACCGGTACGCCGAGACGATCTTTCCGGAATCGGAGATCACGAAGGCCCCGTCGAGCCGCGAAAACTCCTTTAACATCACGTCGACGATCGGGTCACCGACGTGGACGTGGGACTTCTCGAAGGGGTTGTACGACAGCGACCGCGATTTGTTCATCACCTTTCCAGCGTCCCCGACCACGAACAACGCCCCGACCGGTTTGCCTTTTTGGCCCTTCTTCCCGAGACCGATCACGACCTCCAACACGTTCCGAATCACCGATGGCTCCGCCCGAGAGTTGACGAACAGGTCGTAGATACCGGTGTGGGTGAACTCACCCGCACGAACCCGCGTCACAGAGTCGATTCCATCACTGAACAGCCCCATCGAACAGAGGACGATCGTGCCCGTATCGATGTACTCCTGATCCATCCCCCCTTCCAGTCCGAACCGAATCCGCTCTTTGATCTCCTTGAACTGGATCGGCAGCTCGATGAATGATTCCGTCCCGACCGTGTTCTCCGCTGCCACCACGACGACCGGCACATCGGACTCCGCGACGATCGATTCGTAGTTAGCGGTGCTCGGGGAGAACAAAAACACGGCATCGACGTCCGCAACGAGATTCGTCACTACCTCCCCCAGTCCAGACATACTCTGTCTCTACTGTTGATGGAGGGGCGATACAGGAAAACCTTTCCGGCCGATTCTGGCAAGCATCCGCGCAACACACGGGTACTCAGTCCCGATCCACCGGCTTGTCACGCCCGGTTTCCCGAGCGGACAGCATCCGTTTTGCCTCTCGAAAGAGTCCATCGAGAATCTCGGGTGTCGTCGGATGGTACGCGCGGTCGGGAACGTCGTGGATGTCCATCTCGCTTTCGACGACGACCTGCATCGTTTTCGCCATCACGTCGGCGTGGTAGTGGAAGCCTTGGTAGCCGAGTACGGTGCCATCGGTGCCGACGACGAGCCGTGCGAGACCGTGGGGTGCGTCTTTCGTGAGGAAGACGCCGTCGTCGCTCGCTTGCCGGTCGACGGTGACGTGCTCGATGCCCGCCCTGTTCGCCGACGCTGCGGTGTGTCCGACGCGAACGACGGGATACACGCCGAGACCGGCGAACACCACCCGGTGGGTCACGTTCTCGTACGGAACGAGCGCACGGCCGTCCCGGTGTCGAAGGATGTTGTCGGCCGCCCGGTGTCCCTGTTCTTTGGCCACATGGAGGATCGGTTCCTTACCGTTCGCGTCACCGACGACGAACGTGCGCTCGTCGTCGCGGGCCTGCATCGTGTCCCGGACCCACTCGCCCTCCGGCTCTATCTCCGTCCGTTCGAACCCGAGACCACCGAGTGCGGGCTGTCGACCGGTAAACACGAACAGCTGTTCGGCGTCGATCGTCCGCGTCGTGCCCGCCTCCTCGACGGTCATCCGGACGCCCTCCTCGGTCGGCTCGATCGCTTTCTCGTGGGTGTTCGTTCGAACGTCGACACCGAACACCTCGCGGTAGAGCGCCAGGAGTTCGTCCCCGAACGGCGCGTCGTGGCCGTCCAGCGGGCGAGCGTCGTGCTCGATGACCGTGAGATCCATCTCCCCCGCCTCGGACAGATACGGAACCAATTCGATCCCCACGTAGCCAAAGCCCATCACGATCCCCGAATCCGGGAGACTGGTCGCATCGAGCACGTCGGCGCTGGTCAGGAACTCGACGTTCTCGATCCCCGGAAGCGCGGGGATCAACGGCTCCGATCCCGTGGCGACGACGACGTAATCAGCCGATATCTCGCGCGTGCCGACCGCCACCGTGTGGTCGTCGATAAACCGCGCCGTCTCGTGGATGAATTCGACGCCTTCCTGCTCCGCGAGCGAGTAGACCGTCTCGCGCCGGTGGGCCGCGAAGCTCGCGGTGTGCTCGTCTTTCGTCTCGACGGTTCGATCGAGCGCAACGGACGGCACCGATCCCGTGAGACGGTCGTCGTGGCGGGCCTGAAACCGGTGAGCACCCGCTGATAACACCTCTTTCGACGGCATACACCCGCGGAGAATACAGAGTCCCCCGCCAGGCTCCCCGTCGTCAACGAGCGTGAGCTGAACGTCGCTGTCCGCAAGCGCGTTTGCGACGGCCACGCCGGCACTGCCGTAGGCACCGATGATGAGGACGTGCGTCACACAAAAACAGGAGCTGCCAGCCGCTTAGCTATTGTGTCAGCCTACACCTGTGAGTTGATCTCGACTGCCACGTCGGATTGTACCCACGCGCGGTGGTTGCTCGGATCGTATATCACTACCTCTCCGTCCTCGAGTTCGAGAACAATGCAGTCCTGTTCGGTGTCGTCGCCGTTCGTGTCGTATGTTCGTGTGCTCATTGTCCTGTCGTGCCGGGCAGATTGTTTCCATGTCCTAGTATACCACAACATAATATAAGCTTTCAGTATCCGGAAGGTTAATGGGGGTATAATGTTAATTGATAACACCACACAAATTGTGAGAAGCTGACGCCCACGATTTCGACCGGTTTCGTGGTTCGAGCGCGCCGCGAGGTGGTATGGTGTGCTTACTCCGTTTTTCTCAGGCGGTTTGGGCGTCGGATTCGATGTCGCCGATCTTGACGAAGCCGTATCCACACTCCGGGCAGCGCCATTTGGTTTTTTCGCCGAGTTGGACGAGGGTGCTCGCCGTCTGATAGAAACTGTGTTGTTCCTCGCAGGACGGGCAGTAATGTTCGATTTCCAGACTCATGGTCGCCTTTACCGGTCCCGTCACTTCACGTTTTCTACGTGTCTTAGCAGAAGCGCCGTGTTTTTCTCCCTACGCACCCGAGAGCCGATAGCGATGGCCCGTTATCACATCGAGACGTACGGTTGCACGGCCAACCGGGGAGAGAGCCGCCAGATCGAGCGGTTGCTCCGCGACGGCGGCCACCACCCTGTGGACGGTCCCGAGGAGGCAGACGTTGCGATCCTCAACACGTGTACCGTTGTCGAGAAAACCGAGCGCAACATGCTCGCGCGGGCCAAAGAACTCGAATCGGAGACGGCTGACCTGATCGTCACGGGCTGTATGGCTCTCGCCCAGGGAGAACAGTTCGAGGACATCGACGCGGAGGTGCTCCACTGGGACGCGGTCCCGACGGCGGTTCGAAACGGCGAGTGTCCCACGACGACACCGGGCACAGAGCCGGTCCTAGACGGCGTGGTGGGGATCCTTCCGATCGCCCGGGGCTGTATGAGCGACTGTTCGTACTGTATTACCAAGAAGGCCACCGGGAAGATCGACAGTCCACCGGTCGAGGAGAACGTCGAGAAGGCCCGCGCGCTCGTTCACGCGGGAGCCAAAGAACTCCGGATCACCGGCCAGGACACCGGCGTCTACGGCTGGGACACGGGCGAACGCACGCTCCACACCCTGCTCGAACGCATCTGTGCGATCGACGGCGACTTTCGCGTCCGCGTGGGAATGGCTAACCCCAAAGGGTTACACGGCATCCGCGACGAACTCGCGGCGGTGTTCGCCGACAACGAGAAACTGTACAATTTCATCCACGCCCCGGTCCAGTCGGGCAGCAACGACGTGCTCGGTGACATGCGCCGCCAGCACCAAGTGCAGGAGTTCGTGGAGGTGGTCGAAACGTTCGAGTCGGCGCTCGATCATTGGACGCTCTCGACCGACTTCATCGTCGGCTTCCCGAGCGAAACCGACGCCGATTACAGACAGAGCCTCGCGCTGTTGCGCGAGGTCCGCCCGGAGAAGATCAACGTGACTCGCTTTTCCAAACGCCCGGGCACCGACGCCGCAAAACGCAAGGGACTCGGCGGCACGATCAAAAAGGAACGCTCCTCGGAGATGGTCGAGGAGAAAATGGAGATCGTCGGCGACGCCTACCGCGACATGGTGGGCGAGCGCCACGAGGTGCTCGTCGTCGAGCAGGGAACCGGCGATTCGGTGAAATGCTACGACGAGGCCTACCGACAGGTCATCATCAAACACGCCGACGAGCACGATGTGGAGCCGGGCGAGTTCGTCGACGTGGAGATCACCAGCGCCGAAACGGTGTACTGTTTTGGCGAACCCGTTTCTAGTTGATCGCCGCCCGTTTCCACCGTTTCCAACGGTTATCCAATCGTTTCCGTCAGTTCGTCTCGTTCGTATCGGTTTCTTCGTCGGACTCCTTCCACTCGCCGAGTTCCTTCGGGTCGAGGTGGACGAACACGTCGTCCACCTCGGGGATATCCCGGATTGATTCGACGACGTGGGTTTCGATGTCGTGGGCGTCGATGAGCGAGCGATCGCCCTCGATTTCGATGTGGAGGCTCACGTCCACCTCGGGACCCACGTAGTGGGGTACAACGTCGTGGATCCCTTCCACGTCCGGATGGGAGAGCGCCCGGTCGACGATCTCATCGCGGAGTTCCTCGGGCGGTGCGCCGCCCACGAGATAGCCGAAGTTGTCGATCACGATCTCGACGCCAGTGTACATGATGCCGACGGAGACGACCGCGCCGGCCACTGGATCGAGTACTGGCCATCCGACGCTCGCGCCGATAACGCCCACGAGTGCAGCACCTGCCGTCAGAACGTCGGCGCGGTTGTCCAGCGCCGTCGCTTCGATGGCGGGAGAGTGGTAGGTCTGGCTCATCCGGAGACAGTACCGGTAGAGGAGGTATTTCACGACCGCAGCCCCGGCGAGCACGGCGATTGCCGGGAGGCCGCCGACGGCGACCGAACCTGTCAGGATGGAGCGGACGGCGTTGTAGAGCACGGCGATCCCGGCCCCGAAGATCCCGAGCGCGACGAACAGCGAAACGAACGGTTCGATCCGCTCGTGTCCGTGGGGGTGGTCGGGATCTGGCGGCTGTGTCGTCACGTACAACCCGGCGACGACGACGAGGCTGTACACCCCATCAGCGAGGCTGTTTACGGCCTCCGAACCGACCGCGATCGATCCCGTGGAGAGATACACACCACCCTTGGCTACCACGAGAGCACCGTTGATCCCCAACACGAGGATCCCAACGCGCCGAAGGGCGGTGTTCCGATTCATGTTCCGTGAACGCCGGCTGGTTCGAACGTCGCTTCGTTCATTTCTCTCCCGGCTCGATCCCGATCGCGCCCTCGTCGGTGGGGTGTGTCCCCTCCTGGGCGGCGAACGCCTCGTACAGCTGGTCGTAGGTGTTCTCGATGGCCTCGACGATGACTTTCGTCTCGCTAATGACCGGCATGAAGTTCGTGTCTTCCTCCCAGCGGGGCACGATGTGGGTGTGGAAGTGGTCACCGATCGAACCGCCCGCCCCGCGACCGAGATTACACCCCGTGTTGAATCCGTCCGGATCGAGCGACCGTTCGAGTGCAGCGAGTGTCCGCTGTTTCAACCGGGCGTGGTCGAGCAACACCGCATCCGACAGCTCGCGGTATTCGCCCGTGTGTGTGTGCGGAATGACCATCACGTGGCCGGGGTTGTACGGGTAGTTGTTGAGTAGTACGTATGCGTGCTCGCTCCTGGCAACGATTCGGTTCTCTCGGTCCCGACCGGCTGCCGGTAGCTCACAAAAGACGCAGTCGCCGTCGGTCCCCTCATCGCGCTCGACCCACTCGATCCGCCACGGTGCGAACACCTGTTCCATGGCCGCTCTCCGGCCCACGAACCGTTAAGCATGGCGTACCGTGCTGTCGAGCTACTCACGTGTACTTAAACATACTGGCCTTTTCGCCACTGGTTTGGCTCAAACCGTTTCTAAAACGTTTCTAAACGCTCTCAACGGAGCTAGAACAGTTACCACCAAAACCGGCTCACGTCCCCCGAAAATCGACGTGAACTACCCCCAACGGAAATGGGTTTTTATACCCTACAGTCCGGTAGGCTCGGGTGATGAAAGCCGCCAAGCAGCAGTCGAAGCAGGGAGATATCCACGAAATGTGTTCGGTGTGTGGGCGTGAAACACCACACAACGTGTCTGTCAAGATTCTGACTGAGAGCAGCAAGCCCGAAAACGCGCAGTTTTCACGGGAACCCTACCGCGTCAGCGTCTGTCAGATCTGCGAATCGGAGACCTCTATCCGAATGAACAACGCCTAGATCCTTTTGAGGAAGTTCCGAACGATCTGGTGGCCCGAGTTTGTGAGTACGCTTTCGGGATGGAACTGGACGCAGCTGATGGGGTGTTCGCGGTGGCGGACGCCCATCACGAGGTCGGACTCGGCATCAGCGTCTTCGGTGGTGGCCGTCACCTCAAAACACTCTGGGATATCGGTGGCGACGAGCGAGTGGTAGCGTCCGCCCCGAAGGGGGTTCGAAAGCCCCTCGAACACGCCCCTCTCGTCGTGTTCGATCGCGAACGCCTTGCCGTGGATCGGCTGTGGCGCGTGGTCGATCGTGCCGTCGTAGGCGTACACGGCGGCTTCTAAGCCGAGGCAGATCCCGAACGTCGGCACCGTGGTGCTCAGCTCGGTGAGAACGTTGAGCGTGACGCCGACGTCCCGATCGTTTTTCGGGTGGCCCGGTCCGGGACTGAGCACGATCGCGTCGGGATCGATGGCGCGTACATCATCGAGGGAGACGGTGTTGCGAACCACCTCGGTTGCGGCGTGTTGGCTCACGTACTCGACGAGATTGTACGTGAACGAATCGAAATTGTCGATGAAACAGACGCGTAATTCCGCGTCGGATTTTCCCTCGGTTGTCATCGTGATGGCTCTATCCCCGGCTCGGTTCTCGGGCTGGGCTTTTCAGCTTCGATCGCTTCCAGCGCGGCTAGCACGCCGTTCATTTTCTGTTCGGTTTCCTCGTATTCGGCGGTTGGGTCGCTGTCGGCGACGATACCGGCGCCGGCCCGGATCGTGATGCGGTCCGTCAATTTTTCAGTCTCGTCGGCTGCTCCGTGTTCGATCGTCGCGGTTCGAATGACGATCGCCAGCTCCGCGTCCCCGCCCCACGAGTAGTAGCCGAGTCCACCGCCGTAGACCCCGCGCGGTCGGGACTCGAGCGCGTCGATGAGTTCCATCGCGCGGATCTTCGGCGCGCCGGTCAGCGTTCCGGCCGGGAAGGCGGCGCGCGTCGCATCGAACGCGTTCGCGTCCTCAGCAAGCGTTCCGGTAACGGTGCTCTCGATGTGCTGGACGTGGCTGTACTTGAAGACGTTCATGAACTCCTCGACCGACACGCTGCCCGGTTCGCTCGCGCGGCGGACATCGTTGCGAGCCAGATCCACGAGCATCGTGTGCTCTGCGCGCTCTTTTTCGTCTGCGAGCATTTCGCCGGCCAGCCGGCGATCCTCGACCGGGCTGTCGCCTCGATCGCACGTCCCCGCGAGCGGATACATCGCCACGGTCCCGTCTTGGACCGACACGAGCGTCTCCGGACTGGCCCCGACGATCGTGGTGTCGCCCCGGTCGAGCACGTACATGTACGGTGAGGGGTTGATCTCCCTGAGCGCACTGTACAGTCCGAGCGGATCGATCTCCCCCTCTAACTCCCGCGTTCGGGAGATGACGCCCTGGTAGATGTCGCCGTCGAGGACGTGCTCTTTGGCCGTCTGAACTGCTCGTTCGTACGCCGCTTTGTCTCCTGAACGCGAGTCTGTGCGCCGAACGCCGCCGGTCTCGATCCCCTCCGCGGCTCGCAGCCGATCTGCCACCTGTTTTGCTTGTGAGTGAAGCGCGGTGTACAGCGCGTCCGCGTCCTCGCCGGGACGGACCACCGGCGTGAACACGAGTTCGAGGCTGTCGGTGTGGTGGTCGAACACGAGCGTCGAATCGCTCAGCACGAACCCCGCGTCGGGTACTCGGGTTTCGGGGCGGTCGTAGTCCAGCTCGGAGAGAAAGAGGTCGTACACCGCGTCGTAGGCGAGCACGCCGACCAACCCGCCGTCCAACTGCTGACGAGTTCGGTCCGGAAAGCCACGCAAGGAGACCTCGGGAAGGACGGCGTGCAGCCTGTCGAGCGCGTCCGTCCCCGCTGGGTCGGGATCGAGCAGTCCCTCGTACCGATCATCGAGGAGATCGACGGTCACGTCCGGGCCGCTCACAGCGACGATGGCGGCGGGATCGTACCCGACGAACGAGTAGCGCGCGTGTCTGTCGCCGGTCTCTGTGGGCGTAAACGCTCCGTCGGGATCGCTGGAGGGAACCTTCTCGCCGCTTTCGAGCAGAAAGCCGTACTCACCCTGCTCGTTCAACGTCGCGTACGCCACCAGTGAGGAGACATCGACATCCAGCGGTGCCGCCACGCGGACCACGACAGGGTGGTCGCAGCCGGCGTGTTCGACGAACTCCTCGCGCGAGGTGTCGAGCGTCACTCCCGTCGCGTCGTCCATGGATTGATCGTCAGTCATACGATGGAATCAGCGGGTGTCGTTTCCGGACGCGTTCTGACCTGCTCGACGAACGACCGCACGGCCGCCGGGTCTTTTTTCCCACCCTCGCGTTCGACGCCGCTTGCGACATCGACCCCGTAGGGCCCGACGGTGTCGATCGCGCGGTCGACGTTGTCGGGCGTGAGACCGCCAGCGAGCACGACGGGCGAGTCGAGCGTCCCGATACGGTTGCGTGTCCGCTCCCAATCGTGGGTCTCACCGGTACCGCCGGCACCAGTTTCGTCGAGCGAATCCACGAGTAGCGCGTCGGCCGCAGCATCGTATCGCGGGCTGTCGGCCGCCGTTACCGCGGCGATCACCGACGCGTCCGTCGCGTCAGCGAGGGACGCGACGGCCGTAGGAGACAGTCCGTGCACTTGCACGGCGTCCGGCCCGATGGATTCGATGCGTTCGAGGGCGTCGTCCACCGCCTCGGGCATCGTCACGAGCACCGCGCTCACGAACGGCGGGGTCGTTGCGGCGAGCGACGCCGCCGTCTCCGGGGGGATCTCTCGCGCCGTGTCGACCGGCACACCGCTGATGAACCCCACGGCGTCCGCGCCGGCTGCGACGGCGAGATCCCGGTCTGCGGGCGTGGTGAGTCCACAGATCTTCACCCGCGTCCGAGCGTTCGTCCGACTCATTTGGTGACCGAGACCGACCGGAGTTGTTCGAGCACCGCCCCGGCGGTTCCCGATTCGATCGCTTCACGCGCGCGGTGGACCCCGGACTCGATGCTGTCGGTCTCCCCGGCGACGTAGACGGCTGCTCCGGCGTTGGCGAGCACGATGTCGCGTTTCGGTCCGGTTAGCTCGCCGTTCACGACGCCGCGGAGCGCGTCGGCGTTCTCCTCCGGCGTTCCCCCGCTGATCCGTTCGATCGGCGCGCGCTCGAGCCCGATGTCTTCGGGAGTGAGCGTGTACTCCTCGAACTCCTCGCCTGTGACCTCTCCAACCCGCGTTTCCCCGTGAACGGCGATCTCGTCTAGTCCTGCACCGTGGACCACGAGCGCCCGCTCGACCGGGAGCCGGGTGAGCGCACGCGCGAGCATCCCCACGAGCTCCGGGTCGTACACCCCGACCACCTGCGCGTTCGCCCCCGCGGGGTTCGTCAGCGGTCCGAGCACGTTGAAGATCGTCCGCATTCCCAGCTCCCGGCGCGGCCCGATGACCGCCTTCATCGCCGGATGGAACACCGGGGCGTGCATGAAGCCGATGCCGTGTTCGTCGATCAACCGTTCGACGGTCGCCGGCTGGGCGGCTGCCGGTACGTGGAGCGCTTCGAGCACGTCCGTACTCCCCGAGGAGGAGGAAACCGAGTAGTTGCCGTGCTTTGCAACCGGAACGCCCGCACCACCGGCGACGATGGCGCTCGTCGTCGAGACGTTGATCGTGTCGTGATCGTCGCCCCCTGTTCCACACGTGTCCACCAGCGGCGATCGGCCGGGCGAAATCGTGCGGGCAGCCGCTCGCATCCCCTCCGCGAACCCTGCGATCTCCGCTTCAGTCTCGCCTTTCGACCGCAACCCTGCCAACAACGCACCGATCTGTGCCTCTGTCGCGTCCCCGAACACGGCGCTCGCTACCGTCTGAGCCTCCCCCTGTGTCAGATCCTTTCCGTCCGTGACCTGCTCGATGTACTCGTTCATGATGACCACTAATGACCGATGTTGTCTTGCTTTGCCCAAATATGTACATTGACTTAATACTGTCGGTAATGTGTGATATTATCTCGCAAGCATGGCTTCCGGTGTTCCCCGGGCAGTGTGATTCGGAAAGGTTCAAGTATCCCTCCCCAGTACTGGCAACTGTAAGCCAAACAGGGTTCGTGGTCTAGACTGGTTATGACACCTCCTTGACATGGAGGAGGCCGGCGGTTCAAATCCGCCCGAACCCACTGTTCTGGCGCGAACGAACGTGAGCGACTGTACTGGGTTGAGTCGGATTTGAATCAGAGAGTGGAGCGTGCGGAACGATCGAGGTTCAAATCCGCCCGAACCCATATTGCTTTTCAGTTTTGTGTTGCCACGAAGTGAGTGTCTGGCAGTGAGACGTGGAGCGAGGCGCACGCCCGAACCGTCTTGATTCGGTTCAAATCCGATCGAAGAATCCGATACGACAGGCGTAAATACTGGTCACAAAAACCTGCAATCAAATGGGTTCAGTAAACATCGTCGTCGGTCTCTCCGGCGTCGGGAAAACGACAGTGATGGAAAAAGCGATCGAACGGGCTGAAACCGATCATCAACTCATTAACTACGGCGATCGGATGCTCGACGTCGCTACGGAGCGGAATCTGGTCGAGAACCGCGACGAGATGAAAGACATCGAGAGCGGCACGTACAAAGAGATTCAGATGGATGCCGCCGAATCGATCGTCAACGATTCCGAGGACGGTGACGTGATCGTTGACACCCACGCCGCAATCAAATCGCCGTTCGGGTATATCCCTGGCCTTCCGAAGTGGACGCTGGAAAACCTCGCTCCCGATAAAATCATCATCATCGACATCGACGCCGAAACGATCGTCGAGCGGCGTGAAGAAGACCTGGAACGGGAACGAACCGCCGATCCCGTCGAGGCGATCGAGGAATACCGGGAGGTGGCTCGTGAGATGGCCGCAGCAGGGTCGGTACACACTGGTGCGTATCTGAAAGTCATCCGGAACGAGGACGAGAAGGTCGATGAAGCGGCCGAGCAGCTCCTTACGACGCTCAACAACTAATACTGTCGGACAGGGGTGATTGCGTATCAGATGCTGGTGAACCGCCAGACAGCAGCTGGCTATTCCGTCGTACTCCGTCCGTCGGTCCGACAGTGTAAGTCGCACGCGTCCAACGTGAAACGCGGACAGTCAGGACGAAACCGTGTCTGAGATCCTCGCTATCCCCGTAACGCATCGACGAGGTCTTCGACTGTAAACAGTCGAAGGTCGTCCCGTTCGTCGGCAGCTTGGGCGACTGATGGTTTGAATCCGCTCCGGGAAAAGAGCGCATACTGCTCGATTCGGTTACTACCGTCGGAGGGCGTCCAGCGGAGCTCGTCGACGTGATTCTGGAGTTTCGAGAACGCGTCGTACCCGAGTCGTGACTGCTGGAATTTACACTCGCCGGCGATCAGGGTCTTCCCTGCGGTAAGGCCCACAACGTCGATCTCGTGCCTTGACGAGCGCTGTCTTGCCCAGTCGACGGCGGCCGAAGATCACTGCGAGTTCGGCATCGTCTCCCTCGTAGAGAGCACGGAGGCGTGAGAGCTCCTCGCTCCGGTTTACATAGATACAAGGAGAATGCCTGTCCCTTTAGGGTCAGGATGAATCCGTTGGAATGGTAGCAGTCATCAGTCAATTGCTGCCCGGATATTCATCAATCGACGGCTTTTTATATTTAATCTGTACATATTACGCATGGCGATTCAATCCGTCCGTCGGACCTACCGAGCGTCCATTCGGAATCACTCGCAGGTGGCGGACGAATTGGATGCGCTCGGGGTTGCTGGGTCGAAACTCTGGAACGTTGGCCGCTGGACGGTTGCACGGGTCTGGGAGGGCTGTGGCAAAATTCCGGACGCGTTCGATCTCCAGAAGTACCTCAAGAAACACGAACGCTATGGTGATCTTCATGCGCAGTCAAGTCAGCAAGTTCTCGCAGAGCTTGGTGAGGCGTTCGAAAGCTGGTACGCACAACGGGATCAGGATGACGAGCAAGCAAATCCCCCCGGTTACCGCAAACGTGGTGATGAGCACCCACGCTCAACGATCACGTTCAAACAAGCCGCGATCAAACACGATGGGAAACACGGCTATCTCCGCCTCTCGAAGGGCGGGAACCTGAAAGCCCACCGCTACGATTTCTTGCTGTGTGAGTACGACACACGCCCCGATGTGAATCTCTCGGCCGAGTCGGTCTCGATTCAGTTGGTGCGTGCGGTGTGGACCGGCGACGAGTGGGAACTCCACATCGTCTGTGATGTCGAACAAAGCGTGCCAGACGCCCCTGGTGGGCGAACGGCTGGCGTTGACCTCGGTATCAGTAATCTCGCTACTGTTTCGTTCGGCGAGGAAGCACTGCTGTACCCTGGTGGGACGCTCAAAGCAGCCAAACACTATTTCACGCAGATCGAATACGACTGCGAAGGTGACGAGGGACTGTCGAACACAGCCCGGTGGGCCAAGCGACGTCTGAAGCGTCGACGGCGGCACTTCCTTCACGTCCTCTCGAAGGACATCATCGCCCAGTGTGTCGACCGGAACGTTGGCCGACTTCGGGTTGGTGATCTCAGTGGTATTCGATCCACAACGAACGGTGAGGGTCGTGACTGGGGGAGACATGGCAACAAACGCTTGCATGACTGGGCGTTCTCGAAACTCATCGGGATGCTCGAATACAAGGGCGAAGCCGCCGGCATCGACGTGATCGTCGGGTCCGAACGCAACACCTCCAAAACGTGTTCTGTCTGTGGACATATCGACGGTAACCAACGCGTCCACCGGGGCCTCTACCACTGTACTGCGTGTGGCCGAACAGCCAACGCCGACGTGAATGGCGCAGAGAACATCAGACAACCGCTACTCCCGAATCCAGACGCCTTCGACCGACTGGATAGGGATAACGGCTGGTTGGCACAGCCCGTAGTTCGACTGTTCGATACACAAACGGGTGCATTCCACCCACAAGAACATCTCGACTGCAAACCCTAATATCTCAACGCCTGGGATTCCTCCGCGTTTACGCGGAGGAGGATGTCAAGAACGCTTCCATAGCGGTCCTTCCCGCTCGCCGTCTATAATACCTCCCATAATCGTACTCTGAAGTACGATACTTCAAAGTATCATAACTCGAATTTGATTATTCGCTGGTCGGATCGACGGAACTCCGTTGCCGAACCGGGAGCACGATCACCAAAAATACGATATATGTTTGTGATAGTAGTAGCAAACCCAACGCATGGCTCGGGGAGAGTACGACCACGCTGCCATCGAAACGCGCTGGCAAACAGCGTGGGACCAAGCGAACGTCTACCGCACGCCTGACACTGTCGAAGCGCCGACGTACGTCCTCGGGATGTATCCCTATCCGTCCGGTGAACTCCACATGGGACACGTCCGGAACTACACGATCACGGACGCGTACGCCCGGTATCGCCGGATGCGCGGTGACGCTGTGCTGCACCCGATGGGGTGGGACGCCTTCGGTCTCCCCGCGGAAAACGCCGCCAAGGAGCGCGACACGAACCCCCGCGATTGGACGCTCGACTGCATCGACACCATGCGATCCCAAATGAAGTCGATGGGATTTGGCTACGACTGGGAGCGCGAGGTTACCACCTGTGAACCGGAGTACTATCGCTGGAACCAGTATTTTTTCAGACGATTTCACGAAGCGGGCCTGGTCGAGCGCCGGAATGCGGCGGTGAACTGGTGTCCCTCGTGTGAAACTGTTCTGGCCGACGAGCAGGTCGAAGGCGAGGAAGAGCTCTGTTGGCGGTGTGAGACGCCCGTCACACAACGAGAACTGGCCCAGTGGTTCCTGAGGATCACGGAGTACGCGGACGAACTGGCCGGTTCGATCGACGCGTTGGATGGGTGGCCAGACAGCGTCAAGCAGATGCAGCGCAACTGGATCGGCAGCCAGAAGGGGACGGTCCTGCCGTTCGAGATCGAGGGGTACGGAACCGTCGACGCGTTCACCACCCGTGCGGATACGGTCTACGGCGCGACGTTTTTCGCGCTCGCAACCGATCACCCGATCGTCGAGGATCTGCACACGGACGATGCGACCGTCCGGAAATTCGTCGATCACGACGCCGATCCGGAGGGAGACGAACCGAACGGTGTGTCCACTGGATTGACGGCAGTACATCCCGTCTCCGGCGAGCGCATTCCGGTGTACGTGGCCGACTTCGTCCTGTCGGATGTCGGCACGGGCGCGTTGATGGGCGTTCCCGCTCACGACGCGAGAGATCACGCCTTCGCCTCGAAGATGGGGATAGACATCGTGCCCGTCGTCGCTCCCGAAGCCACTGAGACCGCAGGACCAGCGCCACCGAACGTTTCCGAGACCGCGTTCACCGAGGATGGAGTGCTCGTCGACTCCGGCGAGTACACCGGGCTGGATAGCGAGACGGCGCGCGACCGGATCACAGCGGATACCGACGGCGCGGCGTGGGAGACCCAGTACCGGCTTCGTGACTGGGGGATCTCCCGCCAGCGCTACTGGGGGACGCCGATTCCGGTCGTCCACTGTGAGGACTGTGGTCCGGTCCTCGTTCCCGAGGAAAAGCTCCCGGTCGAACTGCCCGAATTCATCAACACGACGGGCAACCCCCTCGAGGCGGCCGAGGAGTGGAAGGCGACGCCGTGCCCGGAGTGTGGCCGGCCCGCGACCCGAGAGACCGACACGATGGACACCTTCGTCGACTCCTCGTGGTATTTCCTGCGCTATGTGTCACCCGGTCTTGCGGACGCTCCTTTCGATGCGGAGCGGGCAAACCGGTGGCTGCCCGTCGAGCAGTACGTCGGTGGCATCGAGCACGCGGTCATGCACCTCCTGTACGCGCGGTTCGTCACGAAGGCGCTGGCCGACACCGAGGGACTACGCTGTCGTGAGCCGTTCGAGCGGCTGTTGGCCCAGGGGATGGTCCAATTAGCGGGCGAAAAGATGTCCAAGTCGAAAGGCAACGTCGTCTCACCCCAGCGCATCGTCGAGGAGTACGGTGCCGACACGGCCCGTCTGTTCGTGCTGCAGGCGGCCCAACCCGAGCGTGATTTCGATTGGACCGAGGAGGGCGTCCGCTCGACCAACCAATTGCTCGCCCGGCTGGTCGACCTCGTCGAGGACCGGCAGAAACGCGAGTGCTCCGAGAAACGGGATTCGACCGCGGCGTTCGTCGCGGCCGAAATCGACGCCGCGATCACGATCGCGACAGAGGCGTACGACGAGTTGTCGTTCAGCATCGCGCTCCGGGAGGTGCAGGACCTGATTCGCACGCTCAGACAGTATCGGAACCACACCGAGCCACACGCTGAGACGTACGAGCGCGGCTTGGAAACCGTCTTGCGCCTGATCGCGCCGGTGGCCCCGCACCTGGCCGAAGAGCTGTTCGAGGCCATGGGCAACGGCGGGTTCATCGTCGACGCCGACTGGCCGGAACCGACCGTCTCGCGCGAGGCGATCGAGCACCGCCGCTTACTGGTCGACAACACGCGAGAAGACGTGCGACAGATCATCGATGTCGCTGCTATCGAGGACCCGGAGCGGATCGAGATCGTGGTCACGCCGGAGTGGAAACACCACGCGCTCGAGATTGCAACCGAAAGCGACGCTGACAACCTCATCTCCGAAGTCATGACCGAGCCGTCGATCCGTGAACACGGCGATGCGGCCGCCACCTACGGACAGAAGCTTCAGGACGAACGCGAGGCACTGTCAGTGACGCTGCCTCCATCGCGCGAGTACGAAGCTCTCGAGACAGCGACGTGGCTCATCGAACGGGAGTTCGACGCACCCGTCAGCGTGGTGCAGGCTGAGGAAGCCAACGACGCGCTCGCACACAAAGCCGAGCCGGATCGCCCTGCGATCAACATCGTGGAGTGAACCGATATTATTGTTTTCACTGAATGTCGGCAGGGGTTTCCCGACATTCGTTAGACGTACCAACCCTTAGTGCGTCGATGATATTCCCGACAGAAGCGAGCGGAGTCGGGCGGGGCAAGTTACTTCCAGAACTTCGGCACCGTCGCGTCGACCTGGTAGCCGTCGTCCTGGTTACTATCAGACACGAATGTTTGAAGATCGCCATCCATCGACAGCGGTCCCATGATGTTCGTGAGCAAGGTCTCTCGGGTTTCGGTGCGGTAGAGTTCGTACCACTCGTTCCCGTCGACGCTTGCGAGCACGACTGAATCGCTCGCTGTCTCGTGCATGGGCGAGTAGCCAAACGGCATGAGACAGAGTTCGCGTCCATCGTCTTCACGGATGTGCCAGCGGCGACGGGCGTACATCTCCATCGTATCGTCGTCTGGATCGGTCTCGATCTGAACGTGTGGATAGTCGAGATCGCTCACCCCATCCGGTTCGTCATCAGGACCCTCACGCTCCCAGCGAATGATCCCCTCCGGAGCGCCATCGGTGCCGAACGCGACACAGTCCTCGAAAGCAGCGACCTGCGTTATCATGGTGACAGCGCCTTGCTCGGCGATCGTCTCCCACGAGCTGCCGAGATCGTCGCTCCAATAGATCTGTGCGTTGCCATGATCACCAACAGCAACCCAGATCCGTTCGGCGTACGGATCGTACTCGACATCGTGGATATGGAGGTTCGCAGCGTCTCTGCTATTGAGGGGAGCTTCGAGAACACGATCGAACGACTCGCCGCCGTCGGTCGAGAGGATCACCTCGTTAGCGTGTCTGCCCGCCTCGAAATCCGATCGTTTGTACGACGAGATGACGATGATGTCGTCGTGGACGACATGGCCCAGGCTGTTCGAAACGCGGCCGTAATCGAACTGGTACAGGGTTTCCGCTCCGTTGCGATCGTCATGGAGGCGGTAGATTGTTCCCCCTGCGTCGCTCCGGCCACCAACCGCAACGATGATGTTTCCACCGTCTGGAACGATGACCGCTTGGACGTACCTGTCATCTTCGTCTTCAAAGGAGTACAGCATCTCGGTCGTTTCCCACCTGTCGTCGCTGACCATCACTTCAGTCGCGTAGCGCCCGTACATACGTCCGTCCTGATCGATCCAGAGAGGGTACCCGTTCTCGCGCTCCTCGTGGACGTCAAGCTGGTACTCTGTACTTGGCCGGCCATCATGCTCCTCGGCCGTATCTTGGTCTGTCTCGGTGGCTGTCTGGTCTTGTTCTTGGGTCGCCGTCGCTGTATCCGTCTCCTCACCATCGGTGTCACTCGATTCCTCGCTTCCACACCCCGAGAGTGTGGCCGTTGCACTCGCTCCTATCATTGATAGAATATGTCTCCGCTTCACTATCAATTGAAATTCCAGTCGTGATAATAAGTCTTCTGAGCTCATCTTGGCGAATTGCTTTCATCGCAAAACGATCGGTCGAAACTCAGTCAGTGATGACTTCTTGGACGAGCGACATCGGGGTTGCGTCGTAGGCGGGATTATCGATGATGAAGCCCTCGGCGGGTTCGAGCATCACCTCGCTTCCCGACCGGTACTCGTTTTCGAAGACGAACCCGTTCTCGATGATCTTCGCGCCGGAGCCGACGACCCAGACGGGCACGTCCTGTTGGGCAGCTGTCGCGGCGATCGGGAACGATCCGACGCGGTTGTACAGCGTGTCTTCGACGATGCAGTCCATGCCGAAGACGACGCGATCGACGTCGGACAGAACGGTGCCACACGCGCTATCCACGATCAGATGCGGCTCGATGCGATCGATGGCGGCGAGCACGCGTGCGGTCTTCCGGCCGAGATAGCGCGGACGAGCCTCGGTGACGTACACCTCTAGGTGGGTGCCCTCGCTGGCCGCGCGCTCGATGGCTTCGAGCACCGTCGAGGAGTAATCGTGGGTGAGTATCGTCATTCCGTCTTCGAGCCGGTCCGCGCCGTTCTCCGCGGCCCCTCGCTTTGCGGTTTCGACCCGGTCGATAACCGATTCGACCGTGTCGGTCGTGTGCTGTTTGGCCTCCTCGACAGTGTCGGGATCGCTCTCGATGACGGCGTCGAGGATCGTGCGCTGGGTGGTGTGCAACGACGCGTGGGAGGGGTTCGCGCGCCTGAGCGCGCTGCTGTTGCGTTCGAGATCGCGGATGAACTCCTCGACCGTCGCAGCCTCGCGCTCGGTGAGCGTTTCGAGCGCCCGCGCGGCCTTGATGGCGACGACGGACGAACTGTGGGTCTGCATCTCGCGGATCTCCTCGACCGTCTCGTCTATCATACTGCATAGCTCCGCAGTTTGTGCCAAAGAACTTCTGGCTCCTTGTCGATCATACGTATCGGTATCATGAAAAGATGCCCCGGTGGAGTTATATTTGTTCCAGCGGTAACGAGAGGCAGTGAGCGTTAACGTCGAGCGTCGCATCGTCCGCCCCGGTCAAGACGCGTACGGCGAGGCCGCGTGGGAACTCAAAGAGCAGATTCGGCAGGCGGAGGGCGTCCTCCAGCAACGACGCGGATTTTTCACCGATGCGTATCGTCGGTCGACCGTGTACTGCTACGTTACCGAGGGTGAATCGGAGTCCGAGACGCTCATCGGTTTTGCTGCCGTCCGGCGCGACGGGTATATCCTGTTTCTGGCTGTCGCATCAGGGTTCCGTGGCGACGGCTTCGGCCGGCGGTTGGTCGGGACGGTCGCGGAGAACTACAGCGGGGTGAGCTGTCACGCCCGAACGACCAACGAGAGCGCCCTCCAGTTCTACGAGCATCTCGGCTTCGAGATCGAGCGGCGCGTGAGCAGCTACTACGAGGACGGCGGCGACGCCTACTACCTCCGGCTCGGGGAGGACGGGTTGGCGGACAAGATCTCTCGGTTCGTCGGGCTCTGATCCGCGCCTGCTCACGGTTCGTTCGAAAACAGGGCGAGTGGCGAATGCGTGAGCTTCTTGGCCGGGACCATCGATGTCTGGGTCATGAACGAGCGCACGCGTGAGTATCTTCGGGGGCGGTTCGGGGACCACTACCGGCGGTCGGACGTTGCGTTGCCGCCCGCGGCGAGCGCACGCGAGTGGGGGTTCATCCCGTTTACGGCTGGACCGGGAACCACCATGGTCCGGCACAAGGCGCTTGTCGATCTCGGTGATCTCTCGACGTTTCTCGTCGATACGTGTCCGCGCCACGTCTACTTCTCTGGGGGGCAGTACGACGATCCAGGCACGCGTTCGATGGAGGAAAAGGGGTGGCGCGGATCGGATCTCGTGTTCGATCTCGACGGCGATCACCTCCCAGGCGTCGATCCCGACGCCGACACGTACGCCGAGATGCTGGAGGCGTGTAAGGACGCCTTGTTGGGGCTGCTCGATTTTCTCCACGGTGATTTCGGGTTCGACGCCGAACAGACATCAGTCGTTTTCTCCGGTGGCCGGGGCTACCACGTTCACGTCCGCGATGGGAGCGTTCGAACGCTCGGCCGGGACGCACGCCGGGAGATCGTCGAGTACGTCCTCGGTGCCGAGATCGACGATTTCGACCGGCTCACGCGTGTCGAGACGGTGGCAGGGATCGGAACGAAAAATCCAGTACAAAAACAGACGCTCAAAACCGGCGGTGGCTGGGGACAGCGCGTTCACGACCGGCTCCTAACGCTGACCGAGACCGTGCAGGCGGCCGACAAAGCCGACGCCCTCGATCAGTTGGGAACGTTCGACGGCATCGGTGAGAAGGGCGCGAGCAAGCTGTACGAGGCGATGACCGAGCGGGGTGAGGAGATCGCCGCCGGCAACCTCGAAGCGGCGGGGGAGTTCACTCCCCGGCTCGCCCGGCGGCTGTTCGAGCGGGCGGTCGAGGAGGAGTCGGTTCCCATCGACGAGCCGGTGACGACCGACATCAACCGTCTGATCCGCCTTCCTGGCAGCCTCCACGGTGGGAGCGGTCTCCTCGTTACCCCGTTGGACCACGAGGAGGTCGAGGCGTTCGACCCGCTCGTGGACGCGGTTCCGACCACGTTCGAAGGAACGGAGATCAGAATCGAATCGGAGACCGAACAGGAGGTTGAGCTGGGTGGGGAAACACATAAGATCCAAGCAGGCAATAATACTGTGCGGGAGTCAGTCGGCGTGTTCCTCATGTCCCGCGGACGCGCTGAGAAGGCACCAGAATGAACCTCGACGAGCTACAATCCGTTCAAAGCCGCGAGCGACAGATAGACAGCCTCCAGCAACTGCACGACACGTTTTACGAGGACGCTGGGCGGTTCGTTCGCCAGCTGCGCGAGGAGCGCGAGCAGGTCGCTGCGGACGCAGACGACCCGTTCGATTCGGCCGACGTCCAGCGACTCACCGACGAGATCAACACCGCAGAGCAGACCGTCGAGGCGATCTACGAACGGCGCATCGGAAAGATCGTCAAACAAGCCAGCCTCGAAGCCGCCGGGATGGCCGCAGACGTAGAGGGCCTCACACAGGAGGAACGAGCCGCCTTCGACCGCCTCGTTTCCACCATCGAAGCGAACAGAACCCGAGTGCTCGATGGGGTGTTGGCGAACGCTCCCGGTGAACGCGGCGCCACCGAGTCGACGAGCGAGGCGTCCGCGAGCGAGCCACCCCACGACGCCGAACGCTCCAGCGACGACCCGCCGACGCCACCGGAACGCGAGTCCGATTCCTCGTCCACCGCGTCGGAATCCGAGACGGTTTCCGTCGACGAACCGGATGCGGACGGCGCTGACGCGACGGACAGCGATGCATCGGGTGCTTCAGGACCGGACCATCAGGCCCCGCCCGAGATGACGAGAGAGGACGCCGGGGACGTTCCCGTTCACGCACGACCCGAACAGGACGCTGGCTCTCAGACCAGCGAGGGGGACGAGAGCGACCCATCGCCCGATCACCGAGACGTAAACCGGATCACCGTCCGAATCACGAGCGACGTGGGCGAAATCCTCTGTGTCGACGACCGGGCGTACGAACTATCGACTGACGACGTTGTCACACTTCCGGAGACGAACGCAGATCCGCTCATCGACCACGACGCGGCGGTCAGGCTCGATAAGGAGTAGGTCCGCTTCGATTCACTCGTTCAGTTGTGGCTGTGTTATGACGGTCGTCCAGCACACTGGACAGTCGTACACGAGCTGTCGGCCGTCCGCGTCGGTGGTCTCCGTGACGCGCCAGTCCCCACCGACGCCGGGCGGGCTTTCGTGCCCGCAAGTCGGACAGATGAGAACCGATTTGTGTCCGGTGGGGCGCTGTGTCCCGTCCCGTCGCGTCCGTCGTTGGAGCGTAGTAGTCATCACCCATTGCTATGCCAACCACGACTATAGGCTTGGTGGCCTGGAAGGGAAATATCCGGGCTGTTCGGCTGGACAGGCCCTGAAACGCGCTTTCGGTGGTAGAGATGACCACTCAAACACGACCACTCACGCAGTAGCTGGAGTTATGTCGCTGGCCGGAAAGCCATCAGTATGCCCGACTACCGACCGATCCCGGAAACGGCCTACGAAGAGTACTCCCGTCTCCTCCACTACGCGTTTTCACCGACGGAGACGTACGAGCCGATCGAATCCAGGGACGACGCCCCCGAGTGGTCGACGATCGCTGAGGAGCGCGGACTGTACGCAAACGAGGAGTTGGTGAGCACGGTCGCTCACTACTGGCACACGCTCCGGCTCCGCGGCGAGTATCACGACGTTGCCGGGGTCGCGGAGGTATCGACGCCTCCAAAACACCGCCGGAACGGGTACGTCCGGCAACTGTTGTCGGAATCACTCCAAGAGTACCGCGACCGGGGGGTCGATTTCGCCGTGTTGTGGCCGTTCAGCCACTCCTTTTACGAGAAGCTCGGGTGGGGGCGGTGTTCGGATCGGATATCGGTCGCGTGTGCGCCCGACGCGCTCGGGTTCGTGGATCGCATCGACCCTCCGCCAGACAGCGGATTCGTGGAATCCGACGCCGACCGCTGGGCGGAACTGGATCGGGTGTACGAGCAGTGTAACGACCACGGGCTCGCCATGGACCGGACCGAGGAATGGTGGCGAAAGCGGGTGTTCGGTTGGCGGACCGATCCCTACGTCGCGGGCTGGGAGTGCGAGGGAGAGCTTCGGGGCTACATGGTGTACACCATCGAGGACGAAGAAAAACAAACGATGGCGGTCGACGAACTCGGCTACCTCGACACCGAGGCGTACACCGAGCTGCTGCGCTTCTGTCGGTACCACGACTCACAGGTCGAACGGATCACCATCGACACGAACGACGCGATGGTGTCCGATCTCGTGGACGATCCGTACGCCGTCGATATCGAGGTTCATCCCGGCGCAATGTTTCGAGCCGTGGATGTCGAGCGCGCGCTCTCCTCGCTTTCCCACCCTGCTGACGGGTCGGTCGTGCTGGAAGTGATCGACGGTCTCGCGGAGTGGAACGACCGCCGGTTCCGGCTCACCGTCGAGGACGGCGCTCCGACGTGTGCGGTGACGGGAGACAACCCCGACGCAACGGTCGACGTGGCCACGCTCTCACAGATCGTAGTGGGCTACCGCGGCGTCGAACGGGCAGCCAAGACCGGTGGTCTCCGCGCATCAGAGAGAGGGGTCGAAACGCTCACAGCGTTGTTCCCCGAAGCGGAGCCGCACCTCCGGGAGTGGTTTTGATCGTCACGTGGACGATTGGCTGTAAATGAGATTGCGCTGGACTTCGTTTGCGCCTTCGTAAATGACGGGCACACGCGCGTCCCGGTAGACGCGCGCGATCCGCCGGTCGGTGAGGATCGAGCGCCCGCCGTGCAGTTGCATCCCCTGCTCGGCGCACATCGTGGCCGTCTCGGTGGATTTGGTTTTGGCCATCGCGGCCCAAAAGCCCGACCGTTCCTTGTTCGTGACCTTCCGCGCGGCGCGCCAGTTGAGCGCCCGCGCGGCCTCGAACTCTGTGCGCATCTCCGCGAGTTTGTGCTGGACGGCTTGGAACTCGCTGATGTCCCGGCCAAACGCCTCGCGGTCGTGAACGAATTCCCACGCCTCCTCGATCGCCGCCGCCGCCAGTCCGAGCCCGTGCCCGCCGACGACGATACGGCCGTGGTTGAAAAACTCCGCGAGGATGTAAAAGCCGCTGCCCTCCGGTCCGATGCGGTTCTCGACAGGGATCCGACACCCATCCAGCGTGATGTGTGCCTGTTTCGAGGCCCGCATCGCCATCTTCTCGGGGATGTGCTCGGCGTCGTAGCCTGCCATGTCTGTCGGGACGATGAACAACGAGTAGTTGCCGTACCTGTTTTGCTCGTCGTCGCCCGTTTTGGCGTACAGCGTCACCCAATCGGCCTCGACGCCGTTGCCGATCCAGTATTTCTCACCGTCCAGCACGTACTCCTCGTCCTCTTTTCTGGCTCGCGTTGTCATCCCCGCGAGATCGCTTCCCCGATCCGGCTCGGACACCGCAAGCCCAGTGATCTGTTCGTTCTCCGCGACCGGTCTGAGATACTCCTCTTTTTGGGCCTCGGTTCCGTGGTCTTCGAGGATCTCGGCGCCAAACGAGGCGAGCATCAGCGTGAGACCGATCCCGGCGTCGGCGCGGTAGAGTTCCTCGGAAATCCCGAGTAGTTGCTGTAAATCGAACCCCTCTCCGCCGTACTCCTCACCGACGTCCTGTGCGACCAACCCGGCGTCCATCCCCGCCTCCAGAACGTCCCACGGATACTCACCACTGCGGTAATACTCCTCGGCGACGGGCGCGATCTGCTCGGCCGCGAACTCGCGCGCCCGCTGTTTCACTGGCCGTGCGTGCTCCGGAACCACGCTGTCGTCTAATAACTCCATCGCTGTGTGGTTCCTTCTCACGCCCCGGTAAAGTAGCTCGTGGAACGCACGGGGAACCGGAGTCGATTCAACGCCAATCTCGCGTTTCCTGTTTTCTCACTCCGAATCTGGTGCGGCCTCCTCTGGCGGTTCGCCGTCGAACACGGACGCGTCGGTGTACTGTTCCCTGAGCACTCGTTTGGCGAACTTGCCGGTCGCGGTTTTGGGCACTTCCTCGATGAACACCACGTCGTCGGGGAGCCACCATTTCGGGAACTGCTCGTCCAACACCGCCAGCACCTCCGATTCGATCGTCCCTTCGTCGTCTCCTGTAACGACGAACGCGATCGGTCGCTCCTGCCATCGGTCGTGTTCGACGCCGATGACGGTCGCTTCCTCGACAGCGTCGTGGCCCATGATCACGTTCTCCAGTTCGACCGAGGAGATCCACTCGCCGCCGCTTTTGATCACGTCCTTGGTGCGATCGACGATCTCGACGTAGCCATCGGGATCGACGGTGACGACGTCGCCGGTTTTGAGCCAGCCGTCCGCGAACTCCTCCTCGGTGGCGTCGGGTCTGGCGAAGTACTCCGTCGTCACCCACGGGCCACGGACCAACAGTTCCCCGAACGCCTCGCCGTCCCACGGCACCTGTTCGCCCGCGTCGTCGATCACACGAAACTCCAGTCCGGGGACCAGCAACCCCTGCTTGCTTCGTTTGTCGATCCTCGTCTCCTTGCTTTCGTCCTCGAGATCGTGTTTGAGGTGTGAGACGGTGCCGATCGGTGTCATCTCGGTCATTCCCCACGCGTGTAACACCTCTACGCCGTGTCCACCGAACCACTCGATCATCGATTCAGGCGCGGCCGAGCCACCGACGACGACCCGATCCAGCGAGGAGAGATCCACCTCGTGTTCGCGCACGTACTCCTGGAGTCCGAGCCAGACAGTGGGAACGCCTGCGGAGAGCGTGACGTTCTCCTCTTCGATGAGCTGCGCGATGTCTTCCGGATCGGGCGACGGACCGGGATACACGTGCTTTGCGCCCCCTGCGGTGGCAGAAAACGGAATTCCCCACGCGTTGACGTGGAACATCGGCACGATCGGCATCACCACGTCGTCGTCAGCGATGGGAATTCCCTGTGGCGATTGCGTGGCCATCGTGTGCGTCCAGAGCATCTGTTGGGTGTATTCGACGCCCTTCGGCTTGCCCGTCGTTCCGGAGGTGTAACACAGTCCGGCTGGCTGGTCCTCGCTCACGGCCGGCCAGTCGAACGCGGGATCGTGGCTGCCGATGAACGACTCGTAATCAGTCACGGGATCCAGCTCCGTCTCGGGAGCGGTCTCGCCCATCACCACGAACTGCTCGACAGGGTTACTAGCAAGAGATTCTACTGCCGGCTCGAGCGCCTCGAGCAGGGAGGGATCGACTAGCACCACGCGGTCGTCCGCCTCGTTTATGATGTGGCGGACGTGATCCACGGGGAGCAGCGGGTTGATGGTGTGCAGCTGTGCCCCCATCGTGACGGCGGCGAAATACACCTCGAAGTGGCGGTGGTGGTTCCAGCAGAACGTCGCCACGCGATCGCCCGCCGTGATGCCCGCTGCATCGAGCGCGCTTGCGAGCCGCCGAACCCGGTCCGCGTACTCGCTGTAGGTGTAGCGCGCGATCCCATCCGCGGTGCGGGAAACGATCTCGGTGTCCGGATAAAACCGCTCGGAACGCCATAGGAACGGTCGAAGGGTCTGGTCGGTGCCGCCTGGCATACCACCACGTAGGACTGATGGATACTAACTCTTGTCACGGTCGTGGAGAGACAGGCACGGAGACGTGTAGCGACCGACCGTTGGCTATCGCTTGTGACTCACTGCAAGCCCCTCTCCGAGCGGGAGCAGCGCCGTTTCGAAGGCGTCGTCGTCGTCGACCACCCGCAGATACTCCGCGATCCCCCGTGTGCTCTCGTTCGCGTCGATTTCCGTCCCGTGGCTACCGTCCTCTGCGTCGATTAGCTCAGCGAGCGCGTCGAATTCGATGGAACCGGAGGTCACGGCGTTGTCCGCGACGATCAGCCCACCGGATGGGACCTTTTCACGGATCGCCTCGAACGCCTCGCGGTAGCGGTGTTTCTCGTTGTCGATGAGAACGATGTCGAACGGTCCCTCGTACCGTGTCACGGTCTCGATCGCGTCGCCTTCCTCGAAGGTCGCCCGGTCGAGATACTCCCCACGGTCCAGATACTCGCGGGCCTGCTCTAGGTTCTCCGGATTGAGGTCAGTGAGAACGACCTCGCCGTCGCTCGGGAGTTCCCGCGCGAACCAGTACGCCGAGTAGCCAAAGCCCGATCCGAACTCGAACACTGACTCCGCACCGGTCATTCGTGCAAGCAGCGACAGCCACCCGCCGACGGCCGGACCGACGATCGGAAAACCCCGCTCGTCGGCGTACGCGTCAATCTCCCTGATCACGTCGTCAGACTCCGGTCCAACGGCGGTAGCGAACCGAGCCACCCGGTCAGAAACGGTCGGGTCCATGAACGAGGATCGGACGGTGTACACAAAAACCCACGGACGACGCGCTCACGGGAGGTGTCGAACACAGGAGTCGATTTCGTGAGAACTCCTGTCGGTCGATCACTCTTCGGATGATTCGGACGGCGTGATCGATCGGATAACCGGTATCGGCCCGGGATCGTCGGCTGTGGACCGCGCCCAGCTTTCCGAGCCGGGATCGTCGGTCCGTTCGATATCGCGTCCGTCGTCCGACCAGCCGTCGTTTTCGCTGTCGCTCTCCGTCGCGCCGGTCTCTTCTTCGTGTTCGTCCACAGCATCGGTTTCGGGTTCGAACTGGGAAACCGTCGCTTCGGGCGTATCGGTTTCGTCCGATTCGTTCTCGGATCCGGATTCGGCAGACGGTGCTGCGAATCCGGATTCGGGAACGGATGACTGTCCGTTCGTATCGGTGCCGTTGGTTCGCAGTCGTTCGGAGGCCACGAAGACGTTTTCGTCGTCGAGGATCTCCTCGACGGCCGCTCGTGCGGCTGCTTCACGGCTTTTGATGACGATGCTGAACTGCGTTCCAACCGCAAAAAACATCGCCCCCACGCCAGCGGCCGCCAGCGCCATCGACTGAACCGCTCTGCCGGCAGCCGCCGCCGCTGTGGCCCCGAGGAGCGCACCGACGAGCGCGAGCCAAACCATCGCGCGAACCCGGTTTCGGTCCCCAGCGGTGAATCGCCGGTGGACGAGTACGAGAAGTCCGATCACCCCGACCACTCCCAACGCCACCAGCGGCGTCGCGTTCACGCCGTATCGCATCGTCGGCTCGAACACGACGCCGGCAAACGCGGCGAGTAGGCCTGCTAGCAACAGCAGTTCGAGATGAATTCGGTCGAGTTCTATCCGTATCATGGGTTGTCGACTCCGCGATCGTGGGCAGCCATCGTGTCGTACCGCGCTCCGATCGTCTCACACCGAGCGATGCCGGTGTGTCTCCAGCCTCGGTGGCTGGCCGGGTGCTCACGATCGCTAGTGACGAGTTGCATAACGGCAGGGGGGTACTTTATCTGTTTGATAGTGACCGGCGAGAGAACAACTCTGGCTGATTATTTGAGCTGGGGAAACGCGTCCACGGTCCTGTTCCATGTTCCAGACCGTTCCTGTAGTGTGGACATGCGGGAGCAACACGCCGTTGTCATCCTTACCCCCACTGCATTTTGTTGGAAATCCGGTCTGAGATGTTAGTTAGGTAGCCCGAGTGTTCGTCCCCGACGGGGCCGGTCACATCGATATCCGTGTAGTTCTCCGGAGGTGTCTTGCCGCTCTCGACACCGTCCTCCCCGAGCGCTTGATCATACTCTACCCCCCAGTAGTACCTGCTCAAGACATCGTCTTCTGTGCTGTGGAAGTTGAACGTCCGGCCTGTTTCGCCCCGTATTGCGCTGTCGTACGGAGCAACTGCAGGGGTCTCGTTATCCACTGCCGCACCGAACAGATGAACGGAGTGTAGTTTATACCAGTCCAACCAGTCATCCCGTCCATTGAGGACGTTCAACGCGCTCAAAACCACCCTCGCACCGAGAGAGTGACCGAGCAGGTGGAGGCGACTGTTCATACAGGCATTCCGGAGATCGACCAGAAACTGTGCGAGGTGCGTTCCGTTTCTGTTGGCAACCTCCCGAGGCCCATCCCACTCCCAAGATTTACCGATATCGGCGTCCCACGAGTAGCCGACGTACCGTCCAGAATACGTTTGCTGTGACAGTTCCTGAACGGCCGTAGCAAACTTTTCATTCGCCTTTTTCTCGTCGTTTTGCCATCCATGGACGATGATCGCTACTTCATCACACGGCGCGTCGAGACCGGGAATATCGTGGATGGTGTCATAATCTGTCTCCGTGTATCCATCTGCCAGCGTGATGGTTCGGGGAGCACCAGGGCCTGGGTATCTCTTCTCATAGTAATCCCGTGTCGAAACTGTTGGAGGAGGGAGTGCATCCGCCCTGGCGTGATCGGCAAATCCGCTAAACATTCCCAGCCCGACCGCAGCCGTGGTAGTCCGTCTGAGGAAAGCGCGTCGTGACTGTTGGGACAGGTCGGTGTTTGTCGTCGATTCGTTCGGTCGGGAGCTATCGTCGTTTTGCATCTGATTCCACCGTGATACACGAGACACTATTGGTAGATGAACAATCACATTACTGACTGACCAATCGTTCTCCGGATGACTGGCTGTATAAATGAATTTACACCGCGGCAATTGTTCGACGTGGCTGGCGAACACGTACCGCTACTGTGGAGCAATTCAGGCTATCGGAAACGTTGCGGTCTCTATTCTCGTTCTCCCAGTGCTGATCGTCCCTGCTCCGACAGCACCCAGTCGCCACCCGCTCGTGGCGAGGATCTCACTCCTGTTCGGAGGTGCCGAGCAACTCCAACGCGGCTTCGGGGTCGCCGTCCATTCGCGCGAGCAGCTCGCGGACGTGCGATCGCGTCGATTCGTCGACGGTCGTCAGGACCATTCCCTCCTCGGGCTGGCCGTAGACGACGCTGCCACCGGGTGGTGTGAGGAGAGTCGCGGGCAGCGTGGCGAGATCCTCCTCGCCATCCACGACGATCGCAATCGTCTCGTCGGTGTCGACGGCTCCTGTGAGCGCTTCCAGCAGCTCCCGCGAGATCGTTGCGGCCGGATTCTCGACCGCGAGCCGTCGATCGAACGAGGAGAGATCGACCGGCGACTCCAGCGGTGTCCGTTTCGTCCGGCCGTCGACGAGCGCCACGGAGGGGGTCGTCACCGAGAGGAGATGATCGGTGACCACGTCCCCGACGGCGACGATCGGCGTGCCGGCGGCGTCGACCAACGCCCGTGGATCGGTGTACACCGGACCGAGCGGCTCTTTCAGCTCGGATCGGAGCGAGCGTGGAAGATCGAGCACGTTAACGGACCTTCAGCGCGTACGCTCCGGGCCGCGTGACGTTCATCTCTTCGGCTACCTCGCTCCGCTCGGGGTGAGCGATCACCACGTAGCCCGCCCAGTCCTCGGTGAGACTGCTCGATCCACAGGCGGTGCACGTCTGTGCGTCCGGATCGTTCACGAAATGACACTCACGACACGCCAGTCGTTTGTTTGCCACGGTTCATTCACCCGCCGCTGTCGGCTCGTTTTCCCTCTGTTCCCGGAGCCACCCGAGCTTGCCCAATCCCGGCTGTTTGGCTGTCAAGCCGATCTTGCTGTCCCGTGGATTGCGCTCGTCGATGCTTTTGGTCACGATGCGGGCGCGGACCGAGTCCCCGACCCCGATCGTGCTGTTGGACTCCCGAGAGGCGAGCTGTTGGTTCTCCTCGTCGAAAGAGAGATATTCATCGGAGATCTGCGAGACGTGCAACAGCCCATCGACCGGCCCGATGCCGATGAACGTCCCGAAGTTGACGACCTCCACGACCTCCCCGTCGACCACTTCCTGCATCTGTGGATCGAACGTGACGGCGTCGAACTCCGCCTCGTAATAGACGCCCGGACGGTTCGGGAGCACGGTCCCTTCGCCAACTTCAACGACGTCTACGATGCTGACGACGCTCCCGACGTCCTCGTCCATCCGTCCTTCGAGTTTGTCCTGCAACAGTCGTTTGACCAACGTTTCTGACACGTCTGCGAGGTGTTTCGGCGGCACCTCGACCGTATCGCGTAGTCTGACCCGTTTGTACATGCTTACTGGATAGCGAGTTCGTTCTGGCCCCTTAAACAGATTACTCCAACGGGGAGACGGTCACGGAGAGGCCCGTCGTTCGTGACCACGTACTCACACGCCCCGCGATCGGCGAGTTCCACGAGCGCGTCGTCGGCGTACGTGGCGTCGGTTTCGACCACGGCACACCGCCGTGCGAGATCTCGCCCGACCGCGGCCGCCGTCGCTTCCTTCCCGTGTCCCGACGCGAGCGAGTCGAGTTCGTCGACGACCGCTCGTGGCGTGATGCGTTCGTACTCCCCGAGCAATCGGTCGAGCTGCTCGAACACGCGAACGTCGCATTCGACCGGCATCATCAATGCGTTGGTGTCCATCGCAACTCGATCCATTGTTGTGCTGTTCTATGCTGTGTTGCGTATTCCGCCCTGCGCTATCGACCGATCATTCCACGAGTGTTCCGACGCCGATGAGCCGCCAGCGGGTTCCCACGCGCCGGTTGATAGCGATTTTCGCGCCCGGTTCGGCGCACACGGGCCGTTTGAGGTTCACTTCACACTCCTCATCCCGCGCGCTCGTCACCGCACCGACCGTCGTTGCCGTTCCGACGGTCAGCATCAGCGGCTCGCCGGTGTTGATCGGTTCGATCTCGTCTCCACCGACGAGTCGATCGAGCAGTTCGACCTCGATCGTGAAAGCGTCCCACGTCGGCGGGAGGGTCCCCGGCGGTCCCGCGACCTGGCCGGCGAGCGCGTCGCCTTTCGTGAGCGACGGGTCGAGACCGGTTCCGACGCCGAGGAGTCCGCCGGGTCCCACCTCTTCGAGCAGATCGTTGCCCGCTTGCAGCGACCGGATCGTCGTCGTGACTGGCCGGTATTCGGACTGTCCTTCTTCCTCGAACTCTCGTCCGGGGCGGAGTTCGATCTCGTCGCCGGTGTCGAGCCGACCACGGACGAGGCTACCGCCCACAACGCCGCCCATCAGATCATCGAACGTCGTTCCCGGCCGGTTGATGTCGAAGCTCCGGGCGACCTGCAGCCGTGGATCGGTGTCCGGTGAGCGTTCGGGCGTCGGGATTTTCTCCTCGATCGCCTGCATCAACAGATCCATGTTGACCTCCTGCTGGGCGGAGATCGGCACGACCGGCGCGTCTTCCGCGACGGTCCCCTCGACGAACTCCTTGATCTGCTCGTGGTTCTCGCGGGCGATCTCGTTGTCGACGAGGTCGATCTTGTTCTGTGCGATCACGATGTTCTCGATCCCGATGATGTCCAGCGCCATCAGGTGTTCTGCCGTCTGGGCCTGAGGGACTGGCTCGTTCGCCCCAACGACGAGCACCGCTCCGTCCATCATCGCCGCGCCCGAGAGCATCGTCGCCATCAGCGTCTCGTGCCCGGGCGCGTCGACGAACGAGACCGTCCGGACGACTTCGCTTTCGGTCCCGTTCGGACACGTCTCCTCGACGGTGTACTGCTCCGGAGCGTCCATGTCGGGGCACCGACGGAACGTGGCGTCGGCGTAGCCGAGCCGGATCGATATTCCGCGTTTCATCTCTTCTGAGTGCTGGTCGGTCCACTCGCCGCTGAGCGCCTGCACCAGCGTCGTTTTGCCGTGATCGACGTGGCCCACGAGACCGATGTTCACCTCCGGTTGTCGGTGTTCCCTTGTCATCTCGATAGTAATACGGTCATCTACCCCCGTCGCGAGCATAAACCTGCTGTTCTTCGGACCGGCTTCTGTCTCTGTGCTGTATACTCCCGAACGCGAAGAATACGCACGAGTGGAACTGTGTGCCTCTATTCGATGTCGCTAGCCACGTGCTGTACCACGTGGTCACAGAGCACACAGTCGTTCACTTCCACGCGTCGGTCGTCCGTGGCCGTTTCCGATCCGAGCGCGGATTCGCAGTTACACACCAGACACACGTCCGTCCTCATCCGATAGTGGCGGAGGATCGTCCGATCGATCTCGGCTTCGTGGCGGCGGTACAAGCCCTCGACCCGATCGGAACGCAGGAAGTTGCAGACCACGCTGGCTGTGTGCGGGAGCGGCACAGCCCCCACTGAACGAGTTGGAACGACAGGGCGCAATCAGCAAACGGAACATCGCGTTCTGTGACGGTTGGTACACCGAGTAATCGCCGAACACTGGCACCGGCAGGCGTTAATCGAAAATCACAATAAGGTTACAGATGTTGCACAGACATGGGAACGACGGCCCGCGTCGCCGAATATACGCTCGCGCTCTGGCTTGCGCTGAACAACGTGATCGAAATCTTTCTCCAGCGGCTAGTAGGAATGGCGGCGTGGGCAGCGGTCCCGTATTGGGTGGGTCCGACGGCGTTCGATCTGTACGTCCCCGTTCTCGCTGCGAACCTCGTCGTGCTCCGGTATCCCTCCGTCTCTCGGTGGCGTTTCTGGGTGTTCTGTCTCACGACAAAGCTCGTTTCCGGGTTCTTTATCATACTGCTCTCCATCGCGTTTCAGCCCACAGGCCCCATGGAGATCTACCCGCGCCAGAGCCCGTTGAAAGCAATTACCTTTCTGGGAACGTGGATCGTCGCAGCGGCGCTTTCGCACGTGTTCGTGATCAACGACGGCTATCAACGGGTATTCCAGCGGTTAGAAGCCGGATTCCGGGTGTGAATCGATCGGTCGGGCTGACCGTTTACCTCTCGGAGCCGCCGTGTTAGTCGTTCAGCCACCCCACCCGTCACGGTCGGATCGCTGTAGCGCCGCGATCAGTTCCTCTGGACGCTGTGTTCCCACGAACACGTCCCGGCCGGCCCGTCGAATCCTGATCCCTTCGGTGCCAGCGGCCGTGTACGTCCACCCGTTGCGCGTCCAACCCACGCCGTAGCTGCTCGCTGAGAGCTGGACCCGTTCGATCGACTCGATCTCCGAGAACGGAACGTGACGCGCCCGGCGGTGAAACGGGAAAAACCTGATCGAGAGCCCATCATCGGTCACGTCCGTCGTGAGCCGCGCGGGAACGAACACCGCGAGCGGAGCCAGAACCAGCACAATCCCGAGCAACACTCCCCGAACGCCCATCACGGCCCCCAGAACGACCGGAGCAGGAACGCCGGTCACGACCACCAGCGCGGAAATCCACGGCTCGAACCGCTGTTCCTCGGTGTACACGGGGGCCGAAGGGCCTGCCATGACACGATCTCACCACCGGTGAATCAAATCACTTGTGTCGACGTGGAATTGTTATTTACCTCTAGAATAATGATATATTATAGTATTTCAATAATTAGAGTGAATGTACGAGGCGTACCCGCCGTGATCTCCGTAGCCGCTGTTATCGAAGTCGTAGGCGTTTCTGTTAGAGGAACAATCTGAATTGTTATCAAAAATATCGACTATTTCGAATTCTGCGGCGTTGTACGAGGTCACCTCGTGGGGAAACGCATCGTCCTCGTGGGCTGTCCCGGTGAAATATTGATCACCAGTTTTCCAGAATTTCACGTGTCTGCGGCCCAAGAAGCCTGCTGAATGAGTTGCAGCAGACGCGTGTTGCATCTCGAACTGTGTGTGCTGGGGCACCCACGCCCATCGGTTGTACTGTACAACGATATCCGTCCACCGGTCAGCGAAAAGAACGCGTACCAATCTGTCCACAGTCCCTGAGTTGCACTCTCCCACGAGATTCATCGGCCCTTTCAGTTCGAATCCGCCCTCGACGTTGTCGTAGTACCACTTCGGACAGTCAGCAGGCTTATCTTGCGCCCACGAACCCATCTCGGACGCTGCTTTATCCCGCTCTGTGAGATATTCGGTCCATTCGTCCTCTTTCGCGTAGTACGTTTCCCACGACCGACGATCTTTCCGGAGATCCCGCTCTGGAAGCCCGTCATCGTGATCGTTGGGACGGGGATACGTTTCTGTCGTTACCAACGATGCTCGTCCGTATCGCTCTTTGAGATCCGGGCTGACGAGCTGCCGTTTCACACGCAGTTCGGTAGGAGTGATGTGTGTCGTTATTGTTTCTTTCCCGCGGATTTGAAAAGATTCTAAAGCGTCGGGGAGGGCTGTCGCAGATACCCCCTGTGTGGCTCCACCGATCCCGACTACCGCGCCCGTAGCAACGCCGATCGAACGAAGCACCCCGCGCCGTGTCCGCTGATCGCTGCTACTCTCGTTTCCCATATTCTGATGATCTCCTACCATTTTCCTCATGTAATTAATGCAATTTCTACTCCATATACTATTAAATCTTACTAATTATAGTATAGTATTATAAATATATGCCGGATATGCAATGGATGTTTTAATATTGATATATTTATTTAAGTTATAATGTAGTATATTGTCCCCTCGAAATCGATCCGACGATCGTCTCAGAACGCCACCCCTCCGATCGGCATCGCCACACGCCCATCACCGAACCAAAATCGGCTCGGCTGGCGAGCCGCTTTTATTCTCCTCGTCCGAACCTTGTCCGTGGACGAGTTTGCGTTTGAGCTGTTACTGTGTGCGGCCCTCGAAGGGGGCGCACCGTCGCGGATCATCAGCCGTCAGCTCGGGGCGAGCACGCGCGGCCGCCGGATTGTTGACATCCTCACCGTCACCCCTGGCCCGGAGTTCGACGCTCGGACGGCGGTCACGCCACACACCATCCCCACTGAAGCGATCGCTGCGGACGTTGGTCCCGGTCGATTTCGCTACTGGAAGGACTGTTTCGACTGTCATCCCGAACGCGCCCGCACGGCCATGGAGCGCGCCGTCGGGATCGGCTTTTTCGAGCGCGAACGACGGAGCGGGCGCACGTACGTCCGCCAGACCGTGCGGTATCCCGACTGGTTTGGAACGCTGCGGGCCATCGAGAACAAACCCGATCTCGACCGGCCGGGCGACCTGTCTCGTCAGCTCCGAACGGACGTCAGCCTCGGTGTCTGCGATGAGGTGATCCTCGCAACCCGATCCCACGTCACCGGCGCGCACCTGAATCGCATCCCTGAGGAAGTGGGCGTCTGGCAGTTCGATCCCGAAACCGGTGCTCGTGAAGTGATCCGCACGCCACAGCGGCTTTCAACCGGTTCCGGAATTGAACCCCTCGAACGACGTTCCTCCCACACGGATATCGACGTGGTGAGCGCCGAAGAGATCGCTCGCCTCCGGCGACGGCTCGCAGAACGCGCCTACGGGAAGGGGTGGCGGGTCGAGTTTCCATCGTGTCCCCACGTCGAAAACCGCGAGGCACAACGCGCCTCCAGTGACAAGATTTCGGGCGTCGACGGCATCCCCTACTGTACTCGCCAGCAACGGATCGTCCGCCCGGCCGACGCCTGTGACTGCTCGTCGTCCCCGGCTGCCGTCGATCTCGCGGCGATCCGTGACCGACACTCGCCGTGGGTCAGAAACCCGCCGGGCACCGCCACCACGCAGTCCCGTCTCGATCGCTTTCGGAAGGGGCGATGACTGGTTTCCACCCTGGTGTGTCTGTTTCGCTTTCGTACACGTTCCGAAAGCTCTTTGAGGTAGTTTAGGCTATCCAAAAACAGTGAGCGTACGGTGATCGGAACGGCTGTGCCAATCGAAAGCGTGACACGGTACGACGGGACGGACGCCGACGGCGTTGGGGACGCGGCCCACGAACCACGGGAGGCCGGAAGCCGATGCGCAAAACGGGACTGTCCACGGTGATCGCATGTCGGACACAGAACACGCAGGGGAGATCACGGGAACGGACGACGAGATGATACGTATGGACCCGCCGAGCGGCGATAGCGGGACCGAAAGCGCGCTCCACGGGGAGGAACTTTCGATCTCGTATCCGACGAGCGACGGGCCTGTCGTGGAGTGCGACCGGATAGACGTTCCCGAGGATGCGATCACGGCGCTGGTCGGTCCCAACGGGAGCGGCAAGAGCACGTTGTTGAAAGCGCTGTCGGATCATCTCACGCCCGATAGCGGCTCAGTCGTGTTGAACGGGCGCGAGATCCAGCAGTACGGAAGCAAGGAGTTGGCGCGCGCGCTCGGCCACCTCTCCCAGGAAAACGACTCGCCCGAGAGCCTGACGGTGGAGGATCTCGTCTCCCACGGTCGGTACCCACACCGTGGCTTTTTCGACGCTGTCACCGAGGGCGACCGCGAGGCGATCAATCGAGCGATCGATCTTGCTGGCGTCGAACACCTCCGTGAGACGGAGATCGGAAACCTGAGCGGCGGCCAGAAACAGCTCGCGTGGATCGCGATGGTGCTCGCACAGGAGACCGACACGCTGTTGCTCGACGAGCCGACCACGTTTCTGGATCTCCACCACCAGCTCCGCGTGATGGAGACGATCCGCCGGCTCAACGAGACTGAAGGGGTCACTGTGGCGGTCGTCCTCCACGACGTGGCGCAGGCGGCCCGATTTGCGGATTATCTCATCGCGCTCGCGGACGGCGCGGTCTACGACTGGGGACCACCACGGGAGGTCGTGACCGAGGAGTTGCTCGCGGACGTGTTTCGGATCGACGCCGCTGTCACCTACTCGCCCGATCCCCAGATCCTCCCGAAGCGATCCATCACTGATGAGTAGTATGTATCGGATACACCGACCCTTTGCGTTGATTTCGGCGCGTTGTCGACGATAGTAGTCACACCACAATGAGCACACAACCCACTGGCCAGAAATCGGACGAACCGAGCGCGGACGAGTACGACGTGGCGATCGTCGGCGGCGGCGCTTCGGGGTTGTCAGCGGCCGTGTTCACCGCTCGGTACGGGTTCAGCACGGTCGTGTTCGATCGGGGACCGTCCGCGATCCAGCGCTGTTACAGCATCGGGAACTACCTCGGCTTTCCTGCCATCGATCCGGAGTCGTTTCTGGAACTCGGGCGCGCACACGCCCAGTACGAAGGGAGCGAGATCGTCGACGACCTCGTCGTTTCGGTCGAACAGCCCGACGCAGCCGAACAGGGCGCATCGCGGTTCCGGATTCGCACCCAGAACGGGTGTGAACTCACCGCATCACACGTGATCGCCGCCTCGGCGTACAACGCGGATTATCTGAGCGATCTCGATGATGGGGGGTTCCACGAGCCGGGCACCCACCCCGTCGACTGCGAGCAAGCGACCGGCCGTACGGAGATCGACGGGTTGTACGTTGCCGGCTGGCTGTCGGGCAGCCCACACCAGGTGCTCATCAGCGCGGGCCACGGCGCGCGTGTCGCCAAATCACTCATCGAAGATCGTCGCCTGGCCAACGGCTTCTGGGAGGAGGTCGCCCAGTACTGGGACTGGCAGGTCGAAGGCGGCACGTACGGGAGCGACTCGTGGGAACAGCACATCGACGACTGGATCGAGGAGACGATCCCCGAGGACGAAGCCGTCTCCGAGGAGCGACGCGAGCGCGTCGCAGAGGCGGTCACCGAGGAACGACTGGATTTCCAGCTCTCGGAAGCCGAACGCGAACAGCGGATGGAAGCGTGTAACGCGCTGCTCCGAGAGCACCTGCTCGATGAGGTGCCAGAGAGCGAGCACGAACGACTCCAGGCGTGATGTGCCGGGACCGACGATCAGTTGATAACCGGACTGACTGCCCCTGCAGTGAACAGATCCGCGAAAAAGAGCAGTACGGCGAAGCCTCCATCGAACTCGTGACCATCCGTCGTGATCGACGCGTACACGTAGGCGGCTAAGCTGAGCATTATCTATCCGCATTTATCTATCTCATTGATTATAAATCCACGGAGCACTCAGTCCGAACCGACCGCCGTTTGTGCTGGCGGCGTCCGTATTCGTATGACGGATCCGGCGACAGCACCAGATGTCTCCGACATCTGGTTAGCAGCCAGAACCGTATGGTTCTGGCGACAGAGAGGCGCTACGCGCCTCAAGCAGTCGGACTCCGTCCGACGACGGCGAGGCACTCCGTGCCTCAGGCAACCGGACGTAGTCCGGTGACGAAGCCCGACGAGCCTTCAGTCGTCGGTGTCTCCAACGCCGGCTCCACCGACGACGTGCGCCAGTTCGGGGTGGCGCTGCCGTAGCCCAGCGAGATCGCCGCGCTGTCGATACTGGCAGTAGGTCACCAGCGTGTCGACCAGGCAGGCCGGAGCGCTCTCTGCATCCGGTTTCTCGGTCATTTCGGCCGGCTCTCGCGAGTCGTCGGGGGTAAACACGGATTGGACCACGTCGCCATCGCGCTGTTCGTGAAAGCGCACGCATGCGCCGTTATCGAACCAGCATTCGACGATCGTCTCACCAGTGGCACAGTAGCGCGTGAATCGCGCGATACCCGGCAGCTCGTCGTAGCCGCCCGCTCGGGGCGCTCCGAGGCCAGCGGTTGCGAGTATCTGCTCGATTTGAGTGGCGTGGGCGCACCCGGTGGACTGGCAGGGTCTACACCACAACCCTTCCCCGACATCGATGCTGTGGTACAGTTCGGCCTTCGACACTACCTCCCGATCCTCGATTGCCGAAAGGTTCACGACTTCACCCTGTCCATCCCGAAACTGGAACAACGGCAACGTCATCGCCACCACCGCCCCTGCGGGCAGCCCATCCGGTGGTCGAGCCGCGTGCGAACCGGTCGGCCGCACACCGGGCAGCGCGTTCTCTGGTTGTCATTCTGATACGATGCGACACCGTTACATGTCTCTGATTCATTCCCCATCATGGGTTTTCGTCTGACGGGAACCCCAGCGTCGGGTCCTCTACACCCGGCGCGTTTCAACGAACGCGCGCCACCTCGCGTGGGCTGGCGTCCCCATGTATCCTTCGCTGCTCCATCACTCATAAAGGTACTGATGGAACGGGTGTCGTTATGATACAGTAACACGTTCTTCGACGCGCAGGGAAGCACCACACATCGACACACCAGGTCCCAGATCCACGACGATATCTACCACTCACCGAGAGCTGTCCGGAGAACAGCAAACGAAGCGATCAGACAGAACGAGCCATACACCCGGACACGAATAGCGCAACACGCAGGTGACCGCATCCCGGACAACAGGATTGGTCCCGGCCAATCAGGCGACATATCGGTACATGAATCGGGTCCGGGTGTACAGCCCCAACGGAACACCGTTTTACGCCCTGACGGCGTTCGTACGTCTATGACCGATCCGGCAACAGAGCGGAGCGAAGCTCCGCAAGCAGTCGGACGTAGTCCGACGACACTCGACGTGACGATCGTGGACGGCTACGTCGACGAGCCGGCGCATTTCGGCGTTCCGCCGTACATCTCCACGTACCCGCGCTACACCGCTGGCGCGCTCGTCGACGCCGGCGTTCCCGAGGAACGGATCACCTACCACACCATCGACGCGCTCCGTGAGGAGCCGTCCCGCCGGGAAGACATCGAAACCGCTGACCTGTTCGTCTACGTCGGCGGGATGACCGTTCCCGGGAGCTACGTGGGCGGGACACCGGCAGAACCCGAGGAGGCGCGCCGGATGGCGTGGACCGCGACCGGAACGACGCTCGTCGGCGGCCCGGTCCGGTTCGGCGTCGGAACCCAAAACGAGGGCGCAACCGACACCGAGCGCGACGATCTCGACTACGACTTCGTTGCGAAAGGCGACATCGAGGCCGCCGCCTACGATCTCGTGACCAACGGGCTAGAGGGCTTTGGCAACCGCATCCGCGACACCGAGGAAGTCACCCGCTGGGCCAGCAAGGGTGCGTTCGTGGTCGAAAACCACCCCAACCACCCCGACTACCTGATCGCGGAGCTCGAAACCGGACGCGGCTGTCCGTACCGGTGTTCGTTCTGTACGGAACCGCTGTACGGAGACCCATCGTTCCGACCGCCCGAGACGGTCGTGAGCGAGGTCGAGGCGCTCGTCGCCAACGGGGTGCGTCACTTCCGGCTGGGGCGACAGGCCGACATCCTCGCGTACGGCGGTGACGGCGAACGCCCGAACCCCGACGCGCTTCGGACGCTGTACGGCGGAATCCGTGAGACCATCCCCGACGCCGACGCCAGCACGATCCACCTCGACAACATGAACCCGATCACGATCGTGAACTGGCCCGAGCGTGCCCGGGAGGGGATCCGGATCATCGCCGAGCACAACACGCCGGGGGATACGGCCGCGTTCGGACTCGAAAGCGCCGATCCAGTCGTTCAGGAGGAGAACAACCTCAACGTGAGCGCAGAGGAGTGTTTCCGGGCGGTAAAGATCGTGAACGAGGCGGGTGGGTGGCGGCCCGGCGAATCCCCCGGAGATGGGCCGACACACGGGCCACACTCCAAGCGTTTGCCGAAACTGCTCCCCGGAATCAACCTGCTTCACGGGCTGCAAGGCGAGCGCGAGGAGACGTACGAGCAGAATCTGGACTTTCTTCACCGGGTGTACGACGCGGGGTTGATGGTCAGGCGCGTGAACATCCGGCAGGTGATGGCCTTCGATGGAACCGACATGAGCGACACGGGCGCACAGATCGCCCACGATCACAAGGCCCAGTTCAAGCGGTACAAACAGACGGTGCGCGAGGAGATCGACAACCCGATGCTCAAGCGTGTCGCGCCGCCGGGGACCCGCCTCCCCGACGTTCACTTGGAGTACCACCAGGACGGAAAGACATTCGGGCGCCAGCTCGGAACGTACCCGCTGCTCGTCGCAGTGCCGGGCGAACGCCCGCTGGGACGCACGATCGACGTGGCCGTCACGGACCACGGCTATCGATCGGTCACCGGCGTTCCCTACCCACTCGATCTCAACAGCGCGTCGATGAACGAGCTGACCGCAGTGCCAGGCGTCGGCCAGCGACGAGCGGGATCGATCGTCGTGAACCGACCCTACTCCTCGACCGCCGACGCTACCGAGGAGCTCGATGTCGACATCCACGACTTCACGACGGTCCGAACGTGATGGCCGATCGTGTCTTGTGAATGGCCCCTTTGGATACCAATGCGGAACGCTCTTTAGGACGTGCGTTGCACCACACAGCAATGAGTGTCGAGGTGAGCGTCGTCCTCCCCGCGTACAACGAGGAGACGACAATCGAGCAGACGGTGGGGACGACGCTCGAGACGCTCGCCTCGTTCCTTCCGGAGGGAAGCTACGAGGTGATCGTCGCGGAGGACGGCTGTGACGACGCCACGCCGGAAATCGCCGCGAACATCGCGGACGAGACGGACGCCGTCCGGCACGTGCACAGCGACACGCGCCTCGGTCGGGGACGAGCGCTCGAATACGCGTTCCGGCGCTCGGACGGCGACACGCTCGTCTATTTCGACACCGATCTCGCAACGGATATGTCCCACCTCGAAGAGCTGGTCGAGAGCGTTCGCTCCGAGGGGTACGACGTTGCGACCGGCTCCCGGTGGATGCCGGGGGCGATCGCCGACCGTCCCCTCAAACGCAGTCTTCCGAGCCGGGGGTTCAACTGGCTCGTCAGGCTGTTGCTCGGCTCCGAACTGCGCGATCACCAGTGTGGATTCAAGGCCTTCGATCGGACAGCGCTGTTCTCCTTGCTCGACGCTGTCGAGGACGAACACTGGTTCTGGGACACCGAGGTGTTGGTGTACGCCCAAAACCAGGGCTACCGCGTGAAGGAGTTCGCCGTCGACTGGGAACCCGTCGGTGATACGAAAGTCGATTTCGTTCGGGACGTGTTCGGGATGGGGAGCCAGATCCTCCGGTGTTGGTGGACGTTCACCGTTCAGCCCCGCATCACCCGCGGCGTGACGATCGCGGGCGGCGCGCTGCTCGTTGTGGCCGCCATCGCGATCATGTCCATCTACATCGACCCGTTCACGGTCGTCGACGAGATCCGGGGAGCCGACCCGTTGTATCTCGCCGGAGGAGCGCTTGTCTACCTCCTCTCGTGGCCGTTGCGCGGGATACGATACCGCGACATCCTTAGCGAACAGGGGTACACCACAGACACGTGGTTTCTCACTGGAGCGGTGTTCATCAGTCAGACCGGCAACCTCGTCATCCCGGCGCGGATCGGGGATGCCGTCCGCGCGTACGTGGTGAAAATGCGCCGCAACATTCCCTATGCCTCCGGGTTCGCTTCGCTTGCCGTCGAGCGGGTGTTCGATCTGCTCACGATCACCGCCCTCTCTTCGGCCGTGTTCCTCGGACTGGCAGCCTCGAATCCCAACGTCTGGCAGCTCGGATCGGTCCTACGAACGGGATCGGAAAGCGGTCGAACCGCGCTCGTCGTCGCGGTTGGCGTCGGCGTGGCGGCGATCCTCGCCACCGTCGGCATCGTCTTGAGCGCGCGGTCCGACAGCAATCACATCCGGTCTGCGGTCACGGCAATCAGCTCCGATACCTACGCCGACTACGTAGCAAACACGCTCGAGCAGTTCGCCGGCGATGTCCAAACCGTCACCAGCTCACCGTATGCGTTCGTCCGAGTCGGGGCGGGCAGCGTCGCCATCTGGACGCTCGACGTCGTGACGGCGCTGCTCGTGTTCGCCGCGTTCGACATCTCGCTCCCGGTGGCGACGTTCGTCTCCGTCGGCTTTTTCGCCGTCAGCGTCGGCAACCTCGCAAAGGTCCTCCCGCTCTCTCCGAACGGCGTCGGCCTGTACGAAGGGGCGTTTTCGCTCATCGTCGTCGTGTTCACGCCGGTCGCCGGACCGACCGCGCTGGCAGCAGCCACGGTCGACCACGCCATCAAGAACGTCCTGACCGTGATCGGCGGCGTCGTCTCGACGCTCGTCTTGAACGTCTCGCTCACCACCGCCGTCAAGGAAAGCCGGGAGATCCAACCGAGCGAAACGGACTAATCTACTCTCCGACAGGGTGACGATTCCCGGGTTCGGTCCGTACGACCGGACCGAACGGAAAACGAATGAACTCTTATTCCGTCGTCATTCGTGTACAACCCGTACAGTAGATACCGGAACGGTTAAGAAGCTTTCGACCGAATATAAAAGTACTGAGCGGACATCCGGGGGTTTCGGGGAGTCGCTTGCCCGGATAGCACCCGCCCTCATCATGAGCGATTCGAACACACGAATCCGAGAACGTACAGAGGAACAGGAGACGGAGGACACGGGAGAGACGGTGAACTGTCCGGAGTGTGGTGGCAAACTCGCTACGGACAGTGAACACGGTGAGACGGTCTGTATAGAGTGTGGTCTCGTCGTGGAGACCGACGAGATCGACCGCGGTCCGGAGTGGCGGGCGTTCGATGCCACCGAGAAGGACAAAAAATCCCGTGTCGGTGCCCCGACGACCAACATGATGCACGACAAGGGGCTGTCGACGAACATCGACTGGCGCGATAAGGACGCCTACGGCAACTCGCTGGGGTCGCGTCAGCGCGCGAAGATGCAGCGCCTGCGCAAGTGGAACGAGCGCTTTCGGACCCGTGACTCCAAGGAGCGCAACCTGAAACAGGCGCTCGGCGAGATCGACCGGATGAGTTCGGCGCTCGGTCTGCCCGAAACCGTCCGCGAGACCGCGAGCGTCATCTACCGGCGCGCGCTCGATGAGAACCTCCTGCCGGGGCGTTCGATCGAGGGTGTCGCCACCTCGGCCGTGTACGCGGCCGCGCGACAGGCCGGCGTCCCGCGCAGTCTCGACGAGATCTCGGACGTGTCCCGCGTCGAGAAAAGCGAGATCGCGCGCACCTACCGGTACGTCGTTCGGGAACTCGGTCTCGAAGTCAAACCCGCCGATCCCGAAAGCTACGTCCCACGCTTTGCGTCCTCGCTCGGTCTCTCCGACGAGGCCGAAAACCGAGCGCGCCAACTCCTTCGTAGCGCCAAAGAACAAGGCGTCCATTCGGGGAAAAGTCCGGTCGGGCTGGCTGCCGCTGCGGTGTACGCTGCCGCGCTCCTCACGAACGAGAAAACGACGCAAGCAGCCGTCAGCGAAGTCGCCGACATCTCGGAAGTCACGATCAGAAACCGGTATCACGAACTACTCGAAGCCGAGCAGGATCTGCCCGCCTGAATCGATCACCCACCGTAGCCGTCGTTTCCGTCCTCGATCGTTGACCTGATAGTCCCCATTATCCGGAACGACCTATATGTTCTCCTGAATCTACGGTTGTCTTGTATGAATTAGCTGTCTCAACGCCTGCAACGAGAGATAAAAAACGATAACGTATCGCACACTACTGATACATTCTCGTCATAATTGCCTGGAAACGGCATTTGCTATATGTATAATTTTATATTTAATGATAGAATTGAAGAATAAAGGAGCGCTATATCGGAGATAGAAGGGCTCACACTGTCCATACCGCCTGTATCCATTTTTGATACCATTTTCATATAACTGTATAGCTTGGTAAAATAATCTACCGGTATAATACATCACAACAAAAAGGATTTTTACCGTATCGAATGTCCATACTAGCGGGTGAAACCGCTCACAACGATGGTTAAAAACGAACAATCGAATGACAATACACGACGAACGTTCTTACAATTACTCGGCGTAACAGGTGCTGCAACCGCCGGGCTCGGCTCGCTTAGCACCAATGCGGCTGCGGAAACCTCGTCCACGACTGCGATGAATACGACCGATCTGAACGCTGACGACCTCGTACCGGCAAACAAGTTCCTCTCGCTTTCGTTCCCCGAGGTCGCCACCGACGAGATCGAGACGCTGGACGTGTTGGTCGATGAGGTTTCGGTCTCGAAGGCACAGATGTACCAGACCGACGACGGGGGTTCCAGTGCAGTCGTCAGCGTGTTCGATATGGTAACGAACCACGATCTAGAGCCGGGACAGACCCTTCCCGTCGAAGTCGAGGGGAAAACGGTATCCGGAGAGTCGTTCACCGCGAGCGACAGCATCACCGTCATCGATCCGACCGACGTTCTCGGTAACCGACAGAATGGGGACGATGGTACAGGTTCCGACGTCGACGACGCGGCAACCGAGGTGACGGACACCGTCGATTCGAGTGGCATTCTCGGCAAGCCCTCGAGTCAGACGCGTCGACAGCAGATGTACTAACGGGTGTGTTTGAAACGCCAATCGACGGAGACTGTTCTCCTTCCGGACGACGGTGATTTATTTGATGGGATCGCAACCGAAAGCTGGTGCTATCGGTATCGTCGGTGTGAACAGTGTCAATGATTACAAAAGACGAGCACTGAGGCGTCGGCTGTGTTTAGTTTGTAAATCGCTACAACCGCTGAGGCGGTCGATTTCTGCCATGAACCAGCTGAAATTCAGATCGCCTCACTTTTCACGCTTAGCTAAACACTGCCGAGGCGTCGCTAGTTGCCTTTTCCGTCGTTGCTCCGGATGCTCGGACGGGTGTGTTCGGCACCTTTCCCGCGCTGGTCGAGACCACGCCCGCGCTGGCCCGCGCTGGTCGTGCCGTGGAACGCGCGGCCTTTCTGGGTGTCGTCACAGATCCAGCTGAGATCGTCGTCCGCCTGGATCGCGCCGTGCTCGGGATCGATCAGGATCACCTCGAACCACTTCTGTGAGCCGTCCTCCCCGACCCAGTAGGAGTTGAGCGTCCGCAAGTTCCGGTATTTGCGCTGTGCGCGCTCCTCCGAGATGCGCTGGAGGTTCTTCCGCCGCGTGATCGGGTTGACACCCTGTCGTTTCGATCGACGGCCGGCGGTAAACCGTTGTTTGCGAGCGCCACCTTTGCGGACGCTCACGCGCACGACGACAACGCCCTGTTTCGCCTTGTAGCCGAGCGAGCGCGCCTTATCCAGACGGGTCGGGCGCTCGATGCGCTCGATCGCGCCCTGGTCGCGCCACTCCTGTTGGCGTTGCCACTGCAGCTCGGCCAGTTTCCCCTCTTCGGGGGACTGCCATGCCTCACGGATGTGTGAGTAGAAACTCCGTGCCATTTCGATCACCGACGGGCGTCGTGTGGTTCAACCGTTGTGGTCACATCCCGGCCTGTGTGAACAGGTGCCCGCTGGTGCCCGTCACGACCAGCGAGATACCCGTGGTTCGGGGGCGTTCGTACTTACCACCTTCGAAGCACCGCCGTTCTGCAATCCTGATTACAAAAATTTGCTTGAGAGAACACTTTAGCAGGTAGAACGGTAATAATGGTATCATGAGCAGAGCAGACATTCAGGTGAGTGAGGACCGGCTCTCACCGGCGGAGGCGTTCTCGATCGTGGGCAACGAGACGCGGCTTTCGATCCTCGAGGCGCTGTGGGGAGCCGATGACAGGCCGGTACGGTTTTCCCGGCTTCGCAAGCGGGTCGGAATGCGCGACAGCGCGCAGTTCAACTACCATCTCGACAAACTCACAGGCCAGTTCGTCGTTCGGACCGAGCGGGGGTACGATCTCCGGAACGCGGGCGAGCGCGTCGTTCAGGCGGTGCTTGCGGGATCGTTCAACGAGCATCCCCATGTGGAGCCGTTCACCCTCGATTCGCCGTGCACCCGGTGTGGTGGGCCGCTGCGCGCCCGGTACGAGGACGAACAGCTGTCGATCGCGTGCCCGGAGTGTGGACGTGGCCACGGCACCTATCCGTTCCCACCTGGCGGTCTCAACGACCGTTCGCGCGAGGAGTTGCTCACCGCCTTCGACCAGCGCGTCCGGCACATCTACTGTCTCGCCGCTGATGGCGTCTGTCCGGCGTGTGGCGGCCGGATGGAGACGACCATCGTTCGGGAGGGGACGTGCTGTTTGGGCGTCGGGCTGCGCGCCGAGCACGTCTGTGAGCAGTGTAACCACGACCTCTGTTCTGCGATCGGGCTGAGTCTGCTCGACCAGTCGGACGTCGTCGCGTTTCACAACGATCACGGCATCGATCTCTCCAGCACTCCATACTGGCGGTTCGAGTGGTGTGTCAGCGACGACCAGACGACCGTGCTCACAGAAGACCCGTGGCGGCTGCGCGTCACAATCGGTCTCGAGGAAGAGACGCTCTCGATCGATCTCGACGCGGATCTGACGGTCCGTCGCGTCGATCGGTCCTGAGCTGGACGGCTCAGTCGAACGGTGACGGTTCTTTGATTTCGAAGCGCGCGCCGCCGGTCGTTCCGTCGGTGACGTCGATCTCCCAGCCGTGGGCTTCGACGATCGTTTGGACGATGACGAGACCGAGTCCAGTGCCGTTCTCGGCGGTCGAATACCCCCGGTCGAACACGTGGTCTCTCTTCTCGGGAGGGATGCCGGGCCCGTCGTCCTCGACGTAGAACCCGTTGGAGCCGAGCATCCCGACAGTGACAGTGACGCCCGGGTGACAGTGCTCGATGGCGTTCCGGAACAGGTTCTCGAACAGCTCCTGTAAGCGCTGGCTGTCGGCGTCGATCTCCGCGAGCGGTCCCTCGACGACGAGATCACCGCTCTCGCTGCCGGCGATCTCCCACGCCTTTTGTACGATGCTCGAAAGCGATGTCGGTGTCGGCGTGCTGACGATCTTCCCCTGCCGTGCGAGGGTCAACACGTTCTCGATGAGCGATTCCATCCGCTGTAGCGCGTCGTCGATGTCGCCCAAATGGCGCGAATCGTGCTGTTCCCGAGCGATGCTGAGCTTCCCCGACGCGATGCCCAGCGGCTGTCGGAGATCGTGCGACACCACGCTGGCGAACTCCTCGAGCTGCTTGTTCTGCCGCTCGAGTTCGTCTTGGCGGCGTTTTCGTTCCGTCATGTCCCGGTAGATCGCGTACCCCCGGATCGGATCGGTGTCGACGGAAATCTGGGCGGTCGAGAGCCGGAACGTTCGCAGGCCGTCTTTCGTCTGGCGAGTCACTTCGACCTCGATCTGCCCGCCCCGGGTGATGTGCTCGTTCAGCGCGTTCGCTTTGGCGTCCTGGCCGCTCGGGAGAATGACGGCATCGAGCGATCGGCCGAGGATCTCCTCTTGGGGGTAGCCGAACACCTCCTCGAACGCCGTGTTAACCGCCTCGACGCGGGGAGAACCGTCTTTCATGATGTACTGAACGGTCGGATCAGTGATGTTCTCGAACAGCGCGGCGAACTGATCCCGTTCGTCCCGAATCTCCGCTTCTAGCTCCTGTTGCTTGGAGATGTCCCGAACGACGCCGACTGTCCCGTTGAACTCTCTGTTGTGTGTGAGGAGCGTGATGTTCGCTTCACACGGTATTGTCGTTCCGTCGGCAGTGGTGAGCGCGATCTCGTAGGATTTGCTCATTTGTGTTTTGGCGTCGCTGTCGAGCAGCTCTTGGATGTGCGCCTTGCCGTCGTCGATCGCTTGCTCGTCGAGCACCAACGAGACGTGCTGGCCGATGATCTCTTCCCGGGGGTAGCCCGTCAGGTGGAGTCCCATGTCGTTGACGAACGTGAACCGTCCGTCGGCGTCGAGCGCGTACACGATGTCGCCGGCAGTGTTCACGAGCGAGCGGTAGCGACTCAGCTCCTTTTCCCGGCGTTTCCGGGGGGTAACGTCCGTGAGGAGGCCGAGTACTGCGGGAGTTCCGGTGGCGTCGATCCGGTCGCTGCGAACCTCGACGTGGATGAGCGTTCCGTCCTTGCGAACCCCGCGAAACGTGTGGAGCGAATCGTCGATGAGGTTCCACTCCCGTCGTTGGAGGTGCTCAATGAGGTGAGGACGGTCAGCTTCGTACACGATGTCCGGAACGGACAGCTCGTTCAGCAGCTCTGTCCTCGAATAGCCGAGTATCTCCGCCAGCTCTTCGTTGACGTATTCGAACCCGAGGTTCTGTACGAGAAACACGCCGATCAGATTCGATTCGGCGAGCCGGCGGAGGTCGATGTCGTCCATCGGGGAGAGCTTCCCGGTCGTCGGCGAGGGAACCTTCCGCGTCTGTCGCTGCGCTCGGGGTGCGGGGCGGTCCACTGCTAGCGCCCGAATCCGATCGGCAAGCTCCCTGTAACAGTCTTGCTCTGGCGTGCGTTTCACGTACTCCGAGACGCCGGCAGTGATCGCCCGGCTGAGCAGCTCGGTCGACTCGGCCGCAGTGAACAGCACGAACGGGAGCTCCGGACGACCGTAGTCGCGTCGAACCCGCTCGAGGATCCCGAGACCATCGATGCCCGGCCGGTCGTGAGCACAGACGAGACAGTCGATCTCCTCCCCGGAGAGCACGTCCGAGAACCCCTCGGACGCCACAGCTGTGACTGCACTGATCGATCCGTCGATGCGTTCGAGCGAGCGCGCTGTCGCGGTCGCGTCCGTGGGATCACCGTCAACAACGAGAACTCCTATTGACTCACCCATTGGTACTGTGTCACCGTGTGCGCTGCTTCGGGAGGGAAATCGACGATTCGGCCGCTGGGATCGGAGGGTGAGTACTGCTCACACGACGTTCCGATTCCCAGCCGGACGTAAAATGACTTACGGCATTACGGACGAAATGTCATCCAATATTCATTCATTTTCATTGGGGTGTGGTGAGGTGACTCGCTATACGGTCGGACGTGACTCGTGCAACAGTGATTCGTTCAGCCAACTGGTGTTCGCCTATCTCTGCCTCCGAGCGGCCGGTGTATCGTGATAAAATCACGCCCGGCCGTATATCGTTCGGAATTTGTACGGCCGTTGGGTGCGTGGCTCCACTCGTATGAGTAGCATCGAGGAAAAGCGCGTGTACGACGCGTCGGCCGGGAAGACCGACGTGTTCGTCGGTACGGGCGTCGGTATCGCGCGCGTGGAGTGTTCGGGCGGGCTCGTCGGCGGGTTCGAGCTGGTCCACCGTTGTACCGCAACCGACGTCGCCGCCACAGACGGACGGCTGGCGGTTGGGACCGAAGACAGCGTGCTCGTTCGGCGCGATGGGGAGTTCGTGTCGAGCGGATTCGGACCAGCACTAGCGGTCGGCTTCCACGACGGGCTGGTTGCTGCCGGATCCGACCGGATCGCGCGGTCCACCGGAGAGACGTGGCACGACCTCCGCGTGCCCGAGCCGCTCGCGGTCGCGGCGATCGATGGTTCGTTGGTGGCGACCGAGACGGGGGTGTATCGCACGACGAACGCGGAACTCTCGCCGGTCGGACTGGAGGGCGTCCGCGACGTCTCTGCGGTTCCGGTTCCGCTCGCTGGGACGGAATCCGGGCTGTACCGGCTCAAAAACGGGTGGGAGACCGTTCTCGATGGCACAGTCCACTGCGTCGAAAGCGACGGCAAGCGGGTGCACGCCGTGACGGACGACGGGCTGTACGTCCACAGAGAGAGAAACAGCGCCGGGGAGTGGGAGCGGACGGCGCTTCCGATCTCCGAACGGATCGCGGGCGTTGCATACGGAGAATCGACGTACGCGGTGACTGTCGAGGGGACGTTTCTCGTCGGAACCGACGGGGAGTGGCGCGCGCGCTCGATCGGGCTGCCGGACGTGTGTGGCATTGTGGTTCCCTGAACGGAAACCGGTTTAACCGCCGATCTGCACTCCACGAACATGATAGTTCCCGGGTCGACGGCACAGTCGCTTGCAGCCGCGCTCGCAGCCGAGACGAACGACTCGCTCGCTGTTCCCGAAACGACTCGCTTTGCCGACGGCGAGTTCAAGGTTCGCGTCGATTCCGAGGACGACGTGGCCGTCGTCGTCTGCTCGACCGTCAGTAGCGAGTCCCACATCGAACTCCTCCAGCTGCAGGAGATCGCCAGCCGGTTCGCAGAGGAAGTCGTCACCGTGCTTCCCTACATGGGGTACGCCCGGCAGGACGAGGCGTTCGCCGAGGGAGAACCCGTCTCCGCGCGGGCCGTCGCCCAAGCCATCTCGACGGGAACCGATCGGGTGCTCACCGTTACGTCCCACGAAACCTACGTTCGGGACTTTTTCGACGTGCCGTGTGAGGTCGTCGACGGCGCGCCGCTGCTGGCCGATCCGCTCCCCGAGGATCTCACGGAGCCGCTGTTTCTCGCTCCCGACGAGGGAGCAACTGATCTCGCTGGCACCGTTCGGGACGCCTACGGCACCGGCGAGACCGACTACTTCCAGAAGAGCCGCGATCGCACCACCGGAGCGGTCGAGCTCCACCCGAGTGAAACCGACGCGTCCGATCGGGACGTGGTCGTCACTGACGACATCATCGCCACCGGCTCCACGATGAGCAAAGCCGTCGAACACCTGGGAGCAGACGGCGTCGGCCGCGTGTTCGCCGTCTGTGTCCATCCGATGCTCGCTGACTCGGCCCGGACGAAACTCGCCGCTTCGGGCGTCGAATCCGTCTTCGGCACCGACACCATCGAACGGAGCGTCACCACGGTCAGCGTCGCGCCCGCGATCGCCGCCGCGCTGTGAAACGACTCCCGTTCGCCGACGCGCCGCGAAAAAAGAGGACTGGGCCGAAAGAGCACCGTGCTACCTCGAAGAGCTGCCTAACACTGCGGACACGAACACCCCTGGTGGTACTCGCTGCCGTGTGCTGAACAACTGGATTTCGTCTCCTGAATCGTTCCGCCACACGCATCACATCTTGCTGCCATGCAATTTCATACTATACACAATATGATTTAATATTTTCTATTAGTAACAAAATTATATGAAATGGAGTAATGACGTTCGCGGTGTCGGGCGTCGAGCCGGGTGGTTCGTACTGTCGGACGGGGGTGATCGCGTATCGACTGCTGGTGAACCACTAGACAGCAGCTGGCTAGTCCGTCGCACTCCGTCCGCAGGTCCGACAGTATCAGAGGGACTGTTGTGATTCCGTCCCGCTGTGGCGACACAGAACGGTTCGTGACACCGCAGAGCAGTCGTCATACTGTCGGTCATCCTTCCGTACACCGGCAGTGGACGCTTCGGGATCGTGGAGCACGCTGCTGGCTGAACCGGCGACCGAGTGGTCACAGACTGATGACCGACAGTATCAGTCTACGACCGTGCCGAACATACTCACAACAGTCCCTATCAAAGGATCGTTTTTCCGAGCGCGCTGGCGGTGAGTTCGACGGCGAGTTCGGCGGTTTGGTTGTGGCTGTCGAGGATGGGGTTCACTTCGACGAGTTCGAGCGAACGGAGGTTCGCGTCGTCGACGATTTCCATCGCGGCGTGTGCTTCGCGGTAGGTGACGCCGCCGCGGACGGGCGTTCCGACGCCGGGGGCTTCCTGGGGGTCGAGCCAGTCCAGATCGAGGCTGACGTGGATGCCGTCGGGAGCGTCGGCGATCGAGAGCGCCGATTCGGTGACGGCCGTCGCGCCGCGTTCGTCGATGTCGCTCATGGTGAACACCGTTACCCCGCTGTCGCGCAAGGCGTCGCGTTCGTCGCCGTCGAGGCTTCTGGTCCCGACGAGCGCGACGTTTTCGGGATCGACGGACGCCGAGGCCCAGTCGACGGCCGAGAACCCGCCGTGACCCAACACGGCGGCCAGTGGCATGCCGTGAACGTTGCCGCTCGGCGTCGTTGCCGGGGTGTTGAAATCGCCGTGGGCGTCGAACCACACCACGCCCGTGTCACCGTTGTGCGCGCTTCCGCGGACCGAGCCGATGGCGATCGAGTGATCCCCGCCGAGCACGAGCGGTATCGCACCGTCCGCGATCGTTTCGGCCACCGTGTCTTCGAGGCGGGCACACAACTCGCGCACCTCAGCGAGATACTTCGCCCGGCCGGTCGACGGCTTGATGCTGTCGGGATCGCCCTGCTCGGGGTGGGTCACGTCGAGATCACCGACGTCGGTGTAGGAGTGATCGAGATCGGTGAGCGCGTCGGCCAGTCCGGCGTACCGGATCGCCGAGGGTCCCATGTCGACGCCCCGACGGTCCGCTCCGAGATCCATCGGAACGCCGATGGTACGAATCGGTCGTGGCATATATTGGGATATCCGTGGCAGTGATAAAGGGATCCCGATTCGGGCGGAGAACGCTCACGTGTACGGTTCACAGACGCGTTCGACGCCGTTCTCGAAGCTGATCCGTGGCTCCCAGCCGGTCGCCTCGGTCATTTTCGTGGCGTCGGCGAGCGTGTCGTGGACGTAATCGTCGAACGGCGTTTCGACGTAGACGGGATCGATGTCGGTTCCGAGTTCCTCGTTGAGCAACTCGACCACGGTGTTGAAGTCGTAGCTCTCGCCGGTGCCGAGGTTGTAGACGCCGTCGAGCCGGTGGTCGGCGGCGAGTTCGATCCCCCGAACAACATCCTCGACGTGAGTGAAATCCCGGGTTTGTGAGCCGTCGCCGTACAGCTCGGGCGCACGTCCGTGCGCGAGATCGTCGGCGAACTGCGCGACGGTGTTGGCGTATTCGCCTTTGTGTTCTTCTGCGCCGCCGTATCCCTGGTAGACCGAGAAGAACCGAAGCCCCGCCATCGTCATCGCATACTGGTTCGAGTAGTATTCGGCGTATCGCTCGCGGGCGAGCTTGGACGCTTCGTAGCCGGTTTGGGCCTCGACAGCCATCTCCTCCCCTGATGGTTCGGTTTGACTCCCGTAAATCGACGACGTGGAGGCGTACACGACCGTGTCACACTCACCGCGGACCTGCTCGACCGCGTTCACGAACCCCTCGACGTTGACGCGGACGCCGCGTTGGGGGTGGTCTTCGTGCATGTTTCGCGAGGAGAGCGCCGCAAGATGGAACAACACGTCGATGTCGGCGGGGAGATCGTCGTCGAGCACACTCGCGTCGTGGAACTCGACCGACGGAGACAGGTTCTCGGCCGTTCCGAGATACAGATCGTCCACCGCGACGACGTCGTTCGAGCCGGCGAGATGATTGGCGAGGTTCGAGCCGATGAACCCTGCACCACCCGTGATGAGAACGCGGCATCCTTCCATGGTTCAATGCTGTCGCCTCGTCCCAAAGGCGCATCGGTATGCTTTCGATCATGATATCTGTGATGATAATGGAGAGTAGGAGCCGCCGGATCGGTGAGAGGGGTGTGCCAGTGGAGCAGTGCGCAGAACGAGGGAGCTAGCCCACCGCGAGACTTATCAAAGGGGGTATCAAATTGTCCAGCATGTCGTCAATCGAGCTCACGACCAGCCAAAAAGACATCCTTCGGGAGCTGATCAACCTGTACGGACAGAGCGAGCGCGCCGTCAAAGGCGAGGACATCGCTGACGGCGTCAATCGGAACCCTGGAACCATTCGCAATCAGATGCAGAGCCTCAAGGCGCTCCAGCTCGTCGAAGGGGTTCCAGGGCCGAAGGGAGGGTACAAGCCGACCGCCAACGCCTACGAAGCACTCGGGGTACAGAACCTCGACGAGCCGGCGAACGTACCACTGTTTCACAACGGCGAGCACGTTTCCGACGCGAACGTTCAAGAGATCGACCTGACGAGCGTTCACCACCCGGACCTCTGTCGAGCGGAGATCCGGCTCCACGGCTCCATCAAGGAGTTCCACGACGGAGACGACGTGATTATCGGGCCAACTCCTCGCTCGAAGCTCCGGATCGAAGGCACGGTCGACGGCAAGGACGAGACCGACAACGTTCTGATCGTTTCGACCTCGATGATGGAGGCCCCAGCCAGCGAACCCGAGCACTAGGTTCCTCGCGCTGGTCACCAACGCCGTACACGCGCGTCAGCTCACACTGTCGGTCATAATTACGTGAACCTACAGTGGCGTTTCGGTGGCATGGAGCAGTTGCCTGATACTGTCGGACAGAGGTGATCGAATATCAGATGCTGGTGAACCGCCAGGCAGCAGCTGGCTAGTCCGTCTCACTCCGTCCGCAGGTCCGACAGTATCAGCTCTTGAGGTGTGATCCACGGGTCGGATCCCGAAACGCGTTTCAAAGCCTTTGTATCACAGGAAATCGGACTTGGTCACATGACGGAAGACGTTGTCGTCCTCGGCTCTGGGTATGCCGGTGCGGGTGCGATTAAGAGTTTAGAGCAGGAGGTTGGTAACCGGGCGGACATCACGTGGATCTCGGACGTCGATCACCACCTCGTCCTCCACGAAGTACACCGTTGTATCCGAAACCCGGACGTCCAACGGAAAGTCTCGATCCCGATCAACGAGATCAAGGACACTAGCACGGAGTTCGTGCAGGGGACGGTAACGTCGCTCGATCCCGACGAGCGAACGGTCCAGCTCGACGACGGATCTACGGTCGATTACGACTACTGTGTGGTCGGTATCGGGTCTCGAACCGCGTTTTTCGGCATCGATGGGTTGGAACGCCACTCCTACACGCTGAAAAATCTCCGCGACGCGCTGTCGATTCACGACGCCATCAAATCCGCCGCCAAGGAGGCTTCCCGAACCGATTCCGCGTCGGTCGTCGTGGGAGGCGCCGGACTCTCGGGCATCCAGAGCGCGGGTGAGATCGCAATGTTCCGCGATCAGTACCGCGCGCCGATCGATATCCACCTCGTCGAGGGGTTGGACAGCGTCTATCCGCCGGGCGATCCCGAGGTGCAGGGCAAGCTCACGAAGATGCTCTCCGATCGGGGGATCGACATCATGACCGGCGAGTTCATCACGGAAGTCGACGAGGACACGGTGTACATCGGCGAGGAGACGGAACTCGACTACGACGTGTTGCTCTGGACCGGCGGCATCACGGGACAGGACTGCACCGAATCGATCGATCTCAATAAGGACGACCGCAGCCACCGCTTCCACGCTTCCTCGACGTTCCAGACGAGCGATGACCGCGTGTTCGCCATCGGCGACACGGCGCTCGTCGATCAGGTCGACGGCGACCCGGCTCCCCCGACCGCACAGGCGGCGTGGCAGGCCGCGGAGGTCGTCGGGGAAAACGTCCGGCGAACGATGCACGACCAACCGCTTACCGCCTGGAGCTACGACGACAAAGGAACCGTCATCTCCGTCGGCGACGAGGCCGTTGCCCACGACGTTATGGGCGTTCCCATGGACACGTTCAGCGGGATTGGCGCGGAAACGCTGAAGAAGGGGATCGCCACGCGCTGGATCAACAAGATCACTGGCGTCAAACGCGCCGCGAAAGCGTGGGTCGACATGTAAATAGTCCTTCCGGATGAATACTCCCACGAACTGACGCCGACCCGAACCGCTGGGCCGTCTCCGTTCTTGCGCTCCTCGCTGCTGTATTCACAACGTATTTCGCGGTGCGATCCGTACACCGTGCCAACACGTGCCACCCGATCCGGAGGGATCCAACGGAGAGAAGACGCTTACTGAGCGGATACTGTACCGGGCGTTCGGGCTGCCGACCGGTCCGTTGGGACGGATCGGCGGCTGGATACTGGCCGGCGGAAAAGACGAGATGATCGAGTGGATGATAGAGCTGCTATCGGTGCAGCCGACCGACCGGGTGGTCGAAGTCGGTTTCGGGCCGGGCGACGGTGTGCGACTCGCAGCAGAGACGGCGTCGGACGGCTTCGTTGCGGGCGTCGATTACTCCGAGCTGATGGTCCGGAAGGCTCGTGAGCGGAACGCCGCCGCCATCGAAGCGGGCACCGTCGACCTCCGGTACGGCCGCGCGTCCGAGCTGCCGTTCGAAGCCGACAGCTTCGACAAGGCGTTTTCGATCAATTCGATGCAGCTGTGGCCCGACGCGCAGGCCGGACTCGAGGAGCTACAACGCGTTCTCACCCCCGATGGAACGGCTGCTTTCGGGGCTACCCCCCACGCAAAACACTCACCGGAGGACCTGACGCGGATCCTCTCCTCGGCCGGATTCGAAGCGGTTCAGATCCACGAGCGCGACCGGGAGATCTGTGCGATCGTAGAAAACGGCTGAGCCGATCGACGGGGTGACCGAGGTCGGTTTCTGGTCGAACAGGTGTCGGTGTCCGACCACCAACGTACACCCCGTTCGGGGACGGATTGGGGGTATGGATAAGCCGGTGTGGCACGAGAGCGAGGCGTTTTGGGACGCGTTCCAAGAGTACGTGTTCGCCCCCGAAACGGTCGAGAAGGCCCCCGAGCAGATCGAACAGACGCTTTCGCTGCTCGATCTGCCAAGCGATGGGGTGGTCGGGGACGTTCCCTGTGGCGTCGGACGACACGCTGTCGAACTCGCGGCTCGGGGGTTTCGCGTCACGGGCGTGGACGCGACCGCCGCCTACCTGGAGCGAGCGAAAGAACGAGCGCGGGAACGGGGCGTGTCGGAGAGAACCGAGTTCGTCCACGAGGACATGCGGGCGTTTTCCCGGCCTGAAGAGTTCGACGCAATCCTCAATCTGTACACATCGTTTGGTTACTTCGAGGATCGGGCGGACGACGAGCGCACTGCCCGGAACTTCCACGACTCGCTCCGGCCGGGCGGGACGCTGCTCATGAGCCTGACGAGCAAGGAAACGCTCGCGGGAAAGTTCGAGCAACGAACGTGGGGTGAACGAGACGGGACGTACTTCCTCGAGGAACACCAGATCACCGACGACTGGAGCTGGATGGAAAATCGGTGGATCGTCGTTACCGAGGACGAGACGCGGGAGTTCACCGTCTCCCACCGGCTGTACTCGGCGTTCGAGCTGACCGCCCTGCTTGAGCGGGTGGGGTTCGACGACGCGTCGGTGTACGGGAATTTGGATGGGGATCCCTACGACGAGGGCGCGAGCCACCTCGTGGTCGTCGCCACCAGATAGCGATCAGTCGAGGCTGAGACCGGCGTGCCACCGGTCGGCTCCGGCGGCTCGTTTTTTCGCGTCCATCTGGGCCAAGAGCGTGGTTGCGAGCGAGGCGGTTTCGGCGGCGCGTGATTGGCCCTCGACGCGGAACTCGTCTGTCGTCCGGTCTGCGTAGACGGTACACACCGCTCCCGCACGAAGCCCGTAGATGGACGCGAGCGTGCAGATGGCGCTGGCCTCCATCTCGAAGTTCAGCACGTTCGCGTCGCGCAGCTCCTCGTACAGCGCTCGGCCCTCGGGCGATTGGAATCCTTCGAACCCCTCGCGTCCCTGACCCGCGTAGAAGCTGTCGGTGCTCGCGGTCACGCCGACGTGGTAGTCGTGGCCGAGACGTTCGGCGGCGGCGACGAGGGCAGTAACGACCTCGTGGTCGGCCGCCGCGGGGTAGGTCTCCCGGACGTATTCGGTGCTGGTTCCCTCCCGTCGCACGGCGCCGCTCGTGATGACGAGATCGCCGATCTCCACGTCGGGCTGGATCGTTCCACAGGAACCCACCCGGACGAACGTTTCGACGCCGACGGCGGCGAGTTCCTCCACGGCGATGGCCGCGGAGGGACTCCCGATCCCCGTGGAGGTGACGGAGATGGGCGTTCCGTCGTGCGTTCCGGTGACAGTGCGGTACTCGCGGTGGTTCGCCACCTCCTCGGCGTCGTCCCACCCGGCGGTGATACGGTCGACGCGCTCGGTGTCGCCCGGCAGGAGAACGGTCTCGGCAACGTCGTTCGCTCCGACTTCGAGGTGGTATTGGGTTGTATCGTCTGCCATACTGTCCGTGGGGGCCGGTTCCTGTCAATCCTTCCGGTCGCCTGCTGCCCCGTCGTTCGCGTCTTCGAGCGTGTCCCGCGAGATCGCTGCCGGGAGGAGCGCACCCAGTGTGTACTCCTCCGTGTCGTCGTCGTCACACAGAATCCGTAGCTCCTCCCCACAGAACTCCGCCAACGTCTGGCGGCACATCCCACACGGCGTCACGCCGTCGCGCGCGCTCGAGGTGACCGCGAGGCGCGTGAACTCCCGGTGGCCCGCAGAAACAGCCTTGGCGACGGCGGTTTCCTCGGCGTGCAGCGAGTTCGAGTAGTTGGCGGTCTCTATATTACACCCCGTGAAAACGGTTCCATCGCTCGTTTCGATCGCCGCCCCGACCCGGTAGTCGGAGTAGGGCACGTACGCGGAGTCGAGCGCCCCGCGGGCCTGCTCGAGGAGATCCTGATCGTCCATACGACGTGAAAGCGCCCGAGCAAGGAAGTGGTTGTCTCATACTGTCTGTCATATTTACGTGGCGTGACAGTGGCGTTGTCGGGCGCATGGAGCAGTTGCCTGACTGAGCAGGCCAGCGAGTGGTCACCGAGCCATGACCGACAGTATCACTCCTCTCCGGATTCGTAGTGGTCGCCCGCAGCGTCGGGCGTGCGCGTTCTGCCGACCAGCGCGAGCACGACGATCACAGTGAGATACGGGATCGTTTGGACCAGCGAGCTCGGGAGGAATCCCGACTGGAGCTGGATCTGGAGCGTTTGTAGCCCCGCGAACAGCGTGGTCGAAAAGAACGCGCCGATCGGGTTGTAGTTGCCGAGCAGATACGCGACGATGGCGATGAATCCCCGGCCTTCGATCATCGTTTGGCCGTTGCCGCTGAACTGTGAGAGATCGATGGCGAAGCTCGCGCCGCCGATCCCGGCCAGCACGCCCGAGAGGAGCACGCTCGCGTAGCGAACCCTTCTGACGCTCACACCCGCGGTGTCGAGCGCCTGGGGGTTCTCACCGCTCGCCTGTACCCACCGTCCGAACGCGGTGCGGTTGAGAACGTACCACGAACCCCCGACGGCGAGGAACAGCAGGTACACCGGCGGCGAGGCGTCGAACAGCGCACCCAACACGGGGATCTCCGACAACACCGGGATCGTGATCCGCTCGAAGCTCATGCTGCTGGAGGCGTTCACGCTCCCGTAGATCACGGTCGACAGAAACGGCGCGAGACCGAGCGCGACGAGCCACACGGCAAGCCCGGCGATGATCTGATCGGCCCGAAACTCCAGACAGACGACCGCAAACACCCCAGCGAGCAGCGTGCTCGCGAGCACGCCGGCCACGAACCCGATCCAGACGCTCCCGGTCGTGTTCACCGCGTAGATCGCCACGAACGCGGAAATGATGAGGTGGCCCTCCAAACCGATGTTGATGACGCCGCTTTTTTCGGCGAAGATTCCGCCGAGCGCGGCGAACGCGATCGGCACCGACAGCCGGAGCGTCGAACTCAGCGCCCCTTTGCTCACGATCCCCGACAGCGGGCCGCCCATCACCGAACGCAGCACCACACCGACCGCGACCGCGAGCACCACCGCGCCCACGATCGAACCGCGACGCCGCCCGATCGACGGCAGCTCACGCATCCCCATCACCCCCCGGTGTTTGCGATTCTTCCGGGAGCACACGGTGGCCGATCTGCCGGAAGAACTCCGGCATCGCCACGAACAGCACGATCAGCCCGCGAAGCACGTCAACGAGCTGAGGCGGAACCGACGTGGTGGTGTCGATGACGATCGACCCGCTTTTGATGATGCCGAACAACGGTGCTGCGAACACGACGCCCAGCGGGTTGTTGCCGGCGAGGATGGCGACCGTGATGCCGTCGAACCCGTAGGCCGGCACGCCGATCTGGAAGTTTCCGAGGATCATCATGACGTACATCGCGCCGCCGAGACCGCCGAGCGCGCCCGAGAGCGTCAGGCTCGCAACGATGGTTCGTTTCGTGGCGACGCCGCCGTACTCGGCTCCAGCGGGCTGTAGCCCGCTCGTCCGGAGATCGTACCCCAGCGCGGTGTGTCCCAACAGGTAGTAGATCGCGCCCGCAAACCCGAGCGCAACGGCGAGCGCGATCAGCGAGACGTTCGTGCGGGGATCGAACACGACCGGCGGTATCGTCGCGGCGTCGGGGAGCGGTACCGTCTCGACGACCTGGCTGTTGGGCCGCTTGAAGTAGTTCGAGACGAGATACAGCGCTATCTGGGCGGCAACGAAGTTGAGCATGATCGTGGTGATCACCTCGTTGGCGTCGGCGTACGCTTTGAGCACGCCGGGAACCGCCCCGTACAGACCGCCGACCAACGCACCGATGAACAGCCCGGCGGGAACGAGCACGAGCGATCCCACAAGCCCCCCAGGGACGACCGGGGCCAACGAAAGCAGTCCGAGCGCGCTCGCGAGCCCGCCGGCAATGAGCTGGCCCTGGGTCCCGATGTTGAACACGCCCGCCCGGAACGCGAGCGCCACCGACAGCCCGGTGAACACGAGCACGGTCGTCTCGCGGAGCGTGACCCCCATCGCCGTGTTGAACGGACTCCAGCCGGCCCGGAACGGCGGCGCGAATTCGCCTTCGAGCGGTCGGAACAGCGGGTTCATCGGATCGCCGAGCGCTCCGAAGAACAGCCGATCGAACACTGTGACTGGATCGTAACAGAAGCCGACGCCGAAATACGTCGCTGCTGCGGTCGAACACGTGGTCATCCGCCCCGAAACGAGGACGAGTACCGTCCCGACCAGCACCGCGAGGACCAGCGCCGCTGCGCTGATCAGGATCCGCTCGAACGCCGACGCACGAACCAACCGTTCGAGGACGGTTCGAACGCCTTCCTTCACGCGTTTCGGAGCGCCACTCATCGGTGTTCATCCCCCTGTGCCGGCCGTTCGCCGGCCATCAACAGCCCCAGCTCCTCTTCGGTGACGGTTTCGGGATCGACGGTGTCCACGAACTCCCCCTCGTACATCACCGCCAGCCGATCGGACAGCCCCCGAACCTCCTCCAGCTTCGAGGAGACGAGCAACACCGCAACGCCGGCGTTGCGCAGCTCCAACAGCTGTTCGTGGATGAACTCCGTCGAACCGATGTCGACGCCGCGGGTGGGGTGGGTGGCGACCACGAGATTGGGTTCGCGGGCGAACTCCCGGCCGACGATGAACTTCTGCTGGTTGCCCCCCGACAACGACGCTGCCTCGGCGTCCGGATTCGGCGGCTGCACGTCGTACTCCTCGATGATCGCTTCCGTGTGCTCGCGGGCGCGTGCCCAGTCGATCCGGCCGTTTCCCGCGAACGGCTCGGCGTGTTGGCTCCCGAGCAGACCGTTCTCGACGAGATCGAACTCCATCACCACTCCGCGTTCGTGTCTGTCTTCCGGAATGTACGCCATCCCGTGCTCGATGCGGTCGCGCCGGGAGTTGTCGGTGATCTCCCGGTCGTCGAGTTCGATCGCGCCGTGTGGGCGGCGGAGCCCGGTGATCGCCTCGATCAGTTCGCTCTGGCCGTTGCCGTCCACGCCAGCGATCCCGAACACCTCACCGCCACGGACCGAAAACGAAACGTCGGAGACCGCGTCGACTCCTCGATCGTCAGCGACCGTGAGATCGTCGACCGATAGCACCACGCTGCCTGGATCGGCCGGGGACGATTCGATCTCCAACAACACCTCACGGCCCACCATCATCTCGGCCAGCTCCTCGCGGGTGATTTCCCCGGCGTCGACGGTGCCGACGGTTTGGCCATCGCGCAGAACGGTGATCTCGTCGGCGGCTCTCATCGCCTCGCCGAGCTTGTGGGTGATGAAAATGATCGTTTTCTCTTGGTCGGTCAGCATCTCGAACACCGAGAGCAGTTCCTCGACTTCCTGTGGCGTCAACACCGCCGTCGGTTCGTCCAGAATGAGGATCTCGGTCCCGCGATACAGTGCCTTCAGGATCTCGGTGCGCTGTTGGACACCGACGCTCAGCTCCGCGACCGGGGCACCGGGATCAACGTCCAGCCCGAACCGATCACAGAGGCGCTCGACGTCCCGGTGGGCCTGGTCCCGGTCGATCGCCAACCCACCCCATTTTCGCGGCTCGGTCCCGAGCGTCACGTTCTCCGCCACGGTCATCGGGTCGACGAGCATGAAATGCTGGTGGATCATCCCGATCCCCGCGTCGATGGCGTCCTGGGGGGCGTCGAACGAGCGCTCGGTTCCATCCACGACGATCTGCCCTGCGGTCGGCTCGTACAGCCCGTATAGGACGTTCATCAGCGTCGTCTTCCCCGCACCGTTCTCCCCGAGCAGCGCGTGTACCGTCCCCCGCTCGACGGTGAGATCGACGTCGTCGTTGGCAACGACGCCCGGAAAGCGCTTCGTGATCCCATCGAGGTGAACGGCCGAGGTCATCTGTTCGTCCGGTGGTGCACCGCTCCGATAGGAATACGAATCATCATTTGCGTCATACGCTGGATGGATCCGTCGGAACGGAGATCTCACCCGACGCGACCTTCTCTTTCGATGTCTCGAGGTTCGATTTGATATCCTCCGGGATCTCCGGCCCGAGCGTCTCGCCGTACACCGTCTTCACCCCGTCCTGATCCAGGCCGAGATCGGTCGACGTTCCTCCCTCGAAGGAGTCCTCTACCACGCCGTTGATGGCGTCGAACATGGCAACGTCGACGTGTTTGACCATGCTGGCGAGGATGTGATCGGCGTAGTTCGATTTCGTTTTGGACTGGTCGCTGTCGACGCCGATTGCGTACCGGCCCGCCTGCTGTGCGGCCTGGAAAACGCCGGTGCCGGTGTTGCCCGAGGCGTGATAGATGATGTCGACGCCGTCGTTGTACTGCGTCAGCGCTGTTTCCTTCCCGCGGGCGACGTCGTTGAACGAACCCACGTAGTTGCTCGTGACGCCGATGGACGCGTCGACGTGCTTGATCCCCGCTTTGAAGCCCGCCTCGAACTTCTTGATGAGCGGGAGTTCCTCCCCGCCGACGAATCCCACCTTCGTCTCCTCGGTAGTCGATGCCGCGCCCGTCGACAGCCCGCCGGTTGTGAGCAGTCCGGCGAGATGACCCACTTGGAACGAGCCTTCCTCCTCGCGGAACTGGTAGCTCTCGACGTTGTCTTCGTCGACCTTCGCGTCGACGATCATGAACTGCTGGTCTGGGAACTGGGGTGCGGTGTCCGACAGCGGATCCTTCTGAAGCGCACCGATACAGGAGATCAGGTCGTACGTGGGCGACGTGGATTGGGCGTACTGGCTCTGGAACTGGGGAAAATCGGACGGATCGGACGGCTGTGAGTGCTCGGTCTGGAGCGAAAGCTCCTCTTCGGCGCGCTGGAGACCGGCCTGTGCCTGGTCGTTGAACGAGCCATCGCCCAGTCCGCCGGTCGCGTACACCACTGCGACGGCGGTCGACTCCCCGTCGGAGGCGTTATCCGTGCTCTCACCGTTTTCCGTCGGACCTCCGGTACAGCCCGCGATTCCTGCGACGCTCGTTGCTCCGACCGCTTTCAGAAAAGTACGTCTGTCCATGGCTATGGAACACTACAGATCATTCACAACTTTAGGAGGTTAAAAACGTCGCTTCCCCTCCCCGTTGCTCATATACTGTCGGACAGGGCCGCAGACGGATTGCGACGGACTATTCAGCTGCTGTCTGGCGGGTCACCACCAGCCGAGACGCGATCACCGCTGTCCGACAGTATACTGTCGATCGGGGATCGTCGAACACTCGATGCCTGTTCAGTCAGGCAATTCTCCATGCTCCCGAAAACGCCGCCGGAGAGTCACGTACATACGACCGACAGTATCAGTCGCCAGCGTCGCTCACGGCTCGTTCGACGGCATCAGTGACTGTATCGACCAGCTCGTCGACAGTCTTGCTTTCTGCGTACACCCGGATGTACGGCTCCGTGCCGCTCGGTCTGACGAGCGTCCACGCTCCGTCGTCGAACGCGAGGCGAACGCCGTGTTCCTCGTTCATCGTGGCCGAGGGAAATCGTTGTGAGAGCCGCTGGGGCACCCGTTCCATTGCTTGGCTCTTGTGCTCGTCGGGACAGGCGACGTTTTCCTTCCGGTAGGGGCGTTCGGTGATGGGTTCCCTGAGCACTGCCAGTCCGTTTCGTCCGCCGTCGACCTGGGGATCGTCCGGATCGTCGGCCGCGGTAGCGACGAGCACGGACAGCACGGCGGCACTCGCCACGCCGTCGATCCACGGGCCGAATCCGGGATGAATGTGTTTCCACGGCTCGCCGGCAAAGACCACGGACCCCTCCTCGACAGCGGCGATCCCGTCGTGGAGGTAGCCGAGCCGGACCCGATCGGTCCGTCCACCGACCGCTTCGACGCGCTCGTCGATCCGCTCGGAAGCGTTGGGCGTCGTCACGACCACCGGATCGCTGGCGTCGCTCGCGCGGACGTAGTGCTCGGCGAGGATCGCAAGCACCGTGTCCTCGTGGACGACCTCGCCCTCCCCATCGACGATGACGATCCGGTCGGCGTCGCCGTCGTGACCGATTCCGACGACCGGATCGTCCTGATCCGCGACGAACGCGCGGAGATCGGACAGCGTGACCGGCGTGGGTTTGCTCGGTCGACCGGGGAAATGCCCGTCAACGTTCGCGTTCAGTGCCACGACGTGGGCACCCAGCTCGCGGAGCACCTGGGGCGTCCCGAGCGATGCCATCCCGTTGGCACAGTCGATCACGACCGTTAGCCCGCTCGGGTCGACACTGTCGTCCGCTCCCGCGTTCGCGTACGACAGGGCGTCGGCTCCAACGGCCCGCGCGTACTCGACGACAGCTTGCCGGTACGCCGACAGTGGCTCCACGCGTTTGGTCGTTCCCCACTCGTCCCACTGAACCGGCTCTCCTCGGTCGTCGATCCGGTCCTCGATTCGTGCTTCCTCCTCGGCGTCGAACTCCTCTCCGTCGACGAAGAGTTTGATCCCGTTGTCGGGCGGCGGATTGTGGCTCGCCGTGAGCATCACCCCGTGCCGGTCCCGGGAGGCGTACGCCAGCGCGGGCGTCGGTAGCTGGCCGGCCCGCAACACCCGCGCGCCGCCGCTCGTTGCTCCTGATTCGACTGCCGCCGCCAGTGCGGTCCCGGTCTCACGACCGTCCCGGGCGATGACGACCTCCTCTGCTTCCCGCCCGACAGCTCGCCCGACCGCAAGCGCCAGCGACGGAGTAACGCTCGCTCGGGCGTCGCCGCGGATTCCAGCGGTTCCGAACAGATCCATACTAGCTCTCGGAATGGCCAATACTTACGAATGGCGTCTGCACACCGGCTACAGCATCGATGATCGACAAATAGGAAACGGCTCTCGGATCCACCCGTCCGAGCGTCCGGTTGCTGGTCGGTTCGCCAGTGCTCGATGATTCAGTTCATAGCTCGACACCGCTGGGGATGAGACTGTGTTGACGGAGGAGTTCGCCCTCGGTGCTGTAAACGAGAAAGAGGTCCCGGTCACAGGCAATCGCGTCGTGGCCGTTGACAGTGAGCGTGAACTGGTACTGTCCGTCTGACGTCGAATCGTCGTGCTCCCGTGCGGCGGTAACGAGGCGGTCGATCGTCCCTGCGTCGGCGTTGCACTCCAGGATGAAATCCCCCGTGACGCGATCGGTCACAGCGAGCACTCCCGATGTCCCTGGGGCCATCGAATCATCGTGCATTCGGTATGAAACGTCGAGCCGGTCGGACTCGAGTGCTGTGTCCGTCCCATTCTCACCTCCCAGCTGCTCCACGAACTGCTCGGATGGACCATCGAAGCTGACTGTGATCTGGGGCTTCGTTCCGTCCCCGGTGGTGACATCGAGAGTGAAATAATCTCGCATCATCCGTATCAAGCTATGACATCAGGTACCATGAACGTAACGCCCATAACAGATCATTGATGATTGCAGCTGTAACTACTGGCCCCATATCTACTTTCTCCATAATGTGTGTTTAATATTTCGATTCCATAATTATTTTTTCTTATGTGGACATTGGGATATATGAATAAAGGACAGTCAGCAAAGATCGAGCGGTCCATACGGCTGTTGTACCAGTTAGTTGGTGTTTCGATCCGTTTACAGAGAGACGACGTCGACGGTTGCGACCCGGTCTTGGTCGCCGGGACACATCACTTGGACGCCCATCGTGTTTCGTCCTTGCAGGGATACTTCGTCCGCAGGAGTTCGCATGATCTGTCCGTTGGCGCTCATGAGGATGAGATCGTCGGTATCACCGACGGCTTCGAGCGCGACGACAGTTCCGTTCCGGTCGGTGGTTTTGATGTCGACGAGTCCTTTCCCGTACCGCGACTGCGTTCCGTACTCCTCGATCGGCGTGCGTTTTCCGTAGCCGTGTTCCGTGACCGTCAACAGCGCCGTGTCCCCATCGTCGATGGCCACGAGCCCCGCCACCCGATCGTCGTCGACGAGTTCGATTCCGTTGACGCCTCGCGCGGATCGGCCCATCGGTCGGACGTCCTCCTCGCTGAACCGGATCGACAGGCCGTTCTCGGTGCCGATGAGCACGTCTGCCGTGCCGTTCGTGACGACGACATCGACGAGTTCGTCGTCCGGTTCCAGGGAGACAGCACGGATCCCCGTCGAGAGGATGTTGTCGAACTCGGTCGTGGGGGTGCGCTTGATGTAGCCGTTTTTGGTGACCATCGTGAGCGATCGGTCGCCGTTGAACTCCTCGGTGTTAACGATGGCCGTTACGTCTTCCTCCGAATCGAGATCTAGCACGTTCACGGCCGACTTTCCGCGGGCAGTCCGGCCCATCTTGGGAATGTCGTACGTTTTCAGCTGGAACACCTGTCCCTCGGTGGTGAAACACAGCAGGTAATCGTGGGTGTTGGCATGGAACACCGCACTCACGCTGTCCCCGTCTTTCAGCTTCGTTCCGATAATCCCCTTCCCGCCTCGGTGTTGGGCCTCGAACGTCGACAGCGCCATCCGTTTCACGTAGTTCGATTCGGTCAGCACCACGATGGATTCTTCCTCTGGGATCAGATCCTCGTGGCTGACGGTGCCGGCGTCCTCAACGATGGCGGTGCGTCGATCGTCGTCGTACTGTGCTTTGAGGCCCCGAAGCTCGGATTTGATGACCGAAAGCAGCTCGCTCTCGTCGGCGAGGATCGTTTCGAGGCGTTCGATCGTTTCGGTGAGCGACTCGTACTCCGATTCGATCTCCTCTGTTTCCATGGAGGTGAGGCTTCCGAGCTGCATCCGAACGATGTGATCGGCCTGGCGTTCGGTGAAGTCGAAGGCCTCCTGTAGCGCCGCTTTCGCTCCCGTTCGGTCTGCTGCGTTGCGGACCAACTCGACGACTTCGTCGGCGTTGTCGAGCGCCAACAGCCGGCCTTCGAGCACGTGCGCGCGTTCGTTCGCGTTGTCCAACTCGTGTCGACACCGGCGGCGAACGACCGAGCGGCGGTGCTCCAGAAACTCATCGAGTAGCTCTTTCAGATCCAAAATCCGCGGCTGGCCGTCGACCAGCGCGAGCATGATGATGCTGAACGTCCGTTCGAGGTGGTGTTTCACCAGCTGGTTTCTGACCACGTCCGGGTTCGCCCCCCGCTTGAGTTCGATGACGATGCGAATTCCGTCCCGGTCGGATTCGTCGCGGATGTCCCTGATGCCCTCGATCGCTCCGTCGTTCACGTCGTCGGCGATGCGCTTGATGCGCCGGGCCTTGTTCTCCTGGTAGGGCAACTCCGTCACGACGATCCGACCCTGTTCCTCGTCGATCTCCATTTCGGCGCGTACACGGAGCTTCCCGCGACCCGTCGTGTAGGCGTCGTAGATCCCCGAGCGGCCGACGATGTTCGCGCCCGTTGGGAAGTCGGGACCGCTGACGTGCTCCATGAGGTCGGCGATGGTGCACTCTGGGTTGTCGATGCGGTGGATGAGCCCGTCGACGACCTCCCCGAGATTGTGCGGCGGGATGTTCGTGCTCATTCCGACGGCGATACCCGACGAGCCGTTCAACAACAGGTTCGGGAGCGCGGAGGGGAGCACGACCGGCTCTTCGAGCCGATCGTCGTAGTTGGACTGGAAATCGACGGTGTCGGAGTCGATATCGTCGAGCATCTCCTCGCCGAGGGGACTCATCCGGGCTTCGGTGTACCGCATCGCGGCCGGTGGATCGCCGTCGACCGAGCCGAAGTTCCCCTGTCCGTCGATCAGCGGATAGCGCAACGAAAACTCCTGGGCCATCCGGGCCAGCGCGTCGTAGATCGAACTGTCCCCGTGGGGGTGGTATTTCCCCATCGTGTCCCCGACGATGTTCGAACATTTGCGGTGGCCGGCGTTCGACGTGATCCCACCCTCTTCCATCGCGTACAGGATGCGCTTTTGGACGGGTTTGAGCCCGTCGCGCACGTCCGGCAGCGCACGACCAGCGATGACGCTCATCGCGTAGTCGATGTAGCTCTGTTCCATCTCCTCCTCGATTCGGACCGTCTGGAACTGGTCGGGGTCGCCGGCCGGCTCGTTGGGTAGATCGGAACTCATGGCTCACACTCCGTTCGAATTTTGCGTAATCGGCTGTCGATGCGATGTCGTGTGTTCGAGTCGTTCGTCATTGTGTAACTCTCCGGATCAAACGATCGGATCGGCTCAGATGTCGACCCATTCCGCCTCGGTCGAATGTTCCTTGATGAACTGCTTTCGCGGCTCAACCGCCTCCCCCATCAACACCGAGAACATCCGGTCGGCGGCGGCCGCGTCCTCCACCGTGATCTGCTTCAGAATCCGGTTCTCGGGGTTCATGGTCGTCTCCCACAGCTGCTCGGGGTTCATCTCCCCCAACCCCTTGAACCGCTGGACCTGATCGGGCGCGCCACCACACACCTCCTCGACGATACGCTCGCGGTCGGCTTCGGTCATTGCGTCGTGCGTCTCCCCGTTGTTCCGAATCCGGTACAGCGGCGGTTGCGCGGCGTAGACGTGGCCCTCCTCGAGCAGCGGCGTCATGTGTCGATAGAGGAAAGTCAGGTACAGGGACCGGATATGCGCTCCGTCTACATCTGCGTCGGACATAATAACTATCTTTCCATAACGGAGATCGTCTAAATCGAATTCTTCGCCGATCCCCGTTCCGATGGCGGTGATGAGATTACAGATCTTCTCGTTTTCGAGCACACGGTCGAGCCGCCGTTTCTCGACGTTTAAGATCTTCCCGAACAGCGGGAGGATCGCTTGGTGCTCGGGATCTCTCGCTTGTTTTGCACTTCCTCCCGCACTGTCGCCTTCGACAACAAATAGTTCCGCGTCTTCCGGGTCTTGTGTCTGACAGTCCGCGAGCTTTCCGGGGAGCGACGTGGTTGCGAGCGCGCTTTTCCGGCGCGTGAGTTCTTCGGCCTTTTTCGCGGCGATGCGGGCTTTGGCCGCCTCGACGGCCTTCGAGACGATCGTTGTCGCCGTGTCCGGGTGTTCTTCGAGATACGTTCCGAACTGCTGGTGGACAGCGCTCTCGAGGATCCCCCGCACTTCGCTGTTGCCGAGCTTCGTCTTCGTTTGGCCCTCGAACTGCGGATCGGGGTGTTTGACCGAAATGACGGCCGTCACCCCCTCTCGGATGTCCTCGCCCTTGAGGTTGCCGTCGATGTCGTCGGTGTAGCCGTTGTCGTTGGCGTAGTCGTTCACCACGCGCGTGAGCGCCGTTTTGAATCCGGTCAGGTGGGTACCGCCGTCTCTGGTGTTGATGTTGTTCGCAAAGGCGTGGATCGATCCCTGAACGCCCTCAGTCGCTTGTATCGCCACTTCGACGTGGATTTCCTGTTCTTCGGTGGTGAAGTAGATCACGTCGTCGTGGAGCACCGAGCGGGTCTCGTTGAGATACTCGACGAACTCGCGGATCCCCCCCTCGTAGGTGAACGTCGCCTCGCGGTCTTCGGGCTCGCTCCGAATGCTGATCTCGACGCCGGAGTTGAGAAACGCCAGCTCACGCAGCCTGTTTTCCAGCGTCGAGTAGGAGAACGCCACCGTCTCGAAGATCTCATCGTCGGGCCAGAACCGAATCTGCGTTCCCGTCTCCTCCTCGGGACGGAGATCGCGCACCCGTTGGAAGGCCTCGATGTCGGGTTCGCCCTGGTCGAAGGCGTGCGTCCACACCCCGCCGTCGCGTTTGACCTCGACCTCGAGGTGCTTAGAGAGCGCGTTAACGACGCTCACGCCGACGCCGTGGAGTCCACCGGAGACTTGGTAGGACTTGCTGTCGAACTTCCCGCCCGCGTGGAGCACGGTCATGATCACTTCGAGCGCCGGCCGCTCGTATTCGGGATGCTCGTCCACGGGAATCCCCCGTCCGTCGTCGGTGACAGTGACGGAGTTGTCGTCGTGGATCGTGACCTGGATGGAATCACAGTACCCCCCAAGCGCTTCGTCGATCGCGTTGTCGACGACCTCGTGGATGAGGTGGTGTAGCCCGCGCGAGCCGGTTGACCCGATGTACATCGCGGGCCGCTTCCGAACGGCCTCAAGCCCTTCCAGAACTTGGATATCGACGGCTCCGTATTCAGAGTTCTTCGACATAAACTACTTGGCTCAGCTAGCACCGTTTGACTCATAAAACCCTCGCACGCGCGCGGAGATTAACGGGGACATAACATAAGAAACCAGGTGTATCGAAATCCTCGTTTGCTTTTCGATCGGTTTGTGCCGCTCGCGCGAACCGTTCTTTTTCGCCCTCCCCGTCTCCTGTGGTGCGTGACCGTTTGGCAGGATACTTGTTTCCGCCATTTTCACTTTCACTCTGGTGTCGCGGCTGTTTTAACCCCGGATGCAGTACGCCCGCCTAGCATGACTTCGTATCAATCAGAGCTCGGAGGGGGCACGAACGTCGCCGAGGAGTTAGCGGAAAGCCAGCGCTCCATCTCCATCGCCGAGTTCTTCGAGAAAAACAAGCATATGCTCGGATTCGACAGCGGTGCCAGGGGATTGGTCACGGCTGTCAAGGAGGCAGTGGACAACGCGCTCGATGCGACCGAAGAAGCGGGTATTCTTCCGGACATCTACGTGGAGATCACTGAAGAGGGTGATTACTACCGGCTCGTCGTCGAGGACAACGGTCCGGGTATCACGAAAGAACAGCTTCCGAAAGTGTTCGGGAAGCTTCTGTACGGGTCGCGGTTCCACGTTCGGGAACAAAAGCGGGGACAGCAGGGGATCGGGATCTCCGCGGCGGTGTTGTACTCCCAGCTCACGAGCGGGAAGCCGGCGATGATCACCTCCCGAACGGAGGGCGATTCGGCGGCCCAGTATTTCGAGCTGATCATCGACACGGACACGAACGAGCCGGAGATCTCCGTCGACACGACGACCACGTGGGAGCGCCCCCATGGGACGCGGATCGAACTGGAGATGGAGGCGAACATGCGCGCGCGCCAGCAGCTCCACGATTACATCAAGCACACGGCCGTCGTGAACCCTCACGCCCGTATCGAGTTCGAGGAACCCCGCGGGCGGCTGAAGTTCGAGCGGGTGACCGATCAACTCCCCGCGGAAACCGAAGAGATCCGCCCCCATCCCCACGGCATCGAACTCGGTTCGCTCATCAAGCTGCTCGACGAGACAGATTCGTACTCCGTCTCCGGGTTCGTGCAAGAGGAGTTCACACGCGTGGGACAGAAGACTGCGGATTCGATCACCTCGGCGTTCCGGGACCGACATTTCGGCCGTGAGCTGTCGTGGCGGCCGCCCGAAAGGTCACAGATCGAGGCGGCTGTCACCGACGCGGTGGCAAACAAAAGCAAAGCGGCGACCGCCACGTTCGCCCAACGGGTTGGAACGAGTACCACGGAACGCGATCGCGTCGCCCACCACGAACTCGTCGACATCGTGGCGAACGCGGCCGAGCACGTCAAAGAAGAGTCCGGAGCGACGTTCGCGACGACGGTCCGGAAAAAAACGGTTGCGGCGGTGTGGGAGGCGGTGGCGGCGGGCTGTGAATCGGATCTCGCCCGTCTCGTGGACGAGGCCACCACCAGCCGCAAGGGTGAGCCGACGGTCGGGGGCATGGCTCGGCGCATCGCAACGAAGCTGGAGGGAGTCGAACGCCACCGGCTCACGAGAGACACCGTGGCGACGCACGTCGATCGTGCGGCCGAGCAGACCGAAGAGCGCGACGACGAACCGTTCGGTGAGACCGCCCGCGAGAACGTGATCGATGCCGCCTGGTCGATCTCTCGGACCGTGCCGGACGATCCGCCCTCGGTTCGGGAGACGGCCGCCGACCGCGACACTGCGAGCGAGCTGCTCGAAGCGATGCGGGAAACGGACATCCTCGCGCCACCGACGGACTGTCTGGCTCCGATCACCAACGAGCTGGTCGAAGAGGGGCTACGAAAGGAGTTCGACGCCGATTTTTACGCCGCGACGACGCGGGACGCCGAGGTTCACGGCGGCGATCCGTTCATCGTCGAGGCGGGGATCGCCTACGGCGGCGACGTTGCCAGTGAGGGCCGGATCGACGTGCTTCGGTTTGCGAATCGGGTGCCGCTCGTCTACCAGCGGGGCGCGTGCGCCACCTCCGACGTGATTCAAGGGATCAACTGGCGCAACTACGGGCTAGACCAGCCCGGTGGGAGCGGGATGCCCAACGGATCGGCCGTCGTGATGGTGCACGTCGCCTCGACGAACGTGCCGTTTACGAGCGAGTCGAAAGACGCCATCGCAAACGTTCCCGAGATCGAAGACGAGATCGAGCTGGCGCTGCGGTCGGCGGCCCGCGATCTCAAGGGGTATCTCAAAAAGCGCCGGACGCTCGAACAGCGCCAGCGCAAACGGAACGTCATCGCCGACATCCTGCCGACGATGGCCGACAAGCTCGCTGACATGACCGAGCGCGAATCCCTCGCCATCGAGGATTCGCTCGCACGCATCATGAACAACGTCCTCGTCGAGCGGACGGTCGAAAACGACGGCGTTCGGCTCGTGGTCACGAACCACACCGATCGCGTCGCCGAGTTGGCGTTGACCGATATCGTGAGCGTCGATCCCGGCGAGATCGAGGACGCGACCGTCGTCGAGATGGACGGCGAGTGGTTCGTCAAATGGGACCCCAGCGTCCAAAGCGGTGAACGCGCCGCCATCGAATACGACGTGAACGGGAACGCGTCGTTCGACATCACTGTCGACGGAATCGAACCGGAAAAACTCTCTATCAACGCCTAAGACAATGAGCACCAACACCGAACCTGATACTGACGCTGACGACAGCGACGCCCGCGAACGACTGCTCGATCTCGCGGCGGACTTTTACGACCAGTTCGCCGGCGGCGAGGTCCCGTCGATGCGGATCCCAACCCGGACGAAATCGAACATCGAGTACGACGAGGACACGGAGGTGTGGGTGTACGGCGATCGTCACTCCACCCGCTCGGCCACCACCGTCACCGGCGCGAAAAAGCTCCTCAAAGCGATTTACGTCATTGATTTCCTCGCCCAACAGCTGGACGAAGACCGGTCGTCGACCCTGCGGGAGCTGTACTACCTGAGCGAGTCGTGGGACCACGAGACGGCCCAGTTTTCCAACCAAGACGAGTCGAACCAGCTCATCGAGGATCTGGAGATCGTCTCGGACGTCACTCGTGAGGATTTCCACATGCGGCCGGAAGAATCGGGTGCGACGCTGATGGGACCGCTCCACCTCCGCGAGCAGACCCGTCGGGGCGAGCGCGCGATTCACTGCCAGGAAGACGTTGGAGAGGGCGGGTATCAGATCCCGAACAATCCGGACACGATCGAGTTTCTCGATCACGACGCGGATTTCATCCTCTGTGTCGAGACCGGTGGGATGCGCGATCGGCTCGTGGAAAACGGGTTCGACGAGGAGCACAACACCATCGTTGTCCATCTCAAGGGCCAGCCAGCCCGCGCGACGCGACGGATCACCCGCCGTCTGCACGACGAGCTGGGGCTTCCGGTGGTGGTGTTCACAGACGGCGACCCGTGGTCGTACCGGATTTTCGCCTCGGTCGCGTATGGAAGCATCAAAAGCGCCCACCTCTCGGAGCATCTGGCCACGCCGGACGCGCGGTTCATCGGGATTCAACCGACCGACATCGTCGAGTACGATCTCCCGACCGATCCGCTGTCGGATTCGGACGTGAACGCGCTGGAAAACGAGCTGGAGGATCCACGCTTCCAGTCGTCGTACTGGACCGAGCAGATCGAGCGCCAGCTCGACATCAATAAGAAGGCCGAGCAGCAGGCGCTCGCCTCTCGTGGGCTGGATTTCGTCACGGACACCTACCTCCCGACGCGACTCGAAGCGATGGACGTGTTGTAACCGTTACTCCCGCTCATCTAGCACTACGGGGATCCCTCTCCGTGCGACATCGGCGGCGAACGCGCTCGAATCGGCTTTGAGTGCGGCGAACGTGTTGTAGTGGATCGGAAGCACGAGATCCGGATCGAGCTGGGCCGCCAGCTCGGCGGCCTCTCGGCGATCCATCGTGAGACTCCTCCCGATCGGGGGAACGAACACCGAGAGGTTCGCCGAGGAGCCGGATGGAGGCAGTTCGAGCCGTTCGTGTGCGTCTATCACGTCCGTGTCTCCCGACCAGAACACCGACGCGCCGTCTATAGTCAGATGGTAGCCACACCCGAACCCGCGTGGATGCACCGGCGTCCCATCGGCGCGCGTGTTGGGGCCGTCGGGATCGTTGTACGCCGGAATCGAACGAACCACTCCCGTGTCGAGCGCCAGTCTGTCACCGGTTTCGATCCGCCGCACCTCGTATGGAAGGGCGGAAACGGGGCGCACGTCCCGATCGATGCCCGCCGTGTCGACGCCTTCATAAACGACGACTGTCGCGTGGGGGTGGGCAACGCGTTCGATCCCGTCGGAATCGTAGTGGTGGTTGTGCGTTACACAGACGAGATCGCCATCACGAGCGTCGTACTCGGTTCCGGTGGGATGGGCAGTCGTGTGATCTGGGTTCTGAGGCGTCTCTGACTGTGTATCGGGTGTCCACTCCCCGGTGAGAACGCCGTAGCGTCCGGGATCGAGGTAGGCGACGAACCCATCGGGCGTTTCGATTCGTAGCGTAGCGTATCCAAACCAATCGAACGTATATCCGGAGTGGGTGACCGTCATGTACGATAGGGGAGCAGCAACAGTAAAAAAGTCCCTCAATCACTCCCAGAGTTCGTACAGATCGTCCTCGACGGGTCCAGCGACCGGCTCGCCGTCGAGCGTGACGCCCGGCTCAGCTCCCTCATCGGCTGCCCTGACGCGGCCGATGACGGCACCCGTGATATCGTTCTCTTCGAGATTCCCGAGGGCGGTCTCTCGTTCGGAGTCTGGAACCGTTGCCAGCAGCGCCCCCGATCCGAAGATCCGAAGCGGATCGACGCCCAGGGCGTCACAGAGTGTTTCGGTCTCCGGACGGACGGGGATCTTCGCTCGCTCGACCGAGAACGTGGCCGACGAGGAGGCGGCCATCTCGGTGAGGCCGGCGAGCACGCCGCCCTCGGTCGGGTCGTGCATCGCCGTCGCATAGGGCGCGAGCGCCGACGCGCCCCCGAGAACGGACAAATCCTCGTAGTACGTCCTCGCCGCCCCGAGCACGTCGTCCGTGACCCGGCCAGCGAGTTCGTCGGAGAAATCCGAGCCGAGGATCGCAGTGCCCTCGGTGCCGGCGCTCCCGGCGATGAGGATCGCCTCCCCGGCGCTGGCTCCCGAGGATGGGACGTACCGCTCCGTCGTTCCGAGGCACGTCATCGACAACAACGGCCGGGAGAGATCCGCTGAGTACTCCGCGTGGCCACCGACCACCCGCACGCCCAACTCCGAGGCGGCGTCGTCGATCTGTCGGGTGATCCGATCGAGATCCCGGTCGCCGTTCTCCGGGAGGATGCAGACGTTCGTCAGCCACCGCGGGGTTCCGCCGGAGGCAGCGACGTCGTTGCACGCGACTGTCACGCCCAGCGTCCCCACGCGATCGGCGGCAAGGGAGATCGGATCGGAGTTGACGACCAGCAGCTCCTCGTCATTCCCGTCTGTCTCCGTCTCGTCCACACGGATCGCTGCGGTGTCCTCGCCGTACGCCGGCCCCTGCACCACCGCCGGATCGGCGCTGCCAAGCCGCGAGAACACCAGCTGTTCCAACGCATCGGGCGGAACTTTTCCAACCATGTCCTACCACTGGCGTGGCTGCGACCAAAACCTGTTGGCGAGGCGGCGGATGGAATCCTCAATGAAAGCGGACCACGGCCGGGAGTCGTGTCTCGTCAATCACTCGTGAAATCGGTATCGGCGTTGGACCGATTCGAACAGATCGAGTGCCGGTATCAGTTGGACCTGTTGCTCGTATCCATTCGAGGAAAGGGCTCGCTCTATCCCCCGAAATGCAGCCCGATCGTTCGTGTATACCGCAACGGAGGCTACATTGCCTTCCGAAAGCAGTTGTGCTGTGATCCCCCCTTCAGCGTCAGCCTGTTCTATCTCGTGTTCTGGCCGGTCGTCTGCAACCGCGATATAGCGTCGGACCAGATCCATCGTGGATGAGACGACAGGATTACTGTAATCGATGTCCTCCAGAATCTGTACCCATCCAGCCTCGATGGCAGTGTCGATTGGTGGAACATCGTAGGGGATAGCTTCGGGCGTCAGCTCCGCATGGACACGAGGAGGATACAACAGGACGATATCGTATTCAGTAACAGCCCGTTCGAGTAGAGAAACGGCATCAGCACGTTCGAATTCGATGAAGAGATTGGTATCGATGACGTGAGCATCGACAGCAGGAAAGAGAATATCCGACACGGTGCTCACTCCCTGCTCTCGGCATCGACCGCCGCATCCAGCGCATCGAGATCGATTTCCGTGTTGGTATCCGGTTCGATTCTCTGGAGGATATCGCGCAGCTCCTGAAGGATGGTTTCGGCTTCAAGGACTGTGATGTCTTGCTCACGGGCCATGATCCGGGCGGTCATACGACCACGCCGGTATGCCCGAGCATACTCTAGCGCGGTCGCAAGTCCGGAAACGCCGTGACGATCGACGTATAGTCCAAGCGTATCGTTTGTCTGGCTTTTCCCGAGCGCGACGATCACAGCAGGGGTAAGCTCGTAGTCATCCGTTTCGGTTTGAACAGTCATGCTGACGTGTGCCGCACGGTACTTGTGGGGCTGGGTCTCCGAGGCCTGTTCGATGAGACCGAGATCGGACAATCGATTCACGTCCTCGTAGACGGTCGTCCGCGAACTATCGAGTCCGGTAGCGATCTCATCGACTGTTGGTGTTCCTAGCTCGAAGATCCGTGTGTACACTCCGGCCAGTCGACGATGGCCGATGAGATCCGAAAGGGCGAGCATCCGATCGAGCGGATGGGCTGTTGGCCTGATCGCTTTAGGCATACTTTTCATAATCCGCGAATAATGAAAAGCATGTCGGTTAGGCTTCCATCGTGGAAAGATCACCCCGTTCGTTGCCAGCGTTCGTAGGCTTCCCGAGCGGCTTCGGCGTGGTTTTTGTGCCACACAGGAACGTCCTTGATCGGGACGTACCGCACGTCCAGACCTTCGCCGGACAGTTCGATCGTGCCGCCCTGGACGGTACACAGATACACGTGCATCACCAGCGCGTGGGGACCGTACTCGCCGGGTTTACGGGTGTAGATGCCAGTGAGCTCGACCGGTTCGACGGAAAGCCCCGTCTCCTCCCGTGCCTCACGAACAGCTGTTTCACGCGGTGACTCGGTTGGCTCGGTGTATCCGCCGGGTAGACACCACGTTTCGTCGTCCGCGCGCTGTTGCAGCAGGATTCGGCCGTTTTCGTCGAACACCGCGGCGTCCCCGCTCACCTTTGGCGTGACGTACCCCAGCTCCGCCGCAAACCGCTCTCGAACCTCCGTGTCCGGAAGATCGACCGCGCGACCGTACCACTCGCTGACCAACTCCAGTATGCGTTCATAACGCTGTTCGTCGTATGGATCGTCCGCGTACCGAAGTCCAACGGTCGCTAGGATCCGAAGCTCATCGAGCAACACCAGCATCGAGTCGGTGTCTTCCCCACCCATGTATGTCGTATGTCTGATCAGTGCTGGCGGCAAAATAGGTTGCGAACAGAGTGGGGACAACAGCTACAACTGGCCTGCGATGTCGTCTCGCCGGTCACGCCCGGCCTGCGATGTCTTCGGCGATCGAATCGAGTTCCTCGTCGCTCAGCTCCGGCCGGGAGCCGGTGATCGCGTGGATCGGGCCGCCGCCGTCTCCCTCGAAGCGGGGAATGATGTGGCCGTGGACGTGTGGCACCTCCTGGCCCGCGGCGGCCCCGTTGTTGAACGCGACGGTCGTTCCGTCGGCCTCGATCGCCGTTTCGACGGGCGACACGAGCTGATACAGCGCATCGAGCACCGCCCCCGACAGCGCTTCGGGGAGATCGTTCAACCGTTCGTGGTGCGTTTTCGGAATGACGAGCACGTGCCCCGGAGCGAGCGGGTTCGCGTCGAGAAACGCGAGCGTCTCCTCGTCCTCGTACACGGTTCGGCTGGGGATCTCTCCGTCCACGATGGCACAAAAGATGCAGTCGTCGCTCATAGCCGATCATCTACCGCGGTTCCCAAGTATGTTTCCCGCGTCCGTCGCCGGACCGCAGTTTAATGATCACGCGCTCCCGGGTAGTACGTGTGTACGAATACCTGCTCACGATCGACGGGAACGAAGAACGAGCGCAGGCACAGGCCGAAACCGTCGTCGACCAACCGGCGAACGCCTCGGAGATCCACGCAACGCTCCTCCACGTGTCCACGGAAACGGAGCCGACTCCGATCGAGGAGATGCCCGCGGTCACGCTGGTACAGGATGTCCTCGAGGACGCCGGAATCGCCACCGACCTCATCGGAATCGAGGGAGAGCCGACCACGGGGATTCTCGAAACCGCAGAGGAAATCGACGCGAAACGGATCTGTATCGCGGGCAGAAAACGAACGCCGACGGGAAAGGCGGTCTTCGGAAGCGTTACCCAAGGGGTAATCCTCAGCACGACCCGACCGGTGCTGGTCTGTCACACGGACTGACAACGGTGAATCGTTCCTCACGCCACTCCGGCATCGCCCTGTGCTCGTTCTGTTCTTTCACCACGGAAACAGACAGGCGGTATCGACGCCGATCACGGTCAAAAACGCCGGGACGAAAAGCGGAACGACCGCTGCGACGAGGGAGTAGATCCCACCTCGTACCTGCCGGTTGAGCGCCCGGACCACTGCCTTCAGGAGGAAGTATCCCGAGATCGTGACCAACCCAACCACCACGAGCTGTGCGACGTTGAACCCGCCCGAACACAACATCTGTTCTGCCTCTGAGCTCCCGATCTGTTGGGTTATCCGATCGAGCCACGGAACGAAACCAACCAGAAACGCCGACGTGGATGTCGTTTGAGTCCCGGCCCGGTAGATGAGTCGTCCCCACCGTCTTCCGGAACCGACTATGGCGGTTGGAATTCGAGATCGATCCATGTGTTTGAATCATCCGAAACCGTTAAAAATTCTTCTAATTGTAGTATGATATATAATGAGTACAACGATACAGTGTCGGGCGTAGCTGTTGAAAGATAGCACTCGTGGACGCGTGGGATCCGATCCATCCCTGTCGAGTTCACACTGACGGGCCTGTCATAACGTCCGTCCGGCACTGTAGTAGCACGATGTCCTCACCGACGATTTATTTCATCACACGCGAAATACGCTCGAGAGATGTGAATGCGTTGAATTCCACCCGAATAATCAGTATCCTTCCGCTCGATAGGCAGTCGTATGCACGCCTCAGTCGGGACCACGTTGGCGGACGAGCGCGTCGTTGTCATCGATGGCTATTCGAAGGTGGGTCTCACGACGGCGCGGGCCATCGCCGACAGCGGGGGTCAGGCACTCATCACGGGAGACCCAGGAGGACTGACACGCGATCACGGCGAGACGCGTGGAGAGGGATCGACCGACGGAGACCGAGAGTCGTCCGGAATCGGGACGTCGATCGCGGAGGAACGGGAACGCATCGAGGAGCGCGAACTCGACAGCACGAGTGAGACAGCGGTCGAATCGTTCTTGGGGGAGGTCGAGTTCGACCACCTCGTCTGTGTCGGCAGCCCTCGCCCCACAGGCGGCGTCACAGAGACCGACACCGAAACGCTCCGGACGATTCTCGACGCGTCGTTTTGGCGGTCGTACTACGCCGCAAAGCACGGGGCAAGCCATCTCGATGCGGACGGATCAGTGACGTTCGTTACGGGAACCACGGCGACCCGGCCAGCAGTGCAGTTTTTCGCTAGCGGGATCGCAAACGCGGCGCTCGAAACGCTGACGAAGTATCTCGCTGTCGAGATCGGTCCGGTGCGCGTGAACGCTGTCAGCCCCGGTCGCGTGGATGCGATCGGACTCGAGGAAGACACCCGCCAATCCGTGGCGACGGCGCTCCCGGCACGCCGGATCGGGGCGCCCGAAGACGTTGCCGATGCGATCCTGTTTGCCGTGACGAATCCACACGCGACGGGGACCGTGATCCGCGTCGATGGCGGGGATCTCCTCGTGTGAGCTGGTGTCAGTAGATTGATTCGACCGACTCCCGAACGGCGTCGAGATACGACTCGCGCGTGTGTCCGAGGCGCGAGAGCCACACCGACTGGTAGGACGGGTGGAGCAGCGGGAGGACGGGTCGACCGAGCGTGGGACAGTCGATCGGCTCGAGCACCAACTCGAGAAAGCCATCGATCGTTCGCTCCTCCACGGCCAGCAGCGAGCGCGTTGCGTGCTTTCCGGTCGCAACGACACAAACCGGGGCGATCTCCTCGATCTCTTCGCGGAGATACGGCCGGCAGTTCGCGCGTTCTTCGGCCGTCGGCTCGCGGTTCGATCCTGAGCCGTCGCTGGGAAAGCACTTGACTGCGTTCGTGTAGTAGGCGTCGGGATGGCCGATCGCGGCCATCAGCTCTCGGATCTTTTGTCCCGAATGACGGGCCGTGTACGCCATCCCGGTCCAGTTGCCTCCTTTCCAGCGGTCGGCGTCGGGCGTTCCAGCGCCCGGAGCTTCACCGACGACCACGAGATCGGCGTCCCGTGGCCCGACGCCCCACGAGATGCACTCCCTGGAGGTCGTAAGCGCCGAACACCGCGTACACGTCTGTGCGAGCGGGTTCTGCTGGTCGGGATCGGGAAACTCGGCCATACGCCGACTACCGAACCCAGTGGCGTGAGCCTGTCGACCTGTCTGTACAGATCCACACGCTCATCACGGTCGGTCCGTAACTGGCCCCATGAGCCGCCGGGAGGTGCGCGAGACCTACGACCGCATCGCGGAGCACTTCGCCCAGACCCGTGCGCACGCGTGGGCGGACGTCGAACGGTTCATCGAAACCCAAGAGAACGTCCCACTCGCGCTCGATCTCGGCTGTGGCAACGGTCGGCACGCCGAGCTGTTGGCACCGCGTGCTGGGACCGTCGTCTGTGCCGATCTGAGCCGCCCGGTTCTCGAGACGGCCCGCGACCGAACCGGCGATCGTGTCGAACTGCTCCAAACCGACGCCGCCGATCTCCCGCTTCGCTCGGAGAGCGTCGATCTCGCCGTGTACGTCGCCGCGCTCCACCACCTCCCCACGCGTGCGTTGCGGCTTCGGAGCCTCGAGGAACTCACGCGGGTGCTCACACCGTCAGGGCGGGCGCTCGTGAGCGTCTGGAGCACTGATCATTCCACGTTCGAGGCAACCTCTGGCTTCGACACGACCGTCGACTGGACGCTCCCCGACGGCGAGATCGTCGATCGGTTCTACCACATTTACGACCCGGACGAGTTCGAACGCGACGTTCACGAACGCTGTGACGACGTTCGGGAGATTTTCACCAGCAGCGGAAACTGTTATGCGATTCTCGGAGCGAACGATAACTGAGCGTGTTGTTGTATCGCGTCGCAATCGCGTAGTGGCCGTCGATGGGCATATTTATCAGTGACCGAGCCTTCACCCACAGATACCGTCGTGAACGCGTCACGACCACCGAGATTGCGATCGACGCGAGCACCGGTAGTCTAGTGGCAGGACATGGGCCTTCCAAGCCCATAGCCCGGGTTCAAATCCCGGTCGGTGCATGGTGCTTGTAGCACTATATGGTATTTTTCGTGATTGAGGGAAAGTGAACGAAATACACGTATAATGGCCACACGTTAGATCCTAAACGGACATTCTAACAAGCTGATGGCGAGTACAGAACGCCACATACGAGTTATACTGATCTTATAGATTATACCCATCTGTAATGCGTTTCATTGCTTCTCGGATTTGTTAATAATCCACTTGTTGTTTTCTTTGGGATAGGGATTGAAAACATATATGATTGTACTAAATCTATACCACCACTTATACTCATAAATCGAACAACAGTACTGTTCATGATTGTCGGAGTCATGCGTGTCGATTAGTAACCGTCGGTTAAAGGGCATCTTTCCCACGCAAACACCGTTTTTGAAATCTACTTGTCAGTCAGAAGTTGTTAGGCAGCTGTGTCAACACACCAAATAATTGCAGCAAGTATATAGGCGTTAGATACAATAGTTTTGTAGGAATATACGATGAGCTTACTACCACTGAGGAGTGAGGTAGAGGCCTCCCCAGACGATCCGAGAGTCATCGAGTTGGATGATGATGTAGCCGACATAGCGTTTGAGGCGTTGACGGCTTCGACGACACGGAAAATACTGTCGATTATCTATAAACAACCGACAATTCCCACAGAAATCCAAGAGATAATCGATACCTCCCTTCAGAACGTTCACTACCACCTTACGAAGTTAGAGGACGCAGGTCTCATCGAGCCAGCCGGCGTCGGGTATTCGGAGAAGGGAACAGAAATGACGATGTACGCTCCAGCGAAGGAGGCGGTTGTGCTGGTCGCAGGCTCAGATGACTTTAACCTCGAAGATTACATTATTCTAAATAAAGAAGAGAAGACGGAGAATCCGTAGGATATGGTTGTTGAACCAAGGGTCCATTGCCACCGCACCGTGGTTAGCGACGGATGTCGTCGAATGCGGGTTATCATAGACCAGAAGCGCCCGAACGGGGAACGACCCGCCCAACGCTCGAATTCCACCAGCCGTTCCCGTTTTGTGATTCCTCGACCGTGGTCCTCGCTGCGTTCCGGACGCCACAGTCGGGGCATATCTCGGCAGCCAGTTTGATTGGCTCACCACAGGACCGACAAAACAGTTCGTCGCTCTCCTTGGATCGTGATTCCGTCTCCTCATACTGTCGGTCATCCATCCGTGACTCGACAGTGGCATTGTCGGGCGCACGGAGCAAGTGCCTAACTGAACAGGCCAGCGAGTACTCAACGAGCCATGACCGACAGTATCAGTAGCCCCCGACGCCGGCCGTCCGAAGATCGCTTTTGGCGTCCGAAATGACCTTCAAGATGTGGAGCGGAACGAGCAGAAACCCCAAGAAAAAGTAGTGGATGGTGAGGATGTCGAGGAGTGCCCACCCCCACTTACCGACGTATATGTATCCGACTGGCCCGAAGAAACAGCCCAGAAGCGCCCCGCCGATCGCGCTCTTGTTGGCGATGCTTTCGAGCTCGTACTGCCGGCGCTCGGAAAGCTCGTTTTTCGTTCCTGATCGACCGCTGGCGTCAGCTCCCGCCTGCCTGACGCCACAGTGAGGGCACAGTTCGGCCGCTTCGTTGATCGTTCTCCCGCAGTTCGTACAGTACGCCTCGTCCGGATCCGCCACCTCCTTTTGTTCGTCGGTCGCTCCGGCTGTGTCTAGCTCCTCCGTGCCGGCTCCCTCCGATCGATCCTCGTTGTCTACCATTTCTCCACTAGAAAGCGTTACAGGCTTTATATTTTATTTAGATATTTATATACTAATAACGATCTGATCCAAACTGTTGATCCAGTTTCTGTGGCATAGCTCCCTGCTACGTTACGGTCTCCGCCACGATGTAAATTTTCTATGACACACAATTCGATTGCTGTATCTGAAGGCAGGCAGGTGGTTTTCTCATGCACGATGGAGATCGGAATCAATTGATGGGATGGATTTCATATAGAATCGTATATAAAATAATCTAGATGACTTCAGGTAATGAAGGGAATGGATCATTACTGGGAAGAGGGGAGAAGTTATATTCGGTGATCTATAGTATAGTACATGAAGGGTCCATCTGAGCTTACACGGGGCGAGATGTTCGGCGTTTTCGTGCTACTCACCCTCGGCGCTGGCTTCGTCGCAATGGCCGCAGGAATGCCGTACTTCTTTCTCATTTGGGTACTCGGTTTTGCAGTTATCTTACCTATCGCCGGTATTCTGTTCCCTGAGGACGATGCCGACAGCGAACTGGCTGAGGATGAGCGGGGTGCAGACTTATCAACAGATCCACTTACTAGCCTCCGCGACCAGTACGCACGCGGCGACCTCACTGACGAGGAGTTTGAGCGCAAACTCGACCGTCTGCTCGAAACTGAATCGCCCGAAAATGCCGCCGAGTGGCGTGAACTGGCCAAAGAGAAAGCCAGATAGCATCCCCTCTTACCCGTTCTGTTCATAATTCGGAAATTTCAATATCACTGCCTCCTTCAGACAACCATGCCTCCTCTAGCAACTGAGGCCGATACGGGATCTCCGACACCTGTCGGCGTGAATCACCTCGTGAAATACGGTCTCTTGACAGTCCTTGTCGCTGTCGTCGCAAACGCGCTCGTCCGGCTGACAGCCATTAGTTTCATCGCTGTCCCGGTTGGCTTCTGGCCACTCGGGTGGGGAGCGGTGATCGTAAGCACTGTCCTCACGGCAGTCGGGGCAACCATCGTGTACGGAGCCATCAGCCACTTCTCGACACGACCGAACCAGATATTCACGGTCATTGCTGCGGTCGTGCTGGTGCTCTCGTTTGGCTCGTTCGTCGCGCCAGCCCCGCCGCTTGTGGATGCACCACTGTCTGTGAGACCGCCCTTAGCCGTGATGCATGTGGTTGTGGCGGTCGTCAGCGTCGCCATACTGACGCGAGCAACCGGCACTGTGGTGACGCCCGAAATCTCACATAAACGCAGATAATAGGGCTAATCCACCGTCGCGTGACCGGCGCTCGCTGCCCGTTCCTTGCGTGGCTAGCCAGTTCCTTCGAGGCTGGTGACCGGACCGTGCCGCAACGTCCCTCACGGTCCCTGCGGGGCCGGAGGTCAGGCAGGATAAGACTGAACCGCGACCGCACAACAGACTCCTACCGTGACGAGCTTGTCGTAGGTCTCGGCTGTGAAGTCGGGCTGCGCTCGTTCAGGTTCGCGGGAAGATACCGCTCGCGTCGGGTGTAGATCCGCCGGGCGGTGTCCTTGTCCACGCTGGTTTCGCGCTCGATCTCCCTCCATGAGTGGCCGTCCTCGTAGGTCAGGCCGAACGGTGGACGGCCATGATCGTAGCCATTCTCGATGCGCTCTTGGATTGCGCGTTTCGAGCGCGCGATTTCCTTGCGTTTCTCGACATCATCGGTGGTTGCTCGAATCGACTGGTGGACCTGCTCGTGAAACTCGCCATCGACGGCGAGAACAGGTCGTACGCGCCGCGAGTGGATGCGAACCAGTTCCTCACGGTGGCGAAGCAGTGCTACGGCCTCGACCCACCCGACTGACACCGTCACTACCCCGTGTCCGCCCGATTCATGAGCAGCGGCACTATTCAGCGAGCGTTTATTTCACACCCTAATTAGAAGATTTCAAGATGTTGACCCGAGACTGCTCAGCAGCTGTTTATCACTCTCGGGAAATGGAAGAAATGATCGTCTGAGCCGTGGATTAATCGGCTACCTAGCCGACATCAGCTGTATCAAGAGAATATACCATGGGATTCTTATATGTCGCAAATCAGACAAAGCACACCAAAGAGCTAATGAGTTCCATCGTATCATGGGCACTGTATGCCGAGGGAAACGGTCAACGGCACGGATCTTTACTACGAGACGGCTGGCGACGGTCCGCCCATCGTCTTCCTCCACGGCGTCATGATGGGCAGCCGTTTCTTTACCGACCAGCTTCAGGGGCTGGACGACGAGTACCGACCGATCGTCCTCGACTTCCGCGGGCACGGTCGGTCCGAAAAGAGCGAAACCGGACATACGATCCCGCAGTACGCGGCCGATGTCGAGGCGTTCCTTGCCGCACAGAACGTGGAAAGCGTAATTCTGGTGGGATGGTCGATGGGCGCCTTAGTCGGGTGGGAGTACGTCGATCAGTTCGGTACTGATCGCCTCCGCGGGTTCGTTGTCGTCGACCAACACCCCTCGGACTACAAATGGGCGGACTACGACCACGGAGCGTTCGGTCTCCAGGAACTCATCGACCTCCTCGAACTCGCTCAGACCGATCCTGGGGCGCTGGCGCAGTTGTTCATCGATGAGATGTTGAAAGACCAGCCATCTCCGGAGGTGGAGCAACTGATGTTCGACGAGATTTCGCGCGTTCCTCCCTCCATCAAAAGCGCAATCCTCTTCGACCAGTCGATGCGGGACTACCGCGACGCGCTCCAAGCGGTAGACGTCCCGTCACTCGTCTGTCTCGGCGAGGATGAGAAGCTTCTCGAAACGGGCGGTGTCGAATACGCTGCAGAGCACATGCCTAATGCCACGCTAGAACGGTTTCCGGACAGCGGGCACTGCCCGTTTATCGAGCAAACCGAGCGGTTCAATCGCGTTCTCAGCGAGTTCGCTGATAACCTTTGAGAGATCGGATCATCGGTGTCAACGCTCCAAAATAAAGTGTAGCGATCGGAATGCAGCCAGCCGAGCCTGTTAGGTCGGGGCACGACAGGCGACTGGCTACCTGGCCAGGTTATCGCACCTATCAATAGTACTTTCGAACAGGACAACATGGTCCTGATCCGGAGGTCATTTGCCCCGTATCTTGACGTTCCTCGGAAAGCTCGGGTCCACATCCGGGAGTGCCGTCAGCGGTGTTCCGAGTCGACTTCGAGCAGGTGGTCGGTGATCGCCTCGGGATCGAACCGTTCGAGATCGTCGTATTCCTGGCCGACGCCGAGAAAGAGGATGGGTTTTCCGGTGACGTGAGCGATGGAGATCGCTGCGCCGCCCTGTGGGTCGGCGTCCGCTTTCGTGAGTATCGTGCCGTTGATCTCTGCGGCGTCGTCGAACTCGGAGGCGCGCTGGACGGCGTCCTGTCCAGCCACGGCCTCATCCACGAAGAGGGTCATGTCGGGATCGACCACGCGGTCGATCTTTTCGAGCTGGGCCATCAGATCGTTGCTGGTGTGGAGCCGGCCGGCGGTGTCACCGAGAACGACGTCGATGTCGTGGGCTCGTGCGTACTCGACGGCGTCGTAGATGACAGCCGTCGGATCGCCGCCCTGCTCGTGGGTGATGAGCTTCGTGTCGAGCGCCTCTGCGTGTTCGCGGAGCTGTTCGTTCGCTCCGGCCCGGTAGGTGTCGCCGTTTGCGAGCACGGACGAATGACCCTGCCGTTCGAAATAGCGCGCGAGCTTGGCGATGGTCGTCGTCTTCCCGACGCCGTTGACGCCGGTGAAAACCATGACGAGGGGTTTGTCGGCCTCGGCGACGTGCTCGTCGAAATCGAACTGGCCGACGCTGATGACATCGAGCAACGCCTCTTTGAGCGCCGATTCGAGGACCATGTCTGTCGACTGCACCTGTGCCCTGACAGTGCCTTCGAGGTTCTCACGAAGCCCCGAGAGGATCTCCTCGGCGACACCCATCTCCACGTCGCTGGACAACAACGAGAGTTCGAGGGTCTCGAGCGGCTCATCGAGATGTTCGGGCTGGATGATGACACCGCCCGTTGCGAACGCCTTGGCACGCTTGCCAAAGCCGACGGAAACCTCGCGGTCCGTGTCGTTCTCACCGCCCGTTTCCGTCTCCTCCGGGGCGGCTTGGTCCGGAGCGGAGGCGTCTGCCTGTTCGTGCTCGGACCGATCGACATCAGTGTCAGCCTCGGCGTCGCCTTCGACGCTTTCCGCTTGCTCTTCGACGTCGTCTTTGAACCGATCGAGTGTTTCTTTAAGTCCCTCGAACATGCAATCGCCTACTCGTCGGGCTGCTGGAACTGCTGTTGCATCTGTTGGAGCTGCTGCTGTTGCATCTGTTGGGCCTGTTGTTCGAGCTCGTCGCTTTCGTCTTCGAGTTCGCTGATCTCCGATTGGAGCGAACTAATGCGCTCATCGAGGGTGTCCTTTTTGTGTTCGAGGCTATCGACAGCGCCCTCGCGGTCGCGTTCGGCTGCGAACCCGCCGCCGAGCGAGACGACGATTTCGTCCACGTCCTGTATCTCCGCGCGGACGTACGCGTCACCGCCGAGGGGCACTTGTACCGTGTCGTTGCTTTCGAGCCGGTCGAGCGCAGAGATCGCTTCGTCTGCCTCGATTTTCTTCGTTTGCAACTCCTCGACATCCCCTTCCAGCGCTGCTACCTCCTCGTCGATGGCTTGAAGCTGTTCTTGGAGCTGTCGCAGGCCACCACCGCCACCGCCGCCACCGGCGCTCATTGGGTGACCCCCACGATGTCGACTTGGGTGCGTTTCAGACCGTGCTCGGAGCCGAAATCGGCGTAGGTGTGCTCGACCGCAACGGATTCGTTTTCGGCACTGACTGTCCGTTCGAACTGTTGCTGCCCTCTCGGGGTCTGGAAGCGGCCACTAACGGTAAACTCACTCATGTACCATCGTGTGGCTGCAAGCGGGAAGAATGTTGCTAGTCGATGTAACCGAGCGCGTCCTCGATCCGTCCCAGCTCCGGACCGGTCGAATCCTGCCCGGCAACGTAGCCGTTGGCGTTGGCTATCAGTCCCGAACCGACCAGCGGCGCGCCGTAATTGATGGTTCCGATGTCGGCGCGCACGCCCAGTAGGTCCTCGAGGAAGTCGAGTTCCCCGTCAGTGACCTTCGGGTGACAGAGCACGCCCGCGTTCGTCACGACGGCAGCGGTCCCGACGGTCCGAACGCCCGCAAGCTCGCCACGCTCGACCGGAACGGCCAGGGCATCAGCGACGGTCTCGACCGCCGCATCCGACAGGTCGGGATGGACGTACGCGCCGGTATCGTTGGCGAGCACGACGTTTCCCGCCGCGTTGATGGTCCCCGGTAACTCCGTCACGGGGCGCTCCACGACCGAGCGGATGCGCTGTAGCTCGGACTCGCGGATGCGGTTGCTCACGAGCAGACCGTTTTCGTTGCCCGTGAGGAGAGCGCCGACGGTTCCGGATCCACCGATGGTCGTCTCGACGGACGGAACGCCAAGCTCCTCGGCGAACGCCGTGCGGAGATCCTCTTCGGCGTCGCGCCGAATGAGAAGACAGTCGTCGGTGGCGACCGCGAACACACCGACGTACGAAGAGCCCGCGAGGGTGGCGCGAAGCACGCTCAAGCGGTTTCGGCCTCGACGATGCGCTCGCCCTCCTCGTCGAACCGAGCGGCGCGAACCCGGAGCTTCCGGGGGGGCTTCTTGCGCCCGCGAGACCACACCGCCTCGTTGATCGACGGATCGAGCCGAACGGCGCTTTCGTCGACTGAGAACTGTTTGGCGAGATGAGCACGGATGAGACTCATCGCCTTGTCGGCGCGCTTGTGCTTTGCTTCTGCGAGCACGTCGCGCAACGGCACCGTAATAACCCGCTCTTCGAAATCGGTCGCGCTCATGGGTTACTCGTCGGTGTCTCCTCGCCGCCAACTACGACGCTTCGGGTTCTGCATGACGTCGCGGTCGGTTTTCATCATCACCCACGCCGGAACGCGGGAGTTCTGGCGCTGTAGCTTCGCCAGCCGCTTCTTCTTGGACTTCGATTTCTTACCCATATTGTCGGTGTTTCCGCCGCGGTGGTTAAATGGTTGTTCCTTTTGATTGCCCCGCACTCGGGATCGGTCGTGTCGGCGCTCACAGCCCGACGGTGTGCACGGCTCGGTACTCCGAACCCTCCGGTGTGAGTGTGCTCTCGGTGAGGTGAACCGCTGACACGCCCGTCGATCCGAGGTCCGGGTCTCGTTCGTCCAACACTGTTTGGACCCGTGCTTTCTCCTCGGCGTGGTCCATGCGCGCGATGGTGGCGTGGGGCGTGAACGAGTGGTCGGACGGTTCGAACCCGAGATCGACCGTCCGTCGTTCGATCGCGTCGTGGAGCCGGTGGAGTTGCTCCCCGCCGTCCCGAACGCCGACCCAGACGACGCTGATGTAGTCGTGGCTCGGGAACGCCCCGTACCCCCCCACGTCCATGTCGAATTCACCGACACCGGCGTCGTCGACCGCCCCGGAGAGCGCCGTCTCGAGGGCGTCGACGCGTTGCTCCTCGACCGCTCCCAGAAATTTGAGAGTGAAATGCACCTGCTCCGGCTCGACGGTCCGCACCCCACTGAGCGCTTCGAACGGCGCCTGTGCGGCCCGGAGTTCGTCGATCGTATCGAGATCGATACTGACGAACAGTCGCATGCTCGGTAGTAGGTGCGCAGGCCTTAACCGTGCTTGCTACCTATCAGGGACATGGCTGACGACGGTGACCCGTCCCACCACTTTTCCGAAGGAGAGGGATTTGACGATCCCTACGAGGGGTTCGATCTCGATCCGGAGTTCGACATCGATCCGAGCCAGGTCGATCCCGTGGATTCGCGAGTACTCACGGACAACCTCGACGTGGGCCAGCTCCCAGATGACCAAATCGACGTGGAACGGCTCATCGAGGTCGGCATCGAATACACACAGATCAACCGCTACGAACAAGCGACCGAGACGTTCGAACGTGGCGCACGCCTCACCGAGGACGAACGGCTCGAACAGGAAGCGCGGGTGAACAAGGGTGCTGCCCACGCCCAGCTTGAGGAGTACGACGCGGCGATCGGCGCGTACCAGGAGGCGCTCCGGATCGACGAGGAGAGCGAGCACGCCGCAACCGCAGAAACCAACCTCGCGTACGCGCTCTGGGAGTCCGGACGGTCCGAGCAGGCGCTGTCCCACGCCGAACGAGCGGTCGAGATCGATCCCCGATTCGGACAGGCGTGGTACAACCGGGGCTTTTTCCTCGCTGAACGGGGACTGGCCGAGGAGGCTCTCGACTGCTTCAACAACGCCCTCCGGCTCGACTTTCGGAACGCAGACATCTTGGAGGAAAAAGCCAAAGCGCTCGAAGAGCTCGGGGAGGACGAACAGGCCGAAGACGTCGCTGCCCAAGCAAAAGAGATACGACAACAGGCAGAAAGTCGAATGATGGAGTGAGGATGTTACTCACACAGCACGACACGGACCAGGGACTACTTGTTGCGGTGTGTGACACCGACATCGTCGGTGACACGTTCGAGAACGAGCAGGCGAGTCTCACGGTCGACGCGGAATTCTACGCTGACGACGCCGAAACGGTCGACGAGGACGCCGTGATCGATGCGCTCTCGCGGGCGACCATCGCCAACATCGTCGGCACCCGTGCCGTGACGGTCGCCGTCGAACACGGCATCATCGACGAAACGTCGGTGCTCGATTTCGATGGAACGCGACACGCACAGCTGTTGCGGCTGTGAGGTCGATCCGAACGAACCATGTCCGGTGAGTATCGCACGTTGGCCGGACGGGGTGAGTCCGTCCTGTCGGTTCGAGGCTCCGAGTTCATCGGCTATGCGGCGGCCGCCGAGGGAACGACGGCCGCCGAGGCGTTCGTGGAAACCGTCCGAGAAACCCATCCCGACGCGACCCACAACGTCCCGGCCTACCGCGTCCGCACGACTGCTGACACGCCGCTGCTCCGGGAGTATTCGAACGACGACGGGGAGCCCTCGGGATCGGCGGGAAAACCCGTTCTGAGTGTTCTACAGGGCCGGGAACTGGAAAACACGGTCGTGGTCGTGACGCGGTATTTCGGCGGCACGGAACTCGGCGTCGGCGGTCTGGTCCGGGCGTACTCCCAGGCCACCACCGAGGCGATCGAGGCGGCCGGTACCGTCGAAACCGTCCCGCACGAACGGTTCGTCGTCACCGTCGAGTACGACGATTCGGGCACGGTACGGGAAACACTCGAAAGCACCGGCGTCGAGTTCGAGGCTACCTACGAAGAAACGGTGTCGTTCGAGGTGCGAGTGGCAGTTCCCGGTAGCGACGACCTCCGCGATCGGCTCCAAAGCGCAACGAGTGGGCGGGTAAGGATCGATTGATCAACTGGACGGAACGATGTTGTAGGTACCGTCGTCGCCACCACCGTCCCCACCGCCTTCCGTTTCGTTGCCGTCTTCACCGTTCATGCCGCCATCCTCCGTTTCGTTGTCGCCGTCAGTCGTTTCGTTCTCGCCCTCGTCCATTCCCGTCTCGTTGTCCTCACCACCGCCAGTGTCATTGCTGTTCTCACCGCCGTCTTCACCATCACCGTTCTTGCCGCCGCCTCCACCATCACCGTCTTCACCGCCGCCGTCTCCGCCGAGCGGATCGGTACATCCAGCCAGGCCGAGAAAGCCCGTGACACTCACCGCACCGATCTTGAGGTAGTCGCGTCGTTGCATGGTGTTCAGATGAGCAGCGACGATCATAAGAATGATGGCCAGGTGATAGTAATATATAATAAATATATCAATGTGAAACTGCAGGAATGTGGTGACGGGCGACTAGATGGTATTTTTATATGTTCTGTTCCCGACCGTGGTTTTCGTGTGGCGCTACTGGTGAAATCAGACGGTCGGACGGGAAAACGGAACGATTCATCGACGTTCCATCCACAGATGGAACACCGATCATTGATGTTCCTTTTCCACCCGAAACGAAGGGGTGTGATGGTCGGAGTTTGACAGGTCAATCGGTTCCAAAGGCCCGATCCCCCGCGTCACCGAGTCCAGGGACGATGTAGCCGTTCGCGTCGAGGTGGTCGTCCAGGGCGACAGTGAGGAGGGTAGCCGTGGGGACCGCCTCGTCGACGCGCAACACGCCATCAGGTGCGCTCACAGCAGAGAGAACGAACAGATTCTCCGGTTCGGGTTGGTTTTCGAGCACCCGGTCGAGGACGGCGCACATCGTGCTGCCCGTCGCAAGCATCGGATCCGCGACGATCACAGTGTCGTCGGGGTGGATGTCCGGCAGTTTCACGTAATCGATCGAGATGGGGAACGTGCCGTCGTCGTCCATACCGGCTTGCTCGTCGCGCCCGGCGCTGATGATCCCCTGTCGCGCGCTCGGAAACGCCTTCAACAGCCCTTCCACGAACGGCGTTGCCGCCCGAAGCACGTTGATGATCACTACGTTGTCGAGTCCAGTGAGACGCTCGCCGGTCATTTCGGTGAGCGGCGTCGACACCGGGACGTACTCCGTTTCCATCGCGCCGTCGATGATCTCGTACCCACAGACGCGCCCGAGCTTGACGAGCCCCTTCCGAAAGGATACCTGCGCCGTGCCTGTGTCCCGAAGCGTCGACAGCGTGTCCCGCGCTAGCGCGTGGGTGATAACGTGGACGTTATCGCGGTCTTCGATGGCCATACCTCTACCCCGGACAGCGACGGTGATAAAAGGGGTTATCTCGTCTGCTCGGGAGAAACGCAGCGATGACGCCGCCGCTCCCCTACCGCCGAAAAACACACAATAAAATATACCGTCGGTCATGGATCTTGGAACACTCGGTTGCCTGTTCACCATGGGATTGACCGCGACTTGCCCAACAAACGATCGTAGCGTATCAATAGATATGACCGACGGTATACGTGTCTGGGGAGATCGCTTGGGACCTGATTGCCGCCCACGCCGACATGCTTTTCCCGCCCGGTCGGTGACCGTGAGCACATGACGCTCGCGGACCGAATCGGGCGGTACTACGAACACGTCATGGAGTGGCTCCACGGACTGTACCACGGGATGATCGAACATCCGGCGTACGAGCTGATCGAAAAGGAAGCAGAAGACATCGAGGACGCGTTCTTGCTCGCGTGCTTTCCGGATGCGTTCGGGATTCCGAGTCCGATCGCGTACTACACCGCAGAGCTGTTGCCCTACCTCGCGTCCGAGTTCGAGGAATGGGAGCGGCGGCTGTGGGATCGGGAATCGCTACTCGAACGGAAGGGCCAACAGTACCACTTCTGATGGATCCGTTCGTCTTCTTCGGCGGCAAGGGTGGGGTTGGCAAGACGACGGTCGCCTCGGCGTACGCCCTGCAGTGTAGCCGTGCGGGCGTCCGGACGCTCGTGGTGTCGACCGATCCGGCCCACAGCACGAGCGACGTGTTCGAACAGGAGTTTGGGGACGAACCCACGCCCGTCGAGGGGTACGACGGTCTCTCCGCGATGGAGATCGATCCCGAGGCGGAGGTCGACGCCCATCTACGGGAGACCAAACGGGCGTTAGACGACCACGTGAGCGCCTCGATGATCAACGCGATCGACCAGCAGATCGAACTCGCACACCGAACCCCCGGCGCGTACGAGGCCGCGCTGTTCGATCGATTCATCGACGTGATGGAAGACGCCGACGACTACGACCGCGTCGTCTTCGACACCGCGCCTACGGGGGGGACGTTACGGCTCCTCTCACTCCCCGACACCCTCGATGGGTGGATCGAGCGGCTCATCGAGAAACGAACCCGGAGCATCGATCTGTTCGAGAAGGCGGCGATCGGCGATCGAGAAGCCAGACGAAAGGCCGAAACCGATCCCATCATCGCCAGACTCCAGGAACGAAAAGAACGGTTCGAGTTCGCCGAACGAACCCTCCGGGACACGGCGGCGTTCTATCTCGTTCTCACTCCCGACGAACTCTCCATTCGAGAGACCCGGCGGACGGTCGAGGACCTCGCGGGGTACGATCTCCCCGTCGCCGGACTCGTCGTCAACCGTCTCACCCCCCAGCCGGACGACGACGAACGGGGACAGGGCGGACAGTTCCTCCGCCAACGGTGTGCCACCGAACGCGATCGCCTCGAAACCATCCGGACGCTCGATCCGTCGGTCGTCGCTACCCTCCGAACACGCCCCGGCGAGATCAAAGGTGATCTCCTCGACGAGATGGCCGAAGAGCTCGCGATCGAGAGCGTTCCCGAAGCTTCGCGCTGAGGGATAGTGACGCCATGGACGGATGGATGAGAGTACGGAGGCACTTGGTACATCCGAGCATCCACCAGATGATTGACTTGGCGAAGGTTTATATCTTTTAAATCGTCATACACATTCGAAACCATGGTACAGGTGATTTGGCTCGTTCTCACGGTTTTGGCACTGTTCACTATCGGTTACTTGGGGTATTCGAAGTATCTCGTTCGATTCGTCGAACTGGACGACAGCGATGAGACGCCGGCGCACAAATATCGTGATGGACAGGAGTACGTACCGTCGAAGAAACCGGTATTGCTCGGGCACCACTATTCGAGCATCGCCGGTGGGGCTCCCATCGTCGGCCCGATCACGGCGGGCGCCATCTGGGGGTGGGTGCCGGCGCTGTTGTGGATCGCCATCGGGAATCCCCTGATGGGTGCGGTCCACGACTTCGTCTCGTTGTCGGGCAGTCTGCGACACGAGGGGAAATCGATCGGGTACATCATCGGTGAGTACATCGGTGAACGCGGCAAGAACATGCTGTTGTGGTTCGCGTTCTTGACGATCATCCTCGTCGTCGGCGTGTTCGGGCTGGTCGTCGCCGTCGTGTTCAACGCGTTTCCGAGCGCGGCGACCGCGAGCATCCTTTACATCCTCCTCGCGTTCGTGTTCGGGGTCTACCTCTACCAGCTCGATCTGCCCTTCATCCTCGGGACAGTGGTGTTCGTCACAGGCGTGTTCGCGAGCGTGTGGGTCGGCATCAACTACCCGATCGCGCTGTTTCCGACCGCGGAGGCGGGGGCGGAAACGATGGTGCTCTTCTCCGGGAGCGGCTCGTGGCTACCGGGTGCGGGAGCACTCGGGGCGAACACCGCGGCGTGGGTACCGGTCGTGCTCCTGTACGCGTTTATCGCTAGCGTCCTTCCGGTGTGGATGTTGCTGCAGCCGCGCGATTACCTGTCCTCGTTTTTGCTCTATGCGGGTGTCGGCGGGGCGCTTGTCGCGGTCATCGTCGGCACGTTCCTCGGCAACGCCAGCCAACCGCTCACGATCGGTCTCGAACCGTATTACGGCTTCATGGGGACGACGGGGTTGCCGCTGTTCCCGCTGTTGTTCGTCACGATCGCGTGTGGCACCATCAGTGGCTTTCACTCGCTGGTCGCTTCGGGAACGACGGCGAAACAGCTCAACAAGGAATCCGACGCGCGCGCCATCGGCTACGGCGGTATGCTCGGTGAGGGTCTCCTCGCAACCGTCGCCCTAGCGACGCTCGCGATCGTCGGCGTCACGGAAGGTGAGGGGATCGCTCTGGCGCTGCCGAACTTCGCGACCGGTGGGGGTGTCATCTTCACGAGCTTCGGTATCCCGGCCGACTACGGCGCGCCGTTCATGGCGCTCGTGTTGGTGAGTTTCCTGCTCACGAGCACCGACACCGCCGTGCGCCTCGGACGGTACATGATGGAGGAGATCGTCGGTACGCCCGAGTCCACGTCGGAGAAGACGGCAGCGAACCGCTACGTCGCTGCGGGCGTGCAGGTCGTTCTGGGCTACTTGCTCGTGACGAGTGGGAGCTGGGAGAGCCTCTGGCCGCTGTTCGGCGGCGCAAACCAGCTGCTCGCGGCGCTCGCGCTCTTGACCGCGACCATCTGGCTCGTCAACTGGGACGAGAGCAAACAGCTGGTGAGCACGGGCGTGCCGATGGTGCTCATGACCGCGATCACCATCCTCGCGCTGTTGTATCTCGCGCTCTGGCAGAACCTCGTCGAAAAGCTGCTCGATCCATCGTGGATGGCAAACAGCGGTGTGATCACTCAGGTCTCGATCGGGTTACAGATCGTCATCGCGCTCGTGCTCGTCGGTCTCGCGGTGGAGCTCGTCCGGATGGGCATCTCGAACATCAACGCCGCACGGCGCGAGACCGACACGGCGGTCGCCGACGGCGGGGAACCGGACGACTGACGGATCGGTGTGTCGACCGCACCGACGACACACGAAGAGACCTCGGGAACCGAGGGTCGTTGTTGTCACGGTTTGAGGCGGCCCACGAATCGATCGAATAGGCTCTCTGGCTCGGGATCGCGCCAGGGCGCGAACACCGTTTCAACGTCGGCGTTCTTGCTTTCCACGATATCCCGGTCGTCCGGAGCGACGACGACGAGATTCACCTCGTAATGGCCGTGAAACCCGAGCTTGATGAGCGTCCGGTCACGGAAGCCATCGACGAACCCGCGGGCGGATTCGGTGATCTCGTCCGCGATGAGCACGAACGTGAACTCCGTGCCGTAGTGGGTTTCGTCGGGATCGATCCACTCCTCGGCGAGCGTGTGCCCCAGTTCGACCTGCCGTTCGAGATCGTCGCGCCTCACTGACGGCGTGTGACGGACGAACAGATGTTCGTGAGAGCCGTGGTCGGCGTAGGTGATCGAGGGGTGGAAAAACTGCTTTCGGTGTTCGATCAGCAGGTGACCGTACAACTCGAAGGACTCCTCCCGGATGCGGCGATCCCGATCGAGATCGTAGCTGTGCTCCAAGCGGTCGGCCACGCGATCCAGGTACGAAGCCTCGAATCCGGTTTCATCGCCAGTGGAATCAGTAGAGCCGGTGGAATCGCTCGCTCGCTCCCCGGACTCGGTGGTCATACGCTGACATTGCGATCGGCGCACAAAAGGCCACGGGAGGAGATCAATCGTAGTAATACTCGTCGAACGCGGTGACGGCGTAGGAGAACGCGATGGATCCAGCCACGGCCCCGAGCACGGCGGTGAGACCGATCCCACCGACCAGGAGGGTGTGGGTGCCGACGCCCACGACGTTGGAGACGGCGCTGTGTGTCGCGGGGACGACGGCGAGCAACGCGGGGACGCTGACGAGACCGAACACCAGCGAGAAGAGCGCGAACGCAAAGGCACTCGGGACGACGGCTTCACGAGAATGGGTTATCGAGGCGGGCTCGAGGCGCGGGAAGGCAGTGCCAGCGCCGACGGCGATCGTGGTCGCGGTGACGGGGAGCACGACTGCCGTGACCGCGACTCCCACGAGCATCCCGACCGAGAGCGGCGGCGATGCAACCACGCTGGTGAGGACGGCGGCGACGACGGTTGCCGGCAGCCCGATCAACAGTCCGGCGAGACAGAGCGCGCCGACGACCGACCGACCGCCGACGGGGGAGGTGAGTGTAACCGGCAGCACCGCTTCCTCGTCACCGATCGGATTCAGCGTGAACGCAGCTCCCGTTGCCCACGCGCCGTAGAACGCGATTACCCCCGGGAGATAGGCGGGAACGCTCAGTCGGGTAACGTCCTCCAGGGTGGGGACCAACAAAAACAACGGATACGCGATGTACATCAACCGAAGCGGTGCCCGGCGCGCGCGGAGCCACGTTTTGTGGATAACGTGGCGCATCGGTCGGGAGATACGGACGCCCGCGATCGGTACGTCGCCCATCTCCGAGGAACCACTCGCCACGCTCGGCGCGACCGAGCGGCGGTACCAGAGCTGTCCCGCGAGCAGCCCACAGCCCTTGCCCACCGCGGGAATCCCGACCAGCGTAACGCCGACCGCCCCGATCGCACGGAGAAGATCCCCCTCCCCAACGGCGAGCAGTCCGAGGTCGCCGTACCACCCGACCGGCGACGCACGAACCACCGTTAGGAACGGTTCCAGAACCGACTCGGCCGATCCGTTGAAGAGCACCCAAAAGTAGGCGAGCATGAGGACGGCCCCGACCGCCGCTCGAAAGCGCGCCAGCACGGGCGAGCGCGCAACGAGAACGCGAACGACGGCCCCGACGCCGACCCCACAGAGCACGCCAAGCACCCCGAGCGACAGCGCGGCAAACGCCACGAGAACGACGCTTGCTACCGATCCCGCACCAATCCCGAAGACGACCGCACCGAGGATCACGAACGGAGCGGGAACGCCCAACAGCACGATGCTCTCCGTGAGAAGGTAGCCGGCGACGGCCTCGCGGTGGGGAACGGTCGTCAACAGCCCGTCGGCGTCGGAGGGCAGCCCCAACCCTTGGGCCACTCGCACAGCGGCAAACGCGGCTGCCATTCCGAACAGCCCCGCCCCCACGGTGCGAGCGGGGCCGAGCACGGCGGCGTCACCGACGGACCGTCCAGCTACGAACAGTCCTCCGATACTGCCCAATCCAATCATCGATCCGAACAGCCCCGCGATCACCAGGCCGATTGCCTGGCTCGACCCTTCGATCGAACGCTTTCTGTGAACGAGTTCCGTTCGGGCGATGCGGTACACCCGTGTTGCAGAGCGAGACAGAGTAGCGGATCGGCTCATGGTTCACCGACGAGATCAGCGTCGGTGACCGCGAGAAACGCGTCTTCGAGCGACCCACCCGAGCCGGCCCTCTGTTTGAGGTTCTCGGGCGGACCCTCGGCCACCAGATCGCCGTCGTACAGCACCCCCACCGTGTCGGCGATCTCGTCGACGACGGGCAGGATGTGCGTCGAGAGAAACACCGTCGTCTCTCCGGCAGCGAGATCCGCGATCGTGTCCCGAACAGTGCGCGCCGCGCGGGGATCGAGTCCGCTCGTCGGCTCGTCGAGAAACACGACTGGCGGGTCGTGAACGATGGCCTGGATGATCCCCGCCTTCTGCTTCATCCCCTTCGAGTAGGTGCTGATGCGGTCGTTCGCGTCGCTCGCGAGCGAAAACAGCTCCAACAGCTCGTCGATGCGCCCTGTGGCGTGATCGTCGGGAATGTCCCGCAGCCCCGCGACGTACTCCAACTGTTCGCGGCCCGTCAGCTCCTCGTACAGCGGCGGGGATTCTGGAAGGTAGCCCAACCGCGGCGTCACCCGATCGCGGTCGGTGATCGGCTGACCGTCGATGGCGGCGGTCCCCGAAGTCGGCCGGAGCAGCGACACCAACATCCGGATCGTCGTCGTTTTTCCCGCACCGTTCGGGCCGAGAAAGCCGTACACTGTCCCTGACGGAATCGATAGATCCAACCCGTCCACGGCCATCGTCGAACCGTACCGCTTCGTGAGGGCCTCTGCGCGAATCGCGTTCGGAGACGGCATGCTGTCGGCTACGATCTCATTTCTAATAAAAAATACTAACACGACGTGATCAGATTGATGCCGGCGTCCGATCCACCGCACAGCGGGTTTCGATGTGGCTCCATCCGATCTGGTTGGTGTCCCGGTGACACGTTCTCCACGTTTGTTAACGTTCACGAAATTATATGTGGGTAACGGCCATGGGTGTGGCAAGCAGTCGGATGGGTGATCATCACACCATGCAACGGGATAATTTCGACAGTGATCGGGGAACCGTATCGGAGGACGTTCGAGAGCGCCACCGCGAGGTGGGGGGGAGCGTTCTTTCGGAGGAGACCTACGGGCAGTTGATCGGTGGCGAATGGGAAGAAAGCGAGGCGGGCGAAGAGTACGAGGCGGTCGATGCGACGACCGGCGAGGCGCTGGCGACGTACTGGCGCGGCACCGCCGAGGACGTTGATCGGGCCGTTACAGCCGCACAGACGGCGTTCGATGAGACGTGGGGGAGCTACAACCCCATGCAGCGCGCCGACGCGTTGGACGCGATCGCGGACGCACTCGAAGAACGCAAGCAGGAGATCGCGCGGATCGATTCGTTGGAGATGGGGAAAGCGAACCAACACTCCCTGTTCGTGGACGCGACGATCATGATCTCGCAGTTCCGCTATTTCGCGGGGCTTGCCCGGACAGCAGACGAGGGCCGCCGTCCCTCGACCGCCTCGAACAAGCTCGCGTACACCAGCCGCGAACCCTACGGGGTGGTGGGCCAGATCAGCGCGTGGAATTTCCCGTCGATGTTTGTCGCGTGGAAAATGGGACCTGCCCTCGCTGCGGGCAACACGATCGTGTTCAAACCGTCGCCGCGAGCGGTGCTCTCGACGCTCGAAGTGGCGAGTGTGATGAACGACCACCTTCCGGACGGGACGATAAACGTCGTGCCCGGAACCGGATCCGAAGTGGGCGAGCGGATCACGAACCACCCTGACATCCGGAAGGTGTCGATGACCGGCTCGACGGGCGCGGGCAAGAGCGTGATGGAGGGGGCGGCCTCGAACCTCAAGGCGCTCTCGCTCGAACTCGGCGGGAAGAACCCGAACATCGTCTTTCCCGACGCCGATCTCGACGACGCGGTCGAAGGCGCACTCATCGCCTCGTTTTTCAACCAGGGCGAGCAGTGTACCGCCGGCTCGCGGCTGTTCGTCCACGCCGACATTCACGACGAATTCCTCGAGCGATTCACCGACGAGATGGAGCGGCTCACCGTCGGCGATCCGCTCGCGCCGATGACGGACATCGGTCCGTTGGTCGACCACGAACACCTCGAGCGCGTGCAGGGGTACGTCGACACCGCTGTCGAGGAGGGGGCCTCGGTGCTCGTCGGCGGCGAGCAGCCCGAGGATCCCGAACTCGGGGGCGCACCCTTTTTCGAACCGACGGTTCTCACCGGCGTGACGAACGAAGACACCGTTGCGTGCGAAGAGGTGTTCGGCCCGGTCGTGAGCGCCCTCGAATGGACGGAGTACGACGAAATGATCGAGCTGGCCAACGACACCGAGTACGGGCTGGCGTCGGCGGTCTGGACGACGGATCTCGACACAGCCCACGAGACGGCCGACGCGCTCGAAGCCGGCACGGTGTGGATCAACACCTACAACGATCTGTTCGACAACGTCCCTCATGGTGGGTACAAACAGTCGGGTCTCGGGCGGGAACTCGACGAGGAGGCGTTCGAAAGCTACAGACAGACCAAAACCGTGGTGCTCAACCACGGGAAGCTCCCGCGGCTCGGGTGAACCGAATCAGTCCATTACCTCGGCTGTTCGTCCGAGACGGGTTCCGATGTGGTCGATGTGGCGTACACCGCTGTGAGAGCGAACGCGATCGCACCGCCAGCCAGTCCGTCCTTGACCCTTATCAGTCCCCTCCGGTATCGGTGGGCCGCCCGGAAGCCATCGATGGCGAGCCGTCTTCTGTTTGCCCTATCGTTTCTGGGAGGAACAGCCAGACGAGGAGACCGATGATGACCATCGCGACTGCTGCACCCAGGGTCGTTCCTCTATAGCCGACGCTCGCGTAGGCAGCGCCCGCGAGAGCACCACCGAGTCCGGAGCCGATCTGGCCCATTCCGAGCGTGAGATTGAGAAACGACCCTCGCTTGTCGCTGGCAACCATCTCCGTCAACAGCGTCTGGAACGGTGTCGCCCGGGCAGTGAACAGCCCCATGACGATGAAAAACACACCATAGGCGACCCACATACTGGTTATGAGATATGTGGTCGCGAGTATGACGATGGTAATACCGATCGATACGGCGATGATGATGCGTGTCCGACCGATACGATCCGACAGCGTCCCAGCGGGAGGGCCAGCGAGTATGCTTCCCAGACCGCCGAAGAAGAACATCGTGGCGATAGCACCACCACCTGCGCCGAGTGTCGTCTTGAGCCACGTCGGCAGATAGGTTATGTAAAGCGAGTTTCCGCCAAACATGATCACGAAGATCACGACTGCCGCAACGACATCACGCCGCCCCAGCAATGTCGTGTACCCCGCAAGCGCACTTCGGAGGGTTAGCTGGTCCGAAAGCTCGACATCCGGTTGGGGAACGTAGAGCCAGAGCAGTAGAAGGGCCACAGCGAGTAGCAACCCAAAGACGAGGAAGGGAAACCGAAAGCCGAACCGCTCGGCCACGAGTGTTCCCAGTGGGACTCCCGCGATCTGACCAGCGGCCATTCCCGTGAACAACCAGCCGTTTGCCCACCCCCTCTGTTCGCGCGGGAAGTAATCGCCCACGTATGCGATCGATGCGCCGTTGAGAATTCCACCAGCGATGCCCGCGAGCCCTCGGACACCAAAGAGCGAGGCGAAATCCCACACGAACCAGTGAAGGATGAGCGCGACGGCCATGATCGTATTACCGACGAGAAGGATTCGCCGTCTGCCGATCCGGTCGGAGATCGGACCGGTGATGAGCGCGAAGACGCCGACAGAAACCGCGTACGCGGTGATGAGCGTCCCCAAGAGCGACTCCGAAACGGCGATTTGGTCGCTGATCTGCGGGAGTATGGGTGCGATAATGAGCGTCTGACACCCGGAAACGAACACGAGCACCCACAGAATAGCGATGATCCGATACGGACCTGTTTCTCGCTGGGCGAGCCCTGTTCCTCCCAGATTCATCGTGAGACTCCCTTCACATTCATCACTCCCCCTTCAATCATAGAATCCCCATCTCGAGTGTTTGTGTTCGTCATCTTCGTTGCCATCACGAGCTAGAAGAAGGGGGGAACGCCTGTGGAGATTCGCGTGAATATATTCACATCCTAGCACCAAGCCGACGGGGAACCGAAGAGAGATATGCCCCGTCCTGTTGAAGATCAAACCGCCGCGTAATTCGTTGGTGGAATTCTCGATCGATCATCCTGACGATTCGTTTCGGATCTTCGCCTCTCACCCCATGAAAAACGGGCTACGCGTGATCGTCGAAGCAGAGATACCCGATCCGGCATCTCTCTGCCAGGTATTCGATGGGGCACCCAAGTACGATCGTATGTGGTGTCGCCAGAACGGATCATCAAAGCGTTCGCCGCAGAAGCGAAACAGGACGATGACTTCAGCTCATTGGATCAATAACTCTCAGCTATTTTCGGGAGGAAATCGCTTAGGCTTATGTGCCGGGTGCGTAAGATGTCTATATGGCATCCGATACAGACGCAGGATCACAGAGCGAACGGAAGACGGCCATCCACGAGCGACACGCGGACGCAGCTGAAACGGTCGTGCCCGAACAGCTGGGTCTGTACATCGGCGGCGAGTGGGTCGAGAGCGCATCCGGTGAGACGTTCGAGACGCGCGATCCGACCACGGGCGAGGTGCTCGCGTCGGTGGCGGCTGGAAACGCGACGGATATCGACACCGCGGTGGCTGCTGCAACGCGGGCGTTCGAGCGGGGTGCACTGGAGTCGCCGGCAACACGCGAGCAACTGCTTGAAACCATCGCCGACCGGATCGAAGGGGAACAGAACGCGTTCGCGCGCCTGGATGTGCTCGACAACGGCAAGCCAATCACCGAGGCCCAGGCCGATGCGTATCTGGCAGCGCAACACTTTCGGTATTTCGCGGACATCGTTCCCGACGACGAGCAAACACCGGTAGAAACGGGCGGATCGGGCCGCGTCACCACGGTACAAGAGCCCTACGGCGTTGTCGGACAGATCATCCCGTGGAACTTCCCGCTGTTGATGGCGGCGTGGAAGCTCGCGCCCGCGCTGGCGGCCGGCAACACGGTCGTGTTGAAACCGGCCGAGCAGACACCCCTCTCGGCGTTGAAGCTGATGGCCGAGATCGATGATGAACTCCCTGACGGTGTGATCAACGTCGTCACCGGCTTCGGTCCCGACGCGGGTGAGCCGCTCACGACCCACCCCGACGTCCGAAAGCTCGCGTTCACCGGCTCGACGGCGGTCGGCAAGCAGGTGATGAAAAACGCCGCCGAGGACGTTACTGACGTGACGCTCGAACTCGGTGGGAAGAACCCGATCGTGGTGTATCCCGATGCTGATATGGAGACGGCCGTCCAGTCGACGATCATTGCCATCTTCTACAACACGGGCGAATGCTGCAGCGCGGGATCGCGGCTGTTCGTCCACGAGGAGATAAAAGAGGACTTTCTCGATCGGTTGGTCGCGGCGGCGGAGGATCTCACCATCGACGATCCGCTGCTCGATTCGACCCGTCTCGGGCCGAAAGTCTCCCAAGCCCAACGCGATCGAACGCTGTCGTTCGTCGAAAAAGCGCGTGACGCCGGTGCCTCGATCCTGACCGGCGGCGACGTGCCAGACGACGGCGCGCTGTCGGACGGCTGTTTCGTCGAGCCGACACTCATCGCCGACATCGACCACGACCACGAGGCCGTCCAAAAGGAGATCTTCGGACCCGTCCTCGAAGTGTTCCCGTGGGAGGAGTACGGGGAGATGATCGAGCTGGCGAACGACGTGGAGTACGGGCTGGCGTCGGGCGTCATCACCAGCGACATCGAACAGGCCAACCGCACTGCCCGCGATCTCGAAGCCGGCACGGTGTGGGTCAACCAGTACAACGACTTCCCGACCGGGATGCCGTTTGGTGGCTACAAACAGTCGGGAATCGGCCGCGAGCGCGGCCGCGAAACGCTCGATCACTACACACAAACCAAAAGCATCGACGTGTCGCTGTGAGTTGATCACGGCGTTCGTACAGATCTTCGAGGCGGATTTTCCGAGCGAGTCGAGGTCATCGCAGACCTGTTGCTGGTTCTGGATGGAACCAACGTAGGTGCGAGTGACCTGAATCGCCGTGCATAGCCTGTATAGACAAAGTTACTTAATGAATCTGATTTTGCGTTGCATATCCGGCCTGCTATCGACGGTGACTTAGGGAGATATTGTCGGATTCACCCCCGCCGTAAACGGCGGGATTCTCTCCTCGCAGAAAGATAGCGGCTTCTTGAATCCGCCGTGCTCCGTTCTTCGCCACCGAATCCTGTGAAAACCACCCACAGAGAGCCGTTCCCGCATCGATAGCCCCATCCGTTCTGGAAGCGTAGTAGCCAGTAATGAGTCATTCTGCGCCGTTCACGACGGAGATCGCCGTTCGGTTTCGAGATCTCGACCCGGAAAACCACGTCAATAACGCGGTGTATGGCACGTACATCGAACAGGCCCGACTGACCTATCTCGATCACGTCCTCGCGGATCCGGACGAAAGCCGGGTCGTCCTCGCCCACCTCTCGATCGACTACCAGCGGCCGGTGACGCTGCCGGACGAGTCGGTCGCGGTCACGGTGCGGACAACGGAACTGGGCACCTCGAGCATCCCGATGGCGTTCGAACTCGAAACGGCAGAGGGCGTCGCGGCCACCGGCGAGTCGGTGATGGTAACCGTCGACGGAAACGGCGAGTCCCGGCCGATCCCCCAAGCGTGGCGCGACCGGATTACCTCCTTCGAACCCGATCTGGAGTGATACTGTCAGACAGAGCCACGGACAGTTGAGACGGACTATCCAGCTGCTGTCTGGCGGGTCACCAGCAGCCGATAGTCAATTACCTCTGTCCGACAGTATGAGCTACCGGCTCCAGAACTGATCGAGCGCGAAATCGAGCATGTCGGGGCTGACCGTCGAGAACTCGGTGCGATCAGCCGACAACAACGGGGCGACCGAACGGGGCGCATCGGAGCGATACCGTCGATCGAGGAGCAGCCGGGTCCCCACCTCCTCGTGGCCCCGGAGCACGCGACCGAGCGCCTGGCGCGCTTTCCGCACCGCGGGAATCTGCACCGCGCACTCGAACCCGTCGCCGCCGAACTCCCGGTCGTAGGCGTTCATCACGGCCTTCATGCGCGGGTTTGCGGTGTTGGCGTACGGCACACCCACGACAGCGGCCGTGTGCAGCCGGTGGCCCTTGTAGTCGACGCCCTCGGTGACCGTTCCGCGCGCGCTCGTGACGAGCGCGCGGTCGGTCCCGTCGTTCTGGAAAAACCGGTCGAGCATTGCGTCGGTGGCACCGCTCTCTGTCGATCGATCCCCCAATACGGGCTTCGAAACGTTGTCCCGGAGATGCTCGACCGCCCACTGCGCCTCGGCGTAGGAGGGTAGACAGAGCAACACGTTCCCGGGACTGCGCGCGACGGTCACGATGGTGCTCGCGTGTGCTTGCCGGGCGTCGGTCATCTCCTCGTAGGCCGTCGCTGGTGGGCCACGGTTCCGGTAGGTAAAGGGGGGCAGATCCACGATCCAACTCGCCCGGTTCTCCGGCGGAAACGACAGGCCGTAGCCCGTCGTCGCCACACGACGCGACCGGTCGGCCGAACGCTCGTTGTTGCCCCCGTTCGTTCTGACTGGCTCGGCGGACAGGTGATCGAGACCGCTCACCCGCGTGTACACGTCGAACGGTTCGAGCGTCGCGGACATGAGCACGCCGCCCGCGAGATCCGCGAACACGTCCGCGAGAGGATCGTGTGGAATGCAGTTGTACAGAGAGAGCGCGCCGTTGTACGCGGTCGCCCAGTCGGGTAGCGTCGTGTCTTCGACCGGCTTGGGCGCGTGTTCGAGTTCGATCTCCCGGAAGTACGTGCCCTCGTCGACACTTCCCCACTGGTCGAGGAATCCGCCCACCCGATCGACAACGGGCGTTCGATCCGTCTGGCTGTCGTTGTCGTGGATCCCAGCAACTGCAGCACCGATGGTACCCATTCGTCGCCAGACGGAGCCATCGAACGCCTCGCGGGCCGCCCGGGTGAGCCGGTCGGATTCGACCGCTTGTGGATCGCGCAGCGGGATCTCGTGATCGACCTCGGGCAGCGATCCCTCCCGAAACCGGCGCTGCCAGTCGGTGTACTCCTTCCGGAGGAACGACGACACCTCCTCGTCTATCGTCTCGACGATCCACTGGATGAACTGCTGGCCCGTCCGGAGATCGCGCTCCCCGATCCCGTCGAACTCCGCCAGCGCCGACTGGGCGTCCCGCTGGTGGGCGCTCGGGTCGGCCCCCGGCTCACCGCCCGTTCCGGAGAGATACTCGCGGGCGAGCGAGATGTCCCTGTGGGCCGTCCGGAGCGAGTGGAGACCGAGCGTCTCCGAGAGGAGATCCCGCACGCGTTCTTCGAGCATGTGCGCCTCGTCGACGACGAGCAACGTCCCCGAATCGAGGACGCCAGCCTTCTCGTGGGTGAGCTGGCGGGTCACCGGATCGAACGCGTGGTTGTAGTTCCCGACGAGCACGTCAGCCGTTTCCATCAGCGCGGCCATCGCCTCGTGGGGACACGTCCCCCGCGAGACCGACGCTCGAACGACGGTGTCGCTGTCGAGGACGTTCGTGTCGCTCGTCTCGAAGCCAAACGGCACCCACTCCTCGTTGGCGAAAAACCGCGCGTAAAACGGGTCGAAGTAGCCCCCGTCGGGGCCGGCGGTCTCGGGATCGACGAGCACGTCGCGAGTGTGTGGCGGTGCATCGGGGAACGGTGCGGTCGCTCCGGCGGTTTCCAGGCGCGGTCCCTCGAGGTTTTCGACGAGGTGACAGAGGGCTGCTGCGCGAACCGGATCGTACCACGGGGCGTCCTCCTCGCGGTCGCTCCGGTGGTCCGGACACTCCGGGGCGGCGTAGGCGAGCCGATCGCAGCCCGAGCCCGAACAGACTCCGATCCGGCCGTCCAGATCCCCCGGACGAACGGCGAGTTCGTGGCGGGAGTCGCGGCGGACGAGCGCCACTGTCGTCTCGCGCAGTTCGCTGGCTCCCTCGTGGACGCCCCCATCCCCCGGCAGCGTTCCGACGCGAGCGTAGGGAAGCATGTCGCGCTTGCCCACCATAACCAACCCGTCGATGGGCGTCGTTTCGCGCTCGCTGTGGCGCTCGTTGATGGCCCGCAGATCGGTGACGAACTGTTTCAGCTGCTGTTTGACCGGCGTTACAGCCATCACGCGGTCCACACACTCTTCCTCGACCAGCTGTGCGCCGGCAACGAGCGCGATGAGGGTTTTGCCCGTCCCACACGCCCCTTCGAGGAGCAGATACCCATCCTCACGACACACCGACAACGCGCGCTCTACGCCGTCCGTTTGTTGGGGGTACGGATCGAACGGAAACAGATCGGCCCACTCAGCGTCGATGGATCCTCGGGACACCGTCCGCTCGCCAGTATCGCTCACTACACGTGGTTCTGCGTCACCGACTATAAACTGCTGGCTCCACGGCGGTCCACGCCGTCGAATCGTCCCACCGGCTCGGACCACAACCGAGAGTTTCACACCGCCGGAGGATCTACCACCGGTATGGACGGGTCGAACGAGCAGGCTGCGGCCGACACGAACGCGGGGCTGGGATCCGGGACGGATCAAACTGGTGGGAACCCGGATTCCGACGCCACGAATCGGGGACTCCCTCGCACGATCTTGGTTGCCGGAGCCATCGCTTCGATCGGTGTCGTTGTGACGGGTGTGATGGTGAACACCCTCGAGCGCGTCGGACCCTCTGGCTCCGCTGATATCATGTGGATCCTCGGCTACGGGATGACGATATTCGTGTTGTGGTATCTGTTTGTGCGACCGATCGACTTCTCCCAGCGGTATTCAGGATGACCGAGCAGCGCATCGAGGAACGGAACCTTGAAATCTACACCCTCGTGAATCTGGGATAAGGATGTTCGCGCTCCCACTACAGGCAATCGACAATTTCCTGCTCCAGTACAACATTGGTCACGTGCTCGTGCTCGTGTTCGTGCTCGGATTGCTCGGGACCCTGCCACTCCGGAGCAAGACCGTTACGGGACTGCATCTCGGCGCGTTCGGCCTCCTGTTTCTGATCACTCCGCTCACCCTGATGGGCGGCCAGGTCAGCCTGAAAATCGTCGGCATCGGTCTCGTTTTCATCGGACCCATGGTGATCATCGCCGGGGACTGAACGTGCTTTGTTTTTCGGTTCGCGTTTGCTGTCGTGGCGGTCTCATACTGTCGGACCTGCGGACGAAGTGAGACGGACTATCCAGCTGCTGTCCGGCGGGTCACCAGCAGCCGATAGTCGATCACCTCTGTCCGACAGTATCAATCGTTGAGGAGGGATTCGTAGCGCGCGCCGGTTTGTTTCAGCGTTTCCGTCGAGTAGAGCCGTTCGTGCGCGAACGGGAGGTACTCCTCGGCGAGTTCGTCGATGCGCTCCTCGACGGCCTCGGCGTCGCGCCCGTGGATCATCGTAAACAGCGTGTACGGCCAGTCTAGCTCGGAGCGGCGCGGTCTGTGGTAACAGAGCGTGACGTAGGGGACCGCGCCGACGCGCTCGCCGTAGGTGTCGAGCGTTTCTGTGGGAACGTCCCAGACGACCATGCAGTTGCTGTCGAAGCCGGTTGCGACGTGGTTCACCACACAGCCGATCCGTTTGATGCAGCCGGTTTCGAGCAGCCGATCGATGGCGTCGATCACCGTCTCGGGGTCGGCGTCGATGGCCTCTGCCACGTCGGCGTACGGCGTTCTCGTGAGCGGTAGCCCGTCCTGAATCGCCACGAGCAGCCGCCGATCGAGCGCCGACAGATCGACGGCCGCGTCCTCGCTGACCCGCGTCGCGCTCACAGCCGTCGAGCCGAGGCTCTCGCGGGCGAAGCGATCGGCGTTCACAACCGGGAATTCGAGATCGATGTAGTAGTCGGTCAACATCGGCAACACGAGCACGTCGCCAGCCTCGGTCTCGATCTCTTCGAGGATCCGATCCCGCCGCTCGCGGCTCCCGGCGGTGATGACGAACCACATGTTCCACTCGTGATCCCGGCGGTAGTTGTGGTTCACCTGCCGGTAGCCGTTGACCGTCGCGGCGATCTCCTCGAACCGATGCTCCGGTGCCTGTACCGCGGCGAGTGTCGAACTCCCGATCACCGGTGGGTTCAACACCGCCCCGAACCGGCGAAACACCCCCGTCTCCCGGAGGTGTTGTACCCGCGTCAACGCCTCCGTCTCGCCGATCCCGAGCGCGGCACCAATCGAACGGAACGGCCGTCGCTCGACCGGGACGCCGCTTTGGTACTCGTCGATGAGTTCCGCGTCAACCCCGTCGAGAGCTGACTGCCAGTCACCCCCCAGCGCGCTCATTATCTCCCGTAGGCACGTCATCATTTACCGTTTGTCGGTTTCGAACGGATTGCCTCATTTCTTCCATAATTTATATCATCGCAAACAGATATGTGGTATTTTTCATAGTAAGAAAATGAGATAAATAATTGGGGCCGAATAGCCACAACGACATGATTTCGATGCGTCAGTCCTGCTGGTGGGAAGTTGTCGACTAACTCCCCACCGATCCCATCTCGTCACCCAGATAAGGGATACTGACAAGTTGTTCCAAAATATAGTACTAGTACATGCAGGGAAACTCAGACGCACCGTCGTGGGTCACCCTCACCGAGGGGGAACGGCTCGTATGGAGTGGGCATCCGAGTTTGCGGTCGGTCGGGGGTACGTTCGTCGTCGGTCTCATCCTCATCACCGCCGGGATCGTCGTCGGGATCTTTTTCGAGGAAATAATACGGCTGCTCTCCCTCGTTCCTATCGGTCTCGGTCTTTTCGTCGCAGGGGCGACGTACGTCAACTACCGGAGCGTACAGTACGTTCTGACGACCGAGGAGGTGTACAAGAAGACGGGGCTTATCTCCCGAAACGTGGTCAACATCCGACTCGATCGCATCCAGAACACCGCCTATGCCCAATCGTTGCCCGAGCGGTTTCTGGGGTACGGACACATCCAGATCGACACGGCAGGAACCGGTGGGTCGGACATCACCTTCGCGAGCACTCCGAAACCGGAGTACGTGAACGGGTTGATCACCGAGCATCTCGACAACGTCCGTCCCCAGCCCGACGATCAGCGCCAGAGCGCTTGATCCCGATCGGCGATCACCGGCGGCAGTGGATCGGTCGGCCGAACGGGACGTTTTTGCGCGGGGGATACGAAGCGAGAGCATGGTCGAGACAGTAGACGGAGCGTGGCCGCTCGAACGACTCATGACGGAGGTCGTCGGATCGGGTCCCAAATCGGCGGAGGATATGACCCGAGAACAGGCGACAGAGGCGTTCCGTCGCGTCCTCGATGGGGAACCGGATCCGACGACGCTGGGCGCGTTCTGGCTGGCAAACCGGTGGAAGCGAAACACGCCGGAGGAACTCGCGGCCTACATCGACGTGATGGCCGACGAGTCGGTCGGATTTGCGGCCCCGAACTGCGATCCCGTCGACTGTGGGGCGAACTACGACGGGAAGAACACGTCCGCGCTGCTCGGCGTCGGTGCGGGCGTCGTCGCCGGGGCGGCTGGCACGCCCGTCGTCGCCCACAGCGGAGATCGCGTCCCGACGCAGAAGGCGTGTGCCTACAAGCACGTGCTCGACGAACTCGGCGTTCGGACGGACCTGTCCCCCGAGGAGAGCGCGGCGATGACCGACGAAGTCGGCTTCGGCTTTTACTATCAACCCAACGCCAACCCTGCTGTCCACGCGCTCGGTGACCGGCGCGAGCAGATGGGCGTTCGGACGTTCGTCAACACGATCGAAACGCTCGCCAACCCTGCGCGCGCGAACGTCCACCTCGGGAGCTTCTACCACCTTCCCTACGCCAAACGCATCATCGACACGTTCGCCGCCAGCCAGCGCTACGACGTCGATCGGGTCGTCATGTTCCAGGGGATGGAGGGGTACGACGACATCCGACCCGGATCGACCAAAGTGGCCGTTTCGACCGACGGCGATCTCGAGGACTTCGAGATCGAAACCGCCGAGTACGGCATGGACATGACGAGCGACGATCTCGCTGTCCTGGACGTTCCCAGCGACTCCGCGCGGATTACCGAGGACGTGCTGACCGGCGATCGGACCGACGCCTTCACCGATGCGATCGCGCTCAACGCCGCCTTCAGGATCTACGCCCGTGGCGACGCGGACACGATCGACGAGGGGCTCGCGCTGGCCCGCGAGGCGATCGACGACGGACGCGCCGAAGACACGCTCGAGGCGCTCAAAGCGTTCTGAGGACGCGGGGGCCGACACCGAACGGCGGGACGACACGGTGTGACGCAGCATCCCCCCGATCGGGACCCTTTTCCGCGCGCCGAGCAACGACCGATACGCATGAGCGACAATCCACACGCACGGCTGAACACGACCCATGGAACCATCGAGTTCGAGTTGTTCGAGGAGCGTGCGCCCCGCACTGTCGAAAACTTCGTCGGTCTTGCCACCGGCGACAAGGAGTGGACCGATCCCGAAACCGACGAGACGCAACGAGGCGAGCCGTTGTACGAGGACGTGCTCGTTCACCGCGTCATCGAGGGGTTCATGATCCAGGGCGGCGACCCGACCGGCACCGGTCGCGGCGGCCCTGGCTACCAGTTCGACGACGAGTTCCACGAGGAACTGTCCCACGACGGGCCGGGCACCGTGTCGATGGCTAACTCCGGGCCGGACACCAACGGCTCGCAGTTTTTCATCACACTCGACGCCCAGCCCCACCTCGACGGCAAACACTCCGTGTTCGGTGAGGTAACTGACGGACTGGACGTCGTCCACGAGATCGGCTCGGTCGAGACCGACGGACGCGACCGTCCGGTCGAGGACGTGGTGATCGAATCCGTCACGATCCACCGATAACAAACGGTTCAGCCACCGTCGGAGCGTACCGGTAGAGGCTCCCCGAAGGGGGTGTATGGCGAGGGCGTGGGCACCACCGGAGGACGTACACACTCCACTGCACAGCCGTATTGGGACCGATCTGTTTTCTGCCAAACCGTTTTGAGGTCCTTCGTATAACTGATGTTATGGGCCACGAGTTCAGCCTCGGAGAGACGGTTTCGATGATGGTCGGCGGGATCGTCGGCGGAGGAATCTACGCTGCCCTCGGTGTCGTCGTGTCGGTTGCTGGTCCCGCGGCGTGGATGGCCTACCTGTTTGCCGGTCTCATTGCTCTTTGTGCGGGGTACTCCTACATCCATTTGAACAAAAATTCCGACGATAACGGTGCTTCGGTCACGTTCATCGAATCCTACTGGGGGAATACAACTGTGGCCGGAATGGTTGGGTGGACCCTTCTGATCGGCTACATCGGCACGATGGCGATGTACGGCTACGCGTTCGGTGCGTTCAGTCAGCACATGCTCCCGATAGAGCGCGTCATGGGGGTACCGCTCCGGCCTGTGCTCTCGACGCTCGTCATTCTGGCGTTCATGGCGTTGAACGTCCTTGGTGTGCGGGAAACGGGAATCGCCGAGGACGTACTCGTCGCGTTGAAGGTGGCGATCATTCTCGTCTTCGGCTTTTGGGGCGTCTGGTTCGCTGCCCAGCAACAGTCGCTCGCCTTGGGAACCTCCAATATCGGGTTCAGTCCCTTGGTCGGCGCTGCCGTCACCTTCGTCTCCTACGAAGGGTGGCAACTGTTGTTTTACGATCAGGAAACCATCGAAAATCCCGACGAGACGCTCAGACGGGCCACGTACGTCGCGTTGCCGGTGGCGCTCCTCATCTACCTGCTGGTCGCGATCGCAACGACGAATCTCCTCCCCCAGCAGGTCGTGAAACAGCACGCCGACGTTGCGTTGATGATCGCCGCCGGCAAGTTCATGCCGCCGATCGGGGTGACCCTCGTCGGTCTCTCTGCTCTCTTTTCGACGGGGAGCGCGATCAATGCGACGCTCTTCAGCAGCGCGCTCTACGCGAAGAATATGTTGACTGACGGGCTGTTACCCGATCAGTTCGGTGATGCGGACAAGAGTGGTGCCCCGACGCGGACGGTGCTCATTATCGGCGTCCTCACGGTTCTCTTCACCGTGTACGGAAGTCTCGAAGGTATCACCTCCTTCGCCTCGCTTTCGTTTATCGTCGTGTTCGGAGCAATGAACTTTCTTGCGATCCAAGAGCGCGGTTCCCTCGACGCCAACCCGTACGTTCCGGCGGTTGGATTCGCTGGCTCGCTCCTCTTTCTCCCCTTGATGGTGTACTATCTGTACACGCAGGAGCCAGCGGTGTTCAACGCGGTCGCACTCCTCTCACTCGCCGTAATCGGCGTGGAACTCCTTTACTTCGAGCGAGAATCGATCGAGGATGGGCTACGAACTGCGAAGAAGAAGCTGTGAGATCGATGCGCTGTACGCTTACCGAAGCTCCGAACCGCTAACCGCGGTCGATCCGGCTGGGCCACGCACCACAGTTCCGTGCGTTCAGCCGGTCGTCGGTCATCACTATCCACCGTACTTCGTTCCAACTCAATCGGTAATGACACACATCTGGTTCTATCTGTTCCCAATAGATGGTGTGTATCGATGGGGGATCTCCATCTGCCGGCGTGAGTGGGAGATCTTTGTCCGGGTTAGCGTCCTCCTCCATCGTCTGCAGCGTCGATACCGGAAACGGTGACCTGACGTTCCAAACCAGGCCGGAGAGGACGAGCAGTCCAAGGACAATGATGACGGCGACGATTGCCCACGGCCTGGGGTTTGACGGCGCTGTCCACACAACGATCACGCGTTCAGCAGCGATGGCCACGCCGAGGGCGACGAAAACAAGCCAGAGAAACGCGTCGGTCGCGCCGTCCATGTCGACGAACAACACCTGAAAGCCGAGCAGCAACCCTCCCGCCGGAATCCACCACAGCTCCCGTAGCTCCCGGGCCGCGGCGTACGTCCAGCCGTAGAACGCCACCGGAAGGAGCACCGCTCCGTAGCCAAATACCAGCAGTGTCGAGTAGATGTGCTCGGTCAGGGTGTACGGTGAGCCGGCGATCAGTGGCGCAAGCACTGTCTCCACAATCATTGGAATGAACGCGCCCACAGCCGCGAACACGAGACCGATACTTCCGGCGACGGCGCCGCTACCGGCAACCGCCGCGAGCGCACCGTTCCGTCCGATTCGCTGGTACGCTATCCCAACGATCAGCAGTACGAAGGCGACTCCTGCCTGCCAGGAACCGGCGCTCAGCGCCCCAACGGCTCCGGCGAGAAACGGCCGATCGCGGAGGGCCAATGCGAGCGCAAGAACACCGAAAAACAGCGCGTAAAACTGTGCCCGGACACCAAGCAGCGGGGAGACAAAGAGTTCGGGGACAACGAGCATCACGAAGCCGGCGGCGACCGCCGCCACATCTTCTCCGGTCACGAGATACGCCACCCACCCCACGAGCAAAATGCTCGATGCGGCGATAAACACCGTGAGCGCCACGCTCAATCTGTGTAAGAGGAGCATATCTCCTCCGGAGAGGGCGGCTAGAGCTGCCGTAATTGCGAACGGGACAGGCGGGTTCACGTCCCAGACATCGACGTACGGCACGCCACCCTGGAGAACGTACCAACCTGTGTGTTGGAAGAACAGTGGATCGATCCTCCCTGTCTGTCGAATCGCAGGTGAGGGCCACTCGGTGAGATGGAACGCCACGAAGCCGATGGTGAACAGGGCAGCGACGATCGGGCCGAGAACAGCGATCCAACTACAGCGAACCTCGGTACGCAAACGGATGGACATTTTGCTTCTACTCGTTTTTGTAGTCCTTCACTATCCTTCTCCTCTATACGTACCATCTACGTTCGACACCCAAGCCTTCGAATGTGGATCTGTCAGTTCGGTGTTTCTCCCGGCTATTTTCTCCCGCCCAGATTGTCAAGGTTATCGTTGCACCGAACTCTGTGCCGAGTGCTCTGGCTTTCGGCTATCTCCTTGGTCCTGTGGCAGGGACTGTTTATGTATGTGTGTGGTGTGGCCATAATATGAAGAAATCACCAGGGCGGCCCTTTGAGCTTGGTTACGAACATCGTGTAGGAGAGACCGATGAGCAGTGAAACGTGGTTTGAGCAGGCCAGGCAGTACGTGCGCAATGCGGAGCAACTTCACGGTATGGACGATCACGAAGCGACGGTCCAACTCGCACAGGCGGCTGAGTACGCCTTGAAAGGGCTTCAGATCGCTCGTGATGGGTCTCATCGCCCGGGACACGATCTGGTGGGTCACGCCTATGAGGAGGATATCCCTGAGCGATTCCATTCCCTGCTTGCATACCTCGAACAGGCGTATTCGCGTCGGTATCCGGATGAGGAACGGTGTAAACAACCCCTCCCTACTCCCTCGGGCTGTCGTCTTCTCGCGGACTTCGTCCGCTCGAATGGTCCGAGGCGCGTAGCGCCTCGCTACCCTCGGTCCTTGAGGGAGAGGCTTTCAGCGTGGTCTCGTGCCTTCTTAGCCAACCGAAACGTCGGCTGGCCCTTCGACAGTCAGCAACCCGCTGTTCAGGGGTATGTCTACGGATACCCCTCCACCGGAGGACGTGTGCAACCGATGGAGTCTCTTTGCGTACTTCACTGCGATGTTCTTTGCGGCGTTCACGAGAGCGAAGCTCTCGTTAGCCAACCAAAACGCTTCGCGTTTTGGTGACGTTGTAGTCGGCGTGCACCTCGTACCCGCACTTCAGACAACAAAACTCGTCTTGGCCGTTCGAACACGGTCGGTTGTCGGGATGGGTAAATCCACAGTCCGTCCGTGAACACTGACGACTCGTGTTCTTTGGGTTCACCTGCCGGACGCTGATACCACGGGCGACCGCTTTGTACGAGACGAACTCGTACATCTTTCGGAACGCCCAACGATGGTGCCACGTCGCCCACGGCAGTCGGTCGCGGATTCCATCGAGGTTCTCGAACGCGATATGCGTGCAGTCGTTCGTGTCGGCTTCCTCCACGATCGTGTTCGCCGCTTCGTGCAGCATGATCGTGAACCGGCCTTTTTCTTTCCGACCGACCCGCTGCATATCGCGGTGCGCCCATCTGGTTCCGGTCTGCTGCATGGACGCGCGGCGTCGTTCGTACTCGCGTTGCCAGTGGGTGAATTCGTCGCCCGAAATGAACAGCCCCGTGGATGTGACTGCGAGGTTCGCCACGCCGAGATCGACACCGAGAACCGTCCCGTCCTCGGTCGTCGTATCGTTCGCGTGATCTTTGGCGGCGTCGCGCTCCGCGTCGGTGGCAAAGCGGCGAAAGCCGAGGTGGATGTAGTACGATCTGTCGCGTCGAGTCAGGGTACTCTCGGTGAGTTCCCACTCCTCTGACTCGATGAAACGGTGTTGGTAGCCGTTCTCGTCCTTTGGTAGGTCGAGCGGTATCCGAACGCGGTTCTCCACCGTGGAGAGGGATACCGTGCCGTCGTCGAACAGCGTCATGGTTCGGCTGTCGTAGGTCACGGTATCCGCCGTAAAGGTCGGTTTCGACGTTTTCCGACCCTTTTCTTTGTGTTCGTGACAGCCGGTGATCGCTTCGGCGGCTTGGTGGGTGGCGAGAATAGTGTGCTGGCTGGTGAGGTTCGTCTCCTCTCGAATCGTGTCGTACGCCAGCGGTTGCACGTCGGATTTGGACTTCTTGGTTGGCCACGCCATGTCCGTAGCGATCTGACACCCCTCTTTGTACTCTTCGATGGTGGCGTCGATGAGCGCAGCGGCGTCCTCGGAGGGAAGGGCGCGCGTAATTACCGTGCGACGGATGTACTCGTCTCGTGCCACCGTATATATTCAATGTATAGGATCGAGTATAAATACTACGGTGTGGTCCAGACGTCCCGCTTCGCAACGCGCTCCTCCCCTCCCTACTCGCTCCCGCCCGTTGGTTGGTCGTGGTCCGAGAGAGCGAGCTCTCTCGTCATCACGAAAGACCTCCGGTCTTTCGAACGACTCCCTGAGGGAGGGGACTCCGCGCTACCGCACAGTTGAAGTCCTTAGCGTCCCTGTGAAGAAACGAGAAGTAGAACAGTTCATCGATTGGGTAATAGAGACAGATCATGACTGAGACAGACGTTCCCGCCCGAGCTGGTACAGCCGCGCGTGCGATCGCTGCTGCACACGACATCACGCTCGAACAGGTCATCGTCTACGGATCCTATGCACAGAAAGAGGCAACAGAGAGGAGCGACATCGACATCGTGCTGGTGAGTCCGGATTGGGAGGGCATCAATTACTATACGCGCCCCGAGGCGTTCTTGCTTGACTGGCCCCGCGAGGACCTTCCCACACCAGACATCATTCCGCTCACGCCCGAGAAGTTCGACCGCCGTGCACACTCCGATACCGATATTGTTCGGACGGCCGTCGAAACCGGTGTATCAGCCAGATAATATCAATCAAACCGCGTGTTCGATCGTTCGAAGCTCCGGGCCAGGGTTGCCTCGTCGATCGAGAGTACCGTAGGCCGGCCGTGGGGGCAGGCGTAGGGCTGTTCACACGCGCCGAGCCGCTCGATGAGGGTGGCAGCCTCCTCGGTAGACAGCGTATCGCCCGCCCGGAAGGAGGGGTGACAGGCGAGGTCGGCGAGCAGCGAATCGCGCGGGTCGTCGGGCTCCTCGCCGGCGAGAAACGCATCGAGCACGTCGTGGACCGCACCGCCGTCGGCGACCCGACCGAGGGGGGCGGGCAGCCCGGTCATCCGGTAGGTGGTGTTCCCGAACGGTTCGATACGAAAGCCGAGCGATTCGATGGTTTCGTGGTGTTCCTCGACCGTTGTGGCTTCGGCGGGAGTCAGCGAAAGCGTTTGTGGCGGATCGAGCGCGACCGATTCGATCGCGTCGGCCGCCCGTTCTTGCAGTCGCTCGTAGATGATCCGCTCGTGGGCCGCGTGCTGATCGAGGACGAGCAGGTCGCCGCCGTCCTCACAGAGCAGATATAGCTCGTGGAACTGCCCGATAACGGAAACGTCGTCGAACGCCGCGCTCCCGGTGTCGATCGAGTCCTCGTCGAAGGAAAACTCGCCACTGCGAGAGAGATCCGTTCCCGAAAGCACCTCCGAAACCGCGCGCTCGACGGCGGCCGTCACGTGCTCCTCGTCGGTGAACCGGACGGATTCCTTGGCGGGGTGGACGTTCACATCGACGGTTCCGGGCGGAAGAGTCACCGAGACGACGGCGATCGGATACCGGTCGGAGGGCAGGAGGCTGCCGTACCCCGCGACAGCTGCGTTCCGGATCGTCGCATCGGTGACCGACCGTCCGTTGACGGCCGTGTACACGTGTTCCGGCTTCGATCGCGTCACGGCCGGATAGGCGAGCAGCCCCTCGACGCGGACCGCGTCCCCGTTCGGTTCGAATTCGAACTCGGTGCTCTGTCCGGCGACCGAGCGGTCGTACACGGAGAGCACGGCGTCCGTTCGTCCGGTTCCCGGCGTGGAGAGCACCGTGTTCCCGTTGTGAACCAGACGAACGCGGACGGCCGGCTGGCAGAGCGCGTACCGCGAGACGGCCCGGCTGACGCGAGTGAACTCCTGTGCGCGCGAGCCGAGCGACGCCCGCCGCGCGGGAAGCCGCGAGAAGAGGTCGGTCGCTTCGACCGTGGTGCCGGCCCCGCGTCCGGCCGGTTCGACCGTTTTTTCGCCGTTATCGACAGTGACGCGCGTCCCACCGACGGCGTCGGACGGCTTTGTCGTCAGTTCGAGGCGGGCGACGGCGGCGATGCTCGGGAGCGCTTCACCGCGAAATCCGAGCGTCTCGACGCGGTCGACGTCCGACGCGTCCTCGATCTTGCTCGTCGTGTGGCGCTCGACGGCGAGCGCGGCGTCCGCTTCGTCCATGCCGTGGCCGTCGTCGCTCACGCGGATCCGATCGAGTCCGCCGTTCTCGACGGTGACCGAGACCCGCGTCGCACCCGCATCGAGCGCGTTCTCGACGAGTTCGGTCACCACGTCCGCCGGGCGCGTGATCACTTCTCCCGCCGCAATGCGTTCGATCGTGGTCGTGTCGAGCTTGCTGACGTTATTGTTGTCGGTCATCGATCCGCCGCTGAAAGTCGTTGAGCGTCTTGAGAGCTTCGAGGGGCGTCATATCCGCGATCGAAAGCTCACGAACCTCCGATTCGATCTCCCGTACCACGTCGTTCGAACCATGGCCGTTCTCGCGCTGAGAGAGGGTCCGAACGGAGGAATCACTGTCGGTCTCCGCGCTCGCAGGGGGCTGGGTGTGGCCGTTGGTCCGTTCGTTCGTCGCCGGCTCGGCGTCCGGGTGCTCGTGTCCCGGTCCGCTCGGGAGTCCATCCGCGAGCAGCGTCCGCGACCGCTCGATCACCGACGCCGGAACGCCAGCGAGGCGAGCCACTTCGATTCCATAGGAGGCCTCCGACGCGCCCGCAACCGCGGTGTGGAGAAACGTCATCTCCTCCCCGCTCCGGTCGACGGTGAAATGGAGGTTCATCACGTCCGTCCGGTGCTCGGCAATCCTCGTGAGATCGTGGTAATGAGTGGCGAAAAGCGTCGTCGCGCTGATCTCGTCGTGAATGAACTCCGTCACGGCCCACGCGATGGCCCGACCGTCGGCGGTGCTCGTTCCGCGACCGACCTCATCGAGCAGCACGAGCGAGCGATCGGTCGCGTTGTGGAGGATGTCGGACAGCTCGGTCATTTCACGCATAAACGTCGACTGTCCGCCCGCGATGTCGTCGCTCGCGCCCACGCGGGTGAAGATGCGGTCGACCACAGGGAGTCGAGCGGCGTCGGTGGGCACGAAGCTTCCCATCTGCGCGAGGAGCACGATGAGCGCGACCTGGCGCATGTACGTCGATTTCCCGCTCATGTTCGGACCGGTGACGACGGCCAGCCGTTCCTCGGTGAGGTCGGTGTCGTTCGGAACAAACGCCTCTTGGGTCGTTTCCACGACGGGGTGGCGACCACCGTCGATGTGGATCCCGTCGTCGGTGAACGTGGGTCGTGTGTACTCGCGCTCGGTGGCGACGTGGGCCAGCGCACAGAGCACGTCGAGCTCCGCCAGCACCGACGCCACGTGTTGGACGCGCTCGGCCGCCTCCGCAACCTCCGATCGAACCTCGGCGAACAGCTGGTATTCGAGTTCGTCGGCGCGTTCGGCCGCGCCGATGATCTCGTCCTCGCGGCGCTTGAGGTCCGGGGTGTAGAAGCGCTCGGCGTTCTTCAGCGTCTGTCTGCGCGTGTACTCCTCGGGCACCCGGTCGAGATTGGGGTTCGTGACCTCGATGTAGTAGCCGTGCACCTCGTTGTACCCCACCTTCAACGAGTCGATGCCGGTGCGCTCGCGCTCGCGGGCTTCGAGGTCGGCCACCCACTCGCGGCCGTCGCGTTCGGTCGCTCGCAGCGCCTCGAGTTCCTCGTCGTAGCCCGCCTGGATGACGCCTCCTTCGGTCACTTCGATCGGTGGCTCCTCCCGAACGGCCCGACCGATGAGACCGCGAACGTCCGCGAGCTCGTCGAGCGCCTCGCGGTGCTCCACGAGCGGCCCACACTCCGCGTCCGCGAGCACCGCCTTCAGCTCAGGAACCACGTCGAGCGTCGACTTGAGCGATCGGAGGTCGCGGGCGTTCGCCCGGCCGCGCGAGACGCGGGTGATGAGCCGCTCGATGTCGTACACGTCGTACAGGAGTTCCCGCATCTGCTCCCTGAGCAGCGACCGGTCGCACAGCTCGGCGACAGCGTCGTGGCGGCGTTCGATGGCCGTGCGGTCGAGCAGAGGACGGCGCAGCCAATGGGTGAGAGTGCGCCGCCCGAGCGCACACGCGGTCTCGTCCAGCACGCCTAGCAGGGTGTGCTCGTCGCCGCCGTCCCGGTTTTCGAACAGCTCGAGCGATTCGAGCGCGGTCGCGTCCAGCCGCATCGCTGCTTCGGGTGTATAGCGGGTGATCCGGGTGATGTAGTCGAGACCGCCGAGCGTTTCGCCCTGTGTGTACTCGGCGTACGCGAGCAACGCGCCACAGGCCCGCAGCTCCGCCGTCGAATCGAACACCGCAGCGGGCGTCGGAACGTAGGTCCCGACGCGCTCTGTTGCGGTGTCGGGATCGAACGCGTCCGAACGGAACGCCGTCCGCATCCCGTCGATGGCGAACGCCTCACCGGTTTCGGGGCCCGTGATGACTTCCGAGGGACCGAGGCGGTCGAGCTCGTCCTGAACGGTGGCGCGCCCGCCGCTCGTGACGCGGAACTCGCCGGTCGAGAGGTCCAGAAACGCCACGGCGTTCGTGGGTGTATCGCCGGTCGACCCGTCGGGATCGGTGGCCTCGGTCGCGGCAGTCAGACAGGCGAGGTAGTTGTTCGGTTCGTCGTCGAGCAGTTCGTCGTCGAGAACCGTCCCCGGCGTGACGACCCGCGTGACCGCCCGATCGACCACGCCCGAAGCTTCGGATGGATCCTGGACCTGATCCGCGACGGCGACGCGGTAGCCCGCATCCAGCAGCGTCTCGATGTACGACGACGCGTTGTCGATCGGGATCCCCGCCATCGGATACGTCCCCGAGGAGTCCTCCCGCTTCGTGAGCGTGATTTCGAGCAGCCGCGCGCTGATCTCTGCGGCCTCACAGAACGCTTCGTAGAAATCACCGACCTGAAACAACACGAGCGAGTCCTCGAACTCCGAGCACAGCTCGAAGTACTGGCTCATCATCGGGGTGAGATCCTCCCGATTCTCGGCCATCTTTTCCGGCGGTCCCGTTCCCTGCATACGTCACTCCCGACGACCCAACCACTTAGCCTCCCGGACTTCTCCTCGGAAACAGTATCTCTCGACAGCGAGGACCGACAATCAAGTACTGTCTGCTCGAATCCACTCGTATGCGCTCGAGCAAGCGGGTGGAATTCCGAGTACCCGAGCAACTCATCGACCTGATCGATCTCCTCGCAACCGTCCAGAACCGCGATCGAACCGACGTGCTCACCGACGCGCTCCGGACCTATCTGAGCGACGCTCCCGAGAGCGATGGGGTGAAACGGAATCTCGCCAACGCGTACTTCGAGGGTGGTGTCAGCGACGACGCGGTACAAGCACTGCTCGGTCCGAAAGAGGCGGGAAATCTCCGTCTTCTCAAAGAGCAACTCGAAGATCGGGAACTCACTGAGAAACTCGTTGATTCATAAATCATTTTAATTGGTGTGCTTGTCTCTTCTCATTCATGAGCAACAATCAAGCGTACGTTCTCAACGTCGAAGGCGCTGTGAGCAACGACGGCGCCTTTCTCATCGGAACGCGCTCTCAGGAAGAGGGTCACGCTGCCGGCGAAATCGGTTTGATCGGCGGGACGGTCGAAGCCTCTGGCGGATCCGACGACACCTTGAAAGCGACCGTTCGCAGGGAGATTCGGGAAGAGACGACTGTTGAAGTGGCGGATGAAATGGCCTACGTCGAGAGCCACCAGTTCCACACCGACGATGGAACGCCGGTGGTGAACGTCGTCTTTCTCTGTCGGTACGAGAGCGGCACGGCTGTCGCCGCCGAACCCGACGAGCTTGCGTCGGTACAGTGGCTGTCGGCCGACGAGATCGCGTCCCACCCGGACGTGCCGCCGTGGACGCATCGAAGCGTCGAACGGGCCGAACGACGACGGCTCGAACTCGGGTGGTAGCCGGTTAGGGACGAGAACGGAGCGTTCTATACTGTCGGACAGAGATGATTGCATATCAGCTGCTGGTGGCCGCCAGACGGCAGCTGGATATTCTGTCACATTCCGTCCGTGACTCTGTCCGACAGTATGAGGACCGAGGCGGCTCAGTAGCACTAGATCGGATGAGGGGTACCCAGCGACCACCACGTCTCCTACCGAGGAGGCAACTATTTTGGTGCATTCACGAAGTGAATCCATCATCACGACAGCGTGGGTGTCAGTATCGTTTTGTACGCTCCACTTGATGCGTGTTCCACGATGATCCAAGAGATTCGATCGATTGCTCGCTCTTACTTTCATGAGGAGATGAGTGGCGCACACGACTGGCATCACGTGCAGCGAGTCGAAGCGACCGCTGACAGACTCATGACCGATCATCCCGACGCAGATGCACACAGTATTCAGCTCTCGGCACTGCTCCACGACATTGGGCGGGCAAAAGAGGATCGGGGCGAGATAGAGGATCACGCTGACTGGGGCGCAGACGAAAGTGCACGAATCCTCCGAGAGCACGACGCGACTGAAGAAACGATTGCTGCCGTCAACCACTGTATCCGGGCACACCGTTATTCCAACGACGTCACACCCGAGACGACCGAGGCAAAAATTGTCAGCGATGCGGATAATCTCGATGCCTTGGGAGCGGTCGGTATTGCGCGGTGTTTCACCTATGGTGGCGAACGGGGTTTGTCGATTCATGATCCGACGCTCCCACCCGAAGAGGACCCATCAACCGCAGGAACGACGCAATACAACCACCTCCACAAGAAAATCCTCGACCTTCCGCATCGAATGTACACTGACGCCGGGAGAGAACTTGCTGACGAACGGAGCGCGTTCGTGCAGGAATTCATAGCGCGATTCGAAAAAGAGGCGACTGGACCGTGAGGGATCCGACCGATGGGCGCTGTGTATTTCGATGTCGATGCAGAAGTCGGCTCGGTCGATTCGTTATACATAGCCACCGCCGAAATGTAGGATAGTAGTGTTGTTTTCAATACGGGCTATACACGAGAGAGATACCTGCCTGACTCCAGTTTAGATGAAATTATACTACTCGCGGTCGAGAATCGCCGGATATGCAGTCAGACGAAAACGATAACGACGGCCCTCTCGATCCGGACGAGGCGTTCGCGTTACTCGGCAACGAGACACGCTTTACTATCCTTCAGACACTCTGGAATGCTCCTGGGTACGAGCTCTCGTTCTCGGAGTTGCGCACGGCAGCCGGGCTCCGTGAGAGCGGGGGCGTCAACTACCATCTGCGCAAACTTCTCGGCCGGTTTGTCGTTCAAACCAACGACGGCTACCGGCTTCGTTTTACTGGCGCACAGGTCATCGGGGCTGTTCTCTCGGGGACATATACACGAGAGATCACCAGGGGTCCTGTCGAGATTGAAGCGACCTGCGACCGCTGTGACGCTCCGCTCCAGGCGAGCCATCGGGAGGGGCGGGGGGTTGTCGCGTGTTCTGGCTGCAGTGAGTGGAGATTGCAGGTCCCCATGCCGCCAGGTGCTCTTGAAGGGTATGATGCGACGGCCCTGCCAACCGTGATCGACCGCTGGCAGAAGCAGGTAGCCCGACAGATGACCGCCGGGTTCTGCCTGCTCTGTTCCGGTCGACTGCTCACTTCACTCCGTGCTGTCTCTAGCCACGCGTTCGACTTCCTCATCGTCACATATACTTGTCAATTGTGTGGTTCGACAGCAGACCTCCCGATTGACCTCCATCTCTTGGAATATCCTCTTGTTGTGTCATTTTATCACGATCACGGGATAGACGTGCGGGCAACGCCGGTGTGGGAGCTCCAATACCCATTCGCTGACGCTACGCTGCTCGCTACGGATCCGCCGCGTGCCCGCGTGACGTTCTCGGTGGATGGCGACGAACTCTCTTTGAGGGTCAATAGCGACGTGAACGTGCTCACAGAAGACGAGTGACGTGCCCCATCTTATCTGTTATCAAACAGAACCAGAATTCTGTTTCGTCCTGAACAGAAATATCAGTTTAATAATATTTATGGGTCAGCCGAACGGAGTCATATCTGTATGAGGACGAAACCGTCAACTCGACCTCGGTGGCACGGGCTCCGACGGGCGCTCGCGTCCGGTCTGTTGCTCTCCACTCAGTCCTTACGTACGTCATGGTGGGACAGCCAAAGCCCCTCTCGCACACACCGTTACTCAGTGAGCAAACGGAGGACGATATGAGCAGCCTGTTTGACTCCGACAGTCATCTGTTCACCCTGGCCCGAAGAGGAAAGCGCCTGACTCCGCCCCTCCTGCTGGTCGTCCTCGTCTACGCATTCTACGATGGTGGGTTTCTGGTGGGGATCGGCGGGCTAACGGTGCTGCAGCAGTTGCCACTGCTCAGATCGCTGTTTGTCAGTGAGTCTGTTGCCCTCTTACTTCTGGGCCAGCTACTCAGCCAGGTGATCTACGCGCCGATCTACCTGCTGTTGTGGATGTGGCTGCGGTGGTTCGAACAACGCCGGTTCTCGACGCTCGGTCTCGAATTGGATGGAGCATTACGAAAGCACCTGCTCGGTATGTTGGCCGGTCTACTGATGTCCGGCGGGTGGGTCGCGCTCCAGGCGGTTACAGGCCACCTCGTCGTCGAGGGCGCTCTGAATTTCGAGCCTGTGGGGGTCGTCGTCTTTTGTGGAGCGATCGTTGGGTTCTACCTAGCGCGGGTGTTCCAGATCGGCATCGAAGAGTTGCTGTTCCGTGGGTGGGTGTTGCAGACGATCGGTACGCGCCGTGGCACCGTCGTCGGGGTCTTCGTCTCGTCGGCTTTTTTCGCGCTCATGCACTTCTGGAGACCCCTCGCTCTACTCGGCATTGGCAACCTCCACGACCCGTGGCCGCCGCTTTTAGCGTTCAATATACTTCTGTGGGGGATTTTCACAGCATTGTGGACGCTGCGAGACGGATCGGTCTGGGGGCCGACCGGGTTCCACGCGACCATACTCTGGTCGTCCGTTTTTGTCTTCGGGACTAGCGGGACGAATTCCTTGCTCGACGTGCGGGTGGTGGATCCCAGCTGGCTCACTGGTGGTACGGGGTTCGCCGGACCGGTAGAGGGACTCCCAGCGACGGCGTTGCTACTCGTCGGTGTCATGGTGATGGTGTGGCTCTCGTGGCGCGAGACGGAAGGCTAGTAGACAAAACAGAATATGGACAGGGAACTGTCTGATGTCTTCCTCGCTGCCATTCCATGGTGGCGTCGACTTGCCCGAGTCATGGCAGATTGACATCCTCCTCTGGAGTCTGAAGAGAGGCAGGTGGGCTTTTCATGCACAGTGAGAGTTGAAATCAATCAGCAGCATAAATTTCTAGATAGATCATATATGATAAATCGACCTCACCGATCTCAGATCTCGATGAGACAATACGATGTTTCGGAGCTCTACAACACGGCACTGCGAGATCTCGGTGTTGCGGCGTCCAGCGAAGCGGCGTACACTGAGACATGCTTCGAGGTTCTCAGAGAGGCCGACATCCCGTTCCGACGGCTCAGCGTAGGACCGAACAACCACTACGGACCGACGGAGCCCGGGGATTCCGGTGTCGGTTGTCCGCGAGCGGAGTCGACCACACAATCGGAAGCAGGTGACTGAACCGCCTCGAACCATCGAAAATGTTAGTACGCGATCACGGATACTCCTTCGATACGCTCGAAATGGGTGGTGTTCCTCGTGATCACGGATTCATCGTGTACGAGGGACGTCGCAGCGATCTGTATGTCTGCCGTCTCGATCTGTTGACCGCTGCTGATAAGGGTGGCACTGATTTGTCCAGCCTCCATCGCACAGTCCGTACTGAACGGGACAGTGCGAACGTCCGAAAGAAGACTTCGAACGGCATCCCGTTCCCGCTCAGAGCGATCCGCGAGATGAATTCCTTCCGCTAATTTCATCGCAGTAATGGCACTTATCTTCCGAGGCCCACCCGCTGGACAGTCGGAAAGCAACCCTTCAACCGACTCAACCCCTGAGTACGTCGATGAGAAACGTCGTATCGAGGATTACTGTTCGAACTCATAAGAAAACCGAGAGACGCGTTCGCGGTGGGTCTCGGTCCGTTCGTGTCGACGGTCAGCAACGATCGCTGCTACCTCCTCGCCGGTTTCCGGGCTGAGAACGCCGTAGTACGACTCCAGCTCGACCCCTTTCGTGAGACGCCGAACCACGTCGCTGAAACTCTCACCCTCTTGCTTTTCCTCTTTCAGACGATCGTATGCGTCATCAGCGAGCGAGATTGTTGTCACCATGGTCTGTCTGTGTATGTGTGCAATATAGAACTTTGCGCGATGAGACGATCGATTCAGATACTCGTTACCGGTGCTGTACGATTACCGCCCCGTTCCTGTGACGAACTCCGTGATGACCCGGCTTTCAGCCCGGTGCAGCAGCCTGCTCGCCACCGATTTGTGGATGTCCAACGACACTGCCAGCTCAGTGACCGCACAATCTCGGGGCGTCTCGTAGTAGCCACGCTCGACTGCCTCGGTGATGATTTGCCATTAGCGATCCGTGAGCAACTCGCTCGGATCGTACGATTGGGTCGGCGACAGCACGTGATACGGGATGCCAGCCCCGCTAACTCGTCCGTATACTTCGATAGCCGTTCGTGGGAGGCCGCCAGCTCCACGGAAAACCACCCGTCCCGGAGGATGGTGGGATAGAGAAACGTTCTTCGACCTGCGGAGCGGGTCGTACGACTTCGTTGCTGCTGTCCGGAACTGGAGCAGCACCATCTGCTCGTCGGTGTGGTACACCTCAAACGAGCTCACTTCGGGCGTATTCTCGAATCGGCGGACGAGCGCGTCTCCCTTCGGCGTCGCTATTTCAAGAATGACGGTCGTCCCGTAGCTGGGGACCCACAACGAACC
>JAKCFJ010000002.1 GCA_025041175.1 Halobacteriales archaeon YIM A00010
CACCGTCGACGAGCGACGAACCCACGCCGGTCGACAGCGTCCCGTGGACGCCGTTGGCGTACTGCCACTGCGCCCACATCTGGTTTTCCTGGTGAGACCCGAACCGGATGTCCTCCTCCCGGTAATCGAGCTGTGCGATGACCCACTCCGCGGGGCAGTCGCCGACGAACATCCCCGCAAGATCGACCGTGTGAGCGCCGGTATCGAAGAAATCACCCCATCCGACCTCCACGCGTTGGAGGGCACCAATCTCGCCGTTCTCCAGGAGCCGGTCGGCCTCCGTGAACGGCCGACCGAACCGGCGCTGCCTGTTGAACGTGAGCTGTGTGTCGGTCCGCCAGCACGCCTGGACCATCCGCTGGGCGCTGGGCCACGTGTGGGCCATCGGCTTTTCGCAGTGAACCGCAGTAACGGCGTCGCTGTGGGCACAGTCGACCACGATGTCCTCGTGAATGTCCGGCGGGACGGTCACGCTGACGATGTCCGGTTCGACCTCTGCGACCATCGTCTCGTAGTCCTCATACACCCTCTCGGTGCCGAGTCCGAACTCCTCGGCGAACGCCTCGCCGTGCTCGCGGACGATGTCCGCACACGCGACGAGGCGACAGTGGTCGTTGTCTCGATACGCTTCGGCGTGCCGGTATCCCATAGCGAACCCCTCGACCGTCGGGTTCGTCGGATCCGGACCGGTTCCGATAATCGCAACTGTGTACTGATTCATCCCCAGGTGACAGGTTACACCACCACCCAAATAGGGATTTCGTTCCGGTGGAGGTGAACCCCTCCCGAGTGGGCCAGCGACGAGAACGGACGAACAGCGTCTCTCACGACCGGAGTGATGATTGCTTGGAGCCGTAGTTATTTAGTCCGGGGGACGGAACCCTGACTGTGAGCACTACAGCGATACAACTGTACACGCTTCGTGATGTCGACCAACCGCTCCCGTCGCTGCTCGATGAGGTGGGCGAAACAGCTCTCGATGGAGTCGAGTTCGCTCATCGCTTTGCCGACGCCGACAATACAAGGGTTGCCAGCGCGCTCGAACGCAACGGTCTCGATGCGGTTTCGGCCCACGTCGACATCGACCGGCTGGAGTCCGATCCCGCAGAGACCGTAGCGAGCTACGCCGAGGTCGGGTGTGACACGCTCGTCGTTCCGTGGCTCGATCCCGAGCGGTTCACCGACGACGACAGCGTGGTAGCGGCCGCGGAGAGACTGACGCAGCTCGCCGAACAAGTGGCCGACGCCGGGGGATCGCTCCACTACCACAACCACGACCACGAACTCGTCTCCGTCGGCGATCGAACCGCCCTGGAAACCCTCATCCGGCACAGCGGCGACGCGCTCGGATTCGAGTTCGACACCGGCTGGATCAAAGCCGGCGGCGCTGATCCGGAAACGTTCATCGAAACCCACGCCGACCGCATCGAGCTGCTCCACGTGACCGACTGCTCGGACGCCACACCAGCGACGCCGACCGAAGTCGGAGCCGGGGCCGTCGACGTCGCCGGCTGTCTCGAAGCCGCCGCCGACAGCAGCGTCGAGGTCCTCGTCTACGAGCACGACGAGCCCGAGGAGCCGCGCGCTTCGCTGGAACACGGCGCGTCGCTGCTGGCGGACTGACGGGCGGCGTTCCGGACGTGTTTGATAGTACAAAACGCACGGGCGACCAATACGCGAAAACACGAAAAAAACGCAGGAGGGCGATGGTATCAAACGGTGAGATCAGCAGCAGAGGAACGCGTTACTGACCGGGATCCGTAGACAGAGAGAACATGGGACCCGTTACAGAAGTACATTCGTAACGACCCCCTGGTTCGTCGACGGAACCGAAGACGGATCGTTCTCATCTGCGAAACGATCACCAACAATATCAAATATTAGATTTTTTATACGACGTTCGTTTGCGTATATCAAACCCGATCGTGGGCTGGACCCAGGGCGCTCGGGAGACGGAAGAGACGCGCGTCGGCCACAGGACACCACGAAGAGTCGAGAGAATTATAATTCACCAAACAGATAGATCAGTAACGACGGTCGAACAGTACTGTTGTCATAATTGCATATTCTGTTCACACAGTGGAAACAGTCGGACGCTACCCGTCCGGTCGGCGGCGGTGGCTGTACCAGAACACCGTTCCGGCGAGGAGTCCGACGATGACGATGAGCACGAGATTCACGATCGTGAGCGTGTAGGAAGTCGTTCCGGCCTGTCCGAACAGCAGCGAGACCCCTGTGAGAAACGACAAAAACACTAGGAACACGAACAGCAACCAGCCGTACTGCCGGTGGTCGTACACGCGCGCCCAGAACGCATCGATCCACGACATACGTGACCGTACGCAGCCGACGGTATGAAGGTTCCCACCGATCGGCAGTGAATTCTCCACGACACACATGTTATTATACCACAACACTTATTACAGAGTGCTTCCCCGGGTTAACGTAGAACATGGTAGACCACAGTAATCGGAACAGAGAGGCGTTTGCTCGCCGTCGATTCCTCCAACTGGCCGGTGCTTCGGGTGCCGTCGCGCTCGCGGGCTGTGCCGATCTCGTCGGCAGCGAGGACGAGGACGGGAGCGTGCAACACCTCAGTCACGTCAATTTGGTTCCGGCGGACATCCAGTGGAACAGCAGTAACCCCGCGACCACGCCACAGATCTCGAACCGGGTGTTGTTCGATCCGTTCGTGAAGTACAACTTCGCTACGGGCGAATTCACTCCCTACGCGATCTCGGAGTGGAAGTACAACGGCGATACGTTCGAACTGACGGTTCGGGACGATCTAACGTGGTCGAACGGGGATTCGGTCACCGCCGAAGACGTCGCCACGCAGCTTCGTATCGGGCTGTACACGGGGGAGCCGTACGCCGATTTCACCGAATCCATCGACGTACCCGACGATTCGACCGTCGTGCTACAGTTCGATTCGACCGTCAACGAGCAGATCGTCACGTTCCAGATCCTCGCCGATCGGTTCGTCCATCAAAAGAAAAGCGAGTTCGGTGAGTATCTGGAGACGCTCAAAGAAGACGAGGAGAAGGGACTCAAGCAGCTCGGAGACTTCGCGTACCAGGAACCGATCGCCAGCGGGCCGTTCGAGTACGACAGCGCCGGACAGGAACAGTTGAAGCTCACGCTCCGCGACGACCACCCCGACGCCGACAACATCAACTTCGACGAATACGTGTTCGAGTACCGGGAAAGCAACCAACAGGCCCAGCAGGCGCTCCAAAACGGGAACATCGATTCGGTGTTTTCGCTGTTCGTGCAGACGGACATTCTCGAAAACTTCCCCGAGGCGGTCACCCAGATACAGACGCCCTCGAAGTGGGGGTACGGTCTGGTTCCGAACCACAACCACGCTCACGCCGGGGACCGAGCCGTGCGCCAGGCGATCCAGTACGTCATCAATCGAGCGCAGGTGAGAGACAACGTCTCTCCGGACTCGAAAACGGCTCCGGAGTACCCGGTCGGGATCGCTTCGGACGACCAAGAGGAGTGGCTGGGCGACGTGCTCGACGACTTCGATACGTACGGCGTGGACGAGTCGTTGACCGACAAAGCCACCCAGGTCCTCGAGGAGGCCGGCTACCAGAAACAGGACGGCACGTGGACCGACAGCGACGGCAAGACTGTCGAACTGCCGATCATGGTTCCTTCCGACTGGTCGGACTGGAACACGGCGACCGACACGGTCGTTAACCATCTCAGCGAGTTCGGGTTTCAGGCAACAAAAGACACGCGAAGCTACGACGCCATGCTCGGAAACGTCTTCCCGAACGGCGACTTCGTGATCGCCGCGGCGGGCTGGCTCTACGGCACACCACAGGGATCGTTCCCGTACTTCTCTCTGTACCACCAGCTGATCAAAAACAACGACGCAGTCACGTACAACTACTCGGCGGCCGATGGCTCTCGGGGCGGCAATCGCGAGGACGTGACCGTACCCGCCCGGTCGGGATCGGGATCGACGACAGTCAATCCGGCCGAACGCCTTTCTGAATTGGCGTCGAGCACCGACGAGAATAAGGTCAATGAGATCACCGTCGAACAGGCGTGGGTCACGAACCAGGACCTCCCGATGATCCCCGTTCTCGAAAAGGTCGAACAGACGTTCCTCATGGGGGGCGACGAGTGGGACGTCCCGGAACCGGATGCGGAGGTCGCCCAAGTCCAATGGGCCAACACGTGGCTTCCGCGCCAGGGCGAACTGCAGTACACCGGCGACTGAACGAGTCGCCACCGAAACTTATAGTATTGGTCGGAGACATCATGATAGGTGTGAACACGCAAGTGACTATTCAAGAATACGTATGAACAACTACTATCTCAAACGGACGATACGGGCCGTGTTGACGGTGTGGATCGTCATCACGCTCACGTTCGGGATGATCCGGTTGCTTCCGGGGGGGCCGTTGGAACAGCTCCGGGGAAAGCTGCTCCGACAGGGCGTTTCGCCCTCCCGAGTGAACGCGATGATCGAGTCGTATCAGAACGTCCGTCCGAACCAGTCGCTCCCCGAGCAGTATTACGAGTATATGACCGCGCTGCTGACCGGTGATCTCGGGCAATCGTTCCTGCAAAAAGAGCCGGTGACGGCGATCATCGGGGACGCGCTTCCGTGGACGGTGTTCGTCATGATTACGTCGACGCTGTTCATTTTTCTGATCGCCATCGTCTGGGGCGCGCTCATGGCCTACAAGGAAGGAACCACGTTCGATCTGCTGTCGAGCAGCGCGTCGATCCTGTTTGCTGCGGTGCCGTTTTACGTGCTGGGGATCGGGCTGGTCATCGTCTTTGGCTACCAGCTGGAGCTACTCCCGACGGGCCACCGGCTGAGTCCCGAGGTCGAACCGGGGCTGTCGCTGTTGTTCGTCCTGGACGCCGTCGATCACGCCATCTTGCCGATCGCGTCGATGGTCATCACGGGGGCCGGGCTGCAGGTGCTCGCGATGCGGGGGAATGCCATTCAGGTGCTCGGTTCGGATTTCGTCCGGGTCGCCCGGCTCCGTGGGCTGTCGGATCAACGGATCTCGGTGCGGTACGTCGCACGAAACGCCATTCTGCCCATGTACACCGGCTTTCTGACGCTGATCGGATTCAATCTTGGAGGATCGATCATCCTCGAACAGGTGTTCAGCTACCCCGGCATCGGCTACTACATGTATCAAGCGCTCGAAGCCCGCGATTACCCGCTGATGATGGGGATTTTCCTCGTCATCACCGTTGCGCTCGTGTTAGCGGTGTACGTCGCCGACCTGACCTACGGGCTGATCGATCCGCGAGTCAAATCGGGTGATTCACGTGAAGCCTACTGATTCCACGTCGGACGCCGACACAGCACAGCCCACGATCATCTCCGACGGAACCGATACGGAGACGTTTTCGTTCGAGACGAGCGGTTCCACCGTGGAGGTAACGTGGCGCGAGCGGCTCCGGGATTTCTACGAGGAGTTCATTTACAAACCCGGACTCGTCGCGTGGGACGACCGTCGGACGCGCATCGGCGCGGCCATCATGTCCATCTACGTGTTCATGGGCACCCTCGGCGCGTGGCTCTACCCCGCACCGTCGACGAACCAGGTCGAGCGAGGACTGGAGCCGTTCGAGACGCTGAGCGCACCGCTCGGATCGACAGGATCGGGACAGGACGTGCTCGCAATGGTGATCCACGCAACACCCGAGATGCTCATCATGGTCACGGCCGGTGGAATCTTCGCCACCGGCGTTGCGGTGATCATCGGCACGGTGGCCGGCTACAAGGGCGGCAGCGTCGACCGGGTGCTGACCTCCTTTTCGGACGTGGCCATGTCGATCCCGGGACTCCCGTTGGTCATGGTGCTCGCTGTCGTGTTCAGGCCGAGAGACCCCGTGCTCATCGGGATCTTACTCACGATCAACTACTGGGCCGGACTCGGCCGATCGATCCGGTCGCAGGTGCTCACGCTCAGGGAGGAATCGTACGTCGAGGCCTCGCGAACGATGGGCGTCAGCACGCCACGGATCCTGTTCAAGGACATTATCCCGAACCTGATGCCGTTCGTGCTGGTCAACTTCGCCAACGCCGCCCGGTACGTCGTGTTCGCGTCCGTCGGGCTGTACTATCTCGGCGTGCTTCCCAGCTCGGTCGATAACTGGGGTCTCCAGCTAGAGAACGCCTACTCACAGGCGGGCGCGCTCGTCGGCGGCGGCGCGCTCTACCAGCTGATCGCGCCGATGATCGCCATTATGGGCATCGCGCTCGGTCTCATCCTGCTGGCTCAGGGGCTGGACCGGGTGTTCAACCCGCGCGTCCGGACCCGGCTGGCGGGCGAGACCGAATCGACCGCAGACGAGGAGGATCGAGAAACGAACACCGAGGTGAACATGTAATGTCGTTGAGAACTGAAGAGATGGACGGGAACAGCGTTCGTGACCCGGTCATCCGAATGAGTGACGTATCGGTTACGTACGACGATGGCGAGTCCTACGTGCTCGATGGAGTGACGGTACCGATCGAGCGAAACGAGATCCTCGGGATCGTCGGGGAGAGCGGCTCAGGGAAATCGATGTTGGCGTCGTCGCTGCTCGACGCGGTGCCCGATCCGGGTCAGCTGTCGGGGAGCGTGGAGTATCGTCCCGAGGAGAACGAATCCACCGAGGTGCTGGCGTTGGAGGAATCGGAGCTTCGCAGGCTGCGCTGGGAAGAAATCTCGATGGTGTTCCAGGGGGCGATGAGTTCGTTCAACCCCACGATGAAGATCAAAGAGCACTTCATCGAGACGCTCGAGGCCCACGACGCGATCGTGGGGGTTGGGATGGACCGGGCGCGAGAGCTGCTCGAAGATCTCTATCTGGAGCCCGACCGGGTGCTCCAGTCCTATCCCCACGAACTTTCGGGGGGGATGCAACAGCGGGCGCTGATCGCGTTGAGTCTCGTGCTCGAACCGAACGTGTTGGTGATGGACGAGCCGACCGCCGCGTTGGATCTGCTGATGCAACAGTCCATCCTGCTGTTGTTACAGGAACTACGGGCGAAATACGATCTCACAATGGTGTTCATCACCCACGATCTCCCGTTGGTGGCTTCGCTGTCCGACCGGCTCGCGGTGATGTACGCCTTCGAACTCGTGGAGATCGGGCCGGCCAGCGAGGTGATCGGCTCGCCCACCCACCCCTACACGCGGGCGCTGTTGAACGCGACGCCGAACCTCAACGCTCCCCTCTCGGAGATGCGGCCGGTCGAGGGCAAGAGTCCGGCCCCGATCAACGTACCCAGCGGTTGTTCGTACCACCCGCGGTGTCCGCTCGCCACCGAGGAGTGTCGGGCGAACCACCCCCCTGACGAACCGGTGTCGCCTGGGCACACGGCCGCGTGTTTCCACTGGGAGGAAGCCCGGACGGAGATCGAGCTGAACTACGACGGAGCCGAGACCGGAGGTGATCAGCGGTGAGCGCGGACGAACCGCTGTTGACCCTCGAGAACGTCGCTGTCCACTTCGAAAACGAGTCCGGGCTGTTGAGCGACGATTCGGAGGTCGTCCGCGCGGTCGATGGCGTCTCACTCACCATCGAGGAGAACGATGTTGTCTCGCTGGTGGGCGAGAGTGGCTGTGGGAAAACCACGCTCGGAAAAACCGCTATTGGACTCCAGCGCCCGACCGCCGGACGCGTCACCTACCGCGGCCACGACATCTGGTCGATCCGGGACGGAACCAGCGACGCGGACCTGTCGTGGCAGGAGATCCGCCAATCGTTGCAGATCATCCACCAGGACCCGGGGAGTTCTCTGAACCCCAACCGGCGCATCATCTCGATCCTCTCCGAGCCGCTCCGGCAGGTCAACCCGGAACTGGGGACCAGCGAACGCCGCGAGCGCATCTACTCGCTGCTCGAACGAGTGGGGATGAGTCCGGCGCGGGATTTCGCTGATCGATACCCCCACCAGCTTTCAGGCGGCGAACAACAGCGCGTCGCGCTCAGTCGAGCGCTGTTGATGAATCCCGATGTCATCCTCGCGGACGAGGCCATCAGTGCGCTCGACGTGTCGCTGCGCGTGGAGATGATGGATCTCATGCTCGAACTCCAGGACGTGTTCGACACGTCGTACATCTTCATCTCTCATGATCTTTCGAACGCCAGATATTTCACGCAGCACGGTGGAGGAAAGATTGGGGTGATGTATCTCGGGCAGCTCACAGAAGTCGGTCCAGCAAAACAGCTCATCCGGAATCCACAGCACCCCTACACTTCAGTGTTGCGCTGGGCGACGCCGGACCTCGCGGCGGTCGACGCACCCCCACAGGAGCTGCCGATGCGGAAAATCGACATTCCGGACCCGGTGAATCCACCGAGTGGCTGTCGGTTCCACACCCGCTGTCCGGAGGCCCGCGAGCACTGTCGAACGGTCGATCCGGATCCCGTGCCCGCCGAGGAATCGACCGTCCGCTGTTTCCGCGCCCAACCCGACAGCCAGTACTGGGACAGTGAACCGATTGAGGACAGAGAGGAGCGGAGCTCCTCAAGCAGTCGGCCATAGGCCGACGGCGAGGAACGAAGTTCCTCGGGAAACCGGCCGTAGGCCGGACAGCAGCGAGGCGTGACGCCGACTGAGCGGTCGTTCCCCAACACGTGCGGTCGAAACCAGTATCAGTGTCCACTCGGACACACGGACATGAACACGAACACGCGCCTCGACATCGGGGTTGTGGGCCTTGGAACGCACGGGTTACACCGCGCGGAGATCCTGCGGGAGTTCGGCCAGCGGGTGTACGGGTCCGACGCGAGCCCCGAGGCACGACGGGAGTTCGAACGGCAGGTCGATGACGACCACTTCGAGACGCCGACTGCGCTCTTTGAACAGGATCTCGACGCAGTCGTCATCACGACGCCGAACAAGTTCCACGCCCCCGTCGCCACCGAGGCGATGGAGCGGGGCATCGACGTGTTCATCGAAAAACCCCTGGCGAACACCCTCGAAAACGCACAGCGGATCGCAACCGTTGCCGACGAAACGGATCGGATCTGTATGGTCGGCTATCAGAGCCGATTTCTGAACGTCTGTAAGATCCTGAAATGGTACATCGAGCAGGACTATTTCGGCGAGATCAGACACGTACAGTCCGCATACATGCGACGGCGCGGCGTTCCCGGCCGCGGCTCGTGGTACACCTCGAAAGAGATCGCAGGGGGCGGCGCGCTCATCGACATCGGCATTCACGTGATCGATTTGCTGTTATATTTCCTAGATGAGTCTCGGATGGAAGATATCACATCCGTTACACGCAGCGGTTTCGGTGGCCGTGAATCGTACGCGTATCTCGATATGTGGGGTGAAGACGACGACGCACACATGTTCGACGTCGAGGACTCGGTGTCGGCGTTCCTGGAGTTCGAGGGCGACACGACCGCGACAGTGGAGGTCGCGTGGGCAGTCAACGCCGAATCCACTCACGCGTACCACATCCGTGGAACGGACGCCGGCGCGCGCCTCGATATCACCGACGTGTTGAACGCCACCGCCGACGTCCACCAGTCGCTCCGACTCTTCGAGGCGCGATCCGGCGGTGCCGACCACTACCTCGACAGCGCGGTGACCACGAATCGAAACGACCCGTACAAAGAACAGATAGAGACGTTCATCGACGCCGTTGCCACCGACGAACCCCCTTCGATCAACACGGTCGAACAGGCGCTCGCCGTACAACGGATCGTAGAGCGAATCTACAACGATAACTGAAAAGTGACGAATTACCCATAGCTTCAGTAAAGTTCAATTATCTGTGATATCTTCACAAAGAAATCTTGTGTCATCAGGTACAGTGGGGGATATGAAGCACGAAGACGAGGAAAGCAAAACGATCAAATCAGTCGAGAACGCGATCCTGATCCTCGAGGAGCTGCGAGGATGCGGGCAGGCCGGTGTGACCGAGCTCAGCGACCGGATCGGTCTCTCGAAAGGCACCGTTCACCACTACCTTGCGACGCTTCGCAAGCAGAACTTCGTAGAGAAAACGGACGGCGTGTACCAGCTCGGTCTCCGACCGCTGTCGTACGGTGGTGCAGCACGCGAGCGCGAGCGGGTGTTCCAGATCGGCAAGGACGGGGTCGACAGGCTCGCCCGAACCACCGACGAGACCGCGCGGCTCGTCGTCGAGCGACAGGGATACGCCGTCACCCTCTATCAGTCGACACACCACGACCGGGAGACACTCCCGACCCATCTGGGGATTCAGGAGGATCTCCACAGCACGGCCGCCGGGAAAGCGATGCTGTCGGTGATGAGCGACAGCCGCATCGAGGCGATCCTCGAACGGGGTTTGGTGCGCCACACCGACAACACGGTGGTCGACGCGGACGCGCTTCGCGCGGAAATCGATGAGATACGTTCGCGTGGCATCGCGTTCGACAACGAGGAGCAGTTCGACGGCGTCCGGTGTGTGGCCGCGGCGCTCGCTACCGAGGTCGACGAACTCCTCGGCGCGATCAGCGTGAGCGGCCCGGTCGACCGGATCGACGACGAAACGTTCTACGAGACCATCCCACAGGAAATCCGGAACGTGTCGGGCGTCATCGAAATCAACACGACCTACCGCGACTGGATAGATTGATCTCACATGGATCTTCCCCGGTGCTGTTTTTGACGCTATGAAACAGTGCGTGCGGAGTGAATCACACAGCGCCCGATCCCTGTTCGAGTGAAGCTGGTTGTCAGGCTCGATGGTAGGATTGTTGATTAAAAGACAATGTCTTAGACCATGATACCCAACTCATATAATATATAATAAATTAGTGATAGTTTCGGCGTGCCATCTAGGCTATCCACGTGAGCGTGAAGCTGGTTCACTGTAACGATTGGCAAAAATTCACTGCCGTATCGGCTGGTGGGGAGCGAGTCGAGCCTTATAATACTCGTATCGCAAACCAACCGTCTCCAGTCCGGAAAGAGCGGTACGGAGCTGAGCACCGGATGGCATATCCGTCAACACCGAGTTCACCGACGGACACCACCGATCGGACTGTTCTACTATTGTCACCTCTATACCATCCATACTGATATAAAATGTATGCAGGATAAGTTTAGATTATTTTGTATATTCCGGCATGGTGGATGCGACAAATAAGAAACGCGGATCAGTTCGATAGCGATCGGCGCGAGTTTCTCCGTCGGGCAGGCGCTGCCGCAGTGGTTGCTGGGTTCGGTAGCGCTACAACGGGGACGGCCGTTGGGGCGGATGGCACGCAGGGACCGTTCGACGGCGATCCGTTCACGCTGGGCGTCACGTCGGGCGATCCCCTCCCGGATTCGGTCGTGCTCTGGACGCGCCTCGCCCCGGAGCCGTTAGCAGGAGACGGAGGCATGCCCGATCGTTCCGTTGCAGTACAGTGGCGGGTGGCAGCCGACGACGGGATGAACGAGATCGTCGAAAAGGGCAAAACAAAGGCCGAGCCGGCGTTAGGGCATTCAGTGCACGTCGACGTTCGCGGACTGGCACCGAACACCGAGTACTTCTACCAGTTCCGGGTCGGATCCTACCGGAGTCCCGTTGGCCGGACGAAGACGGCTCCAGCAGCCGGAACGGAGGTCGATGCCTTAACGTTCGCGTTCGTCTCGTGTCAGAACTACCCGAGTGGGTACTACACGGCTCACCGGCAGCTCGCTCGGGAGGAGCTGGATCTCGCCGTCCATTTGGGCGACTACATCTACGAAGGCGGGGCACAGGGATCGCTCGGGCGCGGTCACGAGCCGCCGCGCGAGATCGAAGATCTGGCCGACTACCGGATTCGGGCGGCCCAGTACAAGGCGGATCCAGACCTGCAAGCTGCCCACGCGTCGTGTCCGTGGATCGTGACGTGGGACGACCACGAGGTGGAAAACAACTACGCCGACGAGACCTCTGAGAACGACGATCCTCCCGAGGAGTTCCTCGAACGCCGGGCAGACGCCTACCAAGCCTACTTCGAACACCAACCGCTGCGCCCCGAACGGATACCGGACGGACCCGAGCTTCCGCTGTATCGGCGGTTCACGTTCGGCGATCTAGCCGAGTTCAACGTGTTGGACACGCGCCAGTACCGCGACGATCAGGTGTACTCGGGCGACGAAGCCACCGATTCCGAGCGGACGATCCTCGGCGACGAACAGGAAGCGTGGTTAGTGGAGGGGTTGACCAGTTCGAGCGCTCAGTGGAACGTGCTCGCCAACCAGGTTCCGGTCGCGGCCACGGACGAGAACCCGAACCCCGATGTACAGGAGTTCGGTGGCGGGGACAAGTGGGATGGCTACCGCGCCGATCGGAAGACGCTGCTGTCGGTCATGGAACGCACGCTGAATCCGGTCGTGATCACCGGCGATGTCCACCGCAACTACGCCTACGACCTCAAAGCCGACTTCACGGATCTCGACTCGGAGACCGTTGGTACCGAATACGTCGGCACTTCCGTTTCCTCGTTCGGGGACGGTACTGGTTTGACCCAGTACGGATCCTCGGCGGGAGAGCCGTGGCAGCGGTTCGCTAACGACGACCGTGGGTACGTCCGGTGTACGATCACCCCCGAGCAGTGGCAGACCGACTACCGAGTGGTGTCGACCGTCGAGAAGCCAAAGGCGTCGGTGCGGACGCTTGCGTCGTTTGTCACCGGTGATGGGGAACCAGGTGCGAAACGGGTCTCTGAACGACCGACACACGAACCCATAGCGATCACCGAGATCCAGGCAGACGCACCGAACGGAGATCTCAACGGCGAGTACGTCACTCTCCGGAACACGGGCGACACAGCGGTCGGCTGCTCCGGGTTTCTCCTCAGCTTCGAGGGCTGGCGGGGACAGTTCTACACGTTCGATGGGTTCACGCTCGGCGCGGGAAAGACGGTCACCGTCCGGAACGGAAGCGGTGAAGACACTGCTTCGACCCTGTACACCGGGTTCGACGCTCCAGTATTGAACAACAGTTCCCCGGATCTGGTGGTCGTCGCTAACGACGACCGGATCGTGCTCGATGAGGCGTCGTACGCGCCGAGTGGAGACAATGATGATCAGAGTGAGAGGTAGGCGGGTTTGGCTCGGGGACTGTCGGTCTGTGAGGATCAGTCAGTAAGGGTGCGCAACTGGCAGGCGCTTCGATCACTGCCCACAACGCGGCCGCCCCGGTCTAGATGGCGTAGGCCGTTCCGATCGGAATCGATAGCTAGTTTCGGGATCGATGATCCTGCTTTCACGTTCTATCCTGCCTTCACCTTCTGTCTTCACGACCGAAGGCTGTTCGGCTGGTATGGCGCAACCCCCTCCCCCCGTCGAGAGCAATTCATATCGCACACGGGGGGAGAGGAGTTCGAGCGAAACAGGGACGAATTTCATTTTGCACGCGGGGTGTTGGACGAGGGAAAACGGCGATTTTCACCGGAGAGAGCCACCAACTCGCCTCGTTTCATCTTGCACACGGGGAGGGTGGGACAGCACCGTAACATATCACACAATTCATCTCTCACACGGGGGGTTCGAGCGAAGCAGACCCCAAACCCAGCCACAAGGATTCGACGAACCGTTTCGTTCAGCTGGAACTGTCGATGCCGTCGGCTCCGGTGGCCCTGAGATACTCCTCGAGAAGCGTCGGAAACTGACCCGCACGGACGTATCGAAGTCCGAACTCGTCTGCCCACGAAATGATGCCCCGATCTTCGGTCACCACACCGGCATCGAGCTCGCGCGCGAGCACAAGCAGATCGAAGTCCTCCCGGGAGTCGAGGACGCCCCGCCGGAGCGCTCGGCGGTACTTGTCCCGCATGTCCGAGAGGATGCGGTCGGCTTCGGTCATGTATTCGCTTCGGTCGTCGTTGGCGTCGCTTGCGAGCTCGGCCGGATCGAGCTGTTCGACCTCGCGGATCGCTTCTTCGGAGACGCGAAGGCCGCGGTTCACCCGATCGCTCATCTCGTCAATAAACTCGTACACGATGTCCGCGGGAATCGTGACACCGTACCGGTCGGGGCTTTTTCTGACAACCCACGTGTCGAGCCTGGAGTGGACCGCATCGCTCACCTCCCGATCGCGCAACATCGTCCCGAGTTCGTCGTGGATGGACGGCGGCATGTAACAGGAGATGTTGAGTTCGAGGCGAGCAGTCGCCACGAGATCGAGCAGATGAAGGATGGTCTCCTCCAGCGATCGCCCGTCCTCGCGTATCTCGTCCGTGATGAACAAGGACGTGTCGAGCACGAACCGCTGGCGTGGGAGCGAACCAGACATACCCTAGGTATTGGTGGAGCGCCTACATAGATCCCCACCCACTTTTTTTCCGCTCGGGTGTGCTGCAAAAGGCGCCACGCGCCTTTTGGCATCTTGCAAGAGCGTTGCTCTTGCGGACCTCGCGGAGGTTCCCTCCGCTCAGTGACGAAACGGCGAAGCCGTTTCGAACCACGCGAAGCGCACCCTCACTTGGCGAGAGCACAGCTCTCGCTTGCTCCCACTCGCATTGCTCGCGGGAACGCAAAAAACGTGGGCGAAAAAAGCCGCTCGCTGTCGCCAGAAGCCTTCGGCTTCTGGCTGCTAACCAGAAATCTCCGATTTCTGGTGATGTCGCCGGCCTACGGCCGGCTGCCCGAGGCGCGTTGCGCCTCGCTGCGCTCGCGGTGGGTGTACTCACCGTTACCGCATACCGCTCCGCTACCGTACCCGCACCGCTCCGCCACCGCTCTGCTACCGCTAACCGCTCGTGCAAAGACCGACGGTAAATCGAAACGATACACCGACCTGATGTTTTTCTCCGGGCAGCCCCCAGGTAGCGTATGGACGAACAGGAGTACTTCGTCCGGCTGGAATCGACCGCCTCCAACCCCGAAGACCTGTTCGAACATTTCGAGCAACGCAGCACAGCCGATCGGACGTACCACGCACTCCCGAGCGCACGCCACGGCATCGAGCGCGGAACCGTCGTCATCGAGGACACGATCGTCCGGGGGTACCCGAAGATTCCCCGCGTGCTCGTACTCAATGTGGGTGTTCCATCGTTCTTCGAGCAAGAACTCGCAATCGAGGAGAAACTCGACGGGGTGAACGTCCGGATTGCGGACATCGGCGAGCCGCTCGCGTTCACCCGCAGCGGGTACGTCTGTCCGTACACGACGGCGCGCGCACGGGAACTCCTCGATCCCGCCGCGTTCTTCCGTGAACATCCGGAAAAAACACTCTGTGCCGAGCTGGTTGGTCCGGAAACGCCGTACACTACGCACGACTACGACGACATCGACTCCCACACGTTCCGTGTGTTCGACATCCGTCACCGTGAGTCCGGCAGGCCACTCCCTGTAACCGATCGACGGGAACTCTGTGCAGCCTATGAATTTCCCCAACCCCGGCTGTTCGGCTGGTACGAGCCACGGGAAGCGATCGAGGGCGCACGCGAGGCCACCACGGAACTGAATCGGAAGGATCGAGAGGGAATCGTGATGAAAACGCTGAACGGCGAACAAATGGCCAAATACACCACTGAATCCCAGCACCACGAGGAACTCGCGTACGGATTCTCGTTGCCGTTCGACCGGGGGCGGGATTTCGTCTTCTCGCGCCTCGTTCGAGAGGCGTTTCAGGCCGCAGAGTTCGAAGACGACGACGACCAACTCCGAAAGCGTGCCCAACGTATGGGCGAGGCGATTCTACTCCCGATGGTCGAAACCATTCGGAACACGGCAGACGAGCAAGCCGTCGGCGAACGGTTCACGGTGCGGGGAACGCCCCAACAGATCGACGCGCTGTTCGAACACCTCTACGACCAGTCGTTGACGCTCGACGTACAAGACGACCGGCGCGAAGACGGGGAACGGATCGTCGAGTTCGTGAAAGTGGCCGAGTCAACGCGGGATCAGATTCAATACTACCTCGAAGAGGGGATTCACCGAGAGTGATCCGACTGGACACGAACCCACTGGGAGTGACGGACCGTCCCAACGACCGACCGGCGTATATCATAAACAGTAGATAGGAGCACGATTTCGTTATCCAGAACTGTAGACGAAACTGTATTCCGGTGTCCGATACGAGGGTTGTGATGACATGGATGGCTCGTTACAGCATCTATACCCACGGAGACAGAAGGAGTAGTCAAGATGACGGTGAACAACGACAAAATCCAGTTCCGGGGGAAAGCTGAAAAGGAGGCGACACATATTGTCGATCAGATCCGACTCGGGGGGATCAACACCAGTGAGCTTGCTCGACAAGGGCTACGAGAGAAGCTTCGAGAAGCCCTTTCGGACGAGGAGAAGATCACCCTTCACCAGCGATACAAGCAGGGAGAACTCTCCGAAGACGTTGCAGAGGTTCTTCTCGATGACGCCTTGGAAGACATCGAGCGCGAGCGGAAAGCCTTTGAAGAGGCCACAGAGCTTGACAGGACCGGACTCTTTCAGGATTGACCCAGAGCGTGGGTGGGGCCGCTCTCACCCACGACATCCTCCGGACGATGGGCAATCGTACACTTTCACGACAAACTCCTCAAACTCGAAGACGAGATGCACACAGAGACCGCCCGCTCGCTGGCCGAGGATCGCTACGCCTTTCTGGAACGGTTCCTCGAACAGTTCGAACGGGAATGGCGCGGTGAGCCACTGTTGTAGCCGTAGCCCTCAGGAGAGTTACTCCCGTTCCCGTTGGCGGAGTTCGACCCGTCTGATTTTGCCGCTCGCGGTTGTCGGAAGCTCCTCGACGAATTCGATCCGTCGGGGGTATTTGTACGGTGCCGTCTCCTCTTTCATGAACGATTGGAGGCGTTCTTTCAGGCGTTCGCTCGGCTCGTGGTCCTCGGTGAGCGTGATGTAGGCCTTCACGACGCTGCCTCGCTCTTCGTGAGGGCTATCGACCGCGGCGGCTTCGGCCACAGCGTCGTGGCTGACGAGCGCATCCTCGACTTCGAACGGGCCGATGCGGTAGCCGGCGGAGATGATGATGTCGTCGGCGCGACCCTCGAAGTGGAAGTTACCGTCCTCGTCCCGGCTAGCGAGATCGCCGGTCCGGTAGTACTCCCCCTGGAACGGCTCTTCCCGGTCGGATCCGTAGTAGCCGTCGAAGATCGCCGGACAGTCGACGGGAATCGCGATCTCCCCGATCTCGCCCTGTTCGACCTCCGTCTCGTCTTCGAGGTCGATGATTGTGGTTCCGGTGCCGGGCGTCGGCTTGCCCATGCTGCCCGGCGTCACGTCGATGCCGGGGTAGTTCGTCACGAGCGCAGTCGTCTCGGTCTGGCCGTAGCCGTCCCGAGGGGTAACGCCGACCGCCTCCTGAAACCGCTCGATCGGCTCGCGGTTCAGCGGCTCACCGGCCGACAGTGCGTCGCTGAGCGAGAGATCGTATGATTCGAGAGCAGCGTTGGCGAACAGCCGGTACTGGGTCGGAACCGCACACAGTTTGGAGACGCTCTCCGATTCGAGGAGATCCAAGAAAGTCGCTGGTTCAAACTCACCCTCGTACACCAGCTGTGTGGCACCGCTCGTCAATCCAACGCCGACGGGACTCCAGAACCACTTTGCCCACCCCGTTCCCGTCGTGGCCCACAGCAGTTCGTCGTCGAGATCGGTCTCCTCGTCGATCCCCCACCAGTAGGGGGCGTTGATCCGGTTGAAGCAGTACATCCACCGGTGTTTGTGGAGCACCGGCTTCGGCCGGCCGGTCGTTCCGCTCGTGTAGTTGATCGACATCGGGTCCTCCGATCGAATCTCGGGCCCGTCGTACTGCGAGGACTGCCCCTCGATACACTCCTGATACGCGTGCCAATCCTCCGCGTCCTGCTTCTCGCCGTCGCCGGGCTTGGCCCGGCTGTCGTCGGGCTCCGCCCGACTGCCCGAGACGCTTTGCGTCTCGCTGCCCGAGGCGCGTTGCGCCTCTCTGTCTAGGACAACGACCCGTTCGAGCGGGGAGGACTCGAACACGGGCCGAACCATGTCGGTGAGCGACGCGTGGACGACGATCGTCGTCGCTTCGCAGTCGTTCGCCCGGAATTCGATGTCCGAGGGCCGGAGCATCGCCGAACACGGCACGAGCAGCGCCCCCGTTTTGAGCGCACCGAGTTGGATGGCGAACGCGTCCGGATGCCGGGGAAACAGGTGCATCACTCGATCACCCTCGCCCACGCCCAACTCCGACAGTCCGGTGGCAAACCGGTTCATGTCGTCGCGCAAATCAGCGTACGTGCGCTCGACTCGTGTGCCAGCGTCGTCCAGATACCGGACCGCGTCCCGGTCGCCGAACGCCGATGCGTGTGATTCGACCACCGACGGGATCGAATACGCGTCCGGAATCTCCCACTCGAACTCGTTTATCGCTCGTTCATAATCGATCGCCATAATTGGTTGTATTGATATACTGTCTTGAGTGTTTTGACAACTATATTATATTTTAATTATCAGATATAGGGACGCCCCACCCGTTCGTTGAGCCGCTGGCTTCGAAGCCGAGTGTAGTGAAAAAGCCCGCTGTCGTCGTGGTTCGCAGCGAGGAATTCCTCGACGGCCGCCGTGTGGCACATGTTCTCAACGCACGTCACCGGACAGCTATCTTGAAAGTCGATCCAGCGCCCGCTCGACATCGACAGTGGTCTCGACCGTGCCACGTTCACCACCGGGCACCTCGTCGGCACGGGGATAGAAGTTGATCCCTCCACAGCTGGGACACCGACGAGTCTCCGGGCCGTCGATAGCCGTCCCACAATCGCCACACAGCCAGTCGATGCTCGACGGCATAGTGGTCGAACGTACGAGCTCCGGTCGGTTAATCGTTCGCTCGCCGTGTGATAGGAGACGCTCGTCGGATCCGCCCCTAGAGAAATCAGAGAATATGAATTACCATATTAATATAGAGTCTGCCACAATACGTGCTAAAATATAAAGTCCGTGCCGCGAGTCACTACGATGTGCATTGGATCGGCAAATGAACGACCCTCATAGCGATACGATCGAGGAATCGACCTGATTACGTTCATATGACAAATAGAAGAGATGAAGACCTGGACAAAGAAAGCGTCACTAGGGAGGCGATTGATCGTGCCGAATCGGGCGCGCCGGCCGCTGGATGGGCAATCCGTGATCGTTTCTCGTCCCACGAGATCCTCCAGCGGGTGATTGCGAGCGCCGACGAAGAAATCGCTACCGGCAAGCAGGAACTCGTTTTCAGCGGGTTCGCCGCCGGCTTTGCGATCGTGTTGACGTTCATCGGGCATGCAGTGGGTAAGGCATACTTCCCCCACAACAACTTTCTCAGCGCTGTTCTCTATCCACTGGGATTCATATACATCATTCTCGGTCGCTATCAGCTCTACACCGAGAACACGCTCCCGCCAGTCGTGTTGGTGTTGGCTCGGCTCGCCAGCCTGCCGTTGCTGTTTCGGGTGTGGACGATCGTGCTGGCCGGGAACGTTCTCGGGGCCGGCCTCGGGGCGTTCATTCTCGCCAATACACACGTCCTCTCACCAGCGGCGATGGAGGCAGGGACTGTGTTCACGAAACACGGTCTCGAACTCGCGTGGTGGGACGTGTTTTTCAAATCGCTGTTCGCTGGCTGGCTCGTCGCTGGAGTGGTGTGGCTCGGAAACGCCGCACGCGATACGATCGCTCGGCTGTTGCTCATCTACATCGCCTTTTATACGATTGCCGTGGCCGATCTCTTTCACGTCGTCACTACTGCGTGTGATGTGTTCTATTTCGTGTTCGTCGGCGAGGGCGGCCTGCACGCTTTCTATGAGTTCTGGTTGCCGGTATTGCTCGGAAACACTGTCGGTGGCGTGCTCCTCGTCGGACTCGTGAATTTCGCCCAGGCCGAAAAGCGTCGCTTTCCAGAAGTCCGTGTACTCTCCGTGCGTGAGCTGCTGTTCAGCTGGGAAGGGGGACAATCAAGCGCGACAGCCCGTTCATCCGCCGGGGAATCCGAATCCGAGTGAACGGACTATCTCGCCAGTGAAAAATCGCGTGCGTATCGAGTGGCTACCTCGCAGACAGCGGCGGTGATGTGACAAAGACCGCTGGTTCCACAGACCGTTCGAGGGATTTTCTCTCGACTTATCACCGATCCTACTGTGGGATCTGACCGGGAATTACGCGTCATTTTCCCCGTGTATCCCCCGAGTATTCAAGTGCTTCGTACACAAAGGAGCATGTCGTGGTATGCAATGACATCACAATGGAATGATGTGAGCTTCGTCCTCGCATCGACGTATCGGGTCAACGTTCTCGATCAGTTGTCAGACAGTTCGACGACACCGTCACAGCTTGCCAGTGAGGCCCAACTTCCGATCTCTCACGTGTCACGGGCCCTACGCGAGCTTCGTGACCACGCACTCGTCAAACTACTCGTTCCAGAGGATCGGAAGAAGGATCGTATCTACGGAATCACCGATCAGGGAGCCGAAGTCTGGGAAACGATCGAATCCCAAAATCTTGCGTAAAATCGATATCTATTATACACCACTGCACGACCGATACCGAGAGTATCAATGGATATAGGAAAATTCACTGCGGAGAACGCGTCTGACGACGGTGGAGGGACGTTCCAACTCGAACACTCGAAACTGCTTGACATCGATCTGGAACGGGACGACCATGGCCAAAGCCGGCTCGATGATCGGCTACACGGGAGACATCTCCTTCGAACGGACATCCGCAGGCGGATTGAAAGGAATGCTCAAGAGATCCGTCACCTCCGAAGATTCCGTGTTGATGGCGGCCGAGGGAAGCGGCCACCTGTATCTGGCCGATCAAGGCAAGGAGATACAGCTGCTCGAACTCTCGGACGACGACGCGATCAGCGTCAATGGAAACGACATCTTGGCGTTCGAAGACACGATCGACTGGGACATCAAAATGATGAAAAGCTTCGGGGGCACGTCCACCGGCGGGCTGTTCAACGTCCACCTCGATGGACCTGGACACGTCGCCATCACTACACACGGGGAACCGTTGGTCGTCGTCCCGCCAGTGAACACTGATCCCGACGCCAGTGTCGCGTGGAGCGCCACTATCTCGCCCGATGTCACGACGGATATGAACATCAAAACGTTTCTCGGCCGCTCCTCCGGAGAGACCTACCAGCTCGAATTCTCCGACGAAGAGGAGTTCGTGGTCCTCCAGCCGTTCGAGGAAACGCTCCCGAACGAGTAGATTAATGAGTCGTTACGTCGCCTTTCCCATTCTATGACAAATACACGGTGTGGTTTTTTGCTACCTCCCCTACTGACGTTCCGGTATGGAGCTGTGGGGTGGAGAGAGCTACTGGCTCGTTCGGTTCGTGTTTCAGCGCCTGCTCGCCGTCATCTACCTAGTGGCCTTTCTCGTTGCGCTACGCCAGTTCCGGCCCCTTGCGGGCGAGGAGGGCCTGTTGCCGATCGGGGAGTACGTCGAAAACGCCAACTTCACGGAGCGGCCCAGCCTCTTTTATTTCGTTCCCGACGACCGCGCTATCAGCGCAGCCGGAGCGGTCGGGGTGGGTCTCTCCGTGGTCGCGCTCGTTGGGGGACCCTACTGGCTGCCCGAACCGTACCCCGTTCCAGCCTCGGTAGCCCTCTGGTTGGTGTTGTGGGCGCTGTATCTCTCCTTCGTGAACGCCGGCCGGCTCTTCTATGGCTACGGCTGGGAGACGATGCTGCTCGAAACCGGGTTCTTAGCGGTCTTTCTCGGGGCGGGAGCGACCGGGCCACCCGTCGTGATCGTCTGGCTGCTCATATGGGTCCTCTTCCGGAACATGTTCGGTGCCGGACTCATCAAAATCCGCGGTGACGAGTGCTGGCGGGATCTGACCTGTCTCGATTACCATTACGAAACCCAGCCGATGCCGAACCCGGCGAGCTGGTTCGCCCACCACCTCCCCGATCGGTTCCACCGCGCGGAGGTGCTCGGCAACCACGCTGTCGAGCTAGTGATCCCGTTTCTGTTGTTCGCGCCACAGCCCTACCGGTCGGTCGCGGGCGGGGGGATAATCCTCTTTCAGCTGTGGCTCATGGTCACGGGCAACTTCTCGTGGCTGAACGCCCTGACGGGCGTCCAGGGCGTGGTAACGTTCAGCGACGGCGTGCTCACAGCGGTCCTCCCCGTTGGAGTTCCGACTGCCAGCCCACCGCCGTCGGTTCTCGACGGCGTCGCGGTGCTCGTGGCCGTGGTGGTCGTCCTCCTGAGCGTGCAACCGGTCCGGAACATGCTCTCGTCTACCCAAGTGATGAACACTTCCTTCGATCCGCTGCACCTCGTCAACACCTACGGCGCGTTCGGTTCGATCACGAAAACCCGGTATCAGCTCGTTATCGAAGGGGCCCAAACACCGGAACCCGAGGAAGACGACTGGAACGCCTACGAGTTCGAGGGGCAGCCGGTCCGAACGGACCGGCGGCCGCCCCAGTGGGCACCGTACCACCTCCGGCTGGACTGGCAGCTGTGGTTCGCCTCGATGCGTCCCCGCCCCGGTCCCCGACAGCGGTGGCTCCTCGCGCTGCTCGGAAAACTCCTCGAAAACGACGACGCAACCCTCTCCCTGCTCCGGGACAACCCATTCCCGAACGAGCCGCCGGAACTGGTGCGCGTACACCGGTATCGGTACCGGTTCACGACGCCCGAAGAACGCGCCGAAACCGGTCAGTGGTGGCGTCGTGAACGCGTCGGGTCGTACGTCGATCCGGTGTCAGCAACGGAACTCCGGCGGTGAGGGCCAGAATGCCCAACACGCACACATATGAAAGACATCCAACTACTTCGGTTGTGATTCCGTTGACGATCGTCGCCGGATCGTCGAGCTTACCACAGACGACCAGTGGACGAAGCGCGCCCAGATGATACCCATACCTACAAAAGGGATGGCCCGCCAATGACTCCTAACGGTGATATCTAAATGGGTAATCCGTTCGTTGAAGATTTAAATGACATATTCCGTGGCGTTCGTGTACGGGTAGAGACGGGATCGCACACGTACGAGGGATGGGGTGGCCGCTGGAACTACAGTGATCAGGCGTTTCTCGTGTACGACGCAGAGCGCGGCGACGGAGAGCACGTCGGTGCTGTCACGATCACCGCGCCCGAGACCGTCGAGCGTCTCGATCCGCTGTCTTCGATCACGGAGATCCGGACTGACGCCGTCGTGCCGTCGCCGTACAGCGTTCGTGGGACGGACGACCCGGATCACCAGCAGTTCGTGAAGCTCACCCGCGAACGCGGACACCTCCTGACGTATCCGACCGTCCGATCCGTGGATGCGCCCGACCACGCGTACGAGGTGGTAGCGGGCCACCGGCGGTTCCACGCCGCCCGGAAGGCGGGACTCGAGACGATCGCGGTTCGGACCGTCGATCTCGACGACTGGGAGGCGGCCAGGTGGTTCGTCGACGAGCACATTCCGGTCGAAGGAGGAACCGAACAGGACATGTATTCCCAGCGAGATATCGATCGGGCGATCGAGCGCCTTCGAGAGGAGTGGCCCGACGAGCGACTCCACGAGTTGACGCCGCTCGTCCCGTATCTTCGAAAAGTGCTGGCCCCAACGCGGTGTGAAGCCATCCGCCGAGGCCACGTCACCAACGGGCGAACTCCGCTGTGATGCGATGGAGCCGCGCCCGTGGGGGCACCGCTGTTCGCGGTCCGCCCTGCTTCCACCCCGACCCCCATCCGCTAGTCCGACTGCCGACTGGATCAGTGCCTTCCCGTCGGATCGTCTCCGAACCACGCAGACCGACACACCAACCGATTCACACAGATTCACACCAATGACAGAGCCAGATTCGTTTACGATCACGCCGCTCGGTGGCGCTCAGGAAGTCGGCCGTTCGTGCTATCACGTGGCCCTCGGCGATCGCGCGTTTCTCGTCGACTGCGGGCTTCGTCAATCGACGCCCGTCACGTTTCCGGATTTCCACGCAATCACCGGACCGATCGACGCCGTGTTTCTCACCCACGCCCACATCGACCACATCGGTGGGTTGGCTCTCCTCGAACGCGAGGGGTATCTCGCCGACGACGCGCCGATCATCTGCACGCAGCCGACTGCGACGTTGGCCAACACCTTGCTATCGGACTCGCTGGAGATCTACAGCTCCGACTGTGCCCGCGCCGGTCGGACCCAACGCTTCGACGAGCAGGACCTCGAGGCCGTCCTGAAGCGGTTCGACACCCGAAAGTACGGAACAGGGGTGTTCCACAGCGTCCAGTACCAGTTCGGCAGCGCCGGTCACCTGCTGGGAAGCGCGTGGCTCGCGCTCGAACACGATCGGCGACGCGTGGTGTTTTCGGGCGATCTCGGCGGTCGCTCGGGCCACCTTCGAGAGATCGATACGCCGCCGTCGGCGGACGTGTTGTTCCTCGAAAGCACCTACGGCGACCGGGACACCCACCCCTCGTTCAGCGGGGCACAAACCACCCTGTGGGAGGAGATCTGCGCGGCGGTCAAGCGGGATCTGCCCGTGTTATTACCCACGTTCGCCGTCGGGCGCGCCCAGGAGTTGCTCCAGTTGTTCACCCAGCGGATCCGCTCTCAACAGGCTTCGCCGGAGATCCTCGAGAAGATGGAGATCGTTTACGACGGAATGATCGAGGACTCGATGCAGATCTACCACGCCTTCGTGCGCAACGAGTGGCTGGCCGACAACGTCGTCACCTACAAGACCGATCACAACGACAGCAAACCGTTCCTGCCCGAACAGGCGTGGACGCCCTCCCAAGTCGCGGAACGCGAACGGCTCATCGCCGACGCCGCCGACGGGGAGACGGTGCCGGTGATCGTCGCTCCCTCGGGGATGTTCACCGGTGGGTGGTCGCCGTGGTATCTCTGGCAGCTGACCGAACACTGCGAGACGGCCCGCGTCTTCATCACGGGGTTCCAGGCTGCCTACACGCCCGGACGAGCGCTGCTCGAAGCCGAGGAAGAATCGGTCGAGGTCGAGATCACCGGACTCATGGAGCCAGAACAGGCTGACGATCTCATGAGCGAGGGGTACGGAATCCACCGCAAATCGATCAGCGTGCCCCGCAACTGGGTCGGCCGGATCGACGGCTTCAGCGCCCACGCCTCCCGACAGGGGCTGTTGCACTTCGCTAGAGAGGTCGATCCCGCAAACATCCACCTCATCCACGGCGAACCGGAGACGATCAAAGCCTTCCGGAACTACCTCCAAGAGAACACTTCGGCCATGGTGTCGGCGGCGACCAAAGGCGTCTCAGTGCCCATCGACTGGGCGACCGCCAAAAGCGGCCTTCCGTCCGACGCCAACGGAGCGACCGAGGCGACGGACCAAGCGTCGACCGACGCAGCCGAGGAGCACATCGATCCCGAGGCGCTGTCTCAGTTCGCGGGCGAGAGCGACGCGTTCACCGACGAGCAGGAGGCGCGAATCCGGGCGCTCGTTCGTGAAGAACTGGCACGGCTCGCGCTCGGGAACGGGGAGTGAACGGTGCCCGTGTCCGTTACTGATCGGCGTTTTCCTCGGAGTCCGGGCGTCGGGTCGTCGAGGAGGATCGATACAGGTTGACGACCAACCCCGCGACGAACGCGAGAAGCGCAGTGATTCCGAGCCAAACGAGGTTGGGATGCTCGAATCCCAAGTGCAGTGGAACGACCATGGTATCCGTACAGGAGACGGTTACATGCCAGTTTCGATACCCGCAGTCGTCGATGCCACGAACCGGCGGGGCTGGAAACACACCGAACGAACAGAGCGTCGGGGCTGGTTACGCCACTGTAACCACCCGACACGAATGATAGCTAACTGATTTATCTCCCACGGTGGTACTGAGCGATACGATGCAATCGAGGTCGGAGACACGAGACAGAGCTGATCACGACGAAACGTTCGAACAAGCCATCACAGCGCTCCGAACGCGGCGCTCGGGGCACAATTTCGCGCCCGACGCGGCGCTCGACGATGCGACCCTCGAATCGCTCATCGAGGACGCGACGCTTGCGCCATCGTCGTACAACCTCCAGCCGTGGGAGTTCGTCGTCGTCCAAGACGAGGAGCGCCTCGATACGGTCGTCGAACTCGCGTTCGGTCAGGAGCACATCCGAGACGCCGGTACAGCCGTTCTGGTCGCCGGGCACACCACTCCCAAGACGGCCGATCGCGTGTTCGAGGAGTGGGTCGATGCCGGACGGATGGACGAAGAGTCGGCCGCCCAAACCAAAGAGCAGAGCGTCGGGATGTACGCCGACGACCGGATGGGCCGCGATTACGCGATCCGGAACGCCTCGCTCGCCGCCGAGAACCTCCTGCTGTCCGCGCACGCCCGCGGTCTCAGTGCGACGCCGATGATCGGCTTCGACGCCGAGGGGATCGCCGAGTTCCTCGAACTTCCCGAGGATACGGTTCCGGTCGTGTTGATCGCCGTCGGACCGAGCGGCGGCGAGGAACCCGATAGGCTCCCCCGCCGTGGCGTCGACGAAGTGCTCCACAGAGAGAGCTTCTGAATCGTTTATTGGAAAAAATATACTCGAAGCTCTTAGAAACCGTTTGGCGGTACTAGAACACTTCGTACTAGTCAGTAAAATCAACAGTCCATGGACCACGAACAGACGCGGCGCAGCGTCCTCGCCGCGTTGCTCGTCGGCGCGGTGGGTATTGCAGGCACCCTCTCGGGAACCACCCTGATCGCCTCAACAGTTCGTAATACCAGGACTTCAGTTAATCGTACATTTATATAGATGCACTCCAAACGGGGGTGCATGGCACGACATACCGGTCGGGGCAGTCGCCTTAGCCGACGGCATTTACTTCAAGGAATCGGAGCCGCAAGCGTGGTCGGGTTGGCTGGCTGTCTCGGGGGAGACGACGGCGGCGACGGCGGCGGCGGTGGCGACAGCACGAGCAAACTGAACGAGCTGGAAGAACCGGATGTCGACTTCGCCGACCTGCAAGAAGGGGGTACCCTCCGGATCGGAACCACGGCGAACGTCGAATCGTTCGATCCGCCGTACAGCACAGACGCGCAGTCGACCCAAGCGCAGGTGTTGGTTTTCGAGCAGCTGGTCACGTCCGACCGGGAGGGGAACCTCTACCCGTGGCTCGCGAAGAGCTACGAGCAGCGCGAGGTCCAGGACATCGACCGGACCGCCTACGAGGAGTACATGACGACCGTCGGGACAGGCGAGGAGGGAGCGCTCGACACCGACGCGCAGATCATCGTCCAACACCCGGATGACAATCCGGCCGAGAGCGACGAGGTCCGGGTGCTCACCCCCAGCGAAGCCGCCGACGCCATCGACGACGGCGTGTTCGGGATGCAGTTCCGGTACCAGCTCCGGGAGGGCATCGAGTTCCACGGCGGCGAGGAGCTAACCGCCGAGAACGTCGTTCGCACGGCCGAGCGCTACGAGAACTCCGACGTTTCGGCCCAAACGTTCGACTCGCTGTTGCACGCCCGCGCGGTCGACGAGTACACGGTCGATCTGTTCGCGCAGGTCCCCGACGCCGAAGCAGAGCGGGAGCTGCCGGGGATGTACATCCACTCGACCGAGCAGGCCGGGCTGGAGGGCGGTGCGCTCGATCCCCGGCAGGGCAACGATCCGGTCGGAACCGGTCCGTACACCCTCGAAGCGTTCGAGGACGGGCAGTACTACGAGTTCTCGAAGTTCGGAAACTACTGGGTCGAGGGGAAGGGCGTCGACTCGATCGACTGGTTCGATGGGCCGTCGGAGTTCCCGGACGGGCCGGTCATCGAGACGATCGAGGCCGAGATCATCGAGGACGACGCTAGCCGCTCGGCAGCGCTCCAGAACGATGAGATCGACGTCGCGTCCGGGCTGGAATCGAGCACGCTCGACGAGTACCACGACGACGAGGGCTACCGCATCGCCGCGATCGAGGCCGGTGCCTACGACTACCTCCAGTATCCCGTCAACGTCGAACCGTGGAACGACGAGCGGCTCCGGCAGGCCGTCAACCACCTCGTGCCCCGCGAGAACATCGTGAGCAACGTTCTCAACGGGTGGGCGCGGCCCGCGTGGACCTCGATCCCGAAGCTTGCCGAGAAGAACGGGACGGCCGACGTCGAGGCGCTCGAAGATGAGGTCCGACCGTACAACGAGTACGACACCGAACAGGCAAAAGAACTGCTCGATGAGGTCGGCGATGATCTCGGGCTCGACTACCCGCTGGAGATCCAGATCGAGGTCAACGCCAACGCCAACGACCGCGTCCAGATGATCGAGTTGATCGCCGAATCGATGGAACAGTCGGAGTACTTCGAGGTGTCGATCGAAACCTACGAGTGGAACGCATACACCAGGCGGGTGCTCAATCCCGACTACCAGGACAACGGCTTCATCGCTGCCATCGGACTGTCGGGAACGTTCAACCCCGAGAGCTTCTGTAACGCGCTCCACCACAGCGACAACGTTGGGCAGTGCTGTAATCTGAACGGCATCAACGATTCCGAACTCGATACGATGATGGACAACGCCCGGTACGATATCGAGGCGGTCGAGGACGAGACGGTTCGCGCCGAGCGCTACGACGAGATCTGGACGTATCTCGCGGAGAAACGCTACAGCTCCATCACCCACTTCAGCCTCACTGAGGCCGTGATGAACGCCGATGTCGCCGGGTTCAGGGCCGATCCGTTCACCGAGAGTCTCTACGATTTCGCGCTGTACGCTCCACAGGAGTCTCAAGCGATCTGGTTGGAGCGAGAGGACGGGTAACCCAGTGGCCTGCGGTCGGCTCGAACCAGTGCGTTTATAATGATCGAACAAACACACAGGTGAGTAACAAAGAAGCATGAGTCTCAGACGTTTCATACTGAATCGCATTCTCTCGATTATCCCGATACTGTTCGGCGTCTCGGTGATCACGTTCGGGCTGTTTCACCTCACGCCGGGCGATCCCATCAGCCAGATGGTCGCTCTGAACCCGGACATTTCGGCGGCGGAAGAAGCCCGGATTCGGGCACAGTACGGACTCGGAGGCCCGGTCTACCAGCAGTACATGACGTGGATGGGCAACATCCTGACCGGCGACTTCGGGACAGTGATCAAGAACAACCGCGAGGTCTCGGCGGTCGTTATGTCCCGGCTGCCCGAGACGATCGTGCTCGGCCTGTTCGGGTGGGCGTTCGGTCTCATCGTTGCGATCCCGACGGGGATCTACGCAGCGGTGAACAAAGACCAGCTGGGCGACACCGTGAGCCGTTTCATCGCGCTGTCTGGCATTTCGATCCCGAACTTCTGGCTGGGTCTCATGCTCATCCTGGTCGGGGCGCTCTGGACGGGCATCTGGCCCGTGCTCGCACCCTCGCGGCTGCCGCTGTGGCATCCCAAGATGCTAAAATACCTGATCTTACCCGGGTTGACGATCGGCACCGCGTCGGCAGCGTCGATCATGCGCGTCATGCGAACCTCGATGGCAGAAGAGATGAACAAGGAGTACGTGACCGCCGCGCGGGCCAAGGGGCTGCCCGAACGGCAGGTGGTGCTCAAACACGTCCTGCGGAACTCGCTGATCTCGGTAGTAACGCTCGCGGCGACGCTGACAGCGAGCATCGTTGCGGGCTCGGTCGTCGTGGAAACCGTGTTCAACTGGCCGGGGCTGGGCAAGGAGTTCATCGACGCGATCAATGCCCGAGAGGTCAACCTCCTGATGGCGATCACCCTGTTTACGGGCGTGTTCATCATCCTGGCGAACCTGCTTGCGGACATCCTGTATGCGGTGTTGGATCCGCGGATCAGATACGATTAACATCATGTCTACGGAACGAGGCCGAATTCGGATCACCGGGTTCGATGCGGACCGCGTCGAGTCGCGCGATCCGTTGTCGGACTGGGCGGAGCACAGCGCGGTAGAGACACAGAGCCGGTGGCGTCGCGGCTGGGAGCGGTTCAAGCGCAACCGCTCGGCGATGGTGGGCGTGGCGGTCGTTCTCGTGCTGTCGATCGCCGCGCTCCTCGCCCGGCCGATCACCGTGGCCGGGTTCCCGATCCAGCCGCTCGCGCTCGCGCCACACGAGCCGTCGACGATCCTGTACCTGCAGGATCCCTCCGTTGGGGTGTACGATCCGCCGTCGCTGTCCCACCCCATGGGAATCGACGGTTCTGGGCGGGATCTGTTCTCGCGGATCCTGTACGGCGGTCGGTACAGCCTCTCGATCGGGTTCGTCGTCGTCGCACTCACCGCGAGCTTCGGGACCGTGTACGGAGCCGTCTCGGGCTACTACGGTGGCTGGGTCGACGAGATCATGATGCGGATCGTCGATACGATCTACGCGTTTCCGGGGCTGGTGTTGGCCCTGATCATCGTCACCATCCTCGGCGGGGGCTACTGGCAGCTCGTGCTCGCGTTCTCCCTCTTCGGGTGGGCGAGCTACGGCCGCCTCGTCCGCGGGGAGGTGCTGTCGATCAAGGAAAACGAGTATGTGATGGCGGCGAAGGCCCTCGGTGCGCGCGACTGGTCGGTGATCCTCAAACACATCATCCCGAACGCGATCCCGCCGCTGCTCGTGGTCGCCTCGCTCAACATCGGCACTGTCGTCATCGGCGTTGCGGCGCTTGGGTTCCTCGGACTCGGTATGCCGCCGGGCACCGCCGAGTGGGGAACGATGCTGGATGCGACCCGTGAAACCCTCATTCCGGGTCCCGAGGGGCGGATTCCGTGGTGGGCAACGGTGTATCCGGGGCTAGCGATCTTCCTGTTCGTGATGGCGATGAACATGATCGGTGACGGCATCAACGACGCGCTCGACGCCCAGGCGACGGGGATGGACGACCAGGGGGGTGCCTGATGGCGCTGCTCGAAGTCGAGGATCTCACCGTCGAGTTCTACACCCAAGAGGGCGTCGTCACCGCCGCTGACGGACTCAGCTACCGTATCGAGAGCGGAGAGACGTTCGGTGTCGTCGGCGAGAGCGGCGCCGGAAAGAGCGTGACCGCCCTGTCGCTGATGCGGCTCATCGAGAGCCCGGGGCGGATCACGAGCGGCGAGATCCGATTTAAGGGACAAGACATTCTCGGAATGACCGAGCAGGAGGTCCGGTCGATCCGGGGCAACGAGATCGCAATGGTGTTTCAGGACGCCCAGACCGCGCTCAACCCCGTCTACTCCGTCGGCGAGCAGATCGCAGAAGCGATGCGCCACCATCTCGGGTACGACGACCGGGAGGCCAAAGAGCGGACGATCCAGCTGCTCGATACGGTGAACATCCCGGAAGCCGAGTCGCGGTACTCCGATTATCCCCACGAGTTCTCCGGCGGGATGCAACAACGCGCGGTGATTGCGATGGCGCTGTCGTGTGATCCGGACCTGCTCATCTGTGACGAGCCGACGACCGCGCTCGACGTGACCATCGAGGCCCAGATCCTGGCCGAGATCGAGGAGTTGGCCGAGGAGTTCGACACCGCGGTCCAGCTGATCACCCACGACCTGGGCGTCATCGCGGAGGTTTGTGACCGAGTAATGGTGATGTACGCGGGCAAGCCCGTCGAGAAAGCGCCCGTCGAGGAGCTGTACTACGACCCGAAACACCCCTACACCGTCGGGCTGATGAGTTCGATCCCGCGGGTGGGCGACGACCGCGATCGTCTCCAGACGATCCCGGGAACGATGCCGGATCTCGTGGAACTCCCGACCGGCTGTAGCTTCCACCCCCGGTGTCCGTTCGCCGAAGAGGTCTGTACCCGCAAGCAGCCGTCGCTGATCGACGCCGACCGGGATGGGACCCTGGACGCCGATCACGTCGCGGCGTGTCTCGAATACACGGGGGATCTCACGGAGGGACTCGATTACGAAGTCGTCGTCGAGGGATCGGATGAGGAACGCGTGGTCGAGGAGGATCAGAATGTCTGAGCGAACCGAGGAGTCGATTCTGCGAGTCGAGGGGCTGAAGAAGTACTACGACACCTCCAGTGGGTTCATCGACAGTCTGCTCGGGCGCGGCCGGTCGGTGAAGGCGGTCGACGACGTGGATCTCGAGCTGCGCGAGGGCGAAACCCTCGGCGTCGTCGGCGAGAGCGGCTGTGGGAAGACAACCCTCGGCCGATCGATCCTCCGGCTGATCAAGCCGACCGACGGGACGGTGTACTACCGCGACGAGGAGCTGACGGCGGTCTCGAACGTGCGCCTCCGACGCCTTAAAAAAGATCTGCAGTACATCTTTCAGGACCCGTTTGCGAGCCTGAACCCTCGGCTGACGGTGGGCGACATCATCGGCGAGCCGCTCGATGTCCACGATCTCGCCGATGGCGAGGAGCGAACCGAACGGATCGGCGAGCTGCTCGAAACCGTCGGATTGAACGCGAGCCACACGCGGCGCTACCCCCACGAGTTCTCCGGTGGACAACGCCAGCGCATCGGAATCGCCCGCGCGCTGGCGGTCGATCCGGAGGTCATCGTTTGTGACGAGCCGGTGAGCGCGCTCGACGTGAGCGTGCAGGCACAGATCCTCAACCTCCTGGAGGACCTCCAGGACGAGTTCGGGCTGTCGTACATCTTCATCGCGCACGACCTGAGCGTCGTCGAGCACATCTCTGATCGCGTTGCGGTGATGTACCTCGGTGAGATCGCGGAGGTCGGAACGACCGAGGAGGTGTTCTCACCGCCACACCATCCCTACACGGAGGCGTTGCTCTCTGCGATCCCCGAACCCGACCCGCTCTGGGAGGACGAACAGATCACCCTCCCGGGCACCGTCCCGTCTCCGATCGATCCGCCGTCGGGCTGCCGGTTCCACACGCGGTGTCCACGGATCATTCAACCGGACGACTACGAACTCACCCAAGCGGAGTGGCGCTCGATCGTGGATCTCAAGCTGCAGACCGGAGACGCCGAAAGCGTCGGGTCGCTCGCCACCACGGAAGAGGAGTCGGTTGAGCTGTCGAGCCTCACGAGGGACCGGCTGGACGAGCTGATCCGCTCGGAGTACTCGCTGCCGCGCCGGGTGAGCGACGAACAGGCCGAGGAGGTCCTCTCGTCGGCGATCGATCGCCTCCACGCCGGGGAGATCGCCGACGCGAACGAACGGCTCGACTCGGCGTTCGTCTCGCCCTGTGAACGCCGTCCTCCCGATCAGTACCGGACCGGCGACGCGCACCGAATCGCTTGCTTCCTGTACGAGGAGGAGAACGACGAGCACGACTCGGCCGGTCGTGCCGACGCTGTTGTCGAGGATTAACGCTCCGAACGTTTTAGTCCGCACAGCGCCAGAAGCGGATAATGCGCCGGATCTACGAGTCCGAGGCCCTCACTCGGGACGACGAGGAGCAGTTCACACCGAGCCAGCGACGCTCGGAGACGCCGCTCCAAGCAATGCGGTCGGTGAACGCGACGGCACTGAGCCGGCGGCTCCTCCCCGGCTGGCTCCGTCGCCGGGCCATTTCTGTCGATGTGTCGGTTCCCTGCGAGGCGTTCCCGCTCGGCGCGACGGTGCCGTTTCGGGTCACGATGGCCAACGCGATGCCGTTCCCGGTCGCGTTCCGGACGCGCTCGCCGATCCTGTGGGCGTGGGAGGTCGACGGCAAGACCGAGGCCACACGCGTTCCGCGCGACCCGCCGAACGAGCCTGGGGAGTTCCGGTTCGGTCGTGGGGAACGAAAGCGATTCGAGAAGCGGTGGGAACAGCTGTTTCGCGTCTCGGAGTCCGAATGGGAACCCGTTGTGCCGGGCGAGTACACGATCGGCGCACGCATCAACGTCGACGGTGCCGTCAAGAAGGGACTCTACGACGAGACGACAGTGCAGATCCTTCCAGAGCGCGAGTGAACGAACGGAGGGCTACCTCTCCGAGTATATGTTGTCGATCCGTTCGGCGTAGCGTTGCAGGATGTTGCGGCGTTTTTTCTTCAGTGAGGGCGTGAGCAGGTCGTTTTTCGGCGTCCACCGCTCGGGAACGAGTTCGAACAGCTTGATGCGTTCTTCGGGCTGGAACCGCTGGTTGATCTCGTCGACTTCTTCGACAATCCACTGCTGGACCCGATTGTCGTGACACAACTCTTCCCGACGGTCGGGCAGCTGGATCTGCTCTCGTTGGGCCCAGCTCCGGAGTCCCTCGAAGTTGGGAACGATGAGCGCGCTGACGAACTTCTCGTCGTCACCGATGACCATGATCTGCTCGATGCGGTCGCTGGTGGCAAAAGCGTTCTCGATCGGCACGGGAGCGACGTTCTTCCCCGTCGAGAGGACCAGGATCTGTTTGAGGCGGTCGTGGAAGACGAGATACCCCTCGTCGGTCAGTTCCACGATGTCGCCGGTGCGAAACCACCCGTCCTCGGTGAAGGCGGCTTCCGTGGCGTGTGGATCCTTCCAATACCCATCGGTAACGTTCGGTCCCCGGACGAGCAGCTCCCCGATCTCCCCCGACGTGCGCCGCTTCTGGGTCTCCCCGACCTGTGATCTGTCGAGCGACGCCTCCACGCCGACGAGCGGCAGCCCGAGCGTCCCGGGTCTGGGCTCCTCGATCGGGTTGACGCTCACGACGGGTGCAGCCTCCGTGAGACCGTACCCCTCGTATATCGTTAGCCCCATCCCGTCGAACAGTTCGGCGAGATCCATTGAGAGGCTTCCGCCACCGCTGATGAACCCCTCGACGTTGCCGCCCAACTCCTCGTGGACAGTACTGTACACCAGCCGATCCGCGAGCGCGTGTTTGAAACGGTGAAACACGCCGTGCTCGGTGCGACGGGAATGTTCCCTGGCGACGCCGAGCGCCCAGTTGAAGACGCGTTCTTTGATTCTCGATCCGCTGGCCTGCTCGTGCATGGAGTCGTAGATGCGCTCGTACACCCGCGGGACGCTCGTCATCCCGTCCGGCTCGACTTTCTCTAAGTCCTCTCCCACCGTATCCGGGGACTCGGCGTAGGCGACAGTGCCTCCCGACGCGAACAGGAAGAAGTGCCCCGTGGTGCGCTCGAAGACGTGCGCGAGCGGGAGAAACGAAAGTGTGTCGGTCGCCTCATTGATGACAAACGTCTCTGGAGACTTGTCCGGTCGTGGTCCGAGCCGCTTTCGAATGTCGTTGATGTTCGCTCGGAAATTTCGGTGAGTGAGCGCGACGCCCTTCGGTTGCCCTGTCGTTCCGGAGGTGTAGATGATGCTCGCAAGATCGTCCACCGACCGGGAGCTGAGCCACGTTTCGAGCTGCAAGGGCCACGAAATCCGCTCACCGCGCCGATACAGCTCACCGAGCGTGATGACATCATCGCGTTTTGTCTCGCGAGAGAGTTCGTCCATAACGACGATGAACCGGAGATCGAGTTTGTCCTCGACCGCGAGCACGCGGTCTAACAGCTCCTCGTTTTCCACAACGACGCCGACCGCACTGGAGTCCGAGAGAAGAAACCGCGCCTGTTCGGGCGAGGACTCGGCGTAGACGGTCGTGACGACCGCTCCGGCGACCAATAACGCGAAATCGACCTGCGCCCACTCCATACGCGTGTCGGCGAAGACAGCGATCCGCTCACCCGGCTCGATGCCGAGATCACGAACGCCCGCCGCGAGGGTGTGGACGACCCGTTGCATCTCGCTGTAGGTGAGCGTCTCGTACCGCCCGGCGGATGCCGGATCGATCACCCCCGCAGAAACGAGGGAACGGTTGTACACCCCGCCCTTGTACCGCTGGGCTGGATGCTCGCGGTTGCGGCTGACGCTTGCCTCGAACAACCGTCCCATCGTTGCCATCCCGGTGACATCGTCCTCGTATTCCTGTTCGGCCTCTCCCCACCCGGCAGTCGGTTCTGCTCGACCGCTCATTCTTGCTAGCGTGTGTGTCTCACAGGAGATAACCGTTTAGCCAATATGGATATATTGCTGTCAAATAATGGGGAAAATGAAGCGTCAGCCCTCGAGCGGGCGTTCGGTGCCCCGGACAGAATCAATTATCACGTTGCCGTCCGGTCGTTCTACGAGCCAAAAGAGTTTGTAGGCGTCGGCCACGCGGTCGATTTCGGTCTCTGGCACGTCAGCGAGCACCGAGGTGCGAAGCGTCCACTCGAACACTTCATCACGGGCTTTCTCGTCGGCCTGTTCGTCGTCGAGTTCGGTGGGCAGGACGAGCACGTCGGAAACGGTTCGAGCGTCGGTCTCGGGGAACACGTCGGCCCGAACCGCGAGTCTGCGAGAGCAGTCCATGCTGACGACGTGCCGGTCCGTGTGGGCCGACATGAAGGGCCGATCGACCTCGGTTTCGGTCTCGTACACGCGGTATGGGTACGCTACCGCGGTGACTCGCGACGATTCGGATGTGACCGCCTCCCGCGAGATGGCGGGCGGAAACACCGGCAACTCGGCCTGGTCGTGGTGGTGACCGACCGGGCCAGTCGCCGGGCGCTCCGCGTCCAGGGCGGTGCTCGCCGCTGTGGCAACGTGGTTGCGGATGTTGTCGGCCTCGGTCACGACCTTCGGTCCGCTCGCTCCGGCAGCGACTGCCCCGCCATCAGTGGCGTACTCGGGCGTGCCGTCCTCCGAAAGCACAGCCGAAAGGGGCTTGTCGAACACCGCAAACCGCTCGTCGACGCCCTCCGGCGGCGACGTGAGCAGCGAGACGACCACGAGCGTGAGCACCGAGAGGACGAACGCCGGGAACAGCCCGTACACCGTGGCGAGACCGTACCAGAACGCGGCGGATTCCGGCGGCATCATCCCCACTGCACCGAGCACGGTCGGGAGTTGGGTCCACAGGATCATCGTGATCGTCCCGACGATCATGCTGGCGACCGATCCCTCGGCCGTGACGCGTTTCCACCAGAGCGTGGCGATGATCGTCGGGCCGATCGCCGCTCCCAGACCGCCCCACGCGTAGTCGAGCACGAGCGTGTAGATGGGTGTGCCCCTGGCGAAATACGCGAATCCGACCGACGCCACACCCAAGCCGAGGGTCGCGTACCGGGAGTACCGGACGAGTTCCTCCTGGGTCGCGTCCCGATCGAAAAAGCCGTGGTAGACGTCCTCCACGACGGCACTGGTGGCGACGAGCAGTTGGGAGTCCGCGCTGGACATCATCGCCGCGAGGGCGGCCGCGAGCACGATGCCGGCGAGCACGTCGGGCAGGAGATCGAGTGTGAGCATCGGCATCACCGCGTCGGGAGTCTCGATGGCTCCGCCGCCGAACACAGCGAGAGCGTACAGGCCCACGAACGCCGCGCCGATGTACGCCACGAACATGAACAGCTGGGCGACGAGCGCCGCCCGCCGAATGTTTTTCACCCGGTCGATCCCCATAAAGCGCACCATGATGTGGGGGTTGCCGGGCACTCCCAGCCCGATGGCGGCGTAGCTGATGATTCCGAACACGGCTGCCCACCCCGTCGTTCCGGCCGTGATGCTGGTGAGACTGTCCCCGCTTTGGGCCAGCTCCTCGAACGGAAGTCCAAAGTTGACGAACGCGATGACCGGCAGCGCGATGAACGCCGTGAGGATGATGGCTCCCTGGAAGTAATCGGACCACGCGACGGCGAAATACCCGCCGAGGAATGTGTAGCTGATGACGATGATTCCGCCGACGATGATCCCGACCCACGGATCGATGCCCGTCAGGATCTGCAGTAAGATCCCCGCCGCGACGATCTGTGCGCCCACGTATCCCCCTTCGAACAGCATGAGCACCACCGCCGAGACGCCTTTGACGCGGCCGGTGTCGTCACCCAGCCGGTGTTCGAAAAAGGTCGGCAGCGTCACCGACCGAACCAGCTCGGTGTACTTCCGGAGGCGTTTTGCGATCGCCGCCCACGAGAACAGATCGGCCGGAATCATCCCGAGCCCGTTCAAGAAGGCCATGATCCCGGTTCCGTAGGCGTCGGCGGGCACGCCCAGCGTGAGCCAGCCGCTCATCTCGGACGCGCGCTCGGAAAAGCCCGTCACCACCGGTCCGATTCGGCGGCCGCCGATCACGTAGTCCCCGACAGAATCCATGAACCGCGAGGTGTACAACCCGATCCCCACGAGCGCTAGCAGATACACGGTGAACGTTCCGAGCACCCACACGCTCGCAGAGCCGGCGATCGCGTTACTCGCCATGCCGTCCCTCCGTGTACCGTTCTCGAAGCCGACGCTCTCGTCGTCCCTCCCAGACGTAGTATACGATCAACAGACCGAAAAACACGACGTACGGTCCGACCAAACCGATCCAGTCGATGACACTCATGGGCGCCATTACAGATACAACAACTTGTACACACATTTCTACCTTCCGGTTAATGTTTTTGAAATAGAATATTTCGATCGGTTCGGTCGTAGATCCACGGTGTGATCGATGCTCGACCGTCCGTTTCGTCCGCGATCGCCGGGCCGGGTGAACGATCGCTGGGATCTATCCACTCATCACCGAGGAGACCGTCATTCGGTGCGAACGACGACCGTTCCGCCGGCGAGGTCACCGACCCGCTGGGTGCGGTCCGTGAGGAGCATGACCACGAGTCCGAGTATGTAAAACGCCGGGAGCTGATCGATGATCCGGAGAACGTTCCTGATCGCTGATGAGGACATCGTACAGGGGGAGCCGTCCTCGTGGACCACGGCGATGTTGAGCAGTCGTTTTCCCGCTGTCTGTCCGTACTTTCCCTCCAGAATGATGAAATAGAGTATCGGGATGAGGGCACTGATTACACTTATTATAAGGAACGAGTCGAGCAGTACGCCGATGATGCCCCCGATGATTCCTCCGAAGATTACTAGGAGGATAGCCACTACGATGAAGTCGATGATGGCCGCGGCGATTCTGACACCGAAGACGTCGCCCTCCGTGTCCATTTCTGGTGTTAGTTGTGACATACAAACGGATGTATTCAGAGGTGATACAAGAAACCAGCCATTTTGTCCCAGTGCTGTCCGGAATGGTGACGGATCACTGTCTGTGCCCGCATCGAGCTAGGGATGGTGCTCAATAGCGCTCCGTAGCTATCGTGATCGCTGACAGCAGTATATACCCACATTACAACAGTTTAAGAGGTGGCAGCGGGTTGTTCGATCCCATGGATCGTGCATCCGTAGCCAGGACGGAATCGGACGGGACATCGGAACAAAACACGGATACCGAATCGGTACACCGGGAGTACGTGCTGGGGGTGAGCATCGTAGCCGAACGGAACAACGAAGACGACGTTCGGTATCGGTTCGAAGCGCCCAACCACCGCGGTGCCGTCTTCCGCGAGTCGGAGCTGGCAGAGCTGTACGCGGACGTGTACTTCGACGTCAACGGCTTCGAGGAGGCGGGAACGGGCGAACGCGGCGTCCCGCCGGCGATCATCCAGGCCGGACGGGACACGCTGGCCGCGTACTTTCTCACCCAGCCCCACACGGACAGCAACTGGGTCGCGTCGTTCTACGGCAAGACGCCCCCGGAGATCGAACGGTACGTCGCTACCGTCAGAACGCGCGCCCAAGAGATCCGCGACGGCGCGATAGAGCGGGGGATCGCGTCGAGTGACCGGCGACGATCGGTCTGATAGGATTCTCACGGCCTCCGGTTCATCCCGCACACGCCCACCGTGCGACGACTCGGTACCGTTCCCATCGGTATATACCACTTGTGAGTGCTCATTTCCCGACCATACACCAGCGTACCGATATTATAAATGAACAAAATATTCCATCGCGATCGTTCATCTGCATGGTCGAGTTCACTCGACGGCGGCTGATGGCAACGTCCGTAGCGGCTGCGCTCGGAGCGAGCGTTTCCGGTGTCGGGGCAGCTGCGTCCGACGACGCGAACACGCCGCGGGCGCCGTTCGTCCGTGGGGAGCTCAAGCGGTTCTCCTCGACGGCGCTCGGTGCGGAAGTCACCGGACCGTTCGTGTTCGAGGATGGAACGCCGTTGTACAGCCTCCAACACCCCAGCGAAGACAACCCCGAGCCGTACAATAAGTCCGGAATCGGATACTTCAACGGGTTCCAGTTCTCGATGGAGGGCCACAACGACGATTTTACCGAGCTTTCGACGCCCCAAACGAGCGAAGAGCAAGGGGCGATCCGCTCCGCGGGCGGGGAGTACGAGTTCTTCGCACACGGGGGCGACGTGATCAACGGCGACACCCAACGGCTCGGCGTGGCTCAGACGCCCGACGGAACGGACATCACGCTCGAACAGTTCGCCGGGACCATGTACGGTGATCCCGCCTCGAACCCCGATTGCAACCAGTTCGTTCCGACGAACGGAAACAACGCGGGCTATCTGTTCACGAACTGGGAGAACAGCCCCGGAAACATCTCCCGGATCCCGATCAGCCGGGATGAGAACGGCGAGTGGAACGCCGATCTCGACGGGGCCATCAACCTTGCTAACACCGAGCCGTTCCGGGACATCGGCGGAACGCGGATCAACTGCTACGGCGATCTCACCCCGTGGGACACGATGATCTCCGCGGAGGAAAACTACTCCCACACGCGCGTGTCTGGGATGGCAACAGTTGGTAACATCGTCGAACACGGAACCGGGAAGGGGCGGATTGGCGCGTGCCAGTTCTGGAATCGACCCAACCCCTCCGAGATCCAGTCCGCCGTCGAGGAGTACTACGACGACGCGTGGACTGTTCAAGGGTGGTGGGCGATGTCGGGCATAGAATTTTTGGCGTACTATCTCGGTGCGGATCCGACCGACTCCACCACACCGATCGGCGACACCTACCCGAACCCGTACCGATACGGCTACTTCGTCGACATCCGGAATCCGACGGCCGATCCGCCCCAACCGGTCAAATACTACGTGATGGGACGCGCCGCGTGGGAGGCTCCCGACATCCAGAACGACCTGCGAACGGCATACGGCTGCTCGGACGGCGCCAGCAAGGGGATCTACAAGTTCGTGGCCGATCGACCGATCCCGAGCTACCGCGATCCGATGGACGTTTCCGGCACCCTGTATGCTCCGAACGTGACCAACGAGGCGGCCGCGAAACACGAGCCCCCCGCTGACGTTTCCCTGGAACTCGAGTGGTTGGAGCTGGGCCACGCCACGAACAGGGAAGTCGAGTCGTGGATCGCCGAGTACGACCACGTCACCCAGGCTGACTACCTCGCTACCCACGCCGAGTGGACGGAAGGCGACCCGGTCACCGATGCGGTGCTCGAAGCCGCCGACAGGGAAGTTGTCGAAAACGGCAATCAAAACTACATCACCAACGAGGAGATCGTCGAGTGGGCAGAGCAGTACGAGGAAGGAGAGGTTGACGAGGATCTCCGCAGAGTACCGTTTCTGGAGGCGCGAGCGGCCGCAAAGGAGATCGGTGCGACCATCGAGTTCAACAAGGCCGAAGGCGTCGACAGCCACGATCGTGCGACCCCTGGCGATCCCGTCTACTTTGCGATCTCCGCGCTCAGCGACGGTATGTCAGACGCTGGCGATCTCCAAATCGAACGCGTCGACGGCGGTGTCGTCTACCGTGGGACGCTCGAACACGACTACAACGTGTCGACGCTCGAACCCGTCATTGTCGGACCCGACGCCAGCGATCCGGCCGACGTCGCTGATAACGCGCTGATCAACGTCGACAACGTCTACGTGATGGACGACGAACGGGTCCTCTGCTGTGAGGACGCAGACCAGCTCGGCCGCTCCTACAGCAACGACTGCCTGTACGTCTACCAGCCCGAGGAAACGGACTGTAGCCACGGCAACAACGACGGATGGGACGACAACCCAGGTAATGGAAACGACGATTACCCAGGAAAGGGTCCGAGAGACGACGACCAGCCCCGATGAGCCGTGGGTAGTCTGTAGTCACTGACCCGTCTTCTCGACGTGGTACCACTCTCTCGTCCCGTCGATCACGTATTCGGTGATCGCCTTCGTCGCCACGAGACCGTACAGCGGGAAGACGATCGGTGTCAAGATCCATTCCCAGCCGATCCGATTGACCGTTCCTTGGACGTAATCGACGCACCGAACGAAGCCGGTGATCACGATCACTGTGAGAAACGGGACGAACGAGATCACCGCACCACCGAACAGAACGACCACCACGAATTTCGCGGTGAGTGAGAGGAGCAAGAGGTTACCGAACACCGAACTCGTGCAGATTCCCACACTCAATAGATCGCGGAGATCGCGCGGGGGGAACTGTTCACGAAGACGGGTGTGAAACACCTGGGCGTATCCGCTCATCCATCGCTTTCTCTGGCCCCACCAATCGTCCACCGTGTGGGCTGCTTCGATCGTCGAGGAGTAGTACAGCTGTTCGTGTACGTCGAGTCCCTGTTTGTAACACCGATACGCGAAATCGTAATCCTCCGTGAGCATCGCCGGATTGTATCCATCCACCGTTTGGAAGGCCTCTCGGTGCATGACAACGGCTCGGCTGGCTGCCAACCGGAACCCGATGAACACCGAAAGCAGTCGACTAGTGACGTAGCTCAACAGGACGGACTCGTAGTAGGCGATCGCCTCGATGAAACCGCTCGCGCGGGGAACTGTCCGTCCTTGCACGATATCGCACTCGCGGAGTTCGGCCGCTGCGCTCGCCAGAAATCGAGGATGAACGGACTCGTCCGCATCGAAGACGGCGATGTAGTCGGACTCCGTCAACTCGACCGCGTAGTTGATGGCACCGGCTTTCGATCCAGGATAGCGGGTGTTGATGAGACACTGGACATCGGCGTGATCAGCCGAAAGGGCTGTCGCCCGGTCGATACTCGGCTGATCGTCGGGTTCACAGACGATACAAACCGTGACTGGCACCGTCGATTCCAGAAGACTCATCACGCTCAGATCGAGCACGTCGGCATCCCGGTACACGGGAACGATCGCCGTTATCGATCCGGGAATCGACTCTGACGATTCGGTCGTGCCGTTGCGATGGATGAGAAGCTGTACGAAAAACAACAGCGCCGACACCGACATCATACCGGTAAACGAAACCGCCGCGATGCCCGCCTGTAACGTCACTACGATAACGCTAATGACGATCAGATCGAGGTGGATGGTGATGATCGACAGCCCTCGGAACAGTTCAAAGGTGAAGATGACGCTAGAGAGACTGAGAAAGCAAAAGCGACCGAACCACCGCCGAATGGCCGGACGGACTAGCCACTGATCGGAATTCATGCCAATGATCACCAGTTATAAACAGATCCCATATCTGGTCTGTGGAGGGGCTTCGTTCGACAACGAGGCTATCGGGGGGGTCTGGGAGGGAGCAGCATCCGAACGAATCGCCTGGTTCGGACGAACTGCTCTGGGTCTGGGACCGAAAGATCGGAGAAGGATTCCATTCATGGTACACTCACCAACTAATACATTCGATGTGATTGAGAGAAACGCAACCCTCCATCACAAATGCTTCGATATGGATGCGTGTTGATTATAGAACATATCTCAAATCCTTCTCTTTTTCGAGTTACTTCAACTTTTCGAGTTGGCTGTCTCGGAGGACCGATTTCAGGACGATATCCGTATCCTGTACGAGTCGGTGTTCGAGGTAGCTCCCTTGTCCCCGCCCGCCGCCCGTTCGCGTCGATTCGACGACACCGAGAAACGCCTGCTCTTTGAGCAGTTCGTACACACGGTGCTCGCTGAGGGTTTTTGTCCCGAGAGTGTCTGCGATTTCGGTGTAATGGTCGTAGATGTGGCTCGTTGAAAACTCGTCTTCGTCGTTGTTCTCAGTGAGGAGTGCGAGCGCGTACAGGATGAACTTGACCTGGGTCGTCGATCCCCGAAGCAGTTCCTCGAAGCGGTCGATTTCGGCCCACTCCTGTGCGTCTCGGACGTGTTCCTCGCGGATCTTATCGGCGTTTTGTCGCTCTGCGAGTTCGCCAGCGTGGCGTAGAATTTCGATCGCTTTCCGAGCGTCGCCGTGTTCTTGAGCCGCGAACGCGGCGGTGAGCGGGATGACATCGTCGGTGATGACGCCGTCGTGGAAGGCGTCACGGCGGTGGTTCATGATCTCTCGGAGTTGGTTCGCGTCGTAGGGCTGAAACACGAACTCCTCTTCCCGGAGGCTGCTTTTGACGCGCTCGTTCAGCTCGTTGTGGTACTCGATCTTGTTACTGATTGCAATGATCCCGAGATGGCAGTCCGCTTTACCGGACTCTCGGGCTCGCGAGAGCTGCATCAGCACGTCGTCGTTTTCGAGACGGTCGACCTCATCGAGGATGATCACGACCGCGTCGTACCGCCGATCGAGGATGTCCCACAGATAATCGTAATACTCTCCGCTCCCGATGCCGGATCGAGGGATGTCGAAACCAGTGACGTTTCTGTCATTCACCGTTCGAGTGATCGAGCGAGCGACGCGGGTTTGGGTGTTGTGTTGGGCACAGTCGACGTACACCATCCCGACCGCTGCTCCTTGGGCCTCCGCAGCACGCTTTGCTCGTTCGGTGACGTGGCGAGCGACCAGAGATTTCCCAGTGCCGGTCTTCCCGTAGATCATGACGTTATTGGGTGGCTGGTCCTGAACGATGGGTCGAAGCTCGGCAGCGACTGCCTCGATCTCCTCGTCGCGGCCGACGATACGAGCGCTCTCCGGAACGTGGCCGACCTTCAGGAGCTCCTTCCGGTTGAAGATATGAGCGTGGGATGGGTCGTCGTCAAAATTGAACAGTGGATCTTTGGACGGATCTTCGAACCGGTCGTCAAAATCGGAAAGTCGGGGAGGCTCGTCGACCATGTATACCCAATGCAGTGGAGGGAGTTTACTTATGTTTATCCCTCCCCAGATAGAGTGTATCTCTCCTGTTCATGCTGATGTGACAGCCACGAACGAACCGTATCACATTTATGACTTATGAACCGGGAACAGAATGTATTGCGCCAATCTTCTCCTATTTCCTCGTGTTGGCACAACCGGGTCGACACCCCCAGTCAAGAGTGTAACTGGGGTGTCTCGTGTATCCATTCCCGGCCGGGTGTCGCCAAAACGTTCCTCCTGTTGCTCCCCCTCACCCCTAGTCAAGAGTGTAAACACGCATTGGTTGAGCGATCCAATCGTTTCGAACTTGTTTGTTATTCTACCCCACCCAACCCACCCACCCCTGATCAAGAGTGTATCCGTTCGACGAGGAACCTACCCCCTCCCCTCCCTCTCACTGAGCCTCACCCTACAACCCCCCCACCCCTCGTCAAGAGTGTAAGGCTAGGAAAGGAGTACCTCAATCAAAAAGCGATAGTTCGTGTTCATCCGTGTCCAATATGAATTTAATTCATCTATTATATTTTTCATTTATCTTATTTTGCTAGTGTTATTTATTATGCCCTGGACAAACTAACCTAGGTGAGCTATCGACCCAACAGTAAAGAATAATATAGACAACAAAATAAACAATAAAACAAATAATACAATATACATTAGGTAGCTAGATAGAATAGTGTACTAGCTAAACACTAGTATTTGGTTAGATGTGTATACTTAATAGGAATCTTTATAAACACTACGTGAGAATAGTCCATTGAATATCTATTATTACTAGGAACGGATATTCCGTTCCTACCGCTATCGAAACAGTACTAGCTAGTAAATAAGTATTTCCGTTACTTCATCAGCTGTGCCTATCATTAATCACCGCTTCACAGAGTACCACCTACATCTCGACTGGACCCCCTCCCCCGTTGAATGGATACACTCTTGACGAGGGGTGGGTGGGTTGTGGGGAGCCGATCCCACGTTACACTCTTGACCAGGGGTGGGACAGTCACTCTCCGATCCCCACCCGAGCACGAATCAGTCACACCGAAACCGAATGAATGGTATATAATCTCCCTTAATCCATTCGTGTATATTTTACTACTAATAGGAACTGTTTTACTTTCCGATGCCAAACGAGGGACACATGTACGACGAGGACGATCTTGAGACTATTCGAGAGGGCCACGACGCGTGGGAAGAGGAAACACTCGATCCCGTGCTCGACTCTTACGGCGAGCGGCGTGATCGGTTTGCGACCGTCTCGAACCACGAGGTCGACCGACTGTACACGCCAGTGGACGTTGCCGATCTTGATTACGAGGAGGATCTCGGCATGCCCGGTGAGCCGCCGTACACGCGTGGTCCGTACCCGACGATGTACCGCGGTCGGACGTGGACGATGCGCCAGTTCGCCGGGTTTGGAACGGCCGAGGAAACGAACGAGCGGTTTCATTACCTCATCGAGGAAGGACAAACTGGACTCTCGACCGCGTTCGACATGCCTTCGTTGATGGGAATCGATTCGGACCACCCGATGAGCGAGGGGGAAGTGGGAAAAGAAGGCGTCGCCGTCGACACGCTCGCGGACATGGAGGTGTTGTTCGACGATATCGACATCGGAGACGTGTCTACGTCCTTTACGATCAATCCGAGCGCCGCAGTGATCTACGCCATGTACATCGCGCTCGCAGACCAGCAGGACGTCCCGCGCGAGCGAATCAACGGGACCCTCCAGAACGACATGCTCAAGGAGTTCATTGCCCAGAAGGAGTGGGTCGTCCCGCCCGAACCGTCGCTAGACATCGTGACCGACACTATCGAGTTCGCGGTCGAGCAGACACCGCGGTTCCACCCGGTATCGATCTCGGGGTATCACATCCGAGAAGCCGGCTCGACCGCTGCCCAAGAGGCCGCTTTCACCCTGGCTGATGGTTTTGCCTACGTGGAGGACTGTCTCGACCGGGGGCTAGACGTTGATGACTTCGCACCGCTGCTCTCGTTTTTCTTTAATTCACACAACTCCCTTTTCGAGGAGGTGGCGAAGTTCCGCGCCAGCCGACGCATCTACGCCCGAATCATGGCTGAGTGGTACGGCGCGACCACGGACGAGGCAAAGCGGCTGAAATTCCACACTCAGACGGCTGGCCAGTCGTTGACAGCTCAGCAGCCGATGAACAACATTGCGCGGGTGACGATCCAGGCCCTTGCGGGGGTACTCGGAGGAACGCAGTCGCTGCACACCAACTCCTTCGACGAGGCGCTCGCGCTTCCCTCCGAGGATGCAGTCCGGGTGGCGCTGCGGACCCAACAGATCATCGCCGAGGAATCGGGTGTGGCCGACATCGTCGATCCGCTCGGGGGAAGCTTCGCCGTCGAAACGCTCACCAACGAGATGGAATCGGAGATCATGGACTACATCGAGGAAATCAAAGTGAAGGGAGACGGCTCCGTGCGCGATGGCGTCCTCCACGGGATCGACGACGGCTACTTCCATCGGGAGATCCAGGAATCCTCCTACGAGTATCAACAGCGCGTCGACGCGGACGAGGAAACGGTCGTTGGCGTCAACGAGTACGAGATCGAGGAGGACACCTCTGTCGACATTCTAACTGTGGATGAGAGCACCGAGCAAACGCAGCTCGAACGGCTCGAGCGGGTCAAGCGCGAGCGGGACGACCAGGCGGTCGAGACCACACTCACGGCCCTCTCCGACGCTATCGATGGTGGTGAGAACGTGATGCCGTACATCATCGACGCCGTGAAGGCCTACGCCACGATGGGCGAGGTCATGGGCGTCTTCGAGGATCAGTACGGCTCCTACCAGGAAACGCCCGTGACGGTGTGATCCCCGTCAGCCTATCAGCTACTCATCGGCCACGACGCGAAACCGTTCGGAAAGCGCCGCGTACTGCTCTGCGTTCGTATCACCGAACGCCTCCTCCCGATCGGACGGTAGATCGAGATACGCCGGACGCTCCTCGAACTGCTCGGCGGTCAGATCGTACCGCTGCCCGTCGATGTAATTGTAGAAGTGCGTCCCGTCCTCCGTGGGTGTCTTTCGAATCTCCCCACCGAACCGATCCTGAACCACGAGAGCAGTAACGCCACACTGCCCACGCGCAGGATTGTTTTCGGTCCACAACGAGCTCGATTCCGGTGACCACGCATCCCGTAGCCACTGGCGGACCGTCCCTTCGTCGAACGCACCGTCACGCGATGCAGCCATATCAGTAGTGTTCTCCATTGTGATATTAGTGCATTTCTTATTCTACTTCCTCATCCACGGCGTGTGCGTGATTCCCACTAATAACCCATCCGGTCCAATCAATCGACTTACCGTCTGTCCCCACGGTTCTTCTCGGGCTGCGACGAGGATATGGTACCCATTCGCTTCTAACGCCGCTGTTGCCACTTCAATGTCCTCTACATCGAACTCGATCCACGCTTGTGGAGTGGGCATATCATTTGGCCAGCTATCACTGCCAAAACACGATTCTGCCGCTTGTGCGAGCGGCCAAAGGGCGAAGTGCCTGACTCCCGGCAACTCCGCGGTGTGCAGATACCCGTCTTCTCCTTCGAACGGGATGTTCAGTAGTTCGGCGTACAGTTCTCGACTCGCCGTCTCGTCCCGAACGATAGGCCCAAATCCGGCAACGAAGAGCACGTTCATGTTTTCTGTTGACATGGCTGTTCGTTCCTCCGCTCTAGGGAGACCGGGAGCTGGTATAGTTGTTGACATAGCGGAGTGAAAGTAATGTTTGGGCCGTTTGTAACCGACCACTACAAGAGCCAAAGCCACGAGAGTGTCGAACACTTGTTACGCGCCGGGACGAGGAGTCGAACCTCGCGCAGCTCGGTTAACAGCCGAGTTCCCGCACCACGCGGGACCTCCCGGCAAAGGCCGCGTCAGCGGGGGGCGTGCTGGGTACCAGGCCCCCAGCCGGGCACAGCGGGCCGGGAGAGATTTGAACCCCCACCCTCCGGGTTAAAAGCCCGGTGCTCCGTCCTGGTTTGAGCTACCGGCCCGAAATCGCACCTCGATTTGAACCGCAGTCACTCCGCATGTTCCTTGGTTCAAATCCGGTCATACGCGTTCGTTGCTACTCCTCCACGCCAGGACTCGGATTTGAACCGAGGGAACACCACCTCGCGTGGCGTCTCCTGCTTACCACGAGATGTTAGAGCGCATCAGACACCCAACAGCCGCGTTTCCCCGCGTCTGGACGGGTAGTCCGTGTGGGACGCGGGTTATGCGGCCAGAAATGACCGATTCACGGTGACTGATTTGGACAGCCCAAGACACGTCCCTCGTTGGGCTCGGCGTCGGCTCCGTCCGCTCCTACTGAAACACAGCATGCGCTCGAACCATTGCAAACCGGTCGGGCAGCGGATGGGAGCTCGTTTCATGGATCGTCACCGCAAGTCGTATTCAAATATATCACCGGAAGAGGAATAAAGCCTTGGGGAGGGTGAGAACCAAACACACGGCTCCCACCTCTAACCTGCTGCCTACCAACAGCAATAGTCACCCCAACCTGCTGCCTACCAGTATTGCACGTCTCACGCACGCGCGAGAATATCTATGGACTCCGAATAGACGATTTCCCATTGCTTGATTTTTTCACCTCGATATCAGCTTATCACGATCAAAATCAATCAATAATATACGGTAAACGATTAAGACCGAGTAGATTCATGTACTGATACGTAGAAGTGACCCATGCTACCTGCCACGCGACGACGAACGATCATCGAACTCGTTTCCGAGAATGGAGGCTGTTCGGTGAATGAACTGTCTTCACAGCTTAATGTTTCGAAGGCGACTATCCGCCGTGACCTCGGAGATCTCGAAGACGAGGGTCTGATCGAACGGTCTCACGGTGGTGCCGTACCGATTACGAGCGTCGGCCGCGAACAGACCTATCAACAGAAAGGCGTCCAAAACTTGACCGAGAAGGCCGCGATCGCCGAGCGCGCAGTCGAGGAGATACCCGGAGAGCAGGTGGTGTTTTTCGATTCAGGCACCACGACGATGGAGGTAGCGAAACGCGTATCGACGGACGATGTCGCCTTGGCGGTGACGAACTCACCCCTCATTGCGCTCGAACTCGGCGCTGAAGACCGAGAGGTGAAACTCACTGGTGGGACGCTGCGCGGCCGGACGCGGGCGCTCGTCGGCCCGACCACCGAGGCGTACCTAGAACGGATGCACTTCGATCTGCTCATCCTGGGAACGAACGCGATCGATGCTGATGGGTTGATGACGCCAAACGAGCAAGAAGCGCGAATGAAAGAGCTCATGATCGAACACTCCACGCGGGTCCTCCTCGTCGCGGATCACACGAAAGTCGGCAAGCGCAGCGTCGTTCGGTTCGCAGACCTCGAGGATATCGACACGTTCGTTGTCGATCGAGAACCCGAAGCGACCGCGCGCGAATCGCTACAAACCGCTAACGTAACTGTGGCCCTGGGTGAGCAATGATCCTGACGGTCACCCTGAATCCGGCCGTCGATCATACCGTTCGTCTCGATGAACCCCTGAACACCGACGCCGTCCAGCGAACGAACGATGTTCGTTTCGACGCCGGTGGGAAAGGAATCAACGTTTCGAAATATCTCACCGGACTCGGAACGGCCACGATCGCTACCGGTGTTTTCGGTGGGTTTCTGGGGTCGTTCGTGGAGCACCAGCTGACTGGGGCTGGTATTCCCCACGATTTCGTCGAGATCGACGACCGGACCCGGTTGAACACCACTGTTCTGGCCGACGAGACGTACAAGATCAATCACGCTGGGCCGACGGTTACGGAGTCCGTGGTCGACGCGATCATCGAACGGATCGGATCCCACGCTCCCGACACGGTCGTTGTGGCGGGGAGCCTTCCACCAACCCTCGGTGTCGAAACGATCGATCGCATTAGGGAGTCCGGAAGCTGGGAGACCGTCGTCGACATCGGTGGGAAGAAACTCCAGCGGCTTACCGGAACGTACACGCTGTGTAAACCCAATCGAGCGGAGCTGGCAGCCGCAACTAGTGAACCAACGACGACAGTCGAGGACTGTTTTCGAGCCGCCGAAGCCCTCCGATCGAACGGCTTCGACCGCGTCGTTGCCTCGCTCGGTGCTGATGGCGCTGTACTGGTGACCCCTTCGGAAACGTTGCATGCCCCAGCGATCGACGTTGACGTCGTCGATACGGTGGGGGCAGGCGACGCGCTGCTTGCTGGGATGTTGGCAGCGTTCGCAGACGACGGAAGCGACGAACAGGCGTTACAAACCGGTGTTGCTGTCGCCTCGCGCGTCGTTACTGCCCCCGGAACGACCGTACCGTCCCTTTCGTCTGTTGAGAGAACGGAAAATGTACACGTATCAATTCACTAACTATCTCGACCGGCACGCAACCGCCGATTCTGGGGGTGCGATAAATGCATATATTCCAATCAGAAAAAATCATATCCAGTAGACTTTAGGAAGAATAGAATAATCATGAAGAAAGACGCCATGTCGACCAAAGATTCAACAGAGCGGGCGCTGAGATCGCATCTCACATCGGTGAAGGAGGACCTGATGACGGGGGTCTCGCACATGATCCCTTTCGTAACGATCGGCGGAATATTTCTGGCCCTCGCATACGCGTCGGCGTCGGTCTTCGGGGATGTCACGACGGTGTTCGAGGCGACCGGCACGCTCGGATGGTTCCTTGCTCAGATCGGCAACGCCGGGCTGACGTTCATGGTACCGATTCTCGGGGCGTACATCGCGTATGCGATCGCCGATCGGCCGGGGCTCGCGCCCGGTTTTCTCCTTTCGTACATCATCCAACAAGGAGAGGTCCTCAAAGCCGCCGGGAGCGTGATCGGCCTTTCCGGCGGGGAAGCTGGCGCGGGGTATCTGGGGGCGCTCGTCGCGGGTCTGCTCGCGGGGTACGTCGCCCGGTGGTTCAAACAGCGGACCGTCCCGGGATTCATCGAACCGATGATGCCGGTGCTCATCATCCCCGTACTCACGATGGCGGTCCTTGCTCCGTTAGTGATCTTTCTCCTCGGGGTACCGGTTGCCGTCGTCAATGCGGGGCTTACGAGCTTTCTCACCGGCTTGCAAGGCGGGCAGGCGCTTCTGGTCGGTGCGATCCTCGGCGGGATGATGGCGGTTGACATGGGCGGACCGATCAACAAAGTCGCGTACGTTTTCGCGGTCGGACTCATTACCGAGCAACTCTACCAGCCGATGGCCGCCGTGATGCTTGCGGGGATGATTCCACCGCTGGGACTCGCGTTGTCGAACTTCGTTGCCCCACAGAAATACACCGTCGAGATGTACGAAAACGGTAAAAGCGCCGTCCCGCTCGGGCTGTCGTTCATCACCGAGGGCGCTATCCCCTACGCAGCGGCGGATCCGCTACGGATCATTCCGGTGGCCGTTGCCGGGAGCGCGGTCGGCGGGGCAGCTTCGATGGTACTCGGTGTATCGATGCCGGCGCCGCACGGCGGTATCTTCGTCGTACTGCTGTCGAACCGACCCCTCGCGTTTCTCGGGTGTCTCGTCCTCGGGACCCTCGTGACAGCCGTGCTCGCAACCGCGATCAAGCCGGACTTCGAGGTAACAGTCGCTGACCTCGAACGCAGTGACGCCCCGACGGGAGGAAGTTCACCGAGCGACTAGGGAACAGACGAGAGCGATCGAACACACGAAAAATACGATACATCACACAATGGACTACACGATCACCGAACTGATGCCGAGCGGACTGATCACGCTCGAAGAACCGCCAGCCGAGAAAACGGATGCAATCGAGTATCTCTTGGACCACATCACCGAAACCGGCCGCGTCACTGATAGAGAATCAGCGCTTTCGGCGCTCGTGCAGCGCGAGCAGGAGACGACGACCGGCGTCGGAAAAGGCATCGCCATTCCTCACGCCCAGACGAGTGCTGTCGACCAGCCGTCGGTCGCGTTTTGTCGCTCGTCGGCGGGCATTGATTTCCAATCGATGGACGGGAAACCCGCTCATCTCGTTTTCATGATCCTCGTGCCCGAGAACGGTAGCGACGAACACCTCGAGATACTCAGCTCGCTTTCTCGATCGCTGCTGCACGAAGAGGTGCGTGAGGGGCTTTACGACGCCGAAACGCCGACTGACGTACAGGCCGTGATAGCGGAGGCGATCGAATAATGCCCGAGCGCGTCGTCACTGTCGTTCCGGAGGCGGGGCTGCACGCCCGACCAGCGTCGGCGTTCGTCCGGACCGCAAACGAGTACGACTGTGACCTCCGGGTCGGTGCTGCGGAGGACGCCGACGGTGATCTCGTGGACGCTAGAAGCATGCTTGCGGTAACGAGCCTCGGCGTCGGTCACGGCGACCGTGTTCGACTCGCTGCTGATGGTGCTGACGCCGACGGAGCGCTCGATGCGCTCGAAGAACTGCTATCGACGCCGGAAGGGAACGACGAGGATCAGTGACATGAGCGAACGCACGCTGTCCGGTGTCGGGGCGACGCCGCTCACCGCCACCGGCGAGGTCGTCTGGTATCGCCCGGACTTCGAGCTACCGGACCGATCGGCCGACGAGGTCGACGCTCGCGCCGAGCGCGAACGGTTTGCTGTGGCCCAACAACTGGCGCGCGAAGAACTAGAGAACGAGCGCGCCCGCGCCGAGGAGCGCATCGGAGCGGACGAAGCGGCGGTGTTCGACGCCCACATCCAGTTCCTCGAAGATCCACAGATCGAACAGCCCATCGTTGACGCGATCGAAAACGGGCTGCCGGCCGAACACGCCGTTCGGGACGGGTACGAGAGCGCAATCGCGCAGTTCGAAGGAATGGACGGCCGGATGGCCGACCGCGCCGACGACCTTCGGGACGTTCGGGACCGCCTCCTCCGACTCCTCACGGGCACCGACCGGATGGATCTCAGCGACCTCCCGGATGGATCGGTCGTGTTCGCCGAGCGGCTCACACCGAGCGACACAGCACAGCTCGATCCCGAGGCAGTCGCAGGGTTCGCAACCGTCACGGGGGGTCGGACATCCCACGCGGCGATTTTCGCGCGCTCGCTCGCGTTGCCCGCGGTCGTCGGGATCGGTGACGAACTCCGTGAGATCGAGGACAGCGAGGTCGTCGTCGACGGGGAGGCGGGCGAAGTGATCGCTGACCCGGACGAGAGAACTTGTAGGAAGGCCACTCGAACCGAGCAGGCAGACGTCCGGAGCGAGTCCGTGATGACCGCCGACGGCGAATCGATCGAGGTGGCAGCGAACGTCGGCCGACCGGTCGAAATCGAAGGCGCCACCGAACGCGGAGCGGATGGGATCGGTCTCTATCGAACCGAGTTCCTCTTTCTCGACCGCGAGGAGCCACCGGACGAGGACGAACAGTTCGAGGCCTACCGGGAGGCGCTCGCAGCGTTTCCCGATGGCCGCGTGGTCGTACGGACGCTCGATATCGGCGGTGATAAACCGATTCCGTACCTCGACCTTCCCGATGAGGACAACCCGTTTCTCGGCGAGCGCGGGATTCGTCGGTCTCTCGGCCCTGATTCTGCACTCTTCGAGACACAACTGCGCGCCCTGCTCCGAGCGGCCAGCGAGACGGCGGGCGACCTTGCGATCATGTTCCCGCTGGTCGCTCGTGTCGAGGAGTTCGAAGCCGGACGGGAACGAGTTGAGGAGATCCGTGAGGATCTCAGGGCCACAGGGATGGCCGTCGATGCTCCTGAAATCGGATCGATGATCGAGACACCGGCGGCGGCGTTTCTGGCCGAAGACCTTGCTACGCGCGCGGACTTCCTCTCCATCGGCACGAACGATCTCACCCAGTACGTCATGGCTGCGGATCGTGGCAACGAACGCGTCGGACCGCTTCACGACCCGCGACACCCCGCGGTGTTGCGAGCGATCCGTCACACTGTCGATGCGACAGACGGAACGTGGGTCGGGATGTGCGGCGAGATGGCCGGCGATCCCGCGCTCACGGAACTGCTCGTCGGTCTCGGTCTCGACGAACTCAGCATGAGCGCTGTCACTGTCCCCGAGGTAAAGGCGCGAATCGCCGACACCGATTCGACGGCAGCGCGAACCCTTGCGGACCGCGCGCTCCGAAAAAGCACGAAACGAGGCGTAACCGAACTGTTAACCGAACACGAAACAGGAGTCGATCAATGAAACTCGTTGCAGTTACGTCCTGTCCGACCGGTATCGCACACAGCCAGATGGCAGCAGAAAGCCTCGAAGAGACCGCAAATCGATTGGATCACGAGATCCACGTCGAGATTCAGGGCGCGATGGGCGTCGAAAACGAACTCCCTCGGGAGACGATTGTCGACGCGAACGCAGCGCTTATCGCCGCCGACACGTCCGTGTCGCAGGATCGCTTCGAGCAGATGGACGTGCCTGTGATCAAAGCCACGGTGAAAGACGCGATCAACGATCCCGAATCGCTCTTCGATCGCGCCCGCGAGACCGTCCACGGGGACCGGGAGACCGAATCGAACACTGCTGACGCTGGTGGTTCCGCAGTGGAATCCGGGGATAACGACGACCAACGCGACCCAAACACGGCCGGTACCGACGAACTAGATCCCAAACAGATCGGTGGCGATCCACGAAAAGGACTGTTTGCGCGCCTGAAACGGTTCATTGGACAACGAGACTGAATAGTACGCAGATGCCACCCGTCCGAGAACAAATGGTGCGGTTTCAGAGCCAGCGTTCGATGAGTGACGTTATCCCAATATTCCGCTTCGCCATGAGCACCGTACTTTTCGCGTTCCACCCGATTTGCTCGGGGATCGAACCGAAGACCAATTGGTTGAGAAGTCCTTCGCGCGTTGCGCCGACGAGCGTCATATCGTAGTCCTCGGATTCCTCGACGATAGTTTCGACCACATCATCGCCCTCGAGGATCCGTGTTTCGATGGCTACCGCATTCTCGATGTGATCCTTTGTGGTGTCGAGCATCTCCTGTGCTTCTCGTCGTTTGCTGTCGTCCGCACTCGACTCAACGACGTGAACGATATCGATTCGCGGCTGCTCACCCCCAACGATTGTAGCGGCGATTTCGGCGGCGTACTCGGCGTGAGGCCCGCCCGCAGTTGGCAGGAGGATGGTCTCTGTCGTTTCGGAGGCCTCTGGCCTGAGTCGCTTGATGAGCACGTCTGCATCCGCCTCCTGTGCGATAGTATCCACGTTACTCCCGAGAACGATATCGCGTCGTTGGCTCTTCCGTTGGCCCTTCCACCCCATGAGGACCGCATCACTCTCGTACTGTTCGATCGTGTTGAGAATGGCGTGTGCGACATCGTGGCCGATACGGATCGTTCCGCTCACAGGGACGCCCTCGTCTTTGGCGAGATCCATGGCCTCGCCCAGGATCTCACGTTCGTTGTCGATGAATTTCCGACCCTCTGAGAGCGGTGTCTGTTGAGGAACAGTGACCACGTTCATGACGAGGAGTTCGCTGTCCTGGTCTTTGGCGATCTCGATCGCCGTTTGCATGAGCTGGTTTGCGTTCTCGGGGTTCGAGATCGGAACGACGAGCTGTTGGTCGGCGTTCGAAAGGGCCTGTTCGGAGACGACTGTCGGCGTTTCTTCTTCGAGCTGTTCGGCCTCGCGCTGTTTCGAGTAGCCGTAGTAGATCATCAGCCCGAGTCCCATCCAGATGACTGTCGTGACGAGTGCGATGAGACCATGGTTGCTGGTGCCGATGCCGAAGTATTCTAGCCCGAGGGTGTAGATGAGGAAGGGAGTAAGTAGGATCTGGAGTACGATCCCAATGAGCGGCGGCCACGGCATGAACGGGACGGTGTAAGTCCGTGGGAGGTCGGGGTGTGTTTGGCGCATTCGGATGATGGTCCAATTTACTTGTACAAACAGAAGAATGAACATGATGTCTGCCGAGGCGGCAACGGCTTCGATGGGGAGAGAAACCGCCATGACAGCGATCAGAACAGCCGAGAGGAAAATCGCCACGTCGGGCGTCCGCTTGTCAGGATCGATGTGCTCGAACAACGCTGGGAGGGATCGATCGCGACCCATGGCGAACGACACTCGGCTCGATGAATACACTGTCGCATTCAGTGCGCTCATCGTCGCCGCGAGCCCCGCGAACAGCAACAGTGGAACGCCGTAGGGGACGAACTGCCCCGCTGCTTCGATGATTCCGAGCTCTCCGAGCTCTCCGAGCAGTTGCCAGGTGTACACCTGATCCTGTCCGCCGAGACCAGCTTGCTGGACGAGGTCGGTGGTCACGTTGATGCCACCGATAGAGGCGAACGCAACGAAAATATAGATGGGAATGACGATGAGCATGGAGTAAAATACCGCTTTCGGGATGTTCTTTCCTGGATTGACGACCTCCTCACCGGATTGCACGATAATCTCGTAGCCCTCGAACGCGATGTAGGTGAATCCCATCGCCCCGACGATACCGAACAGCCCACCTGGTGCAAATTCAGGGCTGTGCAAGAATTTCCCGGTCCAGTTCGGGTCATTGGTCGTCGCTAATATCCCGAAGCCGACGAAGACGCCGAGAACGACGATTTTGATCCCGGTGACGACGATCCCGGCTGCTCCCGTCTCCTCAGCACCACGGTAGTTGATGTACGCGAACAGCACAATCATCGACACCGCAAAGATCTTATCCAGCAGTGGACCGGTGATCACCCCGAACAGTAGGATTTCATCTCTCGCGGGGAGGTAGCCAGCATAATGAATTAATTCTAATAGAAACGTACCGAAAGTGATCGCGTACAGCGAACAGGCGACGGCGTGAGCGAACCAGCTCATCCATCCCGCATAGAACCCGTTCGGATCGACGAGGGCCTCCTTCACCCAGAGGTAGCCACCACCAGCCTCGGGGAACGCGGCACCGAGTTCCGCGTACGAGATGGCGGTGAACATCGCAACGAATCCATTCAGAAGAAATGCAAGCGTCAGGGCCGGACCAGCGAGTCCGGCCGCAAACCCCGTTAATGCGAAGACGCCTGCCCCGATCATTGCTCCGACACCGATAAACGTCACATCAAAAAGGCTCATATCTCGGGAGAGTTCGGTTTCGACCTCTCCCGAGTGGTCTGTCTGGCTGGTTTCTGTCTCTGCTGGGTTATCAGTCACTACTCAAAATAGTGGGTACAGGTTCCAAAAATCCACTGATATATGGTGTTCGCTAATCACAATTTATTTATTCTAATAATCATAATGAACGGTTAGAATGGATTGGTGGGAATGACTCTGTCGCTGCATTCACCTAACATCCCCCAGCACTGAACGCTTCGAGCGTCGCACGAGAGACGGTGTCTCGCGAAAAGATTGTCACGAGGTCAGCGGGGCTGATCTGGGTGTCACCTCGGGGCGTCAGTATCGATTCATCGCGTTCGATCGAGATGATCAACACATCCTCGTCAATGAGTCCATCCCGGTTCGCCTCCTGAAGGGTTTTTCCCGCAATTGGTGCGTCATCAGGCACGGTAAATGCGACCGTTTCTGCACCGCCAGAGAGCGCCATTACGTCAGCAACTGGCCGATCCACTTGTTCTTCTTCCGGTCCGAACGGTCGATATGGGACGGCGGACTCGCGTTGGAGTAACGCTTCATCGACGATTTCGACACCGAGATTTGCGAGTTCGCGCGAGATACGGAGTAACTCGTCCATATCTTCCCCGACAGCTGTGATATGGAGGTTTCCGTGCCCAGTCATTAACTTGCGGACGGTAACGACCCCCGTGACGTTTCGAATCCGTTGTGCGATTTCATCGCGTTCAGAGACAGATACGTTGCATTCGTAGACGTTCGTCAATCGTCCCTCGGCCCGCTCATAATCAATATTTGCGTGATATCCATTGATAATACCGTGTTCCTCGAGTTGTTGAATGCGATTGCGAATGGTTGCTGCCGAGACGTTCACTTCCTCTGCGATCGTCGGTGCTGAAGTGTTGCGAGCGTCCTTCACCAGATAATAGATAACCCGCTTATCGATTTCGTCCAGTCGATACTCCATATATAAGTGGTGTACGGAAACGATAAACAGCTTTTTGTTGCGCTTGAGACGTTCCTGAACCGCTCTCTGAATGATCTGTCCCCGGCGAATCCCCCCGTCATCCAAATATCTATCCGCCCGTATATGGTTGATTCGTAGATGGCTGACGATCGAGCACGATCCCGGATGCTCGCCGTGGCGAGTGTGTCCCTTCTACTTTCGATCCTCGTCTGGTTCAACTACTCTGCGGTCCTCCCACGCATCGTTGCGGAATGGGAACTCTCAGGAATCCACGCTGGGCTCATTTTCAGCGCGTTTCAGGCGGGGTATCTCGTCGCGATCATTCCCGCGGGGATCCTCGTCGATCGGTACTCGCCGCTTCCTTGCCACTTCAACCGGCCTGTTTTGCGACCGTTCTCCCGATGGGTTTGGAGGGTATCTAGATCTGAGTGGATCTGTTTGACCGTCTGTTGAGCGGCGTGGGCCAATACCTCCTTGAAGATCGGCCACTGTCGCTTCCACCCTGGGAGTTTGTTGATTTGCTCGAACTCGCTCGGACGGTCGTCTCTGTCCAAGCGGTAATAATCGCGGACAGCGTGGTTGCGGATCTGCCGGTGAATCTCGATGTGTCGCCACGTGGTCCGAAAGACGCTTCGCGTCTTTCGTCATCACGAAACGGCTTCGCCGTTTCGAACGACTTCGCTCGCGGTTTCTGTGTCAGGAAACGCACGAAAGCGAAGCGTGTAGTCCATCGCTATACCACGTTGTTTGTTCATTTGATGTATAAACCTCCGTCAAGCGTGGTGAAAGTGATGGATACGTCGTCCGAATAAGCATCTGGCCTTCCCCCTCGGGGTCAAGTCAAGAGAAATCGGAGATTTCTCGTATCCAGCAAATCGCTCCGCGATTTGCGCGACCCCGAGGTCCTCGGCCTATATCTTTGATAGACTTTTTACGGACGGCAAAACCAACGTAATACGCCTATTCTGTTTCCTGTTCAGTGAGGAGTTGCGAATTGATGAACTGAGTCACCGCTGCACGGGTTTGGGTTGTTATATTCTCACTCGTGGTAGCGCGCCGCAACATCGCGCCGGTTATCATCGAGACGAGGATTTCTACTGTTTCCTCGACATCGACCGCTCGAAAGGTTCCGTCGTTGATGCCGGCTCTGAGGATCCCCGCGAGCGTGTCGTGGGTGAGACGGTCGATACGGGTGATCTGTTCGCGATACGCTTCCTCTGAGAGCGCCCGCGAGCGCAACTCGAACAGTGCCAGCTGGGACTCGCGCTGTTCCTCATCGGGTGATTCCGGGAGAGAATCGTCGATGAACGTCCATAACTGTTCCTCGGGACTGTTGTCCTTATCGATCGCGTCATAGACGGTATACTGGTCGAGAACGTATTCGAGCAGATCGACGAGAATTTCGTCTTTGTTCTCGTAGTGATAGTACAGCAGCGATTTGCTCTTTGGGAACTCGTCGGCAATCTTTTGAATCGTGAGATCGGCATACCCATGCTCGCACAACGCCCGATACGTCGCATCCCTGATCGCCGCTTGCGTCTCTGTTTGGCTCGCTGTCTCTTCGTCCATGTAGACTGATTATTCAGTCAAAATCAAAAGCCTACCGCTCGACCGTCGTTCGTCGAGAGGGACGAGCAATCGTCCCTTTCTCGATATCGCTGGATCTCGGTGTTACGGATCGATACAATAGATTTTGTCAGACTGAATATTCAGTCTACTTCGAGCTCTTTCTCTACTTGGCTCGGTGGTTCTGTGGTTTCGCTATGAACCACTGACGGGAACTGGTCTCGCCCAGACGCTCTGTGACCACACAAGCTTATATAGACTGAATGTTCAGTTAGTATTGAGGATATTCGTAGAGATGGATGCGATAGCAATAGATGGACTCACCAAGGAGTTCGGTGCGGTAACTGCGGTGGATAACCTGTCGTTCTCCGTCGAACAGGGGGAGTTGTTCGGTCTTCTCGGGCCGAATGGAGCGGGCAAGTCCACGTTAATCAACATGCTAGTGACGCTCCTGCAACCGAGTGAGGGTGCCGCGAGGATCAATGGTCACGATATCACCGAGGAACAGGGGAAGGTACGCGACAGCCTCGGCATCGTTTTCCAGGAGCCTGCGGTCGACGAGGAGCTAACCGGAGCAGAAAACCTCGCGTTTCACGCGCGGCTGTACGGCAAGCGAAAGACAGAACGCGACGAGCGCATCCCCGAGGTGCTCGAACTCGTCGACCTCGTCGACGAAGCAGACATGCCCGTCAAGAACTATTCGGGTGGGATGCAGCGCCGGCTCGAAATCGGTCGCGGTCTGATGCACGAGCCGGAGGTACTCTTTCTCGACGAACCCACATCGGGTCTCGACGCGCGAACCCGTCGGGACACCTGGGAGTACATCCAGCGACTCAACGAGGAGGTGGGGATGACCATCGTCATCACGACCCACTTCATGGACGAGGCGGATTTCCTCTGTGAACGGGTGGCGATCATGGATCAGGGCACTGTCGTTGCGGTCGATTCTCCGGAGAACCTCACGGCGTCGCTCGGCGGCGATATCGTCACACTCAGTCTCGGTGGCACACCGAAGGAGTTGTTCGATCGACTCGACGACCAACCGTGGGTACGCGAATACACCGTGACCGACACGGACGTCGCTATCACGCTCGAAAACGGTGACACGCGTGTCGCCGATCTCGTCCGGCTTGCCGACGAGGTCGGTGTGGTGATCACCTCGGTTGACCTCCACACGCCGAGTCTCGAAGACGTTTTTCTCTCGCTCACCGGTAGTACGATGGCCGAGCGCGAAGCGACCACCACGGACGAGGAGAGCTCCGAGAGAGACCCCTCGAATGGGGAGCGGACATCCGACGACCACTTCGAGGCGGCGGAGGTGACAGAATGAGTCTCGTCGATCCGCTCGGCATCTACGGTCTCTGGCTCAGGGACGTAAAGCGGTTCCTGCGGACGCCCTCGCAGATCATCGGCTCGCTCGCGTTTCCGCTGATGTTTCTCGTGTTTCTCGGCTTCGGACTCAGCGGCGCGGCAATTCCCGGCTTACCCGAAGGGGTCGATTATCTCCAGTATCTCGTTCCCGGTATCATCGGGTTCACGATGCTGTTTGGAGCCTCGTTTGCGGGCCTTGCGATCCTCTCGGACCAGGACGTCGGCTTCCTCAAGGAAATTCTCGTCGCTCCCGTGAGCCGCACGTCCATTGTACTGGGTCGCATCGCTGGCGGCTCGACCACGGCAATCGTGCAGGCTGTGCTCATCCTCCTGATTTCGATTCCGCTCGGGTTCGAGTTCGCTGGCTGGCTCTCCCTACCGCTGACCGCGGTTTTTCTCGTCCTCATCGCTATCACGTTCGTGGGCCTTGGCATCGCGTTGGCGTCGCAGTTCTCCGACAGCGAGGGATTTTCGCTCATCGTCCAGTTTCTCATCTTTCCATTACTGTTCCTCTCGGGCGCGCTGTTCCCCATCGAGGGGTTCCCCGAACCGGTCCAGTACCTCGCGCTCATCAATCCGCTGACCTACGGCGTCGACGGGCTCCGAGCCGCGCTGGTCGGCGCATCGACGTACCCGCTCATCGTTGACTTCGGCGCGCTCGTGATCTCCTCGGTCGTGATGGTCTCACTCGGCGCGTATCTGTTCGAGCGGGTCGAGGCAGTATGAACACTGTCAACCTGAAATGTCCACCGATTAGGATTCCTCCGCGTTCACGCGGAGGATGTCAATCGTTCATCGTTCGAGTATAGCGCTCGTCTGGTGGGGTCCAGGATCGGTCACTGTCACCGACGTAGATGGACACTGGGCGAATTATCTTGTTATCCGCTAACTGCTCGAGGCAATGAGCCGTCCATCCACCGACTCGCGACACCGCGAAGGTGGTCGTGAACAACTCCTGTGGGATGCCGACGCCATACAGGAGCACGGCGGTGTAGAACTCGACGTTTGTTTCGAGTTTGCGGTCGGGCTTGTGTTCGGCCAATTGGCGTACTGCAATCTCTTCAAATTCTTCGACAGTCTCGAAGAACACCCTCTCGTCGGAATCTGAGTAGAACTGTTGAGCGGCGTAGGAGAGGACCTCTGCACGTGGATCGCGCGTACGATACACCCGGTGTCCGAAGCCCATCACCCGCTCACCGGAATCGAGTTTCTTCCACACATAACGCTCCGGATCGCCAGATTCGTGCACTTTGAGGAGCATCTCCAGGACCGGTCCGGGGGCTCCGCCGTGAAGTGGTCCCTTCAGTGACCCCGCTGCACCCGTCACTGCCGAAACGAGGTCCGACTCGGTCGACGCGATAGACCGAGCGACGAACGTCGATGCGTTTAGTCCGTGGTCAATAACCGTGTTGAGGTAGGTTTCGAGTCCTTTCACGGCCGCCGGGTCTGGCTCTTCGCCGGTCAACATATAGAGATAGTTCGCGGCGTGGCCGAGGTCCTCGCGCGGACTCACCGGCTCTTGACCCGAGCGATACCGCCAGTACGTCGCGACGATAGTTGGGAGCACACTCACCAGTCGTTTGGCGTGGTCCGTCGGGTCCGTCACCTTGTCGCCGAGATTGGCTGCGGCCACGCCCATTCGCAGGACATCCATTGCGTCTGCGTCTTCTCGTGCCGCCTGTCGAAGCACCTGTTGGACCTCCTCGGAGATTTCCCGATGGCCAGCGAGTTCCCTGCGGAACGATTCGAGTTCGGATTCAGTCGGAAGACGGTCGTTGAACAGCAAGAAAACGCTTTCTTCGTAGACCGCATTCTTGGCGAGTTCCTCAACCGGGAATCCCCTGATGATCAGCTCACCAGCCTCGCCATCGATGGTACTGAGCTGTGTTTCCGTGACAGCGATGCCTTCTAGTCCTCGGTGTAGCTCTTGGTCAGCCATACCCATCCGTATAGAGAAACAAAATGAATGGAGATAGGGCTTCGGAGAACGACATTTCCCCATCTGATGCGAATCCCTCGCCAGAAGAGGCTACCATCAAACCCGAGAGACGCCATCCACTCTCGGCTGTTCCTTCGTCAGATGGCTCGGAGACAGTTCTATCGGACGTGTTCCAGCAAGCCTCAAACTACGAAGTAGTATCAATATGAATGGGTAAATCTGCTTTTCCCGTCGATGACCCGTCTACTCGACTGGACGTGCGAGCAATTGCTCGTCGTCGAGAAGCATCTCAACGACCTTCTGACCCCCATCAGTCAACGAGTAGCCGGCCTCCGTATTCGTGATGAAGATGCCACGAAGTTTGCGGAGATGATAGTTGAACCGTCCCTTATCTTCTATCGAACTCTGTGCTCGGATCGACGAGTACGAAAGTGGTTTTGCCGACTCATACAGAATCAATAAGAGCTCTAGCCGAGTTGGTTCTGAAAGAGTACCAAGGGTTGAGGAAATTCCCTCCAGTGCGCTGGGTGAGGGCGGACTCGAATCGCCAGCGACGTATCTATCAGAGCGCGAAACCCACGACCGTTCCTCCGGACCGACATATCGTGTCCGAGGACGAAGTAGTGTCTCGCTCTCGAGCTGTTCGAGATAATGTGCCATCCAGCCAGCGGAGCGTCCGAGAGCAAAGATCGCAGTGGACAACTCCAGCGGAATGTCGAGTCCGTGAAGGAGAGCCGCGGCGTAGTAATCGACATTCACGTGCATCTGCTGCTCGGGATAGTGTTCAGCGAGATATTCCTCTGCGGCGGCCTCGAGCTGCTGTGCGTTCCTCAGAAACGATGCCGAATCTCGGTTCTCGAAGACGCGTTCTGCTGCCCGCTTGAGAATGTTCGCCCGCGGGTCTCGTACGTTATAGACGCTGTGACCGAATCCAACCAACGACCCATCATTCTCGAGTCGCTGTTCGACGTATGTTGTTGGGTCTGTCCCCTCGTCAACGGTAGCGAACATCTCGAAAATTCGTTTGAGTGCCCCACCGTGTCGCGGTCCCTTGAGTGCCCCGATGGCTCCAGTGGCCGCCGAGAATGGATCAGACCCGGTTGATCCGATAATCCTGGCGGCGAACGACGAGGGATTGAGACCGTGTTCGATGATAGTTGTCAGATACGTCTCCAGGCCCTCAACGATCACTTCATCCGGCTCCACCCCGGAGAGCATATAGAGGAAATTCGCCGTGTGAGTGAGGTCTTGTCGTGGCTGTATGGGCTCTACCCCTCGACGATGCCGCCAGTAGGCCGCGATAATTGTCGGGCATATCGCGACGACGCGCCGAGTAGCCATCAGGGTGTCCTCGTCGTCAGCATGGAGGCTCCCAACCCCGAGCCCCATCTGAAGCACATCCATGGCTGGCACACCCTCCTCTGCACCCGCCTGAATCAGCCTGTGGTCTGTGAGGCTTCGAGCGACTGAGAGTTCGTTCGTGAACCCGGCTAGCTCTTCGTCGGTTGGGAGTCGTCCGTTGAACAACAACCACGCTGCCTCTTCGTAGGAGGCGTTTTCGGCGAGATCTTCGATTGAAAACCCCTGAATGCGCAATTCACCGGTGTCGCTGTCGATTTCGGTGAGGCCAGTTTCAGCAACCGCAGTGGAGGAGAGGCCAGGATCAAAGACGGACGGAGTCACGGTCACTCGGATATTTCCATCACATCACCAACAGTGTTACGGGGGAAGCCCCTCATTTGGGTGTTCATCGGATAGGTGGAATCGGCTCTGGTGAAATCCTCAGCTGATACAGATACTGTGGGTGATAGATGTAACGAGCGGACCGAGCGCGAGCGAATGGGCTGAGGAATTCTTTGAGAAAGCCGACTCCCCTGTCTGAGACGCTACTCCGGTGAACGAAGCCGGAAACAGGATCGTAAACCAGCCATCCTGGGTGCCAGATACTGCAAATAATCGATGTCCGCTAGGCGTCCTGGGAGGGCAATACTGTGAAAACCGAACGCGAGAATGCGCACGGAACCTCGTCTATATCTTCACCTTATCGCCAGAACCACTTAAAGGAGCAGCGCACCCCTAGCCGTCACTCGGGCAGTCGCCACCATGACCTCCATCTCAACAGGCAGGGCTCCCTCACTCGGTGAGCACGCCTCCCGGCCCGAACATTCCATGAGTGACGAGGGCCCAAATCGGTGGCGAGCACGGCGCTGATATCGTCCACGACCTCTCCGTAGCGATGACACTCGGTGGGACGGCCACGGTGCCAACGTGATTCACGTCTATCCGGCGCTCTCTGAGGTCGTCATGGCTGCAGCGAACAATGTCTCTCGGTCCTCATACTGTCGGACAGAGATGCTTGCATATCAGATGTTGGTGAACCGCCAGACAGCAACTGGATATTCCGTCTCATTCCTTATGTGGCTCTGTCCGACAGTATCATAACGAACAACTCAACAACACAGTGTTGAATCTGAATATGATACTTATTCCACATCCGCAACCCCAACTAGCGATCTATATTGATCCGAACTAATAATATTATAGAATTGATAACACTACTAGTAAAAAACGAGTAGATTCACTCCTGCATAACCAACGCATACGCAAGTGCGACCGGAACAGCATAGACGATGTGGCCGACGAGGCTCATAATGGTGTCGGGAATTGCGATGTTGGGAAGGGGCGGAGCACCAGGAAAGCCAACAGCCGACAACCAGATCGGCATCACGAAGCCTGCAAGAAGGATTGTCGTCAGCACGCCGTAGCCGATCCCTAGACCGACAGCACCGCCAATCCGTCGTGCCGGATCACGCAGCGGTTTGAGTTGGACGAGCGCGACATACGCTAGGCCGAGAACGACCCCATGAAACAGATGGAGCACCCATCCTGCTAGTAACGCTGGTCCTGCAATACCGTACATCGCAGGAATCGCCATTTCGAGTAATGGGGCGGGCATCACGAACTGCATGAGCAGACCGAACAGGATGCTCCCGATGAATCCGCCAACGGCGCCTGCGGCCCAACTACTGGCTGTGAGGCTTTCAGCGACTCTCGAAGTTTGTGTTTCGGTGGCCATATGTATCTGATCCCTCAGTAGAGCAATACGTGACGATAGCTAAAAAGTATAATCTATGGAAAAAGTAACTGAGTTACCACGTGGTAATCTCCTAGTAGAATCAATAGTAATACTTCTATGATGTGATAGCCAATCAAAGAGCGTGAGTCATTAATTTTGGTATAGTTATATTTTTGGTATATTTGCTATCTATAGCTATAACTAGGGAAATAGATAGCAATATTATTTATTATGGTCAACTCTCAAGCTATGATCGGGAGGAAATATGAACGCCAATCCAATGAACACACATACACTGATGTTGCATTACTCGTTGTCCGGATACTCCTCGGATTCGAATTACTATGGCATGGCCTGCCGAAACTTATCGATCCCGCAGCTGCAGGAGAGAAATTTGTCGGGATGGGATTTCCTGGGATGCTTGCACCTGTTATCGGTGTTCTCGAGGTGGGAGCGGCTGCACTGATACTCGTGGGATATTTAACTCCTATGGCCATCATCGTGGCGTTTGCTATCATTGCCGTGGCATTGGTAGCAGTCCAATGCCGAAGGGCGGTGCCCATGCTGCCCTTGAGAGGGATGCCCTTATCCTCACGGCAATGGTGGTCCTACTAGCCTTTGGACCCGGAAGACTCTCAACCGAAAATAAGCTTCCACAACTAACATTTCTCTCAAGAAAGACGGAAGGATGACTTCCCACCGACCGAAACGGGTATGCTAGCACTATAGTAAAGAGACCAGCATTGTCGGATAGATGTTATTTACTCTTATCTCAGAGTGAAGAAATCGAAATCCGGTCTTATCCATCCATAGCACTGCTTGGACCAAACATTTACCACCCTGTCTGCTCATCAGTATATCACGTTTACAGAGCTCGTCCCCAAATGAGTGTACCCCACTTCGTGAAAGACCTGTTTCCCGCGGATCGCGTGAACGCGCACACCGAGAGGTGGCCTCGTCGGTTAGCGCTGCTCGGTGGTCTCACCCTGATCAGCTCGAAACGGTTCTGGGCCGTCGGTATCGGAAACGACGAACGGAGGAAACGAGACGAGCGTACATCCAAGACATTCAACAGACAACGCAACCGGACGAACGGTTAGATCGACTGCTACAGATTTACGAACAGACAGTCTACAAAGGTGAAATATCACAGAAGCACGCAGACGAGGCACGAGAAATAGCCACCCACATCATTAGGGAGAACTCGCTCGTCACGAGATGGAGAACCGAGTACTCCCCTGATGTAGACTGATATAGTACAGACAGCACTCATCCCACACACTCCTAGACAGCATCGAGAGCAATAGATGACAGATACCTCGATCGAGAACGGCCGGGAGAAGGCCGTGTTTACCGCCGTCAGTTCGGGTTGTACTCGATCGTTCCCGTCCAGACGCCGTACACGTCGCCGTACTCACTGTCGCGGTCGACGAGGAGTACCTTCACTTCGAGCGTTCCGGGATCGAACTGTTCGAGCCCCTCCTCCTGCACGGTGATGTTGAACGTTTCGTACTCCTGGTCCTGTCGCGGATCGAGGATGGCCGATCGCTCGACCAGCGTGCCGTCGATTTCGATGAGGAAATACGGCTCCCCGATCACGTCACCGTAATCCGGGGGATCGATGTCTTCCATCGTCGTGTTGGCGGTGATTGCCAGATTGAAGTTGGATACACCGCTCCCGTTTTCGGAATCCGTTTGGTCCACGAACTCGACGCCATCGATCCGTTCGTCCTCGATCTTATCCTCGGTCGGTTTGTTCGGCGTTTGTGGCGCATTCCACTCCGAGGATCCGGGGGCCGTTTTGACGACCGTCGTTGGAGTGGGTGATGGAGTCTCGGCTGTCGTGGACGGCGTATCCGTTGTCTCTGGTGTCGAGGAACTAGTCATAGAATCGATACTACTACACCCCGCTAATGCGACGACAATGACGAGGGCAAGCACCGCGAGACGATTCACGTTCATACGTACAGACTACCGCATGTTCAAATAACGGTTGGGAAATCGTTCGATGAGTAAGTTGCAAGCTCTGATCGAGCAGGGAGATTGCCGTGAGGACGTCACGCCGATGTCGATCGCGGGGAACTACCACAGCCCAGAATCGGGTGTTCGTGTTGCCGCCGACACTCGATCGTGCGGTGGGGTGAGCGATTGGTAACCTGATTACCATTACGTAAGTACGGATGTAAAGACGGTCGAGTGGGCACGCCCAAACCGCTCCGTAATCGTCAGGTGATGAGATTGAGAGACTGACGATGGTGATCTCCTTATCGTTTGCTTTTGGGGGCGTTATCGGAAGTGTGTTCCGTAGTGGGAAGAGAATAGAGCCGTTTTCGAGCGTCAGCGAAGTAGATGTCCTGTTCGATCGCATCGATCGATTGGAGACTATTCAGCGCGTATCGCACGGTCCGTGCCGAGAGTCTCGTTTCTTCGACGAGCCGACGTTGCGTCATCGTCCCCTCGTATTCTAACACTTTGTAGACGAGCTTGGCGCTGGGTGGAAGGTCCCAAAGCTGTTCGGTGTCGGCTTCGTTCACTGTGTTGTATACGTCTGCTGTAGCCACAAATAACCACATGGTCGGCGACCGAGGAGCGACGGGTTGCTACTCGACGCTACCATCTTTCGAGTTACCATTCGTAATTCAATATCCATAAGTGACTCTTATGGTGATCGAGATTCAATGGTGTATCATGGTAGATAGATCCGAGCCCGATGATCTCGACCAGCTCGAAGTCTGGTGTGCCGGTGAGGCGTGGTGTCCGGTGACGACCACAGCGACGCTGATAGGCAAGAAGTGGCACCCAGTGATCGTCCATCGACTGCTTGATGAGGGACCGAGCGGATTCAACGAGCTGAAAGCGGACGTGGACGGCATTTCGAGCAAGGTGCTCTCGGACAGCCTCGACGATTTAGAGGACAAACAGCTCATCGACCGCGAGATCATCAGCGAAAAGTCCGTTCGAGTTCAGTACTCGCTCACCGATCACGGCCAGTCGCTTGAGCCAGTGATCTACGCGATGCGCGACTGGGGACTCGACTATCTGACCGTCCCCGAGGATCGAAGCGATTCGATCGCGTGAAACCCTGAGCAGTATGGAGGTCGTTCTTCCCTCAACGAATGGTAAGGTAGTTTCGAGCGGGGTGGCACAGGATTACGTACCTCCAGCCCAAAGTAGTTACTGTAGGTTGGTAGATAACGAGAGGGAATCACAATGTCCGTGGAAGCCAATCCGACGCCGACGGTCGCTCTCGATCTCACGCTCGATCAGCAGTGGGTGATCCACCACGCCTTGTTGGAGTACGTGGCGGTTGCGAGCAGGGAGGCCACCGATCTGCTACAGCCGATCGTCGTCGGATCTGTCGTTCGTGACCCAAAAACGCGAGGTCGTATAAGACATCGAGCGCCCGCGGATGGCGACCCCACCAGTCATACACCTGTTCCGTTCTCTCCGTGTCGTCGCCAGTGGTCATTATCGTGTCTTCATCGTCATACTGTCGGACAGAGCCACGGATGGATTGAGACGGAATATCCAGCTGCTGTCCGGCGGTTCATCGGCATCTGATATTCAATCACCTCTGTCCGACAGTATCAGACGCCCAGCGCGTCGGCCACCTCGTCCAACGTCTCGACCGTCAGATCGGGTTCGCCGTCGAACGGCTCCCACGGAGATCCGTTCCGATCGACCCAAACGGCCTGCATCCGAGCGTGTCGTGCGCCCATCACGTCGAACCAGCCGGCCGTGACGTGTGCGATCTCGTCGATCGGCGTCCCGGTCCGCCCAGCGGCGTGGCGATAGAGTTCAGCGTCCGGTTTGAACGTCCGGATCTCATCGGCGCTGATCGTGTCCTCGATCAGATCGCCAATGTCAGCGTGGTCGACCATCGACGCGAGCATTTCGGGATCCCCGTTGGAGACGACGTAACACTCGTATCCCGCATCACGAAGCCGATCGATACCACCGCGAACGTCGTCGAACACGTCGAGTTCGTGGTAGACGGCGAGGATCTCATCACGCTCATTACGCGTGATGTCGACATCGTAGGCATCGAGTGCGTACTGCAAGGCATCGCGGTTCATCTCGTAAAACGGCTGGTAGGCGTCGATATGGTTCGCAACGAACGTGTATTCCAGTGATCGTGCGCGCCAGAGCTTCGACACCGGTTCGGGATCGTCGACGCGGTCGGCCAGCGCCGCTTCGGCCGCGTCGACATCCACCAGGGTGCTGTACGAATCGAACGTGATCGTCCGCACGCGATCGGGATCGAACGACATTACGATAGAAATGATGGGGACTGTCCTCATAATTCTCGGGTGTTTGTGCGGACCGAACCGCGTTTTTCATACTGTCGGACAGGGGCGATCGCGTATCGGCTGCTGGTGAACCGACAGATAGCAGCTGGCTAGTCCGTCGCACTCCGTCCGCAGGTCCGACAGTATACTGTAGCATGGCCCTGATGAGTACTAGCTCCACCTTGCTTGCTCATCACTCTTAAATACAGTTTATAATTCTGATATATTTGGTGTCGAACGGGCTCATTCGACCGTTCATAATTGGTTCACACGGCCGATCCCCAGCCTGAGGATAGACGAAGCCCGGATCACGTTGTCAATGAAACCGTGATCCAATGCAACGACGAGAAAGCAACGATTGGCTGCTTGAGCCGACAACAACCACGGTTCTCGTTCATTCGTTTCTCACTGAACTCGCCGAGAAACACGATGATGACGAGGCTGTAGTTCTCGTTGATGGCTCGCACTCGGTACAAAATGTGTGTCATCGACACGGTTTCGATTTCAGATACGAACAGCATGGAAATCGGAACAGCGTCGAACGTGTCTTTATCGAGGTAAAACGACACAAATATTTGTTTTTAAACTGTTTTAGCAATACCCACGAAGAAACTGCAAACGAGTGGCTCAGATCGTTTGCTTTCGCATGGAATCAGCGTATCTGAACACCACCCATCATTCCACTAGCTATGCTATCTGGTTATTCCACCCGTACTTCTGTAACGGAGGGTTGTGTTTCATTGATAAAGGGTATTGGGTTGACTGGTCATCTAAGGTGATCGGACGAAATCACTACGCGTGCTGTCTCAATTTTCATAATTTATCGAAATGATCCGACGGACAGCGCGGTCCTCGCGGTGCGTCGTGCCGTCCCGAAACCGGCTACCAGATGATCGTTCAGGTGGGTCCGAGCAAACGATTCGGGGATGTTACAACAGTACTCCTGTAATGATCGAGATGGAATACGACGCATCCGGTCGAGGACGTGTTCGCAGCGGGAGACGCCTGGAAAGGGTCGTCTTCGCCGGCCGCTCCATCTTGCAGACGCCGAGTAGCCATATCGATTTGATCGGGCTCAGCGTGGATTGACGCATATTTCGTTCGATGACTACGAACAGTTCTGAAAATATCGTCACTGATCACGCCTACGTATAACAACAAATTTATTGGAAACGGGACCAAGAAAGACGTATGGGTGATGATCGACCTTCCCGACGGACCATCAAGACTACCGAGACCGTTTTCGATGTTGTCGAATCCCTGTGGACCACGAACGGGGCAACAGTCACTGAACTAGCTGATCGGCTAGACATTGCGAAGAGCACCGCACACGCCCACCTTTCCACCCTCGAGCAACGGGAGTTCGTCGTAAGAAATGGTAATACGTACCAACTTAGTCTTCGGTTTCTCGAATTGGGCATCCACGTTCGGGACCAAATCGAACTCTCTCGCGTTGCCGAGCCACTGTTGACGAAACTCGCCGATGAAACCGGTGAGGCGATCTGGCTCATCGTCGAGGAGCATGGCTGGGCAGTCTACCTGAACAAAGCGATGGGTGAGGACGCCCTTCAAATAAAGAGCACCATTGGGGAGCGGTCACATCTTCACTACCTCGCGGCCGGGAAGGCGTTGCTCGCGTACGTACCACGCGAGCACGTCGAATCGATCGTCGAACGGCGCGGTCTCCCCAGTCGAACGAGCCACACCATCACAGACTCCGATGAACTGTTCACGGAACTCGACGAGATCCGTGAGCGTGGGTATGCGTTCAATGAGAACGAGGAAATTGATGGCGTCCGAGGGGTGGGGGTCCCAATCTGTGCTGACGATCACGCTATCGGAGCTGTCGGCATCGGAGCGCCGGAGAATCGCCTCCGCGGTAAACGGTTCCGCGAGCAGGTTCCAAACCAACTCCTCGGAGCAGCCAACGAGATCGAACTCCGGATCACTTACTCGGGGCTACGGGGGTAGCTGGCATTCCCGGCGCTCGGAGACCGAGATCATCGCTGTTCGAGGTCATCGAACCCATCAACGATACGTTACTATCGCAGTCTGCGGAGACCACTGTCACTGTGTCGGGTTTCTACGACAGTTACTCGGCCACAGATCGGTCTGACAACACAAACATTTATCCCGTCATAGCGATATGTAGCGGTGTGAGTCCCAGCGACCACAGCACAGAGTATACCGAACCGAATAATATGACAGATGAAATAAATTACGAGAGTACGCTCACTGTGATCGGCGACACACCGATGGTTGAACTCCCATCACTGCGTCCGGAGGGGGGTGCCTCCATCTATGTGAAGTGGGAGGGAGCGAATCCTACCGGAAGCCTCAAAGATCGGATGGCATTGGCGATGATCGAGCAAGCAAAGAAGCGCGGAACGCTTCAGCCAGGGGAGCCGGTTGTGGAGTTCACTGGTGGGAGTACGGGCTCAAGTCTCGCGTTTGTCTGTGCGGTTCTGGATCATCCGCTTCATATCGTTACTGCTGATTGTGTTGCCGAGGAGAAGATTGCATCGATGCGGGCGCTTGGCGCACAGCTTGAAGTCATTGAAACGCCCAACGGGACGGCGTACGAGGGGTTATCCGACGATCTTCGAACCGAAGCCGAGAAACTCCAGACAGAGACCGGAGCGTACTTTACGGATCAGTTCGATAACCCCGATCAGCTCACTGGATACGAGACACTTGGTCAGGAGATCCTCGATCAACGGCCGGACATCGACGATTTCGTGATGATCGTCGGAACGGGTGGCTGTGCGATGGGGACCTCCCGATCGCTGCGAAACCACGGTGTAGATGCCACCGTTACAGTCGTCGAACCGGCGGAATCCCCCGTTATCTCTGACGGAACGACGGGATCCCACAGCGTGCAGGGGACAGCCATTGTCGGTTCTCCTCCCCTCGTCGAACAAGACCTGTACGATCAGGTGTGTACGCTTCCCACAGAGGAAGGGATAGAATGTGTTCAGCAACTTGCGAGAGACGACGGGTTCCTCGTGGGGACGAGCACCGGGATGAACGTCGCTGCCGCGAGGCGAATCGCAGCGGAACGACACCCGGATGAGGCTGTTGTCACAGTCGCCTGTGACACCGGCCTGAAATACCTCTCCGATGGGCTCTACGAAGGATTGAATGGATCGGAATTCTGTCTCTCCTGATCCGACGGTTCACGAACGGTCGTTACCGCGCTGCTATATTCATCATTCAAATTGAATGATGATGTTCTTCATTAAGAGTGAATATATGATGACCGAGCGTTCGTTTCAGTGCTCACCGACACGTACGTCAGGTGGAATTGCACAGACGGAAAATCTTTTATATTGTTAGATAATGTCTACGTAGTATGCCGACTGACTTTGGAGCACTGTCGCTGGTACCGCCGCTTCTGGCTATCGGGTTGGCTATTGTTACACGCCGAGCGATGATATCACTGTTTTTTGGTATATGGGTTGGTGGTATTATTTACTCCGGCAGTGTAGGAATCCCCCAGACGTTCGATTGGATTATTGCCTCTATCGGCGAGAGCACTTTTAACGCGAAGATCATCGTGTTTACGCTCCTGCTTGGAGCAGGGATTGCACTCATCTGGCGGTTAGGCGGTGCGATCGCACTCGCGCAGTTCGCTACCAGGTGGATCGATTCTCACCGGAGGATTGGAGTAACTGCGTGGTTGCTCGGTCTCATCTGGAGCTTCGATGATTACGCCAATAATGCGATCGTGGGCAGCGCAACGAAAGATCTCGCTGACGAAATGCGGATGTCACGTGAGAAGTTAGCGTACATCCTTGACTCAACTGCTGCACCTGTGGCGACTATTGGCATTTCCAGTTGGGTTGCGTTCCAGATCGGGCTTATCAACCAACAGTATGAGCAACTAGGTATCGCTGCGGAAACGCCGTCGGCAACCTCGACATTTCTTCAAAGCATTCCATTCAACGTTTATTCCATCCTCGCGATAGCGATGGTTGGTATCATCGTTCTTACCCAACGGGATTTTGGCGAAATGCTCAACGCTGAAACCCGCGCTCGACGGACTGGAAACGTTACTCGAGAGGAGGCACAACCGCTACAGAACATCAAAGAAGAGTTAGGGTCGCCCGTGATCGAGGATGCGCCGCTGCGGATGTTCGTTGCCCCTGTCCTTGCGCTCATCAGTGTTGTTGTTGGGGGAGCAGCCGTGATGGGATACGCTCCTGATCGAACAGCGCTAGAGATGATCGACAATACGAACATCGCTACAGCCCTCGTCTGGGGATCGTTTGCCATGGTCACGACAGCTGTAACGCTGGCATTGACCCATGATGCTATGACTCTTGATGAAGCGATGGAAACGGTTATCGATGGGTTCGGTACAATGCTCACCGCCATTAGTATTATTGTGTTGGCATGGTCGATCGGGACGGTTGCTGAGGTGCTGGGAACCGGTGCGTACGTCACAGCGTATGCCGAGGGCATTGTCTCACCGCTAGTACTTCCGATCATCATCTTCTTCGTTACCAGTTTCATCTCCCTCGCGATCGGGACTTCTTGGGGGACAATGTCGATCATGACTCCGATCGTGATACCGCTAGCGTGGAATATCAGTGGCGGTTCATCGCAATTCATCCCAGTGATGGTGGGAGCGATGTTCAGTGGCGCTATTTTTGGCGATAACTGTTCACCAATCTCCGATACCACTATTCTTTCAGCAACGTTCGCGGGGTCGGATCATATCGATCACGTCCGCACTCAGACGTATTACGCCGGTACCGTGTTCCTCGTTGCTACCGTTGTGTTCCTACTCTACGGACTCACTAAGATCACTCCGCTCGTACTGCTCCCTGTTGGGTTTGCTATACTGTTTGGTCTCGTTTATATCTTCTCAGAATGGGATGCTCAGCGCAAAGATCTATTTGTGAAACCCGGGGCGGCTCAGTCATCGAAACTAGATCCGGCTAGCGATGACTGAGTGACCGGACGACGCAGTGTATTCATCTTTCACTCCTGGCTTGTATCGTCTGCTGGCCCATACGTATAGACATTTCCTTGAACGAATGGGAATGGATTCGTAACTATAAACTGATGGTTGTGTGATCGTCGGTCACTTTTTACTACTATGACGAGCCTCTCCGAATACGACGTGGCAGTTGTCGGTGGGGGATCCGCCGGGTTGACGACCGCGCTGTACACACCCTGGAGCGTTCGTTTCGTCCGGTCGATGAGCGGCTCGTCCCGATCGATCCCCTCATATTAACAGCAATCGCCCGCTAGCTGGGTAGCGGAACGGCAGTCACCCCCCGAGTGCCGCGAACGCGAACACGAGTGCGACGTATGCGACGACGATGGTGACCGCTATGACTGGAACCGGCGACAAGTAGTCGTAACTGCCATTGCTTCCCGCCACGTCGCCGCGCTCGATGCGCTCAACGTCGACCTCACCGGACTCGATGGCCTCGGTCGTCGGCATCACTTCGGGGAGTCCCTTTCGCCGCGCGTCGAGCTTGTTGAGCGCGAGGACCGCCACGGCCGTCAGCACGAATCCGAGCGGCAATGCGACGATTGGGCTCTGCAGGCCGAGCCCGTACAGCACGAGGATGATCACGGTGACGCCGGCGGCCGTCGCGGCGAAGGGGATCTGCGTGTTGACGTGGTCGATGTGATCGGAGCCAGCAAAAATCGACGACATCACCGTAGTATCGCTGATCGGCGAACTGTGGTCGCCCCAGATGGCACCACCAAACAGCATTGCCACCACGACCGGAAGCACCGACGGCCCGACGAGCTGGAGGCCCAGCGGGATCGCCAGCGGCGTCAGGATGGCCATCGTTCCCCAGGATGTCCCGGTCGTGAACGCGACGAACATCGCCGCAATGAAGATGATCAGCGGGAGGAAGCCACTAGGGACGCCGCTCCCGACCATCACGTCCACGATGTACTGGGCAGTTCCCACGTTCTCGGCGGCCAGACCGATCGCCCACGCGAGTACAATTATCGCAAGAGCGATCACCATCGTCTTGAAGCCGTCGAGTATTGTCTCGCTGGCCTCCTCCAGGTCCATCGTCCGGTAGGCGAGTGAGCCGACGAACCCGGTGAGCATGAACGCGAACGCGCCATACAGCAGGCCGAGCGCGACATCAGTCTCTTGGAAGGCCGTCATGACGTCGACGTTGGGCTGGGGTCCACCACCGAGGTACCACATCGAGACGAGGCCGACCACGAGTAAGACGAGGATTGGTGCGAAAAAGTTCACCAGTGAGGGGTTCTTCTCGCTTGGTTCACCGACATCGGTGGAGACGTCCGATAGTGGTGTCGCGTCCTCCCGGATCGTCCGTCCCGTCGAACGTGCGCGCCACTCGGCGTCCAGCATCGGACCGAAGAACCGCTGGGTGATCGTGATGAGCCCGACCATGAAGAAGGCCATGAAGCAGTAGATGTTCCATGGAATTGATTGGAGGAACAGTCCGAACGCAGTGACGCCTAGTTGGTCGGCGGTGAACTGCGTCGCCTCGAATCCCACGATGATCATCGACACTTGGAACCCGATCCAATTCGACACCGGACCGAACGTCGTTACCGGTGACGTCGTCGAATCGAGCACGTACGCGTGCATTTCCCTCGACGAGTGGTTATCTTGGGAGAGTTCTCGCGTTGCGTTGCCTGTAACGACGGTGCTCGTGTAGGAATCGAAGAAGATGAACACACCAATCAGCCAGGTGAGTATCTGTGAGTCACGCGCTGTGTTCACGCGATCGCCGATCTCGCGCTCCAAGGCCAGGATTCCACCTGACCGGTAAATGAACGCGGCACCAGCACCCATGAACAGGATCAGAACGATGAACTTGGTGTTGAACGGCGAACGGACCACCTCTACGAGCCAGTCCATCGTCAGCGCCGTGGCCGCAATCGGGTTCCAACCGGCGACGAGCAACGCCCCGCTCCAGATGCCGGCGAACAACGATACCAGCACCTGGCGGGTCGCCATTGCCAGAACAATCGCCAGTAGTGGCGGTATCAGTGCAAGCACGCCGAAGTGTTCTGCCATAGGTATGGTATCAACCCTGTACATTAAAAAAGATACTTATCAATAATGGGTGATTCATGGCTGTTGCGGTAATCGGTGCTCTGTTATCGTGTTCGGGCTGAAACGAGGTATGATACCAGACGGATGTAGCTCGATTACAAGATGATACGAATAACACTGCCACAATCAACGGTAACACAGCCTCCGGAAAGGTCACCGGTAAGACGGATGTTTTCAATTTTACCGGAGATCTCCTCGAAGTTATCTTCCTAACCTCGATCAAAGTAAAATTCGAGACTCCGTATCCACGGTTGTCAGGCGAAACCAATACACGGACGCAACTGTCGAAGAACTCGCCATTGAATCGATCGTGGATCCGAATAAAGACCGCATCGTGTTCACCTCGACCGTCTGTCGAGGATCTTCTCAATCAACTCGCTGACGCGGTCCCTGATGGCTCTGCAATAGAGCTCATTCTCGAGGTAGCACGCTGGCTTGTACTTTTCATCGTTGTCGTGCCAGCTGCCGCTTTCCTCTCCGGTCCCGCTTTAACTGCCCTTGCTCTCACAGGCCTGCTGGGGGGTGGTGCGATCGTGTCGTAATTATCATTTTTATATTTTATATAGCTGTTATTTAGATGAAATGCACAATGAATATATAACCATCGTGTTAAAGGATGGTGAGGAAGTATATGTCATTAGTTCCAATTAGACGAGGTGAAATGAAGATAAATGAAGAAGGTGTGGAAATAGAGTCTACTTCGATTGGAGGGATAAAGAGACTTTACGGGCAGAGTAAACTTTTTGTCATTTTCCTGCTCTTCTGTTGGTTAGTGCTTATTGCAGACGCAATTGTCAATCCTACATCGTTGGCACGTGAGAGGTTAGCTTTCGCTACAGTGTTTGTCGTCCTGTTAGCTGGTTTCAACTTTGTGGCCAGAGAGTTTTGGGATAGCATTGCCACAGCCTCAACCATCTCCTATAATGATATCAATTGGGTTGAGTACACAACAGAATCATGGTTTCGACCAAAGCTTAGAATCATCGTTACCGATGGTGATTCGACGGGCGTACGAAAGGTTCGTCTATCACTACGACGGCACGGGGGCGACCAACAATTGGAGCGCGCAATTCAAGCCTTCGAAGATGCTGGCATCACGGTCACCTCGATCGAGGATCCGGGCGACGAAGACCGTTAATCTTACTCCCTCCAGCGAATCGAGGTGGCCAACGCTCCAGTCGATCGTGAGTAACAGATACCACCGTTGGACTCTCCAGTCGCTGTTAGCTATTTCTCAGTCCGATTTGTGTGTATCGACGCACGAGATAGAGACCGGCTATCGGAGCCAGAAGTGTTATGAAAGTAAATACTTTTATTCCGAGTGCGACGAGTCCAAGCCCGCCCCACAGCAGAAGTTGGCTAGGTCTGATGTCGGGCAGGTAGCTCAGTAATACACGATCCAGACGTTCATTCTAGTCATTTTCCCAACAGTGAAAACTGACACCGATCCATCTCAGCTCGACATTTCGAAATCGTTCGGAGATGATATGAAACAAAGTCTTCCAACACAGGGCCGCCGCTCCCGAACGGGGCGAACACAGTGGGGGTTCTGGCGTTAGTCAGGCGGATCGAGACCGTACCACTGCTTGGCGACGGTCAGGAACTGGTTGGCGTCCACTAGCGGTGCATACGTTCTGTACTCGTCGTCGATGGCGAACTTCACCAGCAGATCGACGAGCCGCCACACATTGTACAGCACGCACGCGAACGCGACGTTGAAGAACCGGTAGTCGAGGTCGTTCGGACCATGAAGTGTTTCTGTTTCTTGAAGCCGTTCTCGATACCCCATCTGTGACGATACCGATGGATCATCCGCTCGATCATGTGGATGAACGTCTTCGCATCCATCCGCCCGTCATCGGTATACTCGATGATGAGTGATTACTGACTGATTTCAGACTACAGCGGCTCCACCCATCCCAATCCCCCTGCAGCAGAGTACGCAATGAGAAAACCCACGACCGCTGGCACCCACACGGTTGCTTCATCGACTTCCTTGGCAATCCACTTGCTGAGGCGCTCCAGCCACGGTTCCACTTTCTCATGTACAAGGATTCGGATGGCGAAAAGCACCAGCGCAGGAACAATCATTACGAGAGCATATGCTGCCAGCAGGAGGATTCGTACCGACCAGCCAATATCTGATGTCGTGAGTATCCCGATCGCCCCTAAGTACGGCACCATCATGGTGAGTTCCAGCACACCAGCGAGCAATGCGAGTCCCATGAGACTACGCGTTGACGACGACCGGTTAGCGACACGCGTCCGCCACCGGTCGGTCCTGTCGGCCGAATCTCTCATTTGCTTCTTCAGCCAGAAGTAGAGGGCCATCACAAGTAATCCAACCCCAATAGCCAGTTGGAGATAGAGTGTTGTGGTTCTGTCGAGGGTACCGACAAGAGAATCAACCAGTGAGGCAGCGCCCAACATCACTACGATGCCGATCACAAAGTAAAAAAACGCGATTGTCATCAAGTATGTGAGGAGGCGACTGGTTGCGACTCGTTTCGGTTGTAAGAGCAACCAAATAGGAATGAACAGCGTGCCAACGCTCGTGCTATCAATCAGGGCGAGCACAGTGAGCGTAATGATTAATGCCCCATCCATAGTTAATTCTTAAAATAAATATTCACTACGGTGTCCGTAGCAGGCTCGAAACACTCGCGTGATGAACGACATCGGACTGGAAGATCCACAGTCATGATAATGATGGTGAATTTATCGGAGACGTTTATGGGCCATCTCTTGCCTTGTGTATACTGGATTACTATTTTAAGCTTCTGAAGTCAGGCAGGTAGTTTCCTCATTCACGGCCGAGATTGAAACAATCTCGAAACTAAATATCGCACAGTCCTGTGCATGACAAATCCATCTAGCCGACCTCTGGCTAGGTAAGATTCCTAATGCACGGTTTGCTGTGAAATTTGGACAGTTAGGCTAAATTTCGCGGGTGGCCATGCATGACGAATGCTACCTAGCCGACTTCAGGTCTAGAGGATAAACGGTTCGAGTGGACCGTCAAATCTGGCAACACCTTCGAGCTGCGAGTGATCAAGGATGACGACTGACACCGCTGTCGGCTATATCCGTCTTTCACAGGACGTGAAATCCCTTGACCGCCAGCGCCAGGATGTTGAGGAATACATCAACAAGAATGGCTACCCGCTCGATGAGATCTACAACGAAGGCAAGCGAACGTCTGGCTTCGATGCCGACCGCCCGGAGTACACGGCTCTCCTCGATCACATAGAGGGTGAGAGCATCGACGTGGTGATCATCCCGAATCTCTCACGGCTCTCTCGGGATCGGAAAGAACGGTTGCGGCTCCTCCTCAATCTCGACGCCATCGGGGTGCAGCTCCACTCCGTCGACCTCGATGACGAACCGGATTGGGGGCACCCTCTCGAACCACAATACAATAGCCTCCCTGGGCGTGTACCACACAGTAGATCACTCATGTCCCAGAACGATACCGACGCTACGCTTTCAGCCATATTCAAGGAGGGCCATCAAGCAGTCCGATAAGCACCTTCTGGGTGGTGCTCTTCCCGGCTCCGCTTGGGCCGAGAATGCCAAAGATTTCTCCCTCACGCATTGAAGGACACATCCCACACGGCTGGCTCAGCGGCTCCTGGGTATGTATAGGTGAGGCCAGAGACATTGATGGCGTCCCCTCGCTCAGCCTTGGGAGCGTGCTCGCTCTGCATCATCGCTACGTGAATCGACTTAGCTGGCTGCTGCTCGGTATAAAATATAACCGTTGTCCTCAAGACGGGGTGACAACCGGTATCACTCGACATCCGTTCCGAGCCCCCGCGCGAACATCTTGATTACGAAATCCCGCACAGCGGGGTACTTTTCAGGGCCGATATCGTCTTCGTGGAGTGTCAGATACGGGATCGCAGCGATGGCATTCGCAACCAGTTCGGGGTCGTTACTGTAAACATCTCCTCGCTCGACAAACGGGTCCATGAACGCCCTGATAGCCTCGATCTCTTCTTTTCGCTTGGCCTCACGTTCTGCCTCTGTCCGATGATTTCGCAATCGGTCAAGTTCACCTGACACGATAAGCTGTCGGATGAGTGGATTCGTCTCGATCTCCTCAAAGAGAAAGTGAAGAAATTGTTCCACGACCGCCTGGGGGTCCTCGCCCTCTCGTAAGTCTTTATCGGCTAATTCTCGGCTGATCGTCTCGCCCTCAGTTTCGAGAACCACCAGGTACAGCGCCTCTTTCGAGTCGAAAAACCGATAGAACGTACTGCGACCGATACCGACCTCCTCTGTGAGATCTGAAATTGTTGTCTTCTGAAGACCGAATTTCGAGAATAGTGTGCGTCCCACTTCGATCAGGTCCCCTCGGATCTGGTCGCGCTCTTCATCAGAGAATTCCCGCATATGTCACGGTATGAATCAAGACTGCATAAGTTTTGAGTTCGTAGTTCGTGAGCGGGCTACTATTGCCTGGTGGTAGATCCGACCGCCAAGATGTCTGGCCGAGCTTTAAAACACTAAAACAGAAAATGTTTTATGTTCTCAGACCAAAGGATTGATACGGATTCAACCGAGCGATTATGAATGAATATTGAAAAACGCTTGCACGACTGTTTGGACTGGAGGGTGACCAATGGTTGCGCCACGCGAATCCAAAGAGTGTATACTCACGATTCCCAATACTCCCGCTACTCATCATCTCGGTCTGGACTCGGGTCTGGATCGGGGTGTATTTCGTGATTCCACTGGGCCTGACACTCCTGTGGACGTTCGTCAATCCGCGACTGTTCGACGAACCCGACTCGCTGGAGAACTGGGCTTCGAAAGGCGTGCTCGGGGAACGAATCTGGAAAGACCGATCGGCATACGACATCCCGAGAGACTTCTCCGTGCTCACTCACATGCTGAACGCCACCCAGGTGATCGGACTGATCCCTTTCCTCTGGGGCCTATATACTCTCGATTTTTGGATGACGATGACGGGATTCGCGGTCGCGTTCCTGTGCAAGGCCTGGTTCTTCGATAGGATGGTGTGGCTCTTTGAGGACATGAGAGAAATGGAAAAAATACATGAATGGATGGCATGAAATGTTGACGCTTCTTCGGCAGCGGTACGCCCGAGATGAGATTGACCAGGCCGAATTCGAACGTCGTCTGGATGATCTCCTCGAAACAGAAACCATCGAACAGGCTGCAAATCACCGCGATGAGACGACGATCGCCGAACGATCACAGTAGCTAAGCTACGGGCCAATCGTTCCGACGAGTGTCTACATTCACACCGTTGCAAGACCGACGCACTCCAGTCTTCACTGTCGCACCTCCGCTGTAGGGTTGGCAGGAGACGTATACACTCTCGAACCATTCCCCGAGTGCAGGAGAAAAAGTGGTACGTTGCGTGAATGTGTAGTAACGTGCAACTCACCACTCGACCATCCCGTTGAGACCGTCCGAGAGTACGCTGACGGCGAACAGGAGCCTGGTGAGGGAGTTCGTCGGGCGATTGCCGACGCGCCGCCTCGAAGACTGCCCGCTCGTCAATCATTGAGATAGATTCGTCATCCATAGGATCATCTGAAATTTAAAATTCAAGAACTGTTTCCATCACATATACTATATTATGATTTCACTTGCCAGACTTCAGGTCGAGTCAATCGTGCCGGGGGGATAGCGTTATCATGCGGTCTCATACCGATACTACTCGGATTCGATCATCGATACGGCCGGCGTTGCAGTGATGCCGTGAACGACGACTGAGATGAGCACGACCAGCCCGACTACTGCCCAGAGCAGGTCGGCGTCCGGAAACACACCCTCGTTCAGCCCGTGCGAGAGATAATAGAAGGAGCCGAGACCACGAATACCGAAGAAGGCGACCGCCGCCCGCTCAGCCCAATCGCGTTCGAAACCGAGCAGGCCGACGAGGCCGGCCGCCGGCCTGACGACGAAGACGATTGCGACGGCTGCGAGGATCGCTTCGAGTGTCAGGGGTGCGAGCAGGCCGCCGGCGAGCGCGCCGCCGAACAACACCATAACGAGCGCCATCACGATCTGTTCGGTGAGTTCGGTGATGCGGTGGAGCGGCTCGTTGTACTCGTGGGTGCGTTCGTAGTTCCGGATCATCGTTGCGGCGACGAACACCGCGATGAATCCGTACCCACCCGCGAGTTCCGTGAGACCGTAAACGAGAAGCGTACCGGCGAGTGCCTCTACCCCTTGTACCGACCGGGAAATCTGTGTCTCAGGAACGGTGGTGAAAATAAGGCGAGCCAACAGCCAACCGGGCACGATACCGGCGAGCGTGCCGACAGCGATCCTGTAGCCGACATCAACGAACAGCCACTCGCCCATCCAGGTCCCTGGAGCGAGACCCACCAGTGCAAGCGCAATCGCCAGATTGGTGAACGGAAAGGCAAGCCCGTCGTTGAGTCCGGCCTCCGAAGAGAGTGCGAAACGGACCTCATTTTCGTGTCTCCCTGCCCGGTCGGATTCATCGACTACCCCTTCGCCCGGGTCGCCGACCTGTACTTCCGAGGCCAGTACCGGATCGGACGGCGCGATGACCGCCCCCAGTAACACCGCCGTCGGGACAACTAACCCGACAGCCCACCAGCCCAACAGTGCGGCACCGACAATCGAGAGCGGCATCGTGACCGCGAGCAACCGCCACGTCACGGACCACTCGGCGAGACCGGGCGGGCGGTCGACCTTCAGGCCGACGGCCATCAACGCGACGATGACGCCGAGTTCGGCGAGCCGTTCAGCACTTTCGCCCTGTTCGAGCGGGTCGAGGACGAATGGCACGAACGGGAGCGAGAAGACGACAACGCCGAACCCGACGAAGAAGATTGGTAGTGAGACCGGTCGGTTCCCGATAAGTCGCGGAAGTACCCCGATGCCGAGCAGCACAACTCCAACAGCAACCAGTCCGGCAGTGTACGACTCAACAACCATGTCTCTTTACGTATGCGGATTAACAGCAAAAGGGCAATCCCGGAACTTGCAGGTGAAACATCCATAACTATCGAATCCACAGCAGTGGTATGGTACGCTCCCGGCCACCGGACTGCTTTCGCCCGTCCCGGCGGGCGATGCTTCGGTGGGGAGCCGTCCTCGGCTTGTCGGCCCTCGCTGGCTGTACCGAGGAGATCGGTCAGGAGTTCCCACCGAATGAGAAAGTTCCACTTTCAGAGATGATTCCCAACCTCCCAGTCGAGGAGCAGACCGAAGTACTCGAAGCGGGCATCACTGCTCTTGCGAACACAGACATCGCCAGCGAGGACGAGTTCGTGACGGAACTCGAAGCAGCGGACATTGCAGTCGAGTCGCTCGACACGGCTCACGACGTTCTGACGCTCGAATACACTATCCAGAGGTCCCGAAACGAGGGCGTTCTCCACGAACTCGGACCGATTGCTGGCGCGTACGCCGCACTCGTCGCGGCTGGACATGGCGCGACGGCACTCGACGTCACTATCGCCGACGAGCGGTCCTCAACATACGGCGTCGCCGAAATTACGGCGGAGGACGCGGAGCGATACAACGCCGGTGGATACTCGGCCACGGAGTACGGAGAACTCGTGGCGAGTTCGATCAGATCGAAGCGCGACCCGCCAGAAGTCGAGACCGTTTCGAGCACCTGAGCCGCTCGACTATCCTCGTTAGACGCTTCGTGGCAGCATCAACAGACTCCGGGGCTCATTGTCTGCATCCCCTACTGCAGGATGAGAATGAACTGCTGGCTCACTCTCGGCTTGTACCGGGGTTGTAGGATAACCTCGACACCGACGCGCACCCCGATCACAGTTTAGCCCCCTCGCGTCGATTCTCTCCTGAACTCAGGCAGGTAGATTGCTCATGCACGTCGAACGGAGAAATTAAGTTGTGACCTATATTTCAAAGAAAATATACATGATAAATATATCTAATCGGCCTCTGGCAGATCGTCCCCAGCCGGAGGCGCAGTTCGACGACAGTCGCCGTCGATGGGGGATTTATACTGTTTGCTAGCTGGTATTCTTCTACTCTGGGCTGGTGCTATGCAGCAGCTAGCATCCGCTGATGAAGCCACTTGTCCCGTTCAGCCATCACAGATCTAGCCGGTGGGACGATATTTTATGAGGAATGCGCGGTAATTACCGCACGAGGTACTGACGAAACAGCGTTTCTCTCGAGTTCGATTCCGCTACAGACCTCCGGTCATAACGCCATATCTACGCTTCGGGAAGGGGAATCACACTGGTTGGTCCTCGGCTACGATCACGAACTCTCGATAGAACCAGCGAACCATCGACACGTTCGAGAGGAAGTCGTTTGCTTTTGGCGCGACTGGACACACGAGTGTTCTGACACCGATGAGTGTCCGATCGGTGGGCCGTGGCATCAGATCGCTGTGCGATCAGCGTCGGCTCTGAAGTTGTTGATTCATCACGAAACTGGGGCGATCTGTGCAGCGCCGACGACATCGCTCCCTGAAGATATCGGCGGCGTGCGAAACTGGGACTACCGATACAACTGGATTAGAGATGCCGCCTTCACGGTACGAGTCGGTGACTATGGGTCCCCACTGGCCGTACTTACGGCGCTGTTTCTCCTTGGCGTCGTCTATGCGGGAGGATATTACCTCGTATACGAGAACGGATATCAACGGTTGAAAAGCCGGTATATAGGCAGTGATACCCGGGGCTGAACGCACTGCTCGTCGATCACTGAGATAGCCCGCGCAAAATAATGGAAGCGAACAGGCCCTTGTCTATATCTCCAGCTTATCGCTAGAATCACGTACAGGACTACCAGCACACCCAACGTTTTTTACGCCTAAAACCCGACAGGTCCTGTCTTAGCCCCCGTTCTGGTCCTCACCCACGCGTCTATCGCTCCCGCCGCCATACGATTCCACATCCTCCACTAACGTATGAAGAAGTGGGCTTTTGCACGGTGTGTGCAAACGGAATTCCGTTTGCACACACCGTGCAAAAGCTCTATTCCTTATATGCTAGCCGAGATGTGCAATAGTGTGGCTACGGGAACGATCTACGTGCGCGTGAGTACCAACGAAAACGACGGTTGTTGATCACGGATACGGCGAAATCACGTTACCCTCGGTGGAAGGCGTTCCGAGGCAAGAAGAGGCTGTGACTGGACACCCCGATAGATCACACTCTAGCATATACTATACGGGATCTGTCGGAGTGCGTAGTGACGATGACTCTTCAGTGCGCCACTGCCCTCCTGACACAGTGATTCTGCCCGCTCCCGAGGAAGTCGCGGCCAGGCCACCACCAGACTGATACGGGCTGTAACCGACCTGTCGGCCCTCATCTATGAGGATCCCTTTTCGCTCGGCAGTCTGGTGTGAGTCTCCTCTCGTCGATAGGCCAGGTGTGGCTTCACTCGATGCTCCTCTCCTTAACTGATGTCGGCTAGGTAGATTTCTAATGCACGATCAGTTACGGAATTTAGATTGAAAGCCCAAATTCCCGGAAGGCTGTATATGGCTCTGGTGAATCACTAGGCTGCGTCGACTTCCGGGGTAAGATCCGGTGGAGCGCCTTCGTATGCTAATTGAAATTGTCTTAGCTGGTGACCAATATACACCGAGTGAAGATTTCTATATTTCATTGTATGAAATCATGGCGCATGTCCCACATAGTCCAAAATTGAAGGAACATTCATTCAAAACGGGCAGGATGCGATAAACCTCATGGCAGACATCCTCCAAGAAGGGATGGAAACTGGACAGATCAAGCAAATTGACCCAGTTGAAACCGCTGCGTTTCTCTCTGCAGCGATCGACGGCATACGCCTCCACCGTGTCCTCCTTCACGATACTGAAACCATAACGATTCCACAGAGAATGATCGAACACTGGTTTATCGACCCGTTGCTAGCCAAGGATAGTTGAGTGTCTATGGCGTGTGTATGGTGATCTGAGGGTTGTCAAACGCATTTATCATCCGCGACAGATGGTGAAGCTGTTCTCGACAGCCTGAATTGCGATACATACGATCAATAAAGAATTGGCCTATCTGACTTCAGCTCCTCCCTGATCTGTGAGTCTACTCCTTCTGTCTGCACAGGGATAGTCTCGGCCAGAGAGCCATTGGTATCGTCCTGAGCGGATCTCGGTCGCTTTGAGAAATAGTAGTGCAAAGACGACGCCGGGTTCTTCGCCGACGCGACTACGCGGCGGACGACCTGATCCGGAAGCTCTTGGGGTGCGGGCGCGAGTCGTCCCCTGTCGACCTGCCGTCGAGTCCACCGTTGATGGCGGTCTCCGGGTGCCTAGATCGCGGCGGTGGCCGGCTTCACCATGTGGTCGCCAAGCCACCGCCGGGCGTCAGAGTCGAGATCGAACGGACCGGCCCGTACACGCTCGGCCCTCGTAAACTCGTTTCCCGACTGACCGGGCTTCAGCGCGAGGTCCTCAACGCGGCGGCGGCCGTCTTGCGGTCAAACCACCGGCGGAGGGCAATCGTGGCGAAGAGTGTGCGCCAGCAATCCGTCTCGTCGATCCCCGTCGGCCCCGGGTATCGTCGGACCCGATCCGTCCATCTTGACTCCAGAAACCGTGGGGAACATGCTCCATTGAAGACCTGATTGGCCTTCTCGTCCCTTGTATTGTCAGAATTTGTGTGAATGCCCAAGTCAAATTCTTGGGGGTTTATACACAGGCAACCAGAATATATCAAATATGGATGAGATAGAATTGATCGGTGATCACTACGAGTTGGGACGGCAATACGGGCAGATCCTCGACGACGTCGGGTTTGCTCCACAACCTATTTCGGCGGAGAAACGTCAGTTCGTCCGCGACTGCGAGCCGGCGGTGGAAGAACATACACCGTCTCTCCGTAAGGAACTCCGCGGTCTCGCAGACGCCGGTGACTGGGACCTCGAACGGATCGAAGCGATGCCGCTCGCGCTGGGCTACGAGACCGGGTGTTCGGTGGTCGCCGTCTCGGGTGAACACACCGTCGACGGAAAACCCCGATTCGGTCGCAACTACGACTTCTACGAATCGTTCGGGGATTTCTCGGAATTGTACCGGACCCGGCCGACCGACCACCTCGCCAGTGTCGGGTGTTCGGACCACTGGGTCGGTCGGCACGACGGGATCAACGAGGCGGGGGTGGCGATCGGACACACGTTCGTTCCGAACGACGGCACCGAACCGGGCATCATGTTCGGACTCGCCGCTCGCGCGGTCCTCGATACCTGTCGGACGGTCGACGACGCGGTGTCTTTCCTCGAACGCATCCCCCACGCACGGAACACGAACTTCCTGGTCGTAGATGCCGCCGGCGACATCGCCTCGATCGAGGCGAGCCCGGAGGTAGTCGTGACGACACGACCCACCAACGGGTTCGGTGCCGTCACGAATCACTTCCAGTCCGAGTCGATGCTCGAGTACGAACACATCGAGGAACGATCCGAGAGCAGCGAAACCCGACTCGAGAACCTCGACAACTGGTTCGACACGCAGCAGGATGGATTCGACACGGTCGACGTCCAGGGTGTCCTCACGGACCCCAAAGACGGGGTCTGCTCGTGTGCGAACGGGAACGAGGACGATCCGATCCTCACCCTCTGGTCGTGGGCGGTGGCACTCGGCGATGAAACCGGCACACTCGCAAAAGGGGGCCCAGACGAAACGCCGTATACGTCCGTCGAGTTGTAATGAGTACGAACACACATTTGGACGCGGAATCACCCGATACAGACACAGGGATCGACGCGAATTTACTGACCGAAGACCGGCCGAACGACGACACCGCGAGAACGACAATACCGACTCTCGCCGGGAACAAAACCACTCACCATCTGAACTCGGCTAGGTCGATTCGTCACACATAGTTCTATATAAAATCTAGGCCGCAGATTGATTCAAACGGTATCGTCCATGAGGAAACTACCTGCTTGACTTCACGTAATGCGGTTTCATCTTATCCTGCTAATGCCAAAGATGTATGTCCATATCTCTATACGGAAGTTGAGGCCCGTATTTTCAATGCACAGCTGGTAGTGTTCAGATTAGCTGATTCCATGCAAAGGCGAATGATCTGAGCCACTCGTTTGCAGTTTCTGCGTGGGCATTGCTGAAGCAGTGTGAGAACGAAGAAGTTCTCCGTTTTATCTCACGAAAGACACGTTCGACGCTGTTCCGATTTCCATGACGTTCGTATCTGAAATCGAAGCCGTGTCGACGACACGCATGTTGTACTGAATGTGAATCATCAACGAGAACTACAGCGTTCACAAGACGCATGCGTCTTGTGTGCCCACGAGAACTGCATGCAGTTCTCGGGTCATCGTCAACATCATGTTTCTCAGCAATCTTAGTGAGAAATGAATGGGCGAGAGCCTTATTCGTGGTCGGCTCAAGCGTTGTATGGAGCGATTCGTTCGTGTCAGGATCAACTGCAGCGTACAGCCAATACTGCTCATCGTTGAGTCGGATCACGGTTTCGTCAACCGCAATGTGATCCGGACTTCGTCCACCTTCGGGCTGTAGATCGGCCTTGTGAACCCAATTGTGAACGGTCGAACGAGGCCGTTCAACACCGAATACCTCAAGAATAGCAACGGTATTCGAAAGAGATAGACCAGCAAGATGGAGCTGAATACCGAGCTTCATCAACAGTCGCGGTGTTGCTTCTCGCTCCATAAAATTCACGTCGATGTCGTCCAAACAACCGTTGAGGCGGTCGTTTTTGGGCATAGATCACTCAGAAAACGAACCGCCTCACACTTCATCCGTATCTGAACACCGCCAGTTCCCCAGGGAATACATCAATATGATTGCTCCGCCTGCCTCTTTCCTATGTTTACTGGAAACGATGGGAGGAGAGTGTCATCCTAGACCTTCCTTCCCAGTACTCTATCGATATTATGTACTATCAATATATTAGTGGAAATGGTGGGGTCTAACGCACGTGCTCTTGTGTAGTCTGGCGGAATAGAAGGGATGTTCCACTTTGTCCGTGTCTTCACCTGGAATATCGTGGGCTGGTCGTGAATCGGAACGACTACGCAAACAAGAGTCACGCCTTGCACCCTCAACACGGCCTCACGCGTACGGTGAAGAAGTTAAGCGTTGGGACGAGAATTCCGCGAACGTTGCGGCGACCACGGGTGTAGGGATCATGCCCATCCGGTTCAAGTACGAGGCTCATGTCGAGAATGTATAATTCCGTTGTGTGCTCGTCGACAATCCATTCGAGGTGCAGTGACAATTCTCGGAATCGTAGGAGTGGCTTACCAATCTGAAGTCGGCTAGGTAAGATTCCTAATGCACGGTCCCTCTCGAAATCTAGGTCGTCAGTCCAAATTTCGCAGGTAGCTATGCATTAGGAATCGTACCTGCCCATCATCAGTTCACCAGTGCCTCCCAGCCTACAATAGTGGCCGAGTGCTTGTTGTATAGTTCCACCCTCACTGATGTAAGCAGGATGGAGTTGAACCCGCAAGTGGATTAAGCAGACCGAAGTCCGGTTTGCAGCGTGCCCACTGTTAGGATGGTTCCCAGAGCAAGACTCGAAACACCACCGAGCGGTATCCACAGCCAAGTCCACATATGGTTGCAACCATTATACCAAGACAGTTGCATTTGCATCGGATCGATTGCGACTGACTGGACGATAGGAAGAGAGATTCCAAACAGGTTCCAGTGTGTTGTACTGTCGGGACAAGCAGCAAGCGTGCCTACTACCGGAAATGCGAATGTGTACACGAGAAGTCCGATTCCAATAGTAATTAATATACTGCCACTCAGAAGACGGATATTTTTGCCGCGATTACTCAGCTTCATTGTCTCGTCTCACATCAGTAGTCTTCCATACTATCTCTTAAATATCTTCTACAGTAACTTGACATGGCAACCTTTCGATTTGGCTAGTCAGTGAGCGAATTCTATACGGATCAGAAGTCGACTAAGGATTTGTCATACATAACTACCTACGAGATTTAGATGTCCAGTATTGATTTCGAATCTAGCCATACATGAACAATCCACCTAGCTGATTTCAGATTATATAATCTTCGCCGGAGCGGACGAGGAGGACGTTGATGACCGAATGGAATAAGGGATGTCCACACGCTCTTCCGATCGCCCTATTCATCCCTTCAGTATCTGATGCCGGCTAGGTAGATTGCTCATGTACAATTGGGCGTGGAATCTATACCGGCAGTCTACATTTCGCAGATGGCTGTGCATGACGAATCTACTTAGCCGACTTATATTCAGTATAAAACATAAGATAGTAGGACGACGAATACAGAGCGCGATTCGGGCACTGACCATCGGCCAGCGAGGAAAAGGCTGTTCGTCTGACTTAGAAGACTGGGTGGATCACAGCGGACCAAGCTCTCCGTTTGGTCAATTCTCCGAACGGATATCGATGTGATGGACTGCTTCGGGGGAGATGAGCCGGCCAGTTGGAAGTTCGAGCCATCCGTCACCACGCATTCGGACAGGCCCCTCGTGGAGGACGACGTCGCTCTCACGGTCTCCATACACAACCACGTCGTCGTACTGGTGTTCGAAAATCTTCCGAAATGCGTCTCGAATGGCTTCCAATACGGATAAGTCAGTGATGATGGGATATACCATAAGCCCAATCATACGTGATAGGTGATAGGTGTGTTGCAACGAACCATCTCGACAGACTCGCACGCTCGGTCTATCAGTGTATTCAGCAACTCCACAGAGAAACAAAAGAGGATCGGTTGCTGAACACATCCTCTATATTTAGCACACGATTGTTATCAGACGCTAAGGGGTTCAACAGAGCCTCATGAAGTTGAATCCATCGGCTCTGTTGAAGTTCTATTATATCAACACCTTTCCTACTGAAACAGTCCTCCGAACATTCTCTCAGATTCGATGAAATTCGTGGAGACGTGCTACACGTGGGCGTATATCGGCACCAGTCAACAGTTTGTAGAGGACTAGAACAACAGATACCCCCATTCCAATAGGTTTTAATCATTCATGACGTAATTTCGCGTGCCATGTCACCCTCTAATACTACCCACCACAACCGTTCATTTGCTGTTCTGGAGCACTCACAATGCTGACCCCCGTCGAAAATCGCTTCTTTTCCTTATCGTGGGAATCGGTCTGCTAATCAACCCGTACGCGCCCGGCGTCCATTTTGCTGAAGTCGGCTAGGTATATTTCTAATGTACAATTGATCTTGAAATTCATCTCGGAAGTCTATGTTTCGCGAGTAGCCGTGCATGATGAATCCACCTAGCCGACCTCAGTCGGTAACGTAATTACAGTTCTGTTAGTATTATCTTTTGTTCGATGGCACAAGATTCCTCCGCTGACGTGACGGAACGCACAGCAACGACACCCGACCAGACAGCCCCCGAGTCCACCGAGAAGTCGGCTCACTCACCGGCCCAGTCGGTGAGTCGGCGCGCGCTACTGAAGGGGACGGCATCAGCAGCCGTCGGTCTGACCGGACTGTCGGCGATTAGTGGGACGGCTGCCGCTGAGTCGTGTAACTATCGCCCACAGCGAGCGCCGAGTTGGTTTGGCTACGTCAATCCGATGACTGGGGCCACCCACAACGTGCCGTGGGGGACCGATCAGATAACCATCTTCATCCATGGCTTCGACACCCAGCGAGCGAGCGCTCGGGATTATGGCTGGGAAGTCTGGCGGAAACTGCATGATATGGGCTATCCAGGCGATGGTATCTCCTGCATCTGGGCTGCTGGTGACTCGTGGAACGACTGGCCGTGGGCTCAGACCAACGCCATCGATGCAGGATACGCCCTTGGAAACTGGCTGGCTGACATCGGCAGTGTGCAAAATAATGGCATCGAAGTCAACCTCGTGTGTCATTCGCTCGGGGCAAAGGTGGCGCTGCATTGTCTCAGTACGCTGCAGAACAGAGGTCTGTATATCAATACGGTTCACTTTCTCGGTGGCGCAGTGGTTGATTATCTCGTCGGTCAGCAGTACCTCGACGCTGTTGTGTACGGGTGTAACTGGCTACATAACTGGCACAGTACGCATGACGACGTTCTCGGGACAACGTTTCGTAGAGCCGAGGGTTACAGTTGGCCTGTCGGCTGGCGTGGTATCGCATCAGGGACAGTCCCTGAGAACTGGACCGACCACGACCATGCATTCGAGATCACCCAGCATTGCCAGTACATGGACTACAACGCTGGCGTCGTCAACGACTTGTACTACACACTGTAATCGAGTTCTAACTGGAGCACAGCAATGATGCTTTCGCCCGTCTTGACAGGTTCTGTTGGCAGCATCCATTGGACCTGTTGGCGATCAACGATCGTGGGGTGGGCAAGGCGACGTACTCCTGAACCTCCTCGACGAACGCTCGATACGCCGGACTCGGGCGGCGATTAAAGCGGCTCATGCCAGTCCTGCTCTTCGAAGGCGTCATTAACAACCTGAAGTCAGGCAGGTGGCTCAGCAATGCACAATCCAGAGGTTCTTTCCAGCCACTTCCTCCAACGGTGAAAAATGACGCCGCACCAAATCAACGCGTTATGTCGGAATCATTCATATATGGTGCGAAACAAAGCAGTCAAACACAGCGCCGCCTCTCACGAACCGGGCGAACACGGGGGAGTCGAGCGTTAGTCAGGCGGATCGAGACCGTAGCACTGCTTGGCGACGGTCAGAAACTGGTTCGCGTCCACGCGCGGTGCGTACGACGTGGTCTCGCCGTCTATGGCGAGTTTCACCAACAAGTCCACCAGCCGCCAGACGTTATACAGTACGCACGCGAACGCGACGTTGAAGAATCGGTAGTCACGCTCAGTCAAGGTGGTCCGCACCATGAAGTGCTGTTGCTTCTTGAAGCCATTCTCGATACCCCAACGGTGGCGATACCACCGGATTAGTCGCTCGATCATGTGGATGAACGCCCTCCCGTCCATCCGCTGATCGCCAGCGTCACGCGCTGTCGCGTAGGGGTGGTTCGTCTCGAAGACGACGGTTTCGGCAGTGTCTACGTCTCCATCCTGTGCTTTCTGCTTGCGCTCTTCGATATCTTCCTCGCGCTGGATGTCCGCGAGCAACCGCGAGAACGACATGCGCTCGCTCGGTTCACCCTCCACGTCCTCGAACTCCCACTCGCCGCACAGCTCCGTCCACACTGCTGAGAGGCTGTCGTCTTCGTCATCGTCGTCATCGTCCGAACTTGACCGCTGCGGGAGATAGATTTGCCTGCGTGCCGGCGTGCCGTCGTCGGATTCTTCCTCGGTAACGTGGAAGCGTTTGCCGTTGCGGTACATCCACGCGATGGTCTCGGCCTCGTCACTGCCTTCGAAAATGCGCGTCGGGTTCAGGAAGTGAACGCCGTACTCCTCACAGGTCTCCTTTACGCCCTCGCTATCGAACTCGCGGTCCATCAGCACGAGGTCAATAGTGACCATCTCGGTCGCCTGCGACAGGAGTTCCTCAACGATCTCGTGCTTCGACTGGCCGCGCACGCGCGGGATGACGTCGAGCACGAGCGGCACGTCCATCCCAACGATCTTGAGTACGGCCCACTGGTAATACTCGTTGCCGTCCTTGTAGCCGAGGATATCGTCCTCGTGGTCCTCCACGTCGCCGGTGAACGGGAATCCCTTGGTCACGTCGATGGCCGCCCAAAGCTTGCCGCCGAGTTCGCCGTGCTGGCGGGCACGGGCGATGAGCATCCGTGTGGTGTTCCGGAGCATCGAATGAATATCCGGGACTGAGAGCGTGCCGATCTGGTAGCGGTGGGTCGATCCCGATGGGATCCGCTTGCGGGTCGTATCAAGGACAAACGAGGCCGGGCCACTCGCAGCGTACATATCTTCGCGCATCCCCATGTAGGCGTGCTGCTCCCAGAAGGCGTTCTCGTGGATCTGCCAGTTCTGGCCGCGATCGAGTCCGAACGCATCGGTCACGAACGGCTTGGCCTGCTGCCACACTTCATCGGTCTTCTCCGCAACGAGCTGGTGTTTGGGAGGGCTGTCGGCTTCCGATTCGTCCGCTTCGTCACCGCCAATCCGGTCCGGAAGCGAACCCTCGCAGGTACGTGTGGCCCTCACAATCGCGTCAGTGCATTCCTGTACGGCGTCACGGAGTGCCTCGCTGAACCGTTCGTTCCACGCTCGCCAGAACGTCGATTGATTTGGAAGAGACTCGAAGCCGAGATTCTGGCGGAGCGAGAGATGTGCTCGCAGGTGGTCGTGGAGCGCAGTTTCATTCCAGCTGTTGACCTCTTTGAGCAGAGACGCTCGGATGTGTATTGCTATCGGATACGGTCCCGAGTAGGGTGCGAACGAATCGTGTTCAGCGAACGTGAGATGATCAATCGAAAGACAACAGATCAGTGCCTTGATGTCGGCGTAGTCTGTGATATGTTCGCGCTGTGACTGTGCAATGGGGGTAACATCCGCGACGAACTCATCGAGATTGACGGTCGCCATGTCGGATTCGGAGTCGAAAATGCCCGACCGGTCGGGATGTGGATCGGTGGTGCCGACAGGAGCCGGCGTGACTGGATTCGCAAGATCGATCGGCCGATCGGCGGTTGCGTTTTGTGTGTCGATGCGTGCGTCCGTGTCGAGTAAATCCGCCTCCAACTGTGTGTTCGTTCCCATAATGTGTCACCACAATCACGAGTTACCCGACAGAGAGACGAGACGAGTATCACCTACGGCGGACTCTCTGGGAATTTGATCTTCAATTCATCCACCTTCTTGTTAGATCCGATTGATATTTTGGAGATGTGATCGCCTGACTCTTCACTACTGCTCACGACGGAAGAGGTGCATCGTTACAGGACCGAAGACAATAATGAGAACTGCGGACATGAGCAAAACGACGCTGATTTCTTCCGTCGTAGCGGTTCCGTGCATCAGCCCACGCATCGCCGTAACGAGGTGACTAAACGGGTTGACGTCAACGAATACTTGGAGCCACTCCGGCATGGTCTCCGGGTCGACGAAGACGTTACTGACGAACGTAAGGGGGAACATGACTATCATGCTCGCGTTCATGAGGGATTCGGACGACCGCATGACGAAGCCGAGAGCGGTCCAGATCCACGAGAGACTGAACGAGAACACGAGCAAGAGCGCTACCGCCGAAAGGACGCCGAAGGCGCCACCGTTGGGGCTGAATCCGAGCACGAGGCCGAGGACGATGATAATCGTCGAGGCGAGCGTATAGCGCACTGCGTCGCCCAAGAGCGCACCGATTATTACCGAGGGCTGCCAGATTGGCAACGTCCGGAAGCGATCGAAGATCCCTTCGTCGATGTCGTCGTTGAGGGTGACCCCGGTGTAGATGGTGATGAAGACGACGCTCATCGCCAAGATTCCCGGCAGGAGTTCCTGTAAGTAGACGCTCGTCGAACCTGCGAGCGCACCGCCGAAGAGGTAGGTGAACATCAGTAGGAACATGATCGGGATAGCGGTGACGTCGAGTAGTTGTTCGGGGAGGTGCTTGATCTTCAGCAGGGCCCGCCACCCAAAGGTGAGCAACGCCGAAAACGCGTTCGGAGCGGACGGGCGGTCGCCGCTCGCCACTGCGCCCTGAATGTGCTCGATGTCGGGATCAGCTGGTGCATTCGTATCCGTCATTGCGTCACACCCCTATCGGATTCGGCATCCGTGGGACGATCGGTCAGCTCGAGGAAGACCTCGTCAAGGCTGGGTTGTCCAAGCGCAAAGTCAGCGATCTCGACGTCAGACTGTGATAGTTTCGTGAATGCGCGGACGGCGTGTTCGGCGTTTGAAACCCTCGCAGACCGTGACAGAGGGTCGGAACCACGTTCGACGGACGTGTCGAGCGTTGCACCCAACAGCCGCTCGGCTTCCGCGCGCTGTTCTGCGGTGCGGACGCGGATGTTCAATACGCCCGATCCGACCGACGCTTTCAATTCGGCGGGTGTTCCCTCGGCGATGATTCGTCCCTCGTCGATGACAGCGATGCGGTCGGCCAGCTGATCCGCCTCCTCGAGATACTGCGTGGTCAGGAGCACGGTCGTGCCGTTGTCCACGAGCGCGCGGATGATTTCCCAGACCTGGTTTCTGTTGCGCGGATCGAGCCCGGTAGTTGGCTCGTCGAGGAACAGGAGTTCCGGCGTGACGACGATACTCGCCGCGATGTCGAGCCGCCGTCGCATTCCTCCCGAGTACGTCTTCACCTGGCGGTCCCCCGCGTCGGTGAGTCCGAACGCCTCGAGGAGGTCGGTGCTTCGCTCTTTCGCCCCCGTCCTCGAGTATCCGAGCAACTTCGCCAGGAGAACGAGGTTTTCGTGGCCGGTGAGATCCTCGTCGACCGAGACGAACTGGCCGGTCAGGCTCACTCGGCTTCGAACGTCGTCTCCCGCCTCGGTGACGTCGTGACCGAAGACACGTGCCGTCCCCCCGTCGGGCTGTAACAGGGTTGCGAGCAAGTGGATGATGGTGGTCTTGCCGGCACCGTTTGGTCCGAGAAGTCCGTAGATCCCGCCAGCTGGAACGACCAGATCGACGCCGTCGACTGCCTTCGTCTCACCGAAATGCTTGACAAGTCCGTCGGTTTCAACCGCGTAGACTGGCTCGGTGTCACTATTCTCGTCGATAGACCCATGCCGTTGTTGCTGTATCTCGTTCATACATCAGGGCTTGAGGAAGGAACCAGATAATGTTTACGATCAATCATGTTACGTGTGTACCATGGTACGAGTGTCCCACGTTAAGGACATTTAGAGCACGTGAACGGGGGATATGAGAATCACACAGAAATAGTAATCACGAAGATACATCCAGGTCTATATTAATAATTCAGACACTCAATCTATGATAAATATGTCTATTAAACTAAATTCCATATTCGGATGTGCATGAATAATCTACCTGCCTGGCTTCAGGAATATGCGTGAGATAGGTGACTGCTCCGACAACGCCAAGCACTCCCCAGAAAATACCCTGGAGTTTCGGAGACGACCGATTTTCTTTGTTTGCTTCTCGATACACGTACTGCCCTATAAGCACCCAGAAAAACAGAACCATCACCCCTGCTGTGAACCAATCCATATCTAAGATTAGGGTTCGTATCTGATAAATATGCACTCGAATATAACCCGAGATTCATCCTGAGTCGCATCGGAATTATCTCTTCGATCCACATAGCAGGCGACTAACTAGTGAATCTTGATATGATGATTGGAGCCTGCTGGACCACTGACGCGAGTACAGCATCGGGGATGTCAGGCCCGGTGCTGAGTATCGGTCTCTGTGTCAACGGGATCTTTGATCACCGCCTCGATGTTGTATCTGTCCGGATCAAAGAGATATGCTGCGTAGTATTCCGGACCATATTTGGGCCTCAACCCGGGTTTGCCGTTATCTCGGCCACCATTGGAGAGTCCAGCTCGATAGAAATCTCTGACTGCCTCTCGGTCAGGCGCAGCAAATGCGAGGTGGAATTGCGCGGGAGGAAGGGGTATATCCGGCTCGGACACTTTGATGGCCAATTTATCGCTTCCTCCTGGGAGACCGTATCCGACGGCCGATTCGAACGACCACGAGCGGGTGAAGCCGAGGGCTCCTAATGCAGCGTCATAGAACGATGCCGCTCGCTGGAGGTCTGTCACGGCAATGGATACGTGGTGAAGCATGGGAGTTTTCAATCGGCGAATCGGTCCTCCATACGGTGGAGACCTGATTCGCAACGGCGATGATCCCGATTTTAGTGGGAGTTCTATTATAGGCTTTGGTGAATCGCCATATAGCGTTAGGTTGAGGATTTTAGCTGTATTGTAGGCGGTAAGCCCCCTTTCTCACCGCCCGAACGGAGTGAGGGCGTAGGGAGGGGATACACCGCCGTCATCACCATTCATACACTCTTCAATTGCTGGCTCACAGGCCCACATATCGACACATTTATGTTGAAACAATGTGTAAACACCGGTAATGGATAGACACGAAATCGAAGGCAGCGAAGTCATCGAAGGCGAGGTGAAAGCAACTGGCAATGGGGCACATGTTCTCGTTCCAAAGCGGTGGCGTGGTGCAGAGGTGAAGGTCGTCCGAACGTCTGACCCCGACGAATAATTCATGTACTACAACTACAGGTATCGATTGAACCCGACAGCAGACCAGCGTAAGACGCTGAACTACCACCGTGATACCTGTAGACAGCTCTACAACCACGCTCTCTATCGTTTCAATCAGATTCCTGAATCGGCGGGGACACTCAATCAGCGCGTGCGAACAATCCGTGACGAACTCCCCGACCTCAAAGGCTGGTGGGACGCCTTGACTGACGTGTATGCGAAAGTGCTCCAACCCACCGTCATGCGGATCGAGCACAACGTCACGGCGCTCGGCGAACTCAAGGATCGTGGCTACAACGTCGGTGAACTCAAGTGGAAACCACCACGGGAGTTCCGCAGTTTCACCTACAACCAGTCTGGCTTCGAACTCGACAAGAAGGGTGGTCAGACTGTGTTGTCCCTCTCGAAACTGGCGAATATTCCGATTCGAATGCACCGACCACTCCCCGAAGCAGCGACGATCAAAGAGGTGACACTCAAGAAAGAACCGACGGGTGAGTGGTTCGCCATCTTCGGGATTGAATTCGACCGAGACCCACCGGAGAAACCTGACGAAATTACTGACGCAGTAGGGATCGACGTGGGCATTCTCAACTATGTTCACGACACCGACGGAACGGCTGTCGGGTCGCTTGACCTCACTGACGAACGCGAACGACTGGAACGCGAGCAACGGACGTTGTCGCGCAAACAGCACGGGTCTAACAACTGGAAAAAGCAACGTCAGCGCGTTGCAGAGTGTCACGCCACGATCAAACGCAAGCGGCGGGACTTCCTCCACAAACTCTCGACGTACTACGCTACTGAGTACGATCTCGTCGCCGTTGAAGCGCTCAACGCCACGGGGCTGATGGAACTCCCATCGAACAGTCGTAATCGCGCGTCAGCTGCATGGGGTACCTTCCGGCGGATGCTCGAATACAAGTGTGAACATAACGGCACACATTTCGTCGCTGTTGAGCCAGCTGGAACGACCAAAGCGTGTGCAGCCTGCGGTGTCTCGACCGATAAACCATTGTGGGTCCGCGAACACTCCTGTCCAAGCTGTGGCTTCGAGGCCGATCGAGACTGGAACGCAGCCTACAACATTCTTTCTCGGGGAATCAAGCACGTAGGAGTGGGACACTCCGAATTGACGTGATCCGAGAGACCTTCGGTCTCTCGTCATCACGAAAGGCGCAAAGCACCTTTCGAACGACCTGTGGAGACCGCGCTCCCTACGGGAACTACGAACGTTCCTGCACAGCGCGTCGTGGAAGCAGGAAGCCCCACCCTCAACCGCGAGCCGTCAGGCGAGCGGTAGGGTGGGGTAGTTCACAAGGGCTGTGGCAGTGTCCAACGGCTTCGCTATCATGGACTCCTTCGAGAGTGTGGCTAGATTGTCTCAGAGTAGCGTCGCAAGCTACCGGATCTTACCCCGGAAGTCGACGCAGTCTAGTGATTCACCAGAGCCATATACAGCCTTCCGGGAATTTGGCTTTCAATCTAAATTCCGTAACTGATCGTGCATTAGAAATCTACCTAGCCGACATCAGGCTAGGTGGAATCCCTAATGCACGGTTGGGTTGAAAAATAGCCTGGCGGCCCAAATTTCGAGGGAGTCTATGCATGAGAAATCCATCTGCCTGACTTCAGCTGTTGAGGAATTCTCGCCGCTGTGGGATAGATCGAGTAGCATACCGATAGACGCCGTCTCGTGGCAAGAATTTTCAAATTACATCCAGACAGATGTGAGAAAAAGCCATTTACAGAAATCCATCCTCCGAAGTAGGGGGAAGCAGAAACAACGATTCCATATATCGACATACAATTTATTCTCGCAATGCATACTACAGCGGATTAAGCTATTTGTTTCGTTGTTAGCGTCACGTCCACGACCGCCTATCGAGGGGGATCTGCGCCGGTAGCCATCGGTCGTCAACGTACTCACTGCAATCGACCGACCTAGCTGCGTTCGTCTCGCCCGTTATCATGGTAGCGCCTGGCAGCACTCAGATTTTGTCAATCTCCCGTTATCGTACAGTGCGATGAGAGCACTCGTATCGACAAATATCTGGTTGTATTCGACATAGAAAGCAACGTTCTGTTACTGTACTAGGTCGCTCGGCTCGATAGCGCACACTCAGAGCCGTCCGGTCGCCGAGCAACGACATCCTCACCGATCTCGTCGTGCTTGGTGGCCTCCTCCAATAGCGGCTGGGAGCCCTGTTCCATGGATTGGCTGCGTGGTGTGCAGTTTGTCGGTGGTACGTGGCCATCTCGTGGACGCCACGGAAGTGTTCAGTTGTGATCGGTCTCGAACCCGATATCGAGTGATCGTCTTCTATTTTACGCCCAGGACTCGTAACTGATAAATCTAATATCGCTATACAAAAATATCCGCCAGCGCCCCTCAGCTTCGGAGTATGGATTTCTGTAAATGACTTTTGTTCACGAAATGTGCCTTGGAACGTGCCGTGAGATGTCGATAGAAGGCTTCGTTCGGTGTGCTACTCAATCGGACTCCCGGCTCAGATTCTCTTAGAGTGCTCACTGGAGTCGGGTCTCGGTCGCCTCGATCGCCACCGAGGACGAGGAGACCTGAAGTCGGCTAGGTCGATTCGTCATGCACGACAACTTCCGAAATCTATCTTGACAGTCTAAATTTCGTGAGATGATGAGCATAACTAATCCACCTGCCCAGCTTCAGGATTACAACCGCGAGTCAGACTGGATCACAGTGAACAAAGTGAACTACCTCACCTTACCACGCTCGGGGCTACTTGCCCCTTGCTTGTTGAGGGTGTCGCCAGACTACGTCTAGCTGTCACCGGCCTGTGGTCGGTTGCTTGAGGAGCTTTGCTCCTCACTGCTAACCAGATCGCGCTGCGTTCTGGTGATGGGATCTCGCAAATCACTACGTGATTTGCTGGATACGGGAAATCTTCGATTTCCGTGATCTCGCAAGAGCAACGCTCTTGCGGACCTCGTGGAGGTTCCCTCCGCTCAGTGACGAGACACTTCGTGTCTCGAACCACTTGACTCTGAGGCGGTTCACGAGCGACATGGCCACCGTTCTCACCGAATCGTCTCACTTCAAGCCGATGGGACGAGACAGGGCCGTCGATCGCCATACTGGCGCTCGTTCGAGCCGGTAAAGCGGCTGTTAGCGGCCGATATCGAGCAATATGTAGTCGTGGTCGGGAGTGTAGCGCCGGAACAGGAGACTGTTCGTGAGCACCGACACCGACGAGAACGCCATTGCTGCTGCGGCCAATACCGGCTGGAGCAGTCCGAGCGAGGCCAGCGGAATCATCGCCGTATTGTACCCAAGCGCCCAGAAGAGGTTCTGTGTGATCTTCTGGAGCGTACCATCGGAGATGCGAATCGCTTTCACGACATCGAATGGATCGTCACGCATCAACGTCACGTCTGCGGCCTCGATCGCCACGTCAGTACCCGAGCCGATCGCTGTTCCAACGTAGGCAGTCGCGAGTGCTGGTGCATCGTTGACCCCATCACCGACCATCATCGCTCGCTTCTCTTCTGACTGGATGTCGTCGACGACAGCAGCTTTGTCCTCGGGAAGGACCTCTGCACGAACATTCGCGGGATCGATCCCGACCTGTTCGGCAACCGCACGCGCCGTACGCTCGTTGTCGCCGGTCATCAGATGGATCTCGACGCCCCGATCGTGCAGCGCCGAGACGGCTTCGGTGGCGCTCTCTTTCACCGTGTCTGCATCGGCCACGAGACCGATCAGTTCGCCCTCATATGCGACGAGCATCGCGGTCTTGCCCTCGGTCTCCAGACGTTCGAGATCATCCTCGGCGGGCGCGGGATCGATGTCATTGTCACGCATGAGCTTGCGGTTGCCGACGAGTACCTCACCATCGTCGACAGTCGCGCGGACCCCGTGGCCCGGCACGTTCTCGAAGTCGATGGGATCGGGCACGTCGATCCCCCGCTCGGTGGCCCCCTCGACAATCGCCTGCGCAAGGGGGTGCTCACTCCCGGATTCGGCACTCGCCGCGATCCGGAGGACGGCCTCCTCGTCAGGTCCCGATACTCTATCAAGTCCGGACCGTTCTTGGAGTGCCTGCGCACCGCCGTCGGTCGCCGTCTTGGAATCATCACCATTGGTGGCAGTGTGAGTTCCATCAAGGGAAACGACGTCGGTCAGTTCCATCTCACCCGCAGTGAGCGTCCCGGTCTTGTCGAACACCACCGTATCAACATCCTTCGCGCGTTCGAGGATATCGCCTCCCTTGAATAGGACGCCGTTTTTCGCCCCGATGGAGGTGCCGACCATTGTTGCGGCAGGCGTTGCGAGTCCCAATGCACACGGACAGGCAATCAGTACTGCCGAGGCGAAGACAACCACTGCGAACTCGAAGATTGATACCGTGCCGCCAGCGACCGCCGGACCACCTTCGACAAGCCCCCACAACGGGAGCGCGCCGACGAATCCAGCGAGTGCTTCGGGGAACAGATACCAGACGATGCCCCAGAGTAGCGCATTCGCAATCACGATCGGGACGAAGTACGCCGAGATGCGATCGGCGAGGTTCTGAATGTCAGGCTGTCGGCTCTGTGCCTCTTTCACCGTCTGAACGATCTGCTGGAGCGCCGTATCAGACCCGACCTTGGTGGCTTCAACAGTGAGGACGCCGTTTTCGTTGATGGTCGAACCCACCACCTCGTCGCCTACCTTCTTCTCGACGGGCACCGACTCGCCGGTGACCATCGATTCGTCGACCGCTGACTGCCCGTCGACAACGGTACCGTCGGTCGGGATCTGCTCGCCCGGCCGGACCTTTATCCGGTCGCCGACGCCAACGTCTTCAAGCGGAACCTCCTCTTCGTTACCCTCCTCGTCAACAACAGTTGCGGTGTCGGCCTCCATTTCGAGCAGTTGCTGGAGTGCCTCGCCGGCTTGGCCTTTCGAGCGGGCTTCGAGGTAGTTGCCGAGCGTGATGAACACGAGGATGAGCGCGGCCGTGTCGAAGTACAGACTCCCCGCGAGCACACCCAGTAGCACGACCACCGAGTAGAGATAGGCCGTCGAGGAACCGAGCGCTATCAGCACGTCCATGTTCGCGGTGTGGTTCTTGACGAGCGCCGTGTAGGCGTTCTCGTAGAACGGCCGCCCGAGTACGATTTGGACGGGGGTCGCAAGCAGGAACTCCACCCAGCCGAACTCCACGCCGAAAATCGTCTCGGGGAGTGCGCCGCCGCCCAACAACAGCTTCTCGACCATGAACGCGATCAGCGGCAGCGATAGCGCCGCGCCGAACAGCGTGAGTCGAAGTTGGCGGCGGATTTCGCCCTCGCGTGCGGCATCACGGCGGTCCTGCTCGGATTCCTCACTCCCGTCGCCGCGCACGGGCGAGTAGCCGGCGTCCTCGATCGCGTCGTACAACTGCTCGCGGGTAACCTCTGCTGGGTTATACTCGACAGTCGCCTCGTCAGTCGCGTAGTTAACCTCTGCCGAGAGAACGCCCGGTACGTCCGTGAGTGCTGTCTCATTCGTTTCGGCGCAGTTCGCACACGTCATATCTGTGATCCCGATCGACGCCGAGGTACTCACTGCGCTGTACCCGGCGTCCTCGATCGCTGTATAGACCTCCGCCAGCGTCGTATCCGTGGGATCGTATGCAACGCGCCCCTCGTCAGTGGCGAAATTGATCGTCGTCTCGTTCACCCCATCGAGCGCTTCGACAGCCTGCGTTATCGTCTGGGAACAGTTCGCACAGCTCATCCCCTGAATATCGAGCTGTGCTGTTCGTGATGTCATCAATAGTAGTTACGGGATCCTCCTTCAATGGCCTTGTCCTTATGATTTCTCGGTTTGAAGATCCTCTGAATTTGTGATCCAAACATCGGGGTGACTGGTTTGCGTTAGGGTGTTGCCTCCTCATTTAGCCGCTCGTATTGGGCTTCAAAGCGAGCCTCACACGAGGGACAACAGAACTGGTAGAGGTCGTCGCCGATGCGAGCGGCAACGCCCTCGCTTGTCACCGTGTTCCCACACTCGGCACACGTCAGCGCGAATTCTGTTCCATCAATGCTGGGTGTCCACTCGGCTCCCGTCAGAAGTGTCACATCGTAGTCAGCCACGCGTGTCATATCGAGGGTTTCTGCCAGCCACGCCGGGACATCGCCGTCGACGACACGCGCATAACAGAGGAGCTTGTTCTCTGCGGTCGTAAAGATATACTCGACTGCGTCGGCGTCGAGGAGTGCCTTGTGGACAGTGTCGCGCCCGCCAGTCTCCATTGTGAGTGTCAGGAGGACGGGAACGCCTTCGCGGAGCTGCGACCGATCGACATCGACTGTAAATCGCTGGATGATTCCCATTCCCTGAAGTCGGGCAACACGATCCGAGACCGCTGGTGCGGAGAGATCGACTACCTCAGCGATCTCACGCCATGGACGGCGCGCATCGCTCATCAACAGCTCAAGGATTTCGAGGTCGGTTTCGTCAAGATCACGCATACAGTAGCAAATGTGCGTGACGAACAAATGTGCTTCCCGATGTCCAGTTCGGAACCAAAGGGATAGGAGACCTCTCACCCGCAACATTATAGTGAAAATGAAGATAAAGCAGGCGACCGTAGCATCTCTTGTATGACGACGACCATACGCGTCGAAGGAATGAGTTGTGGCCACTGCGAGCAGACCATCGAGGAAGCCCTCCGTGAGGTTGCGAACGTCTCGGAGGCTCACGCGGATCGTGAGACGGAAACCGCCACAGTTGAGGGGGACCCAGAGACCGCTACCCTCGTTCAAGCGGTCGAAGACGCGGGCTATACCGTTCACGCATAGAGCCTGATCAGTTACTAGGGACAGCGATCCCGGAGACCGACCGGGAAGATGCTGTTCTGTCGTTCAATTCGCTGCTGGATCGAACGCCACGCGCCTGAACAGCCACAAATACCGCGTGATAGGCGACGTATAGCCATCGAAGAGGTCGAGATCCTCATCCGCGGCGTTCGACTCCCCAGCCGTAGTCGTCAGTAGCAATCAGTCCCCCTTCGGAATGGCCTCGGCGAGACGTCCACCACGCTCTTCGAAGTACGTGACGTATACCTGTGCGAGGAAGATGAGGGCAAACACACCATCTAACACCATCGTATATCCACCGGGTTTCGTTCCCCCGACTGCGCCGCGGTTCGGGATCGCTCCGAGTCCGGCCCAGAGACCGTGCACGACGAGCCCCGAGAGTGCCGCCGCTCCAAAGATGAGCACAAACATCGTTGCGGCCATCCGCCAGCCGTAGAACTTGCGATACATCTGGACAATGTGGGGGACGATTAAGTCGGCGAAAATGTAGGACATCACGCCGCCGAACGGAATCCCGCCTTGCCAGAGCACGAGTGCAAGTGGGACGTTCGCGACCGAGCAGACGAACGTAGCGACACCGATCACCACACCGATGACGACGCCGAAGACGACCCACGCGAGCGTTCCTTCCGGGAAAATCGAGAACAACTGGTCCCAGGCCGACTTCGGCACAAATCCCTTGATGAGACCAGCGATGACGAACCCGACGACAAGTTCCTTCCAGAGCATCCGCCACTCTCCCATGGCGTTACTCGAGGCCTTTCGCCATCCGGAGAGGGTGAGCAGTTTCTCCCGCCAGCTGTGGTTTTGGACCCAGTCTTCGTCCGTCCCGTGTTCGTGAATGTCTTCCCTGAGATTCCGGGCGTGCTCTCGGGCGTCCTCGATCCAGCCGTCTGGGACGACGTATTTAAACCCGCTCGCGAGCAGGATGATGAGCACGAATCCACCGATGAAGTCCGCAACCATGAACGTCGGGCTGAGCACGATCCAGATGACGATCCCGATCTCGATAACAAGGTTGGTAGCTGCGAACTCGTAGGCTGCCAGTGAGGTTGCAGCTGAGGCACCCTTCTGATAGAGCGATCGCGCCGTGGCGACCGCCGCGAATGAACAGCTCGATGAAATGAAGCCGAAAAACGAAGCGATCCCGATTTCACGCCAGCTCTCTCCGCCGATGAGCTCACCGAGACGGTCCTGGCTAACGAACGCCTGGACTGCCCCCGAGATCGTGAACCCGGCGACGAGCGGCCACCAGGTGACGATGACCATCTCGACGATGAACGTCCCCGATTCGAATAGGTTCTGTTGGATCGTCATGAGATCCCTCCGGTCAACACGGTTTCTGATACCATGGACCTGCTTCCGTCAGCAACGGCTGGTGGCTTGGGTATTGGTAACATGCGTTGAACATCTCCTACAGACGTAACGGACACGCATGGTGTCTCGGCTTCGACGCTACCGGCGGTGGCAACCCCGACGACAAGTGCCAACCACGTGATCCACGCCATTGTAATCATCGTCTGGCTGGCTGAAACGGTACTATTGACGAAGAATTTCCCGAAAGGCTCCGATGTCGTCACCACACCGATGGCGATCGTCGCGAGGGCAACCAACGCTAGGAATGCGTATTCGTTCCGATCCATGGTTCACCCGTGATGGGGAGTATGCCTGCAATCCTTATCGGGATTGGGGCTAGTCGATCAGACGTTTGATCGCCGTGTTAGTTAGTAATCGAAAGCGCTCTTGACGTATTACACATTCCAGCGAATCCTCCCAAAGGATAAGACCGCTTGCGTCCAGAAACAATGGTCCTAGAACGTGGCTCCGATAGAATATCCCTGTTCCTACTTTGGTTTCCAAAGGAATACTGCAATAGATGATACCGCTGTAGTAACGATATGCCCAAGAGCAGTGTCTCCTCGCTCATGCGACGCTCGTCTGCTCAGTGGGGTTCTAGTAGTGGGCCGCTCCCACAGCCGATCGCTTGTGTCTCCGAATACGGCCTCTATACACTGCTCACGGGATGTGTGTTCATTGGAATCGCGTTCCTGACCAACCCGGTGCCGGACCCATCGTTTCCGTGGGCAACGCTGCCGGAGCCCTTTCGAGTGCCGTACACACAACCGCGGATCGAACACTGGCCAGTGACATACACAGCCGGACTGTGGCTAATCGTCTTCACGCTGCCACTCGTGGTGTTGCAGACGTACCAGCGATACGGGACTACCTCCCGGTTCTCGGCAAACAGTTGGCTTGCAGCTGTGCCAGTGGCAGCCATGTTGGCAGTGACGACGTACTGCCGTTGTTCTGGCCGAAGCTCCACCCCGCAACCTGGAACGCGCCCTCGTACACGCTCGTATGCTGGGCGTACTGCTCGTCATATGTCCCGCTCTGGAGTAATTTAGCATACGTTGTTGCTCTGTTCGGTGTTGGAGCGGTCGTTCTAGCCTACCGGAACTCACCGTGGGCGACATATGGACTGGCCGCATGGGGCATACTGGCGTTTCCGCTTGGGATTCCTGCGCTCTACGAAGGCTATCGACGGCACACGGCAACAAGACAAACGAAATCAACCTGAATATCATCGATCGCCTGCTTCATCGAATCATCTCCATCCATAGCTACTGCGCTCTGTTGTAGGCGACTACCGGCATCCATTACCTCGACGAGGTTGCGCATGATAGTCGAACTGATGAACCGTCATGAGCAGTTACCAGCTCGCCATCTACTACGAATCGTTCGGTCGTTTCACCGAGATCTTCTCGAATCGTGTTCGTCCATATATACATCCTGCTGTTACAAGCATACGTTTGTAATCCCCATTCATCTCGGGTCACGGTGTTACTGTTCTGGAGGTGAGTCTGCCCAGAAGTATTTATAAAAATATTGGAATAAGGATGAAAAGACTGGGGATATTGCTGTATCGCTATTACAACTGCGGTTGTCGGATACTGAGCTTCGGACCAGTATCTCACCTAATTCCTATTTAATCACCTCGGCTTCGTTCAACCGTTCGGCAGGAACGGGCGCTTCTTTTTGCTTGATTCGGTTAGAGGACCCACCGATTTATTTTCCTACTGACTCTGGTATATCTAGTACGATGGCTGGGTGCGAGTGAATCAATGCGGCTGGAACTAGAGCTGGGATTACTTGATGGCGGCCAGCATTGTGCGCCACACGTCGGTAGCAGATGTTTGCTCCTCGAGCAGCAGTTCGGTCTCGGGTGTGTTTCGGTGGTCGCACCGGATATGGTCGGGATCGTCTCAGAGACCGTCGGTCCCTTTGCTCGGAGAATGAGCGATCTCAGTCTCATCGCTCGACGATCTCACAGACTGTATAACTAATTGTCTGCGGTCTCAATCTCGACGAAATGTACTTCCACGATAATATCTCTGTTAGTCTCTGTCTCTATCCGGCGTTCGAGCGTTGCTGCGAGTGATGGGGTGGGATGTCCGGGAGGATGGCCGACTTCAATAATGACACGCTGTGGGTTTTGAATTAGCCCTCGTTCTTGTTCCACAGATATATCTAGTAGAACGAACTTCTGATACGTCCCCGACGAGAAGAGTGAGCGCGTCTCGTGGCGGGCACTCTCCTCCACAGCCGATGTGTGAATAGAAGCGAGCGTCACGCTGCCGAGATACGCCGATAAGACGAGAATCACCAACAGCAGTATGCCGATACGCTTGAGCGTAAGCGTTCGGGCTTTGTCAAGCTCAAACCACTGTTCGGGACGGTATCCCTTGTACCAAAACGTGATGAGTGCAGTAACGTTGATCGAGATCGTGTTTACTATCACAAGAACACCAGAGGCGAGGATGACAGACGGCAACCCCCACGCGATCCCAATCCCCATGTCCCCAATCGGTGGAACGAGTGCCGCGGCGATCATCACGCCAACGATGGCGGCAGAGACGCCTGTCGAGAGGCTGACTGCCCCAGCGACGCCTGCACCCAGGGCAATGGCGAGTGAGAGAATATCCGGTGTTAGTCGGGTATTGATCTGGGTGATCGATAGGAGGTTGGAGACGCCCGGGACGATGTTGATCGCCCGCACAACAGAGGCGAACGCTGCTGCACTGACCACAGCCACCACGAGACCGAGGAGTTGGAGTTTGACGCCACGCCTGAAAAGAGCTGTATCGTTGATGACTGATCCAACGCTCGTGGCCATCGCGGGACCAATCAACGGAGCAATTACCATTGAGCCAACAACAACCGCGGGGGAATCCAGAATAAGGCCAGCGGTAGCGATGATGGCGCTGATCGCAGTCAGTGTGAGAAACGTCGAAACGGTCGGGGCAAGCTCCTGGGCGTTCGTTCGTATCTCATCACGAGCAACTCGATTCTTGTTTATATCATCTGTTTGTTCTTCTTGGAGCTGTTCGAAATCCTTAGAGACGACCGCTTCGACGTCCAACACGACTGTAAACGCTTGTTCTCCGATACGGGCCTCGCGGAGTTGATCGAGAACATCCTCGACCGTTCCCGTCGGAAGTGGAACGTAAATGATGCTCGTATATTCGGGGCCGCCCGTTTCCTCCGTCGCAATGTACTTGATATCGTTATCATCAAGCAGTCGCTGGACGTGCTCGCGTTCGCCAGCAGGAACGATGATTTGAGCGAGACGCATACGCTGGCATTGGGATGGAGAATAAAGGATGTTGGCTCTGAAGAGTTACTGTCTACTGAAGTAGAGATGGTGTGCGGTCTGCCCGAGTGGTACGAACACCGGGTGTTTGTAGGGGGACTGGATTATCCAGGGGTGGCTTGTCCTCGAAGCTTGCGTACCAGCTTCTTGAGAAGCCGAAGCGTTGTGATCACGCTCGATATCTTGTACGCCAATTTGAACAGACGCTTTATTCGTGATGCCATACCTGATAGACGTGCTCTCGTCGTATGAATATGTGGCTTTCACAATCACGCTTTTCTGGCCGTCCCGCCGAAACAGTTCTGGAAGGCCAACGTTCGGAACGTTGCGCTCCTCGAAGAACAGATCGAGAAAAGCGAGTGAATGCATTGCTCTCGAATGGCTGTACAGCAGAGCCAACTCACAGTCCCATAGGGCTCTCTGTGCGTCGGTTCCCTGCGAACAAACCATCTGACGGTCGATGCAGCCGATAGCTAAACTCAGACAACAAGGCGTGCCTGTGAGCGCCACATTTGACCGCCGACCTCAACAAGAATAACGCCGAGAGAAAACGACACTGTAGCGGTGACGGCTGTTCGGCCTTCGAGCGTCGTAATCCCACAGGGTGATGAAACCGGGAGCGAGTTCTGACAGTGTGGCTGCCGACATCGAGGGAGAACTCGACTCTTGCTGGTTCTTCTCTCCGTTTACCACCGTCATGTTTCGCGTCTCTCCCCAACGTTATTTTCGCCGACGGGGTGTGGAGTAGCAGGCTGTCATCGGTGTCTAGAACACAGGCGTGATCGAGTACGCTGGTTGGGCAGCTAGTGGTCTGTCGGTTCGTCGGTGATGTCGACGTCAGTGCCAGCATCCGGGTCCCAGGTCTCATTCGCTTCGCTTCCGAGACCGGGAAGATAGTCCTGGAGTCCACTCTCTTGGGCCGCTGTGGTAATCTCGGACGTCATTCGTTCGAGTTCGTCGCCATCTGTGAGTGTGCGCACCTGATCGACGACTGCGTCGGGATCGCCATACTCGATGAATGCCTCCACTGCTGCCTCCCCGAGTCTCTCACCGACGACGTTTCTAACCGTTGTCTCAATGACTTGACCCAGTGGCATGTAGCTCGTCAGTTCTTTCGCAACGCGACGCCGATAAGCCGACCGAGCACTTTTCCGACATCCTCAGAATCGACGGCCTCGCTTTCTACGTCCTCGATCTCTCCGTCGAGTATCTCCTCGATATCGATGGCTTCGAGCAGGCTATGGACTGCATCAGCCATGAAGTAAGTCTCGAGTCCCGCTGCGATAGCGTCACGGGCGCTCTCTGGGATGGCCTCAGAATCTGTATCCATCGATCTATCGGGCGGGAATCGGATAAGGATACCCCCTATAGACCACGTGATGGCTTGCTTCTAGCGGACGACAACCGTGGCTTCTGGAATGGTAGAGCTGTTGTGATTTTGCAGGTCCGCCCGCGAGTATTTAAAAATGCTCGCCTTCCCGTCGCTCATCAGCGCTGGTCGTGGTCGTCTTCGTCAACCAGTAAGGCGTTCTCGATGAGGCTTCCCGTCGCTCGACGGAACCGCTCGGAGAGCGCTTGATGAGAGATATCGAGGACATCAGCAAGGTCATCCAAGTGGATTTCTCGCGGGATGTCGTAATAGCCACGCTGGAACCCCTCGACGAGCGCCTCGTGCTGGTCGCTGGTGAGGTTGTATCGGACACGACGAATGGCGTCGACATCATAGAGTCGTTTGAGATCGAGTGAAAACTCGTGTTGCTGGGCATAGTCGCTGGCTGCTGAGACATCGCTTCGCTCCGGAAACAACACGCGCAGATGCCACTCCCTATTGCGTGCGATGGCTCGCTGGACGGTCGCATCGTGCTCGACGATCATGTGACCAATGAGCTGGGCATCGTCGGCCCACTCCATGCGATAGAACTGTTCATTCTCGTACTCAGCGAGTCATTCACACTCCCCGACGCTGGGATCATCGTCGAGAATCCCGGGCAGGTCCTCACTCCCCTCGCCTGACGCCCAGACGAATGGCAGTACGTGGGTCGCATCGTGGACGACAACCCGATCGATCTCGATTGCAATCTCTGGCAGGCGCTCGAGCGTCTCCCGCAGCGCGAATTCATCGGCCGGAATCGAAAATTCCGCAATCGATGACATAGATAAAGAATGTCGATGAGAGGGAAAGCTGTTGCTATACGACTGCAAGCTGTCTGCCTAGAGCAACCCCGCAGCTACTGCTCTTGCTCATGGACGATGCCCGCTTATCCCTGCCAGCATCCCCTGCTCGTTATATGAGCCGATCCCGGTCAGTACGACGCATCGAAATAGTTTGCTGTGCTATCTACACCTACGCTTCGTCCGTCCTCAAGAGACTGTACTCACCAGTACACCGTGGTCGCGTTCCTGTAGGGTCGATCCCTTCGCTAGTCATCCACCGGTGGCGCATTCTCATCGTCGCTGTAGTCAGCGTCGGTCGCAGGCTGTTGGTCGGCCATCAAGGGGTCGTTGCCACTCAGCAGCGTCTCCCGGATAAGCGTCTCGTGGCCGCGACGGAGGCGTTCGGAGAGTGCTTGATGGGAGATCCCGATGTCGGTGGCAAGATCCTCAAGCCCAACCACACGGGGCACTTCGAAATATCCCTGCTCGTAGGCGAAGAGTAACCCTTCGTGTTGGTCGGCTGTGAGTCCGAAGCGAGCGGATTCGGAGGATGCAGTCTCACTGTCGAAATCCCGAATGGAGTGAATGCTAAGGGAGATGTTATGTGTCTCACATCTCTCAACCGTCTCTGTCAGATCGTCGCGAGATGAAAAGAGCACCCGAAAACGCCAGCCATCGGCACTCCCCATCGCATCGAGAATCACCGCACCCTCAATCGTGAAAAACTTGAGCACGAGTTGAATGGTATCACTCCACTCCAGCTTGTAAAGCCACTCGTTCTCGGTGCCGGCCAATTGGGTGTATGTCACAACGGTTGAGTCCTCTGCAAGCGCTGTCTCGAAGACGTCGGGGCTGATCTCACGGACCCGGATCAGCGGCATGCCGGTGTCAGGTGGTGGCTCGATAAGTTGTTCGCACTCAACGATCGCATCCGGACACGTCTGGAACGTCCTCGCAAGCGCAAATTCTCGGACAGGGACGGACAGTTTACAGATGGTTGCCATTGCTCTCCTAGGTGGGACTGATGAATGCCTTCCCAGATGTCCGGTAACTGCTATTGTCTACGTGTGTAATTGGAATAGTAATTCTTTGACATATGGCGACCCAGCAGGCCGTAGTGGATTTGATACTGTGCCGGAAATAATTACTACATAACATATGGTGGTGTATATTCGTCTTGGAATACATCTAGCCGCTAGCTAAATATGATGCTTGCAGGTTAAGACTTAAGTCAGATCAATGAAATTGGTCCATGTATGTCCACCATTGTTCGGGGACGTGTACCAGCGTCTGAGTTCGCACTCGCGGAGACGCTCTCGTCGGTGCCGGATATGGAGTTAGAAGTTGATCGGATCGTCGAAACCGCCGACGATCGTGTCATGCCACTGTTGTGGGTGCGCGGGGCTGATCCTACCACAGTGTCCGCCGTGATCGAGGACGATCCCAGTGTTCAAAACGTGGAACAGTTGTCGATCTTCGAGGACGGAGAGCACCAAGAACAACTGTATCGGATGGAATGGGTCTCCGAGATCGAGCTCGTGCTCCAGGTCCTGACGACACCTGAGGCGACAATCAGGGAGGCCTACGGCGAAGGCGAGAGCTGGTTTTTACGAGTGTTCTATCCAACGCGTGATACCCTGACAGAGACGATCGAGTATTGTAAGGACAATGACCTCACATTCGACATCGAGTCGATTCACGAGATGGAGGGGAATCCATCCGGACGCTATGGACTGAGTGAGGTCCAACACAGAGCACTCACAGCGGCAGCCGAGGCAGGTTACTATCACGTTCCGCGTGACACCACGCTGCAGGAGTTGGCTGCAGACCTCGACGTGTCCCATCAGGCCCTCTCCGAGCGTCTCCGGCGTGCAATCGATACGTTGCTTGCAGAGACCGTCCTCGTGGGACCGCCCTCGGACGAGTAACCACGGAACTATGCTGATCGACGGCTTGCAGGGCTCGATGAATATGCACGGCACCGTAGCCTATCGGGACGAGAACGGACTCCATGCCGACGCGATGCCCGTCAACCGTATGCTGGCAGGGAAAATGATGGTGAAGCAGCGAACAACGAGAATAGTAAAGACGAATCGTCGCAAGGGTGCTGAGTTCGACAAGATGGCGCACTTCTGAGCCTCCGCATGATAGCAGTTTCGAACTATGCGAGCGCTGTATCCCCTCTCTTCAGTCGCTCTGGGGAGGAAGGTGGCTTAACATCCTCACCGCGAAAGCTAGCAAATAGATAGAGACAACGAAAGCAGACGACCGAGCTGTGGTTAGTGGTGCTCTTCGAGTCGAAGTTCGTCGTCTGTGATGGTATCGACCACGGTACTATCTACTCGATACGTATCTTCGTCGGCATCGCCCCAGCCGAGTTCTGCGGCCAGTTTGTCGGTCAGTCCGGGATCTGGCTCGACGTGAGCGGTAGTATTGTCTACGTCGACGATTCTGCCGATGGTCTCGCCAGTAGCGGTGACGACGGTTTTTCCCTCGTCGCTCTCATCAATTGTTGCCATCGCATACAATACCACATCATCGAGTGGGCTATAACTGGTGCATGCGTCTGCAACCTCAACAGGGTATTACAAGCCTTGTATAGGTCACCATCGGTATTAAGCACTTTACTACCATCTGTAGGCATCGTGATCCAACGATATCGGCTTCACTTACTTGTCGCGGCCATGATCGTCGTTTCCGCAAGCAGTGGCTGTGTCACTCTCAATCCGAGAGTGAGTCTCAACACCACTGGTTCGACTGTCTTCGAGACAGCTTCTCACTCCGGTTCGTGGGCGACAGGACAGGCTGCAACGAACGTCACACTCACGTCCAACGCGACGACCGACGAAGGAGTAACGCAACTGAACGTCATTACCGCAACCGGAACCACGTTCGACAAAACATCGCTCGACAGCGGCGAATCGACTGCCACGGTGATGCTTCCGACGAACGGCACCGTGATGATCGTTGCTGTTAATACAGTTAACGGAACAACAGTTGAATCACGTAATGCCACCGTTACTGGTGAGCCACTCGTTTAGCGATGAACACTCACCAACGACTTATCATACACTATGAATAACGCAAAGAAGTGGTTTTTGATCGACGGAAATAGGTTAGTCATCGCCAGTATCTTCGTGATTGGAACGTTCCTCGTCACGTACGGTCTCACGACACTCGGGTTCATCACCTTTCGACCGGAGAGTGCTGTCTCGACGATGTTCGGGAGTGGTATCATCTCGGGGATCTTCTCGCTCATTACGATCAAACATCTCGCACAATTATCACGTATGCTGGCGTATATCGGCGGTCCCGTCCTGTTGGGGACCTTCGTTGTAACGACGATGTATACGACGCTTCCGAGTACAACAGTTGCTCAACCAGTGCTGGCCGAAATCATTAGTCTCGGGATCGCTGTCGTGTTTATTCCACTGTCCATCCTCCTCAGCTACATACTCAGGGCCGCCTCGATCGCTCGATATACGGTCTCCGTTGGCCCATTCATTCCCCCAGAGGAGCAGACGTGATGCAGTGCGTTATCTACCATCGCTGAATCGTCGTTATTTGATGGAATGAGTCCGAGAAGGTTGTGATAATCTTGGTGAACACAAACAATCGGGGCACAGCGGCGTGATGTGGCTCGAGAACGGATCGCAGCCCCTGGTCACCCACTGGCTGAGGAAGCAGTCGGCTAGTAGAGCAGCGACGCGTTGTTCCATCTCATACAGACACAGAAGACTAGCTGCTCCTCTCGCCATGGTGTGCTGGGTACAGTAGACCGTGTACAGTCGTCTTATTCGTCCGATTTACAACCGGTCCCGGCAACATTTCCTTACTCAGTTTCGTCGACTCACCACGCGACGATGGTTTCGAGCACCGTCACCAGACTGTTGTGGGGACCGCGCCCCCAGACGGCCGTCCCAGTCGATAGCTCGCCAGTGTTGAGCGCGCTCATCAGCACGGTGTCGCGATCGACGAGCAGGAAGCGGCCAGTTCCTCTTCGAGTTGCGTGAAGGTTGCGTCATACTCACGTCGGAAGTGATCGAGGATCCGCTACTGCTCGGGCCATAATCTGATGGGGAAGAGGAACCAGTAGCCCCTGTCCTGGGCGGATACCGATTATCCATCCGCATCAGCGTCGGCGTCCGTGCCGTCAGCGTCCGCATCGGCGTCGAGGCCATCGGAATCAGTGTCCGTATTGGTCCCATCTACATCGGTATCGGTATCACCATTATCTGTATCCATGTCTGGATCAGTCTCGTCAGCTGATTGGTGCGTCTGTGTGTGTTCGGGCATATCGCCGGTGAGATAGAGGTAGACTGGCGGAAGCAAATATACAGCGATGGCTGGGATCACGAACCATCGATTGAAGTACATCAACAAGCCGAATGCTGTCAAGCCAGCTGTCGCTGCCCCATGCACTCCGACTCGTGTTCGCGCATAGATCCAATAGTAGTCCCAGAACCCACGGACCTGTGCGCGAGCGGCTGAGAGTGTTGGAGTGACCATAAGTGTTCAGAAGGACTAGGGGGTCTACTCACTCAACTCCGTCGGTGCTCGCTGTCGTTTCGGTTGACGTGATCGATCACGCTCCAATCACTGATCGTCACTTGCTGTTCGACGCTGTCCGACTCCGAAGTCGCCCCCGCTCTTATCGGCTGCCTAGATCGTTACATTCGTTCGGTTTGTCGTTTGTGGTGACTACTGATTTGAGCTCCTGATACCGATCGCTGTGCCGATCATCTTGGTCTGTTACACGCACCTGTCTCCTCTCGGCAACTACCCCCGAGGACCGGCAAAACAGAACGGTTCGTGAAACTCCAGAGCAGTCGTCATACTGTCGGACAGAGATAGTTGAATATCGGCTGCTGGTGACCGCTAGACAGCAACTGGATATTCCGTCTCAGTCCGTACGTGACTCTGTCCGACAGTATCACTCAACGACCGTGCCGCTACTCACAACAGTCACTATCAGCTCATGGAACTCGACATTCGACGCCACCTTGCTGATCTTTCTCGTTCGGATACTGTTCGAGAAGTAGAAACGTACGGTGTCGAACGATCACGAACGGTCGTGCGACTGGGTAGACAAGTGCGATCTACAGCCGATCACTGGCGCTTCGTCGAACTACGTTGGATTGATGAGCAGCAGTATTGGCTGTCCGCAGTCACCAGAACTCTGTGAGTTCTGGCTGGCTCATCAGACTACCGTCTGATGAACGCTATCGATCCTCAAACGAACAGACTGCTGCACAAACGGCTGTTTTCGACGGCTACAATCACCCTTACTGAAATATCTCTGCGAGAAGTGACCGGAAACACGACGTCAAGAACGCCATGTCTCTCGTTGATGGAGCAAAACAGCTTCAGTCGGCACTCCGTCGCTGAAGACTCCAATTCCAGATACAAACGCCGCGGACATCCGAATGTCGAACGTGTCTTTCATGAGGTAAAACACCACACTTCTTCGTTTTTAAATTGTTTCAGTCACGCGAAGCCAGAAACCACAGAATCGTGGCTCTAATCTTTTGCTGTTTGGCATAATGCTACAAACTAAACACTGCCTTCGCCGGTCGCGAATATTTATGTTTCTTTGACTCCTCAATAAGGTCGATACCCCAATGAGTGTGAGGCCCGCACGAGTCCGCGTCGTCACCGCTTCCGACGGCTGCGATCTCACGGCTCGGAGGATGGCCTACAAGTATAGCGCGCGAGGAAAACGTGCCTGATGATAGCCAAGAAGCTCTCCGCCCATCACGAAAAAGGAGGAGTGGCGCTGATCCGGCGGCGACGAGGCGCTCTTCCCAGAACCAACGTGCACGCGAGAGCGGTCGAATGAACGATGAAAGGGAGCGATTTCCGTGCTGGTAGCGCGAGCCGAGACATCACGCCGGGCACCCCACAGCAACTGAGCGGCTACGGTCCTGGGAGCATCGAACGCGTTTCGACGGGCGTCCACACCCCGCTCGCCGCGTCGGTGCTCGTCGTTAGTGACGGTGAGACGGCTGTCGCTCTCGTTTCGCTGGACCTGTTGAACGTCACCCGGAAGTTCACGACCGAGATCTGCCAGCGGGTTGCGGATCTCGGTCTCGCTGCGGTGACGCTCGCGGCGACCCACACCCACTCCGCGCCCTACGTCCCGGGCGAACTCCTCGAAGTCAATCCGCTCCTCTCCTACGATGCTGACACCTCCGCGTACGTCGAAGACGCCATCGAAGCGACGGTCGCCGCCGTCCGTGAGGCCCACGACGCCCTCGAACCCGCGACGCTCCGAGTGGGCCGCGCGGAGAACGTCGACGCGGTGTGGAACCGCCGTGGCGACGGTCCCGTCGATCCCGAGCTGCTCGTTCTGCTCGTCTCCGGCGAATCGGGCACCGAGACGGTCCTCTTCAACTACGCCTGTCATCCGACGTGTACGAAGCCGTTCTCCACGCTCGTCAGCTCCGACTGGCCGGGAACGGTGTACGACGTGGTCCGTTCCGAGACGGGTGCTGACGTACTCTTCGTCAACGGTGCGACCGGCGACGTGAACCCGCGGGACAGCCGGAAATCACGGTCGATCGAGGAGGCCAACGAGTACATGGAAGCGGTCGGGCGCGACATCGGCGAGACGGTTCTGGCGGCGGTCGACGATGCCCGTGAGACGGCCCCGCTCGCGGGCTCTCTTTCCGTCTTCCACCGCGACCTCCCGCTATCGAAGCGCGATCTGGCGCCGCGCACGAAACTCGAAGCCGAGTATGCCGACCTCACCGCCGAGATCGACGCATACGGCGGTGACGACGTGGCACCGGAGTTCCAGGCGCTTCCCGGCGACGATCCGCGCAAAGGCCTGTTGCTCGATCGGTGGTACGTCGAAGAGGATCGACAACTCTACGACATCGGCTGGGATGAGTACGACACCTCGCTCACGCTCATCGAGATCGGCGGTCTTGCGATTCTCACCGTTCCGGCCGAGATCCACGCGCAACACGGTCTGGATTTCAAGGCCACAGCCGACTCCGAGCGGCTTCTCGTCGCGGGCTACGCCGACGATTACGTGGGCTACCTCCCCACCGAGACCGCCTTCCCGAACGGCGGCTACGAGGTTCGGACCTGTAAGTTCAGTCCCGCGGCTGTCGAGCGCTTCCGTTCGGTGGCGTTCGACCTCCTCGACTGCGCCCTCGGAACGGATTGATTCACGCGTACGCGTCGCCTCACCCTCGGTGTCCGTCGTGACGGGAGCGAGCATGGCACGGCTGACGGCGGCGAGCTAGCGTCTCGGAATCACCAGGTGGTTTCGGTCAGGAGCCCCTCGCTGTCCGTGCCGACATCGTAGTACCGGATCGCCGCACGTCGGTCGTCCGCATCCACGGTCATCCAGCGCACGTCGCCCCCGTAGTCCGCTTGCTCGGACATGTGACTGAGGTGGCGGGCGAGAACGTACTCGACGCCGTTGACGACTTTGCTCCCCCGTCCGTGATCGTAGTAGTAGTGACCGCTGTTGACGAACACGGTGTTCCCGCGTTCGAGGATGCGTTGGATGGTCGGATAGTTAAGGACGAAAAAGTAGGGTTTCGATCCGGTTTCCCAATCCTCATCGAGCTCGGTGTGCTTACAGAGCGGCGCGTGACAGAAGACAAACGTCGGGGTTACCGGGTCGTCGTCCATCAACCGCTGTAGCATCGAGACCTGTGGTGACGTGAGGAAGTTCTGGATCTCCGCGAGCGGGTGGTATCCTTCGTGTGGGTTCGAGTCGAGGAAGACGTACCGCGCCCCCTCGTCTTCGAGGACGAACCAGGGTGGAAACTCCTCTGCAGGGAAATGTTTCCGGTAGGCGGCCAGCGGTCGCTCGTTGTTCCCGCGGATGACGTAGTAGTCGCTCTCCAGGCGACCGTCGAGGAGCTCTTTCGCCCGCCCGAACTCGCTGTGGTAGTACGCGTCGTCGGGCCGTCCGTGCCACGCCCCCCACTGCGTTTGTTCTTCCCACGGCGAGAGCAGCCGGAGGTCACCGCCGACCACCGTCCAATCGACGCCGACCTCGTTGAGTTTGTCGATGGCCCGGCGTTGGACGCGTTCGTCCTCGTGTTCGTAGCGGCCACTGCCAACGTGCAGGTCGTAGAGGAGGCCAATGGTCCGCATCTCACTCGCTCCAGAGGTGAACGCTCGTTCCCTGATCGAGGTAGCCAGTTCCGCCGGAGACGGCCGCCGAGAGGACGTATCCGCCGTACATCTCCGACCCGATGAACGAGTGCTCGCCGTACGCACGCCGGTCGGGAGTGAATTCGACCATCGGCGTGACGAACGGTTCGTCGGTCGTGTTCGTCAGCTGGATCGTCGTCTCGAACTCGTCTCCTTCGAGGTGCGTCGGTTCGAGCGCAAGAAAGAGCGTCTCGCCCGGCGTGTCGATCCGACCGGTCCCACGGACACCCACGTAGAGGGCCGTGTAGTCGATCGGGCCAAGAAGGTGAGTGAGAGTGAGGTTGCGCTGGAGTTGGACGAACTCCTCGCTCGTCACCTCCCAGTCGACGTTGCCCGGTTCCGTCTGTGCCGGTGTCGGGCCCAGCGGCCACGACGCGACGAGTTCCGGTCCCCCGTGTCTCGGCTGGTAGTCGCGCGACACCAGCCCAGACTCGCTTCGCTCCATCGACGACCGGCGGGAAGACACGCGGTTGTCGGCGGTGTTCGGGATGTACATTCGGGGGGTTGCCCGCTCCGACGTGCATCCGGTATCGGCTTCGGAATCATCTCTATCCACCATGCCGGGCGGTTCTCGGCGCGACGAATAAAGGTTTCTGTGCGGACGGCGTCTGTGATTCGCTTCATACGCGTGGTGGTTTCGCAGCCCGCGACCAACTGTCCGTTCAGCTGTGGTGAACTCCTGCCAGCAGCCGCCCCGCCACCGGCAGCGGCCATCGATCGACCCCGAGTCCATCGCGCCGTCTCGATCTCCTGAGCGAGCCAATCAGCTCCTTTCGTGGAATGGGCGTGACAGTGGTACGTCTGTCATGGAAGCAAGTCGCTACACACGGGCGTGCCGTTGTCACGCTCCTCGGAACAGCGTCGAGGAACCGACGGCCGCGTTCCAGAGCACCTTGCGGAGTGTTCACTTTGACCGAACAAAGCTTACCGAGAGCGTCGTTCGATCGTCGACCGTTAGAACCGCGCTCGGAACGCTGTGCGTGCCGGGGTTCAGTTCACTCCTCTGTTAGTTCGTTCAGCCGAAGTGAACACGGAAACGAGCGGCGCGAGCCATGGGGCTGGGAGCAACGGTACTACGGTGCATCGGACGGATCGATGGAACCGCGGCAGTGTCGTCGCCGACGAGGCGACACGCGACGGCGTGATCGAGGCCGGATCAGCGGTCCAGAAGCGACCGGACGTACGCCAGATCGGCTGCGATCGCCTCCCGGTAGGTCCGGTCGTCGGTCACGAACTCGATGTTCGTGTGCCCGTCGAACCCGCGCTCGACGAACGGATCGAGAATCGTCGCAAGCTCGAAGTAGGCCGCCGAAAGCGGCGCTCGCGTGCGTACGTCCCGGTCGGCGGTCGCCTGCAGATGGAGCTGGTTCGACAGCGGTGCCAGCACCTCGGCCTCGGCTGCCAGTTCCGGAGCCGGGATGTCGAATCCCGGCTGGTAGTTGAGTCGACAGCGATCGTCATCGACGGCTTCGATCAACCGCCGGGCCCCTTCGCGGTCGTTGGTGAGGGTGTTGGCGTGTTTTTCGACGGTAACCTCGACACCGTACTCGGCGTCCCGTTCGGTGAGTCGTTCGAGGTCGGCAACGACACGGCTCCAGTCGTCGGGGTCGTGATCGCCGTACTCCACTCGACCGGCCCAGACGCGGATCAGATCTGCACCGAGCCGGTCCGCGATCGCGAGTTCTGTGGGCAGTTCGTCTTCGAACGCCCCAGTGCCACACCGTAGATACGACCCGTAGGTAGCAACCTCCACGCCGTGTTCGGCCGCCGACTCGGCGATCCGGCGGCAGGCTTCGACGGATCCGTCCGAGATGTGCTCTTTTCCCCAGATCTCGACGCTGTCGTAGCCCACAGCACCAGCCAGACGAAGGATATTCTCGACGTCCCGATTTTTGGCCGAGATCGTGCAGAGTCCTACCTTCATTCGGCGGACACCGAGGTGAGCCACTCGGGGGGGTCGACGTTCGCCTCGAGGAGTTCGATCGAACGCTCCTCGACGGTGCGTGTACGCTGCTCATACTGTCGGACAGGGGTGATCGAATATCGGCTGCTGGTGAACGACAGACAGCAGATGGATAGTCCGTCTCGATCCGTACGTGGCTCTGTCCGACAGTATCACAGCCGCGGCTCCCGCTTGATCGCGTCGTCGCCAGCGCCAACGACGCCACCGCCGCGACGGGGATCGAACACGCCGACGAGTTCGTCTCGCTCCTGATCGACGGCGACCATCTGGGTGTCGCCGACAGCCCTGGTCGTCGGCTCCGTGGACGTCTCGTACCCGAGATCGCGTAGCCCTTGGAGGGTCTCTTCTGGGAGACCAGCCTCTAGTTCATCAGTGTAGATGTACATTCGCGGGTGCTCGACAGCCGCTTCCAGCGTCATGCCGTACTCGATCATGTTGAGGATCACGTCGATGACCGTCTGAGAGATGGAGCTACCGCCCGGGGAGCCACAAGCGAAAAGCGGCTTTCCGCCCCGCAACACCAGACTCGGCGCGGTCGTGGTTCGGTAGCGACGGAGCGGGCCGATCTTGTTCGGCCCGCTGTAACCGAGTCCCGAACCGATCGAGTTGTTGAGGAAAAATCCGTAGCCAGGGACCACGTTCCCGGTCCCGAAGCCCGACGAGAGGGTGCCAGTGAACGAGACCACGTTCCCGTCCCCGTCGGCCACCGAGAAGTGCGTGGTGTGCTCGGTCTCGGGCAGTTCCGCCTCGGCAACGACGTCGTCCTCGGAAACGTCGACCGGCGGATCCGTCGTCCAGGGTTCGCCGGCTTGGTACGCCCACGGGTCGCTCGGCTCGTTGAGAATGTTCGGATTCCGCGTCGTCCGGTCGATGAGCTCGCGTCGTCCGGTCAGGAACTCGCTGTCGAGGATCCCGCGGGGCACGTCGACGAACTCCGGATCGCCCATCGTTCCGACGACGGGATCGTTCATCGCCGCGCGGGCTTCCCACGTGAGGTGATACCGCTCGGCCGACAGCGGATCCGTCTCCGAGAGGTCGATCCTGTCGAGGATCTTCATCGCCGCCGGAACGATCGTCCCACCTTCGCCTGGCGCCGGTATGGAGAGGATGTCGACCGGTCGGTTGTTCGCCACCGACGGGTGGGGGTCCTCGTACCGCGTTTGGGTGGGTCGATCGATCGTCGGGCGATACGCCTTCAGATCCTCGACTCGCATCACGCCACCCCACTCCTGTACCGCGTCGGCGATGGCCTCCGCGATCTCCCCCCGATAGAACGGTCGGAGCCCGTCCGTCTCGATCAATCGGAACGTCTTTGCAAGATCTTCTTGGACGATGACGTCGCCCGCCTCGACCGGCTCACTGTCCGGAGCCCAGATCTCCCGAGCGGCCTCGTTCATCCGCCAGGCCGTGGCGCTCGCAACGCTTGCGACGTACTCGTCGACCTCGAACCCCTCTTCGGCGAGCGCTGCCGGCGCGCTAGCGAGGTCACGGAGCGACTTCGTTCCCCAGTGTTTCAGCATGAGGTCGAGCCCGCGGAGCGTGCCCGGCGTTCCGACAGTGATTCCGCCGTAGAACAGTTCGAACCGCGGTTTGAGGTCCCCGTTCTCGTCGTATCGGATGCCGACCGAGGCGTCGATGGGCGCACGGGCCTGGGCGTTCAGCGCGTACGCCCGCTCATCGTCGGTCGAGTAAGCGGTCGCCATTGCGCTCCCACCGATTCCGGAGCCGTACGGATCGACGACCGTGAGCATCAACTGGACCATCGCCGCCGCGTCGAAGGCGTTTCCGCCGTTCCGGAGCACGTCCGCGCCTTCCTCCGCCGCGATCGGATTCGAAGCGGCGACGATCCCGTCCCCATCTCGGATGGATTCCGCCTCCCAGCCGGTCTCGCCGGCGGCACTCGCAGGTACGCCGAGCGCGCTCGGAACGGCAAGTGCCGCCAGTGTCCCTTTCAAGAAATCCCGTCGAACCGCCGACGGCCACAGCCGATCGTCGTTGCTCGCTGTGAGCGCTCTTTCTGCCCGGTCTCTCCCCTCTCGCGTCGAAACGTGGTAGTCACTCGACTCGTCCTCCTCCCGGTTGCCGTCTGCCACCATGTTTCTCTCCATCGTCTTCATTCATAAAATATTTTCCCACTACTATCGTATAAATTGAGATAATCCCACGTTATCGTTTCGTTAGTGCGCTCGGGATGTCAGTACTTTCCTCGGCATACGTACCGAACCGGCGTTCCGGTCGATTGTGGCGTCACGAGGGTTGATACTGTCGGACCTGCGGACGGAATGCGACGGACTATCCAGCTGCTGTCTGGCGATTCACCAGCAGACGATGTTCGATCACCCCTGTCCGACAGTATGAACCGCAACGGCTTCGTTCCGCTCGCTCGATTCCCTGATCGCCTCGATGATCCGTTGGACCGTGAGCGCTTGCTCGACCGTTTCGATGGGTGGCTCGCGCGTTCCGGCGACCGCCCCGAGGAACGCGCGGTTTTCGGCGAGATGCATGTCTTCGGGCTCGACCGATTCGGTCTCGATGGGCGCATCATCGGGTGTAACGAGCGTCAGTTCCGAGCCCGATACGTCGAAGGCAGCTCCGGCCTCCCGCCCACGAACCACACACCGTCGGGACGGTTCGACCGGGGCTTTCCAAGTGGTCTCGACGGAAACCGTCCGACCGTCCGCACACCGAAGCAGCGCGGTCGCGGTGTCGTCGACCTCGTACCCGCCAAAGGCCGATCGTGTAATGCCGCTGACTTCGATCACAGCCGGGTACTCCAGCAGATAGAGCGCGAGGTCGATGATGTGGACCCCGAGATCCATCAGCACGCCCCCTCCGGCGAGGTCCGGATCCGTGAACCAACCGCGTCCATCGCTGGGGACGAAATCCCGCCGTAGATACTCCACACCGACGTGTGAGAGCGACCCGAACCGGCCCCTGTTCCGCAGATCGACGACGCGCCGGGTGAGCGGGGCGTATCGCATCGTGAACCCGACCATACAGAACCCGTCCGCGTCACGCGCAACGTCGGCGATCCGTCGGGCGCTATCGAGCGTGTGAGCGAGCGGTTTCTCGACGAGAACGTCGAGCCCCGCTTCGAGCGCGTCGACGGTGATCTCCTCGTGAAACCGATTGGGAACCCCGACGATCACCGCGTCGACGCCCGCCTCGATCAGCTCCTCGTGGTCCGGGTAGGTCGGTGCATCGAACTCGTCGGCGAACGATTTTCGAGTCACGACGTCGAGATCAGCGCCGGCGAGTTCGCTGCCGAGCCTCGTGATTCGCTCCGCGTGGATCCGTCCGATCGTGCCGAGTCCGACGATCCCGACACGGACCGGCGTGTCTGTGGCCATCGATGGACGAATGGCACGGTTGCTACAAAAAGCTGACCGTCACCCGCTCGGCGTGGATCGTTACACTGTCGGGCAGAGATGATCGAATATCAGATGCTGGTGAACCACACAGCAGATGGATATTCCGTCGCAATCCGTCCGTGGCTCTGTCCGACAGTATCAGTAGTCGACGCGGACGGGCTGGCCGCGCTCGTGGGACTCGTAGGCGGCGAGGACGACCGCCAGCTCCCGCAGGCCGTCTTCGCCCGATACGAGTGGTGGTCGCTGGGATTCGATCGCGTCGACAAAGTCCCGAAGGGAGCCGTCGTTGGGATCCGACCCCCAGTACACCTTATCGATTCCCGTGCCGTCACGCGTCCGCTTGAGTGTTTGATCGAAACAATCCACCGTCAGTTCGCCGTCGGTTCCGATCAGGTTCAGCGTCGCGTCGCCCCAGTAATCCCAGTCGTCCGGACGGTTCCACGAACCGTCGAGCGTGAAGATACTGCCGTCGGAGAGCCGCATCGAAAGGACGTTGACGTCCTCGACATCCAGGCCCTCGTGCATCGTCGACAGCTCGGCGTTGACTTCCACGACCTCCTCACCGGTGATCCACCGCACCAAGTTCACGATGTGGACGGTGTGGTCCATTACGGCCCCGCCACCGGCCCGTTTCGGATCGGCCGACCAGCCCGTGCGGTGGCGGTCTCGAAGCCACGCGCGGTTGGTGCCGACGGCCACGCGGAGATCCCCGATCTTCCCGGCGTCGTACGCCTCCTTCGCCCGTCGGGCCGGCGCGCTGAAGGGTAAGGGCATGCACAGCCCCAGCCGAACGTCCGCTTCGTCGCAGGCGTCGACGATGGCCCGGGCGTCCTCGATGGTCGTGGCCAGGGGCTTCTCACAGAGCACATCGACGCCGCGGTCGGCAGCGCGCTGGACCCACCCACGGTGGGTGGTGTTGGTCGAACAGACGATCGCCCCATCGACCGCCGCCAGGAGGTCCGCAGGATCGTGGAATGGCGCGCCGTACTCCCGCGCCGCGTCGCGGCCGCGCGCCGGATCGTCGTCTGTGACGCCGACGAAATCGACGCCGTCCATGGTCGTGAGCCGTGACGCGAACCCGCCGGTGTGAACGTGTGCGGTCGAGGCGATCCCGATCGTGACGCTCATGGCGACACCTCCGCGACCGCGACGGGGCGACCCGCACTCGCGGATTCCACGGCCGCAAGCGCGATCCGCAGCGCTTCGAGCCCGTCGTCAATCGTGACCGGCGGCTCCTCGTTCGACCGAGCGCAGCCGACGAACGCTTCGAGCTCGCGCCGATGCGGATCCGTCCCGAGGCGGTCGCCGATCGAGTCGCGGCCGCGTTCGTTCGTGTCAGCGTCGCTGTCGATCTCGATCGGTGCGCTGTCTTCGCTGTCGAATTCGAGTAGTCCCTCCTCGCCCGCGATCTCGAACCGCGTAACGAACGGGAGATCCGAGCGGTCCCGTGCATCGACGTGCGCAACGGCGTCGCTCTCGAACCGTATCGTCGTGAGTGCGTACTCGTGGTCGTCCCAGCGCCGGCGGCGAGCGAAGACCCGTTCGACCGCACCGAGCGACCACCGGAGGAAATCGAAGTCCCGGATCGCCAGATCGATCAGTACGCCGCGGCGTTGTTCCTCGTCGGCCGGGTCGTGGCGGTGACCAAACGGCGACTGCCGGAACGTTCGAGCGGTTCCGGGAGGACCGATGTCGCCCGCGTTCAGCCGCTCGCGCGCTTTCACGTACTCCGGGACGAACCGGAGCGTGTGCCCCGGCATCACCGTCGCATCGGTTGTGTCGGCGGCGTCGGCGATCGCTCGGGCGTCCGCCGTCGTCCGCTCGATCGGCTGCTCACAGAGGACATCCAGTCCGCGCTCGAGGGCGGGCACGACCAGCTCCCGGTGGGTCGTGGGTGTGCAGACGTCCACCGCGTCGAGCGTCACTTCGTCGTACATCTCGATAGCGTCGTCGGTGACCGTCGCGTTGGGGACGTCCTGGGCGAGCGCAGTCGGTTCGTCCGGTGCGGCGACGGCCGCCACCTCGACGCCTTCCATCCCGGCGTATCGTCGGGCGTGGGCCGTGGCGAGAAACCCACAGCCGAGAATTCCGATCCGTACCATCACCCGAGTGTACAGACAGTGCCCCGATAAGTATTCCGTCGCTGGATCACCGAACGCGTCCCCGGCGGTGGGTGTCCGACGAACCGAAACCATCATACGGGTTGTTGGGGCTTGTTACCGGTGAGCGAGGAGACTACCCCGTTCAGGACGAGCGAGACACCCGCGATGTGGGGGTGGCAAAGAACATACGCCCAACAACCCGTATCAGCTGCCGGGTGGAGTGACCCGACGAGCCAGCGCTGTCGCCGTCGAGAGCACGCGATCCTCGACGCTCCGGTCGAATCGGGCAGGGAACTCGGTGAAGTGGACGAACCGGTCGGCCTCGTAGCCGCCGGCGGACAGGTCGTCGACCGTGGGGATGTACGTGAAGTAGTTGTTCGAGTAGCCAGCGACCCACAGCGGTCCCGGGAGTCGATCCTTGAGCTTCAACGAGTAGCCCACGAGCACCTCGCCCGTCAGCGCGATCAGCGTGAGGTCGCCGCCGAAGCCGACCGCCTGGATCGGATACGGATGTCGTCGCGGCAGTTCCCCGTGTTCGTCGAGCTCTCCGAGGAGGTGTTTTGCGTGACGTCGCACATACCGATCGTCCACGTCGAGCCGCGATTCGAGTTCCTCCCGGGCTGGCGGCTCCTCGAATTCGAGATCGATCTCCTCCGTGACACACCGGAGGGGTCCGCGTACCGGGCGACGGTTCGCCACCAGCGCCCCCCGTACGGACGTTGCGAGCGCTTTCCCGTAGTGTTTCGTGAGTTCGAGTTCGCGCTGGGGGTACGCTTTCTGATCGCCGCCACAGCCCTGTATGAACACGGCAACAGCGTCGGGATATTCAGATTCGAGGTGCTCCATGGCGTAGCCGGCCCAGTCGCCCGTCCACTCGCGGCCGAACAGCGTCGTCGGGTGACACGCATACCCGAAGAGGACCGCCCGGAGCGTCTCCCCGTCCGGGGACTCGACAGCCAGAACCGGCACGTCGTGATCGACCGGACCGTCCGGATACGGCTGGAATCCGATCCCCTCCTCCAGCGGCGGTCGTCGGTTCATCGCGATGCCACACCGCGCGTGGCTGTAGGTGATTCGTGCTGGCGTCAGGTCGGCCAGCGCCGTCCCGACGATATCCACGAGCGTCTCTTCGAGGAACTCCTTGTAGTCGTGGGCTTGGGCTCGCTCCTCCTCGCTCAGCGAGAACACCTCCGTCTTCCGGTCGCGGTAGACCGGCCCGCCGTGGGTGTGGGACGCGTTCAGCAGGAGGTTGGCCGCCGGAAGGCCGTGCTCCCGCTCGACGGCGTCGGTGACGCTCGCGTGCAGCTCCCGAGAGACCGCGAGCACTTCGAGGCCGACCGCGACGAACTGTGTTCCCCGCTCGTCCTCCAGGGCCACGGCCTTCGCGTGAAGATCCTGGAGCGTTCCCTCGGCCGGTTCCTCGCGCGCGCCGTAGCCGGCCATCCGCATGGGTTCCGACGGTGTGATCACCGCCGTCGCGGTTCCCGCGCTCCACTCGGTGGCTGTATCGTCACCCATGGCTCTCCACTCCTCGGGAACGGACAAAATACCTCCGGCCGTCATCTCGCGGGCGGTCCGCGCGGAACGTCGAGTCGATCGAGGACGGGCGTCGCCAGCCTCAGGCGAATCGATCCGAATCGCTGCCCTCCAGAGAGAGATCCCGATTTTCGAGTGCCGGCAACACCTGTGGAACGTCACACTCGCCGACGACGCCGTGCACGCGAAGCCGGAAGTCGATGTCGAACTCGCGGGTCGTGGCGATATGGTAGAACGAGTACGGAAGCTCCTCGGTGTGGATCACACGGAACTGCGGTTCGGCAGCGGCCGCATAGAGCGCGTGCAACGCGCCGACGCCCCTTCCATCGAGACCGAACTCCTCGGCAGCGGTGAACCGCTCGTCGAGGTACTTTCGAGCACGGAGAACGTCGAAGACGCGCATTCCGAACAGCGATTCACCCATCATGATCGCGTCGCTACCGAGCTTGTACTCCGTGCCGTGGTAGTCGAGGTATTCCCCGCCGTTTTCCTGTGGTGTGTTCACGTCTCGCGCCCGCACGCCGCCCACCCCGCGCGGATCGAACAGCAGCGCAGCGCCCCGTTCTCTCGCGCTCGCCGCGAGACGGCCTTCGAGTTCGTCGAACTCGTCCGTGCCGCGGTTCGAGAGCACGATCGTCGGCACGGGTGTCTCGGGCGCATCGAGTGCCACCGCGAGGATGCCGGAAACGAGCACGTCCGGCTCGGCGTAAAAGAACACCGACTCCCAGCGAACGCCGCTGTTCTCCTCGACCTCGGTCTCGATCCGACGGGAATGAAGCGCCGGTCGTGACCGCTCTAAGCCGAGCCGATCGATCACGGTCTCACGGAGTGATTCGGCGTACGCGTCGTGGTTGTCGACGGCCGGGCGCCGTCCGGCGTCGTCGTACTGCTCATCGACATACGCCTCGACGAGATCGACGACGTGGGTCTCGTCAGGGTAGGCAGCGTGCACCTGGCCCCGGTCGGTACACCACAGCGATTCCTCGTTCTCGACAGGGGGGTCGCTGGTCTCGAACGTCGGGTCCACGGACCGAAGATGCTCGCGGAACCAGTTCACCATCGCTTCGCGCAACGGTGCCGACAGGCCGTGGGTCCGATCGGCAACGGCGAGCTCGACGTTCTCCGATCGATCGTACAACTCGTAGATCCGTTCGACCCGATCGAAGGATTTCCGGGTCCCCTCGATACAGAGGAAATCCGACTGAGCCGCTCCGATGAGGGTGGGTTTGGGCGCGAACGACGCGAGGAAATCGTCGTAGTTGAGTCCGCGTTCGATCGCCCGGTGGAGGATCTGTTCGCCGTCTTGTGCTTGTCCGGTTTTCATATACTCCTCCCGAGAAGTGACGAAACAGCACGGAACGGCGGCGTCGAGACGGTCGTCGATAAGCATGAGAAAGCCCGTCTGCATGCCACCGCCGGAGTTGCCGGCCACGCCGAGGCGATCGCCGACGTCGTCGCGCGATTCGAGGTAATCGAGCGCACGAACCATATCCCAGACGAAGTAGCGTGCGAGGTTCGCACCGGCAACCAGACAGCTCTGTCCGAGATACGTGTGTTCACGAATGCTCTGACGGCGTCTCTCGTCCGTCTCGGGATCGTAGCTCTGAACGCGCTCACCCTGACCGATCGGATCGATCACGAGGGTGACGAACCCGTTTCGAACGAGGTCGATACAGGCGCGTTGGTACACCGGGCTCGCCTTCGCGGACGGCGAGTGCCCACACGGAAAGAGGACCGCCGGAAACGGGCCGTGGCCCTCGGGGCGGTACAGGTTTCCAGTGACGTGGAACCCCGGCAGGCTCTCGTATACGATCTTCTCGATCGTGTAGCCCTCTCGCTCTTCGGTTCCCGTTACGTCGACGTCGAGGGCGGTTCGCTGTTCGGGAAGCCCGCCGAGGGAATCGAGGAACGCCTCCCGCATCTGCTCGGTGTGACGTTCGTGCTCTTCGATCGAATCGATCGATCCTTTCCGGTCCCGTTCGGCGGCGAAATACTCCCCGGCCCGCTCCCGGAGGTACCGCGGAAGTTGGTTTTCGACGTCGTAGTAGCCGTCAAGGTTCTGACTGAACTGATCCATCGTGGCCATATCTCGTCAGCGGTGCCTTGAACGTTGCGCTGATCCACTGCCACCGGAACGACGTGCGCGGTCGAGGGCTATTCGATCAGTTCGCCGATCGGGAGGTCGAACGCGGCCCCCTCCTCGATGCTGTAAGAGTAGCCGTCATCCGGATCGTTGGTGTAAAACCGGCGAATGAGCGTGTGTTCGCCGATATCGATCGTTGCGCGGTTGCCGCGATCGCTGTTGATGTCCTCGATCTGGATGGAGGCGTTCCGTCGGTCTCGGGCCACAACGGAGTAGCGTCGATCCGTCTGGACGCCGTCGGGAACCGGATCGGGGGGTGCTGGCTCGATGACGATGGACTGACCGACGAGATCTTCGAGGTCGACGTCCCTGGGCGTGTTCGTGATCTTCAGACCGATCTCGTTTTCGAGGGTGATCTCCTTCGTGAAGCTCTCCACTTCGCCGCGGACGCGCGACTGACTCCGTTGGACGAGCGGACTGCCGCCGCCCGTGGCTCGGAGGAGCTTCGTGTCGTTCGTGTAGACGAACTCGGCGTCTCCGTTTCGCTCGGCGTACACCGCGAAAAACCCCTTGAAGACGAACCGATCGTCGATCACGAAGTTCGAGTCTCGGTCGAGCGACCGGACCACGTAGTCCGTCCGGCCGTTCGTGAGTTCGACCCTGAGTGCGACGATGTCATCGAGATCGGCATCCGCATCGTCCGTCTCGACCGGTGCTTTCTCGATGGATTTCACGGCGCGACTTCCCTCGTACGGTTCGATCACCGACGTGAAGTCGGAGGTGAGGCTCTCGCCGGCACGGTGTGCGAGCACGAACCGGAGTTCGTTCGGATTGTTCTCCCGGACCTGTTCGGCGGGTCGCCCCGTCGCCAGCGCGACATCGTCAACGTCGTTCAGCATCGTCAGACGGAGATGAACCGGGGCGCCGTCGTCGTCGCGTACCTTCCAGTAGTCCTCGATGTCCCAGTCGATGCTGAAACCACCCTCCGGCGAGTCGTCCCGCTCGACGTCGTAGAGGTACGAAAACGGCCCCCCATCCGTGAACCCGACGTTCTCGCCCTCGTAGGTTCCACCGTCCTGGGGTTCGAGCTCTACCCCCTCAGCAACCACGTCAAAACTGGTCATGCCATGGAAACTGAAGTGGTGGTCGTCCCCTCCGTCGACACGGAAAACGTCCACTACGTAGGAGGCTTGCTCGTCGACGTTGACCATCGCCGTGGTCCGCCGGAACGCGTCGGTCTGCTCGTAGGCATGCCGGGACTCGACGTCCATCAGCTGGACACGGTCGTTGTAATCGTGGTGCAGCGGGTAGCCAACCCACTGTGGCTGGTTGATGTTCTCCTCGTCGACCGTGACCGTGTTGTGTGCGGGCGTGCTCTCGACCCAGCTGTCGAGGTCGTTGTCCTCCCAGTCGTGGCCCTGGCGGCCGAGCTCCGGCGACAGATCGAGGTCGTACCCGTACACCCCGATGTTGTGCGTGTCCCGGTGGGTGTGTGCGGAGCCGACGCTGTTTCCGGCTTGGTAATCGAAGTAGTTGCGGCCGTAGTACTGGTACACACCGCGAAGGTTCGACCCCTCGCCGTCTCGGAGCGCCGAAAAACCGTAGCCGCTCTGCTGGTTGCTCCCCGGATCCACGTAGGGTCCGTGTTCGTCGACGAGCGCCTCGATCTCGTCTTTGATACCGATCGGGTCGGGGTGGTGGATCCCTCGTTCGAGACCGTCGGTGGAGAACCCGTTCAGCATGTACGCCCACTGCGCGAGTTCCACGGTGCGGTACCGATCGAATCCCGTCAGCGCGAAGTCCACGTTCTGGACGACCCTGTCGTTTCGTGGCGTCGCACCCGCAACGGCCTTCGGGTTGCCACAGCCGTGCGTGTTGGCGATCTGGGGGATGTACTGATTGAACGTGAGCTGCCAGTGGGAGTTGATCGCGTTCTTGAACTTGGGATTCTCATAGAGGTCGGCCCCCTCGTACGCGTCGTACCCGGCCAGCTCCTCGGCGAGCGACTCCAGGGAGTTCTGCTGGGACGTGTTGTAGTGAACCGCGGACTCCGATGGGTAGCCGTCCTCGTCCACCCAGTACCCGGACTGGGGCGAACCCACCAGGAACCCGAAGACATCCCCGCCGGTGCTTCGCCACTGCCCGGTCGGACTGTCGTCGGGATGAAGCAACGTTCCCGGCTGGAAGACGAAATCGATCGCCTCGCCGGTGAACGCCTCGGGATCGTCGGCGGCGATCGCCGCGACGCCGAGCGTCTGCTGGTGGAAACCGAAGTTTCCCCTGATCTGCGCGTTTTTGACCGCTGGCAACATCTCCTGGAGGAACCCGGTTTCGATGTTCTCGCGGATCGCACCGATCGAGTTCTTATCCCCGATCTCCGGATACGCGCCACCCATATCCGAGAGCACATCGAGGAGCTCGTCGTCCCCATCCATTCCGGGGAACACTTTGTCGTAGTTCCGGAGCTGTTCACGGATCTGGTAGGCCTCCCAGATCGCGCCGACGAACTTGCCCCGACCGGTGCCCGAGGAGTTGTGGTATCCGGCTTCGGGGAAATCGTCAGCAGCGTGTGGGCGCTCCTCGCGCATCCGGTTGAGGCTCAGGTCGTGGTACACGTCTGCGACCCGGTCGAGGACGACCGCCACCGGCGTGACGTACCGCTCATCACCCGTATACAGGTACGCGTCCGCCAGTTCGACACAGAGCTGGCGCATGCCGTAGATGACCGCCCAGTGGTTGATCCACGCGACGGGGTTCCACCACGTCGGCTCGCCGTCGTCCCGCAGGTACCCCGCCTCGTCCACGAACCCGGTCCCATCGTCGACACCCCATCCGTCGCCGAGTTCGGGGTGTTTCTCGTTCACCAACAGCGAGTCGTCCGCGAGCGCGGGCTGGAACTCGCCCGCCTCGTCACGACCGCTCTCGCGGTAGGCCGCGAAATCGTTGGTCGGAATGGTGATTTCGCGTTGCTCGCCGTCGATCTCGACGGTGTTCGTGATCTCCCAGTCGAACGTGGGCGCGGTGCCGTACACCGACTCCACGCCGTCCAGACGATCGAACGACCAGTCCGTCGTCGTGACGTAGCTGATCCACGGCGTGAGGATGTAGCTGCGGGGAACGTTCTGGGACGGGACGAGCCGCCAGAGTTCCTCCAGCGACCACGACTTGAGGACGGCCTCCGCACCCTCGACCGCGCGGTCGCGCTCGGCCGCCGCCCAGTCGTAGTTCTCGATGTTGTCGGCGGCGTTCTGCCGGTCCGCTTCGGTGAAGACCGTCGGTCTCCGCTTGCGGTAATACTCGGCCTCGGCCGCGACGGCACTCCCGGAACCGAAAATCCCCAAGGCCGCGGCAGTGCTGGTCGCTTTCAGGAAATCTCGACGCTCGACGTCCGGAACGACGTCCGGGTCGACGAGCGGACCTGTCCATTCGTCTGGCGTACAACTGTCCCGTGACATACTGTAACTGATCACCAAACCACACGAATACTGAATCTATTCTAATGAAACAAATGAATATCGGTTTTTATTATCCATTATAAAATCAAATTTTTATCATTCTGCGTCCGTTCGGGCGATGGGGAAGGGCATCGCCGGCAGGAGGAATCGGTTCCCAGCGTCCGAACGACATTTATGTGATTCGCTCCCACTGTTCGAGCATGGGAGTCGCAGTCACCGGTGTTGACCGGTACGTCAAGAACAACGAGACGCGCATGGCGTTTCACTTCGGGAACGTCGTCGCGACGGACGGTGCCCACCACTTCTTGGATCTCACGCTCGAAATCGACGGCGAGCAGGCGGGCGGCCTCTCGATGGTCGGCATCGCACCGGCGTGGTTCCTCAAGGATTCGAGCCTCACGGCCGACGCCACCGAACGCCTGCTGGCGGTGTTCGACGCCGCGTGCGAGCACGCCCTCGCCATGGATCCGGTCCCGACCGTCTTCGAACTCTGGCACACCCTCTACGAGCGCCAGCGGGAGTGGGCTGCTGACACCGACCACCCACCACTCCTGTGGAGCTACGGGGTGAGCATGGTCGAGCAGGCGGTGATCGACGCCTACTGCCGTCACGAGGGGGTTTCCTTCGGGCGGGCGGTGCGGGACGGCACCCTGGGCGTCGCGCCCGGATCGATCTACCCCGAGCTCGAAGGCGTCGATCCCGCCGACTACCTCCCGGACGAACCGGCGCGCGAGGCCGCGGTGCGCCACACGGTCGGGCTGTCCGACCCGATCGAGGACGACGACCTCGACGGAGAGGGCCTCGACGACGGCCTTCCCCAGACGCTCGCTGAGTACGTCGCTGTCGACGGCGTCGACCATTTCAAGATCAAGCTCTCGGCCGACGAGGAGCGCGATGCGGAGCGACTCGGGCGGATCGGCGGCGTTCTCGGATCGGAACTGGACGAGTTCGTCTGTACGCTCGATGCGAACGAGCAGTATGATGACATCGCGGCGTTCAAAACGCAGTGGGAGCGCCACGCCGACGATTCCGAGCTCGCCGTCGTGGTCGATCGCGTCGCCTACGTCGAACAGCCCTTGCCACGCGACCGGGCGCTGACCGAGGAGACGGGCGAGGTGCTCCAAGCATGGACCGAGCGCCCGCCGATCATTATCGACGAGTCCGACGATCGTCTCGACAGCGCCGGTCGCGCTCTCGATCGGGGCTACGCTGGGACGAGCCACAAGAACTGCAAGGGCGTCTTCAAGGGACTCGTCAACGCGTGCCTGATCGAGAAGCGGCGTCGTGAGGACGATCGGGAGTATCTCATGAGCGGTGAGGACCTGACGACGATCGGGCCGATCGAGCTGCTGCACGACCTCGCCGTGATGGGAACGCTGGGGATGGACCACATCGAGCGCAACGGCCACCACTACTACCGGGGACTCGGCTTCCTTCCGGCGGATCTTCAGCAGACCGTCCGCGACGCCCACGACGACCTCTACCGCTGCCACAGGGATGGATTCGTCACGCTGGACGTTCGGGACGGTCGGATGGAATACGGGAGCGTGATCGATGCCCCGTTCGGCCGGGACGTCGATCTCGACCCCGCACGGTTCACGCCGCTCGGTGAGTGGGACGTCGCTTCGAGGTACGGGTAGCCGCTCGTCGGACCCCGACCGGTGATATCCACGCGCCGTGCTGGGTCGAGTGACGGCTGATCGACCGCACTGACGCCGAGATCGTTTTCCCAGACTAAAGCGTTAAAAGGGTTGGAAACAGAGAATCGTGTCGAAGGATTCGCCGTGACCGATACTGGAACAGCCGTGATCGATATCGGTATCCTCGGCCTCGATACGAGCCACGCCGAGAAGTTTACCGAGATCGTCACCCGACGATCGGATGCAACGATCAGTGCCGTGTGGGACGGTGGGGAGGTACGCGATGAGACGTACGTCACCGCGTTCTGTAATGAGTACGATACGATAACGCATGACCGTCCGGAGGCTCTCATCGAGCGCGTCGATGCGGCGATGGTTTTAGCGGTCAACTGGGATCGTCATGCCCCGCTGGCGAAGCGGTGTTTCGATGCCGGCGTCCCGATGTTGATCGACAAACCCATCGCCGGATCGATCGAGGACATCGAAACGATCCGCCGCAGGGCAGGTAATTCGACGCCCGTATTTGGGGGTTCGGCGGTGCCGTATCACCCATCGCTATCGGAGATGCGGAGGAGCGACGGACGCCACGACCTCTTCGCGGCGGGCTACAACAGCCCGTTTTACTACGGGGTGCATCTCACCGACACCGTGCGCACGATCTGTGGTGCGGACTGGCGGCGCATCGAACCGGCCGTCCACGACGCGGCGGTGACCGTCGCGTTCGCGGATGGATCGAACGCAACCCTCCGTTTCGACGGCCCGACGGAGGACGCAGCGTTCGGCCTGCTCGATGTCAGCACCACCGTCCGGACGGCCTCCATCGAAGGAAACGAGACGGCGTTCCAACGGATGTATGGGCCGTACATCGACGCGTTCCTCGAAACGGTTCGCGGAGAGCGGGGGCGTTCGGACTGGTTGTTCGATGCGGCGACCCTTCACCTCGGGATCCAGGCCGCACTGGAGGGGAATGAGACGATCTACCCCGACAGTTCCGAACTGTTCGCGGTCTCCAAAGACGGAACGGCGTTCACCCAGGCGTACAAACCGCTGTACTGATCGATTGGGATCCGAACCGCGTACCGGCCTGGTGGTTTATGTGGGCCGACTCGTAACGGTTCGATAGAGCAATGGAGACGACCGAAGAGCTCGCGATCGCGGGTGGCGATCCCGCGGTCACGATCGAGGAGCCAGAGGAGTGGGAGCGACCGGTCCAGAAGGAAACGGAGTTCGTCGCGGAACTGCTCGAAGACGGCGAGATCAGCGGCGCTGGTCGGGGGCTGCCGGCGTCCTTCGAAGCCGAGTTTCGGGAGTACACCGGCGCGGAGTACTGTTTGACCGTCGATCACGGATCGACCGCGCTCGAAAGCGCGTTTTACGCGGTCGGCGTCGGTCCGGGGGACGAGGTCATCACGCCGACCGCCGGCTACATCGGTGCGTACGCGGGGGCGCTACATCTTGGTGCCCGTCCCGTGTTCTGTGAGATCGATCCGGAGACGCTGCTCGTGGATCCCCGAGACGTGGAACGACGGATCACCGATCGAACGGCGGCCATCGCCGTTACCCACTGGAACGGCCGGGTCTGTGATCTGGACGCGCTGGGGGAGATCAGCGACCGCCACGACGTTCCGATCGTCGAGGACGCCGCCCACGCGCACGCCTCGCGGTGGAACGGGGAACACATCAGCAGCGTCGGCGACATCGCGTGCTATAGCTTACAGGGAGTCGCACCGCACGGCAAGCCGATCACGGGTGGTGAAGGAGGGATCGTTACCACGAACGACCGCGAGTACTACGAACGACAGCTCTCCTACTGCCACCTCCACCGCACCGGACTGAACGAGGAGCTGACACGCGAGCCCTACACCGAACTCGACTACGAGGCGCTCGGACTGAAATACCGTGCCCACCCGCTGGCGCTGGCCATAGCGACGGTGGAGATGGACTCGATCGAATACCGGACGCGGAACCGACTGTCGTACCGTGACGAACTGTTCGGTCGAATCGGCGCACTCCCCGGCGTTCGACCGGTCTGGCCCTACGACCGGTCCGAAACCGATGGGCTGTACGGCGGGTTGAAAGTCGTACTGGAGCCGGACGAACTCGGTGGCGTCTCGCCACAGCGGATCGTCGAGGCGCTCGAGGCGGAAGGGGCACCGGTCCGGGGCCCCGGCTTTCCCTACATGGAACACCTGCGCACGATCTTCCGCGAGGGATACGACCTCTGGGGGGACGGCCGGAGCCCGATTCAAGGAGAGTTCTGTGGCCTCCCACCGTATAACGGCTATCAGGAGGGTGATTTTCCGATTTCCGAAGAGATCAACGAGCGCGTTCTCACCGTGGGGTCGTACATCGAACCCGCCGACGGGTACGTCGACCAGGTCGCAACCGCCTTCGAGAAAGTGGTCGGGCATTCATACTGTCGGACAGAGTCACGGACGGATTGAGACGGAATATCCGTCTGCTGTCCGTCGGTTCACCAGCAGCTGATATGCAATCACCGCTGTCCGACAGTATCAGCTAACGATCCCCGAAGTGGTGCGCTCCCGGCGTCGAATCCGCTCGAGCCAGGATCGTGTCGGGTGATCGCACCAGCATATGTATCACACATTTATTAAGTTGCCAAAGATATAAGTTTCGGTAGGTTCTCCGATGATTCGCATGCGAGAGGATACCAAGCTGAACGTTTCGCGTCGGCGGTATCTCGGTGCCGTTGGAGCGGTCACGGCCGGAGTGATCGCTGGGTGCATGGGGGAAGACGGGAGCCCCGTCGACCACGAGAGCGGCGGTGATGCGAACCGGTTTAACTACATGCGCGGGGGGGTACACTTCCCCGACCTCCAGTGGAATCCGGAGGCCGACCAGTATAACAGCACGATCGCGAACTGGGTCGACGAGCCGACGTTGATCGTCCGCAGCGCGGACAACGCATTGGACGCGTGGGGACTGACGAACTGGGAGTACAATCCCGACGAGCGACGCTTGACGCTCGAACTCCGGGACGACCTGGTGTTCTGGAACGGTGATCCGTACACCGCCGAGGACTTCTACGCCTACCAGGAGATGCTACGGCTGGTCAACCCGGATGGGAGCCAGTACGAGGAGATCACCCACGTCGACGAGCGGACGATCGAGTTCGTCACGAAGGAGTCGATGAATCCTGAGATCGCCTACCGTTCCGCCGTTCCCGTGACGCTCGTTTCCTCGGGCGGGACGGACGTTTGGACGGAGTGGGTGGAGCGCTACCAGAACGCCGCCAACACGGAAGAACGCGACGCGATCACCACGGAGCTGATCGAGTATCGGATCGAGAACAAGGAACTCATGGAGAACGGCTGGGGGATCGGCGCGTACGAGATGGTCGATGTCACGGACGAATACATCGACTGGGTCGCCCACGAGGAGCATCCCTTTTGGGGTCCAGCGGCCGAGGAGAAGTGGGATCGAAAACCCAACATCGAGGAGATCCGCCTGTGGTACGCCGAAGAGACCGGCCGGCGAGAGCAGTTCATCGTCGATGAGCGCGTCGACATCGCCGGCCACGGCCACAACTGGAAGACCTTCAAGGGACAGCTCCCGGACTACTGGGAGCAGATCATCTACTACCCACAGCCGGACTTCCGGAAGATGAACATCAACTGGCGGAACCGGGCGTATCTCCAGGACGTCAACTTCCGGCGCGCGATGGCCGCCGCGATCGACTTCGAGAACAACGCGACCAACGTCAGTGAGTATACGGTCGAGTCCCACTCGGGGATGTCGGTCGCGTTCAACGAGGAGTACTGGGGCGAGCACCCGCCGGGGAACCTCATCGACTACGGCGTCACCACCGACGAGGCGCTCGCCGAGCAGTACCTCGAACGCGCCGGCATCACGCGAGAGGAGGGGACGATGTACGGTGAGGACGGCGAGGAGCTCGCGGAGATGCGCTTCGTGCTGGGCAGTAGCCCGTGGTCCGACATCGGCCAGTCCGTCGCGGGCCAGCTCGAGCAGTTCGGCTTTCCAATCGACGTGCAGCCGATCGGTCGGGACGCGAAGCTCGAAACCGTCCTAGAGGAGATGGAGGCGTGGGACCTCACGACCGAGACCCACTACGTCTCGGGCATCATGCACCCGAGCGCGTACTTCGACCCCGAGTCGTTCTGGGGGTGGCGGATCGGTCCCGGTAACTTCGAGGCGGAGCCGGAGTGGGGTGATCTGGTGAATGGCTGGCTCGAGGAAGGCCGGACGCACTCGCCGTTCAACGGCAAGCCGATGGTGTTCGAGATCCCCGAGGAGGTTGGCGCCGAAACCCGCGATGGGTCGACCAAGGAGATCAACCTCGTCGAGCACTACAACGAAGTGACGAGTCCGATCGAAGAAGAACGTGACCGTGAGCTCATCCGGGATTTCTCGTGGGCGTGGAACTTCCTGCTCCCGGATATCGACCTGACAGTCACCGTTGAAGACGCGTTCGGTAACACCGAGAAAATGGCGTACGGAGAAGAAAAGGAGCTCACGTCCTACCACGCCATGTTCCGGCCCATCAACGGCCTCATGCGACTCCGGGAGTAGACGCCCTCTTATGGGCCCGGTGGGAGGGCGTCGGATTCGACCATGTCTTGGAGAGGGTTGTCGGAGATTTCGAGCGGAAGGTCCACTCGCCCCCGTCGGCGGGCCGATTCCCAGATCGAGAAGACGATCTCGGTTGCCGCGAGACCGACCGCACCGCTGTGGATCGGCTCGGCCGGGCCGTCGAGTCCCTCGGCGACGAATCGCACGGCGCGGTTCTGGGGCGACGTGTCCCCGGCCTCGATCGTCTCCCAGCCAGCGTCGGGGGTCCGGATCCGGGCCTCGTGGGCGGCCAGCGACAGCTCGATTCGGCCCTCCGTGCCGATGAACCGGTTGGTGGCGGTGCCGACCGCCGCTTGTCCGTTCCCGGTCGTGGCGAGCCCGTGAACCCCCGTCGCGTACCGCCACAGTCCGAGACTTTGGGACTCCGTGTGCATATCGGTGTACCACACCGACTCCTCCGGATAGTCGATCTGGCCGAGGACCCACTCCACGGCCGTGTCGCCCGCTACGTAGTTCGCCAAGTCGATGTGGTGGATCCCGGTCTGGAGCAGATCATGGCGCGCGACCTCGATGCGCTCCAGCTCGCCGATGGTGCCGTCGGTGACCAGCTCCTTCACGCGGTGGGCGAGCTCGCTGCACCGGTTCTGTACGTTGATCGTCAGCTGGATCCCCTCCGCCTCACACAGCTCGACCATCCGCCGACTCCGGCCGAACGTCACCGCCATCGGCTTCTCGCAGTGGACGGCTCCGACGGCGTTGTGGCGGGCGCAGTCGGCAACGAGTTCGAAGTGGGTCGCGGGGGGCGTACAGACGCTGACGATGTCCGGCTCGGTTTCATCGAGCATGCGTACGTGGTCGGTGTACCCAGCCTGCGGATCGAGGTCATACGCCGCGACGAACGCCGCGACGTGCTCCTCGACGACATCCGCGCACGCAACGAGTTCGACGCCCTCGGTGGCGCGGTAGCTGTCCGCGTGCCGATACCCCATCGAGTACCCCTCGTGATCGGCGTCCGGAGGGGGACCCGTGCCGATGATGGCAACAGTACTCATACACTCCTCCGGGTTCGGTGAACGCGCTGATAAGTGTACCGCCCGGCCTCCGTGGAACCCGCGCGGCGTGGCTACGTCGCGCGCTCGAAGCGTTCGGAGAGCCTGTCGAGTTCTTCGGCGGCGACCGTCTCTGGATCGATCCGTGTGACGTTGCTCTCGAGGGTGGCGTATCCGCTGTATCCCGATTCCGCGAGCGCACCGATCAGCGGTTCGTGGTCGACACCGCCGTCGCCGAGGAGCTCGTGGCGGAACGACGCGTCCCCGTCGGGGGTTTCCAGCCAGAACGTGTCGGCGAGTTCCGGGTCGGTGCTCCGGGAGAGGTCCTTTATGTGGGCGTGCAGCAGGTCCTCGTTCAGCCGCTCGACCGACTCCGGGCCGTACGTATCGGAAACGATGAACATGTTCCCCGCGTCGTGGATCACGCCGACGTTGTCGCGGTCGACCAGTTCGAGCAGCCGGAGCGTCGAATCGACCGTCTCGGTCAGACGGTTGGGGTGGATCTCCAGCCCGATCGTCCGGTCGTACGCAGCGGCCCTGTCGGCCGCCCGCCCGAGCCACGCGGCCGCCGTCTCGATCTCCTCGTCGGTCGCTTCCCGAGGGGTCGGTCCGCCGGCGCCGTGTCGTAGGAGCTCCACCCCCAGGGGTTCGGAGAGCTCGAGGTAGCGCTCGAACGTTTCGAGTTCAGCCGCCCGTTCGTCGTCGCTCGCCCGTGCGTAGCCACCGGTGTACGTGGCCAGACACGGGATTTCCACTCCGTGTTCGTCGACGAGCTCTCGGAGCCGCTCGCCCTGTTCTCGCGTGATGTCCGGTGGCAAGTGCGGGTCGCGGGCCATGATTTCGACGCCGTCAAAACCGATCTCCGCGGCCGTTTCGATCGCGGCTTCGAGTGGTCGATCGTCGAAGATCTTCGTGAATATCGCCGGTTTCATCCGTCGAGGGTTTTTCGGCCATCAACAAAAGTATACTGTCGGACAGAGCCACGTACGGACTGAGACGGAATATCCAGCTGCTGTCTAGCGGTCACCAGCAGCTGATATTCAATCATCTCTGTCCGACAGTCTATCGGGGTCGATCGGAGCGGATTCACCCCTGTCCGTCCACCCGATCGGCGACGACGTCGCGCTCGATGGCCGCCGCGAGAATGGCGAGAACCTCGTCGTACACCGCGAGCGTGTACTCGACGTCCGCGTCGGAGTGCGCAGCGGAGGGGATGTGGCTTCCGGGAACGAAGACGCCGCGCTTGTGGGCCTCCTGGAGGAACAGCGACCTTGCGTCCGGGTCGGGGGTGCCCGCTTCGTCGGTGAACCGAGTGACGACCCGGGGCGCGATGCCCGACGCGCTCGCGCGGTCGTCGATGCCGTGGGCGGCTGCCAGATCGTTGAATCCCTCGCGGATCGCGTCCCCGACGGCGTAGATCCGGTCGTAGATCTCCTCCTCGTTCGACTGCAGGACGTCGAGACAGGCCTTCGTGGCGGCCAGTGACACCACTTCGCCGGCGTACGTCATCGAGAAGGTGAACCCCGGCTCCCCGATCGTCTTCATGACGTCGCGCCGTCCCGCGACGGCGGAGATCGGATAGCCGTTGGCCATCGCTTTCGCAAAACAGGCCACGTCGGGCGTCACCCCGAAACGTTCCTGGGCGCCGCCGAGCGCGAACCGGAACCCCGTGAACACCTCATCGAAAACCAGGAGCGCCCCGTGTTCGTCCGCCAGCTCACGGAGTCCCTCCAAAAAGCCGTCATTCGGGGTTCGGGCGCTCGCCGGGGTCGTGATGATCGCGGCCACGTCGTCGCTGTCCTCGAAGATCCGCCGGGCCGATTCGAGATCGTTGTAGCCGAACCGTTCGGTGTACTCGCTCACGCCCGATGGGATCCCGCGGGCGGCGTCGCTGGCCGAGAGGAACACGTCCGGCCAGCCGTGGTAGCCCGCGGTCGCAATGGTGTCCCGCCCCGTGTAGGCCCGCGCCAGCTTCGCCGAGAGTGCCGTCACATCGTTGCCGTTCTTCCCGAACCGCACCATCTCCGCGCAGGGAACGATCTCCGTGATCGTCTCCGCGACGTCGACCGCCAGCGGATGGGGCAACGAATACATCGAGCCGTCCGACACCTGTTCCGTCACGGCGTCCATCACCGCTGGGTGATCATACCCCAGGATGACCGGGCCACAAGCCATCAGATAATCGATGTACTCGTTGCCGTCGACGTCCCAGAAGTGACTGCCCTCCGCACGAGCCGCGTGCGTTGGCGACACCCCCACAACGAACCGTTCGGGGCGTTTGCTGTTCGTCTGTGCCGCGTCCGGAATGACCCGGCGGGCTCGCTCGAAGAGCTCGCGTGATCGCTCGATCGACCGCTCTCGGGGATGAAGCTGCGGTTCCCGACTCATATCTGCGACAGAGATCGCCGTTCATCATAAATTTTCGCGCCGATCGGGAACGGAACTCATGAACCATCGTTCCTAGGGACTGTTGTGAGTATGTTCGGCACGGTCGTTGACTGACGACTGCTCTGGGGGTTCATACTGTCGGTCATAGGCCTGTCACCATGGGGTGGCCTGTTCGATATAGTCATCGCCACGAGAACCCATTCACGACACTATGGCGTGACGTAAGTATGACCGACAGTATCACGAACCGTTCTGTGGCGCGCGGGACGGAATCACAACAGTCCCTACCGACCACGCCCACGACCGGCGTCGATCCGTGTTCACAAACTAGCCGTGGTGTAACCCCCCGTTCTGCCGGGATCGAAGCCTACAAGGTGGTTTGTTCGTTGGGCGACGTATGGAGGTCGGATTCATCGGTGCCGGCAAGATGGCTGGCATCCTGATGGAACACATCGATAGCATCGATACCACGACGATCACTGCTGTTTGTGACGTGGACGAGGATGCGGCCACAGCGGCAGCCGCTCGACGGGACGCGTCGGTGTACACTGATCACGAGGTGATGTACGCCAACGAGGATCTCGACGCGGTCTTCATTGCGATCCCGCCCTTTGCGTACGACGATCAGGTACGGCTGGCCGCCGAACGGGGGATCGACGTCTTCGTCGAGAAGCCGGTCGCGCTGCGTCCGAGCCACGGAGCGGCGACGCTGGCGGCGATCGAGAACGCGGAGATCGTCACGGGGACCGGGTACGTCTTCCGGTACGACGAGATCACCGAGACGGCGCTGACCGTTCTGGAAGGGCGCGAGATCGCCACTCTCGCTGGACGGTATTGGAACGGGCTGCTCGCAAGCCCGTGGGGAAATGAACTCGAAAAATCCGGCGGAGAGATCGTCACCCGAACGACACACATCTACGACCTGATCCGGTATTTCGGCGGTGCGGTCGAGCGTGTCTTCGCGGCCGGGTCCGATCGGATCGACACCGATGCGGTCGATTACCCCGACGCGACGACGACGACGATGGAACACGAAAACGGGATCGTCAGTTCGGTGTCTTCCGGGGTGACATCGCCGTCGTGGACGGCCGAACTCGACATCGTGGGCGACGACTTCTTCCTGCAGCTCGACTACGTCGCCCAAGAACTCTCGGGCTCGGTCGACGGCGAGGAGATCCACCACGAACAACCGACCGATCGGTACGGCCGGGAGGTCGAGTCGTTCCTCGAGGCGGTCCGCCGCGGCGATCCAACTCTCGTCCGCTCGGATTTCGCTGACGCGCTCCGGACGCTGTCGCTGAACTGGACCGTTATCGACGCCGCGGTGTCCGGTGAGCCCGAGACCGTCGGCGAAACCTCCCGGTCGTGTTATGACGGCGAGTCGTAGCGCTCGATCCGCTCCCTGGCGTACTGGCAGCGATCACACCCCGGCAGGGAACACAACAGCGCGCCTGGATCGGTATCTAACAGCCCGACGGTCAGCGACAACAACGCGGCGCCGTCGAGTAATCGTGCGTCGGCGTCGCCGATCGATCCGTGGGAGACGATCCCGGCCTGCCGGGCGAGCGGGCCGACGACTTCGAACCCACGCGAACAGTGCACGCGGTTCACCTCGACCGATCTGACGGCGTTCTCGGCGTGCGTTTCGACCGTGGCCGTCTGATCACGGTAGGGCACCGCGGCGAGTCGTTCCGCCACGTGGATCGCGGAGTTCGCCGTGTGGTCGACGCCCAACAGCAGGATCCGTCCGTCGGGATCGAGCAACCGATGGAGAGGGCTGCCCGGCCCGATCGAATTCGACGGCTCGTGTTCGGCGACCAGCGCACCGGCGTTGGGACCGATGGCGGCGACTGACTTCGTCGGGTGAGGACTGCGAACCGCCTTCTCCCGCCGACGAAACGCCTCCGTGATCGCACCGGTCGTTGATGGGGATGTCGCGGGATCGTACGGTTCGTCGTACCGCGTGAACGTCGGAACCATGACGGTCCCGTCCGGTCCGACGGTTCCACACAGCGCGTCCACCACCGCGTCGGCCCCGCCACGGACGCGCCCGAGGCTGCTGAGCGAACTGTGGACGACGACGGTAGCGCCCGGTTCGAGACCGAGCCCCCGAAATCCACTTCTGAGTTGTGCCCGAGTGAGCGTCATGCAAGACGAAGCGTTTTCGCTCCGTAAATCCGTTCCGACCGGACCGCGGATCAACCCCATTCGAACCCGGCTGCGGCGAACACGCCGTCGTTCGTGAGCGCCGGCCGCGGATCGTCGTGTGTCATTCGACGGAGACAGCGTTGCACCTTGAAGTCGAACTCCGAAAGGAGCTCCGTGGTCGATTCCCCCCGGATCGCATCGATACTGACCGGCGTATCGAATCGATCCGCCACGGCCGCGAGGAGCGCCGCCGCGTCCGCACGGCTGTCGGCGACCAGCGGGCCGACGTGGGGCCGAACTCGGCCGGGACGGAGGATCGCGTACCCGTCGATCCCCTCATCGGCGTCGGAACCGCGAACGAGAGCGGTCGTTCCCCGAGAACCGAGCAGGTGCCCGAGGAGCACGCACCGGTCGACGCCGGCATGAGAGGTGTCAACGGCTTCGACCTCCTCGACAGCGCTCGTCTCACGGACGCCCCCACCGTCGGATTCGGCCGGTCGTGACGGCGTTCCAGCCCAGCGATCGATACCCACGACGGATTCGAACCCGTACGTTTCGTACACGGCGGCTCCGGCATCGGTCGCGTCGAGACCAATGATTTCGAGGTCGCGTTCGTGACTCGCCTCGAGCGCCCGTTCGAAAAGGGCACTTCCGTATCCCTGCCGTCGATGCTCCGCTTCGACGAGTACCATGCCGATCCATCCGACCGTCCCGTCGTACGTCGCAAGGGCGCTCGTGGCGACGAGTTCGCCGTCGATGCGACCCGCGAAACACCCCTCCGCGAAAAGATCTAGGAACCGTCGCCAGTCGGCACGGGTCTGGTTCCAGCCGGCCTGTGTCGAGAGCCGCCACGCATCGTTGACATCGGCGTCCGTGAGTCGGTCGATCTCCATACTACCTCCAGTACGACCACGAGGTCTAAAACTACTGCTGGGCTCGAACGATTCATACTGTCGGACCTGCGGACGGCGTGGGACGGACCATCCAGCTGCTGTCTGGCGGGTCACCGGTAGCCGAGACGCAATCACCGCTGTCCGACAGTGTCAGGACGGTCGGTGACGTTCGAGAACGTGCCCGACCACAACGTACATTATGTCCGAACGCCTCAAACACCACAGGATGTGCGTCAGTAGCACGATTCGGACGGGGGTGTCCCTGCCGTGAGATTCGGCGTCTTCCTCAACCAGTACTACACTGAGGATGGCGATTTCGAGGCGACGAATCTCTACGAACAGGTCGACCTGATGGAGTGTCTGGGGCTCGATGGCGCGGCAGTCGGTGAACGCCACGTCCACGAGGAAGGGTTCATCGAACCGATCACCGCGCTTTCGGCCATCGCCGCGCGAACGGAAACCATCGATCTCGCGACCATGGCGATGCTCCCAATGATCTACGATCCACTGCACCTCGCCGAGCAGGTGGCGATGATCGATCAGTTCTCGGGCGGACGGATGCGCTTTGGAGCGGCCATCGGGTATCGCGACCGGGAAATCGAGACGTTCGGGATCGACATGGATGACCGCTCGACGGCGTTCATCGAATCTCTCCACGTTCTCGGCCGTCTCTGGAACGAGGATCGTGTCTCTCACGACGGGGAGTACTGGTCGTTCGACGACGTGTTCGTCAGTCCCAAGCCGACCGGGGAGCTGCCGGTCTGGATCGGTGGCCACGCAGACATCGCGATCAAGCGAGCCGCCTACCGTGGTGACGGCTGGATCGCCAGTGCTTCCTCCACTACCGAAGATCTGCGCCACCAAATCGGCGTCTACGAGGACGCACTGGCAGAGTTCGATGAGGATCGCGACGATCACGAGATCGTTCTGATGCGTGATTGTTTCGTCGCTGATTCCGTCGAGGACGCCCGAGAAACCATCGAACCGTACCTCCTCCGACTGTATGAGTGGTACGCACGCTGGGGCCAGACGTACATGGACGAACACGAGATAACGGTCGATTACGAGGAGCTGGCGGAGAAGTTCGTCCTCGGCTCACCGGCGGCGTGTATCGAACAGCTCCGCGAATACGAGCGCCTAGGTGTCGATCAGGTGTATTTTCGGTGTCAGTTCCCCGGTCAGCCACAAGACACCACCCTCGAGACCATCGAACGGTTGGGAACGGAGGTCATCCCCGCGTTTTCATGACAGACAGAACCATCGGATACGTCGGTCTCGATCACCACCACGCCGAGCCGTACCTCAGAACCCTCGAACGACTACCGGTGGCGATCACGTGCGCGTGCGAACCGAACCACTCGTTCGACCCTTCGACGGTCGATCCCCTGGATGATGTACCCGTCTACCGGGACCTCGATAGGCTCATCGCGGCGCAATCGGTCGACGCCATCTTTGTGTCCCTCCCGAACCGGGACACCCCTAGAGCGATCGAACGGGCGGTACGAGCGGGGATCGACGTTTACACGGAAAAGCCGGCCGCTCGGACCGCCACGGAACTAGAAGAGTTGGCCTCGTGGGTTGAAGACACCGACGCAACGGTGTGTATTTCCTATCCCTGGCAGTCGCACCCGATATCACGAGAACTCGCCGACCGCCTCGATGACGGCTTCTTCGGCGACCTTCGCGCGTTTGACGCCCGCTTTGTCGCCTCACAGCTGACGTTTCGGGACACCTCCCACTTCATTTTCGATCAGGCGGCCAGCAGGGGCGGCATCCTCCAGTGGCTCGGGATCCACTGGATCCAGTTGCTCTCGTGGCTCCTCGAAGACCCGATCGATCGTGTCAACGCCACCATCTCCCACGGTACGTCGGGCGTTGATATCGAGGACGGGGCGGCGCTGCAACTCGAAACCGAGGGGGGAACGCTCGGCACGCTCCAGTGTGGCTACTACCTTCGGGAGGGAATCTACGACACGCGACTCGACCTCTATGGCAGCGACGGCCGGAGCGCCTGGGATCCCATGGGCAGAACGTTCGGGTTCGACGGTGAGACCACGCTCGAACTCGACGACACTAGCGGGGAGTGGAACAGTACGCCACACCGATCGGTTACCCACGAGTACAACCCCGAACCGGGGTACGGTGGTGCGTGGGGCCGGACATTCGTCGAGGAGTTCTTCGCAGCCTGCGATGGCGACGGTGATCCTCCCGTCACTCTCGAGGACGCCATCGAAGTGCTCCGAATCCTCGATGCGGCCTACGAATCTGCCGAAACCGACCGGTGGGTCGCAGTCGAGTGAATAGACGGATTCACGACACGTCTTGGTTGGATTCGTCAGCTACCCCTTCCCCCACCGAAATGTTTATTTGTATCGGTTGTAAGACCATACCATGGATGAATGAAACAAGCATCCATTCTACTCGCTCGTCCACCAGTTCAGAGACCATTTTCGAGGTGGAGGACATCACCGTGGAGTTTGGGATGGATCGCGGCACGTCACGGGTCGTCGACAATGTTTCGATGGAGATCGAACGCAATGAGATCATCGGCATCGTCGGCGAGTCGGGAAGTGGTAAGTCGATGTTTGCGTCGACGCTGCTCGATGCCGTCGAAGAGCCGGGACAGGTCACGGGAACCGTCACCTACTACCCCGAGGATGGCGAGCCGGTCGACGTTCTCGATCTGGACGAAAAAGCGCTGCGGACGTTCAGGTGGGAAGAGGTAGCGATGGTCGATCAGGGGGCGATGGACTCGTTCAATCCCACGATGGATATCGAGACGCATTTCAAGGAAACCCTCATTGCCCACGGCTCGGACGTGGACGGCGGCATGGAACACGCCCGTGAACTCCTCACGGAACTGTATCTCGATCCCGACCGCGTTCTGGGTGCCTATCCCCACGAACTGTCCGGCGGGATGCAACAACGGACGCTCATCGCGTTATCGCTCGTGTTGAAACCGGACGTCATCGTGATGGACGAGCCGACCGGGGCGTTGGATCTGCTCATGCAGCGCTCGATCACGGGTTTGATCGCCCAGCTCCACGAGCGATACGGCATCACGATCCTCTTCATCACGCACGATCTCCCTCTCATCGCGGACCTGGCCGACCGGATCGCGGTGATGTATGCGTTCGAGTTCGTCGAACTCGGTCCGGCGTACGACGTTCTGAAGCACGCAGCACACCCTTACACGCGGGCGTTACTGAAGGCGGTTCCGAACACGATGACGCCGCTCGAAGAGATGGCACCGATCGAGGGCGACAGTCCGGATCCGGTAAGCGTTCCTCAGGGCTGTTCCTACCACCCACGGTGTCCACTGGCCACGTCGAAGTGTCGGGAGACGGATCCGGGGTTCCACGACGTCGATACGGCCCGAACGGCGGCGTGTTTTCACTGGGAACGATCGGCAGCGGCGGTCTCGTACACGCTGAGCGGACCGAACGAACACTAACGATGGCACGGACGACTGATTCAACCGACGAACGCTCGACTGATCGCGCATCGACAGGGGCGAACGACTCCGTGGTTTCGCTGGAGGATGTCCGGGTCCATTTCGACGAGACGGGGCTCATCGACGGTCTTCGGGGAGAAGACGAGACCGTCCGTGCTGTCGATGGCGTCTCCATCGACATTCCGGAGAACGAAATCATCGCGCTCGTTGGCGAGTCCGGCTGTGGGAAAACCACCCTCGGCAAGGTCGCGGTCGGGCTCCAACGGCCAACCAGCGGCACGGTGACGTACCGCGGGCAGGACATCTGGGACGCAAAGGAGGGAAACGGGGATCCAGCGATCCCCTATCCGGAGATCCGCGAGGCCTTACAGATCATCCACCAGGACCCGGGGAGTTCCCTGAATCCCAACCGGACCGTGCTGACGAGCCTGCTGGTGCCGCTGAAGCTCACGGAACCGGAACTGGGACCGAACCAGCGTGAACAGCGGGTCTACCAACTCCTCGAATACCTCGGCATGAAACCGTCCGAGGACTACGCCCACCGCTATCCGCACCAGCTGTCAGGTGGCGAACAACAGCGTGTGGTGCTCGGGCGCGCGCTGTTGATGAGTCCGGACGTGATCCTCGCTGACGAGGCCGTGAGTGCGTTGGATGTCTCGTTGCGCGTCGAGATGATGGATCTAATGCACGACCTCCAGAGCGTGTTCGATACGTCGTTCGTCTTCGTCTCCCACGATTTCGCCAACGCCCGGTACTTCGCCGGGACGGTCGGCGGCAAGATCGGCGTGATGTATCTGGGCGAACTCGTGGAGTTCGGTCCTGCGGAGGAGGTCATCCGTGATCCACAACACCCATACACGAAGGTCCTGTCGTGGGCGACACCGACGCTCGACCCCGATCTCGCGGCCGAGGAATCGATGGACCCCCCTGTTCGTGAGATCGACATTCCGGATCCGATCGACCCGCCCTCTGGCTGTCGGTTTCACACCCGCTGTCCGGAGGCGCGGGCGGTGTGTGAAACGACCACGCCGGAACTGGTTGCGACGGACACCGACAGGCAGACGGCGTGCTTCCGGATGGACGAGACCCACGAGTACTGGGATAGCCAGCCGATCACCGGGGGGAACGATGGGTAACGCGCGCCGGGCCCGATCGCCCGATGGAACCACGAGGAGCCGATGGGAGGTGAACGTCGGATGAACCGGTACGCGCGTCGACTCTTCCAGTCCGTGTTTACCCTCTTTGTAGTGATCACGATCACGTTCGTGCTCTACCGGATGATGCCGAACGGGCCGATCGAGGCGATGCAACAACAACTCGTCTCGGAAGCGCTCGCCAAGGGTGAAAATCCCGATATGAGCTACATCAATCACATGGTGGCAATCCGGACGGGGATCGACCCCAACACCCCGATGCACGTCGCGTACTACGAGTATATGCGTGACATCATCCTGTATCAGGATTTCGGACAGTCGATCGCGTTCAACGCACCGGTGTTCGAGGTCCTGTTTTACGCGATGCCGTGGACGGTTCTGGTCAGTGTGTACGGCATCCTGATCGGTTTCACCACGAACATCATCCTCGGCGCTGTGATGGCCTATTATGAGGGCAGCATTTTCGACACTGGATCGACGATCGTCGCCATCGTGCTGAACTCTATCCCGTACTACGTGGGCGCGATCGTGTTCCTAGCGTTTCTCGCGTTCCAGTGGGGGCTGTTTCCCACGGGTGGCCGGATGTACCCCGACTCCACCGCCGGCTTCAACTGGTACTACATCCAGGGGGTGATACACCACGCAGCGCTCCCGATCCTGTCGTCGGTCCTGATCGGCTTCGGTGGCACAGCGCTGTCGATGCGGGGGAACTGCATCCGCGTGATGGGATCGAACTACCTGCGGGTGGCCCGCCTTCGGGGGCTCAGTGACGGCCGGATCGCGGTCCGGTACGTGGGACGGAACGCGATTCTGCCGCTGTACACCCAGTTCATGATCGGACTCGCCGGGATCTTCAGCGGTTCGATCATCATGGAGCAGATCTTCACGTACCCCGGCGTCGGATGGTACACGTACGACGCGCTGGTGAACCGCGACTATCCCCTGTTGATGGGGATCCTGATCTTCTTCTCAGTGATCACCGTCGTCGGCGTGTTGATCGCCGATCTCACCTACGGGCTGATCGATCCACGGGCGAACACCGGCGAGAAGGAGGGATACTGAGATGAGCGACGGTGATTCATCCTCCACTGACGCCGGTGCACAGGCGTTCTTCGAGCAGACGGCCGACGGGGATGTCCCGGACGCCTCGTGGAAGGATCGGGGCTACCGCTACTTCGATCTGTACCTCGCCGCGCCCTTCCGCGTGGCGTGGAGTGACTGGCGGGCCCGGATCGGGACCACGATCATCGTCTTTTTCGTCTTGCTCGGTACGGTCGGTGTCCGAGTCGTTGATCCCCCGGTGATGAACGAAGGCGAACTGTACGTCCCCTGGTTCCAGACCACGGAGTTCATCTTCGGCACGGAACGATTCGGTCAGTCGATCGGCAAAATGCTCGTCCATTCGACGCCCGCGATCCTCAAGATGGCGTCGGCCGGCATCCTTTTCGCGGTCGGTCTCGCCATCGCCATCGGTGTGGTTGCCGGGTACAAAGGGGGTACTGTCGACTACCTCCTGATGACGATCACGGATATCGTCATGATCATTCCCGGTCTGCCGCTGATCGTCGTGCTCGTTGCGATCTGGCAACCCCGCGATCCGTTCATCGTCGGGGCGATCCTCGCGATCGACAGCTGGCCCAGTCTCGCGCGAATGCTCCGCTCGCAGGTGTTGACTGTCCGGGAGGAGAACTACGTCGAGGCCGCCCGTGCAATGGGTGTCTCGACGCGCTCGATCGTCCAAAAGGACATCACACCACAGCTGATGCCGTACATCATGATCAACGCGGCCAACGCCGCCAAGAGCGTCATTTTCGCTGCGGTCGGACTGTACTTCCTCGGTTTTCTGCCGGAAGCAGGCCTGAACTGGGGCGTGATGATGAATCAGGCGTACAACCAAGGCGGTGCGCTGGCGAACCCGATGAGTCGGGGTCACTGGCTGTTCGCGCCGATGCTGCTGTTGGTCGTGTTCACGATGGGTCTGATCCTGTTCTCACAAGGGATGGATCGCGTGTTCAACACCAAGATCCAAGCCAAACACGCCAAGACGGTCGAAGACGACGACTCGCTGTGAGCGCCGAGGGCGCTCATACTGTCGGACAGCGGTGATCGACTATCGGCTGCTGGAGAATCGCCAGGCGGCAGCTGGCTAGTCCGTCGCACTCCGTCCGCAGGTCCGACAGTATGAGTCCGCCGCTATCGCTCGGTGACTTCGTTGCGGAGCGTGCCGACGCCTTCGAACTCCACTTCAACGACGTCACCGGCCGAGAGACCATCAGGGCCGTACGGCGTTCCTGTGGCGATGAGGTCACCCGGTTCGAGCGTGATCAATTCGGACGTTTCACTCACTAGTTCTTCGGCAGAAAATATCATGTGTTCGGTGGTGGTCTCCTGTTTCAGCGTACCGTTGTGTCGGAGCGTCAGCCGGGCGTTCTCTGGCACCTCATCGGGCGTTGCCACGACCGGACCGGCCGGGAGTGATCCATCGAAGGCTTTCCCACGGACCCAGTTCCGCTCGTCCGACTGATCGTCGCGGTTCGATATATCGTTGACACACGTGAACCCGGCGATGTACTCCATGGCCTCGTCTGTCGCGACGCCACGACACTGCTCTCCAATAACGATAGCGAACTCCGCCTCGAATTCGATAGTATCACGATCTGGTGGGAGTTCAATCGTATCGTTGTGACCGATGACACAGTTCGGTGTCTTCAGAAACAGTTCCGGACGGTCAGGAACGTCGCCAAGCCCTGATTCCTCCCGGTGGTCAATGTATCCACCAGCCTGACAGATGACCTTCGTCGGTTCGGAAGGAGGCAGTATTTCGACCGCGGCGGGATCGTATACCTTGGTACTCGTCGTGATCTCTTCGTCTTCCTCTCCGGACCAGTCGCCCATCCGGACCAACCCTGTCGGATCGCGGAATCGAACGTGAGACATGGGTGGCTGTTGAAGCCGAGTGGTTACGTTCCTTCCGATTCTGGGTCGACGCGTTTAGTCGACGACACCGACGGACCTGCCCGTTTCGGCGGATTCGTAGGCGGCCTCGACGACGGCCACGGCCGAAAGGCCCTCGTCCGGCGTCGTCATCGGTTCGCGGTCGGTCCGAACCGCAGCTGCGAAGTCGCCAATCAGCGCTTCCGTCGTGTCCGACCCGTGGAAGACCCGGTTGACGCCGGCGTCCGGACCGGATGCCTGCGTGTGAACGATCGACTGATCCGTGCAGTCGACTGCCACCGTTCCGTCGCTCCCGGTCAGCTCGACGGCGGCGTCACCCCACGTGTGCCACGACTCCGGCTTGCTCCAGGAGCCGTCGAGGAGGAACGGTGTCCCATCGGACAGCTCCATCGAGAGGACGTTGACGTCGTCGACAGGGATGTCGTGAAAGCGCGTGTCGACCTCGGCGTACACTTCGGCCACGGTCTCGTCGGTGAGATGAGAAACGAGATCGACAATGTGGACCGTGTGATCCATGACGGCGCCGCCGCCGGACAGCTCTGGATCGACGAACCAGCTACCGGGCATCTTCCCGCGGTTCGTTCCGGAAATCGAGCGGATCACTCCGATCTCGCCGGCTTGGAGGCGCTCTTTCGCCTGGCGGACGGATTCGCAAAAGCGAAGCGGCATTGCCACGCCGACGCGGATGTCCGAACCACGCCAGCGGTCGACGATGGCTCGCGCGTTCTCGACGGTCGTGGCGAGGGGCTTCTCGCAGAGGACATCGACGTCCGCCGCGGCCGCCCGGTCGATCCAGTCGCGGTGGTCGACGTTCGGAGAGCAGACAACGCCCGCGTCGATCCGCTCGAGGAACGCCTCGACGTCCGCGACGTACTCCGTCCCGTGGCGATCGGCCGTCTCCCGCCCGCGCTCGGGATATTCGTCGACGACGCCAGCGAACTCGATCCCCGCCTGCTCGGCGAGTTGGCCGGCGTATGCGTCGGCGTGGACGTGGGCCGCCGAGAGGATTCCGAACGAGACCGTCACGCGACCACCTCCTCGGGTCGGACGGGTTCGCCGCGCTCTGCTGAGCGCTCCGCGGCGAGAGCAAGCCGCAGCGATTCGATCGCGTCCTCGGCACCGACATCGGGATCGGTTCTCGCCTCGAGACAGTTCACGAAGTGCTCGAGTTCGCGTCGATAGGGGCTTTTCGCGACCGGCCTCTCGACGGCCGCACCGTCGTCGGTCCACTCCTGGTACGGCGATTCCGCCTCGCTCGAAAGCTCGACCAGCCCGTCGTCCCCGGCGAACTCGAGTTCGGTCGTTAATGAGCGTGATTCGGGCTGTTCCCACGAGGCTTCGACGTAGCCGACGGCTCCGTTTTCGAACCGGAGCGTGACGAACCCGTGCGCGGCACGAGAGCCGCGCTGTCGGCGCGCGAACACCCGCTCGATGTCGCCCCAACACCAGCGGAGGTAATCGAGATCGTGAATCGCCAGATCCACGAAAATTCCACCGCTCTTCTCGCGGTCAGCGAACCAATCCCCTGATCCCCAGTCGGGGAACGGCGACAGCCGCCGGGCGCGAGCAACGCCTTCGGAGCCGATCTCGAGGTCTTTGGCCGTTCGGTAGCCCTGATCGAACCGAACGACGTGACCCACCATGAACGTCGTGTCCGCATCCTCGACGATGGCAGCGATTTCGTGGGCCTCTTCGATGGTTCCCGCGATCGGTTTCTCTACGAAAACATCGATGCCCGCCTCGACCGCCGTTCGAACGAGATCGACGTGGGTGTGTGTCGGCGTACAGACGTCGAGATAATCGACATCGGCACGGTCGCACAGCTCGGAGGCGTCCGTGTAGGTCTCGGTGCCCTGGTCGAGCTCGTCGACGAACGCTTCCGGACCGCTCGGTGACGCGACGGCGGCGATCTCGACGTCCATTGCCGCGTACTCCGTTGCGTGCGTTCGAGCCATAAACCCCGCGCCCGCGATACCAACTCGCATACTGAGAAACCACATTTCACTGTAATAATAAACTTTCGGGCGGCGTGAATCGACGATCGGCCGACGGAACGAAGCTGGGCTGTGGAGGCGGTCGCCCGTCCGTCTTTCGTGGTGGACCGACCCACTCTCATAGGGACTGTTGTGATTCCGTCGCGCTGTGACGACACAGAACGGTTCGTGAAACCCCAGAGCAGTCGTCATACTGTCGGACAGAGATAGTTGAATATCAAATGCTGGTGACCGCCAGACAACAACTGGATATTCTGTTTCAGTCCGTACGTGACTCTGTCCGACAGTATCACTCAACGACCGTGCCGAACATACTCACAACAGTCCTTATCAGACCGCTTCGATGAGCCCCTTCATGTATCCGATGGCGAAAAGCCGGCCGTTCATCTCATAGCCCGCGGTCTGTTGTTTCTCGCCCGCCGTCGTTGGGACGTGATCCGGGCGGGCTGGGCCGTCGAAGCCGATGTCGCGGTAGGCCTCGATGCAGGCTTCCATGTCGGTCGGTCCGTTGTCCTGCCACGTCTCGACGAGCGACTCGCTGGAGCCCCGCACGTCGCGGAAGTGGACGAAGGAGATGTCACCACCGAACCGACGGATGAGCGGGGGGAGCTCCTCGCCCATCGCGGCGAACGATCCCTGGCAGAACGTGATGCTGTTGGCCTCGCTGGGGTAGCTGTCGAGCAGCCGCTCATAGGCTTCGACGCTCCGCATCAGCCGCGGGACGCCGTGAACACGGGAGACCGGCGGATCATCGGGGTGCATCGAGAGGCGGACGCCGGCCTCCTCGGCGACGGGGACGACGCGCTGTAGGAACCGTTCGAGGTTCTCCCAGAGCTCCCGTTCGGTGATCTCGGGAACGTCTCGGGTCCGACGCTGCATCCGTTCGTGGTCGTAGGCAGTAGTCCAGGCGCCGCCGCGGATCGGGTGGGTGTCGGTGGTGCGGAGCCACCAGAAATGGGTCATCCACGAGTAACAGATGACGGGGATGTCGAGCGCCCCAACGGTCCGAACGAACTCCTTGAACCGCTCGATCTCCTCGTCGCGTCCCTCACGTCCGAGCCGGGTGGTGTCGGTGAGTGGGGTCCCTCCCTCGATGACCCCGACTTCGAGACCGGTTCGTTCGAATTCGGTTTGCATGCGCTCTAGGGCGTCGTACTCCCAGGGGGTGTCACCCCGGCGACCGGCGTCTCCATCGCTCATGTGGGGGTGAACGACCGCCTGATCGACGCCGATCTGCGCGGCGAGCTCCCAGCGGCGATCCCGCTTGGCGGGCAGCGCGAGTGCCGTCTTCATTGACTCTCGTCCCGATGAACACACCCGGGCGACTTTATGCTTTCCATGCGCTGGAGCGGCCACCGTTCCACGTCCCGGGCGGTCGTTCAGTCACAATGAACAGACACGGTGGCTGCCGCCGGTGGGGATTCGAGAACCCGTGTGGACGAACGAGCGTACGTCTGTAACGGCCTCCCGGATCACCGTGATTCACCACCCCGACCGTTGGGTTGAGATGAACACTTATGTGTCAGTGCTCGTAACAGCGTGGTATGTCAAACAAAAACGTAGTTGATGCGGTTCGGACGACGTTTGCCGTCCTCAAAGCGCTTGTAGAGCTCGATGGGGCTGGCGTGACTCGCCTGGCGAATCGACTACAAATACCAAAGAGCACGATTCACAACCACCTCACAACGCTTCGTGAGGACGGCTGGATCGTGAAGGATCGTCACGATCAGTATCACGTGGGGTTCCGGTTCGTCGACGTTTCATACCACGCCAAACGACGGCTTCGCATCTACGATATGGTGAAGCGTGAAGTGAACGAGCTGGCCGAGGAAAGCGGTGAAATGGCGCTCTTCACGGTCGAAGAACACGGAATGGGTGTCTGTCTGCACCGCAAGCTCGGTCCGAACGCCATCGAGACGCCGCTGTACGTGGGCTACCGATCCACGCTCCACCACACTGCCGTCGGGAAGGCCATTCTCGCGTTTCTTCCCGAAGAGCGCGTCGAAGAGATCATCGAGAGGCGGGGACTCGAACCGGAAACCGAGCACACGATCACCGATCGTGGTGAACTGTACGCCGAGCTCGAAGAGATCCGCGAAACGGGCGTCGCGTACAATCACCAGGAAACGATCACCGGCTTAGTAGGTGTGGGCGTTCCGATCAAACGACAGAACGGCTCCGTCGTGGGCGCGATCAGTATTATCGGCCCGACGAGTCGAATGGGAACTGAACGCCTGGACGAATATCTGACAATGATACAGCGCAGCGTCAACGTAATCGAGATCAACTCGACCACCGTTTGATCTCCTTACACTCGGACACGATTCATGTACCGATATGTCGCCTGATTAGCCGGAAACAATCCTGTTGTCCGGGATGCGGTCACCTGCGTGTTGATCTATTCGTCTCCGGGTGTACTGCTACCGACGATCGCCGGACGGTCGATCGCTTGCCGGACGACCCGGCCCAGCATGGAATCTCGATTTCCCGGCGGCGATGGAGTTCGAAGACGTGTGATGGCCCGGTTGTTCAGCTAGACTGGACACGATCACGGCTGTCTCCACCGTCTCGGTGTGGGCCGGTCAACACTGGCTGTTTCCGATCGTAACGCCTTTCCTCGAGATTCCCCAGGGCTCAGGTGATGACGGAGACGCTCGGCGGGACGATTCTGAACGCACTCTGTCGGCACCGGCGGTACTTCCTCGTGTTCGTCGGCCTGCTCGGAGGGGTGTTGCTGATGACCGGCGTCGGTTTCCTGGTCATCGCGCCCGGGACCCCCGCCTACACCATCAACGTGTTGAACGCCGTCGGACTGAGCGTCTTTCTGCTGGTGTTCGGTGGGCTCACCGTCTACTGTTACCGGACCGATCGCCGGTACGCGTGATGTCTTTGTCATCACGTTGTCCAGGGGAGACGACTCTCGCGTTGTCCGTGGCGACGGTTTCATCGGCTCCGCAGCTTCCAGCGGGCGATACTCCGGCCGAGAACCCCCACGATCACCGCACTGCCGCCATAGATCGCTAGGTGTCCGGCCATGATCCCCACGCCGATCGCCATCCCCGAGACGAGGAGGACGACGCCGAACGCGATCATGAATCGCCAAAACGAACCAGTGATGAAACGGATCCCGGCGAGGAATTCATCGATGATCCGGGTCGGCCACAAGTTCGACACCATCGTGTACCCACTGAAAACCCACGATTATAAGCGTTTTGCCCATCCAATGGCTGGTAGGTTCTTTCCCATGGAGCCGACTAATACTGTCGGACCTGCGGACGGATTGCGACGGAATAGCCGTCTGCTGCTGGCGATTCACCAGCAGCCGATATTCAACCACCACTGTCCGACAGTATCGACCGCTGACGGTCGGCCACGCGGTGGTCGACGGTCAATGGAAAGATCTATACACATTCCTTTGTCTTTGTGTGTCATGGTAGAGGTGAGTAGCTTGAGGCAGCGGCTTGGAACCGTCGGACCGGCCCTCCTCCTCGCTGCAGTGGTCGTCGGACCTGGAGGGATCGCGTTATCGACTATCGCCGGTGGTACGTACGGCTATACACTCCTCTGGGTTCCCGTCGCTGCCACCGTCTTCATGATTACGTACACGTGGATGGCAGCACGCATCGGTCTTGTAACAGGAATCACGTTCTTTAGCGCGACGCGTGAGAAGTACGGGGATACGATCGCCAAAGTAGGCGGGATTTTCGGCTTCCTCACCATCCTCTCCTTTCAGGCCGGCAACAATGCCGGCATCGGGTTTGCGTCGGCTGCCCTGTTCGGCGTCGGGGGTCCGGAGATCTGGGCCGTCGTCTTCACAGTCCTGTCGGCAGCCTTTCTCTGGCTCCCTTCACTCTACGATAAAGTCGAAGTGATAGTGACAGTAGTAGTCGGCATCATGCTGGTTTCGTTCGTCGCCACCCTCGCCATCGTCGGGATCGACGTGTCCGCAGCCGCTAGGGGTCTCGTTCCGTCGTTTCCGAACCAGGCAGCCGTGTTGCTCTCGCTGGGTCTCGCGGCGACCAACTTCTCTATCGCTGCCGCCGTCTACCAGACCAACTTGATGAGAGAAAAGGAGTGGGGGCCGGAGCGACTCGCCGAAGAGGGCGTTGACTCCATTCTGGGGATCAGCGTTCTCGGTCTCATCGTGATGACCATCCTCCTCACCAGTGCCGCCGCCATCTTTGGTACCGACGCGCAGGTCTCCTCCGCCCAAGGAATGGCCGAGCAGCTCCGTCCGTTTGCGGGTCCGGCCGCGTTTTATCTGTTCACTATCGGCTTTTTCTTCGCCTCGCTGTCGTCGCTCGTCGTTAACGCGCTGATCGGAGCAACGCTGCTCATTGACGGCTTCGGCCGCGAGGCGTCGATGGAAGCCCGGCCTGTCAAGTACTGGGCGACGGCTGCGATGGCTATCGGTACTATCGTTATTCTCCTCACACGGAGCGCCGGGTCACCGACGGAACTCCTCCGGGCAGCCCAGGCACTCGCCGTCGTTGCGTTTCCTCTCCTCGGATTCCTCGTCATCGCCATCGCACGCGATGAGTCGATAATGGGACAGTACAAAAACGAGTGGTACGTTGATGTCCTCGCTGGGCTCGGCTATCTCACCATCATCGGGATCATCTTCAACTACCTCCAGACGGTGCTCGCCGGCTTCGGCATCAGACTACTAGGGTAGTTGGAGCGTTTCGCCCGTGATGCATACTCTATCGGCTCCAGCAGCCACCGATCGTGTGTCGGACCGAGGGGATCCCTGGTCGGTCGCTGCGGAGTACGATTTAAATTCTACAAAAAGAAGACGAAATTATTGACATTGGCGTGCTCGGACTCGATACGAGCCATCCCGCATCGTTTGCCGACCGCACAGCGCACCGTTCGGATACCCGCCTCAACGGTTGTTTCGACCAGATCGGCGTGGGTTTTGTGGAGCGGGAAGCAACACCGCAACTGTTGATGACGCTCGGTATTTAGATCCATCTTACGCACTCATCACTCTCAAATACTGTTTCTGATATTGGTATATCCGGTGTTGAACGGGCTCGTTCGACCGTTCACGACTGGGTTCACACGGCCGATCCCCAGCCCGAGGATGGACGAAGCCTGGATCACGTTGTCGTCAATGAAAACCGTGATCTGACGCAATGACGGGCAGTAGTGGCTGTATGCTGTCGCCGGCCTGCGGCCGGCTGCCCGAGACGCGTAGCGTCTCGCTGTCGCCAGAAATCGGAGATTTCTGGTGATGTCGTCGGGCTGCGCCCGACTGTTACCGGCCGTAGGCCGGTTGCCCGAGGAACGTTGTTCCTCGCTGCTTGAGGCGCGTAGCGCCTCTCTGTCGCCAGGCGAAGCCTGGCTGCTAGCCAAAACCTTCGGTTTTGGCGATGTCACCAGAACTCAAAATTTCTGGTTGCCCCACGAGACTTTGCTCTCGTGACTGCGGTCGATCCCGAAACAAACGAATTGCTCCCCACAACGCTTGAGACGACCACAACCACGATTCTCGCTCATTCATTTCTTACTGGACTCGCCGAGAAACACGATGGTGACGATAACTCGAGAACTGCATGCAGTTCTCGTGGGCACGCAAGACCGAAGGTCTTGCGAACGTCCCCAGAAGCCTTCGGCTTCTGGTGTGCGAACGAGACGCTTTGCGTCTCGTCAACGTCGCCGGAACTCTCCGAGTTCCGGCTGCCGACAAGAGCTACGCTCTTGTCAACGTCGCCGGACTACGTCCGGCTGGCTCGAAAGACTCTCCCCATCTTTCGAACGACCCCAGAAATCGTTGACTTCTGGTTGGTCCACAAGACTATCAGTCTTGTGAACGCTGTGTTTCTCGTTGAGGGCTCACACTCAGTACCTGAAGTCAGGCAGGTGGCCCAGTAATGCATAATCCAGACGTTCTTTCTAGCCGTTTTCCCGACAGCGAAAACTGACGCCGACCCAAACCAGGTCGTCATTTTGGAATCTCTCGGATATGGCGTGAAACAAAGCAGCCTGACACAGTGCCGCCACTCATGATTCGGGCGAATACAGGGGGAGTCTGGCGTTAGTCAGGCGGATCGAGACTGTACCACCGCTTGGCGACCGTCAGAAACTGGTTCGCGTCCACCAGCGGCGCATACGTCCTGTTCTCGCCGTCGATGGTGAGTTTCACCAGCAAATCGACGAATCGCCAGACGTTGTACAGCACGCACGCGAACGCGACGTTGAAAAAGCGGTAGTCGCGCTCGGTCGAGGTCGTCTGGACCATGAAGTGTTTCCGAGGAGAAGTATCCGCCGCCGACCGATTCGTTCGGAAATCGAACCCCCTGAACGACGTGGGCCTAACCCTCTGTGAGGGAAGCCCACGAGTTCACTCGTGGGAGTAGTCACAACAGAGGTCGTGGTACCGTGACTCTCGGAAGTGTTATGCGTCACTGGGGACAATGTCTGTTCGCAATGGCAAACGGTAAGGTTGATTTCTTCAACGACACTGGCGGTTACGGTTTCATTTCGACTGACGACGACGATGTAGACGACGACGAGGACGTGTTCTTCCACATGGAGGACGTTGGTGGTCCGGATCTGGAAGAGGGTCAAGAAGTCGAGTTCGACATCGAATCATCCCCGAAGGGACCCCGCGCGACGAACCTCGTCCGCAACTAACGACTACGTCTGCCCGTCGTTTGTAGCGATGGTCGGAAATTCGTTCTTTCAGACAGTCACATGCTGTAGCTAGTGCTCTCTGTCTGCTCTTTATATACCGATAGGTAAAGCCCGGCATCGCTGGAATGGGAACTGCTCTGCAACACTCTGTCTCTCTACGCGAGGTGAGAGATATCTTCAGGTTCGTCGACGTTGTCGAACTCTCCCCGCTCGACCGACTCCCAATTGTCGCCGGTTCGGGACTCCACCAATCGTTCTCTCGGCCGATCTCGACGCTCTCACGCGCGTTCTGCACGAGTCGGCCGAGACGATTGCATGACGATTGAGGAGAACGACGAAGGGAGACCCTCACTGTCGGTGGGGGTATCGATTTCACCAGTCTCAAAGAGAATATTGCTCTGACGACGGCGCAGGGAAAGCTGTTTCTCAATATCATTGGCGCGTTCAACCAGTTCTGGGCTGATCTCGCCCGTAGGCGCGCGAACGAGATGGTTCAACGGCGCAAGGAGGAAGGCAAACCGATCGGCCGCCCAAAGAAACTCGATACAGAGGAGCTCGAACGGGTCTATGAGTGGCGCGAGAAGGGACTGAGCTACGGCGAGATTGTCACGCTCGCTGGTGAGATCTTCGACACCACATCACCCGACAGACGATCTACTGTACTGCAAGGACGGCCTTGATGCGTAAGTGGTACTAGACCGCGGAGCTTCCGACGTGGAGCATACTGGGGGCCGCTCGCCAGTACGAGGCGATATGGCATGTACTGTATATTTTTATTGATGGGGAAATGAGAAAGTACTATGTCTCGACAGAAAGCCGTCCTCGTTGGGATCCTCCTCAGCCTTACCGTCGGATGTACTGCTCCCGGGGTGGCACGTGCCCCTCCCCAAGCGGCGTGTGGGATCTGTACTGACGCTCTCGATCGGGCTGCTGCTGATCACGGGGTGACGCTTACCCGAGGGCAGTCGAAGCTAGTGATCCAGGTCTATGAGAACACCTCGACACGGTGGACGGCGACCGTGCAACTCACAGATGGTGCCAGTGCCCTCCAGAACGATTCACTGCGGAGAGCCATCGTTTCGGACGTCTTCGATCGCGCTCGAATGGTTGCCGAACCAACTCATGTGACCAGTCACCTCTCGGGACAGACCCTTACCGTCTCGTATCGTGATCCCGGTGCTGCTGAGACGCATGATGATACCATCGTTTTTACTCGGTTCCATGCTACCGAGCCTCAGTCCCCGTTCGTTATAGGCGGCGATGGGACGCCGTATCCCGGTGCAGACACGGTTGTGCTTCGAGCTCCGAACGGCTATACGGTCACGGGCGACTACGCGTCAGCAACGGAATCCGAAACCGCCATCCGGTGGCACGGCAACGGAACCACCGAGCACATCGACCGCTCGACACGTGTCACGTTTATTGACGACCAATCTCCTCAGCCGGACTCAAACGACGCTACGCCGATGGCTGGGCTGAGCGATGTCTGGAATAGTCTGTATCGCTCCCCCGTTGCCGTGCTGTGTGTGGTTTTCATCGTTGGCATCTTGTTTGTATACCTACACAGACTCACTCAGGACTGAGACGTTCGGTTGTACGTCGTTCCCACTGTTATCGTCGCGGTCTTGTGGTGGCGAAATGCCGCCGATCAACCGTATGAGTTCGCTGATCGTCTGCGTGTGGTTCACTCTGACCGTCTGGCTGGAGGACGACTGTCTTTATACCTCACTACTTGCGGGTGGTGCGATATCCCGCACTGGGATGAGGGTTCGGTAATCAGCGGGTAGATTCTGATGCATAGAGGATATATTAAAAAATCAGAAGTTCTAATAGTCGGGCGTGGTAATCCACTCCAATCGCGATGACAGCAATTGAAACCACCGCCCTCACCAAGCGGTATGGTGATACCCTCGCAGTTGATTCGTTGGCTCTCCAGATTCCGTCCGGCGTCGTGTATGGATTTCTCGGTCCGAACGGCGCGGGAAAGACGACGACGATGCGGATGTTGACCGGGTTGCTCACACCTAGTAGCGGGAGTGCGCACGTGGGAGGCGTTTCAGTTGCCGATCGAGACGCCCTGCGGTCACAGATCGGCTATCTTCCAGAAACACCACCGTTATACGACGAAGCGACCGCGTTCGAGCAGTTGACCTACGCAGCTGGGTTGCGTGATCTTCCTGAAGGTCCGACACAAGAGCGCATCGAAACGCTTCTGGACGATTTCGATCTCCTCGACGATGCCGACGATCGGATCGACGGCTATTCGAAAGGAATGCGACAGAAAGTCGCCTATATACAGGCAGTCTTACACGAACCGCCAGTGGTGTTTCTCGATGAGCCAACTTCAGGGCTCGATCCCCGGGCTGCAAAGACGATTCGACAGCGGATTCGCGGGCTAGCAGACGATGGGACGACGGTGTTTCTGTCCACGCACATCCTTCCGGTTGTCGAAGACGTTGCAGACACCGTCGGAATTCTCGCCGATGGAGAGCTCATCGCCGAAGACACGCCCGACAGCATGACTCAGCGCGCCGAAAGTGGCCAAAAACAGTCACTCGAAGACGTGTTCCTGGAGCTGACTGACACTGAGCCAGCTGCTGAGGTGCAGCCAAATGGCTGAGGCGGGCTGGCTTATCCACGCCTGGCAGATGGGTCGGTTCGATTTTAAGCGAACGCTCTCGGGGATGTGGGACGACAAAGCGCGATTGGCGATGACAGTTGGACCAATGGTGTTCATCGGCGTCGTCGGACTCGCATTGCTCGTTGCGTTTGCTGATGAGTTGCAGGGATTTTCGGGGGTGACACTCACAGATGGCGCTCGAGGACAGTTAGCAATGTTCTGGGTATTCGGTGTCTACATCTTCACCAACCGAGTAGTCACCCAGCGGAGTCGCGTTGAAGCCGAGGAGCTAGTGTTGACGACAGTGTCTGCACGAACGGCTGCTATGAGCCACATTATCGCCGAAACGCTGCGAGGACTGGCGTATTTTGCGGCTCCAATAATCGTGCTTACGGCTGCTGGGTTCATTATCTTCGGTTCACCCGGCGTATTTCTCACTATTCCGATCGCGGCGTTGACGTTCGTGATGACCACTATAATCACAGGGACTGCTGTTGGGTATTCGATCGCCTGGTTGCTCACTCACGTGAAATTCGTCCGACGGTATAAGACTATCATCGGTGGAGCAGCAGTAGCGATCGTAATGGGTGGGTATCTGTTCGCGGTATTTGGCCCGATGGAAGGGATGAATATGTCCTTTATGGGCTGGTTTCCAACGGGATGGGTTCTCGATGTTGGCGTGTTGGGGGTAGGAGGAGCGATCGAAGGATCGACAGTGAAGGCTATTGGATCGATGGTGACGAGCGCACTGGTTATCATCGGTGGAATTTTCGCAACTGAACGAATCACCAGTGGTTACTGGTTCAGTGAACCAGTCAGCATCGACGATGACGATGAACCGACTGATCACAGCGAGCGTTCATTTCGGCTGGGCCCACTTCCGTTTCCGGAGTTTATTTCCCAGCCGACTCGCCGGGTGTCTGAGTGGGTGATTGTGCGTTCGATCCGCGATCCAAGCCGGCTCTCGTATCTCACACTTCCGGCAGTTGTCGTCTTCGACGCCGTATTTATCGCCTACAGCGATGGTGTACTCGACGTCACCCTGGCACCGGTGCTTGCAATTGGGCTGCCCTGGATTCTCAGTGAGATTGCCGCGATGAATCCACTCGGTGATGAAGGGTCGATGTTGCCAATGACGGTCGCTACCATCTCTGCACGCCAGTACATCCACGGATTGCTGGTTCCAGGGCTGCTCTATGGTCTTCCAATCGCGGGAGTACTCACCGCACTCGCTGGAATGATCTCATCCTACTCGCCAATGGAAATTGCTGGATTGGTCGGTATCGCTCTTTATTTGACCCTGGTAGCGGTGACAATCGCCCCCGCACTAGGGATGATGATGCCACGATTCGATGCGATTTCAATCGGTCGGAGCGACGACGTACTCCCCCCACGGATAAGCACGATCGTAATCCACAGTTTGAGTGTGGTCGTTCCTGGCGCATTACTCGGTGGCCTACTGCTCGATCCCGAACTGACCCGGACTGTACTGTCGTTCATCTTCGGTGGCCTCCCAGCACTCGTGCTCGGACTGCTCGATGTGGGTGGGGTCGGTTGGTTCGAACAGTTGATGAACGATATCCAAGCAATTGACATCGCAACGTTGCGCTATGGCCTTGGTGGAGGACTCTTTGCTGGTGGCCTCCTCGTGGCAGGAGTCTGCTATCGAAACGCAATCAGTCGCTTCGAGAAATACGAGCCACAGTAGCCCAAGAGGCTAACGGATATAGGGATTCGACCGGTGGGACAGTGCAGATGACGCGGGTGATCCACCGCACTGTTCAGATACGGATGAAGGTCGAGGCGGGACGATATTCTGATGATCTATGGCAGAAATCGCCCGCTTCGGTGGTTGTAGCGACTGTATGGAAGTAGATTTTGTGGAGTGCGAAGCGACACCGGAGCCGCTGATGAAGCTGGGTATTCGCCTTCACTTGGCAGGGCTGTCACTTTTGAATACTATCTCTGAACTCGAACGATTTGGTGTCGATCGACCCAAATTAACTGTCCATAACTGGGTGCAGAAAGCCGAGCTACAGCCCGAGGAAGAGCAGGATCCGGATCACAGTGCGGTTGACGAGACAGTGATCCAGATCGATGACCAGCGGTACTGGCTGTATGCAGCTGTCGACCCAAAACAAACGAATCCCTCCATGTAAAACTGATAACCGCGCAAAACACCGGTCTTTCAGATCTCTTTTCAGCGAATTGAAAGAGAAACACGACGTCTCCGACGTCTCGAGAACTGCATGCAGTTCTCGTGGGCTCACAAGACCTTCGGTCTTGTGAACGCCGTGTTTTTCGTCGATAGAGCGCTGTGGCTTCAGCAAGCAGTTCGTCGCCATGGACGTACCGTTCGTCATGAAACGCACGGACAACGAAATACGATCGAACGCCTCTATAAAGAGATCAAACGACGAACTAACCAACTTTCAATCACTTCTTCCACCTCGATCCGATGACTGCTGAAACATGGCTTCGTGCTCGAGCCTTCTGCCAAAATCAGCTAATCTGAACAATGCTTCGCATGGAATCAGCTAATCTGAACACTACGGTCTCCGCGATCCGAATACCTAAGTAGTGGACCGGAGTGTGATCGTATATGAGGGCGCCAACGCCGTCCCGGTGTGTGGTCGAAGGGGCGTCCAGTAGCAGTGTGATCGTAGCCCCCCGATAGGGGGCACTCCATCTTTTCTGGGATTTCGAACGCCAGGGAACAGGCTTCATACTGTCGGACAGAGGTGATCGAATATCGGCTGCTGGTGAATCGTCGGACAGCAGCTGGATATTCCGTCTCAACCCATACGTTGCTCTGTCCGACAGTATCAGCCACGAGTACTACCACGATCACACAGCATGAGTAACGGAATACAACGCGAGAAGGACGCATCGACCACCGAACAGTTGGACGGACGGTACGATCCAGCCGCGGTCGAACCGAAGTGGCACGACCGCTGGGTTGCAGAGGACACCTACGCCCACAACGGCAACACCGATCCTGCCACGCTCTTCACGATCGACACGCCGCCACCGACTGTCTCGGGTGACCTCCACATGGGCCATCTCTACCAGTTTACACTGCAGGACTTCGTCGCCCGGTTTCATCGGATGCGCGAGGGTGACGCCTACTTCCCGTTCGGATTCGATGACAACGGAATCGCGTCCGAGCGTCTCACCGAGCGCGAACTGGGTGTTCGTCGCCACGAGTACGAGCGTCACGAGTTCCAGGATCTGACTCGGGACGTCTGTGCCGAGTACGAGACTGAGTTCACCGAGAGCGTCCAGTCGCTCGCGGTCTCGGTCGACTGGGATAACACGTATACGACGATCGAGCCGCGCGTCCAGCGCCTCTCCCAACTGTCGTTTATCGATCTCTACGAACGAGGGCGTGAATACCGTCAGACCGCGCCGACGATCTGGTGTCCGGACTGCGAGACCGCTATCTCCCAAGCCGAGACGGAGGATGCCGAACGAGCCGCTCACTACACCGACATCCGCTTCCCGCTCGTGGATCATCGGCGAGACAGCGTCACCATTGCGACGACGCGCCCGGAGCTACTGCCGGCGTGCGTTGCGATGTTCGTTCATCCTGACGACGAGGGGAACGCGGCTCTCGCCGGCGGGACGGCGCGCGTTCCCCTCTTCGAACACGAGGTTCCGATCATCGCCGACGAACGGGTCGACGCGTCGACGGGGACCGGCGTCGTCATGTGTTGTACGTTCGGTGATCAGACCGATATCGAGTGGTATAAGGCCCACGACCTCCCGCTTCGGGTCGCTGTCGATGAGTCGGGGATCATGACCGACCAGGCCGATACGTATGCTGGCATAGCCACCCACGAGGCGCGTGATGCCATCGTCGAGGACCTCCACAATGCGGGATATCTGGGTGATCGACGGCCGATCACGCATACCGTTCGGGTGCACGAACGCTGCGGGACTGATATCGAGTTTCTCGTCACCGACCAGTGGTACGTGAAGCTTCTCGATCGTGCCGACGAGTATCTCGCTCTCGGCCGGGAGATGGACTGGTTCCCGGAGAGCATGTTCACGCGGTATAAGCACTGGATCGAGGGTCTCGAATGGGACTGGTGCATTTCTCGGCAACGCGATTCCGGCATTCCGTTTCCCGTCTGGTACTGTGGGAACTGCGGCGAGCCGATCCTCGCGGAGAAGACCGCGCTCCCGGTCGACCCGATCGCCGACGATCCGCCCGTCGGTGCCTGTCCGGAGTGCGATCACGAGGAGTTCGAGCCGGAAACGGACGTTTTCGACACGTGGGCCACGTCCGCGCTGACGCCGCTACTCCACGCCGGCTGGGGGTACGACGCCGAAGCCGACGCCATCACGATGGATTCTCCCCATCTCTACCCGTTCGACCTTCGGCCACAGGGCCACGACATCATCAGCTTCTGGCTGTTCCACACGGTCGTTAAGTGTTACGAACACACTGGTGCGGTGCCGTTCGGCGCGGTCATGATCAACGGGATGGTCCTCGACGAGAACCGCGAGGCGATGTCCAAGTCGAAGGGCAACGTCGTCACGCCTGCGGAAGTCCTCGAGGAGTACCCGGTCGACGCTGCCCGCTACTGGGCTGCTGGGACCTCCATTGGGGACGACTTCCCCTTCACGGAGAACGACCTCGTCACTGGGGAGAAACTCCTCCAGAAACTGTGGAACGCCTCCAAGCTCGTCGACTCGCTTGCGAATGAGCGCCCAGACGAGCCTGCCACAGTGGACGCACTCGACGAGTGGCTGCTGGCCGAGTTGGACGACATCACCGCCGAAATCACTACCCACCTCGAGAACTACGAATTCTCGAACGCTCGTGACCGGCTCCGGAGCTTCTTCTGGCACACGTACTGCGACGACTATCTCGAGATCACCAAGCAACGAGAGTCCCCATCGTCGGCATTCACGCTTCGATCCGCTCACAAACGATTGCTGAAGCTGTTTGCTCCCTTCCTTCCCCACATCACCGAGGAGCTGTGGCACCGGTTGTACGGCGAGAGCAGCATCCACACGCAGTCGTGGCCCACGCCAGTTGGCTACGAGACCGACCGCGAGGCTGGCGAAACGGCGATGGAAATCATCGGTGCACTCCGGGGGTACAAGACGACCCACGGACTCTCGTTGAACGCGGATCTCGGACGCGTCTCGGTGTACGGTCCGATCGATGGGTTCGAGGATGCCATCGCGTCGGTGATGCACGTCGAGGAGTTCGATCGGCTCGACGATCCACCGGAGACGGAGACGCGCGTCATTGCGGTCGACCTCGACTACGCGATGGTCGGTCCCGCGTACGGTTCGAAAGTCGAGGAGATCGACGCGGCTCTCGAAGCCGGCGACTTCGACGTTCGAGACGGAGTGCTCAACGTCGCTGGCGAGCGCATCGATCGTGACCGCTTCGAAGCCCACGAACAACGCCACTACGGCGGCGACGGCGATCTCCTCCAGACGGAGAACGCTCTCGTGATCGTCGGCTGAAATCGCTCTCAGGGGCCGATACTGTTATTATCCTCCGAGTGAATTTGTCATATTATGACAAAGGCGGGCGGAACCAGCGAGAGCGAACTACCCGAAGCTGGAGAGAGCTGAGCCGAAGACTCCACTGCGTCCACGGAGCGCCCTCCGGGTATTCGAAACAAGACGCTGAGTCAGCTCATCTTCCTCAAACGGCGGCTGGTAATCGAGTTCGTCGCGGACCAGCACGATGTCGACTACAGCGAATGGTGGATGACGGTCGAGGAGCCCGAGCCCTCCGCGCAAGAGCGCAGCTTCGGTGCGTATCTCGATGAGGATGTGACGGCAGGGGACGTTCAAGAGATTCTCGAGAGCTACGAGGGATGTGAAGGCAAACGAAAAGCCTACGACTACCTCAACACGCTTCGAGAGATCGAATCGACGTAATCCTCGACCGTAGGACGTACGCATCACCGACCGTCCGTATCGCCGTGGACTGGTCGATAACGTCGTCACTCCACCGGAGTGGTATCGCCCCGTCGATAGCGGTCGAGGCGTCGGTAGCTGTGAATCCGACCGTCCGCATCGAGGAGGACCTCGTATCGACCGAGAATGTCCTGTGTATCCGGGACGGCGCGCCGCTCGACGAACTCCGCGATGGCCCTCCACCCGTCGTCAGTCCGATTCACTTCGATAACGCCATCGAGGGGGCGGTTGATCAGTTCCGGCGTATGCTCACGGAGGTGTTTCTGAAGCTCCACGATGGAACTCACCGTCTCCTCGTCATCGCCTGACTCCTCTATCCCCTCGAGGCTGCGTTCGATCGCCTCCTGGGTCTCCTCGATGGAATCGTTTGTCTCCTCACTGTCCGTAGCGCTGTCGAGCTCTTCGAGACGGGATTCGATGGCCTCCTTTGCCCCTTTTCGGTCCTGGCTTTCGGACTCGGCCTCGTAGATCGATTCGAGCGCCTCGGAATCGTCGATCGATTCGATCTCGTCCGTTAGCTCATCGATCGTATGCGCGCTCGGATCGACGTCTGATTCAGCCATGGTGGTGTCTTCCGGAGAGCGGTTTCGGTCTCGGGCTGTTCGATCGCAGGGAGCAGCCACTGCCAAATCGAGCGACAGCCCGCCGACAACGATCCGTTACAGATCGGCGTCGGTGCGGATTGTACTCTACAGCTGCATCTCGAACCCGGCTCATGGTTGGTTTCCGGAGCGTGCTACGCTCCTGGATCTGGTTCTACCATCGGGGACGTTCCGGTATCGAGGTCTTCGAGGTCTTCCAAGTCGTCCGACTGACTGGCCTGCTCTATCTTCGATATTTCCTCCGCGTAGTGGAGGAACGTATCGACGGACGCAACAACGATGCGGGCCTCGACAGTCAGGATCTCGATCCCGACGACCGATACCCGCGCCCAGATATCGATGACGATTCCTTTGTCTAGGATCCGATCTAGTACCTCCGCGAGGCTGGCCGTGCTCGGACGCTCATTTGCCATTGCAGTATGTCTACCATTCAGATCGACGTTAGTGTCTCGCCTGCTCTTGCAGGGCAAATAGACAAACACTCCGGAAGACATCTTATTACGTACGGTGGCAATGTGTATCGATAGGTGCGCTACGACCGAAGTCGAAGGACGTACGACCACGTCTACCCTGTGTGAGTGGTTCCAATGAGCGAGTATCTGTACGCGTACGGCGTGATCGAGAACGAGGAGATGGAAGCCACCATCGATGGCGTCGAAGGAGCAACAACAGCCTACACGATCGATCACCGAACCCTCTCGGCAGTCGTGTCGGATATAGATGCCATGGATCCCGAGCAAACGGACGAAAACGCCCGGGCGCACGACGATGTGCTTCAGACGATCATGTTCTGGGAGGGAGGCCGAACCGTCGTACCGATGCGGTTCGGGATGACATTCAAGAACGCACGCCCGTTGAAGAACATCCTGCGGAGCGGACGACGTGCATTCACGCGCGCGCTTCGGGATATGGATGGGATGGTCGAGCTCGGGGTGAAACTCCTCGTCGATGAGGATGCGACGATCGATCGGGATGCTGTGCGCGAGTCCACAACGGAGCAGCTCGCAGCTGCGAGCGAACAGGAAGCACACAACGACCTGTTCAGCGATCGTCTCGTCGTCAACCGTTCGTACCTCGTCGACCGAGAGGAGCAGGCTGCGTTCGAGGCGGCTGTTGATGCCATCACCGACGAATACAGTGACACTGTAACCGTCCAGTACACGGGTCCCTGGGCCCCGTATAACTTCGTCGACATCGAGATCAGCTCCCAGTAATGTTCCTCCTCGATGATCTCCTCGTCAGGCCGTTCACGTCCGTGCTCACGGTCATTCAAGCGCTGGCGGTCGAGGAGATCTACGATCGAGAAGCGATCAGAAACGATCTGAAAGAAAATCGTCTCCTGTTCGAGATGGGGGATCGATCTCGTGCGGAGTACGAACGCCGTCAGGAGGAGTTACGGACGCAACTCGACGTTGCAGAACAGGTTCACGAAACGCTGAGCGGTAAGATACAGGTGAAACAATGACCCACGAGAGCAACGGGGACGATGGAATCATCCGGGCACTCCGAGAGATTCTCGAAACGATCGCTGCTGCCGAAGAGGAACGCCGACGCCACGGGAGGGGATCGACCACTCTCGGCGGGACGCGACTCGGCTACGAGTTCTCGATCGGTGCTGGAAGCCTCTCCGAGTTCGAACCCGATTCCCCGCAGCCACGACACCCCTCCTCGACACCGTCGGACCGGGCAGTAGCCGTTCGGCATAGAGACGGGGACGTTCTGATCACGATAGACGTCCCCGAGGCAGATCCGGAAAACGTGTCTGCTGGCATCGACGACGGCGAACTGCTGCTCGGCATCGATGGAGTGATCGAAGAACGCATCCCGTTCGGACGGCGGGGGTTCGAGATCGTCACTGCCTCCGTCACCAACGGTGTCCTCGAACTGCGCCTCCAGCCAACAGGGGAGATCAAAGAATGATCGACGTGAACGACTCGGAGGAGCCACGCGAGCGATCGGCGTCTCACACGAGAGACGCCTCCGGTGTAGCGCGGGCTACGCTCCTCACTGATGGTGGCGACGACGCCGAGAACGGCGGTGATGACGAAGCCGAGAACGGCAACGGTGGCGATGAAGCCGAAAACGGTGATGAGACGCGGATTCTCTACCTCGATGTAGAGGGGCTTTTTCTCGATCTCCTCGGTCTCGAGGTTGACCTCAATGAGATCGTTCTCGACGTTTCAGCCGTTCCGGGGCCGGGAAATCTCCTGGGCAACCTTCTGTCGGCTGTCGCGGGAGTGCTCGATGGTGGACTGCCTGATCTGCTCGACGGAATCCTCCCGGATGACCTGCTTCCGGACGTCCTTCCGGACGATCTACCGGATGAGATGGCTCTCGACGATCGAATACCGTCTCTTTCCGACGTTATATTCGGGTTCGTGAACATCCTGTTGGATATGATTTTGGATGCTCTCGAAGACGGAGAATCGACCGATGAATCATCGTCTGATACCCAACAATCATGAGTCAGAAAGAAGAAACAATACAGAAGCTCTCACAACTGCGAACGAATCTGACTAGCGAGGAGAACAGCGGAGCGCTCCGCGAAAAGATCGACATCGATACGGATGCACCATCGTACGACAACAGGATCGGTGAGCTAGTCGGACGACAGCTCGGGGAAATCCTGGGCCGGCGAGTAGGCGAACGATTCGGTCACGCGTTCGATGAGCGTTTGGGTGGGGAGACGACCCTGTCGTCGCTCACTGATCCGGTTTCGAGCGCGCTCGAAACCGACAGCGAGTCCGACACGGAGGAGTCCGATTCGGACGATTCGGACGATTCGGACGATTCGGACGATTCGTCCGAATCGGCTGACGACGATTCCGACGATGAGGAGTTCGAAGCGGATCTCAGCGAGCTGTCGACTGGAAAGCTTCAGTCGCTGGCCAATCAATTGATGGACGAGCTTCAGCAACGGAGCGAAACGGAGTGATACGTATGAGTGATCTCGCACACGACACACCGAACGAGCCCGTCGAGGAAACAATGGAGCAGCTGTCCGGGATCGCTGAAACTGCGGATGTCGGTGATAGCGGGGGATCTGGTGGGGGGACCACAGACGAAGCCACGGTCGGAGAGACGGTGGACGAAAGCGTGGCGACGTTACTACAACGGGCCGAAGGAGCTGTCGAATCACTGCTCAGTGCGCTCAGCGACGGGACAGCAACGGAGGCTCGCGACGACTTCGAAGAGCTCCGAAACGTTGTCGAAGAGACCGGTGAGCTGCTCGAAACGGTCGATCTGACCGAGGTACCTGGAGCGATCGACTACGACGACGTGGATGACGCGGTCGACGCGAGCGACATCCCGGACGCGATCGCCGAGGGAGATGTCGATGAAGCTGTGCGGTACAGCAAGCTTCTGACGTTGATCGAGTTCGATGAGTTGCTCGATACGGTCGACATCCGGAGCTTCAGGCAGAACAAAAAGGAGCTTGACGCGGCTGTCGAGGAGTTCGTCGACGATCGAGACGAAGACAGCGGCTGGATCGTGTTCGATGCGCTCGAGTGGCTCCTCGAGACGGCCAGTGGAGTGGGTGGTGACGGCGGTGACGGGATCGCTGTGGACGTTGACGCTGGAGAGACGGCCGAGCTCGCTTCGGACGGGCAGGTGAAACAGATAGCCATGCAGTCGAAGCTGCGCGAGGCGGTAGAAGAGTTCCGCGAGAGCGTTTTCGAGGCGCACGAACGCATGAAGGAGCTGCGCGAGCAGGCCAACGAGCAGGTAACCGAGAAGACCGGCGATATTGACCAGCCCTCTTCACGGAATCCGACCGCCTACTCGACGCTCCCATCCACGGAACGCAGCCGTCTCCAGACGCAGTTCTCGACGGTGCCACGGAATACGCGCTACTCGACCGCATCGAACCCCCCAAGAATCTACGGCTCCCGGTTCGAGAGCCGGAGGGACGACGATGAGTAGCCCCGGACCGACGCGCCAGAGCGACAGTCTCGCTGACGTGGTGGAACTGGTGCTGGATAAAGGGGTCGTCATCAACGCCGACATCGCCGTTTCGATCGGCGACACGGAGCTGCTCGGAATACAACTCCGCGCCGCTTTGGCCTCCTTCGAGACGGCCGCGAAGTACGGACTCGAGTTTCCCGAGGGCACGGATATGCAACGGGTCGCAGCGGCCGCCGGAACCGAAGAAATCGCAACTTCCGAGTCACAAACCGAGGAACTGGACGAATCCGACGCTACAACCGTTCAGACAGAGATTGATCAATTGGATGAAACGGAACGGGATCCGGATTCGGACGGAGACTCGGATTCGGACGGAGACTCGGACAGCGACCAGCAGTCGTCTCCAGAGCTGACCCAGCAGTCGACGGGATCGTCCGAGGATGATTCTGGGAGCGATCACGAGGTGACAGATGACACAGATTGATATCGATGGAGAGAGCGCACGCGACGGGTTGATGACGCTCGTGATGACGGTCGTCGAACTGTTGGTCGATGTCATGGAGCGAGAGGCGATCCGCCGCATGGAGTCTGGGGATCTCACTGACGAGGAGATCGAACGAGTCGGCACCCAGTTCGCTGCGCTTGAGGCCGAAATAGAATCGATCAAAGAGGACGAGGAGATCGATGAACCGGTCGACCAGCTGCGTGAACGACTCGATGGGCTCGTTGCGGATGCTGTCAGGACCGTAGATGAGCCCCCTCAGCAGGGGTACAGTCACAACCCGATCGAAGATGACTGAATCTTCGTTCGAATCCGGTCGCTATCTCTACTGCGTCGTCCAGCTGCCGGAGACGGAGCCGACCGAGTTCTCGACAACAGGGGTCGATGGAGAGCAGACGTATGTACTGACAGTGGGGGAGATCGGTGTTGTGGTCCACGAGTGCAACGCGCTCTATGACACGTCGGATGTCGATCTGGTGCGGAAGTGGCTGTTAGAGCACCAAAACGTCATTGACACCGCAGGAGAGCGGTTTGGTACGCCCATCCCGTTCCGGTTCGATACGATTCTTCGAGGCGACGATGAGCGCGTCCGAACGTGGCTCGAAAGCGAGCAAGACACGTTCACGTCCCACCTCGACGCCATGGCGGGGTGTTGGGAGTACCGTATCGACGTTCAGCGCGATGAAGCCGCCCTGGAGGAGGAGTTGAGCAACGACGAGCAGTTAGTCGAGCTCGAGGAGCGTATTGCTGAGTCCACTGCGGGAACGAGCCACCTCCTCGAAAAGCAGTACGAACAGCGATTCGAGACGTTGAAACAACAACAGCGTGCTGATCGAACGGCCGCGCTCACAGAGCAGCTCCGTCCAATGGTTCGCGACCTCCAAGATCTCGGTCAAAAACCGGCGGCGCTCGCTCCGGCGGACGAGACGGACGAGACGGTAACCAGGGAGGCACGGCTCGCCGTCCTCGCTCACGAGGAGCAACAACGAAACGTGGATGAACTGCTCGATGAGGTGGCGGCCGATCCGGGCGTTGAAATACGCTACACTGGTCCATGGCCCCCCTATACGTTTACACCGACCATCGAAGCAAACGACTCCAACCCTGACACCGCATGAAACCGACACAGCCCGAGGACGGAATCGTCGATCTCGTCGATGTCGTCCTCCGAGATGGGGCGGTTATTCAAGCTGACGTTATCATCACCGTCGCCGATGTCCCACTCGTCGGACTCAAACTCCGAGCAGCACTCGCTGGCATGGACACGATGACCGACTACGGTCTGTTCGAGGCGTGGGACGAGCGCCAACGCGATCGACACCGAGAACGGCCGGACGCATCCGACAGGGAACAATAGCAGCAGCTCGGAGCTCGTTGCGTGAGATCTCACATGGTGCATGAGTCTGCAGACCCATGGATCGTTATATCCTTGCATAGGTCACCATTGGTATTAAGCGACTAACTTACGTTTGTAGACCTCGTGATCCACCAACGCCGGTTCCAACTACTTACTGTGGTCGTGCTTGTGGTTTCTGGGAGCAGCGGCTGTTTCACTCTCGACCCGAACGTGAGTCTTAACACCACTGGTTCGACTGTCTTCCAGACGGCGTCCTTCTCCGGTTCCTGGGCAACCCAGGTCGCAGCGAACATCTCACTCACCCCCAATGCGACGACTACGCGAGGAATAACACACCTGGATATAATCACATCGAGCGGAAACACGTTCGATACGACCGCACTCGATAGCGGGGAATCAACTGCCACAGTACTGCTTCCCGCGAACGGCACCGTAACGATCGTTGCCGTCAACACGATCAACGGAACGACAGTCGAATCACGCAATGCTACCGTTACTGGCGACCCGCTGGTATGACCTATGACCACTTGTCATCTTCTCATTAGATCACATGAATAACGTGAAGAAGTGGTTTTTGATCGATGGAAATCGGTTGGTCGTTGCCGGTCTCCTCGTAGTTGGATCGTTTTTCGTCACGTACGGACTCACGAAATTCGGATTCATCACCTTTCAGCCCGAGAGTCCCGTCTCGACGATGTTCGGGAGTGGTATCATCTCTGGTGTATTTTCGCTCATTACGATTACCATCACCGTCAATCAAATGATCCTCTCGCGGGTGTTTGGAACGGTTGACGAGCTCACTGACCGCATCGATGGCTCGTTCGAGTTCCGTCACACTGTCGAGGATCTTGCCGACCAACCAACGAGTCCAAGTCAGCCGGATCAATTCCTCGTCCTCATCGGCGAGACGATATCCGAGCGAGCAAACGCGTTCGAGACCGAACTCGACGGCGTGGATCGGGCGTTGAAGGACGACGCCGACGAGTTCCTATCGGACGTGTACGCGTACGCCGATCGTGTCGAAGAGGTCGAAGGGATCGAAGACACGCTACAGACCGTCTCGATACTTCTCGGACCGGCGTACGCCCAGAATCTCACGGCGACGGATCACCTTCTCCGGAAATACGATGGAGAGTTTTCCGAGGCCGCTCGCACCGAACTCGAAGCGATATTCGAGCTGATCAAATCAGTCGCTATCACTCGGCAGTTTTTCAAGACGATCGTGATCCAGCAAAACCTCGCGCAATTATCGCGTATTCTGGGGTATCTCGGCGTGCCGATCCTGTTGAGCACCTTCGTTGTGACGACAATGTACACGACGATTCCGAGTGCAACCGTCCCGCAGCCACTGCTAGCCGAAGTCGTTAGTCTCGGAATCGCTGTCGTGCTTATCCCGATGTCCATCCTTCTCAGCTACATACTCAGGGTCGCCTCGATCGCACGATACACCATCTCCGTTGGCCCGTTCCTTCCGCCAGAAGAACAGATCTGAGCGCCTTTTTCCTGAGCGATAAACCTCCATCTCTGTACTCACAGGGGTAGAGTAGTTGCTAGCGTACCCCCGCTGACTTCCATCACTCGCGTCGAACCGGATAGCGGGAGTCAGTCCGGAGTAGCCTGAACCAGCTGAGTACTTTGTGAGCAACCAATCTCGCTGTCTGAGAACACGTAGCTCCCGATGATGAATGCGACGACGCCGAAAAGGACCGGATAATCAGTTCGTTCCAGGCACCGAACGTGCTGTGATTGCCACAGCACCGATAATAGCCGTTGTTATCTTGGTGTAACGGCCGAGTGTTTCGGGGATGTCGGGATTGATATGGCGCTAGATCCGTCGAGGCTCGGCGAAAACGTCGGGTGGAAGCTCAGGGGGATCATCAAAGTGGATCAGGCGTTATATTTCTGGACTTGAGTGGTAGCGACTCTTTCGATACGATTGAGTGAGGAATTAGATATCTGACTATCTTCTTCGATCACCGAACGAACTGTCTCCGGATCCTCGGAGAAAATATACTGGAGATATACTCCAGTATTAATGCCACGACTCGTTTTTTCCACCTCTAGGATGCCATACGTTTCTCCTTTACCAATGTGGCTATTGACAGTCTCCTGTGTATAGGTGTCCGCACCAATATCTCCACAGATACACTTATAAGTTTCATATACTGCAGGACTCGGGGCAGCACGAGACGTTCCGACCATCGCAGCTGTCGCAGCTGCGTACAAAGCAAGCTTTTTCTGGGCCGCCATCCCTCGGATGAGTTCCAGCGAACGGTTTTTTTCGACAGCATCGTTCGCTTCTCGGACATGTTCCTCTTTTACAGTTTCATCATCCAAATCGTCTGCTAGTTCACCAGCACTTCTGAGAAGATCAATCGCTTTGCGAGCATCGCCTTCGTTCTGGGCCGCAAATGCAGCAACAAGAGGGATAACATCGTCTTCCAGACAGCCATCACGGAATGCATCTGTCCGTCGGTGTAGAATTTCTCGTAGCTGATGAGCATCGTAGTCGTCGAACTTGATTTCGTGTGGGGTGTAGGAACTATCGGTACGGCTATCGAACTCTTTTGTGAAGGTTGGGTCATTCGTGACCGCGATTACTGAAATTGGAGTGGCAATAATCTGTTCCTCTAATGCACGGCTCAACCCATATAGCAACCGCGAGAATGCAGGCTCGGGTTCGTCACTCCGACCTGTGAGAGCATCTATTTCATCCAAAATGAAGACGATAGCATCGAAGTGTTCGTCAACAAGTTCATAGAGCTGAATATATTTTGTATCTGTCGAGACACCTTTTGGTGGTACATCCCATTCCACATTGGCGGTACGTGCAGTTTGCCAGCCAAGTTTCCAAACAGCTCTATCTAGCGTGTGTGTCTCCATATGTTTGAAATTAACTGGGATAGAAGCAAAGTCAATACGCCGCTGCTCACACCGCTGTTTGACTTTCTTTGCAACAGCCTTGACTGTGACGGACTTACCGGTGCCACTTGCGCCGTAGAGTAGGAGATCAGGTGGTCGTTCACCCTTAAGCGTATCTTTGAACGCTCGGGCTTCTTCCGCGAGATGTTCGTCCCGACCATAAATACGATCTTCATCAACCACGTACGACGAATCGACAAGTCGTTTGTTTGCAAAGACCGTTTTCTCGTTATTATCGCTTTCAAGAATTTTGTCAATCACCGTCCAATTATCGTCCTCTGCCGTTTCAATGGCATTTTTCCCATTCCTGGCTGATATGTCGGGGATGTCATTATTCATGGCGGAGTCTTGTATCGGTGGCACAAACCATTTTCGAAATGCACGCTGTAGAATTCTACCAATACAGGTGTTACAGGGGCCACTTGTGAAATATGAAGAATAACCATAGTCGAATTGGATACACTGTTTTCGAAATGGGTGTGGGGATGTGTAGAATCTGGGAACACACACACCGTTTTCGAAATGGAGCGACTTAGACGAAACCGTATCTAAGAGGAAAACGGTGGTGTTTGGATGATCTTCAGTGAATATGTTATTATGAAAGAATATTTTTAATAGGAAACATTTATGTATTAGAGGTGTTAACCGTGGCCGTATTGTGGACAGTACGGCCTAAATGGCTATAAGGGAGTGATAAATCATTAATTATTTATTATAAAAATTAATTTGTTATAGTTCTTATGTCAGTTGCTATGATAATTAACGAAATATTGGTAAATACCGATAGGTTTGGGATGATCTAGATATTAATCAGAGACGATACACTGATAATAGTTGTATTCATCTTTGAGAAATAGTTCAGCATCTGTAATTATCACATGCTGTGCATCGAAGATCTCCTTAAGATCGCCCTTGTGTTTTCTCCTCCATTTCGAAAACGGTGTGTGACTCTTCCCTATCCCTGTGTTTTCTCCTCCATTTCGAAAACGGTGTGTGACTCTTCCCTATCCCTGTGTTTTCTCCTCCATTTCGAAAACGGTGTGTGACTCTTCCCTACCCCTGTGTTTTCTCCTCCATTTCGAAAACGGGGGTGGATTCTACAGATAAAGCAGGCCGAGCAGTTCACAGGACCATCATTGCTCGTTTTCTACCTTAGTGGTATTGTAAGGGTTAAATCTCCCCGAGCGATCGAAGGACGCGAGTTGGTAGGAGATACAGTACTCGTCATCAGTTAGCAGGTAACGCTTGAAAAAGAACCGACAGGCGAGTAGTTTGCTACCGTTGGCGTCGAATCGCTCAGCAAGGGTGGTGTTGGCCCGTGGACCAGCAATCACTCTTCTCCTCCGTCGGCTTTGATCCCGTCTCCGGAACGACCGTCTCGAGCGTGTGGTGTCTTCGCCACACGAACCTCTCGGGTGAGTTTTCGGAGACCGAGGACGACAGCGTACACGGCGATGGCCGCGAGGACGATCGAGCCGCCGGCCGCGATCCCGTAGACGTAGGAGAGGCTGACGCCCGTGATGGCCGCGAACTCGGCGGCGACTATCGCGAGCAGTATCGACTGCTTGAAGCTCCGTGCAACGAGCGCCCCAACGGCGACCGGGACGACGAGCATCGCAGCGACCAAGATGACACCCATGATCTGCATCGCGCTGACCACGACTAGTGCCGTGAGAACGACGAGCAGACGCTTGTACAGGCGGACATCGAGCCGAGCTGCCCGAGCGGCGGTTGCATCGAAGGTGACGTACAGGAGCGGTCGGTAGGCGAGCGTGAGGAGGCTGGCGACGAGCACGCTCATGAGCACGAGAATCCCGACGTTCTCCTTCGAGACGGTCGAGAGACTTCCAAAGAGGTAGGCGTCGATACCGACGGCGATGCCTCCGTCCGTCGCAGTGATCAGAATACTCCCGACGGCGAATCCGCCGGTCAGGACGATCGCCAGCGAGGTGTCGCTGTACGCCCCGGCGTGTTCGATGAGCAACTCGACGAGCAACGCCGTACCGACAGCCACCACGAGCGCGGTGAGTAGCGGTGACAGCGTGAGTGACAGCGTCGCGTTGAGGAACAGTCCGGCGGCCACGCCCGCAAACGCTGTGTGTGCGAGCGTATCACCGATCATCGCCATCTCGCGGTGGACGAGAAACGTGCCGACGAGCGGGCCGATGACGGCGATACACACCGCCGCGAGATACGCCCGCTGCATGTAGGGGTATCCGAGCATCGTCACACCAAGGAGATCAGCGAGGATCTCCATCCCTCCGCCGTACACGTCCTCGAGAAACCACTCGAAGACAGCGAACAACCCGCCGAATCTCCGCACGTTCGGAGCGCTCGAGCCGACCGTGATGAGTGACTGTGGGAGCATTATCAATGGTCGTGGTGAATGACGTACTGGTCGGTTCCGTACGCCCTTGTGAGCGCATCCGTTTCGACGAGTTCGTTCGGGTCGCCGTGGAAGCAGAGTTGGCCGTTGAGACAGGCGATGTCCGTCGCATACGTGGTGACGACGCCGATGTCGTGTTCGATGAGAATGATCGTCAGACCGGTCGCGTTTAGGCCACAGAGGAGTTCGTAGAACGCTTCTCTGGATTCCGCGTCGATCCCGACCGTCGGTTCGTCGAGCGCAAGGAGATCTGCCCCGGACGCGAGCGCGCGGGCGATGAAGACCCGTTGGCGCTGTCCGCCCGAGAGTCGATCCACACGTCGCGACGCGAGATCAGCGATCCCGACCTGTTCCATCGCCTCGCGTATCGCTCGTCGGTCTTCTGTGGAAAATCGCCCGACGAGCCGTCGGGGATACCGTCCCATCTTGACGGCCTCGCGGACCGTCACCGGCATGTCTCCGACGGCCTTCGTCGCGTCCTGTGCGACGTAGCCGATGCGCTCGCCCGCCTCGAACGCGTGTGCGGGCTCGCCAAAGAGCGTCACCGTTCCGTCGTCAGGTCGTCGCAACCCGAGCATGAGATCGAGCAGGGTGCTTTTGCCGCTTCCGTTCGGTCCGATTAGCCCGAGATACGCACCCGGCTCGACATCGATGGACACCGCTTCGAGAACCGGTCGGTCGCCGTACCCGAACGTGACACCGTCGACGCTGATGATCGGCTCCGTCGAACCGGTCATTCTGCGTCCAGAGCCGTCTCGAGCGTTTCGAGATTGACGTTTTCCATGATCTCGACGTATCCCCAGCCCTTCTCCGTCCACTCCTGTGTCTGGCCGGGAATCGGCGTCAGCGGGAGCACTTCCCTCGCGTCGGTTTCCTCGACCAGTTGGTTGGCCGCCGTCTGAGATTCGAGCGGATCGACACAGACGTGTTCGAGGTCGTGTTCCGAGATGATCTGCTGGGCCCGCTCGATATCCTTGGGCGTGGGCTGCTCGTCCGGAGACAGTCCGGTCAGCGTCTTCACTTCGAAACCGTACCGCTGCCCGAGATACCGAAACGCGTTGTGGCCCCCGACCAGCACGGTTTCCTTGGCCGCGTTTTCGAGCGCCGACTGAAACGCGCTATCGAGTTCGTCGAGTCTGGAACGATACTCATCGGCGTTGTCGGTGTACGTGTCAGCGTTTGCGCTGTCGACACCGGCGAACCCACTACGGATCGTGTCGACTGCTTTCTTTGCCCGTTTGGGGTCCAGCCAGAAGTGGGGATCTCCGTGGCTGTGGCCGTCGTCTTCCTCGTGTTCGCCGTCGTGGCTCCCGTCACCACCGTGGTCCTCCTCGTGACTGTGATCGTGGTTGTCCTCGATGCGGTCGATCCCGCTGCCAGCAGCCACGACTTCGATGTCAGCGTCGTCGCTGAGACTCCTTATGAGGTCGTCAGCCCAGGGCTGGAATCCTTCCATTCCGTAGATGAATAGATCCGATTCGAGGACGGTTCCCTGAACCTGCGGCCCAGGCTCCCACCCGTGGCCGTGCTGCCCGAGGGGAACCAGCGTTTCTGCGGTTGCGGTTTCCCCCGCCACTTCGGTCGCAAAATCCCCGAACACGAAAAACGAGGACTGCGCCCTCGGACCGCTGTTCGACGCGTCCGACGTGCGTGACGTGCATCCTGCCGTGGAACCGATCGTGACGGTACCAACTCCGACTGCGAGAAATTGCCGCCGGGTGTATCGTGGCATGTTAATAATCTACTCTCTCTAGATAATAAGAGCTATGATTTTAGAATACAATGTTAATAATACCTCCTCGGCCCGATCACCACTTCGTGTGCCGTACACTGTGCGTGCTACTAGGCGACGAGAACGGGTTTTCAGCGCGTTCGGCTCGATCTCCAGAGCCGTGGATCAGCGATCGCGCCGGAGCCTCCCGAGCAGTTCGTAGTCGTGATCTGGGGTGTACCGCCGGAACAGCAGGCTGTTCGTGAGCACCGACACCGAGGAGAACGCCATGGCCCCCGCGGCGAGCACCGGCTGGAGCAACCCGATCGAGGCGAGTGGGATCATGGCTGTGTTGTATCCCAGCGCCCAGAACAGGTTCTGCTTGATCTTCCGGAGCGTTCCCTCTGAGATCCGGATAGCCTTCACCACGCCGAGCGGATCATCACTCATCAGCGTCACGTCCGCGGCCTCGATAGCGACGTCGGTCCCCGAACCGATCGCGGTTCCGACGGCGGCTGTCGCCAGCGCGGGAGCGTCGTTGACGCCGTCACCGACCATCATTACCCGTTCGTCCCCCGTCTGAACGGCGTCAACCGCGTCGGCCTTGTCTTCGGGGAGAACGCCGGCACGAACGTATTCCGGATCGATTCCGAGGTGCTCCGCGACCGCCCGAGCGGTCCGCTCGTTGTCGCCGGTGATCATGTGGACCTCGACACCGCGCTCGAAGAGGGTACGAACAGCCGCGGCCGCGTTCTCCTTGACCGCATCAGCCACAGCGACGACGCCAACGAGTTCGCCGCCGGTCGTGCCGGCAGGCACGCTCGTGCCAGCGGGCACGCGGGCGACGAGCATTGCGGTTTTGCCCTCCCTTTCGAGGCGTGTGAGGGCATCCTCTGCGGGCGACGGATCGATATCATTATCGCGCATGAGCTTGCGGTTGCCGACGAGCGTCGTCTGTCCGTCCACGGTCGCCCGGACCCCGTGACCAGGGACGTTCTCGAACCCGGTCGGCTCGCTCAGTTCGATGCCGCGCGCGTTCGCCCCCTCGACGATCGCCTGGGCGAGTGGGTGTTCGGAGCCGCGTTCGGCGCTCCCCGCGGTTCGAAGCACCGTTTCTTCGTCGATTTCCTGCCGGTCTTCGAACGCAGCACCGCCGTCGGAGACCAGCCCGCTGTCATCCGTGTTGGTCCCATCCACGGTGAGGACGTCCGTGAGCTCCATCTCCCCTTTCGTCAGCGTCCCGGTCTTCTCGAACACCACTGTATCCACGTCCTTGGCGCGTTCGAGAACGTCACCACCCTTGAACAGCACGCCGTTTTGTGCGCCGGTCGAGATGCCGACCATCGTCGCGGCAGGCGTTGCGAGTCCGAGCGCACACGGACAGGCGATCAACACGGCCGAGGCGAACACCACCACCGCAAACTCGAAAGTTTGCACAGCTCATCCCCCGAATGTCGAGCTGTGCAGTTCGTGGTGCCATACGAGTAGATAAGGTCTGCCCGTTCAATGGCCTTGTTACTGCGATATTCAGGATTCTCTGTCCGTTTTCCTACGATGTCTCCGCTCTCGACCGGATAAAACTCGAATTCCAAAGTAACAGTGTCGACTGAACGCTGGTATTCCCAATCACTCCTCTCGTGGACTGGCAGCGTCGTCATCTCCGCTCTCTTGGTCCACGTCAAGCGCTTTCTCAGTGCTCCCATCAGTAGCGAACACGAACCCCCCTGTGTCGCCGGAGATATCCTCGGAAGAACGGTCTTCCTCGTCCCTACTGTTCGGTGTACTCTTTTCGCGCGCGCCCGTCTGATCCGTCTCCCCCCCGCGGCGGGCCGTTCGCATCCACCACCAACCCACCCCTACTCCGAGACAGAGCAGCCCAACACCAACGAGAAGGAGTCCGAAACTGTTGCTGGCGGACACGCCGACGGCCGGCACTTGTACCGCGTCCATAACAGCCGTATGGAACGATCACACTACTGCATTGTGGCTGACGCTTCTGTCCGCTCGTGCCTGTGATCCCACCGCTGCTGTCTGCCGATGCGCTCGACGCTGCCGGGCTATCGATTTCACCAAGATCTGTCCGTGGTGCGTTGTGGGTTCTGACCATCACGTATTGATACATATATTCTATAGAAAACATTAACGTGATACCTCCCGAAACCGATGAGCTGTGACGCGATCACCCCGGTCGCTTGTGCTTGTGGTGGCATTCCTCGTTGTTGCGATTCCGGCGGGCGAATTCGGTACTGCTGGCCCATCAGAGACGGATTCCTCGCTTACTGCGACGGTCACGGTGGTCGTCGATGGGGAGACGGTCGGCGTTCAGTACCCGAACGGCACGACCGACAGGGTGCGGCTGTTGGGTGTCGATACGCCCGACGTACGCGACGAGAACGACCCGACAGAGTTCGAAGGGATACCGGATACGGAGGCGGGCAAACAGTGTCTCGATGACGCTGGATCGGATGCGCGCGCCGACACGACGGCCGCGCTCGAGCCCGGCGAGCGGATCGATCTCGTGCTCGATGCGGAGGCCGATACGCGCGGGTACTACGGGCAGTTGCTCGCCTACGTCCACGACGATGGCCGGAATCTCAACCACGAACTCGTCAGGACGGGCCACGCCCGCGTGTCCGACAGCTCGTTCAGCCGGAGTGATCGCTTTTATGCGGCAGAAGCAGTCGCTCGAGCGTTCGAACGAGGGCTGTGGCGCTGTCGGGATCCGAGTGGCGTGAGTGGGTCGTCGATCACGGAGACTCGCGCCGGTGCCGTTGGTACCCATCCTGCGATTTCGGATGGCGTGCTCTTCGAGAACACTGATACTGCCGGACAGAGTCGGGTACGGATTGCGACGGACTAGCCAGCTGCTGTCTGGCGGGTCACCAGCAACCGATACGCAATCACCGCTGTCCGACAGTATCATCACAGTTTCAGCCGTCATTACCCACAGCATAGCGTTCGCGGCGCTCGTAGACGCGGCGACAGTCGGTTAGTTGACGCTTGTGGCCGCCTCGATGGGTGGTTGCACGAACGCCCAGTCGTTGAGGTCGACGGCACAGCCAGCTCAGCGGAGTGAATCGCGACGCCAGCTGCATCAACGTCGAGCAGAAGACGGAGCTGTTCTTTCTGATCGCGGGAAAGGCGTGAAAGGTCGGGGACGATCACCGCGTCGGCGTCAGTACCGAGGTGAGCGAGTAGAACTCGATATTCCGGCTAGTCAGCGTCGAAGGCGAACGACCGTTTGCTTTCGTTTGCTCTGTTGGAAATATCATATTCTATTGTGTTCTAGAGAAAAATTCTCTCAAGAATACCTCTCAGTTGTAGGTACTAGTGGCTACGGAAGGGCCACAGTCCAAATAGGTGCCGATTCGGACGAATAGCCACAACAGCGCGGCAGTACTTCTATAACTTATCCATATACTACGATGGTTATTTTACTATGGTTCTCTTATTATCTACCGATGGTAGAAACCCTACTCGCAATCGGGATCGTTGCGTCTATTTTTGTCGGGTTCAATATCGGTGGCTCGTCCACCGGGATTGCGTGGGGGCCACCCGTCGGTGCTGGTATCGTCAAAAAGACGACGGCGGCAGCACTCATGACATTTTTTGTCTTTCTCGGCGGCTGGACTGTCGGACGAAACGTGATGGACACGTTGAGCGAAGGGATCATCACGATCGATCTCACGCTCACGGCGGGTGTCGCCGTCCTCTTCTTCATTGGACTAGGCATCCTCATCGCCAATATCTTCGGCGTCCCTGTTCCAACGTCGATGACGACCGTCGGCGCGATAGCCGGTCTTGGACTGGCGACAGACACGCTCAACTACGCAACAATTGCCGAAATCATCTCGTGGTGGGTTGTGACGCCGGTTATTGGGTTCTGGATCGGCGGCGTTATCGGACGGTACATCTACCCAGAAGTCAACCGACGGGTACAGATCAAGAAGTCGGATGGTCCATTACTGACCCTTGATCAGGACGGAACGATTCCGAAGCCAACGTTCGGCCCAAACACGACGTGGATAGAACTGGGTAGCACGGCAGTTGTACTCGTTATCGGCTGTTACATGGCATTCAGCGCCGGTGCAAGCAATGTACCCAACGCCGCCGCACCACTTGTCGGCGGAGCAGGCGGACTCCCTAACGATACTGCGATCATCATCGCCACGCTTGCGATCGGAATTGGTGGGTTCACCATTGCCCGCCGGACGATGGAATCAGTCGGGGGCGAACTGAGTGACATTCCGCTGCTCGCAGCCCTCTTCGTCATGGTAACTGCATCGACGATTACAACGCTTCTCTCGTGGATCGGGATTCCGATCAGTCTCGTGATGGCGACAGTGATGACGATCGTTGGCATCGGATGGGGCCGTGCAACTCGTCCGATCACCTTCCGTGAGGCGGTCAGCCGCGACGTGGAAGACCGTGAGATCGTCCCCGGTGCAATCACCGCCGAAGAGATGGAAGGGAAACCAGCTGCGCCGATCGGTGAAGAAGAGCCAGAAGAGGTGCTCGACGCGGGTGATCTCTTCAACCCTCGGGCGGTTGTCAAGTACGTCTCAATGTGGATTATCGGCCCTTCAGTGTCTACGATCCTGGCCTACGGGTTCTTCGTTCTCCTCCCGGGCATCGCCTGACATCGGGACTTAGATGGCTGGATGACATCTTTTGGGATATGCTCTCACGAATTCTCGTTCCGATGGACGACTCTGAACACGCCGCTTACCTGAGGCTGCCGCCGAACGTGCCGAGCCAGCTTTCGAGCGCGCCCGTGAGATAGCCGACGAGTACGATCGGGAAATCAACACAACCTCGGCATCGGCTACCCTGCCGGAATATCCTTGAGGAGTACTGCTGTCTGGATCACGCCTGATGGGAGTGGGCGGAGGAGCATCTGGATGCGTTGTATACGCTACCTGGACGCCGTCTTGGAAAATCGATGGAGTTTCGTGGGATATTTCTTCACACAGTTCAATAATAAAAAAAGATCGAAGCGGAGAGATAACTCGTTTCAGATCCCGCTGTAGTCCTTTGGGATCGCTTCGCCCGCAGTGACGTTCTGCCCGTCGCTACCGGGAATCGACAGGTGTGTCTGATTTTGCTCGACGGTAAAGTGTAGGTGGGGACCGGTCGAATTCCCTGTATCACCCATCCCCCCGATCTTCTGCCCCCTCGAAACGCTCTGTCCTTGGGAAACGTCGAAGCTGTTCAGGTGGCAGTACATCGTCTGGTAGCCGTTTTCGTGGCCGAGCTTGAGGTAGTTGCCACAGCCACCTGATTCGAAGCTTCTGATGTCTACGACGCCGTCCCGCGCGGCGTAGATCGGCGTTCCGATGATGCCGTCGTTGCCGAAGTCGACCGCGTAGTGACCGGGACGAGCACCGTACGGGGAGGTGATATACCCGGTGATGGGCCACGTGAAGTCCGCCCCACCGCCGCCACCGCCGGTTGATGTGAGGTGGCGTTCGACCGACCAGCCCCAGACGTTGTCGTCCAGCCAGTGAACGCCCCACCACGTGTAGCCGTCTTTGTTCTCGGGTCCGTTCATGATCTCACCGACAGTTCCCGGCTCCATCGTGGCGAGGATCTCCGAGTCGGTGCCCGGTCGGTGGCGCGTGTTCAAGCTCGTCGTCGGCTCAACGCGGTCGTCCATGGCGAAGGCGCTGGCCGAACCGCTCAAGACTGTTGGGGCTGCTAGTGCTGTCGCTGCGGTGCTGAGTAGCTTCCGTCGTGTGAATTTGCGTGTCATCGTTTTTCGCTCCGGATATCGTTCTGTTTGATCGCCGTTCTGTGCGCCAACTATGCGTGGGTGAGGTGGCGTTCGACCGACCAGCCCCAGACGTTGTCGTCCAGCCAGTGAACGCCCCACCACGTGTAGCCGTCTTTGTTCTCGGGTCCGTTCATGATCTCACCGACAGTTCCCGGCTCCATCGTGGCAAGGATCTCCGAGTCGGTGCCCGGTCGGTGGCGCGTGTTCAAGCTCGTCGTCGGTTCGATCCGATCGCCATCGTTAAATCCACCACCGCCACCGCCGCCACCGTAGCGGTCGCGGTAGACGGCGGCGGTGTCTTTGACGTGGTTGACGTAGCTCCAACTGTGGTTGTAAGCGTACAGCGCGTCGTCCCAGTTGCCGGGCGCACCCGACGCGGTGAGGTAGTTGGCGGCGCTCGGGATTGCGTCTCGGTAATCACAGATGTCCGTGACCCCGTCGTTGTTCCCGTCTACGCCGTACGCATCCCACGTCGCCGGCATGAACTGCATCGGTCCGCGTGCGCCCGCCGGGGATTCGGCACAACCATCCACATACTGACCGTGTTGGGTTTCAACCCAACCAACCCCAGCTAGATACGTCCAGTCCAATCCCCAGTTGTTCCCCGTCCGACGGTATTGATCGAGATAGTGTGACGGAATGTCACCGGTAGCGTCCGCCTTCGTGGTGCCGGTCAGTGCCGAGACGGCACCGACCGTTGCGATACCTGTACTGGCAATGGTCTTCAGAACAGTTCGTCGCTTGGGTGTATCGTTCATCGTGTTATCATTGACGTCCTCAGGTGTCTCGTATCGTTACGATCTATGGTGGGTTTCCGCCATCCTGGTGTATGTCGACTCGTTATCGTTGCTCCCAACCCACCAGTCGATGGAGTTGTTGCAACGGCTGCGTTTTTCGTGCCTGATCCGGTCATCGACGCTGATAGCCGTATCGAAGCTGCTTGTGCAATCGCTGGCAACGTGATCTTCCCATCAGTGATCGGGATGGATTCGGTGTTTGTGGCGATCGGGTTTCTAGGGTTGTCTCAATTCCACCGAATATTCTCCGAAACAGGGGATTCTCCACTTCGTTCGGTTCGATTGGGTTCCGACGCAGCAGTCGTGCGTCGATATCAGTAGCTGATGTTGTTGATTCACAATATGTTGTGTTTCCCCCGGGCTTACAGCCGAGCTTCAGAACCGTTTGTGGCTTCCGGTCTAGTTGGGCCTGTATCGGTTGTTTTTGCTCTTCTGTTTCACCCATACCACTTATGAAATTCTAACACCTCTTAAATCCCAACCCTAGTAATATATTGCTTTTATTGGTTTCTATGTGTGGAATTCGACCAGTGAAATTTCCACGACAGAATTCAAGGCAGAGTGACCCCGAGGCTTGCACATTCGCTGGGTCATCGCGCTCGATTACGAGGACAGCGCGCTCAATGGAGCGATCTACGCGCACATCTGGTTATCGAAGCCGAAACCCCAAGCGCCAGCCCGACAGTTCCCCGCCCGTCAGGCTTGACGAGCCGGGCGTCAACGAGATCGATCAGTGAATTCGAAAGACGTGATGATGCGTTCGACGCCGCGTTCTACGGAGGACGTCCAAATGCTGGCTTCAGCGATAAATTGAACCCTGTAGCCCGTATCCTGCTTACTCGTAAAGAGCGCCCCGCCACGAAGCGGTCCCCTCTCGTCGTCCGACAGATCGTAGGTTACGTCGAGCATGACAGCCGGTTGGCCACTCGGGAGTGTCGTTTTCTGACGGTCCGATGACTCGGTCATCACCGACTCGAGTTCCTCTATGGCATGATCGGCGAGCTCTGTGGGTGTATCCGAGCCCCTCGATCCGTCGATCTCGGTGATACGGATGACACCACTCTTGGAATTCGCAATCTCAACGGCGGACTGAGTGCTGTCGTCGATAGTCCAGTGTTCGGGGTGCTTGATACGGTAGTCCTGCCGGTCGTTGGTGTACGTCGTCAATGAGGAGAGGTCGAGCGTCTCGTTCGATGATTCATCTGTCTCCTGGTCGGGTGTGGAATCGTCGGTCGAACCCTGTTCAGTGAGGGCGAACGAATCGATGATACTGGTGGCGAGCTGCTCAGCCGCCTCCGTGTAGTTGGCGTTCCGGTAGCCAAATTCGACCTCATAGGCGCGTTCTTCGTGGAGCGTAACGAGGTATGTATTCCGCATCGTTTCCCCCGTATCGTTCGTGGTGTACCGGAATTCGATTATGTGCGCTGGTTGTCCGCTTGAGTGTGTCACATCACGCTCGCCCAGCACTTCGACATCGTCAAATTCGTCTTTTGTATTCGTTATCACAGAATCGACGATCTGAGGAAGAGTAGTATTCTGACCGAGTTCGTCTATGATTTCGACCAGTAGCTGACTATTCTCCGAGTCAGACGTGAAGTGGACCTGTTTGATTCTCTCATCGACGGACCACTCTGTCGGGTACTGGATGCGGTAGTCGTATATATCGTTTCTATACGTTGTCAACTCCGGGCCACCGGCCGTGGTCGTCTGCTGGGTTGTTGTTTCGTCCGCTGTTGCTGTTGGCGTAGCTGTGGGAGTAGAATCGTCGGTCGTCGACTCAGTGGTGGCGGGCTGTTGGGTTTCTGTACTGTTGTCACCCGTAAGATCGCTACAGCCCGCGAGGAGACCGACGCTGCCCGCAAGTCCACAAAGCAACCGACGCCGGTTCGTGGAAGACACCCTCTGATCTCCATCTTGCTTACTCGATTCGGTGTCGAAGACACGGGATTTTCTTGACATATACTGCTGTACGCTTGGATAGTATATCTCTCCATCCATCACGAACGTGTCGGACGACGATAACTAGTATAAATGAGTTTCTATTATGGTGGTGAATGGTGCCGAAAAACGTAGTACGAGGTCGTCTTCGTCCTTCGCCTCAGCATTCATCTTACTTTCCCATATAGTATCCGTTCCATCACTCCACGAAAGTATTATATTGTCGGCAGTTTCATGGGATGTATGACCGATATCCAATCATTGTACCGGGCCTATGAGGAGAGCTGGGCTAGTCAGGATTGGAATGCTTGGATGGCCACCCTCTCGCCGGACTACCAGTTTCGAATTGGTGACCGGGTGATTGGGGGTCGCGAGGAGACACTCGCTTGGAGTGAAGCCCTGTTCGCTTTCCTGATTACACCCAGGAGATCGTGTCCACGCATGTCGACGAGGGGTCCGGAACGGTGATCACCGAGGCGGTGGGGCCCGGCACCGAATCCGGCGATGTGCTGCTGCTGCCCGGCGGACTGGTGTCCGAGGCTGAAACCCACTTCGATCCACCATATATAAAACATTAATATTTAATGGTGGTCTGTTACGCCACGATCGACAGTATCACGACAGTACCGCAATGCTTGCTCAGCTCGGGCTGCTGTCCTCACGTATCTCGGAAAGTTCCCCTGGTGAGCCACTCGCTCACTGTCTACCGGTGTAAGGAGTCAGGAGAGTCGATCTGTTGATCGGATTTTTCCTTTCCTCTATATTCTGAGATTATCTTTGAGATATTAGATATATAATAGAACAAACTTAAGATACTATCGTCGGTACTGCGTCGAACAATCACGACAAGTAGCGTCGATATTGGCCAAAATGCTTACGTTGGGTTGTGTTCAAATCAACATAGTTGAAAGTTCGATGGACGTCTCGATCAAGAAATCGTGGGTTAGAAGTCCTGCTAGTGCTATTGTTCTCACCTGGGTGGGGATGGCACTCGCGATATATGTCGGCGCAACCCCAGGTATCGTTTATCCGAAATTTGGCTCGATCCTTATTTTCCATTTGTCGGTCAAGTGATTAGCGGACTTGGCATCACGCTCCTTTCAATTCTGCTGATCTACGTCCTCAGAAATATCTTCGGTGGACAGGGTTGGGACGGACTCGGTCTCGAATGGAAGTGGAACAAACTTGGTGATTTCGTTGGTGGGGTTGTGCTGGGGGTTGTCTCCTTAGTTCTTGCCAACTACATTATCGTGGAGGTTGGTATTGCTAACTGGCGACCTGCCGCGGAAATCGAGGCGGAATTAGCGGTGAGTGTACTGATCAGTGGTTTCATCACAACGGTACTCGTACAAGCCCTTCCCGAGAGCTATGGTTCCGTGGTCACCTCTATGATACGCTGGCTGAGAATTACTCGTTGACCGGGGTGATCGTACTAACGTCAGTGGTGTTCGGTTCGATTCATCAATGCCACTGCCCTGGGATTCGTTCTCGTTGCTGGGCGTATTGTGACCGGCGCGATTTGGCTGCCCATCGGATTTCATGCCGGACATAATATGGTTCAGACCCGGTTTGTCGATATGCAAGCACTCGATGGGGGATCGTTTGTTGTCCCCCTGATCTGGACTGGTACCCTAGTTGCGCTAGGAGTGGTTCTACTGGCCATTCACAGCATTCGCACTCCGTCGTCTACAGTCGCTTTACGTTGAGTGTTCGCAATCCCAGCACAATTTCGAAATCACCTATCATCAGGGTTCGACGAGCTGGGCACGCCGTTCGGTGAGTGATGCGTACAGCTCGTCGAACCCGGCCTCTTTGGCGAGGGTGACCGCCGTCTCACAATGGTCGAGGGCTGTTTCCGTCTCATCCACTGCCTCACAGACCATCATCAGCTGCTCTAAACTCCTAATGGCGTCGCGCACAGCACCCATCTCGCGGTAGATCTCGACGGCGGCCCCAAAGCGCTCACGGGCGCTAGCCGTGTGGTTCTGGGCCTGATCGACCTTGCCCAGTTCGACGAGCGTTTTCCCCTCGTCGTAGCGGTGGTCGTCCTCGCGACAGATCTCCAACGAATCCTCGAGATGGTTCTCGGCAGCCCCGAGGGCACCGCGCTCGCGCGCGACCGTTCCGAGACCACGATGAGAGCGGGCAATGCGCCGCTTGTTCTCACTCTCACGGCTGGTGTCGAGGCTGCGTTGGAGGCACTCCGATGCGGCGTCGAGATCGCCACGATCGATCTCGATCCGCCCGAGACGGAGGACAGAGCGTCCCATCGCATCCGTAGCCCCAGCGTCCCGTGCAACGTCGAGTCCCTGTTTGCAGTAGTCTTCGGCCTGTTCGAGGTCGCCGCGCAGCCGGGTGATTTCCCCGAGACTAGCCAACAGAAACGCCAATCGATAGCTCTGTTCGCGCTCGCGGTGAATCTCGATCCCCCGTTCGATATGCTCCGTTGCGCGGTCGAACTTTCCCCGGCGCATAGCGATGATTCCGAGATTGTTGCGGACCCTGTCCTCCTTTTGCCACTGTCCCCCGACCTCGCGATGAGTGTCGAGCGCCTGCTCTAAGCACCGCTCTGCCCGGTTGAGATCACCTTGGTTGAGCGCGACCGTGCCAAGAATGTTGTAACAGTTCGCTTCGCTCGACCGGTCATCGATAGCGTGGTAGCGCTCTCTCGCGTGTTCGAAGTACTCCCTGGCAGTGGCAACATCGCCGTTCATGAAGGCGAACGATCCGAGATAACGGTCGGTTCGGGCGCTCACGTCCGTGAGGTCGACGGCGTGTTCCGTCTCGACGGTCTCGACGAGATCGACGGCCCGGTCGAGTTCTCGTTTTGCCCGGTCGCGGTCGCCGCGTTCGAAATACATCTCTCCACGCCACGCCGCACAGCGGGGCTCCATCTCCGGCGAGCAAGCGGCGGGAAGTTCGATCTGTGGTCGTTCGGTTCTCCCGAAGAGCACAGCCAACCCTGGCCGATCCAGTCCGAGGTGAAAGATCCGCTCGGTGGTTCTATCGGCCCACTCCTCCGGCGCGTCGAGGATCCGGTCGATGGCAGGTGTCTTGCCTGGGACCGCCGCTGTGACGCGCTCGCGCCGTGATTCGTCGTCGACCAACGCGAGAAGAGCGCTGACACACCGTCCGAACCGGCGGCTCGCCGTCGTGGGTGCTGTCGCGTCGAGTAGGTGATCGAGAAACAGCCTCGACCACACTTCGTGGACCGTCCGATACCGAGTATCGCCGGGATCTTTTTCCACCGGCTCGAAGATGACCCGTTCTTCGAGCACCGAGAGCGCGCTGTGAACCGCCTCGATCTCCGGTTCCTCGTCGGCCAACGCGTAGACGAATGCAGGCCGGACACCGAGACCGGCCGCGTTCAGGAGATTCACGAGCACCCCGACGTCCAACGCCATCTCGCCAGCGGTGGCAAGCTCCTCGTAGGTTCGCTGAACGTCCTCGGCCAGCGTCGTTGGCGTTTGTGCGTCCTCGCCCACCAGCGGGTCGGTGTGTAACACCAATCGGTGTAACAACAGGAGGAGTTTGTGGGGTTGGGCTTGGTTTGCTGACAGTCGTTCGTCGGCCGCGGTATCGATCTCTCGGAGAAGATGCTCGACGCTAACGTCGGTCGTCGAACTGACAGTGTTCTGAAACTTCTCGACGAGTCGTTCACAGTCACGGTCGTCGAGTGCGGGAATCGACAGCGTCTCGACGTGCTCGGTGCGATCGGCATCGAGGCGCGCGTCGGGTGGGAACGCCGTCGGATTCTCCCACTCTCCTTCCCGCGCGTCGAGCAGGAACGTCACGTTCTCGGTGCCCCGAAACGCCCGCATCACTCGAAAGATCGCGTTCGCCTCCGCCCGCACGGCGTCCTCGACGACCACGAGTGCGTGCCCATCGGACGCCGCGGTCCGGATCTGCTCGCGCAGGATCGCCGGCGAGTCGAAGGTGGTTCCAGTCCCGCTCGCGCGGTAGAACACCGCGCCAAAGCCTTGCTCGTACCACCGGCAGGCCACCGTCTTACAGACCGTGCTCTTGCCCGATCCCGGCGGCCCGACGACCGCCCGGTCGGTGTCAGCGCGAAGCGAGTCGATGAGCGCTTCCGTGATGGTGTGGCGGGTTCCGTCGTGGGTTCGCTCGCGCTCGATGGCGTAGCCAGCGTGAACGTCAACCAGATCGAAGCCGGTGCGCCAGCCGGTCGCTGGTGCGGTAGGCGCACGCTGGGCGAAGTACGTTGGCGTCAGCCGGACGAACCCCTCGGCCTCGCGCTCGACGCGCCCCGGATCCGTTACCGCCGAAAGCGCTGGAGTTGTATCACGCGGTGGTGCATCCCGCAGCGTGTCGGTGTGCTCTTTGGCTGCCGTCCGGTGGTGCTCGTAATACTCCTCGGCCCACGCGATTGCCGCCTCGCTCTGCGTGTGGATCGCCCCGTAGACCGCCCAGTGGTCGGCGTAGACGATGACCGATACCGATGCTCCAGCCGGTGTCTTGGTGAGCACCATCCCGAACGCCGGTACCTCCGTGAGAAACGCCCTGAATTCGCCGGTACGGGCGGCGGCCATCTCCGCGACAGCACCGGGGAACTCGCTCGTGAGAGTTTCGGAGAGGGCACGATCCATGATCAACTCCAACGACGCCCCACGACTCACGACCTGCCGGTGACAGCAATCGAGCAGCTGTGGATTCGCCAGTAACGGGAGCACCATTCGGATCTGCTCGGCCGCGTCGAGACGCTCCTGTACCCCGTTGGGGAGGCGATACGGCGCGGCCGCGTCGGTTCGCTCGGTGTCGGCCCCCGCGAGCAACGCCGGCGAAAACGGACAGTCGGCCGGGAGCTGATCGAGAACGTCCTGCGCTGCTACAACGTCCGCGAGCGTTTCGAGCGTCGTGCGGTACTGGTCGACGGTCCACCGACCGATGGGGGTCGTCGTGTAGCCGTCGGACGTTCGCTGGACGAGCCCAGCAACCTCCAACTCGCGGATGGCCCGATCCACGGTCGATCGGGAATGAGATAGTTCCTCGACGAAATCGCGCTTGTAGCGTGGAGACCGCGCGTACGTGAGTAGATCGAGACGGTCGGTGACTAACTGCAGCGCCTCCCTCTGTTCTGCGTCCGTGGCCCACAACGGATCCCCGTTCGATTCCTGCTGTGTTCCAAGGCTTGTGACGCGCGCGTCGAAGTCATTGTAGACAGCGACGACGAGCCGGGCGAACAGTGTCGGTTCGATCCGATCTGCTTCCGGATCGAGCAACCCTAGCTCCCGGCACTCATCCAACGCGCGATCTACCGTCGACCGCGAAGATGATAAATCTTCGACAATATTGTGGTTTTCTGTTGATTCATTAAATATATATGTTAATACTGAACTACGGCGTTGAAGTGTCGACACGAGTTTTTCTGCCGTCTCTCTCATCTGTTCTTTCGCCTTGTATCAAGAGTATTTGCTCTGCCGTTCCATATATCTGCCGAACTACCTACATATTACTTGATTTCGAATATAAATGAGACTGCGCTATGAACTGCCCCGGGGTCACGTCACGGGAACCGTTTCGATTTCCCGTCTCTAGCACACGTGCGATGTGCGCGACGAGGTGCTCGAGGAACTTCGCTCCTTGGAAACGCGAAGCGCGGTCTTCACCCGGTTTTCCTGTGGGCTCGATCTGGCGGCCTCGAACGGTCACAAGAGGTCGCTCTCGGGAGAAATACTCGATCAGCAGGGTTCGTCCATCTAGCGATCGATTTGACCGCTCACAGTTGCTGTAATATCTAGCCCACAATCGGTAACCACTCCCAAGAGAATGGGCATTATTATATACTTCGTTGATGGTTGTATTTTGTGAAGAAAGTAACTTTCGGCCGCACGCTCGTCGACGGAACGCCGGACGAACGCGGCCCGAAAATCGAACTGGACGCGGACAGCCCGACGCTTTCGAGGCTTCGGCAGGCATCGGGACCGCTCAGGTCGAATCCGGTAACCAGTGAATGGGGGGCACGGCTGGTCGATGCTGAGGAAGTAAACGGGGAGTACAGTCGTAGTCTCGGCATCTTTCCACCGGGAGCGAGTGGCCCGGACGAACACGTCCATCCAAACTGCGCGGAGACGTTCTCGGTGGTTGAAGGCGAGGTCGTGTTCACTCTCGACGGTACCGATCGAACACTCGGCGCGGGAGCATCAGTCACGGTCGAAGCCGGGACTCCCCACACGTTCAGGAACGATTCGGACTCGCTCGCGTCGTTCGAAGTGGAGATACGACCCTCCGAGGAGACGACCGGCGTCATTGACGCCCTGTTTGGAATGGCACACGAAGGCAAAGTCACCGACAGCGGCAAGCCGAAATTCCTCCACGCGATGGTGTTCGCGGACGCTACCGCAGATGACACCTACTTCACCTCGCCGCCGCGACCCGTCATGAGATTTCTCACGACCGTCTTCGCTCCGATCGGCCGCGCGCTCGGCTATCGAGCGATCAACCCGAAATATCTCGACGAATCGTTCTGGCACGACCACGTCGAACAGCCCGACTGGGAAGAAATCGACGCCGCGAGTTCGCCCCCATCCGACGCCTGAGGAGCACTTTCGATATGACATCACGTGTTACACGATCCACCAATCCGGTGGGGTAACTCCCGGTGAAAGTGGGTGCCGTAGCGGTGGATATATCGTCTCGACGCGGGAATAATCAATGGAATAATGAATAACACACAACAAGCAGACGCCCCGGGCGATCAACGGACTGACTGGCGTGGTCGCGTGCGCGCGATCGTGATCGGTCTTGGATTGGTCGTCGCCGCCCTCGCGATCGGAACGCTCCTTACGATCGTTCCGGTCGCGGTGGGCGGGACCAGCCTCGTTGCGCTCACCGCAACGATCGTTCTGTCGGAAGCGGGCTACGCCATCGCCGGCTGGCTTTATCTCCGGCGGTGGTTCAGTGAGACGGTGCCGATAAAAATGCCGACGCTCCGGCAGGGCGGGTGGGTGATCGCCAGCACGCTCCTCATGCTCGGGATCGCAGCCGGCGTTGGCGTGCTCAGCACCACGTTGGGCGTTCAGCTCGGCCGCACCGATCAAGAGCTCATAGCGGGTAGTCCGACGATGGTGCTCGTGATGGCAGCGCTTTCGTTCGTACTCATTGCGCCAGCGGAGGAGTATCTGTTCCGTGGCGTGATTCAGCGGCGACTGGCGTGGAGTATGCGACCCAGTGCTGCTATCGTCGCCACCGCGTTTCTGTTCGTCATTCCGCACGCGATCGGCTATCTCGGTGGCGCAGAGGGTGTGGTCCTCCTCAGCGTCGTTCCGTTCTCGCTCGCGGTCGTGATGGGTGTTCTCTACGAACGAGTCAACAACCTGTCCGTCCCGATCCTTGCTCACGGCTGCTACAACGCGACCCTGTTTATTTCAACGTACTTCACAGCGTTTTAAGACAAAATCGGCTAAAAGTGAGTACAGCCCGGTCGGAGAGTCGGTCGAGTTACCGGACCTCACCCCACGTTCCGACGAGTTCGCCCCCGACGAAGCGACGTTGTTGGAATCCGAGCGCGTTGCAGAGCATCGTGTGGCCCATGAAAGACACCGCGTAATCCGCCATGCCAAACGGGTGTAGCTCGCGCTGGTTGGCCGGTGGGAGGACCGAGCCGATGAGATTGATCTCGGCGTCGTCCGCTGCCAGCGATCCGGCCGCGACGCCCCCCGCATCCGGTGTCGATCCGTCGACTTCCATTCGGCCCGCGACATCCCCGCCGGCAGCTTCGAAAGCGCTGTCGTCGATGAGCGTCGTCGGTTGATCGAACGCTTCCGGCACGTACCCGATCTGCGAGCTCTTCCAGATCTCGCGTTGGAACTCCCTGATGTCCGAAAGGAGATAGTGATCGAAATCCCGGTCGATCAGGTTCACGATGCCGGTTTCGACGGTTCGAACGTCGTCCACGGAGATGTTCTCGGTCTCACCCACCTCGAGAGCGTCAAGCAAGTAGAGACCGGTGTCGGTGAGCACGAGATCGCCGCCGCTGGCGACGAACGCCTCGATCGCCGAGACGTACCGTTGGTCGTCACGACCAACGTCGTGGGAGATCACCAGCTTGTCGTAGCGTCGCTTGCCGGAGTTACCGTGCATCAGCCGGCCGACCCGCACGTCGTGGACCCGAAAACCGTCCATTTCACCGTTCTCGAGGTGGGATTCGAGGTCGGCGAAAAACTGCATCGGATTGACGACGTACTCCGTCTGTGAGTAACCAAACGCCTCCTCGGGAGCGGGATGTTCCTCGTCGGTCTCGATGGTGACGACCTCGGCCTCGATCTCGGTTCCCTCGACCTCGATCGACCACTCCCCCTGTTCGGGATCGGGGACGTAGAAACTCTCCTGGTCGGTCTCGGAACGATCGATTCGACGGACGCGCTGGCCGCTTGGACTGACCAACTCGACGACACCCGTTTCTCTCTCGGGACCGACGAACCGCGCGGCCAACGCGTGGGTTCGGTCTTCCGTGGACGACGTTGCAGCTCTCGTTCCGGGCTGGACCGTCTCGTGACGGCGTTGGACGCGGGTAGCGCGGTCCTGTCCGGGACCGTGGCCGTTACCTGGACTCTCATCCGTGTGTGAGAGGTCCGCCGACGTTCGCGTCAGCTCCTCGGTGGTCACGTACGCGGTGTCTTGTCCGCCGGTGGCCACCGTCGCGTTGGTGTCGGCTGCGCACAGCTTCGCGTACTCGCGCATCGAGAGGCGGTAGGCCGTCGCCAGGTGGCGTTCGATGTACGGCCGCCAGGTCGTGAAATCGCGCATCGCCAGCTCCGGCGCGACCGTGATCGCCCCGAGACCGCCGAGTTCCTCGGGCTGTCCCGCCCAGCCGAGCAACCCACCGCTGATGTTGTAGCCCAGCGAGTCGTAGATCGAACCGTAGTCCAACAGCCGGTCCGGAACGTACCCCTCGATATCGGCCGTGTCCCGACCGGCCCGGACGGTGTCCTCGGAGATCGCTGTCGGACTTCCCCAGTGATCTTCCATCGCCGCACCGATCCGTCGGTTCACCTCGTCCAGATCGTGCGTGCCGTCGTGGTCGTAGGCGGCGTTCGACTCGAGGTTCAACACCATCGAGTCCGCCCACCCCATCATGTGATAATCACAGAGATACGCCACGTTTTCATACCCTCGAAGATGGCTGACGGTCGCCAGCGCGTCCGGAACCATCTCCTCATAGCCCACGTCGTATCCGGGGCGTCTCTCGGGCGCTTCCTCGGGTTCAGCGGGCCAGAACGCCGGGTTCGCCCATCCGATCGTCGGGTACTGTCGGTTTGTGTCGACTTCTGACGAGTTTCCCCGGTAGTGGCCGTAGAACGTTCCGTCAACGAACTCGTTGTAGGGATGTGGTCCGTAGTGGGGGTTTCGAACGGTCCACCCGTCCGGGTTGATGTAGACGTAGACGATGATGATGTCGTTGAGCAGCTGATTGATGTCGTCCGCCTCGCCCGTGGCGGCCGCTTCGAGGATGCGGCTGCCGGCCTCCACGCCGGCCCGTTCGTTGCCGTGGATACCCACGGTGAACACTGCCTTGTCCTTCTCCCGAAACGACTCCTCGTCCCGAACATCGTTGGTCAGCTCCGCCACGTAGATGTCGTGCCGATCGGGGTCTTCCCCCGTCACGAAGTTCTCCCACCCCGGTCCCTCACCAATGCGGTGGACGCGCACCCTGTTCGGGTACTCCGCTTCGAGATGATCGAGCGCCTGCCCGGCTTCCCGGTGAGAGATCCAGTCGCGGGCGTTCTCGACGTCCGGGAAGACGCCGTCGGCGTAGGGCTCTTGGAGCTTCCAGAAAGGGTTCGAACCGGGTGAGAAGTCCACGAGCTCGATGTCAGCAAACCCGAACGCGTCGTCGAGTTCGTCGGCAGTGAGAGCCGCGTGAGCCGCCGGAGTCGGCTCCGTGCGAGTGACCGCTTTCGGGGCGCGCAGCGACTCCTCGGGCGTCCAGTCGGGTTCGGCGTACTTCTCGGCAAACGTCTCCAGTCCGTCCACGTCCGCAAACTCGATCACCAGCGTCGCCTCGTACCCCTCGGGTGTCGCGTTGACGACGAACCCCGCGAGATCGGTCATCGTATCGTCGGTGACTGACGCCGATACCGTGCTCGGCAGCACGAGCGCAGCGCCCGTCGTGGCTGCCACGCGTAAGAAGCTCCGTCGGTCGATCGCGCCGCCGAAGGCGCTTTTCGGGAGCTTTGTCGCCTCCTCGTGCGTGTATCGATCCGGACCGTTCTCTACTGATCCCGTATCGTTTCCGTTTTCGTTATTTTTCATTGTCTCTTGGGCACTGAATAGAACCCATGCCTTTGATGTCGCTGGGACAGCATCTTAATAATACACATTCCGGTGATTTCTTCCCTATTGTTACATTTTATAATAATACGTAACGGATAGACGGTTCGAGCACCCGGAGTTCGCCACGTTCGTACGGTACTCGTCCCACTGTCGAGACGAATGCGGACTTTTGCCGATGTGCTCGGAGGGTTCCCGTGAACCTCCAGAAATTGTCGGATATTTACCTGTCGCCGCACAGTCACCGGTATGGACGGGTTCACACGCGGCGTAGACGGCTATTACGACGCCGAGCCCCAGCTATCGCGGTATCTCGGACAACGAGCAGCCAACCAGTTCGCCGCCGAACGCGAACGGAAGCGATCGATCGATTCGCGGGCCTCGTTCGAAGCCCATCGAAACCGGATTCGAGAGCGGTTTCTTTCGTCTATCGGCGGGCTGCCCGATCACTCGACCGGCGCGTTCGAGACGACGGGGACCATCGAGAGTGACGGATACACGATCGAGTTGGGGGTCTTCGAGAGCCTCCCGAACGTCCACGTCACGGCGAACTGTTACGTTCCCGAAGAGGATGGACCGCATCCGGGGCTGGCGTTTCTCTGTGGTCACACCGAGACTGCGAAGGCAGATCCGCTCACCCAGAAGGCGTGCATCGAACTAGCGCTAAACGGCTTCGTTGTCCTCGTCATCGACCCGATCGCACAGGGTGAACGGGAGCAGTACCGCGATCCCGGGACGGGCGAGGCGGTCGTCAGCGGGGGTGGCGGGGTGTTCGCACACTGCTATGCGGGCCAGCAGTGTTTTTATGCGGGTGCCAATCTCGCGCAGTATATGATCCACGACGCTCGGTGTGGCGTCGATCTCCTCTGTGGACGGTCCGACGTTGACAGCGATCGAATCGGAGCCGTCGGCACGTCCGGTGGCGGCGTCCAGACATCGTACCTTGCGCTCGTTGACGATCGACTCGCCGCTGTCATCCCGTGTTGTGCCGGTACCGAACGGTCGGAGTGGCTGAAAACCGGAAAGCGTATCGACGCCGAACAGGCCATCCACGGCGCGATCCCACAGGGAATCAACTACGATGATTTCCTCACGGCGATGGCCCCACGGCCAGTGTGTGTCGGGGCGGCCACATCGGACGAGTACTTCCCGATCGAAGGCATTCACGCCGCGGTCTCGCGCGCCCGCGACATTTACGGATTGTACGACGCACGTGAGAACGTCGACCTCGTTCTCGCGGACACGACCCACTGCTCGGTGTACGAGCTAGGGGATGGGATTTTCGAGTGGGTGTGTGATCAGTTGGGCGGCTGCAAGTACGTGGCCCACGACGCCCTGTCTGTCCGGGATGCCCCTGACCTCCGGTGTACACCCGACGGAAGCGTTCGCAGTGCGTACCCCGAGGAACGAACGGTCAACGACCTGCTCCGTGAGTACGTCGGGACGAATCCGGTACCGGACGAGCGTGAACAGCACGCAAAACGGCTGCGCCGAACCCTCATCGAGACGCTCGATCTCGACCGAGGGAGCTGTGAACTCCACCCGCGGTACACCCGAACGGATCAGTACGACGGCCAAACCGTCGAACACGTCTTTTTCAATACCGAACGCGACCCGGACATCGTCGTGACGGGCGTTCTAGTCACCGACCCGGATGTTCCCACTCGATCGCCTGCCGTGGTGCTCTACGCTGCCAACCGGGATCGCTGCACCTATCCCGCCGTGGGTTGAGGGCTACAACGACATCTACGGCACCGAGTTCAAACTCGCCTACGACGCCCTGTTGCTCGGATCGTCGCTGTTCGGGATGCGCGTGTACGACGTGATCCGCGCGATCGAGTTCCTTCGAGAGGAAACGGAGAGCGAGCGGGCGACGGTCCACGGAACGGGCGTCGGTGCGTATCACGCGCTGTACGCCGCTGCCGTCGATCGGAGCGTCGAAACGATTCGACTCCGGAATCTCGGTCCCAGCTTCCACGAAATGGCGACGAGCCACCAGTTCCGGTATGATCCCCGACTCACCGTCTTCGACGCGATCGGAGACTGTGACGTTCCACAACTCATCGCGGCGCTCGACGATAGGGATCTCCAGATCGATCGAACTCACTGCGACACGAGCTGATCGATCCGCATTCTATCGTGGTGGTTGATACCAATCGACAATATACCGAAGATAATAAATTGCATATATGATAATATATCGTGTATGGTTGGAGGACAGTGTGGTGGTTGTGGCACGTGGAAGCCGGAGCTGGAATACCGCGAGGAAAGCGGGGTCTGGCGGGGGTACTGTGCGACATGTGGCGAGCTTATCGATCGGTAGCCCGTGTGGAAGCGACGTGATCTGACGGCTGTGATCAGTTTGTGTACCGAGAGGTGATGGGGTGTGATCCCAATCCTTTTCAGCCGTTTGCGCATTTTGGACGATAACCTTGAATCGTCGAATCCAGGTTGTAAGGACACTAGCAAGACAGGGGTACAACGCCGACCGCGAGGCTGTAACGCTCATCACGTCGTCGGAATCGCCGGCGCACGTGATCGAAGCGACGATCGACCACCTGCCAGAGGGAACGCTGCGGATCACGGCCGATCACGTCCGCAACGCGCTCGACGGGCTGGGCATGGAAACCGACGCGAGGGAGCCGATCACCGTCGATCCGGACAACGTTCCGGTCTCTCGGGAATCGGACGCGGGAGCCACCACCGAACAGGAGAGCGGGAACCGGTCCACGTCCGCTCCGTCGACCGGATCGACGGCCGAAGCAGTCCACCGAGACCGTTCCACCCACAGCGAACGCGGATCACTGACGATCACGGGGGACGTCACGGGCGAGAGCACCGGGACCGGCACGTACGAGACGTTCGTCCAGACGTTTCAGGACCGGTACCAGCAACTTTCCGGGCAGCTGCGGGGACGGCTGAACCACCGTCCGTCGGAGACGCTAGCGGAGATGCCGGGCCAGAAGGAGGCAGCGATGATCGGATTGGTGAACGACATCCAGTCGACGAAAAACGGGCACTGGATTGTCGAACTCGAAGACACCACGGGGACGTTCAGCTGTCTCGTGATGAAAGACCGGGAGATCGCGGACACTGTGGATGAGCTGTGTTTCGACGAGTGCATCGGTGTGGAGGGCACGCTGTCGAACGACGGTGAGATCCTGTTCGTGGACAGCATTCGTTTTCCGGACGTTCCCCACACGTACCGACCGTCGACGGCCGAGCGCCACGTCCAGGCCGCGCTCATTTCCGACATCCACGTCGGCAGCCAGGAGTTTCACGCGGCGGCGTGGGAGCAGTTCACGGAGTGGCTCCACACCGAGGAGGCCGAACGCGTCGAGTATCTGCTCATCGCGGGGGATATGGTCGAGGGGGTCGGCGTCTATCCCGAGCAGGACGAGGAGCTGTCGATCGTCGACATCTACGAGCAGTACGAGCGATTCTCCGAGCTGCTGAAAGCGGTGCCCGGCGATATGGAGATCGTCATGATCCCCGGCAACCACGACGCCGTCCGGTTGGCCGAGCCACAACCGGCGTTCGACGAGGAACTCCGGAACATCATGCGCGCCCACGACGCCCGCATTACGGGCAACCCCTCCACGGTTACCATCGAGGGCGTGTCGATACTGTTGTACCACGGCGTGTCGCTGTACGAGATCATCATCGACACTCCCGACCTGGATCTGGGCCACCCCCATCGCGCGATGTATCAACTGCTCAAAAAACGCCACGTCGCGCCCCAGTACGGCGGCCAGCTCCGACTCGCCCCCGAAGAGCAGGACTATCTCGTGATCGATGAGGTCCCCGACGTGTTTCACACCGGCCACCTCCACAAGTTCGGCTGTGGTTCCTACAACAACGTGTTGGCCGTCAATTCGGGCTGCTGGCAGAAACAAACGTCCTACCAGCGCTCACAGGGGATCGATCCGGATGTCGGCTACGCGCCGATCCTCGATCTCGGTGCCCACGAGATGACGATCCGGAAGTTCACGGTCTGATGTGTGATCTGCCTCGAAGCTCGATGAAAGCCTTCGATCCCGATCTTGCTCTCGGTCTACGCCGGGCTATGGTTCCACTCGACACCAACGAGGTTGGGTGGCTCGGAGCTGTTCGCCGCTTCGCGAGCAACGATTTCGAACGTTCGACCGGTGGCAGCCGGCGTAAACAGCGCAGCAACCATAAGGCGGGCGACATCTTCTCGCGGGATTGAGCCGGTCGTGGGACCACCCCCTTCGGTGAGGAGCACGTCGTCTGTCGCCGGCTCGTCGGTCAGCCATCCGGGTCGGAACACGACGTAGCCGAGCCTCGAATCGCGGAGCGCCTGTTCGGCGCGCGCTTTCTCCCGTACCGTCCATCGGAGAACGATCCAGCGCGCCCACCACGGCATTCCAAGACGTGAGCTACCGACACCGATCGAGCTTTGGAGCACAAAGGTGCTGACGCCCTCAGCAACGGCAGCTTCGACGAGATTGATCACGCCATCACCATCAACAACGCGGCCGGGTCGAAACAGGCCGGTGGAAAGGTTTGATCCCGCAGCGAACAGAACCGCATCACAGCCCGCAACGGCGTCTCTGGCGTCTGCTGGATCCAATAAATCACCGATGACGACCTCGACAGCGCCCGCCTCGATAAGCGATTCCCGATTCGATGCCGACCGAGTGAGCGCACGCACGTGAGCAGGCGTATTGCTCAGCTCTCGGAGAATCTCTTGCCCAGTCCGGCCGCTCGCACCAGTCACGAGCACCGTCGAAGTGGTTTGTGGTGTCATGCTGCTCACAACAGTCTTTGGCCTTCTCGGGGATATATTGTCGAGTGAATGGAATGAAAGTAACTATCCCGACGGAAAGTGACCCCAAGAAGCGAGACAGCTTCGACGGTACGTATATGCCTCCACCGAGCGTTCTGCAACCATGGACCCGTCCGATGCGGATGAACCATCGGATTCACAAATCGAACAGACAGCGTTGACCGCTCAAGAACGCGATCCCCGAGCAACTGTGGAGGAGTATCTTTATCTACTCGACGACGCGAGCCACATCGATGACAGGCCAGCGAAAGCACACACCACGATCGTGGAACTCCTCGATCTGTTGACCAATGCGTACGCGCTCCCGATCGTGGACCACCTCTTCTGTGAGAAGCGGCCGCTGCGCTTTTCCGAATTGGAAGAGGCACTCGGTGTCTCGCCGAAAGTACTCTCACAACGGTTGACGGAACTCGCCGACGCCGGTCTCGTTTCCCGACAGTCCTACGACGAGATCCCACCGCGTGTCGAGTACGAACCCACAACCAAGGCCGAAGAACTCGGTCCCGCGTTCCAGTTTCTCTACGCGTGGGCCGAACGCTACGATCTCGATCGTGGTGACTGATCGACTCGGTGAGTCCTGGTGTCAGGATCGAAACCCATCAGAACCAGCTCACTGGCGTCGGAGCGCGAACAGCGCCGTCACGAAGAGCGCTACCACGGCTTCGCCGCCCGTGAAGCCGGGTCTGAACGAGGTGGTCCGATTTTCGTGGTTTCCTGTGGTCGTCGTGTCGGTGTTCGTGGTTTCCTGTTGATCGTCCTCGTTCTCCGCTTTGATGTTCTGGTTCGTTGATTGTGACGTGGCGTCGATATCAGGTGTATCGGAGTCCGTCGATTCTTCCGGCGTGTCGTATCGGGCGCGTATCCAACCGATTCGACGCTAGGGATTGAGCGGGACTTTTTATGGAGCGGTTGAATAGCCCAATACATGGCTCCCGTCGACTACCGGTGTCCCTGTGGTGCCACGCTCCGATTCAAACAGGATCTCACGAAAGAGGGCGCTATTCGTCCGACGTGGAAATGCAGAGACTGTGGTACGCCGGTTCCCGGACAGGTCGCCGAGCGGCTCAGACACCAACATCCTTCGTGAGCGAACCGCGTGTGGTATCCCTCAGACACGACGGTCTTGGCTACGGTTCTGTCCCAATGATCCGTTGAAAGCGCTCGGGAGACAGGTTCCGGCCAGAGATGGGGAGAGCTACCGTTTTGCCCCGAAGCTCCTCCCGACGCTGGCGCATCCCAGCGAGACTCGTTGCGGACGCCCCTTCCGCAACGATCGTTTCCTCGGTGAAGAGATCCTTGACGCCGCGTTCGATGGCTGACTCGCTCACGAGCCGGAACTCCTCGAGCCGATCCCGGAGCACCGACGTGGTGAGATAGAACGGGACCCGCGTCGCTATGCCTTCGGCGAACGTGTCCATCCGCTTGGCCGGTTCGAGATGCCCCTCCGACCACGCGTGATACATCGCTGGTGCGGCCTCCGATTGGACGCCGACTACTGTCGCCTCCGAGAGCTCACCGACAGTGAGACAGTACCCCGCCGCGCTCGAACCCCCGCCGACCGGACAGAACAGGTAGTCGATCTCGGGACACTCCTCGACGAGTTCGAGACCGGCCGTCCCGACCCCAGCGACGAGCAACGGCTCGTTCCCCGAATGCACGTACCGATACCCCTGCTCGGCAGCCATCGTTTCGGCGCGTTCGCGGGCGTCGTCGAACGCCTCGCCGTGGAACACGACCGAGGCCCCGAACCGCTCGATGGCCGTCGCTTTCGATGGGTTGGCGTCCTCTGGAACCACGATGGTGACGGGCACGTCGAAGACACGGCCCGCGTACGCGATCGATTGGCCGTGGTTGCCCGTGCTGGCTGTGATCACCCCGGGGTCCTGAAACTCCGAGGCCAACTGCGAGACGAGTCTGACGCCACCGCGAACCTTGAACGCGCCGGTTGGCAGAGTGTCTTCTCGTTTGAGATACACGTCGGCATCGAATTCGGCGGACAGTGCTTCGCTCCGAACGAGCGGCGTTCGGGGGAGATACTCCTCGACAGCCCGACGAGCACGGATCACGTCGGCCGTCGTTGGCGGCGTTCGGTCGTGGTACGGAAACAGCGTCGTTTCGTCGGGTGAGTCGACCGGCTCGTACATGGCGTGCGGTGGGCGTGGTGAACACTAAACGATTCGGGTGGCAAGGGCGTCCGGCTCCGGGATGCCTTACCGAGCGCAACGCAATCGTATTACTATGAATGAAGGAGGGCAGGTCGAGCGGATTCACATCGCACCCGAGCAGGGAGCGCCGGTCACGCCTGTCGACACAGCAGTGGCCGTCTCCCGGCGTGGGATCCGAGGCGATCGGTATTTTCGGGGGGACGGGACGTTCTCGGATCGACAGGGGTGTGACATCACGTTCATCGGATCGGAAGCCCTTGCTGCCGTGCAACACGAACTCGGCGTCAGTCTGGCGGCAGGGAGCCACCGCCGAAACGTGACGACACGCGGCATCGATCTGACCCGGCTCGTGGACGATCGGTTTCGGGTCGGCAGCGCTATCTGTGACGGCGTCGAGCGCTGTGAACCCTGTGCGTACCTGGAACAGCGTCTCGATCAGACCAGCCTTCGGAGCGCCATGGCTCACCGCGGCGGACTCCGAGCGACGATCGTCGATGGGGGTCCTATCTCGGTTGGAGACGAGATTCGGCTCCAGTGATGGTTCACCGAGTAGTCCCACGGAAGACATCCGTTCAGAAGCGTCTCGGTACATCAGTTCACACATCTATAACAGTGAATGAGTCTAGAACGGCGCAAACAGCTCCTACAGTATACACTGTACAAACGTTCTACTTCGGCAACAGGGTAGCTCCGGATCACACACTGCCACCGTCAACAGTACAAGCAGCCCCAACAGTTCACACTGTACAAACAGTAGAAACAGTAAAAGATGTGTGAGCGCTACCGGATCAGGGAAGTTCCTCGGTGGCGTCGGGGTCGAGATCCCGCGCTTCGAGGACGAGCTGCGTCACTTCCCGCGGGTGCTCGTGAGCGAACCGCACCATCGCGTCGTGAGCTTCCCGAACCTCGAAATCGTTGTGGCCCAGCGCGATCATATCGTTCTCAACGCTGTTACACAGCACCTTGATGAACCGCGCGTTGTCCTCACTGGGGTAGATCGAGAGCTTCTCGCTCGTTTCGGCGGTGAACGCCGGACCGGCCGCGTCTTCCGTCTCTTCCGCGTCGGTCGTCTCTGCGTCGGTCGACGGATTGCTGTTTTCCGCTTCTGTAGGCTCGGTCTCGTCGGTCTGATCGTCGGCTTGCTCCTGGTCGTCCGTCCCCTCTTTCACTTGATCCAGCTGGTTTCGCAGATTACTACTGTCCATATTACGCACGCTCCGCGACGATCTCTGCGAGTGTGTCGAAATGCTTGATCTGGTCGCACGAGGCGTCGTACTGCGCCACAGGTTCGTTGTTGGAGAACGAATCCGAAAGGGCGTCCCGTTCCCGAATGCCGGGGAGTGGGATGTCTCCCCGGCCGTTGGCGTCGATCTGCTCCCACTGCTCGTCGGTGATACGCGCATACGGGGGGAGATAGTCGGCCCAGTTCCTGTTGAGATCCTCGAGCAGACGGCGGTCGGGTTTGTTCGGCCGGATCGATTCGCTCAACATGTTCGGTGTAATCGCCAGAATGTCGGCTGCGCCGTCGGTCGCCTCGATGATCGGGAGGAGCTGTGATTCCATGATGCGTTCGAGACCACTGATGCTTCCCTGTCCAGGAATGACCGGAACGATGAAGCTCTGGGCAGCAACGAGCGCATTATCCGCCACTTTCGAGGGATCGCCGGGCGTATCCAACACAACGTACTCGTATCCATCCGCGCGCAACGGATCGACGACCTCGTTTTTGAGGATGACGTCGGCGTTCATCTGATTTTTCATCCGATCGTTGATCGTAGACATTTCCGTGGAGCTGGGGACGACGCTGAATCCACACTCCGTCTCGATGACGAGTTCGGATGGATGCGTGTCCCGGAAGATGACCTCTTCGAGGTGCCCGTTCTTGCTGTAAGCGTTCCCGAATCCGAGGAACTCCGTGCCGTGCCCGTTCTTGTCGACATCGACGTACACTGTTTCGCCGTAGTTCTCCTGAAGACGGTGTGCGAGGTTGATCGCGATTGTCGATTTCCCCATTCCGCCTTTCAAAATACAGACTGCAACGACGCCGTTTTGGGATGTTTGTGGTTTCATAATGTGTGTTGAATGCTGTGTATACTGTGCATACTGTGTACGAATCTTGTTGAGTACTGTATAAACGGTGTATGCCGTCGGTACATCATAATAATCCCGGTTTCCTCATCTCTCGTGCACCATACAAACAATAGTACAGTGTATACATCATACACTGTTTGAACTGTTTAGAATGTAATATACTCGTTATCCGTGACGGTTTAGAGCGTCTATACTGTTTGTACAGCATTCACATCGCAAAGAGTGTGGGAAGTTTAACTCTCATACTGCTCACACAGTAAGCGCTGTCTTTACCTGGGACAACGTGTGTACTGCGGGAGCTTCTTGTACTGTATACACTGTATAGAACGCACGGATGTATGGAGCCACTGGTGCTACAGCTGTTTATGCAGTATAAACTGTGCTAACAGTACTGAATGCTCGTACGTTTACAAACGTGGGAACAGTCACGTGGGTAGCGATTGAGAGTGTCATAACGCTACGACAGTAAGCACTGTTTATATCGATGAGACAGTTAGTACGGTGTGTACAGTGTAGACATCTGTCGTGTGTAGATTGGTGTTCCTTCAGTCGGCTTTCTGGGACCGACTACCGACAGTTATACTGTCGGTTATGGACCGTCGACCACGCAGTTGCCCGCTCACCACGCGTCCCATCGCCGCAACACAGACCACCGTCGCCCGCACGTCAGTATGACTGACGGTATTAACGCAGTGTGTCTGTAGTGGTGATGTGCATACTGTACTAGCATGGTATGTTTCTAGGTTCACAGCTGAACCGTGCATCCGGTATCTACTGTGTAAACATCTCATACAGTTAGCACAGTACTGGGGAAGTAGTACGGTCGTTCAACTGTTTGCACTGTTTATACAGTACTTAATTCGTGTACTTCTCTCTCACCCACGCATCGCCCTCATCGAGGGTATGGATTTGAAGGCGTACGGTTTACACTGTATAAACTGCTAATACTGTATGTGATTCTATCAATGTGTTCACTGTAACAGACGTTCGGACAGTGTCCTCATCGCACTTTCTATACAGCGTTGGAGGTGGACACTGTTTCAACAGTACAAACGTTACATACTGTGAATGTGCAGTGCGCGCGGTCGTTGGGTGATACACAGTTCCCACATTGTATACTGTAGATACAGCACAAACTGTTTATACTGTGCTAAACGCTGTAAGCGTATTCACATCTCACACCGGGAGAACATCATATGGACCGTACGTACCGGCTGGACAGTTCTAACAGATTCATTGGAATTGTTACGATATGCTTCCTGAGAGAGGCTGGTCAATCAGTGTCCACCGAGCAGATCGCGTGGCGTAGAGTCAACCGATCCCTCCGTCGGAGGGTTCGACCGGCACACTCTTCGGAGCAGTCACCACAATTCGTGCGGGGTCGGTGTGAAACACCCTACGCTCGAATATTCACCGGACACTATCTTACTGATGAATGATGAACTCTCGGTTCTGCACACTATCCTCTGTGTTGTGGGGTGCCTGAACTAATTGTAGTCAAAGATCATTGTTCAAGATAAATAGTGATCTCATCGAAAGCGGTATCTTACTTCTTCATGTAAAGAGACACTGCTTATCATTCGTCCAAATCTCCAGAACAGCAAGCGTCGCGTGGATTCAGACGCTGCGTTGCTTAGGTCGAACTGACCACGGCAACAGCGGTGTCGGCGTTGCGGATGATGTACTCCGACGTGTGACCCAGGAAGGCCCGCCGGGAAATCGGTCGTATGCTCGTCCCCATCACGATGAGATCGTTCTGGTGCTCGGACGCGCGGGAGACGATCTCGTCTTCGGGTTCCTGGTCGGAGACGATGACGTTCGTCCGCACCTCTGCACCCATCTGGCGCCCCAGTTGTGCCTCCTCGTCGACGATCTCCGCGCCGATCCGGCGGGCTTCTCGCAGATCGGGTTCTTCCATGAAGCGGTCGCCAACCCGAGGTTCGTTCACCACGTAGACGATCTCGACGAGCGTGTTTTGATTGCGGGCGATCGCAAACGCCACCTCCGCAGCGTGGCGGTTGTACTCGGTCCCCGCGGTTGGCAGTAGAATACGCGATACCGTCTCCTCCTCGAGCCCTTCAACACTCTCGACGTTCGCGTGGACGGCCATCACTGGACAGGGTGTGCCGCGAATAATCTCGTCGACCACGTTGCCCAGCGGCGGATCGTCGGCCTCGGCACCTCGCTCTGCGGTGCCGATCGTCAGGAGGTCGAAGTCCTGGGCTTCATCGAGGATCGTTTCTTTGAGAGTGGGATCCTCCTTGCGAACGATCGTCCGCAGTGATCGTTCCTCGGAGGGATCGAACTGCTTGTCCATCCGCTCCAGACACTCGCTCGCCTTGGGAATCGGCCGCTCGCCGCTCGCCGCTGCTTTTCTATCGACGCTCCCGATCAGCGGGAGGTCGGCCAGACGCGTCCGGAGTCGCTGTAGTGGTCCCTCAATGTGGTTGTTTTCACCGGCCTGGAGATACATTGCCGTGACACCGATGTCGGTGCCGCTGGTCATGTGGCCGAGCAGTCGGGCCGCGTACTGGGAGTCCACACTGCAGCGGGTCGGCTGGAGCACCTTCGTCATCCGGCCGAGGTAGCTCTCAGCCTGCTGTTGCTCGCGTTCGAGTCGCTCGCGTTCCTCCGCGGACATCTCCAGGCGAGGGATCGTCATCCGCAACAAGGGCGGTGCCATCAACGATGTCACGATGGCGATCATGACGATGATGCTGTACATTTCGACGGTCAGAACGCCCAGTCCGAGTCCGATCATCGCCACGATGATCTCCATTGCGCCACGGGCGTTGAGTCCAGTTCCCATGGTAATACTTTCCCAGTGGCTCATTCCTGCGCCGACCGCACCGACGTACGAACCGACGAACTTCCCGATCACGGCAACCACCAGCGCGCCCGTGCCGACCGCGAACACGACCGGATCGGCCATCGTCGTGAGGTCGACCCGGAGTCCAGCAGTTGCGAAGAAAATCGGCGCGAACACCCCAAGAGTTACTATCTCGAACGTGTGCTCGGTCTCGTAGTCAAAGCGGTTGACCTGGCCGACGAGAATGCCGACGACGAACGCGCCTAGCACCGCTTCGAGATGCAGGTAGTGAGTAAGCGCTCCGGCCCCCAGCGCCAGAACCATCACCGTCGTGATCTTCGAGACCTGTCCCCCAATGACGTCGTCGACCCACTGAACCAACCACCGAACCAGCCGCTGCCCCGCGGTGAGTCCGATACCCAAAAAGAGCACGAGATAGATGATCGTCTGTCCGATGCTGGATAGATCGACCGTGCCGGCCTCGGCTAGCCCAGCGACGAGCGCCAGCAAGATCCAACCGAGCGTGTCGTTGATCATTCCCGCGGCGAGCTTGATCTGGCCGAAATCCCGCCTGATGACCTCCATATCCATGAGGATCTTCGCAATCACTGGAAGCGCAGAGATCGAGAGCGCGGTCCCGACGAACAGGCTGAAGACCAGCCGTTGTCCCTCAGCGGCCAGAAAACGATCGGGAAGGACCCACGCGAACCCGAACCCGAGCCCGAACGGGACGACGATGCTCGCTAGCGCGATGATCGTGGCGTCGACTCCCCGATTGACGATCAGGTCGAGATCCGTCTCCAATCCGGTGAGAACGATGAGCATGAGCAGCCCGAGCCAGGAGACGACCTCCAGCAGGTGAAACTGCGGGTCGACGGCCGTTCCCGACTCGAAGAGCGCGCCGAACACCATCGACACCGCGTTGAGTAGCGATGGACCGAGAACGATGCCGGCCAGCAGCTCCCCGACGACTGCGGGAAGATCAAAACGCCGGGCGAGCTCTCCGAGCGCCCGGGCGGTGACCAACAACAGCGTCAGCATCACGAACACCCACAGCAACTGTTCGTGAGCGATCGGCTCGATTACCGCGTCCGGACCGCTCTGTAATACTATTCCACTACTGGACGGCTCGACCGATCTACGTGTGATAAAATTACTCATCGTACAAGTGGTTTAAAATGAATTCAAGGGTGCTCGCTGCGAGCTCCGTTTCTGTGTTGTTCCTCGGACGGATCGGGGGAGCATTGTTCAGGGACCCTCATCGGACGAGCCACTGAACGCTCGGCGAGTTGCATCAGTAACGCCATCACACGAGAACACCGTCACGAGGTCATCCGGTTGGAGCGTCGTGTCGCCGTGTGGTGTGAGAATCTCGGTGTCCCGCCTGATGGAGATAACGAGCGGTTCCTCATCGAGAATTCCACTCCCGACCGCTTCTGAAACGTCCATCTTTGCGATGGGGGCTTCGGACTCGACCGTCACCTCGACAACCTCGGACTCGCAACTGACGAAATCGATCTCGATGCCTTCCTCTGACAGCGTGGTTCCGATCCGTCGAAGGTCGTCAGTGTCCCTGTTGACTGCCAGAGCGTGGAAATTCCGTCGTCCAGCCCGTTCGAAATTGACGTGCGCGCGGTAGCCCTCGATGATCCTGTCTCCTTCGAGCGAGTCGATTCGGTTCCGGACCGTTCCTTGGGAGACGCCGATGGTCTCGGCGATAGTCGGAGCTGAGTTCGATCCAGCATCGGTCATTAGCCTGTGGATGATCTGTTGATCGATTTCGTCGAGCCGGCGTTCCGAAGCTGGTGTTTGCTGACTCACTGTTTCTACTTCAGTAGATACGAGGGAGATATATAAACTAATTTTTCAATGAAAATTTATTGCCGGTATTATTTCTGGAATCGGGTAATACCACTGCCGGGATTCTCGGTAGGGGTGTTCCGTCCCCACGGAATGCGCTCGGATCACGATCGAAAACGGACCGTTCGGCCGTTCGACACGGAATTTCGAGCGTCGCGTGTCGACGGCGAGAGGAACGGATCTCGGTCGCCTAGCAGCCGCTCACCGAGAAGAGCTGGTTCTACCGCCGACAGCGACACCGGTGTGTGTCGGTGCCTCCGGCGTGACAGGGTTGCGATCGCCGGGCAGTAGGGCGCAGCCCGTATCGAGGCCGATTAGCTGTTTGTAGGCGGTAAGCTCCCTTCCTCAACGCCCGAACGGAGTGAGGGCGTAGGGAGGGGATACACCGTTCACAAGAGCGAAGCTCTTGTGAGCGAACGAATCGCTCTGCGATTCGTTCACGCTAGATTGTTTTCAAACTTCGAACTCGACAAGAAGAGTGGTCAGACTGTGTTGGAACTGTCGAAACTCGCGGATATTCCACTACGAATGCACCGACCGATTCCTGACGCGGCGAAGCTCAAAGAGGTCACGCTCAAAAAAGAGCCGACCGGTGAGTGGTTCGCCATCTTCGGCATCGAATTCGACCGAGAGCCGCCCGAACCGCCCGAGAATCCCAACAACGTCGTCGGTATCGACGTTGGGATTCTCAAATACGCGCACGACACAGATGGAACGGCGGTTGGGTCGCTCGACCTCTCCGACGAGCGTGAACGGCTCGAACGCGAACAGCGGACCCTCTCTCGGAAAGAATACGGCTCTGCCAACTGGGAGAAACAGCGTCACCAGAAATCTTCGATTTCTGGCTGGCGAACGAGACGCTCGCGTCTCGTTAACGCAAACGCGTGGCAGAGTGTCACGATACGATCAAATGCAAACGCCGTGACTTCCTCCACAAACTATCGACCTACTACGCTCGGGAGTACGATCTCGTCGCTGTAGAGAATTTGAACGTTGTCGGGATGATGCAGTTCAACTCGAACTCACGAAACCGAGCAGCCGCTGCATGGGGTACTTTTCTACGGATGCTCGAGTATAAATGCGAACGGGAAGGAACGCATTTCGTCCCGGTTGACCCACGGAACACCACCAAAGAGTGCGCTGCTTGCGGCGTGAAAACCGATAAACCGCTGTGGGTCCGCGAACACGCCTGTCCATCGTGTGGATTCACCACAGACAGAGACTGGAATGCAGCGTGGAACATTCTTTCTCGCGGGATCAAGCAATTAGGAGTGGGACACTCCGAAGTCACGTGGTCCGAGAGAGCGAAGCTCTCTCGTCATCACGAAAATCTTCGATTTTCGAACGACCTGTGGAGACTGCGCTCCCTACGGGAACCACGGCGGTTCCTGCAAAGCGTGTCGTGGAAACAGGAAGCCCCTCCCTCAAGCGCGAGCCGTCAGGCGAGCGGTAGGGTGGGGTCGTTCACGCGTAGTCCGGTCGTTGTTCGTACGTAATGGGATCGCGCACCCCGATCCGCTGGAACGCCTGGAGGCGGTAAGCACACGCGTCACACGTCCCACACGCCGGCTCGTCGCTCCGGTAACAGCTCCACGTCAGTTCGTAGGGCACGCCCCGCTCGACCCCGCGGGCCGCGATGTCGGTTTTCGACCATTCGGCGAACGGTGCTTCGACGGTGATGGCTGTCTCGTCTTTCGTGCCGGTGTCGACGAGGCGTTGAAACGCCTCGAAAAACGCCGGGCGACAGTCCGGATAGCCGGAGAAGTCCTCCGAATGCGCGCCGGTGAACACCGCGTCACAGTCGTTCGCTTCGGCGTATGCGACCGCCATCGAGAGGAGGTTGGCGTTCCGGAAGGGGACGTACGAGTCCGGCACTTCATCGCGTTCGAGGTCGGCCTCGGAAACGGCCAGCCCCTCGTCGGTGAGGCTCGATGCGCCGATCTTCGAGAGATGGTCGGTGGTCAACCGCAGGAAGTCGGTCGCGCCGAACCGTTCGGCCTGGGCCTTCGCACACTCGTACTCCTTCGATTCGGTTCGCTGTCCGTAGGAGGTGTGGAGCATGTACAGCTCGTACCCTCGTTCCTGTGCGACCGCTGCCGCTGTCGCGCTGTCCATGCCGCCCGACGCGAGCACCACTGCCCGGTCGCTCATCGTGGATCACGTATGCTTTCTATTTCTCTTATCATTCGTTTGTCGTTCATCAGTAGTTCACGTACCAGGTGCGTCGTTCCAGAGATCGACGTGGAGACGGGGCGTGTACCGATAGCCGTTGTCCAACGCCAGCTGTGCCACCTCGTTCCGTCGCTCGTCGATGGCTTCTCGGGTCGTTCCCTCCGGCATCAACAGCACGTCGCTGTCGGCGATCGTCGTCCGTGCCGCGCTTCGTACTCGGTCGACGATCCGCTCGATTTCGGGGAGATCACCGGCGTCGGTCACGACGAACTTGAGCTGGAACTCGTAGGTGTCGACGAGTGCGGCCAGCGTGTCGGGATCGACGCGCCGCTTTTCGTGGCGATCGGCCCATTCGCCGCTTCCTGTGGGGTCTTTTTGTGGTGTCGGCGTGCTCGATGCGAGCTTCGGACTGATGCTGAGGAGATCGATCGGTGCTTCTCGATGGATCGTGCCGTTCGTCTCGACCGTGGTGTGGTAGCCCAGCTCCTCGAGTCGCTCCAGCAGCGTGACTGACTCGGCGTGGACGAGCGGTTCCCCACCGGTCAGAACGACGTGGTCGGCCGCCGAATACGACTGGATCTCGGAAACGATCGCATCGAGCGAACGCTGGGCGTGGACTGGCTCCCACGACGTGTGGTAGGAGTCACAGAACCAACACCTGAGGTTACAGCCGCTGGTACGGACGAACACGCTCGCCACCCCAGCCAGCCGTCCCTCCCCCTGTATCGAGTGAAACAGCTCGTTGATCGGCAATGCCTCGCTGTCGGGTCGGTCGGGGTCGGTGATCGTGTCGTTGACGGGCATTGGTTACTGGACCGCTTGGGCACACAGCTCGGACGTTTCGCGGACCCGAACCGAAACGTCGGAAACGGTGTCCGGTAGCTCCTCACGGAGACGGGATTCGAGGTACACACCCATCACTTCCGCTGTCGGTGGATGGTCGAGCACGATCACGGCCTCCCCATCCCCGCTCTGCTCGAACGCCTCGATCAAGGGATCCCCCGCTTCGAGCAGAAACCGGTGGTCCCACTCTGAGATGACTGACGTAATATCACCTTTATCGACCACCCATCCTGATTCCGTGAGTGCTCCAGTGATCTCGATGGAGATCGCGTAGTTGTGGCCGTGCGGACGGCTACACTTGCCGTCGTGGTGGAGAAGCCGATGACCCGAACTGATGCGGATCGGCCGTTCGATCCCGATTCCGAGCGTACGCTCTTTGGCGTCCAGCCGTCGTGTCGTGGATCTCTGATGTGACATGGATATTCTACAGATATACGCTATATATTCTTGACGGAATATGGATCCATCGGTACCTCGTTTACCAGTATTATTCTCGGTTTCTTACTACGTACCCGGTATTCATCGTCTTATCGTCGTTGGAGCCGTGGTTCGAGTCGGCGACGGAGGAGATACGCCCCGACGAGCAGCGTCGGGGAAACGACCAGCCCACCAGCTACGTCAGGTCCCAGCAGTTCGACCGTTGTCGATCCGAGCGGGATAGAGAGAGCGACTCCATCACTGAGTCCCATCCACACGACGGTAACGAGCGGTACGACAGCGAGGAGGTTCCAGGCGGTGGGACGAACGCGGTATCCGTAGTCGTACCGATCTCGCCACGGAACGACAGAGAGCACCCACAACGCACCGACGATACCGCCAACGAGACAGACGAGCATACCCAGTGCGAAACCGAAATTCAGCAGGCTTCCGAGGTGGAGCGGACCGGCGCGCAGCGTCGGAACCCACGGCGTTCCCTGGTTCGGTGCAACCGTCTCGACGAACGCCGAGAGCGCACTGCCCTTGCCGGCTGACGTGAACAGAACGGTAGCGCTCCCGAGCAAGCCGAGTACGAGACCGAGCCGCAGTTCTTCGGAGAGCCGATCGATCGATAGGGGCAAAATCCAGCTGAGCAGCATTCCGACTGGAACGCCGAGAACGAGACAACCGCCACAGACGACGAGCGCGTACGGGACGACCATGAACGCGTAGAAGGTCCCTCCGCTCGGTGTGCCGGATGCGGTCGCAGCCCAGAGCAGCCCCAATCCGAGCACGTGGACCGCCAGCACGGGCCAGATCGCAATGGGTGTCGGCGCGAACTGGGCCCGGCTCCGTGGCTCCTCGAACGGGAGCGGGGAGAGGACGCCGTATCCCGCGTAGCTCACACAGAGGCTCACGAGGACGACCCCGAGTTCGGCGGCCGGCGACACCGCGTTGTCAACCCGGATCGTCCACACCACCGCGAGGCTGAGGACGGCCGCGACAGGGAGCCGAACGACCGTCGGGGAACGCACCACGTCCGAGACGCCGATGGCTTGGGGCCGCAAGCGGGCGAACCCCCGCTTCGTCCGTTGAGGAATCGTTTGCAGCCGGGCAACACCGTCCAGTATCGGTTCGATCAGTGCTCGGTCGATTCGTCTGCCGATCCCACCGGACGAACCCTCGGACTGGATATCGTGAGCCCGGTCGTACCGTTGGCGCGCTTGTGGATCTAACAGCGTTTCTTTGGCTGCTCGTATCCGCATGAACGTCTCGTCGGCACCCGGATCGTCGCTTCGATCGGGATGGTGTTCTTTCACTTTCTGCCGGTACGCCCGCTCGATCTCCTCCTCGGTGGCGTCAGGGCTGATATCGAGGACGTCGTAGTACGTATCTGTCATCTGGTGTGTTGGAGTTCGAGGGGGAAACGGCGCTGGCCCACGTCTCTCCGTCGCATCGGCGTGGACTCGCCACCGGTCGCTCCGAGGACGGGTTCGCGGACTGCGTAGCTGACGTGGTCATCGATCCCAACGAGACGCGTATCTGTTCCCACTCCACATGGTAGCCATAACGAACAATATGAGATTAAATCTGTCGTCGAGTGTAGTCGTTACGCTGGAAGCGTGGACCGCGAGAAGCGTCTCCGTCGCCAGCGCGGTGCACTCTCGGCTCACGATTCTCGCGGTTAGCGGTGCAGTTCGGCGTCTGTCCGTCGAATTGTCGGCGGCCGTCCACCGGTCTGGACGACGTTGAACGCTCGCATGAGGTCCGTTCGAGAGATGATGCCGACGAGCTGCTCGTCCGAATCGACGACCGGGAGCCGTCCGACCTCGCGCTCTTGTATCCGCTCGAACGCTTCCATCGCGTCAACACTGGGAGTGACCGTTTCGACAGGGGTCGACATCACGTCACCAACGCGGTAGGCGTCCTGTTCGACGGTCTGGATGTCCGCCGCGTCATCCAGCGTGATCACGCCGACGAGTTCTTCGCCGTTCACTACGGGATAACCGATGTGACCGTCTTCGAACATCCGGTCCAGGAGCTCGGCGATGCTGGTGTCCTTCGAGACTGTTCTGAGGTTCTCTTTCGGTGTCATCACGTCATCCACGGTGACGCCTTCGAAGGACGCCTTGATGGAGGTCTGTTGTGCTTCTCCGGAGGCGGCAATGTAGATGAAAAACGCCAGCAGAATGAGAAACCAGTTGGTGAACACTCCGACGATCCCCAACACGAACGCGAAGAACTTTCCGACCTCAGCGGCTTGCTGTGTCGCCTGTGCGTGGGGCTGGCTCCGGGCGAGCAGCGCCCTGAGGATTCGCCCACCGTCCATTGGGAAGCCGGGAAGCAGGTTGAACACAGCGAGCACGACGTTCAACACCGCGAGATAGCTGAAGACGAACCGAGCCGCTTCGAACGATGCTGGAAGGAAGACGAACGCCCCATAGGAGACGACGCCGATCCCCAGGCTCACGACCGGCCCAGCGCTGGCGATCAGCAGCTCGTGGCGCCAGTCCTCGGGGAACTCCGCGAAATTGGCCACTCCACCGAGCAACCATAGCGTGATCGAATCGATTTCGTATCCATACCGCATTGCGACCACCGAATGCCCAAGCTCGTGCAACAACACACCAATGAACAGCCCGACTGCCGACGCAAAGCCCAACACCCACGGCAACCAGCCATTGGTCAGCTGTTCGGCGTTCATCGTCGTGGCAAACACCTGATTGAGCAGCTCCACCAACTGAGCGATGTCCCACGCGATGAACGCCGCAAACAGTGGGAGCACGATCAGAAATGTCCAGTTGAGCCTGATCGGGATAGTGAACGCCGATCCAACTCGGATTCCTCGCATACCCTGTTGTTAGGGACGCGATGCTTAAAGAGGTGACTTGGCTGACGAAAAGAGGATGATTCGGACGAACAGCGTATACAGTGTAAACAGTACGAACAGTGCTGCGTCAACGCTGTCTCTTCCCCGCTACGCGGGCGATCCGGAGACCGCTCGAACTCGTAGAAGCCGATGGCCGAGGTGTCTCACTACAACCACAGGCCGCACAGTTCGCACGTTTTACAACGCTGGCACTGTATACGATGTCGATACTGTGCTTATGGACCTATAACATCACTTAGCCAATAACATAACAATAAAAATATTTTTCAAAATGACTATCTACCCCCCTGTAGACAACACTACTGTGCTATGTGTGGAAAACAGCTAACGGACGTGTTCGCCGACCACGCGGAATACGAACCGTTTCCGGACGCGGAGGAGACCGACATGGGGAGAGAGATATTTAGTTTCACAAATAGTAATGGCGAATATATTATGTACCATCGGTACGATCGTGACTCGTTCATCGCAACGTACACTGACCGACAGGGAGCGTCTCACCACTACCGTGTGACACCCCAGATCAGCATTCGAGTGTCGACGTTGGTCGTGAACCGACTCGGATACACGCTGATAGACGACGCAACCGATCTCGGTTCGATGCGGGAAACGGCGGAATCGTAATACGGCAGTTGCAAGGAGTCGTATCGACGGACGATCGTCTTACAGTGCTCGAGGAGAAAATCCACAGCTTTCCAGTAGCTGTTGGTGTAAACAACTCTTCCCTCCCCCCTCGGACTTCACCGTCGATCGTTGCGAGTGTCGTCGGGCAAAGCCCGACTGCTTGCGGGACGTAGTCCCGCGCTGTCACCAGAAGCCAAGGCTTCTGGTTGACTCACGAGAGTGTGCTCTCGTGAATGTCGCCAGATTCCATCGGAATCTGGCTGCTAACCAGAAATCATCGATTTCTGGTCAGTACGATTTGAAGTCAGGAGTTCACTGGCAAGCCAACGACTGACGCCGCTGGTAGGTGACACACCCCCTCGTTCGGAATGAGATAGCAACCTCTGCACCATCGTATGAGGAGTCGTATCTCCACTTGGTCAGAAGGATTACCGTGCTGAATCGTGCACAGGCGCGCTCGTCATACGATACTACCACCCTAGCTTTGAGGATAGAATTGCTGTACTTCCCGTGTTAGGCGTATTCGAGAATACTTCTAACTAGTGACGTATTCTACTTGTGGAAATATTGGAGTTACTAAGTAATAAATCCAAGAGATAGCTACGCAACTTCTGTGATATACTAGAGTAAATGGTTAGCAGCTAGGAACAGTACAGCACTGTCGCCATACAGTCAACTATACGGGATCTCATTCCGAATCAGGGGAGTGTCCGGTCCTCTGGGACAGTAACAAGCTCACTCCACATCAGCAACTACTGTTCAGCCGTGGGAGGACGTCAAGCGTCTACAGCGATGACGTTGCGGGGTTCAGATGGCCGATCGGCGGAGGCATCGCTGTTATCAGTGTCGACGAATTGAACATTGACAACCACGTCGTAGTCGGTTTGGTCGGCGAGCCGTCGTGCGAGCGTCGTCGCCAGCGTTGGGTACGCGGCTTCGACGGGACGGTTGACTGTCACCTCCACGTGAATCGGTGTTCGGTGTCCAGCGCCGACTACGTCGAACGCGATGGCCGTTTCACTCGATCGTACCGTCGTTGTCTGCAGCGACAGCTCCTGATACGGTTGTTCATCGAGCGTCTCACGGACGGTTGCTGTCGACTCCTGTTCGATCGTCGACTGCTGGTAGGTGAGATACGTAACGCCACCCAGAAACACCGAGAGAGCGATGAGAGCGAGGGCGAGGACACGGAGTCGGCGTCGCATCGTGGCTTTGGCTGCATCGATATCCGTCGATCGCAGGGGACGGTAATCGAGGAACCAGAACACCACGAGCGCAGCGAGGTTGATCGACAGCACGTTCACGAACAACAGGACTCCCGAGCCGAGGCTCACGATGGGCTGTCCCCAGGCGAGTCCGATACCCACAGTCGCAGCCGGTGGAATGAGCGCCACGGTGATCATCACCCCGACGAGCGCCACACTGGATCCGGTTGCGAGGCTGATCGCGCCGGCAACACCTGCCCCGAGCGCGACCGCGAGAGAGAGAAAAGCCGGGGCGAGCCGGCTTTGTATCTCGGGAATTTCAGTGATAGCGGTCCCGGGCGGCATCAGCCCGGTGAATCGAACGATCGTCCCGAAGACGGCTGCGCTCGTGATTGCGAGCGCGAGCCCGAACGCCTGCAACCGCACACCACGCGTTGTCAACCCCCTATCGTCGATAACAGTTCCCACGGACGCGGCCATCGCCGGACCGACCAGCGGCGCGATCACCATCGATCCGACGACAACAGCGGCCGAGTCCTGGAGAAGTCCCACGGTTGCCACCACTGCACTGACGGCGGTCATCGCCACGTACGACCAGCGCTCTGCTCGCTCGGGGGCGAGGTCTTCGGCTGCCGTTTGGAGTTCCTCCCGAGGGGTGCGTCCCGGATGGACGGCTTGAGCAGTGTCCGCTTCGCGCTGTCGTTCGAATCGGTCGGAGACGATGGTTTTGGCGTCGAGCACCACAGTCCACGCCTCCTCTGAAAGCCCGATCTCCTCGAATCGGTCGATCGTCCGTTCGATATCATCCAACGGAAGCGGAAACGACACCACCGCCTCGTATCGATCCTCGCTCGATTCGTCAGTGACAGCGTAGTCGACTCCCTCAGCATCAAGCACGGCGAGAACGTCCTCACGCTTTCCAACCGGAATCGACACCTGCACAAAGCGCATGGACGATCGATTGGATCGACCGGGAATAAGCCATTTTCTCGGTTGGAGTGGATTTATGATAACAATATAGTCCACAATCAGTGAAGATGAAGGATCTCGTGGCCGACCGATTTCGGATCTCCCTGGTGACTGTCGTCCGCCTAATGGGAGCCTCCGCTCGTTGCCGCAACAGCGGCTCCATCATTTTCGATGTTTCTCGCTCTCGGTTACACTCTTTCGACTACAAAAAGAACCGGGATTGCTGATTCCTCGTCTGGCTTCGCCGATATCGCCGTCAGTTGCCCGGGGTTGTGGAGTAGAACCGTACTCGCTGTCCTCGCGTGACCGACGAGGCATCCGGGTGATCGCCAACCGCTGTCGTCGCTGTTCCCTACACACTAACCCGTGTGGGCGAACAGCTCGATGCCATCGGAAGCACCCACCGATTGCGGGATGTGGAACTCGCAGGCTGGAACATCTGGCTGACCCGAGCGGTCGGCACGGAATGCTTGCAGGGGCGGTCTGGCTCCTCGACAGCCGTTGCTCGTATGAGAAACTACCCCGTTAAAGACAGCCTTTATCAACATCCAAACTGATAAATGTAGTACTATGGCTGATACGGTTACTGGCTACGTAATGGTTATTATATTTTCATTCATCTTACTTGCAGTTGGTCTGTATTCGGCACGGGGCGGACGGATTGCTGATTTCGATGATTACTCCGTTGCTGGTCGATCCGTGGGTCTCGGTCTTGGAATCGGCACGCTCCTTGCGTCGTGGGTCACCGCCAGCACCATCATCGCTGCCCCACAGATAGCGTATCAGCTCGGTTATCTCGGCGCTATCGGCTACGCAATGGGTGGGTTAGGACTCGTTTTCTTTGCACCGATGGCCAAGCGGATCCGGACAATGATGCCGGACGGAACAACGGTGACTGACTTTTTCCTCGAACGATACGACAAGAAAAACTACTACCTGTTCATGATCTTCTTCTTCACGCTGATCTTCATGAACAGCGCGCAGCTGCCCATCGCGGCGGGAACACTGTTGGACGTCGTGTTCGACATTCCGTATCACATCGGGATGCTAATTTCGACGGTTCCCGTGATCATTTATATTCTTGCGGGTGGACTCCGGTCGTCCCTTTCGACCGACTACCTGCAAACCCTGGGCATCATCGTTCTTCTGTTGGTTTTCATTCCAATGGTTCTGTTCGCTGTCCCTCCCGGCCAGATCGCCACGGGGATGCGGGCTTCAGATCCAGCTACCGTTTCTCTGACCGCTCCCGAAGGACTTCTGTGGGCGATCTCGGCGGTATTTTTCCTGTTCGGACTGATTCTCATGCTCAACTCGTTCTGGCAGCGGCTCTTTTCGTTCAGCGAAGAGCAGGTGACAAAGGCGTACGTCATCGCTGGCGTCTCGTGGGCAGCGATTCCACTGTTGACAGGTATCTTTGGCTTCGTCGCCCGAGCGAGGGGGATCGGTGTCGAGAACATCAATCAGGTAGCGCCGCTGGTCATCACGAATCTGTTCTCGCCCGTCGTCGCTGTGGCGTTCACCGTCCTCGTCTACCTCGCGTTTTCGAGCAGTCTCGACACACGTGTCAACGGCATGGCGGTGCTGTCGGCCCACGAGCTGTACTACAAACATTTCAATCCCACAGCGAGCAACAAGCGAATGATTCGTGCTGGACAGGGTGCAACCGCGATCTTCGGAATCTTCATCATCGCTATCGGGTGGACCCAGCCGGCGTTGATAGACATCATCGTGGTGTTGTCACCGATCAACGCTGCCTACGTTCCAGCCTTCGTGTTGGGCGTGTTCTGGAACAAAACGTCGTCAGATGCGGTGTTCGCCGGAACGCTCTTGGCTTCGCTCTTCGGAATTTACGGCACGCTCGGTCCCTTCATCGGGCTGTGGCAGCCGCCGACCCTCCCCATCAACACTGAGTACATGACCACGATGATCTGCTTCGCCATTTCGTCGGGAATCATCATCGGGGGTTCGCTGCTGTTCCCCGAAACGTACGACTTCGACCGCCTGGCTTCGGTCAGGTCCAGTACGTCGGAGGCCACCAATGATTGACATCGCAGTGCTGGCGGTAACGGGCGGGGCCGCGTTCCTCACTGCGTGGGCTGTCGTTTCCCTGCTAGTGGTCGCCGTGACGTTCGTGATAATGCTTCGGGCCACGTACATCGAGTGGAAACACGGGTCGCTCTGGTGACCGAACAGAAACCGACGGTGACGTCCGTTTGATTCCGGCGTCAGACTTGACTACAAAACGATCACTCACTGCGGTCGCGTACCCGCATCGTCACTCGACCCGGATCGAGCAGCGCGTTGGGTGTCGGAGTGAGAGCATCGGACACGCGTTCGAACGCGAGGCGCTGCGTGAGCGTCGTGAGCGCGAGCTTCAGCTCCATCATCGCAAACCGCATTCCGATGCAGTGGCGCGGTCCTCCACCGAACGGGAAGTACGCGTACTCGGGTCGGCTCGTGGTTCCTGCCCACCGGTCGGGAACGAACGCGTCGGGATCGTCCCACCAGCGGGGATCCCGGTGGACCGTGTACGCCGGGAACTGGAGCGTCGTTCCCCGTGGAATCCGATACCCGCCGAGATTCACCTCGCGCCGCGGCTCCCGGTAGATGAGATACACGGGGGGATACAGCCGGAGCGCCTCCCTGATCACGCGGTCGGTGAGCGCCGGAATCGAACGGGCGTCCGGCTGATCGGATTCAACGCTCTCCAGTTCCGTCTCCAAGCGATCGCTGACGCCGGGGTGTCCGGAAAGGAGCCACAGCGTGTAGGTGAGAGCGAGCGCAGTCGTCTCGTGACCGGCGAACAGGAACGTCACGAGCTGGTCGCGCACCGTCTCGTCCATCACGGAGTCGTCGGCCGAAAGCAACGCTGCGAGGAGGTCGTCGTGGTCGGTGGGTGTTCGGCGACGTTCGTCGATGAGTTCCTCGATAAGTCCGTCGAGATCGGCCATCGCCCGGTCGAAACGGTGCTGGGTCGGCGTCCGGGGTGCCCACTCCGGCCAGACGTACGTGATATTGGTGATATCGGTTCGATCCCTGATCGCTGACACGGCGTCTCGAACGATCGCGCCCCGCGCTGTCGTGAGATCGATGGTGAAGAGGGTGTCAGCGAGGATCGACAGCGTCAGCTTCGAGCACGCGGCCCGGAGATCGATCGTATCCTCGGTGTGCCACTCGCTGGCAGCGGTGGCGCTGGCTGTCCGTATCGACTCCGTGTGCGAACGGAGCCGCTCGGGCGTGAAGAGAGGTTGGAGCAGGGAGCGTTGGTCGCGCCACTGCTCGCCGTCGGTGAACACCAGCCCGCTCGGAGCGAGCAGTTCCCCGAGCTCGTTCTCGAAGCGTCCCTTCCAGAACTCGTCGTTGCGCGAGACCAGCACCGATTCGATCAGTTGGGGATCAGACACTGCGACGAACTCCTCACCGAGCGCAGTGTATCGGGCCACGTCACCGTGCTGCTGTAAGCGCTCGGCAAACCCCAACCCTCCTCGGAGGAAGCCGATCGTGTTCCCGATCAGCGGGAGTCCATCCGGACCCGGTGGGCGCTCCCCGTCTCGTGATCGCTCGTCCGGTGTCTCCGTGCTGACCGCCTCCTCCGTGCTCCGATTCCTCGGACTCGTTTCCGTGTCGCTCATCGCGTGAATACACGCGGTGGCACCCCGTGGGGATTGTCACGAAGCACTGAATGTCTTTAAACGACAACGGCGGCTGTGCAGTCGATCGATCTCACGCTTCGCCTGCCGGAATCGATGCAGCTGCCCGTTCCCGAGTCGGTTTCAGCAGCGGTAGTGCGCGAAGAGCTCCTCTCGTGGAGCGTTCACGAACAGTCCGAACGGGTGTGGTTTCTTTCGCTCGTCGTGGGCGATCGTGACGCCATCCGCGTGGCGGTGGAAGATATCGAGGCCGTGCGCCGCTCGGAGTTCGCGTCGATCGATCACGAGACGTTCTACGTGTACGCCGAAATGTCGGTGCGCGATGCAGATCGCGTGCTCTGGACCGCGATCGAGCAGCCCGAGACCGTGATCGTGCCGCCCGTCGTGTACACCGACACCGGGACGGTGCAGCTGACCGTGCTCGGCGAGCAAGCCGCGCTGGGCCGGATCGTCGAGCACGTTCCGAGCGAGATCGCCGTCTCCGTCGAGCGCGTCGGCGAACACCGCCACACGAACGGATCGCTGGCTGGCCGCCTCACCCACCGCCAGCTCGAAGCGGTGACGGTCGCGCGCGCCCGTGGTTACTATGAAGTTCCACGCGACGGAACGCTTGCAGAGGTTGCAGACGCGTTGGACTGCTCTGAAAGCGCCGCCTCGACGCTGTTGCGGAACGCGGAACGCCACCTTGTGAACGCCACGCTCGGACACTAATGCATTAGTGATAGCCCATAGTTATATCTACGATGTTTTTCCGCGAACAGTGCGGTCGCGGTGCGGTGAGTACACCCACCGCGAGCGCAGTTCCCGTGAGCAACGCGAGCGGGAGCAAGCGAGCGGCTTTTTTCGCCCACGTTTTTTGCGCGAGGGTGGCCGAAGGCCACCCGAGCGGAAAAAAGGTGGCTCTGAAAGCGCCGCCTCGACGCTGTTGCGGAACGCGGAACGGCACCTCGTGAACGCCGCGCTCGGACACTAATGCACCCGGCTCCGCACCGACGGAGACACGGGTTTCGTTCGTGGCGTACCGTAATGCACGCGTGGCGTTTATTCGAGTCGGGAACCATAATTATGCCAATGAAAGACGAGCGACTGTCGCGCCGGCAGTGTCTCGGTGCCCTCGTGGGATTGACGGCCGGTCTCGCGGGCTGTTCGGGTCCGTTCGACGGACTGGGTACGAACTCGTCCAATGAATCGACAGCGACCCCGAGATCGCCCCAACAAACGGAGACTACGTCCGAGCCGACCGACACGGCGTACACGGGTGTCTACCGAAACGCGATCGATTCGATCGTGCAGCTGTCGGTCACCGATGCAGCCGGTCGGAACGGGCAAGGCTCGGGGTTTTTCGTCCGAGATCGCTACATCGTCACGAACGCGCACGTGGTTAGTGACACGAACGAGGTCCAAGCACGGTTTTCGGAAGGCGAGTGGCGGGCGGCGTCGATCGTGGGAGTCGATCCGTCCAGTGATCTCGCCGTCATCACGATCGAACAGCCTCCCGACTACACGACGCCGCTCTCGCTGCGCGAAGAGCAACCCCCGGTCGGAACCGAAGTGGTCGCCATCGGCACCCCGTTCGGTTTCGAAGGGTCGCTGACGTCCGGTCTCGTCAGCGGCGTAGACCGTTTGATCCCCGCCCCGAACGACTACACCATTCCCGATGCGATCCAGACCAGCGCCCCGGTCAATCCTGGGAACTCGGGCGGGCCGCTGATGGATCTCGACGGACAGGTGGTCGGCGTCGTTACTGCTGGCGGTGGCGATAACCTCGCCTTTGCGATCTCCACGGCGCTCCTCGATCGTGTCGTCCCGGCGCTCATCGAGGACGGGGGGTACGAGCACGCCGCCCTGGGCGTTACGGTGCAACCGGTCACTCCCGATATCGCCCAGCAGATCGGTCTCGACCAGCCCCGTGGGGTGGTCGTCAGAAACGTCGAGGATCCCGCTGCAGACGTCCTCCAGCAGCAGGACGTCATCGTCAGCATCAATGAAACACAAATCAACAGCCGCCAGCAACTGGCTTCGTTTCTCGCGCTCGAAGCCTCCCCTGGCGACTCCGTCCGGATCACCGTGTTCCGCGAGGGGTCGCGCCAGACTGTGACGCTCACGCTCGGCACGCGTTCCGACAGTATCGGCGTTCTCCCGCGCTGAACGAGTGGGACCCTCAATTCGGGCGAATCAACGATTCGCGGACCTCGCAAACTTTCGATTTGCTCAGTGGTGGGAGACCAGCTGGTTTCTGGGATCAAGCCCTGCTGTGGGCGACGGCCTCGACCGACGGCTGGAATGTACTACAGATAATATCTGAAAATACACTCCGACGATATCCGCGCTCCTAGAACACCGATCCAGTGGATATCGACGGATTGACGGAGGATTTCCTCTTTCTGAACTCCCGGATCCGGAAACGTACCGCCGATAAACCACGAATAGACGATAAAAACAGACAATCAGGCAATGAGTGGCCAGTATATCGTGCGGACGCCGCGTCAATCGGTGATATTCATTCCGAAATTATTTCTTCGAAATATTCAGATATTATCCTAGGTACTACGGGTCGTTCCGCATCGGTGTGCGAGCGATCCATACCACGCTATTCGATCACGCCGAGGTAGTCGGTTTCGAACGACGAGACGATCCCCCGCTCGATCGGGGAGCGATCCAACACTGTTTCGACGATCTCGCGGGCCAACGCGCGTTTCTCGGGTGTATCGGCCTTATTCACGAGCGGTGTCACTGTCGCATGGGGTGGCGCGTGTTTACGACCCCCTTCGAGGCTGGCAAGCACCGTGCCCACCGCTCGTGGGGTGAGCGTCTCTCCGACGCACAGGTTTGTCAGCGCAGCAATGCGGCCGGGGCGGTGGACGACCGGTTCGGCCAGCGGCTCACCGACGGCAGTGACCGCAGCGACGGGAACCACGTGGGTGCTCGCCGCCGGCACCGCCGGCTCGTCCGTCCCCGGTGCTTTGAACTCCCGGCGGCGTGCTCCATCGGCTTTGACGAGCAGCCAGTCGAACGGAGCGCGCGCGAAGAGGTCACACACGGTGTCGGGTGAGAATCCGCGGAGCTTCTCGTCGGCCCGTTCGGGGTTCGCCACGCGACCGGCAGCGAACGCGACCGGCGGTTCCGTGGCCGCGAGTGGGGGGTTCTCACCGACGACCACCGGCAGACCGTCGAGCGGGGGTGTGTGGGTCGTCGTTGTGTAGCCGACGCGGAGGGCATCGGCGTCGGCGATCAGGCGCCCTATCGCCGTCTTCTTCCCGCCTGCACCGACGAAGCTGACGAGTTCGGTGTCGCCGAGTCCGAGCGCACGCGCGAGTTCCATGTTCACACAGAAGCGATCGACCGCCAAGATGGTGTTGTACCGACCCATCCTAAGGGTGGCGTAACTGTTACAGAACTCGGTACTTCTAAGTAATCTCCGGTAGTATATAGTAGCACAGAAATGCCCCGGTCGTATTCGGTCGGTGAATTCGCCGATGAACTTGGTGTTCACGTTCAAACCGTCAAACGCTGGTGCCGTGACGGCGATCTCGACTATACTCGAACGCCCGGTGGCTACCGCCGCATTCCCCGGCGCGAACTCCACCGCCTCGCCGGAACCGCGCGCCCTCGCGACCGTATTGCACTCTACACGCGGGTTTCAAGCCACGGCCAGAAGAACAGCGGCGACCTCGACCGCCAACGCGACCGTCTCACGGAGTATGCCCATGACCACGGCTGGAGCGTCGAGAACACCTACTCCGACATCGGCAGCGGACTCAACGAAGACCGACGCGGCCTCCAGTCGCTTCTTGACGACGTACAAGACGCTGAATACGGCCGCGTTCTCGTCACGTACGAGGACCGGCTCACCCGCTTCGGCTTCTCATATCTCGAACGCTACTTCGACTGCTACGGCGTCACCGTCACAGTCACCGAGAACGAAACCGACAAATCGGCACATGAAGAACTCGTTGACGACCTCATCAAACTCGTTGCGAGCTTCAGCGGCAAGCTCTATGGGATGCGTTCCAGCAAGAAACAGCAGGTAGTCGAAACCGTCGAAAACGAGGTGACTATAGATGAGTGACTATCTCTCACTACCACTCCGACTGCCCAACAGTCACCGGCAGGCACACGACTGTCTCGCTACGCTTACCCAACACGTCGCCACTCGCGTCCTCGAAAACCACTGGACACCATCGCATCTTGACGGTATCAGCGACGCCAGCCATCAAGCGTGGAAGTACTTCAACGAACACGCTTCCTTCGACGAACTTGACGACCACGCGCTGTACGAAGCCCTGCACGAGCTACCCGCCCCAGACGACTTTGAGTTGTATTTGCCGTCGCGGTATCGCCGGTGCATCCTGCAGAAAGTCGGTGAAACATTGCGCAGTCACGTCGACCGGCGCGAAGCTTTCCAGTCCATCCAGCACGTCCTCCCCACGCACAAGATCCGCCGTATCCACCGCCGCCACATCAAAGAGGAACTGTGGGATGACGGTGACTATCTCTCGTCCGGCTACGTGGATGTCTTGATCGACCAACTCAACGGTTACTACGACCGCTACGGTGAGTACCCGGAGACGTATTTTGACCTCCAGGACTGCCCCGAGTACAGCAATGGTGTATTGCCGTACTCAGCTGACGACGGTCCTACATCGGGACAAGCAGTCAACTATCAGTACGACAAGGACGCGGGAGCGATGACGGTGAAGGTCAAGACACCAGACACGCTCACACCCGAGACGCAGGGCGACTGGTCGTGGGCTGAACACGGGCTAACGAGTTACGACGCATTTGCTGACCTGCTCGCACAGGGCACTCTCTCTGCACCTGAGTTCCAACCAACCCGGCGGAAAACTGGTGACACCATCTATGAGCTCTCCTTCCCTGTCGAAATTGAACACGCAGAAACAGGTGATGACACGGAGTGCGTACTGGCACTTGATGCGGGCATGCGGAAGGATATGACGGCCATTGTGGTGAACGAGGATGGTGAGCAACTGTCACGGCCGTCCTTCATCAGGTTTACTGACCGCGACCGAATGCGGCGTCTTCACCACGAACGCAGCCGGCTGAACGACTGTCTCGCCGAACTGCGCCGTGACGGTTGTGCCTACACGGACGAGTTCGCCCACGTACAAAGCGAGTACGAGCGAGTGAACAACAAGATCCAGCACAAACGCGGGCAACTCACCCACGATGTGGCGAACCAAGTGGTCGCTCTTACCCTCCTATACGACGTGGACACAATCGTTCACGAGGACCTGCGCTCGCTGTCACCACCACGTGGTGAGGGAGCGTTGTCGTGGGAATTGTCGTCGTGGGCCCGCCGCGATATCATCGAGAAGATCGAATACCGCGCCGAGTGTGCTGGTGTCGATATTGAGCGGGTGTATCCGGAGGGAACGAGTCGGGTGTGTCCACGCTGCGGTTCGACGGGGCACACCTGTAAGTCACCCGACCACCACGAGGAGAAGTGGTGGGGCGGCCACTTCCGGTGTGACAACGCCCGGTGTTCGTTCCAAGGCGACCGGGATTACGTGGGAGCACTGAACGTGGCGCGCGTGTTCTTCAGCAACGGCGACGGGCTAGATCACGGTTTCACAACCTCGTATATCGAGGATGCAGAAACCGTGCTAGCCCGCCGTTCCGCTGGTGAGCGAAGCCTCGCTTTGCGATCCTCGTCAGACAGCAGGTCTGACGCTGGCACGCGGCTCACGTTCGGCTATGGCGTTGTTGCCTATATGCCCGGACAGGCAGGGACGACCGTTGGTGGTGGGTCGGCCAATGTGGCACCCGCCGTCGCCCTGCCCGAGTCGAACGCAGATGGTAGCGATGGACGAGGCCCAACCGCCCATCAGTGCACCTGCTTCAAACGGTGTACTACTGAAAGCTACTGAAAATTGGAACGGTTGTTGCAATTATACCGTCGGTCATGGGCCTTGGAACCCTCGGTTGCCTGTTCACCACGGGATCGACTGCGACTCACCCACCAAGCGATCGTAGCGTATCAATGGATATGATCGACGGTATACTTCCTTCGCTGCCCCCACATCACGGTGATTTCTATGGTTCTGAACGGAGATCGTTCGTCACTCACCGGTAACTGGTCGCAACAACCCTTACCGACACACCCCCGCACACGAGTGAAAACGCCAACACGACGAGAGAGGAAACGCCACACGTGTGGCACACGACGTGTCGTTCGGGTGTTGCCGGCGTGTTCGTGCACTGCGTGGGCGGCTCCCACCGGTTCACGACCGCTCCCGGTGACGACCCGGGACAACGGGTTTTATCACCCTGCCGGGGGATGAACAGGGTATGAAACGCGTGATAAGCACGGAATCGGCGCCCGCCGCGGTCGGCGCGTACAGCCAGGCAACGACGAACGGCGATGTCCTCTTCACTGCCGGGCAGCTCCCAATGACCGCCGACGGCGAGCTGCTGGACAACGAATCCGTCGCCGTCCAGACCGAGCGATCGCTGTCGAACGTCGAGTCGATCCTCGAGGAGGAAGGACTCGATATGACCGACGTGCTCAAAGTGACCGTCTTCCTCGACGACATCGAGGATTTCGATGAGATGAACGGTGCCTACAGCGCGTTCTTTGAGCACGAACCGCCGGCCAGAAGCGCCATCGAAGTCGCAAACGTCCCGAAAGGCGCGGCCGTCGAGATCGAAGCCATCGCAACGAACGACTGATTTTTTCGTCCCCGCGCACAGTGGGACCGTCGATCAGACAACCGAGTTGAAACACAGTTTGTGGCGTGTTTGTCGCCGGACAACATATAAGGTGGTGTATGATATCCGTATTCACGTCACTATATGACAGGGGAGAGTAGCCGAGACGGCACCCCGACAGACGAATCGGTAGTGATCGAAGAGACGGAGACAGCGCCATCGGAGGCGGTTGGACGGTGGTTTGCCGCCTATTTCGGCTTCGAAGAACGCGGGACGGATCTCCGGACGGAGATCGTCGCCGGTGTGACGACGTTTCTGACGATGTCGTACATCATCGTCGTCAATCCCGCGTTGCTCGCGGGCGTTCCGGGTGGGAAGCCCGGTATCGTCATGGCCGGTCATCCGCCGGCGGAGGTGCGACAGATGCTCGCCGTCACGACCATTTTAGCGGCGGCCGTGGCGATTTTCGTGATGGCGTTCTACGCGAACAGGCCCTTTGCCCAGGCACCCGGACTCGGGCTGAACGCTTTTTTCGCGTTCACGGTGGTCGGCACGCTCGGCATCTCGTGGCAAACGGGGTTGGCGGCGGTGGTGACCGAGGGCGTTCTGTTCATGGCGCTCACGGCGATCGGCGCGCGCAAACACGTCGTCGAGCTGTTTCCCCCACCGGTGAAGTTCTCGGTCGGCACCGGCATCGGGCTGTTTCTGGCCATTGTCGGATTGCAGGAGATGCGGGTCGTCGTCGCCGATCCGGAGTCGTTGGTAACGCTCGGGAGCATCGCGTCGGATCCCGTGGCGTTGCTCTCGGTGTTCGGTCTCTTTTTGACCCTCGCGCTGTACGCGAAGCGGGTTACGGGAGCGATCATCATTGGCATCCTCACAACGACGCTGGTCGGAATGGTTGTGACGCTAGCCGGCGTCTTGGAGCCGGGCGTCGTCGCGGCGGAGTTCGTCCGGAACGGTGGGTTCGATCTGGGCAGGATGGGTGGCGTCCAGTACGACATCACGCCGCTGTTCGGCGCGTTCATCGCCGGGTTCGAGGACGTCAACGGGCTCGTGTTTTCGTTGGTCATCTTCACGTTTTTCTTCGTGGACTTTTTCGACACGGCGGGGGCGCTCACCGGCGTCTCCCAAGCCGCGGGCTTTCTGGACGAGGACGGCAACCTTCCGGAGATCGAGAAACCGCTGATGGCCGACGCGGTCGGCACCACCGTCGGAGGCGTTCTCGGAACGTCGACAGTCACCACCTACGTCGACTCGGCGACCGGTGTCAAGGAAGGCGGTCGCACGGGGATGACGGCGCTCGTCGTCGGGGTTCTGTTTCTGGCGGCGCTGGCGGTCGTGCCGCTGGTCGCTGCGATCCCGCTGTACGCTTCGCACATCGCGCTGGTGATCGTCGCGCTGTTGATGTTGCAGAACGTGGCGGATATCGAGTGGAATGATCTCACCCACGCGGTTCCGGCCGGGATGACGATCCTGATCATGCCGCTGACGTTCTCCATCGCGTACGGCATCGCCGCGGGCATCATCAGCTACCCGGTCGTGAAGGTCGCCCAAGGCGAGTGGCGCGACGTCAAAACCGGTCAGTGGCTGCTCGCAGCCGCGTTCGTCGTCTACTTCGGCGTCCGAACCAGCGGCCTCATGGGAATCGTTGGCTAATCACCCACCTTTTTCGTCCGCCACCTTTTTTCCGTTCGGGTGGCCTTCGGCCACCCTCACACAAAAAACGTGGGCGAAAAAAGGCCGCTCACTCGGCGAGACGGTCGCTCACTCCGCTCGCGCTGCGACTCGCCTGCTCCCACTCGCTCCGCTCGTGGGAACTTCGTTCGCGGTGAGTGTACTCACCGCTACCGCCTCCGCACCGCTCCGCACGGGAAACGTCTACAGTGGGAGCGTTCGTCGGCTCTCAGCTGTTCACACAGCTGAGACGGCCACAAACGACTACGGTTCGTCGAGCGCTCGTTTGATCTTTTCCGCGGTGATCGGCATGTCGGTGATCCGAACGCCGACAGCCTCCCGAACCGCGTTGCTGAGCGCCGGCGGAACGGTGTTGGTGGGCACTTCGGCCACGGATTTCGCGCCGAACGGCCCGGTCGGCTCGTGGGTTTCGACGAGGATCGACTCGATCGGGGGTGACTCCGTGGCAGTCGGGAACGAATACTCCTCGTAGTCCCGTTGCTCGGCCCGGCCCTCGCTGTCGACGGTGATGCCCTCGTTGACCGCCATCTCGTAGCTCATGTGGTTTGCGCCCTCGATTTGGCCCTCGGCCATCTTGGGATTGATAGCGACGCCACAGTCGACGGCGACGACCAGCTTGTTAACGTCGAACTCGCCGGTTTCCTCGTTCACCGTCACGTCAACGAACTGGGCGGCAAAGGGTGGCGGACTCTCTTCTGTCGAATGGGTTCCTTTCCCGAGGATGTGCTCGCGCGTCTCCTCGCCGTACACCGACTCGTAGCCGATCTCTTCGAGCGTCACGGACGCGCCCGTGCGATCGCTGTACACCTCGCTACCACAGGTGTCGAGCTGCTCGACCGGCTCATCGAGCATGTGCGATCCCCACTTGAGGATGCGTTCTTTGGCGTCCTCTGCGGCCTTCTTGACGGCCATCCCGGAGATGTAGGTGGTCGAGGAGGCGTACGCCCCGTAATCGAACGGCGTGTTGTCGGTGTCGGACGTTTTGACGACCACGTCCGCAGGCGCACAGCCGAGCACTTCCGCAGCGATCTGGACGAACGCGGTGTCCGCGCCGGTGCCGATGTCGACGCCGCCGACCTGCAGGTGGAACGAGCCGTCCTCGTTCATCATGATCTGGGCAGCGCCGAGTTCGTCGCCGGCCACGCCCGTTCCCTGGGCCGAAAGCGCCATACCGATCCCCCGGTGGAGCTGCTCCGCCGCCGGCTGTTCGAGATCGTCCCAGCCGACGGCCTCCTTCCCACGAGCGATGCACTCGTCCAGCCCGCACGAGCGGATGCGACGCTCTGCGCCCTCGCCGCCCATCATGCCCGCGATCGCGTCGAGATCGCCGACCTCCATGTAGTGATCCCGGCGGAACTCGATGGGATCGATCCCGAGATCGCGCGCCACCCTGTCGAGGTGGCCCTCCAGCGCGAGCGTGCCCTGTGGCGCACCGTAGCCCCGCATCGCGCCGGTCTGTGGCGTGTTGGTGTGAACGATGTCCGCCTCGAAGCGGACGTTCGGCACCTTCGAGTACAGCGGCAACGGTTTGCTGCCGACGTTGCCGGCGACGGTCATGCCGTGGCTCCCGTAGGCACCGGTGTTCGAGAGCGCGTACAGCTCGATGGCCTCGATCGTCCCGTCCGCAGTGACCGCTGACCGGGCGCGCACCCGCATCGGGTGGCGCGAGCGCATCGCGCCGAACTCCTCCTCGCGCGTGGCCTCGTACAACACCGGCCGACTGGCAGCCAGCGACAGGGCGAGTGCGATCGGCTCGACCACCATCGCCTGCTTGCCGCCGAACCCTCCGCCGACGCGGGGTTTCTTCACACGGACGTCCCTGATGGGAACGTCGAACAGGTGGGCGAGCTGGCGGCGCGTGTGGTTTGGCACCTGCGTGCTGGTGATGAGTACGTGGCGCTCGTCCTCGTCGGTGTAGGCCAGTGTCGTGTGCTTCTCGACCTGGGCGTGAGACTGGCGGATGGTCGACCACTCGCTCTCGTGGACGTGCACGTCCTCTCGCTCGGTTGCCGCCGCCACCTCGCCAATCTTGCCCTCGATGTGGGCCATCCGATTGCGCGCGTAGTCGTGGCCAACGATCTCGTTGTCGACCTCATCCGCCCCGAACAGCCGGGGTGCGTCCTCGCTGAACGCCGCCTCGGGATCGACCACGTGGTCGTGCTCCTCGTATTCGATCTCGATGGCCGCAGCCGCCTCCTCTGCGGTTTCCTCGTCCACAGCGGCGACAGCGGCGACCGGATCGCCGACGTACCGGACGTGTTCGTTCAGGACTCGCATGTCCCACGGACTGGGCTCGGGGTAGGACTGGCCCGCGCTCGTGTACTTCGCGTCGGGAACCGCCTCGTCGTCGGGGGTGATGACTGCACAAACGCCGTCCATCGCTTTCGCCGCGCTCGCGTCGATGTCCACCACGTTCCCGTGGGGGATCTCGCTCCGGACCACCTTCGCGCGGGCCAGTTCCGGAAACCGCTCGTCGTAGTCAGCGGTGTATTTCGCCTGGCCGGTGACGAGCTTCCGGTCGTCGACCTTCTCGGCCGGTTGGGAGACGCTGGTGCGCTCCTCGGGCGAGAGGTCGTTGTTCTCCTGCTCGTCCCACTCCAAGGGATGCTCGGCGTCGTCGGGAGCGCGTGGCGTCGCGGTGCCGCCGTCGGGGACGCCGTCGCGGTCAGTCACGGCGCTCACCTCCGCTGTCGAGCGTGCCACCGTCGGTCATGGCAGTCGACTCTTCGATCCCAGCCGAGTCGTTCCGAAGCCGCTGGGCTGCGTCGAGGACCGCCTCGACGGGCTTTTGATAGCCAGTACACCGACAGACGACGTCGTCGATCGCCTCCCGAACCTCCTGCTCGCTGGGATCGGTGGTTTCTGCGAGGAGCTGTTTGGTCTGCATGATCATGCCCGGGATGCAAAAGCCACACTGGACGGCCAAGTGGTCGACAAAGGCCTGTTGGATCGGGTGCAAGTCGCCCTGTGACCCCAGAGCCTCGATCGTCTCGATCTCGCTTCCGGCCACCGACGCCATCGATAGCCCACACGCCATCCGCGCCTCGCCATCGATAATGACGGTCGAGGCGCCACAGACGCCACCATCACAACCACACTTGACTCCCTTGTACCCCGCCGCGCGGAGAGTCGACGCCACGTCCGCGTCGGCGTCGGCTTCGATACGCTTCCGTTCACCGTTTACTGTAAGGGTATACTTCACACTGATTCACTCCGTTGTCGCGTCGTCCGTGAATTGCGTGATTGACACACATATATGTATGGGGGATTGGCACCGCGCGCCACAGACGGCCGGGAGCGACGGCGAACGGCCTACTGGGGGACGGAGAGGGATACGTCTTTGAGGGAGCGGTCCTCACGTGGGGTATGGAGATCGCACTCCTCGGCGGAACAGGTGACATCGGCGAAGGACTCGCGCTGCGCTGGGCACGGGACACGGACCACACCGTCGTCGTCGGCTCCCGCGATCCCGACAAAGCGGCGCGCAGGGCGGACGACTACGGAACGCTGCTCAGCGAGCGCGGCGTCGATCACGACGTGGATGGGCTGGGCAACGAGGCGGCCACGGAGAACGCTGACGTGGTCGTTCTCAGCGTTCCACCCGAATACGCCGTCTCGACCGTCGAAACGGTGTCGGACGGACTCGCGGACACCGTGCTCGTCAGCCCCGCAGCGAGCATGGACCGCGACGCGGCCGGGTTCCACGCGACCCCGCCCGAGGACGGATCGGTCGCCCAAGCCGTCGCCGCGGCTGCACCCGAGGGCGTTCCGGTGGTCGGCGCGTTCCAGAACCTCGCTGCCGGCGCACTCAGTGATTTGGACGCCGAGATCGAAACCGACACCGTGGTGACTGGCGACGATCCCGACGCCACGGCGCTCGTGCGGTCGCTCGCCGAGGAGATTCACGGACTGCGAGCGCTCGATGGGGGACCGCTCGCGGTGACGGCGCTCGTCGAAAGCGTGACGCCGCTGTTGATCAACCTCGCAATGAACAACGAGAGCATGCACGATCTCGGCGTCCGGTTCCAGTAGCTGATTCTCAACCCATCTGTGCCAGACGTATCGAGAAGTTCACTCGTGATGAGGGGTGGCCCGAGTGGAACGTCCGGCTGCTCGGTCGGCGGCTACGGCTTGAGTTTTTGTGCGGCTTCTCGCGCGTCTTCGAGGTCGAGATCGATGGCGTTCGCCTGGCTCCGGATTTTCTCGGCGTCCGCGGTCGTGAGTTCGCCCTCGCGCATGAGGACGTTCCCGTCGACCATCGAGAACTCCACGTCGTCGCCGTGGGCCGCGAACACCAGGTGGGAAAGCACGTCGTGCAGCGGCGTGGCGCGGGTACACTCAGCCGTAACGCCGACGATGTCCGCGCGCCACCCCTCCCGAAGCGCGCCCAGCCGCTCGAAGCCGGCGGCGTTGGCCCCGTTGATCGTCGCCATCTCGAAGATGTCGCGCGCCGGCGTCGCCGTCGGGTCGAGCCGGTCGACCTTCTGGAGCAGGCTCGCCTGGCGCATCTCGGTGAACGGATCGAGCGTGTTGTTACACGGCGGGCCATCGTTCCCGAGCGCCACGTTGATGTCCCGGTCGAGGTAGTCCCACACCGGTGCGATGCCCGAAGCGAGTTTCATGTTCGAGGACGGGCAGTGTGTGACGTGCGTTCCGGTTTCCGCGAGCACCTCGCGCTCGGACTCGTCGGTCCACACACAGTGGGCGAGCACGACGTCCTCGCCGGTGAGACCCACCTCGTCGAGCCAATGGATGTTCCGCATGCCGGTGTCGCTTTCGACGGTTTCGATCTCGCTTCGGTTCTCGCTCGCGTGGGTGTGAATGCGGACGCCGTCGTAGGCGTCCGCGATCTCCCGCGCGCCCCGAAGACAGTCCTCGGTACAGGAGACCGCGAATCGGGGCGTGACGGCGTACCGGATGCGGTCCTCGAACGAGCCGTGGTACTTCCGTACGAGACGCTCGCTTTCCGCCAACGCCCGGTCGGTATCCTCTAGCAGCCCGTCGGGTGATCGCCGGTCCATCATGACCTTCCCGAGAACGGCGCGAACGCCCATCTCGCCGGCCGCCTCGAACGCCCGATCCGCGTGGGCGACCGACAGGTGGTCAATGGCGGTGGTGGTGCCGCTCTCGATCAGTTCGAGATAGCCCAGCTTGGCCGCGGTCTCCATTTCTCCGGCCGTGAGCGACTCCTCCATCGGGAGGATGTAATCGAACAGCCAATCGAGAAGCTCAGTGTCGTCGGCGATCCCCCGTCCGAGGCTCTGGACGGAGTGGACGTGCCCGCCGACCAGCCCCGGCATGAGGATACCGTACTCCTCTTCGCGGTGGTCGGGGTACTGGTCGACCATCTCCTCGCGGTCGCCGACCGCCTCGATCTGTGCGTCACGCACGACGACGCTCCCGTCGTGGACGATCGTCGACGAATCGACGACGATGATCCCCGATAGTATCATACCAACTCGGGTATGTCCACGCTCCGTATAAAGTCTTGTTCCACCGGGGGCGTGCTACCGCTGACGGTTCGAGCAGGACGGCGTCCCGATCGAAAGAGCCACCGTACTGATGTGCCACAGATCCACAGTCGTGATCGATCCGTGTCACACGTGCCAGAGCACCAGCACACTCCCCACGGCAGGCGTGGGTTTATACGGGACCTCGATCACCTACCGACTGCCGCTAGCCAGACTCACGACACCGGCTCACAGCCGGAGAACGCACGACGGCTAGCCCGGAGACAACCATGTACGGACGACGCTTAGCGACGATCGAAGAGATCATCACACTCGTCAGCCCGGATAGCGACGACGAACTCGCGACGCTCGAAGCGTGGGCCACGGAGCGGGATCTTCCCGTCACCACGGTCGAGGTCGGCGGCGACATCGAGAACGTCTACGACGACGGCACCGAATACCTCGGGGTCACGCTCGGGGGTGACGGCACGTATCTCGAAGGCGTCCGGCAGTTCAGCCCGCGTGAAATCCCGTTGTTGGGTGTCAACGCCGGGACGCTCGCGTTCCTGGCGAGCGTCTCGCCCGACGATCTGCGGGCGGCCCTCGACGAGGTGGTCCGCGGACAGGCCGTGGTCGACGAGCGCCAACAGCTCCGCGTCGAAGCCGAGGGACTCGACTCCACTGGTATCAACGACGTGATGGTCGAGCCGGAACCACCGGAGAACCCCCACGACCGGAAGATCGCTCGCCTCCAGGCGTTCGTCGACGGCGAGTACGTCGGCGAATACGAGGGCAGCGGTGTCGCGGTGTCGACGCCGACCGGCTCGACGGGCGTCGCGCTGTCGGCCAACGGCCCGATCCACCACCCGAAAAACAATGCTTCGCTCCAGATCGTTCCCCTGCACACCCACACGATGGGCGTGCGACCGCTCGTCGTCGACGCCGACACCGAGATCGAGATCGTTGCTGGCGCGCCAGCGAGCCTGCTGGTCGACGGCGGACGCGCTCACACGCGCCTCGCTACCGACGATGTCGTCACCGTTCGGGGGTCGGACACCTCCGCGCTCGTCGTCAACACGAGCTACGACGACGACTTCCTCACCTCCGTGTCGGAGAAGCTCGGGTGGGGGATCCGAGAGGACCGCCACGACACCGGCAAAGACGGCGTGACCGCCACCGCGGCGGATCGAGGCGAGTCGACCGCGCATCGCGCCCGTGCAGTGGCACAGGAAGCCGCCAGAGCCGCGGGACAGCCGTTGCTCGAACTCCACGGGGAGACCGAATCGATCGAGTACAAATCCAACAAAGCGGACATCGTCACCGAGGCCGACTACAAGGCGGACAACATCATCACGACCGCCATCGCAAACGAGTTCCCCGACCACGGCATCCGATCGGAGGAGAGCGAGTCGGTCGCCGGCGAGAGCCGGTACACGTGGCTCGTCGATCCCCTCGACGGAACGGGGAACTTCGCCCACGGGAACCCCAACTACGCCGTCTCGATCGCGCTGCTCGAAGACGATCGGCCCGTGATGGGCGTCGTGTACGCCCCTGAGACCGACGAGATGTTCAGCGCTGTCCGCGGGGAGCAAGCGGTGCTCAACGGCGTGGGGATCTCGACGACCGACCGGACGTTGCTCGATGAGTGCATGCTCCTCTCGGGGTACGATCCCGACGGGGCGTTCCTCACCCACTGCTACCGCGAAACGCGCGGCGTCCGGCGGCTCGGTTCGGCCGCGATGAACCTCTGCTACCTCGCGTCCGGAAGTGCGGACGCCGCGTGGGAGTACGACACCCATCCGTGGGATGTCGCGGCCGGAGTCGTGATCGCTCGAGCCGCCGGCGCAACGATCACCAGCGCCGACGGTAGCCCCTACGATCCGCTCGCCGAGGCGTCGCGCACCGAACTCATCGGATCGAACGGCGCGGTCCACGACACCCTGCTGGACCACATCGCAGACGAACAGGAACTGCAAGTGACCGAACCAGGAACCGCCGACTGAGGGGGTTAGGAACGCGTATCGCGCGCCAGGAATGCCCCGTCACCAGGGGTCGACAACACCTCGTGGTCGCGGGCGGCGATCTCCCCGTTGGCGATGACGGTGTCGGCGACGGCCGACCACTCACACCCTTCGTACGGCGTCCACCCTCCGTTGTACGCGAGCTGCTCGGCCGACACCGTCCACTCCTCTTCGCGGAGCAACACGATGTCGGCGTCGGTGCCCGCTCGGATCGCGCCTTTCTGCGGGTAGACGCCCATCTCGCGCGCCGGCCGGGCACAGACAAGCTCACAGAGGCGTGGCCACGAGAGGCGACCCGTGTGGACGCCCTCGCTGACCAGGAACTCCAGATTGCTCTCGACCGTCGGAAGACCGGCGTACGGCTCCCAAATGTCCTCCCAGCCGCGTTCGCGGTTCTCGCGGTGGATGGGGAAGTGGTCGCTGGCGATGAGGTCGATAGTGCCGTCCTGAACGGCGTCCCAGAGGCGCCCCCGTTCGGTCGGTGATTTGAGCGATGGATTCACCTTCAGAAACGGGCCTTTCTCCGGAACGTCTGCTGTCGAGAACGCGAGGTACTGCGGGCACGTTTCGAGCGTGATCGGCGTGGTGGCGCGGGCCTTGAACCGCGCCCCTTCCCGCGCCCCCTGTCCGCTCGAGATGTGAACCACGTGCAACGGACAGTCGGCGTACTCCGCGAACCACCCCATCTGGTCGATCGCCGCCAGCTCGGCCTCCAGCGGGCGAGAATCGGGGTACAGCTCGGGCGCGTCGCCCTCGATCCCGGCCCGCGCGTGATCCATGAGTCCCTGCGTTTCACAGTGCACCCGGACCGTGCTGCCGGCGTCGCCGACCCGGTCCATCAGATCGACGATGGTACGATCGTCGGCACAGTAGGGATCGGCGGTGAACGTCTTGAACCCGGCCGTTCCCGCCCCGACGAGACCGTCGGCGTCGAGATCCGCGTCCCGAACGTTGCCGACAACGAGACCGAAATCTACGTGGGCCAAACGTTCGCACGCCTCTCGCTTCTCGCGGAACGCGGACACAGTGGTGACGGGTGTCTGAGTCGGGAGCTCCACGACGGTCGTAACGCCGCCGGCGACGGCGCTCGCCGTCTGCGTGGCGAAATCGATGTCCTCGGGGAACAGCGCCGGGTCGTGCATGTGACAGTGGACATCCACCATCCCCGGAAGCGCAACCCGTCCGTCGGCGTCGATGACCGACGACGGTTCACCTGAGAGATCAGCTCCGACCGCGACGATCTCCGCTCCGTCGATAGCGATGTCCCCCCGCTGAACGCGGCTCGGACCGACGATCCGCGCGTCGGTGATGAGGTGGTCTACCATGGCTCGACCGTCCGCGACGACGGACAAAACAGTTACTCCCGCCCGCTGCCACGCCGCCCGCCACACACTGTGTGCCACCACGCGGTCTCCACCGGGCACGGTCCCAACGCAGTGCGAACGATTCGTCCACGCACTCATCGAAACGCGATCGACGGATGATTTACACCCTAAGCGTGTTAACCACAGCGATGGATCGAGACCGACCGAGGAGGTTCGGTACTGAGCGTGTACGCTCCGTTACCGTTAATAGCGTCGCTCGGGAATCGGAACCAATGGGTTCCTACGACGGCTGTAAAGTCGACCGTGCGATCGAGCAGTACGATCTGGACGCGGTCGAGCCGCGCCACGCGAGCCTCGATCGCGGGCTGTTGGCCCGGTGGCGCGGTGAAGACGGACACGACGCCGTCGGCTACCGACGGTTGACGGAGTGGTTCAACAAACGGTTGTTACGGCGGATGTTCGACGAGCACGGGCGGGACACGCTCGGCGATCGGGTCGCCCACGACCACGCGGCGCTCACGGGCGACGACGAGCTGCGCCGCCACGAAGTGAGCGAGAGCCTTCGAGCAGACGGGATCGACGCCGGCGGGATCCAGTCGGCTATGGTGTCGTGGGGAACGATGCGAACGCACCTTCTGGACTGTCTCGGTGGCGAGAAGCCGACCGACCCGAGCCGGACCGACTGGGAGCACAACAGCGTCGAAGTGGCCACGTCGGTCGCGCGGGAGAAGGCTGAGACCGCGCTCTCCTCGCTGGCCTCGAAGGACCAGATCTCTGGCGTGGACCGTTCCTCGGTGTCTGTCCAGATACAGCTGCAGTGTGAGGCGTGTCCGACCCGTGTGCCACTCGATGTGGCACTCGAACAGGGGTACGTGTGTGAACACCACACGGAGCAACCGACGACCGACAGCTAACAGCATGACGTGGGATATCGAAATCGAGCGAATTGCCGGAATTCTACGGGGCAGCGCGACGATCGAGCCGGGATTGAACGCCGTTCGGGCGTCGAACTGGCAGGGAAAGTCGAGCTTCGTGGCCGCACTCAAGACGGCGATCGGCGTCTCGCGGCCCCTGACCGAAGGGAAAGAACAGGGAGCAGTGGAACTCCACACCCCGACAAGGGAGATAGACGTGGAGCTGTTCCGCGACCACGGGACCGTCGAACGGGCGGGCGCGCCGTTTCTCACCGACGAATACGACGCCATCCGGGCCGAGCTGTTCGCCTGTCTCGACGAACGCAACGCTGTTCGGCGCTCTGTCCGAGAGGGAGACAGCCTCGATGACGTGTTGTTGTGGCCGCTCGATTTCCAGAACATCGACGAACAGATCGCCGAGCGCAAGCGAGAACGCGAACGGGTCGAAACTGAACTCACACAGGCCAACGAAGCCAACAGGCGGCTTTCGACCGTTCAGGAGAACGTCACCACGCTCGAATCCGAGCTCGAAGCGCTTCGGGCGAAACACACCGAACTCTCGGACGAGGAGCCGGCGAGTGCGCCCCAGTCCGCCCAGAGCGCCCTCGCACAGGCCCGCGTCGAGCGGGAGCAGGCCCAAACCCAGATCGATCGGCTCGAGCGGAGCATCGAACGCACCGAGTCGCGTCTCGCAGAGAAACGATCGGAGCTGGACGAGCTGGAGACCGACGACGAGCACAAAGACGAGATTGATGCACAGCTCGCTGCGGCCCGCAAGCGACACCAGGAGATACAGAACGACATCGAAGTGCTGCAGTCGGTGTATTCGGCGACCCGGATGGTTCTGGATAAAAACCGGTTGGACCTCATCACCGAGGTGAACCGGGAGGTGATGGACGATGCGGTCGTCTGTTGGATCTGTGGGCAAACGACCCAGCGCGAGGAGATCGCGGCCCAGATCGAGGAGCTGGGCGAACAGATCGCCACGCTCCGGGCGAAAACCGAGTCCACGCGCGATGAGGTCGAGCGCCTCGAAGCCAGTCGAGAGGAGATAACGCAAGCACGCCGGCTCGAAACCGATCTCGAATCGGAGATCGACAGCTTGGAAGGGACCCTCGCCGATCGTCGTCGGAGTTTGGACGAAGCCACGACCCAGCGGGATGAGGCCGAACGCCGCATCGAAAAAGCGTCGGAATCCGTCGACGAGTCGGTCGAAGCGATCACCGATGTCGAAAGCGAGATCAAGTACCGGGAGGCCGAGCTCGAAGACGCCCGGGAGGAACTGGACGAACTACAACGGCGCGCTCAGCGCGTCGACACGCTCCAGTCCGAACGAGCGGAGCTGAAGACCGAGATCGAGCAGCTGCGCGACCGCAAGGAGCAGATCAAATCCGACGCGAGAGCGGCCTTCGACAGCGCGATGGCGGACATCCTCGCCCGGTTCGACACCGGGTTCGAGACAGCCCGACTGACGGGAACGTTCGATCTCGTCGTCGCGCGCGATGGGCACGAGGCGAGCCTCGACGCGCTCAGCGAGGGAGAACTAGAGCTGCTGGGGTTCGTCGCCGCGCTGGCTGGATACGAAGCGTTCGATGTGGACGAAATCGTCCCGATCATGCTCGTCGACGGGATCGGTGGCCTTGCCGACGAGAACCTCCACACGCTGATCGAATATCTCCGGGACCGGACGGAGTACCTCGTGTTCACCGTCTACCCCGAGTACACCGCATTCGAGGGCACGGAGATCGATCCCACGGAGTGGGCGGTCACGTCGAACGAGCCAACGACCGAGTAGCCGGACCGCCAACGATCGACGCGTTCTGATACTGTCGGCCCTGCGGACGGCGTGCGACGGACCATCCAGCTGCTGACCGGCAATTCTACCAGTAGCCGATGTGCAATCACCCCGCTCCGACAGTGTGAGCCGCTCACGACGACTGAACCTGTCGGGTGATGTACCCCGCGATGCGGTTCTGGAGGTGCACGAAGCCGACCTCGGTCAGCTTCTGGACCGCGTCTTTGTTCTGTTTGAACTCGTCGGTGAATGTGTCGGGGTGCTGTTTCAGGAGTCGATCCCCGATTCCCATTACGTCGTTCGGATCCACGGGCATATCTATCATACGCTCACGTCGGTCGAATACGGCCATAAACGCTTCGTTCGAAGTGTACCCCAATCAGATCGTAGACCCGACGGTGGTGGCCGCGCTGTCATCGCAGGGTCGAAGCGGTCGTTCGAACTACGCTCGGGCGGTGTCCGTGCTGACGCGGCGATACACGTCTGTGGGGGTCAGCTCCTCCTGTTCGGCGGTCAACCGCCCGGTGACCAGTTCGAGGAGACCGATCTCCTCGAGCAGCCGCCTCGTGTGGTCGTAGTCGATCCCCAGCGAGCGCTTGACTTCGGACACTGTCCGGGACGTCTCGACGATTTCGGTGAGCTCCCTGATTGTCAGCTCCTTTGGAAGGCCGAACCCGTCGGCGATGGGCAGTTCCTCCTCGGCCTCGCGGTCCGCCGTGGTGAACGCCTCTGCCACCGACAATCCACCCGGATCGCCGTCGTCAGCCGTCTCCTCAGTCTCCGCTCGGGCGGCTGACTCGGGAGCTTTCGCATCGTGTCGCTCTCCCGACGCCCGCGTCGACGCCCGGGATCCGCTGTCGCTGTCGCGTTCCGAGAGGGATTCGGGGGCTGATTCGCCGTCGGTGGTCGACGAATCGGTCGGGTCGTGGATGTCGAACTGGATCATGTACCGGCGCACCGTCTCCGAGGTGACGTCGACGCCCAACGCCTCGGTCATCTCCGTGAACGAATCGTACGTTTCGTACACCGATTCGAGGGCGTCGGGATCTTTGTACGACGGAACGGCCGACTCCGTCGTGGCGACCGCTGCGGTCGAAACTCGAGAGCCTGGAGTACTGATGAGGTCGTTCGCGTGTTTGTCAGTCGGCACGGAGACCGACACCTCGAGCTCCAGTTTCTCTTCGGTCAGCTCCGTCTCGCCGGCCTGGAGCGAAACGCCCTCACAAAACGCGATCTCCGAAAGCACTGGAACACCGATCCGGACGTCGGCGGTGATCGTTTCGGGATCGCCTTCTATCGCTTCGTCCAGACGGATGTCCCGTAGGTCCACGTCCGTGCGCTCGAGACAGTCGAATATCTCGGCTAACTCTCCGATCGCGGTGCTAACCACCATGTCTTGCCTGTTTCTGAGGATCCAATTAATATATTTTTATTTAGGCAATATTGTCCTGTTAACGTTTGTGCTACTCGGTTTGGTGCGTCGTTCCGCCGACGGAGGCGGGGGAAGAGCTATTTCGACACGCACACAACGTCTCCCCATGCCCGTTGACTCACAGAACATCATCACCATTGGGGATGAGCTACTGGAGCGGTATCCCGACGAGTTCGTCCAGGACTACGAGCAGAACAGACGGACGGTCGAAGCTCTCACCGATCTGCGGTCTCAGCGCGTGTGTAACCGCGTCGCGGGGTACATCACCCGAAGCTCGGCCGCAACGCGGTAACACCGACGTGGGAGACAACAGTTATTATCGTGTGTACGCACCGTACACAGTATGGCCACAATTCGCGTCCGGGACTGGACCAAAGAACGGATTGAGGAGATACGGGACGCGGAGTCCCACTCGTCCCACGACTCGGTGATCAAGACGCTGCTGAAAGACCGGGAGCTGTCCCAGTTCGTCACTCCGGAGCCCCGGTCGAACGCGGAGCCAGAACGCGCCGAGAGCGATCGCACGGAGCCGGACGACAAAGCGTTCGAGGACCTCACTGTCCTCGAGGAGCTCGTCGCCGCTGACAACGGCGTGTTGTTTCTGTGGTGTCCCGGCTGTGGCAACGAGATCGCCCACATCGGGGGTGACAACCCGGTCTCGTGGTCCGTCTTCGAGATCAAATGCCAGCGCTGTCTCTCTCGGCTCGACCAGCACGCGATCGTCGGCATCGAGATCGGCTACCCCATCGAACGGCGGCTCGTCGAAGAAACGTTGCGATCCGATCTCAAACGCTGTGTGATCGATTACTGGAAGCGAACGCTCGGCCAGCTCGCACACGGCTCGCTCGGAGACGACGCCGACGCCGACCAGCTCGTTTGGAAGTTCGGCGACTACCGCCGCGAGTTCGGTTGGGACTGGCCGACGGACGTGCCCGTTGTGGATCTCGAACCCGGACGAACGTATCGTAACGAGGCGACCGGACGGCTGATCGAGGTGGTCGAACCCACCACAGAGCGGCGGAACGCGCTCGACGATTACCGGATCCGGAAACTGGACGGCGAAGACGCCACCGCGGAAATCATAGACGCGAACGCGGTGATGGGGCTGATTGTGAGCCGCAAGCTCTACCGAGAGGACTGATACTGTCGGCCCTGCGGACGGAGCGGGACGGACTATCTCTCTGCTGTCGGGCGATTCACCAGCAGCCGATACGCGATCACCCCGCTCCGACAGTATCAGTCGTCTACGCCCGATCCTTCGGAAGCGGTCGAACCGAGGGACGCGACACCGCTGTCTTCGTCCGGCAACACGAGAGTACACGCGAGCGCGCTGATGCTTCCCACCACGAGACCGGAGCTGAAAAACGGCTGTACCGCGGCCGGAACGCTCACGACCGCGACCGGATGCTCGACTGCCAGCCCGAGCGCGATGGAGACGGCGACGATCGTCGTGTTCCGGTGCGTCCATTCGACCTCTCGTTCGATGATACCGACGCCGCTGGAGAAGATCATCCCGAAGAGGACGAGCGCGCCACCGCCGAGTACGGGTTCGGGCATCGCCGCTGCAAGCGCACCGATCTTCGGGACAAATCCGGCGGCGAGCAGTACGAACCCACCGACGCCGACCACGTGGCGACTGGCGACGCCGGTAACGGTAACCACGCCCACGTTCTGTGAAAAGGAGGTGGTCGGAACGGCACCGAACACGGCTCCAACGGCGCTCATCACGCCGTCCGCGAGCAAGCCACCGCGCAGTTCGTCCTCCGTCGGTTCTCGGCCCACGACAGCGAGGGTCCCGGATACGTCACCGATCGTTTCCACTCCAGTGACAGCGTAGAGGAACGCGACGACAATGATCGCGCCGGGTTCGAACGCGAGACCGTACTGCAGGGGATCGGGAACCGCCACCCAACCGGCCCGCGCGACCGGGGAGAAATCCACGACACCCAACGGAACGGCGACGACGTATCCGACGAGGATGCCGACGAAAACGCTCCCCAGCCGGAGAATCCCTTCGAAAATCTGGTCCAACGCGAGCGCGAGGAAAAACACGAACGCGGCCAGCCCGAGGTTGACGAACGAGCCGTACTGTTGGGCGCTTGGGCCACCAGCAGCGTAGTCCATCCCGACCGGAATGAGCGTCAGTCCGATGAGCATCACCACGATCCCGCCCACCAACGGCGGGACGAACCGATCGACGCGGTCGTGCGCGAACCCGAGCCAGATCTCTGCGACCGCTGCGGTGAGACACGCACCAAAGACCGTCGCCAGACCGAACTGCTCGCCGATTCCGACGAGCGGACCGACGAACACGAAGCTCGCACCCATCACGAGGGGCAGACGCGCCCCAACGGGACCGATGGAATACGCCTGGACGATCGTGGCTCCGCCGGCGACGAGAAGAGCCATCCGGACGAGAAATCCCGTCTCTCCCGTCGCAAGACCGATCCCCCCGGCGATGAGCAACGGGGGCGCAACGTTTCCGAGCAGCATCACGAACACGTGCTGAAAACCGAGCGCCACCACCACCCCGATCGGTGGCTTGTCCTCGATCTCGCAGGCTACACCCGCCTGTTCGGCTGATCGCTGTCGTTCCATGATCTCACAATCCACTGTTAGTATAGTACATATTTATAAATTATTTATAATATTATATAAAATTAATAAATTATATAAGCTGCTATGGGTTTCGGTCGTGAGACCCCCGGTTCGACGGCAGCGTCGCCCCCTCTGGTATCGGCGGCGTTCAGGCGAGTTTCGTCCGCAGTCGCTCGGCGAGGTGGTCGCTCAGCAACACGAGCGCAAACACCGCGACGATCGCGGTGAGGAGCTTTCGGTACTGCAGTCGCTGGATCGTGATGACGAGGTAGTAGCCGATCCCGCCGGCCCCGACGAAGCCGAGAATGGACGCGGAGCGGATCGTACACTCCCACCGATACAGCGTGTACGACGCCAGCGTCGCGGACACTTGGGGGACCATTCCGTGACACACTGTCTGTAGCCGGGTGGCTCCGCTGGCAGCGACCGCCTCGGTCGTCGCTGGATCGGTGTCTTCGAGGAAATCCGCGTACAGCTTCCCGAGCACGCCGGCGTTGTGGATTCCGAGCGCGAGCACGCCGGCGAACGGGCCGAGACCGACGGCGGTAACGAAGAGAAACCCCCAGACGAGTTCCGGCACGGAGCGGAGGAAGCTCAACACGAACCGTCCGGCACGGTTGAGCGTTCGGCCGACCGCCCGCCGCGTCGGTGACGCTCCGGCGTACAGCGGTCCCCGGTAGGTGACCGTCGCGGCGCTTGCGAGCGCCAGCGGCACCGCGAGAACGACCGCGAGCGTGGTGCCGACGATGCTGATCGCCAGCGTTTCGATCACTGCCCAGAGCAGCCCATCGCGGAGCGAACGGCCCACGATGTACTCCCGGCTGACATCCGGCGGAAACCCCTCGGCGGCGAACGCCCACATCTGAGCGCCCGCGTCCCGCGTGAGCACCGCGAGCGGATTCGCGTTGGCGATCCACGCAGCGACGATCAGCACGGCCACGAACGCGAGCAGCCACAGCGTCGAGCGGGCGCGATGCGCTCCGGTGGCGTTTGCTCGTGTGGTTTTCTCAGACATGCCAGGACGGAATCGGGTCGTTCTGTGTGTGTGTCCCCGGGACTGCCGGCGTCCGGGAGCCGTCTCCGGTCGTCTCGTCCGAATCGAAGAGGTCCTCGAGACGGTTGTCGGTCACCGAGTTCGCCGGTCGATCGAACTGGACGCGGCCGTCGGCGAGTCCGATGACGCGCTCGAACCGTTCGCGCGCGAGGCCGGTGTCGTGGAGGACGGTGAGGAGCGTCCGGTCCCCGACGACCTCATCGAGCACGTCGAGAACGGTGTCGCTCGTTTTCGGATCGAGGTTCGTGGTCGGCTCGTCGGCCAGCAACACCGGTGGGTCCTGGACGAGGGCGCGCGCGAGCGCGACCCGCTGGCGCTCCCCGCTACTGAGCGAGTCAGTGCGCGCGCCGGCCTTCTCAGTCAGCCCCATCGCATCGAGGAGCGCGAGTGCCGGCTCCGGCGACCGTGGCACGAGCGGTTCCAACAGCCCCTGCCACCACGGCAGCGCGCCGAGCCGGCCGACGAGCACGTTTGCGAGCGCGCTCCGCCGCCCGATCAGTGTCTCCCCGTGGTACGCGAGCGCGACTCGCCCGCCGGTGATCGGCTCCCCACCGAGGGAGACACGACCGCTGTCTGTGGCGATCGTCCCGCTCGCAAGCCGGAGCAGCGTCGTCTTCCCGGCCCCCGACGGGCCGACGATGGCCACCCGTTCCCCACCGCTGACGGCGAACGAGAGGTCTCGAACCGCCGGCGATCCGTCGAACGACTTCGTTACGCCATCGAACACCAGTTGGTGACTCATTCGTCCTCCAGCAGATCCATCATTTCGACCGCTGTGTCGAGGTCCGAGAAGTTCTCGTGGCTCGTTTCGATGTACCGATCGACGCTGTGTCGCTCGAGGATCTCCGTTTTCCCGTCCTCGTCGATGGTGGTGAACGCCGTTTGGACGGCGTCAACAGTGGAGGCGTCGAGCGACGGCGCGACCGCCCACGGGTAGTCGGGAAAGCCGGGCGTCCGCCACACCTCGACGTGGTCCGAAAGCGTTCCCTCCCCAACGAGCGCATCGTAGATACGGGCGTTCAACGCGCCAACGTCCCCGCTTCCCCCGGTGACGGCCGTGGCCGTCGCGTCGTGGGCACCGACGTGCGTGAGTGATTCGAAATCATCCTCGGGATCGAGACCGTGTTCCTCGCGCAGAAAATACGTCGGCATCACGGTTCCGCTCGTGCTGATGGGATCACCGAACACGAGATCGATTTCTCCCGCCGTTTCGGCGACAGCTGCTATCGTCTCGACGCCGGCCGAGGGGTGTGCGATGAACGCCGACTGCCAGTCGGTCGATCCGTCCTTTTCGCCGACCACGATCGCCTCCGCGTTCGCTTTGTGGTGTGCCAGCACGTAGGAGACGCCCCCGAAATACGCCAGTCCGACCTGCTCGGCCCGCATCGCCTGAACCAACCCGGCGTAGTCGGCCGTCGTGTGGAGCTCGATCGTCGCGTCCACACGCTCTTCGAGGTGGTCGGCGAGCAAGCTGTTCTTCTCGATCGCCGTGTCGGGATCCACGTCCGGAACGATGCCGACGGTTATCGTCTCCGTTCCACCTACCCCGAGACAACCGCTCAATGCCCCGGCTGCGACGGTTCCCAGAAACGTCCGTCTCGTCGATCGGCTCTCTCGCCGTCTCATGTACCTCTCTCCTTCCGATCGGTCCAGCATAACCGTTTCGAATCATAAATAATGTTATATCTGGGGGATTGTGTGGTAGCGCCACGCCGATCGCGTGGGCAACGTGCCTTGTTCAATCAGGTTGAATTCAGTGGCTATCGCGTCGGTGCTGACCGCCGTTCGGCCTGAATGTCGGGACAAATTGGTGTCACACCGGCTACTGCGGGCCGGACGACGGTTGTTACAGTTACAACAGTACGTGTGTAATGGGTGGTGGATCGTGACGATCGGCTCTAGTGCAGGGTTCATTACGAATGTACGTGTGTAAGGGAGAACACGGAGCGTGGTCGGATCGTCGCGCTTCTCGCGGCGAACGGGCCGCTCCAGTGCTCGAGTGGGCCGTGGACTATGACTCATTCCGTCTGTTCACGTCAGTAGAACGTTCGGCTGTGTGCCATCGTTCCGCTGGCGCAGGGGTATGGGGACTACTTCGTCCGAAACACCGTGATTTGCCGGTCTCTACCGAGCCAGTTCGGGCGCGCTCCGATGATACCCGGAGTGATCGGTTGAACCACCGTACTGCGACGGGGTACGTTGTACAAAGCGCGGAAGAGCGGGGTCCCACCGTCGATCAGATGCGCCAATATGTTCAATTGGATTGAACGAGATGAGTGGTGGAGCGCTACGACCGACGCTCGTCTCGTGGGAGTCGACGCGGAGCGATAGAGGCAAGCGTTATGGTAGTTGATCCGCCTTTCTGTAGTATGACTGAATTAGGTATCGTGCTCACTGGTGGGCCGTTCGACAGCCAACGGTGGCGGACGGCCTACGAGATCGGACGCGCGGCCCTGAACGAGGGCCGCGAAGTGACGTACTTCCTCTACCTCGACGGAACGCTCGTTCCAGTGGTCGATCAGTCGTTTCCGGCGTGTGCCGACGGGGGGCTGTTCGACGAGCTTCCGGCCGAGAAGTTCCGGTCGCTCGTAGCGGCCGGTGCGACCGTCATCTGTTGTGGTCTCTGCGTCGATGCACGCGGGATCGACGCCGAGAGCGCGTACCCGGCGGGCGTCGAGGTCGGTCTCCTTCCCGATCTCGCGGACATGCTGGGCGAGGCCGACCGGGTGGTGTCCCTATGAAACGCGACGTTGTGGTGCTCCTCACCCGCGCGCCGTACGGCCGGGTCCACGTGGCCGAGGGATTACGAGCCGCCCGCGGCGTTGCGGCGGGCTTCGACCGGCACGACGTTACCGTCGTCTACACCGAGGACGCGGCGTTCGCCGCCCGAGCGGCGGTCGACCGCGAGCGCCTCACCATGACCGACCACATCGTGGATCTGCACGAGGAGAACGGGACGATGGTCGCCGACCGACGCGCGCTCGACGCCCGGAACATCGATCCAGCCGAGATTGCAACCGACATCGCGGTTCGGGACGGCGATGCCATCGCCGAACTCGTCCGCACAGCCGATCACACCCTCGATTTCTAACAATGATCTACCTCATCGACAAACCACACGCCGACGTTGGACTCAGAACAGCCGCGACGGACGCCGACGCGCGCGTCGTCCTCATCCAGGACGGCGTGCTCCTCGATCCGGATCTCGACGCGCCCACCTACGCGGTCGAATCCGACGTTACGGTGCGGGGCGTCGATCTTTCCTCGAACATCAAGCCGATCGGATACGACCGGCTGGTCGAACTCCTCTTCGAACAGGGGGTGCGGTCGTTCGTATGAGTGGGACCCTCTTCGAGCGGCTCGACGCGTTGGTGAACGCCGGCGAGCCGGTGGTTCTTCTCTCCATCGTCGGCAAGGAGGGAAGCGCGCCCCGCGACATCGGCGCGAAAATGCTGGTCACGGCCGAGGAGACCCACGGCACCATCGGCGGAGGAACCGTCGAAGGGCTGGCGATCGAGGACGGGCGCGACGTGCTCGCCGGCGACGCTGAGCCGGGGGTACGGACGTACGACCTGTACCCGGGGGGGAACACGGGAATGGTCTGTGGCGGATCGATGGACGTGTTCGTCGATCACGTCCGCGGCGCGCACCACCTGTACGTCGCGGGCGGCGGCCACATCGCCGCGGAACTCGCGCCGTTGGCCGCGGGCCTGGGGTATGAGGTGACCGTGATCGACGACCGCGAGGAGTACGCCGATCGGGAGCGCTATCCGGAGCCGACCCGAACCCGCCACGGAGAGTACGGCGAGCAGCTGCGCGATCTCCCGATGACCGAGGAGACGGCCGTCGTGATCGCCACCCGAAGCGGCACGTTCGACCAGCACGCCGTCGCCGCCGCGCTCGACGGTGGCGCGGGCTACGTCGGGCTGGTGGCGAGCGACACCAAAGCCCAGCACGTGCTCGACTCGCTGGCTGAGGACGGGTACGAGCGCCACGCCTTGGCCCCCGTCCGAGCGCCCGTCGGTTTGGACACCGGCGGCGGCAGACCGGAGGACGTGGCGCTGTCGATCCTCGCCGAGCTGCACCGTGACCGCCACGACGCGTCGGGAGATCGCCACTCTCGGCTGGATCTCGACGATCTCGTCGTGGTTCGGGGCGGCGGCGATCTCGGCAGCGGCGTCGCCCACCGACTCCACCGCGCGGGGTTTTCCGTCGTTGTCACCGACGTACCGGAGCCGACCGTGGTGCGACGGGCGGTCGCCTTCGCCAGCGCGGTGTACGAGGAACGCGTCGAGATCGAGGGCGTGACCGGCTGCCGGGCCGCTACTGTCGACGAAGCGATCGAGGCGCTCTTGGATGGCGTTGTTCCGGTGCTCGCTGATCCCGACGCGCAGGTCGCAAACGTGCTCGAGGCGGGGGTACTCGTGGACGCGATCATGGCCAAAGGAAAGCGCGACACCGGCACGCGACTGGCCGACGCGGACGTTGTCATCGGTCTCGGACCGGGGTTCGAGGCGGGAACGGACGTCGACGCGGTGGTCGAGACCGACCGGGGGCACGAACTCGGGCGCGTCGTTTACGAGGGTCGCGCCAGCGAGTACGACGGCGAACCCGGTGAGCGACGGGGATACACCCACGAGCGGGTTCTGCGCGCGCCGACTGACGGCGAGTGGACGCCGACAGTGGCGATCGGCGAGCACGTCTCGGCGGGTCAGGTCGTCGGTAGCGTCGGGGAGACCCCCGTCGAATCGGAGATCGGCGGGTTGGTTCGCGGGCTGGTCCACACCGGCATCCACGTCGACAGCGAGACCAAGCTGGGGGATATCGATCCGCGCGACGGCGTCGACCACACGAAGATCTCCGACAAAGCGCTCTGTCTCGGCGGCGGCGTCCTCGAAGCGGTTCTGGCCCTCCGGTAGGCCTACCGCTGAACCGGCTCGATCGTCGGGTCGAGCGCAACTCCCGAGCCGTCGGTAGCGCGCCCAATGCAGCGATAGAACACGGCGCGCTCCTCGAACGCGGCTTCGAGAGCCGTGGCCCGTCTCTCGGGAACAGCCAGGAGCAGCCCCCCGCTGGTTTCTGCGCTCTCGCCGTCTGCTAACCCGTAGCCGAACAGCTCCGAGAGCGGTTCCGTTCCGGCGATGACGGGCAGGTGGGACAGTTCGATCCCGACGCCCGCGTTCGTTGCGAGCGTTCGCGCGTGGCCCACGAGCCCGAACCCGGTGACGTCGGTCCCGGCGGTCACGCCCGCGTCGAGCGCAGCTTCGGCGGCCCCTCGGTTCGGTGTCGTCATCCACGCGAGCGCCTCGGTCCCGACGGCGTCGACCGGTCTCGACGCGGCGTTCCGGACGGTCTCTGTGAACTCCCCGTCTCGAACGCGCAACGCCCCCATCGCGGGCTGGGTGCCCAGCGGTTTGGTCAGGTACAGGCGGTCGCCCGGGGACACAGCGCGCGTCGTGAGCAGCTCGTCCTGCGCACCGGTCGCGGTCACGGCAGCCCCGGCGATGGGCCACGGGTTCAACACCGTGTGTCCGCCCGACACGACGCCGTTCATTCCCTCGATCGCGTCGACCAGCCCGCGGAGGATTTCGCCCGCCGCGTCCCGTATCTCTCGTGGCAGTCCCAGGACGACGAGCGCGTTCACGTTGTCGACCCCCCCTTTGACGAACGCGTCGCTCGTTGCGTTACAGGCCGCAACGCGACCGAAGTCGTACGGATCGTCGATGATCGGCGTGAAGTAATCGATCGTCGTCACGAGCGCCAGCTCTTCGGTCACGGCCATCGCCGAGGCGTCTTCACCGACGCCGAACAGCAACTCGTCTCCGTCGCCGGATTCGTCCAGCCCACCTTCGGCGAGGAGCGACGACAGCTCCCCCTGGCCGACCTTACACGAGCAGCCGTGAACCGCGGCGTACTCCGTCAGCCGTGGCGTATCGGTGGTCATCGGTTGCGAAATCGGGCCTGATAGGGACTGTTGTGAGTATTTTCGGCACGGTCGTTGACTGACGACTGCTCAGGGGGTTCATGAACCGTTCTGTTTCGCCACAGCGGGACGGAATCACAACAGTCCCTATGAGTCCACACGCCCCGATCGGATCGTGGCACCCGTTCGGGCGGGTGAGCGGTCAGTGCCGGCGACATGGTGTTGGGTGATCGTCCCATGCCGGTATTACACGCCCGGGACCGCATAACGCTGTCCCACGGATCAGGCGTCCTCCTCGAGAGCGGACTCCTCCGATACCCGGATGCGGAGCTGGAACGCGTCCGAGGAATCGTCCGGTCCGGTGGTGACCCCAAAGCCGTGTTTGTAGCACGTGCGCCGGAGGTTCCGTTCGGCCGGCGGATAATCTCCGGTCACCAACAGTTCGTCTCCCGGTTCGAGTTCCTGCAGGCAGCGACGAACGATCAGCACGGGTTTGGGACAGACCGCGCCCGTGACATTGACCTCTTCCATGTGCGGGAATAACACGAGCGGGAACCATAACGATGTCGGGGATCGAGGGTCACAGCCACTGGCGAGCGAGCAGTGCCGCCCCACCAGCGACGACAACGAGCCCACCGACGCCGGACAACACCGACGGATAGCCGACCCCGATTGCCGATGCCCCTGTCGTGAACGCGACCGGACCGGCCGTTTGTCCGAAACGGAGCGTGCTCGTCCGGACGCTCATCATCCCGGCACGAAGTTCTCCGGGAACGAGTCCGACGATCACGCTGTCCAGGGAGGGCTGGATGAGTCCGAGTCCGACACCGAACCCGAACAGGGAAAAGGCAACGAGCGCGATCCGTGGCTGGGTCGAGAGACCGAGGAGGGCCGCGCCACAGCAGACGAATCCGACCGGGACGAGGGTGGCGGGATCGAAGCGGAGCGAAACCCGCCCGTACTGTGAGTTCATCGTCGCGCTCGCAACCGACGTGCTGCTGAGCAACAGGCCGATATGACCGCTCGAGAGGGCGTACGTCCCTCCCAACAGGAGCGGAACAGCCGTCAACACACCGCCGTAGAAGATGAAATAGACAGCAAACACGACGGCGTGAACCACGATCGCCCGGGGAAACGCCAGCGCTGCGAGCACGTTCCGGAAGTACGTGGTCGCGGAGTGCTGTCGGTGCACCGATGGTTCATCGAGCACGAACAGCGCGTACAGCCCGATGACGACGGCCAGAGCGAAAAACAGGAACGGCACGAACCAGCGGACCGACGCGAGCACGCCACCGAGGATCGGGAACACGGCGGCACTCCCGCCGAGCGCGCCCCCGTTGAGTCCGATGGCCGCGCTTCGGCGGGGGTCGTCGTAGTAATCGCCGATGAGCGTGATTGCGAGCATGATCAACGCGCTCCCGCCAACGCCCTGGAGACAGCGCAACAGCAGTACCACCGTGAAGTTCGAGGTGAGCGCGATGGCGGTTCCGGCGATCCCGAACAACACCAACAACGGGACGAGGGTTACCCGACGGCCGAACCGGTCGGCCGCCCACCCCACAACGGGCGCCAACACGATTCCGGGGAGCGTAAACGCCGGAATGACCAGCCCGACAGCGGCGTCTCCGACGCCGAACACCTGCTTCAGCTCGGGAAGAATGGGGCTGATCAACGAGATGCCCATGATCCCCATCATCGTACTTCCGAGAATGATGCGGAAGTTCTCCGACCGCCACGGGACCGACTTCACTCCGCTCTCTCGACTCGCCTGCTCCATCATCGCTCCTCCCGTGCGGTCTCAGAGCCTGGAACGCCGAGAGCAGGCGCGCTGTCGGCCCGACGCCGAACGGCAGCGGCGGGTGGGTCCCACCGGATCCACCACCCCCAGCTGGCGCTGTTCGACCGTTCGTTCCGTTCGTCCGTTCGCCCTAACACCCGATCTCGGTACCAGTACATCGTCCCTCGAATCGCCGCTACCCGTCGACTGTGTGACGGCGACACCTCGGTTTGAACGTGCTCTGTTTTGACTGTTGGGGTACCGGCGCAACTCAGCCAACTGACGACAGAAATCAGACACATGAACAGATATAAGATAGCTTGTCAAATACACTCAGTCGGTTGTTATGAGCGTAGACGCAGAAACCGTTCAACCGGCTATCGAGGAGTGGGTTGCTCAGCACCGCGAAGACTGCATCGCGTTCCTGCAGGATCTGATCGCCGTTCCGTCGGCGACGACCGTCGGCGAAGACGAAGAAGAGATCGCACAGCGCCTCATCGAAGAGATGGAGGCGCTCGGGTACGACGAGGTGTACACCGACGGCATCGGTAACGTTCACGGCGTGATCGAGGGGGAACGCGACGCGGAGGGCGCGGTCATGTTCAACTCCCACATCGACACGGTCGGCGTTGGAGACCCCGAACAGTGGGAGCACGATCCGTTCGCCGGCGAAATCGAGGACGGCACGCTGTACGGACTTGGCGCGAGCGACATGCTGTGTGCGATGGCCGCAATGGTGTATGGCGGCGGCGCGCTCGCGGCGGTCGACGCGACGCCCGAGCACGACGTGTACGTCACCGGCGAGGTGATGGAGGAGGTCCACGAGGGCCACGCGATGCGGTATTTCGACGAGGAGTTGGACGTGGAGCTTTCGTCGGTCGTGATCGGCGAGGCCAGCGAGATGAACGTAAAGCGCGGCCACCGCGGTCGGTGTGAGCTGAAAGTCGAGATCGAGGGATCCTCGTGTCACGCCAGCGCCCCCGAACGCGGCATCAATCCGCTGTATCACGCCTCGACAATGCTCCAGCGCATCGAGGAGCTCAACGAGGAAACGGTCGCCCACGACTTCTTGGGGAAGGGAACGATCGCGGGCACGAACGTCGAGGTTGACACCCCCTCGAACAACGCCGTTCCGGCGCACGCGACGCTGTACGTCGATCGACGCCTCACGCTCGGCGAGGACGAGGAGACGGTCCACGCCGAGCTGGAGGACGCGATCGAGACCGCCGAAGCTGAGTACGGCGACAGCGTGAACGCCCACGTCGAGACGCTTTCGTTCGACACTCCTGCCTACACCGGCTACCAGCAGGAGACGCCCAAATACTACCCGACGTGGCTGCTAGAGGAGGACCACCCGTTGGTCCAACAGACCCACGAGATCACCGATCGGGTGCTCGACTCCGACGTCGAGATCACGAAATGGACGTTCTCCACGAGCGGCAACTACACGATGGGCAGGGCTGACATCCCGACCATCGGGTTCGGTCCCTCGTGGGAAGAGTACGCACACACGGCAAGAGATCAGGTCGAGGTCGACAACGTGATCGACGCCACCAGCGTCTACGCGGCGCTCGGGCTGGAACTGTGAGGTATACTGTCGGACAGAGATGATCGAATATCAGCTGCTGGTGACCGCCAGACAGCAGCTGGATATTCCGTCTCATTCCGTACGTGACTCTGTCCGACAGTATAACAACTTTTTTCGACCGCTTCGGAACAGCGGTGCGATCGTCGTTCTGTCCCCGATCTTCGATGGGGTTACGCCTCGGTGACGACCGTTCCGTTGCCTTCTTCGAGGGCCGTGACGGCGTTGTCGAGCGAGGCGATGACAGCGCGGCGTTCCCGTCGGGATCCGCTCTCGACGAACTGACAGGCGGCTTCGACCTTCGGTCCCATGCTGCCTTCGGGGAACTCGCCGGCGTCGAGGTGCTTGCGCAGCTCGGTGGCGGTGATCTCTCCGATCCGCCGCTCGTCGTCGGTGCCGTAGTCGAGATACACGCCGTCCTCGTCGGTGAGAACCAGCAGATAATCCGCATCGAGCGTGTGCCCGATTGTTTGGGTCAAGCGATCCTTGTCGACCACGGCCTCGTAGCCGTCGATCTCGCCGCGGTCCCTAGCGACCGGCACGCCGCCACCCCCGCCACAGATGACGAGATCGCGCTGGTCGATGAGGCGCTTTACCGGCACTTCCTCCACAATCCCCTTCGGTTCGGGGGAGGCAACGACCCGGCGGTAATCGCGATCTCCCGTCTCGCGCACTTTCTTGACCGTCATCCCCTGGTCGTCCATCGCGGTGGCGCGCTCCTCGTCCACGAACGGGCCGACCGGCTTCGTCGGTTCCTCCAGCGCGGGATCGTCGGGATCGATGACGGTCTGGGTCAGCAGACAGGCGACCGGAACGTGCTTCCAACGCTGTTCGAGCTGGCGGTACATCTGTTGGGCGAGCATGTAGCCGATCTGCCCCTGGCTCATCGCCCCACAGGCTTCCAACGGCTGTGCGGGCGGATTTGCCTGCTCCTGTTGGAGCAACAGCGAACCGACCTGCGGACCGTTGCCGTGGGTCAACACCACCTTGTAGCCGGCCTTCATCACGCCGACGATCTGGGCCGCGGTCCGTTCGAGCGCGGCCATCTGTTCGGCGAACGTTCCGTCGGCGTCGGGCGGCTTGATGGCGTTGCCACCGAGCGCGATCATACAGAGCGGTTTCTCCCGTGGCGTTCCCCAGAACTCCGGCGGCTCGACCGTGAGATCGAACTGTGGCCCGTCCCCGATCGGTCGGTGTTCGAAACCGGCGTCCGCAGGCCGGGACTCGGAGTCAGATTCATCGAGTGGTTCGTTTTCAGCCATGGTTGCCGTCGTTCACCAGCCCCGTCCGCCCATGGTGAGGGCCATCAGCGCCTTCTGGGCGTGCATTCGGTTGCCGGCCTGGTCGTAGATGACGCTCTGTGGCCCGTCCATCACCGCGTCCGTGGCCTCGTAGCCCCGCTTTGCTGGGAGACAGTGCATGTAGATGGCGTTTTGCTTTGCCGTCCCGAGCATCTCCTCGTCACAGATCCAGTGTTGGTTTCCGTCGTGGATCTCCTTTTCGGCGTCCGTGCCCCGCTCTCCGACCTTCGTCGACACCCAGTGTTTCGGATAGACCACGTCAGCGTCGCGGAACGCGCGTTCCATGTCGTGTTCGATCGTGAAGTCGACGCCCGATTTGTCGGCGTTGCCCTGGGCTTGCTCTACGATCTCCGGATCGAGATCGATCCCTTCGGGGTGGGCGAGGGTGACGTTCGCGCCCATCTTCGTAAAGCCCAGCACCGACGAATGGGGAACGCTCACCGGACGCCTGACCTCGGGGGCGTAGGCGTACGAGATGACGAAGTTCTGGTCCTCGATCGATCCCTTCTGCTCTCGAACCGTCTGGAGATCCGCGAGCGTCTGGCACGGGTGGTAGGTGTCACACTGCATGTTGTACACCGGAATGTCCGCTCCGGCCTGGTAGTCGCGCATGATCTCCGTGCCTTTCGGGTACTGGAAGTCGACCGCGCCGCCGAGCACGCGAACCGCGAGCGCGTGGCCGTACTGTGAGAGGACCTTCGCCGTCTCCTTTGCGCTCTCGCCGTGTTCGAGCTGGAGCTGGTCGGGCGACATGATGTGTGGGTAGCCCCCGAGCTGGTTGATGCCGGCCTCGAAGGAGTTGCGCGTCCGGGTGCTCGTGTTGTAGAACAGCTCGAACAGCGAGTGGCCTTGCAACGTGTCGTAGTGATCCCACCGGCCGGCCGCGAACTCCGCTTTCAGCTGGTCGGCAACGTCCAGCAGTACGGATAACTCGTCTTTGGTCCATTCCTGGGTCGTGATCATGTCCTTACCGCGCAGATTCGTTTGCATAGTTTCGGCTCCGTACCTACCGGTTCGGGTAGGTACTATCCGGCATGTTTCTGCGCTGGCAGATAAAACTTCCCCCCTCGTGGGAGTGGTGGAAAATGGGTGGCTCAACCCACATGTTTTTATCGGTAGTCGGTATAGTTCCGGAAGAATCGCTATGAGCAGCGATACAGACAGGGTTGGCCTGTACTTACAGGACAAGCATTCGATCGAGGAGAACATTGAAATCGTCAAATACGCCGAACAGCAGGGATTCGACGAGGTGTGGCAGGCCGAATCCCGGCTCGCCCGCGACGCGGTCACCCCGTGTGCGGCGTACGCGGCGGTCACCGACGACATCAAGATCGGGACCGGCGTCATCAACAACTGGACGCGCAACGTCGCGCTCATCGCCCAGACGATGTCCACCATGGAGGAGCTTGCCGGGCCGAACCGCATCCTCTGTGGCATCGGTGCGTGGTGGGAGCCGCTGGCCTCGAAGGTTGGCGTCAACCGGGAGCGACCGCTCCGCGCGATGCGAGAAACCGTCGAGGTGTCCCGGAAGCTCCTGGACATGGAGAACGTCACCTACGACGGCGATTTCGTGGATGTCGAGGACATCGAACTCGACATCGTCCACGGCGACACTGGTCCCCGGACGGTGCCGGTGTACGTTGGCGGTACCGGCTTCAAGATGCTCGAACTCACCGGACGGTTCGCGGACGGCGCGCTGTTGAACTACCTCGTGAGCCCCGAGTACAACGACAAGGCGCTCGACGCGCTTGCGACCGGAGCCGAGCAAGGGGGACGGACGATCGAAGACATCGACCGCCCACAGCTGGTCGTCTGCTCGATGGACCACGACGAGGACCGCGCGCTCGACAACGCGCGGGAGCTGATCACGCAGTATCTCGGCCAGCAGCCACACATCATGAAAGCTAGCGGCGTCAGTCAGGACCTCATTGACGAGGTCGGCGACACCATCGGTGGGTGGCCCGCGAGCGAGGAGGACATCGAGAAAGGAATGCACCTCGTTCCGGACGCGGTCGTCCACAAGCTCACTGCCAGCGGCACCCCCGAACAGTGCCGCCGGAAGGTCCGGGAGTACGACGAACACGGCTGTCAGTGTCCGGTGTTGTACCCGCTCGGAGACGACGTGGAGCTGATGATCGACGAGTTCGCCGACGGCTACCGGTAACCGACGGTTTCGGTCACCCCCACCTCGGCAGTCTTTTTCTATCCACACATCGTGTCACAAACGGTTTAGGTGCCGGTGTGGTAGTACCAATCATATGGAACACGACCACACTCACGACACGGACGACATGCTCGGACGCGAGCAAGCGGTCGAACACATGCTTTCTTCGCGCGCGGATGCGCTCGCCAGAAGATCCACGGAGTCGGTTGCGGTCGGGGAGGGAATCGGTGGTCGGGTGCTCGCCGAGCCGATCGTCGCCGACCGGGATGTGCCAGGGGCCGATCACGCGACGATGGACGGCTACGCCATCGATCCGGCAGACGAATATCCCCTCGAGATCGTTGAAAGCGAGGTGTTTCCGGAAAGCGAGCCGCCGGCGCTCGAAGCCGGGCAGGCCGTTCGGATCGCCACGGGCGCGCCGCTGCCAGAGCGGGCCAGTGCGGTCCTCAAAAAGGAGGTGGTAACCGTCAGCGACGAGCAGCTGAATGGGCCGCCCGTCGAACCCGGCACCTACACCTACGAGCGGGGGAGCAACGTCTCTGCCGGCGAGACGCTGTTCGAGGCGGGCGAACGGCTAACCGCGAAGGACGCGCTGTTGTTGCGCGATCTCGGGTACGAATCTGTTCCCGTTCACGAACCGTTCTCGGTGGCCCTGCTCGCGACCGGCTCGGAGATCCACGAGGGCCGAACCGCCGATCTCGATTCCCCGATGCTCGCCGAACTCCTCCGGTCGTGGGGCCATGAGGCCACCTACGAAGGAACGGTGCCCGACGAGTACGAGCGGGTCGAGCGACGGATCGATTCGCTCGCCGCCGAGTACGATGTCGTAATGACCACGGGCGGCACCAGCGTCGGCAAGAAAGACCACGTTCTCCGCGCGCTGGATGCGCTCGGCGAGGTCGATTTCCACCGGGTGCGCCTTCGGCCCGGCAAGCCGATCGCGCTCGCGTCTCTTCCGGACGCCACTGCCATCGCCGTGCCGGGCAAGCCAGTCGGTGCCCACACCATCGCAACGCTGATCGCGCGCCCGTTTTTCGTGGGAGCCACGCCGCTGCCGACCGTCGACGCGGAGCTGACCGAGCAGCTCGACGTCGGGCCAGAGGGGTTCGAGTACGTCGTTCCTGTGCAGTTCGAGGAGGGAACCGCCGTCCCGCTCGGACACGCCGCTTCTTCACTCCCGATCTACGAGGAGCAGTTCGACCCGAGCGTGCTCTCTTCCTCGACGCGAGCGACCCGTGCAGAGGGGTTTTTCATCACCGACTCCCCCGTGGCCGGCGGCGAGACCGTCGCGGTCGTTCCGTACCCAGTGCTCGAGTGAGCTGACCCAACGGGATAGAAAAACGACGGGGCGGCTCAGTCGTCAGCGGCAGCCGCCTCGTCGCCGTACAGTTCGTTGATCTCCTCGATGCGCGGCTCGACGCGATTGACGCCGCCGGTCGCCTGCTTTGCGCTCTCGGTGTCTTTCAGCCCGAAGCCGGTCGAGCAGACGACGACGGTTTCGTCGGCTCCGATGATCCCTGCCTCACGGGCGGTTTGGACGCCAGCGATGGGCGTCGCTCCGGCCGGCTCCGTGTAGATGCCCTCGGTGCTCCCGAGCAACAGTTCGGCCTCGAGGATCGCCTCGTCCTCGACGAGGACAGACGTGCCGCCGCTCTCTTCGAGCGCACGACACGCTTTCAGCGTGTTTCGGGGCCGTCCGACGGCGATGCTGTCGGCCAGCGTCTGGGCGATCTCCTCGACATCGTCGTGGCCGTGGAAGGCGTCGTGGATCGCGCTCGCTCCTTCTGCCTGCACGCCGAGCATCTTCGGCGCGTCCTCGACGTAGTCGAGGTCGTAAAACTCCCGGAACCCCTTCCACGCGCCGGCGATGGTGCAGCCGTCGCCCATCGAGAAGACGACCCAGTCGGGGACTTCTCCGCGGGCCACCGACTGCTCGGCGAGTTCGTGGCCCACCGTGCGCTTGCCCTCCACCTGGAACGGATTGATCGCGGCGTTGCGGTTGTACCAGCCGTACTCCCCCGTCGCTTCCATACTGAGATCGTACGCCTCGTCGTAGGAGCCGTCGACCGCGAGCACGTCCGCGCCGTACACCAACGGCTGGGCCAGCTTGCCCGCCGGCGCGTCGCCCGGCACGAAGATCCGACAGTCCAATCCACCGCGGGCGGCGTACCCCGACAGCGACGCGGCGGCGTTGCCCGTCGAGGCACAGATGATGATCTCCCGCCCGTCGTGTTTCGCCTTCGTGACGGCGATGGAGCTGGCGCGATCCTTGAAACAGCCCGTCGGATTGCGCCCGTCGTCTTTGACGAGCGTCCGGACGCTCAGCGCCTCGCTCAGTCCCGGTGCGTCGAACAGATCCGTCCCGCCCTCGTTGAGCGTGACCACGCTGGCCTCCTCGTGAACGGGCAAAAACGCCTCGTACTTCCACTGGCTGGTGATGTTTCCATCCAGCTCGGCGTCGAACCGGTCGTGAACGACGTCGTAGTCGTATTTGACTTCCAAGATTCCCTCGACTCCATCGTGCTCCGGGCAGGTGTATATCACCTGATCGGGATCGTACTCCGCTCCACACAGCGTACACTCCAACGTGGTGACGTGATCCATCGTCATACGTACCCCCTTCCATCCCAACGATATAAACCCCTGTGCTGTGAGCGGGGGGGTCGATCGGACGTTGTGTCGTGGCCGGTGTGCGAACGGGTGGGAGAACGTGTGAGACCTGTGGATGAATGTGGGTCGTGTGGCACGGTGTGCAAGCGTTCGACCCAGTGTGGCCGATCGGTTCGGAATGTGGCTAGGGTAGCTGTGCGGGAGCCACGATCGTGCTCGCCTCACAACGCGCCTGTGAACTTCTTCGACAGGAATACTTTTTTATCGATCGTCTCTGATTCACAGAAGGATGCTACTGAACGCAGGGACGCTCGTCACCATGAACGACGAGCAGGACGTGCTCGAAGAGGTTCACGTGGTCGTCGAGAACGGCGAGATCGTCGCCATCGAGGACGGCTACGCGAGCGACGCGATCGACGCCCGAAGCGAGGTCGTGGTTCCGGGGCTGGTGAACTGCCACACCCACATGTACGCACTCCCGATCCGGGGCGCGCCGTTGTCGGTCTCTCCCCAGAGCTTCTACGAGGCGCTCACCGACATCTGGTGGGAGGTCGACGAGGCGTTCACCCACGAGGACGCGCGGCTGTCCGCGCTCGGTTCGTCCGCGGAGATGCTCGCCGGCGGCGTGACCGCCTTCTGTGACAACTACTCCGGACCGAACACGCTGCCCGGCGCGCTCGATTCGGTCGCGGCGGGCGTCGGGGCCACCCCGATCCGGGGGATGATAACGTTCGAGACGACCGCGCGCAACAGCGAGAGCCAAGCGATGGCGGGCATCGAGGAGAACGAACGGTTCATCCGGGAGGGCGAGGACGAACACGACCGCGTCTCCGGCCACCACTGTCTGCACACCCTCTTTACCAACACGTCAGACGTCGTTACGGCGTGTACCGAACGGGCACTGGCGGACGATCGACCCATTCAGATCCACCTCGAAGAGGGACTCGTGGACGTCCACCGATCGATCGAGGAGTACGGGATGCGGCCCGTTCCCGCCCTCGAGTCGATGGGCTTTCTCGACGCGGACGTCATCGCCGCCCACTGCGTCCACTCGACCGAAAGCGAACTGGCGACCCTCGCGGAGCACGACGTGCGCGTCGCCCACAACCCCTACTCGAACACGAACAACGCGGTCGGCATTGCCGATGTCGAAACGATGGAAGAAAAGGGACTCACAATCGGCATCGGTGACGACGGCTGGGATCCGGACATGTTCGAAACCATGCGAACGGCGGCCGGGATCCACCAGCTCAAGGACAACGATCCCAGCGGCTTCGATTCCGCCAAGGCCTTGGAGTGGGCAACGATCGGTAGCGCGGCCGTCATGGGAATGGACGACGAGATCGGGAGCATCGAACCCGGCAAGCGCGGCGATTTCGTCACGCTCGACCTCGGTCCGAACCCCGTGCTCCCCGAAAGCGCGCCGTACTACGTCGTCAGCGCCGCCAGTCGGGGGGACATCACCCGGACGATCGTCAACGGCGACGTCGCCTACACGCGGGATGCGGGCGTCGCCGGCGTCTCCGACGCGGATATGACCGCGGTCGGGAACGCGAGCCGCGAGCTCTGGGACCGGCTCTGATCCCGGTGTGATCGCGTGACTGGCTCGGATCGCCCAGCTCCCGACTAGATGCGCCTCTGCTCCGTACCAACTCCGTTTCTCGATCGTACCTCCATTCGTCCAATAAATATTTAACCGTAGAATTACCATTTCACGTGTGGACGCATAGCATGCCCAGCATAGAGACTACCACGTTACACGCATGAACGTAGAATTCACTCTCAACGGCAAACGCGAAACGTTCGACGTCGAGAAATCCGATCTGTTGCTCGATGTACTCCGTCGGAACGGGTACACCGGGTCCAAGCGCGGTTGTGACACCGGTGCTTGTGGGTTCTGTACGGTGCTCGTCGACGGCGAGCCGGAGAATTCCTGTGTCACGCCGGTGACGAAGATCGAGGGCAGCGAGGTCGAAACGATCGAAGGGCTGGGAACCCAGGACGACCTGCACCCGGTGCAGCAGGCGTTCGTCAACCGCACGTCGCTCCAGTGTGGCTTTTGCATTCCCGGGATGATCATGAGCGCGAAAGCCCTGCTGGAGGACAACCCCGATCCGACCAAACAGGAGGTCCGTGAGGGGCTAGAGGACAACCTCTGTCGGTGCACCGGTTACAAGAAGATCGTCGAGGCGGTGATGGACGCCTCCGAGCTGATGAACGGAGAAGTCGCCGCCGACGGCGGCTGGGTCGACGAACCGACCCGCCCAGATGCGTGTGGAATCGAGTGCTCCACCCCGGGTGAGACGAATGAGTAAGCCCGCGGGCGATCCGAACGCGGACACAGAAACCGGAGCGGCCGAGGCGATCGAGGAGACCGAGCAGTACCCGATGGAGTTCGAGGAATCGGAGAACAACCGCAAGGCCGAGTCCGAGCGCGAGAACATCTCCGACAGCGTGGAGAAGTACGACGCGCGGAAGATCGCAACCGGCGAGGCCCGATACACCGCCGATTTCAGCATCAACTTCCCGGATCTGTTGCACGCCAAGGTCCTCAGAAGCGACATCGCCCACGGCTACGTGAAAAATATCGACACGAGCGCGGCCGAGGAGATGGACGGCGTCTACGCCGTCATCACGCCCGAAGACGACGTTGTGCCCGACGAGCTGTACACGAGCGCCGGCCAGTCCTACCCCGAACCGACGCCGTGGGACATGCGCGTGCTCCAAACGCACGTGCGGTACGTCGGTGACCCGATCGCTGCGGTCGCAGCGGTCGATGCGGCGACCGCGGACAAGGCGCTCCGGAAGATGTCCGTCGAGTACGAGGAGCGCGAGCCAGTGCTCGATTACCACGAGGCAATGGATCCCGACGCTCCCCAGCTGTTCGAACCGGGTGACGTCGAGAACAAACAGACGGGCGCTGACTACGAACGCAACCGCGAGTCGCGGATCGCCGGCGAGATCGGCAACGTGGACGCGACGTTCGAGCAAGCCGAGCACCGGGACGACTGGCACGTCCACGAAACGGAGTGGGAGACCCCCTACCAGTCCCACTGCATCCCCGAGCCCCACACCACGATCGGCTACCGCGACGAGGACAACCGGTACACGTTCGTCACCGCGACGCAGGTGCCAAACCACACCCGACGGCAGCTCTCACACCTGTTCGACATCCCGGTTCGGGACATCCGCGTGCACAAGCCCCGCGTCGGGGCGGGGTACGGCGGCAAGCAGGCGATGATCCTCGAACCCATCGTGCTCGCTCTCGTGCTCGAAACGGATCACCCCGTCAAGCTCGAAGCTACCCGCCAGGAGGAGTTCACGGCGATGCGGTTCCGTCACCCGATGTCGGTCACGCTGCGGTCGGTGGTGAGCGACGACGGCGAACTCAAGGCGATGGACCTGTACGCGCTCTCGAACACGGGGGCCTACGGTCCCCACGGGATGACCGTCGCCGGCAACGTTGGCACCAAGCCGCTGCCGATCTACCCGCGCACGGAGAACGTCAAGTTCGTGGCCGACATCGTCAACACGAACCTCCCGATCGCCGCGGCGCTGCGGGGGTACGGCGCGCCACAGGGCCATTTCGCCGTCGAATCCCACATCGACGAGGTTGCCCACGATCTCGGAATGGACCCGATCGAGTTCCGTTCGATCAACCACGTTCGGGAGGGCGATCTCGACGCGATTGCCGGCATTCTCGGCGGGGACGCGGAGGGATCGAAACGCCGCGTGCGCTCGTGTGGAATGTCCGAGTGCATCGCCCGCGGGAAGGAGGCCATCGGCTGGGACGACCTCGAACAGCCTGAGGAGGACCACTGCCACCGCGGCGTCGGGATCGCGCTCAACGCCCAGGGCAGCGGAGTCGCCGGCGACAACCTCGGGGCAGCCCACATCAAGATGAACGAGGACGGCTCGTTCATCATGCAGGTCGGCGGCGTCGACACCGGCTCCGGCACGGACACCATGTTCACCCAGATCGCGGCCGAGGTGATCGGGTGCGACGCCGAAAGCGTGGTTCTCCAGTCTTCCGATACAGATATCACGCCGTTCGATTACGGCTCCTACGCCAGCTCCACGACGTACATCAGCGGCCAGGCGGCGAAAAAGGCCGCCGAGGACGCGCTGGATTCGATCCTCTACTGGGCTGCGAAGCTGCTCGAGGAACCCAAAGACGACCTCGAAGCCACTGATGGCGTGGTTCGCAGCACTGTCACCGGTGAACACGTCACGCTCGAATCGATCGGCTACGAATCCATCTACGGCGGCCCGGAGAACGAGCAGGTGATGGGCGAGGCGAGCCACTCGACGGAGGAAAGCCCCTCACCCTTTGGCGCGCAGTTCGTCGACGTGACTGTCGACGAGGAGACCGGCGAGTACGAACTCAACAAGATGGTGTACGCCGCCGACTGTGGTGTCGCCATCAACCCGGCGCTCGTCGAGGGGCAGATCGAAGGCGGCGAACACATGAGCCTCGAACTCGCCGTCAGCGGCAACCTCGAGTTCGACGAGGACGGCGAGCCACAGACACTGGGCTTTCGTCAGTACGGGATGCCACGAACGACCGACCACCCAGACATGGAGACGATCCTCGTCGAGACCCACGAGCCGACGGGACCGTTCGGCGCGAAATCCATCGCCGAACTCCCGACCAACGGCGTCCCGCCCGCGTTGAGCAACGCCATCTACGACGCGGTCGGCGTCCGCATCAGTACACTGCCGGTCACGGCGGAGAAGATCTCGGCTGCGCTCGAAGAGTAACCCAGTCAGACGGCTGATCGCGGTTCGTAACCCGGATACTGGGCCCGGTGGATCACCACCGCAACCATTTCTTCTATAGGATTTGGCTCCAATGGAGCATACACCACATGTCCGATCTTCGTAAATCGGCCGACGACCTGCTCGCTGCGGCACGCGAGCGTATCGATGAGGTCTCGGTAGAGGAGGCCCGAGTGCTGCTCGGTGAGGAGGGAGTGGTTTTCTTGGACGTGCGTGATACCAATGAGATCAACGAGGAGGAAATGATACCTGGATCGGTGCATACGTCTCGCGGTATGGTCGAGTTCAAGGCGGATCCCGACACCGACTACGGTGAGCCGGGGTCGAATGAGTGTCATCGATGTCGAGAACACGCCCGAGGTAGCGACCGTACACCACGTACGCGAGCGCAAATATCCCGACTACTACGACGAGTACCGAAAGCAGAGCGGTCATCTGCCCACTCTGACCGCCCGATCCCCGGACCACTCGCTACGGATCGAAAGCCACGCCTGATTCCAGCGAACGTGAACGAACATGATCCCTGTTGATAGCGTGTTGGTGAATAGCTGTTGTCAGTGGATTGGGGACGACTCCGTGACACAGATCGCGTCGTCGATATCAGATCGGGAGCTAGTCCTCGTCTGTGAGGAGCGTGTCCCACTGACGCTCCCTCCAGAACGCGGCCCGAACGCAAGAGCACTCGAGGACGGACTCCGGGAGTAGACGCTCGAGCAGTCGGTACTCGGAGCGGTGTCACGACAGTAAACGTCGGTTGCCGACCGCTCGGCGCCCGACTATATGACGCGGTTCTGGAGGTAATCGAGGTGTTTCGCGTTGAAGACGAGCTGTACCTCCTCCGCGCCGGGACGACCGATACACGTCAACCGGACGTTCCGCTCCGCCACTTCTTCGTCCGAGAGGATCTGTTGCATATCCATCTCGATCTCGCCCTCCGTGATGATGGCAGCACAGTTCGCACACGCTCCTGCGCGACACGAGAACGGCCAGTCGGCACCCGTCGCCTCCATCGCTTCGAGGATGTACTCGTCTTCGTCTACCTCGATCGTTCCGTGGTCCGCCTCCGGAAGCTCGGCCGTGCGGGCCTTCTCGAACAGATTCTCGTCAGCGAGCGTCCATCCGTGGTCGTCGAGCAGCTCGTAGTTGAGATATTCGACTGACGACATCGTTCCTCTATCGGACGTTCTTCCTGTTAGAACTTGTCATTCGATCAATCACGAACGATCACACAAAACGAGGGTGGGGGTCACACACGGCTCACCAGCGACGAACGACACGAATGGCACACGGTACCACTAGGCGAAACATTTATGCTCCGTAGTTAGTGAATGTATCTACGCATGTCGCCGGAAAAGATTCGCGAGCGACTCGACGTATCGGATGTCGATCCCGAGGAGTACGTCGCGGCGCTCCGGTACGTGCGTGGCGAACAGTAGACGACGGGGAGCAGACGAACTGCGTCATCGATCGTGCCGACCCCGTGTCCGATGAATGTCGGGCGAAACCACTTTCGATCGAACTCCGCCAGATCGAGACCAGCCGACTACGTTGGTACTGATTCACAACTATTTGTTGAATGGATATATAGGCATTATACACGACATCAAAATATAAGTAGGTAGGATATAAAGTCATGAGCAGCGGTATCATGGGATCAACTGACAAATAGGAGCAGTCCGATATAGCGTACAGTATCGAAGACAAGCCACCGATCGGTGAGGCGACCGCACTCGGCTTCCAGCACGTATGTGCGATGCTTTTGGGCAACATCACGGTGCCGCTGGTGATCGCGGGGACGGTCGGACTCACGACGGGGGAGACGGCGTACCTCGTGCAGATGGCCCTAGTTGTGGCGGGCGCAGCAACGCTCGTGCAGGTGTACACGATCGGCCCGGTGGGCGGTCGCGTCCCGATCATGATGGGAACCAGCTTCGCGTTTCTCGGTACCCTCACCACCATCGGCGAGGAGTTCGGTTTGGCAACGATCTACGGGGCGGCGCTTGTTGCGTCGGTCGTGCAGTTGGCCATCGGGGTCGCATACGAGTGGTTCGAGCGGTTTTTCCCACCGTTGGTTAACGGCGTGGTGGTCATGCTCATCGGACTGACGCTCATTGGGACGGGGATGGATTACGCTGCCGGTGGCGAGGGGGCAGCTAACTACGGTGCGTTGGCGAATCTCGGGTTAGCCGCGTTCGTGTTTCTGATCACGCTCGGGTTGAACCAGTTTTTTGAAGGCTTCCTTCGGATCGCGAGCGTCTTTTTCGGCATCGTTGCCGGCTACGTCGTGGCGATCTTCGCGGGGATGGTGGATTTTTCCCAGGTGGCACAGGCGGGATGGATCGCGTTTCCGACGCCGCTGGAGTTCGGCATCGCCTTCGAACCCAGCGCCATCATCACCGTTGGATTCGTGTATCTCATCGTATCGATGGAGACGGTGGGTAACATTTCCGGCACTGTCGCCGTTACTGGACGAAACGCGACGTCGAGCGAGATCCGTGGGGGGCTGATCGGTGATGCAGTGATGAGTGCCGTCGCTGCGATTTTCAATGCCTTTCCGAACACCTCTTTCGCACAAAATGTTGGGCTCGTCAATTTCACAGGAGTCGCCAGCCGCCACGTTGTCGGCATCGCTGGCGGTATTTTGATCGTCTTCGGGTTCGTTCCGAAGGTCGGTGCGCTCATCGGGGCGATGCCCGATCCCGTTCTCGGCGGTGGGGCGCTCATTCTGTTCGCCATGATCTTCATCAGCGGCTTCGAGATCATTCACCGGGACGTCGATCTCACCCGTCGGAACACGACGATCATCGCCGCCTCCATGGCGCTCGGACTCGGCGTGGAGTTCCGGCCAGGTGCGATCGAATACCTCCCCGAAACTCTCAAACTCCTGTTCCACCATGGACTCGTGCTCGGAGGGCTTGCCGCGCTCGTGCTCAACATCGTGCTCCCGGAATCAGTTCCCGACGGGGATAACACGACGGCCAAGAGCGATCATCCGGTCCCGAGCGAAACAGCGGACGGTGATGACTGATGCGCGTTCCAACGAACGCAGAGCGCTTTGGCACACAGGAGGTGACAGGGTCAGGCGGTTGGTGGCGTCATAGGGTCTGTTGTGATTCCGTCCCGCTGTGGCGACACAGAACGGTTCGTAAAACCCCAGAGCAGTCGTCAGTCAACGACCGTGCCGAAAATATTCACAACAGTCCCGATCAGCGCGCGAGGCGGACGAGGAAGTAGGCTATGCGTGTGCTCGTCACCGGTGCAACGGGATTTGTCGGGAGTCGACTCGTACGCGCGCTCCTCGCGGCCGGTCACGACGTGAGGGTGCTCACCCGCGACGCTGACCGGTACGACGGTCCGGACGGGGCGACCGTTTTCGAGGGCAACGTGCTCGTCGCCGGGAGCTTCGAACGCGCTCTCGACGGCGTGGAGGCGGCGTACTACCTCATCCACTCCATGGGTGGCGGATCGGACTTCGCCGACCGCGACCGTCGAGCGGCGCGAAACTTCGCACGGGCGGCGAGCGACGCCGGCCTTTCCCGCGTGATCTACCTCAGTGGACTCGGTAACGACGACGATCGTCTCTCTGCACATCTGCGCTCGCGCCGGGAGGTCGAAACGGCGCTCGACGACGGGGAGTACGACCTAACGACGCTCCGGGCGGCGATAATCATCGGCGACGGATCCTCGAGCTTCGAGATCGTCCGTCAGCTCGCGCGCCGTCTGCCGGTGATGATCACTCCTCGGTGTATCCGGACCGAGTGCCAACCGATCGCCATCGACGACGTGATCGAGTATCTCGTCGCTGTGCTCGAAACGCCCGAGACCGCGAACGACACCTTCGAAATCGGCGGGCCGGAGACGCTTCCGTACAAGGAACTCCTCGAACGGACGGCACGGCTTCTCGGTTCCCGGCTTCTCATCGTTCCAGTGCCGTGGTTCCCCCTGTCGGCGGCCGCGCGCTGTGTCGATCTCGTCACAAGCGTTCCGAACACCGTCGTCCAACCACTGGTTCTCGGGATGGAAAACCGGGTGATCGTGGAGCACAACCGCATCGATCCGCTGGTTTCAGTGGAACACACGCCGGTCGAGACGGCAATCGAGCGGGCGCTCCACGGAGCGTTCGAACCCCCGAGGGGTCAACGCAAGGAGTGGGATCCGTGGGCGCTCGGTCTCGATCACTCGCTCGACGCACCCCCCACGCGCGAACGAACGAAATGACCACAACCCACGGGGTTCGTCTCTGTTGGACGTGTGAGACGGAACAACGGCCGGGGATACAGTTCCCGACGAACGGTATCGTTCTCCAATCATCGCACGGGAGTGGCCGACCGAGCGATCCATTCGTTCGAATTGAACCTCCATCCCTGTACCACGCGTTCAACGTGAACGAATCGCCCGTTTCCGGACCGAACGATCGACTGCCGACCCGCGTTGGTTGCTGAGATCCGGTGTAGTGGTACAAAAGGTTAAACACACACACACTACCCTAGTACTGAGCATGCCCGACGAACCGGTGAAAATCGAATCGATCGAGAAGATCACGCGGATACTGGATGCGCTAAAGGAACTCGACCACGGTGGGGTCACGGAGCTCTCCCAATACACGGGGATACCGAAAAGCACGATGTACTACTACCTGACGACGCTCGAACGAAACGAATACGTGGTCAAGGAGGGAGAAAAATACGCTCTCGGCCTTCGGTTTTTGGAGCTGGGAGAGAAGGCGCGAGAACACCGCGAGCTGTACGACGTGGTGAAACCGGAAGTGGACAATCTGGCCGACACGACGGGTGAAATCGCGTCCGTGTTGGTCGAAGAACACGGCCGCGGGGTGTTTCTTTGTATCGCAGCCGGTGAACGGGCCGTCCACATCGATAGTTACCTCGGACAGCGGGTCCATCTCCACACCCTCGCCCTCGGAAAAGCCATCCTCGCCCATCTCCCGCGCGACCACGTGAACGAAATCGTCGAAACCCACGGTCTTCCCAAGCGAACCAATCTGACGATCACCGACGAGGCGGATCTGTTCAACGAACTGGAACAGATCCGCCAGAGCGGCATCGCGTTCGGTCCAGGAGAACGGTTGGAAGGGTTACACGGGGTAGCGGCACCGATCAAAGCCCCGGACGGCGACGTCGCAGGGGCGATCAGCGTCGCCGGTCCCTCGAAGAGAATCTCCGAAGAACGGTTCAGAAACGAACTGCGTGACCTGGTGTTGAGTGCTGCTAACGTCATTGAACTGAACGCCACGTACAATTAATACTATATCAGTTCAATACGATTGAACGAAGTAATCCTCCACGATCCCCAGCGTCGGTTCGTAGAACGCGCGGTCACGACCGGACTTTTCGTACTGTCGGACCTGCGGACGGCGTGCGATGGACGAGCCAGTTGCTGTCTGACGGGTCACCAGCAGCCGAGACGCGATCACCCCTTCCGACAGTATCAGGTCGTGTTCTCACTGTCGACGGCGATGGGTCGTTGACGGCCACCGGTTTGACCCGGGAGATCGCTCCCGCGCCGTTCTCACAGGAGTACGGATGTAATGGGCAGCTCGGACGCGTTCACACGAGCAGCTGTCGCGGCGTGGGGGTTTTCGACGGAAGATAGATCGGCGACGAAAGGCAGGCCATTCCAACAGTACTCCTGTAATGATACTGGATGGTGCGTCCGGAAGCGCTGCTACCCGACGCCGGAGAGAGTAACGTGGAACACCCCTTGCTCATCGAGGATACGACGTTCGTCTGGAACGCGGCTGCCACCGGCGACGTTGACTTCGAAGTCGCCCACACAACGTTTGCCACACAGGTCCCACCGACGGTTCGCGCGCTGGTCGGTCAGCGTCGGCGGTGGTCCGCCGGCTCGTGGAACAACGCTCACCTCCTCACGCCGGTGTACCGCCTGATCACCACCGTCCGTAACCTGGCGTGGGCGCTTTCGGCCATCATCCCGGTGCTCACACTTCTCTCAGTGATCGCTCCTGGTACTATTCTCTTCGAGACGGCGTTTCAGGAGGTTTCGATCCTGATTTTCGCCTCCTTTCGATCTGGTCGCTTCTAGGACTGCGGTACTACCACGAATCATGGATGGTCGGACTCGTGATCCTCGTGTTGCTTCCGATCGTTAGCTTTCTCCACTCGCTGGGCGCATGCGCTGGACTGTTTCCATCGTCTGCCTGGATGCGGTGTCGTATCCATACAGAAAACTTCCGGGATAAATCGCTGGCAATGGACTGTGCTATTCACCACCGTTCGATCGGATTCGTACTTTCGGACAGTTCCGGGAATACGCGCGAGTGAACGGTCCCGCCGACGGCAGTTGCAGGATGGCCCTATCACTGATTTTTCTGTCTTTCCTGATGAATTGTCGAATAATACGCCTGGAAGCGAAGCTTTCACTTACATCGGCAAACAAACACGTCGTAGACCGCCTCGAAGGGACGTTCCCTATCTGATCGCTGTTGTGTGTAGCGAATAAATATGCAATAGTTATCTTGGGCGTACGACGACGGTGAGATTTCCCGCATCCAGCAAATCTGCGATTTTCCCTGTCCTCAACGAGCGAATAGAGGCAAGCGGGGGAAGTTCACAACGGAACTGGCACGTAGCCAGCCGACGGGAAGACGCCAGCGACGTGGAGTACCACGATCAGGAAGGAGGTCACGACGATACTCGTCGCTGGCGGATCCCAGTGGGTGTCCCCGTGCATGTAGAAGATGCGCTGGGAGAGCTCACCCAACAGCGCTCCGATGAGACCGAAGAGTGCGCCGATGACGACCACCTCGATGAGCAGCAGCTCGGTCTGCACGACGGCGATTTCCGTACCGATTTCGAGTCCCGCGTAGGCGGCCGGTGCCGTTGAGGCCGGTAGCGTGATGTGGTGTGTGACCGGAACCGGAACCTGGAAGATCCCGAAATCCTCGGCGATCCCCAAGTTCAGGAAGATCAGCGACGCGGCGCTGAATCCGAACGCGAGGAACATACTTCCCGTCCAGTAGAAGGTGATGCCACCAAGAACGCCGAACGCCATCCCGATAATGGCGACGTTTTCCCACTTGTAGTGCCAGGGGAGCCACGGTTCCGCGTTCAGCCGCTCTTCGGGCGCTCCTGTCTCGTCGGTTGTCCGGGTCTCATCGCGTTCGAACGGTGACACATCGAGGAGACCGTCGCCACGGACCGTCCCAATGACGTCATATCCCAAGGCTAGCCGATGGGCCAACGCCGAGAGGACGACACCCAGCGCGATCGGGTCCCACGGCGCCGCGATGGCGTCGGAGACGTAAAAAACGACGTACCCGAGGACGCCGAACAAACCGCCGACGAGCAGGACATCTGTGTGTTTGCCAGCGAACGCGATCAGGATGTTTTTCCCGTCGTGGTACCCCCAGTTGCCGCCGAATCCAGGCTCCATGTACCCTTTTTTGGCTGCGTACGCGCTTGCGGCAGCGCCGCCCGCGAACGCTATGTGCGGCCCGAAGAACGCGCCGAACGCGAGCTCGAACGAGTAGCCAGGGATGTCTACGCCTTCGATGTTTATCGCCGCGATCCGCACTGCTTCGCCGCCCATGAGCGCAAAGCCCGTAAAAACGAACGCGGGCAACGATCCGAGTGCTGCCCCGAGCACGCCCCCGGCGAACGCTGCGATCATGTACGCAACGATGAATATCGGGTCAGCCATGTGTCACCACCTCGGCGTCCGGGCCATCGTGCTTGCCCCTGCCCGGCCTGGAATCGCTCTGTTCGTGGAGTTCGTATGCGTAGTTCTGTGGCCACAGCGGTCGAACACCGGGAAACGAGTGCTCGTCGTGTCCCGATCGATCGCACCGAAACGAGTGGTTTCTTTCATGTTCAGTCTCCAGACGGGCCTCACCCACTTGTCGCACCCTGGTATCTTGATCCATTCTACCACCAATTTTCCACATGCTGGTCGATAAAGTTAACGAACCCAAAAGCACATGTTGATCGAGCAGAAATATGTTCAGATGCCAATGTTTCGGTGCGAGTCTAGTACTCTTTCGGAGAGTCCGTCGTGGACAGGCAGGTGATGTGTAGTTCCATCGTGACCGAAAATGATGCGTTGATCGACGTCCCTGCGGTCAATCCCTGCCGACCTCCTCGCGGGACGCTTCGATGACTTTCGGGGAGACATCCTTGCGGTCGGCGTCCCATTCAGAGAACGCGTAGACGAGCCCGACTAGGAGCACGATTCCGAGGGGAAGCAGGATGAGGGGAGTGATCCCGAGATACCCGTAGACCAGGTACAACAGGATGGAGACGAGGAATACGGTGCCGGCGTAGTACAGTTGGGTTCGGACGTGGTCGATCAGGTCGGCGCCGGTGAACGTCGAGGAGAGGACGGACGTGTCGGAGATGGGCGAAGTATGGTCGCCGAAGATCGCCCCGCTGAACACCGTTCCGACGACGACGCCGAGCAGTTCCGGCGACTGCCCGCCGATGTTCCAGGCCAGGGGAATCGCAACCGGGGTTACGATCGCCATCGTCGACCAGGAGCTTCCCATCGAGAACGCGATGAAAGCCGAGGCGAGCAGAACGATGACCGGCAGCAGCGACGGACTGACGACCCCCTCGGCGAGCGCGGTGACGTACTCGCCGGTACCGAGCTCCTCGGCAACGGTGCCGATCGACCACGCGAGCACGAGGATCGTGACCGCCGTCAGCATGAGTCCGAAGCCGTCGATGAGGGTGTCTACGGATTCGCTCAGGTCGAGCAGGTCGTAGGCCTGACCGAGCACGAAGCCCGCGGCCACCATGGCGAATCCGCCCCAGACCAGCGACGCCGCCCAGTCGGCGTTGCCCGCAACGCCGATGATACCATCAACGGTGGTGAGCGGCTCTTCGGGCGGGTAGCCGGTCCAGAACGCCCCAGCGAACGCCACCACCACGAGCGCGAGGATCGGGACGAAAAAGGACCGCAGCATGGGCCGGCTCTCGTTGGGCGCGCCGAGGTCTTCGTTGACGCTCTGGAGCGGCTGGGCGTCCTCACGGAGGACGTTCCCCGTTTGATACGAGCGGTGTTCGGCGCTCAGCATTTCCCCGTAGTCGCGCCGGGAGAAGACGACGATCGCAACCATCACGATCGCCAGCAGACAGTAGATGTTGAAGGGGATCGAGCGGAGAAACGTGACGAACACCGTGCCGGCTTGAGCCTCCGTGATGCCAGCGGCGTCGTATCCCTCCTGGATCATGCTGAGCTGGAACGCCGTCCACGTCGAGATGCCGAACGTGGCGACCGGTGCGGCCGTCGAATCGACGATGTAGGAGAGCTTCTCGCGGGATATTTGTAATTCATCGGAGATGTCCCGCATCGCGCTGCCGACGATGGCCGAGTTGGCGTAGTCATCAAAGAACAGGAGCAGGCCCAGTCCCCACGCCATGATGCCTGCCCTCCGCTGGGTCTCGATCCGATCGGTGGCATACCTGGCGACCGCCAGCGATCCGCCCAGCCGCCAGACGAAAGCCACGCCCGAACCTAACAGCAGCGTGAAGATGAGGATCTGAACGTGGAACTCGTCGGCCATTGATTCCACGATCCAGTCGAACGTCTGGCCGAGTCCCAGACTCCCCGTGGCGATCACACCGCCCGCCCAAATCCCCAGAAACAGCGACAGCACTGCCCGCCGGGTAACGATCGCAAGCACGATTGCCAGCAGCGGCGGTAGCAACGACAGCGCTCCGAACTCCGATGACATATGATGACAATTCACAATCCTCGCTATTGGAGCTTTCGCTCGTTCGACGACCCGTACCCTTTCGGAGTACCCGCGGACTGATACTGTCGGCCATGGTCCGTCGAACACTCGGTTACCCGTTCACCACGCGTCCCATCGCCGCGACACAGACCACCGTAGGCTCCACGTAATTATGACCGACAGTATGTAACGATAGCATCTACCGGTACCCCAGTATGATATGCATTACGTAACGGGAGACGTTGATAGGGGGATCAGAACGGGAGTTCCGTTCCGACCTCGGCCCCAACGGTCTCGGTGAAGAGGTGTTCAGCAGCCGCCGCATCGAGCACGGCACTCCCCACGCTCTCAACGACGTGAGTACCCGTGGGTGGCTCGTCCTCATCGGAGAGCAATACCCCCAGCGGCACGAGATCTGCTTCATCGAGGTCGGTCGCACGGAGGTCGCCGGTCTTTGCGACTTCGCTCGGCACGTCGGCGTACACCGTGCTTGCAGACTCGATCACAGGGGCCTCGATCTCCTGCATTTCGCGCGTGTAAGCGCCGATAGCGACGACAACCGCGTCGTCCCGAAGGGCCTCGGCCGCGAACACCGGTTTTCGGCTCGTTGTCGCCGTCACGACGACGGAGGCACCCTCGACGGCTGCATCCGGCCCGTCCACGGCCGTCGTATCGAAGCCGTCGCTGCGGAGGGCTCGTGCACAGTCGTTTTTCGAGTCACTGGGGGAGTAGATTCGGACCGACGCCACGTCGATGGCTGCTCCGATCGCCCGGGTCTGCCAGCGCGCTTGGGCACCAGCCCCCAGAACGCCGAGGGTGACTGGGCCCTCTTTCATCGCTCGGACGGCCACGCCACCGATACAGCCGGTGCGTGCGTTCGTCACGGTGGTACCGTCCATGAACGCGACGGGACGACCAGTGTCGGTCTCAGTGAGCACAATCTGTGCGTGTACCGTTGGCAGGCCCCGCTCGGCGTTGCCCTCGTGGACGCCAACGATCTTGGTGGCAAAATGCGGGCTACCGTGGATGTACGCCGGCATCACGAGGCTGGTTCCGAGCGGCTCCTCGGATTCGAGCCCGGTTCCGACGGGATACTCGGGGCGGTCCGGACGCTCGACCTCGCCGCGGGCCTGTTTGACCAGTCCACGCTCGACCTCGTCTAACAGCGCTTCCAGATCGAGGACAGCCGCGATGTCGGTTTCGGAGAGCACGCGTATCATGGCTTGCAGCCGTACCTTCGGGGGAACGGGTGTTTAATTCCCGGTTCCTGGCCCCGGAGATCGCCTCCTCAGCCGGTAGACTATTTAAACCGCGGCGACAACCACGTGGCATGAGAACGATCGTTGTTGGTGGGGGTATCATCGGCCTGGCGAGCGCGTATTACCTCGCTGAGCGGGGGGTGGATGTCACCGTACTGGAAAAAGGTGCCCTCGGAAACGCGAGCACCGGCCGCTCTGCGGGCGGTATTCGCAAGCAGTTCTCGACCCCGGTCAACGTCGAACTATCGAAAATCAGCTGTCGGGTGTGGGACCGCTTCGAGGAGGAGTTTGGCGTCGACATCGCCCGCCGCCAGGTTGGCTACCTCCTTCTCGCTCGTGAGGAAACCACCGCTGGCGAGTTCGAGGCGAACGTCGCCATGCAGAACGATCTCGGCGTTCCCAGCGAGTACCTCACTCCCGAAGAGGCGTCCGAGTACTGTCCGGAACTCGTGACCGAGCGCTTCGCCGGGGCGGCGTACCTCGAAACGGACGGCTTCGCTGATCCGAACCTCGCTGTCCAGGGCTACGCCAACGCCGCCACTGCGGCCGGCGTGGACGTTCGAACCAACGTCGCAGTCACGGACGTTCACACCCGAAACGAGCGCGTGACCGGTGTGGAGACCGGCGACGGATCCATCGAGGCGGAGTACGTGGTAAACGCCACGGGAGCGTGGCTGTGTCGCGTTGGGGCGATGGCTGGGGTGGATATCCCGGTTGTGCCGCGGCGACGCCAACTCGCCGTCGTCGAGCCCGAGGTGCCAGTGCCGGAGACGGTCCCGCTGACGATCGACCTCGACACGGGATCGTACTTCCGGCCGGAACGGGAGGGGGCTGCGCTCGTTGGGGGACAGTTCGGTGACGATCCGGCCGTCGATCCCGATGCCTACCGGGGCTCCTACGACACGGAGTGGGCGATCACCGCCTTGGAACACGCCCAAGAGTACGTGAGCTACTTCGGTCCGGATTCGCGCATCCGGAACGGGTGGGCAGGGCTCTACGCGGTCACGCCCGATCATCACCCGATCGTCGAGGAAGCGATCCCGGGATTCGTCGTCGCCGGTGGATTTTCCGGTCACGGCTTCCAACACGCCCCGGCCACGGGACGACTCGTTGCCGAACTCGTGATCGACGGCTCGCCGTCACTCGTCGACGGGGATCGGCTAGCCAGCGACCGGTTCGAAACGGACCACACCCCCCTCGAACGGAATGTGGCCTGATACTGTCGGTCTAATATGTGAAATCTACGGTGGTCTGTGTCGTGGAGAGCGTGGTGAACGGGCAACTGCGTGGTCGACGGACCATGACCGACAGTATGAGGAGCGACGGTTCGAATGAACCCGAGACCGTTTTAGCGGTCCAGGGTGCTCACGCCACGAAGAAGAGGTAGAGCCACCAGAGATACCCGCTGATGAGCACGACGGCGATGATTGCCTCTATCGCGTTGAGGTAGGTTTCGCTGTGATCACGGCGAAACTCCTGCACCCGCTCGATAGGACGCCACAGCGGCTGGAGCGGCGCCGGAAGCACCTCACCGAGGCTACCGACGTCCTGCGTGTCGCCCGCGTCTTCTGTCGGGTCACGCGCGCTCATGGTTTCTCACCCGCGATGCGTGGGATTTCCATCCCCTGGATCATAACTTTTTCACCGAGGAACACGACGCAAAACGCGAGAATACCGGCGATCTTGAACGTTTGGTTGGGGTGGATCATCACGAACACGCCCAATGCAGTCAGTCCGAGCCTGGCGGCGATCCGGCTGCTCTTTCCCATCTCGAACGGGTAGTTAAGACCGTAGATCATAGCGATCGCTCCTCCCAGCACGAGCGTCCCGGTGAGCAGCGTCGCCAGTCCCGGCGACAGGGAGACGAGACCGGGGTTGTAGACGAAGGCGATCGGAAGAACGAACAGGGGCGCGGCGATCTTGATCGCAACGCCGCAGGTCCGCCAGAAGTTTGCCTCGGCGATTCCGGACGCAACCACCGCAGCGATCGCTATCGGCGGCGTGATTCCGGCGAGAACGGCGGCGTAGAAGACGGTGTAGTGGGCGGCAATGCTCGGAACGCTGAAGTCCGCGATGAGCGTCGGCGCAATGAGGATGGCGACGATGACGTAGGCTGCGACGGTCGGCATCCCGATGCCCATGAGGATGGCGACAACCATCCCGAGGAGAACGGCAAACAGCAGGACACCACCGGAGAGGTTGATCAACAACAAGGCGATCTTGTTCGGAACGCCCGTCGTGTTGATGACGTTCACGACGCCGCTGATCGAGACGAGAATGATGGCGATCGGCCCGAGAATGATCGCGCCGCGGCGGAATCCCGTGATCGTGTTCCGAATCTGCGTCGTGAACGCCTCGATCGCGTTCGTTTTCGTCTCATCAATGCCGCGCTGGAGCGTGGGCAGCGAGACGCCGGTGACGATCATTGCGACGATCGTCCACATCGCGGAGCTCTGCACCGTGTACTGTGCGATACCGAGCAGGTAGATGAGGATGGTAAGCGGAATTCCGAACCGAAGCAGCTCGAAGGCTTTCTGTCGCCTCGAGAGCGTCTCCTCGAAGTACTCCTCGGTCTGCATATCCTGCGTACTTCCGTCGCTGATCGCGGTGTAGTGGACGGCAACGGCAATACTGACCACGAGGATCGCCGCTGGAACGAGCCCCGCAACGACGATACTGAGGTACGTCTTCCCGAGATACGACGCCATCACGAACGCCGACGCTCCCATGACTGGTGGAAGGACCTGCCCCGACGTCGAGGCGACGGATTCGATGCCAGCCGCCCGGGAGCTTGACATGCCGCTTTCTTTCATCGTTGGGATCGTGAACGACCCCGTCATTGCGGCGTTTGCGGCGTACGATCCGTTGATCGACCCGATGATGGCCGACGCGAGCACTGCCGTCTGTGCAACTCCCGAGCGGACGTACTTCGACGCCACGATGGCGATCCGCAGGATCAGATCGAAGGCTCCGTACCCGAACAGCAGGCCCGCATACAGGAGGAACGGAGCGATCCACGACGCAGTCAACTGCGTGAGGCTGCCGTAGAAGCCGTACAGATCGGTGACGAGCACCTGCAACAGAGTCAGCTCCCCCATCCCGCCGTGTCCGAGGATGCCGCTGATGTGGTTGCCGAAGACGCCGTACAGGATTATGCTCCCGATCACCCCGAGGAACACGTTGCCGAACTCGCGCCACGTCAGATACAGCAACGAGATGGCGACGAGGCGGGCGAGCATGTATTCGTGCTCCAAGGCGTAGCCTTGCCGTTGAACGTACACCGCGTCGAAGTTCGCTGCGAAGTACAGCGAGGCCGTGATCAGGACGATCACCGACGGCAACAACACGGCGGCGTCGATCCGGTCGTTCCTCTCGATCGCCTGCCGGGTCTGGTCGAGCGCGTACACCGTCATGATGCCCCCCACGAAGACCACTCCGTACTGCACCTGTCCCATTTCCAGTATGGACGCCCAACCGAGGACGATCGACCAGATATCGTGGGCAGAGGCGAGACGCAAAAGCCACGGGCTGAACGCCCAGCCGAGGAAGAGCGCCCAGAACAGAACTGCGGCGATCGTGACGCTTGCGTCTACGCCACGGAGAAACCCGGAGTGGTCGGCGCGCTGTCGTGAACTCATCTTCGATCGTCCCTCCTGAAGCACCGTCCCCTCCGGGACGAGACGGTATCACTATTAGTCATTCGAACCGGTTTCGAGGCTGTCGTCCCACACATCGTTGTCCTTGTAGTATTGGGCCGCCCCCGGATGGACTGGGATCCGCTCGCGGGCAGAAGCAAGCATCTCGTCGCTCGATTCGAAGTCGTTGAACTGGTCTTCGGCCTCATTGATGGTATCGGTGTGCTCGTTGACGACGCGACACAGCTCGTACACCGCATCGTTGTTCGCATCCGCATTGAAACAGTAGTTCACTTCCAGATTCCAATGGAACACCTCGTCGGTGCCGATGTCCTGTCCCAGACCCCAGTTTTCGTAGGCGGTCCGTCCGGTTCCCGAGCCGCTGTAGGACTCGGCGGATTCGATCAACGCGTCGGTCGGCTGCACGTAGTGGAAGTTGACCCGAGAGGACGCTTCCTGTACGTATCCCGTGTATCTGACGCCGGGGGTTCCGTACACGATGGTTGCGTCGATTTGGCCCTCTTCCATCGCGCCCGGTGCGTCGTCGACGCTGACGTTCTGGATGTTCATCTGGTCGTGGATGTCGGCCGTCGGCTCCTGTGACCAGACGTCGAGGGTGGTGGCCCGCGTCGAGTATCCCGGTTCCGCTGGATAGACGTTTGCGCCCGCAAGGTCGTCGAACGTCTCGATGCCCGAGCCATCGAGGGCAACGAGATACACCGCGTAGGGGAACGCAAAGAATCCGTACTGAGGTATCTGGTCGACTGGACTCTCAGAGAAGCTTCCCCGCTCGTCGAGCGCCTTGGTTAGCGAGTTGTTGTCCGTAATTCCCGCGTTGAACTGACCCTGTGCCATCCGGCGAATCGTTCCGATGTACCCCGGACTCTCGATCGTAGCGTAGTCGAGCGTGTCGCTGTGCTGGCTGACGGCCCGCTCGACGGCAGCCCCCACGTCGTACGTCCCGCCGGCTGACGTCCCGACCCGGAGCGAATACTCGCCGCCGCCGTTCCCTCCGTTCGACCCACCACCGCCGTCTTCGTTCGGATTGCCCAGACAACCCACCAGACTAATCACACCGGCAGTTGCCGCTCCCCGCAGAAATCGACGTCGTGGATAGTCATCATACACCATACTATTCTGGGTGTATTTGTGGAACCGTAATAATACTTTGGTTATACATAAAAGTATTTATGTAATGTAGGATGGATTGCTTGCCCACTAGTGGTTGGGACCGTTCGGACGCAAGGGACACGCCGCTCGCGGCGTTCCGAGGCGTCAGTCCGGTCGGGCGGAACGATAGGCGCTTCGTCACGGCAATCGCGTCGTGATCGCAATCGGTCCAGCAGAAATCACGATGTGCTACGTGTCATACGTGATCGTTTCGGTCGCGGGTGCGCTGTCGACGCTCCTCATACTGTCGGTCATGGTCCGTCGACCACGCAGTTGCCCGTCTACCACGCGTCCCATCGCCGCGACACAGACCACCGTAGATTTCACATATTAGATCGACAGTATTATAGGTTTGCCCCGGTGGAACCTCCATCGACCGGGATCGCTGCTCCGTTGACGTATCCCGCTACCGGCGACGAGAGGAACGCGACGGTGTTGCCCAGTTCCATCGGGTCCCCGATGCGATCGAGCGGATTGCTCGCCCAGTCGTCCATTCCCGCTTCGTAGGAGTCGTACTCTCCTCGCTCGACCGCTTGGTCGACGAGTTCCTGAATGCGGGACGTTTCGTGGGAGCCGGGTAACACGGCGTTCGAACGGATCTCGGGAGCGAACTCCTTGGAGAGTGTTTTTTCCAGCCCGACGACACCCATTCGAACCGAATTCGACAGCACGAGGCTGTCGATGGCTTCCTTGACGCTTCGGGAGGTGATGGTGACGATGGTCCCTCCGCCATCCGCACGGAGATGGGGCTCCGCCTCGCGCGCGAGGCGAACGACGCTCATCACGAGGAGCTCGTAGGCGTCCTGCCAGTCCTCGTCGTCGGTTTCGAGGAACGCTCCCGACGGCGGTCCGCCGGCGCTCGTTACGAGGTGGTCGAGCCGCCCGAACTCGTCGACCGTTCCCTCGACGAGCGCGGTGACGTCGTCGCTGTCGGTGATGTCCCCCGCGATCGAACGAACCTCACCGGTTGCGACGTTCTCGATCTCCTCGGTCGCCGCCCGTAGCTGTTCTTCTGACCGGCCGTTGATGACGACGTTCGCACCCTCACGCGCGAGCGCCGTTGCTGAGGCCTTGCCGAGTCCGCTTGAGGACGCCGTTACCAACGCAACGTTTCCATCGATCTGTAGGTCCATACCACATCGTGTCCGGTGATCGTTGAAAACGTTTCTCAAGAGGCAACCCGTGACCGGGCGTTCGAGGGCACCGACGGGAATACGAGCACTGCGTTTTGAAGTCAAGTTTGCCGAGACGACTGTTTATTTACAGCCGTGTGGTGTTTCGTGCTGTGACGATGGAGATCGCACACGTAGAATCATATCCGATACACATCCCGCTGGAGTCTCCGGTGTCGTTTTCGAACCGGACGATCACGTACCGCGACCACGCGATCACGTACGTTCGAACCGAGAGCGGACTCGAAGGGGTCGGTTACTCGTTGGGTTATGAGGGGGCCGGACTGATTTCCCAAGCGGTCGAATCGCTGCTCGAACCGATGCTTGTCGGCGAGGATCCCAGAGACACCGAGCGCCTCTGGCACGAAATGTATGATGGAACGCTCCAGATCGGGCGAGCCGGGATCGTGCTCCGGGCGATCTCGACGGTCGACATCGCGCTCTGGGATGTAAAGGCCAAAGCAGCGGACCAGCCGCTGTCCAAGCTCCTCGGTGGCTACGCCGACGCGGTTCCCGCCTACGCGAGCGGTGGCTACTACCGCGACGACAAGGACCGCGAGGGGCTTCGGGGTGAGATGCGCCGCTATCTCGCGGAGGGTCACGACGTCGTGAAAATGAAGGTCGGTCGTCGTTCGGTCGCCGAGGAGGTCGACCGCGTTGCGGCCGTCCGCGACGAAATCGGTGACGACCGGACGCTGTTGCTCGACGCCAACGGCGTCTGGTCGTCACCGACTGAAGCCATCCGAGCGTGTCGATCCTTCGAACCGTACGGCCCCTACTTCATCGAGGAGCCGGTGATGATAGACGAGGTTGAGACGATGGCGACCGTCAACGACGCACTCGAGTACCCCGTCGCCACGGGCGAGCTGGAGGGGACGCGCCACAACTTCGCGCGGCTCCACGACGAGGGCGCAGCGAGCGTCCTCCAGCCCGACGCGACGGTGTGTGGTGGCATCACCGAGTGGCTCCGCATCGCCAACTACGCGGCGGCGTACGACATCCCCATCGCGCCCCACTACAACTGGAACCTCCACGCGTCGCTGCTCGGTGCCATCGAGAACGGACTCTGGATCGAGTACTTCTACCGCGACATGGACGTGAAGGTGTTCGACGACGTGGTGGCCGATCCGCTCGAACCGGACGACGGGACGATATCGCTCCCGGATACGCCGGGACACGGCGTCTCGCTCGATAAACCCGCGCTTCAGGAGTTCAAACAGACATGAGGGACTTTTCGAACCAGATAACGAACCGCGATCCCGAGCGCGACGTACGGATCACCGACATCAAAACGTGTGTCGTCGAGGGGAACTTCGAGTGGAACCTCATCGAGGTCGAAACCGACGCCGGCGTCACCGGCATCGGTGAGGCGTACCGAGGTGGTGGGGTTCCCGAGCTGGTCGAGTACACGAAACGGTTTCTCATCGGCGAGAATCCGCTCGATGTCGAACGCATCGTCCGGTACATCGTTCAGGAAATGTCCGGCCACGGCGGCACCACCGGCAAAGTCGTGACGGCAGCCTCCGGCATCGAGATCGCTCTGTGGGACGCCGCCGGGAAGATTCTCGGGATGCCGGTGTACCAGCTGCTCGGCTCGAAGTACCGCGATGAGGTTCGTCTCTACTGTGATTGTCACGCTGGCGAGGCCTACGCGGTCGAGGACGGGTCGACGGCTTACGCCGAGGCGGAGGCGTACTCGCCCGAGGCCTACGCCGCGGAGGCGGCGCGCGTCGCCGACATGGGGTTTACCGCGCTGAAATTCGATCTCGACCTGCCGGCGGACAACGATCCCGACCCGTACAACGGCCGGCTCACGAACGCGGCCATCGAGGAAAAGCGCGAGATCGTTGCGGCCGTCCGCGAGGAGATCGGCTACGACATCGATCTCGCGTTCGACTGCCACTGGGACTACTCCGTCGAGAGCGCGAAGCGACTGGCCCACGAACTAGCGGAGTATAAACTGCTGTGGCTTGAGGATCTCGTCCCACCGGAGAACACGGACGCCCAGATCGAGGTGACACAGGCGACGCGGACGCCCGTCGCCACCGGGGAGAACCGGTTTCGGGTCTTCGAACTCACCGACCTCATCTACGAACACGGGGTCGACATCGTCACACCGGATCCGACAACCGTCGGCGGTCTCGCGGAAACGATGCGCATCGCAGACCGCGCGGAGGAGAACTACATCCCGATGTCGCCCCACAACGTCTGTAGCCCCGTTGGGACGATGGCCTGTGTCCACCTCGGCGCGGCGGTGCCGAACTTCGATCTGTTGGAGTACCACGCGCTCGACGTTGCGTGGTGGAACGATCTGACGAGCCGAGCCGAGCCGTTGATTCAGGACGGCTGCATCGAGGTGCCCGAGGCTCCCGGTCTGGGGATCGAACTGGACGAGGCGGTCGTCGAGGAGCATCGCCTCGAAGGAACCGGGGTTTGATACTGTCGGTCATCGGTCTGTGACCACTCGATCGCCGGTGCAGCCAGCAGCGCGCTCCACGATCACGAAGCGCCCACTGCCGGTGTACGTGAGTATGACCGACAGTATGAGTCGACAGCCCATCGTTCGGGCCGACTGGCCCATCTCTGCCACCACAGTTATATGGGAACGGAACGTGTAGCAGTGACACCTACTCACTATGGAATTTCCACCACCCAGAACGTTCACCGACGTGCTTCCCGATCCCCCGTTTCCCGACTTCGTCGACGTTCGCTACGACCCGCCGACGCCGGTGCTCGACGACCCGGCGACGGCGGCCGAAAACGCGATCCGCAATCTCTCGCTCGACGGCGTTCCAGCCGGTGGTTCGATCGCCGTCGGACTCGGTAGCCGCGGCATCCACGACATCGTGCCGATGGCGTCGAGCATCATCGAAGCGCTCCAGGAGGCCGGTTACACCCCGATCGTCGTCCCGGCGATGGGAAGCCACGGTGGCGCGACCGCCGAGGGACAGCGACGGACGCTCGCCGAACTCGGGCTGACGGCCGATCGGTTGGGCTGTCGAATCGACGCCAGCATGGAGACCACGGTGGTCGGTGAGACGCCAGCGGGTGCTCCCGTCCATTTCGCAACCCCGGCCCTGTCGGCCGACGGCGTCGTCGTCGTTAACAGGATAAAACCGCACACGAACTTCACCGGCCGGTTCGAGAGCGGTCTCGTCAAAATGTCCACGATCGGCCTGGGCAAACAGTCCGGCGCGCAGGCGATCCACGACCGCGCGCTCGTCGACGGGTACGTAGAGACGCTCGAGAAGGCGTTTTCGGTCGTTCGGGACCAAACCCCCTTGCTCGGGGGAATCGCCATTGTCGAGAACTTCGAGGACCGAACCGCGGCGGTCGAGCCGATTCGGGCGGCTGCCCTTCCCGACGGTGAGACGGAGCTGTTGGAGCGCGCGACCGAACACATGCCGACGCTGCCCTACGACGACCTCGACGTGCTCGTTATCGAGAAGATCGGAAAGGACGTCAGCGGTGCCGGGATGGACACGAACGTCATCGGCCGCTATCAGGTTCTCAACACCGGTGACCCGGCGACGCCGGACATCGATCGGATCGTCGTGCTGGGGCTGACCGAACCGACCCACGGCAACGGCCAGGGGATCGGGCTCGCGGACATCACGACACAGGGGGTGGTGGACCAGCTTGATTTCGACCAAATGTACACGAACGCGCTCACGAGCAGCTCCCTCTCGAAGGCACGTCTTCCCGTTGTCCTCCCGGACGACGAGCACGCACTCCGCGCCGCGGTCTCCACTGTCGGCCCGTACGATCCACGAACGATCCGCATCGCGTGGATCCGAACGACCGACCAGCTCGCATCGTTCCGCGTCTCGCCGGCGCTCGCAGAGGAAGCGCCCGCCGACGTGCGCTCGGACGGGACCACAACGCTTCGCTTCGACGATGGGGCGGCGCGGTTCGATCCGTCGGAGTAGCGTCCGGTGGCGTGCTGATTCCGATCAGAGCGGCACTGCCCGCGTAACCACGGCGACGACGAGAATGACGAGCGACGTGAGCCACATCCACGGAAACGTGAACTTGATGTGATCCCCGAGCTCAACCTCCGCGAGACCGATCAGGAGAAAGGTCGCACCGGTGAGCGGTGAGATGGGGAACCCGACGGTCATCTGGCCGACGACCGCGGCCCGGACCATCTCGACTTCCGTGAAACCGAACTGGGTGCCTGTCTCGGCGAGCACCGGGAGCACGCCGAAGTAGAACGCATCCGGGCTGAAGAGCAGGCTCGCGGGCATGGCGATCACCCCGACGACGAGCGGGAGGACACCCCCGAGCGACGTCGGGATGACCGCCACGAGGAGGTTCGCCATCTGCGTGATCATTCCGCTTTCTGCGAGCACGCCGATGAGGACACCGGCCGCGAACAGGATGCCCACGTACGTCATCACCTGGTCAGCGTACCGTTCGAGGACGTCGCGCTGGGCGTCGTAGTCGGGGTTGTTGGCGATGAGTGCGATGACGACGCCGACCATGAAGGCCATCGCGGGGCTGGTGAACCCGGAGACCAGCGCCCCAATGACGGCGACCGTGAGCGCCACGTTGAATCCCCATTTCCAATCGATAACGGGCGTTCGGCCGTCGAGCGCGTCGTCCAACAGCTCCTCGTCGTCTAGCTCGGTGAGCTGCGTCGTATCGCTACGGACCCGCCGGCTGAAGTAGACGCTGATACCGAGGACCGTCACCAAGCCCGCGGCGTGGGCCGGCAGCATGGGGTTGTAGACGTTCCCGACCGTCGCTGGCTCGATCGCACTGATACCCCGGACGACCACGCCACCCCACGGAACCATGTTCATCGTCCCCGCCGTCAGACCGACGAGCGCCGCGAGAACCTTCCGATCGACGTCGAGCGCGTCGTACAACGGAACCATGGCTGGAACGGTGACGAGCATCGTCGTCGCGCCCGATCCGTCGAGGTGGGTCATCATCCCGATGATCACGGTACCGACGGTGAGCATCGCCGGCCGACTGGCGATGCCCCGGATCACCCGCGCGATGAGCGGATCGAACAGACCGTACTCCCGCATGAGGCTGAAATACCACACGGCGAACGCGAACATCGCGGTGATGGCGACGATTCCCTCTAGCCCGGACGCTGCGAACGATCCGATCTGTTCGGGAGAAAAGCCCGCGATGAGCGCCCCGAGCACCGGTGTGAGGATCAACGTCGGAACGACGTACAGCTTCTTCCGGATGATGAGCACCAGTACTAGTGCGACGATACCGTAGCCTACGAGTCCCAATGGCACGCCCTCCAGTGGCATAGAATGGCGTATACGGGTCGCTTATAAATAGGTTGGGGCTGTGGACCGAGCACACGGGGTGTGCCGATCGCGTTCACCGCCGCCGCGACCATCCGAGCGCAACGGTACGCCGTGGCTACAGCGCATTACCGGTCAGGGTGTGACGTCTCCGGGGTGCCTACCACGCCCCGTTCGATCAGGGCTTCGATCTCGGTTCGGGAGTACCCCATCTCCGCCAGCGCGGATCGGCTGTTCTCACCGACGCGGGGAACGCCTTCGGGGTGACCGAGGTCTCCGGCAGTGGAGTTGATCGGGTGGTCGATCACGGGAAACTGGCGGTCACCGACGTCGATATCCGAACGCACGCCTCTCGCCCGAACGTGTTCGTCCTCCCAGACTTCCTTCGTGTCGTAGATGGGTCCGGCGGGCACGCCAGCCGCGGCCATTTCATCGAACCACTCGTCCGTCGATTTCTCCGAAAGCTCTCTTTCGAGGAGCGCCTCCAGTTCGTCCCTGTTGGCCCGCCGCTGATCCGCTGTCCGGAACCGTTCGTCCTCGGCCAGCTCCGGGCGGCCAATGGCCTCACACAGCTTCGCCCAGTGGTGGTCCTGTACCACCACGACCGCCAGGTACGAATCGCTCGTTTCGAACACCCCGTACGGAACGAACTCCTCGAGCTTGTTCCCCATTCGCGGGTACGGCTCCCCGGTTGCGAACGAGCTACCGGCGCGCACGGTCAACCACGAAATGATCGAATCGAGCATCGATACGTCCAGATGCTGTCCCTCGCCCGAGCGCGCGCGCTGGTAGAGCGCACCGAGAATCCCCTGAACGGCGTACATCGAGCCCGCGATGTCAGCAACCGGAATTCCCGAGCGGTAGGGCTGGGACTCTACCGGTCCCGTGATGCTCATGTTGCCTGACATCGCTTGCGCGATGATGTCGAGTGCAGGGTAGCCCGCGTACGGGCCGTCCTGTCCAAACCCCGTGATCGAACAGTAAACGATCGCCGGATTCCGTTCGGCGACGGTTTCGTAATCGATGCCGAGCTTCTCCATCGTTCCCGGCGTGAAGTTCTCGACGATAACGTCTGCCTTCTCCGACAGATCGAGGAACAGGGACCGTCCGTCCTCGCTTTTTAGATCCAACGACACCGACTTTTTGTTCCGGTTCACAGAAATGAAGTACGAACTGAAATCACCGACGTACGGCGGGTTGTGACGACTCACGTCGCCACCTCGTGGCCGTTCGATTTTGACCACCTCCGCGCCCATATCCGCTAACGTCATCGATGCGAACGATCCTGAAATTACTTGTGTGATATCTAATACTTTGACGTTGTCGAGCATCGGTGTGATTCCTCTCGGTTGCGGTAGTAGAGAGCAGACGGCTCCCACTAATAAATCCCCGGCACGTCGGTCGACGGAGTAGGAGGGGTGTTGGGCAGCCACTGATTCTGCCCCACTGGAATTCATAATATGAAACTAAATTTTCTATCGAGAATTATACTGTCTGATCGTTTGCTGAGAGAAACAAATAAGTCGATTCGAGGACTTGGGCAGGCAGAACATGGGAAACGACACGGGTGACCAAACGAAATCGAGCAATCGGACTATCACGTCCGTCGAGACGTCGATCACAATCATTAGGGCGCTGAAACGGAAGGAAACGGCCGGGATCAACGAACTGGCCGAGGCGACCGGCTACTCGAAAGCGAACGTCTACAAGCACCTCACCACGCTGCGAGAGCACGGCTTTGTCGTTCGAGAGAACAGTACGTACCGACTCGGGCTCAAGTACCTCGACTTCGGGGGGTTAGTGAGAGAACAGATCGAGGGATCTCAGTGGATCAAGTCGAAGATCGCGGAGGTAGCCGAAATGACCGGCGAAGTCGCTCAGTATATGGTCGAAGACAGGGGAAAGTCCGTGATCGTCTTCAAGGAAGTCGGACACCAGGGCGTGGCGATACGAACGCGCGTCGGCAAGCATCTCCCAGTCCACCAAGTCGCTTCCGGGAAGGCGATGCTCGCGTATCTGCCCGACGCTCGGATCGAAGAGATCGTCACGACCCACGGTTTGCCTGCCGCGACGGAGAACACGATTACCACCCGTCAAGCGCTGTCCAACGAGCTAGAGACCGTTCGAGAGCGAGGCTACGCGGTAAACCGGGCCGAAAGCACGAAAGGACTGTTCGCGGTGGCTGCTCCCGTCCGAACCCCCGATGAAACGGCGATCGGTGCGTGTACTGTTTCTGGACCGTCTTATCGTATAAAAAAGGATGGGAAAATAGACCATATCGCCGAGGTTTTACTCGGTATGGCGAACGAAATCGAGCTTAATCTCGCCCATTCTTGAAGATCACTTAGGATTGTTGGCATCCATCGATTTACTATCCTGATTCGGCCCTCGAACGCACGGTCGGGGGGAGCGAATCGGCCGAAGCTTCCTCGTTGGATACACTGTCGGTCATACGTGCGTGACTGTACGGTGGCATTGTCGGGCGCATGGGGCACTGGCCTGACTGTACAGGTCAGCGAGCGTGCAACGATCCATGACCGACAGTATACTGTCGGTCATAGTTACGTACACCGTCAGTGGACGCTTCGGGAGCATGGAGCGCGCTGCTGGCTGAACCGGCGACCGAGTGTTCTCAGATCGATGACCGACAGTATATACTTCCGTTCCGACTCGCCAGTGTAATCGAGCCGCAGACAGACGGGTGGCAAGCGGTACGATCCGACGCGTCTCCGATACGACCCATCGAAAACGAAGCAGTCACAACGGCGCGCACCGTCCCGACCGCGTTCAATATCAGATTTCGATGAGCACTTTCCCATCGACGCGCTCGGCCGCTCGCTCAATCGCCTCGTCGGCCTCAAAGAGATCGAATGTTGACGTGACGATCGGTAGATTGTCGATGTGACCGCTTGCCATGAGTCGAATCACGCTGGGATAGATCCGATCGCCCGTGTGACCTTCCGAGCCGTAAATCTGTGCGGTGTTGGCCTGATACTTCCGAAGATCGACCGGAGCGGCTTGCCCAGCGTTGCTGATGTGAACGACGTTTGCTTCCTCCGCGAGCGTGTTCTCGATAGACGGGTACGTCAGATCCACCGCCCCTGCCGTTTCGACGTGGACATCGACACCCGATCCGCCGGTGACGCCAGCCACAGCCTCGATCGGCGGCGTCTCGGCCGGATCGAACACGTGTTCGAATCCGAGCGCCCGAGCGACATCGCGTCGCGCCGGGGATGGTTCGAAGGCGATGACCGCTCCTGCGCCAGCTGCCCGCGCGACGTTCATGCCCGTGAGTCCGATCGGTCCAACGCCGTGGAACGCGTAGTAGTCTCCTGGTCGGATGCCCTCCGCTCGCCCAAACAGTCCGTTATACGTGATGGTGCTCGGTTCGATCGTCGCGGCCGCCCGGAGGAGTTCGTTCTTCGAATCGTACGCGTCTCTGAGCGGGGTCACGTCCCACAGCAGCTTCTCGGGGACGGAGACGTACTCCGCGAACGCACCGGGGATGGTGAACCCCAGCTGTTCGAACTGCTCACAGTGTCCGGTGAACCCCCTTCGGCACATCTCACACCGCCCGCAGTAGTCGGTCACTTCGGCGGTCACGAGGTCACCCTTGGAGAACATCCGAACGTCCGATCCGGTTCCGACGACCTCGCCCGAAAACTCGTGCCCGATGACGTTCGGAAGGGCCGTATACGCCGAGTAGTGCATGTATCCCCTGTCGTCGGTTTCGGTCATCGAGACGTCGCTCCCACAAACGCCGGCGTACCGAACTTTGATGAGCACGTCGTTGTCCCTCGGTGTCGGGCGATCGCGCTCTTCGATCCGGAGTTTGGGGTGTCTCCACACGGCGGAGCTATTGTTCGCTCGGGTCCCCTCGCGTTCGGCAACGGTCGGCTCGTAGCCGTCTCTCGGTGCCCACTTCCCGTCCAACACGAGTGCTTGCATGGTAGTCAATCACGCGTCGTTCCATGCACGGATAACTGTTCCCCCCTTCGTCGGTTACCGCTCCCATACCGCAGCTGTGCCGTCTGGAGTCTCTCTGTGCTCTTCGTTCGGTAGTGGCGAACGCGACTGTGCGGATCGCAAAGAACAGTTACAACCGTACTGCTGTAACGCAACCCGTGACTCCGTGGTGAGCGCGTGATCGATACGGACGGCTCGCCACGCAGTCGTGCGAACGCGATCACGGTGTGGATAGCACGAACGCCTGCGGAGACTGTCGCATCGACATATTTTATCAAAAGATAGAACATAATAGGCAAAAACAACCAAATAGACATATAGGGGGTGACGGAGCCATCGACCGGTGCGGCATAGAGTATTGCTGGTCAGGCTTCTATTGGTGTATATACATATATTACACTATTAAATTAATATTTGTAGAACAATGAGGGAATAGATGGGGCACGAATTAACATACTAGTATGATGTTTAGAAATATGTTAGATATGGTGGGGTGATACGGAATTTTCACCGCGGTGTATCGAACCGTTCCGCCGCGCGCGGCGGGCGTCGACACGGTCCCGATCGGCTCAGACGGTAGATGGACAGCGACAGGGAGCTACACGAGACAGCGCCAGTCCCCGTTCGACGCATCATTTTCTCCCGACGACGACTGATTCCCGACTGGAAAGGTCACACGCCTCTGTTTCGGAGAAACCGGCCTCCTGTAGCCACGTTTGACACTGCTCGTGGGTGTAGTCGAAACCGTTCGTCTCGACCCGGATGTACAGGCTCATCAGCAACGCGTCGTCCTTCTCGTGGCGTTCGTCGTCGATCATCGTTCCGTACACGATGAGCGCGCCCCCCTCCGGCAGCGCATCGTAGGCGCGCTGGACGAGTTCCTTCTTGCGAGCGAGATCGAAGTCGTGCAGCAGCCGCCCCATCACGAAGACGTCGTGTTCGGGAAGCTTCTGGGCAAAGACATCGCCGGCGTGGAACGTCACTCGGTCTTCTACCTCACTGTTTGCGATGAACTCCGTTGCGACCGGCTCGAGCGGCGGGAGATCGAACGCCGTCGCCTCGATGTGATCGTTTTTTTCGGCCACGGTCACGGGAACGACGCCTTTCGCGGCGCCGACGTCACACACCGTCTCGTAGGCCTCCCATTCGAAGGCGTCAGCGAGGATTTCGGCAATGCGGAGGCTCGTTCCCGACATCCCCGCCACAAAGCGTTCGAAGAGATCGTCGTCCCCGTACAGTTGGTCGAAAACGTTCTCGTCCTCACCGCGTGTGCCCTGTGGCTCGCCACTCCGAAGCGTCTCACCGAGACGCCCGAACAACGGGTACATCCGCGCGTTCGCCCACTCGAAGTGACCACCGATGTACGTCTCTTTGTTCCGGTCGAGATACGTATCCGCGTCGGGTGCGTTCCGGTACTCGCCATCCTCGCGTTCGAGCAGGTCTAAAGCGACTAACGCATCGAGGAAGTCGGCCGAGAGCCGTGGGTGAAGATCGAGACGGGCAACGAGCGCCTCCCGCGATAACGGGCCGTCCGCCAGCTCTGTGAACACGCCGAGCTCGACGGCACTGAGGAGTGCTTTCGATGCTAAGAACCCGAACCCGATTCGACGGAGCCGTTCTGGGGTCCGCGTCTGGCCCGACATGGCTTCAGACAAGAGTGGTAGATATTAGAATATTCCTGTTTATCAGGAGGGACGTCACTCGACCGTCAATCCTCGGGCGAGTGTTTCGATCAGTACGTTCTGAACGTGTTCGTAGTACCCTTCGTCGACCCCACCGAATCCCTCGTACTCTTCGTACTCGTCTTTGTGCAGCATGAGTACGCCGATCGATCCACCCATAACCCCGAGAACGGTGAGCGGATCCATCTCCGAGATCGGACCATCGCTCCGTGCTTTGAGTTCCTCGATGATAGGGACGAACTCCGCTAGCTCCCGGCGCTGTAGCTCTGCGACCTGGTCCGGTGAGACGTTGCGAAGGATGTCGTGGTAGTTGCCCTGGATGATTGTTTGTTGAATGAACGGATTTTCCTCACCGAACTCGGCGTAACACCGAAAGAATCGCTCCAGTCCTTCCCGTGGATCGTCCACGTCTAGCAGTTCGGTCCGAACGGTTTCCATGTACTCTTCAAACTCACGCTGGAGAATCACGAGGTAGAGATCCGATTTGCTATCAAAAAATTGATAGAATGTCGGCTTGGCGATTCCGGTCGGATCAGTGATGTCCGCGACGGTCGTTTTCTTCGGACCGTACTGCAACAGTAACTCGTGTCCAGTTTCGACGAGCTGCTCCCTGATGCGTTCTCGTTCTTCGTCGGTGAAGCCAGACATGGTCACCGTTCGTTCCACAACTATATAACTAAACTGGTTATCATTCATGATCTTATAACCGAAAGAGATATCTAGTTATGAGACTACTAGGGTAGTATGGGCGCAATCGAAGTGGGCGATCTAACGAAGGAGTACGGGAGCGTACTCGGGGTCGATTCGCTGTCGTTCACGGTCGAGGATGGCGAGATTTTCGGGTTTCTCGGTCCGAACGGCGCTGGGAAGACGACCACGATCCGCGCGCTTTTGGGGTTGATCTCCCCAACGTCGGGAACGGCAACGGTGCTCGGGGCGGACGTCCGAAACGAGGATTCGTTGATCGAAGCCAAGCAGCGAATCGGTTACCTCCCAGCGGATCTCGGTTTTGATGAAGGGGTGACGGGGCGACGAGTGCTCGACTACCACGCGTCCATCAAAGGTGACCACCGGCGAGACGAACTCCTCGAGGTGTTCACCCCGCCCCTCGAGCGACCGATCCGTGAGTATTCGACGGGGAACACGCGAATGTTGGGCCTCATTCAGGCGTTCATGCACGATCCGGATCTCGTGATCATGGACGAACCGACCGCCGGGCTCGATCCGCTGAAACAGGAGGAGTTCAACGAGTTCATTCGGGCCGAACGGGAGCGAGGAACGACGGTCTTTTTCTCCTCGCACGTGTTGAGCGAGGTTCGTCGGGTCTGTGACCGCGTTGGGATCCTCAGGGCGGGACAACTCGTCGGACTCGAGGAGATCGAGGCGCTGCTCGACCGGGGTGGAAAGCGGGTCCACGTGGTACCGGTCGACGGGGACAATCCGGCCATCACCGAACTCGACGGCGCGTTCGACGTTACGAGTGTCGGCGAGGAGGTACAGTTCACCTACACCGGCGATTACAACGCGTTACTCGCTGAGCTCGCGCGCCACGACGTGCGCGACGTCGAGATCAGCGAGCCGGCGCTCGAGGACGTGTTCATGCACTACTACGGGACGGACGACGCGAACGGTGAAGCGAGTACCCCGGAGGCGGCCGATGTTTGAAACCGCCAGATACGAATCGGAGCGCCGTCTCCGCGGAACCGCCGCCATTTCGATCGGTCTGGCCGTCCTTATAGCGTTTTTTGTCTGGTATTTCTCCGTACTCGACACGGAGAGTCTGGAACAGATGGCCCAGTCGCTCCCCCCATCGATGCTCGAAGCGTTCGGGATCGAGACGATCGCCACCATCGAAGGGTTTCTCGCCGCCGAAGTGTACAACTTCCTCTGGGTGCTCGGTCTCGGGCTGTACTTCGCGTACACCGCGGGCGGACTGATCGCGGGTGACATCGAGCGCGACCGGATGGAGCTGCTGCTGTCGTTTCCCATCTCCCGGTCGCGGCTACTTCTCGAGAAGTTCAGCTCTTTGCTCGTCCCGATCGTCGCGTTCAACGCCGTCGTGGCTCTCGTCGTCTACGCCAGCGCAGCGGCGATCGGTGAATCGATCGCTCCGATGGATCTCCTGTTGGTACACCTCCTTTCGATCCCGTACCTGCTCACGTGTGCGGCGATCGGTACCGTCTTCTCCGTGCTCCTCGACCGGGCGGACACCGCAAAACGGGGGGCGATCGGGCTGGTCTTTGCGCTCTTTCTGATCGACTCGGTCACCGCCGGTGCCGAGAGCCTCGACTGGGTCGGGAAGCTGAGTCCTACGCAGTATTACAACCCGAGCGAGATGCTCGTGGACGGAACGTACGCTCTCGGGGACAGTGGTGTCCTGCTCGTTGTTGCTGCTGCCCTGTTGATCGCTAGTCATATACTGTTCAAGCGTCGAGATATCTAACATTCGTTCCGAGAACGATCGAATCGGTGATCGGAACTCGATCCGCGGCAGCCGCCTCCAGCCACTTCCAGAGCGTTATACGACAGTTATAAATATATTGGAGAAACTAAAATGCGACATGTTATCCGACGCACTGTCGTATCCTCAGAGCGGTGATGGGTGGCGGTCCGTTGTCATCGGTGGACTACTGATGGTTTTCAATTGGCTCTTGCTTCCGGCGTTCATCGTGTGGGGCTACTACGTTCGCGTGCTCCGTGGAGCGGCGTTGGAGGAGGACGAAGCGCCCCGGTTCGAGGACGGAGGCGAGTTGCTCGCAGACGGGTTCAAATCGTTCCTCATTTTTCTCGGGTACATTTTCCTTCCACTTTTGCTCGTGGGCGTTCTCGTAGGTAGTACAGCCGCGATCGGTGGAGAGAACGGTGGTGTGGTGCTCTCCTTGTTGGTTGGATTGCTCGGAATGGTGTTCATGTTGGGCATGGTCTATCTCTTCCCGGTCGCAATGACCACCTTCGCGCTCACCGACCGCCTTGGCGCAGCGTTCGAGGTCGGGACGATCGTGCGATCGGCGTTCACCGGTGATTACGCCGTTGGCGTCCTCCTCACTGTGGTTCTCAGGGCCGGCGTCGGAATGGCTATCGGCATGGTTATGTACATCGTTCAGATCGTCTTCGGATTCATCTTCGTTTTCGGTATGTTCGGGTTCGCTGGGGGAGAGGCCGATCCAGCCATGGGTGTGGGAATGATGCTCGTCGTCTTCCTCGTCGGGTTGCTCGTCTATTTGCTGTTCTTAGCGTTCTTCACTATCGTCAATTTTTACGCAGGGGTGGCCGGATACTACCTCCTCGGCCGGGGCTGTGGGCCGTCGCTTCTCGACGCGTTGCCCGTAGAACGTCCGACACCGGACGAAACGTCCCGAGTGGGACCGGAGCGGCCCAGGGATCGGTGACGGGACGGTGGTAGATTCCTGTGTATGAGTGATACGAGAACGCTCGAATCGATCCGGTTCGAAGCCGAGGAGGCGACGTACGTCGAGGCAGGGACAGACTTTCGATCGGGAACCCGCCTGTACGATTCGGGCGTCGTGGGCACCGTCCACCTGTTCCTGAACGGAACGGAACTCGTCGCCGGAACCAGGCTTCCGGCGGCGTTCGAGCTCTCTGCCACCGTCACGGAGATACACCAGATGCTCGCTACAGCCACAGCCGAGGGCTACGCCCGAAGCCACCCGTTCTGTTGTGTCTGCGGTGCCCCGAGCTGTACCGGCGTCCGGTGGGCGCTGGAACGGACGGATGCGGGGCTCGTCCTCAAGGTGGACGACTCGATCAGGAACGACCTCCCAGCACAAACCTACCGAATACAGCCCGACACCCTCCGTGGAGCGCTTTCGGCGTTGACCGAAACCCTCCTCGCAACGCTGGAGTGTGCAGACGCCGACGCGACCACGGCGGGCACGATTCGAGAGTTTCAGAACTGGCAGCGAAGAACGCAGGGCGATCCTCGCGGCCGGTAGCCCGGTCCGATTCATACATGCCACGCGGTTGATTGTTCGAAAAACGGACCAGAACCAGTATGTACCCGGACTCTCTGATCACAGACGATGGACCGACGAAGTTTTCTTCGGGCGGGCGGTGGACTCGCCGCTACGGCCGTTGCAGGCTGTTTGGAGGGCGTGTTCGAGACCCAATCAGTCTACGCACCGCCGCCGGTCGTCGAAGACCGACCCGACGCCGTTTACGTTCCCACTCACACCGAGGGGATGGAGATGATCGGAACGGCTACGGAGAAGTGGTACACGGTTGGACTGATGTTCAGCTTTCCTCACCGGTTCTGGAACGTGACCAGTCGAGACACGCAGAAAGTGACGATCGGCGACGACGATTCGATCCATCTGATGGCGAGTCTCTGGGACACCGAGACCGAAACGGTTCCGCCGAACGCGAACCTCAGGGTCGAGATCGAACGCGACGGCGAGCGGGTCGTTACAAAGCCCCTGTGGCCGATGCTGTCCCAGAACATGGGGTATCACTTCGGGGACAACGTCGCCCTCTCCAGGGATGGAACCTACACCGTGACGGTGCGCGTCGGCCCGATCGATGCCCGTCGCACGGGGAATCTTCGCGGGCAGTTCGGAGAGTCCGCTTCGTTCACGGTCACGTTCGACTACAGCCAGGAACAGCGCGATGAGATCTCCTTCGAGGAGTTGCCCGAGCGGAAGGGACAACCGGGAGCACTCGATCCGATGGAGATGGAACTCCCATCCACGCAGCTCCCGCCAGGCTCGGAGCTTCCGGGGTCTCCTGTCGGTGAAGCCGAAAGCGGCGATGGGCGATTCCTCGTGCGGAGACTCGATGCGCCACCGGAAGGGATCGACGGATCGGATCCCTACCTCGCCGTCTCGCCCCGGACGCCGTACAACCGGCATCCGTTGCCGTTCATGTCCCTCTCGGGAACGATCGAACGCGACGGGAACGCCGTGTTCGAGGGAGCGCTCTCTCCGACGATCGATCCCGGACTCGGATACCACTACGGGACCGTTGCGGACGCACGACCGGGGGATGCGCTCGCGCTCACTGTGGACACGCCACCCCAGGTCTCCCGCCACGAAGGGTACGAAACGGCATTTTTCGACACGCCACCGATGGAGTTCTCGCTGTGACCGGACGGGGCCAACCGGGCTACGGGGACGCCGGCGGAAGCGCGCGCAGCGACCGGGGTGGAAGGAGGTAGTTGCCTCTCCGTTCGACGGTCATGTACTGGAGAATGCCGTTGTTGGTTCGCTGGCCGACGGCCGTTTCTTCCGAGAGATCCGTTCCGTTCATCGCCTCACGCGTCTCCACGAAATCGCCGATCGTCCGATGGAGCGAGAGGAAATGCAGGCTCGCGGTGTCATCGTCGGTCGAATCGAAGTCCCGCCGGAGGATGATGGGGTCGTCGTTTTCGCGCGCTCGTGCTGATTTCTGGGAGTGGCCGACGACGCCGTGCTCGCGCGCGTGCTGTTCGGTGTGGGCCGGACAGTCCGTTTCGGTCATCTTGCTGGAATCGCCTAGGTTCTCGCCAGTCCCCTCAACGAGATCCCGTTCGGCGTGGACCGGACAGAACATCGTTGCGACGCGGTGGTACCGGCTGTCCTGTTCGTACCACTGCTGGAGGTGGAGCCGGATCAACGAGACGTGTTGGGTGGTTCCACCGGCGAACGGGCCGTCGCGGATCGTCACCCGGTCCTCGCTCGCCTGGTTCTTCCGGAAGTTCGATTCGAAGCCCATGTACAGCGGTGTGTCCTCCGACACCGGCTCCGAATCCGGAACGCCCGCAACGTCCTGGTTCGCCGCGGGCAGCCCCGCGCCGACGAACCCCGTCCGCCGATCCACTCGATCGAACGCGTCGGTGAGTCGTTCGCTGACCTCGACGCCGTTCAGCGTCTCTTTGTCGCCCAACAGCGCCTCCTCGGCACCGAGCACCACTGAGCCGTAATCGCTAGCGAGGTGGACCACCGCGTCCGGACGGTCGAACGACGGATCTTCGAAGGGAGCGAGCGCTTCCGGCTCGGGGAGATCGACCGTTTCCGGTAGGGAAACATCGAACCGCTCGAAGTACGCGGGCGAGTAGCTCGCGGTGAACAACAAGCCCTCGTTGCTCCGTGGATACGCCCGTTCGAGCGTCCGGAACGCCTCCTCGACGGTCCGTCGATCCTCGGGCGTCGGGCGCTCATCGCGCGCGTAGTCGAGAGACAACAGCAGGCGGTGGCGAGGGGGAACGTGATTCCCGTGGTCGTCGGTGGCGAGCGATTCGTTCCACGCGTGTTGGCGCTCGGGCAGCTCAGAGAGATCCGTCGGACCCTGGGGCAGTTCCGGCGGTTCTTCCCGATCGAGACACGCCGCCAACGCTGCACCTCCTCCGATCGAAACGGCCGTCTTCACGAACGTGCGCCGTGGAATGGTCCGTTCTCTTCCTGTGGTGTCCGCCGGTTGGTCCGAACGATCCGCCATTGGCTGGCTGTAGGGTCGAGCGAGTCAAAGGATCTTTGGGTACCGTTCCCGAACGACGTATCTCGGGACTGTTGGGTGTGATCTACGCGAGATGGCTTCGCTATTCTGGCAATCGTTGGTTCCCCGTGCGTCCGGGTCGGTTCACACCTCGTCGACAGCCTAGTTATCGACGCTGTACGACTGATCATATCATAGTTACATTTATTATTGAAATACATCATAAATGCATTCAGTGATCGCTAATCGACGTTTACTGTTTCATATTCCATCCCAAATTATCTGAAAGATAAACTAATAGGCGATAATAATCTCTGTTTGAGTCGATATGGGGGATATTTTTTGATTATTCTGGAGTTTCTAGTATCGAAGTTGTGTTATCTGTCCGTGTGAACAGTGTGTCGGATGTTGTTGTGTTAGTATGGTTGTTCCACCGTGATGGTGAAAATTACTGAATATTGTTATATCTGAATGAACCTCAAAAATACGTTAAGTAGGTTCCGAGCATTCCGGCGTTGCGTCTGGCTCTGTCGGGCGACGCGAACGCGAGGAACCGCTCACCGAGGATACCCGGAAGGGGACGGCGAGGTCGTTACTGGTCGGGGAGCGGCGGGGTGAGGCTGCTGATGAACCACGCGGTGAGGTTGTAGAACACCACGGCGAAGCAGATGATTACGATGAGGACGCCGAACAGCAGTCCTTGTCGGAGGAGTTCGAGCGCGTTCACGATGAGATAGCCGAGACCCCCAGTCGTGGCGATGAATTCGATGACGATAGCGCCGACGATGGCCTGTTGCACCGCCACTTTCAGACCGCTTGCACTGTAGGGGAGTGCCTCCCAGAATTCGATCTTGCGGACGAACTGCGACGGCGTCGCCCCGAAAACGTCACCGAGGTGGTAGAGTTCCTGACGAACGTGACTGAAACCGGTGATCGTGTTGATGAGGATCGGGAAAAAAGACACCCACGCCACGAACACGCTCGCCGCCACGGTGTAGGAGTCGAACCAGAGGACGAAAATGGGTGCGAGAATGGTGGCCGGCAGTTCGTCAGTCCCGGCGGCGTTCGCCGGAGCGTCGCTGTTGCCCAAACAGCCAGCGAACCCTCCGAAAGTCAGCGTCGCCGTTCCGAGAAGAAACGACCGGCGATCGAGATTCTCCGGTAAGATGCCGTCTAACTTCCTCACCTCTTCATCAATCGCTATGCTGTCACTTCTCCGTATGGAACAGAGTAACAAAACCATCTGTGATACGTTTTTCTGTGGGGTGTTCTCTGATTCGTGTGGTCTTCAGGCATCCCGCTGCTCTTGCAAACGGAACGATCTCGCCGGCAGCTCACTCCGATCGATCCATCAACTCGACGATGTTGCCGTCCGGATCCTGGAGGTACGCGATCAACAGATCCTCCACCTGCTGTGGTTCGCTGATGAATCGATCGGGGCCGAGCCGGTCGTAGCACGCGTCGAGATCGTCCACTGCCAGACAGAAGTGGGGAACGCCGACATCGTGGGGAGAGGCAGCCTCATTGCTGTTTTCGTTCGGGGGAGCCTCATACGCGATGAGTTCGATCTCGAACCCGTTGGCGTCGAGGAACGCGATCTCCCCTTCAACGCCGTTCACCCCGATGATGTCGCCCTGAACGGCGCTGATGGAGAATCGCCGGGTGACGGTGCATCCCAGTTCGTCGCGGTAAAACGACAGTGCTGTTTCCATATCGGAAACGTTCAGACCGTAGTGCGTGGCTGTGCCGAGCATGGTTTCGTATTATCGCTCTTCGAGATCGTCGGTGATGTAGTCGAGTGCCCGTCCGGCGACGTCCCCGATGCCCCGAACCGACCGGCCGAGATCCGCAGTGATGATCGTCCCAGTCATTGGTCGGGCGTTTTCCTCCGATGCGAGCAGCACGTAGGTTCCGGTGTAATCCGACGGCTGGGGCACGATGTCCAGCGGGTGGACGGACGGATCGAACTCCGATTCGGAGACGGCATCGGCGCGGTCGAGCGAATCGACCGTCGAGAAGTTCGTCGGGATGTATCCGGGGGCGACGCCGTTGACGCTGATCGCCGGCGCGAGTTCGAACGCGAGCTGCCGGACGAGTCCGGCGACAGCGTGTTTCGATGGAACGTACAGCACTCCACCACCGTCCGGGTCGAAGCTCGCGCCCGACGCGGTGAACACCATTCGTCCGTCGGTTTCGAGGAGCTCCGGTAGGGCGGCTTTCGCGCCGAGGATGTACCCCAACACGTTGACATCGAAGAGGCGGTGGAACTCCGCTTCGGCATCGGAGAGTTCCGGAAGCGTCACGTTCCCGTCGAAGCGGCCGGCGTTCCCGACGAACACGTCCAACCCCCCGAACGCCTCGACGGTTCGTGTCACGGCGCGTTCGTTGTCCGCAAGGCGGGTGACATCGCCCTGAACGGTTTCCACGCGCGCTTTGTGGGCATCGTCGATGGCTTCGAGCCTCTCCTCGTCGATATCGAGCACACCGACCGACGCCCCCTCCTCGACGAACCGATCGACGACCGCGCGCCCGATCCCGGAGCCGCCACCAGTGACGAGCACAGTGGTGTCTTCGAGCCACCCCATGGTTACGAGGGGCGTCCTCCCGTTAGATGCGTTTCGGTGCGCATCGCACGACTGGACTGTGGCACACCACCGTGTGTGTGTCCATTGTTCCGTTTCATGCGGTTCACTACTCGGAGTTGGCCTCACCGAGATCCTCAGTGTTCAACCAGACGTTCCAGGTGTCGGGCGTTTGGGGCCACCGTTTTGCCGGTTTGCCGCCCATCTCGGGAGCTGCCTCCATCTCCGCCGTCAGTTCGATCGGGTAGCCGTCCGGATCGGGGAAGTAGAGGAAGATGTTGTTCCCCGGACCGTGTCGCCCCGGTCCTCGGTAGATCGGGTGGTCCCGAGCGCGCAACTCCTCTGCAGCGTGCTCGATCGCCTCGAAATCCGGCACCTCGAAGGCAATGTGGTAGATCGGTCCGGTCGTCGGGAGCATCGGCGGCCCGTCTTCAGGAATATCGCGCTCGAACGCGTGGAGATCCAGTTCGAGCTCGTCGCGTTCGTCAAGCGCCGCCAGCTCCGCCTCGGACATCTGGGTAAGGTTGAGCTCGTGGTGCTCCGACTGTTCGGCGACCGCGGGGGTGCGCAGAAAGGCGACGCCATCACCGATCCGGTCCGACACCGCCATGTTCAGGGTGTCACGGTAAAATTCGATCGATGCCTCTAGATCCCTCACCTTGATCGCAACGTGGTCTAAGCCCATGTTCTCGACGACCATGTATTGAGACCTCAAACCACGATAATATGTATCTTTCGATACCGGAGGGTCATCCGGCGAGGACGACAGGGTGGACGGCGTCTCGATGGTTGTGAGCACCGTTTACGTGCCGACCCGAACCGTCCGATCCTCACGGAGCAACTCGATGGCCGACAGCACTGCGAGGTAGCTGGTCTTTGGGTTGGAGGGCGACGGACTGTTTCGGACCGTCGTCTCGATCTCGCCCATCGCACCCGTTGCTGTTATCCGATGGACGTTTTGTTGTTGGTCGGGATCGGCGATGATGCGCACCGTCGTCCGATCCGGTCCGATTCCCGCGAGACCCAACGCCAGGGCGACGTTGATGTTCGAAGGGAAGCCCTCAGCTGCCTCCGCTGCGGTGCCCTCGAAAACGACGGTCGGTTCGGTGCTGTCGTGGACATCGATCCCGTGGCTGTCGAGATACGGCGCGCCCTCGATCCCTTCGGGAGGTTTGGTTGTCGTCAACGAGACCGATTCGATCTCACCGTTTCCCGCGGCTTTGATCGCATCGAGCCCGGCGATGGCTCCCGACGGCACGAACACCGTTCGCCCGGTCTCCTCGGCAGCCTCGATCACCCGCTCTCGGAGTGACCGGTCTGCGAGCGCACCCACGCTCAACACCACGAGGTCACAGTTGGCGCGGAGAATATCGACGGCGTACTTCCGGACGGCGCCCTGTCCCGCCGCTTCCACGACGAGATCGGCGTCGAGCAGCCGATCGACCTCGCGAACGACCGATATCTTGCCAGTCTCGGTCTGTTCGACGAACGCCTCGACGCGATCGGGGTGCCGATCGAAGATCCGGACGGCCGACACCGAAACCGTTCCGTCCCGGACCGCTGTCGTGAGTTCGTGGCCGATCGTTCCAAACCCGAGGATGCCGATAGCGCGACTCATACTTCGAGCAATCTCGAGCGATCGGATGTAGCTGTCGGATCCGTCCTATGGGAGCGCCCCAGTCTGAGTGTGCGACCGATCCCATCGAGCTGTTGTACGATACCAACAGTTATGGTACTTCGCTCTGGATGAATAGACGCAGCATGGAAGAGGCAGGCTTACTAGCCCCGCTGTTCCGTCGTCAGATGGAACACTGCGAGGTCACGGCAGACGAGACTGTCGCGCTCGTCACGGACGTACAGAGCAAACGCGAGTTCGTCGGCGCGAGCTTCGCCGCCGCCACCGATCTCGGCGCGGAGGTTTTCGAGGTGAAAGTTCCCGAATACGGCCGCAATTCGGTCGGTGCCGACGTGTCGGCCGGGCAAGGAGGGACGCTCCGGTTGCCGGGTGGACCGGTCGAAGCGTGTAAATCAGCCGACATGGTGTTCGATTTCACTCTCGAAGGGTTCATCCACGTTCCAGAACGGACCGAGATCCGGGACGCAGACACGCGGATCCTCCGTGTCGGCGCTCGCCCGCCGTTCGTGCTCCGTCGGCTGATGCCGTGGGAAGCGGAGGAGGCCCAGGCGGTCAAAGAGCGGGTCCAAGCGGCCGCCGAGCGGCTCGCAGCGACGGATGAGATGCGCATAACGAGCGACTACGGGACCGACGTCACGATGGAAGTCGAGGCCGACACCGCGTTCGACTCCTACGGCTTCGTCGACGAGCCCGGTAAGTGGGACGTGTGGGGCCAGAACATGGTGTCGAACTACCCGACGAACGTCAACGGCACCATCGTCATCGCGCCCGGCGATTACAACGTCGTCCCATTCCACGACTACTACGACGCCGCCGTCGAGTGCGTCGTCGAAGACGGATTCATCACCGAGATCAACGGCGAGAGCGGAGACGCAGAGCTGATGCGCGGCCACATGGAGAGCTACGACGACCGCGACGTGTTTGCGACCAGCCACTTCGGGTGGGGATTGAACCCGAACGGGGAGTTCTACAACATGGCGATTCACGACCGCAAGCCCGACGAGACCGGTGTGAGTGCGAGCGAAGGCCGCGTCTGGGAGGGGAACATGCTCTGGAGCACGGGACCGAACACTCACCAGGAACGGTACACCGACTGCCACTACGACATCGCCCAGAAGGGGTGTACCGTCCAGTTGGACGGCGAGACGGTCGTCGAAGACGGCCAGCTCGTGGCGTAGCCGCCTGAAGAACGACGCGCTCCGCACTCTATTTCTCTTCGGGCCGACTTCGGTCGGTTCGTTCGCTAACACGCCGCTTCACGGGGTTACAAACTTTTATGCACCGGTGTGTGTTCTGGTGTAGTATGTCAACCGGAGGCACTGCTGTCGCACGGGTACTGGTAGATAACGACGTCTCGTCGGTGTTCGCGCTGCTCGGAAACCAGACAGTGAGCACCGCGGACGGGCTGCACGAACGCGGGGTTGAGGTCGTGTCCGCGCGCCACGAGTACAACGCGGCCGTTATGGCCGACACGTACGGCCGGCTGACGGGGACAGCGGGGGTTGCGCTCACCGTCGCTGGACCCGGCGCGACCAACGCGCTCACCGGCGTCGCACAGGCGTACACAGCCGCATCGCCGATGGTTTGTATCAGTGCGGTTCTGGAAGAAGACGCACCCACCGAGGCGCTGCATGGGGTGGACGATCCCCACTTCCTCGAAACGGCCTTCGAGCCGGCGACGAAGTGGAGCACGCAGGTTCACACGCCCGATCGAATCCCTGCTGCCATCAACCGCGGCTTCGACGTTGCGACAAGCGGGCGTCCCGGTCCCGTGTTCATCGGGATCGACGAGGCGTTGCTCATGAACGAACTCGACCTTCCGGACGGGGCGTTCGACTGGGACCGACAGGCGGCAGTCGGACCCGACCCGGACGGGGTCGCAAACGCGCTCTCGCCGCTCTCTCAGACGGATCGGCGCGCGCTCTACGTCGGAAAGGGCGTTTCACGGGCGTTCGCGTGGGATAGTGTCGTCGAGACCGCCGAGTCGCTCGGGTGTCCCGTAGTCTGTCCGCGCCACTACCCGGATTCGTTCCCGAACGACCACGAGCTGTTCGCCGGCACCGTCGGAATGGCCGACCACCCGGCGGCAGTTAGCGCACTCGAGGGGGCCGACACCGTGCTCTCGATCGGGGTACGTCCCAGCTCACACGAGGCGTCAGTGCTCGGCGACCGCGCCGGCGCGAACACGGAGTTCGTCTACCTGCACGCGGGACCCCAGGAATTCCCGCAAACGTCCGCAACGGCGGTCGTCGGGGGTCGGTTGGACAAGAGCATCGAAACCGCTCGGCGCGTCGTCGAGGACGGTGCCGGAGAGACGGCCGACGGTTATCTCAGTGCGGTCCAACAACGGAGAACGCGAGTGCGCGACGACACCGCAGCGTATCTCGAGGCGGTGAAAGACCAGACACCGATCCATCCGCTGCTCGTGATGGCGCGGCTCCGTGAGGTCGCCCCCGACGACGTGATCGTGACCGGCGACGCCGGTGCCGCCGGTGGCGCGTGGCCGAACGACGCCTTCGAATACCGGACGCCGAACACGTTTCACCACTCCCGGCTGTACGACTCGATGGGGTTCCCCGTCCCTGCCGGTAACGCAGCCAAGCTGGTCGACCCGGACCGAGCGGTCGTCAACCTCATCGGCGACGGCGGATTCTTGATGTGTAACATGGAGCTGGCGACCGCCGTCGCAACCGATACCGACGCCGTCACGGTCGTGATGAACGACGCGAAATACGGGATGATCTGGAACTACCAGCGTGCAAGCGGCCACAACGAGGTCGCAACCGACATTCCAGCTGTGGACATCGCGATGATGGCCGAAGCCTACGGCGTTCGTGGCGTTCGCGTCGAGGAGCCGGACGACGTGAAACCGGCGCTCGAAGCGGCGTTTTCGGCTGACGAACACGTGGTGGTGGACATCGTGACCGATCCGGCTGCGGAGTACGTCTCACGGACGATTTGGTAGTCGAGTAGTCCCTCGATTTTATAGTTCTCTGGTCCATCGATTCGGGCATGGTGGTTATGGAGCCGACGCCAGGAGACGTTACCCTGGAATCGATGCGGTACGAAAGCGACGATGGACGCCGGTTCGACGGATTTCACATTACGAGTGAATCGACCGCTGAAGGCAAACGGACCGGCGTGGTGTTGTTACACGGGCTCAGGGGAACGGCGCTCAGCGGCGGGATCGCTGCCGTCGCGTACGCGCTCGCACGCCGGGGGATGGAGTGTCTGGCAATCAACAAGCGCAACACCGGGAAGCTGTACGAAGTGTCCGACTTTTCGTCGATCGACCACGACATTCGTGGGGCGGTCAAGTGGTTACGGGCGGCGGGCTGTGATGAGATCGTGCTGTGGGGTCGAAGCCTCGGTGCCACTGAAGCGGCCTACTACCAGGGAAAACGAAACGATTCGGACGTGGACAGCGTCGTGCTCGCCGCGCCGTTTGCGGATATCAGAGAGCGTTCGACCAGGGGATATTTCGAGGCCGTTTCCGAGAATCCCGAACAGGCGTATGCGGAGTTCGTCGAGAACGCCCGCGACCTCGTTGCGGAGGATCGTGGCAACGAGATCGTCGCGCTCCCGCGACCGGTCGGTGACGACATCGAGTACATCCCGATGACCGCACAAGCGTTCCTCTCCTATCGCTCGCCCGAGAGCGACTGTGCGACCATCGATTGGACGCCCTCGATCGGCGTTCCCGTGTTGCTCGTTCCCCACGCCGAGGACAGAAACGTCACGCCCGAGGAGGCCACGGAGATCAAAGAGTCGGCCACGAACAGCCCGCTCGTTTCCGTTCGGCCGATCGAATCGGATCACTTCTTTTCCGGCCACGAGGACGAAGTTGCCGACGCCACAGTCGAATTCGTCCGGCAGACGCGGGATTAGTGGAACTCGACCAGGTCGTCGGGTTCCGGTCCGAGCGGCGTTTCGAGCAGTGCCGAGAAAAACGACGGATTCTGTCGTGCGAGCGTCGCTAGCTCGCTCGGTCCCAACACGATCGTGTAGCCCATTTTCACCGACGCGACGAGCAGCCGCTCGTCGCTGTCGCCAGAAATCTTCGATTTCTGGTTGCTAACCGAGCTTCGCTCGGTGATGTCGTCGGCCCGCGGCCGACTGCTTGAGGAGCTTTGCTCCTCTCTGTCGCCGGGCAAAGCCCGGCTGCTTGCTGAGCTTTGCTCAGCTCTGGTAATCTCGATCGCGCGCACTTCGACGAGCGCGTACTCGTTGCCGACCTGGATGGTGGCGCGTGGCTCGACGGATGCCGGATCTACTCCCTCCGTAGAAGCGGCTGTCGATGGGTGGGGGCGACGATCGTCGGGATGGATGAGATCATCGAGAAACCCCTCGGATTGCCACGTCACGCTCTCCAGTTCGAGCGCATCGAGGCGGCGCTCGGGTCCTTGCTCGGGACGGATCGACAGCCGGCTACCGTTTGGCGTGGTGTGCTTACTGATCGTAACGGTCGCGTGCTCGTCCGAGAGCACGACGCTTTGTGCGCCCTGGGGTTCCTCCTGTGTCATAGGATGATCGAAAGGGAGTTGGTCGGGAGCACGGTGTGATCAAGCAACACGGTCCGGGCGGCCAGTCGGAGCCTATCGTCGGTCCGACGGAGCGTATCCCGGCGCTCGGCCGACAGCAGATCCGGCGATGTCTCATCCTCGTGAGAGCGGTGGACGAGGAGATTGCACCGAACGTCGATCTCCGCATCGTCCACGCCCAACACAGCGACGTTGGAGACGAACCGCCGATTCCGCGATGGGGGGTTTTCCGACCACGCAAAGTCGTTTTCGAGGCGTTCGATGCGGACGCGAAGCGATTCGTGGTCCTCTTTGAGGTGGTAGGATTGATCGCTGAACTCGTCCTCAGCCGACCGCTCGCGCGTCGTTCGAACGGGAACGCGGTAGTCGATGTCCTCGGTTACGAGATCGAACCACTCGGAGACGCGGCGATCGTCGAGCAGGTGGGCCTCGTGATACAGGAACTCCTCACACGCCGATCGTCGGGCATGCTCGGTGTCCCCGTTCATCGGTCCGGTTCCTCCTGCATCGCGTCGTACCACGACCGGTAGAACGTGAGCTGGTTCTCGTCGGTCAGCCCGCCGTGAACGTACACCTCCCCCGGTCCGGGCCAGTCGGGCACCCGCTCCGGAGCCGCATCTCCGAACCGACCCATCGTGAAGTTCGTCGTGGTGCCGTGTTGCTCCGCGAAGACGCTCCCTGCGGCCTCGGTGATCCCGTTCCAGATCGCGATGTCGTCCACTTCGAAGTTCCCCGACGCACTGAACGTCCCCATCCCGGACTCGTACACGCGCTCTTTGTACGCATCGGAGGCGTTCTCCGGTGCGAGGATCCAGTTCCATACCTCCATCCGTCCCGGTCCTTTGGGCTGCCACTGGCGCAACACGAACGTCCCGACGGACTCCTTTTCTGGCGTGTTGGTCCCGCCCAGATGGATGAACGAGAGGTTTGGGAAGATCGTTCCGAGCGTGACGCCCGATTTCCGCGCGACTTCGTACTGCTCGTCCGAAAGCCGCTCGGGATGGAACCCATCGACGACCTCGGGTGGATGGCCCCAAAAGCTCGGCTCCTCGGACTCGATCTGGTAGAGGCTGAAGGAGTGGCCGCTCGCCTCCGCGATGGCGTACAGGTCGCTTTGCTTTTCGCCGGTTGCCGTGTCGCTCCCGATGCCGGCGTCGATGGCCGACTTGTGCCCCATCGGGATGTGGTAGTTGTCACCGGCGAAGTTCTCGGCGGGCGTCTTCCAGTCCGTCTCGACCTCCCACCGGTGGGGATCGCCGATGACCTCCATGTCGATGAACTTCACGTACATGTCGAGATACCACGTCGCATCCCCGAGAGACGCTTCGAGCGAGGGCGCGTTAGAATCGAGCGCCGCGAACACCAGCCCGTGGTAGCTCTCGACGCGCGGGGCCTCGTGCAGCCCGTGATCGGCGGTGTCGAGGTGCTGGTAGGCGTTGCGCTGTTGGGGAACGCCGACGAGATCGCCGCTCGTCGTGTACGTCCACCCGTGATACGGACACCGAAAGTGTGAGGAGTTCCCCTTTTCCGACCGACACACCTTCGATCCCCGGTGGCGACAGCTGTTGAACAGCACCTGTATCTCGCTGTTCTCGTCACGGACGAAGATGAACGGGTCGGTGCCGATGTATCGCTGGCGGTAATCACCCGGCTCCGGAATTTCGGTCTCGTGCCCGACGAAGACCCAGTTCCGACCGAAGATTCGCCGTCGCTCCTGCTCGTACACCGCCTCGTTGTGCAGGATCGACACCGGAAGCTGTCCGTTCTCGATCTGCTCCCCGACACTCCCGATCAGCGCCTCGATCTCGTCCGTTGGCGGGGTTGTCCCGTCAGTAGTACGCGTCGCTTCGTTGTTGGACATGCTATGGCTAATCAATGACACTCCTATATTTAATAGTTGTTGTGAACGGTTTCGACGTGCCCTCCGAGGGATTCGATACGGCCGGACGAATCGCTCGCTCCTGGCGGTTACAGCCGGTCGTGGATCAGGCCGTGATACTGTTCGATCGTGGACAACGGCTGTGGCTTGGTGAGATAGCTGATCCCGACGAACAGGAGAAGATTGGCGATCGATGCCGTCACGAGCCCAGGAACCATCGGGGTGGGAAACGGGTTCGGGATGAGCTGTAGCTGGAACACCGCCAGCAGGACGGTCCCGATCGCCGGCGCGATGATTGCAGCTTCGGTCGAGGCCCGCGGCCACGCAACGGCTCCGATCAGCGGAGAGAGCAACTGCACGGCAACGCCACCGACGATGAGCGCGAGGGGCGTGATCAGCCCCGGATAGAACAGCGCTCCACCCAGACCAACGAGCATCGTGAGAGCCATCACCGCCTTGTTCACCTTCAGCTCGGTCGTCTCGTCGAGATCGGGAACGATGATCGCCCTGATGAAATCACGACTGATCGTCGCTGCCATCACGTGTGTGTACGAATCAGTCGTAGAGATGACCGCGGCGAGGATCCCGACGAGAAACAGCGCAGCCAGCGTGAACGGCATGACTTCGAACGCGAGCAGCGACGAGACGGTGTCGGGATTGACTGTCGAAGGGAGCGTGCTTCGGCCATACAGACCGATGATGATCGTCCCGAAGACGTAGATGAGCGTAAAGACGGTGATTATGGTGCCCGCAACCCGGGCGAAGCTTTTCTCGCTATCGAGCGCGTACATCCGAACCCAGGCGGCCGGGGCGAGGAGGGAGTTCCCCAGTGTGACAAAGATCCCAAAGAGGATGATCACCTCCGGGGAGAACACACCGGCGACGCCGGGCACAGTCGTGTAGGCGGCTTGATCCGTCCCGAGCGAGGTGAATATTTCCGGGACCCCACCGGCGCTCATCATGATGAAAAACGCGAACACACCGATGAGAACGGTGATCAACGCCCCGTTGAAGGTGTCGAGATACGCGATCCCTTTCATTCCCGTTCCCGAAACGTGGAGCGTCACGACACACGCGACGATCACCATGCTGAGATCGAACGGGATAAGTCCGCCCGTCAGCACCGTGAGAACGATCCCTCCGGCGAGCAGCTGTGCGACCACGTACGTCGTGTTGAACGCGACGCTTGCGATGACGGTGTACAGACGGACGGTATCGCTCCCATAATACTCCCCGAGAAGATCCCCCGGCGTATTGAATCCATACGCCTCCCCGAGCACCCACATCCGGCGTCCGAAGTACCATATCGCCGGCGCGGTGACGGCGTAGCCGATGATGATGAGCGCGATGAACGGGATCCCGACGGAGTAGACGGTTCCCGGAAATCCAGCCATCCCAACACCGCTCAGAACCGTTGCAACGAGCGTGAGCGAGGCGACGAGCCAGCCCAACCCCCGCGATGCGACTACGTAATCACCCAGGCTACTGTCGTAGTCCCGTCTCGACACGTATGTGATGGCGAGGAACACGAGAATGTACACCCCGAGTGCGGTCAGGGCGGTGGGAAGCCGGGTCGAGATGGCGGTCGAGAGATCCGGTGGAACGATCTGAGCGCTGGCGATCGGGTCCATTATTCTGCCTCTTCGCCCATCGGGGCGACATCCATACTAGTCGTGTCCGACTGCTGGCGATGCACCGCGAGATACAACCCGAAAACAATGAGCACCGCGATGGCGACCAGCAGCCACTGTAACACGGGCACACCGGCGACCAACGTCGGACGCGTCCCAACCGTGGCCAACAACACGTACGCCAGCCCAATGACTCCCGTAAAATACCCGAACACGATGCTGTTCGACCGGTCGACCAGTAGACCGTACTCCTCCGGTATCTGATCGGCATCCGGCCGTTCCTGATGCCGCCAGGTCTCACGCCAAGGCATAGTGGGTAGAAATAGCGTGCCACAATAAATCTTTACCTCCGTCTCAAACGAGCGTATAGTCGTCATCCCACCGAAACCGCCGTCTCTCCACGGTTTTCTATAGGGAAACTCAGAAGTGGGATGGGGCGATAGATAGCTCATGACACCACCGACCGATACGAAATGGCCGTTACGGACGCTCACTGTGGCGATTCGGATCATCGAGGCGCTGCAATCGCTAGATGGGGCCGGCATCACAGAACTGGCAACCCAGCTTGATCTCGCAAAAAGCACCGTCCACAATCACCTTCGCACCCTCGAACATCACCACTACGTCATCAGGGATGGTGATGAGTACCGGCTGAGCCTGAAATTCCTCGATCACGGCGGCTACGTCCGGCATCGAGACGAACGTTTCGAGTTGATCCGTCAGAAGGTCAAATACGTCGCCGAAGAAACGGATGAACTGTGCCAGTTTGTCACTGAAGAACACGGGACGTGTGTCTTCGTGTTCCGAGAGCGAGGCACCCAAGCGGTGAACACCCAAACGCGAACCGGTTCTCGCGTCCCGCTTCACCACACGACTGCTGGTAAAGCGATTCTCGCCTCGTTGCCCGACGAGCGTGTCGAGGCGATAATCGAACGCTGGGGGCTTCCCGATAAGACCGAACACACCGTGAGCACCCCCGAAGATCTTTTCGAGGAACTCCAAACGATCCGATCACAAGGATACGCATTCGACAAAGATGAGCACATTCGAGGACTGAACGCGCTCGGTGTCGCGATAGAAGACGAAACGGATGCTGTCCTCGGTGCTATCAGTGTCGCAACCCCCCAACACCGGCTGCGATCGAAATCACGCGAGAACGAACTCTCTGACTTCCTCCTCGGCGTTGTCAACGAGCTCGAACTGAACATCAGATACTCGTAGTGATGCGAACAAGTGTTTCCCCTACGGAAACGTGTCGAGAGCTTCCTCGTTTACCCGCGAAAGCGGAGGGTACCAAGCCCGTTACAGGCGCAGTATTGTAACGATTCTGTTGGTGCGTGATTCTTCATCCCGCGTCTCGACGGAGCGGACCATTACAATAGTACTAATGTAATCCCTCCGTTGGAAGACGGACGGGGCGGTGTTCGATGTACGGGAACGATTCCCGAACCGAGACCGGCCGAGCATCGGGGAGAAAACACATTCGCATCTATCACACGTTTCGGGTGAAATTACAGCAGCACGACTGTAATCACCATCGCTGCGTGTACTCGCAGACAGGAGAGATTCGAGACCGTACTGTTCTCTTACCGGGAACAGACTCCTCTCGACGATCGCTTTGTTCCATTTCTTTCGGACGAACCACCGGAAGAAAGACCCGTATGCGACGGATACGTCCGTATTCGTACATCACCAGTTCGTTCTGACAGGGGGAACGAAAGATGGCGTCGATCTCGACGGACGGTCGTGTGTCCGCCGAATCAGCCACCGGTTCGGTGTTCCTCGATCGCGTCCCCATCGACGGTGATCCCGAGTCCCGGCTCCTGTGGAACGTCGAGCGTTCCCCCAGTCGGATCGAAGGGCGATTCCAACAGCTCCGACCGGAGGGGGTTGGGGCTACGATCGAATTCGAGGAACGTCGGCTCCGGAACGTTTCGGGCGTGGGGATAGGCGGGCAGGCTCGCGGCGAACTGGACAGCAGCAGCGAGCCCGACCGCGCTGTTCCAGACGTGGGGAGCGACGCCGACGTTTTCGGTCGTGGCCAGATCGGCAATGCGCCGGGCCTCCGAGAGACCGCCACACCGCGCGAGGTTCGGTTGGACGATGTCGACCAGCCGGTCGTCGACGAGCCGCTTGAACGCAAACCGTCCGTAGTGGGCCTCGCCGGCAGCGACCGGCGTGTCGATCGCCCGATCGATCTCCCGATACCCAGATAGGTTTTCCGGTGGCACCGGCTCTTCGATCCACGCGAGATCGAACTCCGCGAGCGCCGTAGCGCTTTGGATCGCCTGGTCGGGCCGGTAGTTCCCGTTCATGTCGGCCATGAGGTGGGCGTCCTCACCGAGGATCTCCCGCGCAGTGCGCACCCGTTCGACGTCGTCACCGAGTCCGCTCCCGATCTTGATCTTCGCGGCGGTGAATCCCTCCTCGACAGCGGTCTCGATCGGCTCCTCGATCGGTCGGTCCCGTTCGGTGAAGTACATCGTGGAGGCGTAGGGCGTGAGCGACGCGCGCTCTCTGCCCCCGAGCAGCCGGTGGATCGGCTGCCCGACGGTTTTTCCGATGATGTCCCAACAGGCGATGTCGACCGCGCTGAGCACGCTCTGGACGAACACGCTCCCACCGAAGTGGTAGGGATCGGTGTAGGTGCGCTCGGCGAGGGATTCGACGGTGAACGGATCCATGCCGATCACGTCGTCCCGAAACAGTTCATCCACGGTGGCCCGTGCGATCGATCCGGGAACGAACGCCTCTCCCCAGCCGACCGTTCCGTCCGTGGTCACTAGGCGCAGCAGGGTCGTCGATCGCGTTCGGCCGAATCCACGCGCATCACCGAGTCCTGCCCCCTCGGGCAGCGAGTGAGTCAGTCCGATCACTCGAACGTCGGCTATCTCCATGGACGGAGGGGCGGCGGGCCACCGGATATACGTTTCGCTTTACTGATCGATGCACATCCCGCGCGTCGTGGCGGAGGACTTATCACGATCGCCGTCGGGCACACGTGTATGACCGCACAGGTCACCGTCTGGAACGAACACGTCCACGAACGGGAAGACGACGACGTTGCGGAGATCTATCCGGAGGGGATCCACGGCGCCATCGCGGACGGCCTCGAAGCCGACGGCCACGCCGTCCGCACGGCGACCCTCCACGATCCCGAGCACGGACTCGACCGGTCGGCGCTCGCGGAGACCGACGTGTTGGTGTGGTGGTCCCACTGCGCCAACGACGAGGTCAGCGATAGCGTGGCCGACCGGGTCGTCGACCGCGTGCAGGAGGGAATGGGGTTCATCGCGCTGCACTCGGGCAAGAACTCCAAACCATTCAAACAGCTGATGGGAACGTCGTGTGACATCAAGTATCGCCACGGCGGGGAGTTAGAGCGCGTCTGGGTAGTCGATCCCGGCCACCCGATCGCGGACGGGCTACACGAGCAGTTCGAGATCCCCTCGACGGAGATGTACGGTGAGCCGTACGACGTGCCCGAACCCGACCGGACCGTCTTCACCTCGTGGTTCGAGGGCGGGGAGGTGTTCCGGTCGGGCCTGTGTTACCGTCGCGGTCGGGGACGGATCTTCGCGTTTCGGCCCGGTCACGAGGCGTATCCGATCTACCACCAACCGGCGGTCAAACGGGTGCTGAGCAACGCCGTGGCGTGGGCGACACCGACCGAGGGAGCCACTACCACCTCGGGAGCCGTCGATCCCATCGAGTCGATCGAAGAGTCGTAACAAGAGCGGCCGTCTGTCGACGGCGAGTGATCCGAACCTTGATTGTCGAGCGCGTCCGGACACCGATCATGGTCGAGATAGCGGCCCGAACGCCGATCAGTCAGCCGCCCGAGTGGGCGCTGCTCCAGCGCAGCCTGTTCGATCTGCTCGCTGACGCCGTCGATCGGTTCGTCGCGGAGTACTTCGAGGAGAACGGCGAGCCGTTCTGGCCACCGGAAGGACACGTCGGGTGCGATGGGTTCGACGACGTGGTCGAGGGGTTTTACAACTGGCCGCTGGTGTACGCCATGGGCGGCCACGAGCGAATCCTGACCCAGGCCCGAACCGTGTACGAGGGGGCGCTCAGACGGGGTGAGCGAACGGACACGCCGTTTGGTCACCCGATGGTGGTCGAAGAATTCGAACACTGCCGAGACTGGTTCCACATGGGCGAGGGAAACCAGTACACGTACAACATGGGGCTTGCAGCACCCGACGACGACCGCGTTACGGAGCGGGCAGAACGGTTCGCACAGCTGTACTTCGGGGACAGCGACACCGACAACTACGACGCCGAGAAGCGTCTGGTTCGCGGACCGATGAACGGCGGAATGGGACCGGAGTACTGTGATTTCTCGGCGTACGAACACCATCCCTACGGCGCTGACTACCGGTGGGCGCGTCACGGACTTCCGTGGCGGGATCTGGAGTTCGACAGCGCCGCTGATCTGCTCGATCCCGACAACGAAGAACGCCTGTTCGAGGTGCTCGAACAGCGGTGTTCGAAGGGTGACATCCCACTCAACCTCAACGTGACGAGCCTGATGACCAACGCGTATCTCCACACCGGCGACGACCGGTACCGCGAGTGGGTGTTGGAGTATCTCGCGGCGTGGCGCGAACGGACCGACGCAAACGGCGGAATCGTTCCGGACAACGTGGGTCGGTCGGGAGAGATCGGGGAGTACACCGATGGCTCGTGGTACGGCGGCTACTACGGCTGGTCGTGGGGCGGCTGGCACTACGTCGGCATTGGGCCGGTCGTCGCCGCCGAGAACGCCGTGTTGCTGGACGGTGACCGGGAGCACCTGTCGTTTCCGCGCTCCCAGCTGGACGTTTTGATAGACGAGGGCATCCCGGTGAGCGACGGCGAGGGCCACGAGACGCTGTACGTCCCACACAAGCACGGCGATCCCGGCGACTACCAGTACGACGCTTCGGGCGTGCTCACCGACGACGGCGACGTGCTCTGGCGCGACGGCTGGTACGAGTTCCGCCCTCACCGCGACGATCCGTACGCCGTTCACCTCTGGTACGCGTCGATGGACGACGACGACCGCGAGCGCGTGCGCCGGCTCCGGGATTGGGGAGCACAGCCGTGGACCGGGGTCGATCCGACGCCGTCGACGAAACACGGTGCCGGAGAGGAGTACGCGTGGCTCGCTCACCTCGACGGCGAGTTCCCGAACTACCCGGAGCGGCTTCTCGAGGCCACCCATTCGCGCGTCCACCAGCGGCTCACACGCATGCGCGAAGAAAACACGATCGAGATCGACGAGGACTACCTCCGCGACCGCAACCCCGTGTTCCACCGGGCGTTGCTCCAGCTCACCATGGGCGCGCCCCAGCCGGTGTACTACGGCGGACTCGTGATGGCGCAGGTGCGCCACTTCGACGCGGACCGAGGACGGCCCGGACTCCCGCCGGGCGTTGAGGCGCTCGTCACCGGTGTGAACGCCACCGGGATCGGACTGACGCTCGTCAACACCGGCGCCAAACCCCGGGAGCTAGTCGTGCAGGCCGGCGCTTACGGCGAACACCGGTTTGGGCGAATCGCGTACGACGAGGAGACGGTCGTCCCCGACTCGAACGCCGTTCGGATCGCGCTCCCGAGCGGGACGAAACTGTCCCTCGAGGCCGAACTCGATCGTTTCGCGAACGATCCGACGTACGACAGCCCCGTCGCCTGAGAGGGACGCGCCACGGGATTCGATCGCTGTGTCCGTTCGGAACGGCCGAACGTCCCGACCGCTCGTTCGAGGGTTTCACTGGGAGAAATCACCGATGCTCCAGGACGACCGGCGTCACCAGTGATACGCCCGCCAGCAGTAGTATCGCTACGGCAACCGGGCTCGTGTAGATGATGTCCCAGCTCCCGTTCGAGAGTTCGAGCGATCGCCGGAGATTCTGCTCGGCGATCGGTCCCAGGATCAGGCCCAGAACCATCGGAGCCAGTGGGTACTCATCCATCCGCAAAAGGAAGCCGATCACGCCGGCAGCGACCATCACCCACATGTCCAAGACGCTCGCCCGGAGCGCGAACGCGCCGACGACACAGAAGACGAGGATGCTCGGCCACAAATACTTCGGCGGGAAGTTGATGACCCGGACCCAAAGGTGTGCTCCGAGCAGCCCGAGGAGGAGAATGACGACGTACACAACGAAGAATCCGATGAAGATCGAGAACACGAGCCCTGGTTCCTTTTCGAACAGCCCCGGTCCCGGCTGAATCCCGTGAACGAGGAGCGCGCCGATCAGGATGGCCGTAACGGAGTCCCCAGGGATCCCCAACGTCAGCGTTGGCACCAGTGCTCCGGCGGTGCTCGAATTGTTCCCGGATTCGGCGGCTGCGACCCCTTTGACGTTTCCCTCCCCGAACGCTGGTGTCGCGTCGGTCACCCATCGCTTGGCCTCGTTGTACGTCACGAAGGCGGCGATGTCTCCGCCTGCGCCCGGAATCGCGCCGATGAGCGTTCCCGCAACGCTCGATCCCAGCGTGACGTTCCGTATGTTTTTCAGATCCGAAAGCGACGGTGTGATACCAGCTACGTCCTGTTTCACGTCGAGCGATCCGATTCCCTCCCGGTACCGGTCGAGCCCTTCGGCCAACCCGAAGAGACCGATCATCACCGCGATGAATTCGATCCCGGCGCTCAGTTCCGGAACCCCGAAGGTGAACCGAGGCTGACCCAGCGTCGGATCCAAGCCGACCGTCGCGATCAACATTCCTAGCAGTCCCGAAAGCATTCCTTTGGCGACCGAGTCGCCACTGATGCTCGCGATGATCGTCAATCCGAAAAACGCGATCGCAAAGTACTCCGGCGAACCCATGCTGAGCGCGACGGTTGCGATCTGTGGGGACAGAAACGTGATGAGAACGACGGAGACGACCCCGCCCACGAACGAGGCGACAGTCGCAACACCGATCGCCCTTCCGGCCGATCCCTGTTCGGACAGCGGGAACCCATCGAAGATCGTCGCCGCAGCACTCGGCGTTCCCGGAGTCCGAATGAGAATTGCCGGGATCGACCCCGCGTACAGGGCACCCCCGTAGACGCCGAGCAACAGCATCATTCCTTCTGTGGGATTCATTCCGAACGTCAGCGAAACGAGCACTGCGACCGTCATCGTCGCCGTCATCCCCGGAATCGAACCCATGACAATCCCGATCGTAACCCCGAGAACGATCAACGAGAGCGCGAGGGGTTGGAACACCAACGACAGCCCCTCGAAGAAGCCGGCGAGCACGTCAGTAGAGCACCCCGTGTCCGGCGTGAATCAGCCCGGGCAGTATCGCTCTCACCGGAATGAACGGGCTTTCGGGCAGGGGGACCCGGAGGAAAACGACAAAGAGGTAGTACAGCAGTAGCGATACGCCGACGGCGCTCGTACCGATGCGCACAACTGACCTCGCACCCGAGTACACCATACAGACGACGAGAAACGTCGTCGTTGCGGTAACGAACCCGAGCCACGGTAACGACAGCACGTAGATCGCAACCAACGCCGCCACTGCTCCCACCGTTTTGACCTGACCACTTCGTATCGTGTGCGCGTTCGCTTCCGCCTCGTACACGCTTCGTCCGAGCTGGAGCAACGCGAACCCCCCGATCAGGACGGCAATAACCCTCGGATAAAACGCCGGTCCCGTCTCTGCCGTCCCGACAGGGAGGTCCTCCGACGCGAGGAAGATGCCCCCGGCTAACAGCAGCCAGAGGATCGATCCGACCGTGTCGGTGTGCCGTATCTCCGCTTTCATTCTCTATCAGATCCTCATTCTCCCTTGATGCCGAGCTCGTCGATGAGATCACCGAACCGAGTGGATTCGTCCTGCATGAACTGCTCGAACTCCCCGGAATCCCTGTGCACTCGCCCGAAGTTGTTGTTCTGCATGAACTCTTTGAACGCGTCGGAATCGTAGATCTCGTCGAAGGCCTCCTCGAGCGTCGTGACAATTTCCTCGTCCATTCCTGCGGGTCCACCGATCCCTCGCCAGGCGCCGATCGTCACGTCGTGTCCTTCTTCGACCAGCGTCGGAACGTCCTCGAACGCCGGATGACGTTCTTCGCCGAAGAACGCGAGCATCTCGAGGGGACCGTCCTGCACCTGTGATGAGACCTCCGCTGCGCTAGACGTCGTCGCTTCGGTCTCCCCGCTGAGAACCGCTTCGGTCGCCGGGGCGGCACCGTCGTATCCGATGTGATCCAGCTCGATGTCGGCCGCCTGTTCGAACGCCGCTGCTGCAAGGTGCCAGATCGCGCCTGTCCCGGAGTTCGAGACGCTGATCGATCCCGGGTTCTCCGACGCGTGATCGATGAACTCCGCGAGCGTACCGTACGGAGCGTCCTCGTGGACTGTGAGCGCTGCCGGATCGAAATTGTACTGCAGTATCGGCGTCATGTCCTCGTGCGTAACGTCACCGATGTCGAGGTGGGAAATCGTACAGATCTCGACTGTGAGGATCCCGATCGTGTGGCCGTCGGGCGAAGCGGTAGCGATCTTGTCGAACCCGACGCTTCCCGAACCGCCGGTCGTGTTCGTCACGTACGATGACGTATCTAACTGGTTTTCCACCTGATCAGCCAGCTGGCGCGCAGTGAGATCCGTTCCGCCACCCTCAGAGAACGGACAGATAATTTCGATATCATCAGATGGGAAGTCGGACGCTCCCCCGTTCCCGCTATCGGGAGTCAACACATCAGTACAGCCCGCCAAACCGAGTGTCGTGCCCGCAGCAACCGCTGCAATAAATTCGCGTCTCCCGTTACCCTGTGACATATCGTTGATCAACTGTCGTGAATACATAGTCGTTTTGGTGCTGACACTATTGGTCATAATTATGTGAATTCACGGTGGCGTTGTCGGGAGCACGCTCTGTCTGAACCGGCGACAGAGTGTTCACAGACCGATAACCGACAGTATCAGTCAACGACTGTGCCGCTATTCACAACAGTCCCTATCACAGCCCGCCGCAAAACTATGAGTTAAGAGGCAGGCACAACAATCTGAACCCGAATGTCGACCAAAACGCTACCAGCGAGAGGTGATATCGATGGCTGACGATCCGGACGTGGGCGTCCTACGGCGCGGGGTACACGGGCTGTCCACCGAGGACTTGGCCCAGCGACTCCGCGAACGGCTCCCAGAGCGCGACGTCGTCCGTGCCGAAACTCCGCGTGCCGAGCGCGACCTCGTCGCCACTGCTCCCATCGTGGTGGGCCATCGGTTCCGGGAGGAGCTACTCGACCACGCCGAGGGGCTGGAGCTGTTCGCCTGTGCCGCGGCGGGCGTCGGCCACCTTCCCTTAGAGGGGATGAAGTCCCACGATATCGCCGTCACGAACGCCTCCGGCGTCCACGGCCCGCCTATCGCCGAGCAGGTCATCGGCAACATCCTCGTCTTCGTGCGCAACCTCCACGTCGGGTGGGAGCGCGGACGAAACAGCGAATGGCGCCACTACCGGAGTTTTCAGAAGGAACTCGGCGACAGCACCGTCACTGTGGTGGGGCTCGGCGCTATCGGGCTGGCGACCGTCGAACGGCTCGAACCGTTCGGGCCACACACCATCGGCGTCCGTTACACGCCGTCGAAGGGCGGTCCTACGGACGAAGTCGTCGGCTTCGACGAGGCCGATCGCCACGACGCTCTTGCGCGCACTGATTACCTCGTTTTGGCTTGTCCGCTGACGGAAACGACGCGCGGTCTCATCGCCGGCGCGGAGTTCGACACGCTCCCGCCCGAGTCGGTGCTCATCAACGTCGGTCGCGGTCCCATCGTCGATACGGACGCGCTCACCGCTGCGGTCAAGAAAAACGCCATCCGCGGGGCAGCGTTGGATGTGACCGATCCCGAACCGCTCCCGGCCGATCACGACCTCTGGCGGATGCCGAACGTCCACATCACGCCGCACAACGCCGGCCACACGCCCCAATACTACCCCCGCGTCGCCAACATCGTCGCTCGAAACGCCGAACGCGCGGCCGAGACTGGCACGTACGACGGACTCGAAAATCAGGTCGTCTGAACCTTTGTGCGGGTCTCTGCGTCCCCGTCCGGTATCGTACGAGCGACCACTCCGGCACGACCGTCTTCCGATCGGATTTCCCCCGTCCATCGTCGGTGAACAAGAGTTCCGTGTGACGGAACTACTTCGAGAGAAACCGGGAACGACGGCATATCTTTCGATCACCCAGGGAGCGAAGATTTCAGTCGTCGGCTTGCCGACCAGCGCACGGCCTCGTCTCTTTACGGTTGTACCCCGAGCGGGCACGCGACCGCCTGTTCACCAGGCGGGGACAATCGTTCACCAGTTCTCGAAGCCCGGTGTGGTGATAATCGGGGGCATGGGCGACTCTGTGGACCAACGGAACACTGACCTCTCCGATTGGATACTGGACTCGTTGCCATGACAACAGTACGTTTGTTAGGGGGGAGACCGGAGCGGATCACGCCCGATAAAACGTGTTTCAGAGCAGCATCGTTCGCTCACCGGCGTTCGAACGGGTGGAACGATTGCTGCGGCTCAGCGATGCAGACATGTTCTACAATTTGTACTGTTGGTATGTATTCAGTACTCATATACGAATGAAGATTGTCCTCAATCGTTGAAAATTCATCGGTGCCGATTGTGTATCACGGGGTCGTCGACAGCGGCCGGTGGAGAGAAACTCGAACAGAGCCACGAGAGGCGAGTCGTTTCGACGACCACATCCCGTCGAGATCGAACGAAGACAGTGGTAGCAGGCAAGTCTTAACGAATCTGAGCACGAGCACCATGCGGGTAACAGCTACCGGCTAGGACCGCCGAAAACGGCGCTACGTTCGTGGCAACTGGGGACGGGGGTTACGAGTAGGTTGCCTGCAACTGGATCGATTTTGCGGTGGTGAGAACGAGGTCCGGATACTCCGATCGGAACGTATCACCCCACAACCGTCGGGTCGAGGACGAAATCGTGAGCGCGCCGAACGGGTATCCGTCGCTGTCCAGAACCGGTGCAGCGACGCACCGCACGCCCTCGACGCGCTCTTCGTCGTCCAGGGCGACTTCCTCCTTGCGGATCTCGGCCAGTTCGTCGTACAGCTTCTCTCGGTCCGTGATCGTGTTCTGCGTGCGTCGGGGAAGACCGTGCTCGTCGATGATTCGTTCGACGCGTTTCTCGGGCAGATAGGCCAGTATCGCCTTCCCGGACGCCGTACAGTGCATGTGAACGCGACTCCCGACGTGGGTATCGGTCGGAAGGGCGCGACCACCCTGCGTCTGATACACGTAAACGCCTTTTCCCCGCCGTTCGGCGATCACCTGCACGCGGTCGTCCGTTTCCATCGCAAGCTCGTCGACAGCGATTTGGGCCGCCGACACGATCGGATGATTGCTCGCCTTGTATCCGCCGAACTCGAGGAACGAAAGGCTGATATCGTACGTATCGCCGTTCGAAGTCAGATACCCCTCCTCGGCCCACGATTGCAGGTGGCTGTGAACGGTGCTTTTCGGAAGGTCGAGCTGTTCTGCCAACTCCGTTACGCCCGCCCCCCCAAGCTCCCGAAGCCCCTGCAGAATGCGGATGGTCCGGCTGATCGTTTTGATCCCGCTTTGATTTCGGTTTGACGTCTGTGCCATGAACGACTAGTATGAGAACAAGACAATAACTCTTTCCAACAATCCGATCCCATTGAACAGTTGTTCAATGCCTGTCAACGCCACAACGCCGGAGGTTGGGGACAGACCGACTGTTGGGCACGCGACGCGTGTCGTTCACCGCTCTATCAACGGGGCACGACTGAACGACGCTGGTATCGATTCAGTGATCCCCAACAGCTCCGCGATCGTCGGCGCCACGGCCCGTGCGTCGATGCTGTCGGTGGCCGGTATTTCGGGTGCCTTCGGCCCACCGAGTCCGTACACGCCGCATGTGTCGGTTCGCCCGTGAGAGCCACCGACCTTCGTCGGGTCGAGTGACACGAGTCCCGATTCACCGACGAACAGTTCACACGGATCGAATCCGGGTTTGGCGTGAATGTCCATGTCGGTCGCGTAGTAGGGGGCGTTTTCGTGTTCGTGCCACCAGTAGTACTGAAACCACGCGTCGGATTCCGCGACCAGGACGAGATCGCCAGCGTTCGGGTGATCGATCCCCCGTTCGACCTTTCCCGCCTCGCCGAGCACCGCCTCGACGCCGTCGAGCGCGTCGAGCGTTGCGCGGGCGTCCGCGACGCGTTCCTCGACGTAAACGTGTGCAACCTGGTGGTCGACCATGGCGAACGCCGCCGAGCCGGGGGTGTCCACTTCTTCGCCTCCCTCCCCGTCGTCCTTGACGGACAACAGCCCCGCCTCGCGGAGCGCGCGGTTCGGAAACACGGGTGTGTCGACACCGTGGAACCCATACTCGCTGACGACGTTCACGACGGTCTCCTCCCACCGACCGTCTGCTCGGAGCGAATCGAGGAACCTCCCGAGGAGTTCGTCGACGGTGCTGACCGCCTCGCGCAGTTCTTCACCAGGTCCGTGTCGGAGGCCCGCGTAGTCGAGATGGGGGACGTACACCCACAGGAGATCGGGATCGACGCGCTCGATCCCCTCGGTTGCAGCGTCGAGGATCCACTTGCTGCTTATTTCGTCCGCAGCAGGTCCCCAGTACCGGTGTAACGGGAAGTGACCGTGCTCCGCTCGCAGCTCCTCATACAATCCCTCGGGGTTCGTCCAGCAGTCCATCTCCAGGAGGTTGTTGTCCTCGTCCTCGATGGGCGAGGGGGTGATCGCAACGTCGGCGTCCGTTCCGATGAGGTGCTGGAAGCAGAGCACCCCTGTCGTCGTTCCGGCGGCTCGTGCCGTCTCCCACAGACGCTGACGCTCTCCGCGGTCGCGCTCCCAGAACGCCGCCTCGTCCGTCTCCCGGTCGTACTCGCCGCTGGAGACGTCCCCGTGATCGCCTGGGGACAGCCCCGTTGCGAGCGTCGTCTGGGCGGGAAGCGTCAGCGCGGGAAACGACGGGCGCAACGCAGTCACGTCCCCGAGAAGCGACGCGAGATGCGGCGCGACCGCCTCGGTAACGTGCTCGGGTTGGAGTCCAATAACGTCGACGACGACGACCCGCGTGGAGCGAGCGTCGCTCATGTCTCACCCTCGTGACGGTCCACGTAACTGTCGAGCATGTCGAACTGTCGTGAAAGGTCGTGTTCGTCGACGCCGAGCGGAGATTTGAAGAAGGAAGCCAACTGCGGCTGGAGACCGCCCTCACCGTGCTCGTCGGCGTGGGCGATCAACCGAACGAGATCGAGGACGAGCGGTGCAGCCAGAACGGAGTCCGACCCCTCCCACGTGAACTGCATCTTCATCTGGGTGCCGAGAAACCCCCTGAACCGGATGTCGTCCCACGCGGTTTTCCAATCCCCGAGCGGCGGCGTGTAGTCGATTCGCACGCGGTTGTGAAACTCCCCTTCGAGAATGCCGTCGAGGACCCCGCCTTTGCTCGCTAGTTTCCCAGCTTTGTTCGCGTCGTCTTCGAGGACTTGGCCGTCCGCGTTGCCGAGGATGTTGTGTCCCTCCCACGACAGGACCTGGAGGTTACGCTGGGCGAACATCGGTGCCAACGCGGATTTCAAGAGCGTCTCCCCCGTTTTGCCGTCCCGCCCCATGTGGGGCACGTTCGTTCGCTCGGCTAGCTCTTTGAGACCCCCGAGAGCGGCTCCCGTGCTCGGCGTGAAGTTGATGTACGGGTGGTCGTCGACGAGGGCGGCGTACGCGTACAGGCTGCTTGCGGGAAGCTCCCGATCGTCCTCCTCGATGGCCCGCTCGAACGCGTTCAGGGTGTCGTACCGCTCCGGGCTAGAGAGCCGGGGCTCGGTGGAGGAGACGTTCACCACGACGAGGCGATCCACGTTCTGCTCGCTGGCGAACGTCCGGTAATCCTCTCGAATCCGGTCGACAGCGTTCGAGAAAGACGTCCCTGACATCGTCTCGGACGCAAGCTCTTCCACCGCGCGCCCGCAGTTGACTGTCGTTCCGGCCGTGATGCGCTCCTCGACCCGTTCGAGATCGTCGCTCACCGCCTGCACAACGTTCAGTGGTACGGTGGCGCTTTCAGCCAGCGATCGCGCCGTTGAGAGGACGGATGTCTCGGAGATATCGTGCCCGCCGAAGACGAACTCTTCGACGGGTGGGAGATCGAGACGAGCGTACGGGTCCCGTGCCGTGACCAGTCCTGTCGTCTCCGTCTCCCCGGCGGCGAGAGCACGCGCCCCGACTATCGCTGTCGTCGCAACGTTCCCGTGTGCTCCGATGAGCCAGACGCCCGTTCTCATCCGTTCTCCCAGTGACGATCCGTGGTCGGACAGGTCTGCTCACCGGTCGGGTTTCGTGCTCCTGTTTCTTCTATCAATTCACTACGTGGAATATCCATTCGATACAATAATAAATCCATGCTCTATTAAATTTTCTGATTTTATTACGTATGTTCTTGGCAAAAATATATAACTATAATATTGTTATATTAATATTAAATTTGTAATATAGATATATTATCAAAACATATATTGTCCTTGGATCAAATGTTGTGAACGGACTATGCAAATCATCGATCCGCATATGCATATGATTTCCCGCTCGAGCAACGACTACAAGCGAGCGCGTCGGGCGGGAATCGAGTGTTGTGTGGAGCCTGCCTTCTGGAGCGGACAGGACAAGCACAATGCGGGTTCCTTTTTCGACTACTTCGAACAGATCATCGAACACGAGACCGATCGCGCCGAGCGGGCGGCCGGGATGGACCACTACGTCACCATCGGTCTCGAACCCAAGGAGGCGAACTACCGGGAAATGGCCGAGGAGGTCCTCGACCGGATTCCGGAGTATCTCGACCGGGATCCCGTCGTCGGCGTCGGCGAGATCGGATACGATCAACAGACCGAAGACGAGGACTACGCCTTCCGGAAACAGCTGCGAATCGCCGAGGAGCACGAGCTTCCAGTCATCGTCCACACGCCCCACGAGGACAAGCCGTCGGGCACGGAGCGCATCGTGGATGTCATCGAGGAAGAGGGCGTCACACAACAGCGCATCATCATCGACCACAACACCGAAGAAACGATCGACATTGCCGCACAAACGGATTGTTGGCTGGGGTTCACGCTCTATCCGGGGAAAATAGAAGACGAAGTCGCCATCGATCTGCTAGAGGAGTACGGAACCGACAGGATGATCCTCAACAGCGCCGCCGACTGGGATCCATCGGATCCGCTGGCCGTTCCGAAAGCTCGTGACAAGATGCTCGACCGCGGCTGGGACCGCAACGCGGTTCAGACGGTCGTCTTCGACAACCCCTACGAGTTCTTCGACCAATCCCCGAACTTCGATTACGAACGATAACAATGCGATTTGGGTTTTCCACAAACGCGTTCCGGGAGCACAGCCTCGAGAACACCATCGAAACACTCGCCAACGCCGGCTACGACGGCATCGAGATCCTTCTCGACGAGCCACACCTGTATCCGGGCAGCGCGGACGAAAGCGACGTACGACGCGTTCGGCAGTTACTTGAGGACAACGGCCTTGCCGTCAGCAACTGCAACGCGTTCATGCTCAGTGCCATCGAGCCCAGCGAGACGAGCCGAGCGGCCGAGTACACCCGCGAGACGGAGGCGTTTCACCACCCCTCGTTCATCGAACCCGACGAGGCCGACCGCAGTGCCCGCGTCGAACACACCAAAGCCGCGCTGGAGACGGCCAGCGCCCTCGGCGCACCGCAGATCTCCGTCCCGCCCGGCGGGCCGGTTCCGAAGTGGAAGTCCGACGACAAGGCCGTGGACGAGTTCGTCGACGGACTCCGGTCGGTCGCAACGACGGCCGAAACTGTCGGTGTCGATGTGTTGGTCGAACCCGAACCCGATCTTCTCGTGGAAACGTCCGATCAGTTCCTCGACCTCATGGAGCGCGTCGATTCGCCGCGCGTCGGCTGTAACTTCGACGCCGGGCACTTTTTCTCCTCGGGGGAAGATCCCACTGCGCTCATCGAGACGCTCGCCGACCACACCCACCACTACCACCTCGAGGACATCCCTGCCGACCGGACCCACGAACACACACAGCTCGGCGAGGGAGCGATGGACATCGACGGCTTCCTCGAGACCGTCCACGACAGCGGCTACGACGGGTTCGTCACCGTTGAACTCTACCCCTACGAGGCGACGGCCGCAGAGACCGCCCGCGATGCGATGCGATACTTAGAAGAGCACGGGTGGGCGTGAGAGCGCTTCGATGGATTGGAAATGATCGAAAATCGGGATCTCCGGGGTTCGCTCGCGGCGTACGCGACGCTGGTTCGTCTCCCGAACCTCTTTACGGCCCCGCCGGATATCGTGCTCGGTGTGACGCTCGCAGTCGGTGCCGGCGGGGTCGCTACCGACGCCGTTACTGTTGGTGGACTCGCGGTTGCCTCTGTACTGCTGTATGCCGCCGGAACGACGCTCAACGACTTCTTCGATGCGAGCGAAGACGCCCGCGAGCGTCCCGAACGGCCGATCCCGTCGGGCGACGTGAGCCGTCCCCGGGCGCTCGGGTTCGGCCTCGCGTTACTCCTCGCTGGCATCGTGATCGCTTTTATCGCCGCCGGAACCGCCGCTGGTGTGGTGTCTGGTGTGCTCGCGCTCACTATTCTGCTCTACGACGGCATGCTCAAAGGATCGGCTGTCGGTTTCTTGGCGATGGGAGCAAGCAGAGGGCTCAACGTTCTCCTCGGCGTGACGGCAGCACTCCTGCCCACTTCGCTTCCTCTGTGGGCAGTTGGCGTCCCCGTTACCGTCGCCATCTTCATCGCGGGCGTGACGTACACGGCAGAAAGCGAGACCCGAAAAAGCGACCGAACCGTCGTCCTGCCCGCGATCGGCGGCGTTGTCGTCGCCGCGCTCGGGGTCGGTGGCCTGCTCATCGTCCGTTCTCCACGATCGGTCACCGTCGTTTTCGCCCTGCTCCTCCTCGCGGGTTTTCTCGGCTGGACAGGCCGGGCGCTGCGTTCGGCGTACGAGACACCGACACCGGAGTCCATCGGGCCGGCTATTGGCGTGTGCGTGCTCGGATTGACCGTGCTTGACGGCGCGTTCGCTGCGGCTATCGATCCCGGCTCGGCGCTCGTGATAGTGGCGTTCCTCGTCCCCGCACTAGGATTCTCTCGGGCAATTAGCGTCAGCTAACCCGGCCGAAGCCACGAGTATCCAATCGAACATGATGTTTTATATTACTGTCCACCTACAGCGAACGGCACCGGATGTTGCGAAAGCGGGTGGATTGTCCGTGGTCATTGGCCTGTTCCCAACGGCCGTTCCATTGGCGTCCCGAACAGTGGTGCTCGGTACGTCCTCGGAGGGAGTGATCCGCTGCGTTGGACTCTCTTCGGATTAGGATGCCGGACGGTGCGACGCCGGTCTCGTTCTGTGCACCGGTTAGACCACCTCGACGTCGCCCACCATCGAGCTCGGATGGACGGTGCAGATGTACTGGACCATCTCCGCGGAAGCGGTGAACGTCAGCGGAATGGTGGCACCTTCTTCCGAAACGATGTCTGTTTTCGCAAGGTTGTTGCCATCAGCGTCCTGGAGGGCGAAGTCGTGGGGCGCTCCATCGATGTTCGTCCACTCGACCGTGTATTCTTCCCCTTCCTGGAGCGTCAGCGTCGGGTTCTCTTGGCCATTGATCCCGTCGGGCGCGACACCCTGCCAGGCCTGGATGTCGCCATCGACCTGGATCGTGGTCGACGGATCGATGGGGTCTCCATCCCCTCCACCACCACCGCCATCGTCGTTCTTGGGAACGGTGACCATCGCACTCGCTGCGACTGCCTCCTCGTTGCCCTCGTGGACGAACGTGATCTCGGCCTCCAGACCGTAGGTCCCTTGCGTCGCGTCTGTGCCGACTGCGATGTCGTACTCGACTGCCTGACTCTCACCGGGCGCGAGCGAATCGAAATTCGTCTGTGATGGGGCCGTGATCTGGATCACGTTGCTGCTGGACGTGGCCGTGAACTGGATGTCAGACAGATCGCTGTTCGAGATATTCTCGAGCTGGACGGTTCCGGTCGTCGACTCCTCGGGATCCAGCGTGTCGTTGTCGAGGGTGAACGAGGCTGACGCGATCTTTGAGGTTTCGACGGAGTGTTCGATCCGGTAGATGCCCGAATCGGAGTTCTCACCGTTGAAACCACTGCCCCAATCGATGACGTACAGCGCGCCATCCGGACCGACCTTCATGTCCATCGGGCGGACGAGATTCAGGGTCGGTAGGAACGGATCGATCTCCATCACGTTGCCGTCGTCATCGAACGAGACGCACTTGATCCACCCGATGTTCCATTCCATGATGAACAGCTTGCCATCGAACGCTCGGGTGAGCGCTCGATTGGGATCGTGTCCGTCCTGATGCCGGTAGAGCGGCCCGGCCATCGGGGCCCCGCCCTGGAGCTGCGGAAACGGCGGCTCGTCAGGAAGGTACTGCTCGGCGTAGTCGGGAGCATTCAGAAGGTTGCTCCACATCGCGGGGTAGTAGATCATTGCCTCCTCGGACGTTGGGAGGTCAGTGAGTCCATCGTTGTTCGGCGACTCGTTGGTCGGGCTGCTCGGATCGAACGGATCGCCGGATTCCCCTGTGTCAAAGTCGTACTCCTTGTAGGGAACGTTCGGGCCGACGAAGTACGGCCAGCCGTAGAAGCCGGGAGCATCGGCTTTGTTGAATTCGACGGTTGCGGGGGGCCCGCGCTCGGCGTTCCAACTGCCAGCGTCAGGGCCGTAGTCACCCCAGTAGAGCGTACCGGTCTCCTGATCGACGGACGCCCGGTACGGGTTGCGGTTGCCCATTGTGTAGATCTCGGGGCGGACAAGCCCCTCTTCGATTTCCTCGGCGTAGCCCCCGTCCTCGGTGAAGAGATTATCGTCGGGGATCGCATAGGAACCGTCGTCCTGCGGGATAATGCGCAGTATCTTCCCACGAAGATCGGCTGTGTTCGCCGCTGTGCGCTGGGCGTCGTAGGGTTTCCGACCATCCCGTTCGTCGATCGGGGTGTATCCGTCTGATTCGAACGGGTTGGTGTCGTCGCCGGTCGTGAGATAGAGCTGCTCTCCATTGGGTCCCCAGTGCATATCACCGCCAGTGTGACAGCACGTCTGGCGCTGCGTATGCACTTTCTGGATCGTGACTTCGGAGCTGGGATCGATCGATCCGTTTTCCATCGTGAACCGCGAGAGCCGGTTGTGCGGTTCGTCAATGGCAGCATTCGGCGGGGAGTAGTACAGATACACCCAACCGGTGTTCTCGAACTCCGAATCGAGGAGGAGACCGAGGAGTCCGTCCTCTTGACCGGCGTAGATGGACAGTTCGAGCGCAGTGGTTGCTTCACCTGTCTCCGGATCGATGACGACGACCTCCCCAGTCTGTTCTTCCTCGCCGTTGAAGGTCCCGCGCTCGATGTAGAAGACCCGGCCATCGGGCGCGATATCGAGTATCGCGGGGTTGGCGGTGTCTGTATAGAGTGGGGTGGTTTCGTAGTTGTTCCAGATGGTACCGGTGGCCGAGTCGTTGGCGAACCCGCCGGACCAGAGGATGCCGCCGAGGACGTGCTCAATGAAGCCGTCCTCGTCGAACGCGCTCTCGGTGTGGCCGCGCCCGGTGTACCACGCGCGGCCGCCCTGGAACGTCTGACACCACGCGATCGGGTGGTCGCTGCCGTACCCGCCGTCCATCGTCGCCCCGTTGTAGCTGTCCTCATCGAGGGACGCAAGAACGTGAACGTCTCCGCGGGGGTTGTTCTGGTAGTCGTACCACTCGTCGGTACCGGTCCAGCGAGCCGGCAGGTGGTCGGTCGAGGGGTGAGTCCGGTCGGTGACGTGGATTTCGGCCTCCTGGACCTCGGGATGGTTGGCGAAGTAGGCTCCTCCGAGCATGTCGCCGTAGAAATTCCAATCGTACTCGGTGTCGGACGCGGCGTGAATGCCGGCGTATCCGCCACCGTTTTGGATGTACTCCTCGAAGGCCGTCTGCTGGTCGGCGTTGAGCACGTCACCCGTGGTGTTGAACCAGATGATCGTGTCGTATTTCCCGAGCTCGGTGGCGTTCGAAGGGAACGCAGAGGCGTCTTGTGGAATCGTGTCGATGGTGACGGAATCGGCCCCGGTCTCGGCGGCGATGCGATCCGTGAGGCCCTGGAGCTGTTGGATGCCGTATTCGATGTTCCCATGGCGGTAGCCGGCGGTTGCCGAGAACACCAAGATGTTGATATCGAAGCTGGCTTGGTCGTCGACCTGGATGGTCCCCCGCATATCGTGGGGGTGTGGCTGGCAGTAGTATTCGGCCATCTCTTCGGTCGCGGTGAACTCGACGGTCTGTGTCGCACCCGTCTCAGGCAGAACTTTGGACGAGACGAGCTTCTTGCCGTTGGTATCCTCAATGGTGAAGTTGTGGGGGCGTCCGTCGGTGTTCGTCCACTCGACGGTGTAGTCTTCACCCGCGACCAAAGAGAGGGTGGGGTTCGTCTCGTCTGCTATCTCCTCCGGTTCGACCCCGACCCACGCGTGATCCGGATCGTTTGCGTGATCCGGTGGACCCTGTTGACCGCTGTGGTCCGGAGGGCCCGGTTGTCCTGCGTGATCCGGTGGACCTTGCCGGCGTTCATCCCCAACACGAACTGCTTCGAGTTTGATTACGTTGTCATCGGTAGCTCCCTGTGCATTGAGCGCCCCACTACTGAGAAGACCGGCTGCACCAAGTCCCCCTGTCACCTGCATGAACCGTCGCCTGCTGGTGGTCACCAGTGTCGATTCGGTAGTCTCCGGGTTTCTCGTGCTGTCCGCCTCTTGCTTGTCTACCATATTCCTCACTACAACCAGATAGTGATCCATCATTATACATCCTCTTGCTGCAAATAATGCTGGTATTCGATGACAAGAATAAACAACATTTAAATATAATTGGTAAATAAATCCCAAATCATCTAACGTTATCCGCTAGCCATCACGCGAAATGAAGGCTTTAGCGCAGCGTGTCGGGTGGATTACTTATCGGTCCCTCTGTCGTCACCGTTCTTCCGTCCCTGTCCGCGCCCTCGTCCCTGCCCTTGTCCTCGTCCTTGGCCCTGTCCACGTCCTTGCCCCTTTCCTCGTCCCTGCCCTCGTCCGGCGGTCACTTCGAAGCGAAGCATCATCTTGTTGTCCTCGTGTTCGAGCATATGACAATGCCAGGGGAATTCCCCCTTGTAGCCATCAAAGCGCGTGATGATTCGCACTGTTTCGTCCGGTTCGACCCGAACAGTATCCTTCTGTCCGCGCTCGTTTGGATCGGGAGCGTCGGTTCCGTCCGGTCCACGTCCGATCACTCTGAATGTGACGAGGTGAAGGTGGATCGGATGCGAGCCACTCGTGTTGTTTGTGAATTCCCATATCTCAGTCGTTCCGAGCTGCGGTCGTACGATCGCGTCCTCGTCACCGAATCCGGTCCCGTTCAATTGGTACGTGATTAACTCGTCTTTCACAGCCGAATCAAGACTCATTTTCCGGGTCTCGATCGCGCTGTTTTTGTTGAACGTATGGTGGGACGGGAGCTTCAGATTCGTTGGATCCGCGCTGTCGTCGACCGGATTTACAGTCGGGTCGGTGACTCGAATCTGCAGGAGTTCGCTGAGATCACTCCCCGAGTTTTCGCCCACATACGGTAGCTCGGCGTTGTTGGTGAGCGTGAACGTTTCGCCCGCGTGCTTGGAGAAATCAACAATGACTTCCCCGCGCTCGAACGCTTGGAGAACGAGCGAATCGAGGTCCCCAGCTGGTCCGATCGGGACCACCGACTCCAAAAACCCGTGGTCGGGAGCGATCTGATGTAGGGTCGGGATGCCCTGACTGGATTCGTTCCTGAGTTGCAGGCTGAACGTGCGATGGTTCGCACCGTTCACTATCCGGAAGCGATATCGACGGGGTTCGACCTCCAGATACGGCCACACAGCTCCGTTGACAACCGCCGTATCGCCAGCAAACGTCGGCGTCCACGACTCCGGGTAGTCCAACGACCCATCCGAGTTGAACGACTTATCTTGCAGCAAGAGCGGGATATCGTACTCACCGCTCGGTAAGTCAAGCTTCGCTTCCGATTGGCTCCGGATGGAGTACAGGCCGACGAGTCCGGCGTAGGCGTTGAGCCGAACGATACCAAGCGTGTGGTCGTGGTACGTCGATGTCAACCTCGATTGGCGCATCGGGAGCTCGTGCCACTGATCGGTACCGCGCGGGCCCTCAACACCGTCGGGAGACGTCCACATATCAGCTTGACCATCGTTTTCGGGAGCGACGTTAAGCCCGTGAAAATGAGTCACCGTCCGAACCTCCGGAACGGGAACGGACGCATCGTACCCAGGATGGTTCTCGGCCGTCGTTCCACCGATCCGTTCGTCGACGTCTAAGAGGTGATTGGTCGGGAGGTGACTGTTGTCAAAGTGTACCTGTATCCGCTGATTCCGCCGCGACTCGATGAGCGGTCCAGGATAGGCGCTGTCGAAGCCCCAGAGCGTGGTATCTGGAAGGTGTGGGTGGAGATTTTGCGCGAATTCCCGCAATGATATCTCATAGGAATCGGCCCCGTTTCGTTTCCCATCAGGCTCTCGAACGTCTGGAATCGGTAGCGGCTGTACGTATTTTTCGAGGTTCAGGGATTGCGCGGCTACCCTGCTCGATGTTTGCGGGATCGACCCGGCTATTCCTAGGTATGCACCAGCTTGGAGCAAGCGGCGTCTGGATAGTTTCTTCATCGTTGCGTAACGTGCGGTGTTGGTGATCGGTGACGGTGGCTACTCATCAGTGACAACCCTGCTACCGGCATTGTTCCGGTACTATGCTGACACACAGTCTACTGATAACTGGAATTATTTAAAGCTATGGTTTCAAACAGTATCTAGTTGGACTGTATGGAAAGCGAGGCGGCGCGTTCGCTGTGACCATCGAACACGGCCTACGCCCGACACGTTCCTCGTCATCTCCAACGGATTCTCTCGGGTGGTTCGTGTCAGCTGTCCTGGCAGTCAGTTCGGAAGAGCGTCCGACTGGAGCAAGATATTTGGTTTGGGAGATTTATCGCTTGGTATGGTTCAACTCGCGTTCTCTACGAACGCCTACACTCGCTTCGGACTCGCGGAGGCCATTCGACGCATCGCGGACTGTGGGTACGACGGCGTCGAGCTGTTGGCTGATGTTCCCCACGCATATCTTCCGGAATTCGACGACGACCGCGAAGAACTCCACGAAACCCTCGAAGCGACCGGAATCTCCGTCTCGAACATCAACGCGAACACCGCAGCGGGCTACTACGACGACGCTCCGGACTCCTCGTTTTTCGATCCGACGCTCATTACCGACGACGACGAGGAACGGGCGTGGCGCGTCTCCTACACGAAAGACGCGATCGATCTCGCTGGGGCGGTTGGCGCACCGGCCGTCTGTGTCGCTACGGGCCGTCCCGAGCCGGGAAATCCGCCCGAGCAAGCCAGAGAGTACCTTCTCGACTCGCTGCACGAGATTCTCGACCACGCCGAATCGGTGGGTGTCGACGTTGGGATCGAATTCGAACCGGAACTCCTCATCGAGTGCACCGACGAAGTCCTCGACCTCATCGATGTGGTCGGCCGCGACGCGCTTGGGGTCAACCTCGACATCGGCCACGCAGCCGTCTACGGCGAGGATCCCGCTGAAAGCGTTCGTCAGTGCGCTGGACAGATCACGGGGGTCCACGTCGAGGACATCGTCGGTGGTCGACGGGGAAAACACTACCATCGAGTCCCTGGAGAGGGGGACCTGAATTTCGAAGCGATCTTCCGGACGCTCGACGATATCGGCTACGACGGCTTTGCGACGCTGGAGCTGTACACGTATCCTGATGCTCCAGACCGGGCTGCCCAACGATCCCTCGACGTGCTCAGACAGTACACTCCCTAATCTAATATATCACATATAAAAGACTAGTATATAGTAAATGATATTTATATAAAATTTATTAAGGTGTGGTATGAATTACGTTAGCCCGTTTCAATTGGGTCAGCGTCGAGGTGTCCAATGAGGCAGAAGCGTTCACCATCGAAACAACTATGAGTGATACTGACGTGGAGCCGACGGTGGTCTGTGTCGCGGAGATGGGACGCGTGGTGAACGGGCAACTGCGTGGTCGACGGACCATGACCGACAGTATGAGGACCACTCCGAGGACAACGTCAGTAGCACAGTGAACGGCCGTCTTTCCTCCGCAAAGCGACGGACAGCGTGCTCCCCAGAGAGAAGTCTCTGGGGCAGTTCCGTTTGAGACCTGTTCAGAACCGCTCTAGAACGGGCGTGTATCCCTTTGGGCGTACGTGGATACCATCACTGCTCCAGTCTGCGCGTCCATGAAATATTTATATGTGGAAGAGTAACATCTCGTCGGATAATATGACTGGTTATTCGAATACAGATACGGAATATGAGCACGTTTACAGACAGGAATCGTCCGGTGTTAATCGGCGTCGTTTTCTCACTACAGGAGCTGCTCTCGTCGGGGGTATGAGTCTCGCTGGCTGTCTCGGTGGTGACGATTCGGATGACAGCGGTGGCTCCGGAGACGGAACGAACATCGCGATCGTCTCGAGTCCTGCTGGTTTCGACGACAACGCGTTCAACGACCTCGCGCTCGGGGGGCTTGAGAGCGCCAAGGAAGACCACGAGATCGAGATCAACCAGGTCGAGGAGACCCAACAGGCACAGTACCAATCGACTCAGTCGGAGCTCGCTCAAAGCGGTGAGTACGGTCTCATCGTGCTGGTCTCGTACAATCATACCGAGGCACTGACCCAAAACGCCGCGGACTACCCCGACCAGAACTGGATGCTCATCAACGACCACGTTGAAGAAGACAACGTCGCGGGCTACATCTGGGCCAATCATCAGATGTCCTATCTAGGGGGCGTTCTTGCGGGCACGATGACCACCGAGGAATTCTCCGAGGGAAGCGGCGTGACGGCCCCATCGAGCCCCCAAATCGGCTTCGTCGGCGGTGTCGACGAATCGCTTATCAACGCGTACGAGCGGTCATACGTCGCCGGCGCTGAGTGGGTCAACGGGGATGTCGAGGTCGATGTCGGCTACATTGGCAACTACACCGACACGGACACGGCGGCCGACATCGCCAGCTCACAGTACGGTGCTGGTGCCGACATCGTGTATCACGCCGCCGCGGCTGCGGGCCGTGGTGTCTTCGAGGCCGCACAGGCCGAAGGTCGGTACGCCATCGGTGTCGATTCCGATCAGTCCCAGGCGCTCCCCGACTTCCAGGACGTTATCCTCGGATCCGCCGTCAAATACATCAACGAGGGGACTCGGGAGGCCGCAACGGCGGTCGCCGAAGACGACTTCGGGAGCATCACCGGCAACAACACCCTGTCACTCGAGCAGGAGGCCGTCGACTGCGTGATTGGTCAGGCGTTCGAGGGGAACCTCCCGGATGCCGTCGGTCAAAACATACAGGAAGCCAAGCAGGGGATCCTCGACGGCGATATCACGGTTCCCTGTGCTGCGACCGGGTGTAACTAACCTCACGTATATATGTCGGGATTACTGCATTCACGCCATGAGTAGAGATAGTCCCCAGGAGCCTGCGGTCCGCCTCGAGGGCATCACCAAACGCTTCGGTGATGTTGTGGCTAACGACGATATCGACTTCACGCTCGAGCGAGGCACGGTCCACACCCTGCTGGGTGAAAACGGATCGGGGAAGACGACGCTAATGAGCGTTCTTTATGGACTGTACGACCAGGACAAGGGAACGATTCACGTCGACGGCGAGTCACGTGAATTCGACGCCCCACGGGATGCGATAGACGCAGGCGTCGGGATGATCCACCAGCACTTCCAGCTGGTCGAACCGATGACTGTTCTGCAAAATATCATTTTGGGACACGAACCGACATCGAACGGGTTGGTAGACGAATCGTCCGCCCGCGAGGATATCGAGGCGATCTGCTCGCGCTACGGGTTCGACATCGATCAGCATCTCGATACCCCGGTCCGTAACATCGATCTCGGTGCCCGCCAGCGCGTCGAGATCGTCAAAACCCTTTATCGGGGCGCCGAGATCCTCATTTTCGATGAACCGACGGCAGTCCTAACGCCACAGGAAATAGATCAGCTCCTCGAGATGATGACTGAGCTGACCGAGACCGGCTGCTCGCTGGTCTTTATCACTCACAAGCTCGACGAGGCACTCTCGGTCGCCGATCAGATCACTGTCCTTCGTGACGGGGAGGGCGTCGATACCGTGGCTGTCCCAGAAACCACCGAACAGGAGCTCGCGCGCATGATGGTCGGTCGAGAGGTGAAGTTCGATCGTGCGGCCCGCGAAACCACGCCCGGTGCCCCCGTCTTCGGGGTCGATGGCGTGCGAGTCGACGGGGATCGGGGTCGCGAGCGGGTCAGTGGTGTCGACTTCACCGTTCGAGCGGGCGAGATTCTCGGCATTGCGGGCGTCCAAGGTAACGGCCAGTCCGAGCTGATCGAGGGGATTACTGGACTGCGACCCCTGACGGCGGGGACAGTCCGTTTTGATGGCAACGATATCACCGGGATGAGCCGGCGTCGGCGCATCGAATCGGGGATCGCCTACATCCCCGAGGATCGCCAAACTGAGGGACTAGTTCAAGACTACAGCCTGGTCCACAATGCGTTGCTTGGCAACCAGACGATCAGCCCGTACACTACTCACGGGTTCGTCGATTGGGGTGCGGTTCGTGACCACGCCGAGGAGATCATCGAGGAGTACGACGTCCAGCCACCGAACCCCGATACCGATGCGATGTCTCTGTCCGGTGGCAATCAACAGAAGTTCATTGTCGGGCGGGAAATTGAGCACGATCCGGACGTCATGATAGCCTCTCACCCGACTCGCGGGGTCGACATCGGGTCGATCGAATTCATCCACAACCGGCTGATAGAACTGCGTAACGAGGGACTCGCGGTCGTGGTCGTCTCCTCGAAGCTCGAGGAGATCCAGCAGCTCGCCGATCGTATCGCGGTTATGTACGAAGGCGCGTTTATCGATGTCGTCGATCCCGACACCATCACCGAGGAGGAACTCGGTCTCCTGATGGCCGGCCGCGGCCGTGACGAGGACAGCGATGTGAACCCCCGACCACCGGACGCGGATGAAAGCGACCGAGCCACGACAACAGGAGATGAGACGGGAGCCCCGCTCCGAGATGAGGACGATCGACCAGGTACAGACTCCCATAACGGGGGCGTGCAGACGTGAGCAGCCCTGATTCGAGCGTTGCCCGGGACGTTCTTGATCGCGCCGCCGCTGCAATGTTGAAAATGTCGTTTATCGAACGATTAGCCGTCTCAACGGTTGCAACGGTGTTGGCACTGCTGGTTGGGTTGGTCGTCGTGGCTGTAACGGGATACGACCCGGTCGTATTCAGCCGTAATCTGCTCGAAGGGTCCGTTGGCAGTGAGGCTGCTATCGCACGGACGCTCATGTTCACGACGCTGTTTATCCTGACTGGCGTCTCCGTTGCGATCGCCTTCCGGGCTGGCGTGTTCAACATTGGTGTTCAGGGGCAGTTCGTCATCGGTGGGTTTGCGACGGTGCTTGCCGTTCTTAAGACTGCTCCGTTGCTCCCCGAGGGGACGATCGGCGGTGTTGTACTCCTGATCGTCGGCACTCTCGCGGCCATCGTCGCCGGTGGTGTGTACGCAGCGGTACCCGGTATCCTGAAAGCGTACGGTGGCGCAAACGAGATCGTCACGACGATCATGCTGAACTTCATCGCGATCGGGGCCGTCGGGTGGCTCGTCGAAGGCCCGTTCCGGGGGGAAGGACAGTCCGCGCCGAACACGGAGCGACTCCCGGAGTACGTCGGGTTACCCCAACTCATCTATGATTCTCCCAGCTTCTCGATCATCGGCCTGGGCATCGCACTCGCGGTAGCCGCACTGATCGCTGTTCTCCTGCGCCGGACCAGCTTCGGTTACGACATGGTTACCAGTGGCCATCAGGAATCCGCCGCGGGGTATGCGGGCGTCGATGCCAAGCGAATGATCGTTGCGACGATGACCGTCTCCGGGATGGTCGCTGGGATCGCGGGTGCGGTCTTCACGATCATGATCCAGGGCTACTACAGCGACCCAGCCGGTATCGGGACCTATGGCTACGATGCGATCGCCGTTAGCCTGTTGGCGGCGAACAATCCGCTCGGGGCTATCCCAGCCGGCCTCCTGTTCGGTGGTCTCGATTCCGCTGGCTCCTACATCGGCATCAGCAGCGACGTGCCGGCGCAGTTGATCGATGGGATCATCGGTCTCGTCGTCCTGTTCATCTCTGCCCCGGAGCTGTTCCGGATGGCCGCAAAGCGAACCGGGCTCGGGGGTGACGAGCAGTGACCGTCCTCGATCGTGCGGCCCGGAACCGTGTTCGGCTCGGGGCTGGCGCTGTGATCGTCCTCCTCGGCGTGATACTGATCACCTGGCTGGATCTGCCACTGTCGGATCTCTTCACCGTGGGCTTTCTTAGCCGATCGCTCCAGGCGGCGGCCCCGATCGCGCTCACAGCGATCGGTGGGCTGTACGCCGAGAAAAGCGGCGTGTTCAACATCGGCGTTGAAGGCTTCATGATCTTCGGCGCGGTCAACACGGCAGCGCTCACGTGGCTCATCGGAGGCGAGACGGCCGGCCAGGGTGCTCTCTGGATGGCCATACTCGCATCGCTGGTAGTCGTCTCGGTGTACGCCGTGCTCTTCGCTGTGTTGGTGATCCGGTACAAGGCCGATCAGATCGTGGCGGGCCTGGCGGTTTGGTTTATCGGTCTCGGCTTCGGACCGTTTATGGCTGTGCTCCTCTGGGGCAGTCGGAACAGCCCCGGGCTCGTGAGCGTCGACAACCTAACGGTTCCGGGACTTTCGGAGCTTCCGGTCGTCGGGCCACTGTTGTTCGACGCCTCTCCCTTGGTGCTTCTCACCGTTCTCGTGACTGTTGGGGCCTGGGTGGTTCTCTATCACACCCGCTATGGCTACTGGATCCAGGCAGCCGGCGAGAATCCCGAAGCGCTGGACACGGCGGGCGTTAGCGTGGCGCGCGTGCGCTATGCAGCCGTCGTCTTCTCGGGTGTGATGGCTGGCTTGGGTGGAGCCGTCCTCCTAGCCCACGCAGGCTCGTTCACTGGTACTGGTGATACGATGGTTAACGGGCGTGGGTGGATCGGGATCGTCGCCTACCTGTTTGGCAACTACAATCCGATCGGGGCCGCCGCCGCGGCGCTGCTGTTCGGCGGGCTAGACATGCTACAGATCCAGTTCCAGACGGTCGGGATCGATCTGCCCAACCGGCTGGTCAACCTGTTCCCGTATCTGGCTGTGATCGTCGTGCTCACGATCTGGGGTTCGACGCGCGTGCCGTCGTCTGTTGGTGAACCCTACGAAAGCGAAGAGTGAGTCGGTCGACACGACGTTCGCTTTTCTCCTACGTGGCACTCACGACCACGGAAGTACCGTTGCTCTTGTGTCGTCTAGCGGAATGCTGACGTGGGCACTGACCGAGACTGAAGGAGATGGAAGTTCTTCCAGTACTGCCGGGGTTGACCTGTGATTCTGGCCAGCCACGGCCAGAGGTGTAACTGGCCACTTGCGGTATTCTTATGCTCTTCTGGAACCGATTCCCTCACTATAGCTGCCACCGCGCAACCGACCGCTGGCTCCAAGCATTCGTCACACTCCACAATGCACTCCTCCAGAGGTAACATCTCTATGAGATAAAGGCGTAAGAATTATATTATTAGATCATTACTACAACGATAGATCGTCCGATCATGAGCGACAATTGCAAATTCACACGTCGATCCGTACTGGGCGCAGCGGGACTAACAATAGCGAGTGGTCTCACCGCTCCGGTCGCAGCGGACCACGATGTCGGTACTGGTGATCAATATCCTGAGACCTGCGACGGCCCGGGGTACAACGATACCCCTCGACTCCCCGATTCACCGTGGCAGGTCCACGACCCGTGTCGTCCCCAGCCACCGATCGTTGATCCGGGAGAGCCCGCGTTCTCCGAATCTCCGGCGGACGCCACAGTTCTCATCGGCGATGGCTCCGATGGTGATATCACCCTCGATGCCTGGGAGCAACCCGACGGCAGCGAGCCCGCATGGGACACTACCGACAGTTATGCGGAGGTAAATGGCGGGTCAATCCAGACGACGAGCGATATCGGTAGCGCTCACTATCACGTCGAATGGCGGGCCCCCTCGGATGTCGAAGGGAGTGGTCAACACCCCGGCAACAGCGGGGCTTTCCTCGCAAATCGCTACGAGGTCCAGATCTTGAACAACTACGAGAACCCGACGTATGCGGATGGCTATGCCGCGGCGGTCTACGGCCAGCATCCCCCGCTGGTCAACGCCAGCCGTCCTCCGGGAGAGTGGCAGTCGTATGATATTTTCTGGCACGCACCACGCTTTACCGACGACGGGGACCTGGACTCTCCCGGTGTCCTGACCGTCTACTGGAACGGCGTGTTGGTCCAGAGCCAGACCGTCCTTAACGGACCTACCCGCCACCGGGATATCGCTGACTACAGCCAACACTCACCAGCAGCCCCGCTCAGCCTCCAGGATCACGGCCAGGCGGTTCGGTACCGGAATGTTTGGTATCGGTCTCTCCCGGTTCCCTCTTCAGTAATCACGTTCGACGACGACCAACTCACCGCCGAAAACACCACTAGCACCCTCGAGGCCTCGCTCACCAATCCCTACGACTCGGCGATGACCCACGGCGAGGTCACCCTCACCGCGTCGAGCGAGTCGGGCGTCGAGGTCACGCCCCACGAGACGAGTTTCCATCCCCTCACGCCCGGCAGCTCCCAGTCGGTGTCGTGGGAGGTGACACGCCCGAACGCCGAGAGCGGACCCCACTTGTTGAGCATCTCGGCGTCCTATATGGTCGAAGGCGAACAACAGACGATCGACTTCCGCGTCCCTATCTATCCCGAACCGTCGCCCTAGCGCGCTGTCAACCACGAGCTAAACGAGTTATTGGTGTATTGTGGGTGGCAGTGGGACGGTCGAATTTCTCGATAGAGCTAACAAATGAAGAGCGTATCGAGAGCGTCGAGCGAGAAATCGACCACCTCTTCACCCACACTGAGGAGTGTTTATAAAGTGAGAAGCTGAACCGTCACCTAGTCTCTTTAGGATCTCGGCAGCGCTCATCGGATGGCCCTCATCCGGGTGGTTTTCCGTCCGGTGGTCCTCGTCCCTCGTCGGGCGGATGAGTTGTGCTGTCTTCTACCTCGAATCTAATCATCATTTGTTGCCACACCTCCAAACCTGCTCTGGACGGAGGAGCACCGAAACGAGTAGGAGACCTTACGGCCCGCCGATCAGGAGGGGCTGTAGAGCTTGGCGGGGTGGGTGTCTGCGCCTTCGATGGCGCAGATACCGCCAGGTTGCCAGGGCTGGTTCAGCTTTTCGAGCCAGTAGGCACCAATCCGCATCGACTCGAGGGGATCCTCCGGGTCGTCGTGTTCAAAGACGAGATAATCGGTGTCCCCGGCGTTGCGGAAGGCCGTCGCTACCGCGCGCATGTTGACGTCACCCTCGTCAATATCGGTGAACTCCTGCGGATCGACGGTCATGTTCTTTGCGTGAATCGACCTGACACTCGTCGGGTGCTCCGCGACGAAGCTGATCGGATCCCGGCCGGCGACCAATGCCCAGCCGGCATCGAGCTGGATCTGGACCTGATCGTCGAGGTTCTCGGCAAAGACATCGTAGCCGGTCGTGTCGCCGATCTCCGCGAACTCGGCATCGTGGTTGTGGTGCCCGAACTCGAGGTCGTGCTCGGCCAGCAGGTCCGCTGCCGCGTTACACCGCTCGGCGAAGTCGATGACTGCGGCTTCGTCGCTCCAATCGTCGGGACCAGCACCCGGGTCGATGAGGGTGGGGGTGCCGAACTGCGAGAAGGTGTTGGCCATTGCCTCGGTGTTGTTTTCGACGGCGCTGATACTGATGTGGGCGCTGCTCATCCCGAGACCGGTGTCGTCCATCGCTTCGAGGATCGGGTCCACGTCGGTATCGGCGCCGACCGAATAGGGCTCGAAAGCGTCGTAGCCAACGTCGGCGGCCTCCTGGATCAACTCCGGGATCGAGAGGTCGGTGCTCCGGTACGAGTAGAACTGCGTGGAGATGGGAACGTCCTCGTCCGTCTCCTGCGCGGCGGTCGCCCGTGCCTGCCTGGCGTCGCCTTGCGCGCTGACCGAGCCGGATGTGATCGCAATACCCATGCTAGCCGCACCGATCCCCTGCAGGACTTGCCGGCGATTCACGTTGAGATACTCGCTGTCTGTACTATTCTGCGCACCCGATTTTCGTGGCATCGCGTACATGTTTTCACCAAAGGTATTAATTGTTTGGATCGGGATGATGAGTGTTTGGTTTAGAGCGCTGTACCAGCGAGCGAAGATCTGGAGCTATGATTCGGCTGATTGAGCCGCGTCCCTGTCCAGACTGCAGTGAGCAGAATCACCGGAAACACGATTTCAAGGACGACCGTATCTCGATGGCGTTCCTGATCGAGGCGTGGTTCGGCCTGCTGAAATACAGAACCATGCTCTTCAGGCATCGATTTCCTCACTACAGCTCACTGGAATCGACCGACAGCCGGCTTACTACCTTTGCTGCCCCTCTACAGTGCGCTTCTCCAATCCACTTTCAGTTCCTCACGACGAGCCGGTTATTCCGTTCCTCTCCGACGATTTTACGCTGGACAGGAAGAAAAAGCGTTTTCGAATTAATCTTGAGATGGTGGAAATAAAATATAAGGATAGTATTTATAATAATAAAAACCATAATCTTTTTCTACAAGCATCTGGCATACATCATATGAGCAACCATAATAGTGATCTAGATGTTAATACATCGATCGGGATATCGAGGCGAAGCATTCTCCAGACAATCGGCGGACTCGGCGCGGCCGGGCTCGCCGGTGTCGGCTCGGCCACTACCGGCGGAATGGGACAGTTGCAGACCCAAGGCCCGAGCCTCGACGAGAGCCCCGCTATCCTCGTGTTCTCGGCAACTGCGGGCTATCGCCACGGGGCGATCCCCACCGGCAACGACACGATCAAGACACTGGCCACCGAGATCGGTAACGAGAACGACACCGAGATCACCGTCGATGTCATCGAAAGCGACGCGTCACAGTTCCCCACCAGCGCCGACGAACTGTCACAGTACGACGTGGTGGTCTGGAACAGCACCACTGGGGACGTCCTGAACGACCAACAGCAGACCGCCTTCGAGCAGTACATCCAGAACGGTGGCGGATATATGGGTATTCACGCCGCCGCCGACACCGAGTACGACTGGGAGTTCTACGGCGACCTCGTCGGCGCCTACTTCGAGAGCCATCCCTCCCAGCAGACTGCCACCGTCAACGTCACGGATCAGAGCCATTCCTCCACGGATCACCTTCCCGCAACGTGGGAACGCTACGACGAGTGGTACAACTACCAGGAAAACCCCCGAGCGGACGTCAACGTCCTCGCTACCCTCGACGAATCCTCCTACGACGAAGGCGATGGTACCCCTGACCAGGCCGACGATCACCCCATCGCCTGGTATCACACCTACGAGGGTGCCCGCTCCTGGTACACTGGTATGGGCCACACGACCGACAGCTACAGTAACGAGGAGTTCCGCCAGCACCTCAAGGGCGGCCTCATGTGGGCTGCCGGCTACGTAAACGAGTGGATCCAACTGTTCAACGGCGAGAACCTCGACAACTGGACGCGAAAATTCTCGGGGCACGCTCCCGGTGAAGGATACAAGAATACGTTCACCGTCGAAGACGGCCTGCTGACGGTCAATTACGATCAGTACGACCAATGGAACAGCACCTTCGGCCATCTCTTCTACAACGAGCAGGAGTTCTCGCATTACATTCTTCGCGCGGAGTATCGCTTCGTCGGCGAGCAAGTCCCCGAGGCCCCCAGTTGGGCCGTCCGGAACAACGGCCTGATGCTCCACGGCCAAACGCCCGAGGAAATGGACATCGACCAGGACTATCCCGACTCCATCGAGGTCCAATTGCTCGGTGGGGCGGCCGACAGCGACACCGAGCGCACGACCGCCAACGTCTGTACCCCAGGCACCCACATCGTCATGGACGGTGAACTGCACACGCAACACTGTACCTCCTCGAGTTCCGACACCTACCGGGGGGACGAGTGGGTGACCGTCACCATCGTCGTGCGTGGCAACGAATCCATTCACCACATCATCGAGGACGACGGTGTGGTCATGAACTATACCAACCCTCAGCTCGAGGACGGCACCCCGCTCAGTGATGGCACGATCTCCATTCAGTCCGAAAGCCATCCCACCCAGTTTCGCTCGATCGAAGTCAAGCCGCTCGATCCGACCGACGACGACCCCATCTGGAGTAGCTACACGAAGACGGAACTGGCTTCCAGCCTGCAGGAGCCGATGGCGCTCGATATCGCGCCCGATGGACGGGTATTCTTCACCAATCGCGGTGTGGATGGCGGAACGGCGCGGGTCGGCGTGATCGATCCCGAAACCACCGAGATCACCACCGCCCTCGAACTCGACGTCTATATCAGCGGCGAGGACGGCCTGCAGGGCATCGTCCTCGATCCGGAGTTCGAGCAAAATGGCTGGGTGTATCTGTATTACTCCGTCCCGACCAGCGAGACCGGCGACGATCAGTACGACCGGTTGTCACGATTCACGGTCGATGGCGATACGATCGATCCTGATTCCGAAACCGAAATTCTCACCGTACCATCGGGGCCCGATCCGTGTTGTCACGTGGGTGGTGACCTCGAGTTCGGTCCGGAGGGGAACCTCTACATCTCGACCGGTGACGACACGAGTCCGTTCCAATCCAGCGGTTACACGCCGATCGACGAACGTGACGGCCGTGAACTGTTCGATGCCCAGCGCTCGGCGAGCAACACCAACGATCTCCGGGGGAACATCCTCCGGATCACGCCCCAAGACGACGGTAGTTACACGGTGCCCGACGGCAATCTCTTCACTGGCGAAGAGTACGCCGATGCGCGCGCAAACAACAAAGTCAAAACCGAGATCTACGTCATGGGCTGTCGCAACCCCTTCCGGATGGGCGTCGATCAAGAAACCGGGGTCCTGTACTGGGGTGATTACGGACCCGACGCACGGTTGTGGGACGCTCAGCGCGGGCCCCCCGGAATTGTGGAGTTCAACCGCGCTAGCGACCCCGGCTACTACGGGTGGCCGTACGTGATCGGACCGAACATCCCCTACATCGACGGGCAGTTCGCGACTGACGATCAGGGAGATAGGATCTTCAACTCATCCGGCGAGCCGTTCGATCCACAGAACCTGGTCAACGATTCCCCGAACAACGACGGGCTCACGCAACTGCCAGAACCTAAAGAGCCAGCGCTTTGGTACACGTACTCGTGGGACGCGCTCCTGGATTCGCCGCCCGAGTACGCCCGGGAGTACTTGCCCGACGAGCCCCCCTTCCCGCAACTCGAAGGCGGGGCTCCGATGGGCGGGCCGGTCTACCGCTCCGATGGTGAGTCAGCAGCACTGCCCGAATATCTGGATGGTAAGCAGTTCATCGCGGAGTGGGGGGCGGACTGGATCAAGTACGTCTCCTATGGGGCCAACGGGGAGGTGCTCGACATTAACCCGTTCATGCCCGACGAGACCTTCCTCTCGCCGATGGAGATGGCGATCGGACCGGAGGGGGCGATGTACCTCCTCGAGTACGGCCAAGGCTACGCAACGCCCGGAACTCCAGACTCCGGCATCTACCGGATCGCTGGCGGCGCCGAAGGAGACGATGGCGACGGGCCGCCGAGCGAAGAACATGGCCCACCAGACCATGCGGGCGAACAGGGCCCGCCGGACCACGCAGGCGAACAGGGCCCACCGGATCACGCAAATGGCAACGGCCCACCGAACAAAAAGAAGTAATAATCCAGCACTCCCCCGTCACGCTCTTCTGTAGCGATAGCTCTCTTCAGTCCAACAATAATAAGAACGTACGCAGTACTACTCATCAATCTACATCATTAAGTGAATAAACCAATAACTTTAAGTTCTTTGCGTGAATCGTTGGTTTCGAGCCGTGATAAGATGATAGAACTCGCAGCAGTATCCATCCAGGAGGATGAGAACGGCGAAGGTCCGCCGGATCATGCAGGTCCGCCAGACCATGCGGGCCCACCGGACCACGCAGGCGGATCTGGCGGTGGTCCGCCGGACCATGCGGGCCCGCCGGACCACGCCGGTCCACCAGACGACAATGAAGGCTCCCATGCGTGGGTAGGCGTTGCACCAGCGGCGATCGAAGACGAAACGAATCCGACCCTGGAACTGGTCGCGGGGCAAGAACACACTATCGAATGGACGAACGAAGACGGGGCATCCCACAACTTCGTGATCGAGGACGCAAATGGCAACACCATCGTCGAGTCCGAGATCATGGATGCAGAAGGCGAAACGCAAACCGTCGAGTTCACCGCAAGCGAGGAGATGGCCGAATATTACTGCGCGCCCCATCCTCAAGAAATGCGAGGAGCCATCGAGGTTGAGGCGTCCCCGGAGGCTGGCTTCGAGGTGAGCAACCTTACTCCCACGGAGGCAACCGTCGAACAGGGCGACTCCCTCGACGTCTCCGCGACGATCACCAACACCAGTGGTAGCGAAGGAACACAGGAAATCACCCTCCTCATCGACGACAACACTGTCGCCTCACAGGACCTTACCCTTGCTGGGGACGATAGCGCCACCGTTGCGTTCGAAGACGTCGAGACGGGCGGACTCGACCCGGCCGAGCACACCCACACCGTTGCCACCGCAGACGACGAGGCCAGTGGGACCCTCATCGTCGAGGAGAAGGTACACTGGAATCGCGACCTCGATGTCCCGCGCAATCCGGAGGAGGCCACCAATTGGGACAACTACAACGTCAGCACCGTCCTCTCGACGGGAACGCTCGCAAGCGAATACGACCTCCAGGACGGTGAGGAGGGCGAGTGGATGCAGATGGCCGTCGATCCCGAGGACCGCATCTGGGTCATCACCCGCGGTGCACCCTTCGTCTCGGATGGCGATGGGTACGCCGAGGTTGCGTGGATCGATCCGGCCTCTGGCGAGCACCAACTCGCGCTCGAGCTTCCCGTCATCTTCAGCGGTGCCGAAGTCGCGGACTCGGGAGAGACGGGCAAATCGCGCGAACTGGGCGGGCAGGGGATCGCCATCGACCCCAACTTCGAGGAGAACGGCTACGTCTACCTCATGTATCATCCGTCGAGTGGGGACCAGGTGCAGTGGGAGGACAACCCCTACAGCGACGAGATATACTCGGTCTACATGCGTGTTTCCCGGTTCGAGATGGCCGACGACGGAACGCTCGATGCCGACTCCGAGAAGATCGTCTTCAGAGTTCCCGAACAACTGCACACCTGCTGTCACCACGGCGCGTACCTCACCTTCGGCAAGGGCCGCGAGCTCTACATCTCGACGGGCGACAACTCCAGCAACGTCGGGAACCCCGACGAGCTGGTCAACTGGTTCATGGGTGACGAGCGCCAGGGGATGGTCCACGGCCGGCCCGGTCCGGTCGCCGACGCTCAGCGCACCTCCGGAAACACGGCCGACAAGCGCGGCAAGATCCACCGGATCATCCTCAACGAGGACGGGAGCTACGACATCCCCGGGGGCAATCTCAAAGAACACTGGGAAACGGAGACCGGCGAGTCCTACTCCGAGGAGAAGTTCTTGCCGGAGATCTACGTGATGGGGCTGCGCAACCCGTTCACCATCACCCACGACTCGCACACCGACTACCTCTGGACCGCCCACTACGGCAATGACGGCGATAGCATCAACGAGCTGGGGGCGACGGGCTTTGGCGACTACCACCTGTGGTGCGAGCCGGGCAATGCCGGCTACCCCTGGTTCCGGGCGTACTACCCCTACCGCGACTACGACTTCGAAACCGGGGAGGTCGGCCAGCCATTCTGGCCCGACAACCTCCGCAACGACTCGGTGAACAACACCGGGATCACGAACATCCCAAACGTCACCCCCGCGCTTCTCTGGCACCCCCAGAGCTTCACCGACTTCGAGAACCTCACCGGGATCCACCCGTGGCTGGACACGCCTCGCCCTGGCGAGATCACCTACCCCGAATTCGAGTCCGGCGGCTCGGCGGACGTCGGCGTGATCTACCGCTACTCCGGGGATTACGGCGAGAACGCGCTCGACCCATATTTCGACGGCAAGCCGTTCATCACGCGCCCGAGCAACTCGGGCGTCACTCGCTACGTCACGTTCAACGACGACGGCAGCATTGAGTTCGACGAGTTCCTTCCCGACGACGACACCATCAGCGCCGCCTACGACATGAAGATTCTCTCCGACGGCCGGCTGGCCATCATGGGGATGTATTCGGGTCTCCACGTCGTTGACTATCAAGGTGACGGCGGTGGCGGTGGCGGCGGCGGGGGCGAGGGACTCGAGCCCGGAACCACGATCGAGCTGGGCGGCAAGATCTCCGAATGGGTCGGCCAAGCCCCGAGTTCGATCGGGGAGTCGAACCCGACGCTCACTCTCCAGGAAGGTGAGTCCTACACGGTCACGTGGGAGAACCTCGACGGGGTGATTCATGACTTCGTTCTCCTCGACAGCGAGGGCAGCGAGTTACAGGGTACGGAGGACGTGACCGAGCGAGGCGAAACAGCGACGCTCGAATTCACCGCCACCTCGGAGATGGCCGAGTACTACTGCTCGTACCACGCGAACACAATGCGTGGCACCATCGAGATCGTGTAGGTCGCCTTCGCTCACTGTTCTCCCGTCTTTTCGTCGCCGCGACCGACGCTGTTCCGGTGAAAAGCAGATAGATCTCGGACTGTCGGACCTGCGGACGGAGTGCGACGGACGAGCCGCTGTTATCTGGCGAATTCACCAGCAGCCGATATTTGATCACCGCTGTCCGACAGTATCAGGCCCCTCCCGGTCGTCCCATCGACCTGCTAGCGATGCAGCCACGGACCACAGCGTCCGAACCGGCCACGTAGCCGTTGGGTTTATTGGACCATTTCGTTCGTGAATAACGAACGTATTGGGGCTGTTCAGCAGTGAGGAATGATCGTTCAACGGATTCTGATACCGTGTCTGGCCCCCTACGAAGCAACCCAACGTACGCTCTCCATCGGTAGATACGAATCGACTGCGCGGATATTACAAATGTACGTTTGTCATGGACACGATCCATAGCACCGTCCGGTGTTTCGAAACCATCGTTCGATACGATCGTCGGGATTGGTACGGACACCATTCTACGAGCGACAACACGGATGGAAAAAGATCCCGACCGACGACCGCACCGTGTTTCCGCTCCAACGCTTGTTGAATCCCTGTTCGACAAGAATGGATAATAAGGGCTCGAGCGGGATTCCCGGGCCGTGATCGAGGACGATGCCGTTTGTGGGACGATGGCCGGTCGTGTCCGATCTTGCAGCGATGTCTCACCGATGCCGGAGTGCCTGACGGAGGCAAACGATCCCAGACCGGGATGGGTGGGAAGAACGCGGCCTCCGCTGCCACCACTCTGGCCGTGGATATCGTTTCGAGCGATGCGTTCGGTGTCACGTGTCGGGCCTGGTCTCGTGAACAGCCACACGGGACCGCGAGCCAGCGAGTCAGAACTCGAGGACACGGAGTACGTCCGGATCGGCTGTCGTACGGACGTTCACTCACAGCGAACCGCTCCGTTCCCCGTTTGTCCGATCGGAGTTACAAACACTCCGATCGTTGCCGGCCGATATCGGCTGTGAAAACCATCCAAGCGAGCGTCGCATCGGTTCCGGTTCCTCAGCGCTCTCGTTAGACGAACGTCCATCGACCCCGACGCGGGCGTGGCGATTCGTCACCGATCGACCCAGTAAATATAAGGCGCGGAGCACGAACTGTATACGTAGACAGCGAGGCACAGTCTTACACATGAAACGAACCGAAACGTACGGCGGCGAGTTCGTCTATCGAGCATTGATCGGGGCTAACGTCGATCTTCTGATCGGTCTCCCCGGAACACAGACCTTGCCACTGGATCGCGCCGTTGCCCACGGCGACGAGATGCGGTACGTGATGGCACGAAACGAGACGGCGATTCCCCACATCGCGTGGGGCCACTACGAAGCGGGGGGCGCCATGGCGGCGACGCTCACCGTTCCCGGTCCCGGCGACACGAACGTGATGCACGGGCTGAACAACGCCAAGGAGGACTGCGTTCCGATCCTCCACTTCTCGGCGGACGTGGATCCCGAGGATCGCGGCAAGGGACCGATCCACGAGATCGACCCGGCGACGTTCGACACGGTCGTCAAGGAGAACATCACCGTCGAGCGGCCGATCGAGCTGCCCGGTGCGATGGCGCGTGCGGTATCGCTCGCGCGGTCCCCGCCGATGGGTCCGATCCGGATCGGCGTTCCGAGCCCCGTTCTGAACGCGACGCGGCCCTACGCGGTGGCAGAGCACACCCCCGAATCGACCGCTCACGAGATCGATAGCGGGATCGCGGCGGCAGCCGACGCCCTCGCGGAAGCGTCGCGTCCGGTCGTGTACGTCGGCGGCGGCGCGCGTCGGTCTCCGGACGGACCGGCCGTCGTTGCGGAACTGAGCGAGACGCTCGACGCGCCGGTGATCGCCTCCTACAAGGGGAAAGGCGTTTTTCCCGGGGACGACGACCGTTTCCTCGGCGTTTCCGGCAGCCATCTCCCGACGTCTTCCCGACAGGTGCTTGCCGCGGCCGACGTCGTCCTCGCGCTGGGAACCGACTTCGACGGCGTTGCCACAGACCACTGGGAGCTTCCCTTTGGCGATACGCTGATTCACGTCAACCTCAGCACCGACGACATCGGGCAGGCCTACGACGCCGCCGTCCCGATCGTCGCGGACGTAGGCGATGCGGGCCGGGCGCTGCTCGACCGGTTGGCCGACCGATCGGTGGACGGCGGGTGGAGTGGGGCTCGGGTCGGGCGTGCTGCGCGAGAGGCCTACGAAACCCACCTGGCCGATGCGGGCCTGACCGAGGATACCTCTCCCGTGAAAACGCCGGCCGTCCTCCGTTCCGTCCGCGAAGCGACGCCCCGCGACGCGATCGTGACGGTAGACGTCGGTGGCTTCCGGCTCTGGGCGATGCAGGCGTTCCCCGTGTTCGACCCCGACCAGTTCGTCGCTGCCGGCTCGTGGGCCGGCATGGGCGTCGGTCTGCCCGCGGCGATCGGGGCGAAGCTGGCAAACCCCGACGCGCCCGTTTTGAGTATGACCGGCGACGGCGGCCTGTTCATGTGTCTCCACGAACTCCACACCGCCGTTGAGGAGGGACTCGACATAGTGGTCGTCGTTTCCGACAACAGCGATTACGGCGTCATCAGCAAATCCCCGAAGATCGCCGAGCACACCGACAGCCACCGGTTCACGTGGGCCTCGCCGGACTTCACCAAACTGGCCGAAGGCTTTGGCTGCTGGGCCACGAGCGTCGACGCCGCGAGCGATCTCCAGCCCGCTGTCGAGGCGGCGTTTGCCCGCGACGATCCAGTCCCGAAGCTGATCAGCGTCGACGTTGCGACGACCGAGCCATCGGCGGCTGAGACCGGGCAGGCGTCGCCACCGATCGATCTCTCCGAGTTCTCACCGTCCGTCTGTCCGGAAGAGTGAGTACTCTGTTGTACGAACGACGGGAGTTGGGTAGTATAGCCCTACAGCCATCTGAGCGTTTGCGCGTTCTCGAACAGTCATACTGTCGATCATGTATTTTTGAACACTCGATGGCCTGTTCAGTCAGGCGATTGCTCCATGCGCCCGACAACGCCACTGTCGAGTCACGTGAGTATGACTGACAGTATCGGTACCGTTCGAGGATCTCACTGGCGAGATGCTCACCGAACGGGAGCGACGACGTGAAACCTGGCGACACGGCGTTGAGGACGTGCGTCGACTGCTCGGCGTCGCGCTGACAGCGACGTTCGCTTGCCGCGAACGATACAGCTGTACTGTTGTAATCCTCGTCGTGGACCGGGCTGTGAATCACTCCGCCGACAGGGATACACCACACCGGAGGCTTCGCACGCCGGATTCCGTACCGTCGTTCCCGATGGCCGAACGGCAGTGGATTCGACGCCCTCGATCGAGCGGCTCTCGACCCCATCAACGAGAGAGCCACGGGGCAGACGGTGATCACACAGCGAATTCCGTTCCCGCTAACGGAACACACCCCAATCCGTTCCGATATCCATTCGTGGTTTCAGTGGGGCGTCGCTCTTTCCTACCCGATGAGGGATTCGATGTCGTCATCGAGCTGGTCGTAGAGCTCTTCGGCTTTGTGCTCCTCCTCGGCGGCGAGCGGTCGGATCGGCTCTCGAACGGCACCGCCGTTGAGACCGGCAAGTTCGAGCCCCTTCTTGACCGCTGAGACGCTGATCGCGCCCTCGATCTCGTTTTTCTGTCCGGTTTCATCCCGGAAGTTCTGGTAGGGGAGACAGATGTTTCGAATCTGGCAGGCACGCTCCCAGTCGCCCGCAGAGAGCGCGTCGTACAGCTCGAGACCGATCTCGGGTCTGAAGTTGCTGACCCCCGCCGAAAACCCCTCTGCACCCTCGGCCCAAAAGGAGACGGCAAAGGGTTCAGCGAGTCCGTCGACCCAGACGACGTCGTCGGCACCGGCACCGATCCCAGCACCGAGTTTCACCGGGTCTTTCAGCGCGTATTTGATACCGACCACACCGTCGATGCGGGTGAGTCTGGCGAGATATTCGGCGGACGGATCGAACCCCCGGACGTACGGAACGAGCGGCCGCCCCGTCACCGTGCCGAGTTCGCGGTAGTACTCCAGTAATCCCCGTTCGTGGATGTACGTGTGATCGGGGGGCATGATCATCATTGCGTCGGCACCGAGACGATCGTACGCGCCGATCAATTCCTGGGCCTCGGCCGTGCTGCCGCCGACGCCGGCCAGCACACAGGCGTCCGACGGGAGCGCTTGTACCCCCGTCTCGACCACGTCCGTGCGCTCGCTTTTGGCCAGCGAGTGATACTCGCTGATATTCGCGGCCGCCATAAATGTTCGAACGCCCGCGTCGTACAGCTGTCTGGCGTTCTCAGCGAGCTTGTCGTGTTGGATCTCGTATTCGTCGTCGAACGGCGTCAACAAACCGACCGTGACGCCCTGGAGACGACTCCGTACCTGCTGGTCTGACAGGGGCATAACTCTTCGATGTGTCGCGTATAGTATAAATCTATCGTCTGGCTTCCAGAAGCACTGTCTCCGTGGGTGTTCTCACACGCCGAATCGGTGTGAGCGATCGGATCGCCGACGTATTGACCTCGGACGTTCCGAGAGTGGAAACGGCTCAGTCGTCGAATACGGTCTCTTCTGCTCGTGTGATCGACTTGCTGGTCCAGTAGTCGTGATCGTCGTCGACGCGGAAACACGCGGCGTCGTGGGCCGTCTCGTCAGGAACGTCGAACGATTCAGGGCTTTGGGTTCGACAGATCTCTCTGGCGTTCGGACAGCGGGTGTGGTAGCGACAGCCACTGGGGGGGTCTGTCGGATCCGGAATATCGATCGTTCGGATCGGCGCTTCCTCTGTATTTTTTTCAACACCCAGTTCCGGCGTCGCCCAGCACAGCGCCTTCGTGTAGGGGTGTTGTGGGTTGTGGATGATCTGCTCGGGCGTACCGATCTCTACGAGCTGGCCGAGATAGACGACGCCGATCCGTCCCCCTGTTTTCTCGGCGATGTAGCGGGCGTTCGAGAGATCGTGAGAGACGAACAGATACGACGTGTCGAACGTGTCTTGTAGTTGGATCATGAGATCCATCATCTCGACGCGCAGCGACACGTCCAGCGCGCTGACCGGCTCGTCGGCCATGATCAGATCGGGGTTCATCAACATCGCGCGGATGAGCGCGACGCGCTGTTGCTCACCGCCGCTGAGCTGATGGGGATATCGCTCGATGTAATCATTGGGTGGTGTCATCCCGACGTGTTCGAGCAGGCTCAAAACCCGCTGTGTCCGGTCGTTGCCATCGAGATCCTTGTTCCACCGCTTGAGCGGCGCTTCGAGGCTTGTCTTGACGCGCCGGTGGGGATTCAGGGCACTCCCGGGGTCCTGGTGGACGATCTGGAGCGACCGGCGGATCTCACCCCACTCGATCCCCGTATCGGTCCCTGTCTGGACGTCCCAGATGTCGTGGCCACGGAACTGAACGCTGCCGCCCGTCGGTTCCTGGAGTCCGACCGCCGTTTTTCCCAGCGTCGTCTTGCCACAGCCCGACTCCCCAACGAGTACGACCACGTCTTTCTCGTAGATGTCCACAGAGACGCCGTTGACGGCCTCGACAACGTCGGAGTCGGAGAACATATCGAAAAAGCTCTGCTCTGTCTCGAAATGCACCTCGACATCCTCGAGTGAGACGACCGGATCGATCTCCTCGGATTGCGCGCGCGTATCGACAGCTGTCGATTGGAGAACCGACGATACGTCGTAGTCATCAGTCATCGAGATCTCCTCGCGTGCAGTCGACCAGTGGTGACAGTGGACAGGATGATTGGCGTTGACCTCGTAGGCGCGGGGATCCTCGTGACGACACTGGTCGTCGGCGAGCGGACAGCGCGGGTGGAACGAACAGCCAGACGGTACGTTCACCGGGTCCGGCGCGCTCCCCTCGACCGGCTGCATCGTTTCGATCGGTGCCTCGAGATTCGGTGTCGACTTCAAGAGGAGCCGTGTGTAGGGGTGGGCAGCGTCTTCGAGGATCTCGTCGGTCGGACCGAGTTCGACGAACTCGAAGGCGTACAACACCCCGATCCGGTCCGCGATGTCCGCGACCAGGGGCAGGTCGTGGGTGATGAACACGATCGTCAGATCGTACTCCGCTTTGATCTCCCGAATCAACGAAATGATCGACCGCTGCATCAACAGATCCAGCGCCGCCGTCGGCTCGTCCATCACCAGGACCTCCGGCTCCAACACCAGGCTCAGGGCGATCAATGCTCGCTGTTTCATCCCGCCCGACAGCTCGTGGGGATACGAATCGAGCACTCGGTCTGGCTCGAGATACAGATCCTCGAGAATGCCCTCGGCCCGCTCCATCCCCTCGTCGATGTCGTAATCGTGGGCGTCGAGCGTCTCGACGAAATGCGTCCGGATCTTGCGGACGGGATTGAACGAGCTCATCGCCCCCTGGAACACCATCGAGATTGTCTCCCAGCGGAGTTCTTTCAGCCCCTGCTTGTCGAGATCGAGGACATCGACCGGTTCTCCATCGGTCGGGCGATACGTGATATCCCCGTACGCGACGCCCGGATCCACGACCGCGTCGAGGAGAGCGGATGCGAGCATCGACTTCCCGCTGCCGCTTTCCCCGACGATGCCGAGGATCTCGTTTCGCTGGATGTCCAGCTCCACGTCGTCGAGAACCCGGGATTCCCCACGATCCATATCGAACGTGACGGACGTGTTCCGTATCTGTAGGATCGGATCGTGGTGTGCTGGTCTGCGTTGGTGGTCGGATTCGGAAACGGTCATGATCAGATACCTCCCATCGGTTCGTTCGTCGGTTCCTCGTCGGTCTCACCGCTCTCATCGATATCGGCAGTGGTCTTTTCGTGGCGCGCGCGGACCCGTGGGTTGAACACCCGGTCCAGCGATTGGCCCAGTAGCGTCAACCCAATGGAGATCAACACGATCGCGACCATCGGCACCAAAAACCAGTGGAGTGCGCCGGGTCGGGCGTGAGCGCGGGCCTGGTAGGCCAGCTGTAGCATGGTCCCCCAGTTCAGCTTCTCGAACGGCAAGATTCCGAGATAGTACAGCGCAACGGCCTCGAAGATCACTCGCCGTCCTGCGGACGTGAGATTGATCACAACGTACGGCATCAGGTGGGGAAGGATCTCCTTAAAGACGATCGTGGGTGTGCTCAGCCCCATCGCCTGGGAGGCCTCCACGAACGATTCCTGTCGCAGCGTGAGCATCTGCGACCGGATGGCGCGTGCGAGTCCGCCCCACGCTGCGATGCTCAACAACACCCCGACTGCATAGGGGTTGCCCAGGATGTGATCCTCCAGCAACAGCCCGAGCACCATCACCAGCGGAAAGCCCGGCAGGTTGATGAACACGTCTGTGATCGAGCTCAGCGCCGTATCGATCGGGGTGTCGCTTTTGTAGCCCGCGATGGAGCCGATAGTGGTACCGATGATGACGGTGAATAACGCCCCCGATGTCACCATCTTCAGGATTGTATCCGTGGAGTGAACTACCTGTGCGAACAGATCCCGGCCCTGCGCGTCGGTCCCCAGCACGTACTCCCAGTTCTCGAACGGCCCGACCAACGCCGGCCCCTCGGTCACCCGGGTTGGTTCCACAACCAACGGTCCGATGATTCCAAGCGCCAGGAATCCGAGCACGATCGTCAGCCCGATCCGGGCGCGCCAGTCCCTGAGGATGATCGAGAGCGGAGCGTAGACGTACGCATCGTACAGCTTCCGGTAGCGCTCCGATCTGGTTTCTTCGTACTCCGATACCACCTCGAACGGGGAGCTAATCGCCCCGCCGTCGGGCTCGATACTGTCTGAAGATTCGTCGTGTGTCATTGTGTTCTCCGTGCGCGTGGATCAACGTAGCCGTAGGTCAAATCAGCCACCAGTAATGCGATCACTACTGCCACCGTGATAACCATGAATCCACCCATCATCAGCGGGTAGTCACGCTGGTGGGTCGCCTCAAGCAACACCAATCCAATGCCGCGGTACTGAAATACCTGCTCTAGGACGACCGATCCGCCGAACATCGCGCCGATCCTGATCAACAGCGAGGTGTACATCGGCAACACGGCGTTCCGTGCGACGTACTGGGTCGAGATCGTGAGATCCGACAGCCCGCGGAGCCGGGCCACCCGGAGATAATCCTCACCCAGCACGCGGATGCTGTTGCCGCGCATTCCCAGCGAGGCCATGCCCGAGGCCACCAACATCGACAGTATCGGCAGTGCCGCGTGGTAGACGATCCCCGAGACGTAGGCCACCGTAAATCCCGGATCAATCCCGGTTGGCTGGCGCCCATTGCTGGGAAAGAGGTTCCATCTGTAGGCGAGGAAGATCAACAACAGCAGCGCGAGCACGTAAAACGGGACCGACCCGATCACCACGGCGTAGGATGTCAGTCCAACGTCCAGCTTTCCACCCTCCCAGTAGGCCATCAGCGCGCCAATGGCGATTCCCAGGAAGAAACTGATGAAGATCGCCCAGCTGAGCACGAACAGCGTCCATGGAAGCGTTTCCGCGATGATCTCGGTCACCGGCCGCGTGAAGTAGATCGACTGTCCCAGATTCCCCTGTAGGGTGTTCGTGAGGTAGTCCACGTACGCAGCCGGAATCGGTTGGTCGGGATCGATCGTCAGCCGGAGCTCGATGAGCTCCCTCGCGCGCGCCGGATTGATCCCCTGTCTCGACATCCGCGTGACTAGCGCCCCCATGATGTTGCCAGGCATCATACGCACCATCACGAAGGAGAGTGTGAGCACTGCCCACACGGTGAACAACGCTTGGCCAATTCGCCTGATGCGCCAGTCTAGCGTTAACATGAATGTATGCTTGTTCTGAATCATTACTAATTAATGTTTCCAACCGCATCGAACCGACACCCCCGAAAGCATCACTCGTTACAGAGGATCCCAGCCCGTGTGGATGATGATGAGGCTCCCGAGCAACCCGCCCACCACAGGGATGAGCGTTCCTAACATCACGACCCGTGTTCCCGGACCCGGCTGGGAGAACACCAACGAGAACCCCAGGAGGAGCAAAAACAGGATGTTAATGCTGAGTACCAGCTGTGCGGCAGCCTGAAGGAATCCCATAGCGTCCAGTTGGGGGATACGCTATTAAATGTTGGTCTCAACCCGTGTGTTCGATCGTGGCGTCTCCCATCTTCGGGATGAGATACAGCGCATCCTCGGTGCCATTGATAACGGGATCTGGGGCGTCGAGATTCCAGTTGGCTGCGTTGTAGGCACCGGCGTCGGGCTGATACATCGCCTCGATCTGTGGAACGTGCTGGTTCCACCACCACATCAGCTCCTTGTGGTACGTATCCTCGTTTGTGATCTGCCACTGGCGGATGTGTTCCTCGATATTGATCTCCTTGGTGCCGTTTGCGCCCTCGGGGTCACCCACCGGCATCGGGATCTCCGCGTTCATCGGGAAGTGCGCGATCGACTTGATCCACACCGGCACCAGATCCAGCGCCCACATCGCGCGGATGCCGTTGGCCGAAGAGCCATCCGGCATGATGTCGTACTCGCCGGCCTGGCGGCGCTCGTCGAAGGTTGCGTCATCGACCTGCTCCTGGCTGGTGGCGATGCCGAAGTCGTTGAGGTTCTGTTTCAACACGCCGATATCCTTCCGATCGGCGCCGTTCATGACATTGACTTCGAAGCGCTCGCCGTTTGGTCTGAGCCAGTTGCCGTCGCCGTCGCGGCTGTAGCCCGCTCCTTCGAGCAACTCGGTGGCGCGTTCGGTGTTGTTCTGGCCGTATTTGGTGAAATCCGACACCCACTCTGCGGATTTGTGAGTGTTGTTTTCGAGCACGGGACCGGGAATCCGACACGGCGGATGGTCGAAGATCTCGTTGATCCCCTGGAGCAACTCGGTGACCTGCTGGCGGTCGAAGACGTGACAGACCGCCTTCCGGACGTTCCGGTCGGTGAACGGCGTGTCGTAGCTCACGCCCTCCCCGCAGTTGAACGTGAACAGCTTGTTGGTGGAGAAGTTCTCCTTGATAAGGGTGTGTTCTTCGGGGAGCTGGCCCTTCACGTCGTCGGCCACTGGGAACATGGTGTGGGCGGCGTCCACCTTGTTGTTGATGTACGGTTGGGTGGGCTTTGTCTGCTCGTACAGATTTATCACGTACTCGTCGAAGTTGATGTTGTCGGCGTTGGGATGGTCTTCGTAGACCGAAAACACCATCTCGGTGTCGCCGATGTTTTCGACCTCGAATGGCCCGTTGCCCACAGCATCTTGCAACAGCGGCTCGCCCGTGGTTGTGATCTCCTCGAGCACTGATTCCGTGTCGTTGCCACTTTCCAGCTGCTCTAGCCAGCCGCTCCACTGGTCGTCGGAGTGTTTGGTGAAGATGCCACGGCTCACATCGCCGATCAGATCTGAGACCGCGTTCTCGACCGCGACCTTGTCGGTCACCGGGTCGTGGAGGCCGATCCGGACGGTCTGTTCGTCTGGAGCCTCTGCGCTGGCGATGAACTGGTGGGGGCGCTCGTCGTCTTCGGCCTGGTACTCCAGGATTCTCAGCGAGATCTTGAGCTGTGTCACCCAATCGTCGGCCACCACCTGATCACCGTCGTGCCAGGTCCAATCTTCGGAGAAGGTCAGCTCAAGGGTGGTGTCGTCGGGCATCCCCCAGTCAGTGGCGATCAGCCCGAACAGCTCGTCCGCAGACGGGCTATGAATCACGGGGCGATCGAAGATCAGCGCGCCCGGGTGCCACGTTCCGCGCTGGCTCTCGTTCCACGGGTTAACGTGGCGCTTGGAGGGGATCGTTTTGCTGGTTTCCGGGTCGAACACCCGGAACCGGTTCGAATTGTTGCCGCTGCCGCTTTCGTTACCGCCGAGACAGCCAGCGAGCAGCGCCACTCCGCCGGCACCGTATTTGAGGACGGATCGTCGGGTGTGCTTGCTCGTTCGCCAGGTTGTACTATTCGGCATGCCCCATAATGACGGGAGGGGGTACATATATTTAACTATAGCTGATAGTCGTATTTCACATAACAATCTCGGAGAAGCTTCCGTCGGTGGCTCTCAGCCGGTGTGTTCGATGGTGGCCTCATTCATCTTCGGCAGCAGGTACAGCAGGTCTTCGACGCCCTGGATAATGGTGTCATCGCCGTTGAGCGACCAGTTGGCTGCGTTGTAGGCGCCTGCGTCGGGCTGGTAGAGTACCTCCATCTGTGGGACGAACTGGTTCCACCACCACATCAGTTCCTTGTGATACTGGCTTTCTTCGGTTGCGAGCCACTGGCGGATGTGCTCCTCGATATTGATCTCCTTGGTGCCGTTTGCGCCCTCGGGGTCACCCACCGGCATCGGGAGCTCCGCGTCCATCGAGAAGTGGATGATCGAGCTGAGCCAGCTCGGGACCAGATCGGGCTCCCACATCGCGATGATTCCGTTGGCCGAGGATCTGTCGTACATCATGTCATACTCGCCGGCCTGGCGGCGCTCGTCGAAGGTTGCGTCATCGACCTGCTCCTGGCTGGTGGCGATGCCGAAATCGTTGAGGTTCTGTTTCAACACGCCGAAATGCTTCCGGTCGGCGCCGTTCATGACATTGATCTCGAAGCGCTCGCCGTCAGGAGTGAGCCAGTTGCCGTCGCCGTCGCGGCTGTAGCCCGCTCCTTCGAGCAACTCGGTGGCGCGTTCGGTGTTGTTCTGGCCGTATTTGGTGAAATCCGACACCCAATTTGTGGCCTCGTGGCTACCCTCCGAGAGCACGCTGCCCGGAACGCGACACGGCGGATAGTCGAAGATCTTGTTGATTCCCTGGAGCAGCCCTTCGACCTGCTGGCGGTCGAAGACGTGACAGACCGCCTTCCGGACGTTCCGGTCGGTGAACGGCGTGTCGTAGCTCACGCCCTCCCCGCAGTTGAAGGCAAACAGCTCGTTGATCGAGAGCTGCTGTCTGATCAGGGTGTGTTCCTCGGGGAGCAGGCCCTTCTCGTCGTCGGCCACCGGAAAGTGGATGTGAGCGGCGTCCACCTCATTGTTGGAGTAGGACTGAACCGGATTTTCCGGCTGGAAGACATGGACCGAACACTCCTCAAAGTTGATAGTGTCCGCGTTGGGGTGATCGTCGTACCGCTCGAACACTGCGGTGGTGTCGCTGACGTCGGCCACCTCGAACGGCCCGTTGCCGACGGCGTCTTCCAGTGACGGTTTCTCCGCGGTGGTGATCTCCTCAACCACGGCGGACAGTTCGTCGCCCTCACTGTTCTGGAGCCGCTCGTGCCACTCGCTCCACTGATCGTCAGTGTGTTTGGTGAAAATCCCCCGAGCTTCGTCGCCCCCCAGATCCGAGACCACGGTGTTGACGGCGTAGTTGGTGGCCAGTGGCTCGTGGAGCTCGATGCGGGCGGTCTGTTCGTCGACTGCCTCCGCGCCGGCGATGAACTGGTGGGGACGCGCGCCCTCTTTTGCCTGCGAGCCCAGGATCCCCAGGGCGATCTGTATCTGCATCACCCAGTCGTCGGCCACAACGGGATCGCCGTCGTGCCAGGTCCATTGATCGGAAAAGGTCAGCTCCAGGGTGGTGTCGTCGGGCTTGGTCCAGTCAGTGGCGACCAGACCGAACAGATCACCCTTCACCGGGGAGTAGACCACGGGACGATCGTAGATCAGTGCGCCCGGATGCCACGCCCCCCGCTTCGAGGGGTTCCAGGGATTGCACTGGCGCTGGGTCAGTGCTGTGGCGCCCGTCTCCGGATCCAGCATCCGAAACCGGGAACTGGATGAGCCATCGCTCGAGCCGCCCAGACAACCCGCCAGAAGCCCAACGGCACCGGCTGTTCCGTATCGCAGGACATCCCGACGGCTCTTGCGGGAATTCAACCTATTCGTCATTCCAGACATGCGTCCTACTGATGGGTCATCACATTTAAATCTATCCCTCAAACAGGGAAAGATCGCGGATTACAACCGATCGAGATCGTCGAGGATCCGTCGGAGCTGCTCGCGCTCCTCGTGGTCGATCTGCTCTTGGGGCGGCAACACGGTGTCGTACTCGAACACGCCCTGCATCTTCAGCGCTGCCTTCGTGCGGGCGCGGTAGCGCCCTTCCGGCTCCCCGAAGACGTGGTTGGTCAGCGGGAGCAGCTGCTCACGGATCTCGCGGGCACGCTCCATGTCGTCGTCGTGGACAGCTCGGATCTTCTCGACGTGGAGATCAGGAACGAGGTTCGCGTAGCCGATGAGTCCGGTCTCGGCGCCGAGCTGGTAGGCGTGGGTGAGGAACGTGTCGTTGCCCGTCATGATCGTGCAGTCGTCCCGAAGGTGATCGACCGCGCGGATCGTCCGATCGTAGCGAATCGGGTCGAACGAGGCCTCCTTGAACCCGATGACGCGGGGGAGCTTGCAGATTTCGACGTGCGCGCTGATCGGCAGCCCCGGACTTCCCCAGGTCGGGAACTGGAAGTTGATCAGCGGCATGTCGACAGCCTCACCGACGTGCTCGAAGTGGTTGATCGCCTCCTGTGGGATCTGGTGGGAGTACACGTCGAGCGGGAGCAGCATAACGCCGTCCGCGCCGGCTTCCTTCGCCGTCCGAGCCAGCTTCGCGGCCTCGATGGAGCTCTCGCCGTAGACGCCGGCGAACACCGGCGTGTCGCCGGCCGCCGCGACGTGGGTCTCGACGACCTGCCGGTAGGTCTCCTCGTCTTGCATCTTCGTCTCGCCGGTGTGTGCGTTGGCGATGACCGCCGTGATGCCGTCGACGGAAACCAGACGCTCGACGTGACGAACGAGATCGTCTTCGACGAGTTCGTAGTCGGGCGTCCACGGGTTCGCGGTCGCGGGGATGATTCCGCCTGCTATCCGTTCTTTGAGTCCTCGGAACTCCTCTTTCAGCATGTTCTATCGAAAGAACACGACTGGCGAGTAAAAGCGTTCTGTTCGGACTGGTGTCACCGTATTCCTCTATCGTTCCCCTTGTGGGAACGATTTGACAGCACAGCGTCGTAACTTTACAAACGTACTGCTGTAACTCCTCTGGCTACTGGCGGCTCTTCCCGTCCAAACGGCGAACGACAAAGCGGCTGGCGAGACGACGAAACGAATCACAGGATTTCCTCCTCGAACACGATTGGCGGTTGCCGGACCGGCGGTGATTCGTTCCCCCCATGCGAACTGACCGATGGCGATACGGTGTTCGGTGTTCGTCCCGAGAGATGGCCGGTGTCACTCACTGTTTATCCGATTACGTTCTCTCACTGGGAACGGATCGTGTAATTCGTTTTATGATAATGGCTGTTCGGATGTTTTATACTGTCGGATACGAATAGGTCGAATATGGAGATCACCGACGTGAGAGGGTATGCGTTGTCCTCCCCGATCGAACCGGTACAGGAACGACCGTTCTTCGGTGGCGTGCGACGGCTCCACAAGCGGGATGTGGTGCTCGTTGTGGTGGAGACGAAAAACGGCCGCCGCGGGGTTGCGACGGCGGGCGCTTCGAGCTCCGCGATGCGCGAGTACTTCGAGGGCGACTCGCAGGGCACGTTCGCGGACATCGTCGAGACAGCCGTGGCCGACGTGCTCGTGGGTCGATCGATCGACGAGATCGAAGACGCCCACGAGCTATTGCAGACGATGGAGCTGCCGGTTCACCTCCGAACCGAAGCGATCTCGGCCATCGACGTGGCGTTGTACGATCTACGCGGGAAGGAACTGGGCGCGCCGATCTACGACCTGCTGGCCGAGGAGTGGGACACCGACCCGACGACCGAACTACCGCTGTACGCCAGCGCCGGGATGTACATGGATCCGGAGGGATACGTCGAGCAGGCCGCTGTGCTCAAGGAGCTCGGGTTTTTTGGCTACAAGTACCGGCCCGGTATCGGTCCCGAGGGCGACCGTCGGACGATCGACCTGCTGACCACGGCGGTCGACATGGAGATCATGCTCGACGTCCACACGTGGTGGAAGCTCGGGGAGTCCTACGGCCGCGACACCGTCCGGTCGCTGGTCGAACACGCCGCTGATCGGGGCGCTTACTGGATCGAGGAACCGGTCGAGCCCGACGACCACGCGGGGTACGTCGAGCTATCCGAGACCGGCGCGCCGCTGGCCGGTGGTGAGAGCGAGGAGTCGCCGTCGGGTCTGGTCGCCCTCGGCCAAACCGGTGGGGTCGACTTTCTGCAGGGCGACGTCCGCCATCACGAGGGCTTCACCGGCTGCCGGGCGGCGATTTCATTCTGTGCGGGTCTGGACGTGGAGTTCGTTCCGCACAACTTCGGCACCTGGCTCGGACTCCAGGCCAATGCGCATCTCGTCGCTGGGGCGCCCGAGGTCCGACTGCTCGAATACCCGGTGTTCGAGAACGATCCGGCGCTTTCTGACGCGGCGACCGATCCCGGGATGTACCCGTTCGACCTCGCGTTCGACATCATCGAGGGACAGCCGTCAATCGAAAATGGCCGCATGACCGTTTCGGACGCCCCCGGACTCGGCGTCGAGGTCGACCTCGATGTCGTCGAACAGTATCCGTTCGTCGACGGTCCGTGGACGGAGTTCCAGTACGGGACGTAGTACCTCGACTCAGTCCTTCCTCTCGTTTCTCGGTATCGTCTGGATCTCCCGGACGCTGCAATCGGGGGTAGCTTTATCTCGTTGCCGATAGAGATGACAGTTATGCAACGGGGACTCGTCGTCATCGACGATACTGACGCACACAGACATCTCCTTGCCGAAGCCGGTTCGTTCGCCCGGAACGGGGACGCCGAACTCGTCGTCCTGGCGTGGACGACCCCGAAAGCGGTCGAGGAGAGCAACGACGCGATCGAGTGGGTCGAAGAGATAGAGCGGACCACGTTCGAGGATACCGACGCAACAACCATGACACGGGCGTTCGCTCGGGATTTCAGTGACGACGTGCTCGGCGACAGCGACATCGATATCGAGGTGGTCATCACCGACGAGGACGAGCGCGACGACGCGATCCTTTCGGCAGCCGATCGCCGCGGGTGTGATCACGTGTTTCTCGTCGGCCGGAAGCGGTCGCCGACCGGTAAGGCGATCTTCGGCAACGTTGCCCAGCGCGTCCTGTTGAACTTCGATGGTCCGGTGACCGTCGTGATGGAGTGACGATGGGGGCAGGGTTTTCGAGCGGCTCGACGATCGATCAGTAGTTCATGTACACCGTCTTCGTCGAGGTGAAGAAGTCCAGCCCGGCGTCGCCCTGCTCGCGGTAGGTATCCGTCGAGGACTGTTTGTAGCCACCGAAGGGGACGTGTAGTTCGAGACCAGTCGTTTTCTCGTTGACTTTCGCCACGCCCGACTCGATGCGCTCGGCGAACCGGTTGGCCTCGGTCAGATCTTGCGTGACGATGCTCGCCGAGAGCCCGTACTCGACGTCGTTCGCAACGTCGATTCCCTCCTCGAAGCTCCCCACCCGCAACACCGCCAACACTGGGCCGAACACCTCCTCCTGGGCGATGGTCATGTCACTGGTCACGCCGGAGAAGACGGTCGGCTCGACGTAGTAGCCATCGTCGTACTCACCGCCAGTGAGCCGCTCACCCCCCGTTTCGAGGGTCGCTCCGTCGTCGATGGCAACGTCGACGTACTCTAGCGTCGACTCAAGCTCGCTGCTCGTGACGTGGGGTCCCATGTCGGTGTCTTCGAGCCCGGGACCGATCTCGATCGCCTCGGCGTATTCGGTGATCCCTGCGACGAAGTCGTCGTACACCTCCTCGTGGACGATCGCCCGCGAGCAGGCGGTACACGCCTGGCCGGTGACGCCGAACGCACCGGCCCCGACGATGTCGACCGCTTTGTCGATGTCGGCACTGGGCATGACGACCGTCGGGTTCTTGCCGCCCATCTCACACTGGACGCGCTTTAGGCCGTCGGTGGCGGCTTGTGCAACCGACATCCCGACCGCCGTGCTGCCGGTAAAGGAGACGGCGTCGATGCCCTCGTGTTCGGTGAGGGGTGCCCCGATCTCGCTGCCGGAACCGGTGACGTAGTTGACGACGCCGTCGGGCAAGCCCGCCTCCTCGAGCGCCTCGATCAGCTTCCACGTGACGGTCGGCGCCGCGGAAGCGGGCTTGAGCACCGTCGTGTTGCCGGCCGCCAGCGCGGGTGCGAGCTTCCACGCCGGGATGGCGATGGGGTAGTTCCACGGCGTGATCAACGAGACGGTGCCCAGCGGCTCGCGCTTGGTGTGCAGCTGTTTGTCAGTGCCGCTGGGCGACTTGACAGCGCCGCCGAGGTCGCGGGCTTTCTCCGCGTAGTAGCCGAAGATGTCGATCGCACGCTGGACCTCGCCGCCGGCCTCGGTGAGCGTCTTGCCCTCCTCGCGCGTGAGCGTCTCGGTCAGCTCGTCCTTGCGCGATTCGAGCAGCTGTGCCGTTTCTTTGAGGATCGCTCCCCGTGACGGTCCCGGCGTCGTCGCCCACTCCTCCTGTGCGGCGACTGCGGCTTGGATTGCCGCGTGGGCGTCCGCGCCCGTCGACGCCTGGAATTTCCCGACGACTTCCCCGGTGTTGGCGGGATTTCGAACCTGAAACGTGTCTCCGGACCGCGATTCGATCCACTCTCCGTCGACGTAGTTACGGTGTACTGTCGACATTCGAATAATGGTTTTGCGCTTCCTCACACGAACGTTCGTCTTCCGGCAATACTAGCGGCAGAAAGATCGACAGCAAGCGGTTTGGCCACGCACGGATAGATCGGCTGTCGATACAAATCTCAGTTCCCCGCTGATCCGCGGGAACCCCAATCGATTTATACAACGGTGAGTAACTGCGTGGTAATGGGTTCCACACGAAACGCGGCAGAGCCGACTCGTCTTCGAGAGACAGTGATCGATCCCATCAGCGACTCCGTTCTGTTGAAACTGGCAACGGCGGGTATGTTGCTGTTCGTCTCCGGTTGGTTTCTGGATGTGGGATTCAACGAGGGCGTCTGGGCGGCGATGTTCGGTGCCTGGGGTGTTGGGCTGATGCTCGTCGGGCTGAGCTGTTATGGATTCATCTGGTGGCGACGGCACTAACCGTCCCAGGCGGTGAGCTGTGAGACGCCCTGCTCGTTTGGCTGCCGCTGGAGGGAGAGCCCCGACAGCTTCCGGATCGTCACCTCGCCCAGAACGTTGATCTCACAGCCCGGTTCCAGGTGGCCGCCGACGGTCCGCTCGCCGTCGAACGCGGTCACGTGGAGGTGTGGCTCGCCGTCCGCGACGACCCCGTTGATGTCGGTGACTTCCCACGCGCCCGTTAGCTCGAGGTCGACGTTGCGATCGGCCCGGTCGGGTAGATCCGTCCGATCGACGTAGTGGATATTCAGCGTGCTGAACGTTCCGATGCCGGTGACGACGGCACCGGTGTCGACGTCGTGCTCCGTACAGGCGCGTTCGATCGATTCCAGCGCCATGTCGCCGCGATCGAGACGGACGATCACGTGTCCGTCGTCGGATTCGAACGATTCCATCGTATGCTCCCGTGGACCGGCCGCAGAATAAAGCTTGTTGTGGCAGTCAGTCGGGGCTGTCCTCGGGCAGCGCATACCGCCCGGTGAGATCGACCCGTTCGCCGGTGCGGCCCGACTCGTAGGCCGCCATCGTGACGAGCGTCGTCTCGAACGCGTCCCGGACCGTGATGGGCGGCTGTGTCCCCTCGCGGACCGACTCGGTGAACGCGTGGGCTTTGGTCTGTCGCCCGTGGTAATCGAGCGACGGGTGGTGTTCGGTGCTCTCGGCGTCGATCGTGTAGCCGGTGCGTTCTTTCCAGTCGCGGCCCTCGAGGTAGACGGCACCGTTGTCGTCCCAGATGTGGATGTGTTCGCGGGTACACGCCACTACGCCTGTGTCCGAGACGCTGGCGACCGCGCCGTTGTCGAACTCGATGGTGATCGACGACTGGGTGTCGAACACCTGCTCCTCGTCGTGGAAGACGACGGTGGCGTCGACGCCGGTCGGTTCGAGTCCTGTTACCCAGAGGATCGCGTCGATGACGTGGGAGCCGACGTTCAGGAGGTGGCCACCGCCGCTCAGCTGTGGATCCATCCGCCAGTCGTCCATGGTTTCGTAGTACGAACGCCAGTCGTGGGTAATCTCACCGGTGATGAACGTCGGATCGGCGTCGCCCGCCGCCCACCGCTCGTGGGCCTCGATGAACGCGGGGTTCAGGTGTCGCTGGTAGCCCACCATCACTACTTGGTCGGTCCGCTGGTCGCGCCGGTAGAGGTCGCGGGCGTCCTCGACGTTCGTCGCCAGGGGTTTCTCACACAGCACGTGGAGATCCCGATCGAGCGCCGCGACCGTCTGGTCGTAGTGGAGTCCGTTGGGCGTGGCGATCGCCACCGCGTCGAGCGCGGCCGCGTCGAGCATCGTCTCGTAGCCGGTGTGGCCGGTCACGTCGTCGAATTCCTGGGCTGCCTCGGTCACGTTCTCCTCGTTGATATCGGCCACTGCGACCAGTTCGGCGTCCGACACGCTCTCGAACTGACGGCCGAGGCGGATGCCGAGGCTTCCGAGTCCGACGAGTCCGACGCGCAGATCGTGTGATTTGTCCATGTCGTGATCACGCATACATGCAAATCACCTATAATTGTTTTGCTCGATCAGCTCTCGATCCGGGATGTCTCACGAGTGTTCGATCGTCGCGTCGCTGTCGGGAGCCACCTCGACAGCGTCGGCCAACGAGCCGTGAGACCCTGCCGTCGAGATAGTGTGCGTGTCGGGTCCGTGCGCCAGCAAGAACAGCCCTTCTTCCGGAGCACAGCCCCGAACGCGGGTCGTCGCAACGTCGCGCAACGAGACGACGGGAGCGTCCGCCGCGTCGGACACCAGCCCGTCGATCGTCACGCGGTCGGTCTCCTCGAACCGCAGTGCTGGGCCGTCGGCCGTCCGGATCCGCACGTCACGAAAGGAAACGTCGGCGATCGACTTACAGAACAGCCCGTGGACCTGCTCGTAGCCGTCGGCCATCGCGGGAGCGAGATCCGTCGCGTCGAGATCGCGGGTGGCGTCGATCCGGACATCGGAAAAGGAGATGCCCTCGAAACGCTGCTCGGGCAGTCCGGCGAGGAAGCCGGCCGTCTCGACGTTGCGGGCAGTGATCGAGGTGAACGACACGTTCCGCACCATCGGCGTCCCCGCGTCCACTGGCTGGGGATCGCTGTCCAGCGGGGTGAAGTAGTAGCCGTTGATGACGAACGGACACGCAACCCGTCGCATGACGATGGTGTCGAACCGGAGATCCTCGACCACGCCCCCGCGGTCTCGCTGGGTCTTGATCCGCACGCCGCGATCGGTGTCCGTGAACGTGCAGTTCGTGACCGTCACGTCCCGAACGTCACCGGACATCTCGCTGCCGATGACGACGCCACCGTGGCCGGACTCGACGGTGCAGTTCGTGACGGTGATCCCCGAGGCCGGCTCGTCGATCGCACGGCCCTCTTCGTTCTTTCCGGACTTGATACAGATCGCGTCGTCGCCCGCGTTGATGTGCGTGTCGCTGATCCGAACGGACCGCGAGGAGTCGATGTCGATCCCGTCGCCGTTGGGCGCGTCGGCCGGGTTCTCGATGGTGGCGTCGTGGATCGTGACGTTCTCGGAGTAGACGACGTGGGTGTTCCAGAACGGCGAGTTCCGCAGCGTCACACCCGAAATGCTGACGTTTTCCGACTCTGAGACCTGGCACAGCGGGGGCCGGTGGGTGAAGCTGCTGACGTCGTCCGTCTTCTCGTTTCGGCGCTCGAACTCGGCCAGCCGGTCCTGTAGTCCCTCGGGACGTTCGGCGGTGGACTGGTCGTAGAACGACCACCAGTACGCGCCGTTGCCGTCGATCGTTCCCCGGCCGGTGATCGTGACGTTCTCGGCGTTGTCGACGAACAGACAGGGGTGAAAACCGGCTTGCTCCCAGCCTTCCCAGCGGCTCCGGACCGTCGGAAACGCGTCGTAGTCGCCGACAAAGCGCAGCGTTGCCCCCGGAGCCAGGCGCAGCGTCGTGTGGTCACCGACCCGGAGCGGACCGGTCGTATACGTGCCCGGGGGCACGTACACCGTCCCGCCCGCCCCAGCACACGCATCGAGCGCCGCTCGAATCGCGTCCGTGTCGGGATCGTCCGTACCACTCGCGCCGTACTCGCGGATGTCGAATCGGCTCGTCTCAGGCGCTGTCATCGTCCGGGTATTTCGTGGGGCAAAGATAAGCGTGTCGCCGTCCCCGAACGTATCGGGCACGTTTCGTGGAAACACTTATCAATGAGCATGATAACACCAAAGACGGCACACAACCGATGAGATTCGACAGACGTTCATTCCTTCGAGCGATCGGAGCGGGAACTGTTGCCACAGTCGCGCCGACGGCGTTCGGCGGCGCGGCCACGGCGGCGACGGTCATCACGATCCGCGGCGGCGGCGCCGACATCTGGAACACGGAAGACGCCTTCCACTTCTACTACGAGACGGTGGAGGGTGACTTCGACGTCCGGGTGCACAACACGGCGCTCGAAAACACGGATCCCAACGCGAAGACCGGCATCATGATCCGGGAGTCGCTGGATCCCGGGGCGAAGAACGTGATGCTCCGGCGAACACCGAACGGTGCGGTCTCCTTGCAGTGGCGGCCCGAGTCCGGTGGGGAGACGGTCAGCACGACGTCGGGCGGCGAAGACGAGAGCGAGGTCGACGGCGGGAGCATCGACGCGGAGTGGCTGCGCCTCTCTCGGCGCGGCGGCGCGTTCGAAGCGTACGGTTCGGACGACGGGACGGACTGGACGCAAATCGCGCGCCTCGACGCGGTCGAACTGAGCGACGCTGCCGCTGTCGGTCTTCCGATCACGAGCCACAACGTCGGCGTGCGCTGTACGGCCCAGCTGCGGGATCTCTCCGGCATCGATCCGGACGCCAACCGGGACGTCGGCGACGTCTCAGTAGCGGGGAGCGTCGGCGTCGAGGAGGGTGTTCCTTTCGTCACTACTGGTGGAGCGTCCGACGTGACGGCCACAGAGGCGACGCTACGCGGCAGACTGACCGACCTGGGCGGGGCCGACTCGGCCGAATGCTCCGTCGAATACCGGCAAGTGCCGACCGAAGCGTGGACAGCGACGCCCGCGCGGACCCTCACGGAGCCAGAGGCGTTCGACGTTCGTCTCAAGGATCTCACGAGCAGGCGGTACTACGAGTACCGCGCGGTCGTCGAGACGAGCGACGGCAACCGCGCGGTCGGCTCCTCGGAAACGGTCGGAACGCCCAGCCGGTCGAACGGTACTCCCCCTGCGAACGGTCCGGAAAGCGCATCGCGCGTGGATCTCGCCGATGGGTTCGCCGACCCGGCTCCGTGGTTGGACGACGATACGCCCGTGATCCCGGTGACCGAGCCGACGCGGCGTCAGCTGACGGCCGCGATCGGCGTCGACGGGCCGCGGCTGGTCGTTTTCGAAACCAGCGGCACCGTCGATCTCGAGCAACAACGCCTGACGATTGTCAACGACGAGCTGTATCTCGCCGGCCAGACCGCTCCGTCGCCGGGCATCACGCTCGTCCGGGGGGATCTCTGGATCGGCGCCGACGACTGTGTGGTCCAACACCTCCGTGTTCGTCCGGGCGACGCTGGCTTGACGGAGGAAAGCGACTGGGAGCCCGACGGGATCAGGACCGGAGACGGCACCGAAAACAACGTCGTCGATCACTGTACGTCGACCTGGGCGGTCGACGAGAACCTCTCGGTCGGGTACGACACCCACAACACCACCGTGTCGAACTGCCTGGTCGCCGAACCGCTCCAGGACGCCACCCACCACAAGGGCGATCACGGCTACGGCTCGCTGATCGGCAACGGGGCCGAGAACGTCACGCTCGCGGGCAACGTCTGGGCACACAACTACGACCGGAATCCGCGGCTCAAGGAGGGAACCCGCACCGTCGTGGCGAACAACGTTATCTACCACTACAACGACGGTATCTGGATGGATCCGGACACGGCGGCGAGCATCGAGAGCAACGTCTTCCGACGACCAGTCAGCAACCAGCCCAACGTCTTCGGGGACGGGGCGGCCGTGCTCGCGGACAACGCGCTCGAAAACGCCGCCAATCCGATGGTCGGCGACGGGATTACCCGACTCGACGCCCGACCGCTGTGGCCGCCGGATCTCGAAGCGATCGGATCGGACACCGTCGTCGAACACGACCTCGCGAACGCCGGCGCGCGGCCGGCCGACCGGACCGCTCACGACGAGCGCGTGCTCCAGCAGCTCCGCACGGGCGAGGGATCGTACATCGACGGCCAGGTGGAGGTCGGCGGCTACCCCGATCTCGATGTCGTCACCCACGGACTGTCCGTCCCTCAAAGCGGCACGCGAGCCTGGCTCCGCGCGAAGGCGCGCACCGTCGAATAAACCGAGAGCGACGCTCACTCGGGCGGACCGTCCCACTGCTCGCCGTCGTCCTGTGGCTCGTAGCCGATCCGGCTCCGTGCGTGTTCGATATCGAACCACCGACGCCGGTTGTCGCTGACGCCGTAGAAGGTCCCGTACTCGACCGATGTATCCCGGAGACAGCAGTCCACTTGGTGGGCGAAGTCCCGCCGTGATTGCCAGATCGCCTTCATCCGCGCGACCGTCCGGTCGTACTCGTCGCTGTCCCGTTCGAACGAACCGTCCTCGACTCCCTGTTCGGCGTTGCCGTACGGATGATCGTACGGCCCCATGTTGACCGCCCCCACCCGAAGCGCGTAAAACTGCCGCGGATACTCGTGGTTTTCGACGTAGTAGCGCCCGAGCGCCTCGCCGAAGCATTTCGAGACGCCGTACAACGAATCCGGTCGGACCGGATCGGTGTGGTCGACGGTGAGATCGAACCCCGTGGTGTAGATCTCCGGGGCGAACTCCGTCTCGTACATCCCGACAGCGTGGTTCGAGGAGATGAACACGAACGAGTCGAGTCGTTTCGTTCGGGCCGCCTCCAGCGCGTTGTACATACCGATGACGTTCGGTTCGAACACGTCGTTCCACGCCCCGTCAGTGAACGGGTAGGCCGCCATGTGAACCATCGCGTCCTGCCCGTCCGCCGCCGACACGAGCGCGTCGCGGTCGGCTACGTCGGCCACGATCGTGTCGTACCCGCCGTACGGATGATCCTCCGGCCGATCCGATCGGTTGAGATGCGTGAAGTCGTACCCCACGCCGTCGTGGAGGTGGTCGATAACGGCGGTTCCACAGCGACCGTACGCTCCGGTCATCAACACGTCCATACCGAGTTCTGTACGGAACAGCTATTAAATGAATGGGTGATCGCAACGATCGCCCACGGGTGCAGTTCACGAGAACTTGGTGTTGAGTTCGATGACGTTCGCGGCTCGCTTGACGTGAGCGGAAAATTCCTCGTGGATGCGCTCGTCGGTGAACCGGCTCGACGGACCGGTGACGCTGATGGCCCCTAACACCGTCTCGCCGCGCTTGACCGGTGCGGAGACACACCGCAACCCCTCGATATTCTCCTCGTCGTCGATCCCGTACCCGCGCTCTGCGATAACGTCGAGCTCCTCGTACAACTCCTCAGGACCCGTGATCGTCCGCGGCGTGAAGCCCGTGTACTCCATCGACTCGACAATCTCCTCCGTTCGGGAAGCGGGCGTGTACGCCAGTATCGTCTTGCCGAGCGACGTCGAGTACATCGGCTGCTGGATGCCCACGCGCGAGCGCGTCTCGACCGCCTGCTCCCCGGTCGATTTATAAAGATAGCTGATCATTCCGTGCTCTTCGATGGCGAACTGGGCGATCTCCCCGGTCTCATCGGCGAGTTTGTCGACTTCACTCGAGATGACGTCGTAGTTGCCGATCTGTTCACGAACGCTGTTCGCCATGTCGAGAATCCGAAGGCTCAGCCGGTAGCCCTCGGGTTCTTGCACCAGGATGTTGCGCTCGGTGAGCGTCTGGAGGTGGCTGTAAATCGTGCTTTTCGAGTGACCGAGCTCCTCGGCCAGCTCCGTCACACCGACGGTGTCCCGTTCCTGGAGCACCTCGATGATGTTGAACGCGATCGTCACCGACCGGATCGTTCGCCCCGGATGGTCGTTTTTCCGTACCGTCATGCTCTCCCACATGTACTCTATCTATATAATGTTGTTCCCGTCTGGGGAAGCTGACGCCGGAGGACCCCGGCGACGAGTGAGCACAAGAGGTAAGTAGTAGTCAGACTGAGGTGGTGTAGATCGCTATGAAGTTCGGCTTCTTTCCGATCGAAGGTGGCGACGCCTGGGACGGCGTCGTCGAACAGTGCCGATTGGCCGAGGAACTCGGGTTTGAGGCGTGCTGGGTCAACGACCACCAGGCGACGGAGGGTGACAACTACTGGCCGTCCCCGCTGGTTCGCCTGACGAGCATTGCCGAGGGCACCGAGTCGCTCGAGCTGGTCACCTCGGTGCTCATCCTCCCGCTGTACCATCCGTTGCACGTCGCCCAGGAGGCGGCGATGGTGGACAACATCTCGAACGGCCGGCTCACGCTCGGGGTCGGGCTCGGCTACGTGGAAAAGGAGTTCGACGCGTTCGGCGTTCCGATGTCCGAGCGTGCCGGACGGATGATCGAGGGGCTGCAGTTTCTCGACGAGTTCCTCGCTGCCGAGGAGCCGATCAGCTTTTCGTGTCCGTTCTTCGAGGTCGATGACTGGCAACCACTTCCACAGACCGCCCAGGAGCCGCGGCCGACGCTGTGGGTCGGCGGCTGGGGCGACAAACAGCTCGCCCGGTCGGTGTCGTTCAGCGACGCGTGGGTGCCCGGCGTGGTCGCCGACCTCGAGGCGGTCGAACAGCGCAAGGACAAACAACGCGAGCGGGTGGCCGACGCCGACCAAGAGTGGGACTCGATGGATCATCCTCTGATGCGCGAGGCCGTCATCGGTGAAACCGAAGCCGACGTGATGGAGCGAAAGGAGTATCTCCACCGCACGTACCGCGACGAGTACGGGGGCGAGTTCTCCCACCCGCTGATGAGCGCCGATTCGGTCGAGGAGTTCTCCGAACTCGCCGACGATCGGTTCATCTACGGCACGCCCGAGCAGATCATCGAGCAGATTGAGGCGATCCAGGACCGCTTTGCGCTGAACCAGCTCGCGCTGCGCTTTCACCACTCGGGGATGCCCCCGCAACTGGTCGAAGACCAACTGCGACTGTTCGGAGAAGAGGTCATCCCTGCGTTCGACTGATCGATCACCCTCGTGTCCATCGAATGCGTTCCCGGTAGGCGAACGATCGGTCGGTCGTCGCCGTCCGGTCGCGGCTTCGAACACCGAAATCACCGTCCGAGCACGGCAGACGGACGCTGTGGCGGATCGATCCGTTTGTTCGTAGCGAATCAGACGACGAACAGCGGTAGAACGACTCTACCCCGAATATCACGCGAGCGGAGAGGAAGATGTGAACCGATTCCCGCGAGCAGTCGCCGATAGCCACTGAAACCGTTACGATAGTACGTCTGTAATCGTTCGGTAAGTGGGAATCTGGAGTCGAACGTCCAGTTGGGCGTTCAACCGACACACCACGTTTTCTGTACAATAGTAATATAAACTAGGATAAATTTATTGTCTATGTTGTATTTTACCATAGTGGTGTCTATTCATGACACACGACAGACGCACGTTTTTGCGTGCGATCGCAGCCGGGAGTATTGCAAGCACCGTGCTCGGTGGGACTGCCACGGGGACAACGCCCGCCGAGGGCGGTGAAACGTTCGATCGATCGTCCTTCCACGGCGGCGACGGCTTCGCCACGATGGGGCCGTGGCTCGAGGACGGAGTCGACGTGTACACGATCACGGAACCGACGCGGGAGGCCGTCGAAGCAGCGTTCACCGCGAGCGGTTCGCGCGTGGTCGTTTTCGAGACCAGCGGCACCATCGATCTGGGCAACGAGAGGTTGGCGATTACGGAGGATAACTGTTGGGTAGCGGGGCAGACCGCACCCTCGCCGGGAATCACCTTCATCAAGGGGATGGTGCAGGTGGATGCCGACAACTGCGTCGTCCAGCACGTTCGGTCGCGGATCGGTCCGGGTGACGGGTCGATCCAGAGTAACGACGCGATCAACACCCAGGACGACACCCAGAACAACGTGCTCGACCACGTGACGGCCTCGTGGGGCGTCGACGAGTGTCTCTCGGTGGGGTACGACACCCAGGACACGACCGTCACCAACTGCCTCGCTTACGAGGGACTGTGGGATCCCTACGGCGACGGCGCCGACCACAACTACGGCACGCTCATCGGTGACGGCGCGTCGAACGTCACGTTCGCTGGCAACGTCTGGGCCAAGATACGCGGTCGCGTGCCGCGGCTCAAAAGCGACACCGAGACCGTTATCGTCAACAATCTCGCGTACTTCTTCGACGAATCGGCTAACATCGACAGTTCGGCGGTCACCAGCTTCGTCGGCAACGGCTACACGGGGCTGACCGACACCGGCGACCAGATCCTCGAAGGAAGCCCGACGGCGTACTACACGGACAACTACACCGCCGACCCGCCGCTCGAGGACACCGACTTCGCCGGCACCGACAGCGAGAGCTCGCCACCGCTGTGGCCGAGCGGTCTCAGCGAGATCCCCGCCGGCGATGTCGAGAGCCACAACCTCGCAACCGCCGGCGCACGACCGGCCGACCGCACCGACAACGACCAGCGAATCGTCAGCGAGATCGCCAATCGCGCCGGTAACGACCGCCTCGACAATCCCTACGACTACTGGGTTGGCCACCACGACGAGGTCGGCGGCTATCCCGCGCTCTCTGAGAACACCCACTCCCTCTCTGTGCCCGACAGCGGGCTTCGTGAGTGGCTCGAAGGATGGGCACAAGCCGTCGAAGAGGGCGGCTCGCCGCCCGACAACGGTGGCAACGGTGGTCCGATCTCGACGGGGACCTACGAGATCGTAAACGTCAACAGCGGTCAGTTGCTTGAGGTCGCCAACGCCTCGACAGAGGACGGCGCGAACGTCCAACAGTGGCCCGCGAACGGGCACTCGACACAGCAATGGTACGTCGAAGAGGTCGCCGACGGCGAGTACCGACTGGTGAACGAAAACAGTGGTCAGTTGCTCGAGGTCGCCAACGCCTCGACGGAGGACGGCACGAACGTTCGCCAATACTCGGACACCGGCTGCAGCTGCCAGCGTTGGTATATAAACGACGAGGAGGATGGCGTGTACACGCTCGAGGCCGTTCACAGCAACAAGCTCGCCGATGTCGAGGGAACCTCGACAGAGGACGGCGCGAACGTCCTCCAGTGGCCAGACACCGGTAGCGGAAACCAGCGATGGACGTTCGAATCGATGTGACACGCGAATCGACGTAGACAGCGACCCAGCGCCCGAAACGCCCTGCGGCACAATCACTACCCCACGCCGTGCTCGCACCCAGTGGTCGGACGACCGGAAAGTGAACGATGGAGGACAACAGGCAGATTGATCGGACGACTATACGGAGGTAGAGCGATGACAGCACAAGGGGATTTTCAGCAGCACCTCGATCGCCTCCGTCGAACGTCTTCCCGGGAGTACGATGGATAGACCGGATCGGCATTCGTGTCGTGGCAAGACGCTGTGCGACGGGAACTAGCGACAGACGAATGTCCGACGATACCGGACAGTACCCCCCGTCCCCGCCAGGGCGTCCGACGATACCGGACAGGGGCGCGGGCTGTTCCGGTCGATTCGATCGCGTCGGCTCTCCCGTGGTCCGATCGGAGACGCCGCGCGCCGCTCTTCAGTATCGTCGAACGCCCTGCACACTGCTACTATTGCCCACGCTTAAGTAGTTACGGTGCTGTTACACGAGTCACCATGTCAAAATCGACTCCTATCCCGGTGAAGGCAGTCGGTGTGAGTTTCGAAGTCGTCAGCGCGCTCCAACAGCTGGGAGTGGCCGGCGTCGGGGAGCTGGCAACCCACCTGGAGACGCCAAAGAGCACGATCCACGACCACCTCCGGACGCTCGAGGAACTGGAGCTGGTCGTCAACGACAACGGCCGGTACCGGATCGGAACGAAGTTCCTCGAGTTCGGTGGATACGCTCGACAGCGGATGAAGATCTACGAGGTGGCTCGCCCGGAGATCGTGAAGCTGGCCGAGCGGACCGGCGAGCACGCCAACCTCATGATCGAAGAGCACGGACAGGGCGTGTTCCTCTTCAAATCCGAAGGAACCGACGCGGTCCAACTCGATACGTACAACGGCTACCGGGTCCCGCTCCAGACGACCGCGATGGGAAAAGCCATCCTCGCCCACCTTCCGGAGGAACGGGTCCGAGCTGTGCTCGATTGCCACGGGATGCCACAAATAACCGACACCACCATCACCTCCGAGACGGAGCTGTTCGAGGAACTCGAACAGATCCGAAAACAGGGCTACGCGCGGGACCGAGAGGAGCGGGTCAGGGGGATGCGGTGTGTCGGAGCCCCGGTCCTCAAGGATGGAACGGTGTTGGGAGCGATCAGCGTCTCGGGACCGAAAAGCCGTATGCAGGGCCAGCGCTTTGACACCGAAATCCCGAACCACGTGCTCAGAACCGCGAACGTCATCGAGGTGAACATGGCCTACGCGTGACCGACCAGCCCGGCGCGATCGGTGTTCATCCGAGCGCGTGCCAGAGCGCGGACGCTCCATAAACCACGAGCGTCCCGACGATCATCGAGAGTCCCCACAGGCCGAGCAGGCCACTGATTTCGCCCGTGGCGACGAATCCGCCGAGAGCGACCAGTACGATGCCGATCCCCATCACGACCCACGAGAGCGGGCGTCCGGGGATCGAATCGGTCACAGCGCGGGCGTCGCGGTCGCTCGTTTCAGGAGTCATCGGTCCTCGCCTCCGGCGTCGGTGTGTACATCGTCTTCCATCTCTCGCGTTCAGTCATGCAACGGCTCACTCTCCCAGTACTCGTGGCTCTCGTCGCTCCGGAAGCACTGACTGTCGTGGTCGGGACCGACGGCGTACGGTTCGGGGTGGGACTCACGGCACGCTTCCCGCGCATTCGGACACCGCGTGTGGAAGCGACAACCCGCCGGCGGGTTCGTCGGGTCGGGCACGTCGATCTCCCTGATCGGCACGTCCTCCTCGCGCTCCTCGTACAGCTCCGGCGTCGCCCACTTCAACACCTTCGTATAGGGGTGTTGGGGGTTCTCGAGGATCTCCTCGACCGGTCCGATCTCGACGATCTCGCCCAGATACATCACGGCGATCCGGCCGCCGGCTTGCTGTGCGATGTAGCGGGCGTTCGAGAGATCGTGGGAGATGAACAGAAACGACGTGTCAAACACCGACTGCAGGTCGAGCATGATGTCCATCATCTCGACGCGCAGCGACACGTCGAGCGCGCTGATCGCCTCGTCAGCGAGGATCATATCGGGATTCAGCAGGAGCGCCCTGACCAGCACGACCCGCTGTTGCTCGCCACCTGAGAGCTGGTGTGGATACCGGTTCACGAAATCTTCGGGCGGCGACATGCCGACGTGTTCGAGCAGCGTGAGAATGCGTTCCTCGCGCTCCTCGTAGCCCAGCTCCGGCTGCCACTTCTTGAGCGGCAGCATCAGCGATGTGAGCACGCGCTGATTGGGGTTGAGCGCGCTGCCGGGATCCTGGTGGATGATCTGGAGCGAGCGGCGGATCTCCTCGAACGGGATCCGGACCGCACCGCGGTCCTTGCGGGCGTCCCAGACGTCTTGGCCCCGGTAGGAGACGGAGCCGCTGGTCGGGCGTTGGGAACCGATAGCGGCCTTCCCAAGCGTCGATTTGCCACAGCCGCTCTCCCCGATCAGCGCCACAACGTCGTTCTCGCCGACATCGAGGGAAACGTCGTCGACCGCCCGGACCGGCTGCTCGTTCGACAGGAGATCGAGCGTCCCGCCGGAGCTGTTGAACTCGACGGTCACGCCGTCCATCGAGAGGAGCGGCTCACTCATCGATGACACCCCGTGGCCTGTTTCGGATCGTGATCTCGTCCGGCACGTCCGCGTGGTAGTGACAGGACGCCTCGTGGTTCGCTCGAACGTCCATCAGTCCGGGTTCGGTAGCGCGACACTGCTCGTCGGCCATCGGACAGCGCGGGTGGTACGAACAGCCCGAGATGTACTCGACCGGGTCGGGCTTGGTCCCCTCGATCGTTTGAATCTCCTCGGGCGGCGTCGTAAGGTCCGGCGTCGTCGAAAGCAGTGCCCGCGTGTAGGGGTGTCCACTGTGGTGGAGCAGCTCCTGCGTCCCGGCGATCTCGACGAAATCAAACGCGTACATCACCGCCATCCTGTCCGCGATCTTCGTCAACAGCGGCAGGTCGTGAGTGATGAACACCAGCGTGAGTTCGAACGTCGCCTGGATCTCCCGAAGGAGGTTGATGATCGACCGCTGCATGAGCAGATCCAGCGCCGCGGTCGGTTCATCGAGGATCAGCACCTCCGGCTCGAGGATGAGACTCAGCGCGATGAGCGCGCGCTGTCGCATTCCACCCGAGAGCTCGTGTGGATACGACTCAAACACGCGGTCGGGATCCAAATACAGCTGTTCGAGGATCCCAGTCCCGCGCTCCATGCCCGCCGGAACGTCGTAGCCGTGGTCTTGCAACGTCTCCCGGAAGTGCTCGCGGATCGACATCACGGGGTTGAACGAGGTCATCGCCCCCTGGAACACCATTGCGATCTGCTCCCACCGGAACCGGCGCAGCGCTTCGGGATCGAGATCCAGCACCGAGACCGGATCGCCGTTTTCGGGATGGTAGATCACCTCGCCGGACGCTCCGCCCGGCTCGGGGATCGCGTCGAGCAACGACAGCGCGACCATCGACTTGCCGCTCCCGCTCTCACCGACGATGCCCAGGGTTTCCTCGCGGTACACGTCGAGATCGACGTTTCTGACGACGTTCGACTCGCCGCGCTCGACGTCGAACGTGACTTCGAGGTCGCGGATCTCGATGGCAACGTCGTCGGTCATCGTCGATCACCCGTCGCAGTACTCATACTGTCGGACAGAGGTGATTGACTATCGGATGCTGATGAACCGCTAGACAGCAGCTGGATGGTCCGTCGGAATCCGTCCGTGGCTCTGTCCGACAGTATCATCCAGCCACCTCCTCGTCCTCGTCGATCGTTTCCGCGTGGCGTGCCTGGAGACGCACGTTGAAGATAGCGTCCATCGCTTGTGAGAGCAACACGAACGCGAACGACATCAGTATGATGGTAATCATCGGGAACACGAGCCAGGGAAGCAACTCCGACCGCGTCAGCGCGTTCTCCTGGTAGGCGAGGTTCATGAGCACACCCCAGTTGTACGTCGTGAACGGAAGAATGCCCAGGAAGTACAGCGCCACCGACTCGAAGATCACGCGCCGGGAGGTCAGCGCCGCGTTGACGAGGATGAACGGCATGAGTTGGCCGGCCACGTCCCGCCGGAGTATCGACGGCGTTGGAAGCCCCATGATCCGCGAGGCCTCGACGTAGCTCTCCTCGCGGATGCTGAGCACCTGCGACCGCACCGTCCGGGCGAGTCCCGGCCACATGTCGATTCCGAGAAACACGCCGACGACGAAAGGGTTCGTCGGCTGGAAGATCGCCGTGATGACGATGATGAGCGGCAGTCCCGGGATCGTGATGATCATGTCCGCCAGCATCATCAACAGCGCGTCGACCCAGGTCCCCCGCATGAACCCCGAGAGCAGACCGACGACCGCCGCCACGCCGACAGCGACGATGGCCCCCGCGAAGATCATCCGGAACATGTCCGGCGTCGCGTGGATGATCTGGTCGAGGATGGACCGTCCATACAGGTCGGTGCCCAGCGGATACGCCACGTGCTGGAACGGTGCTTCCAGCTTGGGATGGTCCCCCGAGGACGGTTTCTTCGCCAGCCAGACGCCGACCGTCCCCATGAGAGCGTAGAGCACGAGAATCCCCCCAGCCACGACGGCGCGCCAGTCGTGGAGTGCGATCCGGAGCGGAGCCAGCACCGTCACGTCGAGCGTGCGTTTCAGTCGCGCCGACCGGGACGGCGGTTCCCGGTCAGCGTCGTCGAACAGTTCCTCGAAGTCGAGTTCGTCCGTGTCACTCATTCGATTCACCCGTCGAGATGCGCGGATCGATGTACCCGTAGGTGAGATCCGCGAGGTAGATGGCGATCAGCGTGATCGTCGTGAACACGAGCAGCGTCCCCATCAACAGGGGGTAGTCGTGTAAGAGAACGGCGTCGTACAGCAGCTTGCCCATTCCGTTGTACGCGAAGATCTCCTCGACAACGACCGTGCTCGACAGCACACCGGCGATCCCGATCATAAACTGGGTGTACAGCGGTAGCACCGAGTTCCGACCGACGTACTGCATTGCAACGCGAGAGCGCCGCAGGCCACGGAGCTCTGCCACGCGGACGTAGTCGTCGCCGAGCACACGGATCGCGTTGCCCCGCATGGTGAGCGCGCCGCCCGTCGCAAGGATCCCCATCGAGACCACCGGCAGCACGGCGTGCCGAACGACGCTGCCCATGTACTCCAGCGTGAATCCGGGATCGACGAACGTCCCATACCGGCCGTTGATCGGGAACAGGGAGTATTTGATGCCCAGAACGTAGACGAGGACGATCGCAAAGATGTAGTACGGCACCGAGTTGAGAAGGATCACTCCCGTCGAGGACACCGAGTCAAACAGGGAGCGTTCCTTATACGCCATCGCTGCCCCGAGAAACAGGCTCACCGCGTAGCCCATGGTGAGCGCGTAGACCCCGATAAACATGGTCCATGGAGCACGCTGGAGGATCAGGTCCAACACCGGCTCACCCTGGTAGATCGAGGTGCCCATGTCCCCCTCGACGAGCAGCGAGTGGAGGTAGTTGTAGTACTGGACGTGGAGCGGTTGGTCCGGATTGACGTTCGCGTAGTGTTCGACCATCTCGTTCAGGAGGTCGAGGCTCACCGATCCCCCGACATCCCCCGACTCGGCCAGGATCATCGCGCGCATCGCCTCGGCCGGTCCGCCCGGCATCGCCTGGTAGAGCACGAACGTGAGCGTCACGGTCGCGAAAAACGTGAAGACCATCTGGCCCGTGCGTTTCAGGACGTATCGTGGATGCATGTGTTACTCGGCGCGGTCGATCCAGCCGTGCATAAGCGCGGTTTCACCGGGTCGATCCATGTCGAGTTTGACGTTCTCCTCGTCACCTGATGGGAAGTCGTACGCTTCGACGTCGCCCCACGAACCGCTGCGTTCCTCGATCCAGAGCAGATTTGGCAGATCGAAGTTGAACCACTGGACGAGCGTCCGCGTCATCTCTCGCACCTCGTCTTCGGAGCCTGCCACCGGGAGATCCGCCATGAGCTGGGCCGGCTCGATGGTGACGCCGTCGCCCTGGATCTCGCTCGCCCCGACCTCCGAGGGAATCTCGAGTTCGAACGGGATGCCCGTGACACCCGTCTCCGCGTCGCTGCTCGGATCGCCCACCTCGACGCCGTAGAAGTCGTTCGAGTAATACGAGGTCGGATGCCATAGGGCAGCCGCAACGTGCCAAATCCACCACATGTCGTGGTCGTACTGCTCCAGGGTCTGGTAGTAGTCGGTCGATCCGACGGTCGTCACGTCCATCCCGAAGCCGAACGCTTCGAGCTGATCGCTGACGACGACGCCCACGGAGGACTGGAACTGGCCGTCGTTGGTCAGGAAGCTGAATTCGACGGGGGTCCCGTTCCCGTCGAGCCACGAGCCGTCTTCCCGCGTGTAGCCCGCCCCCTCCAACAGGTCGACAGCCCCCGACTCGTCGGCCTCGATGGGGTACTCGATCAACTGGTCGACCCAGCCCTCACCGAGATATTTCTCGTGGATCGACGACCGGAGACCGGTTTGTACCGCCGGCGGATCGCCGACGAGACCGGCCTCCACCGCGGCGTCGACTATCGGGCCGAGATCTAACGCGTGCGCGATCGCCCGCCGGACCGGACGCTTGGCCAGGTGTTCGTTCTTCCAGTTGAACGCGATCTTCTGCGTTCTGAACCACTCTATTTCCTTCCAGTTCTGGAGGTTGTCCGGGTAGTCGCCCCGGTCGACTTCACCGATCAGCCCCTCGGGGTACATATCGATCTCGTCGTTGACCTCCATTGCGCGGAGGTTCTCCGTTGCAATCTCGGAGATGAGGCGCACGCGCTCGACGTTCGTTTGCTCCGCGAGCGGGTGGTCCTCGTACAGCTCGAAAGCCGTATCGCTGTTGCTCCAATCGACGACCTCGTAGGGTCCGTTGCCCAGGCCCTCTTCTGATAGCTGATCGATCGGGATCTGGAACTCGCGCAGCTCGTCGATGACAGTGTCCCGTTCGTTCTGTGTCGTCGCGTCTTGGAGCCGTTCGAGATACTCCCCGTAGATCCAGCGTGGTGTGGTCAGCTTCCCGAAGGTCTGGTCGGTGAGATCCGCCCGCATCAGGTTGGGCGTCACATCCCCTTTGAACGTCCGCTCGATGGTGTAGTCGTCGACCAGAACGTTCTCCTTGATATCCGACGCCTCCGGATCCTGCAGCCGACGGATCTCTAGATACGTCCAGTAGTCTTCGGCCGTGAGATCGTCGCCGCTCCACCACGAGTAGTTCTCGGGAAACTCGATCACGAGCGTGCTTCCGTCGACCGAAAGGCTCTCGGGCAGATCCGGCCAGACGTTTCCTTTGACGTCGCCTTTGGCGATGTAGTGGTGGGTCTGATCCTGAATGCTGTGTGCGAAGTTCGACTGCCGGAAGATGTTGAACTGGACCTCCGTGGGCGATCGGCCGAACGCGTAGACGAACTCCTCGTCGTCGCCGCTCCCACCGCCCAAACAGCCCGCCAGACCTGCGATTCCGGCTGCGCCCGCCACAGCCATGAACTCTCTTCGGCGAAGCCTCTCTACCCCCCCTGCGTTCCGGTGTTGGGATGTCATAAACTACCGTCTGTCAATGTTCACGGTGAGGCCCACATAAATCCTTTCATTGGGTGAGATCCGGCTCCCACTGCCCCGGCCGGGATCCCCCGGGCCTTACCCCGATCGCTCGACTGGGAATCGAAAGCTTTGCACCCACAGCGATGAAGACTCGCGTATGGACCGGGATCGAGCCGTCGACGCGCTCTGTCAGTCCGCGCGGGGGCTGCAGTTCCTGTTCGTCGTTTCGCTCGTTTCGATCGGCGTCCTGCTCGCCTCTCTCCGGGTCGTCGATCCCGGATCAGCGACGTTCGTCCTCGCGTGGGTGCAGCTCGCCACGTTCGCGGTGATCCTCGCCGTCACAGGGAGCGCGCTAGCGATCTGCGTCCGCTGGAGTTAGGACACGCCTCACCGGTGGGTAGTCTTTTGTCTTTCCGACGGCATCTTCGATCCGATGGGAACCAATCTGCGCCAGGGACCCCACGCCGGCCGAGTGCTGGGCTCCGAACGGGAGACCTACGACGATCCGGAGACGGGCGTCCGCGTAACGCGACTGACCAACGATCCCGACGCCGACAGCCGCCATCTCTACTTCACCGAGAACGGCTGGTACGACGGCGGTCGACGGCTTCTCGTCCGTTCGGACCGTGGTGGGAGCGACGATCTGTACGCCGTCGATCTCGATGGCGGCGGGATAACGCAGCTGACCGACCTGCCGGCGGGCATCACTGGGATCACGAGGGTCGAGGGAACGGGGATCGCCCTGTTCTGGCACGACGCGACCCTCCTCTCGCTGGATCTCGAATCGCTCGCTGTGACCGCGCTGTACGACTGTCCGGCGGGGTACACTGGGAGCATCGCGGCGGGCACGGCCGACGGCGAGCGGGCGGTGGCCGCCATCTCCGAAAGGGTCGATGTCGACGGTTCCGGAGATCGGGACGCGTGGATCGCCGCCCGCCACGCCGCAGAACCCCACTCACAGGTGGTTTCCGTGCCGATCGAGGGCGGCGAGCCGACCGTCCACGTCGATGCGAACTGTTGGCTGGGCCACGTCAACGCCTCGCCGACCCGGCCGGAGCTAGTCACGTACTGCGAGGAGGGACCGTGGGAGGACGTCGACCGGATCCGGGGGCTGAATCTGGCAACCGACGAGACGTGGCGGATCCGGCCTACTGGACCCGAGACTGCCGTGGGTCACGAGTACTGGCTGGCCGACGGCGAACGCGTCGGCTACCACGGTTGGCGGGGGACCCGTGACGATCCGGACGCCTTTTTCGGAGTGGTTCGGTACGACGGCGAGAACGTCCGCGAGCACCCTGCTCCCGACATTTACACGCATTTCCACAGCAACAGCCGGGATCTCGTCGTCGGCGATGGGACCTACCGCGGCGCGCCCTACGACATCCTTTGGAAGCGGGACCCGAACACCGGTGCGTACGACGTGCCGCGCAAGCTCGTCGAACACGGCTGGAGCGGGGACGACGACGTGCACCCCCACTCGAGGCTGAGCCCCGACGACGAACACGTGGTCTTCGACAGCTCCCGCGGTGGGACCGGCAGCGATGTGTATCTCGCGGCGCTCGACGATCCCGAGGAACTGCCGGCGTTCGACGGTCTCGCGCAGCGGTAGCGTTCACTCTCCCATTCGGACTGAGAGATTATCGATCAGATCGCCCTCGGCCACGGCGAGATCGAACGGTTCGATCGTCGCGCTGCCGACGCGCCACGCGACATGGGTCTCGACTTCGATGGGGACGCTCGTGAAGTTCGTCACCCACGTGTGGCCGTCGCGCACGGCGGCACGGACGCCGTCAGGCAACCGCTCCGAGCGGTCAATTCCACTGCGTGCGAGCAGCGATTCCACCAATTCGTCAGCGAGATCGCGTTCGGGCCAGACGCCACAGTAGACGGCGTGTCCGTTTCCGACGGTGTTGCGCACCGCCGCCGTGTGCCCGTCCCTTCGGCCGCCGTCGTACGCCAGGATCTGAACGGCGGCGTCGGCGTCGAGCCGTTCGGCCCACGTCCGGAACGCGTACTCCTCGGTTTCTCCAACCCGAACGACGGTTCGTTCGAGCTGCTCGGGTGTCGTCTCGTGTTCCTCGACGGTCGCGCCGACGAGGGCCACCAGCGATCCGGGACGAGACGCGCGGAGCTTGTTCTGCTCGTCTTTCACGCCCGATCGTGGGCCGAGTAGCAACTCCCCACCCGCCTCGACATACTCGGTGAGGTGCGTGGCCAGCTCGTCGCTCACGATATGGAGCGTCGGGGCGACGACGGCACCGTAGTCCGCGAGCGACGCGGTCGGCTGGACGACGTCGACCTGCACGCCGCGCGCCCGGAGTGCACGGTAGAACGATCGTATGAGCGCCCAGTAGTCGAGGTCGGGTGCGTGTGGCTGCTCCTCGAGCGCCCAGAGGCTCTCGTAGTCGTGGAGGAGCGCGACCGGCGCGTCGATGGGACCCACCTCGAACAGCTCGTCGGCAGCCTCTACGGCGTCGTGGTAGCCCCGATCGGGCGAACCGTCCCGCTTGCGGAGTCCAGCGTGGTACTGCTCCTGGCCTTCGAGACACCGCCGCCACCGGAAATAGACGACGGCGTCCGCGCCGTGAGCGACGGCGTGGTGTGCCCACAGCCGCATCGCGCCCGCTGCGGGTTGGGGCGAGTGCGGCGGCCAGTTGATGTCGCCCGGCTGCTGCTCCATCACCCAAAACGGACGCCCCAGAACGCCCCGGTGCAGGTCGTGGTTGAACGAGAGCAGGTCCGGGTCGCCGGCCGTGAGTCGATCCGGCGGTGTTCGTCCGTCGGTCGTTTCCTGGACGTGCCCCGTCGGGTAGGAGTCCCACGAGACCAGATCGAGATCGTCGGCCATCTCGTACAGGTCGATCCACGGGAACAGGTGCATGAAGTTGTGCGTGACGAACCAGTCGTCGTACTCGCGCAGCAGCTCCGCTTGCAGCCGGTTGTACTCGACGATGCTGTCCGAACAAAACCGGCGGTAGTTGAGCAGTAGGGAGGGGTGGTCCTGAGCTGGCGTCGGACGCGGCACATCGGCCTGCTCGATGCTGTCGTACTGCTGGCTCCAGAACGCCGTTCCCCACGCGTCGTTGAGCGCGTCGGCGTCGCCGTACCGCTCGCCCAGCCAGTCGCGGAAGGCCGCGCTACAGTCCTTACAGTAGCAGTCCGCAGTACCGTGACAGCCGTATTCGTTGTCGGTCTGCCACCCGACCACGTGGGAGACGCCGGCGTACCGGCTCGCCATCGCGCGGACGACGCGTTCTGTCTCCTCGCGGTACGCCGGGGAGTTGACGCAGTAGTGTCTGCGGCTGCCAACGTTTCTGACCGTTCCGTCCCGATCCGTCTGCAGGATCTCGGGGCGCTCTTCGACGAGCCACTGCGGCGGTGAGGCTGTCGGCGTACACAGGACGACGCTCATCCCGTACTCGCCGACAAGCGCGATGATCTCGTCCAACCACTCGAAGTCGAACGCGCCGCGTTCGGGTTCGAGCCGTCCCCACGAGAGTTCGGCCATGCGGACGTATTCCAACCCCGCGTCGGCCATCTCCCGCACGTCTGTCTCCCACCGTTCCCGCGGCCAGTGCTCCGGGTAGTAACACACTCCGATCGACATGGGTTCGTGTTTGTCCCATCTCACATAACTGTTGCCGTGGTGTTCCGACCGCGAGCGACACGTTTTATTTCTCGCCATTCGTCGGACGACCATGAGCGATCGGCCGATCGACCTCAGAACGGAGTACGCACACGACCCACTCGGCATCGACGAGCCGAACCCGGTCCTCCGGTGGCGGGTAGAAACGGACCGTCGGGGCGCCCGTCAATCGGCGTTTCGCGTCCTCGTCGCCTCTGCTCCCGACCGCCTCGAGCCGGGAGCGGCGGACGTGTGGGATTCGAGCCAACGGTGCTCCGATCGTCCGGCGGTCGAGTACGACGGCCCGGCGCTGGCCGCCGGCGAGCGCTACCACTGGACGGTCCGGGTGTGGGACGCGGCCGGCCGGGCCAGCGCGTGGAGTGACCCCGCGGCGTGGGAGACGGGACTGCTCGGAGCCGACGATTGGGACGCGTCGTGGATCCGTCGGTCCCGGAGCAGCGACGAGCACGGACACTTTTCCTGTTTCAGGCGGCCGGTCGCGGTGGCCGGCGAGATCGAGCGCGCCCGTGCGTACGTCTCGGCCAGCCACCAGTACGCGCTGTCGATCAACGGTGAGCCCGTCGACCGGGGCCAGGCGTTCGCGTACCCCGACTACCAGTACTACAAAACCCTCGACGTGACGGATCGTCTCACCCCTGGCGACAACGTTCTCGGCGTCGTGCACGCCCACCACGGCGCGGGCCAGGGCCGTCCCGCGAGCGAGCCGGGCTTTATCCTCCAGCTCGTCATCGACTTCGCTGATGGGAATTCGCGGACCGTGGTGACCGACGACAGCTGGGAAACGACCGCCGGCCCGTGGCTCGACGCGCCGCTCCGCAACGGGGAGATCGCCGAACCGGTTGAGATCGTCGACGGTCGACGGCTGGCTCCCGGCTGGGACGAGCCCGGACTCGACGCCGCGTGGGAGCCTGCAGAGGTCGTCGGCGTCCACCCGACTGAGCCGTGGGAGCGGCTGGTGGCTCAGAACCGCGCGGTCACGCACACGACGATCGAGCCCGAATCCGTCGAGCGGCTCGAATCGGGATCGGTTGTATTCGATTTCGGGCGCGTTTACGCCGGCCGGCCGGTCGTTCGCTTCGAATCGGGAACGGCGGGTCACCGCGTCGAGCTGCGCGCCGGCTACCGCCGGGAGGACGGCGCGGTTGTCGGAGAGGGAACCCAGGCCACGGACATGCGGTACGGCTACGTCCAGCGCGACGGTTCCCAGGTGTTTCGCCCCTTCAACTACCTCGGACTGCGCTACCTGCAGATCGACGATCCTGGCGAGGCGCTCTCCCGCGAGCAGGTGTCGCTCGTTGCCTCCCACAACGCGGTTCCCGACAGGAGGGCAGCGACGTTCGACTCCTCGAATCCGGTGCTCGATGAGGTGGTCGAGCTGGCCCGCCACTCCGCGCTGTACGGCTGTCAGGAGGGGTTCGTCGACACCCCGACCCGTGAGAAAGGCCAGTTCCTGCTGGACGCGTGCAACGTCTCGCGTGTGACCACGGTCGCCTTCCGGGAGCGCCGGCTGAGCCGGGGGGCCATTCGGGAGTTCGTCCGGTCCCACTACCGGTACTGGGCGCCCGAGGGCCGTCTCAACGCCGTCTACCCCAACGGCGACGGCAAACGGGACATCCCCGATTTCACCGCGGCGTTTCCGGAGTGGGTGTGGCGGTACTATCTGGTCGCCGACGACCGGCGCGTGCTCGACACAGCCTACCCCGTCGTCCGTGTCGTCGTCGATTACATCCTCCGTCACGTCGATCCCGACACCGGGCTGGTGACGGAGATCAGCGGCGGCGAGGGCGGTCCCTACGAGGCGGGAATCGTGGATTGGCCCCCCGAAATGCGGTACGGCTACGACCGGGAGTGGCCGGCCCTGACGACGATCAACCTCCTCGGGGTGAACGCCCTGCAGCGCGCCGCGTCCATCGCCGCCGAACTCGACCGACCGGAGCCGGAGCTGTCGTACTTCCGTGAGCGACGGGGAGCGCTCGAAACGGCGATCCTCGATCGTCTCCACGATGGGGATCTGTTCGTCGACGGCTGTGACGCCCACGCTGCCAGCGACCACGCCTCCCAACACGCCAACGCCCTCGCGCTCGCGGTCGGGATCGTTCCCAAACCGTCGGTCGAGACCGTGACCGAGCACGTCATCGACGCGGGCATACGGATGGGTCCGATGATGGTGCCGTGGCTGCTGGAAGCGCTCCAAACCGTCGAGCGGCCGGCTGCGGTGGTCGAGTTGCTCACCGATCCCACGCAGGACGGCTGGGCGAAGGTGCTACGACGCAATGGGACGTTCACGTGGGAGTCGTGGCACTGTGGCGACGACGCGCTTCCGGACCGAGCACGCAGAAACCGGAGCGAATCCCACGCCATGGGCGCGACGGTGTTCACCTACGTTCTTCAGGCGTTGCTCGGCGTCCGGTTCGGGGAGCACGCCGATCGACAGCTCCGCATTCGTCCGCCAGCCGGCGGACTCGATCGAGCAACCGGGCGGGTCCCAACCGAGTGCGGTGAGGTCGCCGTCTCCTGGGAACGGGAGCAGGGACTCACGCTCTCCGTAACGATCCCGTGGAACACCACCGCGACCGTCGTGCTCCCCGACCAGCCCGAACGCGTCGCTGTCGACGGAACGGTTCTGGATCCGGACGCCCCGGCGTGCGAATCCGAACTGTCCGGCGTCGACGCCGTTCGCACCGGCGGGACCGTGGAAATCGACATCGCTACCGGCACGTACCGGATCACCACTGGATGACTGATCCCTGGATATCATCCGATATCGTCGTAATTGTACTAATACCGGCTGCTATGGCTGTAGGATCTCTGAAGATATCGTCTGTACCGATTTAATTTCCGAAGACTGTCCGTTATTACCGGATTTCGATCCAAGCGCTTTCGATGTCCGCGAGCGCGTCGCAGCGCTGTGGATCGTGACGGGGTAGAGCCACCACCCTTCTCGATCCGTATCGCTCGCGTCCGGCATTACCGGAAGTGGTCGACGCTCCGGGCGACGGGTGTCACAGCCGGTTCGTGCATCCGCCGATCATCGGGCTACCCACAGAACGTGTTCCCGCTGACGGTCGTACTCGACGCGTACGTTTCGATGTCGATCCTGTTGCCACAGAAGCTGTTGTCGATGATGGCGTTGTCCTCCGTGTCCGGTCCAGTCTCGTACACCCCGTAATCGTTGGCGTCGATCCGGAGGTTCTGAACCGTGACGTTCCGGGTGTGTGGATGGGCGTCGGAACTCCGGGAGTCGATGCGGATCCCTTCGCCCCGGTTGTTCGTGATGGTGCCACCATCGACAGCGGTGTCCCGCGTGTCCTGGATGAGAGCGCCCGATTCACAGCCCTCGATGTACACGTTGGAGACAGTGATGCCGTAGCTGCCCGAGACGGTGAACAGCCCCCTGCCACAGTCGACCGCCCGAAGCTCGTCGAGCTGGACGTTTGGACCGCAGCCGTTGGCACAACGGAAGCCGGCGTAGCCGCCGCCCTCGTCCGCGCGGGTGGCGTCCACGTACCCGACGGTCGCGTCGGTCGTGTCGTTCAACAGCAAGCCACAGCCCCCGGTGTCGACGGTCTCGACGGTTCCAATGCCGACGCCGTCGACGCCGTACGTCTCGACAGCGTGGTGGGCCGCGCCCTCGATGAACGCGTATTCGAGACCGAACTCTCGCGTCCGGCCCGCTCCGCCGCTGTCGTCGACGCGGATGCCGAGACCCACGTCGGTCGTTTCGTACAGCGACATCTCGATGGTCCCGAGCGCCACGTCCGAACAGCTCTTGATCCAGATCCCGTATCTGGGGTTGCCCTCGACGCGGAGATTTTGGATCTCGATCGACTCGGCGTTCTCGGCCTCGAACGGAACGACGAGATCCTCGCCCGTGTCCTCGACAAAGATCGTCCCGTTGTGGTCGATGACCGTGTGGCTGTCGAGCCGGACCGATTTGACCGAACTCGTCGGGCCGAACGTTCCGGAGTTCTTGATGAGCACCCGCTCTTTGGCGGTTCGTCCGTCGGTGAGGCTGTCGACCGCCGCCTGTATCGCGTCCCGGTAGCTCCCGCCGGAGTACACCGTGGCACCGCCGTTCGTGGCGTACCACGTGCCGTCCGTTTCGTACACTTCAGCGTCGTGACTGCTCGCGCTCCCCGTCCCCGCAATGCCGAGCGCGAGAAGCCCGCTCCCCCCGAGCTGCAACGCGCGCCGGCGGGTGATCGATCGTGACTCGGACGCTGTGCGATCCTTCCCAGTGCTGAATGATAAGGTATCTCTTACCACAAAATTTGTTTATATCCAATACTTAATAAAATTAATTGAATAAAAATTACACTCCATTCGGGCTTGTTCGGGGCGACGCCGCGATCCATCACCGGATGGCTTGGAGTTTCGCGGCGAGGTTCTCTCCCATTCTGATCATCGCGTTGTCGCCGGGGTGGACGAGGTCGGTGGTGAGCCCGCCGATGTCGGGGAGGATTTCCGGCCCTTCGAACAGGTGAACGTTGTCGGGAGCGTCGGCAACGACCTCCTCGAGCACCTCCCGGAACCGTTCGCAGTGTCCGTTCTCGTCTTCGCCCACGCGAACGTCGCGGGCGTTCGGATAGATCGTGATACACGCGATCGGTTTGGCGGGGTTGGCATCGGCGATGGTGTCGACCATGTGGGCGGCGCGCTGGCGGAACTCCTCTGCGGGGAACCGATCGACCATGTTCACCGACAGCGCGAGCGTCGCCACGTCCCAATCCTCGCGGGCAATGTGTTCGGCCATCGCCGCGTCGCAGTAGGCCGTGCCACACGAACCGAGGTTGATCGGATCGACCCCGAGCCGGCGGGCGGTCTGGTTGACGTAGGTGAGATGTTCGGCCACCGACGCTTCCCCCTCGGTAATCGACGTGCCGTACGCCAGATACCGCTCGTCGGGGGTTTCCCCGTCGGCGGGTGGCCGGTGGTCGCCTTCGACGCCGTGGTAGCAAACGTGTGCCCCGCGGTGCTCGCCGGGGAGCACGAGCCGGCAGACGCGGGGATCGTACGCGAGTGGGTCGAGCGCACCGGGACGAAGGTCCGTGAGCGACTCGGGAACGGCGAGTTCGATGGTCGTCGGCCCGGGACCGACCGCGTGCTCCTCGCCCTGGATCGGTCCCCAGAACACGCGAACGAGGCTTTCCGCCGCGCGGGCGGTGGGGACCGTCGAGAGCGTTACCCTGACCGTGTCGTCCGGAACGAACCGGAGTTCGACCCCCGCCGGATGGCGCATTCTGGTCTGTGCCCCCTCGTTCAACGCCGTGCGAACGCGTTCTGGAACGCGCTGGAGAACCTGTCCGTCCACTCCATCGATCGTCCGGCACTCACCAACGTTGTGAAACTCGATTCCGTCGCGTTGCATACCGGCTGAGTGTGCCCTACTCGTAAATATCCATCGCGTCGGGCGGCGGGGCGTACTCCCAAACCCATTTATAGCTGGTAAACGCACCCTCTGTGAGAGCGGTTCCAAGGAGTTACTCGTGTATGAAACAGATCGTCCAAACCGGTCCAGAATCCGTGGAAGTACAGCAAGGAAATCGTCCGTCGCCCGGTCCCAACGAGGCGTTGGTTCGCGTTCACACTGCCGGGCTGTGTGGCAGCGACGCCCACGCCTACAAGTACGAAGGCGGCTACGAGTGGATCCCCATCCCGCGAATCATGGGCCACGAATACTCCGGTGAAGTCGTGGCAGTCGGCGAGCAGGTGACGGGCGTTGCGGAGGGAGAGCGCGTTGTCGAGGAGCCGATTCACCACTGTGGTGACTGCTTCCAGTGTGACAACGGCCAGGAGAACGTCTGTCAGAACTTTTCCATCACCGGAATGCACCGAGACGGAGCCTACGCCGATTACACCGTGGTCGAACCCCAGCACCTCCATTCGATTCCCGACGGGGTCGGGCTTCGTGAGGCGGCGATCACGGAGCCGACCAGCATCGCCGCCCGGGCGGTGTTCTCTCAGTCGACCGTGACGCCCGGTGATACGGTGCTGGTTGAAGGCCCGGGACCCATCGGTTCGCTGGTCGCGTGTATCGCCGACTCGATGGGCGCGAACGTGCTCGTCTCCGGACTCAGTCGGGACACGACGGCCCGACTGCCACGGCTGGAATCGATCGGTCTCGACACGATCGACGTGGAGTCGGAATCGCTCGAGGAACGAATCGAGGGACGAACCGACGGGTTGGGTTTCGACGTGGTCTTCGACACGACGGGACACCGGAGTGGACTCGAAACCGCTGTCGAAGTCACCCGTAAGGGGGGACAGATCGTCGTGGTCGGACTCCCCGGCGATCCCAGCAACCTCTTCATGACTCCCGTCGTTCGTGGGGAGATCGAGATGAACACTTCCTATGGCTCGACGTGGACGAACTTCGAACAAGCGCTCCGACTGATGGAAAACGGCACCATCGACGCTCACGACATCACTGACACCTCCGTTTCGGTGTCCGATCCGGCGACGGCGTTCGAGGCGTTCCTCGACTCCGAGGTCATCAAACCCCTGTTCAGCTTCAACGGGACGTAGCGACGACTCGACACCCACGTCCGATCCCACCGGACGAGGCCACCCGATCCGTGAGCAGCCACTGTCGCATCATTACATACGTACGTTCGTAATGGAAACGGTGGCGAGAACGAAGTCACGTCCGGTATTACCGACCACGCGTCAGTATCTCTGTTCATTCATCAAAAGATTTTTAACAATCCACTATAAATGAGGGTTGGAGGAGTTGATAGCAATGGAAGACGGAGACGCGGATGCAGACACGGTTTTCGGCAGTCGATTCAGTCGTCGTTCGTTCGTCAGTGCGTCGGGACTGGTGTTGGCCGGGAGCGTGTTCGAAACGACGGGGATCGGAACGGCAAACGCTCGGGCTTCGCGCCGCGGAGGGCCGCCACGGCAGATGGAGTCGCTCGATCGGGGGCTCGTGGCGGTCCCGGTGGACGAAGGGGTGTTGGTCCGGTGGCGGCTGCTCGGAACGGATCCCGATCGGATCGGATTCCACCTCTACCGCGACGGCAAGAAGGTGAATCGCGCACCGATCCGGGACCGCACGAACTACCTCGATTCCGACGGAGCGGCGTCCTCGACGTACTCGCTGCGAGTGGTCGGGACCGACGAGCCGTCAGTAGCGACGACGGAGGTGTGGGATCAAAACTACCGGGAGCTCCCGCTGAACAAGCCTGACGACACCGTCGGTCACGACGGGTCTACGGTGACATACAGCGCCAACGACGCCAGCGTGGGCGATCTCACGGGCGATGGAAGCTACGACATCGTGCTCAAATGGTCCCCCTCGAACGCCAAAGACAACGCCCACGAGGGGCACACTGAGAACGTGTATCTCGATGGGTACCAGCTGGATGGCACCTTCATGTGGCGGATCGATCTCGGGCGGAACATCCGGGCAGGAGCGCATTACACGCCGTATCTCGTCTACGATTTCGACGGCGACGGGATCGCGGAGGTCGCCGTGCGAACGTCGGACAGCGCTGTCGACGGCGTTGGAACCACCATCGGCGATCCCGACGCCGACTACCGCAACGATGCGGGACGGATCCTGACGGGACCGGAGTATCTCACCGTGTTCGACGGCGAGACGGGCGAACAACGCACGACGATCGACTTCGAACCGGCGAGGGGTGACGTTTCGGACTGGGGCGACAGCTACGGCAACCGCGTCGATCGGTTCCTCGCGGGCGTCGCATATCTGGACGGCGAACGCCCCAGCATTGTCATGACCCGCGGGTACTACGAGAAGACCATGCTGGCTGCCTTCGACTACCGGGATGGTGAGCTGCGCCAGCGGTGGCTCTTCGACAGCGACGATTCCGGCAACAGCGCCTACACCGGACAGGGCAATCACCAACTCAGCGTCGCGGATGTCGACAGCGACGGTCGTGACGAGATCGTCTACGGCGCGATGGTCGTGGATCACGACGGCACGGGGCTGTACTCAACCGGGTGGGGCCACGGCGACGCGCTGCACGTCGGGGACTTCGCGCCCGACCGGCCGGGGTTGGAAGTCTTCCAGGTCCACGAACCGACGAGTGCTCCTTACGGCGCGTCGTTCCGGGACGCAGGGACGGGCGAGTTGATCTGGGGCGAACACACCGGCGAGGACACCGGCCGAGGGATGATCGCCGACATCGATCCGACCCACGAGGGCGCCGAGGCGTGGGGGTGGGGCGTCGACACCCACACCGTTGACGGCGAGACGATCGCCGATCCCATTTCGTCAGTTAACTTCGGCATCTGGTGGACGGGGGATCTCCAGCGCGAACTCCTCGATCACGACTGGGACGAGGACGCCGAGATCGGTGTCGGCAAGATCGATCGGTGGAACCACGCGTCGGCGGAGCTTGAAACGCTGCTCACGTTCGACGGGACGTATTCGAACAATTACACGAAGGGGACTCCGTGTTTGTCGGCCGACATCCTGGGGGACTGGCGGGAGGAGGTGCTCTGGCGGACCGAGGACAGCAGCGCGCTCCGGATCTATGCGACGACCCACCAGACCGACCACCGGATTCCCACGCTGATGCACGATCCCCAGTACCGAACGAGCGTGGCGTGGCAGAACGCGGGCTACAACCAACCACCCCATCCGAGCTTCTACATCGGAACCGGCATGGACGAACCGGAACCGCCGAACATCGAACCTGTCGACGAGGGTTGATAGAGACTGTTGTGAGTATGTTCGGCACGGTCGTTGAGTGATACTGTCGGACAGAGCCACGTACGGACTGAGACGGAATATCCAGCTGCTGACAGGCAGTTCACTAATATCTGATATTCAAGCATCTCTGTCCGACAGTATGATGACTGCTCTGGGGTTTCACGAATCGTTCTGTGTCGTCACAGCGGGACGGAATCACAACAGTCCCTATGATAGGGTCGTCGCTCGCGTGCCCCCGTCGGTTCCCCGCTCCCGAAAGCGGCCAGCGACCGGATGACCACAAGCCATTTGTTCGTCTGCATACATCGGAATTCATGGATCGCGTTACACTCGGCATCGTCGGCTGTGGAACGATCAGCGACGTGTATTTCGAGGCAGCGAACGAGTTCGACGTTCTGGAAACCGCAGCTTGTGCCGACCTCGAGACCGACCGAGCCGAGGCGAAAGCCGATGAATACGGGGTTCCGACCGTCGCCACGACCGAGGAGCTGCTCGCCGACCCCGCGATCGATGTGGCGGTGATCCTGACCCCGCCCTCGACGCACGGCGACCTCCTCGTGCGTGCGCTGGAGAGCGACACGCACGCGTACACGGAGAAGCCGCTAGCGACGTCGATGGCCGAGGGACGGGAGATCCTCCGGACGGCAAACGAAAACGATCTCCTCGTTGGCAGCGCTCCTGACACCGTCCTCGGCACCGGGTTACAGACCTGTCGTGACGTGCTCGAAGCGGGACAGATCGGAGAGCCGGTCGGTGCTGTCGCGTCGTGGGCGAACCACGGCCACGAGCACTGGCACCCGAACCCGGATCTCTACTACCAGGAGGGTGGAGGGCCGCTGTTCGACATGGGACCGTACTACCTCACGGCGCTTGTCGGGCTGCTCGGTCCGGTGAGCGCCGTTGCGGGCGCTACGCATGCGGCGTTCACAGAGCGGACGATCACCAGCGATCCCCGACAGGGGGAGACGATCGACGTTGACGTCCCGACCCACGAGACGGGCACGCTCACGTTCGAGAACGGGACCACGGGAACGCTGCTGATGAGCTTCGACGTGTGGGAGTCAACGGTAACGGGGTTCGAGATATACGGAACGGAGGGCACCCTCGAACTCACCAACCCCAACCGCTTCGACGGCGCGCCGCGCGTTCACGTCAACGGCCAAGCGCACGAGGTTTCGGTGACCCGGGACCAGCCGGGACAACAACGCGGACTGGGACTTCTCGACCTCGCGTACGCGCTCGAAACCGACTGGGAGCACTGGACCAGTGCCGAGTTGGGGCTCCACGTGCTCGAAATCATGGCGGGAATCCGCGACTCCGGTGACGCGAACGAGTACGTCGAACTGTCGACCGCCCCGAAACGACCGCCGTCCGTTCCGGACGGCTTCCCGAACGAACTGTAGGGATTCCCGAACCGAGAACGCGGAGTCTCACTCCAACACTGCCGCGCGGAGATCGTAATCGGTGAAGTACTCGCGTTCGGTCTCGACCAGCTGGGCGAACAGTTCGCGCGCGTCCTCTCGGGGGATGGTCACGAGCGGGTCGTTGAGAAAGGCCTCGAACGCGAGGTCGAGATCACCCTCGAACCCGGCCTCGATGAGCGTTTCCTGGTTGGTGACGTGACGCTCGACCATGCTCCGGATCTGGGGGGAGAGGCCGCCGGCACACAGGGGCGTGACGCCTTTGCCGGTGAGCAAGGCGTTGGTCTCGACGACAGCGCCCGTCGGTAGGTCGGGGATCTGTCCCTCGTTCGGGTGGTTGAGGTGGGTTTTGAACGGTTCGATACCGACCAGCGCGCGCATAATCTCGACGGCTTCCTCCCACGAATCGTCGAACTCGAACTCCTCGTCGCCGGCGAGATACTGCTCCATCTTGTCGGGGCCTTCCTCACCGACGCGGGCAGAGCTGGGGGTGAGGCGGATGCCCCACCGCTGGATCTCCTCGGGTTCGTCGATGGCGAGATACCACGGGACGAACTCCGCGAGGTGTCGGTCGCCAGCCGCGCCCAACACCCCGAACCGGTCGTACAGATCGAACGCGATCTGAAAGTTGTTGACCCAGTAGGATTCGTCCGCCATGTCGCCGGGTTCGTAGCCCGGCAGTGGCCGACGGCGTTCGAGTTCGGCGTCGAGATACTGGTAGAGATCGTGGTCGCGCCAGTAGGCCGAATCGATCCACGTGAAGTGGTTGATCCCTTTGACAGTAATATCGATCTCCTCGCGGCCCACGTCCCCGGCCGCCACGTGGCGCTCGGCGATCTCCGCAAACAGGTCCTGGAAGGGATGCACTTCGTGACAGAGGCCGATGGCGTTAATCTCCGGGTACGCCTCATAAAGCGCGCGGGTGCAGACCGTCATCGGGTTGGTGTAGTTGATCACCCACGCGTCGGGGCACTCCCTGCGGACCGTGGCGGCGATTTCGCGGTACTGGGGGATCGCCCGGAGTGCCCGGATCGTGCCACCGGGTCCGACCGTGTCGCCCACCGTTTGGTAGAGTCCGTACTCCCGTGGAACGTCGAGATCGTGTTTGAACGTCTCCTCGGGGGGATCCTGGATCGAACAGATCACGAAATCCACGCCGGAAAGCGCGGCGTCCATCTCCCGGTAGGCCTCGAATCGCCAGTTTCCGACCGCGTCGTCGCGGTCCATCACTCGGTTGCCGAACTCGGCGTTGCGCGCGGCGGCTGCGTGGTCGACGTCGTAGAGGGCCACTTCTCCACCGAGATCCGGACACTGTCCGAGGTCGTTGATGAGGGTGTGCGCCCACCCCTGGCTGCCACCACCGACGTAGCCGATCTTCAGCTCCGAAGCCACTGCTCCGTCTCTGCGTCCTAGCTCGTGCATGCACACGTGGTTCGAACCCGGAGCGATATAGCTGTTGGCACTCGACAGCTATACGGTCGCTCCGCCGTAGCTACCGGGCATGGATGACGTGTTCGATCCCGAGGGGTTCCAGCGTCGGTTGTACTGTGAAACGATTCGCAAACACGAGTACGACTCCCAGACTGGGACGGCGTTCGCCGACTGGCAGGACGCTGCTCGTGAGGATCTCCGGACAGTGCTCGGGCACCACGTGATTCGAGAACACCCTGGCGGTGCGAGGCCACGACGATCGGAGACGGTGACGTACGACGGATACGAGCGCCAGACGTGGCGCCTCCGGACCGAACGAGGCGTTCCAGTCCCGTTTTACGTGCTGGTCCCCACGGATTCGGACCCACCCTATCCCGTCGTGTTCACGATCCACGGTCACAACGACACCGGTAAGGAACTCGTCGCGGGCACCGCCCACACCGAGGACCAACACGAAGCGATCCACGAACAGCGCCGCGACACGGCCATCCAGGCGGTGCATCGGGGGTACGCGGCGATCGCCCCGGACATGCGGGGATTCGGGGCGCTCGCGGATTCGAATTCGAATGGGGGGCGGGCGTGTACGCACATGCAGAAAACGGCCCAGCTGTACGGCCGGTCGCTCCTCGGAGAACGGGTTTGGGACGTGTTACAGCTGGTAGACTTCGCCGAGCGTCGGTCGATCCTCGACGCCTCCCGGATCGGGATAACGGGCCATTCCAGTGGCGGAGCAGTCGCCTTGTTCGCGGCCGCGCTCGACGAGCGGTTTGGGGTCGTGGCTCCGAACGCCTATTTCTGTGCGCTCGGTGATTCCATCGTTCCGATCGACCATTGTGTGTGTAACCACGTTCCGGGCCTGCTTCGGCTCGGGGAGCTGTGGGACATCGCCGGTCTCATCGCCCCCCGATCGATCGCCGTCGCCACCGGCGAGCACGACCGGATCGTTCCCGTCGAAGGAACGCGTCGTGCGTTCGAGAACCTCCAAGAGATATACGCGGCAGTCAGTTCCCAGGACCGGTGTGAACTGTACGTCGGCTGTGACGGCCACCGATTTTACCCCGACGGCGTCTGGCCGTTCGTTCGCGACCATCTGTGACCGAACCGGCCTCGTCAGATCCCGTCTCCGGCGTTTCCGCCGGGAAATCACGGCGACCCCAATCAGGCGGTTCCGGCCCAGCGGATTCCCCGGACGAGCAGCGACCGGACGCCGTCGTTGGCGAGAGCGGGCGTTCCGTGGCCGAGCGAACAGTAAAACACCCGTCCGTCGCCGTACGGCTTCGCCCACGCGACCGGCATATCGCCGTTTTCGGGGTGATCCATTCTGGCGAGGACCTGCACGTCGTCGTGATCGACAGCGTACGGTTCGTCCCAAACGGTAAACCCCTCGAGTCCCCCTGACACCGGGTGGTGGCTGTCGACGATGTTCACGTCGAACGTTCCCGGCTCGGGGTGGGAGAGGAAGTGGCCGCCCAACAGCGCCCGGAGTTCGGGCACCGGTTCCTCGCGCGTCCCATCGACGACGGTCGTGAGGTCGGCGGCGCAGTGAATGCCCGCGTAGCCGCCGCCGCTTTCGACGAACGAGAGCAGCCCCGTTCGTTGGTCGTCGGTGAGCGTGCTGTCGGTCGTGTAATCGATCAGAACGTCGGTGGTCAGGTCGCACAACGCGTCCCGGTCGGTCGTCAGCTCGACAGAGATTCCCTCGGCGTCGATCGCCTGGCGAAGCGACGAACCGATCCGTTCGAGCCGGTGAAAGGGAAAGCGGTTCCCGCCGATCACGACCGTCTGTATGTCTGGCATGCGTTTCGGATCACCGCACCGCACTACCTAATGACTGTCGTTGCCAGCGAGTGCGTCGCCAATGAGAGACGAATCAAAAATATTTTCGCGTCTGTTTTGATGTCATTCCTGTCTATCACGGACGGTGGACGCCAGTTGTCTCACTCGAACGGCCACGCCAGCGAGCGCGTTCGGGATCGGACCGTTCCTTGGGGGCTCGGGCAAAACCGGCGTTTCCCGACTGTAGTGTGCGCAATCGCCGGCTCTCGGCTTTCGGGGAACGCTACTGCAACGCGGCCAGGGAGCTGATCCATTCCTACTCACCCAGTCTGGATGTGTCCATCCGCCACCACAGCACATCCATCTGCCGCTACGGGCGCATTCCAGTGAATATCGAACTCGATAAATGAGAAATTATTTCTAATTGTCTGTTCGAATTAGAGAGCCACAGCCATTCATATAAATTTTTTGTTATGTGATCCCGAAGGAGTTGGTCGAGAGAGTCGCTGCCCACGAGCCGACGAACTACCACAGATTTCATTTGAAATCCGGTGTGGGGGTCGGCTTGTACGCTCGCCGTTCCCCCGACGATCACACCGCCGAGGCGTTCGTTCGAACTCCGGCCCGCGTCGTCCAGGGTCAGCCGCCGAACGTTTCCGTGAGATCGTCGGCCAGCTCGTCGAGGCACGCGTCGGCTTGTGAGACGATGCCGGTCATGCTGAGGAAGCCGTGGATCATCGCCTCGTAGTTGCGGTGGGTGACCGCGACGCCGTCGTCGGCCAGCCGTTGGGCGTACTCGATCCCCTCATCGCGCAGCGGGTCGAAGCCGGCGGTGACGACCGACGCCGGCGGCAGTCCCGACAGATCCCGCGCCAGCAGCGGAGCCGCGTACTCGTTACGGGCGTGAATGGGGTCTTGCACGTAGCTCCGTTGGAACCACTCCATGTCGTCGGCTTCGAGGAAATACCCCTCGCTGTTCTCCGCGTAGCTCGCCGGCTGAGAGCCGACGGACGCCCCCACAGCGGGGTAGATGAGGAGCTGGTGGTCGATCTCCGGTCCGTCCCGGTCGCTGGCCAACAGCGTGAGACCGGCTGTCAGATTTCCGCCCGCGCTATCGCCCCCGACCGCGAGCCGCTCGGGATCGCCGCCGAGATCGCCGGCGTAGCGTTCTGCCCACTCGAGCGCCGCGTAGCTGTCTTCCAGTGCCGCCGGAAACGGGTGTTCGGGCGCGAGCCGGTAGTCGACGCTGAGAACGAGCGCCTCCGTCCGGTTGGCGAGCGCGCTACACACGTTGTCGTGGCTGTCGAGATCGCCGAGGACGAACCCACCGCCGTGCAGAAAGACGACGACCGGGAGATCGTCCACCGCGGTCGGCTTGTACAGCCGCACCGCGAGCGGCCCGTCCGGTCCCTCGATCTCGAGGTCCTGTGTGTGGTGTACGGACTCGCTTTCGGCGAACTCGCTCAGCCCCGCGAACTGCTCGCGGGCAGCCCGCGGTGTCATCGCCGACATCGGTGGCACGTCCTGCTCGTCCATCACGTCCAATACCGCCTCGACCTCCGGATCGGGAGTTTTGGCTTTCGCCGTCGAGTGTTCTTCGTTGGTCATCGTACGCGTCGGGATACCACGTCGTATCACTTAAATTATCGACTTCGGTGGGCGGAGTGACCGATTCGGATCCCGACGCGAGTGACGAACACCGAGCAGCGTCGTTCACTCACGGAAAACGCTACGAACGCTCGAAGTGACGCGTGTACTGCTGTAACGGTGCGGAGTGTGTCGGTCTACTGACTCAGTGGAACGTCAGATCGACCTCGATCGCGTTGGCGGCCGACAACAGGCGGTTCGGGAGTTCCCGCTCGTGCCAGTCGCCTTCGAGGCGCATCGCCGGGCCGGAGAGCGAGATCGCACCGCGTACGTTATCGCCGTTCAGGATCGGAACGCCGATCGCCGTTACGCCCGTCCGGTACTCCTCCCGGTTGAAGAAATACCCCCGCTCGCGCCCCTCACGAAGCTCCTCGTAGAGGCTATCGCGGTCAGTGATCGTGTTTTCCGTGAACCGCTTTAGCCCCCACTGACCGATGATCTCCTCGACGCGGTGCTGGGACAGGTGTGCGAGAATCGCCTTGCCGGACGACGAACAGTGCATGTAAGAGTGCGTTCCCACCCTGATGTCCGTTTGGACCGACCGGCTCCCCGCAGCCACACAGAGGGCCGTCGCAAGCCCGTGCTGTTCGACCATACAGAACACACGCTCACCGGTCTCTTCGGCCAGCTCCTTGACGGTAGGCTGGGCGACCTCGTACAGCGGTTGTGATCTCTTTACGTACGCACCGAAGTTCACGAACCGAAGCCCGAGTTCGTATTGGTCCGCCTCGGAGACGACGAAACCGTTTTGGGCCAGCGTCGAAAGATGTGCGTGCGCCGTGCTTTTGGACATATCCAGATGATCGGCCAGTTCAGTGACCCCCGCCCCATCGAGCTGCCACAGCGCTTCGATGATCGTGAGCGTTTTTTCGACCGAGGTGAGCGTTTTCGGCGCGTCGTCGGTGGTTCCCATGTGCAGTCCCTCGTCCTGATCCACAATAAGTCTGTTCGACACTGTCGAACGAAACCGGTCGTAGCGGTGGGGTCGTCGGTGGCGGGCCGTCCAGTCGCCTGTGCGTTACTGATCGATAGCCAAAGGCTTTTGAGATCCCACAGTTCATGATAACTGTGATCTACCATGACAAACCTCGTTAGTGACGTGGCCTCAACAGTCAAAACGCACGCCGGGGAGACGGCGCTCTGGTACGATGGTCAGGGCGTCAGCTACGACGCGTTCTGGTCACAGGTCCGTCAGTTCTCGGGAGCGCTCCAAGAGCGTGGCGTCGAGCCGGGCGATCGGGTCGCGATCTACCTCCCGAACCTCCCCCAGTTCGTCGTCGGCTTTTTCGGGACGCTGCACGCGGGCGGCGTCGTGGTGCCGATGAACCCCCAGTACAAGGCCCGTGAGATCGAGCACCTCCTTGCCGACAGCGAGGCGCGCGTCGTTCTGGCGCTCGGTGATCTCGTCCCGTACGTCGAGCAAGTGCGAGAGGAGACGGCCGTCGAGCACGTCGTCAGCGTCGGTGAGAGCGAGGATGCGGTGTCGCTGCCGGCGTTTCTCGCCGACAGCGACAGCGAGGGATACGTCGACCGCGCGGACGACGCTGTCGCGGTCCAGCCGTACACCTCGGGGACGACGGGAACGCCCAAGGGGGTGTTGCTCACCCACCGGAACCTCGCGTGGGACGCTCGGGCGGTCTCGAAGCTGATGGAGGGCGGTGTTCGTTCCGAGGATCGGTTCCTCGGGGCATTGCCGCTGTTCCACATCTACGGAATGACGGTCACAATGGTCGCCACCCTCTTCGAGGGCGGGTCGTACTACCCCGTTCCCGAATGGGACGCACAACGTGTGTCATCGCTGATCGAGCGCCAGCAGCTGACGGTGATGCACGGCGTTCCGGCGATGTTCAACGACATGATCAATCAACCGGAGGCGGACGCGGATCTCTCGTCGCTTCGCTTCGTGAACTCCGGCGGGAGCAGCCTCCCGATCGAGGTGTTAGAGCGGTTCGAAGATCTGTACGGGGTCGAGCTGTACGAGGGGTACGGTCTGACCGAAACGAGTCCCGTCACCCACGCGAACCAGCCCGGCAGCAGGCGACCGGGGAGCATCGGACGACCGCTGGACGGCGTGGAGGCGAAAATCGTCGACGGGGGGTTCGAGGAGCTGCCACCCGTCGAACGCGGCCCGCTCGCGGACGACGCTGATCTCGATTCCGTGACGGGAGAGCTCGTCGTTCACGGGCCGAACGTGATGAAGGGGTACGCCGACCTTCCGGCAGCCAACGAGGCGGCGTTCACCGAACGCGACGGGAAACGGTGGTTCCACACCGGTGACATCGGCTACCACGACGAGGACGGCTTTTTCTACGTCGTTGACCGGGAAAAGCACACGATCAACACGGCTGGCTACAACGTGTATCCCAGAGAGGTCGAGGAACTCCTCTTCGAACACCCCGCGGTCGCGGACGCCGCTGTGGTGGGGGTCCCCGACGAGCGCCGCGGTGAAACCGTCGCGGCCTTCGTCGTTCCGGGCGAAACGGAGGCAACGCCCGAGGAACTCAAACAGTACTGCCTCGACAATCTCGCGGAGTACAAACACCCGCGGGAGGTCGAGTTCGTCGAAGAGCTGCCCAGAACCACCACCGGAAAGGTCCAGAAGTTCGAGCTTCGCGGGGACTCCGACCAGTAACGCTCGGGCCATCGTTTTTCGCTACTCTCGCGGACAGCGCGCTAGTGGAGAAAATACTTCACGCCGGGCGGCGATACCACGAGTATGGCGTTCCATCTGTCCGACGAGCAGCAGGCAGTCCGTGACGTCGTCCGGGAGTTCGGTGAGAACGAGATCCGGCCGGTGGCGCGCGAACACGACGAGTCGGGGCGCTACCCCCACGATCTCGTCGCTCAGGCGGCACAGTACGATCTGATCTCCCCCACGATCCCCGAGGAGTACGGGGGTGCAGGGATGGATCTGCTCAGCTCCGTGCTCGTTACTGAGGAGCTGTGGCGCGCCGATCCCGGTATCGGGAGCGCCATCGGCTCGCGGGGGTTCGGGAGCAGCATGATCCAGGCCTACGGCGACGAAGCGATGAAATCGGAGTGGCTCCCGAAGATCGCGTCCGGCGAATCGGCCAGTTGCTCGTGCATCTCCGAGCCGGCACACGGTTCGAACGTCGCCGGGATCGAGACGCGCGCGGAGAAGGACGGGGACTGGGTGATCGATGGAAACAAGATGTGGATCACCAACGGCACCGTCGCTGATGTCGCGGTCGTGATGGCGAAAACCGATCCCGGTGCCGGTCACCAGGGAATCACGGCGTTTCTCGTCGAAACCGACACGGCAGGCTTCGAGGCGACGAAGATCGACAACAAACTCGGCATCCGGGCGTCGGATCTCGCGGAGATCACGCTCACGGACGTTCGGGTGCCGGAAGACAACGTCATCGGTGAGGTGAACGAGGGGTTCTACCAGCTGATGAACTTTTTCGCCGGTGGCCGGACGAACGTGGCCGCCCAAGCGCTGGGTGCTGCACAGGCCGCTCTCGAGGAGGCGCAGGCGTACGCCAACGAGCGCGAGCAGGGCGGCCAGCTCATCAAGGAGTACCAAGCGATCGCGCACAAGATCGCGGAGATGGCGACCAGCGTCGAGGCCGCCCGCTCGCTCACCTACCGCGCCGCGAGCCACGTGATGGACGGGGAGGAGCGGGAGGCAACCAAATACGCCAGCATGGCGAAGCTGTTTTCAAGCGAGCACGCGGTGGACGTCGCGGACGAGGCGATTCAGGTCCACGGCGGCGCTGGCTACGTCACTGACCATCCCGTCGAGCGCTTCTACCGCGACGCCCGCATCACGAAGATCTACGAAGGCACGAGCGAAATCCAGAAAAACATCATCTCCGACGCGATCCTCTGATTATAGCTCGTTCCGGAGCCGTTCGGCGTCCTCGGCGTCGTGGCCACACGCCACCACCGCGTCGTGTCGGCGCTCGCGGTCTTTGAGCCATCGGAGGCTCTCGTACCACGCCCGCTTGTCCCAGAGCAGCCCCGCTCCCAGCGGGAGTTCGTCGTCGTAGTTCGTTCGCATGTACGCCTCATCACCCGCGACGAGCAGCGTCTCGTCCGCTAGCTCCACCTGCAGGCCGAGCAGCCCGGGTGTGTGGCCCGGCAGGTGCAGGAACTCGATCCCGGAAAAATGGGTTTCGCTCTCGCGGTGGATCACCTGCCAGTTCAGCTCGTGATCGAAGTCCGCCGCGACGTAGGCGTCGCTGCCGTAATCGGTGTTCGCGCTGTAGTAGGCGTGTTTGAGTTCTTGCTCGTGAACATACACGGGAACGTCGGTGCCAGCGAAGTTGTGCAACCCACCGGCGTGATCCAGATGGAGGTGCGATTGGATCACGGCGTCGATCTCCTCGACCGCGTAGCCCGCCGCCCGTAGATCGTCGGCCAAGACGTGCTCACCGGCGTCGTAGTGTTCGAACGCCGAGTACAGTTCCGCGGGCCAGTGTCCGTCTCCTGCCTCCGGATGCGAGCCGGTGTCCCAGAGGATGGTCGCCTCGGGGTGATCGATAACGAGGTTGTACACCGGTCCCTCGCCCATCACCGGCTCGTGTGGCGGCTCCTCCGCGGTCGCCATCGCAAACCCCTCCACGATGTGGTTCATGTCGGTTCTGATGTGCCCGCGCTCGATCAGTTCGATCGTGATCTCCATCACACCCGCGACTCGACGCGCACACGGATAGCTGCCGACGAAGCGGCGATTCGTTCCGGTTGCGTGATCAGCCGTTCCGGATGACGCTGGCGAGGTCGCTGCCGACCTGTGAATCGCCGAGATACGCGAGATGGCCGCCGACCGACGAGGTAACGTCGACATCGGTGTAGTTCGCCGCACCGTCGCAGGGCGCGCCCTCCGTTCCGAGCGCCGTGTCGCCGATGCCGCCGTAGGCAGAGCCGACGGTCGAGTCGTTCTGTGAGTGGTAGTTCCGGACGGCTCCGCCGTTGGTTGCGATTCCGTCGTGCCACTGCCCACCCGAACAGACGGTCGACCCGTCCGCGGCGGCACCCATCCCGCCAATAGTGTCGATCTCGTAGCCCGCGATCTTCGTGGCCGTCCAGTAGACGACCCGACCGCCCAACGAGTGGCCGGTCAGCCGGACATTGCCCCCACCGCTGTCTTTGAACGCCTCGATGAGAGTTGCGACCTCCGCACCGACCCCTTCGGTGTCGCTTTCGGCGTCGGGGTACCAGAAGTTGGTCGCGGGCCACTCGATGGCGACAGCCGCGTCCGGCGAGTAGCCGGCTGCCTCGATGGAACCGAGAACGTCGCTCGCCTGGCTTCGAACCGTCGAGTCGCCAAACCATCCGTGAACGAACACGAACAGCTCGTTCACGACCGGCAGCGATCCATCGGCCTCGAACCCACCGAACAGGCTCTCTTCGATCTCGATGACTTCCACGCTCTGGGCATCGGCGACCCCGGCGGCCGCCACTGGCCCGGCGAGTGCGGCGGTCCCGAGCCCCTTGAGCATGGCCCGCCTGCCGAGGGTGGTCGTTTCACTGCTCTCCGTTCGTCCCGTAATGGTGTTTTCTGACATGGGACACTGGATAATCGTCGCATTCACAATAAAAGTTTATTATGTCTATGGTCGGTATTTTAAATGATGGCGGTGAGATCGGTGTTCTGCACGTGGACCGCTGGTGGCGAGCCATCTGAGCGCGGCGTCGGACCATCCGTTCGCGTTTTTCACTCCCACCCGAAATTTTATTAATTCAGAACTACAACGACTGAGAGACCCGGTCGAAAGGATCGGGAGGAGCCGACAAAACCAGACGGGTAATCATGCTGGAGATTTCGTACGTCATCACTCCGGATCGCGGACACTTCGACAGGGCGGAACCGATCTTGTGGGACGTAGGGGTGCGTCTCGAATCCATTCACTCCATAGAGTTCGTCTCGGACGGATCGGTCGTGATCATCTACGAGATCGACGGAGCTGTCGACGATCTCCGGCGGTGTCTCGACGGGGCCCCCGAAAAGGTCGTCGACTACGCCGTTGCTCACGATCGTGACCCGCTCGTTGTCCAGATCCGGTTTCATCCGGATGCGACGCTCGGGCAGTTGCTCTCGGTGCACCGTTCGTTCGGCGTTTCAGTGGAGTTTCCGATCCAGTACGTCGGACAGGATCCCACGAGCGTGGAGATCGTGGAGGTCGGTCCACAGGAGGAGCTTCACGGTCGCATTCGGGAAACTCGGAAACGGGCGTCCGTTCACGTTCAGCACGTCCACCCCTACGATCCGACCACGCGGCGGCGGTTCGCAGAGCTCACGGAGCGACAGCAGGAAGTGTTGTGCACGGCGGTTCGAACCGGATACTACCGGGTGCCGCGAGAAACCACCCACGAGGACCTCGCCAGGGAGCTCGACTGTTGTGCCAGCACCGTCGGGCAGCATCTGCGCCGGATCGAAGCCCAACTCGTCGCCTCGATCCTGCCCGACCCGCTCCACGACAGCGAGGTGATTCCGTGACCTGACCCGCGTACTTATTTGTGGATCGAACCCGACGGTAGCGCATGGACGACGTAGAAACCGTTCTGATTGAGTTCGACGAGGAGAGCGGCGTTGGGACGATCACGCTGAACCGTCCGGAATCGCTGAACGCGCTGAACGACCAGCTCTCTAGAGATGTCGTACGCGGGCTGCAGCGCCTCGAAGAGGAGGAACTTCGCGTCGCCGTGATCGAAGGGGCGGGCGAGAAGGCGTTCTGTGCGGGGGCGGACATCGGTGGTTTTTCGAGCGACTCCTCGGCCGAACGCTCCGAGCGGGCCGCCCACACGTTCGTTCCGGAGTTTCCGGTGCCGGTCGTGGCGAAGATCGACGGCTACTGTCTGGGTGGGGGTCTCGAACTCGCGCTGGCGTGTGACCTGCGGCTGGCGAGCGCCGACAGCGAGTTCGGCTTTCCGGAGGTGAACCTCGGGCTGTTGCCGGGTGCTGGTGGCGTCCAGTTCGTCACGAAACTGTGTGGCCCAGCCACCGCGATGGAGCTTGCCATGCGCGGCGAGCACGTTTCCGCGGAGTGGGCCGCCGAGGAGGGGCTCGTGAACCACGTCTACCCGACCGACGAGTTCGAAGAACAGGTCGACACCTTCGTAACGCACCTGGCGGGCCAGGCACCGCTCGCGGTCCGCGCGATCAAGAAATCCGCGCGGATGGCCGTCCAATCGGGGCGAGCGGAGGGCCGCCGCTACGACCGACAGCTGTTCGACGATCTGCTCACCACCGAGGACTTCGCGGAGGGCGCGGCGGCGTTCAGCGAGAATCGGGAGCCCGAATTCGAGGGGCGTTGATCCGTTATACTGTCGGCAGGTGATCGAATATCGGCTGCTGGTGACCCGTCAGACAGTGGCTGGATATTCCGTCGCAATCCGACCGTAGGTCCGACAGTATTATTCCCACTCCTCGCCGATGCCGCGCAGCGAGAGCGGACCGACAGGGAGGTTGTACCCCTCTTCGAGCGCCGTATCGACCTGTTCCTCCGTGGCGATTCCTTCATCCACGATCCGTTGGGCCTCTCGCCGCATCGCCCCGTAACACCGGTTGGCGACGAAGCCGTACGAGCCGGGATCGTCACCGATGGCGACAGCAGTCTTGTCGAGTTCCTCCGCCAGATCTTGTGCGCGTTCGACGACCGCGTCGTCGGTCTGGGGCGCGCGGACGATCTCGACGAGCGACATCACTGGAACGGGATTGAAAAAGTGCGTCACCGCAACCCGAGAGGGATCTGACACGGCGTTTGCGATCGCCGTCACCGAGAAGCCGCTGGTGTTGGAGTACAGCGGCTGGTCGTCGGTGACGCTGTCGAGATCCCGGAACACCTGCCCTTTGACCGCCAGATCCTCGGTGACGGCTTCGATGACGAAGGCCGTTCCCTGCGTTGCGGCTTCGAGGTCGGTCGTGAACGTGAGCCGGTCGAGCGTCGCGTCGCGTTCTTCCTCCGTAAGGTGGCCCCCATCGACGGCGTCGTCGAGCCCGAAGCTGCCCGAAACGAGCCGCTCGCGGGCTTGGTCGGCTAGCTCCTCCGAGATCTCTCGGACGCGGACCTCGTACCCGTGTCGCGCGAGCACCTGTGCGATTCCGCTGCCCATGATGCCACCACCGATGACTGCGACTGTTTCTGCCATGGATCTACCGTACACCGGTGGGGACTTAGGTGTTTTCAGGCGGGTGGCTGGCAGGCGGGCGGCGCTGCCCACCCGTGAACTCATCGCGGCGTGTCTGCCGTGTCGTGTGGTTTTACGGTGGTGTGTGCGCATTGAACGACATGGAGTATCACGACTCCGAAACGGCGCGGGAGGTGGCGAATCGCGTACAGGCGTTCATGGACGAGGTTGTCCTCCCCAGGGAGCGGGAGGCGCTTGCGACCGGCGAGGCGATCACGACCGAGGAAATGGACGGGTTCTGGGAAGAGGCCAAGGATCGGGACCTGTTCGCACCCCAGATGCCAGAAGAGTACGGCGGGCAGGGGCTGGACTTTCAGGACATGCTCCCGTCGTTCGAGCAGGTTGGCCGCTCGTTGATCGGGGCGCGCTCGATCCGCGCGAACGCACCCGACGAGGGCAACATGCACACCCTCGAACTGGCCGGCACTGAACGACAGAAAGAGGAGTGGCTCCGCCCGCTCGTTCGGGGTGAGATCTCGTCGGGCTTTTCGATGACCGAGCCGATGCAGGGCGGCGGATCCGATCCGAAAATGCTCAAAACCACCGCGCAGAAAGACGGCGACGAGTGGGTGATCAACGGCCACAAGTGGTGGACTACTGGTGGTATGAACGCCGATATCCTGCTGGTGATGGCTCGGACCGATCCCGACGCCCACCCCTACGAGGGAACGTCGATCATCCTCGTGCCGGCAGACACCGAGGGCGTGACTGTCGTCCGAAACATCCCCCACCTCGGCGGCCACGGAGTGACCGAACGGACGACCGGCCACGCCGAGATCAAATACGAGAACGTCCGCGTTCCGGTCGAAAACACGATCGGTCGGGAAGAACAAGGGTTCCAGATCGCCCAGATGCGTTTGGGCGGTGGCCGGCTCACCCACTGCATGCGCTACTCGGGGATGGCCGAACGCGCGCTCGACATCGCAACGGCGTATCTCAGCGAGCGCGAGGCGTTCGGCACGAGCCTCGCCGACAAGCAGTCGTTGCGCCACCGGATCGCCGACGCAGAAACGAGGCTCCACGCCGCGCGGACGATGGTCCGGCACGCGGCCCGCGAACTCGACCACAGCGAGGCCCGCATCGAGGTCGCAATGGCGAAGCTGTTCACCGCGAACGTCACCAACGACGTCATCGATCTCGCTGTCCAGTGCTGTGGCGGCAACGGCATCGGGAAGGATCTCCCGCTGGCGCACTTCTACGAGCACGTCCGAGCGTTCCGCATCGTGGATGGGGCCGACGAGGTCCACCGCCGATCGATCGCCCGCTGGGCCTTCGATGACGTCGACGAGACCGAAATCCAGAACACGCTCCAGTTCGACGAGGAGCTGTGGGTCGACGAATTCGACAGGTAGGAGGCGTTTCGGGTCCGATCGCTTTGCTTGACTACGGGAATAGACCTCCGTGACGCCGTCCGGGCGAGCTTCGGGGTTGCTCTCCGGCCACCCATAGCTATTTGAGTCCGGACGGAAATAACCGGTACGTATGAGCGGGGATACGACGCACCGGGACTCGGAGGGAGCCGGTCTGGAAGATATCCGCGAGGCGTCGGACGCGGTGGAGAAGTCCGCTACGTCCGTGATCGTCGAGAACGTTCGAGAACGGTGGCGAACCGCGGGCGCCATCGTCGTGCTGGCGGTCACTAGCGTCCTGCTGTTCCGCGTGGACGGAGGACTGTCGATCGACACACAAGTGTTCGCCGGGATCACTCTCCTCCTGTTGCTCTACTTCCTCGTGACGCTGCGCTCGGACGTCAGCATGGAGTGACTGTGGTCGATCCCGTCTTCGACGGAGGGGAAGATATTTTGCACACCCTGGTGAATGACTCCGCCATGAACAGCGGGGCGGTGACACCGTGATCGACTTGAAACTAGACGGGTTTCTGCCGACCCGGCGGCAACCAGCGCCGGCACTGGAAACCGCGGACGACCGCGGCGTCCTGCTCGCCCGTGGCGGTGCGGCGGTGATCGACCTGTTCGTCTGCTACGTCCTGATCGAATTCCCGTTGATCTACGTTTCGAGCGTGGCGTTCAGCGGGCCCTACGAGGCGCTCGGGGGGTACGTCGTCGCCCTATCGTTGCTCGTGCTCCTTCCGATTTACGCCACCTACTCGTTCGTCTTCGAGTGGCGGTACGGCCGAACACCGGGGAAGGTCAATCGCAACCTGCTAGTCGTCACGGCTGAGGGCCGCCCGTGCACCTACCGCGCTAGCGCCGTCCGGAACCTCTTTTTGTACGTCGATCTTCTTGGCGTCCCGCCGCTCGTGGTCGGCTTCGTATCGGCCCTCACAACCGACGGTCGTCGCCTCGGCGACCACGCCGCCGGGACGATCGTCGCTCGCTCGGTGGCCCCGACGGATCGTAAGGAGGCGCTCTCGGCCGACACGGACAGTGCGTCCGGGCGGGCAGAAGGGTCACGCGAGAACTGACGATCCGAGTGGACTCAGGCGATCCGGACGCCGGAGTCGACATCAAACAGACGGATGTAGTCGGACTGGAAGACGAGCCCGTACTCCCCGCCGTTGCCCTCGAAGTCCGGGTCGGTGACGACGATCACCTCCCCGAACTCCGTCTCGAAGAAGCTGTGGGTCGCATCGCCCAGGGGCTCGTCTAGCAGGTGCGTCGCCGGGATGCCAGCCTCGGCGTCGTCGCTGACGGTGATGTATTGGGGCCGGAGGCCGACGCGGACGTCGTCGCCGCTCCACCCTTTGAGACCGTCGCTGACCTCGTACTCGTAGTCGCCGACCACCAGCGTGCCCCTCCCGTTGACGGCCCGAACCCTCCCGTCGAAGAACTGCGTCGACGGCTGACCGATGAACTGGCTGACGAACTTCGATTCCGGCTCGTCGTAGATCTCCTTCGGCGGTGCGACCTGCTCTAGTTCGCCGTCGTTGATGACCGCAACGCGGTCGGACATCGTCATCGCCTCCTCCTGGTCGTGGGTCACGTACAGCGTCGGGCAGCCGATCTCGTCGGTCACTTTCTCGATGACCGGCCGCAGTTCCGCCTTGAGCTTGGCGTCGAGGTCCGACATGGGTTCGTCGAACAGGAAGACCTCCGGGTCGCGCACGAGCGACCGGCCGAGCGCGACGCGCTGTTGCTGACCGCCGGACAGCTCCGAGGGCATCTTCTCGAGTTGGTCCGTGATCTGGAGTAACCCTGCGGCCTCCTCGACGCGGGCGATGCGCTCTTTTCGGGAGAATCCGGCGATCTTGAGGCCGTAGGCCATGTTTTCCTGGACGCTCATGTGTGGGTACAGCGCGATGTCTTGGAAGAGCAACGCGATGTTGCGCTCTTGGACCGGGATCCCCGTCACGTCGCGCTCGCCGAAGTGGATCGTGCCGCTCGTGGGCGTGTTCAGCCCCGCGACGCACCTGAGCGTCGTGGTTTTGCCACAGCCCGAGGGCCCTACCAGCGTCACGAATTCGCCGTCGGCGATGGTTAGGGTTACGTCGTCCACTGCGACGATTTCGTCGCCCGATTCCTCGTACACTTTCGTCAGATTCTGAATCGTGATGTCCGGCATGGGTCGTTGTGTCTTGTGTCAACTGTCGTTCTGTCGTGCTCTCAGAGGGCTCTGACCTGGAACCCCTTCAGCAGGTAGCTCTGCATGAAGTAGGCGAAGAGCAGCGGTGGCAGCGTCATGACCAGCGAGATCGCCATCAAGTGGGCGTCGGGTAGGAACTGCGCCTGCCCCATCGCACGGAGGACGCCGGGGGCGAACGTCGTGGTTTCGGTCGACGGCAGGAGAATCTGCGCGAACGTGAAGTCGTTCCAGGCGAGTGCGAAGGCGAATAGGGCCGCGGCGATGATCGCCGGCCGACACTGGGGAACGACGACGTCGCGAAAGCCCCGCCAGCGCGAGGCGCCGTCGACCCACGCGGCCTCCTCGTGGGCCTCCGGAATCGTCATGATGTACTTCCACATCAGCCACACCGCGAAGGGCATCGAGAGGGCCGATAGTGCGATAATGAGTCCGATGCGGGTGTCGAGCAGTCCGATGGACCGCCAGATCTGGTAGAGGGGGATTCCGATGACGATGGGGCTGAAGAGGTACCCGATCAGGAGGATTCGTGCGAAGTTCTCCTTTTGGGGGAAGGACAGCCGTGCGAGGCCGTACCCGGCGATCAGCGAGACGACGACGACCGTCACGATGGTGCCGATGGCCACCACGACCGTGTTAAACATGTAGGTGTACATCTCCGGATCCGCCAGGACCGCGAAGTTATCGAGCGTGAATATCTCGGGCAGGGGAAAGACAGTGACGGCGTCCTCGACTGTCTCGTACTCGGTGAAGGCGAGCTGGATCATCCAGTAGATCGGCCAGACGCCGACGAGAACGATTATTGCGGTGCTGAGGAGCTTCAGCGCCTCGAACACCCGGCTTTCGCTGTCGTAGGAGAGGCCGAACATCCCTCCTGGTGGTTCGTTCGAGCTCATGTGGTCGTCTCCACCTCCTCGCTCGGATTGAAGAGCTTGAAGTAGGCGATCGCCGACACCAGCAGGAACAGGAACATGACGACGGCGATCGCGTTGGCGAATCCGTAGGCCTGATCGGTGTAGACGGTCTTGTAGGCCAACACTGGGAGCGTGGTCGTGGCGTCACCGGGGCCCCCCTCCGTGAGCTGCCAAATGATGTCGAACTTGTTGAACATGAAAATGGACCGGAGCAGGACGACGACCAGGATGATCCCCGTGAGACGTGGCAGCGTGATGTCCCGGAACATCTGCCACCGGTTCGCGCCGCACACCTTCGCTGCCTCGTAGAACCGGTTGGGTATCGCGCGCAGTTGCGCGAGGGTGAAGATGGTGATGAAGACGGAGAACTTCCAGCTGCCGATGAGGATCAACAACGGCATGGCCCACGTCCGCGACCCCAGCGGGGCTTCGGTAGCGCTCCACAGGTCGAATCCGGCCCCGAGCACCTGGAATACGCCCCCGGCCGGATCGAACACCCGGAGTGCCATCAGCGAGACGATGATCGTCGGAATCAGATAGGCCGTGAAGACCACCGCGGTGAGGAGCTTCTGACCGCGGGTGATGCGGTTGAGCACGAGCGCCATCCAGAGGCCAACGGCGAGCTGGATGAGGGTGCTGCCGACCATGTAGACAACTCCACGCCACAGCGAGCCCCAGAACGTGGCGATCTCCACGACCTCGTAGTAGTTCTCGAGGCCGATCCACACCCACTCGGGGCTGAGCGTGTGGATGTCGTGTAACGATGCCCAGAACGCGAAGGCGATCGGGAACACCGCGATGAGCACGTACAGTACGACGACGGGGAGAACGGTCCCGATCCCGACGACGGTCTCCCGACTCGCGGGCAGGCTGTCCCACGGAATGTACGTCCTCCGAGATCGAATCGATTCTCCAGTTTCACCGGCCATATCTAGGTATCCTCTGCGACCATATGTGGTAATCTCGTGGTCATCTGTGTACGATCCGTTCCGCGCCGAACGTGGTCAAACGAGGAACTGACATATCTGCGACTGATTAGCCAAACTGCTCCTGGGCGTCCGCGAAGGCGTCTTCGAGTTGACCGAGGCCCCACTCGTAGGTCTCCTGGACGCTCATCGAGTCGGTGACGACGTTGTTGACCATCTCGCCGTAGAACCATTGGCGTTGCATGTACAGCGACTCGGGTGAGGAGATGTTGGCCTCGTCGACGTTGCCGTAGTGGTTGCCCCAGATCTCGTCCTGGCAGTGCTCCAGTTTCTCGAGTAGGTGCGGGTGGGCCTCGAAGATGTCCTGGTTCTGGAACGCCTCGGACGCCAGCACGTCGGCGTAGGTCGGCAGGAATCGGCCCGGATCCGTCCCGTAGAAGCTCACGGTCCGCTCCATGCTGTCGGCATAAAGCCACTCGAACCACTCCTTGGCGCCATCCGGATTCGTGCCGCCCGCGAAGATGTGGTAGCCGTCGGGCGCCGGGGCGCTCAGCCAGTTCTCGTTCTTGTCGATTTCCTCCCAGGTCGGGTACGCCTTGACCTGGGTTGCTTCGGCCAGTCCGCGCAAGGCGTCACTGTCCTCGGCCTCGGCCGTTTGTGCAGCCACACCGACCGGCCAGGCGTTGAGGTGGTAGCACTGGGCGTACTGGCCCTGGACCCACTGGCTGAGCGACTCCGACCAGCCGATGCTGGTCGGATCGGGCGAGTACTCGGCGAGGTCCTTCATGTACTGCAACACCGTCGTCACCTCCTTCTCGGGGAACTGCACCTCGAGTTCTTCGCGGGCGTCCGGATTTTTCCAACGAAGACCGATGCCGGAGACGCCCGCGCTCGCCAGGAGGACGAGGAACTCGTCCTGGCTCTTGCCGGTCGGCATTCCAGCTACCCCGTACCCGCGCGCGTCGAAGTCGGATTCGTCGATGGCCTGGGCGTTGTCGAGGACGTCCTGGAAGGTTTCGGGCTTCTCCAGGCCGAGTTCTTCGTAGATGTCCGCCCGGTACTGGAAGTTCGAGACGTACAATCCGTGGGGGATTTGGTAGATTTCGTCCCCTTCCCCGAGGAACGCGTCGGTATTTATCTCCCCGTTGATCTCCTCGATCGACGCAACGACGGCGTTAACGGTGTCGAGCTGGCCGCTTTCCCAGATGTCGGCCACCTGATCGAACGTGGAGGTGTTCGTGTCCGGCGGCTCGCCCGCCTGGATCAGCTGGGCGAGCCTCCCCTCCTGGGTGCCGGACATCCCGCCTTCTTCGATGTTCATGCCGGTGTCAGTCTCCTCTTCGAACGCCGACTCGAGCTCTCCCCAGAGCTCCTCCCAGGGGCCGGTGTAGTAGTCAGTGATGAAGTGGACCTCATCATCATCACTATCGCTGCCGCCACCCAGACAACCCGCTATTGATGCGGCGATTCCCGCACCGGCTCCTGCGAGTACCTGACGTCGATTGGGAGTATTTCTTGTCATGCGTGATCAAGCATCACTTGCACACTGCTAACAGCCTAGTTGAAGTCATATAAAACTTCCTATTTTTCGAGGTCACTTGTACTAATAATTTACAAACGGTTGCTCCTTACTGTCCACGGAGGTGGCGCCAACGCGCAATTACCTGACGACGTTGCGGTTCTTCGAACACGTGCGCGAACTGTCCGTATCTCACCGATCGTGGTGATAGACGAAACTGACTACGGCCCCGACTTCATCCAATTAGGCATCATCCGCTACACAGTGTGCGCAACCACACCGAACGCTGGCTCCAGAATGTAACCGTCGGATCGACACCTTCTACGCCTCGCTGGCCACGACGTTGAGACCACCAACACCTGGTTGTGGCAATCCGCTGACGTGGAACGCGTGCCTACCGGTGCCGTTTCAGTCCGCACGGAGGGGACGGTCCGTGTCGTTCACGCTCCCGAGCAGCGGGACCGACACCACTGCCAGACAGCTGAGGACGAGCACGGCACAGAGCGCGTAGGTCAGCCGGTAGCCAAACCAGAGATCGACGGCCGGAATAGCTACCAGCGGCCCGAGGCTGAGACCGACGTCGCCCATCCCGTTGTAGACGCCGCCCATCCGTCCGAGCTCCTCGCCGGGGGTGAGATCTCCGAGGATCGCCAGCAGCGCGGGCGCGGCCATCCCCATCCCGCCGCCGATGAGCACGATGGCCCCGAGAAGCGGTCCGAGCGCCGGAACGAACGCGGTGAGGGAAAACCCCCCCGCCATCGAGAGGAAGGCAGGGATCGTCAGCAGCGTTCGATCGGACAGCATATCGGAGAGCCAGCCGGTGACGACCGTTGTCACGCCCGAGGTCACCACACCCAGCGCCATCACCGCACCGCTGATCCCGGCGGCCCCGAGCACTGCAAGCTCCATGTCGTGGGCGCTGGCGTACCGGGCGAGCGTCGAGAGGATGATCCCACCCCACAGAAATCGGAGCGTGAAGTTTCCAAACCCGACGGTGAGTACGGCTGGCCGGTCCCAGAGCAGGGCCGGAAGCTCACGAAGCCCCACCGAACGGCCGTCGGTAGGGCCGTGAACGTCGGGCAACACGAGCGTCGCCACCGTTCCAGCGAGCAGCGCGAGGATCCCTGCCGCGAGAAACGCGGTTTCCATTCCGAACAGGTCGGTCAACACTCCTCCCACGACCAATCCCGTGGGAAAGCCGAGCGACTGACCGCCGCGCATGTAGCCGATCCACCGGCCTCGGTTGTCGTTCGTCGTCATGTGAGTGATCGTCGTGAACGCGCCAATGAAGACGAAGGCGCTGCCGATCCCCCAGAACAGCCGCGCCAGCACGAAGACCAGCCCCGGCAGCGAAACGGTGCCGACGACCGGCACCGCGAGGACGGCTGTGGGCGTGTGAAGCCCCGCGATATACCCGAACGGGGCCAGCGCCTGGGTGAACAGCCCGGCGATCATCGGTATCCTTGCACCGAACCGGTCGATGATCGCGCCGGCTGGCGTGTTCATGACCAGTCGGGCGATGCGATTGGCTGAAAGGATGACGCTCAACAGCGCCGCGCTGATGAGTAGCCGCTCGTCCAACAGCGGCAGCGTCGGGAACGCCACACCCGTCGCCACGCCGCCGAAGAACACGCCAGCGATCACGGCGAGCGCGATCGTTCTGATCTCACTCGTGGTGTACGACTCGTCGGTCATCGCGGGCTACTGCCGTAGCGGCGAACGTACTCGGTTTCGAGCGTCACGCGAGACGAGGGGTGCCTTTGACCGGTATCGTTTCACCGACGAGGTACGACGACGCGGGACTGGCCAGAAACTGGGCGAGATCGGCGATCTCTTCGGGCCTGCCGATCGTCCGGTCGGGGGTAGTGCGGTCGATCGCCTCGCTGTCCGTCTCGATGTCCATCTGGGACCGAACGCCCTCGGTTGCGACTAGTCCGGGAGCGATGCAGTTCACCCACACGCCGTCTTCTGCCCACGCCGCGGCGACCGACCGAGTGAAATTGATGACGCCGGCCTTTGCAGCCCCGTAGTGGCTCATTCGACTGGAGCCGTGCTGGCCCGCGACGCTGGCCACGTTGATGATCCGTCCGCCGTCCGCTTGGCGCATCCGTTCGCCAACGAGTTGGGTGCAGTTGACGGTGCCGTGGAGGTTGATGTCCACGATCGTCTTCCAGCCGTTCTCACTGATCGCTTCCGGCGGCGCTTGGAAGCTCGCCCCGGCGTTGTTCACGAGCACGTCGATCGAGCCGAACGCTTCGACGGTCGTCTCTACCAGCGCGGCCACGGCCTCGCGGTCGGTCACGTCACACGCCACGGCGATCGCCTTCCCTTCCCCGCTCTCGGTGATCGCTTGGGCGACCGGTTCGACGTTTGCCGCCTCCCGAGAGGTGACGACGACGTTCGCGCCGCCGGCCGCGAACCGTTCGACGATCGCCCGCCCGATTCCGCTTGACGATCCCGTCACGACCGCCGTGGTGTCCGCGACGCTGAACCGGTCCGTCGTCATACGGCCTCCGCAACCATCGCTCTCGCTGTCGTGGTATTCTCACACATCGAACTCACGTTCAGTGGCCGAACGCATACGCTTTTCGTCGCCACCGTTATTGTCGTCCTCGACGAACAATTCAGAATGTGACACGCATGCATGCGGTTGTGCCGAGCCGACCAGCAACGAGGGCGAGACGACGGGGAGTGAGCGATGCCGACTAAGCCACTCGGGGATCTCAAGGGGATGATCGGGAGGTCCCGCCGTACCGTCGAGGGGTTCGAGGTAGAAGCCGGGAAGGTCGCGGAGTTCGCCCGGGCGGTCACCGATCCGGATTCCGTGTTTCTCGACGCGCAGACGGCCCACGAGCGCGGCCACGACTCGATCCCCGCGCCGCTGACGTTCACGCGCGTCGGGACGTTTCCGCGCTACCGTTCTGCGGGGATCGAGAGCGGCTTCGATCTCGGATTCCGGCCGGAGCACGTGCTCCACGGCGAGCAGTCCTACGAGTACGAACGGCCCGTTCGCGTCGGCGACGTGCTGAGCGGGACGACCACGCTGTCGGATCTGTACCAACGCGAGGGTGGACGCGCCGGCACGATGACGTTCGCCGTCTTCGAGACGATCTACACCGACCGGAACAGCGAGCGCGTGCTCACCGAGCGCGCGACGAGCATCGAAACGACGGGCGCGGTTGACGACGCAGGAGACCCATCGACGCCGACCGATCGGGGGGCGTCAACCGATCACGAACGCACCACGATGGAGCCGCGATCGATCTCCCCCCGCGAGGGCGTGCCCGACGAGCGGGTCGGTGCGGAGGAGACGCCGACCGTGGGCGACACCGGCCCGACGATCACCGTCGAAGACGTAGAACGACGGGATTTCGTCCGGTACGCGGGCGCGAGCGGCGACTTCAACCCGATCCACTACGACGAGCCGTACGCGCGGGCGGCGGGCAACGACCGCGTGTTCGGCCAGGGAATGTTCACTGCGGGCGTCGTCTCGCGGGTTCTCACCGACTGGTTCGGGATCGACCGGATCGCGTCGTTCGGAGTGCGGTTTCGCTCGCGCGTGTTTCCCGGCGACACGATCATCGCGTCCGGCGAGATCGTCGATATCGAAGCCGACGAGGCGGCCGTCGAGCTGGAAGCGACTGCCCGAGACGAGACGCTACTCACCGGCACGGCGACGGTCGTTTTCGACTGACGTAAGGTCCTTCGCTTTCGTGTCGATCCGTAGACGAGCTGCGCCATCGCGTGTGGCCACACGCGATACGGGGAACCATCGCCCGGCCGGGAAATATTTAATAGCCGACCATCACACCGTATCCCATGGAACTGGCAGATGTTACCGAGGATTCCAGGGTCGGAAACGTCGCGCGGCTTCACGACGAGACGGCCCGCCACCACGGCGACGCCCGGGCGATCGAGTACCACGGGAACACACTGACCCACGACGAACTCCGCACCGAAAGCGCGCGCTTTGCGGGCGGGCTGGCCGAGCGCGGCGTCGGACCCGGAGACATCACCGGAACTCAGGGAGTTCCGGTTAGCAGCCAGAAATCGAAGATTTCTGGCGACACCATGTTGGTGTATCTGCCGAACTGTCCGGCGTATCTCATCGCCGCGCTCGGCGCGTTCAAAGCTGGCGTCGCCGTCTCGCCGGTGAACCCCCAGTACCGCAAGCGCGAACTCACCCACCAGCTGTCGGACACGGGAGCAGCGGTCGTGCTCACCCACGCCGCGCTGCTGGAGCACGTGGAGGAAACGCTCGAGGCAGTCGACGCGGATCCGCTCGTCATCACCGTCGCCAGCAGCGACGACCGCGCGTTCGAGGACGTTCGGGGCGAGGAGCTGTTCGTCGAGCGCGATGCCGACGACGTGGCGCTGTTGCCCTACACCTCGGGAACGACGGGCACGCCCAAGGGCGTCCAGCTCACCCACCGCAACGTCCGGGCGCAGATGAACGCAGTGCTCTCCCAAACCCACCGGCTCGAAGCCGAGGATGTTCGAAGCCTCATCTGGCTCCCGCTGTACCACATCACCGGCTTCACCCACACTGCGCTACAGCCGCTGATTCGCGGGGGAAGCGTCTTCCTCCGGAGCGCAGCCAACTGGGACGCTACCGCGTGTATGAAACTGATCGAGGAGAAGGAAATCACCCATTTCGTCGGCGTCACCGCGATGTACGTCGACATGGTGACCGCCGATGCGTTCGGGGAGTACGATCTGACGAGCCTCGAAACGGCCGGCGAGGGCGGCGCGAAGATGTCCGTCGCCGTCCAAAAGGAGTTCGAGGCGACCGCTGGCGTGGAGATGAGCGAGGGGTACGGGTTGACCGAAACCCACGGCGCGACGCACACCCAATCGGGATCGACGTTCGGGCTTCGCCACGGCACGATCGGACAGCCAACCCGGATGACCGACTGCAAGATCGTCGACAGCGCGGGCGAAGAGGTGGCCCCCGGTGAGGAGGGCGAGCTGCTCGTTCGCGGTCCCCAGGTGATGAACGGGTACCACAACATGCCCGAGGCGACCGAGGCGGCGTTCACCGAGAACGGCTACTTCCGGACCGGCGACATCGCGCGCAAAGACGAGGATAACTACTACGAGATCGTCGACCGCAAAAAGCACGTGATCGTCTCTGCGGGCTACAACATCTACCCGAGCGAGCTCGAGGAACTGCTCGCGGAACACGACGCGGTTGCTGAAGGGGCCGTCGTCGGCGTTCCCGACGAGCGGCGCAACGAGGTGCCAAAGGCGTACGTCGTTCCGCGGCCCAACATCGAGGCCGGCACCGACGTTACGGGTGAGGAGATCACGGAGTTCTTCCTCGACACCGTCGCTCCCTACAAACACCCGCGCGAAATCGAGTTCGTGGAGGAACTCCCCCGGACGACCTCCGGAAAGGTACAGAAGTTCAAGCTCCGAGAGATGGACGAGACGGCCAAAGAGGACTGATCAGATCAGTTCGCGGGCGATCGTCCGTCGCTGGATCTCGTCGGTGCCCTCGAAGATGCGGAAGACGCGGGCGGTCCGGTAGTCGCGTTCGATGGGGAGATCCTTCATGAAGCCACTCCCCCCGTGAACCTGCATCGCCACGTCGGCCGCCTCGTTGTACAACTCGGCCCCCTTGAGCTTGGCCATCGATTCTTCCTTGCGGGCGCGCTCGCCCTGATCGATCTTCCACGCGGCGTACCGGTAGAGCTGTCGAACCTGCTCGATTTCGGTCGCCAGATCCGCCAGTTGGAAGGAAATCCCCTGGCGGTGGCCGATCGGCTTTCCGAACGTCTCCCGGTCGCGGGCGTAGTCGACCGCCAGATCCAGCAGGAACTGCGCGCTGCCCACGCTTGATGCGGCGATGTTGATGCGACCGCCGCCGATCCAGTTCATCGCGGTCTGGAACCCCTGGTCGATTTCCCCGAGCACCTGCTCGTCGCTCACCCGGCAGTCCTCGAACCGGAGTTCACACTGCCCGCCGGGCGTCAGCCCCATCGTCCGGTGGATGCGCTCGACGCTGTACCCCGGATTGTCGGCATCCACCAGAAACGCCGAGATTCCCCCGTAATCGCCCGGTTCGCCGCTGGTCCGGGCGAACACCATCGCAAAGTCCGCGTACGGCCCGTTCGTGATCCAGTATTTGTTGCCGTCGATCACCCACTCTTCGCCCTCTTTCTCGGCCGTCGACTCCATGTAGTGGGGATCGCTGCCGTGTGCGGGTTCGGTCAGCGCGAAACACGTCGTCACCTCACCCGCCATCAACGGTTCGAGATACTCCTCGCGCTGGTCTTCGTCACACGCCAACAGGATCGGTGTCGGACCACCCGCACCGCCCGTGATCGCGCTGTGAAAGCCCGGCGGCCGGTTGGCGAGGTGTTCGGCGACCAGCCCCCGCGTGAGCACGTCCACGCCGCCGCCACCGACCTCCTCGGGCATCCCCATCCCGTAAAATCCCGCCTCGACCGACTTCTTGCGAAGCGTTGCTAGCACCTCCCGGTACTCCTCCACCTGCCGGTGGTTCTCGTCGACGATGTGGCGCTCGTAATCCTCGCCCAGAAACTGGTCGTGCTCCCGTTCGAGCGGCGCAACCTCCTGCTCGATGAAGTCGTCGAGGGCGCTTTTGATCTGCACCGCTTCGGACGGCTCGCTGAAGTCCATGACCAGTATGACAGAACCACCGACTTAACTGTTGCCGTGGAACACGGACGCGAGGACTGCGCCCGCTCTATCACTCCGGCCAGACTGGTGTCGGCGAGACTGTTCGATAAGAGTGAACGAACGCGCAGTATCCCGCGGACGGGATGAAACAGCGAATCGTTACAACCGTACCCGTGTAAATCCTGGATCACAAACGTTTCCGGGTGGCTGCCGATTCGTTCGATTAACCTCGTGCGCGCCACAGCCGTTCAATCACATCGAACAGTCAGATCACGGACTCGACCGACGCGGGGTCCCTGTGAAGCTCGTAGCCGTCGTCGGTGGCGGTGACGATCCCGTGTCGTTGCAGGTGGTCGAGATGCGCGTACGCCTCGCCAGGACCGTGCATGACGTGGATGCCCTCCAGATCGCCGAACAGGTGCGCGCTCGTCTCCCACGCGGTCGCCGGACCGTGATCGGCCAACACGTTACAAACCCGTTGTGCGCGCTCGCGGTGGTGATCGACGATCGACCGAGCACGGTCGGACGGGGCGGTGATGACGCCGCGATGCCCCGGCCACACCCGCTCGAACCCGCGCGCTGTGATCGTCTGTAAGGTGTCGCGGTAGCGTTCGAGCGGTCGATCGACGCGAACGTCTGCCCCACCAACGTTGGGCGTGTACACCGGAAGGAGAGCGTCGCCGCCAAAGGCCTCCAAACCGCCGTCAGCGCGGAACTCGAAACAGCACTGACCGGCGGTGTGGCCCGGTGCGTGAAGCACGCCCAACCGGCGTCCAGCGACCTCGATGCTGTCGCCGCCGGCGACTGTTTCGACGGCCGCCGGCCCGCCCGCCACGGAGTCACTCATCTCCATCCGGTCGAGCAAGGCGTCGCGCTCGGGCGCAGGCATCCCCCACGCTTCGAACTGTTCGCGCTGTCGATCCCGGAGCGCTTCGAGCGCGCGCTCCTCCCGGCGCACGAGCGGTGCGTCGTCCTCGTGGGCGTACACGGTCGCCCCGCCTTCCTGCTGGATGGTTCCGGCGAGACCGGCGTGATCCGGGTGCCAGTGGGTCAGAACGACGGTGTCGATCCTTTCGAAATCGAGATCGTGCGTAGCGAGCCGAGCGCGCAGTTCTTGCTCGGTTTCTGGTGTTGCGATCCCCGTGTCGATCAGTGCCGCCTCGTCGCCGCCTTGAAGGAGATACACGCTGTTCTCGCCCTCGAACTCGGCGTTTTCCAGCTGTACTACCTGCATGGTTCGATGTTCCGTTCAGTGGCTATCACAGTTTCGACCGCTCGGTATCGATCACGTGCTCACGTGTACGCCTGCATGTCGGTGAGTTCGTAGCCGACGACGAGCTTCTGGATTTCGGTGGTGCCATCGGGGATCGTCATTGTCCGAGCGTCGCGGTAGTACCGTTCGAGGGGGTACTCCTTCGACAGCCCGTTGCCGCCGTAGATCTGCAGCGCCTCATTGGTTACCTCGACGGATTTTTCACAGACCCAGCCCTTCGAGAGCGACGACAGCATCCGGGTCTCCGGATCTCCGTCAGCGATCCGCTCTGCGGTGTGGCGGGTCAACAGCCGGCTGGTTTCGAGCCCGGCACGGATGGTGTAGAGCTTCTCCTGGATGAGCTGGTGTTGGCCGATCGGTTTGTCGAACACCTCCCGGTCGGTCGCATACTCCAACGCCGCCTCGTAGGCCGCCTGCATGATCCCCACGGAGATCGCCGCCATCCCGTTTCGCATCGACGCGAACATCGTGTTCAACGGGTTCGAACCAGCGGTCACACTGCCGAGGAACGAGTCCTCTGGATCCATGCGCCCGTCACTCAACGCGCTCATCACTGCTCGTGAGAGCTTGTTGTCCTCCGGAATCCGACAGTCGTCGAAGAACATCTGCCCTGTGGGCGATCCCTTCCAGCCGAGCTTTTCGAGGTGAGTGGTCTCGAACGGCGCGGTTTTCTGATCGACGAGAAACATGTCCCGACGATCCTCTTCGTCGTCCCACGCGACGACGAGCGCGAGGTCGGCGATGGGCGCGTTCGAAACCCACGTTTTCTCCCCGTTGATGACGTACTCGTCGCCCTCTTTGACGGCCGTCGTGTTCGGGACTTTGGTGTCGGAGCCACCGGCTGGTTCCGTGATCGCAAAACAGCCGACGAGTTCGTCGTTCTCTCGCTCCGTGGCGTAGGCCGATCGCGTCTGCTCCGAGAAGATGTCCATCATCTCGACGGCCATCGACATCCCCATCGTCACCTGGAGACTCGGCCAGACGCGGGCTACCTCCTCGCGGATGATCGTAGACGTGACCGGATCGTCGAACCCCCCCTGGGAGTACGGACCGACATCGATCTCCGCCATCGTTTGCATGTAGTCGATCGCCTCCGCTTTCGTCAGGGGTTCCCGGTCGGCTTCCGGCAGCTCCGGTTCGATCTCGTTTTCCAAGAAATCACGCACCGAATCGCGTACCATCCGTTGTTCTTCGTTGAGTTTCATCGTGTTTTACTGTACGTCTCACATCGTTACTGTTCTGTGTTAAGTCTTCTCGTGAGTCGACACGAAACGGGCTGTCGCCGAGTGAATGAAGATGACACCTCACCCGGCGAATCACTACAATCGCGCGGGAGATGTGTACACTGTTTACGAGGTATGTACTGGGTATACTGTAGAAACTGTACACACTGTTTGATCTGAAGGATCGTTCCCGGCGGACTGATACTGTCGGTCGTAGTCCGTCGAACACGCAGTTGCCCGTTTACCACGCGTCCCATCTCCGCGACACAGACCACCGTAGACTCCACGTAAGTATGACCGACAGTATGAAACGGTTGGGAGGCAGTCAACGGCCCCGGAGTCACGTCACGGAAAATCGAAAATCTCCCGCATCCAGCAAATCGTAGATTTGCGCGACCCGTGGCATCCGCCTCGTAATTCTGTGAAACTCGCCATTATATCAGATATATCTATCTTTCGAAGCGTTCCCAGGGCATCAGCGTTTCGTATCGAGGACCGAGACCGCCTCCCGGTGAGCGGTCACAGTATCGGTGAGAAACACGAGGGAACGACGCATTATGGTATGCAACGGACGAGAGCCGCAACGCGATCCCGAATCCGCCGTTCTTGGGGGTCCGATACGAACGATCGACCGGATCCGTTTGACACCGACATCCCAGAAACGGATACAGTGTTTAAAATCGATATTCGGAGCGACTCGCCCGTCTCTGAGACGGTGGTGGGCTCTGGGCGTCCGATGTCTATACGAAGATCGTTCGGACACTCGATTCGCTCGACGATGAGGCGTGAGGATTCGGCTTCGCCACCCTGGTGTTTTTGAGACGACTTCGACGAACTGGCTGTTCAGCCTGTGAGACCGGCTCACAGCATATCCCACACAGAATTCAGTATTTTTGGATACAAAATGGGTGGTTGATTTATGGTCCTATCCATCCATTGTTCGCGCAGGTGCTACCGAGATGAGCGATCGATCGATACCGGGATACACATTCGGCGACGAATCGGTTCCGGAACCACCCATCGGGATGGACGAACTCGACCGGCTCAAACAGTCGGTCATGTTCACCGAAGAAGACGAGGAGTACCTGCGTGAAGCCGGCACGGTGCTCGAGCCCCAGATTGACGAGATTCTCGACGTCTGGTACGGATTCGTCGGCAACCACGAATTTCTCCTCCACTATTTCACCGACGCGACGACCGGCGAGCCGGACGAGGAGTATCTCGATCGGGTTCGCAGCCGGTTCGGGCAGTGGATTCGAGACACCTGTGATCCCCCATACGACGAGGCATGGCTCGCCTACCAGTTCGAGATCGCGCGTCGTCACCACCGGTCGGGGAAAAACCAGACCGATGAAGTCGACTCGGTCCCGAACATCGATCTCAGGTACGTCCTCGCGTTCATCTACCCGATCACGGCGACGGTCCGGGACTTCCTCGCAAACGGCGATCACAGCGACGCGGAGGTCGATGCGATGTACCACGCGTGGTTCAAATCGGTCGTGCTCCAGGTCACGCTCTGGAGCCACCCCTACGTTTACGAAGACGATTGGTGAAACGAACCGGCCGCGAGGACGGAGACGAGTCGCCGGTAGCGACAGCACGGAGCATCACTCGACGCCACTGGCGTAGATTTCGACCGCGTTCCGGAGCGTCACCACCTCGATGTCCCGTTCCTCGATCCACTCGAGCGTCGTTCGGATTCGGTCTTCGGTGACCTTCTCTTTGTGGGTGTGCGCGCCGAACACGCCCAGCGCACCACGCTGGGCGATCTCGTCGAGATCGCGCTGGACTAATTTGGGCTCGGTGAATTCGATGAAGTAAGCCCGACGCGTCTGGTAGGGCGCGTACTTGCTGGGATCGTTGATCCGACGCCCGTGGTCCCCGTTCGCGACGCCGACGTAATGATCGTCCACGAACGCCTGTGACCACGCATCGAAGTCGTCGTACGGCGCGAGGAAGGTCTCGACTTCGAACCCTTGGGCTTGGAGGTCCTGCTTCGACCCGGCGACGGCTTCTTTCATCACGTCCTTGGGATACCGAACGACGGTCTCGCCCGCGGCGAACGATGCCCCCAGCGGTTCCGCCAGTTCGACGTACCGGCCGGTATCGTCCTCCCCCCGCCCGGTAGCAGTCACGCGGACCGTTCGGTCCCCATCGGTCACCTCCACGTCTTTCGGGGTCCAGAACCCGTGGCGGACCCCCGTCGGGTACACCCGTTCGTCGTTCCTGGTCGCGTCCTCGACCAGCTCGTACGTCCCAACAGTGGTGTGTTCGGCCGTGTGCGAGGCGATCTCCCAGCCGGCGTCCGAGAGCTCCGCTAGGTGCTCGACACCCATCCAGTCCCGATTCATGAAGTTCTCGCGGCCGACCCACTCGCTGACGATCCCGGTCGTCGCTGGCGCGTCGAACGCTCGATGGGCCGGAAAGGCCTGCGTGTAGTCCGTTATCGGACCGTCGTCGTACACGAAAACCACGGCACCGTTCTCCGGCGGTTCGGGAGGCGCGCTGGTTCTCTTCTTGGCTTTCCTGGTGTCGCTCTCTTCGTTCCGATCGGCCCCACTCCGGTCAGTGCTATCGACGGTCCTATCCGATGTACCGGTACTAGTCTCCCGGTCGATAGAATACCCCTCTCTAACCGAAGTAAAACAACCGGAGAAGAACATGATTCCGCCGACGCCCGTCGCCACGAGGAATTCTCGTCGAGTAGAGCTACGATCCATCGAATTATGATTGGGAAGCTTGTCCGAAAAATATTCCGAGTACTTTTATCTGTTTTTGATTTCTATAAATGATATATTGGCGATTTATATATGCTTGTACGATGGATAGAAGAGAAATATCGGCGTGTAGAGGCGTAAATACCATCAAAGTACTCTCTCCACAATATATAAATAATTATATATTTTTCAGAATAGATGGATGATATGGATATAATTATTGAACTGCGGGCGGCAACGACCGTTCACTCGGAACGGACGACACAGGTCGACGGTTGTTCAGCCTCGCCGAGCTCCTTGCGTCCGCATTCGTCGGCTGTGACAGCACCCGGATTCGCGGCGTAGGGAGGATGCTCGCTTCGGAACGTTCTTGACATACTTGTGACGGTACGGCGATTCGTGCAACGGGAGATAGATCAGTTGTACCGACGGTATCGGAGACACCAGCGACGGACGCGGAATTCGACCCGGGAACTACCGCGCGCCGAACTGCTTGGCGATGGTGTTGAGCTGTATCTCGTCGGTGCCCTCGACGATGCGGAGGATCCGCGCAAGCTGGAGGTGCTCCATGAAGGGGTTGTCTTCGGACAGACCGTTGGCGCCGTGGACCTGCACGGTGTCGTCGGCGATCTCCCACAGCGTCTGCGTTGCGAACCACTTGAAGATCGAGGCGTCCTCGACGACCGACTCGTTTTGGTCCATCTTCCACGCAAGTTTTTGGCCGGCCGCGTCGGCCGCGTAGTTTTTCGCTCGGCCCCGCGCGATCGTGTGGGAGATACCCTGGAACTTCCCGATCGGTCGACCGAACGCCTCGCGGTCGTTCGCGTACTGTTTGGCATGATCGAGTAGGTTCACAGCGAGACCGACCGCCTCCGCGCCAAGTTCCATCCGCCCGAGCGAGAGAAAGTCCATCGCGTTGTAGAACGCGGTGTCGGCCTGACCGAGCACGCGCTCCTCATCGAGACGAACGTCGTCAAAGCGCACTTCGGCCTGCATCCCCTCAAGCCCGACCGCGTTGTTCAACGACCCGATCTCGTACTCGTCGGCCTCGACAAGAAAGCAGGTGATGCCGCCGTACCGACCCGCTTCCTCCTGTGGTGTCGTCCGCGCAAACACCTGCAGGAAGTCGGCGTACGGCGCGTTCGTGATCCACTGCTTCGTGCCGTTGAGCACCCATCTATCTCCGTCGCGCTCTGCGGTCGTCTGCATCGCTGGCGAATCAGATCCCGCGCCCGGCTCGGTCTGTGCGAAGCCCGCCGACAGCTCGGCCCGAATGAGTGGCTTCAGATACGTCTCTACCTGCTCGTCCTCGGCCGCCAAGAGGAGCGGCTTCGGTCCCTCCGGCCCGGCGAGCACGAACTCCGAAAGCCCTGTTCCGTGTGATGCAACGTGTTTTTTTGCCCGGTACCACGTCACGTGTGAAACGCCTTCCCCACCGTGCTCTTCGGGCATGTTCATCGCGTAGAATCCGTTCTCCGCGCTCTTTTTTCGGACAGTCTGGATCGCTTCGACTACCTCCGGAACGAGACGGCCGTCAGTCTCGTGGCGGCGGCGTGGGTTCGACCACAGTTCCCCGAGGTCGTCTTCGAGCGGGTCGATCTCCTGTTCGATGAACTCGTCGATGCTTTTCTCGATGAGCCGCCACTCTTCGGATTCGGAGAAACTGACACCGGAGGGAGGATCCTGCGTCGGCATGGCCGAAACTGTGACCGAGAGACCTTAACTCATGATCAAACACTAGTTGAATTCCATCCCGTTTCGATCGGACCTTATCCCCGCGTCTAGTCAGGGTGTGCCAGTTGGCTTTAAGTTACTCTCTACTGCCCTTACAGTATGCGACTCGACAGCATTCGTGTGCTCGATCTCACGCGGCTCCTTCCGGGACCGTACGCCACACAACTGCTCTGTGATGCGGGGGCGGACGTGATCAAAGTCGAGGACACCGGCGGGGGTGATCACGCGCGACACATGCCACCGACGACCTCTCGTGGCGTGGGAGCGGTGTTCGATGCGGTCAACCGCGGGAAGAAGAGCGTCGCTCTCGATCTCAAGACGGACGACGGCCGCGAAGCGTTCTACCGCCTGCTCGATGGGGCCGACGTGGTGATGGAGAGCTTCCGTCCCGGTGTGGTCGAACGGCTCGGTGTCGAGTACGACGCTGTCCGCGAGCGGAACCCATCGGTCGTCTACTGTTCGCTCTCGGGGTACGGACAGACCGGCCCGCTTGCTGACCGGGCTGGGCACGATCTCAATTACATTGGGCGGGCGGGTCTGCTGGATATGACCCGGTCGGAGGAGGAAACCACGCCGGCCGTGCCGGGCTACCAGGTCGCGGATATGGGTGGTGGACTGTTCGCCGCGTTCGCTGTCGTCGCTGCGCTCTGCTCGCGCGAACTCGGCGACGGTACCGGAGAGTACGTCGACGTGGGAATGACCGACGTAGTACTTTCCTTTTCCCAGTCGCTGGCCTCCCAGGCGCTCTCGGGTGAGGACCCCCGTCCCGGCGAAACGCCGCTCACCGGCGGGTTCCCGTGGTACGACGTGTACGAAACCGCCGATGGGAACTACGTCACGCTCGCAGCGCTCGAACCCCGGTTCTGGCGAGCGTTCTGCGAAGCGATCGGTCGCGGTGATCTCCGCAGTGAGCACATGACGAGCGATCCGGCCGCGCGCCAAGCCCTCCGCGAGGAATTGGAATCGATCTTCGCCGACCGGACGCGCGAGGAGTGGGTCGCGCTCGACCCCGTGGACGCGACCGTCGACGGCGTCTATACGCCCGAAGAGGCGGTCGAATCGGCACAGTTCCACGAGCGCGGGCTGATACGGAACGGGGATGAGACGCCGCGAATCGGTTTCCCAGCAGTGTGTGAGCTGCCTCGGAGCGACGAGTCGATTCCCGGCCACGGGGAGCACACCGACGAACTGCTCCGGGAGGTGCAGTACGAAGAGACAGCGATCGAACGGCTGCGCGAGACGGGTGCGATCAAATGACGTCGAAGACGGCCCCGAGCCGGTCCGACTGGAGATCTCGTACCCCACCCCCTCTTCCGTTCCCGTGCTGTCTCTACAGCCCTCACTATTAGCGCGGTTCTCACTGCCCGTACTGTTTGAACTGTCTTCACTGTCCCTACTGTTATCGATTCCGGCGCGCACGTATCGCTACCAGCGAGGGCCAACGGCTTGTCGACGTTACCGATGCTATTTTATCACCGACCGGAAGTATCCGGTGAGAAACGGAACGAAGCGATATGAAACGTACCTTCCGATGGATTAATATTTCTGTGGAAGGATCCGTGAACTGCATGCGGGATGTGACACGTAGTCGGGATTCGTCGAGTCAGGAACTGTCTCAGGACCGAACATCGTTTGCCGCCGAGCTCATGCAGCGCAAACGCCAGGGCTGTTGTGTGCTCGTGACGGGTCGTGTGAGCGAACAGACCCGCGCCGCCCAGTCTCGTCAGCTGTTCGGCGCACGCGATGCCTCCCGCCATCGCGTGCTCGCGCTCACTGACGCAACGCCGACGGGAGCGGGCCGGTATCTTCCCGATGACATCTCCCCCGCGCACTCGTCGGTGACGGTGCTCGATTACACGGAGACCGCCCGGGACGCAACAGGGACCGTCGAGACGCCACTCCAACAGCCGGACGTGGACGGCTCGAACGAAGTCGGGAGTAGACTCGAGACAATGCTGCGTGAACCGGTCGAGGCTGCCGTTCGGAACGGACCGAGCGGTCCCGGTGTGCTTCGCCTGGGTGTCGCCACGCTCGGCGCGTTGATCGCCATTGATGGCCTTTCGCCGACGCAGGCGTTCGTCAGGGCAGTGCGTGCCGACGTGGTCGATGTCCACGGCATCGTCCACTTCCACCTTCCTGGGACCCCCGATCCGGAGACGCTCGACGCGTTGTATCCCGAGACCGACATCCACATCGAGCTTCGGGAATCTCACCACGTTCCCGAACACCGCTGGCATCTGCTCGGTTCGGAGCTCTCCACCGATTGGCTCCCAGTTCGATCATGAGTCTGCCAACCTACCGTGATGACGTTCGCGTCGACGTGTCTCGGAAACACCCGCCGGTACTCGAACTGATCGATGATATTCAGGGCGTCTCTGCAACGCTTTCGGCAGGCCGTGCTCCCGATCCGACGCGCTGTTCGACCGACGCGTTTCCCTTCCCAGTTGGGGTGGCCTACGAGCTACCGCCCCTCATCCTCTGGACGGGCGATCTCCACCCGGTTGTGGTGCGTGATTCTAGTGGATCGATCTCCGCCGAAATCAAAGGACGAGAACCCACGACCCTCACTTCTGACCGATACACCATCGACATCATGTCGATGGAGATGAAGGTGTATCTGGTCGTCGACGGCCCGGTGGAGATCCGTTCGGAATCGGATCGGGGGCGCGTCATCGACTGCTCGGCTGCCGAGACCGTGCGGGTCGGGATTCGCTCGTTCCACAAATCGCCGGCTGCAACGGTGACGACGACTGATCGACCCCGGGACGTAATGCGCGCGCTCTCGTGTCTCGGATCGGCGCTCAAGACCACTTCGTGCGAACGGTCGTTCCCGACGCTCCGTGGCCATCCACCGTTGTTCGAGCGGGGTGAACGCTTTCACGCACCGGCGGGTATCGAGCGGACCGAGGAGACGGCGAGCGTCCGCATCGAGGTGCCGCCGACGCTCGAATCCATCTACCCGGTCGCGCCGCTCGCGTACTACCTGAACGCTGTCATTCGGCCCGGTGACGACCCGCGGATCGTTGCGGACGGTGCCACCGTCCCCCTCGATCGGGGCGACGGACCGGAATCCGGCGCGGCACAGCTGCTCAAACGCGTGTTCACGCTGGATTGCATCACCCGAACGGAAGGCCTCTACCCGTTCACGCTCGGGGAGCGGACGGAACTGGAAGAGCGACTGGCCGACGCGGGCATCGAGATCGATTTCGCCGCGCTCTACGAGCAGACGTTAGCCGAGCGGATGGAGGGCTACGTCTCGATCCCGTTCGATCTCCTCGAAGATCTCGTGCCGCGCTGGCCGCTCACTGCCGACGTTCGTCCAGTAGCGAAACAGCTCCCGTTCGTGCCGTTCGTCGTCCAGAGCCTCGGAACGATGCGGTGTCTCCCGACGAGCTGTCAACGCCAGACTGGCTCGGTCTCGCCGGTAATTGCGGATTTCTGTCGACAGGCGACCGAGAGGATGGAGGGGGGTATCACACGCAGTGGGCGAGAGAGATCGATGGGAGAAGCCTGGTCCCGGTCGTCAGATGATAGCTCCGGGCTCCCATCGGACATCTACACCCCTCCCGAAACCGACAGCGTCACCCAGCTGTGGCTTGCTGAGGGCTACCCGCTCCAGGGCGCAAAGCCGACGATCGACGCGCTCAAGCGGCGATTCGATGCACTTACTGCCGATGGGTATGAGGTAGCCGTCGTCAGCAACGACACCGAGATGCGTGCCGAATCGGACGTGACTGAGCTGTACGGACAGCGAGAACAGATCCCGTTCGATACCACGATGTACGAGGACCTCTCTCGCTCGGAGCTTCGGGACGTGTTCGCCGAGGCGTACGATCTCGTCCACTACGTGGGACACGTCGATTCACAGGGGATCCAGTGTGTCGATGGCTGGTTGGACGCCAACAACCTCGATACGGTCTCCCCCCGAACGTTCGTGTTAAACGGCTGTCGCTCTTACATCCAGGGACGGGCGTTGGTCGATGCCGGTGCGAACGGGGGACTGTGTACGCTCACCAACGTTCCTAACGAGTCTGCCACCCGTATCGGACGCACCGTTGCCCGGTTACTCGACGTCGGATTCTCTCTCGGGGGAGCACTCGAACTCGTCAACGAAAACTCCCTCGTCGGACAGCAGTACATGATCGTTGGGGATCCTAGTATAACAGTCGTTGCGAGGCCACAGGACTCACCCTGGCTCACAGACATTACTCGGGCAACAGATGAAGACTCTCTCATTGTAGATATCCGGAGCTACGCATCGAGCCAATCACTGCTTGGATCGCTTTATCTATCCTCTATTGTGGATACTGACACGTATTATCTTGGCAGTAGTAATATAATGAACTTCACCGTCTCAAAATCAACAACATCGAGATTTTTCCAAGAGAATCGATTCCCTGTTCGGATCGATGGATCACTGGTGTGGGGAGATTCGTGTCCTGATCGATTCGAATGATATACACCCGGACACGAATAGGTCAACGTACATGTGAGTGCGTCCCTGACAGCGCGATTGTTTCCACTCTGTCAGGCAACATCTCGTTGAATGAATCGTGTCCGGGTGTATAGCCGCTGTAAATGGGGGAGTTTCGAATCGTTGTTTTATTTTGCTTCTTAATGCATGAGTCTCGGAGGAATATCTCGAATTTGATCGTGTCTTACTGAGATATATCGGTTGTTATTCTGGAATTGTGATATTCTGAGATTTGAGCAACAGTCCTACCGCTCCCTGAGCGAGCGACCACGAGGCGAATAGTAGGTTACCCAATCCCGGTGCGTTTCTTCAGCGACGTGAGCACATCGTGCATCGTCACCCACGGATCATCACCGTAGGTTTCAGTGAAGTAGACCTGGACAAGATGATCGATCAGCCGTCAGAGTGAATACAGCAAGCAGGCGAACGCGAAATAGAAAAATCGGAGTATGAAGTTCTTGGAGGTCGTTTTCGCCATGAAGCGCTTGACTTGCTTGTAGCCAACCTCGATCTCCTGGCGATCACTATACAAATTCACGTACCCTTCAACCGGGCCAGACACCGGTTCTGACGACATGAACACCACGTACCGTTCGTGTCCTTCCTCGATCTCCCCACCAAAATTTCGTTTCGGGAGGTACAGCAGGTGGGTCTCGTGCCATTCGTTCTCTCCAATCTGGAATCTCATCGAAACCAAGTGCGTCGACGAGATCTGGCCGTTCGTCGAGATACTTCACAAACGCCGTCTCGTACTCCCAGCCGTGCAGGTCTATCAGCATGAGCGCACGTATCATCGGGACGACCGGCTTCGACTGGGTGTGCCACGCTGGATGTGTATCATGTAGGGTAAAATCGAGATGGTGCAGCGGACACCAGCAGATGAACGCTTCTATGTCATCATGGACATCGTGTTTGAACCACGCGCTGGCGAGCCGGTGGATATCGTGTTCGAATGCACCGAGATCGGTAGCGGTGTACTCGGTGTCCGGGATTCGGTAGTACGGCCAGTGGTAGTCAAGATGCGCAGCGATTGTTCGAAAGACGGCCCGTTTCGACGCAGTCGTCCCAGCCATTGACAATCTGAAATATAATATGACATTGTATTGGTATATTCATCCATACCGATAGAGAAGAGTGCACGCGTGGTGCTACGAGTACTGAGAGATTGTCCTGCTAGTCGGTCTACAACAGTGAACCGACTCAGCACGTCCATATGTCAATGCCGTAGCGCATTTTCACGAGAACAGTGTCCATCCCAATGTAAACTGTTCAGGAAGGCCTACGAACTCATCCCATCCTCAGAAGGTATGCATCATGAGTCAGCTACAGATCATCGAGATACCTGTTGAACGTCGCTGCGGCACGCTTGAATGGAGCGACTGACCGAATGTCGATACCGAGTGCGACGAACGAGTCGAGCGGTGGCCGGCGACCGGTCTGCCGGAGAAACTCTCGGTAGTCGCTCGGAGACAGTGATTCCTTCCGGAGACGGTCACGGACTGCAAGCGCTCCCGTTGCACCGAGCACATATTGGTAGCTGCTGTATGGAATCCGGATCCCGATTTCTCCAATCCGATCATCTACCCCCTCGCGATCATAGACAGGGTCAAATTCGTCACGCAGGTCGGCATATATCGTGCGGGCGCGCTCAGGTGTGAGTTCCGTGCCAGACTCGACAGTCGTTGCGAGCGCGTGATGATATGTCTCCGTGCGGGCGTTCCGATAGAGATTCCCGGCGATACACTCGACGAGGCGGTTCCGTGCGTGGGCCGCGAGCGGACCACCCTCTCCGATACAGTGCTCTGCGAGCAGCAATTCGTGAAGGATCGACGGCACCTCACAGACAGCTCCAGGGCTTGTCGCGTATCGCAACGGTCCCTCCCGATGGTAGGCGACGTTGAGCGCGTGGCCGAGTTCGTGGGTTATGATGAACGTCGTCCGGATGTCCCGACGGAAGTTTGCAAGGATGAATGCACCGTCTGCCGCAGACGAGGGACAGGACGCGGGGATGTCCGTCCGCTTGTCTTGTGTCGGGAAGACATCGACCCGGCGCTCGTTGAGGAACTGACGTGCGCGGTCGACGTATGCTTCTCCCAATGGTGTGAGCGAGCCGATAATGAGCGTCCTCGCCTCGTCGTAGTCGATGGCTGGGGCCGGCGGCTCGGCGAGTGACACGCGCCAATCCCACGGACGGAGCCGATCGACGCCGAGCCGGTCGCGTCGAAGCCGCTGGGCACGGTGGTACGGCTCAAGGTTGTCGCGGACTGCGCCGAGCAGCGTATCATGAATCGACGCTGAGATGGACGGCTCCACTCCTGACTCGGGATAGGTTCCCCGGAGGGCGTGGTCCCGGACGGAGTCGTAGCCGCGCACGTCGGCCTCGGTAGCTGCCGCGGCAAGCTTCTCGGTGGCCGCCCGTACGATGGTTGCCGCGAATCGGCGGCGTTCGGCGTGATACACGTCGTATACGCGCCGCCGGTAGTCGCGATCGGGATGGGACAATTCCGTCTGGTAGTTTCCAGGTCGAATCTCGATCTCCCCATCTGGACGCTCGACACGTGGTGGATCGAAGTCTTCAGTCGTGATCGTTCGAAGAATTCGTGTGGGACCGGATCGGGTCTCCTCGTGTGCCGCGATGATCTTCTCGACGGCTGGTGATCGGACATGTATCGCCTGCGTACGGAGGTTCTCAGCATAGTATCGGTAGTCGTCGAGCGATTCGACGAGCGCCGCGAAACGGCTATCATCGATGCTGCCAAGTGTTCGACAGACCGATGCCGCGACCGGCTGGAAAGTAGTGTCGAGTTTGCGGAACGCGCGTTCACGCTCGGCAGCCGCCTCGGAACTGGTGTTTACGTTCGCTGACAGCGTCGCGTAGAGATCGAGGCGCTGTCGCGCGCGATAACACGCTTCCGTCTCCTCAAGCAGGTGCTGGAGTTCATCGGGAGTTTCTGGCGGCTCCGCCGCCAGTGTATCGAGCGTGTCGAGCTTGTCGATGAGTTCGTCGCGAGCGGTCGTCCATCCGTCGGGAGTTGTGAAGATTCGGGTCAGATCGAAGCGGTACTCTGTGTCGATATCGTCTCGTGGCGGTAGACTCATTCGTGGTTGTGGATCATGTAGCGGGTAGCTATGGGCGATAGTAACAGCATGGCTGGCGCGGGCGAACACCGGCCGGAAGAAGTTAGCAGGTCATCGTTCGACCGTCGTTATACTACTCAAATCACGGAGTGATATAATGGTATCGGTGGCGTGAGATCACGTTACACAGATACGAACTCACTGATAGTACACGGTTTTGGAGAATAGGTTTGGCTGCGCACTTTCGTTTCATACCTTCCTATCTGAAGTCAGCTAGGTGGATTCGTCATGCACAACTATCTGCGAAATTTAGGCTGCCAATATAGATTTCGAGCCCAGTCGTGCATGAGCAATCTACCCGCCCGACTTCAGCTATCCAAAAGCGATTGTTATATATTATACTTACATCTTTGGTTATATAGTTGAAACATAACAAGTAATTACATCTGTTCAGGGCTATGGTCAGCTGAGGAGTCTTTCTTCGGCGTGGATGGCGCAGTAGTATCGTTCTCGGTTGGTTGGGAGGGTATGGACTCAGTCTTTAGGATGTGAGCGAGTGCTGCTCCGGCGAATGCACTGATTGTGACGACAAGCGAAACAGTGACGAACAATACTAGCAAGAATGCTATTGCCAGGATGAGATCTCCCGCGCTGAAAGTCCCGTAGGTTATGGCCGCACCCCACGCGGCAACGATGGGGATCGTAGTCCCGGCAACGACTGCGCCGAGGAACCGACGGTACTCGCGGCTGAGAGCTAGTTGTCGTCCGACATAATAGCCAAGTCCGACCGCAGGGACGACCGTGAAGAGCGGCCCAACGATCTTCGCTCCGTAGGTGTACAACAGTCCTGTCTGTCCCACTGTTCCAAACATAGGCACCCAGCTCGGAAGACCGTGGTCGAACCATTTAGCCAGAATAGTTTCCGGTGTAAACTGAACAACTAGACTGAGGACACCGATCACACCCGCAAGTACAGCAATGCGTTTATTATCCATACTCAATCTAAGTCTCATTCCATAATAAATATTGGTGAAGAAATACATCGCTGACCAGCCTGTGCGATAGCGCAAACCCTCTTGTCTGATGATGGTCGGATGAGATTTCTAATGCATACCTCTGCGAAATTTGGACTAACGAGATAGATCTCGAGCTAGACTATGCATCAAGAACTTCATCCAGATAACTTCAGTTATATGATTAGTGGTGAACTCAATACCAGCGACTAAATTTCGCAGATGTCTATGCATGACGAATCAATCTATCCTGTCTCAGATTATGTATGGCCATCTGCGAAACTTAGACTACTGAGATAGATTTCGAGATCGATCGTGCATTAGAAATCCACTTAGCCGACTTCTGGCTAGCTAGATTCGTCATGCACAGCCATCTGCGAAATTTAGATTATCGGTGTAGATTTCGAGCCAAGCCGTGCATGAGCAATCTACCTGCCCGACTTCAGATATCAGGGATGGGCGATTCCGAGATACTGGTTCGAAACTGATCAGCGTCCTTTTGTCATGTTCAGAGAGTAGTCGCAACAAACACCTGATCCATGCATTGCTGGGCCAACTAGCCGACATCAGTTCCTGTGGTAGGTAGTTTCGATTAGGGACGAGAGACAAGCACCCAGAACAGAAATCCGGAATCTGCAATACAAAATCGACAAGCTGTGGATTATTCATTTCTCTATATATTGAATAGAAGACATCCATCGAGTCCATTCTCTGAAGTTACACCTGAGTTGCTTGCCTTGGTCGACGTGCGAGCCGAATCGTTCCTCCGGTAGGTGTATCGTCACTCAGGGCCGACGATTTCGATCTTAATGCCCTCGGGATCTCGCAGTAGAGCGCGTAGTAGCCGCCAGCGAACGGGTGCTGGTCGTCGTACAGTACTGTCGCGTCCTCGCGGTTGCTGATGTCCGCAGTAAAGTTATCGACTTGTTCACGTGAAGCGTGGAACGCGAGGTGATTCAGTCCAGAAGCTCGTCGGTCATAAGGGTGATCGACGTCGTCAGCCTGTACGAGCACGATGTACGTCGGTCCGTGTCCCCACAAACGACCCCCATCCCACGTATCTTTTGTGGTGTATCCGAGTTCGGCTAGCAACCAGCCCCAGAACTCGACCGACGTGTCGAAGTCCGACGCCTACAGTTCAATATGATGAATCTGTCCGGCATGGGCAGGATCGGCATGGCCGTCATCCATACCTTGGGCTGGAATGGTGAGTCATAAGAATCGATCCCTGCATTGAGGGCGACGTACTCACCTTTCCCTGTGAATGAGCTATTTATACCGTCTATCAATTCACATATTACAAACAGAATAACAAGTCTCTATGGCCCAGCAGGCAACCAGTTAGCGGCGACCACTCCGACCTGCGAGAACACGAGGAGTACCGTCAGAAGAGCACTGGTCAGTTTCGGATGCTTTGCCACGCACGACCTGATTCTACCATCGGACATTACATCTATACACTACATCTATACAAAAAAATAATTGATTAAATGTTTTTAATATGATGATGATTAAAAAATACAGTCGGTATTCAAAGTTATCGGTAGGCCTGCGCTGTGAAACCCGAGCCAGCACGACACGGGCGGCGAACAACGCCGTCGACGAGGTCGCTCTACACCCACGGCTAGTGACAAAACGGTGTGCCGTCTGGTGGCGAACGTGGTACGGACCCCGGCGATACAGCACCGTTCATTCAAAAACTGGGATTCCGTGGAACCGACGGAGTCGATTCACAACGGAGCATCTCCGCGTTACCGCAGCGGGGATGTGGCTGCGTCAGCAGTCCTCCTCGTCTCGAGCGTCGTTGTTCGAATCGTCCGCTTCGGTAGACGAATCGTTCGATGCGTCCGTGGTTGACTCGGGCGATGCGTCTTCTGTGACTGTCGTCTCCGTTGGTGTGTCGGTTTCAGTTGGTGTGTCGGTAGTGGATTCTGTCTGAGTGTCGGTAGTCGGTTCTATCGGTGTATTCGTGATCGATTCCGCTGGCGCGTCTGTCGGTGCGTCGGTTTCGGTCGGTGTCTCAGTTTCGGTTGGCGTGTCTGTTTCGGTGGTATCTGTTTCGGTTGGTGTCCCGGTTTCAGTCGGCGCGTCTGTCGGTGCGTCGGTTTCAGTCGATGTCTCGGTTTCAGTTGGTGTGTCAGTTTCAGTTGGCGATTCGGTCGGTGTGTCTGTCGGTGTATCTGTTTCTTGGTCAAAGTTCACCGTAAAGGAGTAGTCAGTGTACCCGTCTCCCTCGATCTTGATGTAGTACATGCCGGGATCGGTGATCTCGGCCGATAGCTGTCCACCACGTTCCAGTGTGGTGTAATTGATGAGACGGTCATTGTCCATCCGATGCACGCTAGCGAAGAGCTTCGTTTCGTTACCTTCCTCTTTAGTCACATTAACGGTCAGATCACCGCTTTCTTCGAATTCGAGCCTGTAGTGATCGGTACTTTGAATGTCCTCAACTTCGTCATTGATGGAGTTCCCAGGTTCGATGAGTTCTCCATTGACGTGTGACTTCGTCTCGATGTTTTCCTGTGCGACGACTTGATGTGGAACGGCCCACACCGCCGTAACTACCAATCCGGCCACTACTACGACAGCGGCGACGGATAGTATATCTAGTTGATGCGAGGACATCAAGTCACTAATTCGATCCGAGCGACTTAATAATAACTTTTTACGATCGCAGGAGTCCTCTTCGCGTCTGTTATTATTATCGATTCATCTGGAGTATATTATCGGTTCGTGATCGGGGAAGTGACGTGTGCCCTGGCGTCCGGACGACAGGTTCGGACAACGTTTGGGCGTGTATTCGAGCGTAGCACCAACGGAGCAGCGTGCTTACAGCTCGTCGGCGGCGTCCTCGCTATCACGCTCTGCTCGCATCGCTCGCACCGTTTCGATCGCCTCGTCGAGATCAGCGAGGACGGTTTCGTCGGTGTCGAGCACGCAGGTAGCGAGGTCGATCTCGACGCGCTGCTGGTGGGTGTACAGCCGATCGAGTTCGTTGCCGAGGGATTTCCACTCGTCGTACAGCGTATCAAACGACGGCAATCCCTCCTCGGCGTGTTCCTTGCGAATCTCGCGGACGAGACGTGGGTCCTCGGCCGATCGCTCATCGATCATCACCAACAGGAGCTGCAGCTCCGTGGCCATCCGCTCCTCTCGGACGCGATCCTGTTGGTCGATATACTGTTCGCGCTCTTCGAGGAGTGATTCGATTCGTTGTGCGGGCGGGCGGTACTCGTTGCCCATTGATCTCGGTAGGGAGTTAGTGGGCCACACACGAATCACCATCGGTTACCATCATCGTTCTCCGCTACACGACTCGCGCGGCCAGCAGTGGCCCGGTAGTGCGAGTGGCATCCGCACGGAGTTTTTTGGCTGTCTAGCTGCATCATTATCTAATGGCACGGGGAACGTCAGCACGACGGTATCACGAACGGACCAGCCACACCCCAGAGACGTTGCAGGCCAGTGATTTCCGGCCCGATTTCGAGAACAAGCCCATCCCGTACAAGATCTACGAGGATCTCCCGTCAGTTGCCCTGTCGTCACGGATCCGTCCGCCACAGCTTCCGACGCTGGAGACCATCACGGGCGACGTTCAGCGCTCACCGGCGCGGGAACCACTCGACCGGGAGACGCTCACGCAGCTGTGTTATTTCGCTGCGGGAATCACGAAGACAATCCAGCGCGGGAGGCGTGAAATCCGTTTTCGCGCTGGGGCGTGTACCGGTGCGCTCTACCACATCGAGCTGTACGTGGTCTGTGGGTCCCTTCCCGGTCTCGACGCCGGGGTGTACCACTTCGATCCGCGAACGCTTTCGCTCGATCTGCTCCGAGCGGGGGAGTTCCGTGGTGTGTGCGGAACGACCGCGCCGCTCGCGGTGATCCCGACCTCGACGTGGTGGCGAAACGCGTGGAAATACCGCGCCCGGACGTACCGCCACGCGTTCTGGGACTCGGGCACCGTTCTCGCCAACCTGCTGGCCGTCGCCCACGCGCTCGAACGGCCGGCACACGTGGAGACGGGATTCGTCGACGAGAACGTCGCCGAGCTGCTCGGAATCGACCCCGCCCACGAGGCACCGATCGCGCTCGTTCCCATCGGGGCAGGAGACGCTCAAACAGCGTCCGAGCCGTCGCTCGAACCGATCGATCCCGAGACGCGTCCGCTCTCGGAGGACGTAATCGAGTACGAACTGATTCAGGAGGCGTACGCCGCCTCGATGCTCCCGAACGAGGAGTCGGTCCGGGCGTGGCAGGCGAACGAACTTCCACGCTCCGACGATGAACGACCGGTCTCATCGGACGACGAGTGGATCGATCTCTCGCCCGTCGACGACGAACGAGCGGTGAAAACGCCGCTCCACTGGACGATCCGACGGCGCGGGTCCTGCCGAGAGTACGCCCGCGACCCCCTGTCGTTTCGAAAAGTGTCGACGATCATCGACCGGGCCGTTCGTGACGTTCCGCTGGACGTCGGCGGCTCGGGTCCGCTCCGGTTCTGTGACTGTTATCTCATTGTAAACGACGTTCGCGACGTTCCGAGCGGAGCGTACCAGTATCACCCCGAGCAGGGCGCGCTCGAACGCCTTCGGGAGGGGTCGTTTCGCAGCGAGGCCGCCCACCTCGCGCTCGACCAGCGCCTCGCGGCTGACGCCGGTCTCTGTGTGTTTTTCCTCACCGACATCGATGCCGTCACCGATCGTCTCGGCGACCGGGGCTACCGCGTTGCGCAGCTCGAGGCGGCGATCACCGCCGGGCGGCTCTACCTCGGGACGTACGCCCACCGGGATCTCGGCGGAACCGGACTGACGTTTTACGACGGGGAGACCACCGCGTTCTTCAGCCCACGGGCCGGCGATCAAGCGCCGATGTTTCTCTTTACGCTTGGCCGGCCCGCCGATCGATGATCCCCAATCCTTCGCATTGTTCTCCTTCACAAACCCACAGTCCTATTGGTATCCACCGACATCGGCTCGACATGGATACCGAACGTCGATCGCCGACTCGTTTCCCCGACAGTCATAGAGGTGAGCCGTAGTGTACCGTCGCGGGCACGTTGGGATCACGTTGCTGGGGATTGCTCCTGTCTTGTACGCGTTGTTGCCGGATCGGCCGTTTCTCGCCCTGTTGACACTGGGGGTGTTCGTCATCGAGCCGTTGCCGGACTACGACCATCGTACCGAGTGGCTCGAACACCGGAAGACGAGCCATTCGTTGTTGACGGCCGGTGTTATCGGTGGAGTGTGCGCGTGTCTCGGGTGGGCGGTCGGGTCGTACCTGACCGTCCCGGTTGCCGATCAGTTGGCGTCGGTCGTCGTTTCCGGTGACACGTTCCTGGCGTGGAGCGCCACGCGGTTGGGAGCGCTGGACGCCCCGACGCTCGCGGTCGTGGGAGGAGGGGTCGGCTCCGGTGGCGTGCTGTTACACCTCGCTGGCGATATCATCACCATCTCGGGCATCCAGCCGTTGCTTCCGTTTTCGAAGCGAAGGATCTCCCTGTCCTCGTTGTACGCCAAGAACAAGGCAGCAAACGTCGGCTTCTTTCTGCTGGGCTGGCTGGCGATCCTCGTTGTTTCGCTCGCAACCACCCCGCTCGGTGACGCCGTCCGCACGGTCGGCGGACTGGTGTTCACGGGCGCGTGATCTCCGTTCGCTGTCCGTCGGTGTCGCCGGTAACACTAACCGGACGCGGAGAGAACCCGGTCCATGGCGTACGACATCGAGCGGTATCTTGCCATCCGTCGCGCAGGCGGGCCGTCGTTCGGTCCCCACGGACAGATCGCTTTTCTCATGGATACGACCGGCGTCCCGCAGGTGTGGCGTCTCACTGGTGCCCAGGAATGGCCCCACCAGCTCACCTTCCACACGGAGCCGGTCGCGTTCGCTTCCTTCTCGCCGGTGCGCGACGAACTCGTGTTCGGAATGGACGACGGTGGCAACGAGCGCTGGCAGCTGTTCCGGCTCTCCGACGACGGCAGCGAGGAGCTGAACCTCACTCGCCACCCCGACGCCATCCACCACTGGGGTGGGTGGAGCCACGACGGCGAACGGATCGCGTTCGCGGCCAACCGCCGCTCGGACGACCGTTTCGACGGCTACGTCCAGCACCGCGACGAGGTGGGTACGGACGCCGATCTCGTCATCGATGGATCGGACAAGGATCTGCTGTTCATCGATGGGTGGAGTCCGGACGACGAGCGCCTGCTCGCACACGAGGTTCACTCGAACCGGGACCACGATCTCTACTCTCTCGATCTCTCGGGCGGGGTGACACGGCTTACCGACCCGGACCGCTCGGTCCGGTACCAGTCGGTCGCGTGGGGTCCCGACGGCGAGGTCGTGTACGTCACGACCGACCACGCTGGGGACACGCTCGAACTCGCCACGCTCGATCCGGAGACGGGTAGCACAACCGTGGTGTACGACGGCGGCGACTGGAACGTCTCCGGCGTCCGCGTCGACCACGACTCCCGAACGCTCGCGGTCACACGCAACGTCGATGGGTACACGGATCTCTCGCTGTTCGAACTCGACTCCGACCGGACGCTACAGCCGCTTGCCACCCCAGACCTTCCCGAGGGCGTGTGTTCGGGGCTGTCGTTCGGTCCTGACGGCGAGCGGATCGCGGCCGCCGTCTCGACGCCGACGGCGAACGCGAACGTTTTCGTCCTCGAGAACGGAGCGAGCGACCGGTGGACGGACGCCTCGACGGCCGGCATTCCTGGAGAGACGTTTCGGATGCCCGATCTCGTCCGATTCGACTCCTTCGATGGGCTGGAAATCCCCGCGTTTCTCACGCTGCCCGAGGCGGACGACGGTCCGTTTCCGGTCGTCGTCGACATCCACGGCGGACCGGAAGCCCAACGCCGGCCTTCGTTCCGCGCGCTCCGTCAGTACTTCGTGGATAACGGGTACGCGGTGTTCGAACCGAACGTTCGCGGCTCGTCGGGCTACGGGCGGACGTACATGAATCTCGACGATGTCGAGCAGCGCATGGACGCCGTCGCGGACGTCGAGGCGGGGGTAGAGTGGTTGACCGATCGAGACGGGATCGACGGCTCCAGAGCGGTTGCGTTCGGCGGATCCTACGGCGGGTTCATGGTGCTTGCGTCGCTCACAGAGTTTCCGGAGCTGTGGGCCGCCGGCGTCGACATCGTCGGAATCGCCAACTTCGTCACGTTTCTGGAGAACACCGGTCCGTGGCGACAGAGTCACCGCGAAGCCGAGTACGGCTCATTACAGAAAAAAGCGTTCCTCGAAGAGGTTTCCCCGATCAACTCGATCGACCGGATCGAGGCACCGCTTTTCGTCCTCCACGGCGAGAACGATCCGCGCGTTCCGGTGGACGAAGCCGAACAGATCGCTCGGGAGGCGAGCGAGCACGTTCCCACCGAAACGCTCGTCTTCGAGGACGAAGGCCACGGGATCAGCAAGCTCGAAAACCGGATCACCGCCTACCGGCGTGTCGTCGAATTCCTCGACGACCACGTGTGATCTCCGGGCGATACCCTCGTCGATCGTCCCGCGTCGGACCTGCCGCGGTGGCCACAATACTATTCACGTGGTGCCGGCTTCGTTCGGTCATGGAGTATCGAGCGGTTTGTTTCGATATGGACGGCGTGATCGTCGATTCGGAACGCCACTGGGTCCCGATCGAGAACGAGCGGATCCTGCCGGCTGCGGTTCCGGTGGGCGATGTTACTGCGAGCGAGATCACCGGCATGAACGTGAGCGATCAGTACGGGTATCTTTCGGAGCGCTACGACGTTTCCCTGGGCAGATCGGAGTTCATCGAGCTGTACGACGCCGTCGCGGAGGAGCTGTACACCGAACGCGTTGCGCTGATGGACGGGTTCTGTGCGCTCGCCCGATCGTTGCGCGCACGGGCGCGTGGTGTCGCCCTCGTTTCCTCGTCTCCCCAGCGGTGGATCCGGCTGGTGCTCGACCGTTTTCAGCTCCACGACGCGTTCGATCAGGTGGTGAGCGGCGCGGCCATCGACGGGCCGAGCAAACCCGCCCCCGACGTGTACGAACGGGCGGTCTCGCTGCTCGGCGTGGCTCCCGAGCAGTGTATCGCGGTCGAGGACTCCGAACACGGGATCGAAGCGGCGACATCGGCGGGGATGTACTGCGTGGGCTATCGATCCGGTGGGGAAGAGACACAGGATCTCTCGGCGGCCGACGCGGTCGTGAACGAGCCGGGAGTGCTCGACGATCACCTCGCTGCACGCCTGTCGTGACGCGACCTTTTCCCATCGCAGTAGACGACCGAACGGCTCGTGCTCGAACTGGTCACGCTCCACCATCAGGCCGGCAACCGCCCCTCGAAACGAACGATCGAACGGCTGTGCGACCGGTACGGCGGACAACACGAGGGGCTTCTCCGCAATTGGACGCCGATGGACAACGGCATCGCTGACTCCACCGTCCACTCCGTGGTTCGTGGACATCACTGTGATTTCGACTAGTGACACGAGAATAAAATAAATTAATAATATTAATTGTTAATACAATAGTTGTTGAAGTATTCTCCGGTCTGAGGCGATTACAGGAGGCGTCGAAATTACTAATACTATTGTTCGGTATTGCGATTCCAGGAGAATCGCGCACGAAGTAATCCATGCTATAAGAGTACCGATACAGCATATATCGTTCAGTACCTCGTTCGTCTGAATCAGATATGAAATTGGAGCGATGTACTGAAAGTCCTCTAGTCGGAGGCGAGCTAACAAAAATATTTGTAGGATAGATGCGTGCCAAGCAGTCGTCGCACTGTCAGTCTGGAGAGCGATACTTGGTGTTTGATATCATTCTGCGTTTGATGCGCATCGTTCAAATGCGGTGGGCTTTTATGCCGAAGGCCATCCCCAATACAATACACCGAACGATACGAGGCGTTATCCTTCATGAAACCACAGGAATTTACAGAGATAACCATCGTTGGCGAGGACGACACGGGTCTGATAGCGAACATCACGAATATGCTGTTCGAGCGCGGAATCAACATCGAGAACCTGGACCAGGCTGTTCAGGACGGGCTGTTTCGGATGACTATGCACGTTGACACCTCCGAGATGGTCTGCCGGACGGGGACACTCCGCGAGGACCTCCAACAACTCGGCGAGGAGTTGGGGGTGAGCGTACAAGTCCGGTTCCCGACGGAGTCGACGGCCAAACGCCTGGGGATCCTCGTCACCAAGGAATCCCACTGTTTGGAGACGATCTTGGAAGCGAAACGAGACGACGCGTTGGACGCCGAGATCGGTGTCGTCATCGGGAACCACTCGGATCTCGAACCCATTGCGGCCGCGCACGACGTTCCCTTCTACGACATCGGCGACGAGAACGGCACTCCAGACGAAGAAAAACTGTTGAAGCGTCTCTCCAAACACGACGTGGACCTGGTGGTTCTGGCTCGGTACATGAGGATCCTCGGTCCGGAGGTCGTGTTCCGGTACGAGGGACGGATCATCAACGTCCATCCGTCGTTGCTCCCCGCATTTCCCGGCGCGGAGCCGTACAGACAGGCGCTCGACGCGGGCGTCAGGATCACTGGCGTCACCGCTCACTACGCGACGACGGATCTCGACCAGGGCCCGATCATCACACAGCGGGTGTTCGACGTTCCCGACAGCGCGGAGCCGACCGACCTCCAGCGCCGGGGACAGCCCCTCGAGGCCGACGCGCTCCTCGAGGCGATCCAGCTCCACCTCTCCGATTCCATCTACGTCCACCGGGGAACGACTCATCTCCGGAACGGGGTCGACAGCGACGCGGTGCAGCTCGGTACGCCCGAGGAACTGCACGACGCCAACCCGAGCGCGCCAACCGACGACCTGGACGGAAACATCGAAGCAGAGATGGGATGACCACTGACGGAGGACTGCTCCGGGACAGGAGCGGTGGACCTACTCCATCGTAATCCACCGCGGGACCAACGCCCTGCCACACGCGCCTGTCTCGCGTGGCACACCCGTGTGGGACCGGCTCGACGACCCACGCGTACGGACCGACCGGACGCACGCGGCGCTATTTCGTGTTGTGAGGCGCTCTTTGTGGATTGTGTGGCCGCGTCGCGCCATCCGGGATGTGTCTATCTGTTATCATCATTGGTGATAGCGAAAGATACTTTGTGGGTCCATCTGACCCACAACGTATGACGAGTGTTTCACCGATTCGGGCGAACGTTCCGCGGGATCGGTTCGGTTTCACCCACCAACCGGAGACCGACCAGGCTTTCGAGAACGCGTTAGAGAAAGCCCGCGCGGGCGAACGGCTCACGGTCGACGACGGGGTCGAGCTTCTTACGACGGGGACAGACCGAGCGGGGATCGATCCCCACCGGAAGGAATCGGTGCTCGAAACCGCCGACCGTCGTCGGGAGGAGATCGTGGGCGACGAGGTCACGTTCGTCGCCAACCTCAACAACAACGTCACCACGGCCTGCAACACGGGCTGTCTGTTCTGCAATTTCAAGGATCGCTCGAAGCAGTTTCTGAAGGACAGCGAGGCATCTCACGATGGCTTCACCAAGACGCCCAGCGAATCGCGCGCCGTCGTGGAGGACGCGCTCGACACAGGGATCTACGAGGTCACGTCCGTGTCGGGGCTGCACCCGGCGTTCGCGCTCGACGAGGAGCACCGCGAACTGCTCGAAGCCAGCGACCGCGGTGATCTCAACTACAAGTCTCCCGAACGCTACGAGGAAAATCCGGGCACGTACACGGCACAGATGGCGGCGATGTCGGTCGGAGGCGTCCATCTCCACTCGATGACGCCCGAGGAGGCCTACCACGCCCGCCGCGGGACGGAGTGGAGCTACGAGGAGGTGTACGGCCGGCTGAAAGCGGCGGGGTTGGACAGCGTGCCGGGCACGGCCGCGGAGATCCTCGTGGATGAGGTGCGCGACGTTATCTGTCCGGGCAAGATGCACACCGAGGAATGGATGACGGCGATGGAAGCTGCCGCCGATGTGGGGCTGTCGACGACGGCCACCATCATGTACGGGCACGTCGAAAACGAGATGCACCGGGTCATGCACCTCGACCGCATTCGGGAGCTTCAGGACCGAATCGGCGTCATCACGGAGTTCGTTCCGCTGTCGTTCATCCACCCCAACACGCCCCTGTACGAGGAGGGGATGATCGACGACGGCGCGACGGCGGCAGAAGACGAGCTGATGATCGCCGTTTCCCGGCTATTTCTCGACAACATCGATCACATCCAGTCCTCGTGGGTCAAATACGGCGACGAACTGGGGCTGAAAATGCTCTCCTGTGGCGCTGATGACTTCATGGGCACGATCCTCTCGGAGGAGATCACGAAACGCGCCGGCGGCGGCTACGGGGAGGCCCGCTCGTTCGAGGAGTACATCGAGATGATCACCGCGATCGGACGCGTGCCCGTCGAACGATCGACCGACTACACCGAACGACGACAGATCGACGCGACGCAGCCGCCGTTCGGACCAGAGCTCGGTCCCCGAGCAGACGGGACGCCGCTAGTCGAGCGAACGCGGTAGGGATCGACCCACAGCTCGTTTGCTCGGCGGCAATCGAGGATCGGGCGCCGGTCACGTCGGTAGTGTTCGGCGCAGCTGCCAACCGTGGTGTTACAGCGATACGTCTGTGACGCCGGGTTCGGTCGGAACGAAGCAGTCGATCGCTGTGTTCACGGCGTCCGTTGCCACCACGTGGCCTAATACGTTTTCACGGGCGTCGAATCCGTCGTTCCGTCGGTGTGGAGCAGGCGCAGCCGACCGGAGAGGAGACCGATGACGAGCCCCGTGAAGTGGGCCAGCAGCGCAACACCGGGGGCGGCAGTCACGAACGTGACTACGGCCGCGATGAGGACGAACACGCCGGCTTGGGCGCGCTGGCTCAACCGCGAGAGGACACCGATGGCCAGCGCGTTGCCCGCGAGCGCGTACCCCAGCAGCGCGAACACCGCGCCGCTGGCGCCGATCACGGAAACCGAGGGACCGAGCAGGCCCGACACGATCACCTGTGTGATGCCGGCGAGCGCGCCCGAGACGAGAAAGAACAGGTGAAAACGTCCCGGTGTGGTCACCCGCTCGACCGCAAGCCCGAAGAGAGCGAGCGCGAACGCGTTCCCGATCAGATGAATGATGCCGGCGTGGGCGTACACGCTCACCACGACGGTCCACGGCGCAACCGAAAGCGGCAGCGCGAGCGCGAACAGTCCGTACCCCAGACCGAGCAACTGGGCGAGCAGCTGGACGAGAAACACACCGAGGAGGATCTGAAGGGTTCGCAGGGTCGGGCTTTGCGTCACACCTCTGTTCAGGGTCGAACTGTATTATCAGTGACGGTAACGGAGGACGACCAGTGACGAATCAAAACAGTAAACGGATGCGATTCCGTCGGTGGGGTGAATGGATCGCTGGGACCATCGCCACACCGTGTTGCTGTTCTGTGTCGTCGGCTACTTCGGCGTTCGGTTCGTCGAGTTCGTCCTCAGTATCGTTTTCGAGGAGATCAAATCCACCCTTGACGTTTCACCGCTCGTCATCGGTCTCGCTGTCGCGGCGAGCACGGTCACGTACGCCGCGGTGCAGCTCCCGAGCGGTGCGCTAGGTGATCGCTTCGGTGAGCGGTCGGTGATCCTCTGGTCGTTGGGACTGACAGCGGTGGCGAGCGTCGTTTTGGCCGCTTCACCATCGGGGCTGTTCATCGTTCTCGGAATGGCGCTCGTCGGGCTCGTCAGCGGTGCTTACTACAGCCCAGCAACAGCTCTTTTGACCGACCTGTTCGATGGGACGGGTCGCGCGATCGGTGTTCACCGGCTGGGTGCGCAGTTCGTCGGATTCACCGGTCCGCTCGTCGCGCTCGTCGTCGCGGGCCACGGTTGGCGCGTCGTACTCCTCTTGGGAGCGGTCGTCGCCGTTCTCGCACTGGCCGGCATTCGGCTGTTCGTCCACTCCCGTCCCGTACAGCCCGAGCGTTCCCTGAGCGAGCGGGTTTCCGTGGAGACGTTGCTAGCACTCCTCTCGCGGCCACCGGTCGCGTTCACCACAGCGATTGCTGCGTTCGCCCAGTTCGCGGAGACGGCCACGTTCTCGTTTCTCCCGTTGTTGTTGCAGGAGTATCACGGCCTGTCGATCGAGCTGTCGGGCACCCTCTACACGGGTTACTTCGTGGCGGTCACGGCCGGACAGCCGATCGCTGGATGGCTCTCCGACCGATTCGGCCGGGATCTCATCACGAGCGGCGCGTTGCTCACGGGAACGGCCGGTTTCGGATTGCTGGCGACACACCACTCACTCCCCGTGATTATCAGCGCTATCGCACTCGTCGGACTCGGAATGAGCTGGGGTCCTCCCGTCCAGTCGCGGGCAATGGACCGACTCGATACCACTGAGAAAGGCACTGGCTTCGGACTCATCCGCACGATGTACATCGGTTTGGCCGCGCTCAACGGGATCGTAGTCATGGGTCTCGTCACGATATCCGGATGGAGTGCCGGCATCGGCGTGCTCGCCGGAGCGCTCCTCCTGCCGGCGACTGCGATTTGTCTGAACCACGCGGCAGGGTGGGAGTTGTGAACTGATATCCAGGGAAAACTATAAATTCCTGGCACACGAACTAGTAAGTAGGAAGTAAAGTAAATATAAATAATAACTTTTTTTGTCGGAGCAGTGGGAACGCTCGAACCGGAATGGGAGATCTACCAGCGCGTATCATGGCGTGGCAGCGTTGTTCGACCATCAATCACGATTCCATCAATGGCAGATAAAAATCAATCTGGCGAAACGAACGACGAACCCGCGTCGGTCACAGATCCGGTGGCGGCCGCCGACAGCGCGGGGGTTGCGATAGACCAACGAACGCACGTCCACGAGAACCGCGAGCAGTACCGGGACCACTGCGAGAGCGACGCCGTCGGGCGGGCGATCGTCGGCGTCACCGACGCGGACGATCGACTCCTACTGGTAGTGAGTCGGGAGGAGAAGGCTGCAGTGCTGCCGCACGACACGGTCGCTCCCGGCGAGGACTGGGCGGCCGTCGGCCGGGAGTGGGTCGAAGGAGCCGCAGGGATCGACGTTACGATCGACGGGATAGAGCGCGTTCGACGGATCGACCACGAGATTGAGGGGGAGGACTCGCCGGTGTCGACGATCTACCACGTCGTTTTCGGCGGATCAGCCCCCTCAGAAACGGCGATCGACGGGCTGTGTGCGGACAATCCCTTCGAACTCGGGTGGCACGACGAGCTACCCGCCGCTGAGGAGGAGTCGGCACACGTTGCGGATGTTCGGTTGTTCATCGGCTGACTCGATCCCGAACTCCTGTGTCGATCGCGGTCAGTACCGTTCGTTGTCAACAAGCGCATCTCTTTTTGTATCGGCTACCGTGGACAAATACATGTGTGGTGTTGTCGTTGCACGCACGCCCGGATCCGAGCATCCCTCCGGCGTTTGCTCCTCGATACCACGGACAACGACCGAGGCGTCGAACGATGACGTAGCGAGCCACGACGAAAACCGTCTACGGTGGGACCGGCGCGGCTCGTTCTCCCACGACTGCTCGCAAACACGGGGAGACGGATGAACCGGTTCCAGATCGTGGTCGGGATCGTCGGAGCGGTCGTCGTCGCGTCGATTCTCGGAGCGCCAGCGGTGGGCCAGGCGGAGACGCCGACAGTCGTTCTCACCCAGGGCGACGAATCCGTTCGGATCACACCGCTAGGCGACGGCTCCCGTTCGGTCGAGGCGTTCTACGATTACCGGTCGCCGGCCACGGAGCCAACGGGTCAGTACAGCTCCTACGGAACGAGGGACATCCAGATGAACCAGGTCAGCCAGCTGTTCGTCTACCACGGGAGCGACGGTCTGAGCCTGGTTTTTCTCCACGACAAGTTCAGTGACACCGATGGCGGGGGAGCAGTCATCACGGCCGACATCTCCGGGCTGCCAGAGAGCGGCGACTGGGTCGTCGAAGACGACACGTACGACAACCGCGACGACGTGTTCCGACACAGCACCGGATCGAGCCACATCGAGTGGCTCACGAACGGGTACCGAACCGACGGGGCGGCGTTCCGGGGTCTCGAAGAGGCGAACGACACCACCATCACGGTCGATATGCAGTTCAACGAGGAATCCGGGAACTACCCGTTCGAGGAGTGGGAGGGCCCGCCCGAACAGAATGAAATCGATCGCTGGATCGTCCGCTCGGGCACCGGCGAGACGACCGAACTCGCTATGGACGAGCCGGTCGAAATCAGTGTCGAATCCGATCGACGCGAACCCACCACCGAACCGACCGACGTCGCCACCCCACCTGTGGATACCCCCGCTACGCCGAACACCACTGCCACCGATGAAACCGAGGGCAGCGACGCAGCCGGTCCGGGGTTCGGGGTGGTTCCCGCGATCATCGCGCTCGTTGCGTTCACGATGCTGTGCAGGCGTCGCGGTGAGTGAGCACGGACCGCGGCCGTGGGTGCTCTGGCGCGTTAGGGAGTCCGCCACTGGTCTTCCAAGAGACCGTAAGAAAGGAGGTCCCAGTACTGACCATTGATGAACGCCTCCTTTCTGTGAACGCCCTCTCGTTCGAACCCGACGCTTTCGAGCAGGGCTATCGAGGCGTCGTTGAAACCGAAGACGTGGGCGAGCAGTTTGTGCAGTCGGCGGTGATCGAACGCGTAGCCGACGATCAGCCGAGTTGCTTCCGTTCCGTACCCGTTTCCCTGCTCGTCGGTCGCAACCCAATAACTGAGTTTTGCGGTTCCCCAACTTTCGTTGAGCTCCGTTACCGAGACGTAGCCGACAGGGGTGGCACCGTCGGCCGTCGTGATGAGCAGATGGGTAGAGGTCTCCGTCTCTCGCCGTTCGTACCGAGCGATCTGCTCGTGCCCAGTCGTTGGCGTGGTCTGCTCCATCGATCGCCGGATCTCGGGATCATTACGATTCCGTTGGAGAAACGACAGATCTTTCTCCTCGATCGTTCGGAACGCGATTCGCTCACCGTCGAGAAACACTGGTCCAGGCATCGTGTCGACTCGAAGCCGCACGATATTATAACCACTAGATATAGGAAACCGAATCTATATTCATCGAAGGAATGAGGCTGTGTTTCTCGGATCGGCCACTCGACGAAGATGATCGAAACGTTCTCACCACCGACAGCTTCAAACGAGCGCCCGATATAGATGGATGGAAATGGAGTTTCGCGAGGCAACGCCCGCGGACGCCGAGGCGATTCAATGCGTCGCACGGGCAGCGTGGCACGCGGCTTACCTAAAAACAGGCGCAAAGCCCCACCCTCAAGGATCGCCGGGCGTCCGCTTACATCGGACGCACAAGTGAGTAGGGTGGGGATACGCGCCGTACGCTTGGGGCGGCGTTCGCCGGACTATGCGTGGCCGGATATTCGTCAGTCGAAACCATTATATTTGTTTGAATACAGTGGTTACGTATGGCGAATCGGACCGTAACACGCACCTACCGCGCGCGTATTCGTAACCAGCGACAGGTGGGTGATGACCTCGATTCGCTCGGGTTCGCCGCCAGTAAGCTCTGGAACGTTGGGCGCTGGACTGCTCAACGAGTCTGGGACGCGTGCGGCCAGATCCCCGACGCTAACGCGCTCATGTCGTACCTCAAGAATCACGAACGCTACGCGGACCTTCATTCTCAGTCCAGTCAGCGAGTGTTGCAAGAACTCGGTGAAGCGTTCACCGGCTGGTTCGGCAAGCGCGGAAACGGGGACACGAAAGCGAACCCGCCCGGCTACCGCAAGAACGGCGATGAACATCCACGCTCGACGGTCACGTTCAAGGAAGCAGGATTTAAGCACGACACCGCTAACGACCGTCTCAGACTCTCACACGGCAGGAACTTCAAAGCTCACCGATCAGATTTCATCCTCTGCGAGTACGATGTGATCGGAGCGCCTGGCACAGCTATCGAGAACGTCCAGCAGGTGCGCGCCGTCTACGAACACGACGAATGGCGCTTGCATATCGTCTGTCGCGTTGAGATAGCTGTGTCCGACTCACCCGGCGACGGCGTTGTCGGGATCGACCTTGGGATCTGTAATTTCGCCGCCGTCTCGTTCGGTGACGAATCCCTGTTGTATCCTGGTGGGGCACTCAAAGAGGACGACTACTACTTCGCCAAAAAACGCGCCGAGTGCGATAAGAGTTCGTCGCGTGAAGCGCGACGACTCGACGGTAAACGCACCACTCGGCGTACGCATTTCTTGCACACGCTCTCGAAAGCGATTGTCCGAGAGTGCGTCGAACGCGGCGTTGGAACGATCGTCGTGGGGGACCTCGGTGGCATCCGTGAAGACGAGGATGGCGATCCCACTGACTGGGGCGACCACGGCAACCTCGATTTGCATGGCTGGGCGTTCGATCGCTTCACGACACTGCTCACGTACAAAGCCGAAGGCGAAGGTATCGAGGTCGAATCCGTGTCCGAGCGAGCTACCTCGAAGTCGTGTTCGGCCTGCGGCCGAACCGACGACAGCCAGCGCGTCGAACGCGGGTTGTACGTGTGTGAGGAGTGCGGACTGGTTGCGAATGCCGATTGCAACGGGGCCGAGAACATTCGACAGAAGGTACTCCCGAATCTCGCCACGGATGGCGGCGATAGGGATAACGGCTGGTTGGCACAGCCAGCGGTTCACCTGTTCGACCGTAGCGAGGGTGCGTTTGCCCCGCGAGAACAGATCACGAACCGCGAACCATAATCTCCCAACTGCGGGCGGGAATCCCCGGCCTCAGCGAGCGTCCGTATGGGCGCGAGTAGGCCGGGGAGGATGTCAAGAGCCAATTATCGGCGCGGAGGCTGTCGAGGAGATGCTCGCGGAGTGGTACGCCCTGGAGGAACTCGAAGCGTCCCTCCGGCGGGACGACGCCACGACGGTTCTGGCAAGCGAGGACGAGGTGATCGGCTTCGCGGGAGGTGGCCCGAGCGAGGAAGGTCCTGCCGATGCGGTCGTGGGACGGATATACGTTCGCCCCGAGCAGTGGGGAAGAGGCACCGGCACCCGACTGTTGAACCGGCTGTTCGATGCCTTCCGGGCACGGGGCTGTGGCTCCGTTTGGCTGGCCGTCATGGCCGAGAACGACGTAGGCCGATCGTTTCACGAGAAACACGGGTTCGAGACGTACCGCGAGCGGACGGTCGAACACGCCGGCCACGAAATCGAGGACAGGGTGCTCGTTCGGGAGCTGTGACCGACTACCGCTCGATACCACCGCTGTTGGTGACGCTCGGGGCACGGCTGTGTCCCTTACTGTCTATTTAAAATACAACAAATTATTTTGAACTGTATGGTATCAATCTACTCGTCCGAATAGATACATTCGGATTCACGAAGCCGATCTACAGCCGGGATCTGGACGTGACTGGCTCCGAATGATCGATCGTGGTCTGATCAATTGTTGGCAGTACATCCCGGTACAGAGGCAAACGAATCGCTTCATACGAAGCCGGTACCGACGGAAACGAGACTGTTGCTCTCGTTGATGGCACATCATACTCTACTCCGTGCACCGAACGCCCGATCCATCGATAAAGACATAAAACAAATACATTGTTATGTTTATAGAATAGTAAAATAACAATACAAATAGCGGCGCACGCACCAGACCATTACATACTTACATTCGTAATTGGGGGCGTTCCAAGCGGTGAGCGACCGGATCGTTGTGACCCCGGCCGCCCTCGAACGCGTGGCGTGGTCGGGGTAGTCATCGTTCGTGACCACATTCATCGGTCGATCCAAATCGATTGACGATACCAAATTTGCTCGCTCTTTCAGCAATATTGCACCGTCATTTTAGAAGTTAAAAAATAGCAGTACGTTCGGTGGACTGTTCATGACGATCGGACTAGGGATCGTCAAACGACTGGAGATTGACTTCGATGATGTTCGCGGCCTGGCGGACGTGGTCCGGAAACGTCTCGCGGAAGCGGTTCTCCTGTAGTCGACTGGTCGGGGCGGAAAGGCTCACCGCCCCCCGGACACTCCCTTCGAAGGTGACCGGCGCGCCGACCGCCCTGAGCCCAGGAATCTGCTCTTGGTCGTTGAACGCAACGCCCTGTTCTCTCACCGCCTCCAGTTCCTTTCTGAGTGACGTTTCGTCCGAGATGGTTTCGGGCGTACGCTCGGTGAGCGCGTACCCCGCTAGTATCTCCTCTCGTCGCTCGGTCCCTACGTGTGCGAGGACCGCTTTGCCGGCAGCCGAACAGTGGAGGTTTCGTTTGGGAACGCCCTTGTTTTCGGCGTACAACCGTTCACCGACGGCGTCCGAACCGAACTGCTCGTAGAGTGGGATCTCGTGGCCGTGTGTTTCGACCACCAAGTGTGCGACCTCGTTGGTCTCTGCCGCCAGCGCATCGAGAACCGGCTTCCCGGCCTTGTACAGGGAAGAATGTGTGCGGATGTACTCCCCGAACGGGACAAGAAACAGACCGAGCCGGTACTCCCCATCCTCGGCGCGGACGTATCCCCGTTCCTCCATCGTCGCCAAATACGTGTGGACCGTTCCGGACGAGAGACCGATCCGGTTCGCCACCTCGGTAACCGTCGCACCGTCACGATCGCGCAACGTTTCCAGTACGTCGAACGCCCGGTCGACGGATTTGATGCGTCGAGGCTGCCTGTTGCCTGTCATTGATGAACGTAACAGTTGATGCACCATATACATTCGGCATTGTCAAATCAGTGATCGGGTGAACCGCTCCGTGTCGCCTCCAGCAACGCGCTGGATCGTCCGGGGTGGAGCGTGGAGTTGCGTCTCCGTGAGGCGAGGGACACGCTATCGACGGCGAGACGAAGGCGATGGTCCCGATCATCCGTACACGACACTGACCAACTCCGCCATTATATATAAATATCATTAAATAAAGTTTAATTGGAAACAATACTATGTCATTACACGCCATGGAGGGTACACGCCGGAACTACCTGAAAGGACTCGTCAGCGCCGCCGGGATGCTGACTGTAACGCCAACGGGAACGGTACGGGGAGCCGACGAAGCGGATTCCGATCCAGGGAAGACACCACCAGCAAAAGGCAAGTCCGTGATGGGACTTACCGTCGATCCGATGCAGTCGGTACGGGTCGGAATCATCGGGCTGGGGAATCGCGGATCGTTCCTCACACAGCTCATCGACGCGATGCACCCCGACAAGGGAGTGATCAAAGCGATCTGTGACCGTCGGGAGGGACCAGTCCAACGAACCAGGTCGTGGATCGCAAACGAGGGGAACAACGAGGTCCCCGACGCGTATTCGGGGAGCAAAAACGCGTGGAAGAAGCTGGTACAACGGGACGATCTGGACCTGGTGTTCGTTTTTACTCATCACAGCGCCCACGCCCGGATGGCAGAGTACGCGATGAAGAAGGGAAAGCACGTGGCGGTCGAGGTGCCGATGGCGACGACCATCGAGGAGTGTTGGCGGTTGGTCGACACCGCCGAACGGACCCAGCGAAACTGCATGATGCTGGAAAACGTCAATTATTTCGACACCGAGCTGTGGGTCCTGAACATGGTGCGTAACGGGGTGTTCGGGGAGGAACTCACCTACGCGTCGGGCGGGTACATCCACAACCTGGTCGCCGATTTCTTCTTTCAGGCGTACTGGAACGACTGGCGCGCGCGCAACCATCTACAGCACAAGGGGGATCTGTACCCCACCCACGGGTTAGGGCCGATCGCCCAGTACATGGGCATCCAGCGCGGCGATCGGTTCGAATACATCGCGAGCCAGGAGAGTCCGGAAACCCGCCTGACCCAAGCCGCGGGGGAGTTGGATCAGGATCACTGGGCGCACGGGCGTACCGATTGGGCGAACGGCGACACCACCAGATCCCAGATACGAACGAACCAGGGCCGGCAGATCCACCTGCAGTTCGACGTGAAAACCAACCGGGGGTACAGCCGGTTGAACGAGCTTGCGGGATCGGACGCGTGCCACGAAGGCTTCCCGAGTCAACTAGCCGTGGACGGAGAGGGCCACGGCTTCGTGGACGACGAAACGTACGACGCCTACCGGGAGCAGTACAGACACCCGATTTGGGAGCAGATGGAGGAGATCGCCGAGGAGTACGGGGGGCACGGCGGCGGGGATTTCCTCGAAATCTACCGGCTGTTCGATGCGCTGAACGACGGACGACCGCTCGACATGGACGTGTACGATGGGGCCGCCTGGAGCGCCGTCAGGCCGCTTTCTGCCATCTCCATCGAACACGGGGGGGCGCCCGTCAAATTCCCGGATTTCACCCGCGGACGGTGGAACGAAGAGCGGAAACTGGAGATTATGAAGTTCGACACGATCTAGTATTCGAGCGGGCGGACCTACCGGTTGTGCTCGTGGATCGCCCGCAGAACGGCCTCCAGCTCGTCTCCGAGCCGTTCGTAGATCGCCTCGCCTTTCTCCGCGGATGCGAGACCGGGATCGCCGATCGCACCGCTCTCGGAGTACTCGTCGAACGTTCGGTACACCGAAAGCGGACCACCTTCGAGGAGGTCCTTGGACCCGCGCTCGTACGGCTCTTCCCAGTAGGTGGCATCCATTCCTTCGGTTCCGTCTCCGTCCCTGACCAGATCGGGACGAAGATGGTACATGAGCGACGTCTCGAACTCGCCACCGTGAGCCATGCCGCCGACGTCGCTGTCGCGGATCTCGTCGATGAACGCCGTCGCAAGCTCGAAGTACGTCAGGCCGAGCACCTGTGCGTCGTGGCGCGATCCGACGGTGCTCGTGGCGGCATCGATGAGCGAGGCGTTGCCGCCGTGTCCGTTGAGGAACAACACCGCATCGAAGCCGTTGTCGAGACCCGCTGTTGCCACGTCTTCGAGCGTTGTGAGGAGCGTCCGGAAGTCGGCCGTGAGGGTCCCGCCGAAGGGCGTGTGGTGAGGAGAGAAACCCGACCACATCGTCGGCGTCACGAGGATGGGTATCTCCGGCGTGACGCGTTCGGCACCCATGCGCGCAACGGCGTCCGCCAGGATGGTGTCGGTCCCAACGGGAAGGTGGTGGCCGTGCTGTTCGATGCTGCCGACGGGAATCACGAGAACCGAGCCATCGGTCTGGGCAGTGTCGACGATCTCGGGATAGGTCATCCCGGCCCAGTCGCTCCGTCCGATTCCGAGCGATTCGTACATCCGATAGGGGTTCGACAAGCCACGCATTAAACGTTTCCCTCCGGAGAAACGGGGTGCGGGCACGACGCGAATGGTGAGCGACTCCCGGCTTTCCCAAAGAAACGTTTCCCACATAGAAACAGGTACAGCCACGATACAACGGATGAGCGCCTCATGGCTCTCCCAAAGAAACGTTTCCCACATAGAAACGGGGTACAGTCACGGTACGATGGGCGAGCAACCCTTAGTTCTCCCAAAGAAGCGTTTCCCACATAGAAACAGAGCACGGTCACGACGCGAATGGTGAGCGACCCCCGGCTTTCTCGAGGGATCGATACTCTCACACAACCCCGCGGGAACAACACCCACGTATCGAACAATAGCACTAAATACGTGTGCTCATATTTGTGTGAACGATGTTTGAAGACGAACGCGAACGATCCGAAACGGGGAGTATCGATCGCCGTCGGATGCTCCAGACACTCGGTGCGGGCGGTGCCGTCGTGGTGGCTGGCTGTCTCGGTGATCTGGATGGCGGCTCGAACGAAAGCGACGCCGACATCCAGCTGCTCACAATGGGTGTGGGAGACAACATCGAGGGGTTTTTCGATGAGAACAACACTGCCTTCGAGGAGGAGCACGACGTCAGCTTGGAGTTCACGAGCGTTACGTGGGACAACGCAAAACAGACGGTGAACAACCGCGTCGACGGGGGCCAAGCGCCCGACGTCGCCCGCTGGCCGGCTCGTTGGATCCCCCAGCTCGTCGGAAAGGACGCCCTCGAGCCGTTGGACGACCTGATGCAGGGAGAGTTTTACGAGCAGTTCTACGAAGGGATGGCCGAAGGATGCAAGTACGAAGGATCGTACTACGGGGTTCCGTGGGCGTCCTCGAACAAGTGTCTGTTCTACAACAAGGACGTGTTCGAAGCCGCGGGACTCGATCCGGAGAATCCGGGGCTGGACACGTGGGACGACATGCTCGACGCGGCCACAACGATAACGAACAACGCGGACACGCCCGCGCTCGGTCTCGCAGGCGCAGAGGCAATCGAGACCGGTTCACAGTACTACCACTACCACTGGTCGCACGGCGCTGATCTCATCGACGAGGAGGGACAGCCGGTGGTCAACTCCGAGGCGGGCGTGCAAGCGCTGACGTTCTACACGGACCTCCACCAGGAACACGGGGTCACACAGTCCTCGCCGCTGTCCTCGACGAGACAGGACATTCGGCAGCTGTTCGAGAACGGCTCGCTCGGGATGGTCATCGCCCACGTGTACGCTGGGCTCAACATACAGGAGGGCGACGCTGACTTCGATTTCGGGATCGTTCAGGTCCCGAAAGGGCCAGAAGGACGCTACAGCCTGAACACCGTCGACACCCTCGCGGTCCTCAGCCAGTCGGATGCGAAAGAGTTGGCCCACGATCTGATCGAGTTCTACTACGACGAGGAGCGCCGCTTCCAGTACTCTAGTAACAAAGGGTTCATGCCCGTCGTACAGTCGGTCGGCGAGCGAGACCACTTCACGGAGTCGAAGGTCTGGGCACCGTTCATCGAGGCGGGCCAGTACGCCCGCGCTCGGCCGAAGCTATCGAACTTCAGCGAGTTCAACAACCGAGTGGTGCTGGCGATCCAGGAGGCGCTCGGAGGACAAAAAACCCCGAAAGAAGCGCTCGACAGCGCACAGAGCGAGCTCGAAGAAATGATGGGGTGATCCGAGGAATGGGGACCGTCGAGAGAGACACCGATCGACCGACGCGGATCTGGCGGGGGGCGACGCATCTCTACCACAACCGTTGGGCGTACCTGCTCATCGCACCCGCGGTGGTGTTCCTGGTGAGCGTCGTCGGCTATCCGATCGTGGAGACGTTCCGGCTGTCGCTGTACCAGTCGCCAGCCGACTCGCCCATCGAGACGTACGTCGGACTCGCTCACTACGCCGCAATCCTCGATAGCGACGTCTTCTACCAGCTGCTCTGGCAGACCGGCCGGTGGGTCGTGCTCGGCGTCGCGGGGAAGACGCTGCTCGGATTACTGATCGCCGTCCACCTCAAAGGTGACATCCGTGGGCGGAAGTTCTTCCGAACCGCGTTCCTCATTCCGTGGGGGATCCCGTACGCAATCTCCGCCGTGGTGTTCCGGTGGATCGAACACCCACAGTACGGCGCGCTCAACGCCATTCTGATGAAACTCGGGGTGATCGACCAGGGAATTGGGATCCTCGGAAACCCCGAAACTGCGTGGATCGGCGTCGTCGTCGCGGATATCTGGATCGGGACGCCCTTCATGGCGATCATCCTCCTTGCTGGGCTGCAATCGATCCCCGAAGAGCTGTACGAGGCCGCTTCCATCGACGGGGCGAGACGCTGGGAACAGTTCCGCTACATCACGCTCCCACAACTCAAGAGCGTCATCTTCATTGCGACGCTGCTATCGACCATCTGGACGTTCGTCAGCTTCGACGTCATCTGGACGATGACCCGGGGCGGTCCGATCAACACCACGTCGACGCTGGTCATCCAGATCTACCAGGTCGGCCTGGAGAACGGTGATCTCGGTCGTGGAGCCGCCTACAGCGTCATCGGCTTCCTGTTTTTGCTCGTGTTCGCCGTGAGCTACCTCCGGGTCTACACCCGCGGGGGTGATGAGCTGTGACGATGGCGGGCCGCAACCGGAGCACGCTCCGAACGGTCCGGGTGTACGGCGTGTTGCTCGCCCTGCTCGGGATCATGATGTTCCCGTTTTACGTCATGCTGACGAGCACGCTCAAGCCGGAGAACGAACTGTTCTCCAGTCCGGTGACGCTGGTTCCGAGCGAGCTGACCATCGAGGCGTTCCTTTCGGTGTGGGGTCAGACGGACGTGCTGTTGTGGGTCGCAAACAGCTTCCTCATCTCGTTAGGGACAGTCGTCCTGACGCTGGTGCTCGCGATCCCAGCGGCGTACTCGTGTGCGCGCAACGACTTCGTCGGCAAGCGCTCGTTTCTGTTGTCGGTGCTGGTCGTCCAGATGTTCGCCCCGGTGGTGTTGATCGTCGGTCTGTTCGACGTCATCACTCAGGCCGGGTTGTTCAACACGTATCTGGCGGTGATCATCCCGGCGGCAGCGTTCACGTTGCCGTTTAACATCTGGATGTTGTACGGTTACTTCAAGACGATCCCGGTTTCGTTGGAGGAGTCGGCCCGGATCGACGGTGCGAGCCAGCTGCAGATCCTCACCAAGATCGTGTTGCCGCTGACGAAGCCGGCGCTGGTCGCCAGCATCACCTACACGTTCCTGTACGCGTGGAACAGGCTCCTGTTCGTTTTGACCTTCCTCACGGACAGCGCGAAGTACAACGTGCCCCGCGGCGTCTTCTCGATGGTCGGTGCGCTACAAACCGACTGGCAGATGATGCTGACCGTGTCGGTGATCGGCATCGTCCCTCTCTTGATCCTGTTTGCGTTCCTGGAGGAGTACATCGTTTCCGGGCTGACCGCTGGCGCGGTCAAAGAGTGAGGGCGTGCTTCTCCGATGCGGTGGCGGCGACAGCTTCTTTGCTGGTCCTTCGCAGGTATAGCCATGGAGATCACGGACGTGACGGCGATAACCGTCGATATGCCCCTTCGGAAGCTCGATGCGCCCCTCGGTATCGGCCCGTACGTCACCAACCACGGGCAGGTCGATTCGATGGAGCGCGTCCTCGTTCGCGTCGATACCGACGAGGGAATCTCCGGATGGGGTGAGATGCGTACCGTCCTCTCGGCCGCCGCGACCGAATCAGTCGTCGAAGACGGCGTCGGGCCGCTGATCGAGGGCCAATCACCCTTCGAAGTCGAACGCCTTCGCCGCCAGGTGTTCATCGAGTACACGAACGTCGATCTGTTCTTCGCTGCCGTCGAAACGGCCTGCTGGGACATCGTCGGCACCGCGCTCGGCAAACCTGTCTACGAGCTTCTCGGCGGATCGACAGCGCCCTCACCGACGGGCGCGATGAACGCTGCCGCCGCCGACCGTGAACCCCAAACGGATCGTACGGTCGAGTTCGCGTTCTGTCTGGGCATCCTTCCGCCCGAGGAGTCGCGCCTGAAGGCCCGGGAAGCGCTCGACGCTGGGTTCACCGTCCTCAAGACGAAAGCGGGTCGGGACTGGCAACAGGACGTTGCCCGCATCGAGGCGATGCACGAGGAGGTCGACGGACAGCTCCAGTTCCGCCTCGATCCGAATCAGGGATGGACGCCCGACCAGGCCGTCCGGGTCGGCGCGGCCCTCGAAGCGGCAGGCATCCACCTCCAGTACATGGAACAGCCGATCCGTATCAACAACCACGGAACGTTGGCGACGCTTCGGCGGCGACTGCGCCAGCCCATCGCTCCGAACGAGGACACGTACGTTCCACACAACCTCCAGTCGTTGATCGATGCCAACGCGATGGACGTCGCTGTCCTCGATCTGACGCCCGCCGGAGGGATCACCGGACTCCGACAACAGGCGGGCATCCTCGAGAACGCGGGGATCCCCTACACCCACCACTGTGCGTTCGATCTGGGCGTCCGTACCGCCGCCATCCTGCACGCGACACACGGCATTCCCGGCTTCAGCCTCCCGCCCGACACCACCTACTACGGGTGGGAGACCGACGTCATCGAACAGCCGTTCGATCCCACCGACGCCCGAATGGCGGTCCCCGACGAGCCCGGTCTCGGGGTCTCCGTCGACAGGGACGCCGTCGAAGCGCATCGAGTGTAGCGTGGGAACGTTAAAGAGGTGTGGAACCATTTTCATCGCAGTATGGTAGAGCTTTCGCTCCACGATCGTCCAGCCATCGTTACCGGGGCCTCGCGCGGGATCGGCCGCGCTATCGCCGCTAAATTCGCTGCGGCGGGCGGTGATGTCGTCGTCTGTTCCCGGTCGTACGACCGGATCGCACCCGTTGCTGAGGAGCTGTCGGCCGAGTACGAGGGACGAGTCGTTCCCGTCGTGTGCGACGTGACTGACTCCGCGGCTGTCCGTGAGCTGGTCGACACGGCGGTCGAGACGTTCGGCGCGGTTCGCGTCCTCGTCAACAACGCCGGAGGTGGCGACGAATCGGCCCCCCTCCTCCACCGGTGTGATGAGGCGACGTTCGAGCGGATGGTCGAACTGAACCTCAAAAGCCAGTTTCTCGTGAGCCGCGAGGTACTCGCCGCGATGATCGCCGCCGGTGGCGGGTCGATGGTACACATCGGTTCGGTTAACGGGCTGTTCGGGATCGGTCTGGCCGGCTACTCCGAGGCCAAAAGCGGCCTGCTGGCCCTCTCACGAAACATCGCCACCCACTACGGCCAGTACGGAATCCGCTCGAACGTCCTTTCGGCCGGGACGATCCGCACCGAACAGCGCCGCGAGGAGATGGAGACGACCGAACAGCGCACGGAAACCGGCGTCCAACAGCGCTGGCTCGATCAGTACCCACTGAATCGATTTGGCACCCCCGAAGACGTCGCGGATACTACCCTCTTTCTTGCATCCGAACGGGCCGGGTTCATCACCGGCGAAAACATCCGTCTGGATGGCGGACTCACGAGTGGACTCCCGACCTCCTTCGTCAACGAGGTGTACCAGGCCGACGAACGACCGAAACGAGATCCACAGAGCGAGGAGTGACGGAGCAAATAGTTTTAGAAATAATTACTCAGTAATTCTGATCGTGGGCCGAAGCAGAGCACCACCGATTAAAACGGGTTTGTACGGTTAGAATCACACGGATTCGTCCGGCGTGTCGTTGTCTCTTCCCGCGTGGTGTCTTCGGCACTGTTACTGGATCCCCGATTGCTCGTTCTCACAGAAACCCGCTGTCACCCACCGACACCGTTTATAGGGCCGTCCTCCCGTTTACAGCCGATGGGTGTCGCTCGCGGCGTTTTGGCGCTGTTTCTTTTTCGTGTTTGGTCTGTACGAGCAACTACTTCCAATGATACTGTTCAGAAGTAGGGACGAGAAGATCGCGTTCTCGTGCTCCCACCAGACGATTTCCGACAGCGAAACTATTAATCGTCCTGTCGTTGTACAGCAGTTCGATGCAATTTGTCAGATACGCCGTTGACGGTTCCCCACAGTGGGGTATCAAGCGAAACGACGCCGTCGTACCGCTCGGGGTCCGGGAGGACGTTTCGGTGTCCGATCTCGACAATCCAGGATTCCATCGCGTCGTCGAGCGAGCCGTTGCCGCCGAGGACCGCTCGATCCCGATCGAGGAGGTGACGCTGCTCGCCCCCGTTCCGCGTCCGGGCAAGATCATCTGTGCCGGACTCAACTACCACGATCACGCGGAGGAACAGGACGAGGAGGTTCCCGAGCGGCCGCTGCTGTTCGGGAAGGCCCCGACCGCCGTCACGAACCCCGACGATCCCATCGTCCACCCCGACGGGATCGAGGAGGTCGACTACGAGGTCGAACTCGGTGTCGTCGTCGGTCGGACGGCCAAAGACGTCGAGACCGAAGAGGCACGGGAGTACGTCGCTGGCTACACTGTGGTCAACGACGTGAGCGCGCGCGACGCGCAGTTCGCGGACGGCCAGTTCCTTCGCGGGAAGAGCTACGACACGTTCGCTCCGATGGGTCCAACGATCGTTCCAGACGCGTTTCTCGACCCGAACAGCCTCGATGTCGCCTGTCGCGTCAACGGCGAAACCAAGCAAGAATCCAACACGAACCAGTTCATCTTCGACGTCGACGAACTCATCGCGTACATCAGCGGCGCAATGACGCTGCGTCCCGGGGATATCATCTCGACGGGGACCCCCGGCGGCGTCGGCATCTTCCGCGATCCGCCGGAGCTGCTCGAACCCGGTGACGTCGTGGAGACCGAGATAGCAGGGATCGGAACGCTCACGAACCCCGTCGTGGAAGAATAAACCACCGGTATCGGAGGATCTCCGCGATCGTCCGGTATCACCGTACGGCCGTATCCACCCGGAGTACCCAAAACTAAATACTCGCGCAGTTCCATTTCCTTCCCATGTCGACCGAGTATCAGGTATTTTCGGAGTCGCTCGCGGACGTCGGCGTCGATACGAGGCGAGTCGCTCCGGAGGACGCGGACAGCGCGATCGAGGAGTTGCGCGCCGGGGACACCGTCGCCGTTCCCTTCGAGCGGGACGATCTCACCGTTCCGGACGCGGTCACCACCGATCCCACGCCGGCCGAACTCCGCGCTGCCCGGACGGGTGTCACGCCCGCGGCGTTCGCCGTCGCCGACTACGGATCGGTCGTGCTCCCATCGACACCGGCCGGAAGCGAGCTGGTGAGCCTGTTCGTGGACCGTCACGTTGCGGTCGTCGACGGCCACGACATCGTGCCGGACATGGAGCGCGCGTTCGATCGGTTCGGCCAGGACGCGGGGAGCGCAATCATCGCCACGGGACCGAGCGCGACAGCGGACATGGGCGCACTGGTCACGGGCGCTCACGGCCCGAGCGAGGTCCGCGTCATCGTCGTGGAGGACTGACCAGTGTCGAACGCAGACCGCCTCCGTGAAATCATGGCCAGGGAGGGTGATGCGGTTCGGACGAACACGGAAGGATTCAACCGCGGCCGGTACGAATCCGTCGCCGATCTCGAAGCGTCCGAGGCGTTGAAAGACGAGGCCCGCGCGATCAAGGAAGACGCCATCGAACGGCTCCCCGAGCTTGTAGACCAACTGACCGAAGCTGTCGAGAGCAACGGTGGAACAGTGTACGTCGCCGACGACGCTGACGACGCCAACGAGTACATCCGGTCGGTCGTCGGTGACCGGAACGCCGACCGGGTCGTCAAGAGCAAATCGATGACCAGCGAGGAGATCGAGATCAACGAGGCCATCGAAGCGGACGGCGTCGAGGTCGTGGAGACGGACCTCGGCGAGTGGGTGCTCCAGGTGGCCGACGAGGCACCGTCCCACATCGTCGCTCCGGCCATCCACAAATCCCGCGAGGCGATCGCAGAGCTGTTCAACGAACGGTTCGACCCCGAAAAACCGCTGGAGACCGCCGAGGAACTGACCCACTTCGCTCGGGAGACACTCGGTGAGAAGATGATCGACGCCGAGGTGGGTCTCACCGGCGCGAACTTCATTACGGCCGACACGGGAACGATGGCGTTGGTCACCAGCGAGGGCAACGCCCGCAAGACCGTGGGGGGAACCGACACCCAAATAACCGTCGCTGGCGTCGAGAAGATCATCCCGACGGTCGCGGATCTCCAGCCGTTCGTCGAACTCATCGGCCGGGCCGGGACGGGCCAGGACATCACGTCGTACGTCTCGTTGCTCACTCCGCCGGTCGAGACGCCGGTCGTCGACTTCGAGGACGACACGACGCCCCTCTCGGAGTTCGACAGCGACCGCGAGTTCCACCTGGTGCTCATCGACAACGGGCGCATAGCGATGCGCGACGACGAGCAGCTGCGCGAGACGCTGTACTGCATCCGGTGTTCTGCCTGTTCGAACTCGTGTGCGAACTTCCAGAGCGTTGGCGGACACGCCTTCGGCGGAAAGACGTATTCGGGAGGGATCGCCACGGGGTGGGAGGCCGGTATCGAGGGGTTGGACGTCGCGGCGGAGTTCAACGACCTCTGCACCGGCTGTTCCCGGTGTGTGAACGCCTGTCCGGTGGGGATCGACATCCCGTGGATCAACACGGTCGTCCGGGACCGGATCAACCGGGAGGACGAGTCGCCCGACTGGCTCGTCGACGGACTGACACCCGACGTAGAAGCGGGGGGTGTGCCCCACCAGAAGCGGTTTTTCGGCAATTTCGAGGCGGTAGCGAAGTTCGGCAGCGCGACCGCTCCCCTCTCGAACTGGCTTGCCGATACGGGGGTCTCGCGGTGGTTTATGGGGCGGCTGCTGGATATCGACCCCCGTCGTGAGCTTCCGACCTTCGAGCGTGAGACGCTCGTGGAGTGGTTCGAGGACCGCGACTCGACAGTTACCGATCCCCGGCGGCGGGCCGTTCTCTACCCCGATCTCTACACGAACTACATCCAGGTCGAGCGCGGCAAAGCGGCCGTCGAGGTACTCGAAGCGCTGGGCGTCGATGTCGTCGTGCCGCCGGTGTCGTCTAGCGGCCGCGCCCCGCTCTCTCAGGGGATGGTCACGACCGCGACGGACCACGCCGAGCGGGTCGCTCGGACGCTCACACCCTACGTCGAGGACGGGCGCGACGTCGTTGTGATCGAACCCAGCGACTACGCGATGTTCCAGCGAGAGTACGAGAAACTCCTCGATGGGAGCGGGACACCGCTCGCCGAGCACAGCTATGAGGCGTTACAGTACGTCTACGGACTCCTCGAAAACGGCGGCGATCCGTCGGTGCTGTCGGCGGTCAACGGCGACGAAGTCGCCTACCACAGCCACTGCCAGCAGCGCACGCTCGGACTGGAAGCGCACACTGTTGCCGTCCTGGAACAGTGTGGCTACCACGTGAGTACGTCCGACGTGGAGTGTTGTGGGATGGCCGGGAGTTTCGGCTACAAATCCGACTACTACGAGCTGAGCATGGACGTGGGCGATCAACTGCGGGACCAACTCCTGGCCGACGGCGTCCGCGAGCGGCCGGTCGTCGCCAGCGGCACCTCCTGCCTCGAACAGATCGACGCGCTCCTCGAACGCCAGCCCCGCCACCCGATCGAACTGCTGGCCGGGTGATCGGGGGACCGGCCGTCGACTGCGACCGGGGCGCGATCGACGCGTCCGGTATTGTCCAACACCCGCGGCGTGTAACCGTACTGTGGCGTGGTGTGACGCGACACCGCGCGGTCCGTATCTGCGTCCGACACCACTCTCTCCTCCGGTCGCGCATCCCGTAACGATTGTGAGGGGATCGTTACACACGTACCGTTGTAAGGAACAGCCGGTTGCGATGGGTGCTGTTATCGGACGAACACGCTACGCCGTAAACGACGCGGGCGCCGCCAGCAGAAATCCGTCGACGGTCGACCCCCTCTGGCAAAGTCGAGCGCTAAATCGTTCGGTACTCCCGGGCGAAACCACACCCATTCTTAGCAAAATTCCGATAATAAATAGGATAAATGATATCGTTGTTTCTGATCGATCCGGATACATGAGCACCACTAATACATGGCCAAATATAATAGAATAATGATGGAAGAGTCGTATCGCGCCGTTCATCCCCAATTCCTTCGATTCTTCCATCGGTGCTTGGGCGTTCGACTCTGTCCCGGCCGACCGAATCACAGAACCACCATATTCAGTATATGTCGTAAATAGACAGTACAGATATGTATAACATAATTCGAACATGTGCGATAGCGGTGGGCACGAAGGGTGAAGGAGGTGGCGACGGGAGTGTCATCCCCGATGGACACTCCGGTAGCGGGCTGGGTATCCCCGGTGCTGGCTTTGCTCGCACTCGCGCTGCGTCTTCGCTCCCTGATCGTGGGATCCACGAGTATCACCGTAGACACAGCATTTATCATGATCAATCCTAGAGGTTCGCGTAATGGCCGTTGAAAAGCCACGCGGAGATCTAAGCGACTTCGAGACCTTTCGCGCCGAGCAGCCGGATCCTGACGAATACGCGGACCTCGCTACCGATCTGCGGGCCGCTCTGGACGGGGAGGTTCGCTTTGACGAGTACACACAGGTGCTGTACGCGACCGACGGCAGCATCTACCAGGCCCGCCCCGCCGGCGTCGTCTCACCGCGGAACGCTGACGACGTGCGCCACGCGGTACGGGTCGCGGCCGAACACGGCGTCCCGATCATGGCTAGGGGAGCCGGCTCCTCGCTCGCCGGACAGGCCGTCGGGCCGGGCTGTGTGATTCTCGATATGAGTACCTACATGGACGAGATCATCGAGGTCGATCCCGACGCTCGACGCGCCCGCGTCCAGCCCGGCGTGGTGCAGGATCACTTTGATGAGTACGCCGCCCAGTGGGGGCTGAAGTTCGCGCCCGATCCTGCATCCTCGAATCGCGCGACCATCGGCGGCGGGATCGGCAACAACTCGACGGGCGCTCACTCGGTGCGGTACGGCATCACCGACGCCTACACCGAGGCGTTGAAAGTCGTCCTCTCGGACGGCTCGCTGATCCACACCCGCGAGATCGTTCTCGACAGCCCCGAATACGAGTCGATCATCGATGAGGACGGCCGGGAGGCCGAGATATACGAAGCCGTCCGCGGGCTGGTCGAGGACAACGCCGAGGAGATCGAGGATCGTTACCCCGACCTCAAACGGAACGTCTCGGGGTACAACCTGAACCGGGTCGTCTACGAAAACGACGACGGCGAGCGCGTTATCAACCTCTCGAAGCTCGTGGTCGGGGCCGAGTCGACGCTGGGCATCGTCGTCGAAGCCGAGATCAGCCTCGTGACCGTTCCCGAGGAGACCGCGCTCGCGCTCTACTGCTTCGAGGATCTGATCGACGCGCTCGAAGCCGTCCCGCGGGCGCTCGAACACGAGGTGAGCGCTGTCGAGCTCATGGACGAAGAAGTGTTCCGGCTGGCCCGCGAATCCGAGCAGTTCGCCCGGTACGAAGCGCCGATCCCCGACGCTGCCGCGGCAGCGCTGATGGTGGAGTTCGATTCGGAACTGCACGACGATCTCGAAGCACCGATCACGGAGACGAACGAGCGCTTTCTCGAGAACGGCGACGCCTTCGACGTGCTCGAAGCCTACGCCCCCGAGGAACAGGGAAAGCTCTGGAAGCTCCGCAAAGCCGCGATCCCGCTGTTGATGAGCCTCGACGGCGACCCGAAGCCGTATCCATTCATCGAGGACGCGACGGTCCCCCCCGAGGAGCTCGCGGAATACGTCGGGACGTTCATGGACGTGCTCGAGGAGCACGACACCTCGGCGGCCTACTTCGCCCACGCCGGCAGCGGCACCCTCCACATCCGGCCGATCCTCAACCTCAAGGAGAGCGAGGGAATTCAGCGGATGAGATCCATCTCCGAGGACGTGACCGATCTCGTCTCGGACCACCACGGCTCGTTTTCGGGCGAACACGGCGACGGTCTCGCGCGCACTGAGTTCAACCGGAAGATGTACGGCGAAGACCTCTGGTCGGCGTTCAAAGCGGTCAAGTCGGCGTTCGATCCCGACTGGCTGATGAACCCGGGGAAAGTCGTTTACAGGGATGGTGACCGAACGGACATGCGCGAGAACCTCCGCTACGGCGACGGATACGCCTCGATCGAGCCACAGACCACACTCGATTTCGAAGACGACGGTGGATTTTCTCACCTCGTCGAGCTGTGTAACGGCTGTGGCACCTGCCGACAGACCGACGACGTGATGTGTCCGACCTACCGGGGATCGAAAGCGGAGATCGAGACCACCCGCGGTCGGGCGAACATGCTCCGGGCGGCGATCAGCGGCGAAATCCCCGAGGAGGAGATCTACACCGAGCGCTTCCAGGCGGAGGTGCTCGACCTCTGTGTCGGCTGCAAGGGGTGTAAGAGCGACTGTCCCACGGGTGTGGACATGGCCAAGCTCAAAGCCGAAACCAAACACCAGTACCACCAACAGGAGGGGATCAGCCCCAGAGAACGCCTGTTTGGCAACATCGACGCCGCCGCGAAGGTCGCCAGCGCGCTCGCGCCGCTGTCGAATCTCGGGCCGAAACTCCCCGGGGCGCGGGCGGCGATGGAGTCGCTCCTCGGCATCGCTGGCGACCGCAAACTGCCGTCGTTCCGTCGGGAATCGCTCCAGGACTGGTACGAGGAACGCGGTCCCCGCGTGAGCGAACGCGAGGCCGACCGGAAGGTCGTGTTGTTCCCGGACACGTACACGAACTACAGCAACCCTGGACCGGGGAAAGGGGCCGTTCGGGTGCTCGAGGCCGCGAACGTCCACGTGGCTATCCCCGACGACCTCGCGCCCAGCGGGCGGGCGGCCTACTCCGTGGCGATGCTCGACGCCGCCCAGAAACGCGCCCGGAAAAACGTCGAGCGGTTCGAGGCGTATCTCGAGGACGGCTACGAGATCGTCGCCGTCGAGCCCTCCGACGCGGTGGTCTTCCAGGACGAGTACCGCGACTTGCTCGACGGACCGGCTGCCGAACGGGTGGCCGACCACGCGTATGGAATCTGTGAATACCTCGACGCCTACCGCGCTGTCGAGGATCTGGATCTCGCTCCGACCGAACAAAGGCTGAGCTACCACGGCCACTGCCACCAGCACGCCGCCGGCACGGACCACCACGCGGTGGGCGTGCTCCGGCGGGCGGGGTACGCTGTCGATCCGTTGGATTCGGGCTGTTGTGGCATGGCCGGCTCCTTCGGCTACGAGGCCGAACACTACGACCTCTCGAAAGCGATCGCCAGCCGGCTCTTCGAGAAGATCGACGACAGCGACGGCGAGGCGGTCGTCGCCCCCGGCGCGTCGTGTCGCAGCCAGATCGGGGACCGCGAGGACCGGGAGAACCCACCCCACCCTATCGAGAAGGTGGCAGCGCTCCTCCCACCCCGATAGCCGATCACATCGAGTATGATCCATCTTATAACAACCGACATATTTATTGTACAGTGAATGTATGTAGGTGTTGGATGTTCACGATGGACACGCAGTTCACACGGACCGATACGGAGGCGCGTTGAATGGTCGTTGACATCGCGTTCGCGGTGTTGCCGCTGGTGGTCGTTGCGGTGTTGCTGGTCGGGCGGTTGTGGCCAGCGACGCGCGTGATGCCGATCGCGTGGCTCACCGCCCTCGCGGTCGGGTTTTTCGCCTGGAACATGTCCGTTGATTGGCTCGTGGCCGCCTCGGTCGTCGGCGTGATGACCGCTCTAGAGATCCTCTGGATCGTCTTCGGCGCGCTGGTGTTGTTGTACACCCTGTTGCACGCCGGCGCATTCGACCGGATCAACCGAGGGTTTGCAGCGATCAGCGAGGACCGGCGCGTTCAGATCGTGTTGCTCGGATTCTTTCTTGCGACGTTCATCGAGGGTGCCGCGGGCTTTGGAACGCCGGCAGCAGTCGTTGCGCCGCTGCTGTTGGGGCTGGGATTTCCGGCGCTAGCGGCGGTGATCGCCGCGTTGATCGGACACATCATCGCCGTCACGTACGGCGCGGTCGGCACGCCGATCATCGTCGGCATCCAGAGACCGCTCGCGGACGTCGCGTTCACCCGCGAGCTGATCCAAGCCGAAGGGATGACCGTCTCTCAGTTCGCCACCGAGGTCGCGGCGTGGGCCGCGACGTATCACGCGCTCGTGGGCTTTGTGATGCCGCTGTTCGCGGTCGGAATGGTGGTGTACTTCTTCGGTGAGGAGCGTTCGCTCGGGCCCGCGTGGAGGGTCGCGCCGCTGTGTCTGTTCTCCGGAATCGCCTTCGCCGTGCCCTACTGGGCGTCGGCGTGGTTTCTCACGGCGGAGTTCCCGGCCCTGATCGGCTCAATGGTCGGAGGGACGATCGTGGTCGCAGCGCTGCGCGCGGGGTATTTCCTTCCGGACGACGAGTGGGACTTCCCGCCCCGCGAGGAGTGGCCCGACCACTGGGTCGGAACCATCGATTCCGGCGAGAACGGAGCCGGATCCGAGGCGGGCCCTGCCACAAACAGCCAGGGGATGAGACTGTCGAAAGCGTGGGCACCGTACGTCGTCCTCGTCGGTTTGCTCGTCGTCACCCGCGCGATCGATCCGATCGCGGCGTTCCTCCAACGCTCGCTGTTTCTCATCCAGTGGAACGGAATCCTCGGAACGACGCTCGGAGGCGAGATCCAGTGGGCGTTCGTCCCTGGAACGTGGCTGATCATCAGCGCGCTGATCGCCATCCCGCTGTTCGGAATGGGGCGCACGCAGATCAGCGCAGCGTGGCGCGAGGCCGGCGAGAAGATCGTTGCCCCCTTCATCGCGCTGGTGTTCGTCATCGCAATGGTGCAGGTGATGCTCCAGTCGGGCAGCCACCCCGGCGCACCCGAGGCCGGCAGCATGATCGTCGTGCTCGCAGGGGCGACCGCGGACCTGTTCGGTCCCGCCTACCCTGCCATCGCAGCACTGATCGGCGCGCTCGGGGCCGCAATGGCCGGATCGAACACCGTTTCGAACATCACGTTCGGCGCGTTCCAGCTCGAGGCCGCCGCACAGCTCGGTCTGCCACACCAGATCATCGTCGGCGCGCAAGCCGTCGGGGGCGCGATCGGTAACCTCGTGGCGATCCACAACGTCGTCGCGGCGCTCGCGACCGTCGGCCTCGTCGGACAGGAGGGGCGGATCATTCGGCTCAACCTCATCCCGCTGATCTACTACGCGATCCTCGTCGGACTCTGGGCGCTTCTGTTCTCTTACGTGCTGTTCCCGAACGTATTCTGATCTGCTTCTTTCTGTGATTCGGTGTGCCAACCTCCCCCTCCTAGCTGATGACCCCATCGAATATTTCACTTCCATGATATCTATTACCTACCATTAAAGTGATATGAATATAAGTAGTTGGATCGTATGACGGTCAGCCAGCGGCCGGCACTGGTCTCACTGTCGTTTCGGGCTCCGTGGCGCTCTGTGTCCACGCAGACAGCGTTAGCCGCCGCCGTGCGGGATGACTTCGTCGGGGCGAATCTTGAGGAGGACTCGGGTGGTTTGGATTTCGAACTGATAGTCAGAGCCGGTGTAGCGTTGAGCGAGCTCGTCGATGTGCTCACGAGCACCGTCTTCCGTGATCTCGTCCACCTCACCGATGACCGAGAGCGCCCGGTACGGATCATCCGGATCGGTCATCCCCACCCCGACCCGTTGATCCTGTCGAGCGTTTTGCTCCTTTCGGCGGCCGCGTTCCGTGTTCACGAGCAGCCGGTTTTCGGTGTCGTCGTAGCCGATCCACACTGGAGTCACGTGAGGGAACCCCTCGGGCGTCAGCGTGGCCACGTACGCGAAGGTTGCCTGTTCGAACAGATCCTGGAAATCACTCGGAATCGACGCCATGAACGTTCATTACTCCCCCCAGGCTCTTCATACTACTGTTCGCTACGGTTGACAGCTCTACAGCGGTTCGACGCGCCGGTGACTTTCGGGCCACACCACGCGTTTCTTGCCGGACTGCCACTGGACAGTGACGGGCGCGTGTCCGACCTGCTTGCCCGCGGCGTCGATCCGAAACCGCCCGTAAAACGTCGTGAAGTCCGCTGTGTCCGCCGCGTTTCGCAGCTGTCGTTGGTCGATGGTTTCCGTGGTAGCGTCGTAGCCTCCCGCGAGACACCGCTCGATGACAATCCCCGTAGCGAACGCCTGAACGGCCGGGTAGTCAGTCGCTTGGACCGGCGTGGACTCGAACAGGGCGACGACGTCCGCCGGCGATGGGCCGTAGTCGGGGGCGTGATCGAGAGCGGGCTCCCATTGGCTGGGACCGAAAACGCCGTGTGCTGCGTCGCCCAACTGTTCGCCGAACGCCGAGATTCCCGCGGCCACGGATCCGATCGCCTCGGGGGCATCGCGGCCAACCAGCTCGCTCACGAGCCGAACGTCGTCCTCGAACGATCCCGCAACGAGCACGAGCCCAGGACCGTCCGCTCGGAGCGATTCGACGATCGACGCGGCGTCGTCCAGGGGCGGCTCCCACGTCCGCTCCCCGACGGTAACGCCCAAATCGCGCGCGTGAGCCGTTGCCCCGGACGCGACGGCGTCCCCGAAGGAACCGCTGCGCGACCAGCAGACCGCAGCCCGGGAGACCGAGCGACCACTCCGTTCCAACGCGTCGAGCACGCCGTGGAAGTAGCGGCTGGCCGGTGTAAGAACGCTGACCAGCCACCGGGATTTCTCCTCATAGAGCGCGTCCGTTGCGCCGCTGTGATTCCAGAGGACCATCTCGTGAGCGTCAGCAACGGGGGTTGTGGCTCGGGTTAGCCCGCTGGAATACGGTCCGAACAGGAGATCGACCTCGTCGTCTCGGATCAGCCGGCGGGTCAGGCGCGCAGCGAGAGCCGACCGGCTCTCGTCGTCGTATCGAACCAGTTCGAGCGGCCGGTGTCCGCTGCCGAGCCTGAGACCGCCACGAGCGTTCACACGGCGAACCCAGCGGTTGACCCCCGCGAGCACCTGTCTCCCTTGGCGGCTGAACCGCCCGCTCACGGAAACCGGCAGCCCGACGAGCAGAGGTTCGGGCGTCATGACGGTTCATCCTACTCGGTGTACGAAGTAATTTGTTTGGGACGAGCGGCGGATTCAGCGGAACTCGGGTTCGACCTCGTCGGCGAACAGTTCCATTCCTGTGGTGTCCGGGAAGTCCACGAACCAGAACTGGAACTTCGTGACGCCGGCATCGATGCGCGTCTCGATCGCCCGAGCGCACTCTTCGGGCGATCCGACGATGAAGTAGTCGCCGGCGTTGTCCCGAGTGATGTCTGGCTGGTCGGTGTACGCCTCCTCGAACTGGATCGGCGTCATTAGATCGAGCAGCCGTTCACGTTTTTCCCTGTCGCGGGTACAGACGATGTGACCGTCCCACGAGTACTCGATCTCATCGGGATCCCGTCCCACCGACTCGCAGTGGTTCTCGATGACGTCGATCTTGTGCTGTAGGGTATCGATATCGCCGTTGAACACGTCCGTGTTCCAGATGTCGGCGTGCTTGGCGACGAGTTTGAGCGTCACTTGTTCACCCTGTCCCCCGACGAGGATCGGCGGGTGTGGATCCTGGACCGGGCCGGGCGCACAGTAGGCGTCCTCGATCCGGTAGTGATCGCCGTCGAAGTGGGCCCCATCGCTGCCGGCGTCCCACAGCCGCTTTATCAGCCGGATCGACTCGTCCAGACGCATCAGCCGCTCGAAGCCGTCGCGGTACTCCCAGCCGTAGGCGTCGTATTCGGGTTCGTGCCACCCGGCACCGATCCCGAGCTGCAGCCGTCCGTCCGAGACGACATCGAGAGTAGCCGCCATCTTCGCAACCAACGCGGGATTGCGATAATCGTTACAGAGGACGAGCGAACCGATATCGATGTCGTCGGTGAAGCCGGCCATCGCCGACAGCAGCGTCCAACACTCGTACTCGGCGTGGTCGCGGCCGAGCAGCAGATGATCCGGTGCCCACGCCGCGTCGAACCCCAACGTTTCCGCCGTTTCGATCCCCTTCCGCGTCGTTTCCCAGTCGAGCGCCTCGTAGGCCGGCGTATCTCGGTGAACGGGCTCGTTACCCTCCGCTGGCGCACCGGCGAACACAGGAACGTTGTACTCGAAGCTGATCTCTGGCATGATTACTCCACGGCGAAGTGGTCGAGCGCCTCGCGGTTGAGCTCGGCGCTCAACCCTTCTCCCTCGGGCAGCCCGATGACCCCGTCCTCGGCGGACGGTGGGTGCTGGTAGATGGCGTCGGCGTACGTCGAGTCCTTGCCTTCTCGTTGCTCTTTGTACCACTCGGGGATCGGGAAGTACTCCGCCATCGGGGCGTTGGTCGACGCCGCGATGAAATGGAGGTGGGGGTTCGTTCCCGAGTGGGGAATAACCGGCACGTCGTGGGCGCTCGCCATGGCATCGATGCGGCGGAGTTCGGTCAGTCCGCCACACCGGTGGACGTCGGGCTGGAGAATGTCGACCGCACCGCGCTCGAGAAGCTCCTTGTGGCCCCAGCGGGTGAACTCGTGTTCGCCCCCGGAGATCGGGATGTCGGTCGACGCCCGAACGTCCGCGTAGCCCTCGATGTCGTCGGGGATAACCGGCTCTTCGACCCACTCCAAGTCGTATTTCTCGAGGCGATCGAGCATCTTCTTCGCGTAGCGGACGTTCCACCCCATATAGGCGTCAGCCGCGAGCTTGATGTCGTGGCCGACGGCGTCCCGGACCGTGGCAACGATCTCCTCGTTTTTCTTCATGCCGCTGCGTCCGGCGCTGGGTCCGTACTGAAAGCGCATTTTCATCGCGTCGAACCCCTGTTCCACGTAGTCGATCGCCTCCTGTTCGAGCGTTTCGTGGTCGACCGGGTGGAGGTTGCTCGCATAACAGGGGATCTCCTCCCTCACGGGTCCGCCGAGTAGCTCGTAGACGGGTTTGTTCGCCGCCTTCCCCGCGATGTCCCACAGCGCCAGATCCACGGCGCTGATCGCCTCGACTGCGGCCCCTTTCCGACCGAACGGAATGGTCGCGCGGTACATGACGTCCCAGAGCGTCTCCCGTTCGTGTGGGTCCTCGCCGACAATGAGCTTCGACAGCGTTTCGTCGACAATTGTGGCGATGGCTCCCGTCGCCCAGTTGCCGTGACCGACGCCGGTGATCCCCGCATCGGTTTCCACCTCGACCACGACATCCCCGACCGGTCCCATCCACTTCCGGCGGGCCTGCGGATTGTCCCCCTCGGCGTTGTTGTACTCCTCGTATTCGCTCATCACGGTGACGAGCGGAAATTCGACGAACTCGCCCCACGATTCCGTACTGACGTTGGTCGCGGATACAGCTGTGATCTCCATCGTGCGCTACCAGTACCGTTCAGTCGGGGGTGCTAAAATCTTTCTGTCAGTGAAATTTTCCACGGCAACTCAGTCCAGCCCGACCAGGCGGCGGAACGACGTTTCCGTTATCCACGCGCGGTCGGTGTCCGACAGCGTTTCGACCGCTCGGAGCCAGTTGTGCGATTCGGCGTAGCTGGCAACATCGCTGACGTTGGGGTAGTCCGACCCCCAGACGACGCGCTCGCGTCCGAACGTGTCGAGGAACCACCGCACGTGCTCGTGCATGTCCCCGTAGGGAAACGTCGTCTCGGACTGGTGGGGGATCTCGGAGAGCTTCACCGCCACGTTGTCGTACGCCGCCAGCTCGGCGAACCGGGCGAACGTGCCCTCCTCGATCGGCGTCTCCGGACCCGCGTGGGCGAAGTGATCGAACAGATACGTGAGTTCGGGGTACGCGTCGACGAGTGCCAGCGCCTGGTCGAGTTGGCGGTGGTCACAGAGGATCTGTACGGTCGCGTCCGTCTCGATGGCCGCCTCCCAGAACGCCGTTTCCTCGATCGCCTCCTCGAGCCAGGTGACGCTCGGGTCGAACGTCTCCCACATTTGATCGTACGGACAGGCCGCGCCGAGTCGGAATCCGAGGACTCCTTCGGTGTGCATGCAACGGCGCAGGTGATCGGCCGCGCCGGCTGCGAACGGATCGAGCATCACGACGCCGTACAGCCGGTCGTACTCCTCTGCGACCCGCACCGTGTACCAGTTCTCTACCCAGTCGCAGATGGGGTAGCCGACAACGACGGCCTCCTCGATCCCGTTTCGATCCATGTCGGCCAACAGCCGGTCGGCGGTGTAGACAGTGTGAACGTCGAAACCGTCGACGAGATCCAACAGCGGTCCGTTCACCCACGGATGGGTCTCGCTCGCTGGTCCCCACGCGTGGGTGTGCGTATCGAGCATACGAAGGACGTGGGAAGGCTCCGTACTAAATCTTATCTACGGGGAAAGTTCCACTCCCCAGAAGAACTAAGCACGGCGGTGTCGAACCGGGAACCGGATGGAGCGAATCGCGTTTCACCTCCGTATCGAGGACGGAAAGCGAGCGGCGTACCGAGACGAACACGAGGACGTTCCGAACGAACTCGAATCGGCGTATCTCGAGGCGACCGAAGTGGAAACCTACAGCGTTTTCGAGAAGGATGGGCACGTGTTCGGATACATGGAGGTCGACGATCCCGAAGCCATCCGGAACGTTATGGCAGAGAGCCAAGCACAGGCCGAATGGGACGACGTGATGGCGTCGATCCTCATCGACGAGACCGATCCCTGGATGGAGGAAGTGTATCGCATGGTGTGACGAATCGACTGATTGTGGCTAGCTTCCGGTGATGGCGGATACAGTTCGATCACCGGGGAAACGACCTCGGTGCTCCTCGAACAGTACACTGTCGAACAGGGGTGATCGCACATCGGCTGCTGGTGAATCGCAAGATAGCAGCCGGATATTCCGTCGCACTCCGTCCGCAGGGCCGACAGTATAGGGCCGTGCGTTCTCTACGCCTCCTGGACATCGACGGAATCAGGTTCGGCGCGAGTGTTCCCGATTTGGGCGGAGTACCGGAGCAATCACGGGCGCTTTATCCGGTATTGACGGAGACAAGTGAAACAGGCCGTTCGTTACCCGTGGCAAATCCCACGATCGAACCACTAACTCGACAGTGTCGACGTTCGTGGCTTTCACTGCCGCGTGGACTGGAACCCTCCACGATCGTCCGGTGATAACGAACGAAGAGCTGGCGCTCGAAATCACGGTGTGCGGGGTGAACGTCATCCGATCATCACAAAGGTACTGCTGTAATGGGATGAGAGAAGCGGCAACGCGGGTGCTCATCCGGAAACGATCTACCGCGAACCGGCCCAGTCCGGAAGCACGGGAAACGACGGGACGCGTTCCCGACAGGCGTGGCAACACGACGTCATCCGCCTTGCTTCCGACTGACGGAGAATAAGGTTCTCGTTCTGATATAGATTAGTTTTGAACTTTTCAGACGGTAGTCTCATAGCTAGTGATTGGAGAAGACACTTATCTAGAATAACTACTATATTCTCATCCGGTGTGTTCGTGAGTATTCTCTTTCGGATGCCGTACTGCCAACGCTTCCATCTAGAAAGCTGCGTTACAGCCAGTTATCGAGTCCCGACTATTCATAGTACAATAACGGAATCAAAATAATAATGACTATAATTATTAGACGCCAATTATCTTAGAAAATATTGGTGGCGGCTTTAGGTGTGATATTGATTCGTGAATTCCATGAATCAAATATATTACCTAGGTGGTATTTAAGGGGCGAACGTTGCTACCGTCGTTCCCAGACACAGCCGAGCACGGTGCCACCCAGGAACGTGAGCGTGAGATGTGGGAACGCCACCAGCACTAGGATGGCACATAGAACGGCCGAGAGCGCGAGCGACACCCTCAACGGGGGCGCAGGACGGCGGTGTTCGTAGGCAAGTCGGCTTTCGTGGGGTCTCTGTCGCATGTGTTGTAATCGAAGCGGTCAGTGGACAGTACGACACCCAGCCAACGAGTGGACAAGCCACGGGCTGGATGGAATCGATGGGACGATCGATGGACCCGACGGTCGATGGCGACCGAACGCGCGTCCAGAAACGGCCACACGGCCGGCTCGATCGCTGGAACCACGGAGAGCGGTGTACGTGGGAGGAGGCGACGGTACCACTGGTGGCGCGGAACGCTCTCTGCGGTCGCGTCGGCGGAACGACCCCGACAGTGCTCGGGGCAGCGTGCGCCGTGCGTATGGATCAGGTCATGATGTCACCGAATGTGCGCTCGCGTTCGAAATATTCGATGGACATCACTTAACGGTTGCTCGGGATTGTTAGACAGCATCACACCGACCAACGCCCGTATCAGGATCGACGAAACAGCCGTCGCGCTACAGGGAGTGTCGGATGCTCACAGCAGCGGCTCGAGAGCGTTCATCGTCGCTTCTTTGTCGTCCTGATCCATTCCACGGACGAATCCGACGCGCACTGCGTCCACGCCGTCGATCGCCCCGAACCGCTCGATCCGCTCGCGGACCTCTTCGGGAGTCCCTGCCGCGGCGAGTTTGTCCAGCAGCCCATCGGGGAGTGCTGTGGCCATGGTCTCCGTATCCCGGTCCTCCCCCGCGGCGCGGATCGCGTTCACGACGTCTCCGTACCCTTGTTGTGCGACGGACTGACCGTAGAACGGACCGTACGCGCCGATGAGGAAGGCTACCATCGAACGGGCAGTTTCACGAGCGCGGTCGCGGTCCTCGCTCGCAAAACAGCGCACGAGCGGCGCGACACGGAGCGCCGACGGCTCCCGGTCGCCTAGCTCCGTCCCGCGTCGCAGATCGTCCATCCGTTCTCGTAGCCCGTCGGGCGTGAACAGCTGTGGCACCCACCCATCGGCGAACCGACCGGCGAGCTCGACCGCCGTGGGTCCGAGCGCAGCCACGTCGATCGGCGGTGGTTCCTCGGGCGTCGGCCGGTCGTATGAGAGCCCGTCGAGTTGGTAGACGTCGCCTTCGTACTCGACTGACCCACCGGAGTACACCGCCCGAACGATGTCGATCGTCTCCCGGAGTCGCCGGAGCGGCCGGTCGAAGGAGCCACCATGCCACCGCTCAGCAATGGCGGGCGAGCTCGTGCCGACTCCGAGCCGAAACCGGCCCCCGGTTGCCTCGTGCATCGTCAACGCCGTCTGTGCGAGGACAGTCGGCGCGCGTCCGTAAGGAGACAGCACGTCGGTCGAGAGACCGATCCGATCGGTGCGCTCCCCGATGACGGCAAACGTGGTTATCATGTCCCGCCCGGTGGTCTCACCCGCAGACACCCGTGCGAATCCGAGTGCTTCAGCCCGGCGGGCCTGCGACGCGACCGCATCCAACGTATCGTGGTCCGAAACGCTCACAACGAGGTCTAACTCGCTCATCGAGTAGCACGATACGACAGACGCTAATAAGGTTTCTCACGGTGTTCGTGGACGGGAATTCTGTAGCTGTTCCTGTCGAGTCCGGGCCGGCGTACCATAACTCCATGATATATAATGTTGTGATGTTATTCATATCGAAATCCTACACCCATCTGCCGGCAAAAAGGATTGTCGGCGATCGTGCACTTTTGGATCGGGAGCATTGTTCCGGTGTGCGGTCACTCGCATACCTCACGTAGTATTTCGGTCGTACAAAGGCGTATTGCGCTACAACGAACAGCGAGCACAATCCGACGTTTCAACCCGGGACACCCCTGCTTGCGGTGGGTATTGTGGAATAAATGGTAATGATTCATTCACGAATAGATATTATTAAGGCAATGGGACTAGTTCTATTCTTTGATGTCTTCCTATCAGGTAGATGTCCCAGCCATCCTCACGGTCATTATCGTGGCTGGAGCAATGATCACGACGATGTGGGTTCCCCACCAAGTCGGAGCTGTCGGGACAACAGCCGACACCTCACCTCCCGCCGTTCCGATCGATTCTGGGAGCCCTGTGACTGACGAGATCGAGCCGGGAACAGACGCTGATTACTACTCAATTACGGCTAGCGGAGCTGGTGATATGATTGTCAACGTTTCTGCCGTCGACGGCGATGGAACGTACGTGTCCGCCGATGTGTTGGCGTTCGATGGCACTCATCTCGGAATGGCTACCTCCTCTGCGGAGGTCCCACTAACGCTCGATATCCCTACGTCCGGTACGTATTATGTCAGAGTAAATGCGGAAGAAGAAACGAAATACACCCTCACCGTGAGTATCGAACAGACAACATCGATAGAGACACCGACGGAAATTCAGACCACAACGCCAGATACTACGGATACACCGACCGAAACGCAAACCGTAACGACAACTCAGACGGACACACCGACGGAAATTCAGACCACAACGCCGGATAATACGGATACACCGACCGAAACGCAAACTGTAACGACAACTCAGACAGATACAACCGAGACGCAACCCACGACGCAAGACGATACGAACACTCAAACCACGACGCAAGACGATACGAACACTCAAACCACGACCCAAGACGATACGAACACTCAAACCACGACGCAAGACGATACGGACACCCAAACCACGACCCAAGACGATACGAACACCCAAACCACGACCCAAGACGATACGAACACTCAACCCACGACGCAAGACGACACGGACACCCAAACCACGACGCAAGACGACACGGACACCCAAACCACGACGCAAGACGACACGGACACTCAAACCACGACGCAAGACGATACGAACACTCAAACCACGACGCAAGACGATACGAACACCCAAACCACGACGCAAGACGATACGAACTCCCAAACCACGACGCAAGACGATACGAACTCCCAAACCGAGACAGACCGGAACGAAGAAACGGCAACTTCGTCAGAACCACCCAACGAGTCAGTGTCCGAGGATAGCGAGTCGACCGAATCAGATAGCGACGATACGCAGGACGAAGAAGGCTGCTAGCGGAGCTTCTTTTTTCTTATTTTACGCGTGACTGATCAGAGGATCCCCACGGAATTCCTCCGACGTTATTCTCCGAGCCGTTCGGGATCGAGACGTGCGTATCGAACGATGGCGTCGAACGCTTCATTAGACAGACGGCTGCCGTTGATGATTCCCCGGCCGGTACGCTCACGCACGTACGAAGCAACGAATCGGCGGGCAACGAGTGCCTTGCGGGCGTCGTTCTGGTCGAGTTGGCACTGCGCTTGCTCGAGCAGGATTGCGGCGGTCGTCACATCGAAGATGTAATCCGCGAGTTCCTTGGCCTGAAACTGTGCGTACTCGGCGTCTGCAGTACCGATGGTAGCGATGGCGGTTTCCAACCCATCGCGTTCGGTTCGGATGACTTCGGCCAAATCCTCGAGTGCCGGATGGGTGACCGCGTCGAGTCGTTCGTCGATCAGCGCGAGCAACGGCTCATGGGCGGCTTCGCGGGCCATTGCCCGGAGTACGTCGAGCGCCATTACGTTCGAGGCACCCTCCCAGATGGGGAGTACCTGGGCGTTACGCAACAGTCGTGGGTGGACGAACTCCTCGACGTAGCCGTTCCCCCCTTTGATCTCCATGGCGTAGGAGGCAGTGTCAACGGCCATTCGCGCCGTGCGATATTTCGCAACCGGAATGAGAACGCGCACGAGGCGGTGTGCCCTCTCGTCGTTCCCGCGCTCCTGACGGTGGAACGCTTCGACGGCTTCGAAGGTGAACGCAAGCGCCGCCTCGTGGTCGACGGCCATCTCAAGGAGGTCCCGGCGCATCAATGGGTGTTCGTCGAGTCGCTTGCCGAACGCCTCCCGATTGGCGGCGTGGACCTTCGACTCCAACAGTGACCGCCCCATCGCGCCACAGGCGGAGATAGCGTTGTAGAGACGTTCGGCGTTCAGCATCTCGGACATCTGCTTGAACCCGTTCTCGGGCTCGCCGATGAGATACGCCTCGCTTCCCTCGAAAACGACTTCGCCGGTCGGCACGGTTGTGGTGCCGAGCTTGTCTTTCAGGCGGCGAAACCGGTAGTCGGTCGGCTCGCCAGCGCGGTCGTGTGTCGAAACGAGAAAGAGCGACAGTCCGTCGGTGCCTGCGGGCGCGTCGGACCGCCGTGCGAGCACGAGCGCGGCCGGCGAATCGAGATTCGAGCAGAACCACTTCTCTCCGTACAGTTCGTAGGTGCCGTCCTCCTGTGGCTCGGCAGTCACCTCGTTCGCGCCGACGTCGCTTCCCCCTTGTTTCTCGGTGAGAAACATCGCACCGGTCATCAACTCGTCGTACTCCCGTGCTGTCAGGCCCTCGTAAAACTCCTGAAGGGAGCCGTCGTCGAACGAATCCAGAACGAGCGCAGCTCCCCCCGTCATCGCTCCCGGACAGCCGAGTCCGACGCTTGACGCGTACTCCATCAGGTAGAACTGGCCGAAGTGATACGGGAAGGAAACGGGAGCATCTCGACCGGGCGGAGCCTCGAAGACATCGGCAATAACGCCTGCTTCGTACACCAACCGCTCGTTTTCGATGTGAGCAGGATGGTACTCGATCTCGTTTGTGACCGCACCGTGCTTGTCGTGGGTGCGGAGTTCGGGGGGATTGTCAGCGGCGGTGTCAGCGTTGTCGACCACGGTGTGACCGATCGTCTCGCCAAACTCGCGCAAGCGCGACTCGCCCCAGTCCAGCTCCTCGCTCTCACAGCGCTGTCGGAGTTCGAACTGAAGCGCGCGGTCATAGGTGTAGTAGTTGCAGTGACGCCCTTCCTCCAGCACGGCGTAGTCGAGGGGATCGGACATATTCTGGTATTGGTGTGTCACATTTTCAGTCTTCTGTTTGGGGGACGTTGTCGAACCTCGACCGCTTTCGGAGCGAGAGACAACGATCGGTATTCATACTGTCAGCTATGGTCCGTTGACCACTCATAGGGACTGTTGTGATTCCGTCCCGCTGTAGCGAAACAGAACGGTTCGTAAAACCCCAGAGCAGTCGTCAGTCAGCGACCGTGCCGAAAATACTCACAACAGTCACTATCAGTTGCCGTTTACCACACGTCCCATCTCCGCGACACAGACCACCGTCGATGTCACGTACGTATGACCGGCAGTATCAGCGGATCGGAACGACGCCGTGCCGAGCGGGGGGCAAGCGGATTTGATAGCGGTCGCCCCAGACACTAACCATCTGCCCGGAGTAGAACACGTGGGTGACGCGCAGTGTTTAACCAGATCACAGCCGACGAACTGACCGAGAAGCTCGACACTGGCGAATCGTTCACCCTCATCGACACCCGTCCCGAAGACAGCTACGACGCGTGGCACATCGGAGCCGCCGAGAACGTGCCGTTTCCTCCAGGGGGTGAACTGAGCGAGGACCAGCGACACCGCGTGAATGAACTCACTGATGGGCAACCAGTGGTAGCCATCTGTGGAAAAGGGCTCTCTTCGACCTCGTTCGCCGCCGAACTCGATGCCAACGGCTACGACGACGTGACCGTCGTGAAAGGTGGAATGGAAGTGTGGAGCAAGGTGTACGAAGTCGTTCCCGTCCGGACCCGCCACGACGATCTCGTACTGCACCAGGTTCAGCGCCGTGCCAAAGGCTGTCTCGGTTACATCGTCGGGTCGCGCAGCACTGGTGAGGCGATTGTCGTCGACGCCACGCGCCAGACGGACGTGTTCAAGATCGCTGCCCAGGAAGCGGGGCTGACGATCGCGCGCGTCCTCGACACTCACATCCACGCCGACCACATCTCCGGTGGGCGAACGCTCGCCCGTGAGCTTGCTGTCCCGTATCACCTCAGTGGCCACCTCGACGACCGAGACGCGGAGATCGAGTACGCGTTCGAACCAGTGGAAGCGGGAGACGTGTGGACGATCGGAGAGATCGAAATCGAAATGTTGCACACACCGGGCCACACTAGCGAGATGATCAATCTACTCGTTGACAGCGTGGCGTTGACGAGCGATACGCTGTTCGTCGACGGCGTCGGCCGAACCGAACTCCAGTTCGGTGACGAAGACGCCCGCGGCGCGGAACTGCTGTACGAGTCCGTAAACGACGTGCTCGGCGCGGTAGACGACGCCGTGGTCCTTCCGGACCACGTCACTGTCACCCAGGAGGGGGAGTTCGACCCCGGCAACCCTGGCGATCCCATCAGGGCGCGGCTCGGCGACCTTCGGGACCGACTCGACGTCTTCACGCTCGAGAAGGAGGCGTTCGTCGAACAGATCACTGAGCGTTCCCCGGAGAAGCCACAAAACTACGAAACCATCATCAGCGTGAATGTCGGCAGCGAATCCACGGACCGTGAGGGAGAAGCCACAGAACTCGAACTCGGACCGAACAACTGCGCGGCGTGACAGCTCTCTCTGTGTTATTACTGAAAATCATACGTTGCGGTCGAGGGGGGTCCCCATAGGAACCGTACACGAGAAGATCACTCGGGTGACTGATACTGTCGGACAGACCACGGACGGATTGTGACGGACTATCCATCTGCTGCCTGGCGGTTCACCAGCATCCGATAGTCAATCATCTCTGTCCGACAGTATGAACAGCCCGTGTCGGTGGCTAGCCATAAATTATTAAATAGCGATATTATATCGATTTTCGATAGAACTATTCACTCACAACCTCCGGGATTACTCCCTGAGAATCTGTTTGGATAGAATTGGTTTATCGTATCGGCATCAGAATCGGAATTGTGACAGCTCAGAAATCGATTTCGTATACTACATACGGGGGGACGCCTCCATACCCGGATGATGGACGAGCACAATCAGCTGGCAGACGAGCACGGAGTGACAGGAACTCCAAAGCGGGGCCTGATAATGGCTACCTTCGGTTTTTTCGCAGGACTGACGACGATCGTGTTTTACGGTGCTGCGGGACCGGTGTTGGAGGAACAGTTGGCCCTCACTGGGATCTTCCACGGGCTACTGTTGGCCTCGCCCCACCTCAGCAAAGCCGTTCTCAGAATCCCTTTCGGGGCGTGGGTGGACGACGTTGGGGGAAAGAAGCCGATGCTCATTCTCCTCGCATCGACGCTGGTCGGGATCAGTGGATTGGTCGTGACACTGTTTCTGACGTATCCCGAGAATTTCGATATGAGTCTGTACCCGCTTTTGGTCCTCTTCGGACTCCTCGCGGGAGCAGGCGGTGCGACGTTCTCGGTCGGGATTACACAGACGTCCTACTGGTCTCCGAGTGAGAAACAAGGGTTCGCGCTGGGTGCGTTCGCTGGCGCTGGGAACATCAGCCCGGGCATGGTGACGTACGTCTTGCCCGTGCTGATCGGGGTCGGTGGGTTGACTATGGCGTATTCGACGTGGTTGGTGTTTGTACTCGTCGTCACCGTCGTGTACGCGCTACTGGCTGTCAACCCGTTTTACTTCCAACTCATCGAAAAGGGAGAAGACGAAGACGAAGCGAAGCAGATCGCTAACGACCTCGGACAGGACATTTTTCCCTCGGGTGGCACGTGGGATTCGCTCAAAACGTCCGCCGCAAATCGACGAACGTGGGTCCTCGTGTTTCTCTATACGGTCTCCTTCGGCGGTGGATTCACCTCCCTGTCCGCCTGGTTCCCGACGTACTGGGATCTGTTCCACGAATTGAGCCTCGCCAACGCTGGTCTCTTGGCCGGGATCTTCATCGTCTACGGCTCGCTCATCAGAATTCCGGGTGGAAGCGTCAGCGACCGATTCGGCGGTGAAAACGTCGCGATAGTGAGCTTCGGTATCATGGCGATCGGCGGCGCGATCATGACGCTTGCCACCGGATTCTGGCTTGCATTCGTCGGGATGATGGTTCTGGGAACCGGGATGGGAATCGCCAATGCGGCAGTGTTCGAGCTGGTTCCGAAATTCGTTCCGGAAGCCGTCGGCGGTGCATCGGGATGGATCAGCGGTATTGGCGGTGGTGGCACGCTCGTTATTTTACCGGTTATGGGTTACTTCGTGGACGTGTTCGGTGAGATCGGCTACGCTCGTGGGTTCGCTACCTTCGTCGTCCTCAGTGTGATGTGTGTTGGGGTCGCGGTCGCTCTGAAACTGTTCATCTCCGAACCCGAAGAAGCGACCGACGAAGCCGCTCTCCACTGAAACCCGTTCGAATCGCTGTTTTCCGGCACGACAGCCGCCCTGCCGCCGATCGAGGAGTACGAACGCTAGTCTTCGGGCTTTCGATGCACAGTCAAGACGGGGACATCGGAGTGTCGAACGACGTTCTCGGTCACGCTCCCCAACAGCGCCCGTTTGACCCCGGTTCTACCGTGGGTCCCCATGACGATCACGTCGACGTCGTGTTCGGTTGCATACGTGAGGATGTCGTCGTGGGGGCTTCCTCGACGAACCGCCGTTGTCGTCTCGATATCGTCGATCTTGGCCCGATCTGCGACCGCGTCCGTTGCGCGGTGGCCTTCCTCTTCCAGTTCGTTCAGGAGGTTGTCCAGACCGGCAAACCCCTCTCCTGTGCCGGAAACGGATGAGGGCTGGCCGACGATAAAGAGAACGTGGAGCATCGCGTCGTACGTTTTGGCGAGATCGAGCGCCGTCTCCACTGCTGGCTCGACTGCATCGCTACCGTCCGTAGGAATGAGTACTCGATCGAACATGCGCTGGTTCATATTACTTCGTGGCGCAGTATAACAGTGGCTACGGAGTCGCCGACCCAGCCACGATCAGAAGGAACGACGCTGTCGGCAGTACCGGAACGGGCTGCGTTCAGACGGCTTCAGTGAGGTGGGTAACGCGGTCTCGAAGCGACGACTGGAAGCGATCCGTAGCGAACCGGTCGGGGGGGAGCGTCGGTGGTTCGTCGGTTTCGATCGCCCGCGCTATGAGGGTGACCGCCTCCTCGATCCCGTCGAACAGTCGGTCGGACCGGTTGCCGAGCACCTCCTGCTGGCCGCCACTATCAGGAGCGAACGCGACCATCCCGGCGGCACTGTACTCGGCGACGGACATCCCAAAATGCTCTTCTTCTTTCATGTTCAGGCCGTATTTGTGCGTGCAAAGCAGCCGTTCGAGGCGGTCTCTCGAGACATCGCGCTCCACCGAGACGTACGACCGCTCGTCGGCCGCATCAGTGATCCGTGCAACGTAGTCTCGATACGCTCGCGGCGTGGATCCGACGACGTGAAGGTGGAGGTCGTGACCCTGTTCACGAAGCCGGTCGATCACCCTGATCGCATCGAGCGCCCGTTTGTCCGGAGCGAGTCGCCCGACCACGACGACGCCGTTTTCGCGGTCCGACCACGCGCCGCACGAAATCGGGTCGACAGGCGGGTAGACCACTGACGGTCGCACGTCGTAGACATCACCGACCACCGACGCCGTCCACGCAGAGTTCGAGAGAAGCGACACGTTGCCGGCGAGCTCGGTTCGGGTCGGTCCTGCGAGCCGGCTCCAGAGCCGATTCAGACGCCCGGGAGCGGCGTCAGGGAGGCGGTGGAGATAGAACTGGGGGTGGTGGACGTACTGGACCGACGGAATCGAGAGTGAGAACTCGTTTGCCGTGCTCACTGCGAGATCGAACGCGTCGGCGGACGACCGGAAGTAGCGATGGAGGACGACGCTCCGGAACGCGAGCTGGGGTCCGACCCACGGGGCAACGGCCGAGAGCGCACCCGCGATCGTCGTCGCGCCGTGTGGCATCCTGACCCTGACGTTCTCGATGTGGACGCCAAAGCGATCCGCGAGGTCCGCGGGTGTCGTCTCCGAGACGGTGAACAGCGTGACCTCGTGGTCCGTTCGAAGCGCTTCACAGGCTGCGAGGCAGACGGCGTCGGCCCCGCCCTGGAAGTCGAGCGTGTTGTGGAGGACGGCAACTCGTGCCACGCGTGGGCTTCGTGTCGGTCCGCAATAACTCCATATTTTTGCGTTTCGGGCCGAAAGGCGTGTCGTGAACTGTGCGTTCGTCGGCGCGGGCGCGGTCGCCGAGAAGTACGCGGCTAGCCTCGCCGGGTCCTCGCTCGAACTGACTGCGGTGTGTGACCTCGACGCTGACCGAGCCGAGCGGCTCGCGGCAGCCAACGGGGCCGTCCCGTACACCGATCTCGATGAACTACTCGCCAACGAGGCGACGCCGCTGGTCGTGAACCTCACGAGCCACGGCGCACACGCGCCCGTCACGAAGCAGTGTCTCACAGCCGACCGACACGTTTTCAGCGAGAAGCCGCTCGCGCTCGACGCCGAGGCGGCGGAGTCGCTCGTCTCGACTGCCGAGCACCGCGGACTCGCGCTCGGGTGTGCGCCGATCAACCACCGGTGTGACGCCCAACGACACGCACAATCGTTGCTCGGAGACGGCCGCCTCGGTCCGATCCGGCTGGGATACGCCCACGCCCACGTCGGGCGCGTGACGGAGTGGCACGACGATCCAGGTGCATTTCTCGATGTGGGACCGCTGTACGACGGTGCCGTCTACCCGCTGACCCTTCTCGTCTCGTGGTTCGGTCGGATCGAGCGCGTCCGGACCGCGGATGCGCTCGACGCGTGGCCCGACCGGGAGTCACGGTCGCCAAAGCGACCCGCACACGTGGAAGCGACCGTCGAGCTGGCGGCTGGGCCGGTGGTCCGTCTCACGGCGAGCCTGTACGCCCCCCACCGGAGCCGGGAGTTCAACAGCCTCGAACTCCACGGCGACGACGGCTCGCTCTACCTCGCAGACAGCGGGGCGCTCGCTGCCGAGGCAGACACCGTCTCGGTCGGCGGCGCGAAACGAGCATACGTCGCCGCACCCCACCCGTTCCCGCCGTGCGAGCGGCCGTACCTCGACGGTCCCGAGCGGCTCGCGGTCGCCGTCGAACGCGGGAAGCGCCCGACTGCCGGCGGCCGGCGCGCTGCGCACGTCGTCGCTGTTTGCAACGCTGTCGAGGCGGCCGTGTCCGACGGGCCGATCCCGGTCGAAAACTCCGGCGTCGCGCTCCGGACGCCCTCCCCGCCACCTGTCCGGCCCGCAGAACACGCCGACGGAAGCGAACCCACCGCAGCGATACGACTGCCGCCCATCGGCTTCGGGTGTTCGCGCTACCGGGACGGCGAGTACGTCGACCGACGAGAGTCCATCGCCACCGCGCTCGATGCGGGCTACCGGCTGTTCGACTCTGCGGAGCTTTATGGCAACGAACAGCGCATTGGCGAGCTGCTCGACGCCCCCGGCACGCCCGACCGCGACGGGCTGTTTCTCGTGAGCAAGGTCTGGAACACGAACCACACGCACGTCGCGGAGGCCTGCGCGGGAACCCGCGACGCGCTCGGTGTGGACGCGCTCGACTGTTACATGCTCCACTGGCCCAAAGCGTGGGCGTATCAAGGCCCGCTGCAGAATCTCGCCGCGAAGCCACCGGCCGAACAGGAGGCGCTGACGTTCCCGACCGACAGCGACGGGGACCCGGAGACGGTGGACGCGCCACTGACCGAGACGTGGCGGCGGATGGAGCGGCTCCACGACCGCGGTCTCGCACGAACCCTCGGCGTCTGTAACGTCACGCTCGATCAGTTAGAGACCCTCCTCTCTTCGGCGCGCGTCCCGCCGGCCGTCGTGCAGGTCGAGTCACACCCCTACCGGCCCCGGTCCGAACTCGTTCGGGCGTGCCACGAGCGAGGGATCAGGGTGATGGCCCACTCGCCGCTGTCCGCGCCGGAGCTCCTCGATGAGCTCGCTGGTGTCGCCGAGCGCCACGGCGTCTCGCCCGCAGCAGTCGTGCTCGCGTGGAACGTCGAGCGCGGCGTCGTCCCCATCCCGTCCAGCATCGATCCCGACCACATCGTCGGAAACCTCGCGGCCGCCCGGCTCCGGCTCACCGACGCGGACCGCGAACGAATCGCGTCGCTCGAAGATCCGGAGTCCGAACGATACCCGTGACCACGACCGCCTGGGCCAGTCTTCGGAACGACTGGACCGCCGTTACCACCGTCGTTACGCTCGCGCTCGTGACGGGGGCGTGCGGGATCGCTGTGGTCACTGAGCTTCCGGTAGCAGCACGCTGGTCTGTGCCAACCCTCTGCGTTGTGGCCTTCGAGCTCTGGTTTCTCCGCCAGCATCTCGACACAAACCACACCGAAGGCGCGGAGACGAGGCTGTACGACACGCTCGGCGTAGCGAACAGGGTGACGCTCGCCCGCGGCGGGGTCTTCGCGGCCGTCGCCGGCTTCGCCGCCGTCGAACCGACGCCCGCCCTGGCGTGGCTTCCGTCGCTCCTCTACGGCACGGGCTGTGCGCTCGACTGGGTGGACGGACTCGTGGCCCGCTACACGGGACGAACGACGGTTCTCGGCGCGAAGTTGGACATGGCGTTCGACACACTCGGCTTCCTGGTCGCGCCATGGGTCGCCGTGCTCTGGGGACGGTTGCCCGTCTGGTATCTGTCGCTCTCGTTCGCCCGATACCTGTTCAGGGCCGGTCAAGGACTCCGTCGCCGCCGAGGAAAGCCGGTCGGCGAACTCCCCCCGAGCGCGGTTCGTCGACCGCTTGCGGGGCTACAGATGGTGTTCATCACCGTTGCGCTTGCGCCCGTTCTCCCGCTAGAAACGGTCGGACTGCTCGCTGCTGTCGTCCTCCCGCCTTCCCTCCTCGTGTTCGCGCGGGACTACCTCGTCGTGGCGGGTCGCCTCGGTCGGCAGAAGGATAATTATTGACCGAGAAGTAACGTGGGTGTGAACAGCTCAGGCAACCGCACTCCCGTCCGGATCGACGAGTGGGGACCTCTCACGGTCGCGCCCGAACCACGGCGAGCCGGCGTGACCGACGCTCGCGTTCGGGACGCCACTGGGACCGAAGCGACGCACCCACCAGCGGCGTTCGGAGGACCCCGGGCGTGCATCGGCGTCGGGGAGATCGACTGATGGACCGACGATCGCTCTATTTCACCGATCCGCGCGAGACCGAACTCAGGACGACGACGTTCACGCCCGACGACGACGAGGTGGTCGTCGAGAGCCGCGTCTCGGCGATCAACGGAGGAACCGAGCTTCTCCTCTACCGCGGCGAGGCACCGACAGATATGTCGGCAGACGAGACAATCGACGCGCTGAGGGATGATCTTTCCTTTCCACTTCGGTACGGCTACGCCGCGGTCGGCGAGGTCGTTTCGACCGGCAAAGCGATCGCGGGGGACTGGACGGGCCAGCGCGTGTTCGCGTTCAACCCCCACGAATCCCGATTCGCGGCGCGGCCCGATTGTCTCGTTCCCGTCCCTGACGACGTGACCGCCGAAACGGCGGCGATGCTCCCGTCGGTGGAGACGGCGACGTCGCTCGTGCTCGATGGCCGTCCCCGGATCGGAGAGCGGGTCGTCGTCTTCGGAGCGGGCGTCGTCGGGCTGTGTACGATCGGCGTGCTCTCTGCGTTCCCTCTCGAACGGCTCGTCGCTGTCGACCCGCTCTCCGACCGACGCGAACACGCCCGACGGATGGGTGCTGACGAGGCGGTCACACCCGAGGAAGCGTCGACCGCAGTTTCGGATGCCGACGGCGCGGATCTCGCGTACGAACTCTCCGGTCGCCCGGCGGGACTCGACGACGCGATCTCCGTCACGGGCTACGACAGCCGCGTCGTCGTCGGGTCGTGGTACGGGACCAAGCGGGCACCGCTCGACCTCGGAACGGAGTTCCACCGCGACCGCATCACCATCGAATCGAGTCAGGTGAGCACGCTGTCGCCCGAGTCCCGCGGCCGCTGGAGCAAGGCGCGCCGGATGAACACCGCTCTCGAGCATCTCCGGGCGCTCCCGGTCGAGTCATTGGTCACCCACCGCATCCCGTTTTCCGACGCGCCGTCCGCGTACCGACTGCTCGACGAACGGACCGACTCCCCGCTGCAAGTCCTCCTCGTCTACGCATGACCGAGACCACAAACCAAACGTACGAGCTCGCGGTCACGCGCGACTTCGTCGCACAGCACTTTCTCACCGTTCCCGATGCGGGGGCGGAAGGCGAGATTCACAGCCACCACTTCACCGCCGAGGCACGGTTCGGCGGGCCAACGCTCGGCGAGTACGGCTACCTCGTCGACATCGACGACGTGAACGCCGTTCTCGACGGTCTGGAAGGGCGGTACCGGGACGCGCTGCTCAACGATCTCCCGGAGTTCGAGGGGCACAATCCGAGCGTCGAACGCTTTGCCCGCCTGTTCGGCGACCGCATCGAGGACGCGATGGCGGAGCCGAATCCGACGGTGCTCGTCGTGCGCCTCTGGGAGGACGACTCGGCGTGGGCGAGTCACCGGCGGTCACTCGACCGATGAACCACGCAGCGCCCCGGTATCTCGAAGCGAAGCGGTCGGTCGATGACCGGGCACTCTCCTCTCGGGTCCGCGAGCGACTGCTGGCCGAGCGTCCCGAGGAGCCGCGCATTCTCGAAGCCGGGTGTGGGACGGGCACGATGGTTCCTCGACTCCACGCGTGGGGCGTCGAAGCCGGGAGTTACCGCGGCGTCGATCGTTCGGCCGCAGTGCTCGAACGCGCCCGCAAGCGGCGGGCCGAACTCGACGCCGAACCGATCGATGGCGGCTTTCGCGTCGACGATCTCGACGCCCGGTTCGAGCGGGGCGACGCTCTCTCGGCGTTCGATGGAGAGCAGGCCGATCTCATCGTCGCGGCCTCGTTTCTCGATCTCGTCCCGATTCGGGAGGCGTTCGACGCCTTCGAGGACGCCCTCCAGCCGGGTGGGCTGGTGTATGCGCCGCTCACGTTCGACGGCGGAACGATCTTCCAGCCCGACCACCCGGCCGACCGGGCGATCGAGGCGGCCTACCACGACGACATCGACGGGCGGCCCGGACGCGACGCGCGCGCCGGGCGACACGTGCTCGACCACCTTCGCGAGTGCGGAGGGCGTTTGCTCTCGGTTGCGTCGTCGGATTGGATCGTTCGGCCGCGTTCAGGGGACTACCCGGCGGCCGAGCGGACGTTCCTTGCCATGATCCTCGGATTCGTCGCCGACGCTGTCGGCGATCAGCCCGAGGCCGACGACTGGCTCCAAACACGACGACGACAGCTCGAAAACGGGGCGTTGAGCTACGTTGCACACCAGTACGACGTTCTGTATCGGACCCCCGAACCGTGATGGTTCTCACCCACATCGCTGTCGGGATGGCCCTGTCGCTGCCGGTGGCGCTCGTTGCCCCCCAGTTCGCGACCGTCGCTGCCATCGGCGGGGCTGTCGGTGGCAGTGTCCCCGACGTGGATCTCCTGATCGGCGAGCACCGGCGGACGCTCCACTTTCCGGTGCTGTACTGGCCGCCAGCGATCGCAGCGTGTGCGCTCGCGCTGGCTGTGGCGTCGCCCGCTGCCGTCGGCGTTGCGCTCGCGGTCGTGGCGGCGGCCGTCCACTCCACGAGCGACGTGCTCGGTGCCGGCGAGGAACTCCGGCCCTGGGAACGGACGAATCCGGATGCCGTCTACGACCACCTCCGTGGGCAGTGGCTTCGCGCGCGGTACGTCGTCCGGTACGACGGAGCGCCCGAGGACCTCGCGCTCACGGTGGCGTTTGCGACGCCGGTCGTCGTCTCTCTCGACGGAGCGCCGCGGTGGATCGCGGTCTCGATCGTCGTCGTCGCCGTTCCGTACGCGTGCTTCCGGAAGCGTCTCCCCAAATACTTCGAGCGGATTCTGTAGCCCTCGCGTGGAACACAGGCCGTGTCTATCACAAGCGGTGGCTACCTGGACTGGGCGTTCGACGTTCCCCCTCGCTCGCGTCGGTAGAGAACGACGAGCAGGACGATCAGGAGGATCTGGGCGGCCTTATCGATCCCTTCAACCGGGGAAACCGCCGGATCCGCCGTCTGGTTGATCAACAGATACAGCACGATCTGGAGGGCGACGAACGGGATGCCGGCCAGGTAGAGCAGGCGGCGACGGTAGCCACGCAGGAGCAGAACGATTCCACCGAAGAACCCGAAGCCAGCGAGGAGGAAGGCGACGGGCAACGCTCCTGGGAAGGACATGACACCCAGGGCCAGATGGATGGCCCCGGTGATGATTGTGAGGCCAATGGCGATCCAGTGGAGGGCCGTAAGCGACTCGGTATCGAGGTCCGATACGTTCATGTCGTGTGGTAACAACCGATGGTCAATAAATGGATTGTTCACAAAGGATACATTCTAGTATATCTTCATTTTCATTCGGGTTTGGGGACATTTCGATGTAATGGACACGGTCGACGTCATCTAGTGAGGCTTTGGTCAATCGATCGGATCGTTCTCCAATACGCGCATTCCCATAAAAATTTCAATAGTTCCCAAATTATTGGTAACTATCGGATATACGAAAATCTCGATCTGGGTGTCGCAACCAGTGAACGCCACTGCAATCGGTCGCTTCGCGCCGCGGAACAGTCGCAGCAGCACCACTCAGCCATCGGCGTAGCCTTTGAACTGGTGAATCCGTCCGTATAACCGGCGCAGCAGACGGAGTGGGAAGGATTCGTTGAGGCGGTAGTCGGTCCGTCCGTTCCGGACTGCCCTCACGACCGCTTCGGGCGTGAGTTCGTCGGTCTCGAGCCACGTGTACGCCCGTCCGACTTCGAAGGGGTAATGGGCGTCACTGCCGCCGACGAGCGGCTTATCCATCGTTTCAGCCAGCTGTTGGAGGCGGGCGATCTCCACCGAGCGCTTTCCGTTGACCTCGTAGGCGTCGAACGGTAGATCGAAATCTCGGACCCCGCTGTTCCGGAAGGGATGGGCAGCGATCGACGCACACCCCCTATCGCGCGCGATATCGATGGTCTCCTCCGGTGTGAGCTCCCCTCGATTCGTCCGAGACGGCGGATCCGGCCCGATCAACAGCACGTGACCGGCGGTCGTCGACACCTCGATGCCCGGGATGACAGTCAGGTCCCCCGTGTCGATGTCGAAGCGGCTGTAGTAGTCGTGGTTGGTCACCGCGATGGCGTCGAGTTCACGCCACTGTGCGAAGGCGACCAGGAGGCGCGCGCCAACTGGATCGAAGCCGGTGGGTCGACCACCGAACGCGTGAAAAAATCGGGTGTGGGTGTGGAGATCTACCTTGACCATTCTGATTTCCTCGATCGAGACGGCTCACACGATCGTGAAGCGATGAGTCAGTCGAACGTGTCCCTTGCACAGTAAAGCATGCTGGAAGAGGTGACGAACGTGTGTTTCGCTTAGTAGGTGGTTTACGTTCGATACATATAAGAATCACTGAAGACGTGTACGTCGTTCGATCATTTTTCGAGCAGCGAAACCGGGACGCACAGAGGGATCCTAACCCGAGTCTGGGTACGACGAGATCGAATCGCGGTACTACAACCCGCCCCAGACAGCGAAGCGCCAACGATCAACTCCCTCACGTGAGACGGCCGGTAGGGAACTGCGCCGCACTGAACAGATGATATGCGGATGGAGGCGTTCTGTCGAGCGTGATTCGTTACGTAGCACCGACTGATACACGGACAATCTGAATACCGCGCTGATGTGAGTCGGCATCAGATTTCGATGTCCGGACAGGGACTGCAAAGAACTCCTCGATTGTGCATTGCTGAGCCACTACTCGACATCAGTAACAACGGGTATTGTTAAATAAGTTGATAAGTCTTATTAGCGCCTGCAGCCGATCGTCAAATGATGGTTTTTGGAAAACATCTGCCGGACCTGGTAGTGGGCCTGCTCGATGGACGGGAAGACACCGAGAAGTCCGCGACGGAGCAGGCTTCAGGGGGGTTCTCGATTCTATCGCAGTCGACGAGCGACACGCCGCGACCAGCTCGTCTCGCAGATTCGGTCGTATTTGCCGTTCTCGGGGCGATGTTTGCGACGTGGGCGGTTCGTATCCCCGCAGTAAGCAGCTCCCTCGCCCTTTCGGAGGGCGACATCGGGATCGCGCTGCTCGGGCTCGCGAGCGGGAGCGTAATCGGGCTTGTGACGAGTGGCATCCTCGTTTCACGCTACGGCGGCCAGCGGGTGATCCGGGTCGGACTCGGCGTCTACAGCCTCGCACTCCTGTGTATCGCGTTCGCTACCGGGCTTGCCACGCTCGTTGGTGTGGTCCTCGTGTTCGGGTTCGGTAAGGGATTGGTCGACGTTGCAGCGAACGCCCAGGGGGTTCGGATCGAACGGGCCTATTCGGGCCAGATCATGGGCAGTTTCCACGCCCTGTTCAGCGGCGGCGGCTTGGTCGGCGCAGGTCTCGGTGCCGTCGCTACCAGCGTCGGCCTCTCTGTGCAAACCCACTTCGCACTTGTCGGGATCACCCTTCTCACCGCCGGGTTCGTAGCGAGCAGGTGGTTGCTCCCGAAGAATCCCACCACGAACGCTGGACCGGCTGTTACGCTGCCGTCCCGGAAGCTCGTGTGGTTCTGTGTCATCGGCTTCTGTGCGCTGTTCATCGAGGGCGTCGGCAACGATTGGAGCGCCGTCTTCCTCGAAACCAGTGCTGGCACGTCCGCAACCGTCGCCGCGCTCGGATTCGCAGCCTTCTCCTGTACGATGATGCTCGGGCGGTTCCTCGCCGATCGGGCCGTCGAATGGGCCGGGCCGAAGCAGTTCCTCCGCCTCACTGCGGTCGTCGCCGCCATCGGGGTCGGACTAACGCTCCTTGCCCAGCCGATTCTCACACTGATCGGATTCGGGGTATTGGGGCTCGGACTCGCCGGAATCATGCCGGTTGCGTTGAGTGTCGCGGGGACCTACGACCCAGATACACCCACAGAGCAGGCGATCGCTGCTGTGTCAACAGCGGGCTACGCCGGATTCGCAGTCGGCCCGGTCGTGATCGGTCTCATCGCAGAAGCGACGTCGTTGCGCGTCGCGTTCGTACCCGCCCTTGGCCTGACTGCTCTCGTCGTCGTGTGTGCCGGGTTTCTCCCGACCGCTATCCGGGCAGCCAGCAACAGCGAGACGCCCGCGTAGCGCCGCAGTTCGACCGCCGCGCCGGCCGTGCGATTCAGGACGTTGGTGGATCGTCCTCGGCACCGATTCGATCGATCGTGAAGCGCTTGCCAGCGACGTCTTCGATGTGCGCACCGCGCCCGCCAACCGTGTAAACGGTCTCGTCCGTCGCAAAGCGGATCCGCGCCTTAGCAGCGAGCTTCACGAGCGATGCACTGCCCTCCTCGGGCTGTGAACCGGTGTAGTCGACAGCAACGAACCGCCCGGCGAGCTGGCACTCTTGGCCGGTTTCGGTGAACATACCGTTGATCCGTCCCATCACCGTTCCATCTTCTTTGAGGAGTGGCTCGACGGCGCGAATGCATTCGGTGATCTCGACGAAGGAGCATGGTGGCTGGTCGCTACGATCGTCGTACACCGTCTCGTACACCTCCCAGAGCCGCGTCAGGTAATACCAGTGGAAGACGTACGCTGTGGTGTAATCGTCGATCAAAACGCCGTACTCCTGTGAAAGCCGATCCGGGGTGGCATAACACGCACGCTCCCGGTCGACCAACACGAGAAACGGACCGGAGAGTTCACGCCGGCGAACTTCGGTGCACACCCCCTCGAATTCGGTCGCGTCGAAGGGAAGATCTTCGCCAGGGGGCAAGTAGAGCGAGAGGTGAACGTGAACTCCCCGGTCGTAGGCTTCACTCAACAGCGGCTGTAGAGCGGTGAACCGGCTGGGGGTGGCCGCCAACTGAATGTGATCACGGGCCGTCTCGACAGCGTCACGAGCGTGGTCGAACACGGTCCGTAACCGCTGGACGAGGCTCACGTTGCTGTCCTCGACTTCTGGCTCCTGATACCGCGTTTCGATCTCGTCGATGGCGGATTCGTACTGCTGGATCGCCGTTTTGAGCCCGGAAAGCGCGTCCTCTGGGTCGTTTGCCCGAGCATACAAGCGCTCTCGGTCGTAGACCGTGACGTATCCCTGCTCGTCGAGCGCGCGGAGCACGTCGTAAATCCGCGGTTGGGGAACGTCGCTCGCTGACGCGATTTCGCTCGCGGCTGCGGACCCGAGTTTGAGAAGCGTTGCGTACGCATCCGCTTGGTATGGAGACAGTCCGGCGTCTTCGAGAACAGCGATCAATTCGTCGGTCTCCATTGCCGGTCGTAAGTTCCTCCGGCGAGCACATAAACGTCCGCAAGCCGACGAAGATACTGTTCTACTTCTCCATCGAGAATGGTGAAAATGAACTCCACGTTCCGATGGATTAATAGTTCGATAGAAGTGACGTATGGATGCCATGGGAGACGTGCCACGCGGTCCGACCACACCGAGTTCCGGGGTGGATCAGGATCTGGATCCGTTCGCCACCGCACTTATGCGACTCAAACGCCGGGGGTGTTGTGTGCTCGTGACCGGACAGGTAGACGAACAGGTGCGTGCCGCCCAATCCCGCCGGCTGTTCGGGCAGAGCGACGAATCCAGACGGCGCGTGCTGGTACTCACTGAGGGAACACCGAGCCTCACAGCCCAGTATCTTCCCGATGACATCACGCCAGCGCACTCGTCCGTAACGAAGCTCGATTACACGAACGAGATACGAGACGCTGCAACCGCCGATCCATCACCGCAGCCGCGACCAACCGCCACCGGTTCGGAGGAATCAGCACCGATGACCGACCTCGGTACGTCGTTGTATGATCCGATCGCTGACGCTGTTCGAACTGACTCGCCGAGTCCGGGCGAGCTCCGGCTCGGCATCGCGACGCTCGGTGCTCTCATCGACACCGATGGCCTCACAGCAAGCCGGGCGTTCGTCCGTGCCGTCCGAGGCGACGTGTTGGCCGTCCACGGGATGGGCCACTTCCATTTTCCCGGTGAGCCCGATACCGAAACGTTCGCCGCGCTACGACCCCTGATCGACATTCACATCGAACTTCGGAATCTTAATGGGGTTCCCGAACATCGCTGGCATCTACTCGAGGCAGGCCACTCGACCGGCTGGATCCGGCTGTGACGATGAGCTCAGTATCCCTCAAGGAAGCCGTTCGCGTCGACCCACAGCCGGAGGCTCAGCCACCAGCACTCGAGCTGATCGATGACATACAGGGCGTCCGCGCGCAGCTCTCGACGGATCGTGGCTGTCGCCCGACACACTGTTCGACCGATCCGTTTCTCTTCCCCGTCGATGTGGCCTACGATCTCTCGCCGCTCGTTTTGCGGACGCACCGACTCAATCCGATCATCGTCCGCGACACCGATGGACCCGTCCGTGCCGAAATCACGAACCGTGAGGCTGCGTCCCTCCCGGACGGACAGTACCTCGTTGACGTCTGTTCGATGGGATTGAAGGTGTATCTGATCGTTCACGGTGAGCTAGAGATCTCATCCAGCGAGGGACGGCGGACGATCGATTGCTCGGCCGCCGAGAGCGTACGGCTCGGACTGCGCTCGTTTCACGAGTCCCCGACGGCCACGGTGACGACGACGGATCGACCGCGTGATGTCATGCGCGCGCTTTCGTGTCTCGGGTCGGCGCTCAAGACCACTTCCTGTGAACGATCGTTTCCGACGCTCCGGGGCCATCCGCCGCTGCTCGAACGCGGCGAGCGCTTTCGCGATCCCTCGGGGCTCGAGCGGACCGAGGAGACGGCGAGCGTCCGCATCGAGGTGCCGCCGACGCTCGAATCCATCTACCCGGTCGCGCCGCTCGCCTACTACCTGAACGCCGTGGTTCGGCCGGGCGAGGATTCGCGGATCGTTGCGGACGGTGCCACCGTTCCCCTCGATCGGGGCGACGGACCGGAATCCGGCGCGGCACAGCTGCTCAAACGCGTGTTCACGCTGGATTGCATCACCCGAACGGAGGGCGTCTATCCGTTCACGCTCGATGAACGAACGAGGCTCGAAGAACGCCTGACTGACGCGGGCATCGAGATCGATTTCGCCGCGCTCTACGAGCAGACGTTAGCCGAGCGGATGGAGGGCTACGTCTCGATCCCGTTCGATCTCCTCGATGGTCTCGTGCCGCGCTGGCTGCTCACTGCCGACGTGTCTCCAGCGGCGAAACACCTTCCGTCTCTTCCGTTCATCGTGGACAGTCTCGGCACGGTTCGGTGTCTGTCAACGAACCGTTCCCAATCGGCAGCTCCAAATCCGCCGGAGATCGAGGCGTTCTATCGGCACGCACAGGCCGAACGCCCAGGGTTTACGCGCAGTGGATCGACCGCGCCGACGCGGTCGGGACCCTCGACGCGTTCGTCGGAGAGTGTCACTGATCTCGATCGCCCGTCGAACATCCACACTCCCCCTGAAACTGGCAGTATCGCCCAGCTCTGGCTCGCCGATGGCTATCCGATGCAGGGCGCGAAACCGACGCTACCCGCGTTCGAACGCCGTCTCGATGCAGTCCCGGCCGACACGATCGACGTCGCCGTCATCAGTAACGACACGGCGATGCAGGCCGAATCGGACGTAGCCGACCTGTACAACCAGCGCGATCGCATCGCTTTTGACGTGACGGTGCACGAGGAACTGTCCAAACAGGCCCTCTCTGCGGTGTTTGCCGACGACTACGATCTCGTCCACTACGTGGGCCACGTCGATACACGGGGGCTCCAGTGTGGGGATGGGTGGCTGGATGCCCCCACACTCGACACCGTCAACGCCCGGGCGTTCATGCTGAACGGCTGTCGGTCCTACGAGCAGGGATTGGCGCTCATTAATGGCGGCGCAATCGGCGGGCTGTGCACGCTCACGAACGTGGGGAACACGCCAGCGACCCGGATCGGTCGCACCGTTGCTCGACTGCTCAACGCGGGGTTTAGCCTCGCCGGAGCCCTCGAACTCATCAGCGAAGAGTTCGTTACCGGACAGCAGTACATGATCGTGGGCGATCCAACGCTCGCAATCGTCCAGAGCCGCGAAGACACCCCGATACTGGCCGAGATTACGCCAGCGCCGGACGACGACACGTTCGTCGTGGACATCCACGGCTATCCATCGAGTCAAACGCCGATCGGAATGCCCTACGTTCCCAACGTCGGAGAGAACGAGACGTACTTCCTCAACAGCGGACACCTAACAACGCTCGAGGCCTCACGCACGACAGTGAAGGAATTCCTTCAACACGATGACTTTCTCGTTCGGATTAATGGAACGATAACCCGGAGCAAGGACGCTCGTCTCGATTCGATCTAGTAATTCACGGACCGTGAACGGCACCACCAGCAGCAGCCACTCCGCTCAACGACAGCGCGGTGATACCCGACACGAGAATGCCGGTCAGTTTTGGGTGCTTTGCCATATACGCCGCGATCGTACCATCGAACATGACATTTCTACACACGGACCATATGACAAAATACTTATCTAATCATTTTTAATAGGAGCGTTCAGATTAGAAGGGGCGGTGTATCCGGCTGCGTGGTCGAGCAGGGTGATTGTCACCTATCGCTTACGACAGACGACAGCAGATCTCTCCAGGCGTCCCCTCCGCTGTACTGGTGCTCGAAACGCATAGTAACCCAGACCCATATGATAGAAATAATTATAGAGGTTATAAATAGATAGTGCTACAGGAAGACTTGGAATAATAATTATAAGAGAATAACTGTTAGTTAGGTATTATACAGATAAAGCCACTACTGAACTCCAGAAAATAATACTAGCAATCATATATTTCTCCAATAAATAAAATATTAGATATACAATTATAGGAATTATTATAATAATATATTATTGTTATCTGAGTGGTGATAGAGGTATTAATAAAATATGATTATGACATATATCTAAACATCACTCCTTCGTCGATTCAGCCATCTGGATCATTCGGTCGTGATCGATCGTCGTGCGTCCGCGAGCAACGACTGTACGTAGACCGGTTCTCCGGTTTGGCTGCTTTCCATTGCGGCCGCTATCAGCGCCATCGACTGGAGATTGTCCTGCACGTTCGTCGCCATCGGTTCGCCGCCGTCCAGCCAGTCCACGAACTGCTCGACGAGCCACGTGTTGCTCCATTTGTCCTGTTCGTCGAGTGGCACCGGATCTCCGTCCGTCGTACGCCCTCCAACGACCCCCTCGCGCCCGGGATCGTACGGATAGCGGACCAGCTCGCGGTCGTCAAGGACGAGCGTCTCGTCTCGACACTCCGCGCGAAGGTAATCGCTGTTCCACCCGTTGAGCGTGACTGCGTTGGCCTTTGCGCCTTCCCACGTCGCTCGCGTGCCGTTCTCGAACCGGAGCTGGACGAGCGCCTGCACATCCCCCTCGTATTCGGCCCACTCGGGACACCACGTGTCCGCGTACACCGTTTCACAACGGCTTCCGGCCGTGTCAGCGATGAAGTCGAGTTGGTGTACCGCCCCCTCGATCATGAGCACGTCCTCCATCTCGTGGCGGAACGCTCCCCACGTCCCGTAGGAGCGCGCGTTACACGTGAATCGGCCGACAAGGTAGTCGAGCGGCCCGGAATCGTTCCGGCGTAGCTGTCTCCTGAACGATGTCTTGTCCCGGTCGAACCGGTGGCTCATCGTGACACCCATCTTCAGACCGGCACGGGAGACCTTCTCGGCGATGCGGACGGACGCTTCGAGCGAGTCGGCGATCGGCTTCTCGCTCAGGATGTGGAGATCGTGCTCGATGGCCGCGTCGACGACGTCCTCGTGAAGCCACGGAGGGATTACGATCGTACAGGCGTCGGCGTCGACCGCCTCGAAGGCAGTCGCCGCGTCGGTGTAACACTGCTCCTCGTCCACGAGTTCGGTCGCGTTCTCGTGTTGTTCGGGATCGACGTCGACCGCGGCAACGACGTCGATCCGACCGTCCTCGACGTTCTCGGGCAGATACGTCGAACACCAGCGTGCGCCCTGCCCGCCCGTTCCGACCTGGATGATTCGATACGTCATGCTACGATCGGTCGAGACAGCGTCGTCCAATAACTGTTACTGATTCGGACGTACGTGCGCGCGATCACTTCCCGGAAATTATGCAACTATGACAGTATGAAACAGTGCGGCTGCTCACGAATCAGAGGGTCTAGAAGTACTGGCTTGGGTGATTGGAGTTATCCAGTATCTCCGATATGTTTGACAAATAAGTCGCCAGTCTCTTCAAGGTATTCGATAGTCGCATGGTAGGTAACCGGAGTTACGACATCTGGACAGACCACGCTCGTGTCCCTGATGAATTCGATAACAGCGACATCACCGAAATCGGTTTTCTCGAACCCCTCAAAACGAATCTCCGTCGGGCAGTCCGAACCGTACACGACTCCGCCGGTGGCAATGGTAGAGCCATCGTCCTCATACTCCACGCGGTAGCCCTCCCTGACATCAGTGAGGAAGTCAACAGCAACGTCTTGCTCGAAATCAACGAGAACTGGACCGCCGTCGTTGGCACTGACTGCGCCGCTAGCCATCACTCCTCCGAGCGCCGATGCACCGATCGCCTTGAGTGCTGTGCGTCTTTGCATAGCAGTAGTAAAATAGACAGTGACAGCTTAAATTTTATCCTTGAACTAATATTTTCCAAGAATTAAGCTCGCGTAAATGTCGATGTGCCGCTCGTCGAGCAAGCAACGACAGCCCGGCTGGCTTCCGGTTCAGTTACTCCTTGAGCGCACCCTGTGTGAGACCGCTGACGATGCGATCCTGGGCGATCATCACGAGGATCGCCACTGGGACGACGCCGATGATGCTCGCAGCGGCCATCAGGTCGTAGGCCACCTGTTGGCTCCCCTGGAACTGAAAAATCCCGTGCAAAACCGGGGCCCACTCGCCAGCAGTCCCGCTCACCATCAGATAGGAGAAGAAGAACTCGTTGTAGACGATGATGAACGTGAGGATCCCTGCGGTAGCGAATCCGGGGGCCGAAAGCGGAATGATGATCCGAAAGAGTGCTCCGATCCGCGTCGAGCCTTCGATCCGCGCGGCGTCCTCCAGCCCATCGGGGATCTGCCCGTAGAAGGTCGAGAGCAGGAAGATGATCAGCGGCATCGTGAGCGCGCTGAGCGGCATGACGATGCTCCAGGGAGTGTTATACAGCATCGGTGAGTGCACGCCGAGGAACGCGATGTTCTCGGTGAACAACTGGAACAGCGGGATCAGAAACGCCACGCCGGGGAAATACGAGATCACGAGCACGACCAGCAACAACGGCGTGCGCCCCGGGAAGTCGTATCGACCGAAGACGTAGCCAGCGATGCTGCCGACGAAGAGCACGATGATCGTCGTCAGCGTGGCGATGATGACACTGTTCAGCATGTAGATGTGGAAGGGTATCTGCTCGAACACATCGATGAACACGCCCGGCTGAAAGCCCTTCGGGAGCAGTCCCATATCGACGATCGATCGATTCGGCGTCAGAGCGATCACGAACAGCCAGTAAAACGGGAACAGCGACGCGATCAGGAAGAACGCGAGCGCGACGTACAGGAGCACGCGATAAGTCGATTGCGGACGCTCGATGGCCTGTTTGGCGTAGCGCTGGACGAGATTTCGTTCCGTCTCCTCGCTCCCAGCCATCAGATACCAAGCCCCCCGCCTTCCTCGCCGCGGAACTGGACGAGATAGATCAGTAACAACAACCCAATGGCGATCGCAATGAGAAACGCGATCGCCGCCGCCGAACCGTAGCGATGGGCGTTCCACGTCGTCACAACGAGACAGCTCACCGTCGGGACCGTGTTACAGCTAGCGACGGTCTCGACGACGCCGTACACTTTGAGCGCTGCGATCGTCCGAAAGAGCAGGGCAACGAGCAGCGCCGGCAACACGAGGGGAAACGTGATCGTCCGGAAGCGCTGGAGCCGCGAGGCACCTTCGACCTTGGCGACCTCATACAGCGACCGGTCGATGCTCTGGAGGCCGGCGAGGATCAACAGCGCCATGAACGCCGACTGTTTCCAGATGTCGGCGAGGATGCTGATCAGGAGCGCGTCCTGGCTGTTCGCAAGCGGCGAGGAAGAGATGAGCCCGAGATCGCTCAGCGGACCGACCGCGAAGCCGATAGAGGGCTGGAACATGAGATAGAAGATCATCCCCTGGATCACGATTGGAACCGCCCACGGAAGGATCAAGGCGACGCGCGCAAAGCGCCGACCGCGAAACCGCTGATCGAGCACCAGCGCCATCGCAAAACCCAGAATCGTCTCGACGACGACCGCGCCGAGCGTGAACAGGATCGTCACGGGCACGGCGCTCGTGAAGGGCCGGCTCAAATCGAAGAAGGGCCGACGGAGGATCGGGTTCGCCTCACCGGTCAGCAGATCGACGTAGTTCTGCAGCCCGACGAAGCCGCCGACGATGTCGGGGCTGAGTACGTTGTCGGCGTGCAACGAGAGGTTCGCCGTGTAGAGTAGCGGCCAGATCGCCATCGATCCCAACAGGAGTAGCACAGGGACCAACATGAAATAGACGAACTGGGTTTCGCTCAGGCGTTCGATGCGGTTCAACAGGGCGAGATCGAGCCGGTATCTCGGTCGCCGGTCCGTTAGTGGTGTGTTTTCCGTTGCCATATCTTACACTGATCCTTCGATCCGTTCGAGACGGTTCGCAAGCCGATCCATCCCCTTCTCTGGTGTGCTGTCTCCCATGATGACCCCGTTTGCCTCCTGGGCGACGACCTGTGACTGCTCGGGCCAGATCGCCGTCGCCGGTCTGGCGAGCGAGTGCTTGCTGGCGTAAGTGAGCGTCTCGACGTACCGTCCCATGACCGAAACGTCGGTCGCACTCGCGAGCACGTCCGGGATCGGCGGAATGTGACCGATGAGTGAGAAGTTTGCGAGCTGGAAGGACTCGGTCGTGAGCGCTTCGAGGAACTCGACGCAGGCGTCGAGGTGTTCGGTTTCGGGGTTCACCGCGAAGTTCCACCCACCGAGGGCGGCGATCGACCCGCCCGTACCGGGGTATTTTCCCTCGCCGTCGGGAACGCCGTAGGGGATCGGCATCACGCCCATTGATTCGCCGAGAGCATCGCTGGCCCCGTTGATGTTGATCGAGTACGGCCAGTTGCGCAGCGCAACCGCGTTGCCCTGCGTGAACGGTCGCATCGACGGCGAGAGTCCCCACTGGAAGGCATCCGTCGCGGTGATACCCCCCGCGAATCCGTCGAGGGTGTCCGGTGCATCCGTTCCGTGGATGAACGTCCGGGCCATCCGGAGAGACTCGAGCACGGGCTTTTCGGTGACCGTCACCGGCCGACCGCCGATCGTGTAGAGGTTTTCCGTGGGGTTGCCGAAATACGCACCCCCCCACGAACTCAGAAACTCGTTGAACACACAGCACGCGAGCTGCAGTTCGGAGGCGGCCTGCCAGTTGAATCCGTATTCGACATCCGACTGCTCGTGGATGTCCTTGATCTCGGCGGCGAACCGCTTCCACGAGAGCGGATCGGTCGCGTGTTGTTGCCAGTCGTAGCCGGCGTTCTCGACGAGATCGCGTCGGTACTGGATCGTCGGCAGATCTGGATACAGCGGCACAGCGTAGAGATTCCCGTCGTCACCGGTCGCCGACTGGACGCTCTGTTCGACGTACTGCTCGCGGATCCGCGTGAGCGTCTCGTCGGGAAGAACGTCGTCCAGACTCAACAGTTGCCCCCTGACGATGAACGGGCGGATCCAACCGACGTCACAGACCAACAGGTCGGGGGTAGAGAGTCCCGCCGACAGCCACTGCTGGTACTGCGAGAGCGAGTCGTCGGTCGTCTGGCCCGGGCTCGCCATCTCGACGCGGATGTCCTCGGACATGCCCGCATCGTAGAGGTTCTGCGTGACCTCCGAGGCGGCGTTGCGCCATTCGTCCGGTGCGGTTATCTGGATCGTCGTCCGGTTCGATCCGCTCGATGACTCACCCCAGCCCAGACAGCCCGCCAGGCTGACGATTCCACCCGAGCCGACCGTTCTGAGGAGGTTCCGTCGATCGATCGATCTTTCAGAGCCACGAAAACGAGTCCGCGACTGGTGTGAACGGTCGCTCATCGTGGTGTTTGGGTCGGCTCCGCGATGCCGTGTGCGATCGCTTCGCCCGTCGCGGTCTCGAAGAGGTGGACGCTCGTCCGATCGAAGACGATCTCGACGGATTCGGCTTCCTCGATCTCTGATTCGGAGGGCGCACTCATCAGGAACTTCGAGCGCCCCCTGGTCTCCTCTTGGGCATCGGCCAACTCCCCGCCGGCGGTCTCGTCGATCTCCGCATCCAGATAGACGAAGATCTTCTCCCCGATCGGTTCGAGAACGTCAACGGTCGCCTCGATCGGCTCAGTGCGCTCGGGCGGCTCGGCGTCGGCGAAGTAGATGTCCTCAGGACGAATCCCGAGGGTGACGCCGGTCACGCTGTCGAGAGCGACGCTGTCGAGACCGACACGCAGGGTCTCCGAGACGAACTGCTCTCCCTCGATCGTCCCCTCGACGAAGTTCATCGACGGGGATCCGATGAAGCCAGCGACGAACCGGTTGGCCGGCTCGTTGTAACAGGTCAGCGGCGGCGCGATCTGCTGGAGCTTCCCGTCGTTAATCACAGCGACCCGGTCGGACATCGTCATCGCCTCCTCCTGGTCGTGCGTGACGTAGATCGTCGTCACGTCGAGCTCGCGCTGGATCTGTTGGAGTTCGGTGCGCATGTGCACGCGCAGCTTCGCGTCCAGATTGGCGAGCGGTTCGTCCATCAGAAAGACCGACGGGTTGCGGACGATCGCGCGACCGATTGCGACGCGCTGGCGCTGACCGCCCGACAGCTCACTCGGGCTGCGCTCGAGCATTCCTTCGAGCTGGAGAGTCTCGGCGGCCTGGTTCACTTGCCGGTCGATCTCCTCTTTGTCGGTGTTGCGGATCCGAAGCCCGTAGCTGATGTTCTCATAAACGTTCATGTGGGGAAACAGCGCGATGTTCTGAAAGACCATCGCGAGATCACGATCCTTCGGCGGAAGGTCGGTGATATCGTTGTCGTCGATGAACACCTGACCCTCACTGGGCATCGTTAACCCCCCGATCATCTCGAGCGTCGTCGATTTCCCACAGCCGGAGGGACCGACGAGCGAGATGAACTCGCTATCGGCGATATCGAGATCGATTCCATCGACTGCGACGACATCGCCGTACTGTTTGGTAACCGTTGCTAAACGAAGCGAACCCATACTGCCCCACATTTTCACTCACACTATAAATAATTGTTGGTCATCGGGGTATTTTCCGTCGGCGAGCGTACCGACAAAGTAAAGATACGAATGAGCAATCAACGTAGTATGGTCCAACGACTGCTACTGATCGGTACTGGTGGGCAGGGCGAGGCGTGGTGTCGGGAATTTCTCCCGCCCAACGTCGCTGATGACACCCTCGAACTCACCGCAGCCGTCGATACCAACGAAGCGGCGCTCACGAACGCGACCGATCCGGAGGGTCTCGGTCTCCCGGCCGAGCGGTGTTACACCGATCCGGAGACGGCAATGGACGCCCATTCCCACGAGACGGACGCCGTTGCGCTCGTCGTTCCGCCGCAGTTCCGCGAGGACCTCGTTGCGCTCGCGCTCGACCACGACCTCGATATCCTGACCGAGAAGCCGCTCGCGGACTCGATGGCGAGCGCGCTACGGATCGTCGAAAGCGTCGAGGATGCTGGCGCAAAGATGGGCGTGACGATGAGCCACCGATTCCGCCGGGACGTCACGTCGTTGCGGCGACGGCTGCGCTCCGGTGGGGCGGGACCGGTCGATTACCTCTATGGGCGCTATGCGGTCAACGCCCGTTCGCGTGGGAGCTGGGCTGGCGAACGACTGTACGATCTCGAGGAGCATCCGCTGCTCGTCGACGGTGCAGTCCACCACCTCGATCTACTGGCGGATATGGCCGGCAATCGCACAGCAACGGTGTTCTGTCACGCCTGGAACCCGCCCCACTCCGATTTCGCGGGCGAGCCAAACGCCGTCGTCCAGCTCGTCATGGAAAACGGCACGGCGGTGACCTACGAAGGACTCAACACCGCCGCAGCGACGCTCAACGGCTGGTGGGCCGAACACATCCGGGCGAACGGCGCTGAGGAGACGCTCGTGCTCGATGATGGAGCGCTCCGTCGGTTGCCCTACGACCAGGCGGAGGAGGGCTGTCTCGGTGCTACTCCTTTCGAGACCGGCGAGCAACTCGATCTCGCTGCCGGCGAAAAGTGGGCCAACACGTGGCTGATCGAACAGTTCGTCGACTGGTGTGAAGGCGGCGAGCCGATGGAGACGAACGCTCGGGATAATCTCCAGGCGATGGCGCTGGTGTTCGCCGCGATCGAGAGCGCGGAAACCGGCGAGACTGTCGACGTTCAGGCGTTTCTCGACGACGCGAAAGCAGACGCTAGCGGTCTCGGCCCGACACGATGAGCGTCGTCCGCCTTCCCGTTTCGAAATCGTCGTTTTCGGTGTTTTCAGGCCGCTAGCAGGACGCTACTACTCGGTTGGAGGTGTCCGGTTCACAACCCGCATCGGGTCGTCTCCGTCCGTGATCGGACACAGCGTGACCGTGAATTCGGTCGTCTCGGGCTGTACCTGATGCTCCGCTGGCGTGGCAACGGGAGTGCCACCGACGCCGGTCACCGCGTGGTCGAGGTTGAATCCGATCGAATCGCGCGCTTCGAGTTCGTACTGGTAGTCGGCGGTAGCGAGGTTGGCGTACTGTTCGAGGCTGACGTTCAGCGTGGACTGGCCGTACGCGACCAGACCGCTGCTCCCGTCGGTCAGGGCGGCCCATCGGGTGTCGGTCTTGTTGCCATTGTCCTGGGGCGGGAGGTAGGGAACGTACTGCTCGTCGACAGCGCCTGAATACCGGTCGATCCGCGCGCCGGTCTTCCGATCGGGGTAGCTCTCTTCAGGACCACGGCCGTACCACTCGAACCGATCGAGCGAGCGCGGCGTTTCGAGCTGCAAACCGACTTTCGGCAGCCATTCGCCAGCGTCCTCGACGAGCCGGTCTGTGGGTTCTGCCCGGACCGCTACGCGCACCGCACCAGTGCCGAGCACGCGGTAGCGGTACGTCGTCTCGTATCCGGCTGGCGGTCCCTCAGTCGCTCCGAGGGCGCGCCCGTGCACTACGATGTCGACGCTGCGTTCGCCCTCCGACGCCTCGATGCTATCGACCTCGTGTCGAATGTCGTCCAGCCCGAGTTCGTACCAGTTTGTCGCGGGAGAGGAACCCCAGTCCTGGAGCTCGTTCATGATCGGGGCGCGCCAGAAGTTGAACAACGGACCGCGCTCTATCAGCTCCGTTCCGTGGTGTTTCATCGAGGCGAACGTACCGAGTTCCTCCTCGAAGGCGTATTCGAACCCCTTGCCCGCGACGAGGACTCCGGTATCGGACCGCTCGACGGAGAAGGACGCCGGTCGATCGATCGAGACCTCTTTCGGGCTGGTATCGACCGGGAGCGCGAACTGCTCGAAGGCGATCTCGTGCCCGTCGTCGCTCCAGTCGGTGCTTTCTGCCACCGAAACCGAGAGATCCAACCAGTACTCCGTTCCCGGATCGTGGTTCGCTGGCAGCTCGAAATCGATCTCCACGATTTCAGTCGTACCCGGCGGCGTTTCGAGGTCGAGCGTGCCGTCCCGTACTGTCTCGTCGTTTGCCGAGAGCGACCACGCGACGTCGAACTCGTCCAGGCTCGTGAACTGGTGGTAGTTCGTGACGTAGATTTCGCCGTTCGTGAGATTGCGCGGCGTCGCTTTCACCGGTTGGTGGCACTGTTTGAGCTGCCACATCTCGGGCTGGGGCCGGCGATCCGACCAGATCGTCCCGTTGAGGCAGAACGCCCCGGCCGGTCCGTCGCGGTGATAGAACTGAAACGGCTCGCCGTCTGCGGTCTCGTCGTTCAGGTCCTGGTTCACCCAGTCCCAGATGAACCCGCCTTGGAGGCTCTTGTCCCGGAGCAGGTCGTCGAAATCGTACCACAGAACGGTGTCATCGCCCGGTTCCTCCCGGCCGATCCCGTCGTCAGACAGCGCCGTTCCGTGAACGGCGACCCGTTCGACGGTCGCATCGAGGAAGCGCCCGCGGTCGTCGTGGCCGATGCGCAGGGAACTGTCGGCTGCTTCGACCGGATCGTGCTCGGCGCTGTCGACTTCCTCACCGTCCACGTAGAGAGCGAGCCAATCGTCCGAGCAGACGCCCGTCAGCGTGTGCGTCCCCGTATCGTCGCCCGGACCGGCGACCGACTCCTCACCGACAGTGAATTCGAGAGTCCCGTCCGCGGTGACCGCGAGCGTGGTGTGCTCGCTCGTAATGATCGGCGCGGGCGCGGTAGCGTCGAGATCGCTGAGCGTTACCTCGACGGTGAACGCCGAATTTGAGAGCGACCGCTCGGACCGAGCCTCGATGTAGTCGGTGCTGCCGTCGAGCGCGAGTGCGCCGCCGTCCGATCCCGAAACGACCGTGGGCGAGCCGACGAGCACGCCGTCTCCGTCACCGATCCGATCGCGCACGCGGTGGACAGGAGGCTGAATGTGGCCGTTCCACATCCCGTCGATCAACCCGAGGCTGTTGCCCATTGCGTGGTTGTACTCGCCCATGACGACGGAGCGTTCGCCGTTGCCGGGCGACCCGTCCCCGCTCGAGCGGTCCCCGAACCGATCGCTGTCGCTGACGTCCGCACCCTCCCCGAGCGCCAGGAGCGTCTCGGTGTCGATGTAGCGCGGACCGAGCATATCGCTGTACTCGACGTCCCACCCGCCGTGGTTGGGCTGGTGGTACATGATCCGGTCGGACGAGAGGGGTGTGACGCCATCCGCATCGAACGATTCGACCGCTTCGCCCGACAGGCGCGTCGTGTCGCTCGTGTCTTCGGGAAGCGTCGGAGCGTCGCCGAGCGCCAGCGCGGCCATGTTGAGGTGTTCGGCCGCGGTACCGGCCTCGTTGCCGGTCGACCACGAGAACACCGAGGCGTGGTTTCGATCCCGCAGCACCATCCGCCGGAAGCGCTCGACACACTGGTCGTGGTAGGCCGTCGTCTCCGCCAGCACGCCCTCCCACCAGTGCGTCTCGCAGTCGACCTCGTCCTGGACGTAGATCCCGTACTCGTCGGCCAGTCGGTAGAATGTCGGGTCGTTCGGGTAGTGGGAGGTCCGCACAGCGTTGAGGTTGAACCGCTTCAGCAGCTCGCAGTCCGCCCGCATCGTCTCGATCGGCAGCGTCCGTCCCGTGTCGGGGTCGGTTTCGTGGCGGTTGACCCCCCGAACGTTGACAGGCTCACCGTTGACAGTGATGTGACCGCCCGGCCCGCGATTTGTCTCGTACGATCTGAATCCAACCTTCTCGAGCAGTACTTCGCTCGGATCGTCGGCGTCGGCCGGGAGCAACTCCAGAACCAGCGTGTACAGCTCCGGTTTCTCCGCAGACCACTTCTCGGGATCGTTCACCTCCGTTTCGAGCGTTGCAACACCGCCCCCATCGTCGAGTGATATCGACTCTTCGCGGGTCACGACTTCCGTCCGCTTATCTGGTTCGTACAGGGTCGCTCGGATCGAACGGTCGCCGCCGTCAGTCCCCGAGTAATCGACGAGTTCGGCGTCGATCCGGAGGGTTGCGTCCTCGTACGCGTCGTCGAGTTCGGTGCGAACGGCAAAGTCACGGACGTGAACCGGCGGCGTCGAAAACAGGTAGGCGCTCCGGTAGATGCCGGCGTACTTGTGCATGTCGATGCACTCCATCGCCTCGCCGTCGCTCCAGCGATAGGCCTGGACGGTCAGTTCGTGGTTCCCGCCAGCACGGAGGTGGTCAGTGACGTCGAACTCGCCGGGCGTCATCGATCCCTGCTGGAAGCCGACGTACTCGCCGTCGATCCAGACGAAATACGCCTGCTTGACGCCCTCGAAGTGGAGGAATATCTCCCGGCCGTCCCACTCGGCCGGAACGTCTACTGTCCGGCGGTAAACACCGACCGGATTGGGTCCGTCGTCGCCGACGCCCGGAACGTCGACCCGCCCCTGATCGTCCGGTTCGAGCTCCCACTCCAGGTCGGAGTCGTACCCGGTCCACGTCGGCTGCCAGTTCGTGTAGACGCGCTTGTCGTAGCCTTCGGTCTGCCACGGACGGGGGACCGTGATCTCCTCCCAGTCGATCGCATCGAACGAGTCGGGAAGCGCCGAGGGTCGCTCGAAAAACCGGAAGCGCCACGATCCATCGAGACGTTCGAAGTACGGCGAGCCGTCGAACCGCTCTTCGAGTTCGGTAAACGGGACATCCGATTCCATCGCTTGCGCCGCCGACTCGTACGGAACCGTCGTCGGCGTGTGTGTTGGCTCGCGGTGCTCCTGAAAAACGCCGGGATCCTCGAGGTACGCGGGGAGGTTCCGAATCCGTCCCGGCCCGCTCAGATCCGATTCATTCGCGCTGACGCTCGTACTGCCCAGTACGCCGAGTGTGGCGACCCCGCTGATCGCCAAAAACTCCCGCCGCGACGCCGATAGTCGTGCTTCGACCGACTCCGTTTCCGTCCGGTTACTGTTGGGACTCATGAGTATCTGTGGAAGACGGTATCGAGCGGGTGGTCCGTTCGTGTCTTCCCACTGTGAGCGCTACGAACACCAGTAAGAATATAAATATTAGGACGTACGAGATTTACATAATTATTTTTATTTATAAATGCTTCCTCTCTGGTGGGAGCGTTCGATCATTCGAGCCGGATCGTGTTCACGCGGACAGTACCACTGCGGGCCAGGACGTAGAGATCCTGTTTGTGTCCGGTCGCTCGATCCAACGGCATCGCGTGTTCCGTGTACTCGTACACGCCACCGGTCGAGGGCACGTCACCCCGGCCGAGTAGCCGACCGGAGGGGGAGCCACGGCGGAGTTCGATCGTCGCCGCGCCGCTCGGTGCTCGGGCGACCGAGACGATCGCTTCAGTTGGCTTGCTTCGGAGGTCGACGTCAGCGAACGACACCCACGACCCGTCGGACATGCCGACGACCGTTCCCTCGGCCCGCGACCGGTCGAGCAGCTCGATCTCCGACCACGACCAGTCGTCGGCGTCGACCGCCCGCGTCTCCTCGGATAGATCGCGCGGTGGGATCCGCTCGCCGTCGACCCGCAGCGCTCCGCGCAGCCGGATGTCGTCGGATGCGGAGCCGACGAACACCGAGTGGGTCGCGCGTTCGACGGTCCGTTTTCGCCGTGTCACGTCCCAGAACGAGAACGCTTCGTGATCGATGGAGCGTTCGATGGTCGTGCGCTCGCCGGGAGCGAGATGAATCCGCTCGAATCCGCGGAGAATGCGGTCCGGTTGCTGGGCTTGCGAGCGGCGCTGCTCGGTGTAGATCTGGACGACTTCGTCGGCGGCCATCGATCCGGTGTTGGTCACACGAACGCTGACGGTCGCACTATCCCCCGATTCGAGCGGCTTGCTCGGGGAGACGCGCAGGTCGTCGTATTCGAAGCTGCTGTAGGAGAGCCCGTGACCGAACGCGTACAGCGGATCCGCCTGTCCGTAGCGGTACGTCATCCCCGTTTCGGCGATGTTGTATTCCTTTATGTCCGGCAGTTGATCGACCGAGCGCGGCCAGGTCTGGGGTACTCGGCCGCCGGGGGAGACGTCGCCGACCAACACGTCGGCCAACGCGCGACCGGTTTCCTGGCCAGCGTGACTCGTCCACAGGATCGAGGGGACCCGCTTCTCCGCCTCGACGCGAACGGGGTAGCTGCTCTCTACGATCAGCACGGTCCGCGACTGGGCGTCGGCGACGCGTTCGACGAGTTCCCGTTGAGACGGCGCAATGGCGAGATCTTCGCGGTCCCGGGTTTCACGGCCCCCCATCAGCGGATGCGTGCCGACCACCACGACGGCGACGTCGGCGTTGGTCGCGGCTTCGACCGCCGCCTCGTGGCCAGCGTGGCGCACGTCGACGGTGAATAGGGCAGCGTCGGACTGCTGTTCGGCGTCGGCGTGAAGCGACCCGTCCGTGATCGTTACGTACCGGTCGCTGCTCGGGTGGTACAGCGCGACACTGTCGTCGACGGAGACGAACTCGAACGCCTCCCCGACCACTTCCCAGCCCGCGGGCCGTTCCGCGGCGTTGACGAGCTGTTCACCGTCGACGGTCACGTAGCGACCGTTCGCCGTTGCCCGAAGCGTCCGGGCGGTTTCCGTCCACTGGATGGTCTCGAACAGCTGTACGCTGGGGGCGTCGGTATCGCTCAGCCCGAGGACGCCACCACCCTTTCCGACGCCAGCAGTGACGTACTCGTCCGAGGAACGTTCCCGAAGCGCGATCCGATCGGCGCCGACAGCGGTGTGAACCCGGTCGGCTCCGAGCCGATCGCGTACACCGTCTTCGGGGGTGCTGCGATACGGCATCGTCCCGCTGTACCAGTCCTCGAACACCCGATCGGAGAGTGGTCCGAGAAGGGCGACGCTGTCGTCCTCCGAGAGCGGGAGCACGCCGGATTCGTTTTTGAGGAGAACGGTCTGCTCGCGCGCCGCCTCGCGGGCGAGCTCCCGGTGAGCAGGACGCCCGATGACGTCGCCAGTGATGTCTGCGTAGGGATCCTCCGAGGGGGGCAGCTCCCCGAGTAGCGACCGGACCGACAGAACGTGACCGACCGCCCTGTCGAGATCGTTCTCGCTCAGACGCCCGTTGTCGAGCGCCCCGAGTATTGCGTCGGTCGTCACCGAACTGTCGGATCCGTGCTCGGTGAAGCTGTCTAATCCCGCGATCAGTGCGGCGGCGCGGGCCGTTTCCTCCGATTCGAAGTAGTCCTGGGCCTCGGTCAGATTCACTGGTGCCCACGCGTCGCTGACGTTCAGCACCGCTCGGTCGGGTGCCCAGTCCCGGACGAATCGGTTCAACAACGGCGACACGGTCATCGGCCGTCCGTTGACGAGGTTGTAGGACGCCATCACTCCGACCGCGTTCCCCGCCTCGATCGGTGGACGGAAGAACGGGAGGTAGTAGTCGTGCAACAGCCTGGGCGGTATCTCGGCGTTCGTCGTCGTTCTGTCCGTCTCGTTGTTGTACCCGATGAAGTGTTTGAGTATCGGCGCGGTTTTGAGATGCTCCGGATCGTCGCCTGTGAGACCGTCCGTGTACGCCGTCGCGATCGCACCGCTCAACAGCGGGTCTTCGGCGTATCCTTCCTCGTTTCGCCCCCACCGAGGATCGCGGAGCGGATCGACCGTCGGAGACCAGACGTTGAGACCGACCCCACTCGCGTTGTGTTTTCCTCGGACCTCATCGCCCACGGCACTGCCGACGCGCTCGATCAGTTCCGGATCCCACGTGCTCCCGAGACCGATGGCCTGGGGAAAGACGGTCGCTTCGCCCGACCACGCAACGCCGTGTAGCGCCTCCGTCCCGGTCCGGAACGAATCGAGATCGACGCTTGGAATCGGCGGCTGGTACTGGTGCAGTAGCGATACCTTCTCCTCGGTGGTGAGGCGACCGACCAAATCCTCAACGCGCTCGTCGATCGATTGCTCCGAGTCGTGTAACGGTTGCTCTTCCCCACTATTGTCTCCGGTCCTCGCGCTCACGGAGTTGCCGGTTAGCGCAAGTCCAGCACCTACGATTGCAAGTACGTTTCGGCGGGTCGTATCTACCATCTTTCGGAACTCCATCATCAAACTGGCAAAGGGGGGATAAAAAGATGTCGCAGACAGTGACAGAAAATTCACGGGATGATCCGGTGAGAGACACGAACGAGCGATCGTGAAACCATTGACTGGCTCTTGGGCTCCCAACCAGCTTTCGTTGGTACGTGCGGCGGCGGATATCGAACACAGGGAGACGCGCCATCATTTCACAACTCGCGCGACGGTTCCCACTCCAAGTGGATGCAGTGACCGGAGCAGGGACTGGGAACCGACGGACAAGCGGAACGTTTTAGAACGGTTCGTGCGATGAGCCACCATGGACGTAGGTGTTCTAACAGTCTCACTGTCCGATGCGTCACTCGATGACGCGCTCGCATACCTCGCCAAACACGATGTCGGCGCGGTTGAACTCGGCTGTGGGGGCTTTATCGGCGACGACCATCTATCACGTGAGAAGCATCTCGACAACGAGGATGCACAGACCGAACTCCAAGGCCTGCTCGAGGAGTACGATCTGTACGTCTCAGCGCTCGCCACCCATAATAATCCGCTTCATCCCGACGGAGAGCGTGCGCGAGCGGCTGATACGGAACTCCGAGAGACGATTCGGCTGGCCTCGCAGCTCGGTGTCGACACTGTGACCACCTTCTCAGGACTGCCAGCGGGCGGCCCGAACGATGAAGTTCCCAACTGGGTGACCGCTCCATGGCCGGACGAACATCTCGACGCCCAGCAGTACCAGTGGGACGAAGTGGCGATCCCGTACTGGTCGGAACTCGCCGACTATGCTGACGACCACGACGTGGATATCGCTATCGAGATGCATCCGAACATGCTCGTTTATGAACCACGCGGGATGGTCAAACTCCGCGAGGCCACCGGCGAGCGTATCGGTGTGAACTTCGATCCCTCGCACCTGTTCTGGCAAGGTATCAACATTACCGACGCGATTCGGCTGCTGGGCGAACACGACGCTATCCACCACTTCCACGCCAAAGATACGAAGGTCTACGATGCGAACGCCCATGAGAAGGGCGTCCTCGACACTGTACCGTACACTGAAGAAGCTGATCGCTCGTGGCTATTCCGATCGGTTGGCTACGGCCATAGCGAGGCGTTCTGGAAGGATGTCGTCTCGACGCTGCGAATGGTGGGCTACGACGGCGCGCTTTCCATCGAACACGAGGACTCGCTCACGTCAGCGCGTGAGGGTCTGGAAAAGGCCATCGACGTGCTCGATCGGGTAGTCTTCGAAACGACCCCTAGTGAGGCCTACTGGGCCTGATCGAAACGAACGAGCCACCGCCCTCGGGAGGCGCCCGCCGTCGACCGCAACGATCTCCTCGTACCACTCGATCACACCACGCGAACGAACCGATCCTATACGATCCTCCGTTTCTGTGCCTCACACATGTTTTCAGTGATTCATCATACTGTCGTTGAACCACCACTCCGTCGGACGCCGTCGAGCCGAGTGTTGTAACTTCGTTCTGTGTTTCAGAATCAACCGATCGAGTCGTATTCCCGGCTGCCATACCCCAATATCGCTGCAACAGACGATCGAGGATTACAAGCGTACGTTTGTAACAAAACGAAGAGAGAATCGCGGTAACTACCGGATAAAAGAACGAAATAGAGAACATCCTGCCGACCGCTATGCTGATTTCGGAACCGTAGCGTTTGGATCCAGGGTCTGTGCTCGCGCTGCGCCGGCACACCCGGTGATGTTCATTCTTTATCACAGAACACCATTATCCGTCAATTATGCACTTAAACGAACACATTACACACACAAACATGGGCTAGCGTCGTGATTTGTTATGGTGAATATAAGCCGTCGAAACCTACTTGTAGGCGTTAGCACGGCAGCACTGTCATCAGCCATGCGTAGATCGGCTCACGCTCGCGGAGAAGCTGTCGTTGTTACACCGGTATCAGCCCCGATACCGCGTCTGGATCTCGATGCGTTCAGGACGAGACCGAAGCGTTACACGGCGTGTCATGGTTGAGGCGACCGTTTTCCCACAGCCGATCGGGTTGGGCAGCACATGGGATCCGGAGCTGGTCGAACGTCGTTTTCGGGACCGGACGCACCGTTGACCGAGGGACCGGGTGCGATGTCGCGGAACGACGCCGTCGCGGGCTCGGATTCCCACCCATCAGGGGCGTCGAGCGTCGAACCGGAAAAGCCATGTTGGGAGCACTGCCCGACGAACGGGTCGATCGCACCCTCGATACGCACGGTCTTCTGGAGCTACGACCGCTTCGAGCTGGTAGGATGAAACAGACGAGTGAGACAGTACGGGAACAGATAGCGCTGATTATCGTGGTGTCACTGTATCGGGTGAATCGGATACAAGACTCCGAACAGTCGGGCGGTTACCCGCGCCGACGAGGAACTCACCGCCCGCTTCCTCGCCCGGACCGGACATACCAATATAATTTCTTACACAATGCGTTGTCGTCGCACCGGCGTGTGCTCCGAGGACGTAGCCGGCGGTTCCTTTCCAGTGATTTCGACGCGTCCGAAATGCTATTGCCTCCTCGAGAACGGGGTGTTTCGGGGGTCCGACAGAGGATCTATAACCGTCAGGTAATCGTGACGATTACATCGGTACGTTTGTAACGCGCTGATGTTCGGTCGGGAACGAGCAGCCACCGACGGCAGGGTTCTCTGTGCGTAGATCGGTGCTGTGTCCATCCGTTTCGACTCGGTCGAAACGGGGTCGATCGATGAGGACCTCGTGACATCCACCCTAGGTCGGATCAGTGTAACAACAAACGACAGTTCTTTGATTCAGTATCCCGGTGCAATTATGTATGAGTGTGATTAACACTCTGGAACCAGGTGACCACGACGACGAACTCCGGCAAGTCGAACTAACCCTTCAGCATCCAGGCTGCTGGACACTGGAGGCTACAGCACAGTATCCGGACACACACATCGTCGAACGATCGCTCTACCCCGGAGAGAACGTGATCAAGGGTGATTTCGTCCTCGTGAGCAAGAGCGACGTGTCTATTGTTGAATTCGCCGCCGCCATTGACGAGTTCGATGTCGTCGAGAGCGTCACCGTTCTCAACCAGTCCCACAACAGGGCGCGCGTGGTCGTCGTCTACGAACGCCACAGCAGTATCGTTCCCGAAATGGTGAATTCAGAGTGCATGCCCATTGCACCCGTCCACATCACGGCAGGCCGAGAACACTGGACGGTGCTCGTCCGTGCGAGCGCCCTCAGTGATGTCGTCGAGTCGATGGAGTACGATGTCGAGTTAGATGTCGTCCAAGCGGTCGATCTCTCCGAGGACGTTCGGAAAGTGGACATTGTCGACCGAATATACAGCGATCTCTCCGTCTGTCAGCGTCAGAGCCTCCGTACCGCCCGAGATCGGAACTACTACACGTGGCCGCGTGGCAGCTCCGCGAGCGAAATCGCTGACGTTTACGGAGTCAGTGAACCGACGTTCCTCGAACATCTCCGCCGGGGGGAACAGAAGATACTCCACGCCGTCATCGACGAGATGGAACGCCGCCACGAGGAGTTCTCACGCCCGTGACGGGATCAGGTACATCGTCACCAGCGGTGCATTCATCCGTCGATCTCGACGCCGTGACCGGGGCCATCGATGTCGATCTCGGGACCGTACGTGACAGGGTGGACGTCGGTTTCGAGCGAGAAATTGCCGTCAAGGTCGACGTGGTCGAAAGCGCCGGTGCCAGCGGCGAGGTGGGCAGCAGTGTGGATACCGATGCTCGACTCCAGCATACACCCGATCATCAACTGAAGGTCGTGAGCACGGGCGATTCCGAGGATATCGAGCGCACCGACGAGACCCGACTTCATCAGTTTGACGTTGAGGACATCCGCGGCGCTGGCGCTGGTGACCCGTCGGGCATCCGAGGGCGTGAAGACGCTCTCGTCGGCAGCAACGGGGACAGAAACGGCGTCCCGAACGCGCCCAAGTCCGGAGATATCCTCGCTGGGAACCGGTTGCTCCAGTAGATCGATGTCGACGTTGGCGTCGTGGAGCCGGTCGACGAACGCGATGGCCTCCTTGGGCGTGTACCCCTGGTTCGCGTCGACCGTGATTGCGGCGTCGGGCGCGGTGTCGGCTACCGCGCTGACGCGCGCGGCATCGCGCTCGATATCCCCGCCGACCTTCACCTTCAGGTCAGTAAAGCCTGCCTCGACGGAGCTAGTCGTGTGTTCCCGAGCCACTGTCGGTGTGACGATGCTGATAGTGTCGTCCGTGCGAACAGTCTCGTCTCGGCCGCCGACGAAGTCAGCGAGCGAGCAGCCGAGATGGCGACAGAAGGCGTCGAAAACAGCCATTTCGACCCCAGCACGCGCAGTCGATTGGGGCCCGAGGTTGGCGGCGAGCACTGCGGCGATCCCCCTGTAATTCTGGACGCGTTCCCCGACAACGAGGTCTCGGGCGGTGTGGCAGGCCGCGAGAGCTGTTGCCTGCGTCTCGCCCGTGATGTGGGGGACGGGAGCGGCCTCCCCGACGCCGGTGACGCCGTTCGAGAGGGTGACCGTGATGAGAACGTTCGTCAGTTGTTGCTGTTCGCCCGTGGCGATGACGAACGGCGACGTGAGCGGGGTCGTGAGCTCTTCGACGGCGATGGATTCTATCGTTGGCATCGTTCGAGGCGTTCGAGGCGGTCAACCAAAGTTCCCTCCCACGTATGCTAGGCGTGGAATCCTTGATCGACGCGTCCAAACGATCACGAATGAACCGGATCAGTAACTGCCAGCCGCTTGCGGTTCGCCGGGGACGCTATGGGCCCAAGGGATTCGAGCGGCGGGGTCGTGTCGTTTCCCACGAGAGCCCCGAGAGCAGCGGGATCGGAGGTACTGACGAGAACGAAACGGGCGACCGTTGACGCCATGCGTCCCACCCCCGAAGTACCCGACAGGGAGGCGCTTGCCGCGTACGTCGAAGACTGCGCTGCGCGCGTGGATGGCAGACTCGGCGTGCTCCTGGGACGGCCAGCGGGACCGACGTTCGACGACTTCGATGTCCTAGTGGCCCACGGGACCGACCGGGAGTACGCCAGCGCCTCGGTCATCAAGCTCCCTATCCTCTACACCCTCTACCGGGAATACGACGGCAACCTCGACGCACTCGACGATCCCCACGGCATCACCCCGGAGAACAGCGTCTCTGGCTCCGGACTGTTTCACCTGCTCGATACACCGACGCCGTCGCTTCGGGATCTCGCGCGGGCGATGATCGCCGTCAGTGACAACGCCGCCACCAACGAACTCATCGATCACGTTGGAATGGAGACCGTCGGCGAGACCGCCGCTACCCTCGGGATGGAACGGACCCACCTCGGGCGAAAGATGATGGCGACGCTGTCGGGGGACGCCGCCGACTCGCCGATCAACACGACATCGCCACGGGACTGCGCACGGCTGTTCTCGGCGCTTCTCCACGGTGATGCGCTGGGAAAACAGGCCCGCGAGGGACAACTCCAACTCCTCCACGACCAGAAGAACCGGTCGATGTTTCCGCGCTACTTCCCCTACGAGATACAGCTCGCTCACAAGACCGGCTGGCTCCCCGACGCCGCGCTCGACACGGGGCTGGTGGTGAGAGACGGGTTCAGGGATCCGCCGCTGTTTTTCGCCGTCTTCTGCGACCGGTGTGTCCACGGCGGTGACGCGATGGACTGCATCGCTGAAATCGGCGACGCAACGCTCGCGTGGGCACGAGACCACACGTGACTCGGTCCCCCGCCTTTATCCCGACGGACGTCCTTCCCGACACATGGACGTGTTCATCTCTGTGGACATGGAAGGTATCTCGGGCATCGCTGCGGCCGAGGACGTCGTCCCCGAGGAACCGGAGTACGACCGGGGAACCAAACTACTGCACGCTGACGCCAACGCCGCCGTGGCGGGAGCGGTGGCGGGCGGTGGGGAGTCGGTGGTGGTAAACGACTCCCACGGATCGATGCGGAACCTAGACCGCGACCGACTGGACGACCGGGCGACCCTCATCCGCGGCAACACTAAGCCGCGGTCGATGATGCAGGGGCTGACAGCCGACCACGACGTCGCGCTGTTCGTGGGGTACCACGCGAAGGCGGGGACTCCAGAGGCGGTGCTCAACCACACCTTCTTCGGCCACGAGCTGGTCCGGCTCACGGTCAACGGGACCGAGGTGGGCGAACTCGGGTGGAACGCCCGGTTGGCCGGCGCTCTGGGGGTTCCCGTCGGACTGGTGACCGGCGACGACGCGACCGTCGTGGAGGCCAACACCGAACTCCCCGATCCCGAGACAGTCGTGGTCAAAGAGGGCATCGATCGGTTCACGGCGGCCTGTCGTCCGACAGCTGACACGGGACCGGAAATCGAGTCCGCCGCGCGCCGCGCTGTTCAGCGGGCTGGGGAGGGTGATCTCGCGGTTCCGGACGCCGAGACCCCGACGACAGTCACGGCCGCGTGGACGACCACGAACCAGGCGGCCCGCGCGGCGTGCGTCCCCGGCATCGAGCGCGAGGGCGGACGGCAAACAGCCGTCACGGCCGAGCGGTACCCCGACGCCTTCGAGGCGGCAGTCGGAATGCTCCGGACCGGCGCGACCGGCACCGACGGGCAGTACGGCTGAGTCACCACCCACCGGTTTCGTTCGTCCCTCGTCCACACAGTCTATCGTGTCTCAGGACCGTGATTCGGGGCGTTCGCACGGGCCTCCGGTGAATCGACGCTCTCATCGTGGATGACACACGCAGACTCGTGTTGGTCCCCGACGGAATGAAACTCGGGATGGATTCGTTCGCAGACGTCGCCGACTTTCATCGGACATCGCGTCTGAAACGGGCAGCCCGACGGCGGATCGGCCGGGCTTGGTGGCGAGCCGTTCAGAAAGATTCGATCCCGAACCGAATCCGGGTCTGAATCGGGGACTGCCGAGAGCAACGACTGTGTGTACGGATTTTTCGGATTTTCGAAGATCGACTCGGAGTCACCGATCTCCATGAGATTGCCGAGATACATCACGCCAAGCGTATCACAAATGTACCGGACGACAGAGAGATCGTGGCTGATAAACAGGTACGTTAGCCCGTATTCGTCCTGAAGCTCGTCGAGGAGATCGAGAATTTGGGCCTGCACCGAGACGTCCAGCGCCGAAACGGGTTCGTCGCACACCACGAAATCCGGACGGACGCTCAGCGCCCGCGCAATCCCGATCCGTTGGCGCTGCCCGCCCGAGAACTCGTGGGGGTAGCGGTCGTAATGAGCCGCGTCCAGCCCGACCCGTTCGAGGAGTTCCTTACACCGCTCCTCGCGCTCATCGCTGGTTGCATCGGTGAGTAGCTTCATCGGCTCGACGACGATGCTACCAACAGTCATCCGCGGGTTCAGGTTCGATGTCGGGTCCTGGTAGATCATCTGCATCCGCTTTCGGAGCTCTCGCAGCTCACTCCCGTCGCTGTCGCTGATGTCCGTGCCATCGAACGACACCCGGCCGCTGGTCGGTTCGTGTAACCGCACGATCGTTTCACCGAGCGTGGTTTTTCCACAGCCGGACTCGCCGACGATACCGAGCGTTTCCCCGGCTGGGATGTCGAACGACACACCATCGACGGCTTTCACGCGGCGCGTGTTGCCTAGAAGGCGATCGACGACACCGTTTCGGCTGATGTAGTGCTGTTCGAGATCACGGACTTCCAACAACGGTTCAGTCACGATACAACGCCTCCAGGGTCTCCTTGCCGTCCACTGTTGCCGCGCTTCCGGGCTTTTCGGGCGGCGATGGATGCAGGTGACAGGCAACGTCTCTGGCATCCCGGGTACGGAGCGTCGGGGAGCGCTCTGTACACGTCTCCATTGCTGCTGGACACCGCGGATGGAACCGACACCCCGACGGCCGATCCGTGCCGGTCGGCATCCGCCCGGCGATCGGTGACAGGCGTTCGACGTTCTCGTGGGGGGTCAGTATGCTGTTCAGTAACCCGTGCGTGTAGGGGTGGCGCGGATCGCGGTACACCCGCCCAACCGATCCTCGTTCGACGATGGTACCCGCGTACATCACGCCGATCGAGTCGCACACTTCCGAAACGACGTTGAGATCGTGGCTCACAAACAACATCGACATACCGAGCCGTTCTTGCAACTCTGATAGCAGGTCGAGGATCGACGCTTCGATGGTCACGTCGAGCGCAGTGGTCGGTTCGTCCGCGATGATCAACGCCGGATCGTTCGCCAGTGCGATTGCGATCATCGCGCGCTGTTGCATCCCGCCGCTGAACTGGTGGGGATACTCTTCGGCGCGCTCGGCCGGATCGGGAATCCCGACAGCGTCGAGCATCTCGACGGCACGCTCCCACGCCGCTCTCTTGCCCTTGTCCTGGTGAATTCGGACTGTTTCGGCGATCTGTCGACCCACGGTGTGTGAGGGATTGAGCGCGGTTTCAGCATTTTGAAATATCATTGATATATTACCACCGCGTAGCTGCCGGAGATCGTCGTCGTCCATCCGGAGGATGTCTTCGCCCCGAAACCGAATGGATCCCGATTCGATTTCCCCGGGAGGAGACTGGATCAGACGAAGAATCGAAAGCGATGCAACGCTTTTTCCGGCACCGGATTCGCCGACGAGACCGAACGCTTGGCCTGCTTCGATGGTGAACGAAACACCGTCAACGGCACGGACAGTGCCCTGGTCCGTCTGGAACGATACTTCGAGGTTTTCGACTTCGAGCAGTGGTGGTGTCATTTGTTGTCGGATTTGTGCGGGTAGAATACGACGCTGGTCGTACGTAATTGGTTCGCAGCGAACTCGCGCACACCGGTACGACCGGGAGTAACAGCAGGCGGTGCCATGTCCATTACCTCACGCGTTCTGAATTCCGTGGATCGAGCGCGTCGCGCAACCCATCGCCGAACAAGTTCGCGGCGAGCACGGTGATCATGATCGCCACGCCGGGAACGGTGGAGATCCACGGTGCCTGGATCAGGTACGATCGGCCGTTTGCGAGCATGTATCCCCACGAAGCGGTCGGCGGTTGGACCCCGGCACCGAGGAAGTTCAACCCGCTAGCGATCAGGATCGCGCTTGCGAGGTTAATGGTCGCTTGGACGATGATCTCCGAGATCCCGTTCGGGATGATGTGTTTGAACAAAATGTACGGTCGGCTGCCACCGCTGGTGAACGCGGCCTTCACGAACTCTTCTTCGCGCAAGGCGACGGCGTTACTCCGGATAACGCGGGCGAACTGCGGGGTGAACACCACGGAGATAGCAAACGCCGCGTTCCACATCGAGGGACCGAACGTTGCCATCAGGATGAGCGCAAGGACGAGCGACGGGAACGCGAACAGTACGTCCATTCCTCTCATCACGGTTTCATCGGTCCAGCCGCCGTAAAAGCCCGCTGTGGCTCCCAGAATGGTGCCCACCACGCTCGAAATGCCGACCGCAGTCAGTGCAAGGATGATCGATGTGCGCGCACCGAAAACGATTCGGCTGAGGATGTCACGGCCGTACATATCGGTGCCGAGCAGGTGCGCCGTGCTCGGCGCTTGCAGTGGTTGACCGACGAACTGCTTTATCGGATCGTACGGTGCCAACACCGGCGCTAACACGGCTACGACGACGATTCCCAGCATCACAGTGAGACCGACGAGGGCGGCTTTGTGCCGCGCCAAACTCCGCAGAACCCGGCGGCGGCGGCCAGAAAGCAGTTCGATGTTCCAACTCCGTGTGTCGTCCTCGTCCGAATCCGTCTCGATAGGGGGTGATGCACCGGTCATTAGTCGTACCTGATTTTTGGGTTGATGAACGTGTACAGGACATCGACGATCAGATTCATTATAATGAACACCAGTACCACCACGAGGGTGATGCCCTGGATGGTCGGGTAGTCGAATTTGGTGATGGCGCGGACGAGTAGCCGCCCGAGCCCACCGATCCCGAAGACGGTTTCGGTGAGAACGCTTCCCGCCATCAAGAACCCGATCTGAACACCGACAACAGTGACGATCGGAATCATCGCGTTGCGAAACGCGTGGTCTTTGATGATCGCCCACTCGCTCACACCCTTTGCGCGTGCCGTCCGGATGTAATCTTCATTGAGGACTTCGAGCATCGCTGACCGGGTTAACCGAACAGTGAGCGCGGTGATGCTCGTACCGAGCGTAATGGCGGGTAAGAGCATGTGCTTGAGGTGAACCGGCAGGCTTGCGTCCATAGCAAATCCACTACTTGGCAGCCACCCCAGCACGTAACTAAACACGAAAATTGCCAGGATACCCTGCCAGAACACGGGCATCGAGACGCCCGTTAGCGCGAGAACCGTTGCCGTGTAATCGGTCTTCGTGTACTGTTTGACCGCGCTGATAACACCCGCAGGGATGCCAACGACGATGCTGATGATCCACGCGGAGACGGCCAGTTGGAGCGTGATCGCGTACCGATCGACGATCATGGCAGCCACGGATCGTCGGAACGTAAACGACGTGCCGAGGTCGCCGTGAAGAGCGCCCCAGAGCCACAGCAGATACTGCCTCCAGAGCGGCTCGTTTAGGTGGAACTGCTGACGAACAGTCCGTAACATCTCCTCAGTTATTTGCCGTTTTCCGAGGATGAGCCGGGCGGGATCGCCGGGTGCTGCGTGGAGCATCAGGAAGATGATCAGCGTCGCTCCGATGCTCACCGGAACTAGCAACACTAGTCGCCGACTAATATACCTCGCGAGTGTCATTTATAATCCTGTGGTGTGAGTGAGGATCCCCCGGGCCGATCACGGTGGCCGCGGAATGTTGCGAATCTGCTGGTGGTTCCAAACCGGCCGCGTCTCATTGTTCGGTGCGGCGTACCAGATTCTGCCAGTACCACATCGGCGTAACCGGCGGAAACTCCATGTCAGTGTTCACGCCGAAGCCTTTCTCGGTGATCATCCCCCAGATGCACGGACAATCCTCGAGGATGAGTTTCTGGGCCTCCATGTACTTCTGTTTCCGCGTGTCTGTGTCCGTCGTCTGTCGAGCCTCTTCGAGCAGCGCATCGACCGCCTCGTTTTTGTACCACGACTCGTTGTTGTTGGGCGGGAAATTGTTGGAGTGGTACTGGGCGTAAAGCATCCCGTCGGGGTCCGGGTAGTCGGTTCCCCACGATGAGTTGAGTACGTCGTAATCGCCCTCTTCAATCAGCGGCAAGAGCTGTTCGTAGGGCATCTTCCGGATGTCGACCTCGACGCCCAGAATGTTCTGCCAGTGGTCCTGACAGAGAACCGCGACGCGGGCGGAGGGACCTTCTGCCGCGATGAACTCGATCGGTCGATCGATGCCACCACTTTCCTCGTAGTGGCGTTTGGCTTTCTCCTCGTCGAATCCGTAATTCTCTAGCTCCTCGTTGAACCACTCCATGTTTTGGGGAAGCGGTCCCTTCTCCATGGTGGCGTGGTTGAAGTACACCGTGTCGACGATTTCCTCCCAATCAGTGGCGTACGCGAACGCCTGCCGGAGTTTTTTGTCCGACTTCCACGGCTCTTTCTGGTTGTGGAACGCGAGCTTGTTATCGAGGTACGTCGTCCCGCTTTGCATCGATGCGCCGTTCTGGTCTTCGACCTGCTGCCATTGCTGGGGCGGTACGTCGATAACCAGATCGGTCTCACCGGTCTTCAGCCCGGTGACGCGTGAGGAGCCTTCCGGAACGACCTCGAACGTCACTGCCTCGTACACCTGGTCGGCGCGGCGGTGATCGCCGAACCTCGATAACTGAATTTTGCTGCCCTGCTCCCAGTCGTCGACTTGAAGCGGACCGCTTCCCACAACAGTTCCGGGGTCGCGCCCGAACGCCTTGCCGTGCTCTTGCATCGCGCTCTCGGGACCGATGCCGACAAACGTCGGCATATACTTCCAGACCGGGCTCTCGCCCTGGAGATTGAACCGGATCGTTTCCTCATCGACGGCTTCGATGCCCGCGTCGCCCTCTTTGAGATCATCGAGCGCCCACGACAGCGGTGAGGTCATATCCGGGTTACGCACCCGTTCGTAGCTCGCCTTGACATCAGCCGCGGTGATCGGATCGCCGTTGTGAAAGGTGGCGTCGCGCAACGTGTATTCGTACGTGGTGGCGTCAGGCTGCTCGGTCTCGGCTGCGAGTCCGTTCCGGATCTCCGGCACGTCGTCGAACGTGTACTCCAGCAACGTGTCCCAAATCGGGTTGGTGACGTTGTTGGTCGTAAAGTCGTACGCAAGCGCGAAGTCGAGCGCAACGATCGACTGTTGGAGTGCGACCGTAATCCGAGTAGCCTGCGCTTGGCTGCTGCCGTTACCCCCCTCTTCACCACCTGTACAACCCGCGAGGCCCACCATTCCACCTCCGGCGATCGCTCTGAGTAAGCGCCGCCGCTGGGTGTTCACACCGTTATCTTGTGCCACACCACCAGTATCATTCCGCTTGTTTATAATTATTTTGTTTATCACCACTTCCGGATCGAGTACAGAGGCCACGGGATCGGCCGTGAGACGGCACTCCCAAGCTTCGGTGCTGGCGAAATGTTACCCAGTCCTCGGCATCCCGTGTACACGGCAGTCCGCTGCGCGAAGCGGGCACACCTGCGGTTTCGACCGTACCGAATTCCGAGAGGAAGTGCTCAAATTCCTACACGATCGTTCATCAGAATGATCTCTTCCCCACCGTAAATTACAAATATCATGTTATTGCTTGTATGATTGTGGCATGATGGATGATTTCGACCGATTAGACATTACACGACGAACAATCATGAAAGCGGTGGGAGTGGGTGTCGCCGTTGCAAACCTCGGGAACGTCACAGCCGCGCCATCTTCCCGGACATCGGACACACCCCAGACGGCTGTGAACGTCGCGCTCGACCGGTGTGAAACGACGTACGCTCCCGATTCTCGCGTCGCCCACTACGACATCGAGGCCCACGAGAAGGAGGGAGCTGGAGTCTCGCTCCACGGCGCGGTCCAGAGTGAGTATCTCAGAAAGAAGGCGATCGACGCCGCCCGTTCGATCGCCACACCGATCGAGGCGAACGATCTCGCGGTGTTGGACGCGAGTGCCTGGACACGGACCGTTGGGACCGCCATCGCGCCGGTTCGGGGGGCTCCGGACGGGGATTCCGAACTCGTCACTGAAGCCCTCTATGGAGCGCACGTGACAGCGTTCGAGCGCACGTCCGGGTGGACGCGGGTCCGTGTGCCGGACGGTTACCTCGGGTGGATCCGGACTGACCGCCTCACCGACGCGGTTGGCGGCTCGTTCGACGCGCTCCTCCACGAGGATACCGATGTGTCCATCGATGGGCTCGACAAGCTGTATGCGGGCACGGATTGTGCAGTCGTATCCCACCGGCAGAACGAGAACGACACCGAACACACGAGTAGCGAGCAGATCACCGTGAGATTCCGCACCGGTGTCACCCTGGAGCTCCCGGCGGATGCAGTGGTGCAACCGGAGCCAGTACCGACCAAAGAGACGATCGTCGCCAACGCCAACTACTACCTCGGTAAGGACGTGCCATACCTCTGGGGCGGGATGACGACGGAAGGGATCGACTGTTCGGGGTTCGTCTGGATGGCGTACAGGATGGGTGGTCTCACGCTCCCACGGGACAGCGACCAACAGCAGAAGATCGGTGAACAGGTGGGCCGGGACGAACTGCGTTCGGGCGATCTCCTCTGCTTTCCGGGACACATCGCTATCAGTATCGGGGGGGCCAGGTTCATCCATTCGGCCGGGAGCGCAAACGGTCCGACGACAAACAGCCTCGATCCGGACGATGATGACTACTACGAATACCTCGACGAATCGTTCGAGGAGGCACGACGGATCCTCTGATTCCGTTGTTGCGTAGTACCATCACGGGTCTACCCGCTTCGTCGATCCGAGACGCGGTCCTGATACTGTCGGACAGGGATGATCGAATAGCAGATGCTGGTGAACCGACAGACAGCAGCTGGCTATTCCGTCTCGATCTGTCTGTGGCTCTGTTCGACAGTATGAACTTCCACTACATATCATTATATTTATTATTATCATAACTTTTATTATGTTATAGTTTATTGTGAATACTGTAATGTCTCAAACAAGGCGAGACTTGCTAAAGAGAGTCGGAACGATCGGTGTAGCTGGTGTCGGCGGTGCTGTGCTATCGAGCAGCGCTGTCGCGGCGAAGCCAGCAGTCGATTGGCGGCCAGCCCATTCGAGCAATTACACCGCAGCGAACCGTGGTGCGGCGGAGATCGACGCCATCGTCATCCACGTTGCGCAGGGATCGGCCGAGGGGACGGTGAGCTGGATACAGAACCCGGACTCCAACGTCAGCGCCCACTACACCATCCGAGATGATGGGTACAAATACCAGTCGCTGAGCGACATCAACATCGGGTGGCACGCTGGCGGTGTCTCGTGGTACAACAACGCCACGATCGGCATCGAACACGGCGGATACGTGAGCAGTGGCTTCCCGGACGCACAGTACCGAAGCTCCGCGGAGCTCGTCCGCTGGCTGTGTAACGAGTACAACATCCCGAAGAGCCGCGTCTCCGGCATCGCATCGTGCGGCGGGGAAAGCGGTATCATGGGCCACCACCAGGTGCCCGAGGCCGACTGCGGTTGGAACGACCACACCGATCCCGGGTCGAACTGGGATTGGGGGTACTACATGAGCCTCATCTAAGCAGGCGCAGTACGATGGATCGCATCACTGGAAAAACGCGCTCGGGCCGGGAGTCCCAGTAGCCGGCAGTCCCGAAACCGCAATCATGACCGAGAAAGACACACGGACCTCAGGCGACGAACGAGCATCGAAACGTACTGCCCAAACATCGACCCCAGTCTCATCGAGGCGGGCGTTCCTCAGAGGGACCGGGATGGTGATGGCGACAGCGGCGTTGGGATCGCGCGAGGTGAACGCACACGGTGGTTACGGCAACCGTGTCGTCGGGTATTATCCCGCGTGGGCGGGCGAGTATACGCCCGAAGACGTGCCGTACGACAAACTCACCCACTTGAACTACGCCTTCCTCGAGCCCCAATCGGACGGAACGGTCGTCGTCGGTGACGCTTCGGAGAAAGCCCTTCTCAGGGAACTGTCGGCCTACGACGACACGGACACCGTGTTCATCCTCTCCATCAGCGGGGGCTGGTACCCTCAGGAATACTCCGACGCCGCGGCCACGGCCGAGAGCCGAAAGCGGTTCGCCGAGACGGCCGTCGACATAATGGAGGAGTACAGTTTCGACGGTCTCGATCTCGACTGGGAGTACCCCGATGGGACGACCCGTGATGCGGATCCACACAACTTCACGCTCCTCCTCGAAGCGTGTCGCAACGAACTCGATTCGAGATTCGGCTCGTGGACCCACCTGACGATGGCGGCCTCTCCCAGCCCGAACATCGTCGACGCCTACGAAGTGGGAGCGATGGGTGAGTACCTCGATCACGTCAACGTGATGACCTACGATTACCACGGCGATTGGAGCAACGACACCAATTTCAACGCGCCGTTTGCCCCACCGACGGAGGATCCGGATGGGCAACAGAACTGGAGCGCCAGCGATCACATGGCGTACTGGGGGAGCAAACCGATAGCGAAAGAGAAGCTCCTCATGGGAATGCCGTTCTACGGCCGTTCCTTCTCGGGGGTGGCATCGTCCAACGACGGACTGTTCAATCCGTTCGATTCGTCAACGTCCGAAACGTACTACGACATTCGGGAGAACATCGCCCCACAGCCCGACTACGAACGCCACTGGCATCCGGATGCGAAAGTGCCGTGGTTGTACTCCGAAACGGAGTCCACGTTCATCTCTTACGACGACACCGATTCGATCTCGAACAAGGTTGACTACGCGAAAAACAACGGTTTCGGCGGGGCGATGTGTTGGGAGCTTTCCCAGGATCCCAGCAACACGCTCATCGGCGTGATGCACGATCGGTTACACGCGTGAATTCCACCCCGTCGACAACGCGGTACGGCAGGAGACCGGGCCGTTCGTTCGTGATGTGCCCGCTCGGAATCGAAACCGACAGAGTTAGGGGAGCGCCGTCTAGACACAGTACGTCAGTTATGACTGTGAAGCGATGAGATGCCCAGTTTCGAGTAGGTGCTCGGCCAACACTGGTGGATGTGCCGCCTCGACGGAAGAAGATATTTACATCGACCGTAAAAATGGGATAGATGGAGGGCATGACGAACGAACGATCCCAACCCGTCCGGACGACCGCGCGCTCGTTCGATGTTATCGAGACGCTTCGTGAGCTCGATGGTGCGCGCCTCACGGAGATTGCCGATCACCTCGATCTTCCCAACAGCACTATCCACAACCACCTCAGTACGCTCGTCCAACGGGGATACGTCATCAGAGAAGAGGACACGTATCGGGTGAGTCTGCGCTTTCTCGACTTCGGGGAATTCGCACGCTCCCGGCGGAAGATTTACGAGGTTGCGAAACCGGAAATCGACGAACTTGCGGACGAATCCGAAGAAACGGCGAGCCTACTCGTCGAGGAGAACGGTGAAGGGGTCTACCTCTACACCGCCCAACCCCGAAACGCGGTCCCGCTCGATGTGTATCCAGGGAAACACGTGGCCCTCCATACGACAGCCCTTGGTAAGGCGATTCTCGCGTATTTTCCCGAGGACAGGACCCGGTCGATTCTCGACCGCCATGGACTGCCAGCCCGGACCCCGAAGACGATCGTCGACCGCGACGAGCTGTTTGAGGAACTGGAGACGATTCGTGACCAGGGGTACGCTGTCGACGACGAGGAGCGGGTTCGTGGGATGCGGTGTGTGGCGGTTGCGATCAAGAGCGAGAACGGCCTAGTAATCGGTGCCATCAGCGTTTCTGGCCCGTCGAGTCGCCTCAGACCCGATCCGACCGAGGGGTGTCTCGACGACCTCTTGCGAACGAAAAACATCATCGAACTCAAACTCGCGCATTCGTAGTCCGCGAGATGATCCGTTGGTACCCCAACTCAGTATCTGAGATGGCGTGCCCGGTCGTCGTCGAACTCGGCGCGGTCCTCCGTCCAGCGGTCGGAGATCGTTTCGGCAACTGTCCGTGGGTCGTCCCCCGCGTTCCCATCGATCGTCTCGCGCAGATAGCTCTCGCCTGCGAGTTTATCCACGAAGAACTCGTCGTCGTACTCGATCCAGTCACACTGATCGTACAGCTCGAACACCGACGCGAGCATCGTCAGCCCGGTTTTGACGGGGGCAATAGCGTCCCGGTCGAGCAGATGCAGTTGGACCCCTTCGATGTGCTGCTGTTCGTGTTTCGAGAACGTCGGCGAGAAATACGCCGGCCGAAACGCGACGCCAGGAAGGTCCTGCGCCGCCAGCACTTCGGCCCACTCGTCCGCGCTGATCCACGGCGCACCCACGAGTTCGAAGGGCCGGGTCGTCCCTCGTCCCTCCGAGAGGTTCGTTCCTTCGAAAAAACACGTTCCGGGGTAGAGCATCGCTGTCCCGACGGTCGGCATGTTCGGCGAGGGGGAAACCCACGGAAGGTCCGTGTCGGAGAACCAATCTGAGTGGGACCAGTCGCTCATCTCGACGACCGACACGTCCGCGCCGATAGCGAACTCCTCGTTCATGTAGCTCGCCAGCTCGCCGACAGTCATTCCGTGAATGATGGGGAGTTCGTACCCGCCCACGAAAGACGCGGCGTCCTCGTCGATCCGGTTGCCCGCCGTTGCCAGCGGTGCGATGGGATTCGGCCGATCGAGGACGAACAACCGCTTGTCGACCTGGGCGACGCTCCAAAGCGCGTTGCCGAGCGTGTAGATGTTCGTGTAGAACCGACAGCCGATGTCCTGTATGTCGTAGACGATGGCGTCGAGATCTTCGATCATCTCCGGTTGCAGGCGGCGCTGTCTCCCGTAGAGACTCGTAACGGGAAGCCCCGTTCGTTCGTCGGTGCTGTCCTCGACTTTCACCCCCACCTGCGCGTCGCCCCGGATGCCGTGTTCCGGCCCGAACAACCGCCGAAGGTCGAACGCATCACTGTCGTGGAGCTGATCGATCGTGGTGTTGAGATCGCCGTCAGTACCGGAGGGATTCGTGATGAGACCCAGCCGCTGATCCTCGACCACGCTAGTCTTGTCCGTCAGCAGTCGTTCTACCCCGAGTCGAACCATATCCTCTGAAAGAGCGGCCCTCCTAAAAATCTTAGCGTAGTCCGCGTTCCGTCCCGCGGTGGGGGCGTCGACCGCGGCTTAGTGGGGCCGACGCTCTAGTACCTCCCGAGCGGTGTCGAGCCAGTCGAGGTGTGCGTCGCTCATCAGCGCGTGATTGTACACGTGAACGCCGTCGCCGAGACCGCCGACGGTGGAAAGGAACGTCATCCACTCCGATTCCGTTTCGAGCACGTCGGGATCGAGTGAGACGCCGACGTCCACCGGGATGTCGACGGTCTCGTGATACCGTCGGACGCGGCGGCGCGCCGCGTCGTGGTCGGCCGTATAACAGAGGGCAACGATGCGGTCGAGATGCGTCTCCACCCGATCGAGCGCGACTCCCGCTGGCCATCCATCGCCGGGATCCCGACCGAGACCGTCCGACGCCGAGTACGTGAGTCCAACGTCATCGCTTGCCACCGCCAGCTGGCCGAGCAACGAATCGATGACCGATGCCCGAAAATCGAAGAGGTCCTCCAAGACCGGATGTTCCGTCGTCAGCTCTTCGAGAGACACTACGTGTTGGCGTGGATATCCGAGCGCGTTCCGGGCGAGGCGCTGGACTACTTCGCGCGCCCGATCGAAGTCGACGGCGTGATCGGTCGCTCGCTCCTGGCAGGCCGAACAGAAACACTGCGAGAGGAGCAGTTCCTCGGGCCGTCCGCGGACGACGTGATTTTTCGCGTGTCCGAACGTCGTGCCGTGGCTGTGGAAGGCGTCCGGATACCCGATCGACTCGAGGTTGATGCTCTCGATGTCGTAGTCCGCGAGCGACCGGACGACACCCGTCAAATAACGTTGTACCTCCGGATGGGAGGGGCAAAACGCGTGGTCGTGCGCGTCACCGAAGGCGCTACGAACGCGGTATCGTGGGTTATCGGCGCCGAGCTTCGAGTTGTGAAAGCAGACGAGCCACGCGTTCACGTCGAGACCGTGTCGAGCAGCACTGTCGACGATGGCTCCAAACGGATCCTCGTACCCGGATACGTCGTTTACAGGGGGATCGATGGGCGTGTTTGCGAACCGCCCGGGATCCGGGGCGAAGTAACAGCCTCCCTCGTACGATTCGAAGAGTTCGCCGTTCGAACGGGGGTCGAGCGTCCGGATCGAGTGGTAGTGGGCAGCGACAGTGAGACCTGTGACGCCCCTGTTAGCGAGGTCCCGGCACGTCGCATCGACGTTATCGAAGAGGAGACTCCAGGGATAGCTCCAAACTACAACCATACTTCACCAACCGTCCGACGGGGCATAAATGTTGTCTGGTATTGTCAGGGTTGGAATTCAGTCCCACCCGGCCCAGGCGGTCGAACCGTCCGGCGGCGGTCATCGCGTGAAAGCGCTCACGGAAGCGGATCAGCCCCGTTTCCGTGCCGTTGTACACCTGGTTGGTGATACTGTCGGTCATAATTACGTACACCGGCAGTGGACGCTTCGGGGTCGTGGAGCGCGCTGCTGGCTGAACCGGCGACCGAGCGTTCACAGATCGATGACCGACAGTATGAGCAACACGGCGAACCGGTCGCGGTCGTGGTCGTAGGTAGCGGCGATGGCCGACGCGTGGGCGCCGGACCGAGCCGCGAATCGTCCGTGCCCGCCGGTCCAAACACGAGGGTGTCCGCGAGGTCGGTGGAAACTCGTGGGAGGCGTTCGTTTCGACGCAGTCGAAGCGGGGTGTACACCGCCGCGATAGCGGGTAATGCAGTCTGACAGCCGCGGTATCGGCGTCTGACCGTCCCTGCCCGGTGTTCGGATATTACAATCGTACGTCTGTAACGCATCGCTCGTCGGCCGGGAGCGTCCGCCGTCGGATCGGGCCGTTCGCTACCGATCACCGGCAAGCGAACGGGAATTCGGATGCTTCGAAACCACCCTGTGGAGGGAGCAGATCCGATATGATACACAAAAATACACAACGCTTATGTGTTAGGGATTAACAATCGTTAATCGTTGTAATGCCGAATATGACCGATTCCAACCGCAATCATTCGATAACACGGAGAAACCTGCTACGAGCAGGGGTCGGTGGGATTCCCGTTCTTCTTGCCGGGTGCACCGGCGACGACCCTGCAGCCAACGACGATGGCTCGAACGGGGCGACGTACCGCTCGTTCGCCAGTTACGTCCCCACCGATACGCAGTTTAACCCGCACAATCCGACGAACAAAATCGTTCAGGGGACCCTCATCCACTGGGCGCCACTGATGCAGTACCACGTCGGATCCGACCAGTGGATCCCGATGATCGCCTCGGACTGGCGGATGGAGGGAACGTCGGTCGTCATCGAGGTCTCCGACGCGTTCACCTGGCACAACGGGGACGCCGTCACCGCGGAGGACGTGGTCACCCGGCTCAAGCTCATGTACTACATGGATTCCCCGCTCGCCGACTACCTGTCGGAGCCGCCCGTCGTCGGGGACGGGACCGTGGAGCTATCGCTGGCGAGTGAGGTACAAGGGAAGATCTTCTGGCCCCAACTCACCGCCAACGACGAGTACCACACGGTCGAAACGCCAGCAAGCATCTACGGGGAGTACGTCGAGCGGTTCGAAGGCGCGAGTTCGGACAGCGAACGGGAACAGGTGCAGTCGGATCTCCTGGAGTTCGCGCCGCAGAAACCGGGGGAGGAGGTGCTCGGTAACGGTCCCTTCGAGTTCGTCGAAGCGACCGAGAACGAACTAGTCTTCGAGCGCCACGACGAGTACCCCGTCGAGTACGTCCAAAAGAAGGTTTCCGAGACGATCGATTACGACTTCTCCGAGTGGCCCGACGAGATCACCGTCGAACGGTTCGAGTTCCGCGACGTTGGGGACCTCTGGTCCGCATACCGCTCCGGTACGCTCCACGGCGGAGCGAACGACGCTCCTGCGGAAGTGTACAGCGAATTTCCCGACAGCTACAACCAGGTCGGCGTGCCGAGAGACGAGATGTGGGGGCTCACGTTCCAATACGACGACGACATCTACGGCCGCCGAAACGTCCGGAAGGCGTTCGCTCACCTCATCGAACGATCGAAGAAGCTCGCAAATCAGATGTTCCCGCTGGGGAAAGCGGTCGACTACGACTCGGGGATGACGACCACGATGACCGAAGAATGGGTCTCTTCCGGGGTCGTCGACGGCTTTACCGACTACACGGGACAGAACCACGACGAGGCCGCTGCGCTGTTGGAAGCGGAGGGATTTTCTCAGGACGGCGAGGAGTGGTACACACCTGGCGGCGACCGCTTCCAGATGGAGCTTCGGTTACCGTCGTACGACGACATCGTCGCGGGAATGCAGGTCGTCGAGGCACGAATCTCGGAGTTCGGCATCCAGACCGAATTCAACGCGATGGAGCTGGCGACGTTCACTGGCGACGTCGAACCGACCGGCGACTTCACAGTCATCGCATCGTCGTTAGGAAACCAGCCCCACCCTCTGCAGGCGTACCAGTTCAACTGGTTGGATCAGATGGCCCAGACCAACTACGATCTGACAGTGGAGGTGCCAGAGATCGGTGACGCTGGCGGAGACCCGACGAGAGAAGTCGATATCGAAGCGCTACTGATCGAGCTCACGGAAACGGCGGACGCCGACAGAGAACAGGAGATCATCGACGTGCTGGCGTGGGTTCACAACCAGGACATCCCGTACGTCGCTTGTGCGGAGAAAGCACACCAGTACTGCGTTTCCTACTCCGACTGGGAGATGCCCGAAACGGCCCACGAGCAGGCGCAGGGACACGATCCACTGGCAATGACGCACACGCCGTGGCATTTCCCGATCCACTGTGGCGCGATCCGGCCGAAGTAAGCGGCTCACGGTGGACTGTCGACATCGTACATCGTCGTTTCGAGATCAGCGTGGGTGCCCCGGGCCGTCAACCCGCCGTCGACAGGGAGGGAGACGCCGGTGATCCATCCCGCCGTCTCCTCGTCAGCGAGAAACGCGACGGCGTTGGCGACGTCCTCGGGCCGCCCGAGCCGCTCGATCGGGTACTGTTCGACCCATGCCCGGTGGACGGGCGAGCTTTCCTCGGCGACCGCTGCGGCCGATCCGGGCGTGAGAACCGTTCCGGGAACGACTGCGTTCGCGCGAACGCCGTGGCGTCCGTATTGTGCGGCAAGGACGCGGGTCAATCCGAGCAGTCCGGCTTTCGCCGAGGAGTACGCACCGAGACCGATGCCCGCGATCGCGTTGGCCGAGGACACCGTTACGATCGATCCACCGCCGTCAGCGAGCGCGGGGAGCGCCTCGCGGGCGCAGACGAACGGTCCCTTGAGATTCAGCCCGAGCACGCGATCGAGCGCGTCGTCGTCAACAGCGTGTGGGGCACCGTCGTCCAACGATCCGCCGGCGTTGTTCACGAGCACGTCCAGCGCTCCGTACTCCTCGACCGTCGCGTCCACGAGCGACCGAACGTCCGCCGTCTCGGTGATGTCCGTCTCGACGAACGCCGCCGTTCCGCCGTGATCCTCGACGGCTCGCACCGTTTCCCGACCGCCCTCACGATCCACGTCTGCGACGACGACCGTGGCACCGCCGCGTCCCAGGCGCACCGCGGTAGCGCGACCGATTCCCGAAGCAGCACCCGTCACGATAGTGGGCGTTCCGTTCAGGGTCATGCGTTGAGGTGTGACGGAACCAACAAAAAGGTATCCCTCAGTCGACCCGGTACTCGGAGAGTTTCCCCTCGTCGACCGTAACGCCGAGTCCCGGTCCCTCTGGCACGTCGATAGTCCCGCTCTCGACCGCGAGCGGTTCAGCGAGGATGTTGTCAGCCCAGCCGTAGTAGACCGAATCCGGCGGCAGGTTCAGCGCCGGTGTGCTCGCGTACAGATGGAGGACGGCAGCCTGTTTCACTCCGAGGTCGAAGCCGTTGTGGTGGGTCACCGACAGGCCCGCCTTCGAGGCAACCGCGATCTGCTCTCGAACCGCCGTCAGACCGCCCGCGGGAACGAGGTCGACGCAGGCCACGTCGGCCGCCGATCGTTCGCAGATGTGAGAGAGGTTGCGCGGAAAGTACGTGTCCTCGTTGACGGCAACGGGCTGGCGAAGCCGCTCGCGGAGGCGCTCGTAGGTGCCGTAGGTGTCGATGCGACACGGCTGTTCCATGTACTGAAGGTAGATATCCTCGTCCTCGAGGACGGCACCGGCGCGGACGGCCTCCTCGAACGTCCAGCCCTGATTCGGATCGAGCCGGAACTCCAGTTCGCCCGACACCGCCTCGTGCATCGCGCGGATCCGCTCGACGTCGCGCCGCCAGTCCGGACCGGCTTTCGTCTTCAGAACGGAAAAGCCCGCCTCGTTGGCGCGGGCAGCGTACGTGCGAGACTCCTCGGGGGAAAGCATCCCCAGACAGTACGCGACGCCGACCGAATCACAGACCCCACCACCGAACAGGGTCGAGACGGACACGCCGAGTCGCTTGCCGAACGCGTCCCACAGCGCCGTCTCCACCGCGCCGAAAAACGGACGGACCTTCGCGTACGGGTAGTAAAACGAGTCGAGGAACGAACCGATCTCCTTGAGCTCACGACCGATGAGCTCCGGCGCGATAACGTCCTCGATCACGGCGGTGGTCACTCGGGCGGACTGCATCGCGGTGAGCATCTCACCCCAGCCAGTAACGTCCTCGGTGTCGACGCGAACGAGCGTTCGCCCCACCGTCTCGACCTCGTCGTGGTTGCTGCTATACGGCGCTAGTCCCCCGTCCTCGAGCGGTGCGACCGACATTTCGACAGGAATTGCCGCGACGTTCGTGATCGGCATACCTATTCCGTCCGCCGCGATGACTAAAATCTTGCTGCCGAGAGCGAGCCGGAGCGGTCCAGAACGAACGACTACTCGACTGAATCCGGTCGAACGACCGTTCACAACCGCCGAGCGAAACGGACCGCAGACCCCCTTCGCACCGATGCGTTCCGATCCGCTTGAAGAAAAATGACACAACATAACATTGGAGAATCATCCAAACGCTTATTAATGAAAGGTACATCCGTTGTCGTATCCATGGCAAACTATTACGTGGCACGAACAGCCCAAGCGATATTCACGCTCTTCGCCGTGGTTACGTTTTCGTTCGGATTGATTCGGCTGATGCCGGGCGGTCCGATGGATTACGTCCGGGCCCAACTCCAGCAGGAGACGGGAAACGTGAATCAAGCACAGATCAACGCGATGGTCGAGGTGTACACGAACGTCCAGCCCGACGCCCCCCTGTACGAGCAGTATATCAACTATCTGTTCGACATCGTGCAGGGAGATTTCGGCGTATCGATGTGGTATGGGGAGTCTGTTTCGGGGATTCTGGCCGCAGCAGTTCCATGGACGGTGTTCGTTATGGCGATCTCGTTAGCACTCACGTTCGGAATCGGAATCTCGTTGGGTGCTGTGATGGCGTACGCCGAGGGGAGTCGGTTCGACACGGTATCGACGCTCTGTTCGATCGTGCTCAACTCGGTACCGTACTACGTTGCTGCGATCGTGCTCGTCTACTTTCTGGGGTACGAATGGGGGATGTTCCCGATCGGTGGCCGGATCTCCTCGGACGTGACTCGGGGCCTGAACCCCGAGTTCGTGGCGAGCGCCGCGTATCACGCGGCGTTACCGATCGCGTCGTTCGTGCTCACCGCGTTCGGGATCCAGGCGCTTGCGATGCGAGGAAACAGCATCAGGGTGCTCGGGGAGGATTATCTCCGCGTCGCCCGGTTGCGCGGTCTTCCGCCCCACAAGATCGCGTTTCGGTACATCGGGCGGAACGCGATTTTGCCGATGTACACCGGCTTCATGATCTCGATCGGCTTCATGTTCGGCGGCTCCGTGATCCTCGAGGAGATCTTCAGTTACCCGGGCGTCGGCTACTACATGTTCCGCGGGATTCAGGCCCGGGATTATCCGCTCATGATGGGCGCGTTCATCCTGATCACGTTCGCCGTCGTCGTCGGGATTTACGTCGCAGACCTGACGTACGGACGGATCGATCCACGCGCGGGGTCCGGGGGTGGTGATCGTGAAGCCTACTGAATCCGATCGAAAGCCCGACGGCGGCGAAGTGGTACAGGGAACGGAACCGTTCGAGTCCGTGTCTTCCGAAACGATGAGCCGGCGGGAACGCTACGCGCTCACGATCAAAGAGTGGGTCGTCGCGCCGATGCGAATCGTTTGGGCGGATTGGCGCGCCCGCGTCGGAGGGTTCATCATCCTCGTGTACGTTCTCATGGGCACCGTCGGCGTTCACGTGGTCGATCCACCGATGGTCGGGGAAGGACCACGGCTTCAGCAGCCGTTCCAGAGCATGGCTTACCCACTCGGAACGGACATCAATGGAAACGACCTGTTCGCCCAGATCGTGCACGCAACGCCGCCGATGCTCGAGATGATCGCCGCCGGCGCGCTGTTTACGACGGCATTAGCGACGGCGGTCGGTACGCTTTCGGGATACAAGGGGGGCACGGTCGACCGGCTGTCGATGACGTTCACCGACATTCTGTTGACGATTCCGGGATTGCCGCTGGTGATCGTCCTCGCGCTGGTGTTGAATCCGCGCCAACCGTGGGTCGTCGGGATCATCCTGACGGTCAACGCGTGGGCAGGACTAGCCCGTTCGATCCGTTCACAAGTGTTGACGCTCCGAGAACGGGAGTTTATCGAAGCGTCCCGACTCATGGGCATTCCCACGTGGAAGATCCTACTGAAGGACGTAACGCCGGGGATCATGCCGTACATCCTGGTGAATTTCGTCAATTCGGCACGAACCGTGATCTTCGCGTCCGTTGGGCTGTATTTCCTCGGTGTGCTGCCGGACACGTTCCTGAACTGGGGCGTGATGATGAACTACGCGTACGAACTCGGAGGGGGGGTGTACACGTCGAGCACCGTTCACTGGCTGTTCGTCCCGTTGATCACGATCGTGATTTTATCGTTCGGGCTGATCCTGTTCTCACAGGGAACGGACCGGATTTTCAACCCGCGCGTGCGAGCGCGACACGTTTCGGGACCGGACGCCGGCGATGGAGACGAAGAACGAAGCGACGTGACCACACAAATCCGATCGTAAACGACAATGGCTACGACACACGACAGTTCGACCGAAGCGACGAACGAGGCGTCGGAGCGGCCGATCCTCGAGGTACGAAACGCGAGCGTCAGCTTCGACATGGATCGGGGCGAATCCCGCGTGCTCGACGACGCGACGCTAACGATCCACGACGAGGAGATCGTCGGGATCGTCGGCGAGAGCGGGAGCGGGAAGTCGATGTTCGCGTCGGCCCTGCTAAACGCGGTCCCACAGCCTGGCGTCCTCGACGGCGAGATCGTCTACAACCGACAGAACAGTGACGCGGTCGACCTCCTCGGCTTGTCGTCCCAAAAGCTCCGGGAGCTGCGGTGGGAGGAGATCTCGATGGTCTTTCAGGGCGCTCAAAGCTCGTTCAACCCGACGATAACCGTTCGGGATCACTTCGAAGAGACCCTCGAAGCCCACGGGTACGAGCACGAAAGCGGGATGGCCCACGCGCGCCGACTGCTGTCCGACCTGTACATGGATCCCGACCGCGTGCTCGGTAGCTACCCCCACGAACTGAGCGGCGGGATGCAACAGCGGGCGCTCATCGCTCTCAGCCTAGTGCTCGAGCCGAACGTGCTCGTGATGGACGAGCCCACGGCGGCGCTGGATCTGCTGATGCAGCGATCGATCCTCAGTTTGCTCGAGGACGTTCAAGAGAAGTACGATCTCACGATCGTGTTCATCACCCACGATCTGCCGCTCGTCACGGGGCTGGCCGACCGACTGGCGGTGATGTACGCCTTCGAATTCGTCGAGATCGGGGCGGCCGAGGACGTGTTCTCCGGCCCGACACACCCCTACACGCGGGCGTTACTGAACGCGATTCCGAACCTGGACACGCCCAGATCCGAGATGCAGCCGATCGAAGGGAGTGCGCCGGACCCGGTGAACGTCCCACAGGGGTGTTCGTATCACCCCCGGTGTCCGGTGGCGGACGAGCGGTGCACGGCGGACGATCCGTCCTTTTTCGACATCAGCGACGGGCACCGGTCCGCGTGCTTCCACTGGGATCGGGCATCGGAGGAGATCCCGCTGTCGATGGGTGAGGAGATGGGTGGCCGGAGCGAGACCGAGACTGGCAACCAGTCCGCTGAGCCGGTCGTGTCGGTCTCCGGTGTCGACGTTCATTTCAAACAGAAGGGCGGCGGACTGTTGGACCTGTTCACGTCGTCCGAGACAGTGCACGCCGTCGACGACGTCGACCTCGAGGTCTACGAGAACGACGTTATTGCGCTCGTCGGTGAGAGCGGGTGTGGAAAGACCACCCTCGGCAAAGCGATCATCGGTGCCCAGCGACCGACCGACGGGAGCGTCACGTATCGGGGACAGAGCATCTGGGACGCCAAGGACACGAGGGGTGACGTCGACGTTCCGTACGGGGAGATCCGGCGATCGCTCCAGATGATCCACCAGGACCCCGGATCCTCGCTCAACCCGAACCGGAAGGTGCAGGCGAGCCTCGAGGCCCCTCTGAAGCGCTGGAACCCGGAGATGGACCCCACCGACCGGGAAAAGCGCGTGCTCGGAACACTCGAGTACGTCGGTATGTCGCCGCCGGAGGACTACGCCCAGCGCTATCCCCACCAGCTCAGCGGCGGAGAGAAACAACGCGTCGCACTCATCCGGGCGCTGCTGATGAACCCCGACGTCGTCCTCGCGGACGAAGCTGTGAGCGCACTGGACGTTTCGCTGCGAATCGAGATGATGGACCTGATGCTCGAGCTGCAGGACACGTTCGACACCTCCTACGTTTTCATCTCACACAACCTTTCCAACGCGCGGTACTTCGCCGGGACGGCCGGGGGTCGGATCGGCGTGATGTACCTCGGCGAACTCGTCGAGATCGGTCCCGTCGACCAGGTCATTCACGATCCGAAACACCCCTACACGAAGGTGTTGAAGTGGGCAACGGACGACATGAACGTCGAAGAGGACGTTACAGACCCGCCGATCCGGGACATCGATGTTCCGGATCCGGTCGACCCGCCCTCTGGCTGTCGGTTCCACACCCGGTGTCCCGAGGCGCGCGAGGTGTGCCGAGAAGAGGCGCCGACGCTCGAAGAAAGCACCGACGACGTTCACCACACGGCGTGCTTTCGGGCGTACGGCGACGGCCATCCCTACTGGGAGAGCGAACCGCTCGCCGAGGGGGTGGACGTCACCGAACGCACGGACCGGGACAACTCGTCGTCTGCCGCCGACTGATCGGCGCGATCCAGCGTACGTGGCGTTCGGACGGTATTCGAGGCGACCGCCGGGCCGCGCGAGACACCGTAATGGGTGTCACACGCCAACGTATACGTCACTCCGAGTTGTTTCGCCGTTCGTGCACGATCTTCACGTCCACTCGAACTACTCCGATGGAGCGTTCCTTCGTGAAATGATCGCTGCAGCCGAGGCAGCCGGTGTGAACGCCATCGGGGTCGCGGATCACTGTTACATTTCCTCTCGACGACCGTTGACCGACGCCCGAGCGATCGTCGGAATGAATCTCGATCGAACGTACGAGCGCCGGCGACACGCGATCGAACTCCTCCGCGAAGAAACGTCCGTGACTGTCTACGACGCGGTCGAGATGGATTACGATCCCGACGACCGAGCCGACATCCGTGCGTTTCTCGGGACGGCCGGGTTCGACTACGCCATCGGCAGCGTCCACCGTGTGGACGGCGCGAACGTGCAGCTAAACGCCCGGTTCGAAGACACGTCGGAGGCCGAACGCGATCGGATCGTGGATCGCTACTTTCGTCAGCTCGTCGACCTCATCGAAACGGAGCTGTTCGAGATCGTTGCCCACCTGGATCTCCCGGAGCGCACGCCGACGCTTCGTGGGCGCGCGACCCAAGAGCAGTACCGGCGCGTAGCGCGTGCGTTCGAGAACTCCCGAACGGTGCCGGAGATCAACGCCGGGCGCGCCACAGACGAAGGGATCGTTCATCCCTCGGACGCGTTCCTCGAAATACTCCTCGACCACGGCGTCGAGTTCACGACCGGATCGGACGCCCACGACCCGAGCGAAGTGGGCGAGCGGAACGCGTTCCTCGAAACGTTCGTTGAGAACCGTGGGATCGATCCGCTCGATCCGCGCGCTGTTCTCCGAGCGAGCGACTGACCGCGTCGCTCGCGGACACACTGAATCCGCGTTCCGCAACCGGATCGACGACGAGAACACGACACACAGAGTATGATTAGGGATAGTCTTATGGTATGGTAACAGAAACCAATTGATCGTATGCCTCCCGAAAGGCAGGGGAGCGGTACGAACAGGCGTTCATTCATCAAGGCAGTAGTTGCGTCCGGCGGCGTCGTGGCTCTGGCAGGGTGTGGGGAGGATGCCGACCCGGTCTTTGCCGACGGCGGGAACGAGGACGCGGGCGACGCGCCCACGGGCGGAGTGCTCGATGTGGCGAGCGCGGACGATCCGGAGAACCTCGACCCGCATACCACGACGATCAACGTTGCGCAACTCGCGCTCGAAAACGTGGTCGAAGGGTTGTTCGACCTCAATGAAGAACTCGAAATCGAACCGCTGCTCGCGTCCGACTACGAGGTCAGCGACGACAACCTCGTCTACGACATCGAACTCGAAGAGGGGATCCAGTTCCACGATCCCGTCGGCGGCGAACTGACCGGTGACGACGTCCAGTACACGATCGAACGGATCCTCGATCCCGATTTGGGTTCACCACGGGCGGCGAACTTCGAGATGATCGACGAGATCGAGACGCCGGACGACTACCACGTCCGATTCGTCCTGTCGGAACCCTTCGCACCGTTCCTGATCGCGTTCACCGAAGGGGCCGGCATCGTTCCCGCGGACGCGGCCAACGAGGTCGATCTCCAACGGACTCCGATCGGGACCGGACCGTTCAGTTTCCGCGAGTGGCGCGTCAACGAAGTCCTGGAACTCGAACGGTTCGACGGGTATCACAGCGACGGCCAGCCCAAATTGGACGAGGTGATCTTCAACGTCGTTCCCGAATCTTCGACCCGGATGACCCGGCTCAATACCGGCGAAGCCCACGTTATGTACGGCATTCCGTTCCAGAGCACCGACGATATCGACGGTGGCACCGACACCTGGCTCGCCTCGGCTCCGAGCATCTGGAAGCAGTCGCTCTGGTTCAACACGAACGAAGAGCCGCTGAACAGCCGAAACGTTCGACGGGCGATCAACCACGCCATCGACCGCGAGCAGTTCGTCCAGGGCGTCCTCTTCGACCGAGGACAAGCCGTTCATTCGCCGGTGCCACCGACGAGCGCGTGGAACGACCGCATCGATGGCGGTGAACCCGACGACCACGACACCGCTCGGGCCGAGGAACTCCTCGCGGATGCCGGCTACGATCCCTCCGACATCGGCCTGACGATCAAGGCCTCGCGGACCCCAGGCCCGACGTTCGCGGACACGGCCACGCTCGTCCAGTCACAGCTCAGCCAGCTGGGGATGAACGTCGAAATCGAAATCCGTGACTTCTCGACGTGGCTGCAGGAGGTCTGGGAGAGCAACGACTTCGAACTCTCGGTGGGGTCGTGGTCCGGGCGGATCGATCCCGACGGCTGGTACTACAGACAGTACCACTCGGACGGGGCGTGGAATCACTGGGGATTCGCGAACAGCGAGGTGGATCAGCTCCTCGAAGAAGGACGGACCACGATGGACACCGAAGAACGGGCCGAGATTTACAGCCAGGTCGATCGTCTCGTCTCCGAGGAACTACCGATGGCCTATCTCTACTTCAGGGAAGACCTGACGGGACTCCGCAACGAAGTCGGCGGATACGAGTCCACGCCGGTGAAACAGGCCTCGTTCCACGAAACGTATCTCGAAGAATGAATTTCAAACAATAATTCATCAAGCATGTATAGATACGTCCTGAAACGGCTCGCTCAATACGTTCCGGTTTTGATCGGCGTCAGCGTCATTGCGTTCCTCCTCGTCCACGTTCTGAGCGGCGATCCGGTGCGGACGATGCTCGGAACGGGCGCGACCGAAGAGCAAGTAGAACACGTGCGGACACAACTCGGCTTGAACGCACCGCTTCATGTCCGGTATCTCTCGTGGCTGGCCGGAGTGCTAGGGGGTGATTTCGGGAGGTCGATCATGAGCGGTGAGTCCGTATCATCGCTGATTCTCACGACGCTCCCGCGGACGCTCTGGCTCGCGTTCGGGGCGGCCGTCTTGTCGATCGGTATCGGCATCCCTGCCGGCGTCGTTTCGGCGGTTCATCGGTACAGCAAGTGGGATTACGGGGCGACGCTGCTCGCATTCGGCGGGATCTCGATTCCCAACTTCTTCCTGGGAATCGTGCTCATCCTGCTCTTCGCGGAGCACCTGGCGTGGTTGCCCTCGGGCGGGTACGTGTCGCCGCTCGCGGATCCAGTCGAAGGGTTCCGACGACTGATCTTGCCGTGGATCGCACTCGGTACGGCACTCGCGTCGATCGTGATGCGAATGATGCGGTCCAGCCTTCTCGAGGTGATGAACGATCAGTACATCGAAACCGCGACGGCGAAAGGACTGACGAGAGACCTCATCCGGAACAAGCACGCGATCGCGAACGCGTTGATCCCAACGGTCACGATCGTCGGACTCAACGTCGGGTACTTGCTGGGCGGCGCGATCGTGATCGAGGAAATATTCGCGATTCCCGGATTCGGACAACTGACGCTCAATGCCGTCCTCAACCGGGATTTCGTCGTGCTACAGGGGGTCCTCCTCGTGACGGCGTTCCTGTTCACGTCGGTGAATTTCATTGTTGACCTCGTCTACGCGTACCTGGACCCGAGGATAACCTACGAGTGATAGAGAATGACAACTGAGACGGAACGCGCTCGACGATCGGTGTTCGGATCCTTCCTGAGAACGGTCCGGCGTGACAAGCTGGCTCTCGGCGGAGCCGTTGGTCTCGCCGGGATTTCGTTCGTCGCCATCGTCACCCCGTGGGTGATCGGATACGATCCGTCCACGACCAATCTGGCGCTCATGCTGCAGCCGCCATCGATGGAGCACCCACTCGGTACCGACAGGTACGGCCGAGATATTCTGCTCCGGATCGTCGTGGGCGCTCGGACATCGCTGTTCGTCGCTTCCCTCGGCGTCGGGATCGCCACCGTCATCGGCGTCGCCCTCGGTTCGATCTCCGGGTACTACGAGGGGGTCGTAGGCGAGAGCATCATGCGCGTTGCGGACACGGTCTTCGCGTTCCCCGCGCTTCTTTTGGCGCTGTCGCTGGTCGCAGTGCTCGGTCAGCACCAGTACAACGTCATCGTGGCCGTCGGGATCGTGTACTGGCCGATCTTCGCGCGTATCACGCGTGGAAGCGTCCTCTCGGTCAAGCAAAAGGATTTCGTGCAGGCGTCCCAATCGATCGGGGAGCGGGACTACCGGATCATCTTCGGTGAAATCCTCCCGAACGTGACGGCTCCGATCATCGTGCAAGCGACGATCAGCCTCGCAGTAGCGATCCTGCTCGAGAGCGCGCTCTCGTTTCTCGGACTGGGCGTTCCGCCGCCGGATCCGTCGTGGGGTCGCATGCTCGCCGAGAGCCGGGACTTCATGACGCAGGCTCCCTGGTGGACGATCGCACCGGGGATGGCGATCGTTGTGACGGTTCTGAGTCTCAACTTCGTCGGTGACGCCCTTCGTGACGCACTGGATCCCCAACAGGAGGACATGCTGGAGGACGAACGATGACGGCAGATCCCTCGATCACTTCGAACGGCGAATCGGAAGCCAAACACAGCCCGTCCGAACCCTTGCTCTCGGTCGATGGGCTCTCGGTACAGTTCCAGTCGCTCGATGGTCCGATCGAAGCGGTCTCGGACATCGACATCCGGATCAATCGGGGTGAGACACTCGGTCTCGTGGGCGAGAGCGGAAGCGGAAAATCCGTGACCGCCCGAAGCATTCTCCGGCTGTTGGATTCCTCGGCATCTCTCGACGGTCGGATCCACTTCGACGATACGGATCTCCTCGCGTTGGACGAAGCGGAGCTTCGACCGATCCGTGGGAACCGGATCTCGATGATCTTTCAGGACGCGGGAGCCGCGCTGAATCCGGTTTTGACGGTCGGGGATCAGGTATCCGAGACCATCCGGATGCACCAGGATATCCCGGGTGAAGGGATCTCAGGGGTCGAGCGAAACGCGCTTACGAGCCTGCTTCGGCCCACGGACTGGCCGAAGCGGTTCGAGGAATCGTGGGCGCGGACGATCGAACTGTTCGACAGGGTCGGCATCCCGGAACCGGACCGCCGCGCGTTCGAGTATCCGCACGAATATTCCGGCGGGATGCGACAGCGCGCGATGATCGCGATGGCGCTCAGCTGCCGTCCCGAACTGCTGATCGCCGACGAACCGACGACGGCGCTCGACGTGACGATCGAGGCGGGGATCCTCGACCTGATCGAGGAACTCCAAGCTGAGTTCGGGACGGCAGTCCTGTTCATCACCCACGACATGGGCGTGATAAACGAGGTTGCCGACCGTGTCGTGGTCATGTACGCCGGCAGGATCGTTGAGACCGGACCGACGCGAGAGCTGTTCGAACACCCCAAACACCCCTACACCGAGGCGCTGCTCGACAGTGTTCCAACGCTCGATGGGACCGAGTCGTTGGACCCGCTCTCGGGGAACGTTCCCGATCCGCAGAACCGACCGTCCGGATGCCCGTTCCGGGATCGCTGTCCGGAGGCCAACGCGGCGTGCGACGGCCGCTTCCCGCCCGCGTACGGGGTGCATCCCGAAGACGAACCGGCGACGGTGAGCGAACGGGGATCCACGACGGTTCCGGAACCCCGCCGGGACGGGTCGGACCACGCGACTCGCTGCGTGTTGTATGGGGATGTCGACGTGCTACAGCACGAGCCGGGACTGTCAGGATCATCAACGGCCGAACCGGAGGGGGACAAATGATGGCTAGCGGCGTCGGCAACCGCGAATCGATCGCACGAACCGAAAACGGTCAGGTGCTCGTTGCGGAGAGCCTCGAGCGGTACTACCAGTCGTCCGAGAGCGTTCTCGCATCGCTCGTTCCGGGCACCGGAACGAAGGTGCGCGCGGTCGACGGCGTTTCGCTCGCGCTTCGAGCGGGAGAAACGTTCGGCCTCGTCGGCGAGAGCGGGTGTGGAAAGTCTACGCTGGGTCGAACGCTGGTGCGACTCGACGAACCCACTGGCGGCATCCTCACCTACCGGGGAACCGACATCTCCGGGTCGTCGATGCGCGACCTTCGTCCGCTCCGGAGCGAACTGCAGTTCATTCACCAGGATCCCTCGTCCTCACTCAACCCGCGAAAGCGGATCGAAGGGATCCTCGAACGGCCGCTGGCTATCCACACCGATCTCTCGGGAGCCGAACGATCCGACCGCATCGACGAACTCCTATCGCGCGTCGGACTCGAACCGGGTCGGCGGTCGAAGTATCCACACGAGCTATCGGGCGGTCAGCAACAGCGCGTGGAGATCGCCAGGGCGCTGAGCGTCGAGCCGAAGCTCATCGTGGCCGACGAACCGACGAGCGCGCTCGATGTCACGGTTCAGGCCCAGATCCTGAAGCTCCTCGAAGGGCTTCAGGACGACCTCGATCTGACGATGGTGTTCATCTCCCACGATCTTCGGACGATCCGGCACATCACGGATCGAATCGGGGTCATGTACCTCGGTGAACTCGTCGAAGTGGGACCGACCGACGCGGTGTTCGAGTCCCCTTCCCATCCGTATACCATGTCACTGTTGCGATCGGTCCCGACCGTCGCGTCCACCGAGCGGTCACGGGTTCGGCTAGAGGGACAGCCACCGGATCCGGCGAATCCGCCGAACGGATGCCGGTTCCACACCCGGTGTCCGGTCGCACAGGCCGAGTGTGAGGTCGTCGATCCGATCGAACGATCCACCGGCAACGAACAGTTCTATCGGTGTCACTTCGGGACCGTCGACATGGATCAGGGGCGCGTCGGCGACCCCACGGAACGGGTTCGGGACCATCGAGAGCGCGAGGGGACGACAGAATGACGTTTCGCTCGGACGGTCTCGAGCGCGTTCGTACGCTCCTCGAAAGCGGAGTCAGCGATGTCTACAGCGGTGCAGCGCTGGCGATCGGCACCAGGGAAGTCGAAGAGACGTTCATCGTCGGCGAGCGCGAGGCAGGTGGCGAACCGGTCACGGCCGATACGCGGTTCGATCTGGCTTCGCTGACCAAGGCCATCGCCACGACGACCGTCACGCTCCGGCTCGTCGAACAGGGACGGATCGCGCTCGATGCCCCGCTCTCGGCGTATCTCGACCGGGTTTCGACGACCGATCGCGGGGCGATTCCCGTCCGATCGCTGCTGACCCACACGTCCGGTCTTCCCCCGTACAAGTCGTTTCCGTTCGGGTGGGATTCTCGGGACGCGTTGGTCGAATCGATGTATGACTCACCGCTCTCCGTGCTCGCACCGCCGGACGAGCTGTACATCTATAGCGATCTGAACTTCGTTTTGCTCGGGGAGATCGTTCGGACCGTCACCAACGACTCGCTCGCGACGGCGTTCGACGAACGCGTCGCTTCGCCACTCGGTCTCGACCGGACATCCTTTGGCCCACTGCCGGAGAACACGCCGGTCGCCGCGACCCGCGACAGACGATGGCGAAAGCGTATCCTTCGGGGAGAGATCCACGACTACATGGGTGCGATCATGGACGGCGAGAGCGGGAACGCCGGGCTGTTCGCCACTGCCGGGGACGTCGCGACAGTCGCAACGATGCTGCTCAACCGTGGTTCGGTCGCTGGAACGCGAGTTCTCGCCCCCACGACCGTCGAGACACTCCGGGAGAACATCCTCCCATCGATCGACGAGCGCCACGGGCTGGGCTGGCGACTCGGGACCACTAACCGCCCCGCGACGGGGTGGAGTCGGGACGCGTTCGGACACACGGGGTTCACGGGAACGTCGGTTTGGATCGATCCGCGGACCGATCTCTTCGTGGTTCTGCTGACGAATCGGCTCCTCGTTTCCGACGACGCTGAGCCGATCGCTCGACTCCGGACGCGACTCCACGAGGCGGCTCTCGCCGCGCTGGACGACCCGGGGAGGACGGTACAGACCGATACACCGACCGAAGATTCGAACCCATGACACGAGAACCGACGACTTCGACACGCGAGGAGACGAGCCCAGAAGAGCCTTCGAAACACCGAGCCGGCGTACGAGACGCGACCGACCGCGATCGGTACGTCGTCGGACTCATGGCCGGTACGTCGCTCGACGGGATTGACGCGGCCTGCTGTCGGATTCGACGCGAGGAAGGTGGTCCGTTCGGGTACGATATCAGCATCGAATCGTTCGTGACGGTCACGTACCCCGAATCGATCCGCGACCGTCTGATTGACCTCTGTGAGGCGGATACCGGGCGCATCGACGAAGTGTGCCGACTGAACCGTTCGATCGGAGCCCTGTTCGCGAACGCAGCGGAGCGCTCCCTCGATCGTGCAGGAATCCAGCCCGATGACGCCGAAGCGATCGGAAGCCACGGACAGACGATCCGGCATATCCCCAGCAAGTCGCTGGGACCGATGGACCGTCGGTTCCGATCGACGCTCCAGATCGGCGACGGTGCGACGATCGCGTTCGAAACCGGAATCCGGACCGTGTCCGACTTCCGGACTGCCGACGTTGCCGCGAGTGGCCACGGAGCGCCGCTTGCCCCGTTTCTCGACGCGACGCTCTTTGCCGACGACGAGGAGGCGAGGGTGCTGCAGAACATCGGCGGGATCGGCAACTGCACGGTTCTCCCCCCCGCCCCCGATCGAGACGACATCGTTGCGTTCGACACCGGTCCAGGGAATATGGTCGTGGACGCGATCGTGGAGATTCTCAGCGACGGGCATCGTACGTACGACGAAGACGGCAGACAGGCAGCCACCGGAACGCCCGACGACGGCCTTCTCTCCGAGTTCCTCGCTCACGACTACTTCGAGGAGGCTCCGCCGAAAACGTCCGGCCGGGAACAGTTCGGGCACGAGTACGCGCGGCAGTTCATCGAGGCGGGGCGGGAGCGTCGCCTGTCGAACGACGATATCGTCGCCTCCTCGACCATGCTGACCGCTCGTTCGATCGCCGACGCCTACGAGCGATTCGCCGATCCGTACCCGTCGGAAACCTACGTCTCCGGCGGCGGAGTGTACAACGATACGCTCCTGTCGTACCTCCGTGAGGAACTCGAGTGTCCGATTGCACCGTTGGACGACCTCGGAATGGATCCGGACAGCAAGGAGGCGGCCCTTTTCGCGTTGCTCGCTGCGACGCGCCTCGACGACGTTCCGAACACGATCCCGTCGGCCACCGGGGCGAGCGAGCCGGTCGTCATGGGGGATGTGAGCGATCCGTGATCCTCGATCCCGCAGCCGTCGACCCCGTCCGAACGCCGACGGGGTCCGTCAAACTGGTCCCTCCCGAGTTGATCGCGTTTGATTTCGATGGGACGCTCGTCGACCAGCGAGGCGGCTGGCTCTTGTTACAGGAGCTGTTCGGAACCCGTGAGCGAGGCAAGACGCTGAGCGAACGACACCGGGGCGGAGAAATCACCTTCCAGGAGTGGTGTGACGGGAACGTCGCACTGTGGGCCGAGCGAGGGGTCGAACGAGCCAACGTCGAAGCGGCCGCCGCCGCCGTCAAGCTCACGCAGGGTGCCACACCGTTGCTGGAGTTCCTCCACGACTCCCGACCGCCGTACGGGACGATCAGTGGCGGGATCCGGGACTTACAAACCGTTCTCGATCCGTTCGAACCGGATTTCCGTCTCGCTAACGAGCTACGCTTCGACGACGACGGTACCCTCGACGGTTCGACCGCTCGTGTCGGACCCGATCACAAAGACGAGGTCCTGAAAACCCTCTGTGCCGACTACGGTATCGAGCCGAGTGATGTCTTCTACGTCGGCGATTCACACACCGATGTCGAGGCGTTCGAGGTCGCTGGCACGACGGTTCTCTTCGACCCCGATGCCCGACTCGACGAAGGGGTAGAGGAGGAGGTGGACATCGTTGTCGACGATCGGGACCTCGGTCGCGTGACAGCGCTTTTGCGGGGCTTGCTCGACTAGACGCGTCGATCACGCCCCGGTCCGCGAGCGCTCGCCAGTATCCGAACGCTGCCCGGCGGTACCAGATGGTTTATGATGAACGAACGCGCACACGTCGACATGGTTAGCCTCGGCGTCGATAGACTCCTCGACGATCCGACCGTCGCCGTTCCCGACGGTCGGCTCGGACTGATAACGAACCCCTCTGGTGTGAACGAGGACTTACGTTCGACCCTCGACCTCCTGGCGGAACGAACGGATATGGATCTCCGTGCGGCTTTCGGTCCCGAGCACGGCGTCCGCGGGGACAAACAGGCCGGGGTGGAGTACGGGGACGGCGTCGACGAGGCAACCGGTACGCGGATCCGGAGCCTGTACGGCGACACCCGGCGCATCCAGCCCGAACAGATCAGAGACATCGACGTCCTGCTCTGTGACATCCAAGGGATCGGCTGCCGGTTTTACACGTACCTCTACACGCTTGCGTACGCCCTAGAGGGAGTCGCGGGGACCGACACGGAGCTCGTGGTGCTCGATCGCCCGAACCCGATCGCTCCGCTCGGGCACGATGGGAACCGGGTCCCCGACGAACACGCGAACTTCGTTTCGGGCTACCGGCTACCGATCATCCACCGGATGACGATCGGTGAGCTGGCCGGGTATTTCAACGGGGAATTCGACATCGGTGCGGATCTCAGTGTGGTCGAACTCGACGGCTGGGACCGCGAGACGTGGTACGACGAGACAGATCTGTACTGGGTCCAACCGTCACCGAATATCCCGACCCTCTCGGCTGCGCTCCTCTACCCCGGAACGTGCCTCTTCGAGGGAACCAATCTCTCGGAGGGACGAGGGACCACCACCCCGTTCGAACTGGTGGGGGCGCCGTGGATCGATCCACACGAGTTCGCCGGTCTGTTGAACGGCGCCGGTCTTCCGGGCGTTCGGTTCCGGCCGGTGTACTTCACGCCCTCCTTTTCGAAGCACGAGGGGGAGCGGGCTGGCGGCGTCAAGATCCACATCGACGATCGAAGCGCCCTCTCGCCGGTCCAGATCGGACTCACAACGCTGATCACGGCGTTTCGGGAGTATCCACAGACGGAGTGGCGAACCCGCGATGGTGCTGACACGATCGATCGGCTCGCTGGGGGACCGGAACTGCGCGAGCGGATCGACACGTCCTCGAACGACCCGTTCGCGGTCTGTGAAGCGATTCGGGCGTCGTGGCAGTCGGACACGACAGCGTTCGAGCGGGTGTGTGAACGCTACCGACGCTACTGACGCCGAGCCGAGTCCAAAGGCTCCGAAACTGTTATTCCCGATTCATTCCACACCACTGTATGGGTTCGAACACGGGCCGGTCCGTTTGCGCCGTCGTCTGTGGCTACCGACACCTCTTCAGATACGTCCTCCGACTTGTGCTCGTGTTACTCGCGCTGTCGCTCTTTTCCATGCTGTTCGTTCCCCGCGGAAGCGAGTCGTACTACATCGCGCTCGTGAATTTTATGCTGTTGATCCCGATGCTGGGAGTCACGGTCTCGTTCGCCTACCTGTGTGAGAAACGAAACGAACGGAAAACAATAGATTCAACATGATGAAAATATACATATAATTAATATGTAAATCAATACTAATTCCATTATATTCATCTATACATATCTGATCAGATTTAATCTGATGCGAATGGATATCGCTCACTCGGATCAGATTTAGAACTTGATTGCGGCATATCTCGTTATTTTTGATATTAAATCGTTCGTCATTCGTCGGTGTGACAGTCGAAATAGAAGTGAATATAGAATTATACTATTCCAGGATAAATCCGATTATTTCCGTCTACGACCGCCAATGAGGAGCGAGCCGTCAGTCCTCGATGATCTCGACGGTTCCTCGGGTTCCGTCGATCCGCACTCGTTGTCCCGTCTCGATGCGGCGGGTCGCCTCCGGTACCGACACCACGGCCGGCAGTCCGTATTCGCGCGCGACGATCGCGCCGTGGCTCATCCGCGTCCCGACCTCCACGACCATTCCCGCCGCGTTCAAAAACAGCGGCGTCCAGCCGGGATCGGAGGAGGGAGCGATGAGGATTTCATCGGTTTCGATCGTCTCTTCGGTGGGATCACGAACCACGCGGGCGATCCCTTCGACGACACCGCTCGAAACGCCCGTTCCGACGAGCGCCCCTTCGGGGATGTCGTTCCGATCGACCTGGAGGCTCGGCACTTCGCCCTCGCTCGTCAGCACCGGCGGCGCGTCCATCGTCGTCTGGCGCTCGAATTCAGCGCGCCGGGCCGCGATGTCAACCTCGATCGAGTCGCCCTCCAGCGCGGCGAGCAGTTCGTCCTTCCGGAGGTACCAAACGTCGTCGGTACGGTCCAGTCGGCCCTCGGAGACGAGCAGGTCGCCGGCCTCCAGAAAGATCTCGTGCCACGCGGTGAAGACGTGGGCGAACCCCTGTTTTGGGTATTCGCGTGTTTGGATGTAGCCCCGATACGTTCGGATCAGTTGTCGGACGAGCCGTTTCCGGATCGGGCCGAGCCATCCACGAGCGGCCCGCCCTTCGAGCAGCTCGGCCGCCGCAGTCGCCTCCCGTTCCATTTGACGGAGGTGTTTGCGGTGCTCGCCCGCCTGTTCGCGTTCGAGGTTGGCACGGACCGTCGCGAGCAGTCCGGCGGGATCCTCGTGCCACCGTGGGCGGCTGACATCGATCTCGCCGGTCGCCCGGTGGCCGAACTCCTCGAGATACTCATCAAACGCAGCTCGGAACGCCTCGCCTCCCTCACACGCTTCGATCTCGTCGAGCGATGCGTCCTGCCGGAGCGCCTCGGCAACCTCCGGATGCTCGCGCGCCACGTCCGCGAGGTCGCCCAGCCCGAGGTTGATTCGCGTCACCAGCTCGGCTGGAAACCCCTTGCCGACATCGTTCACATCATCAGAAACGCTCCACGTTTCTGATTGGCCCACGAGAGCGTCACTCTCGTGAACCTCCTCGGGAGTGTCCGGAAACAGCCCCTGGAGTACTCCTTCTGCTGTGAGGGCGGCGTACAGCGGGCCGAGGGGTGGGAAATCGATTTCTCCCGCCGAGAGTTCGAAGACGGCGTGCACCCGCTCGACGGGCGTGTCGGGTGCGCGCGTCAGGGCCGCGATGTCCCGTCCCCAGGTGGTCCACTTGGTCTCCTCGTGCTCGGGGGGGTTCGGCTCACCGACGAACGCACTGAAAAGCCCGGAAACGATTGCCGACACGATCGGAAAGCCCATCCGAACGCCCCGCCAGACCACGCCAGCGAACCGGGGAAGGGCCGCAAGCATGCCACGCACCGTCCGTTCTTCTTCGAGCTCCTCGCCGCGCCGGGCCAGCAGATCCTCGAAGGCCGCACCGATCGGTTCGCTCATCGCCGCCAGTTGATCCGGAAGCCTCTGCCGAAGGGGACCGATCCGCAAGAGTGTCGTCATGTCGATGTAGAGACGCCCACCGGCCTCGGCGATCCACTGCGTGCCGGAGTCCATTCCGAACTCCGCCATCCAGAGTCGAGTGTACGTCGTCCAGACATCCCTGACAAGCGGCGGCATCGCTTCGCCAAACGCCTGTGCGTGTCCGAAGTTATAATAGACGTGCAGGCGGTCGTCGTCCGGTTCGGGCGATAGCGAGGCGCGACGCGCCTCGGACAGCCGGGCGCAGCCCGGCGATGGCACGGGGAACAGCGACGTGATCGGGCGGGCCTGCACGATATGAACGGTCCCATCCACAAGACACCACTCGATGTCCTGTGGCGACCCGAACACCCCTTCGATCTCCTCGCCCACCTCCACGAGCGTCCGAACCTGCTCGTCCGACAGCACGCGCGCCGAATCGGCCGAATCGAGTTCGACCGTCTCGGTCCCTCCCTCGTCGAGTGGCTGCACGGCGAGGCGTTGGTCGCCGACCTCGTAGTCGAGAATCTCGCCGGTCCGCCTCTCGACGCGAACGGCGTCGCCAGTGGCCTCACCCGAGACCAACGCTTCCCCCAGTCCGATCCCGGCCTCGATGGTCGTGACGTGGCGGTTGCCCGTCCGTGGATCGGCGGTGAAGAGGATGCCCGACACGTCGGGCGTGATCATCTCCTGCACGACGACCGCCAGAGCCACCTCCTCGTGGGGAACGTCGTTTCTGGCGCGATATGCGATCGCCCGATCGGTGAGCAAACTCGCCATGCAGGCGCGGATGCGGTCGATAATCTCGTCCGCACCGCGGACGTTGAGGAACGTCTCCTGTTGGCCCGCAAAGGACGCCTCTGGGAGGTCCTCGGCCGTCGCGCTCGACCGGATCGCGTACGCCTGCCCCGGATCGCTCGTCGCGTCGAGAGCACCCTCGATCGCATCCCGGAGTTCTTCGGGAACGCTGCGCGCTCGGATCCGAGCACGCAGGACGCTTCCCGCCTCCGCGATCTGCTCCCTGTCCGTCGGATCGAGCGCTGCGAGTTCGGCGATTGTTTCCCGGATGGCCGGCTCGTCGATCAGCGCCTCGTACGCCGCAGTCGTGACACAGAACCCGTCGGGTACCGGCAGCTCGCCACCGGCAAGCCGCGCCAGGTTCGCGCCCTTGCCACCCACCAGCGCGCGCTCCGTTGCTCCAGCCTCGTCGAACCCGACCACGTACGTTTCGTCCGCCCGCCCATCCTCACCCTCTCTCATGGTCGTCCTCGCCCGGAGCACCCCCGGCGTCAGCCCGGCCGGTTCGATGGGTTCGGTGATCGTCGTCATGTCTAGTCCATAGCGGGCGAACAGCTCCCGACCGGTCTCCCGGATCCGTCATCGCATCGGAGAAGTGTGTCATAATTCCTTTCGCATCGTGGTGGCCGTTTGTCCCATAGCCCGACAGAAGGTGTGTGAACACCATGAATATTTCGTTCATGTGGTTATCATCCTACGATGCGCGAGAAAGACACAGCTATCACACATACGAATGTACAACAGCCGGCCGAATCGATGTGATCGGCTGGCGCGAGGGGGACGTAGCGACGGCGTCAGGCGTCGCCCGGCGCTGGCGTGCCCTCGGACCCCTCGTCGGGCACCCGCGAGCGGTTGACGAACGACAACGCTGCGAGCACGGCCAGCCCGACCAGTCGGAGCCCGGCCGTCATGTAGAACGCCGTCACGGGACCAGGGAGTCCGAACAGGCCGAGCAGCTCGTCGACCACGAGCAGGGCCAGGTCGGGCACCATCAGCAGGATGGACGCGACGGCGTACGCCGCCCGTTCGCTGCGATCGATGGCCGCGTACTGGTAGCCGATGATCGTCACGCCCAACGCGTAGATACCGAGGAACATCCCGATGATGGGAACGACGACTTCGGGGACGAAGTAGCCCAGCGACGTGATGTCCGACATGGTCAGGATTCGAGCGCCGTCGTCGGTCTGGCGCAACAGGAGGATCCCGGGCGAGAAGACGAACGCGAACGGGACGAGGATCTTGTTCAAAGAGAGCAAAAACGCCTTCGTCGCCGTTGCGAACTCGTCGGCCTTCGCGACGCCCGCACCGGCGAACGCGGCGACGGCAACCGGTGGCGTCACGTCCGCCATCAGCCCGAAGTAGAGGATGTAGAGGTGGGCGCCGACATCGGGAATGCCGAACGCCTCCAGGCTCGTCTCGAGCATCGCGATCAGGATGATGTACATGACGGTCGTCGGCATGCCCATCCCGAAGATGATGGCGGCGATCCCCGACAACAACAGCAACAGCAGGAACGACTCGCCGCTGACCGTCAGGATGAGCGCGTTCAGGTTCGGCCCGAGCCCAGAGACGCTGATGACGCCCGGGATGACGCCGGCCGCCGCGACAGCGATGACGACGGTGGTCGCGGTCCGGGCGCCGGATTCCATGGAGCGGAGGATGAACGCCCCAAAGCGGTAGAGCGCGGTGTCTGCGAGTGAGGGTCGGCCGAGGCGCTCGGCGCTCTCCCGGGCCGTTTCGTCGACCTGACTATCCAACTCGAGCATCGGCGCGTCCAGATGTGGACGGGCGAGGAGAACGACGAGACTCACGAGAATCGTGATCGTCCCGAGATCCGACACCCCAGCGTACGCCGCAGCACTGAGCGACAAGCCCCCCGGGGCGTCAGCGATCCCGAGCAGGACCTCAACCGCGGTGACGATCCCGCCACCGTAAACGGCGTACGCCGCGAACTGCGCGAGCGCGAGCGTCACGATCCCGGTAGCCAGCGGGATCCGCGTGCGCTCGTCGTACGCGGCGATCGCCACGATGAGCGCGATCACGGCAACGATCGTGTACCAGCCGGCCCGGTTGATCGAGAACCGAGCGACGATCAAAAAGTACAACAGGAGAACGAGCGGGAGCAGATAGAACCAGCCCTGCTCGAAGTGTTCGCGTGGATCGGGCAGTTGCGCGCGCGAAAGACCGCCGATACTGCTACGAGCGGCCTCGAAGTGGACCATCACCCACATCCCGAAGAAGAAGGCAAGAGCTGGCAGCGTCGCCGCGACGATCACGTCCGCGTACGGCGTCCCGGTGAACTCCACGATGAGGAACGCGGCAGCGCCCATCACGGGCGGCAGCATCTGCCCACCCGAAGAGGAGGAGGATTCGACGGCACCAGAGAACTCCGGCGTGTATCCCGAACGCTTCATCAGCGGGATCGTGAATGCGCCCGTCGTGACTGTGTTGGCGATCGAGGATCCCGAAAGCATGCCCATGAACCCGCTGGAAACCACGCTGGCCTTGGCGGGACCGCCCTTTCTCGTCCCGGTCAGCGAGTACGCGAGGTCGATGAACCACTGGCCCGCGCCGCTCATCTCGAGGAACGCGCCGAAGAGGATGAAGATGTAGATGAACCGGACGCTGACGGTGACGGGCGTGCTGAACACGCCCGCCTCGGTCGTGTACCAGAGGTTGTAGACGATATTCCCCCAGCTCGCGGGCGTGATCGACAGCGCCCCGATGACCGAATCGCGCGGGATGAGGTAGCCCCAGTGGGCGTAGACGATGAACATCCCGACCAGCGACGTGAGCAGGATACCGAGCGCCCGGCGGGTCGCCTCGAGCACCAGCAGGACGCCGAGCACCCCGAGCAGGTACGCGTACGACACCTCGTCGATCGGGACGCCGACAGCGACCAAACCAGTCACGATCGGCTCCAGCACGGGATAGACCTCCTGAATCGGCCGGCCGGCGTGGATGCCGAAGATCGGGAGCTGGCGGATCTCCTCGAACTCGGTAACGATGTAGTAGGTGGGCAGAAGCGAGAGCGCGACGAGCAGAACGTCGATGGGGGTAACCCGAGTCAACGAGGAATCGACTGCCGCCCAGCGGACGCCGCGAGCCACTCTCTCGACGGTTCGTGTGAGAGGATGGTTCTCACCGAGCCGGTCGCGGAGCGCGGGCGCAATCCGCCCCAGACGACGAGAAACGAATCCATCGCCTTGGGTCGGCGGAAAGAGCAGGAAGCCGATGACCAGTGCGAACGTGACGTGGATCGCATTGACCTGCAGCTGCTGGAGCGAGACGAGTTGGTACTCACCCAACAGGGGGAGCGTCGCGCCGAATTGGTATCCGCGGGCCGCGATCCACATCTGGAACGCGGAGAACGCGATGCCGATCAACGCGACGAGCACGAGCGCCGCCCCGCGAAGCGTGCGACGGCGCTCTATCTCCTGGAGGATCTCCTCTTTCTCTTCGTCCGAAACGTCGTCCGCCGTAGATGTATCGACGCTCATGATCGAGAACGATTATCAGATGTCATATTTTGGGACGACCGAGGTATTTAACGGTAGCGCATCGTCGACGGATCGATCGGTGAGATAGACGACGACCGATCCCTCCGAGAGCGCAACCAAGTCGTACTGATCGTTGCCGACGATCAACTCGTGCCCCGCGATCGATCCGGGCGCGATTGTGAGCTTTTCGTACGACCTGTTCGGCCGAACGATGAAGTCGTCGTCGGTTTGCTCGGTCGGCTCGTCCGCTGGCAAGCCCGCGCCGTAGGAGCGAAACACCGTTCGGTCCATCCGCAACTCCGAACCATTAACGACGTACACGTCCCGAACCGGGGTTTTCTCGACACTGTGGGTGTACGAAAGCACCACTTCGTCGCCGTCATCGACGGCGACTTCCAGCAACTGTTCGCCCGAATCGGCATCGGCGACGACCAGCGTTCTGTCGGCCGACCCGGACGAGACGACAGCGGTGGTCGCCACCAACACCGCAACAACGAGGACGGCAACACGCTTTTTATTCAGCCACCCCATATTTGGTGTAGCGTCCACACTAGTTGAAATAGCTCTCTGCGCCGGGATGGAGCGGGATCGGCATGCCGTCCTGGGCGGTGTCGACGCTGATGAACTCCGCTTTCTGGGAGATCCTGTCGAGATTGTCGAAGATCGCGGTCGTGACTTCCTCGACGGTTCCCTCGTCCATCGCCTCGTGGGTGGCGATCATCGCCTGGACCGAGACCGTCTCGACGTCCTCATCGATTCCCTCGTAGGTACCGCTCGGAACGGTGTCCTCGGCGAACCATTCGGCCTCGTTCATGAGGTTCCCTCGAAGATCGCCCGCCACTTCGACGAGACCGATGTCTTGGGTCGTCGCAAGCTCCTCGACGGAGCCGACGGGCCAGCCGCCGACGACGAACGCGGCGTCGACATCGCCGTCGCGGATCTGGTCGGCCGCCGTCTCGAAGTCGGTGTTCTGTTCGTCGAAGTTCTGGACGCCTGCCGTCTCGAGGATCTGCAACGCGTTGACCTGCGTCCCGCTCCCGAGATCGCCAGTGTTGATCGACCGGCCCCCCAGGTCCCCCACGCCCTCGATCCCCGAACCCGCTTGGGTGATGATGTGGATCGTTTCCGGATACAGCGTGGCGACACCGCGGATGTTCTCCATCGCTTGGCCCTCGAACTCCTCGAGACCCGTCCCGTTGAGCGCGAAGTACGCGATGTCGTTCTGGATGAGCGCGAAATCGGCGTCCTCGCTGTTGAGGCTCCCGACGTTCTCGACGCTCGCTCCGGTCGACTGAACCTGTAGCGCGTGGGGCGTTTCCTCGTCGACGATCGTCTTGAAGTCACCGGAGAGGGGGTAGTACGTCCCGCCGGTCCCACCCGCGTGCCACGAGAGGCGCTCGCCGCCCTCCCCGGGTTCTGCCTCGTCTTCGGGCGTCGTATCGCCCCCAGAGCCCTCATCTTCGAGACACCCAGCGGTCCCGAGCAGCCCGACAGTTCCAGCTATTTTGATGAATCGGCGTCGTTCGTATGACATCGTGTGTAACGAGATGTTGTATCACTATATATTTGACCAAAACGCTTGTCCATCCCGGTGAAACAGTTCAGTCGTCACGTTGCCGGTAGATGGGCAGCCGGAATCCAATCCTTCCGTCGTGAAGGCGCCACCTGATCTCGAGTCCGACCCAGGCGAATCCCGCCAAGAGTCCAACGGCCGCGGCGGCGAACTCGCTGCGCCCCATCCACACCGGACTGATGAAGAGGATTCCGTTTGAGACCCGGTGGGGGACGATCGAGTCGACGGCGTCGGAGAGCGTGGCGAGGACGCTGAACCCGTCGTCTCCGTCTTCGTCTTCGTCGGCGGTAGCCGTCTGAGACTCGAGATCTAATTGTCGTGCGCTGTGGCCGCCCGCGCTCTCGTCGCCCGTTTCGAGCCGTTCGGCCTCGTAGGGCAGCGACGACTCGACCTGCCACTCGATCTCACCGTCCGGGGCGATCTCCATGACGCGGTTCCCGTGGGTGTCGGTGACGAGCGTGTTGCCGTTGGGCAGACGGTCGGCGTCCCGGGGCCACTGCATCTGCTCGTCCGACCACTCCCAGCTCCGGGTCCACTCGCCGTCTTCGCGCTGGAACTCCTGAACGCGTCCGTTCTCGGAGTCGGCGACGACGACCGCCGGCCCACCCCTCGATTCGGGGATGTAATCGGGGTTGTGCTGTTCGAACATGACGCCGTAGTCGTTCTCGGCGCCGAGCGTCCAGTTCTTCTGGAGTCCTTGCTCGGGGTCGATGAAGACGACCTGATCCTGATTACGGAGGCTGACCATGACCCGACCCGCGTTCGTGCCCTCCTCGATGTACTCGACGTCGTTGATGTGCGCCCAGTCACCGGGATACGCACCGCCGCCATCGACGGGGAAATCGCTCTGGGCGTCCCAGAGCCACTCGACGACCTCCGTTTCGGTGTCAACGATGAACACCTGATCGGAAACGATGTCAGCGACCAGAACGTGCGTATCATTGATGCGGTCCATATCGTGCCATTCGCCGGCGGTTTCCTTGTAGTCGTAGCGCTCGTAGAGCACCTCGACCTCGCCGGTCTCGAGGTTGGCACGCTCGATGACGTTTCTCGCACACGGTGGATCGTTACACGTTGGTCCCTCGGAGTGGATCGTGTCCGTCGCGGTGTACTCGACGGTCAGAGGATCGTCCGCAGCGGGATCGACGTCGAAGTACTTTGTGCGCGTGTTGTTGTAGTATACGACTTCGCCGTCAGGAGCGTAGGCGGTGATCGTCCCTGCGCGTCCCGATTCGGTAACGACCGTGTGGTTGTCGGTCGGCGGTGCGTTCGGAACGTCGGTCTCGGACGCAGTCGAAAGACCGTCCGACGCCGCAGGGGCGAGCACGGCAACCACCACGAGGAGTACAGCGACAAATCCGACCCGGAGCCGATTCCGGGAGAGCGCGGATCGAACGCGTCGCGACAGATACGAACGATCCGTCACAGCGCGGTCACTCTCGCGTATCGGCGTGTTGTTTGGGGAGCCATCTGCTTGCGGTTTCCCGAGCAAGATATTAGTCTTTTGTGAACTCCTTCCGTCGTCTCTGCGAGCAGTACGGTGACCATTCCGATCACGCTCGTGATGGTTGGAGCGTGAGGGGAGCAAGGCGACGGTAGCAGACACATTTCCGGTCAAAGCCTTTTCATCGTCGGTTCGCTAGTACCGGTATGGCATCCCCGTTCGATGTGCTACAGATCGATGCGGACGCGGACGAGGAGGAGATAACGCAGGCATATCGACAACGGGTGAAGGAGGCCCACCCGGACCAGGGTGGATCGATAAGCGAGTTTCAACGAGTCCAGACAGCGTACGCAAAACTCAACGGGGACTACAGCGTCGAAGATCACGACGATCGGTACGACGACACTGGACAACGCGACTCCCGAGTCGAGTACCTCAACTACGAAGTTCTGGACGATCACGGGTGGAGTTTCAGTGACGACGATCTGTTCGAGAAAGCAGCCGCTGCGGACCTCGACTCGGGCGACTACGGGAAGTTTCTGGTACAGCCACACGAGTCACTGCTCGAAGCTGCGGAGAACCGCGGCTTCGTGTGGCCGTACGCCTGCCGCGGTGGGGCTTGCGCCAACTGTGCGGTTGGGGTCGTCGAGGGAGAACTGGAGATGCCCGTCAACACCATTCTCCCCCCTGAAATGCTCGAACGCGGTATCCGGCTGTCCTGCAACGGGATGCCAGTCACCGAGGAGATGAAAGTCGTCTACAACATCAAACACCTCCCCCGGCTCGAGGAGCTTCGGTTGCCACCCCGGCCGTTCGAGCAGGCGTACGCCGAGGAGTGAATACCCAGCGGCACGGAACGGTTTGAGGAGCACTCCCGGTCATCCAGTTATCTCACTACAGCCCGTCCTCCAGGATCGTTTTCGTCAGTTCATCGCGTACGCGCCAACCCACAGATCTCTTTCAGGAGATATCTTGCCTGTACAGGAAAGGTAATGTCAGACAGATAATAGAGCGTACCGAGTTCCGCATCCGGAACCGTCACCGGCGCGAAGGATGGGTCCCGCAGTTTTTGCATTCCCCTCGTCAAGACACCGGGCGAGGCGCGAAAGAGCCGTCGCCGAACTTCAGCCCACGTGTGTGCATTCGCCAGGTCAACCGATGCGAACGCGACGATGTCGCCTGCGTCTAGTTTCGGTGTCAACCGCTGTAATGTTACTCCCCCGCGTGGAGCATCGTGGAGAAATTCCCAAAATCCAGCTGGTGTTCCGCGATACTGCCGAATATCACCGTGATGGAAGCTCAACACGCCGTACTCTGGTTGAGTGAGGATGTCTCCCCGAAGAATGCCCACCTGAAAGTGAACGACGACATCACACGCGTCCACGATCGTTTCGACGACATCGGACGGAATGACAACCCCGAAACGGTCTGCCGGTTGCGATTTACACTGAATGCGCCTTACTGAATCCGGCCATTCGACAGCAGACAACGACGTGTACGTTTGTGGATCCCGTCTGATCGCGTTTTTCACGGACTGTACGCCCGCACAACAGCACCGATTCAGGTGGTGTGTGATACCGGCGTGCCCGACTGTATCATCGACCTGTTCGGCCACATGGACAACAAGAGTCACCTCCGCATTCGTCTTCTGAACCATTTGTCGCACCGAGGCAACCATCCAGTCTGCAATCTCACCCCGTCCCGTAAGAAAACAGACGCGAAGCGGTGTGAGGGACGACCGAGTCGTGTTCCGGAGCTTCATAGCCTGTCTATCCCGATAATCCACGATCTTGAATTCTCATGGCTTGTATATCCCGATAATTAGTGCTTAATACGTGTAAGACGAAAATTCTCCACCAGTAATGTATAAGATGTCGGCTCGAGACCTATGAGCCTCCCCGTCGGTTTGTCGACTACGATATTCACGTTTGGAACCGTACCTTCCGTCCGGCACCACCGTTCTGTTCGTTCAGTGATGAGATAGCGACGGTTAAGTGCAGTTTCCCCTCGACTAGGTTATCCTATCGGTCGGTAAGTTATCATTATTGGTCGTCTCGCCCGGAGCCATCAGCGCGTTCGAACGCGTCAGTGGCCTCTTGTGCGATTTCACCGGCTTCGATGTCCGAGTAACGCTCACGAACGACGCGTTCGGTGTTATCGAGGAGACGCGCGGCGGCTGCGTACCCCTTGGATTTGGCGAGCACTCTACCCGCCCCTCGCCGCGCACCGTGTGGTGCGAGATAGCCGTGTTTGTCCTCGATCTCGATCCCGGCGTCGTCGGTGAGCCGCCGCATGATTCGCCGCCCGCTGGTGGTCGTGATCGATGGAGGGGCGACGTTCGCCTCGTGGAACAGCTCAAACGTCGGTTCCGTCCCGAGTTGCCGTTCGATCGTGTCGGCGAGTCCGCGCTCGGCGAACTCGTCTCGGAGCTGGCCGTAAAGCGTGGGTCGGTGGAGGGTCGGGAACAGGGGCCACGTCTCGGCGGGATCGAGCACGCGTTCGAGCGTTCGAAGCGGGTGGACGACCGGATCGGGAATCGAGCGGTCACTCAGCTCCTGTCGTTTCGAGAGGACAGTGAGCCGGCGCTCTTCGAGGGCGAGATCCGACCACGTGACCCCCGTTCGACGGTCGTCGGACGGATTGTGGAGGAGTTCACTGCCTCGGATGCCCGTGTAGGCGAGGACGTACACGAACGCCCGATCTCGAGCGGTTTTGATCGCGTGCCACCGATCATCCTCGACCGCATCGAGCGCCTGCTCGGCCATTTGATCGGCGTGACGACAGATGGCGCGGCGTTGAGCGGGGTACCACGTCTGCTGGCCGGTCTCGCGCTGGCGGCCCGCGTGGTCGGTCGTCGGAAGAGGTTCCTTTGCGCGCGTCGTCTGGGCGGGGTTCTCCGTCAGATACCCCTCCCGAACGCACCAGCCCAGAAACGCCGAGAGGTTCGCGTAGTAGGTCCGAACGGAACTCGCTGTGAGATCGTCCTGAACGAGGGATCGGACGTACTGGCGGAGATGGACGGGAGAAAGCTCGGTGAACGCCGATGGGGTGTCGGGTTGATCGGCGAGCCAGTCGAAAAACCGCCTGACATCACGTTCCACGTTGCGCCGGTACGTCCCCGACTGGCGGTTCGGACCTTTGCCTTTGCTACTGAGAAACGCCTCCAAGGCAGGGTCCGGGAACAGATAGGATTGCTCGTCACTCACGCCCATCACCGGGCCGTGAGGCCCTGTCCAGCCTGAACCGTGCCGAGAGGGAGCCAATCACGTCGAAAATGGTACTGAACATGGTTCGTGTACGGGATAGAGACGGATATATCCACGTATGCTTATCTCTACTAAGCATACGTGGATGGGATTCACCCAAATTCCGCCGATTTCAGACGGCCGAACCGTTGAACGGCATAAATCCAGAAATATAAATCATATATCGATATATCAAATTCACCAAAGTGGAGGTCCCCTACTTCGGAGGATGGTTTTCTGTAAATGGACTTTTCTCACCAGAGGTCGGCTAGGTCGATTTATTATGCACGGCTATCCGCGAAACATAGACTACTGATATTAGATTTCAAGATAGATTGTGAATTAGAAATCCACCTAGCCGACTTCTGTTCTCACTAGAATGAGTCTGGAATTTGTCGTGCAGCGTCGATAGAAGGCTTCATTCGGTATGCTACTCGATTCAGGACGCTCGGCTCAGTTTCACCCCAAGTGCTCGCTGGATCGGGAAGATGATCTAGACGTCTGAAGTCGGCTCGGTAGATTGCTCATGCACATCTGGGCTCGAAATCTACACCGGGCGTCTAAATTTCGTGGGTGGCTATGTATGACGAATCCTACCTAGCAGACTTCAGATGATGGACAATAAGATACCTAATCTGATGATGGGCAGGTAAAATTCCTAATGCATAGCTACCTGCGAAATTTATACTGACGACCTAGATTTCGAGATGGATCGTGCATTATGAATCTTACCTAGCCGACTTCAGACCTAATGCACAGTTATTCATGAACGCTCTTCTGTTGGAGGTTGTTGATGGTGTTTAGCAGTTCTCACCGCATCGAGGCATCTCCAAGGACAAACTCACACAGTACCTTCGAGCGTTCCAGCTACGCCACGAACTGTTCCGCAAACCTGGTCGAGAAGCCCTCAACTACGCTGTCAGAGCGACGCTCTGAAATCAACAATGTGCTACCCATGAGCGTGATTTCTCCACCCCTACAGTCAGATTATCAGATATGGCACTTTACCGACGTGTACCGTTGCCTTTTGAGAGCGCTGCACCCGGGGCAACTAGATACTAACACTTGCTCCCCCCCAAGTTGAGGGACGCCATCAATGTATTTCGAGAGACTGTTGAAAGAAGTAATATTCAATCGATTATATCTATTTTTCCTCACAGAGCGACCGCACTCCAAGAATATACAGTGTAACGATAATATAAGCTATGAATATTCCAAGGAAGAAATTATAGTATAAGACAGCTGAGTTTGGGAACAGCCATATATAACTCGACATCAGACCCACATAACCTATGAATACAATCGGACCCATAAGAAAATCTATTTGTTGCAAAATATTAGTGAATTGTGGCCAATGCTCGGGTCGTTCAACTATATCTTTGTATATAGGAAATATAATGAACGATATAAAACCTCCGACAAAATGGGGCCACGAAAGAGTCTCTGCGTTTCGGAGTTTGAGAGCAATCACTCCTAGAGCAACGATTCCTATACCGATCTGACGACGAAGAGATCCTGATGTTATGTGCGACAGTAACTGGTTGTTTTTGTCCGTCATAGGATCACATTTGGTTGTTCAGCACATTGTACAGGATAAGTCAATATATATCACGGCGGTCTAATCTATATCTCCCTGGAAACCGCAATCTTCAGATACCTATGCCGACGTGCACTTAATACGTTTTATATCAGAGGGCCCAGTCACTTTCATGAGGCTTTCCATCTATTTCACCTCCAAAACTTTCGAGTCTTTCTTCGAGTACGAGATAGGCCACCCTCTCGTTCACATGCGTTTGCTTCTCGTCACTGCTCCGTTCTTCCTCGACCATCACCTCAACGCCTGTCTTCGACAGGTTCCAGCGGCGGAGATTACACGTATTATACCCGGCAAAGGACTGTATCCCCGCCAGGAAGGCGGGATTCGAATACTCTCGATCGAAGGAGAGACGATCCCACGCGTGATCCAACGTTGTGTGTCCCGCCTCGAATGCCTTCCCGTCTAGCGTGCCCGTCCCTGGTTCGAGGGCAATGTATCCAAGTGCCTCTGTGTAGTGGGTTCCGTGGGCTTCTTCCTCCTGAATTCTCACGTCGAAGCCATCCGGCGAGACATTGCTAACGCGCGTGACGATGGGGTGCCAGCCTTGTTCGGTCTCCGTCTGGCAGAGCACGATCGGCGTCGTCTCGAATGGTTGCTCGAACGAAACGCTCTGCCAGTCAGTGTCGACAGTAGTCCGTCCGGCGGAGGCACTGCGCCCATCATCCAGTTCGTGCTTCCCAGTTTCCATGGCCAGGCTGCCGACCGTCTCATCGTAATGGACATCGTTCATGTAGAGCCACTCCTCGGTGCGGGCATCGAAGCTCTGACTGGAGACGTTCCGCAACCGCACGTGGCACGGTTGGTCGCCGTTGTAGGATGGCGGGTTGGCGATGACGACCGGGGCCTGGTAGTCCCCCGCGAGGTCGTACGTCTGCCATGGATCATCGACAGTGAGTGTTCGTACCTCGGACTGGCTGGGATTTAACGTGTCGAGCGACTGTTGCTGTCCGTCGATGAAGACATCGATATCGCTGACCGAGCCGTCTGCGACTCTGAACGAAGTCACCTCCCCCTGGAACAGGTAGGTATCGTCCTGACTACGAACGATTCCCTCGATACGGTCGATTCCAACGCGGTCGGCCGCCTCGTTCGTCGCTGTCGAGTACACGATGTCGGTCCCCCCGACGGTATACTCCGTTCGAGGGCCGGTTCCGGATACGCGCAGTTCGTGCACGTCGGATGGATTCAGGTCCGAAGCCGTCTGCTCGTTCCCATCGACCAGTATCTCGATATCGTCGGCATTCCCTCTCGTATCCTGCCAGCTCTCTACCAGGGGTTTCCACAAGCATATCGGGTGCGATGCTTACCTGTCAGTAGCTGCGACTGATGCACTCAGTCAAGATATTTACTGATGAGTAGCTCAGTCCCATGTCGAAGGCGTTCTGAAAGCGACTCTTCACTCATGTCCAATTCATCGGCGAGGTCCTGAAGTGTAATTTCCTGGGAGGAGCTGTAGTAGCCGTGTTCGTACGCAGCCACGGTTGTCTTCAGTGCTGCCAGCCGTGGCTGTGCCTCGCTCGCGGTCAGTGCTGCCGTATAGATCGGCGAGCCATTTTCGATGTGGCGACCTCCCTCGACGAGCGGGCCGACGTCCACGGGAGTGAATCCGATTTCCTCGATGAGGTCCGATACGACTTCCTTCGCTTCATCGTCATCCCCGGCGACAAACACCGCGATACGGTCGTCTGGGTCGGCGTCCAGCCGTTGTTCATCTCGGAACGTCGGCCAACCCGTCGCATTGAACGCCTTGACGACTCGCGAGTCTTCGAGATGTTCTGCGACGAGGGCCATGTACGACTCGCCGACATCCATCAATCCATCACGACCGGGGTAGTAATTCGCCATGCTGATGACGATCTTGCCACTGAGAACGTCGGCAGGCAGGGATTCATAGGCATGGAGCGGGATTGCCTCTATGACGATTTCGCCGAACTCGGCGGTCTCAGATACCGTGCCTGCCTGAACGTTGGGTCCTAGCTCGTCGACGAGGTCGGTGAGCGTTTCCGGCCCTCGAGAATTACAGACCATGATCTCATGCCCAACTTCAGCGAAGTGATGAGCGGCTGTGCTTCCCATATTGCCTGCGCCAATGATTCCGATTTTCATCGATGGATTCCCGTCCCCACATCTGAGCGGATAGGTGAAAAGCTACCAAGTTAGGAATGCGGTTGCTACTACCAAGGGTGGAAGTAAGGAAACTGACTCACCGACTCGACTCAATTCCTAGCGCACGTAGTCTACTTCACTTATAATATTCTCAAATATGGATATCCGTTCCAAAATAACCATTACTACGATTTCCGTAGTATGACTATGAACGAGTCCAGCGCAAATCAACAGCCAAAACTACGCGAAACGGTTGATGAGAGCACGCTATTTTCACTTCTCGGGAGAGCACATACCTTAGCAATCCTTAACGAGTTTGTTATTAGAGACAGGCAGTCATTCCGTTTTAACGAGCTTCAAGATTCGCTCGCTCTTTCCCCGAATACGTTGTCTCGACGACTCGATGAACTCGTTGAAGTCGGGTTTCTTGAGCGAACACAGCACGACGAAATCCCACCACGAGTAGAATATGAGGACACAGAAATGGTAGCCGGTCTCACACCCGTTTTTCAAGAGTTGGCAACTTGGATGGAGCGCTACGGAGCAGACCAACTTGAGTGTTCCTGAGATTCAGTAGTTCACAAGGTCGTTCGTTGATATCTGTTCGAAAATCGGTGATAAAGTTCGAGGGAGCTTTGGCCACTCTCTCAGTGACTGAGAAGGTTTCCGTGCTGAATAGACACCCTGTATTCAGCACGATTCGCTGGGCAACACCTGACACCGGTAGAAACTCAGCGCCCATTTCGAAAATCTACTGAACAGTTGAACCATCCAGAACCTTCTAAATGAAAATATGGTAGACTCACATCGTATGCATTGAGACGACTAGTCTCAACTACCCCACCAAAGGGAAGATCCAGAGATTCGGAGGATGGCTATCTACAAACCACCTCTTTGCTTATGAATCAGCTCAAGGGGAACACTGTGCCGATTAGCAGCTTGGATTCATAGAAATTTTTATATATGGTCGATTGAACTACTTCGGTAACAATCGATTCGTTAGGTTAACGCTGCTATCGATGCAGTAGACGATTCGGATCGGCTCACATCGATGTTCTCCGCTTGTTCACACACCACTGGCAGTGTGAGCGACTGCTGCGCTCAGTGACCAGCGAGAAAGGATTAGAGCATTAGAACGAAACGCTCAAATATTCAGTGCTCGTAGACGAACGTGGAAGGAGCGACAATATGGCCACAATCCAGCTGAGCGGGCTGACGAAGTACTACGGCGAGACCCGAGGGATCGAAGATGTCTCGCTCACGGTCGAGGAGGGTGAGGTGTTCGGCTTTCTTGGGCCGAACGGAGCGGGCAAGTCGACCACGATCCGCACCCTGATGGGGTTTCAATCACCAACTGAGGGAGGGGCAACAGTCCTTGGATACGATGTCCGTGATGAACGCGACGTGATCGAGATGAAACAACGAGTCGGCTACCTGTCGAGTGATCCCGCATTCAATGAACACGTCACTGGCCAACGCTTACTCGACTATCACGCGTCACTCGAACACGACGAGCGCAGCGAGACACTCCTCTCATTGTTCGAGCCGCCGATGGACCGGAAAATCCGTGAGTACTCGCGCGGAAATAAGCAGAAACTCGCCATCGTCCTCGCGTTCATGCACGATCCCGATCTCATAATCATGGACGAACCAACCTCAGGACTCGACCCACTCCTTCAAGATCGCTTCTTGGAGTTCATCCGCGCTGAACAGGCCCGCGGGAAGACGGTGTTTTTCTCCTCGCATATCCTGAGCGAGGTCCGGAAAGTCTGTAACCGTGTGGGCATCATCCGTGATGGCCACCTCGTGGAAGTCGAAGCGGTCGAGACGTTGCTGGATCGCGGCGGTAAGGAGGTGCGGGTTCACGTCGCCGAGACGGTCGATGCGGGCGATTTTGCCATCGACGGTGCCCACGACATCGACGTCTCTGGTGGAGAGGATCACTCCGCACAGACGGTCGAGACCGATAGCAGTGGTGCATGGACGGACGGTGGTGACGCACCTGGCTCTGACGCCACCACAAGTTACGGAACGAGCGTCAGCTTCACCTACACCAGCGCATACGACGCCCTGCTTTCGCACCTGCTTGAGTACACGATCATCAACCTCGACATCGAGGAAGCGCCCCTGGAGGACGTGTTCATGCGCTTCTACGGCGACAGAGGAGATGAGACCGATGTTTGAGATCACGCGCTACGAGGTCGAACGCCGAGAGGTGGGCACTGCCGCGCTCGTCGTCGGGCTGGCGGTGACCGCAGCGCTGTTTGTAGCGTTCGCGCCGAGCGTCGTCACACAGGCCAACCTCGAGATGACGCAAGTTTTCCCCGAGACGCTACGAAGGGCATTAGACATAACGGCGATGAGTAGCCTCGCGGGCTTTCTCGCCGCCGAACTCTACAATTTCATCTGGGTCATTCTGCTCGGGATGTATGTCGCCTACAGTGCGGGGGCGCTGATCGCAGCGGATGTCGAGACAGACCGCATGGAGACATTGCTTGCGAGACCGGTCTCGCGCGCGAAGGTCGTCAGAGAGAAGTTCCTGGCGTTGCTCGTGCCGATCCTCGCCGCGAACGTCGTCGCTGGAGGCGTTGTCTACTCGGGCGCGACGATGATTAACATCGATGCGTCGCTCACATTCGCCGATGTCGTTGCGGTCCACGCGCTCTCGATTCCGTATCTGCTGTGCTGTGCGGCAATCGGACTTGGCTGTTCAGTCCTCTTCGGTCGCGGAAGTACTGCTCAGCGGGTAGCGATGGCTCTGATCTTCGCGTTATTCCTGTTCGAAGCGGGCGTGGGACTCAGCGACTACGCCTGGCTCGGCGCGATCGCTCCCATGCGGTACTATCACCCGACGGCGATCATGGTTCATAACGCATATGATGTCGTCGGGGGAGTGATTCTCCTTGGTGCAACAATCGTGGTGGTCGGGGCGAGCGAATGGTGGTTCCGTCGGACGGACCTCTCATGATCACGACGCTGAGCCGAGTGAGGCGATCGACCGACCGGACAGCCACGAAAAACTGGCCGCCGTCCCACTCACCGAGCCACCGACCACTCAGCGGCGAGCGAGTAACGAGTAACCCAACAGTTCAACAACTGATCAATCATTACACAACCCATGCGAGCTTTCACTGATGCAGAACGAGAGCGGATTCGTCAGCAACTCCGCGATAGAGGGCGCGAGCTGTTCGCCCGCTATGGAGTACGCAAGACAACGATGACAGACTTGTTAGAGCCAATTGAGATTGGCACCGGCACGTTTTATCAGTTCTATGACTCCAAAGAAGCGCTCTACCTCGAAATTCTTGAGGCGTACGGTGAGGAATTCGTCCCCCGGTTACTGGAGAATTCCTTTGAGGCGCACGACGATCCGGAAGCGGCGATTACGGCGTTTCTCGAGAAGGTTATGGATGAATACGAATCGAATCCACTCTTCAACCAGATCTTCGTCGAGGACACCTACGACCGGCTGCGGGCGAAGTACTCGGACGATGAAGTTGCAGAGGAACGTGAGGAACAGATCGAACCCATCCTGCCGTATATCAAGCAGTGGTACGACGACGGGCAGGTGACTGGGCCCGATCCGGAGACGATTGCGTACACGCTCCGGGCTGTTACCCTTCTTCCATACAATAAAGAGCACATCAACGACGACCGCTATCCAGCGATCCGGGACACACTCATTGCGACCGTCGCGGCTGGGATGACCGACGGAATCGATAGAACCAACGGAACTGACGGAACTACTCCCCCGGAGGACGTCCATGGGTGAGACCGAAGATATCCAGGTGGAAGGGCCATACGTCGTCGGATTCGACGACGCTGGGGCAACGGAGCGTGCGCTCGTCGGTGGCAAGGGTGCGAACCTGGCGCAGCTTGTTGGTGCTGGCCTGCCGGTGCCACCAGGCTTTTGTGTTACGACGGCTGCGTATGAGGTCCTGATCGACGAGCCGATCATCGAGGACGCAATCAACGAGCTCGCAGCCCTCGATCCGACGGACACGGCGGCGATCGCGGACACGGGTGCCGCCCTCCGGGCTCGGATCCAGGACTGTGATGTCCCCGACGAGATACGAGAGGCGATCGAGCGTGCGCTCGATTCGACAGCGAACGATACAGAGGCCGTGTATGCCATCCGGTCGAGTGCGACCGCCGAAGACCTCCCCGAGGCGTCGTTTGCGGGCCAACAGGAAACATTCCTCAATGTCCACAGAGAGGAGATCACAGACCGAGTTCGTGCCTGCATGGCGAGTCTGTTTACCGACCGCGCGATCGCCTACCGAGCCAGAAACGATATCCCGCACGAGGAGGTAGCGATTGCGGTCGTCGTTCAACGGATGATCACCCCCGACGTGTCGGGCATCCTCTTCACCGCAGACCCACAAACGGGCAACCGGCACATTGCATCCATCGATGCCGGACTCGGACTCGGCGAAGCACTCGTCTCCGGTGAGGTGACCGCCGACAACGTTCGGGTCGATACGCGGACCGGCGAGGTGCTCGACTACGAGAGTGGCGACCAGCAGGTCGCGGTTCGCCCGCTTCCCGAGGGCGGCACCGAGACAGTCGAGCTCTCCCAGGAAGAACGCGCGTCCCACGTCCTCTCCGATGAGCAGATCCAGACCCTCGTAGAGTTCGGCAAGGAGATCGAAGCGCTGTTCGAGTGTCCTCAGGATATCGAATGGTGTCTCGCCGACGGCGAGTTCTCGATCGTGCAGGCACGGCCGATCACGTCTCTGTTCCCCCTGCCGTCACCTGCCCCAGCGGACGATCGACTGCACGTCTACCTCAGCATAGGTCATGCCCAAGCCTTTCCCGAAGCGATGCCACCACTCGTCAGAGATATCTGGCGGACTTACACGCACACGTTGTTGGGACTAAACACTGATTCGCGATTCGTCGTCGAAGCCGGTGGGCGGATCTATGTGGATCTGACGCCATTTTTACGGAGCAATACCGTTCGCCAGCGGCTGCTGGACCTGCTGTCAACGATGAGTGAACCGGCGGCAGCCGGTCTCGACGACCTGTTGACCCGACGCGAGGAGGCGTTCCGCGATGGTCGTGGCTGGTTCGAAACAATCGCAATGGGACCCACGCTCGTGGGTGCGGCTTGGACAGGCGCGAAGACGGGTCTTCCACTCATCCGGAAATATATTGATGGGTTCGGTGGAGCGTTCAGTGGCGAGCCAACCCCAGAGCGCGAGGAAGACCTGTGGGATGCGTGTGGGCGACAGCTCGCAGCGCAGATGCGCGCACCCGAGACGCCCGCTGACCGTGCTCGCGCTGCCTTCGACCTGCTTACTACCGAGACCCTGGTCAGTGCCATCCCGCGCATGGGTCCGTTGGTCGCTGCCTTCGCAGTGGGTGGGTGGCTCCAGCGACGGTTCCCGGTCGCGCCAGAGGATGTCAACGCCGTTGGCAGGGGCTTTCCGAACGAACTGGTGACGCGCATCAATCTCGGCCTGGGTGATCTCGCAGATGTGGCCCGCGACCATCCCGCAGTTGCCGACGCGCTCCAAGACGAGCAATCGCTCGAAGAGATCGAAGCCGTCAAGGGCGGTGAGGCGTTCGTGGCCGCCTTCGACGACTATCTCGATGAATTCGGCCACCGTGCGACTGGCGAACTCGACGTCAGCAGGCCACGGTGGCGGGACGATCCATCAGGATTGCTTGCGACGGTTCGCGCGAACCTCGAACATGGAGAGGCTGGCGAACACCACGAACATCTTCAGCAACTCATTGCCGACGCAGAGGCAGCAGCCGACCGACTCTGCCGACAGGTCAATCACGGACTGTTCGGCCCTGTTCGAACGCGTATCGTTCGCCGCCTCATCCGGACGTATCGCGGCTACGTCCAGACCCGAGAGTACCCGAAACAGGGCTTCGCTCACGTGTTTGCGGCGTGGCACGAGACACTCCTCGCCGCTGGCGAGACTCTCGCTGCTGAGGGACAGCTGCATACTCCCGAGGATGTCTGGTTCCTCCGGAAGGACGAGCTGTTCGCCGCGCTGGACGGTGCACCACTCACGGTGGATATCGCAGCCCGGCGTGCCGAATTCGAGCGCCACGCGTCGATGGACGCGCCACCGCTGCTAACGAGCGAGGGGGAAGCGCCGAGCGCCCGCGTCGAGCGGGCAGATCTCCCCGAGGGGGTGCTTGCTGGAACCGGCGTCTCGGGCGGCGTGGTTGAGGGTCCTGCTCGCGTGATCCGCGACCCTTCTGAGGCGACCATCGAGAAGGGCGAAATTCTCATCGCCCCCTCGTCGGACCCTGGGTGGACGCCGCTGTTTTTGAACGCGGCGGGCATGGTCGTTGAAGTCGGCGGGCGTATCAGTCACGGTGCGCTCGTCGCGCGCGAATACGGCCTGCCAGCGGTCGTGTCGGTGTCCGAAGCCACTCAGCGCATCGAGACCGGCCAACGGGTTCGGGTGGACGGAACACAAGGGACCGTTGAGATCATCGAGGATGACAATGAGTGAGTCAGAACCCAGTATCGATGAGAGGCTTTAGCTGAATTGCAGGCGCTAAGCCCCCTTCCTCAACCACGAGCGAAGCGAGTGGTAGGGAGGGGATACAGCGCCGTCTTTGCTTGTTTTCCGGTTAATTCGACAGACTTACGACCTCATCTGTGCAATGAGGTAGTAAGACGCTCACCACATGCCGTCCGATGTTGGCAACGTCGTTCGAAAGACGCGACGCGTCTTTCGTGATGACGAAACGGCTTCGCCGTTTCGAACCATGACAAGAAGCGTGCGTCGGACAGGTGGCCCGAGTGTCGAACTGATAGGAGTGGGACACTCCGAATCCAACGCCTGCGGAGACTGGGACCGCTACGCCCATCCCTGCGATGGGTGCAAGTCCTGTCGTGGAAACAGGAAGTCAAGGGAAATCGAAGATTTCCCGTATCCAGCAAATCGCTCCGCGATTTGCGCGACTCCGACCTCAACAAAGGCGCGAAGCGCCGGAGTAGGTCGGGGTAGTTCACCGACGAAGAGCGTGCCGATATTCGTGAGAATATTGTTGAAACTGGTCGTGACTTAGTCAGTACACTCGGTCCAGCAAAAACGACTGTCAAAGATATCACTGATCGAGTTGGAATTGCAAAGAGTACGTTTCACGTATTTTTCGGCACGAAAGCGAAGTTATACTACGAGATTTTTCTCCGTGTACGGGGCGAATTCCTTTCTCGGGTGAGGCAAAAACTGGCAGACATTGCTGATGCCGAAGCTGGCTTGACTTAATTATTCCAGATATATGAATCGAGTATTAAAAACAACCAGTTGTTACAGAAGACAATTGTTGAGTGCGATAAGACGTTCATTCGCGGTATCCCTGAGCAAACGATTCGACAGCATCGCCAAGAGACGAGGGACCAAATTCACGTCTTCATCAAGACGTGGCAGACAGCCGGTGAGATGAGAGCCCTTCCCACTGACGTGTTCTTTGGCGTGATGCGGGCACTGGCGTTCATAACGCTGTATCTCGCCGATATGGCTGTCTACGCTCCGTTCACTCGGCCGATGGACGATCTGCGATGCTATCGAGCCACTGTTCGAGTTTCTTGTGCGGCGGTGGTCCGGTGAGAAGGCTAACCCCAACGAAGAGGAGGAGACTTGCCCCGAGCCCATACAGAATTGGACGATTCGAACCGAAGCCGTAGAGTGCCATGCTTGCGATGATAACGACGGAACTCCCGAGTATTGAGGACACTGCTCCCTGCCATGTTGCGCCGTGCCAGAAGAATGCGGCCATCAAGGGAACAAAAATTGCACCTGTCAACAGGTTATACGCGAGCGTGAGTGCGTTGACCACGTCTCCGATGAGGACTGCCGCCCCTATCATGCCGACACCAAGGACGAGAATCGCGATGCGGGAAATCCGGGTATACGTCCCTTCATCGGCATCAGGGTCGATGAATCGACGGTAGATGTCGTTCGTGAAGAGTGTACTGGAGGCAAGCAACGCGGAGTCTGCGGTCGACATCATCGCGGAGATGAAGCCTGCAAGGATGAGTCCAGAAAGACCGACAGGAACGATTTCGAGGATCATCCGCGGCAGTGCGAGATCTGGGTTCTGAAATGCGGGAAATAACACCAGTGCAATCATCCCGAGCAACGCGGTGGCGATCCCGTAAACGACAGCGTACGCCCCTGTAGCAATATTGCCAATTCGTGCTGTGTCGGGACTATCAGCAGTGAAAACCCGTTGCCAGATATCCTGGCCGATCATTATTCCTAAAAAGTACAGCAGAAAATAGCTGACGATCGTATCAATACCGATGCCAGTTGAACTGAAATATGACGGGTCGAGTTCGGCTTGAAGCCCGGAGAGCCCTCCGACCTCGAGAAGGCCGAGTGGCAAGGCGAACACGAAGACGCCTACAGTCATGACGACCCATTGGAGAAAGTCGGTAATCGTAACCGAGAACATCCCACCCAAAGCGGTGTAACCGATAACGATGATTCCGGAAGCGACGATCATGCTGTTCAGACTGTAGTCAAAGAGTGCCGTAAGCACTGTCCCGATGGATATGACCTGCGTAATCGCGATGGTAAGCGCGTACACCCCCGCAACGACTGCCCCGACTGTCGCCGAATATTTGTCGAACCGTCGTTCGAGTATCTCACCAAGTGTGTACGCTTTTAGATTGGCAAGTTGAGTCGAAATCAGCAAACCGACTGCGGCCACGCCCAAGCCGAGCCAAACAACGAGCCACGCGCCTGAAACTCCGTATTGGTAGCCCAGTCCACCACCGCCGATAGTGGATGCACCGCCGAGGATAACTGCCGACATGACCGGCACGTACATCCAAAGTGGGATGTTCCGGCCCGCGACAAGATAGTCGTCGAGAGTATCTGACCGATGGTAACCCCAGTACCCGACCCCTACCATGCCGAGCATATATAGGACTAGTATGGTAACGTCAATGCCTACCAATGACATGGAAATATGTTTCCATGGTCTATACTTAAAACCACCGACATTGATGTTTTTCGGATCGTTCCAATACGATTTGGTTCCCGGAAAATCGATCGTTGATTGCGACTTCATGCAGACAAAAGCAAATGCACTGGGGGCTGTGACGATTCACTCGGCAACGTCGCCGAATCGACACCACTGGTTAATTGCTGGGGACAGTCCCGCGGAACGCCTGTACGTGTTCGAGACGATTCCGTGGAACTGTCCCATATAACGTCTCCCAATCGTCCGATAGACCGTACTCATAGAGAGCGGTAAGCGTCAGTTCACCGGCTCCGACGTAGGTAAGCGAGCCGAATGCCCACGCCGAATTGCCGTCCAAGAACGCCTCTTGTTCGCGTGGTCGACGGAAATCGACGACGCCGCCAAGCTCTGCTCGCATTGAAAGGGTCAGGTCTTTCGTTTCCTCGTATCGATTGATCGGGAATTCGCGGTCGTCGCCGATGAGGAGGCCCGATTCGTTGCCTTCGATGAGGCTGGTAACATCACTCCGGTTCGCTTGGATCAGCAACGAAATGACGTCGATAGACGAGCCTTCCCCGTTGATGACGTCAACGTAACGGACGATCCGACCGCCGCGTTCGGCATTGCTCGCGATCGCACTGCTGTCGTCTTCTTTTCTATTCGTCGACGTGTATTCGAGAACGCCCGCTGTCGAGAGGTTCGTGCTGATTCCGTGGGCGAGCAACACGCCGTCGAGGGTGATACTCGATGCGACAAGTAGACGGTAGTCCCCCGGCTCGGTGCCGCTGGTTTCTTCTAGTGAGATGGGTATGGGTCCGAGGGGGAGCGATTCGAGTCGTTCGACAAGCGCAAGAGCATCTTCGACGGCATCGGCGTCGAGGAACGCACTCGACACGATGAGTACCCCCGCGTCTTCTATTGGGTCGTAGCTTACGCGGCTGGTGAGCACGGCGATTCGAGCGCGAATCTGTTCCAACCGGCCATTGACGTCGCCCTGTTCGAGTTCCACTCGACCGCTTTCCGTGAGCTGCCGACCCTTCCCTGGGACTTTCTCGGTGAGTCCGATGCTATCGAGTTCAGAGAGTTTTAAACGAATCGTTCGGTCCTTGATGTCGTATCCGTGAAGCTGCATCAATTCGCTAAGCTGGATGCTACCAATCGGACTATAACGGTCGACGAGGCGAAGCAAGTCGTACGTTCGTTTGTCTATATCAGCAGCCATTGTTAATAGTTCAATATGTTGACTGTCTACACCAAGGTTTGGATCTGCGTGTCGTGGGACGCCGGTTGGCTGGTAGCGGCGACCGGCAAGTAACATTTATGTTCCGTGACGCACGACAGCCAATGGCAATCAATTGCCACCTTGTGAGATAATGTCACCCGAACCACCGACAACCAACGAAACCGTATCTACACAGTACGACGAGTACGTGATGTCCGTCTGGAAGGACCTCAACGTCCCTGTCAAGCGCGCTGAGGGTTGCACCCTCGAAGATTTCGACGGCAACACCTATCTCGACCTGTTTTCGGGTATCTCGGTCGCGAACATCGGCCACAACAATGAGGCAGTCGTTGAGTCTGCCAAGGCACAACTCGACGAGTTTGTCCACGGTTGTTCGTATGTTCACCCGAACGCTCCCGTGGCCGAACTCGCAGAAACGCTCTCTCAGATCACGCCGGGCGACCTCAAACGGAGTTTCTTCTGTAACTCTGGGACGGAAGCCGTCGAGGGCGCGGTCAAGCTTGCCCGGAAACACACGGGAAACAGGGAGGTCATCGCCCTTGAGATGGGGTTTCACGGACGCACGCTCGGGAGCCTCGCGCTCACCGGCAACAGCTCCTACAAGGATGGCATGGCCCCAACGATCAACGATGTCGCGCACGCTCCGGCACCGTACGCCTATCGGTGCCGCTCGTGTGAAGACACCTGCTCGACGGCCTGTGCTGATGATCTCGAACACACCATCGAAACTCACACGTCCGATGACCTTGCCGCAGTCGTTGTCGAACCTGTCATGGGTGAAGGTGGAATTATCGTCCCGCCAACGGACTGGCTTGCGAGAATCAAGGAAATCACCCACGATCATGGAGGACTCCTCGTCGTTGACGAGGTTCAGACGGGATACGGACGAACCGGCGAGATGTTCGCCTCCACTCATTTCGATGTCGTGCCTGACATCATGCCGCAGGCCAAAGGTATCGCGAACGGATTACCCCTCGGTGCGTTCACCGCAACCGAGGAAATTGCGAACAGTTTCGAGGCTGGCGATCACCTTTCGACGTTCGGCGGCAATCCAGTTGCCTGTGCAGCGGCGCTGGCGACGATCGACGAACTGCAGAGCGGTATCGTCGGAAACGCTCGTGAGCAGGGTGCGTGGCTCTCGGATCAGCTTGCTTCTCTCGAAGCGACGTTCGACGGTATCGGCGACACGCGTGGTCTCGGCCTAATGCATGGCATCGAACTCGTCGATCCTGACGAAGATGGGCCACGAGGCGTTGCATCGAAGCCGGATGCACACCGTGCGAAACGCGTTTCGAAATGTCTCAGAGAGGATGGGTTCGTCATCGGCGTCGGTGGTTACTACGGGAACGTGTTGCGATACCAGCCGCCATTGACGATCAGTCGTGGTCAGCTCGAACGGTCCATCGACGCGCTCAGAGCTGCACTTGAACGCGAGGAGGAGGTCGAATGAGCAACCCTTCCAACAGAGCGGCGGTGTTCCGCGAGTCTACCCCTGGATCGGATGTTGAACTCGCATATGCTGGATTCGACACGTTTCTCAAAGGTGAGCCACAGGATGTCGGTGATGTTGACGATGTCGACGTCGCAGTGTTCGGTGTCCCGTACGACGGTGCGGTTTCCAACCGTCCTGGTGCCCGGTACGGTCCGGGCGCGATTCGGAAAGCTAGCGGTTGGTGGGCGTACCTCTCGGCATACAAAGGCGAATTGACGAACATGCGGACCGGCGATCAAGTGGACTTCAATGAGCTCACTGTGGCCGACACTGGCGACGTACCGCTGTTTCCAATGGATCGCGAGACGACAGCCGAGAGTATCACTGCCCACGCAGCGACAGTGGCCTCCCAGACGTTTCCGGTCATGCTAGGAGGCGACCACTACTGCACGTTCCCCGCAGTCCGTGGCTTCGCACAGGGAACCGATTACGACCGCATCGGCTTCGTCCAGATCGATGCCCACACCGACACCGTTTCGGAGAGCCCGGTCTTCGGAACCGACTTCCACGGATCGAGCACAGCTCTGATTGCGGATCTACCAAATGTCGACTATGAATCGGTCAGTCAGGTTGGAATTCGTGGCTACGAATCGCCTGATTTCTTCGATTTTGCCGACGAAACCGGACTCAACCTTTTCACCATGGGAGATATATCAGATCGCGGCATCGTGTCTGTGGTGGAGGACGCCGTTGAAGCTGCCGCACGGGACACGGATGCAGTATACGTCACCTTCGACATCGATTCCGTCGATCCTGGATTCGCACCGGGTACCGGAACTCCGATTCCCGGTGGACTGACGCCCCACCAAGCACTCGAAGCAATGACGGTACTGGGTAACCACGACGACGTCGGTGCCGTTGATATGATGGAGGTCGCTCCACGATACGACTCGAACGAAGGTACCGAGCGCTTGGCGGCGTATCTTCTCGTAAAGCTTCTTGAACGGAAATTCACTGCATAGCATGCGCGACAATGCACTACAGCCACACGCGCGAGTGGTAGATGGAAATAAAATGCGGTGGCGATGATTCCCGTGGACGATTCTGTACGGCCGGATCGCCAGATTGGGACGGACCGCCTCAACGTGGTGTCGGAGTCGGTCATCCGTGAGATGACTCGAGAGGCTCACCGCCACGACGCAATAAACCTCTCACAGGGTATCCCTGACGTTGATGAGGCGCCGGTAGCAATCAAAAAAGCCGCCAAAACGGCCATAGATACTGAGAGTCAGTATACGATTACGTGGGGACTCCCTGATCTCCGAGAAGCCGTATCGGAGCGGTACGCCGACTGGAAGGGGATCGAATACAACCCCGAAACGGAAGTAACAGTAACGATCGGAACGAGCGAAGCGGTCGTATCGTGCCATCCTTTCCTCGGGATACCTCCTGCAGTTTCCCCTGATCCTTCGCAACGGGTGGCTCATCAGCGACCTGACCACCTCACATGAGCAGCTGTCGCAGCTCAAAGACGCGTTCGAGGCCGAGGGGGTCCCATACGAAATCGGCTCGATCACGCAGTCACTCGATCAGATTAGCTTGTTGACAGATCGCCAACGGCGGTTCATTACCGAAGCGACCGAACGTGGGTACTACGATAGCCCGCGCGAGTGCACGCTCACCGAGCTCGCGGCTGCGCTGGACGTCAGTAAAGGTGGAGCAAGTCGCATTCTCCATCGCGCTGAAGGTCGAATCATCAAGAACTTCCTCGGCAAGCCAGCTATTTAAACTGGGCCGTCGCAATGGAGAATATCGCTGTGGAGGCGAAACTCCTCGAATTGGGGGCTCAGCGATACGCTGTACAGTCATCACCCAATCCAAGCGATTATTTGTGACCTAGCTGTCTACTGCAGTAGGGTAGATCGTCTGGCGGGTGACATCAGGAATCGGCTCGGTTGATTCGTCATGCACAGCCATGTGCGACATGTAGACTGTCGGTATAGATTCTGCGCCCAACTATGCATGAGCAATCTACCGAGCCGACATCAGCCCAAGAGGATACAGTGACCCGAGCTATCGGGTCACGAAACCGGTAGCATAGGTCGCTTGCACCCATCGTTTTTATCTACATGGGGGCTTTATTTGTCATAATGAAAATTAATCCGAAACAGTTGTTTTCTGAGCCGAGTGGATGGGATACTGCCAAAATATCTATCGGGGGCTCACTTGCTCTCTTTAGTCTGTATGTGTTCTTTGAACTCCGGTATGCTAGTGGGCTTACCGCGACCTTCATTATTGGAGCTGCAGCAGGGCTGTCAGGAATTGCGGAACTGCTGCCAAAGAACCGACGGCTATTGGCGGGGGTACTGCGGGTAATAGCACTTGGTGTACTTGTAACTCTGGTAGTGCTGTCCTTACGCGACCTACTTTCGTAGTGAGCTGAAGTCGGCTATGTAGCTCCTACCCTGTCAGTAGGGGGGTACCTGCTGACAGACTGTCATCAACCTCGCTTCTTTATATAGTTAGCATCCGGTCAATTACTCGTACCAAAATGGCACACATTGCTACCTGTATTCGTGCCTCAACTGATGATCAGGAGACGACTCATCAGCGATCAGTGATCGATGACTGGCTCGACGAGCACGCCGTCAACGCTGGGGCCGTCGATCACTACGCCGACCTCGGTCACTCCGGGTCCGATTCTGGTCGCGAGCAATTCGGTGAGTTGATCTCCGGGACATCGACTGGCAGATCTTCGACCACCTGGCGGACCACCGCTGCACACGGCAGCATGTGGGGTGACCGGCGACTACATCTACCAACACATCGACCTGCTTGACAAGCTAGGGCTCGTAAACATCATCCACAAAGGGTTCTACGATCTGGCCGACCAACAGCGGTTGCCAGTGGCGACTGAGACGTGGGAGCGACTGCACGAGCACAAACAGACAGAGGAATCGGTCGACGAGGTTCTGAATTGGTTGCTCGACATCGAAACGGGCTGGAAGTGGCTGACTGAGCACAAATCAAACGACTAGCGATCACTCGAGACGCCGCTGCTCGACGGACAGACATGCTTCACAGAGGACCGTGTCGCCGTCGATCGTGACCTGCGTAATCGGGAACTGCCCTTCGCACCGGTCACAGACGCATGGATCATCCATACGAATCGTTCTGCTCGAAAATACGTAACCACCATCGGCGCGACCACCGTCACCCCACGATCGGCCCGATCGGGCCGAGTCCCCCCTTTGTCGGGAATCACCTGAGAAATCCGACGCCGTGCTATTAGATGTTGAACAGCCCAGCGAGCCAGCCCGCCAGCGCAAGCAAAAGGAGCCCAGCCGCACCAGTGATGACGACAGGAGTCATCTGGGAGGTCCCAAGGAGGACACCGAGCGCGAATAAGAGCGCGAGTATCCCTACCATGGTGAACGCACCAGCCGCGCCAAGCCGCCAACTTGGGAGGTCGACTCCGCTAGAATTGCGAACCGTGTGAACAACGACGGCCCCAGCGAGTCCAAATCCGAAGAGATACGCACCGAATAGCACGGGATAGTAGGCGCCTGCGGACCCAACGGTAACTTCCAGTATATCGAATCCGACGATAAGGAGGTAGCCCGGAATTATAGCGGGTCGGAACTCAACTCCTAGAGCTACTGGAGCGTAGAGACCGACGACAACCACCACGGCGATGACAGTCTCACGGACGAAGGTCACTCTGTTACTCTGTACCATATCTTTCGTGTGCTGATTTGCTGTCCGCCATCGTTGCTGTGGGGTTGGTCGGCGGGGCAGGTCCATAGGCTACGCCTGCTCCACCGCCTGGTCCTTCGCTGAGTGGGCACTCGCATGAGCGATGGCTACGTTCCCCTCGTACTTTACATCGCCTCCAGACATCTCTGCCAGAGGATGGCGGCCCCGTCAGTCCCTGTCACCAGTGAGGACGTGGTATCAGCCATGAGCCTACGAATACTCTCGTTCTTGTGAATGTGACAGAAAGCAATCCCCTGCCGAACGGGACCAGTCGGGCATCAATCCGATTGCGTGTTTGTGTAGTAACGTGCAACTCACCACCGCCACCGGCTTCTCTGCAATGCCTACATTCGAGACGCTTACACATCTCATTCGAGATCGGTTCCCGCGATCACACAGCCAGTCTCCAGCCACTCAGTGACGGGCACCTGGTTTCGGCGCGAGGGGGCAGGGAGTGACCGCATCAGGAACTGCCTCATAGCCATCATCGAAGAGGATCTCACGTATCGTTTACGCGATTGCCAATGGTACGTTACAGCCAGTTAGGCTTATATATTCATTCATGATACATGAACCTGTGAATAGTGAATCGAACGAACCGGACAAAAACCCTCATGAATTGCCCAGGCCACACCGCGATGAGCAGGGACAGTTGCTGGAAATCCTGTCGTTAGACTATGTCTACGAAGCATTGGCTCATCCCCGGCGGCGATATCTTTGTTATACGCTCTGTGAAGACATTCCCAGATCGCTGACCGACCTTGCGACGAAGATCGCCGCGTTCGAGAACGATAGTCCCGAGCATGCGGTCACGGCCTCCCAACGAGATCGGGTGTATGTTTCGCTCTATCACACCCACGTGCCGAAACTAGCCGATAACAGCGTCCTCACGTTCGATCCAGAGATGGAGACGATTGGAGCCGCTGAGCATACCGAGCAGGTCCTGACCGCACTCGAAGGGATGAGTGCAAGCCTCGTCATGGCGCATCCCCCACGCACAGGGGAGATGGAGTATGAAAAACCATAACAGCGGGAGCGTCAACGACAACAACTCGACATGGACGCTGGTGGAACAGCACCATTACGACCCAGCCAAGGACGCAGATCTCACGACTGCCGTCGTGTTCGCCGTCGCAGACGCCATTGACGTCTCGCCGCTCGAGGTGAAATCCCCACCGATGTACGAGTGTGTCGATCTGGCAACCCTCGAGGCCGCGTTCTTTGGCTCCGACGTGGTGGGACGTTGCCAAGGTACCGGTACCGTCGAGTTCGTGTACAACGAGTTCATCGTGGGCATCAGCATTAACGGCTGGATTCGGATCTACGAACCGGCCAGCAACGGATAGTGAGGCCCAAGCCCGCCCACGTTCCCCCACTGCACGGCGGTCCCTTACCGTCTTCCATCCATCCGGCATGCTCAGCTTGGCCATCCACTGAGCGACTCCAATTTCACATTTCCACACAAACACGCAACTCACTACTCTCGCTCTGCGCCAGGACAGTGGTTCGAGGGATCATGCTTATCCTGCCTGCGTAGAAGCGGGGGAGCGAGCGTCGGTACGATCGATTGATTGTTCGGTCGATTGGGCAATCCTGAGTTGACGGAGCTGGTGACTCCCATCGCGATGTATTTAAATCGACCGCTCCGGGATGACACTATGTTCACGTTTCGCTCCGTTTTCCGTGTCCTGCTTGCTATCGTGGTGTGGTATGCCGTTCTCTTTCCCACATTTGCACTCTTTGGAACGTTCGTCCTGCCACCAGACCCATTCACACAACTCGTCTTGCTGGTCCCAGGCATCGGAGTGGCGATCGTCGTGGCCATTATCTTCGTCGCTCGCTCAGGATCACTCCGACACCTTCGACGATTCGCTAGTATCGTCTTCGCCATCACCGTTGTCGTCGGAGTACCAGTGAATATCCTGTTCGAGGTGGTCGGTGACTATGGGTCCCCACTGGCCGTACTTACGGCGCTGTTTCTCCTTGGCGTCGTCTATGCGGGAGGATATTACCTCGTATACGAGAACGGATATCAACGGTTGAAAAGCCGGTATATAGGCAGTGATACCCGGGGCTGAACGCACTGCTCGTCGATCACTGAGATAGCCCGCGCAAAATAATGGAAGCGAACAGGCCCTTGTCTATATCTCCAGCTTATCGCTAGAATCACGTACAGGACTACCAGCACACCCAGCGTTTTTTACGCCTGAAACCCGACAGGTCCTGTCTCAGCCCCCGTTCTGGTCCTCACCCGCGCGTCTATCGCTCCCGCCGCCATACGATTCCACATCCTCCACTAACGTATGAAGAAGTGGGCTTTTGCACGGTATGTGCAAAATGAATTCCGTTTGCACGGTCGAGGGCGACGAGATGCGTCTCGATCGGCACGGAGCACGGGTGGATTCGAAGGTGCATCGGAACCTTAGTCAAGTGAGGTCGGCTAGGTTGATTGCTCATGCACAACTAGGCTCGAAATCAACACCAGACAGCTACATTCCGAAGATAGACTGTGCATTAGAAATTCACCGAGCCGTCTTCTGTTCATGGGGTAACCCAAACTTGGAAGTCAGAAAGACTCGCTTCAGACCGTCGCGTACCGGATCGGCAGCGAGTCGACGCCGTAGATGAACGAACTGCGGGTCGGCTGAAGCGTCGTGTCGGGAATCTCGACGTCCGCGAACCGGCCGAACAGTTCCGAGAGAGCGACATCCGCTTCGAGACGGGCCAGCGGCGCGCCTAAACAGTAGTGAGTTCCGTAGCCGAATCCCAAATGTTGGTTGGGCGAGCGATCAGGAATGAACGAGTCGCCCTCGGGGAACTGACGATTGTCGCGGTTGGCCGAACCCATCCAGACAACCACTACCTCGCCCGCCTCAATGGATTCGTCCCCGATAGTCACGTCTTCGGTCGTGAACCGGCTCATCGCCTGCACCGGCGAGCGATAGCGCAGCACCTCCTCGATGGCCGGCGTCAGAACCGCGCCCGCCGCGGTGTAGGTCTCAAACAGATCGTTCTCGCCGAAACAGCGCATGGCGTTGGCGATCAGGTTCGTGGTCGTGATATTGCCTGCGACGAGCAACAGTATGCAGAGTCCAACCATATTCTCGGGGGGCAGAGGTTCGCCGTCAATCTCAGCGTTCGCGATCGTCGAGATGAGATCCTCGCGCGGGTTCTGGCGGCGCTCCTTGATGAGCTGCATAAAGTATCCGCTCATTTCCTGAAAGAGCTCAAACTGGCGCTCGGCGAACGCCTCGCTGCTCTCGGAGTCACTGGGCGCGGCGATGAGCGCATCGGACCATTCCTTGAACTGGTCGCGTTCTTCGACAGGCACGCCCAGCAACTCCGCAATCACCATGACTGGTAACGGATAAGCGAACTCCTCGACGAGGTCGATCTTACCTTCCCTGTCGAGTGTATCGTCGAGGAGCTCACCGGTCAGCTCCCGGATCCGGGGTTCGAGCTCGCGGATGGCCTGCGGGCGAAAGAAGTCGTCAACGACGTCGCGAAGTTCGTCGTGGCGCGGTGGATCCTCGGAGACCATCGAACTGATAGCCATCTCTTGGCCATCCATCTTGGGGCTGACGAAGTCGGGAGCGTTCTCAGGGTCCACCGAGAACGTCGCGTCGTCGCCCAGGATCCGCTTGACGTCGGCGTAGCGAAAGACGTCCCATGCATTGCGCTCGGGATCGTAGTGGACGGGCGCGTTCTCGCGCATCTCGTGGTACCAGTCGAACGGTTCGAGCCACGCTTCGCGCGTTGAAAGTGCCTCGGGAAACACGTTTGCTCCCTGCGGTTCGATCGACATACTCTGAATAACAGCGGACAAGGAGATGGGCTGACTGCCTAGGATCTCAGGCAGTTTATTCTTTCACGTGCGTGTAGTACCGGTAACTCACATGAGAGCGCTGACGCTCCTCGTGGACATGCGGTCATCGCACCCAGACTTCCGGCTGTTCGACGAAGCGTCGGGGATCAGCAGGGAACGCGTCTACCACGTCAACATACTGGAGAACGGGACGACGGTCATGCTGGGTCGGCTTCGGGGCGACCTTGACCGTGCGAGACAACTAATCGAAGACCGGCTCGATGTGCTCGGTCTCAGCATTTCCGGCGACGGTGACGAAGGTGGGCTAGTGTATATCCACACGCAACCACCATCGGAGATCAGACGGTTCCTGAAACTTCCGCGAGAACACGAGGTATTCTTCGATTTTCCGGTAGAAGGCACGCGTGACGGCAAGCTGCGGGTCGTCATGGTCGGCGAGACGAACGAAGTGTTGCAGGAGGCCCTGGAGGACATTCCAGCGGAAATCAATGTCACTGTCGAACGGATCAGTCCGTACCTGGAGCACTCCACGAACGTCATGCCGACGCTGACCGACCGCCAGCGGGAGGTGCTCGATGTCGCGCTCGAACTGGGCTACTACAACGTCCCGCGGCGAGCCACCCACCATGACATCGCAGAGCTGCTGGGGCTCACGGTCGGGACGGTATCGGAACACCTCCAGAAGGTCGAGGCACGGGTGTTCGGAGCGCTCTTCGACCACACAACGGGATGAGGCGGACCCTGACACCTTTTGGATCGGGGATATTCTATTCGCTGATGTCGGCTAGGTAGCCAATCAATGCACGGATCAGATGTTCGTTTCGGCCATTATCTAAACGTGATAAATAGACGCTGGTCAATTTCAGGTCGACATCTCGGAATCGTCCGATCAGGGTGTGAAATGAACGCCTGCTGAACAGTGCCGCCGCTCACGAGTCGGGTGAACACGGAAGAGTATCGGCATCAATCAGGCGGATCGAGACCGTAGCACTGCTTGGCGACGGTCAGGAACTGATTCGCGTCCACGTGGGGCGCGTACGACCGATTTTCGCCGTCAATGGCGAGCTTCACCAGCAGATCGACGAGCCGCCAGACGTTATATAGCACGCATGCAAACACGATGTGCGATGGTCGTGACGTCCGAGACGAACCCATCGAGATCATCGCCGTTGCCGTCAGATTCGCTATCAAAATTGCGGGCCTGTCTGTGGTGATCGATGACATTTTCGGCGAGAGCCGGTATGACCGTCTTCGTGGGGCCATCCGGTCGCACACGTTCTAGCTTTAGCCGGTAGGGCTTGTTACAGGATATAAACGATCACTCCTCGGCCGTTAGTCCTCGAGCCAGCGACGAAATGAGCACGTCCTGCACTCGTTTATAATACCCTTGCTCGTACTCCTCACGTACGTCTTCATAGCCCTCGAATTCGTCTCTGTGGAGTGCGAGATATCCAATTGATCCGCCCATGAGACCGAGGAGCGTCGTTGTATCGACATCCGCAAGCAGTCCGTGACTCTCTGCTCGGAGCGCGTCGATAACTGGCAGGAGTGCAGCCATCTCGTCCCGTTGGATCTGCTCAATCCTATCCGGTGAGACGTTCCGCACCAGTTTCTGATAGTCGTTCTGGATGACTATCTGTTGAACGAGTGGGTTCCCCTCAGCAAACTCGGCATAGCTCCAGAACAGCCGTTCGAGTCCCTCACGTGGCTCGTCTACGTCAGACAGCTCTGAGCGCACCTCCTCGCCAAATTCCTCCATTTCGCGCTGGAGGATCACAAGATAGAGATCGGCCTTGGTATCAAAAAACCGATAAAAACTCCCTTTACTGATACCGACCGGTTCGGTGATATCCGTGAGAGTGACCTTTTTCGGGTCATACGTGAGCAGCAACTCGCGCGTTGTCTCGATGAGTTGCTCTCGGATTCGGTCGTGCTCCTCGTCACTGAACCCCCGCCGATCCCTCGGTTCGTCGCTGAATTCACCCATATCTCCAATTCGATATATGACTATATAAACGAATTGGTCACAGATAAGACTACATGACCAAAATAAATATATAGTCATAGAGTCAAGGGCAGGTATGGTATCGACCGAACGGACTGATCTGACTACCGCGTACGGGAGCCTCGTCGGGAGTCGTTTTCTTCCAGTTGCTGCAGAGAGCGGCAAGAGAGGTGGCGTCGCGGCCAAGTCGACCGACGGAGCTACGTCCGGGGCGGATGACCATGAGTGAGAGCGAAGAGTCTCGAGTGACTGAGCCGTACGTTGTTTCGTTCGACGACGCTGGGGCAACGGAGCGCGCGCTCGTCGGTGGCAAGGGTGCGAACCTGGCGCGGTTGGTTGATGCTGGCCTGCCGGTGCCGACGGGCTTCTGCGTGACGACCGCTGCATATGAGGCCCTGATCGACGAGCCGGCTATCCAGGACGCAATCGACGAGCTCGCAGCGCTCGAGCCGACGGATACGGCAGCAATCGCGGACGCGGGAGCTGCTCTCCGCGCTCAGATCCAGGACTGTGATGTTCCACAGGAGGTCCGGGATGCGATCGAGACGTCTCTCGATGCGACAGCGAGCGATCCAGGGCAGGCGTATGCCGTTCGCTCGAGTGCCACCGCAGAAGACCTCCCCGAGGCCTCGTTCGCGGGCCAACAGGAGACGTTCCTCAATATCCGCGGCGCAGATGCAATCATCGATCGAGTCCGTGCGTGTATGGCGAGTCTGTTTACCGACCGTGCGATCGCCTACCGGGCCAGAAACGACATCTCACACGAGGAAGTGGCGATCGCGGTTGTCGTCCAACGGATGATCACGCCCGACGTCTCCGGTATTCTCTTCACCGCCGATCCACAGACGGGCAACCGTCACATCGCGTCCATCGAGGGCGGAGTCGGGCTGGGGGAGGCGTTGGTGTCAGGGGATACCACTGGCGACGCCGTTCGCGTCGATCAACGGACCGGTGAGGTGCTCGACTACGAGGTCGGCGACCAGCAGGTCGCGGTTCGATCACGTTCTGAAGGCGGCACTGAGACGGTCGAACTCGACGCGGACGACCGCACGAGACGCGTGCTCTCGGACGACCAGGTTCGGACCCTCGTACAAATGGGCGCGGAAATTGAAGCGTTGTTCGAGTGTCCCCAGGACATCGAATGGTGTCTCGACGATGGGGACGTTTCTATCGTGCAGGCGCGCCCGATTACGTCCTTGTTCCCGCTTCCTGACCCGATGCCCCGTGACGATCGGCTTCACGTGTATTTCAGTATGGGACACACGCAGGCGATGGCGGAAGCGATGCCACCGCTCGCTGCCGATCTATTCCGAAAATGGATGGGAGATATATTCGCTGAGTTCGGTTCTGATGAGAACAGTCGATGGCCGTCGAGGCAGGTGGGCGCGTCTACCTCGACATCACGCCGTTCCTTCGGTTCAAATGGGGGCGACAAGGCTTCATTGACAGTATCGATTCGCTGAGCAGCCCCGCAGCCCGTGGGCTGCGAGAGCTTATAGAACAGCGCGGCGAAGAATTCGACAACGATACGTCACTATCATCCATCCTCTCAACTGTCTGGAGCGGAGGGCGCATAGCTCGAACGTTTGCACCCGTGATTCCAGGTGTGGTGTATCGCTTTGCTACTTCATTTATTCGCGCAGGCAATGATAGGGAACAGGTGATCCAGTGGTGGCGATCGTGGGGTGAACGAACGGCCACTGAAATACTAGAGCCGGATGATGTTACTAGGCGAACAGAATCCGTATTCGAACTATTCTCATCCAATATAATCGAGCTGATAAAAGAAGTGTATCCACCAATAATGCCGCTTGATGCTGGAATTGCGGCAGATAAAGGACTCAGGGTTCTGTTTCCCGATGAGCACGACACTATCGATGCCGCAGGGAGAGGCTTTCGTGATGAGGTCGGAACCCAAATGAACCTTCGACTGAACGATCTCGCAGACATTGCTCGGACGCATCCGCCTGTCGAGGAGGCGATCCACGATGAAGCGTCGTTGGAGGCAATCAAAGAGGTCAGTGGTGGAGACGCGTTCGTCAGCGAATTTGAAGCGTTTCTCGATGAATTCGGATATCGAGCAACCGGTGAGATAGATGTGAGTCGCCCGCGGTGGCGAGACGATCCTGCTGGCCTTCTCCAAGTTATTCGCGGGAATCTCCGTGCTGGAGAACATGATGCCTATCGAGAACATCTCCGAGAACTCGAGGATGAAGCAGCGGAGGCAGTCGCTGAGCTGACGGAGAAGGCAGAACGGGGGCTGTTTGGCCCCATCCGCCGACGAATGGTTGGTCGGTTATTGAAGGTCTATCGGGGATACATCCCATTGCGAGATGAGCTAAAACATGGCACTGCTCATCTCTTTGCAGCATGGCATGACGGTCTCCAACAGGCCGGTGAGCATCTCGCCGCGAGAGGGCAGTTAGAAACCCCCGACGATGTCTGGTATCTCAGAAAGGACGAACTGTTCGACCTCCTTGCCTCACGCGAGGCTCCGACTCCTGATATCGACAGCCGTCGTCGTGACCACGAACGATTCACGCAGTTGGATGCACCGCCACTGCTAACCAGCGAAGGCGAAGCCCCGACGGCAGCGGTTACTCACGACGTCGGAGCGGATACGCTCGTTGGGACCGGCGTTTCGTCGGGGGTCGTCGAAGGAACGGCGCAGGTCGTGTTCGATCCGAGTGAGACGACGCTCGAACCCGGTGAGATACTCGTCGCGCCGTCCTGTGATCCAGGGTGGACACCGCTGTTCCTGAACGCCGCAGGAGTAGTGACCGATGTGGGCGGGCGAATGACCCACGGGGCGCTAGTTGCTCGCGAGTACGGACTCCCGGGCGTCATGTCCGTTCGGAAAGCGACATCGCGCATCGAAACTGGACAGCGAATTCGGATAGACGGATCACAGGGAACTGTTGAGATCGTGGGGGACGGCTGATGGCTCACCGTCCATTTCTGGAATCAGATGCTGCGCTCGTCGTCAATGGGCTCCGCAAGACATACGCCCAGGGTGACGACACGACTGTCGCATTAGACGACATTTCCCTGCACGTAGAGCGGGGCGACGTCGTCGGACTCTTGGGACCAAACGGGGCTGGAAAGTCGACGTTGGTCAATATTCTGTGTACGCTCCTCCAGCCAACGGCTGGCAGTGCCACCGTCGCTGGCTATGATGTGGAAACCGAGGGGGCCGACGTTCGCCGCAACATTGGCGTCGTCTTCCAAGAACCCGCCCTCGACGACCAGCTCACTGGGATCGAAACCCTCCGCTTGCACGCGCGGCTCTACGGCCTCGACCGCCAGACACGCGAGGAACGGATTACCGAAATCCTCGATCTCGTCGGGCTCGCTGAGGTTCGTGATCAAGTAGTCGAGCAGTACTCCGGCGGGATGAAACGGCGGCTCGAAATCGGCCGTGGGATGCTCCACGATCCGGTCGTGTTGTTCCTTGACGAACCGACGCTCGGGCTCGACGCCCAAACCCGACAGGCTACACGGGAATATATCCAGCAGCTGAACGAGGAGGCGGACGTGACTGTATTGTTGACGACCCACAACATGGTGGAAGCCGACGCCCTCTGTGACCGGGTTGCGATCATCGATCACGGCGAGATCGTCGTGTTCGATTCCCCCAGCGCGCTCAAAGCCCAGCTGGGTGGCGACATTGTGACGCTCACGGTTACGGATAGTGAGGAGGCGACACGCCTCGCCGAGCTGCTCGCCTCGTATTCGTGGGTCACAGCCGTTCATCCCACTGGACGAGACGTCCAGGTATCGGTCGCGCGCGGCCAGACGCGCATCCCCGCGCTCGTCACGCGGGCGAGCGAGGCAAGCGTGTCGGTCACGTCCGTCGACCTGCAAACCCCCAGTCTCGAATCCGTCTTCCTGACCCATACCGGCCGAACGATCGACGATACCGGAGCGGAGACCGCACCCACCCGCCCGCCCGTGGTGACGAAACAATGATGGCCGACGTGCAGGCGATGTATGGACTCTGGCTGCGAGAGATCACTCAGTTTCTCCGGTCGTGGTCGCGGATCGTCGGCTGGCTCATCACGCCACTGCTGATTCTGGGCTTTCTCGCGTTCGGCTTTCGCGGCGTTGCCCTGCCAGGACTCCCGGAAGGCATCGATTATGTGCAGTATCTGGTCCCCGGGATGGCTGGGTTTACGATCCTGTTTTCGGCCTCGTTCACCGGATTGGGAATCCTCTCGGACAGAGAGGTCGGCTTTCTCAAGGAGATTCTGGTGGCCCCCGTGAGTCGTCGGGCCATCGTGCTCGGGTGGACCGCAGGCGGGGCCACCACGGCCGTCATCCAAAGCACGCTCATCATCCTGCTTTCGATCCCACTGGGCTTTCGCCTCAAACGTGTCTGGATGTTCCCTCTAGCCGTGCTCGTGTTGCTCCTGTTAGCGATTACGTTCATCGGCTTTGGGCTGGCGCTCGCCTCACAGTTCCGCGATAGCCAAGGATTCGGGCTGCTCATCAACTTCACCATTTTCCCGCTCTTTTTCCTTTCGGGCGCGCTCTATCCCATCGAGAATTTGCCCGGGCCACTCCAGTATCTCGCCCTCCTCAACCCGCTCACCTATGGGATCGACGCGCTCCGCGGAGTGTTGATCGGGACGAGCGCGTATTCACTGCTCCTCGATGTGAGCGCGCTTCTGGTCGCGGCAACAACGATGGTCATGATTGCTGGCATCCTCTTCGAACGTATTGAAGTCGTCTGATCAAGGAAGGCTGTATTTGTCATGCATAGACACCCTCGAAATATAGACTGTCGATATAGATTTCGGGCTCAATCATGCATGAGCAATCTACCTAGCCGATCTCAAATCGGAAGTATTGTCCGCCCCGTCGGATTCAAGAGCGAACAAACGGAGAAACGGTCTGACAAGCCCCATCAGGTGGATCAGCTGACTCGTGAGCTCGCCACGCGGTGCAACAGGACGACGGCGATCCCACCAAACACGAGGTCAAACACACCGAGCACTACTACCGCTGGCACAATGGTGTTCCAGATGCCGGCAAACGCCGTCACATCGATCACCGTGAGGACATCCTGGCCGAGCATCAGCGCACGGAGGGCATCGACACCGTACGTGACCGGATTGACCGTTGCTACGATCTGCATCCACTTCGGGAGAAGGCTGATCGGCACGAAAGCGCTCGAGGAGAAAAGCAATGGATAGTGCACCATATACATCCAAATAGTGGCCGATGTGGCATCTTGCGTCACGAGCGCAATGATGTTTGAGAAGGCCGTAAACCACAGCGAATACACGATAACGATGGCGAAGATTCCGAGCACGCCTCCCAGTCCCGTTTGGATGTAGGTCCCGACCGAGCCACCGGACTCGATCCACAAGAGTATGTATCCGAGCACGAGAATCATCGCCGCTTGGATGATGATTCGGATCACATCTGCGAGGGATTTTCCGAGAAACATCGCCCCACGGTGGGTCGGTGAGACGAGTATTTTGTCGAACATGCCACTCTCCATGTCGTCGATCATCCCCGTTCCAGATTGGATGGCTACCGTCATGGCTGTGACGATGACGATGGCTGGCGTGAGGAAGGTAACATAGGTGACGTCCGCTCCGAACAGTTCTTGGATTGGCCCTCCGGCGAGATTCCCGAACACCTGTGTGAATAATATCAGAAAGATAAAGGGCGAGAGCAGTGCCTCAAATACCACAGCCGAGTTACGGACGGCTTTCTGGAGCCAGCGTTTGAGCATGATCCACACATCGACGAGGAAGCTGTTGGCAGCCGCTTGCTGCTCGACTGCCCGCGCAGTGTCGGTCGTACTCATCGACTCACCTCCGTCTGAATGGTGTCGCCCGGCTGGTTTTCGTCGGCCGTCTCTTCGCTCGCTGTTTCGCCAGTGATAGCGAGGAAGACGTCGTCAAGCGTCGGCGACCGAATATCGAACCCCGTCACAGTAAAGCCCGCTTCCCGCAGCGCAACGAGGAGGTCGGTGCCGGCTCTTCGGGCGTGCTCGGAGGCGATGGCGATGCCCTCGTCGGTGGGTTCGATCGTATTGTCCTCGAACAGGCCCGACTCGCGGGCGACACGTTGGGCGTGCGCTCGCTGCTCGGCGGTCGGATCTTCGAGCGTAATATCAAGGATGTCTCCGCCGACCTGCGATTTGAGCGCGTTCGGTGAATCAGTGGCGATGAGTTGCCCGTTTTGAATCACCGAGAGACGGTCGCAGAGCTCGTCGGCCTCTTCGAGGTATTGGGTCGTCAGAAATACCGTCGTCCCCTGCTGGTTGATCTCCCGGAAATACTCCCAGAGGCGATTTCTGGCCCGCGGATCCAATCCAGTCGTGGGTTCATCCAGGAACACGAGCCGTGGCTCGTGAACCAGGGCGGTCGCCACGTCGAGGCGCTTTTTCATTCCACCCGAGAACGTCTTGGGTTGCTTGTCGGCCACATCCGCGAGATCAACGAGATCCAACAGGTCGTCGATCCGCTCGGCACGCTCGCTTTGGGGAACACCGTATATCTCGCAGGCAAAGCGGATGTTCTCGCGGGCGGTGAGATCCTCGTCCACGCTCGTCTCTTGGGCCATATAACCGATGGACGAGCGAACAGCGCGGGGGTCGTCACCGACATCGAAGCCATTGACGGTCACCGACCCGGCAGTGGGCTGTAGCAGCGTCACGAACGTCTTGATCGCGGTGGTCTTGCCCGCCCCGTTCGGTCCCAAAAACCCGAAGAACTCACCCGTAGGGATGTCGAGGTCAATGCCGCGCACCGCTCGGGTGCCGTCAGCGTACGTGAGTTCGACGTTTCTCGCCGTGATCGCAGTTGAGGACGCCTTCTGTGTCTCGATCGGAGCGGTGGGCATGGTCACACTCCCTCCGTTTTTTCCGGAACCGCGTCTTGGATCTCGTTCCCACCGATCGTGAGGAAGTCAGCCGAAGTCGTTTTCCACGACAGGAGGAGGGTAATTCGGTTCTCTTCGCCCTCGCTCACTTCGGCTGGATCGCTGCCGATCACAGCCATATCGTCTGTTGATCGTGGAGTGACTCCATTCGGAGCGTCGGTGTATCCTGTGTTGATCTCTTGCTTCTGCATCCTTTGCATCACGTAGGGAGAGATGCCGTTTGTCCTCGGGTGTTACCCCGGTTATAAATGGAGGGTTTATAATTGACCGTGTTCTCAGTCATGTGTATGAGACGGTCAATAGCTCCTCATCCAGAGACACGATTCGAGAGTGAACGAATAGTATGACCGAGTCCGTGACCCTCAACGATAATGAGATACATAACCGTCGTTATCACCCCAACCGATGAATACCTTCGATCAAGCAGCCACCAACAGATGCCGGAAAACGCCGACGATCGGAGAGAGATATGGATCGATGACACGCTCGTCGCGACCCAGGAAGCGATAGAGTATGGCAATCTTCTCGATGATGGAACCGCCGTTGCGATCGTGCAGTTCCGAGGTGATGCCGATCAGGTTGCAACGATAGTAGACGAAACTCCAGAGTTCATCTCTTGTACCGTGACGGGTGGTGAGACGTGGCTGGCGTATATGCACTATGAGCCCGACGAGGTTGAAACAACCCTTCTCGAACAGATCGATACCGAACCAATCAGTATCGACTGGCCGGTGAGAGAGACTGCTGACGGGCAGCAAGTCACCTTCTTCGGTGAGGATGCCGCCCTCCACCAACTGATCGCTAGTATCCCAGATGAAATGAACCTGAGACTCGAACGGGCAGGAGAGTATCAGCCAGACATGGCTGACCCAGCGGCGCAACTCACCGACCGTCAAAAAGAGATCGTGCGGGCAGCGATCGCAGCGGGATACTACGCCATCCCGCGGCGTGCAACGCAACAGGACTTGGCGGCCGAGCTCGGGCTGTCGCAGGGGACAATCGGAGAACATCTTCGGCGAGCAGAAGCGAAGATTATCCCGTCCGTGGTTATCTGAATGTAGGTAGAGATATTTCTCATGGCCGATGAATGGTGAAATCAACCCTGACAGCCTAAATTTCGCGGAGAGCTATGCATGACGAATCCACCGAGCCGACTTTTGAGACGTAGGCAGCAATGGGCATGAACAGAATCCCCTAACGACACCGATCAACCGTATATAAAGAACGGGAGTTTTCGTATCGATACGAAAAACAACGGTTTTTCTATGCGTCGATCCAAGTGATACTGTACTCATGGTTATCAGTTTCCTCACCACGGAGTTCTAGCAAACAGAGTGACAGTGTATTTATTTATAACTTATTAGTTCTTCTCTAATGAATTATCTAAATTTCGTGGTTTGATTATATGATAACACTGGTAGCCGCTTTTGAACCCAACGACTAAGGCCTGTCAACGCCTACGTCAACATAGAAATGACAACCGCTAACGAGCAAATCCGAGTCAGTGACCGAGTCAAGCGAGCACTCGACCGACGGAGGCGTGAGGGAGAGAGTTATAATGACGTCCTCGAGCGTGTCCTCGAGGAGCGCACAGAGGGCAACTTCTACGATGGGTTCGGAATCCTCTCTGACGAGACAGCTGACTGGATCCGCGAGAACCGCGAAGAGGCAAAGGCCAAGCGGAAGCAGCGGATGGGACAGTTAGCGAACGAAGATACATGAAGGTTGTTGACGCGAACTTTCTCATCGACTATCTCGACGGCGTGCCAGCGACACAAACCTTCTACGAAGCAAACGGGGCCGATGACGAAGTTTGGATACTACCGTCACCAGCATACACCGAGGCATTAGTGGGCGTTGGAAACCATCCAGCGGGTGATGTTGATCAGGCGATTGAGGCGTTATCGTGGGGTGAGATCTACACGGTCGACGACGAACTGTCGATCTCGGCAGCACGGATCGCGGACGACATCGGGCCGCAGGGGCCATACCTTGACGGCGTCGACTCGCTTGTGGCTGCAGTCGGTCACAAACTGGGCGCTCCAGTCGTCTCCGCTGACGGCGATCTCACGCACGAGGAGACGAAACAGATCATCGACGTTGAGGAGTACCGCGATTGAGGATGGGCAGATGGGAAGAGTGTGATTGATGAGAGACCATCCATGAACGATGGTGGAAGGGTAGTTTGATACTCAGAGCGTTCTGTCTCTATCTCAGTCATCTAATCATCCCGACCAGGCATGTAAGCATCTCTGAGCTATACGTCGACATTGAGTTTAAAGTGCTGCGTTTGGTCTTTATTCTTCTTCTCCAGTGAACGTGTACAGGATATCGCTTGTAACCCCCTCTTTGGAGAATACCGAAACGAACGCACGAGCCAGAGAGGTCTGCCTCTCTAGCCGCGCTTACACCTCCGGTTCGATCCCATACGCGGCAACGCTGAGATCAAGCAACTCAAGCACTCGCTTCGATAGATTATCGTTGTCCGGAAGCTCTCGTTTACCGTCAGTCTGCATCACGAGCACGTTCTCGAAGCGTTCCAAGACGCGGCGGCCGGTGGGCCGAAAACTCATCGGCCCACCGGCCAGATCCATCGGTTCATCCGCATCCTTCAGTGCCTCGCGTGCACGTCGTTCAATAAGCGAATAGAGGAGCAACGCCATCAACAGCACGTAGCCTAACGCTTCGACACGCTCGCGCCACGCGTGACCGAACGTGGTTCGCCCCGGCACGGTCTTGTCCGGAGCGAATCGGTCGGGGACGAAGCCGAGCGTGCCCGCACGCTCGGCGTGGGCGAGGTACTCGTGAAGCTCCTGAATCGTGAAACCAGCGAGTTCCTTACAGTAGAACGCCCGCACCATCGGTTCGTAGCCGTAGCGGGCGTTCCACTCGGCTTCGCCGATTTCGTAGAACTCAGCCTCGCTGAGGTCAAATTCACGGACAATCGTCGGGAGGTCCGTGTCTTCATGAATCGATTCCGCGGCTTGGCGTTCGCTCTCGCCGAGTACTTTGGCTGTCCGATCGAGGACCTGTTCTCGCCAGATTCCACCACACCGGGATAACCTCGCTCGCATACCCGAGTGGTCGGCTCTACGTCAACATGTTCACGACAATCGCTACGGTCGTCACCTGACTATCTGCTCCCGATGGGCAACACCAACCGGCAGATAATCGAGCGACTGTACGAGGACGTCTGGAACGGCAAGCACCCGAACACGGCCGAAGAACTGGTACACGACGCGTACGCCATCCACGACAGGGAACTCGCCGAGGAATTGCAGGGGCCCGACCTCTACAACGCGCTCGCATCGTCGACGCGTGAGCTGTTCTCGGATCTGACGTTCACCATCGAAGACGTGGTCGCCGCGGATGACGAGGTCGCGCTTCGGTGGACGATGGTGGGAACGCACGATGGCCCGCTGTTCGGGGTCGAACCCACTGGAGAGCAGGTCGAACTGACTGCAATCGAGATCAATCGGTTCGAGGATGGGCAACTACTCGAGACGTGGACGCAAAGCGACCAGTTGGGCCTCATGGAACAGATCGGTGCGCTCCCGGCGACCGACTGACAGCTTGATAGGGAAGGATTGCAACGTGTCTGTATGCACCTCGGTCGACGCCGACGACCCACGAGAGACGAACCATGCCCCGGGCAACGCTGAAGGCCAAGTCGAACGACGGGCTCGTCGCGCTATCCGAAGCCCATCCCGACGCGGTGTTCGAGGTTCTCGGAGCGTGGCCCGATGAGGCGGAGCTTCGCCTGCTCGTCGAGACGGACGCGCTCGGCGTGGACCCGCTCATCGAGACGCTCGGCGCACTTTCCGCCGTTACCGGTTTCGAGGTCCGTCACGCGGGTGCAAACCGGATTCTCTTCGAGGTCACCACGACGATACCCGAACCACACGGTGCGATGGCGGACTCGGGTATCGTTCCCTCGTTTCCGTTGCATCTCGAAGACGGGTGGCTCGTCGGTGACCTCATCGCGTCTCGGGACCAACTCTCGGCCTTTCGCGACGAACTGGATTCGGCAGCGATCGAGTATCGAATCACGCAGGTCTCCGCGACGACGGCGGAGTCTCCCTTGCTCACCGACCGTCAGCGAGAGGTCGTCGACGTCGCCCTGGAGCATGGATACTACGATTCACCGCGTGACTGTACGCTTACGGCGCTCGCCGAGCACCTCGGCGTGAACAAGTCAGCCGTGAGTCGCGTGCTCCATCGGGCCGAAGGGAAGATCATCACTGCGTATGGGTCAGCGGACGACGATGTTTGAGGTATCGTCTCCCGCCGGGTCGCTACTCGACGACCGTCACGGCGAACTTCCCGCGCCAGCGGTATCGCCGCCCGCCCCAGACAAACGTTCGACGAGCGTGCGTGTACGGAATGAGGAGCACAACCACGAACACCGCTAGGTAAGCCAGCACGGCCGTCCACCGGCGGACACCAAGGACCTCGTTGACGGCGAGGTGCACCACCGTCATGATTGCCGCCGTATAGAGTGGGTTCAGGACCGAACCGGCAAGGACGAGCAGCATGACGAGATATAACCCGGCGTCGACACCGGGGGAATGCCATCTGAGAATATGCGACCACCGGACCTGACGCTCGACTGTTTCCCGGATGGTCCCCCCAATGGGGACGGGGCGCGTCCGGCCGACCGCCGTCACTTCGAGGTACTCCATGAGGAGTCCGTCGTCGCTGACGGTCCGCCGCAGTTCATTGAGAAACGCGGCCTCGTCGATATCACTTCGCTCGAACACGACCGCGCCACCCCAGATTTGGTTGCCGAGGTAGATGCCCAGCGAGGCAGCCGAGGCATACAGCGGTTCGAGCACCACCGACAGGGGGTCTTGCCCGACGAAGTACGGCACCTCCCCCACCGGCCCGTGGTCCTCATAGTCCGCGCTGAGGGTCGCCAGCCAGTCCGAGGGATGGTGGAAGTCGTCGTCGGTCCAGACGAGGCGGTCGTGGCGCGCGGCCTCCATCCCGGCAACGATGGCGTTGGCTTTCTCCGAACAGCCCGCCGGCTCACCGGCGGCAACGAGCCGGACGCCCTCGGGGTGGGCTTCCCGCTCAGTGACGGGGTCGTCCTCGCCGTCGTGGATGATCAACAGCTCGTCGCTGTCCCCGAGTTGGGCGGCTAGCTCCGCACAGGCATCGGTCCACCTCGTCGTCGGCAGGAGGACGCCCGTCGGCGACCGGTCAGACATGGTGGTTACCCCTTCTCGCCAGGGGGCGATGAGCGCGCTGCCGGCGATCCGTGGACGCTTATAGTCAACGACTTGTCGGTCGCGCCCCATCGCTGGCGTATGCGCTACGTCACCGTCGTGGCTTACCCTGACGAGGAGGGGTTCACCCGGCTCGATCGGCGGGTCAACGAGCTCGGCCTGGCGTACCGGGCCATCCACCGCATGGAACTCCTCGACGACGACACCGTCGCGATGTTCGCCGAGGGCCGCGGCGACATCGCGGGGCTCCGACGGGTGCTGTCGGAGTCGCCCGAGGTCTTCGAATTCTCGGTCACCGGCGACGACGACGGGTTCTTCTCCTACACGCGGTATGCGGCGGACGACTTGACTCGGATGGTCATGGAGGGCCGGCGCGAGTCGTCGCACCTGATGGATATGCCGGTCGAGCACACCGCCGACGGCGGCCTCCGGATGACCCTTATCGGGACGGAGGCGGCCTTCGCCGACGTGCTCTCCGAGCAGCCGGAGGACGTCAGGGTCGAGGTCGAGCGGACCGGCCCGTACACGCCCGGCCCCCGCCACGTCGTCTCGCGGTTGACCGAGCGCCAGCGCGAGGTGCTCGAAGCGGCGGTCGACCTCGGCTACTACCGGGAGCCCCGCGAGGCGACCCACGACGAGATTGCAGCAGCGACCGGGCTCTCCGAAACCACCGTCGGCGAGCACCTCCGGAAGATCGAGGCAACCGTGTTTTCGTCGCTCCACGCCGGTGCTACTGATCGCTGAAGCGACCGGCTGTCTCAGGAGACTCCGGCTCTGGTCAGCTGCTCACTCGCCTGCGCGGACATCGGCCGGCCCCGCCTCCACTGGCCCGCCGTGGTAGCAGTGGGCGCACTCGATGTCGAGTCCGGCCACCGTTGGATGGACCCATTCGCCTCGTCCATGTCCGGTGTTGCGTCGATGGGACGAAACTGCAAAACTATCCAACACTGCCGAGAACACTTCCCATAGACACCCCAACTATTACGTGGAATAGCACACGAGCGAATCCTGCTGACAGTGACAAATGACACAAGATAATGACGACGATTCCTACAAGAACCGATTCGCAACCATCGCTGTTGGATCAGCTGAGACCACCCGTTCCAATAAAGATAGAACGAGCGACGTCGTCTCGCCAATCCACCTCTCAACCACATTTGAGTGGTCCAGCGGGGATGAAGCCAACGAACACGACTATTCACGCGAGAGCAATCCGACGAGGGCGGCCCTCGAAGACCAGATAGCCCGTCTGGAAGGCGGTAAGCACGGACTGGTGTTCGCTTCGGGGATGGCCGCCATCTCCACAACGATTTTGACTCTGGTCCCGCCAGGAGGTCACCTGGTTTCTTCTGACTCGATCTATAGTGGCACTGAAAAACTGCTCACGGAACTCGCCACCGGACACTTCGGTTTCGACGTCGATTTTGTTGACGCCCGTGACCCCGAAAACGTCGCCGATGCAGTCGATTCGGACACGGACTTGATTTGGGCAGAGACGCCGACAAACCCATTGATGCAGCTGTGCGACATCCGGGCGGTAGTCGACATCGCCGATAACTACAACACGCTGTTCGGGGTGGACAGCACCTTCGCGAGTCCGTACTTCCAAGCCCCGCTCGATCTGGGTGCAGATATCGTGGTCCACAGCACTACCAAGTATCTCAATGGGCACTCCGACTCAATCGGGGGTGCAGTTATCACCGACGAAGATGGAGTCTTCGAGCAATTGTCGTTTGCCCAGCGGATTGGGCTTGGGAATATGCTCTCGCCGTTTGACTGCTATCTGGTCGCACGAGGGGTGAAGACGTTGCCGGCACGGATGGAGCATCACGAGGAGAACGCGATGGCGGTCGCCCGTTTCCTTGAGAACCATGATCAGGTCGCTCGTGTTTACTATCCGGGCCTCAAGAGTCATCCCCAACATGACCTCGCGAGTGAGCAGATGTCGGGGTACAGCGGAATGATGTCCTTCGAATTCGACGGCACGCTCATCGAACTCGAAGCGTTCGTCGAAGGGCTTGAAGTATTCACACCAGGAGCCAGTCTCGGTGGAGCTGAGAGCCTTGTTGAGGTGCCGTCGTTGATGATTCCCGACGAGGTGGGTCATGGGGAGTCTACGGCGGAGATTCCTGAGACGTTAGTCCGGGTGTCGGTTGGCCTCGAAGACGCCGCCGATCTCTGTGAGGACCTCCGGACGGCGCTACCGTAGGCTCACACCAATTCTCCTGACTGAGAAGATGGTAGTTGGTGACTGGTACGCACTCTGTATTTATTGAAGTTGTCCATCTAAGACAGGAATCACACGCCCTCCGACTCCGACGCCAATACCGTCTGGCGATTTTGACGCTCGAAGTTGGAGGAGTGAGGGGCGATCCATCTCGAGGCGCACTCTCCGCAGATGGGACTCGTGCACTTCCAGAGGTCGACGGCCATCACTGGGAGACCATCTGTCCGACCGACCCCGACTGCCGGGCAGAGCTCCTTGACCGGATCGAAGCGACCGGTGATACAGGTGACGTCAGACTCACCACCCCTGGGTTTCCCGGCCCTGACACCTTTGAACGTGACGCGGAGCGATACATCGGCGGGCTGTCGATGGCACTCGGCACGATTTTCGCCACTCGCATCGTTCTAATGACGTTCTTCACCGATCTGATGACGCCGTATCGTCTCTGGCTCGGGTCGGTTATCGCCGTCGTCACCATTGTCGGCTTGTTGCTCGGCACCTACCTGCGACACATCGAAATCGACGAGCAGAAATTCACGTGGTTCGTCATCGCGCTCCTGTTCATCATCTCGCTCAACATCTTTCGGAACACGGTTCCGGCGTTGTTCTTCTGACTCTCACGGCGTGATGTGGGTGTATCTCTCGGATTGGAGGCGTTCGAAAATATCCTTTCTCCGTATCTCACTCGTAAACTACCCCACCCAACTTCGCTCACCCCATACGGGATTCGCTCGTTGAGGGTAGGATCGCGCAAATCTCTTCGCGATTTGCTGGATACGAGAAATCTTCGATTTCTCTTGACTTTGATGTGAACTCCCGGTAATCAGTCGCCAGCAATAGGCTGGTGACTCTTGCCGTTCAACGTCCCACCATTCACACTCACGTCTACTTGGTCCAACGCCGGCGCGAAGAGGGCCAACCGATCGGTCGCCCGAAGAAACTCGATACGAACGAGCTGGAGCACGTCTACGAGTGGCGAGAGAAGGGATTGAGTTACGGCGAGATCGCCACGCTCGCGGGCGAGATGTTCGGCACCGACATCACTCGACAGTCCATTTACCGCTATTGTAAGGAGGGGCTCGATGCATGAATGTGGTCTCTTATCGACAGTCACAGCCAGCGAGTACCAAGCGTTACCCACGAATTGTTGATTTTCACGCTGCAAAGCTATTAATCAGAGACTGCCTCTCGCGCCGAGTTGCTACGTACTTTGTTGGATGAATCAGGTCTGAACTGGCAGTCTCATTGGACCTGAAAGGCTCAAGGAATTGTTTGGATCATGGAGTAACGTCTGTGTGGCGTCGTTCGTCTAGATCCGTCGAGTAAACGTCTATAGGTGCCCTGTTGAATCGACAGAATTCGTACGAGTTGAGATGTGAAAACAGCGGGAAGAAGGATTACAACAGCGGATCTGTCCGCAGGTAATTGCGAGATTTTGAGAATCTCCAAACAAAATTGCTACATACGGTCTCACATCTTCGTGCACTTATTACACGAGGATTTGATCGTTTGTGAGCCTTACTAGTGGTACTGTAACTCATTCCAAATCCTTCCGCTAATCGCACGTCGGCACCAAATCTCCGAAATACCGGAAATACCCTGTCGCACACGGGCAATTCAACAGAGTATCTGTGATCTCTTGGCTATTCGATGCGAGCCTCCTCGCCAGCGAGGTCTTCAATGATCTGCATCACACCGGAGTTGTCGTCGCGACCTCGGTCAGTCGTCTCCATCGCTTTGTAGAGTTCGTGAGCGACTGCGGTTTGCGGCATCGGCACACCGAAGGCTTCTCCTGCGTCGGTAGCGATTCGGAGGTCTTTGTACTGATACGACGCGAAAAAGCCTGGATCGAAGTTGCCCTTGATCATCCGTGATGCGCGGTTATCGAGCGTCCAGCACCCGGCAGCACCACCGCTGATCGCCTCAACGACAGCGTCGAGGTCCGCGCCAGCCTTCTTAGCGAACACGAGCGCTTCGCTCACCCCGACCATCTGTGCCGCAACAACGATCTGGTTGCAGGCCTTCGTGGTCTGACCAGCACCGTTCGGTCCGCAGTGGGTCACAGTGTCGCCCATAACTTCAAAGAGGTCGCGGTGTTCGGAGAGCACTGCTTCGTCGCCGCCAACCATGATCGAGAGCGTACCCTCAATCGCACCCTCTTCGCCGCCACTGATCGGGGCGTCAAGCATGTTCGCATCCTGTTCCGCGATGTCAGCCGCAAGGGTTTCCGTGACCGTGGGCGAGATGGTCGACATATCGATGACAGTCATGCCCTCGCTCAGTCCTCCAAGAACGCCATCCTCACCGGTGATGATCTCTTCGACGACCGGCGAGTCCGGGAGACAGGTGATTACGACATCGGTTCGCTCGGCGGCCTCTTGAGGTGTCTCAGCTCGTTCGCCGCCGTATTCAACGTGTTCGTCAACTGGCTCCGGTGAGCGGTTGTGTCCGACCACATCGTAGCCGGCATCGATGAGGTTCGCCGCCATCGGTCCGCCCATAATACCGAGTCCAATGAACCCGATCGTTCGTTCAGGCATAGCCATAAATTCTCAGGAGAGGGTCAAAACTGTAAGGGAAGCGTTGTGCGGGGACCGAAAGCAACAACATCTGGTGACCGCAGCGAAGGTGGAAAGCGTCCCTTCGGTCTGTGAAAGCGTACGAAGTCCAAGAGGGTGATCCTGACTACAAGGGAGGTTGGTCAAAGCGACAGCGAGGAACCGACGCTAGACACGAACGGGGCGCTCGTCCGTATCCACGCGTGTTCGTTCAATCACCGCGAGTTGGCAATTGCGAATGCGGACCTCGCATCTCTTGGCGAGGATCCACTAGTGATTCCGCTCGCGGAAGGTGCTGGTACTCGTCGCGACTCATCCAGACGTTGTAAGAGCCGTCTCGGTTTCGTTCCGTTCGCATGTTTTCACGCTTCTCTTAGATGTTTCACGAAACGTAGAAATATCGGATTATAGAAGTATTCTCTGAACGTGTCAAATTCGGACCGTTCAGCGGCAGGATGGTGGACATGTTCATCGCTTGGGAGTCCTCCGCGGTTACGCGGAGATGGAAGTCAATCCAATTCGCAACCAGTGAACGCTGTCAAGTTTAGTTCGTGGGTCTCCGCCAGCGCTCGCCTGATATCCGTTCGATCCCAACCAAGCGGAGAGAGGAGGCTTTCTATGGCTCGGACGAGCTGTGTTTCATAGTATGCCGGATCGTACGTCTCGGGCGCTTCGTGTGCGAGGGCTACCCGATCCCGTGATGTCTTCTCGTCGTCGACAACCACGTATGAGATATTTTGCCCGGGATGGACGGTAAGCCCTTGCTCTCGCGCTCGGTCGAGCGCAGCGACGTTCGTCGTATACTGCGTGTATCCGTCGAGCGGTTTGGACACCTGATTTCGTTCGACGAGTTGCTCGACATCGACCATCCCAGCATGCAGCTCCGTGATCGCGCGTTCGAGACGAGCGATGACGACTTCTGGCAACCGGGTCGCGTCGAGGCGAGCAAGACAGTCCCGCTGGACAGCCTCGATGAACGATGGAGTGCTCCGCTGGCGCGCCTCAATTCCACGGAGTTTGAATTTCTCCTCACCCGACAGTTTTCCGAAGTATTTCGTCAACGCGCCCGTTTCGCGGTCACGTTGTGGCACGAACGCAACCCACTCGTAGTGGGCTTCGTATTCGAGACAGATATCGACCGCTGTGGAGATCTCATTCACAAGCACATCGAGCGGTGTGCGCTGGTCGTCGTCGACTGCTGGATCGGGAACCACCCAAATCGAATCCACGATCCCGTGAACGACGTGCCACCCGCCAGCTTCTAACTGTTGCTTGGCAGTCAACAGAATCTCGCGAGCGAACGCGTTGATCGCCTCGTGGCATTCGATCCGGCCGAACTTCGCGTTGTTAAATCCCTGGTAGCCAAAGCAGGCAACGAGAATCCACTTCAGTGCATCCGACCGCCCTTCAAGTTTCGAAAGGCGATCCTGATCCGGATTCTCACTCTGTCGTTCACGCCGAATGGTGGCTTTGATCGCCTCACGATCGTCGATAAGGGGTTGGAGTACGTCACCGAGATACCCGTGCTCGTCACAGATGGCGTATCCGAGCTCGGGAACGTCATCGCGATCACGATGGCACGGACACCGGATGACGTCCGGCGAGACGTGGCGCGAACAGATGATGTTCGGGTAGAGACTCGCAAAGTCGAGTTCGTGGACATCCTCGTGTAGCCCGACTTCGGGCGCGAAAACGAATCCGCCACGGTCGGCATCATGCAGCGTCCCCATCGGCTTGAAGAACTCGTGGCGCCAGGAGTGCCATGGCACCACCACCCCACGGTCGTGGGCTTCACAGATTTGGATGGCGGTGAGAACGTTTCCGATACTGGCCCAGGCGAGTTCCTGAACGGGCTTTTTCGATCGGGAGACGAGATCGAGCACGCCGTCGAGGTTCGTCTCTCCATAGAAGAATGTGTTTGACTCGTCGATGATCGCTCGACCAGGCACATTATACCGAGCCGGTGAATGACCGACTCGCCCGTAACTCGAATATGTCGACTGGGACGCGAGCTGTTGGTACTCCACGTCGGGCCACCGACTCAAGGTGAAGTCGTTGATGTTTGCCTCGTGAGCCATCGCATATAGTGTCGGGATGATCTCGCTTGTTGAACAGACGAGTATGTCTGGGTCATGGATATCGAGCGCGGTCTGAACAGCACTCAGAATGACAGCTGGTGATCCCGTGATCGTCTCGTCCTCTATCGTAAACTCACTATACGAGTCACCAGCTGTCTCGGCCACCGGGACGCTGAACCGAAGCGTCGAGAGCTCCTGTGTCGGGGTTGGATCGAGATCGGTCTCCAGACAATACCGAAACTCGGGTGAGAAATCCACGTTGAAGCACGCAACATCCCCGATGGGAAGGGTTGGAAGCTGTCGTGCTTGGCACGCAAGTGCGGTGAGCCGCTCGACGTGATCGACGTCGACCGCAAGCACTGTCGTGTCGTCACGACGGAAACCGGGACACCGGGTGATGAATTCGGTTGAGGCAACATCTGGATGTCGATCGTACAGTCGCTGCAGCGGGGTGAGGTCAACCTCGGTCTCGGGCGAACGAGGAGCAACGAAAAAGCGTGGTGTATAATTGGTTACCTCGGTCGGGACGGCACCGTCGGCCGTCACGTCCCATTCGAGCACGCGGCCATCGTCGAGGAAATCAATAGTGAACGGCATGGACTATTCGGTGTCTCGTGGCTGGGTTCGTTGTTCGTCCAGCGCGTCGAGTGTGGCTTCAGTGCGTTCGATCAGTGCCTGGTTCCGATCCACCCCGCGGGTGGGACGACCCACTGCCAGCTGGGTTTGCGACGTATTCGACGTTGGAGCAGATTGATCGGGCATACCTGTGTAAACGATGGTGGCTTCGATAAGTCGTCGCGTGGCACTTCCGGAGTTTCAAGAAAGGAGATGTCGTCGTCTGAGAATCCTGCTCAGTCGCTGTCTTTTGGAAGCATTGCACCGCCCTTTCCGAAACGGTTTCAAGAAAGTAAATACCTAATTCAGTATCAGGATATTGGCCTGTGGTGACCTCCTTCCTGTCGTAAACGACGGGGCTTCCCGTACCGCAGTTCGGGATATTTGCTGGTTTGCAACCCGGTCGGCATGACTGGGCTACTGGCAGGGCCACACCGCCGTTACTCCTCCCTCGACATGGGATTCAGAGTTATCTTGACCGAGACACCGAGCGGTTCGAGAGTTCGAGAGGATGTCTTGACCGTGGCTGTTACGGTATCCCGATACTGTGTATTTAGTGGGCGATACGATCCGCCTCGGTGTATGTCATACTACGATGTGGTATTACTTAGATATCCGTAGTGGCGATGTAACGTGGATTGTGACGGAACGTGTTGGATTCACTCCCGTCATCAGAAATCTTCGATTTCTGATTGGCGAACGAGACGCGAAGCGTCTCGTTAACGCCCTGAAGGGCGGGGTTCTCTCCTCGAAGAAAGATAGATCTTAGAGTGGCGTTGATGTTGTGTTCGGATCAACGAGGGAGTATTCTCGGTCACGAGTTGTGCCTGTCGCCTCGATGAGATTGTATTGGGCCATCTTCGAGAGATACGACCGGACAGTTCGGGTCGTCCGTGGATCATCGACGGCTTCGGTATAGTGTTCGTAGATGGCGTTCGGACCGATCGGACCATGATCTCGGACGAGGTTATACACGAGTCGTTGATGTGGCGTGAGCGATTCGAGGCTTTTCTGTTTGATGTGGGCCTGTGCGTCGCTTGCTGCCTGGCGAAGCATCTCGTCGGTAATCCGTTCGTGATTGTCTCGATCCGCGGTGCCTGCTGCAGCTCGGAGGATTCCAATGGCAAGACGTGCGTCACCGGCAGCTGCATCCGCGATCAACGAGAGCTGCTCACCGGTAATGACATTCGGATCGAGTCCCCATTTCACCCGCGCCGACAGGATATCGACCAGCTGGTCGTCGTGGTACTTGTCCAACTGCACGTGCTCGCTGGATCGGAGCCGACTGACAAGACGATCGTCGAGACGACTGAACAACTCCTCTTCTCGATTGGCAATACAGATGAGCGCAAACTGTGGCAGGCTGTGGAGATCATAGAGGACACCCGGATCTTCGAGTTGATCGACCTCGTCGAGAATAATGACCGCTCGCGGGCCCTCATACTGCTGTAGCCGGTCGATGAGCTCGTCATGGGGCGTCGATTGGCGGTGAACATCAATGGTTTCTCCGAGCTCATCGAGAATCTGGTAGAGCGTGCGAAACCGGGTGTAGTTTCGCCAGCAGTTAACGTAGGTGGACTCAATGTTGAGCACCTCCTCACGGAGGCGCTCGGTGATGAATTTCGAGATGCAGGTCTTTCCCGTCCCACTGGGGCCAGTCATGACGGCGGTATCGGCGGGGTTGTCGTTCCTGATTGGCTCAAAGACGCTCGAAAGATGGTCAACTTCGGCGTCGCGATGCTCAACCTCTCGTGGAACAAATCCAGCACGGAGCACGCGAGCATCGCGGATCATATGGTACTGAAATCGTTCGTGTACAACCAATAAAGTATGTTTTGATCAGATACGGTACAAAACCACCGATATCAGTGCTACCGAAATAGTTTCTACTTACTTTGTGGTTCCATGGAATCCAACATGGGATAACTTTCAGGATTTTTGCGTTCATCGTAAGCGACTGGATCGTCACCGTAGCACTGTCTAGTTCTGCACCTCCTCGGCAGGCGTTCGACCGTCTAGGGCCTGATTCGGTCAATCGTGGTTAATAGGTCAGAGCTCGGAATCAAATGGATGCTATGAGAGCAAAATCTGGGGTGTTCGGCGTTCCACGGTGATCCTCCACTCGCTCGCCGGCTAGCATTGATCTCTCACACAACCGAGCTCAATCCTCGACGATAGCAGTCGATCAGCTGACTGCTTCTGTGGTGGATGCCATCCCACAAGGAATATGCAACGAGACATCTTAACCTCAGAGAGATACACGATTTGACTAGTTTTCAGCGGGACCTCCTGTCTGAGATCGCGGGCCGTGACGAGCCACACGGACTGGCGATCAAAGACGACCTCGAAAAGTACTACGAGTCGGAGATCCACCACGGACGGCTGTCTCCTCTCCAATCGGGTCTCGATACGCTACCGCAGTCGCACGATGTCTCGCTTCGCTAACGACGACTGTAGCCGTGTATACTGCTCCGTGACGGCCGTATGCGGGGTGTCGGCGGCCTCCCGGGCGAGTGTCACCGCCATCTCACAGTGTGTGTAAGCCGTCACCGGCTCGTCAAGCGTCTCGCAGATCGCCGCTAGCCGTTCGACGGTCGTGATAGCATCGCGGATCGCCCCTATGGTGGTGCTGGCGTTGCCCCCGCTGATTTTGTTAGCAGGGGCGAGCGCCGCCCAGCTGGGGGTCGATCACATCGACATGCCTGGAAGTTCTTCATGGCGACGAACTCGGGGATCTGGCCCATATGCGAGCCGGGATGGCCCCTCTCTCCTCGACGGAAGCACAGGGCGCAGCGCGCGCTCGGCGTCCGGCGAGTGAAAAGCCGATTTTCTCTAGCGGTGATCAATCCACGAGGCGGGGGTCAGTACGCCGCGACCGCAATCGTGGCGACGGCTACCTCGACTACGCTGATCAGCACCGTCACGACACCGGCGAAGCGATTTTCGACAGGGACAGCTCTCAGCGGGTTCCACTCGTCGTCATCGAACGGATAGAAGAGCGCAATCCCGCGTTTTGAGCCGAAACAGTCGAGCACGTAGTGTGTGAGCACGCCGATCCAGACGTATTGGAGGTTGTCGAAGACGAAGGGGAACGCGACGAACAGCCCGAGCACCGGTAGGTTATGCAGCGTCTTCCGGTGACGACCAAACTCGGTGTCGACATCGGGGAACAGCGCCCCGAGCGTCACCAGGACCGTCACCGCCACGAGCGAGCGCAGCACTGCAATTTTGCTGTTGTACTCGAACAGGAGACAGACGCCGACGCCGACGAGGACAGCATTGATGATGTGTTCTCGTTTGTTCATCTTTACTTATGATTTCATTGCGGGATATAATGGATAATGCGGCGGCGCACGGCACTCAACGCCTTGTGCCCCCCACCGTCGATTCGGTGGCGATCGCGTCACTCAAGGCTATCTCGAGTGCCGTCCAAAGACCCCCTATTGTTTGATTTTGGCTGTTTCATGGAATTACTCTGAGAGGCGCATATACGCAGCTCAACCGATTTGATTTTTCCGAGCTCCATGGATCAAAGTTCGTGATTAAATGGATGCTATAAAGCGGATATCTGGGCAGATCGGGTGTCCATGCTGATCGATCCATCCCGAGCTGGATTTGTCGTGATAGTGAATAGATTGACTGTTCACAAACCGATTTTGGTATCAGATATATGATGAATATTCATCTCTGCTTTCCGCCTCCGGGAATACCACTCTGTAATTCAACATGTATTACTCTATACTTGTGCTCTCTATTCGACTGTTTCAGTTCCTAAGACGCCCAGATAGTCTTGACAGATTTGGGAGAGATCGAAAGGCAAGCCAAAGCAGTACAGCACATTCGAGAAAATCGACAGACAGCGGTCGATTTAGGGTACAGTACCCGTCGTTCGTGGTACAGCAGACACATTGGTGTCATTTCTGATCCCTACTTCACAAGGTTGGTCATAAAAGTGATATTATATCCTCTTCGTGTGAGACTACCAGGCCCTGCTCGGCGACGTCTCACTATCGTTCCGGTGGGTAAAACACGATGTTGATCGTTGAGAAGGCGTTATACCACGACGTCGGCATGACGGCGATCTCCAGCCCCCAATGCTTTGCACACTCAACGATGTCAAACCAGCCGTTTCGCTGGCGCTGCTCCGGGTCGGCTGTCTTCGAGACCGACTGAATCTCTGGATGATACACGTGCATCGAATAGACAGTGGGGTCGTCGTCCGCATCGAGCCAGAGCGAAGCGTGATCGCTGTGTGGCGGGCTATGTGGTGGTTCCTTGCTCGTGCTCGAGCGATTTGCCTCGCAGTTACCCCACGAGTGAGGTTGGTCCCAGTACGGGGGTAACTCTCGGCCCTTACTCATCGACGAGTTCGCTTTCGCCACGATAATGCAACTCATCGGTGTCCTGTTCCCACGTCCAGAGTGAAAGGCATTCACAGGAGTACTCGACAGCGATGAGGTCGCTATTTTCGTCATGGATGACAGCCGGTCCGTGGAGTCGTCGTCCGCAGTTTGGGCAGTCGTGCCACTCGGATGGCGGGTAGATATCCATAGCACGCCGTCTGCTGTCGGTCTCGGCGTCTGCGATAGCATCTTGAAGGCCGGGGGGAACCTCGGAGTCCTCACGAGCCATGTATCTCCTTATCATGGTGCAGGATCATCACATGTGGCACTATTTCACACAATTGTGGGTTGTTACCATGGTCTAAAACTATTGTTTTTCGTGCCAAATGGATAGTGGTCGGTGATCAGAGCTGCCCCTGCTACCTAATCGACGTCTGCGTGAGTACATGTCAGCTTCAGCCTACTCCAGCGTCACTCAAACGAGGCTCCCTTCGGTTCCCTGGATGAATTCTTTGATGATCCGCTCCTCGGCTCGGTGAGCCATCGTGCTCGCGGCTGCTGGGGTGACTTCTAATACTGAGGCCAACTCGGTCAGCGTACACTGACGGGGCGTGTCGTAATAGCCGTGTTTCACTGCTTCGGTGGTGAACCGCCGCTGGGCGTCGGTCAACAGACCGCCAGTCCCCTCGGCCCGCGAGAGCGACAACAACTCACACGACCCTCCGATCGCTTCAATCGCCTCAATAGTTCCGGACAACCGATCATGCGGCATCGTGATCTCGACGAGCAACACTCCATTCTGGACTGTCACTGAAGCTGGGGGAAGCGTCCCCGATGCAACCGTCGCCGAGTACACTCGGGATTCTGTCACTGAATATTCGATCACGGCAAACCCCTCTGTTGTGTGGATTGGTTCATACGTTATGATCGGGTCGATCCCACCCAGCGTGTCGAGAACCACGGGGAGAGCAGTGGTTTCGACCTCGAAGATTCCAAGCAGATGTGGTCCCACATCGTAGAGCGTCAAGAGAGTGAACTCGTCCTCTGGGTGTGCCTTCGATAACTGGACGTACCATTCACTTGCTGGCGGCGTGATTTCCAATCGAGCGTTGACCATACTGATACTCTCCTTCGATAGATCATCAATCTGTATATGAACCCATTAATATGTTAGCCTGTAGACGGACGCATCAGCCAACCATACAAGGCAGTGATGATACCACAATCAGTCGAGCAGAAGATCACATCGATCACACAGTCGATCAAGTCCTCGAAAGGCCATGAGGCGACCGCGCAGCTAGACGAATCAGTTACAACGACCGAAATCGTGATGCCCCACCAAGGCGGATCAGACGTCCTTCAGTCACGCCAGCGGCACCGTCCCCACCCAGAAGCACACGAAGTACTGATTCGCGTCGAAACTGCTGGAGTTTCATTCGCCGAGGTTCAGATGTTGCGCGGGAGGTATTTCAACCAGCCATCGTTCCCGTTCGTTCCCGGCTACGATCTCGTTGGGACCATTGCTGAAATCGGGAGGAGCGTAGATCGTTTCTCAGTTGGTCAGCGCGTCGCTGGGCTGACCGAAACTGGTGGGTGGGCTGCCCACGTCGTGCTTCCCTCCAAGAAGCTGGTTCCCGTGCCAGAAGGTATCGACCCCGTTGAGGCGGTTGCGGTCATAACGAACGGAGTGACGGCGTGGCAGATGCTCCATCGCGTCACCGAGGCAACCGCCGGCCAGACAGTACTCGTCCACGGCGCATCCGGCGGTGTCGGCACAGTGCTCACTCAGCTTGCTCGTCTGAGTGACGTTCGGGTACTCGGGACGGCGTCGGCGTCCAAACACGATACCGTGCAGGAATTGGGCGCGACCCCGATCGACTACCGCAACGAGGATGTCCCAGATCGGGTCGCTGAATTGGCTCCCGATGGAGTCGACGCTGTCTTCGACCACCTCGGTGGGTCGGGGATCGTCGATTCGTGGGAAATGCTTGGATCCGGCGGGACGCTCGTTTCGTATGGTGTGGCGGCCGCCCTCGATGCTAGCGGACATCGGTTGAAGCCGTTTGCACCGCTCCTCGCTCGGCTTCTGGTCTGGAACATGCTCCCGAACGGTCGCCGAGCGACGTTTTATTATGTCCAGCGGTGGCCGAAGCTCTTCAATCACGACCTCGCGCAGCTGTTCGAGTTGCTTGCCGCCGGCGATCTCACGATTCATGTCGACCGCCGATTCTCTCTGACGGACGCAAGCGAAGCCCTGGAACTGCTGGATTCCGGTGGGGCGACAGGCAAGGTGGTCCTCAGCACAGACGCTTACTCCGGGTGAATCGGTCTCAAATCTGAAATCTGGCAGGTGGATTTGTCATACGTGACATACTATGAATATAAATCACAATTTAATTTCGGCGTTTGCCATGCATGAGCAATCTACCTTGCCGAGTTCAGTAGTGATTCAAATCTTTTAAAGATAGAAACTTGTTCCTGTGAGAAATCATGCTGGTTCCGATCGAAGACTGTTCTGATGTCGTCCATCACAACAAACGATGGCGTCGAACTGTACTATGAAACACACGGGGAGGGGAAACCGATAGTGTTCGTCACTGCGTGGTCCAGTACATTACATTTCTTCGAGAAGAACATTCCCGACCTCGCTGAGGACTATCAAGTAATCGCATTTGATCATCGTGGCCACGGCGAATCGGAGAACCCCGGACACGGATACCGCATTTCTCGACTTGCGATGGATCTCAAAGAGCTGTTAGAACGGTTGGAACTCACAGGCGTCACCGCGGTGGGATGGTCAATGGGGGCAGCTGTGCTGTGGTCGTATCTGGAGCTATTCGGCAGTGATCGCATTTCGAAACTCGTCTGTGTCGATCAATCTCCGAAAGAAGATCTTGTCCCACAGGATTGGGACCGGCAGAGTTGCTTCGACGTCGAAGCATTCACCACACTCTCAAAGGACATCAAGTACGCTGAAGAGGAGGTATTCAGCCGCATGGCCGGTCGGTATGATTCAATAACACTTGGAGAATCGGGGTTTGTTGACGAAATGGTGGACTGTTCGAAGACGGCGAAAATCGAACTCATGCGGGATATCCTCAATCTCGATTGGCGGTCGTTCCTTCCCGAGATAGAGATCCCGGCGTTGGTGTTCGTCGGCGGGGAAAGCCAAGCAACGCCTCCGAAAGAGAGCGCCTACGTCGGCGAACAAATACCACATGCCGAAACTGTGTTCTTCGAAGACGCTGGCCACATGCTGTTCTGGGAGTACCCAGAGAAATTCAACAAGAGACTCCGGGATTTCAGTACCTGAAAAGCAGGTACCTAGCCGCTATCTGGTTACTATTGTGCAGCCTCTGCGACGAAATTCTTGATAATCCGACTTTCAGCCCGGTGGCGCAACCTGCTCACCGCAGATTTGTGGATATCAAGGGTTTCTCCAAGCTCAGCGAGCGTACAGCCGCGATGAGTATCGTAGAATCCGCGCTCGACTGCCTCGATAACGAACTCCCACTGGCGATCCGTGAGCAACTCGCTTGCAGTGTGTGATTGGCGTAGTGACACAATCTCATACGGAATGCCAGCCGCTGCTAACTCGTCGGTATACTCCGATAGCTGTTCGTGTGGTGCTGCCAGCTCCACTGAAAACCATCCGTCCCGAAGGATTGTTGGATAAATTGAGATGTTCCTCGACCGACGAAGCGGGTCATATGACTTCGTTGCTGATGTCCTGAACTGGAGCAGTACCATCTGCTCATCGGTATAATATACCTCAAATGCACCTACTTCAGGTGTATTCTCGAATCGGTGAACGAGTGCGTCTCCCCTCGGCGTCAATACCTCCAGAATGACGAACGCGCCTTCGTCCCGTAGCTGGGTCGCCAGCAGTCTGAACTCGGCATCGGGGAATTCGGTCGAAATAGTGGCCAACCAACCGTCTACTGCCGTCCCGTCGAGTTTTACCTGGATTTGCGGCATCTCATTGTAGCCTCGGCTGCTGACGAATTTAAAAGCAGGAACTTGTTCCTACGCGAATTCACGAGAGTCTTCGACCTACTCACTCGTGTGGTTGCAATGAATCCGCAGATCGACATTCGTACCGAAATCAAGGAGAGATACCTATGACAGAACCATCAAAAACTTCTCTACAGGAACAGAACAAGGAGCTTGCTCGTCGCATCCCGGAGGAAGTCTTTGGGGAGGGGAATCTCGACCTGCTTGACGAACTGTACGCTGAAGATGCCGTCGAGCACAATGCTATGGGAACTCACCACGGCCAAACGGCAATTCGAGCGTCTTTCAAAGCCTTTCTCACTGCGTTTCCTGATGTCTCCCAAACCGTTGAGAATGTCGCCGCCGAAGACGACACGGTCGCCATGCACATCACGAGTCGGGGGACGCATGAGGGGGAGCTTGCAGGGATCAAATCAACCGGAAATGAAATCGAGGTACAACAAATGTTCTTCATCCGCATCGAGGACGGGTTAATTGCCGAACGGTGGTTCCTGCCGGATAATCTTAGTCTACTCCAACAACTCGGTGCCAGCGAACTTCCCACAGAGTAGGGCTGTTCTCGAACATGCTGGTTTCCAGTGCGAGGGTCGACTTCGTGACAAGAGGTACGTTGACGGCGAGCACCACGACGTGTTTCGTTACGGGTTGCTCGCAACTGAAGTCAGCTAGGCATATTTGTCATACATAATCTTCTGTGAAATTTAGGCCGTTGGGATAGATTCTAGACTAGTCGTATATAAACAATCCAGCTAGTCGACTTCAGATAGAATGCCTCACGTCAGAATGAATCGCTTCGGAGTCGAACGTCGGCCGCTCGAAGACATCGAAGTCAGCGACCATTCCGGTTGCCTCTCCTACTCGGAGATCGTTCCGGTCGAAGTACTCTAGCCCGACTCGCCCCCGAGCAGCGAGCTGTGAGACAGGAGGCATAGGCGGCGCGGCGACCGATTCGGGCGTTGCCAGTCGCCACGCGAGCAGTGCCAGGAGCGCGAAGCCGAACGCGTTGACCGTTCCGTGGCCGATGACCATCTCCGAGAGAGTCACGAGTTCGGGAGTGCTGGGGTAGACAAAATACCCGTATCCGAGTGCGAGCGCCATGGTCCAGACGATGGCAACGGCAGCTATCACGAGCAGAACTCCTCGAAGGCGGTCGAGTCGCGGAACAATCCTGACGAGCATCATGAGCGCGAAGACTGCGACTGCCACGGTGAAGAAGGCGACTGCGATCAGCTCAACTATCGGCGAAAAAGTGATGCCAGCCGCGATAAGCGCGAGATTCACTACGATAACAAGCGTCGCCATGGCGAACATCCGGTTAGAAAGAGTATCTCCGAATCGTCCGTGGTCATCGACGACGACGCGTCCCGCCATTCCGGCGACGAGAGGAAGAACGAACCCTGCGTAGTGGTAGTGAATCACGGTAAGTAGGATGATGATCGGCTCGAAGTGAAACGAGATACCCGCTCGGTGTAGCATGAGGGCGATGGCACCCACCGGAACATAAAGCAGCGCGGCGTCGACCGCGAGTTCGGGGAGCGGTGCAACCCCTCGGGGGAGCAGCCGCCGAAGCCCGAACAGCGCAGTACAGCCGGTGACCGCTACCCAGGGGAGGGTTAGGATAACGGACGCAACCGAGCCCGACGGAAAGATGAATGCGCGGACGCGAGGAGTGCGCCTGGAAATTGGCCGACGGCTGCAAGGCGATACGGGAGCGAGACGGCCCCTGACCGAAGCGGCGTCGCGGCGATCCCGAGCCCGAGTGGGACGAACACGAGGAGTGCAAGCGCGACGAACGTCTTGACGGTCGAGAGCGCACCGAGAACTACGAGGCCGAGGTACGCTATGGCACCTACCGTAGCACTCAAATCGGTGATCCGGTAGCTACCAAGACGGAGGAGAGCATCGACAGTTGCAGCCTCAGCCCTCAAGTCGCCGACGGTCGCCTCGGCGGCCGAGTCAGCAGTAGTCGGTCCGGTCATCTTCTTTTTCCCGCGAGCGGAACTCGATTGAGTACGTGGGATTTCGCGTTCGTCACTCTGTTTTCGCCGAGGCCGAATAACTCGTAATACTCTAATATTTGGTCGTGCCGCTCGCGGATTGCCGGATGGAGATCTGTCCACTCATTACCGGGTGCCCGCTCAAACAGCGCGGTCACAGTATGCTCCCACCACCCACGTGGCGAACAGCTGTTGGAACGGATGCGCAGTCTCTCCACTCAATCGTAAAGTGGCCTGCGTAGCCGAAGACGAATCCAAGTAGCCGATTAGTAACGGTCACCTGGATGCGGAACCGCTCCGTGCTCTCGTCGTATCGTTCGTAAACACCGACTTCAGCACGGAGCGGCTCGGGGATGCGGATGGTACCCGCGGGAGTGCGAACGTGCTGACGGCCTGAACCGATGTACAGTCCGCCGCCGTCAGTGACCGACGGGTGCAGTTCAGAAACGAGTCGTCCGCCGCGGCCGAGTGCGTCGACGATGCACTCGCGGCCCGGGTCGTAACTCATCCGCGCGTCGAACCGGCGTGGCGAGCCATCCCGTACGTCGAAGGACCGACGAAAGACAATCTCTTCGCGGCTACGGTTCTCAACTGCGTAGGTACGGATAGTAAGCGGAATGTCCTGCCCAGTTTCAGGAAACGGGAGATCTCTGGGGGCAAGTACCGCCAGTACAGGGCGGGCGAGCGCGTTGCTATCGATCCGCTCCATACGGCCTGTCCCGACACAGATCATCCTGTCGGTGCTGTCGAAGCCGTAGCGTTCGCGGAGCCGGGGATGAAGATGCTCGAAGTCCTCGCCAAGCGCTCGCTCGTAGACTGAGGTCATTCAGTCGGTTCCGCTCCCGTCGTCTCTCCGATATTCGACTCTTCGATCGCAGCTGGCCCATTCTCCTCGGTCGTTTCTCGGTTGTCGCGGAACTCCCGCTGGGGACGTGTTCTCAAGCAGTTGCGCGCGGTCGGCATCGCCGCACCAGCAAGATAGCCCGTTAGCGCCAGTACCACCAGCGCAAGGGTAGAAACGAGCGGACTGAACGGACCAACGAACACTCCCGGTCTTGCAGCGAGCGCACTGAGGGTGAGAACTGGTGGCAGGATCGCCGAGAGTACCAGCGGCCAGCGCCACCGCCACGAAAGCAACAAGAAGAGACCGAACCCGATCTCTGCAATACCGAGGGCGGTCAGCGCCGGATCAACGAGACCGGCTGGGACAGTCGCCGCCGTGAGCGCGCGCTCGGTTGGATGCCTGACCAAGAGCTTCGGGACGAGACCAAGGAAAATCCAGACGAACGCGAGCGTGACCCGGGAGAGTGCGTGAATTGCGGCGTTTCGGGTCGTGACCTCGGGCGGGAGGTCGTCCTCGACCCACAGCCGAAGCGCGTCGAAGCTCCATGCTGTTGCCCAACCGATGAGCGGTCGGAAGGCGAGACGGTCGACCAAGCGGCCGAGTGCGCCGAACCGAGTGTCGTAATTGTATTCGGTGATGAATCGAAGATCTTCCTCAATAGGTACGTATCGCCAGTAACCCCGTCCATGTTCGATGAGTGACTTCGGATCGTCGCTCCAAAATTGGAGTGCGGAGGTGGGTTCGTGATCGGTAGGAGTCGCATCCGCGACGGACTCACCGACCCCCTCGACAGCGAGCTCGCCAATACCAGTAGAGTAGGTGAATTGCTGAGGCTCTCCGGGGTCGCGTGGGAGGTACTCAATCTCGGAGAAGCGGAGATCCCATCGCTGGTGAAGGTCGGGGTTCTGCGTCGGCTCCCATACCTCTTGGATGGACGCGCTCATCGGAATCTCGACATATATCGCGTCGTTGCTTGGCATGAGATGTAATTCGCTTGACTGACACTACGTAGCCAATGAAAATAAAAGTCCGGCAAGCGCCCCTGCTTTTGCTAGTCGCGTTATGCTGAAGTCAGGCAGAAGATTTTCTCATGCGAGATAGATAGTGGAATAAATCGACGGTCTAAATTCCACATAGGACTATGCATGACGAATCGACCTAGCCGAGTTCAGCGTTGATGGGAGAGAAACACTCCATTCTTGCCATGGTAATATATAGCACGATTTTGGGATTGGGAAGCCGTTCTTCGGTCGCACAATTCAACCGTTCTAAGACCACTTATTCTGCCCATTCTCATGGGGTAGCCGAACTCTCCCAAACGAAGTGACCGACAAACGGGTCTGTCGAAGGAAATAGACGTGATATCGTATCGATAGATAGAATGAGGTTATGCATTGAGTGCGATATTCTCAACTTCGGGGGACGAATGAGCGAAACAACTGCACTCTATTGCCGGGTTTCGACAGCCGATCAGGATTTCTCTCGCCAGCGCCAGCTCACTAGCGAGTACGCCACCGACCGCCTCGGTGTGGAGCCAGCCGAGATTGAGATGTTCGTCGATAAACAGAGCGGAACGAACACCGATCAGGATGGCTACCGTGACCTCATGGCCGCGATCGAGGCCGGGGAGATCTCACAGGTGATCGCTTCGGAGGTCAGCCGGATTTCCCGATCGGTACGCGACTTCTCCGCGACTGTCGAGCGGATCGTGGACGAGCACGGCGTCGGGCTGCACATTCTTGACATGGGGATTGCGCTCGATCCCACCGACTCCGATCCCAACACGCGCGCGTTCTTGACTGTGGCTGCGACGTTCGCCGAACTGGAAGCGGAGATCAAACGGGAGAACGTGCGTGAAGGGATCGCTGCAGCGCGAGAGCAGGGCAAATGGCACGGTCGGCCACCGTTCGGCTTCGACGTTGGGTCCGAAGGGTATCTCACACCGAACGACGTCGACGAGAAAGCGGTCGGGGTGCTCGATGAACTCGATAAAGGGGCGAGCAAGCGGCAACTTTCTCGGTATTTCGCGCTCGACGGTGCGGACAATCGCGGAGAACCGCGAGCGATACACAACCCAGTGAAGTACCTCGGGGCAAGCCCCGAGGCACCGCCTTGAATCTCTGTAGATCGTTCTTAGAGGATTTTGCACGGTCGGGGGGGCGGTCGAGACCGTGGCCACTCGTGGGTCCGTTGCTCGTCACTCACTGAATGTTCGACTGGGGAGCGTGTTCACCGAGTAAGGGAGCACTGCCTCTTGGGGTGGAGGCCAGTGGCGACTGCCTGATTGGCAGCGGGGGTGCGCTCCCCCTTTAAGTTATTCTGGCGATAAGGTGAAGATATAGACGAGGTTTCGTGCGTGTTCTCCGTACCGTGTCCTGTTTGAGCTAGCTGAGTGACTGCTGGTGAGTAGACTGTGCGCTATTCAGCCGGAGCGTCTTATCGGATACGTATACCCATCGGGACCGTCGGTAGGGAAGGGAGTGTGCGAGAACACGGCTGGTGAAGCCATGCTGAGCGCGACGATTGACGGCATGACGACTCGTTCTTCTGTAGGCGCAGCAGTCCCGGTGTTCCTCGCGAAAGAGGACGTGCCAGCCGTGCAACGAGAGGGGTCCGCCGTCCCCGGTGGCACTGATAGCAAGATACCGGACAGTTATAGTCACGTGACCAGATCTAACGAGTATGGTTAGTAGGCGAACACGAGCGCGTATCGCGTTCCTCGCTGAGCTGCTCTCTATTCCTCTCCAGGTGCATCAGTGGCGGCGTGCTACCGACACAAACAGGGAGTCGATCGCAGTCGTTCCGCGGTGGTTGGTGGTTGGGGGACTACTCCAGGCAACCTTTTGTTGGGTGTACGATCACGACCTCGCGGGCTTTCGAACGAAGTGGTGGCGCCGTGTCTCGCTCGCAATAGGTGTGGGTATTGGTGGCTTCCGAGTGCTCCCCCGATCGGAGGCCGTGTGGAGGAGTCTCTCAATCGGAGGCAGTATCGGCCGAATCGGCTACCGACTCTGGTATGGAGTGCTTCGGTCACTGCCTGATACTACGGAGTGACACCCTTTCCGAGTGTATCGAGACGTCCTCTCACGTGTACTTCAATAACTCACGTATTGAGTGTTTGATTTACACCGTCCCTCGTGGATACTGGCACTTGAGGACGATTGTGTGACACCCTCTCTTGGGTGGTAGTGTTTCTTTGGCTCTATTGGATCGCTAGATGGCGTCGGGATAAGAGATACAAGCAGTCGACAGTGGCAAGCGGACGGTTTGCGCTAGGTAGCATGACGGTCGAAGACTGGATATCGAGCAACACGACAGCCACGTGGAGAGTTGTCGGTGGCCGAGGCGTACCATGAGGAATTACTCGCCCTCAATCGAGAGTTGGGCGACCGTCACGGCGAGGCTGGATGTCTGTGCCATCTCGGGCGAATCGCTCAAGCCCGTGGTGATTTCGTACTCACGGGAGTGATTCCGAAAGTGATTGACGGTGACACGGTTGAGGTCGACTTCACGAACTGGTTTGAGGACGCCTCCTCGGAGATCAGGATTGACGAGATAAAACGCATCTTGGCTGATCCGGTGAATGATGTCTGTGTCTGTAGGTTGAACGACGACTCTGATCCGATAGAGACACTCTGGTCGTGGTCGGCCAATCTCGATTCTCGTGAAGCATATCTCGCTGACGGACGATCAGATCTGAAGTCGGGAAGGTGGATTAGTTATGCACAGCAGACCACGAAATTTAGACTGTCAAGATAGATTTCGATAGTTGTCGTGCATGACGAATCGACCTGCCTGACTTCAGGACGTTAGGTTCCCTATCACCTGATGTGGGGCAGGTAAGATTCCTAATCCACAGACTCCTGCGAAATTTGGCTGATGAACTAGATTTCGAGATAAATCGTGAATTAGAAATCCCATCTATCTACCATCAGATATGAAGAGAGATCCACCCGTCCATCTTCAGAACAGAAAGCTTATGCCGAATGTCGCTGGGATTAGGTTTGGTGTTGGTAATTGCAACTAGATAATGGGAAAGAAGCGATAGATACGAAGCAATCTCGTAATGGATCAATCAATCTTCGATCGTATCTAAAGCTGATCGGTGGGGCTCCCGTTGCCAGGGAGACCAGAGCGGGCATCCCAGCGGTGCGGGGCGCAGACGGGTTGCATCGGACGCTGACGATCGAAGGCACCGGATCAACCACGAACTACGAATTCATCGTCGAAAAGGACGTAGCCAAAAGCACCGTGTTTGGCGGCTTGATCAGCGGCGAGGACACGGTTTCGGGGAACACAGCCTCGGGTCGCGTCACTAGCGGGCGCGATAGCTACACGTTCAGCGGGGAGATCACCCAGTGGGCGGGCGACTACGACGCGTTGAATCTGCATCTGAACGGGGAAAGTTTGCGGTTGAATAACCAATCATCAATGGTTAAATATCATCCCTAATATAATGAATAATAAATCCAAGCAGTCATCTGTCGGGAGACGGTCTATTCTCAAAACCATCGGGACGACGGGAGTACTAGCCGGGCTCGGTGGGAAAGTGGATGGCAGTCCCGGTACAGTCGATGAACTCGACGAGACATCGACACACGATCTCCTGATTCGCGGGAACGGTGATGCGACGTACTATCGGTGTGTGGTGAGTGGGACCGTTTCTGGCACTGATCACTCTGATTCGGGTGATGTGATCTCGGACGGCACCATTACCGGAGGAGTTCGTGGCTCATACGATCTCTTTCGCTTCACCGGTGAGATCCTCCTGTTCGAAATCGTCCAGGGAACAGCCGACGACATCGAAATTCTGGTCGACGGGAACGTGCGAACGCTCTCGGACCTGAATCCACCTGACGTCCATACGCTCGGAATTTCTGGCACGGGACCGAAAACGAACTACGCGTTTCGGGTTTCGGATGTCGTGTATCCGACGGAGTCGATCTCAGGAGAAGATCACCCCGGTGAGGACCGTGCGGATGGGGCAGTCCGTGGCGGGAGCGACGAGTATCTGTTTCGTGGGGACGTGACCTCATTCACAGTACCGGACGGATCGTTCGCCGACATCGACGTTTTCATCGACGGTGATCGGAAGACGCTCGCGGAGTTGAATGATGCACGAACGCTTCTGATCGACGGTACGGGGCCTCGAACCGGCTATGTGTTCGAGGTGTCCGACAGCGTGTATCCGACGGAGCGACTTACTGATGAAGATCACGTCGGTGATGGCACTGCGCGTGGCGCGGTTGGTGGTGGGGCCGACAAATATCTGTTTGACGGTGATATAACCTCGTTCACGGTGACGGACGGATCGTTCGCCGACATCGACGTTTTCATCGACGGTGACCGGAAGACACTCGCGGAGTTGAACGACGTAGTGGCTGAGGCTCAAATGCTCACTGTCGATGAGCCGTGGCAGACCTACGATCTCACGAGCGAGTACGAATCACCGGTTGTTGTCGCCAAACCACTGTCGTTCCAGGGTTCACAGCCGTGTCACGTTCGGTTGCGAAACGTCTCCGATGACCGATTCGAGGCACGAGTCGAGGAGTGGCTCTATATGAACGATGTTCACTACGACGAATTCGTTGGCTCGCTGGCCATAGATGGCGGGACGTACGAACTGGACGGTGGTATCAGCGCCGAGGTTGGGCGTACCGTCACCGACCATTCCTGGACGAGCGTTTCGTTCGAGCAGAACTTCACGGCGGACCCGCTCGTGTTCTGCCAGTCGGAGACGGTACAGGGCGGACAGCCCATCACCACGCGAATCGCAAACGTCTCCACTACTGGTTTTGATCTGCGACTGCAGGAAGAAGAGGCGTTGGGGTCCCACAGCGTCGAATCTCTCGGCTACGTCGCTATCGAACCCGGTGTTGGCACCCTCAACGGGATGACGTTCGAGGCAGGACGGATGAAACTCGAAGAACAGTGGAGCCGTCTGTCCTTCGACCACTCGTACACGAACCCCGTCTTCCTCGCTGGGATTCAGTCGTTCAATGGTTCAAATACTGCCGGTCTCCGCCACCAAAACCTCTCGGCAACCGGCGTTGAGGTGACCGTGCAGGAAGAACAGAGTCAGGACGATGAGATGAGCCACGTGATCGAGCAGGTGGGCTATCTGGTGCTTGAAGCGAAAACCGATGAGGAGTCACCGCACCGGGGTGAGACGATCCCGAAGATTCCTCACGCGCCGAACGGGGTGACCCCTCCGACGGGAAGCAACTTCCACCCGTCGGCTGCAACGCCCGTGTTGCGCGGAAGCGACGTGACCGACTACGGTGAGGTGGACTATGTGGCCGATCCGTTCCTGTTCGTTGAGGACGGCACGTGGCACATGTTTTTCGAGATCTTCAACTCGTCTCGGGACGATGATGCGCCGATCGGCCACGCCACGAGCCCGGACGGGCTGCACTGGACGTACGATCAGGTCGTGCTCTTGAACCGATACCACCACTCGTTCCCGCACGTCTGGAAATACCGGGGTGACTACTACATGTCCCCGCCCTACGGGACGGGAGTCGAGTTGTACAAGGCCCGCCGGTTCCCCACCGATTGGCGGTTCATCGGCAACCCCATCGACGTCGACTACTACTCTCATGATCCGTCGATCATCCGGTACCAGGGACGGTGGTGGCTGTTCACCGACCGGGGCAACGAGAACGTGATGGTGTATCACTCGACGGATCTCGAACGCGAAGGCTGGACGCCACACGAGCAAAATCCTGTCGTTACCAATCGACGCCGCGCTGGCCGGCAGGGCGGCCGACCGATAGTGGTCGGGGATCGGCTGTTCCTCTACTTCCAGGATTTGGTCGAGAACTACGGTGACGCCACCCGGTGTTATGAGGTGACCGATCTGTCACCGTCTACGTACGCCGACCAGGAGGTATCCGGATCACCTGTGCTCCACGAATTCGGCTCAGGATGGGCGAACAACGGGATGCACACGTTCGATCCGTGGTGGCGAGGACCGGAGAAGGGCTGGCGCTGTGCGGTCGATGGCGTCCGTGCGCAGGAATCGAGCGAGGATCTATGGACAATCGGCATCGTCGATATCCCTCCCACTGGGTAGTCTAATCGAGGAGTGCGGAACACCATATGCGAGGAGTATTTATATACTGTTGAATAAATATAATATCTTCCTCCTCGACAGGTAGAAGTGACGTTTCCCCTAAACAAATATTGGATATAACATATATTTCTGGATGGCAGAACGAGAAAAAGCTGGTGGAGGCGTGGACTGATTCGAGTTTCGTTGCCGAGAAGGGTGAAGGCGTCTTCCGGCGAGATTCTGCCGAATTCGTCTTGGTCGATTGAATCGGTCATGTATGGAATCTCTTCCCGAGGAAGATAATCCTCTTTCCCTGTAAACAGTCACTCACTGCTGACAGGGTGACAGAAGGTTCTCTCCGCAGTGGCACTCCAGATTCTGTATGACAGGTACTCCATCTCCCACCCGATAGGGTGAGATGAGAGCGTCGAGGGAGGGTATGTTGATCACACCATGACGCAGTGAGAGAGCTCTGATACGTGTCCAAGGGGGTGGCAATCAGTTCGATGACCAATAGTATATTTACCGAACACACTATAGTAAGAATATGAATCGGAAGCGACTGTCGGTCCTCGATCGCAGTTCTAACGGCGATCGTGCTCTCCGCGATCTGATCGAACTGCAGCGGGTCCATGGTATCGCAACGCTGCTACTGGGAGCGAGTTAGGTGCTGTTTGTACTGCATTTCATGGGGTCTTCAGAGTCCGATGTTACGACATCCTTCTTGCCGCTATTCGTCCTCGGGGGCGGTGGCTGGGCGCTCATTGGGATCGGCGTGAATCTATTCCAGGGGAGGGAGGCGTTCGATGGCGGGTGGATCGAAAGCGAGCGGGTGATGTGGGTGTGGACGATCTGGAGCTTCATCTTCGCCCTCGGAGTGGTCGTCTGGACGGTGGTAGGTGTCCTCCCCTAGGCTCTCACGAGGATAAGGATGACACGTCCGCCAAGCAACTCTTCAGCTACGAGGTGAATGCAACGCTGCTGAAGTTGGCTAGATGGCATTAGAACCGGCAGCAAGCTCAGGTATCGGTCGCGACATCTGTGTTGTCGAGCTGCCGGGAGGGATCTTGGAAATCGTCGGTCTCATCGGTACCCACGCGTGCGTAGATCGCTCCAGTGGACATGCTATTGCACATACCTGGTAAGCGTATAAAGTAGAGTACTTTTGCACAGTGTGTGCAAAAGGAATTCTTTCTGCACGGTCAAAGAGCAAGGGATGGCCCAGATTGGCACGGAGCGCGGATAGATTTCTGACTGCTCGAATAAATCGGCACTACTGGAACTCATCGAAGTTAGCGAGTTGGACTCCACCTCAACAGGACTGAATGTCCCATTCAGCAGACCAATCTGAAAAGAATACAGCGAAATTCGATATATCGTGGTTCTCGTGAACCTTTGTAGTAGAGGTTGAGACGCGACCGTGAAACACGGTCTCTCCTTTGGGACCCATGCACAGCAAACGGAGACGATAGCTCGGCAGATAGACAATATTAATAGCTGTCACAACATATCTTCGTCATTGTGGTTTCACATCTATCGCGCCGGCGGGTTCTGGCGGCCTGTGGTGCGCTTGTCGGGGGAGCTGTGAGTTGGGAGGTGGTTGATAGTTCATTCACAGGGAACTCTCGCACCGTTGATGGAGACAGCTGGCCAATGGAACAGGGCGATCCTGGTGGGACCGGATACGCTCCGGATGCCTCCCCTCCGACAGACGGAATCCGCGTTCGCTGGAAACAGCCCCTCGACACGACCGATGGCTACGGCGCGTTTCCACCAATCGTTGCCAATGGGTTGGTCTATAGTGTTGGCCGAGAGTTGCTCTGTGTCACTGCCGCGGATGGCACCGTCGTCTTCCGCGCCAACCACAGCACTGGCCCACTCGCACTCGCCACTGCTCGTGCGTATAACACACTCACACTGGTCTACCCGACGTGGGACGGTGCAATCGGACTGAACGCTGGCGGCGGGATCTCTGGTGGTGGTATTCGCACTGGCCTCTCTCGATGGAAAACCTCACGCCGTCGCGGTGGCGTATCAATCCCCACTGGTATAGGGTCACGAGAGCTTCCCGCTCCCGTCGCGGCCAATGACACTGTGTTCCTCGCAGATCCTGGTACTGGTACCGGTCTCATGGCGATCGATGCCAGCACTGGGCAGATTCGGTGGTATCGTCCAGATGGACAACGCTATCCAGCCCTCGGCGGCCGCCCAGCCGTTCGGGATGAGACGGTCTATGCTGTGGGCCTTGCCGAGTCAGGCTACGATTATATCTTCGGATACGATACCGAAACGGGCAAGCAGACGTTCTCGTTCTCACCAAAAGATGTGCTATTCTCAGTCACTGCGGCCCCGGACTATCTCGTTGTTGGGACTGACGGGTCCGGGTTGTGGGCCGTTAACTACGACGAAACGCGCCGCTGGACGTACGACCCTCAAGAGTTACTGCTGACCCACCCGGCCTCCGTTGCCGTAGCTGATGGTGTCGTATACGCTGGGTTTGTGTGGGGCGGTCGAAACTGGCTCGTCGCACTCGACGGCGAGAAGGGAACCGAACAGTGGCGAAGCGAACTCTCCAGAGGGGTAATAGAGCCACGCGTTGGCTTACCAGCCGTCGCTAATGGCGTCATTTACGTCCCTACTGGTGGAGATCAGAATGAGACACAGGGACTCGTGGCTGTCGACGCCACAGACGGTCATATTCGATGGCGGTTCTCCCCAGGAGACCGGTTCTTATCCATCTCACCAGCAGCTCTCGTCGGCGAGACTCTGTATACGGTTGGAAATGGCCATCTCTACGCCCTGGAGGAACAATGACTCGGAGCGATCCACACGGCTCTCCCGCTCAGACCGATTCTGATCCAAATGACATCTCTGGGACTGATGAGGCTCTCTCGGCGATCGCGCTCGTGATTGGAGCATATCGTCGCCTCCGTACGATCCCACGCGCGCTCGCTGTGCTCGTCCTTGCTGGGCTCGTCATGACCGGCATCGGGTGGCTGCGCCTCTATGATCCAATTCCGATTGTCGGCTACGTCGGGATACTGGATGGGAGATTCTCTGTGCTGTTCAGTCCGCCCGTGGTGATATACTCACCCACGAATACACTGTTCTCGTCGCTTGTGGGGCTGAAACCGCAGTGGCTTGCGTGGGCGATCGGGCTGGAACTGCTGGAAGTGGCCGTTGTTGTGTGGGCCAGTGCCTACGTCCTCGCTCGTCTCCTGCAGAGACCACTTACGACGGCCGCCGTCGTGCGCTATGCTGGGCTCGTGGCACTCTTCCAGTTGGGGTTGGGCGTCCACATCGAGGGCGCTGGACTCTTGGTGGCAATCCCGGCATTCCTCATCTGGATGTTCGTGCTCGTTCGTCTGTTTGCCCTCCCGGGGCTCTTGATCGCCGGGAAGTCCGTCCGCATTGCCCTCCGGCACAGTTGGCGGCGGACCACTGGCCACGGCTGGTCGCTGGTCGTGGTTGTCGGTCTCTTGGGGCTAATGTCCCATCTCGCGATGAGTGTGCCACTGGTCGGCCCCCTGGGAACTGCGCTCGTTGCCAGCCTCCACGCTGGGGCTGTCGTCGTCTTCCTTGATCGAAGCGGACGGGCGAACTGATTTCGGCCAGCTGTGTGTCTCGGTATCGAGACAGAGCGTTGTTGGTCCTGTTCCGGGAGTGGTCCGTTCGTAGAGTGCGTGCTTCTCCTATGGAGAGCACGCAATATCATCATCTCAGCTACCAGGTTGATACTGTGGGAGTGGTAAAATCGGACGTTTCAGAACGGTAGTTTGGGAAGAATTGCGTACTAATGGACAAACACGCAATTCGGTCGAAGAGGCTGTGTTCGATCCATCGGTTGGTTTCGTGCTTGACCGCTACTACCTGGAAGAGCGCGAGCACATCGTCTGCTACCGGAAGGAGGGCACCGAGAGCGAGATAGAGATGTCGGGACGACGCCTTGACACCGAGCTGTCGCTGGAGACTCGGAAGTACCTCTACGGGGAGGCGTGGCGCGGGAGCGGTAACTCGACCGTCTCGCTCGCCCCCTGGCTTCGAGCGCACGACCACGAGAGACATGAGGTCGTGGCACCGCCGGAAGAGTGCGGGCTTGCGATCGCGTTGAAACTCGCCCGCGAGTAGGTGTGGGAACAGAGTGGTGAGAGCTGATTAGATAGTGGCGGAAGCTGATTTAGTTTCAATTGTCTTCCATCTCAAGCCATTTCATGATCTGCTTGATGCGGCTGATCTCTTCCTCTTTTATTTGGATTTCGTCCTTATTCTCCGTTATCTGGCTTTCTCGCTGTTCTTTAGCTTGGCGGATACTGCCCTCCGATTTCGCTCCGTATTCGAAGAAGAATTTGAACTCCTCGAAGGAGTAGTTTTGTTTGTCGGTCATGAGAAACCAGATTGAAGCCTCTGACAACGATTTCAGGTGTGTTATGTCTCCATCTGTGATGTTCGCATGACCTCCTCTGTGTACAAGATGATTTCTTTTGTCCACCAGTCTATTTATCCGGCCATCAGATATTCCGATACGTTGGGGTCGCATTGCTGCTCTTGCTCGTTTAGGTGCATCGCTTGCCGAGTAATCCTCGTCTTGCGTGAGGGTGGCCGCTTCTATGCACCGCCAGAAATTGAGAAATGCTTGATCCGGTTTTGGCTCGGACATTCCTGAATGATAGGCGCTAAATGCTGTCATTAGGTGCTGTTCGACTTTGTCTATGTCTCCGGTGAAATCCGGTGTGCGCGGGTAGATCTCGTTGAAATTCCGTTTTTTTCTTCCTTGTAGTGAATATCGACGGCGTGGTGTGAAGTCGTAGGAGGTGTAGTAGCGGTGGTAGTCACCTTCTCTAAGAATTAGGTAGCAGAGTGGGTGCTGAAGGTCTGTTATACCGTATTTCCAATTTGTATATCTGTTCTTCCGAGAGATTCGGCCAAAATGGGCTGAGAAAATGATCTTGCCCATGAGGATCTGGAAGGCATTAGTTAGCTTGTTCATCACGTAGTCTTGACTTCCTGCTTCGTAGGTTATCCGCCAGTATTTGTGATATGCAAATGGTGAATTGCGTTCCTTCTGTGTAGGTAATTCTTCTAAAAATTGGTTGAAAGTGTCTTTGGCTTTCGCCTCTTCTACGTATTCTTCCCAGGTTGATTTTGGAAGTCTTTCTATGGTTAGGCCTCGGATCTGAATTGGTCTTTCAAAGTCTATACCTAGAAAGTTTGATAGTTTCCAGGGGAATAGGATCGTGTACTCGTGGTGTGTATTCCCGATCTCGTCTTCTAGTTTATCTAGTTTTGAGTGGAAATCGTCCACAGGGTTCTCTGAATCAGCGATGTCTCCAATTATGCTCTCAAGGCGTTGTTTGTAGGTCTCTTCTGTTATCCGTAGTTTGTCGAGATCTATGTTGGTTTCATAGGCTATCAGATCAATGATGACGTCGAACTGCTCGTCTTGCTTATTAATGAGTGAAGGCTTCTTGGATCGGTTTTCGAGTTCGTCAATTGCGTCAAGGATATACTTGTGAAGCATGAATCGTGGTGTTTCGTTAGTTGTTTTGGCTTGGCATAATTCTAGTGGCGTGTGTTCTCTCAACCATTGCCTTAATAATAGTAGTAGGCAGTAGTATTCCATGTTGTTGAGATGTGGGAAATGTGGTAGAGAATGGAACTTCCAAGGCAAATCTGATTACTATGCTACATGCCCGAACTGCAAAACCTCAGTTAATATTGAAGAGCAGGAAGTTGAGGCCGGTAGTCAGAGAGTCAGGCGCACGCAGAAGCATACGGTGAATCCTTTGAGCTGATGGCGGCTAGCTTGATTTGTCATGCACAACCTGCCCATTCATTCTAACTCTCTCCCTCGTGTAGTAAACGAACGGCGATTAGCATCATTCCGCCATCTCAGTATTATACCAACACGATGCGAAATAAAGTGGTGTGAAATAGCGCCGCCGCTCACAAGTCGGGCGGACACAGGGAAGTGGCTGCGTCAGACGGGCGGGTCGAGGCCGTAGAATTGCTTCGCCACGGTCAGAAACTGGTTCGCGTTCATGCGGGGCGCGTACGACCTGTTCTCTCCATCGATGGTGAATTTCACCAAGAGGTCGACGAGTCGCCGGACTAGTGCTGGATTCTCTCCGAGTCCGCACCTGCTGAGCAATAGCTCTCTCAATTCTATATTATTCTGAACGAATAATTATGGTTCGGGATAATTCATAGAAATTACCAGTTTTGAATTCATCCTGATGGATTCAGAACCGGGCCAGAAACAGCCGAGTTCGAGCGATTATCTGGCTACCCAATTGTCGTCAGAAGGTTAAGGTATTTGCGGAGACCGTGGATTACAACAATCACCCAGTCAGCGTAGCCACCGTCACCTTTCTTGACCGCTGGTGAAGGATCGCTAGAGACAGCGCGTTTCGACAACGTTACGAGACGATCCGTACATTGAGAGAGACGTGAGAGCACACTCCTCAGTTCCGGCTTTGAAATAGGTTGGTTTGCCAGAGCGGGTCGTTCTCTTTGGCGTCTAAACAAGGTTCTATCGTACTAATCAATTGAGTAATTGTATGCATCATTTAAGTGCTCTATATACTCTTCTTTTATTTGCTTAGAATCGATATTCATACTTTTCACTATACCTCTTCTAAATGCCAAATCACTTAATGTAGAGTATATCTCCGCTACGTTGACTGGATAGGGTTCACCTTCCTCCTCATATAAGAATGAATCTTCTTCATTGCCAGTCACATGCATAGAATGGTCTCTATATAAGCGCCCCTCGAGCAAATTAACACAGTATACATTATCAGCCTCATCTCGATATACGAGAAATACCCGCCAGTTTATTTCGGTATTTTTATCTTTTATAGATTTCAGATATTTCCCCCATTTCTCAAATTTCACATGTGAACTGAAATTCATATCTGCATCTTCCAACTCCATCTTAACAGGTGCTTTAACCTCCCCACTATCCCCCGGCTCCAAAACTAAATTCATATCATATTTATTAGATATTGTACTGTCGGTATCCGAAGCCTCTATCCTACAAAAAATAGGATTGAGAAATCTTTCATCAATCTCTTTACCACGGCCGGGATGTCTATCATCATCCGAATGATCTACTTCCCTAGTCAATAATTGCTGTGAGGAATGGGTCCCGTCAATATCCAAGTCAAGCCTGATATGTGGTTCAATAGCTCTTCCACGTCCCTTATTCGACAAATTTAAGCTTATCTCTCCATTTTCAATTTTGACTATTGATGCAGACAATATTGGCTTATAATTCAGCAATGTCAACTCCTCCTGCCCCTCCATAATCTCATTTTGCCTATCTATTATATCATTCTGAGATTCAATAATCCTAGTCTGCCTTTCTTGAAAGTCTCTCATGTCTTCATTAATGTCTCTCTGATCTTTCTGCACCATGTAAATATAGATATAAACAGAGAATATCGCCAGCGATAGAATAGAGGAAGAAATAACCGATATTAAATCACTAGCTTCTATTAGAGAGTTGGGAATCAATTTGTAGATCGATAACACATAAAGAGTACCAATGATGGCTATCAGTATAAGACCCAGAAACAATATGCCCAGATATGACTTCTTGGTCTGATCTACCATTATACAAAGGTTCGCACAATCATTAATATACACTTCGATATGTTACAATACCCGTGTCAGCACTGTCTAGTTCTGTATTTCCTCGATCGGTGTCTTTCCATCGAGCGCTTGGTGCGGTCTCTGACGGTTGTAGTAATGCATGAACTGTTCAAGCCACTCGCGGACGCTCGTCCGACTGCCTCCCACGAAATATGGAAGCGGTCGAGACGCATTGTGAGGGTGTGAAACCACTTTTCGATCAGGTTTCGCTCGGTATAGTTGACCCGACCGCTCAATCCTAATCGGGAGAGGGCAGTCCGATAGCCGAATTGATCGACGAGAAGCTCGGTCTCTGAGAGATCGTGTTTCTCACGGAGGTGATGCAGAAACGCAGCCGCTGGATCAGTGCCGTGACGACCAAATAACGCAACGTCGAGGATCAGTTTTGTCTCGGTGTCTATTGTAGCGTACAACCACGACCATTCACCGTTAATCTTGACAGCGGTTTCAGCGACTGCGACCCGCTTCGGCTGCGCCTCAGGCGGGTCGCAGTCGCTGTCAGCCAGCCAATGCACCCAGTTCCAGACCGCTCCATGCGAACGTTCAACGCCTAATTCCGCTAAGATCGTTGTTGTCTCTCTGAGCGAACAACCTGTCTGATGGAGGCGGACGGCGAACGTCCTGACGGGCGTCTCCAGAAATCGGAGATTTCTGGTTGGCGAACGAGACGCTTCACGTCTCGCCACCGTAGGTCAGGCGGACCATAGCGGCCACATTCCCACGGCGATGGCCTGCTTGGATTTCCTATGGATTCGGCACCATTAAGGAGTATCACACCGATGAGTGACTGAACGCTTGCGGAGAGAGTTGGTCCCGAACAGACAAGGGATAGTGGCGAACACGAACGTTCGCCACGCGGCAATGACTCGGCGAGCGATGGGACGTGCTTGACCGCGTCACAAGGCACCCACGTGGCTGAGGCTCACGCCACCGTGAGATAGCGGAGTCGGTGACAAGCGGACGGTCACAACGGATGTTCTCTGGCGACATCACCAGACATCAGAGATGCTGGTTAGCAGTCGGCCATAGGCCGACGACATCACCGAGCGACGCTCGGTTAGCAGCCGGACGCAGTCCGGCGATACCGCCACAGACCCGTGAACGTATGCGTCTTGCAACCAGAAGGCCGCGACTGGCCGAAATCCCATGGTGGGATTCCACGTCGGTTACGGCGTGGAGGAGGTCAATTTCACCGGAAGCCCGGTGTGGTTCGAACTTTCAAGAACAGTTACCAAAGGAAGGCAACAGAAGATGGAGTACTGAGGCGTGCCTACCGGCAAGATATGTGGGGTATGGTTCTAATGGGGAATCAACAGATCAACATATTCAATGTGAATTTTGTGAAAATAAGACATACATCACTGGAGTGAACTCCGACGTTGTGCTCATTGTCATCGTGATCTCATGAAGTAACAGGAACACGTACTCTCGATGATGGCAATACATTCCGGAATCTCGCTGCGTATCTCCCGTTTAAACGTGGGGTCTCTGATGTCGAACATCGCTGAGGCCGCGGATTCGTCCCGATATTGCTACCCGTCTACGCGTCCCCAATGATATCGTCAACGAACCCCTCACGGAGTAATCCAGCGAGCGTCTCGGTCTTGTCGTGGAGGGGGACATCACCGTCTGGGAAGGGTACTGTCTCGGTGACGGCATCGACGAGGTCCGTGAGCGCGTCGCTCAGCGGCGGATTATCATCGAGTGACGCGAACTGGACAGCCGCCAACAGTTCGATCGCGAACACGAGGCTCACCCGCTCGACGACCCTGTGAAGGTTTCGGGCGGAGATAGTGCCCATGCTGTGGATGTCCTCTTGGCCACCGGAGACGACGACGGAGTGGTCGCTCGCGCCATCAATGAGCCGAGATTCCGTGACGAGTCCGGTGGCCGTGTAGTGGGCGATCATCAGCCCAGATTCGAGCCCGGGATCGTCTGCGAGAAACGGCGCGGGGACGGCATCGTCGTGAAGCAGCTTGTGGGTACGCTGCTCGCTTGCCTCGGCGAGTTTCGTGAGGCTCCGTGCGAGCTGGTCCGCGCTTTCGGCGAGGGGCTGTCCATTGAAGTTCCCGCAGGAGACGAGGCTCCCATCAGGGTACACGAGCGGGTTGTCGGTGACGCTGTCCAGTTCCGTTTCCACCACTTCACTGGCGTGTTCAGCCTGCATCCGTGTCGTACCGTGAAGCTGCGGGACCAGGCGGAGCGACAGAGGATCTTGCTCCATTGGTTCAATGCCGACGTCGTCCGAGAGCAGGCGCCGGACGTTTCGGGCGGCTGTCTGGTGGCCTTGTTGTGGACGGGCTGCGAGGACGCGTTCATCGAATGTCTCTGGGCAATTACCCACGAGGCTGAACGTGAGCGCGGCGATGGCATCAGTTGCCGCCAGGAGCGTCTGGATGTCGTTAAGGGCGATTGCCAGCAGTCCAGTCATTACGGGCGTGCCACTGAGTGTCGAGAGCCCCTCCTTCGGGGCAAGCGAGAGCGGTTCAATGCCAGCGTCAGCCAGCGCGTCCGCAGCGTCGACCTCCTCGTCCTGATACTTGACGCGCCCCTCGCCGAGTAGCGTCCGGGCGAAGTGGGCGTTGGCGCCGAGGTCGTCGGTGCTGCCACCGAGGGGGACCAGGGGGTGAATATCGGCGTTGAGCAGAGCGACGAACTGATTGACGAGGGCAGGCCGGACGCCCGACCGCCCTGCGGCGAGCGTGTTCGCGCGACTGAGCATCGCCGCCCGGACCACCGACATCGGAGCAGGGTCCCCGACGGCGGTCGCGTGGCTCCGGACGATGTTCTCCTGGAGAGCTTCAAGATTGTCGCGGGAGACATCGATGTCCTGGAGCTTTCCAAACCCCGTGTTGAGGCCGTATACCTGCTGTTCGTTCGTCTCAATGACGGACGCTACCACGTCACGGGTATCGTGCATCTTCGCGGCGGCATTCGACGCGAGAGTGACCCGTTCCCCGTCGCGTGCGACCGCGACGACATCCTCTATCGAGAGGGAACCGTTAAGCTCTATCATGATGTGTACATGTTTGATGATTGCAAAGTGATGGCCGTCAGGCCGTCGTGATCTCGGTCGTCTCGCCCGAACTCGACGTCGCGGGGGTGACGGTGCGTTCGAGATAGTTGAATAGCTGGTCGAGGACAATGACGAGAGCGGCGCCCGGTATCGCGCCGGCCATTGTGATATGAGTGTCCAGTTGCTGCTGCCCGAGGATGACCCAGTCGCCCAGCCCGCCGGCGCCGATGAAGGCGCCGAGGTACGCCACCCCAACGGACATCACGGTGGAGGTCCGAATACCCGCAAAGATAACAGGAAGGGCGAGTGGAATTTCGATACGTCTGAGGCGCTCGAACTCCGTCATCCCCATCCCGCGGCCGGCCTCTATCTTCGAGTCATCCACAGCCCGGATGCCAGCGACAGTGTTCTTCAGGATTGGCAATAGGGCGTAGAAGAACAGCGCCAGTATCACCGGGTACCGGCCGAGACCGAGGAACGAAAACGAGATGGCGATGACCGCGAGCGGCGGGAGTGTCTGGGCGACGGCACCCATGTTCATGACTAGCCAGCCGAGTCTGTCGTGGCGCGTGACCACGATTCCGAGGGGCACCGCAACGAGGATAGCCGATCCGACGCCCAGAACCACGATGGTCACGTGCGTTTGCAGCAACGACAGGAATGACTCCCGGTGGGCGGCGATGTACTGCAGCGCTCGGAGCACCGACTCGGCGTACGATCCGAGACTGGTGAGGATGACCGGTTCAGGCACCGTTCCCCACCTCCACTTCCGCCAGCGTGCCGCTATCGCCGATGACGGCTTGTACGTGGGCTCTCGTGACGACACCGACGGTTTCGCCGCCGTCGATGACGGGGAGGGCGTCGTAGTCAGATCCGAGAAGGACCTTCGCGACGTCCTTGAGGGTCGACGAAGGGGCGACCGTCGGTGAATCGGGTGGCGGCACGTTGTCGTCCATCACCTCTTCGACGGCGACCGTCGAGAGATGCTTTAACTGCTGGTCTTCGCCGACGAAGTCCGCCACGAAGTCGTCCGTGGGTTCCGATAGGATGGTCTTCGGGATATCGCACTGAACGATGCTGCCGTCGCGCATCACAGCTACCTTGTCGCCCATCTTTAGCGCCTCGTCGATGTCATGGGTGACGAAGACGATGGTCACGTCCAGGTTGTTCTGGATATCGAGGAACTCGTCCTGCAGGTTCTCGCGCGTGAGCGGGTCAAGTGCCCCGAACGGCTCGTCCATGAGCATCACCTGCGGGTTCGCTGCCAGCGCCCGGGCAACGCCGACGCGCTGGCGCTGCCCGCCCGAGAGTTCGCTGGGGTACTGGTCTTTCGCCTCGCCTGGCAGCTCGATGAGTTCCAGCAGTTCTACCACTCGGTCATCGATTCTGTCGTCATCCCATCCGAGGAGATCTGGGACGATGCCGATATTCTCACTCACAGTCATGTGATCGAACAGGCCGATTTCCTGGATGACGTAGCCGATGGTCCGCCGGAGGTCGATGGTGTTACGCTCGTCGACCGGCACCTCGTCAACGGAGATGGTCCCATCAGTGACCCGGATGAGGGTGTTTATCATCTTCATCGTCGTGGTCTTCCCGCATCCGGATGGCCCGACGAGAGTGAGGGTTTCGCCAGACGCCACCTCGAAGCTGATATCGTCGACCGCGGTGGTCCCGTCACTATACACCTTCGTCACTCCGTCGAACTCGATCATGCTCATGCGTTGCTCACCTCACTACCGGGGAGGAGTCGCTGGACGCCGTATAGGCCGGCGTCGACGAGAATCGCGATGGCCGAGATGACGATGGCGCTGCCCAGTATCTGTTCTGTGTTCCCGAGACTGATGCCGCGGAAGATGCTCTCTCCGAGACCGGGTGCGCCGAAGAACGCCGTAATCGTCGTGATAGCGACGAGGAGAACGGCCGCCTGCCGGATGCCGGCCATGATGACCGACATCGCCTGGGGCAGTCGTACGCGGAGCAGTATCTGGCGGTCGGTCATCCCGAGCCCGCGCCCGACCTCGACGCTCGACTCGTCGGCGTTCTCCAGACCGACGTAGACGTTCCGGGCGACGGGCAGTGCCGAGTACAGCACTAGCGCCGTCACCGCCGCGGGGATACCGATGCCAACCAGCGGGATGAGCATCGAGAGCAATGCCAGACTCGGGATAGTCAGGACGATCCCGAACACGCCTAGCGTCATGTCCGAGAAGCGGTCATAGCGGTGGATGAGGATGCCCGTTGTTCCCCAGAGGACGATACCGAAGAACAGGCCGGTCAGCGCGATGTTCAGGTGTTGGATGGCCTGCTCAACCAACAAGTCACGGTTTTCGAGCATCCATGTGATGATGTCTGTGACTGTCGGCATGACTCAGAGGTACCCATTCTTCGTGAGGAAGTTCTCGGCGACTGAGCTCGGATCCTTCCCCTCGGTGGTCACCTTCGCGTTTAACTTCTGCTGAGTCTTGGTCGTGAGGTCCTTCGTAGGCTTGTTGAGCGTCTTCTTAATGTCCGCCGTCAGCTTGTCCGTCGGAACGTTCGGGGCTGGGTTGTAGATGTTGAAGAACGGCTTGGTGTCCTTGAGGATTGGCAGGTCGAACTGCCGGATTTTCGGGTCGGTCGCAAAGCCGAAGCCCAGCTGGGCCTTGCCCTGTTTGACGGCTTTGTAGACGAGGCCGATTTTCATCTGGATGACGGCAATCTCCGATTTCTTGTCGTCGAAGCCATACGCTTTGGGCAGGCCGCCCCAGGCGTCGTCGCGCTGTTCCATCTCCTGGTTCATCGCGACCTTGAAGTCAGTGTTGCCCTCATTGACGTACTTGGTGAGGTCCTCAAGGGTCTTTAGACCGTTCTGTTCGACCCACTCGGGGTTGCCGACAATGACGTACGTGTTGTTGAATGGGGCGTGCTCCAGCCAGTCAATGTCGTACTTCTCATTGTACGCGGAGTCGACCTTGTTGTAGAGTCTCTTTGGGTCTCTGACATCGGCGTCTTTGTCGAGAACGTTCGTCCACGCGGTGCCTGTGTACTCCCAGTAAAGGTCGGACTCATCGTTCCTCAGAGCCTTGAAGTTCGCCGGTGACCCGCCGAGGCCGGTCTTGTCCGTGACCTCGTGGCCGGCATTCTCAAGGAGAGCCATACTTATATTGCTGAGGACGAACTGCTCGGTGAAGTTCTTCGAGGAGACGACGAACGTCTTGCCGCCGCCGCTGATGAGACCGAGACAGCCAGTGAGACCTGTACTCAGTCCCACTAGAGATCCGCCTGCCACTTTCAGTGCTGTGCGTCGCGTTGTACCGTCTGCCATAGGACACCATGACTCATTCATTCAACCTAACAATTGTATCGCACATATAGGGCCTTTTAAGTTATTCGCGGCGATTCACCGCGATTACCGTGTCAGAGCCGCCATTATGACGGCGACTCCTGCTCCGCCAAAATCTCTGCGATGTGGCCCATTCCCCGCCGAAGATGCTCACCGGCTGTACTCTTCTCGATGCCGACTACCGCCGCCACGTCTGTCAGCGTCGCCTCCCGTGGCACGTCGAAGTACCCCAGGTCGTCTGCAACCGTGATTACCTCGCGCTGACGGTCGGTCAGGAGTTCCTCCAGTGCCCCCCACGTGACTGGGCTGGGATTGAATACCGTTTCGATGTCGTTCACCACGCGCTCAATGCCGACCGTTCCTATCGCCTCAAGACGGTCGACCAAGCCGACGAGTCGCTCCCTGTTCTGGACAAACAGGTCGAAGAATTCGTATCCGTTCCGGAGAATCGTCGGGTCGAGAGGCATGTAGTCGTTCTCCAGCATGATGGTGTACGGTGTCGGCTCGGGAAACTGCGCGAACGCTAGCACCATCGCGTGCTCCATGGCTGTGGTCGGACCCTGGTCGATCACCTCCATGGACTCGAAGTAGTCGGCAGACCTCGCGAGGGCGATGGCTTCGTCGATGTTCGGACCGTGGAACCGATAGAGAGCCGTGTACCGTCGGTCGTGTAACGTCGCCGTGTAGACATCCCCCCAGATGTCGTATTGGCCGAGTTCCGACGTCCAGTCGTCCGGCAATCGAACCCGAATTCTCGCACCGAACATGGATCTGATTCGGGATTCGCTTGCATAAATCGTCGGGGACGTTCTCGGATCGCTTCCGATGGCATCAGGCTCCCGCACTATTATCTCGATCGAATCCATAATATTTTCTATCTATATAAAATGAATAAAGTCAGCCAATAATCCAGTCACCGATAAACGCATGGCGGTGGCTCATTCTATCGTTCGCTGTGTATTTTCTGCGTAGGCAATTAAACCAGTCTCGCCCGAACTGCTAGACTGAATACGGACGAGCCAGATTCCGTAACGATAAAAACTATTTTAGAATAATTAATATTTGGTATTCGATGGCACTGCTAGATTGAGGTTGAACTGAGTGGAGTTCTTCGAGGTAGTTGTGACCCAACTCAAAGAACTCCACGTCGAGGTATCGGGTTCATCGGACCTACCATTTTTGGATGTTGACCGGACGCGCACGCCAGCCTGGCTGATCAGGCTGGCGTGCGCTGCGCATGCTTCGGCAGCCTCATTGGCTGAATGCCGCGATCTCTGCGAGTGGTTCGGCGTCAGCCGAACCCGAGCTACCATTCAGAACTGGTATCAGTCCTACGCCGAGCATTACGACCAAGACTTCACGGCTGAACCAGATCGTGTCGCCGTCGATGAGAAACAAATCCAACTCGGCGAGGAGGAAAAAGCGTGGCTTTACGCCGCGATTGATATCGAAACGAAGGTCGTGCTTCACGCACGACTTTCGCAGAATCGCGGGACAGACCCTGCAATGACATTTCTTCGGGAATTGAAAGAGAAACACCGCGTCGAAGACGCGGAGTTTCTCGTTGACGGAATGGGCTATCTGACTGCCCTCGCAAAGACTAATCTCAGTGGCCACCTTGACTACTCCGACCGAAACATCGTTGAGAAGCTGTTTCAGACGTATACGATGCGTGTGGGTCGATTTCACGAAACGTGGAACGGCAGTCAGCCAAGCGCCGAGCGCTGGCTGACTGCCTACACCGCCTATTACAATCATCACCGCAGCCATCAAGCGCTGGAGAATCAGACACCAATCGAAGCACTCGAACTGGAGGGTTCAATCTAGCAGTGCCACGACTAAAGACATAGCTATTATTCGACAAAAATCACAGCGATCTCCAGAGATGGTGTGAACCGCCATCTTATATCATGAATCGATCATAACATCAGTCAACTATTGCCATCAGATATCGGGCGACACTCCTAATCCCCTTGTATAAGCTCTCTACTCCCTATTCTCCATAGTCAAACCCCACACATAATTATTAGCTGTGTCTCGCCCACAAACCATAATGTTTTAGACAGAATTGCATAACTGCCATTAGTTGTGCGTCCTTATAAGATATTATACATTGGATAGAATGATCTTCGATTGTTCGAGGTGTCGTCTTTCCCGACTAGGTAACCATCTACTATTAGAATTATTATATAATATACAAACCATAATAAGAAATACATCACCAGCAATTCATAATTATATAATCATAATCTAATATACATATTTTTAAATATATATCTATATACTCATAATTATATATACACAACTTAGGAAATATAATTTTATTTATCTAAATCTTCTGATATCACAAAGCGGCCAGCGAGCGCGGCGCGTTGCGGTTCGCAGTCAGGTGCCAGTCACCATTTCGAAGAGAGGGGACATCCAGGCTCGCATCGCGGGCCAGACCCTGATCATTCGTCGTCTAGTGAGACCCCGGCCAGTCGTATGCCAGCCTGGCCCCCCAGGCGCATCGACATAGGGGGACCCGCGCCAGTCGTCGCAAGGGTGACCCCCGGGGGACGACACTCGGCCATCCGGCCGGGGAGAACTGCATATCCGCAGTTCGGGTAATGAAACAAATAACACCCGAAGGGTGCTCGCTAATCGGAGAATTATGCAGAGTTAAGCACTAATAGTGCATAAGAATTAAGGCTATGATGGACAATTAGGGCTTATGGGAACGCCCGAGACATACGATGATATTTTGGAAAAAATATTTGGAAATAGAGAACTTTTGATTAGAGCGATGCATTTCTATAACGGTGAAGCAAGCACGAAACAAATACGCGAACACGGAGATATTCCAAGGGGTTCTATTCACACTACAACAGGAGAAATGGAAGACTGGGGTGTGATCAAGGAAATAGATCGGAAGTCCATCGGACAGGGCAGCCGGACCAAGATATATAAACTGACTGACCTTGGGCACGCTATCTGCGAGGCCGTGGTTGACAACGAGAGAACGACCGCAGATGATGTCCAAGACCTCTCTGAACAAGTGGAAGCCCAACAAGAGACAATCCAAGAGCTTGAGGCTGAACTCAAAGAGCTGCGTAAGGACTACGACGAGATGGATGACGTTTTGGATTCTGTGGAGAACTTCCTCAAAAAGCAGAGTGCTTGACTCCGAAGACGCTGCTAATCGTCGTTTGCAACAGCCTCGTTCTTCCCTTTCCGGGACGCCAAGGCTTCTATGGCCTGCTCTCGAGCCGCCTGTTGCTGCTCACGGTGCCACTCCTCCCACTCATTCAGTGCAATCGACTCACCGTCCTCGTAGATCGAGAGGTCCGCTAGGTCAGCAGCGCCCGCAGGCACTTCTATCACATCCCATTCGTCCTGGTCGGGGATCCCCCCAGAATTGAACATGCGCTCAACGATGAACGGAGTCTTCACGTTGGTCAGATCGTCGGGCACATCTGCACCCTCAGGAAGAGTCTCGGGATATGCGTCTGGCTTCGAGAAGACGGCCTGCGCATTCTCGAAACGATGATGGACGGTTCCACCAGTATCCCCACAAATGAGATCGCCTGTTCGAGGATCACGTTTCCAGATCGTGTAGTCTTGCTTCACCTCCTTCGACACGGTTGGTCGAAGAATCTGTTCACCATCAATGGTAAGATTTCCGCCGTTATAGAGGATCTGTACCCCAGTCTTGTCGTTGCTCTTTTCAGAATAGTACGGCGGGTCAGTAAGCGTGTTCCAGACCTTCTCAGCCACATCGGGTCGCGCCAACAGCAGGCAGCGTTGTCCCTTGTTGACCGTTCGTGCGACATTTAATGCCGTTTGAAAGGGATTTGAGTCACCAGTCGATGACTCAGCTTCAAGTGCGATTCCTTGACTATCAACGTCAAGGACCTCAGTCGGGAATAACTCACCGGTCGCCTGCGACGGATCAGCGACGATTTCCTGTCCGAGAGCGACCCGTGAGAGCAGCGGGAACTCGTCAACGAAGTTCTCCATGACGACCCGCTGCTCGCGTTCTGAGAGCGCGTCAGCGTCGATCTCTCCGAGCGGTGTTGCGGCGAGGGAGAGCCAGCCGTCCGGCATCGTCTTTCCATCCTGCTCAGGCAGGGTAACACGCCCATCGAGTTTCATCAGCGGTTCATAGGAGTCCTTCAGCAGCTCGCGGTGCTTGAGACCGCCACTTGTCGGTGAGTTCCCTGTGTAGAAGATGTTGCGTTTGCCGTTGTCAGTTGTCCGGAGCCAGATAGTACCATCGTCGTCCTCCCGCCGCTCAATCAGCCCATCCTCGTCGCCGGTCGGCATCGCATCGATCAGCGCGTCGACTTGGGAGTTGTGTTCCAGCGACTCTGGATCATCGTGGTACTTTCGAATCCGATCGCGGCAGTGGTCGACTCTGACTGCCCCGTTGTCGTTGTCACGGATGATCGACTCGTCGAGGATCGCTTCGCAGACTGCCGCTCGACGATCGTCGGTCACCTCCAACGGATCGCTCTCGGAATCGGGGCTCGGGGACTGGCCACTACTCACCATCAGCTCCTCACGGATCTCCTCATCAGTTCTCGGACGCTGCCCGTAGCGTTCTTGCGACTGGCGGATGAGCTTCTTCGTCTTTGCCTCCGACCGTACGTCTTCGAGGACTTCGGTGGCCGGAAGTAAGGTTCGAACCTTGTACGAGTCGGTCTTTTCGTCCCGATCGTTGTTCGTCCGCATGTAGATTCGGTACTTCGAGAGTTCCGCAACGTCTTCGCCATCGATGTTCTTCGAATGTTGGCGAGCGATGCCAACGGCATCATCTTCGCCGGGATCGAAGGACAGGAACGTTTTACAGTTCCCTCGGATTGCTTTTTGGATGCTCTCAGGGATGCCCACGTTGTCCCCTCCACCCGTATCGAGGTTCTGCGCCGATAACGTCAGTGAGAAGTCGAATGCGCGGGCCTCTCGAAGGATGTTATGGATGTCCGAATGCTCACTCACGATCTTGTCGAACTCGTCACAGACGACATAAAATGCAGGAGGATCGGGAACGCTGTCGCGGTTGGATTGCTCACGGATCGCCACCCATAGACGGCGGATAAGAGCCGTCGCAATCAGACGCTTTGGCGTCTCACCGCTCGATCGATTCCTGACGACCACGATCTTGCCCTCCCGAACGATATCCTCGATCGAGATCGTCGTCTCCGGGTGGCTAGCGACCGATCGAACCGTCCGTGAAAACATCCACTCCCACAGCCGCCGGTAGAGTGGTTCGAGTTCGTTTTGGGAATACTCCGAGATAACGTGCGTTGCCTGCTGAATCCATTCGATGCGCTCCTCGGACATCATCCTGTGAAGCTGCTCGCGTCCCTCGTCGTTGGCAACCAAAAACGCCATGTCAAGCATCGTGACAGGCTCTCCTGTACGAACCTGATACTCGGCAAGACCACGGACGACCGCCCGCGTCACACCGCTCATCCGCGATCCCCACTGACTGTTCTCTCCTCCCGACTGGGCAAGCAGAGATTCGAGATCGTCAGCTAGTGCAGATACCGCACTATCGAATTCCTTACTCTCTGGATCTGGATCTTCTAACGGGATTTCAAGGAAATTGAATCCAATTTCATACTCCGAATCGGACCCAATATCGATGAACACGAGGTCGTCTTCCCGGTCCTCGGGCATGATCTGAACAATCTCATCAGCATCCCTGCCTTTCGGATCGAAAAACAATCCACCGTGACCGCGCTGCATGATCTGATAGAAGAAATTGATCAAGAGCGTGGTCTTCCCCATACCGGTGCTGCCGCCGACGAACTGGTGGACGTTCAAGATCTCCGGCTCGACACCCGCCTCGATCCCGGATTTCGTCCCGAAGCCGTAGTAGATCGGTAGCGACGGATCAGTTACCGACAGCAGCGCTCGCTGGCGTTCCTCCTGGCTTGCGGTCCGATCGAGGCCAAAAGCACCCCAGTCAACGCGTGGTGTGCGCGGTGGAACCCCCATCCCAGACGCCGACATGGAGTAGTCGTATTGCTGGAGTTCGAGATCGGTCGGGATTTTGGCGACGCCAGCCAGCGTATCAACAGGCAGTGTGACCTTCCGATCAGCAAACTGGCGGCCAGCAGCGCGTTTCAACATCCGGTTGAGTTTTCGCTTCGATAGCGATACCGACTCAAAGCCTTGCTCAAAGCGGCTATCGAAGAATGAGAACATCTCCGCTACGTTAGCAACACGCTGACGAGCCGTCTCGACATCGTCGCTGACGGCGAGGATCCGAACGCAGAGATGGTAGCCACGCATCCCACGGTACTCTCCGAGCAGCTTAGAGACGGAGGATTCACCCGGTAACGACACATCGTCTGAGTGATCGGGCATGAATTGATTGGCTATCTCATCACGTTCCCGTTGTCGTCGCTTCCGTCGATTCTCGCGTCGTCGCTGTTTCTCACTGAGACCGATCTGCTGGATTGGCTCTGCGATCTCCCGGCCAATCTCACCCCAATCCATCGATGAACTGTCTGCCTTCCCGGTGATGCTCTCAATCGTCTCATCGATGCCGTACCACCAATTCAGACGATCCCAACGGGCAGTCGAGACAGCGGGTTTGATGACAAATTGGACGAGTACATCACAGTCAGCGTGGTGGGCTGCCCCCGTCATCTCCTTCGTGATCGACCGGTACGGGCCGATATCGAAGTGATCAGCGTCAATCCGGAAGCTCTTCAGCGGGCGCAGCTGGTCAGTCTCGCTCCGGTTCCGGAGTCGCAACACGGTCCCAGCGACGGACTGGTCCGGACGGACATCAAGGAACGCTGGATCAACTTCGCGGGTATCTGAATCGTCGTAGTAGGCGTCAACTTGCCGATCAACAAGATCGTATTGCGCGTCGGTCTGGGTAGCGATCCGCGACTGGAGCAGCTCGGTATCATCCGAGTAGTGTAACTCGAACGCGATCGGATCCGATCGGTTGCGAAGGCCCAATAGCTGTGTCTTCAGGGATGGAGAGTGAAGGGCTGTGAGGAGCTTCATCCCTCGCTTCAAGCCATTCTCGGTGTCTTTGTACGGACGGACGGTCTGCAATCGGAGATCTCGTGAGCGGTCGTAGAGGGTCGTTGCGAGCCCTTCATCCGCCGTGATCGTCGTGGGTCCGTCTCCGAACGGCCAGAGTGAAGACGATCGAAGTGAGGAGATCGACACCATTACTCGTCACCTCGATTCATCGACGTCCTCTACCGGATTGATCCACTCATTCATAGATGAGGCAGTACTGTTCCGACAGCAGAGTGCAACAAGCGTGCTCGTTTTTCCCGATGCTGTCGCGTTAGTCATCGTTACCAACCTCTCCAACCCGTCCAGTCGTTGGCTGAGCGTCTGTCTCACTATTCGAGGTCACTGCATCGGGAATCGTCATCGGTTCTTCTGTGTGTGCTTCTGGCCCCACGTCAGGGCGTTCGCCCGGCATCGTCCACGACCAGTCGCAGACATCGTTGCCGTTCTGGTCGGTGTAGTTGTCGAGATACGCCAGCATGTCCTCGCCGTGATCGGTTGGATCGAACTGGTTGACTGCAAATTCACGGGGGTTCAATTCGTCAGAGAACTTCACGTCAAGGGCGAAACTCCCTTCCTTGTCGACCTGCAGGAGTGCTTGAGCAGTGGGGTTACCTGTGTCTGCGTTCACGACGTACTGTTGTTCTGCTTCGCTGAAATCGAATTCTCCGGCCACGTGATCATCATTCATCTCCTTCAAGAAATGGAAGATTTTCACCGACATCAAGTTGATCAGCGTTTTGGCACTTGCAGTGAGCTGCTTCCCATCTTTGTCGTCCTTTTCAGTAAAGAACTCATCAACTGATTGGGTGGCCGTCAGGATCGAGAGCTCCGAGTGGCGAGAGTGTCGGTACAGCTGTTTGAGCGTTTCGAGACTCGATGAATTCCGCAGCATGTAATGGAACTCATCAATCCCGAATAGCATTGGCTCGTCGAGCGCTTGGGCCTGCGAGTAAATTGCTGAGATGAGTGGTCCCATCATGAGACCAGCCGTCGACTCGCTCTCGTACTGTTGAAGGTCGAGGTACAGCACGTCGATATTCTCGACGTCGATCTCCGTCTCTTTCGAAAGGTGCTCGAACTCACCACCCTCTTCGAGCGCCCCGATATCGTCCATCAAGATAGCGTTGGCACGCTCTCGTCGCAGATCTTTCGAGTGTTCAACGTCCGTGAGTGCATCGCGCACGAAATTTTCGGGATGGTTGACCATCTCCTCGAAAATCGGGAACACATCATCACGGAGCGTCGGACTCTGCCGGTTGTGAGTCGTCGGATCATCAGTAATCCCATGTCTCGCGTAGGCTTCTTTGATAGCAGCTCGCCACGTGCCCTGTTTTTTCTCGAACGGAATACCCATGAAGTTGTAGTAACTCCGAACAAAATCCATCGCTCGACGGACAGCCTGTCGTTTGGGCGACTCCTCCCCCAACACTTTGAGTTTCTCACGAGGGATGGGATCGATCTGTAACGGATTGATTCCGGTGTCGGAACCGACAACGACACGCTCACCGCCAAAGAGCCACGTGAAGCCTGCGAACTCCTGAAGCGGATCGATAATGACCACTGGCATATCGGGATTCCGGAGCTTGCTGTGCAGCAGGATTCGGGTCATCGTGGTGGTCTTGCCGCCGCCGATCGTGGCCCAAAGTCCGACGTTAAACCCAGTCTCCCGGTTCATGAGGTCGAGGACGATCGGGTCTCCAGTGTCCTCGTTGATCCCCAGCTCGATGCCGTTCGGCTCGATCAGGTTCCGGGCAGTCCACGGGATTAACCGGGCGAGTCCGTCACCGACCATTTTCGAGTTCCCCCCGATGTAGTTCTTACACGCAGGGGCTGCCGTGCGGTATCCTAGCCGATTGTTGTGCTTGAGTGGCTTCGCATCGGCGGAGACGTCCTGAAGCCGCGATCTAAGCCGTTCGACAGCCGTCTCAAGATGGTCCGGTGTGGGCGCACGAACTTCGAGGTAGGTATGTGACGTGTACAGTCCGTACTCTGAGTTGGAAACCGTCTGCTGGACACTTTTCACTTCAGCGAATTTCTGCACAGCCTTTTCAACGAAAATATCAGGTATCCATCTGCTCTCCGCAAATGAGTACACCTTATCCTTGATCGAATCAGCTGCTTCAGATAGCTCTCGCTCTGCCTTCTGACTATCTTCGCCGGTAACGTGCGTTGAGATCGTGACATTGACCGCTGGCATTGAGAACGATGTAACCGGGTCGAGAAAGCCGTAGGTGGGGATAGCAGGCCAATCACGGATCTCTAGCGTGGTCGTATACTGCTTGTTGAACCCGTCATCGCTGATAATCCCGTAATCCTCCGATCGAGTGTATTCGTAGGGCGCGAGAGCCGATTTGTATTGCCACTCCTCATTATCCCCGCCAACAAGCGCATCCTCGCCGAGAACGGTTGTTTCGACATCTACCTCCGATGCTTCCTCCTCGTGATTAGAGTCGGTTGATGAGGAAACAGACCGCCCGAAGTTCGAGATATGCTGGTACGACACGTCGTGCTCAGGATCGCCAGCATCCCCGTCTTCAGTCTCATTGGGGACGGGTGTCCCTCGGATGCAGTTCGTGAAGTCCTTGTACGCACGCACATTGGTGCTCCGGTAGTAATCCGCGACCTGCTCGGAAAACTCGACAGCGGATAGCGACTGTGTTGAGATACCCTCAACCCGCGCGAGTTCGTTACTGAGCGTATCCACACGCCGTTGAAGCTTTCTGATGAGGGTGTCAACATGCTCCTCCGAATCAGCCTGCTCACGCAGCCGTTTTTTCTCGATAAGCGAACCAACGCCCGGAATGGTCCCGAGTCCACCTTCCTCCGATGATCGCTCGATCACCGCCTCACCGGGATCAACACTGACGAGTACGTAGTATTCCCGCACGCGCTTGACCTCTTCGTGGAGATTGATCACGGCTGCACGCTCTTCACAGACATCGGCCAGAATCTGCTTTCGCACCCTGTCGATCTCACTACTGAGGTCACTGGTCTGACTCTCCGCTTGGCTCCGAAGCGTCTCGCCACGATCCGCCCACTTCGATTTCCGCCGCTCGAAGTCAGCCGCTCGAACGGGAGAGTATAACTGTGCATCGTAGTCAACAGCGGCTTCGAACGCATCAGCAACCGCTAGAGATGCCTTCTGTTTGGATTCGTTCGATTCCATTCGGAGCGGGATTGCGAAGACACGAATCGCACCGATGAGTGCCCCGTCATTGCGTTGGATGGCGTATTCGCCACGATATGGCGTCGAATGAGCAACGAGATCCTGTGTTGGTTGATACTCTCCTGCACCAATGATCGGCCAGTCACGCACGAGCGGGAGGCGTGCGATCCGTCCGAGCAGCGAGTCGTTTTTCGGCTGTTCGAGTCGGCTATGGTCTGGGTCAGTGTCGTGAATCATTGTCCGTTGATGTGCGTAGTACGAAATAATCGCTGACAAGTACCGCTCGATGTTCATCGTACTCGGGGTTGCCAGTGCAACCCCGATCGCAAGAACGGCGAAAAGCACAGATCCAATGAGTCCATAGAGCTGCGCCGTACCGGTCAGGTAGCTCGCTGCGATCCGGAACATGACCATCGCAGGGAGTAACATGAAAAACAGCCACACCTTCGAATAGCCCCACAGTTCCGGATCTGTTGAGTAGTTAGCGAGGACTTTCTGGTTCGTGTCGCTGTTGTTGATCTGGTTGCGAACTTCCTTGATGAGCTCACGTGGGTTTGTCATTTGTCATCTCCCATTGTGGTTCGGGTATAGCTCCGATCGTCCCGGAGAAACGCTTCTTTCATGGCTTCAGGAGTCAGAGATGCGGATGATCTCGACTGTTGAGCCTGTTCCCGATCGTATTTATCCCGAATTTTCGATGCGAGAGTCGTTTGTGTATAGCTGGTCGATGTATTCTGTCGACTCGATCCACTCGACGATGCCTCACTTGCGTTGGTCATCTCTTCGACAGTGGTGCCGCTAGTTGCGCCGGAATCACTGGCCGTGGCAGAACTCCCCCAACCCACTTTCTGCTTTGCTGCTCCAACCCGATTCGCTGCTCCTGTCGCCACAACACTCGCTTTCGACCCGATGTATCCCGGCATTTGGAGGAAGAAGTACGTCGAAATGAGGGGATATAACAGCATCACAATGAAGAGCCCGAGAATCGCCAAGACGCCCACAAACCCCCCGAAGCCAAATCCCCATTTGACTGTGACAGCGGCTTGGAGGATGATCGCTATCGGAATACTCATAGTTAAAATATTGATATACTGCCAGATCGCTTTGTGAGCTGCACGCTTCAGACCCGTCCACGGAGCTAGATACGCCGTGAGCGCGAGCGGACCGAAGATATATGGGAAAACGCTCGTGAGGAGTACTTGCCGTAATCCGAAAAGAAGACCCACACCGAACGCAGCGGACGATCCGACAAAAGCTCCCCCAAGATATGCCGCCACCGGGATACCAGAGCTAAACGCTAACAGATTCGTCGCAGAGTCCGTTACAGTACCCGGATTTGGCATGAGAAACTCTGTCGTTACTTTGACAAACTTATGCATGAGCGTGACAGCCGTCCATGAAAAGGCATACAGCATCAGCCCAGTCACGAATTTGATCAACAAATCCCAGATTCGAAACTCCGACATCACCGGGTTAACCGTTAACGATAGGCCGAGAAAGATGATACCTAGTCCCAACAAAGAATTCGTCACGGGGTAGATTTTTTCGACAAGCAGACCATTGTATAGCGATTTGAACGGTTCGTTTGTAGGCTCTCCAAGAATCCCCTTCCATCCGGTATTTTCGGGGACTGGCGTGTTGAGTGTAAGGTCATAGATTCTTTGAGAGACCCAATTGAATCCCTCTTCGAACAGTTCGGCAAGGGCCTCAAGCTTCTGCTCCATCCATGAATTGAAATTAATTCCTAGGTCCTCCTTTTCTGGCTGTCTCCCGGCTGATCCAAGTTCATCTTCGAGAATTTGACGAATTTCTTCCTTATCTTCATCACTTATACCCGTTATAGAATCAATTACACCGTCTCCTAATGGGTCAACAATATCACGAAACTGCATGTCCCACTCCCGATGAGTCATCTCTTCCTCATTTATCTGTAATGAACGAATTTTGGTTTTGATAGCCTCTTTGGATTTTAAAGAAAGACCGTCATATCCCACATCCAGTCGACTGATTTCTGTGACTACCTGTATAGTTCCCTCATCACCATTCTCGGGCAACTTTTCTTTAGGGGTGAAGCCACCAATCTTCTTGTTGAAGACGTTAGCAATTGTGTTGTTAATTGTCCCATCCCTTTCAGGGGCTTTGGACGTGGGTTTAGTAGGAGGCTCATAGTCCAAAAGATTGGAAATGCGTCCCAGTCGTTGTTTTTCCTCCTCCTCACTCAACTCACCGGACTGCAACGCTTGGAGATCATTCTCTATTTGCTGTTCCTCCTCTGAAGAGAGTTCTTCATCCCCCTTTTTTGTTACATTTAACCATTCGATGATGGCAGTAACCCCCTCGTTGGATTGGTTCGCCTCGTCTTGCTGAGCGACGACATCGCCGTCTAGCTGTGGCTGAAATGTGTCGTGAGCATGGCCGAATGCGGTCATAGGAACAATACTACTAGCGACGAACAGGAAGGCGAATGCGTAAACCATCCCTCGCTGGAGTGATCGTGAGTTCATATCAGTTAAGTATTATCAGTATCTGGGTAACTTCTATCAGATCACTCGATTATTCAACTCCCACCAGTATTGCATTCAGCAGACATATCGATGGGCGTTGCGCTGTCCGCGAGATCCACAAATGCTGGGCCGAGTACGAAAAACCCGACACCGACCATGAACCCACCGAGCAACTGGTTTCCGATACTATTCGTTCCCCGGACCGGGACTGCCTTCAAGACAGCAGCGGTAGCAATTATGACACCAAAAATCATCCCGACAGATTGGATAGTGAGCGTCTCTACGCTGCCGATAAATTGAAGAAAGCCTTCGTTACAGTTTGGCTGTGCGCTAGCTGGGCCGACAGTGAACATCATCGCAGGGATCATGAACATCATCACCCAGCCAGTCCGGGATCGTGATGCGCGTTCACCCATACGCTCAAGGCCGACAAGAGTCAGGCCAGTAAAGGCCATAGCGAGCGGGAACTCTCGCCGGGCTGTTTGCGTGAGGAATGCAACACTGCCCTGAATAGCCGTTACCGATGCAGTAACTATCGAGTGGACTCGTTTCACAATTCTACGATCCATACCAACCTTACCCCACAGACCAAGAAATCAAATCTCCCCATGTATTTTAATTTGCATTATGAAATGATATGAATTGGCAGAGTTCTCCTCCAAAACATCACTGTAAAATCAATATTAAAATACATAGAGTGGATATCACTTGGTAGCTCAGAAACAACCCCGGAGCATGGATAAGACAGCAAACTCGTCTGACCAGACGAGCATCCCACGGTCCGGTATCAAACAGTTGTTTCGCTCTCCACAACGACTCTCCCAACCTGCCGTCCGCACGGTCGTTGACCTCAAACCCCACGAAATACGAACCTATTTCGCGCTCGTAGATCATCCTCAGAGTTCCGTCGACGAGCTCGCCGATGTCCTCAATCGACCGCGTAGTCACGTCGCCACTGTTCTCCGCACTCTGATCGACACCGGCCTTGTGACACGGATTCGGCAGGGCTCAGAGACCGAACAGCAGGGTTACGTCTATGATACAGTCCCACTGGCCGACACCAAACGAGCACTCCACCGCCATGTAGATCAGTGGACTGCCAGCGTTCGGGCGGAGATCGATGCCCTCGATGAACCACTGATGGAGGCACAATCTAATGATGAGTCCAAATGAGATCGGTTCCTTACGGCGCACGCTCCTCCAACGAGGCGCTGCAATGACAGCTGTTGCCGTAAGTGCGGGACTGAGCGGGTGCGCCTCCACATATTATCTGCACAAGAAACGACAAGATCGCCAACAGGAAAACAGTCTTCCAGCAGTTTCGTTTACCTCACAGCGACAGCGCATTACAAAACAGGACGCCAGTGTTACCGTCAACAACGCCTCAGAGCTCGTGTCAGCTGTGCAGACCCCCGATGCAACCGTCTGGATACCGGAGAATGTGACGATCAATATGACTGGGAACACGAAAAATCCAGTCGCACCCAACGTGACGATCGCGAGCAATCGAAATCTCAGTGACGGAAGTGGAGGGATGATACGGACGACGGGGTATGATCGAGATCTATTTGTCGTCCCTGAAGGCAGCTGTCGTGTCACTGGACTCCGCTTACAAGGTCCGCGCACCGATTATTTCGATCCTCAAAATAATAAAAAAGAAGCGTATTATGCATCAGGGATTCACTTCAAAGGACCGAAAGCTGTCGTTGATAATTGTGAAGTCTTTGGGTGGACAGCATACGGAATCGGCCTCGGTACAAAATCAACTCCAACGCAGGGATGGATCCATCACAACGATATGCACCACAACCAAATGAACCACCTCGGCTATCCGATGGAACTGTTCAACGGAATGCACCTGATCGAGTGGAACTATTTCAGCCACTATCGACACGCAATTTCTGGATACGGATACAAGACAAACGGCTATGAAGCCCGGTTCAACGTTGTTGGAGAATCTGGCGGTGCGCCAGCGGCATTCGCCTTCGATATGCACAAATTGGGCGAACAGGATAATTATCCAGCCGGTGTGGAAACGGCTGGTGAGTATGTGAACGTACATCATAACGTTTTCGAGTTGACAGACCACAACGCCTTCTCGATCTCGGGCATTCCACAGCGATACGCCCGGTTTGCCAACAATTGGTGTGCAACAGCAAAGGGTGGTAATGGAGCGGGGGCTCCCGCTGTTTCTGCTCCCTCGGGTACAGAGGTCCGGATGGACGCGAATCAATTTGGATCGAACACCGTCAGTCAGGGCAGGAAGTGGCTCAAGCAACTCTCTCCGGATCTTCCATTGAGCAACGGAAAGCCATCTATACAGTCGTGGTCTCCGCCGTCATCGGTATCTGACGGGCTACAATCGCCATCTGGAACGCCGCCGTCCACGGAGGAGGGTCAATGATCAATTCCAGCTTCGGGCGCTCTATTGTCGTGCTCGTTCTCCTAGTAGCACTCGCCAGCGGCACAGCCGCTGTTCACGCGACACCTCAATCCGATGGCGGGATGCATACGCTCGTGATCGAGCAGACGGGGAACAACTCAGTCGGGTATTCGGTGTCCGTGTCTGGGAAAATCACTGCGGTAGACAACGAAACGAGTGATAGCATCACAGGACAGACAGCGAGCGGTCGTGTCGGCGGATTACCGTGGAAAAACACGAGTACAGATACCGAAGACGAGATCCGCTTTACCGGCCACATCCGAGACTTCGAACACGATGGGGGGAACATCCGTCTCATACTCGACGGAAAACAGGTTGACCCCAGCTCGTTGTACAATACACCACAGACGGCATCTCCCCCACCAACTCCAACAACGGACAGCACAACGCCCACGCCATCGACTGCTTCACCGACTCATTCCCTCCATTCGACGCCATCATCAGGTGCTGGAGACGGTGAATCGTGGCTGTCGCTCAATTTCGTTATCGGTCTCTCGGTCGCTAGTGTGCTGGCACTCCTGTTCTTCCGGCGAGTCTGACGGCAACCGTTGCAGTCCGGGCACGCATCCGTATCCGGGATACACGGCATCGGCCCCATCAGGTCTCCCTTCCAAAAAGTACTCGCCACCGTCTGGGCCGCGCAATGTAATCTCACCAGAGGGGTCGGACGTTGTCTCCTCAACGATCAACGGCAGTTTCGATGCCCCCCAAACAACCCCATCCCCGAGTGACAGCTCCGTGATCGACGTCAACGATTCCGGCTCGCTGTCCGCGAACCGATCGGTCGAGTCGTTCGAGCTCACTTCGTCTGCACAGTCGCTGCGCGGACGATGGAACACGGTTGGATAGTGACGGCTCCGAATCACAACATCGAGTGAAGACGGATCGGGAGCCCCCTGCGGAAAACACTCCGACGAGCTGCACGGTGGGTGAAACTCCACCAAGCTGGCCGTGTACGGGGTTTCGCGCCACTCCAATGAGTCGACGTTCCCCATCGGACAGGCCGGCAGACAGCGACGGTTGGAACGCTCGAGCGTGCGTGTCATTGATACCAGATCTCCGGAGATGGCACTGACCCAGCTGCGGGGACTCCACAGGAAACCGAGCAAGCAGGACGTCCAGGACCCACCCCCGCAACGGCGCCCGGTCGGAACAGTCGCTGACAGTCGGTTCTGGCGAAACGCCAGCGATGCATCTCTGCAATCTGGATGCCAGCTACCATCACAACTAGATATTCAACTGCGAGTATATTAGGTCTTGCTTCCTCCTAGGGAAGTTCTCTATCTCAATGAAATCTCGATACCTTCAAACACGCTATTTCCCCCGAATACATACCCGAATATACAAAGATATGATAACACTAGAAAAGAGAGAGTAAACAGTCACTCGTACGCATCAACGATCAGGGCGGGATACTCACTCGAACGAGGATGGCGAATTCGGTGGGCGTTCGGTCATTTCACGTCCATCCCCACAACTTCCATGTTCACATACCTGAACCCTGAGAACACCAGGTCTGTTGAGATCGTAATCGAGTTGAGTCAGCCCACTCAACGTACGATCGATACAAAAAGAATATAATATGATATTTTCTAATCTTAGACAAGTATGCATGATTTGACCGGATTCCAACGGGACCTGCTGTACGTGATCGCTGGCAGCGATGACCCCCACGGCCTGGCGATCAAAGACGAACTCGACGACTACTACAAGACAGAAGTCCACCACGGGCGGTTGTACCCGAACCTCGACACGCTCGTGGAGAAAGGGTTGGTCGAGAAGGGCAAACAGGACCGTCGGACGAACTACTACACGCTCACGCGTCGTGGAGACCGCGAGATCGACGCCCGCGACGACTGGGAAGCTCAATACGTTACCGAGTGACGTCTGCTCGGCCGATGTGATCGCTGTTCGGGGTATAAACTATTCGAGACGTATCTTTTCATGTGGGCCAATATGGTAGACGTGGAGGACGTCGCTTAGACTCCATCTGGCCGTCCATAGTCAGCCAAGAACGGATCGTTATCGATCACGACGAAGTTCTCCGCCCGAAGCTCTTGGAGATTGAGCGGCAGCATCGCCAGCTCCGCCCTCGCACGTTCCAAGAGTGCACGGCCCTCCTCTTTTGGTCGGTCTGTGAGTGGTTCGCCGTATGGCATAATCAGCCATCGGAATCGCCGTCGATGATGATCGGGCACCGGAAGCAGCGGCCAGTCACCGGAGACACCATGGCGATGCCAGAGTACCGCTTCACGTTTATTTTGGACGAACCCAGCGGAAAACAGATCGTCGCCGAACCGAGCCATTTTCACGACGAAGTTTGCCAGTGACGACTCGGCGGGAAACCGAAGCACACAGCGCGCGACACCGATGCCAACGAGCTCAAACCCGTCCTCAAGTAAGGGAGCAAGTATCGATCGTTCACGTTCATGAATCGTCGCTCGTTTCTCACTATCGGGTGATTGACCATCGCGCACAGTCTCCGGATCAAGGCGGTCAGCACAGTAACAGAGATCAGTCGCAACGCGAGTGAGCCGTTGTCGTTCGTCATCCGTGAGTAATTGGTTGGTGGTCATATTCTATACTCAAAGAGACATCCGATAAATCATTCCACCATCGTCTCCGACCTTCAGCAACCTTCAGCCCGATCTCGATACCACAGAGGGACGTGGAGCGGCCGTCGAACAGTATGCACGAACCGCGTTCGAGGAGATCGTTGGAACGTGATGTTTCTCGGTGCCGACTCGCTTGGCGAGGTAGACGTCCAGTGAGGGTGTCCTAGAATAGCTCTCATACCCTCTTTTCGATCCTCCGATGAGTAGTATGTTCATAGAACCGATATATTGTTCTATCTAAAAGCTTAATTCACCGGAAGTCGAACGAGAACACCGTGTCTGCCGAAGGAGATGACCAAATAGACCCGACTAAGATGGCTATGGGGATTGCGCTCGCACCGCCAATAGGATTTGCTGTTGGGCTCGCAATAGACAATATCGGGATTGGGCTTACGATTGGTATGATTCTCGGTATGGCTCTCGGTATCGCTTGGGGACTAACGTAGCTATCCACCACGCGCGAACTTGTACAGTGGACGTTACAGTCGCAGACCTCCTTATCGGACGAGTCGGTGTATGTCACTCTGGATTGAATCACCGTGTGAATCGTTCTATGACACCCTCGTCCAGTAGCAGATCGGTCATCGCTTTTGCTCGTTGTAGCGGTGGCTCCACAGCGTCCCTGCATATGACCATAGGACAACAGCCATCAGTTGGAATCCCATCCCGATCGCGCCTGCCGTGCGGAGACCCAGACCCAACGAGACGGCCCCAGCAACGACGAGACCACCGAGCTGCGGATTGGTACCAGAGAGGGTTGGCATCACTCGGTCTCCGGTTCGTCTCCAAACCACGCCGCAAGCGCGTCCGTATCCGGAAAGACGTAGTGATTGTACTGGCTTGTCACCCCTCTGGTGTCCGGAAATTGATCGCGCCTGATTGTTACGTACCAATGGGGATCACCGAGCCTGACCGGCTCTCCAGTCGGACTGTTAACCGCATCGCCGGCATGTTGGCCGTGCTTGAAGCGCCGGGAGATCGAGGCAATCGTCCACTCTGAATCGTGATCCGGTGGTGTCCGACCACGATAGGGATCGATATCCGACCAGTCGACCCTATCTCCTCCTGATCGTTGGTGGCCGTTCTCTTCGGGGGAAGTGTCTGTCTCGTCCGGGGCCATCTTCTACCCATCTCTGATGGTGGCCATCCCCATAGATTCGTGAGTTCAGACGAAGAGACCCCATACTCGCTCATTCCGTCGGTTTCAGGTATCACCGCTGATGCCACCAGGCGGCTGCAAGGATGGCTGGCAGCCACGCACTCACCAGCAGCGCACTCGCGCTCTCACCACCGATCTGATCGATCGATACCCCCTGCATGATCGCGAGCCCAGCTGTACCCGCAACTGTGTATAGGGCCGCAATCTGTACGGGACGGAGAACGATCCCAGCAGTGAGCACGAGCAGATACCCAAGGCCAACGAGCCACAGCGGTGAGCCGACCGACTGCGTGAGGAGCACGTAGATCCCAGCTCCGTGAATCGGAAGGGTCACGATCCCACCAACAACTGAGTAAACGAATTGCTGGAGGCGCTCCCACAGCCCTGGTTCGGGCTCGTAGCCATCCCGGCCTTCTCGAATATCGTGGTCGTGCCGATCGTTGTGGCAGTCAATACAGAGCAATTCTAGATTATCAAGCCGGTTGGAGCCGTCGTCGGACAGATGCGTGATGTGGTGGACATCCTGCATTTTACCCTCACCGGCCTCAATCCCGTAGTCCTGGCAGGTATAGTGGTCGCGCCGCTTGATAGCCTCTTTGCGGGCCTCCCAATCCGGTGGATAGCGACCCTCATACCCATCTTGCTCGTCGTAGGCCGGATTGATCCCACGAGCGTCAACTGAACTCGAGCTCATCGTCGTTCACACTCCACATTATATATTCAATTTAATATAAAAGTTACTAGTTACGTATTGTGCTCTCACGGAACAGGACACTCACCCAAACAATTATACATACATCTAATTAACATATGAAATAAGGAGTGTAATGCAGTACACGAAGAGCGGATCACCGGTCACACCGTCGAGACGGCGATCGACCCTGAGCGAGCAGATCGAACGGGAGGTCCTTCCATCGCTACCGGGGGATTCGTGGTGGGAAACCACTGAAGTGGTGCCCTTTGCAGAGGACACGAGTATCCCCACGATCGTCGCGGCGTGTCTCCCGTTTTGTGATGGAGCACCCCGCAGCGATGCTGTCTACGTCTTAGAGTGTCGGCCAAATCAGCATCCTCAAGCAACGGCTGCTCGGTTTTTCGAGCGTGTCGATCAGCCGTGGCTCACAGAAACGGCTGGCGCACAGCGGTTGATCTACGTTGGTGTGACGGCGAATCTGCTTCGTCGGCTCGATGAACATCTGAATCATCCTGGCGGGACAGGAGCGCACTTCACCACTGTCTATCCGCCCCTCCGTATTCTCGACGTATCGTGGTATTCCTCCTATGCGGAGGCCACAAGGGCCGAACAGCTCACCGCACACCTCCTCCGGGAACGATACCCTGATGATTATATCTATCAGGCGTGACAAAGACCCCCGTTTCATCCCAAGCGTTCACTTATATACCTCCCTCCCCCCAGATTTCATCCCAGATTGGCTGTGACAACATATATGTAGTATTGTATTTATAATACCACATATGAGTGGTCACAACATCACACCCAGAGATCGTGTCTGGGCAGCGATTTTCAAGCAACAGGGACGGTTCCAGATTGCTAATGTCCGTGCAAGAATCACGAGCAGCGAGCGACCAAATGATGAGACCATCCGTCGGGTGCTCCGAGCTGGGACAGAGCTTGGAGTGATCGACCATCAACCCGACTCACCGTACTACCGGGTTAGAGCCCGGCAGATGGATGATGGAGAGGCGAGGCCAGCAAGGGGTGGGAGACAATCCGTGTACTCTCTCATAGATGCTCTCAACCTCGAAGATGACGAATCGTACTTTGACCCAAAGGGGGCAGACGATCTTCCCCTGATCCCTGCCGAGAGAATGGACGAACTCATCTTCGAAGAGGGAGATGAGAAGATCGACATTGAGGACATCATCAGCGAGGTACGAACTGCACAGCTCGCACAGAGTGGACAGCTCGACAACCAGGTGATCGAAGAGCATGTTCGGACGAGGGTCCGGACGTTCGAGGCCGAGGCGGGAACCTTTGAATGGGACGCCCAAGTCGAGAAGCTCGTTGATGAGGTCGTAGATATGGTCGAGCCGAGTGACCCCCATCAGCAGTCGAGGATCGCTGAGTGGATCCGGTCGAGAGCAAGGGAAGAGGTGAACAGTGATGGTACGTGAGCCACCAGCTAGCCGCGCAGGTGTCTCAAAGACCCACCATTCATAGGAGAGCCGAAACACAGCTAACCAGATCCACCACTAGAAACGCGAAGAGTCGTTCCGCCGCGACAACGAGTATGGCCGCTATAACTGGAAAGAATGATCTTTTCATCTCCTTCCGGCCCTCCAATATCTTCGCCGAATGTCCGCTTTTGCTCTTTCGCCACCCATTGACAAACCGAAATATCCCAATGCCGGTCAAGTATAGCACACCTAGTCCCCATACAGCGATGGCCGCTGGCGCAACCCAGCGGTTACAAAGTCCAGCTTCCAGCAACTCGCTACTCGATTGAGCGACGGCTAGCGGGGTGACCACGCTGCTACCCACAATCCCCGACAACAGACGGCAGTTCTCCCAGTCTCTTGGTTCTTCATCGGTGTCGATGGCTGCTTGCGCCATATCATACGTAGAGGTTACACTAGTATTCGACTTGGGATTAGGATTATTCATATTAAAGGTATTGGTTAAATATGCTGAATAGATGGAGATGATGTGACAGCTGTTAGGATGGAGTCTCAGGATTACCCTTCGATAGCAACTGACGTGACGATGCCCACCAAGGGATGATGTCCACCAGTGAATAGGCTGATGTCACCATGCTCGTCGGGCTTGACCCGCATGGTCTGGCCGTCCTCTCGGACGAACTTGATGACTGGGACATCATCGTAAGTGATCCTCGCGCTACGAACTTCTCCGGTCTTCGTGTTCGTCCCATTGCCGTTCTTTTGGACGTATTCGACGTCGATGTTCGCGCCTTCTTCGACATGCTCAACCGCTTCAGACAGAGTGCTACCGTCAGTTTCCGTCGCGACGGTCATATCATACTCGTCGGCGACCGCTGCGAGATGCTCAAGGCCGTCGACATCGACGATCCACACACTCCGCTGCTTGTCAAATGTATAGTTGGTAGTGTCCCGGATAAGATGCGACCTGATCCCATTGTCGCTCTCACCCACACCCACCATGAGGCCGTACGTATCGCCCGCGAGGACGGCCCGATCGTCATCGTCGTCGTTGACAAACGTCTCTTCGACCCAAACGTCGATATTAGGACGGTTTTCAGGGTATTCAACCGTCGTTCGCTCGGATTCGTGGGAACTCATTTTCGACATTTGACCTCTACATCTAACAAATACGGGATAATATATTAATTTTTTGGTTAGTTCAACTTAGTTTAGGTTAGTTCCACTAAGCTCAGGTAAGGCCAGCTATACGCGAAATACTACAGGTGAGTTAACACTCGCACATTGGCTAATACCAGATATTTTTGGCATCCCACTGGATCACACGTAATCAAGCGCATGCCTCCGACGTTAGGCGGAGGTTGAGCGACCACAGAATGACACAATCCACCACCGACGCTCAGTCTGGGGTCTCCTCACGGACACGCTTCTCTCCTTCGAGGAGTACCCCCTTCCACGTCAGTCCACGGTGTTTCTTCAACTCTTTCAATCGCTCTCCCTGTCGTCAGACATCACCCTCATTCGACACAATATTAGTGCATATCTTCATAACATATATGCCAGTTCCACCGTAGGACAAACCATAACACATGACGCTTCTTGATGACCTGTCCGGGCTGGAGTTTGAAACAAAGATGACAACAGCGTTCGAAAAATACGATGGCTATCACAACGTTCGCCAAACACCGAAAACCGGCGATGAAGGCCGCGACATCCTCATGCGAGAGACGGTCAATGGACACGAGCGCGCCGTGGTTGTTGAATGCAAACACAAAGATCAAGTCGGGCGGCCAACCGTGCAAAAATTGCATTCTGCTATCCTGAGCTATGAGTATTCGGGACCGATCCGTGGCATGCTCGTCACATCAGGACGGTTCAGCCCCCAGGCAAGAGAGCATGTTGAGCACCTCCACAGAAACGTCGACGGGACGGAAATCGAGTTAGTCGATGGGGCCCGACTCGAAACGGTCGCGGCTGAGATTGGGATGGATCTGCGGAACGGCAAGTTCGAGCTCATCTGCAACCACACGCTGTCCCCTGTCGATCCTGCCGGAGATATCGAAACACCGATCGGCGAGCAGTTCGATGCCATTGCTAATATCGACGCGCACGATCGCCCGGTCAGTGAGTCAATGATCCGATTTCAGCCAGTCGTCTCGATCCAGGCACAGACAGACTCAGTGTGCAAAACCCCATCCGGCAGGAAACTCCGCCATGTCACTGAGCGGGACGAGTTTCTGCTTGACGGCACGCAGATACCGCCCGCTAGCGTCGAGGACGAGCGGCATGACTTTCTCACGAGCGAATCCCCTCAGACGGTGGCACTCACGGAGTGGGAAGATACGAACACGGTCGATGCCACCACAGTCGGGCGGTTCGCGCAGGCCGAAAACGAATATGAAGAGTGGATCACTGAGCAGCTCCAATCGAAACACGCTAAAACCGAATCGTATACCGGGGACAACAACGTCGACTATACAGAAGATTGTGTGCCTGACAGTTCGGATATCTCGATAACACTCACGCCCATGTACGTACCCCGCGTCCGCTCACAGATTCAATTACAGGAGCATGACTATACGATCGAATACGATGCCGCTGGGGCGAGGCAACACATGGTTGAGAACGAGCTGGCCCGCTGCGTACATTGCGGCTGGTCGTGGCTCAAACTCACCTACTGCGAGAACTGCGGGGCAATTGTCTGTCGCCGACATGCAAAAACAGAACACCACACAGGGGAGCCGATTTGTACCGGCTGTGCGGTCACAGCGCGATTCGGGCTCCGCAAGCGCTATTTCTATGATGAGGCAAACTGTGTCGAATTCCAGACGGAGTACGACGAAATGTCTCCTGCGCGGAAAATGCTAGAAAATTGGCCGTGGCTTGCAAGTGCGACGCTCGTGCTCATTGGCTTCCTGGTGGTTCTGCTCATGTGAACTACCCCGCCCTACTTCGGCGCTTTACGCCTTCGTTGAGGACGGAGATTCTTGTTTCTGCGACAGGACTTTGGCATCCATCGCAAATCAATCACCGTTCCCCGTAACTGAGTCGGACGTATTGACGGCTTCAGTGCCCACGCTGCTCGGCAAGGATTGCTCCACTTCGTTCGTGAAGTTGATCCTGGCAATATTCATCTGATTCACGACGAGGCTGAAACAATCAAAACGTTCCGGAACTACCTTCAGGAAAACACCACGAGCAGGGTCTCACCAGCCACGAAAGACGTGACTGTCCCGATCGATTGGACCACTGCCAACGATGGCCTTGCATCGGACAACCGGATGTCGACGGCGGAGGACAACGCGACAGCAGATGCCACTGGAGAAACAACTGAGACGCTCCAAGCACTGCTTGCTGACGATGAGAACGGTCAGGCGCAGCTCAGCACTGGCGAGAGCATTGTCTTCACAGAGGACGAAGAAGCACGAATTCGAACGCTTGTTCGAGAGGAACTAGCCCAACTTGCTCTCGAAGGACTCTCTGAGTGACTGTTTGCTATGTCAACTTTCGCGGTAGCGCAGCTCTGAATAGTAGTGTATTTCACACAGCGAAAGGAGCCGAATGCTCATCGCTGCCAGGATTGTGAGCCCGCGATCGTGGTTTGCCGTCGAAAGACCATATATCATATGTCGCTATATACTTTGCCGATTGACTGCTGGACCCTACTTCGGAGGATGGATCTCTGTAAACGGCTTTTACTCACGCCGGTCGAAATGGAATTTGCAATATCATGCCACGAGATGATGTCTATCGGTATGCTACTTGATCTGCGATACTGTGGCAAGACTCCCTGAGTGTCCCTGATGAACGCGCGATCTCCTCTGTTTGCCGATCAACAAGAGATGCAAGCGTCTTCTCTCCTGCTTACAGAGTGGTCCACAATCGATGCAAAAAATTGCTTTTCACGCTAAATGCGGGACCTAACTCATCGGGGAGCGTGGTGAGATGGATGGGTGACGAGCGCCTGAGCAAGAGCGAAGGCGGTGTCAAACGACAGCGGCATCGATACCACGTCGGTCGTCTCTGCCGTCCAGTGATCGTATTCCGCTTGGGAGCGGAACGCATTCACGTAGGGACAGAACTGCTGATATGCACAGCACGGGTCAAGGCCGTTGGATTGTGGCCGGTCCCTCGTTCTGGCGACGCCAAAGGACATCACGGCGTCAGCTGGATCCACCGCAATGCTCTGGGGTGAGCCGTTGATGTTGACCACACTGTCGCTCACAGGACTCTCAGACCGAATCTCGAAGCTGCCTGTCTCCACTAAGAAGGGCAACAGCAGCGCGTCTAACGTACAGTGGACGTGGTAGCTCTCGTCGTCAATATGCACTTCATGCCGGGATGTTCCTGAGACACAGAGCTCTTCGACGCTACTCCCAAGCTCCGTTGGGACGGCAGCAGCGAATGCTGCAAGTGTCGTTGGTTCAGTGGTGAGGGCAAACATCTTCGCTAGTTCAGCTTGCAATTCCTCCGGAATCGGTGTCGTATCAAGTGCTGTCATTGTACTATGGTGGTTATGAGGGCCGGGAGACATCATCCGCTGCGGCCATGATGACCTCGGGGAGCGCGGCGAACGCGGCTGCCCCGCCGCCCAGAATCACAAGATCGTACTCCATTGTAGTACTCATTTCAATATCTGTTTTGGTATTAGATCATATGACCCTTTCGGCTTCTCAGAGATGCCGAAGAAAATAGCACTGAGAGACCGAAATCCCTTTAGCAAAATACCACAATAGATGTTGTAATGAGTACGCGCCTTCTCCAATCGAATGAGGACGTCAACGACGCACGCGCAACCATCTTCCGTGCGCTCGGTGATCCAAACCGTCTGCGTATCTTCCAGACGCTCGCCGAGGCAGGCGAGCCGTTGAACGTGACCACGATCTGTGACCGGACGGAGCTCGAAGCGAATCTCGTCTCCCATCACCTCCAGTGTTTGAAAAATTGCCAGCTCGTCGATTCCGAACGCGACGGCCGCCAGAAATTCTACGAAGTGAGCCGGTCTGAGGCCGTCGAGATGGTCGCACTGGCGGATGAGTGTATCCGCCAGAATATCGAGAGCATCCTCGGCTGTGACATCGTGACGCAGTCCGGTGACATTACCAGAATCGAAGATTCTGGTCAGCAGCCAGAACCGGACGGTTCTAGCGACAATGACGACTAACACTGACGAGCACGAGCGGACATCGCTGCTGACTGCCGCCGGGGTTGGCGGCGCAGTCGCCTGTTGTCCGGCACTCGAACTCCTCGGCGGTGCCGCAGTACTTGGTGGACTCACAGCCACAATCGGCGTCTCGATGGGAGTTACCTATGTGACTGTCATCGGTGTTGGTGGCATTCTCGCGGCACTGCTCGCCAGTGGAGACTAGCAGAGTAAGGGATAACACATGACTGGAGTCGAGTGTCCGGTCTATAGTCCTGGATATGGTAGCCGGTGCTGTCCACGACCCCGCTTGGACAGGCCATCGAGGAGTCGACGTTGAAGAGATACGATCCCTCTACTGGCTTGCCACCCCACGATGACGAGTTGGCCTGAGCTGATTAGCCCTCCCTCAAAATGAAGGTCCATATTCTCACGAAGTGCCGTGATGGATGACGTGGGCCCTCTTGAGCCAGTGTTCGACGACGTTCACGAACGGCTTGAAACAGCACCGACGCTTGTCGACCTCGTTCGACACATGAATGTTGACCCGGTACTCTGCGATGTAGATACCAAGCGTTTTGAGGAGTTAGAGTACGACGCAGAGCCACTCGTTCGTGCATTGTTCTGCCGGGAGCTCGCTGGGCTTTCGTGGGCTGCCCTCTACGAATTTCTCTCGACCGACGCACGAGCCATCCAGATCGGCTTCGATCCCGAGGCGTTTGGCCCGTATAACACGGCTCCAACGCGACAAACACTCACCACCGCGTGGGATCTGGAGCTGTCGGACGATGGGAAACGAGCCATTCTTACCGTGAGTGAGCGTCTCGTTGCTATCGCCCACGAAAATGAGGTGGCACTCGATCTCCGCCTGCCGCGCCACGTCGAAGAGAATGACTCCGATCTGCGAGAACGACACGGTGGGGAGTTCTCGGACGAGCAGATCCGTCAGACGGTTCGCCTTGCCCGTGAGACCATCTTCGGTGCGTTTGACGCCGGGAGAGCAGCTAATACCACGTATCCGGAGAGTCGTTTCGACGAATTTCAGGCGTTCATGGCCCTCTGTCGGTGTGGGACGCCACAGGGCCAGGCTCGGATGGAGACCTTCTTCGGGGAGGACTACCCCCCTCACGGTGATACCCACCTCCGGACGGTCAAGAAATACACGTCTGCGATGATTCAGGCAGGGTTCGATCGGTCGATTGAGAACCTTCTGGCAGCGGTGAATCACCTCCAGATCTTCCAACCGCCCGTCACTGTTGCGATCGATATTACCACCTGGCCCTACCATGCTGAAGAGGATCTCCCCAGTGAGGTCAGTGGGACCGACGAATCGGGAGAGATGGCCTACAAATTCGCGACGCTCTCGCTGGTTGGCAAGAGCATGCCGATCGTCCTTGCCGTTGAGCCGGTGATTGAGAGCTCAGCGTGGGACGAGAACTTCCCCCATCAGTATCATCGAACAGTCCGACGGCTCGTGCGACGAGCCCAAGAATTCGTGTCGATCGATTTCGTCCTTGCCGACCGTGGGTTTGAATCATTGCAGGTCTACCAAACCCTGGATAACCTGGATGTCACCTATCTCTTCCCCAAGGTTGAACGAGAGCCCGAGAACACGTACATCGACCGGATGGAGCAGGAGGGAACAGAGGTGGCTGTCGAACAGGCGACGGTGAAAGCGAGAAATGGGAGCCATGAGTGTCGAGTACTGTTCGTCTCAGGACAAAACGGTGACATACAGCCGTTCATTACGAACGAACAGATTGACGATCCCGAACACGCACAGCGGTGGGTGAAGCGCTACGTCTCCCGCTGGTGGATCGAAGCCGAATACCGCTCGATCAAACAGGAGTTCCTCGCACGAACATCCTCCAAAGATCATACCCTGCGATTCTACTACTTCGTGTTCGGTATCCTCATGTACAACGTCTGGCGGCTCACGGATGTCCTGCTGAAAGCGACAGTCTCACGGGAGTTGACGACCGCTCCGCCAGTCCTCACTGCTGGAGAACTCGCTGATTGGATTGCAATCCATCTCCAGCTCGGGCCTGGCTAGGAGACCACTCTCCCCGTTGGGAAAGCGGTAAATAGAGCGACAGCTCTCTCTAACTATCACCAATATGGACGACTGACATCGGAGACTACTCGTGTACCAACGCCATTGCTGATGCGTACATCTTGTCTACTTTATCTCAACGATAGAAATGAGAACAGAAGTTGCTGTGGCACTATTCGCGTTTACACTCCGAAGTTAGGGCTGGATGAAATGTTCGCCGTCGACGGCACAGAAGCGGAGTTTCTGCCTTATGTAACACCAGGGCCTTTATGGAGCAAGAGATGTTACATAAGGTTGAAGATGACGAGCGAAAACACGCCGACTGCGCCCGTATCACTACCGAAGTATCTCCGCGAAGGACTCCCGAAACAGGACGTGTCGACACTCGAAGACGCTCAGGCCTACATCGAGGAGTTGATCGAGTTCCAGCAGCGACCGGTCGACCCCGACGATCTCCCTGACGGAGCCGAACCCGTCGAGGACGAAGACAGCGATGGGAAAGGAACCGTTGTGAAGGAAAAAGTCACCTGTGGAGACGACAGCTGTCACTGCTCGAAAAACGGCGAGAAGCACGGTCCCTACAAATACCGCTACTACCGCGATGAATCAGGCACACTCACCTCGGAGTACCTCGGCAAAGCATGATTTCCTTTTGTGCCGTGTGTAATATCTCGTGGGGGATAGCCAGCCACTTTGTTACATAAGGCCAGATCCACCATCGCTCCGTGCCGATCGGGGCGGAACCCTACCCCCTTCGGGTGTGCAGAAGGAGTTCCTTTTGCACATACCGTGCAAAGCCCTGTTTTTCATAGGAATAGAGGAGAATAGAATCCTTCGCATACTGCCCTCACTCTGATGAAGGTCCGATCCCACATCTACTCATGGACGATAAACTAGACGTCATTTTAGAATCGCTCCATGCAGAAGGGTACGACTCGATCACCCGGGTATATCGAGGCCAGTGGCAAGGTAGTCCTCCCATGGACGTACCGACGTGAACTCCGGAAGGCTGGCGACGATTGCTCCTACGATATACTGCGGTAGTGATCCAGAGTTAATCCCTCCTGAGCTACGGGCAACGGTTGAGAATCCACCAATAATATGCCAGAAATAGTATATCAAGTCGAATCACACGAAAGTATGCAAAGATAGAGTCCATCCCTACTGCCGTGCGAGCGCGGACATAGTATTATCAGTTTGGTGGAACATTTCTTGTCGCCACAGTCTACAACGTCGAACAAGCCGTCAAGCAATGAAATCCGCTTCCATCTGCGGATTCAGTAAAGCTCTGAGAAGGGAAGTCCAGCCAGTTTCAGGCTTGAGAATAGAGAGTAGCTACACTTCGAAGTCGTATTTTTGTTCCCGTTTGATAAACGCGTCCCTACCACCCTCCAGAATTTCGGCAACGTGGGTGCGAATATCCGAATTTTCGAGCGCACCTGATTCGAAAAAGATTTTGTTGTCCTTATACCTGGCTACGATCACCTGTTCGGCATCGGTGTTGACAACGAGATTCGCGTTGTGCGTCGCGATTATGACTTGTCGGTCAGTTTTTGCCTTCCGGAAGGCATCTTTGAGCGTATCGTAGATGAACCGGTTGTCAAGATTCTCTTCGGGCTGATCAATGATGAGCGGCTTATCGTCCTCAGCGAGAAGTATCTTGAGCAGGACAGTCCCCTTCTGTCCCAGTGAGAGCCGATTCATTGGCGTCTCATCAAGGAGGATCCGTTCGTCGAGTTTGATGTAGTTCCCGAAGACTCGCTGTTCGTATTCCGCCTGCGAGGACCCGTTCGTGAGCTGCTCGCTGTAGCATAGTGTTTCTTCAATATAATCTTCTGCTAAGTGTTGAACTCGTTCGGGATTCTCGATCGCCTCTTCAAGACGGTTGACACCGGGCGTGAGATCTTCGAAGTTTACACTCCGGCCATCAAGCAGATTGAATAGTTCCGACTGCACGCCATCTGCAAGTTTCAGCTGCGCTCTGAACTGGACATCTTCGAGGATGGCCGACTTCCCCTCTTGAAAGTGGGAGATCATCGTTGAGTACACGTCTCGAAGCCGGTCACAGCGTCGGAGGTAGTCAATGAACTGCTTGATCCGCTTCTTTCGCAGATCCGAAATCTTATCTTGTGTTTCTTTCAACTCTTTACGGTGGTCTTCAACACTATCTCGCTTGTCCTCCAGCTGCCGAAGGTCTTTCCGGAGTGACGAGAGCTTGCCGCTTACATTCTGCAGGCCATCAAGCTCTCTCTGCAAATCGTTCTTACTCTCTTTCAATTCCTCAATCCGTGAGGTAACGCGGCTGATGATATTCTCGAGTTCTGCTTCGAGGCTCTCACGATCGATGTGAGCCATAGAGATGTCTAACCCGAGTTCGTTCGCCTTTGTCGAGACTTTGCTCGTATGGTTATTGTATTTCTCGATCGAGTCGAGGAGTTTACGCTGTGTCTGGAGGGTATCGCGCATGGAACCCGCGATCTCAAGCTGCTCTTCTATCTCTTCGAGGTCGGATTCGAGCTCATCAACTGCCTCCTCGTGAATTTCGCTCGCGTGCTTCTCGCGGAACTTTTCAATTTCTTGCTTCTTGTCAGCGATATTCCCCTTGACTGCATCGAGTTCGTGAAACACATCCCGAAGTCGATCATCGATTGTCTCTGGATTATGCTGATGTAGTTGATTAGTGAGCTGTTGTAGCTCTCTGACAATCTTGTCTATCTCGGCCTGTGTCCCCTCGAATCGGTCTAGCAAGTCCGGGTCGTTGGACTGGGTCGACTCCTTGATTAAGTCCAGAACTTTCTTATGCATCAGGGCATCATCCCGGCAGAACCCCGCGATTTTCCCCTGTGGAAGGTACTCGATTCGAGACCGGGTAATGGTCTCATCGTCGAGCATAGACTTCTCGAAGGATTTGACTTCATCGCCGGTAAATGTGAGCTGTGTCATCACTGAAGACGCCCCGTCTGATTTTTGCGTCCGTTCAATGAACGAGTTCGAATCAGCGTTGACATCCTCCATCGGAATATGCTGATTTTCGAAACAGTTCGCGATTAAATCCAGTAGTGCCGTTTTCCCAGCCCCTTTGCCACCAATTACGGTGATAAGGTTCGAGTTCAGCGGAAGCTGTGTCTCAGCAATCTCCAACGTATTGTTGATTTTCCCGTCGTGAATGCTCAGCTCGTCGGGCGTGTGAATGGAAATCCGACGCTGGGGACTTTTGGGACCGATACCAATCCGCGTCTCGGGTTCGTACTTGATCTGTTTGAGGCCTTCCCACGTGGTGTCGGCCTTGATCCAGCAATATCGGTCTTTGTCAGGGTGACAGAAATCGTCGAACGAGTGTGTGTCCGACCCGCGGATCCCCGGGACGCGCGCGCCAAAGCGTTCGGCGAACGATTCCGGCGTAAAGCCACCTTCCCGGCCGAGGAACCAGTTTCGATCGCTATTTTTCTGTACAAAAACAGCGTCTGCTTGGGTCAGCAGTTTACTCCGTTCCGAACCGGACCGCGACCCCCACTGGAGATCGTCCCAGCCTCCCTTCGTGACGAGGACAGTCATCGCCTTTCCGCGAAGCCGCTTGCGCTCCAATGCTTCCTGGATGTCATTCCACTTGACAGTGATGAGCTTACAGCCTGCAACATACGGATCGTCTTCGTCGACAGAATTCGCGAATCGATCAGAGTTGCCAAGCTCCGTAATGCTCTCTCGCGTTAGGGCGATATCTTCACCGACAGGGTCTGTAGCATCATTTGGGAGATAAATTCGTCTTGGATTTGTGTGGGAGACAGATCATCACTGAACAGCACATGCACCTCAATTGGCTTTCCATTCCCATCGTGCCGGCTCGTGATAAAGTTGTTAATCCGTAGCTCGATATTCGGAATAACAAGATCAAGGTTGTCGAGCCGTCCGTTCTCCTCTATCTCCCGCCGAATCCGCTTGTAACCCTCGATGGAGAAATAGTCGGTAATGGCGACACAAGAGATATCATCCAGCGCTTCTAGCTCGTCAAGATACCGGTCCCAGATGGCATCTTCATGAGCTTCTTCCGCGTGGATGTCTCGGTCAAGCCCAAATCCCTCGTGAAATGATGCCGGTGAGTGGACGTGCAGATCCCACTTGTTCCATGTAGATCCCCGTGGCGATGTCATGATAATACTATTATCGATAGCGGGAATATAAATTTTTACTTATTTGAATCGTCCGTGCTACTTTCGGTCTAAGTTAACACGGCTCGCCAGTTCTTTCGGAATAACATCTACACAAAAAAGTGATGTGGAACGGCCAGTCATCCGATTGATCTCCTGTAGATTATCAGAGAGCCTGTGAGGGATCATTGATAGGGAGTTGCTGCAGTTCGGTTGCTCGCTCAGCGATGTCTTCGTTAGAAGTAGCTATTATTCGAAGGATTGTGATTGAATTGATGGAAAACGTGTGTCGACACTCTAATGAGAGATATATACTCTGTATCTGGGCTTCAATGACCTCTCCCGTTCCAAACCCTATTACCCTGTCAGTAGGGACATGTCTGCTGACAGGGTGAGAGAACCATGAGTATTACATAGCCGAGTAGAGCTAGCTCAGAATGGTGGGTTTCTGAGACACCCCTAGAGGATTGAGGTCGGCTAGGTATATTTCCATGCATATTTGGATTCGAAATCTATACTGGACGTCTAAATTTCGTAGGTGGATATGCATGACGAATCTACCTAGCCGACTTCTGGTGAAACTGGACCTAAGGGCGGTCGGATCTGTCTGTGGTCACTAACTGACGGAGCAGTTCAGGCAATGTCGCCGTGGTACAAGAGTGGACTACAGTATAAGATATCGTGGTATCCGCAGGGGCAACGGGTTTACTACTACGTAGAAGATAAGCATGGCCCCGATATTTATGCGCTCACACCGAGTGGTGACGTCACTACGATTGTCGCTGATGATGCTTACCACTATCTCGCAGACCTTCACCCATCCGGTGAGTGGCTCCTCTACAGTTCGTCAGCTACGGATCATCTCCAAAAAAAGACCGTCAGCACCGACACAGCAGAGGCGTGGGGACCTTCTGATTTCTCCGACCCATCCATTGTCGCTCGTTTCGATCATACTGGTGAGCGGATTCTCATCATGCGAAATCCGACAGACAACCTTCAGAATCAGGATTTGTTTATCCATGCAAGCGATGGTACTAAGCAGAGGAGAGTGTCAGGATACTGGAGACCGTTCGTTCAGGACTGGATGGCATCCAGAGGGTGATCGGATTTTTGTGACATCCAATATAGAAAAACGACCAGGGATCTTCGATCTCCGGACAAATGAGGTCCATTGGTTCGGTGAACAGGGATCTCGTGAACCTACCGAGACGAAGATGAACGGTGGAACAGCGCAAGAACTCCATCGATTGCTACCCAACACCTGTTGAGGATATTCGTCGCCACTCAAATGAAGAAAATAGAAACTCATCTTTCGACAGATTAATATTTCGATGTAATAATAATAAAACACTATGGACGAAGCGACACGCAGCCCGGTCTCTTCGGGTCCGGAGACAGTTCACGACCGGAAAGCGTTCGCTGAGAGACTCATGGATCTCAAACGCCGGGGGTGTTGTGTACTCGTCACTGGCCAGGTAAATGAACGGACACGTGCTGCCCAATCCCGCCGGCTGTTTGGCCAGAGTGACACCGCCCGACAGCGCGTGCTGACGCTCACTGATGCAACATCTGCGTCTGCAGCCCGATATCTCCCTCAGGGGATTACACCAACACACTCAACTGTAACGACACTCGATTATACCGAACAGGTGCGTATTACCACTGACACCGTCGATCCCACATCACAATCAACGTCAGACACCACCTCAGATGATGCAGCGTCGATGGGCGAGCTTGGCTCACTCCTCTACGATCCAATCAGTGATACCCTCCGAACTGACACAGTACATCCAGGTGAGCTTCGCCTCGGGATCGCGACGCTCCATATTCTTCTCGACACTGATGGACTCTCAGCAACGCGGGCGTTCGTCCGCGCGATCCGAGCCGATATACTGGACACACACGGGATGGGACATTTCCATCTCCCTGGCTCGCTCGATTCTGAGACGATCGCTGCGCTGTGGCCACTGGTTGACATCCACATCAAGCTTCGGCAGTCCGACTGTGGTTCCGAGCATCGCTGGCACCTACTTGAAACGGGCCAGACAACCAGCTGGATCCGGTTGTGACAATGGGTACCACTTCCCTTACTAACACCGTCCACATCGATACACACCCGACGGCGCACCCACCGACTCTCGATTTGGTCGACGATATCGAGGGAATCCGCGTGCGGTTCTCGACCGACCGGAAACCAAATCCGACACGCTGTTCAACTGTCCCCTTTCGCTTCCCTGTCGATACAGCATACGAACTCTCTCCACTCGTTCTCTGGACCAACAAGATTAATCCAGTTATCGTTCGAGGCTCAGATGGAGATGTCCATACCGAAATCACGTCCCACGAGGCTGTGGATCTTCCGCATGGACAATATACTGCAGATGTGAGTTCACTTGGGCTAAAAATCTATCTTCGAGTTCATGGTGAAATGCGCATTGTACCGGATACAGACCATGGGCGAATGCTCGACTGTTCGACCGCTGAGTCAGTCCAACTCGGGCTGCGTTCATTCCATGAGTCCCCGACGGCGACGGTGACGACGACCGACAGTCCCCACGATATCATGCGAGCGGTGTCGTGTCTCGGTTCGGCACTCAAAACCACCTCCTGTGAGCGATCGTTTCCGACACTCCGGGGGCATCCACCCCTAATCGAGCGGGGCGATCGATTTCATGCTCCCTCGGGACTCGAACGGACTGCCGAGACAGCGAGCCTCCGCATTGAGGTTCCACCGACGCTCGAATCGATCTATCCGGTCGCTCCGCTTGCGTATTATTTGAACGCTGTCGTTCAGCCTGGCGAGGAGTCCCGTCTCGTCGGAAATGGTGATACGTACCGCCTCGATCAGGGCGATGGCATCGAAGCGGGGATTGCCCAGCTGCTCAAGCACGTTTTCACGCTCGATTGCATTACGCGAACCGAAGGGTTCTATCCGATTACGCTCGGTGAGCGCACGACGCTCGAAAACCGCCTTTCTGAGACCTCTACTGAGGTCGATTTCGCCGCGTTGTACGACTATTCTCTCGCCGAGCGAGTACAACGATACCTCTCGATTCCGTTCGGTCTCGTCGAGGATCTCGTGCCCCGCTGGCCGCTCACCGCCGATGTTCGTCCGGTGGCGAAACACCTGTCGTATCTTCCGTTTGTCGTCGCAAGTATTGGCACGGTACGATGTCTCCCAACGACGTGTTCCTGGTCACCTCCCGTGGATCCGCCGGAGATCGAGGCGTTTTATCGAAACGAGGACCACAGGACAACGCACGGCGAATTCATCCGCGGGAGAGATTTTGCGCCGAGAACCCCATCGGGGGGGTCGATACGATCTCCAGAAGACAGCTTTGATCGCGCGCTGTCGCCGGACATCCATAGCCCCCCTGATTCAGACAGCATCGCCCAGCTCTGGCTTGCTGAGGGCTATCCGATTCAAGGGGCAAAACCGTCGCTCACAGCATACCAACGCCGGTTTGATGCGATCACAGCCGAGACGTACGAGGTGGCAGTGATCAGTAACGACGTACGAATGGCAGCTGAATCGGACGTGGCTGATCTGTATGAAAACCAGGAGCAGATGGGATTTGACGTAACCATACACGAGCAACTCTCGTGTGAGGACCTTCGGGACGTCTTTGCTGAGGAGTACGACCTTGTCCATTACGTGGGCCACGTTGACGCCGACGGGCTCCAATGTAGCGACGGCTGGTTGGACGCAAACACACTTGAGACAGTCAACACACGAATGTTCGTCCTCAATGGCTGTCGCTCCTACGAGCAGGGCCAGACGTTGGTTGACAACGGCGCGATCAGCGGGTTGTGTACGCTCACGAACGTCGGAAACACGCCAGCCACTCAGATTGGCCGCACAGTGGCACAGCTACTCAATGGAGGGTTTAGCCTCAGTGGTGTCCTCGACATCATCGGGGAGGATTTTCTGACTGGCCAGCAGTATATGATCGTGGGCGATCCCAGTATGGCGATTGTCCAACGACATGATGACACGTCCGTCCTCGCCGAGATCACGCCGACATCGGAAGAAGAGCAATACCTCGTTGACATCTATGGCTATCCGACGATCCGGTCCCCGATTGGAATGCTCTATGCACCGGAGATAGACGATAAAGAGACGTATTTTCTCAATAGTGGTCACATGACGACCGTCACTGCTTCTCGAGCCGAAGTCAGAGATTATTTACGCCACGATCGATTCCCCGTTCGGATTGACGGGACGTTTACGTGGAGTAACGCGGCCTCCCTCGATGGAATTGACTGATACGGTACAATTTCACGGACCAGCAATAGTCTTCTCACCAGCAGCCACGACACCACTTTGTGAGAGCAACAAGAGGATCGTCAAGACTGTCGCCGTCAGTTTTGGGTGCTGTGCTAGATACGCTGCGATTGTGCCATCGGACATGACAGTTCTACATATGAGCTATATGACAAAATATTTATCTAATCATTTTCAATACGAAACTCAAGATTAGAAGGGCCACGAAGTAGGTTTCTACTGAGGGTCGATTAACTGGTAATAGCTACTCACTCCGGCTATACATACTCGTGGGTGGAAAGTAGTGTCTCTCATGACGTTGGCAATTTAGAGGACTGAGACACTCTCCGCAGTCATTTATGAAGAGTGGTAAGACGTGAGGCATGGCGGATAGCCACGTCTCGGAGAAACCACGATGAGTTCTACATTATGTGAACTGATAAAAGCTTCAGACGATCACGAGTGCGTCCACGTCGGACACGTCAGAGCTAATCTACTCACGACGAGGTTTCGAATTCGTGGGTTGAGATCGATCCACTGCCGTGTCGTCACACCGTTGTGAAGATCAACAACGGGACGATCACCTGCATACGATGTGGGGAGTCGAGGCAGCGTTGAGTAGCGGTCTTTTTTGCTGTCGCAGTGCATGTCGTTCGGCTGGAACACTGAACCGTCTACAGAGATGCAAGGTGAGTATCTCGGAGTCGCGCAAATCGCTCCGCAATTTGCTGGATACAGGAAATCGAAAATTTCCTTTGACTTGATCCCGGAGCAGTTCACCTGATGGAACCACTTGTGTCATACACATTTTTCTTTGATTGTCCGATAGAGATGAACCGATCGCATGTCCGATAGCGAATCTCCATCGGAGGACAGTGAGACAGAGGGATCGTCTCTGTTAGGACCCGCAGGGGCCAGTCTCCGATGGGTGGGACGCACTGTGATCGGTGGGAACTTCATACTCGTCGGTGGACTCAAGGCTCAATCTCTGCAAGATGGACGACAAGATATCCTCACAGCGACTCTCGTCTCTATTGGGCTGCTTGGTCCCATCTGGATTATACTCGGGGGACTACATCTGATCGGAGTGAGGCAGAACGTGCTATGCAGCAACGGCGAAATAAAAGTACTTCTGGTTCCAATCGCGGGACTGCTCGAACTCCTCGTGTTTGCATTCATCCTCAAAGGGCTGCTTCGATTGATGATCGCTCTCTCTCAGGCTGACGAGAAATTGGCCAACCCACTCCTCTCGATGGTTGCAGCAATCATACCCTTAGTAATCGGCTCATTTTTCGAGGTTGGGAATGATAGTCTTCTCAGTTGTCTCTATCCATGAGCGATCGGTATCTTCGACGTTGTTGTGATGGATTGATCAGTATATAGCGATACACCAGAGCCTACAGAAGGCGTGCGTAGGTGGAGATAGTTCACTTGATGCGAACAACAACCGTCCCACCGACGATATCGCCCACACGTTGGTTGCCGTCTGTGAAGAGCATGACCACGAGTCCAAGTAGGTAGTTCGCGATGCCATCAATGACTCGGAATACGTTCCTGAACACTGGTGATGAGAATGAACAGGATGATCCGTCTCTGTGTACCACGACAATGGCCAGGGTGCTGGGCTATCTCATCGTGCTCAGACTCGTTACGCTCTGTCGGCATCACAATCGGTGGATCTGAAATGCCTGACAGCACCCGAACAGTCTCGGTGCTGGCCCCCGTTCGATGTTGTATGCGGAATAAACAGACGCCGCTCGGGCCGATCGAAGAAGACGCATTCGAGCGATTACGCGCCGACTACGAGCCGGTCGACGACCACTTCTCGCGGGAGGTTGCTGTCGACATGCTCGGAGAGATCGATCTCGAACCCTCCGCTGCGCACACCGTGCTTGATCGGTTGCTGTCGAAGGGCTATCTCTACGCCGTCGACGACGAACTTCGTATTACCGGCTAGCATCGCAAGCTAGAGCCACTCTGAACCACCACTTCTTCGAAGCCTCGCGTCGGCTCTACAATCTCGGAGACAGCGTGGTTCGAACACCGAGCGGCATCCACAACCCAGTTCTTGGGCACGTCGGTCAGCTGGGGATGATCGATGACACGGATGGCCTCGGCAAGCACCCCGTCATCGAGTGAGAGCTCCTTCGGACGCTGGTGATAATCGCAGGCCACTCTCGGCGGGGCTGCTCCTCTCACGACCCCTGTACGAGTTCGTTTCCGACCGGGCCGGCGCGGCGGACCGAGGTCGTAGCGCTGAACGGCCGCTCCAGATCGGCGGCGATCGCCGACCGGACCGTCAGGTGTCGCTCGCTGCGTTGCAAATCGATCGGCTGGGAGAGCGATCCGCGCCGGCGATGGGCTGTCTCCCCTGTTCGTCCAGCGAGAAGTACTGGGCCTGCCCGAGCGACTCAAGGGAGTAGCGACCAACTAGTATGTAGGGGCATAGTATACAATGACACCACCCTGGGATGCGGTAAGCTTCGTCGTCGCCTCGAGGTATCGCACAGCAGTACTGAGCCGCCTGATGAGCGGGCCGGCGAACCCCATCGATGATTGCTGATGGTGCTGAGATCGTCATCGCTCACGTCTCACGAGCATTAGGCGGGTTGCGCGAGTACGCACCGGCTTCGTTTATGGGACCGCAGAGGGATGTCGCGAATTCGCCCTGATTGCTCTTGAGCGCGGCGTCCTCGACCGGGCAGATGAGCACCTTCAGAAAAGCCTCGAGATTTACCGCGACACCGAGGAGAAGACCGGGGAAGGATCGGTACAGTGTCATCTCGGCACACTCGCTCGCAAGCGAGGCAATCTCACTGCCGCCGAAGATCACCTTACGGCCTCGCTGACGCTCTGTCGCGATGGTGACGGGCGTCACAGGCGACGACGCTCGTCGAACGTGGTGAGCTCTCTCTTGTGCAGGATGATCATCAATGTACGCGCGCACCGGTTCAGGCGGCTCTGCATCTACCATCCCACGTACGCGCTTCCAGCGCGAAAATCCCCCATCGCCCGGTTCGGACGATCCAGGAGCTGCTGATCGATGAGCATCTGATGCAACCCCTTGATCGCAGGTGAGAACGTGAGGATCGGGACATCGTCGCCTTCAGTCGTGGCTCTGCTGCTGAATAGCAGCACCGGACACTACCCAGACACTGGCTGACGCAATACCTCTCGTGTTCACTGACGTGGCCGGTACATCTTTGCTACCAGGAATGGTAGTAGACGGAATGACACGCTGGCGCCCCGTCGGCATCGGCGCTCTCGTTGGACTGGGGATCGACACTGTCGTGAGCATCATCTTTTTCGGTGGAACACTACTCAACATTAGTGAGATCTACTTCGTCTTCCATTACGTTTCCTGGGTCTGGACCATCGTCGCCGGGCTCGCTGGGGGCGTCGTCACTGGCTATCTTTCCACCAGCGGCGTCAGGAGCGGCTGCTGGCACGGCCTCCTTGCGGGCGCGATTGGCGGCCTCTGTATCGGCATCGTTACCATAGCGATCACAGTGGTGTTGTCCAGACCGTCCGTGGGGGACCTCCGTAGCATGATCGATCTCATTGTCATTGGTGCGTACTTCCTCCTCATCGCCACTCATTGCCTCGTCACCGCCATTCCAAGCGCCATTGCCGGAGGGATCGGAGCGACCGTTCACGGCTCAGGTGGGTTCAGGGGCCTCCCTGGGATTGGTCAGTAGAATCCGGCAAGGAAGCGGAAGTGGGGGACGTGCCTGACAACGCCTTCCGGACGCAGAAGACGAGGAGGGAGGAGATGAGGCAGCATCCGAACGTGCGCTCGGTGAGACGATCGAGAAGTATCATCATTGCAGACAGGTGAAATGACAGGTCATCATCCGATTGTGTGTTTGTCTATTAACACCAATTCATCCCGAGTCACAGTGCTGTCACTACCGATGACGTCACCCCTCCGTAGCGACCAACTCTGCCTGACGCTTCTTGAATTCCTCACACTCCATCTCATTCTCGGTCCGATCGGCAAATTCGATGGCCTGTTCGCACCACTCGATCGCTCTTGCCTCGGCACCACGTTGATTGCAGATATCGATCAACTTGTGGAATATATTGAACATATCCCCAATAATCGCGTTAGAATGGAGAATGACAAATGCCTCCTCAACGTATGACTCGGCAATCTTTGGGGAACCACATTCTCTGACAATTTCCGCGAGATTGCTAAGACTCTGTGCTTCGCCCCGACGATCACCAACTTTCCGATAGAGAGCAAGCGACTGTACGTAGTATCTCTCGGCTGGTATGAGATTTCCATACATGAAGAGCACGTTGCCAAGATTGATGAGACACTCCGCTTCACCCTGGCAGTCACCAACTTCCCGACAGAGCCTCAGCGATTCCTTGTAGTATAACTCGGCACTCGGAAGGTTTCCACGCTGAAAGAGAACGTTGCCGAAGCTGTTGAGGCACTTCGCTTCGCCCTGACGATCGCCAACCTTCCCATAGAGGCCAAGCGACTGCATGTGATACGTCTCAGCTGTCCCCAGATCACCGCTCATTCGTGCGATATTTCCAAGGCCATGCAGACTGTCTGCTTTGCCCTGGCGGTTATTCATCTCTCGTCTGATGATGAGTGACTTCTCATAGTACGATCTGGCATTCGGAAGGTTTCCACGCATGACAGCGATGTTCGCGAGGCTGGTGAGACTTGCAGCCTCACCTTTGCGATCACCAATCTCTCGAGAGAGGGCAAGCGATTCGTCGTAGTACTCCTCGGCGGTCTCCAAGCCATCACGCTTTCGTGCGACATTCCCACGGTTATTGAGACTCCTCGCTTCACCCTGGCGGTCACCAACTTCCCGACAGAGCCTCAGCGATGCCTTGTAGTATAACTCGGCACGCGGAAGGTTTCCACGCTGAAAAAGAACGTTGCCGAGGCTGTTGAGACACTCTGCTTGGCCCTGACGATCGCCAGCCTCCTGAGTAAGGGCGAGCGCCTCCTCATAATACTCAGCGGCTGCCTTCAAGCTCTCACGCTTTCGTGCGACGTTTCCAAGACCCTGGAGACTCGCAGCTTCACCCCGCTGGCTACCGATCTCCCGAGCGAGAGCGAGCGACTCCTCATAACACTCGACAGCTATCTCCAAGTTATCACGCTTTCGTGCGACGACTCCAAGGCTATGGCGTACCACGGCCCGCCGTTTGTTTGGCTCAGCGAATTCGTACTCCTCTGTATCAATCAGTCGGCCAGCCTGTTCGAACTCCGCCTTTGCTGCGGTTAATGCTCCTCGCTCGAAGTGGATTCGTCCACGAATGATGAACCACCGGTGCTGTGCATCCACGGGAGCTGAAGTCAGGCAGGTGGTTTTCTCATGCACGATGGGAATCGGAATCAATTGATGGTCTAAATTTCACATGGGTCTATGCATGACGGATCGACCTAGCCGAGTTCAGTCTGTTGGAAACTCGAACCGGAAGTACCGCCTTCGGTTGAGGAGGGTGATTCACTAGAGCAACCACTTTCCTTGTGAGTTAGCAAAAATGTTAATTTTTCCCCACTCTCTTCAATAAATACCATTCCCCGAACATACCCTTCATCATATAGCTCATGGAGAGTCGTCACTCTCTCTTGGTGGTCATCCATAGATGCACGAATCTCAACCCGTCCAGGGCTCTCAGCACGAGGGATATCGAGGATCTGACCACCCATTACGTTTCCTTCTCGTGGCTCAACGTGGTATTTCTGTGAATGAACCGTCTCACCGTCATAGAGAATCGTTACCATCACATCATGATGCTGTTTACTATTATTATCTACTGACAATCGTGTGAGGATGACGCCCTCGGGTTTTTCCTCAAGAAGTGGTCCTGAGAGGCACCCTATCATCGGTATCCATCCACCAACAATGACACGAAGCATCGATCGCCGATTCATATAATTATTTCACACTCAATGATGAAAAATTTCGTAGGTCATGTCACTCCTGCCTCTTCGAAGGCTTCGTTTACAACCTCTGGTGTGGGCGCATTGAGGTAGGGTTCAATGGCTTGAAAAGAGTCCCAGCCGCCGACTTGCATGACCACCCGGGGATTCATCTGGCGATCGACTAAGAGGCGCTGGGCGAACCGTCGACGAAGATCGTGCGACGAGACATGTCGATAGTCGTCATCGCCGGTCTCTTCGGCCGCTCGCTCTGCGGTTCGCTTGACGACCGCCCGTACGCCTCGATCGGAGAGGTCAACCAGCGGCTCATCGGGAGCAATGGTCTCAGCCGTCGTGAATCGGTGGATGTCGCGCTCGACGTCGGGTGGCAAATAGGCATCCCGAGGCTTCCCGCCCGAGCCGGTGGTGTCTTTTCCCTTGGGTACGCGCAACCGGTAGTGATCGCCGTCGGTGGTCCGTTTCACGTGTTTCGGGCATATCTGTGGGATCTCGAACGCTCGCAGCCCAACATACCCCCCGAGTTGCAGAATGAGATCATCGCGATGGCTGGCGGCTGCTCGACGGAGTTGCTCTACTTCCGCGTCGGTCATCCAGACGTTGTACTCGTCTGGCTTCGCCGTGGCTTCCAGTCGCATGTCGATTACCATAACAAGTATCAACATAGTTCTATCGGTCGGACAGGAAATGGTGGTGGTTTGCCCCGTGATCGGGGCGGTTTAGGGGGTGGTTGGTGGTATTCGTTGCCGACTTGTGTAATAAACCGGCACTCTTACCACTCATCGGCTGGTTGGTTAGTGAACAAATCAACAGGGTTGATTATCTCGAACTAAGGGCTCAGCAGTTGATCTGCAAAGTATATAGCGAGATGTGGTATACTGTGCTTCGCTCTGCTCCCTACGACGATTAACACCGACTTAGTATCGGCCACGATGAAACTGCGGCTGAGATTTCCCATTCTCAGTACCTCACAAAGCCAGTTAGTTAGAACGTCTGCTTGCTGAAGGTGTGCCTACGACCCAGCAAGCAGAAGTCGGCTAGGTGGATTTCTAATGCACAAACGATCTTGAAATCTATTTCGACAGTCTATGTTTCGCGAGCAGCTGTGCATGATAAATCCACCTAGCCAATCTCTGATGTATTACGAACCTGCCTTGTCGATTTCTGTCAATAAGGTCGATACACTAGCTCATTGTCTGATGCTGAGCGAGTAGAGGATACAACCGAGTCCTCCGATCTCGATAAGACGAGTTGTGATCGGCAGCCAGTATGTATAGACATACGGCCCGAAGCCAAAGCGCTGGCCGACGAAAGTGATCAGGAGTGAGAGGGCAAACGGGACGACGGTAATGAATCCGAGTCCGAGCGCGAGAAATAGCATCCGCCGACTCTGATTGCGTCGGTATCCCCTATACGCCTGAAATGCGATGAACAAACCTAACATCATCGCACCAAGCGTGACCGCTAAGAGGATCAGATAGCCGACATACTCCTGTCTGGGATCGAGTTGGAGCGGATATCGGATCATTACAGTCCCTCCCACATGTCAGTAAAGCGGTCTGCGATGTCATCCGGTGGTTTCTCTTCGACGGTAACCGCTAGTTCTCCGTCGTTGAGGTCGACAGTGAGTTGGTCCAGCCGCGCTTTGAATACTGTATAGTGGTGTCCGTCGTCGGCGAGTTTCGTCCCTTCTTCGATGAGACCACAGTCGACAAGACGCTCTGCTCGTCGGTAGACCGTGGGAAGAGACGCATCACATTCCTCGCTGAGTGTTTTCGCGGACATCGGTTGTGTACTCGTTGCAGTGAGGATCGTCCGAGCGTATTCATCATCGAGGAGTGCAAACACCTCGTTCGTCGGACAGTCCTCACTCACGTTTCCTAATGGATCGAGAGGAGGTTAAAAGACCCATGCGATTTTCTGGGCCAGAAAACGCGCTCCATAACTGAGTTCTGCCAGCGAATTGTTTGCCTACCTCACTAATCCACGGCTGATCACCGTTCTATCCGCACAGTTGCTATCCATATCAAGCATTAGTCCACTGTGAATTGATTGTACTTATCGATACCAGACGGACTAAATGTGGCCTCCACGATATCGACGCTATGAGTCTCCGCGTTCGTAGTGCGCTCGCTGATGGGATCTCCCGTGCGTTTCGCCGCAACGGCTGGATCTTGATCGGTACCTATTTTCTCATCAGTCTGCTTCAGGGAGGACTCGTCTTGATGGTCTCAACGACTACACTCCCGCTGGATAGTTTCGCTGCGCCAGCGGCAGGTGGACAGATGCCGAGCCCTGGGACTCAGCTTCCACCGCTTATTTCGTTGCAGGCTGCTCTGATTGCGTCGTTCACGGGCGGATTTCTGACATTCCCTGTATTGGTCGTGGCGAGTCGTGCGCTTGTGAGCCAGTTTACAGACCACATACCCGAGGAGTTTGTTTTTCATCGTCTCGGCCGGGCATCGGTCAATAGTTTTCTGGGAAGTTGGATCGTTTCGATTGTGGTGAGCGTACTCACGATCGGCCTATTCACGCTCGCTGGTTGGGGACTATTTGCGGCGGCTGATCAATCAACCCTGCTCTATCTGATCAGTACGTGGCCGGGACGGGCACTACTCGTCGGTGCCTGTCTCGTTCTCCTCATCCCCGGAGCATTTCTTGGAGTGAATCTGATTTTCGTTGGACAGGAGGTGGCTGTTCGAGACAAGAACGTGATCGGAGCAATTGTTGGAAGCTGGCGACTGACTCGGCGCAGTCGACTACGCCTGCTTGCGCTTGCGCTCGTTTTGTTCATTCCTCAGATGATTATTTCGGTCATCCTATCTGAGCTCTTCCCACCAATTCCTGCTCAGATTCTCGTGATTGTCGAGAGTGCGATTGTTCAGATTGTGATGCTAGCGATCATGGCGCGTGCGTACGTGCAACTGTACGATGGAACGGAACTCAGTCCAGCTTATCTTAGTAAGACGGCAGATGCTCAACGGAGGTAGAACCAGGGAGATGCCAAGTGCGATGCTACGCAACGAGTCCCGGTACTGAGCACCCGCTTGTGCAAGACGGGGTACTCAGTATCGGGATAGGATGCATATTAGCAACTCCGCCATTTTTCTGAGCCTGAAAACCGGATATGCTTTTTATGCTTACCCGAGTCGTTCCCTCGATCGTATGCCCCATAAGAGACCAAGAGCACCGAACTGATTCTCACGACGACCGCCGATGCCGACATGGACTAGACAGCGGTGATACAGACGGCCACCAAACCGAAAATCGATATGATACGAGTGGAATGCACCACGTCGGAGACGGTAACCGGTGACCTAGCCGATCTTGACAGCCACGTCGAGACGGTTCAGTCGTGGTGGGTTCGGTATCGAAGACCCAGCTAACAGATGATGATTCCAGGATGGCTCCGCCACAGTCTGCAGATCGCACGAACCGAGGCCACACGGAGCCGACGGCAGCTCGGGCGCTCGTCAACCATTCAGGCGCTCATCGCCGTTGTCGTCATCCTGCTCGCAGTCGGTAGTGGTATCAGTGCATACACCTTCGGAACGATGATTCGAGACGGGCAGGCAACGTTTCCGCTCGAAACGCTCCACCTTGTCGCAGCGGGTGGATTTCTCGCGTTGCTCGTCGGATTCGTCCAGCAAACGTCGAACCTCACCGAGCGCATTGACACCGATCACCTCCTGACGACAGTGTCGGCCCACACAGTCGTGCTCGGCGTGGTGGTGGCTGTTCCCCGACGGACTGTCATCCGAATCGGTCCCACTGCGGTCAGTGTGGCCGTCGGCTTCGCCGTTGGAACGGGATCGCCGGTGATTGCCCTCACCATTCTCGTCGCCGTCGCTAGCCTATTCACACTCACGGCACTGATCGGGGTCTGTCTCAGTTTCGCCATCAAACTCGTCACGACTCGGTCACCGCGCTTCCGTCGCTACAAGAACGTCTTCGTCGTGCTGGCGTTTGTACTCGCGTTCACGGGGTGGATCGCGGCGAGCGCGGACCTGGTGTCGATCGATCTGGTTGTAAGATGGGTCACCATGGTACCGACGGCGTGGTTCGTCGATCTCGGATTACTCGGAATGGCGGGAAGCGACACGAACGTACTTCGCAGTGTGGGTGCGCTCGCCCTGTTCGTTGTCGGAATCCCGGTATTGACTGCCCTGACGGCTGGGTTCGCTGAGCGCGTGTGGATGACTGAGCCAGTCAGCGCGAAAAGTCTCCATCGCTCGCGGTCACTCGTCGGTGAAGGATTCGCTGAACGACTGTTCGCTGGTCGCGTTTCACGACCCATGCTGACGATCGCACGAAAACGCTGGCTCCAGGAACGCCGCGTGCCCCGTGCCATCATGATGCCGGGCTATCTCTTCGTCTTCCTGCTCGGAGTGTTCTTCCCGATTCTCGCGGCTGGTGAAGTACCGGGCATCTCACTGGTCGTCCTCGTTTCGATCTGTGCGGCTGCAACTGGACTCGCCTTCGGACTGGCTCCCATCGAGACCGAGTACTCGTCGCTGCCCATGACGCTCACATCGGTTACAGGTGAGCAGTTCGTTCGCGGAACCATACTCGCTGGCGTCGCTATCGGCGCGCCGATCACAGTGGTCGTAACGCTCTTGCTCGCAGTGGGGAGTCCGCTTGGCGTCCTCGAAATAGTGCTGATCGCGTTCGTCGGCGTTGTGCTCTGTATCTGTAGTATGACACTCGCCGCTGCAATCGGGATGCGCGTCTCGTATCGTGGCCTCCTGCCGGCTCCGCTTCCGTTTACCAGCGCGATAATTCACGCCGAGATCGGGACAGCGGGGTTCATCAAAATGGGCGAGATGCTGGGACTGTTGGGACTCGTCTGCCTCCCGGCGATGGGTGGCTATCTCCTCGTTTTCCTCGGCCTAGGGGCAGGGGCGGTGGCTGTGCCGATTGCACTCGTTCGAATCGGCTCGCTCGGCCTGACGGCCGTCCTCGCCGTCGGCGTCTCGATCCTTACGCATCGGCGGGCAGTGCACCGCTTCGATCGGTACACGCTGTCGTGATCACGTGAACGAACGCAACACAATGAAACGAACGCAACAAGCGATGATCTCCAATACGACACAACCAATGAACGACTCATTCTCGATCAGTACGGACGCACTCACGAAACAGTACGGTAGCACAACCGCCGTCAACGACCTCAATCTCGCAATCCCGAGTGGCGCGATCTATGGTTTCCTCGGACCGAACGGCGCTGGCAAGACCACCACGATACGGATGCTCACGACTCTGATAACGCCGACCAGCGGCACGGCACATATCGTGGGCGAGTCGATCACCGACCGGCAGGCGGTGGTTCCACACATCGGCTATCTCCCCGAGGAGCCGCCGCTGTACGACGAACTCACTGCCCGTGAGCAGCTCGAATATCACGGCGGCCTCCGCGACATGAACCCGTCAGAGATCGAGGAACGAATCGGTTCGCTCCTTGACCGCTTCGACCTGACCGCCGACGCCGACAATCGGATATCGACGTACTCGAAGGGGATGAAGCAGAAAGCCGGGTTGATCCAGGCGTTGATGCACCAACCCAACGTGGTGGTCCTCGACGAGCCGACATCGGGACTCGACCCGCGGGCTGCACGCACGGTCCGAGAGACCATTGCCGAACTCGCCGCCGGCGACACTACCGTGTTCCTCTCGACACACATCCTGCCAGTCGTCGAGGAACTCGCGACAGAGGTCGGCATCCTCTACGAGGGAGAGTTGGTCGCCGAAGGTCCGCCCGACGCGCTGAAAGAACGCATGGAGACCGGCGAAGAAGGCACTCTTGAAGACATCTTCCTCGATGTCACTACTGACGAGGCCTACGGTGAACGTACGACTGAACCCGAACGTACGGGTCAACCGGAGTGAACCGATCGATGTCACGAATCTTTCCCTCATTGACTCACGTACGCCTGATCGCTCGGACGGAACTCCGACGTAAACGGCGCGCGCTTGGCGAACGCTCGGGCTGGCAACTTGCTATTTTGGCCTTTGCAGGGCTGTTTTTCGTTCTCCCGATCGCAGCGGTGACGTTCGGCGCGCACGCGCTCGGTGAAGGGCTACGAACCGGTTCGATTGATTTTCCACTGGATCTTCTTCGCGCCGGCGTCAGCATCGTCGTGCTATTCGTCGCGTTCATGGCGGGCTCGCGGACCGTACAAACCAGCGGTACTATCGACCGTTCTGCAGGGATTCTGACGGCTGTCCCGCATCGCGATGTAGTCGCAGGTCTTCTTCTCACCGAGTGTGTTCTGTTTTTCGGGATCGCAACCCTGCCGACGCTCGCTATCGCCGTTGCATTCGCAATAGGGGCGAGCACGCCGGTGAGTGTCGTGCCGATTGTCGTGGCGGCGTTCGCTCTTATCATCGCCGGGCTCGCTCTCGGCTACACCGTCGGACTCGTGGTGAAACTCGCGTTCGCCCGGTCGTCGTTCCTCGCTAGATACAAGAGTATCATCGGTATGCTCGTGTTCGTCGCGTATTTCGCTGTTATCTACTCCAACTCGCTCAATTCAGCGCTCGCACCGGTGATCGGTGTGCTCGAAGCCTCACCGATCGGCTGGCTCATCGATTTCGGTCTCATGGGTGCACCCAGCGTCGGCGTTGATATCCTCCGCGCCACAGGTGGAATCGGGACGGTCATGATCGCCGTTCCAGTGCTCGTTGGACTTTCGACTGTGCTCGCCGAGCGGCTCTGGTACGCTGATCCAGTCCAGCCAAGCGGCGATGACGGTGATGGAACGTCGACGAACGTAAGTAAATCGTCCGTGCGAGGGACAAGCGCTGGCGGAGAGGGAACCGCAACTACGAGTAAAACGTCCCCGCTCTCGGAACGGGTGTTCGGCGGCGTAGTGTCATGGCCGGTGTTGCGAATCGCCCAGAAGAATTGGCTGCGGGCACGTCGTGCGCCGCTGAAACTCTGGTACGCGGCCTATCCACTCCTGCTCGTCGGCTTCCAGATCGGGCCACTCCTCAACGCTGGCCAAGTCCCGAAGTGGCTGGTGCTGTATATCGCAGTCTGCGGAGCGTGGGCGACCGGCGCGGCGTTCGCGCTCAACCCACTCGGCGATGAAGGTGCGGTGTTGCCGCTGACACTCACGTCGGGCGTGTCCGGACAAACGTATCTCGCTGGAATGGTTCTCTCGGGGGTCACACCGGGAGTCCCGATCACCGTCGTGGCGACTGTCGGGCTTGGAGTACTAAGTCCACTCAGTGCGGTCGAGATCGCCGCCCTTGCCGCACTGGGTACAATACTATGTGCTGGTGCGAGCGTTCTCGCGGCAGGAATCGGAACGCTCTACCCGAAGTTCGAGGAATCGCGAATCACGCGCAATCGGAAAGCAGTGAGGCCAAGCATCGTGGCATTTCTGATCTACACGATCGGGCTGCTCGCCATCGGGATACCAGGTGTCGTAGCCCAAGTGCCGGTAGTTCTCCGTGTGCTGGGAGGGCTTGGGACGGCACTACTGAGCGGGCTTCCGGACGTGATTGCTCAAGCACCAAGACTACTGACTGACCTCGCTGGAGTGATCGAAACGACGCCAAGCGCCCCAGTCATCGGGACAGGAGTGACAGCACTCCTTGCAGTTGGCGTGGCCGTACTTGCTGCTCGGCGCGTTATTCAGGCGTTTGAGGGATATACGATCAATCCAGGGATGTAGTACTGAATTGCCCGTTTCATACGTATCTGCCCGCCTTGACGGCCCCGAGGGATCGATCGGGACGAATTACCTATCGTCAGGTAGACATGAACGCTGCAATACTAGGTCGAAGACACAGCTGGCGCTGTCACTGAGAAAACGGGCAATGACGACTACCTACAGGTCACCTCTCACGATCTCCAGTGCTGTTGAGCCAATTACTTGCTGTCGAGGTAGGTGTCACTCCGCACATCGTGATGGCGCTCGGTAGCTGGTCAAGCTGTGACCCGATCGAGCTCCCCTCGCGGCACCAACCGAGGAGAAATGCGACATCTCCGGTCTGTTCGAACTCCATGAGCACCTCGAAAATCGCACTGGCGTCCCCACTCGGCGCGTCCTCAACGACAACTAGTAGCTCCTCGTCGGCAGCGCGGATCACGTCAATGAGTGTGCCAGGTTCGTCGAACGACATGGTCGTGGCACTGCTCCGAATACAGCACTGTGCCCCAATTGATATCGGCGTGCCACTGACAGGCGACTTGCTTGCAGACGGTACTTTTCCCAGTGCAACTCTCCCCGAGCACTACTAGATTCTCGCCCGCAACGAGCTGCTCGTACACTCCCTCGGCGATAACCGAGCGCTATCGGTGATGGATCTGCTCTTGTCAACTGAAAATCTGGTACTTTCTAATCTGTATTATTGAGGGATAACAGAATAGATCCAAATACCTTTAATTTATATTAATTAATAATAGAATAAAAAGAAATTGTTATATTATGTGATTTCATAGCTATAGGTGAATGAATTCATTAGACTTTCCCAATAATACCCTTCAAGCTGATAGTAGCAAGAGTGATACGACGACTCTCAGTACGACGCTAGCTGAGATCAACTACCTCGCACGCTCGCATAATCGCTTTCGAATTCTCGAACTGATCTGTGCGTCGTCCTGTAGCCAAGATGATCTCCAAAAACAACTCGATATTCATCGGACGACACTCCGGAAGAATCTCCGCGGATTGGAAAAGAGAAGTTGGATCGAGAACATCCCAACAAATAACGTCTATCGTGTGTTACCCGCGGGCCAGATTGTGCTTCAGAGTCTCCGTACGACGCTAGCTAATTTTCAAACCGCAGATTGTCTTGGCGACTTCCTCGCGCTATTCCCTAAAGAACTCCCGATACAGATGCAGACGCTTTGTGCCTGTAACGTAACACACTGTGAGACTCAGAACCCCTATGCACCGATGCAACGATCTCTTACGCTGGTCAAAGAAGCAGAAATCATTCGTGCCTTTACGCCGGTATTTAATCCAATCTACGTTGAGACGTTTGAACATCCGATTTCCGACGACCATGCGTTCGAGATCATCGTATCACAGGATGTCTTTGAAACAATACAGTCTGACCACACTTCAACACTCGAAGCGGCTCTGCAAGCGGAATCCGTACAGTTATTCGTCTCAGATGACGTTCCACGATTCGGGATAGCACTACTCGACGATATCGCTGTCATCGCGGTCTATGACCGTGACATGAGAGTCCATTCACTGCTGGAAGCAGACATCGGGCAGCAACAAGTGATAGAGTGGGCTAAACAACAGTATGACAGACTGAAGAAGACAGCCGATAAATATGAGAAACTAGGTGAGAAAGATGTTACACCTCGATAGACGAGGATTGGCCTGGCTGATTGTTCGATTCAACAGATAACAGTTCCTCCGTCCACTCAATTTCGAACAATGCCGAGTCACACTGTTGGCACGCTGAGAGAAGCACATCATACGATCGACAGCACGATTCAACGGACTCTTGTTCGATACGGATCGGTTCGTCACACTGCGGACACGTTTCAACGAAGATTCGCAGGCTTGCTAACATGCGAGCACGCTCCGCAGGGCCCATAGCCGACCAATCAGGAGATCGTTCTTTGAGCGTGTCCGCCGCGGCGATATCCGCGATGCGTGCTGCTAGAGAGGGCCACTGTCCGACCGCCTCGTCATTGGTACTAGCGAGGAGAGCTTCGCCGTAATCCTCGAATGATATCCGCTCGGAGTGTGCGTCGAGAACATCCCGTAGATTCTCCTCAGTGAGGTTGTCTTGTTCACGCATGGTACGAACCTGCTGACGCCAATCGGAGCGGAAGTCGTCAGTGAGACAGAGGTCCGTGCCGTTCTCACAAAGGAATACTACACCTGCATCGAGGAGCACTTGTTCTGTATTGATATTGATAACTTCACTGGTCGGTGCTGGTTCTTTCTCGAACCAGCGCAATACTCGATCCGGGAGGTACCGTTTTGTGAGTGTCGGGGTTCCTGGAACGAGATATCCACGCAGGTAGATGATGAGAAGGGAGACAAAGAATGCGACCCCGCCGAGTACCGTTGATGCGACGGTGAGGAGAATGCTTGCGATGCCGGCGATAGCGATATTCACGAAAGTACACGGGAGACAGCGGTTCTTCCCGGTATACTTTGGTTGGCGAAGGGACGACAAAGACATTATCGGTTGATGGAGGGGAGTTGTGTTCAGTGTAGTGGACGCTCACTGTTCATGTTTTACTCAATGAGCGAGGTATGCTCATTGAGTGCCAAGTACTTTGAATATAAGATAGCATGTATTGGGAATGTATGGTTGAGAAATCTAATCGTGAGAGAAGAACATCAGAGGAGAATAGTATTGGCTTGAATCGACGTCGTTTTGTTAAAGCACTTGGAACTGTAAGTAGCGCAACAGCATTCGGCACATTGGGCTCGGCTAGCGCTATGGGAATGTCTAGTCGGGAGAAGCCAGATATAAAGAATGTGACTAAAGGTTCATCTGGGGGCCGGGTGAAAAAAGCGCGTAGCAATTCGAAGTATGATCAGCTTGAAACCCACCTTCGACAGTCAGAGAACCTTCGAATTGTTGAGGACGATATTGAGGTATATGCCCGTGACGATGTAGATGGCTCAGGTAGTAGATATGTCGTGTCTTTTCCGATGACTAGCACTACTAATGAAGATACTACTCAGTCTGGGATTGGAGTTACATTGCGTCATGGTCTGGTTCAGTCAGTATCAGCTACAAAGGTAGTGGAAATTGATGGAAAGACGCGCGAATTGCATAATTACAAGGTTAAAAATGGGGAAATACAAGAGGAAACTGCAACAATTAATATAGGCGAGATGAAGATTGAGCGCAGTTCGATATCTCAGGAAGAGTTATCCACTAGAGCTTCATTCGGGTGTGATGCATGCTTTGCCGCTGGAAATCTCATATGTGCCGTCAGCTGTGGGGCTCCAATCTCGGTTATTTGTTCGGTTGCGGGAATTAGTACAGTAGGTGGAGGTGTCGCATGTGCTACTTTTGCCACACTCTTTTGTGGAGCAATAATATTCCTCAATGAACACTCATCAGCTGGAGCCGCTTGTGCGCATGATGCGGGTATTGAATGCGCCTGTCGAAGGATAGGTGCTGGTAACTGTATTGATAATTCAGACTTTCCTGCTGACTGCACCTAATTTGAAAAGATCTATATGAGGGCACTGTCTAGTTTAGCACCGCTTCGATCGGTGTGTTTCCATCGAGAGCTTGATGGGGTCGCTGGCGGTTGTAGTATTGTACGAACTGTTCAAGCCACTCACGGACGCTTGCCTGACTGCCCACCCAGGACGTATGGAAGCGGTCGAGTCGCATTGTGAGGGTGTGAAACCATTTTTCGATCAGGTTTCGCTCAGTATAATCGACCTGACCGCTCAGCCCTAATCGAGAGAGGGCAGTCCGATAGCCGAATTGATCGACAAGAAAGACTGTGTCTGAGAGATCGTACTTCTGCCGGAGTTGGTGCAGAAATGTAGCCGCCGGATCGGTGCCATGGTGACCAAACAACGCGACATCAAGGATCAGCTTTGTTTCTATGTCTATTGCAGCGTATACCCAAGACCATTCGCCGTTAATCTTGACAGCAGTCTCGTCAACAGCGACCCTTGTCGGCTTCGCCGACGGCGAGTCGCGTCCGCTGTCAGCGAGCCGATGCACCCAGTTCCAGACCGCACCGTGAGAGCGTTCAACGCCTAATTCAGCGAGAATTGTTGTTGTCTCTCTCAGTGAACAGCCGGTCAGATGAAGGCGGACGGCGAACGCCCTGACGGGCGTTGCCGTCCGCTCATTCTCCCAAGACTCTTCTAAATCCACGTCATAGCTTTCAGTGAGCAGGTCTGCAAGCATCTTTGGACAAGAAACTTAACGACCTGCTCACTTCTCAAACTCACTCATCTAGACAGTGCCTATATGAGAATAATGTAAGCAATGGATGGGATGGCTTGACTGCCTTCGTGGATCTACTGAGAGCTATCTAACCTTCCAATAAAAGGCAAGATTTATACCGTATTATCATCTTTTTATAGATATATGGTAATAGGAAAATTATTAAAAATCCGTGGTAGTCAGTTCAATGATTTATCTTTTTTACATTATTCGTTGGTTGTTGGAGTGATATCTTTTATTACATGGTTTTTGACACAAAGTGCTTTATCTATTTATTTTGGCGAGTATGATTTCTGGAAAGTCTTTTTTGCGGCACTTCTCTCAGGACTCGCTTTTGGAATCATTTTCCCCATTGTATTATATGATAGATAAAAATGCTATTCAGTGGATGATTGTTGATAGCATGTAGCTGTGGTTCTTGGATCGTAGCGACCAATTTCACAGCATTACTACCTTCATCGAGTCAATGACATTCTCCTCGCTCCGGTGGTGAATGTCATCACGATACGGGGTGGTCAGAAGTAATAGTTTCTCGCCAGTCTGGCGAAAAGGAAATTACTTTATCTGTAATTTGGAGGTGACAGGAGCGTTTGGTACGCAGTAGCGCTTCTTTATTCCGATGATCTGATCTACTGTAACGTTCACTTCGACAGCTCACCGGTTTAGAGGCTCATCTGAGAATCAGTTTGAAATTCTGTTAATTCAATATATTATTTTAGTGTATTAACTATTATTGAGTGCCGACATCAAGATGACTGAATCACCAGGTTATCACCCGTTATTAATAGAGCACTATCACAGGATATCCATATATATTGGTATTATTTATCTATAATATCCCGAAGTTTTTCAATATCCACGATTCCGATCTTAGAGAGTAGTTGCTTATACTCGTCGCGGGACACCTCTCCGTTCATCGCTCTAGAGATGAGGATGGCAAAAGAGGTGGCTGGCATGACCAATACATTGTTTTTAATTGCACTATCCTCTGTCCCTTCACTGAACGACGGAGTTCCAACCGTTAGCTTAACTGTTGCATTAGGTGCTTTCGTTGCAACAGCAACAGCATCCTTTGCACTGACCTGGTTATCGAAATTTTTCTTCGACTTGCACTCCACAGCAATTCTCAGGGTGTCACCTGATTCAGTCGTGACATAGGTACCATTAGGCTGTTTTATTTTAACCCAACACTCTGGTTCTTCGGTTCTACCCCCCTCATCCGCACGGTCAAGGTATAGAGTATCAACTTGTTCAAGCAGATTTACACAAGTGTTCTCGAAAACATTGGTATGGGAGTCTAATAGCGTACTAAAAGTAGATTCAGAAAGACCGCGTTCTGCGACATCAAGTAATGTTTGCTCAACTTTCAACTTTCTACCTTCATACACATGATTGACAGCACCCCTTTTGATACGTACTGCTTCACGCGTCGACATATTCTCCATAATCTCTGAAGTTTCCATCATAGCCAACTCATTAATAGTCTCAACCCCGACTTTCCCTCGGAGAGCGCGTATGTCCTGACGGCTGGACGCAATACCGGCTTTTGCAAATTTGAGTCCTTCCTCATCTAATCCATAATATAGTTGGTCAGCCAGTTGTTCGATCTCCTCACCCATTTCATCGAACACATTCGAGTCAGATGCTTCAAGGATTCGCACAACTGTACGGAGTACTCGGGTCAATTCTGGGGCCAATCGTTCGTACACATCAGCCGGCGTCCGAGATTCGATTACGGAATATTTTTCGAAGGCTTTCTCGAGACTCATTCCATTCAACCATTCTGTTACCACCGACGCGGTTGTGTAAACAGTAGCAATATCGCTGTCGGATAAGTGCTGAAGGTTGTATTTACGGCTAAGCTTGCTAGTCCGCAGATTAGTCTGCGCGGACTTATGCCACAGCCGCATATAACTAAGCTCCGGGGTACCACAGGTCACCGCAAGAAGTGCCTTCTTGTCGAGTGATTCACTCAAATCAGTTGAAGCCAAGAAATTCCGAATCTGATAGACAGTTTCTGGTTGAACAAGCTCTTTAGAGGTAGCTTCGCCTAAGTCGGTCAATTGAAGCCCACCATCTGTTTGTTCAACCATATCGTATTCCTCTAACGTCGCCGCTATGCGAGTCACTACACTTTCAACCTTATTTTCGGTTAGGTTACGATCAAACCCGAAGAGAGAGGCATCCAGGAACGAATATATCTGCTCGGATGTTCGATACTCTCTCACGACATCCAACATTATATCGAAATCGTCAGAGACCACAATCTCGGAAGAAATTGGTTCGAGGTTTCCATCGATGTATGTGTTTTTGTATCTGTGTTCCTCAGAGAAATCTTCAGCGAAGAGGACAGCTTCTCCCTGTCGTGAGCTGTAATCAGGTCGTCCTGCCCGCCCAGCGAGGTTTTTATATTGTGATGTTTTCATATCTTCACCTTCGAATGAACTTCCATAACGAGGGTGTTGAATGTAAATTCTATCAGCAGGTAGATTGATACCTGCCCCTAGATTACTGGTTGATGCGAGAACACGGATTGTACCTTCCTTGAACCCTTGTTCGATCACCGAACGAACCTCTGTGTCAAGCCCCGCGTGATAAAATGCCGTCCCCCATCTGACGCACCTTTGAAGTGACCTTATGTTATCTCCAACACGTCGTGCAGCAGTTTCAATTTCATCCCGAAGTTTGTCTGCAGCTGGTTCATCCACCCCGAAATCGTAGGATTTGGGATGACTATTGATGAAGTTCGCAATATCTTCTGCAGTTGATTTTGCCTCCGATCTTATCGGAGCAAATACCATTGCTTGCCGGGGTTTCCCGGAGGATGCCGGATCCCGTATATATTCGGCAACGGCGTTGTCACGTAGATCTTCCAGTAGCTCCGTGTCACTGGATTCCGAGTCGGCCTCGTTCCCATTGTGATAAAAGGTGATTTCACCTGAGCGGGTAGCGTATATACCTTCATACAGAGGGGTTGGTCGCCAGCCACGACAATCAACATGGTTTCCGTTAATCCAGTCTGCAATCTCGTCGCCGTTAGCGGCAGTTGCACTCAAGCCGACTATTTTGATGTCCTCATAATCGTGCAGGAGTTTCGTAATGGTGATCTCGAGTCCCGGGCCTCGCTGGGGATCATTTAAATTCTGGAATTCGTCGACGATAACGGAGGCGACCGCCTTGTCAACAATTTCTGGATAATTTCGGAGATAGTAGCTGAACTTCTCGTATGTAAATACCACTATATCGCTACTAAATAACTCCGTCGGAGGAGTGATGTCACCACCTATTGAATTATCTACATCCAGCCCAAACTGATCTGACAGTCCTTCTTGGAACTCGGATTGCTTCTCGTCCGCGAGTGGTTTAAAGGGGACCAGAAAGACACCGCATCCACCGACCGTGAGATTGCGGTAGAGCATAACAAACTCCGCAAGCATTGTTTTACCTGTTCCTGCCTCTGAAACAACCAAGAAATTTTCGCCATCCAAAATTCCAGCTTCTATTGCCTTCTCTTGGGGATCCCACAAGGAATCGATCCCCCTCTCTGAAGAGAGATGTTCAGCGTACTCTAATGGAATACCTGCTTCCTCAAGTGGTGTAAGCCCCACAGGGTAATCAGACATTGTCCATAATATTGAGAAACTGTGATTTCAATCTGGTGGTCTGTCTGGATAAATCAGAGTATGAAGTTAACTTCTAATTCAATTCTATCGTATCTTAACCATATTAAATGTGATTGTAGCAAGGATCAAGAGTTACAGACGGACCTTAGTGGGGTCAAAGCATATTCCAGCCTCCCGAAGTTTGCTCCCAGTGTTTCGCAGTTCCCACGGAATCAAACAGTTTCCAGTGAGTAACGCTCGCGGAGCCGATCGGTGCTCGAATAGGGTCTTTTTTGAAACAGTGGCCGCTGTCTCTATGCACAGAGAGCACGATAAGTGTGATAGATGAGTCGCTAGTGGAGCCAGTAGGAGAGGGAATCGGTGTGTCTCGCCGTCCTATGTGGACGTTCCATTTCGACGCCAGTGTGTGCGCCCGGTCGCTATCGGTCCTAGTGTTACTGTTCGATAGGATCAAGTGCAGTAGCCACCCGCTCATCGTCAGCGTCAGCGCCGAGATACCACTGGCGACGATCGTCGTCCTTGTGGATACTCATGAGCGTCGTGCGTGCAAGGTTGGGCACGTCACGGGCAACACTGCGATATGATTCATCGTTGTCGACGCGTTCGATCGCTCGGCGTACATCGAGATAGCCGACCTCGCCAGTGTCCCGATCAGGATCAAGGAGGACTTGGAGATAGCCATCTTCGTCGCGCTCGAAGCCTTTCGGGACACTACCGAGCCATTTGCCCTGGTCTTGGGCGCGGGCTACGCCCGCTTCGACGCGTTTGATGAGGCGACGTCGTTCCTCTTCAGCAACCGCCGCCGAGATGTCGGCAATCAGCTTCCCGGTTCCGTCGGGACGAACCTCCTCGACCCAGCCGTCGGTGATCGCCACGGTCGTCCCAGCATCTTCGCATGTCTCGAAAAAGCGTTGGTAGATGCTGCCAAGACGAGCCAGCCGGGAGATCTCCCACACCACCACGTACTCGTACTGGCCGGTCTCGATCGCGTCGATCAGCTTCCGGAATTGCTCGCGACCGGGATCGGACCCGGAGTGACCGAGGTCGGCGTAGTGATCGACAGCCGCGGCGTCAACGTCGCGGTCGTCGAGCCACTCGTCGATCGCAGTGCGTTGGTGTTCGGTTTCTTGGGTGTCGGTCGAGGCGCGGATATAGGTGGCATAGTGGACCATTTCGGGACGACTTACTGACCGGGTGCCAATCATATAAAGAACGGTGGTTACTGACAGTCTGTCAGCAGTCATGTGATTGTCGACAGGGCTATCGAGGAAAACCGGAGCAGAAAGGGGGGTCTCTGAAACACTTATCGGGGGCGCGATATCCACTCTCCTGTCAGCACACTCCCGTACGGTATCACGTAGTTCCACACTGAACCGTTCGTACCACGCGCGCCAGAACGTCGATTGATTCGGAAGCGTTTCGAAGCCGAGCCTCCCGCGGAGCGAGGGATGCGCTCGGAGGTGGTCGTAGAGCGCGGTTTCGTCCCAGCCGTTGATTTTCTCGATGATGAACGCCCGGATCAGGATCGCCATCGGATACGGACCCGAGTACGGAGCTAATGCATTGTGGGGCGAACGTACACTGGTCGATCGGCAGGGCACAGACCAGCGTCTCAATATCGGCATAATCTGTGGCGTGCTCGCACCGCAATTGCGCGATGGTCGTGACAGCCGCGACGAAGTCGTCCAGATTCACCGGGTCGAATTGCTTCCAGATCCAGACACAGGCGAACAACAGTTTTCCTCTAGTCGGTATTCGCAAGTCTACTGTCTCGATCCCACGGGCAATATCGTCGACTCATCGCTCGACACGACCTGTCTAATGACGCTAAGCGTCCGTTCGGAAGTGTGAATTTTCGTCAGGTGAGTGAAATCGGCTTACCAGTTCCAGATGTGAGACACGCTGTTGAGGTTATCAAAGAAAACGTAGGCATATCCCCACGAGATAGTCGTGTTTCGGAAATCTCCGATGATGCGCCATTCGCAGCTGTTGGAAATGATCATGGAGTATTCATTATTGTGAACGAGGGTCGAGGGTGGTTCCCTACCCGAAATCAGACAGAAAAAGTGTACCCTAGAACTGTTAGAGTCTCTGAAGTAGCCAGTGAGTATACGTTTCCAAACCTTCCGTATCATATTCTTCCCTCGTAAAGCAAACACCAATCCTGTTAGGACAAGAATATCAGCTGTACACCATCGAAATACAACTACTGAAGCCAGGCAGGTGGATTTCTCATGCACGTCGGAGGAAGAAACCAACCTCGGCAAACTAAATCTCAGCCCGTTGCGTATGGTCAATATTCCTAGTCGAGATCGGGTGAAAATGGATTGGTTCGTAGAAACCTTGACGAGCGGTTGAATATGGCAATCTCGGCTGACATTGGCTCCGCTGGCCAGAACGTGTATATACACGTATTGTGTAGTATCACTGTGGACCTCTCCGCCACCAAGGACTGCCACTGTCTCGCCGCTCGCCGCCGCGCCAGGGAGATAACGCGGCGCTACGACGAGAAGCTTCGCCCGCACGGACTCCAGTCGACGCAGTTCTCCGTCCTCGCCGTGCTCGGTGTCAACGGCCCGACGCCGCTCGGAGAGCTCGCCGACATCCTCGGCCTAGAGCGAACGTCGCTCACGAGGAGTGCCAACCGGCTCGAGGACGAAGGGTGGGTGACTGACGCAGAATCGGACGACGCCAGGGTGCGTCGGTTAAAGCTGACCGCGGCGGGCCGCGAGAAAGTCGAGAGCGCGTATCCCGCGTGGAAGGAGGCCCAGGACCAAGTGGACGAGCAGATGGACCAACTGGCTGTGGAGTGACGCCACGACAGGAGATACAACCATGACACAACCCGAAATCGACCTTCCGGCGGTCGCATCACGAGACGAATGGCGAGCGGCCCGCATCGAACTCCTCGAAAAGGAAAAGGAGTTTACCCGCAAGCGAGACGAACTCAACGCCGAGCGCCGCCGACTGCCGATGGTCGAGATCGACGAGGAATACGTCTTCGATGGGCCGGACGGCGAGGTGAGCCTGCTCGACTTGTTCGACGGCCGTCGCCAGCTCATCGTCTACCACTTCATGTTCGACCCAGACTGGGAAGAGGGCTGTCCCAGTTGCTCGGCCTGGACCGACGAGATCGCGAGAGGGCACCTCAACCACCTGCACTCCCGCGGTACCTCCCTGGCATTGGTCTCACGCGCTCCGTGGGAGACGATCGAGCCGTTCAAGGAGCGGATGGACTGGACCGTCCCCTGGTACTCCTCGTTCGGCAGCGATTTCAACTACGACTTCCACGTCACCATGGACGAGAGCGTCACACCCATCGAGCACAACTACGAGGACGCGGAGACGCTCGAACGGAAGGGGATAGACCAGCTAGAGGGCGAACTGCCCGGGATCAGCGTCTTCCTGCGGGACGACGACGTGGTCTACCACACCTACTCGACGTACGCTCGAGGGATGGAACAGGTCGGTGGATCGAACTACTTCCTCGACCTGACCGCGCTCGGTCGTCAGGAGGAGTGGGAGGAGCCGACGGGGCGTGTCACCGGCCTCGATGCACAGGCAGGGAGTGACGGCATTCAGTACCCGGACGAGTACGACGAGTGAAAGCATGAGTGAGCACATCCACACACCCGTCGTCATCAGCCTCCCGATCGAGGACCGCCAGACATCGTTCACCTTCTACCGCGATGGCCTCGACTTCGACCCCATCGGCGAACCAGCGGAAGACGGCATCCCGGAGCCGCTGCAGTTCGCCCTCAACGACGGTGTTCGCCTCATGCTCGTCCCAACCGGTGGCTTCGACTGGGTCATCGGCGATCACGAGGTTTCGGGGTACGGGCAGAGCGAATGTATCCTCGACCTGAGTACAGAAACTGATGCGGCTGTCGATGAGGTAGTCGAACGTGCGCACCAAGCTGACGCGGAGATCGTCACCGAGCCCGGACAGCAACCCTGGGGCTACGCGGGTGCGTTTGCTGATCCCGACGGTCATATCTGGCAGGTTGTGGTGGAATCGTAGCCGCTATCCATTTGACTACGTACTGAGGTCGGCTAGGTAGTTTTGTCATGCATCGCCAGCTGGGAAATATAAACTACCGATATAGATTTCAAGCTCTACCGTGCATGAGCAAACTACCTGCCTGACTTTAGCGCTTATCGTCACCACTGAGTAGCCTTCCGGAAGTATACGCCTCAATTGAGTCCGGTTACAGTAAGAATTTCTGTAAACGACTCAGCTACAGTCGAGAACCACCTATCGTCACACTCCTGGCAGTCGTATATCAGACGCTGAGGTGCGTTCACCCGAAACGTGAGAGACCAGCTGTTGATCTCACACATCGATAATGGCCACTGGTGTTCACAATACGGAGTGGGGTTCTCGATTCGTACAACCTCGTGGAGTAACATTACCGAGTGGATTTGCGAGCTTTGACAGCGGTCGCCGAGGTCGAAACATGGTTATCCAGCGAGGAAAGCGAACGCGCAGGCTTCGATCTTTCGCATGTGCTCACTGACTGTGCTCGCATCGATCCCGGCGCGCTCGGCAATCTCCCCGTGAGTAGCACGTCGCGGGTTCTCGTAGTAGCCGAGTTCCATCGCGATATCCAAGATCTCCTGTTGGCGCTCGGTCAACGCTGCCCGGAAATCGTTCCTGTCTGGGGAGTACACACCGATCCGGTCGACCGTGGCGTCTACCTCCTCGGGGATCGCTGCGAGCGCTTGCTGTAACATCTTGTTGGTCTCACCGACCATGGTCGCACGGGCTGTGTCCTCGCGAATGAATTCGAACGACTCGAAGAACACCTCGTGTCTGCGAAGGAGGAGGATGATCTCACGGATCGGGTCAGGCGGCCAACTGTGTATGTATGCGAGTACGGCACCGTCTCCCTCGCTCGAAACACTGTAGTCGATCATCGCCGAGTTTTGATCCATCAGTCGGCGAAGGCGCTCGGGATCGTCATGAAACCGAGCTACTGCGACCATTGTTCCGTCATCCAGCAAGTTGAAGTGAAGGATCGATCTTCGAGTGAGGGCGGATTCAGGGGCGGACAGTTCGTGGAGAGTCGGGTGAAATCCGCCTGTTCGAGTGAGAGTAACGGTTACGGATCTCATGAGTCATCGTGCGTTGGCTCCCGATTCATCAGGAGCAAGGTAGCCCTGCGTACGATGTGGTGGCTTAAATAACCCCATCGTTGGGGCGATTTCCTCACCTCGACCAGACGCGTAGGTCCGGTATGAAATCACAGATGAATGCAGTCCGGGTTCACGAGTTAGGTAGTCCAGCGACGCTTCGGTACGAGGAGACAGCGACACCCCAGCCAGCCGACGATGAGGTACGTGTCCGGATTCACGCGGCCGGCGTCAACCCCGCCGAGTGTGGGTTCCGCGAAGGCATCTCCATCGACGTACCGTTGATTCCCGAATTCATTACCCAGTATTCGAAGTATCTCCTCGCTCGTTTCGGCCCACTTAGTCTCGACTTTCCATGGATTCCCGGATGGGATGTCGCCGGCATCATCGATGAGGTCGGGACCGACGTGAGCGAGTTCGTCCCCGGGGACGAGGTCTACGGGATGACGCCGTTCCCTGGTGATGGCGGCGCGTATGCGGAAGCGGTCACGGTTCCCCCTGCGCAACTCAGACCCAAACCAGTATCACTCTCGTTCGAGGAGGCTGCTGGCGTCCCGATGGCGGGAGGGACCGCGTGGCGGTCGCTACAAATGACGGGTCTGGAGTCGGATCAACGCGTACTGGTTCATGCTGCGGCGGGGGGTGTGGGTCACTTCGCAGTCCAGTTCGCAAAGCAGCGGGGTGCCCACGTCATCGGAACCGCCTCGGGATCGAACGAGGCGTACCTCCGCGATCTGGGTGTCGACGAATTCGTCAACTATCGTGAGGAGCGCTTCGAGGAGGTCATCGAGCCGGTCGATGTGGTGATCGATCTGATCGGTGGCGACACCTTCGACCGCTCGCTCGACGTCCTAAAGCGGGGAGGCGTCATCGACAATTTCCCGCTTGACGCTTCTCGGAAACAGAAGCGAGCAGCGGAGAAGCGCAACATCCGCGTCATACAGGCGGATTCCGGCGACCCAGCGTGGTTGGAAGACATCACTGAACTCATCGATGACGGTACTGTCACACCGACGCTCGACACGGTGTTCCCGCTTGCCGACGCACGGGCGGCACAGGAACTGAGTGAGGACGGTCACGCCCGGGGAAAAATCATCCTCAAGATGCGCGAAGGAGTGGGGAATTGAAATGGAAGTAGTCGTGTTCGGGGCGACAGGGAGAGTTGGCCGTCACGTCGTCGATAACGCTCTGTTAGCGGAACACGAAATACGAGCGTTCGTTCGCAGTCCGGAAAAAGTGGAGCAGGTCCACCTCGACAACAGTCATTTATCTGTCATACAGGGTGATGTACTCGATACGGAAGCCGTCGAACGTGCCGTTCAGGGAGCGGATGCCGTACTCAGTGCGCTTGGTTCCGCGGAAGGCTCTCCTGACGACGTAGCATTTCGCGGTGGAGAGAACATCCTCGCTGCGATGCGGGCTCACGACGTTCCACGGCTCGTGATGCTCGGCGGCAGAGTTCTCTCTCATCCCACGACCCGTTCTCAGTTTCAGGATGGGTTCTCTCATCTGCGGCGGAACTCGTCGCGAGTGACCTCATTCACGGCGGAGAGCGATTCATGAGAACACTGATCGAGAGTGATCTCGAATGGATTATGATCAGACCACCATTTCTACGGAGTGGCCCCCGCACCCGTGACTATCGAACAGGATACTTCCGTCTCAGCGCCCTGTCAAATGTCTCGCGAGCCAACGTAGCGGCGTTCATGGTTCAAGCAGCAGAAACGGACAGATGGGTTGGTGAAGCACCAATGATTGCCAACTGAGCGAAATACCGTAACTCACCGCGATACAATCACTGAGTCGGCCTTCTCCAGAGATTGTAGTCAAGGGATCCAGATATATTAAACAATTAATGTTTGTAACGTCCGCATGCACCGCCTGACTCGCGAGAGCCCACGATGATTCGATGGCACAAATTGGACTAATAGAGCGTCTAGGAAGTCCGTCATTGGTCTTTAGTTAAGCGACGAATTGCATGACTGCGGCTGTGCTTTGAGCAGTCATCGTAGCGTTGGAGATCACCTGGGCCAACTTGCGGACCGCCAGCATGCTGGAGCGTAACAGAAAGCAGTTATCATCACAGACGACAGTATGTTAGCATGAATCCGCGGTACTTGCTTCGGATCGAAGGAATCACTGTTTTCGCAGCGGCGACTACCACGTACTATCTCCTCGATGGACCACTCTGGTTCTACTTGCTCTTGTTCTTCGCTCCCGATCTCGGCATGGTCGGGTACGTCTCAAATCCACGCGTCGGCAGCTGGACATACAACGTCGTACACACCTACGTGCTCCCGCTCACGTTATTGGGTATCGGTCTATGGCAAACGCTGTCACTGGTGACGCTCGTCGGGGCGATTTGGATAGCGCACATCGGTTTCGACCGCACGCTCGGCTACGGTCTGAAATACCAGTCCGCATTCGGCGACACCCATCTCAGCCACGAGGCATTGGACTTTAGCTAAGCCTCTATTGTCTGTTGAGTGGCGATAGCCAGCCGCTCGTGGAGAATCAAGCGTTCCTGATGAATCTTCTGTGCTTCGTGGCACAGAAACTTCAGTAAGTCAGGGGGCGAGTAGCCCAGATACGCTCTGAGCCGGTCGAGAACACACAGCCGATCCAAACGATCGACGATAGCAATCGGTCAGCTGACTGCTTCTGTGTCGACTGCCCCATCCACAAGGGATATGCAACGATATATTCTAGTCTCAGAGAGGAATGCACGATTTGACTGGTTTTCAACGCGATCTGTTGTATGTGATCGCGGGCAATGACGAGCCACACGGGCTGGCGATCAGAGACGTCCTCGACGACTACTACGAAACGGAGATCTCCGCCGGTCGGCTGTATCCGAACCTCGACGCGCTGGTCGAGAAAGGACTGGTCGAGAAGGGCACACAGGACCGCCGGACGAACTACTACACGCTCACGCGGCGTGGCCAGCGCGAGATCGACGCCCGCACCGAGTGGGAAGCCCAGTACATCGATCGGGACGAAATCCCCGCGGCGGAAGCGTAGTGGTCTCTTCGCCGTCCGACGGTTTTACAGATCGATAACGGAGTGAGGGATGGCCACCGCGTCTTACCAAGGGTAAGTGGTCGGTGGTCAGTTGGGATGTTGACATATGATTGTTGTATCCATCCTCGTCCACTATCTGGTTTTCACTCGGAACGCGGAGCGTTGGCTGGCGCTCCCACTCGCTAGAAGTCAAGTGTGACGATCCCCACATCATCCGACGGTTTCATCCATGGGTGAGATTCACACTCTGGATCGCCCGCCTCGAACGCCCGACAAGAATATCGATAAGTCGCTCAGAACGTGAAAGAAGCTGATATGGAGCTGGAACGTGATGAGATCTATACGATTGTCTGGACGGAGTTGGGTGGTGTTCAAACTCGCCGGAATATCACGGATGCTCGCTCCCGCATACTCCTGGAAGGAGAACCCGAACGTGCCGAGTTCCCGGTGAGTGCGACAGACAGGCAGGACGAGCCTGCACCCAGTTGGATCTCGGTGCTGGGCCACGATCGCCCGGACAGCCAGCCGGCACCGACGGTGGGTCCTACTGGGTGCCACCCCACGTTTCCGATGAAACCCGCATGCCGACACGGGTACCCACCGCAACACAGTGGTGAGGTGCCGGAACATGCACTCCCGTAGCTGCCTCGGGAGCAACACACACCGAGTTTCACGAGACGACCGACAGCCAGCTGGGGAACCCTCTGTTGCACAGAGGGGTGTTCTATATGCACTGGTGAGGGTGCAGTCCGACAACTACGAGGCCGACCGATCGATAATAAGGGACCGTGGCATTATCTGCGACCGAAACCTCTGGCTGGCCCACACGATAACCAGAGTACCACCGGGCTCCTGTCTGGTACTCCGAGTCGCCACCGAACGTACACCACTAACGGCACCGGTAGCCAGGAGCCACCGTTACCGGCCGCACCGTCGACGAGCCAGGCCACCCACAGGCAGCACCAGTTACCCAGATACCAACCGCCGACTGCCCGACAGTACACTGATCGTATGGGACAGCGACGGCCCCTTACGGCGGTCAACGGCCCCCTTTCAGCCGACCGCAGACACGTGGCCGAGCTCGGCGATCAGCGTGTCCACTGCCCCGATCGGTGCGCCGTCAGCAAGCCTGGTCACTCACCAACTCGTCTCAATACACCACTCACACGTCACCAGTGTCAGCAGAAGGTTTCATTCGGTATGTTCTTGATTCTGGGCGCTTGATCCGATTACCAGCCGATCTCCCAGCCACCAGTCGGACGGAGGTTCTGCCCAGTCAGCCACCGTCCGGCGTCACTGACGAGGAATGCGACCACATCCGCGATGTCAGTCGCCTGCCCCGGCGACCGAGCGGCGTCTGGTCGACCATCCGCTCGACCGTTTCATCGGACATGATGAGTCCGTCGGTGTCTGTGACACCGGGCGAGACCGTATTGACTCGAACGTCACGTTCACCGAGTTCCTCCGCGAGCGCCGTTACCAGTTGCTCGCCAGCCGCCTTGCTGCCAGCATAGGGACCAATGCCCGCATCGCCCCGCACCGTTCCCACCGTCGAGAGATCGACGATCCGCCCGCCGTCAGTGATGCGGTTCGCTGCCTCCCGGAGGACGAAGAACGTTCCCTTTGCGTTCACATCGAATACCCGATCGAACTCCGCGTCAGTGAACTCTGCAATTGGTCCGCAGACGGACGTGCCAGCCGCGTTGACGACAATATCCACGGGCCCAAACGCAGCTTCGGCCTCGTCAAAGAGTTGCTCGACGTCGCCTGGCTCGCTGATATCTCCTTGTACGGCAGCGCATCGCCACCAGTAACGTCGATCGCGTCAACGACATCGCTCGCTGCGGCGTCGTTGGTCACGTAGTTGATGACAACTGACGCTCCCTCGGTCGCAAGACGTTCGGCGATCGCCCGGCCGATACCGCGTGACGACCCAGTCACGATTACAACGTCTTTCTCGAGTGTATTCGTCACCTGTACGTCGTCCGTTGGAGCCTCTTCGTCAATACATGCGTTCATACGCGTTTTCTCCATTGATCGTGTCCCGAGTCCGAGATCGTTACTCGGGCTTTCGTCCTTCGATCGTCGCCGAGACGATGTACTCTTCGAGGTCATGATCCGCCGACCACTCTCGGATGAACTCGTGGCTGTCGTCCTTCGGATCGACCGTCACTTCCTCGAATCCAGCCTCGCCAAGCAATGATTCGAGATCGCTGATCGATGCCGCCCCAGCGACACAGCCCGAGACGCTTTCTGGATCCGCACGAAGCTCCTCGGGGATCTCTGCGGTCATGACGACATCGGAAATCGCAAGCCGCCCACCAGGACGGAGCACGCGATACGCCTCAGTGAAGACCTGCGATTTGTCCGGCGAGAGATTGATGACGCAGTTGGAGATAATCACGTCAATCGTTTCGTCGGCGATGGGAAGATGCTCGATTTCTCCGAGTCGGAACTCGACGTTTGCTGCGTCGTTTTTCTCGATATTCTCCCGCGCCCGTTCAACCATCTCCGGCGTCATATCGACGCCGATCACGTGACCCTCTGGACCAATCTCCTGCGCCGCGAGAAAACAGTCAAATCCACCGCCAGACCCGAGATCAAGCACGGTATGACCGTGTTCGAGACTCGCAATAGCGGTTGGATTCCCGCAGCCCAGTCCCATATCCGCTCCCTCAGTAACGGCGTCAATGTCATCTGTGGTGTAGCCGAGTTGCTCGGAGTCCGATGCGATCGCATCACTATCGTCACAGCAGCTACTGGATGTCGTCGCGCTAGACTGTGGTTCACAACAGCCGCTTTCGCTTTCCGCTTGTGCGATCGCCGAATACCGATTCCGGACCGCATCGCGCTGTTCGCGTTCGGAGAGCCCTGTTCTCGACGAGGACTGATCCTGGGACGAGGGGGTATTGTCGCTCATTATCGGTCACGCTCCTGGTGTGCATCGATTCGGTCAATCAATTCCTCAGCGATCGGAGTCGCTTGGTAGTATCGCCAGCGCCCCTGCTTGCGGCGCTCGACCAACCCAACCGCAAAGAGTCGGGAGAGGGCATGGCTGATCGCGCTCTGACTAACTTCCAGTGGTGGGGCGAGATCACAGGCACAAACTTCGCCATCAGCCGCGACGAGGAGCCGGACGGCCCCGTATCGCGTCGTGTTCGCAAGCGCTGCAAAGATCTCAACCTCGTCGTCAAGTTCTTCGATCGAAATCTCTGGAACGGTCGGACAGCACGCTTGCGATTGGATCTGCGAAGACGATGGGTGGGGGTCGCTCTGGCCTTCCATATGAACATTCTACCATATGAAGATACACTCATATAACGGTATCGGATGAGCCCAATGTATTCAAAAATCATTCAATTATTGAGATAGGAGCCATTCATAAATACACTTATACTCGCCAATGAAGCGGGTGAAGACAGATATCTAGGTGGAAATCGAAACAATTACTTGAGATTCTATTCAACTGATATTCAATGACCCAATCGAAAGCGCGACTGCAACGCTATCTCGATGACAAACTTGAGACGTGTCGAAGTGAGGATGTCGATCGCCGACTGGATGAGCTGAGCACCCTTGAAGCCGCACTCGGGACGGAACAGGTGGCCACCGAGATCGAGGTGCTCTCAGCACTCGCTAACGAGACCCGGTACACTCTCGTGCGTGTTCTCGTGGCCGCTGGCGAAGAACTGTGCGTCTGTGAACTGAACGCTGTCGTCGACGTAACCGAAAGTGGGCTCAGCCATGCTCTTTCGCAACTCGTTGATGCAGGCCTGGTCGACGGCCGAAAAGACGGCCGGTGGAAGAAATATTGTGCGACGAACCGAGCGATCACCGTTGTCACCGTGCTCGAAGGGAGCGTGAGCGATGAGTAACGCTGCCCACGATCATGGCCCGAACTGCGATTGTGAGAGCTGTGGGGATCCGCGCTCGATGGATTTCCTCGACAAGTATCTCACCGTCTGGATCTTCAGTGCGATGGCCATCGGCGTCGGCCTCGGGTATGTCGCACCATCAGTAACCCAACCGATTCAGGATCTCCACCTCGTGGAGATCGGGCTCGTACTGATGATGTATCCCCGCTGGCGAAGGCGGACTACTCACAGCTCCGTGCCGTCTTTAGCAACTGGCGGGTGCTCGGATTGAGCCTCATCCAGAACTGGCTGATCGGGCCGACGCTGATGTTCGGACTGGCAGTCGCCTTCTTCAGCGGGCTCGTTCCCGGTCTTCCGGCGCGCCCCGAGTATTTCCTCGGACTGGTGTTCATCGGGATGGCCCGGTGTATCGCGATGGTGCTGGTTTGGAACGAACTCGCAGACGGTTCGACCGAATACGTAACCGGACTGGTCGCGTTCAACAGCCTCTTTCAGATCATCACCTACGGCGTCTACGTCTGGTTCTTCGGGCTGTTCCTCCCGCCATTGCTGGGCATGGATTCGCTCGTCGCCGGGATTACCACCTTCGATATCACGCCGATGCAGGTGTTCGAGGCGATCGTCGTCTTCCTCGGCATTCCCTTTGCGGGCGGCTTCCTCACTCGGTATGTCGGGACGCGAGCCAAAAGCGAAGAGTGGTACGATGAGGAATTCATTCCAAAAATCGATCCCCTGACGCTGGTGGCCTTGCTGTTCACCGTGATCGTGATGTTCGCCACCCAAGGTGGCAACATCGTCGCCGCGCCGGCGGACGTCCTGTTGATCGCGGTGCCGCTGACGATCTACTTCGTGGTGATGTTCCTCGTCAGCTTCGGGATGGGCCGCGGTATCGGGGCCGATTACTCGACAACGACCGCGATCGGCTTCACGGCGGCGAGCAACAACTTCGAGCTGGCCATCGCTGTCGCGGTTGCGGTGTTCGGCGTCGGCTCCGGCGTCGCCTTTGCGACTGTCATCGGCCCGCTGATCGAGGTACCGGTCTTGCTCGCGTTAGTCAACGTCGCGCTGTACTTCCAACGAACGGTCGACTGGGGCGATACCGAGTCGGGATCCGTAGCCACGTCGACGCCAGAACCGACCACTGACGACGACTAACCACAACACGAGACCGATGACGACAACCAATCCGACTAAATCGATTCGTCTCGCGTTCATGTGCGTCCAGAACGCTGGGCGCTCACAGATGGCCACGGCGTTCGCCGAACGCGAACGCGACCGTCGAGACCTCGACGACCGCATCGACATCCTGACCGGCGGTACCCATCCGGCTGACCACGTCCACGAGGAAGTGATCGACGTGATGGCCGACGCAGGCTTCGATCTCTCCGATCGAACCCCGAGAGAGATCACGATCGATGGGCTCCAGTCGTGCGACTACGTTGCAACGATGGGCTGTTCGACGCTCGACGTGGGAGCGGTCGAGACCGATGTGGACGTGCGCGACTGGGCGCTGGACGATCCAGCTGGCCAGGAACCGGAGCACGTCCGTGAGATCCGTGAGACGATCGAGGAGCGCGTCACAGCGTTGTTCGATGAGATCGAAGCAGAATCACGGTAACGTGCTCGATGGTACCGCAGGGGCCAGTGATGAGTGGTCGGCCCGCAGAGCAGGTGCATGCGACACCTCCTGATAGGGACTGTCGTGATTCCGTCCCGCTGTGGCGAAACAGAACGGTTCGTGAAACCCCCGAGCAGTCATCAGTCAACGACCGTGTCGAACATACTCATAACAGTCCCTATGAGCACTCACCGGCCCGCTGGGCGGTGGTGTTCGCGGGTGCGTGGCTCGTCGGCTGGGTCGCAGTGCTGAGCTATCGGGGGACGATAGTTACCTGGAAATGGATCGGGTCGCCTGACGATCCTTCGTAGTCCAATAATCACAACGACGTTGCCACGGACGGGCAGTTCGACAGTGGTAACCCCCAGCCGAGCGGGACCTACAAGCACACGTGTCCAGATTTCACAGGTGGCTGTGCATTAGAAATCGTATCTGCTCATCATCAGTTTCGACCGCATAGAAGGTCGTGAACTACCCCGCCCTACCGCGCTCGGGGCTACTCGTCCCTCGCTTGTTGAGGACGGGGTTGCGCAAATCGCTCCGCGATTTGCTGGATACGGGAAATCTTCGATTTGCCTTGACTTCCTGTATCCACGTCAGAACTTGCATCCACGATGGACACAGCGTCCACAAGAGCGAAGCTCTTGTGCGGCCCATCAGAACGCCGTTGGCGTTCTGAGGACGGTTCCAGACTCCGCAGGCGATTTCCCTTTACGGGTGGTTCGGAGTGTCCCACTCCTACCGGATCGACACTCGGACCACGCATCCGGCGCACGCTTCTTGTCGTCGTTCGAAAGACGCGCTGCGTCTTTCGTGATGACGAAACGGCTTTGCCGTTTCGAACCACGTTTGAACGACGGACGCGATGTGGTGAGCATCTTACTACCGCGTTTGAACGACTGGATAGTAAGTCTGCCGAATTGGACGGAAACAACCAAAGACGGGCACTGTATCCCCTCCCTACTCGACGGCTTCGCCGTCTCCTTGAGGAAGGGGGCTTAGCGCCCTGTAATTCAGCTAATTGCGTATTTCTCTATAATCACTATCATCACCTATTCTGTCCTGTCAGCAGATAGTGGTTACTGACAGGCCAAGACCAGTGCTAGAATCGAGTCGCGGTCGCAGATGCGATCTCGATTTCAATCAGCGATTCCGGGGGATCATCGCTGAGCGCTTGCCGCTGGTAGTCGGGCCATGTGTCCTCATCAGGACCAAGATACTTCGGAAACACATCCCGTGCCGCCTCGTTGATACGCGCAGTCTCATCATACACTGTTGTCGTTCCTAGCAGGGTCGCCATCCACTCTGCGGTTCCGTCAGTGTGTTTCTCGATCGAGACGGCGACCTGCGGATTCTGCTGAATATTTGCGAGTTTCTTCCCGGTGGTGAGGATGGAAAGCACTCCATCGTCGTAGGCATACCAGACGGGAGCAACGTGTGGCCGACCGTCGACCGAGGTGGCGAGGTGGGCCATGAGCGTGGCATCCGTGATTAATTCTTCAACGTCAGATGGAACTCCCATACACCGACTTCAGTCGCTATCGGTAAAGCTTGATGGGCCGGAGACGACTGAACCGTTCCGCACCTGATACGCATGTACCAGCGTATAATCACATTATTTTCCGCTTACCGAGATGTCTGATGCGTCTATATCGAAGCAGATCGTGTAATCAAACAAACTTAAATAGCCAACTATAAATATTTCGTTCTGCAATATTGATTTGATTAGACATATGGCCACTATCGAGCTAACCAACGTGACGAAGCGTTACGGCGACACCATGGCGCTCTCCGATCTCGATCTCACCGTCAGGAAGGGAACCATCTACGGCTTTCTCGGCCCGAATGGGGCGGGGAAATCGACGACGATCAATCTCCTGTTGGACTTCGCGCGACCGACCGCCGGGAGCGTCCGCGTGTTCGGTCACGATCCACAAGACGAGAGCCGTACGATCCGCAAACGGACCGGCATCCTCCCCGAGGGGTTCGACCTCTACGATCGGCTCACCGGCCGCCAACACCTCGACTTCGCCATCGAGTCGAAAGGGGTAGACGACGATCCCGAGGCGATCTTGGAGCGAGTCGGCATCGCTGAGGCGGCCGATCGCAAGGTCGGCGGGTACTCGAAGGGGATGGCCCAGCGGCTCGCGCTCGGTGCGGCACTGATCGGCGAGCCGGAGCTGCTGATTCTGGACGAACCCTCGACCGGACTCGACCCGGCTGGAGCGCGGGACATGCGCACAATCATCCGCGAGGAGCGCGATCGCGGCGCGACGATCTTCTTTTCCAGCCATATCCTCGGCCAGGTCGATGCGGTCTGTGACCGAGTCGGCATCCTTCGCGATGGAGCCCTCGTCGCTGAGGACACGGTCGAGGGGCTACGCGAGGCCACCTCGGCGAAAACGACGCTTCGCGTGACCGTCGATCAGGTGCCCGAAAACGCGTCCGAGCAACTGCTGACATACGCGGGCGTCTCGGAGGTGGCCATCGAGGACACGACGCTCGTCGTGTCGTGTGAGAGCGACGTGAAAACGACCGTGCTCGACACGCTCGAAACCGAGGGGGCAACCGTACAGGATTTCACCACCGAGGAATCCTCGCTGGAGGAGCTGTTCATGGCCTACACCGAGGGCACGGAGGTGCGCACATGAGCGTGATAGCCATCGCGAAAAAAGACTTTCGCGACGCGATGCGCTCGTGGGTACTGATCGCGCTCATCGTCCTCTTTGCGCTGTTCACCGTTGGCGGGGCATACATCTCTACGCAGATCGCCGGGCTCCTCGGTGACGCCGGCGACCAGCCCCTCGACATCCTCTTTGCGCTGCAGACACCAGCGAGCTTTCTCATCCCGATTATCGGGTTGATGGTCGGCTACAAGGCGATCGCTGGCGAACGCGAGAGCGGCAGTCTGAAGTTCCTGCTCGGACTGCCCCATTCCCGACGAGACGTCGTTCTTGGCAAGGTACTCGGCCGGACAGGTGTCGTCACGGTCGCGATCGTGATCGGCTTCGCTGTCGGTATCGTCGCCATTTTCGGGTTCACCGGCTCGTTCTCACTGGTCGAGTATCTCGCGTTCACGCTGGTGACGCTCCTGCTCGGGCTGACGTTCGTCAGTATCGCCGTCGGCATCTCCGCAGCGACGGGATCGACCACCCGCGCGGCCGTCGGTATTGTGAGCCTGATCGGTCTGTTCTGGTTGCTCTGGGGCTTTATCGGCCAGTTGTTACTCTACCTGATCACCGGATCGATCGTTCCCGAACCGCCCATGCCGGACTGGTACCTCCTGTATTCGGTTATTCCACCCGGAGGCGGCTACGGACTCGCCGCGGATGCGGTGCTTCCCACCGACGGCCAGTTCGGCGTCGGGATGTTGGCCGGCGATGATGTGCCGTTCTTCGCCGAACCCTGGTTCGGCTTCGTCATTCTCGCCGTCTGGATCATTGTTCCGCTGGCACTCGGCTATTGGCGGTTCAGTCGGGTGGACCTGTAACTCGGTCGTGATCCCGTTGTAGTGATATTGGCGTCTCTTTCCGTTGGTTTGATTGGACAGGTGATACAGAATCATGGCCCAACAAGTGATTCAAAACCAACAAATTTCCACTGTTTGGAAAACAGTTCGGGTAATCACTGGCGGTATCCCTCACCGACACCCACGGAGCTGACGCCGGCGTTAGCCGCGCCCGCAGCGACAGATTATGGATGATACACTTCCGCGTTACGGTGATACTGGCCTATCTTACGGTCAGTTTGCTAAAGCGATGACGGGTGTGCATCAGCACTGTCAGTGCGAGTTGTGCTTCGACCCCGTATCTTCCGACGAAGAGCTAAAGAGGATTGTCCTCTGGACAGTGTGCCGGTCAGCTCACTCGAGGTCGAAGCGATCGAGGCTCATCACTTTGTGCCATGCGTCCACGAAGTCGTGTACGAGCTTCTCCTCGCCGTCGTCAGCCCCGTAAACTTCCGCGATAGCCCGGAGCTGGGCGTTCGACCCGAAGACGAGGTCCACGCGCGAGCCCTTGTGCTCGAGTTCGCCCGTCTCACGGTCGCGACCCTCGAACACCCGGTCCTCGGAGACCGGCTCCCACTCGATGTCCATGCCGAGCAGGGTCGCGAAGAAGTCGTTCGTCAGCGTCCCCGGTCGGTCGGTGAAGACGCCGAGATCCGATCCGTCGTAGTTCGCGTCCAGCGCCCGCATACCGCCGACCAGCACTGTCATCTCGGGTGCTGTCAGGTTCATGAGCTCCGCCCGATCGACCAGCATCTCCTCGGCCGGTCGGTCGGCCTCCTCGCTGCGGTAGTTCCGGAACCCGTCCGCTTCGGGTTTGAGCGCCTCGAAGGATTCGACGTCGGTCCATTCCTGTGAGGCGTCCGTCCGTCCCGGTTCGAACGGGACGTCCACGTCGTAGCCGGCATCGGCCGCCGCCTGCTCGACGGCCGCGTTGCCGCCAAGCACGATCAGGTCGGCGAGCGAGACCCGGGTTCCATCCGAGCGCGAGTCGTTGAACTCCTCTTTGATCCCTTCGAGGGTGTCGAGCACCGTCGCCAACTCTTCGGGGTTGTTGACCTCCCAGTCACGATGCGGTCGGAGGCGGATCCGGGCGCCGTTCGCGCCGCCACGCTTGTCGCTGTCGCGGTACGTCGACGCCGATGCCCAAGCGGTTCTGACCAGCTCGGGGACGGACAGGTCCGAATCGAGGAGTTCCTCTTTGAGCGCCTCGATGGCCGTGCCGTCGATCCGACCGTAGTCGGCGTCGGGGACGGGGTCCTGCCAGATCATCTCCTCGTCGGGCACCTCCGGACCGAGGAACCGTTCCGGCGGGCCCATGTCGCGGTGGATCAGCTTGTACCACGCCTTCGCGAAGGCATCCTGGAACTCCTGGGGGTTCGCCTGGAAGCGCTCGATGATCTCCCGATAGTCCGGATCCCGCTTCAGGGCGATGTCCGTCGTGAGCATCATGGGATCGACCGTCTTCGACGAATCGTGGGCGTCCGGAACGGTGTCGTGTGCTTCCTCGTCGGTCGGCCGCCACTGCCATGCACCGCCGGGTCCCTTGTGCGCCTCCCACTCGTAGTCGAGCAGATTGTCGATGTAGCCCATGTCCCACATGGTCGGCGTGCTGTTCCACGGGCCCTCTATGCCACCGGTGATCGTGTCGGCCCCTTTGCCGGATTCGTGGTCGTTCTCCCAGCCGAGGCCCTGCTTCTCGATAGGGGCCGCTTCGGGCTCGGGACCAAGGTTTTCGGGGTCGTCAGCGCCGTGAACCTTCCCAAACGTGTGACCGCCGGCGATGAGTGCGGCCGTCTCCTCGTCGTTCATCGCCATCTGGCCGAACGTCTGGCGGATGTTGTGCGCCGATCCCTCGACATCCGGTTCACCGTACGGGCCCTCTGGATTCACGTAGATGAGCCCCATAACGGAGTTGCCGAGCGGATCCCTGAGGGTGCCGTCCTCGTCGAAGCGCTCGGGAGAGGTCGTTTCCATCTCGTCTTCGGGGCCCCAGTCGACGGCCTCGTCGGGTTCGAAGGCGTCCTCGCGCCCGCCTGCGAAGCCGAACGTCTCGAAGCCCATCGACTCCAGAGCGACGTTCCCGGTGAGGACGATCAGGTCGGCCCACGAGAGCTTGCGGCCGTACTTCTGCTTGACCGGCCAGAGCAACCGGCGCGCCTTGTCGAGGTTCGCGTTGTCGGGCCAACTGTTGAGCGGCGCGAAGCGCTGTCCGGCGCGGGACGCGCCGCCACGGCCGTCGCTAGTACGGTACGTGCCGGCGCTGTGCCACGCCATCCGGATCATCAACGGCCCGTAGTGGCCGTAGTCCGACGGCCACCAGTCCTGTGACGTCGTCAGTACCTCCTCGATGTCCGCTTTCACCTCGTCGAGGTCGAGGTCCTCGAACTCCTCGGCGTAGTCGAACGCTTCGTCCGCCGGATCAAACTGACGAACGTTCTGGTTGAGAATCGATAGGTCGAGCCGATTCGGCCACCAGTCTTGGTTGAACCTGCTCATCACCGGGTAGTTATCGCTTTTGCATATTAAGACTACCTAATTCGGAAGGCAATATTCACTATAATCTAAGCTATCTATCGAATTCGTAAATTTTTGTTCGCTCTTGTGGCGTAGATTGTTGGTGAGTCATGGCGAAGTTTTGAGGATGGTTGTGAGTGCTTCTTTCCTGGGTTTCGGTAGACTCGATGGCGAAGCTGGACAACACGGATGTACGGTGACTGTCTCGTCCTTTTCCAGTGTCTCTTCGGCTCTGTGAATGTAGAAATCGACGTATACTGTCGGTCATACGGACGTGCGGTCGACGGGGGTCTGTGTCGCGGAGAGCGTGGTGAACGGGCAACTGCGTGTTCGATGGACCACGATCGACAGTATTACCATCCGAACGAGCTATCCGATGTATAAAGAGACAGTATGCGTGTGATTGTCATCGGGGCTGGCCAGGTCGGGACGAACATCGCGGCCAGCCTTGCGTCGACCCATGATGTGATCGTCATCGATATCGACGAGGATCGCACCGAGCAGTTAGCCTACGAACTCGATGTGCTGACGTTGACGGGCGATGGAACCGACATCGACGTGCTCCGAGAAGCCGATATCGGCGAGGTCGACATGGTCATCGCCAGCACCGATACCGATGCGGTGAATCTGGTCGCATGTGGCACTGCCAAGACCGCGGGCGACCCCTTTACCATCGCCCGCGTGAAGAGCCACCGATACCTCCGTGCATGGGAGGATGCTGAGGACGCCTACGGTGTTGACTTTATGGCATGTTCGGATCTCCGGACCGCGGAAAACATCGTCCAGGTGATCGGGCTACCAGCGGCAGTCGACGTCGACCCGTTCGCTGGTGGTCTCGTCCAGATGGCTGAGTTCGAGATACCGTCCGATAGTCCGATAGCGAATCAAGTGGTTTCTGAGGCCGATCAGTTCGATTCACTCACGTTCGCTGCTATCTTTCGGGAAGACCACTTCGAACTTCCACAGGGGAATACTCACATTCAGGCCGGTGACAGCGTGGTCGTCATTGGCAGTCCAGAAAGCGTCCAGGGATTTGCACCGTCCGTCGTACCGACCCAGACGCCGGATCGAGCCGACGAATTGGTCGTGGTCGGTGGCAGCAAAATCGGCTATCACACTGCGCGGCTGCTCGAGGAGCGGAATCTGCAGCCCAAGCTCATCGAGCAGGACACCACCCGCGCTCGCGAACTCGCCGAAGCGCTGCCGAACACGCTCGTAATGGAGCACGACGCTACCGACGTAGAGTTCCTCGCCCACGAGCACATCGACGATGCGGACGCGGTCATTGCTGCGCTCGACAGCGACGAGAAAAACCTCCTCCTCTCACTGCTCGCCAAACGGATCGGCGTTGACCGAATCATTGCGGTCGTCGATACTGGCGAGTACGTCGATCTGTTCGAAGAAATTGGTATCGATGTCGCCATTAATCCACGGCTCGTGATGGCCGAGGAGATCACCCGCTTCACGCGGGAGAGTGTCGCCGAGAACATCACTGTCCTCGAGGAAGACTTAGCCGAAGTGCTGGAACTAGAGCTCAGTGAGAACAGCCCGTTGGTCGACCGTCCGATCCGCGAACTCGTTGGAGATCTCCCCGACAGCACTGTCATCGGGGCGATCACCCGTGACCACACGTTCATCACTCCACGGGGTGACACCACCCTCAAACCGGGCGACCACGTTGTCGTGTTCGTCGAGACCGAGTTCGCCGACGATATCACTGCGATGGCGTGACGACCCGTATCCCCTGCAGTCGGCCATGATGAGAACGTATTAGTAGAAACCGCCAGATTGTGGAACCAATGGATACGACTACACGTGTTTCTATGACTGCACAATGACTGTCCGGATCCGGGTTGCCTGGCGGGTCAGCCTCGGACTCACAGGGACGGTTCTTTCCTACCTTGCGGTCCCACTGGTGTTTCCGTTGGCGGTGGCGATCTACTATGGAGAGCCGGTTGAGCCCTTTCTCGTGGCCATCGCAGCCACGCTTGTGCTCGCCGTTGGAATGAACGCCGTCTCGGCCGACGGCGATCTGGGCGTCCGCGAGGCGTTTCTTGCGGTCTCACTGATCTGGCTGCTCGTTGCGATCATCGGTGCCATTCCCTTCCTCGTGGCCGGAACCGGGACGACTGCCCATCTAGTGAACGCGCTGTTCGAGTCGATGAGCGGCATCACGACAACGGGAGCGACTGTCATGGTAGACTTCGATGCCCACCCACGGTCGATCATGATGTGGCGTCAAGTCATCCAGTGGCTTGGAGGGCTGGGGATTCTGATCCTCGCGACGGCCATCCTCTCGGAAGTGGGAGTGGGTGGGGCACAGCTCATGGAATCGGAAACTTGGACTGCGACAGTCAGCAAGCTTACCCCTCGCATCGCCGAAACGGCGCGCATCCTGCTGGGGCTGTACACGGCCATCACCGCGCTGGCGGTGGTCGCCCTGTATGGTCTCCACCGACTGGGAGTCGCCCCGAATATGACGCTGTACAACGCCGTTGCACACGCGCTCACGTCGGTTGCAACAGCGGGGTTTTCTCCCGAGCCGGCGAGCGCCGGTGCGTTCTCACCCATCGCGCAGTGGATTCTCGTTGCGTGTATGCTCGTCGGGGCGACGAGCTTCATTCTCATCTACTTCGTTCTTACCGAGGAGAATCCCCGACGGTTCCTACACAACGAGGAGTTTCGCTTTTATCTGGGAGCGATCGCCCTCGCAGCGGGACTGGTTGCTGCCGCGGTGACGTTCGATCCGTCGATCAACCTAGAAGTAGAAGAAACGGTCCGGCACGCCGTGTTCAATACCGTCTCCCTTGTCACGACGACGGGATACGCCAGCACGGACTTCGATGTGTGGTCACCAGCAGCCAAGCACGTCCTGTTCGCCTGTATGTTCCTCGGAGGGATGGTCGGGAGTACGACCTGCTCGATCAAAACGCTCCGGTGGTTGGTCGTCCTAAAGGCGTTTTCCCGGGAACTGTTCACCACTATCCACCCCGCAGCCGTTCGGCCGATCCGCGTCAGTGGCTCACCAGTGGATGAGGAGACTGTTCGAGACATTTATGGATTCGTGTTGCTCAGTCTCGTCCTCGCCTTCGGGCTGACCGTGTTTATTGTGGTAGACGCTGCCCGTGTTGGCCTCCGAGTGTCGGAGTTCGAGGCGATGGGTGCGGCCGCCTCGACCTTTCTCAACATCGGCCCAGCGTTCGGCCGAGCGGGTCCCTACGGAACCTATCATACGTTCCCCACTACGACGAAAACAGCGATGATCGTGCTAATGTGGGTTGGCCGCATCGAGATCATTCCTGTCTTGACGCTGTTCACCCGAGCGTTCTGGCGCTCATAAACGCCGGACGGAATTATTCGATAGCAGCGACAGCATCGACACCGGTTGTCGAAGCAAACGCATCCATCATCACGGGAACGACACGCCTAGTTTCAGAGCGCCAACACTGTATGGACGATCGTTCCCGTCTACGAGGTGTGTATCTCCCTCCGGATAGCCGAATGTGATTCTCAACCGACGGTGGTCTGCACCACTGTCACCGTTTCTCACGGTTGGGTGAAGATCCAACCGACTCCGAGATTGTGCCACAAACCACGCTGTCACATCCCGTATTTCATGGCTTGTCGCAACTGAAAAATATGCGTTGCAGGAGATTTTTCGTAATCGAAATTTAGACGGCTATAGAAAGCATTAAGTGAGTTAGACTCCGGTCTATTTTTATAATCGAAATCAACCGCGACCATGCCATATCCGGAAACCGATTATCGACTTGATGATATTGATCGCTGCATCCTCTATGCCCTCATGGAAGACGGACGCAATACGACCGCAGCCTCGATCGCTGAGACGGTTAACGTCTCGGGGGCGACAGTTCGAAACCGGATTCAGAACCTCGAAGAGCAAGGCATCATTCGTAGCTATACTACACACGTCGATTTCGAACGGGCCGGTGGCAAGCTCATGAATCTCTACTTGTGTAACGTTCCCGTCCCTGAACGCGAAGCACTCGCACACAGAGCCCGCACGATTCCAGGGGTTGTCAACGTCCGGACGTTGATGACAGGCCGTGAAAACCTCCACATCGTAGCGGTTGGCGAGCATACCAACGATCTTCAGCGAATCTCCCGAAACCTTTCGCAACTCGGTATTGAGATTGAAGACGAAGATCTGGTCGAAGACGAATTCTTCAGCCCCTATACACCGTTTAGTCCAGACGACGACCGACGAACCGATGAATCGGACGACTTCATTAGCCTCACCGGACAAGCCAATATCATCCAACTAACCGTCCGATCCAAGGCTCCAATCACAGGCCATAGCCTCAAAGAAGCGAGTGATCGAGGAATTCTGGACGATAATACGCTCGTCATCGGTATCGAGCGAGACGACCAAGAACTCACGCCTCACGGTGATACGATCGTTCAATCTGACGATATTGTCACTGTTCTTTCTCGGAAGCACACCGACGGAACAGCATTTGAGATTTTCCGTGGATCCGGTTCCGAGACGGTTGAGCAATGACACGACTGCCATGGCTCGGAACCCGCGTTCGACACTGGTCCAGTCCCGACACGGTGCTCTATGAGCGTCACAACTGTGGAGCCACCCTCGAGCCCAGAGCCGAGTCGTGTCTAAACTGCAGTGGAGACAATCAACAAACACGATCTAACGTACATCAATGAGCCAGCTATTCACTGAATCGATCGTCGTTCCGGTCGCCAATCGAGAGGATGCCCAGGCAACGGCGGTTGCTCTCGAACCGTACGACATCGGAGACATTACCGTCTTGCACGTGATCGAGAAAGGCGAGGGGGTCCCAGATAAAACACCTGTCGAACAGTCCAAACAGATTGCTACCGAGTCGTTCGCTGCTTTTCGAGAGACGTTCCCTGAGGCCAAGACGGAAATCACGTATCGCCGCGATGTGGTCGCAGGGATCATCGAAGTTGCGAGAGACACCGATGCGAGCGCGATCGTCTTCCGACCCCGAGACAGTGCTCGAATCTTCAAGTTCCTCGCCGGCGACCGCTCGCTCCGGCTGATTACCGAGGCAAAACGCCCGGTCATCGCACTCTCGGAAGAGGTAAGCGATTAATGACGGAAAGCAACGAAGAACTCGCGAAAGACCTCGGACTGCTCTCGGCATTGACGATCGGTATCGGGACGATGATCGGTGCAGGCATCTTCGTGTTGCCAGGTGAAGCGGCTGTGGCAGCCGGACCAGCTGTTGCACTCTCGTTCGTCGTCGGGGGTATCATTTCGTTGTTCACCGCTCTCTCGGCCTCTGAGCTGGGAACAGCGATGCCGAAGGCTGGCGGCAGCTACTACTATGTGAATCACGCCTTGGGGCCGCTGTTCGGCTCGGTCGCTGGCTGGGGCAATTGGATGGGTCTCGCCTTCGCCTCGGCGTTTTACACCCTCGGTTTTGGCGAGTATCTCGCCACGTTCCTTCCGATTCCTGCCCTGATGCTCGGTCCCGTCGGTTTGACCTCGTTTCAGGTCGGTGCGCTCTTGGCAGGTGCTGCGTTCATCGCCGTCAACTACATTGGTGCGAAAGAGACCGGCAGTGTCCAGATCATCATCGTCACATTCCTCGTCGGGATCCTCACAATCTTCTCGGTTCTCGGCATCTTTCAGACTGATCTCTCGACGCTTCGACCGTTCTTTCCAGCAGAAACGGGTGGCGTTAGTGCTGTCTTTCCCGCAACAGGTCTCGTATTCGTCTCATTTCTCGGATTCGCGAAGATCACGACCGTCGCTGAAGAGTTGAAAAATCCTGGCCGGAACCTTCCCCTGGCTGTCGTCGGGAGTGTGGTGATCGTGACGGTCATGTACGGTATCATCATGGTGATACTGATGGGGGTAGTCAACTGGCAGCAACTCGGCCCGTCATTCACTACGACACCGGTTCTAGATGTCGCCGAGACCGCCTTCGGAACGCTCGGTCTCGCGGGTATCGGTGTCGGTCTGTTGACGTTCGCGGGGTTGTTGGCAACTGCTTCCAGCGCGAATGCGAGTATCCTCGCCTCTTCGAGAATCAACTTCGCGATGGGTCGGGACAAGCTCATCTCCGACAAACTCAACGCCATCCATCCCAATTTCGCCACACCGTATCGGAGTATCGCGGTTACGGGTGCGCTCATCCTGCTGTTCATCGTCGTGGGTGACGTGAAGACGCTCGCAAAGGCCGGTAGCGTCCTCCATCTCATCGTCTACGGATTACTCAACATCGCGCTCATCGTGATGCGCCAGGCGGATGTCGAGGAGTACCAGCCCGACTTCGAGGTACCACTGTATCCGGTGGTGCCGATCGTCGGCGCCATCACCTCATTCGGGCTGATTGCGTTCATGAAGCCGATCGAAATCGCGCTCTCACTGGTGTTCGTCGCCGGCGGGCTTGCTTGGTATCTTCTCTATGCTCGGGGTGTAGCTGAGAAAAAGGGTATTCTGAGCCAGTATATTCTCAATCGATCGGAGGAAATGCCGCCCGCGGCGGTTTCGGCGGCGAGTACGGTACAACCCGATGGTGGTGCGTTTCGGGTGATGGTCCCACTCGCAAACCCACAGACGGAGAAGGATCTTATCACACTCGCGAGCGCGATAGCCAAGCAGCGTGGGGGGACCGTTGACGCGGTTCATATCGTCACGGCACCCGATCAGACCCCACTCGAACACGCTGCCGATCACGTTGACGAACTTGAAGAGGAGTATCACGCGATTCTCGACGACGCGAAACACGACGCCGAAACATTTGGTGTCGATGTCGAAACCCATACGATCTACTCGCACCGGCTGTTTGAGGGGATCTTCAACGCAGCCGAGTCGCATCGATCTGCTCTCGTCGTCTTGGGCTGGGAAGAGGAGACTCATGGCTTATCAGACCGGGTCAAGGATACGTTCGACGGGCTGACCGACGGGTTGCCCTGTGATTGCTTGGTCCTCAAAGATCGTGGCTTCGATCCTGATGAAATCCTCGTACCGACAGCAGGCGGACCGGATTCCGATCTCTCTGCGGAAGTCGCGAAACTGTTACAGTCTGAGTACGATTCACACGTCACTCTCCTTCACGTCGCTGACTCGAAGGAGGACGGCACCACATTCCTTCAGGAATGGGCTGATACGCACGGCTTCACGGACGCAGCGTTACAGGTCGAGACCGGTGATATCGAGACCGCTATTGAGCGAGCAGCTGCCGACAGTACGATGATGATCATCGGTGCGACTGAGCGCGGACTACTCTCGCGGCTGGTCGGTGGTAACTTGGTGTTAGACGTCGTCGACGATGTGGAGTGTTCCGTGTTGCTCGCCGAACGATCACGGACAAAGGGTCTCCTTGAGCGACTAAGTGGAGATGAATAATTGTTTTTTGATTTGTTTAATACATAAAAGAGTATTGAGAGTTAACCGAGTAAGCACATTATGAGCGAGCAGGACGGGTTTCGTACTGCTGCAGCAGTCGTTTGATTCGCTTCGCTGTAAAGAGACCATGGACGAGCGGTGGGTATCGGGGTGACGTTCGATATCGGAGTTTTGTTCCCTGTTCGCCGGAGTCAACGTCACAGTCTGTGAGGACGGCCAGCAACAACCCGGAGCTGAGACGGATCTCAATCTGGTCATCATGGGTCTTCGCACGGATCCCACAAATCCAATCGGTCCGCTGAGAATCTAATAGAGATAGATATCAATATCATGAAATATATTATATCTATTGAGAAAGGTATATCTAACTCGACGTAGTAAGCTTACTGAATTAGAACTGATATCTCTAAAAGAGTACTAGACTGATTTACTCTCTAAAACTAGAACGTATGGCCAACGCGTAGAAGCGGGCCATCATGGTCAAACTCAGGAGGATTGCGTTCTGTGAGTGGTTCTATTGGGAGTGATATCGGTCTGAATTACTGTGAGATGGCACGACTCGAATCTCAAACTATCCAGCTACCCCGATGTCACGACCACAATACCAAGCAATTTACCCTGCCACACTACATCATTTCTATAAGATAAATATATTATATTTTAATGATAGTTATCCAGGTGGCTAAGGAAGCGAGCACCCTGTGGGAGGTAAATGAGTAACGGGGTCGTTCCGTGTCTGCCCGGAATAGCAATCACTTCCAGACTCTGAAGTACGACGCTATCCCACAGGTTCGTGCGTTGTTCTGCCGCGCGCTGGTCTCTCGTGGAACGGCCTCTACGAGTTCCTCGGTGGAGAGGAATTCGTAGTCCGTGGGTTCGATCCGGCGAACTTCGTCCCCTACAATACGGCCTCGCTCGTTTAGGGCTTTGATGTGGACTCCCAGCAATCAACTCTCGGCACGTGGCCGATAGCCGTCATCGTTCACCATCATCGGACTGACACGCTTGTGTGTCTGCCGTCTCTCAGCGGCGGTCACTCGACTTCGGAGAGACGACTCACTCTGCGGAGCGTCGTGCGTCGCCAGAAGCGATCAGACCGACTCGAACGTCCAGAGCTGGTTGCCGCTGCCGCTCCAGGACCACTGCTGAACGTTCGCCCCGTTCGAAGTCGACGAGCTCGCCATCTCGACGGCCTTGTCGCTGTGGACCGGCTGGACGTGGTACTCGCCGCCACCCTGATCGTGGAGCTGGAACCGCTGGTTGTCATTGCTGTAGTCGGTGTACTGCTGGACGTTGGCGCCGTCCTCAGTGGACGAGTTCGCCACGTCGAGCACCTTCCCGCTGTTGACGTTGGCGATGCGGTACACACCGCTCCCGGTGTCCTCGACGTTCCATTGCTGGTTCGAGCCGCCGCCGTAGGAGTACTGCTGGACGTTGGCACCGTCCTCGGTGGCCGAGTTCGCTACGTCGAGCACCTTCCCGCTATTGACGTTGGTGATGCGGTAGGTGCCGTTCGAGACAGAACCGGACGAGCCGCCGTCGTCGTCGTCACCGCCGCCCCCGCCACCGCCGCCGGAATCACCGACCGTGACGTTGGAACTCCCGCTGCTCTGGTAGCCCTCGGTGGCTAGGATCTGGTAGTCGTGGCTGCCTATGTCCATCCCGTTACTGGCCCATGCGTCGAAGTGATTACCGGTGGTGATGGTGCCCCCCGTCCGCCTCGACTGCCGGACGCTCCAGTACTGCGGGAAGGTTGCCTCGCCTATGATGGAGGGCTTGTCGACACGCTCCGTCTGATAGATGTCGTAGGTGCCGCCATCGCTGTTGACGGTGCCCTTGAAATCTCCATCGGGTCGGTAGCTGCCCCAGTTGTCGACGATGTAGTACTCGACCAGCGGGTCCGTCGTCCACCCGTAGAGGCACAGGTAGGCGTTGCCGGACGGATTGAACGACCCCGAGTAAGTCACGTTCCTACGCCCGCCGGTTTCCCAGCCCTTACCGCAGACGAAGTTCCCCGTGTCGCTCCACTCGGTGCTGTAGTTGCCTCCGCTCCCCAACGTCATGGAGACCGTCCCTTGAGCGTCGGTCCAGAACGAGTAGAAGTACCCGCCGTCGTTGCCGGTCTGGTTCTCCGTGATAGCGGCAGCAGCCGGGCTTGCCATGGCTCCAACGCCGAAGCCAGTCGCCACGGCGGCCGAAACCGCCTTCATGTAGCCACGGCGGCCGATCGAGTCCATGGCTCCGTCATCGGATTCGGTCGGCCGATCGTCGTCCGTCTCGAAGTCGGTCGAGTTCTCCGCCATCGTGGTGATCTCGTTGCGTTTCTCCGTCGTATCCTCGATGTTACGTTCGTCGTTCGTCATGGTTGTGTGAATCGTGTACCTTCGTTGTCGTGTTGGGAGTACGTCGTAAGGTGTTCGTTGGCGGGATCCCCTCATCCGCCACCGTCACCGGGACCACCACAGATACCCGGCAAAGCCGGACGTGGATGACCCCGGCCGGACTGTGCTACTCGTTGGCTTACGAGATCGTGACGTCGACCGAGTCGGTCGTCGTGTCGCCGTTGTTGTTGGTGGCGGTGAGCGTGACAGTGTAGGTGCCCGCTGACTGGTAACGCTCGTCCGTGTACCAACCGGTCGCGGTCGTCCCGTTACCGAGGTCCCACTCGAGAGAGTCGATCCAGTTGCCCGAATCGGCGGTGTTATTGACGTTGAACTGGACCTGTTCGCCGGTCGACGCCGACGTCGTACTCGGGTCGATCTCCGCGATCAGACCTCCGGGACTATCGCCTCCGCCGTCGTCGTCGTCATCGCCGCCACCCCCGCCACCGCCGCCGGAGTCACCGACCGTTATGTTGGAACTCCCGCTGCTCTGGTAGCCCTCGGTGGCTAGGATCTGGTAGTCGTGGTTGCCCATATCCATGCCATTACTCGTCCACGCGTCGAAGTGATTACCGGCGGTGATGGTGCCACCCGTTCGCTTCGACTGCCGGATGCTCCAGTACTGCGGGAAGGTCGCCTCGCCTATGATGGACGGGGCGTCTTCCCGTAGCGACTCGTAGATGTCGTACGTCCCACCGTCGCTCGTGACGGTGCCCTTGTAGTCATGCTCGGGCCGGTAGGTGCCCCAGCTGTCGAGGATGTAGTACTCGACCAGCGGGTCCGTCGTCCACCCGTAGAGGCACAGGTAAGAGTTACCGGACGGGTTGAACGAGCCCGAGTAGGTCACGCTCCTGCGCCCGCCGGTTTCCCAGCCCTTACCGCAGACGAAGTTCCCCGTGTCGTTCCACTCGACGCTGTAGTTGCCCCCGTTCCCCAACGTCATGGAGACCGTCCCCTGGGCGTCGGTCCAGAACGAGTAGAAGTACCCGCCGTCGTTGCCGGTCTGGTTCTCCGTGATGGCGGCAGCGGCTGGATTTACCATAGCTCCGACGCCGAAGCCAGTCGCCACGGCGGTGGCCGCTGCTTTCATGTAATCACGCCGGTCGATTCTGCCGACCGCCGATCGTGTCTCCTCCTCGGTCCCGTCGTCGGATGATAGTGACTCGTTGTCGTCTTGCATACACATACTTCTCCTGCAACCCGACAATAGAGATACGTAATAATAAATGTTATGAATCTTCTGATTTTTTATAATTATTAGATATCGTTACTCAATTACTATCGAAATTAATGTATCCCGAATCGTTCGAACCGAGGTGCTGCGGCGGGGGATCCGGTAGGAGGACGGTAGTGGTGGAGTGAGTGGTAGAGAAAGGTTCGACGCCGGCCGCTTCGGCGACGGGGAGAACCTCGCGGAGGATCCTCTCACAGTTCGCCCAGAATTCGGCCTCGGTGTACTCTCGGCCGAGGCCGGGGACGCTCGCCGCGTCGAGATTCCCAATGAGCGTCGTAATCTGCGCGAACGCTCACAGCCATCTACGAAAGCAGCGAACGGCGAGACGATAGAGATTTGACGCGTTGTACCCGAACACCCGAGAGTTCCAGGCGTTCTGATCGACGTTCGCTGTCAGAAATAGAATCGGTGGCAGTCTGATTCAGGTCGGATCATCGTCGTCAACGGATTTCGCGTGTCGGGCCCTAATCCGTGGATTACTAATCCGGTCGAGTGACTGTGCGAGGAGTATCAGTCCCATCGAGAGCAGGATAACGAACACCATCGGGGCGATGATGAAGTGGACCTGATCGAGCGTGTACAGTGCTCCTGCTTCCTCTGCATTGTTGAGGACGACACCCCAATTCTGAGAACTGATCGGGAGGAATCCGAGATAGTACAGCGCGACCGATGCGAAGATGATGTTCCGCGCGTTGTTCGCGAGGTTGATCAGGATGTACGGCCAGATATTCGGGAGAATATCCCTCAGGATGATCGGGGCCGTTCCGATGCCTATGGCCCGAGAAGCCTCGACGTATTCGTGTCCCCGGACTTTGAGAACCTCAGAGCGGATCGACCGACCGAGTCCACCCCAAGCGGCGATCGAAAGGACTACCCCAACCATCGCCGGGTGGCGCGGTTCAATGATTGCTGCGATGACAATAATGAGGGGAAGACCAGGGATAGAGATCACAATGTCACAGATCGTCATCAGAATCCGGTCCATGGTCCCACCCCGGAATCCAGCGACTGTGCCGACACTGACGCCAATGCAGACCGTTGCGATCGCGCCAGTGACGATCATGATCAGGACTGGCGTGGTTCCATGGACCATCAGGGAGAGGATGTCAACTCCCGTGTTCGTTGTTCCGAGTGGATGGGAGAGACCAGCCTCTAACGGTGAGATCCACGTCTCGAACGTCGTCGTAGGGCTGTAGACGAATCGCGGACCGATGAAGCCGATGGCAAAGAATGTGAGAATGATCGTAAACCCGGCAGCTCCTCGCCAATCGCTCAGCACGATCTTTATCGGTGCATACACAGATCGGTCGAGCTTCCGATAAAGTACCGCCCTTCGATCGATGTTGATCGCCGTCTCCTCGCCCGTGAATTTGTAACGCGTCGATCCCCTCTCAATCCGTTCGGTACCAGCCTGCCCGGTGAGTCGCTGTACGTACCGCTTGAGCTGTGTTCGAAGTGGCACACCGGTCGAGCTTCCGTAGACCTCTGTGCTGCCCCCTTCAGCTTTGGCCCGTGGATCGATCCGACTGTACGTGATGTCAGCGATGATCATCGCGATCACTACCGTGATACAGATGATCATGAACCCCCCCATCATCAGCGGGTAATCCCGGTTGTTGACCCCTTCAAACATGTACCACCCCATGCCACGGTAGTTAAAGATGTCCTCGAGGATAATCGATCCTCCAATCATAAACCCGACTGTTAGCAGGAGTCCTGTATAGAGCGGCAAGAGCGCGTTCCGCATGACGTAACGAAGTGCGATCCGTGTCGGAGGGAGACCACGCAAACGAGCCACTCGAATGTGATCGGCACCGAGGACGCTGATTGAATTACCACGCATACTGAGCGATGCCGCAGCACCCGTAACGATAAGCGATATGATCGGCAACGCCGCGTGATGTAACGCTCCGAGCACGAAGCCAGGATTTAGGCCGATTTCGACTCCGCCCGGATAGCGTGCTCCTGTGGGAAACCACCCCAACTGGTAGGCGAAAACGAACGACAGGATGAGTGCTGCAACGTAGTAGGGCGTCGAGGACTCGATCACGGCGATCCCGGTCATCGCTGTATCAAACTTCGAACCCTCGTAGTACGCCATAATTGCACCCAGACAAATACTCGACACGAACGTGATGACCATAGCAATAGACATATAGAAAACGGTCCACGGGACAGCCTCGGCGAGGATTTGATTGACTGAGGCGTTCTGTGAGATCGAATAGCCGAGATCCCCCTGAAGGATCGATCCCATGTAGTTGAGGTACTGGACGTATAGCGGTTCGTTGGGCTGTACGTTCAACTGGAGTTCGACGATTTGCCGTGCAGTCGCTGGATCTCCTGGATACTGTTCGAGCGCCTGTGCCATCATTGCTTCCACCGGGTTCCCGGGCATCATCCGAACCAGAACGAATGTCAGGTGGAATACCACGATGACCGTTAGTACTGCCTGCCCCAATCGCTTGATCAGCCAGTTCGTCATAGTTTATCACCTCTTATTGATGTTTTTCTACTGCTCTCATGTACAGCTGATGTGTAACACCATCGGGAGACGATAGCTGCGCCGAAACGAAGGTAGCAATCGATACTGCGGGGGATGATCGTCCGCGACCGCTTTAGCGTCGGTGGCTGGGAAACGAGGAATCGTCTCATCGATTAGCTACTCGGTTCGAGGCCGTGTTCGAGGAAGTAGTGCGTGATGCGGTTGGACGTCAACCAGGCGTCCGACTCGAGGTCGAAGTTCCACTCGCCAGCGTTCACCCAGTAGTGTTCGCTCCACGGGTAGACCACCATCCCAGGTTGGAGGTGGTTATGGGCCCACGCGATCCTAGTCGCGTGTTCGATGACTTCGTCCTCGTTCTGGGCAGTGGCGAGTGCGCTGAGGGTTTCCTCGAAGTTGACCGTGATCATGTCGCCGTCGGGATTGCCGATTTCTGGAACCTCGACCTCGTTCCCGAAGAGTTCCCGCTCGGAAACGGCTCCCCTGGTCGAGCCGAACAACTCCTCTTGAAGATCGGCGTGGGCGTGGTAGTCGCGGGCCATCCCGTAGTTGAGGTGGACGCTGATGTCGAACTGAGAGTCGTCCTCGACTTCCGACTGCCACGTCTGCATCTCCTCGACGTAGTAGTCGACACCGATGCCGAACTCCTCCAGGTTGTTGTAGATCATCTCGGACGACGCTTGGAACCAGTCACCGACAGGGAAGTTCAGCTCCCAGCGGTCACCATCGGGGGTGTGCCATTCCCCACCCTCCTGGGTGAACCCAGCATCCTCAAGCAGTTCCGTCGCGCGGTCATGGTTCTCCGGAATGTAGTTCGTCATCGCCTCCAACACGCTCTCCTCGACGAAGAATTCGACGTAACCGGCGTCGATACCACACGAGTACGGGTCTGATGGGGTGTCGGGAGCGACCTCGGCGACGAGGGTATCGAAGTCGACGGCATGTGCGAGGGCCTGCCGGACGCGTGGGTCGTCGCTAATGAACTCGTCTTCCGGCCCGAACAGGAGCGCAAACGACTGACCCGAGTATGAGACTGGCGGCGAGTCATACTTCTCCGGAAGATCCTGTAGGGTCGGATCGTTGTGCCGCCAGTCGACCTCGCCTGCACGTAGGCCCTCCTCGTCTTCGGATTGTCCGTGGCGGAGGTAGAACTCCCAGTCCTGGGCGATCGGGTGCTCGGGGTTCGGGACCTGATCGGCGTATTCTTCGTTCGCTTCAACGTAGACGAACGGGCCCGAAAAGAGCGCTTGATCCCATTCCGGCTCGAACGAAACGATATCCTCCTGGATCTGTTCGATCTCGTCGTCCCCGGCGTCCTCGAATTGTTCGATGAATTGGCCGTATTGAGCCTCCGAGACGTTCAATAACGTCTCGGCCCATTGGTTGAGCCACAGTTCCTCTTCGATGTCCTGGAACTCCTCGCGGGGCTTGATCTCGAACGCGTAGTCGCCATCAGTGGTGATGTCGGCGGGGTCGACGTAGGTCTCGATCCCCTGATCGAGATACGCCGACAGTTTGAGAGCGGTCACGAAATCGGCCGACGTTATCGGGCTACCGTCGGACCAACCGTACTCGTCGCTGATCTCGATGCGTGTGACGCCCGTCTCGTCGTCGTGCTCCCAACCCTCGGCGACCCGTGGAACGAACCCCCCTTCCGCAGTACTGTAGACGGCGAGGTATTCGAAGGACGTCTCCTGAGCGTCGCCGGGATTCCACGACGTGTGGTAGGGATTGAAGATGTACTCTCCGTTGTACGGATTGACTGCTCCTCCGGGCACCGCCTCGTTCATCTCCTCCTCGTAGTTCTCGTTGTAATCCACGTCGACTGTCTCGAGTCCTTGGTCGAGTAGGTCGCTGTCGTCATCGTCACCGCCGAGACATCCCGCGATCGTCCCGACACCCACCGCTCCGGTTAGTGCTAGTACCGTCCTCCGAGAGACGGCTACTGGCCGTCTGCGCTTCTCTGGCATCCTCTACAAAAGAGAAGTAATACATAATAAATGTATTGGGTATTGATCGTCAAGAAGCAATATAGATGTCCCAATCCGATCGTTGATCGTGTCCATGCTAATCGCTTCTACCTTCGTGTATTCTATCCCGAGAGGCGAGATCGACGGCAGTCATCTCGTAGTCTGCACCCGGACGCGTGGTCGAAACGAGCCGGCTCTCCCCACATCGACTGTTTTCATGAAGAATCGGTGGGTCGGAAACGGATGGTCGGCAGAATAAGCCGAGATGTTCTGTGTTACACAGATCAAGGGGGTACGAAGTTATTCCCTCGGTATTCTCGTTCGGAATCGTCTTTGTTATGGAATGCTACCCATCAACAATAGATAAAAGGTTATTTATGATATTAGTTGCGACGTTATAGCGAATGATATGTACACCTAGTTCGTGGTATCACCGATCGAATCCGTTCCGATCAAGCGAGCAGTACAGAGGGTGATCAACGATGTCAAACGAAACGACCAACGTCTCCCCGAACCAGACCCGGACGGCGAATGAGCCAATCATCACGATTCGGGATACAAACGTTCGGTTTGAGATGGATCTAGGTACCTCACGCGTTCTCAAGGATGTTACCCTGGATATTCACCGTGGAGAGACACTCGGCGTCGTCGGTGAGAGTGGAAGCGGCAAATCGATGTTCGCGGACTCGCTTCTGGACGCCGTCGTCGAACCGGGAGTCGTAAGCGGAGAGATCACGTACCATCCTCAAAACGGGGAACCGATCGATCTCCTCGGGCTACAGCCATGGGAGCTGCGCGAGTTCCGTTGGGAGAAGATCTCAATGGTGTTCCAGGGTGCGATGAGCGCGTTCAACCCGACGATGAATACTCGGGAGCACTTCGAGGAAACGCTCGAGGCCCACGGCTGGGACAAGGACGAAGGCCTCGAACGGGCGGAGCAGCTGTTCACCGATCTGCATCTCGATCCGGATCGGATGCTCACGTCATTTCCCCACGAACTGAGCGGCGGACAGAAACAGCGTGCGCTCATCGCCCTCAGCCTGATTCTGGAACCCGAGGTCCTGGTGATGGACGAGCCGACAGCGGCGCTCGATCTGCTCATGCAGCGGTCGATCCTCAACCTGCTCTACGACATCAGGGACAAGTATGGCCTGACGATAGTGTTTATCAGCCACGATCTCCCGATCGTCTCCGGGTTTGCCGATCGGTTGGCAGTGATGTACGCGTTCGAGTTCGCCGAGATCGGGCGGGCGAACGATATTCTCGGAAACGCCTCGCATCCCTACACCCGTGCGTTGCTCAAATCCACACCCAATCTCGAGACACCACTCGACGAGATGCGACAGATCGAAGGCGAGAGCCCCGACCCGGTCAACCATCCGGAGGGCTGTTCGTATCATCCCCGCTGTCCATTGGCCGACGAACGATGTGAGACAGAAGATCCCGGGTTCTACACTGTCGACGGTGAACACGAGGTACGGTGTCACTATTGGGAGTCGGCTGCCGAAGCAGTCTCGCTCTCGTTCGGGGGTGAAGAGCGATGAGTACCGACAAACCGCTGATCTCGATCTCTGACTTGGAGGTTCACTTCGAGGACACATCCATGACGAACGCGATGGTTCCCTCTTGGATCGGCGATCGGCTGGGAATCGAGGCGGATCCAGCTGTTCGGGCAGTTGATGATATCTCCCTCGATATCGACGAGAATGACGTGATTGCCCTGGTTGGAGAAAGCGGCTGTGGCAAGACGACCCTCGGGAAGGCGGCTGTTGGACTCCAGCGTCCTACTAGCGGATCGATCGAGTACCGTGGACACGATATCTGGGACGTACGTGACGGCACATCGGATGCAGACATCACGTTCGAGGAGATCCGTCGTTCTCTCCAGATCATTCATCAGGATCCGGCTGCCGCACTAAATCCGTATCGCTCGGTGCTCGACAATCTCGCGGCACCATTGAAACGCTGGAGCCCCCATCTCAACTACGAAGAGCGGCGAAACCGCATCCTTAATATGCTCAAACGGACGGGTATCAGCCCACCCGAGGATTACGCCGAGCGGTACGTTCACCAGCTCTCGGGGGGCGAGCAACAACGGGTGACGCTCATCCGATCCCTGCTGGTCGAACCCGATGTGATTCTCGCCGATGAGGCAGTCAGTGCCCTCGACGTCTCGCTCCGGATCGGTATTATGGACCTGTTCCTCGAGATGCAGGAAATCTTCGACACGTCGTTCGTCTTTATCAGCCACGACCTCGCGAATGCCAGGTATCTAGCCGGGAAATCCGGCGGGCAGATAGCCGTGATGTACCTCGGTGAGATCGTCGAGATCGGAACCGCTGATGAGATTATCAAGAACCCACAGCATCCATACACCAAGGTTCTCCGATGGGCAACACCGATACTCGATCCGGAACAGGCCGAAGAAGCTATGCGCGAGTCACCACCAGTTCGGAAGATCGATATCCCCGACGCAACCAATCCCCCATCGGGGTGTCGGTTCCACACACGATGTCCGGAAGCACGCGAAGCGTGTCGCCAAGAGAAGCCAGAATTATACGAAGACGACGATCACGGATTCCACCGAACGAAGTGTTTCCGTCGGGTTGATGACCACGAATACTGGCAAAGTCCGGGGCTCACGGATACAGAGGACGCCGAAGAAGGTGTCTCCGCAGTCGACGATACGTCGGCTGGGGCCTCCAGCTAACGGATTCCTCGGTTTGAACTCTGGATCTAAAACGGAACCCAGTTGGAAGACAGCGCCAGCAACGTACCGAGAATGACAGCAACGACTACGGCTGCGCTCACTTGTCCGATTACGTACGAGGGTGTTCCTGGTTCGAGGTAGATAAATGACCAGCCGAGCAACAGTAACATCGCGATACTGACCGCGAGGATCGATAGCCAGAGTTGGTGGCTGAGACTCGATGGACGACGGGTCATTGACTACTGGTACCACACTGGAACCAATAAAGACAGCGGTTGTCTACGGAGCGATAACGGGTTGGAAACGTGATCGAACCCGCTTCTTCTGCAGGAACCACATAATTGATATGGATAGACGTGTATTCGTGGTGTATGTTAGATCTGTACATGAAGCGGTTCGAGCATCCATACCTGCTAGCTCTTATCCCGACAGCAGCAGGGTTGTTAGGACTGTCTACAGTCGCGGAAATAACCGGCTTGAACCAGGTCGCCGGATTCTTGGTCCTCTATGCGATGGTCGCGCTGATTATCTGCAGTATCGGATATATTGCGCTTCAGACACTAAAATACAGTACTCAGGCGCTCCATCAGTGGCGTATGGGGCGCTCTGAGGTGAACTGAACGACAACTACGTGGGCCCCAATACTCGGAGCTGTATTCTGTTGGCCAGCAATGTGGAGGTTCTATACTGTCGGACCTGCGGACGGCGTGCGACGGACGAGCCAGCTGCTGTCGGGCGATTCACCAGCAGCCGATACGTGATCACCCCAGTCCGACAGTATCAGGAGAGTACCGATCACGCTTGCCGTCACGAACTCTCTTCGTATGCCGAAGTAGACGATCACGCCGAGGCCGATGGCGACCGATCCCCAGAACGCCTGGCGGGCGATGCGTCGTTGTCGTTCGCGAAACCCATATTCCGGCTTCGAAAGCCAGTCATACAGTAGTTACGCCCGCTATCTCGTTCGAGTAGGCGCTTTCCCCAAGCAACAATGCTCACATATTTATCCATGGACTGTGTCCGATTGAGCGATGTCGAACTATTCGTCCCTCCGAGAGGCGGCTGACAACCATGGGTTTCGGATCGGTGCAGCACTCAACGCCCGATCGCTACGAAGCGATCCGAGCTACTGGAAGACCGCAAAAAACGAGTTCAACGCGATCACACCTGAGAACGCCCTGAAGATGGGGCCGCTTCGACCCTCGAGAAAGATCTACGACTTCACTGATGCCGACGCCATCATCGATTTTGGACGGGCACACGGTATGTACACCCGAGGGCATACCCTCGTCTGGCACAACCAGAAACCAGACTGGTTTCAAGCATGGGACTACACCGACGAGCAACTCGAAGCATTCCTCCGAGATCACATTCATACCGTTACAGGACGCTACCGGGATAAGATCGATGCCTGGGACGTCGTTAATGAGGCAATAGCCGATGACGGGACGCTCCGCGAGACGGTGTGGGCCGACGCAATGGGCGAGAACTATCTCGACAAGTCGTTCCGATGGGCAGACGAGATTACCGACGCCGATCTCTATTACAACGACTATGGCGCTGACGCGGTAAACAAGAAGTCGGATGCTATCTACGATCTTCTGTCGGATCTACTCGAGCGCGATGTCCCGATCGATGGCGTCGGACTCCAGTGTCACGCTCTCGGCGACCATCCGGATCCCGACTCCGTTGCGAAGAACATCCGGCGGTTTCGGGAACTCGGTCTTGACGTTCAGATTACTGAGATGGACGTTGCGTTCCCTCTCGATGACCGTCCCGAAAACCCACTCGAAGAACAAGCGATGTACTACCAGGCGATCACCGAAGCCTGTCTTGAGGCGGGGTGTGGGGCACTCGTTCAATGGGGCGTAAACGACGCGAATTCCTGGTTGCGGAGCTTCAAGGACTTCCCCGAGCGGTTCACGGGCGACCCGCTGTTGTTCGACGATAACTGTGATTCCAAACCCGCGTACCACACCGTCAAGGAAACGCTCGCGGACAGCTGATCGTTCGTCGGCTATTGGTGTTCTCTATGGAGGTGGTACTCTCATCGGGCCGATCGACGTTAGAGACAGCTCGGTCTATCGAAAGCGATGTTTGGACGGTTACACCTTCGACGGTTCCACGGAAACTCTGGACTGAGAACCTCACAGTTGCAGTAAACGCCTCGATCAGTGAACGGTCGACAGGAACAGATTTGAGCCCATGAAGAGAGTGCTGTACGTCACTACTGATGGATTTACACGCAAGGAAGGCCATAGTGTAGACATCAAAACCACCGATATCGGCACGCACACAAATTTTAGAATCAAATCATGAAGATCCGGCTCTCTACCGCGTTCATTTGTTCTCTATTATAGAATAACGTAATGAGTGCTCCCAAGAACGAGTTCCTCCTGATACTGATTGAATCTCATTCGTCCCTTATGAAGTGATTCCCTTTCTATAGGAGTTATATATTCTATTCAAGCCAAAAAACACGGTGCGTACGAATCTCAATACTGTCTCAGAAACCGGATAGAGAGACACAACGCTGCTCAACACGAGCCACCGCGTTAGTGAGGTGCTGACGAACGCTTTATGAACAGAACTGGATGCTATCTCTATCAATCGAAGGCAAAACTACAGCCAATCTCGAGATCTACGAAGGTGTGTTAGATCGTATCGTACCGAGCTCGGAAAGCTACACAGTAGTACCGGTACTGAGTGCTTTAGCAGAGTCGTGGTTCGCTCAATAGCAAGGAACTCTTCGTTATCATTACCGAGTCACTATATGTGAGAGTCGTTCTATTTTAGAGAACAGTACACTAACCCGTCGATTACCACAGTTTAATATTGCTATAATCTCCTAAACAATTTTAGAATATAATTAATTATTTTTAAGAAATAAATAGTTGAGTTTCCACCAATCAGTATTGCACTGAGTATTGGGCTTTAGTATTACAATAGTACGTTTGTAACACATAGGTCGTGAAAAAGCGGTTTTAGCCCCATAATAATATATAAATTATATATAATATCATTAAAAAGATATTTATCAGTACCGGACGTATTCTGGAACTAGCTCTATAATTTCGCACCTTTGTTGTCCCGATTGTACCTGCTAGCTGCTATGATTTCACTCATTCAAATATTTCACCCCGATTATGTCGTTATCTATTTTAGAACCTGCTGGTGTCTGTCCGTCAAGAGACTAGTACAGTCATTGTGTGTTATAGTAGTGTACGGACTGTTCAAGCCGCCCTCTGACGCTTGTCCGACTGTCGACTCACAATTAGGAAAACGATTACCGCTCATCTTGCGGGTGAAATCACTTTTGGACGTGGTTTTGCCCGACTACACCGAGCTGACCGCAACCTCAACCGAGATGGAGGTTGTGGAACGAGAGCGGACACCGCGTCATAGGGACTGTTGTGATTCCTTTTCGCTGTGGCGACACAGAACGGTTCGTGAAACCCCCGAGCCGTCGTCATACTGTCGGACAGAGATAGTTGAATATCGGCTGCTGGTGACCGCTAGACAGCAACTGGATATTCCGTCTCAGTCCGTACGTGACTCTGTCCGACAGTATCACTCAACGACCGTGCCGCTACTCACAACAGTCACTATCAGCTCATGGAACTCGACATTCGACGCTACCTTGCTGATCCCTCTCGTTCAGATACTGTTCGAGAAGGAGATACGTACGGTGTCGAACGATCACGAACGGTCGTACGACTGAGTAGACAAGTGCGATCTACAGCCGATCACTGGCGCTTCGTCGAACTACGTTGGATTGATGAGCAGCAGTATTGGCTGTCCGCAGTCACCAGAACGCAAAGCGATCTGACTGGCCCACGAGAGCTGCGCTCTCGTGAACGTCACCGGAACTCTCCGAGTTCCGGTTGGCACGCAAGACCGAAGGTCTTGCGAACGTCCCCAGAATCCTTTGGATTCTGGTGTGCGAACGAGACGCGGAGCGTCTCGTGAACGTCGCCGGACTACGTCCGGCTGGCTCATCAGACTACCGTCTGATGAACGCTGTCGATCCTCAAACGAACAGACTGCTGTACAGACGGCTGTTTTCGACGGCTACAACCACCCTTACTGCAATATCTCTGCGAGAAGTAACCGGGAAACACGACGTCAAGAACGCCGTGTCTCTCGTTGATGGAGCAAAACAGCTTCAGACGACACGCCGTCGCTGAAGACTCTGATTTCAGACACGAACGCCACGGACATCCGAATGTCGAACGTGTCTTTCATGAGGTAAAACGACGAACCATCTATTTCCCAAACTGCTTCAGCAACACCAATATAGAAACTACCGATGGGTGTATCTTCGCGCAGGATAACGGTGGGGACCTTCTCACTGCCCCCCATTCCAGACGCTTGCGAGTCGATCTGGTCACTCGACAGATCTATGCTACCTCGCGCCGAATTCCGGAGATCCGTTTCGAAGGCATCAACAAATAGCATTCTGGTGGTTTCTAGTGGATATCCACACTTATAACGTAAATAAACATATTAAAACTATAATATACTTGTATTGAATTACGAGAGAGTAGTTTATGTGTTCACACACCATAGAACCCAGTTGGGACAATGGCACAACGCGAAATCCAACAGGAACTGGCAGTGGATCAGTACACCCTCGGGCTGGTTGGTCCCGACCAGGAATGGGCGGGTACTGTCACCGATGGAGGGATCATTCACACTCATACGCCGCCAGCGTGCTGGGGACCGATGATCACGCCCGATTTCCGTGGGGGGCACGAAGTTACTCGACCGATCGCTGTCGAGAACGCCGAAGTCGGCGACGCAATCGCGCTCACGATCAAAGATATCGATATCACCAGTGTTGCGACGAGCACCGGTAGCATGGCCGAGCGCGAGGAAGCGTTCGGCGATGATCCGTTTGTGGACCATCGGTGTCCCGAATGTGGCACCGAATGGCCTGACAGCATCGTCAAGGGAACCGGCGAAGACGCCATCAAGTGCGCTGAGTGCGGTGCGAACGCTTCGGCATTCGGTTTCGAGTTCGGCTACACGGTTGCATTCGACGAGGACCGTTCGGTCGGACTGACGATGGACGCCGATGCGGCTGACGACCTCGCCAATCGGGCCAATGAAGCGATGGCGATTCCGAAAAACTCCCGCCAACATCCGATTTTGCTCTACAAACCGTCGGAGATGGCTGGAACGCTCGGCCATCTCCGGCCGTTCATCGGCAATATTGGAACGACCCCCTCTATTGAATTACCCGATTCGCACAATGCCGGCGACTTCGGCCAGTTTCTCATCGGCGCGGAGCATGACTGGGGGCTTGCGGACGAGGAAACACTTACCGAGCGAACTGACGGCCACATGGATGTGAATGCCGTCCGGGAAGGCGCAGTACTCATCTGTCCGGTGAAAATCGACGGCGGTGGTGTCTATGTCGGTGATCTCCACGCAAACCAGGGCGATGGGGAGCTTTCCCTTCACACGACAGATGTGAGCGGCCACACCGAACTCGGCGTAGAGGTGATCAAAGGCCTCGATATCGACGCCCCGCTCCTGCTCCCGAACACAGAGGATCTCTCCCATATCAGCGCCCCCTATACGGATGCAGAGCGCGAGACGGGGCGTGCGCTGGCCGAAGAACATGATGTCGAGATGACCGAGGAGATGGGTCCGATACAGGTAATCGGCACCGGCAAGACAATCAATGACGCCACCGAAAACGCGTTCGACCGGGCCAGCGCTCTACTCGATATGTCCGAAGGAGAAGTCCGAGGACGATGTACGTTCACTGGCGGCGTCGAAATCGGTCGCTTGCCCGGTGTCGTGCAGCTAACTATGCTCGCTCCAATGCGCAGCCTCGAAGACAAGGGGATCGACCATCTCGTGAAAGATCAATACGATCTCTGATAGGTGGTGGCCGCGTTTGTGATGTTGCCTTTCTATCCATGAACCATCAGGCAGTTGGTTTCTCATATCGTATGTGAGAACCAACGTTCAACCTGATCATCAGCTACTCTGCATACCGATCGTGCCGTACCGGTACACAATCGGCCGAGCGTACTGGGAAAGAAGGAGTGCGACTGCTTATCCGTGTCACCGACATCCACGAACAGCCATTCAGCGAACTCGATGAGAAGGGTGCAGAACACGAAGGAGGGTATTCAATCGAACGAGACTTCTGAGCGGTGCGCTGAACGACAACGTTTGAACGGTCCGAGGGTCGTCCATACTGGCTGTTTGGATCGAAGAATAGTGGGTTCGAGACAGGGGTTCCGGCACGGCTGCGTTACCGCGTCGCGTGCTCGCGTTCGAGGGTCCTGAGACGATCGATGCGCTCGTCGGTCGCCGGATGGGTGGCCAGTGCAGGGCGGAGGTACCGCTCGTGCAGCCGGCGACGGACCCGTCGAACCGGGAGTCGAACCCTCCAGAGGAGAGGTTGGCGCCCCTCGTAGGTGAGTTTCGGCCCTGGTGCCTCGCTCTTGTCAGGAACGATCGACAACGCGGCGAGTGCCGCCTCACGGGCATCCCGGTCGGGCGCCGAGGGGACGTCATCGTCGAGCGCCTCGAGAGCACCCGCCAGCGCCGCAGGGTCGCCAAGCAGCGCGCTCGCGCCGCGGTCGGCGGCGAGTTCTCGCGAGCGAGACAGCGCAGCGACCAGCAGGCGGCCGACCCCCCAGAAGGCATACGAGGCGAGCGCAACCCCGATCACAACCGGCTGACCACCACCCCCCTGGAGTAGTCGTCCGAGAGTCCGCGCACTCGCCAGGGGCAGTTCGACGAGCGTCATCACGGTCGCGTCGCGGTTTTTGATGTGTGCAAGCTCGTGGGCGAGGACGGCTTCCACTTCGTCGGCGTCAAGCACGTCGAGCAACCCCGTCGAGACGACGAGCTTGGTGTCGTCGGTCGAGAGGCCAGTCGTCATCGCCAGCGGGCGCTCGCGGTCGGTAATATGAACCGACGGAACCGGGAGATCGGCGGCCTGTGCGAGCCGTGTGACCGTCGCGTGGAGATCGGGACACGTCTCTGGGCCAACGGCCGTAGCGTCGAACGTCTCAGCGGCGTCCTTGCGCAGCGCCCACCAAAGAATAATGGCGCCAGCGACGAGCGTCGTTACACCGCCGAGGACGAGCCGGAGTTCGATGGAGACCCCGAGACCGAACAGTTCGCCGAGCCACTCCATCCCCCACGCCAGTAAGGCGGCGACGCCGGTGGCGAACGCGACAGCGAGTGCCGCCAGTGCGAGCAGGGTCAGCGCCATTCGTCGGTGGAGGTGTCGGTTGATGGACCAGTCCATATCTTACTTTCGTGATAGCACAGTATAAAACCTCGCGTCGCGGTCGTGGATGCCCAGAGTAGTTAAGGATCGGCGAAGCCGACGACGATCGCCTCGTCCTCGATCCGCCCGCGGATCATTGCGCGCTCCTCGAGTTCGATGCCGGTGTTGACCGCTTCCGGAGGGCCGCCGGTGTCGTAGTCGAAGTCATCAGGATCGAAAGCATCGCCACGTCGGACCGGGATTCGACCGTTTCCCTGGCCGGCACCGAAGTCCGCAAAGCGCTCGAGGCACTGCCGAACCTCATTAGGAGTGAACCTCTCGAAGGTGACAAAGCCGGACGAATCCGATGCCGTCGAGGTCGATACCCTACACAGTATATCAGCGATACAGAACTTACGAAGATACCATGTTATTGCTGTAACAGGACTATACAGACGGAACGTTTTCAGAAAATAGGGACCACGGTATTACTGAAAGTGTTAGCTAAAGACGGAGTCGCTATGAATCATTCACGATCAGTAATCCGTTCCCGATGATTTCGCTCGTTGAATCGCTGCTCGATATCCTCCATCGATTCGGTTTCGAGAAGGAGGTTGAGTTTGCGCTCAAACTGCTCGTCAGTGAGTTCGCCTCGTGCATACCGATCGCGAAGCGTAGTGAGGGCATCTTCTTTAGAAGTAGTGTCGTCAGAGGTCGGCGCCGTCGGTTCCGTTTCCGATTCTTCTCCAAAGATGTCTTCCCAGAACTCGTCTTTCAACGGATCCCACTCACGCCAGTCATCCGCACCGAATAGCATTCCTACAAGCGGGACGACAACGAACAGTCCAACGACAAAGAATAACCATGTATAGGGCACGCTCAACCCATACGCAATGACACTCAGCCCGATGATAATTAGGGCGGTAGCTGATGTGATGTTTTCTTTGAACCGTTGTTTTGGATTACTCATGGTCTGTGGAGGGTGTTATGTATGATTGTCATATATAATGTATCATTAAATAATTTACGATTCGTCTTTGGCTAAGCGAAGAACCACGCGACAGCGGTAACGTATCGAGACACCGTTTCGAGAGGAATGAGGAGCCAACCGCTACGCACACAGACGCCTCTTCCTCTCAAATTATGCGTCGGCTCACTACGCTGTCTCCATCTGAGTTCCTCGACGAGCACACTCGGCGTAGTCGAACGCGACCGCAAGCTGCAGATTCCTATTCTCGTCCAGGCACGTGTTCGGCTTCACCGGAAAAAGCCGAACACTTGCCGGGTTCAAACGCGGCTACAACTCCACAGCCGATAAGACGATTTCTCAGTGGATCAGGCTTTCATCTCATCAGTGCCCGCCTAGGACAAATATTTTGAACCGATTAGTATATGACCTGCCGTAGTACTGCATTTTCGATATAGCACTCCAAAACCCACCAAGGCGGTCGGTTATCGACTACGCGTACAAAGAAGCAGATCCAAGATCGCCTGCTTCGGTGATATACGTTCTGCGTTCTTGGGGGGCAGATTGTAGTGATATTGCGACTGCCTCTGTGGAGTGATGTCGGTCGCTTATCGGCGCCAAATGGAGAATACCGCTACCGTGAGTAGAGCGACGAAGGCCAACATCCCGGTGAATCCTGGACCGGATGTACTGGTTGTTTCTTTTTCGGTTGATGAGTCGGTAGTTGTTGAACTATTATTATTTGGTGACTCTGTTAGTGTGACCGGTTCAGCATTAGTCTCAGTTGGTGTGGATGTTTTGGTTGGTGTGTGACCGGAAAGACGTAATGTATACGGCATCGGTAGCTCCGGGTTAGACATATGTGATATTTGAACATAATATGTATCAGTTTGGTCGGGAGTGAACGTCAGTTGTTCTCGTGTATCGCCTTCGTGCGAAAGGGAATCGGTGATCCGAGAGCCATCGGGACCATAGATCTCAAAGTCTAATGTATCAACATTATCTGATTTATTGAGAAGAACTGAAGCCGTCTCTCCCTCTGTGGCCTGGAATGAATACCAATCTTCCCCGCCGGACTCATAAAGCCCTCCCTCGATGGACGTGCCCGTGATCGGTGTTGCTTCCCCGGGTGAGTCGTTCGGTTCGTTCGTTTCCTCGTCCTGCGCAAGCACGCCCACGGGTACGGTCGATGCTAGCACTAATAGGACGAGTATGACGGCGCTAATAGCTACGAGTCCTGGTTTGAATTTGTTTAGCATGTAATTGGAGCTTTTGTTGTTTCTCTGGGTCATGTACTACGTGAGATCTCACGAGCGGGAGAATATTCACCTCACTGACTGCTCAGACACACAAATCCCGAACAGATCTATAAATAGATTTCCCCTTTGAGCTTGTAGTAGGCACAAGAGAGTGTGATGATCCCGACTGCGTCCCCTCACTGTCGTTTTAATAAGTGCGCCGTTCGCTCGCCGATTGTAACGTGTCTGGGGGGAATGCGGAGTTGTCAATTGGTGCGTTCGCTATACCCACCATCGCTGGGTGGCGTTTCTCGTGGAGACAACGAACGTTTTCCAACGGAGCATCGTGGAACGAGCGCACTCCAAGCCGGATCGACGCAGCGCCTGAACAGTCGATCAGCTCGAACACTGGAGGCTCAGCCTTCGGTTGTGGATCAACGCGAACAGCGTGGCCGAGTGGAGCGGTGCTCATCGTTACAGCTGGATCCAGCCGGTTGAACGGTCCGTCTCAAGGAGATGCCAGCGATGCTCAGAAATACCGTGGTGTTTCCGCAGTTCGATATGGATGTCTACGAATGGCCGCAGTGCCGTCCATGTTTCCGAGTCAGGTTCACCGGGGAAATGGAAGTGACCCATCCCCTGGACGGCCAAGAGATCAGCTCGGACAGCCCGGACGAATGCCTGGGTTGCTGAGAGACCATCGATATCGATAAGCACCCCGAGCGTCGCAACACCGAGCCGAAGTTCGCCCGGACGCAGAGAATCGGTGGTAATGGCGTCGGTGATTGCGTTATACAGTGCTGTCCCGTGATCAGTCATTGAGGCTGTCTCCTCCGAATCGATGTCGGACGATAGTCGGGATAAGAGACCGGAGGTGCTACTTAAATCTCGTATCTTATCAGTGTAATCAAGCGTCGTTACGGTGGCGTGTGTTGGCGTGATCCCGGTGGGCAAATACTGGGGAATGAGATGCGGTGTTGCCTCAGTGAGTAGCAGTACACGCTGTCTGGATTCGTCGCTCTGCCCGAACAGTCGACGGGATTGGGCAGCACGCATCTGTTCGTTCACTTGTCCAGTCACCAATACACAACATCCCCGGCGTTTGAGGTCCATGAGTGTCCCAGTGAGCACTTCCCGGTCGTGAACCGTCTCCTGACTCGACGGGGCCGGGCTGCGTGTCGCCTGGTCCATAGTGTTCTGCTATTATCACATTGAAATATTAATCTGTCGAAAGATGAGTTTCTATTTCCTTTCATCTGATGAGTGTGGAATACTCCTCACAAGTGTGGATTGGCAACCGATGATCAACGAGCGCGTGAACGGGGTTCACCAGTGGTCCCTGCTTCGATAACGGAATGACTATATCATCGACCCAAGATATAGTGTAGTATGGATGATGAGATTGGTGTCAACCCACCGGACCATCCTGTCTGGGACAACTCATTCTTGGTGAATCTACTGTTTCTTGCTCCAACCATCTTCCCGCTCTGGATGTTTGTACGGGGGGCTCTCCGCTCGTCGGTGGCGGATTCACGGCAGCTCTGGTGTTAGTATTCACCATTTTGAAGGTTCGAGTGGTGTTTTTTGACGATCGGGAGGACCAACCGATCGTTGACTACGGCTCATACTGTCGGTCATGGTCCGCCGAACACGCAGTTGCCCGTTCATCACGCTCTCCGCGACACAGACCACCGTAAACCGTACGTCAGTATGACCGACAGTATCACAAGGGATGGGAAAAATCATGCATCACCACACGGAGTGTGGTGCTGGGCCTTTAAGTTGTTCTGGCGATAAGGTAGAGATATAGACGAGGTTTTGTGCGCTTTCTTCGTTGGTTGTCCCCGAGCCAGATGGATTTCCGGTGTTTGGGATTAACGCTGTGAATTAGTCGTTACGTCCTCCTCAGGTCCGGGTATCCAATAGGCATGACATATTATGTCACTCGACGGATATAGGTGAGGATTCGGCCTACATATTAACATTCGGCATCAACGGGCGTGTAGCGTATCGAGGTACACAGGTTCGCTCGATTGAGAGCCGTCTCTGAGCGCGTTCGAAGTCGGAATGGCTTTCTCATTCCTTTCGGAAGTACGCCTATGCGAGTCACTGATGTCGAGACGTTCGTCGTCGACGCCGATTGGCGAAACTGGTTTTTCGTCCGGGTCACGACCGACGACGGCACCACCGGTGTCGGCGAGGCACTGAGCGGTGAGGGACTGACTGCCGCACTCGAAGCGACTGCCGAAGCGCACAAACACTACGTCATCGGAGAAGATCCGTTGAACCGGAAACAGATCAGCCGGAAGCTCCGCCGGTATCCGTTCGCGTGGCGGGCTGGAAAGCTCATCAACGCCGTGGCCGCCGCAATCGACATCGCACTCTGGGATATCGCCGGAAAGCAGTATGGCGAACCCGTCTGGAAACTGTTGGGTGGAAAAGTCCGCGACGAAATTCCCGTGTACGCCAACGGCTGGCACATCGGGGAGCGCACGCCCGAAAACTACGCCCATCACGCGAAAAAGGCCGTCGAGGAGCAAGGCTACCCGGCGCTGAAGTGTGATCCGTTCGCTCACTACGAGCACTCGCTGACCGACGCTCAACTCGACGAAGTCGCCGAGCTCCTCGAAGCCGTTCGAGACGCTGTCGGGTGGGACGTCGGCATCGCGCTCGACTGCCACGGTCGATTCACCCGGCGTGGCGCGATCGAGGTCGCGGACGCGCTGGCGGAGTACGACATCATGTTCCTCGAAGAACCCGTCGAACTCGAGGATCGGGAGGTAATGGCCGACGTTACCCAACACGTCGATATGCCTGTTGCGACCGGCGAGCGCATCTACAACAATGAGACGATGGAGGATCTCGTCCGGAAGCAGGCCTGTGACATCGTCCAGCCGGACGTCACCAACTACGGAAGTCTCCAGGAGGTCCAGCACGCGGCTGCCATCGCGGATTCCCGGTACATGACGATCGCCCCACACAACCCCAACGCCGGCGTCAGTACGGCGGCCTCGGTCCACCTCTGTGCGGGGCTCGAGAACCTCGAAGTGCTCGAGCACATGAGCCGGGACGTCGAGTGGGGTGACGAAATCATCGAACACGACTTCACGGTCGAAGACGGCGTCCTCGAAGTTCCCGACGAGCCCGGATTGGGGGTGACGTTCGATCCCGATGCGGCGCGGGAGTATCCGGGCGAACCCAAAGACAGCCACAGTCTCTTCGACGAAGAAGGCGCTCTCAAGCGGCCATAGGAATCCCCGCCACGCGAACGTCGGTATCCGCGGATTACCCGGTCATCAGCGGGGATCGACGCGCGAAATCGAAGAAAGATTTTCACGTATCGTCGAGTCGTGTTGCTTTTGTTGTGAGACACTCTGGACACTGGATACGCTGTGGAGATGTCTGTGATTCGAACTCGATGTCACACTCCGTACATCTGTACGTATGCGCACTCGTTGATGCGTCGTTCCTGGCTCCAAGAAGGGACCGAATTTTCTGAACGACCGACATTCTGTGTGGAAGATACACTGCCCGGAAAATAATAATTACCACGGAGACACTCTCCAACAAAAGCCATTCGGAGGATAGATCGAACAAGCCAGTTTCGTGGCGTCAATCACTCATTTTTGCTGTTCTCAATCACTCACGAATGCACCTGTATTGACGGCCAACATACAAACGGGAGGCGGTCCACGTCTCAGCTATGGTCTCAGCACTTGCGGACCACGAGTGCGAAGCGTGTACGTCAGAGGACGAACCACTCACCGAAGTCGAATATGGCGAGTATCTCGAGGAACTCGATGATGAGGTCTGGGATGTCGTTGACGAACACCACCTCACGGGAGCCTACGAATTCGAGGATTTCCGTGACGCACTCGAATTCACCTACGAGATCGGTGAGCTCGCTGAAGCGGAATGGCACCATCCAGATATCCACCTGCAGTGGGGTGCAGTGACCATCGAAATGTGGACACACAAAATCGATGGACTGCACAAGACCGACTTCGTGATGGCAGCGCGGATGGATCGCATCCACGAGGAGTACGCACCCGAGTGACGGCCATTCAGTGGGAGCGATTACTCGAGGGGTAAGGCCCGAAAGAGAATATATTCTACCAATAGCAGGAGGCGGATTTGAACCGCCGATCTCCAGGTCATGAGCCTGGTGGAATCTCCGAGCTATCCTATCCCGCTACGTGACTATTCGTTACTGCTGCGGATAAGTATTGAGATACGACCGCCATGTGTGGATCACCCTCATGCTTCACTAATCGGCTGGGTCCACCGCCAAGCAACATCGCCACTCGTATATTCCCCCTTTGAGCGGGTTCCACAGCCGTCACACTCGAGGGTGAAGATACCATACTCATTGGTCTCGATGTCCTGTTGTTCATCGCAATCCGGACAGGGAACAGTAGGTCTAGTCATGTACAGTCGCTCTTCTGTAGAGCGACGGAAAGACGGTTTCGACCTCGTCTGCGATCGCCTGCATATTCGATAGTACGGGAATCGGAGCGGCGATTCAGTCAGTACGGTACGCTGACCGCCGATACCGTCTTGTGACATTCCCCTACCCAGTGTTAGGAACCATATAGCGGAACGACCCCCTACCAATTGGGAGTCGCTGTTCAGCGGATCCGCGTGGAACCATGACGATACATGGGAAACCTGGTGTCTCCACCTGTTCCACGAGTACATGTTCTCACTCGAAGTCGCCTATCCACGAGGAGACATTCAACGCTGCGCCGTTGGAAAGGTTTATACTGCTGTTCGGCTATTCTTAGGTGAACGATTCATCCGTTCGCACATCGGAGAGTGTACAGTACGGTTCTCAGTAGAGATGAACCTGTTCGAGAATCGATACGGAGAAATCCATCGATTGGTTCGTACCGATGTGTTATGAGTCAAATCAACGATCGACACACTTTCAGCGAGTGAGTACACCTCAGACTCGCCCCGATATCTATGAATACACACGACACCACAGGCTCACTTGAATCAGTGAAAGCGAATCTCGAAGCCGAGATTCCCGACGAACTCACGATCTCGAAGGTCACCTATGAAGGACCAGAACTCGTCATCTATACCGAGACGCCTCGGAAGTTCGCCCAACAGGATGGATTGATCGGACAGCTAGCTAGTACGGTTCGAAAACGGATTACGGTCCGTCCCGTCCCTGGCACGCAGACCGATCCGGATGAGGCACGAGCGCGGATTCGAGATCTGATTCCCGACGAAGCGGGGATCACGAATCTCGAATTTGCTCCAGTGACTGGTGAGGTCCTGATCGCGGCCGAAAAGCCAGGGATTGTCATCGGACACCGAGCGAGCACACTTCGTGAAATCACCCAAGCCGTCGGTTGGACACCCGAGGTCCTCCGTACCCCACCGCTCGAGTCGGCAACGGTCGCGAACGTTCGTAACTTCCTCATTCAGGAGCGTGACGAGCGACAGGCGTTTCTCGAACGGGTCGGTGAGCAGATCCACCGAGAGCCGACCCACGATTCCGAGTGGGTGCGGATCACAACGCTCGGCTGTTGTCGGGAGGTCGGACGAGCGGGATTCATCCTGAGCACGCCAGAAACGCGAATTCTCATCGACTGTGGCGACAAACCCGGGGCAGAGGGTGAAGTACCCTATTTGCAACTGCCGGAAGTGAATCCGATCGCGGATCTCGACGCGGTCGTTCTCACGCACGCCCACCTCGATCACAGTGCGCTCCTGCCACTGTTATTCAAATACGGCTACGATGGACCCGTTTACACCACACAGGCCACGCGTGATCTGATGGGGCTGCTCCAACTCGACTACCTCGACGTGGCCGGAAAAGAGGGACGAACACCGCCGTACGAAAGCGAGATGATCCGCGAGGAACTCAAACACACGATCACACTCGACTACGGCGACGTCACCGATATTGCGCCGGATATCAAACTCACACTCCACAACGCTGGCCACATTCTCGGGAGTGCCGTCGCCCATTTCCACATCGGGGAGGGCTTCCACAACGTCGTGTTTTCGGGAGATATCCACTACACCGACACGCGCCTGTTCAACGGCGCAGCCAACGACTTCCCCCGCGCCGAGACGCTCGTGTTGGAATCGACCTACGGGCGTCGCAACGACCACCAGACGGACCAGACCGACAGCGAGCGCACCCTTATCGAGTGCATCAACGACACCTACGAGAACGATGGCACCGTCGCCATTCCAGCGTTCGCTGTCGGGCGTTCACAAGAACTCATGTTAGTGCTCGAAGAGGCGATGCGTGAGGGGAAGATTCCGACGATGCCGGTGTATCTTGACGGCATGATCCGGGAGGCGACGGCGATCCATGCAGCGTATCCCGAATTCCTCCGCGATGGCTTGCGCCAGAAAATCCTCCATCAGGACGACAACCCGTTTCTTGCCGACCAGTTCCACCAAGTGGATGGCGGTGAGCCGATGCGCCAAGAGATCGCTGGCGGCGAGCCATGCGTCATTCTCTCGACATCCGGGATGGTCACGGGTGGACCGATCATGTCGTGGCTCGAACTCCTCGGTCGCGACCCCGAAAACATGCTGCTGTTCGTCGGGTACCAGGCTCAAGGGACGCTCGGTCGACGGATCCAAAGCGGGCGGCGGGAGATACCCTTCTCCGGTCGACGTAGCGACACCAAGCAGTTGACGCTTCGTCTCTCGGTGGAATCGATGAGCGGCTTCTCGGGACATGCTGACCGCTCTGGCCTCGAAGAGTTCGTCCGAACGATGAACCCTCGACCCGAGGAAGTGCTGTGCGTGCATGGTGATGAAACGGCAACGGATCACCTGTCCTCCGGATTGTATCAGGAACTCGGTCTTCGGACGTACGCACCACGGAATTTGGAAACGTTCCGATGCGAATGATCTCCTGATTGTGGTGGTTCTGCTGGATCCTGTGAATGTATGCCGCCCTCCATCGGAGATTATAAACGAAACTTATTTACCATTTGGACAGGAATTTCATGGTGGACTTCCGATACTATCCCGTCCATTCTTCGTTCGCCGTTGGGTCGCCACGACAGCAGAGCCTGATTCGTTATGATTGCGTTGACGACCACCATATTGGACGATGGCCTGCGGTGATACCGATGGGGTACGTCTGACGGGGTCAAGCACCCAATACCAATGACTCATGAAACAACCATCCCGTGTTCGGACTGCGGAATAGACCTCATCGAACAGTCGGTTCATACACGAACGTTGGCCGTTACGACCGAGTGGAGTGGCCAGGTGACGATCGCTGAGTGTCCTGCCTGTGGCGCTCGGTACTATCCAGAAGCGGCTCTATTCCGGCTCGCAGATCGATCGGATACGACACATCGACAACAGGGCAAATAAGCACGAATGACCGGACAGTCAGAATCATCTATCGATCCCGAGACAGTGCAGGTCACGGCGCTTCCGGAGGGATTGCCACCGAAATCGACGATCTTGATCGCTGGGCCTGGCGAGCCAGCGATGTCTGCGGTTGGGCTGCAGGCGCTCGGTCGGTACGGCCACGCTGATGATACCGAATTTGTCGTCACCACGGCGACGAGTGCCGACGAGACCCTCGATACGTATACGACAGTCTGTTCGGAGTTGGATCGGCCAGCGCTCGCGCTCGTCGATACAGTCTCCGAACACCAGTACGTGACTGCTCCCTACAGTGATACACCGGTCGTCTTCGTCCCAGCACCGACCGATCTGGAACGGATTGTTATGGCCCTCTCGGAACTAACGGAGTATCCACCCACGTCGGATGGAGATCGTCACCTCCTCATCCGGTCGCTCACGCCGCTCCTCACGATGACCTCGACCGATCGTGTGCGGACGATTCTCGATCGGATTACTGGCCTCCACACTGGTGCTGGCCAGTGCTTTCTTGGCCTCGATTACACGGCACACGATGAGTCGACGATGACGACACTGATCGAGCAGGTCGATGGCGTGCTCTGGCTAACAGGCTCAGCAGAGGGATCTCTCGACTGTGACTACCGCCCAGCAAATGGCCGGCATAGACGGAGCCCGACAGAGACAGATAGTGATGGTTGAGTTCGATCTCGACAGCAACTGGCTCGTCCGTCGCGCTCCGTCCGCAGATCCGACAGTACTAGGAGCGACGAGTCTCGTCAGCGATCCGTTCGAGCGTCTCGTGTTCGTGCTGTGAGTACGCAATGACCCGGACATCGGAGAGGGACGTTGGCTCATAGTCTCGGATCTCCTCACAGACGCAGACGACCCCATCCTCAAACGAGAAGCCAGCAGCGCCGGTTCCAAGGATCGGGATCACGATCGATTCACAGTCCAGCTCCTCGGCTTGCTGGAGCGAATTGTGCGTCGCCTCGCGGATACTCTGGGCCGACGCCCGGCCATCGTCATAGTGGGGCATCGCTGCCGCATGGATGACGTGTTCAGCATCGAGTTCGTACGCGTCCGTGACGGCGACCGCACCGAGCTCGATGGGACCCTTCGAGACGGCAGCCTCGTTGATCGGCCCGTTCGCGCCTCGTCTGAGCGCACCGGCAACACCGCTGCCCATCTGAAGACTCGTCCCAGCGGCGTTCACCAGCGCATCGGCGCGCTGGGAAGCGATGTCACCCTGAATGACGGTGAATTCCATAGCGGTACTACGAGGGCAACCACAGTAAAAGTACCACAGCTGAGGAGCACAATAGCGGAATCCGAATAATGATATCGAACGCGGACTGGCTCCGAGCATGGCAGCCACGAATCGGACGCTTTTAGTTTGTCTCACTCCCATGATTGGACATGGGATTTGGAAGCTACGATGAATCCGAGCAGCAAAATCAGGAAATGAACACCGACGACGACACCGAGGGTGTCAACGTTCACGAAAATGAACACGAGGGGGAACTCACCTTCGAATCCCAGGCCTCGACCGACGACCTCGTCGACCAACTCAAATCGATCAAATCGACTGCCAACGACGAATAGAACAACCGTTCCATTCCTGTTTATATATTATTTATTATTTTACTAATATATTAATAAATTTGTCGTCAGAGGCTGAATGGTCGGTTATCTTCATGAAACCATTACTTCTACGAATCTCCTGAATAAAATTTAAAAAATAAGACCGAATGCGTCCATAATGTACTTCTTTGTCCGTATTCATTTCTCAGATTGTGGAAAGGGTTAATACGATAGGCGAATATAGAATACACTATCTGATGAGAGGTATCATTGTCGTAGGTGTTACGACAGTACGTCTGTCAAGTCCTTCTTGATTACAGAGAGACAGTACGATCGATCGGGAAGATAAAAATATGCGAAACAACAGGCTAGTTCGTGATCAGGAATGAGCACCATCTCTAGTAGGTACGCCCATTCACGGTCTCGTTCGGGAAATCGAGTCTCGGGGATAGCCTGTTAACTGGTTCCTTCAGCTATAGCAGCGTTATCGGGTGTTATAGGATACTATCTCCCCCAGCGATAAAACACTTCTCCTCTCTGTCCTTCTCTTCTTCATCCTTTCTCCGCTAGACGACGAGCGAGACGTGGTTCGAAGGAGACACTCGTTGGTCAACGCTCAGAGATCAGAGCAGCGTTGAAGGCGGGGAGAGATATACACCCGGACACGAATAGGTCAACGTACATGTGAGTGCGTCCCTGACAGCGCGATTGTTTCCAGTCCGTCAGGCACCGTCTCGTTGAATGAATCGTGTCCGGGTGTATAGTACGATATCGCACTATACAACTTGTTTGATGTCCCTCCAAACGTCTTCGATAGCTTGCTGCCCGTCGATTTCGATGAGTGTCCCCCGGGTACGGTAGAACTCGATGAGTGGCTGTGTATTCTCCTCATAGACGCGAATACGCTCGCGGACGGTGTCTTCTTGATCGTCTTCTCGGTGGTAGAGGTCGTCTCCACAGTCATCACACACCCCAGCTTCCGCGGGCGGGTTAAATTCCATGTGATAATTCGCACTGCAGTTCGAGCAGACGCGCCGTCCAGTGAGTCGATCGACGAGTACGTCCTTGTCGACCGCTAGATGGAGGACAGCATCGAGGTCCGTAATCGAATCGAGATGTTCGGCCTGGTCCTTATTCCGGGGATAGCCATCGAGAACAAAGCCGTCAGAAGCCTCGAGTTCGGCTTCAACGATTTCGTTGACGACCGGATCGGGAACGAGTTCACCTTCATCCATGTAACTACGGGGCGTCCCATACTCCGTTTCCATATCCTTGTTTGCACGCAGCGCATCGCCAGTCGTGACGTGCGTGAGATCGAATTCGTCGACCAACCGTTCACACTGTGTTCCTTTGCCCGCACCGGGTGCGCCAAGAATGACGAGTCGTGACTGAACCATGTAGATGTCTGTCTCGGGCAGCCCTAAAGCAACTCCGAAATCAAACTGTGGTAGTCTGTTCGGTGTTGTTCCCGTCGTTACAGAGCTTCGAGCGAGTCCATATGTGATAGATAGTTGGTTGGGCCCCGATTGTTTCGATATCGAGTCGGTGTCCACGGACCGGATGTGATGAGACTCCAGGGAGATACGTCTGCTTTGCAGACGTGTTGGTAGCAATGAACAGATAGCACAGAGTGGCGACAATGAGTGGTTGTCCACTGGCCCCATGTGATCGTACACGGAAATGGCCACTTATCCAGTCAGTCTCCTAGAAGGTAGCAACCGTTCAGCGGCTCCCACTTCGTCACTCGACAGCCACAGCGGGTTGCTCAACGTACTGGGCCTCCCAGTCCCTCCGAGCATCGATCTCGCGTTGTCCACGGCGAGTCAGACTGTAGTAGTTCGTCCGCCGGTCTAACTCTCCCTTCTCCACGAGACCTTTTTCGACGAGGGTGTCGAGATTCGGATACAGACGGCCGTGGTGAATCTCCGTTTCGTAGTAGTCTTCGAGCTCATCCTTGATCGCCAATCCATGGGGGTCGTCTCGGCCAGCAATCACGTACAGAAGATCCCGTTGGAAGCCGGTCAAATCGTGCATCTCCCTCTTTACTAGAGTACTCGATTATATATCTTTTTCGTGTGGGAGTCCACTATAGAGCCTGAACAAGCACAGTCGAAATGTCTTCCAATTAGTGCATCTCTACCGATAATTAATGGCGAGTGTTCCGTGTCACGTATATCACGGTGTTCATTCTGCAAAAATGAGTTCGATCTCGAAGCTTATCGGAATACTGGGCAGTTATTTCTGCGTGTAAAGAGAAGTGCCGATATGGGGGCAAGGTGCAAAATCAAGCGACACCGATTGAAACCGCGGAAGAGTACGCCAACACTGAATGTGTCGTTCGATGGATCGTTACGACGAAAGAAAAAAGACACTGCGTAATTGTAGGATTTCAGATGCGCATTTTCCGATGCATACACGCACTCTATTCAAATTACTAAACCTGTTGAAAAACGTGATTTCACACGACCGAACAGGTCGATTTGATTGATCTACAACCCATCAAGTATTATCATGATACACAATAATGATATGGTTCCAATCAAAAGTGAATACACGATTTTGATTGTGATTCTACTAACTGAAGCTCGGTCAGTGCGGTACAAGTCTTTGCACAGCTGGACAGAACATTATGCATTACATGCGTACGATTGTAATATCGCTGAAGCTCATCAGCTGGTGTATTAGATGTCGTTAATAAGTGCTCCTGTGGTGCTATACACTCACAACACGGAGAGAGCCACCTGTTTCGTCGCGTACGTTGTGCCTCCTCCCGGACCACAACGTAACAAATTACAAATATTTTATGGACTCGAACGCCTATAGATCCACTGTTTCGAGATCGAAGCCGCCAACGAGTCTGTCCGAGTATAGCGCGACCGGCGGCGTTCAGCGGACGGCAGCGCGTCTCCTGTATGAAGTCTTCTTATGAGGTCGAAACGCTCCCTTGTCTAGAGCGTCACCAGTGGAAGACCGGCGCCGATCACTTGTAACCCATACCGGAACGGAACCCAATCCATCAGAGTTCCCTCCGGCGGTATTGGGCGTATCGCGTCCGTTGCTATGAAGGTCTGATGGGTATATTCGACTGCAGACTCGCCGCCGTTACAGTATTGTACATAAGCATTGCAATAGTGAGCGGCCCTACCCCACCGGGAACAGGAGTGATAGCGCTCGCCTTTTCCTTAGCACTCTCGAAGTCGACATCGCCGGCGAGTTCGTAGCCCTTCTCGGTGTCGGCGTTAACGCGGGTGATGCCGACATCAATAACGGTCACGCCCTCCGAGAGCATCTCACCGTCGATCATTCCGGGGACGCCAGCCGCGGCGACGAGGATATCAGCAGTACGGGTCTTGGCGGCGAGATCGTCGGTCCGGGAGTGACAGACCGTCGTCGTCGCATTGCCCCCGTCGTCTCGCTGGATGAATAGGTTCGCCATCGGCTTGCCGACGATGTCTGACCGGCCAACGATGACGGCATCCCTGCCCTCGGTATTGATGTCGTACGCCGCTAGCATCTTCTGAATGCCGTGAGGGGTGCAAGGTTTGTACCGCGCGTTTCCCGCGACCAATCGCCCAACGTTCTCCGGATGGAAGCCATCGACATCCTTCAACGGGTCGATTCGCTCCAACACGGTCCGCTTGTCGATGTGCTCGGGGAGGGGCATCTGCACGAGGATGCCGTGGACCGATGGGTCATCATTCAATTCATCGATACACTCGAACAGGACCTCTTCCGGTACGTTCGGATTGATCTCGTGGTGGAATCCCTCGATACCGATCTCTTCGCAGGCTTGCTGTTTCATCGAGACGTACGTCTCGCTGGCCCCATCGGTACTCATCAGTACCGTCGCCAGCCCCGGAGTCACGCCTTCGTCGACCAGTCGTTCCGTACACGTCTTCACATCGGTCTTGATTCGGTCTGCGATTTCGTTGCCGTCGAGTATCGTAGTCATTGTTGATGTCGGAAGTGGTGCTGTCAGTGCCCGTTCCCCGCGTCGTGGGTCCCGCCAATCGATACACTGCTGATAGCGATCCATCCAGCACGGTCTTACGTTTCATCTTCGGTTCGGTTGATATAGTTGGGAAGGGGGAATAGTCCACCTGTTGAAGTAGCGGTGAATGTTCACCCAGACCCCATCGCTATTTCACGATCAAACCGTTATCGTGCTGGCCGCGTGTACATCTCACGCAAGATTTTTGCCAGGGCCAATATATGGTCTCAAACAGCGCTATCGAGGACTGTACCCTGGTTCTCGTGGAGGCTATCGAATCAAATGAGCGGAACAACGGTCGTCACAAAGAAGGAATCGTTCGTCGAGACCGCAGCGTCGGCGCCGCCCAGCGCTCGGATTCCGGTCGAGATACGCATCACCGTTTCGGACCCGTTCGAGGCGTACCGCCGCGCCCGTGAGCGCGACAGCGACGGATTCTACCTCGAGACCACCGGCGGACAGACCGGGTGGGGCTACTTCGGCGTCGAGCCGATCGAACGTCTGCAGGTGAATGCGGATGCGACGCCACGCGGTGCTGGCAGTCCCAGTATCGAGACCATCGACTCGTTGTTGGACCGCGAACAGCTCGTTCGCGGGGACTGTGATGTCCCCTTCCCCTGTGGCGCGTTCGGGTGGCTGTCGTACGACATTGCGCGGGAATTGGAAGACCTGCCAGCGACAACGATTCCCGATGGACTCCCTCGCCTCCAGCTCGGGGTGTTCGACTGCGTCGCTGCCTGGAAGGAGCCACGCGACGGTGACGTACAGGTTCACGTGACCGCGTGTCCGATCGTCGGAGAGTCGGCGGTAGCGGCTTACGAAGAGGGACGAACGAACGCGACAACACTCGCCGAGGCGGCGCTGTACGGGGACAGACGCATCCAGTCGTCCCCGATCGCTCATAGGGACTGTTGTGATTCCGTCCCGCTGTGGCGAAACAGAACGGTTCGTGAAACCCCAGAGCAGTCGTCAGTCAACGACCGTGCCGAAAATACGCACAACAGTCCCTATCAGGCGACGTTCGAGAGCGAGTGTGGCGAGACGGCGTTCGCTAACCGGGTACGGACCATCAAACAGTACATCCGGGACGGCGATACGTTCCAGACGAACGTCTCACACAGGCTCGTGGCGCCTGCGGCGGTCCATCCAGTCGAGATCTTCGCCGCAGTGCGGCGGGTGAACCCATCACCATACTCCGGTCTGCTAGAATTTCCGGGCATCGACCTCGTCAGCGCTAGCCCGGAACTACTGCTGGACGTCGAAGGGAACCGGCTGCTCACCGAACCAATCGCCGGCACACGGCCGCGGGGCGACACGCCCGAAGAGGACGCGGAGCTGGAGCGTGCTCTCCGCACCGACACCAAAGAGCGCGCCGAACACGCGATGCTCGTTGACCTGGAGCGCAACGACCTGGGCAAGGTGAGCGAGTACGGGACTGTCAACGTCGCGGAGTACCGCCGCGTCGATCGTTATTCGGAGGTGATGCACCTCGTCTCGCTCATTGAAGGACGGCTGTGCGATGACGTGAGCGTCGCCGACGCTGTCGCGGCCGTGTTCCCAGGGGGCACCATCACCGGCGCTCCAAAGCCCCGGACGATGGAGATAATCGACGAGGAGGAGAGGACTCGCCGCGGGCCGTACACCGGAAGTATCGGCGTTTTCGGGTTCGACGACCGGGCCACGCTGAATATCACCATCCGGACGCTGGTCCGCCACGAGGATGAGTACCGACTACGCGTCGGCAGCGGCGTAGTCCACGATTCGGTGCCCGAAACGGAGTACCAGGAGACACTGGACAAGGCACAGGCGCTTGTGACGGCTCTCGACGAGGCGCTGGGCGAGCAGGGGTCGTTCGCCGTCGGAACCAGTACCGACCCGATGGAGGGGATCCGGTGATACTTATCATCGACAACTACGACTCGTTCGCGTACAACCTCGTCCAGTACGTCGGCGAGTTCGACGATGTCACGGTCCGGCGCAACGACGAGATAGACGTGGCTGGCATTCGGGACCTAGATCCGGACGGCATCGTTGTCTCTCCCGGCCCGGGGGTGCCTGCTGACTCTGGCGTTTCGGTCGATATCTTCGCCGAGACGGGGTATCCCGCTCTCGGTGTCTGTCTGGGTCACCAGGCATTGTGTGCGGCACACGGCGCGCCAGTCGAATACGCTCCCGAAGTGATCCACGGAAAGCCGTCCGAGGTTCGCCACGACGGGTCCGACCTGTACGACGGTATCGACAATCCATTCGAGGTCGGCCGGTATCACTCGCTGGCCATCGATGATCTGCCAACCGAACTGGTCAGGACGGCCCACACCGACGACGAACAGGGTGTCGTGATGGGAGTCCGGCACGTCGAACGACCTCACGTCGGCGTGCAGTTTCACCCCGAGAGCATCCTCACTGAGGCCGGGAAGCGCATCGTGGAGAACTTCTGTTCGTCCATCGCCAGAGCCTGATACTGTCGGTCATGGTCCGTCGAACACTCGGTTGCCCGTTCACCACGCGTCCCATCGCCGCGACACAGACCACCGGTCGACGTCATGTAATTATGACCGACAGTATGAGATGTTTCACCAACCATACTAGTCGGTCGTGTTCGTGATGTGTCTGTGGTGAGGTGCCTGTTGAGTGACGATAATCGACGTGTTGACCCTATTTATCGATAAAGCGCCTGCTTCAGCCGGCGCCACAGGTGGGGTAGTGGCGAACGGATCGGTCAGCTCGGTCAGTTCCATAATTGATGATTGGACTGTCAGGATGTGTTGAATACCGATTACACTCGAATAACACCTGCGAGCAACGCTGTCTCACTGTGGTCTGCTCCCGACAGTTCCATCCAGTACACCCGTCGCAGTGATCGGTTACTGTCCCCGTTCGAACGCCGATTCATCGCTGACCGACGGCAGTTTTATGATCCGGCTTCTGCTTGTTCAGATAGATGGGTTCACAGGACCAGCAAGCTGACTACCAGTACGGCACCGAGGCAGTGACTGGCCCACCGTTCGGTTTCGACGAACAGAAAGCACAAGAGGGGGCGCGACTGCTACTCGAAGCGGTTGGACGCAACCCCAACGAAGCCAGTGTCTACGAGACCTGGAACCGGCGCGTGCCAGCGATGCTGGAGACGCTCACCGAGGGGATGCGGCCCGAGGCGAAGCCGGCGATGCGCACCTTCGACACCGAGACCAGCGGCTTGGTCGTCAAGACGGGGATTCCGCTCCACAGCATGTGTGAACACCACATGCTCCCCTTCCAGGGCGTCGCCCACGTCGCGTATCATCCCGGGGAGTCGATGGTCGGTCTCTCGAAGATCGTTCGCTACGTCCGGTGGCAGGCACGCTGCCTGACCACGCAGGAGGAACTGACGCGTGACATTGCAGCAGGTCTGGACGACGAATTGGACGCCGAAGGAGTGCTCGTCGAACTCACCGCGACGCACGCGTGCGAGGCAATGCGCGGCGTCGAGACGGCGTCGACGACTACAACGCGGGAGAGTGTCGGCGAGGTCTCTGACACCGACCGCGAGCAGTTCAGGGGGTCGATCCGGCAGGACGGAGCCGGCGCTATCGGCTACTGACACTGTCGGACAGGGGTGATCGCGCCTCGGCTGCTGGTGACCCGCCGGACAGCAGTTGGCTAGGCCGTCGCACGCCGTCCGCAGATTCGACAGTATGACCCCTGCCGACTGCTGGGCAGCCTTACCGCGATCGAAGCGTGCTCTTCCGGGAGCAACTCATCCGTATAAACACCGTCATATGTACTCATGAATTCTTTTGGATCGTATCGTCGGATGGTATGTAGGATGAACCTGATGAACAACGGCACTGACCGGGGGCAGATAGCATGACCAGCGAACTAACCGAGATAACGGTTGTTGGTGAGGATGACACGGGTATCATCGCAGGGATAACGTCGTTCCTCTTCGAGCGCGGCATCAATATCGAGGGTCTCGACCAGGCTATACGGGACGGCACCTTCCGGATGACCATGCACGTCGACACGTCTGAGATGGTCACAACCCAGATGAAGCTCCGGGAAGACCTCGAGGAGTTGGGTGACGAATTCGGGGTCGACACACAGATACGGTTCCCGACCGACTGCCAATCCCAGTCCATCGCTGTTCTCGTTACCAAGGAAAGCCACTGTCTCAAAGCACTGCTCGAGGCGTGGGACAGCGGCGATCTTGGGGCGACCATCGAGGTCGTTATCGGTAATCACGACGACCTCCAGCCGCTCGCGGCGGAGTACGGTGTCCCCTTCCACGATATCGGCGACGAAACGGGGACCCCCGACGAGGATAAGCTGTTAGATCTGTTGGATGACTACACGGTCGACCTCCTCGCCCTGGCTCGCTACATACGCATTCTTTCGCCGGAGGTCGTCTTCCGCTACGATAGGCGCATCATCAACGTCCACCCGAGCTTGCTCCCCGCGTTCCCCGGAGCCTCGGCGTACATGCAGGCCATCGAAGAGGGCGTCCGGATCGCTGGCGTCACCGCTCACTACGTGACCACGGACCTCGACCAGGGACCAATCATCTGTCAGCGAGCGTTCAACGTTCCTGACGATGCCACCGAAACGGAGCTCCAAGAACTCGGCCAACCGCTCGAAGCTGAGGCCCTTATCGAGGCGATCAAGCTCCATCTCAACGATGAAATCACGGTCCACCGCGGGCGAACGAAGCTCCGAGATCCGGAGGAAGCCGACGCCCAACTCGGTGCCCCCGAAGAGATCGACCGGCAAAATCCCGAACGCCCGATCGACGGTTTCGACGAGGTTGTCACTAGGGTGGATGAGCAAGCCACTGCGGACGACTAGACACCGATACCGCCCAACACCCTCGCGCGATGGGTGCACGATTGTTCCGTATATCCCGGCCCGAACGGTACTACTCACGTGAGACCGAAGAGCGGGTGATGTTGGTGTTTGGTTTCGAATCGACCGTGAGATGAACCCAACGGAACACCATCCGACGACGAACGTCGACACTATTTATCAAAATAAATTGCCAATTCTCGTTTCGTCAACGAGTCCCCGACAGGTTGATCAGGCCGCCACTGCGGATATGCGTCATGGAGTACCACGAATCGACCGACTATCTACAGTCCCTACAGCGTCGGCGTCCCAAACTCGGGAAGGAAACGACGGTCCGGATGCTGTCCCATCTCGGAAGCCCGCAGACCGGCATCGACTGCGTGCAGGTCGCCGGGTCAAACGGGAAAGGGAGTACCGCTCGGATGCTCGAAAGCGTGCTCCGGGCCGCCGGACTAGACGTAGGCTTGTTCACATCCCCAAAGCTAAACGACTTCCGCGAACAGATACGGGTCAACGGACGGGCGGTATCGAAAGAACGGGTCGCGGAGTACGTGGAGCGAATCCGGCCCTGTATCGAGCGGCTCCCGGCCGACGACACGCCGACCCACTTCGAGGTGCTCACGGCGCTTGCTATCCACCATTTCGGTGTCGAGGATGTCGACGTGGCCGTGCTAGAGGTCGGTATTGGCGGCCGCTACGACGCGACCAGCGCAGTCAGTCCGGTCGCAAGCGCGGTCACGAGCGTCAGCCTAGAACACACCGACCTACTCGGAGACACGGTCGAAGAGATCGCACGCGATAAAGCCCAGGTCGCTCCAACCGGGGCACCGCTCGTGACAGGGGCCGACGGGACGGCCTTGGAAGCCATCCGGAACGAGACGGACACGATCACGGTCGGGGAGCGGGACGCGGATGTCCTGGCGGTCGAGAGTGGGATGCGGTCCGATGTCGAAAGCGAGGTGGCCATCACGGGGCCAGACTGGGCGCTGGAGACCTGTCTCTCGTTGTTGGGCCACCATCAGGCGACGAACGCGGGCGTCGCCGCCACCCTGGCCCGACAGATCGCCTCGGTCGATGCGCCCACGATGGCCGAGGGACTTCGGAACGCAACCTGGCCAGGACGGTTCGAGATCGTCACTACGGACCCGATGGTCGTTCTGGATGGCGCTCACAACCCGGCGGCTACGGCGACACTGAGCGACCTGCTCGGCCGCTACGACTACGATGACCTGCACGTCGTTTTCGCGGCGATGGCGGACAAAGACCACGAGCGGATGGTCGCGGAACTCCCGGCGATCGACAACGTATTCGCCACGCGCCCCGGCGTCGATCGCGCCGAGGACGTCGCCGTGCTGGCCGACGCCTTCAGTGGGCACGCAGGCCGGATCCACCAAATCGAGTCCGTCCCGGAAGCCACGGAACGAGCCCTTGCCGCGGCCGACGAAACCGACTTCGTGCTCGTCACCGGCTCACTATACGCCGTCGCCGAGGCACGGGATCGGTGGACGCGGCTGCTCGTCCCAAAGGACGGCGGGCGTCGGGCGAGCCGCGCCGTGTTCTCCGGTGCAACGTTTCCAGAGGCGGCCGTCAGCGATGTCGATCACCGAGTCTTTGCGACCCGTCTTCGCAGTGACCAGGCCGAGCTGGTCGACCAGCGCCTCGAAACCATCGGTGGCAAGTGTGTGTGCTCTGCGGCGGGCGCACCCGGGAAGCTCGTTGGGACGGTGCTCTCGGGAACGGTCGCACAGCTCCAAGAGCTCGCGGCTCGCGTTGGGACTGATGGTCTCGGGTTAGGACAGTTCGCACGGCAACTCGAAACAGCCCTCGACGGGCCGACGCCGGACGATCCGTTCGATACAGACAAGACAGCCGTGATGGGCGTGTTGAACGTCACACCGGACAGTTTCCACGACGGTGGCGAGTACAACGGGATCGATGCGGCGGTCGAACGCGCCGAGCAGATGGTCGCCGCCGGTGTGGATATAGTCGATGTCGGCGGCGAGAGCACGCGACCGGGCGCCGATCCTGTTCCTGTCAGCGAGGAAATCGACCGCGTCGTCCCCGTCATCGAATCGATTGCCTCACTCGACGTTCCTGTCTCCGTCGACACGCGGAAGGCGGCCGTCGCGGAGGCAGCACTCGACGCTGGGGCTGCTATCGTCAACGATGTCTCCGGGCTTTCCGACTCGGAGATGCGGTTCGTCGTTGCCGACCACAACGCGTCGTTGGTCCTCACACATAGCCGCTCGGTACCCGTCGATCACGACCGGACCGAACCGTACGATGACGTGGTCGAGGACGTTCTCCGGGAACTCTCGGACCAGATCCTTCTCGCGGAACGAGCGGGGATCGATCGGGAGCGGATCGTTGTCGATCCGGGCTGTGGGTTCGGCAAGGACGCAGCCGGATCGTTCGCCCTGATCGACCGAATCTCGGAGTTCCGGGCGCTCGGATGCCCCGTGATGGTCGGTCACTCCCGGAAGTCGATGTTCGAGCGGGTCGGCTATCGGAAGGGCGAGCAGCTCCCACCGACGCTGGCGGTGACGGCCCTGGCGGCCGAACGGGGAGCCGACGCGGTCCGCGTGCACGATGTCCCGGAGAACGTCGCCGGAGTCCGGACGGTTGCGACCATGAACGACCCCTGATCAGGCCCACCACTCATCGGATCGTAGATGCATTTCCTCTCGGAAAATCGAAATAGACGGCAGCGTCAATCGCTGCTCTCGGCGTCGCCACCCCGCTTCACCCTGATGACCGTCTCGTCACCAGTCGTCGTCACGCTAACACCATCCTTTTCTGATATATTATCAATACGTTCGGTGAACTGTTTGGACTTCAGGATCTCGTACTCGTTGTCGAGTCCCCGATACACGGTGTAGCACGCCAGGCACAGGACGAGCGCGAACGGGAGTCCGGTCGCGATCGAGGCCGTTCGCAGCGCGTCGAGTCCACCGACATAGAGCAGGGCCGCCGCGACGGCCCCCTCGGCGATCGCCCAGAAAATCCGCTGTATCTTCGGCGCGTCGTGTTTGCCACCCGACGTTATGTGGTCAATGACGAGCGACCCGGAGTCCGAAGAGGTGACGAAAAAGGTGACGACGAGGAGCGTAATCAGCAGGCCCGAGACGGCTTCTAGTGGGAGCGAATCGAGCATGGTGAACGTCGCGGTCGCCTCATCGGCGTTCGGTTGTGCGAGAGCCGACGCGATGCCACCGTTGCCCACGAGTTCGATCCACAGCGCAGAGCCACCGAAGGAGGCAAGCCAGACGAACGAGAACAGCGTGGGTACCAACAGCACGCCGAGGATGAACTCCCGAACCGTGCGACCCTTCGAAATACGCGCGATGAACATGCCGACGAACGGCGACCACGCGATCCACCAGCCCCAGTAGAAAACGGTCCAATCGCCCATCCAGCCGCTGACCGTGTAGTCACCGAGAGCGGTGCCGCCACCAATGGCGCTGGTAAAGAAGCTCAGGTTGAAGAAATTACCGAAATAAACGCCGAGTCCCTGGGTGAACGTCCCGAAGATGTAGACCACCGGGCCGACGACGAGCACGAACGCCAGCATGATGAGCATCAAGTAGACGTTCATCGTGCTGAGGCGCTTGATGCCGCTTTCCAGACCCGCTGCAACCGATCCGGTTGCGATGAGGGTGATCACGGCGATAAGGATTATTTGTGTGCCGGTCCCCGTCGGAACGTTCAGGACGTTGAGGGTGTCCCCGAAGACGAAGGAGAGACCGGCGTTGACCTGTTTGACCCCCAGACCGAGCGAGGTCGAGAGACCGAACAGCGTTGCGAACACCGTGATCAGATCGATGACGTGGCCCGGCCACCCGTAGATCCGCTCGCCGAGCAGCGGCCAAAAGATCGACCGGACCGTCAGCGGCAGCCCGCGGTTGTACGTAAAAAAGGCGAGTCCGAGACCGACCAGCCCGTAGATGGCCCACGGGTGGAACCCCCAGTGGAAAAACGTTTGTGCGATCGCCGCAGTGGCCGCCTCGGTGGTCCCGCCTTCCGCGCCGAACACCGGTGGGACGACCATGAAGCCGGAGGCATCGCTACCGAAGTGCCACATCGGTTCGGCGACGCTGAAGAACACGAGCCCGATCCCCATGCCAGCACTGAACAGCATGGCTATCCAGGCGAAGTCGCTGAACTCCTTTTCGGCCTCCACGCCGCCGAGCCTGACGTTCCCATACTTGCTCAAGGCGAAATAGAGGACCGCGACGATGAACAGGTTCACCGCCAGGATGTAGAACCAGCCGAAATACCCGTTGATGCCCTCGAAGATCGTGGTGTACGCCTCCGCTGCCCCTTCGCTGAAGATGATCGTCACCGCGACGAACGCGACGATGACGACCAGCGATACCGGGAAGACGATCGGGTGGATGTCCAATCCGAACTTCTGAATATTAGTGTCACCGGGCTCGCGATCCGATTCAGGATGGAACAGATCCCCCTGGACTCCATTCGACATCTCGTCTGTGGTGTCATCATCAGACATGGGTTCCTCTCGTCGTGCGAAGCCGCCGTCGGTGTCTGCTTGCTCTCATGGTTGTTGTCCGCGTTTCCGTTGGTTCATTTGGTGTCTTGTTCGATTGTGACATGTGTTGAGTCCGTCCATCTGTGGTCAAACTGAGTGACGTCGCGTCAGGTCACCACGCATTCTCGTTCGTGTGTTGATAGCTATCGCGGTATACAACCTCACATGCGCGCATTGATTAGAATGTAACGAAATTTCCCTGAGAAAGCTTGATCATTGATGACGTGGAACATGGTTAGTGCTGGCACGTAGCGGCAGTTTGTGATGCAGAGCGTGCGTGTTCCGGAGGCTTTGCCTCGACCAATCCACCCCGGGTGCTCACGGGCGTATAGATAAATCTCCGTCAGTGACTCGAGCAAACAAATGATGACTGTCGGGCTAGATGTTGTGTTTTATTGTCTCGGCGCAAGCGGGTGCGGAGTCGACGGTTACTTCACCTACGGACGGCAGACAGCTCCGGCTAGCTGGAGACGCCATCAGCGACAATGTGGACAAAAGGATATGGACACTGCCACCTATACCGCTTCTGTGACGTTCTCGACCGAATAGCCAGCAGCTTCGATGCCGTCGAGTATCGAGGCTGCGTGTTCCGCGCCGCTCGTCTCCACGGTGAACACCAGATACGCTTCGCCGACGTTAAGACTGTCAACCGACCGATCGTGGCGGGCATCGTGGATATTCGCGCCGTGGTCGGCGACAACCCCCGAGATCTCCGACATTTTCCCGGGTTGGTCGTCGATTCGCACGCGGAGACGCATGATCTGTTGTCGCTCGGTGAGCGCGTGGACCAACACCGTCCGTAACATCGTCATATCCAGATTCCCGCCACAAAGCAGCGGAATCACCGTCTCGCCCGCGACATCGAGGTCGTCGCTCAGAATGGCTGCCACAGATGCTGCTCCAGCGCCTTCGACGACCTGTTTTGCCCGTTCCAGCAACAGAAGGATCGCTTGTGCGATCTGCGAGTCGGAGACGGTAACGACTTCGTCCACGTTGCGTTGAATACTGCTCAGCGTCGGCTGTGAGATACCCCCCGTCGCGATCCCGTCGGCAATCGTGTCCACCTCATCTAGGGTCACTGGAACACCTTTGTCCAGACTCTCGTGGACCGTCTCGGCTCCGGTTGCCTGCACGCCGACCACGCGGGTCTCTGGCGAGAGATGCTTGATAGCGGTCGAGACGCCGCTGATGAGTCCGCCCCCGCCGATCGGCACCACGACGGTATCAACATCCGGACAATCGTGGTACATCTCGATGCCGAGCGTACCCTGACCGGCGATGATGTCCGTGTCGTCGTAGGCGTGGACGAACTCGGCGTTGGTCTCCTCGGCCACTGACGTGGCGTGAGCCATGGTCTCCTGGAAGTTCTTGCCGACGAGTTCGACGGTCGCGCCGTAGTCTCGCGTCGCATCGATCTTCGCCTGTGGGGCGTTCTCCGGCATGTAGATGGTCGAGTCCGCGCTACACGTGGTGGCCGCGAGCGCGACCCCCTGGGCGTGGTTCCCCGCGCTCGCGGCGATGAACTGATCGACGCCACGGTCGACATCCTGCTGTATTTTGTTGTACGCGCCTCTGGTCTTGAACGATCCCGTCCACTGTAGGTGTTCCATCTTCAGGTACACCTCTCCACCGACGAACTCGCCCAGCGACGAACTCCGCTCGACTGGTGTCTCCTTGACGACGGAGTCGTCATCGAGGCGCTCGTGGGCCTGTTCGACGTCTGCGTACTGGACAGGGAGGTCGGCTTCGATCGTTGTCATGGTTTTCGTGGTGGATTGGTCTGCGTGCGATACTGTCGAGGCGTCATCCGAGTATCTTCTCTCGACCCGGATCGAACAACGGTTCGTCGCGCACTGTCGCGTCGTACAGTTCGTCCTCACACAGTATTTGGACCGATGTCCCGGCCTCGGCGTGCTCGCTCGGGACGTATGCGTAGGCAATGGAGTTGCCGATGGAGTACCCGTACCCGCCGGCTTGTACGTAGCCGATCCGTTCGCCGTCCTTGAGGACGGGTCGGCCGCTCAGCACGATGTCGGTCGAGTCATCGAGCGTGAGGGGGGTGATGTGCGTGTCGATGCCCCGCTCGTTGGCTTCGCTCAGCTCCTCCTTTCCGATGAAGCTGGTGTCCATATCCACGGCAAACGAGAGGTTGGCCTCGAACGGATTCGTGTCCGTGTCGATATCGGTGCCCCAGAGCCGGAAACCCTTCTCTAAGCGCATCGACTCCAAGGCACCGCCACCCATCGGCCGCACACCGAGGTCCTGACCGGCCTCCCACAGCGTCTCCCAGAGCCGCTGGCCGTACTCGCTCGGGGTCCACAGCTCCCAGCCGAGCTCACCGACATACGAGACCCGAAGCGCGATGACGGGCACTTCACCGACGTAGATCCGCTTGGCGCGGAAGTAGGGAAAGCCGCTGTCGGTTACGTCGGCGTCGGTACACCGCTGGAGTAGGAGCCGTGACTCCGGTCCCCACAGCCCGATGGTGGATTTTGCGCCCTCTTGGATGGTCACCGAGACGGCTGCTGGAGCGTGGTCTTTGAGCCAGTTGCCGTGGATGCCCGGCGAGTTGCCGCCGCCGGTGGTGACCATGAACTCGTTCTCGTCGAGACGGACGACAGTAACGTCCGCGAGGATACCGCCCCCCTCGTTCAACAGCAACGAATAGCGGACCTGACCGACGTCGATGTCCATGTCGTTGGTACAGACCCCCTGGAGGAACGCTTCGCTCCCCTCGCCCTCGATCATGATGGAACTGAACGTGGTCATGTCGAACATCGATACGTTCTCACGCGTGTGAAGGTGTTCGGCCCCTTCGATGGGCGAGCGGTGTATCGCCTGCCAGCCGTCCTGCTCGGGAAGCCTGTTCGTGTAGCGGTCGACGAGGTCGGCGTTGTGCTCATACCACTGGGGTGTCTCCCAGCCGCCGGCCTGGTAGAACTCCGCTCCCAGTTGCTTTTGCTGGTGATAGAACGGGCTGGTGCGCAGGCCGCGGTGGTCGTCGGGCTGCCAGCGCGGCTCGACGATGCTGTACACCTGCTCGTACCGTTTGGCACCCCGGTCGACGAAATACCCCTTGTCACCGGCGTGGGGCGCGAACCGCCTGACGTGAATGGCTCCGGTGTCGACCGGCCCCGTCGGGAGCCGCGGGACGCCGTTTTCCATCCACTCGGCGAGGATGCGACCGTAGCCAGCGGAGTGGGTCCACCAGACGGCGAGCGCACTCCAGAGCCCATCGACTGCTGCCGTCTCGCCGACGGCGGGCATCCCGTCGGGCGTGAAGACGAAGATGCCGTTCTCGGTGACGGCGTACTCCGCGTCCGTGGTGGCCGGGAGCAGTTCGTCGAACGCCTGCTTGGCGGATGTCTCGCGGTTGGGGTGGGTCGGATCCTCCCAGTGGTTTCTCGAAAAGCCCCGCACTGACGCCTGGCGCTCGTCGGTGTTCGTCCCCATTGTCTCGGGGTCGACGGGCAGCGGCTCGTGGTTGTACGATCCCATGCCGAGGGCGTCGCCGTGGCTCCGGAAGTACAGCGAGTGGTCCTGATCGCGCCCGACCGGGCGGTGTGGTCCTTCGCTCATGTACTCCGCGATGTCACGGTCGCCGGGGACGGTGAGACCGGTCGTGTTGTTGCCGACGGAAGCCCCGGCACCGGCCAGTTCCTCCATCTGTTCGGTGACAACGTACTGGTGTTCGACTGGCGTGATGGGGAGATCCAGCCCCGCCAGCTGCCCGGTCTGGTACCCCCAGTTGTTCGTTGCCATGACACAGCGGTCGCACTCGATGCGACCCCGGTCGGTGACGACCGCCTGTATCTCGCCGCCAGAGACCACTAAGTCCGTCACCTCGGTGGTGCCGAAGAAGTCCGCTGAGGAGTTCTCGATGTACCACTGGAGGGCAGAGATGCCGTCGACACGACCGTCGGTCGGCGAGTAATACCCCCCGAGGATCTCGTCTTCGTTCACCAGCGGGAGCTGTTCGGTCACCTCCTCGGGCGAGAGCAACTGCGGGTCCGGTAGCCCGTAGGACGTTGCCCATTCGACGCGGCGCTGTAGGAAGTCCATGCGCTCGTCGCTCCGGGCCACCTCGATGCCGCCGACTTCGTCGTACACCCCGATGTCGGAGAAGAACTGGCTCGTGTAGCGGGCCGCCTTGGTCTGTATCTTCGACGGCGATGTCTGGAACACGATGCCCGGCGCGTGGACCGACGATCCACCGGTAACCGGCAGCGGTCCCTGGTCGATGACGATCACATCGTCGGTCCCGAGTTCCGTTAGGTGGTACGCGACGCTACACCCGACGGCACCAGCTCCGATGACGACGGTGTTCGCCCGTGAGGGAGGATCTGTAGCACTCATAGCTCTCATGCCGGTGTGCTTCTGTCACAGTCTTAAATACACCGGTGACGTTTCGTCGTCTACACAGTTATCCGGCGCAAGAACGCCACTCCCACGGATTATCGTCCGATTCGAATTTCTCGATCGTGGTCCCGATCACGAGGTGGCGCGAATCCCAGCGTGACAACAGGGAAATACGATTAGGTCTGCGTCTCGGGCCGACGGTGATCGCCGCAGCCGCCATACTGTCGGTCATACTGACGTGCGGTCGACGGTGGTCTACGTAGCGGATAGGACGCGTGGTGAACGGGCAACGTGTTCGACGGACCACGACCGACAGTATCAGGACACCAGCGGTTCTTCCCGTACGGTCGCCGCGTACCGATCACCTTCATACAGGATTTCCACCTCGGTACCAGGCTCGGCGTACGCCGGAGGGAGATACGTGTATGCAACGCAGGACCCGACGCTGTAGCCGTACTCTGCGCTGTGAAGGTAGCCAATGGTCTCCTCGCCGTCAAGCACGGGTCGATGCGGGAGTACGGTTGCCTCCGCATCATCAAGCGTCAGGCAGGCGACCTTGTGTTCGATGTTGTCGCCCGCTGCGGCCGCAGCGACGGCTTCTTTCCCGATGAAGTCAGTGTCGAGATCGACGGCCCAGCCGAGTCCGGCCTCGTAGGGGTTGTGCTCGGTGTGGAGGTCTTCCCCCCACAGCCGGAATCCCTTCTCGATGCGCAGGGCGTCGAGCGCGCCGTTGCCGTAGGGTCGGATGTCGTACTCCTCGCCGGCCTCCATGACGTGTTCCCAGAGTCGTTCGCCGTACTCGGCGGGTGTGTACAGCTCCCAGCCGAGTTCGCCGGCATACGAGACCCGAAGCGCCGTGACGGGCACGTTCTTGATGAAGCACTCTTTGCTCGTGAAAAACGGAAACGCATCGTCCGAGAGGTCAATGTCGGTTACCTTTGAGAGCACCTTTCGGGCGTTCGGGCCGGTGCAGACCATCGCGGCCAGGCCGGACGTAACATCGTTGACAACCACGTCCTCGGGTGCCTGCTCGCGGACCCACGCGAGGTGATTGTTCCCGACCTCCCGACCGGTCGTCAATATGAGGTAGCGGCTCTCGTCGGTCCGCGTGACGGTGATGTCCGCCCGGATGCCGCCACCCTCGTTGCACATCAAGGTGTAACGAACCTCGCCCACACCGAGCGCCATGTCGTTCGTACAGAGATGCTGGAGGAATTCGTCGGCATCGCTCCCGATGACCTCCATCTTGTTGAACGAGGTCATGTCGTGGAGACCGACGTTGTTGCGGACGTTCAGCGCCTCCGCTCCCTCGATGGGCGACCAGTACTCTGCGTCCCAGCCCTCCCGGTCGGGGATCGCATCGCTGTATTCGGCCAGCAGGTCAGCGTTGGAGTCATACCACTGTGGCTCCTCCCAGCCGGCCTCGGCCCACAGTTCGGCATCGCGGTCCTCGTGACTGTGGTACATCGGCGTGCGCCGGATGTCGCGCTGTGTGTCCGTCCACACCCACTTGGGATGGATGATGTTGTAAACGATGCGGTACTCTTCGCCTCCGATATCGCGGGTGAAATCCCAGCTTCCTTCGTGGGCATCGAACCGGTTAACGTTGGCGTGTGCAAGGTCGATGCGCCCGTCATCTAGCCGTGGAACGCCGTTCTCCATCCATTCGGCGAGAGCCTTCCCGGCACCGCCGGCGTGTGTGACCCAAATCCCCGCAGCGGTCCAGAGCCCGTCGTACTCCCGAACGGGTCCCATCACGGGCAGCCCGTTTGGCGTCTCCGAGAACATCCCGTTGTACTTGTGCTCGAGGTCGGCTCCCTCGGTGGCAGGGATGAGTTCGTCGCTGGCCTGCCGGGGGGCCTTCTCCCTGTCTGGGTGAGTGGCGGTGTCCATGTGGTAGTCGGTGAACTCGTGGATCGATCCCTGTTCGCCATCGGGATCGTTGCCGCCTAATGTTTGAGGGTCGGGCACGATCGGTTCGTGGTTGTAGGAGCCGATGCCGTAGGCATCCCCGTGGGTCCGGAAGTATAGCGCGTTGTCCTGGTCGCGCAGAATGGGCCGATCAGGCCCGATGAGCAGGCGTTGGGCCTTCTCACCGGAGACGTTCCGGTAGTTCTCGAACAGCGGATGGTCGGTAACATCGACTGCGTCGTCGGCTAGGTCGTCGAGCGACTCGGTGATCGTGTACTGGTGCTCGACCGGCGCCACCGGTAGGTGAACGCCAAGCTTCTCACCCAACTGCCGCGCCCAGATGTTCGTCGCAATGACGACCTCGTTGCATTCGATCGTCCCGTTCTCGGTGACAACCGTCTGAACCACGCCGTCTGTGGTTTCGACGTCTTCCGTTCGCGTGTGTGGAACGAACGTTGCGCCCTTCTTCATGGCTTCTCGGGCCAGCGCATCACAGGCGACGACACCGGAAACCTGGCCGTCTGTCGGCGAGTAGTAGCCACCCTTGATCTGGTCGCTGTCGACCAGCGGGAGTTTCGTTTCGACGTCTTCAGGTGAAAGAAGCTGCGGGTCCTCGATTCCCCACGATTTGGCCCACTCGACGCGCCGCTGGAGGTACTCCATCCGTTCGTCGGTTCGGGCAACTTCGATCCCCCCAACTTCGTTGTAGGCCGGCTGGCCGTCTGCTCCCTCGAGATCGGAGTACAGCCGCCGGCTGTAGTTCGCGAACTTGGAGAGAATCTTCGGCTCGTCGGTCTGGAACATGATGCCGGGCGCGTGTGTCGAGGAACCACCAGTGGTCGGCATCGGTCCCTGATCGACCACCACGATGTCCTCGCGCTCGAGGGCTGCCAGCTGATACGCGATGTTACACCCGACGATCCCGGCACCAACGATGACGGTGTCGGCCTGGGTCGGCAAGCTGTCGGTCGTATCCATGAATCTGGTCCCAAAGATGCTGGGGCACACAAATATAGCTATCGTCTACAGGGGTACAGTTTTCAGCGCGATATTATTGATTCTATCAATATAATAAATATATTGAATAATGAAATATGAAACTATAATAGTCTTCTGAATTTGTGATGATGTAGACAGTACTCGAAGACGACCCGCAGTGCGACCCATGGCGGGTCTGGGCGCTAGGACTCCGGCTTTAGCGTCGATTCGACCACCGCCTGTAGCTGCCCATCCTCACGGAGTACGGTAAACGGACAGTTATGAGATGAAAGTAGCACGAGCGATGGATTTTTGAATTATCAGGCTCATTCCAGCGGTGTGGTCGAATCCATCTCCCTAGAGACTGCGACAGAGCTCATCGAAGCAGCCGAGGAGAAAGCCGAGGAAATCGACAACCCGATGGTCGTCACGGTTGCGAACAGCGAGGGGAACCTCATCGCACAGCACCGCATGGACGGTGCCTGGCTCGCCTCCGTGAGCATCTCACGGAACAAGGCCTACACGGCGGCCGCGCTCGAAACCCCGACGCATGAACTGGCTGAATCGTCGGAGCCGGGAAACTCGCTGTACGGCCTTCAGACGACGGATAACGGGCGTATCGTCGTCTTCGGCGGCGGCTACCCGCTCGAACGAGACGGCGAGATCGTCGGTACGATCGGCGTCTCCGGCGGGGCTGTCTCACAGGACCGCGCGGTCGCAGAAGCTGGTGTCGAGCGGTGGAACGAACGAACCGAGTGAATACCAGCCGCCACCCTTATTCGTTTCCTGGGATCTATCTGGTGATCCGCTATAGCGTCGAGCAGGCCGACCAGCGCGCCCGTCGCTGCCTCAAGCCAGGTGATATCACGGATGACCGGAACGTTGGTCTCGAGATCCTAGGGTTGCCGTGAAATCCGAGGTTCCGCCGCGGCCGCAACCGGTTCTTTTTACACTCGGGGCGTAGGGACGGAGTATGGAGCACGAGTTCGACCGTGTGTTCAGGAGCCCGGTGTCGCCTACTCGCTGACCCTGGAAGCCGCCCTCGTTGCGGACGAACGGCTCGCTGGCATAACGATCCCCGGCCCGCACTCGAGTGGCTCCGACCAGCCGAACCGCTGACATCGCTCCAGTTGTACTTACCCACCATTTGAATGGGTTGGTTATTCCTAACCTATTGTTATCACCCACAGTGTGTCACAGTACAACAAGATATGGATCTACAACCCTCATTTGACATCCTCGCGCGGATAGTCGAACAGTACGAGTCGAACGGAAGATCGGTCCGACACGTCGAGGCGACGGCAAGCGAAGCAGACGGGGAGACTCTGCACGTCACGATGGACATCCCAGTTGCCCTCTGCTCGGCGTCCGGTGGGTTGCATCCGGAACTCACCCCGGAGACGGCGACGTTGACCGAAGGAGGTGGACTCCAGGTCGGGTTCTCGTCATCGGTCCTTGCTGCCCTCCCCCCGACGACCGCGGAGGCCGTCTCAGCGAGCAACCAGGCCGTGCGTGTCGCGGACGACAGCGGTCTCCTCCTGAGCGTGGAACTCACCATCGACCCGAGCAGCGGTGGGACGCAGCAGGCGACGGCCGGCAACGAACAGTCAGATACTGAGCCGTCGGCAGCCAAAGAGGACGCGTCCAGCAGCACCGTCCAGTCGGCCGCTGTGGGCCGTCACGACGAGTCGGAATCACACTCGGAGCTGGCAAACCTCGCGGCAGCGCGCGATGAATCCCTTCCCGCCTACGAGGACACCGAATACCTCCAGCGTCTCTATGATTCGTGTGACACCTTCGCCGAGATGAGCCAGAAGATAGAGATGGACGTCACCGCCGAGACGGTTCGGCGGTACATGATAGAGACCAGCATCCACGATCCGACCACCTACAACACGGCGACCGTCGAAGAGCAAGCCGACGAGCATCGATCAGCGACGGCCGAGGGTGCGGCAAGGGAAATGGAAACGGACACTACAACGGACTCTGAAACGGAGACCACCAAACCGACGCCAACTCAGTCGGCGGCAGCGACTGATACTCCAGGAGAAGCGACCCCTAGCGAGCAACTCGTCACCGACGGAATCGGACTGCCCGAGGGGCTCCAGATAGAGGACATCATGGACGCTGTCGTCGATTCGGTCACTGTCCACGAGGTCCAGCGGGATCTCGGTCTCGAACGACAGCGCACCCGGGAACTCCTAGAACAGCTCAACCTTCTGGACGTGGTAATGCGCCGAATAGCCGACAACCCGGAGCAAGAGATTTCCTACGAGGAAATAGCCACGCGGATCCGCCAGCGTGCTGTCGGTGGGGCGTAGGTCCTGTACACCCGGACACGATTCATGTACTGATATGTCGCCTGATTGGCCGGGAACAATCCTGTTGTCCGGGATGCGGTCATCTGCGTGTTGATCTATTCGTGTCCGGGTGTATGTGTGCCACTTAAACGGGTTTTCTGTGGCACCCACAGACAGAAGTATCGGTGCGAGCATCTGAGTGTAAGTCATGTCCGTAGAAACGCGGTCCGCCATGGAACCGGATGGTGGTCTCCTCACGAACGCGCGGTACGAGCTGATGCCGTTCGACAGCTTCGACGACGAAATAACCCACCTCCCCGACGACGCGACCATCGCCATCACCACGTCGCCGCAGCTCGGCATCGATAGGACGGTCGAGCGCGCCGAGCAGGCGGCCGAACAGGGGTTCGACATCGTCCCCCACATCGCTGCGCGCTACATTGACGATCGGGAGCATCTCGAAGACGTCTCACGTCGACTCACCGAGGCCGGCATCACGGACATCTTCGTCCCGGGTGGCGACCGTGAAGAGCCTGCCGGGGAGTTCGAATCAGCCTACGACCTGCTTTCGACGCTCGATGGGATGGAGTACTCCTTCGATGAGGTCGGCATCACTGGCTATCCCGAGGGGCACGCGTTTCTCGACGAGAAGACGCTAGCAGACTCGATGGCCAAGAAAGAACCCCATGCCACATACATCGTCACACAGCTCTGCTACGACCCGGAGACTGTCCTCCAGTGGATCAGGACCATCCGTGATCGAGGCATCGATCTCCCCGTCGAAATCGGCATCCCGGGCGTGATGAACTACCAGCGACTGATGAAGATATCTCAGAAGGTCGGCGTCGGTGACTCGATACGGTTCCTCAAAAAGACGACCGGCGTTCTCGGATTCGTTCGCCAGCTCGTTGGGTCACGAGGGGTGTACAAACCCGATGCACTCATCGACGGGCTCACACCGTACGCCGACGACGAGGCGTACGGCATCCGTGGCGTCCACATTTACACCTTCAACCAGACGGCTGACACCGAATCGTGGCGTCTGTCTCGGTGTCAAGAGTAGGTATCAACGCGCGGTTAGCCGGACGCTGCTGTTCTACTAATCACATTGTTGATAGATAGAACACGTTTCATTCTGTGGTACCGGACACAGATGATCGGTTATCCATCATTTTCTGTCGAAGGCTAGATTATTCTGTGTTCGGATCGATACGCCAAACATGACGTACGACAGCGTCCGCGAGACGGATCCGACCGTTGCTACCGTCCTCGAACACGAACGAACTCGACAGAACGACACGCTGGCGATGATCGCCAGCGAAAATCACGTCTCGGAAGCCGTCATGGAGGCCCAAAGTTCGGAACTGACGAACAACTACGCCGAGGGATACCCCGACGAGCGGTACTATGGCGGCTGTAGACACGCTGACAAAGTCGAACAGTTGGCCATTGACCGCGCCAAGGAACTGTGGGGGGCTGAGCACGTCAACGTTCAGCCTCACTCGGGAACGCAGGCGAATATGGGCGTCTACTTGGCGGTGCTGGATCCGTATGACAAGATACTGTCTCTCGACCTGACCCACGGTGGTCACCTCTCGCACGGCCACCCCGCGAACTTCGCGGGGCAGGTCTACGATGTCGAGCAGTACGAGGTTGACGCCGAGACGGGATACATCGACTACGAGGGTCTGCGAGAGACAGCTGAGGAGTTCGGGCCGGACATCATCGTCTCAGGATACTCCGCGTATCCCCGAGAGGTCGATTTCGAGCGGATTCAATCGGCTGCCGACGCTGTCGACGCCTACCACGTGGCAGACATCGCCCACATCACTGGATTGGTCGCTGCGGGCGTTCACGAGTCACCCGTGGGAGAAGCGGACTTCGTCACCGGTTCGACGCACAAGACAATCCGCGCCGGTCGTGGAGGGATCATCATGTGCAGCGAGGAGCACGCCGATGACATCGACAGTGCAGTGTTCCCCGGCACACAGGGTGGTCCAGCAATGCACAACATCGCGGGAAAAGCGGTCGGATTCGGTGAGGCGCTCGACCCCTCGTTCACCACGTACGCCGAACAGACGGTTGCCAACGCGACGGCGCTCGGTAACCGACTACAGGAGCACGGTCTCAGCCTCGTGTCGGGCGGTACGGACAACCACCTCGTGCTCGTGGATCTCCGGCCATCCCATCCCGATACAACGGGGAAAGAAGTGGAAGCGGCGCTGGAGGACGCTGGGATCGTACTGAACGCGAACACGGTGCCGGGCGAGACGCGGTCGGCGTTTAACCCGTCGGGCATCCGGGCTGGCACGCCCGCGCTCACGACGCGCGGATTCGGCGAGGAGACCTGCCGCGAGGTCGCTGATCTCATCTACGAAGTCATCGAGGCGCCCCACAACGACACCGTCATTGCCGCCGTCGGTGAGCGTGTTGACGAACTCACCGACGAGTACACCCTCTATGACTGACGAACCACTAACAATAGACCACCGACGATCACGACACTGTGCGGGTATCTGATCGCTGCACGCATACGAACGTCGCGGACGGGTGAACTCATCAACCGATAATGAGATTAACCGTCACGAAACCGACGAGTGATACCGTTCAGTCGTCGGTCTGGGCTTCCTTTTTTGCGTTCAGCTTGGCCTGTTCGCGGGCGCTCGGGTTGACCGACTCCTTGAACGGTATCTTGGCCACCGTAGCGTACACCGGCTCGCCCGGCTCCTCGGCGTACTCGTCGGGCAGATGCACCCGGAACTCGGTGTCGAGATCGGCGTCGTACACACGGTCGTCCAGCGGTGCCTCGAGTTTCTCCGCCGGCACGAAGCCGAGCGCGATGTTCGTCTCTAGTTCGGGATTCCACCACGGCGACGTGACGTACCCACATTCCTCGCCGGTCTCCGGGTCGGAAATGAGCCAGAAGTCGGGCGCGTAGTCTCGGATCGGTTCGCCAGCCATCTTCAGGCCGACCATTTTGAGGGCGAACGGATACTCGCCGTTCTCGAGCCGTCTCTTCTGGCGTTCGAGTTCCGCCTTGCCGATGTAGTCGGCTTCCTTGTCATCGGGCACCTGATAGCCCAAGTTGACCTGGAACGGCGACGTCTCGTGGTCCATGTCCTGGCCCCACGAGAGGATGCCCGCCGCAATCCGACGGTGGTGGCCGGGAGCGATCTGCATCCCGCCGTGGTCCTTGACGGCCGCCAGAACCGGATCCCACACGGCTTCGGCGTTTTCCATCGCATCGCGCACGTAGATCTCAAAGCCCTTCTCGCCGGAGAAGCCGGTCTGGCTCACCAGCACCGAACAGCCGTTGATTTCAGCCTCCATCAGACCGTAGTACGGGATGTCACTGACCGCTTCACCGACGACATCAACCATCACGTCCTCCGATAGCGGTCCCTGAATTTGCATCGGTGCGACGTCGATCTCGTCGATTTCGACATCGAAGTCCATTCCGACGTTGACACCCTGTAGCCACTGCATGAGGGTGGAATCGGAGACGGAAAACCAGAACTCCTCTTCTCCGGGACGCAGCAGCACTGGATCGTTCAGAATACCGCCGTCCTCGTTACAGAGAATAACGTACTTGCCGTGCATCGGCTCGATCTCGGTCGCATCGCGGGTGATGACGTGGTTGGTGAGGGCTTCTGCGTCCGGTCCCTTCACCCGGATTTGGCGCTCGACGGCGACATCCCACAGCGTCACCTTGTTGACCAGCGCGTCGTATTCGGCCATCGCACCGCCGTCCTCGGGTTCGACGAGACCGCGCGGATGATACAACCGATTGTACACCGTACACCGCCAGGCCCCTTCCTCGTTGAAGGACTTATGGAAGAAGGGAGATTTGCGAACACGCGTCGAAACCAGCATCTGGATGCCTGGATCGCCGCTCTGACGCAGGTTTCTCGGCAGCACGCGATCCGATTGATCGACACTCGGGTGGTTGGGGTGCTCGGTATTTCCTGTCATGCAAGTGGATCAACTTTGTAGACGGCAATAAAAGACGATGCTAACATTCCATCCCATTTATATCCAGTCGTCTATCGGGCTATCTCGACCGCCGTGGTCTGTAGCGTGAGGCACCGGAATGACCGGCCATGGCTGCCCCTCCCGGCGGCCGTTTCGGAATCGCGTACCACGGCCGCCGAGTCGGCGTACGCACCGATCTCATACTGTCGGACCTTCGGACGGCGTGCGACGGACGAGCCAGTTGCTGTCTGGCGGGTCACCAGCAGCCGAGACGCGATCACCCCTGTCCGACAGTATCAGTTCGCCGTAGATCCCACCGAAAACCGGGGAACGATGCGCTCACAACCATCCTCGAAACTGTGTTATGACCCACCAACAATCCACGGCACAAGAGCGAAACACTGTTGTATACCCGGAGTGTACTTCTTACGGACATAATGATTCAATGTACTGTCATACCAAGGCATCCACACCCACTATCCGTATGGGGCGGTGAAACGTTGTAGGAGAACCTAACGCCACATGTCTATTACAGCGAAAGTACACATCAAGCACGAACGACTCGCTCTCGTCCCCACGTTGCGGAATCTCGACAATATCGAGATCAGGGTTATCGCACAGGGAAACACCAACCCAGGGGCGACTGTCTTCCCATTTCTCATCGAGTACACCGACCGCGCGGAACTCGAGAGGATGCTCGACGACGACTCGACGGTCAACAGCTATGAACTCGTAGATTGGACCGTCGAGACGGGTATCTACTATATCGAGCACACTCCAGAGACGAAACTCATCAGCACCGTGGTGACAGATGTGAACGGCTTTTTAGTTCACACTGAGACGAGAGGGAGAGGGTGGCTCGTTCGGCTACTCCTGCCCGGCAGAGAGGCACTCAACACTATCTGGAAGTACGCGAATGAGAACGATATCACGCTCGCTATCCTCGAGATGTACGGTAACGTCGACGCGGGGGGTGAGATGTCCTACGGGCTGACCGACGAACAGAAGGCCGCTCTGACAATCGCCTACGAGAAGGGGTATTTCCGCGAGCCGCGCGATATCTCGCTCGATGAGGTGGCCGACGAGATCGGGCTGTCGTCGACGGCAATGAGTGGCCGACTTCGCCGCGGGATGCGGAATCTCATCGCCACGACGCTCGCAGATGACGGGTGCGAGGAGTGAAGCCGACGGCAGGACGCCGGACCGAGCAAGCCCCCCACGCTGTCCTTACTAATCGATACCATCTTGCCACCGCTGACTCGGCTTGGCTCTGGACCTCGTGCATACCCGTCACCTGATACTATTGGCCCTGCGGACGGCGTGCAACGGACGGGCCAGTTGCTGTCTGGCGGGTCACCAGCAGCCGAGACGCGATCACCGCTGTCCGACAGTATGACCATTCGATGTATTCGTATTCGACACCCGCGCGATTCTCCCTGCGGCATGCCACAGCCATCAGTGCCCGGAGTTCGGTGAACCGGCTGTTGGGAGACATCGCATTCGCGGCGCGCCCGGAGTCGAACGCATCGAAGATCCGAGCGTGCCGGACGTGTCTCCGAATTGCTCGTCGGAGAACCCGCCAACGTGGCGTTCACGGAGGTCTGACCCAGACTCGTCTCATCGGGGGCTCCAAGCCGTTCAACACGTTGTGCGGACGGATGCCTACGAGAAGATCCAACGCCTCGGTATCGCCTTGACAGTGAACGACCTCGGGGTCAAGTCAAAGGAAATCTTGGCTCTGTTTCACTGCTCCCGACTAACTGTGTTGCAGGGATTGATACCTCGTGCTTCGACCGCAGTCACGCCTCGAAGCACTACACGAAACGGACGAAGCTGACGATCCAGCAGCTGAAAGTCACGCTCTTAGTTGATACGAGAGCAAACGCGATCCTCGATCTCCACATTACAACGACCCGCAAACACGATACACAGATCGCACCGTCACTCATCAACCGTAACACAGCTGAAGTTAATGTTCTTCTTGGAGACAAGGGATATGACGATCAGCAGATTCGGGCGATGGCCCGCGAGAATGGGATTCGTCCGCTGATCAAACACCGTGAGTTCTTGTCACTGCAGAAAGCGTGGAACGCTCGGCTGGATACTGAACTCTACGGCCAACGGAGCCAGAACGAAACGGTGAATTCTCGACTCAAGCGAAAATACGGTGCGTTCGTCCGTTCACGACGCTGGTGGAAGCAATTTCGTGAACTCGCCCTTGCGTGTATCGTTCACAATCTCGACCGAGCACTCTAACGATCAGTACAGGTGATTGAGGTAGTATTCTCTATAGTTCGTTAAACGAGGGGCGTCAATTGCTCCTCAATAGTTTCTTTTGGCTGAAACCCGGTCATCTGTGCCTGCACTTCGTCGTTACCTATAACAACTATTGTTGGAACAGCCTGCACACTGTATTTGTTTACCAGTTCTGTTTGCTCTTCAATATCGATATGTGAGAACTCTACCTCTTCGTATTCTTCATCGAGATTATCTAAAATCGGACGCAGCTGTTTGCATGGACCACACCACTCTGCACGGAAACCAAGTACTTCGACATCCATTCGATTCGTATTCCGTGTTGAGGACACGTAACACTATTGGATTAAGTCACTGATATAACTGATATTTTGCTAAGTATGCACCTGTAGTGTGCAGTAGATTCACGTGAATGAGTCCCTAAAGAAGAGAATTTCAACAGAGCAGAAATCTTCGGTTTTCCTGTATCCAGTAAATCACGTCGTGATTTGCGAGACCCCGAAGCACTCGCCTTGCGACGCTGTAGAACATAGGACTGAAACGTGGTTTCAGTCCTCTTCGACAGCGTCGAGAGCCTGCTGGGCGACCCGCTCGCTGGCCTGCTCGACGAACTCCTCGGGGAGTTCCTCGATCTCGCCGGCCTGAACCCGCCAGAGGTTGGCGTACAGGCCGTCAGCTTCTAGGAGCCCTTCGTGAGTACCGTGCTCGACGATCTCGCCTTGCTCGACGACAAGAATCGTGTCGGCGTCCCGTACCGTCGAAAGTCGGTGGGCGATGATGAACGTCGTCCGGTCGGCTGCGAGCTGGTCGATCGAGCGCTGGATGAGCAGTTCCGTCTCTGTGTCCACAGCGGAGGTCGCCTCGTCGAAGATCATGATTGACGGGCGCTGGAGAATTGTCCGTGCAATGGCGATGCGTTGGCGCTGCCCACCCGAGAGCTTCACGCCGCGCTCGCCAATGTCCTGATCGTACCCATCCTGGAGGTTGGTGATGAATTGGTGAGCCTCGGCCATCTTCGCGGCCTCAATGACTTCCTCCCGGCAGGTCTCGAACTGGCCGTACGTGATGTTCTCCTCGATCGTGCCGTCGAACAGGAAGTTGTCCTGACCGACGTAGCTCATCGAACCGCGCAGGCTGGCGAGGGTCACGTCGCGGATGTCGTGGCCGTCGATTCTGATGGCTCCGTCATTGACGTCGTAGAGACGCAAAAGTAGCTTGATGATCGTCGTCTTGCCAGCGCCCGTGGGACCGACGAGACCAACCGTCTCACCCGGTTCGACGTCGATGTCGATATTCTCCAAGATGATCTCGTCCTCGTCGTAGGCGAAGGTGATGTCATCGAACTTGACATTCCCATCGACATCCGTGAGGTCGACAGCGTCGGGCGCGTCCTGGATGCGGATAGGTAGATTCATCAGCCCAAGGATCCGTTTCGTGGAGGCTTTGGCGTCCTCGTAGCGCTCGACGATGTTTCCCATCTGGGCGAGTGGATTGACCAGGCGCTGGGTCAACAAGAGGAATGTGACAAGCGTCCCGACGGTGAGTTCGCCCGATAGCGGACCTGGCGGCCCTTCGAGGATCCAGATGCCGCCGACGATGAACGTGGCGATGAAGGCCAGGGAGGTCAGCACCCGCAGCCCGGGCCGGTACACGAAGCCGAGACGCAGCGCAAGCCAGTCGAGCCGGAAGTACCGATAGGAGTGGTCCTCGACGCGCTCGTTTTCGTAGTCCTCCGTGTTAGAGGTCTTGATGACCTGGATACCGTTAAGGTTGTTCTCCAGGCGGCTGTTGAGGTCGCCGACCGACTCGCGGATGTCCGAGTAACGCTCCTCTGCGAGACGCATATACCAGTGGGTAAAAAGTGCCGACAGCGGGACGACCATCAGGGTGACGACGGCAAGCTGCAGATTGAGCCACGCTAGGATGACTGCGGTCCCAAGCATGAGGACAATCAACTGAATGGCTTCGCCCATCATCGAGTCGAGAAACTGCTCCAGCCGGTTGGTATCGTTCGAGAGAATGGAGATGAGTTCGCCCGTCTGGACTTCGTTGAAGAAGTCCATGTCGAGTCGTTGCATCTGCTGATAGGTCGCGCTCCGGGCCTCGTGTTTCACGCGGTGTGAGAAGAGATTGAGCGCGGTCGCCCGGACAAAGATGAGAAGCGCTTGGCCAACCATCGCGATGCCCATCGCACCGATGGCGAACCAAAACTGTCCCATCGTGGTGTCAGGGAGGTGAGCTGGCGGAATGAACGGTAACGTGAAGTCCGCAGAGTCATGGAAAATAGCGTCGATAGCCATCCCCAGAATAACCGGCGGGACCAGGGAGAGAAAGCGGGAGCCAATGCTTGCAAGGACACCGATGACGAACCAGCGCCGGTTCCCCTCACCGAACCGCATGAACAGCTGCCACAGCGGGTGCTCTATTTCTTCGCGATGTTTCTGGATGTATTCTGAGTCGATCGCAGGCCTAGTGCTCATTTAGGTAGAGTTCCATAATTGCTTAGTAATGCCATTCCAAAAAGCACCTGATCACCTGCCTACCTTTCCGGTAGCGAGAGGTGCTCGTTCGAAACATTGGTAGCGCCCCACCGCGACAATCTCAACATCCTATTCATCGCGCATCCGGATGCGGGGAGCGGGGGGATCCAATGAAAGCAGTGATAGAATTGCGGGCGTACTCGGTCCGTACATAGTCGGGCCACACCTGAGAAATCAATAAACGACCACCCTCACACCGTTTATAATACGAGACGATGAAATAGTTGGCAGGTAATGCCAATCTACCAGACGAGTGAGAGCGATGAAGAATGTATACGGCAAACATCGTGGATACAGAGATGTTTCGAATTTTTGTAAATATCCAAATGCGAAATTGTAGTCGCTCAAATACTATAAAACGACAGAACTTTGGGTGCCATCAACCATCTACCGCGAGCTGGCGGGATTCCGGCGCATAAAGATGATCGCGGCTGTGGTGGTAGTGTTCAGATAAGCTGATTCCATGCGAATGCGAACGATCGAAGCCACTCGTTTGCAGTTTCTGCTTTGGCATTGCTGAAACAGTTTGAGAACAAAGAGGTACGTCGTTTTATTTCACGAAATATACGTTCGACGCTGTTCCGATTTCCGTGGCGTTCATATCTGACATCGAAGCCGTGTCGACGACACGCGTGTTGTAATGAATGCGAGCCATCAACGAGAAACACAGCCTCCTCAACATCATGCTTCTCGGCGAGTGCAGTGAGAAACGATTGAGCGAGAACCGTGTTTGTCGTCGGTTCAAGCATTGTGTGAAGCAATTCGTTTGTTTCGGGATCAACCGCAGCGTACAGCCAATACTGCTCGTCGTTCAGTCGGATCACGGTCTCGTCAACCGCAACGTGATCCGGGCTTCGTCCATTCTCGGGCTGTAGATCGGCCTTGTGAACCCAATTGTGAACGGTCGAACGAGCCCGTTCAACACCGAATATCTCAAGAATAGTAACGGTATTCGAAAGCGATAGACCAGCAAGGTGGAGCTGAATACCGAGCTTCATCAACAGTCGCGGTGTTGCTTCTCGCTCCATAAAATCCAAGTCGGTGTCGTCCAAACATCCATTGAGGCGGGCGTTTTCGGGCATATGACACTCAGAAAACGAACCGCCTCATACTTCATCCGTATCTGAACACCGCCTTTGAGATCGAGTGAAAACTCTTGTTGCTGGGCATAGTCACTGGCTGCTTCGTTCCGGAAACAACACGCGCAGATGCCACTCCCTATTTCGTGCGATGGCTCGCTGGACGATCGCATCATGCTGGACGATCATGTGGCCGATGAGTCGAGCCTCGTCGGCCCATTCCATGCGATAGAACTGTTCATTCTCGTACTCAGCGAGTCGTTCGCTCTTCTCAACACTGGGATCATCATCGAGGATCGCGGGCAGATCCTCACTCCCCTCGCCCGACGCCCAGACGAACGGCAGTACGTGGGTCGCATTGTGGGCGACAACGCGATCGATCTCGATTGCAATCTCTGGCAGGCGCTCGAGCGTCTCCCGCAGCGCGAATTCATCGGCCGGAATCGAAAATTCCGCAATCGATGACATAGATAAAGAATATCGATGAGAGGGAAAGCTGTTGCTATACGACTGCGAGGCATCCGATCAGAGCTGCTCAGTTCTGCTGCTCGGGGGGATACCGTTTATCCCAGTCCGAAAGCCTCGTTCGTTATATGAATCAATTCCAGCCAGTATACGTACCAAAATAGTTTGCTATATCATTTACACGCGTGCCTCATCTGACTCCAAGAGACTATCCACCAGTGTATCCCGATCACGTTCCTGCAAAGGACAGTCCCTTCGCTAGTCATCCCTCGGTGGTGCATTCCCACTCAGCAGCGTCTCCAGAATGATCGTGGCCGCGTCGAAGGCGTTCAGAGAGTGATTGATGGAGTTCCCGATCTCGTTGGCGAGTTCCTCAAGCTCGACCGCCTTCGTCAGGTTGTCGCGGGTGGAAAAACACCCGAAAACACCACCCTCGGTGTTCCTATCGCGTTAAGAATCACTGTATTTTCCAGAAAGACAGATGCAAAGCCCCACCCTCAAGGAGTGCTGGGCGTCCGATTGAATCGACGCACTATGCTGATCGTGTGCTAGCAGGGAGGTGAAACAGCGAATAACAAGATCAGTGAAACCACCGCTCGAAAGTGTTATAATTTCGATTCGACGGAGACACCTCCGAGCTCCGCGTGACAGCAGTTTAGAGCTACGTGGGCACACGAACCCACAGGATATCTCCGTGGGTCGGTAAGCGATACCCTATCACGAGGAACCTCCAGTGTTAAGCCGGGGAGATGTCATTCATCGTCATTTTCCATTTTGTCGAACCGCGAGCCATACAGTCGGACATGACCCGGAGCGCTCGAATGGCGGACGTCGCGGGGAACAGTCGAAACCTTCGCCGCCGACCAATCACTCTTCTTCCAGCCCGAGACCATTGTCGAGTAGGCGGTCGGATTTCGGGAAGAAGGCTGGCCTGTTCCACCACCAGTCGTCTCCTCAACAGCTGCTTGTGCTTCGTTGCGCGCTTCCTTCACCTGCTCGCGCACATCGAGAACAGAACTGCGGAATTCCTCGACAGCATCCCGGAGCTTTGATTGAATGGCGGCCTGTATTGCTTGAGTCATCTGGCCGCCCAACTCACCACCCTCGCTATCTAGCGGCCCGAGTGAATCAGTCAGAGACAAACCATCTGTCCCGTCTTCATCATCGCTATCCTTATCGTCCACGACGTCTTCGAGTTCCTCTTTGTTCCGCATGAATTCTCGAACCTCGACTGCATCCCAGAGGTCGTCGAACTCGATGAGTGACGCCAGATGTTTGAGTTCGACCGCTCGCTTGGGATCGGCGTTCGCAATCGCCGCCGGAATCTCCTTAAAATTGATGGCTTTGGGTAATTTCCTCACGTCGATAGACCTTGATAGCTTTGTGACATCAATTGTTTCGAGAAGTTCTTTGGATTCTTTGATGAGTTGCTGCTCATTCTCGATATCTTCTTTCGATAGTACACTATTGCGAGTTAATTCTTCAAAAAACGATTCGCTGTCCTTGCGTTCTAACAACTCAGACGAGACAAGATCGTCCGCATCCGCTTCACTTTCAGAATTCCGCAGTTCCCGTATCTGCTCCGTGAGTTTTCGCACGACCATCTCACCAAGTAGCCGACCAAACTGTTCTCCGAGAGTGCTTCCAACTGGTTCGGCTCTATCACTGAAGCTTTCGAACAGTCCATCCTGGAGTCCGTGTCGGATCCCTCGAATGAATTCGGAGGAAGCGTTACTGTCGGACTGTCCGTCTGATTCTTCGTTCTGTACTGTGTTCTTTTCATCATCAGACGGTGATTCGATTACGGATTCGAGCCTCGCTACAGTCTCAGCTAACCCCTCGTTTGATCTAGAGTTATTCATTTGGCTATTCTCCTGTAAAGGCGATCATCTAGGATATTATTGTTTGATGATATATCCCGGCTTTGAAGTCGACGCAAGGAAGAGGAACCTATGCGACCCCGCCATCGTGTCCGGTTACAAGCGTCCGAATCAACACCTGCTGAAAGCTCGGTTGGATCGGCCACAAGAAGATCAAGCATTATTGCATGTCCCTTGTCTATCGAGTGAATGATCGCAGCATGGCCTGTACTGGCTGACGCTGACAGTGTTTCAGGAGGGTTGCCGCGTTCTGGTTCTGTGGATTGGGGACCGATACCGACGGTAAACCCGTAGTCGAACGAGTTACCGCTATGTGGGCCTCCGGTTCTGGTTCGCGGTCGCTGGTTTCGGTCGTCTGTTGTCATTAGCATTTTCCTCCACTTTGTCAGTGAATGTCTCAATGCGCTTTGCGCACTCCGTCGAGTTATGCCTCCAGTTTGCGGCGGCTGGTCTCGTATTCTTTCCCAGCACGCTCGCCGCCGCGAACTGACTGCGCCCGAATTCTTGAGCACTAGCATGAATTCACGCCGCTGTTCAGTCTGTACTCTTTGCTTGCACATGACTACTAGAGGTGTTATAGAACTCTTGACACCATGATGGCCGTGCTTCCCGGATTGTCTCCGCGTTCATAGTTGGTGATAGCGATAGCGAGGCGCAGATATAGTGTGAGGTCCTCGTTCCGCCGAGACGAACGCATCAAACTCTTCGAGAAACCCGAAGGAGAGATGCTCAAACAACGCTAGCGCCTCGGTCTCCACGACATTGTAAGACGACGCTACCGAAGGGTCATCTTGCAGGGTCGCTGAGCACGTGCTATCTCAGCGTTCACTCCGCTCTTTGAGGTGGGAATCGTTCTATTAGATGCGACTCTTTCAAACGTCTTGTGCTACGTGCACATCGAACCATGTTTGTATACATACTTCTTGCTGTTACAGACATACATTTGTAACGGGCATATTCGATGCTTACTACGACATCCATAGAAACGGGAGGATCTCGAATACTGGACAAGGAGAGTACGGCGAACGTTCTCAGGTGTTTGCGTTACTCTCGCCACCCCAACACGCAATTGAATTAACGTCATTTCTCTGCAGGAGCACGAAGCAAAGGAAGCACAACATCTCCCTTTCACTTCGATCGGTTCAGCGGTGTGCGATTACCACTCATTGTATCCGGTATCACCGCGACGATACCGACTCGAGCAGCTGTACTCTCGAATCTCACCATTCGGCTCGAGATGTATCTCGTAGCGTCCCATGATGTCTTGGGTGTCCGGTACCGAGTGGCGCTCAACGACATCAACCGCGACCGTCCAGGTATCGTCGTTGCGGTGTATTGCCGCGATACCGTCGAGATCGCGGCCGATGATGTCTGCCGCCACCTCTCGAACGTGGTCACGAATTTCGATCAACCCCGCTTCATCTGTGCTGATTTCATCGGTACCTGCTTCGGTGGAGTTCTCCTCACCCTCTGTCTCTTCGTTCTCGGTGTCGCTGTCTTCGTTTTGTTCTTCATTTCCATTCCCTTCATTATTACCTTCAGTATCGCTCATTTTGGCATCACTGTCTTTATTCTCCGATTCGTGGTCTTCATCGTTGCTTTCGCGTTCGTCTCTAGCTTCGGCACTATTCTGGGAATTGAGTGTGGATCTAAGTTTCGTTACAGTTTCGGCCATACCCTCTTCGCTGCTCGCTTCGTCACTCGTGGACGATTGGTTTGGGGGAATCATTATTGTTCGGGAGTCTGTGATCGTGCGATCGGCACAACTGGGATAAATATTGGTTCGAAATATGTGATCATTGATATTTGCTCGAATCGGGTTAACTGCTAGGCTAGCGCTGGCAGGCACTCAGCGAACCGGCTGAAGGATCTAAAAGGATGTTTCGGACCACTCAGCACCATCCTTCGTAATCGGTATAGCTACGACGATACCGACTCAACCGGTGATAGCCGGTGATCTCGCCGTCAGAGTCGAGGTGGACCTCATAGCGACCAATGATATCCTGGGTGTCCGGTACGGAGTGACGCTCGACGAGATTGACGACGGCAGTCCAGTTGTCCTCTTCGCGCCGAATCGCACTGATACCGTCGAGATCACGGCCGATGAGATCCGCTGCAACCTCTTGAACGCGGTTGCGGATCTCGATGAGATCCGCTTTTCTGTCCGCGAGATCTGACTCATCCATCCCAGAGTCGGTCTTCGTCGTCTTGCTCTCTTCTTCACTATCCTCGACTTCGCTCAGTCGATGCTCGATGAGCGCCTTCGCACCTTTTCGATCTTTGTTATCGGCTTCGGCATCGAGCATCGACCTGAGTTCATCTGGATCATCGATCGTTTCGATCCCGTTTTCCAGCTCGTCTATCGTATGTTCGCTCGGCTTGATGGCAGTCATCGTCGCTTGTCCTTCATGACTGAGTGCACCACGCTCCAGTACTCACCCTGTTTTGGTCATACTACTGCAGAGCGCAATGCCGTGCGTTCGATCTGGGCAGCCACGTGATCGTCGTCATACCTTTACTCTGACTCGGATCGCTCGATCTGCGGTTCGGACTTGTCCGGTGCCGACTGTACCATCGGTGATGTTCCAATCTCGAGGTTTTTGAGGTCCTCTAGGTCGCCGGATTCGCACACTTCCTCGAGTATCGAGATGTGCTTTGCATAGTGAAGGAACGTATCGACCGATGCAACGACGATCCGTGCTTCGACCGTGAGGATCTCGATGCCGACGACTGACACCCGAGCCCAGAGATCGATGACGACTCCTTTGTCAAGGATACGATCGATGACCTCGACAAGGCTCGACGTATCTGGACGCTGACCTTGACATTGACTTGTTGTGTTTACACTCATCTGGATCTAATTTTGTGCTATGATTTTTTTATTTTTTATGGGAGCATATGCAAGCTATTCCATGAGGCTGGTAAATACAAGCTATTTGTTGGTGTAGTATATACAAACGCTCCAGAAATCGCGATTTGGGGCCTCGTTTGCTGGCACTACATTATTACCTACGAATTCACAGAGTACGTAGACAAGCAGCGATAGGCAATTCGAGGAAGACCGAGCATGAGCGATTCACACTACTACGCATACGGGATTATCGAGGACGAAGAGTACGATCTCGACCTCGAGATCGTCGGCGTCGGTGGCGCGAACCGTGTGTATACGGTTAATCATCGGCCACTCGCAGCCGTCGTGAGTGACATCGATACGCTCGAGCCAGAGCAGACGGACGAGAACCTCCGTGCGCACGACAATGCCCTGGGGGCGGTCATGGAGCACGGGAGACGAACAGTCGTTCCGATGCGCTTCGGGATGGTATTTAAGGACGGACGGACGCTTAAGAACGTGCTTCGCGGCGGTCGGGGAATGTTCAGTCGCGCGCTACACGAGATCGACGGGACGGTCGAACTCGGGGTGAAACTCATTGCTGACGAGGACACCACCTTTGATCAGGAGGCAATTCGCGAAGACATCGCTGATCGGCTCAGGGATATGAGCGTACAAGAGGCAGAAAACGGCCAATTCAGCGACCGTCTCGTCATGAATCGATCATACCTCGTCGATCAGGATCAACAGGCCTCGTTCGGCGCGGCGATCGACGAGATCACTGAGGAACACGACGATCACCTGTCCGTCCAGTACAGCGGTCCTTGGGCACCGTATAACTTCATCGATATCGAGATTGGGACACAACAATGACATTCATTATTGACGACCTACTCTTTCGACCGTTCATCTCACTCGCGGGCATTATCCGGTCAACGGCGATCGACGAGTTGTACGACATCGACGAGATTCAGGACGACATCAAGGAAAATCGCCTCCTGTACGAACTCGGCGAACGCTCGCGCGAGGAGTACGACCAGCGACGGCTCGAACTGGAGAGCCAACTCGACGTCGCAAAACAGGCTCGCAAGACGATCAGCGGCAAAGTCACGGTGAAACAGTAATGGCGAACGACGACAATCAATCGGACCACAGCATCGGCTCGCTGCTCTGTGACCTGTTTGGAGTACTCACAGAAACGGATGGAAGCTGTCGGATAGTGGGTAGTGGACACAGAGACATCGGACGGACACACGTCGGTCACGAGTTCTCGCTGGGGATCGACACGTTAGTCGACAGCGAAATCGAACGGCGTTCGATCAGCGTACCGACGCAGAGCAATCCAACAGCATACTTGTTGGCTATTGAGAAGAGGGATATCTTTCGACAATTTCTAAGACGGAGCAATATTCAACTGCGAAAGGCCACCAACGCATCTACGATGACCGATCCGAAACTATTCGAAGTGATACCAATGAATAATCAAAGTGATACCAATGAGTAGCCGACGCGGAAGCCGAAGCGGCGGTCCGACCCGGACACAGAACGACTTGGCGGACATCGTCGAGATGCTACTCGAGAAGGGCGTCGTCATTAACGCCGACATTGCGGTGACGATTGGCGATGCCGAACTCTTAGGAATTCAGCTCCGGGCGGCGCTCGCGTCGTTTGAGACGGCCGCGAAGTACGGTCTCGAGTTCCCCACTGGAACTGATATGGAATGCGTTGCGGAAGCCTCCGGGCAGAACGGGATTGACGCACGCAAAAAGAGCGACGAAGACGAGGAAATCCAGGCCTCTGAACTCGAAGACCAGGAGCAAGAACGGGAACAGGAAGCGGACGGTGGCACACCCGTTGCACCGCTTTCCGAACCGCCGATCACAGAACACGCTCCGTGGCTGAAAACCCCACCGATCACCAGGGACCGAGACGACTCGAAGACAGAATAGAAGATGTACTCTACGAACTGTCCTCGGATTGATCCGGCCGTATCGACGAGCCCCCGACAGCGACGCTTGGGCACTGATATCACATCGATCCGATCTAACGAGTCCGAAGCGTCCAAACCGGACGAGATCGGGAGCACCGACGCATGGGACAAATCCACAGAAGAGCCATGACGAGAATTAATGTCGACGGCGAGAACGCACGCGATGGCCTCATGACGATCGTCGTGACGCTCGTCGAGCTGCTGGTCGATGCGATGGAGCGCGAAGCAATCCGTCGAATGGAGTCAGGGATGCTCACTGACAAGGAGGTAGAACGCCTCGGCACGCAGCTTGCTTCGCTCGAAGCGGAGATTGACCAGTTGAAAACCGACCAGGGAATTGACGAATCAGTCGACGATCTTCGTGGCGAGCTAAACGAGCTCGTCGACGATCTCGTCAACCACGTCGACGAACCACGCCAACCACACCCCGGTTACAGCCTGTTCAAGGATGAATGACGCCACCATCAAAGAGGGTCGCTACCTCTATTGTGCCGTATCAATTCCCGATCGAGAGTCCGATTTTTCGGTTACAGGTGTCGACGACGAGCCAACGGCACTCATCGCCATCGACGACGTGGGTCTGGTCGTTCACGAATGCAATAGCTTATACGATACTGACGAGGTGGACCTCCTTCGTAAATGGCTGCTCCAACACCAGCAGGTGGTCGACGCTGTGGGCGCGTGTTTTGGGACGCCACTGCCATTTCGATTCGATACGATTATTCGGGGAAACGACGATCGCGTCCGCGAGTGGGCACATGAGCAGGCGGACGGACTCTCTCGTCATCTCGATACGCTTTCCGGCTTCTGGGAATATCACGTCGGTGTCACGGTCGAAGAACGCGAACTTGAAGCCGGTCTCGAAGCGAGAGACGAGCAGCTCCAAGAAATCACGACGCGTATCGACGAGTCCGAAACCGATGGCGGTACGAACTTTCTGCTCGAAAAGCAATACAAGCAGCGCCTCGCTGTGTTGAAGCGTCGGCGGCGCGACGAACGAGCGAGAACCCTTTGCGATCGTCTCGCGGACATCGCCCACGAGGTACACGATCGAGACACCGGTCAACGGTCGATCGACCTCACAGACAGCAAGGATGACGAAGATGATCGAATGACCGCCCAGCTGGCTCGACTGACGCTGCTCGCACATGAAGACCGCGAAGAGGAGATTGGCGACATACTCGACGATGTCGCTGTAAAACCTGGGGTCACGGTTCGCTTTACTGGTCCGTGGCCGCCGTATACCTTCACACCAGCGATCGGAGACGAACAGGAGTGTAAAAATGCGACCAACTAAACGGGACGATGACGCAGTCGTCGACTTACTCGACGTAATCCTTCGCGACGGAGCCGTTCTCGAAGCCGACGTTATCATCACCGTCGCTGACATCCCGCTCGTCGGACTCAAACTTCGAGCAGCGCTTGCAGGCATGACCACGATGACCAAATACGGGATTTTTGAGGAATGGGACTGGCGATACCGTCATCGAGCTCGTGCCGAAATTACCGAAGAAAGTCACTCCCATTCTAAAAATACGAATGAATGATGTTCTAGTAATTTATCCCACCTATATAAGTTGGAAATATTATAATTCAATGATAGATTGACACTGGTGTTTAATCTGACTGTCGTTCGTCAAGTTCGTTAATGAGCTGATTCGCAAGCGATTGGAGATCTTCATCCGAGATGTCATCAAGATGTTCCGATGTCGCGTCCAGGGGTTCTTCGTCGTCCGACTCACTTTCGGTGTCTGTCGTCTCTTCGTCCCCGTCGTCTCCGTCTCTGTCTTCGGTTTCAGATTCTTCCTCATCCGATTCGTCCGTACTCTGGAACGAAATAGCCGCTTCGAGCTTTTGTCCGAGTACGTCACCTACTTTGCGCCCAAGAATCGATCCAATTGTGCTCGTAATCGTCCTCGTTACAGACATCTGTTACCTCCAGCGAGAGTATTAGCTACCCTCACATCAGCATAATCAGTGTCTCACAAAGCGTTTTCGACTACGTGAATAGTAGTGTTCGGTTAAAGATAATAGATGAAGTGATACAGTCACTGTGCGACCATTCTTAGAATCAACTTCCGCAGCGACGGTAGTAACTGGATCGTGCTCCTCCCGTATGTAGGTCTCAAACCGGGTTCCAGTGCACGTTCCCATAGTATCCAAACAACTCAACCATCCGTTCTAGGGTCTCGTTGACGGCGTCCAGCTGATGTCCGCTACTCCTGGGCAGCACTAACGAGCTCGGTGATCTCTGTTGTCCGGCTCTCTGATGTGATAAATCGTGATAATGTCCAGGAAAGCTGATTCAAAATGGCATCGTGGCCAGCTTCTGTCAATGCGTACTCGTTGGTCCGTTTGTCCAGTTCACTTTTCTCAACGAGCCCCATCTCGACGAGATCATCGAGGTTGGGATAGAGCCGCCCATGGTTGACATCCGAACCGTAGTACTGTTCGAGCTCGCGTTTGATCGCCAGACCGTAGCGAGCCTCCTCCGAGAGAACGGTGAGGATTCGCTGTTGGAATGCCGTCAGCTCGTGTGCAATACCTGCATCGCTGTCGTCCGACACTGTTACCGACATACTATGTTCGACTGTTCCATTATACATAATATTATCTGACCATCTCATGGGTATTTGATCCATCCCCGAATGATGACGAATGCCCCAGACACGAATAAATGTACGTGTAGAGCCGACCATTGATCGTTCGCTAACCGAATTGAGACATCATGGACCCGTTTGGCATGGAACGGATCATGCGCTGGGAAGGCATCCTCGTAGTACGGTAAGGACAGTTCTTGAGCAAGGAGACCTAATTCCTGTGTCATTGGAAAGTGGTAGTTGACTTTCAGACGACATAGGAGCTATGAAATGCACAGCAAAAAGTCCAGCTGAGTAGCTGTTCCGTGGTATGGTAAATACGGTACGCGCGTCCCGATGAGGCATCGGGACGTAAGCATCTATTCAAAACTGTCAGCAGAGTGAATCCGTGGCCGCACACACCGAGTGAGAGTTCATCGGGAGGAGCCAATACGGTATCGAGAGGAAAGGTCATCTCCTCTATCCCGTTCCTGCGGCTAAACACGGCCCAAGCGACGACGCACTCCTGCTGTCACCCACTGTTTTATTTCATATATTTTTCTATAGACATAGAGGTTGTTAGAAATAACCACTCAGATTTGTACGGAGATTCAATCAAGCGTATCGTCGATTGCTGTAGTGTTTTCGGAGGGGTGAAGTGTCGGCTGTCGGCGTGACTTTCAGCTACCGCTACAACGTCGACCGTTCGGACGAATCCTCTGTCACTCTCACGATCACGAGAGCGAAGTCGCGACAGGTTGCTCCCCGAAGTCAGGGACAGCGATCGGTGCAGTTGTCAGGTCGGGGCAAGCTCACCGACTGGTCATGTCTAGTGCCCTACAGCGGTCCACTAATGGCTGTGTATCACCCGATATACGAGATCAGGTGGTGATCTATGAGGGCATCCAGTGGTTCCTCGTGAGAGGTAGTATGGAACACGGTTGTCCAGAGCGGTAGATGCCAGCGCTATCCTGCGTAAACAGGCCTATTTCGTGATGGGAACAACAATCACCACTCGGACGCAGTCGCACAGACTACCGTAGGGATGGTTCATCAGGATCGTCCATATTCAGTGTAGACACAGCCATCGTGATCGACACGACAGCGGCGTATGCGGGTCTTTCACTCCTCGGTAGACAGGTCATTTCGTGACATCGGTGAGAACGTGACGATTGCTCCGTGTGGGCGTCAGATCCGGTGCAGTATCGAGAAGATGGTTGGCTATCATTGTCCACGATTATGCTCCCTCGGATCATCAGTGAGATCACCTGTATGAGTGGATATTTCTCCAGTTATTATAGTCATCAGTAAAATATGAATATTCTCATAAATGTAGTGTTCTATCGAACACTTCGCAAGTGCTTTTGGTTCCATCGAGGACTTAATCCACGGAACGCGTTCATAGAGGTAGAGTCCTTCGTGAGAGCTGATCTCGCTCTATCTCGATCCCTGGTTAGTGATCGACGGTTTGGGTCGTCATCCAGATCGACGGGCGTATCTGCGATTCCGCAACGGCGGTCTGGCCTGAGCACCGCTCCAAGTGCACCGTCAGCTCCTCGGTCGAAACCGCGGACGTGGGGTGAACCGGCTCGAAGCCACACTGCTCACACTCCCAGACGTCGCCAGCGAACTCCTTGCAGTCTGAAGATGGGCAGATGGGAGTTCTAATGCATAGATCGAACCGAAATTTGGACCATCAGGCTATATTTCGGGGCAAGTGGTGCATTGACAAACCATCCAGCCGACCTCTGTTAGCCATAGACGGCTGCAAACGCTGGGTGATGTGCGAGATAGCAAGAGAGACGATACCTGAGAAGGTCTACCGAGCCGATTTTACGACTCGTCTGGAATACTAGTAAGTGATAGTATCCTCGGACCCATCAAACATTTCGAGAGAACTGAGCCAAGTGTCGGAGACCGAGTAGCATACCGAACGAAGCCCTCTATCGATGCTACACGGAAATTCCAGACCACTCCTAGTGAGAAATAGCCATTTACAGAACTCCATCCTCCAACGTTAGGAATATATTATCGACAAATTGAATATCCGTGAGTTCGGTGCATCGCTGGATCAGAGCCACGCTACGGAGGTATCCACCGGCGACCGCGGCTCCTCGCCGGCCAGTACGCGGGCGACATCTCGGGCCACGTGCGTGCTCAAGTCGCGACGCGACGCTTCCGAGTACCAGCTGGTATGGGGTGTAACGATGACGTCTTCGCGGCCGAGCAAAGGTGACTCGTCCGGCGGCTCTGCTGCCATCACGTCGATGCCGGCCCGAGCGATCTCGTCAGCATCGAGCGCGGTCAGGAGCGCCTCCTCGTCGATAACGGGACCTCGGGCGGTGTTTATCACAATTGCGTCGTTGCGCATCTGCTCAAATGCCGCCTCGTCGAAGAGATGTCGGGTATCCTCGTACAGCGGAACGTGAATGGAAACGTACACTGACCGAGCAAGCAGGTCCTCGAAACCAACCGGCTCGACATCGAAGTGCGCAAGCTCGTGGTCCGGGACGTAGGGATCGTGTGCGAGAACATCGAGTCCCATTCCCTGAACCATCGCCGCGAGACGACGCGAAATCTTTCCAAACCCGACCAGACCAAGTGTCGATCCGCGGAGGCGGTGGATCGGTCGGCCCTCCTTCCAGGTCCACTCCCCATCGGTGGTTTGACGGTCAAAAACGTGGACGTTCCGAGCCGCCGCAAGCAGTAACGCGAGCGCGTGGGTCGCCACTTCGTCCACGGAGTAAGCAGGGTCGTGAACCACCGTAACGCCATAGGCTTCTGCCGCGTCGACATCGACATTGTCGACGCCGATGCCGGCCCGTCCAACCACTTGAAGCGAATCGACAGTCTCGAACACGTCCGCGGTGACGGGCGTCGCCGCATCCACAATGAGTCCCTCCGCATCCTGAACTGCATCCACGACGGACTCTACCGTCCGTGCTTTGGCCTGTATTACTTCGGCATCAACTTCGGCGAGAATCTCCTGTTGAACCGATGGATCGACAGTCTTGTCATCACTGATGAGAACCTCTCGCCTCATACTATGACGCACTGCTGTAGGAATATTATACTGTCGGCTGGACGTAATTGAACCCGAGGAGGGCGTAGGGCATGAGAGGTCCGTTACTGCCCTACACTCGATGGCATGGGTAACTTGTCGACCGTTTCACTCCCGTTCCAATCGGAAATACGGTCGTTCATCCGTTCTCGACGCTGGTGGAAGCAGTTCCGCGAACTCGCCATCGGTTGTCTCACTCACAACCTCGATCAGACACTCTGATCAGTAGATGTAGACGAACCTATAATCTCTGCCGACTGTCAGAGCCCCTATAACTGATACAGAGGGTGGATTCAGCAGAGCGGTCGAATTAGCTGAGGCCGGTAGGTTATGGACTACTGGACTCGACGTACCGCTTAGGTGTCTGGTTCGAACTGGAGGTAGGTGACGACCGTCTCGAATCCCATCCTCTTGTAGAGTGGAGTATCCATCTCGGACGATTGCAACACCCCGACTTGTCAGCCAGCCTCGCGTCCGGCACGGAGCACCTCCCAACTCATGGCTTCCCCGATCCCCCGTCGACGGAATTCCTCAACCACGCCGACCGAGTAGACGCCGGCCACGTGCCCGCTCTGTATCAAGAGCCCGCTAGCAGCGGGGTGTCCGTCCACTCTGCCAAGAAACAAGCGCACATCGTCTGCCGCCAAAGCGGCCTGATCGACCTGCTCTACGACATCCAGCGACCACTCGAAGGCCGATGCCGTAACCGTGCTGAACGCGTCACGTTCGTCCGGGTCGGTCACCGCAGCGATCTCGGCGACCGAGTCTCGGGATGGTATCTCATCGAGTGAGGCCATCGCTATCCCAGGCTGCTCGGCGGCCGTCACGAGGTCGAGGTCGGCACGGTGGTTCGTGACTTCCTCGACCACGGGCTCGGTCACGGTGACCCAGAACGGTACGTCACGCTCGGCCATCCACGCGACTGCCGCCGAAAGCTTACTAATGGGCGGAGTGTCGAAGACGAATACTCGATTGAAGATTGGGGCCGGAACCCCGGCGCAGGCCGCCGTGAGTGGCCCGAACTGTCGAACCTGGCCGGTTTGGGCTTCGTCTGCCAGTGTACCAACGGCACTCCGCAGGTTTTCGTTTGCATCAGTGACAAAATCGCGCGTCACGAGCACAGTTTCTCCGCATATCGTATTAATAGTTAGCGAGGGTAATTTCGAGAATGGAAAGACAATGTTCGAGATACACGCTCTCTATTCAGCACGTCCTCTTCGACCTAGCAACTGACAAAAGTTTCAGCAGAGCCGTTGTTTTTTATGGCCAAATCGGTTCACGAACGTGGACTAGTTCGTATCAGAAGGCTCTCTCCGGTGGTGCGTATTGTCTCCATCATCGAGTCGTCGCTCTCCATAAGTGGTAACATCGTAAATTCCGTGGCTAGATGTGGTGATATAACCTTCCTCGTGGAGCTGGGCACATGCTTGATCCACTGTGAGGGGGTGCTCTTCGATCTGCTCAGCAAGATCCATTACGTGAAGCGCGGTCTGTTCGGATAGCGCTCGCAGGATCGCTGCTTCAAGTTGTTTTTTGGGCATCTATCGATCACCGTGTTCGCCGTATACGGCAAGCAGTTCCTGGTATCGACTCCGAATAGTAACTTTGCTAATATTTGTGGCATCACTCACCGTCGCTTGTGTGAGTCTCTCGTTCGCCAAGCGTGCCACGATGTAGACTGCTGCTGCTGCGAGACCTGCTGGATTCTTCCCACTATGAACATTCTGTGCCTTGCCTATTTCGAGTATGTTACGCGCGAGGCGCTCGGCTTCGTCGCTTACCTGGAGCTCCGATGCGTATTGGCGGAGATACTGGACCGGATCTGTCGTCTCTATCGCAAGCTCAAGTTCCTGAGCGAGATATCGGTACGCACATTGAATCGGGAGCTTTTCCACTCGGCTCACCGACTCGAACACGGCCAACGTACGGGGTGTATCGTGTTGGTTGGCTGCCGCATACAGGCTGGCGGTCGTCATCGCTTCGATCGATCGACCAGGAAGCAATTCTTCGGCAACGGTCCGTCGGTAGAGAACCCCAGCTGTTTCGCGGCAGGGTCCTGGCAATCCGAGTGCGGATCCCATGCGGTCGATCTCACCGAAGGCTTGTTTCAGATTTCGCTCTTGGGGATTTTTGGTTCGGAAACGTTCGTTCCACGTCCGCAGGCGCTGTAGTTGTTCTTGCTTTCGCGGTGAAACACTGTTGCCGTGTGCGTCTTTGTCTTGCCAGCCAATGATTGTACTGAGTCCCTTGTCGTGCATGAGTTCGGTGACCAGTGCTCCAACTCGGCTTCGTTCGTCGGCTTCCTCTTCAGAGAACGATCGCCATTCGGGACCACGATCTATCTCACCATCGTCAAGTACTAATCCACGATCCCTACAGGTTCGTTCGCCGTGCTCCTCGACGACGCAGATTTGTCCATCACACTCGGGACATGTCGTGTATGCCTGGGCTGTGGTCCTATCGTTCTCTTGTTGTTCAGTGGCTTCGTGATCAGTTGCAGTGATAAGCATCTCGTTCATTGATGGATGGACGCCAGAGTGCCGTGAGCCTCTGATCGCGTGGAGTTGACTAGCAGTATTCAGAGATGCATCATGAACAGATGGCGGATTCCCATACACTGAGAATTCACCACGTCTCTTATATCTCGCCGCGGACGGTCGCCACGATCAAACCGGCATTATGCAAGGCCGGCTCACAACGAATGTTGTTGATGAGGTTGTCGACGAACTCGAATCGTATATCGAGGATGATCAATGACTGACCCAATCCGTCACGAGCTCGCTGGACGCGTGTTATTCATTGCTTTCACAACCAGAGCTGGCTGAGAGATCTGGCCGCGGAGACGGCTCGACTTGAGGGATGCATCATGGTGAGGAACCGGTGGGCACGGGGGCTAGTACTCACCGATCGTGCTGTCACAGCCCGTAGCGTTAAGCGGCCCCGACTGATGCACAGTGACATGCGACTGGAGGATTACTGGGGCGTCGGGCCAAAGACTGCGACCCTGCTTCGCGAGGAACTGGGAGAGGCCGAGGCGGTCGCAGCAATCGAGGCGGTTGACAGCCGCCCGCTCGTGCAGGCAGGCGTGAGTCGCGGGCGAGCGACACGCATACTTCGGCGCGCCGAAGACAATGACGGGATAGACATCCTGGCGACACGTGACGCCCGCCAGGTGTACCGCGATGTGATCGACCTCGCAGAAGCATACGCAGTCACCGCACGCGCCGCGGACCGTATCCGTGTCCTGACGCCGTTAACCACTCGCTCAGCCATTGACAACCGGCTCGACGAGACGATGGCTGCCGTCGACACGTGGGCCGCGCTCACCGAGGAGACCCGCGAGGAGGTGCTCGCCGCGTTCGCAGCGTACGATCAACAAACCGGCGAGGCGGCGGCCGTCGAGACGGCGCTCGCGCTCCGCGAACTCGACCTGACCAACGGCGTGTTCGCCCCTCTTGTCGAGCTTGACCGTGACGTGCTCATGGATGCTGCACATGCACTGCGGGCGCTTGAAACGGATGGATCGGGCATTGCAGACGACGCGGATGAGACGCTGGCCCGCCTGCGTACCGACCTCGGCACGGTCGAGGATCTAGCTGCCGACACTGAGCGTCTCCTCGAGACACTCGAGGCTGAGGCGCGTGATGCGAGCATGTTCCGCGACGCACTCATCCGACACATTACGGGTGAAACGACCCTCGACTCCGCGCTGATCCGTGACGCGATGCCCGGTGAGACGACTGACGCATCGATGTTCGTTACCGAGACACTGCGCACGCTCGCAGCGGATCTCCGCGAGCAGATCGCCGAGCGAGCGGCGACGGTTCGCGCGGACCTCGAAGCGACCGTCGAGCGGGTGGAGGAGGACGTGACCGCAGCCGTCTCAGCCGTCGATGACATCGCCCTACAGGTATCGCTCGCCAGATTCGCGCTCGCCTTCGATCTGCGACGGCCAACTCTCGTTGAAGGGCAGACTGTCCTCGCCGTTCAGGATGCCCGCAACCTCGATTTACTCGCGGCCGAGGAGGCGGTCCAGCCGATCACGTACGCAGTCGGCTCCCATGAGGGCAACATTGCCGCGCCCGCAACCGATCGCGTGGCTGTGCTCACAGGAGCGAACAGTGGCGGCAAAACGACACTGCTCGAAACGTTGTGTCAGGTGGCGCTGCTGGCGCACATGGGGTTGCCCGTCCCGGCCGAGGCAGCGTCAGTGAGCCTCACGAATGCACTCGTCCTTCACCAGCGCCACGCCTCGTTCAACGCAGGCGTGCTCGAAACGACGCTGCAGTCGGTCGTCCCTCCGCTGACGGATGGTGGCCGGACACTCATGCTGGTCGATGAGTTCGAGGCGATCACCGAGCCGGGGCGGGCAGCCGATCTCTTGCATGGACTCGTGACACTCACCGTCGAGCGTGAGGCGCTGGGAGTGTTCGTCACACACCTCGCGGAGGACCTCGAACCGCTTCCTCCGTCAGCGCGTGTCGACGGGATCTTCGCTGAAGGACTTACGGACGACTTGGACCTGAACGTCGATTACCAGCCTCGCTTTACCTCGCTCGGGCAGTCAACGCCGGAATTCATCGTCTCCCGACTTGTCGCCCAGGCGAACGACGCGAGCGAGCGCCTCGGATTCGAGACGCTCGCGCGGGCGGTTGGCCAAGAAGACGACCAGCGGACGCTCACTGATACGCAGTGGACAGAGGCAAGCGCGCCGCCCTCCGACGGATAGTAGTGGTGAGTGATAAGAAGATCTAGTGTAAGCTCGGAAGGGGTTGTCGTGGCTCCAATCGGAGAGAGTCCATGCATGCATATATTGCACATTAGATTTAATATATTCTAATTTGCCGACAAACGTATCGTCGATATGCAACAGCAGATGGTCGCCATCTCCACTCTACTGCTGGAGCGTGTGATCGACAAACCGCTGTACGAATACTTGAGCAGACCAGTTAGTACGGGTAAGAAAGGAGTCAGTAGCTTTGTTGAATTCACGGGTCTACTACTCTTGGAGACTGGTAGAAGCGTCCCTACTCGGCGAGGTCGAGTAAGTCGTTAACCGACCACTGGTCGTCTACGTGCCGTCCGTATTTCGCTGCAAGGACTCGCCCGTCGGTACCGATTAGAAAATCCGCCGGGAGACCAAGATACTCTTCATCCGTGTTCGCAGCCCCACGCAAACTGCGCTGTTGCCGCACTAGCTCCCATGTCGATTTCGAGGTAATGGTGCGGCCAGCTGCCGCCAACGCCCGTGGATGCAGTACAGATTTGGGAGATGAGTTCACCCCAAACTCGGTATAGAGTTGCTTTTCAGGGTCTGCTATCATCGCGAACGGCAACTCTCCCTGTAACTCCAGCATCGTCTCGGCACTTGAGTGGAAGACGACGACCTCACGGACCCCGGCTGCGAGAATCTCATCATGCCGCTGCGCGATGGACCGCAAATGCAGATTGCAGACCGGGCAGCCCGCAAACCGGCGGAACTGCAGGTGTACGAGCCTCGCCGGGTCAGGTAACTGCACCGGATCGCCGTGGATGGTCTCTAGTTCATAGAAATCGAGGATATCACCTTCGGCAACCTCGGTCATGGTACGCTCTTTTGTGTCCATCGTACTGCTATTGCTCGTTCTCCTCGAATCGCCCAGTGGCTAATTCGAACAGCTCTCCATTGCCTTCCGCCCAGAGACCAGTCATCGTGATTCCCGCGATGAGCCAATCTCCGTCCTCTCGCACGAGATCGAACCCAACGAATCCAGCGCCTTCCCAGAAATCGTCACCACGATCGTTCGAGAGATACATCGTCACCTGAATCGAAGTGTCACAGGTCGCTTCATCACCTTCGATTGTGACCACGTGACTACTCACCATGTGCTGGGTTGCATCGAAGCCACTAGACATTCGTCGCGATAGTTCGACCTGCTCATCCGCTGTCGGCGAAGTAGGCTCGCCTCCGAACATGGCGGTGAAATCTATGGCGAGTTCACCCTCAGCAAAACATGACCCGAGTGTTTCCCACTCCCGTCGGTCGATGTATTGGAAGTATTGGTTAACCGTGTTGGTGATCGCCGCGCGATCGACTGCGTCCTGTTCTGACCGAACCGTTGTTGATTCACTGCTCATGCAACCGGATAATCGAGCCGAGTGATCGTGAATTGAATCCTAAACATGTTTAGTGCTCTATTCGATCTTCGATTTGCGCAACGATTTCTTCTGTAGCTAGCGGAATACATCGACAGTAAGGCAGGCGATGAGACTGTAGACCGATGCAGAGATGAGAGTCAGGATACAGAAAACCCGTGGATGGGTTGTTCCCATCCGTCAGTCTAGGTTAGACAGCTGGCTTGCCGAGAAAGGTCTTGATGATTCGTCGTTCGGCGCGGTGGAGTGTACCACTCGCGGCTCCTTTGGTGACATCCAGTGCAGCCGCGAGATCAGTGAGTGTGCATTCTCGTGGACTCTCATAGTATCCACGCTCAACGGCTTCAGTGATGAACTCTTGTTGTCTATCTGTCAATACCTCAGTTGAATCGGTTGATTGTACAACAGATATCACTTCGAGTGTGAACCCAGTCGATTCGAGTTCATCTCTGAACTGTGATAGACGCTCTTGCGAGGTCGTCATCTCGCAAGTCATCCAACCATCTCGGATTGTAAAGGGAAATTGCGGTAAATTATCCGAGTCGAATATCGCACGGTACGGCGGGGGAATAAATGGGAGAACGTACTGGACTAGCACCATCTGTTCATCAGTGTGTAATATTTCATATGAATCAGAAATATGTGTTTCGTCAAAAAGATGGTCTATAGCAGCTAGATCCGCCATCTCTACTTCCAAGACTACATGCAATCCGTCCGAAGTAGGGTAGGAACTTAGGATTCGGATTTCGTCGTCCGGATGTTCAGTCGAGAATTTGTATAGCCCCCGGGGATAAGGAGGCTTAAATTTCACTCGTGCTCTCGGCATATTGCCTCACTAGTGGCGTGGCGACCTTATCAACATATACCGTCGGTCATATCCATTGATACGCTACGACCGCTTGTTGGGTGCGTCGCGGTCGATCCCGTGGTGAACAGGCAACCGAGTGTTCCAAGGCCCATGACCGACGGTATAACCACGCACATTTTCTGGCGACGGACACTTCTTGCAATCCTCCAAGAGTTTGCCACCCACCGATTAGTATTTCAAATCCTAGTTCTATACCGTGAGATTCTTCCTGAATTTTTCTTAAAGCCATCATGTCCGTAGTTCACCGCAACGGATAGATAACAAATCAGTCGTGGAATGAATCTCCCAGGGTTTCGGAGCGATGAAAGTGCTTCAAGCAGATGGTTCCGGTCCATCTGTCGTACGATTTGTGAGAGACAATATCTATTACTGCAGTCTCATCAACCGCGGCGCTCCATCGAACGGCAGAATACGAGGGCCGTCCACGAGCGGATATGACGACACCGAATGCATCCGACGCCCCGTGGCGGCACGCGACAACGACAGCGAACGGACTCACGTTTCACTACGTCGAAGCCGGCGACGGGCCGCTTGTGCTGTTATTACACGGCTTTCCCGAGTTCTGGTATGCGTGGCGTCACCAGATTCCCGTCCTCGCAGACGGGGGTATCACGTGGCTGCTCCCGACCTGCGCGGCTACAATCGCACGGACAAGCCGGCCGGCGTTGGCAACTACCTCATCGAACGTCTCACGAGCGACGTCACCGCTCTCATTAGGGCGCTCGGCCACGAGACGGCGATCATCGTCGGCCACGACTGGGGGAGTCTCATCGCGTGGGAAACCGCGATGCGCTCTCCCGCGTGCGTCGATCAGTTGGTAGTTATCAGTAGCACACATCCTGCCCTCTTCGACCGTGAACTAAGCCGCCCACGTGGGCTGGTCCGCGCGTGGTACATGTACGCCTTCCAGGTCCCTTGGCTTCCCGAACGCGCACTGACAGCCGGCGAGCACTACGTGCTCGAAAAGCTGTTCGACGCCACACTCGTGGACGAGGACGCGTTCACTCGCACTGATCGCCAGCGATATCACGCTGCATGGGCACAGCCCGGCGCGCTGACGGCCATGCTCAACTATTATCGGGCCAATACGGCCACGACGCTCGTCCGGTCGGTGCTCTGGTCGCGGCTTGGCCTCGGCGCGGTCCCAATGACGCGTCTGAGCCAGCAGCCCGTCACAGTCCCGACGCTCGTTCTCTGGGGCGACCATGCTCTCTACGAGCCAGTGGTGTTGAATGGGATCGAGAAATGGGTGACGGAGGTCGACATCGAACAGGTTGCCAACGCCGGCCACTGGCTGCACGCCGAACAGCCAGCCGCAGTGAATCAACTGCTTCTCGAAGCCCTTACCTGAGTGTGAGCGTAGCATGTATTTTAGTAGGAGTGATGGATCGTCCAGGTGCGCTTCTCGCTATTTCATTCCTTTTCACATCAGTAATTCAAGTATAGGTACAGCGAGTACAAAAGGGATGATCCCGAATGCGACCACTTCGAGCACCGGGAGTTACTGATACCAATTGAGATCGTGTGGGGGTTTCTTCCCAGGGGTGCCTGTCGGATGTTCGTAACCCGGATTAGTCATCGCGGTAGTTATACAAACTCAAGGAGAATACCTGTCCCTTCAGGGGCAGGATGAATCTGCCAATGGAGACCTATTCTACGATCGATCGCCAGTCCGATTGTAATCACTATCTTGAAGTAACAGGCCATCGGACATAGAACTGGGGATCAGATGGAACCAGAGCGATTTCTATCAGTCCTACGATGGCGGCCTGTCCGCCCCAAGCAACCAAGCAATAATCGGAACCAGGCAATGACCGCCCAATTCTCACAGAATTGCTGCGGAGTTGACTGCTGTAAGCACACCGCAAGTAACTCCGAGTCTGATGACGCCGCCGTGAGTCTCGATGGGCACAAATAACCACGAGACCCACCAACGCAAAGGATAGGAGTACCGGGGGCTTGGCATCACCAGAACGCATAGCGTTCTGGTTAGCAGCCGAGCTTCGCTCGGCGACATCGCCAAAACCGAAGGTTTTGGCTAGCAGCCGGACGTAGTCCGGCGACACTCCCAGCAGTCCCACCCGCTACAGTCCAGGAGCATCCCTTCGGATTCTCACCGGTTGGGTGCTTGGTGAGACTGTCAACCTGAAATCTCCAACGCTCAGGATTCCTCCGCGTTCACGCGGAGGAGGATGTCAATCATCCAGTGCCAGCCGAAACCGTGCGGTTTCTTCCTCGGCTAACACCCACCTACTGAGACGGAGAGGACGCCACGAATCGATGCCGGATTCCCTCGCGATCGAGCGACGATCACTTTCGGGTGGCGGCGAATAGTTATGCGGTTCAGCGGCGTTGGAGTGAACGTGGGCGGCGATCCACCATAGAACGAATGTCAGTACCCATGAACGTAGATATTTTCGAATCCACCGTCACGATCGATGACTCCTGTATCACTGAACCACCCGCCGTCATCCGCGAGCAAGTACGCGAGTACGAGCGCGGTGACCGCCACACGTTCGACCTGACGGTCACCATTCCGGAGAAGATGACGGGCAAGGTGATGACCGCAGTGCTCGATATTCCGTACGGGAAGACGCGCACGTATGGCGCGCTCGCGTCGGACCTCGACACCACACCCATCGCCGTAGGACAAGCGTGCGCACGCAACCCCGTGCCGCTGGTCGTCCCCTGTCACCGCGTCGTGGGGAGCGACGGTGATCTCAAAGGGTATTCGGCGGCTGACGGCATCACCACGAAGCGCCAGCTACTCGATCTCGAAGCGCGCGAAGAGGGAACAGAACCGATGCAGACCCGGTTACCGACGCAGACGTAGGAACGATCGCCGGCTCAGGAACCCGGCGAAGCGGTCATATCCGTCGCTTCCGGCCCTCGACGTATGGCGAACGATCGTTCGCCGCCAGTTTCGATCAATCAACGTCATCGAGCAGCATCCGCTGTTACCTCCGATTCTCACCCGATGTAGGTTACAACACGACGGGTGCCAGCACCAACTGTACTGTGCGGTGCGTCCCATGGCTTGGTCTGGTGTCACGTCGCGATTGGGCGTGAACGCGGCGTACGTCCCGTCGACGGGACGTACAGCTGATGGCGGCTAGATAGCCAATCAATGCACAGGTCCGATATTCGTTCCAGCAGACTCTAATAAACGCCAATTTCACGAGTGTAACAAAGTTGAGGAGCTGTCTCTATCGATCCTGGTTTTGGGATCTAGCCTGCGAACACGACTGAATCGCTTGGAAGCGGCCCATCAGTCGTCCCGCTGAGCGAACCTCCGTCCGAGCCAAACGAGCGCAAACAGGTGTGTAACAACGCCGACGAACAGGTACAGCGGCCAGATAGGCTCGCCAGCAGTGCCTGCTACAAAGAGTTTTACCGGCCAGTAGGTGGGGAGTACGCCTATGGCGAACTGGAGTGGCTCTGGAACGACGGCGATGACGACCGCCGGTACGAGGACGACGACGTTGACGAGTTTACTGAGAGCGAGTCCTTCGATGGAGTTCGACGCCAGCGTGCCAAACGCCAGGGTGAGGACTGGCCCCCCGAGAGCACCGACAACCGCCGTCCCGATCAGGACCGCCGGTGAAACCGGAACCAAGCCGATAGCGATCAGTGCCGGGAGCGTCGCCAGCAGACTCAGGGCGTACGCCGTCACACCTCGATACAGCAGGTATCCACGGGTCGACAGCGGACTCACACGGTAGGCGCTGAGCACGCCCTGTTCGCGGTCCTCAAGGACGAACATTCCAACGATGAACCCATAGAGAGACGGTCCGAACACCGCCATCGCTCCCGCAATCACCGGATAGTACGAAGACAACACAAGAACCGGCGTTGCCATATCCGCCACGGTCGTGGCTCCGAACCGGATGATCGCCGCGAGCACGAGCGGGCCGACCGCGGCGATCAGTAACATCGGATCTCGCACCCAGTTGCGGAGATCCGCGAGTGCCAGCCCAATAACCGGCGAGTGAGATGCGAGCCAGCCCCGATCGGTACGTTGCCGGCTACCGGGACCCTCGTCCCGACCGAACTGACTCCCGGGGTCACCACCACGGACAATGTGCTGCCGGAACGTCCGACGCGCCCATACGTACGCGACGGTGTTGCCGAGCAGCAGATAGCCGATCCCGTAGGCCATCTGCCACGCGGCCAGCGGCTGGAAGCCGCCCTTGACGAGCACCAGTGTCGGTTGAGCGGGCAACAGGTAGAACAGGCGTGTTTCAACGACCCCAATGTAGCCGAACAGCGGCAGAAACAGGATCGATCCCCAGCCGACAGCACTGATGAAGTACTCGTTGATGGAATCAAACCGGGCGACAGCCACGAACCCCACGAGGACAAACAGCGACGCCGACAGCGCGACGCCGACAACCAGTATCGCCAGCCCTGACGTTGAACCGTGTCCCAAGACGGCGACCAAGGTGGCAGCGACGACCGCCAGCAGCGATAGGGTGATCACCTTCGAGGCGAGGTAACCGTGGTCGCCCAGCGGCGATACTACCAGCGCATCCAGCACGCCTTCTTCCTTCTCGAACAGCACCAGCGAGGCGATGAAGTAGAACCCCAGCACCGTTGGGTCGATAACGATCAACAGCACCGCGGCGTCCGTCCGGAGTTCCGGTCCCAACGTCCGGAGGCCGAGAACGAATACCATGGTGAGAACCACGTAGACCGCGTAGAAGCCGTAGCGGCGCTGTAAGCGGACGTCCCACGCCAGCATCGATCGGAGTGCGTTCACGCTGACGCCTCCGGTGTCGGGGACTCGATGGCTACGACACCTCCATTTGGGTCTCCCGTCACGTTAGCTCCTCTCCAGTCACGGTGATAAACACGTCCTCGAGGGATGCCTCCTCGGTGTGGAGGGTCTCGATGTGGCCGGTCTGCAACAGATCGTGGAACGTATCATTGTCGCCGAGGGTGGCCAGCGAGAACGTCCTGCTCTCGAGCGTCCCGTCGGCGCGGTACTCTACATCAACGATCGGTTCACCGTGCTCAAGTTTCAGCGTCCGGGGCGCGTCTATCACCGAAATTCGGCCGTCGACGATGAACGCCACACGGTCACACAACTGGTCGGCGACGGTCATGTCGTGTGTGGTGAGGAAGACAGTTACACCCTCTTCCCTGAGATCTTCGACGATGGCCTTCACCGCGCGGGCGTTACCCGGGTCGATCCCGGCGGTAGGCTCGTCGAGGAACACCAATTCAGGATCGTGAATCAGCGCGCGGACGAAGTTCAGACGCATTTGCATGCCTTTTGAGTAGGCGCCGACTCGACGGTCAATCGCGTCGACCATCCCAACGCGCTCGAGTAATGCAAGCGGGTCACGAACCGCACCGCCGTAGAGTGAGGCGAACAGTTCGAGGTTCTCCCGTCCAGTCAGCTTGCGGTAGTGATTCGGTGTCTCGGTGGAAACGCCGATCCGCTCGTACAAATCTCGTCCCCATTCGCTGACCTCTTGGTCGAAAACCCGAACCTCTCCCGAGTAGTCATCCAGTAAGCCGATCAGCACCTTCTGAGTCGTTGTCTTGCCAGCCCCACTCGGGCCGAGGAATCCGAACACCTCGCCGTCCTCAACGTCGAAATCGAGTCCGTGGAGTGCGGGCTCATTCGCCCCGGCGTAATTGTACTGGAGATCCCGGACGCCAATCATCAACTGTCCACATGAGACTTGGGGAGAAAGAGGTGACGCCGAATGGAACACGGTTAACGACCAATGAATTAGTGAATCCGACCCACAAGAGCCACGCACTGTGTATCTTGTACGCTGTTCACACAAATGAGCTGTGTCACGAAGTAGGTGGATCCCGGCGACGTAGGACGAGTACGAGCACATGCACGCCGATCTCATCGATACGGAACGCTCGAACCAGTAGCGCCATCGAATATGACCCCGAGTATGGTGCAGAGGAACCGTGTGCGACGAACATGAGATGGTCGATCAGGAGCCGACAGACCAGTGTCTCGATGTCGGCGTAGTCTGTGGCGTGCTCGCGTGTGGCCGAGCGATGGTGATGACAGCAGAGACGAATTCGTCGAGAGTCCCGCCGGACTCTTCAAAATCGCCGGAAAACAAACGGAGAGACAGTCTGACGAGACCCATCTAGCAACTCAGTTGACTCGTGAACTCGCTACGCGTCGCAACAAGACGACAGCGATCCCACCGAGCACGAGGTCTCGGCTTCGAGATCGCCTGTGGCCCGCTCCTCGGCGCACAGTCGTGGCGACTACCGTTCGAGGGGACCAGCGTCCTGATGATCATCGTATTCGGGTTCGTCGTCCACACGGTGAGCGAGCCGGAGACGGAACGCGAGCAAGGCGTTCGCGACGTTGTCGGGACGTTCCACCACACGGGCGTGCTCACGAACGCGGTCGTCGGCTTGCTCTACACCTTCGGCTTCTTCACGTTGCTCGCGTACACTCCGCTCATCCTCGGCCTCACCACGCTCCAACCGGGTTCGTGTTCTTCGCGTGGGGGCTGTTACTGATCGTTGGGTCGGCCGTTCTCTCGCCCCGCCTGAACCGGCGGTTCGGGACGCCCGAGGTCACCGGTGGCGCGCTCGCCGTCTTCGCGGGGATTTTATGTTTGATGTGGCTGTCGAGCACGAGCAGTGGAACGCTCGCCGGGCTCGTCGTCGCTGGTGGCGTCCTCTGTGGGATCTTGAACGCGAATCTATCGACGCTCGCGATGGGCATTTCGGCCCACGGCCGGTCCGTTGCTTCGGGCGCGTTCAACAGTCTCCGGTTCATCGGTGGCGCGTTCGCGCCGATTACGGCGGGGTATCTCGGCCAGCACTACGGCGTGACAGTGCCGTTCTTACTCGGCGCGATCGCCGTCGGCGTCGGACTCGTCGTACTCCTAGGTCGGTTCGGAGCGTTCGGGGTCTCCGAACCGGAACCGGCCACCGGCGACTGATCGGATCCCAGGCCAATCTCTCCGACGATAACCGGACTCGACAGTCGACTCGAGCGGAAAAAGTGCATCCGTTCAGTAGTGAAACTTGAACGCAGTGACAATGACCACTCTTCGAGAAACGTTCTGCGTCGGTGTTCGACCACCGAATCCGATGTAGCCACCGAGTGCACCAAAATAATCATTTGCAAACGAGTAAGATAGTCCTGTAGAATACAATGATCCCAACCACAACCTCCCGTCGAACGTTTGTAAAGGCAGTAGCCGTCGGGTACGAAACCATCGGAACGATTGGAAGGCGACGAAACGAGTAGGCAGGAGTGGTTCCCGAAATTCATCCGATATGTGTCGTGTACCAGGTCTGAGTATCGATCGGGAGTTGCCGAGATCGAACCAAGCACCGAAGCACATAGATAGCCGTCGACCAATACTGGTTGTATCCGCATGCTCGCTTCGAGCTCGATCGGTCGAACGTGGCTGGATCCACAGCTAGCGCCGGTTCTCATCGTGATAATCGTCCTCGCAGTCATCGGGACGATCCTCCTCTTCGGTGTTAGCCTCATCGCGTATTCGAGGCGACGAACGACCCGGTACCTCCTGATCACGGCCGTGCTTGGAATGCTTGTGGCCCGCTCCGTCGTCGGGCTCGGTACCGTTTTCGGGCTGGTACCGATGACAGTCCACCACCTCGTCGAACACAGCTTCGACTTCCTGATCGCTGTCGTTGTGCTCTACACAGTGTATCGAAGCGGACCGACAACTGATCTGCATTCCCTCAGAACCGAATGAAACGAAGCACACGACGCATCAAACCATGTGTCTGTCTGACATCATCGCCTCTCTCCCGAGGACAGCGGTATCGACACTCGCGTGGCTATCGGGGGCGCTCGTCAAGTTCCGATCGCGTCGCTCGGGCCGACCACCACTCATCTCGAAAGCGACGAGGAACTACTATCCTAGAAGTTGAGACTGATGTTCTCAATACGTATCTTCAGTCTATGAGTAGCGCCTTGCGGAAAAAGAGCAGAAGATCCTAGACATAATTGTATATTTGGTATTAATTGATTTGGTCGTATACTGATTCTAGTCCGCGTCTGCGAGCCGGGCGTGGTCGTTCTCGAGAACGTTCTCCGACCATCGGCCACGAATGAAACAGACGCCCCCAGCGATGGCGGCAATGACGTTCGAGAGAGCGATGCCGTACCATACCCCTGTCGCGCCGAACCCGAGGATAGCTACCAACCCGATCGCGATAGCAGCACGCATTCCCCACAGCGTTACCACCCCAAGAACCATTGACAATCGAGTCGAGCCAGCGCCGTAGAACGCGCCGTTCATGATGTGGAACGCTGCCATAACGGCCCACGTGGGTGCGATAATCCGAAGATAGTCGACGCCGTACCGAACAACAGCGTCTGCTTCTTGACCAGTAACGAATAGGTTTACAATCGGCTGCGCGAACCAAACGGTCGCTACACTGATACCGAGAAAGATCGTCGCACAGAGCGCAATAGCGACGTACACCGTTCGTCGAGCACGGTCGCGGCGCGCGTCCCCGAGGTTCTGCCCAACCATTGTCTCGACTGCCATTCCCATGGCGACGGTCGGGAGCCAGACTAGTGTCGTGAAGCGGTTGCCGATGCCGTACGCGGCGACTGCGTTTGCTCCAGCGAACGCCGCAAGCGCAGTCATGACAGTAACCGAAACCGCCTGTGTACTCTGATCGATACTCGCCGGAACCCCGAGTCTGAGGAGCTTCCGAACCGTTTCCAACCGGAGTCGGAGGTCCGCCACCGTGAGATGGAGGCCAGTACGACCACTGAAGAGCAGCCACAGACCGACGGCCGCAGCCACACCGCGCGAGATCACCGTCGCAACAGCGGCCCCTTCGACGCCGAACCCAGTAAACCCAGTGACCGTGAACAGCCACGCCTGCAGACTGTCGAGTCCGAGCCATCCAAACAGTGGGTTCCCATCGAATCCAAGAAGGAAGAACGGATCTAGAACGATATTGAGGAAAACACTTCCTGTTACGAGATACAGCGGCGTCGTGACGTCGCCCCAGCCCCGGAGGAGCGATTGAAAGATAAAGAACCCAAACGTGAACGGGAGGCCCAGAAAGACGATCCGCGTATAGGTCACGGCAAGGTGGTGAATATCCGTCCCAGGTGTGGTACCAACGAGCGCCAGCAACTGCGGGACGAGGGCCACACCGAGAATCGAGAGACCGACCGCAAGCAGGCTCACGAACGCCAGCGTCTGCCCAGCAATGTGAGTGACTTGTTCGTCGTCGCCCGCACCGGTATTCTGGGAGACGAGAATCGTCCCAGCGTTCGTGATCCCACCGCCAACGCTGATCACCAGCAGTACGAGCGGCCACGAAAAAGACAGTGCGCTGACGGCGTCAGCACCTAACTGTCCAACCCAGAACGTGTCGGTGAAGTTGTAAGCGACCTGTAGGAGTTGGATACCCACGAGCGGACCAGCAAGCGCCAACAGTGGCCACAGGATCGCCCCATCGGTGAACCGCTCGGCCCGGTCGGTGCTGCCACTCATGCTCGCAACCACTCTGTGACCACCGTCTCGATCGCGTCAAGGACGAGATCGTCTCGGGCGTCGGCACCATAAATCGCCCCCCAGGTCTGTGCGCCGTCGACGGCCGCGACCAGTAACGCAGTTGTGGCAGCCGGATCAACGTCGCGGAAGACGCCCTGCTCGATGCCCTCGCGGATCGTCGCCTCGACGCGGTCCCAGAAGTACTCGAGGTCGACAGCGGTCGCCTCGCGGAGATCCGGGTCGTAGGCGGCCTGGGCGTCGAGCCAGAGGAGCCCTCGCTTGAACTCGATTGCTTCCTCGGTCGAAGCCGGCCCGCCTGGCTCGGTCGGATCCGCCCAGAGGAGGAAGGACAGGAGGGCCACGAGACGATCAGCCGGATCGTCCTCGTCGGCGGCCGCCGCGAGTTCCTCTGCTGTCTCCTTCTGGAGATACTCGAACAGCTCGATCACGAGGTCGTGCTTGGTGTCGAAGTAATAGTGGATGAGCGCCTGATTTCTGTCTGCCTCCTCAGCGACCGCGGCCGTCGTGAAGCCCTCGTACTCGGAATCGACGAGCACCGTTTTAGCCGCTTCGAGCAGGTCCTCGCGGGTGGAGCTATCGTCGGTCACGATTTAATTAATTGATTAATGAATAATAGACGTTTGGGTCCGGCGAGCTGTCGCCAGCCATCGGGACGATCTCATTCTGCGATTCGGAATGGGTTCCCAGAGCTGAAGATTCGAAGTGTATCGCGTGAAAAATAGCGCACTAGTATGATTTCTAATGCACGATCCGATTCGATATCATCCTAACATCCACATTTCACGAATGCCCATGCATTAGGAATCTTACCCGTCTATCTCAATCGTCGCCGGTTTCGACGGCGAGCGCCTGCTGGTCGAGCCAGTCTTGGAGACCCGAGTCGGGAATAGTCAGCGAGTGCGTGGTTCCCCCGTGATCCGGGTAGCCGCCGGCTTCGCTCACGCTGTCGGGAATGTCCGAGTCTGCAGCCGAGTCCTCCGGTGGAACGTCCGTGTCCAGCGACCGGTTTCGGATCTCGTCGAGGACGCGCGTTTCCGTGTCGATCCGTTCGGCTGGCCAAGCGCCAGCGTAGCTGATGTTGTGGCTCTCGACGTCGCCCGACGGCATCGCTTCGAACCCGCTCGGCCACAGCGGTTGTGAGGAGAGCTCGGTCGCGACGTTCTGGAACGCGCGTCCGTCCAGCCCGGGATCGGTCACGAAGTTGTCCTCGAAGTAGGCGCTGCCGTCGCCCCAGACGACGGCATCCGACCAATCGAACCGTCCGATGTAGCCACAGCCGACGATTGACGCTGTCGAGCCACTGGACATCCAGGAGGCCTTATCGAAGTAGTAGGTGAGGTTGTTAGCGAGCACGGCGTCCGTATCGTCCTTGTGTCGCGGGTTGCGGTCGTTGTTCTTCGCGTATAGCGTGCCCATGATGGCGACGTTCGTCGCGCCGTTGCCGATGAGCGTCCCGTTGGAGTTCTCCTCGGGATCCTCTAGCCCCTCGGCGACGAAACAGTTCGACATCGTCGTATCGGTGCTGTCGTAGCCGATCGAGAGATTCTCATCGCGCCCCCAGAACGCTGTGCAGTGGTCGAAAATGACGTTTTGTGTGCCGTCAGCGCTGTTCATTGGATCGGTCCCTTCGCCGCCGCTCTCGTCACCACGGAAAACGCGAATGTGCTGGACGATACAGTCATCCGCGTCGACCTGGAAAAACCCATTGGTGAACGTGACGCCTGGCGAGGGAGCGGTCTGGCCCGCCACCCAGCAGTGAGGTTCGGTGATTTCGAGCGTTTGGTTTTCCATATCGAGGACACCGCTCTCCTCGAAGACGATCAGACGCGGCCCTGTGGTGTCCAGTGCGGCCTGGATGTTGCTCACGGAGAGACTCCGAATCGTGATGACCTGTACGCTGTCGTCGAACCACGACACGCCGGCGAAGCCGTCCTCGTAGTCGACGTGTGAGCCGCCCCCGATCCCCGCCGTCGTCGAGAACGTCGCTATCTCGCCAGTGTCCATATCGCCGTCTTCGGCGGAGAGCGCCGCGCGGAACTCGTAATCGGTGTCGCTCGCCAGTCCAAACTCGGTTTGCTCGAACTCGCCGGTCTCGGACAGATTCCGGGATGCTGTCGCGGTCCACGAGGAGCCACCGGATTCCCGGTATTCGAAGAAAACGTCCGCGTCGAATGCACCGCCGAGGTCGTCGAGGGATCCAGAGAACGTTGCCGCTGCCGAGGAGACGTCCGACACCGCTCCCGTCGAGACGACCGGCTGCGTATCCGGCGGTCGCGTCGTAATCGTCTCGACGAAGCCGGTATCGGCATCGCCGTCGCTGGCGTTTGCGACCCCACGGTACACGTACTCCGTCTCGTTCGTGAGATCCGAGACATCGATGCTGAACGATCCTGCCGAGGAGAGCGTCCGCGTCTCGGAACTGCTCCACGAGGAGCTACCGCGTTCCCGGTGCTCGAAAAAGACTGTGGCTGACGATGCGTTCCCGAGCGAGTCGAGCGAAGCCGACAGCGTCACGCTGGTAGCCTCGACGTTCGACGCCGATCCCGTCGAAACGAGCGGTAACGGGTCGTCCCCACCAGCACCACCGGAGACGCTTCCGGAGACATCGGGGGTGCCCAAATCCTGGTTGTTCGTCAGAGTGACGCCCGCGAGGCCGGTGAATTCGCTCGTACACAGCGTTCCAGTGTTCGCGCTCGTCACACCGAGACCGAGGTAGCCATCGGTCGTGAAATCCACCGAGGACAGTTCGGCGATGAGCGTCCAGTTGCTACCGTCGGTCGAGAGATACGCCTGGAGCGTATCGCCCGTCCGGACGAGGCGCTGCCAGTCGGCAGCCATCTGTCCACCGTTCCGAATGACATCCCCACCGTCCGAGGTTGTACTCTCCGTCGGACCGCCGGTGTTCGCGCGCCAGGAGAACGACGAATCGTTCCCAGGGGTCTTCCGGACCATGACGTTTTTCGCGTCGGCTGCAAGTGATTCACGGAACAGCAGGCCAGCCTTGGCCCACCCGTCCGTGTCTTCGATGCTCGTGGCGTTGACGACCGCGTCGAAGTCACCTCGAACGTCGGTGAAGTAGTAGTGGCCCTCATCAGCCTCGTTCCAAATGTCCTCACCACCACCCTCGATCGTAACGTCGGAGGCTGCGGTGGCTGTCCCGCCGAGCATAGCGGTGCCGATACTCCCTGCTGCGATCGCGCGTAGAAACGCGCGTCTGTTGTGTGCCATCAATAGACACCAGGACGACAATATACAAACAAGATAATAAAGTTATTCTAGTAATAATTACCATTATACAGCTATTGGATTGGTAAGAAGCAATCGAGGGGGAGGGTGCCGTTCGCACGAGAAAGATCGAGTGGCGATCGTCATCAGTTCCCGCGTTGGGAAAGATTACATCCCCCGGTCGTAATGGTCCGTGTGTTCCTCGATCAGGATGTCCTAGTGACGATTCATCACCACCAGGCGGAATCGCACGATCACGTACGCACGTCGAGAAACATCCTAAAAAACACCCGACAGCAACCGTTCCCTTCGACAGGCTCCACGAACAGGGAACGCATTCGATCGGAGAGTCGGACAGCGATCAAGGCGGGTTCGCGCTCGCTTCTTCGACGGAAAGCGCCCACTGTTCGAGCCAGTCGCGGAGACCACTACTTGGCACCGACAGCGAGTGGGTGTTTTCGGGGAGGCTTGGATAGCCGCCAACAGCGTCGTGGTCGGGAAGCCAGTAATCGTATTCCGAATCGAGACGGTCGTTTCCAGCTCGATCGGTGATCTCTCGAACGATGCGCTGGTCGTTTTCGGTTCGATCGGCTGGCCGTGCACCAGCGTAAGTGAGATTGTGACCCTCGACATCGGTAGACGGCATAGCGGTCAAATCATCCGGCCACAGCGGTTTCGAGTCCGTTGTCCCCTCCTCGACGAACGGAACGTCCGAGTCGATGGGTGGATCAGCCGTGATGTTGTCCTCGCCGTACACCGTTCCACTGCCTTCGACGATCGATTCACCAGTGGCGGTCACACCGGTGTACTTGTTTCCGACCCACGTCGTCTCGGCCGATCCGTCGGTGTTCGTTGCCTCGTCGAAGAAGTAACAGAAGTTGTTTGCGACGACGGTTCGCGTGTCGCTTTTGAGCCGTGGGATCCGGCTGCGGGCTTTCGCCCAGACGTTGCCGAGCAACGCGACGTGGTCGGCCCCATCACCGATCAGCGTGCAGTAATTATGATCGGATCCGTCGCCGTACGGATCGTACAATCCCTCGTAGATCAGGTTGTTCGAGTACGTCGTCTCGTCGGTGTCATATCCGACGGACATGCATTCATCGACGCCCCACGAGGCCGTACAGTGGTCGATGACGTTGTTGACCGTCTCGTCCTGGGTGTTCAGGGAATCGTTGCCCTGAATGTTACCATCCGGGCCAGGACCGATACGGGATCGAATGTGCTGGACGACGCAGTTGTCGGCATCGACCTGCACCATCCCACTGATGAAGGTGATCCCCGGCGAGGGGGCGGTCTGGCCCGCCACCCAGCAGTTGTCCTCCGTGATCCGTAACGTCTCGCCGCCCAGATCGATGGTGCCGCTGGTTTCGAAGACGATCACGCGTGGACCGCTGGTGTGGAATGCGTTTTCGACAGCGCTGCGGGTCGGCTCCGTCACCGTGACGACTTGTGTGCTGTCATCGAGCCACGCTGTCGATGCGAAACCGTCCTCTCCGTCGAAGTACGATCCGCCGGAACTTCCACCACCATCCTCGGAGGCTGTGAATGCGTTTATTGAACCGGTAGCGGAATCACCATCGCTGGCGTCCGTCATAGCCCGAAACTCGTAGTCGGCTCCCGACGACAGTCCCGACACGTCCTGGCTGAACGAATCGGTCGTGGTGAGCGTCTGTACGTCTGTAGCTGTCCACGAAGCGCCGCTCTCGCGGTATTCGAAGAAGACGTTCGCCGAGGACGCCCCACCCAACCCCCCGAGAGCGCCGTTCAGTGTCGCCGACGTGTTGGTTACGTTCGACGCCGAGCCCGTCGACACGATCGGATCAGTGTCGCCACCGCTGGTCGAGACACTCCCCGCCACTTCGACGGCTCCGATATCCTGATTACTGCTCGGAGCAACGCCCGAAAGGTTCGAGAACGACGCCGTACAGAGGGTGCCCGAGTTGTGACTCGTGACGGCCAGACCGAGATACCCGCTTTCGGCGAGATCGATCGCGTCTGACGTGAGTTCCGCCATGAGCGTCCAAGCACTCCCGTCGGTCGAACCGTACGCGAGGATCGCGTCCCCACTCCGGACCAATCGCTGATAATTGGCCGTCATCGTGCCGCCCGAGATCTCGCTCTCGCTTTCACCCGCGTCGGACGTCAGACTCGTCGATGCACCACCCGTCTCGGGACGCCATTGGACCGACGTGTCGTGTCCAGGGGTGTTCCTGATCAGTACGTTCTTCGCGTCCCCAGCAAGCGACTCGCGGAACAGCAATCCACCCTTGGCGTATTCGTCGGTGTCCGCTACGTCGTCCACCCGGACGACGGCATCGAACTCGCCGCTGACATCGGTGAAGTAGTAGTGGCACTCATCGGTCTCGTTCCAGATGTCTGTGCCTGCACCCTCGATCGTAATGTCGGCCGTCGCTAACGCATTGCTAGCGGTGGCCGTTACTGTGCTGCCTATCGCTACTGCGCCAATACCTCCTGCTCCGATCGCGCGTAGAAACGCGCGTCTGTTGTGTGCCATCAATAGACACCAACTGGTTCAAATTCCTGTACAATAATAAATTTATTCTAGTAACAATTACTGTTTTATCGTTTGTGGGGTCAAGAGCACGGCTCACGACCCAGTCCAACGGATCGGGAGCGTCGTTCGACAGGAAATCTCCGGTTCCCGTGTGCCGAAGGATTACAACGATACAATTGTAATATGCCAGTGCGTTTTCCAGTCGAACGTTGCGATCCCGACGCTGACTGGGAACCCAACTGCGGCGTGTCAACACCATCACCGAACATCCTGATTCGCCGAAGGCCACGAGAACAGACGGTCGAGGGGAATCCCAACGCACCGAGCCGCGATTCGATACGTACAGCGTATCGGCCGGGTGAGACGTCAGGTACGTTCGGACACGAACGATCGTGAACCGTTCGTTTGTCAGGAACGGAATTCGGTGTCTTGCTCTCGCGGCCGAAGTGTATCGCAACGTTTCACCGGGACGGTTCGCCCGTGTCGGTTAGCGGACGCGCTCGATCGCTTTCGAGCGCGAGCAGGATCGCCAGCGCGTCATCACAGCGGGATCAGCGTCGATTAGAATCGATACGACCCAGCAACGACCGTCAGTGGTTAAAATCCTCTCGCAGTAGGCTACCACAAAGACCGAGGGGTGCCCGGTGGCTGTTAGCGCCACTCGCTCCGGGTGGTCTCGATTACGAGGCCTCGTGGGAGAGAGTACGACGCGTCTATTACATACGTAATATTGTAACGCCATCGAGCGTTCCCTCTTTCAGCGCGGATAGAGGCAGTTTTCGGTCTCGAAGAATCACCGCACGGTGGTGGATTCACGGCCGCGTGGCTCGCTTGTTGTCGTGAATGAGGCGCGCGCGATGTCCACGAACCGCACGTCCAGTGCGACGAAGCGGAATCTCGCTCACCCACCGTATCCACACTAACGCTGTGAGGTAATCGCCGCCCGAGTTAGATGTTGGGCTTCAAACGATACATGATAGAATTTGTCTATTATCCACATATTAGACAGAATATTTATACATTTAATCGACCTTAGTGTGCTTATTCTGAGCTAAACAGACGAAATAAATACATGAATTATTTAACACATGATTCAACAATAGTAGGATAAATATCAACTGTGGGTGTCGGATCCCTCGACAAACGTCTTTTGCGCGGGGGTTCTAGTCAGCGTCGGTCGTCGATGAGGTCCCCGCTGGTTCGACCGGCACAACGATCTGACGACACTTCGTTGATGCGAATCACCACGTCCGCGTCGAGGCGGTGTCCTGCGCGCCGTCGGCGTCTATACTCGTCGGTTCGTCGAATTCGATAGCATCGAGGGAGATCCGGACCGCCTCAATCTCCTCGTAAACTGTGCCCCACCCGCCGACGCTGTACAGGTCGCCGTCAGCGGCGAGCTCCAGCCGCAAGAATCCGGCCAGCTCCTCGAACGACGGGCGTCCCTCGGGGCGGTAAACGTCCGGGTACGCAATGTCGGTGACGCGCCCGGAGATCTCACAGGGTTCGTTCGTGTCGACCCACGCCCCCTCGATCGTCACAGCGACGCTCGCTCCGTCCTCCCACAGCGGCGCCACGTCCCGAACGAACTCCTCGAGGGTCATGTAGACGTACGGTGGATCAGTGTCCTCATAAACAGTCTCCCAGAGGGTCCAGACGCCCGTCTGGAAGTACCAGTGGAAGATAAACGAGAGGATGTAGTCGTCGATCAGGACGCCGAACGGCCTGTTGGCCCAGTCGTTCGGCGTGAAGCACGTCCACGTGCGGTCGGCCACGAGCAGGAACGGTCCCGGGATCCGGCACGCGCGGAGTTCCGTCACCGTTCCCTCGAGGGACACGTCCGCGAGTCTCTCCTCCAGATCGACTCCGTATACGGCCACCTTCGTGACGACACCACAGTCGTGGGCATCCTCCAGGGCACTCGTCAGTGCCCGGAACTGGTCGACAGTCGCCGACAGTTCGATGAAGCTCTCCGCGTCCCGGATCAGGTCGCGCGCCCGGTCGACGACCGTCTCCTCGTGCTTGACGACGCTGACCGTGTGGTCGCTGACCGCCGGCTGCTCCCACCGGTTCTCGATCGCGTCCGCCGCCTCGTTCATCAGCTTCCCCCGGGACCGAAGGTCCCGGAGAACGTCGATCGGCTCCCGTGGACGGGCGTGGAGTTTATCCTGGTCGAACGTCTCGATGTAGCTCATCCGCTCGAGAGCGCGGAGAACGTCGTAGATCTGGGACACTGGAACGGAACACCGCTTGGCGACCTTCACCGCTGGCATCATTCCCTGCTCGAGCAGCGTGATGTAGGCGTCAGCCTGGTACGAGGTCAATCCTGCTTCCTGTAGCGCGTCTCTGAGGGGGTCCCGATCCATGCTTCATAACGACAATAATTGCTAATCAGTCTTTTGCAAAGCCGGGGCGAGCGGATCGACGCCGCCGATCCGACGGTCGAGACGGTCGGTCAGTATTCGTGGGTGAACGCGTCGGAGACGTACTGTCCACCAGCGCCGTCGTCCCAGACGAAGCGGACGTCGATCGCGCTGGCGGCGTCGTGCGTGTGACGGTGGATCCCCCCGTCGGACTCCATGCGGTAGCCGACCCAGCCGCCGTCGTCGAACTGGATGTCCGCCCAGTCGGCGTCGTTGTTCGGATCGAACTCCCAGTGGCTGGCGTCGCCGTCGTCGGTGACGGTGGCGGTCCAGCCGTCGCCGGAGTAAGTGGTCTCACCGTCACCGTTGCCATCGTCACCGTCGTCACCGCCGTCGCCGGTGTCAGCGGACGTGGCCATCGAGTTCGGGGGGACATCCAGCTGCGCGCCGTCGGAGAAGGTCACGGTCGCGGCGGAATCACCGGCGTTGTAGGCCGCGTAGGTCCGCTGGCTGCCGTGGCTAAACACCTGGTAGAACGGCGTGTCCGCGGTGACGGTGCCGTCCGGTGGACCCATCTCGTGGAGGTTGTAGATCCAGTGGTACGTCTGGGCGCGCGTGTGGCCGCCTTCGATCTCGTAGGTGTTCTTCCGTGCTTCAAACTTCTCGACGGCGTCCTGTCCGTCCGAGAACGCCCGATACATCCACATGATGTCCGGCCAGTAGTCGAATTCGTCGGTGCCCTTGTTCTCGACGAGTTCGTCGTAGTTCTCTGCCGGCACCGCGTCGTCCCAGCCCAAATGCAGCGAGTAGCCGGCGAGTGGCAGCCAGTTGATGCCGTGGATCGCTTCCTCGTCGGCGGTCCACCAGGTGGCGTAGGCGTAACCGTTGCCCCACACCATCCCGGCGGTCCCGTAGTCCCACGAGTCGGGGTGGTTGGCGTCGTCGGCGTCAAACCAGTACTCGTGGACAGCGTGGAGTTCAGTCGTGTAGAGGAAGACACCGAAGTCGCGCAGTTCCTCGTTGCCCGTGTACTCGCCCCACTCGATGATCGCCGCGTACGCGTTGAGCGCCTCGGACGAGGATTCCTGGTTGTTGCCGTCAGCGAACTCGGCGCCGCCGCCCTCCGCCCACGAGTGTCCGCAGTACGGGCTGAAGTTGCGCGCAAACGGGAACATGTCGTCCTCGCGGCGAGGGTTGGCGTAGTCGCGGATCAGGTGCTCGATCATCCCTCCCCACTGGTCCTGGGCGCCCCAGTCGGGGTCGGTGCGCGCGATTTCGGCGGCAGCGCGCACGTAGTACCCGTAGTGGAAGTGGTGATCGGACAGCGACGATGCCGACCCGTGGCTCTCGGGATACCCCAGCAGTGATCCCCAGTTGTCGTCGTAGTAGAACAGTTCCGCTTCGCCGCTCTCGGCTTGGAGCCACCCCTCGAGGTGGTTTCGCAGCGAGCCGACGACGGCGTCGCGCTTGCCGCTCAGGCCGAACTGCTCGGCCAGCGCTTTGCTTTCGACCAGCCGTCCGTAGTCCTTGCCGACGTTGTACGTGTCGGGTCCCTCGATCGAGGTGTCGATCTCCTCGATGTACCCTTGGATCTCTGCGGTGTCGTAACCGCCCTCGTCGGGCAGGAACGGGAGCATGCCGCCGTAGTCGTAGGTCGTCGAGAACGACGACCCGGCGACGACGCGCATCTCCCCGCGCGGGGACGTGTAGGTCGTCTCCAGCGTGTCGTCGTCGCTGTGCTTCCACTGGTGGGGATGCAGGGCGGTGATCGTCCCCGCGGCCGCGCTCTCGGACATCTCATCCGTCTCGAAGTTGTAGGTGGTGTGGACCGCGGCGTTGGCCTGGTCGTACTCCCAGTCGGTCCGGGTGTCGGTGACGAAGTTGTACGCGTAGTCCTCGAACGTGTCGAGGAAAGCGGTTCCGGGCAGGGCAGCGATCGAACAGTAGCCGGCGCCGCCGAGGTCGTTGGTGAGCGAACCGGTGCCGACGCCCGACCAGGTCGTTCCGGACGGGGCGAACAGCCCGTAGTGGTGCCCATCGATGGTGACGCCGAGGACGTTCCCCTCCTCAGCCCAGACCTCCGGTGCGCCGTCGAATGTGATCTCGGCGCCGCCGCCTTCGTACTCGCAGAACACGAAGGGTAAACCCTGGGCGAACGTCGCGCGCAGCGTCGTGGCGCTCCCCTCCCCCCAGAGCGCGTCGACCGACCAGTCGCCGTGGCCGTCCACGCGCGCAGCGGCGAAACTGTCGGTGCCAGCGTGTCCGATCGTCAAGTCACGACCGCTGTTGTCCATCACCGTCGTCGTGCCGTCAACCCAGTTGGTCGGGTTCTTGACGAGGAGTCCGTCGTCCTCCGCCCGGAGCATCAGCGGCTGGGCGAACATGTTCTCCGAGAACGCGTTCCAGACCAGACTCGACCACCAGTCGTTGGTCGGAACCGGCCCACTACCGAATCCAGTGGTCGTCCAGACCGTGTCCTGGGGCGCTTGCGCACCCGAGGGCAACGCTGTGGTGTAACTGCCATTGCCGACCGGCACGTGGTTGCTCGCACTGGCAGTGCCGGTCCCGCCGACTGTCCAAGCCGCCGAGGCGGCGCCGACCAGCTTGCAGTAGTCCCTGCGCGATACGTCGCTCGATTGCGCTTGGCTGTCGATCGCTTCGTCGTTCGAGGGTCGTTCGTTACTCATGGTTGCTACTGATAGCGTCTCGGTGTGACGTCTCTGCGACGGCGAGCACAGTCTACGACGGTCTCCCCGCTTCAGTGACCTCGCGTTCCGGCGCGTAGCCGCTGTGCCACCTGCTCGTTCCCCACCGACGCACGCTATCATCAAAACGTTGTAGTGATATCTATTATATCTTTTCACTAGAAATGTTTACATCATCGGAGTAGACGGCGATTCGGCGTTTGGGGGTACTAGTATTCTCGAGCTACACTACGCCGACCGTGTTCGTTGACCTTGCTGCCGTAGCCGAACTCCGAGAACCGGCGGACGCTGTCAGCGTCGCTATCGGAACTCGCTCGCGTGTACTCGAGGTCGGGAACGAGAAGCCGAACCGCTCCGCCGGTGTACAGCGTGACGGAGCTACCGCGGAACCCCGAGAGGTAGTACTGGTTGCTGTCCTCGCCGTCGATCAGATACCCGTCGGTTCCGGCCGCGTCGAGGAACCGCGTTAGCTGTGGATAGGCGGGTGCCATGTGACGAAATCGAAAGAACTGAACAATAAAAAGTATTGAACGGTGTCACCAACCACCGCGCATCGTGCAGCGCCACCCAGCGGTTGCTGCGGCCCGAATCATTGACCACCCATAAGCGGTCGGTCAGTGCATTAATATGCTGTTTCACGCGGAGAACGATCGTAACCACTCATCAACAGTTTCTGTGTCGGCGCTGTTGAAATAGTTTGGAAAACAGAAAGTTTGTTGTTTTACCCCGTGAGAAATACGTTCGTCGCAGACACCGAATCCGTGGCGGGAGCAGGCCGTGGAGCGGAGTCACTTCATACGAGAACCACGGCGTTCTCGGGACATCGTCGACGGCGGGCCGCAGAAAGCTCGGCAACGCGACCCACGTTTGGGCTGTAGCAACTCGTTTGATTCGGGATCGATAGCGTTCACGAGACGTGGAGCGTCTCGTTCGCACACCAGAATCCGAAGGATTCTGGGGACGTTCACGAGAGCGCAGCTCTCGTGGGCCAGCCAAAACGCGAAGCGTTTTGGTGACTACGTACAGCCAGTAGCGTTCCGCACCCAGTTGTGAACGGTCGAACATATCTATTCGACACCAAAACATATCAGTAGTAATTGTTGTATTTTAAATCTATGATTTAGCAAGGTAGAGCTACATACCGAGCATCATAAACAGTTTCGGCGTTGTTTCTCTCCAACGTTCACTCGACGAAGCTGCACCGATGGCTACTGGAGGTTACCACCACCGCTCACCCGAACGGTCGTTCCAACGACGTACGATGCGGCGTCGCTACAAAGATACAGTACCGCGTTGGCGATGTCTTCGGGGTCGCCGAGACGACCGAGGGGACGGTCGTTTCCCCATTCTTCGAGAACATCGTCAGTCGTCCGATCCGGGCGTTCGTCCGCAACTCGACGGGCTTCGTGCCGGAGCTGTCTCGACACAGTCACGTCGGTCGAGACGGCGTTCATCCGAATTCCCTCTTGTGCCAGATCGTACGCCATCCGCCACGTGAGTCCGTTGATCGCGGTCTTCGACGCACCGTACAACCCGCGTCCACCGGTTCGACGATCACCGGTTTGACTCGTGACATTCACGATCGAGCCACCGACATCGCGTTCGATCATGTGTCGTGCGACGAGTTTCGATGCGTAGAACTGCGACCGAACGTTGACGTTCATCGTGAACTCCCAGTCCTCGAGGGGAGCAGCGACCATCGACTCCTCTTCGGGCCAGACGGCGGCGTTGTTGACGAGCACGTCAATTTCCTCGAATTCGGCGATAGACCGGTCGACCAACCGCTCGATATCCGCCGGCTGAGACAGATCGGCCGGGACCCCGATCACGGCTCCGTCGCCGAGCTCATCGAGTTCCACGACCGTCGATTCGACGTCGGACTCGGTGCGCGAATTAACGGCGATGTTGGCGTCCGCGCGTGCGAGCACCTCGGCAATCCCACGGCCGATACCGCTGGTCGATCCAGTGACGATAGCCGACTCACCACTGTAATCATACACCGCGTGTCCAGTCATAACAGCCGTAAGAACAGATGACGTAAATATCTATGTCCGGCTGTGGACGGAGAGATGGATCAGTCGTGACACCGACTACGACCGCTCACCGGACACCATCAACGAACTGAGATCGTCTTTCGTCACCGAGTCCGTGCTTGCTACCTCGACGATCTCACCCTGATAGAGAACGCCGACCCGATCGGCGAGTTGGAAGATTTCGTCGAGGCTGTGGCTAACGACGATGATCGTCTTTCCGTTGTCGCGCAGGTTTCGAACTGTCTCCCGGACGAGTGCAGTCGCGTCGACTGAAAGCGCGCTCGTCGGTTCGTCCAGAATGACGATGTCCGGATCGAATGCGAGCGCTCGTGCGATAGCGACCAGCTGCCGCTCCCCACCGGAGTGAAACGCGACCTCGGCGTGTGGATCGATGTCTCGCTTGAGATGCGTCTCGATGATCGCTTCGGCTCTCTCGTAGGTTTCATCCCAGTCGATCGATCGAAACGGACCGATCTCCGTGGCTGGAAAGTTACCCATAAAAATGTTCGTTGCCACGTCGAGATCATCCATCAGTGCCAGATCCTGATACACCGTCTCGATGCCCCGATTGCGGGCGCTTTCTGGACTATCGAACTCGACGGACTCGCCGTCAAGATAGATCTCTCCGCTGGTCGGTTCGTGAACGCCGCTGAGAACGTTCATCAAGGTCGATTTGCCGGCACCGTTGTCGCCGACGAGAGCGAGGATCTCGTTTTCGCGGATGGACAGAGTGACGTTCTCGAGTGCGACAATGCGTCCGAAGACCTTTTGGACGTTTTCGACCGCTATCTTTCCTGTCGGTTCGTGTGCTGGATCGCGGCCGTCGGTGGTATCGGGTGGTTCGCTACTCATGTACTGGCCCCCGCCGAAAGGACTCGATCGCGGATGTTTGCTTTGGTGTTGTACAGCAAGATCGCGATCAGAAGCACGATACCGTTGACGACCTCGATGAGCGTCGGATCGAATCCGGCGACGTTGAGCGACGTTTCGATGAGACTGAGGAGCAACACGCCGCCGAGAGCACCGAGTAACTTTCCACGCCCACCAAAGAGGCTGATCCCACCGATGATCGCCGCTGCGAACGCAGAGAACACCATATCGTCGGCGATATCGGGCGAAACGAGTCCGGTGTAGCCGGTCAACATCAACCCTGCGAGCGCACAGAAGAAGCCACTCAGTGTGTAGACCAGGATGATCGTCCGTTCGGTGTTGATCCCGACGGCGCGGGCAGCTTCCTTGTCACTGCCGACCGCGTACACGGCCTGTCCGAAATGCGTGTATCGGAAAATCACCGCCATGAAGACGAACGACGCGAGCAGAACGCCGATCGCGACGATCGGGCTGCTCCCGAGTGCGGTGTATCCGTCTGGAAGGCCCGAAATGGGTTGAGTCGTTAACGCGAGCTTTCCACCGCCGAAGATAACGAAAAACGCCAGCGTCTGGAGGAACGGATTCACTCCGAACGTGGCGATCATGATCCCATTTGTCGCGCCGATCACGCATCCGACCGCAACGACAATGACGACGCCGAGAATGGGATTCGAGACGAGACTCCATTCGGCAAGGATCATTGCAGTGAGCACGGCCGAGAACCCGGCGATCGCACCGACCGAGAGATCGAAGTGTCCGGACAACAGACAGACGCTCTCTGCGAGAACGATGAGTCCGAGTGGAACCGCTGCGAACAACATCAGTTGGAGCGTGGCTGTGTTCGTAAAGACCCGTGGAACGAACGCCAGCACCAACAGGGAGATGACGGCCAGAATCGGCCAGATCATGTTTTCGAGCAGAATCAGCACTGACTGTTCGGGGAGCCGATCGAACTGCCGTGTTACAATGTTGGAAGTGCGCATGGATAGCGATAATGTTATCCCCAAATGTTCCCCCAGAGTCCTGGGTTGTCGACGTTTTCGTCAGTAACGACGATACCGGCGGTCAGAACGTGTGTATGTCCGTCCTGTTCCTCGACGGTCGCGGGCGCCCAGATCGGATCCTCCCAGAGCTGCGTTCCGTTGTACTCGATCGGATCGAACGAGTAGTCGTTCTGGTCGACGGTATCGCCGGGCTGGGGCAGCGCGTCGTCACCGCTATCGATGTAATCGAGCAGCTGTTGGATCGCCAGGGGAATGTAGAAGTGCACCGGTTGGTCGACGGCAGCGTCGACGTATCCCTCTTTGATCAGTGGGTTCACATCCGGTCCAGCATCGGGTTGCGTCTGAACGATGTGATCGCTCTCCCCAGCAGGAGACTGGAGATCCAACTGCTCGAACGCGTTCTGGACGCCGATCCCGCACGTCATGTTCGTCGGGTACACCCCGTCAGGAGCGTCGTTTGCGCTCAGGTAATCCTCGGTCGTCGACTGTGAATCGTCGATACTCCAATCCGTCTGGATCGTATCGACGACTTCGACGCCGTCTTGCTCTGCGATGTACTCGTCGAACCCGTCCGTCCGGGCGTTCGACTGCTGGTTGAAGGCACCACGGACGTGGAGCACGGAAAATTCGTCCTGGTCGGGATTCTGCTCCTCGAGGGTTTCGACCATCAGTTCGGCACACGTCGCTCCCGCCTCGGTGTTCCCGAACGCGGTAAACGTCTTGATCGAATCGGTCGTCCCCGGATCGTTAACTGTGAAGACAGGAATGCCCTCCTCCGCGGCCTCGTCGATCGCCTCATCGACCGCTTCGTCGAACGGTGCGGCGATGATCGCGTCGTACCCCTCGGCAACGAACTGGCGGATGTCAGTCACCTGCTCGGCCGAGTCCTGGTCGTGGCTAACGATGTTGTAATCGAGTCCCTGTTCTTCGGCGTACAGTTCACCAGCCTCGTAGAAGGCAGTCACCCAGTCACCGCCAACGAGGTGCTGTGAAACACCCACCCGAAGCGAGTCGTCGTCCTCGGAGCCCATACACCCGGCTACTCCGACCGCGCTGGCAGCGACTACCGACCGCAGGTAGCCGCGCCTGCTAGTAATGTGCATACGAACCTAAACAATATACCACTTCAAATAAAGGTTATCGTTCTTACCAGACACTCATCCAAAATTGATAAAAAATGTTGGAAATATGTGAAGATGTGAGGAGCACCGGTAGCGACGAAGGGAGCATCACCGCCCGCCTATCGTCCCGAAACGAGCACGAGCTCGACGAGAGGGTAGAACGACGTCGCGGCCCCGGATGAAAGCGGAGTCGCCTCCCCAGTGGTGTGGTCTCGCTGTGAGCGTTCACACCACATCTTTATTATATTCTTATCCATAGTGGCTGCGCGTGAAGATTATTGATACACACACCCACGCGTGGGGTGCGCCGACCGACGAACTCCCGTGGCAGGCGGAGGTGCTCCCACCCGGATGGACCGGTCCGTACGCGCACCACGACCTCGTCGCGGACATGGACAGCGCAGGCATCTCCGAGGCGGTCGTCGTAACGACGCCGCTGTACGGGCGCAGCGCGCGGGCCAACGAATACACCATGCGCAGCATCGAAGCCCATCCGGACCGCCTCTACGGCGTCGGTCTGATGGACTTCTTCCAAGCGGACGCCGACACCGTCGTCGCATCGCTGGAGCGCGTGACGGGCCACCCCCGGATGCTCGGCGTCCGGATGCACGCTGCGCTCGAGTACGAGGCGGTTCCGACGGTGCTCGACCGTCACGGTGACTGGATCCTCGACGACCGCCTCGATCCGGTTTGGCGGGCGATTGGTGATCTCGATGCGTGTCTGTTCGTCTTTCCGAAGGCCCAGCAGCTCGAACAGCTCGCGACGCTCGCCGACCGCTACCCGGAGACGACCATCGTCGTCGACCACATGGCGTGGCCCGACGGAACGACGAGCCCCGACGAGAAACCGTGGACCACGTTCTCCGAGCTCGCAGAACGCGATAACGTCTACGCGAAAGTGAGCTCCGTTCCGCGGTCGGCGGACGAACCCTGGCCCTACGAGGACACCCACGGATACGTAACGAACCTCGTCGACTGGTTCGGTCCCGAACGGTTGCTGCTCGGGTCGGACTACCCGTGGATGGACCAGTGGGCGGCGTACGACGACTGCCTCTCGTGGCTCGAAACGGTCGAAACGCTCTCCCGACGAGATCGGGCGTTCATCTCACACCGGACGTTCGAACGACTCCACGGCTGACCCAACTCCGTCCCCCGATCACCGGAAACGTGGCTGCATCATATTTTTCCACGCGATAGTGATAATTTTTTGATGGAAATGTTTATGCTCGTGTATGAATATTTCTCGGTCGAGATACCAATGGCGGCTGATCAGTCGGCGGAGACAGCGGCAGAGTCGAACAGGCACGGTGATGGAGATGGATCAGGTTCCGACGTTTCTCGGCGAACGATACTGGCGGGGGTGGGGATGCTTCTGTTCGCAGATAGAATAACCGGTTCGGTCGGGGCCCGTGAGACAGACGAGTTCGAGGACTACGACGAGGAGGAGACGCCGAAACTCTGGTACACTCAGCCGGCCGAGGACTGGGAATCAGAGGCACTCCCGCTCGGGAACGGACGGATGGGCGCGATGGTTTTCGGCCGGACCGAGGAGGAGCGGATTCAACTCAACGAGGAAAGTCTCTGGGCGGGTGGCCATCACGAACCGGATGGGAACAATCCGATGGCGGCCGAGGTGCTTCCCGATGTCCGCGAACACCTATTAGATGGCGAACACGAAGAGGCGGAAGCGCTTATCGATCCGCACATAATGGGGGAACCCCCCGATTACGAGACGCTGGTGCGGCCGTATCAATCGTTCGGCGACCTGTTTATCGATGTTGGACACACAGACGTCTCGGAGTACCACCGCGAGTTGGATCTCGACGCGGGCGTTTCGCGGGTACGCTACCGGAACGGTCGGACGAAATACGAACGGGAAGCGTTTGTTTCCGCTCCCGACGACGTCCTCGTGGTCCGACTCACGGCTCAGGGGCCGGATTCGGTTTCCGCCTCCGTTTCGCTGACGCGCGAACGAGACGCCGAAACAGTGGCCGACGGCGACGACCTCGTCCTTCGGGGTCAAATCCAAGACGATCCGTCGATCGACTTCGAGGGACCGGGGCTCGAGTTCGAGGGACGCCTGCGAGCGATTCCACAGACGACGGGGACCGTTTCGACGAACGATGACCGGATGGAGATCGAAGACAGGACTGCAGTCACGCTGCTCTTTACGGGGGCGACGAGTTTTCGAACGGAGACCGATCCGGCTGACGCTGTCGAGAGCCTACTCACTGAGGCAGCAACCAAATCGTACGGGCGGTTACGGGACACCCACGTCACCGATCACCGCGCGTTGTTCCGGCGGGTCGAACTCGAACTCGGTGGGACTGAAACGCAAATACCGACCGACGAACGACTCGACGCCGTTCAGGACGGCGACATCGATCTAACGTTGACGGAACTCTACTTCCAATACGGTCGGTACCTGTTAATGGGTAGCTCCCGGCCAAATGGCACGCTCCCGGCGAATCTACAGGGCATTTGGAACGAAGAGATGTACCCACCCTGGCAGAGTGATTACCACATGAACGTCAATCTTCAGATGAATTACTGGCCAGCGGACGCTTGCAACCTCTCTGAATGCGTCTCCCCCCTGGTCAACTGGTTCGATGCTCAGCGTGAATCGGGGCGGAAAACGGCAGCAATCCATTACGAAAGTGATGGGTTCGTCGACCACGTTTCTAGCGACATCTGGGGGAGTACCCCGCCGGAAGGCTGGTTCGGAGCCGTTTGGCCGATGGGAGCAGTCTGGCAGTGTCGGGCGCTCTGGGAGCACTACGCAAAGACCGGCGATCGTGCGTTTCTTCGAGAGGAGGGGTATCCGATCATGAAGGACGCTGCCCGGTTCGTCCTCGATTTCCTCATCGAGGACGATCACGGCAGACTCGTTACCGCTCCATCGAACTCGCCCGAAAACTCGTTCATCAACGATAACGGGTATACGGCGCTCTACGACGTTGCACCGACGATGGACGTTCAACTCATCCACAGCCTATTCAATAACTGTATGGAGTCAGCGGACATACTCGGACTCGACGATTCGTTTAGCGAGGAGCTTTCGGAGGCGGTAGCGCGGCTGCCGTCGTATCAGATCGGGGGCGACGGCACGCTACAGGAGTGGATAAACGATTACGAGGAAGCGGAACCGGGACATCGACACATCTCTCACTTGTTCGCGTTCCATCCGGGGAACCAGTTCACGCTGCGTGAGACCCCTGTTCTGAGCCAGGCCGTGCGAAACGCGCTCGAACGCCGGCTCGAACACGGTGGCGGTCACACGGGCTGGAGCCGGGCGTGGCTCATAAACCAGTGGGCGCGTTTCGAGGAAGGGGAGTTAGCCCACGAAAACCTCCTGGCGTTGTTCGGGCAGTCCACGCTGCCGAATCTCTTCGACACGCATCCGCCGTTTCAGATCGACGGCAACTTCGGCGGAGCTGCCGGAATCGTCGAGATGCTGTTGCACGACCACGCCGGTGAGCTGAGCCTCCTCCCCGCTCTCCCCGAACAGTGGGCCGACGGCGAAGTGACAGGACTACGGGCTCGCGGCGGATTCGAGGTCGATATGGCGTGGTCCGATGGGCGCCTAGACGCGACGACGATCCACTCGGCTACCGGCGGTGAGTGTCGGGTCCGTACGCACGGCGTCCAGCTCTCGATCGAGGAGGTGAATCGCGGGAGCCAGCCCGGCGTGAGCCGGCCGGCGGAGCAGGTCATCGAGTTCACGACCGAACCGGGCCAGACGCTCTCTCTCGAGGCCGATCCCGCGTCCGTTGCCAACCTCACGATCGATTCGTCCGGGATCGCTCTCGATCGAAACGAGGGGCACGTCGAGGTCACTGTTCCAGTACGCAACACCGGCACCGCTCCGTCGGGAGACACTGTCGTCCGCCTCGTAAACGTGAGCGACGAACGAGAGCCGATCGGAGACGATCTACCCGTTCCGTCGCTCGCCGTCGACGAAACTGTCGAGATCGTCACCGAAATCGGTAGCGGGGAGCTTCCGGTCGGCGACCATCAGATCTGGGCAGTGGTCGATCCGGAGAACACGGCCAGCGAACTGGAGAAAAACGACAACGTCGAAACCGTCGGAACGGTCAGTATCGGTCCGGACTAACCACAGTCATTTGGGTTGGATCGCTTCGAGAGAGTCACCACGACGTCACGCGAACGTCACGAAGCGGTCTCGGTAGCGGGATTTCGATCTGTCCACCGGTATGGTGTGAGAGGTAGAATCCGATGATGATCTCTATCGATCTGATCGCCTCTTCGCCCGGCGATCCGTTCTCGGCGCGTCCGTCGAGAACGTCGACGATGTGAGCGGCCGCGTTTTCGAACGCCTGCTGGTAGTCGTCCTCCCACGTCCACGCCCCGTCGATTCCCGGCAGCGCGTGCTCGACGTGCTCACCGTCCTCTAACCGCCAGTACCGCCACTCGCCGTCGTCGTTGTTCATGTACAGTTTCCCCTCGCTGCCGATGAACTGCAGCGTCATCGACGAACTCTCGCGTGGAATCGTACAGTCGACGGTGACGAACGTTCCATCGTCCAGTACGACGAACCCACCGCCGCCGGCATCGTCGACCTCCTGGCCGGCGTCGAGGCTGTCGACAGCCTCGTTTTCACCGGAGAGATACCCGGAGACGATCTCCGCGCGGGCGTCGAGCAGGTAGACAAGCGTATCGAGCAAGTGCGTCGAGTTGCGAAGCAATTCCATTCGAAACTGGGTCGTCACCGACTGGAGTTCCCCGAGAATTTCCTCTTCCTGAACGAGTGTACGCAGCCTCTGGAGCTTGTCAGTAAACCGGAACGAGTGGTTCACGAGCAGTTCGGTGTCCGTCTCCGCACAGACATCGACCATCTCGAGCGCCCCAGTAACCCCCGAAGCGATCGGTTTTTCACACCAGATCAGATCCGGATCCGCGGCGGATCGAGCCGCATCGATCACGTGCCGGTCGTGGAGATACGACGGCGTACAGACCGAGACGACATCGAGCGATTCGGTCTCGAGCATTGTTTCGTGACCCGCGTACTGCCGGTCCGGATCGATCTCCCACGCCGCTCCGAAGCGTTCGAGTTTCTCTTCATCGACGTCGGCGACCGCAACGAGTTCGATCTCGTCCTGAGCGTCGAAACCGCCGGCGTGACTGGCCCTGATCTTCTCGTTCCCGATCTTCGATTCAGCGTGCATTCCGAGAATACCCATCCCAGCAATGCCGCCCGAACCGATGATTCCGGCGTTGTACGTCATTGGTACTCACTCGTAGACGTGAAGAGATCCGGTCTGATTCTCCTCGATGTAGTCCCAATCGTAGTCGACGCCGAGACCAGGGCCGTCCGGAACGGTAACGCAACCGTTCTCGTCGACGGTGTCGATCATGTCCGAGTAGTCTCCGTTATAAACCGGCGGTTGTGTGTTCTGGCAGTTCGGGTGGAGGAGAGCCAGTTCGTAGTAGTTCGTGTTCCGCGTCGCAGCGATACAGTGTCGCTGTGCCGGACCCGGAGCGTGGAATTCGACGTCGAGACCGAACGATTCGGCCATATGGACGATCTTCATCGCGCCCGTAATCCCCGCGTCGTACTCGGGATCAGCGCGGACGAAGTCGGTTCCCTCGCCGACGACGAAATCAGCGTGGGGTTCGAGACCGCGAACGTGTTCCGTCTGCAAGATCGGCGTCTCGAGTTTGTCGCGGAGCCGACGGTGTCCCTGCTGTGAGATCCCGCCATCGCGGTAGGGATCCTCGTACCAGAAAAAGTTATGATCGTCGAGTTCTCGTCCGACCCTGAGCGCGTCACCGAACGTCTCGTACTCACACGCCGGATCGAACATGAGATCCATTTCGTCGCCGACACGTTCACCGACGGCGGTTATCGACTCGATCTCACGGTCGATGTTACGGCTCGCGTCGCTTCCACCCCAGCCGTGGATCTTGTACCCAGGAAAGCCACGCTCGAGACACGCTTGGGCGAAGTCAGCGAAGGCCTCCGGCGAATCGAGACCGCCGTTTTCGTCGCCGTGATACGTCGATGCGTACGCCGGGATCGACGTGCGGTAGGTTCCGAGCAGTTCGTGAATCGGGGCGTCGTAGTACTTCCCGGCGAGATCCCAGAGAGCGATATCGATCGGTCCCATCCCCATCCGGTCGTACTTCCGCAGCGCCCGTTTGATCTCACTCCAATGTTTCTCGCGTTTGAGCGGATTCGTGCCGACGAGATAGTCGGCAAACATGTTTATCTGGGCTGCGCCTGGGGAGTTGCCGCCGACGTACTCCCCTGTAACCCCACTGTCGGTGTGGATCTTGATACCAAACAGGTTTCGCCACGTCGTCTCACCCGGCTCGTAGACGAGATTGAATCCGTTTCGATCCGTCCCAAGATCCTCGAGCGGATACTGAAACTCACGGCTTTCTATCCGCGTTATCGTCGGCACCATACCACGCATTCTGCCGACCAACGTTATAAATCCCCCTGAACTGCCTGTCTAAGCATGGTATGCTCTTCGAGCACACGATGGCGTCGTACAGCGTTCTGTTCAGACATCTAGAACATAGTTCTCGTGCGTGATGTTGCATACACACTAAATGCCGTATCCCCCACATATTTTCAACCCCCCTTAGCATCTGAATTACAGATGTACTGCTGTAACCAACAGATCTAATATGTATCATAAATATTTATCATTCATAAACTACGGGACCCTCGTATACGAGGATCTCGCTGTAGGATTTAGTATGTATGAACGCGAGTTCTCCCCGCATCAGTTTGATCGGCCCTCATCCGATATCAGGGATCAATGCTCACCCCAAAATCGTACTGACCGATGGTGGTTTCCGAGTTCTACATACTAGAACAACAATTTTGTACACCGAGCGCATTTCTCACGATTATGGACACAGAACCAAAACATCCAGTTCGCACGACGGCGCGCTCGTTCGAGATTCTCGAGTTTCTCAAGGAGAATCACGGCGCAGGGATAACCGAAACAGCGGACGCACTCGATATGAGCAAAGGAGTGGTACACAATCACTTAAACACGCTCAAAGCGTCCGAGTACGTCGTGAAAGAAAACGACAAGTACCGATTGTCGTTACGATTCCTCGGATTCGGAGAATACCAGCGAAATCAGACACGGCTGTACACGATCGGGAAAGAGCACGTCGAGGAGCTCGCTGAAAAAACCGGCGAGTTAGTAAACCTCGCCACGGAGGAGCACGGCCGGTGTGTGTATCTGTCCCTCTCGAGAGGCGACCGGGCGGTCGAAGTAGACATTCACGCCGGGTGCCGTCCGCCCCTCCACAACACCGCACTCGGCAAAGCAATTCTCGCACACCTCCCGGAATCCCGGGTCGAACGTACTCTCGACGCCCACGGAATGGCACGGTCGACCGAACACTCGATCACGGATCGTGACACGCTGTTTTCGGAGCTCGAGCAGATTCGGGAGAACGGTGTCGCGTTCGATCGCGAAGAGCGACTTCCCGGGTTGCGGTGTGTCGCTGCACCGATCGAGAAAAACAATGGCGAGGTCGCTGGCGCGATCAGCGTTTCCGGCCCGATGACCCGCCTCCAAGGAGAGCGGTTCGAACAAACACTGCCCGATCTGGTCCGTAGCACTGCGAACGTGATCGAGCTTAACTTAGCATATTCCAATTGAATATATACTATTTTTCTTACCCGAATGCAATTACGACAACATACAATCATAAGAGTGGTGTAAGCGAACTGGCTCGAGCGCGTTTGCGAAAGCGCACTCGGGCACAGGCTGCGTCCTCGACGCGGTCCGCTTGCTCTGTGACTGTCTACGTATAGTCAATCAGTGAGGAGCTGTTCGAGGTGCTTACGGTGGAGACCATCGCCCTCGACGGTGCCATCGGGGTAGATGCGATATCGGGGTTGGTGCGCGGCGCTCCCCTGGTTCGAGTTTGGCGGCGAGCGAGCGTTTCTCCGCTGGCGTCCGTCGTCGACGGCGCGGCTCGGCCCGAGCTGGCTCAGCGCGGTCGATCGGTTGGCGACGGCGTCTCGTGGCTCGTCGGTGTCGCGGTCGTCGGTGGCCGGGCCGGCCTCGAGGGTCAGATTCAGGTGCTCGTCGTAGCCGGCGAGCGTCCCTTGAACGTGCTGCCCGGCTTTCGTCCGGACGGTAACGGGTTTACTGAGCATCGTGTCGAGGACTGCCAACGGTGCAGCGGGATCTGTCTCGCTCATAGCCTGTGTCCGAAGATAATCGCCGTAAGTGTACCGACTGTGACGCAGAGGTTGGGTGATTGCCGCCTGGCGATCGTTGCAAAGGATGCCTAGACCGATCTAGGTGAGAAATGGCCAAGGAAGGCGCACCCCCGATACCGACGGTTCACTTTCACACCGCTTGGCGTATCTATACAACGCCACCCACTCAACGAGACTGTGACCACGATGTCCGAGAACTACGGATTCGTCGACGTGGAGACAGTCGAGCACGACCCGAACCCGGACCCGTCATCCGACATGCGGTTCGGGAAGTTGACTGCGGCGTTAGGTTGTGAAGAGATGCGGCTCAACACCTGTACGATTCCACCCGGGGATGAAAGCTTCTATCACAAGCACGAATCCCAGGAAGAGGTGTACGTCCTCCTCGACGGTCCCAGCCGCGTGAAAATCGACGGCGAACTAGTCGATGTGCCAGAGGGGGGCGTCGTTCGCGTTCCAGCAGATCTTCCGCGGAAGTTCGTCAACGATTCCGACGCGGAGGTTCGCTGGCTGATGATCGGCGCACCGCCCGTGGGAATGCTCGAGGATCTGGGCAACTTCGTCACGGTCGAAGAATAGAACGGATGCGAAACCACGAGCAGGCGGCAGAACGCGACGACACCCACCGAACGCCAGAAACGACCCCACAAACTCCACGAATGCGGGGAGACCGACGACGGAGCAACCGCACTCACAGACGATCCGAGCCGTTACGCTCTCCTCCGAGGCCGGATACCCACTCCATCAGTAGGTTTCTCCGGTTTCGATCGGACCGCTGAACGCCGAATAGAGCACCACGAAATACGCGAGGACAATCGGGAGCAAAACACCCGCCATGATCGACATGAGTGTGAGTGGAAGTGTAGACACGACGGTCTCTCGGACGGTAAGCCCCGCTGCTCGGTCGATGAATGGGAACATGAGCCACCCAATAAGTCCGACAAACACGAACACGAGCGCAGCCGCCGCTCCGAGCACCACGTAGTATCGACGCCTGCGGAGGGCGACGATGTAGCCGGCAGTGAAAACGCCAGTCGCGAGAACGAGTGCACTGACGAGGGGCGACTGGAACGACGCGCGCAGGCTCGGTTCTGCCGCGTATACAGTCCCCAACGTGAGAACCGTGAGTCCGAGATAGCTCGCGGCAGCTCGAACGCCGTACACCCTCGCGTCGTCTCGAAGCGATCCGCGCGTTTTCAGACCGAGGAATGCCACGCCGTCGACCACAGTTAGCAGGAGGACGGTGACGCCCCCAAAGATGCTAGCGGGGGTAACGAGTCCAGTCACTCCGAGCAGCCAGTTCATCACGAACACCCCCAGCAAGAACGGCGTCATCGTGCTCCCGATGACGAACGAGTAGCCCCAGAACCGCCGCCATCGATCGTCCGCTCGCTCCTCGTACATCTCGGGTGCGAGTCCTCGAAGCCCCAGGGCGGCGAGAATCGCGAACAGCAGCAGATAGTGTCGGCTGAACAGGTTCGCGTATGCGGACGGAAAGGATGCGAACAGCGCGCCCCCAAACACGACGAGCCAGACCTCATTACCGTCCCAGAACGGACCGATAGCGGCGAGTAGTTGCTCTTTCTCGTTGTCGTCGCGCGTTGCAAACAGGACGCCAACGCCAAAGTCAAAGCCATCCAGAAAGAGGAACATCCCGAAGAGAAAGAACAGAAGCGCAAACCAGAGCTCTGCGAGCGGTAGCCTGAGCGGCTGGCCGACTAGTGATACGACGTCAGTCATTCGTGGTCACCTCAGATTCCGGTGGCGGTGATCGGGGCTGATCGGCGAGGTCGTCGTGGGGCGGCGGTCCCTCCCTGATAATCCGACTGACGACGTAGGTGTACAGTCCGAGCAACAACGCGTACCCGGTGGCGAACCCGAGAAGGGTGACGGTCGCTTCGGTGGCTGTCAATCCGGGTGAAACGCTGGCTGAAGTCTTCATGACGCCTTGGATGACCCAGGGCTGGCGCCCGACTTCTGTAACGATCCACCCCACCTCGACGGCAACGAAGCCCAGCAGTGACGATAGCATTAGAGCCTTGTGGAGGAGATCGTCCTCGAACAGTTCGCCGCGCCACCAGCGATACGCACCCCACAGTGCGAGCAGAACGAACCAAAAGCCGAGCGCGACCATGATCCGGAACGCCCAGAACACGATCGCTACCGGGGGTGCTTGCGTCGAGAACGACGCAAGTCCGCGTATCGTCGCCTGTGGGTCCCCACCGCTCGCAAGCCACGAGGCACCGCCCGGGATGCCGACGCCGAAGAGACTCTCGGTTCGGGGGTTCAGTAGATCAGCAACGTTCGTGGGGAACGCGACGATGTACTCCGGAACGGACGAGTCGGTCTCCCAGACGGCCTCCATTGCGGCGAACTTCTGCGGTTGGGTCTCCGAAACGTGGCGAGCGTACGCGTCGCCCTGGATCACCTGCAACGGCGCCGTGATGAGAAGCGCCACGAGCGCGATCTTGAGCGTCGTTTCCCAGAAGCCGATGTGTTGGATCGAGTAGCCCCAGACGTGGTGCCGGAAGACGTAGTAAGCGGCGACACCAGCCATGAACAAGGCGACCGCCTCGACTGCAGCATTCTGCATGTGGACGAACATGTATGGAAATCTTGGATTGAGGTAGGCCGCGAGTGGATCGGTGAGTTTCACGACGCGGTGGCCGTTCTCGACAACGATCTCGAAGCCACGCGGGGTCTGCATCCACGAGTTCGCGATGAGAATCCAAACGGCTGAGAGCCACGTTCCAAGCCCGACAGCGATACTCGATAAGAAGTAGAGACGGTCAGACACGCGGTCACGGCCGTAGACGAAAATGCCGAGGAACGTCGCTTCGAGCATGAACGCCATCATTCCTTCGAGGGCGAGTGGTCCACCGAACAGTTCGCCAGCAGTCGTCGAGAACGCCGCGAAGTTGGTTCCGAACTCGAATTCGAGAACGAGCCCCGTTACTGTGCCGACCACGAAGCTCACCGCGAAGATGCGCGTCCAGAACCGGCGGAGCTGCTCATAAATCGCCTCACCCGTACGAACCTCTTTCCACGTGAAGTAGACGAGGAACGGGGCGAGACCCATACTCATCACGGGAAAGATGATGTGAACGATCGTGGTGAGCGCAAACTGAAGCCGGCTGGCGGTGACGGGATCAACCATCGAAACCACCGCCTTGTCGGCTGTCTTCCACGAGGTGCGGGCGACCGGAACCATGTCGGTTTGCCATCAGTGGCGCTATGCTGGGTGCCCAGGTCAATCGACGGTGGATTCCTATCGAGAGAGAATCCGCCCAAGTGGTCCATCAATGGGATGCGTAGTTCTGCGGAGCTGGTTTGTTCCCGGATCGTTTTCACACCCCGCTGTTCGAGCCGTAATCGGGTAGCATATCCCGGGTAACTTCCAACATCGGATAATGGTGAGCGATTCAGTGTCATCCGAGGACGCTCCCTCGTTGCAGGATGTCCTCGATGCGCTGGATGATCCCGACTGTCGGAAGATCCTCCGTGAAACAACTGAACCCATGACTGCGAACGAACTCATCGATGCCTGTGACATCCCCAAATCGACAGTGTATCGCAAACTGGAACTCCTCGCCCGAGCCTCGCTCGTCCACGAACGGGACACGATCAATCCCGGGGGTGGGCGGATTACGCGATACGAGCGGGATTTCGACGATGTGATCGTCTCGATCGACGAAGACGGTTTCTCAGTGACAGTCGAACGTCCGCCACGGAGGGCAGACGAACGTCTCGCAGACATCTGGTCGAAGATGGGTGATGAACTATGACGTGGGTGGGAACGGCCATCGTCGCCGTCAAGACAGTCATTCTGCTTTTGGGGAGCGGTATCACGTACATTGCCTACAAAGCCTATCGGCGTACAGGTGCCCCTTCTCTCCGCGTGCTCGGTATTGGGTTCGGCGTTATTACGTTCGGTGCTCTTTTCGCAGGCGTCATGCATCAACTCCTCTCCGTCTCTCTCGAAATGGGTGTCTTGATCAACAGCATCCTCGTTGCAATCGGGTTCGCGATCATCATGTACTCGCTCTATCTCGAACGCGGATGACGACGCCGGAGAGGCGCCGCTATCGATTTGTTGTGTGAGAAGCCACCACGCCCTGTGGGCGCCCCTATCGACTTGTTCCGGGATCGAACGAGGGCGTCGACAGCACCCTCGCACCCCTATCGATTTGTTCGGAGAAGGAGCTACCGATCGAGTTGTGCATTCACGACGGTACGGAGTTCGTCGTCGTGAACGTCGTCCAGCCGCGAATCCTCCCGAAGCGTCTCGATGATGGTCTTTGGATTCTCGCCGAACGTGAACTCGAGATAACTGCCCGAGTGGGGTCCCTGACTCTTCCGCTCCGTCTCGACCAACGAATACGTGGTGAGTTCCTTCATCTTGTTCACGTACGTCTCCTGGTAGTACTGTTCGGAACCAAGGGTTCCCGTCAGATACTGATACACTCGGTACCCGAGCGGGCTTTTCGCCGCTCCAGTCCCGGTTTCCCGAGCAACTGCAGCAGTTGCAAAAAGACAGAGCTTCTTCTGGGTGCTTATACCACGGGTCACTTCTAATACGCGATTCTTCTCGACCTTGTCTTGGGCTTCTCGAATGTGTTCCTCACGAACCTGATCCGCGTTGCCTTTTTCAGCGATCGATCCTGCTGTTCGCATTAGGTCGATCGCCTTCCGTGCGTCCCCGTTAGTTTGTGCAGCGAACGCTGCTGCCAGTGGGATTACGTCGTTACTGAGTGTGCCTTCGTGGAAGGCGTCCTTCCGAGCCCGAAGAATCTCTCGAAGCTGGTTTGCGTCGTAGTCGCTGAAATGGACGTCCTCGGGCGTGAACGAACTGAGCGCTCGACTGCCCACGTTCTTCATCATCTTCGTATCGTTGGTGATGGCGGTTACCGAGACCTGGGCGGTGATCTCGTCTGTACTACCAGCGCGCGAGAGTTGGTACAGAAGACGGGAGAAGGCGGGCTCATCCTTATCCCGACGACCGACGAGCATATCGAGTTCGTCGAGGATGAACACGACTGTGTCGTAGTGTTCATTGATAAGGCGGTAGAGTTCTCGCCATTTCTTCTTGTTCGGGATGCCGTGTTCTGGGACCTCGACAGTCGTTCCGCTGTCGTTTGCGACTTTTCGGGCGAGCTCGTAGACGGCTGAGCCGAGGGTTCCAACGTTCTGGCAGTTCATCTGGATCACCCCGAATCGGATATCGCGGCTTTCGCAGAGTTCGACAATGTTCTCACAAACAGCGTTGATGATGAGTGATTTCCCAGTCCCTGACGGGCCGTAGAGGAAGAGATTCGGCGGGCGTTCGTTACTAATTGCAACGCGAAGATGCTGGGTGATATCGGTGAGCTGAGTGTCGCGACCGACGATGCGTTCTTCGTCGACGATCTCGTTCGGTTCGAGAAGAGATCGATTCTTGATGAGACTCGCGGCTTCTTCCTGCTCGAGGATGAGATCTTTAATAGAACCCGTGGAATCGGGAGAGTCCTCAGGACCAGGATCCGGTGGCATACTCCACTCCACTCTATCAGGATACTAAAAAGTTCCCCTGTCGATTTCTTTTCTACCGGTACGGCACTCAGAGGACGAGAATCAAAGAGTTCCATCATTCTGCTTTCGGACCTCCGACGATTTGTTAGCGAGAGGGGTGGACGGGGTGACGAGACGTAAGGACACCCTCACACCCCTATCGATTTGTTCAATCCACAGAGGAAAGGGTGATCGGATCCCGAACGAACTGTTGTTGCTTCTAGGCTACGAACTCCTAGGCCACGATTGGCGCAGTATTGAGAGTGACTCTCTATATCTTCTCTTCTTTCTTCTAGTGCTAGTCACTAGTCTACTAGAAGAACGTAGTCTGCTAGAAGAACGTAGTCTACTACAAGAATACACCCGTCTACTAGATGAACACACCCCTATCGACTTGTTCAAATCAATCAATGCTGTTCGATCTATGTACGTGTTCCCACTTAAAGAGGATCCAACGAGAGTATCGTTACGTGGACGGAGGTAGCTCCCTTACATCCAATACTAGTTCTTGTACTGACTTCCGGTATGGATACGCTCCACTATCGATTTGTTCTATATCTATGCCTCCCCTGGAAACACCAGTATTCGACGCAATAAAGAACGAAGAATACAGAGAGATATCCCGGACGCGTTATTTCCCATGACTTCCATCCTATTGCGTTCTATTATGACTTCCATCACGTTTTACTCCCCCGTGTACTCTCTGTACCAGAACAAATCGATAGGGGTGTGAGGGTGGTCCCGAAGACGATACCACGACAATCACAGACAGTTCATCAAGGAGACCGAGTTCCAGATTCTACTCTGTATCTTGGAGATCCTCGGCGTGGATCGATACGGCTCGCGCTTTCCCAACGAACAAATCGATAGGGGTGACTCTGTGTATGCACGTGGTTCCCGCGAACAAGTCGATAGAGGTGCGCCTCCACAACCACTCGATTGGCTGCCGAACAGCAACACCGGGTTCACAGCCACGAAAAGCGGGCGATTTCCGGTCAGTCCCCAGAACAGACAGCAGTGTCGTCGTCGAATCGTCCGTCGGAGCCGTCACTATCAGTAACCGGGCGCTTGGGATTGCCACGCGCACCGACCGGGTGACGAACGCGGTGGCGCGCCGCGACAGCGGCCGACCGGGCGAGATCCGGGTAGTCCAGCGTCTCGCTTCCGATGACGGCGAACCCGGCGAAAATAACGAGGAAGCCGGCGACAGCGAGTCCCGAGATCGACTCGCTGAGCAACGCCCAGCCGCCGACCGACGCGACGACCGGGACGACGTAGAAGACCAGGTTCGCGCGGATCGCGCCAGTCGCGTCGATGAGGTTGAAGTACGTGACGTACGCGACGCCACCGGCGAAGACGCCGAGATACGCGACCGCGACGACGCCTCCTGGTGTCCACACAATGCTCGCCATCGACTCGCCGGCCACGGCGCTCAGCAGGTGCGCGAACACGGCAGCGAGCGGGAGTCCCCACGCTGTGCGGACCGACGGAGAGAGTTCGCCGTCAGCCCACCGGATGAGGACGCTCCCGAGCGCACCGGATGTCGCAGCGGCAACCAGCAACGCCTTGCCGACGACGCTCCCACCCAGCAGGTTCGCCGGGTCGGGGCTGACAACGAGCGCGACACCCACCAGGCCGAGCGCCATCCCGAGGGCACCGCGGCGTGAGAGGCGCTCGTCAGAGACGAGCGCCGCCGCAAAGACTGGCGTTAGGATCGGGTTCAAACTAGCGATGATCGAAGCAACGCCGCTGGTGACGTACTGCTGACCGACGAAGATCAGGGCGTTCGTTACCCCGACCACGACCAGGCCGGTCGCGACGATACCGGCAACGTCACCACGAGTCCGCGGTCGCAACGCAGCGGGCGAAAACTGCCAGACAGCGTACCCACCGAGCACTAGCGTCGCGACGTCAAACCGTAGCGCCAACAGCAACAGCGGCGGGATGTGCGCCAGGCCGGCCTTCGCACCCACGAACGTGCCGCCGAAAAACACGCTCGTGACCCCAAAGAAGGCGACTGTTCGCCGGTCCATTCAGCGACTGACCTCCGATGCATCCGTCCAGGCTGGCCGCGCGACGGGCGCGGTGCGCGACCGGTCGACTGACTCACGCATTCCACGCTGTTGTACGGGTTGGGGACGTATAGATCCGTTCAGAAAACGTTGCGCAGCGAGAAACCGCCGCGCACACCGCTGCGTCGCTGTCCTATGAAAGGATTTCACGGTGCGAAAACAGTTTCCGGACGGGCGTCTGACGACCGGCATGGACGCGCCACTCGAGACAGTCGAGTTTTTCGCCCGGTCGGAGAACCGGGTCGAGGTGCTCCGGTTGCTCGCCGAGAGAAGTCAGACCAGAGGAAGCCTTGCGGACGCCACCGGCGCGTCGCAGGCGACGCTCAGCCGGATTCTCAGCGATTTCGAGAAACGATCGTGGGTCCAACGGCAGGGCGGCGAGTACGTTGCGACAGCAACCGGCTGTCTCGTCGCGCGTGGGTTCACCGACCTGCTCGAGGTGCTGGCGACGGAGCAGAAACTGCGGGAGGTGGTCGAGTACCTGCCCGCCGAGGAGTTGACGTTCGACCTCCGCCACCTGGCGGACGCGACGGTAACGCTCCCGACGGGGACGCGGCCGGACGCGCCGGTCGGGCGGCTCCTGGAGTTGGAACGGGACGCCGACCAGGTCCGGGCGTTCTCCCACGCGTTCAACGAACGGAGTCTCTCGCTGATCGCCCAGCGCGTTCGCAACGACGAACTGGCGTTCGAGGGCGTCTTCTCGCGGGACGCGATCGACGCACTGGTTGCCGACCCCGATCTCCGGGACCGACTGACGACCCTGCTCGACGCCGACGGCGCGGCTGTCCGGGTCCGCAGGGCGGTTCCGCTCGCCGTGACTGTCGTCGGCGAGACAGTCCACCTGCTCGTTCGCGACGAGAGCGGCGTCCTCCGGGCCTCGGTCGAGACCGACGATCCGACCGTCCGCTCGTGGGCCACCGACGCCTTCGAGGAGTACTGGGAGCGCGGCAGTGATCTCGATCGAACCGACCTCTTCGAGTGAGTCACGCGCTCGGGCCTGGGGACGGTTCGTCGCCGAACTCGGCGGGACGGGGAACGTCGCCGCCATCGCCAACGCGGTGCAAGCCGCGGCCGCCGAGCGGGGCTACGCGGTCGGTGGTAGTTCCCGAGCGTCGGCGAGTACACCACGAAACTCGAAGAACACGGCTTCGAGGTGCGCTACGCGACCCTCTTCGACCGTCCGACCGAGCTCGACGGCGGTACAGACGGCCTCTCGTCGTGGCTCGGGATGTTCGGCGACAGCCTCCTGTCCGCGGTCCCGGACGAGGAACGGCAGGCCACCATCTCAACTGTCGAGGACTCTCTCCGCGACGCTGTCGAGAACGGAACGTGGACGGCGGACTACCGGCGGCTCCGCGTCGTTGCTGTTCAGTAGAGTAGCCCGTCCGAAGTTCGGGTGTGTGGAGCCACCGGACGGGGCGAGAACGGTATTACGGTTTGTGCTTGTCTGCAGCCCAGTCCGCTAGCAGCAGTTGTAGCGCAGGGAAACGCGTAGTTCATCTTGGGCATCGTTAGACAGAATTAATTAGAAATATAATATTATTTATTTTTTACATTGGTTATATATTGTGTGTCGATTATCTTCGTGTCTAAAGCCATTTTGTGGGTGTATACGACCGTTATCTGCCATCAAACGTGGATAGGGGTCGATGGATGGGCAGAGTGGTCGTGTGTCATAGACGGGTACCAGTACTGAAATGACGAAAAGACGCCTAATACCAGCATTTACTCGCGTATTGTATGAACCCCAATCAAAATTTCTCACTATCTGATCATCGACGATCCGTTCGACTACGCCGCCAAAAGTATAATAACTAATATGGCGTCGCCGCCTCGGACACAGTGATGCACTCGTGCTATCAAACGCTGTGGCGTCTCCGGAAAACGGACGACGAGACGGAAACCGGTGAACACCGCAGCAGCCGATGCGTGTGGCGATGTGCTTGGCGCCGATTCAACCGTCCCCCGGACCGATAGCGTTACAACAGTACGCATGTAAGAAATCGTTCGACCAACTCTCGCGGGGGGCGCGAAGAGACGATCAGCAGTTGCACGTGCCGACAAGCCCAGCGGACTCGACAGAGGGAGCCACACTCCGTTCGGTGTCTCACGGGACACCGAGGACAACACCGCTGCGACGGAATCCGGGTCGCATGTAGCGACCACCGCGGCGATTCAGCGCACTGCTCCGGGCGTTCTATTATTCCCCAGCTGTTCTGTAATAGAGAACTCGGTGGTGTGCTACCCGAAGGTTCGTCTCCGTGAGCGATGTGAACCATCAGATATTTCTCGTTTCGGGGCGCGAGCGTCGCCAGTGCGGTTGTTGTGACGATCAGGCAATCAGCGGGGTGACGCTGTCTGTGTCGAAGAACGCGCTGTACAGCGTCAGTCAGAGGAAAAACTACTGGTCGAATCGCCCATCCGTCAGTAGAGGATCCGATTTCATCGATCCGACAAATCCGTACAGCGACCCTATCGGACCGAAATTCCGGCGACCGTCGACGGCGGGAGTTCCGCGGTGAGGGACCCATCGGAGCCGACCGAGACGGCCAGAGCGGTGGCCGCGAACTCGTCGGCGTTGTCCGGGGTGACCGCGAGATCCGGTTCTTGATCCGCGAACAGGATCTCCGCGCTGACGCTCTCCTCGGTCGGAGCGTTGCCCTCGAGCGAGACCTCGACAGCGTGTTCCTCGAGGCAATCGAGGTTCGTGACAGTGACGTAGGTCTCCTCGTCGGCGATCGAGGCAGAGGCGCGGACCAGTTCGAGGTCGTCATCGTCGGTGGCACGCGTGGGCGCGGAGACGGAGGTCCGGACGGCTTCATTGCCCTTGTGTGGGGCATAGAGATCGAAGACCCGGTAGGTCGGGCGCGCCCACGCGCCGGTTTCGTCGGTCTCGACGAGACACTGGAGAACGTTGACAGTCTGGGCGATGTTCGTCATCGTCACGACGTCGCTGTGATCGTTAAACACGTCGAGAACGGCCGCCGCCGAGAGCCCGTCGAGGACGGTCCCCGGCTGCTCGAGACCGGTGTCGGCCGTGGCTTCGGGGTGCCAGGAACCCCACTCGTCGACGATGACACCGACGTCGCGCGTCGTGGCGACCGAGTTGATCGCAGCGGCCATCCGCTCGATGTGGCGTTCCATCTCGAGGGCCTCGGCGAAAAATTCGTCGTACTGCTCCTCGTCGGCATCGGAGACGGTCATCGTGCGGCCGTAGTAGTGGTGTAGCGTGAGGTGGTCGAGCGGGAACGCTTGGCCCCACGGGGCGCCCGCAACTTCCTCGAGGAAACGGCGGTTCCACTCGTGGCCCTCGTAGCCACAGGCGATGAGTTCGAGGTCGTGATCGAGCAGTAGATTGTCCGTGGTTCCAACGTAGGTCGCAAAGCGACGGTACTCGCGTGCGTACTGTTCGGGGGTCATCCGGCCGCCACACCCCCAGTTCTCGTTTCCGAGTCCCCAGTAACTGACGCCGTAGGGCTCTTCGTGGCCGTTCTGTCGGCGCCGGTCTGCCAGTTCGGTGTCGCCGTCGTAGTTACAGTACTCGACCCAGTCTGTGGCCTCCTGTGGATCACCGGAGCCGACGTTCGCGGCGAGATACGGCTCTGTGCCGATGCGCTCACAGAGTTCGAGGAATTCGTCGGAGCCGAAGGCGTTCGACTCCTCGGGCGTCTGTTCGGGTCCCTGCGCCCAGAAGAGGTTGCGACGGCGCGGTCGTTCCTCTTGCGGTCCGACACCGTCCTCCCAGTGGTAATCGTCGGCGAAACAGCCGCCGGGCCACCGGAGAACGGGAAGGTCGAGATCCTCGAGCAGGGAAACTGTGTCCTCGCGGAAACCGCTCTCGTCCGCGCTGTCGCTGTGCCAGATCCCGCCGTAGATACAGCGACCGAGGTGTTCGGCGAAGTGGCCGTGGGCTTCGGGTGCGATTTGGTCGATACTCGCCGCAGTATGAACCGTTACGCGCGCGTCAGTCATGCAGTATTTGGTATTTGCACATGCCATATTAATACTTCGGATCGTATCAGTACTGTATTTGGTCGTCGATAGCCACACTACGAGTGATCGGTAATGCCGGACGTTGCTGGACCGATTCCGGATGACCGGTACCCGATTCGCTCCCGTTATCTATACCATTACGAATATACGCGTGTAATGACCGAGGTATCAGCCGCGAGCAGATCGGACAGTTTTATCCGGTGGTATCGGACGTGATTGTGTAAGAAGACCAACCAGAGCCGGTGATAGACGACCGTGCGTCCCAGACGCTCGGTGCATCACTCGGCTTGCCTGGGACGAACGTCGACGCAGCGTCATACTGTCGGTCATAATTACGTGAATGTACGGTGGCGTTTGCGGGAGCGTGGAGCAATCGCCTGATTGAACTTGCCATCGAGTGTGCAACGATCCATGACCGACAGTATCAATAACAGCGAGTCGGGCGCACTGTCGACGTTCTGCCCCGTGTGTTGCTCACAATAACACCACTGTTTAATGTAAAAAAGCAATAAATAGTAACATATATATGTGCATGTTTGATTGATGCTGTTGTATGAGAGCGGGTGACAAAAGGGAGAGATCCCGAGCAAGCGTTCGGAACGGATCGAGTTCCACGAGTCGCCGGGGGCTGCTTCGGGCAGCGGGTGCTGTCGGGCTCGCCGGGCTCGCTGGTTGTACAGGATTCGTCGGCGGAACACCGGACGGTGTCGAGTACTGGACGTTGTTCGCCGGGGGTGACGGCGAAGTGATGGAGGCGATGGTCGACGAGATCAACGAGAGCGACGAGCACGAGTGGCAGATCAATCGCCAACGGGTTCCGTGGGACGAACACTACGGTCGTCTCTACACGTCGATGGTCGGCGGGAATCCGCCGGACATCGCCGTGATGCACTCCCGAATGATGCACGACTACAAGGACAATCTCGTCGCGGTCACGGACGACATCGGCACGGAGCCGTACCTCCAGGAAGTCGCACAGGGGGGGATGGTCGACGGCGAGCAGCTCGCTGTTCCGATCGATACGCATCCGTTCGGTCTCTACTACAACAAAGAGGTCTTCGAAGAAGCCGGACTGGATCCCGAAAAGCCGCCGAACACGCCGGACCGGTTCTACGAGGCCGCCAACGCGATCGTCGAGAACACGGCGTACTACGCGTTCGACTACCCCGAGAACGAGTTCCACGCGGAAACGATGCGGATGCTGCTTCACGGCCGGGGCGGTCGAATCCTGACCGACGACTACGAGCCCGCGTTCGATACGGACGAGGGACGGGCGGTCGTCCAGGAGATGCACGACTGGGTCCACGAACACGAGTGGGCACCGGTCGATCCGACGACGGGGTGGGACGCGTGGAATCGCGGCGAAGTCGGCATGAAGATCGAGGGAACGTGGCACGTGACCGTCGTTCGTGAGGCGGGCTTCGAGTTCGGACTGACGAAACCGTTCGTTATGCCGGACGCGGACGATCCCGTTACGCTCGGTGATAGCCACATGCTGATCATCCCCCAGAGCGACGACCGCGATCGTGAACGCCTCGAGAACGCGATCGAAACCATTCGCCTGCTCTCACAGGAGTTCAACGACAGGTGGGGGAGCGAGGCCGGCCACCTTCCCGCCAGCGAGGCAGCGCTCGAGAGCGATTCTCTCCGAGAGTCGGACACGTGGGAACAGACCCTCGGAACGTTCTACGAGATGGTGGACAACGACCAGTTCATCCGGCCGCCCGCGACGCCGAACGTCGAGCAGTACACCGAAGAGATCTACCAGCCCCTCGACGACATGCGCGCGGGGAACATGTCCCCCGAAGCGGTGATCGAGACCGCCGCGGACGGCGTCGAACAAGCGTTCAACAGGAGATAACATGTCACAATCAACCCAGCAGACCGACGCGGACGAACCGGGTCCCATCGACCTCTCGGAGTCGGCGACGCGCGAGTGGATCGCAGGAGCCACGTTTTCGTTGCCGTACATCCTGATCGCCGGGACGTTCCTCTTCGGGCCGTTGTTGCTCGCGTTGTATATGAGCCTCCACGACTGGAACGCGCTCAATCCGGCCCAATCGCAGTTCATCGGTATCGAGAACTACCAGATCCTCCTGTCGGATCCGGACTTCTGGAACGCGCTGTGGAACACCATCTACTTCGTCGTTCTGACCGTCCCGCCGATCATCATCGGCTCGTTGCTGCTCGCGCTCGGCGTCAACCGCGACGTGAAAGGCAAGTGGCTGTTGCGAACGATCTTCTTCAGCCCGTACGTGTTGACCGTCGCGGTCGTCGGACTCCTCTGGACGGAGATCTTCAGTGCTTCGGGGTTGGTTCCCTACTACGTCGGCGGGGGCAACTGGTTGACCTCCTACGATCTCTCGATGCCGGCGATCGCTGTTGCGACGATCTGGTGGCAGTTGGCGTTCAACTTCATCATCCTGCTGGCCGCGCGCCAGAACGTTCCGGACCGACTCTACGAGGCGGCGAAGCTGGACGGAGCGAGCACGTGGCGGATGATGCGCGACGTTACGATCCCACAGATGCGGAACCCGCTCGTCTTCGTCGTCATCGTCACCTTCGTCAACTCATTTCAGGTGTTCGGCCAGCCGTTCATCATGACCGACGGCGGACCGTCGTTCTCGACGACGACGATCGTCCTCTACCTCTACGACACGGCCTTTACCGGCCGGCAGTTCGGGTACGCCGCCGCGGTCGGCTACGTCCTGTTTATGATTCTGATCGCCATCTCTGCGACCAACTACTACTTCCTCGCGGGTGATGATCAATGAGCATCGAATCGCGCACCCTCGAGAACGTGTCGAGCAATCGACTCCGAACCATCGCCCTGTACGCCGGACTCTACGGGACGGCGGCGCTTTTCCTCGTCCCGTACTGGTACATGTTCGCGACCTCGTTCATGACGCGAGATCTGGTCTACTCCGAGGTCCCGCATCTGATCCCGTGGGACCTGACTCTTTACTGGTATGAGTATCTCCTGACGAGCTCGTTGATCGTCCAGTGGACCGTCAATACGGTCCTTCTCGCCGGGATCACGACCGTCGTCGTGATCCTGATCGACGCGATGATCGCGTACTCGCTGACCCGGCTGGACTGGCCCGGCAGACGCGCCATCTTCGCGGTCATCGTGGCGAGTTTCATGGTGCCCGGGATCATCAACCTCGTCCCGGTCTACATCATCGTGAGCGAACTCGGACTCGTCAACTCCATTTGGGGCGTCGTTCTCCCCAGCGCTGCCAATCCGCTCGGCGTGTTCATGCTCGTCCAGTTCTTCAAGGACATTCCCGAGGAACTGGAGGAAGCCGCCCGCCTCGACGGGTTCTCGCGCCTACGGATTTTCACTCACATTGTACTGCCGCTGATGCGGTCGGCGCTCGCTGCGCTCGGGCTGTTCATCTTCATCTGGACGTGGAACGCCTTCGTTTGGCCGCTGTTGATCCTCCAGAGCGAGACGATGTACACGCTACCGATCGGGCTAGTGACGCTACAGGACAACATGGGCGTCACCGAACCGGGTGTGATCATGACCTCCGCGGTCATCGCCTCGGTTCCGCTGCTGCTCGTGTTCCTCCTCATGCAGAAACACCTCGTTCGAGCCGTCGAAATGCAGGGGACGACGAAATGACCGGGACGAATCTCGACCCGATGTACGCGTCGCTCGAGCGAACCGGCCGGTTCGTCTGGAGCCACCTCGTGTCGATCGTCTGGATCAGCGTCGGCTGGTTCCTCGCGTCGCTCCCGATCGTGACGCTCGGTCCCGCGACCGTCGGGGCCTACCGCGCCGTGTTGTCGCTCCGGGACGAGGGCCGGGGAATCGATCGGGTGGCGGTCCTCACGACCGTGCGCCAACAGTCCGTTCATGCGGCGTTGCTCGGGATCGTCCCGCTGGTCCTGTTCGCGATCGCGGCGAACTACGCGCTCGCGTACCTCGTGACCGGAATGGTCGTCGCCGGCCTGCTCGGACTCTGTTGTGCGTACGCCGGCCTGTACGCCTCGCTCGTGTCGATGCCGACGCTACTCGGCCTTGCGGCGGGAAAGCCTGCACCCGCCGCGCTCAAAGACGGGATTCTCTGGACGGCGCGCCACGCTGTCGGCGCGGTGGCGCTCGGTGTCGTGACGGGGGCGTTGCTCGTCCTCACGTCGCTGTTGACCGTCGCGGTGGCGCTGCTGTTCGCTGGCGTCGCGTTCGCGCTCCACATCGAGTTCATCTCGAGCGTCTCCGAAGGCGAAACGGGGATCCCAACAGTGGTGACCGAGCGATGACGCGCGCCGATCGTTCACGGACAGCCTCCCCGGAAACGGGCGAATCGAGAGCATCAGTCAGGAACGACAGTACCACGAACCAACGGAGCTTCAACAATGAGTGAAACGAACAATGCGGCATCGGTGACGTTCGACGACGTGCGGAAAGTGTACCTCGACGACTTCGTCGCAGTCGACGGATTCGGCGCCCACATCGACGACGGGGAGTTCATCACCGTCGTCGGTCCCTCGGGGTCCGGCAAATCGACGCTGTTGCGAATGATCGCCGGTCTCGAGGAGATCACCGAGGGGGACATCGAGATCGGTGATGAGAGCATCAAGGGTGTCGAACCCCAGGACTGCGGGATTGCGATGGTGTTCCAGAACTACGCGCTGTACCCCCACATGACCGTCCGAAAGAACATGTCCTACGGGCTGAAGCTGACGACGGATCTCTCTGCTGAGGAGATCCAACGACGGGTCCGTGAAACGGCGGAGATGATGGGCATCGAGGACCAGTTGGACGACAAGCCGGCGAACCTCTCGGGCGGACAGCAACAGCGCGTTGCGACCGGTCGCGCGATCGTCCGCGACCCGAAGATCTTCCTGATGGACGAGCCGCTCTCGAACCTCGACGCCAAGCTCAAGGTTCACATGCGGACGGAACTCCAGCGGTTACAGGAAGAGCTCGGAACGACAACGATCTACGTCACCCACGACCAGCACGAGGCCCTGACGATGAGCGACCGGATCATCGTTCTCGAGGAGGGAGAACTCCAGCAGTTCGCTCCGCCGAGCGAAGTGTACAACGAACCCGCAAACCGGTTCGTCGCGGACTTCATCGGCAGTCCGGCGATGAACTTCTTCGACGTGGAACTGAACGGAACGACGCTCGTCGGCAACGGATTCGAGTACGATGTCCCGTCCTCGATCGTCGACGCGATCCCCGCAGACGCCGGTCTCGAACTGGGGATCCGCCCCGAAGACATCACGTACGACGCGACTGGCGACAACACGATCTCCGCCGTCGTCGAGGTCGTCGAGGTCGCGGGGAGCGACAACTTCATCCACCTAGATATCGAGGGCTTGGAGTGTCGCGTTCGGGTGGCTGGCGGCGTGAAGCCGTCTGTCGGCGAGCAGGTAAACATCGCGTTCGACCCTGACGACGTTCACCTCTTCGACGCGTCCGGCGAGAATCTACTCGCCGAGCGGAGCGACCGGGCTACCCCCGTCGAGACGGAGGAGGCCGCCTGAGCGACGATCGGCGTGGGATACCCGTCGTCGACCGACTCGACGACACCAGTGCCGTCGTCGTCACGGAGACGACAGATACGGTGCTGGAGTACGCTCGCAACGGGGGAAACGTGCTGTTGCTGGCAGACCGAGACGGCTCCGTCGCTGACGAGACAGTGTTCGAATACCGCGATCTACCCGAAGACACTGTCCGGTGACGACGGTGCTCCTCGAGGAGTTGCTGGCAACGTCACTCGAGTCGTCCGCGCCACGGTGAGCAAACTGCCGCCCGAACGCGCTACGGTCGGGTGTCGGTTGCTGTACGTTCTACCCATTATATTACTAAGTATTATAATGATCCGTATAGATAGTTATCTCATGGGTGAGAAAAGCGTTCGTTCGACCCCGAGTAGCGCCGTGTTTCGTCGGCAGTATCTCGTTCTGCTGGGAGCGGTTGGGACAGGTCTGCTCGCCGGTGGGGAACAGGTTTCTGCCGCCGAGGGCGGAACTGAAACGACGGTCTCGCTCGACGTTGGTGCGCGAAACGAGCGAGACGTCCCCGAAACGTTGTTCGGCCGGTTCGCCGAACACTACGGGGCACACGAGATCTACCCCGGAATCTACGCGGAGCACGTCACGAACACGTCGTTCGTCGCCTGGGGACAGGTCCAGCCGGATCACGTTTCTCACGTCTACGGCTTCGATGAGGTCGGAGAGTACGACGGCGTGCCGTTCCCGTGGGAGCCGCTGGGGGAGCGCGCCGAGTTCGAACGCCCAGAGGAGGGTGGCGTTCGCGGACTCGGTGCCTGGGACTCAGACGGCGGCTGGCCGGACGTCGGGCAGGACCCGCGCAACGAACACCAGCGCGTCGTCCTCGAGGACGCCGACGGCGGGGTCAGCCAGCGGATTCCGCTCCCCGACTGGCGAACCCTCGGCTACGAGTTCGCGCTCTCGGCGCGAGCCGACGGCATCGACGGCATCGAGATCCGGCTGACAGCCCCGGACAGCAGCGTCCTCGCGAGCGAGCGGATCGAGGAGCTCACCGACGAGTGGGAGCGATACGAGGGGATCGAGCTGACGCTCACGGAGCCGAGCGGGAGCCGACTCGAGGCCGGCGCGCTGGACGATATCGCGTCGCCCTATGGCGAGTACGTCCTCGAGATCGTCGCCGAGGGAACCGGACACGTCGACCTCGACTGGGTCTCACTGTTCCCCGACGACGCGGTCAACGGAACGTTCAACCCGACGACGATCGACCTGATGGACGATCGCAACGTCGAGCTGTTGAAGTGGCCCGGTGGCAACGTCACGAGCACGTACAAGTGGGAAGACGGGATCGGTCCCATTGAAGAGCGTCCGATCAGGCCCAACGTCGTCTGGAACGGTCTGGATCCGAATCTGATGGGGACTGCGGAGTACGTGGAGTTCTGCGAGCACACCGGTGTCGAGGCGACGATCACCGTCGGCGTGACCGTCGAAGACACTGACAGGGAGTTCCAGCCGCCCGAGCCGATCACCCCCGAGGACGCTGCCAACTGGGTCGAGTACTGTAACGGGGACCGGACAACGGAGTACGGCAAACTCCGGGCCGAACACGGCTACGAGGAGCCGTTCGGCATCGAGGTCTGGGAGATCGGCAACGAGGTCTGGGGCGGCTGGCAGGCCGGAGGCACGGACGACCCTGCGAAGTTCGCCGAACGCGCCGCCGAGTTCATCGACGCGATGACGGCCGTCGACGACTCGATCACGGTGATCCCGGACGGGATGGATCCGAAGTACGACGACGAAGGGCTTCCCGACCCCGACGACTGGAACGAGACGCTGTTCGACGTGATCGGCGAGATGGACGGGATCGGTATGCACCGGTACAACTGGGGCATTCGCGAGGAAGATCCCGGTAGCATCGAGGAGTGGAAGGAGACGAACGACGCCGACGCGCTCGACTACAACGAGGTGTTGATCATGTTCCCGACGCAGTTCGGCGACCTCGTCGCAGAGACCGCTGAGATGGCGACAGCGTACGGTCTTGAGGGCCTCGAGTTCTTCATCGGCGAGTGGGGGCTGTATCCGACGGTCGCCCAGGGCGATCCGTGGCCCGGAATGCCGACGATGGCGGGGGCGTCCTACGTCGCCGGAATGTTCAACGCGTTCATCCGGGAGAGCGACCACGTCCGACGAGCGAGTCACACGCACCTCCCTGTCCGCATGTTCCCGCCGGAGCACGTCGAGCATCCGGCGAATCCGAACCCGCTGTTCCCGGTCGGCTACGCGCTGGGCCTGTACGCAGCCGTCTTCGACGGCGAGCAGACGTGGGAGGTGATCGAGTCGTCTGTCGACGGTGAGACGCGCGACATTCCCGAAACCGGCGCCCGCATCCGGGCGATGGAGGACGTTCCGTACGTCGATGTGGTGACGATGGCGACGCCGGACGCCGACGAACTGTGTGCGTTCCTCACCAATCGAAACCTCCGAGACGCTGCCGAGATCACGCTCGAGATTCCAGAGGCGCTCGACGGCGCCGACGCGTCAGTGATTATCCAGCAACCCACGGACGATCCCCACGATGCACAACAACAGCTGGGGGCGTTTCCCGACTCGTGGTTCGACTGGTCGGGTCTCGAGAGCTACGAAATCGACGAGTACGAGGAGTCGATCGAGGACGGCTCGTTGCTCCTGTCGCTCGAACCGTCAGCGGTCGCCCGCGTTCGACTCGTGGACTGACAGGAACCGATCCGGAGAGGGGGAACGCCAAGCGAGGAATCGAGGCGCTCGCCCGGTGAAATTCCGGGTGGCTTCGTGGCGGTACGGACTGAGACTGTCGGTCATAAGGACCATGACCGAGAGTATGAGCGCGTCGCGTGTGGGCGACCGAAAACGTATTATCGCGTGCGTGTGACGAGCCAGCGTACAATGGTGAAAATCGCGTTCATCGGTGCTGGGAGTCACACGTTCACGCAGACGCTGATTCGTGGCATCCTTTCGTTTCCGGCGCTCCAGGACTCGACGCTGTGTTTGATGGATATCGACGCGAAACGCCTCGAACGAATCGAAACTGCGACACAACGACTGGTGGACGAACACGCATTCCCTGCGACGGTCGAAGCGACGACCGGTCGCCGGGAGGCGCTCGAGGGGGCAGACTACGTGATCACGACGATTCACGTTGGCGGCGTCGAACCGGTCGAAAACGAGATCGAGATTCCCCGGCGCTACGGCGTCAAACAGTCCGTCGGCGATACGCTCGGTCCGGGCGGTGTCTTCCGCGCCATGCGAACGATCCCGACGATGCTCGACATCGCTCGCGACATGGAGGAGCTGTGTCCGGACGCCCCCCTCCTACAGCACACGAATCCGATGGCGATGACCTGCTGGGCGCTCGCGGCCGAAACGGAGATCGACGTGTACGGAATATGTCACAGCATCGTGGGGACGGCCCGCGACATCGCGGACTACGTCGGCGTTCCGTTCGAGGAACTCGACTACTGGGTCGCCGGGATCAACCACATGGCGTGGTTTCTCGAGCTACAGCACGACGGGCGCGATCTGTACCCCGATCTCAGGGCGGCGAGGACGGATCCGGAGACGTACGCCCAGGACGTCGTCCGCTTCGAGACGATGGATCACTTCGGCCGATTCATCACGGAGTCGAGTCACCATCTGAGCGAGTACCTGCCGTACTTCCGCCACAGCCAGGCGGAGATCGACCGGCTCGTTGACGCCAGCGCGTACGATCCGGAGCGGGAAGCGTTCGAGTACTCTCCCGTCTGCTGGCTGCCAACCGGCGAGTATTTTGCCCAGTGGCGGACCATCGACCACGCAGACCAGTTCGACCGAGAGACGATGGACACCTCGCTCTCGCGATCGGACGAGTACGCCCCGCGAATCATCCACTCCCTCGAAACCGGTGAGGCCCGGCGAATGAATCTCAACGTCCCGAACGACGGACGTCTCATCACGAATCTTCCCGACAATGCTGAAGTCGAGGTTCCGTGTCACGTCGACGAAACGGGCGTCCACCCCTGTTCCGTGGGCGACCTTCCGCCACAGCTCGCGGCCCTCAACCGTTCGAACGTCAACGTCCAATCGCTCGCCGTCGAGGCCGCCAACGAGCGTAGTGAGGCGTCACTCCGGCAGGCCATCAAACTCGATCCGCTGACTAGCGCCGTGTGTACGCTCGAGGAAATCGACGACATGATCGACGATCTGCTCGAGGCGAACGCGGCGTATCTTCCCGAACTCGCCTGAGAACAGTGTGGGAAACGATCGTTTCTCGGCCGTCGACAAGAGGATTGCTTCCCACAATACAAGACGCTGTATACACCCGAGGGAAATTTTGTCAAAACTATCGAGAAGAACGAATCACGCAGTTTCCAGAATATAACGAATTTCGTTTACATTTACGAACGGAGCACCATCGAGTAACGCCGCGAACGAGCGCGGAAACGCGAACTGGTGATTCTGTCCACCACGACCGCGTAGCAACCACTACGTATCCGCCGAGAATGGATCTTAGAAGCGTCTGAATCCGCGATCAGCACGTAGACGAAGCCAATAGCTAACATAATATATTATGAATCTATTATCTCATATCCAGGAATCACTGAATGGCTGCGGCTCACAGACCGGCGTGAGTACCAATAACCTAGATTTCTCTAAATATTATCCCTTCCAAATTTGCCGGGGAATGTAATAAGACATACCATTCCGACAAAAACGAAATCCTACATATTCATAATATTTATATTAATGGGCGTATATGTGCTGCACACGGGTGATGCGTTAGCATGAACAGCGATCGAGAGCGATCAGTATCAGAGGACGAGCCGAGTGATGGCACGGTGGGCCGACTCGACCGTCGAGGGTACATGCGAGTTCTTGGCGGGCTGGGGATAGTCGGGACCCTGGGCAGCTTCGCACCGAGAACGGCGGGCGCAGAGACCGCGGACCGATCCAAGACCGTAGACGAGCGGATTCAGGAGCACCGAACCGGCGACTTGGAGGTGGTCGTCGAGAACCCCGACGGACAACGCGTGGAAAACGCCACAGTCCACGTGACTCAGCAGGAACACGATTTTACCTGGGGCACCGCGGTCGACGCGGGAGCACTCATCAACGACAGCAGTCCGGGAGACAACTACCGGACGTACATCCCGGAGCTGTTCAACACGGCAGTCCTAGAGAACCACCACAAGTGGGCGTTCTGGGAGGACAACCAGGGGTTGGCCGACGACGCAACGAGTTGGCTCCTCGATCAGGGTCTCGATGTTCGCGGGCACGTCTGTATCTGGGGGAGTCGGGGCTCTGGTGCCATTCCCTCCGACATCGAGACGGCGATCGACAACGGCGACGCCCAGACCATCGTCGACCGGTCGATGCAACACATCGAAGACATCATCACCCACTACGGAAGCGATATCCACGAGTGGGAGGTCGTCAACGAGGTGCTCCATGAGCAGGAAATCATCGAGGCAGTGGATGGATCGGATGTTAACCCCCTGAAAGCGCCGATCCTTGCCGATTGGTACCGGCAGGCCGAAAACGTCCGACCCGGCGGTACCTCGCTGGGAGTCAACGACTACAGCGTGTTGGCCGGCAACTACGGCAGTGAGCAAAGCGACTACGAAACCCAGATTCAGTTCCTGCAAAACGAGGGGGTCGATCTCGGAACGATCGGGCTCCAGAGTCACTTCAGCCAGAACGAGACGCTGAGTCAAGAGGAGATCACATCGATCCTCGATAGCTATCAGGCGCTCGGTCCTGGCATCAAGATCACGGAGTTCGACATGGCCGACTCCGGCTGGTCCGAGAACGATAAAGCAGACTTCTTCGACACCTTCCTCAGGGCTATCTACAGTCACCCCGGCGTCAACGGCTTCCTGATGTGGGGTTTTTGGGACGAAGAACATTGGCAGGACGACGCCCCGCTGTTCACCAGTGACTGGTCGGAAAAGCCCGCCTACGACGTGTACGAGGAGCTCGTCCACGGCGAGTGGTGGAACGACGAGACCGGTTCGACCGACGAAACGGGAACCTACACCACCGACGCGTACCTGGGTGAGCACAAGATCACCGCAGAGACAGACAGTGATTCGGCGACTACCGCCGTGTCCGTGACGGACCCGTCTACGTTTGGAACGACGACGGTGCAGATCACCGTCGATGGTTAGCGTAACGGTGACGGTCCTGTCACCGGCGGGGGCGACAGCGTCGAAAACGTCAGCAGGGCACTGGACGCGACGGACGGATCCTCGGAGCCACCGTCCGCAACACTGTTCGACAGCCGGGCCAGACCCGTAAGGATACGAGGCCACGCGAGATCGATCGTCTCGTAGGCCGGCGAAACGAGATCAACGGCGTTCTCTAGACCAGAACGCTTATTCGGAAAGATACTAAGGTGATGTCATGAACGCCAAATACCCGGTGCGAACCACCGAAAAGACGCTCGCCCTGGTCGAGCAGTTGATGAAACGGGGATCCTGTGGGGTGACCGAGTTGGCAAACGACCTCGATATGGGCAAGAGCGCCGTGCACAACCACTTGACGACGCTCCAGGAGCACGGCTACGTGCAGAAGGTTGGCGACGAATACCAGCTCAGTCTGAAGTTCCTCGAAGTCGGCGGGCGCATTCGCAAGTCGATGGAGTTTTACCAGGTCGCCGAGCCAGAGGTGAAATCACTCGCGGCCGAGACAAACGAACTCGCCAACATCCTCGTCGAAGAACAGGGGATGGGCGTCTATCTGATGCGGGCGAAAGGGAAAGACGCAGTGGATCTCGACACGTACGCCGGTCTCCGGACGTGCCTCCACGCGACGGCGCTCGGAAAGGCGATTCTCGCACACCTTCCGGAGTCGCGGGTCGAGGAGATAATCGAACACCGGGGTCTCGAACAGAAGACGCCAAAAAGCATCGGCACGCGCGAGGAGTTGTTTCAGGCGCTCAACGACATCCGCGAACGCGGGTACGCCATCGACGACGGCGAGCGTCTGGAGGGCCTTCGCTGTCTGGGCGCTCCCGTCAAAACGTCCTCGGGTGAAGTGCTGGGCGCGATAAGCGTCTCGGCTCCCGCTAGTCGCGTCAGCGACGAGGACCTCCACGGCGACCTCCCCGAAAAGGTTCTCAGCGCGGCGAACGTCATCGAACTCAACATCAACTACTGAGCGCGTTCTCTCGTTTCGAACAGCCGTCATCGATCTCGCTACTGTCAGGATCGTCTCGAACGTCCGGACGGCGCGTCGGGGCACGACGATACGCGTGTAAACGCCGACGCGTCGTACGCAGCGCTGTTCTGTATTTCAGAATTGACTAGAGAGGAGCCGGCCAACGACCAGGGACCGCGTCAGCCGCTGACCGTCCGTCGGACAGGGGGCCGAACGAAGACCGCGAAGAGTGTCAGTAGTTGTCGTAGACGGTCTTCTCGATGGTGTAGAACTCGAGCCCAGCGTCCCCCTGTTCGCGCCACGTTTCGGACGAGGAGCGTTTGAATCCACCGAAGGGAACGTGGAGTTCGAGACCAGTGGTCTTCTCGTTGATCTTCACGACGCCCGCTTGGGCATCCTCGACGAAACGGTTGGCTTGGGAATGGTCGTCGGTAACGATGCTGGCGGAGAGGCCGTACGGGACATCGTTGGCCACCTCGAGACCCTCCTCGAAGCCGCTAACCCGAATCACAGCGATGACGGGACCGAACACCTCCTCTTGTGCAATGCGCATGTCGGGGTCGACGTCGGTGAAGACGGTCGGCTCCACGAAATACCCCGAATCGACCGCATCACCCTCCGGAACGCCGCCGCCCGCGGCGAGCGTCGCGCCCTCGTTCTGTGCAACGTCGATGTATTCGAGGGTCGAGTCCAGTTCGTCGGCGCTCACCTGCGGACCCATCTCGTGGTCGTCGCCGGGACCGATGTCGGTGGATTCCGCCCGATCGACCAGTTCGTCGACGAAGTCGTCGTAGACAGCCTCGTGGACGATGGCGCGGGAACAAGCCGTACAGGACTGACCAGTAGTGCCGAACCCGCCAGCGCTGACGATGTCGGCGGCTTCTGCGGGATCAGCCGACTCGGCGACCACCGTCGGGTTCTTCCCGCCGAGTTCGGTTTGGACGCGCTTGCCGGCGTCGGTGGCCTGTTCGTACACCATTTCCCCGACCTGACTACTGCCGGTGAAGGAAACGGCGTCGGTGCCCTCGTTCTGGACGAACTCGCTGCCGACCTCGCTACCAGGACCGGTCACCACGTTGAGAACGCCGTCGGGGAGACCCGCCTCGTCGAGCGCCGTTGCGATTTCGACGACGACGCCGGGCGCGAGCGAGGCGGGCTTGATGACGACTGCGTTGCCCGCAGCGAGCGCTGGCGCGAGTTTCCACGCCGGAATGGCGATCGGATAGTTCCACGGCGTGATGAGGGCCGCAACGCCGACGGATTCTTTTCGGGTATAAAGGTTCGTGTCGGGTGCGCTCGATCCCTTCACGGTGCCGCCGAGGTCGGCAGCCTTGGTTGCGAAGTAGTAGAAGATGTCTACCGCCCGCTGAACTTCGCCCGATGCCTCCGAGCGGGCTTTTCCCTCTTCGGCAACCAGGAGATCGGTCAGCTGTGCCTTCCGCTCGTCGAGGAGCGTTGCGGCCTCGCGGAGGATGGTCCCGCGTTCGGGACCGGGGGTGTTCGCCCACTCCGCTTTGGCGTCGACGGCGGCGTCGACCGCCCTCGTCGCGTCCTCCGTGCTAGACTGTTGGTACTGTGCGACGACTTCGCTCGGGTTCGCAGGATTCGTTACATCGATGGTCTCGTTCGTCTCGGTCGAAACCCATTCTCCGTCGATGTAGTTCTCTCGTGTTTCCGGCATGGACTGACTGTTCTCGGCTCACTCATACTACTCTTACGGTTTCTCACCTATCGACAGTCCACTACATTTTTGCTGGTCGCCTCGAACTGGCGTACCATGACGGTCGACGACTATCTGCGAAGCGCGAGAGACCGCGACTGGGAACAGCTGGAGTCCGGGACGCTTCGTCTCGCCATGGTCGGTCTCGGATGGTGGACGCGCGAACAGGCGATACCCGCCATCGAGTCCTCGGAGTTCTGTGCGGCCACCGTCGCGGTCAGCAGCACCCGCGAGAAAGCCGCGGACGTGGTGGCCGGGACGCTGGAGACGGCGATCACGTACGAGGAGTTCGTGGCGGGCAGGGCAGCCGACGAGTACGACGCTGTGTACATCTGTACGCCCAACGCACGCCACCTACCGTACGCGGCGGCGGCTGCCGACCACGGCAAGGCGATTCTTTGTGAGAAGCCGATCGAAGCGACCCACGAACGCGCCGAGAAGCTCGTCACGACCGCCGAGAGCGTTCCGTTGATGGTCGCCTACCGGATGCAGACTGATCCGCAGGTCCGCCGGATGCGCGAGCTCGTCGCGGACGGAGCCATCGGGGAGCCGGTGGTCGTCCACGGCCACATGGGTCAGCAGCTGCTCGACGCGGTGTCGGAATCACCCGACCAGTGGCGACTCGATCCGGAGCTGGCCGGATACGGCGCGACAGTGATGGATCTGGGCATCTACCCGCTCAACACCGCTCGGTTCGTTCTCGACGCCGACCCGGTGAGCGTGACCGCACAGATGCACTCGGAGAACGAGGCGTTTCGGAACGTCCCTGACCAGCACGCCGCGTTCACGGTGCAGTTCGATGATGGGACCTACGCCGCCTGTACGGCCAGTCAGCAAGCCCACCGCTCCGGACACCTCCGCATCGTCGGCACGGAGGGAGAGCTCCAACTCGAGCCCACGTTCCTCGGAGAGTCCCCCCAACGACTGCGCCTGCGCGCGCTCGACGGACGCGTGGCGATGGACGACGGCCGCCGCGAGCTGTTCGGTGACGAGATGACCGAGGAGTTCGACTACTTCGCCGACAGGATCCTCCGCGAGGAACCTGTCTCGCCCGACGGCGAACACGCGCTCGTGGACATGCGGACGCTCGCGGCCATCTACGAGGCGGCCGAAACCGACGGGACGGTTTCGGTGGCGTGATCAGGAGACGGCGGCGAGCGCGTCATACTGGCAGACCTGCGGACGGAGTGCGACGGAATATCCAGCTGCTATCTGGCGGTTCACCAGCATCTGATAGTCGATCACCTCTGTCCGACAGTATCAGATCCCCTGCTGTTCGAGAATGTCGACGAACCTGTTCGAAAACTCGACCGTCCGGGTGGGAAGCCCGTACCTGTCGGTGTCCATGTCGTAGTCGCGCAGCTCCGAAACCATCTCTTCGGTGTGATACAGCGTCGTCACTGTCTCACGAACGTCCACCTCGAGCGCACCGTCGTCGGTGTCCAACCACGACTGTGTCCGTTGTTTCTCGTCGTACTCGATGGTGTACGTGTCGCCGCCGATCGCAGCCACGATGTCATCAATGGTCCCAACCTCGATCCTGTCGTCCCCCACGAGGAACAGCGTGCCATCCACACACTCGGGCTCGTACCGTGTCATCAGCCCAGTTATCCCGTCTGTTCACTAATAGGGTTGTCGCTCGGCTCCCTCTAGGGGTTCGCTATCCCAATAGTCGTGGGTCGGATCCTCGCGGAAGCACGCGGCTTTCCCGTCGGCGTCCGCAAGTTCCCGTAGATCCGGGTGCTCTTTGCGACACGCCTCGCGGGCGACGGGACACCGGGTGTGGAACCGACAGCCAGAGGGCGGGTCGACCGGATCCGGCACGTCGATCTCCCTGATCGGCGGATCCTCGGCCTCCATGGCGTCGATTTCCAGATTCGGCGTCGCCCACCGGAGCACTTCCGTGTAGGGGTGGCGCGGGTCGTGGATGAGCCGCTCGGGCGAACCGATCTCGACGATCTCGCCGAGATACATCACCGCAATCCGTCCGTTGCCGTGTTCTGCGAAGTACCGCGCGTTCGAGAGATCGTGGGAGATGAACAGGAACGACGTGTCGAACTCCGACTGGAGTTCGAGCATCAGATCCATGATCTCGATCCGCAACGAGACATCGACCGCGCTGATCGCCTCATCAGCGAGGATCGCGTCCGGATTCATCAACAGCGCTCGGGCGAGGACGACGCGCTGTTTCTCGCCGCCCGAAAGCTGGTGGGGATACCGGTCCATGAAGTCGTCCGGCGGCGTTATGCCGACCCGCTCGAGCAGCGAGTAGATCCGGCTCCGGCGCTCGTTCGTACTGATGTTCGGATGGGTGTGTCGAAGCGGTTCCGAGAGGATGTCGACGATGCGGCGGTTGGGATTGAGCGCGCTGCCCGGGTCCTGGTGAATGATTTGAAGCGCCGACCGGATTGCCTCGTCTGAAATGTCACTATCGCTCGCGTCCGCATCCCAAACGTCCCGTCCCCGGTACTCGATCGAGCCGCCGGTCGGTCGCTGGAGACCGATCATCGTTTTGCCCAACGTCGTTTTCCCACAGCCGCTCTCGCCGAGGAGACAGACGAGGTCCTGCTCTTGAATGTCGAGCGAAACGCCATCGACTGCTCGGACGGCATCCGGGTCGCTGCTGAACCGCTCGATCAGCCCTTGCTCTTTCGTGAAATGGACCTCGACATCGTCGAGCGACAGGAGCGGCGACCCCTTGGCGTCCGCGCCCTGTCCACTCGGCAATTGATCGGGTCCTTCGGCCGGCTCGCCGGCCTCGAACCATTCTTTCGTCTCCCCGAAGTTGAGGGAAATCTCCTCTCGGGCCTCCTTCCAGTGGTGACACGCTGCGCGGTGCTCGGAGTCGAACCCCTCGAGCACCGTAAGCGGTGGGTCGACGGTCCGACACTTCTCGGTCGCAAGGGGACACCGCGGGTGGAACCGACAGCCCGATGGGACGTTCACCGGAGCCGGACCCTCTCCCTCGATGGGCTGCATCTCCCCGAGCGGCGCGTCGAGGTTCGGCGTCGCGTTCAACAGCGCCCGCGTGTAGGGGTGGGCCGAGTCGCCAATGATCTCGTCGCGGGGACCGATCTCCGCGAACTGGAACGCGTAGATGATGGCCATCCGGTCGGCGAGCGACGCGACCAGTGGGAGGTCGTGCGTAATAAACACGATCGTCAGGTCGTACTCCGCCTGTAAGCTGTCGAGCAGCTGGAGGATCGACCGTTGCATCAGCAAATCGAGCGCCGCCGTCGGCTCGTCCATCACGAGGACTTCCGGGTTCAACACCATACTCAACGCGATCAACGCCCGCTGTTGCATGCCACCGGAGAGTTCGTGGGGGTACGAATCGAGCACCCGATCGGGTTCGAGATAGAGATTTTCGAGGAGTCCGCGCGCGAAGTCGAGACCCTCGGAGACGTTCTTGTCGTGGGTCTTGAGGGTCTCCGCGAAATGGGTCCCGATCTTCATCGTCGGATTGAACGAACTCATTGCGCCCTGGAACACCATCGACACCTCCTCCCAACGGAACTGCCGGAGTTCCTCGTCGCTCAGTTCCAGCACGTCGACGGTCGACCCGTCCTCCCGGTGGTAGCTGATCTCTCCGGTGAGCACCCCCGGATCGGGAACCGCATCGAGCAGCGCGGAGGCGAACATCGACTTCCCGCTCCCGCTCTCGCCAACGATGCCCAGAACCTCGCGCCGGTCGATGCTGACATCGACATTGTCGAGGACGTACGTTTCGCCGTCGTTGTAGGTGACGCTCGTATCGCTGATTTCGAGGATCGGATCGTCGACGACCCCGCCCGATACCGTTCTGTCTCCGGATGAACTATCAATAGACATTCACATCATCCCCGTTGTTGTGGTGTCGCTCTCCTCTTCGATCGATTCGGATTCGCCGGTGAGGCGGGTCCGGACCTGGGGATTGAACACCCGATCCAGCCCCTGGCTCACCAGGATGAGCCCGAACGTGAGTCCGACGATGGCGACGATCGGGACGAGCAGCCAGTGGAACGCCTGCATGGTGAACAAGCCGCCTTGATTGTACGCGTTGTTCAGTGTGACGCCCCAGTTCTGTCCGGAGTAGGGCAGCACGCCGATGAAATACAGGCCGACGGACGCGAAGATGGTGTAGCGCGCGGCGAGGACGAAGTTGACCATCACGTACGGCATGAGGTTCGGAAGCACGTCCTTGAGAAGGATGCGCGGCGTGCTCGTTCCCATCGTTCGGGCGGCTTCGATGTAGCTCGCTTCCCTGATGGAGAGGACCTGTGACCGTATCGAGCGGCCCAACCCGGCCCAGTAGTTGATCGTGAGGATCACCCCGAGAAATATCGGGTTCTCCGGACTGAACGCGAGCGCCAACACGATGACGAGCGGCAGGCCCGGGATCGCCATGAAGAAGTCGGAAATCGACGTGATGACGGTGTCGACCGTGCCCCCTTTGTATCCGGAGACGGTGCCGACGACAACCGCAATACCGGTCGCCCACACGCCACCAGCCAGTACCATCAACAGGATGAACGGCGTCGAGTCGATGATCAGGGCCAGCAGATCGACGCCGGACTGGGTGGTTCCGAGCGGGTACTGCATGGACTCGAAGGGCGTGAGGAGACGACCCGCCTGGTTGGTAGAGGGTTCGCGCCAGAGGCCGAGCAGCTCGACCAGCGCCATGAGCACGTAGACGCTCAGAATGAGGATCCCGATGCGGGTGCGACCGTCCGACCACGCGATGACGGCCGGCTCGTAGATCCAGCGGCGATAGAGCTCGCGCACCCGCTCACGGGGGCTCATCTCCGCCGACGATGCGTCCGACCGCCAGTCGATCTCCTCCGAAGCGTCGGTTTCAGTAGCCATCGGAATCACCTGCGCTAATCCGCGGATCGATCAGCCCGTACGTCAGGTCAGCAATGTACACCGCAACGACGAGGGTGACCGTGATGACGAGGAAACACCCCATCATCAGCGGGTAGTCGTTCGCGTTGACGGCCTCGATCAGGTAGTATCCCAGTCCGGGGTAGGAGAAGATCTCTTCGAGCACCACGGTTCCCCCGAGTCGGAACCCGATCAACAGGAGGAGCCCCGTGTACATCGGAAGAATAGCGTTCTGGGCCACATAGCGGGTGGCGATACGGCTGTCAGCAAGCCCGCGGAGCCGGGCAACCTCGACGTACTCCTCGCCGAGCACTTGGATGCTGTTGCCGCGCATGTTGAGCGCCGTCGATCCGATCCCGCCGATGGTGAACGCGATGATCGGAAGCGCGGCGTGGTGCAGAACGTTGATGAAATACTCGAGGGTGAATCCCGTCTCGACGGTCCGCGCAACCGCGTTCCCCGTCGGAAAGAGCCGGAATTGGTACGCCAAGAAAAACAGACCAATCACGGCGAAAATGTAGTACGGAACTGCCATCAGGAAGATCGATCCGCCCGAGAACACGGTATCGAACGTCGATCCCTCCCAGTAGGCCTGGATCGCGCCGAGCAGCACGCCGATGACGAACATCAACACGGTCGAGGTGACGACGAGAAACACCGTCCACGGGAGCGCTCTGGCGATGACCTCGATGACCGGGGTACCGAGAGAGATCGATTCCCCCAAATCAAGCTGTAGGACCCCAACGAGGTAGTCGAGATACTGCTGCCACAGCGGCGCGTCCGGTCGGATGTTCTGCAGCGCCTCGATGCGCGCGTCGACCTGCTCGGCCGGGACGCCCTGCTGGAGGAGCTGCACCCGCAGCTGAGTGAACGGTCCGCCGGGGAGCAGACGAATCAACCCGAAGGTGAGCGTCACGACCGCGAGCACGGTGATCGGAATTCTGATCGTCCGTCTGAGATAGTAGTTCATGAGTGTGGTAAATCGGTGTGCTCGGTGATCGATGCGGTCATGCGTCGTGCTGTAGTTCCCCCTCGTGGATCCACCAGAACGGCGGCCACTTGACCTCTCGGTTCGGGCTGTCCTCGGCGGCGACCGTCCACTCGTCGTCGGTCACCCACGACTGCTCGTATTTGGAGACGAGTCCGAGGAACGGCAGTTCGATGTGGCTGTGCCACGCCGCCCGTTGGACGTACGGTCGTGACTCGTCGTCGCTCGGTTGTTGTGCGATCTTCTCGGTTTCCTCCAACGGGGTGAGCGTCATCTCTCCGCCGCCCCGCCCCGGGATCGTCTGCTCGGATTGGGCTTTCTCCCGGTAGTTGTGGCCGCCGCCGATCTCCTCTTCCCACAGCTGGTAGCGCAGCGGGAAGTACGGGAACGACGACCGCGAGCCACCCGGCAGCCAGTAGAGACTCCCCATCGTGAAGTCGTTGTTGGAGTACCGGCTGAACCAGTCGTTCGTCGGCAGCGTGCTGATCGAGAAGTCGAATCCGAAGCTGTTCAGCTGGTCGACGACCGTTTCGGTCATCGTCGTCCAGTCCGTCCAGCCCGCGGGCGAGTAGTACTCCCCGCCGATCGTGCCGTCCGAGTTCTGCCACGTGCCGTCCTGCTTGGCATAGCCGGCGTCCTCAAGGAGTTGGGTCGCCTGGTCGGTCTGGCTCGATTCGGGACCGTAGGTCTCGAAGTCGCCCATCCAGTCGCCGAGCCAGTACTCCTGGTCCTGGGGCGCGATGCCACAGGGAGTCTGGGACACGAACTTCGACCGCGGACCGGCGTTGTCGACGATCGCCTGTCGGTTGATGACGTGGGCGACTGCCTGGCGGACTGCGCGCTGTCCGAAGTGGGGATCGTCGTGGTTGAACACGATGCCGTACCCCCACTTGGCCGGGATGTTGATCTCGACGATGTGATCCTCGAACTGATCGACAATCTCCGGCGGCGCGAACAGGCTCGACGCCGCATCGACCTCTTCGCCCGAGATCAACGCCTGGTGTTGCGCGTTGTTCCCGCCGAAGCTCTGGATCAGATACGACTCAAAGTTCACGTTGTCCGCGTTGTAGAACTCGGAATTGCGCTCGAACTCGAACGCCTGCTGGTCCTTGGTCACGAAGGAGAACATCCCGCTGGCGACGGGATCCTCCCACTCCCACTGCAGGAACTCCGACTCGTCTTTGTCCAACCACTGCTCGTGGGTGTCCACTTTCGTGTCCACGAAGAAGTTCGTGAGCTCGAACTTGATGATCTGGGGGTTCGTCGTTCCGGAAAATAACAGACGGGCGGTCTTGTCGTCGACGATCTCGTAGTCGTCGATGTAGCCCCACAGCGAGGTACCGGTTTTCTCTGCGAGTTGGAGCTGAACGTCCAAGTCCTCGGTGGTCCACTCGTCCCCGTTGTCCCACGTCAGATCGTCGCGGAACGTCAGGGTGGCCTGCTCGGCCTCGATCTGCAGATCCTCGAGCGCCCCGAGGATGAACTCCTCTTCGGTGAACGAGTATTTCAAAAACGGCGCGAAGACCGCCCGTCCTGCAGGCCAGCTGTAGTTTTGGATTCCCGAACTGTTGAAGTGGAGATCGACGGGATTGCCGGTGTAGGCGTTACGATACGTGGCGCTGCTCGCTCCGTCGCCGGATCCCTCGTCGTCCACCCCGGTAGCACAGCCGGCGAGTACGGCCATACCGGACGCCCCCGCTACTGCCAACATCTCCCGACGGCTGAGTACGCCGTCGTAGCCGCTCGGACCGCTGTCAGATTCCATAACATGGGAGATGTAACCATGGGTAGTAATAAACATTGTGGTACAATTCCATATTACGATGGGAGGCGGCGGCCTTCACAACGGATCGAGCCGGGTGTTCGGGCATCCCGGACGAAGACGGAAACGCGGGGAGCGGGGCGATGGAGCGTCGGTGGGCACGGTCACCACTGTGTTTTTCACGCATGCCTGCCGACCCCCACTATGTCGAACACATCGGTGCTGCTCGATCTCGTCTGCGGTCAGCGGAGACGGATGAAGCTACTGCTCGCCCTCCTGATCGCCTCGGGGCTCTTTCTCGGGCTCTCGGTCCTGTTCGTCGAACCCGGCGACCCCTCGTTTCCCATTCTCATCCTCGACATCGTCCTCGTGGTCGGTGGACTCGTCTTCTTCAGTGCTGTCTACTGGTACTGCACGAAGCGAGCGATGGACGAGTGAGCGTTCTCACCGACCGCGCTACGACGCGTCCGCGAGGAAGTCCGCGGTCTCCTCTGCGAGTTCACGAATGTCCTCGTCGTTGTCCGTCTCGCCGACGGCTCTCAGTTTCGGCACGGCCCCGCTTTCCCCGAGATAGCCGAGCGCTCGGACGGCACGCGCGCGCACGACCGTTCGATCGTGGTCGAGACAGTCGATCAGTCGGTCGCTGGCGGGAGCGACGACATCCGGATTCGCCGCCGCGAGCTCGCCGAGCGCATCGACAGCGCCGCCGGTGACGGCTGGATCCACGTCGTCGAGCAGCACGATGAGATCGTCGACGACATCGAACGGTGGGTGCGTCTCGGTGATAGCGACAACGACGTTGATCAGCGTCCGCCGCGCAGAAATCTGCCGTTGGCGCTCGGCTTCCTCGTGTTCCTGGAGCGTCCGTCGGGTCTGTCGATCGTTCACCACGCTACCGAAGTCCCTGATACCGGGATCTGGCTCGGTGGCTCGAACCGCCTCGATCAGCTGCCCTGTGTAGGGAGCAAGCAGATCCGGTCGCTCGACGACGAGTTTGCCGAGGACGGACCCGGCGGTCAGCTGCACGTCCACAACGTCGGTGTCGAGCGCGCCGACGAGGTCGGATACTCGCCCTTCGAGCGCTGCCCCATCGCTCTCGACGACGGTGTGGAGGGTGGAAATCGCGCGGAGCGCAACCGCGACAGTGCTGTCACCCGCGAGCGACGCGACCCTATCGAGAAACGGTCGAACGGCGTCGATGTCCTGCTCAGCGAGGGTTTCACACAGTTCCACGCCCCGCCGCCGGACCAGCGGGTTCGAGGACGAGAGGGCGGCACTGACATCCGATTCGTCGGTGTCATCGGGGGTGATCGACGCAGGATCGATTCCGTCGAACGAGTTCGTGGTCATGCCCCCACGTACGTGTCGAAGGGTAAATACGTTCGGTTCAGCAATCTCGAACCACTGATTCGAGGGCAACGACGAGAGAGATGGTGCGCCGGCGGAGATTCGACGCGCGCTGGTTGGCGATACTCTTTTAACGGTATCAGTGCTTCAACGCGTATGCGGTACTATCGACTCCCCGGCAAAGAGCACCAGTCACGCTCCGGGTCGCTCGTCGTCATCGACGACGGTGACGCCTACGACCTGACGACGGCGTCGGACGATCTCGGTTCGTTCACCGAGCTCGCGCGCGCGGCGAACGCCTGCGACCGGTCGATTGACGCCATCGCCCGGGGTCGAATCCCGGACGCCGAGCCTCGTGACCTCGACAGCGTTGACAGAAACGCCCTTCTGCCAGTCGTCCCGGACGAGGTGTGGGCGGCGGGCGTCACGTACAGCATCAGCGAGAAGGCCCGGAAAGCCGAGAGCGGCAAACCCGAGGTGTACATCGACGTTTACGACAACGAGCGACCGGAACTGTTCTTGAAGGCGACGCCGTCGCGGACGGTCGGTCCTCGGGACGCCATCGGCATCCGCGGCGACTCCGAGTGGGACGTACCGGAGCCGGAGCTGGGCATCGTCCTCCACCGCGAACGGGTGGTCGGCTACACGATCGGCAACGACGTCTCTAGCCGCGACATCGAGGGAGAGAACCCCCTGTACCTCCCCCAGGCGAAGGTGTACGACCGCTGCTGTTCGCTGGGTCCCTGCGTCGCCACCCCCGATATCGTCGAGGATCCCCACGACCTCACGATGTCTCTCACCATCGAACGCGACGGGGAGATCGTGTACGAGGGGTCGACATCGACCAGCGAGATGGTTACCAGTTGCGAGCGGCTGGTCGAGTACCTCCGTCGCCACAACAGTCTCCCCGAGACGCTGGTCCTTCTTACCGGCACCGCGCTCGTCCCGCCGGACTCGTTTACGCTCCACGAAGGTGACCGCGTCTCGATCGACATCGATCGTATCGGTCGTCTCGTCAACGACACCGTCGTCGTTTGAACCGCGCGTCTCATACTGTCGGCCCTGCGGACGGATCGAGACGGACTATTCAGTTGCTGTCCGGCGGTTTTCCAGCAGCCGATACGCGATCACCCTTCTCCGACAGTATCAGCCCGTCACTCGGCGTCCACGTCCGTTTCGGCGAAGTACGTGCGGCCAGCCGGTGGGACTTTTTTCGTTTCCGTCACCTCGAACGACGCTGACGCGGCGATCTCGGCCGCGGAGTGGCCGATTCGGAACTCGTACGGGCCGTCCTCGACCGCGAGATCGAGCGCGCGGTCGTGGTAGGCGAGCTGTGACGCGTCGACTTCGAACCGAACGCGCTTCGTTTGGCCCGCATCGACGTGGACGCGTCGGAACCCGACGAGTTCCTGCACCGGACGCGCTTGGTCGGGATTCTGCGCGCTGGCGTACAGCTGTACCACGTCGTGGCCGTCGCGGTCACCGGCGTTCTCGACAGTTGCCTCGGCGGTCACCGTCCCCGCCGGCGGGAGTTCGTCGGTCGATAGCGAGAGGCCGCCGTACTCGAAGTCGGTGTAGCTCAGCCCGTGGCCAAAGGGATAGAGGGGATCGCTCTCCGTGTAGACGTACTCCTCGTTAGCAGTGTTGGGCTTGCGGTTGTAGTGGACGGGCAGTTGTCCGACGCTGCGCGGGATGGAAACAGGGAGATGGCCACCGGGATTGTGCTCGCCGAACAGAACGGCAGCGATCCCGTCGCCGCCTCGTTCGCCGGGGAGCCACGCCTGAAGCACGGCAGGAACCGACTCGGCGATCCACTCGATGGAGTGGGGCTTTCCACTCACCACGACGACGACGAGCGGCGTCCCCGTCTCGTAGAGCCGTTCGACCAGTTGCCGTTGGACGCCCGGAAGGCCCAGATCCACCACGTCGCAGCCTTCGCCGCTAGTGGCGACGCTCGGCATGTTGATCCGCTCCCTGTCGGAGTCCGAGAAATCGACCGCCGAGCGAGCACCGACCAGTGCGATAGCAACGTCGGCGTCCGCCACAGCGTCCGCGGCCGGGTCGAACCCGTCGGTGTCGGGTCCGGTCGTCGTACAGCCCCGTTCGTGGAGCACCTCGAATCCGAGCTCGTCACCCCGGGCTCGGACGGCGTCGAGCGGCGTCGTCGCTTCGAACTCGACCTCCTCCTCGGGGTAGTGGGCGGGGTACGCGTAGTCACCCACGAGTTCTTGCGGGTCGTCGGCCTTCGGCCCGATCACGGCGACGGTGTCCGTCTCCTCGCCGAGCGGAAGAAGGTTGTCCTCGTTTTTCAGGAGCGTCATCGACTCGCGGGCGGCGCGCGTGGTGAGGTCCGCGGCTGCCTCGGTTCCGAACGGCTCGCTCGCCGTCTCGGGATCGACCGTCCTGTTCTCGAGCAACCCCTTGCGCGCCTTCATCCGAAGGACGCGGCGGGCAGCCTGTTCGACCGTCTCCTCGGCGAGTTCCCCCGCCTCGACAGCAGCAACGAGGTGTTCGCCGTAGCAGTCGGTGTAGGGGAGTTCGACGTCGATTCCAGCTTCGACGGCAGCGACGCCCGCCTCCCGTTCGTCGGCGGCCACGCCGTGTTCGCTCCGGAGGTACTCGATGCTGTAGTAGTCGGACACGACCGTTCCGTCAAACCCCCACTCGCCGCGGAGCACGTCGGTCAGTAGCCACCGGTCGCTGGCGCACGGAACGCCGTCGATGTCGTGGTACGCGTTCATCACGGATTCCGCGTTCGCCGTCCGGACAGCCGCCTCGAAGGGGAACATGTGGGTCTCGCGGAGTTCGCGGCGGCCGAGACCGACCGAACTCCGATTCTTTCCGCCCTCGCCAGCGCCGTGGCCGACGAAGTGTTTCAGCGTCGCGGAGATTCCGTCGCCATCGCCCTGAAGCCCATCCACGTAACCACACGCCATCGCCGCGACGAGATACGGATCCTCGCCGAACGTTTCCTCGACCCGCCCCCACCGGGGGTCGCGCACCACGTCGAGCACCGGGGAAAGCGCGTGTGTGGTGCCGATCGCCGCCAACTGGCTGCGAATGGTGCTGGTGACGTCCGAAAGAAGGTCGGGCGACCACGTGCTTGCCATCCCGATCATCTGTGGGAACGTCGTCCCTCGGGGACCCATGTAGCCGCTCAGACACTCTTCGTGAGGGATCGCTGGAATGCCGAGACGGGTCTCGTCCCGAAGATACGCCTGTATCTCGTTCGTCCGTTCGGCTGCCGCCCGCGGTGACAGGCCTCCCTCCCCGCCGATGCGAGTCAGGTGACCGATGCCGTTCGAAAGGTGTTCCTCGAGCGCTTCATCGTCGAGACCGTCCCCATCGAAGAGTCTATCGGCGTTCACCGATCCGAGCTGCTCGGCTTTTTCGGCGAGAGTCATCCGTTCGAGTAATCGTTCCACGCGCCGGTCGGCGCTTGCACGGTCTCCGCTGTCTTCACCGGATTGCATCACCTGGGTTCTCTCGAGCACGCGTCTTAACGGTTCGGGCAACCGGGAAGGGAACCACCTCGTGTGACTCTTCTTCCCGATCGTTCTACACAGAAGAACAGAATAGTCGCGTCGTCTGGGTCATTCGGTGGATATAACCGCTGTAGAGGCGATCTGTCCGGGTCAGTTCACGGCGAACACCGCGTCTGCATCATTTTTATCGGCTTATTCTAACATAAAGAACGAAAAAACAGCCGGCTGGCGCTACCCGACCATCACCGAACGTAGTTTTACAGAGGTACGTTTGTAACGAAATTCCAGCATTGTATCGGGAGATCATACGACGTTAACGTAACAAAGCCCTATTCTCTACAGCAGAACAACCATCCAGCAGCCGAGAACGGACGGTGCTCGGTCGCGGGGGAGCACGCGCCGTGCGATGCTATCGAAGGATAACGGCGGTTCGACGCAATCGTTATACTGTCGGACGGGGGTGATCGCGTATCGGCTGTTGGTGAATTGCCCGACGGCAGCTTGATAGTCAGTCGCGATCCGTCCGCAGGGCCGACAGTAGTAGGAGACCGAGTAGTTGGGTGGATCTGAGTGCCTCGAAGACGGGCGTCGGTCACCCTGATCCGAAGAACACGAGAGCCGATCGGTAACGATTGTGGGAACCTAGATTGCCATTACACTCGTACTGGTGTAATTTCCTCTTCCATGCCGGCGTCGTGGATGGGGAGTTGCGGGGGCGTTCGGGAGCGTCTCCGTCAGTTCGGCTATCGGATGATTCGCTTTGGGTCTCCCAGAGGTCAGGGCGGGTCCGTCACCGGTACGCGATACGACCGGCCAATTCGACGCGAGCCGTTCGCGTTTCGATTCGTTCCGGCGCGCCACGAGGATCCCAACGCATCCCGCCACCCGGGAACAGCGTTTTCCGGAAGAGACGGGCAAGAAACAAAGATGCAGGCCGGTGCTCGAATCTAGTGAGCTAGCAGCCGTGTCGTTTGCTTTCCGCACCGCGGGTTAGGAGTATTTGAGGTTGAGTTCGATCTCGTTTACCGTTCCGAGAAGGAGGTTGGGTAGCTCCTCGCGGAAGTAGTCGCCCTTGATCCGGTGGGCCGGGGCAGTGACGCTGATCGCGCCGATGACGTATCCGGACTCGTAGCGTATCGGCGCTCCGACCGCTCGGAGTCCGACGGTCGACTCCTCGTCGTTGAACGCGTACTCGCGGTCGGCGATTTCCTCGAGCTCCGCCTTCAGATCCTCCCTGTCAATGATCGTGTGTTCGGTGACTGGATTGATCGTGTTCTCGTCGAGGATTGCTTCCCGGCGGTTGTCGGGAAGATACGCGAGGATCGCTTTTCCGGCGGCACTGGCGTGCAGCGGGCCGCGTTTACCGATCGCTGCGTCAGTTCGCACGGCGTCCGGTCCCGCGTGCGTGAACACGTAGACGCGCTCGCCCTGTTCCTCGACGATGAACTGGACCCGCTCCCCCGTTTCCTCGCTGAGCTGGTGCACCTTCCGCTCGATGAGTTCGTGTGACGGTATGCGGGACTGAACCTGCCCCCCGCGAGTGAGAAACCGGGTTCCGAGGTGGTACTGGCCGTTCTCGATGACGACGTATCCGCGTTCGCGGAGCGTGACGAGGTGACGGTGAACGGTGCTGGTGCTGACGTCGATGTCGTCGGCAATCGTTTCGATCGTCGTCCCGTCCCGCTCGTGGAGAGACTCTATAACCGATAGGCTCGTTTCGACTGCTTTCACTGTCGATCGATCGTCGTTTCGTGCCATGGATAACAATATTCACCGACGCTTAAAACATCCCGCATCGGGGGACGGGCGGGATACTCCACGAAAAGCGCGTTCGAGGAGGCTACCGGTCGTCAACCGCGAGGTAGTCGGCGGCCTCCTCGGCGGCGATCTTGCCGAACACGGCCGCGTTTGCCAGACCGGTTCCACCCGGGTAGTTGTCGAAGAACAGCCCGCCGGTGGTGTTCCCCGCCACGTAGAGACCGGAGATCGGCCGGCCGACCGTGTCGAGCGCGCGAGCACGGGTGTCTTGTGCCGCGCCGCCGAAGCCGAAGGTGATGCCGCCAGTGACGCAATAGCCGTAGAATGGCGGCTCGTCGATCGGGAGCGCCCAGTTGGACTTCTCGGTGTCGAGACCGTCCGTGTCGTTGCCGTCCAGCGAGTCGGGATCGAACTCGCCGGGATCGCAGGCGGCGTTGAACGCCTCGACGGTCGCCGCACCCGCCGCTGGAGCGTCACAGCCCAACTCCCCCAGTACCGCTTCGACGGTGTCTCCCCTCACCCAGCCGCCGGGACCCGTCGCCCGCATGTGGTTCCGAAGCGGGTCGTCGATGACGATGAACGCCTCGTGGCCGGGTTCTTCGAAGATGAGCCGTCCGAGCTTCGCGTAGGTGTGTGCCCGGGCGTCTTCTCCCTCGTCGAAGAAGCGTTCTCCTTCGTTGTTGAGGAGAACGCCGTACTGGTAGCCGTCGACGCGGTTCGCACCGCCCTCGTAGTCGGGGGAGTCGCTGTCGATGAGCGCCATGTGGGCGCCGCCCCACTGTCCGGTCGCGCGACCGCCAGCGTCGAGCACCATCTCGATGCCCTCACCAGTGTTGTACCGGCTGCCGCGGACTTTCATCGCGTCGTAATCGGAGCCGTAGTATCGGGTCCGCTTCTCCTCGCTGGACTCGTAGCCGCCGGCGGCTACGATGACTGTCTCCGCGCGAAACTCCACGATCCCCCCGTCGGTTCTGGCTCGAAGCCCGGCGACCGCGCCGTCGTCGAAGACGAGTTCGCGGGCTTCGGTCCCGTAGTGGAACGTTGCCCCCGTTTGCTCGGCGGCGTCGACGAGATCGGTGACGAGCTCCTCGCCCTCGAAGAACGTCCGGGCAACGGTGTACCCGACGTTGAGCGGCTCCATGTCCCATTCGACGCCCCGCTCGGTGAGCCACTCCACCGTCGGCCCGATGTTGTCGACGATGGTCCGGGCGAGCTCCTTGTCGGCCCGCCCGTTCGTCTGTTTCATGACATCGTCGTAGAACTCATCGGGGCTGTAGTCGTCGATGTCGAACTCGTAGCCGTACTGTTCGAGGTCCGCATCCGACGATGCAACCCGGAACGATTCGCTGAATCGGGTGTGTCCCCCACGGTGTTCTTCGGGCGCCTTTTCGAGAACCGTCACGTCGAGACCGAGCTCAGCGGCCCGGTTGGCTGCGCTCAATCCGGCCATACCACACCCGACCACGACGGCGTCCTGGTCGCTGACTGTCGTCATCGGTCGTGTATCCCGCATGCGCGGCTAAAGGGGTTTCGTCGCGCGACGCGTTTGCTTGAGGTCGGCCGTTCCAAATGACGCGGACCGTTCCAGCCGGCGGAGCGAGCGCCGCGTCGTCGCTGCCCGATAGAACTATATAACTCTACCGCCCAATCCACGTATGACAGTCGTTGTCGGAGTCGACCTCACGGACGAAAACGCGCCACTGATCGCCGAAGCGGCGAAGCTCGCTGACGCGTTCGACGAGCCACTCCACGTCGTCCACGTGCTGAGTCGGTCGCGGTTCCGAACACTCGAGCAGACGAGCGTCGAGGACACGGGCAAGACGATTCCGCTCGAGGAGATCCGGAACCACGCGAAGCGGATCGCAAACGACACCGCGAGCGACGTCGACCACGAGGCGGTCGGTCTCGTTGGCGACGCGGCCGAGGAGCTGATCGGGTACGCGGACGGCGAGGACGCGTCGTACATCATCATCGGGGGACGAAAGCGGTCCGCAGTCGGGAAAGTGCTCTTCGGGAGCGTCACGCAGTCGGTGCTGCTCAACGCCGACGTTCCAGTGGTGACCACGATGACGGAGCCGGGCGATTGACCGTGCCGGTGCGAATACGCGTCGATCAGGACATCAAGCCGAAGGCTCCGCTGTTCGAGGCGTTCGAGGACGACGCGTTCGACGTCGAGATCCACGCCACCGAGACCGCACTCACAGAGGCGCTGGCGGGAACCGACGTGCTGGTCACCACGTCGCGTCTCCCGGTCACGGACGAACTCCTCGCAAACACGTCGTTGTCGATGATCGCTAAAGTGGGGACCGGACTCGACAACATTGCGCTCGAGGCGGCCGCCCGGGAAGGGACGACCGTCGTGTACACGCCGGGGATGAACGCGCGCTCGGTCGCGGAGCACGCCCTGACGCTGCTGTTGACGGTCAAGCGGAACGTCGTTACGGGCCAGCAGGCGCTCCAATCGGGATCGTGGCGCGACGAGGTGCCAAACGCCAAACCCGTAACGGAAACGACGGTCGGTCTCGTCGGCTTTGGCAACGTGGGAAGCCGGTTCGCCGGTCTCCTCGACGGATTCAACGCGAACGTCCTCGCGTACGACCCGTACGTGCACGGGATCGACACGGAAATCACGGGCGCGACGCTGACCGACTTGGAGGCCGTTCTGACCGAATCCGACGCGGTCGTCGTCACTGCCGAGCTGACCGACGAGACGCGAGGGATGATCGACAGGGACGCGTTCGATGCGATGAACGCCGAGGCGGTTCTCGTCAACACCGCCCGCGGTCCGATCGTCGATCACGACGCGCTCGTGACCGCGCTCGAATCCGGTGAAATCTCCGGAGCGGGGCTGGATGTCTACCACGACGAACCGCTTCCGGCCGACTCGCAGCTCCACGATCTCGACACCGTCGTGACGACGCCCCACACCGCCGCCTCCTCGATACGCGCACGTACTCGGATCGTCGAGACGCTTGCAGGGTGTATCAGACGGTTCCACGACGGCGACCCGATCTCGGAGCGATTCATCGCGGCCGAACCGGACACCGACGGATAGTCGGTGCAACCAGGGTTCCACAGCCGACCGAGGCGACCGACCGCCGAACAGCCACCTGTCCGAGCACACTGCGGTATACAGGAAACACGCGAATATCTACACTGTTTTAATGATATGTTCGAACAATCATCAGATCTCTGAATATAGTGTTTACCGTCGGCAGCTCGATGGGGGTATATACTGTCGGTCATAATTACGTACACCGGCAGTGGACGCTTCGGGATCATGGAGCGCGCTGCTGGCTGAACCGGCGACTGATAGAGACTGTTGTGACTCCGTACCGCTGTGGCGACACAGAACGGTTCGTGAACCACCAGAGCAGTCGTCAGTCAACGTCCGTGCCCAACATACTCACAACAGTCCCTATGAAGCATCCACTCCGTCCCTCTGACAGTCTCCAGTTCGATATCGACCATCTCCACCGCGTCGAACTGGGACGCAGCGAAGAGTCGATCCAGACGCCCGGTGTTGCGCGCGTGTCCCCCAAACCACTCGGCCCTGTTGGTTGCAATAATCGACAGCTCTCCGTCGTAGTTAGAAAGTTGAGAAATCGGATCGTCAGCTCTGTCCATCCGAAACTCGATCACGTCCGCTACGTCTCATATATCACATGATACTGATAGATCGTTCGTTGTGCCAGCAAGAGCGAACCGATCCGGTTTCATAGGAGTGTGTAGTCCGCTGGCGGTATAAAAAGGTTCGATACCGCCAGTATGATTACATCAATATATAATTATCCATTAATATATCCAAGTTTATCATTTGTTGCCCAGGAGAAGTGAGGTGCGATTATTCTACACGAGGCGCGTCAGTCCAGAGGTACCGACCGCTGGCAGGCGGCACGCCCAGCAAAAACAAGCACAGTAGTAATCCTAACCATCATCGTTGAATGAGACATAATGGCTCTTGCAGAAACCGTTTCCAAGATCGACCACCTGAGCGACCAACAGCGCGACTGTATCGAGCGTTGCCAGGAGGCAACCGAGGTCTGTGAGTGGTGCAGCGATGCATGTATCGACGAGGGGGAGGAGATGGAGAGGTGTATTCGGCTCTGTCGGGATGTCGTCGATCTCGCGTCGCTTCACGCCCGGTTCATAGCCCGTGATTCGGGTTACAGTCCGGAGCTCGCCGGGATCTGTGCCGACGTGTGTGAAGAATGCGCCGACGAATGCGCTCGTCACGATGCCGATCATTGCCAGGTCTGTGTCGACGTGCTCAGAGAGTGCGCTGATAGCTGCCGCGCCATGAGCGCCCGATCGGCGTGAGGCGTGACCGGGACCCGTCTAGAACGATCGCTGAATCTCCGATCGACTACCGCGCAGGCGTCATAGCGACGCCCGTCGACCGTCGAACGGGGTGAACGATGCTGTATCGTCCGCGAACGGAACGACACCAGCGAGCGTTTGTCGGGCACGCGCCCCAAAGAGCTGTACGAACGACGTGACGCTCTCCCTCCTCAAAGCATCAGCGTTCACGTAGGTGTACCGAAGTCGTCCAACGAGCGAATCGGCTGCGTCGGCTGAAGCTTTGGCTGTCGTCAGTTTCTCGCCAATCGTCTCGTAGTATCCGAGTCCCCCGTGACCAACGGCGTACTGGTTCGCGCGGACGCCCCGAACGACGAGGGGTGTGGCGTCGTCGGGGAGATAATCGGCTCCAAGACGATCCGTTTCCGAGCCGAAATCGTCGGTAGTGGGAGCCTCGGAATCGATGGCTGTGGACGTTTTCGGTCGCTCGGACGATGCGTCCGGGGGAACGAGCTCAGCCCACGTTTGGCTCTCGGAGGTAGACGCCCGCAGTTTTTCGAGCCGGTCGGTCGACAGCAGTGGCCGCCACCGCTCCGGTGGTCGAAGCAGAGCCGCGCCGTCGACGACACTCTCGAACGTCTCGTATCCCAGACCATCCGCTTTGGCGCTGGCTGTTTCCGAAGGGAGCATCGGGCGAGTCGCGTGGAAAACGTCGACATCCCGGTCGAGAAACCGCTCGAATCCCTCACCAGTACCGACCGTGCTGATCGATAATGCAGCATCGTCCTGCCGAAACGGCGCGTCGAGATCGTCGGAAATGGGAGCAAGCATCCTGTCACGCGCGACGGTAACGGACGGAGACGGCTTCCCGTCTACCGTCTGACTCAACCCGGCGACACCGGTCATAGCGGTGCCGGCTGCGATGAGGACGTCTCGGCGCGAAAGCGCTGAGATGCGTTGTGACATATCAGTTCACTTCGTTGTGCATCTCCTCGATGACGGTTTCGAGGTCCGCTTTTCCGCCACCGGGCTGATCAGAGAGGAAGGAGAACTCGCCCTTTCCGTCGGGGGATTCGCCTTGCGTCCACGGCTGCTCCGGATCGTCACGATCGCCACAAACCGTGGACATGAACTCGTAGTTGAATTTCTGATTCTCCTCCTCCTGGGGGAAGCTTCCGGGAATGGGCATGTGGTCTTCAAAGCATTCTTCGAGAACGACGCGCCATTGGTTCTGGTGCATGGTGTCACGAGCAATGAGGTACGAAAGCATGTCCTTCATGCCGGGATCGTCCGTCATCTCCCAGAGGCGCGTCGCAAGGAGGCGGCCCGTCGATTCGGCCATCACGTTCGCGTACATGTCGGCCGCCATATTGCCGCTCGCGACGACGAAGTTGCCGCTAAACGGAACGCCGTTGCTGTCGACGGGCATCGCGTGGAGCCCGGCAGAAAGCGCTTGTCGGGGCTGACCGCTGTCCATCATGGCCGCGATGACCGAGTTCTGTCGCGCCCGTTCGCGGTCTTTTTCGGGTGCGCCCTGCAAATTCTTCGCAACCGCCGTCGCGAGCATCTCGATGTGACCGAGTTCCTCGGCGGCCGTCTCCATCAGCATCATCCGGAACTCGCTTTTCTCCGCGGGGACGGCAAACGCTTGAAACATGTACTGGAGCGCAACGCGCATCTCTCCCTCGACGCCGCCGATGGCCTGCTGAAGCATCTTCGCAAACTCGGGATCGGGTTCTTCGACTCGCACTTCGTACTGGAGTTCTTCGCTATGGTGGAACATTGTATTCCCGGGTGGTTGTGCTCCACTTGCGATAGTATATATTCTGCCTTCGTAATCAAGTAATCATATAGATATAGGATCAAAATATAAAGGAAGGTCGTTTATACTCCCTGTATACACAAGTATTTGGGTCAATTGGAAATTGAGTGCGGGCGCTCGCGGACATCGAGCGATGCTTTGAGGCCGATGGCGCTGTTAATGTAGTGTTCGCCCGGCGGATTGACTTCGATACCCCTGTTCCCGAACACAGCGCGTCGGACAGCATGATTCGACCGATACATGTCGCGGGTCGCGTCCGTCCATTACGCTCGTACACCCGTAAAAGCAAGGCGAACTATATTGGTGGTGTATATTCCGACCGTATCGTCGGTTTTAGACGCTTAACGGACGGACACGGCCACGGAGGTCAACAGCGGGCTTGCTAACGAAAGTCAAGCGCACTGACCTACGTGTTAGATTCGATCCACGCTCCGAGCGTGAAGCCGTAGATAGCGTGGCTCATGTGGAAGATGAGCCGTTCGTCCGATTCGAGATCCATGTCCAAAAACCGTTTCAGGACGACCTGCACCCCGAACACGGACAGTAAAAGGCCAAACACGGCCCCCCACAGAATCCCCCGTCGTTCCTGTTTGGCCTCGGAGACAGTCTCCTGAGGAGTATAGAACGTCGCGAAGACGACCCCGCTGCCGGCGCCGTACAACAGGTGGAGGAGGATCCCTTGGAAGGTGTAATCGCCCGGCTCGCCGGTGCCGATGTACTTCGCCCAAAAGTTCGCCGTCGGTGGGAGCGAACGAGCGATCGGAATGCGAAACGCCGTCATCACGATCGTCGCGATGAACCCACCTTTCGCTCCGGATCGGACAGCACCGAAACCGCCTGCTCCTAGTTTTAGTTCCGATTCTGATTCTGATTCGGGGACTGTTTTCCGTGCCGGTTCAGCTCGGTGCTCGAATACGATCTTTCGTATGTCCGAAAGCATGAGGCATCCTCATCTCGTCAGTTACACCATCAGTAGCCAGTCGAATAGGGTTACCGGTCTGGAGGGGCGGCCGTCAGAGAGAACGTCGCTCGGGTAGCCGCGCGATGAGGACTTATTGTCCTTCATTCCCTTGTAGGAACAACGAGGGTGAAACGTATGAGCCAAAAGACGAATCCGGATCCACAGGAAAGCACGGAGAAGATCCCCTCCCGAGAGATGTGGGCCAAACGGTCACCCCAACAGGAGCGAACAGCGGAGAAGACGGCTCGACAGCCCGACGAACGAGAGCGCAGCGCAGCCGAGGATCACGCCCGGTTGCTGGTGTTCCGGTACGATCCCGAGGTCGAGGACAAACGCGAACCGCGGTTCGACGAGTTCACCGTCCCGTTCGAGCAGGGGATGACGGTGCTGGACGCGCTGATCTACGCGCGCGACACCTTCGATCCGTCGCTCACGTTCCGCCACTCCTGCCGACAGGCAATCTGTGGCTCCGACGCGTTTTTCATCAACGGCCGACAGCGCCTCGGTTGTCGGACGCAGATCGAAGGGCTTTCCGAACCCGTGCGCGTCGAGCCGCTCCCCCACCAGGAGGTCGTGAAGGATCTCGTCGTCGACATGGAGCAGTTCTACGACCAGATGGACGCGGTCGACCCGTACTTCCGGACGGAGCAACGACCGGATAGCGATCTCGAGGAGCAGCGCCAGAGCCCGGCCAACCGCGAGAAGATCAAGATGAGCACGCGCTGTATCTGGTGTGGCGCGTGTACCTCCTCCTGTAACATCGCGGCCGGGGACAACTACCTCGGTCCCGCGGCCATCAACAAAGCCTACCGCTTCATGATGGACGAACGCGAAGGCGAGGCGATCGAACAACAACGGCTCGAAACGATGGACGAAGAAGAGGGGGTGTGGCGGTGTCAGACCCAGTTCTCGTGCACAGAAGTCTGTCCGAAAGACATCCCGCTCACCGAACACATCCAGGAACTCAAGCGCGAAGCCGTGAAAAACAACCTCAAATTCTGGTGAGCCGACGGCCAGCTGTGGGTGCAAACGGAGGGGACCACCGTTGGCGTACAACCGCTCGTCGTGCGTTCACGAGCGACAATAGCCGGCTCCCGCCACGGAAGACCGAGGCTACGGCTGGTAGCCAGGGGACTGCTTTTCGATGACGGTGGCAGCATTCTCCAACTGTTCTCCAGTCAATGATATGACATCATCGAGCGAAACGATTCCCACGACCGAATCGGAGCTGTCAACGACGGGGATTCGTCGCACGCCTTCCTCAGCCATCGTCCTCGCAGCCGCCAGACTGTCGTCGTCTTCCTGCAACGTCACCGCTCTCTCGGTCATTATCTCCTCGGTAGTAATGCCCGAGAGATCACCGTCGCGCTCTGCAACCGCGAGCGCGATCTGGCGGTCCGTGAGGACGCCCGTAACCGTGCCGCTGTCCTCGATAACGAGCGAGCCAACGTCCTTTTGATCCATCCGCTCGGCGCAGTCGCTCACCGGTTCGTCCTCCGTTGCTGTGACCGGATCGTTCGAAATTTCTTTAATTGGCATGCTACACTAGCAGTAATCTGTCCGGAGTCCCTAAACGCCACGCCTGTATCTGCCACTGTCGCTCGAGGGGATGAGAGAGCGCAGCACTCATACTGTCGGCCCTGTGGACGGACCGAGACGGACTATCCAGCTGCCGCCGGGCGATTCACCAGCAGCCGATACGCGATCACCGCTGTCCGTCAGTATCAGTCTTCAGTCCAGTACATCAGCGCTTCTTTCGGTTCCTCACATCCCGTGCATCGATCCGGAAGGCCCCCCTTGATTTGCCCCATCTCGCCGCATTCCGTACACCGCCACATGAGTTCCCCTTCACCGAACTCGTGCCCGGTACGGGCGTGCTCGACGGTCAGACTCTCGACCCCTGATCTCGTGGTCACGAACACGCCCGCTTCTCCGATCCCCCGGATCGTCCCCACCGATTCGCCCGCTTCGGTGTACAACGTTTGTCCGAGATCGAGCGTCCGATCCCCGGTGCCAGCATCGGGCTGTTCCTCGTCCGGCGGAGTTTCACCGTTCATACTCGGTTATTCACCGCCCGCTTCCTTAAATATCCGCCACGATCGGCCAGTTCGGGTTCAGCCACCGTAGGGACTGTTGTGAGTATGTTCGGCACGGTCGTTGACTGACGACTGCTCTGAGGGTTCACGAACCGTTCTGTGTCGCCACAGCGGTACGGAATCACAACAGTCCCTACCGTCGTTCGTTGCCCGCTGGATATGCGTGGTCAAGACGTATGGAGATCCCGCTACCAGAGGAGGTATGCCCGAGGACGACACCGATCGTGTGCAAGGGGTAGATTTCACCGACACGATGCCAGTGCTCGAGGACGTTTCATACCCGATCACGATCGACGAGTTAGTCGAGCAGCACGGCGATCACAGCATCGAACGCACCAACGCCGAGCCGATCACGATCCAAGAACTGTTCGACTCGATGGGCGACGACACCTTCGAGTCGCCCGACGAGGTCCGCCAGATGATGCTGAATCTGATGCCGGAGGAATCGGTCGGTCGAGAGGGCTACTCCGACCGTGGCGGCTCCCAGCCGGACGAAACCGACGCGGACGAAGACGAATCGGTGTAGGTCTCCCTTCTTCGCATCGATCGGGCTATCGTTTCGAGGAACACGATCAGTCGGGTTGTACATTGTGCGTACCGACAAAACAGGAGCCCCGATGGGTGGTAGCTGACACCACACTTACGGCGGTTGCGGTGCATACGTTCGGTAGGGACATCCTCGTACTGGGTGGTGCTGGCTTCATCGGCCGTCACCTGTGTGCAGAGCTCGACGCCCGGAGTCACGACGTGTCAGTGCTGTCGAGATCTCCCGATCCGCGCGTCCTCCCGAACGGCGTCGATGCGCACAGGGGGAACGTGATCCAGTACGAATCGATCGCGCCGGCCTTCGATGGGCGGGATGCGGTCGTAAACCTCGTTGCGCTCTCACCGATGAGCCGCCCAAAGGGAGGGGAAAAGCGACATTTGGAGGTCCACCTCGATGGCACGAAGAACGTCCTCCGAGCAGCCGAGGAGCACGGCGTTGCCCGCGTCCTCCAGCAGAGCGCGCTCGGTGCGGATGCGAACGGGCCGACCCACTACATCCGTGCCAAGGGCCGGGCGGAGACAGCGACGCGCGATTCCGATTGCGAGTGGGTGATCACTCGCCCGGCGATCGTCTTCGGAGAGGCCGGCGAATTCGTCCCATACGTGAAAAAGGTCACGACGCCGTACGTCACCGGACTGCCCAACGGCGGGAAGCGACCGCGATACCAGCCGATCTGGGTCGGTGATCTCGCACCCCTGTTAGCGGATGCCGTCGAGGAGGACCGCCATACCGGTGAGACCTACGAACTGGCCGGATCGGAGGTACTGACGCTAGCGGACGCGACGCGACAGATCTACCGCGCGGAGGGCAAGTCGGTCGAAATCGTTCCGGTACCGATGGCGCTCACGAAAGCGGGACTCACTGTTACCGACGCAATACCCGGGTTCCCCATGGGAAAAGACCAGTACCGGTCGCTACAGTTCGACAACACGACTGACCGAAACGCCATCGATGCCTTCGACATCTCCGTCAAGGAGCTAACGACCCTCCGCGAATATGTGACACAGGAGTAGCTCATTCGTGCACCGGGAACGTGACCTCGACGGTTGCTTTGTACTGGGTGATCTCGTCGTCGTCAACGGCAGCCGTCCACGATTTGACTTCGACGCCGCTCGCGTCATCGATCGTCGCGGTCGCTTGACGGAGCGCTTCCTCGGCAGCGTCTTCCCACGACGACTCGGACGTTCCCATCACTTTAATGACTTTAACTGCGGGCATAGCAGTTCCTACTGCGCTCGGAAAATCCATATAATTTTTGCCGGTAGATCACGGGTCGGTGTCGAAACCGGTGGATTGTGTCCCCCTGCCGGCCGTCGGGGTCGAACGCCCCGCGGAGATGGGACAGCGCATCGAGGGCGTAGCTGAAAGCGTCCGGTGCTCGACGCTGTTCATGTAGTTTCACTCGCGTTGCTCGCTGTCCTCCCACTCCGTGTGTTCCTGTCGGAAGATGTCGATGGCGTCACGGGCCTCCTCTATTTGGGTCTCGGTCGCGCCACTGGTCTCATCGAGCAGTCCGACGAGTTTCTCTTCGATCGACGTGAGCCGATCGGTCTCGCTCGCCGGATCGGAGTCCTGTGTCTTGTCCTCCTCGGTGAGTTCCATCAGTCCCTCATCGAGCGAGTTGAGCTGTTCTCGAACGGCCGCGTTGTCAGTCGTCTCGCTGGCCCGCTGAATGGACCGGCGGGCGACGGAAAGCTGGTCGATCACGGGTATCCCTCGGGGTAACTACTCCTTAGGTACGCGGCCTGTATTCCCCTGTCGGGGCGCTGTCTGGAGCGCAACGCCGTTCGACGACCGATCCGCATTTACAACCCGAATCGCTATCGGGCTTGCGCGTCCGATCCGACGTAGGCAGCGTGGCGAACGATCGAGGAACGTCACATAGCCCACGGTCCGATTACCACCATGACGAGCGTGCCACTCGCGTTCAGTTGGCGTCGTGTACTGTTCGCCAACTGGCCTGTCGATCCCGGTCTCCTCGACGATCACCTTCCGGAACCGTTCGCCGTCCACGAGTATGATGGAAACGGATGGTTGACGGTCGTTCCCTTCGTCAACGTCGACACGCGACCGCGCGGGCTTCCGGCGCGAGTCGGGGTGGATCTGCCGGAGCTGAACCTGCGGACGTACGTCGTCTGTGACGGCGAGCCCGGCGTCTACTTCTTCAGTCTCGACGCCCCGAGCATACTCGCCGTCCTCGGGGCGCGGCTGACTCACCGTTTGCCGTATTACAGGGCACAGATGTCCGTCGAACGCTCGGAAGGCGGGATCCGCTTTCGGAGCCGACGACAACACCCTGGAAGCCCTCCGGCGCGGTATGTGGCGACGTACCGACCGGCCGGTGATCCATTTACGACCGATCCGTACACCCTCGAGAGGTTCCTGACCGAACGTCGACGCCTGTACACCCAGTCACAGAACGGTCGCGTCCGGTACACTGACGTCGACCACGAGCAATGGACGCTGTACGAGGCGAGCGTCGAAACGAGCGAGAACACGCTCTTTCGAGCGAACGGGTTCGCTCCTCCCGCGGACGAGCCGGTGTGTTACTACAGCCCCGGCGTCAGTGTGGTAACGATGCGGAGCAAGCGATGGCGGTCGTCTCAAAACGACGGGAGGACCTCTCGTTCGTAGAAGTCGAAAAAGCCCGCCTGGTTCGGACCGACCTGATGGACGTAGACGTGATCGTATCCGGCGTCTGCGTACGTTTCGATCAGCTCGATGTGGTCGTCCGGGTCGGGACCGCAGGCGACGCGCTCGGCAACGTCGTCCTCGGAGACCATCTCGACGGCCTGCTCGAAGTGCTTGGGCGTCGGCAGCAACTGCCCGAGTTCGCCCTGGAGAGCGACATTGGGCCACCACTCGTGGGCAGTCGTTCGCGCTTGAGACTCCGATTCGGCGTAGCAGACCGTTACCTGTCCGTAGCGCGGACCGTCGTTTTCCTCCGCGAACGTTTCTATCAACGACGCTTGGGGAGCGGTGCCAACGAGTCCATCACCGATCTCTCGCGCCGTCCGGGTCGACTTGGGACCCGTCCCGGAGACGTAGATCGGCGGATCCTCCGCCGGAAGCGTGAACAGGCGGGCGTTTTCGACGGTGTAATGTTCCCCACGGTGAGTAACGTTCTCCCCGCTCCAGAGCTTTCGGATGACCTCGACCGCCTCCGTGAGCATTTCGAGCCGGACATCGAAGGGCGGCCACCGATCGCCGTTGACGTGTTCGTTGAGGTTCTCGCCGGTACCGACGCCGAGGAAAAAGCGACCGTCGAACATCGCCGCCGTGGTGGCACTCGCGTGGGCCACCGTCGTGGGGTGCATGCGCACGGTCGGGCACGTGACGCCAGTTCCCAGTTCCAACGAGTCGGTCGCCTCTGCCACGCCCCCGAGCGTGCTCCAGACGAACGGTGAGTTTCCTTGCGTCGAGGTCCAGGGATGGAAATGGTCCGAGATGAGGGCGTAGCCAAAGCCGACCTCTTCGGCGCGGACCGCGTTCTCGACGAGCGTATTTGGCCCGCGTTCCTCGCTAGAGAGGGTGTAGCCGATATTCGTCACACGCGATCACCCCGAGAGACAGCAGCGGCCGTCCAACGGCTGTGCTGCGCGTCGGTATCGGTGGCGAACGGCGTTCGTTCTCGAAGGCTCAGATCCTCGATGGAGTGGCCGAGCATGATCTCTTCTCCGGCGGCCGCGGCCTTAATGACCGTGCAGGAACTGGCAGGTGAGCGCTCTCGAAAGACGGGAGTACCCTCACAGGGCCACGTGTCAGAAATTCTGATAGAGGAGAGGATAGAAGATCGTCATCCGTCTCCCTCTTCGGGAGGAGAGAGTTCGGTTTCGCGCCACTGATCGAGAGTCTGCATCACCGGATCGCTAGTGACGCCGTGGATGACGATGGAGCCGAGCACGACCGTGCCGACGAAGGCCCAAAGTTGGTCGGCGGCGAACAGATCGAATCCTTTCGGTGTCACTTCGTTGAGGGCGTGACTGAGATAGTAAAACGATCCGATCCCTCGAATACCGAACGACGCGATAACGACCCGCTCGTACCACCCATCCGGCGCGCCGAGCAGTCCGACCAGTCCCGCGATCGGCCGGACGATCAGGACGATCGAGAGAGCAAGGATCCCATCGAGCAACTCCAGCGGGACGAGTAGTCCGGTAGTGAGCGCCCCACCGAACAGAACCAGCACTGCGGCCATCAGCAGCCGCTCGACGACGACCGCGAAGTCGTGAAGCGCCACGTAGTAGTCGTCCTGCCATTCGAAGTGGCGCAGCGTGAGCGCGCCGACGAACACGGCGATGAACCCGTAGCCGTGGAGCAGTTCCGCCACGCCGTACGTTATCAGCGTCGCGGCCAGCGCCTCCGTTCCCTCCATCACCCGCCCGAGATCGGTACTCGCCGGATGCCTGAAAATGAACACCGCGGTGATGTAGCCGATGACGACCCCCACGACAAGCCCGACGCCGATCTGGTACACGACATCGACGAGAAACCACTCGACCAGCCAGCCCGCATCACCGAACAGGTGGACCGCTCCGATGAGCGGCAGCTGTAGCTCGGTCGATCCGGTGGCAGCCGTCGCGGCCGCCACAATAGCGAGGTTGGTGAACGGAAAGGCGAGTCCGTCGTTGAGACCCGCCTCCGAAGTGAGCGCGAACCTGATCGATCCTTCTTGCTCGTCCGGATCGATCTCCGTGTCAGTATAGGTAGTGGGGGGCGTTGCCTGGACATCCGACGCCAACACGGGATCCGTCGGCGCAATGACGGCCCCCACGAGCACGGCGATCGCGGGGTGAACGTCGAGGATGAGCCACGAAAGGAGCCCAACAGACACGATCGTCAGTGGCATCGTGATGCCCAGCAGCCGCCAGGTCGGCGTCCAGCTCCGCCAATCGAACGGACGGTCGAGCTTCAGCCCGGCGCTCATGAGCGCAATAATGATGACTGATTCCGTAATGCGCTCGGCTATCTCGGGGTGCGCGACCGGGTCAGGCGGCGGTATGTCGAGAGGAACGGAAAAGAGAACTGCGCCCATAACCACGTACAGGAGCGGGAACGACAGTGGTTTTCCGGAGAGCAAGCGGGGAAGAACCGCCGCTCCGAGGAGGGCGATACCGACCATGAGTAGAACGATCTCGTACACAGCCATATCGAGTGTTCGATTCCTGTTTGGTGGGATCAGATCCGATTTCTGGTTGGCTACCGCTTCCGGCCTGTCGGGCGATAGGGGGGCCGGTGTCTCCATTCATGAGTCACCGGCGGTTTCGACCCTCGACTGGAACGACCGCGGTGTGGAGTCCGATAGGGCGTCCAGTACACCGGTGAGGTCGATGGGTTCACAGACGAACACAGCCAATCGGACGTAATAAGAATTCGGCAGGTAATATAAAATCAATGCTGGCGACTGCCACCGCGTAAATACCGGGGAAACGTCCTTCCGGGCTGAGACCCTCGGTTCGTTCCCGTTACAGCACTCCGGAGTGATCGATATGGGAAATGACAGCGCCACGGGCGACACGAACGAGCTGGCGGGGCGACACAAACCGATCTGGTTCGATACCTCGCCGCAAACGGAATACGCGGCGCTCGACGGCGAACTGCGCGTCGACACCGCAGTGGTCGGGGGCGGTATCGCGGGCATCACGACCGCGTTCGAGCTCCGGAACGCCGGCCAGTCGGTGGCGCTCCTCGATCGCAACCGGATACTACGATCGGTCACTGGGCACACGACGGCAAAGCTCACGTCGCTACACGGCCTGATCTACGCCCACCTCTGCGACCATTTCGGCCAACAGCACGCTCGACAGTACGCTGGCGCCAACGAGGCGGCCATCGACGGAATCGAGGCGACCGTTCGGGAGCACGATATCGACTGTGGATTCGTGCGCACACCCGCGTACACCTACGTCGAGTCCGAAGACGGTCACCAGAAGATACGCGAAGAGGTAGAAGCCGCGCGCAATCTCGGTCTTCCCGCTACCTACGTCGAGTCGACGGAGCTACCGTACGACGCGGAGGCCGCCGTCGAATTCGCCAACCAGGCGCGGTTTCAGCCCCGGAAGTACCTGCTCGAACTCGCACGAAGAATACCGGGGGGCAACAGCCACATCTTCGAGGAGACGACGGTTCAGGACGTCACGGACGGCACGCCCTGCCGCGTACAAACCGACCGCGGGGAAGTGGTCGCCCGCGACGTCGTGATTGCGACCCATTTCCCGATCCGAGATCCCGCCCTCTACTTCACACGGCTCTCGCCAAAACGCTCCTACGTGCTTGGGGCGCGGCTCGCAGCTGCGCCCCCCGAAGGGATGTACTACGACCCCGAGGAGCCGTATTTCTCGGTCCGACCACACCCCGTGGACGGCGAATCGATGGTGTTGATCGGCGGACAGAACCACCGAACGGGCCAGGGAGACAGCACGAAAGAACGCTACCGCCGGCTAGAGCAACAGGCCCGCGAGCGGTTCGACATCGAATCCATCGAGTACCAGTGGGCCACCCAGGACTACGTCGCTATCGACCGGGTGCCGTTCGTGGGGCGGCTCGCGCCACAGATGTGCCACCTGTACGTTGCGACGGGATTCGGTGGGTGGGGAATGACCAACGGCACCGCTGCCGGACGACTCCTCAGTGATCTGATCCTCGGCCGGGAGAATCCCTACCGATCGGTGTATCGGCCCGCACGGCTCCAACTCGGAGCGTCACTGGGGCGGTTGCTGTCGCACAACACACACGCTGCGAAACACCTCATCGGAGACCGCACCGAGCGCCGTCCTCGGCTCGACCGTTCTCGGCTGGCCCGGGGCGAGGCAGCGGTCTTCACCGCACAGGATGAACCTGTCGCCGCCTACCGCGATGAGGGGGGTGAACTTCACGCCGTCTCGGCGGTCTGTCCCCACATGGGGTGTCTCGTGTCGTGGAACGACGGCGAACAGTCCTGGGACTGTCCGTGTCACGGCTCCCGGTTCGACATCGACGGCACCGTGCTCGACACGCCGGCGGTGGACGATCTCGACCACCCTGATCACACATATGACGGGGACCGATCGAACACCTCGGAGCGACGGCTTTGAATGCACAGGGCGAAGATCGATACCGCTCACACCCGTTCGTCAACGAGCGCGAAACTGCTGTCGCCTGGGCGCGTGTATTCATCCGCGTCCGAGATACCACGATCATGACCGATCCTGATTTCGAAACCGAATTCGAGGAAGCGCTTACGAACGTTCCCGAAGAACAGTACGACCGCGATCGATTCGTTCCGGGGAGCGGTTCGTTCGACGCGGAAATCGTGCTCGTCGGAGAGGCCCCCGGCGAACAGGAGGTCGAACAGAACGAACCGTTCGTCGGAGCAGCAGGGAAACGGCTCCGGTCTACGTTCGGTGACACCGGTCTCGACCGAGCAACACTGTACATTACGAACCTGGTGAAGGTCAGACCGCCGGAGAATCGTAATCCCCATCGCGAGGAGATCAAGGCGTGGCAACCGCTGCTCGACGCCGAACTCGAACGCGTCGATCCGGCCGTCGTGGTTCCACTCGGTACGTTTGCCATCCGAGAGCTGCTCGACACCGAGAAGACTATTTCGGAGCTGCGGGGGACAGCCTACGAGCAAAGCGGGCGGCTCGTCGTTCCAACGTACCACCCAGCGGCATCGTTTTACGATGAGAGCACACGGGAGGCGCTCGCTGACGACCTGCGCTTGGCGGCGACGAAAATGGAATCGTAGCGCAGTGGCTGCTCGATCTCGGTGTACGCTCCGGCTGCCCGTCGTCCGCGTCCGCCTCGAGAGCAACCAGTACTCGGATGAACGTTACGCCCAGCTATCCACAGCGTTCTCGGCTGCGGTCGAGTGCAGTCCGAACAGGCGGGGCTCGGGGTCGTCCCGCCCGCGACAGCCACGAGCGCACCCAACTCCGTTCTCACGGCGTCCTCTCTCCGCTCGTGGGCGTGAGTTAGCGATCGTCGGTGTATCGAAATCCGACGACGGTCGTCACGCCACACGCCCGACAGATGCTTTCGACCAGCCCATCGGGCTGTTCGTCGGAAAGGGTAGCGGGGGCGGACAGTCTGACCGAACGCCGGCGGTGGCATTCGTCGCAGGTGACCGTCACGGTAGCGGCTGACGATGCCGTTTTTTCCACGGGCGCGAGCGCACCATTCCTGGTCATTTGTATCTCCCCACCCTGCACTCTACTGAGCAAGGTGGTTGTCAGTAGGATACGAACGGTCAAGTTTGTAGTGGTGGCGGTGAAAGTGAAATCTCGTTCGATTGATGCCCCGACGGAGACCGCGGGATCCATCCGGCTCTCGAACGGTCCCACCGTCAACGCACGGGTCAAAATCCGAGTTGGTCGTCGATCAGCACGAGCTGCGTGCGGTCGTCGACCCGCTCGTATTCGAGGGAGACGAGTTTCCCGACGAGGCTTCCTTGCCCGTACACCTCCTGTGCACGGGCGTCCTCAAGAGGAAGTGCGTATTCGCGAAGCCGCTCGACGGCGGCGGCCCACGTCGGCATGATCTTGTTCGTACTGCCGAGGAGAACGAGGGATTCGGCTCCGAACGGCCAGGCCCCCACGCCGTTGCCGAGCGCGTTCGCGCCGATCAGTTCGCCGCTCTCAGCGATGGCGTTGACGCCATCGAAGAAAACGTCCGTCGTGGTCGCGTTCCGACGGGCTTCGAATCGGGCGTCGCCTTCGAGTTCATCGAGTCGATTGCCGACGTATTCGAACCCATCGGCTGTTTCCAGCACGTCCGTGAATCCGATCTCTTCCATCGTCGTCGAGTGGCCGCTCATCACGCTCGCGCCGCGCGGGATCTGTTCTGTGAGGTACTCGCGCGCTTTGTCGCTGGAGTCACAGACAGTGACGCCAACGTTTCGCTCCTCGACGTTCTCGACGACCGCCGCGATCGTCTCCTCAGCGGGCCGCTGATCGAACTCGGACTGATCGAGGTCCAATTCGTCCACAAAATCGTCTTTCGTGTGGTAGTCGTCGGCCATCGCGTGGGATCGTTCGACGGCCAGGCGGATCAAGCTACTGGAGGAGACGGTCCGACGCGTGCGCCACGATCTCCCACCGACCGCATCGGTTTCTCCCCCTTGTATTGGAAAACAGAACGGGTAGCTTTCGGCGGACCCGTACTTCCTCCATGGCGCTCATCGACACGCTCGTCGTGTTCGTGATCAGTCTGCTCGTGGGAGCTACCGGGATCTACATCGGGGCTCGCATCATCACCGGCACGAAGAACTTCACGTACGCGATCATTACGGCGCTCATCGCGTCGATCGTGTGGGCTGGGGTCGCTCTCCTCCTGGGATGGATTCCGTTTCTCGGGCCGCTGGTGGCACTGGTGGCGTATCTCGGCGTGATCAACTGGCGCTATCCCGGTGGGTGGCTGCGCGCCGTTGGAATCGCGCTCATCGCGTGGGTAGCCTCGCTGGTCATCCTCTATGTGCTCGCAGCCCTCGGTCTCATCACCCCCGACGCCGTCGGCGTCATCGGGGCGTGAGAACGCGCTCCTCGAAGAGCGCGGAGCTCGACGCGCGACAGCGCTTCCGACGAAAGACGCCTTTTCCATCCGCCTCCCGTAGTGGCTGTATGGGCTACGCCGACCTCGCCGCTGTGCTTCGAGACAGTGCCTCGCGCCGCGAGATCACTGCGTTTCCGGACGGCAGCGTCGACGTGTATTACGATGTCATCGATAGCGACGGCGATCACGTTGAGTCTCGTGAGGCGTTCGGGGAACGAATCACGGCCGGTGTGGATACGTTCTCGATCGATCGATCGGCGGTAACGATGGGTGGACAGGCGGTGAACATGGCCCGTCAAGCACACGAACTCAGCGACATCGTCTCCCTAACGTTCGCGTCGAAGAAACGAAGCCGGTGACGGGTGCAGGGGACCGGTTCAGCGCAGGGATGGCCCACGGTCTCGCGCGGGAGTGGGGGTTCGAGAGCGCGCTACGGCTCGGCAATCTCTGTGCCTCGTACTACGTGGAACACGGAGAAACCGGATCGAGAGCGGCGCTCTCTGCCTACGCGGAACAACACGCCCGAGACAGCGACGGTTGAATCGTTCGCACCGCGGGGGTGGTTCTGATTCGGTGGTGCCGACCCGACCGGGCGCTCGGGCGTCGGATCGACAGCACGCTGTCTCCTTCCCCTAGACACCGCTCACCCCTCGGATTTTTCCCTGTGCTCCCCGTACACACTACGCAATGCCAGACTCGTTAGACAGGGCGGAGACGTCCACAGAAGCCCGAATGGTGATCGAACCCGATGCCGTGCACGAGGGCGAAGACGAACTGTTTCTCGACTGCCCACAGTGTGGCTCGACCACGACCATTACCCGGATACTCAGTAAGGGCCGCTGCTCCGGCTACCTCGACGCGGACGCAGCGGAGTCCAAAACGGAGGACAAACAGCTCCTCGACCCGATCTGTACCGCGAAGCTGTCGCTCGAACTCGTCTGGGAGTCCTGACCACCGAACGCTCTACTCCGCCGTGCGCCACCAGTTGAGCAGTTCCTGGGCCTGTGCCGTAGAGCGATTGCGTCGTTCACGGGGGTGTTTCCGGGACTTGTCCTCGAGAGCATTCCCCTCCGCAACAGCGGCTGCTTCCTTGAAGGCCGTTGGGGCCCCGTACTCCTCGGCCGATCCCACGAACCGACCTTCGTCGGTGAACAGCCGAACAGTCACGAGCAACAGCGGCGTGCCACGCTGTTGCTCGCGGTGTTCGTGGAAAACGACGTTCGCTTCCAGAATATTCATATCCTGGTACTTGTGGTCGATCTCCTCGATGCGCGTGGCGATGTCGGCGCGGGAAAGCCCGTACAGATGTTCGACACCGAACACCTGGATATCCATGTGACGCTGTTCGTCCACCGTCAGCACGCGCAGAACGTCGGTCGTCGTCATGATACCGATCGGACGCCCATCGGATGCAGTGACGACCAACGAGGAATAGTCGGTGTCGAGTATCTCTTCGACGGCTTCCTTCAGAGACTCCTCGTGGTCGACGGTGTAAACGGGCGTCGACATCACGTCACGAGCGGGAAGATCGAGCATCCGCGCGGACTCACCGACGCGCTCACCGAAGCCAGTATGGGTGCGAAATCCGGGGGACGAACCGGAACCACCGTGACCGTCGAACCCGTCCGGCGCGCCGCCCTGGATGCGTTGCATCTTCCGGACGATGAACTCGATGAGATCGAAGACGCTAACGAGACCGACCGCCTCACCCTCATCGATCACCGGAACGCGAGAAATGTCGTTTTCTCGGAGAACGTTAATGACCCGTCCGAGGGACGTGTCCGGCTCGACCGAGACGAGATCTCGCGTGAAAACGTCCTGAACGCTGAGAGTGTCCAGATTCTCTAGCACGAGGTCGAGGACAGCGTGGTCGGTGACGACACCGTGGAACTGGCTCCCCTCGTAGACGGGCAACAGCTTCAGTTCGCTTTCGACCATCAGCCGCGCCGTCTCGCGGACGTTCTCCGTCCGCTTGATCCGCGGCGGACTCCGAACCACCGACTGCAGCTTCTCCCCGGGGTCGTGATGGGAGTCCAGGAGTTCTTTGCGCGGGATGACCCCCTCTACCCCGTCGTCGCCCGCGACGAGGATGGCGTTCGACAGTTTCTCTTCACTGAACGCCCCACGGAGCTTCGAAACGCGAGTCGATGGATCGAACGATGCGTGCTCGGTCGTGACGGCGTCAGTGATGTCCATCACCGGATCTACGTCCTCGAATGAGAAAAGTGTATGGCTGCTATACTGTCGGTCATAATTACGAGACTCTACGGTGGCGTGTTCGAGAGCATGGAGCAATCGCCTGACCACACAGGCTAGCGAGTGGTCAACGACCATGACCGACAGTATACTGACTGGCACTGATCTCACGCCGGTGTCGGAAGGGCCGCTGTCGCAGCCCGGTCGCTTATTCGGATCGCGCCCCTCAAACCGACCATGTCCGTCGATGAAAGCGTGATCGAGGAGATAACGAAACACAGCCAAAACGTGCTTTTCAGGGAGCTACTGCTGATGATCGAGCGGTCTCATCCCGAGACGGCCGGCATCTCCCGAGAGACGATCGACGCCTACGCCAGCGAACTCGGGGGCACAACAGCTGTCGAGTTTACTCCCGAGGAACTGCTCGACACCGTCGACGACCGACTCGTGGACACCGATACGTGGATCGACACCAACACGCTCTATCCCCTCGACGACCGAATCAGCGTGTATCCCGCGCGCTGGCACGATGCGCTCGGTGGAACCGTCGATATCCCGGCCTACATCCGGTTTATCGAGGACGAAGTCGACGGAAACGACGCCGACCTCACGAGGGCACAGCCGGGCGACGGTCTCCACGAACAGGATCTGCTCGATCTCGTCGCAGTCGTCGGACGCACGGACAGGGAAACGGCGAAATCCCGCCTCGAGCAGCTCCGCGATCGGGGCGAGATCGCCGAAGGTGCCGACCAACACCCCGACGCTCTCGTCTATCTGCGCGAGCGGACCGACCGCCGCGATCCCGCGCTCGATACGTAAGGAACGGGCACTGACGTAATGGATAGCATCATTAGAAGTAATATATGCATTCTTGAGCACGATCAGTATGAACATATGCTTGTATGGAAAATAGATTTTATATATGATCACCATTACTCCACCTGAATACATTTGACTAATCCACATATGATGGATAGATAGATCATCAATATGCGACCGGTGACACAGTCGCCGCTCGTTCGTCGTAGGGGCGTTCGTGTTCCGCCACCTATCGGACGATAGTAACGGGAACAGGGGACCGGCGGGCAACCGTTTCGGCAACGCTTCCGAGCAGGATTCGGCTCGCGCCCGAACGGCCGTGGCTCCCGATCACGATGTGATCGACGTCGTGTTCTCGTGCGTACTCGACGATAGCGCGCTTGGTGGAGCCGGTCTGTACCTCGGTATCGATGGTAACGCCGTGAGCATCGGCCCGTTCTTTTGCCTCCTCTAACAGCTGTTCAGTCGCTTCTCGGCGTTGGGTTTGAATCGCCTGGTGATCGATCATCGCGTCCCCCTCGATCCCGCCGTAAACGTACTGATCAGCGGGATCGAGGATGTGGACAGCCGTAATGTTTTCCTCGGGATACTCGGCTGTCGCGTAGTTCAAGGCCTCGTCCGATTGCTCGGAGCTATCGATCGGGACGAGGATGTGTCGAGGCATATCATGGTATAGTCCACCTAGACATAAATACTACCTGCCGTCGACGGCCACCCAGCAGGGTCCGCAGAAACCGACCGCCGAGAGATGCGCGAGAGACCGTGTAATGGAGACGGTTTATTCACCGTGGTCGGAATGACCGATCCGTAGTACGCACCCTGCATCTGTCGTCGGCTCCGCGTCGTATACCCTTGAATATCGAAGGACCTATATCCCATAGTCATGAGTGTGACAACACGGAACACCTAGAACACATGGCCGATGCAAACATCGTCGTCGACATCACCATCCCGGCCGAAAGCTTCGAGTTGGGGCGGATTTTCAGTGATTTCCAGGATCTCTCCGTGCGTTTCGAACGGATCGTACCGCTTCGAGCCGAACTGCTCCCGCTGCTGTGGGTGGCAAACGAGGATCGGTCGGAAATCAAAGCGGCTCTCGAGGAACATCCACAAACGGAACGCGTGCGGTCTATCACGACGGCGAACGACGCGGAGCTGTTCGAAGTGGGGTGGGAGCCGGATCTCAACGGACTCATTCGGACCATGATCGAAACGGACGCCCGGCTGCTCAAAGCCGAAGGCACCGCCGAAGAGTGGGAGTTTCGTCTCCGCTTTGCAACTCACGAGGACCTCACTGCGTTCAATCAGGCCGTTACCGACCAGGGGATCCCGCTGTTGCTCCGGCAGTTGCACAATCCGGCCGAATCCACCGACCAGTCGCCGTTGTCGTCGAAACAGCGCGAGACGATCGAGCAGGCGTACCACCGCGGCTATTTCAACGTGCCCCGAGACAGCACCGTCACTGATCTCGCTGACGCCATGGAAATCAGCGATTCGGCCCTTTCTCAACGCCTGCGCCGTGGTCTCTCCGTGCTCGTGCGAGAATCCCTCATCTCGGAGGAAACTGGCGGAGGAAACGCAGGGAAATGAGCATCGCCTTCGCCACCGAAGGTCTGTCTCTCAGCCGGTTCTCTCCCCCATTATTACCTTAATCACACGGGTGAATTAATAACAATACATTCAAGGAAATACTTACCGTATAGCTATCCAATGAAAGAGACATGGAGGTTCGAACGGCGCAGACCACCGACGAGGTCGATAGGAACGAGCAGCACGATGAAAGCACCCTCGTGCGCGGGCGGATACCCACCGAGTCGTTCGCCTTGGAGGAGACGTTCGCCGCGGTTCCGGATCTTACGATCGAGTGTGCCCCGCTCGTCGCGTCGGGCGAGGCGGCCAACATGTCACTGCTGTGGGCCAACACCGACGACACCGATCTGACAGCCACTCTTGCGAGAGATCCGACCGTTTCCGCCGTCACAGAGCTCCGACGAACCGACGATCGGCGCTTGTACCGGGTGGAGTGGGCCCACGATGTCGGCTGTTGCATCGATATGCTCCTCCAGTCAGAGGGGATTCTGCTCAGCAACCGAGGAACCGAGACCGAGTGGACCGTCGAAATCCTCTATCCCAACCGCGAGGACGTGCGAACCGCAAACGAGTGCTGTGAGCAGTACGGCCTTTCGTTCACGATCGATACGATCCGTTCCCTTGATTCCGAACAGACGACCCAGTGTGGACTGACGTCGGCACAGTACGACGTCCTCACGCAAGCGTGCCAGAGCGGCTACTTCACCGTTCCTCGGGAGATCGGTCTCGAGGATCTCGCAAACAAGATGGACGTTTCCCACCAGGCGCTCTCCGAACGGCTGCGGCGCGGCCACGATACCCTCATCAGATCGACGCTCATCGAAACGTCCTCCGGCTCGCCGACCGTTTCGTCGCCCACGTTGTCCCTGTAGGCCAGTTACCCGAGACCGGCTGTCGCTGTTCGGAGACGCGTCCGGTGAGAAGCTCCGCTCCGTGGTCGCTGCGGACCAACACGCATTCCCGTCGCACACCGCACGGCTCATACTGTCGGACAGAGGTGATCGAATATCGGATCTCGTGAACCGCCGGACAGCAGCTGGCTATTCCGGCCCAATCCGTCCGTGGCTCTGTCCGACAGTATCACTGTCGTGCGACGAGACACTGCGATACGGCCGGCAGAAATCCACTTGTAGCCGACGCCGCTAGTCGTTCGCATGGGTGATCACACGAGCGCAGCACAGAAAGACGAGTACGCCGCAGTTATCGATCAGGAGAAGGTCACCGACGAGGTTCGAGACATCGCGCTGAAATACGACCCCTTGAATCAGGTGGGACGCGACGCGGGCTTTCACCTCACGGACGACGGAGAGCTCCACATAGACGACGCAGCGGTGATCGAGGAGCACAAAATCGTCGCAAACAAGATCCCCAACGACGCGATCGAGATCGTTCGGCTTCCCGCCGAACGCGGCGAGCTGATCCACCAGTTCGGCGAAAACGGCTTTCGTCTCTACGAGCTGCCTGCGCCGTCCGAGGGGCGCGTTGTCGGCCTGCTCGGACCAAACGGAGTGGGAAAATCGACCGCGCTCGGTATCCTCGGTGGATCGCTGAAACCGAACCTCGGGTATGGGACCGATCCGGAGTGGGACACCATCGTCCGGGAGTTTCGTGGAACCGCCGTGCAGACCCATCTAGAGAAACTCCGGGACGATGGCGTCACGACGGCGTACAAACCCCAACGGATCGATCGGATCCACGACCAGTACGACGGGACCGTTTCGGAACTCCTGAGCGAACGCGACGAGCGGAACGTGTGCGACGTGGCCCTCGAACGACTCGATCTCGAAGACGTTGCCGATCGACGCGTCGCCGACCTTTCGGGCGGCGAGTTACAGCGCGTCGCGGTCGCGGCGACGCTCGGCGCTGACGTGGACGCGTATCTGATCGACGAACCCTCGTCGTACCTCGACGTGAGCCAGCGGTTGACCGTCGCCCGCACGATCGGGGAACTTGCGGGAGACAGGACAGTGCTCGTCGTCGACCACGACCTCATCACGCTCGACGTCGTGGCCGATTCCGTTCACGTGGTGTACGGCGAACCGGCGGGGTTCGGCGTCGTCTCGCGGTCGCTTTCGACCCGACGGGCCATCAACCAGTTCCTAGAAGGCCGTTTACGCGGCGAAAACGTCCGGATCAGAGAGACAGCCATCGATTTCCGTCGAGAGGACACCGGGGACACGAGCGGACGGGCCGTGTTCGAGTACCCGTCGTTGACGAAGGAGTTCGACTCGTTCTCGCTCCGCGTGGAGTCCGGAACCGTCCGCGAAGGGGAGATCCTCGGAATCCTGGGTCGGAACGGGCTGGGAAAGACGACGTTCGCCAAGCTGCTGGCAGGGACGCTCACGCCGGACGACGGCGAGGTGGACGCCGACATCAGGATTTCCTACAAGCCTCAGTATCTCGAACCCGCCTTCGACGGCACGGTTCGGGAACTGTTCGCCAGCCACGTCGATACGCACACGAGAGAGTTCGAGACCGGCGTTCGACGGTGGTTCGATCTCGATCCCTTGTTCGAACGGGCTGTCGAGGAGCTTTCGGGCGGCGAACTGCAGCGCGTCAGTACTGCGCTCGCGCTCGCCAGGGATGCCGAGCTGTATCTGTTGGACGAACCGTCAGCGCATCTCGACGCGGAGCAGCGGACATCGCTCGGGGCTACCATCCGCCAGTTCGTGAACCGAGGGGTTTCCTGTCTCGTTATCGAGCACGATCTACTGCTCTTCGATTACGTTTCTGATAGGGCCATGACGTTCGAGGGCAATCCTGGGACGCAGGGCGTCGGTCGGTCACCCCAACCCGCCCGCCGCGGAATGAACAGATTCTTGGAGACCGTGGGTGTGACGTTCCGGAAAGATCCGAACACTGGCCGGCCGCGCGCGAACAAACCCGGAAGCCAGAAAGATAGGGAACAAAAATCATCCGGCAACTATTATGTTGTGTGATCAGTTCTATGTAAATGATTATACGAAAACGAAGTATTCAGATCTACTGTTACGACTGGTCGCGCGGTTACTACCATCGGGCGCACGGACTAGCGTCTGCAGTACGCGCAAATCGTGTGACGGCCAGAATGAGACGTAAACAGCGCTACTCTGACTATTCTGTGGATAGATGCGTGTACATGATACGATGCTGTGAAGTCACGATCACACTGTCTAAATCCTAGATAGACAGTATTGAATGTAAATATAGAGTTGTTAGTATATAGTGGGCAGGTGGTGTATCCACCGATAGTGGAGAGTAAACGTCTATCGCGGGACGAGCCCACGCTTGATTACAGACGTACAGTTGTAATTCTACAGTCGATGCTACTCGTACGCGTACCGAACTGTGATGATGTTTGCGGCGTCGTACAGCTCCTCGAGAAGGACACCGTCGATCCGTTCGTCGTTGAGGCGGTTTTTCGGTCCCGAGATCGAGATGGCGCCGATGGTACGATCGTCCACCCTGAGTGGAACCGCAACGGAGCGGATTCCGTTGCGCCGTTCCTCGTCTTCGAGCGCGTAGCCCCGGTCGCGGACGGCTTCGAGCTCCGCAGAGAGCTCCTCACGAGTGGCGATCGTTCGTTTCGTTGTGACGGTGAGTCCGTGAGTCTCGATGATCTCGTCCACCCTCGTGGGCGGGAGGTGGGCGAGCAACGACTTTCCGAGCGCGGTCCAGTGCATGTTCGTGTACTCACCGGTCGGAGCGTTGTCGTACACCGCTTCACTCCCCTCGGATTGGTAGAGGAGCACCCGCTGGCCGTTCTCCTCGACGCCCAGGTTGGCAACTTCCCCCGTTTTGGTGGCGAGCGCGTCGATCTCCTCCCTCCCGCTTCGATAGATGTGTCGACGCTGCCGGACGGTCCCCCCGTCACGAAGGAACCGGAAACTCAACCGGTATGCGCCGTCCTCTTTGACGACGTAGCCGAGCGAGCGCAGCGTCTTCAGGTGAACGTGCGCGGTGCTGGTCGGGATGTCTAGCGCCCTAGCGAGCTCCGAAACGGTCATCGCGCCCGTCTCGCGCAACGAAGCGATCACCGAAAACGCGCGTTCGACCGCACCGACCGTCTTTCCGGATTCGTTCGTCTCGTCCATTGCGTGCGATTGTGCATCCTGTGACGAAAGTCTTTCCACTATCAGTGGATTCAACCCCCGAAACGGTTCTCGTCGGTTCCCCACGACATTGAGCCAGCCGTCAACGCTTTACGACAGCGACCCAATGCGAGGGTAGATGCCGCTCGAAGCGTACGACGACTGTTGGCTCCGGTACGACCGGGCCGACGAGAACCGCCAGGCGTCGTATCGGACCTGTGTGAACGTGTACGCCTCCGTCGGAGCGCCCGAACTCGGCGCGGTTCGTGAGGAGCTCCGGCGCGGAATCAGCGGGCTGCTCGGCCGCGAACCCCACCTCTGGCAACACCCGCCACGGTCGGCAGACGGCTTTCTCGCGGTCGGCACCCCCGAGGAGATGGAGGTCGTCAGCGACGCCGTATCGGTCGATACGGTCCAGTCGCTCGGTGACGGCGGCTTCCACATCCGCTCTGCCGAGTGGGAAGGCGCTGACGTGGTCGTGGTCACCGCACCCACCGATCGGGGATTGGTGTACGGAACCTTCCATCTCTTGAGACGCATGTCGCTCGGACGGTCGATCGACGATCTCGACATCGTCGAAGAGCCCGCGAACGCGGAGCGGATCGTCGACCACTGGGACAACCCGTACCGACGGTCGGTCGAGCGGGGGTACGCGGGGCAGTCGCTGTTCGACTGGGAACGGCTCCCCGATCTCCGCGAGCGGTATTTCGATTACGCCCGGCTGCTCGCGTCGGTCGGCATCAACGGTGTCGTCGTCAACAACGTCAACACGAGAATTCCCGCTCGGGAGAGCGCGAACGAGTTCGTCTCACGGAACGCCGGCTGGCGGCTGTTAGAGCGGGACGGACTCGAAAAAACCGCCGCGCTGGCGTCGGTGTTCCGCCGGTACGGCATTCGAACCTACCTGTCGGTGAACTTCGCTGCGCCGATGCTGATCGGTGATCTCGACACGGCCGATCCGCTGGACGACGCCGTCGAGGAATGGTGGGCGCGGAAAGCAGAAGGAGTGTACGACGCTGTTCCCGACTTCGGCGGGTTTCTCGTGAAAGCCGACTCGGAGGGCCAACCCGGACCCTACGACTACGACCGGAGCCACGCGGAGGGGGCGAACGTCCTCGCGCGAGCGCTAGAGCCACACGGCGGGCGCGTCTGGTGGCGGGCGTTCGTCTACTCCGACCACGACGATCGCGCGGTCCAGGCCTACGAGGCGTTCGAACCCATTGATGGAGCGTTCCACGAGAACGTCACGCTGCAAATAAAAAACGGTCCGATCGACTTCCAGCCCCGAGAGCCGGCGTCGACGCTGTTCGGCGCGATGCCCGCGACCAATCTGAGCTGTGAGCTGCAGATAACGCAGGAGTACACCGGACAAGGAGTGCATTGTTGTTGTCTGGTCCCACAGTGGAAGGAGATACTCGAGTTCGACACCGGCGACGGAACTCCGCTCAAGGAGGTGATCGCCGACAGTGCGGGCGAGGGGATCGTCGGGGTCGTCGGGGTCGGCAAGGACCCGAACTGGACCGGCCACTACCTCTCGCAGGCGAACCTCTACGGCTACGGTCGTCTGGCGTGGAATCCAGATCTCGACACCGAAACCATCACCGACGAATGGGCTCGACAGACGTTCGACGACGACGCAACGGAAACGATCAGCGGCGTTCTGCTCGACTCGTGGGATGCTGTCGTCGACTACGAGACGGGCGGACTCGGGCTGATGCACATGATGTACAACGGAAGCGCTCGGCTGGAGAACCACTACGACCCCTCGCCCCACGAGTGGCCCGGCTACCACGGTGCCACCGAGGAGGAGATCGGCGTCGACCGAACCACGACAGGGAGCGGCTACGCCGCGCAGTACCCCGATCCAGTCGCCGAGACGTACGAGGATCCCGAAACCTGTCCGGAGGAGCTGTTGCTGTTTTTCCACTCGCTCCCGTGGGAGTACGAACTCGACGAGACAACGGTCGTCCAGCGGCTGTACGACAACTGCTTCGACGGCGTGGACGCGGTTCGGGATCTCCGCGCGCGCTGGCACTCGCTGGAGGGCGTTATCGACGAGCAGCGGTACCGACACGTCGCCGAACGGTTCGACGAGCAGGTCGTGCAATCGAGGCGGTGGCGCGATACGCTGGTCTCCTTTTTCTACGACCACTCTGGAATCCCCGACGAGCAGGGGCGAGTGCCGCGCCCGTGAGGAAGTCGACCCACAGACGGAACGCAACGTGTTCTTTAAGTCGTAGAGACGCAATAAGAAAGCCATGACGGCAGACGGTAGCGACACAGCCACGCAGCGACAGGAACAGCTCCCCATGCGGGTGGGTCTCGGGCAGTTCATGGAGCCGACCGAGGAGCGCCTGCGGTTCATCAAGCAGCTCGGCGTCGACGATATCCTCCTGAACATGTACCAGTACGACGATCCCGACTACGAACACATGCCCGACGACGAGCGGATGGTGCTCTCGGAGGATGGCGTTTGGTCGGCAGAGAACCTGACCGCGCTGCGCGAGCGCATCGAGGACGCTGGGCTGCGACTGAACGCCATCGAGAACGTCCCCACGTCCTTTTACGACGAGGTGATGCTGAATACGTCCGGACGCGACGAGCAGATGGAGAAAATGAAAGAGACGATACGGAACATGGGGGAGGCCGACATCCCCATCTTCGGCTATCACTGGGCACCGGCGGGGGTGTGGCGCACCGGAAACGCGACCGTCCGTGGTGGCGCGTCGGTGTCGGCCTTCGACGCCGCGGCTGTCGACGAAAGCCTCACCCACGGCCGGGAGTACACTGAAGCGGAGATGTGGGAGAACTACGAGTTTTTCCTGCGCGAGCTGCTCCCGGTCGCCGAGAAGGCTGGGGTGAAGCTGTGTCTCCATCCGAGCGATCCGCCGATGGAGACACTTGGAGGAGTGCCACAGATCGCTCGGAACTTCGAGAATTTCAAGCGCGCGATGGAGATCGTTCCGAGCGACAACCACGGATTGGAGTTCTGTCTGGGCTGTTGGTCCGAGATGGGTGAGGATCTACCGGCGGTCATCCGCTACTTCGGCGAGCGGGACGAGCTGTTCTACGTCCACTTCCGCGATGTCGAGGGGACCGTTCCCACGTTCACGGAGACGTTCGTCGACGAGGGGAACTACGACGAGCACAGGGTGTTGGAGCTGCTGGACGATGTCGGATTCACCGGAATGATGATCCCCGACCACACCCCCCGTCTGGAGGGCGACACCGACTGGGAGCACCGAGGACGCGCCTACACGGTGGGGTATCTCCGGGGGATGCTCAAAGCGATGCGCGACTCGTAGGCCACGCGCGCGACAAACCGGTGCGGCCGCAGCTACCGGAAGCCAAAAAGCTCTCGCGGGCGGTCGTACGCGACGTGTTCGGCGAGGGAGCCGGCCACGTCCATCGGCATCCGGCTCCGGTCGACGTAGCCACCGAGGACGTTCACCAGCGACCGACGGAACATCTCGAAGCGCGAGCCGAACGAGAGCAGTTTCCGCGAGTCGCTCACCATCCCGGCGTGGTTTGCGAGCAGGTCGACCGAACTGACGTACTCGAGCTGGTGTTCCATTCCGAAGGGGCTGTCGTTGAATCACCACGCGGGACCGACGCTCACGTTCGGGAACGCGCCAGCGCCGTCTACTTCTCGCGGTTGGACGCGTCGCCGGTGCTCCGGCGATCGGGAACACCGCCCCGAAACCGGAGACATTCAGATAAATATAAGGCTCCACCGCGAAACACGATCGATGTGTATGAGCAGTGAATCTACTCCGGCCGTGGGTGTCGAAGAGCAGGCTGCGGTCGTCATCGGTGGAACGACCGGAATCGGGCGAGTGATCGCCCTCGCGCTCGCGGAGGAGGGTGCGGACGTCATCGCAACGAGTCGGTCCGAGGACTCCGTTCGGAGCGTCACAGAGGAACTACGGGAACGCGGCGCGACGACCACAGAGACCACCTGCGACGTCCGCGAGCGAGCAACGATCGAAGATCTCCGAGAAGTCGCCGAGGAAACGCTCGGATCGATCGACCTCCTCGTTAACTCCGCCGGGTCGGTCGCCCAGGCGTCGATCACCGAGATGACCGACGACGAATGGGAGCGCGACATCGACGTCTGTCTCACCGGCGTGTTTCGTGCGTGCCAGGTGTTCGGCCGGGCGATGACCGAGGGGAGCATCGTCAACATCTCCTCGATGTCCGCCGGACAGGCGCGCGAGAACAGGCCCGCGTACTGCGCCGCGAAAAGCGGGGTCAACGGACTCACGCGGGCTGCCGCCGCCGATTTCGCTCCGGACGTCCGCGTCAACGCCATCGCTCCGGGGTTTGTCAAGACGGAGCTGGCGGGAGCAAAGCTCGAAGACGGCTCTCAGTTCCGTGAGACTGTCGATGAGCGAACGCCGATGGAACGCGTCGCAACCCCCGAGGAGATCGCCGGGACGGCCATCTACCTGGCGAGCGACGCCGCCTCGTTCACGACGGGGCAGGTGCTGACCGTGGACGGTGGGTACGACGTAAGCGCACAGTAGGCACTTCGTTCCGTGTATAGGGTAGAAATATAAAGTACCGACTTACCGTTAGTGTAGCGATCAGGGCAGGATGACTTCGTCGAACCCGGCAAGATTGCCTGCTTCCGCGCGCGAGACGGCAGCGACGCTGTCGACGAATCCCGCTCCGATGCTGGTAGCGGTGTAGCCGCTCCGATCGGTGGCTGCCGTCGCTTCGAGGGTGTTGAGAACGTCGATGGGGGCGGGCGTGCCGTGGTCGTTCTGCTGGTAGGCGTCGATGAGGAGCGCGGCAATCCCGGCGACACAGGGACAGGACATCGATGTTCCGGAGGCGGCCGCGTAGTAGGGGTCCGTATCCGGATCGGTCTGATTCAGGGCGTCGGTTGGACTCACCGTACTGACGATGGCGTTCCCCGGCGCTCCGACGCCGATGCGTTCGAGCGCGACAGGATCCGTGTCCTCCGTTTCCAGGGCGGAGAGAGCGCGTTGTCGGTCGAAGCTGCCGTTCGGATCGCCCCGGGAGGAAAAGTCGGTGACCTGTCGCTGGTCGTTGGTCGCGCCGACGCCGAGGACGTAGGGGGCCTTCGCGTAGGGGTTGAGCGTGGACGGCTCCGGTCCGGCGTTGCCCGCCGCGAACACGGGAAGCATTCCCGCGTCGTAGGCCCCTTTCGTGGCCACGTTCATCGGCGCGTCCGGATCGAAACTCCCCCCGCCCGACGCGCCGTAGGAGTTCGAGAGGATCTGTATCTCGGAATGGTTGGCGAGGAGGTGGTCGTACGCCGCGCTGGCCTTCAGAACGGTGATGGTGAGTCCCGAGGCGTAGGCCGTGAGCGTCACGCCAGGCGCGTGGCCGCGCTGTTGCCCCTCGCTTGCCGTCCCGTCGCCGCCGAGGGTTCCCGACACGTGGGTCCCGTGGCCAACAGTGTCCGTATCGAGCGATCCGGCCGGAAGCCACAGCGTCGGCTCTCCGAGCGGGTTTCCGACCCACTGGTAGCTGTTCTCGACGTTCGAAAAGTCCGGATGAGTACCGTCGATGCCGCTGTCGATGACCGCGGCGCGAACGCTACGCCCGTCGTACGCGCCGACGTCCTCACCGGCCTGCACGTCGTTCGTCCCCGTCACGCCCCGTGCATCAGCATTGAGATAGTCGAGTTCGCGGTTGGCCCGCACCGCGACAACGCCATCCAGGAGCGAGAGTTCCTCCAAGAGACCACCGCTCGCGTTGACGTACGCCAGCGGAAGCACCTCGAAGGCGTAATACTCGACGATCCCACCGAGCACGTCGTCGATAACCGCGTTCGACTCGAACACGACGATCGCCTCCTGTGCCACGTTCGTCGCCGTATCGAGAACCCCGTCAATGAGGCCCCCATCACCCGCCGCACTCCCCGCGAAAAGCGTGGTCCCGATGCCAGCGGTTCCGACCGCCTTCAAGAACCCGCGCCGGTCGATCTCATTCGTCATACCCGACAATGTTCATGATAATTGAATACAATATCGCCAGTTATACCCGGCGATTTAACTCGGGAAGGAAAGGGCAATATTTACATTTTTCGGTGGGACCGGTCGCATCCGTTTGGCATCCCGTATCGACGATCGTCGATGTGGATTCACTCCACGAGCGGGTTGTTCAGCCGTTCTTTGGGAACAGCGTTCCGGACAGTGAGGAGAGGATCGACGACTTGGCTCACTTCGAGGTCCCCAACGAGGCTGGAGAACATGTAGGCGTCGGTGAAGTCGAAGCCCTCTGCACGTTCGAGGAGTCGACAGAGGTCGCGGTTCGCTGCTTCGCACGCCTCCTCGATCGTCTCTGCGGACGCGATCGTCTTCCACGCGGTTTCGGTTTCGACCACTGGTCGATCGAGAGAAACGGCTGGATCGGGGACGTGATCCACGGTCACGTCGATCTCCGTCCCGATTTCGACGCCGGTGCCACACACCTCGCCGTCGGCCATTGCGGCCTTCGAATCGCCCATCGCGAGAAGTCCACCGGGTTGGAACACCGGGAAGTACACCGTTGCTCCGGCGGAGACATCGCTGGTATCGAGGTTGCCGCCGTGGTCGTGGGGAACGAGCGTGCTGTAGGATGTCTCCGCGGGCGCAACGCCAATGGTACCGATCAGGGGGTCGACTTCGATCTCTCGATCGTTGAATCTGAGAGAGCCGTCCTCGATTTCCGTGATTCGCGTGCGGGGCGCGTCCGTCCGTTCGTCTCCCTGCTGGAGACCGAAGCCCGGCATAACGAGCACCCGACCGCGGTCCTCCCGGAGGCGGATATCCTCGATCGTCACCGCGAGAACGTCGCCTGGCGTGGCACCCGCCACTGCGATGGGTCCCGTCGCTGCGTTCACTTCCTCGGGAACCTCGCTCACGAGATCTGCCTCCGTTTGCACGTCGCCGTCGAGGCTGTCTCTCGTGTGAACTTCGAGGGAATCACCGGGCTGTACCGTCCGGACGGCGTCCATATCCGGGGCAAACTCGTAGATAACGTGATCGTCAGTGACTGTGGTCCGAGTCATAGTGACGCTGTTTCGGCCGATCGAATAAATCCTTTCGTATATGTATTCCATCATAATAAGAGAGCAAACATGAAACAGACCACCGACACGTAAGTGGGTAGCGCCCGTACCGGCAGCAATGGCGACGTTTCACGGGGACGCTCCTCGGTGGCTCACGGTGCTCCTGCCGTTCGTTGTGATCCTGTTCGCTCTGTCGTTCGTCAACTACCTCGTCTCCATGTGGCCGGAGACGACGACCGATCCGGCCTTTTTCCAACACACCGGGTGGTACATACTCAACGGCGGAGTGCCCTACGTCGACGTTTGGGACGTCAATCCGCCGATCGTCTTCGGACTCACAGCCGTTCTTGCCGGCCTCTCCGGGGGCAACATGGTCGTCCTCCAGACGCTCAGCGGGATCCTCATGGCCGCCGTGAACGCCGCGAGCGTCCTGCTGGTTGGCTGGCTGGCGTACCGCCTCACCGACGACGCGGCGGCCGTCGCCGCGGGCTTTGTGGTACTCCTCGTTCCGGAGGTGTACCTCATGCCGCCGGTCGGAACCCGGGCGCAGTTCTACGCGCTGTTTTTCGGTCTCGTGGGCCTCGCGTTCGCGCTCCGTGACCGGCCGGCCGCGGCCGGCGCGACCGCAGCGCTCAGCGCCGGCTGTTGGCAGCCCGGGGCTGGCTTCGTGCTCCTCGTCGGCGGGATGACGGTCCAGCGCAGCGGGTGGCAGGGGGTGCTGGCGGTCGTCGCTGGCACCAGCGCCGTCGCTGGGCTCATTGCCGTCGTTTTCGCCGCGGCGGGGGCGCTCGTCCCGATGGGGGTGGAGACGATCCTCGCGCCGCTCGTCGGTGGCTCACCTTACACCCTATCCGGACGGATCTACTCGATCCTGCTCGTCCTCGGCTACGGAATGGTCGTTCTCCCCGCGGCGTTCTACGGGTGGAGCCACGCTGTTTACGACCGCCGCCACTGGTGGGTTCCCGCAGGCGGGCTCCTGTTCGGTCTGCAGGTGCTCTTTGTCGACATGGACGGATCGACGGATCTGGTGCTCTGGCTGGCGTTCGTCGCGCTCGGAGTGGCAATCGCCGTGGCGTCGGTCAGTCAGTCCGGTCTCCGAATCCCCACCATTCGAAACCGTCGGTGGGCCGTTGTCGTCGTTCTCGGACTGCTCGTGGTGAGTGGACCGGTCTGGCACGTCACTTCGTCCCCGCTCCAATCGACCCTCCAAGACCGAGAGGAGCGAGCAACGCCCGACGAGGAGCTACCACCGATAAAAGACGAGGCGTCCGTGCCCGACATGCAAACGATTTACTGGCAGAAGCTCACGCCCGAACAGTGTCACTACCGTCTGAGCTGGAACGAAGTGCGGTGGATCGCGGGGACCGACGACAGGGTGGATTCGACGCAGTGTGGTCAGTGGCCGAGCGAACGCACGACAGATTGAAATATAAAATAACAGTCCATACAGCAAAAATGACTACTTACACATTTGTAATATAGTATATAATACGATAAATTATAGTTAGTTGGGTGTGTGGTGATCAGCCATGTGCCAGGGACGGCTTCGTTCGATGTACACTCGACAAAACGCTGCGTCGAAGGATCTGTTCGACCGGGCGACCGGCTCGTTGCCCGGTGGTGACACGCGCTCGGTCACGCACAACAAACCGTTTCCAACGTTCATCAGCCACGCGGAGGGGGCGACGGTAACGACGGTCGACGACGAGGAGCTGGTCGATTTTCTGAACAACTACACCCAGGCGATTCACGGACACGCGCCCGATGCCGTCGTCCAGGCGGTCTGTGACCGTTTACGGGCGGGCAATGGTCTCGGTGGGCCGACCGAGGAGACCATCGAGCTGGCCGAACGGATCACCGATCGATTTCCCTCGATCGACCGCGTTCGATTCGCCAACTCCGGAACCGAAGCGACGATGAACGCGATTCGGGCTGCGATCGCTTTTACTGGAAACGAGACGATCCTAAAGGTCCAGGGGGGCTACCACGGTACGCACGACGTGGCCGAAATCGGCGTCTCGAAACGCGGACGCGAGAACGCCGGGATTCCACAGGACGTTGCCGAGCGGGTGATCACGGTGCCGTACAACGATCGGGAAACGCTGAAGGAGCTGTTCTCGCGCCGTGGTGATGAGCTGGCTGGCTTCGTTCTCGAACCGGTACTGGGAGCCGGCGGCATGATCCCTGCGCGCAGGGAGTATCTCGAAGCGGCCCGCGATCTGACCGAATCCACGGAGACGCTGTTGCTCTTCGACGAAGTGATAACCTCCCGCCTCTCGACGGGCGGAGAACAACAAATAACTGATGTGTATCCAGACCTGACAGCGCTGGGTAAGTACATCGGCGGGGGGCTACCGGTCGGCGCGTTCGGCGGCCGAGCGGACGTGATGAACGTCTTTGATCCCGAAGCGGGCGAGGTGACCCACTCCGGGACGTTCAACGGCAATCCTGCAACAATGGTCGGTGGCGTCGTGACGCTCGACGAACTCGATGCGGGAGCGATCGAACGGATAAACGGCTACGGTGAGGAGATTCGCAACCGCGTCAACGCGATCGGTGAACAGTTCGAGATCCCCGTGCGGGCCACGGGAGCGGGATCGCTCTTCCAGATCCACTTCACGGACGAGGAAGTGACCGACGCCGCGTCCACAGAATCGAACGACGAGAGAGGGATCGGCCACCGGTTCTACCTTGCCATGCGGAACAACGGCGTTTTCATGGCACCCCGTGGGATGGGAAACGTCTCAACAGCGATGTCCGAGGAGGAGACCGAGGCCTTCGTCACGGCCTTCGAGAAATCACTCCACGAACTCAACCACGAATAATATACTGTCGGCCAGTGGTGATCGCATATCGGCTGCTGACGACCCGCCAGACAGCAGCTGGATAGTCCATCGCACGCCGTCCGCAGGTCCGACAGTATAAAACACTATTTTGTAAAATACAGATGATGAAAGAGGATCTGTTATGACCACAGAGAGAGACGACCAGAGGGATTTCAAATCACCGAGGCGTTCTTCGAGGAGATCCGACGGGGTGGTTCTATCGTCTCACACGGTTTTGTTGATCGTGTCCAACAGGGTTTCGTTCCAGTCCTGGGCCAGATCCCAGAACATCACGCCCTGCATGTTCCGTTCCGTGGCGAAGTTGACTTTCTCCTCGATGGACTGTTCGTCGTCGTAGCTGATGATGGTGTTCTCCGATTCGTTGATGAGGTAGGGCACGTTGCCGGGCTGGTGGTAGTGGCGCTCCCAGCCGTCCGCCCCGACGTAGTTCTCCTCGAGATCACCGAAGTCGAAGGCCCCGGTCGGATCCGCGCCGTCTTCGAGCAGGTGGTGCCACGTGCCCTCCGGGAGACCAGTGTAGCTTCCGTACAGCTCGGTGCCGTTGAAGCCCCGGCCGTAGAACGGCACACCGAGCACCAACTCGCCGTACTCGGCGGGTGGAGCCGGCGGATACTCCCACTGGCCGGGCCAGTATCCGGTCTCGCCGTGGTCGCCGGCCCACAGCTCGTCGACAGCGTACTCGGCGAAGTACTGGTTGTGGTACGCCTCCCCGTACTGTGTGTTCTCCGTCGGGTGAGCATCCCCGTAAATCGGGGCGTTGAGACCGGCAACGTCCATCCACGACCCAGTGAAGTCGTACGCCATGACCATCGCGTAGTCGCAGATTTCGCCGATCTCGCCGTGGCGGAGTCCGCCAGCGTTCCAGTCCGACCCGCCGTTGGCGACGGTCAGCCAGTATCTCTGTCCGTCCTCCGCGCCGGCTGCGTCCAGCGCCTCACGGAGAGCACCCAGGAGATCGACGTGGGTCTCGTAATCCTCGTTGCTGCCACACTGGCACTGTCCCTGTTGGCTGCCCGGATGCTCCCAGTCGACATCAACGCCGTCGAGATCGTACTCGCGCACGATCTCTACCGAGCGCTGTGCGAAGCTCCGGCGCTTTTCCTCGCTCGCCGCGATCTCGCTGAAGCCCTCCGAATCGGCCCAGCCCCCGATAGAGACGTGGATCCGCGTATCGGAAGCCGGTCCCGACTTCAGCTCCTCGAACGCCTCGAGATTCTCCCGATCCTGATCGCTCATGATCGTCGGGACCCCGTTTTGGGCGTCGACGCCGAGAAAGGCGTACTTCACGTCGGTGAGCTTGCTCCACGGAACGTCCTCTGGGTAGTAGTCGTAGTCGGGCGTGGACTTCCAGCCGGGGTAGTAGCCGATGACCTTGAACTCGCTGGTGTCACCGACCGACACGCTCCGCGTAGTCGTATTGGTCGCGCCCGCGTCGTCGGTGACGGTGAGCGTCACCGCGTACGATCCGTCCCCGTCGTAGGTGTGGGTGACCGACTCGCCGGTCGCCGTGGTGCCGTCGCCGAACGCCCACTCGTAGCTGCTGATCGTTCCGTCGGAATCGGAAGAATCCGAGGCGTCGAACGACACCGTTTGGTCCGGATCGGGAGCGGCGGGTGACACCGTGAACGAGGCCGTCGGAGCCTCGTTGTCACCGCTACCGTCACAGTCCCCGATCTCGGTCCAGACAGCGTCGCTTTCGTCCGGTTCGTTGCCCCGCGTCCACCACTGGGCTTCCCAGAGCGCCTCGTCGTAGACGGCACGCTCGCCGCCGGAGTAGGCGGTCTCAGCGTCCCACTGCTCGACGCCGCTGCAGTCCGCTGCCGCGGCAACGGAGCTGAATCCGTACAGCACCGCAGGCAGGGCCGATACTTTCCGAAGAAGGTCGCGTCGTGATTCGTTCATTGTCGTCGTATGTGTGGTTTACTCGGTGAGCGATGCTACTGTGAGTGGACATCGTTGAAGATCTCCGAAAACTCGTATGAGTCCTGTGCGATCCCGCTACAGGTGGCCGACACGGAGCCGTCCGGACAGCCGCCGTTGTCTCGGTCGAGCGACCAGAACGACACCAGGCCGATGCCCGTGTCCTGGACGAACGACGCGACGTCCCGTGCGTCCGCCAGTTCGTGGGTCCCACCGACGTTGTTGACGCCGATCATCGGGGTGAGACCGATCATCCCCCAAATCTCGGCTGGGGACTTCTCCGGGAAGATCGACGCCAGATCCGAGTGGGTGCCGTTGGCCGAGTCCTCGATCGTGCTTGCACTGGGGGGGACCCAGCCGTAGTTCATCGTCATGACGTTGATGAACCCGAGATCGACGCCGTGACTCTTCGCGTTCTCGACGACGTACTGTCCGTGGCTTGTGAGTCCTGTCGTTCGACAGCGCAAGGTGTACGATACGTTTACGCCATCGTGTTCAGACTGGAGCTCGGCCAGCGCCTGGTTTCGCCGGTCGACTGCCGCCCGATCGGCTGACTCGATGTCGAAGTCGAGATGGGTCACGCCGTAGGTGTCGATGACGCTCCGGTACTCACGTTTGATCTCGGTGGTGTCGGTACTATCCTGGGCGATCATCGTCCCGACAGCACCGCCGAAGGAGACGACGACGGTCCCCCCGCGGTCTTGGTACGCCTGTATCTCCGACGCCAGCCCGGCCTCCCCGACGCGCATGTCGGCCGCGCCGTCCCAAGCTGCGTTGCCGTTGCCATCGGAGAGGACGAACGCCGCCGTGACGGCGTCGTTGCCGGCCTGCTGGTAGTGGTTGACCAGACTGGTTTCCGAATTCGTTGTCATGTGGACGTACGGCGCAAAGACTGACTCGCTGGGCCCTGTGCCGCCATCATCAGTTCCAACGTTGACTGTCGTAGAACTCGAATCAGTCGCGCCCGCGTCGTCAGTGACGGTGAGCACCACCGTGTACTCGCCGCTCGATGTGTAGGTGTGGGTGATGGACTGACCCGCTGCGGTGGTGCCGTCGCCAAACACCCACTCGTACGCCTGAATCGAGCCGTCCGCATCCGCCGAACCGCTGGCGTCGAACGCGACCGATTCGTCGGGAGCCGGCGACGTCGGGGACGCGGTGAACGAGGCCGTCGGAGCCTCGTTGTCACCGCCACCGTCACAGTCGCCCACTTTGATCCAGACAGCGTCGCTTTCGTCCGGTTCGTTGCCCCGCGTCCACCACTTGGCCTCCCAGAGCGCCCTCTCGAACACCACCCGGTCGCCGCCGGAGTAGGCAGTCTCGGCGTTCCACGAGCGATGATCGGAACAATCGGTGTCAGCGGCTGCTGAGCCGCTCCCTCCGAGCACCAGGAGGGATAGCGATGCGTGTTTCAGTATCCGTCTGCGTGTGAATCTCATGAGTTTGGGATCATCACAACTGGAGACCGTGGTACACGACGGTCCGTTGCGCGTGACCGCTCGTACCACCGGATCCCGCCATCGATCCGCGATCACAGCGTGTCGCTGAGCAACGTCGACAGCGCGTGGCCAACGGTATCGTGCTCGGCGTGCGATAGTGGCTGCGTTACGCGATCTCCCCTGTTGACCAATATCCCGTTTAAACTGATATCACCTTACTATAAAATGATTATGAATCAGGTTATAATCATAATATAACAGGATCTATACTGATGGTAGCGGGCAGGTGTGATCGGTAGCGCTGTTCATACTGTCGGACCTGCGGACGGATCGAGACGGACTATCCAGTTGCTGTCTGGCGGGTCATCAGCACCGATATGCAATCATCTCTGTCCGACAGTATCACGTGTGGAAGACGAGGCCTCCCCCAATCATCCTGAATCAGTGGACAGCCACGTTTGTAGCGACGCCGCGGGGGAGAGCGTTCACACCCCATGAACGCACCTGAAATGGTGGCTGTCTCAACGACCCGATACGAGAGACGACCGAACAATCACCGGAATAACCCTCCGATCCGTTCGAGTCGAGGAAACGACGCTGCTCGAAGCCGTTCGCGGACCATAGCGCAACCGATACTGCGGCTGTTTCGCTGTCGTGAAAATCGTTTCCGTATCATTACACGCATACGTCTGTAACGCCCGGCTCGTCGTCCGGGTGTTGCTGTCCGCCCGTCAGCAGCCGATCGTGTTCTCACCGGGCGTGAACGCCTCGCCGTCACTGATACTGTCGGACCTACGGACGGCGTGCGATGGACTATCCAGTTGCTGTCTGGCAGATCACCAGCAGCCGATATGCAATCACTACTGGCCGACAGTATGACGCCTCCCAGCCGCGTCGGCGCACCGCGCGCGCCGTTCGTATCTCCGTCGCCACGAACGGAGATCTCTACTCGCCCCGCACGCCGGGTCCGCATTATACGTCCCCCACCGAGTAGTGACCCCGCCGAACGTTCGACGCGCTGTACATAAAATAACGAGAGCTGGTTACATCTAAACAGGCTTTTTCGTTTTATTCGATACCTAAAAAACAGCTATCTCATCAGTATAACAGTAAAATAATCCACTCGTATTGGCTCCATCAACGACGGGGAGGTAGAGGTAGCATTGTCTCCGGTCGTCTATTCGATACGGACGAAGGAAGGGAGTTTGGAGCGGCTCGGGCTGGAGCGATCAGTCGGCCGATTCCCTACCGCACGGAGGAACTGCGCGACAGCACCGTCAATCGGGCGGAGGGACAATCACCAGCGTTCGCAATACATATTGAGTTATTACTTCTAACTAAATTAGGATTGAATCGTCAAACGATATGTGCTAACGAATTCACGGACAGCACGATAAAACGATCCGGCATTCACAAAACATATAGTACGTTGTGCTGGAAGCTATCCTATGGGAAAAGAATCTACTCGACGCGTGTTTCTCACGACGCTCGGTGCCGCTGGAGCGGTGTCGCTCGCTGGTTGTTCCTCGATTCCGGGTACCGGGGGTGGCGACGAACCCGCCGATCCCGACGGCACGGACACTCCAAGCAACAGTACCAGTACCAGTACCGACAATGGTGGTGGAGGAAACGGCGGTAACGGAGGAGGCGGCGCACCAGGGAAGTCGGTGGATAACTTCAGTAATATCGAGGAGTTGCAGATCAACGCGGGGAAAGTGTCGACCACCACTGACGACGTGTTCCAAGGGGATCAATCCGTGGTGCTCGAACCCAAGGGCAACGGAGAATCCGTCGTCAAGTTCACCAAAACGTTCTACCCGGACAACCTAGATCTGACCAAACACGACCTCTCGCTGGCAGCAAAAATAAAGAAGCCGGATCTCGGCGCGCAAGACGGCCGGATGAAACTCGCAGCGAACATCATCGCGCCGGCCCAGAGTTCCATGACTACTGCAATTCGCCAGTTCCCGCGCGAGCTGGGCGATTGGGTCCGGTTCGATCTCGGCTACACCGACAAGAACGGCAACCCCGAGCTGGGCAACGTATCGGACATAGAGATCCAGATCGGCCCGAGGCAGGACGGCAAGAAGTTCAAGGTGTTGATCGACGACCTGCGGAAGGTCCCCAAGGGGAACAAGGGCAAGGTGATGCTCCAGTTCGACGACGGGTTCATCACCACCTACGAGAACGCCTTCCCGATGATGAAAGAGCGAGGGTGGACCGGCTCGGCGGCGATCATCCCGAATGCGGTCGGTGCCGACAACTACGTAACGGAACAGATGATGCGCGAGATGTCTGACGAGGGCTGGGACATGATCGCTCATTACGGCAGTCCGCTGACGGGTATGTCGCCAGAAGAGCAGAAACGGAACCTTCAACAGGCCAAGCAGTATCTCGACGTGAAAGGGTTCGGAGGGGGGAACCACTTCGCGGTCCCGAACCATCGGCTGAACAAAGCAGCGCTCGATAACATCAGTGAGCTGTTCGAGACGGCGTATCTCCAGGGCGGCGGTCCCAGCAACGCCAAGCTCCCGAGTAATCCTCATTTCATCTCTCGTGTGAACGGGGCATCCATCCGGGGATCTCGCCGGATCATCAACATGGCTGCCGAGTTCAACCAGCTCGCGGTTCTTTACTTCCACGAAATCGGCGACGGTGACGGGTGGCTCCCGAAACAGGACTTCAAGAAGCTCCTCGATCACATCGAGAAGAAAGAGGTCGACGTCATCACGCCCACACAGCTCACCAACAACAAGTGACGTGGGGGATCAGGAGGCAACGCGGACGCCGTCTCAGTCGTCAGCCTCAGGCTGTCGTTCCACGAGCTCATCGGGGGTGGTGTCGGCGTCGTGGTCCTCGGTCGGAAACACCGAATCTCTCCGGTTGTCCAGCCGATACAGGCGAGGGTGTGGGGCTTCGGAACGATTCACTCGATCACGGGACCCACGGTGATCAGTCATCCGATCCGTACCGCATCGCTCGGAACGCACGTCGTCACCTATCAATCGGGTAAGGTAACGATTACCGAGTACACAACATATATCGAGTTGCTACTACTAATCGGGTTGGATTCGAATCGGCCAGTGATGCTCGCTAACGAACTTGGAGACAGTATGGTAAACCGATCGGGCATTCACAAAACATATAGCATGTTGTGGCGGGAACTATCGCATGGGAAAAGAATCTACTCGACGCGTGTTTCTCACGACGCTCGGTGCCGCTGGAGCGGTGTCGCTCGCTGGTTGTTCCTCGATTCCGGGTACCGGGGGTGGCGACGAACCCGCCGATCCCGACGGCACGGACACTCCAAGCAACAGTACCAGTACCAGTACCGACAATGGTGGTGGAGGAAACGGCGGAAACAACGCACCTGGAAAGTCGGTGGACGACTTCAGCAACGTAGATAGCACAGACGAGGGCTGGCAGATCAACGAAGGAAAGCTATCGACCACTACTGATGACGTGTTCCAAGGGGATCAATCCGTAGTGCTCGAACCCCAGCAAAACGCAAATGAGCCGGTCGTCAAGATCACCAAAAACTTCTATCCGGACAATCAGGACCTGACCAAACACGACCTCTCGCTGGCGGCAAAAGTGAAGAAGCCGAAAAATCAACGGCTGCGGATACGAGCGGAGATCATCACTCTTGCTGAGAGTGCCATGCTCACCTCGATCCGCCAGATTCCCCGCGACCTGGACGGCTGGGTCCGGTTCGATCTCGGCTACACCGACAAGAACGGCAACCCCGAGATGGGCAACGTGACGGAGATGAACATCCAGATCAAGCCGGCGAACCAAAAGCCGTTCGAGGTGTTGATCGACGACCTGCGGAAGGTCCCCAAGGGGAACAAGGGCAAGGTGATGCTCCAGTTCGACGACGGGCACATCAGTGCCTACGAAAACGCTTTCCCGATCCTGAAACAGAAGGGATGGTCCGGTTCGGCGGCGATCATCCCAGATGCGGTCGGTGCCGACAACTATGTGAAGCAACAGATGATGCGCGAGATGGCGGACGCGGGCTGGGACATGATCGCTCATTACGGCCAAAATCTGACCGAGATGAAGCCCGAAGAGCAGAAACAGGCTCTCCAGGAAGTCAAACAGTATCTCGACGTGAAGGGGTTCAAAGACGGAGTTAACCACTTCGCCGTTCCGTATCACCAAGTGAACAAAGCAGCGCTCGATAACATCAGTGAGCTGTTCGAGACGGCGTATCTCCAGGGTGGATGCCCCAACAATGCCAAGCTCCCGAGTAACCCTGCTTTCATCTCCAGGGTAAACGGGGAATCCATCCGGGGAACTCGCCGGATCGTCAACATGGCTGCGGAGTTCAACCAGCTGGCCGTCGTCTACTTCCACAAGATCGGCGACGGTGACGGGTGGCTCCCGAAACAGGACTTCCAGAAGGTCCTCGACCACATCGAGAAGAAAGAGATCGACGTTATCACGCCCACACAGCTCACCAACGACGGGTGACGGGCGGTGGGCAACGCGGACGCCGTCTCAGTCGTCAGCCTCGGGCTGTCGTTCCACGAGCTCATCGTGGGTGGTGTCGGCATCGTGGTCCTCGGTCGGAAACACGGCATCGAGAACCAACGAGGTGACGGCGGTCACGACGACTGCCTCGCCGAGAACCGTCTCGACGGCGGTCGGGAACTGTTCGAGCACCGCCGGCCGGGTTGCGACCCCGAGACCGAGGCTGATCGACGCAGCGATGATTACCATGTTGCGCTGGTTCAAGGGAACGTTCTCCCGAAGAATCGCCAGCCCGTTCGAGAGGACCATGCCGAACATGACGAGCGACGCGCCACCCAACACCGGATCCGGCATCGTCGCAAACAGCACCGAGATTTTCGGCACGAGACCGAGAACGACGAGCAACACGCCGCTGATAACGACGACAAACCGGCTCATGATGCCGGTGAAGGTGACCACCCCAACGTTCTGGGCGAACGACGTGTTAGGGAACCCACCGAACGCGCCCGCAACGCTGCTCATCACGCCGTCCGCCACGAGACCACCCTTCAGTTCCGATCGCTCGGGCGTGCGCCCTTCGACGGCCGTGATCGCCGAGATGTGACCGATGGTCTCCATCGCGGTCGTCACATAGAGAATCCCAATGATGAGAATCGGCACCGGTTCGAACGAGATCCCGAACGCCAACGGCGTGGGATACGCGATCCAGTCGGCCTGGGCGACCGGAGTGAAATCGACCATGCCCAGCGCCCACGCAGCGACGTATCCGATGACGATACTGACTAGTAGACTGAGCGTCCGGCTGTAGCCCGACCGGAGCCGGTTGAGTCCGATAGCGACGCCGAATACGAGCACGCCGACAGCGAGGTTTGCCGGCCGACCGTAATCGGCGGCTCCGGCACCGCCAGCGAGGTAGTCCATCCCGACCGGAACGAGGTACAGACCGATGATAACGACGATCAACCCGTTCACCAACGGCGTGAAATAGGATCTGAACCACTCGTATTTCCAACCGATGAACACCTCCACGAGACCGGCGACGATACAGGCACCGAACACCCCAGAGAGACCGTACTGTGTTCCCACCGCAACGATACCACCGATGAAGGCGAAGCTCGTTCCCATGACGATCGGCAGCCGCGCACCGATCGGGCCGATCGGCGACGCCTGAACGATCGTCGCACACCCCGCAAACACCAGCGCCATCTGGACGAGATACGTCTCTTGGCCGGTCGTAACGCCGACCGCACCGGCGATGATGAGTGGTGGCGCAAGGTTCGGGAGTATCATCGCAAGCACGTGCTGCAGTCCCAGCGGGATCGATTCGCGCAACGGTGGTTTCGCGTCGATACCGTACGCGACATCGATGTCCGTGTCGTCGTCAGACATGCTGTCGGATGATGTGAATCATCCCCTTATGGTTTCGGTAGTGGTGTATATTCGGACAGAATACACTTGATACTGTATTAATTGTCGTTTCTAACACGAATCGCACAACATACATTGTCCCAAATGTCACACCAACACACGTGGCACACAGTGTGTCGGTTTCACACGAAGGACAATTGCCGGTGGACAGGTAGCGTTCCTGCCATGGGCAGACGCGTTCGAGCGCAGCACTGGCTGTGAGCACCGTCTCACCGGCGTGTCGGTTGCCGAGGGCTTACAGCCCGACCGGTACGTCGTCGATATCGCCCGCAGGAACGCCAGGCTACCCGGTGAGATTGAACGGCCACGTGAGACGCCAGTCCGTGAAGCGGATCACAAGAAGTCCCGTTGTCCAGTGCTACAGCCGAGCCGCGATACGATCCTGCAGCAGCGTTCGATGACACCGTTTCTGATCGGTGTTCTCTCGACAGACCAGGACGAGTCGCTCACCGGCACGAAGACGGTCCGTGAGCGCAGAGACCGCTCGTCGAGCGTCAGAGGATTCGGTCAGGTGTGAGCGGTATCGCTGTTCGAAGCCGAGCTCCTCCCAGGCAGCGTTGTGCGCGCCTTCATCACACAGTCCCTGTATTTTGAGATCCTCGTACCGTCGTTCGAACTCGTCCAACAGCGAAGGAGGCGGACCGAGTGAGGGACGGTTTTCGTCGACCGCCGAGTCGAACCCCGCCGGTGGGCGCCGGACGACGCCTACGAGCGTCGTTTCGTCTGACAGGTCGACAAGCCCGTGCCGAAGCGCGGTCACGTACGTATCCCCGAGACGATCACTGGTCATGCTCACTATCCATTCGGGACACACGAATGTCAATCCTCTCTCGATCGGGAAACGAGAACCGATCACCGCTCGGTCGGGGCGTTCATTCGTGAATCCTCGTCCGATAGGGTGGCGAGATTGCCCCGACGGATAGCTTTCCGCAGTCCCAGCTCAGCGATGTTACCGCCGTGTTCTGCTGTTCGGCGGAGTCTGTCGAGGGCGGGTCTGAGTGTACAGTTCTCGGCGGATTCGATCAGCCGGCGATCGAGCGCCATGATCGCTTCGCGCACCTCATCGCGGGTCGTGAGCACGGTTCGAGCGGTTTCCCCGTTCGCGTCGCCCACGATGACGCCCACCGCGTTGGCCACGAGATCGCGGACTAGCCCCGCGATGGCGGTGATATCGTCGATGATGGAGGTTTCCACGGGCGTCTCGATCCTCGTTGCGACCGAGACGATGCCTTCGGCGTGGTCTGCGACGCGTTCGAGCTCCCGCGTCGTCGTCCACAGCTCGAACAGCTCGGTGCTCGTCAGCCCGAGCGTGTTCATCTCCTCGATTCGGGACAGTCCCCGGGCAAAGGAGCGGTCGATCAGGGCATACAGACGGTCGGCCTGGTCGTCGCGGTCGGACAGCCCCGCCGGATTCGGCTCCCCCAGCGCGGCCGTCGCATCCCGGTGCATCGAGAGCGCGACGAACTTGAGCTGGCGCACCGACTGGCGCACCGACACTTCGGCGGTGTCGAGCAGCGTTCGGATCGTGATGGCCGTCCCCGAGCTTTCGACGACTGAGGCACCGGTCAGATTTCTGGCGACCCGTTCGACGACGCGCCGTTGTTCGTCGGTGAACGATCCCGCAGCCACGAGCGTTACGTCCGTGGCACCCAGCGCGTAGGCAGCCCGGAGCACGCGTTCGAGAAACGCGCTGTCGTCGGTGTCGATCCGAACCGTGACGGCGTCGTCCGATCCGTTCGCCCGCTCGTGAACTTGGAGGACGAGCAGCCCATCGATGTGGGTGTGAAGCGCAACGGTGTCGCCCGCCGTGATCTCCTGGGACTCGGCCCATTCTTTCGGAAGCGAGACGGTGTAGGTTCCGCCGCCGACAGTCTGGATTTTGCGCGTGTCCATCGTTCAGTGGAGGCGGGGATCAGTCTCGAAATGCTCTCGCGTCACGTCGATCACCCGAACTTGCCGGTGATGTAGTCCTCGACGCGCTGGCTGTCTGGATCCTCGAAGATCGTGTCCGTGTCGTCGTACTCAGCGAGCTCGCCGCCGGTGAGAAAGACCGCCGTCTGGTCTGAGATCCGCGCGGCCTGTTGCATGTTGTGCGTGACGATGATAACCGTGTACTCCTCTGCAAGCGATTCGATGAGATCCTCGATCTTCGAGGTAGCAACGGGATCGAGCGCGCTTGCCGGTTCGTCCATCAGGATGATTTCGGGATCGACCGCGAGACACCGGGCGATGCAGAGGCGCTGTTGTTGGCCGCCAGAGAGAGCAAGCGCGCTCTTTTCGAGTTGATCGCTCACTTCTTCAAAGAGCGCCGCTCGCTGGAGCGCCCGTTCGACACGTTCGTCAAGCTCGTCAGTGCGTCCGTGAATCCGAAGACCGTAGGCGACGTTGTCGTAGATGCTCTTCGGAAACGGATTGGGGTGTTGGAACACCATCCCGACCCGGCGGCGCAGCGCGACCGGATCCACCTCGGGTCCGTAGACGTCCGTTCCATCGAAGCGCAAGCGCCCATCGACGCGTGCGGCGTCGACGAGGTCGTTCATCCGGTTGATACACCGGAGAAACGTCGATTTCCCACAACCGGACGGTCCAATGATTGCCGTTACCTGTCGCCGTGGGATCTCCAAATCGACATCCTGGAGCGCTTGCTCTTGGCCGTAGTAGACGCTCACGTCGCGAGCTTCGATGACCGTTCTCGCTCCGGTGGACTGCTCATCTTCGCCAACCGTAGATTCAGCGTCGACGGTTGACGGTTGTGTTTGGGTGCGTTCGTGTTCACTCATGTGTATCCCTATCGTATCGATTTCGGAGGAGGATCGCAGTGGTGTTCATCATCAACATCAAGATCAACAACACGACCGCGGTGGCCGGAACGATGCCGTGTCTGAACGCCGGGTCGGGGTGGCTCCGAGCGGCAAAAATCTGGAGTGGAAGGGCAGCCGCGGTCGAAAACAATCCATCCGGTGACGTGTACGTCGTGGTGGCGACAGCGATGATGACCAACGGTGCCGTTTCTCCGATCGCCCGGGCGAGCGCCAGGATCGTGCCGGTCAGAATGCCGGGAAACGCCTCCGGGATGACGACGGTCCGGAGCGTCTGCCACCGACTGGCCCCCATCCCGTAGGCGGCTTGGCGCAATGAGTCCGGGACCGATCGCAACGCCTCCTGGGCGGAGACGATCACGATCGGGAGGATGAGAAACCCGAGCGTTCCGGCGGCAGCGATAACGACGCCCGTTCCGAACCCCAATGTGTTCCGGAACAGCGCGAGGCCCAACAGCCCGTAGACGACCGACGGAACCCCAGCGAGGTTCGAGATGTTGACTTCCAGAAGCGTCGCCAGCCGGCCGCGCCACCCGGAGTCCGAGACGTACTCTTCGAGATACACCGCAGCCCCGATGGCCACCGGAAACGCTAGAAGCGACATGAAGCCGACGATCACGATCGAACCGACGAGCTGGGGATAGATGCCCGCCTCGAACGCGTTCCGTCCGTGCCACGAATTCAACAGGAGACTCGGCGTAAGATACGATTCAGGACCCTGTACACCGACGCTGCGTTCGATAAATGCACCGAGCGCTACACTGCCGATCAACACGAACGGTCCCAATACGCCGATCCGACCCTCCGGCTCGTTTGCGACGGTGTCACCGACGACGTAGCCGATCGGAACGACGGCTCCGGAAAACAGCACGACGGGCAACGATGGTTCGATCCCGGCCACGAGCGCACCGACGGCGACAGCAAGGGTTCCGACGAGGACGAGAGCGACAGCGAGGGCTGCCCGACGAAGCGACCACCGACGCGACACGGACTGGGCCACGATCGCTCCGACGGGAAGCGTGACGATCCCGACGTATGCGACCCACTGGGCGATGATCCCGACGATAGGACGAAGGACGCCATACAGGCCGGCAGCAAGGGCGATACCGACGAGGGTCGAGACCACCACCGCTGGACCGGTGTACGTCCGGTCCGGGGACCGTCGGGCGTACGCGCCGATGACAGCCGGAGGAATGGCCCCGAACAGCACGTAGAGGAGAACGTCGTAGGGATCGAGTGCGTCGGCAACGATGTAGGTGACGAGACTCACGAGGAGCGCGCCCCCGATGACCGCGAACGCTTTCGCGTTCGCTTCCCTGATAGGGGGATGACGACGAGCATACAGGGTGAACGCCGCAGTCGGTGTCACGAGGGTGCCGATGTAGATGAGATACCACTGGATCGACGCCGTCAGCGGCTGGAACGTGTCGAACGCGATGTATCCGAACAGCACCACCAGCGAAACGATACCGACGAGCGTCGCGGCCACGAGCGCGATCTCAAAGAGACGGCCTTTCAGCCGTTCGAGTCGAACATCGGTCGATCCGTGGAGACGGTCAACGGATGCGCCACCGCTCGCCATCACTCATACACCTCCCTGAAGTGTCGTCTGATAAGTTCAGCCATCATGTTCATCGAGAGCGTGATACAAAACAGCGTCAACCCGAGTGCGAACATCGCCTCGTACGTCGGGCCGTGGCCGAGCGAATCGGCCCCGGCGATCTGTACCATCGCGGCGGTGATCGTCTGACTCGAGACCGCGAGATTATCGAGGACGTTCGGGAAATGGGGCATCTGAGGGCTCATTCCCATCGCCATCGTCACGGCCATCGTCTCTCCGATCGCTCGTGAGATCGCCAGCACGTAGGAGGCGACGATACCGGAAGTGGCCGCCGGGACGACGATCTTCGTGGAAACGTCGAACTTCGTCGAGCCCAGCCCGTATCCGGCTTGCCGAAGGCTGTCGGGAACCGCGCGAAGCGCGTCTTCGCTGATCGAAGACACCATCGGGATGATCATGATGCCGACGACGATGCTCGCCGACAGCACGTTGAACGTCTGGAGCGCGGGGACGGTCAGCGTGAACTCCGGAACGAGCGGAATCGATGGGGGGACGAGCTGAACCGACAGCGGGAGCACCCCCTGAAACAGGGGTGTGATGTACACCAGCGCCATGTAGCCGTAGATGACCGTTGGAACGCCAGCGAGGATTTCGAGCGCCGGCTTGAGAACGGAGCGCGCACGCTCGCTCGCGTACTCGCTGAGATAGATGGCGGCGGCCAGACCGATCGGGAGCGCGATGAGTGCCGAACAGAGGGTAACGATGAGCGTCCCACTCACCAACGGAAGCACTCCGTAGGCGTTGTTGATGATCGGGCTCCACTCCGTGCCGGTGAAAAACGTGACCGGGGAAATTTCCGTCCAGAACACTATCGCCTTCCCGGAAAGCGCGGCGATGATACCCACGGTCACGAGAATCGTTAGGACCGCACACGACGCGATGAGCCAGCCGTACAGCCGCTCCTTTCGAACGACGAACTCGCTTCGCTGCAACTCTGTCGCCGGACTCTGCCCAGCTGCTGGAGGAACACCGTTCCCCTCTGTTGGGGTCGATCGTTTACTCATCGTTGATGAAATGGGTGGTGTAGTCCGCCTAGCTGTGCTTGTACTCGCCGTTGATCCCGGCTTCGAGATTGGCCACGTTGTCCTCGACCATCTTTTCGCTGCTCGGGACGTAGCCGATATCGTTGGCGATGAAGTCCTTGTCGGCCTCGTTGACGTAAAACCGGATGAACTCCTGGAGATGCTCTTTTTCCTGGAGCTTGTTCATGTTGGCGTAGAAATACAACGGCCGGGCCAGCGGGTAATCACCGCTCTGGGCAGCCTCGATGCTGGGTTCGACAGGATCGCTGTCGCCCTCGCTCAGGGTGAGCGCTTTGACCGTGTCGGGGTTGTTGGTGTAGTAGGCGAAAGGGAGATAGCCCATCGCGTGTTGGCTGCCTTTGACCCCTTGGGCGATCTGGTCGTCCTCTTCGGTCCCCTCGAAATCATCGCGGATCTTGCCCTCCTCACCCACGACCGTTTCCGTGAAGTAGTCGAAGGTGCCCGATGTCGTCGCGGGACCGTACAGATCGAACGGCTCGTCGGGCCACTCGGAGTTGACGTCGGCCCACGTTTCCGGGGCGGAGTCGGGGGACCAGATCTTCTTGAGATCCTCGATGGAGATCGAATCCACCCAGTCGTTCTCGTTGTTCACCACCACAGTGAGCGCGTCCTGCGCGATGAAAAACTCCACCGGCTCGAAGTCGTTGTCCCGACACTGTTGGACTTCCTCGTCGGCGATCGATCGACTCGCGTTGTTGATGTCGCTGTCTCCGGGGATGAAGACGTTCTCGAACCCGCCGGAACTCCCATCCCGCGTGAGATTGAAGTTGACATCGGAGTGGTCTTCCTGGAACTGCCGGCTGATGTCCTGGGCAACAGGATACACGGTACTACTCCCGGAGATCCGGATATCACCCGAGAGCGAATCGCCATCGGTGTTCGCTCCGGTGCTATCGGACAAACAGCCGGCCAGTGCGGTCGCTCCGATAGCCACCGTCGACGCGAGGAGCGTTCGACGCGACACCGATTCGGACACGTTTGAATCGTACGCCATCAACCGAGTACAGGCAGATTTGTACTAAAGAGGTTTATAATAGGGATACAACGAAGTAAGATAGGTATGTATTACTCTGATATGAATTGTTGGTATGGACTGCTCTGATGGGAATGAGTGGTATAGAGCAGTATATTCGCCTCTATACCACGCCACCAGCGAACTGCTGCAAGATCAGATATCCATCCACGGGATGTCATCACGGTCAGGGAGGGGGTGAGTTCGACTCATGTCACATCCCGAAGGTCACAACCGAACACCATCTCACGGCGGTCCGTGAAGACGGCATAGACTATCACCGGACGCGAACGTCGATGAGTTCTCCGAGTTCGTGGATCGGGGCGGAGTACTGGACGTGGTAGCCCGATTCGACCGACCGTCGGTGACAGTCGGATGTCCGTTCGACGCGCGTCGTTGCGGTCGGGAGCCCGTCCCACGGCGGGAGCACCTCCTCCTCCCGGCCCGCGGCCACCGCCGCCTCGGCTTCCTCCATCGTCAGATCGTACGCCTCGGGATCGGCGGTGAACAGCTCCCGCGACGCGTTGACGTCGATCATCCAGTGCTCGGGCACGTCGTCGACCGGCTCGGTGTACACGAGCTCGGGATCGACGCCGAGGCGCTCGATCTCGTCGGCCTCGACCGCCACGAAGCAGAGCAGCGTCTCCCCAGCGTCCTCGACCGAGGCGTGCTGAACCGTCGCGTTGATCGTCGCGTAGGGAATCGTGTCCGTCGTCCGCGTTCGACCGTTGTATCTGTTCGTCGGAACGGAGATCGGGCCGTCGAACCGGAGCACGATCCGGTCGTTCTCCGCGCCACAGAGCGCGGAAACGATCGACGCGGTTCGGTCTGTGTGATCATCGAACGAGGTGGTTTCTGTCATGCGTCTGGATTCGTCCGGCTTGTGATAAAGACGTATGGGTGATTGATCGACACACCCACGCCAACACAACACGCTTAATCGTCTGCCCGCCCAAGATTCTTTCGTGTCGCTCGCCATTTCTACGACTGATCTGGAAAAAAGCTACGGCAGCGTTCGCGCGCTGGATGGGATCTCTCTCGCCGTCGAGCAGGGCGAGTTCTTCGGTCTGCTCGGTCCGAACGGAGCGGGAAAGACGACGTTCATCAACATCCTCGTCGGACTGGTTCGCAAATCCGACGGGGAGGCCAGCGTGTTCGGCCACGACGTGGAATCGGAGTACCGGGCCGCCCGCGACCGGATCGGGCTTGCGCCCCAGGAGTTCAACGTCGACCGGTTCTTTCCGATCCGCGAGGTGCTAACCCACAAAGCCGGCTACCACGGCATCACTGGCGAGGAGGCAAAAGCACGGGCTGACAGGGCGCTCCGGACGGTTGGAATCTACGACAAGCGTAACACGCGATTCGACTGGCTGTCGGGCGGGATGAAACGACGGTTCATGCTCGCCCGAGCGCTCGTCTCGGACCCTGATCTGCTCATCCTCGATGAACCGACCGCCGGCGTGGACGTGGAGCTTCGTCACGACCTCTGGGAGATCATCACCGAACTCAACGACGACGGCACCACGATCCTACTGACGACCCACTACATCGAGGAGGCCGAACGGCTGTGTGATACGGTCGCCATCATGGATCAGGGCGAAAAGCTCACCGTCGCTAGCCCGGAATCGTTGATGGCCCGCGGAAACGACACGATCCGTCTCCGTCTCGAATCGCCGCCGACCCGCCCCCCCAAGATCGACGACGAGCGCATCCAGGAGATGACGATCGAAGGCGAGTCGTTGGTAGTGACGGCACCCACGGGCGGTGAAGTCGCGCCCGCGCTCGTTCGCAGCCTCGACCGGCAGGGACACACGGTGGTCGATATGGACATCTCGCGCACGTCGCTCGAAGAGGTGTTCGTCTCGCTGACGGGCACCGACGAAGCCGAGACGGCTCCCGAGACGGAGCCAGCCGCGCCGGAGGGGATGTTATGAGCGTCGTCTCGGCCGGATGGCGGACGCTCGTCCATCGTGAGATACTACGGTTCGTCCGCCGCCCCCGGAACACGTTCCTTCCGCCGGCGATCACGAACGCGCTGTATCTGATCGTGTTCGGCGTGATCCTCGGGGGGCGCATCGACGTGGGCGGTGACGTCACGTACATCCACTTCATCCTGCCGGGATTGGTGGTGCTCGGTGCGGTCAGCGACGCGTTCCAGAACGCCTCGTTTTCCATCTTCCACGGCCGTTGGAACGAGTACATCCACGAGGTCCAGACGGCACCGCTGTCCTACACCGAGATGGTGATCGCGTACGTGGTGGCGAGCGCGCTCCGAGGCACCCTCATCGCGGTGTTGATCACCGGGGTCGGCGTGCTGTTTACGAACCTCATCCCCTCGATGACGCCGGTCGAGTTCGCTCATCCCGTGTACGTCGTCGCGTTCGTGTTCGTGATCACGCTGCTGTTCGCTGGGTTCGGCGTGATCGGCGGGCTGTGGGCGCGGGACTTCGACCACCTGACCGTGATGAACCAGTTCATCATCCGGCCGTTGGTGTTCTTCGGCGCGGTCTTCTATCCGCTGAGTACGCTGTCCCAGTTCTGGCAATCGGTGTCGCTGCTCAACCCGATGGTGTACATGGTCGAGGGCGTCCGGTTCGCATTCCTCGACATCAGCGACATCAGCCCCGTCGTCTCGCTCGCCGTGCTCGCCGGGGCGACTGTCGTCGTTGTGGCCATCGACGTGTGGCTGTTCAAACGGGGATTCGGACTGACGGACTGACGGACGAAACGGTGGCCAGCAACCTTTTTGGAAGCGGCGTAGACCGGTTGCTATGGTGGAAACCACCGTCAGTTTCGTTCTCGGAGCCCTCATCGGGGCGATCGCCACCGTTGCAGGCTCGTATTTCCTGTTCTGGCGGCGCCAACGCGCTGCGCTCGTCCACCTCCGACGGGCGTTCGAGACCGAGCTGTCAGCACTCGCCTACATCGACGAGCTAGCCGAAGCCGGGGAGTACGAGACGCTCACCGCGTCCGTCGAGAAACCAGTGGTGTACCAGAGCAACGCTGACGACATTGGCCATCTCTCCGGCGAGGAGGTCGAGACGCTCGTGGCGTTTTACACTGATCTCTACTGGCTGCGCGATCAGCAGGACATCGAGGACAAGAAAGACCGCGTCCACGAAATCGTCGAAAAACGCCAACGAGCCATCGAGGCGATCCGCGAGACGGACTGATGCATCCACTTATTCACTAGTTATCGCTACAAAACCATTCAAATCTGGAAGTTACTGAAGACAGCTAGGTCAGAGATAATCGCTTGGATCAGCATTGACTGCTGGTTAGGTCACCGTGGCCGGGAATCAGACCGTTCGCATGAGCCACGTGCTGATGGCCACGACCGCTGCGTCAACAAGGACGAGAAGCGTCGCGGTGAGACGGAACGGTCCCTGCCACGGTCTCGCAGGCACGGCAGTGACGTGCTTCGGTGTCGACAGTACGTAGTGGAACGCGATACCGAACACGAGCGCCACGGCCATCGAGACGGCAAGCACCGCACCGCCAGCACGCCGATATCTGGCAGCGATAACCACAAGTTCCACGACCGGTGCCACAAACATCACTCCCGGGATGAAGATGGTCTGGGGGCCAGTCACCACGACGGGAATCTCCGCATGGGCGACACCATGGGCAATGTTTCCCCCGAGGTGCGCGAGAATGATCCCTCGCAACGAGGAGTGGTGCTCTGCGTTCTTCAGATAAGGCGCGTATTGACAGCTAATCGCCTAATTTTGCTTTCGTTTGGTGGTTGGATGCTATACTGAGGCCACGTTCACTCATGCGAGTCGGTACAGCACTGGCATGGCCCCAGCACGATTTGCTTTGAGATTTGTCTGCACGTAGCTCCGCAAGCCTGGATTCGTCAGTTCCTGCCAGAGGAACCGCAGTCGGCTAATGTCCCACCGCGCGTTGTTGATAGCGACGTAGTCCGCGTCCTCGTCATTGAAGGGAACGAGCAGCGTCGAATTGTCGAGGTCCGTTTCGGCTACGTACCCTCCTGCCAAGTAATCGAACAACTCCAGCATCACGGTCGCGTCATCGGCGACGAAGTGATTGAAGATGAACAGACCATCTTGTGACTTGTCGACATCACCAGAAATCTCCGATTTCTGGTTAGCAGCCGAGCTCCGCTCGGCGACATCGGCGATGCGCTTTTCGTTGCGCGCAGCCGTGATATGCATCTGCGTGGCCTCGCTCCGTATAGTCCCCACGAGCGTCCCATATGCTTCCGTGTCCTGCACGTCGGGCACAGCCGCAGTCGACCTCGTCTCGATGAGTACGGCGATATCGAATCGTGCGAGACGAAGCGAATCCGTATGCTCCTTGATGTACGGGAATCGATGGAATGGAGGCAGGATAACTGCTTTGAAGACAGTGGCCGTCTCGACGGCATCGAGTTGCTCGAGTTGCCGGGCGCACTGTTTCAGTCTCCTCAAAAGAGTGGCCTTCTCGCCCCCGGCAGGCAATAGCGTAATCGGCAGCGAGGGAGGCTGCACTTCTGCGCCGATATGAATGTAGCCGAGCGATGTCGGCTCGATGAACTCTGCTTTCGAGTACGTGGAATCAGCGATGTTGTCAGGCTTCGCCTGGCTGCTAACCAGAAATCTTCGATTTCTGGTGATGACGGTGTGCTGGTCCGTGGATGACTCTCCTGAATCGGGTTCTGGCTCGGACTCAGTCCTCTGCGAATGGCGATCAGGTTGGCGTGCGTCGGGAGTGGACGGATCCATAGTGAATGGAACGTGACCAGGAGTTGTAGCTATTCGCTCGAACATGTTCTCCTGTCCGTACTGATCAAAGAAGGAAGTTCGTCGCACTCTTCGTGAGCGATCCAGAGACCACGCAGGCTGTCGAATCTTCCGTAGTACTGCCTGATTTGGTCGGAACGAGCGTACTGGACGCTCTACTACTCATGTCGATTCGGTTCCGCGGGCTCGCCATGCTACTCCAAGGCCCACCACCAGTATGACCACGATGACCACGTGATAGACGATGTCCGGGACAGTGCGGGGACCGACACCAACGACGATCGTCCAGCCCCCGACGAGCGTCCCCAATAGCGCGAACGCCTGCACGCCCGCGGCAATGGAAAACATCGAGCGCGGACGAACCCAGGTTATCGCCAAGCCAATGAGTAGAACCATACCGATTACACCTTCGGCGATCATCGCCTCTCGATGTGCATATCCCTGGATGAGTATCCCTGCGTGAATCATGGCGGCGAGGAGGAACGATATGCCCTCCATGCCCAGCACCGCGCGCATCGTCCGCTTCAGAGGGATTCCCTCTTTCCATCCGGCTTGATCATTCGGTCGATTCTCCGACGGTTCGATAGTCGATGGTTCCATAGAACATCAAACGAGGGTAGTCATAGTGACCGTTGTGTCGAACATGTTCGACGACTGCCGACGATCGACGAAACGGATCCGAACCGACCTCCACGAACTATGGAATGAACGAGTCACCGCAGCCAACCGTCTACTGGACGGCCGCACTCGATGCGCGATTGAGGACGTACACGGCCATCCCACCGAGTACAATATCGAGCGCGCCGAGGACGACGAGCGACGGGACAATGACGCCCCAGTCCCAGCCGGACAGCATGATCGCCCGGGCGGCGTTCACTCCATACGTGGTCGGGTTGACCGAACTTACCACTTGGAGCCAACCTGGGAGTGCGTCCATTGGAACGAACGCTGTGCTTGCAAACAGTAAAGGTAGCTGCACGAGGTTCGTCACGATGCCCGTCACACGGGTGCTACCAGTCACGACACCGAGGATGTTCGAGAACGCCATGAACCACACCGAGAACACGAGCGCCACGCCGAGAATGCCAACGACACCAAGCAGACCAGTCGTCACCGGTGCGCCAGCCACATACCCGAGACCCAACATAATCAGGGTTGGCACCACGATCAACAGGATATCAGAGAGCACTTTCCCACTGAACACGGCCGTGCGACTCATCGGCGAGACGAGTGTCTTCTCGAACATCCCGGTCTCGATATCCTGGACGAATCCGGTCCCCGAGCCAGCCGCCGTGATCAGCGCGACGAGGATGACGATCGCCGGGACGAGATACGCCACGTAGTCACCACCCGGGACGGCTTGCCCCGCAAGCTGGCCAAACACTTGGCTGAACAGCACGAGGAAGATGAGTGGCTCCACCAGTGCGAAGACGAGAACGAACGGCTCGCGCAGCTTCTTCAGGTTCCAGCGCAGGAGGTTCGTCCAGATATCACCGAGAATACCGTTGCCTGTGGTTTTCTCAGGGGACTGATCGAGTTCATTTTCAGGTTGTGTGGTTGTCGTCATTGTCGTGTCTCTATGTGGTGGTCAGTCGAGCGAACCGCTTCGTCCCCAGCGTCGTCGACCGACTCGCCCGTCAGTGAGAGGAACACATCGTCGAGTGTCGGTGAGCGAATGTTGAACCCGGTGATCGTGACGCCTGCCTCCGAGAGCCCCACGAGGAGGTCGGTTCCAATCTGGCGGGCACGGGTAGACGTCACGCTCAGTCCGTCCTCTGTCGGTTGGACAGTCTCGATCTCATCTGGAGCTATCACCTCGGAAGCCTCGATAGCTGCTTGAGCGTGTTCGACAGCCGTGTCGCTCGGATCGGCGAGCGTAATTTCGAGAACATCGCCGCCGACCTGTGATTTGAGGTCGGTGGGCGAGCCGCTGGCGACGATCTCCCCGTCGAGAATGACCGCGAGATCCGAACAGAGCGCGTCGGCTTCCTCCAGATACTGGGTGGTGAGGAAGATGGTCGTTCCCTGTCGGTTGATCGCGCGGAAGTACTCCCAGAGACGGGTGCGGGCCGCTGGATCGAGCCCGGTCGTCGGTTCATCGAGAAAGACGATCGGGGGCTGATGGACCAGCGTCATTGCCGCGTCAAGACGCTTTTTCTGTCCGCCGGAAAGCGTCCCCGCACGGTCGTCTGCCTTGGCACTGAGTCCGACGAGGTCGAGAAGATCATCGATCCGGGTCCCACGCTCGGCGGGCGGGACGCCGTAGGCACGGCAGGCGAAGCGGAGGTCCTCGCGGACTGTGAGTGCCGGGTCGATACTCGTCTCCTGGGCCATATAGCCGATCGACTCACGAACAGCGTTGGACTCCGTAAGAGCGTCATATCCGTTGACGGTGATCTGCCCGGTCGTCGGCTGGAGCAGCGTCGTGAGCATCTTGATTGTCGTGGTCTTACCTGCACCGTTCGCCCCGAGAAAGCCGAAGACTTCACCAGTTGGGATCTCGAGGCTGATGTCCGTCACTGCCTCGGTCCCGTTCGAATATGTCAACCCGAGGTTGGTCGCTTCGATGGCCAACGCTCGGGTGTGGTCGTTCTCTGTCGTGCGGTCGTGGCTCTGCATCGGTGTACCCATGTCGCTCAGTACGAGGGAACGTACAGTGGGTGTTCTCTCGAATATGTTCGCGGGAGAGCGGATCCCTGTCAACGACTTCCCAGTCCTCAGAAGCAGAACAAGGAGACAACTGGATGTCCCATCCCTTTGAGGATGTCAAGAAGAACATGTTCGAGTGAATATTGGTGTAGCCATCGAGCCAACTCGGGGGTGATGACGCAGAACGCATCGCATCTACAGGATCGCGTCGTACTGGTGACGGGGAGTACCTCTGGAATCGGGCGAGTGACAGCTATTGCTTTCGGACGGGAACAGGCTCGGGTGGCGATCACCTATCACTCCAATCGTGATGGCGCAGAGGAAACCGCCGACCGCGTGCGTGAGGCAGGCGGAGAGGCGTTCGTCGTGCAGTACGATATGACCGATTCCGAGTCGATCGACACAGCGGTGCAGGCGGTAGTTGATCACTGGGGAACGATCACCGTACTCGTGAATAACGCTGTCCCGTCGGGCTTGACTCCTACTCCAGTCGAGGAACTATCGCTAGAGACGTACCAGCGGATCGTTCATGGCATTCAGGATGGCGTTTTCCACACCGTCCAAACAGTACTCCCGGCCATGCGGGACGCCGACTGGGGACGGATCATCAACATCTCCTCGAGCTCAGCCGAAATCGGGTCGAGAAACATGGCTCCCTACGCGACAGCCAAGGCTGGCGTCCACGGCTTGACTCGTGTGCTGGCCACTGAACTCGGCGAGGAAGGGATTCTCTCGAACGTGGTGATGCCAGGCATGGTGCTCACAGAGAAGAACCTCGAACAGGTACCCCAGTCTGACCGTGAGGCTATCGCAGAGCAGACGCCATCGAAACGTATAACGACACCCGAGGATGTCGCCAACCTCGTGGTGTTTCTCGGTTCTACGGCTAACGGAAACATCAACGGAGCCGTCATTCCCGTGACTGGAGGGCTAAACTTACAGCGCTAAGTAAGCCGGACTCTGAGGACGGTGTGTTTTGTGGGGTGAAGCAAACTTGAACAAGATGGAATGCCTCTGTACCGAGCAATCTCAGTGTGATGTAGTATCATACTATTCTGGCCATCAAATAAGCATTGATACCAATAATATGAGACAAATTAGTCTATCCAGGCAGCTACTGGCTTCTTCGGATAAGCGACAAGATATCGGAATAGGACCGCTCGAATATATTCGCGGAAACAGTGGAGGGAGCAGAAATCCATGAATCATTAATGCCGTCGAGTAGAGACCAGCAGCACAACCTACTGTACGAGACTGTCCTCGTTCTCACAGATGGAAGCAGCCGGGCAAGACGGCTCGCCGAATGGGCGCTCGTCTTCGATGGAGCACCCGGAAACACAGTTCATCGGGTCGATGTCCTCGACTGCCTCGACTCAGGCGTGGTCATTCAGATCCATAGTGAGAATGTCCAGAACGAGGATGAATACCAAGAACGAACACATACGCGGGCAGCACCCGATAGCGTGGTGAGTCAGAGTCAGGGACACACCACCACAATCGACGTTCTTCACGGTGTCCCTTCTGAGGCACTTCTCGATTATCTTGAGGGGTACGCAATCGACTTCACTATCATGTGCATATGTGACAGTTCGTGTCTCAACCGAACACTCCTCGGGAGGACGTTCGCCCGCGTCAATCAGGCCGCCACCGTTCCGATGATGACGATTACCGGGGCACGACCCGCACAACCCTCGGAACAAAATCGGTCACGTTGTGATCAAGAGGAGACATCCACCCGAAACGAGATAGGGTTCATCTAACTGGTCTGCAGTCCAGTCTTGTTGTCCTCGTTGCTCTGGGCTTCGGCTCAGTCAACGTAAGTTGAGGGCAGTCCTCTGTGCCAGATGTAAGATTCCACCACCAACGGCGAATTGTGCAAACGAACGCCGAGTGACAGATCGAGACGGGATTCGAGACAGATCGAGGCATTGGGCTGGTTACACTGATCGGCCCTCAGATGTACCGAGGACGAGCGTCCCCAGCGCCAGCAGTACCGCCGCGATGTTGCCGATCGGACTCGGAAAGAACTCTCCTGGCAGACTCGGGGCAAGCAAGATCACCGTTCTCGTAGCGAGGAGCGCGGAGCCAATTCCAATCCGAACTCGGCGCGATTGAAACTGTGCCCAAGGTCTCTGACTCGTCCCCGAGAGCAGTCCATGGCTACCTTCTTTACTACGGACATCTGCGGATGAGCCTCGATTCCGTGCCGCATTCGCTTGATCCGACTTTTCGGTCTGAACTGCTCGTGATGTCATGGCTCACGCTCCTCTTGCATGTTTCTGTTCCCTCTCTGCTCGCTCCCCGATGACCGCGCCGGTTCGTGCGAGGAGTTCGTACAGGTGTCGGTCATTGAGACCCATACAGGTCGAGTGAACGCACACTGGCCGCTACTCATCTGGGTTGCATCGCCGCTCTCAATTCGGCTGCTCGGTGCGACAAGAGCGCGAATGTCATTCACTCTCGTCCAGTTTATCCTTCGGCGTACACGCTACACCAATCGTCGGGTTCGATGTCTCCCTCAACGCGGCTACACGTACCCGCGTTAGTGCCGTCTTCAGGTGGCGTGAAAAATTGGCAGTTCACACACTGTTGGTTGCCCTTGGGATGGTCCTGATAGTTCATTTCATTTTTCGCTGTCTTGCCGGTGACGCTGCTGAGACAGCCAGCAACGGAGAGAACGCTTGTGCTCCCCAGCAGTTGAAGGAATCGTCGATGGACAGGTCCTGTGTGAGCCGATTGGGGGTCTCGGGTAGTCTGTGATCCGTCGTTGCGGAGTTGCCTCTGTGTGCGTAGCCTTCTCGGCGCGGCTGGACTGTGCTGGTGGGTCGGGCGCGTTCTGTCGCGTATTGGTCTTAGATGACTTCACACCACAGAGGCGGAGGGAAAGAGACGTGTATATTCCCGCTAACGTGTTCGATGGTGTATTCTTATTGATGTATCTCTCGATTAGAAACGGAATACCGGCCTACGAAGACGAGGTCGCCCACTGTTGTCAGCACTCACCGGCGGGCTGCGCTCATCAGAGCCATCCACCGACGAACAACAGCGCAAGGGCGACGACACCCGCCACGGAGAACATCATCACGGCGTCGCTCGTAGCCTGTTCGACACCACCCACTTCAACGCCATTAGTGAGTCGACGACTCGCCACGTTTGTCACGGCCGAAAGGACGATCCAGAGCCCGACCATCGCCACCACGAGATTTCCACGCGTACTGTTCATGAGTGCGTCGTTCGAATATCCTTGTCCGAGCATGTACATGCCGGTCAGGAACATAACGACGGGAGCCACCTTCGAAAACAGGGAAAACCGCCCGGTCATCCAACTGAGTCCGTCCGCTCCGAGACGGCCCTCGCGCGCCGCCGGAATGACGAGCGCAGCCATGAACACGGTCCAGCCGGCCCAGACACCGGCAGTCATCAGGTGCAGTGTGCGTATGAGGGTATCGACGGTTGCCATTGCGTGACAGACAAGGGGAGTATCTACCATGGACATTCGCTCGAATATGTTCGCAGGCAAATGGATACCCCCGGCCGTCGAATAATCAGTATATGCCCAGAGCACAACTCAAGGCGAAAATTCCCGGTGGGCCAGCTGCCCTCTCGACCGAGTATCCGAACGACGAGTTCCGCATTCTGGCCAGCCATCCCACGGAGGACGGTTTGTTGGCGATTCTCGAAATCCAGACATCGGACACCACGGCACTCCTTCGAGATCTCGACGAGGCATCCTGGTTGCCCACCTACGAGGTGCTGCATACGGATGAACAGACAGTACTGATTCAGTACTCGGTCCCGTTCGTCCCACCACCAGTTCGTGCCCTCCGCGCCTCGGAGAACCTGCCACGGTTTCCCCTCACCATTCGAAATGGATGGGTGATTTCGGACATAACCACCTCACACGAACGACTGGCACAGCTCAGAGACGAATTAGATGCCACTGGTCTCACGTACGAAGTCGTGTCAGTCACCCAGTCAACGGAGCCAACCGACCTCCTGACCGACCGCCAGCGGCGATTCATGACTGAAGCTCTCAAGCATGGGTACTACGATACCCCGCGCGAGTGTTCACTCACCGACCTCGCGGACGTGCTGGAGGTCAGTAAATCGACCGTGAGTGTCGTACTCCACAACGCCGAAGAGACGATTGTCAAAGAGTTCTTCGCAGAATCGGTCGAATAGACTGAAACCCACATCCACGATGTATCTCACCCGATAGTACCGCAACTGCTTCGATACTCGCGTCATAGTACTGTCTCACGGGTCTGGTTCTCGTTCAGTGCCTCGTCTTGCTCGATTGTGTGAAGATGTTCGCATGAATAGCTACGATACGTGCGCTCCTCTCTTCGACTCGTGGTACAATAATGACGGGCGACGAATACGCTCCAACAACACCGACAGCGAAAGAGTACCAAGAGATCGAATCGTCTGTTGAACAGGTCATCGAAACAGTGTCGTCGTGGCCGCAGATCACGACTGGCGAGGGACGATTCAACGCGACGATCTTCCAACTCGGACAGAGAAAGATTGGACATATCCACGCCCATCCATGGGGGCTGGTGGATATCAGCTATCCACCACCGCTCCGGGAGCAGTTGCTTGCGGAAAGCCACACGGAAGAACACCACGTGGTTCCGAATCGCGCAACGACCTTTGCTATCGAAGCCAAGGACGACATCAAGCAGGCAGTCTTCCTGCTTCGAGTCTCCTATTTGTATCACGTAAGTATGCTCGATCAGGCGCCCGATATCGAAGAACTGGTGGACAATTCTGATATCGATGTGAAGACCGAGATCCAGAAATTGGAACTCAGTGATGAGCTGCGCGCAGTCTTCATTCGGATCGTCAGTTCTGAGTGAACCATCCTCCTCCGAACAAGGAGTTGTCCCGTCGGCTTGTCCTGTAAGAGACTCGGGTGCAATGAGTGATCCGAGCGTTTTTGACCGACAAGGATGTAGATATCCCTCCATTGGTTATTAAATCCAATTAATGATGCTATCGAAAATATCTGGTTTGATGAAATGTGATTGAGATAGTAGCGGTTTTACTATCATCAGACTATTGTGGTATAGAAAGACAGTAGTTCGGTTCTGCACTAACCCTAGTCGATTTCAGGGAGGATTTCGGAGCCGCGATGCACGCTCTTCGAACTCTTCTTCTTCGATCTCGCCACGCGCGTAGCGCCGACGCAGCACCACGAGTGCCTGATCAGCGTTCGTGCTGTCGTCGTTTTGTCGAGTGAGGAGGTACACGACGACTCCGATAGAAGCGGCCAGGACGAGTAGCCAGAATAGAGGCCAAAGAAATCCGAATCCCCACCCCCATGCTCCACCATTCCAAGAACCACTTCCCGGGCTCATCTGAAGTTGCAGTGCGATCGTATTCGTGCCGCTCGCAATTTGATGGACCGATTCCGCGAGCAGGTTCTGGAGTATTCTATTCACATGATCTAGGAGAAGTGCCTATACCATGGCTCTTTACGCGAACATCTTCACAGAGGGATCATCCAGATATGCCGTAACACGACATGGGACTCTGGCGATGGTGTGCGAACTGCGAGTTTTATTTCGTAGCCGATACGGGCAGACTGGGCTTGGGCAGCTGTTTGCTATGATCATGATTCGTGAGAACACATGCCGAGATTAATATGTTCGCGCGAATATTGGTGGGATCACGGGGCCAATCAATGGTTGATGGCTCCGAAGGGAGACCGAAACCGATCTGATAGATGGTTCGGGCACGAATCCCATTCCCGGATTGACCGTATAGAAGAGACTATCGTCCACTGGCTCGCCCGTCATAGCGTTCCGCTACTACACGGTGGCTTGGGGGTGATCTTTCCGTGGTTCGGCGCGCGCAAGTACGTCCCAGGCGCGAGCCCGGCGCAGGAGCTCGTGATCCGAACCGCTGACATCCTTACAATCAGGCGATTTCAGAATGTTGACTCGAGACTGATTAGTGACTGTTTATAACATCAGGTAAGAATACAAAATAAACATCTGATCCGTGTATTGATCAGCTACCTAGCCGACATCAGATTCGAATCCATTCACACCACACGAGCGTAGGAATTATGTGTCTTTGTGCCCATAATGGCACACCTAATGCGACGTTCCGTTGTCGTTGGGACCGTCATGCTTTTGCTCGCATGCGTTTTGGTCGGCGGTCCGTCGTTACTGTTCTCGCCGCCGACGAACGAGATTACTCACGACAACGCGTCGAATCACGAGGCCGAGATTGTGCGTCCAACCGACGGTGAAAGCGGATTCTGGCCGTATCTCAATTCCCGGCGAGCTTTCGACAAACGAAGCCCGATCAACGTCGTCGTCACCGCCGACACGGAAGAGGTCATCCCGCTACTGACCGAATCGGACAACAGCAGCTGGGAGGAAACCGACGAGGAACAGGAGGAGGCCGCTCCGGGGGACGCCATCAACGGCGGCAACGACTCCAACGGGAATGTGAGCAACGAGGCACAACGATCCAATTCGACAAGGATTCAGTGGAAGCACATCATCAATGGTGAAAACAACTCCAACGCGAACAGCTCCAACGCGAACAGCTCCAACGAGAACGAAAGCGACGAGCTGCGAATCAACTCGACTGAAATTCACCTGAAACAGACAACCACTGAGGAGAACGACAGCGATGAGGAAAACGACTCCACGGATAACGGGAGCGACGACGAGATACGTGTCGGCTCGACCAACGTTCAGTGGCGACAGACAACCGGGGCGAACCGGTACGCCTACGTCGATTCCGGTGATGGAGACGGCAAGTGGGTCGAGGAGACCGCGCAGATCCACGACGGGACCTACTACGGTCACCGCTACCACATCCGGATGTACGAGAGTCCAAACCCCAACGAGTCGTGGGTTGCCATGCAGACCCACAGCGAGCATTTCGATTGGTTCACGCTCCGCCACCGCGTTGCGGGTTCGCAGAAGGCACAGATGCACCTCGAAAAGGATCTCAGAAATCTCCCGCAAGTCGACGAACGCGAGGACGTCAGGCGGGTGTATCTCGGGAACGGGAACTCCTCGGACGGGGACGGCTGGGCGACGTTCGTCGATCTCGTTGGGGTGGTTCTGGCTGGACTCGTGATCGGTCTCTCGATGCCAACGGGCGCGCTCAGGCGCGTCGACGAGCGGGTCGATGACCACCTAACGGAGGCGGACCGACGCCGGATCAACGCCGTCCGCGAGCGCGTTACCATCCGTCATCTGCTCCTCGCCGGAACGATCGTCGCTCTCGTTGTTGGCGTACGGATCGGCGGGATCACGCTCGAAAGCACGGACCGCCTCTCGATGCACGCCATTGCCACCGTTCTGTACCCATTCATCGCTGTTGGGCTGCCGCTCGGGACGTATCTCATCGCCAGCGGTCTCGACCGACAGCTCGATACGGCAGTCGTTGCGGGCGGATCGCTCGCCATGGCCATCTGGCTCGATTATGGCTTGCTGGGCGTGAACTCGCTCCCTATCGACGTGATCGCCCACCGGATGCTGGTCGTCGTGGCCCTCGGTCTGATCGCAGGAGGGGCAACGCGAAACGCAACCCGCAACTCCCGATGGAACGACACCCTGCTCGTCGGAGTGGTACTGTGGGTGCTGGTGCTGGCCGGTACCCTACTCGGCTACGTGTGATCCGTCCGAATTCGAGCTACGCCTCGAAGTTCGCCCGACTGTACGACAACAGGGCAGACGACGACTTCGTGGCAACTTTCACCCGGATGGAACGCTGGCTGTCCGAAGGCATCGACGTTGGGAGCGAAACGTTCGCCCAGTTCGTCGAAGATATATCAAGATAACAAACTCTACACCAACGAACTAACACTCGGAGGGGTGCACGTCGACCTCTCACGCGTCGATATTCCGGTGCTCCAGCTCACTGCCAAGAACGATCACCTCTTTCCGCCGGAGACGAGCACGCCGTTCAACGACGTCATCACCAGCGAAGACACGACGGTCATCGAATGCCCGACGGGCCACGTCGGGCTGTCGGTTTCGGGACGCTCTCACGAGACCGTCCGGCTGCGGGTCTGTGCGTGGTTCGAGAAACGCTCATAAAACCGTGCTATCCGATCACTCCGACACATCCATCGATCTCAGTTCGACTTCCGTCGCCTCGACATCCTCGACGAACGCTCCTCCTCCGCCGACGGCGTAGGTTTCGTCCTCGGCTTCGACGATCAACGTGTTTTCGACCGGAAACGAACTGGTTTGTGGCTCGACCAGTGACTGGCGAACGTCGCGGAGGACGCCGTCGAGTTCGGTCGGCGCGTTCTCGTCGTGAAGGTCACAGCCCGTGATCCGTGCGCGAACCGGGGTGTCGGCGCGAAGGTGGAGGGACGCCTGCAAGACCGCGTGCCGAAAACTCAGAAAGGTGGCTGGAAGTTCGACAGGGGATGTGACGTACATCTCTGTCGCCATCGGGAAATAGTTCCCGAGAAACGAGCCAACAATGACGGGACCCAACTGTTCTTGTTCGAAGACGATGGCCCGATCGGAGCTGTTGGATCGTGAGATCATTTTGTCAGGTGCGACGAGTCCCGTGGCCTGGTCGATCGTCAACATCGTTGGCATCGGCTGTTCCCACGCACGGGCGACCGAGGCCAATCCATTGAAGTCAGTGTCAGCGTCCGGACTGACGCCGGTAACGAGGAGGAGAACGAGAACGTCACGCTCGAGTGCGGCGGTGAGTTCGTTCTCGACCTCCTCTAGCAGCCGGTACGGAATCGAGAGCGTCACTTCCTTCTCTGCGTGACCGAGTAGCTTCGAAATTCGCTTGAGGACGGTCACCCGTGACTTGACGACCTCGAACTGTTCCGCTTGCGGGGTCGACTGTGAGAAGCGCGACTCGAGTGCGGGCTGCATCTGTTCGAGATCGTCAGTCAGTACGTTGACAGCGTGTTCGGGCGGATGCGCCCTGATGGTTGTCGGGACGACGTGATCGTTTACTTCCACGAATCCCCTATCAGCCAGCCGCTCGGCGATGCTGTAGACGTACCGCTTCGAGACGCCCGAATCGTCGGCAATGGTGCTCGCCTTCGCCTCACCGAGCCGCAGGATAGAGAGATACGTATCAACTTCTTTGGCAGAAAACCCCAGCCGTCGTAACGACTCTTCAACTGATACATCGTCCATGCCCATACTGCATGCGGGCTGCACTTACATCACTCGGTGGCTTTCATCGGGTTGGTCACCGGGCACGCAGGACGACGCCATCCTCGATCCGCACGCCGGCATCCGTTCCAACCTCGGTGTCGGTGAGCAGATCGAACGGTTCGACGGGGCAAGCGAGGGCCACCGTCACGGGAGCGTCCCCGAAATTCAGAACGATCACGAGCGTCTCCTCGCTGTTCGAGCGCTCGTACGCGACGACTCGATCCGGATCACCGGAGACGACGTCGCAGCCGACCCGTTCGACGCCGGTCGCACGAAGCGCGGGATGGTTCTGGCGGAGTTCGACGAGACAGCGGTGGAACGTCGTCAACTCGGCGTCGCCGTCGTGCCATCGCATCGTCCCCCGTTGTTCGGTCACACCACGCTCCTGACCGTAGTAGATCATCGGCACACCGGGGAGCGTAAACGTCGCGGCCGCGGCGGCCCGCATGCTGCTGTCGGCGCACGCCGTCGAATACCGCTCCTCGTCGTGGTTCTCGAGGTAGCGCATGTGGACGGCCGCCTCGGGGTATCCGTGCCGTCGGGACGCCTCCAGCGCGTCGAACAGACGGGCGGCGGGCGCGTTGCCGGTGCCGATCTCCCGGAGCGTCGAATAGAGATCGGTGTCGTAGTGGACATCGAACTCGTTTTCGCGGAACGCTGGATCGCGGGGGACGGTTTCGTCCAGCAACAAAAACTCCGGATCGTGTGCTTTCAAGCGGTCGCGGACTTCCTTCCAGAAGCCGTGGGGGACGCCCCACGCGACGTCACACCGGAACCCGTCAACGAGCGGTGCCCACTCTTCGATCACGGCGAGCATCCAGTCCCGAACGGCGAGCGAGTCGTAGTTCAGGTTCGGGATCTGCGTCCAGGTGAAGTAGTAGCCGGGGGCGTCATCGCCCGCCCAGCCGATGTCCGAGGTGTCGCGGCTGGCGGGAACGCGCTCGTAGTGATCGGCGTACTCGGGGACGCCCGCGCGGTGGAGCTGGAAAGCGGGGTGATCCCGAGAGGTGTGGTTGAGCACGAGATCGAAGATCACCTTTATGTCGGCCTCGTGGAAGCGATCGACCAGCGAGCGAAACGCTGTGGGCGTGCCGAGATCCGACGCGGTGTCGAACAGATCGGTGATGTGGTAGCCGTGTCGGGTGGGACTCTCACAGACCGGCGTCAGCCAGACCACGTCGACGCCAAGCCACTCGAGGTACGGAACCCGTCGCTCTATCGCCTCGAAGGTGGTATCGACGGTTTCGCCGGCGAACTCGCGGACGAAGATCTCGTAGATGGTCGCGTCGCGGATCCACGGCGGCGCGTCGGCAGGCCGGTCGAACGACGCGTCGGCGTGGATGGCGAGCGTGTCGGCGATGCTGTGGCGTTCCCCGACGGCGACCGCGTGGACGCGCGATAGCGCCGAAAGCTCGTCGACTGGAATCCGGAGTTCCCGCTCCCCGACACGCACGTCGTCCGCCGCGAGCGGGTCCCGATCGTCGAGGTGGAATTCGACGTCCGGATCAGCGCCATCGGGTGGGGCCTGAGCCGTCGCAGTGACGATTACCTCCTCGCCCTCGCGCCGGCCATCGAGCCGAACGCGGGGCCGACCGGGACCGTCGATCACCGTCTCGGTGGTGATGAACGGATCGAACGCGTCCCCGAACGCAAAGATCGCCTCGTGCTCGCCTGGCGGGAGCGCGACATCGAGGGTCCACTCCTCGCTCTCGCGGTGTGCGCGGTGTCTCCCCATGGTGAAGTCGTTGAACCGACCGATAACGCTGGCCGACTCGATCCCGGCGAGATCGCCCTCCACGTCGTCCGTGTGCACGCTAAAGCGCGTCTCCTCTCGCGGATCTGGAAAGACTCGCACTGTCTGTGTGTGGGCGCCGTCCGGACCGTCCAGTTCGACGCGGTAGGTGCCTGGAACGTCCGGAGAGAGGTGGACGACCGGTCCCGCATCGATGGTCGCCGTGCTTGCCCCGGGTCGTTCGACCACTTCCCACGCGTACGTCGCGCTCGGATCGGGCGCGCGCGGCGCCAGTTCGACGGACTCTCCGACACGGATGAATCGAGGCGGACCTGGGTGGTGCATATCCGTCCGTCGTCGGTTACACGCTTGGCTATTCCGGTCCAGGATAAATTTGTGAAATAGAATTACACCATAGTTATTATCGTCGGGGAGAAGCCCTAGACGATGAGAATCAGCGACGCGTTGAACGACTACAAACGCTATCGGGGGGACGCGACCCGGTTTCCCGGCGAGCGCCGGACGACGACTGGGCGTTTCTCCGGGCGAGACGGGCGGCTCGTCCACGTTGAGCGGGATGGATCGATCCGAGATTTCAGCTATCCACTGGTCGGCCTGACCGGTGTCGCTCGGTCCCGGTTCGGCGTTCGCCCTATCGACGGTGACGGAGTGACGTGGTTCGACAGCGAGCGTGCGACCCAGCAGTACCACGCTACCACCGCGCTCGTTGTGACCGGCCACGAGACTGTCCACGGACACATCACGCAGTACGATCTCACGCTCGGTGACGTTCACGTCACGCACTTCGAAAGAGAGACCGACGAGCCGATCGAGATCGTCGCCAGCGTGGGGTTTGCTCCAGACGGCCGGAACGCGCGTGTCGGGCAGCTCCACCACGGCGACGCTGTCGAGGTGTACCACGCCGAGGAGGTCAGCTACCTCGCAAGCACGCCTGGATTCGAGACGATTCGTGGCGTTCCGTTCGGCGGCTTCGAGGACCTGCTCGAGGGGACACCCGACACGTATCCCCGCGACGCTCCGGGGAGCTCATCCGGCGAGGATCTGTTGAGCGGCGATCTCGTGGGAATCGTTCCTCTCGGTGGGGGCGCGACCGTCGCCACGTTCCTGACCACGCGCGCCGACCGTTCTCGAGAGACAGCGCTCGAGACGGTTCGCGCGGCCGCCCGTGATCAGGATCCCGCGTCGCTACAGCGCGCGGCCCAGCGCCAGGTCGATCCGGCGATCGGGACGGACCTACCCCACGCCGATGCGATCGCGTCCGATCTCCGGGTCCTCTCGTTGCTGTCCGGCCGGACGGGTCTGCGCGTCGCTGGCCCGGACTTCGATCCGTACTACGCCCACTCCGGGGGGTACGGCTACTCGTGGTTCCGCGACGACGCCGAAATCTCCCGGTTTCTGCTGGAAGTCGATCGTCGCTTCGACCTCGGTCTCGACGACCGGCACGCACGCAGCGCGGGAATCTACCGGGAGACACAGTTGGACGACGGAACGTGGCCCCACCGCGTCTGGCCGTTCGACGCCACGCTGGCACCGGGATGGGCGAACGATCGGCTGGAAACCGGCAACAGCGTCGAGTACCAGGCCGACCAGACCGGAAGCGTCGCTGCGTTCCTCGCTGTCGCCGACGGAAACGATTCCCTCGAACGAACGCTCGACGGACTCGACGCCTCCCTCGCTGCCGACGGTCGGCCGGTCACCTGCCAGAACGTCTGGGAGAACATGACCGGTCGGTTCACACACACCGCTAGCACCGTCCTCGAAGCGTATTCGGCGCTCGCGGCGACGAACGTCGATGGGATCACGACGCGGGCCACGAACCGTGCCGAGACCGTCTATACGGCGCTCGACGACCTATGGATCGAGGAACGGGGCATCTACGCCCTCCGGGAGTACGGCGAGGGACACGAGCGCGCCGGCGAGCTCGACCACCGTTGTGACTCCGCGACGTTCGCGCTTGCGAGCGCCCACCGCGCCTACGACCGGATCGGCGATCTCGAGGAGTGCCGGCTCGATCGGCTCGTCTCACACGTCGAGACGGTTATCGAAGCGCTCACCCGTGAGGCGACCGCGGTCTCCGGTCTCGTCCGATACGAGGAGGACAGCTGGCGACAGCGCGAACAGGGCCACGAGAAGATCTGGACGGTTGCGACGGCGTGGGGGGCGTACGCCGGCGCGGTGCTGACTGAACTCCTCGCTGACCGTGGCGACAAGCGCACCGACGAGCTGGCTGCGACCGCACGGGAACTGCTCGCGCTCGTCCTTCCCGGTGGGCCGCTCTGTCTCGACAACGGCTACCTTCCAGAACAGGTGTTCGACGACGGAACGCCCGACAGCGCCACCCCGATCGGGTGGTCGCACGCGCTCAGGCTGGCGACGATAGCGCTGCTGGACGAGCACGCATGGGACGAGCGACACCCAGTCGCTGCCGAGGACTGATACTGTCGGCAGCGGTGATCGCGTCTCGGCTGCTGGTGACCCACCAGACAGCAGAGAGATAGTCCGTCGCACTCCCCCCGCAGGTCCGACAGTATGAGCTACGTCGCCACGACAGACGCGGGTGGCTCGGACAGCAGCGACGCGCCGCTTTCGGGATCGAACAGGTGGAGATCGGTCTCCTCGAAGGATACACGAACGACATCGCCCGTCGTCGGTTCGGTGTCGGAGTCGACCCGAGCGATGAACTCGCCCGGCAGATCCAGATAGAGGTAGTTGTCGCTCCCGACGGGTTCGATGACCTCGACAGCGGTCTCGATCCCCGTGCCGTCGACGACGGTGATGTCCTCCGGACGCACCCCCAGCCGAACGGTGTCTCCAACGGCCGACGAAAGGCGCTGTGCCCGCTCGCCGGTCAGAGTGTATTCGAACCCGTCCGCGTTCGTGAGCGTGACCGCGTTTTCGCGGTGCTCCACGTTCACATCGAGCACGTTCATCGACGGCGACCCGACGAAGCCGGCAACGAACTCGTTTTTCGGGTGCTCGTACACGTCCGTGGGTGCACCCGTCTGCTGGAGATTTCCGCCGTTCAGGATGGCGAGTCGGTCGCCCATCGTCATCGCCTCTTCCTGGTCGTGGGTCACGTAGATGGCCGTGATGTCTAACTCCTCTTGCAGTCGCTGGATTTCGGTGCGCATCGTCGTCCGGAGCTTCGCATCCAGGTTCGACAGCGGCTCGTCGAACAGAAACACGTCCGGCTCGCGGACGATCGCCCGCCCGAGCGCGACGCGCTGTTTCTGCCCGCCCGATAGCTCGCTCGGCCTGTCGTCGAGCAGCTCCTCGATCCCCATCATCGTCGCCGTCTCGTGGACCGTCGCCTCTCGTTGTTCCCGGGAGAGATCAGTGCTCATCCGCAGGCCGAACGCCATGTTCTGTTCGACCGTCTTGTGGGGGTAGAGGGCGTAGTTCTGGAACACCATCGCCACGTCGCGCCGCCGGGCGTGAACGTCGGTCACGTCCTCACCGCCGATCGTGATCCGACCCGCTGTCGGCTGCTCTAGACCCGCGATCATGCGGAGCGTCGTGGACTTCCCACACCCCGACGGTCCCACGACTGTGACGAACTCGCCGTCTTCGACGCGCAAGGAAACGTCGTCGACAGCGATGATACTGCCCTTGTCGTACTCCTTTCTCAGATTATCCAGCGTGACTGTCGCCATCTGACAGAGTCTATCCACGAGTAACCATAGTTCTTGCCCAATGAGTGTAATTTGCGAAGTATTATTTCGTACCACTTTGAGGCGATCGGCAGACGAGCCATCGCTGCTCGACTCGGTTGTTTTCACAACCATCAGTGTCAGCATCGTTCGAAGGATTTAATATGTGAAGGAATAATTCCTCTTACGTTCATTCATGATAATCGATCGCAGGGATCTGCTCAGGTGTTTCGGGGGAATGGGAGCATCGCTCGCCCTCGCTGGCTGTTTGGACGTCCAACAGCAGGGGTCGACGAACGAAGGGCAGGGGGACAACGATGGATCGATCGATGATGGAAGCGGTCCGAGCGGTACGGCGACCGCGTGGTACTCGCTGTCGGAAACGGAGTTGCCGGCACGCGAGGGGGTCATCGAGACGTTCAACGATCAGTCGAAGCACGCGCTCAAGGAGGCGGACATCTCCGATCTTCAGAAGAAGACGACGAGCGCGATACCGACCGGGCAAGGCCCACAGATCTTCGAGTGGGCACACGACTGGGTCGGCGACTACTACCAGCGCGGTTTCGTCGTCGATCAGGGCGAGGAGATCGGTGTGAGCCTCGACACGTTCACCGAGGCTGCCGCACAAGCCGTCCAGTTCGACGGGAGCGTCGTCGGTCTTCCCCACACGGCCGAGACGGTGACGCTGATTTACAACGCGGAGATCGTCGACGAGCCACCGGAGACGGTCGAGGAGATGGTCGCTGTGATGGAAGCGCACCATGATCCAAAGAAAAACCAGTACGGGCTGAGCTACCCCTTCGACCCGTACTTCGTCAGCGCGTGGCTCCAGGCGTTCGGGGGCTACTACTTCGATGCGAGCAAAGACGACGTGCTCGGGATCGACAACGAGAAGACGGTTCGTGGACTCCAGTTCGCGCTCGATAACTTCCAACCGTACATGCCAAACGATCCGACCTACGAACCCCAAGCGGCCGCCTTCGCGGAGGGGAACGCCGCGTTCGCCATCAACGGCCCGTGGTATCTCACCACGCTCAACGAGAAAGGCGTGAACTACGAGGTCACGACGCTTCCGACGCCAACGGACGGCACGCCAAACCCCTACACCGGCATCACGATGTGGTATTTCACCACGGCCATGGAGAACGACGACGCAGACACCACCGCTGCGCGAACGTTCGTCGAATGGTACGTCACGAACGAGGATCACATCCTGCAGCTTGCCGAGGAACAGGGATCCATCCCCGTTCTCGACAGCCTCGTCGGGAGCGATGAGCTTCCGGAGGCGGTGCAGTCGTTTTCACAGACCGTCGAGCAGGGAACGCCGATGCCGACCCGCCCGAAGATGAACAAAGTGTGGCCGCAGATGGAAACCGCGCTCATCGAGGCGTTCAACGGCGATGCGAGCGCAAACGACGCATTGAACGGGGCAGCAACGTCGGTTCGGGAGAACTGGGAATAGCAAGATGAGCCCGTCACGCGTTACCCGCCACATCGAGACGATCCCGTTTCTCGATGAGCGGGACGTTCCGTTGTTGTTCGTCCTCCCGGGGCTGTTCGTCTTCGCTGCGTTCATGCTGTTCCCGGTGGTGTATCTCGTCGGCATCTCGTTCACGAACGCCAAACCAGCGACCTTGTTCGCCGGTGAGGGAGCGGTGTCGGTCCTGACGTTCGGGGAGGCGACGCTGGTTGGTCTCGAAAACTACGCCAGCGTCCTCACGGATCCGATGTTCTGGAACTCCTTCGGCGTGACGTGGCTGTTCGTCGCCACGAGCGTCGTGCTGAAGATCGGTCTCAGCCTGGGGATCGCGCTGGTCGTCACCAGCGAGCGCGTTCGCGGTAAGCGCCTCCTGCGCTCGTTCATCATCCTTCCGATGGGTCTACCGGCGATATTCACCATCACAGTGTGGCGTGGCATCTTCAGCTCCGCCGAGTTCGGACTGGCGAATCAGCTGCTGACCCTCCTCAATCTCGGCTCCGTCGCGTGGCTCTCCGGACGGTGGTCGGCGTTTTTCGCGTACAACGTCACGGAGATGTGGCTCGCCTACCCCTTCATGGTCATCATCACCGTTAGCGCCCTCCAGGACGTTCCCGAGGAGCTTCACGAGGCGGCGATGGTCGACGGCGCGGGCTACCTCGCGCGCTTTCTCCACGTCACGCTGCCGTCAATCAAACGACCCGTGCTGTTCGCGTCGATCCTGACCGCTGCGGCGTCGTTCCAACAGTTTCTCATCCCGTACGTGTTCAACCAGGGTGGACCAGCACGCGCGAACGAACTCATCGTAGTCTACGGCTACCGCGAGGCGTTGGCGTTCTCCGAATACGGTCGCGGTGCGGCCATCAGTCTCGTCGCGGTCGTCTTCATCGGCGCGTTCATGTGGCTCAACGTCAAGCGCGGGCGGCTGGCCGAGGGGGTGGCCGAACAATGAGCGTTCTCACCCGCCTTGTCCGGAAGCTACGCGGGGATGCCCGCACGCTCGCCCACGCACCGCTCGAAACCGCTCGGGACGTAGCGTACACGGCCAACGGCGTCTGGCGTGGGGAGATTTCACCCACCAAACCGGTGAAAACGCTCGGAGCGACCATCGGTGCCCTCATCATGGTACTCGCGCTGTTGTTTCCGATCTACTGGATCCTCCTCGCTGCGCTGTCACCCTCCGGCGGCTCGATCTACTCCTCGGCCGGGCTCCAACTGCTCCCGCGCGATCCCACATTCCAGTCGTTTCTCTGGGTGATCGGCGATCTCATCGTTCCGGGGTACACCCTCACGATAAACGTTCCGTTGACCAATCTCGCCGTCGTGTTCGACACCCCCGAGATCGTTCTTCTCGATGTCTCCCGCTACGGAATCGATAACCCTTCGGATTTCAAGCTGTTTCTCTGGAACAGCATCACGGTCGCCATCCCGACCGTCATTATCTCCATGTGCCTGATCGTGCCGGCGGCGTACGCGCTCTCACGAAAGGAGTTCATCTTCCGGCGAAAGGTCCTGTTCGTGTACGTGCTGATGACCCAAGTCGGCGGAGGACTCGGGATCGCCCTGCTCATCGGGCTGTACACCGTCTACGTCCAGTTCGGGATCAACGACAGCAAGCTCGCGTTGGCCGTCTACTACGCGGCGACCGCGGTTCCGTTCAACACGTGGCTGTTGAAGACGTACATGGACGGCATTCCGGTCTCGTACGAGGAGGCTGCGGTCGTCGACGGCGCGCCGCCGTGGCGGGTCGTCACCGAGGTGATCCTGCCACTCTCGGCGGCGGGGCTGGCGACGGTGTTCATTTTCACGTTTCTCACCGGCTGGACGGAGTTCGTCGTGGCCCAAACGCTGCTCGGAACCGAGAACTACACCCTCCCTGTCGGGCTGTTCTCCCTGGTCAGCGAGTACTCCATCCCGTGGGCGCGCTTTTCGGCGTTCGCGCTCACCTTCGCCACGCCCATCATGCTGGTGTATCTGTTCGCACAACGGTACATCGAGGGCGGTCTCTCGTTCAGCGGAATGGAAGGCTAGCCGTTCTCTCGCTTCTTCGGGTGTTCGTCTCCGGACGATTCTGCGCGCCACGCTCCGAGCCTCCCGACCGCAGCGCAATCACCGACGGATCATTCCGAAGAAATGGAACTAGGTACTGTTTGATGTGTTTCAGTAGCATACTTTTAAATATATACGGTGTAATAGTTCTTCATAGATTCAATATGGATCTCAAACGTCGGGATCTGCTCGAGGCGCTCGGACTCGCCTCGATCGGGCTGGCCGGCCGTACCGTTTCCAAAGAACACGACCTTTCGTTCGTGACCCAGGCAGCAGCCACACCGGGTGTCGGGAGCGCGGTCAACTACACCGACGACGTGATCTACCAGATCATCACGGACCGTTTTCGGAACGGGGATGCCTCGAACGATCCGAGCGGTGAGCTGTACAGCAGCGACTGTTCAGACTTGCGAAAGTACTGTGGTGGCGACTGGCAGGGAATCACCGACAGGATTCGGGACGGATACCTGACCGACCTGGGGATCACGGCGGTCTGGATCTCTCCACCGTTCGAGAACATCACCGCGGTGGATTCAGATACCGGGGCGTCCTACCACGGCTACTGGAGCCGGGATTTCAAGACTCCCAACCCGTTTTTCGGCGGTATGGCGGCGTTCGACGAGCTGGTCAGCGTGGCTCACGACAACGGGATCAAGATCATCATCGATTTCGTCCCGAACCACACCTCTCCCTCGACGGACGACGGCGAACTCGAGGATGGAGCTCTGTACGACAACGGCGACTACGTCGCGGCGTACAGCGACGATCCGAACGACTATTTCCACCACAACGGCGGCACGGATTACTCCACCTACGAGGACGGGATCTACCGCAACCTGTACGATCTGGCCGATCTGGACCACCAGGAGACGTTCATCGATCAATACCTCAAAGACGCGATCAAGCAGTGGTTGGACAGGGGGATCGACGGAATACGCGTCGACGCGGTCGCGCACATGCCGCCGTTGTGGCAGAAAACGTTGCTGGACACCATCTACGATCACAAGCCAGTGTTCACGTTCGGAGAGTGGTTTCTCGGCGCCGACGAGCACGATCAGCGCTACTACGACTTCTCGAACGACAGTGGAATGGGGCTGCTCGACTTCCGGTTCGGACACGAGATCAGGCAGGTACTGCGGGATTTCACCGACGACTGGTACGGCTTTTGGGACGTACTCGAGGAGACGGCGGCCGAGCACGACCAGGTCACCGATCAGCTCCCGTTCATCGACAACCACGACATGGAGCGGTTCACCGTCTCGGACGGAGCGGTCAACACCGACATGGCGCTCGCGGTGCTTCTAACGTCCCGAGGGACGCCGACGATCTACTACGGCACCGAGCAGTATCTCCAGGGCACCAGCGACCCGGACAACCGGCGGCCGATGCCGTCGTTCGACACCACGACCACCGCCTACACGGTGATCTCGAAGCTCGCTTCCCTGCGCCGATCCAACCCCGCGCTCGCCTACGGAGACACCCAGCAGCGCTGGATCAACAGTGATGTGCTCTTCTACGAGCGCGGATTCGGTGACAACGTCGTGCTGGTCGGCATCAATCGGAGCCAGACGGAGTACCCCATCAGCGGGCTGTCCACGGACCTCCCAGAGGGAACGTACGCCGATCGACTCGACGGTGCCCTCGATGGGTTCTCCACCACTGTCAACAACGACGGCTCGATCGGTGCGTTCGACATCGGGCCACAAACGGTGGGCGTTTGGGAGCACACGGGGAATACGTCCACCCCGACGCTCGGGCACGTCGGCCCAACGATGGGACGGACCGATCACACAGTGACTATCGACGGTAGAGGGTTCGGCAGCACGACTGGTTCGGTACAGTTCGGCTCGACGAACGCCCCTGTGAACGCCTGGTCGGACGCGCAGATCCAAGCGACCGTCCCGTCGGTGGCTGCCGGATACCACGACGTCACCGTCACGGATGCGAATGGGGTCCAGAGCAACGCCTTCGACGGCTTCGAGGTCCTAACGGCCGAGCAGGTCTCCGTCCGGTTCGTTGTCGAGGACGCCACGACCGACACCGGGGAGAACGTCTATCTGGTTGGGAACGTCCACGAACTCGGTGAGTGGGACACGGCTCGTGCGGTCGGCCCATTTTTCAACCAGGTCGTCCACCAGTATCCCGACTGGTACTACGACAGCAACGTTCCTGCCGGAACGACGCTCGAGTTCAAGTTCATCAAAATCGACGAAACCGGCGCAGTGACGTGGGAATCGGGGTCGAACCGCCAGTATACGACGCCGACGAGCGGAACCGACGAATACGTCGGGACCTGGAAGTGACATCCACCTCCGCGGATCAGAGCAAACACCCGACGACATCGATACCCACAGCGCGCAAGAACACCGGAACCAACACCGGCACCAGTCCAGCCAGCAGCGAGTAGAGCGCGTCCCGCGTTTGGAGCTTTCCGAACCGGCTCTTTTTCATCGCGTTCACCGTCGGATCGCGGCTAGCGGGTACATCTCCTCGCTTGTCGAACCCGTACTGCGCTCGCAGCAGGAATTTCAAAAAGAAGTACATCGATGCGAGACCGAATCCGACCGTGACCAACTGTGCGACGAGAGCATTACCGGTACACAGTACTTGCTCGGCTTCCGAAATCCCGGCTTGTGCCGGTAGACCAACCGGAACGGAGAACGCTACCGTCGCGAGATGTCGTATCATGTTTTCAATAATACAAACAGTACACAAAAAATCCGTGCCATCAGCGTGTGCGATCCATCACTCACAGCCCGTTGGATCGGAAACACGACAGCATTTGCAGACAGGACTCATATGGGTGTTTCTGCCGATCATTATCCTGCAATGGCGAACATCACAGAATCCGACGAAGGAAAATCCGTCGTTCGAGACGATACGACGGTCGGTATCGTAGCGACTGTGGAGCACGGAACGGCGTACGTCGAACCGGATCCCGGTCTCACGGATAAGCTGAAGGCCCAACTGGGCTGGGGAGATGTCGATGAGGAAACCTTTCCGCTACAGGAACAGGACATCGCGGACGTGAGGGACGACGAGATCCGGCTCCAGACCACACAAAGGAGTTCACAAAATCCGTGAGATCAGAGAACGCGGAGCGCTCCCCCGGCCGGTAGGCGCTACGTTCTTCCAAGTCACTCTCCAACGCGGGCCTGCTCGAACGGCCGTGGGGGCAACTGGAGGTCGTCGAGTTCCGGGAGGTGCTTGAGGTTGTAGACGACCTGCATCGTCTCCGTCATGGGCATGCCATTGCAGGAGAGTCGAATCCCGCGGTCGCTCATCTCGGATGGGAGGATATGATTGACGGGCATCCCCAAGCGCCCCGTAACGACCGCGACTGCGCAGTTCGCACACGCGCCACCGCGGCAGGCGAAGGGCCACGCGAACCCACGGTTCTCGGCGGCTTCTAGCAGCGATTCGTGGGGTCGAACCAGGAAACGCCCGTAATCGACCACGTCAAGCTTTGCAGCCCCGGCCTTCTCGAACAGATCGTCGTCACCGAGCGACCAGCCGTAATCGTCGAGTACCTCGTAGTTGAGGTATTCGACGCGGGATTTGGGGTGCCGGTGGTTCGGATCGTCGTTCTCCTCGGCGTCGTACAGCGGCGTCTCGCAGCCGCCCGCTTTGAGCCGTTGGTAGGCCGTTCGAACCCGCTGGAACTCCTTGGCTGACCCGCCGTGGTCCGGATGAACCTCTTTCACTCGCCGTCGATACGCGCGATCGATCTCGGCGTCGTCCGCATCCGGGGCGATCCCAAGAACGTCGAACGAGGAAACCACATGTTGAGAATGGACGGCGGAAACATAAGTCCTCTCCTCTCATCCCACCGCAGGCGGCGATTCCAACACTCTGGGAGGAGCCGGAGGGTCTTTATCCGCGCATCCAAAAAATACGATGATTGAAGGCAGGATCCGCGGATGGCCCTCACAAAATGACCGAGAAAAACGTCGAATGGGATCGATTCCCAGTGATCCCCACACCGAGGAACTCATCAGAGACAGCGTCCGTTCGAGCGACAGCGAGTGACACCGATCAGTCCGCAGATCTTCCGGCAGTGTTGGGATCGCTCGAAGACGAGAAATGCCGAACGATCCTCTCGGTGTTGGACGGTCCCACGTCTGCCACAGAGCTGTGTGAGGCGTGTGGGATGGCCAGTTCGACGGTGTACAGGAAACTCGAACGGCTCGGGGAGGCGAAGCTCGTCCGGGAGTACACCGAAGTCCGCCGAAACGGCCCGAACGCAACGCTGTACGAACGGGATTTCACACGGATCGCTCTCGACGTCGAGGATGGGGAGTTTTCGGTTTCGATCGAGCGGCCGGAAACGGACGCAACCGACCGCATGGCCACGTTCTGGTCGGAGATGAAAGAGGAGTCATGATCGATACGGTCGTTACCCTGCTCGTCGCCGCGAAAATTCTGGCGCTCGTTCTCGGGAGTGTCGTCGCGCTGCTCGCGTATCGGGCGTACCTGCGAACGAAAATAGACGGGCTGCAACATTTCGCTGTCGGGCTGTCGATCATCACGGCTGGAACGGTGTTGGTCGGCATTTTCCACCACATCATCGGGCTCCAAGCCACCGTCGGGATGCTCATCGAAAGCCTGATTATCTCGATCGGATTCGTCGTTATGATCATCGGTCTGTACGGTCGGTAGCCGTTCACGCCGGTAGTCCCAGCCGGTGGGAACGCTCAGGAGGTCCTTATGATCCGCGCTCCGAGCGTGTTGTAATGGCGATAGGACGATTCAGTTTCGATCGGAGTGGTGACCGATGGGCGTAGCGTCGCGGTTTGTCGGCGTGATCGTCGACCACAGCAGGCTAGCGATCGCGTTGGTGCTCGTGCTCACGGGGATCGTCGCCGCTGGTGCGATGGTCGGAGAGACGGGGAATTCGGACATCGGCCAGGACGAAACGGACGCCCCCGAGCAGGCGGCGCTCGAGGAGATCGAATCGAGCTACGAGACGGACAACGCAGAGGTCGCCCAGATCGTCGTTCGGGGCGACGACGTACTCACGCGCGACTCATTGTTGGAGAGCCTCCGGCTCCAACAGCAGTTGCGGGAAAACGAGTCGATCAACGCGACGCTCGACGACCGCGGGATCGTCGGGATCGAGAACGTCGTCGGAACCGCTGCTGTCGCGGAGGACGCACAAAATCCGGCGGTAAACGCGACGCTAGACCAACAGATCGCGGAGCTCGAATCGCGCTCCCCAGAGGAAGTCGAGGCTCTGGTCGGGAGGGTACTGGACGGAAACGCGAGCACCGGGAGGACGGACGCGACCGCGTTCCTGCCGACGGAGACCGATCCGACCACGACTAGCGCCGATGCGCGGATGACGCTCGTCTTCCAGAACGCAGACGCGGAGCAGGCGTACGACGCACAGGTCGGAATCGACTCGGTGGTCGAGGAGCGCTTTGAAACCGCGTTCGTCTTCGGCGAGGGGATCGTCGACGACGCGAGTTCCCGAGCGATCGGGGACAGTTTCCTGATCATCATGCCGGTCGCGCTGCTCCTGTTACTCGCGGCCCTCACAATCGCCTACCGGGACGTGATCGACGTGGTGGTCAGTCTCACTGGCGTCGGTGTGGTGATGGCGTGGCTCGCTGGCGTGCAGGGGTGGCTTTCGATCCCGTCCAGTTCGCTGCTCATCGCGGTGCCGTTCCTCCTCATCGGGCTGAGCCTCGATTACTCGTTGCACGTTGTCATGCGGTATCGGGAGGCACGAACGGGTTCGCTCGACACCGCTGATGCGGACGGCTCACCCACGGCAGCGATGCGGCGAGCGATATCCGGCGTGGGGCTTGCGCTCGTTGTCGCCGCGGCCACGACCGCGATCGGCTTCTTTTCGAACTACGCCAGTCCGTGGGGGTCGATCCAGGACTTCGCGGTGTTGAGCAGCACCGGCATCCTCGCCATGCTCCTCGTGTTTGCGGTGTTCGTTCCGGCGCTCAAGCTCGAAGCCGAGCGGCTGCTCGACCGGTTCGGCCGGGAGCGACGGCGGCCCGCGTTCGGGGACGCCGGCAGTCCGGTGGGCCGGGGACTCTCGGCCATCGCAACCCTCACCCACCGAGCACCGATCGTGGTGCTCATCACCGCGGTGTTGCTCGCCTCGGGTGGTGGGTACGGCGCGACCGGGATTGACACGGAGTTCAACCAGGCCGATTTCCTCCCGGAAGACGCCCCAGAATGGATGGACTCGCTTCCCGAGCCGTTCGCGCCCGACGACTACGACGTGGGCGAGCAGTTCGCGTATCTCAGCGACAACTTCCGCCAACGCGGGGAGGGAACGGAGGCACAGATACTCGTTCGTGGGAACGTCACCGATCCGGCGGTGCTCACCGCGATCGATCGCGCGTCCAGCGCGAACGGGACGGGGAACGAACGCGACACGATCGTCGTCGGGAGGGATGGCGCTAGCGTGGAGAGTCCTGTAACGCTCCTTCGGGACGTTTCGGCCACCAACGAGTCAGTTGCGAACGCCATCGAGACCCGAGACACCGACGGCGACGGCCTGCCGGACCGCGACGTTGCGGGGGTGTATGACCGCCTGTACACGGCCGCCCCCGAACGGGCCGAGACGGTGCTCCACCGATCCGAGAGCGGGACGTACGAATCGGCTCGGCTGATCGTCGGGGTTCAGCCCGGGGGCAGCGCTGCATCGATCTCAGAGGACGTCCGTGACCTCTCAGGGGAGATCGAACACCGAGCGCCGGTGACGGCGCTAGCGACGGGCGGACCGGTCATCACTGCCGTCGTACAGGGTGCCCTGTTCGAGACGCTGGTCGAGGGGTTCGCCATCACGCTCGGGGTCATCCTCGCGTTCCTCATCGGGCTGTACTGGTGGCGCTACCGCGCACCCGATCTCGGCGTGTTGGTGGTCGTTCCGGTGCTCATCGCGCTCGCGTGGTTGCTCGGTACCATGGCGGCGCTCGACGTTCCGTTCAACAGCGAGACCGTCGTGATCACCAGCCTGGCGATCGGTCTCGGCGTGGATTACAGCGTTCACCTCGGGGAGCGCTTCATCGATGAGCGCGACCGACACGACAGCGTCGAGACCGCGCTGTCGGCGGCGCTCACCGGAACGGGCGGCGCGCTGCTCGGAAGCGCGCTGACCACGGCCTCCGGGTTCGGAGTGCTCGCGCTCGCGCTCTCGCCACCGCTACAGCGGTTCGGGCTGGTGACTGGTCTCAGCATCGTCTACGCGTTCATCGCGTGCGTGACGGTGCTCCCGAGTCTCTTCGTCGTTCGAGCGCGGCTGAGGGCGTAAAGCGAACTGGTCGAGCGGTGGAGACCGTCGGGGTTACCGATATCGTTGGAGCGTCGGTTCGAGGTAGCGGCGCAGGAGGTATGCCCCGACGAGCGACGACGGGAGATACACCAGCCAAGCTGTTATCGATCCTATGGTGACCTGAAGCGTGTGAGTGCCGATCGGGATCGGAACGCCGCTCACGCCCGTGTAGAGCATCCAGACGAAGCTGACAACAGGAACAGCGGCGAGGAGGTTCCAGCCAGTCGGATGGGTGCTGTAGCCGTGATCGAACCGATCCCGCCACGGGACACTGGTGAGCGCCCAGAGCATCCCGACAACGCCGACGATCACGCTCCCGAAAGCGATGGCTCCGATCACGAAATTCAACACACTCCCCAGATGCACCGGTCCAGCCGTCACTGCTGGAACCCATGGTCCGACCGGTTCCGTTTCAGCGACCGTTATGGCGCGGAGCGACAGATCGCCACCGAGGGAAGTGAACAAAACCACAGCGGCGACCACCGGTCCCAAGCGAGAACCGAGCAGAAACCCCGTTATTCGCTGTCGACGCCGGTTGGTCCACCACGGACGGGTGAAAAGCCACTCCATCACCCGTGGATGGCGGTGTAGTATCGATCCGACAATGCCGGCTGCAAACAGGCCGAAAAAAATGCTACACCCGATGGTTACGACGAGCACGTACACGACAGCGACGCCCGCGTAGACGGCTCCCGGGTCTGTGCCGAGGAAGGCGGTCAGAGCGAAAATACTGATGCCAAAGAGATGGACGCAGACCAGCGGCCAGAGCGTCGCCCGACCGGCGGGTCTGAAGCGCTCGCGGATTCGTGGAGTCTCGAAGGGAAGCGGAGTAGCGACCGCGTAGCACAGATAGCTCACACCGAGACACGCGATTAGGATGCCGTATTCGACGGCGGGCGAGCCGTCCGAAACACCGAGCATCGCTACGGCTTCGCTCACAAAGAAGATCAAGGCGACCGTTGCGGTGAGACGAATGACTGTCGGTCCGGTCACGAGGCTACCGAGCAGATCCCGGGTCGCCTGTGATGAATGGAAGTGTTTTTGATGCCATCGCTTGGGGAAGCGTCGAGCCGCTCGTATCCATGCGACCACGCCACGAAGCCGATCCCACCCCGATCGGTCGGTGTGTGACTCCCGATCGTGGCTTGCCGTGCGGTCGCGCTCACGCGTCTGGGTCTCCGTCTGGCGTCCCGCACGCGTCTGTGATCGTCTATCTTCCTGTTTCCGGTTGCGACGCCGGCGTTGGCGACGTTGCTGCTGTCGCTGCCGGCGTCGATCGCTGCGCTGCTCGTGGTCGGTTTCTGTGCTCGCCTCCGAAGCGTTGGTGTTTCGATTCCGATCGTACCGTCGGCGGTCCTTCGGATTCAACAGCGTTTCTTTGGCCTCCCGAACCCGCATGAGTTTTTCCTGTGCGTTCGGGTCGTCGCTGTGATCGGGATGGTGTTCTTTCACCTTCTCCCGATAGGCCTGCTTGATCTCCGCTTTGGATGCGTCCGGGTCGACACCGAGAACGTCGTAGTGAGAGTCAGTCGATCCAGTCATAGAAATCGAGATCGTCGTGTCAGCGGAGCGCCGGAAGGTTCTGTTTCATCGCGGAGATCTCCTCGGCGGCCAGACCGAAGACGGATTCGATAGCGATCTCGTCGCCGATCTCGTGGTCGACATCCTCGGCGCTGACTTGGAGTAATCCATCCTGATCGACGGCAAACGAGACCTCGATATCCGGTTTTCCGGCTGGTCGAAGCGGGAGCGGACCAATTTTGAACTCGTCAAGCAGCTCAGTCTTCGAAAGTGATCCTTCTCCTTGATGGACGGAGATGAAAACGTACTTTTGATCGTCGACAACTGTCGAGTACAGCTTCGTTTCGTTCGCCGGGATTGGCGTGTTTCGGGAGATAAGGACATCGTAGTAGGTGTCGTCTGGAGAACTCCTGTGGGCCTCAATCCCCACTGACTGCGGTGTGACGGTGAGCAACACGATGTCGGCCGCATCACGCGTTGTCGGGACGTCAGCGGTAGTACGCCCCACAGGGACCTCACCGGAATCGTCGTCAGGAACCGGGAGGGTGTCTTCGTCGAGAATGGCCGCCTGTGCGGCTGCGCCGAGGGCGACCGCTTCGTCGGGGTTGACACGCGTGGCGGGCTGCGTTCCGAAAAACTCCCCAACGCGTTCGCGGACAGAGGGCATCCGGGTCGCACCCCCGACAAGCAACACCTCGTCAACCGACGCCGGCGTGTACGCCGTCGGTTCGAACAGTTCCTCACACAGCGTGATCGTCTCCTCGGTGAGGTCTTCCGTCAGCTGCTCGAACTGGGTCCGGGTGAGCGTTCGTTCGATGTCGTACGTGTCGCCACCGAGTTCCAGAAACGGGATCGTGATTTGGGTCCGTTGCCGCGTCGAAAGCTCGTGTTTGGCCTGTTTTGCGGCGTCGAACATCCTCGCAGTAGTGACTGGGTCGTCGATCGTGGCACCGTGCTCAACAGAGAGGTGCTCTTCGAGCCAGTCGACGATGCGCGCGTCCCAATCGTCGCCACCGAGGTTCGTATCGCCGTTGGTCGCAATGACCTCGAACACGCTGCCACTGATCTCGATCAGGGAGCTGTCGAACGTCCCGCCACCCAGATCGTAGACGAGCACGGTCTGGTCGGTGCCCGTGCGTAATCCGTAGGCGAGACACGCCGCCGTCGGCTCGTTGAGAATCCGTTCGACGGTGAGGCCCGCGATCTCTCCAGCGTGTTTGGTCGCTTGGCGTTGGCGATCGTTGAAATACGCCGGCACCGTGATCACCGCCGTATCAACCGACCGGCCGAGAGCGTCTTCAGCGTCCCGACACAGCTTCTTGAGAACGAGTGCTGCGATCTCCTCGGGCGTGAACGCACTCTTGTCTCCTTCCTCGCCGAGCAGAATCTCCTCGTCGGTGCCCATGTACCGCTTGGCCGAAAACACAGTGTGGTTCGGGTATTGGACCGCTTGGTTAACGGCCTGTGCGCCGACGAGCGCCGTCCGCCCGTCGAAGGCGACGACCGACGGCGTGAGCCGATCCCCACGAGTGTTCGGGAGTATCTCGAGATCCGATCCAGTCGAATGCCCGACAGCGCTGTTGGTCGTCCCCAAATCAATCCCGATCATCTCCGCTACCATGTGCTATCCACATACTCACACCATATTTATTAAAATTAACATTCGTGCCTCAGACTATCCGACAGTGTGCCACTCGGGGAGAGCCACGACACTCGGGACGGGTCTGTTCGTCTCCCGGCACCGATCTGGGGTCGTTTATATCCTGCGCCTTTGAAGGGGACCCACATGCTCAAAGAGACACCCTCGATCGGAACGAGCGGTCCGGTTCCGATCGGTATCAAGATCGGGAGCACCCGGACCGTCGTCGCTCGGCCGCAGGACGAGGGGATCGAGACCCACGCAACGCTCACCTGTTTGGCCACGTACGAGGATGTGTTGTCGGGGACGAGCCGCGTCATCTACGGCGAGGAAGCAGCGTACGAGTATCCCGAGCGGGTCGAGTTCATGCTCCGGACGGGGCTGCCCGAGGACGACGAGCGCGCGGCGGCCACAGGAACGTTTTTCGATCGGATCGTCCGTGCGAACGACCTTCCGGAAGACAGCGTTGCGGTGTACGCCATCCCGGCGATCAACAACGAAGATGGCTTGGAAAAGCTGGCAAGCGTGGTCGAAGAAACCGATGTCGGCCGTCGGCTCATCCGAGGGTATCCGGAGTCGTTGTGCGGGTCGATCCCCGCGTTCGGTCCGGAACTGACGGCGATCGGACGCGTCTTCATCTCGATCAACATGGGGTCGACGAACATCGGTGCGTGCGCCTACCGCCGCGGGGAGCAGCTGTCGCGGTTTGCGACGGGATCGATCGCCGGCAACGATGTGGACCGGTGGATCGCTGCCAACGTCGAAGAGGAGACCCAGGGTCGGGTCCACATCGATGGGACCACGGCGAGAGAATACAAAGAGCAACGCGGCGATTTTATCGACTTCCAGCCGTTTACCGACATCATCCAACAGCCCGGTGGAGGCACCCACGAGTTCACCATCGAGCGCAGCGTGATGGACGCGCTCGATCGGTACGTCGACGAAGCCGTCGATGGGATCGCAAACGAGTTCCTTCCCCGGCTGGCGAACGACCACGCGAAGATCTACAAACACGCGCTCGACGAGCCGATCGCTCTCACGGGCGGGATGGCGGCCATCCCCGGCCTGCCCGAGACGTTCGAGGATCGTCTGGGCGAAGAACTCCAACACGACGTGAACGTGATCGCGCCCGACGAACCCGAAACCGCCGCCGCTCGTGGCGCGTTCGATCTCGCACAGCAGTTCATCGAAAAGGAGTGGTACTGACTACGACAGCAGTCATTACACGTAATCAAGCGGATCGTACCGGGTAACGAGTTCGTCAAAATCGGAATCGAACGTGAGAACACCGTCGATTTGACGCTGTTCACAGAGCGTGATGAGTGTGGCATCAGTGAAACTCAGCGCTTGATCCTCGTATCGTTTCCACGTCTCGATCGAGGACCGGAACACATCCCTTCCGACGTGTATGATATCAAAAATTGAAGGGAACGAACCGCGACCGAGGATACGATCGGAGAGCGTTTTCGCGGCTTCGAAGGAATGCGTTCGTTTTCGGGTGAGTGTGATCGCTTGGTCGTACACGTAATCACTCACGTACGGTTGGCCGAACGCTCCCGTGAGGAGTTCATCGATGATCTCGACGGCTGCATCGTGTCGGTTGGCGTCCGTATCGTGGTGGGCGCACAGGACGCCAGTGTCGAGGAGGACGCTCATCCGTACAGTTCCTCGTCGATATCTTCCTCGGTCGTTCGTGTTCCGGACGCGATCATCCCGTCGTGGAACGCGGATCGGTCCGCTGCATCGAGTTCCGTGATCGTATCCCGAAACGATTCGATGAGATCATCCGTCGACTCGACAGCTCGATCGACAATGCGAGAAAGGATCTCCTGTTGGGTTACCTGTCGTCCCGTCTTGAGCCGGATTTCCGCCTGTAGCTCCTCGAGATCCGACTTCGTTTCGTCATCCATTTTCACGGATGTGACCATGTGTAGTAGAAGACTCTACTCAGTAATAATTGACACCGTCCTACTGCCTAGTCGACAGCCGTCCTGTCGCTCGTAGCTCCGACAGAACACCAACGATTAAGCGGCCACACCTGAATATACGCCCAGTATGTCAGCAGAACAGGCGGAAGCAGGAGGCAGAGGGAACTGGTTCGAGCGGGCGGGCCACCGCCTTGCGGGCGTGGTCGAGCGATGGATGCCGAGTCCGTTCCTGTTTGCAATCATCTTGAGTTACGTAGTGTTCGTTGCGGGCATCGCCATCGAAGGAGCCACGCCGACTGGGATGGTCGGTTACTGGTTCGATGGCTTCTGGACGTTTCTCTCGTTCGGCATGCAGATGGTGCTGATTCTGATGACGGGCTTTGTCATCGCGTACCACCCGCGAGTGAACGGCGGGCTTCGGCGGCTGGCACAGCTCCCATCGACCGGTCGGCAGGCGGTCGTCGTGGTCGGCGTGTTCTCGATGGCCATCGCGTGGGTGCACTGGGGGTTCAGCCTGGTTCTGGGAGCCATTTTTGCCCGCGAAATGGGGATCGCTGTCGAGGAAAACGGGATCGACGTGCACTACCCGTTGTTGTGCGTGGCGGGGTACATGGGCTTGGGGTTGACGTGGCACTGGGGGCTGTCGGGATCAGCCCCGTTGTTGCTCGCCACGGAGGGCAACGAGTTCATCGCGCTCGGCGTACTCGACGGGGTTATCAGCACGACCCGAACGATCTTCCACCCCTACGCGCTTGCGTTGACCGCTCTCGGGATCGGGTACGCGGGAATCATGTTGGCGCTTCTCACGCCGGCATCCGATCGATCCCGCTCCATCACGGCGTATCTTCCATCCGAGGATCTCGAACGGGAACGGGCGACTACCCGTTCCCGGTCGGATCCGCGAACGCCGGCCGAGCGAATCGACAACAGCCGGGTGCTCGGCGGGGTGATCGCGGTGACGGGGCTGCTCTACGTGGGGTCCCTGTTCGCCACCGAAGGGCTGGACGCGCTCACCCTGAACGTCGTCAATTTCGGCTTCCTGTTCCTCGGTGTCGCCCTATACACCCGACCTGCCGTCTACCGCGAGCGGTTCGAGGAGGCAGCCTCTGCCGCGTCGGGGATCATCCTCCTCTTCCCCTTTTTCGCGGGCATTCAGGGAATGATGAACGCCTCCGGGCTGTCGGAAAGGCTGGCCGAGACGCTGCTGTCGGTCTCGACACCGGAGACGTTCCCCGTCATCGCGTGGCTCACCGGCTCGATCGTCAACCTCTTCGTGCCGTCGGGCGGCGGCGAGTGGATCGTGCTCGGACCCTCGGTCGTGGAGGCCGCACAACAGCTGGGTGTCCCGGTCGGGCAGGCGACGATCGCCTACGCCGTGGGTGACGCACACACCAACCTGCTCAACCCGTTCTGGGCGCTCCCACTGCTGGCAATCACCGGACTCAAAGCCCGCGAACTGTTCGGCTACGCGGTCGCCATGCTGCTGTTGCTCATTCCGTTTCTAACCGTCGTGCTACTGGTCCTCCCCTACTGACCGCTTCGAACAACCCTCCACAGCCGATCCCACCACCGGTCTCTGGATGAATATGATAAGTGACACCATACACCAAAGATAAATACTCACAGGACGACTATCCAGCACGACCATGCAAGCCCGTCAAACACCCGCGTTCGAAACGCCGGACCACCGACGAATCTACGAATACGTCGAACAGCACGGGGCAGTCGCCCCCCGCGAGGTGGCAGAGGCAGTCGGGATGGATCCCGAGAAGTTCAACCACGAGTTGACGATCCTCAAGCGCGACGGTTATCTCGAAGAGCGCGACGACGCGCTGCGCGTGGATCTAGAAGCTGGCACCGCCGAAGAGTACACCAACGACGAGGCCGAGTTCGTGATTCGACCGGCACGCCAGGAGGATCTCTCGGGGATCGTCGGCGTGATTCGGAGGATCACCCGAGAGAAGACGTATCTGGTGGCCGAAAGCGTGGTCGAGCAGATCGATTTCGAGGGCGTTCTCATCCGGCACAACGACGTGGAGACGCGGATGTTCTTCGTCGCCACCGTGGGAGGCGACGTGGTCGGGTGGGCACACCTCGAAGCGCCCGAGCTCGAAAAACTCAGCCACGCCGCAAAACTGACGGTCGGCGTGCTCGAGGAGTACCGCCGCCACGGCATCGGGGGACACCTCCTCCACCGGAGTCTCGAATGGGCCAGCACCCACGGCTACCGGCGGGTGTACAACTCCATTCCAGCCACGAACCAGGAGGCCGCCCGGTTCCTCGAAAACCACGACTTCGAGACCGAGGCCATCCGCAAGGAACACTACATGATCGACGATGAGTTCACCGCCGAGCTGATGATGGCGCGATCCCTGTAGCTCTATCCCACCACGCCGATCGGACGGTGGATCGGCCGCCACGCTGTGAACGTGAAACGTGAGATATAATTGGCTGTGTTGGGTAGATTGAGTCGGTATTCGTGTCGCGCGCTTCGCCACCAGACCGTATTTCCCCCTCACAGGACAGCGATTCGAACAACTGGCAGCAGTGGCTGCTGTTCGGTGTCGGGGGACTGTTCTTGCTCGGCACCATCGTCGTCATCGCCGGGCCAGGGCTTCCGTTCGGGGGAGTCTCCGACGATAACACGACCACCACACCGGTCGATGAGACACAACAGCCGACGTCGACAGCGACGCCCACCCCCACACCTACACCGACCGAACGCGTGGAGTACCGGGTCAACGCCGGCGGACAGAGGATTGAAGCCACTGACGACGGCCCGGACTGGATCGCCGACAGCGCAGGGTCTCCCGCGAGGTATTTGAACCACGAAGCGGCGGACACGATCGTCAGCAACACCTCCGACTCGATCACCGTCGAGAACCCCGTTTCCGAGTCGGTGCCACGGGAGATGTTCAAATCGTATCGCTTCGAACGGGGAGGCGGTCTCTTCAGCCAGCCCGACGAGATGACGTGGGCGTTCCCCGTCGATCCCGAACACGAGTATGAGGTCCGGATCTACGTGATGGAGCCGTTTTTCGTCGACAGAAACCCGGACCGGCCCGACGAAAGGCTGTACAGCGAAGGAGGCCCCCGGACGTTCGACATCAGCATTGAAGACGAAATCGTCGTAGAAGGGTACGAGCCGTTCGTCGAACACGGCCACGACGTGGGAGCGGTCAAGGCCTTCGAGACGTCGCCCGACGATGGCACTCTCACCATCCAATTCCACCGCGGAGCGGAGAACCCTACCATCTCCGGTATCGAAATCGTGGACAAAGGACCGCGAGACGCTAATAACGGTCGGAACGAGAGCGAACCGAGTCGAACTGTTGATACAGTATGAACTGTTGATACAGTACGGACAGTTTATAAGAAGTGCGAACTGTATGGGAAGTGCAGACTTCGTTCACCGTGTGATCGCATCGTGTTGGCGTCATTTCAGCGTCAGTGTCGGCTCACGACGGTGACCGGTCGGGCTGACCGGTCGCTTCGGTTTCGGGGGCGACGGTTCCGAACAGCCACACCGTGCCGCCGATCGCGAGGAAGAGACCCCCGAGCGCTGCAACCGCCGTGGTCGCCGTGGCCGCATCGGCCACCACTCCGGTTCCGAGCACCAGCGGGGTGCGCAGCGCCATGTACCCCATCGACACCACCGAGAGCAGCGTCGCCCGTCCGACGGACGCAGTATGATCGTTGATGTAGCCGTTGGCGATGGGTTTGACGAGCGGCATCGAGGTCCGCATCGCCGCGAACATCGGCAGCGCAAACGCCCCGATCCACAGGGGCACCACGAGCGCGGCGGCCGTGATCCCCGACACGCATAGCACGGCCCGGCGGACACCGAGCCGATTCTCGATCCGCCCCGCGTAGTAGCCGCCCACGGCCGCCACCGCAGTGAGACCGGCGTACAGCACGCCCAACCCGAGCGCTAGCGACGGACCTGCTTTCCCCGCCCGGGCCACGGCGGTGCCCGCACGAAGATCCATGCCGAACTGGCTGGCGTAGGGAGCCAACGTCTCGACCGCCATCGGTTGGACGTAGCCCTGTGCAACGCCGATAACGGCGTAAAACAGCCCAACGTACACCACCAGCGACCGGAGGGGTGGTCGGACCAGGTGATCGCGGGCGATGGTGAGCGCTGCGAGCGGTCCGAGCCGATCCGAATCCTTGCTTCCGTCCGCATACTGGCTGTTCTTCGGGAGCGAAAGCAGCGTCACGAAGCCCAGACTGTTGAACAGGGCGGCGACAACGAACGGATACGTCGGCTCGATGCCGTACAGCAGGCCACCACCGATCATCGATACCGCTGCTGTCCAGTTCTGTACCGCGTCTCCTCGGCCACGGACGTGACTGAACCGGTCGGCATCGAGCCGCTCGTCGAGGACATCGTACAGCCACGCGTCCATACTACCCGAGCGAAACACCAGCGCTAGCGCCCACAACGCGTACAGAACGGCGTACGGAATGAAACCATCCATGACCACGAATCCGCCCACCGAGCCGACGGTGAACGCCACGCTGAGCAGCAAACTCGCCCGCCGGCCCAACCGATCACCGACGTATCCCGTCGGCACCTCGCTGACGACCGCCAACACTGAGTACAGCGCGGACAACGCCGCGAGCTGCGTGTACGTCAGAGACCGCAACAGAAATAGTGTGAATATCGGTGTGATGAACCCGACCGACATCGTGGCTCGATACAGGTAGTACCGACCCAGAAGCGACCGCTCAGACAAGAAATCAGACATACCGCTTCGAACGCGCCTCGGTGACTTAAACGGTTGCTGAATTCGTTTTTTGTTCGATTACAATAAAGAATTTCATACGATACGATAAGTAATGTTTCGATGTTACGTATGGTCAAATATTTAGTGGTTATATTCCAACAGCGGCGTTCGAATCGTTTATAGATGATCTATGGCGAGTATGGGATCATATCTCTCTATCCCCAATACATAAATAAATCAATATATTATATATATAAATATCGATGAATATGACGTATTATCGTTTATCTATCGTGCTGGAACGAAACGCGTTCGTGACGCGTATTGGCCAGTCGGCGAAGATTTTCGGTTTGGAGGGCCGATCGTCGCTCAGTTGGGAACCCGGTGTTTCAGATCGACTTCCTCGATGAGGTCGTCGTTTCGATCCATGTTCGTTTCCAGTTCGACGTGGAGCGAGCCCAACATCGTGTCAACGAGCTGTTGGCGCTCGGCCGACGACGGGTAGGACGCGTCAGTCGCGTACACCGGCGTGCCGATTTCGAGCGACCAGCGCTGGTTCGGGTAGGCGGTTCGCATGTGGTAGGGCTGGTCGTGGTAGGCCAGCCGGATCGCGTACACCGAGAGTCCCTCGTAGTCGTCGTGGACGACCTCGATGACGTCGCGTTGGGGGTGACCGAGCGAGGGATCGGGTCGTTGGGCGTTGTTGTAGTGGCCGTCGGCCAGATTCTCGCCCATCCCCGAGGGACCGAGCCACCAGAGAACAGCGCCGTCCAGGTGGTAGGGCACCGAGCTGACGTTCTCGAACTCGAAGTACTGATACCAGTAGCCGTCGTTGAGGACGTGCATTTTGACCTCGGCCGCCATCGGTGCGGTGGCAGTGAAGCCGTCACCCAACGTCTCGCCGGTCACGGGGTGAATCTTCTCGCTCGCCGCGTCGAGAACGGGGTTAGCATCGTTGTGGAGCACATCGTCGGGAAGCGGTGCGGCGCTCCCCCACTCCTCGTTTTGGGGCTGATCGTGGACTCGATCCCGCTCGGCGACCTCCTCGGGAAGGTACGTCCGGGCATCCGTTGGCCACTGGCTTTGTGTGAACTGGGACGGATCGTTGCTCGCAACGGTCGGACCGGCGGTCTCCTCCCAGACGCTCTGTGGTTGGTTGTGTAGCGACAGCGGCTCCGTTTCGTCGGGGACCAACGCCAATCGAGGAAGGAGCTTGACGGCCGCGTGCGCCGGGAAATCCGCCGCCGCGAGGGTTTGGACGCGGGGAAGAGCTTGGGTGCCGAGATCACCGAGCGTCAGCGTGCCATCCCCGACCGTGTTCTGAACCGCCTCGACGTTGTAGCCGAACTGATCGGCTTTCTCGGCGTCGGATGAATCCCCAGTCGGAAGGTAATCGAGGAAATCTCGCGGAACGTAGTATGGATCATCGTACTGGTGACACAGCTCCGCAACGGTTGTGTCGGCCGTTATCGTCGACGGAAGCTGATCGTCTGCCGCCGGCTCAGCTTCGGTGGGAGCCGGTGTTCGTCCCGTGACTGCGCCCGCGAAGCCGAGCGTTCCGAAAGCGATGCTACTTTTCAGGATGGTCCGTCGTCTGACCATATCTATATACTAAACTACTAATACTTAAATGTAATTATTAAGAATATAATATTAATTAATATTCAATTTGTATTCGTGCGAGAGATGAATAATCACACGGCCGAAAATGGGCAAGTGATGAACCGCGAGAGGGGCGTCCGGATTCAGGAGACGGTGATGGTGATCTCGTGGGTGGTGGTGGCGTCCTCGTTGTCGGTGGCTGTCAGCGCCACGGTGTACGTCCCGGCCGTGTCGTAGGTGTGGGCGTTCCACCAGCCCGTGGCCGTGGTGCCGTCGCCGAACGCCCAGTCCAGCGCCGTGATCCACCGGTCGTTGCCCGACGTATCCACCACCTGGAACGTGATTCGTTCGTCCACGGCGGCCGCCGTTGCGCTCGGCTCTACCTCCGCGAGCAGCTCGTCGGAGCCGCCGCCATCGCCATCGGTGGTCGCAGTAACCGTTGCTCGATCGGACTCGTTGCCAGCGCCGTCGACCGCCGACACGCCGATCACGTATTCAGTGTCCTCGGACAGCCCCGAGACAGTCGTACTCGTCGTTCCTGCGGAGACGGTGTGGTCGGAATTCCCGTCGACGGCGACCGCGTACTGGTCCAGCCCGGAGCCGCCGGTGTCCGAGGACGCGTCCCAGCCCACCGACACCGAGGACCCCGTCGTCGCGCTCACCGACAGGTTCGACGGAACCGTCGGTGCTGTCTCGTCGCCGCCACCGCTGCCGTCGGCGGTCACAGTGACAGTGCTCGTGCCTGAGGGGGCGGTGAGCGAGACGGCCGTGGTTGTCGATCCGGAGTCGGTAGTGACAGTGATCTCGTGTTCGCCGAGGAACGCCGAGGTAGCGTAAGTACCGCTGCCGTCTGTGGTACCGTTCTCGTCGGTCCACCACTCGTCGAACACCAGGTTGGTCCACACGTCGTAGGCCGGCTTGGGCGACCAGTCGTCGTAGAACAGCGGCGCCTCGTTTTCCCAGTGACGGCCGTCCCAAAAGCCCCACATGATGAAAGCGTCGACCCCGGGGTGGCTGAACGCGCCGCGGAGGTAGTTTTCGAGCACGTCCGCCCGTTCCTGGTCGCTGTTCCAGTCGTCGCCGTTGTAGGTGTCGAACTCGGTGATCTTCACCCGCGCACCGTGGTCGGCCCACTGGTTGATCTCGCTTGTGACCTCGGTAGCGCTGATCCGCCCGTCGGGGTTGTCGTCGGTGTCGTTCTCGCCGGTCCGGGCGGCGGCGTGGGCCTGCAGCCCGACGGTGTCGAGCTGGACCGTGGTGTTGATGTGGTCGATCTCGGTTTCGTACCGACCGTCCACGTAGTCGTAGGCGAAGTGATTGAAGTCGTTGACAGCGATGCCGATGTCGAGACCGTTGTCGTCGATCACCGACGCGGCCTGGTCGTACCAGTCGGCCAGCAGCTGTGAGGTCCACGGAACGACCTCGCCGGTCCACGGCTGGTCAGTGTCGATCCGATCGCCGTACACGCCCAGCTGGAGCTGGTAGGCGTGCATCGCCTCGTTGACGACCTCCCATTCGGTGACGTCCTCGCCGTAGTGGGTGATGATGTCCTCGATGTGCTGCATCGATCGATCGCGGATCGTTTGTTCGTCCTCGTTGTCGATCGCCGTCAGGATGTCGTCCGGGATCGCGCTGACGCCGTCTCGACCCCAGATGCAGACGTGCCCGCGAACGTCCAGCCCCTGATCGAGGAGCCACTGGGTGGCACTGTCGGCCAGCTGCTGTTCGGTCTCCCAAAAGCGCCACTTGTGGCGGTTCTCCAGCACCGCCGTGTTGAACAGCTCCGGGATGTAGGTGCGGTAGTCGTCGCCCGCACTCGACTCGTTGATCAGGGTGCCGGCGTTGACGGCTGTTCCGAGATCGAACTCGTGTTCTTGCATCTCGAGAGAGACCTGTGCGTCCGAAACCGGCGTGCCGTCGGGGTTCTCGACGACGATTTCGAGCTCGGTCGTGCGGTGCTCTTCGATGCGCTCCTCGACCGTTTTGGACGTGTCGGCCGGCTGGGCAGCCGCGGTGGACAGGGGAGAAGAGCGGGTGGCACCACCCAACGCGCTGGCCAGCCCCAGCCCGCCCAGCGCGCGGAGGTAGTCCCGGCGGCCGAACGGCCCGAAAGATCCGTCCGTCGACGACTTCGGTGGGTCCACCCCGTTCGCGTGGTCGTGGGTCGATACAGGTTCGTTCTGTGAGTCGCGTCGATCGGTCATGAGTATCGTGTTCGGTGTGAGAGTCGCGTAAGTGTTCGATTTGCGCGCGTTACTCCATTTCGCGGTGCGGGTGCCGCCCTGCCAGGCGGCGGATGTCAGGGGAACCAGCAACCGGATTCAGGAGACGGTGATGGTGATCTCGTGGGTAGTGGTGGCGTCCTCGTTGTCGGTGGCTGTCAGCGCCACGGTGTACGTCCCGGCCGTGTCGTAGGTGTGGGCGTTCCACCACCCGGTGGCCGTGGTGCCGTCGCCGAACGTCCAGTCCAACGCCGTGATCCACCGGTCGCTGCCCGACGTATCCACCACCTGGAACGTGATCTGTTCGTCCACGGCAGCCGCCGTCGCGCTCGGATCTACTTCTGCGAGTACGTCATCCGACCCACCGCCATCGCCATCAGTGGTCGCCGCGACGGTTGCCGTACTCGACGCGTTGCCCGCGCCGTCGACCGCCGAGACTCCGATCTCGTAGCTCGTTCCCGAGGAAAGGCCGGAAACGGTCGTCTCGGTGGTGTCGGCCAAGACGGTATGATCCCGACTACCGTCGACGGCGACCGCGTAGTGGTTCACTCCGGAGCCGCCGGTGTCCGAAGCGGCGTCCCAATTGACGGTCACCGACGAATCCGTCGTCGCGCTCACCGACAGGTTCGAGGGGAGGGTCGGTGGCGTCGTGTCGTCGCCGTTTTCCGATCCGCCGAGCCACGTCTTGATGTACCCGCCCATCTGTTCCGGATCGTCTTTGAGGGTCCACGGTTCGTTGGCTCCCGCATCGGGCGAATCAAAGAACGTCGGTGCCCACGAGTCATCGAAGCACCACGAGATCCAGCCCATATTCTCGTACCCCTCGACCCAGTCGCGGAACGGTTCACCCCAGCCGGAAGTGGTGCCCTGATCGACGCCGCCACCCGCCGGATCCCAGCCGAACTCGGTGATCACGACGGGAACGTCGTTCGCCGGCTCCCCGTAATACTGATCGAACTCGGACGGTTGGCCGTTGTCCGGGTAGATGTGGCCCGCGTAGATCAGGTTCTCCCCGTCAAAGGGGTACTCCGGAGCCATGTGGGTTACCGATGTCCACCGCGGAGAACCGATGATGACCGGCGTTTCCGGCGCGTGTGAACGGATCAGGTCGACCCACGGTTGGGCCGCGTCGCGCCACGTCTGCCACGCACCGGGATCGTCGCCGTACATCGCAGGCTGCGTCGGCTCGTTGAACAACTCGAAGAGAACGTGCTCGTCTGCGGCGAACTCCGGGGCAACCCGGTCCCAGAACGTCCGCATCACGTCGTCGATCGGATCGAGATCCGCATCGTTTTCCTCGTTGTAACTGTCGGTTGCTTCCTGGGTGTACGGACGGATGAGGTGATAATCGACCAGCGCGTAGACGTCTTGTTCTCCGAGATACTCGACCGCCGGCCGCACGATCTCTGTCACGTAGGTCTCCAGACCGAAGTGGTCGACCGAGTCCTTCGTGAACGGGAGACGGACGACGTTCGGGCGCCAGCCGCGGCTCTCGTCGGTCGCCCAGCCGAGCACTTCCTCGAACGTCTTGGGGTGAAACCGCCGGTAAAAGCCCGGATCGGCGGGAGCCATCCCCTGAAGTCTCACATCGTTGCCGTCGGGATCGCGGATCCACCGTCCCTCGGTGTGGAGCCGGGGCGTTGCCGCGGCCACCGGGGTAATCCCGCTTCCGAGGACGAGTCCCCCGACACCGGCGCCAGTGGTCCGCAGGAACGCGCGCCGCGAGAACGGGAACCTCCCGCCGCGGTCATGGCCCTCGTTGTCGCTCGATACTGCTTCGGTTTCCATTCGTTTTTCGTCTTTCATTGTTATTTCTCTCGCATCCCTCGTTTCGGTGGACTGGGCTGCTGGCCGGTCAGGAGACGGTGACGGTGATCTCGTGGGTAGTGGTGGCGTCCTCATTGTCGGTGGCGGTCAGCGCCACGGTGTACGTGCCGGCGGTGTCGTAGGTGTGTTCGTTCCACCACCCGGTGGCCGTGGTGCCGTCGCCGAACGCCCAGTCCAGCGCCGTGATCCACCGGTCGCTGCCCGACGTATCCACCACCTGGAACGTGATCCGTTCGTCCACGGCGGCCGCCGTTGCGCTCGGCTCTACCTCCGCGAGCAGCTCGGAGCCCCCACCGTCGCCGGCGTCCGTCGTCGCGGTGGTCGACACCGCGTCGGACGTGTTGCCCGCGCCGTCGACCGCCGACACGCCGATCTCGTAGCTCGTCTCCGCCGACAGCCCCGAGACAGTCGTACTCGTCGTTCCTGCGGAGACGGTGTGGTCGGAATTCCCGTCGACCGAGATCACGTACTGGTCCAGCCCGGAGCCGCCGGTGTCCGAAGCGGCGTCCCAGCCAACCGACACCGACGAATCCGTCGTCGCGCTCACCGACAGGTTCGAGGGGAGGGTCGGTGGCGTTGTGTCGTCACTGCCACCGCCCTCTCCGAGCTTGTCGTACACCACGTCGAAGTACGATGACGCCGAGTACGAGGCGGCACCACAGTCGTCACCCCAGTAGGGCGAGGACATGTTCATCGGGTCGTTCGATCCGTCGCCGTTCCACGCCCATCCGATGACCGGCCAGCCGAGAGACTTGGCGTGGTCGACGATCGCCGACCAGTCGGCACCGCTGGGGCTGGACGCCCAGTTGCCAAACTCGCCGATCATGCAGGGGTAGCCAGTCTCGTCCACGACGTTCAGGTGTTCGGGTTGGAGCGCCTCGTTCACCTCCTGGTTCCACCCGCTCGGATACACGTGCACCGAGAGGATGATGTCGCTGTCAGCGATCTGTGCTGTGGCGTCGGCCAGACGGTGGGTTTCCTGCCCCCAGCCGGGCGCGTCGCAGACGATCGGACCGGCGTAATCGGTGCCGTCGCGCACCGTGCTGATCGCGTCGTTGTACGCGGATGCGTACTGGTCGGCGGAGACAGTGTGATCACCCCACTCGTTCATCATGTTGATCGTGAACGAGGTGTCCTGGGAGAGGTAGTCGTACTGTTCGACCCACCAGTCGGCCGCCGCCTGCAGCGCTCCCGCGTTGGCGGCCCCGTTGTCCGGGTAGTGGTGGTAGGTCCCGATGACCTCGTAGCCGTGGTTTGCGGCCTCGTCGATCCACCGCTTTGCGTCCTCGCGCGTCGTGGCGACCTCATTGAAATCGAACGGTTCGATCTCGATCCGCACCGTCTGGATGTCCGGATGCTCGTCCATCAGTCCCCACCCCAAGTTCTGATCCCCGTCACAGAAGTAGGAGGGTTGGAGATTCACGCCGTCGCCGAAGGAGGCTGGTGCCGCGCTCGTCGGGCCGACGCCGGCCAGCCCGAGCGCCACACCGGTGCCCACTGCCCGCAGAACGCTCCGCCGGCGGATCGTCGTGGAGCTGTCTTCGCGTCGGTTGGCGTCGCGTCGGTCGGTGTTCGATTCCGGTTTGAGTGTGTCGTTCGTCGTCATTGGTCTCGGTGTGGAGGGTAGCTCATCGGCTGTTCGATTCCGGTGTTCCTGCGCCTGCTGGGCGGTCCGAACCGCGCTGCTGTGCGAGGGCGTCCTGCCAGAACGCGCCGTAGCTGTTCACCGACCAGTCGTGATCGAGCATCGCGGGCGACCACTTGCTGTCGAAACACCAGACCTGCCAGTGAACGTCGTGGTTCTCGAAGAACGCCTTGAACTCTTCACCCTCCTCCTCGGCCGAGCCTTTCAGCCAATCTGCGCCCCAGGGACCCCAGCCGAACTCGGTCATGAAGACCGGTACTTGTCGAGCAGGCTCGCCGAAGTACGTCGAGAGCGGCCGGAGAGACGGATGCGCGTAGACGTGGCCCGTGTACGCGAGGTTGTCGCCGTCGAACTCGTTTCGTGGTGCCTGGTAGGTCCACTGGGACCAGCGCGGGGAGCCGATCAGGATCAGGTTCCGTGGCGCGTTCGCGCGGATCGTGTCGACCCACGGCTGGGCGGCGTCTTTCCACGCGTTCCACGTTTCGATCGCTTCGTCGTCGGTCGGATCGACATCGACGTTCGGATCGTAGTGGCCCTGGAACGGATGGATCGGCTCGTTGTACACCTCGAAGAGGACGTGTGCGTCCTCTGCGAACTCGGGGGCGACCGTCTCCCAGAACATCGTGAGTTCGTCGTGGATGCCCTGGCTGGTGTAGGCGTGGGAAGCGTCTTCACCGCGGTGGCGGTGGTAATCGACGATGCAGTACACCCCCTGCTCGGCGCAGCTGTCTACCGCCGGGCGGAGGTGATCGCTGACGTAGCTCTCGATCTGGCGCTGCGTGAAGCCGGGAACCGGTGGGATCCCCCCCGCATTGTGGCCGCCGATGTCGACCGGCTGAACAGGGAGCCGGACGACGCGGCTGTACCAGTCCTCGCTCTCGTTCGTCACCCGCTGGATCGTTTCCTCGGCGTCCGGACGAAACTCTTTGGTGTTCATCCGCTTGACATCGGGAACGTTGACGCCCCGCAGGATCACCGTGTTGTCGTTTGGATCTTTGATCAGGTTGCCGTCCCGGTGGAGCCACGGCGTCGGGCTCGCCGTCGCGCTGCTGACGACTCCGGGCGCGAGCGCCAGTGCGCCGACAGTGGCCGTCGCGTTCAGGAGATCCCGCCGCGACACGACGGGAACGGTCGACGCATCGTTGCTGTGAGTTGGTTCTCGTGTCATCGTTCTATATGATCTGCTGTGGTTGCTGTACCGGTCGACTACACGAGTCTGATTTCTTCGATATCGAGGGTGGAACTGCCGCCCTGCCAGAAGTTGAGCCGGAGCGCCAGCGAGGACGAAGTGCGATCAACGCCCGCCGCCTCGAGGTCGATGCGCAGATCGGTGGCACTCGTGGTGATCGAGTCGCTGGTCACCTCCGAGAGCAGCGCGTTCGCCCCGCCCATCTCGAAGCTGATGTCGCTTTCCTCTCCCCCGCTTGCGCCGCTGACCTGGAGCACTAGCGTGGAGTAGTCGGTGATCGACTGGTTAAGCTGCTCTTGGAACCAGCCGCCGTTGGCGTACTCCAGCGTGAGCGTGCCATCCGAGACGGTGCCGCTGCCGTTGGCGAACGACCCAGCCCCACACCACTGGCCCAGGTCGTTGGTGTTGCTCGACCACGCCGGATCACCGTCGTAGTCGTTGATCACCAGCCCGTCACCCGGCGTGTCTGTTGGGGTGTCCGTCGGTGTCTCCGTGGGAGTATCCGTCGGTGGGGTGTTGCCGTCGGCTCCACTAGTGTACGTCGAACCGTTGATGGTGACATTGAACGTGTTGTAGGTGTTCTCTCCGACAGCACCAGCCCAGTACTCGTTGCCGAGTTCGATGCCCGAGAGCCACAGGTCGCCCCGGACGCCCTCGGCGTCGCTGAGATACTCGACGATCTCCGCCATGTCGATCTTGCCGCCGTCGTGGCCGCCCTGAATCCGGAAGATGTGGAAATCGGCGTCCGTGCCGCCCGAGTCGTAGGTGACCCAGAGGTCGACCGTGTTGCCAAAGCGGTCGGTCCACGCGCCGGGCACAGCCACCTCGCCGTGGTCGTGGTCGTCGCTCCAGTCGAGCAACAACATGATCTCGTACTGGTGTGTTTCGGGCTGCTGGGTGGGTGGTTGCTCCATCAGCCACCACTCCTCGGCCCAGTTCCACTCGCCGCCGGAGATGTCGAGGTCGGCGTCCACCTCCATCACGAACTCATCGACATCCTGGCGCTGGATCGGAAACTCGGCGACGCCCGTGGTGGCACCCCACGGGCGCGTTCCGATGAACACCTCGGGGTAGTTGATCCCGCCGCCCGTGTTCGACGCGTCGAAGTCGTACCCGTAGCTCCCGTCCTCGTTGAGCCAGATGCACTGATGTGCATTCTCGTTGCCCCACCGATTGTCCATCAGGGTGAAGCCGGTGGCAACGTCGATCGTGCCGTAGTCGGAGTTGCACACCTCTTCGACGCTCGCGGCCATCGCGGCGTTCCCGAGACCGAACGCGAGACCGCCGACACCGACGGCCGCACCCGCTTTCAGGAAGTCCCGACGGGAACCGCCGCCGAGCATCCCGGCGGCGCGGTGTCCCGCCGATCTCTCAGTGCTGTCGTTGTTCGTCGACTGTTCCGCTGTGTCGTCGGTATGCGTGTCTCGTGTCACGTTTCATCACCTCTGTCGTGGTCGAGCCACAGCTCCTCGATCTCGATGGCACCGGCACCCCCATCGTAAAACCGGAGGTCGAGCTGTCCCGGCGACGAAAGATCCACGCCCGCCGCCGCGAGATCGACCGAGACGATCGACGACGCCGTCTCGATCGGGTCGTCGGTTAGCTGGGACAACCCTCCCGTGACGCCGCCGAGGTCGAACTGGATGTCTCCGTGTTCCCCGCCGTCGTCGCCGGCGACCGTCATCCGGAGCGTCGGATACGCCGTGATGTCCTGGGACACCTGGGTGCCGTACCAGCCGCTCGAATCGTACTCGATGCGCAACGCGCCGTCGGTCACGCCGATGCTCTCGAAGCCGCCCGCTCCGGTCCAGTTGCCGAGATCGTTCGCATCCGGCCACGAGGGATCGCCATCGTAGTCGTTGATCAACAGGTCGTCGGGTCCGGCCGCGGCCAGATCGGTCGTCACCGACACCGTCGCCTGCTCGGACTCGTTTCCGGCCCGATCGACCGCCGACACGCCGAACTCGTAGGTGGTGTCGGAATCCAACCCGGACAGACTCGTTTCCGTCGTTTCCGCCGCGGTCTCGGTCTCTTTGGTGCCATCGAGATAGACGTTGTAGTGGTCCATTCCTGCCGTCTCGGCGTCGCCCGCGTCGGTCGATTCCTCCCAAGAGAGCGTGACCGACCGATAGGTGTTCGACGGCGATGAGAGACTCCCCGGCACCGACGGCGGCGTAGCGTCGTCGAAGCTGTCGGTCGTCGCCGTGGCCGTCACCCGCGAGGACTCGTTGCGAGCGCGGTCGACAGCCGAGACGCCGAGTTCGTACGCGGTGTCGGCTGTGAGATCCGTGATCGTCGTGCTCGTCGTTCCAGCCACTTCCGCGCGCTTTTCACCGTCGACGTACGCGTTGTAGTGGCTCAAACCGGCCTCGCCAACGTCTTCGACGGCCGACCACGAGACATCGATCGTGACCTCAGTCACCCCATCGACGGTGAGTTCTGACGGCGTCGCCGGAGGGTCCGGGTCGTAGGGGACGGTCGGTGGACGGTGGTCGCGCAGGTCGTACAACGTGTTTTTGACGTCGTCGCCCATATATCCGTCACCGGTGGCCAGCGACCACTCACACGGCAGCTCCGAGCACTCCGTGGGAATTTCCTCCTCGTAGGGGTTGCCGATGCTGTCCTCCCACGATCCGTCGTAGAACGGGAGATCGAACATCACCGGCCGCCAGACGGGATCGCCACACCACGCCGTCCAGTGGATCGCGTCGCTTTGCTCCAACCAGTCGAGAAAGGCGGTTCCAAAGGTGTCCGTGCCACCGATGTACTGACCACCGTTCTGTTCCCAGCCGAACTCCGTGACGAACAGCGGATACTCCTCGTACACCTGCGCGACGCCCTCGCCGTTGGTGGTGGCGTCGTCCCAGCAGTGACAGCTCTCGGCGCTCACGCCGTGGCCCGGATAGATGTGGTAGGTGTAGGCCAGATTGCTCCCCTCGAACGGTTCCACGAGCGCACCTTCGGGGCTCTGGGTCCAGCTCGGCGAGCCGATCAGGACGAGATTGTCCGGCGCGTGCGAGCGGATCAGATCGACCCACGGTTGGGCCGTGGATTTCCAGTCGCGCCACACGTCCGCCCAGTTCGAGCTCTGGGTGGGATCACCCCACATGCCCGGCTCCTGTGGCTCGTTGTACAGCTCGTACATGACGTGTGGCTCGTCCGCGTACCGCGGGGCGATCACGTCCCAGAACAGTTCGACCTCGTCGTGGAGCGACGCGTCGGTCCACTGAATGTCCCGGTGTCGGTGGTAGTCGATGATGGCGTACGCGCCTCGCTGGAGACAGTGCTCGATCAGTGGATCGAGGTGGTTCGTGAGATAGCTCTCCAGCTGGCTCCGGGTGAACGCCACGGGTGGCGGTCCCTGGCCGGGCTCGTGTTCCCCGATGTCGACGGGCTGAACCGGGATCCGGATCGCCCGAGAGTGCCAATCCTGGTCCGTGTCGGTCAGCATGGTGACGACCTGCTCTGCGGTCTTGCCGCGCGCGGAGGCGGTCACATTGATCCGCTTTGGGTCCGCGATGTTGACGCCGCGGATCGTAACCGTCTCGCCGTCGGGATCTTTGACCAGGTTGCCGTCGACGTGCAGCGGCGGCGTCGGGATCACCGCCGCGCTCGCCGTGCCGACGACGCCACCGATGCCGGCCGCGATTGTCCCGGCTGCGACGGTGGATTTCAAGACAGCGCGCCGGGACAGCGTGTCGATGATTCGGTTGCCGTTCGGTTCCCCCCTGTTCTCGCTCATTCGCTCTTGGTGTGTCATGGCCTTCCTCTGATATTTGCTAACGTCCATCACCAACGGTAGGTATCCTGTCGCTGCAAGCTCCGGCGACTGGACGATCGCCGCCGGAAATCGGTGTGGCCGTTACTGGAGACGGACCTCTTCGATATCGATGGTACCACTGCCGCCCTGCCAGAAGTTGAGCCGGAGCGCCAGCGAGGACGAAGCGCGATCGACGCCCGCCGCCTCGAGATCCACGACCACGTCGGAAGCGCTCGTGGTGATCGAGTCGCTGGTCACCTCCGAGAGCAGCGCGTTCGCCCCGCCCATCTCGAAGCTGATGTCGCTTTCCTCTCCCCCGCTTGCACCGCTCGCTCGCAGGATCAGCGTGGAGTAATCGGTGATCGACTGGTTGAGCTGCTCTTGGAACCAGCCCCCGTTGGCGTACTCCAGCGTGAGCGTGCCGTTGCTGACCTCACCGCTGCCGTTGGCGAACGATCCGGCCCCACACCACTGGCCCAGGTCGTTGGTGTTGCTCGACCACGCCGGATCACCGTCGTAGTCGTTGATCACCAGCCCGTCACCCGGCGTGTCTGTGGGAGTGTCCGTTGGGGTGTCCGTTGGCGTGGTGCCGCCGTCGCCTTGGGGGAGATCGTCGTCCTGGTGATCGGCAAGGAACTCCTGCCACCACTGGCCGGGGCGGGCCTCGTAGTCCCAGATCTCCCACGTGCCGTCCTGGCTCGAGTCGTGGACGAAAAACGCCGGTTCCCACGTGTGGTCGAAGTTCCAGCAGATCGGGTGGACAGGGTAGCTCTCGATGAACTCCTCGAACTCGGGGGCGTACTCCGAGGCCGTCCCTTCGAGGAAGTCGAAGTCGTCCTTGCCGCCGCCCTCGGCCCAGCCGAACTCGCTGAAAAAGACCGGCACTTCCTGCGCCGGCTCACCGAAGTACGTCGACAGCGGCCGCATACCGTCATGTGTGTACACGTGGCCGGTGTAGCAGATGTTGTCGCCGTCGAACTCGTTTTCCGGTGCCCAGTAGGTGTACTGGCTCCACCGCGGCGAGCCGATCGTGATGAGGTTCTGGGGCGCGTTCTCGCGGACGATGTCGACCCACGGCTGTGCCCGCTCAACCCACATGTCCCAGTAGTCCTTGCACACTGGATCGGTCACGTCCGTGTCCTCACCGCCCTCGTCGTTGCCACCGTGGGGAAGCTCTGTGGGAGAACCCCAATCACCGGCGTACGGACCGGTCGGTTCGTTGTAGATGTCGTACAGCACGTGCGAGCGGTTGCTGTACCGCGGTGCGACGAAGTTCCAGTACATCCGCAGCTCTTGATCGAGTTCCGCGGCGTACTCCTCGGTGTAGCCGTCGATCTCGGCGGCTTGGTCCTCGGAGTGCCAGAGCATCCCCCGCTCGCCACAGAAGCCGATGTCGTTGGGGAAGCTCTCGTTCCCACATTGGTAGTCGCCGAGATCCGACTCGTGTTGGGGCTGGTGGAAGATCGGGAAGTGACGGTGGTAGTCGATCATCACGTACAGCCCCTGCTCTTCGGCCGCGTCGATCACCGGGTCGACGTAGGAGCTGAAGAACGACTCCAGATCGGACTCGTCGAACTGCCCCGGAAGCAGCGGTCCCCAGTCGTCGCCGTGGGCCATTTCGAGGCTGTTGTTCACGCTGCTGATGTCTTGGGGCTGTGTCGGAAGTCGGATGATGCGGTTGTACCAGCCCTCGTCAGTGTTCGTCGCCTTGTCGAACACATCCATCACGTCCTTGCTCCGCCACGTCCGGGCCAACCGCACCGGATCCGCGATGTTCACGCCGCGCAGGATCACCGCGTTGTCGCTTGGATCTTTGATCAGGTTGCCGTCCCGGTGGAGCCACGGCGTCGGAATACCCACGGCCGATACCGAGCTGATGAAGCTGTTGGCAAACCCGAGAGTCAGCGCGCCAGCACCCGCTGCCTTCAGCACGCCCCGCCGGGAGACGCTGTCGATGATGCGTGTTCCCGATTCGTCTGATCGTTCGGTTGCCGATTCTCCGGTCGTATCGCGTGTGTCGTCGGTCGTCATTGTGCTGTGATCTGTATGTGTGTCGTGTTCGAACGACGCCGCTATTCGAGTCTGATTTCTTCGATGTCGAGGGTACCACTGCCGCCCTGCCAGAAGTTGAGCCGGAGCGCCAGCGAGGACGAAGTGCGATCGACGCCCGCCGCCTCGAGATCCACGACCACGTCGGAAGCGCTCGTGGTGATCGAGTCGCTGGTCACCTCCGAGAGCAGCGCGTTCGCCCCGCCCATCTCGAAGCTGATGTCGCTTTCCTCTCCCCCGCTCGCGCCGCTCGCCCGCAAGATCAGCGTGGAGTAGTCGGTAATCGACTGGTTGAGTTGCTCTTGGAACCACCCGCCGTTGGCGTACTCAAGCGTGAGCGTGCCGTTCGAGACGGTGCCGCTGCCGTTGGCGAACGATCCGGCCCCGCACCACTGGCCCAGGTCGTTGGTGTTGCTCGACCACGCCGGATCACCGTCGTAGTCGTTGATCACCAGCCCGTCACCCGGCGTGCCGCCGTCGTCACCGGCGTCCGTCGTCGCAGTGAGGGATCCGGTGTCGGACTCGTTGCCCGCGCCGTCGACCGCACGCACCCCGATCTCGTAGCTCGTCTCTGCCGACAGCTCCGAGACCGTCGTCTCGGTGGTCCCCGCAGAAACGGTGTGATCCCGGCTGCCGTCGACGGAGACCACGTAGCGACTCAGGCCGGAGCCGCCGGTGTCCGAGGACGCGTCCCAGCTCACGGACACCGAGGAACTCGTCGTCTCACTCACCGAGAGACCCGACGGCGTGGTGGGGGAGGTCGTGTCGTCGCCGCCACCGCCGTTACCGTCGCCCGGAAGCCCGTCGTTGCGCAGGTCCGCCAGCGTGTTCTTGATGTCGTCACCCATGTATCCGCTGCCGGTCGTGAGTTCCCACTCACACGGTCGGTCCGGACAGTCCTCGGGAATCGTCCCGTTGTACGGGTCCCCGACGGAGTCCTCGTCGTCAGCAAACGGCCGGTCGAACATCACCGGCCGCCAGACGGGATCGCCACACCACGCCGTCCAGTGGATCGCGTCGCTTTGCTCCAACCAGTCGAGAAACGGCTGGCCGAACCCCGAGTCCGTCCCGCCGATGTACTGGCCGGCGTTTTCCTCCCAACCGAACTCAGTGACGAACAAGGGTGCCTCCTCGTACATGTGCGCAACGCCCTCGCCGTTGTTGGTGGCGTCCTCCCAGTCGTTCGAAGCGCTGGAATTGTGCCCCGGATAGATGTGGTAGGTGTACGCGATGTCGCTGCCCGAGAACTCCTCGACGAGTGCGCCCTCCGGGCTTTGGCTCCAACTGGGAGATCCCATCAGGATCAGGTTGTCGGCGTGTGAGCGGATCGTGTCCACCCACGGCTGGCCCATCTCCAGCCAGAGCCGCCAGATGTCGGCGACCCAGTCGGTGGTGGTCGGATCGTTCCACATCCCCGGCTCCTGTGGTTCGTTGTACACCTCGTACATGACGTGGGACTGATCGGCGTACCGTGGGGCGACCGTGTCCCAGAACATATCAACCTCGTCCTGGAGATCGGTGTTGACGGGTCCCGTCTGACCCTCCGCCCACCGGACGTCCCTGTGGCGGTGGTAGTCGATAATGCAGTAGACCCCGCGCTCACCACACCGCTGAACGACCGCGTCGAGGTGATCGTCCATGTAACTCTCCAGTTCGCTCTGGGTGAACGCCGGGATCGGTGGGCCCGAACCGGGTTCGTACTCACCGATGTCGACGGGCTGAACCGGTACCCGGATCATCCGCGAGTACCAGTCATTGTTCTCGTCGGTGAGCATGTCGATCACCTGAACGGCGTTCATCCCGCGCGCCTGGGCAGTCACGTCGATCCGCTTTGGATCCGCGATGTTCACCCCCCGGAGGGTGACCGTATTGCCGCTTGGATCTTTGATCAGATTGCCGTCCCGGTGGAGCCACGGCGTCGGTATCCCCGCCGAAGCCTCCGAGACAGCGATCGAGCCGAACGCCGCGAGACCACCCGCTGCAACCGATGCACGCAGGAAATCCCGCCGCGATGTCGACCGGGCCGTTGATCGCGGCTCTGTCGATTCGTCCGTATCGTTTTGCTTCGTGTTGCCACTCATTGTAGCGTCCCCGTTGCTTCCGCCTTTAGTACACGCGTCAATGCGGTACAACGATAGATGATAAACTCCATCATAATAATACTTTCTACTAGTATAGAAATTCTATAATTATGTGATATGCAATAGAAAGTACTAGATAGGAAATTTAAACTGTATTTATTTAAATATTACAACTATTGTACGGGTGGGTGTGCGGAGGCCGGTCATCTAGGACTCACCGTCCCATCGGCCAGACGACAGAGCGGGCCGCGCGGTGCCGACGTTTGCTACGTCCGGGGGTGAGCGGTAACGTGGAGATTCACCCGCTCGATTCGGACGCCGGCGAAAGCGCACCGGATTCGACCATCTGTTCGATCGGGTTGTCGTCGATGTCGAGCGGGAGATCGACCCGCTTTCTGCGTCGAACCGACTCGTACCCTGCAAAGAGGATTTCGGCAGTGTTGAGACCGATCCGTCCACAGATCTGGGATTCCTCGTCGTTCCGGAGAGCATCGACGACCGCCTCGATGGCCCGGGTGTGCAACCGGGAGCCAAAGCGATCGCCGTCGTCGGGTGTGCCGTGGATGGTCTCGCCACCGACATCGATGGCGGTTCGGGATCCGTCCTGTTCGAGCTCGAGCATCGAGCCGTCGTCAACGTCGATGTGGATCGCTCCATCGGTGCCGCGTAACAGGAACG
>JAKCFJ010000003.1 GCA_025041175.1 Halobacteriales archaeon YIM A00010
GCATCGAGTCCAACCCGATGTATCGGTCCTTGTAATCCAACTGCTCGACGCGGTCGGTCAGTGGCTCGGCCAATCCGGCTGCGACAAAATCACCCCGAAAACTCGGATTCCCTTCAACAATATCCGGCGTTCCGCTTCTCGCCCCAGTCAGGTACTTCTGTGAGATACTGTCGTACCGCATGTCCGAAAACTCGATGGACGCATCGGTCGAGGATTTGAGGTGGTCTTGCATGTCCGGGTTCGCGGAGTCGAACGCGTCCGACCAGACGGTGGGTTGATCCCCGTTACCCGATCCGCCAACACAGCCAGCCATCCCTCCGGCAGCAATCAATCCCGCGGTTCCGAGAATCTTGCGCCTAGTGTAACGACCTCTCCCCATGGTATAACATGGTACATGATATTCTCTTATTTAGATGTTACCCAATCATTCTTGCCGTTCTAACAAGATATTTATACACCACTCCCTGGTTCCCGTGGATCGATCTGGAGATCGGTGGGCACACGGATCCTTGCGACCAACGCCGGTCTTGGCCCATGAACCCACGCGCCGCTCGTGGACGGGATGTCGTGGCAGCCCACAAACCGTGGATTTCCTCCGTCTAAGTCCAATAGGTAACAGGAGCATCTCGGGAAGCCCGGTTTTTAGGATGGGGATGTCATACGGGTCTTACTTCATCTGTGGGCGGTTCCCGATTGCGAATCGCCTCTCCTCCTGTTCCATCGAAGAGGTGGATGCGGTCCTCGGGAAAGTTAAGGAAGATGTCCCCTCGTTCTCCGACGTAGTGCTCACCAGCGATTTGGACCGTTACCTCCGTCTCTCCAACGGTAGCGTGAACGTAGTTGATGTCACCCAGTGGCTCGATCACGTTCACCGTCGCGGGAATGGTCCCTGGCTGGTTGTCGTCCACGACCTCGATGTCCTCGGGTCGGATGCCAAGCGTAACGTTCCGGTGGCCGTCGAGTTCCTCCCGAACCTCAGCGGTCGTCGGATACTCGATTTCGTTCCCCACGAGGCTGTCTCCGTCCACTGACATCTGGAAGAAGTTCATCGATGGCTCACCGATGAACCCAGCAACGAACTCGTTTTCCGGTGCGTAGTAACACTCTAGCGGTGTCCCGATCTGCTGCAGTTCGCCAGCGTCGAGGATGGCGATCTTGTCGCCCATCGTCATCGCCTCCGTTTGATCGTGGGTGACGTAGACAGTGGTAATGTTCAGGTCGCTCTGGAGTTCCTGTAGCTCGGTGCGCATGTGCGCGCGCAACTTCGCGTCGAGGTTCGAGAGCGGTTCGTCGAGGAGGAACACCTCCGGTTCGCGGACGATTGCTCGTCCCAGTGCCACCCGCTGTTGCTGCCCGCCCGAAAGCTCGCTCGGCTTGTCTCCGAGAAGGTCTTCGATTCCCATCATTTCGGCCACGCGCTCGATCCGATCCGAAATCTTCTCGTCGGACATATCGGTGGTCATCTTCAATCCAAACGACATGTTCTCCCGCGCTGTCATGTGGGGGTACAGCGCGTAGTTCTGGAACACCATTGCAATGTCCCGATCTTTTGGTTTCTTGTCATTGACGACTTCGTCGCCGATCCGGACCTCCCCGCTCGTGATCGTCTCCAGTCCGGCGATGCTCCGGAGTGTCGTCGACTTTCCGCACCCTGATGGGCCGACGAGGACCAAGAAATTCCCTTCTTTGATCTCGACGTTGAGGTCGTCGACACCCACGACCGGTTCCGATCCCCCACTCTGATAGACTCTCGTCAAGTCCTTTAATACCAGATTTGCCATTTGTTCTCGTGTTTCTAGGAGAGAATCGAGGCATATTATTCTTTGGCGATTCACGCATCATGGTAGTCGTTCGCTCAGTCGTGGCAGTGTGTTTCGTCGGCGCGCACGCTGGTATCCAACACAAAGGTTTATGGCCGCCATCGAGTTATACCGTCTCATGCCAATGTTCAACGGTGCGCAACGTCGACTAGAACGATTCGTCGACGAGGCGAGGTGGTTCACGAGGGAAACGTGGCTCGGGTACGGACTCGTTCTTCCGGCGACGGTAATGATGGTGGGGATCATTATCTATCCGACAGTTAGAGCTTTGTGGATCAGTTTCAACGCTAGATCGCTTCTCTCTCCCGAACAGGTCGAATGGGCCGGAGTGGCAAACTACCAGCAACTGTTCTCGGATTCGGTGTTCTGGCTGTCGCTCGAACACACGATTTTTCTGACGGTCGGGGCGGTGGTGACGATGTACCTCCTCGGGCTTGGGCTGGCACTACTACTCAAGGAAAATCTCCCAGGTATGGGGTACTTCCGGAGCCTGTCGATGGTTCCATGGGTAATTCCGCCGGTCGTGATAGTGATTATCTGGACGTGGATGTTCCAAGTCGACTACGGGCTGGTCAATCTGATCCTTCAGAAGTTCGGAGGCCCGAACAAGTCATGGTTCGGCGACGTGGGTCTCGCACTGCCGCTGGTCACAATGCTCCGGGTGTGGAAGGACGCGCCGTTCGTCGCGATCGCGCTGATGGCGAGCATGCAGTCAATCCCCGAGTCGTACTACGAGGCTGCCGAAATCGATGGCGCGAACGCTGTCCAGCAGTTTCGGTACATCACTCTTCCGAACATCTCCTACATCTCGATGATCATCATCGTCATCGAAACTATCGCCGCGTTCAACTCGTTCCAGATGATCTACATTGCCACGGGCGGCGGACCTGTGAACGCCTCCGAGGTTCTCGGGACGTACGTCTACCAGCAGGCGTTCCAGGAGTACGCCTTGGGATACGCGTCGGCTGTCGGCGCTGTCATGCTTGTACTGCTCACCGTGTTCACCACGGTTTACATCTACTTGGAGGACACCGAATGACGTTCCAGACACCACCGTATCGAACGGATCGCCCGCACACCGAACTCAGAGGGGACAACTAATGGCGAGTGAAACAGGCATTCCCGACGTAACTGACCAGAGAAACGGCATCGTTGAGCGCTTCGACAGTTGGATTGGCGAGGATCAGAGTATCACTCGCGCACTCGCAATCTACGGTGCGCTGGCGCTTTATTTCGTCTGGTTTCTCGTCCCTGTCGTTTGGCTCGCACTGTCGACGGTCAAGAGCGGCGAGATAATCCAGGCGAACCGTCTCATTATCATCCCTGCTGCTGAGCACTTCACACTTTCCAACTACGAACTCGTGCTGGGCAATCCGCAGTTCCGGGGAATGTTCATTAACTCGGTCATCATCGCAGTCAGCACAACCGCCCTGACGCTCGTTCTCGGGACGCTCGGTGCGTATTCGCTCAGTCGCTTCACCTACCCCGGTCGCTACACGCTGCTCATCGCGTTTATGTCGACGAAGATGCTCCCTCCGGCACTCATCCTCATCCCGTTCTTCTTGATGATGTACTCACTCAGCCTCATCGACACTTACCTGGGGATCGTTCTCGCTCACTGTGTGCGCGCGCTCCCGTTGGCGTTGTGGCTCCTCAAAGGATTTTTCGACGATATCCCGACGGCACTTGACGAGGCGGCGCGCATCGACGGCTGTTCGCACCTACGGGTCCTGTATCATGTGATCATCCCGCTAGCGTTGCCCGGCATTGCTGTGGCGGCGTTCTATACGTTCGTTACCTCATGGAACGATTTCCTGTTCGTATCAATCCTGTCGCAGGGATCTGGAACCCAGACGCTCCCCTTCGGACTGTACCTCTTCCAGAGTGCGAACACGATCAACTGGGGAGCAACGATTACTGCGGCGACACTGACTGCGGTCCCGTCGATTGTCTTCTTTGTCCTCATCCAGAACTACTTCGTTGAGGGTCTCGAGAGCGGTGGAATGCACGGGACCTGATACTGTCGGACAGGGATGATTGATACTGTCGGTCATACTCACGTGACTCGCCAGTGGCGTTTTCGGGAGCATGGAGTAATTTCCTGACTGAACAGGCCATCGAGCGTTCAAATATCCATGACCGACAGTATGAATATCGGCTGCTGGTGACTCGCTGGACAGCAGCTGGCTCGTCCGTCCCACTCCGTCGCAGGTTCGACAGTATGAAACACATCCGCCGCGATCACGGCTTACTGACATGCCAGTGACGACGACAGAGGTACACCGCCGTCATCGCGGCGGTAGAGAACGTGAGCGAGGAGACGATAACCAACGGCGCTCCCCGAGGGAAGAAATTCGTCACGTGCAGAAATCCGTAGCAGATCAGCGGTACGGTAAACCCGAACGCGAAGTACTGCGACCACTTTGGCGACCATTCGATCTCCGAATGAAAGAGGTGAATCGCGTCCTTGTAGAGGGCGAGGTACGCAAACACGCTCAATCCCGCAGTGGCCGTCAGCGCGAGTCCGTTCAGATAGCTGTACGGCGTCCTGTTCGGATGGATGATCGACCAGACGGCGTACCCGGACGCCATCATTGTCAACACGAGGTATAGCAGTAGTGTTATCCAGTGGGTGTTGTCCGTTCGGGCGCGTGCGGTCACGCTTGGACTTGGGGTCTGTTTGGTCATCAGAGTGATCACAGGCTAGCAGACATAAATCGTTGTCTGTGATGTCGCCCGATCGTGAACGGTCGATCAAACAGTTATGATAGTATCATACTGGGTTCAAACTGACACACACGTGGATGCGGCAACGGACCTATTACAAGGATATCTATGGCATTCGCTCCGGCGCACGAAAACTCAATACTCCGCTGGTCTGGCCTGGCTGTGAGTTCGATCGATCAGTCTCTCGACAGCGATCGATCGTTTCTTACCGATATCGAATATATTGACACAGTCCTCAACCGGATCGACGAGACTGTCCTTCAGATTAATGATCAGCAGTAGTGGCTGTACGCTGTCGCCAGAAGCCGAAGGCTTCTGGTGATGTCGCCAGGCGAAGCCTGGCTGCTAACCAGAATCTTCGATTCTGGTGATGTCGCTAGAAATCTCCAATTTCTGACTGCTAACCGGAACTCTTCGAGTTCCGGTGATGTGACCAGAATTTCCCCAGTCGAGGACTACCCACTCGATGTCCACGACAGGCCACGACCAGGGCCGTCTATCTCACGCCACGAGAGCTTCCGGATCGAGGGTCCGAGCGCGCTAGGAACTCGATCTCTCTGATTGCTGCGTCCATGATCCTCATACACCTTCCAATACGATAACTGTTTACACAGTTTAATAGGTGGTGTTCAGATACGGATGGAGTGTGAGGCGGTCCGTTTTCCGAGTGATCTATGCCCGGAAACGACCGCCCCAACGGTTGTTCGAGCGAGATCGAGGGGGGTTTTGTGGAGCGAGAAGCAACACCACAGCTGTTGATGACGCTCGGTATGCAGCTCCACCATGCTATAGTATCTCTGTCGAATACTGTTGCTATTCTTGAGATATTCAATGTCGAACGGGCGCGTTCGACCGTTCACAACTGGGTGCACGACCGATCGACAGCTCGAGGATGAGAGATATCCGGATCACGTTACGGTTGACGAGACCGTGATCCGACGCAACGATGAGCAGTAGTGGCTGTACGCTGCGGTTGATCCTGATACGAATGAGTTGTTCCATACAATGCTTGAACCGGCTACAAACAAGGTTCTCGCCTATTCATTTCTCACCGAGATTGCTGAGAAACATGATGTTGACGATGTCCCGAGAACTGCATGCAGTTCTCGTGGGCACACAAGACGCATGCGTCTTGTGAACGCTGTGTTCTCGTTGATGATTCACATTCATTACAAGACGCGTGTCATCAACACGGCTTCGATGTCAGATACGAACAGCATGGAAATCGGAACAGCGTCGAACGTGTATTTAGAGGGGTAAAACAATGTACCTCCTCGTTCTCAAACTGTTTCAGCAATGCCGACGCAGAAACTGCAAACGAGTGGCTCAGATCGTTCGCCGTCGCATGGAGTCAGCTAATCTACAGAAGAGCGTGCCGAACAGTCACCATTATCTATCATCTCTAGTACTGGTCGAGCACCGAATACTGTTCGACATCCTGGAACGACATGCCGTGTCCCGGCCGATCCGGTGGCGTGATTCGTCCCTCTTCCACCTCGACTGGCTCTGCGAGCATCTCGTTGAGCACAGTCGAGTGGTGTTCGATGTACGGAACGTTGTCGGCTGCGCAGGCGAGGTGTGCATGGATCGGCTCGATGTAATGCGGTGACACCGGAAGTCCGGCTGTGGCCGCTTGGTCCGCGACGGTCATCCACGGTGTTATGCCGCCGACGCGACAGACGTCCGGCTGCAGGTAGTCGACGGCATTCCGATCGATCACCTGCCGGAACTGCGTCTCGTTGTAGAAGTTCTCGCCGGTGGCGATCGGCACGTCGACGCGGCATCGGAGGTCGGCGTAGGCGGCGTAGTTGCCCTTCAACAGCGGCTCCTCGAACCACGTTATTGCGACGTCGTCGAGACGGTTCGCTAACTGCCGTGCTTCCGGCACCGAGTACGAGCAGTTGCCATCGATCATCAGGTCCAACTCCGCCGGAAGCGCGTCCCCAACCGCACTGACCCGTTCGATGTCACGATCGACGGACGATCCGACCTTCATCTTCATCCCGGCAAACCCGTCGCTGGCGATCTCTCGTGCGTTCTCGACGAGCGTGTCGGCGTCGTATTGGAGCCAGCCGCCGTCAGTCTCGTACATGGACACCGGCTCTCTGGTCCCACCGAGCAGTTCGCACAGCGGCAGGCTGGCGTGCTTTCCGAGCAGGTCCCAGACCGCGATGTCGATCGCAGCGATCGCGAACTCGCTGATCCCCTCGCGGCCAGTGAACGTCGTCTCGCCTCGCAAGGTCGACCGTACGGCACGCGGTGCGACCGGTTGTCCCTCCAGTAGCGGCACGAGTTCGTCGTCGAGGAACCGTTTGATCGCTGCGCCCCCGCGACCGATCGTGTAGGTGAACCCGAGCCCCCGATGGCCGGCGTCTGATTCGGCGGTGATCGCGACTATTTCCAGGACGTCGAACGACTGGGTCGCGTCCTCGAGCGTCTGCTCGTTCGGCACTCGGTAGAGGCTAGTGTCGACCGTTCGGACGCTGCTGGCATCCGGTGCTGGCTCGCTCATCCTCGTTCGAGACGGACTCCCGGTACAAAACGGTTTGCGATCGTCGGAGCGGACCGCCCCTGGGCGGCCCCGTTTACTTACTGCCAGGGTCAAGGAGCTCGATCGGATGGCGCGTCCCCGGGGAGAGAAGGGAGTCAAGTTGCTCCATACAGGACGTTCCGCTTGCGACGATCGTTCGCTCGTCCGAAGCCTCCATGAACTGCGCGGCAAGCGTTTCACCGACGTCCATGCTGAGATCGTAGTACTCGCTCTTGTAGCCGAAGCTGCCGGCCATCCCACAGCACTCCACGTCGGAGGTGAGCACGTCGTGCCCGAGTCGCTCCAGGATCGCTTCCGTATGCGATTCGAGACCGAGCGTCCGCTGTTGGCAGTGGCTGTGGTACGCGACCCCGTTGCCGTCGCCGGCGGGCAACGCGTTGACGTCTGCGCCGTTCGCCAGAAGCCCGTATACGAACTCCATGATCTCGTAACTCCCATCGTCGATCCGTTCCTGGGTCTCCGGGGGAAGCAGTTTCTCGTACTCCCGTCGGAACATCGCCAGGTCGCTCGGTTCGATGACGACGACGTCGTAGTCGGCGTTGAGGTAGGAACGCAGCGACTCGGCGACGGCTCTCGCTTTCTCCTCTGCGGTCGCGATCATTCCCTGTGACAGCGGTGCGCGGCCGGATCCGCCCACGTTCGGGACGACCACCTCACAGCCCAACGCTTCCAGAACGCGAATAGCAGCCTTGCCGCGCGCAGTGTGGGCGTAGTTCGTGTACACATCTGGATAGAGAGCGACGCGCCGCACGGGGTCCTCGACGTGTGAGTCCCGGGACCGGGCCCACTCTCGCAACGTGATGCGCTCGAATGCCGGCAGGTCGCGTCTGGCGTCTATTCCGAGGACCGACTCCATTGCCTTCCGGGCCACGCCGCTAGAGGCGACGATGTTGGAGAGGGGAGCCGTGGCGCTGCCGATCCTCGCGGCGGTCTCGAAGTTCCCGAAAAAGCGCTTGCGAAGCGGCGTCCCGCTCACCTCCTCGTCGGGTACGAGGCCGTCGACCAGCAGGTCGTCGAAGCCGGGGTCCTTGCCGCGGTTGATGCGATCGCGCACGACCGTGTTGATCCAGGGGATGTCAATCTTTACTGGACAGGCGTTCACGCACCGCGAACAGCCGGTACAGAGATCGTTGAACTCCTCGGCGACGTCGAGACCCTCGATCCCGGCCTCCCAGCCCGTGGCGATGCCGCCGGTGTAGGTCTCCCCGCCGAAGGCGTGCCCGCCGACCGACTGGAAGTTCGCACACGAGTTCGCACAGGCGCCACACCGGATGCAGTACAGCGTCTCCCGGAGCTCGTCATCCTGGCGCATCGCACGCCGCCCATTGTCAACCAATACGAGGTGGAACTCCCGCTTCGCGTCGCTGTCCCCGAAGCTCGGTTCGTCGGCCCGGTCGAAGTCCATCGTCGGTGTGTCGACTGGGGGCGTCAGCAGTGATAGGTACTGCGGGACATCCTGTCCGGTCGCTGACCGCGAGATGAGCTCCGCGAACGGCTCCAGCTCGGCGATCGAGGGGATGATCTTCTCGATGCCGGCGACGGCGACGTGTATGTTGGGGATCGACGCGCACTTGCGCGCGTTCCCCTCGTTGGTCACCAGCGCGATCGACCCGCTCTCGGCCATGACGAAGTTCGCCCCGGTGATGCCGACATCCGCCTCGTCGATACGTTCACCGAGGAACCTCCTCGCGAACGCCGTCAGTTTCTGCGCAGAGTCGAGCGGCTCCTCGGGCTCGAACTCCCGCTCGAACAGCTCCGTGATCTCCTCGCGGGACTTGTGCAGCGAGGGACCGACGATGTGCGAGGGCGACTCCTCGGCGATCTGGATGACGAACTCTCCGAGGTCCGTCTCCCAGACGTCGACGTCATCCGCCTCGAGGGCCTCGTTCAGGTCGATCTCCTCGGTCGTCATCGACTTCGATTTCACGACCCTGTCGGCCGCCTCGTCAGCCACCACCTCGGAGACGTACCGGTTCGCGTCCTCGGCGTCGTCCGCGACGTACACCGTTCCGCCGTTGGCTTCGACGGTTTCCACGGTTCGGTCGATGAGGTCGGGCAGGCGTTCGATCGATTCCTCCTTTATCTCTCGCGCCCGGGTCCGGTACTGTTCGTGGGTGGCCTCCCCGACGCCCTCGATCGCGTCGTACCGGCCGGCGTTGAACAGGCGCGTGTTCTGCTTTATCTCGTCGCTTTCGGTTTCGAGCAGCGTGCGGATGCGCTCGGCATCCGGCTGAGACGACTCAGTCATCGTCCCTGACGATGACGATGTGGACCCGTTCCGGTCCATGGACACCTTGCACAAGCGCACCCATGTCGCCGGTCGAACTCGGCCCGGTCGCGAGGATCAGCGACCGACGTCCCGCCTCGAACTCCGATTGCAGCCAGCCGAAGGCATCCGAGAGATCCGATCGGAGGTCGCTCTCCCTGACGACGACCACGTGGAACTCCGGGTAGAGCGCGACGAACTCGTCGCCCGCTGACCGCGATTCGACGGCGACGGTCCCTAGCGAGGCGATGCCCATCCGGGAGCCGGTCACACCCATCACCGCCTCGCGCAATTGGGATGGGGACGGTTCGAGTGCCACCGGCAACTCCTCCAACGAGAGATCCTCGAAGGGCAGTTCGGCACCGACTGCCGGGGTCTCGATGACATCCGCGAGTGCCGTTTCGAACTCGTTGGGCGAGACGACAGTCGATGCCGTGTCTAATCGTGTCAGCGATTGCTGAAATTCCTGTACCGAACCCGCACTCATATCATCTGGCACGGAGTCCCGAGTCATAAATGTTGTAGTATTCCTCCGGCGGCCGTCGGTCGTTCGTGGCCGGCTATTCGTGTGCCGTGACCGTGACGACCGGAAGATTCGCGTTCACAGGATCGATTGGGTCTCGCTTCCGAACAGCGCCTTCCCCACCGGGGACCGTGCGCCCCCGCCGACGACGAGATACCGGGCGTCCACCTCCTCCGCGTACTCGACGACCTTCTTGCCGGGAGTTCCGACCCGCCCGACGACCTGGTAGTCGGCGGAAACAACCGTCTCGAGACCGTCCGCCGCCTGGGCGGCGACGTTGGCCTCCACGGACCCCGTGTCGGTCTCCCGGGCGCTGGACTGCTTCTCGACGATCCGCGTGTATTCGGTCTCCTCATACAGTCGGACAGAGCCACGGACGGAATGAGACGGAATATCCAGCTGCTGTCTGGCGGTCACCAGCAGCTGATATTCGATCATCTCTGTCCGACAGTATCAATGACGTGCACGAGGTGAAGGTCGTCGTCGAACGCTCGTGCTAGTTCGTCTGCCTGCGCGGCGGTGTCTCCCGACTGATCGGAGTCGCTGATCGCTGCAACAATGACCATGTGGTGAGGGGTGTCCGTTCCAGGATAAGTGTTCTGCTGAACGAACCGTGATACAGATCTCCGGACCGGGTGCCGGCCTCAGTCCACCGAGACCATTCCCTTGATCACGTCAGGATTCCTGGCCCGCTCGAAGGCGTCGTCAATCCGGTCGAGGGACATCTCGAAATCCATCGTTCCCATCGCGTCGACCTCGTCGGCCGCGAGCAGCTCCATTGCCGTCGAGTACGTGTTCGCGAACCGGTAGCTTCCCCGGATATCGATCTGTCGCCGGACGAGTTCGAAGGTGTCCATCGGCACCGTCTCCTCGGGGGCGAGGCCGACCAGGACGACGGTGCCGCCCGGCTGCGGCGCGTCGAGCGTCGCTTCGATCGCCGGCGGGGCGCCGGTCGCCTCGATGGCGACGTCGACGCCTGCGCCGAACTCGTCGCAAATCGCTTCCGCGACGTTCGACTCGCGGGCGTCGATCGCGAGATCCGCTCCCCGGTCGGCGGCCCGGTCCAGCTTCGAGGGAACGACGTCGACGACGGCCAGTTGCGCCGCGCCGGCCGCCCTCGCGACGTCCGTCGCGAGCATCCCGATCGCCCCTGCCCCCATGACGAGGACGGAATCGCCGACGCCGACTTCAGCCCGCTGTATGGCCTGTATGCCGACGCTTATCGGTTCGCACAGCGCGCCCTCACGGGCCGAAACGGATAGCGGAAGCGAATGGACGTACTCCGCCGGCCAGGCGACGTACTCTCGAAAGGCCCCGTCGGTGCCGGGCGTCGCCATGAACTCGACATCGGGACAGAGGTTGTACTTCCCGCAGCGACAGTACTCGCACGTCCCGCAGGGGACGCCGGGCTCGACCGCGACCTCGTCGCCGACCGCGCACCCATTGACGTTCGCGCCGACCTCGACGACGGTGCCCGCGCTCTCGTGACCGAGCACCAGCGGCTCGTCGACGACCCGGTCGCCCATCCGGCCGTGCTCGTACCAGTGGACATCCGACCCGCAGATGCCGATGTCGCTCACTTCGACGAGCACCTCCGACGCGCCCGGAGTCGGGCGCTCCTCGGTGCGGAGTTCGAACGCTCCCGTGTCGAGGAGCTCGGCCGCTCTCACTCGTTCCACCCCTTGGTCGTGCGTCCGCCGTTGCTACCTCGCGTCACCGCTCCGTCAGTACCGACCGTCCGGCCGCAGTGCCGGCGCTCGGGATCGGCCGTGAATAGGCTCATCGACGTGTACCAGTCGTCGAGTGGGGATCTTATGTTTTGTGCCGACCGCCTCGCCTGAACCACGGGAGGCCGCCCAAAGCTACCACTCCAGTGGCTTCACAGCGACGGCCCGACGCGGTTTATCGCGAACGTGGTCAGCCCGTGTTCCTCGGCCGCCGCCCGGCCGCCGTCGGCGACCCGGCGCAGTTCGTCAAGCACCGCGTCGGGGCCGGCCGCGCGGGCGTCGAGGTCGATGTCGTCCGCCAGTGCTTCCGCCGTCGCCCCGTCGCCGGTCACCTTGACGACCGGGACGACCGGGTGGCCCGTCGGTACCCCGTCCGCCGTGACGTGGACGACGACCGACACCCCGGCCGCAGCGAGCGCGGTTGCGGCCTCCCCGAACCGGGAGGGGGAGTCGACGAGCGCCAGTCCCTCGTCGACCGTCACCCGGCCGCCGTACGGGACGACCTCGTCGACGCGGATGCTCCCCCATATCCCGACGACCTCGTCGAACTCGGCGCTCGCGGCACGGCGGGCGACGCGCCTGGCGTTTCCGGGCCGCCCGGCGTCGCGCTCCGCGATCTCGCGGATCGTATCGGCTGCCTCCGCGGACGCAGCGCGGTCGGCGGCCGCGTCCCCGTGGGCCGCGAGTCGCTCCGTCCCGGCGACGGCGACGCTCGCGCCGGCGTCAAGCAGCGCGTCAACCGCCTCGCCAACGACGGGAGCCGCGACCTCGCGCGTCGATCGGTCGAGATCGGAACTCACGACCCCAACGGTGAGGTCAGAGAGCGTCGCTTCCGCGCGGTCCGCGTCGGCCGCGTCCGACGCCAGATCGGCGGTCGCGTCGATACCCTCTTCGACGCACGCCGCCGTTCCGCCGGCGTCCTGGATGGCGGTCTCCCGGACCGGAACGCCGCTGTTGGCGATCTTCTCGGCGAACGGGCCGCTCTGGAGGTGTTCGCAGCCGAGCCCGACGACGGTTGCGCCCGCGACGTTCGGGTTGCGGGCCAGGTTCAGAAGCGTCCGCTCGGTTTGCTCGTGATCATTTCCGATCTGGCCGCAGCCGTGGTCGTGGGGCGTGGAGACGGCGCTTTCGTTCGCCTCGGCGATGCGCTCGGCGACGACGTGCGAGCAGATCACCGACGGCACGACGAGAACCCGATTCCGAACGCCGACGCGCTCGTCGTCCCGCCGGTACGCGTCGAATGTTTCGGGGAGCGCGGTACGATCCCCGTCCGCGGTGGGCATCGACATCACGCCACCTCCCCGTCGCTCACGTCGCGGTCGCCCCGCCCGCGCCTGCTCTCGCAGTTGTGCGTGTGCACCCACTCGCCGGGGGAAATCGGTTCGACCGCTTCGCCGATCGTCTCGCCGTACTTGATTATGACGTCCCCGGGTTCGAGCGGTACCAGCGCGACCTTGTGCCCGAACGGAACGGCCTTGTCGAGTTCGACCGCCGTGCCGTCGTACGGTATCTCCGTTCCGGCATCCAGGTCTTCGATGGCCGTGACGACGTTGTCCGCAGCCGCCATGTGCAGCCCCGCGTCGCCGAGCACCGTTCCCTTCATGTGTCTCCCCGTAGTTCCGCCAACTCGTTCGGCTGGAGCTCGTTGACCGCGAACTCCTCCAGGCGTCGCCGTTCGGCGGCGGTCCGCTCGCCGCTGGCGACGTCCAGTAGCGTCCCGTAGATCCGCTTGCCGACCGCGTCGATGGACTCGCCGCTGATGATCGTGCCGGCGTTGATATCCATGTTCGAGGCGAGGCGATCCGCAGTCTTCGGGTTGCCCGTTACCTTGATCACCGGTGCGATCGGGTTTCCGGTCGTCGACCCTCGTCCAGTGGTGAACGCGACGACCTGCGCTCCACCGGCGACCTTCCCCACGACGCTCTCGATGTCGTATCCCGGTGTATCCATTAGCACCAACCCGCCGCCGACCGGCAGGGGATTGGCGTAGTCCACGATTCCGCGAACCGGGGTCGTTCCGCCCTTCGAAACCGCGCCCAAGCTCTTCTCCTCGATGGTCGTCAGCCCGCCGCTCTGGTTCCCGGGACTGGGTTGTGCGCCCCGGAGATCGACGCCCATCAGCTGTGCGGTCGACTCCCGACGCTCGACGCGGTCGAGGAGTCGCTCGCGGATTCCGTCGTCGACACATCGGTCCGCGAGGAGATGTTCCGCGCCGATGAACTCGGGCGTCTCCGAGAAGCTCGCGGTGCCGCCGTCGCGAACCAACCGATCGCACGCGGCCCCAACGGCCGGATTCGCCGCGATGCCGCTGGTCGCGTCTGATCCACCGCACTCGACGCCGAAGACAAGCTCGCGCGCGTCCCGTTCTTCGCGCCTCGCGCCGGCGATCCCGTCCCAGAGGTCACGAGCGAGACCGACACCTGCCTCGATCGCCGCCGCCGTGCCTCCCACATTGCGGATCGAGAGCGTCTCGACGTCCCGCCCGGCGCCCGAAATCTCGTCAGCGAGCTCGTCGGCGTCGATCGTCTCCGTCCCGAGTGTGACGACGAGCGCCGCCCCTACGTTCGGGTTCGTCCCGACCCCAGAGAGCGTTCGCTCGACCTGTTTGCGTGCCTCGTCCGGCGGGTCGATCCCCATCTGATGGGGCGTCGACCGGACGTTCTCGACCACGCGCTCGCCGATCGCTTCCGCGACCGCCGACGCCGCGACCGACGTCGGTACTACGGCGACGTAGTTGCGGACTCCCGCGGGACCGTCGGGTCGCGGGTAACCGTCAAACGTTGCCATGGAGTAGGATCTCAGTCGATCAGTAAAAGTGTTGTTATCGACGGCACGTCACAAACATGATCGCCGGCGCGACGAGCGTGGAACTGGCCGCCACATGAATCGGCCTGCTGGACGAACCGTAACGGCTGAAAACGGATCGTTGTCGCCTCTAGCTCCCCATCAGCTCCGTGACGGGGTACGTGACGATCTCCGGAATAAAGATCGTGAGCAACAACACTAGGAGGATCGGCACGTAGTAGGGCAGCACCGCCTTCATCGCCTCCTCCAGACTGGCGTCGGTCACCTTCTCGAGCACGAAGAGGATGATCCCGAAGGGCGGGGTAAGGAGCCCGAGCATCAGCGTCAGGATCATCACGATCCCGAAGTGAAGCGGGTCGATCGACGCCATCTCCAGGATCGGCATGAAGATCGGAACGAGGATCGTGATCGCGGCGATCGTCTCCATGAACGTCCCGACGACGAGCAGGAGACCGACCAGCAGGAGAATCACGATGGTGGGATCGGTCGAGAAGTTCGTGATGGACTCGGCCATCAGAATCGGCAGACGGAGCTGCAGGGCGACGAGGCCGTACAGCGACGCGACGCCGACGATGAACGTCAGCGAGAAGGTCTCGACCATCCCGTACTGGAGCTCCTCGAAGAGCCCCCGGAGAGTGAGCTCGTTGTAGACGAATACCCCGAGAAGGACGGTATAGACGACGGCGACCGCCCCCGCCTCGGTCGCGGTGAACGTCCCGGTGAGTATTCCGCCGATGATCAGTATCGGCGCGAACAGCGGGAACACCGCCTCCTTCAGCTTGGTCCAGAAGTCCCGGAGGTCGAAGGCGTCGTCGGCCTCGTACCCCCGCAGATGAACGAACAGGAAGACGAGCACCATCAGAAAGACGCCGATGATGACGCCGGGGATGATCCCCCCGAGGAACAACTGTCCGATCGACTCCTCGGCGAGCACGGCGTAGATGATGATCGGCACGCTCGGCGGAATGATGGGGCCGATGATGGCCGACGATCCGGTGACGCCCAGCGAGATGTCCTTTTCGTACCCCTGATCGCGCATCGCGGCGTACTCGACCCGGCCGAGCCCCGCGGCGTCGGCGACCGCCAGGCCAGACATTCCCGAGAAGAGCATGCTTGCGACGATGTTGACGTGGGCGATCCCGCCGCGGAACTGCCCGACCATGGCGTTCGCCAGGTCGAAGATCCGCTGGGTCATCCCGATGCGGTTCATCAGGCGCCCGAGCAGGAGGTAAAACGGGATCGCGAGCAGCGTGAAGCTGTTGAGCCCGTAGAGCAACTGCTGGGCGATGAGGTTGTAGTTGATCCCCTGCCCGAAGGGCGGTATCATCAGCAGCACGCAGGTCGCACCCATAGCGATCGCGACTGGAACGCCGAGCGCGTACAGGACTAGCAGCGTCCCGAGAAACAGCGTGCCGACGACGAGCAGCTCACTCATCGACTGTTCCCTCCTCAATCCCCCTGCCCTCGACGTCGTCGGTGCTGTCCGTCACCAGCCCTCTCACTACGAGTACGATGTCAAGCAGGGCGTAGAGCGCCATCAACGCCATGCCGATAGCGATCCCGAGATAGAGGTGGCCGGCGGTGACGATACCGATCCCGCCGATCGATGTCGTCCAGTTGCCGATGGTTGCGAGGACGGTTCCCCGGAAGGCGACAAGCAGGAACCCGATGACGATCAGCTTGCCCAGTAGCTGGACCGTCAGACCGATCCTCACGTTCCAGCCCCTGAGACGTTCGAGGAGGAACCGAATCGCGATGTGTTCGCTGTTCCGGATCGCGACGGCCGCACCCAGATACGTCGCGACGATAAGCACGAATCGTGCCGCCGGCTCGGTCCAGTGCAGGAACCCGTACGTGGGGAGATTCAGCAGGCGGACGAACACCTGGATTGTGGTCAGGAAGATCGTGAACGTGAACAACCCGGTCGCTCCGTAGAGCACGATCCTGTCGAACAGGTGATCGCGATGGAGGTCAAGTGATTGGTCTATTTCCATGTTTGGTATTATGTTCTAGTTTTATATACTTACATGTTCTGGACAGTTTCCAGATCGAACGCCCACGTACTCTCGAACAGTTGTTGCACGGCAGGAGCTGCTGCCTTCTGAAACGCAGTGGTATCCACGTCTTCGACGATCTCCATTCCCTGCTGGCCGAGTTCGTCGATGAGTTGTTGCTCGCGATCCTGGGATGTCTGGGCGGCGGACTGTGTCGCCGACTGGCCGATCTCCATGATCATGTCCTGCTGGCTCTGATCGAGTCCCTGGTAGAACGACTCGTTGATGTAGATGTTCCCGTTGGCGATCAGATGGCCCGTGAGGTTCAGGTGGCTCTGAACCTCGAAGAGGTTGAACGAGCTAATCTGTTCCGCACCCCCTTCCGAGGCGTCGACGACGCCCTGTTCGAGCCCGCTATACAACTCGTCGAGCGCAACTGGAGTCGGTGACGCGCCGACCTCCTCCCAGGTTTGGACCCACGGCTCCAGTTCCGGAAGACGCAGGTCGAGTCCATTGACGTCTTCTGGCGATCGGACCGGCGTGTTCGACGTGAAGTGACGTGCCCCACGATAGATTTGCTGGCCCATCGGGCGCTGGTTGCCGTTCTCGATGAGCGTGTTGTGGGCTTCCTGCATCTGGTCGCTTTCGAGCACCGAGAGCAACTGCTCGTAGTCCGAGAGGACGAACGGGCACCCGAAGAACCAGTACTCCGGTGCGAACTGGTAGTACGGAAAGCTCCCCGCCGCGTGAGCTTCGACGCCGCCCTGGCTGACGACCTCGCCGATCTCGTCCTCCGATCCGTAGGACCCGCCGGGACTGATCTCGACGGAGACGTCGCCGCCGGACTCCTCCTCGATCTGTTCCTTGAAGTTCTTGGCTGTCTGCACGAGAATGTGGCCTGGCTCGAACGTGCTAGCAATGGTCATGCTGACGCCGCTGTCGCCACCTCCGCTAGCTCCGAGGTCACTCACACTCGAACAGCCGGCTGTCGCCGCGATCGCTCCCGCTCCGATCCCAGTGAGTAGTGAGCGTCTGTTGATCTCCGTGCCCATATTTGCCATGATTCATCACAAAGGTTTGTGTTCGGTGGTAAAAAGGTTTCCATACAAGTCTTCATTTCTTGTTCCGCCTCTAGCTTCGCCCCTCAGCGGTCATAACGCGTGATCACTTTCATCGATACGTTCCGGCTATAGCGATCAGTGGTCGGAGATATCGATTACCAGCCTATACTCTCCCTTCGTGGTACCGCCGCGCATCGGACGTCCAACCGCCGTCAGCACGGAGTACCTCGCCGGTGACGAAGGTGTCGTCCCGCGCCAGAAACGTGACGCAATTGGCCATCTCCTCGGTGGTTCTACCTCAGCGTTATCGAGGGGAGCGTCCCCCTGACCGACCGCATCAGGCTCGGGCTAGATAGTCGTGACGAGGATATCGAGGTATTCAAGCAGTTCCTCAGGGACTGCGGTCGCCCGACATTCCCGTCGTCTGCTATGATTGGATGGTCGGGATCCGCTGGGCACTGACGGAAGCCCACTCGAGGCACGCGGCGGTTCGCTCGTGACCGCCTACTCCAACGACCGGATGCACCAGGATCGGATCGAGCCGGTGGTCGAGGCGTCACGCGAACAGATCTGGGAGGCACCCGAGGCTGTTTCGCACCGCTATACTGAGAACCACTAGAACAGCCGATTACCCCGATATCGATTTCGTCCATGTTTTGATCCGTCTTCCTGTCGGTCGAGTCCGCTTTGGTTTCCGTTATGGTTTCAATTCCCCTATTGACCGTTATCGACATGACTGGCTTCCACCCTATTGCGTCCATCATAGTTAGACGAGATTAGAAAATGCTATTGAGTAGCGTGCTATATCAGGTGATCAATGGCCGAGAACTCAACGAACGAACCGAATCGAATTCAGGCAGTCGAGAACGCCTTCGAGATCATCGAAGAGGTAGGACAGCTCGGTGACTGTGGAGTCAAAGAGCTTGCCGATCACATGGACCTCCCGAAGAGTACTGTCCACGTCTACCTCAAGACGCTTGAGGAGAGTGAATACGTGGTGAAGCGGGACGGACGGTATCGGCTCGGATTTCGGTTCCTGAATCTGGGGGGATGGGTACGCCACGAGAACAGCCTCTACCAAGCGGGTCGAAATGAGGTCGACAAGCTCGCACGGGCGGCTACTGAAGTCGCGACCATGGGATGTGAGGAGAATGGGTATCGCGTCATGGTGTACCGAACGGAGCCGACGGGTGCCATCTTCAACAACGCGCCGATCGGCGAGTACACGCGCATGCACTGGACGGCACTGGGCAAGGCGATTCTGTCTCAAAAGCCCACAGCGGAGATAGACGACATTATCGACCACCGTGGACTGCCGCAAGCGACTGAACATACAATCATCGATCGTGATGCATTGTTGGACGAGGTCGAACTGATCCGCTCTCAGGGATACGCCGTTGAGGACGAGGAACGAGTCAAGGGTGTCCAATCCATCGCCGTCCCCATCGAAAGCGATAACCAAACACCTGACGTCGCGATATCCGTAGCTGGCCCGAAACATGATTTCGGCGCGGATCGTATCGAAGACGAACTCCTCCCGGCGCTACAAAACACCGCGAACGTAATCGAACTCAAGATGAAACATTACTAAAAGGAATTTCCCACCCGTTGTAATGCTCGAACCGTTCTCCGGATTAGTTGTAGAGGATACCTCGTCAGTATCCGTTTGAACGCTGTTCATCTTGCTGTGTTGAATAGGGATACGGCGCGGTGATCACAGTGGATCACTGAGTTGTTCGATGTTCGAATGGCGAACATGAGGATGATTTCACGGCACTCTCGATACCAGGCTTGCGCTCGCACGGCATTGCCGAGCGAGCGCTTGACAGACGAGTACGATGTTTCAGCCAGCCAACGCTGGGTGTAGTCGCGTTCTCGAATGAGCGCGTTGTTGCTGACAGCGTTCGCAAACGTCCCACGGTAGTGAATCAACGGCTCAACGCCGAGGCTGTAGAATTCGTACTCGGAGTGCCAGTCCTGAAAGCCGTTGTCAGCAGCGACGGTATGCAGGTCGTCCGCGTTCCGATGGACGACCTGCGGCCCGGATTTTGCTCATGTACTCCAGCCGATTTTCGGTTTCGCGGAGGCTGTGTTCCTCCTCGAGCCGAAAGCCGTGAATGACGACGTGATTCCGTCGATATCGAATTCGTTAGGCACGTTCATCGTCGACGCCGTGTTGAGTCTGTCTTGTACACGGCAGTATGAAGCTTTGTGATTTCGGGGATGCACGCGGCGGCCAGCGCGGCCTCAGGCCGTTTCCGTTTGTTCGAGAAGGCCCCGCATGTAACCGATAGCGAAGAGACGGCCCTTGGTGTGGTAGCCCGGATTGGAGTTGTCTTCGCCGGCCATCGTCGGGACGTGATCGGGACGCATTGGTCCCTCGTACCCGATTTCTTCGTACGCGCGCATCGCGGCGAGCATGTCCGTTGGGCCGGTATCGTGCCAGGTCTCGACGAAACGGGAGGCATCCCCCTCGACATCCCGAAAGTGGACGAAGTTGATCCGCTCGCCAAAGTGGCGGATCGTGTCCGGTACGTCGACGCCCATCGCCGCGAAGTTGCCCTGACAGAACGTAATGCCGTTGTATTCGCTGTCGACGATGTCGAGGACGCGATCGTACGCGTCGACACTTCGAGCGAGACGTGGAATCCCCCGGACCGCGTCGAGCGGCGGATCCGAGGGGTGGAGTCCGAGTTTCACACCCGCTTCCTCGGCGACTGGCACGACCTCGTGCAAAAAATGTTCGAGGGCATCCCAGAGTTGCTCGCGGGTCACGTCCGTATACTCGGTTTCGGGCCCGCCGGACATCTTCTCCTCGTCGTAGCCAGTAACGTACGATCCGCCGCGGGACTCGACGTGTGCTTCGGTTCGCGCCCAACGGATCCCGGCCATCCAGTCGTAACAGACGACCGGGATTCCAACCGCTCCACAATCGCGCAGAAATCGCTTGAACCGTTCGATGTCGGCCGCACGCCCGTCCCGTCCGAGTCGGATCCTATCCGTGAGCGGGACCGATCCCTCGAGAACGGCGACGTTCATGCCGACCTCCTCGAACCAATTCACGACACCGTTGAGTTCGTCGTACGTCCAGTCGGTTCGGTCGTCACCGATTTCGAGCGGGTGAATGACGGCGTCGGTCACGCCCATCTGTTTTGCGAGCTGCCACCGCGAGTCCGGTTCCGGCGGTAGGATTACCGATAGTCGCACCATGTGATCCTCGTAGGTCGATTTAATTAAAATAAGTTCTGTTTTCTACACCACGATCTGCACGGTCAGCTGTAACTCAGTGCTCCCCGACGGGACCGGCGCTATCGAACGATCTGCTCGTTCAATACTGTTGGACGATAGTCCGGATCGACGAAAGCGACAGTACGGATGTAACGCCGATGAAAAGCCAGTATGAGGCTGTACTGTATGGATCCATCCGTGCGTCTACTATCGTTGGATACCGGGGATGGGATCGGCGTCGATAGAGATCGTGACATCGTTGTTGCCGACATCGGAAAACGTAGGAGGACTCGAACGCCCCTAGTGCACCCCGACACCGCCATCTCCTCGAGAATCAACCCCACGGCTCGCGGTCGGCGAATCAGCCTGTTCGAGAGCGGGCAATCGCATCGTCACGATACTCATTACGAACGTACTTTTGTAATGATAGCGATATCGCGTGTTTTCCGGGATGTCGGTTAGTTCCCTCTCGGGGCGCTCCTTGATTTCGGCGGTCGTTACGTCTTCTCCGGCCGTAACATCCGGCACGGGGACGACGAACACTTTCGGCACTTCGTTCTGTCTTTCGTCCGGAACGTCAATGACAGCGACGTCGGCGACCGATTCGGACCGCTCTTAGACGACTTCATCTTGCTTTATCATCTTTTCGAATACTGTATTGTAATGTGGAATTTCGGTGTTGGACGCTCACGGAAGACCGTTCACGACTGGGTGCAGAAAGCTGATTTACAGCCAGCAAACAACGCAAGTCCGGATCACAGTGCGCTTGATGAGACCGCGATCCGAATTAGCGGCCAGCAGTTTTGGCTGTACGCCGTCACCAAAATGCTGCGCGTTTTGGCTGGCTCACAAGACTGTCGGTCTTGTGAACGCCGCGGGTCCGTCCCGCGGCGGCTGAACAGTTCGATATCCAGTACTAATTTCGAGTCAACGTCGATCGCCGCGTACAGCCACCACTGCTCCCTATCGATCGCGATAGCCGTCTCATCGACCGCGATCCACAACGACACGCCGTCGGCGGGATCTGTTGGCTGTCGGCCAGTCGTTCCTTCCACTGCCAGATCGCTTGATGGGACCGATCTACGTCGAGAAGCTCTAGAATCGAGGCTGTTTCTCGGAGCGATAATCCGGAAGCATGGAGGCGGACGGCGAACGCTACCAATACTCAATAGCTTCCACGTCTAACGTCTCTTTGAGCAGGTCTGCGAGTAGCATGGTCACCAACTCCAATGACCTGCTCGCTTCTCAAATTGGCTTAACTAGACAGTGCCCTCTACTAAACCCAGTCGATTCGCTGATCATCACAAACTCCAATTTTGTGGAGTATTTTGATGAAGTATTAGATTTCCAAGAGTAATGATATATCCAAAACTACATTATTGAAAACACGTTCGCTTTCACTGTTTGAGGAGGCGTTCGCCGTATCGAAGAATCAAGCCCAGATCGATCTCGTGGTCGATTTCCTGTTCTAAGCTGTTGACCGGTGCAGCCATTTTTCAGTGTCAAAAATGACATGAGCACAACGCTGTGCACTCCTCAATTACACGATGTCTTCGTAAAGCAGCCGGCAATTTTCGATCTACTTAACCGATGGCACCGACGAACCGCTAAATCCTCGTTCGTTACCGATCACCATCTCGGGCGATCGGTGTCAGACTATTCTGGATGACTTCCATGTGAAAGCTAAACAGAACCGCAGGGACGATGATGATCAACCCGACGACAGAGACGACACCGAGGAGAAGAATAGTCCCCGATGCTACCACGGTCATGGTAGAGAGCAGCGGATTGTGTACTAGCCACATATAACTGTCTTTTACGGCCTCAGCGAACGCGCAACCCTCGACGAGGCGAGCAAACGTTGTCAGCAACACGAGCAATAGAAACGAAAGCAGATACACTCCGACGATCGAGAGAATGACGTACGGGATTGAGCCCGTCACGGTGTACCTGTAGAAGTAAAGAACTGTGAACACGCAAACGATGACGGGGACGATGCCCATGAGGACTGCATTGAACCCGTGGCGTTGCAGCGCCTGGAGGATCTCTCTTATCTCGATTCTGTCGCTGTTTCGCATCGAACGGATCGCCGAGTACGCGCCAAGCGTGGCTAGGCCGGACGTTATGATGGGAAGTGAGCTGACGAACCAACAGACGCTTACTACCACGAGAGACGCGCTATGTCGGTAGACGAAGATTACAGTCTGGCGGAGAGATCGACGAAACGGTCCCATGCTCGGTCTTGCAGCGTTCATCTGGTCGTCCCTTGAAACTGCACTGCCTCAATGATACGGTCCTGTAACAGTAAGAGCAACACGAACAACGGCAATGAGGCGATGACACCAGAAGCCATAGTAAGGCCTGGCTGGAAGGTGAAGGTATCCCGGAGAACGACTAGTCCAAGTGGGAGAGTGAAAGAACCCTGGCTCTGCAGGACCACTACCGGCCAGACGAATTGGTTCCAGTTGAAGACAAACACGAAGATGGCCAGCGCGGACAGGATCGGTCTTGATATCGGAAGGATAATATGAGTGTAGATCTGGAAGTTGGAGAACCCATCCAACCGGGCGGCTTCACCGTACTCCTCAGGGATATCCCGAAAGAACTGATAGAGTAAAAAGACCCCAAGAGGATTCGCCACCGCCGGTAAGATGACTCCGAGAAGGCTACTGACGAGCCCTAAATCCGCTACGATGGTGAACAACGGAACCAGGTTTACGTAAAACGGCACCATGAAACTGGCAATAATGATGCTTAACAGTATCGACTGACCCGGCCAGTTCAGCCGCGTGAGCGAGAAAGCGATCATCGAATCGACGATCAGTACGAGTACCGTCGCTACCGTTGCGACTATGAACGTGTTGATCACCCATTGGACGATCAGGGATCCGGCGAGTAGTTCTGCGTAGTTCGCGAACGTGATCTCGGGGGGAATGAGATGAGGTGTGGAGCTGATCGCGATACTTTCGGGCTGGAGTGACAGCGAAAGCATATAGAAATACGGCAACACGAATAGGATCGCAATCACGTACAATCCAGCATGGATCGCTATTGTACGCAATGTTCTACTAGTGGTAATGCTCATTTTACCGACGTTCAACTTGTTCATGCAGAATCACTCCCGATATACCGATAATTGATGTACGATACACCGACGAGGATAGCGAACAGCAGATAGCCCACCGCTGCGGCGTAGCCGAACCGCTGCTGGCTGAACGCAGCGTTGTAGAGATAAAAAACGAGCGTTGTGGTGGCGTTGTTCGGTCCGCCGTCGGTCATCACGTACGGCTGACCGAACACTTGGAACTGCTGGATGAACTGGATGATAACGACGAAGGCGATCGCATTGCGCATCTGGGGAAGGGTAATGTCCCGGAAAGCCCGCCACGTGCTCGCCCCATCGAGTTTGGCTGCCTCGTACAGCCTCTCGGGGACGTTCTGCCGTGCAGCGAGGAGAATGACGAAGTTGAACCCGAGCAGCCACCAGTCGGTGACCACGGCGAGCACCGGCATCGCCAGCGTCGGTGAACCGAGCCAGTCGGGAGGACTCTCCATAACAAATCCGAGGTAGTAGTTCACGGGTCCAAACCCAGTCGCCAGGAACAGCGACCAGACGATTCCCACGATCGAGACGGTCAGAATGTACGGACTGAAGTAGATCGTTCGCAGATACCGCCGACCAAACACCTCCCTGTTGACGCCAAGAGCGAGCACCAAACTCAATACCACCATCGTCGGGACAGTAAGGACGACGAAATACACGGTGTTCCCCAGCGCGTTCCAGAACGCAGGCTCTTGAAGCATTGAAACGTAGTTTCCGATCCCAATGAACTGGGATTGTGAGGGAAAGAGAGGATCCCACTCGAAGAGACTCATGTACAATCCCTCCAGTAGCGGATAGAGGAGAAACACACAGAAGAAGACGAGATACGGAAGAGCGAACAGAATCCCGTCGAGCGTCTCCCGCTGCCGGAGATTCATCCCATCACGGGAGAAGCCATCCAAACTCAGCGTATCTCTAATTGACATTGTCTATCAACCCTTGGACAGTGGTGGCTCCGCGTTCGATCCCTTTCTGAGGAGAAACATTATGTGAATAGATATCTGAGAGGAAATCCCACGTCGACGCTTCGTTGATGTTGAATGGGGTTCGTGGTTTATAGGCGAGTTGATCGTCATTCGTCATCTCGAAGAACTTAGAGAGCGATTTCGGCCAAAGCGGTGATTCCCGCAATGCGTTGGAGTTTAGCACGTCAATGGCAGCTGGTAAGTGCCCAGCTTTGGTGCCCCAGAGTGGGTTTTCCTGAGTGATCCATTCAGCCACGTTCACGGCGGCCTCTGTGGTTCGCGTATCTCGACCCGGATTCCGGGGCAGTACGATCGTATGGCTTCCGGATTGAGCGTAGTTCTGTTGTTTATCGGGTGCGACAAACGGTTTAAACATGTTCCAATCGAATCCATCAAGCGACTGTAACACGGGTGCATACCATGTTCCGTTCATCGTCATCGCCAAATTGCCGTCCTGAAACGCGATGTCAGCCCTGTTTTCTGTCGTATTCGGGATGTCCCAGCCGTATTTTCCAGTGATATCGTGGTATAACTGAGCTACTCTTATTCCCGCCTGGCTATCAAACTTGACCTCCATTGTCTCTTCATCGAACAGTTTTCCACCGCGCTGGTGATTCAAGGTGGCAAACGTTCGGAACATTCCTGCCGGATCGAGATAGGGGGTTGGAGTGAACGCGTGGGCGTCGGTTTCACTGACGATCGTGTCGCAAGCGGTCTTGAACTCCTGAAAGCCGGTCGGCGGGGACTGTGGATCGAGACCGGCTTTCTCGAACAGTGACTGGTTGTAGTACATCCCGATCGGGTGAGCGTCCAGCGGAAGGGCCAACTGCTCGCCATCAAACTGCATCTGCTCCCACAGCGTCGGAACGTAGTGGTCTGCTGCGGACTGGCTCAAATACTGATCGAACGGATCGAGCATCCGTTGGAACCGACCCATCAGTGCCTGGTGCATGATCGCAATGTCCGGCCCCTTGTCCGCGACCAACGCGGTGTACAGCTTGGTGTAGTAATCACCCCACGGGATTCGTTGACGGTCGATCCGCACGTCTCCGAGTGGCTGCTCCTCGTTAAATCGATCGACGATCGAGATCATCGCTTCCCCGTCCCCGCCGCTGAACAGCGTCCAAAACTGAACGGACAGCTCGGCGCTGCTCGCTCCACTGCCGATGACCCCATCGAGCGAGCTACACCCGGCCAGCCCTACAGTACCAACCACCCCGGCGCCTCCGAGAAACCGTCGCCTAGATAGAACACTGTTGCCTGTTATCGATGCTGCCATTCCAGCGGAATATGAAATTCGAGTGTATTAAAACTTTCTGTTACTGAATCCAAATCAAGAATGAGCGACGGATGTAGACCGTGGTTCACACGACCGGGCGGGGTAGGGGAATCCCTCCGAGGGATCCCCTCTAGCAGACTAGGGTACTATCGACGTGCTCACGCCTCCTGCGTCGTGGTATCGGACGGGACGGTGTCGGCAGATTTCGGCTGTAACAGTAGGTTCTGTCCCGTCGCTCGGTCGAAAAGGTGCGCGTCAGCCTCGTCAAATGTGACCCGAATCTCGTCGCCTTCCGCATGGTCGATCTGTCCTAAAACACGCATTTTGAACTCGGTGTCTCCCCTGCGTAGATACAAGTAGTTGTCATCTCCGACCGGCTCCCGCACCTCGAGCACGGCACCGATTTCATTGAAATCGTTCTCATCGGCAAAAGCCATGTGTTCAGGTCGAATCCCGAGGGTGAACTCGTTGCTCGTGCTCCGTGTTTCGATGCGCTCGGCGTAGGCAGCCGATAACGTGTACGTAACGTCGCTACCAACGAGGATCGAGTTCTCTAAGCGTACGTCAAAGAAGTTCATCGAGGGGCTCCCGATGAACTCGGCGACGAACTTGTTCGCCGGCTCGGAGAACACCTCTTTTGGTGTACCGACCTGTTGTAATTTCCCTCCGTCGAGAATCACGACCCGATCGCTCATTGTCATCGCCTCCTCTTGGTCGTGAGTAACGTACACCGTAGTTGTATTGAGATCTTCTTGGATCCGCTGGAGTTCGGTACGCATGTGGACCCGGAGCTTGGCGTCAAGATTGGAGAGCGGCTCGTCCATCAGGAACGCCGAGGGGTCGCGCACGATCGCGCGGCCAGTTGCGGCCCGCTGCTGCTGGCCACCCGAGAGTTCGCTGGGTTTCTTGCGCAACTGATCTTCGATTCCCATCATCTCGGCAGCTTCCCTCACTCTCATTTCGATCTCCTCATCGGGCAGATCCGAATTGAGCTTCAATCCGTAGGACATGTTCTGTTCGACGCTCATGTGGGGATAGAGCGCGTAGTTCTGAAACACCATCGCGATATCCCGATCCTGTGGCGGGACATCGTTCACTCGTTGATCGCCGATGGAGATCGTTCCGCTGGTGACGTCCTCTAGGCCAGCGATCATTCGAAGAATCGTCGATTTACCGGAGCCAGAGGGGCCGACAACGGTGATAAATTCACCATCATCGATGACCAAATCAAACGCATCCACGGCCACGATGTCGTCATCATACACTTTCTTAACGCTGTCGAGGCGTATTTCGCTCATCTCTACCCCACCACAATAATCCGGGTACATATATATCTTATCCGTATCTGAACGAATAATTCCCCGTCGGTTGGTCTAACGGGTTGTATTCCGTATCTCTCGTACAGCTAAGGGCCCTCTCGCTAATCACACCGCGATCAATCCAGTAACGACGACGCTTTGCTCTCACCAGCGATCGTACCCCTCCAGTAGACGTAATGCCATCGACAGAGTCAGCGCAGATAGTCGTAGTATTGCGCTTTTCACTGAACGACGGTGACAGCTCTGCGTGTCTCCCGCGGTGCGGATGTCGTTCGGCTGGTCATACGGGTCTGAGTGCTACTGTTCAATACGAGCGATAGCGTAACAATAATATAGTTGCGCCGAGCGGGTTCAATTGAACGAGTCCATGAGCGCCTTCACCAGAGAATCCACCGTTAGGTTGTCCTCCGGATGGCTTTTTTCGATCGATCCCGACAATGTCGGTGTTGACGAAGGGTGGTACGATCCCGATATCGAACTCCCTGATGCCCACAATGTCGAGGTCCCTCACGCGTGGCAAGAACACGATGAATTGCGCGAGTACACCGGAACGGCGTGGTATCGCCAGTCGTTCTCGCTCAACCGCGACGTTGAGGGGCGCATGCTCCTCCGGTTCGGTGCGGTCGACTATGAAGCAACTGTTTGGGTCAACGGGATAGCGATCGGATCGAACCGTGGCGGGTACCTTCCGTTCGTCTTCGACGTTACCGACGCGTTGTGCACCGACGAGAACGTCGTCGCTGTCCGCGTTCACGACCCCGAGGACGTGACGGAGATTCCCCACGGGAAACAAGGGGATCCGTGGTATACCAGAGTAAGCGGTATCTGGCAAAACGTCTCTCTCGTCGAAGTGCCGGAGACCTACGTGACGTCGGCACAGGCGACCCCCGACCTCGACGCCGACACCGTCAACATCGCCATCACGGTGGCTAGCGAGACGGAAGACAATCTCCGGGTACGCGTGAGCGTCACACAGGAGGGGCAAACGCTCGGATCGGCTGGAGGCCGACTTACCGACGATGAGGGAGAGATCACTGTCGACCTCGACGATCCGACGTACTGGACGCCGGCGATGCCAGCCCTCTGTGAGTTCGAGGTCGAACTCCGTACTGGCGATGGTGCTATCGACACGTACTCGGACTACTTCGGCATGCGCACTGTCTCCGTCAAAGACGGCGAATGGTACCTCAACGGCGAACCCTTGTGCGTTCGCGGTGCGCTCGATCAGGCGTACTATCCAGACACGCTCTACCGCCCGGACGGATCGATCAGCTACCGACAGGAAGTCGAGATGGCAAAGGAACTCGGATTCAATCTGTTGCGCAAGCATATCAAACCCGCTCACCCGGAGTTCATCGAATTAGCCGATCGCCATGGCCTCCTCGTCTGGGAAGAACCGGCCAACCCGGATGTGTTCACCGAGCGGTCGAAGCGCGAAGTGCGCGAGCAGTTCGAAGGGATGGTCGAGCGGGATTACAACCGTCCGAGCGTGATCGTTTGGAGCCTCTATAACGAGGAGTGGGGGATCGGGAACGATCAGACTACCTCGACCCCGGACGAGGCGGCACGTCTGTGGAACGACGAGGACAAGCAGGAGTACCTTTCGACGTTCTACACCGAGGCTCGAGAACTGGACCCAACACGGCTGATCTGCGATAATTCGGGGTGGGCGCACGTCAATACGGACATCAACGACTATCACGAATACTTCGTCGTTCCTGACCGGGCCGACGCCTGGCGGGAACGACTCGAAGCCATCGGCGCGACGCCGAAGGCCAACTACGCGACGACGAAGTACGACGATCCGGAGACGGCACCGATCGTCATCTCGGAGTTCGGCACATGGGGACTCCCGGACGTCGAGCGACTCAGAGGATCCTCTGGAGGAGATCCCCCCTGGTTCACTCACGGCTTTCTGGACGGGTTAAAGCGGCCAGAAGGCATCGATGACCGGTTCGCCGAGAGTGCACTCTCCGATGCGTTCGACGACCTGTCGTCGCTCGCTACCGCCTGGCAACATCGGGAACTCACGTCGATCGAAGGGATAATCCGCGACATGCGGAACACGGCCGAGGTCTCAGGATACGTGCTCACGGAATTCACCGACATCGAGTGGGAGTTCAACGGCGTTCTCGATTACCGGCGCGAACCGAAGAGGGGACTCGAGAGGTTTGCCGCCGTGAACGCACCCGTGACGGCGTGGGCGGTCCCGCGAAAACGCGTTCACTGGGACGACGACTCGCTGGTGGCGGATATCGTCGTCGTCAACGACACGCCGGATACGACACCCGTTACGATGGAGTGGGAGGCGTTCGATCATTCCGAAACACTCGACATTGAAATCGCTGGTAACGATATCGAACGGATCCCCCGTGCCATCGACGTTCCCATCCAACCGGTCGACACGCCACAAATGGAGTCGGTCACGGTTCGTCTTCTCGAACAGGACCTGACCGCTACCTCTGATGTGGTCGTCGCCCCGGCTGGTACCGCCGTTCCGGATGTCACGGTGGCTCCAGACGACGAGGGACTGGCTGACGCCCTCACGAGGAGAGGATACGAACTCGCCACCCCCGACACAGCCGACGTTACGATCAGAACGGGAGAAACCGGAACGGAGGACGGTGATGACACGCTCGTTCTGCCCGACAGCGGCGGTGATTTCGGTGACGTCGACGACGTGGCCTTTGCTACGTTGCCCGAGCGGGAGAGCTGGAACCTCTGTGCTTGCTTTGTCGCCCAAACGCTGTTCGACGGCGTCGACGTGGTTCCAGGATGGGCGTTCGAAGACCTCTACCCCTACGCATACGTCGAGAACGTCAAAGCGGATGATACCATACGCGTGGCATATACGGAGGGGTGGCTTGCCAATTCGGGAGCAATCTCACTAACGCGTCGGACTGCCGATGGAACGCTCGGGATCTGCTCGCTTCGCCTTGTCGACGGCTACGGCGAGCACCCAATGGCAACAGCAGTGCTGGATCGGCTCCTCGAACAGTTCGCATAGATCGTACTGCAATACAACCGTGTACCCGCCTTCGCCATCGCTATCGGGTGGGCTATTTCACAGCGTCCCACGTCTCGTTTACACGAGGGCCTTGGAACTCTCTGACTGGTGGTTCGTAGAACATCGAGTGAACCCATCCCAGACCCAAATTTGGACTAGATGTCCTTGCACCCGATGAGACTAACCACGTACTCAGGTAACGTTTGCTCCCGTGTTTCGCATTGTGATACTGAGTAGCGTTGCAGCTCTGAATTACAATAGTAATATCGTAAAGGAATAATTACGACCGTACTCCTGTAACGCCTTCGAATAGATGTGAGATAAAACCGCCATTACCGCTGTTTTCTCGATGAGAAACTACTCATAAAACAGTCATACATCAATCATATATTCTCATGATAACGGCAGGATCAACACCTGTTCGAATTTCTGTGCGGAACGCACGCAGACTAGCAAAAGCACGATATCCAATAGTAACTAGTTGGGAATGACGGTACTGGCCGGCTCACGTCAATATTATTGATGGGTAGCATACGACACGCAGTCAGTCGAGTATGTCCGTCTCGATTGCACCCCCCGTCTCTACGAGAAGCGTCGCAATATCCTCAACACGACCGCCGTCTAGGGCGGATGCGGACCCGCTCACCTCAAGAGCAGCGACAGCGTAGTCATCGGTGTTGCGAATCGGCACGGCAATGCTATGGAGGCTATCGTCCGATCGGTCCCGACTGACCACGTGACGATGGCCTTGAAGCAGACCAGCACTGTATTCGCCATCGTTCGGACCGTCGCGATCGATAATAAGGCGCTGATCACGGATCCGTTCCAGTTCGTCCAGCAGGCCGGTCACGCTGGGCGAGCCCTCCGCTCCCTCTAGATACGTCTCCACTTCATCGAGGGGCCGGTACGACAGAATCGCCTTGCCAGCAGCTGGCACGTGTATCGGTATACGGCCTCCTTCGCCGACAGGACCACGGGGAGCCTCTGTAGTGCGCGTCTGATACAGATAGACCGCGTCACCGTTTTCCTCGACGATCAGTGAGACGGTTTCCCCAATCTCCTCGGCCAAGCGATCGATTCTCGACCGCGCGTACTGGTAGACAGTACATCGTTCCCGTATCCGTATTCCGAGCTGAAAGAACCGGAATGACAACACGTACTGGTTACCCTTCTTCGTAACGAATCCGAGTGACTTGAGGGTGGCTAAATACTTGTAGACGGAACTTTTCGGAATATCCGTCCGTCGTGCTATTTCGGTCACACCCGTGCCTCCATTCCGTTCTAATTCCGCTAGTATCGCAAACGTCTTGGAGATGGATTTGATGTGGTGATTTGGAGTGGCCATTCGTGCATACTACGTATGCGGACGGAATAAAACGGTTTCTCTCCGGTGCTAGCCAGACGCTGAAAGAGTTAAGGAGAAACGACAACGACACCACACATGAACGAACGGGAGAACGGTTCGAGGCTGTCAATAGACCTCGACGGAGAGTGGGAATTCCGCCTCGATCCCACCGGGGAGGGAACGAATGAGAGGTGGTACGCACCGACGAGAGCCTGGCCAGAGGACGCGTCTCGGGTGATTTCACTCCCGCACACGTGGCAGGAAGAAGACGGCTGTAGGGACTATACTGGGACGGCATGGTACCGGCGTACCGTCAACGTCAGGGAGGACGTCGCCGACAACGGCTGGCGTGCATTCGTACTGTTCGGAGCTGCCGACTACCGAACGGAGGTGTGGCTGAACGGGAGTAAACTGGGGGGCAACCGTGGGGGCTATCTCCCGTTCGAAGTGGAAGCAACGAACGCACTCCGGTCGGGTCCGAACACGTTGGTGGTCGCGGTTACCGATCCGGACGATCTCTCCGAAATTCCACACGGAAAACAGGGTGACCCATGGTACACGCGGGTAAGCGGTATCTGGCAGTCCGTGGCGCTCGAGTTCCGGCCACAGTCTCACATCGTTTCCGTAGAGGTGACTCCAGACGTGTCTTCCAACGGAGCGTCCGTAGCTGTCGACATCGACGCTGGGCCTCGAGAGTATGCCACCCTTCAGGCGGTGGTCTACGCGTTCCGAGACGGTCGCAGCGTGGCGACCGATTCGATCGATGTCTCTAAGGAGGATGCAGCATTCCTGGCCTTCGATGATCCAGACTACTGGACGCCCAATTCCCCCGTCCTCTATGATCTCACTGTGCAACTTGAGAGCGAAGGTGATGTCGTAGACCGCTACGAGGACTATTTCGGGCTACGGTCGATCGATTGGAACGACGGTCAGATCCTCCTCAACGGGGAACCAATACGAATTCGGGGCGTTCTCGATCAGGGCTACTATCCGAAAACACACTACCGGCCCCAGGGGGACACTACCGCCGCCTTCGAACACGAGATAGCAACAGCGAAAGAGCTCGGATTCAACCTCATCCGCAAACACCTCAAGCCCGCTCATCCGGAGTTCCTTAGGCTTGCGGACGAGATGGGTATCCTCGTTTGGGAGGAACCCGCGAATCCGTCCCGCTTTACCGAACGGTCGAGACGGGAAGTGAGAACACAACTTCACAACCTCATTACCCGCGACTACAATCGACCCAGCGTCGTTATCTGGAGTGTCTACAACGAGGAGTGGGGCATTGGTCACCACGACACCGAGGAGACGCTTTGGACCGACGAGACGAAACAATCGGTCCTCCGCTCTGTAGTAGCGTCAGCTCGAGAGCGAGATCCGACACGCCTCATCTGCGACAATTCGGGGTGGGCACACGTCGATACCGACATCAACGACTACCACCGGTACTTCGTGAGCCCCGATCGTGCTGGGCAGTGGGACGACGATCTCACCCACATCCGCCACCATCCCGGCGATAACTACGCCACCCACGACGGCGACACCGATGCCCCAATCATGATAACCGAACTCGGGACGTGGGCGTTCTGTGATCTCGACATCCTTCGGGAGCAGTATGCCGGGGATCCACCGTGGTTCTCCCACGAATTCCTCACCCAACAGATGAAACGCCCCGAGGACGTTGACGAACGGCTCGCCGAGTCCGATCTCGAAACGGTTTTCGAGGACATCGATCATCTCATAGACTGCTGGCAGAAACGGGCGATGGTCTCCCTCAAACATCTCGTAGAACAGATACGGAAACACGAGGACATCGCGGGATTCGTCCTCACTGAACTCTCCGATACGGAATGGGAATTCAACGGGATCCTCGACTACTTCCGCAACGAGAAGTCCTTTTACGACGACTTTGCAGCTGTTAACGGAGATATCGCCGTCATCGCCGAACCCTCAACCCATGCCGCGTGGTCGGGTGAGACGATCGACATCGACGTTTACGTAGTCAACGATACCACTATGTCGTGTACGGGTCGCCTTACGTGGGGCATAGCCGACCGTGAGCAACAGCTCCCGGTCTCGGTAGAACAGAATTCGGTGGATCACTTCTCCGTGTCGTTCCGACTACCGACGAGCAATGACGACGCCGTCACGATCGAGGCGGCAACTGTCGAGCTAGTAGCTGAATCGCTGTCTGTGTCGACAACGGAACCGGTCGCGGTAATACCGCCTGAAAGCACCACTGATCCGACCGTCCGAGTCTACGCACGTGGAACCCTCGCCTCTCGGCTTGCCCAGAACGGTATCGATGTCTCACACCGTCTCACGAACGACATCGATGTCGCGTTTGTAGTAGATTTCACACCATCGGTCGAAGAATTCCTGAATGAGGGTAACGTTGTCGTCCAGTATCCGGATTCAAACGCCAAGATGGCCACAACCGGGCCGTTCAGCTATCGATCGCTGCCGAGCGGCGAAAGCTGGGACCTAACTGGATCACTTCTCTACCAAGACTCGCCGCTGTTGGCAGATCTCTGTTCAGGCAAACGGATCGGCTGGGCGTTCGAGGACGTTTACCCGCACGCGGTCGCTGTTGACCTTGATCGGACAGTGGATACCATACACGCCGGCTACATCGAGGGATGGGTTGGAGAGTGGGGAAGTCCGCTCGTTTCGCGATCTATCGGCGACGGCACCGCTGTCGCGTGTACGTTTCAGATCATAGATGACTACGGTACTCGTCCAGCCGTGACAACGCTTGTCGACCGGCTTATCACCATAGATCATCCTGACGAGCTATAACAGAGGATCGACTTGTGTTCCTCTATCCCGGTCTATCATGTCTTGATGAATCCTTCCCTTAGCGTTTAATTGCCAGTTCCAACCCCATAATGTTTATATACCTATGGATAGTCTTCAAATTGAGTCATGAAGCGAAGACGCCTCTTACAGAGTGCTACTGTTGTAGCGACCGGGCTATCCAGCGTCGCTATCGGTTCGCAAGAATCGGCCGCACGCTCACGTTCGAAGACTGATGAAGGGGATGGAAACGATCAGTTCCAGAATCCGGTGTTCGAGCCCATCTTCGCCGATCCCTCGGCGATCCGGACCGACGACGGGTGGTACTACGCGTTCGGCACCATGGATAACTGGGGACCGGACGACGGCGGATGGCATGTTCTTCCGATAATCAGGTCGAAAGATCTCGTGAACTGGGAGTTCGTCGGTGACGTGTTCCCCTCCGGCGACGATGCCGAAGAGCTCCCACTCGGCGCGGTCCCCGACTGGTACGACGGCGGAGACGCGGAGTTCGTCTGGGCGCCAGACGTCAGCTACCACGATGGGGAGTACCACCTGTTCTACTCGCTGGTGGACTCCTCACCCGACTACAACTGGGAAAATCAGAGTATCGGCGTCGCGACGGCCGACGGCCCGGCGGGTCCGTGGGAGGATCGGGGCGAGGTCCTGCAAGGATCTGACGTCGGTGTCGGCAACTCTATCGACCCCGACGTCACCGACGTCGACGGAACTCCATACCTCGCTTGGGGGAGCTTCGACGGCATCTATCTCGTCGAACTCGTTCGGGACGGTGACAGCTGGACGTACACCGGCGATCCGACCCAGATCGCGAGCGACCGGTTCGAGGCCGCCTACATCATCGAGCGAAAGGGCTGGTACTACCTGTTCGTCTCCAGCGGCGAATGCTGTGGCGGGCCGGACGACACCTATCAGGTCGAGGTCGGCCGATCCCGCAGCATCGACGGCCCGTACGTCAACGAGCACGGCGAGAAACTCACCGAGGCCCCCGGCTCCCTCGTCGTCGACGACAACGAGGTGTTCGGAGCGCCGGGTCACAACAGCGTCGTGACCGACGACGCCGGCCAGGACTGGCTACTATACCACGCCTACGACCGCGACGAACCGGGCTTCGTTTATGGCGTCCCGCGTCGGCCGATGCTGCTCGACCCCATCCAGTGGCGCGGCAGCTGGCCGCAGTTGCTCAAGAAAGAGCCGAGCACCTCCCAACGTGAGCCAGTGATCCACGCACGGAACCGGTCCTGACCCGATAGCCCGATCTCTCCGACTGGCGGTACTACAGCGGCAATATAGCCATGGCAACCTAGAAGTAGACGCTGAGGGAGGAAACAAAGCAGTGACTCCCAACCTAAACGTCCCCGACTTCGTTCTGGAGGCGGATGTCACCGTTGGTCAAAATACACCCGTGGGGATGGGTACAGTAACAGCAGCAAAATTGACATCCACCTCCACCTTCAGGCGGGTGTATTCGCCTCGCAGTCTCTATGAGGGATTCAGTTGCTATCGGCCGGACTCGTAGAGTTCGGATGCCTCATCCGCAGTCAGTGGCTTCTCGTAGACATGAACTTGGTCGATCTTGCCCTCCCAGAAGTCGACCTGATCGCCGCCGAAGTCGGCGCGGCCGACGTATGTGTTACCATTCGCCGGGACACCGATGCAGTTCCGCACCGAAGCGACCTGTTCACCGTTGATGTAGAGCTTCTGTCGACCACGGTAGTTCTCCATCACTCCGGCCATGTGATACCACTCACCTGTTACCGGTGCTTCGTTCGCCACCGCTCGCGTATTGGCGGTTGAGAACGCCAACCGGTCATCCGTATCGGAGTACTGCAAGAAGAACGCGCTCGTCCCATCCCTGTTTTGACTCACGATAGTTTTGAAGCCGTTTTTGTTATCGAGCTTGACCCAAGCGGCGACACTAAAGTCAGTGTCCACATCGAGGATGCTTGCTCCAGTGTCGACATAGTTGTCACCGTCGAACTGGAGCGCGTTGCCAACCCGACCGTTGGTCCACGTTGGCCCGTTCACCAACGTGCCGTCGTGTCCGTTCGCTTGGTCAGGAGCGGTGTCGCCGCTTTCCTGATCGAATGGCCAGTATCCAACGCCATCGATGCCAGCCGTTCCTTCATCGGGTTTTGGTGGATTTCCTTCCAAATCCCTCGAACGACTTATCAGAGTCTCATGTGCTTTTTTCATCCGACCCACATCGTTGGACACTGCTGGCTTCAGAACTTTCCGATCGTAGGTGAGCAATCCATTGATCTCTGTTTCTACGTCCGAGATTTGGGTATAGACTGCTGCACTGAGCCCACAAGCCTCCATCAGTTTCTGAATCTGTTGGATCTTCTCGACGTATTCGTCCATGAGCGCCTCAGCAGTCGGGAAGTCGTCGTACGAGAATCCGTCGTCGGCCCACAAGTGGTCTTCGACAGCCAGACCGAGGCCGCCGTATTCGCCAAGTACGGATGCTCGATCGTCAGTGGGAGCCGGAGCACCTGGTCCAGGATAGACGTGCCAGTCGATGATGTCGCCATTTCCACCATCACAGCCACAAACGTTCACCCCGCTCATGTTATCCACGAGCCGGCTCGGATCCCATTTTTCAACCAACGTGGTGATACGCGCTAGCTCATCCGATTCGTGAGCACCCCACCCTTCGTTAAACGGGACCCACATAGCGATCGAGGGATGATTGCCGTGCTCTTTAATCATTTCGTGGAGTTCCGTTTCGAATTGTTGACTGCTGGGCGCATCACCGAATGTCGATGGCATATCCTGCCATACCATCAATCCGAGCTTATCAGCGTAATAGAACCAGCGATTGTTCTCTATTTTGACGTGCTTGCGCACGGTATTGAAGCCCATTTCCTTGTGTTTGACGAGATCGGATTTCATGGCCCCGTCAGTCGGCGGGGTATTGATGCCATCCGGCCAGAACCCCTGGTCGAGGGTGGCCAGATGAAAGACGAACTCACCGTTGAGCGTCGGGCGAAGTGTCCCGTTGACCTTTTTCATCCCAACAGAGCGCATTCCAAAGTAACTCTCAACCGTGTCAACTGTACGCCCCCCATTTGCGTTCGGATTCGGCTGGTCGATCAGCTGAACATCCAAGTCGTACAGAAACGGGGTATCGGGCGACCAGAGCGTCGGATCAGGCACCGATAGCTCAAGTTCCTCGTTTGCTGGCCCGTTGACCGTGCCAACTTTTTCGTTACCATCGTATGCAGCGGCCTCAACAACGAGGTCGTCTGCATTCCTTGCCTCGGCGGTGAGTCGGAGTACGCCCTCGGACACATCCGGCGTCATGTCTAGCCGATCGACGCTAGCTTCGGGAACCGGCTCAATCCATACCGTCTGCCAAATGCCCGAACTAGGAGTATAAAAGATACCGTCTGGATTCGGATGTTGCTTACCGACTGTCTGGCTGTCCCGATTCGTGGGATCATGGACGTTGACAACGAGCTCTTGTTCTCCAGAGGACGTTAGTGCGTCGGTGATGTCAATCGTAAAGCTATCATAGCCGCCCGTATGGCTGCCAACACGCTCGCCGTTAACGTAGACGATCGTTTCGTAGTCGACCGCTTCGAAGTGTAACAAGAGACGCTGGGAGTTGGGATTGTTGCCGACGCCGCGCTCGGGGTGAGCGCTGGGAATCAGCCATGACTTTGGAACGTCGAACGTTCTCCGATACCACATACGATCCTCACGCCGATTGATGCCGGAAAGCGCTGATTCAACCGGATACGGGACTAGAATTTCTTCGTCAAGACTCTGCTCGACAGGAGGAGAATCCCGTGATGTGGCTGGAGCAAATTCCCAAATTCCGTTAAGGTTCTGCCACTCGTTACGGACCATCTGTGGCCGCGGGTACTCGGGATGGGCGTTGTCGGGCGAGACCTCATCAAACCACGGTGTCTCCAACCTCGGTTCCGCCTTTTGCCAATTGGAACCAGTTTGAGCAGATACCTCCTCGCTCAGAAGATTTGATCCTATAGCACCTGCGACACCCACAGCAGCTGAACTCTTCAGAAAGTCACGACGGCCTAAATCCTCCGAAGGGAGGGTTCTGATCCGCCCCGGCCGTGAGTCTTCCGCACTGTTCATAATCTCGTCTTGCTTCTCGTCAATAGATTCTTTCGTATCTCTCATGCGTCTGATCTCATATTTGTCTTCAGTCTATCCATAACAGGGCTGCTCGGACCGGAATTGAATTTGCTGAGACCACCTTCTAAGGCCCCGTATGATCCATAAACTCCCGGTTACCAGCGCCGGCTCGGACTATGTGTGCTGATGTCTGCCATCCGTAACAGCGTGACATATCCGCTTCCCAGTGGTTGTTAACACCCTGTCACCATACCATTCTGGCAGGGAATAAAAAATCTTTCTATAAATACTCTAGTAATATCTGAAATTAGATTGAAATATTTGCTGAGTCTATTGATATAGACTATGCACAAAACCGAAAAGAAGACGCGTTATCTAAGACGAGCAGCATCGGTGTCTCCAAATTCTGCTCCGAATCCACTCGAAGGCTGCACAGATGCTCTTCTTGGCTCGATTCTCAGTGAAATCGATGACACACTCTCCGTTGAGAGAGCAAAATCCCAAGAGGAGGCAAGTACACTCGATGGGAAGTCCATCACGACTCCGTTTGATAGAGGATATCGGGGCGGGGTACCTTATCCTTGTGTCTGTATGATTGAACAGTCTGCGTTGGCCAGTCTCCAGTCAGCGTAAACGGGTCGTAACCATCTTGAGTGACGAGTACAGTCCCTTCACTTTTCGTGCCCTGAACTGTGGGATTCCATGCATACGCCATTGGAGTCGTAACTTTGGCTTCGGCCGTTGGGGTAGCGACCCATTCACGACTCGCATAGCCTGCTGCACCGCCCTGATGGTGCAGTTTCCATTCGTTTGGATAGCCTGCATCCTTATAGCCCGACTGAATCACTTCGAAGACATCCGCAGCCGTCCCATCTTTCTTACTGGCTACCCGCTGTGTTGCAGCAAGCGCCGTTGCATCCATACGCATTGCAACTTTCTGGCGCTCTTTGAGCCATTCGGGCGGATCGAAAGCAACGGTGCGTGTACAGCTAGCGTATAGTCCTAATCGACGTCCGACAACAGAAACAATGACGTATCCATCCAGTTTCGCATCCGTCGGTTGCGGATGACGGTATTTCTGTGCGCGCTCCTCACCAGCGACCAGTACGACAGGATGGTCGAGTTGATACGCATCCAGCGCACCTCCGAGAGCGGTCGCCACCTCGTGTTCGGAATCGCTCGGCCGGAGTTGCCTACAGACGGCCTCAACTGCGGCTGCGGTGTCTTCGCCGACCGAGCGATATCGCTCTATATCCGTCTCTGCGAGTGGTTGCCGCAGTGGGGATGTATCTATGGATTCGAGATCAGGCACGTCGAAGTCGGCAGCCGCTGGCGTCGGTGAATGCTCGGCGACAGCCTCCGAAAGTGAGCTAGCATACCATTTGAAATTCACGATCTTCACATTTGGGAGAGTCGGACTGCGGCGAATCTCTACAGTATCGTTGCTCCACTCAACGGAGTCCAGATCACCTTGGAATCGTTCTTCACGAACCAGTCCCCGTTCGTCGTTATCCACCACGATGATCACCGTATTACCATCGTAGCCGGCTGCCGCGACGCCAGTAGGAACACTTCTATCAATAATGTTACTACGACCCGTAAGCCAAGCGTAGGAGTCTGAATCCGCGAACCACACGGCTTTGAGGTTATTATCGCTGAGGTAAGCATCAAGACGCCTGGTCGTTTCTGTCTGCGCGGCGGTCGAAGAGCGTGAAAACGCCATAGATGATCTCGGACTCCCTGCCTTCACAGAGAAAACGATCACTGATTATGACACGCTGGAACAGAAATTACAATCTGTTCGTGATTGCCGTATCGCCTTTGAGCGTGAGGAATTTACCGCAGGCTATCGGTGTGTCGGCTCGCCTATCGTGAATTCGAACACTCGCGCGGTAGGTGCGGTCAGCGTCTCGGGACCAATAAACGAGATGACCGGCAAACGATTAGAGGAAGACACCGCTGGGCTAGTCATGAGTACAGCCAAGTCGACCGAGAACATTTCGGACTGTGGACTGAGTGCACGTTCACCGGAGAACTTCGAAGACATGGTCGGCCGGCTGGCCGACTGCTCGTTCGCCTGTGAACTCGACGCATACGAAACGTTGGTGACGTGGCTCGACGATCACGACGACCTGCTTCGAACTCGAAGCAGGAGTCGTCGAAACCGATCTGAGTCCGGTTCTCTTTTTTGACGCTGATGAATCGGTCTGCCGAATCGTGCAGCAGTGTCTTCAGGCTATATCGAATGACTGGTGGTACGGAATTCTTAGACAGGCTCTTCAGTGGTATTTGTTGATTGGTAACTCTCTATCTTTCTCCCACTCTCCCTGGGTGAATTCAGGGAATTTGACGGGTCTATTCCCATTTTCGATAGAAATTCGTGAAAGCGGTCGAACAGCGGCCAAAGAGACCGAATCATACACGTTGTAATCAACCGGGCGGCCCTTGTTCAACGCATCGATAAACCTGTATAACTCAATGTAATCGCCTCCGCCGTGACCGGAACCTTCGGCTTCCTCACCGAGGTTCTCCCAGACAGGATGCCGGTACTCTTCCCAGTACTCGTCGTATGTTTCGTCGTCTACGGCTCCATGGCCTTTGTTGCCCAAGAAGAGGTCACTCCCATGGCGAGTCACGCTTTCGTGGTATGCGCCATCCCCTGCAAGGGTGTTGTGGCTGAGGCCGGCAGTATGACGTTTTGTTTTCACATCTAGTTGCGTCTCGATGTGTTTCCCCTTATTTGTCTTTATTAGCGACCTAGTCGTGTCACCGTTTGCCCAATCAGTCCTACCGTAGAACTCATCCTTCGGATCCAACTCGTTTTGCGCATATTCGCTAAGGCCGGCTTCAGGACTCTCCTGAGCAACAAGATACTCCATACGGTCACCACGCAAGAGTTCCAAGTACCACGAGGTGGGACCCAGACCGTGGGTGGGGTAGGTATCGCCTTTTACCTCCATGTGCATTCGCGATCGCCAGTTGATAGGCGGGCCGTACTCGAGCATGAAGTAGGTTCCCACCAGATTGTGGATATAACCAGTTCTCGCGTAGGTTATATTACCGAAGACCTCGTTCTGCACCATGTTCATCACCCACATTTCTTCTTCTCCGTAGCTGTAGTTCTCTAACTGCATGCAGTGCTTCTGGTTCGACTCGGCTGCTTGAACCAAGTCCCAGCATTCTTCGATGGTTGTCGCGATGGGGACCTCGCAACCGACATGCTTCCCGTGATCCAGTATATACTTACACATTTGAGCATGTGCGCGGTGGTGTGTGAAGACGAATATCAAGTCGAGATCGTCTCGCTGGACCAGTTCTTTCCATCCACTATCGACCATCTCATCGAGATCGTCTTCTCTGAACGCTTTGTTTCCTTCCCATTCATCTTCCGCAACCCCAGCCGAATATGTGGCGGGATCCATGTCGAAGTCCTCCTGTAGCATGGATGCCGTGTCTTGAACCCGATCTTCCACGATGTCGCAGACAGCGTTTATTTCACAGTTGGGTGTTGAATTTTCGTTGATATCAGCCAGTATCGATGTCATGCCAGGTCCACGATTCCCCAATCCAATGACTCCAACACCGACCGAGTTGATTGGGTCGGCATGGAGTTCCATTACAGGATCGCCTCTTTTCCCTGGGGGTATTCCCGGTGGTCCCTCACCTTCTCTTTTCGAGGAGGCGAGAACCTCACCTGTGGGTGTTACTGTAATCGCTCCTGCGGCACCGATCAGATACTCTCGCCGTGTACTTTTCATAGTACACACTATATATTTTTCTTCATCATATTAAATATTTTTGAATATAGTTTACAATTTAACCGTCTGTACTCGGCTTGGTAACTCTTCTCTACGGTCGATGACGGGGCAGCGAGCAGTAGGTAGTGACATCGAACGGCGGTTCCCCGTGCAGTCCTGATGTTTTCGTACTGTGTTCGGCGTCACTCGTCTTCCGCGTGGTTTAAACAAGCCTTTGCAGTGTTCGAACCAGCCGTCTCTGATAGCCGCAACGCTGATTCGTTCAAACACCCCGTGAGCGCACTGATTTTCGTCGAAATCCAGTGAACGGTCAGCGGACTCCCCCGTGGGATTTCGCGTTCCACCGGGAAATCCCACAGAGCCTACGACTACTTCTTCGGGATCGCATACACTATATATCATAGTAGTAGATGAGAAATATAAGTCATACACGGGTTTTGAGCCTCCAATCTGACGGCGCCAGTTGTTGATGCGGATCGTCACTTGTATTATTTTTAACTATATTTATAATTAGTAACGTTTCTATATAGTTATTCTAGCTGATAGATGCTTTCCATACGAATCCTAGCTGAGCCGTAGTAGCCTACTACGCCCTATGGATCGGGTCAGTGAGAGTCAAAGACCGCCCGCAAGCGTGGCTGTACCTGACCACGGAACCCCGCTTAGAAAAAGCCCCGGTTCGTCGTCGGGAGCGATTCATATTACAAATCAAATAGCTCCTGCGCTGTGGACGTCATAATCTGATCCCGATCCGCCGCGGACGGCACCACAGCCTCAATATCGGCGATGGCCGTATCGATGTCTTCCTCATCGAATGGATAGTCCGTTCCGAACACGAAGTGATCGGTGCCGACTGTATCGATAGCGGCCTGTAATGCAGGCCGATGGAACGAGATAGTGTCGTAATAAAACTCTTTGAGGTAGTCGAGGATCGGCCGATCCGGACGTGCGTCGGGGTCAGTTATCTCTCGACGACCTCTGTCAAGGCGACCCGCCAAGTGAAGTAGCGTGCCACCCATATGTGAGAGCACGACATCGAAGTCGTGGTCGTCGAAAAAGCCGTCGTAGATCAACCGGGCGATCTGAAGCGTCGTTTCGACCGGGAATACGACGAGAGGGTTGAGAAACGACTCATTGCTTTCGAGGGTCTCGCTGAGCACATTGCCGTGGGGATGGATGAACGCGGTCAGATCTTGGTCGTCGATCGCGGCGAAGACGGGTTCAAGGTTAGGTGCCGAGAGCTTGCCGTCGGGAAGCGAGGTCGGAAGGGCGATCCCACACAGGTCAAGATCATTGGCGATCCGGTTGACCTCGGCTCTAGCAGCCTCAGGATCACGGAGTGGCAACATACCGAGGCCGGCGATGTGGTCCGGATGGTGGGACTGTGCGTCGGCGAAGCCATCGTTTATCCGTCGGACCAGCCGGGTAGACTGGTCGGTCATAAAGACGTCTGCGAGAGGGTTCGGAGTCGAAACCGAGACGAGCGTCCGGTCGACATCGTGGTCGGCCATCCACGCCGCCCGTTCGTCGATTTCGGTGAATCCTTCCTGCAACGGGATCCGGTTTCCGGCTGCGACGCTTGCTGTCCCGGACCGCTCGTGGACCATGTACAACTGATCGCCGTCCGATTCGAGCCCGACGGGCGTGTCCAACTCTAAAAGGAGATCCACATACGGTTCGGGCAGGAAGTGGTTGTGAACATCGATTCGCATGACATCCATTTCAGGAGCTACCAGTGTAAAGCTTCTCATCAAAGAATCTACATCTATGCTGCTGTGCGAGAAAAGCGTGTTCGATACGTTCGAGACATGCCAGTGAATTGGAGCCAGTCAGACTGACCCTGGTGGAGTCAGGACCTTCAGCGTCCATACGACGATCTGGTAGAACAGATAAGCGCCTATCATGATAATAAGGATCACCCCGAACATATAGCCGAGTGCGTTGGTCTTCCACGCTAAGACGATCTCGTAGCCGATCCCCGACGAGGAAGCGATGAACTCCGCGACGATGACCCCCACGATGGACAGCTGTACCGTAGCTTTGATGCTACTCGTGATGTTCGGGAGAGCACGCCAGAACCGGAAGTGCTTCACCATCTGCCACCTGCTCGCCCCGAGCAACGTTCCGAAGTGCTCAAACCGTTCTTCGAGTGAGTTCATCCCGGTAATGGTACTGATGAAGACCGGGAAGAAGCCGACCCAGGCACCGAAGGTCGTAACGCCATTGATCGCGATCGCGGTTTCCGCTTGGGCTGCGGTTACAGAGTCGAAAAGATACGCCGAGGGGCCAGTAAATGTGAAAATGGTTATATCACCACCTATGATGAACCAGATAATGAACATTGGCGCCAGTATCGGGTGTGGCACCGCATACGCGAAGATAACCACCGGCAACGCCATTTGTCGAATGGTGGATATTTCGGCGACTATCAACCCGAGACCAATGCCGAGGAGCACGGCGAGAACGAAGGCGACGATGACCGACGTGAATGTCTCGGTGAGCTTGATGGAGATATCGGTACTATGTTCCATCACGCCACTTATCGTATAGGAAATACTGGCGAAGATGCGATTGTTATTGATCAGACGAGCTATTACCGCCCAGGCGACGACAAACAGTGCGCCTGCGAGGACGGTTGGGATCTGTCGTCGGATCCACTGTCTTGCCTTCGCAAACGGCCGGTTTGATGCGGTCGCCATCCGTTACTCCTCCCCCATGATCGACGATTCCTGCCAGAAGATGAGCTGGCTCTCGATTTGGTAGATCAAAAACACCACGCCGGAACTGATGAAACCAAGAACGAGGACGATAGCGATTGCTCGACCAATGGCGATTTGGCCGATCACGGAGGACGCCATCGATCCGATGCCGAAGGTACCACTGACGAACTCCCCGACGACCGTGCCGATCATTGCCAAGATGAACCCGCTTTTCATGCCATCGAAGATGAAGGGAAGCCCCTTCCTGAGCCGGACGAACTTGAACTCCTGCCAGGTCGTCGCTCCGTACATCGCAAGCATGTTCTCCGTCGCCTCATCGATGTTCTTGAATCCATCGAGAGCGGCGATCAACATCGGGAAGAAGGCCACCCAGACCGCCATAACATAATTTGCAAGGAATGTCGCAGAAAGTGAGATAAAACCGACCCAGTAGATTACGAGCGGCGTCAACGCGATTCGCGGAACAGTGTTGACACCGATAATAAAGGGCATGAGCGCGTTCAGTAGTCGTTCGTTTGCGACTAGCACCATCGCAGTGAATATAGAGAGTACAAGCGCGATGAGATACCCCACGACAGCCGCGGCAAGCGTGTGCGGCAACGCGTCTGTGAGGGTTGGCCAGGTTCGTTGGAGTGCGTCCATCACATCGATAGGAGACGGAAAGTACTGAGGGTCGAGTCCGAGAAGAGTCGCGACCGCCTGCCAGAACACTAGCAAAAGGATAACGCCGAGCCCGGACAAAGCCCAACGCGTTAGCCGACTGTTCTCTATACTTATCCGTCCACCTCCCGGAACCCTACTCCCCAGAGTTCGTGAATCTCTAGCAGTCATTATAACCTCTTGAAATGCTGGCGGAGCTCTGTTGCGAGTTCAACGAACCGTTCAGTTCCTCTCGTGTCCTCTGACCGTGGACGCTCGAGATCTATCTCAATCTCATCGACAATTTGCCCCGGACGAGGAGAGAGGACGACCACCCGATCCGAAAGAAACACCGCTTCATCGAGATCGTGGGTGATAAACAGGATCGTCTTTTCGGTCTCGTTCCAGATCCGCAATAGCTCGAGGTTGAGTTCGCCCTTTGTCATCGCGTCTAGTGATCCGAACGGTTCGTCCATCAGCAACACGGACGGATTGTAGATGAGTGCTTGTGTGAGCGTCACTCGTTGCTGCATCCCGCCGGACAACTCGTTGGGATACGAACTTTCAAATCCCTCGAGTCCCACAAGCGAAATGAGATCGTCTGCCCGCTCGCGGTAATGGTCCATGTCGCCTTCGATCTCCCCATTTTCCTTCAATATCTGCACGGGGAGCAAAAGGTTCTTTCGAACCGTCCGCCACTCGAGCGCGACGGGGTGTTGGAACACGAGGCCAACCTCGTTTCGCTGGTGCTCGTCGCTTTGGACGGCTATTCCGTTTATCTCAACGGTGCCGTTCGTCGATTCCAGGATACCCGCAGCCATGTGCAACAGCGTCGACTTCCCGCAGCCTGAGGGACCGACCACGGACACGAACTCACCGCGCTCAATGTCGAGATTGACATCCTCGAGTGCCGCTACCGACTCTTCGGCAGCTGAGTCACGACCGTATATTTTGTCAACGCTGTTAAATGATATCAAGCTCTCTCTGGATGCTGCATTTGTTCCCTGTGATGATCCTGTAGTTTGATTACTCATCTACTTGAATTACCCGAATTCGACACCAATAAATGTAACTGACGAAATTTGATACTATCCGTGCTACGATGCCTTTCATCAGCCGGTCGAGCAAGATCCGTAGCTACCACAGCCTCCGGCGGTACGATCCCGTTCCTCCTCATCGACTTCTGTTGCAGAACGCGCAGTAGATCTCGACTAGAAGAATGTGGCTTTATCGGGCCGGAATCTGTGATATTTCGAGGCTGCAGACCTCGGAATGGAGAAGCGGACAGCGGAAATGTCTTTCTTTAGTTATCTGAGCCTTGTGCAAATAAATCCCACATTTGTCCAGCGTTTTCTTTAACTGTGTTCCATTCACTGTCACTAAATGTAGCTTTCTCTGACTTTTCCCATGGTTGTTTGTTAATGACCTGGTCCGGAGACGGTAGTGCATCAGGATTGTCGAGCAGTGCCGGACCGGCGTTTTCGAAGGCAAACGATATGCCATCCTGAGTGAAGTACCCAAGCCCCTTGTCCTTCATCTCTGGGTCGACTGCTTGCGCGCAAAGGGTCCTATACTGGCCGACGAGTTCTTCTTCGGACCAGGTCTTGAGATTAGCATTCACCTGATCTTGCATATATGTTAGATATTCATCTTGATTCAACAGAGCCCATTTCATGGCCTTGAAGTAACCCGTCAATACCTGTGACACGAATTCTACGTTGTTCTCCTTGTTTTCGAACCAGCCAGTGTTGACCCAGATCGGGAATCCGTAGAACGGGCCGAAGGCAGTCAGTGGCGTAACACTGAGCTCAGCGTCGACCTCTGCCTCGTATTCGGGAAGCAGGTCGAGCGATCCCCAAATTGCTTGGACCTCGTTGTTGGCGAGTTTTACGGGACCGACTTGCTCAGTACCTGAGTTGGCATCCACCTTGCCCTGGTCCACACCGTTAATCTGGGGGTAGATCGGCCATGTGGCCGACGCAAACCCGGACGCGAGGTAGACGGACTTTCCGGCGAGGTCTGTCTCGCTTTCCATCTTGTCCTTTCGCCAGATGAGCGAAAGGAGCGGTCGTCCCTTAGACAAAGCCATTATCTTCACGTTCAAGTCCTTGGTTTCCTGAGTGTTGGGGATAAAGTTGATTGATGTCATCAAAGAACTGACCCCTATTGCCTTGTTGCCGATTCCGATCTGTTGGATCTCCGTATCGGAGCCGTCGCCCTTCATTGCGTTGACTCCAGAGACGCCAGCGTCCTCCCAGTAGCCTTCTCCTTCGGCGACGTGGGCAGTGCCCCACGAGGGTTCTTTTTTCCAAGGCGTCGTGAAGACCACTTCGGCGGAATTTTGGCCATCACCACTTCCACCGGAGCCGTTCCCACTACCGCCGAAGCCAGTACACCCGGCTACCATCATTGCTCCGAGCGAACTGAGCGACCCATGCAGGAATTTCCGCCGATCAATCTCCCCCGGAAGGATCCCATCCAGTTCGTGTACGATTGCTTCATCGACTTCGTTACGCTCACCCTGCGACATTGTGTGACAATAATCAACATCATACATAAAGGTTGCCACCAGGAACCGTACCAACTCTGCTGTTGCTGGGTTCCAAAACAGCCTCTATTTCTAACAGAATTCTAGGTGCTCGACCTGGCAAATCATTTAGTTCAGAGAACTGCTAATTTAGCAGAACGTCGACAGGGGAAGCGGAATGATTTGCGCCGTCTTCAGATGTTAATTGGATAAAAGAACCGACTACGAAGCCGAAACCAACCGTTTGAGCGATTTGGCATTGTAGTTACTTGAGACGCCGCTCGTGGTTGTACCTATGAACCCAGAGTAAGCGAAAAGTGAAATCCACGAAGAGAAGCTCCGTAACCTTCTCGTCAACATGCTCACCGAGGCGTTCAATCTGAGCCTCGGCGAGGATCTCGGTCTCCCCGAGGACCTCCATCACGCCGATGCTGTCGAACGCGGCATCGACGTAGACCGTCTCGATCGAGACATGCTCGCTTGTTATCCCGAGCGCGAACATCACTTTCTCACCAACGATCGAAATCGTGGCCATCTTGTAGCACCAGTCATAGGATTTGTTCTGTGGTGTGCCTGTGTACAGTTGGAACTGATCAACCGAGTAGTATCGCTTGGCTGCGCCCATCATCTATCTAGACGGTGTCCCCTTAGATAATGAATAGTTCGAGAGTAATGGCGGCAATCCTTAGGCACATATAATTTCTAATACCAATATTTATTCTGTTAGTTACTAGATAATCTCATATTACAGCATTAGTTAATTATTTATAAAATGAACCCATTGTGACTATCGGTGGTAGGGTCATGACAGACAAAGACAATCAAGACACTCCAATCAGTGTCAATAGGAGATCGTTCCTCCAGGCCACAGGAGGGATCGGTGTCGCTGGGTTCGCTGGCGTGAACGGTATCGTCAGTGCAGAAGAACACAGCGACTACAACGGCGTAATCGAACTCGAGGCCGTACACACACGTAATAACCCTGGGCGGGGGCCGCCGGATCACGCAGGCGGTTCGGGCGGCGGCCCGCCAGACCATGCGGGTCCTGGTAACGGTAAGGGTGCGTTTGCCTGGGTCGGGATCGCTCCGGAAGAGATCGCGGATGAGGAAAATCCGACGCTCTCGCTGGTCGCGGGCGAAGAGTATACTCTCGAGTGGACGAGTACGACGAACGCTCCACACTCGTTTATCGTCGTGGACGAGGATGGCGATGAGATCCTCGCTTCCGACGAAGCGACAGGAAAAGGCGAGACGGTGACCGTCGAGTTCACCGCAACCGAAGAGATGGCTGCGTACCACTGCGGGTATCACTCCACCCAGATGCAGGGCTCCATCGTGATAGACGATGGCTCATACGCTGACAACCCGGCGTTGTCGCCCGAAGAGGCCCTGGATACGTTCGAGCTGCCAGACGGCTGGAAGATCGAACAGGTCGCCTCCGAGCCGTTGATCAACAGCCCGGTCGACATCAAGTGGGACGCCGAAGGCAGGATGTGGGTTGTTGAGATGCCTGATTACATGGACCTTGTTCCTGGTGATGGCCGCGGTGGCGACGAACCCGGTAATTACGGTGACTGGGGTGATGCAGATATGAGTCTCGAGGAAATGACCGGCTGGGGTGACGAGCTCAGCGACGAAGAACCAAACGGTGCGGTTAAAGTGCTCGAGGACACTGATGGCGACGGTATCATGGATAAGGCGACGACGTTCGCCGACACGCTCACTGTTTCGCGGGCATTCTCATTGGTCGATGCTGATGATGCCCTCATGGTCGCCCACGCCGGCTCCGCCGTTGACGAACCGGATCTCTTCTTAGCCACGGACGAGAATGGCGATCTGGAGGCCGATAGCAAAGAACCCCTGATTGATAGCTGGGTCAATGAGGATAATCCCGAACACACCTCCAACGCGCTGGATTACAACCTGAACAACTGGATCTACAACTCCAACTCCACTGACCGGTTCCAGTACCGCAATGGCGATATCGTAGAAGCGAACACTCATAGCCGCGGCCAATGGCAAATCTGCCAAGACAACTACGGCCGTCTCTACTCCACTCACAACTCTAATTGGCTGTTCGCAGATTTCGTTCCCGGCCATGGCGACTACCTCCTCCGAGATCCAGATAACGAGACGAGCAACGGTGTTGCAGTTGATGTCGATCCTGACGGCACAGTCTATCCGGTTCGGGAGGTCTGGGGAACGAACCGCAGTTACCCCGGTGGCTGGGAGTCTCATCGCGACGACGGTCGGATCGAGACGATAACAGCGATCTCCGGTCCGGGGGTTTATCGAGGCGATGTCTTCTCAGAGGAGCTCGTCAACGACGTTTTTGTTTGCGAACCAAAGGCTCAAGCTATCGCTCACTTCGCTACTGAGGATGAAGAAGATGACCTTGGCTTGGACGTAGAGCATGTCGTGTATGACAACGACGAGTGGGGAGACCAGGAATTCCTCGCGTCCTCAGACGAGGTGTTCAAGCCGGTCAACGTCAAGATGGGACCGGACGGCGCGCTCTACGTCGTAGACATGTACAATGGTATTTTCCAACACAATCGCTTCCTCACTGACTATCTTGCGGAGTACTATTTGGAGAACGATCTTCACAAGGCACCCCCTGCCGGCCGAATTTATCGGATCTATCCCGAAGATGCCGAGTTGGACGATCCGCCGGCGCTCGACGGGTTAACACCCGAGAAACTTGCCGAACAGCTCGAACACGGCAATGGCTGGGTCAGACTAACTGCCCAGCGGTTGATCGTTCAGGGCAACGAGACCGATGCCGTGTCCACGCTGCAGAGAATCGCCCAGGAAAGCGACGCATCTCTTGGCCGGATGCATGCGTTGTGGGCACTACATGGACTCGGCGAGATCGATGCCAGTTCTGTCTTCGCCGTCATGGATGACACTGAGAACTCGCACGTTCTCGCCAACGCCATGCAAACTGGTGAAGCGCTGCTCGAGACTGATGACGCCAAAGCGTACGTCGACAGACTCGTGGATTTCGCCGATGCCGATCATCTCCGGCTAGTCGTCCAGGCGGCTTACTCACTCGGCGAAGTCACCGACGACGACTCCAGTCTTCAGGAGACGGCCAGATCCACACTCGAAAGACTACTCGTTGATTACGAAGGCAACACGTACGTCGAGGATGCCGTCCACTCCTCGCCTGAAATGGATATTGAACCTCAAACAGGTCCGTACACTGTTGAGGACACTGAGGGGGTGCACACGGATGTCTTCCACATAGACGACGGTCAGGTCGGGCGATACATGTACGAGTACGATCCTGACAATCAAAGTGATACGTTCAAACCCTACTTGCACGTCTGGGATTCGGAGAGAGACGAACCGCTAACGGCCGACCCCTCGCAGGAAGTCATTTACGATCACCACCGTGGCATTTTCATCGGATGGGATGACATCGAGGTTGACGGCCAGGGCATCGACAACTGGCACACCGACCCGACCATCCACCAAGAATACGATCCGTCGCTCGAGGAGTTCGACGAGGAACAGGCGCTCACCGCCATCAACCATTGGTTGACTGAACCGGACGGCGATGTATTCGTCACAGAAACACGGAGGATGGAGTTCCAGGAGCCACAGACAGAAGATGGTGTCTCAATCGTCGACTGTACGTTCACCCTCGAGTTCGAGACGGACGTTGAGCTGTATGGTGATCCAGAACATGGAGGCATCCAGTACCGCGCTCATGGCGATGTCGACGACAATCGCTCTGCGGAGTACTACTTCTCGGATCACTGGGACTGGGGTGAAAATCCCGGTGAGGGCTCCGTCAATGAGGCGTTTGGCTACGACTGGGTCGCGATGGAGTGTGAGATGCACGACGATGACTACTTCGTCGCTATTATGAACCACCCAGACAACCCCATGGCAAACGAGTCGACGGTATCAGCCTACCGTGATTACGGCCGATTCGGCTTCTACTGGGAGGGTTCGTTCGAAGAAGGCGACGAGATCACAGTCGATTACCGGTTCGTCGTTGAGCGAGGAAGTGCCCCCGAAGGAGAAGCGGACGAAATCGACGAATGGTTCGCCGACTACGCCGGGGAAGATGTTCAATTCGAATTCAATGGACAAACAAATGCCTGGGTCGGTATCGCCCCCGGGGAAATCGAAGGCGAGGAGAATCCGACGCTGACCTTACAAGAGGGAGAGACGTACGAGATTGGCTGGACGGAAGGTGATGGCGCCGGGCACAATATTGCCATCCGAAACGATGACGGGGAGGTTGTTGACGATCTCCGGACCGAAATAACGAGCGATCCCGGTGATGATCAGTGGCTCGAGTTCGAGGCGACCGCCGAGATGGCGGAGTACGTCTGTGAGCCCCATGTGAGCGCCATGGTCGGAGAAATAGACGTCCAGTAGGATTCTCGGTCTCGGTCACCAAACTCCTCGACGCTACACTCACCCGACGATGCGTGTCTTACTCGAACCAGTGATCACTGAGAACCACATACGTCGCTATCCTGAACTCCGCCTCGTATGTGTCGAGAACTCGCCCCCCGACGAACATGTGGTGACGGTCGTGGAGACGAGCACAGAGCCCCCCCGAGACTTCCGGTCTCGGGCGTTCGTAAGCGGATGAATACGCTGGGCGCAGTACCCACGACGGCGAGCGTTTCGTCGCACTAAACTAGATCAGTTCACCGCTGGCGGTCTGCTTCCGGCGTTCCTGCGCCACAGTCGCCGGAAATAAACCCACTCGAAAACTGCTGGCGTTAATCGAGGGAAGCTCGAGTTCAGTGCCGGATTGCTCCCTCGGAAGGTTCTCAGCACCGATGTCTCCACCGAACTCACGTCTCAGAAGCAGTCAACTGGTGAGATTTGTAAGGCACTGACCCTCACAAATTCTTCAGCCAGTCATCAAGAGGTGTGAACTGGCTTGCGTCAAACTCGATACCGACCCCGAATGGTGCATCGACGACCGAACTAAGGTCGACGTTCCCCTCATTAATTGCAAGGGTAGCAAACCCATCTTCGTGGCGGTGATATAAGTCGCTGTGTGTTTCGAGAACCCTCTCTTGGATCTCCTCCGGAAATGCGTCTAATCCCACGAAGTAGTGGTGGCCGTTTCGCTCGACATGTTCGGCACCGATCGTGGTCGTCACGGCGAAGTCTTGTAACGACTCGATTGGACCGGTGGTGGTGAGATCCTCAGCACTTAGCACGTACTGTCGAGTTGTATCTGTTCGATTACGGTGTGCAATGAGACACGCATTGACTATTCCTTTGAAAATTCCTTTACAATTTTTGTGGCTCGTTCCGGCGTATCCGTACTCGAGTGCGGTGCCCGCATCGTCAATATGACCATCGGACTCATCGATAATAATCGGCGGAGCATCGTTCCACTCCACGAACACCTCCTTCGTTTCTGTGGTAAACGCGTCGTCTCGTGCGAGCGGCTGCTCAATGTAGGCGAGTCGATCGAGAAGCGGTGACAGTTCTGGATTGGTGGCGAGGGTCTCCCATTTCCGTTTGAACGTCCGTGCAGAGTCGTATCCCTCGTTCGCATCCATGGTACAGAGGTATTCATCGACCCCCTGTTCATTGAGCAGGTGTGTAATCCGAGCAAGCCGGTTTGTGTCGAACTCTGGGTCGGCCGAGAGTTTGATTTTGAAATGATTCACTCCATCTCGACGGACGTATTCCACCAAGGACTGGGGCAATCCGTCCTCAAGCTGCTCCGATGGACCTCGATTGGCGTCAGTCAGTGGATCATCAAGACCGACAGTATGGCGGATCGCGGTCGATCGCAATGGTTCATCAGGGAGGAGATCAGCCGGTTCATACGCTCTTAATTCGCTATATATCGATCCCAGGTCGAGACCCAGTGTATTGCGTCGGACTGCCGTCTCAAACGAAATGTTTTGCTTTCGACACGCGGCATCGATTAACGCCTGTTCAATCAAGCTCACCCCGTACGTCCAGAGCAAGGGTGGATGGTCGGTGCTGTCTGCCCACTCACGTTGGCTCTTATACAGCGATTTCCAGAACGAGAACACGGATGATTGGGCCTCGAGTGTGCAGGCTCTATCTGCTGCCGAGCGGAACGCCTCGACCATGTTCTGCAGGCCATCCTCGAGGTTCATGCTCGGATCCTTGTAGAACCACCCCGGAATTAGTCCCCCCATCGCGATTCCTTCCTGAGTCGTGCCGTTGATTTCCGTTTTTATCCGGAGAAATACTTTCGGCATTTCAGTGATTTCGATGTTGCCAAAATGAAACGGTAGTCGGGTCTCTAGGTCGGTGACACTGAAGTCCGTGGACGATACTGAAACCTGCATGGTCGGACTATTCATCGCCATGATCATATTCTTTTCCACGGGTGACTCTCTATCTTACTTGCTCGCTGGCGCTGGCTCGGTAACGGTGGGACGTCCCGGGCGGCCTGGTTTGCAACGACGGGCTGAACGCTGGTCGCCGTAGGGACTACGGTCTCCCCGGGTGTTGATTCGGCACTGCTCGTGCCTATCTCTGCTTTCTTGCCCTCGCGTCTGAGGACGTTTCATGCGGTCGCCAGAACGCACACATTCTGGCTGGCAGCCAGATGTAATCTGGCGACGGCGTTCTCGTCCCGATCTGACTCGGGCTACATGCAGGTCACGAGTGTTCGCGGACCCACAGCGGTCCGTCTCGACGCCACACCGAGCGTACTCTTTGGTGGTTCCTGTTGGGACCACCGCGACAAAGTAGGTTCCGTCGCGTTTATTTACTCACCAACGTCGGGATTTTCGAGTGTACCGATCCCTTCGATCCCGGCCTCACATGTTTTGCCTCGGACAAGTAGGTCAACAGGATCACGGAAGATCCAGACATGCCCGGCGTGCCGGTCGAAACGATGTCCCCGGCTGGAGTGTCATATTCTGACTGGCATAGGTCACCAGCTCCGAAACGTCGAAAATGTCGAACAAATGGGTGTTGTCGGAGCCGATTAATCATCCGAGTTGGGGTATACTTATCACGGAAGCTGCCAAGCAGTACGATATGGAAAATCGGTCATCACGCGAGTCGCTCGCAGTTTCGGAAGCGTCGATCCTCGAGGCATGCGGTGAAACAGCCTTTCCCGAAATGGGGCTCATCGAGCAGGTCTGGGAGACGGATCCCATTTCCGATGACGAAGTCGCCAATCACGCCATTGCGGCTTTGAAATCACTGGCCTTCGAAGATGTGCCGTCCGGTGGTGAGGTCGCAATCGGGGTCGGGAGTCGCGGGATCGCGAACCTCCCTACTATCGTTTCGGGAGTGATCCAGGGCGTCAAGGATCGTGGTCACGAGCCGTTCGTGTTCCCAGCTATGGGAAGTCATGGTGGTGCTAACGCGGAGGGTCAACGCGAGATGTTGGCCGAACTCGGCGTAACGGAGTCGGCGATCGGGTGTGAAATCCGCTCCAGCATGGCCGTTACCGAGGTCGGTCGTACCGCCGAACGGGATATCCCAGTCGTCGCCGACGCCAATGCGGTCGAAGCCGATGCGATCGTTCCGATAAACCGAATCAAACCGCACACCGACTTCGACGGATCGGTTGAGAGCGGTCTCTCGAAAATGCTCGTCATTGGAATGGGGAAACAACGCGGGGCGAAAATCGCTCACGATTGGGCAGTCGACTGGTCGTTGCGGAACATGGTCCCGGAGATTACAGCACAGTTGCTCGATGAACTGCCTGTGGTGGGTGGGGTAGCAATCCTGGAAGACCAGCGCGACGAGACAACGCTCATCGAAGGGATCCCCCCGAACGGATTCCTCGACCGCGAGAAGGAGCTTCTCGAAACAGCATACGAGATCATGCCGAAGATACCGTTTCGGGAGGTTGATGTCTTGGTTCTCGACCAGCAGGGAAAGGACATCAGCGGCCAGGGGATGGATACGAACGTCACTGGCCGCCGGCCGTTTGCTATCCAGGAGCCGGAGCCTGAAACGCCGAATATCAAACGGATCTATACTCGTACGCTCACCGAAGTGACGCATGGAAACGCAATGGGGGTGGGAGCAGCTGACTTCGTTCATCAAAATCTTCTTGCTGAGATAAACATGCCGACGACGCTTATCAACGCACTGACCGCGAGTACCACCAGAGGGGTTCGACTTCCACCGGCCGTCGAAACCGATCGTGCCGGCCTCGCGGCGGCACTGTCGACTATTGGCGTCGTTGATCCAACAGCGGTCCGCGTCCTTCGCGGCACCGACACGATGCATCTCCAGCGTCTCTATGCGTCCAGTGCGTTGGTCGAGGAAGCGCGGGGTCGGGACGATCTTCGGGTTCTTGAAGAGCCATCATCGATTCGTTTCGAATCGGGCAGCTTTGCGGCGCCCTCCCCACACGAGACATCCGATGGTATCGATTCATAGGGACTGTTGTGAGTATTTTCGGCACGGACGTTGACTGACAACTGCTCTGGGGGTTCACGAACCGTTCTGTTTCGCCACAGCGGTACGGAATCACAACAGTCCCTATCAGACCACGACTGAATTGCGACCGATCGCTTGGATACGTCGTCCGCCCATCGACACGCCTGGAAACAGTCGGAGGCGACTGGACAGTGGCCGTCCGTCAGACTCGTAGTTCGTCGACAGTGACGCGCTGCCCTTCTTTCCAGGATCGATGGCTCGCCTCAGTCAACTGAACACCTTTCACTCCCGAACGGAAGTCCCACGGGAACGGCTCGTCTGCGACGACATGGCGGATGTACTCCACCCATTGCTGTTTGAACGCGTTCTCGAACACCTGATTGTCGGGTACCGATTCCCAGTCTCCATAAAAGTCGTGTTCCGTGGGCGTGTCGGGGTTCCATTCCGGTTTCGGCGTGTTCGCATGGTGTTGAGTTTTACACTCCCGTAACCCAGCGACGGCGCTCCCTTCGGTTCCGTCGACCTGTATTTCAAGCAGGTCGTCACGATTGACCCGTACCGTCCACGATGAGTTGAGCTGAGCGACGATGTCGTCCTCAAGTTCCATAATGGCGTAGGCCGCATCTTCGGCAGTCGCTTTGTACTTCTCGCCGTCCTCATCTACACGCTCAGGAATATGACTCTTCCCGAGGCAACTGACCGTCCGGATCTCACCGAAGAGTTCCTCTAACACGTAGCTCCAGTGGGAAAACATGTCATCAATGATACCTCCACCGTCCTCCGAGCGATAGTTCCAAGACGGACGCTGAGCGGGTTGCAGTTCGCCGGTAAACACCCAGTACCCGAATTCGACGCGTACAGAGAGAATATCGCCGAAATAGCCCTGGTCGATTAACCGCTTGAGTTTCATCAAACCAGGAAGCCAGAGTTTGTCCTGTACGATTCCGTGTTTCACGTGGCTCCGTTCAGCGGTGCGTGCGACCTCTAGGGCAGTGTCCAAGTCCGTAGCTAGTGGTTTTTCACAGTAGACGTTCTTACTGGCATTAATGGCTTTCAGGACGGCCTCGGGCCGTCGCGGCGTGATCTGCGAGTCGAAATAGAGCTCATCATCTCCTTCTAGACAGGATTCCAGATCGGGGTCAACGGTCCACCGGTCAATATCATGCTCCTCGCTCAATGCTCGCAATTTGCGCTCGTTCCGTCCGACGAGTAGCGGGTCAGGCATTATGTACTCCCCGGTTGGTAGTTCGACGCCCCCTTCGTCACGAAGTGCTAGGATCGAACGAAGGAGATGCTGGTTCCTTCCCATTCGACCCGTCACTCCATTCATAATGATGCCAATTTCTTGCATAGATTCTCCACGTCGATAGAATGAATTCTTCGAATCTTAATAGTGTTTCGATCGTTCGACGTTCGAATCATCCTCAGAGGTTGCGAGATCCGATTTGCAAGATCCGATTATGCTTTGCGATTGTGAACAGCCGTAACAGTATACCGTCGGTCATATCCATTGATACGCTACGATCGCTTGTTGGGTGAGTCGCGGTCGATTCCGTGGTGAACAGGCAATCGAGTGTTCCACGGCCCATGACCGACGGTATATACTAACTCAACAGTGTAACAGTCCGCGGAGAGCTGTGGTCTCTAACCCGAAAAGTGAATATCGCTCTGATGCATGTGATTCATTTGGTTATAATCGGTATCTTCTTATATTAGAGCAGATATTGGTACAAGCATGGGTGTGAATGTAGGCTATATCGGCGTCGACCATCATCATCGCGATCCCTATTTCGCCATCGCGAGCGGACTTGGTGTGGACATTACAGCGGTTTGTGAGCCTGGACGGCGAATAGATCTCGATAACCTTGCTGCAATGGATGACCGTCCAGACGAAATCACGACCGAGGGACAGGACGCTGCTGGCCTCGTTGCGGGAGCGATGGTTTATGAAGATCCCCATCGTCTAGTTGCCGACAGTGGAGTCGATGTCGTTTGGATCACGTATCGAAACGATACGACGCCCTCAATCGTCGAGACCGCTGTCGACCATGGTGTACACGTTATCAGTGAAAAGCCAATCGGGCGAACCGCAGCTGATCTGGAGGCGGTAGCCAGACGAGCGAACGAGACGAACGTCACCATCTCTCCGACGACGTTCTATCGAAAAAATCCCATTGCGATAGATCTTCGGGACAGGGTTCAGGACGGCTTCTTTGGGGATGTCTGGACGGTACAGGGACGATTTAACGCCAGTCAACTCGTCTATCGAAACACCACACACTATATTTACGATGAAGAGACGAGCCGTGGGGGGGCTCTCCAGTGGATCGGGCCACATTGGGTTGATATGATACCATGGATACTCGACGATCCGATCACGAAGGTGAACGCTCAGTTTCACGATGCGGCCGAAGTCGATGTTGAGTCCGGTGCTGTTCTCCAGTTTGAGACCGCAGGAGGTACTCTCGGAACGTACCACACCGGCTATTATCTGAACGAACGAGGCAAGGACACTCATCTCGGCGTATACGGGTCGAATGCTCAGGCTCGGACGCCTATCCACCATGACTCGCTCCAACACGAGCCTACCGTCCCACTCGAGCTCACTGCAGGCGATTCCGATTGGTCGGGAGCTCCTCGGCGGACCATCGAGTATGAGTTCACGTATGATCGATTTCCTGCGTGGGGCGACTACGTACAAGACTACTTCGAGGCATTCTTTGAAGGATATGCGACCGGTGATGTACCCGCGACTGTCGACGATGCGGTCCAGCTGCTTCGAGTCCTCGACGCTGCCTACGAATCCGATAACCGTGGCGAGTGGGTGGATGTCGACAGATAGACACCGCCAAATAACTAATTATATATCATTTATGGTGGGTGATGGTAGATTGAGTGCCTAGGTTTGGCCTCAAGTCGGTTGACTAGCGGAGCAGTTACAGTACCAGTGGTGATCTCCTCTACGCTACTTTGCTCGATATGACGCCCCACGTTCGTCGAGGGCGCGGTGTTCGCTTTGCACCGCCGCTGAACTCAGTTTCGGGCTCTAAGCTCGGACACCCGGCTGTACTACTCCTTGGTGATACTGTCGGTCATGGTCCGTCGACCACGCAGTTGTCCGTTCACCACGCGTCCCATCGCCGCGACACAGACCACCGTCAACCGCACGTCCGTATGACCGACAGTAGTGAACCACCCAACAGATTCCCACGCGATACACTTCGGCAGTCCGTTCGACCGTCGTGAACTTTATTAGTATACATCCAATCATTCCGGTATGGCACATAATAATCAAGCCAATACACTGAACACGACAATAACATCGATCGAGATACTCGAACTGCTCGAGGAGCTGGATGGTGCACGGGTGACCGAGATCGCGGAACGTATGGACGCTCCAAAGAGCACGATCCACGGCCACCTCATGACGCTGAAAACGAAGCAATTCGTGATCAAGCGGGGTGACATCTATTGTTTGGGACCGGGGCTACTCCGATTGGGAAATCACGTTCGTACTCGAAAAGAGGAATTCGTGTTGGCACGTGAGTTCACGGAGAAATTGTTTGAGGAGACTGGCTTTCGATCGACATTCGTCGCTGAAATGGAAGGTAAAGCTGTCTTTATTCATACGGCGTCCGGGAACAGAATGAGATGGGCGCACGAACGTCTCGGGAGCCGCCTCAATCTCCACAACACTTCCTTTGGAAAAGCGATCCTCGCCGAAATGCCCCGATCCAGAGTCGAACAGATTCTTGATAGATTCGGGATGCCCCAGGAGACGGAACACACGATCACTGACCGGGAAGTCTTGTTCTCCGAACTAGAAATGATATCTGAGCAGGGATACGCCGTCAATCACGAGGAGAATATCAAGGATCTCCATGCAATAGGGGTTGCCGCCACGGAACAGTCAGGTAACGTGATCGGCGGGTTCAGTATCACGGGACCAAAAAATTCGTTTACCGATTCGGAGAAAAAACGCCAGTTGGCGGATATTGTTACCAAACTCGTCAACGAGTACGAACTCGAACTCTCCCTTGCGTGAGATTTTCTCCTCGTTCACTTCGGACCCGTTTTTCGGGACTGGAATCGGCAAAGGGGCCACTCCGAATGTTCGATATATCGGAACCTTATATGCTGGAACAATGTAACCCGAAGGTGCGGGCAGTTTGCTCCGAGCCCTGCTTGGAGCAGGCCACGGAATTTCGCCAGCCACGGCTGCACTAACGATCAGAGATACTCAGCTCGGTTCGTATGCACTCCCGATTGTGGCGCCCACTACGAGGTGAGCGAACTCCTCGAGAGGAAAACGTGTGAGTGTACGCATGATTTCGATCAAGCAAGCTATGACAACAATTCTATTGTCATAGATACTCAGAGATCATGACGGTAGTGTTGTTGTCATAGTAACGGCTTAGTCAAATTGGCGCGCATTTACATACTTTCCTCTCGAGGAGGTCGCCCACCTGGTGCTGGGGGCCGCAACCCTCACAGAGGACGCGCATGTCGAGGAGTAGCTCGAACTCGCCGAGCGTGATGTAGGCCTTCTAATATATTCCTCTTTATATAGAATAATCTTCGACCAATCTTCTTTGTAAACCTTTGGCTCGCTCGAGTATTATCGGTTGTAAACTGTTGGATTCCGTTAATTGATTCAATACGCATCGTCGATGGGATATCAGTACTGGTAGAATTATTGGTGATTATTGCTATATAGTATAGTTCTGATAGAATCCAGCTAGATGATTTATTATTTATATATCTGTACATAACTTAAATTATATAAATTTATATTGTAATATAAAGTGATAATAATGTTTAGACACCTTTTGCAGCCAAAACCGAGGAATTCGTCGATCCATGCCTTCGCGAAACTCAGTCGATCGGTGAGTTGCTCGAAGAGGTTATCAACGAGAGCGCAGAATTGGGCCGCACTCTCGTTGATAAGCAGTGACACGAGCCATTCCAGCCGATTCCAGATCTGCTCGATCGGGTTCAGATCCGGTGTTCTAACCGGTCATGGTCACTCAGCCAGTAATATAGAGTTCGTCATCGACAGCGTAGAGATACCCTTTCGAGAGCAGCCGATCGAGTACGTTGTGCGCAACGGAGGCCTCGAGATCAATCTCGCTAACTGTATCGACGGCAACCTCTCGCGAGAAGCTGTCGTCGACCGGCTCGTAATCTGCGCGCAATCGCTCCAGTGCGTCTTCCTCGATCGGTCCGAGCGGCGTTTGCTTGTTACCCATACAAAACAGAACGGTGGCTAGCACCGAGACTGTTCGGGTTCTGTCAGACGTTTCGAACGCATCGATTGCGTTACTGACTGAGCGCATCGAGCCCACGTACGATGAGACAGCCTAGCCATCTCAGCAGCCCACTCCTAAGGGTCACCAGAGAAACGATCTCTCGCCATACGAGCACCGAGCCCACCATGGAAACTGTAATAAAGACCAGGGCCCGTCCGAGGGCGGTGTTCAGATACGGATGAAGGGTGGGACGGTACAATTTTTCAGTGCTCTATGCCGAAAAACTCCCGCCACAACGGATGTTTGGACGACATCGACGTGGATGTTGTGGAGCGCGAAGCAACACCGCAACTGTTGCTGAGGCTCAGTATTCAGCTCCATCCTTCTTGATTATCGCTTTCGGATGCAGTTATTATTCTTGAGACATTCAGTGTTGAACGGGCGCGTTCGACCGTTCACAACTGGGTGCACACGGCTGAGCTACAGCCCGAAAATGGCCAAAGCCCGGATCACGTTACGGTTGACGATACCGTGATCCGACGCAATGACGAGCAGTAGTGGCTGTATGGTGTCGCCAGGCGAAGCCTGGCTGCTAGCCAAAACCTTCGGTTTTGGCGATGTCGCCAGAAATCGGAAATTTCTGGTTGACTCACGAGAGCACAGCTCTCGTGACCGCGGTCGATCCGAAATGAACGAATTGCTCTATACAACGCTTGAGCCGACCACAACCACGGTTCTCGCTCATTCATTTCTTACTGAATTCGCCGAGAAACATGATGGTACCGATGCTGTGGTTCTCGTTGATGATTCACACTCAGTACAAGATGCGTGTCATCGACATGGCTTTGATTTCAGAGACGAACAGCATGAAAATCGAAACAGCGTCGAACGTGTATTCAGTGAGGTAAAACCGAAGACTTCTTCGTTCTCAAACTGTTTCAGCAATGCCCACACAGAAACTGAAAACGAGCGGCTCAGATCGTTCGCCTTTACATGGAATCAGCTAATCTGAACACTACCGAGTTGCTGGTACTAACACTTCCGGTTGTAGCGCGAGTAACGAAGCGCGTTTGATACCCCACGAGGGACGATCAGTCGTCGGGATCACCGAATGCCCCCTCGCGTCGCAACCGTTCGAGTTGCTCCTCGTCGTAACCGATCTCGCTGAAGACCTCGTCGTTGTGCTCGCCGAGGTCCGGCGGTGCGGATTCGAACCCCGAGGAGACGTTCTCGAAGTTCAGGGGGTGTTCGATAACGGGGATCTCCGTGCCGTCATCATCGATAGTCCGAACCATCTCGCGCGCGCCGGTCTGTTCGTTGTAGAGCGCGTCATCCACGTCTTGAACGGGGCCTGCGGGAACGCCAGCATCGACGAGAACGTCCATCCACTCGTCGGTCGTCCGCTCTTCGAGCGTGTTCTCGATTTCGGCTTCGAGCGCGTCCATGTGTTCGACCCGGTCGGCGTTTTCCTCGAAGCGGTCGTCTGCCGGGAGGTCGGGACGATCGATCGCTTCGCACAAACGCCACCAGAGGTTCTGGTTCAGACAGGCGATGTTGAGGTGGCCGTCGGCCGTCCCGAAGGTCTGGTACGGGGCGAGGACCGGGTCTTTCGTTCCCATCCGTCCCGGTTCCTCGCCGGCGAACACCGTGCCGGCCTGCTTCGTCAGCCACGGTAGCGTCGCGTCGAGCATACCCAGCTCGACGTACTCCCCGTCGCCGGACAGTAGTCGGCGGTACAGCGCACCCACGATACCGAACGCTGCCCACATCCCAGTTATGAGGTCGGTCTGTGGGAGACCGACTTTCACCGGGTCCCCCCCCGCCTCGCCGGTGACGGTCATGATGCCGCTCATTCCCTGAACGAGTAGATCGTAGCCCGGCCGCTTGCTCCACGGCCCGGTCGAGCCGAACGCCGAGATGTCGCAGTAGATGAGTTCCTCGTTGCGCGCGACGAGGTCGTCGTACCCGACATCCAGCCGGTCGGCGGTCCCGGGGCGGAAGTTCTGGATGACGATGTCAGCCGTTTCTACGAGGTCATAAAGGGCGTCTAGCCCCGCATCGGATTTGAGATCGAGTTCGACGCTGCGCTTGTCGTAGTTGACCGTCCAGTAGTACGGCGAGTCACCGTCGACAAACGGCGGTCCGGAGTGGCGGATATCGTCGCCGACGCCGGGCCGTTCTACCTTGATGACGTTTGCACCCTGGTTTGCGAGCATGAGAGAACAGAACCCGCCAGTGACGAACGTCGACAGGTCGATGACGGTTATCCCGTCTAGCAGGCGTTCATCTGGAGTCACACATCGATTCACGACCACCGCTGTAAAATATGTACCGGTGAACCGCCTATACTGTCGGACAGAGGTGATTGAATATTAGATGCTGGTAAACTGCCAGACAGCAAATAGATAGTCCGTCGCAATCCGTCCGCAGGTCCGACAGTATAGTACACGCTCATCGCAACAGCCAACGACCCCACGGCGGAGACGGACATCATCCCCGACACCAGCGACCTGACGTTAATGAGAATTCGACAACGTTCCGGTCGGCAGCGTACTGCGTTGGTCCACTGGGGATCCCACCGGCACCGATACGCCGTTCCGAACGTTTGCTCGGCAGTGCTGCTGATCCCAGCGTAGTTCCCACTTTGGGACGCTCTCTTCACGTATTATCAGCAATATGGTTGACTTCCCAAACTTTACCTTAGTCACCAGAATAGTAGGTAATGCATGCTGGAAGGCTATGAGATGTACGACCTGACACAGCCGTGGTCGCAAGATACCCCGGCTTGGCCAACGTACGATAATCCGAAAGTGTGGTACGAGAAGAGTCTGGACACCGAGAAGGTGAACGGACAGAAAATCGAGTTCATGAATCACACGGGAACCCATCTCGACGGTGAGAAACACTTCGTGGCGAACGGGCGAGACATCGAAGAGATGCCACTCGACGAACTCGTCGGCGACGCCGTCATCGCGGATATTTCCGACAAAGTCGGCGACTACGATGTCTACACCAGCGACATGATCGCGGACGTTGTCGACGTCCGCGAGGGGGATATCCTGTTCATCCACACCGGGTATCAGAAGCACGCGTGGCACCGCGAAGAGGCGGATCCACACAAGTTTTTCTGCAAGCACCCTGGGCCGAATCAGGAGTTCGCAGATTGGTGTAAGGAGAAGAACCTCAACTACCTCCTGTTGGACTGCGGGAGCGCCGACCACCCGATGAACACCGTCATCCAGGACGTACGGCCGGAACTGGCCGACGAGGCAGCCGACCACCTCGGCGTCAACGATCTCGACGAGATATTCCCGCCGGAAGGGTACCAACTGATGCACAACGAACTGTTCCCCGAAGGGATCGTCCACGTCGAGAACGCTCAGGTCCCCGAGGAACTGCTCAACGAACGAGTCCAGATCGGGACGTTCCCATGGCGATTCCGCGGCGGCGAATCCAGCGTTTCGCGGTGTGTAGCGTTCAAAGAAGCGTAACGTCGTTCTGCAGTGTCGGAGTCCGCCTTTCTCCTACTCCGGCACCAACTGACAAGCTACTAGTCCTCTCTCAAACAGTACAACACCGAGTTGACCGACTCTCTGGAATCGGTACTGTACGACGGTGATCGCAGACCGCGCCGGTTGCGGACACACGTTTCATATCGTGGGATGGCGACTGATATCCGAGAACCACGTTCCCCGTGTCCCGTCTCGTTCTGCTCATCTGAACGAAGATTCATGACATACAAGAATAAGTTCGAAAACGGGATGTGCATTACACACGTACACTTGTAATACCCTCGAGCGTTCGAACCACTACCACAAATTACGACCGCGGTGTCTGTGATCATTGGTAGGCAGACTGGGGTCCGGTGCCAAATGGCCGTACCGTCTTGAGAAGGATCCATCCCCCGAGAAGCAGCCAAACCGGCGCCAATTTTACATTCCGGAACGAACGTCGCGTAGTACGGATCCGACTATCAGCATTCAATATGTCCTCCACGATGAACGGGAGATACCAAACAGCGGACTGCTGCCGGAAATTACGAGTACGTCATGTTGAGTTCGATGAGGCTGACGATGTCTTTGAGTTTCGATGGGAACGTTTCGCGGAACCGTTCGTCCTGAACCCGGCTCGATGGGCCAGCGATGCTCACCGAACCGAGAACATTGTCCTCCCCGTCCGTGATAGGGACAGCGACGCTACGAAGGCCATCGAGTCGTTCCTGGTCATCGAAGGCGACTCCTTTATCGGAGATGCGTTCCAGTTCCCTGAACAGCTCTCCGCGATCGGTAATCGTGTTCGTCGTTAGTTCTGGAAGCCCGTGCTTTGCTATGATATCCTCGACCTGCTCCCGAGGAAGAGTGGCCAGAATGGCCTTCCCGAGTGCGGCGCCATGGAGGTAGATACGCTGTCCAATGTAGCTGTCGATGTGAACCGCCTGTTTTCCCTCGGCTCGGTGGAGAAAGACGCCAAGACCGTGCTCTTCGATGAGGAGGGCGGAAATTTCCCCGGTTTCGTTTGCCAAGTGATTCACCTCTTGGCGGGCTATCTCGTGAACGTCGTGGTGTTTCCGGGCTTTCGCACCCAGTTTCAAGAACCGGCAGCCTAGACGATACGAACCACCCTCATTGACTACGTACTCGTTTTTCTCGAGGGTTTTGAGATGGTTAAACACCGTGCTCCTGGGAAGATCTACCTCGTCTGCGAGCTCCGTGATACCGACACTCTCGTACTCCTGTAGCGCCTGCGCGATCGTAAGCGTCGTTTCGATCGCGTTGACCGGGACGTTTTCGCTCATTACATCTACTACTGGAGTGATCCGATAAAGGAGTTTTCCCCTATCACAAAACGATTGTCCGTCAAGACGGTATGTGCACGTGTAGCAAGCAAAAATCCCGTGATGTGGGACGTGATATCGTATCAATCCTTGTTATCCATTCATATGACACTCTATTTCATGATGTGGAACGGCAGGTATTTTACACACTCGTTTCGATACGCCCCACCTCGCTTTAGTGAGCTCACGATCATTTTGGCAACGTATGAAAACGACGCGGACCGAACACCCTGTGCATCACCGTCCAAATCCGTCCGATAGGTGGTTTACTCCAGCGCGACACCGTCGGCGGATCGAGAGAGATACTCACGACCACCTTTATCGACCTGGAGTTTCCCGCGTTCGACGACGACCTCTCCGCCTACGATCGTGTGTGTTGGCAATCCATTAAGTTTATCGTTGTGAAACGTAGAGTAGCGCGGTTCCATCGTGTGATAGAAGTCGTCGTCGACGACGGCGGACTTTTCGAGATCGACGATGACCATATCCGCGTCAGCGCCTTCGACGAGCGCGCCTTTGCGGGGGTAGAGTCCCCAGCGTTTCGCATTGTTCTCTGCACACACTTCGACGAGCCGTTCCATACTGATGCGGTTCTGGTTGACGCCTTCGCTCATCATCACTGGCAAGAAGTACTCGATACCGTTGTTGTCTCCGGGGATCGCCTTCCATACGTCACCGTACATTCCTCCGTCTTTCTCCTTGAACGGTTTCTTGTGCGGGCAGTGGTCCGTTCCGGCGTAGTCGACCACACCCTCTCTGAGTCCGTGCCAGAGCCGGTTTTTGCTCCACTCGCCCCGGAGCGGCGGTGAAATCTTCCCCCAGGTTCCGAGATCCTCGTCGTTCGTGTGCGCGAGAAACGCCGGAAGCGTCTCCGCATTGATGTCGACTCCGCGGTCCTGGTACCGCTCGCAGATCTCGACTCCTTCCCCCGTGCTCATGTGGACGATGTAGGCCGTCGAGTCGGTGTACTCCGTGAGTTTGGCGATGTTTTCGATCTGCATCGCCTCGGCGACGTTCGGCGACGACTCGGACCACGCTTCGAGGTCGTTCCGACCTTCGTTTTTGAGCTCCTTTCGTCGCTCGTATGCGAGGTCCTCGTTTTCGGCGTGGAACATGACGACGCCGTTTTCGATGTCTGCGACCCTATCGAGGACCGTGTACACCCGACCGGAGTCGGAGTGGTTGATCCCGAGTTCCGGTGATGCGTGCTTGTACCAGTTGTAGAAGATCTTGAACGAGCGGACGCCCTCCTCGGCCAGCCCCTCGATTTCGTCGACGTGGTGGTCTTTGTGTACGATAGCGTGGTAGGCGAAATCGATATAGGAGTTCTCCTCACCTGCCTCGACAAAGTAGTCCATGTCGGGGAGGTACGGATCGGGTTGGAGGAGGAAGTTCACGACTGTGGTCACGCCGCCGTGAACGGCCCCGCGCGTTTCGGTTTCGAAGTCGTGAGCCAGCCCCTCATGATACTCGTACTCGTATCGCGAGAGCCCCCAGTGAACGTGGGGATCGATGAATCCGGGAACGAGATAGTTTCCCTCGGCGTCGATCGTTCGCTCGGCGTCGGGAAGGTTTTGCTCCGTGCCGACCGCGACGACGGTCCCATCGGTGACCGCAACACCACCGATGAGGGTTTCGTTCGGCGTTACGACTCGGGCATTAACCACTCGTAGGTCTGCGCGTGCCATGTGTACATCAGTTGGGGTATGAGAACTTAACTGTCTGGGAAGGAGACGGCCCCAGTCATCTTCGACCCACCCGAAGTCATACTGTCGGACCGACGGACGGATTGAGCCGGAATATCAATCTGCTGTCTGCGGTTCACCAGCATCTGATATCCAATCATCTCTGTCCGACAGTATCAGTAGGCTATCGACCACGATCCGGCGGCGACGTTCACTGTGGCGTTTCGCTCGAGTTCGCCCCAACGGACCGAACGAGATCCCCGAGCGTCTCGTAGCACTCCTTTGGCGCTACCGGATGAACGGCGACGGGAGCTGGCTCGTCCTGCACGCGGATGACCAGCCCGTATCGTTTGCTGTACGTCCGGTAGAAGCTCCAACAGCCGACCGCGACGAATCCGAGCCCGACGAGGACGTTTCGTGTCGCTCCGACGAACAATCCGACGCCGATCAGGAGGAGACTCGTGATAGCGAGGTCCCACTCGATGGTGTTGAGCGAAACGCGCGCGATGTCGCCACGGCGTATCTTGATGTTCTGCTTTCCGTCCCGTTGCACGAAGACGGCGTCGTCGTTGTAGCCGATCCAGCCGCCCGGCCGAAGCGACATCTTTGTGACCGTCGTTTCGGTTCCGTCCTCGCGGTCGTTCATACGGTATCATTGCTGTATGTTCACTTGTCACTTGCGGGAGCCGTCGAAAGAAGCGTTCGGCTCCGGTCAGTCATCGGCCGTATCCGGTTCGACCCCGCTGTCCCCGGCGAGCCACTGCTCGTGGAACGGTTCGAACGCGTCCTCGTCCTCGGTGATCTCCTCCCACGCGGTCAACCCACGCTCCTCCTCGATCCCGGGAATCGTGTTGTCCAGAATGAAGGCGGCGATGCCGCCGACGGCGATCTCGGTCCCCAGGATGATGCTGATCGTCTGTGCGACTTCCGGAATACCCAGAACCGCGCCCAGAAGGGGAACATTCGAAAGACCTGCCTCGAGGGACATCCCCGCGTTCTGGACGTTCGTGATGTACTGTGGGATCGAAAGCCCGGCGAACAGCCCGAACCCGAGCACGAACACGTTGCGATTCCGATTGAGGTCGACGTGCTGGAGCTGTGAGAGACCGACGCCGACGATCTGCGCGAACATCACGAGGAAGAGCCCTCCGACAATGGCGTTGGGAATCGTCGCCACGAACGCCCCGAAGTAGCCAACAAAACCGACCAGAATCATCACGACGGCACCGATCTGCACGACGTACCGGGAAGCGACGCCGGTGATACCGATCGCGCCAACGTTCTCGGTGTAGGAAGTCGAGCCGTTGCCAGTTCCCATGATGCCGGCGAAGACGTTTCCGATCCCCTCCATACCGAGACCGTGATTGATTCGCTTTCTGTTCGGCGCACCCTCACCGGCCATGCGAGCGACCGAGTGGTAGTCGCCGAAGCTTTCGATGGTCGAGGCGAGCATCCCGGCGAGCATCCCGACGATGAACGAGCCAGTGAACAGCGGCATGCCCCACTGGAACGGCACGATCGGGCGGAACGGGGGTGCTTCGATTATCTGTGTCGTATTTACGATATCCACGACGCCAGCGACCGATAACCCGAGCGCCAACAGATACGACCCACCGAGCCCCAGCAACACCGGGTACAGCTTGAATGCCCGGGAGTAGGTGTCGAGGTACTGGGAGAACAGCACGATGAGCACGAGCGTCACCCCGGCGAGATACCAGTTCTGTTCGGCGCTGACGATCTGGGGTACGCTGATCAGCGCAAGCCCAATCAGCGTGATGACCACTGCGATGACAAGCGGGCTGATATACCGTTTTAGCCTGCCGTACACGCCGAAATATCCGATCCCAACCTCGACCACCCCGGCGACGATAATAGCGCCTTGAAGCTCGCGCATCATCGTCGTCGGCGACGCGTTGCTGGCCGCAAGCACACCGATGATCGCCAAAGCCGGTCCGAGCATCGAGAACGTTCCCCCCTGGACGATCGGGTAGCGGTTCCCCACCGTCGTCTGTGCGAGTGTCGCAACACCCGAGACGACAAAGAACGTCCCGATAAGCGTGGCCGTCTGACCGGCGTCGAACCCCAGTGCGCCCGCGAGAACGAGCGGAATGGCGATCGTCGAACCGATCATCGTCAGCCAGTGTTGGACGCCAAGCAGTATCGACTGTCCGAGAGGCGGCTCGGCATCGATGCCGTACGTGACCATGCTCTCTTGCTCCGCGTCTCCGTCTGTATCTTCACTCATGTTTCTTCCCCGGATAATATGTGGTATGGATATTCATAGCTCGAACGCCGGCTACCGTAAGGAATGAAAAACATATCCATAAAACTATTGGTCAATAACGCGCACGACAGAAACGGCGTTTCTATCGTATTGCCTATGTATGATACACATAAATACATAAAAATATACAAAATTGGGTATTGAATGATTGAATTGGCGCTGATGACGGCTCCACAGAGCGCCATCGTGCACAACTTATTTTATCCTATAGGATACAGTAACGATATGGGTTCGACAGCGGAGTACGCGGTACACGCAGATCTGAACGTCTCCGTCGAGATGCGCGATGGATCACAGTTGGCGACGGACATCTATCGACCCGCAGATCCGGAGACGCAGCAACCGATAGACGATCCGAAGCCGGCACTCCTCGACCGTACGCCCTACAACAAACGAGGACGGATGGAGCGACACGGCGAGTGGTACGCCAAGCGGGGATACGTCGTCGCGATACAGGACTGTCGCGGTCGGTTCGAGAGCGACGGCGAATTTTACATCTTCACCAATGAAGCCGAGGACGGATACGATACGGTCGAGTGGCTCGCCGATCAGCCGTGCTGCGACGGGCAGGTCGGGACCATCGGAACCTCCTACGGTGCCTGGGTGCAGTCAGCGCTCGCGACGCAGGATCCGCCGCACCTCGAGGCGATGTTCGTCAACCAGGGTGCCGCCAACGGTCGCGAGGCGACGTTCAGACACAACGGAGCGTTCGAACTCCGGTGGCTTTGCTGGGCACTGACGCTCGGCGGCGGGTTCGCAACGCGTGCGCTCGAAGATGAGGCGATCCAGCAACGACTCGCCAACGTCGATGTCCGGGAGGTTCTCGAGGACGGTCCAATCCAGCCGGGGCAGTCACCGCTCAGACACATTCCGAACTACGAAGAGTGGGTGTTCGACATTATGACCACGGGGAGTGCCGAGGACGAACTGTGGCAGTCCCCTGGGCTCAACTTCGAGGTGTACTACGACCGGAGCGCGGACGTTCCGACCGTGTATTCGGGCGCGTGGTACGATTCGTACACGAAGGCGACCTGCGACAACTTCGAAGCCCTTGCCGAGCGAAAGGACAGCGATCACTACCTCCTCATGGGGCCGTGGACCCACGGCTGGAACACGTATCCGCTTCCCTCGTGGAACAAGTCCTACTCCGGGGAGATCGAATTCGGCAAGCAGGCGCTTAGGGACTACCAACAGACGCGGCTCGACTTCTTCGATCACTACCTCAAAGACGAGACGACGTGGTCCGATCAGCCGACTGTCGAGTACTTTCGGATGGGAACGGGAGACAGCATGAGCGTCACGGACGGCCGCCTTTTCCACGGCGGGTCGTGGGAAAGCGCATCCGAGTGGCCCCTTCCGGACACTGACTTCACCACCTACTACGCCCACGAGAACGGAACCCTGCGCCAGGATCCCCCACCGAACGAGAACTCACACACGACGTACGAGTTCGATCCCCAGGATCCAGTCCCGACCCTCGGCGGAAACGCCTCGTCGTACATCACCTACGAACCTCGCGAGGAGAATCTGCTGGAGTATCCGCTTTCGGAGCGGAAGCTGATCGATATAACCGGCCGCGGCGGCTACGACCAACGGACGAAAGAGGATACGCTCGCGGCCGACCGCGCGGATATCCCGCTCGAAGAACGAGACGACGTCCTCGTGTTCAGAACGCCGCCGCTGGAGGACCCGGTCTCTATCGCCGGTCCCATCTCGGTCACCGTCTACGGCGAAACCGACGCGCCGGACACGGATTTCACCGCAAAGCTCATCGACGAGCACCCACCGAGCCGGGATTTCGAGGACGGATTCGCGCTCAACCTCTCCGATTCGATCTGTCGCGGCCGGTACCGCGGCTACCGGGAAACGCCTGACTTCGTCGAACCTGGTGCTGTCTGCGAGTACGAGATGGAACCGTATCCCACCGCAAACGTGTTCGGCGCGGGGCATCGCATCCGTCTCGACATCTCTTCATCGAACTTCCCACGGTACGACGTGAATCACAACACCGGCGGGCCGCTGTACGGGGATCGCGAGTACAACGTCGCTACGAACACCATCCACCACAGCGAGCAGTTCCCAACGCGGATCGAACTGCCCATCCAGTCCCTGTAGAGCGCGTCGTCCTCGGCCCCGATAGATATTTGTGATGGACAAAGCAATGGTGTAACGTACCACACAATCTGCGGCTTACTCACAACACGAGATAATGATCCAAACTGTACGGCAAACGAACCGGACGAACAGGCCATCCAAGAAACGGCGACGAAACACACCGATTGCTGGGCATCGACCGCAGATCCGGACCGAGCCATGATGGAGTTCGAAGGCGAATTCACGGTCGATGGCTCCCCGGAGGAGCTCTGGAGCTATTTCACGGATCCGAACATTCTCCAAGACTGTGCTCCGGGGTGTGAGGAGGTGACCCTAGTGTCGCCATCGCACGTAACGTCGACGCTCTCAGTCGGTGTGGGGAGCATCAAACCGTCGTTCGACGTGAAGGGCATCGTGGCGGAGTACGACCGGCCCAACAGGTTAGAGCTGAGAGCGACCGGCGAGGCCAGCCGGAACTCCTTCGAAGCGACTGCCTCTCAGGAGCTGAAAGACAACGGTGACGGGACGACGTCGGTCAGATGGGCAGCCGACGCACGAGTGTCGGGCATCATCGCGAGCATGGGCGAGCGCGCGCTCGGCAGCGTGGCCGATCAGCTCGTAAACAACTTCTTCAACGATCTCGAGGAGCACGTGAACGCCGGGACGCCGGCCGAATCGCGGTTCGAAGCCGCCAGCCCCGAAGAGCTAGCAGAATGGGGGTACGAACCGGACGTGGAAGCGGACGCTGTCGCGGCCGACTCGGACAGCAGTCGAGGCAGTCCGGTAGGCGAACTGATGGAAAGCAGTACCGGGACAAGTGACGGCGAAGTCGATAGCGAATCAGTGAACTCCGGAGGAACAACGCTCTATACCGCACTGGGCGGCATTCTTGGCGTCACTTGCAAACTACTGTGGGATCGGTATCACGACACCACCGGCGGTGAAAGAAGGGACGGGACGAGAGAAGAGACCGGCGCGTCGTCGTTCTCCATCACCGTCTCTATCGACCGGGACGCCGTTGGGAGCGAACAATCGACTACGCCGCAAGCGGTTCCCGAGGAACGTGGCGGGGCGGCGTTTCTCCTTTGGGGCGTCGTCATCGGCGTCGTCGGGAAACTACTGTGGGATGGGTGGCTGACTGCCAGCGACAAGAAGGGTGGGGTTCAGGAAGTCCCCAACGGGCAGAAAACGGTCGACGGGCAGGATGACAGTGACGAGCAAGGAAGGACCGAGGAATCCGACGAGGGGGCGACCGACGAAGAGGAAAAAGGGGTCGTCGGGGACGACTCCGCAGACGACCCCCTGGACAGACTGTCGAGTAGATAGCCTGCTACCCACAGGATACTCACAGTCACACGGCATTTTCGGCGGGCGACTCGATGGAACGGGTGCTGGAAGTTACTCGTCTCGGACGTAGTCCCTGATCCGGTTCGGGGTCGCGGGTATCCGGTCGACCACGACGTCCATCGGTTCGAGAGCGCGATTGATCGCCGTGGCGATGCTGGCAGGGCCGTCTATCATCCCTCCTTCGCCGGTTCCCTTGGCTCCGGTCTCGGTGAACGGAGAGGGCGTCTCGGAGTGTTCGATCTGCATCTCCGGGATGTTCTTCGTCGACGGGAGTAGATAATCGAAGAGTGTGACGGCCTGTGGCTGGCCCGACTCGTCGTACGGGAACTCCTCGAGGAGGGCGGCACCGATACCCTGCGCGAGCCCGCCCTGGGCTTGTCCCTCGACGATAGTGGGGTTGAGCTGCGTCCCGCAATCGCGCAGCGAATAGAGCTTCAGGATCTCGACTTCCCCCGTCTCGATGTCGACTTCCACGATGGGAGCGTTGGCTGCGAACGCTGCGGTGGGATAGACCGGATACTTCCGGACGAACGCCTCGTCGAACGCCGCTACGTCCGTCGCCGGATGCTGGTAGTTGTAAGAAGCCTGCGCCAGGCGATCGCCGAAATTGGCGTCGATTTCCGCCAGTTCGGAGCGCGTGAGCCGATCGTTCCCGTCGATCATCTCGACAGCGCCATCCTGGTAGGCGACTGCGCTCGTTTCGACATTCCAGTGGTCGGCTGCGAGCAGTTCGAGGTTGTCGGCGAGCGTTTCGCCCAGTCCCTGCGCCGCACCAGACAGCATGACGGCCATTCGGGACGCTGCGCTGCCGTATTCGGTGGGGGCTTCGACGCTGTCGAGATACTCGACCTCGATTTCGCTCGGGAGAATACCGAGTTCGTCGGCGAGCAGCTGTTTGGCGATCGTCTGGTGGCCCTGTCCGGACGAGTCAGTTGCGAGGTAGACGGTAACAGTTCCGTCATCACCGACCTCGCAACGGAGGTGTTCGGGCAGTTCGTCGACGTCGGCCCGGTCGCGGTCGTCGAGTGCGTCACGGTCCGATCGCTGGCGGTCGGTCCAGTCGGCACCGCTAACACCGGGTTCGATGTGGACGGTGTAGCTCACGCCGCGGTACTTGCCGTTCTCACGCCGTTGCTCGACTATCTCCGGATCGAGAAGCCCGCCCTCCGTGCGCTCCTCTTCGACCAGCTCCTTGATTCGCGCTTGAGCCTCGGGGAAATCCCCCGAATCGTAGATGTTCTTCGAGGGGAGCTTGTACGGCATCTGCTCGGGCTGGATGAGGTTCCCCCATCGGAAGTCGTACGGGTCCATAGACAGGTCGTACGCAGCCTCGTCGACGACTGATTCGAGCGCGTACAGATGGGGATCGACGCCAAACCCGCGGTACGCCGTCTGTGACGTTTTGTTCGTGAGAACGAGCTCGTAACTGTACCGAACCGCATCAACATCGTACGCGTTGGTGAGGACGGACAGCGGTTTGAGTACCTGATTGACGGGGTAGCGGGGGTACGCTCCGTAGTCGTCGACGAAATTGATGTCGAGCCCGCGGATCGTTCCGTCGTCGTCGTAGGCGATTCGCACGAGATACTCGCGGTCCGAGGAGTGCATATCCCCACCCTGAAGGTTCTCGATGCGGTCTTCGACGTACTTCACCGGCTGCCCATCGAGCTGGTGACTCGCCATCGCCGCGAGGGCACAGTAGCGGTGGAGAGCGATTTTCGTTCCGAAGCTTCCGCCAACGTCGGGTGGCACGTTCAGCGCGACATCGTCGGCATCGTATCCGAGTGTCTCGTAGACCGTATCGTCGACGAGCGTGTGGAGCTGGATGTTACAGTCGATGTCGAACGTGTCCGTCTCGGCGTCGTAGCTGGCGACAACGCCGGCAGTTTCGAGCGGAACGCCGGAAATCCGTCCCCACGAGTACTGGTTCTCGATCACGTTGTCCGCCTCGTCGAAGGCGTCGCTGACGTCACCGAAGACGAACTCATCGTCGTCTGGAACGTTCGTTCCGAGCTCTTCGTGTAACACGGTATCGTCCGTACGGGCGACGAGCGGATCGGAAACCGCCTCTAATGTGTCGTATTCGACGTCGATCAGATCGATGAGATCTTCGACGACGTAGCGGTCCGAGGCGACGACGAGCGCGACCGGCTCGCCGACGAAATGGACCCGATCCTTCGCCAGCGACCATTCCGAAATTCCGGGGAGACCGCAGGGCATCGGGTTGTAGTGCTCAGCGATGTCTTCGCCGGTCAACACCAGGTCGCAGTCGGGGTGTTCCTCCGCAGCGACGGCGTCTACCTCCACGATTTCGGCGTGGGCGTGCGTCGTCCGGAGAAGGCCCATCTCGAGACAGTCCTCCGGAGTGATGTCGTGGATGTACTCGGCACGTCCGGTGAGGATGCGGTGGTCCTCCACGCGGTCGAGTCCTTTGCCAGTGAACGTCTCCTCGTTCGTCTCTTCGTCGATCTCTGTATCGACGGGAGAGGCTTTGGATCCGGACATCAGTCGTTCTCCATCTTCTCCGCCGCCGTCTCGACGGCTTCATAGATGTTCTGGTAGCCCGTACACCGACAGATGTTGGACGAAAGTTGTTCCGTTATCTCCTCGCGCGAAGGATCCGGGTTGTCCTGGAGGAGCGCGCGTGTCGACATGATGAATCCGCTCGTACAAAATCCACACTGGAGCGCGTGCTCCTCGTGGAACGCTTCCTGCACCGGATCGAGGCTGCCGTCATCGCTTAATCCCTCGACAGTCTCGATTTCGCTCCCGTCGGTCTGGACGGCGTACATCATGCAGCTTTTGACGAGGTCGCCATCAACGCTGATCGTACAGGCCCCGCAGACGCCGTGCTCGCAACCGATCCGGACACTGTTGAGGTCGACGTCGTTTCGAAGGAAATCCGAGAGCTTCAGTCTCGGCTCAATGTCGGCAGTCACCTCCTCGTCGTTCACCGCGAGTGAAACTTCCTGTGTCGGACGGTCTCTATTCGCGTCCGAGTTGTTAATACTCATACTGATATACATGGGATGGTTGGAGACCTTATTAAATGTGTTCCCGGGCGTGGCGACGGGAGACCGACTTCGGGACGTGAGGAAGGAGGCGATCGTGGAGACGGCTCGTCGTGGAGCTTATGTGTTCGCACGAGAGTTGGCCGTATTGAGGGCGCGTTTCGTGTACTCTCGGGCCAGTTCGCGTTTGTACCGCTCGTCGGCGTGCATCTCGTCTTGTGGCTCGACGTTTTCGTAGGCCATTTCACCGACTGTATCGAGCGCTGCCTCGGTAAATGGTTCTCCCTCGAGTTCGTCTTCGATGGCTTCGATGCGGATCGGGACGTCAGCGGCGTTTGCCAGACCGATCCGGACATCCTCGACTGTTGGGGCGTCCGCCGTGGGATCGTCGACGCGAATGGAACTTGCCACACTCAGGGTCGGCCAGGTCTGTGCTGCTCGCTTCTGTCCCAGAAACGCCATGCCTGTTCGGGAGATTGGGAATGCGTCGCGGGAGAAGCGGATGTCCGTTATCAGTTCGTCCTCCTCGAGATCGGTGAGCATGTACGCGATGAAATACTCCTCGGCGCCGATGGTGCGACGCCCGTCGCTCGACGCGATTTCTACTTCGCCATCGAGCGCGACCGCCACACAGGGATAGTTACCGGCTGGATCCGCCTCACCGATGCTCCCGCCGATCGTACCGCGGTTCCGGACGACCGGTCCCGCTATCTGTTCGGCTGCCTCCGGCAGAATCGGGAACGCTTCGCGGAGAATCTCGGACGTTTCGAGGTCACAGTGCCGAGAAAGTGCCCCGATCTCGACTGCATCCCCGTCCGAATCGATGTACTGCAGCTCGTCGAGTCCGTTGATGTCGATGATATGGTCGGGAGTCGCCAGTCGGTTCGACATGATGATGCTAAGAGATTGGTTCCCTGCCATGAGCTCTGCATCCGATAGGTCTGCGAGCAGGTCGACCGCCTCTTCGACCGTCGACGGACGGTGATACTCGAACGGTGACGGTTTCATTACTGTCCGGGACCTCCTGTTGGCTGGTCGGAGCACGCGTCCGTTGAATACCTTACTGTCATCGAATGTTACCTCGCTTCATTTGCGACTTCGAATACTGGGAGAGGATCGTGTTAAACCTTACCGTTTATACAGCGAGGGGTGTCAAGGTTAGGGTACAGCACAGCGATCCTCGACTGTACTAGTCGAATCTTTGTCGTTTTCAGTCATCATCACACGATGGTGGTAACCGAGCTGATAATTCGTCCGCCGTGAGCCCCGCAGGGGATCGCAGCGGCGCGCGAGCAGGGGAAATGGCACGGGCGTCCACCGCTCGGATTCGACGTTGGTTCGGAGGGCTATCTCACACCAAACGAGGACTACGAGACAGCGCTCATCATCCTTGATGAACTCGACAAAGGCGCAAGTAAACGAGGACTTGCAACGGTGTGAATGTAGACACTCGTCGGAACGATTAGCCCGTAGCTTAGCTACTGTGATCGTTCGGCGATCGTCGTCTCATCGCGGTGATTTGCAGCCTGTTCGATGGTTTCTGTTTCGAGGAGATCGTCCAGACAACGTTCGAATTCGGCTTGATCAATCTCACCTCGGGCGTACCGCTGCCGAAGAAGGGTCAATGCTTCTTCGTCTGTGTCTGTCGAACTACGATCTTGGGAAAGAAAGGAATCAATCGATTGGTTGATATCATCAGCACCTATTGTGAGATATACGAATCCGAGGAGACAGATGATGAGTGGACCGATAGCAAGTAGATTCCCGGTAGCAAACAGTCCGATGGCAAAGAAAGCAGCAACCATCGAAATCGCTAAAATCGCGTTGTCGACATTCTCGGCGGCCATTTTCGAATAATTGTTGTAGAGTCACTTGAATTGATCGATGGGACCACTGCTAGCATTCTGGGAAAATTCAATGACGCCTCGGTGGCATCAATCTGGGCGAAGGCTGTCAGCAGTCCCTCCTCTGCCGACAGAAGAGAACGGGCAACGGTGATTCGTGGTGCATGTGTATTAGAAGTCGGCCAGGTAGATTCGTTATGCACAGCTACTCGTGAAACATAGACTGTCGAGAGAGATTTCAAGAACAACTGTGCGTTAGAAGTCTATCTAGCCGGCTTCTGTTACGTGGGGGAACCGTGCCACTGACAGATGTACTCCGCGTAGAAGTCCTGTTCGTATGTTGATTCAAGAATCTCGAAGCCGACCTGTTCGAGCATTGGTTCGAGAAGAAACCCGTATGTACTGTATTCCTCTCGAAAATGTACGTACAATTCTTCATCGGCGAATATCGTAGATTGCTTCTTCTCGTCAAGCCATGATTCGATATTTTTATGACTGTTCTGGAGATCGAACGAGAAGACGAAATCGCGTAATCGAAATATTCCACCCTCCTCGAGCGTTTCTCCGATATTTTTGAGTGCTTCGATTTTCCAGAAGTCAGGGAGATGATGGAGTGCGTCCTTCGAGAAGACGAATGAGACAGGATCACCCTGATGGTCATAGCTCAAAAACCCATCGTGGATGGTCTCTATGTTTTGAATGCCACGCTTTTCGATTTTCTCGTCAACCACATCAATCATGGTTTCTGAGACGTCAACCGCCACCACGCGATCACAGTGTTCCGCGACAGCGAGCGGAAACACACCTGTTCCAGTACCGAAATCGACGACCGTATTTCCCTCTGAGAGACCGAACTCCAGCAGGATATCGATCTCTGAGGATGGATCGAATGGCATCTTCTCGTCAAATCGAGCAACCTCTTCAGCGTCGAAGTGTTCCTCACCCGCATGTCGTTTTTCGTTTATCATCCACTCAGAAACCATATCTATCCCACTATTTCCAACCGATAATAATCTATCGACGGGTTCGTAGGGCATTGTTCAGATTAGCTGATTTTGGCAGAAGGCTCGAGCACGAAGGTGTTTCAGCAGTCATCGGATTGACGTGGAAGAAGTAATTGTAAATTGGTTAGTTCGTCGTTTGATATCTTTATAGAGGCGTTCGATCGTATTTCGTTATCCGTGTGTTTCATGACGAACGATACGTCCATGACGACGAAGTGCTTGCTGAAGCCATGGCACTCCATCGACGAGAAACCCGGTGTCGAAGATGTCGTGTTTCTCTTTCAATTCGCTGAAAAAGATATCTGAAAGACCGGTGTTTTGCGCGGTTCACATCTTTACATGAGGGAATTCGTTTGTTTTGGGGTCGACAGCTGCATACAGCCAGTACCGCTGGTTATCGATCTGGATCACTGTCTCGTCAACCGCAATGTGATCCGTATCCTGCCCTTCCTCGGGCTGTAGCTCGGCTTTCTGTACCCAATTATGGACAGTTGATCTGGCTCGACTGACACAGAATCATCGAATTCAGAGATGGTATTCGAAAGTGATAGCCCTGCCAAATGAAGGCGAATACCCGCCTTCATCAGCGGCTCCGGTGTCGCTTCGTGCTCCACAAAATCCACTTCCATACAGTCGCTACAACCATCGAGGCGGGCGATTTCTGCCATTGATCATCAAAATATCGTCCCGCCTCAACCTTCATCCGTATCTGAACAGTGCGGTCGAGTATGCCTCCAGATGGATACACAACCGTCACAATCAGCGATAGCTTGGCCACGAAGCCCACGCGGTGGGAGGAAGACCTGCGCTGACTGCTCATCCATCGTTGACCGATGCTTGCTTCGCCAGTAGAATCGATGGTACGGGCTATCGAGCTGAGCGTCGCAAGTATCCCGGACAGATGGATCAGCGGCTGAACGCTTATATTCGCAGAACGTATAGATCAAGATATGTTCCGTGGTCTCCTGACTCGGCTCACCGCCCGCTTCAAGAGCGATAGGGCTGCCGATGACGAAGAGACGGAAGATAGTCGATTCATCCCCTCTGTCCTTGATTCTTCCGTGCGGTACTCACACGGAGGAAGCAATCCCGAGGGGGATCGTGAGATAGCCCAAATCGAAGAAGAAGCTCAGAGGCTTTCAGAACACCAACGCAAGAAGTGACGACGAATTCCTATTGCTACCGGTAGCGTCTCCTTGTCTCGCAGGGTGCGCCCGTCAGTAGCCACTTCTTTGTTTACAGGGTGGGCAACTACACGCGCTCCAGAAGACACAAGCCAACAATCACCATTAACGTACTCATGCCAGGAGCACGCATCGAGAGCGGCGAACGGATCACACTTCGGACACTCGAACACGAGGACATTCCGTTCATTCAGCGCGCGTACGCCAATCCCGAGATTCGCTACCCCGGAGGCGTCCCTCTTCGGAACCAGAAGCAGCTTGAAGAATGGCATGAGGGAACGAGCGGGGATCAGTTTCTCGTCTGTCTTGATGAGGATGACGCTGGTCCCGGCCAACCGGATGAGGACGATGTACAGCCAATTGGTGCGATTTCTCTGAAGGACGCCGACTGGCGACGCCCCGAACTCTCCTACTGGCTGGTTCCGGAAGTCCACGACGAAGGGTACGGCAAAGAGGCCGTCTCCCTCGTTATCGAGTACGTTTTCCGGGTGTATGCCACCCCTGCCGTGGGCGCTGGAGTCTACGATTTCAATGACGCCTCCCGTGGCCTCTTAGAGTCGCTCGGGTTCATCGAAGAAGGACGCATTCGGAAGGAACGCTTCATCAACGGCGAGTACCACGACTCAGTCCAGTACGGACTGCTCCGTCAAGAATGGAAGAATCACAAACAGATCTGAGAGAGCAAATCCGCTGGGGTTGTTTCGGTGCCACTCTGCCAGAGTTGTTCCCTAACTCCAATAGATTTCACTCCGAATCGGGGCCGTTCCAGTGGGTCAGTTCGAGAAAGTTGCCATCGGGGTCGTGGAAGTAGATGCTCGTCCGAGATTCGCGCACCTCCATGTCTCTCTCGACCAATCGCTGTTTGACGGTACTGATTTCGTCTTCAGTCGCGCGGAATGCCAGATGTGGGTCGTTCTTTCCGGGATGGTCAGGCATCGCATCCGGTCGGACAGAGAAGTTCAACCATTCATCGCCGCCTATATCATCCAGAAGTAGTTGGCTGTCTCGATAGTGTTCTCCGAGCTGTCGGGGCCGATTGGAGAGAACCTCGATATCTCCTCGTAAAATGAAACAGCGCGAGGAATATCCGACACGGCTAACGCCGCATGATGGGTTCCATCGACCATACCACGCACTATCGGTGGCACTGACTTCAATCCCCGCCGCGGCGCGGGCAGGATACACATGTGCCGCGCCGCGACCACGCCGATCACGCCAGCGCGCGCACCCGCTGCGAACTGACGGGCTCACCGACTACCTGGATTGCATGTTAATGGAGAACGTGAAATTAGATGAGGACCAGACATTGTACCTGTCTGCCATGATGGTGCCTCTCGATCGTCTCGTCAGGCGCACGTTCGTACGCTGCCCACTCTATGTCCCTCTCGTACGCTGCGTCCGGAAAACGTTGTCAGGCATACTCCCACACTCCTGCTTCCTCTCCGAGATGCTACCGACCGATCCCAGAGATGCCCCCGGCTTCACCTGCGTCGTGAACGGCCGCTCCGATCCCTCCGGCAATGGTGCTTGGAATGGCGGTGACGAGGCAGTACATGGCGGTGAAAAGGAAGTACACTCCAATACCAATGAGACCGATCCGGCTCCAGAGGTCACCCCCGAACAGGCTGGCCACCACCACTGTGATCACGATGGTACTGATGCCGATACCGAGTCCGCCAATCGCGCCCGCAAGGAGGCCGTGCCAGCCGCCGCTCTTGACGCCGCTGGGGGAAAGATACCCAGCGGTGACTCCCCCGGCGAGCCCGGCGACGATAGGCCAGTGTATGGAAGCGTAATGGAAGAGGAAGTAGAACCCATCAATGTCGAGTGCTGTTCCACCGAAAAAGAGGAGCTTCACGACAGTGTCGATTCCCAGTCCAACGAGAGCGCCGATGCCGACGGTTCGCCAGCGTGTCATTCTTTCTATTACCATCTCTGGTACGAAATATGTACCGGCCACGTCAGTGAACAGGGGAGGGTTGCATCAGCCGATGTCTAGGTAGTGTCCGATGCTGCTATTCATCAGCATGGCCACGACTGAAGCCAACGATGTCCCGATCCTCGCGGTCTCGCTTGCGATCGAGGGGTCGGCACCGTCTCCGATTGCGTATTTATGGAGAAGCATACAACACAGCCCAATTACGACCGTTCTACCCAGTCAGCAGGGAACGTCCCTCATTACAGGGTGTGAGCAAGAGTCGTCTCAGAATAGGGCCGTATGCAACGAGAGCGTCTGCTGGGACCGCCACGCTATAGACTGATTCGGTCGGTTTCGGTTCCGCAGTCTGAGCACTGGATTACGAGCACCTTTGGGCTTTCCGTTATTTCGGGGGCCTGTATGGTGCGTTCGCTACACTGAGTGCAATTTCTGAGATACTCGATCTCCTTGGATCCACGGGGTGCTCCGAGGGCGAGTGCTTTCACTCGGTCGTCTGTCTGATTGGTTCCAAGCTGAAACTCGCCCGGTGCGAATCGGATGACTTCACCGGCTCCGACATCTACATCGCCCGCTTCGGTCTCGAAGGTTGGTCTGCCAGCTTGAATGTAGAATACTTCTTCTTGATCATGATGGCGGTGATAGTCGTACCCGAAGCTCTCGCCGGGGGCAAGCTCAAAGTAATTGATGGCGAGATCGGTCGTGTTGAGCGCCTGCGAGAGTGGCCGGAGAACATCCGCTGGACTGTTTGATGGTGGCGTGTCGATGTCTTCGATGCTCACTTTGTTCATTCTCGTGAAACCCTTTGATTGCCATTGTGAACTGCGCCCGAGGTCAAGCCTCGGGGCTTCCTGCTTCTACGACGTGCTTTGCATTCACCGTTACCGAGGCGAACGCAGTGAGTACAGTCTGCACAGGCGTTGATTCGGCCAGTCCCTGACCTACAGAAAAGAGTTGTTCGAGTCCTCTGTCGAGGACGTTTTTCGCGGCATTGAGGTCCCGATCCTCGGTGTGCCCGCAGGCCGGGCACGAGTGTTCGCGTATCCAGACCGGTTTGTGTGTCTCGACACCACACTGGTTGCATTCCTTGGTCGTTCCGGCTGGATCGACCGGAACGACGTGAGTCCCATACAGATCGCCTTTGTACTGCAACAGGCGGATGAAGCGGCTCCACGCCACATCCTGTTTGTTCTTGGCACTCTGAGATGTTTCGAGCATGGGTTTTACATCCAAGTCCTCGACGGCCACCACATCGTACTTCTTCACCAACCACGTTGACAGCTTGTGTTGGAAGTCGAGCACCTTCCGCTTGATGCGACGTTTCGCTCTGGCGACCTTCTGGCGTTGTTTCTCCCAGTTGGCCGAACCATGTTCTTTCCGGTCGAGCGATCGTTGCGCTCTGGCATATCGGTCGTATTCGTCGGTGAGGTCGATCGATTCGATCGAGGTGTCGTCCGACGTGTGGAGATACGAGAGTATGCCGAGGTCGATCCCCACACAGTTCGTCCGGTCGATCTCCGCCGGAGATGGTTTCTCTGGGAGATCGTCGTCGGAGCGTTCGATCACGAGACAGGCGTACCACTCGCCTGCCCGTTCTTTTTTCAAGATGACACGCTTGATGGCGTCTGTGTCCAGTATCTCGCGGTGGGTGCGAATGGGGAAGGTTCCGATCTTCGAGAGCGTGAGCATCGCCCGGTCGTCCCGGCCCGTGTTTTGGTCCACGTTGTAGCCTTCTGACTGGTATGCCACTGATCGGAACTCGCCGCTTCCTTTCCACTTCAACCGTCCCGTTTTGCGACCGTTCTCCCGGTGTTTTTTGAGTACCGTCAGATCCTTGTGGATCTGACTCACCGTCTGTTGGGCTGCGTGAGCCAATACGTCTTTGAAGACTGGCCACTGTCGTTTCCAGCCGGGGAGCTTGTTGATTTGGTCGAACTCGCTCGGACGGTCATTTCGAGGAGAACGGTAGTAATCGCGGACAGCGTGATTGCGAATCTGCCGGTGAATATCGATGTGCCGCCACGCTTCGCTCGCGGCCTCCTCGTCGGGATACGCACGGAAACGAAGCGTGTAATCCATCGCTATTCGGCCTCCTTGCGCCGTTGATCGCGGATGGCCTTTTGCAGTAAACCACTCGGCCCGAGATGTGGTTGATCGTCCAACCACTCGGCCTGTTCATCCGGAACGGTAACTGTGTATCGTCGTGACATACGTTCGAATATGCATTAGAACACATTAAGGCTGTCGATGATGTACCGCTGGTATGCGTGTTCGCAGGTCGAACCATACTGTATACACGATCAACTATCATTTCGTGTGGTGTCCGAGATATCGGACCGCCATACTGGACCGCATTGAATCGTCGTTGGAACAGAGTATTCGAACGGTGGCTGACGAATATGGATACGACATCCTCTCGCTCCATATCTCGTCCGATCACGTCCATCTGTTTTTGTCGGCCCATCCGAAACACGCACCCAGCGAGGTCGTGCGGACGGTCAAAAGCATCACCGCTCGGGAAATGTGGGAACAACACGAATCGTTGTTGGAACGAAAGTTTTGGAGTGGTGGGTTCTGGGAACAGTCGTACTACGTCGGAACGACTGGCGAGATGAGCAGTCGGACGGTTGAACGGTACATCAACCGCACTGAACATGTCTGAGTCAAGCGCACGGCCTTCACCCTCGGGGTCAAGCCCCGAGGTTCTCGGCCTGTATTTTCTATAGATCTGTCTTCCGATGGTTCGCACGACTGATGGCGGCGTTGCCTCCACCCACAATATTCACATCTCGATACCGGGGTGTTGCTGCGCCGAGTACGCCGGAGCACCCACTCGCTGTTACATCCTCAATTGACCCGGAAGGAGAGTGATACCCTATGTACGCTCAACTGTCGAGGCAAATAGTAGAGTCTATAATTATTTCAGGTTCCCCCTCGTCACGGGCCTCCTTAATACACACTTTTTCAAGGATATCACGTTGTTTTTGCACTAGTTCGAGGAGTTTGTCGGGAGGTTCCGACAAATCGAGATTTTCTGGAGGATAATCCTTCCCAGCTTCCATGTGGTAATACAGTACGGGGCCGTCTCATGGACAATAAGGCTTTGAGGAGCCGCGCTACGGCTCCAGGAGGACCTTCGTGACGCCCTCCTCACGGTTATCGAACGCTTCGTACATCTCGGGCGCCTCGTCGAGATCGACGCGATGGGAGACCACGAAGCTCGGATCAGCACGTCCCTCGATGATCATGTCACGTAGTCGTTGGTTGTACTGCTTGACGTTGCACTGGCCGGTACCGAGACGCTGGCCTTTTTCGAACAGCAGCCCGAAGTCGATGCCAAGCCGGCCCTGAGCAGCCATCTCATCCGGCGCACCGGGATCCTCGGGGACGTACAGCCCGGGGATGCCGAGTTCACCGGTCGGACGCACTGTCCTGATAAGGTTGTTGAGAACGAGCGCGGGATTCTCTCGGGCCGGATCGTAGGCGTCGTCAGCTTCCTCTTCAGGGTCGACCGCCTGGTAGCCGACCGCATCGACGCCCTTGTCGACTCCACCTCCGTAGTCGTCTTTGATCTGCTCGACGGGATCACTTTCCTCGAAATTAATCGTCGTGGCGTCGCAGTAGTCCTCAGCGAGGTCGAGCCGGCTCGGCACCCGATCGACGATGTAGATTTTCGAAGCCCCCCTGAGCTTGGCGCTATAGGCGGCCATCAGTCCGACAGGACCCGCTCCATATACGGCGATCGACTCACCCGGTCGGAAGTTGGCAAGCTCGGTGCCATGCCAGCCAGTCGGGAAAATATCTGCCAACATCGCGAAGGAATCCTCGTGTTCGTTGCCTTTTGGGAGTTTCAGCGCGTTAAAGTCCGCGTAGGGAATGCGGAGCTTCTCGGCCTGTCCACCCTTGTACGGTCCCATCGCCACGTAACCGTACGCCCCTCCGGCGAACCCGGAATTGACGTTGGTACAGAAGCCGGTGTAGCCGTTTTCACAGTTGGTGCAGAATCCGCAGGCAACGTTGAACGGTGCGACGACGCGGTCGTTCACCTCGAGATCACTGACAGCCTCACCAACTTCGGTAACGACGCCCATATTCTCGTGGCCGAAGACGATTCCTGGCTCTGCGGCCGTCCGCCCCTCGTACATGTGCAGGTCCGACCCACAGATTGCGGTGGTCGTGATGTCGATTAGCACGTCGTTGGGATGCTTGATTTCCGGTTCGTCGACTTCCTCGATTGCTACCTCGTGTTCACCCTGATACACAACAGCATTCATTGACATCTGTTATTACCTCACAATACACCAATGGATGATCTAAGGGTTATAGTTTTCTAAAAATAGCTAGTAAATTATTTAGAATGAGTCACTTGATCAAGATATTAGTGCACATATTTGGAATGCAAATATTCAAAGCGGCTTACAGAGAGCGTTGAGCCACTCTCTATCGAATAGCAGCGGGGAATCACGCCGGCTTTCCATCACACCTAGCGTGTGCCCGTTCTGCTGCCGACACGGAGGATGAAACCATGTCGGTGTCTGGCGTTGACAAGAGCGAAGCTCTCGTTCGCACACCAGAACTCGTAGAGTTCTGGGGACGTTCAGTCCGCGGCCAACACCCAACAACAGGATCGGGCGAGTGGTCGTCAGACCCACCTGTCCCACTGCCGTGCCGCGCCGCTCACTCTGATGCTCGGTGGGACAGACGCGGGGGGACTGTATCAAAATCATACTAGTGAGATGGGTCCGCGGAAGCCCAGCAAGAGCGTAACACAGTATGTCCTCGCTAGTACTACTGATCGTGGCTGATCGCTCCTAAACACTACTGAAAATCAGAACGGTACTCTCCCGTTACTATGTTGGAAATGATTGCGAACCCAGCCATGACGATCACGAACAGCAGATTGAACCGTGCGTTCGGCGTGGTCGTTTTGCGCCGGAAGAACTGACTCCCACACTGGGGACAGATCGTATCCGAACTACCGAACTCTGTTCCACACACCGTGCATTCGTGGCTGTCTTGTTCGTCGCTCCCGATGCCTATCGGCGTCAGATCGAGCCCAAAGAGGCGTTTGAGGGTCATCGTTCGTTCCATACTCGTTTTTCTCCAGAAGATTACTTAGTTGTTAGCCGCGCTGTTTCGAATCAAGATACACGCTAGTGTGATGTACGTTCCTGTGGATCAGAATTCAGTGGGATCCCCATGACCCTCACGCCCCGGAATTTCGTCGTAGGAAACGGACTCGTGTTCGGCTTCGGTGGCGTAGGTCGGCCAGAAATGGATCTCGTCCTCCGTTACCTCCGCGACAGAGGCACGTGATGCTCCTGCGAGGTACTCCCCTCCGTCTTTGATTCCCGTTATCTCGGAGATTTTCATGTCGCTGCGAAGTTCGGGATTGATGTCATCCGCGATGCGGATGTACAGCGTGGGTCCGTTCATCCCCTGCAGCGTACCGATATGATGGTCTTCAGCGGTGTATATTGGCTTGCCGATGTCGTCTTCGGTTACATCTTTCATGGCTAGGGACTAGTTCGAGATGGTATAATATAATCTCCACACTTGTATACGAAGATTGGCACTCTATCAGCAATTCAGTCGTCTGCTGCCGTGGACTAGTCTTCTGTCTCGGAGCGTGGAACGGTCGTCACAGGCATGTCGGCGTCCGATCCGGCCACCGAGATCCGCACGTCTGTCACTTTGTACTCGGGGGATCGACTGGGTCCATCGAGCGGTTTCTCCTTTGTGAGGTTGTTCGCACCGCCGCGGAGATAATGCATCGGGATGAAGATTTCACCTGTGCTCGGTCGGCGTGTGATTTCGGCCATCGCCTGTGTCTCCCCGTGGCGCGACGTGATGTCGAGGGTATCGCCGTTCGAAACACCGTATTCCTCCGCCGTGTCCGGATGGATTTCCACGAAACTCCTGTTGCTGTAGGACATATCCCCCGCTTCCCGGAACGTCATCGTGCCAGTGTGGTACTGATACAGCACGCGTCCGGAGGTCATCACCAGCGGATAGTCATTGTCCGGCGTTTCGGACGGTTCGACGGTATCCGCGGGATGCATGTGCGCTAGTCCGTCCGAGGTTTGGAACTGTTCTTCGTACACGTACGGCGTACCGGGGTGATCCTCGTCCCAAACGGGCCATTGGAGCCCGCCGTCCTCGCCGAGATTTTCGAGGCGCTCGTGGGTAATCCCGGCGTAAATCGGGGTGAGGTCGTTGATCTCCTCCATGATATCGCTCGCGTGGGAAAAGTCCCAGTCGTAACCGAACCGCTTTGCGAGTTCTTGGGTTATTTTCCAGTCGGGTTTTACGCTTCCGATCGGATCGATAGCCCGTTTGACCAGTTGTACGTGACGCGTCGAGGCCGTGTACGTGCCGTTCGACTCTAGGGATGATGTCGCTGGCAACACCACATCGGCATACTCGGCGGTGCCGGTCAGGAAAATGTCCTGTACCGCGAGGAAGTCGAGTTCCTCGAGTACCTCCTGTGCATGGCTAATGTTGGGTTCGGAAATCAGGCTGTTCTCGCCCTGAATGAACATTCCCTTGATATCACCCTGCTCGGCAGCAAGGAACATATCCGTTATCCGAAACCCCTCCATATCGGGAATCTCCGCGGCGTCCATGTCGTACGCGTCGGCGAACTTTTCCCGGTTCTCCTCATCGGTAACGGGTTGATAACCGGGGAAGTTGTTCGGGATCGGTCCCATGTCCCCCCCGCCGCCTTGTACGTTGTTCTGCCCGCGGAACGGCGACAGGCCGGATTTGGGGGTGCCGATGTGACCTGTGATCAGCGCGAGGTTCGCCATCGCGTAGATGTTTTCGGTTCCGTGGGTGTGTTCGGCCAGCCCGAGCGTCCAGCAAAACACACACGAGTCGGCGGTAGCGATGGTTTCGGCCGCATTCTTCAACTCTTCGGGTGGAACACCCGCTTTCTCCTCGACGAACTCCGGTGTGAATCTCTCGACGGTTTCTGCTACCGGATCGAAACCGGTGGTTCGCTGTTCGATGAACTCCTCATCATGTAGATCGTTAGAAATAATACACCGGATCAACCCGTTGATCCAGGTGCTGTCGTAGCCAGGTTCAATGTGGGAGTACTGATCCGCGTACTCAGCCATCTGGATCTTCCGGGGATCGAACACGAAGAGTTCAGCACCGTTATCCTTGACGTTCTGTTTGATCTTCGTTGCGATGACCGGATGGGCCTCCGTCGTGTTCGAGCCGGTAATCAGGTAACAGTCGGTCTCCTCGAGTGCCTCGATTCCGACCGACGCAGCGCCGAATCCAACGGTGCTAGAGAGCCCCGAGACCGTCGCTGCGTGACACAAGCGATTACAGTTGTCGATGTTGTTCGTCCCGATCACTTCGCGGGCGAACCGCTGCATCACGTAGTTGGCCTCGTTGGTCGCCTTCGATGACGCTACCAATCCGAGCGCGTCCGCTCCGTGCTCCTCTCTGATGCCATCGAGCCCCTCCACGACGCGGTCGAGCGCTTCGTCCCACGACGCTTCTCGGAATTCGCCGTCCTCTTTCACGAGCGGTTGGGTCAGTCGGTCGTCGCTGGTGACATACGAGTGTGAAAACTTCCCTTTCACACAGGTCGAGATACCGTTAATGGGGGCTTTGTCAGGGTTCGGGCGCGTACCGAGGATCGTTCCGTCCTTCGAGAGGACATCGAACCGACAGCCGACCGCACAGTACTCACAGGTCGTGTCCGTAACGTCGATATCGTTGAGCTGGTAGTCGCTCACCGCGTCCGCGATGGAGAACAGCCGGCCCTCGGAGATGGCGTTCCCCATAAAGCCGGAGAACTTGTGTTCGAACGGACGCACTACCCGATCGTTTGCGGTCTGTTTCGCCTGTTCGCCGGCTCTTTCTTTCGCACGAGCCATGAAGCCCGCGACGCCGTTCTTTCGGGTGTTCGGTGTCTCGTTGTCGCTCATGGTCAGTCCTCTCCTGTGGCAGACGGTTCGCTCGCCTTCGGTTCGTTTTGGGTCTCGAGTTCGCTTTTCATCGGCGTCCTCTGTGTTGACTGGTGGTCGTACTCTTCGCCGATGATTCCCTCTGCGGAGGTCTTATGGGTAAAGCCGGGTACAGGAAGCGTGGTTGCGTCCACGAGCCCTTGCTCGAGGAGCGCGCCCGTCGGACAGACGGTCGCACAGTGACCACACGAGACACAGGTCGACTCCATCATCGTCTCCATCCCGTTCTGGAAGCCGATGCGCGTGTTCTCTCCGGAGCCTTCCATCCGGAGCACCCCCTCGACCTGCACGTCGTTGCACGCTTCGACGCACCGATTACAGAGGATGCACTTGTTGCGGTCTATCTGGATGAACGGCGACGAATCGTCGATTGGTTCGAGTTCGCTGCGGTCGTGCATCACTCCATAACGCGGCTCGACCACGTCGTTCTCGATCGAAACGTCCTGCAGTTCACACCGCCCGTTCTTCCCGCACGTCGTACACAGCAGGTTGTGATTCGAGAGCAGCAGATCGAGATTCACATCTCGCGCCTCGGTTGCCATCTCGGTGTCGGTGTAGACGGTCATCCCATCGCGGGGCGGGAAGCTACACGACGGTATGACGCTGTGTTGTTCGGTCTCGACCATGCACGTTCGACACTCGCTGCGCGGGCCGATTTTCGAGTTTTCGTCGTACGAACAGAGCGCCAGCACATCGCCGCTGGTCTCGACCGCTTGGCACGCATCGAGCAGCGTTGCCCCAGCCTCGGTTTCGACTTGTTCGCCATCGACCGTTATCGTTACCCGCTCTCTCGAACTGGCATCGGGATCGTTCGCCGTTCCCGGCGCGATATCTTCGGCGAGCGGTACGTCCGGTTCGTCGTCGTGGGAGCGTTCCCAGATCGGATCAGTACTCATGTTTCGGCCTCTTGTCGTCGATAATGCGTCCCGAACCGGTCGGTTCGGGCGTGGCAGTGCGGCGTTCACGACTGGTTGCAAATGCCGGTCGGACAGTTCCCCTTAGCGTGGGCGGTGAATTCGGTCTCGAACTCGTCCATCGCCGTCGTGACAGGGCGTGATGCATCCCGGCCGAACCCACAGAGGCTGGTCGTGCGCATGACGCGTGCGAGTTCGCGGAGCATACCACGCTTGTACTCCCCGTCGTAGACGGTGCGCAGAAGATCCACCAACTGTTTCGATCCCTCACGACAGGGTACACACCGTCCACAGTTCATCTCCTTTGCGAACTTCGCGCGCTCGCCAGCGAGTGCTACCATACAGGTCGAATCACCGAGCAGTTCCACAACGCCGTTCGTTCCGAGACGCGCACCACTCAATCCGGGTGCGCTCGCAGGCACGTCAAGCGTGCGAGTCAACCCCCCAAAGACACCACCGACACACGCGCCGTTCCATCCGTTCTCGAGTTCGACGGCTGATACCGCTGAGTCGAGCGTCGCATCGGTCGGGAGCTCGACCGTCGCTAGGGTGGAATCATCGTCTGCGACAGTGATGAGACGGGTTCCGGGGTCGGATGTGGCCCCTCTGAGACTGGTCTCTTCGAGGATCATCCCGATCTGTGCGAACGTTCGGGGCGTATGAACCAGGGTCGGTCGGCCATCGACGCCGTGCTCGCTGGGTCCTGGGGGCTGTCGGCGGGCCTCGATCCGATGGTTTCCTTCGATCGCTTCGAGCGCCATCGTCGGCTCGCCAGCCTTGTATTCGTCCGGACCGGTGACGACCCGTACCGGTATGTCAGTATCGCTGACGTCATCGAGTGCAGCAGCCGCCTCCTGTGTGCGCTCACAGGCGAGCGTTTCGGTTTCGTTCGTGTAGATGACGACGTCGGTCGCATCGAGCGCGATCGCTGAGGCAAGCGCTACATCGACGACCGCGATCGGCGCGCTTTCGAGGAGCAGTCTGTCGCCGTCGGCGTGATCGTCGGACTCGTTTCCGTTCACGACCACGATCGGATCGCCTGGAGTCTCGTAGACGGTCGTCCACTCTTCAGCGACCGACACGTCACCGCTCGCGTCGCCGCGTCCGCGCCCCCGGAGATTGGTCCCCATCACGTCCCCACGCACGTTCTCGGGGTCGTCTTCAGCACGTTCTGTGAAGAGATCGTCTCGCAGTTCGGTGTACTCCTCGATGCTCGTCGGTGCCAACCATCCACAACTACCGAGCACATGCCGGAAACCCACTCCGAGCGGACCGGTCTCGGGCGTCGGCAAGCTTGCCGTTGCCGGATCGTGCTCGACGACTGCCATCGCTTCGTCGGTCGGGACGGTCTCGTCATCGAGGGTGGTAGCTATCGTTTCCACCTGTTCGATCGATGGTCGGGAGAAAAACGCCGTTTTTCCTTCTACCGACGCTATGACGAGCGGCTCCAAACCGACGTAGCCGACAGATCCAACCGCCGCCGTTGTAACCGTCGCCTCGGATTCGTCGACCTCGTGAAGTAGTTCTAGTCCCCGACGGTGATTCTCACTGCCGGCAGAAACACGAACGGCCGGAGTTTCGCAAATGATTTTTTCATCAGCCATTATTCAGGGATTTGAATCGAGATGAAAATCTTCACGGCCTGTATTTGCGTATGGAATAAGTATGTATTTAATTATAGCAGTATAAATTATTTTATTTTCAAATGGCATTGGATGTAGGGTGATGACGAATCGACGAGAGCCCTGCTGACGGCTCTGCCGTATAAAGCCGACAGCGGGTCGAGTAGAGCGATGCGCCAGTGACTCGCGCTATCGAGTGTCGTCGCCTTCTTCGCGCGCCAGTCCCAGTATTTGTGCTTTGGGGAGTCCCCAGCCGTAGTTGATTGCAGCCAGTCGTATCCCAACGGTCACCACTGCACACATTACCGACGCAGTACTTTCAGTCCCGCCGACAGTGACCACGAGCCAGTATGCGCTCCCGCCCAGCACGGCACAACTCGCATAAAAGTCATCGAGGAGGATAAACGGGGATCGATCCAGAAGAATATCCGCGAACGCGCCGCCACCGACCGCGTTGATCGTTGCGACGGCGACGACACCGAACGCGGACACGCCAGTGTGTGTTGCGACGATAGCTCCAGTCGTCGCGAACGCAGCGAGTCCAACGGCATCGGAGAGCAGCACAATCGGATGGTCATCCGGAGAGTCAAGCACGATACTCAATCCGATCGCTAAGCCGACACCGAGCAGTCCGAGGCTGATCTCGATCGGTGACTGGAGTACCAACGGAACACGATTCACGAGGAGATCTCGCGTCGACCCGCCGGCAAACGCCACCGCAAGGCCGACGACAGTAATCCCGAACAAATCGAACGCCTCACGGATCGCCTTCGCCGATCCGACGAGTGCGAACGCGACTAGCCCGATCGTGTTCATCACAGTAAATGGGTCAACGAACAGTACTCCACTGAAGCCTTGAATCACTACTTCCGCCTACGAAAGCGAATATATTGAGGCCTACGCATTGCCTCTCGACGAGAGCACTTCACCGACTACTGAGTGATCGAGAACCAGAGAGCCAGAAAGCCGATCTTGACCGGCGATTCATCGAGGAGGAAAGAGTTACTGGGGATGGAGACGAATCCGCCGCCCCGAATGGTGGCGGCGGTCCGCCTCGCCCACCAACAGCGTTTTGAGCTACCGTCACCGCCTCGTCGTGATATGAAGGATAATCAATATGAGTTATCGACAGTCTCCCGCTTTACCTCCTTTGAACTATCGGCTTACTCCGACGCCGTCTAGCGATTCACCAAAGCCGAAACGATTGTTTGTTGTCCTCTTTTCTCGTGGCGCGCGGTACAAACAATTTTGAGGCCGTCCACGCTATTAGCTAGCATGGATAAACCTCTCGCCGACGCCGAGTTCTTGATTCGCTCGGAGAACAGGGTGAGAGTCCTCGGACTCCTCCTCGAGAGCCCGCGCGAGCGCCGAGACATTCAGGACTGCCTCGATATCACGTGCGTGACGACGGGGCGGCTGCTCGGCGATCTCGAAGACCGCAAATGGGTAGAACGCCGCGGACACGAGTACCACATCACGCCGCTCGGACGCATCGTCTTCGAGGACCTCGATATGTTCCTCGACACGGTCGGGACGGCCCGGCAACTCCGCGACTTCATCTCCCACCTCCCGACCGGAAACTTCCCCTTCGACCTCCGCTGCCTCGGCGAGGCGGAACTCGTCCGCGGAGACCGCAGCGATACCGACGCTCCGACACGCCGAATGAGCGACCTGATAGGCGATGCGGACTCCCTTCGCATCCTTGCCTCCATCGTCATGGAGGCAGGACCACGCACGACCGTCGAACGGGCAGAAGCGGGCGCAGCCCCGGCAGAAGCCGTGCTCTCGTCCGGCGTTGTGGAGGCAGCCCGCGACGATCATCGCTTAGCCGGCTATTTCCAGCGGTGGATCGAAGCCGACGATCGCGTGTATCGCTACGATGGGGAGATACCCCACGCCATCATCCTCAATGACGAATCTGTTCTGTACTTCGTGGTTGATGACCGTGGAAACATCCTCGGCATGTTTGTCATTGAGGACAAGACGGTCTTTGCCTGGGCTGAGGAGATGTTTGAACAGTACAAAGGTGAAGCCGAACGCCTCGCTGCTGAGACGTTCACCCCCGACAACTCCGAACACCCCGTGTAACATCCATCCTGTCGCGTTGTGTGTATCACCGCGAATAGCTAACAAAACTCCCGGCGAAGAATGGGTGTGGTACAACACAACAACACGACCAGGAGTGAAACGGGAAATCGACGCACAGCCCGGCGCTCGCTGGACAGCCGGGACGACTGTCCGGCGTCGAGTGATTGGGAAAATCCTGCTCAGGGGTTACATATGAGCGTCCTCTCCGGCAACAATGGGAAATTGGGGGAAACGGTGAGTCATCGTGCCTGCCTGCGAGAACTGCGGTACGTTCGTGACCCGTCAGCACGTCCGCGTGTTCGTGCCACCGAGCATGGACACGCGCGTCTGTCCCAACTGCAACGACATCTCCGGGATGGGGCTGGCGTCCGCGAGGCAAACGCTCCTCATCACAGCAACCATGAGTGAGAGTGGGCAATCGGTCGGCGCAGAGCGCAGCAGTCCGGCGTCTCGCGGTGCAAACACCGCTCGGTTCGAACTCCCACCCGAAGGGTTCGCCCTCGGGGAGTTGTTTGAGCGGGTCCTCAACGCCCACTCAAACGTCTCTGACAGAGAGGGGTTGTTAGATGATGTCTTCGACATCCTTGCTAGCCAGCGTCGTCGGTACATCCTCTACTGTCTACGAACGCACGACTCCCCGCTAGCATTAGCTGATGTGGCAGATGAAGTCACGGTATACGAGCACGACACCGATATTACGGACATTTCAGCAGAGGAGATCAAGCGTGTCTATATGTCGCTCTACCATACACACATTCCGAAACTGGCAGAGAGGGACCTTGTCACCTACAGCCAAGAACGAGATCTGGTGACGCTGTCGGAAACCGGCAAACAATTGAGTGTCATAGTGACGAAATTGAGTGCCATAGAGACGACTAATGGTGACACTCTGTAACCTCACCGTGCCCGCGGAGGAGTTTGGGCTCGCAGAGACGCCCCAGACAGTCCCAGTCACGATGAGTACTTGTCTCGATTCTATGAACGCCGAGAGCAACCAAAAAGCTCCAAGGAAGCTATCGTTGCAACAGTTCGGAAACTACTCGTTTCAATCCATCACATGCTTGACCGAGAGGAAGCGTATGATCCCCCAGGAGTGAATGACTAATGGACGCCCGAGCGGCGTCCCTCATTGGCGGATTCGCCGGTCGACGAGTGACTGGTGTTTTCAATTCACGTTCTCCCGCACCGAAGACATATGAGGTGATTATCGGATCGCTAGCGTCTATTTTCGTCCATACAACGACTAGATATGTCGAAGCGGTCCAAACAGCTATAGCTCTAGCGGTGAGGGTGTCATACAACGGTTACCACACAAGGAAGAGTTATGAGCACCACGCTTCGATAGAGGGCAAGATGATCACACAGTTGGCTCTTAGAACAGCGTCACTAACAGCACTCAGAACGTTCTACAACCAACGGCTAAATCTTCCGATCACAGACGTGCGATCCTCAAAATTCACCATAGACATCGGGAAGACCCGCCTGACGTTCTCGGAGGCGACTGGCGGAACGGACCCGTTCTACCATTTTGCGGTGAATATCCCGCGAAACCAGTTCATGTCCGCAAAGGAGTGGCTAGCGAATCGCGTTGAACTGCTCCGAACTGAGGATGGTGAAGACGAATTCACGTTCGAGTTCATGAACGCAAAAGCGGTCTACTTCATTGACCCGGCAGGAAACATCGTCGAACTCATTGCTCGACAGAACCTCAGTAATGATTCTGCCCAGCTGTTCTGCGAAGATGAATTTCTCGAAATTAGTGAGATCGGTCTCCCTGTTCGAGAGGTCCTATCCACCGCTCGTGTGCTTGAAACCAATCTAGATATTCCATTATATGAAGGATACAGTGAAGATTTCGAATCCAGTTCACAGTTTACGTGTATGGGCGACGACCATGCCCTGCTCATCCTCGTTCCGATCGAACGGCCGTGGTTTCCGACTGAGACTCAAGAGGCCGAAGCCCACCCAACCGAAGTGGTTCTCACAGGCGATAGAGCCACGCAGTACGAATTCTCCCAACTGCCGTATCAACTCTCGATAGTCACTTCATAGATTTAGGAGGGTATCATAGCACTCTTCTCACACCCTGATGATCGTGCTTCCCGGATTGTCTCCGCGTTCGTTGTTGGTGTCTATGACACCCTCGTAGCAGTGGTTTGTTCGGCCAGCAGGATTCCCAGAGGTGGCTAGGTACGATCCCTAATGCACGGTCTATCTCGAACTCTAGCTCGTCAGCCCAAATTTCGCAGATAGCTATGCATTAGGAATCTCATCAGCTCATCATCAGGTACCAGGGTATTCCATCCATGAGTTCTACTCGTTGTGGAGCGACGGTGCCGCGAACTGGCCGTCCTCGAACTCGATCGGTTCTGGTTCGTCGATGACGCGGAGGTCGTCGCGTTCTCGGGACTCCTTGACGAGGGCCTGCGACGCGTAGAATCTGCCGAGGTGCATCGTATCCACAGCCCTGATCACTCGCACATCCTCGGGGTCGATCACGCCGATCGTCGACAAGGCGGCTACCAGCCCTGACCGATCAGTCTCAACTGCCGGTGGGAGGCGGACACCCCGGATCGTGCTGGCAGTGATCGCGTTGATCAATGTGTCCGGTGCGTTGAGTCCGGTAACGATGTCCTCGTGGACTAAGTCCGCCGAGCCCATGCCCATCGCATTTCCGTGCGTCGTCTCGGTGAGACCGCGAACGAAGATGCGCTTGATGTCGGGTAGGTCGGGTTCGGATTCGTTGATCGCGAACGGACGGCGGCCGATAATGTTCGTGTCCAGCCCCTGGCCACTGATGTCTTTCCCTTGCCTGTCGAGCACGAGCACATCGACCGTATCGAACGGGATCTTGGGCATGATCTCGTACGCCGTCTCGAGCAGTTCTGCCTCGCGGTCGAGGAACCCGTCCGGACGAATCCCTTCGATGTGAGTCGTGTCGTCGTGTTGGTCCTCGACGATGGCGACGCCACCAACAATCGGCAGGACATCGAGGAGCTGTGAGGTAATTTCGGGGATCATGTTCCGGAAGCTCCAGTCGACGGCCCACTCGTGGGCGATCTTCGCACCGTGCTGTTTTCCCATCCCGATCACCATCATCTTCGAAAGACCACTTTCGACGGTCCCGTCGAAGTCGGTGTGGGGCTTGACGCGGTTGACGGGCAGGATCGCGTCGGCCGCTGCAGCGTTGGCATCGGCGACGACCGGCACGCCCCTGTCGGGCGTCTCGCCAACCTGCACGACCTCCATGCTCGACTGGATTTCACAGCCGACCCGCTCCTCAGTGATGCCCAAGGATTCGAGCATCTCCCGCTGTCCTTCTGCCGTCGCGCCGCCGTGGCTCCCCATCGCGGGGAATATAAAGGGCTCGTAGCCGAGGTCGTCGAGTCGCTCGATCACGCCGCGGACCAGCAGCGGAAGATTCGCGATCCCTCTGCTTCCGACGCCGACGGCGACCTCGCTTCCCTCGGGGACATTCTCGAGAGCGAGCTCCTCCACCGCTGCGCCGGCGCGGTCCGGAATCCGGTCGGCGGAAATCGGATTGGTGTCCCACACCTGTTCGACGACACCGAACTCCGGCAGCTCTGTCTCGCCGCACGCTTCGAGCACTGTCTCTTCCGGCACTGCCAATTCGGAACGCGAACCCATACCACGAAAGGGATTCCTCGCTACTAAAAGAATACGGTTTTAGACGAGATTATTAATATTGGAAGGATATTTGTGCGCGTACGAAGTTTGTTCACAGGCCACGATAGAGAATCGACAGCAGATCGGAAGTAGCGAAGCGCGTGCTCTGCCGCTGGACTGTATCGAGGCGGACGAATACAAACGACCTGCGAGCGGTCGTGATAGTGTCCGAGGAGGGATGAAACGGATCGGCGAACAGCATCGGACCGGAAAAACGGGAACCCATCAGGTCGGCCCGGAGAAATCAGCACCCGCCAAGCAGTGGCGTACGCCGCTAATCATCGTCGGCGACATCGGTCGCTTCGGTCCCCACCGTGGTGGTCTCGTCTCCCGGATTCGACTTGGACTCGTCTTCGTCGTTTACCCTCTCGTACACGAAGCTTGCCAGGATCGGCGCTAACAGGGCTGTGACGATCGTGGACGCGGCCACCTGCGGCGTCGCCACGGTCGCGGCGCTCCTCAGAGTCGGGTCGGCAACGGCGACGGCTTCGGGAGTCGCGACCGCGTTCCCGGCTGTACTCGACGCGGACGCGCCCGCCACGCCGCTTCCGCCCGAGAGTCTGTCGGCCAGGATGTTGAACACGCCCCCGATGAGCACCGTCATGACGCCGAGCACGACACCCGCCGCTCCGGCAGTGAACAACATCTTGAAGTCGATTCCGGCGCCCAGCGGAAAGGCGAAGAAGGGAATCAGGACTGGTCCGGCGCTCGTGAGGTACTCTCGCATCTCGGGATCGAGGTTGCCTAGGATCATCCCGATCAGGATCGGGATGACGACCGCCACCAGATCCAGGACCGGGATCGATGCGATCCCGGCCGTGCCGAGGGCAACCATCGTCAGGAACGGGCCGTCGTTCACCGAGATGATTGAGATGGCTCCGACGTCCGTCTCGTCGCCCATATCCCCGACTAGGGCGGCGTACAGACCACCGTTCGTGTTAGTCATCGCTGCGATGATCGCGAGCGACGAGAGCCCGAAGAGGCTGTTACCGAGGAAGGTGGCCACGAGCAAACCGATACCCATCCCCACGAGGAGCTTCATCGCGGTGATGGCCACGCCCTGCTTCAGGGCCTGCGGGGCTTCGTCGAGAGTGATACCGGCGCCCATACACACAAGGAACGCGGCGATCAACGGCAACGCCCCGTCTTTCAGGAGCGCCGTCGTGAACCCGCCGATCTCTAGGGCCTGTGGGAAGAACGTGTTCGTGAGCGCGCCCAGGATCAACGGCACGACCATCATTCCGCCGGGAACCGACTCGAGTCTCTCTTTGATCTTCATGGTTGGAGTCAGACACCGATGTCAGTGTCGCCGGAGCGGCTCCCGGTCACGATCAGAGTCTGTTCTCTCTTCGCAACTGAATCGCTATGATCTACGATGGCTCGGGCTGTGTTGGCAAACATTCCATTAATCGTTACAGAATGAGGGTTAAAAACGTTACGAGAATATCATCAAAGAGTGTGGTGAATGTTCTATCATGGATAGATATCACCATGGACAATAATACATAAATCAGATGGGGTTATTTACGAGATTTCCGATCGCCCGACGAAGCGCGAACGTGTCGAGATGTGATCGATCCTCGTCGGGCGCGTTCCAGCCGTGGCGTTGGAGCGACGGTCAGTCGTGAGCCGCTATCTCGACGGCGACTTCGGCAGCGTCGACCAGGCTCCGTTCGGAAGCGATCCCGTCGCCAGCGATGTCGAAAGCAGTCCCGTGGTCGACGCTCGTCCGGACGATCGGTAGCCCGATTGTCACGTTCACCCCGGAGACCGCGTCATCGCCGGCGAATCCGAGCATCTTGATGGGAATGTGTCCCTCATCGTGGTACATCGAGACTACGCAGTCAAACTCCCCGCGCGCCGCCCGGACGTACACTGTGTCCGGCGATTCGGGACCCGTCGCGTCGATTCCTCGCTCCCGGGCCCGCTCGATCGCCGGTTCGATCTCGGCTTCGTCCTCCTCGCCCAACAGCCCTCCGTCGCTGGCGTGGGGGTTGAGTCCCGCGACGCCGACAGACGGCGATTCGATGCCGAGGTCACGTAACGTTTCGTCTGTCAGACAGATCGTGTCGAGTACGTTCTCCGTCGTCACCAGATCACAGGCCTCCCGCAGCGAGACGTGCGTGCTCACGTGGGTCACCCGGAGTTCGTCCTCAACGAGCATCATCGAGTAGTTCTTCGTATCGGTGTAGTCGGCGAGCATTCCGGTGTGTCCGGCGTAGTCACTGCCAGCGAGTTTCGTCGCCTGCTTGTTGATCGGCGCCGTCGTGATGGCGTCGATCGTGCTCGCCTTGGCGAGTTCGATCGCGCGTTCGATGTACGCGAGGCTTGCAGCCCCGTACTCTTCGCGAACCTCCCCGCGGACGAGCCGGTCGACGTTATCCAGGTCCAGCACTGGAATGCGATCGGCGTCGAAGCGCGCGTCGGCCACGGTATCGACGGGCTCGACAGAGAGCGACGCGTCGCAGATATCGATAGCGTCGGAGAGAACGTTCGCGTCACCGATCACGATCGGTCGACTGCTGTCGCACAACTCCGGATACGCCTTCACGATCACCTCTGGCCCGATACCGGCGGGATCTCCCATCGTGATACCGACGAGTGGAGTATCGTTACGCATCGGTTCGAGTCAACGTGCTCAGACAATTAACAATTGTCTCTTCCGATCCGAAGCCGCCGGCTTTTGTGATCAGCGGCATCCCGGCGGTAGAGCCGTCAGCGAAGGTGCCGATAGGAATCCCAGCTTCGACCTCTTCGCCGGTCAGCGTGACTGCCGTCGCGTCGAGAGCCCGGATGACGGCGACTGCGATGTCCCCCCCGGTCAGCAAGAGACCGGACGGGGTTTCGGTTCGAAGAACCTCCGTTGCCCTCTCGGCCAACCCCGTGGCCACGCGTTCACAGACCTCGGTTGGCGCAAGACCTAGTTCCCGACCGGCCGCGATCGTCCGCTCCACGGCTCCGTCGTCGGTCGCCGCGGTCAAAACGATCTGTCGATCGTTCCGGAGTCGCTGCACGGCCCGCGTGACTCCGTCAGTATCGTCCCCTCGTAGCAGCGAGTCGCCGTCGAATTCTACGATCGCTTCGTCGGAAACGTGGTCGAGTTGCGTGAGCGTCGTCGCACTCACGCTGCCGACGACACCCAACGCCGCCCCGGGTGAAATCTGGGGTGGGGAGGGCTCGCCGGCGTCGGTGCCTGAAACCGGAAGCTGTTCGGCTAATCCGCCGCTACCGACGTAGAGCGTATCGAATGCAGCCCCCGATTCGCCGACGGCCGCCAGGTGGCTGTCTTCGCGAGCGTTGCAGACGAGAACCGGTGCCCGCTCGTGGCGCCCGACAGCGTCGGCGATAACGGACGCGACACGTTCACGCCCCGCGTCGACGGTCCGGAGGGATACGCTCTCGACAGGCCGCTCGAGGGAAGCGAACAGTTCGGTCAGCGACGAGGACATCGGCCCTTTGTCGTCGTCACCGTATTCTGTCTCCGCGACAGGCGTCCCGTTCACGTAGTGGATGTCGTCCTCCGTCGTTCGGCCCGTCGGAGGGAACGCCGGGGCGACCAGCGCGAGGTCGGCTTCCGACGCCGTGAGGGCCGCATCGACCTCGGCAACGAAATTGCCACGGAGGGTCGAGTCGACCTTCTTGTAGATCGTATGAGCGGGGAGCCTCGCGATGGTCTCGGAGACGCTGTCGACGGCTTGGTGTTCCTCTTCGTATCGGCTATCAGTGTTGATGCTCAGTACCGCGGTGTCTTCGTCTGGCGCGACAGTGGTCGCATCGGCCCCAGGGGCCACCAAGACGGTGGTCGCGTAGCCGCGCGCAGCGAACCCCTGTGCCGTATCCATCGCACCGGTCAGGTCGTCAGCGACGACTTCGACGGAGTACATGGCACCACACTGTATGTAGTGATAGATAAAATCAGTGGTGAGCGCTCTTGCGGAGATAACTGTTGACTCCCCGATATTTAACGATACTAAACGCCGAAGCTGCGATAAGGGATGGGACGAATCCTTTACAGGACTAACGATGTAATGGCAAGCTCAGTTCGAGGAAAACAGCGAGTTTCGGTGGCAGAGCCGAAAATCGGTTTTGTATCATCGATTATCTATTGGTCGAAGCTCCCGAATTCGTGCTGTTAAAACGCATCCAGATATTATTTGTCTTTTCAGATGAAAAATTATGAGAGTATATTTATCATTGTCGAACTTGATGCGTCGGAACGGTCGGCGAGAGGGGGAATATGCGACGGATCAGTGGTGTTGGAGATGTGACTGTCGACGAGTCACACTCGACATGACGGCAGAGCACCGATATTCGCCTGCTACGCGCAGCCCTGGGGGCGTCCGACCGCCGTCGACATCGTCCTCGGACGAGGTCTCGCCCACTCTTCGTTTAGCAATAGCAAATAGAAGCGTTCACTCCATTCGCAAGGTCGATATACTCTCGGTCATGTTGACGTTCGCCTCGATCACGTTAGTCGTGTTCTTCACCGTCTCCGGCAGCACCTCGCGGAAGCGCTTGCCTTGCATGCGAGAGATCGGTCCGGAGACGCTCACCGAACCGAGAACGCGACCCGTCTGGTCACGGACCGGCGCACCGACTGCTCTCACTCCTTCGACTTCCTCCTGGTCGTTGAGCGAGAACCCGCGTTTTCGAGTCTTTGCGAGTTCGTCGAACAGTGTAGACCGGTCGGTGATCGTGTTTTCGGTCATCTTCTCGAGGCCGTATTCGTCGATTATTCGCTCAACGCGCGTTCGCGGAAGAAACGCGAGAGTCGCTTTTCCTGTCGCCGTGTAGTGTAGGTAGTCCGGGCGCTGGAGCTTGACGACGTGGAACTGTTCGCCGATGGCTTGCTCGCCATGGACCTTGCGGAGTTTCATGCTCAATCCGTGCTCTTCGGTCGATAGGTGAACGATCTCGCCAGTCTCGTTCGCCAACTTCTGAACTTCGGGCTTCCCGATATGGTGGAGTAGGTTGTTATTCCGGACATACTCGCCGAAGATCAGGAATCTGAGGCTGAGTTTATACTCGCTGTTCTCCTTCACCACGAACCGGTGTTGTTCTAGCGTGCTAATGTGGTTGTGAACTGTCCCTTTCGTCAGATCAAGATGGTCGGCGAGTTCGGTAATCGACGCGGTGTGTAGCTCTTTGAGCGCTTCGAGGACCTCTATGGTGGTTTCCACGGCTCGAACTGGGTTTGTTGCTTTTTCCATAGATATCGACAACCATCTTCTCTAGGACAAAGGTGTTTACTATCTCTAAACGTCTTGGCGGTGAGTCGACGAATCTCTGCCCTCGCACGAACCGACCTCAATGGCCATCTTGACTACTCCGAGCGCAATATCATCGAAAAGCCGTTCCAGACGTATACGAGGCGAATCGAACGATTTTACGAAACATGGAACGGCAGCCAGACTAGCGCAGAGCGCTGGCTAACTGCCTACACGATCTATTACAACCATCATCGGAGCCACCAAGCACTGGAGAATCAACCACCGATCACAGCACAACAGAAGGGTTCAATCTAGCAGTGCCCAGCAAACACGTACCCCACTATGCCACATCAGTGCCCGACGCCTGGGTGAGCATATGGACAGCTATCGCCCCGAACACAAGGTTAAGACCGATCAGAACCGCGAGGTTCGGGAGGATCACATCCCAAGACCAGCCGGTAATGATGAGCGCTCGCGCCGCGTCTACACCATAGGTGACGGGGTGAGAAGAGCGACGATGATCGAGAACGCTACGTACCACCCAGCAGAGACGATACCGATGGCGATAATACCAAGTCCACCCAACACACCGGTTGCAACGGTTGCCCCGAGCAACCACCCGAGTGCCAGAATGATGACCATCTGAACGGTCACCATCGCCATCTCTGCGAGGGTTTTTCCCAAGAATATCCCACCACGGCTCATCGGTGAAACCATCACCTTTTCAGATATCCCATGATTCATATGATCGAGTAGTACTGTGCCGGATGTCGATGCCCCAGTGAGTGACACCATAATTATAATAGCAGGGAACAGAAAATTCTCGTATATGATTGTCCCTCCGCCTTGACTGATCGCATCCGTCATCACCTGACCGAACACTTCTAAGAATAGGATGAGAAAGATCACCGGCTGAGTTAGCTGTATTGTAGGCGGTAAGCCCCCTTCCTCACCGCCCGAACGGAGTGAGGGCGTAGGGAGGGGATACACCGCCGTCATCACCATTCATACACTCTTCAATTGCTGGCTCACAGGCCCACATATCGACACATTTATGTTGAAACAATGTGTAAACACCAGTAATGGATAGACACGAAATCGAAGGCAGCGAAGTCATCGAAGGCGAGGTGAAAGCAACTGGCAATGGGGCACATGTTCTCGTTCCAAAGCGGTGGCGTGGTGCAGAGGTGAAGGTCGTCCGAACGTCTGACCCCGACGAATAATTCATGTACTACAACTACAGGTATCGATTGAACCCGACAGCAGACCAGCGTAAGACGCTGAACTACCACCGTGATACCTGTAGACAGCTCTACAACCACGCTCTCTATCGTTTCAATCAGATTCCTGAATCGGCGGGGACACTCAATCAGCGCGTGCGAACAATCCGTGACGAACTCCCCGACCTCAAAGGCTGGTGGGACGCCTTGACTGACGTGTATGCGAAAGTGCTCCAACCCACCGTCATGCGGATCGAGCACAACGTCACGGCACTCGGCGAACTCAAGGATCGTGGCTACAACGTCGGTGAACTCAAGTGGAAACCACCACGGGAGTTCCGCAGTTTCACCTACAACCAGTCTGGCTTCGAACTCGACAAGAAGGGTGGTCAGACTGTGTTGTCCCTCTCGAAACTGGCGGATATTCCGATTCGAATGCACCGATCAATCCCCGAAACAGCGACGATCAAAGAGGTGACACTCAAGAAAGAACCGACGGATGAGTGGTCTGCTATCTTCGGGATTGAATTCGACCGAGACCCACCGGAGAAATCTGACGAAATTACTGACGCAGTAGGGATCGACGTGGGCATTCTCAACTATGTTCACGACACCGACGGAACGGCTGTCGGGTCGCTTGACCTCACTGACGAACGCGAACGACTGGAACGCGAGCAACGGACGTTGTCGCGCAAACAGCACGGGTCTAACAACTGGAAAAAGCAACGTCAGCGCGTTGCAGAGTGTCACGCCACGATCAAACGCAAGCGGCGGGACTTCCTCCACAAACTCTCGACGTACTACGCTACTGAGTACGATCTCGTCGCCGTTGAAGCGCTCAACGCCACGGGGCTGATGGAACTCCCATCGAACAGTCGTAATCGCGCGTCAGCTGCATGGGGTACCTTCCGGCGGATGCTCGAATACAAGTGTGAACATAACGGCACACATTTCGTCGCTGTTGAGCCAGCTGGAACGACCAAAGCGTGTGCAGCCTGCGGTGTCTCGACCGATAAACCATTGTGGGTCCGCGAACACTCCTGTCCAAGCTGTGGCTTCGAGGCCGATCGAGACTGGAACGCAGCCTACAACATTCTTTCTCGGGGAATCAAGCACGTAGGAGTGGGACACTCCGAATTGACGTGATCCGAGAGACCTTCGGTCTCTCGTCATCACGAAAGGCGCAAAGCACCTTTCGAACGACCTGTGGAGACCGCGCTCCCTACGGGAACTACGAACGTTCCTGCACAGCGCGTCGTGGAAGCAGGAAGCCCCACCCTTAACCGCGAGCCGTCAGGCGAGCGGTAGGGAGGGGTAGTTCACTGAGCCAACGAGCGCGAACGGATTGCGAACCAACTTGCGCCCTCCGCCGACAAAGAAACACCAGGTTGCCCGCCGATTCATACTCAATATTTGATACAGGGATAGATGATATTTTCTACTAATCATATTACATGCATGATAAGGTACGTATGTCCCACGTGAACGGCTTTGGAACCCGTAAATAATAGATGTGGAATTATGCAATAATATAATCATACATATAATTGGGAAATAATACTTCCGTCATATCAATTTCGTACCGGAATGGCGATTGTATCATTAAGCCAAACTTCACAGCCAGCCGTGTATCACCAATCCATCCGCCTAATTTCAGTAGGTTATCATACAGATACTATCGATTGTCGCTCGTGTCAATCCAAGCAATTATATATGATCTAATTGGATTCAGTCTCCTTACCCCGGCGCTTCGACCGCTTTGGGGGATGATCGGCGAGCAGATACGGGGCGGTCGAACCGTGATCCGATGCAGAACATTCCGATAGAAGGTCTTCATCTCTACTTACGGCCGCACTCACCCATCGGTCCCTGGTGTGGACAATTCCTAAGCCACGATGGCTATCAGGCGTGTTTCTCGATAAGCGCCGCCACGTCCTCACGAACTGTCTTGCTGTCTGTTGATCGAATCGTCATCCGGGCTTTGCGTTCGTCGGTTTCAGCCAGCTCGCTTAGCAGACCGCCGCGGCGATCAATTTCGACGAACAGTTCGAGTTCGTCGGATCCGGGGTGGGCGATGAGTTCGACCTCATCAAGGGTGTCACGGAACTGGCCATCGTTGGCCCGGAACTCGAACTCTTGGATGAATCGATGGCTGCCAGCATACCGTCCGTATGGATCGGCTTCACACTCCGCCGTTCGGAGTGAAAAGCCGAGGGCTTCCATCGCATCGAAGACAGCTTGGAGTCGGGGTGTCGGTTGCACGTCGAGGTAGTCTTTGTCTTCGGGATCGACGGCGAGATCGATGTCGAGTTCCGTTTCGATCCAGACATCAACCCCCCCGATTGTGACAGGCGTTGCGTATGGAATGGCAATCGAGACTGACCGGGTCTCCTCTTGGTCGGGTTCGATAGTGAGACCCTCTGTGAGTGTGAACCGGTCAATATCCACCTCTTGATACCCCTCGTCGGTACGATAGCGGGTTTCGAGTTCGAAGCGGATCGTTCCGACGTCCTGTTGGACGTTCCCACCGGTGATGTGGACATCCGCGTCAACAGTTTCACCTGGCCGAACGGTGTCTGTCGGGAGAACAGTGTCTACAGTGGCGTTACCGATACCGATGCTAGCGAGAACCTTTTTCATGGATTCTACTTGTACGTTTTAGATGCAGTATTATAAATTTGGGAGTTCAGTGGGAGACGGCGTCGACGTTACGGGCTTGTCCTACGAAGATAATTGGAGGGCTACTTTATTCAATCAGTACGATCTGGTTCGGTTGGACTGTCACGGGTTCTGATAATCCCGTGCAAACTCTGTCGGAATTTATCTACTTGTTGTGTAGTCTTACAACCCGCCCGAACGAGTGTGACATCGGCCAACCCGAGCACGAGGCCGTGGAACGGATTCTCACCATCTAGTATCACTTCCGGTCTATTTATTCAACTATACTTGCTATATACGAATAAATAATATACAATCTTTATTTCCCATACTATATTCCTACGCATTAGAAATATAATACTTGATTACCGTCTGGTTTGGATTGTTCACTGCAGGTAGCATGACCGACACGACCCAAACCGACCCCGGCAGTGACGATCCGGACAGTGAACGACGCACCTTCCTTCAAACGATGGGCGGAATAGCGGTCGCAGCCACTGGTTTGTCGGGGACTGCGAGGGCTGAGAATAACCAAAGCGGAGCAAGCGACGCGGAGACTGTTTCGCTGACCCATGGTGTCGCAGCAGGCGACGTCACAGCGAAAACGGCTGTTGTCTGGGCACGAACAGCCGACGAGGCGACTCTCCATGTCGAGTATAGCTCTTCCGACTCCTTCTCCCCGTCTCGGCAGCGGCGCACGACCGTCGATTCAACGACTGACTTTACCGGCCACGTTCGGTTACAGGGGCTGAAGTCAGCGACACGCTACTACTACCGCGTCTGGGCAACGTCCAGCAAGAACAATCGTAACACGTCTGCTCCGGATACAGCAGCCACGGGAACGTTCCTCACGGCTCCATCCGCCACCGAGGAGGAAAGTGTCACGTTCGCCTGGAGCGGCGACACGTGGGGGTATGGGGATGATCCCATCGACCCCCCGTTCCCAGGGCTTCGGACGATCGCGGACCGGGAGCCGGACTTCTTCCTCTATCATGGCGACACTATCTACGCCGATGCGCAGACGCCAGCCGGGAAGATCACCGAGAACACTCCGATCGACGATTCCCTCGAGATCTACCGGGACAAGTACAAGGAAATGCGCGATCCGCCGGAAGAGATCGCAGAACAGACGTATCTTCGGGAACTGCTCGAAACGACATCGGTCTACACTGTCTGGGACGACCACGAGGTCATCAACAACTTCGCGGGGCCGATCGAGCCGCTGATGCCTGAAGGGCGGCAAGCCTTCCGGGAATACTGGCCGCTCGACCGGGACAAGACAGCTAAACCCAGCGAATCCAACAAGTTCTACGATTCGTTCCGATGGGGAAAACACGTCGAACTGTTCATTATCGACACTCGTCAGTACCGCGACCCGAACATCGATCTCGACTCGAAAACGCTGCTCGGTGAGGAGCAACTCGAGTGGTTGAAAGGAGCACTCGCCGACTCCGACGCGACGTGGAAGCTTCTCGCTTCGCCGGCCCCGCTGGGGTATCCATCGGACTCGTGGGCAACCCCGGTGGATCGAACCGGTTACGAGGCGGAACTCCTCGAACTCGTCAAACACATCCAGAGGGAACAGATCTCGAACGTGGTCGTCGTGGCCGGAGACGTCCACAAGTCGGTCGTGGGCGCGTTCGATCCGAACGGAGACGGCGAATTTGAGTTCTTCGAGGCCATCGCTGGACCGCTGGGTGCGCCCGCAGGCGCGCCGGACGACCTCTATCCAGCACTCAACCCGACGGAGTTCTTTGCGAAGGGCGAGTACACCAACTTCGGGACTGTTGAAGTTGATGAATCGGGTGAGACGCTGACGATCGGCATCTACGACGAGGACGGAACGGAGCAGTTCACGAAGACGATCGGCACATCAGACATCAATCCGGGGACCGATCCGGCGGACCGCATCGAGAGCACGTTTGATGAGGACGCTGACGGTTGGCTCATCTCGCAAAACGGTGGGAGCAACCGTTCCGTCTATCGTGAAACTGACGGCAATCCTGGCGGCCACATTAGCGACGAAGAAAATCAGAATGGTGTCGCTTGGTACTACCAGGCTCCATTCAAGTTCCTCGGCGATCGAGAGGCGTTTTACGGCGGGACGCTCTCGTTCGACCTTCGCCAGGCTCAGACCGACCAGCAGTTCGACGCTGAACCGACAGAAGGCGGCGATGTCCTGCTCGCAAGCGGTACCGAGAAGCTCGTCTACGAATTCCGCGGCTCGGATGCCAACCCTGGCGAAAAGTGGACCACGTTCGAGGCACCGCTCACGGCCGATGCCACCTGGATCGACCTCAGGAGCGAAGAGCCGCTTGCAACCGAGGAAAAATTCCGGGCTGTGCTGAACGATCTGGAAGTCCTCCGTATCCGTGGCGAGTACCGGTCCGGCGACGACACGAGCTATCTCGATAACGCCGTTCTGTCCAAGGACTAATATAATCACCGGACTTGGAACCGTCTAGCAAGTATCCTGTGGCAGACTGCTGTTTTCGGCTCTTGCATTCTAATATCAAAAAATCGTCACGGTTGGTGCGACTACGCGGATCCATTCACTGGTTCGATCGACGCGGGTGTCTACTCATCGGCCAACAGCGCGTCGTCGCCGTACTGCTCACGGAGGCGACGCAGAGACTCCCACTGCTCTTCGAGACGATCGGTAGGGTCCACGAAGACATCCGCGAAGATGTCGCCGGGGTCGGCTTCGTACTGTTCGGCCCTGTCCACGAGTGCAGTGAGCGTCTCCTCTATCTCGGTCTCCATTCCCTCGATCCGCTCGTCGTCGACGATCCCCTGGTCGCGGAGGAAGGCCTCGAAGCGGTCGATCGGATCCTGCTCGCGCCAACGCTCGACGTCTTCCTCCTCGCGGTAGGCCGAGGGATCGTCGGCGGTGGTGTGAGCCCCGAAGCGGTACTGGACCGCCTCGATCATCGTTGGTCGGGAGCTATCGCCTGCGACAGCCTTCTCGCGGGCGGCCTTCGTCACCACGTACGTCGCGAGTGGGTCCATCCCGTCGACCTGGATCCCGTCAATTCCGTACGCCTCCGCCTTTTGGGCCAGTGTTTCGGACGCCGTCTGGCGCTCACGCGGTACCGAGATGGCCCACTGGTTGTTATTACAGAAGAAGACGGTGGGGGTATCGAACACGCCGGCGAAGTTCAGCCCCTCGTGGAAGTCCCCTTCCGACGTGGCGCCGTCGCCGAAATGAACGATGGTCGCCCGTTCGTCGCCGTTTAGCTTTGATGCCCACGCCCATCCGACGGCGTGGGGGAGGTGGCCCCCGATCGTGATGTTGAGCGGGAAGACGTGCACGTCGGCTAGGGCCGCGTTGCCGTCTTCGTTGCCCATCCAGTACACGAGGTATTCCCAAGGGAGTTCCCGAGCGACGAGCGCACCGTGCTCGCGATATTGGTAGAACAATGTGTCTTCGTCGTGTAGCGCATACGTTGACCCGATCTGAGATCCCTCCTGGCCGGCCAGCGAGGAGTAGGTGCCGATCCGCCCCTGGCGCTGCAGGCTGATCATACGCTCATCGAACCGCCGACAAAAGCGCATGTCGCGGTACATCGCCACCAGCGTCTCGCTGTCGAGGTCAGGGAGGAGCTCCGTGGAAACGACGACGCCTTCGGGATCGAGCACCCGCACTCGATCGTCGAATGCCCGATCGAATACATCATGTGACATGTTCTACCAGTATAGTGGACGAGTGAGAGTAAAAACGCCACCATCGTCGGGCACACGCCTCCCGGATATCCGAAGCAGTCTTCGGAGACTTTACGGGAGACGACGTGATGTTGGGGAGTACGACGATCTCGGGACGGACAGGCAGGATAAACTCGCTCGGGTGACGTTCGCGTTCGATCGGGCGAAACGACTCGAAGGAAGCGGTGTCACCGTCAATGGGATCCAACCGGACGGGCCACCGCCCGAACCTACGATCCGGAGGCGCGTCGTTACCTCCGTGGGCTGGGCGAGCGTCTCATTGGCTCTTCGGGGATCGACGCCACTCCTCGCTCGACGCGCCTCGTCTCGATCTCGTCGGACCAGTCGAAATCCGCCGATGAACCAACAGTACGACTCCTCCTCGTGGTTAGTGAGGAAGAGTCGCAGTCTGTCCACACTGACGGATTTCCGACATACGACTCGCTCGAGGAGGACGACCAATTTCACCGCGAGTATGTCGTTCACAGCGACGGCGAATACGCTGATGACGAGGTTCATATCAACACCTGGAGAGTCACAGATCGCAGCAGCGTCCGTGGCTCTCGTCCCATCGAGGCGTCTCAAAGGACAAGTTGACACAGTATCTCCGAGCGTTTCAGCTAAGTGAAGATCCATGTGACAGCGACGAACGAACGATCGGTCGAACGGCGAGTACCTCAGGGTTCCTGGAGATACTGGTCGACGAACTGTTCGGTACCACGGCGAAGGTGTTCAGAGAGTAATTCCTGGCTCATGTCGAGTTCTCCGGCGAGTTCGCTGGCGGTGATGTTGCGAGGGATTTCGTAGTACCCACGTTCATTCGCGGCGACGACCGTCTTCAGGGCAGCGAGGCGTGTCCGTGCCTCGTTCGCCGTCATCGGAGCGGTGTAAATCGGCGATCCGGGTTCGATGTGGCGACCGCCTTTGGCGAGGGTGCCGGTGTCGACCGCCGTGAATCCGATGTCGTCGATAAGATCCGTGACAATCTCCTTAGCCTCCCGATCGTCGCCTGCGATGAACAGTGCGAGACGCTCTTCGGGGTCAGCGTCTGGCCGTCCTTCATCTCGGAGTACTTCCCAATACATCGTGTTGAACGCCTTGATTACCGTCGCGTCCGAGAGGTAATCAGCGATGAGTTCGGTGTGGGTCTGTCCTTCGAGGGGAACGGCTCCGTCCCGCAGTGGGTAGTAGTTCGACGCACTGATGACGATTGTATCGGCGAGGACGTCCGTAGGCAAATCTTCGTAGGCCCCGAAGGGAATCGCTTCCATGACGACCTCACCGAAGGCGGCTGCCTCGGCGGGCGTCCCCGCCTGTGCGTTCGCTCCGAGGTCGTCGACCAAGTCCGCGAGCGTCTCCGGTTCCCGAGAGTTGCTGACCATGACTTCATGTCCCACGTCAGTGAAGTGTTGAGCAGCAGTGCTGCCGATATTTCCCGATCCGATAATTCCAACATTCATTATGTTTCCTACGCTCCGGTACTACGAAGTCCGGAAAAGTAAAAACTTGCTCCGTTGATCACCGATTTCTCTCCGAGTTCCGTCGCTGAGTTCAGGGGATTTTGATCCCCTCCCGCGATATGGGACGTCTCCGAGAATGGACGAAGAAGTATCGGAGGGTTGGAAAGAATGTGTGGATCACCCGGATGCGTCTGCTGTCGCCGATCAAGACGGCGACGGTGAGCGCCTAACTTCGGAGTGTAAACGCGAATAGTGCCGCAGCAACTTTTGTTCTTGTTTCTACCGTAGAGATAAAAAAGAGAAGATGTACACTCCGGGAATGGAGTTGGTACACGAGCAGTCTCCGATGCCAGTCGTTGATAGTGGGGATAGTTAGAGAGAGCTGTTGTTCCATCTCTCTGATAGTATGTTTAGATAGGTGTCACTATCGAGCTATACGAACTCAGAGTCCTGTAGCTAGTATCTATTTGAATCAATGATGTGTTGACTCCATGCTAGTCTCCTGTTTGTAAAGCGAGAAGCCATCAGGGTGCTATCGTTCTCCTTCCTGAACCCATCGGAGGGCACTGGAGCGGTCGGATTGGTCGTAATAGCGCATCTGCTCGGGAGCGACGGGCCAGATTGGCCGGATCGCGCGCCACCAGTCGAAGAGAAGCTTCGCCCACCTCGTGTTGCCGACGGCAGCGTACCGGTTGATACTGAATTGCCCCCCATATCGTCTGAAGTCGGCTAGGTAAGATTTCTAATGCACGGTCTAGCCCGAAATCTATCCCGTCAGTCCAAATTTCGCAGGTAGCTATGCATTAGGAATCGGTCGAGGCCCCCGACACCCGCGACCGGTACGCGACGGAAGCGACACGCATGGCCGATGAACACGACCCAGACGCCACCATCTGAGACGGCCGAGCGACACACGTTTTCATTGCGGCCCGCGTAGGCTCATTCATGCGAGAACTCGTCTTCGCCCTCGATTACGAACCGGGCTGTAATCCGGTTGCGGACACCCTCGCTACGCATTCCGATACTGCGATCCGATCCCTTTCGTGTCATGTTACGCCCGAGAGCCTCTGGCGGGTCGATCACGCAACCGGCGAGCGTGAGGCAGTGGCTGCGCTCGAAGACGCGTACTTCGAGGCGGAGTACTGCTCTGACTGTCTCGTGACCGAGAATTGCGGTGCGGACTGTGAGGTGCAGGTCCTCGATCGCACGGAGGAGACGCTCGTTCTCTATACCTATTGGGAGCGGACCTCGGTCTGTACCTCCGTCCCACATCTGGCCCTTGAGTGGTTAGGCACTGGGCTGTTGTTCGAGACGCGGCGTGAGGGCCGCCGCTATACGTGGCGAATTATCCTGTCGAACGAGGCCGATATCCACGCGTTCTTCGATGCACTCCACGCGGAAGTTGGTGAGTGTGCCGGGATGGAGATGCTGCGACTGACCGAACTCGCACCGCGCCGCTCACCGACGAACACTGGTGAGATGCTAGCTGCTAAACAGCGCGAGGCAGTCCGCGCCGCGGTTGAGCATGGCTATTATGAGACGCCACGGAAGACCGACCTCTCTGAGTTGGCGGCGACGCTCGATATCCCTCGATCGACGCTCTCCTATCGCCTCCGACGCGCTGAAGCCGAACTCGCTAAACAGTTCGTCGCGACCGATCAACCGCTGGATGCGCTCTCGCCGACCGTCTGAGTGAGCTACCGCCAACGCTGAGTTGGCGTGCGCCAACTAAGCCGTATGGGGCATCCGTTCCTCCCTCCTAGTGATGAGTACACGATCGGATACAAATGATTCCCCGGACGCTGATCTCGAGGGGGAGCTCCGGACCCTCCGGCTCTCTGTCCCGGACATGGATTGTCCCTCCTGTGCGGGGAAGGTCACGAACAGCATCGAGAAGCTTGCAGGCATCGAGGAACTCGACCCGCAGCCTACGACCGGAACGCTCATAGTCACATTTGACCCGTCGAAAACGGACGACGAGGCGATTCTTGACCGGGTTGAGAAAGCAGGCTACGCCGTTGAACAGCCAACCGAAGCGGTGACGGTGCGGTTTACCGTCCCCGAGATGGATTGTCCCTCCTGCGCACAGAAAGTCGAGAAGAGTTTGGCGGGGATCGATGGGATCACCGAGCGTGATCTCCAGCCCACCACCGGAACGGTGACGGTCAGCTACAATCCGAACGCGACTGCAGAGCAGACTATCACTGAGGCGATCGAAGGAGCAGGGTACGAGGTTACCGAGCGTTCAGCCGACGATTCGGAGGCCATAGCCGGCGGTGTCCCAGCACCGTCGGCGATCTGGACGGGTCCACGGGCGATCAAGACGTGGATCGGTGGAGGATTCCTGACGCTCGGTCTCCTGTTCGAGTTTCTATTCACCGCACAGAACGTCACCGTTGGGAATCTTCTCGGCGTCGGGGTGTTGCTCGCCGACGTCTTGCTCCTCGCTGCCATTGTGAGTAGTGGCCTTCCGGTTGTCCGCAGCGGGTATTACTCGGCCCGGAATCTGAGCCTCGATATCGATCTGCTGATGGGCACTGCGATCATCGCCGCTACCGGGATCGGCTACTTTGTTGAAGCGGCGACACTCGCAGTCCTGTTCAGTATCGCAGAACTCCTCGAAGACTACGCGATGGATCGGGCGCGCAACTCGTTGCGCGAGCTGATGGAACTCTCGCCCGACGAAGCGACCGTTCGTCGCGATGGCGAGGAGGAAACGGTCCCCGTCGAGGAGGTCCACGTCGGTGATACCGTCGTTGTGCGTCCGGGCGAGAAGATCCCGATGGACGGAACCGTCATCGAGGGAGCCAGTGCGGTCGACGAGTCACCGATTACTGGCGAGAGTGTCCCCGTCGACAAAACAGAGACGGATGAGGTGTACGCGGGGACAATCAACGAAGAGGGCTACCTCGAACTCGACGTGACGGCAGAGGCATCGGATAACACGCTCTCACGGATCATCGAGATGGTCCAAGGCGCCCAGCAAAAGAAAACCGACAGCGAGCAGTTCGTGGACCTCTTCGCGGGCTATTACACGCCAGCGGTCGTCGTCGTCGCGATCCTGACTGCGGCAATTCCGCCGCTGGTGTTCGCTACACCATGGCAGACATGGTTCATACGCGGTCTTACACTACTTGTGATCGCCTGTCCGTGCGCGTTCGTCATCAGTACACCCGTCAGTGTTGTCTCCGGCATTACCAGCGCGGCCAAGAATGGCGTGCTCATCAAGGGCGGGAAATATCTCGAAGCAATGGGTGACGTCGAGACCATCGCCTTCGATAAGACGGGGACGCTCACGAAAGGTGAACTCGCCGTTACTGACGTTGTCCCGTTGAACGGGTACAGCGAAGTGGACCTCCTCCGCTCCGCAAGCGGACTCGAACAGCGGAGCGAACACCCAATCGCGGACGCTATTCTCGATCAGGCTACCGAGGCGGATGTGACGCCTGCGGAGGTGGCTGCCTTCGAGAGTATCACCGGCAAGGGCATCCAGGCCGACATCGATGGGACAACGTACTACGCCGGGAAGCCGGACCTCTTCGGTGATCTCGGTGCAGATCTCTCGCACGCCCACGTCGCGACGGATGGGGGTGTCCTTACCGACGCCGGGGAGCAGTGTGACCAGGGAAGCTGCGTCGACCTCACGGACGAGACGATCCCTGCCCTCCAAGCGGACGGAAAGACGGTCGTGGTCGTTGGGACAGAGATGTCGGTGGTAGGGGTGATTGCGATTGCTGACGAGGTGCGGCCGGATGCCAAAGCAGCTGTCGACCAGCTGCACGAGCTGGGCATCAAGCACCTCATCATGATCACTGGTGACAACGAGGGAACGGCCCGAGCGATCGCTGAGCAGGTCGGGATCGATGAGTACCGAGCTGAGCTTCTCCCTGAGCAGAAGGTCGACGCCATCGACGAGATGAGTGAGGAGTACGGCGGGGTCGCGATGGTTGGTGATGGCGTGAATGATGCACCCGCGCTCGCGACCGCAACGGTCGGGATTGCAATGGGTGCTGCCGGGACGGATACGGCCCTCGAAACGGCCGATATCGCGTTAATGGGCGACGATCTCTCGAAACTGCCGTATCTCTACGAACTCTCACATAAAGCAGGGAACGTGATCCAACAGAACATCTGGGCGAGTCTCGGCGCAAAGGCACTGCTTGCGATCGGCGTCCCACTCGGGTACGTCAGCGTTGCGGTCGCCGTCGTCGTCGGCGACATGGGCATGAGCCTCGGGGTCACCGGGAACGCGATGCGGCTCTCACGGATCGTTCCTGAACGCATGCGCAGTGACGCTGACCAGGAGACTAGCGCGTGAGTCCGTGAACGGCTGACTATCAACATAGTACCTTCCTATTCTACTTCAATGTCGCTACGTGTTGGCTTTTGGTTCGGCGTCTTGCTGATCTCTGTCTTTGCTGCCCACTGGGGAGCGGAGCAATTGAGTACGCCCCTGAAAAAACTGCGGCGACACATTCGTTCGGTTCGAAGCTGATCGGCGATTTTGGCTACGTCGCCGAGCGCACGACTGGCGGATGGGAGATCGGCTGGTAATCGGGGCCGAGCAGTGGTCACAAGCTCTCATCACCCTCAATTGGGATGCGTAATGTCGCTGTCGTGGCGGCGGTACTCGTAGCCGCCGGCTTTCCGGCGACTGCCCTCCTCCCAGCGATTCGTTCGCAATTATTGAGATGGCGTCGAGCGCGGGGGTAGCGCGAGGCTTCTCGGACGATGCGTAGCTACAGCCGAATAGATGGGTTCCTCATACGTGCACTCAACTGAACGCAGAACATCGGACGAACCGAACATCGGGATGAGCAGAGAAGCATTTACTCTCGCGTCATCTCAAGCGTGCCATTTTCACTCATACTGGTTAACGTTCGGCTTACCAATTCTCGAAGAATGAATTCCTCGTAGTGTTGGGTTGTGCAGTAGTCGCAGGGTTTCATCTCGTTCGCAGCAGCTTCGATGGCGTCACCGTGCTCGGCGTATAACTGCTCTAGCAGCGATGTCATCGCTTCCTGGATTGTCATCTCTGCGTCGCTAAGAATCACGTCCGCGTCCTCCGACAGATCGTAAGAGAACACGCGGGTATTCGATTTGTAGAATTTGGTCGTTCCACCCCCAGCGTCCTCAAGGCGCGCTACTTCGACCATTCCCACGTCCTTGAGGACGTTTACATGGTGGCGAACAGTCGTCTCTGCCTTCGCTTCGTTACGACGAGCGAGTTCCTCGGTGATTTCCTCAATCGTCAGCTCTTCATCAGCGAGCATATCAAGGATCTTTGCTCGGACATCGTTTTCGAGCGCCTTCGCTTTCGCTGGATCAGTCGTAATAACGTCTGTTATGGGGACCTCCGTTTCGAGGAGACTCATAAGAGGATATTTGGTTGCCATCTGTATAACACTGTTGGGAATAGATTCACTTTCTGATCACAAAAGTGATCTCACTACTATTTTCGTCGTAACGGCTAAATGGATCCCTACTTCATCATTAGACGAGAGAGAATGACGACCACTACAGTGACTTTCAGCGTTACCGGCGACCAGCAGATTCACTGCGATGGCTGCGAGCAGCGCATCAGCCAGGCACTCGAACGCTTGAAAGGCGTGACGTCGGTCGAAGCTAGTGCCCACAGCCAGCGTATTGTCGTCGAGACCAATCCCGCTCAGTCCGGTCTCGACCAACTCCGAGAGCGACTCGATCTGCTCGGGTATGACGTCACCAGTGAGGAGCCAGCATGAGCGCTCCTACCCAGAAGCACGCGATGCAGCCAGGCGACAGGACCGAGCAACTCCAGGTCACGGTCGGCGGGATGCATTGCTCGTTATGTACCGAGTCGATTACCGACGGACTGGAGGGCATGACTGGGGTCGAGGACGCCGATGTCAGTCTCGCCCACGAAGAGGCGCTGGTCCGGTATGACCCGGCGCAAGTTGATGAGTCCGAGATTTGGCGCATCCTGAAAGATCTCGGTTATGAGCCACTGGAGCTTGATCCCGACGAGCGGTTTGAAAAAGAGGAGGAGGACCTCGCTGCTGCGCGCCGGAAGGGAGGCATCGCTGGTGGACTCTTGGTTGGCGTCTCAACACTGATGGCCGGCGAGGCGTTCCTCCCTGCATTTACGACCATTCCCGTCTACACGTACGCCATCGGAATCCTCGCGCTTGTGACGTTTTTTGGCCCAGCGCGGGCAATCATCTTCCAGAATGGCTGGCAGTCGTTGCGTCGGGGCATCCTCAACCAGGACTTGCTCGTGTCCGTCGCGGCGACCGGTGGCCTCATTGGTGGGGGCGTTGGTCTCGTCACTCCAGCGTTCCCGGCGAACGGGTTTTTCGGCGCGACGGTGTTCGTCCTCGCGTTCCATCTGATCGGTGGGTACGCCGCGGTCAAGGTGCATGTTGAGGCCTCGCAGTCGGTCCGCCAACTGTTGGACCTCGAACCCACGACCGCTCACAAGATCGATGCGGAGGGGACTGAAACCGACGTCCCACGCGAAGACCTCGCCGTCGGTGACCGAGTGCGGGTGCGTCCCGGCGAGCGCATTCCCATCGACGGCACGGTCGTCAGCGGCACCTCGGCTGTCGATGAGAGTCTCGTCACTGGCGAATCTACGCCCCAGGAGAAACATGACGGTGACGAGGTGGTTGGCGGCTCAATCAACCACGACGGGAGTCTCTCTGTCGAGGTGACCCGTACCGGGGAGGACACGTTCCTGCGCAGTGTCGCCCAGCAGGTGGCCGAAGCGCGGGCATTGAAACCCGGCATCTTGCGGCTGGTCGACCGGGTGCTCGTGTACTTCGTCCCCATCGTGTTCTCGCTAGCGACCCTGGGATTTCTGCTCTGGAGCGCCGGCGCGTGGCTCTGGACCGGAGAGGCGAACTGGGCGCGGGCCGGCTTCGCTGCGCTGAGCGTCTTGATCATGGGCTATCCGTGTGCGTTGGGCATGGCGACGCCGCTCGCTATCGTTCGGGGCAGCAGCGAGGCGGCCGAGAAGGGCATCCTCATGCGCTCGGGCGAGGCGTTCCACGTTTTCAAGGATATCGATACCATGGTGCTCGACAAGACGGGCACGCTCACGCAGGGTGAGCCTGACGTGGATGAGGTCGTCTCCGTCGATGGAACGGCCACAGACGAGATTCTTCGACTCGCCGCTGCGGCGGAGACTCCCTCGGAACATCCACTCGCCAGAGCGATCGTCACCACAGCACAAAAGAAGGATGTGACCATTCCGGAGGCCTACGAGTTCGACGCGACGCCCGGGAAGGGAGTGACAGCAGAAGTCGAACACCGCACGGTCACCGTCGGCAGTCCGCGATTCGTTGAAGGAGACGGGGAGGGTGCAAATCTGTCGCCGGTGCGCGAGCAGATCGAGACGCTCCAACAGACAGGCAGCACTGTCGTGGTTGTGGCCGTGGACGGTTCCCCAGCTGGCCTCGTCGCACTCGCCGATCCCCTCAAAGACGACGCCGCAGCAATGGTTGATCGCCTCACAACAGCGGAGATCAAGCCGGTGATGCTCACGGGCGATACCGAACAAACAGCCCGGACGATTGCCGAACAGGTTGGTATCGACGACTACCGTGCGGAGGTGTTACCCGATGGTAAGTCGGACGTCGTGCGGACCCTCCAAGAAGACAATCGCCAGGTAGCGATGGTGGGTGACGGAATCAACGACGCGCCGGCGTTGATGCAGTCGGATGTGGGGATTGCCATCGACACTGGCACCGACATTGCCATCGAAGCCGCAGACATCGTGCTGACTGGCTCACAGATTACTACGCTCCTCGACGCGCGCGGGCTGGCCCGCCGCAGCTACCGGCTGACCCTCACCAACGTCGGGATCGCCCTACTCTTTAACGGGGCAGGCGTCATAGCGGCGGTCTCAGGCCTGCTCCAGCCGTTCTGGGCGATGGTTGCGATGGGCGCAAGCGTCAGCCTCGTGCTAGCGAACTCCTTTGCCGGCAGGCTCATACCAACAGTAGGCAGAGCATGATGGTCTCGAACCCTGGTCCTGCCGACGGGCGTCCACGTGCGATACCCATCTCAGCAGGGGATGTAGGCGCTCTTCGAAGGCGTCCTCGGCGGTGAAAGAATACTCACCGTGGAGACAGACCTGCCGTAGATCACAGTATCACTCTTGTCGAGCGTACGTGGTCTGGGCGGCTGATCACTGCTATCGATGCTTTCGTCTCGCATCGCTTCGGTTCCTTCGTCATGGACGCTATCATCTGGATCCCCCTCCGATGATGATCTCACCATCTCTCTCCTCTCTCGCTGACGCTCTGTGTGGATGATCGCCAGCTGACAGGGACCTATGTCGTCGATAGATGAATGCAGAGGGTGTCATCGTGACATCGCCACCGAGGTGACCGCCCACATCTATTCCGTCAAGAGGGCGCGTTACGTACTCGCCGGAATTGGAGCGGGAGCGTCTGGAAGAAGCCATGCTGGGACTAGCCGTGTGAGTACGACCATCCCGGTCAATTCGACGAGCGTCTGTGTCACGACGACCGCTGGCGTGAGTGCGTAGCCCGAGGGTAACGCCAGCGCCAGTGGAAGGATCACCAGCGAATTTCGCGTCACAGACGTGAATACGAGTGCCCGACTCTCTCCGACGTCCATCTCAAAGAGACCAGCCGCGAGTCGACCGAGCAGCGGCATGACGACGAGGAATGCCACGTACACCGGCACGACAGCGGCAATCTGTCCGATCGAGTCCTGCACTCGAGGGAGTTGGGACGCGATAACCACGAACAGCGTCATGCCCATCATCGGCACCGGCAGCCACCCCATTGTATCCTGCCACTCTTTGCCGCGTTCTGACCGATCCGCCCAGAGTTCAGTTACCCACGCCAGCGTCAACGGGAGCGCGATGATCACGACGAACGCCTCGATGAACGGCCCGGCCTCGATGAATGCAGCCACTTGCTGGCCCATGAACACCCAGAGGTACACCGGGAGCAACAGCAACTGAACGAGCATCAGCGCTGGCGTCGCAGCAGTGATTTGCTCGGCGTCTCCATCCGCGAGGTCCGTGAACGTGATGACGTAGTCGATACACGGCGTCAACAACACCATGAATACTCCAACGAGAATCACCGGATTCTGCGGGAGGGGCCGTGTGAGCCCGAATACGACCACGGGAACGACCAGGAAGTTCATCCCGAGCGCGGCCAGCATAAATCGCTCGTTCCGGACGGCTCGCCTGATCTGGACGAACGGAATCTCCAGGAACGTCACGTACAGTAGCACCGCTAACACGGGGTTGATGAGCGGTTCCAAGAGTGAGCTTGCATTCGGTTGCCCGAGACCGACGCCGATCGCGAGGAAAACGGCAACAGCGTACAAGCCAACCTGGTTGTGCTGAAGCCACTGTTTCGAGAGTCGTGTCATAGAGTAGTTACGGTCGGTATTGAAGTGTGGTTTCGAGAAAAGTTAGTCTCCCAAGAACCATCAAGGCAGGTGCGACAACGTATCGAACGAGATCGGCTCGGTCGGTCGTTCGCTGATCTCGCGGGATTCGTCGAAGAGCTTCGTGAACACGATGTCGACATTGATCTCGTGAATCAGCCGATCGGCACGGTCGATGAAGACGACTAGATCTGATGTCAGCTAGGTGGATTCATCATGTATAAGACATCTATTAATTCTAATATCTTCTGACGAGTATTAAACGAACAACGATTACCATCACTCCGCCAACTCGGTGACAGACCATCATGACGTGAAAGAAAGCAATACGGAATAGTGCCGCCGCTCACGACCGGGCGGTCACAGGGGTATTCAAGCGTCAATCGGGCGGATCGAGACCGTAGCACTGCTTGGCGACGGTCAGGAACTGGTTCGCGTCCACCAGCGGCTTGTAGGTCCTCTGCTCGCCGTCGACGGCGAGCTTCACCAGCAGGTCAACTAGCCGCCAGACGTTGTACAACACACACGCGAACGCGAAATTGAAAAAGCGGTAGTTACGCTCAGTCGAGGTGGTTCGCACCATGAAGTGTTGTTGCTTCTTGAAGCCGTTCTCGATGCCCCAGCGGTGGCGATAGCGATGGATCATCCGCTCGATCATGTGGATGAACGCTTTCGCATCCATTCGTCCGTCATCGGCGTCGAGGGCGGTAACGTACGGATGGTTGGTTTCGAACACGACGGTTGTGGCGGTGTCTATCTCTCCGTTCTGTGCGTTCCGTTTGCGTTGTTCGACCGCTTCCTCCCGCTGAATATCTGCGAGCAGCCGTGAGAACGACATCCCATCGCTTGGTTCACCGTCTATATCGTCACCCACCCACTCGCCGCATATCTCTTGCCACACATCTGAGAGGTTGTCATCCTCATCATCGTCCGACCGCGATCGATTCGGCAGATAGAGTTGCTTGCGCGTGGGGATGCTGGTGTCGGACTCTTCCTCGGTAACGTGGAAGCGCTTGCCGTTGTGGTACATCCATGCGATTATCTCGGCTTCGTCGCTGTCCATGAAGAGGCGTGTCGGATTCAAGTAGTAGACATCGTACTCTTCACAGATCTCCTTGACACCCTCGCTGTCGAACTCGCGGTCCATCATTATCAGATCGAGATTAACCATCTCAGTCGTGTGTTCAAGCAGTTTCTCAACGATCTCGTCTTTGGACTGGCCGCGCTCGCGCGGGATGGCGTCGAGCACGAGCGGGACGTCCATCCCGACGATCTTGAGCACCGCCCATTGGTAGTAGTCGTTGCCGTCCTTGTACCCGAGGATGTCGTCCTCGTGGCCTTCACTGTCACCAGTGAACGGGACGCCCTTGGTCACGTCGATAGCCGCCCAGAGTTCTCCAGTGAGTTCGCCGTGTTGACGAGCCCGAGCGATGAGCAGCCGCGTCGTAGTGCGAAGCATCGAACGAATGTCGGCGACTGAGTGCTTGCCGATCTGGTAGCGGTGGGTCGATCCAGTTGGAATACGCTCCCGTGTCGTATCGAGTAAAAACGAGGCTGGACCGCTTCGGGCGTACATATCCTCGCGCATCCCCATGTAGGCGTGCTGCTCCCAGAACGCGTTCGCGTGGATCTGCCAGTTCCGCCCGCGAGCGCAAACACATCACAGACGAACGGTTTCGCCTGTTGCCACACCTCGTTGGTCTTCTGTGCGAGTAGTTGGCGTTCCGAACAATCATCAGTCTCTGGTTCATCCGCTTCGCCAGCGTCAATTCGCTCGGGCAGGGAGACATCGCAGGCATGCGCGGCTGTGACGATTCTATCAGCGCATTTCCGCACGGCGTCGCGCAGTGCCTCGCTGCATCGGTGGTTCCATCCCCGCCAAAACGTCGACTGTGCCGGAAGTGACTTGAAGCCAAGCCGACGGCGGAGCGTGGGATGCGCTCGCAGGTAGTCGTGGAGGGCGGTTTCATCCCAACCGTTGATCGTCTCGATGATGAACGTTCGGACCAGTAGCGCCATCGGATACAGTCACGAGTACGGAGCGGAGGCATCGTGTGCACCGAACGTGCAATGGTCAATCGGCAGCTGGTAGACCAGCGTCTCGATGTCGGTGTAGTCCGTTGCGCGCTTGCAGTGTGATTGCGCGATGGTAGCGACATCCGAGACGAATCTCTCAAGATCGTCTGTTCCGTCGGATCCGACGTCGAAACAGCACGATTGCTCGGAGGAGCCGTTGGTAGCGGCGAGAATCGTGGTGACTGACGGTGTGGTGTCGGCCGATTGGTCTACGGCCGATGACGTGGCGTCGATACGTGTGTTCGTGTCGGGTGCATCCGCGTCCGACTGCGTGTTCGTACCCATGGCATGGATAGCACCGTCCGTATGGCTGCACAGTAGAGCGACCGTCCGGCGCGGGGTACCAATCTGAGAGAGTTGTTATATAGCTTCGATGTCTAGCCTATACATGGCTATTGTTGCAGAAATACTCCTCGCTGACCGCACACTCCCACTGGTTGGCCTCGCAAACTCGATTCCGATCGGAGAGATATCGATCTCGAACTTGATACCTTTGACAGACGGATACCACCTCATCACGGTTAGCATCGACAACGGTTCACGAGATTCGTTCGATCAGGAATTAGATGCCCACCCTGAAATCGTCGATACCGCAGAAATCGGACAGACAACAGATGGATGGTTCTATCAACTGACCATTCGCGATGATTCCGGCCTCGTTGCATCCCACGACCACGAGACGTTCGAAGGCGTGTTACTGGAGGCGACGGTTACTGGCGAAGGATTACGAGGGCGGAAGGTGTTTTCCAACTACGACGCGTTCAATACGCTCCGGGATCGGTGCGATGTCCACGATATCCCGTTCGAGTTACTGACCATCGCCGCCGATCCCGAGAACCCCGGAGAACGCGACCAGTTCGGACTCACCGACAAGCAATATCGAGCGCTTGCGCTCGCATTCTCGCGTGGCTACTACGACTCGCCACGCAACTTCTCAACGCAGGAGCTCGCTGACGAGCTCGGAATCACCGCAGCCTCCGCATCTGACCTCCTTCGGCGGGGCGAGAATCAACTCATCAATCAGACGCTCGGACCGAAGCGGTACTTGAACACGCCTATCCACTAGCACAAACTCTCTCAGGTATGACGGGCGTCTGAGTGCAGGCGTGATCAAACGCGGTCGCGTGGTGCAACGGCGCCGACCCGACGACACTCACACCGCTGCAGGAGGTTATCGACGTGGGAGCACTGGACGCGCTGATGGACGACGCGGACCAAGAGCGAATCGAGGAAGCGACGGCACTTCTGGAGGATGTGAGTGTGCTCACTCGACCAGGAGACAGTGAAGCCGAAGACGGGCAGGTCGAGTCCTAATCGCTCTTTCGTCCCAGGTGGACTGAGGCTCTCCGAACCGGTTTATCGTCCCCGAAGAGGGGTGCGGGGCGACACGACAGATGAATCGCCTCGTGAGGTGATTTTCCTATGGGACATCGCGCACTCGTTGCGTACGAACGTACCGACGGCCTGTACACGCTCCACTACAGTCACTGGGGCGGAGCGGACCTCAAATTGAAGCACCGCATCACGGCCGAAACGCCGTTCGGTGGCGAGAACACCGACTCGAAGTGGGCGAAACAGCTGCTCGCGGAACTGGCCGATGGCCTCGAGGCAGTTGTCGTCGACGGCTACCTTGTTGGCGAGGACCGACCATCGACTGTCGTCGAGCCGAAGCCCCGCGCCATCGGCCTCACCCTCGACGAGATCGTCGCCGGCCACCTGCAGGGGCAGTTCCAAGCGCTCAGGGGCATCGTCGGTGATATGATGGACAAAGGGGTTTTCACTCAGTCGACCGCTCGCCGGTATCTGAAACAGAAACTCCGTGAGTGGGTCAGGGAGTGACAGGACCTACTCATCCCGAACGGCGAGTCACTGGCCGAAGGCACGACTCTCGGCGAGCCGTAGGCAATACGCATCGAGGCAGCCGCTGTTTTTCAGGGCAGGAAGATCGAGGCCCTGCGTGGGGCGAATAACTCATTCCACCTCGGGCACCAGTACGACTTTCCCGCTCGCCCGCCCGGTATCCAGCAACTGGAGCGCGTCGCTTGCCTCGGGTAAGGGGACCCGATGATCGATTTCCGCGTCGATCGTCCCATCGGCAAGCAGCGTCAGCACTTCAGTGAGGTCCTCGTCGAAGTACTGTGGCCAGCGCTGGACGTAGTAGAACGTCGCTTGCTTCCCGTTCGGCAGCGCCTTCCACAATAGCAGCCGGGCGGCGAGCGGGATGAAGGGACGCAGTCGGTGCCCGTTGGCGTCAAGTGCGGACGCAACCCCATACGAGACGAGCGTGCCGCCGGGGGCGAGCACACGCCACGAGTCGGCTAAGCCCGATCCACCAACGTGGTCGAAGACGGCATCGACTCCGTCCGGCGCGAGTTCGCGTACTTGATCCGGCACGTCATCATCGTGGGAGTCAATCGGCGTGGCGCCAAGCGACCGCACGAAATCGTGTTTCGACGCGGACGCCGTCCCGATCACGTCGACGGTAGCGGCTCGAGCGAGCTGCGTGAGAAGCGTTCCAACGCCGCCAGATGCACCGTGGACGAGAACGGTTTGGCCCGCCTGGACCTGGGCGACGCGATGGAGCATCTGCCACGCAGTCACACCGTTCGTCACTACGGCGACCGCCTCGGCGGGATCGAGTTCGTCTGAGATCGGGACGAGTTTCTCGGCGGGGAGCACGACGTGATTGGCCCAGCTGCCGGTTTCGGTCAGTGCAGCAACCCGCTGTCCGACTGCAAGTTCGCTGACGCCCGACCCGACATCGGTGACGGTGCCCACGAGATCGTAGCCAGGAACAAACGGGAACGACGGCTGGTTGAAGTACCGCCCGCGCAGCATCTGGACTTCGGCGAACGAAACGCCAGCAGCCTCAACGCGAACGCGCGCTTCGTCGGCTCTCGACGGCGGAAGTTGTCGCTCGCGTTTTTGCAGCACGTCCGGACCGTCGGTGTGCGGCATTACGACCTCGGTCGTTTCTCGTGTGTTAGTGGATTGTGCCGGGGATGATTCCGTGTCTCTCGACAAGATGTTGCTCTTCATCGTGTGTCCCAGTGGTCGAATATCAAATCGTTCATCACCGAGTCTGACGCGCGCGTTCTGCATAGCCCCGTCCATGATGATGTTAACAGGTACATCAACGGGGCCGTTCGGACGAGGTACTCTCTCGCCGTCCTACCAGCAATTTCGTGCGTTTTGTCAAGTGTGTGTCAAAGCGCCGCCGAAGCAGGCATTTTTGCCTCGACGACTACCTGTCTACAGAGAGTGCTTTGCCCGGGAAGGCTGATTTCGTGACTCTCTGGCAGTACAACGGCAGTTGAAGACGGGTAGTTGGAGACCATCTCACGAATGGTCCCGTTCGGTGCAGCGATCTCTCGAGCCAATGTGGACGACTCAGTTGTCTTCGACGACGATTACGCCCGTCATGTGCGCTTCGTGGGGGATACAGAAGTACTCGTATCGGCCCGGAACGTCGAAGGTGTACTCGTACGTGTCTCCACCATCGACTCCGCCCCCGTCACCGGAGGTATATCCGTCTCTGGCCGCCTGTTCGCTCGAGAAGTCGCCGCTCGCGAAGTACGCTGCGTCGTCCGGAATGTCGTCCTCGTAGGCCGTTACGGTGTGGTCAGCGGTCAGTGCGTCGACACCTAGGTATCCAACGGTTTTCCAGACGACAGTCTCACCGGAAGAAACGGTGAGTTCCGCTGGCTCGAACGCATCGTCCGGCGTCATCTCCACGAGCGTCTCGTCGCTCGCTACGCCGTCACTTGAACCCAAAGTGGTACAGCCCGCAAGTCCGACCGAGACGAGGCTGCTTGTACCGGTGGCCCGAAGGAACGTTCGACGATTCATTCGTTCCCCCGGTGGGTGGAGAGGGTGCGCCCACGTCGGTCACTATGTTGGTCGTGAGGGCTGTCCTGCTCGTTCTGTCGTATTGTCTGTTTCCTCACGATACCGTAAAGGAGCGCCCATTTCGTAGCCGTGTTCGCGAAGATGTTAACACCTACTTGAGCCTGCTGGTGAACCTTCGTGGGATCGCTGCTGTTTTGAGAAGTCAGATCGACGATCGAACAGCGCGTGAACCAACCGATATTTCGACAGCCAGATTCCTTACGCTGCTCGTCGTACGAGTAGCATGGTCAAGGCGCAATTGTGGATTGACCCCCCGTCAGAAGAGTGGTTTGTTCAATTGTCGACCGCACGCCCGGAGGATGATTTCACGCTCCAGACGGTCTACGACGACGAGACGCAACTCGTCGGGATCTTCGAAGTGGAAACCGACGATCTCCCCGCGCTCTGTCGGACGCTCAAGTCGATCGATCGGATCCGTTCCCACGAGGTGTTGCACGACGACGACGAGTTCGCCGTGATCCAGTACACGACGACCGAGTCGATCGTGTACTCTGCGACCATCAATTCGGGAATGCTGCCTCCCGCATCGGTCACGGTCAAAGACGGCGTGATGCTCGCGGAGGTGACGATGCCACATGATCAGTTGTCACAGACGATCACCGCTTTAGAGGAGAACAGTGCGTCGTGTGAACTACGGTCGCTCTCACAGGAAGTCGACACTGAACATGTACTGACGCCATCACAGCATGAGTTCGTCGTCGAGGCGGTCCGGCGCGGCTATTACGACACGCCGCGTCGATGTTCGCTCACCGAACTGGCCTCGGAAATGGACGTGACCCCGGCAGCGGCCAGTACGATGGCCCACCGTGCCGAAGAACGAATCGTCAAAGCACACGTCGAACATCTCGAGACGGACCTCTAGCGGTGCCGTTGCGACAAGGCCAATAAAGCTGTTAACCGGTTAACGGGACAGCCCAACGGAGCTCAGGGCGTACGATACCCTGCACTATGAGAGACAATGTGAGAGCGGTACATTGGAGGGCGGTCGTGATCGGGTTTGGTGTGGGGTTCGTCATCGCGATTCTCGGCGAGGCGACGGCCGTTGGCGAATTGCTGCTTCCGGACGGCGGCGGGTACGTACTCGCCGGATTGCTCGGTGGCTTCGTCGCCGGTTTCGTGGCCGGTGGCTCTGCCGGGACTGGGGCGTTCACCGGGGGGCTCGCGAGCGTCTTCGGTGGCCTCGGCGTCCTCTTGCTCGAGATCTACGCCATCCCAGGGGCTATCGGCGGCGTCATCGGTGCCGCCGTGAAAGGGCGTTGGGACGGAAGCACGGCGGCTGAGCGGCCCGTCTGATCGCGCGCGGCCCGAACGTTTCGTTGTACTCGAGTCCCAATTGGCTGCGATTGAGGCCGTTGGAGTACTGGGACCCGTCCACTCGGACGAACCCATATCGGGGTCAGGTCGGGCCGGTCCGCACCTGTGACTCCGATGCCCGCCACGTTATAGGTCAGTACGCCTGGCCATTGATCGCCCCGCAGGGTCGGCAGCGACCACGTCTACGACCGTGTCATCGACTACGAAATGTGGGTGGGCGCAGTCGGTGTGCACTGAACAGCCGGCTGGCTCGGGGTTGCCGACCGCGAGAACACTCACACGGCGAGAGCCGTATCCGTTCGAAAGACGGCGCGGACGGACATCGATCGAACCGCGTTTCTCGTTCGATTTCGGGATCGAGATGACCACTCGCTACGCTCAGGTTTCGGCGTGACCGGGGACGTCCGTCGCCTCGGTATCCCCCGAAAGGTACTGGACGCCGGTCAATTCCTCTGCAGTCACCCAGAGTCGTCGCGCCGTCCGCCTGTCTTTAGCCCCGGAGGGAAGCGTTGCGAGTTCCGGGTAGCCTGCCCGTTCGAGAAAGCCGTCGGGTCCGTAGTACGCTCCACCGATCGCTTCCGGGTCGGTCGCTGCATACAGCGTCGGGAGTGCCCCCTGTGCGCTCGACGTTTGGATCAGGTTGAGGACGAAATCAGGGACGGGGAGGTGGCGCGCGAGATTCGTGCTCGCAGTGCCGGGATGGGCGGCGAACGATTTCGCATTCGTGCCCGTCCGAGTGAATCGTCGTTGGAGTTCGAGCGCGAACAGGTTCATCGCCAACTTGCTCTGTCCATACGCACGGAACCGGCTATACGAATCCTCGTCGTCACATTGGAAGCTTTCTAGGTCGATCTTCCCTAGAGGGGCACCGACACTGCTCAATGAGACGACTCGCGCGCCTGGCGTCGCCGTCAACGTCCCAAGGAGGTGGCCGGTGAGCGCAAAGTGACTGAGGAAGTTCACCCCGATCTGTAACTCGAAGCCGTCCTCGGTCGTCGAAAATGGTGGCATCATTACACCAGCGTTGTTGACGAGGATGTCAAGTTCGTCATGAGTGTCCTCGAATGCCGTCGCAAAGCGCTCTACCGACGCCAGACTGGCGAGGTCGAGTTCGATGATCGAGAGGTCAGCGTCTGTGACCGAGCGCGTGATCCTTGATTCGGCATCGCGTGCTCGTTCCATGCTCCGACAGGCCATGACGACGTGCGCGCCCTTGGCCGCGAGCGCTTTAGTCGTCTCGTACCCGAGACCGCTGTTCGCACCGGTAACGATCGCTTTCTTTCCTGTCTGGTCCGGAATGTCGTCCGCGGTCCACTCGTTCGATGATGGTGATGGCATCAGAGAGTGAAAAGAGCCTTCGTAGGATGCGTATTGTGCTCATCAGTAAGTGTGTTTAAGTAGTACCCGTCCTCAACCCCGCGACGCGAGTACCCGCGTCTCCAAGAGCACGTCAAGGAATGTGACGTGGTGAGCGCGCACGAACTCGACTGGTTCGGCCGGTCGTTCGCCGATCTCGCTGGGTTTGTCGAAGACCTCCACGAGAAAGGCGTCGATTTCGATCTCGTGAACCAGCCCCTCGGCACGGTCCGCGAAGACGACTGGATGGCTGAGCTGATGGTGAAAATGATGGCGTTCGCTACGCCAAACGAAACTTCAGACTAGGTGAGAAATGAGATAGATTACTGAACCTGGACGATAACACACCCCGACGTATCTATGATCGATTGTGCGTGGGCAACAAACCCGGCTTCCGCTCGAACTGCTGAGCAGGTAAAATCGACAGTATATATCGAAGCGGCAACAGATTTGGAGATGCCTCTGAAGGCAGGCAGGTGGTTTCCTCATGCACTATAGGCTCTGAAATAAATCTCGGCAGCCTACATTTCGCGCCCTTTACGCCGACGACCTGCCTGGCCGGAAGCGTGTAAGGCGCTGGAAGAGCACGCCAGTTCGCAGGGTAGCGTCGAATGTAAGTAAGGCTCAAACCCACCTACTTTAGACGGCTGTGGTACAGATTCGACCTCTTAAACTAGAACGTGTGGCCTCTTAACAGTCTCCCGTGAACAACACTTCGATACGGACGAGAAAGACATATGTCGAGAGGATTCAATTGTTGATGCGCTCGTATACTATACCGGCAACACACCCGAGAGGGAATGTTACCCAGAACGTCAACAGTAGAGCGAAGAATCCGACGAATCCCATGAAGAATGTAGATGCGGAAAGCTGACCTAACCGGCCGTAGACGGCCGCAACAGAGGCGTTGAGAGCGAACAGGACTAGTGTCGAGAGGACGTATGTTCCAGCCGCCGCTAAAACACCGCCAACTGCACCGAAGTACGGAGTATTCTTAGGGAGAATGCGCCAGACGAAAACCGCTGAAACGAATGCTGTCGGGACAACAAGTGGTGCAGCAAGTAGCCCGAAGATACTGAGGCCACCCCAAGAGAAGTCAATTGGACCCCCTACAACACTCATGATTTCGAAGACACACGCCCAAACTATAGCGATTGCCAGCGCTGTCGAGGCTAATGCGTATCCAGCACCGATATCGTGATGGTCCGCATTCGGTAAGCGGCCGGGACCATATCGTTTACAAACTGTTCCAAGGCGGTTGTAGAAATCCATAGATAGAAACACTCTTCTCGGATAGAAATAGGTTTCGAAAATATGGTACGAACGTGATAGATATCGACCGCCCGCACCGTCTAGTTAAGGAATGAGCAGGTCAAAGACCTACTTTCCTATGCTGCTCCAGGACCTGCTCAGAGAGAGTTCAGACACAGCTACGTTGAATGTTGGCAGCGTGGAGGCGGACGGCGAACGCCCTGATGGGCGTCCCCAGCACCCTTCGGGTTCGTGTGTGCGAACAAGACGCGTCGCGTCTCGTCAACGGCGTGGCTCTCATCACGGGACCGGTCCTTGGGGGCTTCCTCACCGCCCAGTTCACGTGGCGGTGGATCTTCTATATCAACATCCCGCTCGGGATACTCGCCCTCGTGCTCGTCCAGGTCGTCCTTGACGTTCCCGTCCCCTACGAGGATTCCTCCGTGTTACACGGAGGAGGATGTCAAGCACTGGATATCTCTCCTGCTGGGCTGGAAAAAGGTGAGCAACTTGCGGATGAACAGGGGGTCACAATAACGTCTGTCGAAGAGGACCTGAACGACATCGAATTCCCGACACAGGTTGATGTGGTTCATTCGAGTGGAGCGGTTCAGTATATTCGACCGCAGAACAGGGAGCGTCAGTTCAACCGATTCAAGCGAGATACTACCATCGTCGGTCTGCATTCCATCTTTGCTTTTGTTGACCATCCTGAATCGTCATTGCGCGGAATCCGTGATTCCAAGGGGAAACAATATCAACCACCCCATCAGTACGTTCTACACTGTGGTCGATCACCCCGCATTTATTGGGCTATACCATGTCAATAGCCACTTGGCTGCCGACAGGAGAGTGATACACAGCTTTCACCGATGAAGGAACGTTTTAATCAATTTCTTGCCACCAGAAGTACATGTCATGGAGAACCGGCCCGAAATCTCGAAGTTTTTGTGTCGCCTCATATTCGACGCGTGGGGGAACCTCATCGTACGAACGACGAACGATGAGGTCCTCTTCGACGAGGTCACTGAGCCGAGTTGAAAGCGTTGTCTGAGAGAGTTCGGTCTCATCCCTAATTTCGTTGAATCGCCATGGGGACTGTGACTTGGCAAACATCGCTGCAAGCATCATCATATGTGATTTGCCGAAAAAGTCGAACATATTTTGCCCTTCTTTGATGATTTTATCAATCTGCCTATACTTTTTTATGTTATCATTTGATTTGATCTCTACAACAGCCTCTTTTTGATTAATTGGTTCTGTGTCTTATCCATGTTCTTTCGGTCCGCTTTCTGTACTCATAGATTATCTTGCGCCATAAGCTTTCAGCACGACTCGTTCAAAGGTGCAGAATTCTGGAGTTAGTATTGAAGAGGGAACTTAGTTTCATATTCAATACTCAATATTACTTGTCATTCGATTCTCTATACGAAGTTGTACTATGGTGTCTAATCCATGAGCAACGATTCGATCGAACCCAGCTGGACCAGCTACCAAAAGCACTCCGCGGCGAGGACGCCCGGCTCGACCCATACGGCTGGTATCGAAAGATGCGCGACGAGAACCCCATCCGGTACGACCCGGATCGCGGCGTCTGGGACGTCTTCCGCTACGACGACGTCAAGCGTGTCGTTCGTGAGTACGAACTGTTTTCTTCTTCGACGAACTTCCAACCAGGAGACGACGTAGCTGGAGGTCAAGATGCAAACTTATCAGCTGAAAAGAATGAGTCCGAAAGTGGACTGTTCGGCGAGATGTTGGTCAAGACCGACCCGCCGAAGCACGACCGCATCCGGTCGGTCGTCGCCGAGCACTTCCAAGCGGACGCGCTCCAGTCGTACCGGCCGCGCGTCGAAACTATTGCGAACGAATTGGTGGACGACCTCAAACGCGGACGAGTCGACCTCGTCGACGCGTTCTCCTATCCCTTGCCCGTGGACGTCATCGCGGGCGTGATCGGCGTACCCCGCGAGGAACGCGCGACATTCAAGCGCTGGTCTGATGCCCTCACCGACGTAGCGAGCGAGCCAGGAGACGGGGACGACCTGACGCAACCGGAAGTCATGATGCAGATGGGCGAGTACTTCCAGAAACGACTCGCTGACCGCCGGGAGTCCCCCCGAGACGACCTCTTGAGCGCTATCGCGACGGCGGGGGACGCGGAGTCGGCGCTGAGCGACCGAGAAGCCGTGTCGCTCTGCATCATCCTCCTCATCGCGGGGAACATCACGACGACGAACCTCCTCACAAACGCCGTCTGGTCCTTCCACGAACACGGCATTCTCGACGATGTTCAGACGGGTGCAGTCCCGCTGAGGCCAGCGGTCGAGGAAGTGCTCCGGTATCGTTCGCCGCTCCACAGTGTGGACCGGGTCGCGCGTAGAGATATCGAACTCGGTGGGGAGACTATCGAGGCCGGAGACTACGTCGTCGCGTGGCTCGGTTCCGCGAACCGCGACGGCCGTCACTTCGACTCCCCCGACGAGTTCGACCCGACACGCCGTCCGAACGACCACCTCGCGTTTGGACAGGGGATCCACTACTGCCTCGGTGCACCCCTCGCCCACCTCGAAGCGGACATCGGGTTCTCCGCGCTCTTCGACCGGTTCGAGATAACCGATGTCGACACGAATGACCTCCAACGGTCGCCGAGCGGCGTCTACGGGCTAGAGGAACTCGTCGTCACGCTGGCGTAACCGCATGAGACGTGGGAGACCCCCACCAGGGTCACTCTCCCCGAGCGAGTCACACCCGTAACACCGACGAACCGGAGGCCGACAACCGTCCCGAACACCAGCTCATCGCCGAGAAGACCGACGAATTCTGGCAGCAGGCGAAACCCTTCGTCTGTGATGGCCGTGTTGAATCGCCATAAGGCAGAGGGATTCATTGTTTCACGGCCCGTTTGATGGTATAGACCACACACATCAGGGCAATCTCTCGGAACTCACGGAACCAGGACCGCGCTCGCACGGCGAAGCCGAGCGAGCGCTTGACAGCCGAGTTCACGGTTTCGGTTATTGAGCGCTGATTGTAACGTTGCTCGTCGATTCTGGCGTTGTGTGCGTGATCGTAGGGAGCGAAGACGCGGTGTTTGATCAGGGGTCTGATGCCAAGTTCACGGAGGGCCTTGCGAAGTGCTTGCTTGTCGTATCCCGTATCGGCGGCCAGAGACCGCAGATAGCCCGCTGGAACGCGGGAGATATGCTCAGCGAGGGCTGCATCGCTTCCGTCCCGGTTTGTCGGGCAGTGAACGTCACGGACAGCTTGTGAGTCTGTATCGACGAGTTTTGTAACCTTCAGCTTCTGAACGCGGTAGCTTGTTCGCTGGCAGTAGTGGCGGCTCGCAGCGGACCTCGCGGATGAAGGTCTGAGTACGAACATATTCCGAGGGAATCTGCTGAAGAAAGCCGTCCTCGATGGTGTAGCCGAAGGGTGGGCGGCCGACGCGCTTGCCGTCGGCGTTCGACCGCCCAGACAGAATCATCGTCTGTGAACTCTACGTCGGTGAGCCGTATCGCGGGGCGGGTCTCGCCCACGAGTTGATTGAGCGTGCCGAAGGGCGGGCACAGGCAGAGGGCTGTTCCGAACTCGTTCTTAGTGTCAATGTCGACAACGAGCGAGCGCTCCGATTCTACGAAAAACTAGGCTTTGAGCCGCTTCGTCACCGGATGACCGTCGATGTTGCGAATCTCGACGAATCTGGGTGATCAACTTGCATACCTCGGATGATGGGCAGGTACAATTCCTAATGCACAGCCACCTGCGAAATTTGGACTGACGAGCTAGATTTCAAGATAAACCGTGTATTAGGAATCTTACCTAGCCGACTTCAGTATTAAACGCGTTGTTCAGTGTGAGATGAACAATCAGAGCAGATCCACCGTAAAGCTCGTTAGGTATTCCACGGGCCGTGATCAGGATCGATACACCGCTTTTCACGTTCAATCGCGTCGATTGTCGCGATGTCATCCGCATCGAGTTCGAGCTGCTGGGCCTCGAAGTTACTCTGGAGGTGGTCTTCGTCCATCGTACGCGGTATGACGGCGACGTTCTCCTTCGAGAGCAACCACGCGAGGCTCACGTGTGCTGGACTCACGTCGTGTTTGTCCGCGATGTCCTGTATGTCCGGGACGTTGAAGACCTCTCCTCTCGCAAGCGGCGAGTAGGCGACAAGCCAGTGATCGTGTTCGCACGCGTACTGGTGTAATTCCTCCTGTTGGAGCAGGGGATGCATTTCGACTTGGTGAGCAAAGACAGGTGCGCTGAGGACCTCTTGTGCCTCGTCGAGTAGATCCGGCGTGAAATTGCTCAACCCCACGTGACGGATCGCCCCTTCCTCGTAGAGACGGTCATACGCTGGGAGAACGGTTTCATGATCATAGATGCCGACAGGCCAGTGGACGTATAACATGTCAACGTAGTCGAGACCGAGACGATCGAGACACCCTTCGGCGGCCGTGAGGATATCCTCTGTATTGGGGGTAGGGCCCGGAATGTCGACATGAACCGTCTTGGTGGAGACGAAGACATCTTCGCGGGGAACGGACGCGTGTTCGAGTCCTTCGCCGACGTATTCCTCATTGCCGTAGACCTGTGCTGTATCGATATGACGGTAGCCGACCTCGAGTGCTGATTCGACGATTTCAGCCCAGTGATCTCTGTTGTCGTCTGAATATGTCCCAAGTCCGAATCGTGGGAAGTCGTCTGCTGGCATATGTATGGAAGCTCAGGGCGGACGGAAGACTCTAGTGGTTTCGGAAGCTTGGCCGTGACAGTGGACAGTAACCGAGGACGGGATTTATCAGTCCGATTCCCACCTGAGCCTTCACCAAGCCTGTGGTTAGGGTGCTCTGAATTCGGTGAACATTCTCTGTAAATATTATCCTGTTGATCTTGTAGGTGCTCCCCCAGATTCTGTACGGTTTAAGCCGTCAAACGACAACCTATACTTAAACGGCTATTCATAGGAAGGGATTGTTGTTAGTGATATCATTCCTGACTATTCTGTATGCCACGCTCCAATCGAGACCTGTCCAGAATCAAGCCAGGCGTGACTGCGGGTGAAGCCACAGGGGCTACTGATCAGCCAGAAGTAGAGTGCTGCATCGATAATGTGGAGGTAGACGAGCTTCAAGAAATCAAAGCTAGTAGCAAATCTGTTGATATACAATATTGTTTACAACGGTGCGGAATCTGCTACAAGAGGCCGTTCTTCGTAGTAGATGGAGACGTAGTCTTTGGGGCGAGGCATCTGGATTTACTCAACCGTCTGGATTCGGAGAGCAGTTACAATGAGTGATCTGAACGTCCTGTTCATCTCGATAGATAGCCTCAGAAAGGATATGCTGGGGGCCTACGATTCACCGTTCGACTGGGTGGAGGACCTGAGTGTGGAGACCCCCAACCTCGATCAATTCGCCGAGAAGTCCATCACCTTCGACAGCCACTACGCTGGGAGCCTCCCGTGCATGCCCGCCCGTCGCGAATGGGATACTGGGATACAGGAATTCCTGTGGCGGGGATGGGGGCCTACCGAAGCATACGATACCACACTCCCTGAGAAGGCTCGCAACGCTGGCGTGTTGACGAAACTAATCACGGACCACTTCCACCTCTTTCAGCACGGATCCAGCGGCTACTACGAGGATTACCACGGATTCGAATTTATCCGTGGTCACGAAGACGATCTGTGGAAAACACAGCCATACGGACCAGATCAGATCCTCCTGCAACAGGTCGGCTACGATCTTGAGGACGCACAAGAGGAGATCACCGCAGAGGTTTCAGACGCAGCAGCCAACCCTAACCACGTACTCGACCCCTACGATCTGGAACACTATCGACCACGCTGGAAATACGTCCGCAATGTCGCCGAATTCGACGACAACGAGGAAGATTTCTTCGCCGCGAAAGTCTTTTCCAGTGCAGCAGACTGGATCGAGAACAACGTTATATTCACGACCAAAGGATAATACTTAAGTATGTGTCATATTTGGGTGATATATGGGTGGTGTGGTGAACAAACCACAAGAATTTCCACAGGATGTAATCCTTCTCGCCGGACTGGCGCTTTCAGTCTTGGGCCTCACGAACGTGTTCACCATTGCCGGATACCTCCTTGAACACTGGACCACACAATCACCGATCCAGTTGGGAATTGGGGTTGGTCTCCTTTCGGTAATCGTTGGCTACGGATTCGCTGCCGGATCGGGGGGGCGACGTTTACTGGTCGGGCTGGCGCTGCTCGTTTCGTGGGGAGCGTTCTTCCATGAAGGAAATCTCCGTCTTCTCGGCTGGGGTGGACTGTTGGTCTGTATTGGGCTGCTCATCTCCGACGGAGTGCAGGAAGAGCGACTCGGTATCAGAGTGCATTTCCTGCAAAGTGGAATGCTGATGGTGCTGACAGTGGTAGGAGCTTCTACATACGGACACTTCCAGACGCCACTCCCGATCACAGGTGTCTGTAGTCTCTGGGGGTGGAGCGGCATTGTGCTGTCGGTCGGGGGATTCGCACTATGGCTGGTTGGCCTCACGTACAACAATAGCCCCGAGGGGAGCGTTTAATTCGGCCAACGCCTTCCGCCAGCGGTGTTATGAGAGGGAGACAGCACTGTACCATATCGACTCCACCGAACCGGAGCTGACACAGCTCTATTGAGCGTTTTCAATCGCTGTTCCGACATCGCTGTTCATGGTGGATTCTCCCCAAAGGCCGCAGCGAGTCGTTCGCGCATGTACTGTCGACGGAGTTGTCGACGCCGGTCTGGAGAGAGGTATTCCTGAAGCACGACCTCGGCACTCGCGCTGCCCTGTTCTGCAGCGATCTCGCCGACTTCAGCGAGGATCGTCTCCTGAGTTGCTGAGTAGGCGTCGTACCAGAAGCGTCGCCCCATCTGTGGAATCGGCTTTTGGCCGTCAATCTCCGCTGGAAGACCAGCGCTGTCAGCAAGTGCATCGAACCACGAGAGAATTGTCTGGCGTGTTCGATGACCCGCAGCAGACCGATCTGAGGGGAACAGATACCCGTTCCACTGGTCTCGCTCGTCGAGCTCAGCCAGCCGGTCAGTCGCTGCTTGCTGCCCGTAGAGGATCGAGACCTGACCGGGGCCGTTTTTCCGGTCTTCGAAGTCGACATAGGGCACCTCGGCCTCGGGAGAATCAAGTACAAGCTGGGAGCGATGCAACGCAGCTACCTCACCCGAGCGCAGGCCCCACGCACAGAGCGCGACGATGAGGAGGCGGTCGGTCAGTGTCGTCGCAGCTTCGTAGAGCGCTTGGACGTGAGTGGCGTCGAGCGCCGGGTTCGCACGAGCATCACCAGCCGTGTCGGTGCGGCGACTCCAGCGGTATTCGTCTTCGAGGCCCGCCACAGGATTGACTGCTGCTCGTTTGCGTCGCACCAAGTGCGCGTACCAGCTGTCGACGGCTTCATGGATCCGCCGCATCGTTCGTGGGGCGAGGTCGTCGTCGAGTGCGTCGAACGCTGCCCACGCGGCGTCTGTCGCCTCATACGCTGGGACATCGCCGTCGCGAACGACCGGGGCGAGGAGGTCGTCAGTCCCGTTGACCCTGTGGTAGGCGCGAACGTAGTTCGCAAGCCGGTAGCGGAGCGTGTCGGCGGATGACTCGCTCAAGTCACCGCGTTCAGAACGGCTCTCTAGGTACGCTTCCAAGAGCCCGACGGTTGGGTTGTGGGTTGTCCCCCAGTCGTAGCTGTCGTCGTGCTGATCGAGATCGAGATCGTCGGCCCAGAATTCACCGAACGTCCGGTCGTGGTACTCACGCAGCGCGTAGATCAGCCCGCGAAAGCCGTGAGCCGAGAGCCATTCGTGGGTCGGGCGCTCAGTGTCAGGATCGAGCCCGGCCTCGTGCATCGCCGGAGCGACGAGTTCCCAGTACGCGTCGACGAGTTCATCGAGATCGAGCAGTGTCCACGAGGGACCGGTATCTTGATCCGGGGGCTCGGTGGACGCGGTGCTGGTCTCGTTGCTCACGATCGTGTCCCTCCGTTGTTCCTCAAAAGAAGCCGCTGTGCTTTGGGTGGGGGTGAATCTGAGTCAGTCATATTCGCTTGGTAGCGCGATACGGACAGCTTACGTATAGTTGTTGGGTCCATACAGACCACAACAGTCTGTATATCCAACGGTCCACACTGTCAGTATATGCACCAACAGTATAAACCGTATATCGCTATAGCAAATTAGCCAAAAGAGATTCCCCCTACTTCGGAGGATGGGTTTCTGTAAATGGCTTTTGCTCACGAAGATCGAGATGGAATTTGTATATTCTTGCCACGAGAAGGCTTCTCTCGGTATGCTAATCGATCTCAGATACTGGGCCGAATATTCCAGCAAGTGGCTGGTAATCGTGCGATCTACTCGAGGCTCTGATCAGCAAGCGGTGGAAGGTCTTTCTTGCCAGCTTCGATCAGGGCCCGCTCGATCCGCCACTGATCGGTATCGAATGGGATGTCATAATTGGCAGCCACTCGATCGAGGATACTCCGCATCTTCGAGGCCGAAATCTCGAAGAAGTCGGCCGTCGCCCGTTTCTCACGGCTCTTTCGCACCTCACGGATGAAATCCTGAGCTCGTACGTATTCTGTGGGAACCTGTTGCAACAAGCTATCCTCAACGGCGTAGTCGAACAACGGTCGTCTGATTCGTTTTCGATCCTCAATCGCCGCGCCGATGCCTTCTTGACCGTCCCAGCCGGCTGGTTCACGAGATCGATGTCGACATTGTACTCACGTAATTCCTCGACGAATCCCGCCAGATCGGCAAACGACTTCCCGATGCGAATCCGCCACTAAGTGGTGTATAAAACCGTCTTCTCGGTGATTCATCGAACGTCAGGACCTCTATCTGTGAGAATCAGTGACCGTCATCAGTAGTAGAGCGACAAAGGAGATCTCATCCGGCGCGATGCGTCATTAGATGTGTCCCTCATGTCGGAGCTGCTCTGCGTTTTGATCCGTATAGCGCCACTCAATAGTCGCCTTCTCGTCCTGCCAGTCCCAGGGTTCGACGAGGACGACGTCATCCTCGTTGATCCAGATACGGTACTTCATCCGGCCGGGAATCCGTCCCAACCGCGTTTTGCTATCCTCACAACGAACACGGACGTGGTTCCCACCGAGATGTTCGGTCACGACCGCGAATAACTCGTTATCGTTGGGCATACGAAGGTTCCGCCGCCCTGTTTCCTCACTCACGGTCCTTCTACGAGACAAGCACGGTTAAGTCGTTGGTAATCCGTATCAGTTATTAATATAATACATTATAGAGAAAATCTAATAGTTAATAAATGATAATTTTTGGGATTCTGAGTTGGACTTTGACGAATCGCATGGCAGCGTGCTTAGATCGTTAGAACAGAAGTCGACTAGGTAGTATTTTCTAATGCACGATTAATCCCGAAATCTATCTTACCAACCTCAGTTCCAAACAAGCTGCTCGCCACCGCCACAGGAACGGCTGTACAATTTTGCGTATAAATAGGACTGTCAGCGAGCGGCAACCAGACGTCACCACCAGACAAGACTACCTTGAGGTACCCCCGATCGGAATCACGGGCTGTACTTGGGGGATTGGACTTCGATCGTGTCTGCAACGTTATCAAGTTGTTCGCCGATCGTGGCGACGAGATCATCTACCGTCACAATTCCTGTTAGCGTACCAGTATCATCGACGACAGGAATCCGGCGAAAGTTATGCTCATCGATCGTCCCAGAGATTTCTATCGCTTCTTCGCCTTCGTGAAGCGTCATTGAGCCCTCTGTCATGACCGATTGCACTGATTCGGTCCCGATATTGTCGTCTTCCGTGACAGCCAACGCGACGTCTCGGTCCGTTATGATGCCAACCGGTTCATCGTTTTCAGCGACGACGATCGCTCCGACGTTCTCCGATGCGCAGATTTGGAGACACGTCCGGCACGCTCGGAATACCATCTTCGATGGTTCGACACCGGGCGCACCGCGAACGCAATGTATCCCGACAGCCAGTTTGACGAACTGCAAGCACGGATGGCGCTCGGTGGTTGGAGCAGCTACGACGCGATCGAGCCGTATCTCGCTGCACCGACCGAGGAGAATATCATCGAATCGATGAGCACCGCTGCGCTCTGAACGTCTGATTTCATCTGTTCCAACCCATTCATGTACTGACAAGTTGGGGGAGTTCCAACATCTCACTACACCCCAAGTACAATACATATCCAATTCAATATATTTTTCAGGGAATGGATCTTTGACAAAATTATGGCTGAGAAGAATGCTGAAGTGCCCACGAATCGATGTGGCTTTGAGCTACAATCCGACGATATAGGATTTTCTGGCTCTGATCAAGCGTGGGAGAAATGGACCAGTCCAGTCTGTTGTTGGCGTCCGATCTGGGAGTCTCACGATGAGACAAATTGGTGTATCTGGCATGCTGATGTCGACGAGAAACCGCTTGCGGAACTCATCGCGGCACGGGCAGACTCTCCTGAACGGCTCGATGGAGCTATTCTCCGACATCTCCACATACAGGGTGAAGCGTTGTCACTCGGTGACTGCACATTACACGGAGCCAGATTTGATAATTCGAAGCTTCAGGAGACCGATTTTACCAATACGGATCTCATAGGGGCCACCTTCACCGACGCTGACATCACAGAGACCGCCTTCACCGACGCTTTCCTCCCATGGGTCGCCTTCATTGACGCTAACCTCCGATTCACCGACTTCACGGACGCTTTCCTCCGAGGAACCGACTTCACCAATGCTGACCTCCAATACGCCTACTTCACCGACGCTTTGCTCCGAGAGGCCGTCTTCACCAATGCCAATCTTCAGGACGCTGAGTTGTCCGATGCCGACGCCAGATATGCAAGCTTTCGTCATGCAACGCTTCAGAACGCTGTGTTCACGCGGGCCGATTGTCGTGGTGTGACATTTACGAGTGCACTCCTCTACGAAACCGTATTTGCAGACACACGCATCAACTCTACAACGACGTTTTTCGACCCACCGACGACGTTCTACGATTCTATCACGTCGCGCCCAGGATGTGTGTATGAGGAAAATTCCCTCACGACAGACCAACTCCCTGATGATATGCAACCGCTCGAAGCTGCCCGGTGGGTGTATCGGCGGCTCGAAACCCTCCACGAAAAGAACGCCCTCTCCGAGGAGGCCCGCCAGTTCCACATCAGTAAGGAAGAAGCTGAACGAGCACTCTACCGGAAGCAGGGGAAATTCCGTCGATGGGGTGTCAAAACTCTCATGGGATATCTCACAAAACACGGCGAAAGCGTCCAGCGCGTGCTCACCTGGTGGCTTGGCGTTATCTTCGCTGCGGGGATTCTCTTTTCGATTAGCGGCGGCGTCACGGATTCTAACGGCACTCATTACGCCATCACATCACTCGGTGAGCTAGAGACAATCGCCGGCTGGCAGGCGCTGTTGATGAACGTTTACTTCAGCGTCACCACGTTCTCGACGATCATGGATGGGGGGCTCGCCCCCGCCGGGACAGGGACGCGGGCCATCGTCGCCATCGAGTCCGTCATGGGCGCGTTGTTCGTCGCCCTTCTCGTCTTCGTCCTCGGTCGGAGGACCGCCCGATAACACGTCTCGATCACACACACGAGCACATCGCCATGTCTTCTCCGCGAGAGTGGATCGGCGACGGTCTCAATACACTTCTCGCCACCTCTTTCGCACAGATAAGGTGTCCCACATTTTTTACAGACTGTCGTAAAACTATACTATTATACTATAGCAATAAAACCCACTATCACCACCAGTTACCCCACGCAGTGGGATCAATTCGAATCGTGGGATGACTGCGAGGATTGTTCTCATTCTTTTCTCAATGGGTACTCTGAGGTTAGCGATAAACCGGTAGTACCAGCTCCGTTATAGCGTTGATTGATCAGAGACGGAGGCGACCAATCCTCCGTAGCGGAGAAACCTTTCAGTGACTTCACCCCGAAGGCTCTTTATGGCCCGCGACTTGGACGACGTGGACCGCAGTATCCTCTATTTGCTTCAGCGGAACGCCCGTCAGACGACAGCCGAAGAGATGGCTGACAAGGTTGGCGTGTCGGCCAGTACGATTCGCAACCGAATCGATCGACTCGAAGACGATGGGATCATCAAAGGCTATCATCCCGAGATCGATTATGAAGCGGCGAATCTGCCGTTGCAAGTGACGTTCGTCATCACCGCAACACCCACCAATATCGCCGAGTTCTCCGAGCAAATCCGCGAGATTCAGGGCGTGATAGACGTTCGTGAGATGTTGACTGGCCGACGAAATATCCCCGTCGATGTGGTTGGTACCAGTACAGGTGACATTACCACAGTCACCGACGCGATCCACGACCTTGGGGTGGAAATCGAGTCGTCGGAGATGATGCGACAGCGCCACGTCCAGCCGTTCAACCACTTCTTCCTGCAAGGCACCGAAGAGACGGAGGCACGCACAAACGACGTAGCAGACGAAGAGCCACCGACTGAGTGAACGGTAGCTGAGTTCGAGATTCCACAGAATAAAGCGCAAATTTTCGTATCTCCACATCATCTAATATGGAAGTCACAATTTCACACGCGTATGTTGTGAAAGTCGCAATCTGTGTATTTATATTCACAACAGCGTTATCCATACGCCTGTCCTGCCATTAGAGTGAGGAGAGAATCTGTGAAGGACGATTGGCCTTCAGGACACACTTCTTGGAGCCACAATGAACGACAATATTTTCGACGCGCTCAGGGACGAACACCGCCGAGAACTGTTACTTGACCTGCTCAAACACAATCCACAGAGCGTCACGAAACAGAGCACTGCAAATAGACAGACAGAGCAAGCGGACGCTGACCGGCAGTTGCAGATAGCGATGTACCATACCCACCTTCCCAAACTCGAAGACTATGGCTTTATTCAGTGGAATAAGAATGAGAACGAAGTTAGCACGGGTCCACAGTTCGGGGAGCTTCGTCCACTCCTTGAATGGATGGACGACCCCAGTGAGAATTGAGTGTCGCCGAGAAGTGATCGTCCATGAGAACAGTAGCTGTATACCGTTGTGACTTCTAAACCAATATATGAGTCCATCACCACCTTCCGTCGATGAATCGCTCAGTAGGGCCGTCATTGAGGCAGTCGCCACAGAGATGAATATTCACCCGACAGAACTTTCAGAGCCGTTGTACGACGTCCTCAATCCCGACGCTCTGGATGTTCTGTTCGTAAACAACGATGGATCGGGCGGGGAGGTAACGTTCAACTACTGTGGATACTCCATAACCGTGACTGCAGAGGGCGACGCGTCCGTCGAATAGACGAACCGACCAGAAATCGGCTAGGTCGGTTCTAATTTATGAGATAATTGCGAGGCACATCGCCCGAGCGCGAGGAGAGGACACACCAACTACCGAATGAAACTACCCCACTGATCGATACACCGCTATCGAAGTGTACCACGGACTGGTGAAGCCACCACATATATGGTGATTCGACACGCAGGGGAAACAGCCCTCTCGCTGAATCACATTGGTACTGTTCAGCGAATGTGAAACACCTCACGTAGTTCACCGCAGAACGCTTTTCGCGTCCAGTACCGAACGGGAGATATGGACGTGACCGGCGGAATGCACAGCTCTGGAAGCGGTTAGAATGATTCATCTTTGGACGCGATTGATTTGCCACGCTGAGTGAGAACAGAATCGATAAGGATCAACTCTCTACGGGTAAGAGTGATAACATGCAAATCGGTCTAATTGGCGACCACGACGAATCGACGCGCGCACACCGAGGAATCTCAAAATCACTCAATCTTGCTGCTTCGGTGCAAGACCAACCTCTCGAGTGTAAACAACCCCTCCTTACCGTTCGGGCATTCCGCCCTCACGCTTGAGGGAGGGGCTTTCAGCGTGGCCTCGCGCCTTCTTACCGAGGGACAACGGTCCCGCGGCTTTCGACGGTCAACAGCCCGCTGTTCAAGCGCACGTCTACAGGTGCGCCTCCACCGGAGGACGTGTGCAACCGATGGAGATTCTTTGCACACTTCACTGCAATGTTCTTCGCTGCATTGTAGTCGGCGTGAATCTCGTAGCCGCACTTCAGGCAGCGGAACTCGTCTTGGCCGTTCGTCGTCGGCCGGTTGTCCTCGTGAGTGAACCCGCAGTCGGTGTGTGAACACTGCTGAGACGTGTGCCGAGGGTTCACCTGCTCGACGCGGATACCGTCCGATTTGGCCTTGTACGTCACAATCTCGACGATCTTCCGGAACGCCCACCGATGCTGCCACGTCGCGTCTGGCAGGCGCTCGCGGATGTCGGTCAAGTCCTCGAAGGCGATATGCGTACAGTCGTTCTCGCGTGCCTCGGCGAGAATCGTGTTCGCCGTCTCGTGAACGAGGATCGTGAACCGACCGTCTTCTTTCCGGCCGACTGACTGCATGTTTTCGTGCGCCCATCGGGTGCCGCATTGTTGGAGTGACGCCCGTCGCTGTTCGTATTCGTTTTGCCAGTGGGTGAGTTCGCCACCCGAGACGAACGTTCCCGTCGATGTAACGGCGATGTTTTCGACACCGAGGTCGACCCCGAGAACCGTTCCGTTCTCGGCGGTTCGCTGCTCGGCTGTGCGTTCAGCGTCGGTCTTGTGCCGCCGAAAGCCCATGTGTAAGAAGTAGGTGCCGTCGCGGGCGGTAAGCGTACTCTCGGTGAGTTCCCACTGCGCGTCGTTCAAGAATTGCCACTGATAGCCGTCTTCGTCCTGCGGAAGGGCGAGTGGACACCGGATACGGCTCTCGACAGTGGTCAACGACACAGTGTGGTCGTCGAACAGCGTCATGGTCCGCGTGTCGTAGGTAATGGTCGGACTCGTGTACGTCGGCTTGGATGCTTTTAGTCCCTTGTTCTTCCGTTCTAAGCACCCGGAAATCGCTTCGGCGGCTTGGTGGGTGGCGAGAATGGCGTGTTGGCTCGACAAGTCGGTTTGCTCGCGGATCGGATCGTAGGCGAGCGGCTGAAGCTTGTCTTTGGTACTGACGTTGGGCCACACCATGTCGGTGGCGAGTTGTGTGCCGGTCAGATACTCGCTGATAGTGGCTTCCAGCAGCGACTGTTGCTCGTCGCTCACTACGAGGCGAGTGATAGCCGTGCGGCGCACATACTCGTCGTCCACTACTATGTTCAATGTATCTGAATCTACTTAAGTATGCTGGATGTATGGTGTGGCCGAACGCGCTCCTCCCCTCCCTACTCGCTCGCTATCGCTCGCTCCGTGAGGAAGGGGACTCCGCGCTACCGCGAAAGTCGAAAAATAGAGAGTGTCATTATTTCTATGGAAAAGTCGGTCGTATTTGCGCTTCATGGAGAACTGTCTGTATCGTCTGGAAGTCTCCCTATTCGAGTGACAGCCGATGAGTTCTTCGTAATATTAGATTTGGAAGCGGTATCGATCCAAATCGTTCTACTACTTTCGCCCAATCACACCAGTATTATTTTAAAAAAGATTGTATACATCCCGCACTACGCCATATTTGTAGTCCATATATTGACAGTGTTGTTTCATACCCGTCGCATGGTCTGTATAATTGTTCGGGACAGGGCCACTGGCGATGCCTTTAAAGCCGACCGGCCATTTACCGCCCTCAACAGATCGGTAGACCTGACTGAGAACGGGATCGCTCGCGCTATGCCAGTTGTGCATCCAGCCGCAGCCACCCTCCACATCGGGGCGGTAAGTCCCACCGACATCCCGATCATGTACGGCACCACCGAGGAGATGGACAGTATGTACGGACTTCCCATGATTTCTACAAAGCACTCGGAGACATTCTAACGCCACCTTGGCACCGAGTGAGTGACAGACGATATCGATGTTCTTGGCGTCCTGGGTCGTCCAGCCACGACCATTCAAGTAGTCCGCGAGCCACTTCCCAGCATCGACGGCATTGCCCTTGGCAGCCCACCAATCGTTTATCCCGTTACCAGCGGCCCAGGAAAAGGAGAAACAAGCTCCTGGGTAGCCAAGATCACGCAGGTGTCTCCACACTTCGTGACCGTCATCAACCGCCCTCTGCCTGCCAGTTTGGAACCCATGAATATATACTGTGAGACCGTTGTTAGCGTGCGCTGGCACATTGTGGGCGCCATTGACCGGGTCGAGATAGCCAAACCAGCTTGGTGCGCTTGGAGGGACGTGATGACACGTTCCCCAGCCTCCGGCAGCAGCTGTCCCACTGATTGCGGACAGCCCGGTCATACCGACGGCTGCCGATGCTGTCCCCTTCAGCAGTTTCCGTCGACTCATCTGAGCTGTCGGGTTGGACGTCTCCTCTATGGAATCAGTATCGTCCTGGTCGTCTGCTATTGCTGTACTGTCGGCCACATCAGCGGAGTTATCCTGCGTCATGGAACGACAATCGAAACCAGGAGCCACAGAATAATCCCATCATTGGCGCGTCCGCGGATGTCTGTCTGAAAACTCCTATATATACATTTCTATTCGTTCATCAAATGGCAACAAAACATGGTGGATAGCTGTATTCTGTACCCGATTCTAGCGATCTTATTCACTAGCCAACACTATATGCAACCCCGTGTCGAACGCGCTGATTCAGGTGTCTTCATCGGGAAAATTAGTTGATCTGTTCGAGGTCCGTCCGTGTTCGCTCGGTTTCGACGTTGCCTGTGTTGCGCGTGTCGGTCGGTTCTAATAGCAAAATCTCCGCCTCCGTGTCGGCAATCCGATGATATTCGATCCCTCGCGGTACGATAGCGAACGTTCCCTTCTGGAGTATCACGTCCAAGCCGCCCCAGCACGGTGTCTGGCATTGTTGTCAACAGTCGGTGTTCTTTCCAGATTATATTGCAATTTTAATGCAAAAATAGCATAGAAAATTCATATGAGCGTTCGACATCGTCCGACTTGGATTCTCACACACCACTGGAGTTAATGCACACGAATGGTGTCTTTCACCTGATTCGCGTCAATCTCTGGTCGGGGGCGATAGCCCTATACCTACAGTCCTCATTGCAATATCTATGCAAGTAACTGATGGCAGTGGCGATCTGGAGTGCGATGTCGTCATCATCGGTAGCGGACCGGTAGAAGCGGCTGTCAATACAGGACTCTCCGGTGAAGTATTTGAGGTGGTGGGGTAATCGTGACTGACGATTCCGAAGAGGAGTTCTGGGATGAACGGTACCGCTCTCGGGACCAACTCTTTAGTGGCGATCCCAATCCCAGACTTGTTAGCCAGACTAAACAGCTTAAGCCAGGAACAGCACTCGATATCGGGTGTGGTGAGGGTGCAGATGCCATTTGGCTGGCTGAGCAGGGCTGGGAAGTTACAGCGGTTGATATCTCCACCGTCGCGCTGGAACGTGGCGTATCACGCGCTAGTGAGATCGGAGCTGACGTGGCAAATCGAATCGATTGGGTTCACGAGGATCTCTGCACGTGGGAAGGGCCAGAACCGAAATCCCACGATCTCGTCTCGTCTCAGTTTACTCCGTTCCCTGTCGAGTCGCGTCAGTCGATGTTTCGTCGGCTTGCTGACGCCGTCGCACCTGGAGGCACGCTCTTAATCGTCAGTCACCACCAGTCAGACATCCAGACCACAATTCCGCGCAACTCGAACGAGGAGATGTACTTCACAGCATCTGATGTGGCTGAAGCGCTCGATTCTGCAGACTGGGACATCATCATCGAAGGGAAACTCGAACGCTCCGCTACAGACCCTGACGGAAACGAGGTCACCATTCACGATACGGTATTCAATGCCCATCGACGGGAGTGATAATCTACAAGCACCCTGAAAAGGGTAAGCTACGATTCTATCTCCGGTGGTCGGCTCTCCCCATATGTATCTCGGAACTCCTGAATCAGCTGGCCTGTATTGGCGTACCACTCGTTGAGCATTCGTTGGAGTCCGTCCGCAATCGCGTCAGCGTCTTTGACTCTGTACACGTGGTGATAGCCGCCATGTTGACAACTCTCTTGTTCTTTCTTCACAACTCCTGCTTCTTGCAGTCGTTTGACCGACCGGTATGCGGTCGTCCGTTCCCGATCGATGAATTTTGCGATATGGTCCACCGTGAGCGGTTCATCGCTCTCAACTAACAACCTAAACACCCCTCTGTCCAACTCGTTCAGTCCCAGCATACACTCGAGCAGGTCATCACAGTCCTGTTCCGCTCGGATCTGTTTCAGTACGGCCTCTGGCATTGTTGTCAACACTTGGTGCTGCTACCAGAAAAAGATTGCACTCTCACCACAAATGTTGTAATAGCGAAACAAGGAAGATTGACAAACCAACCTTGGATTTCACCATCCCAAACATCGAGAATATCGACCAAAACGGTACTCTATGAGCGAACTGAATTGTCTCGCCAATTCTCAAGTTGGAGTCGATAACCTTAAGCCCACTATCCTACTTGTGCTATCTATGCAAATATCGGGTGGCGGTAGCAGACCGGATTACGATGTCCTCATTATCGGCGGCGGTCCCGCAGGGTTGAGTGGGGCACTCCAATTATGTCGCTCGCTCCGGAGCGTATTGATCTGCGATAACAACGAGCCTCGCAATGGTCCAGCAACCGAAGCCCACGGGTCAATGGTTGGTGGAACGGTCAACCTGGAACTCTCGCGAGAAGCGTTCGAGGAGGGGTGGTGATTATGCACGAGGAGCTCGGGGAACTCGCTAACCACTTCTCGCAGATAGCCCACCACTACGACGACAAGCACGACAGCGAGGCGAAGCCAATATACAATGCGTGCGCCTCGCTCGTCATCGAACACGCCGGCCCGCGTCCTGACGACGTGGTTCTTGACCTTGGAACAGGCACGGGCCTGATCGCTTTCGCGCTCGCCGATGATGCTGGCCACGTTGTCGGTCGCGACATCAGCGAGGGAATGATAGAGCAGGCGCAGACGAAGGCCACTGACAGCGGTATCGAAAACGTAGAGTTTGGGTATGGAGAGTTCCGCGACCCGCAACACGTCGGCGAGGTGGACGTCATCGTCTCGAATTTCTCCCTACACCACCTACCCGACGAAGGGAAACGTGAAGCTATCGAGGTCATCGCCGATCTCGACCCGCGCCGGTTCGTCCTCGGTGACGCGATGTTCTTCGGCTCGTCCGATCCCGAAGAACCATTATTCGGCCACGGGGTTGATGCGGCAACCGTCGGCATGCTCGTGGACGTACTCACCGACGTTGGATTCGTGGTGATGGCGGTTGAGCGAGTGCACGACCAGGTTGGCGTCCTCGTCGCCGAACAGGCCGATGACGGTGCGGAAATAGACACCGTCTCCACGGAGCCCACGAGCGAGAAATAGGACGTTCTGTGAACGGTCTACCCAAACACGGGCACACTAGTTGGCACGATCGTATATTTCTCGTACACGACTGGGTGTAGCGAATAGTACCGAACTGGCTTCAGATCTGAAGTCGAGTCGACTAGCAGTCAGCTCGTTCCCTCCCGTCAAGTAGGTAGCGTTTCGCGGGGAACGCTCGGGTCGCGGTTGCCTTGAATGAGGCACCCACCTCGTCGCCGGGAGCAAGATCGAGCGTGGCGATACTCGTCCGGGTCACGAGTGCGGTCAAGTCGGTATCGGCACCGATATCGAGCACAACGCGCACGATCGTTTCACCCATCTCAACACGTACGACCTTGCTTTGAAACTGATTACGGGCACTGGTCTTCGATTCTGGAATGGTTCCTGGCGCGTGGAGCGTAACGGCGTCCGACCGAATTGAGAGCCAGACGTCCGGGGGGGTCGCGGGCACGATCGCTCGGACCGGCCCTGCAGCCGTCTCAACTGTGGCAAGTTCGCCCTCACATTCGATGATCGTTCCCGGGAGGACCGTTTCCTCGGCTTCTGCCACCCCGGTGAACTCGACCTGTAAGCGGTCGAATTCCCGAAGGAGATGACGAGCGGTTTCCGTCAGGGTGCTTCCTCCACCCCCGGAGCCACCTCGTTGGCGGTCGACCAACGGTCCGAACGCCTCTTCAAGTTCGACCACGCGCTGCTGTGAGCGCGAATATGACCGCCCGAGCGCATCGGCGGCTTTGTTGAGCGAGCCGTGTTCGTGGACCGCCTGGAGAAGTCTCACATCACGATCGGTGAATCCCACCCCCGCCTTGTCTAACCGTGCGTCAAAGTCTGCGTGCAGGTCCATACCGTTCCATGTATGCGAACGAGCAAAACATTTATGCTAAATAGGAAATAACACGGTTATGTCTATGAAAGAACAACGATGGCGTGTAAATGGCCATTCACGCCGAACGTTCCTACGAGTGGCTGGCGGAGCAGGTCTTGCTAGTGTAGCGGGGTGCGTAGGTGACAGTGGTTCCGGCAGCAACCGCAGCGAGAGTGGCGGTGGGGAATCCACGACAATCGCGATTCTCGCGGCTGGAAGCCTCCAGAACGCGCTGTCGAACGGTCTCAAATCTACTGTGGATATACCGGTCCAGATCGAAGCTCACGGCTCTGCAACCGTCGCTCGCCTGATCTCTGAGGGCAAGAGCGACCCCGACATCGTCTCGGTCGCGGACGTAGCGCTATTCGACCAACCGCTCTCCCCGCCGTGGCACTCTGTGTTTACAAGCAACGCCGTCGTCATCGCATACAATTCCGACACGGACGGAGGACAGCGCATCGCCGAAGCGGGCAAGGAAAATTGGTACAAACCGATGGCTAGCGGCGATGTCAAGATCGGTCGAACCGATCCGGACCAGGACCCGCTTGGCTACCGCGCGTTGTTCACTCTCGAACTTGCCTCGCGATACTACGACGACGCGTCGAATCTCAAGCAGAAGATCCTGCAGCAAAACCAAATCTACCCGGAGACCGCGCTCATCAGTCAGTTCGAGACTGGCTCGATCGACGCCGCAATCACCTACCGAAACATGGCCGTCGAACGCGACTACAACTACATCGACCTGCCCGACCAGATCGATTTGAGTAATCCACAATACGCAGACTGGTACTCGACGGTTTCGTACGCACTGCCGAGCGACCAGAAAATCCAGGGAGGTCTCATCAGCTATGGCTCGACCATCCGCCACATGAGCGACGCTGCCCTGACCGTGTTCGCCGCCCTCACGACCGGCAACTACCTCAAAGACCACGGCTTTCTCCTGCGCGAGCAATTCCCGGCCTACGAAGGGAACGTTCCACAACAAGTCAGACAGGCAACCAATCAAACCGATGGAGATCAATCCGGTGGAACGCAATCCATGCTCGGCAGTCCCACCGTGGAGGTATCGCCAGCGGCGTCTGACATCACGGTTCTGACCTGATATGGCGACTCGATCGAACTCGACTCGATCACGGACGATACCGCTGGCCCTCGATTGGCTCACCGTCGCACTCGGACTTGGTGGCGTATTGTGTCTGTATTATCTCGCGCCGCTGGTGTCGCTGTTCCTTTCGGTGCCGCCGGGAGAGCTCCTTGCCCGGATGAACAACCCAGCCGTCGTGGATGCAGCGACCACTTCGGTGCTGTCAGCGTCGATCAGCACAGTCGTCGCCACAGTGTTCGGCTTGCCACTCGCGTACTGGCTTGCACGCACCGACGGCCGCTGGACGAACGCCGTGCTCGCGGTCGTGGTCCTGCCGCTCGTACTTCCGCCGACAGTGGGCGGAATCGTGCTGCTCACGGTATTCGGTCCTGGGGCACCGATTGGGGAAGCCGCAGTCGCCGCCGGATTCCCCCTCACCCGATCGCTCGCTGGAGTGGTACTCGCCCAGACGTTCGTCGCATCACCGTTCGTGGTTGTGACGGCGAAAGCCGCCTTCGAGGGCGTCGACCGAACGCTCGAACACGCCTCTCGATCGCTCGGGAAAGGACGGTGGACGACCGCTCGCAACGTCACGCTCCCGCTCGCTATGCCGGGAATTCTCGCGGGCGTGACGCTTACGTTCACGCGCGCAATGGGCGAATTCGGCGCGACCATGATAATGGCGTACTATCCCCGGACGATGCCGGTCCAGATTTGGGTGGCGTTCATCGAGCTCGGACTGGACAATGCCTATCCCGTAGCGATACTCTTATTACTCATCTCGGTCGCGGCACTCGCAACCCTCACCACCATTGTGTCGAATCCATGGGAATGACACTCGCATTCGACGGTTTCGTGAAAACCTACGAGGGATTCGAACTCGGTCCCATCGACCTCACCGTCAAGAATGAGGTGCTCTCAGTACTCGGCCCGTCAGGCTGTGGCAAGACGACGCTCCTGTCGACGATCGCTGGGATTGTTTCTCCCGACGCTGGGAGGGTCACGCTGAACGGGAGGGACCTCACCGGACAGCCACCCGAAGAGCGCGGGACGGTACTCGTCTTCCAAGACGGAGCGCTCTTCCCGCACATGACTGCCCGAGAGAACGTTGCGTACGCTGCAGAGTCGATGAAGCAGGTCGAAGAGCTGGCCACAACGCTCGAAATCGAAGGTATCCTCGACCAGCGCGCGGACACGCTGTCGGGTGGCGAGCGCCAGCGAGTCGCGCTTGCACGCTCGCTTGCCACCGATCCCGCAGCGTTGTTGCTGGATGAACCACTTGCCAATCTCGACGCACCGATCAAACGCCGGCTCCGGGACGAGCTACGCCCTCTCCTGTCGTCGCTGTCCATCCCGATAGTCTACGTCACTCACGACCAGCACGAAGCAACGGCTATCGGTGACCGGCTCGCAGTCATGGAAGACGGAACAGTCCACCAAATTGACACGCCGAAGGAGGTGTTTGCCCATCCCGCAACGCCGTTCGTCGCGTCGTTCACCGGCAGCATCAACGTGTTTCAGGCACAGGTCGCAGGGACGGACACCAGTCTCGTCCTCGACTGGAACGACCGACAGATCGAAACCCCCGGCTACGGACACGAGGTCGGGGAAGATGTCTGGTTTTGTATCCGACCCGAGTACGTCGCGACTACCGATGACTCCGCCGCTGATGAGGCGAACGTCCTCGATGGGAACGTCACACGCCGGGTGTTCGAGGGCGACGACTATCTGGTCGATATCGCTCCGGACGGGATGGACGACGTGATTCGAATCAAGCTATCGCCGCCCGTCTACGATCGGTTGGGGCTTGCCGACCAGGACCGAATTCGGGTGTTGCTCGCAAAGGAAGCGATTCATGTTATCGGTGACAGAAACGGTGATCACGAGAGCGCTAGCGACGAAATGACAACAGTTCAGTCGGAGGTGCAATAGCTAAATACAACCACAGAATCGGTATTCATGCGAATCCGAGCAATCTGACGCGCTGATTGCCGAAGATCTCGAGCAGTGTGGTGAGATGCAGCCGGATTGACGCTGTTTGCCGGCTGGTATCTGTCTCACTACGGGCTGTTGCTGTGGGGCGTCCAGAATCCGCTGGTGGAGACACTCTTTTTCTTGTGAGGGCCATCTGGTCGGAGGTCGCCTCACGGCCAGTCCGGATCCACGCCCACGAGGTCGGCGCTTTCCGTCCAGAGGCGTTGGCGGAACTCGGGCTCTCGCACTTGCCCGGACGGGGAGGCCCGGTCAGTCCCCGAGAAGTACGCGCCGGAGACGTCGGCCGTCTCCTCGTCCGCCGTGAGGTGGACAATACTATCGGCGCCGCGCTCCACGGACGAGCCGACGAAGGGAAGGAGCGACGCGAGCCACGTGGTGATCCGGACGTGCACCGCCGACTCGCGAAACAGGCGGCTGCCGGGGACGAACCCCGGATGGAGGGCGTTCGCTGTGAGATCGGTTTCGGCGTCTGCCAGCCGCTCGGCCAACTCGATCGAGAACGCCACGTTCGCCAGCTTCGAGCGGGCGTATGCCTCCAGCGGATCGTAGTCGGCCATCGAGAGGTCCGCGAGCGGGTCCACTGCGCGGCCGTGAACGCCGGAGGCGGTGACGACCACCCGTGGATCGTGGTCCCTGCGGAGCGTCCCGAGCAACTCGTACGTGAGCAGGTACGGCGCGAGGTGGTTGACGATGAACGTCTCTTCGACAGTCCGACCGGCGAGATCGGCGGTGTGGCGCTCGCCGCGGGAGAGTCCCGCGTTGTTGACGAGGATGGCGGGATCGTACGCCTGGGCCTCGTCAGCGAGGTCGCGAACGGCACCGAGATCGGTGAAGTCGGCACGGAGGAAGACTCCCTCGCCGCCGGCCTCCGAGACGTTCGCCGCGACCGCTTCCCCCCGCTCGCGGTCTCGGCCGTGGACGAGCACGCGCCAGCCCCGCCCGCCGAGTCGCCGGGATGCCGCTGCACCGATGCCGCTGGTCGCGCCGGTAACGAGGACAGTTCGCACGCCCGGACACTCGGGCGCGGGCGAGAAAAAAGATGGTGTCCGCGATCCGATCTCGACGAGCTACGCCGATCGGGCGTCCCCAGAACTCGAAGAGTTCTGGTGTGCGAACGAGACGACGTACGTCCCTCCGTTTGGATCTCTTCGGTCTCACTCATGATCGTCCTCCATGATCTCGACGGTCCCCCGTGTGCCGTCGATTCGCACCCGTTGACCGGTCTCGACGCGGCGGGTCGCTTCAGGGACCGATACCACGGCGGGCAGCCCGTATTCGCGCGCGACAAGCGCGCCGTGGCTCAGACGACCGCCAACCTCCACGACGATGCCTGCTGCGTTCAAAAACAGTGGCGTCCAGCCGGGATCGGAGGAGGGCGCGATGAGGATTTCACCCGTCTCGATCGTCTCTTCTGCGGGATCGTGAACCACGCGGGCAGTCCCTTCGACCACGCCGCCCGACACGCCGGTCCCAACGAGTGCGTCTTCGGGAACGTCCGCACGCTCGATGTCCGCACTCGGCGCTTCGCCCTCGCTCGTCAACACTGGCGGCGCGTCCATCGCCGCGTGGCGCTCGAACGCGGCGCGCCGAGCCGCGATATCGACATCGATCGAATCGCCCTCCAGCGCTGCGAACAGCTCGTCCTTCCGGAGGTACCAAACGTCGTCAGGATCGGTCAAGTGCCCCTCGTTGACGAGCTTCTCACCGGCATCACGGAGTGCCTCGTGCCACGCTGTGAATAGGTACGCAGTTCCCTGTTTGGGGTATTCGCGTGTTTGGATGTAGCCCCGATACGTTCGGAGCAGTTGGCGGATACATCGTTTCCGGATCGGGCCGAGCAGCCCGCGATCGGCCTGTTCTTCGAGGCGCTCGGCCGCCGCGGCCGCCTCCCGTTCCATCTCGCGGAGATGCTCGCGGTGCTCGCCTTCTTGCTCGTGTTCGAGGTTGGCGCGGACCGTCGCAAGCAGTCCGGAGGGATCCTCGTGCCATCGGGGACGGCTGACATCGATCTCGCCGGTCGCACGGTGGCCGAACTCGTCGAGATACTCATCGAGCGCGTCTCGGAACGCCTCGCCGCCTTCTCGGGACTCGATCTCGTCGAGCGATGCGCCCTGCCGGAGCGCCTCAGCAACCTCGGGATGCTCGCGCGCCACGTCCGCGAGGTCGCCCAGCCCGAGGTTGATCCGCGTCACCAGCTCGTCCGGAAAGCCCCTGCCGACGGCGTTCACGTCCTCGGAAGCGTCCGAGAACCGCCGTTGGAGCCACCCATCTAGCGTGAAGGCGGCCATCAGCGGCCCCATGCGCGGTATGCTGGTGAAGCCGGTTTTGTCGGGATCAAAGACGGCGTGGGCGCGCTCGGCGGGCGTGTCGGGCCCGCGGATTTGCGCGGCAACGGTCTGTCCCCACGTGATCCACTTCGCTTCCTCGTGTTCCGGCGGATTCGGCTCGCCGACGAACGCACCGAGAAACCCGCGAACCATCGCCGACATTAGGGGGAAGCCGTTCCGAGCTTCCGTCCATAAGGTGCCAATACCCCGACGTAGTACCGCGAGTGTCTCGCGTACCGTCCGCTCTTCTTCGAACTCCTCGCCCCGTCTGGCCAGCAGATCGTCGAGGGCTACACCGATCGGTTCGCTCACTGCCGCCATTCGATCCGGGATGCGGTGTCGAAAGATGCCGATTCGCAATAGCGATGTCATATCGATGTAGATACGCCCACCGGCCTCGGCCGTCCACCGCGTTTCCGAATCCAAACCCAACCCTGCCAATGCGTTTTGAGTGTACGTCATCCAGAAATCCCTGACGAGCGGCGGCATCGCTTCGGCAAACGCCTGTCCATGACCCATACTGTAGTAGACGTGGAGGCGGTCATCGGTCGGCTCGGGCGATGGCACGGGGTAGAGCGACGTGATCGGTCGGGCCTGCACGATGGAGAATTCTCCATCTGCAAGACACCATTCGATGTCCTGGGGACACTCGAACAGCGTTTCGATCTCCTCGCCTAGTTCCACGAGGGTTTGAATCCGATCGTCCGAGAGCACGCGCGTCGTGCGGTCGGTCGCGTCGAGTTCGACCGTTTCGGTGCCGCCTTCCGGAGTCGGTCGAACCGCGATCTGTTGCTCTCCGACCTCGTAGTCGAGGATCTCACCGGTCCGCGTCTCGACGCGAACGCTGTCGGCGGTCACTTCCCCCGACACCAACGCGTCACCGAGACCGACCCCGGCCTCGATGGACGTGATGAGGCGATTCCCCGTCTGTGGATCGGCGGTGAAGCAGATGCCCGACACGTCGGGAGAGATCATCCGCTGGACGACGACCGCTAGCGCCACCTCCTCGTGGGCAACGTCGTTTCTGGCGCGGTAGGCGATCGCCCGATCGGTGAATAGGCTCGCCATACAGTCGCGGACTCGGTCGACGATCGCCTCCCAGTGGACGTTGAGGAACGTCTCCTGTTGACCCGCAAAGGACGCCTCCGGGAGATCCTCGGCCGTCGCGCTCGACCGGACCGCGTACGCCTGCTCCGGATCGCTTGCCATCGCGTCGAGAGTGTTCTCGATCGCCTTCTGGACCTCCTCGGGAACGTCGCGCTCTCGAATCCGAGCGCGCAGAGTGCTTCCTGCCTCCGCGATCGCCGCCGTATCCGTCGGATCGAGGCCCGACAGCTCGTCGATCGCTTCTTCGATAGACGGTTCGTCGATCAGTTCCTCGTACGCGGCGGTCGTCACGCAAAAGCCCGCCGGCACCGGCAGCTCGGCCCCGGCAAGCCGTGCCAGGTTCGCGCCCTTGCTACCCACCAGCGCGCGCTCCGTTGCACCAGCGCCGTCGAATCCCACGACGTACGTCCCTGTCTGGATGTCTTCTATCTCACTCATGATCGTCCCTCGTAGTATTCGATTCGATGACATTCCCCGTCATTCCGGCAGCGACCGTGTCGATGTACATCTCCCGGATCTCTGAATAGCGATCATCAATGATGAGTTCTTTGTTGTATGGGAACATGGCAGCAGCCCGAATCGTGTGCGCGATCGTCTCGGGATCGGAACCACTCACCCGCCCCTCGTCGTACCACTCTTCGATGTACGGCAGAAAGTACTCGATCGAACGCTCGCGTTCCTCGGCGACTTCCTCGTCGGAGTGCTGTGCGGAGTACTGTGCCCGGATCCGGTCGTATAGGTTTTCGGTGATGATCTGGTTGAGGAGTGGGTTCGATTCGGCTTCATCCATGATCTCTTCGAGGAACGCCGCGATCGCCGCTTCCGGATCGTCGTGCGCCTCGAAGGAATTGTCCAGCAAACGGGGAATGAGATCCTCGCTGTACGCTTCTAGGATTTCGATGTAGAGCGCTTCCTTGGAGTCGTAGAATTGATAGAACGTGCCGGTCGCGATCCCGGCCGGTTCGGTGAGTTCGGCGATTGTCGTCTTGTCCAATCCATAGCGGGCGAACAACTCCCGCCCGGTTTTGTGGAGCGTCTCGCGGATCCGTTCTCGCTTCGCATCAGAGAAGTGTGGCATGATCGGTGTCGTCCGTGGTCTGTCGGTCGTCTGCGCGTCCGTTACGGCCCAGCGCTCGGTCGGCTCGGTGCGAGTGGTCCTTCGGGCGGGGACGGGCACCCGAACGCGCGCCGGAAAAGCGGTGCGTCGTCAGCCCGATCGGCTGGATCGCTGGCTTGTGTCCATTCACGATTCGACGTATGAGAGATGAATGTTTAAACATTTCGTTCAGAAGATATTTTTGTTCGCGATTAATATATGGAACCAAATATAATGTGTGATCGTCTGCGGGCGAGCGTGGAACCACCGATGCAGCGATGAACGGTGTGACCCGTAGGAGTGTGTCGAGAATCGTCGGAGTCGCGCTCGTCCCCTCCTCGACCGGATCGATACCGACCGAGCAGGCACGGGAGCCGACGACCGTCAGGAACGCTCCTGCGGCGAAGACCGACGTGTGACAGCAGGCCAAACCGTTCGTGACCGATGCGTTTTCACCCGCTTCCGTGATCGGGGAGTGAACTGATACCCGACACCGTCGGGGATCCGTCTATGGGCATCGGAGATACGTTAGTCCGAGCTAAGTTAGCTGAGACTAACTTAGGATGAACTATTTTATGGAAACAACGCCGTCACACTGTCAGCGGTGATCCGGGGGACGAGAATGCGTTATTCAGCCGGTCCTGATTCACCGTCGATGATGTCATCGGACTGATCACCGAGTGACGGTCGATTGCCGCCGTCCGACCATTGATGCGCCCGGAGGACGGTCGCGGGGTATGGTCACAGCCGACGAAATTCTCGATCTGGAATGGCCCGACCCGGCCGAGTGGTCCCCAGACTCCGCATACCTCGCTACGACGATGTACGAGGACGATGGCAAAGCGTTGTTTCTGGCCCGACCGGGGGACGAGTCGTGGCGGATCCGTCCGAACGACGCACACGTAACCGAGTTCGCCTGGTCGCCGACCGATCCGATCCTCGTCTGTGTGACCGAGGAGGGAACGGTGGTGCGCGTGGATCCCGAAGGCCGAACGACCACGGAACTCGCCCGGACGCCCGGCGGAGACTCCTCGCTCGCGTGGTCGCCCGACGGCACGCGAATCGGGTACTACCGCGAAGGAAGGCCCTGGGTGCGGTCGGTCGAGGATGGAGCTGAACGCGGATTCGACGTTCCAGAGCGCGGACCGTATCTCGATGACTCGCGCATGCTCGCGTGGCGCGAGGACGGACTGCTCGCCTACCGGTTCTTCGAACGGGGGACGAACTGCGTCGGCGTGATCGACACCCAAACCGGGGAGTTGGTCTGGCGTACGCGATCGAACGCGTCGGCGCATTCTCCGGCATGGCTCGGCGACGGCCGGCTGAGTTTCGTACGAAACGCCGCGTACGGAACCGTACGGGAGTTCGTCGCTGTCGACCGTTCGGGGACCGAAACCATGCTCTTTCGGGAAGAAGACACGGAGAGGGGAACGCTTTCACGTGGATCACCGCGGGTCTCACCCGACGGAACCAAACTGGGTGCGGTGCTCTCGATCGATGGGTTCGAACACGTATACGTGATAGACACGACGACGGGCGAGCGAACCCGACTCACGGAGGGCCCGTTCGAGGACAAAGGGCTCGCGGATTCGTCGCCCCGATGGATCGACGACCGAACGCTCGTGTTCGCTTCCAACCGCCGGGACTCGGGGCAACGCCAGATCTACACCGTCACGATCGACGGGACCGTAACGCCCGTGATCGAGACGCCGGGAACGAACGTCGCTCCGCGTCCGTCACCGAACGGCGAACGTCTCAGTTACCTTCACGCGAGCCGCGAACGATCGACCGAGGTCCGCGTTCGAGAGATAGATGGAAAACACGAGCATCGCGTGAGCCGTTCGGCCGTGGAGCAGTGGGCGACGCTACCGATCGAACCCGAACCGGTCGCGTTCGAGAACGACAGTCTGACCGTCCACGGCTACCTGCTCGATCCCCGACGGGGGGAATCGACTCCGGACGACGCGACGGATCGTCCGAGCATCGTGTACGTCCACGGGGGACCGATGCGCCAGATGCGCGATGGCTTCCACCCGAACCGCTCGTACGGTCTCGCGTACGCGATCCAGCAGTATCTCGCTTCGCGCGGCTACGTGGGTCTGCTCGTGAACTACCGCGGCGGGATCGGCTACGGTCGGGACTTCAGGGGCGCGATCGGAGGGGACCGGGGCAGGGTCGAAATGAACGACATCGCTCGTTCGGCCGAGTACCTACGCGAGCTCGAATACACGAGCGACTCCGTCGGGATGTGGGGACTCTCCTACGGCGGCTACGCGGCGCTGCAGCTACCCGGCATCCACCCGGGGGTGTTCGACGTAACGATCAACCTCGCCGGACTCGCCGACATGGAGAACTTCTACGAGTGGGCCATCGAAACGAAGCACTCGGAAATCGCCTCCGCGACGACCGTGCGGATGGGCGGAAGACCGTTCGAGGCACGGGACCGCTGGGACGACGCGAGCCCAGTCACGCACATGCACCGGTACGAAACTCCGATTTACAGCTTCCACGGAACCGGTGACCGATACGTGAACGTCGAACAGCAGGACATCGTCGTGGACGCGCTGCTCGATCTCGACATCGAGTTCGAGGCCGAGTACTATCCCGGCGAGTCCCACGTCTTTTCGCGGCGCAACACGTGGGAGCGGACGATCGAGAAGCTCGAAGCCGCGTTCGACACCCACCTGTGATCGGTCGACAGCGGAGGGAAGCATCGAAACCGATCCCCACCGCTTTCGTCCGCGGACGGCCGTCCGGTCGGGAAACGGTGACTCGACGGCCGCTCGAAGCACTCGAATCGTGTCCTCGACATCGTCGAGTGATACCGGCTCGACCGGCTGGGTTACCGGCAGGAAACGGCGATGGCGCCTACCGGCCGTGGACCGTCGAAACAGTCATCACAGTCCCGTCCCACGACCCGGTACGGATGGAGTCGAACGGGAGGGGTTCGAAGACGGAACGCGATCCCGCACGTCGCTTTCCCGCGAACGCGATGGATCGGACAGACGACGATGGCCGCCGGGTTGGCGTTCTCGCGTCGAAAATCCCGGATGCTGTCGCAGCGGGACTCCTGACGTGTTCGCTCGAAGCGCCAACACGCTTTTCGATCGGGGACTCCTCGGGGTTTCGATTCCACGTGAAAAACCGCGCGCCGACGGGCCTCCTACTCACGTTGCCGACGAGTCGATCGTGGGGGTGGCGGATCGACGACGAGCCCGAGGCCGGAATCGGCCGGTTCGATCCCCCACCGGTACCGTCGAAGCTGGCGTTCGGGCCCCGAGAACGACGAACGTTCGCCGGTACCTGGGACGGGCAGATCCGTGACCGAGTCGACGGACAGGACGTCTGGACGCCCGTTCCGGGTGAACGCGAACTCACCGCGTACGTCGCCGTCGACGATTGGAACCAACGAGGGCTATACGCGCGACGGACAGTGGAAGTCGCCTGACGATCCACAGCGCGAAGCCGACCGCTTCTAGCATCCTAGGACAACGAATAACTGTCGTCTGTTGAACCAATACTTATAGCAAAAAGTGTGTTCTCAATGTTCAACCCAGACGATCGATCCGATCTGAACCGCCGGCGATTCATCAAGTCGATGGCGATCATCGGTGGAGCCAGCCTGTTCGCTGGCTGTTCGAGTGGACCCGACGGACCCGGCGTAGACGACAATGACGCGGCGGGTGATGGAAGTGGGGGGACGTTCGTCCTCTCGACGCCGAACGAAGTGGAAACGCTCGACCCGCGGATGAACTCGCTCGCGTGGTACAGCACCGCCGCCCACTACCTGTTCGATGGGTTGCTCATGATGGCGCCCGACGGTTCGGGCACCGCTCCCCACCTGCTCGAGAACCACCTCGAGGAAGCCGACGAGCTCACGTACGTGGGGACGCTCCGCCAAGACGTCCAGTTCCACGACGAGAGCGAACTCACGGCCGAGGACGTCGCGTACTCGTTCGGTTGGATGCTCGACCCCGACAACGCATCGCCGAATCAGGCCGATCTGGATTTCATCAGCGAAGTGGAGGCCAGCGGCGAGTACGAGGTAACGTTCCACCTCGAGTACCCGTTCGCGCTCATGGAGACGGTGTTGGCCGGGATGAACGCGCCGATCGTCCCCCAAGCGGCCGCCGAGGAGATGGGTGAGGAGGAGTTCGGGGTGAACCCCGTCGGGACCGGACCGTTCCAGTTCGTCGAAGCCGAATCGGCCTCCCACCTCCAGACCGAAGTGTTCGAGGACTACTTCCTCGGAACGCCGCGACTCGGAGGTCTCGAGTACCGCATCATCCCCGAGGCCGAAGTAGGCTACGTCGAACTCACGACCGGTGGGGTACACCAATCGTCGATTCCGGAGACGTTGTTGGATCAGTCGGAGACCGAGGACAACATCGACACGACGCGATATTCGAGCTTTAACTACCGGGGACTCATCCTCAACTGCTTCGAAGAGCCGTTCGACGACGCGCGGGTCCGTGAGGCGATGCACTACGTCGTCAATTACGACGAGCTGCTCAGCGGCTCGGTCGATCAGTTGGGAAAGCGAAACTGGGGCTACCTGCCACAGGAGGTCATCGATCTCTGGGACTTCCCCTACGAGGAGTGGGAAGAGGAGTACTATCCGGAACAGGACCACGACCAGGCGGTCTCGATGCTCGAAGACGCCGGCGTAGGCACCGATTTCGAGGTCGACATCCTAGCGCTGTCGGGCGAGAAGTGGATGGGGATGTCCGTCGTTCTCCAGAACGAACTCGAACAGATCGGCGTCGACGCCTCGGTCCGCGAGGTCGGCACTGGCGAATGGCTCGACGCGCTCGATACAGGCGAGTTCGACGTCTGCACCTACGGCTGGGGCGGTGGCGACGATCCCGACGGCTACTACTACTACATGTTCCGCGATCTCGAAAACGACGAGGGGGGTATGTCGGACGATGTCGTCGGGAACGCTTCGGCGGGATACATACACCAGGCCTACCGCGGCACCGAAGAGGAAGAGACCCTCCAACGCCTCGATGGGATCATCCGCGACGCCCGCGCGACCCTCGATCAGGACGAACGCTTCGATCTCTACGTGGAAGCCGCAGAGATCATGCAGGGGTACTATCCCGCCATTCCCATTTACGCGGGCGAGACCGCGGTGGGATGGCGCACCGAAGTCCAGGACTACGAGCCGACGGCGTTCGGCGACCAAGAAGTGTTCAACCACTGGCAGGAGGCCTGGATCGAGGGGTGACGGCCGTTGTCCGAGATCCAGTCACGCGCCCGATCGCGCGCAATCCAACGCCACACTCACTGATTTCAGACACCAATGGGAATGGGCAGATACGTGCTCCGGCGGCTCGTCCAGATCGTCCCCGTGCTGTTCGGCGTCATCACGCTCACGTTCGTGCTGATGCACGCCTTACCGGGGGATCCCGTGAAGATCTACCTCGGACTCGAGCCGAGCCAGGAGCTAGCGGACGAGCTGATCGAACACTACGGCTTCGATCAGCCACTGTACGTACAGTACGTCGATCACCTCACGAGACTCCTCCAGGGCGACCTGGGACGATCGTTCACGCACCGACAGCCCGTCTCGTCGCTCATGCTCGAGCGCATGGGTCCGACCGTGACGCTGATGGGGCTGTCCTACCTCGTCGCGCTCCCGACGGCCATCGCGCTCGGCGTGTACGGCGCGGCCCGGCACAACCGCGCCGGCGATCACGCATCGCGCATCGTCGGTCTCGCCGGCATCTCGACGCCGAACTTCTGGCTGGCGCTGATGCTGATCTACGTGGTCGCATACGAATTCCAGTTGCTACCGGCGTCGGGATACGTCTCGCCGCTCGAAAACCCGGTTCAGTCCGCGAAGCTGTTGGTCATGCCGGTCGCCACGCTCGCGACGGCGCAGATGGCGCTGCTCATGCGCATGACCCGGTCGAGCATGATCGAAGAGCTCCGCGCGGATTACATCGAGACCGCACGCGCGTACGGCATCCCGGAACGGCGGGTACTCTACAGGCACTCGCTTCGCAACGCGCTGTTGCCGCTGATCACCATCGTCGGACTGCAGCTCTCATTTTTGCTCAGCGGGAGCGTTATCGTCGAGGAGATCTTCGCCATCCCCGGCATGGGACGGCTGTTCTTCGATTCGCTCGTCGTCCTCGATTACTCCGTCGTTATCGGGATCACGCTGTTTTTCGCGGTGTTGTTCCTGATCGGCGTGCTGTTGACCGACCTGGCGTACGCGTACATCGATCCGAGGATCAGGTATGACTGAGGCAACCGACACACCGAACGACCGACCGTCCGGCTCGCAGCCTCCAGAGCCCGGATTCCCGAACCCGCGTGGAGGCGATCGATGAGTTCCGAACAGGGCCGCATCGCCGACACGAGCTTCGAGACGGAAAGCACCGTGGTGGTGACGCTGAAGAAGCTCAAGTACAGTCCGACATCGCTCGTCGGCCTGTTTCTGATCGGTGCTCTCGTCGTGATGGCGGTCTTCAGCACTATCGATAACTTCCTCCTCGACCGGGCGGTCATCACGTGGCTCCACGCCGATCCGCACGCGATGAATCAGCCGAACCGATACGCCGCGCCCTCGATGGACCATCCGATGGGAACCGACCAGTACGGCCGCGACATCCTCGTGCGGATCATCTACGGGAGCCGAACGGCGCTTACCATCGGTATCGTCGCCGTCGGCATCAGTTTCGTCGGCGGCGTCGTCATCGGGGGAGTGTCCGCCTACTTCGGGGGGTACGTCGACGACGCCCTCATGCGCGCTATCGAGGTGCTGTACGCCATTCCGGGCCTCATTCTCGCCATGATCTTCATGGCCATCTTCGGTCCGAGCCTCTACAACCTGTTTCTCGCGTACGGCATCGTCGGCATCCCGGCGTACGCCCGAGTGATGCGTTCGGAAGCGTTATCGATCCGCGACCGTCAGTACGTCGAGGCGGCCAAACTCGCCGGCCTTCCCCGGCGGACCATCCTCTTCCGGGAGATCGTCCCGAACGGCATCGCGCCGGTCGTCGTGCAGGCGACGCTCTCGATGGGCAGCGTCATCATCGGTGCGGCCGCGCTCTCCTTTCTCGGCTTCGGTGTCCAGCCGCCGACGCCCGACTGGGGGCGGATGCTCAGCGACGGACGGACAGCGCTGCTCATCGCCTGGTGGGTGGCGTTCTTCCCGGGGATGATGATCTTCATCACCGTCATGGGGTTCAATATGCTCGGGGACGGCCTGCGCGACATCATGGATCCGAAGACGACCGTCGAATCCGTCGAAACGGACGACATCGAACTCGAAGCGCTGCGCGCCGACGAACCGCCGGGGGAAACCGACGCGTTCGACGACGCACACGACGGATCGCCCACCCGGGCCGACGGATCGGGCGCGGGAACCGCCGACGAGCAAGGGGGTGATCGGTCGTGAGTCTCCTCGCGGTCGAGGACCTCCGGACGTATTTTTTCACCCCGGAGGGGATCGTCCAAGCTGTCGACGGTATCGACTTCGAACTTGAAGCCGGCGAGTCGCTCGGCATCGTCGGCGAGAGCGGAGCCGGCAAGAGCGTCGCGGTGAAGAGCCTCATGGGCTTGATCCGTGAACCCGGTCGCGTCGTCGATGGATCCATCCGGTTCGAGGGACGGGAGTTGACCGATCTCTCGGAGGAACAACTGCGCCGGGAGATCCGAGGCAACGAGATCGCCATCGTCTTCCAGGACGCGATGTCGGCGCTCAACCCGGTCTTCACCGTCGGCAGCCAGCTCGTCGAGGTGATCCGAGAGAACACGGGACGGACGGAAACGGAGGCGCGAGCCCGCGCGATCGAGCTGCTCGACGACGTCGGCATCCCCGATCCCGAACAGCGCATCGACGAGTACCCCCACCAGTACTCGGGCGGGATGCAACAGCGGGCGATGATCGCGATGGCGCTTGCGTGCGATCCGAAGCTCATCATCGCCGACGAGCCGACGACCGCTCTCGACGTGACGATCCAGGCGGGCATCCTCGACCTGTTCGAGGACATCCAGGAGAGATACGATACGAGCGTCATCTACGTCACGCACGATTTGGGCGTCGTCCGCGAGGTGTGTGATCGGGTCGCGGTCATGTACCTCGGTAAGATCGTCGAGACCGCGCCGTACGAGGAGCTGTATCGAAACCCGAAACACCCATACACGCAGTCGTTGCTCAACTCGGTGGTTACCCCCGACGCGACGCTCGATGGGATCGATCCGATCGAGGGGACGATGCCGAGCGGGGTATCGCCGCCGTCGGGGTGTCGGTTCCGGACGCGGTGTCCGGTCGCGTTCGACGAGTGCAGTCGGCTCGTCCCGCCACGGTACGACGATGGGACCGACCACGACGTGGCGTGTCTTCTCTACGACGAGCGGAACCCGCGGGACGAGCCCGCGTTACACGAACGGCCCGGAAGGGGCGACGGTTCCGCGGAGGGATTTACCGATGACTGAACAGATGACCACGACGGATTCGATCGATCGAACGGAGGGCCGCGCATGAGTACGACCGATTCGACGGGCCGCGACGCGACCGACCGCGCCGACGAACCGCTGTTGGACGTGCAAGACCTGAAAAAGCACTTCCCGGTCAACACCGGCCTGTTCGCGTCGGTTCGGTTCGACCGCGGGTCGGGGATCCTTCCGTTCGGCTACGACGATTCGAGCGTGAAGGCCGTCGACGGCGTCAGCTTCGAACTGCGTCCCGGCGAGACGTTCGGCGTCGTGGGAGAGTCGGGGTGTGGGAAATCGACGCTCGCGAGGACCATCCTCGGATTGGAAGAGCCGACGGCGGGCGACGTGCACTTCGACGGGCGATCGATCGACGAGATCCCCGAAGCGGAGTTTCGAAAGCGGTCCCAGATGGTGTTCCAGGATCCCAATTCGAGCCTCAACGCTCGACGGAAGGTCGGCCACATCATCGAGGATCCGCTCGAAGGAGCGGGGTGGGAAACGGAGCGCCGTCGCCAGCGCGCGCTCGAACTCCTCGAGCAGGTCGGCCTGAAGCGCGAGTACTACACCCGCTATCCACACGAGTTCTCGGGGGGACAGCGACAGCGGATCAACCTTGCGCGCGCGCTGTCGATCAACCCGGATCTCGTCGTTGCCGACGAGCCGGTGAGCGGGCTCGATGTCAGCGTGCAAGCCCAGATCCTGAACCTGATGGACGATCTCCAGACGGAGTACGGCCTGGCGTACTTGCTCATCTCACACGACCTGAGCGTCGTGCGCTACGTCGCGGACAGGGTGGCGGTGATGTACCTCGGCGAATTCGTGGAGGTCGCGCCAGCAGCGCGGTTGTTCTCCGAGCAGTACCACCCCTACGCCAACTCGCTGTTGAGCGCCGTGCCGAACCCCGATCCCGACGAGCCGGGCGTCACCACGCGGATCGGCGGTAACGTGCCAAGCGCGTCGAACCCGCCGTCAGGCTGTCGGTTTCACACCCGCTGTCCAGAGTTCATCCACCCCGATGGGTTCTCGGTAGATGCCTACGAGCGATACGAGCGGCTGCTGGCGGACGTCCGCGACCGCAATCTGGAAGACGGCACAGGGGCCCCCGATTCGATCCTCGCCGCGTACCTCGACGACAGCGAGGGGCTCCCGTCGAACGCCCGTCGTGCCGCTGAGAGGGCGGTCCAGGCCGCGGCGGACGACAAGTGGGACGAGGCCGAGCAGGCGCTGGCCGAGCACGAGTCGGTGTGTCAGGCGAACAACCCCGCTCTCGAGCCGGTGGGCGCTTCCGACCGCGAGACGGCGTGTCACCTCCCGTTCGATGGCGTCGGATCCGAGGAACGGGGGCGAGAATGAGCCGCTGTGCCCGCGGGAACGGACTCATCGAGCGGACGCTCCCCGACCGCGATCACACGACAGCGAGCGTTTACGCGTGGGATCGTCGGACCGAGGAGCCGCTCGTCGCCCACGACCGGGACGTGCCGATGCTCCCGGCGTCGAACGCCAAGCTCGTGACGGCGGCGCTCGGCTTCGCGGAACTCGGCCCGACCTACGCGTTCGAGACGACGGTGCACGCCATCGGAGAGGTGTGTGCCGGCCGCGTCGGTGACCTCGTGGTCACCGGTTCGGGGGCGCCCGACCTCTCACGGTCGGATCTGACGGATCTCGCAAGGGCCGTCCGAGAAAGGGGGATCGAGACGGTCGCGGGCGACCTCGTTATCGACGCCTCGGTGTTCGACGAGGGATCGCTCGGGCCGGGGTGGACGTGGGACGACGGTCAGTTCGCCTACGGCGCCGAGAGCACGCCGTTGGCGCTCGAAGGCAACACCGTCGACGTCACCGTCACCCGTCAAAACGCCTCGGTGCACGTCGACGCCTCGCCGGCGTCGAACACCGTCGCGATCGACGTTGACGTGGCCGTCAACGCGGGCTGTGACGCGAACGCCAATCTCTCGGTGTACAAGGACCGAGCGTCCGGGGTCATCCGCGTGGAAGGTACCGTACCACCCGAGTCGACGGTCGTCGAGTCGGGTCCCGTCGACGATCCGATGATGCACGCAGGACACGTGCTCGAAGACGCGCTCGAAGCCACGGGCGTCACCGTCGACGGCCAGGTCCGCATCGAGAACGAATCCGTCCCGACACCGGGTGCCCCGTGCGCCGCCGTCACGTCCGCACCCTTATCCGACCTCGTTCGACCGATGCTCGTCCACTCCGATAACTTCGTGGCCGAGCAGTTGGCGCGGACGGTCGCCCGCGACTGCGATGGGACGGGGAGCTGGGAGGCCTGGGGCGACCGCTCGGGTGCGTTCTTCGAGGCACGCGGCGCGAGCGGCGTGCGTCTCTGCGACGGATCGGGGCTCTCGCGGTACAATCTGCTGTCGGCGGCGAGCATCGTCTCGACGCTGGAGTGGTGTCTCGATCAGCCGTGGGGCGAACAGTATCGCCGGTCGCTTCCGGAGATGGGCACCGAAGGGACGGTCGAAGCGCGGCTGGGCGACCTCCCCGATCGGATCACGGTTCGAGCGAAGACCGGCACCCTCACGGGAGTACGGACGCTCTCCGGATACGTGTTCGACCACGGCGAGCCGGTGGTGACCTTCTCCTGTCTGCTCTCGAACCTGACCGGTGAGTACGAGGAGAAGGCGACCGAACGCATCGATTCGTTCGTGCAGGAACTCCTCGCCACGGCGGAACTCGGCGACTGAGCCGGAACGGCGGCGACAGCACCACGTCGGAAACGAGGTGTTGTGGAACCCCATCGCGAGAGAACACCCGGCACGATCGTACCATACTTCAGTTTAGTCCGATCGTTCGTAGATCATACGTACTGTGCTTCTGTGTCTCACACGCGACGAAAGCCATCGCGTCTATCGGGCGTATACCAATGCTCGTGTATCGTATCGGCCGTCGATCCATCCCACGATCTTTCCGTACGGCTATCCTCGGCACACCTATTATATTTCAATCAGTTCTATATGTATTATATTACGGCGTCGATCGTACACTGGAGGTCCGTTCATACTAGGGTGGCGCTTTTGTTGTCGCATCAGCACGTCAAAGACATGAAAATCGACGCGCGCAGGGCCCGCCTTCTCGAATTCGAATCCGAGGTTCGTTCTCCGTTCGGGACGCCGGTTTATGTCTTCTACGAGGACGACATCAGGTCGAACTACCGCCGCCTTCGAAGCGCGCTGGACGAGCAGTACCCGGATTCGACGATCCATTTCGCCGTGAAGGCGAACTACAACCCCGGAATACTCTCTGTGCTTCGCGACGAGGGGTGTAAGGGTGAGGTGTACGCCCACGGGGAACTGACGGCGGCACTCGCCGCCGGCTTCGATCCGGTCGACCTGTTGGTGACGGGAATGAACCGCCAGCCGGCCGATCTCGAACGGGCGCTCGAAATCGGCGTCGAGCGGTTCTTGGTGGATAACGACGCCGAACTCGAGCGGCTGATTGCCACCGCGAGCGAAACGGGAAAGCGGCCACGCGTGTTGATCAGGGGGAACCCGGCGATGGACGTTCCGACCCACCCGGAGGTGGCGACGGCGACGCGGGAAACGAAGTTCGGGCTCGACATCGGATCCGGCCGGGCGCTGGCGGTCGCGCGGCGGGCAGTCGGGGCGCGCGAGGTGGATCTGGCCGGCATCCAACTCCACATCGGGAGTCAGATCCGTGGGATCGAACCGTACGCCCAGGCGGCCCGACGGATGTGCTCGTTCGCGACCGACGTTCGAGACGAACTCGGCGTCGAAATAGACGTGCTCGATCTCGGCGGCGGCTTCCCGGTGCCGTACGACGAACCGGTTCCCGACGCGGCGGCGATCATCCGACGCATCGCGGAGACGGTTCACGCAGCGACCGACGAGGCGGACCTGGCCCGACCGCACCTCGTTCTCGAACCCGGCCGACGACTCGTCGGTAACGCTGGAACGCTGCTCGCCGCGGTCGGCGTGGTGAAGGAGACGCCCCACACCACCTTTGCCGTGCTCGACGCGGGGACGAACGCGGTTTCCTCGTACTGGCCGTATCCGGTCTACGCCCTTTCGGAGGAGGTCCCGGCCGAGTCCTACCACGTTGCGGGTCCGCTCTGTTACTCCGGTGACGTGATCGCAGAGGACGTCTCCCTCCCGCCGCTCGACCGCGGTGCCGTCGTCGCCATCGATCGTATCGGCGCGTACTCGCTCGGGAGCGCATCGCACACCAACGCCCAGCCGAAACCTCCGGTCGTCCTCCGCCGATCCGATGGCAGCATCGATGTCGTTCGCCACCCCGAGACGATCGATGACGTGCTCGTACGGGCGACGGTTCCCGACGACCTCGCATGAAACGAAGGGTGTAGTTGACGATGTGCATCGCGGAATGTCCGTCGACGACCAGGAACGGGACGGGCGTCGGCGGGTCATCGGCGCGACCCGTGGCGGTCGTCATCGCGCTCAGGCCTGCATGGGAAGATCCTGCCCGGGACGGTCCGCGTACAGTCCATCGCTCCCGAAACCGGACGCCGAGTCGGTATACGATATCGGGCGCAACCGCCCAGACAGCCTCATAATCGAAGTCGAGACGCTCCATCACCCCGGGTCGGAAGTTCCCGACGAGGACATCGGCCTCGGCGATGATATCGAGCGCTGTGCCCGTCCGTCGGCAGCTTTCAGATCGAGCGCCACGCTTGCACCGTGTTCGCCCAGCACCAGCGGCATCTCTCTCCACCGACCCATTGTCCAACCATAGTAGCAGAGGTCGGCTAAGTGGATCTCTAATGTACGATCGATCTCGAAATCTATATCAGTAGTCTAAGTTTCGCAGATAGCCGTGCATAATGAATCGACCTAGCCGACCTCTGACCTAGCCAACCTCAGATAGTAGTGGAAATTAGAATTGTATTGATGGGGGTGGAGTTACTCCCCGCTTCGTTTTGTTCGACTCACACCTGTTATCATAATCTCCACTCCTGCAGCAGACCGGCAGTTCGATATATTGACATAGAGTTCATTCGTGTGATGCATACGCCAACACAATGCGGGTAGTCGTCAGATCGACACGTACAAAAAGAAAGATTTCGGCTCGGTCGAAACGTGCGTACGATGTTGGCGGATCGTACACCCGTGAATAGCCATCGTGAAGGAGATTACCGTCAGGAGATCGGTCTCTACCAGATTCCTCTTCGGTATCCGAGACGACCCGACGCGTGATTACGGCCAAGCGAAAACCACCGGCAACGCGTCCCCCGCTGTCGGCACCCGATCGGCGCCGATCAAATTTCCTTTACAGACGTACTCGTGTAATCTCCAGACTCGACGGCCGGAAGAGCGCTTCATTCCGCTGTTCACGATGGCCGTTAGCAAGCACCAGGAGATCGATAGAGCTTCGGATAGACCGAAACCGCTGGTGTGCGTGATCATCCCGTTCGACCTGGCGGGTGTAACTCTTCGTGCACAGCTATCCGGGAGCGTTACACTGCAAGATGTATTTCGATACTGATCGTGTATTGGTCCAGTTTCCCTCGTTCGACGGGGGTTAGCGCCGGCGCGATCGGCGTTAGATGTCCTTTCGGCGTCCCCGCCAGCGATCGTTGTACAGGAGATACGGCTCTGTAGCGGCCTGGAACTCGTCGGTATCCGCCTCCCAGTCGCTCCGGATTCGGTCCGCTAGTGCCACCGGATCCGTATCGGAATCCGCTGCGTCGATGGTTTCCCGGAGTTCGCTTCCGTTGGCGCGACTGTCGATCGCGTACGTGTCACCCCACGAGATCCATTCGGTCTCGGGATACGTGAGGAACGCGGAGATAAGCATTGTCAGGCCAACTCGAACGGGCTGGAGGCGTGACCGATCGATCACGTGGGTCTGGACGCTGCCCACGTTCTCCCCCGCGTGGTCGTCGAACGTCGGTTCGAACCAGACAGGACGGAACCGAACGCCGGGGAGATCGAGTGCGTTCAGGGAGGCGGCCCACGCTTGGCTGTCGATCCACGGCGCACCGACGTACTCGAACGGTTTCGTCGACCCACGACCCTCAGAGAGCGTGGTCGCCTCGAAGTACACCATTCCCGGATAGATGGTCGCCGTCTCCGTCGTCGGCATATTCGGCGAGGGCGGGACGAAAGGGAGACCGGTTTCGTCGTACCACATCTCCCGGTGCCACCCCTGCATCGGGACGACATCGAGGGCCGCTCCCATCTCGAACTCGCTGTTGAAGTAGCGCGCGAGTTCGCCAACCGTCATCCTGTGGATTATCGGTAGCCGGTAGTCCCCGATGCCCGAGGCGTTTTCGTCGTCGATCCGGCTTCCGGTTACCGACAGTGGTGCGATGGGGTTCGGCCGATCGAGAACCACGAAGCGCTTGTCGGTTTGACCGATGGTTTCCAACGAGCGCGCGATGTCGTAGATGTACGTGTAAAACCGAACGCCGACGTCCTGAACGTCGAACAACACAGCGTCCAGATCCTCTATCATCTCCGGCTGCAGCTGGCGGGTGTCGCCGTAGAGGCTGAGGACCGGTAGCCCCGTCTTCTCGTCGACCGTGTCGCCGACGCCCTCGCCGGCTTCCGCGTTGCCCCGGATGCCGTGTTCGGGGCTGAAGAGCGTCCGAAGATCGAACGCTTCCCGTTCGTACAGCAAGTCGATCGTCGACCGCAGTGAGCTGTCGGTGCCAGAGGGGTTGGTGATCAACCCCAGTCGTTCGCCCTCGAGGAGATCAGCCTGCTCTTCGAGCAACGTCTCGACGCCGAGCCTGGTCGACGGCGTGGCCCGATCCGGTGGACCCTCTCTCTCGCCGCCCGAAGCCGCCACGGTTCCCTGGCCGCTCAGCCCGAAGAGGACGCCGAACACCCCCGCTGTGGTCGCCTGTAGCCATCCTCGTCTCGTCGCAGGAATTGATCCGATACGGTTCTCACTGTCCGCCTCCGTAGTGTCATTTGACACCATATGCTACTGTGATGGCTTCCAAATATAAATGTTTGCTAGATTCAAATTGTAGATAACTACCTCATATCCGGAACTAACGTCGTAGGAGGTGTGGTCACATGAATAGATTCCACACCATATTTTAATTATTATTTATATAATAAAACCTTTGTTGGATAAATATATTACCGGTAGGAACGTATCACCTAACGGTATGTCCGATAATGACATGCTCGAACGGAGAAACGTGCTCAGATCGATAGCGGCCATTGGTTTGTTCTCGGCAGGAACCTCCGGTGTGGAGGGTAATATCGCGGGAAACCAGTCGTCCGACGCGTTGGCCTCGGACGAGATACAGGGCGTGGTGCCTGCTCCGGTTACGTCCACGTCGACCGGGAGCGAGTACGCGATCACGTCCGACACGGCGATTCACGTCGAATCGAAAGCGGCAGCCGGTGTTGCTAACTACCTTGCCGGAATCCTTCGTCCGTCGACCGGGAACGAGTTACCCGTCGTTGACGCGCACGGGAGCGGTGCGGAAGATAGCATCTCGTTGTTGCTCACCGGAGCACCCACGACGGTCGGTGAGGAGGGCTATCGACTGAACGTCAACGCTCACGGCGTGACGATCCGCGCGAACGAACCGCCCGGTCTCTTCGCCGGCGTGCAGACGCTGCGTCAGCTTCTGCCGCCGACGGTGGAGAGCGACACGGAGCAGCCCGGACCCTGGACTGTCCCAGGCGGGCACATCCTCGACTACCCGCGGTTTTCCTACCGCGGAGCGCACCTCGATGTCGCCCGGCACTTCTTTTCGGTCGACAGCGTCAAACAGTACATCGAGTACCTCGCCCAGTACAAGATGAACCACCTGCACCTCCACCTCACCGACGACCAGGGGTGGCGCATCGAGATCGAGAGCTGGCCGAAGTTGACGGAAATCGGTGGCAGTACCGAAGTTGGCGGCGGTCCGGGCGGCTATTACACCCAGTCCGAGTACAGGGAGCTCGTCGAGTACGCGCAGGATCGGTTCATCACCGTTATCCCCGAGATCGACATGCCGGGGCACACCAACGCAGCCCTAGCATCGTACGCCGAACTCAACTGCGACGGTGAACGCGAAGATCTCTACACAGGAACGAGCGTCGGGTTCAGTTCGCTTTGTGTCGATAAGGAGATAACCTATGAGTTCATCGACGACGTTATTCGGGAAGTGTCCGAGATAACGCCCGGCCCGTACATCCACATCGGCGGCGACGAAGCCCACGAGACATCCGACGAAGAGTACGACGAGTTCATGGATCGGGCCGTTTCGATCATTGAGAAACACGACAAACGTCCCGTCGGATGGCACCAGATCCTAAACGCCGATCCGCCGGAGTCGACCGTCGCACAGTACTGGTATCCGGGCCAGGAAGCACCGGACGTCGCCGAAGCGGCGCGAGACGGAACCGAGCTCATCGCGTCTCCCGCTAGCCACGCCTATATCGACATGAAATACACCGAGAACACCGAGCTAGGGCTCGACTGGGCGGGGCTAACGACCGTCAAGGACGCCTACAGCTGGGATCCCGGGAGATTCCTCGAGGACGTTGACGAGTCAGCCGTGAAAGGTCCCGAAACGGCGCTGTGGTCCGAAACCCTGGAGACGCTCGCTGACATCGAGTTCATGCTGTTCCCGCGCATGCCGGCTGTCGCAGAACTCGGCTGGTCACCCGAGTCGAGAACAGCGTGGGAGGAGTTCAGGCAGCGGCTGGCTACCCAGGGATCCCGCTGGGACGTACAAGACGTCAATTACTACGAATCGCCACTGGTGGCCTGGCCCTGATAGGTCACGACGAACCGTCCGACAGTGGTCGCCTCCTCTCACGAATTCTCCCTCCCCACGGCGGATCCGGGGAGCGAGAGATCCGCGACCACCGGCCGGTGGTCGGACGCGGGCGTATTTGGGACGTCGACCGAGTTCGTCTCCACAGTCGGGGACGTCAATACGTAGTCAATCCGCTTTGTGGGTTCCGTTGCAGGGTACGTGTACCCCGGCTCCGCTCCCCGCGCGTCCCATGAGTCGTCGAACGCCTCCCAGAGTGGGCCGAGTTCCGGCGCGTCGGGCGGGGCGTTCAGATCACCCACGAGCAGCGCCGGCTCACCGTCGACGATCTCCAGCATATCGTCGACCTGCGTCCGGCGCACAGCGGGGTCCGCTCTGTAATCGAGGTGCGTCGAATAGAAGGAGACGTTCACACCCCGCACGTTCACCTCGACTTCGGGGAAGCCGGGCGCCAGCTGGGGCTCCGTACCGAGCAGCGGCGAGAGGCGGGTTATCTCGTGGTTCTTCGAGCGCAAGATCGGATGTTCGCTCAGCACCGCTAATCCGTACTCGCGGCGAGGGCGGCCGTGTTCGGGCGGATCGAGGCTGTAGATCGGGGCGAAGAAGCAGTTTACACCCAGCATCTCCGCCAGCAGCTTCGCTTGATCCTGGAAGTTCGAGCGTTCGCCCCAGTGGACATCGACTTCCTGCAGTCCGACGATCTCGGCTCCGAGCTCCCGTATCACGCGCGCCGTCCGTTCGAGATCTAACGCCCCATTCGAACCGGCTCCGTGGTAAATGTTGTAGCTCATCGCCGTTAGCTCACGATCAGGCGGCTCGGCCGACGCACTTCCCGCGAACTGCCCGGATAGCAGACCACAACTGCTGGCTCCGAGAAACGATAGCACACTCCGCCGTGTTCGAGTCGTAGCTAACGACATATTCGAACAATGATCGTTCACCAATTCAAAATTTCCCTAGTATAGTAACAACGTGGAGTAAGGCTGTCTCTACCCGTCGTACCCCAATCCGTGACCCAGTGGATAGTGGTTCTCGATCTCGACGGGGAGCGTTCCCCTCGGTTCGGCACCGAAGACGACCTCGATGACCGCCTCCAACGCGGACACGTTCAGTTGCTTCCACCGGTCGAGCGCGTAGGAGGCGAGGTAGGCGTCGACGTCCGGGTACGACGCGATGTCGTAGGGGAGTCCGAGCGACGCGGCAGCAGTGGGTGTTCCGGTTTCTCGGAGCGAGTCGACGAGTTGGGCCTGTCCGGCAGGGAGTTCGGATGCCGAGAACGTTGCGACGAGGACACGATCCGCCGCTCGGGCGAGTGCCGTGGCCTCATCTATCTCCTCGTCGGTCGGATCGTCTCCCGACTGCCAGACAACGATGTCACCTCGAGATCGCTCGCGTGCGGCGTCCGCGAGAACGTCGATCTGCGCGACGCCCGCGACGAGCGTGGTCCCCTCGTCGTTCGGATCAAACGGGAGGACGCCGTCGTTTTTCACCAGCGTCGTCGACCCGCGAGCGATTTCCCCAGCACGGCGGCGGTGCGGAACTGTGCCGGTCCTGTGGGCCGCCTGCTCGGGGTTGACGAAGAGACGGCCGCTCGGTCGTCCGCCTCCCCGCGTCAACAGGCCGTACGTTCGCTTCGCTTCGAGCACGCGGGTGGCTGCCTCCGTAACGCGCTCTATCGACAGCTCGCCGGACTGGACGGCGTCGTACAACGCGTCGACAGTGGCAGCGTGGTCCTCGTACCCGCCCATCGACATGATGACATCCGCGCCGGCCTTCACAGCGAGAACGGCGGCGCGTTGCTGTCCCCACCTGTCCGTGATTGCCTGCATCGACATCGAGTCGGTGACGATGAGACCGCCGAATCCGAGTTCGTCGCGGAGGAGACCGGTCAGCACCGGTTCGGAGAGCGTCGCCGGGCGCTCGGAATCGATCGCCTCGACGACGATGTGAGCGGTCATGATAGCGCTGATCCCCGCGTCGATGGCCGCTCGAAACGGGGGCAGGTGAATCTCTTCGAGCGTCTTCCGGTCGTAGGAGACGGTGGGGAGACCGGTGTGCGAATCAGTGTGCGTATCCCCGTGGCCAGGGAAGTGCTTCGCGGTAGCGATGATACCGTTGCCCTTCCTCTGGAAGCCCGCCACCTGGGCAGCGGTGAGCGTCGATGTGAGATCCGTGTCGCCGCTGAACGCACGGATGCCGATCACCGGGTTCTCGGGATTCGTGTTAACGTCGGCGACCGGCGCGAACCCCCAGTGATAGCCCATTGCGCGCGCTTCAGACCCGGTGATCCCCGCGGCGTCGGCGGCCGCCTGCTCGGAGCCGAGCGCTCCGAGACTCATGTTTCGCGGGAACTGCGCCGTCCGGTCGTCCAGAAGGTCGCCGACGCTGTGAGCGGCGCCGAACTCGAAGTCCGCGCCGACGAGAAGCGGAAGCGCTGTTCCACTCTCTAACGCCCAGCGTTGGAGTTGGTTGTTGAACCGGGCGGTTTGGGCCGGCGTACCGACGTGTTCGACCATCGCCGATCCGACCCCGAGCTCTGTCACCACATCTTCGGCTCTCAACGGCGGTTTCCCGTCGTCGGTCGGGTTCATCAACGCCATTACTATCTGACCGATCTTCTCTCGGTCGGAGAGATCAGCCACGAGGTCGTCGACCGGTCGGGAATGGGCTGTTGGCCGTGACTGGACCGTTCCGGAAACGAGCCCCGGAGCCATCGCGCTACCGCCGAGAACGCCAGTCGTCTTGACGAAGCGACGACGAGTGGTAGACTGCGATCGATCGCTGTTCGAATCGCTGCTCGTGCTGTCCGCTTCCATCGTGTCATCCGACACCATAGTACCGAATCATAGCAAACTACTAAATAAGTTTCGCTGCACGAACCACTCGAAAATGGTATGTCGTGCGATATATTAATCTGCACGGCTTGCAGACCGACTGTAGTATTGAAGATAAACTCTGCAAACAAAATCCAGGGCTCCGTCGGTTCAGGATACGATGAATATCAGTATAGTGGTGAGCTGTTTGACCAACTTTGAGACGAGAACCGGACGTTCTCCGCGCTTTCGACGGTGATCGGCGAGGCTTTCTCCCCGAAATCGACGTGTCGAACGAGAGCGACGGGTAGTGTCGCTGTTCGAGCCGTTGTGTGCGTCTCGAGCAACCGTTTCGGTGGTCCTACTCACCGCCGAGCTTCTGGTACATGTAGCACGTTTAATTTCATAACAAATCTTGTGCAGTAGCATGCGCAGGTGGACGAGAGCCGACCGAACCAGCGATGCAAGAACCTGGTGGCAGTCGTCGGGAGGGTCATAGGTAGTTCCAAAGTGCTGATGGCGACAGCTACGAGAACGTCTCGAACAGGTCGTCTACAGATATACAGGCCGAGCGAGGCTCAACCGCGGGTAGTTCACCCCGAACGTTGCTCTTCGTCAACGGGTTTTTCCTCTTGATCGACCAGTACGAACAGCTCATTCCAGTCGTCTGCGGCGGAGATCTGGTCTCGGAGGTCTTCGATCGCGCCGACGGTGACCGCGTCCTCTACAACGTCCATCACAACTCGTGTGTGGTGGACAGCGTCTCCGCGCTCGTCTTCGCTGTAGTTCCCCTTCTCGACGATCCGGTCAATGAACTCGGTCCACTCGAACCGCTCGACAGTGTCCACTTTTGAGAGGAATCGCCCGATCTCTCCGGGGAGTTGCGCTCCGATGTTCTCAGCTCCGCCCGGTTCGATCCGCTGACTGAGTGTCTCGAGCGTGATACGCGTCGTGCGGACGGCGTCCTCTCGGGACGGGAACTGTCCTCGGTTCTGCACTTCGCCAATGAAGGTATCGTAGTCCATTCCATCCATTACTACACGATCGGATCTAATAGATGCACCGCCCGATTCGACACGCTCTATACTCTCGACTCGAACCAGTCGGTTGCGATGTCCGTCACCTGTTCGAGTTCGCCCGCTCGATGATTTCGAGATCGTTGGTGGAGCGCGTCTCCGTCGTATCAATCACCGTAGTGGTCTTCGAGATAGTCGATGATCGCGTTGGTTTCATACACCGTCTGGCCGCGCTGGTGGTCGACCAGGAACGGAATTTGGTCTTGTCCACCGATATCGACCAATTCCTCGAGCGTCTGCTCGTTTCGTTCCTCTCCTCCCGCAGTCCGCGGGTTGTGAATCACGCACGACACACCCAGCTCAGTCAGCGTTTCGCGCACTTCAGTACAGTACGGACAGCCCTCCGCCTGGTACAGTTCGAGCACAGGTCACCATAGCGGACACGGCACTGTGAGTATTTTGCTCCACACACTGGAACTACCTGATATCGGATGTTTTCCTCTCCGGTCGCGAGGAGGGGATTCGGTTAATTCGAACGTCGATCACAGCCGTGAGAGCAGTAGATCCGGATCCTCGATCCCTTCGATCAGATGCTCCACGAACTGGTTTGCAACAGCTCCGTCGATGAGACGGTGGTCGTACGACAAGCTGAGACCGAGTCGTTGCTGAACCTCGACCGTTTCATCGTCGGTTGCCACTGGTTTCCGTCGAATGCGTCCGATTCCCAAGATGGCCGCCTCGGGATGGTTGATGATAGGGGTTCCGAACGTCCGATGTTCGCCGTACGTAGCAAGGTTGGTAACCGTGAACGTCCCGCCGCGGAGGTCGTCCATGTCGATCGTCCGATCGCGTGCCTGTTCCGCCAGCGTGCTCAGTTCCTCGGCGATTTCGATGACGGATTTGGTATCAGCGTCCTTGATAACGGGAACAATAAGCCCATCATCGGTGTGGGTTGCAACCCCGATGTTGTAGTAGTGTTTCTCGACGATTTCGTCGGTCGTATCGTCGATGCTGGAGTTGACGATCGGGAACTCCTTGAGCGCTGGCACGACCGCTTTGACGAGCAGCGGTGTGTACGTAACGTGAACGTCGTGTTTCTCGTCGAGCCGTTTTTTGAGCGCGACGAGTTCGGTCGCATCGGTCTCGAAACCCGATGTGAGATGCGGAACGATCGTCTTCGATCGGGTCATGTTGTCCGCGATGGTCCTGCGGAGTCCGGAGAGATCCCGGCGCGTCGAGCGCGACTCGTCCTCGTCGATCGGTTCCGTCTCGATGGGAACCGTCGGATGTGCTCGCTCAGGGCGCTCTGGCCCGGCCTCCGGCTCTTGAAGATGCGCGTCAATGTCCTCCTGAAGAACCCTCCCCTCCGGTCCCGAACCATCGACATCCGACAGGGCAACGCCCTCCTCACGAGCGTACCGACGGGTCCGTGGAGCGGCGAAAACGCGCTCCTCGGTCAGTTCGGCGTCGGCTTCGTGAACTGTCCCCTCCTCAGCGCGTTCCGCACCGACCTCCTGTACTGCTTGCTCGACATCTCCTTCCTCCTCTTCTGCCTCTTCTGCTTCCTCCTCTTCCGCTTCTTCCCCTTCCTCCTCTTCTGTCTCTCCTGCTTCCTCCTCTTCCGCTTCTGGTTCGGTCGCACCACTCACCTGTTGTTGGGGTGGATTTTCCGTTTCGATCGTCACGATAGTCGCTCCAACGTCCACGGTATCACCTTCGCTCGCGGAGAGTTCTTCGATGGTTCCGGGGCACGGTGATGGAACGTCCGAAACGGCTTTATCGGTCTCGACCTCGCAGAGGACATCGTCTTCTTCGATTTCGTCGCCCGCTTCGACGTGCCATTCGACAATTTCGGCTTCTGTCAGTCCCTCACCCGGATCTGGGAGACGGAATTCGAACGCTGTCATTATGGGTGCCTCCACACGGTTGAATCAAATCCAGCCGGCGACGAGGTGGCCGAACGATGCGATTGGCGTTTCGGTCGTAGCGGGTTAGAATTCATAGTTCATCACCGCCTGAATAGCGTATCGGGCGCGGTCGTCGTCCGGGAGATAGTCATCCTCGATGTCGTGACCCGGAAAATGCGCGTCGTATCCCGTCGCGCGTTTGATCGGGGCTTTGAGGCGATCGAGGGCGTATTCGTTGATCAGCGCGGACAGCTCCGCGCCGAGTCCGAGCGTGCGCCGGGCCTCGTGAAGGACGACACACCGACCCGTCTTCGATACCGAGTCCAGAATCGTTTCGATGTCCAATGGGGAGAGCGAACGCAAATCGATGATTTCGACGTCCGCGTCCACGTCGGCAGCAGCGGCATTCGCCTGGTGTACCATCGCGCCCCACGTGAGCACCGTAACGTCGCTCCCCGATCGAACGACACGCGCTTCGTCCAGCGGAAGGGTGTATTCGTCCGTCGGTACCGGCTCTTCGACACCGCGGTAGATCTTTTTCGGCTCGAGGAAGATCACGGGATCGTCGTTGCGGATGCTCTCCGCCAACAGCCCCTTTGTTTGGGCGGGCGTACTCGCACAGACGACCCGAACGCCGGGCGTATGAACGAAGTACGTCTCGGTCGATTCCTGATGGTATTCGAGCGCTTTAACCCCGCCACCGTACGGCATTCGGACCGTCATCGGCATCTCCAACTCACCTCCGGTTCGTTTGTAGGTTTTCACGACTGCGTACATGAACTGGCCGAAGGCGGGGTAGAAAAAGCCCATAAACTCGATTTCGGGGACCGGACGCTCGCCCCGCATCGCCATGCCCGCAGCGGTACCGATGATACCGTTCTCCGAGAGAGGGGTGTCGATGACCCGTTCTCCGCCGAACTCCTCGAGTAGTCCCTCCGTTCCACGATACACACCCCCGAGCGGTCCGATGTCGTAGCCAAGGAGACGAACACTCTCGTTGCGGTTCATCTCCTGGCGAAGCGTTCGATTGACCGCCGTGATGAGGTTCATTTCCTCGGTGTCCGGTTCCGATTCCATACTCATCTCGTCGGTGTTCAGCTCCAGTTGTTCGGACTCGCTACCCATCGAATCCCTCCCCGGTGAAGTCGACGAACGGATTGTCACCGTTCAGCTCCCGGTGCAGTTCCGCTCGTTGGTGGTGCTCACGCCACGACCGTTCGTGAAGGGTGTTATCGAACATGCGTTCTGGCTCCGAGTTCGAAATCGAGCGTGCTTGATCGACGGCGTCAGTGACACGCTCGTCGATCTCGTCTCGAATCTCCGCGTCCGTCTCGTCGTCGAGAACGCCCTCGCTGCGGAGGTACGTTTCGAATCGATCGACCGGATCCCGATCTTCCCAGTACTCCCGTTGCTCGCTGTCGTCCCGATACAGATCCGGATTGTCCGAGGTGTTGTGCGCTCCCATCCGGTACGTTACACACTCGATGAACGTTGCGCCGCCACCGGATCGGGCGCGTTCGACCGCCTCGCTGGCTTTCTCGTATACGGCGAACACGTCGTTCCCATCGACGCGCTCGTTGGGCAACCCGTACGCGTCGGCTTTCTGGGCGAACGTCTCGCTGGCCGTCTGTCGCTGTGACGGCTCGGAGATCGCCCACTGGTTGTTCTGGCAGATGATGACCGCCGGGACATCGAACACGCCAGCGAAATTCATCCCGTCGTGGAACGAGCCTTGGCTGGTCGATCCATCACCGGTAAACACCATCGTGACCGTATCCCGGTCGTTGAACGCATCCGCCATGGCCGATCCGACAGCGTTGGTGACGTTCACGCCGATCGGCGTGTAGCCCGGGGGGAAGTTCACGGGTGGGTCCTCGGTGTCCAACTGTTCCGCGATCGTTTCGGGCTCGTGTCCGGTGGCGCTGGCGATCACCTCTGCCATGGGTAGATCCCAGTAGAGCAGCGCCGGTGTCTGACGATACGTGTAAAATATCCAGTCGTCGGATTGCAGGGCAGCAGCACCGCCCAGTGGCGTGGCCTCTTCTCCGAAGGTTCGCGCGACGAGGCTGACCTCACCACTGCGTTGCATGTTCAACATCTTTTCCTCGAGCACACGAGTTGAGAGGAACGTCCGATACAGCTCCAGTAGCTCGTCGTCTGCTAGCTCGGGCGCGTCCGTCTGAAGCTTACCCTCCGGATCGAGAATCCGATAAAAATCCTCTGGCGGTCGCTCTTCCGCCCACGTTTTTTGTGACATCGTTCGACTGTGATGTCTGTTCCCGATTCACTAATTCTCTCGGGTTTCGTAGACCGGGTACCGAACACACGGAGCAGTGATTGCGTGATACTGTCGGACAGAGCCACGTACGGACTGAGACGGGATATCCAGCTGCTGTCTGTCGGTTCACCGCATTCGATATTCAATTACCTCTGTCCGACAGTATGAGAGTCGTGCATCATGCAATCGGTCGCCCTGAGACGGAGTGTGAGCTCGCGGCCGAGACTGGTGTCGACGCACGGATTCAGGAGGTTCGAGGAAAGCCACCTCCGGTACCGAATGTATTACGGGCGTACACTTGTAACAGCAAGCACATAGTTATTATACCCTGCTTCAGGGACGTGACGGACACAGTGAGCCACCGTTTACGGAGCAGCGTGGAACCATCGGGACCGGTGCTGTGGTGGAGTCTCGTTGCTGGTGTCGGACAGAGATGGTCGACTATCGGATGCTGTGAATCGCCAGATGGCAGCTAGATATTCCGTCTCAATCCGTACACGGATCTGTCCGACAGTATGAATCGTCACAGTGGTCTTTCCGTGTTAACGGCGTCCGCGAGGGCCGGGGATTGCCGTGGATCACCTCGACCGCCACTCGCTGACTGAATCACCTAGTCGTCATCTATACCCCTGTGCGGCGCCCACATCGAGTATGGAAGACTGTCGCGAACATTCACTAGACGAGAACGCAGACCGGATCACGGTGACGTATCCAACAACGGCCGGTGCCCACACCAGGTCTAACCTCGAAACTGATTCGTATCGGAGATACCTCCGAACGTCGAAGGCGGGGACGGCCACCGTCGGTGATGAGTGGGAGGAGTTCGTCAGCGGCGGCTGTGGGAGTACGACAGACCTCGTGCTTCGGATCGAGGCGGTCGAAGGCGGTGACCGCATCGGCGAGAAAACGGACATTGCGTTCGAGCCGCGGTCCGAAACCGACGAGTAGCTCCGTCGGGATCGACAGCAACCGAGGCAAATCAACCGCTGGAGACCGACCCGGCAATTGCTCGCAACCGTTCGGGTGACCATGCTGTGTGGGACGGCGGAACCTCTTGGAGTGGACGGTGATCGTACCCTCCGCAGCATCCGCAGATCATAGTTATATTATAATATTAAATTTATATATTAAAATAAGATATTTATATGAGAATCAAAGATTGCAATCGTTCGCTTTGGTTTCTGCGTCGCCGTTGCTGGAACAGTTTGGGTACGAAGAGGTCCGTTGTTATCCCTCGCAAAATACATATTCGATACTGTTTCTATCACCACGCTATTCGGGTGTGAACGCACGCCTGCGTTTCTCGTAAGATTTCGTGGATTACCTTGCTATCGTGAGAAATGAACGATTTCTCGCATCCAGCAAATCTCGGACCGGTGTGCGAGACCACGAGACACTCGCCATATTCTACCTGAAAAGCGATCAGTGTCTGTCATCGATAGGATAAGCAGACCTCGATCGAGGATCGTTACCACACCCGCTTGTCAACCGACGTGTCTAAGTGGGTTGACCGTCGGATGCATACCGATGACCGAACGGAGTCAGGATCGGACAGAACACGAAGAAACGAACGCAATAACGTCCGACGTGGAACTCGTGGGCGATGAGACGACGACCAACATCGTCCGCGCCGCCTCGTTCGCGGCGCTGATCGGCGCGCTCTCGTACGTGAGTTTTCCGAACCCGGTTTCACCGACACCCGTTACGTTGCAGGTGCTCGGAATATTCCTCGCCGGGATATTCCTGGGGCCGATTTGGGGGGCGACAGCGTGCGCGTTGTATCTCGTTGCTGGTACACTCGGCGCGCCGGTGTTCGCGGGGGGAGCGGCGGGGTTCGGCGTGCTTCTCGGTCCCACGGGTGGGTACCTTTTGTCGATGCCGTTCGCGGCGTTCGCCGTGGGTGCGATCGTTCACGGGGGGTTCGCGCCTTCCGATCCGAGAGCAAGGGGTCTCATCAGGCTCGTGGGCGCGATGGTCGTGGGGACGGTGCTCATCTACGCAGCCGGTGTTGCTGGGATGATGGCGACGCTCGATCTCGGTCCCACCGAAGCGTTCCTAACAGGGGCAGTCGCGTTAGCGCCGGCCGAGGTGCTGAAAATCGCGGCTGCGGTCGGTATCGTACGAAGCGACGCGATAACTGCAGCGTGACTCAATGATCGAAATCAGGGATCTCACGTTTCGATACGATCGACAGCCCCGATCGAACGACGCCGGATCGGCATCACGACCCGTCATCGACAGCGTCTCGCTCACCATCGACGACGGCTCGTTCGTCGTGCTCGCAGGGCCGAACGGATCGGGGAAAACGACGCTCGTCCGTCACTTCAACGGGCTCCTCGTGCCTGACGCCGGATCGGTAGCGGTGAACGGCCGGCGGGTCAGCGAGGACGTCGTGGCCGCGCGAACGGCGGTGGCAATGACGTTTCAGGACCCACGAGACGGGTTCGTCGCCGCCACGGTGGGCGCAGACGTCGCGTTCGGCCCGGAAAACCTCGGGTTGAAGCGGGAACGAATCGATCAGCGGGTACAACAAGCGCTCACAGCGGTGCGGATGGACGGCACCGAAGAGAGGCGCATCGATCAGCTCTCGGGGGGCGAGCGAGCGCGGGTCGCGATCGCCGGCGCGCTGGCCATGCGGCCCGACCACCTCGTGCTCGATGAACCGTTTGTGGGGCTCGATGAACCAGCGCGCCAATCGGTCCTCGATCGGCTCAGAGCGCTCTCTACCGACGGTATGAGCATCATCGTCGTCACTCACGATCTTCGAGAGCTCCTCGATCTCGCCGATCGGTTGCTGGTCGCGTCCGGCGGACGGATCGTCCTCGATGGACCGCCGGAAGCGATGATGGATCGTCTGGCCGACCGGGAGGTACGTGTGCCGTGTTGACCTACGAACCCGGAACGTCGGTCGCCCACCGGCTCGATCCGCGAACGAAGCTCGCGGTACAGATCGGGTTTGCGCTCGCAGCGTTTTCCCACACGACTCCGCGGGGGCTCTCCCTTTTGACGGTGCTCACAGGGGTCGTTCTCGCAGCTGCCACGCTGTCGCCGTTCGACGCCGTCCGCGAAATCCGCTATGCGCTCCCGTTTCTGTTCGCTGGACCGCTGCTGTCGGCGGTCGTCCTCGGATCGCCGTGGATCGTACCCACCGAGGCCATCGGGCCAACGCTTGCGAGCTACCGCGCTTTGCTCGTGTTGCTCGTCAGCGTCGCGTACGTCCGGACGACGCCCGTTCGAGAGTCACGAGCGGCGATCCAGCGCGTCGTTCCCGGACGGCCCGGCCGCCTGCTCGGCGTCGGCGTGGCGCTCGTCTTTCGGTTCCTGCCGGTGTTGATCGCCGATCTTTCGCGGGCGCGTTCGGCACTGCGAGCGCGGCTCGGAACCGAACGCCGCCTCATCGACCGGATGCGGATCGTCACAACCACGGGCGTTCGGCGGGCGTTCGGACGCGCAGACCGGTTGGAGATGGCGCTCCGTGCACGGTGCTTTGCGTGGAATCCAACGCTTCCAGCGCTGAAACTGTCGCACTGGGATGTACCGTCGCTCGTGCTGGCTACCGGACTCGTCTGCTGGACGTTCGTTTGATGCCCGTTAGCGCTCTTCTCCATCGGCGTCGAGCAACTCTTGGTAGCGGTTGCGGATGGTCACTTCGCTGATGTCCGCGGCCTCGCTGACCTCGCTTTGAGTGATTTCCTCGTTGGTGAGCAGCGGGGCGGCGTAGACCGCGGCGGCCGCGAGTCCGACCGGGTTCTTGCCGATGTGGACGAGCTGCTCCTTGCCGGTTTCGAGCAGCTCGTGGGCGCGGCGTTCGGCCTCCTCGGAGAGACCGAGCTCCGAGGCGAATCGGGCGACGTAGCTTTCGGGGTCAGCGGGCTCGATTTCGAGCCCAAGTTCGCGGACGACGTAGCGGTAGGTCCGCTTGAACTCCATCGCGTCGATCCGGCTCACGGGCACAACCGTGTCGATGCTGCGGGGTGTCCCGGCCTGGCGGGCCGCGGCGTAGATGGCCGCCGAGGCGACGCCTTCGATCGACCGGCCGGGCAGCAGATCCTCACCGAGTGCCCGGCGGTAGATGACGCTCGCGGTCTCGCGGACGCTTTCGGAAAGTCCGAGCGCGCTACCCATGCGCTCGATCTCACCCAGCGCCTGTTTCAGGTTGCGCTCCTTGGAGTCGCGGGTCCGGAACCGTTCGTTCCACGTGCGCAGGCGCTGCATCTTCTGGCGCTGGCTCGCGTTCAGCGAGTTGCCGTAAGCGTCTTTGTCCTGCCAGCCGATGTTCGTCGACAGGCCCTTGTCGTGCATCAGCGTCGTGGTCGGCGCGCCCACGCGGCTCTTCTCGTCTTTCTCCTGGGCGTCGAACGCCCGCCACTCGGGACCACGGTCGACCTCGCTTTCCTCGACCACCAGACCACACTCCTGACAGACCGTCTCGCCGTGGACCTCGTCAGTGACGAGCGAGCCGCTACACTCGGGGCAGACGGTCTCCGTGCTGTCGGAGGTGGTCTGTGTTTCCTGGGTCGTTGCTCGGGGCTGTGCATCAGTGGTGTGGATACGCGTTTCTGACATGGATCTATCACCTGCCAACGAAGGGCAGGGGAGGGAGGTGGCTACCGGACGGGGAGACGCCGAAGAAACCCGGTAACCGCCAATCCTAACGTAGGGTAAGGCCGAAAGCAATAAAAATCTTTTGTCCACGGGTTCGATCGCTCGGCGCTCGAATGACGATTCAGGCGCGCGATATTTCTCGAGGGGTTCCGCCGCGATGAGCGTCTTCCACCACTACAGTGATTTTTTCAAACAGGTCGCTGTCGTGGGGCAGAGGCTGTCGAACTCGGTCGTCTGCTGAATGGAGACGGGCACGTCAGAGCGATCGTGTTCGCTGTAGCCGCGGTTGGCGAAGAAGCCGGCTGCCGTCGTCGTCAGCAGATACAGCGTTTCCACACCGTCCGCCGACGCTGTGGTCTCCAACGCTTCACACAGCGCCGTCCCAAACCCGTTCCCTTGCGCGTCGTGTTCGACGACGACCGACCGTAACAGCCCATTCGCTCCGTAGCGTTCGAGACCAGCGATGCCGACCGGGTCAGTGCCAGCGTATCCGACGTAGAACCAGTCGGGATTCGCTCGCACCTCTTGGGACGGCAGATCGTTCCGTTCCAACAGCGTTTCGACGTACGTGAGGGTGTCGTCGTCGGCCTGCTGGAGCGTGAGCGTCTCCCTGTCCATACTGACTGGTTGCACTGACGCGGCTAATACGTTTGCCAGCACGGCACGGAGAGGGTGTCCAGCGTGGCTGAACGCGGATAATCAATATTCATACTGTCGGACAGAGCCACGTCTGGAGTGAAACGGAATATCCACCTGCTGTCCGGCGATTCACCAGCAGCCGATATTCGATCATCTCTGTCCGACAGTATCAGTAATACTATGTAGCCAACGGTTGGAGGACGGGTATGGAAATCGGCGATGCCACCGGCCAGTGCGAAACAATACTCGACTCCATCGAGGAAGCCGTCATCACCGATCGGGAGATTCTCGAAACGGTGTTAGTGGGACTCATCGCTCGTGGCCACGTCTTGCTGGAGGACGTTCCTGGCACAGGAAAGACGCTGACCGCACGAAGCATGGCCACAGCGCTCGGGCTCTCGTTTTCTCGCATCCAATTCACCCCCGATCTGCTGCCCGCAGACATCACCGGTACACACGTTTTCAACGAACAGAAGCGGTCGTTCGAGTTCTCTCGGGGACCGATTTTCACCCAGATACTACTCGCTGATGAGATCAACCGTGCCCCCCCGAAAACCCAAGCCGCCCTCTTGGAAGCGATGGAAGAACGACAGGTTACGGTGGATGGCGAGACCCACGCGCTCCCAGACCCGTTTTTCGTCATCGCGACACAGAATCCGATCGAAATGGAGGGGACGTTCGATCTCCCCGAAGCGCAAGTCGACCGCTTCATGATCAAATCGAGCCTCGGATACCCTGCCACTGGTGGGGCGGTGGAGCTGCTCGAACGGCGACTCGCCCGTCAACAGCAAACCCCAACCGTCGAGGAAGTGGTGACGACCGAGCAGGTCCGGGCGCTCCGGACCGCGCCCGAATCGATTCACATCGAGACCGATCTCCTCGAGTACATCGTTGGGATCACGGAAGCGACCCGCGAGAACCCCCACGTGTCAGTGGGTGTATCGCCGCGGGGATCCCAGCGGCTGCTCGAAGCAGTCCGAGCGTACGCCGTGCTTCGGGGCAAAGAGTTCGTCACGCCCGACGACATCAAAACGCTCGTGCCGCCAGTGCTCGCCCATCGCCTCGTTCTCACTCCCGAAGCCGCCGTCGAAGGAATAGACAAACGGGAAGTTATCCAAAACGTCCTCGCCCGCGTCTCCGTGCCGACCGTTTGACATTTCCTGTGAATCCTCGGTTTGCTCAGCGGGGGGACGGAGTCTGCACCCCGCGCCAGACAATCCCCCATTATTTGTTGATTCTTCGCTACGCCGGGTTCACAATTCTGACCGACCCGAACATCCTGCACAGCGGCGACCACTTCGACCGCATCGTCGGAGAAAAACTCGACCACAGCCTGCCCATCGTAACGACTCAGCATTCAGGGAGGCAGGTCTCGAAGACAAAGTTGCGTACGTGGATCACGGCGATACCTACCGGTTCGAAGCGCCTGGGGCTCGGAAGTAGGTGGTCAGTGACCACCGGAAACGAGGTGAAGACCAACGATACCGACGACAATCACGCCGATAAACGCGATCCGAACGAGGATTGCAGTTCTCTGGAGCGCGGTACTTAGGGACAAACCGAACGTAGGAGACACCATGTCTCGAAACCACGCGGGCGACACGAACGGGTTCTACGTCACTGCTCTTGGAACGGGTGCGTCGACGCTTTCCAACGAGCGCGCATCCGCTGGCTACGTCGTTCACGTCGACGGCGACCCGACACTGGTAGTGGACGCCGGGGGCGGCGCAGCCGGGCGGCTCAGCGACGCGCGAATCGATCTGACGACGGTGGACGGGGTCTTTCTCGGTCATCTCCACATCGACCACACAGCAGACTTCCCCGCGATCGTCAAGGCTGCGTACCAGCAGGGCCGCGGCGACCGTCCGCTCCCAGTGTACGGTCCCGCGGGAACGCCGGAGTACCCGGGAACCGAAATGTGGGTTTCGCGGCTGTTCGACGAGGAAACTGGTGCCTACGGGTATCTCTCGGAGTTCGTCGAGCGGTACGCGGACGGAGACCTCGCTCTCCCGGTCACTGAGGTGGACGCCATCGCTGGCCAGGACGACGACGTAGCGCGGATCTACGAGCGTGATAGGATCACTGTCGACGCAATCCCCGCCGTACACGGACAGATTCCGTCGCTCGCCTACCGGATCTCCCACGAGGGAGCGTCGTTCACGTTCACCGGCGATTACGCCTCCAAAACGGAGAACGTCCCGCGGATAGCCCACGGAACTGACATCCTCATCCACAACCGATTGCTCGCGAACGATGTGGATCCGAACGATCCCAAAACGAATCTGCACTCGACCGCACGGTCGTGTGGACGAAACGCCCGGGAGGCCCGTGCTGGTACTCTCGTTCTGTCTCACGTTAGTCGCGGTGATCCTGCTGACTTCGAGACGGCCCTCGAAACCATCCGCGACGAGTACGACGGCCGGGTGATCGTCCTCCGGGATTTGATCGATATCTATCCCGATGGGACCGTTGTCGACGCGAGAGAGAACCCCCAAACCGGACGAACAGGATCGGGCGGCGGCGACGGTCCCGACATCGTCGTCATCGACGACCGGTCAGGGTAGTGTAACTGTCACAGTATGAGAAGTGTTATATGACGGTTTCATGAACTATTAAATAGTCCTGCGCCGACGCATCGCACGGGAAATATCGTTTCGTGTCACCTATGCGGCGTTCACCCGAATGGGTCACTGTCCCGATTCAGAAACATGCTGCGCTCGTTACGTATCGACCGGGATCGCGCGCTCTCAGCCGTTGCCATCTGTCTCTGTGCAGTTGGAGTGAGCGTCGCAGCGACGGCGCTCGAATCATCGCTCACGACGGGGATGGCTCCAAATCCACCACGTACCGCACCGGAATCCGGTCTGTCCCTCTGGGCGCTTCTGTATCTACTACTGAATTCGATACTTTCGCTGTTTGGCGTCTCACTCAGTTGGGACGCACTCCCCGGAACGGCGATCCCCATCCGAGGGGTGACCACTCTCCTACAGCTAGTGCACCGATATCGATCCGTTCTCCTCGTCGGTTCGGTCGTGATAATAGTGCTCGGGCTTGCGATGAAACACCGACAGCGGATCGGACCGACGAACACATTCGCGCCACCGGGCCCGACGGTACAGTCCCAGACACGGGCAGCGGACGACCGGGCGGTGGCGTCCCCCTCGAACGCTGTCGCGCGTGCGTGGACAGAAATGGTCCGGCACGTCGAAATCGACGACCCACACTCACGAACCCTCCGAGAGTGGGAAACGGCCGCGGTCGAGTCGGGATTCGACCCAGTTGCTGTGCGAACGATCACCGAGACGTTTGCAGACGTGCGGTACGGCACCGCGGACGTGACGCCAGAACGGCAACGGCGGATTCAGGAAGCACTCACTGAACTCACTGAGCACGAGGTGACTGCCGAATGAGCCGATCACCCATCACCGCTGTGCGTCAGTGGTTGGTCCTTGCCGGCGGTGGTCTCGCGTTCGCCGCCTGCGTCGTGATCGCCACAGCGTACGCCGATGTCGCACCGATCGAAATCGTCCGGTGGCCTGGAGACGGTACGCTCGTCGTGATCGCCTTCGTTACAGTTGTTGTGGCGTTTGGCACGTTCGTTATAAATATTAATTTCGCGATTAAAAGTGGTGGGACGGTGGATCCCGAGCCGGAAACGACTCCATCGGTACCACGAGCAGGGACGGAACTCGATCGGATCGTGGAAAACCGGCTCCTGGCATTACACCGTTCGACGGAGGAGCGCAACCGCGTTCGAGAGCGCCTCCGGCAAACAGCGATGCAAACTATCCAGCGGACGGCTGGGGTGTCGCGGTCGCGAGCTGGGGAACTCGTAACCCGGGGCGAGTGGACCGAGAACGCGACGGCAGCCGCCTTTCTGGGACGGACAGATCCCCCACACGTTCTCCGTCTTTGCGAACACGCATCGAGTCGGCTCGTCTTTCGGTACAGCGTTCGGCAGACGACCCGTGCGATCGTAGCACACGCGAGCGAGAACGAAGAAAATGACCACGATTGAACGGACGAACCGGTGGCGGCACGCGTTTGTCGTCGTCCTCGTGACCAGTTCGGTCGGCGTATACACGGAACGGCCATCCATCCTCCTAGCGTCGATTATCGGCGTCGCGTACGCGGCGTACCCCCTCCTGACCCCCAAGCCGACGGTCGATCTGGCTCTCTCTCGAACCGTGAGTGACGAATCGCCGGAGCACGGCGATCCGGTGAGAGTCACCGTTACTGTGCGGAACACCGGAACGCGAACGGTTGCCGACCTCCGTCTCATCGACGGCGTCCCACCGCTGCTACCAGTTACCGACGGATCGGCGCGACAGACGGCAACGCTTCGACCCGGTGGCTCGGCGACCGTCCGGTACACAGTCACTGCAAAGCACGGTTTCCATCGATTCGAGCCGGCGACGGCCATCGTCCACGACATCAGCGGTGGGAAGCGGATCCAAACGAGCATCACAGCGGCGGACGCCTCGGTCAACACCCTCGATTGTTCCGTCGACGTACGGACCGTGCGACGACGGACACACCGGTCTGGCGGGGTAGCGACGGCTGCTACGAGCGGAAGAGGGATCGAGTTTTATCAAACCCGAGCATACCAACGCGGCGATCCAGCCAACCGGATCGACTGGCGACGGTTCGCCCGAACGGGAGAGCTGACGACCGTCGAACACCGAGCGCCACGCCAGTCGTCCGTCGTCCTTTGCCTCGATGCGCGCGCGAAATCCGTTCGAAGCGCGCGGCCGAACGAACCCGACGCGGTGGCATACAGCGTTGCCGCAGCGACGGAACTGCTGTCGGTTCTCCTCGAGGAGGGGTACCGCGTGGGAATCGCGGTCATCGGACCCGAGTTTGCCTGGCTCCCCCCGGCGACGGGACGCGAACACCACGAACAGGCGGTACAACTGCTCGAAACGCACCGCGTACGCGGTTCGACGCAGGCGGATACCCGACGCGAAACGGCTGACCGTTCCGAGCAGTTACACGCGTTGTTCCGACAGGGGGACGCCGAGGTGATGCTGTTTACACCGTTGCTCGATGACTTTGGGGTAACCGCCGTCCGGCAGTGCGAAGCCAACGGCCGCACGGTAACAGTCATTAGCCCGGACAGCACCACCAGGGAGACTCTCGGGGGGAACCTCGCGCGGATCGAACGTCGTAATCGGGTACAGTCGTTGCGAGAGTCACAGATCCCGGTGTGTGACTGGACGCCTGGAGACCCCATCGTGTGGACAGAACGGAGTGCAAGATGACGAACGAATCACGCATAACGAGACACCCGAGCCACGCGAGTGGTGGCATTGCCCTTCTTGGAGCGTTCTGTGCGACGGGACTCAGTACGAGCGGGCAACTGCAGCTCACCGTCGTTGTCCTCGAAGCGATCGGAGCGTTCGTTCTGCTAGGGAGCAGTGTGGCCCGACAGCAGGGGAAACGGGCGAGTGGTCTCGCGCTCTTGCTCGCTGGAAGCCTCCTCGTCAGCACCGCGCTCGGTTTGGGTGCCGTGTTCCCAGTGGGTCCGATCGAACGTGGCGCGCTCCTCGGCGGACTGCTCGGCCCGGTACTGGTGTTGCTCGCCGTCTATCCGCTGCGGGCACCCTGGTCGCGACTCCTTGCTGGACTCGGAACGGCGTTGCTGGTTTGTGGGGTCGTGGTACGAGGATGGCTGGGACCGATCGGTCGGATACAGCTGTTCGGTGCCGTGATGCTGACGATACTCGCGTGGGACGCTGCCGAACGGGCGATTACGCTCGGAAACCACGTCGGTCGTGGTGCGCGTACGTTCGTCGTGTCGATAACCCATACGGTCGGCAGCGTCGCGATCGGAACCGTCGCGATCATCGTTACGATTGGAACGTATCGAGTCGCTCCGGAAACGATACCGCTCGGTGGCGCTGCCCTCCTGTTAGGATCGATACCTGTCCTACTACTCTCACTATATCTATCATATCTGCGTTGAATATTGTTATCGCGTGATGATATCTCATTGGAGATTGTTGCTCATCGGCTATGAGATGAACTCCTTGATAATCCGGCCTTCAGCCCGGTGCAGAACGCCACTAGCCGCCGATTGATTGATCCCGAACGTGTCTGCAAGCTCGATGAGCGTACAACCACGAGGACTGTCGTAGTAGCCGCGTTCGACCGCTTCAGTAATGAACTCCCGTTGGCGCTCGGTCAAGAGTCCGCTCGCATCGTATGATTGAGTGAACGACAGTATCTCATACGGGATGTCAGCCGCCGCTAACGCGGTAGTTAACTCCGACAACTGCTCCTGTGAGGCAGTTTGTTTGCCGGATGCCCACCCGTCTCGGATGATGATGGGAAATCGAGGAAGAATCCCCATTGCACGCCTCGCCTCATATGTTGACGGCATCGGAAACACCAGCTGGATCAGTACCATCCCCTCGTCGGAATGGAGTACTTCGTACGAGCGTACCTCCGGTGCGTCGTCGAACCGGCGAACGATGGCGTCCCCGTCCGGTGTCGTTACTTCGACCAGTTCAAGCACGTCATCGTCTGCGGGCTGGCTCGTCAGGATCTTGAACTCGGTGTCCGAGAAGTCGGTCGAGACGGCAGCCAGCCAATTGTCGTCGTCTGCCGCAATCTTGACCTTCAGGCGTACACGAGGCATATACGCTAGCGTTGGCTGACGAGTGGCTTAAATGGCTCCTGGTTGACTTAAAAAGGTGAATGTATTCACGCATAAATCCGTGATCTTGCCGAGCGTAGTAGACCCATGCCTCTCACGGCAACTGCGGTCGACGTGCTGACGCGTGTCTCGAGTACCGCTGCGGAGGAGGATACCGCATGAACCCGAGACTAGAACCGATCGAAAAGCCCGATGATCCCAAAATGCAGTCCCACTACCGGATGATGCGAGAGGAGTACGGCACCGTACTGACCCCGGTGAAGGTCGTGTTCGCGCGCATGCCGGGGGCTATGGAACTCGTCGGCAAGTTCCAGGAATTCCATGCGGATGGGATTCAGCTCGAGCCTGAGCTCAAGCTCATGGTGGAGACGCTCATCTCGGAGGTCAACGGGTGCGATTTTTGCGTGGACATCGCGCGGTCGGAGGCCATCCGCGAGGACCTCGGAATGGAGAAGTTCAACGCACTCACAGAGTACCAGACGAGTCCGCTCTTTTCTGATCGGGAGCGCGCAGCACTGGCGTATGCGGAGGAAGCCACGCGCGACACGAACGTCTCCGACGCCACGTTCGAAGAGCTCCGCACGCAGTTCGATGATCGGGAGATCGTCGAAATCACGTGGCTGAACGCGATGGAAAACTACAACAACCTCGTCAACATTCCGCTCGGAATCGAATCCGATGGGTTGTGCGCGATCGCCAAGTCGGAGACAGAGACGGAACATGATGAATGAACTTCCCCTGCAAAACGTACAAGAATAAATCATGGCACTCGCCCCGTCCACCGCCTACATCGGTGTCAGTATCCTGACCATCGTCGCTAACGGCATCTCGGCGGCAGCCTTCTTTCGCCCCCCTGAGGCCGTCCTCAAATCCATGGCCGAGGTAGACGTGAAGGAATCGTGGCTGCCCGTGCTGGGCATCCTCAAAGCAGCGGGCGCGCTCGGACTGCTGATCGGCATCGGCGTGCCAGCGCCATCGATCGGGACGGCCGCCGCAGCCGGCCTCGTTGTGTACTTTGTCGGTGCCGCCATTGTCCACCTGCGCGCTGGCGATTACTCGTTCAGTGGGCAGCACGTGTTCCTCCTGCTGGCCGTGGCCACACTGTTGTTGGACCTGGTCTCGTGAACCCCTGGGAGAGGTCGTCGGTGACGTGGCGTTACATGGCCACCTCGGTCCCGGTACAGTCGTCATTCCCGACAAAACCGATGGCCCCGAACGGACCGCGCTATACGACGTGATTGAACGGATCACGCCACCCATCGTCCGTCTGCCGGGTGATTCGTGGTGACAGTGATGCAGACACGCAATCACCAGCCGTGAACCGGACGAACGGCACCGCGAAGACGGACACACCGATCTCCGCTAACAGCACCGTCCACCCGAGCATCCTCGTTTTCCCGACTCAAACTCCGAAACCACAACCGATGATCTCGAAAGATCCGTCGGGGCTGTCACAACTACTGCGCAGCCACAATGCGAGCAGTGCTCTTTCTCAGAACCTCGGTTCATCGCCTGCCGACCCCACGTCCATCGCTCTCGGCACCCTGACTAGCTATGGAGGAGCGAAGCCACACGGAGAGCGTGGTCCGTTGGGAGCAAGGGAAAAAGGACGAATGCCGAGTACCTGACCCGTGTAAAACGTTCACTCGATGCCTAATGAATATTTTGGCCATTGATTGCACAGTACGTCTGCAGAACACGATTCGCTCCGTGAAAGCCAAGCCTCCCAGTGGTCGGGGGCTTTGGGAGTGGGTATGGGTCAATGGTCGTTGTGGTATGGGTCGATGGTGCCTCTGACTCCCCGACAGTGGACGCTCCGGCAGGAACGGTAAAAGACGTTTGGCTGGGGAATGCAAGATGTGCGCCGGGAGCCTACGAGCCTCGCGTCAGCGAAAGCGTTGTGACGGAAAGAGTACTCTGTCGGTCATGGAGCGTTGACCACTCGATGGACAGTTCAGTCAGGCAATTGCTCCATGCTCCCGAAAACGCCACCGCAGAGTCACGGACGGATGACCGACAGTGTAGTTGACCGCGTCCGTCACGCCACACACTCTCACTCTCGGAGCGTGCGGACGAACTCCTCGTCGATACCGAACTGTGGAACGCCGACCACCTCACCGTAATGATCGCCTTCCGCACCGTAGGCGTTCAACGTCTCGATTACGTCTTGAAACTCTTCGTTATCTCGTCCGACAATGGTAGCGGTGAACGAGTGAGGACCGACTGTATCGACCAAAAACCAGACGTTTGGATGGTTTGCGACCCGCTCGAGAACCTCTTCTTTGTCGCCGTTTATTGCACCCCCAATAATACCGACCTTGAGATCGTCGAGTCTGTCGATTCGCAAGAACGTATTTTGTTCTACGAGTCGCTCCTCCTGTAACCGCTTTTGTGCGTACCAAACTGTGCTCTTTGGGATCCCGGTTCGATCGGAGATTTCTTGTAGGCTAGCTGATGGATCTCGGACCATTTCCTCGGCTACCCGCACCCACTCCGATTTTATTTTTTCGGTCATTATTAAACGATCTACTCCGTTACGACCGAAATATGTTTCGTATTTCGAACGTGCATACAAGATATACCCCTTAAATTCGAACGTCATATCCCTTAATACGTTGTGAGCTAATCTGTACCAGAGTTCGATGATCGAAACGTTCCGCGGTCCAGTGGGGTGGAACTCGACAGAGACGGACTCCGAATCGGCGGACGATCAGACAACGATCGAGAGATCAGACACAACGTATGAGTGAGGACGAATCGAAATCAGGAGGCGGGGACGTTGTAGAAACCCCTTCGGATGAGATCCAGCGGAGGGAAGGGTACATCAAGCGGATCGATCGAGAGGAGTTGCCGGAGACGCATCCGTCTCCGCTCAATCCCAAGATTCTGGTGGTTAACACCGTTTTATCGGCGTTAGGCGCCATTATCGGTCTCGAACTAATCACGAGAATTGGAATCGCAACGAACACGTCTATCATCGGTGCGATCGTTGCGATCCTCATTGCGAGGATACCGTTCGCCCTGTTCGACGATTTCGCGCAGATAAACACCCAAAACCTCGTTCAAACGGCGACATCCGGCGCGACGTTCGCGGCCGCGAATGCGTTGCTCCTCCCGATCGGAGTGCCGTGGCTACTCGGTCGTCCGGACCTGGTTCTTCCGTTGTTGGTGGGCGTCTCGTTGGCGCTGACCGTGGATGCGACCGTTCTCTACTGGACGTTCGATTCTGAGGCCTTTCCCGCAGAAGGGATCTGGCCGCCGGGCATCGCGGCCGGTGAGGCGATCTTCGCAGCCGCCGAGAAGGGCAAAAAGTCGATGTACCTCGTGTACGGTGGCATAGCTGGCGCAATCGGACAGTACGTCAGCGGGATCCCGATGTCTCTCGTCGGCGTCGCTTGGATCGGAAACGTCTGGGCGCTCTCGATGTTCGGACTCGGGCTGTTCGTCCGGGGCTACAGCTCGACGCTGTTCGGGTACGACATCTCCGAGGCGTACATCCCGCACGGAATCATGATCGGTGCGGGGGTCGTTGCACTGTTGCAGATCGTGTGGGTCATCTTCGGTGACGGCGGCTCCGAGAGCGACACGGAACTCACCCGGAGCCCGAAGCATCTCATGCTGGGGCTGGGTCGTGGGATCGCGCTGTATCTCGGGGTAGCGGTGCTCACCGCAGCCCTCACGGGCATCATTTCCGGACTCGAACCGACAATGTTCGTGGCGTGGATCCTCTTTGTCGCCTGCGCGGCGCTCATCTCGGAGCTGATCGTGGGACTATCGGCGATGCACGCCGGATGGTTTCCCGCGTTTGCCGTGTCGCTCATCTTCCTGGTCATCGGGCTACTGATCGGATTCCCCCCGTTCAGCCTCGCAGTCTTGGTCGGATTCGTCGCTGCGACCGGTCCGTGTTTCGCGGACATGGGGTACGACCTGAAAGCCGGGTGGATGCTCCGCGGTTCGGGCGAGGACGCCGACTTCGAGATGGAGGGACGCAAAAAGCAGTACGTCGCTGAACTCTTCGCGTTCATTATCGCCATCGCTGTCGTGTTCTTTTTCCACGAGGCGTACTTCACACAGAACCTATTCCCGCCGATCGACCGCGTGTACGTTGCAACGATCGAGGCGGGTGCGAGCGCGGACATCGCCAGAACGCTCGCGCTGTGGGCGGTGCCTGGAGCACTCGTACAGTTTCTCGGCGGACCGGACCGACAGATCGGTATTCTCTTCGCAACCGGTCTGCTCATCGGAGGGGTGGGCCTCGGTGGACTCGTCGTTCTGGTAGCGATCGCTGTTCGGCTGTTTCTCATCGATCGGTACGGCGAGGAGGCCCAGTCGAGCCTGTACGTTCTTGGTGCCGGAGTCATCGCTGGATCGGCGGTCACCAGCTTCTTCACCTCGACCCTCGGGGTGTTGAGAGAGTGACCGTCGATCGCTGCTCGTTCGTCGGATCGATTATCGATCGAACACAAATGATACAATGAACAGTACCAACACACCACGATTCGAATCCGAAATCGATCAGGAGTGGGTCACGAACGCCGCTACAGGCGGAGCCGTCCTCGGTGGCGGTGGTGGCGGAGCACTCGATGAAGGAGTGGATTTCGGCCGATTGGCCGTCGACTACGGCGATCCTCGCGTCCGACCGTTGGATGCGCTCGACGACGACGCGTCCGTCCTGACGGTCAGCGCGGTCGGCGCGCCTGGCGCAACCGATCGCTGTGTCAGCCCACAGGACTACGTGCGCGCGGTCGAGTTGGTCGTCGATCAGTTCACCGATCGGGATGCGCGTGTCGCCGCTCTCATGACGAACGAAATGGGGGGGTTTGCGACGGTCAACGGGCTGTTGCAGTCCAGCGTCACTGGACTCCCCGTGGTCGATGCGGCCTGTAACGGCCGTGCACACCCCACGGGGGCGATGGGTTCGATGGGGCTGTCGCCGGAACGAGAGTCCGTTCAGGCAGCAGTCGGTGGCGACCGGTCGACCGATCGTCACACTGAACTCGTCGTCAGAGCGTCGCTCGAGACCGCTGCGGACACCGTTCGCCGGGCCGCAGAGGATGCAGGGGGTCTCGTCGCGGTTGCCCGAAACCCGGTGTCAGCCGCGTACGCCCACGAAAACGCCGCGATCGGAGTGTACGAACGGGCGGTATCCATCGGGCGCATCATCTCGAACGCCGAAAGCGGCGGCGCTGCGGCCCGGGACATTGCGGACCTCCTCGGTGGGACCGTTCCGATCACCGGGGAGGTCGAGACGGTGTCGCTCGAGACGACCGGCGGGTTCGACGTCGGCTCGGTGTCCATCGCTGACGCCGAGCTGACGTTTTGGAACGAGTATATGACCGTAGAGCGGGAGGGATTCCGTCTTGCGACGTTTCCAGATCTCATAACGACGCTCGACACGGACACCGGGCGTCCGATCCCGACCGCGGATCTGCAGACCGGCCAGTCGGTCGCCGTCGTCACCGCTCCTGCGGATTCGTTGTCTCTCGGGGCGGGAATGACACGACCGGAGCTGTTCGAACCGGTCGAATCGGCAGTGGGGAAATCGGTGATCGAACACGCATTCCCCGGTGAATCGGGGGAGCTACCGGAGTAACACAATGATGTACGACTCAGTTCAGCGCGCGATCGAGTTGCTCGACAGTCCGAACGCCGACGGAGCTACCGTAACGGACGCGTTCAGCGAGTACGGCGTCGCCACCGACGTCACGACGATCGAAGCTGATGAGGGATCGACCGACTTCCTCAGCCTCGAGATCGGTGGCACGGATCGAACCGCGCCGACGCTGGGCGTCGTTGGACGGCTCGGCGGCGTCGGCGCACGGCCACAGAAAACCGGAATCGTTTCGGACGCGGACGGAGCGATCACCGCCATCGCTGTGGCCTTCGAACTCGCGCGAATGCGCGAGCGCGGCGATGCGCTGCCCGGTGATGTCGTCGTGAGCACACACGTGTGCCCGGACGCGCCGACGATCCCTCACGAGCCGGTTCCGTTCATGTCCAGCCCCGTCGACATCGCCACGATGAACGAACACGAGATCGAGGACCGGATGGACGCCATCCTCTCGATCGACGCCACGAAGGGAACGCGCGTCCACTGCCAGCGGGGGTTTGCGATCACTCCGACGGTCAAAGAGGGGTGGATCCTCCGGACGAGCGAATCGCTCCTCGACGTCCAAGAGCGAGTGACCGGCGAACCGCCGGTGACGCTCACGCTCTCCACACAGGACATCACGCCGTACGGCAACGACGTCTTCCACATCAACAGCATCCTCCAGCCGTCGACCGCGACCGACGCTCCCGTCGTCGGGGTTGCAACGACGAGCGTCAACCCTGTTGCCGGCTCCGGGACGGGGGCGAACTACCTCCCTGACCTTGCGGGTGCAGCGGGGTTCGTCGTGGAAACCGCAGTGGACTACACGAACGGTCGGGCCTCGTTCTACGACGAGGAGGAGTACGACCGGTTGACGGATCTGTACGGACCGATGTCGCACCTCCAAACGCTGGGTGACGGACCGTGACGTCGGTTGGACTCGTCACGATCGGGCAAGCGCCCCGTGACGACGTGACCCCCGCGATTTCTGCTCGATTGCCCGAAGCGGTCGAAATCCACGAGGCGGGCGCTCTCGATCCGTTCGAGACCACAGCAGAGATACGTGCCGAAGCCGGGGTGCAACCGGACGAACCAATGTTCGTCACCCGACTCCGGGACGGAACCGCGGTTGATGTCGATCGCTCGGCGATCCATGAACTGCTACAGGAACAGATCGAAGAACTCGAAGACAGCGTCGCGGCGATCGGTGTGCTCTGTACAGGCTCGTTTCCCGATCTCGACGCAAGTGTGCCGATCCTCGAACCCTCGCGGCTCCTTCGGGCCTGGGTCGAGGGGATAATCGGCCCGGAGGACACGCTGGGTGTCGTGATACCGGAGCCGGAACAGTCCCAGCAGACGGTCGACAAATGGGGAGAGTACACGCTGTGTACAGCGACAGGCTCGCCGTACGGCGAGCCGAGGGCAATCGACCGAGCGGCTATGGAGTTGGGTACCGAACCGGATCTCGTCGTGATGGACTGTATCGGATACACCCTCGAGATGAAACGAACGGTTCGTGAAGCCACGGGCAGCGTGTTGCTCGGCCGCTCTGTCCTCGCCAAAACACTTTCCGAGCTGCTATAACAACAATGACAGGGGATACCACCCGATCCGGACCAGACGAAACCGACACGCGGCCGGAAACGGTTGCTGTGTGCCAGCGGTTGCTGGAGGAGAATCTCGGTGCGACGCCGAACGAAACGCTCGTCGTCGTGACCGACGGCCCAAAGCGCGATATTGGCCGTGCGCTCTTCGAGGCGGGTCGTGCGCTCGAACTCGAAGCCGGGCTTCTCGAGATGCGTCCCCGGGAACGAAGCGGCGTCGAACCGCCCGAATACGTCGTTTCGGCCATGGAGATCGCGGACATCGTCGTCTGTCCGACGAGCACGTCTCTTACGCACACACGGGCGCGGGAACGCGCGTGTAAGTCCGGTGCGCGGGTCGCGACGATGCCCGGTATCACACCGGAAATGTTCGACGGTGGCGCGATCACGGCGGACTACACGGAGGTAAAGCGTCTCACGGCTGCGATCACGGAGCGTCTATCGAACGCAAGCCGCGCGCGAATCGAATCCCACGGGGAGCGCCTGACGCTCGGTCTCGACAGTCGAGACGGCATTCCGAGCGACGGCGTCTGTCGGAAGGCCGGCTCCTCCGGTAACCTCCCTTCCGGCGAGGGATACATCGCGCCCGTCGAGGGGACGGCAAACGGAACGCTCGTCGTCGACGGCGGCATCGTCGGTGTCGGCGTTGTCGACGAACCGCTCGTGATAGAGATCAGTAACGGGCGCATCGTTTCGGTCTCAGGAGAGTCAGCGGAGGCGTTCCGGGATGCGGTAGCGGACGACGACTGCGCACGCCGTGTCTGCGAGCTCGGAATCGGAACGAACCCAGCCGCCGAGATCATCGGGATCGTTCTCGAAGACGAGAAAGTGTATGGAACGTGCCACGCTGCGTTCGGCGATAACGCCGGGTTCGGTGGCACGATCGAGTGCGACAGCCACGTTGACGGGATCGTTCGTGAACCCGACGTTTACCTCGACGACGAGCTCGTGGTCAGCGGAGGAGATCTTCGCGTATGACCGACCGCTGTGACGCCCAATCGTCGGCCACGGCGGAGTCGTCATCGGTTCCGGACCTCGCTCCGTGGCTCGGCGATCGGGCAACCGTCCGGAGCTTCGATCCAGACGCCACGGTTCCGCCGGATGAGATCCGCGAAATCGTCGACGCGGGACGGAACGCACCGACCAGCGGAACGACACAGATGTACAGCTTCGTTTGGCTCCGGAAGCAAGCGACGAGGGCGCGGGTTCACGAGCTGTGCGGTGGCGGGACGAGACAGGTCGAGGAGGCCGCTCACTTCCTGCTGGTGTGTATCGACATTCGTCGGATTCGGCGGCTGCTTCGCCACGCTGACCACGAATTCGGCTTTTCGCCAGGGATGGCGCTGCTGGAAGGGGCGATCGACGCATCGCTCGCCGCGCAGGCGTCGATGACCATCGCGGAGAGTCGGGGCTACGGCGTCTGTCCGATCGGGAACATCCTTACCAACCAGGCCGCGATCGCTCGGGAGGTCGAGCTTCCGGAGCTGGTCGTTCCCATCTTCGGTCTCTGCATCGGCGTTCCGTCGGAGGAGGCTCCCAAAGAGAACTGTCCGCGAGTACCGCTTTCGGCCGTCCTTCATGTCCATGAATACGACGATCCTGCGCCGGAGCTACTCGATCGCTGCTACGACCGGATGAACGCATTGTACGGCGGTAGCGTGTACGGCGATCGGACGCGGACGTGGGACGAGACGCTCGCGCGATACTGGGGACCGAACGGGTTCATGAACGAGCGCGAGGAGACGCTGGTTGGAACGCTCTCCCAGCAGGGGTTCTTCCGGGCTGGGGAATCCGACGGAACGCTGGCCGAATACATCTCCAACGGATGACTCGAAACCGAACCACAGACAGCACCACGACGGTTGCGGGCCGCGAGTCGCCCCGGATGGGCGTACTGCGGGTGCTCACGACAAACGATCGGGACGTACTCGAAGCCCACGGTCAAGCCATCGAGGCACATCTTCCCCGCGTGACAACGGTGTCGCGTTGTATCCCCGACCATCCCGATGGAATCCCCTCGGCGGCAGCAGAGACGGCAGCAAAACCGTACATCGTTGATATCGCCACCGAGATGGAAGACGAGGTCGACGTGCTGCTCGTGAGCTGTGCATTGGATCCTGCGGTGGATCGGCTGCGCTCGTCGCTTTCGATTCCGGTCGTCGGAGCGGGCCACAGCACGGCATCGATGGCAAACGCAGTCGGAAGGCGGATCGGCACGCTCAGCATCGAAGGTGGCGTTGCACCGGTGATCAGCGAGACGCTCGGGAATGTCCACCACGCTGAGCGCGTCGACGGCGCTGAAACGACACGTTTCTTGACGACAGCGGCCGGTCGAAAAGCGATTCGTGAGGCGGTGGATCGCCTCGAGACGGCTGGCTGTGACGTGGTTGCACCGTCCTGTACGGGCCTTACCACGTCCGGTGTCCTTCCGGAACTCGACGCAGCCACGCCGATGACGATCGTCGATCCGGTGCTTGCGATGGGAACGATCGGGTATGTGACAGTGAGATCAGGTGTATGACGATCAGATAGCGCGGTCGCTGGAGGCGGTTCATACTGTCGGACAGAGGTGATCGAATATCAGATGCTGATGAACCGACAGACAGCAGCTGGATATTCCGTCTCACTCCGTACGTGGCTCTGTCCGACAGTATCAGGAAGACTCGATAGCTTCTGGGGAACGGACTCGTTCACGACGCCGAGCAAAGGGATTATTCCGCGTGCTGTCGATAGTCGGCTCATGGTCGAAGCGGAGGCGTCTACCGAATCCGAAACGGGGTGGCTCGAGAACGCGAAGGTTCGAACGATCCTGCAGCGCCACCTCGACGAGACAGACTACCGCATCTATAAGGAACTGAACGCGAACGGCCGTCTCCCGGACACCGAGCTCGGCAATCGGGTCGGACTCTCTCGGACAGCGGCGCGGCGGCGTCGAAAGAGCTTGGAGGAGGACAACATCATCGACGTAACCGGCGTGCTCGTCTTACAGGAGGCCGAGCTAGCCTACGCCGACGTTCGCGTTCGAATCGGGTCCGATGCCAGCGAGGCCGAGATCGAGGCGTTCGTCGCGGATCTCGCCGAGGACGAACTCGTGTACGAGCTCGACGAGTACATGGGCGAGTTCGATCTGCTCGTGCGCGTCTGGCACGCATCGCTGAGCGACATCAAGGGGTACCTCCGGGAAACCCTCCAGCAATCGACGGTCGTCGAGTCCTACGAAGCGACTCCGGTCACGAAGACGATCAAGGCGTGGCACAAGAAGCTCGATGCCTTCGACGAGGAGGATGTCGACGGGGCGTAGTGGGTATCAGTTCGAAGCGCAGCTGATACCGTTCACCGGTTCGGTGCACTGATCGCAACCGTCACCGTTCACTGGTTCGACCTCGTTGGTTCGTCGTCCCGGCAACGATCGGTGGCCGTTTCGTCGACCGTCTCGCTCGATTCGTCGATAGCGACGCCGTAGACTTCTTCGGCGATCTCCGCTGTGATGTAGTCGTCGAGGTAGTCCTCGAGGACCCGCTCCGGATCCCGATCCGTCGGATCGCCCCAGCCACCGCCGGCACTGGTCACCAAGCGGGCGATGTCGCCGTCAGCGAGGTCGTAGTTCGTGACTTTGCTGTATCGTTCGATGGATCCGTCCGTCTCGATGATTTCGATGTGGTTACCGTCTCCGCTCTGTCCGCCATCGACGCCCCACGGCGGGAACTCCGAACGGCCGAACGAAGCGGTCAGGAAGGCCCCGCTCTCGTTGTAAACTTTGTAGTCCTGTACGAGACCCGTTCCCCCGCGGTGTTCGCCGTGACCGCTTTTCTGGGGCGTATCGAGCCGGTACTGGTCGAACAGGAGCGGAAAGCGCGTCTCCATGACCTCGACCGGCATTTCCAGCGTGTCGCCGTCGCCGATGCAGACCAGTACGTCGGACCCATCGGCGTCGGCAGCAGCCCCCCATCCACCGGGTTGGGGTTCGATGACGAGGAAATCCTCGTCCGTTCGGTCGTCGGTGCCGCCGACGATCGTTGCACAGACGCTCATGAAGTGGCCGGCCGGGAGCTTCTCCGGAAGGTGTGGTGCGAGGGCTTTCCACGGCAGATCGGCGGCCATCGCCGAGGACTCCCAGTCGGTGCCGATGGCGTCCGGTTTGGTAGCGCTGAACACAGTTCCATCAGGTATAGTGATCTCGAGCGGTTCGAAAAACCCCTCGTTCGTTTCGGCATCAGGGAGCGTGATCGCCTGGAAGAACGCCCGAAGGTCGCTCACGGACGCGGGGTACGGCGAATTGATCGGTCCCTCGGCCGCCGGATCGGTGCCGGTGAAATCCATCTCGACAGCGTCGTCCGTAATGGTAACCGCTACTTCGCAGTGAATCGGTTCGTCGGTGATTCCGTCGTCGTCGATGTGGTCGCTCGCGCGGTACGTCCCGTTCGGCAGCTCCTCGATCTCGTCGCGGACGAGCTGTTCGCCGTAGTCGAGGTAGTCGGCCATCGCTTGGCTCACCGTTTCCCTGCCGTAGCGCCCGATGATCTCGTCGACTCGTTCGGCGGCGACCTCCATCGATGCCTCCTGGGCCTGCATATCACCGAGCGTCATCTCCGGCATCCGGGTGTTTGCCTCGACGATATCGCGGACGTGCCGGTTGACGTTACCCCCTTCGTAGAGCTTGACCATCGGATACTGGATGCCCTCCTGGAAAATGCTCGTCGCGTCAGTCGTCCACGAACCGGGGTCTTTCCCGCCGACGTCGGTCCAGTGAGCCTTCGAGGCCGTACAAAGGACGAGCTCGCCATCCGCGAAGATGGGCGAGACCATGGCGACGTCGTTGAGATGGGTGCCACCGTGGTAATCATTTAGTAGAACGACGTCTCCGGGTTCGAGACCGTCCTCGCTGTACTTCTCGATGACGTCCTCGACGCAGAACTTCAGCGTGCCGAGGAAGCCGGGAACGCCGTTGGCCTGCGCGATGACGTTCCCATCGGCGTCGATCAGCCCACAGGCGTAATCGAGGGTCTCGTAGATGACGCTCGATTTGGCGGTTCGGCCGAGATTGATGAACATCTCCTCGGCCGCGCTCTGTAACGCGCTCGTGATGACTTCACGGGTGAAGGGATCGACGGCCGTCTCACCCGTCGTTGTGACGTGATCGTGGTCTCGGTTGTGGTCAGCAGTCATGGGTATCGAATGTGGATGGTGCCGTAGCGATCGATGCAAAACGATTGAGCGGGACGCACGAGCGTGGTACAGGCCGGTTCTTCGATCACTGCTGGCCCGTCCACAGGGGTCTCAGTGGGGATGGCGTCCCGTTCGTAGACCCGCGTCCCGTGCTCGCCGTCCTCGTCGAAGTCGACCGTCCGCGTTGCCTTGATCGCGTCCTCGACAGCCCCCGAGCGGCGCGTCTCGTCGATGCTCGGCTTCGGGACCGGTACGGTGGCTGTGAGCCGGAGGTTGACAACTTCGATCGGGTCGTCCAGCCGGAAGTTGTACGTCTGCTCGTGAAGCGCGTGGAAGCGCTCGATCGTCGCCTCGATCGCACTCCCGTCGATAGATGACTCCTCGACAGTTGTCGTGACAGTGTGTTCCTGTCCCGCATACCGGAGGTCGGCGCTCCGCTCGATGACGAGCTCTGACTCATTGATGCCCTCCGAAGCGTAGCGGTCGCGGGCTTTGGCTTCCATGTCGGCGAAGATCGTGGCGATCTCGGCCGCTGTATCGCCGTCGAACGGCATCACGTTCGTGCGCACGAAGTCCTTCCGGAGATCGGTCATCAACATTCCCCACGCGGAGAACTGCCCCGGTGCTCGCGGGATGATCGTCTCTTTGACGCCCAGTTTTCCGCCGAGCGTCGCTGCGTGGAGCGGTCCCGCCCCACCGCTTGCGACCAACACGAAATCACGCGGATCGTACCCGCGACGAACACTGACCTGTTTGAGGGCGTTCGTCATGTTGGAGTTGACGACCCGTAGGATGCCGTGGGCCGCCTCGTGGACCGTGGTATCGAACTCGTCGGCGAGTGGCTCGAGGGAGTCACGAGCTGCGTCGACAGCGAGATCCATCTCACCACCGAGGAAGTACTCCGGATTGAGCCGGCCGGTTAGCAGATTCGCGTCGGTAACCGTCGGCTCGGTCCCGCCACGACCGTAGCAGGCCGGTCCCGGATCCGCGCCGGCGCTTTTCGGGCCGACATTGATGGACCCGCCTCGATCGATCCACCCGATCGAACCGCCACCGGCTCCGATCTCGATGATGTCGACGACCGGAATTTTCAGCGGATACCCCTCGTCTCGGGGGGAGCTTTCGAGCCAGTAGTCGGTTTCGATGGACACTTCGCCATCCTCGATGAGGGACGTTTTGGCGGTCGTGCCGCCCATGTCGAAGCTGATAACGTTCGGTTCGTCGATCCGGTCGCCGATGCGCGCTGCGCCGTAGACGCCACCGACCGGTCCGCTTTCGACCATTTCGATCGGTGTTGATCGGGCGTGCGCGAAACTACTGGTGCCGGCGTTGCTCTGCATCGCGTACCTGTTGGTCGTCAGACCGCGTTCGTCGAGACGGGTTTCGAGCGTGTCCAAGTACTCGTCGGCGATCGGACGGACGTAGGAGTTGAGAACGGCTGTGTTCGTCCGCTCGTACTCGCGGTACTCCTGGGTGAGTTCGTGTGAAAGTGTGACGTACGCGTCGGGATGTACCTCGTGAATGAGTTCGCGGGTCCGACGCTCGTGTTCGGGATTGATGTACGAGTTGAGATACGAAACCGCTATCGTCTCGAACCCCGCGTCTTTGATCTCCCGAGCGACCCGTTTCACGTCCGTTTCGTCGAGATCGGTCAGAACCGTGCCCGCCTGGTCGGTGCGCTCCTCGATTTCCCACCGATGCCGACGAGGAACGAACGGTTCCGGCTTCTCGTACTTGAAATTGAACATGTCCGGCCGGTTCGATCGGGTGATGTCAAGTACGTCCCGGAAGCCCTCCGTCGTCACGAGGGCACAGTCGACACCTTCCCGTTCGGTGATAGTGTTGATGACGACCGTTGTTCCGTGAACGAACTGATCGGCGGTGGCCGGATCGACCTCGCTTTTCCCGATCGAATCAACGACGCCGTCAGCGAAGTTCTCCGGCGTCGTCGACGTCTTCTCTAATCGGAGCGTACCGCCTTCGACGGAGACGAAGTCTGTGAACGTTCCGCCGATATCGACGGCGATTCGAGTCTCATCTTCTGGCACGATGCATATCTTCAGCCACAGTGTAATAAACGTTTTGTCGGCTATTTCTATATATAGAAACGCTTCGAATGGTATCGACTACTAAATGCATGGTGAAATCTTGTTTTACAGACGATTATTGGTGATCGAGTCACAAAACGAATGGAAGTAACACAAACGAACGGAATCAGTTGTCTGCGGTCAATCGTCCCGTTTCTTGTGGTCGATGCGTCCCCTCCCCGGACAGAGGGATATTCGTCCTATTTTCGTCCTGCTGTTGATGAGAGGCTGTTCGATGCGAGGATTGGGTAACGGTATCACCAATACTCGCCTTCCTCTCCGACTCCATCTTCTCGAGGGGACGCTTCCTCGGGGGGCACCCACCCCACGTTTCCGTCGTATCGAAATAAGAGAGGTGGGGGGAGAGGGGGAGGGGTACGGCTATTCGGGGAAATCGGGGAAACTTATCCCCACTCCCACCCACCTCTCGACTCATCTTCTTCCCACCTTCTCCTTTCTCTCCATCCCACCCCCCACGTTTCCGTCGTTTCTCCCCGATGCCGTAAGGAAGAACGTAGTCTATTCACGGAACTACCACCAGCAGTCCCAACCAAACACTATTTCTGGAAGATCACTAGATCTGTACTAGAGAACTAGATCAAAACCACCTATCGAACCAACTAGCTCTAACAGCTCCTAGATCTATGGCTAGTCTAGCCTTAGATCTGTCTGCAACACATAGTTTAAAGAGGATAGGATGAGAATAGCTCATTAAGTGATATCGTTTACTGGCGAAACGATACTCATCTCGTTTCGTCGGTCGAAATGAGGGTTCTCATACACTGTTCGGAGTACTAGTTTTTCCAGAGTTACGCGTTTCTCGCTGTAATCTCTTCTTCGTGAACCGCACTTTCGGCTGGCCCCCTCCCCCGTGGATGGATTACGACGGAAACGTGGGGTGGGTGGGTGACGAACTCGTCACTTCCGATCCCTCCGCAGTCGTCTACATTTCCGATTTACGCCGGAAACTCGGTTATAATATCAGAAATATAATTCCAGCGACTTACGGGTATTTCTCCACGAAATCGGCAAAATAACGTCGGAAATGTGGGGTGGTCGCGTCCACTAGTTTTATACTCCACCGCTTCCACCGTGTCGTATCAAATGACGCCCGATCCCTCATCCGACGCTGTCGACGATCCACTGTTCGATTCGGGGCACCGAATCTTCTCGAACAAGGATCTCCTGAAAATCGGCCACGTTCCGGAAGCCGACCGGATTGTCGGTCGTGACGAGGAAATCTCGAAGCTAGCGAAACGCCTCAACGGCGCTGTCCACGGGTACTCCCCGGAAAACGTAATGATCTACGGGAAAACCGGGACTGGAAAGTCACTGGTTTCACGGCACGTCTGCCAACGCGCTCAAAACGCAGCCGAAGAAGGCATCGACATCGGGACGGCGTACATCGACTGCGCAGAAGACAACACGGAGACACAGGCAATCTCCTCTCTGGCCGCTAAATTGAACGATGAGCCCGCTACTGACATTACTGTCCCTCACACCGGTCTCAGCACGTCGAAGTATTACAAACTCCTCTGGAAAACGCTCGACGCACAATTTGGTTCTGTCATCATCATCCTCGACGAGATCGACCTGATGAACGACGATAGCGTTCTGATGAAACTCTCTCGCGCCGAAGAAGCAGGAAAGATCGACTGTAGCATCGGCGTCATGGCGATTAGCAACAAGATCCAGTACATAGATAATCTGAATGAACGAGTGAAAAGCAGTTTCCGCCACAAGGAGCTGTTCTTCAAACCGTACGATGCGAATCAGCTCCGTGAGATCATGTTCAATCGGGCGGACGCGTTTCAAGACGACGTTCTTTCGGAGGACGCGATTCCGCTTTCTGCTGCGTTTGCCGCTCAAGAACACGGCGACGCTCGGAAGGCAATCGACATCCTTCGCCACGCCGGTGAGGTCGCCTACGAGGACGGTGAAGAACAAGTTCAAGAGAAACACGTTCGACAGGCCCAACAACACGCCGAAAAAGATCGCTTCCGAGAACTCGTGAACGGTGCGCCCACACAGGCAAAGGCTGCCCTCCTCGCGTTGACCGAGCTCAGTGTCAATTCAAACGACGATGCGTTCCTCACGAGTCGTGTGTACGACCAGTACGAACGGATTTGCGACCACCTCGATATGGACAGTCTCTCAGTTCGGCGGTTCCGGGACATCTTGAAGGAACAAGCGTTCCTCGGTGTCGTCGAGATCGAGAAGATCAACAAGGGGAGTGCGGGCGGAATTCATCTTCAGAACCGACTCATCGAAGATCCCCTGGTCGTTCGTGAGACGATCCTCGAGGATACCCGGATGCAGGACTGGGCTAGCGAATAAGGACTGGATCAGTAGATAAGACTAGGCCGGAGAGTAAGGCTGAGTCCGCGAGTACGTCCTCTGTACCGTCGAACGAGGACCGACGACGGAAATACGGGGTAGGATGTACGGAAACGACGGAAACGTGGGGGGGTCGAAAATACGACGGAAACGTGGGGTGCGACGGAGACGTCGGAAATGGAGGGTGGTCGGTCTCCTGGCCCTGGGCAGGACCGGTAGGTGCGCGTCGTTAGCGAGTACTGTATCGAGGTGACAGTCAGCTGTTCGTCCGGCACAGCTACTGCGTCTTCCGGGAACACCGTTCTGAAACCGTCCGAGAACTCAAACCGTCCGAGAACTCACGTTCTGACGTTGTGCATCCAGTCGTCGAGCGCCTCCCGGTGGCTGGATTTATCGGGCTTTGGCAACGCATCGAGCGCGTTGAACTGCTCGAGGATGGCTGTTCTCGCTCTCTCTCTTCGAGCGCCTCGGGAACGGTCGGTTCGTCGGCCTCGCGCTTGTGGCCGATCAGGTCGTCAACGAGCTGCGGGTCGCCGCCGTCGACCGCCGTGGCCAACGTGTGGATATCCGCTTCGATGTCCTCGTGTTCGAGAACGTACGTCGCCCCGAGAAGGCCCCGGTAGACGTAGAGGAACTTCTTCGGTCGCGGATCGTAGCCCTCCGTCTTTTCGGGATCGAGATGCTTGTAGTAGTTCGATTTCGCCATCCCGAGATAGGCGTGGGGAACGTTCATCGGGAGGTACTCCCGGATGAGCGCCTCCAGCGCGTCCATCTCCAAGGGCATTCCGTTCATCACTGTCGGCGCCTCGAAAATCAACTCGACGACGTTGTAGTTGGCTTTCGCCAGCAACGAACCGAACTTTTTGAGTTCGTAGCTCCGGAGATCGACGTCGGCGTACGCCCCAAATCCCTCGGTCACCCCGTCCATGTTGACCGTCACCTCGCTCGCCGGCGTCCGGAGGGAGGCGTACTCCTCGGCCGGGGCGACGTGGAGCCCACGAACGTCGATGTCGCTGTCGGGGCTGTCGAAGCCATAGATGTGACTCCCCGTGACCGCGTAGAAGCGGGGTTGGTATCGTGTACCCGTTTGAGCGACAGCCGCCTCGATGAACTCCCGTATCTCTTCGTCACTGTACGCTAGCTCGAGATCTTCGATCGTCATTCGTTCTCAGCTCCCCGATGGAGGCTCGAAGGCCTCGATCGTCTCGATGACCTGCAGTGGTGCTTCAGCGCTTCCGATGAACTCGAGGACGGTCTCCGACCAGCCCGAGACGTTGTACACGTCCTCGTATCCCTCCGGCGTCACGAGGTCGCCGTAGGCCGCGAGATCGATCACGTACAGCGACGCATCGGGCGCAACCGCCTCGCGGTAGGCCTCGAACGCTTCTTTCACTGTCCGGTCACCGCTGATGAGTCCGCCCGTGGAGTCCCAAATCTGCATGTCCGTGAGTAGAATCACACGATCGAGCGCGATCGCTTCCTCTCGCAGGTATTCGAGCACTTTCCAGCCGTTCGTGGAGCTCCCGACCTCGCGGTCGATTCCCAGTAGTGCGTCCTGGCGTCCCAGGACGGGGGTATCGACGTGCATCGGTACTTCCGCGAAGTCGTCGCCGAACCCGCCGACGCGAGCCCCCTGGTCGGCCAGCACCGCGCCGAAAAGCGTCCCGATCTCCTTGCACCGAAGCGTGCTGTTGGCCGAGAGACAAGCGTCCATCGATCCAGAGAGGTCCACCCCAACGAACGTCTCACCGAGTCCATCGGGAACGCGTTCGACGGCCACCTCGATCGCCTCCTTCAGCCAGCGTTCGACGGCCGGGGCCTGCAGGTCCGCCTCGCCAAGGGCTTTGTACGCCTGGTAGTACCGGAACGGGTACAGCGGCGCGTGCCTGACCGCGTCGAGGCTAAGGTGGTCGACGATCGTCTCCTCGTCGACGCCCGCCTCGAGCATGTTCCGCAGGTTCCGGATCGAGGCGAAGATCGGGAGCGTGTACTCCTCGTCTTCGATGAGCAGCTCCCACGCGTCCTTCGTGTTGCCACGCTCGGAAATCACCGTCTCCCACGTGTTGGGCGAGGAGAGCGGTTCGACCTCGGGGTAGTCGTCGAGATCGCCGCGCATGAACCGCTCGAACAGCGCTGCCTGTTCGTCGTCGATCGGTTTGGGGTGGACGCGGTTGAACACGTCTCGGAGCGTCACCTCGCGGCGGGTGAGTTCGTACTTGCCGAGCGTGTACGCGTCGGCCATCCCCACGAGCGCGTCCTCGATCCCCCGGCGCAGCGGCCACGGTGCGGTGCCGTCGAACAGGTCGTCGTGGACCGCCAGCGCCGTTGCCGTCTCGTCCATCCGCTGGATGATGGCCGGCGCCCACTTCCGGACGAGCGACTCGGGGGAGTCGTCCTTGAATCGGTCGTCGTTGGCTGCCAGCACGAGCAACACCTGTGGGATATCCCGCAGGGACAGTTCCTGGCGGGCGTAGGCCGCGAGGCGCAGAACGAACCCTGGATCGGCGTCGGCCGCCGCGTCGAAGCGCCGGACGACGGCCTGGAGGTGCTCCTCGTCGGACCCGTAAAAGGAATCCTCCAGGAGTTGGTTGATCGTGCGCTTGTACAGCGCGAGCCGTGGGTCTGCGGGGTCGAACGCTTCGCCACCCTCGTGGTTTGCGGTTCGCGTCGCGTCCGCGACCGTCTGTGTCGTCGGGTTGAATTCCATGCTATCACCGGAGCCACAATCGGCGGCCCCACGGGGACCACTCACGACGACCGCGAGCGGCTGACGCCCTCGACAGGAGTCGAACCTGTGAACCGGCATAGCCGGCACTCCGTCCACGCTGTGCGTCGAAGGGCTGAGTGGCGACCGGGAAACCGTCGGAGCGGTGCCCGGCGGCGGGGATGGCCCGCCGCCGGACACGACGATGGACTCGCGTCCACCACCGGAAGACGTGCGTCTTCCGAGCCTTGCCTCGCTTTCGCTCGGCAGAATGCCGGGGATCGAACCCGGTGTGCCAATGAAGTATCGCCCCGACTCGACGGTCACCGAAGCGCGGGTGGCCGGAAAACAGACGGAGCGAGTGCGGGATTCGAACCCGCCGGGTTCCATATGAAGTACCGCTCCATCTCGACGACCACCCACGAGCGTACGTAGCTCGAACGACGCCGGGAAGTCGGTGGCGAGGACCGCTGTTGGACTGAGATCCGACGTATCTCGCCGCCTCGACGGCGTCTATTTCTCACGACGAGTCCGACGGTAAAAGCTCTTCCCTAGGTGTGTGATCGATACCCGTACCACGGCTTCGATAGCGCGGGTCGATACGCGTGGCTCGCGAGAGACGCTCCAGGCGAGTACCTACTACTCAAGTGGTTAGCAGACAAAGTGATGTAGTGTGGTATGGAATGACGCTCCACTGGGACGAGGTAAGCTTCGTGCTCGCCTCAACGTATCGCGTCGCTGTCCTTGAGCACCTAGTAACCGGGCCAGCGACACCGTCACAGCTCGCCACTGACACCGAGATATCGATCTCCCATGTCTCCCGAGCACTGGGAGAATTGCGCGAGGAGGCACTCGTTGAGCTCCTCGTTTCGGACGACCGGAAGAAGGGTCGTGTCTATGGAATCACCGAGCAGGGAACAGAGATCTGGGACACCATCGAAGCCGAAAATCTCGCCTAAGTCGGATCGACGCGGCCGGTGAACCACCCCACCCTGATCGGCCTAACGGCCTCGCTGAGGGTGTCATTAGAAGTTGGTACAGCTGGCTGCTAACCAGAACGCTTGGCGTTCTGGTAATGGAACCGCGCGAATCGGGGATTTGTTGGAGACGAGAAATCGAAGATTTCTCTCGATTCCTGCTTCGGCGACGTCATCGAAACAGGAAGCCCTCCCACCGAGCGCGATGGGGTCGTGAACGACCCAACTCGTCTCTCAGAATGATATCCCACCGACGAATACCAAACGCTTAGTTTCACTACGAACACGTTCCGACAATGCCCGACGCAGACGACCCCGACCCGGAGGATGCAGTTCGGGACGCGATCGAGCAGTCCAGAAGCGGTGCTCCGGCGGTCGGAGCGGTCGTCCGCGACCGGTTCTCTGCGGACGAAGTCTTCCAGCGAATCATCGCCGCAGCCGACGAGGAGGTCACGTCCGGCAACCGCGAGCTGTTTTTCAGCGGTCTCGCTGCCGGATTTGCGATTTCGATTACGGTCCTGTTGACCGCCTCGCTGACTGCCTCGACCGACGGCCACCCGGTACTGAGCGCGCTGCTGTATCCGCTCGGATTCATCTACATCATCATTGGCGGCTACCAGCTCTACACAGAGAACACGCTCCCGCCGGTCGCGCTCACTCTCGAACGACTGACGAGCATTCCGGCGTTGCTCCGCCACTGGACCATCGTGCTCGCCGGCAACTTCGCCGGCGGTGCCGCCGGTGCGGTGGTTCTCGCGTGGGGTGGAGTGTTCTCCCCGGAGGCAGCAGCCGCGGCGATACACCTCGGAGAGCACGGCGTCACGACGCCGTGGTGGAACGTGTTCTTCAAAGCCTCCTTTGCCGGGCTGATCGTGGCAGGCGTCGTCTGGGTCGAGTACGCCTCGCACGATACGATTTCCCGCCTCGTGGTCGTCTACATGGCCTTCCTCGCGATTCCGATAGGGGGCCTGTTTCACGTGGTCACCTCGTTTACTGAGATGCTTTATGTGGTCTTCGCCGGGGACCTCGGTCTCGGTACCGGGCTGTTCGAGTTCATCCTCCCCGTGTTGCTGGGTAACACCCTCGGTGGCGTCGTGTTAGTAACGATCGTCAACTACTTTCAGACGACCGAACACCGCCTCGAATCCGCCCGATTCGAGGGCGTTGACCGCCAACTCTCGATTCGTGAATGGGCGCTCGGCGGTTTCGCTGGCCGCTCGTACGTCTCCATGATCGACACCGCCGAAGGGACCATTCGCGACGATGCGTCCTACCGGGTGCTGGTGCCGATCGGCAACCCGCGCATCGAGTCTGGGGTCGTCGACCTCGCGTGCACCCTCGCCAGCGAACGAACGCCTGCAACCGTTCACGCGGTTCACATCGTCCAGACACCGGAGGCGTCGGTGAGCTACGGGCACGACCAACACGAGCGAATCATCGCCGAATCGGACGACCTCATGGAAACCGTCTGCGAAACCGCGGATTCGTATGGGGTTCCCTGTAAAACCTCGACGATCGTTTCCCACCGCTCCTTCGAGGAGATCTTCGACACCGCAGCGCGCGACCGAGCGAATCTCGTGGTGATGGGCTGGGGTACTGACCGGCCGTGGGGAGACGCCCGAGCGGATCGCCCACTCAGCGAACTGACCAGCCAACTATCCAGTGACGTTCTCGTTCTCAAAGACGGTGACCACGACGTCTCACGGGTTCTTCTCCCGACCGCGGGTGGTCCCCCTTCGGATCTGAGTGCCGAGGTCGCACGAGCGCTCCGGTCGACCGCCGGCTCGGACATCACGCTCCTCCACGTCGTCGACGGTCCTGACGAGCGCGAGGCGGGCGAGCAGTTCCTCACTGACTGGGCCACAGACCACGGCTTGGACGACGCTGTGCGTACGATCGACGACTCCGGCGACGTCGAAGATGCAATCAGTCGTGCGGCTGCGGATCACTCGCTAGTGCTCGTCGGAGCAGCCGAGGAAGGACTGCTCTCGCGGCTCGTGACCGATTCGTTGTATTTTGACGTCGTCAACGAAGTCGATTCGTCGGTACTGCTTGCCGAACGACCGGGCGGACGAACCATCCTCGAACGGCTGCTCGGTCGGATCTGAACCCTGCCGAACACCGTGAAATCAGCACGATACGGTTGGGCGTAGTGTGGTTTTGATCGCCTTATACGACCCACTCGTGATCCGGAGACAGCGAGGCAAGCGAACCCCGTTTCGAGCCCACCGAAACCGGCGATCCGTCGTTCGACGCTACCTCCGGTTTGGGAGGTCAGTTTGGAGAACGTGGCCGGAGTTATCACTGGAAGTATGTCTTCAGATTGCATGCATAGCCGATGATGTTTTTTCTATAGAGAGACAACTATGAAGTAGTGGTGATGGATCATGTTTGAGACCATACTCGTCCCAGTGGACGGGAGTGATAGGGCGAAACACGCCGCCAAATTCGGACGTGAGCTCGCACAGTGTTACGACGCGCGTATCGAGGTGCTCCACGTTTTCAAAGAAGGGCGTCGGCGTGACGAGACAGGGGAACGAGATCCGAAAGAACGAGGGCGAGAGATACTCGATGAAATAGCGGAACTCGCTAGCGGAGTCGGGGTCGTGGTCGATGCCCATCTTGCAGAGGGCCAGCCACACAAGTCAATCCCTGACCACGTGGACAAAAACGACGTTGATCTCGTGGTGATGGGCCGTCGTGTACGGAGTGGACTCGGAGAACGCCTGATCGGTACCAGTACCGATCGCGTGTTGCGTCGGACCAGCACGCCGGTACTGACGGTTCCTGGCGGGAACGGTCAGCACCCCACAGATATCAACTACGAGAACATCCTCATCACGACGGACGGCAGTGAGAACGCCGAACGTGCGGCGCCGTACGGTGTCAGTATCGCTCAACACGTTGCTGGCTCGCTCCATCTTCTCAACGTTGTCGACGTACAGGCTGAGGCGGGCGCCTTCAATGCTGGCGGGGTGACGGATGAGTTCATCGAACAACTCGAGTCGGACGGCCGAAAGGCGACCGAGAAGCTTGCCCGACAGATCGACAATGCTGACATTACGGTGCAGTCATCGGTTGTACGAGGGACGTTACACGAAGCCATTGGTGAGTACGTTACCGAGAACGGCATCGACCTGGTTGTCATAGCGTCTGAGAACAAGTCAAAGCTGATCAGCCAGTCTCTCAGAAGCATTACGGACCGCGTTCTCCGCACAGTGAGCGTGCCAGTACTGGTCGTCGTCTCCTAGCGTGCTGTCGGATAGCGAAACACGGGAGCGTCGACACGGTGGCGGACTCGCGTGCCCCGCCGATTTATTGTGAACTGCCGAAGTAGATTTCGAATTTTCATATCTTAATATCAGTTGTCGAAATAAAATATTCGAGCGCGACCGGTTTCGATCGGTGCTCGTATACGGAACGCAATTGGGCCTTGCAGTTTTGATCTCCGCGTCGAGCGTGTCTACGAACGCGATTCGTTCGCTATCGAGTGTATCCTGCAACGATGCCAGCTTAGTGCTGCTCTCCGTCTTCTCGGCAACTCGTCATCTATTATTTCCATGTGTGATGACGTGTCGAAACCCCATGCGCACTCACCGGTCAGTCGTGTAGTAGGTTCCAAATGGCGCAGTCGATCGATAGCGCTCCCGCCCACCGCTCCGAAGATGCCAGAATCACCTGTTCGTGAGCGAGCGCCAGGTGAAGAGACCACCACCTGCAACGGCTGGTAGCACGCCGAACCCCGGTCCATCGGTGGTCGTCGTCTCTGGCGCTGTGCTGGTCGTCGTGGCTGCCGTGGTCGTCCCCGGTGTGGTTTCGGTCGAAGATGTCGCGGTTCCAGACTCTGTGGCTGTTTGCGTCGACGGCTGTGTTGTCGTCTGAGTGGGTGGCTCTGTGATGCCGGTGAGTACCACCAGATTTTTACTATACAGGTAGACGCGCCCCCCAGCAACGGCTCCCTGTGTCCATCCTCTCCCTGTCACAGCCATTGGATGCGTCCATATCGTTTCTCCATTCGATGGATCGATGGCAGCAGTTCCACAATACAGGATCCCGCCGACCAGCGCGAACCCGTCTAGCGAAACGTCTCCTTTCTCCCCCCGTTTCACATCGATCGTTGTTCGCCAGCGCTCGCTTCCGTCGGCTCGATCCAGCGCGATGATAGTCGAATCGATGACGTTCACGCTGATATACACGCTCGTCTCGTCGGCTGTCCCGATGGTCATGCCTGGCGTGGAGGCACCTGGCGTATAGGCGGTGCGCCAGTGTTCCTCGCCGGTCGCTGCATCGAGTGCAATGAGCGTCACGCCGGGCTTGCTCTCTTCGGCGACGAACAGCGTTCCGTTGTCGACTATTGAAGTGGCTGACGACTCGAATCCCACGTTCGGGACTGCTGACCAGACTTCGTCTCCTGTCGCCACATCTAGCGCCGTGACGCCCTTCGTGGTGGGGACGTATACTCGCCCGTCGGTGACTGGAAGAGAGCCGAGGTCGCCGTTGAATCGTTGCTGCCAGCGTTTTTTCCCATCGGCGGTGAACACCGTGAGCAGACTCGCATCGCTGTCGGGAAGACTCGTCACGACGGAGCCAGCGGCGGCTGTCACTGTGTTAAATGGCGAATACGATCCGCCGTCGGTATCGAAGCGCCAGCGACGCTTGCCAGTGTGTGCGTCGACAGCGATGAGCGCGGTGTCGGACGGGCTCCCTTCATACGGGTAGAATTCGACACTTACATAGACTGTGTCGTCCATCACAGCTGGCTGGCCAACGTATGTATACACGATACCGCCCCCAGGATCGATTATCTCTGGTATCTCTGGCTCGAAAGCCCAGCGTTTCTGTCCGTTCGTCGCGTCGAGTGCGACGAGGTCAGCTCCCCCGACATAGACGGTCTGGTCAACGACTGCCACGCCGTCGATACCCCTTTTGGAGCCGATATCAGTGTTTTTCCACACTTCTTCGATGTCGCCAGTCGGACCGACCCCCGCAGCGACTCGGGCAGAGTGTCCCGCATCAGCCTTGTACTGTGGCCAGTTGCTCGTTGTCGAGGCTGATTGTGCCTGTGCTGTCTCGTGTGCTTCGTTTGATTTGGTCTCAGAGAGCAGTCCGAGCCCTGCGAGGACGCCGACTGTTCCTGAGAGTACCGTTCGACGACTGAGAGAGGTGGGTCGAGCCATACTACCGATATCCTGATTGGTACCGATATATTTTCTGGAAGTACCCAGTTTCGGAGTTAGAAGTATGATCTAAGGTCAGGTGGGTGGATTTCTCATGCACGATTAGCATCAAAAGCCATCTTGATGGCTGATTTTTCGGATATTACATCTTTCTTAAAATCAGTATCATTCGGCGTGGCTATCAGCGACGAGTGAATCTCTCAGTGTTGCTGTCAACGATCTATTGGCCCGACGCGGCAGGCATGGGCGGCCAGATGAGCCACGGCGCGCTCGTCGCACGGGAATACGGACTTCCCGCAGTGGTATCGGTCTCCGAAGCAACACGCCGAATCGAGACCGGACAACGAGTTCGGATCGACGGTGCCCAGGGAACCGTCAAAATCATCGAGAACGACCGATGATCCACGAATCATCGTCGGGATTGAAGACGGAGGCCGGGGTCACGGCTCGAAGCCGCGGTTTTCGATGAGACGGACGGCAATCTCTTCCGGACGTACCCGCTCTAGAGCGAGTTCAATGAATGCTTGGTCAATCTCGTACCGCTTGTCATTTCTCACGTTGTATTCGTGCTTTAGGTGACCTTTGGCGTCGTGCATCTGATCTTCGTAGCCGAAGACCTCCGATTCTTTGAAGAACATCGCAAACTGTTCACGGTCCCAAGATGGTGGGCGACTATCGGCGATCTTATCGGCTTGATCCTGTGCAGCGTCTGTTTCTACTTCTTGGAGCACCGCCTTCGACGGTTCGGACGGGGGTTCCTCACGTTCTTCGGATTGATCCTTGGGGGTTTTCGGTTGGTGTTCCGTTCGTGTTCCTCCGTCGGCTTCCTCCTCGACAAACTCATCGAAATCACTCATTGGTAACACCTTCGCGTTCGACGATGCGAGCCAATTCGTCCAAGTGCTCGAGCGTTAATCGGTCGTTTTCACTCACTGAATCCTGTGATTCGACGTACCGACCGAACGGCACTTTCTTCTCTTCTAACGCGTTCTCGAGATTCGAGTTTTTGCGCATTCCGGGTTTTGGAACCTCGACCTCGCCGTCGTCGATGGCGTCCCACTCTTTCGGTGGGATCCGGGCGAACGAAGGGAGATATTTCGCAAACGTATCTGATCGATTCAAGCTTTCGAGTAGCCGTCTATCTGCCTTATCGTGTTTGATGTACTCGCTTATCATGTTAGGAACTATTGCGAGGATTCTGAAGTTGAGCTCGTCGGGCATCTCCTGGACCACCCGCTTGTAGGTCCGTTTGAACCCCGACCGATTCATGTCACCCGGCGGAATCGGAATGATCGTTCTCGCAGCTGCCCCGTAGGCTGCCTTTGCGATGTGGCTCCACTCACCACCGCCGTCCATGATGATGTAATCGTACCTGCCGTCGTCGAGGAGCGTCTGGATGAAGTTCTTCTTGAGGAGGGTGATACTGTTCTCACTGAGCTCGCTTTCGAGCGTACTGAGCTTGACTGAAGCGGGAACGAAGTCCCACTCCCAGTCGGTGGGGTAAATGTACTCCTCGTATTCGCCGTATTCGTGGATAACAATGTTCGTGAGGTCGTGCGTTGGGTCGGCGAACACGTCCGCATACCCGAGGCTTTCGGTTATGTGCCCGTTCGGATCGAGGTCCATGAAGAGGACATCGTGTCCGCGTATAGAGAGTCGATCCGCGATATTAAGCGCAAGAATGGATTTTCCGACGCCACCTTTCAGCATGTTCACGCTAACGGCTTGGCCAGTAATCGGTTCAGCTTCTTCCGCAGGGGGCTTGGTTGTCATGGATGGAAACGGCGGCAAGGGCTACTGGAATCGTTCATCTATTGCGACCAACTTTCGGACGACTTTGGTGCCGCACAGTGACGTAATGATCCGGTTTAAAAATAAAGCTTTGTCAGACATAAGTCAGCTAAGTGAGATTAGATTGCTGTCCCAGCGTACGTTGGCGACTTGGCTCCGTTTGTAGACTTCGTTCAGTGAGCTAAGTTAGCTGAGTCTGCTGACTTAGCATAGCTGGCTAAGTTAACTGTCGACTGATGGAGTAGCTCCCGATCATGGAGCAGCCGGCCAACTGAGAACAGGTCGTTATCCCAGCATGCGTTGGTGGGGTGGCTGTATTAGTGAACTTTGTTTGGTAGACTGAGCTGGCTGAGTCTGCTGACTCAGCATAGTTAGCTACGTTAGCATGGTTGGATCAGTTCTCATTTATGGATCAGCCGACCGAGTCAGAACAGGACGCTGCCCCAGCACACATTGGTCACTTGGCTCTGTTGGTTAACTCCGTTTAGAAGGCTAAGTCAGCTGAGCCAGCTAACTCAGCACAGCCTGCTAAATCAGCTGTAGTCCGATGGAAAGTTCTCGTTCGTAGATCAGCCACCCGAGTGAGGAGGGATCGCTATCTCAGCACACAGTGGTAGCATGGCTGTATTAGTGAGCTTTGTTTAGTAGACTAAGTCTGCTAACTCAGCTAACTCAACACAGCCTGCTAAGTCAGCATAATCTGGTGGGGTGCCCCTCATTTATAAAACTCAAACGAATATCTCCGCTCAGTCGGAACGGCTTTCCAACCGCCGAGCGGCTGAAAAAGTCCTCACCGGTGATAGTCCGGGAAGCACCACGGATCGTATCGATGTAGTTGCTATGACCACGGACCATGCGTTGGGGGAGACGTTACCGACGTTCCTCATAGTATCTTAGCTCCATTAGCAGAGTTAGCAGACTTCACTCAGCGGACTAAGTTAACTGACTCAGCATAGCCAGCTACGTTCGATAACTCGTTTATGAAACCCAAACGTTTTTTCGCGTTTGGTCTGCTCACCCTCCTTTGGCCACCCAGCGGAGAGATTGATGTCGGACGCCGATCCATCGGACTCTTCGTCATTCTACGACGCTTTCTTTTTCAACCACCATCTCGATCAGGTCGGTTGGCCGCGTCGTTATGGACGCAGTGACGTTCAATGGGGCGTCCGAAACCAGTCCCAAGGAGACTCGTTGTGCGATTGTTGCGAGTACGAGTTTCATCTCGACCAGGGCGAATTGTTCGCCGATGCACCGCCGCGGTCCGCCACCGAACGGGAAATACGCGAACTCGGGCCGCTCGGCGTCACGCTCGTCCGACCAGCGTTCGGGGCGGAACTCGTCTGGATCGTCGTAAAACCGCTTGTCGTGATGGACCACCCACTGTGGTATTGTTATCGTCATTCCCTCGGGGACAGTGTAGCCGTCGATAGTCACGTCCGTCACTGGTTCCCGACCGGTTCCCCATATCGGTGGATAGAGACGCAGCGATTCCGTGAGTATCTGCCCCGTGTACTCGAGATCCGATAGCTGATCCACCGTTGGCGTCGCGCCGTCCAAAACGGCTGCAAGCTCAGCACGAAGTTTTCGCCGCACATCCGGATTTTTCGAAAGCAGATACCACGTATAGGTGAGCGCCAGCGCGGTCGTCTCGTGGCCCGCCAGCAGCAACCCGATGATGTTATCGCGCAGCTCCGTCTCCGATAGTTCTGTCCCTTCCCGGTCGGTGCCAATGAGTATCGACAGGAGGTCATTGCCGTCTTCGTTCGTTCGCCGCCGTTCCCGGATGAGGTTCTCGATCAACGAGTGCAGGTCGTTCGTCGCTCGTTGAAAACGACGATTGGCAGGCGTCGGCACCCATTTCGGGACGACAGTGCTCAACTGCGAGTAGTCCGTCTGTTGTGACAACGCATCCACCGCGGCGCGCACGATGGACTGATCCTCACGAACGTTATGGTTGAACAGCGTCTTGGCGAGGATCGCCAACGTGAGTTGGCTCATCTCACGCACGATATCGACCGTCTCCCCCACGGTCCATCCTTCGACCGTCTGTTCGGCGTCCGTCACCATCGTTTCAGCGTAGGTCGTGATTTGCTCGCGGTAAAAGCCCGGTTGGAGCTGCTGGCGTTGGCGTTGCCACGTACGTCCTTCACTAACCGAGAGCGATTCGTCCTCGACACCGCTGAAAGCGTCTCGTCTGAGATCGCCGGTGGTGAACGTGGAATTCTCGGTAACGAGTACTTGCTCGATATGATCCGGATGGGTGAGCACGTACGTCGGTCGGCCAGGAAACTGCAGATACGTGATGTCGCCGTATTCACTCGCCCACTGTTCGAGCGCAGCGAGTGGATCGCGCATGAACGGAAGCGAGTTCCCGAGAAGCGGCAATCCCGTCGGACCGGGAGGTCGTTCGAGCGTGGACTGTGCCATCAGTACGCACCTCCCAGGGGTACGATACGAGTGAATCCCTCTTTCTGTGATCGTGTCGTCAGTGGTGACATCATCTATAGAAACGCTCGATGATTCGAAAGCTCTATTCTGTTGTATGCGAACTCGTTTAAGTTCGTGCGTCGAATCGTCGATGAATATTGATGGTCTCCGAACATCCGGCGATGCGGCACGTGACGATCACGATGCGGCCGACGAGCGGATATTTCCATCCAGTCGACCGCCAACTCGCGGATGCCCCGGACGTTACCCGTGAGGCCATCCATCATTTTGAGTTGTTGGACGATGGCACGCTCGCACTGTTAGCGAGCGTACGAGGGAACATGAAGCGGTATCGGGACATCTTGGCTGCGTCACCGGAAGTGATCGAGTTCGCGGTTGCTGGAACACACGAAGGAGTCGGCTACAGCCAAGTCGAACCGAACGAGTTGAATCTTCATCTCATCGAACAACAACGCTCGTCCGAGTTCATTGTACAGATGCCCGTTGAATACACGTCGGATGGCGGTCAGCGAATCACCATGATTGGGACGGCTGGCTCATTCGTGGACGCGAGCGCCGATTCACCGCAAGGCGTTGACGTAGAGATCGAAGAGATCGGTGAGTACCATCCGACGATGAACCATCTCTTTGCCCGCCTTACGGCGCGTCAACGGGAGGTATTGGAGAAAGCCATCGAGGCGGGATACTACGAGAATCCTCGACGAACGACGCACGAAGAGATCGCGGAGCCCCTCGATATCACTCCGGGATCAGTCGGTCAGCACTTGCGCAACATCGAGGCGACGGTGTTCGGCCAATATCCGCTGTAGTGGCTCTGTCGAACCATTGGCACGTGATAGGAGTAATGAACGCTGACGACACTATTCCCGGACCTATCTGGAACGATTGTGTGTCTGCAACAAACACAGCTCTCGCTCGAATTGTTAGCTAGGTTAGTAGGCTTTGCTCAGTTGGCTAAGCTTACTAACTTAGCATAGTCGGCTAAGTTAGCTATAGATCATTCTGTCTGTGTTTTCGTCGAGTGCGCTCGGACACGGACACTTCCGTCTCCAGGCCGATACAGCAACGATCCCCACGAGGCTTTACACCTGGACACGAATAGAGCAACATGCAGGTGACCGCATCCATGACAACAGGATTGGTCCCGGCCAATCAGACGACGTATCGTTACATGAATCGTGTCCGGGTGTATTGCTGCTGACGCGGCGACAGTCACCCGCGGACGAGTAGACTACTCCGGAGAAATCATCTGTCAACTGCACAGCTGTGTGATTTTGTGTTTGAAAAACTGCTGGCTTTCGAGCCGTCCCTGCTCATCCGTCCCTTCGCCTGCAGGCCAGCCGTTATCCGCGTGGAGGCCCTCGTTCCTATGGAGGTGCGATACGCATGCCACGCTTTCCGGACTTCCCATCGGACGAGTCCGAGGAGGATGCCCCGAACCCTGCTGACATCATCGATCGGATTATCAACGGCGGCGACGAGCCGACGCCGGTCGGTGACTGAGCCACTACTGGCACTCCCCCGCAATAGCGGGTGCACTATGGGGGCGGAGTTCCAGTATTTGTTTTTGATGCTGAATGTGCTGGCCGCCACCAAGAACGGCGTCCGAGAAGACGATCCAGTTGTCGGCTTCAACCAACGGAGAAAGCCGCTGGTCTTGCTTGCCCATCGTATAAATAGATCGCCACCGATCATCCGGTATGCGAACCGCTGTCGCCGGAACGTTCGGCCCGCTTCACGACGGACACCGAGCACTGTTTCGAGCGGCACTGGAGCGCGGCGATGAGGGGGTGATCGTCGGACTCAGTAGCGACGCGTTTGCATCGGAGTCACGGCAGCCTGATCCCCGACCGATCCCGTCGTACGAGGAGCGCGAGCGGCGCGTGAAAGCGGTGCTTAACGCGATCGACGAGTGGAATCGATCCGTCGAAATCCGGAAATTCACCGACGAGTACGGGTTCGCAAGCCGTGATCCCTCGTTGGATGCGCTGGTCGTCTCACCCGAGACCGACGAGGAAGTGGGCGAAATCAACCGCCAGCGGACGGATCAGGGATTGAACCCGCTCGAACCGATCGTCGTTCCGTACGAGTACGCCGAGGACGGCAAACCCATCTCATCGACCCGGATCGTCAGGGGCGAGATCGACGAACACGGACACCTTCTCGAAGGAGATTGAACGAGACTGACGGATCGAATCAAAACAAGGCTGTCTTGATACCCAGAAGTCAAAGTGCGAGACGTCGATCTCAGTAGTGTAACGTTCTGTGTTCGCTGTGATGGGGTGAAGAATGGAGCATTTCTAGACGATGAAGATACTGATCGCAACTAGACCAACGATCGAGCGGCGACGTTTTCACTCGACACCAGTAAATTGATCGTTCTGTCGTTATCAGCGACGCGGAGCAGCAATGCTAGCAGGAGAGCTACTGACGACATAATTAATAGATATAATACACTTTGTCTGGCCGACACTAGCTTCCGTACCACCAACCCCGATCGTGAGAAAAGAGCAGTATTTCGCTATTCAATTAGTATCTGGTTAATAACCAAATCGAAGATCCAACCAATGAAGATAGCTTTGGAAAATCATACTATTTATGAGTGAAAAAATATCATTTGTGAGCTGCCACTGCAAGCCAAAGAGTGATACAAGACATACGTCAAATTCACAATATGGACGGGGTGACGATTGTATTGGGGTGGGACGCTTTGGACTACGACTTGGTCGAAACATTCGGGCTTACGGAAGCGTTTGGCCCCCACTATTCACGGCTCGAAACGTTCGACAACCCTCGCCTAGGTAAGCCTCACACGTACGAAGTGTGGCCATCGATTATCACGGGTACGACGCCGAAAGAGCACGGCATTCATATCGAATCCAAAAATGGTGTCGATTGGAAGCATCCGGCTATTGCAGCGATAAGTCGAACGGCTCAGGGCATCGTTCCCCGGCGTATCCGAACCAAGTTCGGTAGGAGACTCCAGAATCGGGGGGTCAAGCTCGATTTCAAATCCGCGGACTACTACGAAGCACGAGGGATCTCTACGGTGTTCGACGGCCGGACAGCCCGCCCAGTTGCGATCCCGAACTACCGAGTTCCGGGTGACGACGAGCTCGGAATCGTCTTCGATCGGGGGGCACACCTCAAACAGTTCCTTAACGTCAAAGACACCGGAAACGGGAACACCCAATCCGTTCCAACAGCGTCGCTATCGCGGCTCGAGGAACGACTCGCTGCTGAAGCCGCCGGAAAGTTGGGTGTCGTCCACTCAGCCATTCAGCGCGAATACGATCTCATATTCGTATGGCTTGGCTTTCTCGATACGATAGGTCACGTTGCACCCGTTGCAGCCGAAACAGATCCGAATTGGCAGGAACGTGCCTACCGAATGGCTGCGAAGTGGACGACTGAAATCAAAAACATCATTCAGGAGACTGATAGGTTGATGTGTGTTTCTGATCACGGGCTGCAGAACGGGGAACACACCCATGCTGCGTTTATCGGCGCTACTGAGAGACAGTTTCCGAGGAGGGCTGATTCCGTCTGTGATCTCCGATCCGTAATCGAAACCGTTACGTCATCCAACGGAAAAACCGGTGAGCCGGAACTCAGGGATGAATTTCGGGGAGAGGACAGTATCCCATCGCGTACGGCTGAAGATGTGAGAAATCAACTAGACGATCTGGGCTATCTATAGCTATTATTTAAAACAGAAACATCGTGTGACAGGGTGTGTTCGCACTTGCAGTAGCGAACCGCCAAGAATGCGCCAGCAAAAGGATTAATCACGTATCTCTCATATTTGAGACAATGGCGAACAATCCACCAAACATACTACTGATCCACTGTCACGACCTGGGACGATATCTCGGCTGTTACGGACGGGATATCGACACGCCGAACATCGATGCCCTTGCTGAGGAGGGCGTCCTGTTCGAGAACCACTACGCGACAGCTCCCCAGTGTTCTCCCAGTCGCGGGAGCCTGATGACTGGGCGATACCCACACAGCAATGGATTGATGGGGTTAGCTCACGAGGACTGGGAGCTAAACCCCGATGAAACCATCATACCGGAGTATCTCAACGAATATGGGTACAGCACCCATCTATTCGGTCTGCAGCATATCACTGACCACCTTGATCGACTCGGTTTTAACCATATTCATTCCGGAGCGAATCTCTCTCCAGCGGTTGCCCCCGCAATCCACGAGATCAACCGAGCGCGGGATATTGCTGATACGCTCGAAGTCTTTTTCGAAAAGGACCCGTTCAAACAGCCGTTTTTCGCCTCTATCGGGTTTTTCGAGACTCATCGCAGACAGAACAACGGACTGTTTGGGTTCACGGACGCAGAGTACGAGTCCGACGATCCCTCCGAGGTCGAGCCGCTGGCGTATCTTCCCGACGAACCCGGAATCAGGGAGGACATAGCAGCGATGCACGGAATGATCCGGGCGATCGATGACGCCGTCGGCACAATCACTACCGCGCTCGAAGGGACACAGTTCGCCGAGAACACACTCACCGTATTTACGACCGAGCACGGGATTGCCTTCCCTCGGGCGAAGGGATCGTGTTACGATCCCGGCATTGAAGCCGCTCTTCTCATGCGGTATCCGGGCGTGATTGACGGCGGACAGCGCTGTGAGGAACTCGTGAGCAACGTCGACGTACTACCCACGCTGCTCGATCTCCTTGACAGCACTATTCCAGAGCGAATCGAGGGCCAGAGCTTCCTCCCGCTGTTGACTGAAGAAGAGTATTATCCCCGCGACCAACTGTTCGCCGAAATAACCTGGCACGATCGCTACAATCCGGTTCGGGCACTCAGAACGAGTCAGTACAAATACATTCGAAGTTTCTGGCATCTGCCATCGGTCTATCTGACGAATGATGTCTTTGCGAGCAAAGCGGGCCGAGATATCCGCGAACAGTTCCAGTCGGGCCGTCGACCCTACGAGGAACTGTACGACCTCGACGTGGATCCGTATGAGAAAACCAACCTGGCCGATGATCCGGCGTACGAGCACGTCTGTGAGCAGCTTCGGGGGCGGTTAGTGCGTTGGATGGGAAATACGAACGATCCGCTGCTGGAGGGGCCCGTGCCGCCTGCAGATTACGATGATCTCCTTCCTAACCACACCGTATAATGTATTCGGCGCTGTCTAGTGTGAATCTCCGAGATAGTGTTAGGAGAGAAGAGAGTCGTCACTAGCAGTGGATAGCTGTCCGTAGTACCCGCGATACCAGTGTACCCCGAATCGACATATCCCTGTGGCAAACTCGGCTTGTGAATTTCCATCCGAAGCAATAGACACGCTCACCACTTCATCACCACCGAAGACGTCTCCGTACAGTTTGAGCCACGCCCGTGGTCGGCAGCACATCGGTGCCTTACCACGGCGGTGTTCAGATAAGAATGAAGCGGAACGATTTTCTCGTGATCCACACAAAACCTAGGGTGATGGAGTTGCTGTGAATGCTGGTCGTGGATACGTTTCTTTCGCTCGTTCAGCAACGTCGAGATCGACATCGACGGTGACGAACGGCTGGCTCCGTGAGGTACGAGCGATCATCGTTCCATCGGGATCCACGACCCACCCCTCGCCGCCAAATATCACGTCCGACGGGTCGTCTTCAACGGTGACGCGGTTCGACGACGCGACGAACGACCCCGAAACGACGCTCATCGCTCGACCGCCGGCACGCCACTTTTCGAGCGTACAGGCTTCGGTCGCCCGCGGATTGACGATGAGATGCGCGCCGGCCTGACCGTACTTCCGGGCCTCCTCGGCGGCCCACAGATCCGTACAAATGAGAAAGCCCGTCAGCGCTCCGGCACACTCTACTGGCGAGAAATCACGGTCTCCGCTGTCATACCACGACGCCTCCCAGAAACCCGCCTCCTCCGGAAGATAGCGTTTCACGTGCGTCGTTTCCGTCCCACCAGCCGAGGTCCACATGAGACCCTCGTTGAGTCGCTGGTCGTGACGGATTGTTGGGCGAGACAGAAGAACAGTCGCCGGCGCAAGCGCATCTAAGCGGGCAGTCCACTCCTCGTGGGCGTCAACTGCCCGTTTCCACGCAGCTGGATCATCGTCAGGGCTTGCAGGAAGCCACGGGGCAAACGGCATCTCCGGGAGCAACACGAGATCACTCTCCTCGGTAGTAACGTGATCGACGAGATCGTCCCAAGCACGCTCAAACGCAGCACGGTCTTCTGGAAGTTCACACACAGTAAGGCGCATTCTTCGAAAGATGCAAAGAGACATCACATAAATGTTCCCTATCGCTCGCAGTCAGCGGTAGAACCACAGTCGGGATGATATTCTGCCGTTTCGGCTCAGTATTCGAATTCGGTATCGATGTACTGTGCGTTTTCAGTCATGATCTGAATCGCTTCGCTGTACTGGAGGATTTTCTGGATATCGCCATCGAGTTCGAATTTCTTCTCGCGCCGCCCCTCGACAGCGTCGACATCGCCTCGGATGAGGTGTTTCCAGTGGGTTGCTGGGCCGTAGTATTTGAAGCCGAAGCTCTCCGAGGGAGGCATATCGGTTTGGTGTGCGCGTGTGCAGTTCCCATCAACGAGGTCGACAAAGAAACACAGCGGCTCGCCGTCGTAGGTCTCATCCGGCTGGATTTCGAACAGAAACGCACCGTTGAAATCGACGCCCCACCCCGACGCCGCCCGCTCGAAATCCTCGTTTTCGTTTAGCTGCTCGCGCCACGTGGCAATCCAGTCGTCGGCCTCACTCGGTAGTGTGATCGCCATTACGGGATAGCTGCGTCGAACATCAAATAAACGTGTTGGCGATCATCCACAGCCATTTATACGAACGCAGGATTGGGAGTAAGACAAGCGCCCAGACCGCCAAGTAGAGGAGAACCAATCCGAACGCGATCAACATTCGTTTCAAGATAACCACATTCTATGCCCGTGGTTCAGTCTCAGTCATTGTATAATATTATACGTCTGATAGACAATATCCTATAAAGCAACTTCGATCAGCAGCGATCGAGTTGCATTTTCGATGCAAAAGCAGCCGATTCCCGTCGAAAAGCCGGACTGGTAGTAATTATCACATTGGAGGAAACGATAACGGCGCTCACGGTACTGTCTGCCACTGCACGGTGTCGACCCAACCGGTCAAGTCTGTTCGATTCGACAACGTCATCGTGGATGAGAACGGCAACTGACACATGTCGCGGAGCCCTCTTTCCGACGGAGAAACAACCCGTCGTACGGATACTACGCCAGTCACGATTACGGGCTGTTCTACACGAGAAACGAGGCGCGCGGTCTCCCGGTTTGGGTCTCATTCCGGGAAAACGATCGATAGTGACGGTCAGACAGCCACAATAGCCGCCACGACCGAGAACACGGCAGATCATACCGTCTGCGGGGGCAAGTAATGGCACAGAGCACCCAGGCGGCAGAGCTGATTGGTACCATTTCTCAGCGGAGCAATATCATTTCCTATCTGGTGGAGAACGATAAGCCCGTCTCCAAACAGACGATCAGCAGCGACCTCGAACTCGCTCGATCAACCGTCGACGAAGTGACACGAAATCTACGCGAGGAAGGGCTGCTCGAATCGACGGCAACCGGCCACGTCCCGACGCTGTTTGCGACCCTGGTCTGGGACGCGTACGAATCGTTCGCTCAGAGTATCGCAGAGATCGGTGCGTCGGAAGACGATACCACCCCGATGTGGCCGACCGAGACCGAGCGCCAGGAGGTGATGGGGCTGGTCGCCGCTCGACTCGATATTCTCGAGTGTGCCCGGACGCCCCACGACAAGCGCGATCTGGTCGACGATCTCGCTGTCTCCCGATCGACGGTAGACCGCGCGATTCGCGAGCTGGAGATCGTCGGTCTCGTCGCGTGGATGTCAGACGGGTACGTGACGACAACACCGGCAAGACGGGCGGTCGACCAATACCGGGCCACCGTCGAAGCGGTCGCAGACGTTCTTGCTGCACGGGAGGTACTCGCGGTGCTCTCTCCCGACAGTCCGCTCCAGTCGACCCTTCTCACCGACAGTACTGTGGAGTACGCTGCCGATGCTCCGCCGTATCACCTTCCGGAGGGCGTGCGCGACCGGATCGTGGCGGCCGATCGCGTGCGCCTCTACCTCCCGGTCCTCGCCACCCCACAGCTACTGGATTGTTGCCAGCAACAGGTGATTCACGGGGAACTGACGCTCGATCTGCTCACTGATTCGTCCCTCTACCAGACTCTCTCCGCGGAGTTTCCGGGACCGCTCAGTTCGATCGCCGGGAACGATCACTGCACTGCTCTCGTCGCAGACACTCCGCCCGACAGCCGACCCCCATTTGGACTGCTGCTCGCCGAGACCGAGAGAACCACGACCGTCTCGGTCATCACGTACGGCGAACAGCGAACGATCCACGGAACCATCCACAACTGTTCTGCTGCGGCCGTTCGGTGGGCTAAAGAGTGGTATGAGAGTGTTTATGAGGGGGCGGCCGACGTCACTGACGAGTTGCGGGCGCTCGGGCCGGCGGGAAGAACTACAACGATGGGTGATTCCGAGCGGCTCGCGCTCGAAAGTGAGGGATTCGTGCAGCTGACGCCCGCGTATTTCTCCCAACGCGCTCCGTCCTCGCCGATAACCGGCTGGCGTACCGGATTCGATCTCGTGGACGTTCACGCCGGATACGCCATCGATCGGGGGACAGAGCGCGACGGGACGCGCTGTAACTTCACCGAAGCCCTCACAGAGCGCCTCACAGCTGGAACGAATATCACTCTCCTCGGCACCCCTGGTTCCGGAAAGAGCACAGCCTGTAAGTCGGTCGCCTGCCGGTGGTACGAACAGGGGCGGGGTCCGGTCTTCTACCGGGAGAGCGGTCGTGGGATGACGGTACCGCAGTCGTCCGTCCTTAGTGGTCACCTCCGAGAGACAGACGGCCACGCGCTAGTCGTGGTCGAAGACGCCGTGCGGGCGGAAGCGAACGCCATCTTCCGGCTCATGCGAGCGTTTCGGGGAACGGACGCCGTGACGTTTCTGCTCGACGCGCGAAAGGAAGAATGGGACGATCCAGAGCGGCTGCCGATCGACGCGGGACTCGAGGCCTACCGACACGAGGACATCGAGACGGTTCCTGTCCCCGCTTTTGACGACACGGAAGCAGAGCGTCTCGTCGGGCAATTCGAGCAGACAACCGGCCGCGATCTCGACAGTACGCTCGTTTCTCACCTCTGTGAGGACGGAATTGGAGCCACCGAGGGACACGAGAAGCACACGCCCATGTCCAACACACCTGGTGCGTTGCTCCTCTTCTTACACCGGCTGGTGTTGGCTGTGGAGCCACTCGCGGTTTACGACGCGAACACGCCGACATCGCTCGTCGAGGACGTCCAACGTACCTACGAAGACCTCCGTCGGGCTGGCGAGCTCGCCCTCGATGTGGGGGTGTTCGTGAATCTACTCAACGCGGCTGGCATCGGCTTCGATTCTGCGCTCGTCTGTGCGCTCGCCACCGCCGAGAACGCGGTCGAGATCGACGCGATCCGCGACGCCTTGTCGACACTCGAGGGACGCGTGCTCTTCGCGCGCGAGGAAACCGTATCCAGGTCTGTGCCGTATCAAGTGGCACACGAAAAGTGGTCCACCTTATTTCTCGATCATCTACTCGACGCTGAAGGCGACCGTACAGCGAGCCGGCGAGTCGGGCGGTGCGTTACGGTGCTCCTCTCGTTGGCCGATAAGAAGAGTCGACGGGATCGGCTTACGGCAGCGTTCAGAACGGGAACATCACTTATCGAACGCATCGCAGACGCCCCCAGCGAGTGGGCCGACACCATCGTCGAACAGCTCTACGGTCTCGGATTGCGACACCGAGGGCTTGCCCCCCTGTTCGGAACGGCGAACGATTCGTTCATTGACTTGCCGGAGGCCTGCTCACAGTCAATGGTCGTTAACTGTACGCTCTGGCGGATTCAAATGTTGCTGGAAGCAGGGGATGTGAACGGCGCAGAGCGCGAGTGTGAGACTCTAGCCGCTCTTATTGATGACGTCGAGACGAGGCAACCGGAATGGGCGGCAACACTGCGGGGCCGACGGCTCAATGGACTCGGTATCATCGCTTGGTATCGAAGCGAGTACGATACTGCCAAACGACTGTGGACTCGCGCAATCGAGCACTATCGTGAGGCAGGCAACAAACGACGACTCGCTCAAACGCATGCACATCTCGGGGGGGTTGCGTATTACCACGGTGACACCCAGACGGCCGAAGCGTCCTTCACCCAGAGCCTCGAAACGTTCCGTGACATCGGTCCCGCATGGCAGGAAGCCAGTACCCTCTCTAACCTCGGAGTAGTCGTTCAGACGAAAGGAGAGTTGGTGACGGCAATCGACTACTATCGGCAAGCTATCGATCTCGTCCGTGAAACCAGCGACCCCCGACATGAAGCGAGAATACTCGCCGACCTCGGAATAGCTGTCGCATACAATGGTGATCTCGACGGCGGGAAGACGTACTGTATACAAGCCCTCGAACTCTCTCGTGAAGGCGGAATCAGCAAATGGGAAGCCGTGTGTTTGGATCGAGTGAGCCAAATTAGTTTGCTACAGGGAGATATCAACACCGCTGAACGGTACTGCAAGCAGGGTCTCGATATCAGACGGGAACTCAGCGACAAGCGAAACGAGGCGAAAAGCCTCCTGTCCTGGGGTATCATTGCTCGTGAGCGCGGTGTGTTCGACACTGCTATTGAGCGATGTACGACGAGTCACGAGATCTTTCAGGAGGTCGGAGACCGAATTTTCGAAGCCCGGAGTCTCACGACGATCGGTACAATCACCCGCGAGCAGGGTGATCTCGACACCGCCCACGAGCACGCACAAAACAGTCTCACGCTCCATCGAGAAACAGGGGATTTCTGCAGTGAAGCCAAGGGCCATCGACTGCTGGGACGGATTGCCCACGATCGAGAACGGTTCACAGCTGCGGAGGACCACCTCACGCAGGCACAGACCGATTTCCGTGCATCGGGCTACCGCTGTGAGCAAGCGAGAACCCTGGCTTCGCTCGGCACCCTCGCTCGTGCCCAATCGAACACAGAGCACGCCCGCGAACGGTTCGAAGCGTCCATCGAGCTGTGTCACGACATCGGCATGATCCGCGACGCCGTGCAGACAGCAGAGCAGCTCGTGGCCGTCTGTGAAACGCTCGGTGATCCCGATGCTGCCCTCACACACTGTGAGCGGGCCTGTGATCTCGTCCGAGAAACCGAGTTCGTCGAATCGAGTGCCCCACTCCGGAAGCGACGGGACCGACTCGCAGAACAGCTGACTAGCGATGACACCGCGCGATGACCCGCGTGCGCTACGGAACGTCATTCCGAGATCGGGTTGGGGATAGCGGCTCTATCGTTCGTATCGTTCACGACTCATGCACAGTGACCATTCATTTCGTGTTTCACCGAAACACTGGTCGACAACAACGACGGATAGCGACGGGTCCCGTCTTCCGACAGGTTAATATTCTCATTCAATAACGTTATAATATCATGGGAGATGAGGCACGCAGCTCGGGCTCTCCGAATCGGACGGCTCACGATCGAGACCCATTCGCTACCGAGCTCCTGGGTCTCAAACGCCGTGGGTGTTGTGTGCTCGTGACAGGCCACGTGAACGAGCAGGTGCGTGCCGCCCAATCCTGCCGGCTGTTCGGACAGAGCGACGAATCCAGACGACGGGTGTTACTACTCACCGATGCGACACCGGATCACACATCCCAGTATCTACCGGCCGGTATCCCACCAACACACTCAACTGTAACAACGCTCGATTATACAGAAGAAGTGCGTGATCTAACCGACACCGACGATCCCACGTCCCAACCGTCGTCAGCGGACACCAGTTCCGGAGAGTCAGCCTCGATGACTGGTCTTGGCGCGCTGCTGTGTGATCCAGTCAGTGACGCCGTTCGGACTGATTCACCGAGTCCGGGCGAGCTTCGGCTCGGTATCGCGACGCTCGGCGTGCTCATCGACACCGACAGCCTTCGGGCAACCAAGGCGTTCGTCCGGCGCGTCCGAGACGATATCCTGGCCGTCAACGGAATGGGCCACATTCATCTCCCTGGCTCGCCCGATCCCGAAACGTTCTCCGCGTTGTGTCCGATGATCGACATTCACATCGAGCTCCGGAAACCCAACTGCGTCCCCGAACACCGCTGGCATCTTCTCGAGACGGGCCAGTCTACCGGCTGGCTCCCCATGCAGTTATGAACGCACCGTCTCTGGACGATGCCGTTCGCATCGTCTCACAGCCGAAGGCCCAGCCGCCGGCGCTTGATCTGATCGACGACATTCAAGGCGTCCGTGTGCAGCTCTCCACGAGCCGTAGCTGTCGTCCGACGCGCTGTTCGACCGACCCATTTCTCTTCCCTGTCGACGTGGCCTACGATCTCTCCCCGCTCGTCCTTTGGACCAACAAGCTTACGTCGGTTATCGTCCGTGATAGCGGCGGATCTGTTTGTGCAAACGTCACGTATCACGAGACCGCAACCCTCCCCCCCGCGGAGTACATCGTCGATGTCTGTGCACTCGGACTGAAAGTTTATCTTCGGGTCCGTGGAGAAATGGATATCGCCCCGGATGGTGAACGCGGGCGGGTGATCGACTGCTCGGCCGCCGAATCCGTGCAGATCGGGCTCCGTTCGCTCCACCAATCCCCAGCTGCGACCGTGACAACGACCGACCAACCACGTGATGTCATGCGCGCGCTCTCGTGTCTCGGCTCGGCGCTCAAGACCACTTCGTGTGAACGGTCGTACCCGACGCTCCGGGGCCACCCGCCGCTGCTCGAACGCGGCGAGAGCTTTCGTGATCCCTCGGAGCTCGAACGGACCGCGGAGACGGCAAGCGTCCGCATCGAGGTGCCGCCGACGCTCGATTCCATCTATCCGGTCGCGCCGCTCGCCTACTATCTGAATGCCGAGGTTCGGCCTGGCGAGACCGCCCAGCTCGTCACTGACGACACCCCCATCCCTCTCGATCGGGGTGAAGGGGTAGAACACGGGGTGACACAGCTGCTCAAACGCGCGTTCACGCTGGATTGCATCACCCGAACGGAGGGGATCTACCCGATCACGCTCGGAGAACGGGAGACGCTCGAAGAGCGGCTGGCCGACGCCGGCATCGAGATCGATTTCGCCGCCCTCTACGAGCAACCGTTAGCCGAACAGCTCGGGCGCTACGTCTCGATCCCGTTCGATCTTCTCGAAGATCTCGTGCCGCGCTGGCCGCTCACCGCCGACGTTCGCCCGGTAGCGAAGCACCTTCCGTATCTTCCGTTCATCGTGGACAGCCTCGGCGCGGTTCGGTGTCTTCCGACCAACCGTCCCCAATCGACACCATCGGATCCCCCGGAGCTCGAGGCGTTCTACCGACGCGCACAGACGGGCACTGAGTTCACACGCAGCGGTGATGCTGTACCAGCGACGCGGTCGGGCTTCGCACCGAGATCGCCGGACGAAACCCCTGATCTTTCGGTGGACGTTCAGAGCACCCCACAATCGGATAGCATCGCCCACTTCTGGCTTGCTGATGGCTATCCGATTTTGGGAGCAAAGCCGACGCTACCCGCGCTCGAACGCCGATTCGATACGATCGAAGCGGGGGCGTACGAGGTAGCGGTGATCAGCAACGATACAGCGATGGCGGCCGAGTCGGACGTCGCTGAGCTGTATGGGCAACAAGAACGGATGGAGTTCGACGTCACGATCCACGAGCAACTGTCCTGTGAGGAGCTTCGGGAAGTGTTTACCGAGGAGTACGATCTCGTCCACTACGTGGGCCACGTCGACTCACAGGGTCTCCAGTGTACCGATGGGTGGCTAGACACGCATACACTCGATTCGGTTGGGATACGGATGTTCGTTCTCAACGGCTGTCGCTCCTACGAGCAAGGATCGGCACTGGTCGAGGCCGGCGCGATCGGCGGGCTGTGTACGATCACGAACGTGGGTAATACACCGGCAACCCGGATCGGCCGCACCGTCGCCCGGCTACTCAACGAGGGATTCAGCCTCGCCGGAGCCCTCGATCTCATCAGTGAAGACTCCCTCACTGGACAGCAGTACATGATCGTGGGCGATCCTGGCGTAGCGATCGTCAAGATGCGCAACAACACGTCTGTCCTCGCCGAAATCACGCCAGCGTCAGATGACGATGGGTTCATCGTGGATATCCACGGCTATCCGACGATCCGGTCACCGATTGGAATGATCTATGTACCGGCCATAGACGGCAAGGACACGTATTATCTCAATAGTGGCCACATGATGACTGCCACTGCCACCCGCGCCGAGGTTACAGAGTATCTCAACCACGATCGGTTTCCGGTTCGGCTTGACGGGTCGCTTGCGTGGAGCGATGAAATCTCTGCTGATTCGATCGAATAACAGCGCTGAAAAGACAGAAACAATTCCCAACTGTCTACAAACTACGGCCCACCGATAGTACCATCACCAGCAGCGACAATTCCGATCTGAGAGAATATTAGAAATGTTGTTAGGAATCCACTAGCCAGTTTCGGGTGCTTTGCCATATACGCCGTGATTGTGCCATCGGACATGACATTTCTACACAGGAGCTACGTGACAAAATATTTATCTAATTATTTTTAATAGGAAGTCGTTGGATGAGACTGGTAGCGTAGTTGTTGTGGCTTCCAATCCCGTAAAGCTCCCGGAGCGCCAGAGATTGTTTCCGCATTTCCTACTTTCCATCCTATGCGTTGTAAAATATGCTGTTATTCGGCTGTCGGTTTGTCTCCAATCCACGCCGAGAGAACAGAGCCCGTCGAGTGTAGCGTTGGGCCGGCACACAAAGGTGGCCTACCACGGATCCTCGGACAGCGGTTCTGGGGGAAGAAGTTTGGAACGTGCACGCGCACGCTCCGAGCAAACCTCTTGCGATCACCAACCCGACCGGGGTGATGCTCGTTTCGAATCCGGTTGATGCGCTGGCTCCATGCGACGGTGAACGGTCGTAACCACTCATCGGTAGTTTCTTTATCGTCGTTACTGAAACAGTTTGATAAACAGGATATTTATTATTCTATCTGTAAAAATATGTTTACGCTGTTTCGTTGACCATGTCGTGAGCACGCATCGTGGAGCGCGCTCCGTCGACGAGTAACATAGCCTCATCGACATGCGTTTTGCACGCAGCTCGGCAACGAAGTGTGAGCAAAACGTTGGTTCTCACCGGTTCACGCTCCGTCTGTCACAGATCGTTTGATGCTGGATCGACAGCGTTAACGAGACACGTTGTGTCTCGTTTGCTAACCGAACGTAGTTCGGTGACGTTGACAAGAGCGTAGCTCTTGTCGGCAGCCGGAACTCTCCGAGTTCCGGCGACGTTCACAAGATCGCAGATCTTGTGAGCCAACCAGAACGCGTCGCGTTCTAGTGATCACATACAGCCACGAGCGTTCGTCACCGAGGTGATCACGGTCTCATCGACCACGTGATCCGGACTGCGATCAGCCTCGGGCTGTCGATCGGCTGTGTGAACAGTAGAACGCGTCCGTTCGACGCCAAATATAACAAAAATAGAAGTAGTATTTGAAAAAGATATTTAATCAAAGTAGGACTGAATATCGAACACTATAAACAGCTATGATGTTTCTTTTCGCTCCACAACATCCACATCGATGTCGTCCAAACATCCGTCGAGGCGTGCGTTTTCTGGCATAGATCACTCGGAAAACGAACCGCCTCATTCTTCATCCGTATCCGAACACCATTCCCTATAGTCGGTACTGATGTCCTTTGCTATCGTAATCACCCTATGCCTCTTTCCCGCGTTTCTCGGGTGCGCCGACCATCTCGGACTACGGAGAGGGGAAATTCGGCGGTCGGACGGTTTCCGGCAGCCGAGTCGTGCGGCTATCGATTGGCGGCTTCCAAGGCCTCCTGAAGCGGTCCTCGGGCCACCCGTCGGACGCCGTCGAGCGGAGAGTGAGTCCCCCATTCCGGTACTGAACGACCGCATGCTGGACAAACGCGGACGGCACGGTTTCTTTCGGGTTGGATGTCCCACTCGATGATCTCGTTATCCCCGCCGATCCAACCGCAGTGGCACTCGTACGCGATACGTGAACTCTCGAAGCTCCTGTGAACGCCAGCGTTCGTCATGGTCTGTTCCTCTTCCGAGGTGCACTTATAGTTTGCTGCCCGGCGTTCCGAACCACCCGTTCACCGCGCGCATCATCGGTACTCCTCGGCCCACCCGGCAGCTTGCAGTCCGCTTTCGAGCCGCCAGTTCAGCAGTTTCCTGTGGAAGTCTTCTTTCACGTCTCGCGCCTCGGGATCGTCCCAGAGGTTGTTCATTTCCTCGGGGTCGTCGTTCAGATCGAACAGTTGACCGTCGTCGTGGTCAACGAAGTGAACGAATTTCCAATCGTTGCTGACGATCATCGTCATCAACTCAGTTTCTCTGAGGATTCCGTCTTGTGCGTGCTCCGCGAAGACGAAGTCGCGTCCCGACCACGAATCGTCTCCTTCAAGGGCGGGGAGAAGGGACTCCGCTTCCACCGTCTCGTCGATCGGTACGTTGGCCAATTCCAGTATCGTGGGTCCGAGATCGAACAGTGACACGAGTTCGTTGATCCGCTCGGATCCGAACCGACTCGGCGACCAGACGATCGTTGGCACCCGCGTGACTTCGTCGTACATGGTCCACTTTTGAATATGGCCGTGATCCCCCAGCGACTCGCCGTGATCCGAGGCGAAGATCACGACGGTATCGTCGTATCCGTTCGCCTCCAGTGAGTCAAGGATGTCGCCGATCTTCTCGTCGATCATCGTGATGTTCGCGTAGTAGTACGCTCGTTGTCGGTGGAGCCGCGACTCGTCGGCGTCCAACTCGTGGACGACGGAGTCGTGGTCAACCTCGGTGTTGTGTTCGCGCAGAGCTTTCAGTGGCTCTGGTTGGTTCTCTAAGTCTTCGGGCGACATCTTTGGCAAAGGCAGTTCCCGATCCAGATATGGTTCCGTGTACTCTTCGAGCGGATCAAACGGTGGGTGCGGGCCGGGGAAGCCGATTTCCATAAATAGGGGCCGATTGAGCTTCGGCATCCGGTTGAGCCAATTGGTCACAAAGTCCCCGACGAAGACATCCGGATGAGCGTCTTTCGGGAGTTCCCACTCGAATGCACCCAGCCGCTTCTCGTAGTCGTCCCACTGTCGGTAGAACTCGCGTTGTTGTTTGAGCAACCCTTTGGCCTGAAGCGCGCGATCCCACTCGTCTAGATAAAACTTTTCACCCGGAAGTGGGGGCTCTCCGGCCGGAATCGGCGCCAAATACCGGTCTTTATTTTCGACTTCGTAGCGCTCGTCGAAGCCCATCTCGGTGTCGTATGGAGCGGTGTGCATCTTCCCGACGTTCACGGTGTAGTAGCCGCTCTCGGAGAGATCTTGTACCCACGAGCGGGTCCAGCGATCGCCGTTCCGGTAGATGCCGGTCGTATGCGGATAGTAGCCCGTGAAGAGACTCGCTCGGGAGGGAGCGCAGGAGGGTGCGGTGACGTGGCTGTTGGTGAACGAAACCCCCTCGTTCACCAGCCGGTCCAGATTCGGGGTGTCCATGTGTTCGGCCCCGAGCGCGTGTATCGTGTCGAAGCGCTGCTGGTCGGTAGTGATGAAGATGATGTTTGGTCTAGTATCGACCATACACCGATGAGGTATCCGTTACCTTAAAAAGATTCGGCCACCGAATTGACAGGTGGACGGTAATCGGCGGCACTCTCTGAGGCGGCAACTGTTCACACCAGCGGAAAGAGTCTAGAGAGTACGAGGATGACCACCAGCCCGATCACGGACGACAGCGTCGTCACGACGGTCCACGTCTGAAGCGTCTCCTTCTGAGTCAGCCCACCAATCTCGCTCACGATCCAGAACCCGCTGTCGTTGTACCACGAGAAGATGGCTCCCCCGGTCCCGATCACCAGCGTGAGATACACCGGGTGGACCACCAGGTGGTCCGTGAGCGGCTGGACGATCTGTGCGGTTGTGAGGACGGCGACGGTAGCGGACCCCTGAACAATCCGAACAGCAGCCGCGATCACCCAGCCGGTGACCAACAGGCCGAATCCGAGTTCCGACAAGTAGCCGGCGATCACGCCGCCAATGCCCGCGGCTGCCAGTACGGCTCCGAAGGCGGATCCGGCCGATGTGATCGCCGCGATGTTCCCGCCCACCTGCAGCGAGTCGGTCAGTTCGCTGGACCACTCCTCGGAGTCGATCTCCGCGACCCTGTAGTAGGTGAGCACTGCCGCGATGGCCGCGACGGTGAGCGAGAAGTTAGGGTTCCCGATGAAGTCGGTGATCACGACCAACCGCTGATTTTCTGGGGCGAACGTCGAAACTACCGTCTGCGAAGCAACCAGTACGACGGCCAGGAGGATCGGTAGCAGCGACTCGAACAGGCCGGGCATTCGCTCGTGATCGTGCGCAGTGTCGGTGACGTCCATGTCGGCGAGGAAGCTGGATTCCCGCAACGGAATGTGTATCCGTTCGTTGATGAAGTAACCGTACCCCCCTCCGACCACGGTTGCCGTCGGGATGGCGATTGCGGTGCCGACGAGGATCGTGATGCCGACGTCAACGTTGAGGATCTCCGTGATCGTCAGTGGAGCGGGCGTCGGAGGAACGTATCGGTTGGCTGCGCCGGCGGCCGCCCCGATCATCACAACGTACAGGGCATAGTTATCCCCGTCAATGCGCGTACTCGCCGCCCAGGCCAGCGGCACCAAGAGGTAAAACACGTTGTCAAAGAACACGGGGATCGCGAGGATGAATCCGCTCGCGAACAGCGCCCACTCGATCCGCTTCTGTTTGGTTATCGAAGTGAACGCCTGGAGTATCCGGTTTGCCGACCGACTCCCCGTGAGCGATTTGCCGATCACGGCAGCCATCAGGATCGGGATTCCGATTTCGGTCATCGTATTACCGAACTCGGTCGCAATCTCCGACGCCACGTTCTGTAGCGGGATCTGCGGGGTGATGCTCGCAACGATGAACGCGGAGATCAGCAGTCCGATGAACGGGGGAACATCGAACCGCACCAACAGGACGACCACCGCGATCGCCCCGACTACGAACGACAAGACTGCCGGATTGACTGGTCCGAACTGTAACAGCGAGCTCATCGACCCATAGATCGGAAACGTCTATTATAATAGTTTTCATTCATCGAGACGTTCACCATCGACTCGGGTGATGGGTCTCAACGAGCCTGAAGCACAAGAGCTACCTCCTGACATTCGATATTATCTGATATGGCGTCAGAATCCAAGCGAATCAAGACGGCCGAAAAGGTCGTCTCGCTGCTCGAGTTTCTGCATAAAAACGGCGAATCGACCCTGGCTGAGGTATCCGCACACATGGGGTTGACCAAGAGCACGACCCACAGTTACCTCGAGACATTGGTCGAACGAGAGATGATACTGAAGCGCGGCCGGCGGTACGGTGTCGGGCTCAAGCCGCTCGAGTTTGGGGGACAGGTCCGATCCGAGACCCGCGTCTACCGGGCGTCGAAGGCGCAGTTACACGATCTCCATGCAGAAGTCGGAAACACGGTCCTGCTCGCGGTCGAGGAGTGCAACGATCTCGTACTTCTGGAGCGAATCAACCCTCAGGAGACGATCGAATTCGGCGGTCGTGTGGGACGACGAAGCCCCTTTCACAGAGGCGCGCTCGGAAAGGCAATACTCGCCAACCTTCCCGAGGAGAAAATGCAGGTGATAATCGAAAAACACGGCCTGCCGCCGCTCACCGAGAAGTCGATTACGGCCGAAGAGGAACTGTATGCGGAATTGGCGGAAGTGAGGGAGCGGGGCTACGCGGTGAATAACGAAGAGGAACACAAGAACTTCCTGGGAATCGCCTACCCGATACTGGTCGACGCGGAAGTGGTGGGTGCGATCAGTGTCGCGGGATCGAAGACGAAGCTGAAGATGGACGAGGAGGCGATCCACAACGGCCTCCAATCAGCCGTCGACGTGATCGAGATTGACCTGCAGTACGGCTGAGCGTGACCGACAAACGGTCAGAAACGACGTTCAGAATGATTATCGCTCCTGATTCGATATTATCTAACACTTACTATCTGTTGTGAGTCTGGCAGACTGAAATCCGCGTCGGATCGAAATAGTCGCCTTGGCTTTACGAGCGTACGCCTGTAAACGGTGGTCCGGAGCAGGGATGTTCTCCGAGTTTTCTCGACCAACGTTCGATATTGTCTAACGGGATCGAGGGGTCGTCGCGACGGTAGCGGGTGACGCTACTGAGGAATCAGTCCGCGGAAGCCAACTCGTCTCGATGGAGCCGCATGTCCACTGCCGGGAGTTGGAACCAGTATGAGCCCACAACGGCGGCTATTCTTCACGATAATCCTCGAGATAAAAGCCGTTCCAAAGATGTTTGGTGAATTATATATTGCTATTTCCCACGAACGGTGTCGCTATCACAGGATCAAAGAGGACTATCCGCTTGACCTCTAATCTTGGCTTGCAGAAACGCTCCGGTCATAGTGGGGTGCATCTTCCCAAATTGTCCAAGATTTATCTATTTTGATCCTACTTCGCAGATGACTTTACGATAGATATCACTGGATTCACTAGTTCTATCCGCAATCAGAAATGGAGGCTTCTCGAAAAAGTAATCGATGGATAATGTTTTTCACTACGTCTGATATCGAAACCGAATCTCTAGAGAGGACCCTATCATTAATGTCATAGCCATCCCTCTGTTCCCGATCAACCATGGCCCCTCCGTGGCTTCGTGGGTTAGATTGCAACGCGGACATTACATATTTACTGGTGTAACTGGCTCGGAGCCTTTGATTCGCCGTCACACTCTCACGATTACGCGCGCGGGACACGCGATTCTCGCTGCGCGTTCTACGAGCTCTCGACGAAGCTACACGAATGCACTCTGCTGGGCGCGGAGCATGGAGCAGCTGTTCACTGTTGATGAACACTCCACGTGCTGTTGGCTCTGCGTCCAATTCGATGAGAGAAATCCCATCGTCGGGGTCGTTCGTGCGAGCCGATCAGAGACACCGTCGAGCGACGACCTCGTCGTGAGCGTTCTGGACCGTCGGGACGGGATACCGAACCGAACCCGGTCGCTACGACCGATCGTCCTCTCGACGGTACGTGAGTACGTACAAGAACAGGGACCCGCGTCTATGGCTGGGGTGTGAGTATTTTTCCGGGAGGTTCTCCATACATGGCATTTCCACGAGAGAGAAACAACAGTGAGCGGGAGATTCATTACGGGACTGTACGCGTAACGGATCGCCGGACGTTGTCATTCACGTCGGGGATTCCTGGACCGTTTCGACCAGGGAAATAGCTCTTGACAGCGGCTTTTTCGGGCAGTGTGTTCATAGCCGTAGACCGTCCGCCCCCGGTTGTTTACTACGAACACCTCCTACCCGTGTGACAGCGTACTGGTCGAGTAACGGTGGTCGCCGCGCTGATCGTTGGCGCGGAGCTCCGTACGTGGTGAATGAATCGTGTTAGTGACGATACTGTACCACACCTGATCGGTCCCCTTCGTTCAGCGAGTCGTTCCAGTGGAGCACGCACCCTCTAGAGGCTCCATCTCGCTCAGCAGCTGGCCGCGGCCATCAGCGCGCTGTATGGCGATTGACTAGCAAATACGCCCGACGAACAAAACATACCCCTCATATATATTAGAAATATTAAATTAATATTTTATATCTATACTCTATTATCGTGAATAGATCTCGGAGACAGCAGGTACAACTCGCGCACACCGGTGAGGCGGTATCGACAAGAAAACTAGCGGAGGCGACTACCAACAGGACAACTAATGATACACACACGGCGGGAGATTCTCCGGAGCATATCGGCTCTTTCCGCGCTGGCGGTCGGGACCAGCGGGATCGCATCGGCAGCAGACTGCAGCGGCGTTTCACAGTGGGACGCCGACACGGCGTACAACGGCGGGGAGCGCGTCGTCTACGACGACGGGCTCTGGGAAGCCGAATGGTGGACGAGAGGCAACGAGCCGGAGACGAGCGACAGCGTCTGGACGAGGGTCGGAGACTGCGGCAACGGCGGTGGCAACGAGGCCCCGACTGCCTCGTTCACCACGAGCGCCTCGTCGGTCGAGCCGGGCGAGCAGGTCGAATTCGACGCGTCCAGCTCCTCGGATGCGGACGGCTCCATCTCGAGCTACGAGTGGGCGTTCGGCGACGGCGCGACTGCGACCGGTCAGACCGCCACGCACACGTTCGACGCGGCCGACAGCTACACCGTCACGCTGACGGTGACCGACGACGCGGGCGCGACCGCCACGGACACCACGACCATTACTGTGGGAGGCGGTGGTGGCAGCGGTGGAAATCGGGTCGTGGCCTACTGGATGCAATGGGCGCAGTACGATCGCGGCTACGTGCCGGCTGACATTCCGTTCGACAAGCTCACCCACCTGCAGTACGCGTTTATGCGGCCCGAGCAGGACGGTTCGATCTCTGGCGTGGGAGATTCGTACGGGCAGCGCTACCTCTTCCCGGAGTCGTGGCACGACGTGACGACGTTCGCCGACCTGAATGAGCAACATCCCGACGTTACGTTTCTCATCTCGATCGGCGGATGGAACGACTCCGAGTATTTCTCGGACGCTGCGCTCACCGAGAGTTCACGCCAGACGTTCGCTGATGAGTGCGTCCGGATCGTTCGGGAGGGTGGTGTTGACGGGGTCGACATCGACTGGGAGTATCCCGGCGGTGGTGGCCACCCGGACAACACGGTCCGCGATGGCGACCAGGAGCGCTTCACGCTGCTCCTCCAGGCGGTGCGCGACGCCCTCGACACCGCTGGTCAGGAGGACGGCACGGAGTATCACCTGAGCACGGCGATGAGCGCGGACCCGGAGACGGCCAGCGGTCTCGAACACGGCACACTCTCGAACCTGCTCGATTTCACGTCGATCATGACCTTCGACTACCGCGGCGGGTTCAGCGACTCCTCGGGCCACCAATCGCCCCTCTTTGAGAATTCGAACGATCCAGCGTCCAACTCCGCGGAGTGGAACATCTCGGCCGCGCTACAGTGGTACGTCGATCAGGGCTGGGATCCCGGCCAGCTCAACATGGCGACACCGTTCTACGGCCGTAGCTTCACAAACCTCGAACCGCCCGGAGATTTCGGAAACGGCGTCGACGACGGTCTCTACCAGAACTTCGGTGACACCGGAAGCGGCTCGTTCCCGCCGGATACCCAGGAGAGCGGGATCTACGACTACTGGGACATCGCCACCTCGGGCGGCGAGCGCTCGAGGGGCCAGGTCGATCTCTCCCAGCCCGGCTGGGAAACCATGTACGACGACACCGCGGTCTCCTCGTGGAGCTACAACCAAGACGAGTCGCTCATGATCAGCCACGAGACCCCGCAATCGGTCGAGACGAAGATGAGCTGGCTCTCGAATAGCGACTACGGTGGCACGATGATCTGGGCGCTCTCACACGACACTGTCGACCACACGCTGTTGAACACGCTCAGCAACACGCTGCTGTGAACCAAACATGAAATTCTACCGACCAAACGATGGTCCGATCGTCTCGGGCTGCAGGGGACAGAGCCGTGAGCGATTGCGACGCGAGCACCCACACAACCGAAGAGTATGACAGATTCACGACGGAACATCCTACGGAAGCTATCGACGCTTCCCGTGGTGACGATCGGGCTGAGCGGGATCGCATCGGCAGCAGACTGCAGTAGTGTCTCACAGTGGGACGCCGACACGGCGTACAACGGCGGGGAGCGCGTCGTCTACGACGGCGCCCTCTGGGAGGCCGAGTGGTGGACTAAGGGGAGCGAACCAGCCCAGAGCAAGAGCGTCTGGACGAGGGTCGGGGACTGCGACGGCGGTGGTGGTGGCGATGAACTCTCCGCCGCCATCGACGCGAGTGACACGACTGTCGAACCCGGAGGTGACGTCACGTTCGACGCGTCCGGATCGACGGGCGGCGTCGAATCCTACGAGTGGACGATCGACGGCCAGACGAAGAGCGGTCAGTCGGTCACGCACACGTTCGACGCCACCGGCGAGTACGAGGTCTCGCTGACCGTCACCGACGCCGACGGAACCACTGCTTCGACGACGGTGACCGTCTCCGTGGAGACGTTCAAGGTCGTCGGCTACTACCCGGGGTGGAAGGCCACCGAAGAGTACGAGTACTACCCCGAGGACATCCCGTTCGACAAGGTTACCGACGTGCTGTACGCCTTCCTCGGCGTCGATCCCGAGAACGGCGTCCCCACGATCATGAGCGATCTAGACGAACAGAACCTCGATCGGCTCAAAGAGCTCAAGAAGGGACCGGCCGCAGACACCCGCATCAAGATCTCGATCGGCGGCTGGGCCGACTCAGCGGGATTCGGGGACGTCGCTGCGAGCGAGAGCCTCCGCCAGAGCTTCGCCCAGAGAGCCGTCGAGATCGTTCGCGAGCACGACCTCGACGGGGTCGACATCGACTGGGAGCATCCCGGCCCGAACCGTGGTGTGTGTGAGTGTGGTAGCAGCGCCGACCCGGAAAACCACGTGAAGTTACTGCAGGCCATCCGTGACGAACTCGACAGCTACGAAGAACAGGACGGGCAAAGCTACCACCTGACCGTCGCTAACGGCGGCTCCGACTGGAACGCCGCGCTCATCAACCACCGCGCCGTCGAGCAGGTTGTCGACGACATCTACATGATGACCTACGACTTCACTGGTGTCTGGCACAACACCGCTGGCCTGAACGCGCCGATCTACGGCACGCCCGACAACTACCCACCCTCCGGTGACAACCAGCAGTACACCCTCGAAACCTCGCTCGAGATCTGGAAAGAACAGGGCTACTGGGTCGACTGGATGCAGTGGGAAGACTACGGTGAACCCGTCGAGGAGCCCTCGAATCTCGTGCTCGGGATCCCGTTCTATGGCCGGGGCTGCATCGTCGATAACGGCATCTGGGACTCGTTCGCGCTGCAAGACTGGCAGCAAGGCGATCCGCAGTACCAGAACGAGGTCATCCCGCCGGGAACGTGGAACGACCTCCTCGGCGAGGGTGAAGCAAACACCGGCTCGTTCGACTTCGGCGACCTGGCTGCGAACTACGTCGGTGCCGATGGCTGGGACGTGAACCGCAACGGGCAGGGGCAGGTGCCGTGGCTCTGGAACGAGACCGAAGGGATCTACATCTCCTACGACGACGAGGAGTCGGTCGCGGAGAAGGTCCAGTTCGCCAAAGACGAGAACCTCGGCGGCGTGATGTTCTGGGAGCTGTCTCAGGACTGGAACGAAACGCTGCTCGATACGATCAACGCGAACGTGTGAAATCAGCACTACAACCACACCAATGAAACACACGCGCCGAAGCATACTTCGAGCGGCATCCTCGCTGGTGGTCGGCTCTGCTGGCTTGAGTGTCGTCGACCCGGCGAGTAGTGTGAGCGGGGCTTCGATCGATCACTCGTACAATGGTCGCGGTCTCTGGACGTGGATACCGCGACGGATCGCCGAGGACGATGCCGAACGGGACCGGTTCTTCGAGAAGGCAGCGACGCACAAAATCGGAACGCTGTACGCCCACTACGACGCGGTCGGCGAGCTGGAAGAGCCGCTCGCGGCGGCCTCCGACGAGGCCATCGAGCGGTTCGTCCGCCGGTGCCACGACAACGCTATCGAAGTCCACCCGATGATTGGTGGGGGGATCGCGGGGTGGCGTGCCCCGGATGTGTATCCACACGCCGAGCAGGTAGTCGCTTGGAACCGGAATCACCCGGCTGAGGAGTCGTTCTCCGGAATTCACATCGACGTCGAGAACGGCACGTGGCAGGAGATCAGGGACGGACTTCTCGACCGGTTCGACGGCTACCCCGAGGATCTGACCATCTCCCTGGCCCAACATCCGGCGTGGATCCGGCACAACGACATCGATGCGCTGGAGACGCTCATGGAGCACCGGAATCTCGACTACTACTGCACGATGGTCTACGACCTCAACGAAGCGACGTTCTGGCCGAACTTCGGTCGGACCGTCCAGCCGTGGGACACGCCGTACGTCCTCGGCCAAGGGGTAACGAGCACGGCCATCCCAACCGCAACTGGTCGGACGCCGACGCCATGTACAGCTGGGTCGAGGAGAACTTCGTCACCGGAGAGCCGCCGACCCAGTATCAGTATGTCACAGAGGAGACAAATAACGAGTATGTCGGCTTCTCTCTGCACTCCTACTGGGCGCTGATTCCACCCCCACGCGGGGAGACGATCGGAGCGCCGAGCCGGGGGTATCGAACCGATCCGACTCGTATCGCTCGACAAACGCACACGACTCAACAGCAATGAAATACACACGACGAAACATACTACGCAAGGTATCGACGTTCTCCGCGTTGGCGGTCGGCGCCAGCGGGGTGGCAACAGCAGCGGATTGCAGCGACGTTCAGGCGTGGGACGCCGACACGGCGTACAACGGCGGGGAGCGCGTCGTCTACGACGACGGACTCTGGGAAGCCGAATGGTGGACGAGAGGCAGCGAACCGGCCCAGAGCAAGAGCGTCTGGACGAGAGTCGGTGACTGTGGCGGCGATGGTGGCGGTGGTGGCGGTGGGAGCAGCGAGGACGACGCGTTTGCCCCCTACCACGGGACCTGGGGTGATCTCGTTGGAGGCACGCGGCAAGCAAGCACTGACCGGGTCGTCGTCTCGTTCCTCGGCGATGCGACGAGCGGCGACGGAGTCAATCCCGGCTGGCTCTCCGGGTGTGGATCGGGATCGTGTAGCCAGGAACCACTCTCTACGTACGCAGACGAGATTCAGACGCTTCAAGACGACGGAATCGAGGTCACTGTCGCCATCGGTGGCTGGCACGGCCGGACCGTTGCCCGCGATGCGGACAACGCTGCCGAGCTGCGGGACGCCTACGAGACGATCGTCGACACGTTTGGCGTCACGCACATCGACATCGACGACGAGAACGCACAAAACGGTCGCCCTGACAGCGTCTACGAGATCCGTAACGAGGCTCTCGCACTGCTTCAGGCGGACCGCCCCAAAGTCGCAGTGTCCTACACCGTTCCGGCCGGTCGGAACGGTATCGAGAACCGGAACTACTCACCGGCCAAGGATATGGTCAGTGATGCTGTCGACGCCGGTGTCGACCTCGAATACGTTAACATAATGACTATGGGTTTCAATCCGACGACCGCCGACATCGTTCGTTCGGCGGGCGAGGGAACCGTCGAGTGGCTCGGGCAGGTCTATCCCGAGAAGAGCGTTCGAGGGCGCTGGGAGATGCTCGGAGTCACGCCGAACGTCGGCGAAAACGGATTCACGCCCGATGAGGCCCGTAGCGTCGTCGATTGGGCCGAACAGCAGGACATCGGTCTCCTGAGCTTCTGGGCGCTGCTCAACGACGACGGAACGTATTCGGATATCTTCTACGAGTTCGAAGACGACGAAGACTAGGTGTCCGAGCGGTTCGGACTCGACCTCCTCCCCTCGGCACGCGACTCGTGTGGACACTACTGAAACAATAATAATTAGATATTTTGTCGAGAGCTGATCTTTCTGAGTGGTTAGTAGCATACAATACCACTATCGGTTATGTCTCCCAGATATGGCTCGGGATTGTCAGAGTATTCTATTCTGATATCGAAAGCCCCAATAAAATTTGGTTTTATACGTCTATGCGTGATTTGCGCGAATCGCTACGGATGCGGTGTGATCCCAGCTGTGCGTTCAGCAGCACTCACGGAACGTGTGACAGATACTGAATTCGCTTTCCAGATATTGTTTTCAAACTCATTTAACTATTTTTGTTTTCTACGTGTGCTGGCACTGTCTTGTTACTGGTGAGAAACGATTCACAGCACCTCCCGCGAGGCTCGTCGAGCAGTCCTCGAATCCGTCGTGTTTCCCGACCCTCCCGGATCGCTTCCTGTGTGTTAGGTCTGTAGACGGCGGACTGAATCAGAGTCCGAGATCGAACGTTCGGTTGACGATCAGCGCGGCACAGACCAGCGATAGGAAGACCACAAACACTCCGAACGCAGCGCTCCAGCCCGCAAGATCCGCAATGGCTCCAACGACGGCGCTACCGGTCGCGCTGATGACCATATACGTCGTTCGAACGAGCCCGAATCCCGCACTACGCTCCTCGGCCGAGAGATTGTCCATGAACCGGGGGAGTAACGCTGCCGACCAGCTCATGCCTGTGCCGACGAGAAGAATAGCGAGAAGAGTGACGCCGAGGGACGGACCGGCGAGGAGCAAGCCGTACCCACCGATCCCGAACGCTGCGCAGACGGCCGTCACCACCTCACGACCGAATCGATCCGAGAGCGCTCCGATCCCGGGCTGGGTGACACCGTGAACGACGAAATACGCCGAAAATAGCGCACTGGCCAGCCCCGTCGAATAGCCGAGGTGAGCGATCAGAAACGTGGGGAGAAACGACGCTGTTGCCTGCCAGACGAACTCACAGAGGATGGCCAGCAGGGCGGTAAAGGCTATCTGTGGCCGACTGAGCAGCTGTACGACCGGACCGAGGGCGAAGCGCTCGGAGAGCGGTTGATCCGGTCGTCTGGGTTCAGTCGGGCGAACGTTCGAGGCAAAGAGGGCGAAGATCGGCAGCGCAACGAGCGCACCGAGCGCGATCGAGACCCGCCAGTCGATCCACGCGCTGACAGCGGCCGCTACAATCGGTGCGAGCAGTCCCGCAAGCGGCGCGCCCGAATTGTGCAAGCCGATTGCGGTACCGACGTTGTCGAACTCGCGGGTGAGCAGCGTTGTGGCAACGCTGTAATGCAGCCCTGCAACGACCCCGAGCACGATCGTCAGAACGATAAAGACGGGCATCGACGGCGAGAGCGCGAGGAGTGTGCTGGCGACGGCAGTGAGTCCGATGGCCGCGAGAATGACCACACGCTCCCCGTACCGGCCAGCGAGCACACCGCTCGGGAACTGGGCACAGGCATACGCCATCCACAGACCGGTCAGTGCGAGACCGATCATGCTGTTCGAGGAATCGAACGCATCGACGACATCCGGAACGACAGGGCTGATGACCAGCCGGGCGACCATCGTTGCGAAAAACGCGAGCGTACAGAGGACGACGACAGTCGTTTGATACTCCCAGCGACGATCCATCACTTCGATCTCGTGGGGACAGCCTGATGGGGCTATTGATTGCGGTGACTACTCCCGTGACGTTGGTCACAGACTCCTGTCCCACCACAGCCGGGACCCGACGCCGCTTTGAAACAGATACTACGTATTTTCGTCCGGATTCTGAGCGATTTGAACCTTCAGCGTGTACGCGTGTCGAGTGTGCTCGCCGGTCGGTTTCGAGCTGGGCAGCTGTACGACAAGCTCATCATTCTCAACGTGCCAGTCGAGGAATCGGTTTCCGTTCCCCTGGCGGCCGCGCCCGACGCCGAGCATCTCGACCTTGAAACTGGGGTGCATATCGACGTGCTTTGGGATGTCGAGCCGTGCAGTGTCTTTTAACCATTCGAACATGATGGCATACACATTGTTGTATTTCGTCGTGTAGCGAACCTCCACACCGTGCGTTTTGTCTTCCGGCTCGACCCAGTAATCAGAGCCGAAGATAGCCTCGCCGTTCACATCAAGCCACTTCCCCATCCCCTGCAGACGCTCCTTCTGAATCTCGGGGATGCGGCCGTTCTTCTTTGGCCCAACGTTCAAGAGCAGGTTCCCGTTCTTGCTGACGATATCGACGAACGACTGGACGAGTTCCTCCACCGAAAGGTGGTCTTCGGGTCCCTCCTGACGGTTGTATCCGAAGGAGTGGCCGATACCGCGGGTCGCCTCCCATTTGTGTTCGAGGATTCCGTCGTATGTCTCGTACTCGGGCGTGAAGAAGTCGCCGTGTTCGCCCCGAACTGACCCGAGGCGATCGTTTACGACCACCTCTTTGTCCCACTCCTCCAGTGCCGTGTTGTAGTAGTCGGCGACCAGCTCCTTCGAATCCCACCGTTCGGCCTCCGTTGTCCAGTCGCCGTCCCACCAGAGGATGTCCGGTTCGACGTGTTCCATCAGGTCGTACCAACGTTCTTGCCACTCTTCGACGAACTCCGGATCGGGCCCCTCGGATGCACTGTAGTGGGGGTGCCCGTATAGCCCCGAGTATCGCGGATCGTAGTAGTTCAACATCCGGTGGTACGATGCTGCGAACTTCATCTCCCGCTCGCGGACAGATTCACTCAATTCTTTAATGATATCCCGCTCGGGGCCCATCTGGGCAGCGTTCCACTCCGTCTGATCCGTGTCCCACATCGCGAATCCATCGTGGTGCTCTCCGACCGGGATAACGTAGCCCGCGCCGACCTCCTCAAAGAGATCAGCCCATTCGTCGGGATCCCACTCGGCAGCGTCGAAGTTCTCGGGCGCATCCGTCTCGTCCGTCTCTCTGATGAAGTCTTTGTACTCGAACGTGGGTAGGTCGTTGTCCTTCCCGTCGTCTGGCACGGGGTCTCCGTAGTGCTCTTTGTGGTATTCGTTGGTCGGTGACCCGTCGGAGTGCGTGTAGTTCGGGTACCATTCGGCGTATTCGCCAACTTCGCCCCACCCAGGTACGGAGTATGGACCCCAGTGGATGAATATCCCGAGTTTCGCGTCGTCGAACCAGTCGGGTACCTCGTGCTGTTCGAGTGAATCCCACGTTGGGTCATACGTCTCCGGTTCGCCGCCGGTTGCCTCAGTGTATTTTCCTGATGCGCCTGCAGCGCCACCCGCTACCGAAAGCGCAGCGAGCGAACTAGTTGCTTTGATTACATCACGTCGGTTCAGACAGGACTGGGCCCCATCTGCATCTTGCTCGTCGCTACAGTGCCCGAGGTCGCCACTGCTACAGAAACCGTGATCATCCCTGTCCAGTTCGGCTGCAGATTTGTTATCCTGTTCGCCAGCATCGGTTGAGGACGCATCTTGATTATCGGCTGGCATCACAATTTATTTAATCAACCAACAATAAATCAATGTTTGCATATGGTAAGAGTATTAATTATTGGATCCGATATGGTATTATCTAGGTGGCGAAATTACTCCAATTTTATTACCAATATCCAATATTGATCTTAACAAATAAAATTACGATTTGGTAAAAGAAAATTCCAAATCTTAGCATTGTCTTTTCACTTTGACTTCACTCATCAACTATTAATGACGGGCTTTTATAGGAATATATAACAAATTCGTACCATGGTGAATGATAGCAGGAACAACGACAGTACAGGTTCCAGATATTCAGACACATCGCGCCGTAAATTCATACAGACCGTTGGAGCTACGGGTTGGCTTCTCGGTGCTAGTGGACTTGTGAGCGGGGAAAACGCTCGGCGTTGGCCTCCACACGGATCTTGTAATGGGATCGTTCAAAGCCATTTAGCTCGGATGACTGACCGAGAAAAAATCGGTCAAATGCTCCTAACAGATCCCTTTACGATGGATGCAAGTCCTGTTGAAAACGATAGGAAAGCAATACAGGATCTACACATTGGTACCATTGGTGGACCCAACACGACGAGAGAAAACGCCGAACGTACAGCAACGTTTGCGAATACGGTCCAAAAGATTGCCACTGAGGCTGATCTTGGCATCCCCCTGTTGATAAACGCGGACATGGAGTACGGTGTTGGACAGAAATTAGACACAGCAACCGAGTTCCCTCAGCAGATGGGAATCGGGGCGACCCGTTCAACCGACCATGCAACAGACGCCGCTCGAATTACTGCCCGAGAAGCGCGAGCGATGGGTATTCACTGGAATAATTCCCCAGTAGCGGACGTTAACACGAATTCTGACAACCCGATTATCGGATGGCGCTCGTTTGGAGAACGAACGGCCCTGTGTTCGGATTTGATCTCTCCACAGATACACGGATATCAGGGTAATGGCGTCATCGCGTCACCAAAACATTTCCCGGGCCACGGTGATACCTCGACTGATTCACACACGGGCTTACCCGCCGTTACGTACGATCGAGAGACGCTCGAAGAGACACATCTCCCCCCGTTCCAAGCTGCGTTCGATGCAGGTGCTGACGCGCTTATGACTGCACATATCATCGTTGAGGCAGTCGATCCTGAACTCCCCGCTACGTTGTCTCGACCCGTTCTCACGGACTTACTGCGTGACCAGATGGGTTTTGATGGCGTAGTTGTCACCGATTCGATGACAATGGACGCGATCACCGACAGGTGGGGCGACGAAGAAGCGGCACTCCTGGCTGCACAAGCAGGGGCTGACGTACTGATGATTCGGTCTTCCTACGAGGTGTTAGAGGGGATAGCTGACACGTTATACGAGGCCCTCCAGTCCGGGGACCTCTCGCGCGAACGCGTCGAGGAATCTGCCCGTCGGGTTTTGGCGCTCAAATGCAAGTACGGCATTGGAATTCGATCGAACCAAGATCCATTCGTCGAACCAGAGACGGCAACAAACATCGCGGGCCATGACAAACATCAGAATAAATCTCATGAAATAGCACAGGATTCGATCACGCTCGTTGAAAATGACGGCAGTTTACCGCTCAGTAGGGATTCCGCGTCTACAACTCTAGTTACGGGAATCTGGGACAAACAGATCTCGGAGACAGTGGAGATGAGTAGTAACGATACCGTCACTCGAGTAGAACCGGAAAACGCAGTCGAACACGCCCCAGAGGCCGATCGAATCATCGTTAGTTCGGATGGGAACAGTGATTTGATCAACAGCCTCCGTCCCACTTCGACGCCAGTCATTGCAATTGAGTCCGGCATGCCGTACGATATCGCAGAATACGCTGGCGTGAACGCAGCTCTGGCTGTCTACAATACGGTGTTCCCATGGGCACGTGAAGACAATCACGGCACTATCGAAGCCGCTGTTGAGTGTATTTTCGGCGTAGATCCCCAGGGGAAGCTCCCCGTTACAATCGACGACCGGCGCCCATACGGTCATGGACTGAGTTATTGAGTGGATTCGCAAATTAGTGGTATGTAACAGAAACTTCGATGTCCCGTCTCCAGCACATCGCTCCGCGATGTGCGCAGCCGTGAGGCACTCACCTTGTATATCTGTAGATATCCCTCCCCCCTCCTCGTAAACACCGTTTCCGCCGTCTGAGCCACATTCTCCGACAGGATAAAACACATCGATAGAGGGGCGTCTCTCCTCTCGCCAGACTACAGCCCGTCAGCCTGGTTGATGAACGCCATCCACTCCGCAGTTGACTATCACCCACGCTTCGAAGAGCCTGTGAGTAGATAGAAATGAACGGGGGCTCGCCAGGTTACGTGTGCTGAGTGCGAAGCAATCACCCGAACAAACCCCATACAACCATTGATGGTGTAGCGTGTCATACAGTGACGATGAACGATGACTGTTGCTACAGACAAACAACCTACTCTCCAAGACGACAGCAAGAGCACAATCAAGACCATCCTGAAAACAGCGATTTTCACAGTTCTTATCCCAGGAACGGTCGTTGGGGTCATCCCCCGATGGCTGTCCCGTCGTGATCGAAAATCCCGTCCAAGCGATTCCAGGGGTGCGCAGATAGCGGGTAGCATTTCGCTCGTCGTAGGAGTGCTACTGTACATTCACACCGCATGGCGGTTTGCGGAGGAAGGGAGAGGAACCCCCTCACCGACCCACGAGCCGGAACAGCTCGTTACGGGCGGCATCTACGCGTACATTCGAAATCCGATGTACGTCGCGGTTCTTCTTTGTATTGGGGGACAAGCGCTTCTCTATCGCTCGAAACGTGTTCTCTTGTACGGCTTTGCCGGTTGGCTCATCTCCGATGCGTGGATCACTGTGTATGAGGAACCACACTTGACGAACAAACACGGCGAGGTGTACGAACAGTACTGCGAACGCGTCCCCCGATGGATCCCACAGCTACATTCGGTCGATGATGGGTGAACTGGGCGTATCGAGGCACTCATCACCGACGAATCCTTTTGCAACTCAGGGTCGTATCCTGTACTGTGATGAGCGCCCACTCAGAGAGTTCGAGCGAGCACGGCATCGGAAGTGGCTTGAACTGGTTGATCGGTGGTGCTGTCGGTGGCATTGTGGGGTCGTTGCTCTTCGGCGGGCTGCTATGGGTGATCGATCCGGACATCGTGACCGAGACCATTCCAGCGATCTACGGGCTGCCCCCGGCGGCTCCGGTCGGGTGGGTGTTCCACCTGATACACGGTCTGGTTCTCGGCGTCCTCTTTGGCTTTCTCGTCTCCCGCCCCGTGATCGGTGGTACTCTCACTGCAGACGCCGAGACCGACTTCATCGATGCCATGAGGCCTGGGGTGCGGCTCACTGCCGCTGGGATAATTTATGGTCTCGCAGTTTGGACCGCCCTGCCGGTGATCGCCCTGTCGATCTGGGGGACCATTGGCGGAGTGGGCGATCCCGCGTTTCCGGCGACCGCCCTCGAAAGCCTCGTCGGCCACCTGCTCTACGGGCTCCTTCTCGGAGCGCTCTTTTCGGTTTTTGTCGGGATAGCACCGGATAGACGGGGGGCCGAAGACTCCGTTCGAAGTGATTCCGATTCGTTTCAGGAGTAGCGCAGGCGTAGATTCCTGATACTGTCGGTCATGGTCCGTCGAACACGCAGTTACTCTTCACCACGCGTCCCAGATTCAGTACACAGACCACCGTAGACGTCACGTCATTATGACCGACAGTATGAATCCCCTCGATCACCACCGAGATAGCGCTGATCCTTTAAGTGGTTCTGGCGATAAAGTAGAGATATAGACGAGGTTCAGTTCTCCGTGGGTCGCTCCGTGCGAGCCATATCATTTACTGACGCCCAGCGACTACGACCTAGTATGGCAGATAACGGGCATTCGTCCCCGTCATCGATCGCGGACGCAGACAGCGGGGATTCACCAACCGAGCAGCCGAGTGAGGCTCCTCTGAGCCGTCGTCCCGGCGATGGGGCCGTCTCCCGGGCCGCTCTTCAGCGCGACGAGACGGTGCGCCGGTGGGGACTGGTCACGCCGAGTGCAACCCGGATCGGGCGGGCAGAGGATCCGACCAACGATCTGTCCGAGAACGTGCGCCGCCTGCACGAGGAGCGCCACTCAGCGATGGCGGGGTACAGCGAACGAGCCCATCGCCTCGACAAACTCCGCATTACCCACGCCCTCTGCACCGAACTTGCAGTGACTCCCTGGCAGCGCGATCGGGCCATCGGCATCATGGTCGACCTCGATCTCACGGCGTTTGGCAGCCAGCGCGCCATCCCGACCGTCGCGCTGGTCGTGATCCGCCACGTCGTCGATCGCGCGCGCGAACACTACCTCGGGCTGCACGACGAAGACTGGCTCCACCAGCACTCACCCGAGCGCCTCGCCGAACTGTACGAGCAGTTTCACTCGATCACCGACGACGACCACTTTCAGACGCTCTGTGAGCAGTGTAATCTTGATACGACCAGCCTCAACCGCCTCCGGCGCGTGCTAACCGACCAGATCGACGCCCAGGAGCTGACGGGGGCGGTGTATGGCCGGACGCCTGCCCGCGATCCTGCCCTGCCAAGCCTGTAACCGAATTTCACCTTCGAGGCGCTCCGAGAGCAGATCAACCAGTGGTCACTGGATGAAACCAACCTCTACCTAGAGGATTTATCACAGGAGGCGATAATGAAGCGGTAATCGTGGCGACTACCACGCATTCAGCTCAATCCGTTCGGGGAGTAGCGGTCACTATCGTCATCGCCGCTATTTTCGGGTTGTTTTGGGGTTTCACCGGTACTGCTGGCTTACCACCACCGTTCGAACTACTGGGGAGAAGTCTTCTTCTCGTCATTACCCTCGCGTTGTTTGCTGTCGCTTTCGGCTTCCTGCGTCGTGCGAGACGACTCCCATCAGCGAACGGTGAGAATGCAGTCAATCCATTTCGGACCCGTGCCTACAGGATCTCGGTGTTGCTGATGGCAATTGCCATCCCGATTACGAACCTCATTCTGAGAAATATTGGCTTTGAGGACGCTCTCGTTCCGATCATTGCGATCATTGTCGGTCTCCATTTCTTTGGTCTCGTTCGCGCGTTCGACTCGCAACGGTTTGCACTCATCGGCGGAGCGATGTGTCTCGTGGGAGTGGTCGCTCTCGGGCTTCCGGTTCATCTGAGCCACAACACGGGAGCCTCGTTTCCGGTTCGAGAGACCGTCGTCGGTGTCGGCTGTGCGCTCATCCTGTGGGGCGGTGCCCTCGGAACCGTACTCTCGACGTGGCAAAACATGAGATAGGGTCGCGTCACTCCGAGTGAAATCGGGAGAACGTCACAGCAGACGGTCACTGAAGTCCTTGACTACTGACGCCCTCCGATTACTGACGCTCTTACTGACGCGGTCCGGACGGTCACTGACGATCGTCGTCAGTGAGCAAAGCTGGTCTCCCCTACCCTCACCGTTTTAAACTAGTATACTAGCATTGAATACAAGGAAATCTGTCTATACTCGTCAGTACTACATCCGCATTATTCGACGCGTTGTGGTTGGTTTTTGTTTGGTTTCCTAGATTAATGGGTCCCGATGGGGGAAGTACTGACACTCATGGGGTCACCCACCGGTTTTGCGTCTGACGACGCGCGTCAGAAAGTCCTCGTCGCCGACGAGGATCTTGCCCAGGCGGTCGTGTTTTTTGAATTCGATGCGGCCATTGGACAACTCCTCCAATTTTTCACAGGCTCGATAAACCTGTTTCCAGGCGAGGCTTTCGCCGGTGGCGGTACTCAACAGCATCTTGAGGTTATCTTTGATGACTCGGCCGGCCCGAGCTGAGTCAGCCCACGTGGGGAAATGGGCGGCGATGGACATCGCGCGCTGAACGGATCTGGTGGGAGTGATGCCGGATTTGTGTGGATCCTCGATGACGCGTTCGAGAGGGGTCTGTAGCCGTGGTTCTGGTGGGTGTTCGTCCTCGGCGTGTTCCTGGTCGGCTGGGGCTTGTTCGGCGGCTTCGTGGACGGCTTCTTTGGCGAACTGACGGATATCGGCTTTGTCCTTCTCGTTGGTCTCTCGATAGCTGGTGAACTCCTCGTCGAGGGTGGTGGTTTTGTTTCGGAGGGCGTCGACGAGAGCGGTGGTTTCCGCGAGTTCGGTTTCGAGGTTCGTGAGACGGTGGTCGAGGGTGCTGTCGTCGTCAGTGTGGGCTTTACTCACCCCGTTGCCCCCATCGATGCCCTCGCCGGCGATGATCGCCTCCTTTCCGTCGATGATCTCCTCTTGGTTTTCGATGATCGTTCGTTGTCCCTCGGTGATGTCCTCCAATCGGTCGATCCGTTCGTCTTTGTTCTCGATCACCGTCGCTTGGGTTTCGACCGTGTCCTCGAGATCGCTGAGGTGGTCGGTGACGCGTTGGTGGGAGTCGTCGGTCCAAACGAGGCGCTCCATCCGCTCGATGGTGTCCTCCTGCTGGTCGACGGTCTCCTCCAACTGCTCGATCTGTCCCGCCAACTCCTCGATAACGCCGATGAGTGTCTTGGGATCGACCGCGCCGTCAGTGGTGAGCTGTGCAACCTGATAGTCGGTGGAGCTAAGTGCCCCGGAGTTCTTCCTGCTCATGGTTGAGAGCTTGCTCATAGTCGAGGACTCTTCGACCATCCTCGGACGTGCAAAGGACACGTGTGGGGGACCGGTTCGGTTTTCCCGGTTTGCCTCAACTTGGATAGTCGCGCGTTTGCTGTTGCGTATGATACCACATACCTTCTATATAATACTCACGACATTGGAGCGTAGCTGTCGGACAATCATTCATTACTAGTGATGATTCTCCGCGTCGTCAGATCGGGTTGTTTCGATCTTTAATCGGAATAACCATCCGTTCCGGAATCAATTATAGATTCAGTTAGGAATAGCCTGTCAGACAGCGTGGCATGCTATAGTAATACTCTTGGTGATATGAATGATCGAGACAAGAACTCTTCGCTTTCTCAAACTGTCTAACTAGACAGTACCTTCTCGGGTCGATTGTTATTTTGTTGGGATTGATCCCGGTTGTCGTTGAGATTGTCTGAGTAGACACCTCGGAATCAGATGCTGCTCGGTCGCCGGTGGCGGGCTGGAGTGCGAGATAGTCTGCCACATCGCTGGCGTCGACGTTTGCATTCCGCTGGGTGGGTTAACCGACACAGTCGATTCATGGGTTCATGTCAGGTGTGGATTTGGGTGATGAGGTGATCGGCTGTCGGGAGACACGCCACGAACCGATTCGGCGTAGGAACGACCGGTGATGGGTCTTCCTGTCGCTGCTATGCAAATTCACGCGGGCGCACCCGCGTGCGCTAAAATTAGTGGAGAGCTGCCACCGAGTAGCTAGTTGACCTCTACTCTGTCAGATCCGTCCCACTGCGGGTATTGCTTGCTCTATCCTCAGAATCGTCCGAATTGGAGTTGTCGGAGCTATCCGAGTCGGAGTTGGAAAGGGACGTGTCGGGGTTGGCGGCGTCCGGACTCACAGCCTCAATCGTGATCTTGTCGGAGAGATTGGCACCCATCGTTTCATCGCTGGCATCGATCTTGATACCAACATCGATAGTCTCCCCAGGTTTAATCGACCTACTGATGTCCTCCTTCCCACCGTCACTGTCGTAGAGGGAAATAGTGTCCCCACTGCTACTTTTTGCCGTGACCTCTACAGTCTGCGTACCTTGGTTGACAATAGTGAAGACGTTGTCAAACGTGGTGATGGATTCTGGATTGACACCCTGGCCTCCTTCAGATGTCTCCGTTTCTCCATTGAATTTAATTTGAAGTTTTCCGCTCTCACCGTTTTGCATTGCGAACTGGCCGTTACTGTTATCTCCCTCGTGGGGTTGGAGACCGAGATACGCGTTCTTGTCACCCGCAACGTTGACCTCGGCGGTCCGTTCTGTCTGTACGCTTGAGAAGGCGCCCGTGGCGGTGACCAGGGACGCCGCAACGACGATCGTGACCAATGCTAGGAGCTTTCCTCGTGGTATGTACATGGATTGTGTTGGTTGTGTTGGAATCCACGTCCGACGCGCGTCGGGCGGGTTCCTACACAACCCCACGGCCTGGGGGTACTTTGTATTGGTGTGCTTGAAAATCTTCAAGCATTGCTTGAAGATCTTCAAGGTTGGCTTGAAACCGGTTTCATTCAGTTCACGATAGTTCAAAACCGATTTAGTACCTTATGGACACCGTATCTATCCGCACGAACAGCGAGAATAGACGGATATAAACCGGAAACTAAATGAACTATAGACAGATTTAAATATCGTTGGCAATGACTCGTACTATCTGGTGAGTTGCCCTCTAGACGGCTGGCCCCGTGTGGGTCAGCGTTGTTTCCGCAGTCATGCATGAATCAAGGACATTCGCAGGCACGGCAGGGAACAGAAATAAAACCGACAGGAACATCGCTAACGAAGGACACGTTGTTTCAGCTCCTTGGGAACCGCCGTCGACGGTAGGCGATCAGATACCTCACCCACAACGAGCACGCGCAGCTCGGGGATCTTGCCGAGCAGATCGCTGCGTGGGAAGCAGGCATCCCGGCCGAACAAGTGACGGCACAACAGAGAAAGCGCGCGTACACGTCGCTCCAACAAACCCATCTTCCGGCGCTCGAGGAGGCCGGCGTCATCGACTTTTCCGTCGAGAGCGGTGACATCGACGTGACCGAACAGATGGAGACGCTAGACATCTACCTCGAGGTCGTCCCCACACACACCATCCCGTGGAGCGTGTACTACCTGGGCGTCGGTCTGGTTGGCTATGCGGTCGTTCTAGCGATAACGCTGATCGGGGCGTGGCCCCTGACTGCGATTCCTGCCCAGGGGTGGGCGCTGTTGCTCAGCCTCACGATCACGATCTCCGGCCTCATCCACACCTACCGTATCCACACGATGCGTCTCGGTAGTCATACAACGCCTCCGGAAGTGAAACACAACCCATGAGACGCACCAATTCCGAACTCAAATACCTCAGTATGGCTTTCATCGCCTGTGGTCTAGTTCTTGCGGCGACGGGGATGGGAGCGTTCAGCACCGCGACGACAGAACAGGAGGCGTCCGTCGACGTTGCGGAGGAGTCGGCGTTCCTCGAATTCGAATCTGCAGACCCGACAGTGTCCCGAACCGGAGTGGACCACTCGGTCGGTCAGCTCCCCGTGATCGGACAGAATGTGGTAGGAAACGTCGATAACGGCTCACAGGTTCCACTTGGAACGCTCACGAACCACTTTTCCGATTCCCTCACATCGATCGAGGTCACTGTTTCCGAGGACGGCTCCGAGGGCGTCTCCGCTGACGGCTCTGCGGATATCACGGTTCGAAACCCGACCGTCGCGGACGATTCGATCTCCTCGGGAGCCTCCAGCCAGCTGACGGCCACCGTCGACTGTGCCACCACGACGGAGACGACAGGGACGGTGAACCTCTCCATCGAGGCAACGGGATCGTCCATCTCGGTCTCGACCACACAACAGGTAGAAATCACATGCGCGGGAGGACCGTCCCAAGTGGGAACGGCCAACCAGACGACACAACCGCTACAACCATGACGTGGCGTCCGGTAGCGACCGTCCGCGGACAGCCCAGCGTCTGCGATGGGAGCGATCCAGATCGGATGGGTAAAACCGTAGCATAGAATGGTTCGACGCTGGATCGGAACGGCGCTGCAGATCGCTCTCGTCCTCGCGGTCGTGGCCATCGCGGTGGGACAGTTCGTCGGACAGCCGGTGTTGCTGGCGTACGTCACCAGCGACAGCATGGAACCGACGCTGTCGCCAGGTGATGGATACATCGTGCTCCCCTCGGCGGTTACTGACTCCCCGGAAGAGGGCGATGTCATCGTCTTCAACGCCAAGACGCTCAACGAGGGGAACGGAGGACTCACAACGCACCGGGTCGCTGAGAAGACGGACCGGGGGGTGGTCACGAGGGGAGATGGGAATCCATTCACCGACCAGGAGGCCGGTGAACCCCTCGTCAAGAGCCACCAAATCACTGGGAAGGCAGTTCTCATCGGCAACCAGCCGATCGTGATCCCGCAGCTCGGAACGGCGTTCACTGCCATCAGGGAGGCGATCACGAGCGCACAGCGCTCGGTAGCGATGGCGTTGGGCACACGGTCGCTGCTGGGCACGCAGGGACTCGCGTACTTGCTGTTCGGTGCCGGCATTCTGCTCTACATCGGGAGTGTAATCGCCGAAGGCGACAGTTCGAGATCTCCACGACGGAAGCGAAAGCGCAAACGCAAACGCACCCGACGGGTGCCCAAACTAGTGGTCGCGCTCGCGCTCGGAGGAGTGCTCGTCGCCTCGTTGACGGCAACGATGACAGTTGCCGGCGGTGTACAGGAGTTCGGCGTCGTCAGTGCCGAGCAGGATATCGGCGGACCGTCCGTCATTGCCAGTGGAGAGACCGAGCGACTCAATTACAGCGTTCCGAACGGTGGCGTCCTGCCGGTCGTCGCCTACGTCGATCCCGCTAGTGAGGGGGTAGAGACCCCCGACGAGAGCGTTATCGTCGGACCGGGAGAGCAACAAACCGTCGGTATTGAACTCTCTGCCCCGGAGGAAACGGGATACTACCCACGGTACGTCGCCGAGCATCGGTATCTGGCGATCCTCCCTCCCTCGTTGATCGACTTCCTGTACCGTCTGCATCCGTGGCTACCGGTGATCGTTATCGACGCGCTGGTGCTCGGTGCGTTTCTGGCGGTGGTGATGCCACTGCTCGGACGGGGATACCTCCGGCCGCGCCGGAGTCGGAACTCGCTCGTACGGCGCATCAAACGGCGATTGAGATACTGAATGTGAATCATCCGATAGGTGTCTAACTGATGGATTCGAACCGACAAACACGGCTCAAGGTACTGATCAATGATTACTTCCTCGTTATCGCGGTGGTTCTTGTCATCGTCGCGGCAGGGGGAGCGTGGGCGACGTACTCGACAGTACTTTCTCCTGGAACCCACGTAGAACGTCAGCCAGTCTCCGCGTGGCAGGTTGATGGCGGCTTCAACCACAGCGGAACGGTCGTCAACGACTCGCTGGTCTTCGATGAGGGAGATGTCCGCAACGACCGAATGTTCTACATCACGAATTCGACGCCGACGCTCAACGGGTCATTTTGGTTCCAGCTCGGTGGATCATCCGGAAACGCGACGGTATCGACGGAGGCTCACATCGCCGATTTCGCCCACTATCAGGAGAAAGACGACGAGACAGAGGAGGTAACCCAGCGGCGCATCTGGCAGAACAAACGCGCGATCGCTGCCAACGTGACTGAACTCCAAGCCGGAGAAACGAAGAACACGACGTTCTCGGTCGACGCCGACCAACTCCGCGATCGCAAACGGAACCTCCACGAAGAACACAAATCTCTGTATCAGGTGGCTGATATTCGAACGCAAGTGTTCGTCACGACTGAGGTCAACGGCACGGTCGATGGGTATCCCGTCGATCGGACGTTCAACTACACGCTTCCGATCAACAGCACGATGGATTATTTCGTGGTCTCGCCGACCCGGTCGCCCGACGAACGGGTGACGATCGCCCAATCCAAGGAGGTACCGAATCAGCCCGGGACCGTACCGCTGGTGGGGTCGATCGCCGTCCTGCTCGTTCCGCTTGCCGGGTTACTCGGGCTGTTCTACGGACGGCAGAACGACTGGTTCGATGTTCCGGAGGAGACACGCACCGACATCCAACACGCGAAGCTCCAATCCGAATTCGACGACTGGGTCACGACGGGATCGATCCCAACGGACAAGGATCGATCGACGATCGAGGTCGACTCCTTAGAGGGGCTCGTGGATGTCGCGTTTGACTCCAACCGGCGCGTCATCGAGGACGCAGACACGGGCGTGTACGTGGTCCGAGACAACGGCGTCTGGTACCAGTACACGCCGGAGTAGACCGAGACGGACGGGACTACCGCCGACGGGGGTGACGCTGACGACCGACAGGATACCGACTTCGAAGAGGACGATCGATGAACTGACCGCGTTGGCGATCAGCAGTGGACCCCGAAGCCGCGACGCGTCCTCACTCGGAACTCTCCGTGGGTGGTGATTCGATCCGGACATCGAACGCCTCCGGATCGATGTCATTCATCGCTGGGAGACGGCGTAGCGATGGCTGCAACGCAAAGTAGAGACCCACGAATCCGAATCCGGATGCGGCCAGCCCCATCGTTGTTGTCGTCCCCAACTGCTCGGCTATAAAACCGCCGATCAGTGAGCCGATCGGCAACGTGGCCCCGACCGCGGTCCCCTTGATAGCGGACACGCGGCCGAGAAGATCGTCGGGGAACACCTTCTGATTCAGCGTTTCGGTCATCACGCCGTCTATTCCACCCGGAATCCACGCGAGGCCGAACAGCCCGATAGTGAACACCACCGACGGCGAGTAGACCGATCCGAGCCAGCAGAGCGCAGCGAGCAGATAGGTGACCGTCATCAACCAGCCGTAGGACACACTGTTCAGATACGACGCTGATGCCGAACCCACCAATCGTCCGGTGCCAAGCGCCCCGAGCAACAGCCCGTAGATAGCCGCTCCGCCGAGCAGGTCTCCGAACGCCGGCAGGATTGCGAGGGTCACGCCGACAGCGAAGTTGGATGCGGCGGAGATGAACATCATGTCGATAAACACTGTCCCGCGGAGGATGTCAACTCCCGCGCGCAGATCAGCGACGTACTCCACGATGGCTGGTCCACCGGACCCCTCACTACCGCCTTCGACCACTGGTATCGTTATCCCGACGAACAACAGTCCTGCGACCGCGAACGTGAGCGAGTCCAACAGGAACAGCGTCGTCGCTCCGAAGACGGCGATAAACACTCCCCCGAGCGCGTCGAAGATCATGTCCAGTCCCAGCGTGACGGTTGCGAGCGCCGAGTTGCACTGCGACAGTTGCTCCTCGGCGACGATACGGGGCACCAGGGCGGCCTGCACCGGGGAAACGACGAGGGTCAGTAACGACAGGACCGGGATCGTCGCGAGGATGAGTTCGACGGTCAGGGTCCCCGTGTACGCAGCGACAGGGAGCACGAGGACGACGATGCCCTGAACGGCCTGTGACCCCACCAAGAGCGGTTTGATCGGGAACCGATCGACGATCGGTCCGGCAACGATCTGTAACAGAAACGGGAGGAGCAACAGGGCGTTTGCGACGCTCGTAAGGAAGATTGACCCGCTGAGTTCGAAGACCAACCACAGGATAGCGACGGTGTAGAGGCTATCCCCGGCGTTCGATACGAACTGTCCGAAGAAAAACCGCAGGAAATTCCGGTTTGTCCAGAGCGACGGATGGTTATCGTCCGGAGGCACTGACGTTCTGTGGCCGCTCATACTCGTGACCTCCGACGAGCGAGTGGGGATTCGAACGGCGATCGTAGTGACTGCTTGCTGTGCGCTATCTGGCATTGGTCAGTGCTGTGAACCGATGCGTTTCCAACTGTGTCCTGGCCACTGGGGACCTGGCACTCGGTGGATGCTGGCATGTGCGTGTGTGTTCTCTGAAGAAGTTGCAACTACGGAACACGTAGTGAAGTGACCCGGGTGCTGCTGCTATCCGACCTATTGCGCGGCCGGGCGCGCGAGGGGAGCAAAAACCGGTCGAACCACGAACCAGCGGGTCATACGCCGCTACACGCTATTCGTCAAACGATCAGCGACATATGACTTCCGATCGAACCCACTGCCGAACGTGTAGTAATATAGGCTACTGGCTCAGGTAGCCACCTTCGACGCCAAGGGCTTCTCCAGTGACGAAGGACGCATCGTCGTTACACAGCCAGAGCACGGCGTTTGCGACTTCTGTTGGCGTTCCAAGCCGATTCATCGCGTGTCGGCTTTCGATCTGTTCGCGCATCTCGGAGTCGCTCGTAATGCCCCCCTCCACGAGGAGCGGGGTTTCGATGAATCCGGGGCAAACGGCGTTCACACGGACGCCGGTCTCGCCGTTCTCCAGGGCGGCGGTCTTCGTCAGCCCGAGGACGCCGTGTTTCGCTGCGACGTACCCCGAGGACGTCTCGAACCCCACTTTCCCGAGGACTGAGGAGTTGTTCACGACGATGCCCCCTGTGTCCTGGTCCTGCATCCGGCTGATCTCGGCCTGCATACAGTTGAAGACGCCGACGAGATTCACGTCGATAACGCTCTGCCACTTCTGAGCAGAGTAATCGGTGATCGGCGCTTGTTCGCCGCCGATCCCCGCGTTGTTGAACGCGTAGTCGAGGCGGCCGTACGCCTCGACAGCGGCGTCTACCATCGCCTGGGCATCGGCTGGGCTGGTGACGTCCGTTTCCACAACGATGGCGTCCCCACCGGCGTCCTCGATCTCTGTGACCGTCTCCTCGCCGCCCTCGACATCGACGTCAGCGACGACGACGCTCGCGCCGCGATCCGCGAACTCGACAGCGGTCGTCCGTCCGATCCCCGACCCACCACCAGTGACAACTGCGACCGCCCGGTCGAACGAAACCATGACGCATACATCGACGGACGCCAGCAAAAAGCTATGGCACAGACTGTCTAGGCGATGAAATCACCAAAAGGATTCTCACGGGCGATCCGGAACGGGGGTTGTGGACGACATTCCTATCCACTGTTAGGAACCATCTTCGATGGTATCGCTAGCACCGATCACGAGCGTCTTCCCTGTCTTCGTTTTCAGTGTTCTTATGAGCCTCACTGCCGAATTCAAGCTTCGATCGCCACGACTGCCACTGACAGACGTGGCTGGCGCTATGTCTGACCTCACATTCCGGCTCGAAAGCGCTGAACAGCCCCACTCCGGGCCGGTCGTATTCTTCATCCGGGTCACGGGCCCGTCGTTCGAAGGGGTAGATGCCGCGTTCACGGAATCTACGCCCGTCAGTGAGCACTTCCTCATTAGCGAGGTCGAATCAGTACAGCTGCATCAACTCGTCCTAGCGGATGCTCGTCCCGCGTTCCTCGATGCACTTTGGTTCCACAGGACGTTCCCCGAGAGCGTAACGATCGAGGCTGACGGGTGGCGCATCAAACAACAGTTCGCCAACCGAGACGAGCTCTCGACGTATCGGGAGTTTTGGCGGACCATCGATTTCTCGTTTGATCTCGATCGGCTCTACGACTCCACTAGCACCGACGCCGAGCTAATCGGTGTGTCCAACAAGCAGCGCGAGGCCCTGCTCACTGCCTACGAAGCGGGCTATTTTGCCGTTCCTCAGGAGGCATCGTTGGATGACATCGCGGCAGTGCTCGATATCTCCCGTTCCGCGCTTGCCGAACGCCTCCACCGGGCGCAGTCGCACCTCATCGAACATTTCTACTACACCGACCTGTATTAATCCCCAAAATATGGGGGGCACATCTGATTCGCTCTTCCGTCTTAGAGTAGACTGTAAGCGAGGAACTGATCGTATGAGCTGCATACTCATCACCGGCGGAAACGGGTTCATTGGCCGTGAAATCAGTCGGATTGCCGTCGAAGATGGCCACAGGGTACGAAGCATCGCACGGAGAGGACGGCCTGCGATAGATGAGCCGTGGGTTGCGGAGGTCGATTGGAACGCGGCCGACGTGTTCGAACCCTACGACTGGCGCGAGCAACTCGATGGCTGCGACGCCGTCATCCACACCATTGCTACCATTCGTGACTCCCCAGAGCAAGGAGTGACACTCGAACGAGTGAACGGTGACGCGGCGATTATCGCGGGACTCGAAGCCGAACGAGCGAACGCTTCTGCGTTCGTCTTCTTGTCGGCAAGCGGAACGCCACCGTTTGTCAGCGACCGCTACCAGAGGGCAAAACGCCGCGCAGAGCGAGCACTGCTCGATCTGGATCTCCAAGCGAGCGTGCTCCGGCCTGGTCCAATCTATGGCGTCGGAACGAACCAGGGTCACTTCCCGCGTCCAGTCAACCGCGCTCTGCAACTGGTCGACGACCACGAGTGGCTTGCTCGCCGCTTCGGTGACGCACGACCGATCAGCGTCACACACGTCGCCCGGGTTGCGCTCAAAGCCGCACTCACTCCGAACACACCGGATTTGCTGTCGGTTCCAGATATCAGCTCCGACACTGACCTGCACCCATCTGAGCACGAGCGGTGAAAGAGTGCTGTAGATGGCTATCGACGTTCCGAAGCGGATCACCGGCCTCCGGAGCAGTAGCGACGATGAACAACTACGCTGCCTCGGCGACGAACTGCGTAATGATCCGGCTTTCGGTCCTGTGATGCAGTTTACTCGCTGCTGATTTGTTGATGTCGAGAGTTTCTGCCAACTCGGTGAGCGTACACCCTCGTGGAGTGTCGTAGTAGCCGTGCTCCACGGCCTCGATAATGAACTCCCACTGGCGATCCGTGAGCAGTTCGCTGGGATCGTACGATTGGGTCACTGAGACGATCTCGTGCGGAAGGTCGGCCGCTGCTAGCTCGTCCGAATACTCCGACAGCTGCTCCTGTGAGGCTATCAGTTCCCCGGAGAACCATCCGTCTCGAAGGGTAACGGGATAGTTTGGAAGTGTCTTCGCCGCGCGGACCGCGTTGTACGAGTCCGATACGGGAATAATGAGCTGGAGCAGCACTGTCTCCGCATCGGTATGGAGCACCTCGTACGAACGCACCTCGCTCCCCTCGAGCTGGTGAACGAGTGTGTCGCCGTCCGGCGTCGATACTTCGACGATTTCGAGGAGAGTGTCGTTTCTCGGCTGAACCGCCAGCACCTTGAATTCGGCGTCCGGGAACTCGGTCGAGATATCGGCCAACCGATCCGCCGCCGCCACACCGTCGATCTTCACGCGTACGCGAGGCATAGCAGTAGAGTCGGTTTTCAAGCACTTAAACAGATACACATGTGTCCATACAGAGCCACGATGGTCTCGCGACTAATACACCACGTAGCTGCAATGACTCCACAACACGAGATCCGAAACGAAGCGAGTGAACGGCTCTATCGAACCGGCAGCTCCCAGGCGAGGAGCAATCACGCGCAGGCGCGTTCCGAGACGGGAGGGCACTGAGCGATGATGCCGGCTTTCTCTCCGAAAATCCTCGTTGTGCAGGGAACTGTTCGTGATGGACGGAATTCGATCCATCCCGCCCGCTACGTCACCGATCGATTCCAGGAAAACGGGTACGATGTCGAACTATTCGACATGAAGGAGCACGAGATTCCGCCGCTCACGACGCCGCGATACATGAGTACCGATCCACACCCAGACGTTGACACGTTCGGCAAGAAGGTCGAAGCAGCGGACTCGATCGTGATCGTCGCGCCGGAGTACAACCACTCGATCCCCGGCACGCTGAAGAACCTGCTCGACCACCTGTATCCCGAATACGAGGACACAGCGTTTTCGTACGTCACCGTGTCAGCGGGTGGGTTCGGCGGCGTCAGAGCACTCAGCCATCTCCACGACATCACGCTGGAATTCGACGCCCATCCCGGTCCTGACCTCCCCGTCTCGAACGTGGGCGAGGTCTTCGACGACGACGGCACTCTCATCGACGAGACGTACGAGGATGCGTTCGAGGAGTTCGTCGAAGTGGTCGTCGAGCACGCCGAACAGTTCGCTCCGTCTGCTGTCGGTGCTACTCGGGAGGCCGACGTATGAATCACGTCGAATCCACTGTCAGTGAGTGGCCCGGCGTCGAAGTCGATTCGCACGACCGTGGCGGCGGGCGGGAATTCACTCTCGATGGGCGGGAGATCGGCCACGTCCACGGTGGTACGCTCGTCGACGTTCCGTTCGCCACACGCGTCCGTGATATCCTCATCGAGGAGGAACGGGCCGAAAAACACCACGTCATGCCCGATTCTGGGTGGGTCTCCTATCGCGTCCAATCGGACGAAGACATCGAGGGAGCGCTCTGGCTCCTCCGCGTCGCGTACCTCTACCACGTGGTCACGACGCAAAAGCACGAGAAACACCCCACAGGAGACGCGGTCGATATCGACGCGGCACTCGCCGGATTGGATATGAGCCACGCGTTGGAAGACGTGTTCCACGAAGAGAGGGCCCCATGAGCGGCGGGACGACACTCCCACGCCCACGGCTCGCCCAGGCGACGCTGTTGCTTGCAAGTATGCTGACCATCATGGCGGGGGCAACGATTTCCCCGGCGCTGCCCGCCATTCAGCGGGCGTTTGGGAGTGGGCCGAACACAGCGGTGCTCGTCGGGCTCGTGCTCACGATGCACGGGCTGTTCATCGCGGTCGGATCGCCCCTCATCGGCGCGTTCGCTGACCGGTACGGTCGCCGGTGGTTATTACTCGTTTCGACAGTCGTCTACGCGCTCGCAGGGGGCTCGGGGTTCGTGCTCGATTCGCTCGTGGCAATTCTCGTTGGCCGGGCTGTGCTGGGACTGGCCGTTGCGGGCGTGATGGTGACGGTGACCGCGCTGATCACCGACTACTACGAGGGGAATCGCCGGGATACGATCCTCGGGAGACAGGGCGCGTTCATGTCCATCGGGGGCGTGGTGTTATTGCCGCTCGCGGGCGTGCTCGCCGATATCGGCTGGCGTGTGCCGTTCCTCGTCTACACGGTGGCGCTGGTACTCCTGCCGGCAATGGCGTTTGCATTACCCGAACCGGACCGCCGAGAACCCACCGGGGACCGTCCGACGAGCATCGACGATCTCCGCCAAACGCTCGCTCGATTTCCGCTTCGAACGCTCGCGCTCATCGTCGCGCTCGGGCTGGTCGGCCAGATCATTTTTTACATGATTCCTGTTCGGGTGCCGTTCTATCTCGAAGCACAGACGGGAGTAAGCGGATCGCTGATCGGCGCTGCGTTAGCAACGTCGACAGGTGCTGGTGGGGTCGCGTCGCTGCTGTATGGTCGTGTCCGCCGGTTTATGAGCGTGATCGGGATCGTCGCTCTCACGTTCGCGTTCATGAGTATCGGCTACATCGTCATCGGGGTAAGCGGGACGTTCATTGACATCATCGCTGGACTGGCACTCGCGGGTGCTGGCAGCGGATTCCTCCTGACGAACCTCAACGCGTGGATCGCGGCGGTTACCTCGGAAACCGTGCGCGGCCGTGCTCTCAGTGTGCTGACGAGCGCGTTCTTTCTCGGACAGTTCCTGTCACCGCTCGTGGTGGGACCGGTGAGCGATGGTGTCAGTCTGGGCGCGACGTTTCTCGGTGTCGGTGTGGCGCTGGCGGGTGGAGCAGTCGCGTTCGCTCTCGCGACCGTGTACGTCACGCCACCGACCGAATCCGAACCCGAGCCGATCGAGACACCACGCTCGCCGAACGAACACCCGACCAACCAGCTCGACTGACGAACGCACATAGATCATAACAAATGATGTGGAGAAATACAAGTAAGATTTCGTACTGACGTACTTGGCGATCAGCACGCCGAGCTCGTGGAGCTGACACAGACGCTCGTTCGAAACACAGTAACCTTCCCGAGTAAGGCCGGAACACATCGAACTTCAGCAAGGTGGTGAGCGAGAAGCACGAGAGGCCGAATTAGTTGTCAAAGCTGATTCGTATGAGTTGCTTCACTGAAGAACATTGTCTCTTGCTACCGATGATCAGGTTTTGATGAATCCCTCACGAGAAATCGTGAAAAGACTGTTTACACATCGATGACGGGGGATCGTTGGGTAAGAAGTACGAGGCCATGCTGAAAGTCACTCCCTCAACCCGAGTACGCTACCCTCAGGGAAGAGGGATTATTTACTGAGTACTGCTATGCCCTCCTCGAATAACCAATCACGCCTTGAAATGACTAGTCACGCTGTACTGACGTCAGTTTATCGGCGGCTCCTTGCGGGTGAGGTGGTTCACAGTTCCCGAAACAGTGCAGTCATCAGCCGGTTCTCGGTGCGGATACATAGGTTGGCGAAGTCCATGACGAGGCCTCTGACGGCGTAGACGAGCGTGAATCCCAGCAGCGACGCCCCGACAGCGCCAACGATGTCGATGGGGTAGTGAACGCCGACGTACACCCGGCTGACCCCCACCAGCGAAGCAAGACCTAGCGCAACGAGTCCGGCTCGCTTCCGATTCTGCAGATAGAACACTGGCCACGCGAACGCAAACACGACCGTCGTGTGCTGGCTCGGGAACGAGTTCTCCGGTGCGTCCACGAGCAGCGTTTCGTAGCCGACCATGTACGGCGCAGGGTGGCTGTAGAACTGCCCCATCACGTACGAGATGATGAGACTCACGACGATCGTAACGAAAATGAACACCGACTTCGACTTTCCCTTCTCGGTAGTGAACCAAGGAGTAAAGAGCGCCATCCTGACACCCGAGTCAGCTTGCTCCGCTCCGGAGGTGAGCCAGAGATAGAGAAGCGTTACCGGAATCAGGTAGACGAGCTTCTCGGCCGCGAATACCATCAGCTCGTTCAGGAGCGGCGTCCCTGTGTGGCCCGCATAGAACTGAAGGACGTGATGTCCTCCGGGGTTCATCGTTGCTCCGTCGTGCTGTCTGTTAGGACGTTGTACGACTCGTCTTCCGTTCCGACACAGTTGTGGTCGTCTACGGCAGTTACGCCGCCATACTGCTTTGTCAGAGCTCCCGGCTCGATTGCTGTCATGCGATGCTGGCTATTCTGCGTCCCGTATTAAACGCAGACGATCGTTTGTATCGAATACCGTCAGTATATGGCTCTATACCGTTGTTTTGTCTCGATGCGACTGATGAGAATTCGCGGGAGACCGTACGGGAATCGTGGAAGGAATTATGAGTGAAGGAGCAGGTTGCTGATCCACCACGTTGCTTTGGCAGCTCACAAATAGTAACAGTATTCGAAAGCGATACACCGACAAGATGGAGCTGAATACCGAGATACACAGCCGCGATGTTGCTTCGGTCTACAAGATCCACGCTGCCGTCCAAACATCCATTGAGGCGGGCGTTTCGGCATAGCTCGGGAAACGAACCGCCTCGTCTGTCGTCCGTATCTGAACACCACCCGCCGGCCGGCAAGATAGAAGCGATGACTTATTAATATCCCCGGACAGCGCAAAATATGACCTCACTGTTTCCAGAACGAATCGAGACTGACCGCTTGGTGCTCGAACAGCTCTGTCACGAAAAGGTTGATCTCTTCGAGTATTACCGCCACCTCTCGGAATGCGAAGAGGATATTGAGGAGGTGCTAGAATACATCGCTGGCTTCGACCCTCACCAAACCCCGAAGGAGACGAAAGAGTTCATCGACGATGCTGAGGACAGCTGGGACAAAGATGAGATGGCGTGGTACGTCATCCGACCAAAGGAGGCTGAAGACGGAGCCGGAGAAATCGCAGGTGGAGCGCTTCTGGAGGTGGACTGGGACCGGCGTGCTGGTACCCTCGGCATCTGGCTCCGTAAGCCGTTCTGGGGGCGTGGATACGCGAGCGAACGTGCATCGGCACTGTTAGATGTGACATTCAACCGGCTGGATCTCGAAATCGCCAAGATCACATGCGAAATTGATAACGAAAAATCAAGGAAAGCCATCGAAAAGTACGTCGAAGCATACGGAGGACAGTACGACGGAGTCCTCCGTCACTATGCAGTGGATACTGATGGTACTCCTATCGATTACCATAATTATAGCATTCTACGAGAACAGTATCTGGCATCGGCTGAACAGGGCAGCGAGTGAGCCGAGCCGGGTCAACGTATCAGGCGAATCAGATGCCGGCTCTGGTTCGGAGTGTTTCACTCGTCATCCGATACTGATTCCTCTTTTTGTGCTCCCTCTTTGTAGATCCGGAGCGATGCAATCCGGGCTCCCTCGACGTCAGCGACGGAGAGCACGTAGCCATCGACAGTGATCCGGTCGTCGACTTCGGGAGCGCGACCGAGACGATCCAGTACGAGGCCGCCGATGGTGCCGAACTCGGCCGTCTCGAATGCAGCGCCCAGTCGCCGGTTGACGGTGGAGACGGGTACCGAGCCGTCGACAATATAGGCATCGTCACGACGGTCGATCGACGGCTCGTCGGCATCGAACTCGTCGCGGATATCACCGACAACCTGTTCGACGATATCTTCGACGGTCACGAGTCCTTCGAAGACGCCCCATTCGTCGATCACTGCGGCCATTTGTCCCCGATCGCGCTGGAACTGTGCTAAGATATCTGAAATCGGAGTTGTCTCGGGTACGATTGGTATGTCGCGTGCGATATCGCTAGCTGTCATGGACTCTTGGAAGCCATCGTCTTCGCCGGATTCAGTCGCTCGTAGTACGTCCTTGACATCGACGAAACCAACCATCTGATCGGGCTCTTCGGCGTCAAGAATTGGATAACGGGTGTGGTCTGCATCGACAATCAGCGAGCGAAGCTCCGAAAGCGGGAGATCGCCGGCAACGGTCACGACATCCGGTCGAGGAACCATTACTTCTCGGGCGATCGTGTCGTCGAGTTTGAATATTTGCTCGATCATCTCAACCTCGGTCGTGTCGATTTGTCCCTCGCGACCGGCTCGGGCTAGCACAGTCCGAATTTCCTCTTCAGTGAGCGTCTCATCGGTCTCTGAGGCGGGCGGAATCCCGATCAACCGCGTAAAACGGTTCGCCGTTCCATTGAAAACGACGATCCCAGGGACGAACAAGTAGTAAAAAAGTTTCATCGGTGGCGAGACCAACAAGGCGATACGCTCGGGCTGGGCGATAGAGATCGTCTTCGGTGCGAGCTCGCCGAAGACGACGTGGAGAAACGTAATGACGCTGAACCCGATGATAAAGGCGACGAAGTGGAGTACGCTCTCGGAAAGGACCGGCGCAAGCACTGGCTCGAGTAGCGCCGCAATAGCTGGTTCGCCGAGCCATCCCAGACCGAGCGAGGCGATGGTGATCCCAAGTTGCGTGACTGCGAGGTAGTCATCAAGATTGTTGACGGCTTCTTGGAGGATCGACGATCCCGTCCGCCCTTCTCCGACGAGTTGCTCGACGGCCGAGGAGCGCACGCGCACGTAGGCGAACTCCGCGGCAACAAAGAAGCCGTTCAGGAACACCAGCACGAACGCGCCGGTAAGTCGCGCCACCGAAATCGCGATATCTACCATCAAGTCCTCCGCTCTGGCCGCGTGGTCTCGAACTCTACCTGCTTGAGATCTCTCTCAACCGTGGCCATAACATTCGGTATACTCATGCCCGAGGTAGGGACTGGAAGCTAAATAGTTCCGTGGGAATACGACAGGGCGGTTCGCCGACACCGATACTGTTCAAGTCATCACAGATACTGTCGGACAGCGGTGATCGCGTCTCGGCTGCTGGTGAACCGACAGACATCAGCTCCGTAAGGGGACTTATACTTGGAGAGTACGAACGGCACATATCATGTCGTCGCTTGCCACTGCTCGTGTCGCGTGTACGTCACCACAGTTCGTCGAGCAGGCGACAGAGACGGAACTCGGAGACTGGCTCTCTTATTTCGATCCCGCTATCGTTCTCCTCACAGGTTGCTCAGCTCCACGGGCGGCCAGTATCCTCCGACGATACATCGGGTCGGAGCCAGTGGTTTTCCATCCGACGGACAACGCTTCCGTGAGCGGTCCACGCGCCATCGAAGGTGTTCAGTTCGTGTTCGTCCCAACGACACAGGTGCTTTCCGAGATTCAAGGCTACGAGCGCCACGATCTCGACCCGGACACGCCGACCTACGTCGTGAGCGATCTGCTCGAGTTGAACGTGGACACCACGAGGCTTTCGACCACACTGATCGGCCGTGAGGATTACGCGACAGCCCTGACTCCGGATCGGCTCGCTGGCGACTACGTTCACGTTTCGACGCAGCTCCCGGCAGGATATCGTTGTGAGTGGAACGGATTAACGGTCGTTGGGGGTGGTGGCGACGCTGGGGTGGGGGAGACGCCGCTATCCGCCCTCGACTGTCGGACGGACGGCCGGGTACTTGCGCAGGAACTGAAACGGACGCGGATCGGCATCCGGGCACTCGACGGCGTCGGTCGGCGCCGCGCACAGCGACTGCGGAAGGCAGGCTTCACCACTCGTGCGTCCATCGCCGACGCGACCCAAAGCACTCTTGCCGACATCGACGGCGTCGGACGGACGACTGCCGACCGGATCCAAAAGAGCGCGCGGGCGATCGCTCGGGGGGAGGTCGTCCGCGAAGCCGAAACGCTGCTCCCGAACGGCGATCCGATCTACATCGACATCGAAACCGATGGGCTCTCTCCCACGATTACGTGGCTCATCGGGGTCCTCGATGGATCGGCCGACGATGGGGACTACACCGCCTTCCTACAGACGGATCCCGACGATCCGGGCGGAGCGATCGAGGAGTTCATGAGCTGGTACACGGACCACGCCAGCCACCGCCCGATCGTGGCGTACAACGGCTGGGCCTTCGACTTCGAGGTCCTTCACGATCACATTATCGAGTACTGTCCACAGTACCAGACGGACTGGACCAACACCTACCGGTTCGATCCGTACCGGTGGGCCGTCGAGGAGGGGAACGCGATCCTTCCGGGACGGACAAACGCGCTCGAGGACGTTGCCGCTGCGCTCGGCCACGAGCGAACGGGGACCGGGTTGACCGGGGCCGCAGTCGCCCGCGCCTACCAGCAGTGGATGGCTGACCGGTCGTCGGAAACTGAACTCGACTGGGACCGGTTCATATCCTATTGCGAGGACGATGTCCGGGCGTTGGCTGTTATTTATGAAGCGATCGATGCGAGTGGCCGGCTCATCTCCAATGATGAGCCGTCGCGTGACAGCAACGCGACCACCCAAGCAACGCTGTCGGACTGGTGAGAACAAACATGGCTCCCGATCCAGATACGTCGGTTGACGACCCGACTACGGCACGAGGACTCGAACGGACGGTTCCGGAGTACGAGGACCAGTTGCACCACGCAGAAACCATTCCCGCCGAAGCGGGGGAGTACGTAGCTCCCAGTGACCCTCTCGATGGCGAACTCGCTGACGCCGTGAGCCAGACGGTCGGTGAGCTGTACACCCACCAAGCAACCGCGCTCGAACGCCTTGCGACGGGAGAGAACGTCTGTGTTGCCACCTCGACATCCTCAGGAAAGACCTACGTGTACGCTCTCCAGATCGCTCGGAAGCAGCTCGCCAATCCGTCGTCAACAGCCTTTCTCGTCTATCCGACCAAGGCCCTCTCGCGGGATCAGGAACACGAACTCAATGGATTCTTCGGTGATCTTGGACTCGATATTTCCGTCCGGGTGTACGACGGCGACACACCCCAAGACCGTCGCAAGCACATCCGGGAGACCGCGGACGTCATCATCACGAATTTCGCCGGTGTGAACGCGTATCTGGCCTCTCACACGCGGTGGCGCTCGTTTTTCGCTGGCTGTGACCTGCTCGCGATCGACGAATCGCACACGTACACCGGCGTCCACGGGATACACGTCGCGTGGACGATCCGCCGTCTGCGACGGATTCTCGACCAGTACGACAGTGATCCACAGTTCGTGTGTACCTCCGCGACGATCGGCAACCCTGCTGAACACTCCGAACGTCTGACCGGCAAATCGTTTACCGTCGTCGAGGAGGATGGCTCTCCACGAGGCACCCGCGAAATCGCGTTCTGGGAGCCGCCGGTCGAGGAGGACGCGCTCTCTCCCGACGCCGGTTTCGAGGAGTACATGGCGGCACAGACGAATCCCGTTCGGGAAGCGGGCACCCTCCTCGCGCATTTGGGAGCGAACAGGATGCAGACCCTGGCATTCACCCGGAGCCGGAAGAACGCGGAACTCGGCGCGAAACACGCCGCCACCGCTGTGAGCGACCACCCCCGGGCTGGATACGTTGGCGTCGAACCCTACCACGCGGGACTCGGGAAGGAGACCCGCCGAGGAACTGAGCACCAGTTCAAAAACGGACAGCTCGACGGGCTGGCGTCAACGAACGCACTCGAGCTGGGGATCGACATCGGGTCGGTGGACGCGACGATTCTCACGGGCTATCCCGGCACGCGCCAGTCGTTTTGGCAACAGATCGGTCGCTCCGGACGGGGCGAATCCGATGCGCTGTCGGTGTTCATCGCTCGGGCGGACGCGATCGACCAGTACATTCTCGACCATCCCGAGTACGTCCTCGGCGAAGCGATCGAGGACGCCGTCATCGGACTCGAGAACAACCCGGTGTACGCACAGCACGTCCTCTGCGCCGCTCACGAACAGCCGCTGACGGCGGCCGATCGTGCGTGGTTCGACGGCGATCGGCTCGCTCGGGCCGTCGAGATGTGGACCGACGCCGGACAACTGGCTGGCGACCTCTCACGGAGCGTTCGGTACACGGGACCGCCCCGTCCGCAGTCCACTGTCTCGCTGTACACGACGTCGAACACGCGGTTCGACGTTCGCTGTTCGAACGGGGAGATCGACATGGAGCCGATCGACCGCGAACGCGCCTATCGCGACCACCACGAGGGTGCGCTCTTTTTACACGATGGTGCACAGTACGAAGTGCTCGAGTTCAATGAGGACGTCCCCCGCCCCTACATTACAGTGCAAGAGGTTCGGACAAACGAATACTCCGAGACCGTCTCTGAGAAAACCGTTCGGGATCTAGACCCGGAAGCGACGCGTGAGCTGGGAGGCGGCTATCGTCTCGCGTGGGGAGAGGGCACCGTCGAGATCCACTACACGTATTACCAGCGCAAAGACATTAAAACGGGCGACGTGACCACCCCGCTGCAACCCACTGGACTCGAACCGATCGAACTCCACACCCATCTCGTGTGGATCGAGACGCCGCCATCGCTGCGAGATGACGTTCTCCGGATCATCACGGGTGAGGCGCCATCGGCACGCGATGGTGACGTGATGGAGATCTTCGGTGGGGGGCTTCACGGCGCCGAGCACGGGATGATCAAACTCACCCCGTTAGTCCTCCGGATGGACAGCTCCGATCTCGGCGGGTTGAGCACCCCGTTGCACGAGGAAACTGGCGTCCCAACGGTGTTCATCCACGACGCGGTCGAGGGCGGACTCGGGTTCAGCAAGCGCCTCTACGAACACGTGCGGACGATCGCCGAACGGACGCGCGATCGCGTCGCCCACTGTGAGTGTTCGGGAACGGGCGGCTGTCCCGCCTGTATCATGGATTCTCAGTGCGGTAATCGAAACCAGTACCTCCATACGGACGCGACGGTGATGGTTCTGGATCGACTACTCGAGCAGCTGGGGACCGTCGAATAGGTACAATTGCGAATGTGGTGCCGTCAGTGCTGCGCTCTTAGTGGCGTTCCCCCGGCGGCAACGAGCATGACGCGTACACACTCGTCCGTACTGCAGACCACTGGTGAGTCTACTCCCCCTTTCGAAAATCAGAACGGTATCGGTGTTACACTGACATCGGTGCTTTGTGCACCTTCAGATCGATTTCCCGCTCTTCGCCTTCTAGGTCGGCGATCATCCGTCGCACGACGATGCGGGCAAACGTCCCGATCTTCGGCTTGACTCGATCGATGATCCGGTCGAGGGGGACGACTCGAGGGAGGTTGAACGCCTCCGGGTCCGCCGACTCCAGATCAAACTCCGCGTAACATCGAACTCGGGAGGCGTCCGGTTTATCCTCCGGTGCTTCTTCCGGAACGTGTTCGATTTCCCAGTGGCCCTGAGCATCGACGTCTTTGATCAGTTCCCAGTCGATCCGGGTCGGTGGATCGACGTCCGTGACCTCTGTACGCGCAGTGTAGGTGATTTTCCACCACGAAAGCGCGATGTCGTACACTGCACCGGCGTCTTTCTCTCCCTGACGGTCGATGTCCGTCACGTATTTCGAGTATTTCTCGTACTGTTGGAAATCGACGAGGAACTCGTAGATTTCCTCTGGCGACAGGTAAACCAACGTGCTTGCTTCTACTGTTTCCACGAAGTGTGGTTGCTTTCCATCATATTAATGTATTCTGATCTCTCTTTCGCAACCACATGCTCTCACAAGAGCGATGATTTACGACGATACGGATCTCTTCCCAGACGCTCAAAGCTGATTGCGCTGTGTGTCCAGTTCGATCGCGGCGGTGAGGACCGACCCACGAGCTACGGCGGCGTGGAGTGGCCGTGCGAATGGTGAAGAGTGAGCCATTGCGGTCCCAATCATCCCCGTAGCGAGAGTTCTTCACGACCGTGGGAGAGCGTGAGAAGTCCGAGACCGGATACGCCAATGGCGAATGCGGCGATTCCAGCGATGAGGAGCGCGTCGGTGTTACCGACGACCGAGGCGACGGCGACGAACATCGGCGGGCCGAGGGTCGTACCGAATTGGAGAACGCTCGTCCGAATACTCATGATACCGCCACGGAACGCATCGGGCGTGAGTGCGTTCAACGCCGTATCGGTTATCGGTTCGGCAAACCCCTGTCCGATCCCGAATAAGAACAGTGCGCCAGCGAGGACGACGATGGAGCGGGTGAGCGATACAAGCGTCATCCCGATGCCGTACGTCACAAAGCCGAGGGCGATGAGTCGCGGCGGCGAGAGGTGGCGAAGCAGACGGGACGACTGGGAGGACGTCAGACCCATCGTCACTGCCGGCAATCCGAGCAACAATCCAATCATCCCTGAAGAGAGACCATAGAGCTCATCGAGAATGAACGGAACGAGCGTGATCTGTGCCCCATACAGAATGACAAAAATGCCGAATATCGACGCATACAACCCGAGAGCCGTCCATGCCGGGACGGTTCGCGCCGCGTTGATGACGTACGAGAGTCCAGACGAGTCCGTGCTACGTTCGGGTTCAGGGAGTATCGCAGAGCCGGCAACAGCAACGACGATACCGAGTGCGAAGCAGACGAACGGGGCAGCCCACGAGAGCAGGGCAAGAACTCCTCCCAGTAGGGGGTAGCCCGCTGCGCCGATGGCAAGAATTGACGCGTTCAGCCCGATGAGTCGGCTCCGTCGTTCGCCGGAAAACAGGTCCCCGAGTAGCGTCACGGTGAGGCTCATGATGGCGCTACCAGCAATCCCCTGCACAACGCGGAGACCGAGAATTAGCACGAACCCGTCAATGAATACGATTGCGACGCCACTCACGCCAAAGAGAAATAGTGACGGGACGAGCACACGCTTGCGGCCAATGCGGTCAGAGACGAGTCCAACGAACGGCGTCAGCACGACGCCGGGCAACGTGAATGCCGAGATGAGGAGGCTCGCTTGACTGGCCGAAATGTTCCAGGCCGCCTGAATCGTCGGTAGTATCGGACTAATAATAGAAACGCCCATCACGCTAACGAGCGTACTTGCAAAGATAATGAAAACTGTCTGAGGTTTCTGAATGTCTGTAAATGGAATGAAACGGTGTGTGGTGGTCATGGATCGGTGTCAGCCGGACTCGTACTGGAGATATACCTGAAAGCGTTAATCCAATACGGCAACGGGCACGATCGAGATATCGCTCGTGACAGCAAGCTGTGGTATAGAACCACAGTCAACGCGTAGAGTAGCTGACAGAGAGCCGAAAAATTCGGTCGCACGCCAGTAGAGTTATCCGGTATTCTGAGTTCGGTCATGACGCGTTTCAACCTTACGAACTAGGGGTCGAACGACACTGTGCACAGGATGAATCGAATACCACTCGGTTGTGGTATGAAGACGTGTTTCTTCTACGAGAGGTGCTCATTTCACTCCAAAGGCCGGCTCGGTAGTCATCGCGGGTTGGGCATCCGCCGGTTCGAATCAGCGGTTTACCAGTGAATACGGAGACAGTCCGGGATGTTCATGGATTCGCGTTGCTCAGATTGTTTTGGTGTGTTCCGACACGTTCGTCTTGGAATCGTCGTCTCCATCCAACGAGTTCTCGATGTCAGTCGCTGTCGGGGCAGCGTCCGTACCGGTCGAACTCGCGTCGATCAACCGTACGTCCCGTTGGGGGAATGGAATATCGATATCGGCATCCGTCAGCCGCTTGTAGATCGTCCGGTTGAGTTCGTGGCGGGCTTTGACAGCCCGGGACGGTGAACGCACCCAGCAGAACAGTTCGTATTCGAGCGCCGAGTCGCCGAACCGGCGAAATCGCATGCGCGGCTTCGGGCTGTCGAGGACGCGCGTTTCCTCGCTTGCGACGTTCGTGACGAGATCCTCGAACGCGTCGATGTCGGTGCCGTATCCAACTCCGATCGGAACCCTGAGTCGCTTTCTGGTCTGGGGAGCCGACTGGTTGATCACTTTCGCGGCGTTGAGAACTGAGTTCGGAACGGTAACGAGCACCTCGTCGCGCGTCATGAGCGTCGTCGAGCGAACGCCCACCTCGACGACGGTCCCCATCTCTCCGGAGTCCAGTTCGATGTAGTCGCCCAGCTTGTACGTGTCGTCGAAGTACAGCGCGATGCCACCGAAGAAGTTGGCAACGGTGTCTCTCGCAGCGAAACCGACGGCGATGCCAGCGACCCCGGCGGCCCCCAACAGCGGCGAGATGCTGTACTCCCACACCGAAAGCAGCATCGCGGTAGTGCCGACCACGACGACGAGCGTCCAGACGTTCGAGAAGATGGGTACGAAATCGTACCGGGAATCCGTGCCTTTCACCTCGTCAACGGCCCGGTTAACGATGCGGTTGGCCGCCAACGCCCACGTGAGAAAGATGACCGTCAGCGATGGTTTTCCGAAGAAGATCTCGAGTTGCTCGGGCGTCAGCAGCACGTTCTCGATCACCGACGGAATCTGGGTCAGTAGGAACACACCTGTCAACGCGGCTGTGAGGACGATCGGCACCCGGAGCTCACCGACGAGAATGTGATCGTATTGGGTCTTCGTGCGCCTCGTGTGCCGTAACAGCGACCTGAGCACGATGAATTCCAGCACCAACGCGACGCCAATGGAGACGCCGAGCAACAGCAGGGTCGCTTGCCACACCCCCATCCCCTCGAGCAACTGAGTCGGACCCACACCAACGATATCATTCATTACTCTCTACAGGACCAGGACAGAATTAAGGATTCCTACCTGGCGTTGTACGGGAGCAAGGACCACGGCTAACGAACGGAGTCCGCGTCGAGCGGGTCCTCAATGTCGCCCATGACCACCTCCAGCAAGTCAGTTACAGTGATCATCCCGACGACTTCACCGTCCTCGATAACGAGTGCCAGCTCCTGCTTTTCGGCCTGGAATTGGTCGATGGCGTCGCTCACGTCGACGTCCGGGGAAAGCGTCATAGGGGGCGCTGCCAGCTCAGCAAAATCAACCTCACCCGCAGCCACGTCCTCGCGGTATCGAGTCAAGACCGGGGAGTAGACAATCCCACGGATGTCGGTCAGTTCCGTCCCAACCAGCGGATAGCGCGTGTGGGGGCTCTCCTCCATTCGCCGAACGTTCTCCGCAGAATCGACCTCGGTCGAGAGGGCGACGATGCTCTCTGTCGGTATCATTACATCACGAATGGGTTGCTCTCCGATCTGGAGCGCGTTCATCACCTCTTCGCGGCGTTCGTCGGCGAGGTCTCCCTCCTCGAGGACCGATCCGAGTCGGTGCCGCAGATCAGCTCGCGACTCGATAACTCCCTCTTCGGTTTCGAGCCACGCACCGGTCATCTCGACCCCAAACAGCCGGAGTGTCCCCTTTGCAACCCAGTCACCGAGCGTGATGAGCGGCGATATCAGCCGGTTGAACCAGTACAGCGGCATGGCCCCGTATCGACACACCATCCGAGACCGTTCGACACCGAGATAGGTTGGCGTCTGCTCGCCATGGGTTAGATGCAAGAGATTGATGATGAGAAAAGCGATGAATGCGCCCGCACCAACGGTGGCCAGGCCGGTGTTTGCAAACAGGGGTTCGAAGAGGGTAGCTAACGCCGGTTCGGCGACGATTCCGACCGCGATACTCGATGCGGTGATCCCAACCTGACAGGTGGTGAGGTAAATCTCTAGATTGTTTGTCATCTCCCACGCCCGCTGTAACGCGTCGTGACCATCGCCGATGAACTGCTCCTTGTTGAACTGTCGCGCCCGCGTCAGAGCGAACTCTATGGCGACGAAATACCCGTTCGTCAGGATGAGGGCCGCGCCGACGACGAGACGAACGCTGATCTCTACTGTGTTCATCTATCTGAATGCTGGACTTCGACAGCCAAATGGCCAGCGGAGCCGATAGAGAAAATCCCCCCGAAATGGAACGCACCGCTTCAGACGCAGGGAGCTCCTCTCCGTCTAGGTAGATCGTGCCTTCGGACCCCTACCGACCTCCGCTTCCCGAGATGCTGCGCCACGTTAGATAATTCCATAAAAATTACCTATATAAAAACATAATCTATTTACTTCTCTCTTCACTGTTCGAAGTATGGTATTCGCTAACCCGGTACTCGTCTTTGCGATCGGACTGATCGCCGTCGTCGGGCTGCTCGTTTGGCTCAGGATGCCCGCGTTCATCGGGCTTATCATTGCGACGATGATCGTGGGGGCAGCCACCACCGAAGTTTCGTTCGAGGAGGTACCAGCCGAGACGGCCTCCGCCTTCGGCGAAACGATGGTCGGGATCGGGATTCCGATTTTGATGGCAGCGGTAATCGGCAAAACGATGATGGAAAGCGGCGCGGCCGAGCGGATCGTCCGGTCGTTTCAGTCGGTTACTGGCGAAGAGCGGTCGTATCTCGCGTTGTGGGGATCGAGCGGCGTGCTGGCGATTCCGGTGTTTTTCGACAACGTCTTTTACTTGCTAGCCCCGCTGGCTCGTTCGATGCGCGCCCGGACGGGTCGTGACTACGCGTTGTTTATCACCGTCGTTGGAGCTGCAGGCGTGACTACACACGGATTCGTGCCGCCGACGCCCGGTCCTCTCGCGGTTGCGCTCGAACTCGGCGTCGATCTCGGACTCACGATACTCGTCGGACTCCTCGTCGCGATCCCTACTGCACTCCTCGCTGGCGTGGTTTATGGGAAGTGGATCAACCGCCAGCTCGATGACATTCCGCTACGCGAGACGATGGGATCGACGGCGAGAGAGATGCAAGACCTCGCGGATCGACCGATCTCGGCGCTCCCCGGCCTGTTTGAGGCTACCCTTCCGATTCTGTTGGCCGTGCTGTTGATCGGTGCTAGCACGACTACAGATACTCTTGTCGATGCCGGATTGTTGGCCGAGAACAGCACGCCGACCGTGGTTGCTGGGTTCCTCGGCGACGCGAACTTTGCGCTGACCGCGGCGGCGCTCTCGGCGGCGCTGACGTATCTCCGTACACAGTCGCTCGATCGAGATGTGTGGTCGGACGAACTCGTCGAGGCGCTCCAGAGCGGCGGTCACATCGCTGCTATCACCGCTGCTGGCGGCGCGTTTGGAGCGATGCTCGCCGCCTCAGGGATCGGGGATTACATCGCGTCGGCCCTCCAAGGCCTTGGCATCCCGCTTTTGGTCGCGGGATTCGTCATCGCCGCCACGGTCCGAATCGCACAGGGATCGGCGACGGTCGCGCTGTTAACCACGGCCGGGATCATGGCACCCCTTTTGGGCCAGCTCTCGGTCCATCCCGTCTATCTCGTGATGATCATCGGTGCGGGCGGGACTATCTTTTCGTGGTTCAACGACAGCGGCTACTGGATCGTCAAGGAGGTCGGCGGACTGACTCAGGAGGAAACGCTGAAGATCTGGACCGCGTTGACGACAATCGTCTCGATCACCGGGTTCGTCATCGTCATGATCGTCTCGACGCTGTTCCCGTTTGCTTGAAAGGCCGGTCGACCCCATCTTCGGGAACGCGGCACTCGGCTTCGATCTCGCGCGAACTACCTCGAAGGCAGTGTGTCTCCATCGAGTGCGTCTATATCTCGATGGCACTGCTCGAGTAGCAACTACTACTTCCGTGATCGGGGAGAAGAATACCACCATGAGCGACGACGTATCGGATACAGAAACGGCGATCGAAATCGCAGAAGAGTATGCCGACAACGAGTGTGTCGGAGAATACGGCGAAATCATCGAAACCGATGAACGAGACAGCGAATGGATCGTCGAGTTTCGGACGCACACGTTCTCCGACGCGTACACACACTGCGTCCGGATTACCAAGTCCGTCGGGAACGTGATTTCACACGATCGATCGAATCGATTCGATTGATGAGAAATGTGGTAGTATCCCGGACACGGCTGTCAGCCTTCTGCTCTCGGGTCTGCCATTACGGCACTGTTCGCTCGAACTCTCCCCACGAGACGACGTGCCCCGGCTCGATACGAACAATAGGACGCTCTTCGAGAGCGTGGTCAGCATACTGATCGTACTTTGCCCGGAGTTCTCGAACGGCCAGTTCGTGGCTGGATCTCTCGGCGTCGACCAGAGTGGCCGTGCCACGAACCTGCATCCATCCCAATGCGTTCCAGTCTTCCGTATAGTGGTCGACGACGAGCGCCACCCGCGGATTGGCGCGAATGTCGCGGACGCGTCGGAGGTCAGTCGCAGCTACATCTTTGGGTTTTTCGTCCAGCGGCGTGACGATACTGTCCGCAACAACGGTGAAACAGACCGGAACAACGTGTGGCCGCCCTTCGCTATCGGCAGTCGCCAACCGACCGACTCGGGCGGTATCGAGGTACTGCCGTTCGGTGTCGGACAGCGCCATGGACCGGGTAGGAAGCGCAGTGAGAAAAACACCCCACTACACGATTGGTGGTGCCAGACACAGAGATTACCGCCCGATCATCGTCGACATACCCCCGCACAACAAGACATCACGGTACGTCGGGGATATGACCCGGACTTCGTGAAAGGCGACCCGGAGGCGAAGATACAGGAGAGGTACGACCTGACCCGCGAGGCATGTGAGGTGGCACTAGAGATGATTCAGGCCGGCGTGACTGGCAGAGCGGTACACGATGCGGTCTGTGACGTCTTCGAACGCGAGGGATATCCGACGCTTCGGACCGACCCGTCCACTGAAGACGGCTTCAACCACAGCACCGGTCACGGCGTCGGGCTCGACGTTCACGAACTGCCCAGTCTCAGCCAGTTTGGTGGGGAGCTACGACCCGGCCACGTCACGGTCGAACCCGGACTGTACGAACAGGGAACGGGCGTCGTCCGCCTCGAAGACCTCATCGCGGTGACCGAGACGGGCTACGAGAACCTGATTGACATCCTCCTCCGCGTAAACACGGAGGGATCCTGAGCGTTGGAGATTTCAGGTTTGCAGTGCCACCGAGCATCCGGACGGTGGGAATCCGTTGGGATACTCACGGATTGTAGCGGGTGGGACTGCTGGGAGTGCCAAGCCCCCGGTACTCCTATCCTTCGTCGTGTTCGGACTCTCAGTGTTGTTTTTGCCACGGGGAGTCCGGCAGACCTTGATGGACTTGGAGTTACTTTCCGCCGTGCTTACAGCAGTCAACTCCGCGGCAACCCTGTGAGGATTGAGCGGTTATTGACTGGTTCCGATTATTGCTTGGTTGCTTGGGGCGGACAGGCCGCCATCGCAGGACTGGCGGGAATCGCTCTATTCCCGACCGATTCCTGTTGCTCCGGTAAGATTGCCTGTCACTTGAACGTTCGGCTACGAAATCTCGGGATGGTTATCGAACGTGGATTGTTGCCGTGTTGTCGGATTCATCCTGTGGCTAAAGCCGCAGGTATTCTCTCGTATCTTTATAACTATTCGATGAAACTTGGCGTGGTGTAGAGCCCTACAGAGATGCGAACACTTCTCCTATTGGAGCGTTGGGACTTCATCGATCTCAGTCAACGAGTGTGAGCGCCCCATCGAATGTGAGTGGGACCGATCCCTTTCGGTAGCCCTCAACGTGACCGTTCGGCCGGGCACGGTAGACGACGGCTGGGCGGTGGCGAACCCCTGGTTGTTCGCTCCGAACCGCGGCCCACTGCTCGTCGTTGAAACTCGAGCAATCGACGAAGAGGACGACACCCCCACCGTGGGCGGCGAGTTGTCCATTCGTCTTCGTTTCGGCCGTATCACGAACGGCGGCGACCGGACCGGCGGCAACGCGGGTGTGGGGCTGCTGGGGACGGGTCACCTCGACGAGGACGTTCGTCGCGTCGTCGGTCGCCCGGTAATCTAGTGAGTGTCCGGTCGTCACTTCGATCTCCGGAACGACGGTGTAGCCCGCATCGATGAGGATCTTCGCCGCGATGAACTCGCCCATCGCGGCGCTCATGCGGCTCCGATCGACGTGGTCGCTGGTGCCGAGTTTGCCGGCCATCGAGTGCCGATACTCGTCTAGCGCCCCAGTAGTGAGAACGTCCTCAAAGAATTGCGTCGCCGCCCGCCAGCTGGCGTCGGGAAATCCGGCTGCATGATCCCGGAAGAACGCGCGCGTCGAGTTGCGGCCGTCTTTCGACATGAACACTGGCAGGAAAAACCACGACAAGTGAGGATAGTCGGTGAGCCACGGAGCCGCCTCGTGGAGCGTCGTGAGGAGTTCGCGTTGGGCCCAACGCGAGACGTGGTAGGGCACGTCGTCCCAGTCGAATTTGTCGGTCTGCCAGAGCTGACTCGGCGTCTCGGTGTTGCCCATCCAGTAGGCCTCGCCGTTCTGGCGGGCGAACAGCGCGATGTCCCCGTTTGCCATCTCAAAGCGGTGGGTGTCCCACCCGTCATTGCTGTCGAACAGGGGGGATACTGCTCGAGCACCGATACTGTTCCGGAGCGGTTGAAGAATCTGTTGTCGAACACGTTGATCGTCCCACGATTGGGGCGAATAACGAAAGCGAAGCGGCTGCGCCACGAGAACTAGTACGGAGCCAGGAGGGATACGTCTTGTCTATGCGCTGCTGTTCTGTCCGTTCGATGGAGCACGGCAGCCTCGGCTTTCCGAAAGAGATCCCCGAGGATGCGGTCGTTCGTGCTCGCCAAACGCCGGCTATCTGTGAGCGGCCAGCGTTCCGACACAGATGGAGGCGAGATGAATCGGTCAGTTGTACCAGTTGTCGAGGTCATTGTCGTGTATCGTGATTAGTCGTCGTCAGTCGTCGGCTCGGGTGTCGATGCGGCAGCGCGTCCCGTCTCGGCACGTCCCAGTCGACCGTTCGCTGGAAGTACAGGGCAACAGTGACCCACCCCAGCAACACGGAAACCCCAATCATCGGGCCGATGACGGTCGCAAAGGCGACGCCGAACACCACGACTGCAACCGCGATGGCCAGCTCGAAGTTGTTGCTCGCCGCCGTGAACCCGATCGCGGTCGTCGAGTAATCAGCCCCGATACCGCGTCCCGAAGCTCACGAGGAACATCACGATCACGCTGAACAACAACGCGACCCGTCGAAAGCAGTGTGACGGCTCAGAATTCCGGGAGCTGCGCAACCAGACTGACGACTCAAATCCCGTTTTAAATTCTTTCAGGAAGAATTCGCTGGGTTACCCGACCCGTGGCAACGCTGGTCTGGGGCACCATAGGACCCGATCACGTTCGACCACCGTATCCGACCCGGCTAACAGAAATAATCATATATTCAAAACAAATGGATTACAATATATAAATGATAGTAGGGTTCATAGGAGGTGGGTAGATGCGGAAAAATTCTGTTGTCGTACGATAACTCCGATATAAATCATTTGAGATTCCATCTCTCTCAACTGATACCGTTATATATCGCTGAGCTCCAATTATAAATGGTTTTTAGCATAATTATGTGATTATATGTATAAAACGATCTTATAACTTCTGTTTCGATTATTTTAGTCTGATATCGGGTGTGCTCGTGAAGTACAATAATTAATGTTTGAAAATAACCGTTCTTCGCAATGGTCGATGATACGCAGGTCGTTCCCACCGAGCACGAGTGAATACTCTCGCACACCTTATGACACCAGCTCTATTGTCATAGCACATCAGTGATCGCCGTTCGCTTCGCAGGCACACGAATCCACAGAGAATAGTTCGCGAAGGGAATACTGCTGGCCACAGTCGTCGCAGAGGACCTGGACATCGACGAGAACGCGAGGGGACCCGATCGACAGATGGTCCGCATCACGGAGCTGAGCGAGTCTGCTCTCGATAATCGTCGCTGTCCGCTGTTTGAGATGGTAGAGAAACGTGTTTGCGTTCTCGAGGGGAGTATTGTCGGTCGACTGGTGGGTGACCCCCCGGACCGTGGTGAGATAGGTGTGAATGGCCTGTCGAGAGACGAAGTCGGTCGTGAGCTGGTCGATGTCGACGCCGGCGCGTTCGAGGCGGCGGCGGGCTTCAGTGGCGTCGCCAGGACTCACGTCGTCGGTGGTGAGCAAGCGATAGGTGTTTTCGATCTCGCCATCGAGCGGTCGTCGCCCTGTGACCTTCATGGCTAGTTCGAGGAGCTGCTGATTAAAGCGGTGGGCGAGGTCGCGGAGGCTGGCAGGATCGTCGGACCGCGTCCAGGCCACCTCGAGCGTTTCGCCCATCTCTGGGAGATCGTATTTTTCGAGTAATCGGCGGACTTTACTGGTTTGTGAGGGATGAGCGGTAGAATCATCGTCATCTGATGGTGAAACTGAATCGGTCATCATTCCCTATTCGTTGGGCGCTGAGTATAAAGCCCCTGAACCAACGACGATGCTACTGATCGCGCTGGTTGCTATACTGTCGGTCATGGATCGGTGACTACTCGATTGCCTGTTCTGTCAGGTACTTGCGCCATGCTCCCGAAAACGCCACTGTCGAGTCACGCGAGTATGACCGACAGTATTAGCAGTCCTCTAATACGAAACACAATCCCAGCACAACCCGTACAGACAGAGGGGGCACACTATCTATACTGTATTTTGAGTTCGATCTCGTTTGCGGCTCCGAGAAGGTTATCACCCATCGTATTCTTTAGTTTGTCTCCTTTCAATCTATGCGCTGGTCCCGAGATACTTATGCCACCGATGACAGATCCATGCGGACCGGTGATCGCTGTCCCAACTGCGTTTAGCCCTTCTGTAGATTCTTCTAAGTTGAGGGCTATTTCCACTTCCTGGATTGTGTTGATTTCAGAATGTATCTCGTCCTCATCGGTAATGGTATTCGGGGTGACTGGTGGGAGGCCACGATGCAAAATAATCTCTTTGACGTACTCTTCCGGAAGGTTTGCAAGGATTGCTTTTCCTGCCGCGCTACAGTGGAGATATCCACGTTTTCCGATTCGACTATCCGTTTGTACTGCTTGTTCACCTGTTTCTGTGTGCACGTAGAACCGATACCCGTGTTCTTCAACGATAAACTGTACGCGTTCGCCTGTTTGCTCAGCGAGATCTGTGACTTTTGTTTCCGCTATTTGGAACGCAGAATCTCGGTTCTGTACGGCACCACCGAGCATTAAAAATTGCATGCCCAAGTGATATTCATCGCCTTTCTTTGTCACATAACCATTTTCTAAGAGCGTATTGAGATGCCGATGAACCGTGCTTGGTGATTTGTCGAGAATCTCTGCTACTTCATTAATTCGTCCCCCATCTAGCGACTGAAGCGCCTCGATGATCGCAAGCGTCGTTTCACTTGCTTTGACCTTTGATGACGACGTTCCGTTTTCCATGTATGGAGTTACGCGGCGTCCCTTATAAAATCCCGTATTACGAAAAATAGGAAGAGATAGAATATAATATTATATTTTAATATCACGAATATATACCGTGGAGTATATAAAATTCCATAGAGCGGGACTAGTGCGCGAAATATACTACTGAGAATACAACGATTTCAATCCGATTCTATTTTTCATACAAATTTTGATCGAGGTTCGAAGAGTACTACAGTACCGAGGCTCGGTGCCAAACGATTGAACTCGAGTCACGAAGGTCTCGGTTCCAAATCCGTTCCGGATCGGTACCGTTCGGCTATTCCGTGAGTACTTAGTCACGGCTCCACGATCGACGTGTGCTCTTTCTCAGCTAAATACGAGTGGTGTGTGCTCTATCAATCATCTGAATGCCTCACCAACAATCTGGCCGTCGTCCACGACGACCTGATCGTCCAAACGGACCGTTGGCGACCGAACGACCCCATCCAGATGGATTTCACTTTGTAACGTTCCACCGAGAGATTCGTTATCACCGATTGCGAAGTGGATTGTTCCAGCGAGCTTTTTGTCCTCGGCGAGATTGCCGATTAGTTTGGCTTCCGGGTTGGTTCCAATAGCAAACTCGGCGAGATTCCCTGCGTTCTCGTCGCTCTTCTCGATCAATCTCTGAAGCTCATCGGCCTGTTCGCCGCCACTGACTTCCGCAACGAATCCATCCTCGATATCGAGCGTGATCGGTTCCTCCAACTGTCCGAGGTTGTCCATAGACACGTCGATTACGATGGTTCCGTTTGCGGTCCCTTCATCGGGATGAGTCGGCGATTCACCGGGCGGAAGGGTCGCAAATCCATAATTTTCGTGGAAGTAGCCGTCCAGGGAAAAGGCCGAACAGCCATCGACGCTGAACGTAATGTCGGTCCCCCTGTCGCTCGTTACGTGGACGTCGGACGCGCCGTCAAGAACAGCACGAACGGCCTCGGTCTGTCGGCGGAGTTCCTCGAAATCGACGCTCATTGCGCCTTCGACCATCATTTCCTCGGTAACGCTTCGAAGAATCCCAAATCGGGTCCCGGCCTCGGCGGCCTCGAGTCGTGAGCGCGTGTGGGTAATTGCGTGAGACGTACACGTGAAGACAACGTCTGCAGAAATCATTGCGTCCGCGATGGTTTCAGGCGGCTCATTACCGTGGCTCTCGAGCAACGGCATCGTCGCAATGATCGCCTCCGCATCGGCCCCAGTTGCAGCCCGCGCGATACTGCGTGCAACGTCTTCTTTCTTTGCGTCGGCAACGACCAGAACTTCTTCATCACTCTGGACATCAAGACACTCATCTACGATACTCCTCGCTGCTGACGCCATTTCCACGTCTAGCATGGGTAGCTCGTATGAGACTTAGGAGTCAGAAGGATAAGAATATCGGTAGATGAAGGAGTATTTTATTAAGTATGATGATAATACCCTGTCCCAGTCATAAGTCGACGTTGCGTTCGGTAGATCGTTACTCCGTTGACAGCAGGCGTTTTCCGGTCTACATCTGCACGGACGGCCATGGTCCCCTTTGGGTGACCGATCACTACCTCCTCACCATCGTCGACAGCGGCTTCGGCAGGGATCGTTCCCGGTATCAGCGACGTAGCAGCAGTACAGGAGGCACCAGTTACGGCGTAGACTGGGTGGAGTTTTTGCATACTCATGATCCGGGCAGTGATTGTCTGGTCGTCCGCGTGGACCGTACTCCCAGTCGTCCCCTCGTATGTGGTCGGAGTAGCAACGAATGCGAGTTTCGGATAGCCCGGTGATTCGACCGTGGCCCGATCGACATCGTCGACGAGTCCAAGCCGCTTACAAACGGTTGCCCGGATTCGTTCGATTCGTTCGAGCAGTTCGGGATCCTCGTCGACGGAGGTTTGACGTTCGGTAGCGGTGAGTCCGATATCGTCGGCTCGTACGAATACCACAGGAGTCGTGACGTCAACGACGCTCGTTTCGATCGTCTCACCGTCTACCTCTATCTCAGTTGTTGGTTCGTCCAACGGTAGCAGCGCGTCGGTGACGGCACCGGCAGGATTGCGGAACGTCGTCTCGATTCGGGCACCCGTCCCAGGAACACCCTGAATCTTGAACTCCCCTCGCGTAGCGGCGTACCCGTCAGTGAGGGGTACCGTCTGGTCGATAATTGCGCCCGTATTCGTGTTGTAAAGACTGAGCGTTACGTTATCGGCATCCGAATCGATTGGAATGATCCGCTCATCGATGGCAAACGAGCCGATCGCACAGGTAAGATTACCGCAGTTACCACCGTAGTCGATGACCGGTTCGTCGACAGCGACCTGACCGAACGTATAATCGACATCGATTCCATCGCGATCGCTCGCGCTGACGATCATCAGCTTTGATGTCGTTGACGTCGCTCCGCCGAGACCATCTATCTGGCGGTCGTCTGGACTTCCAAACAGCGAGAGAATCGCTTCATCTCGGTTCGTGTCCGGAAGCTCTTCCTCGCGAATGAAAACGCCCTTGCTCGTTCCACCGCGAACGATCGCACACTCGAGTTGCTGTTGATCCATTAACTCAGAATGGCTATGATCTCACATTAGTTTATACCATCGATATCGGGTGTCGCGGTGCAGTGCTCTCATAGGGACTGTTGTGATTCCGTCCCGCTGTGGCGACACAGAACGGTCCGTGAAACCCCCGAGCAGTCGTCAGTCACCGACCGTGCCGAAAATACTCACAACAGTCCCTATCAGTCAACCCGACCGCGTATTGGAACGACGTTCCGAACTGCTCGACCCTGTGGACCAGCCGGTGTATTCACTACAGGCCTCGGAATTTTGAGACAAATACTTGAATCTCTGCGAAATCTGGCTGTGACAGTGGACGTATCGCCTCTCAATCCGTCAGTCTTCGTGGGGACAAGAACATATTAGTAAGAGGCAGTTAGAGGGTGATCTATGGACTCCGTTCAGGAGATGAAAGGCACCAGTATCGTCGTCGAAACGTGTGCAGCCATCGATCCGGATGAAGATGTCCTCGTCGTCTCGGACTGGCAGGTTGCAGATGTGGCCGAACGAGTCGCCGCCGCCGCCAAAGAACGCGACGCGAACGTAACGATGACGTTGATGGACCCGCGCGAATACGATGGGAACGAACCCGAAGACACTGTCGCCGCAGCAATGATGGAAGCGGACGTCATCATCACTCCTGTCCACCGCTCGATCACTCACTCGAGTGCGGTTGCGCGAGCGAAGGAAAACGGCGCACGAGTCATCAGCCTCGTAAAATTCACCCCCGAACAGCTCGTTCGTGGCGGTCTCTACGCGGATTATGAGGAAATGCGTCCCCACTGCGAAGCGATGGCAGAAAAGTTCGGAGCGGCGAGTACAGCACGAATCACGTCACCACAGGGAACCGACGTGACCGTCGGTCTCGAAGATCGGTCCGGAAATGCCCACCCCGGAATCGCCGATGAGCCGGGCGAATTCACCGCGCTCGTCCACATCGAGGCGAACATCGCACCAGTAGAGGGAACAACGGATGGGACGGTCGTGTTCGACGGCGCTATTCCAAATCTCGATATCGGCGTGCTGGAGTCGCCTGTAGAGATGGAGATCGAAGACGGCTCTGTCACTTCTGTAGACGGAGGGAGCGAAGCCGAGCGGATTGCGAACGTCTGGGCCGAACACGACGATCCAGCGGTCTACAACATCGCACAACTCGCTGTGGGTATGAATCCAGAGTGTCCGGAGTTCAACGGCTGGTTCTCGAACGATCACGGTCGGTACGGCAACGTTCACTTTGGTATCGGGACGAGTAGCAATCTCGGCGGAACAACCCGTGCACCCGTCCACTTCGACGCGATGATGGCTGAGCCGACGCTGGAACTCGACGGGGAAGTCGTTATAGAGGACGGCGATTTTACGTTCTTTTGAAATAACCCGAAAAATACGTAGTACGTTACAATTGTAGTGTTAAATGCAACGACAAATAGACGAGTTTTGTTCCCAGAAGCAACTTCGTCCTCAATTGCACCAAAGGACTTATTACAAATCATCCTTGATAGCAACGCGTATGACAAGCGAAGACAAGTGCCACAGGATAGGGCGTCGGTCGTTCCTCAAGTATTCGAGTGCAATGTCGGCCCTCGCCATTACAGGGTTGGCTGGTTGTACGGGAGACAGTGGCAGTGGCGAGTACCCATCGGGTGATCTCGAGTACATCGTCCCGTTCTCGGAGGGAGGGGGGACCGATACGTACGCCCGGCAAGTGATTCCTGAGATGGGCAACGAGCTCGATACGAACATCGAGATTCGAAACGTCCCTGGTGCAGCGTCCCTTCGAGGTACCGGTGAGTTGCACCATTCTGAGCCCGATGGATCGACGTTTGGTGGGTTCAATCCCCCGTCTACGCCAGTTTCAGCGATGGTCAATCCACCGGATTACGATATGCAAGAACTGGTCGGCGTTGGGGCGTACGCACGGACCCCATTCGTGATCGTCGCCAATTCCAGTTACGGCGTCGAAAATATGGCTGACCTCGTCAGCCGATACCAGTCCGGTGACCTTACGACGTTCAGTGGGAAGTCGAAAGGGGGGGTTGACCACGTCCTTGCTCTCACCATGCAGGGCAACTCCGACTACGATCTGGCCTGGGAGAACTACGTCGGGTACGACGGGTCGGGTCCGGCCGTTCAAGCGGTGATTTCGGACGAAACCCCCGCCTGTATCAGTACTGATACTGCAGCTGAAGGGGCGGTTTCCGATGGCCGTGTGGACGCCGTTACCTGTCTGTCCAGCGAGGGAACCTCCGTGTTCCCCGACCTTCAGCCGGTAACCGAGGAAGACTTCCCGAACATCGACTACCTCGGACAACTGCGGCGGTGTATGTTCGTACCGCCGGAGACAGAGAACAATGTCGTACAGACGCTTACCGGCGCGCTCGAATCAGCTCTACAGACGGATGCTATACAAGATTGGTCCGAAGAAACGGGGAACGTCATCGAGTACGGTGAGCCGCAGGCGGCCGAAGACGCGGTAGCCAGCGCGTTCGAACAGGTCCCTGAGAACGTTGATTTGGACCAGGTTCGTGAAGCATCAAACTAACTCCTATCTCTTCATTTTATAAAATATGAATGCCAAAAGCTGGTCTGAAAACATCGTTGAAAATGACACAGTAAAAGAAAAGGTATTGCTATTGGTTATGACGGCTATCTCGGGTTATATGCTCTGGGGAGCTACCCAGTTCACTGCCGCCAGTTCGGCACGGTTTCCACGACTGGTAGCCACTGTCGTCCTCGTGGGGTCGCTTCTCCTGCTCGTTCGGGAGTATCTTCCTGGCCCACTCCGACAAGCACTCGTCAGCGAAGGAGCGGCCTTTGAAGCTAGTGAGGAATTCGTTGAAAAAGGAGAAGAGGTCGAAGAAATGACATCCCCGGAAGAGGGAATCTCGAGCGTAGATCGTCCCCTCCATGACTCCGTATTCACCGCACTCGCGGTCGTCGGGTATGCCGTCCTGGGGTATGCGATCGGGCTCCTCTGGGCGAGTCCGATATTTGTGGCCGTTTACGCCCGCTGGTTCCGTATTAACACCCTCCGAACGGGATTGCTCACTGGAATCAGCTTCGGTATCGCTTACGTCTTTATGATCGTTCTGAACGTCGAGCTGGACGCTGGTGCTATTCTACTGACGGGAGGGGTGCCATGGCTGTAGTAGGGAGTCTTCTCGAGGCCGGTCAAATACTCATGTCGTGGCCGACGCCCCTCTGGGTTGTCGTGGGACTCCTTCTCGGAATGATTGCTGGTGCACTCCCGGGCATTGGTTCCTCGCTTGGAATGGCGATCGTCCTCCCACTGACGCTGCCACTCGGTCCGATCAATGCGCTCTGTCTTCTGGTGAGTATGTACAGCGGTGCGATGTACGGCGGCAGTATTGCGGCCATTCTCGTAAACGTACCTGGGACGGGAGCAGCGGCGGCGACGACCTTCGATGGCTATCCAATGTCGAAACAGGGACGAGCAGTAGAGGCGCTTGCGATCTCTGCAACGTCGTCTACGGTGGGAGGAGTCCTTACCATCCTGACTCTCATCGCGGTGTCACCGATCCTCATCGAGGTCGTTCTGTTGTTCGGAACGCCGGAGTATTTCCTCATGGCTGTTCTCGGCCTCTCGATGATCGGGGTTGTCGCTAGTGGGTCTGTCGTCAAAGCGATCGTTGCTGGGGCGTTCGGAATGTTGCTCACCACTATCGGGATCGCTCCAAACTCTCCAGAGCTCCGGTACACGTTTGGAAATCTCTCACTGTATAACGGAATCGATTTTATCGCAGCCCTTATCGGGATGTTTGCTATCGCGGAGATGATCAAAATCTCCGCACAGAAAGGAGGAATCGCAAAAGAAGGTGTTGATCTCAGTGGGAATCTTCTTGACGGTGTTCGGACAGCTATCAGACATCCAGTCACAATTCTCAAGTCTAGCTTTATCGGGATGTTCATTGGTGCTATTCCGGGATCCGGTGCCACTGTATCGAACTTCATTTCGTATGGCGAAGCGATGCGGAGCTCGGACGATCCCGATAAGTTTGGCGACGGCGAGCCAAAAGGTGTTATCGCGTCCGAATCGTCCAACAATGGTACTATCGGTGGATCGCTGATTCCAACGATCTCGTTCGGAATTCCTGGAAGCGGATCGACTGCAGTCCTTCTGGGAGGGCTATTAATGCACGGTCTCCGTCCAGGACCCCAGCTGTTCGATGCCGAGCTTGCGACGACCTATACCTTTATGCTTGCACTTCTGGTCGGTAACGTCGTGATCTTCTGTATCGGCATATTTCTCGTTACGCGACTCGGATTCCTCACCCAGGTAGACACTAATTATATCGTTCCGATAATTGTTGTGCTCTCAATGATTGGAGGGTACACGCTCAGAACGAACTGGATCGACGTCGTAACAGTCGTCGGGCTCGGACTGCTCGGGTACTTAATGGTGAAATACAACTATTCGGTGATTGCGTTCGTCCTCGGCGTTGTCCTTGGACCGATTGCCGAGGAAAACCTTCTCCGGTCGCTCGAGCTGTCTAACGGGACGTATTCGATCTTCGTGACGAAACCTCTCTCGTTGATTCTCGTGGTCTGTATCCTCATTATCTTGTTCGGACCGTTTGTAAAACCGCGGCTCGAACGAGTGCTCTCTTGACACCATATATTACCACTTCATCAATCGTTTTGAAAGTGATTTACCAATAGATAAATATGGATAGCTCACGTCGAGAGACCATCGTTCAGGTCACCGGTGTCCTCGCTGGTAGTGGAATTATCCTCTGGGCGCTCCTTGCCCCGCCTCCCGAGGGATTCGACGGGGCGATGCAGAGCGTGCTCGCTGTGTTTGCAACGACGCTCGTTCTCTGGCTTACCAAGGCAGTTCCCTACGTCGTTTCTGCGACAGCGTCAGTCGTTCTCCTTTTTGCGTTGGACGGCGTCGAATCGTTTTCGGCAGCGGCCTCCGGATTCGCTTCGACGCTCGTTTTTTTCCTGTTGTTGCTCCTGCTCCTCGGTCAGTCGATCTCTAAAGTGGGACTCGATGAGTGGTTTGCGTCGGAGCTTCTATCGACAGAATCACAATCCCCCCATCCTGTCCGGTCGCTCGCTAAATACACGCTCGTGTTATCATTCGTTATGCCGTCCGCAGTCGCGCGCGCTGTCACGTTCATTCCTATTGTTAGGGAGATGTCCAACGCGTACGGTCTGAGTCACGACAGTGACTTCGAACGAGCCTCGTTTCTTGTGCTCGGTCACGTGAACCCGATTGCGTCAATGAGTCTCATGACCGGTGGCGGTATGGCCATTATTACCTCCGAACTCATTCAAAACGAGGTTCGTCCGATTACGTGGCTCGAATGGGCGACACTGATGGTGCCACCTGTTATACTTCTGTACAGCCTGTCAGCGCTAACTGCGGAGAGGATCTATGACTCGCGCTCCGAGATTACGGAGGCTTCGAACGATAGAAACGGTCAGCCCGATGCTCAGGAACACACAGTAGACTCGAATACGGATTTCACTCGTGATCAAACTATCGTCGGAGCTGTGCTGTTTGGGACGGTTCTGCTGTGGATCATCGGGTCACTCGTAGGACTCCCAACGATAGTACCTGCTGTGTTTGCTATTTTCGTTCTCGCACTCCCTGGCGTCGACATCATCACAACGACCGACGTAAAAGAGCTGAGCTGGGGGATTCTCTTCGTGATCGGAGCGATGTTTTCGATTCTCGATGCGATGGAGGCGACAGGAACGCTCACGTACATCGTAAACCTTCTCACCTCGGTCGTTCCGTTCGAGATCCTCACACATTGGCAAAGCATCGCTGTACTGCTCGGTCTCGCTGTGCTCATGCGCGTGTTTTTTTCGACGGCATCAGCGGCAATCGTCGTTGTTACTCCTATTATCCTCCGGTTTGGGGAACGACTCCAAGTAAACCAACTCTATCTCGCCCTATCAGTTCTCCTTATCGTTGGTTCAACGACTATTCTGCCATTTAACACGACATCCGTGCTCTTATCGTTCGATCGTGGACCACTTTCGAACGTTGATGTCGCCGTATTTGGACTCGTGACGATGGTTTACGCCGCGGTTGTTATTACTATTTCTTGGACAGTATACTGGCCACTGCTCACGTAATTTAGTTTCAGAACGCGCCGTCGCACTGCTACTTTCGGTGAAGAGAAGTGTTATGAATGGTATTTGGATATATTTATGTATTAATTCTCACTAACAATTTTGCCGAAACGGGGGGTTTTAACACACGGCACACTCATCTCACAGACGAAAATGGACCTACAGATTGACGGAAATGCAGCCCTCGTGACGGCGTCTTCGAGCGGTCTCGGCAAGGCGTCAGCGAAGGCACTCGCTCGGGAAGGTGTGAACGTCGTCATAAATGGTCGCGACGAGGACCGTCTTGGGGACGCGAAAGCGGAACTCGAGGGCATCGGAGCAGGCAGCGTTATTGCCCAACCAGGGGATCTCACGAGTAAGAGTGATATCGAAGCACTCGTTGCAACGACCGTCGACGAGTTCGGCACCATTGATCATCTCGTGACGAACGCCGGTGGACCGCCGTCCGGCCCATTCCTCGACACTGACGATGAGGACTGGTATCAAGCGTACGATCTGCTCGTAATGAGTGCCGTACGGCTCGCACGCGAGGCCGAACCCCACCTCCGTGACGGGGAGGGAACGATCGTAAACATCACTTCTCGAAGCGTCAAGGAAGCCATCGACAGCCTTGTGCTGTCGAACTCGGTTCGGATGAGCGTCATCGGTCTCGAGAAGACGCTTTCTCAGGAGCTTGCTCCCGACGTACGAACAAATGCGGTGTTGCCTGGACCCCACGAGACGAACCGCATCCGCGATCTCGTCCAACAGGCAGTCGACCGCGGTGAGTACGACTCCTACGAGGAGGGCCTTTCTGACTGGGCGAGTAATCCGCTCGAGCGCGTTGGTGATCCCATGGGACTTGGAAACACGGTTGCATTCCTTTCATCGCCACTATCGGGGTACATCAATGGAACGTCAATATTGATCGATGGGGGCTCCACGGGGGCGAATCTATGAAGCCAGTCGCGTTTGACGACGCAGAAACCTACGAGCCGGATGAGGGGTGGCGTCGCGTGGCACTGGCTGGCAGCGATCAATTTTCCTTCGAGTGGTTCGAGAAGCCGCCGGGCCACAGTTCCCCCATGCACGACCACGAGAACGAGCAGGTCTGTCTCTGCCTACAGGGGGAGTTGACGGTCGCGACCGAAGACGACGAGACCACGCTTACGGAGTACGATTCGGTATGGCTCGATGCCTGGGAGCGCCACAAAGTCGAAAATACGGGGGGCGTTCGGGCAGTCGGGCTCGACGTGTTCACACCGGGGCGCTCGTTCGACTTCTGGACAGACCGGGCATGAAACGAACGTATCTTGCCCGCACGGCAGACGGTACGCCGCTCCTCGGAGATGATGAGGGATTCGTTCCGCTGTCGGCAGCTTCGCCCGAACTCGACAGCGTTCGCGACGCGCTCGCGCCCGCAGCTGCTAATACGCTTCCGGACGTATCGGAGGCGCCCGCGGATCGTATCGATCGAGAGAGCCTGCAGTTCGGACCACCCCTTGCCTCCTTCGGAAAGCTGTGGGGAATCGGGCTGAACTACGCCGAGCACGCCGGCGACCTGGACGAACAGCGTCCGGAAGAGCCAGCGAGTTTTATGAAGCCGACGAGCGCCGTAACTGGTCCCGGCGGGCCGATTCGACTCCCATCGACCGACCAGAGTACTCGTGTCACCGCAGAGGCCGAGCTCGCTGTCCTAATCGGCCGAACGTGCAAAAACGTTGCTGAGGAAGAGACTACTGGCGTGATCGCAGGCTATCTCCCCGTTATTGATATGACTGCAGAGGATGTACTCCAACGCAATCCTCGTTTTTTGACCCGGTCGAAGAGTTATGATTCCTTCCTCGTCGTCGGATCGAGCATTGTCGTTCCTAACGAGCCGCCTGCACTCGGGGATAAAACAGTCCAAACGATCGTCAATGGAGACGTGATGGCCCAGAATCAAATACAGAATATGTTGTTTCCACCAGATGAAATCATTTCGTTCCATTCGGAAGTCATGACTCTCCAGAGTGGCGATCTTTTCAGCACAGGAACCCCAGGAGCCGAACCGATATCGCCGGGTGACCACGTCCGTGCTCGTGTCGAGACGATCGGCTCAGTGCAAGCGCCAGTCGTTCGCTGAGGCGGCGCGCGCGACACAGGGTTTCTCATCGAGCTCGGTCTGTAACGCGAACAGCCGCTGGGCAAGCTTGAAGAGAGGCGGGACAGCACGGTTCGTCATGAACGAACGCAGGTCCCGCGAAATCCAAACCATCAAGAACATATTTCGAATCGTAGATGTGCTCGTGGACCGCGACGGGGCACAAGTGACGGAGATCTCATCTGAACTCGGTCTCGCGAAGAACGGTCGAGGGATCTATTTGTACACTGTTGCGCTTCAGAACGTCACCGTGGAAATCGACTCGTGCTACTTAGACTCAATCCCATTACAATAGTACTACTGTAATCATCCTGCGGGGGAAAACTTTTCTTTGCCGAAAATTATGGGCCGTTACTCTCTCCCAGGTACAGTGTGCTTCTGTGACGCACGTTCGTAGGCTGGGTGATCAATGGAAACGCCACGTCTTGGTTCGTTATTGACGAACTAACTGATCTGATTCCTGATACATCAGTCGTACTGGAGTTTGATCTCGATCCGGTCGGTGGCCGACCGTAGTAGGTCGTGGATATTCTCTTCGCTCATTTCGAGTTCTGTTTTCGGACCCGCGATACTGATCGCACCCACTACGACCCCGTCGAGCAAGATCGGGCGGGCGACGCCTTTGTAGTTCTTGTGTTCCTCCTCGTTGTTCACCGCGTACCCCTGCTCGCGGACCGTTTCCAGCTCAGCTTCGAGATCTTCCCTGGTTGTGATCGAATGTTCGGTCAGTCCCAAGAGATCGTGCTTAGATACGATCGAATCGACGTCATCCACGGGAAGGTAGGCCAATATTGCCTTCCCGAGTGCTGGCGTGTGAAAGTGATCCCGCTGTCCAATGTGTGCCCCGAAGCCGACCGTCTCGTCGGGATTGATCCGTTCGAGCAGCACGAGGTCGTCGAACTCTTTCGTCGCTAAGTGGACCGTGTGTCCCGTCGCCTCGTAGAGATCGCGTAGTTGTGGTTTAGCTATCATATAAATATCTGATCGTTTCCGAACACGTCCCCCGTAGTCGAGAAATACGAGACCAAGCGTGTACGTGGAATTATTCTTTCGAACCAACTCGAGGCTTGTCAGCGTTTCCAGATAGCTGTGCGTCGTGCTCTTTGCCAGCTCTATTTCTTCGGCTATCTGCGCGAGATTTGCCTCTCCCTCCTCGTGGAGGATGTCGAGTATTCTGGCCACCTTTTCGGCTGTTTTTATCCGTCGTTTGGGTGTATCACTCATGCACAGGAATATCGAACAGACAAGTATAATATTTATGGATGAAAACACGCAATCGTCGCTCACCGTTCTCGCGGTGTGTCGGTCCGTCTGGGGTACGACAGCTCGTGTCTGGAACCCAGTGGATCTAGGCATCGGTGGTGCGTAACGGTGGATACGCGTATGGCTGATACGTGCTGTAAGGTAGGCCGGGGTATCCGATCGCGGGATTCGGTACGAGACTCGACGGCGAACGACGTCAACGAGGACGAATATCTGAGAATATCGAATAGTAACGGTGAGGGGTTTCACGGTAGCCTTCTTTCGCCGTGCGGTAGTTCAACATCGGTCGAAAAAAGATCGAATGTGGATGGACTGAGCACAACTGTTCGTCAACGGCTGACGCTGGGTGACAGCTCCGCGTCCAGTACGCCCGAGCAGAGGATACATCGGCTCGTGATACCCTCCGGCTCCGCATTCTACAATATCGAATACGAACAAGAATCGCGATACTGGACAAGGGATTGTCCATTTAGCAAGGGACTGACGACGGCCGCTGTGAACAGCCGGGAACTCAGTGTAACAGTTCGTACGAAAGCAGCGAAGGTTTTCCTTGGGTGTCCGATCGACGACGCACCCTTCCTACTGCATTGCTCATATCGTATGCCGAGAGATCCGCATTACTGCTGTCCACACGAGCAATATCTGACATCTAACAAGAATGTATTCGGTAATTTCGAATAGATGTATACGTTCTCCGTTCGTAGGCGGGCTAGGGTCACTCGGTCAGGTAACCCGCATCGTCAAGGGACGTTCGCAGCGGCCCGCGAGCTATCCGTGCCGCGGCATCGATCGGTCGAAGTACCCCCCATTCCGGGGAGGGCTCGCCGCAGGCCGGGCAACAGCGGACGACTCTGTCGCGGTCCTCTTGAACGTCCCAGTCCTCGATCTCGTCGTCGTGGCCGTCCCATCCACACCTGCACTGAAGGTGGATGTTCGGCTCGCTGAAACTCCTTTCTACGCTAGGATCCTCCATGTCTCGCACTCTAACTCCTGGGTGCTTAAAATTACGCCCCGGCGTTCGCGGGAGCTGGAGCTATCTGAACGACTCGGCCCAGTCGCCCGCTTGGACGCCGCTCCGGATCCGCCACTCGAGTAGCGTGTCGAGCAGTTCGCGTTTCACGCTCCGTACCCCTGGGTCGTTCCACCGGTTCTCCGTCTCGTTCGGATCCTCATTCAGATCGAACAGCTGTCCCTCGTCGTGATCGACGAAGTGGACGAGCTTCCAGTCGTCCGTCCGCACCATCGTCATGAACTCAGTCTCCTGCAGGACACCGTCGCGGGCGTGTTCGGCGAACACGACGTCGCGTCCCGACCACTCATCGTCACCGTGCAGCGCGGGGACGAGCGATTGTGCCTCCATCGAATCGTCGATGGGAGCGTCTGCGAGATCGAGGATCGTCGGACCGAGGTCGAACAGTGAGACGAGGTCGTCCACCGTGTCAGCCCTGAACCGCTCCGGGGACCACACGATCGTCGGGACGTTTGTGATAACGTCGTACATCGTCCACTTCTGGACGTGACCGTGGTCGCCGATCGCTTCGCCGTGGTCGGAGGTGAAGATCACGATGGTGTCCTCGTAGCCGTTTGCTTCCAGCGCGTCCATGATCTTTCCGACCTGCTCGTCGATCATGGCGACGTTGGCGTAGTAGTAGGCCCGCTGACGGTGGAGCTGTTCGTCTGTCGGGTTGAGGTCGTGAGTAACTGAGTCGTGGTCGATCGTCGCGTTATGCTCCCGTAATGCCTGTAGCGGTGCGGGCTGGTTCTCGATATCCTCGGTGGAGACGATCGGCATCGGAAGGTCCCGGCCGAGGTACTCCTCGGCGTACTCCGGCGTCGGATCAAACGGCGGATGCGGTCCGGGAAAGCCTATTTCCATGAAAAGTGGCTGGTCGAGTTTCGGCATGTGGTCGAGCCACCGCACCGCGAAGTTACCGACGAACACGTCCGGGTGTGCATCCTCCGGAAGCGTCCACTCGAAGGCACCGAGACGATCCTCGTAGTCGTCCCACTGCCGGTAGAACTCGCGCTGCTGTTTGAGGAGTCCCCGGGCCTGGAGTGCCTTGTCCCACTCGTCAAGATAGAACAGCTCGCCTGGAAGAGGCGGTTCGCCGGCCGGAATCTTGCCGAGATAGCGATCCTTGTTCTCGACCTCGTAACGCTCGTCGAAGCCCATCGGCGTCTCGTACGGAGCTGTATGCATCTTGCCGACGTTGACAGTGTAATACTCGCTATCTGACATATCCTCCACCCATGAATGTGTCCATCGATCGCCGTTCCTATAGATGCCGGTCGTGTGGGGGTAATGACCAGTAAACAGGCTCGCTCGCGACGGAGCGCAGGAGGGAGCAGTGATGTGACAGTCCGTGAAGCTCACCCCCTCGTTCGCAAGCCTGTCCAGGTTTGGCGTGTTCATGTGGTCGCCCCCGAGGGCGTTGATCGTGTCGAACCGCTGCTGATCAGTGTTGATGAAGAGTATGTTCGGCCGATCGTCCGGCATACCTATCTCGTTTTTCCGTGGAATGATAACTGTTGTCATCAACGGGTCGGAGCGGCGTTGGTCGGCCTGGCTGATCCCTCCTGTGTGACTGCCCGGATCGAGTGCTGTCTGCGACTGGTCCACCTCTCGGTCCATCGCCATCGTCACGACGGCCTTTACACCCGGACACGAATAGGTCAACACGCAGGTGACCGCATCCATGACACCAGGATGGGTCCCGGCCAATCAGGCGACGTATCGTTACATGAATCGTGTCCGGGTGTATTGGACTGTTGCTCTCGCTTCCCAAGACGTTTCGCTCGGACTGGAACCAGAGTACCGACACCCAATGATCTATCATAAAATAGATTAAATACAATATACTAACACAACACATAAATCGGCGGCGTCTAACGGTACGGGCATGCAGTTCGACCTTAGTGGCCAAACCGCAGTTGTGACCGGCAGCGGTCGGGGCAATGGACGCGAAACGGCAAAACTCCTGGCGGAGAATGGCGCGAACGTCGTCGTCAACGACTTGGACGCCGAACCGGCCGAAACCGTTGCCGCCTCGATCAGAGACGCGGATGGGAATGCGGTGGCGGTGGACGCCGACGTCTCCGATCGGGAGTCCGTCGATGCGATGTTCGACGTTGCGAGCGACGAGTTCGGAACCGTGGCGATCCTGGTGAACAACGCAGGGATCGGTCAAGGCGACCGGTTCCTGAACGAACCCGACGGCGACGATTTCAGAACGAACCTGGAGGTGCACCTTTTCGGCGCTATCAACTGCACCCGCGCCGCGTGCGGCGGGATGGTCGAGCAGGGCTACGGGAAGATCGTGAATCTCACGTCGATTCACACGAAAAACGGGGTCGGGATGTCGCCCCAATACGATGTCGCGAAGTTTAGCCTGCTCGGCCTGACCAAGTCGCTGGCACTCGAACTCGGAGGTGAGGGCATCCGCGTCAACGCCGTGGCACCAGGGTGGGTGAACACGCGGCTTACCGAGGGATTCGAACCGCAGACGCGAGAACAGATCATCGATCAGAACCCGCTCGGGCGGTTTGGCGACCCCGAGGAGATCGCTGAGACCATCGCCTTCCTCTGTGCGCCGGCAAGCGACTACGTCAACGGACACGAACTCCGCGTCGACGGTGGACAGGCGCCGATCGACACCTGGAAGCACCGCTACGACTGATTCTGCGAGTCTAGACACAGAAACTATACCATTGGACGACACACTCACGGTGAATGCCAGACAGACCAAACATCCTCTGGATCTGTACTGATCAGCAACGCTTCGACACGCTAGGTTGCTACGGCAACGAATTCGTGGAGACGCCGAACGTGGACCGGCTCGCCGAGTCGGGGGTCCGATTCGAGCGCGCGTACGCCCAGAGCCCGGTCTGCACTCCGAGCCGGGCGAGTTTTCTTACGGGGCGATACCCCAGAACGACTGGTGTCCGCGGTAACGGTTGTCCGATCCCCGACGACGAGACGCTCGTCACCCGTCGGCTCGCCGATGAGGGGTACATCTGTGGGCTCTCCGGGAAGCTTCACATCAGGCCCTGTCACCCCTCAACGGAGGACCTCCCTACAGCGGAGAGCCGCATCGACGATGGGTACGCGGACTTTCAGTGGTCGCACGACACGACCCATCCCTCGCCGGCGAACGAATATCTGGAGTGGCTCGCCGAGCGCGGCGTCGAATACGAGGAGCGACCGATTGATGGCTGCGAATACGCCACCTACGGTATGCCCGCGGAGTACCACCAGACGACGTGGTGCGCGGAGAAAGCCGAATCGTTCATCGAGACTGCTACTGACGGGGACCGGCCGTGGCTCTACTCGGTCAACCCGTTCGACCCCCACCACGCGTTCGTTGCCCCCGAAGACTACCTACAGAGGTACCTCGACAGGCTCGATGAGATCCCGCTACCGGACTACGAGCCCGGCGAACTGGACGATAAGCCGCCATGGTACGGCGAGTGCCACGAGGGCGCGTACGCCAGTCCCGATCTCTTCTCCTACGAGGAGATGGACGAGCGCGACCACCGCGTCATCAGGGCGGTTTACTGGGCTATGTGCGATCTCATCGATGACGCCGTGGGTCAGCTCCTCGATGCGCTGGAACGCACCGGACAGCGCGAGGACACGATCGTCGTGTTCACCTCGGATCACGGCGAGTTACTCGGAGACCACGGTATCTACCTCAAGGGTAGTTTCTTCTACGAGGAATCACTCCGGATCCCACTGGTTATCTCTGGTCCGGAAATCCAGGCCGGGATCGAGACGGACGAACTCGTCGAATTGGTCGACCTTGCACCGACGTTCGTGGAGGCGGCAGGATCTGATGCCCCCCAAGCCATGCAGGGACGCTCGCTTTGGCCACTGCTGACGGGAACGGTGGAGAGTCACCGCGACTCGGTGTACGCGGAGGCGTACGACGCGGTGCACTGGCAGGAACCGACGGGCTACTCGACGATGATCCGAACGGACGAGTACAAACTCGTCCGTCACCACGGCGTCGGAATGGGTGAACTGTACGACCTTGATGAGAACCCCGACACGGTATCCAACCACTGGAACGACCTAGCGTACGCGCAAGTGAAAACCGACTTGCTAACCGAACTCTCGGACCGCATGGCCGGCACAGTCGACCCACTCCCCGAGCGAGAAGCGCCCTGGTGAACGGGCAGGTCCCCCGCGTAAACCATACTGTGCTGGATCAGACCCGGACGGTCGGCAGTGACGGATCCATTCGAGACATTCAACTTACATTCTTCGAAACACTTTTCATTTTGTAGCTAGGTTTATCACAATTATCGTTGAAGTACTCACTGGATGGTCACCATCCGGTCAGAGCGTAGCGAACGGATCGGACGGGGACGGCATCCCAGAGGCGGTAGATCGCTATGAGCGAACACTTGACTGACGATACGGAAGACGAACCGAACGAGAAACGCACTGACGAGACGGAACGGGACGACGGGGGAGTCGGGTTGCTGGAGAGACGCAACTTCCTGAGGGGCGTCGCCGCCTCCGGTGTCCTCGGCGCGGCCGGTACCGCCGAGCTCGTCGATTCCGTCGCCGGGGAGTCACCACCCTCCGCCGGATCGGGGTGGGAGATGAAGGAACCACAGATCGAGACGCCGTGGACCCGGGCGGTCGGACCGGACAACGCCCATCCCGAGTATCCTCGTCCGCAGATGGTCCGTGAGGCGTGGCAAAACCTCAACGGCGTCTGGCAGTTCTCCGGTGGCTCCGAGGGCGAATCACCGCCGATCGGTGGTGACCTCGACGAGCGAATCCTCGTGCCGTACCCCGTCGAATCCGGACTTTCCGGCATCAAGCGCCACGAAACGTGGATGTGGTACCGCCGGCAGTTCGAGGTCCCTAACGAGTGGCTCGTTCCGACAGCACACTCGGGCACCGGCGTCGAGGAGAATCCGAACACCCAACGGCTCCTACTCCACTTCGAGCGGGTCGACTGGGAGGCGGCAGTGTACGTTAACGGCGAAGAAGTCATTCAGCATACGGGCGGGTACGACCACTTCGTGGCGGACATCACCGACGCGCTCGCGGATGACGGGCCGCAGGAGCTGGTCGTTGGCGTTTTCGACCCGACCGGCGCGAACTACGAGCCGATCGGCACCCAACCCAAGGGCCGCCAGGGCGTCGACCGCGGCATCGACAGGGGCCTCTGGAAGATGTCCACGTCAGGTATCTGGGACACCGTCTGGATGGAACCGGTTCCCGAAACGCACGTCGAACGCCTCGAGATGACGCCCGATCTCGACGCGGAGGCACTCCGGCTCACCGTCGAGGCGGCGAACGATGCGACCGTGGTCGCGACCGCCTACGACGGCGACGAGAAAATCAGCCGGGGCGTGGGGCCGGCGAACGAAGAGATGGAACTTCCGGTGCCCGACCCCCGCCTCTGGAGCCCTGACGATCCGTTCCGCTACGACCTACTGGTGGAACTCCGGCGGGCGGACGGTGCCGAACAGGTCACGGAGGCGGACGGGGGAAAGCTGCTCGACTCCGTCGAGAGCTACTTCGGTATGCGATCGCTGGGTACACAGGAGATCGCCGGCACGGCGCGACCGACGCTCAACGGCGAGATGATCTACTACCTCGGATCGCTAGAGAGCGGGATGTGGCCTGACGGTCTCTATACGGCCCCGACCGACGAAGCGCTCGTTCACAACCTCGAGCTCCAGAAGGAGTTGGGGTACAACACGGTCCGCAAGCACTCTAAGATCGAGACGCGCCGGTGGTTCTACCACGCCGACCGACTCGGACTACTCGTCTGGCAGGATATGCCCAATATGGAGGAGTTCTTCGATACCCCGCCCCGAGACGAGACCGAACTGGAGCAGTTCGAGGCGGAGTTTCGCGACGTGATCGCTGAGCTCGATACACACCCGTCACTGGCGATCTGGACGCCGTTCAACGAGGGATGGGGAATCAACAACGATAATCTCGAGTTCGTTCGGAAGATGACCGAGATGGTTTCACAGCTAGATCCAGACCGCCTCGTCGACGCCAACAGCGGCTACGACATCGGGACCAACAGCGACTCCGGCACCGGGGACATCAAAGACGTTCACCAGTACGGAAGCCCGCGGGTCGACAGCCCCGATCCGGAATCCGACCGAATCTCCGCGCTCGGGGAGTACACGTCCCAGCCCGTCGAGATCGAGGACCATTCCGTCGGGGAATGGGAACCGGACAGCACTCCCGAAACGTTTGTCAGCGAGTACGTCGAGACGATCGACCAGCTCAGAGACCTCGTGGTCGGTCGGCGCCTGAGTGCGTCGGTGTACACGGCGACGACGGACCTCTACGGCGTCTGGAACGGTCACATCACCTACGACCGGAAAGTGCTCAAGCCGGAACTCGCCGAAAACGGTCTCGAACGCGTCCAGAACGCCCATAAGACCATCCTCGAGCAGGCAACGCGCGTCATGGGCAACGTGAAGATCGATGTGGAGGCACCCGAGTCGTACGTATCGGGACAGTTCTCCGGGGAGGCACAACCGTTCGGAGTGGACGTCACGTTGGCCAATCCCGAGAGTTCGGCGTCGGTGGCGGCTACCGTCGAGAACGTCGCTTTCGACCTGTCTGGCGTTCCCGACGAATGGACGGTCGAACGCCGTAGCGAATCGTCGTTCGACGCGATCGTTGATGGTGAATCGACGACCGCCAGCTGGGAGATCACCCCCGACACGACATCCGATGGCGAAGTCACGCTCGGCGTCGGCATCGAATACGCGATCGAGGGCGAGCGCTACGCGTACGCCGACGAAGTACCGCTGCACCCCACCTTGCTCGCCTCCTATCGGTTCGAGGGAGATCTCCACGACAGCTCGGGCAACGATAATGCCGCCGTGGCGGGGAACGACGCCGGCTTCGACGGGGTTGCGATCGAGGGCGAATCGTCACTGGCCCTCGACGGGACGGACGACTACGCGCTGCTCTCGGGATTCGACGAGGACTTCCTGTCTGACGCCTTCACCGAGCGTACCGTATCGACGTGGATCCGTCCGGACTCGACGGACGACGTTCAGTGCATCTGGAACGAGGGGGGGCACGTCAACGGCATGGGATTCCGGATCAACGGCGGCACGCTGGAGGCGTGCGCTGCGAACAACGGCACCACCGTCACCGTTACCGCCTCGTTCGAGTGGACCGAGTGGACCCACGTCGCAGCCGTCTTCGACCGCGGCGCGTTGCGGATCTACGCGCACGGCGAGGAGATCGCGGCGAACGAAGACATCGGGTTCGACACGGTCCCGGAACACGTCGCTGGCGCCGATATCGGTGGGTCGACGACGACCACGCCGTGGGCCGCCGGCGAGGAGAACTTCTTCGGCGGGCACATCGACGCGACGGACATCCTCTCTAGGGCTCTTTCAACCGGTGAGATCGAAACGATGGCGCAGCCTGAACGCCTATAACGAACTATCGGGTCGTCGGATCTCCAACAGCCGTTCCCTTTCACGCTACGGCTTCGGAGCTGACCGCGTCGGCGAGACGTCCGCTCGTCGCTCCGGAGTTCGCCGCGACGGCCGGCGAACCCGTGCTCCCGGTCTCAGTCCGACTCGAAGGTGACGAGCGCCATCGCGTACTCGTCGAGTTCGACGGTCGCTGTACCGTCCTCGACAGTAGTCGTCGATTCCGTCGGTGTCACGCGCTCGGGTTCGGACCGGCTGTTCTGTTCGTGCATACTCTCTCCCGCGAGCGTCTCGACGCCCGCTTCGTCCGCGGCGTCGAACTCGCCGGTGTCGACGGTCACTGTCGTTGACTCCCCAGATCCGCTGGCGCGGTTGACGAGCATCACGTCGAGACGGTCCACGTCGTCGTGGTGGACGGCCATCACGTCAACGGCGGGCACGTCCTCGACAGGAGCGATTTCTCGGAAGGTGGTGTCCGTCGAGATCACGTCGGACTCGAGGTCGACGCGCACTGGCGTGGCGCCGATGAGGGACGCGTCCATCGTCCGTCCGTAGTGACAGGGGTTCGCCCAAACGCGTTCGTCCTGCTTCCAGAGTCCCCCACCGTGGTTGACGGACGCCGAATGAGTCAGCATCTCGACGTACTCGCCCATCCGGATACACTCGTGGCGGATCGTCGCGTCGTACAGCGCCTCGCTGATCGTTACGGGGGTCGGCATCGTTTCGGGAGTGAGTCCCGCTGCCTCGGTCCCGCTGGCACCGCCGGCGTCGGCTTCGCGGCCCATCCCCTCGGCGTCCCCCTGGAAGCTCGCGAACAACTGAAGCTCGGTGATGTCGAGTCGGGGCGCTTCGATCCCCGCGTCGTGCATCCGCCGCTCCAGATCGCGAAACTGCTCGCCGAGCTGCTCGGAGTAGCCCATGAACGCCTCGTAGAGTTCGTCCGGATCCGTCTCGGGACCGACTTGACCTCCGCCGAGGATGTGTTCGGAGACCGCCCGGACGTCGCTGCCAGCCTCCTCGAGGAGCGTCTCGTTCCACGATTCGTCCGCGTTCGTCCACTGCCCGGTGGCGGTCACCTTGATGTCCGGATCGGCCGCCAGCATCGCCTCGCGGAAGCGCTCGTAACGGTCCGCGTTCCCCTCCGGCGTCGTCCAGTGGACCTGCCACGAGCCGTAGAGTTCGTTACCGATCTCCCAGTACGTGATGTCGAACGGCTCCGGATGGCCGTGTTCGGCGCGCAATGCGCCGAATTCCGTCGTTTCGGGATCGCCGTTGCAGTACTCCACCCACGCCGCTGCCTCCTCGGGCGTTCCGTCGCCGGCGTTGACGCAGATCGTCGGCTCACAGCCCACGTGTTCGCAGAACTGGACGAACTCCTGCGTGCCGAAGAGGTTGGGTTCGAGTCCGTGCCACGCGGGATTGGGACGCTCGGGACGCTCGTCGATGGGACCGATTCCGTCGCGCCAGTCGTATCCCGAGACGAAGTTGCCACCCGGCCAACGGAGCAGCGGCAAGTCCGACTCGCGGAGGAACTCGACGACATCCGGATCAGCGTGATCGAGGTGGTCGTCGGGGTACAGGAGGAATCGCTCGACGACGACGTCTCCGGGATCCTCGAGAACGAGCGCAACGCGGTAAACCGCGTCAGTGTCCGAATCACCGGGTAGTTCGAGCGCGCCCTCGAAAACGTTCCACTCGGGACCGACAGGGACGGATTCCTCGGTGAGAACCTCCTCGTCGTCAGTCCGGACCGCGATCCGTACGGACGTTTCCTCGACGCTACGGATCTTACAGCGGTACTCGTAGCCCGAAGTCCGGTGGAGCGGGAGGTGCGTTCGCTGATAGACGCCTTCGTCGGAGCTCTCGGTTTCGATCCGTTGTGCTCGGTTTCCAGCCGGTCCGGTGTCGGGACTGAATCGAACACCGTCGCCGGTCGGAAGCCACCCGAACGCCAGCGCGTCGTGGTAGGCCGCGAGCAGCGCGTCGGTGTCAGTCGATTCGGGGTACGCCAGCGGTCGGCCGTGTTCCTCGACGATCTCGCGGATCGCCTCGTGGTCGTTTTCGCTGACGAATCCACCGTTTGACCGGCGCTCGGTGGCGCGAAAATGCCATTCGCCGAACGTTGGGTTGAACAAGATCTCGGCCTCCATTCCCTGGTAGATGTTGTTCCCCAAGTGTTCGCAGAATTTTCCGAAGACGGCCGGATTCACCGGCGTGTCCGCTCGTTCGGTCACGTCGACGTGAACAGTAGCTTGCCCGTCGTCTCTCCGGGTGTGGTCGAGTAGGTCGTCTGCTGACATGCGGTCTTTGATGACTTCACTGTCGATCTATATTAATATTCTCCATGTCAGCTCTTTGGGTGCTAATGCGGCCGAAGAGTCAACAAGAAATGCCCACACCAATATATCAACAATATTAATATAATAAAAAGTTATAAATAGTGAGGAATAGGGTAACCAAACGTGATGGATCGAGATAGCCCATCAGTAAGTGCAGACAGTAGCGTTTCACGGCGGAAACTACTGCAGGCGGGCGGGGGAGCGCTTGCGATCGTCCTTGCGGGGTGTTCCGGTGGTGGCGGTGACAGCGGTTCCGGATCGACGTTTTCCACTCCGCAGGCCAACGTCATCGACGAATCGCACTACAATCCGTACAATCCCGGCCAGTTCGCCGAACTGGGGATAACTGTAGATCCCCTCTTCCAATACAACTGGTTCACCGGCGAGTACCACGGAAGGATCGGGGAAGATCTCACGATCGACGGAACGACGGCTACGCTGACCCTCAATCCGGACATGTCCTGGGCGGACGGGGATCCGGTCGTGGCCGAGGATCTCGTCACCCAGTTCCAGCTCGAAGCTGTGATTGGGAAACCGATCGGCAATTACTTTGAGAGCGTCGAAGCGCTCGACGAGACGACGATCGAGATGGAACTCACCCAGGAATTCAATCCGGAGGTCTTCATCGACATTCTGAACCCCGACAGCGGGGTCGTGGTAAAGCGTGACGGCGCGTTCGCGGACTGGCTCGAGCGCTTCCAGGAGGAGGACGAGGACGCCGTCATGGAGGAGTGGGCCGGATTCCAGTACCAGGCAGGGGAGCACGACCCGGACACGAACGGCCCGTACACGATCGCTAGCGCCGAGACCAACCGCTGGGTGCTGGAACGCAACGAGAACTATCCGATCGAAACGAACATCGACCAGCGCGAAGCGCTGATCGTGAGCGGAGACCAGGAGATCGGCCAGTTAATGTCCTCGGAGCGCATCGACGGCCGCGTACTGCAAGCCGTCGAAGAATCAGTCGCAGAGACGCTCCCCGATTGGCTCAATCGGATCGACATCCCCATCGCGGAGGGACTCGCACCGATGTGGAATATGCACGATCCTGTGTTCGCCAAGAGGGAGTTCCGGCAGGCGATGGCGTATCTCATCAGTCGCGAGGAGATCGATCGGAACATCAATCCGAGGCACACTCCCACCGAAAACGTCACTGGTCTCACCGACAGTATGGCCGACACCTGGCTCGACGACAGCTTTGTCGACTCCCTCAACGACTACGGTATGCAGTCGAAGCCGGACGTGGCGGAGCAGAAGATGCAGGAGGCCGGGTTCGCCAAGGAAACCGGCCAATGGATGGACGAGAACGGAGATCCGATCACGGTCGAGTGGAGTAGTCCGCCGTGGCCCGGCGGAATCGGAGTCGGAGAAACGCTCAAAGCGACGCTCTCGGAGTTCGGAATCGAGTACTCGTCGACGACGCTCGAGCCGCCGCAGTTCTTCTCGGCACGGACAGAACTGGACTACGACTTCGGATTCAACTCGCTTCAGGGCGGCCCACATCCGTTCTTCTTCGCGGAGGACGTTCTCGAGGCCCCGACGACGGAAGAGGCCGGGATCGAAACTGAACAGGTCGACCTGCCGCCCAAGGGGAACGCCGACGGCGAACTGCAATCGTTCGACCTGCAGGAGATGATCACGAGGCTTGCCGTCGAAACCGACGAGGAGACCCTCGGAGACGCTGTCGAGGACTACGTGTGGTACTTCAATCAGGAGCTACCGTACTTCCAGCTCACGAGCGCGGTCGCTCCTTCGTTCATCGCCAGCCACGAGTGGGAAATTCCCGACACCGAAGCTGATGTCATGGGTCTACTCGGTCCCGCGAATGAACTGTTCCGCGAGTCCGAAGAGGGCAGCGACCAGGCCCTGATACAGGCGAAAGACTGATAGGAACTGTTGTGAGTATTTTCGGCACGGTCGTTGCCTGATGACTGCTCTGGGGTTTCACGAACCGTTCTGTTTCGCCACAGCGGGACGGAATCACAACAGTCCCTATGACTCACTCTCCGTCCGATCCCCGTTCCAAAAATCCGTCCTTTTTCCGTTCGAACCGTCTGCACTCGTATTTGAGCCCGCCCCATACGAGTAGCGTCCCCCCGATGATCCCGATGCTCAAAAGCGCGACGTAGTAGGTCGCCGAGCCTCGTTCGATGAACGGAAACACGACGAGTAGTAGCGCGAGCAGCGTGAGGTCGATGACGAATAGCGGCGTCGCCATCCATTGAAACTCGCATACCGATTCGAAAACTTCCTCGCGCATAGTACCACAAAACATCCGAGTTGCTAAAAAATCTCCTCATGGAAGATCTCACGGTTTCCGAACGTCCGGTGCGTTCTAGCGGATCGTGTCGTGAGTCTACGATCCACCGGAACAGGAACCGCCAAGGTTAATATGTTCGAGTAAGATATCAAGTTTAGGCAGTGTCAACATCCATCATGATCGAGGGGAGCGAGCTCACGTTAACAGAGGTAGATACATGAACTGGTACATAAGGCGAACACTTCAAGCCCTCCTGACGGTGTACGGCGTCATCACGTTTACGTTCGTGTTGATTCGAATAATGCCCGGGGGACCGATGGAATCGATGCGTGCACAGCTCATTCAACAGCATCAGGGCTCCCTAACGACCGAAGATATGGAGCGAATCAATCGGATCGTAGAGACTCGAGTAAACATCGATCCGGACCAACCCCTTTACACGCAGTACGTCGACTACGTCTCCTCGGTGCTAACAGGCGATCTCGGACAGTCGACGTGGCACCAAGCACCGGTGATGGATCTACTGATCGAACGGCTCCCCTGGACGATTTTTCTCATGGGATCGTCCATCACTCTCTCCTTTGCCCTCGGTATTACGTTGGGAGCGATAATGGCGTACAAGGAAGGAACGATTCTCGACGTGGGTCTGAGTTCGTACTCGACGTTCATGACGTCGGTACCCTACTACGTCGTTGCCGTGCTCCTCGTGTACTTCCTCGGCTATCAGTGGGATTATTTCCCGATTCAGGGACGAATGGCGCCGCAAACGACGCCCGGACTAAACTATCCGTTCCTGGCGGGTGTAGCGTACCACTTGGTCCTCCCGGTCATCTCGGTCGTCATTACCGGAATGGGTGGTAGAGCGCTCGCGATGCGTGGAAACAGCGTGAGAGTGATGGGAGACGACTTCATTCGGGTTGCGCGGCTCCGGGGGCTCAAACCCCGGACGATTGCCATCCAGTACGTCGGTAGAAACGCCCTTCTCCCGATGTACACCAACCTGATGCTTGCTGTCGGATTTATGTTCGGCGGTGCGATCATTCTCGAGGAGATATTCGGGTATCGCGGCCTCGGGCAGTTGATGTACAGTTCGATCGGCAACCGGGACTTGCCCTTGATGATGGGCTGTTTCCTGCTCATCACTATGACGGTCGTCATCGCGCTGTTCATCGCGGACCTCACGTACGGAAAACTCGATCCGCGGGTACAATCGGGTGAGCGCCATGAGTCATTCTGATGGGGAACCGACCCCGTTTGAACGGGTGGCCGAACGGGAGACGTCACGGACCGACTATTACAGGGAAATCCTCGATAGAAACGTCGTCGCCCCGCTTCGCATCCTCATCAGCGATACGCGAGGGCTCTTCGGAATCGGTTCGATCCTCTTTTTCGTATTCCTCGGAACCGTGGGCGTCTGGCTCACGAACCAACCGGAATCCACCCAGTACATCCTGCTTCCCCCGTTCCAGGACGCGGCACATCCGCTCGGCACCGGGCGGTACGGCAACGACGTGCTGTTACAACTCATCCACTCCACGCCGTTCATGCTGCAGATGATCGCCGGCGGCGCCGTCTACAACATTACGATGGCGGTGATCGTCGGAACGTTCGCTGGATACAAGGGAGGACGGATCGACGAATTCCTGATGACCATCGTGGACATGATCATCGCGGTGCCAGCGCTTCCGCTCGTTATCGTCCTCGCCGTGATCTTCGAGCCGACGAACCCGATCGTCGTCGGGATCGTGATTACGCTCCCCAGTTGGGCGGGTCTCTCCCGTGCGCTGCGCTCCGAAGTGTTGAGCGTCCGCACACACTCCTACATCGAGGCATCGCGAACGATGGGGCTGCCCACCGCGTCGATCCTCCGACACGAGATCATTCCAAATCTCATGCCGTACATCATGATCAACTTCGTCAACGCGGCCCGACGGGTCATCTTCGCGTCCGTGGGGCTGTACTTCCTCGGCGTGTTGCCGACGTCGGGGATCATGAACTGGGGCGTGATCATGAACACGGCGTACGAAACGGGATCGCTGTACACACTGGACACGGCCCATTGGATCATCCTTCCGATGATAATGGTCGTCTGGCTGTCGTACGGCCTCATCATGTTCGGCCAGGCCGCGGATAAGGTGTACAACCCCCGGCTCAGAGCTCGACACGCAACGACGATGACGCAGGAAACCGCGCGGACGGAGGAGGCCGAATCGTGAGGAACGCGTTGTCCACTTCCGTAGAACCCTCCGCCGTTCGGGAGCCACAGCGCAATGAGACCGATCGATCGTCGACCAGACCGTACACTATCCAGCCATGAAAGAACGACTCCACGACAAGTCGAATGCACAACAGACACAGGATCCGATCTACCAGGTCCGTAACGTCTCCGTCGCGTTCGACATGGACCGAGGGACGTCGAGAGTGCTCGACGACATCGACCTCGACATCGAACGCGGCGAAATACTCGGCGTCGTTGGCGAGAGCGGGAGCGGAAAATCGATGTTTGCCGACTCCCTGCTCAACGCGGTCGTTTCACCCGGCCAGCTCGGAGGAGAAGTCATCTACAACACGGAGGACGGGCAGTCCGTCGACGTGACCGAACTGACCGACGAGGAGTTACGAAAATTCCGCTGGCAGGAGGCGTCGATGGTGTTTCAAGGGGCCCAGGACTCGTTTAATCCGACGAGAAAGATCCGAACGCATTTCGTCGAGACGCTGGATGCCCACGACGCGGACATTGAGGACGGGATGGATCGCGCTCGCGAACTGCTCTCAGATCTGTATCTGGAGCCGGACCAGGTGCTGAATTCGTATCCGCACGAACTCAGCGGGGGCATGAAACAGCGAACGCTCATCGCGCTGAGTATGCTTCTCGATCCCGAGGTAATAGTGATGGACGAGCCGACGGCGGCACTAGATTTGCTCATGCAGCAGTCTATCGTCCGCCTGATCCGGGAGATCAAGGGGAAGTACGACGTCACTATCATCTTCATCACGCACGACCTGCCGCTCCTCGCTGAACTCGCCGACCGACTCGCGGTGATGTACGCGTTTGAATTCGTCGAGATCGGTCTCACCGACGGGATCCTCGAGGAGCCGTCGCATCCGTACACGCGGGCGCTACTGAACTCGACGCCGAACATCTTCGCGCCCGTCGAGGATATGACGGCGATCGAGGGATCCGCACCGGATCCGGTAAACGTTCCGACGGGGTGCTCGTACCATCCGCGTTGTCCGATGGCGACTGACGCGTGCGTCGAGAGCGATCCGGGGTACTACGAGACCAATGCGAACCACGGCGTGAAATGCCACTACTGGGAGGATGTGGACAACGCGATCCCTCTGCAGGTGACCGCCGACGAGACGAGACAGGTCGATGTCCCAGCGTATGGGCCAGTCGCGATGGGCACCGACCGGACGCCGGTCCTGACGCTCGACGACGCGGAGGTCCACTTCGAATCCTCGCAGGGGCTGTTCGCAGAACCTGACGCCGTCCGCGCGGTGGATGGGATTTCGCTGGACATCTACGAGAACGAAGTTATCGCGTTGATCGGCGAGTCGGGCTGCGGCAAGACGACGCTGGGGAAAACGGCGATCGGACTCCAGCGACCGACCGGCGGTTCCGTCTCGTTCCGTGGCCAGGACATCTGGGACGCAAAGGACGGACACGGTGACGTGGAAATCCCTCACGAGGCAATTCGCCAGTCCCTCCAGATCATCCACCAGGATCCCGGGAGTGCAATCAACCCGAACCGGACGGTCAGACATACCCTGGAACTCCCCCTGAAACATTACAACGACGAGTTGGACATGGGTGACCGCCAGGCACGCATTCTCGGGATGCTCGAAACGGTCGGGATGACGCCGCCGGAGGATTACGCCGACCGGTATCCCCACCAGCTCAGCGGCGGCGAAAAACAGCGGGTCACACTCATCCGCGCGCTTCTCATGGAGCCGGATCTGATCCTCGCTGACGAGGCGATCAGCGCCCTCGACGTGTCGCTTCGCGTCGAGATGATGGACCTCATGCTGGATTTGCAGGAGATCTTCGACACCGCCTTCCTGTTTATCTCCCACGACTTCTCGAACGCCCGGTACATCACGGAGAAGTCCGGCGGTCGAATCGGCGTCATGTACCTCGGGGAAATAGTCGAGATAGGGACCGTCGACGAAATAATAAACAATCCGAAGCACCCCTACACGAAGAGTCTCGTCTGGGCGACACCCGACCTGGACGAGACCGGCGAAAACGAGGACGTTCCGCTCCGCAAGATCGACATTCCGGACGCCCGAAATCCACCGTCGGGATGTCGGTTCCATACACGCTGTCCGGAGGCGCGTGAGACGTGCGCCCGGAAGAAGCCAGTCCTCGTCGGTGACGGGGGGAACACGCACGAGGTGTCGTGCTTCCGGGATGTACCGAATCACGAATATTGGGACAGTCCGGAACTGATGAACGATGAACCCTCTGACGAAACACCGACCGAGAAGTGACCGCCACCGCTAATACGGAATCCGAAGAGTCGACGACAGCGGACGCGTGGATGGGTGCGTTAGCGACAGATACGCTCGAACGCAAGCGTCCGCGTCCGACCCGCCGTACCCGACCGGACCGATGGGTATCCGGATCACATCACTTCCCATCTATAACGATATCGTACCATTCGATAGGTTTAGGTTGCATCGTTAGACCACCATAAGGTGTATGGATCTGTACACAGGCCTTGGCGGTCTGCTAGAGCTTCGGAACGAACGCAGTAGAGCACTCACAGCAGAGAATCCGAATGGGGCGGTCGGTGCGGGAGGACAGGCTGCGAGTCGTCTCGGACCCGGGCGAAAGGGCAGTCCGAACGTTCCACTAGACAGCAGGGAGATGCAGACGATTGCGGACATCGACGGTCCCGGTGTCATCAGACACGTCTGGATCACCGTTCCGAACCACACGAACGGACGCGATCACGTCATCAGAGACCTCGTTTTGCGGATGTACTGGGACGGCGAGGACGAGCCCTCGGTCGAGGTCCCGCTGGGTGATTTCTTCTGTTGCGGCCACGGGCAGTATTCCAATGTGAACTCCCAACCTGTGACGGTGGGTTCGAACGGTGGGATGAATACGTACTTCCAGATGCCGTTCCGGGAGCACGCCGAGATCACGATCGAAAACGACGGTCCCGCCGATATTGACGGCCCGTACTTCTTTTATCAGATAGACTACTCCCTCGTCGACGGCATCGACGCGGAGACACCGTACTTCCACGCGCAGTGGCGCCGGTCGAACCCGGTCTCGCCCGGTACCGACCACGTCATCGTCGACGGCATCGAGGGCGAGGGGCACTACGTCGGCTCACAATTCAGCTGGGCGGTCCTCGAGCAGAACTGGTGGGGTGAAGGCGAAGTGAAGTGCTACATCGATGGCGACGAGGAGTACCCGACTATCTGTGGAACTGGTGTCGAGGATTACGTTGGCGGCGCCTGGTGTTTCGGCGATAACGAAACGTTCAGCACGCCGTATCTCGGCTATCACCAGTACGAGGACGGAGAGGATCAAGTACCGCTCCACGGGATGTACCGGTGGCACGTCCCTGACCCGATCCGCTTTCGAGAGGACCTCCGTATGACTGTCCAGGACATTGGCCACCGCGGTGAACTCTTCGAGCGCTCCGACGACATCGCCACAACCGCCTACTGGTACCAGCGCGAACCACACAACGAGTTCCCAAACCTGGCTGACACAGAAGCACGCCGTCCGAGGTAGCGTTTATCTTGATAGCGGCCGAGCGTGATCGTTGAAATCACGCTCGACGGGTACGACGCGTCGGTCCAAGCAGGAACTCCCCGCCTGGAATTTCACCAGCCGATCGGTGTTCCCGAGGCTCCTCATTGGGTCGAGATGAAGGAGATCAGAACGGCGAGCGATCCGACAGCAAAGCTGGAAACCCCCGTCGGATACGGGGGCTATCGATACGTCTCTCTGTTGGCGTCGACGAACCCACGGGTCTCTTCGAGTCGGTCGGCGTGGTCGTCTCGTCCCGTTTCTCGGAGTCGTTCCACGTACCCCTCTAGGCGCGTTGGGTCCACGTGGGTGGAACGGACCTCCTTCACTGAGCACTTGCCACAGCGGGTCGCTCGCGCTCGCCGGTGAATCGGGGTTGCCACCGTCTCGGTCAGTGATCGTTTCGAACAGGCGATCGTCACGCCACGTCGAAAGGAGCGCGAGCTCCCTTGCGACGATATCAGGCCTCTCCGGAGCGAGGTCCGTCGTCTCGTATGGGTCCGCGTCGAGATCGAACAACATAATCCCGGGAAAGTCCATGTAGGCGTCGTGGAACGTCCGAATCAGGAGCCAGTTATCCCAGCGAACGGATCTCTGGGCCGTCCACGCAGCGTTACCGAACACGAGGTAGTCCCGTCCACAGGACTGTCCGTCGGTGATCGAAGGCGCGAACGAGCAACCATCCCATCCGGGCGAAGCATCGATGTCGACGCAGTCCACGAGCGTCGGACCGAGATCAAGCTGGTAGTGAAAATCGTCGTCGATCCCGGATTCGACCCCAGGACCACTGATGATGAGCGGAAGCCGACAGGTCTTGTCGTCGGCCGTCACGTGGTCGCCGTAGACGTTGAGTTCGCCGAGGTTCTCGCCGTGGTCAGCGGTGAATACGATCAGCGTCTCCTCACGAACGCCCTTCTCCTCGAGAAGGGAGAGCAGACGATCGAGGTGGTCGTCCATGTAACGGACGCCGGTGTCGTACCCATCAACGAACTGACCAAAATCCCCCCGGGACGCGATCGATTTGGGCATCCGCTCGTCCGCTTCGGGGGGATGTCGCCCTTTGGGCCGTAGAAGTACAGGTCCCGGGCGCTGAATGGGCCGGGGCGTTCGCGCTGTTCGGAGATGATTGTCTCGGTGAGCCAGCCGGGAGTCGGGGCAGCAGCGAACGGATTGCCGTATTCGATGGGCGTCCTGTATACAGTGTGTGGATCCCAGAAGTTGACGTGGAGGTACCAATCGTCCTCAGTAGCGTGCTCCTCGAGCCACTGCTCAGCGTAGCGCGCGACGACATCGGTGGTCTCGCCCCCGTTTTCGCCGGTATCGCGCCACTCCTCGAAGCCGTCAAGGACGTGCCACGCCGCGTGGCGACTCGGAAACGGGCTAACGAGTGCAGTCCGGTAGCCTGCTTCACTCAGCGCCATCGTCCACGTCTCGAACTCATCTCGGGAGTGGAACAGCCGTCGTTCGCCACGTGGTCGCGCATCGGCGTTTAAACCGCCATGGTTGACGATGCCTGTGTGGATGCCGAAACGGGACGTGAACAGCCCGGTTCGTGACGGCAGACACGGTACGTCGGCGGCGTAATAGTTCGTGAACACTCGCCCGTCGTCAGCAAGACGGTCGACGGTCGGTGACGTGTCTCGTTCGTAGCCGTAACAACCGAGGTGGTCCGGTCTGAGTGAATCAACGTCGCCGTACAGGATTCTCATAGCTGTCAGTCAGATGTTTCTGCCCAGCGGGTTATAGGTTCCGGCTGTCTCGAGCGCCCCACTGGACAGCCAAAGCCCCGGCCACCCGTCGGCACACCACTGCACGGCCGCCTCGCCTCGGACAGCACGCTCTTCACTAGCGCCTACGCCAACTGTCCGCTCTGTGCACCTAACCGGACGTTGCTGTTGACTGGCTGCTATCCGCACGGCACCAGGTCGGACAACGGGGACCGGCTTGCCGAGGACGCGACGACGACCGGTGAAGCGTTCTCCGTCGCGGGCCACCGTACCGGCTACGTCAGCAAGCACCTATCGGGCGAGTCCGAGAACTACAGGCCGATTGACGCCGATTCCATAACGCCCATTATTCCATCTACGGTAGGAACGAGTAGGTTATGTATCCGTGACAACGGCCATAAAACGCGTGCTCGAAGGTATCCGACACCCACCAGCGGACCTATGGCGAGACGGACGCGGATGGATCCTCCTATCGATTAGCGTCGGCTGGTTTCTCTCCATCGGCGTTCGACTCGTTTACCCCGCACTCGCCCCGTTCTTTCGCGCCGACTTCAACATCGGTTTCGGGACGACTGGACTGTTGTTCACGCTCCTGTGGATGGCGTACGCCGTTGGGCACATCCCCGGTGGGATTCTGGGTGATCGCATCGGTGAGGGACGCATCCTCGTCATCAGCACGGTGCTCGCGGGGCTGACCGTACTCACCGTGGCGCTCTCGGTGAACCTGTGGATGCTTTTTCTCGCGACGATCACGTTCGGCTTTGCGACAGCGTTGTTCGGCCCGACGCGCTTCACCGTCTTTACCGACATCTACGAGGAACACGCCGGCTCAGCGATCGGCATCACGATGGCCGCCGGCAGCGCCGGTAATGCTGTTTTGCCTGTCGTGGCAACGATCATCGCCTCTGCGATCGTGTGGCGGTACAGCTTCGGGGTACTCGTTCCCCTGTTCTTTGTCGTCGCTGCTACCCTCTGGGTTTCGGTTCCGACTCGGACATCGACGGCGAGCGCTGTCGAAGAGCTTTCCTGGCAGACCTTCGGACGGATCCGGTCGGAAGTTTCGAGCGGAACGATACCGATCGTCGTCGCCGTTCAGGTGAGCTTCTCGTTCGTGTTCCAGGGGTTCTCCGGTTTCTATCCGCTCTATCTCGTCGAGATGAAGGGACTGTCGCCGGATATCGCGTCGACGCTGTTCGGACTGTTCTTCGCCGCGTCGTTCGTCGTACAGCCACTCGCCGGAACCGGCATGGATCGCTTTGGGACCCGACCGTCACTGATCGCTATGCTCGGCGTGGGTGTACTAGCCCTCTGGGTGCTGCCGTTCGTCGAGGGTCTCGTCGCTATCGTGGTTTTGACCCTCGTCCTCAGCGTGCTAAGCGGCTGTGCAGTCATCACGCAGACGCACATCACCAAAGCACTGCCCGATGATACGAAAGGCACCGGGCTGGGAACGCTGAAAGCCGGCTGGATGACTCTCGGCGCGACGAGCACGGTTATTATCGGTGGACTCGGGGATTTGGGCCACCTCACCGGGGGGTTCCTGCTGCTCGCGGTGGTCGGTACTGTCGGTCTAGCGCTGGCCGTACTCGAACTGTGAAGCGATCGACGCAGAATCACCGGGAGTGCTGAGAGTGGACCGGAGACCTCTGGTAGCTTTACACCCGGACACGATTCATGTAACGATACGTCGTCTGATTGGCCGGGATCAATCCTGGTGTCATGGATGCGGTCACCTGCATGTTGATCTATTCGTGTCCGGGTGTATTGGTGTACAGACGCATCCATTCGAAAGACGCGAACGGTTAGGCGTGGCTGAGATTGATCTCGATCTCGTTGGTCGCTCCGAGGAGCAAGTCCGGTAGCGTGTCGGTGAATCGTTCGTCTTTGACGCGGTGAGCGGGACCGGAGACACTAATGGCCCCGACGGCCCGCCCGTCAGGGTTCGTGATCGGTACTCCAACCGAGTTGAGTCGGGGTACTGATTCCTCCCGGTTGAACGCGTAGCCCCGCTCTGTTATCCGTTCGAGATTATCGAATAGCTCGTCGGGATCGGTGATCGTGTTCTCAGTGCGTTTCGGAAGGCCGTGGCTCGCTACGATCTCGTCAATTTGCGCTCGGGGCAGCGTCGAAAGGATCGCCTTTCCGGCAGCGAGCTGGTGAAGGTAGCCCCGTTGTCCCTTCCGGGCGTGTGTCTGCACGGAGTGCTCGCCGGATGCCCCATACAGATGGACACTTCGTCCGTGCTCCTCTGTGATGCACCACACCTTTTCGCCCGTCTTATCGGCCAATTCGTCGACTTTCGGCATCGCGACGTGATACAATTGGCGTTCATTTTGAGCGTGAAGACCGAGATCAAGCAACCGGAGACCGATCCGGTACGCATCCCCGTCTCGTACGACCAGATTGAGGTTTTCGAGCGTCTCTAGATGCCGGTGAACCGTGCTCTTTGCGAGTCCGAGTTCGGTGGCGAGTTCGGGGAGCGTGAGTCGACCCTCGGCTTTGATCGCGGCTAGCATCGCAGACGCCGTTTCAACCGTTTTCACGGGACGGTTCGGTGTGGTAGCCATATTCGTCTATGTGTGTCGATTCTATAAGTTCGTTCGAAATATGCGAATATTTCCTCCCGATTGCGATGCTCCGTGCAATCAAAACGAGTCGCTCAATGCCAGTCTGAAGCGGAAGCACGGCGCGTCCGGTCACGACACTGGTGAAAACCGTTCCGTGAACTCACACTCGCCTGCCTCGCCCACCATATCGACCATACCCTCTAACGATCAAAATAACACGACGGCAAGAAGCTCTTGCAGAACTATCTCAGATCTGAGCTTGTAGTATTGTATTGCCCTAATCAGGTTTTTGCCGTAGCACAGAGAATCCACATCCATGACGATAGATGGAGCGGACGAGCAAGCAGACGTTCCCGCTGAGGGCGACGTTATCACCCACGAACGAACCTTTACAGCCGAAGAAGTAGGCGAGTTCAGCAAGATCACTGGCGATCAGCAGTCGATTCACACCGAACCCGACGAAGAAGGACGGCTGGTCGTTCATGGATTGCTCACCGGATCGCTCATGACGAAGATCGGCGGCGACCTGAGCTACATCGCCCGGACGATGGAGTACGAGTTCCGGAAACCAGTCTACACTGGCGAATCAATCACCTGCGAATGGACAGTCGAATCAAAAACGGAACAGGAAGACCGCTACCTCCTGGAAAACGATGTCGTCTACCGGAACGAAAGCGGCGATGTTGTCGTTGACGCGAGGACGACTGGTCTGATCTGGAAGACGGAAGGACAGTAAAACGGAGGGCTAAGGAAACTATAGAACTCCCGCCCGTTCGATTCGCGGCCGTAACCCTCAGTAGTTTCATCCCATCGGAATAAGCGGAATTGAACAGGATCGAAGAGTACCTACTCCACCTTTCCTTCCATCGGTGTATTCGAAGTACTCGTGCCCAACAATCCGTCGGAGCGTTGTACTGATGACGGCAAGCCTCTCTCGAGGACGACTGGGACGATCCACTCGGTGAGCCACGACGCCTAGCGACAGCTGACATCGAACGTCTGTGAACGGTTGTCGGCACCTGCGAGACCGGCTTCCACGCTATCGCGGAGAATTCGACCGGGTAAGAGAAATGTACAGCACATGATTTATACTATGGCACCGCGATATCAACCACGAACGCATGTACGAACATCATTTCCTCGCCCTAGAAAACAGTCCGCCATTTATTGCAGATAGTAATATTAAGAAACATATGTGATGAACAGACAGCCTACGAGACGCAGATCCGAGAGGCATACGCGGAGATCGACAGAATCCGCGATAAGGACCTTCGAAAAAGCGTCGTTCGGGCGTGGCGTCTCGGCTTGGAACGCGGTGGATGGCGGGACATCAAGGACATTCCGTACGCGTGGAACATTCAGGAGGTGACGAACGTCGAACACGTCCGTGGCGTCACTCGGATCGCTGCCGATGCGGCCGAGCGACAGCGGGATTTCCACGGTGCGGATCCGGATCTGGACGTCGTTCGTGCTGCGTGCCTCCTCCACGACGTGGGAAAGTGCTACGAGTACATCGATCACGTGGACAGCGAACTGCTCGATGACCCGGACACCACGTACGCTACTGCGGAGATTCCCCACTCTATCTCCGGGTACGCGCTGGCCCACGAGGTCGGCTGTCCGCTGGCAGTCCAGCGCGCTATCCCGCATTTCATCGGTGAGGTGCCGACGCGGACGCTCGAGGCGGAACTCGTCAAGAGCGCGAATTCTGCGTCCTCGAACGCGATCACGCAGGCAGCGATGGGAATCAGCCTCCAAGAGTGGATCGAGCAGTATTCGCAGACGCAGTGAGACCGCATCGATGCCGAACCGATTTCAGCCGGTGTGGTCCGGTGACCCTTCCGGTACTATCGGTGACAGCTGTGGCTCGTTCTCTTACTCGTGGAGTCCGCCGACTGAGGCGTAGAACGACGACTGGAGCGTCTCGGCCATGTCCTGCTCCCGGTCGATCCGAACGTCGAGGACGGTCGGCGTCGTGGCTGACTTCGCCTCGCGCAAGGCATCACCGAGTTCGTCCGGGGACGTCGCGCGAACGCCGTCCGCGCCGAACGCGCGCGCCGCGGCGACGAAGTCCGTGTCGTGGAACCCGACGCCAGCGATGTCGCCGCTCTCGTCTTGCATCTGTCGAACCATCCCGAGGCTCGTGTCGTTGAGAACGACGAACGTGGGTGCAACGCCCTGTTCGACAGCTGTTTCGACACTGGTCATCGTCATCGTGAACCCACCGTCACCGGCAACCGCGATCACGTCCTTGTCGGTGGCGAGGGCCGCCGAGACCGCGGCGGGGGTCGCCCACCCCATGCCGCCGACGCCGCCGCTTCCGAAGTACGTCCGGACAGCCGGGGTCTGGAAGTAGTTCAGCAACCAGAACCGGTTGTTGCCGGAGTCGGCAGTGACGATGGTGTCTCCATCGACGACGCTCTCTATCTCCGTTATCGCCCGCTGAGGGAGGATCGGCGACGCGTCGGAGTCACACTCTGGCGCGCTGAAGCTGGTTCGGGCATCCTCGGCCCGGTCGACCGCCCACTCGTTCGCGGCGCTTCCCGCCTTCGTGAGCGCAGAGAGGCTTTCGGCGGCGTCACCGATGAGTCCGACGTCCGCGGGGTAGACCCAGCCAGCGTTGCGCGTGTCGATGTCCGCGTGGATGATGGTCTGTTCGTCGGGACGGATGAACGCAGGCGCTTGCCAGTTGGTGTCCATGGGGTTGAGTCGGCAGCCGACGACGAGGAGAACGTCAGCCTCGCTGACCACCTGGTTCGCTCCCTCGTGGCCGAACGATCCGATGACACCCGTCGCAAGCGGGTGCGTCTCGGGGATGGTGGACTTTCCGAGGTACGACGTGGCGACGGCCGCATCGTAGTTCTCCACGACCTCGCGTAGCTCGTCGTACGCCTGGGCCGCGTGGACGCCGTTCCCCGCAATGATCACGGGGCGCTCGGCGGCTTCTAGCGCTTCAGCAGCGGCGGCGACGCCGCGTGTGGTTGGCCGAGACTGCCACGTCCGGGTCTGCTTTCGGTCGTCCCAAACGGGCGGCAGAACGTCGTCGGAGACCTCCTCGGTGATCGCGTCACCGTCCAGTACCACTGCCGTCGGTCCTGGCCGCCCCCCAACAGCGTGTTTGAACGCCAACTGGAGGCTCCGGACGGTCTCCGTCGGGGAGCGGGGAAACCAGTGTTCCTTGGTGATGGCATCGAGTATCTTCGGGAGGTCGAGACCACCGTAGTCGCCGCGGGATTGCTGATACGGCGCGACCGTCGAATAATTCCCTCGCTCTGACGCTTCGGTGATGGTGACCATTGGCGAAGACGCGAGCCGCGCCTCCATCTGGCCGATGGCACCGAGGCTCCCGATCCACGGGCCCTGCCCGGCGAGAATCCCAGGATCGCCGGTCAATCGACCGTGCATCTCCGCCATCACGCTCGCTTCTCGTTCGTCGCGCGGTCGAACGAGATCGATGTCCGACTCCGGAAGATGATCGAACAGTTCGATGACACGGCCGCCAGGGTACCCGAAGATACGCTCCACGCCGAGCGATTCTAAGGATTCTATGAGCCGTTTGCTCGTTTCCATCGGTGTTCTCCTACGGGCTCCCCGCGGCTTCGTTCCCAACGTGTGCTCTTACGTACTCGCTGCTCCGAGTTCTCCAGAACGGATCTACCGTTTCACGCATAGTGTACGTGGTATATTACTCCACCTACTTTGCTTTTGTCCCTCTCGACAAATCGGGGCTACTGCTGCAGCCGAACGGGAGATTCGAAAGATTCGAACAGAGTGTGCAGGGTAGCTAGCACTTCCATCGTGAAATCGAAGGTAGCGACGCTCCGCTCTGCGATTCAGCATCAATTTCATAGATGAGTAGACGTAACAGATCCAAAAACAGCCACTTCAGCGCGCATTACAAAAGTAATATCGTAACGGAGTAGATTGTTGATTCGAAGTTTTCGAACGTGATACGCGATTATCCTCAATCGCACCCGATCGGTCAGTAGATCACTCTCGGGCAGAGCGTGATTGGGAAGTCTCCCACTGCAACGTGAAGCGAGGATATTGTCATTGGATCGCCCGTCGAACGCTCCAAAGAGGTTCCGTTCGAGTTAATCGAAGCACACTCTTGTGGCGTAGATTGTTGGTGAATCATAGCGCAGTTTCGAGGATGGTTGTGAGCGCATCTTCCCTGGTTTTCGGTAGACTCAACGGCGAAGTTGGAAAGCACGGAGATACAGTGTGAGTTTGTCCCCTGTTGGCGGCGATACCGCGCGTACACGTCTGGGACAGTGTACGTCCGGGCGTGGCCGAGATGCATTCCACCACTAGAATACGCGACGGAGACAAATGTGGTCTCTCCCTCTGGATACTGTTCCATATTCCCTTCATATCGATCCGATTGGTAGTGTTCAGATACGCCGATTCCGTGTGACGGCGAATGGTCGAAACAACTCGTTAGCAGTTTCTGCGTCGGCATTGCTGAAACAGTTTAAGAACGAAGAAGTACGTCGTTTCACCTCTCGAAAGACACGTTTGACACTGTTTCGATATCCGTGCCGTTCATATATGAAATCGAGACCATGATGGCGACAGGCGTCTTTCAATGGTGTCGCACCATCGACGAGAAATACGGCGTCAGCGTGTTTCTCACGCAATTCACGGACAAATGCGTGAGCGATAGCGTTCGTTCTTGTTGGTTCAAGCGTTGTATGGGGTAATTCGTTCGTCTCAGGATCGACAGCAGTCACGAGAGCTGTGCTCTCGTGAGTCAACCAGACGTCAAAGACGTCTGGTGAGCAGCCAGATTCCGATGGAATCTGGCGACAGCATACAGCCAGTACTGCTCATCGTTCAGTCGAATCACAGTCTCATCAACCGCAATGTGATCCGAAGTTCGTCCATCCTCGGGCTGTAGATCGGCCTTGTGCACCCAATTGTGAACCGTCGAACGAGCCCGTTTGACACCGAATATCTCAAAAATAGTAATGGTATTCGAAAGCGATAATTCAGTAAGATGGAGCTGAATACCGAGCGTTATCAACAGTCGCAGTGTTGCTTCTCGCTCCACAACATCCACGTCGATGTCGTCCAAACATCCGTTGAGGCGGACGTTTTCTGGCATGAATTACGAGAAAATCGTTCCGCCTCATCCTTCATCCGTATCTGAACACCGCCGCTCTGTTGGGATACGAAGTAATTGAAGAGGATGTCAACTGTACGAAGAGTTCTAGCACTGAGTGATGAGTATATGCGATAGACTGTAACGTGATCAAGAGGTGAAATACTATTCGGTACAATCCTGATACTAGTTCACCAGGAACATACAGTACTATATGAATGATCTTCCATCCCAGTCTTTTTCTAATCCGGGCGTAATACTCTGGTATGGTAACCCGAACGCAAGTCGCGATAGATGCTGCTAAAGTTGGTGCAGACTACGCACACGATCACTTCAGAACCGATCTCGCAATCGAAGAAAAGAGCAGTAACATCGATCTTGTCACCCAGATTGATAGAGAAACGCAGCGAAAGATCATCTCACGGATCAGAGAACAGTTTCCAGATGATGAAGTTGTCGGTGAAGAAGAAAACGAACGAAAAACGGTCCCCGAATCCGGATATGCATGGATTATTGACCCCATTGATGGCACACAAAATTACATACGGGGGATGAAAGAGTGGGTAACGAGTGTTGCGGTCGTCAAAGATATGACGCCGGTTGCTGCAATCAATATCTCTCCAGGAATCGGTGAAACCCATATAGCGACGAGAGGCGGGGTAGAGCGGTGTGGACACCCAATTTCGGTGAGCGAGACAGTTGTGCCGGAATCATTCCTAATCGCCTCGACACTTCGATTACAGACAGATGATAGCGCTGCCATCGGCTCCTTAACTCAAAAAATAATTGATCAGTTCGGGGAACTCCGTCGTATCGGTTCAGCACAATTAACCCTTTCGTTGGTTGCCGATGGTTCCCTTGACGCAACGATAGGTCTCGATGAGAGCCCAAATCCGTGGGATACAGTAGCGGGAGTCCATCAAATTCGACAGGCTGGTGGGACAGTAACTGATATCCATGGTCGTGACTGGAAACCGGATTATCCAGGGCTCATCGCATCGAATGGACGGTCACACGACAACGTGCTTGCAGCAGTACAACGATCGATTGAGGAGATCAGCTAACAAAGTAACCACCCTTCTTGTGGCTATCTCAAGCGATGTTAGTGTTCACCACAGTGGGGGAACCCATGAACTCTGCGGGAATACTCCAATCGCAGATAGTAGTGCGACGAGGAACGTCCCGAAAACGATGGCGGCTGCGGGTGGGTCGAAGTGTGTATCGCCGTGCGCGTAAAATACACGCTGGAACAGTTCACCGAACAGCGCACACGCTATACCGATGGCTGCACCGACGAGTACCACTCGTGCGAGCGGTACCGATCCGATCGGCGTTCCCTGCGGAACCATGGCGAACACGGCCGTACTCGAAGGCAGCGTGATGTGGTGTGTCACCGGGAAATTCTCGATACCAATACTCAGAAAAATAAGCGAAGCAGCGCTGATTCCGAATCCAAGATAGACACTGCCGGTTGCGTATCCGATGTACGCGCCCAGAACACCGACAATGAGGCCGAGAAAACCAACATTTGTCCACCGATACTGTTGTGGGAGCCACGGTTCGACGATCAACCGATTCAACGGCCCACTCTGTCGTTGACCACCGTCGGTCACACCCTGTGCAGTGTTGCGGAATCGGTCTTCTTCGAATGGTTGCATATTCAACCACCCTTCAGCGGGTTGTCCGACGACATCGTAGCCGAACGCTACTCGGTGCAGCGCAGCCGAAAGGACAACCGCCATCGCCACAGGATCCCACGGCGCGGCGAAGGCGGTCATCGTCTGTGCCATCAGATACCCCGCGACACCGAACAGCCCCCCGACCGCGAGCACGTCCGGCTTCGTTCCGAACGCGTAGTTGATGTCCTTCGCTTCGTGGTAGTCGAAATCCGTGTCCATATAGCCCTTTTTCGAAGCGTACGCCGATGCGGCGGCACCCGCGGCGAAACTGATGTGTGGTCCGAACACGGGTCCGAAAGCAATCGAATTTGTGAGTCCGAGCGCAGTAAGCTGTGACGGATCCACGCTCACCACACTTGCAACTGCCTTGGTTGCCAAGGTTCCAGTCTCACCGGCGATAACGAGGATGCCTGTAAAGATGAATGCGGGAAGTCCACCAATTGCAGCACCGAACGCACCGCCAGCGAACGCTGCAATAACCATCCCAGCGGATAGATCAATCATTTAGTTCCCTCCAACCGTGTCCTTTCCAGTCACCGTCTTCTTCGACGGTCGAGAGGAGTCGGAAGACATGTATCGGAGATCTTCGAGAGCCTTGACTCGCTCATCCCACACCTCGAACGTCGCCTCGTAGGCATCGGTGTACACATCGTACCAGCGCCGGAACTGTCGAACCTTCTCTGGATCCGGCTCGAACGACTGTTCGACGGACGACGTGGCTTCGACCGCGCTTTCGAGATCGGTGTACTCACCAGTGCCAACACCAGCAAGCAGTGCTGCGCCCTTCGCGCCGAATTCGGATCCTTTTGGAACGACAACGATCGCGTTCAAACAATTAGCGAACATCTGACACCAAAAGTCAGAGTTCGCTCCGCCGCCGCTGAGGTACACCTCGTCGGCGTTCTGTGGAAGGTGCTTGTAACAATCTAGCATTGCGAGCGAGATACCTTCATACACCGCTCGAACGAGGTGTGCCTGCGTGTGTTCTTGGTTCAGTCCCATGAACTGCGCCCGAGCATTCGGGTTCACAAACGGGGCCCGTTCGCCTGCCGAACTGAGATATGGATGGTAAATGAGACCTTCTGATCCAATCGGTATCGACTCGACTTCCTCTTCGACGAGGTTGAAGCTACTCTTGTCCATCACCTCCTCGATGGCCCAATCGAGGTTCGGTGTTCCGGTCATCGAAGACATGAATTTCGTCCATACCCCATCCTCAACCCCGAGTGTCAGCAGAATTCCAGCCTGTTCGTCGTCGTTCGGCGGTTCCGCGAGGATTGTCTGATTCACTGCTGTCGTTCCAACGATGGACGACCCTTCGCCGGGATTGGCTGCTCCACTCCCGAATGCGGAGGCTGCAATATCGATGAAGCCGGAAATGACTGGCGTTCCCTGTGGCAGACCGGTCTCGACGGCTGCGTTCTGCGTGAGTTGCCCGACGACATTCGTCCCCGGAATGAGATCCGGACGCATCTCTCTGACATCAGGCATATTGACAACCTCCAGCACTTCGTCGGAGTACTCGGCGGTTTCGGCGTCGATATACGGTAAGGACGCATCACTCGGATCCGTCGTCAGCTCGCCGGTGAGTTTGTACTTGAGCCAGTCCTTGCAGTAAAAGACAGTATCCGCCGCCTCGTACTGTTCAGGTTCGTTCTCTTTGAGCCACTGAAGTATGACGAGACTGCTTCCCGGAAACTGGGTTCCGCCACAGATGTCGTACACCGTGTCGGTGATCCCCTCCTCCTGCCACTGTTGAACGTACGAATTCGCACGCCCGTCGGACCAGAGAATCGCCGGTCGAACCGGATCACCGTCATCGTCGACAAGCCAGCAGCCATCGCCCTGTCCGGTGACGCCGAGTGCGACGACATCATCTTCATCGTCGAGTGCATCGGCGACTTCGCTGAGTGTCTGTGCGGTCTTCTTCCACGTCGTCACCATCGACTGCTCGGCCCATCCGGACTCGGGCCGATGCACTGCATTCTCAACGCTACTCTGATAGATCTCCTCACCGTCGAGCGTAAAGGCGACGGACTTGATGACTGTCGTGCCGGCATCTATGCCGATGAGCACCTTCACCATAATCAATATTCATTGATCATTCCATATGTATAGTTACCCGTTCTTGCAATATTATCCGCTTTTGTCACCGATAGATATATATACAACCTTGACGGAACGTTCATCACGGTGTCTAAACGCTCGTCACTGGCATCAGCCCAGTAGACAGCCCCACTTCGGGGAACGGGCGTTATATAGGCGATCTAGCCGACGCAGCAAAACCGATACACCGACCAAAACAAATCGAAATACACGAACGATGAAAGCACTGGTAACAGCGAACTTCGATCAGGGAGCGCTCTCCCGACTTCGAGATGAACTAGATATGGAAGTTGAATACGCCCCGATCGCCGAGCGGGATGGACGACTCGCCGAAGACGAGTTCCACGAACTCGTTCAGGATGTCGATGTCCTCGTCGTCGGCTATGAGGGTGTCTCCGCGAGCATCATTGACGATGCGGAGCATCTCACGCTCATCGCCTGCGCACGGGGCGGTCCCGACGCGAACATCGATATCGATGCCGCCACCGAACGGGATATTCCGGTGCTCTACGCGCCGGGACGCAACGCGGTCAGCGTCGCAGACTTCACGTGGGGGGAGATCTTGAGCGCGATGCGGAATATCGTCCATGCTCACCACCTCCTCCACACTGGCACTTACACCGGAAGCCCGCGCGCAGACGCCGCGTCTGGCGGGAATCGTGAGGATGTGACGTGGGGTATGGGACAGGACTCGCCGTATGTGCGGCTGAAAGGGCCGGAACTCGCGGGCAAAACTGTTGGCATCGTCGGAATGGGTGCTGTTGGACGGGAGGTTGCAAAGCGCGCCCAGGGGTTCGGTGTCGATCTACTCGGCTTCGATCCCTACATTGATGCGGAGTCGATGGCCGAGTACGACACCGAAAAGGTCGAACTCGACGATCTCCTCGGACGTAGCGACGTCGTGACCGTCCATGTCCCCGTCACCGACAGCACTCGCGGACTGCTCGGTCATGAGGAATTCGAGCTGATGAGCGAAAGCGCGTACTTCATCAACAACGCCCGAGGCGCTATCATCGACCAAGACGCCCTTCTCGAACAGTTACAGTCCGGTGGTATCCGGGGGGCGGCGCTCGACGTGTACGACATGGAGCCGATCCCCGATGACCACCCGCTTCTCGACCTCGACAACGTCGTCACAACACCACACCTCGCCGGTGCGGCCGAGGAGGTCATCGAACGCCACTCGACGATGCTCGTCGATGATATCGAGGCGCTCCTCGCCGGAGACCGCCCGACGCACGTTGCCAACGAAGAGACGCTCTCGTAATCGCAACCGTAACAACGAATCGACACACGATCACACGACCCACAACGACAATGAGCAACACGAACCAGAACCTCAGTCAAACAGCACAGGACGAACGTAACGCGATCGCGGAGCATGGACGCAAGATGCTTCATCAAGGTCTCACAAAGGGTACCGGTGGCAATATCAGTGCACTCATCGATGGTGAGTACATGGCCATCAGTCCCTCTGGAATGGCGTACGAGGAGATCGAAGCGGACGACGTGCCAGTCCTCGATTTCTCGCACGAGCAGCTCCTCGCCGAGAAACAACCCTCTTCGGAGCACTCGATGCACATGCAGGTGTACCGTCAGCGTGACGATGTCGGTGGTGTGGTTCACAACCATTCCCCCTACGCGACGACGTTTGCGACCCTGAACGAACCCATCCCAGCCTCGCACTACCTCATCGCGTTCGCTGGCGCAGAGGTTCCCGTCGCCTCCTACGAAACGTATGGGACGGAGGCACTCGGAAACATCGCCGTCGAGACGCTCGGCGAGGAATACAACGCTTGCCTACTCCAGAACCACGGCGTGCTCGCTGTCGGGGACGACGTTGCTTCGGCGTTCGAGACGGCGCTGATGGTCGAGTACTGCGCGCAGATCCAGTACCAGGCGATGGCGGTCGGTGAACCAACCATCATCCCAGATGGTGAGGTCGAACGCCTACAGTCGAAGTTCGAAGGCTACGGGCAGAACGGGTAGTCGAGCGGTCTTTTCTTTTTAGTGCTCCAGGGCCTCGTACAGTTCGTTCACGCGCTTCCAGTCACGAGCGAACTCATCTTTGAGCGGTGTGTACTTCTCTCGAAGGTCGCTGTCGTGTGGGACACGCCCGTTTATCCGGAGAAGCCGATCACTAGCTTCGTCAACATCGGAATACACTGACGCCGTCAGGGCAGCCGGGATAAGCGGGCCGACGGTTGCTCGTGGTTCCATCTTCAGCACCTCCCGGTCCCATATCGACGCGCGGAGGGTATTCCACCAACTGAAGGGATCATCGCTCCCCGCTTCCCCGCCACTCACCAAGTGTATCCGATCTATCTCGCGTCCGAAGTGGTCCTCCAAAAGGGGGAAATACGTGTACTCCGACAGTGGGATCCCCGAGACGATACCACGGATGAGTCGTCCACGCGTCTCCTCGACCGACCGGTCCTCGTCCGGCCAGAGGTCAACCATCGTCGTCCCCATTTGTGCGTCGAAGAATGGGCTTCGGTTGCCTTGGAGGTACACCCGGGGTTCCTCCCCAGCCTCAACCTGCCGTGCCAATTCCAACCCGCGTTCGCGGTCGATGTCGAGTACCTGCTCACAGAACCACCGAAGAACAACACCCGAGTCGAACGCCGCGCCGGGAAGGTACCCCTCGATCGGATGCCGGTGATAGTACAGCGCTTCGTGGGGTTTGATGCGCTCTGAGACGTACTTTATAACACTCGTCGAACCACTGACGATGCTGCAGTCGCCGGGATAGAGACAGCCAGAGGCGAGCACCGACGCGTTACCATCCGTGAGTCCGTGGTAGAGTTCCGCGTCTGCCAACCCCACCTCCTCTGCGAGCGTGCTCTCGGCGTGGCCGACAGAGACCCCAGGCGCTCGAATCGTTGGGAACAGATCCAATGGCACGTTGACAGCATCAAACAGCGGCTCAAACCACTCTGGTGTCGGCGTCGTAATGTCGGCACCGAACTTGAGCGCGTTCGTCCAGTCTGTCTCAAGATTGGTCCACCGGTTTCCATCGGGGATACTGAGGCGGTAGAGCAGCCACGTCGCCGGGCTGAGTATCCACTCGACATCCTTGAAGCGATCGGGAGCGCGCTCGCGCAATTCGAGTATCTTTGCGAGCGGACTAGCCGCCGAAAGTGACAACCCCCGAGCGGAGAGTTCGTCTGTCAGCTCGTGGTTGACGAGTCGCTCTAGCTGCTCGGGTGCGGTCTCGTAGTACCATTTCGGCTCGAATACGGCGTTCCCTCGCTCGTCAACCGCTACGACCGTCCCCGACGTGCCGACCGTTGAGACAATAGTCCGACTCTGTGGAAGGTACACCGCTGCCTCGCGGAGCGCCTTCGCCCACCCCGCTACCGACGGTTCGGTGATCTCTGCACGGCCACTCAGCGCGACATCACCCCTCCTATCGTATGCAGTGACACGGACGCTCGACAATGCGAGATCTATACCGACGAGGAACGTCTCATTCATCGCTATTCATACGCCTTGACGCGCGATCCTCGCTTCTCATGTCCCCGGATCGATCCCAGGTATCGCTCAGCGTGACACCGCTTGCGACGGTTACAGCCTGTTTATACATACTCGTGCAAACGGGGCAACTCCCATCAACGCTTCGTCGGACTCCCGATAGCGTAGTTGAGTTCTGACAGACAGAACTAAGATTCGCTCAGCATATCTCGAACGATACCGCTTAGGGCAGTTATTCACAAACAGATCAAGCAAAGAACAACAGCTGTGATCCTGCTCGCGGCTATAATGGATGTTTTGATAGGCAGAACGTTTTTATAATAGACGGACTTCGGTACTGCCATGGAACGCTCCCCAAACGTGCCGGTGCGGTCCGTTGAGACAACCCTCAGTCTTCTTGGGCAACTCCAAGAGCGGGATGGTGCGGGTGTCTCGGAGTTGGCATCAGAGCTTAACATAGCGAAAAGTACCGTTCACAACCACCTCCGGACGCTCGAACGACACGAATACGTCGTTCGAGAGGACGATGAGTTCCGTCTCAGTTTTCGGTTTCTTGATCTCGGTAATCATGTTCGCGTACGCGAGCAGGAATTCGACCTTGTCCAGCCGAAGGTCCGCGAGATAGCCAACGAAACGGGAGAAACATGCCAATTTTTCGTTCGAGAGTTTGATCGCGCCGTGATCGTGTTTATGGAACACGGCGAACAGGCGGTCAAGACCAAAACTCGCGTTGGTACTCGGATTCAACTTGACCAACTAGCTGCTGGGCGAGTGCTTGCAGCAATGGAGGAGGGGGAAAACGACAAAGGAGACGACTCTGACAGCGCAACGCTCGCTACAGACGGATACCTCGTAACAGATGAGGCGTACATCAAGGGTCTCCACGCCATCGCAGTACCGATAACGAAAACTGATGACGAAGTCGTGGGTGCGCTAAGCGTCGCCGGACCCGCCCATCGTCTCCGCAATGAAGAGTACGAACACAATATTGCTGACCTCCTACTGAATGTATCCAACGAATTGGAATTGAATGTAAGCTATTCTCGCTATTGATGTATAATAAAATATTTTTATTTATACTTTATTGTTCTGTTGATCAGAACACGATGGTGTGCAGTGGTCTCTGGATTTAAGACATTATCGGGCAATAATCGGTACACATCAGTGGTATACTGATCTGTTCCGAATTCAGCCGTTCACCATTCCAATAGTACTGTTGTAATGCCCAGCCTGTGCTTATTGAGAATCGCTATAGGGAATACTACTGAAATCCATACGCATGAAGGATGCAACCATGCGAAGGAACTGGTGAATTGGAATGTCTGGGAGAAACAACTCTACGACACTTATGATAACGATCACAGACCGAAACCGTGGTCGGTATCTGCAAGGATCTCAGTCTCGAGACTCCCCGTATCCGAGACTAAGACGGACCAAAACTCACGTCTTCGTTGCTCTGTCTTCAATTAGCTATCGTACTTGCCAACCATGACTAGGGAGATGACATTGCTAGCCCAGTCGTCACACTATGAGAATAATTTCACACACCCACCAGAGATAGTCAGCCATGTACTTGGAGGCACACCCGACAGCAGTGCTGCTTCACGCGCAGGCCGAATATGTGTTGGATAATTGTTGGGATGATCTGATTGACCGTCTGTTCAGTGCCCACCATCCAAATGTGGTTGAGAGTAGCGTACTCAAGCAGGTCGAAGACTTATTCCATGTGATCGTTGAACTGGTTAGCCGTCCGCACTCTGTCCTGTTACAAACGTACTGTCGTAATAGATAGATCAACTGGCCGCTCACAGTCGCGGTCGTCGGGAGTATGGCGGCGATAACACTGGAGTAGGCATGACAGTCCTAGCAGCGAGGACTCCACCGCCAATACCACTCCGTGAGCGACAGCTGATCGGCTGACACTGACAAACAATAATATCCGTACATTTCATAGTATACTCTGATATCGCTATTGTATAATCATAATAGATATATTTCCTATATTTTGTAGAAATAATACATTATTAAATAAAATATCCAATATATTATTCCAGAATTTGTGCTTGCTCCAATAGGCGTGCTTTCTCCGGATCGATCTCGTCGATGTATAATTGTCCAGACGGTTCACGGGTCATCTTACGTCTTGTCCCGACTATATCCGCGCTGTAGTCGCAGATGGTATCCAATCAGTGTTCGATGTGCAAACGACTCGAAGCGTGGATGCCCACCTGAACATCAACAATCATCAAATGTATATCTAACTTTTTCTGTATTCTGAACATAGCGAGTACACATTTGATGAAGGAATGTTTTACAACTAACTGAGGTCGGCTAGGTAATCACTAAATGCACATGTAACTATTTGCTGCAGCTATCTCCTATACGTATTAAAGAGGCTGTGGGTGGAATGAGTTGCCATCTCGTAATCTGATTTTCAAGATGTGAAATAAACGAGAGTGCGGTAGCGCTACCACTCACCAACCAGCGGTCGCAGGAGGTTCGGGCCTCAATCAGGTAGATCGAGTCCATAGCACTGCTTTGCAATCGTCAGGAATCGTTTTAATCACTATCAGTCAGTCGTCTGCTCCGAGACGCCACGATGTCCAGCCCAGGACTGTAGTAGTACACCGGCTCGGCATCCGGCCGGACGAAGCCGTCGGCACGCAGCAGGGTATCGGTCTCGACGGTCGCTGTAGCGGGATACAGCGTCCAGGGGTCGTGGCGCACGTCGGTGTAGCGAAGCGATCCATTGGGAGCCTCAGTGTAGAAGCGGTAGCGCTCGACGAGGAACTCCGCGAACGGATCCGAGGTGGCGTCGAACGGTTCGCCGGTCGGCCAGTAGGTGGCCTCGTACCGACCGGGACGGGCACCAGGGTGGTGTCGCCGGCTGTCGAATCGTACGCGACCGTCGGCTACAGAGAGCGAGATGCGGGCGTAGTAGTACGGGAGGTGGTGGAACAGGCGCGCGCCGGTGACAGTGGCGAGCCCCTGAGCGTCCAGGCTGAAGAAGTAGACGCTGGGGACGCCGTCGTGGGTGACGTACGTTCGGACGTTGATTTCCGGGAGGCGAACGCCGAGTCTGCGGGGGAGCCCCTTCGGCCGGACGGCGACATTAGTGAAAGGGACGACCGAGAGCCACGCACTCCCGTCATGGCGGTCTGCAGCGAGCGATTCGGGGAGATGGGAGTCCATCAGTGTCGGGTCGATGGGCCAGTTCTCGAACAGCAACTGCCGCCAGCCCATCGCAAGAGAGATCACCATGTGTTCAGCTTCGGGGCGACAGAAAAGAGTCTCCCGTTCTCCATCTGTCCAGTGGTGCTGTCCGTGTTCGGTGACACCCATTCGAGCAGACCATCGACGGGTTCGCCTACTGCCGCGTGGCTCGTACGTGCTCGTATCCTCACCTGAAAAGCACCGAGCGGCTCGATGATCAGACTGGCGAGCAAACCCCTGAACACGAACGTGATGGCGGTGATGAACAGAAAGCGTTCGCCGCCCGTGACATGACAGACAATCACCCCGTGGTACCCCGGTCGAGTATCCAGGAGCCACGTCCGTGGGATTATGCGCGAGCTCGCTCTCGACAGTACGTATCGCGCACAGGTCGAGCACTTCTGCGCGGTCACCCGGTACACTCTCTACGCCGAGGAGAATGACTGTGAGAAAGACGAGGACCTTCGGCTCCAGACTGTTGCGTGGGCAGATGTGGCCGACTGGGAGGTGTCCGCCGAGGATCTCCCGAGGAATGACGCAATTGCCATTAACCAACGATCCACCGCTAAACGTTGATTAACGATTTTGTCGCATTGCATCGCAGTCGAGGGATTTTACAACTTGATACCGGCGTGATTGCTTCGTGTCTCATTCGGCACACGGTGTGTACTCGCCGTCGATGGCAAGTTTCACTGACGTTCACAATATTGATTTGGTTATGGAATCGCGAACGTACTGGATTTCTATGGATATAATTGTAACGATGAAAGCACAAATCACGGCACTGTCTAGTTCTGCAGTTTCTCATCAACTGCAATCCGCGACCCGCCCGCCGTGATTGCCCTGTACCAGCCCATGATGGACTCATAACGGTTCCCAGAGTAGTAGTCCGAGATTAGTATCGGAATGATTATTATTAGCATGGCCACCGCGATCCCGCCGAAGACCCGTATCAGGAGGATTAAGTAGATCGAATCCAGGAAGAACGCGATGCTCGTCCCGAACCCGTAGATCAGTATCGACGCGATCAGCACCGGCTTTCGCTTGTATCGGTCGAGAAGATACCCGACGATCGGCGCCGACATCGTGCTGACCATCGGCGCGAGCGTTTCCGAGTTCGGCAGGTGAGAGAACGTGCTCTGAATCGCCGGGATGGTCGGATTGATCAGCGCCCCGAGAACGATGCCATCACCGGGATGAGCAGGAGCGTCACGAGCATCGGCCAGTGGAATGATCGTGTATCTTCTGTTGCCATTCTCACTCACCAGTGATTGCACTCGCATTCGAGTCGTGGGGATCCGCGAGGGCGTTCGGTACGTTCCCTCGATCACTCATTCCGTTATACCTCGGCAACGATCGAAATGCTGTTGTCCGGTCTACGGACCACCTGCATATTACATCGTTCACGTGTCTCACTGATCATAGCGCAGCCAACTGTTCACGTTTTATTATATTAATAATCTTCGATTCGTATCAATCCCGGAGTGATCGCTAGAGGGAATGCGAGACGATATTATCGCGTCACAGCGTCCAAAATTATTGGGGATCGGTGATGGCACGGAGAGAACGTTATTAATGATCCGGCGTGGAAAGATATTCACATGGGCCATGAGGAAGACGACTCCGGATCGAGCAATCGAATCAAGTCCGTTGAGAATGCGTTCAACATCGTTGAAACGATTCAGACGCTCGAACGCTGCGGTGTCTCTGCGCTCGCGGACCACCACGATATCCCGAAAAGCACAGCTCATATCTACCTCAAAACGCTTCAAGAACTCGGATACGTGATCAAAGAGGACGGCGAATATCGGCTCAGTTTTCGGTTTCTCGAACTTGGTGGAACGGTTCGTCACAGCCGAAGCATCTATCAGGTAGCGAGGTCGGAGATCGATAGCGTGGCCGGATCCACCGGTGAGGTGGGCACTATCGGATACGAAGAAGACGGGATGCGAGTGCTCGTGTACCGGTCCGAACCGGTCGAAGGCGTCTCGGACAACGCGCCCACGGGGGAGTTCACCCGAATGCACTGGACTGCAGTCGGGAAGGTCCTCTTATCACATCACTCGAACACTGAGATCCGGAACATCGTCGATCGACATGGACTTCCCGCAGCGACGGAGAACACGATTACGGACGTCGATGAACTCGTTGCGGAGGTCGATACGATCCGTTCGCAGGGCTATTCGATCGAAGACGAAGAACGGGTTACCGGCGTCAAATCCGTCGGTGTCCCGGTCGCGGACGACGAAAACAAGGCGGGCAACTCCGCCATCTCCATCGCGGGACCGAAACACCGATTCAGCGACGAACGAATTGAGGACGAACTGCTGCCCGAACTACGGAATGCGGCAAACGTGATCGAACTCCAATACAAGCACTATTAGGCCCCGATACACAGTCGTCTGCCGTGCTTCGATAGCGTAGCCAACGCATCCGTATCAGTGCGTGTCTTGTGACTGCGTTGGTTTTTTCGCGGATTCGGTTGCCGTGATTTTGCGTTCGACCACATGGTTATACTGTCGGTCATAGATCTGCGAACACTCAGTCGCCAGTTCAGCCAGCAGTGCGCTCCATGATCCCGAAGCGTCCACTGCCGGTTTACGTAATTATGACCGATAGTATAATGTTGGTTCCGTACAACCGTCCTGTATGAGCTTCCTTGATGAGGAATATCTCCTCGGCTCGGAGCCAGCACGACAGCTATACGATGAGATTCGGGAGCTCCCGATTCTCGATCCCCACAGTCACCTCGACGTGCAGGCGGTCGCACGAAACGAGGGCTGGGACGACATCTGGGAAGTGGAAGGTGCGACCGACCACTACGTCTGGCAGTTGATGCGAAAACGCGGTGTTCCCGAGCGAAAAATCACTGGTTCGGCATCCAATCGGGAGAAGTGGATGGCCCTCGCAGAAGTCTTCCCCCAGTTCGCGGGCAATCCCACCTACGAGTGGATCCACCTCGATCTCAAACGACGGTTCGGTATCGAGAAACTCATCTCTGGTGACACGGCTGAGGAGATATGGACGGAAACGAAAGATATGCTCGAATCGCCCGAGATGCGACAGCAGGCCCTGCTCGAGGAGATGAACGTCGAAGTCGTCTCCAGCACCGACGATCCCGTTTCGGACCTCGAACACCACCGACGACTCGAGGATGATCTCGAGGAGGTCACCGTCCGGCCGACGTGGCGACCCGACACCGCGATGAAGATCGACGAGGCAGGATGGCGCGAGTACGTTGATGATCTCGCGGGGGCGACCGATACCGACACCTCGGACCTCGACGGCTTTCTCACGGCCCTCGAGGTCAGCCACGAGTACTTCGAAAACCACGGCTGTCGGGCGAGCGACCACGGCCTGCGCGAGGTCGTTTCGAAACCCGTGAGCGACCGCAGAGCGGCCGACATCTATCAGAGAGCCTACGCCGGCGAGACGATCGCTTCCGACGACGTGACCGATTTCCAGGCGTACGTCCTCGAACGGATCGGTGAACTGAACCGCGACACTGGCTGGGTGACACAGTTCCACATCGGTCCCGTTCGAGACTACCGCGACTCGCTGTACGACGAACTCGGCCCGGACGCCGGCGGTGACGTCTCCACACAGCACATCGAGCTCGCGGAGAACCTCGAGTATTTCCTCAATCGCTTCGACGAGGAACTCCAGATCGTCCTCTACACAGTCGATCCGACGCACTACCCGACCGTCGCAACGATCTCTCGCGCGTTCCCCAACGTCAGCGTCGGCGCAGCGTGGTGGTTCAACGATAGCCCCACCGGTATGCGCAGACAACTGGAGTACGTCAGTACCGTCGATCTGTTAGCGAACCACGGCGGGATGGTCAGTGATTCCCGCAAACTACTCTCGTTCGACTCTCGATTCGAGATGTTCCGGCGGTCGCTCGCTGACACTGTCGGATCGATGGTCGAGCAAGGACAGATCCCGCACGGCGTCGCGGAGGATTTGGTGCGAGAAGTTGCGTACGACCGACCTACAGCCCTCTGGCGGTTCTAAGACCGCCCGAATCGAATTATTCCGTTTCAGACGCCACTGAACGCGGAGAACCCGCCGTCGACTGGGATCACGGCTCCGTGAACGAACTCGGACCCCGGTGAGAGCAACCACAGGACGGTCGTCGAGAGGTTCTCCGGATCACCGAACCGTTCTTGTGGCGTGTGATCGATGATCGTCTGGCCGCGGTCGGTGTACTCGCCCGTCTCCTCGTCGATCAACAGATACCGGTTCTGTTCCGTGAGGAAGAATCCGGGTGCGATCGCGTTGACGCGGATGTCCGGCGAGTAATTGTGGGCCATATGGACCGCCAGCCACTCGGTGAAATTCGACACGGCGGCCTTCGCGCCCGAGTACGCCGGAATCTTGGTCAACGGCGTGAGCGCGTTCATCGACGAAATGTTCAGAATGACACCTTCGCCCCGCTCGACCATGTACTGCCCGAACACTTGGGATGCGAGCACTGTCCCCACGAAATTGACGTTCAGTACCGTCTCAAAGCCGTCTTTCGGAAGATCGAAGAAGGACGTTTCGGGGCCTGTCGTCGCTTCCGGGCTGTTCCCGCCGGCCGCGTTGATGAGAACATCGATCTGACCGTATTCGTCGATGACCGTCTCGGCCGCCGCCTCTAGCTCCGACCGATCGAGGACTGATGCCGGAACCGTGAGGTGATCGATATCCAACTCCGCGAGTTCGTCACTGGTCTCCTGTAGTCCGTCCCGGCCCCGAGCGAGGATGACGACCGTACCGCCGTTCTTCCCGATCGCTTTCGCCATTTCCGAGCCGAGAACGCCCGATCCGCCCGTTATTACGCACACTTTTCCGTCTATATCGAATTCGTTAGGCACGTTCATCGTCGACGCCGTGTTGAGTCTGTTTTGTACACGGGAGTATGAAGCTTTGTGATTTCGGGGATGCACGCGGCGGGACCGGCGCTATCGAACGACCTGATCGTTCAATACTGTTGGACGCTAGTCCGGATCGACGAAAGCAACGGTACGGAGACAGGGCCGATAGAACGATGGTATGAGGCTGTATTGACGGGATCCGTGCGTCCACTATCGTTGGATCTCGGGTACGTTCGGACGCTGGGAAAAACTCGGTGCGCTGGGATCGTCACGCCCGATCATCGTCTGTGGGACAAACGTCAGTGCGAATCGCGCCGTAATCGAACTGTTGGATGAGCTCGATCGGATCGAAGAACAGGGGTTCGCGCTCAACGACGAAGAGATGATAAAAGGGAACCGAGCGGTCGGCGCTGTGATCACACGGGATGACGGGATGGTGGAAGGCGCGATCAGCATTTCGGGTCGGCCAATCACTGGAAAGAACAGCTCCTTCACGAGGAACTCCCCCGTTCCGTACTCCGAAGCGCAAACAACATCGAAATCGACCTGTATTCGAACATGGTACTTTGATGTGTGGTTTGTGTATATCAATAGCTGTACCCGCTCTCGTGCTCTGTGAGTACGAGGAACGTTGGGAAATTACAAACGTACTGTTGTAATGCATGCCATCGGGACCTCCGTGGTTCTATCACTCACAGGAGGACCGAGTCGTTCGTCACACCGGAAATGCAGTTCCGCACCACAGACCGAGTATCTCGCGGGCTTCGTCCGGCGTCGCGGACTCGTGACCGAGTTCGTGGATGATTCTGACGACATGCTCCTGTTGTCAACTCTGTTGTTCTACTTTCTAGGCGTGTTTCTCTGAAGAACCACCAAGATCATTAGAAATAATCACTCGGATCTGTACGGAGATTCAACCAAGTGTATCGTCGATTGCTGTGGTGTTTTTCGGAAAGGGTGAAGTGACGGCTGTCGGCTTGACTTTCAGCTACCGCTACAACTTCGACAGAGATCCGTTCGGACTCCTGTCACTCTCACGAGAGGGGTTGCGACGGGCCGCCACCCGAACAGTGACAGCGATCGGTGCAGCTGTCAAGTCGGAACAAGCCCATCGACTAGTCGCGCCTGATGGTCTACAGCGGTCTATTAACGGCTGTGTACCAGCCGATATACGGGATCAGGGGTAACCTATAGGAGACATCCAATGTTTCCTGGTGGGACGCAGTATGGAACACGGTTGTCCAGAGCGGTAGATGCCAGCGCTATCCTGCGTAAACAGGTCTATTTCGTGTTGGCAACGACAATCACCACTCGGACGCAGGCACACAGACTACCGTAGAGCTGGGTTATCATGATCGTCCATATTCAGTGTAGACACAGCCCTCGTGATCGACACGGCAGCTGCTTCTGCTGGTGTATACATCGTTCACTTCTCAATAGACACGTCGTTTCGTGGTATCGATGTGGACGTGACGATTGCTCCGGGTGTGGGTGTCAGATCCGGCGCAGTATCGAGACGATAGTTGGCTATCATTGCCCACGATTACGCTCCTTCGGACATCAGTGTGCACTATCTATATGAGTAGCTATTTCTACCGTTATCATGAATATCAGTAAAAATATAAATATATCGATAAAATAGTGTACAATAGCCGTGGATTGTTCCATCTACTACCGTCTAGAACACGGCTCATGCACAGATTCTGAGTTTTACAACGCTGATACTGTCGGTCAGAAAGCCGTTGCTCATTGATTCGATCTATCCGGTCGTAGTCTATGAGTTTGCGATGGCAGTTATTGAAATACGTCTGACAGACAGTATAAATAGCCATCGTTCGTCAGAAAATCTGTTATTCGTATCACGCAGGCGCTCTGCCCACCCGCAGTGCCGAATCCAGCAATCTCGATCCAACGACAGATGTCTATACACCCGGACACGAATAGATCAACATGCAGGTGACCGCATCCATGCCACCAGGATTGGTCCCGGCCAATCAGACGACGTATCGTTACATGAATCGTGTCCGGGTGTATAACTGTTGCAGGAACCACTCGGTAACTGAATGATAGGACACGCTGTCCTCGTTTCCAGAACACGACCAACTGTCTCGAACGAGTTCCAGTGCGAAGCACAGCAAACCGGAAGAATTCCGAGACCTAGAGCAAGCTTTTCCGGTTCAATGGCGTAGAGGCAGATTATGAGCACCTTCGAGACCCCACAGGAGACCGGCTTCTCGAGCCGTGAAGCACGTATTATCGGCGGCGCGAGCGCCCTGATGGCGATCAACGTCCTGTTGATGTACGTCTTCGTCGTGACACCGCTTGCGGCCATCAACAACTACCTATTTGCGGTTCCGATTATCGGCGTTCTGGTGTACGGCGCAGCGATCATGGGAGGCGAGATGATCGCAGAGCGGGGTGTCAAAGGCGACAACGTGGGCATCGCCGTCGTCGGACTGCTGATCCTACAACTCGCCTTCGGAATCTTCGGGTCGGGGATACTCTCGATTGCACCACGAGAGAGCCAGCTGATGATCCTGGGCGTGACCGCGATCGTCGTTGCGGCACTCACCGCCGTGATTTCGGGTTACGTCTACGCCCGGTCGAAGACGTTCGAAAGCTGGGGAACCGGCGCTAACTACTCGTTTATCGGTGGCGTTGTGGCAATCGCGATCGGAACGGTCTTCCAGCCCGTCCTGCTCATCGGATTCCTCCTGATCTTCCTCGGCTTCCTGCTCCGGCTCGGTTGGGAGGTCTGGCGGGTGCGCGACGAGCGAAGCGCCTCCGTTGCCCTACAGACGATCGGCGTTTACATCGCAGTCGCCGGCGTGTTCGTTCACGTTCTCCAGTTGGTTCTGCGAGTAGTGGCTCGGCGATAAGCTTCCGAGTGAGACAAAACGGTGCTGTACTCCACCTCCGGCCAGTAACCGCTGACGATCCGTCTGTCTAGTATGCAAATTGTCGAACGTTACCAACTCCCCTCGCCGAAGACTTCTCAAAACCGTTTGTCCCTCTTTTTTCCGCGCTTCGTCTTTGGTGAGCGTGCCATGCACTGCGATCCGCATCACGAGATCCGTGGTGTCGTCACTATCGTCTGGAGAGCGAGTACTTCGTCGGTGTCGAGCACGGTATCGACAGAGGGTGTTTTTGTCGGTTGCACGGTACTGTACAAACATGCAATACAAATCAACGTCTCAAATTCTTCCCAGGCAGCAGGGACTACCTACAGGTCAGGTAATCGTCTGCTCCGAATCTATTTGTCTCACAAAACCGTAAAACATTCGTGGAGAAAGTCAATCTCGCAGAAGCGTTCGCCTCATTCGACGAACAGTGGGCACCGCGGCTCGCGGGTGAACTCAATGGACAGGCGGTCAAACTCGCCAAAGTCGAAGGAGAGTTCGACTGGCATCACCACGAAGATGCTGATGAACTGTTCTTCGTGACAACAGGCGAAATTCGGATCGAACTCCGGGAGGAGCCGGATGTGACACTACAGGAGGGAGAGTTCATTATCGTGCCGCGAGGGGTTGAGCACCGTCCGACTGCCGACAGGGAGGCGGAAATCCTGCTGTTCGAACCGACAGAAACCCGCAACACAGGGAACGTCGAAACCGAGCGAACACAGACAGACCTCGAACAGATCGATTGATTCTCCCCGACGGATACACCCGAATCGGCATGTTTGATTCCCTCTGACACCCACTACCTGCACCCCCACTGCGGCGCTGACAGCATAAGCATGCCCCTTCAAGCCTTACTTGGCGATTGCGCCGAACATCTGACTAAACCAGGCACGAACGTCCTTTTATCTTCTTTTCGGAGAAATAAAGTCGCCCATGGTTTTTTATTCTTTGGCTACTTGATCGATGACAACTCAATGGGAGAGATCAACGGTCTACACCACATAACCGCGTTCGCGAGCGACCCCCAGGAGAATCTCGACTTCTTCCGGAACGTCCTCGGCATGCGGTTCATCAAGCGAACCGTCCGGTTCGACGTTCCGGAAGAAATCTATCACCTCTACTACGGGGACGAGGCCGGGACTGCCGGTTCGATTGTCACGTTCTTCCCCATCGAAGATATGCCCACGGGGGAAGTCGGCAAGGGTCAGATCAGCGGGTGTGGCCTCGTCATTGCTGAAGACTCCGTTGGCTACTGGGAAGATCGATTCGAAGAGTACGGCGTCGAGTACGTAACCACCGAACGGTTCGATGAGACGGCTATCGAGTTCACCGATCCTGACGGGACGCCGTTTGAACTCGTGACCGGCAAGTCGGAGATCGAACCGTGGGATGGCGGCGACGTGCCCGCCGAACACGGCGTGCGCGGCCTTCATAGCGCAACCATCCATTCGAACGATCCCGCCGGGACCTTCCGCGCGCTGGAGACGATGGGGTGGGATCGAGTCGGGCGACAGGACTACCCGCAGGCGGGTGATCGCGTCCGATTCGAGGCGCCCGGCGCCCGGACGGGAGCTAACTTCATCGATGTCCTGATCAGGCCGAACGCTGCACAGGGCGTCATGGGGACCGGGACGTTCCTCCACATCGCGTTCGACGCGGGCGAGAAGTGGGAACAGAAGGAGTGGAGCGACCGGTTTAGGGACGCCGACCTGATCACGACCTCCCGGAAGGACCGTGACTACTTTTGGTCGATGTACTTCACAGAGCCCGGCGGGGCGGTCTTCGAGTTCGCGACCACTGGGCCAGGGGTAACACTCGATGAGGACGTCGATGAACTCGGCGAACACCTTCGTGTCCCAGACTGGCTCGACGTGGACGTCGATTACATCGATGAACAGCTCCCGGACATCACGCTCAACTAGCCGGCTCGGTCGCGGATCGCCCCTCCGTTCGTGGGCGGTCCTCGACGAGTCAGTTCAGCCGATCCGAGCAACCCTGCTTTCGGTCGAACCGAATGGGTGATTGAATAGCTCGGAGGAATAAGACCCAAGCCACTATGGATCCCCAGTATCCGACGAACCGATCGATCGACGCCGAGCAGCTAGATAACACAGCAGGGTTTCCGGCAGAGCTGACGAACATCCCGTGGATCGACATCCACAACCACGCGCATACTCTCTCGTGGAACGACCGCGAGAAGTTTGCACTGAGCGGCTGTGAATCGATGGTGATGATGGCGGCCGCCTACTACTGGACCCCCTACAAGCCGGTCGAGCCGCAGGATGTCCAGTACCTCTGGGACGACGCGCTCAACCGTCTCGACCAGATCAGGCAGGCGCACATCTTCGACGCAAAACTCGGGATCGGAATCCACACCGGAGCGCGCGTCGACGACTACGAGGCGCTGTTGGAGCGAATGCCGGCCTACTGCGCGCTCGACGAGGTCGCCGCCGTCGGTGAGATCGGGATCACTCCTACACAGCACGTCGCGCGCTGGGAACTCGAAGACCAGAAAGAGGTGACGCGGCGACAGATGGAAATCGCTGCTGATACCGGCATTCCTGCCGTCGCTCATACGCCGCCGGATCTCAGCGACGTTGACATCCCCTTCCGCGAGCGCGGGATGATTCCGGGGTACGAACTCGACATGGGGATGCAACAGGAGCCCGTCATCGACGCGGAAAACGAGCGCCGGGCCGCGATCGAACTCGATATCGAATGCAAGGACGAGGCGGGCCTTCCCGACGATCAACTGGTCCTCTCCCACGCCGACCGGGCGGCTTCGTACGTGATGGAGAACACGGATTGTTACCTGAGCTACACGGTGAGCTATCCGTGGTTGCTCGGGGTGACGCCGCGGGATGTCGCCGCGGTCATCGAGGAGTACGGACCGGATCGCGTCCTGGTAGAGACCGACAGTGCGGGAATCCTCCGGAGCGACGTGTTCGCGTTCAAGCGGACCATCTTCGAACTCTACCGGCTGGGGCTTGATCTCGACACGATCAGGCAGGTCGTCTACGAGAATCCACGAAACGTCTTGAACGCCGAGTGAATCGCCTCGGGGGATTCGCCTTGTCCTCTGATAAACAGCCGCTCCACCACCGACAGAGCACCCCGGTCGTCGGTTGGGTTGCGCGGTTGTGGACCTTCGCGCAACACAGCTACTCGTCGCCCGTTTCACACTGGAACGAGAGGAGCGGCTATCTGAGCTCGTGATTCAATCGTTGACAGCAGCCTCATCCGTCTGCTCCGTCTCGATCCGTCGGTCTAGGAAGTCATCGAGGAGACGGAGTTCCCGTCGTTTCTGGTCGATATCCGTTGAGCCGTGTCCTTCTTCACCGAGTTCTTCGTATTCGTAGTCGTCTCCGTCTTCGAAGCCAGCATCGTCCAACGCGTCCCGGAGGAGCCGTGCCTGTGAGACTGGGACCCGAGGATCGTTCACACCGTGACCAATCAGGAGTGGCGCACTCAGATTCGAGGCGTGTGTAACTGGCGATCGCTCCTCGTAGATCGTAGGATTCTCCGTCGGCTCGCCGAGGTTCTTTTCCATCAGTTCCGAGCGGAAATGCGGCATCGTGTTCTCATACATATCAGTGAGATCACTCAGCCCCACCCACGTAATCCCTGCCGCGTATAACTCGGGGTACTGGACCATCTGCCAGTTCGCCGAATAGCCACCGTACGAGCCGCCGTATACGATTACTTGCTCCTCGTTGAGCCAGTCGTGCTCTTGAAGAACGTATTCGACACCGGAGGCGATATCACCCTGTTCGGCACCGCCCCAGTCGTCGTAGAGTTCCTCGGCGAACTCTCGACCACGGCCGGTAGAGCCGCGATAGTTCACCTGAAGCACTGAAAACCCGTGCATGAGCAGATACTGGATTCGATAGCTGAACTCCTTATAATTTTGGAACCGCGGACCACCGTGCGGATTGACGATCAGCGGCGACGGCCGCTGGCCGGAGTCATAGAGCAATCCACCGATTTCCAACCCATCGTACGGATTGTGTTCGACCGCGTGGGCAGTCGTTTCGGGAATCCCGTCCGAGTTGAACGTGAAATATGCAGCTTCCATGAAGTCGTCCGGTGAGAACGGACCGTATTCGGCTTCTAACACCGTTTCGTATTCGTCGGTCTCTGTGTCGTAAGCCAGCAACTCACGCCGGTGCGTCGGGGTTTCGTGGCCCACGAGAACCCGGCCATCTGATAACACACGGTCAGTCGGGGTTGTAGTGAACCCCTCGGAAAGCTCGAATTCGTGTGCCTGCTCGGTCTCCACGTTGTATACTACCTGAATATGCTCTGCCTCGTGGACACGGGAGGCGATGAACCGCTTCCCATCTGGAAGGAAAAAGGAACCAGTTTCCTCGTACTCCTGATTACCGAACCACGTCACCTCATCCGTGGCGAAATCGTACACCCCACACCGTCCGAGATCGGGCGTATTGTCGTTTACCAGGAGTTTGTCACCGTTCGGATGCCAGTCTACAGGGCTCGCTTCCGCGCCCGTGTGACCGATCTCGAGATTTCGAGGGGTCGATCCGTCAGCATTGGCGACGTACACGTCTCGGTTGTCGTAGTCGTCGGACTCGTTCGTGGCGTAGGCGATTTGATCTCCGTCGGGCGAAAGGTGTGCCATCCATACTGCACGGTCGTAGTCAGTGAGCTTCGTCGTTTCCCCACTTCTCAAATCGTGACCATATACGTTCATCTGACCGTCTCGGTTCGATCCTAGGACGAGCATCTCCCCGTTCTCACCGACATCGTGCAGTAGAATCTGGCCGTCCATCTCAACGATCGGCTCGACCGAACCACTGCGATCAATGGCATAGATGTCGTTCTGCTCGTTGCCGTCATCGTCAAGGTGGAAGAATACGCGGTCGCCGTCCGCGTCCCAATCGATGCCATGAGTGGCGTCACGCGGGACCTCTCCATCACTCCACTGCGTCAGTTCAGCTGTATTCGGATCAACTACGTAGAGTTCGTTGCGGCCACCGATATCGTGGTATAGCGCGATATCCGTCCCATCCGGCGAGACGGATGGGTGCGCCACCGTGGGAAGTTCCGCGAGTTCTGCGAGGATGTCTTTGTCGGAGGAATCACTCATGCTACCTTGTTCCTTGGTGGCACTCTGGTTAAATCTTGGTGCTGTGATCTATCCGTTCATCTCCCTGCGAAGTTTCACTAGCGTATAGCGCTCGGTTTCCGCCGGGCCACCGTTCGGGTTACGCCAGTTCCAGCAGTTCGTCTCGAACGGCAACGACGGTCTCGCGGTCGTCGTCGAGGATTCAGCGTCGCCCACGTCAGCCTGAGAGCCTGAGCCTTTTGTTCGTCGAGGGCTAGCTGTCGGTCGATGTCGACACCAGCAGCAACCGATCCGGAGACGACCCGCTTTGAGGCAACCGTCGAGCGATACGACGGCACGGATCTCGTTCTCGATCGTAGTTATTTCTATCCGGAGGGTGGTGGGCAACCCGCCGACAGGGGCACGATTGCAGGTGTTCCCGTCACCAACGTTCAAAAACGCGACGGTAACATCGTCCACACGGTGGACGCGGAGACCAAGAGCACGCCGATCGAACCGGGAGCGAGCGTCGAATGCGCCATCGACGAGCGGTTCCGAACCTACTGCCAGCGAGCCCACACCGCTAGCCACGTGCTTTATGGCGCTGGGCGCCGTTTGCTTTCGGATCTCGGGTACGGTGGCTTCGGTATCACCGACGAGAAGGTGCGCGTTGACTTCTCGACGACAACCGACATCGACGACGAACTCCTCTGCGAGATGGAACGACTCGTCAACGAGGTCGTCTGGGACTCCCAGCCCGTGCGCTGGGAAGAACGCCCGCGAGAGGAGGCGCTCGCCCACGACACCATCGCGTTCAACACGAAAACGGAGGAAGGCATCACGGGAACGGACCGGATCCGCGTCGTGACCATCGAGGGCGTGGAGCACGCTTCCCCCGAGCCGTGGGACATCGCCGCCTGCGGTGGGACCCACGTCCGGAATACGCGCGAAATCGGCCCGGTAACGGTCCTCGAGCGGTCGAATCCCGGCGAGGGACTCACCCGCGTCGAGTTTGCGGTGGGAACGGCCGGTATCGACCGCCGGCTGACCGAAAAGCGCGCCGCGCTCGATGCGGCACGAACGCTCGAGACGAACGTCTTCGACGCGCCGGACGCCATCGAACGGCTACAGGCACAGCAAGAGGAGCTCGCGAACGAGCTGGCTGCTCTCCGAGAACGGCTCGTTGATGCTCGCCTTGCCGAACTCCGCGAGCGCGTGATCGAACGTGACGGACAAACGTGGCTCGTCGGCACCATCGAGGGACTCGACGCGAACGGACTTGCAGAGCGGGCACAGGAACTCGCTGGCGAGACCGCGGACGTCGTCGCGCTCGTTAACGGTACCCAGCTCGCGGTCGGTACTGGAGAGACCGACGCGGACGCGGACGCGATCATCGCCAGCGTCACGGATGCGTTCGGCGGCGGGGGTGGAGGAAGCCCGACCGTCGCGCAGGGTGGCGGACTCGGAGGAACTCCGGCCGACGTGGTCGCGTACCTCCGGGAGGGCCGAGCGACCACGGGCGATACCGAACGCAAACACAAGAGCGGGTGAGTTTTGCGCCAGCGCATCGACGGGCACGTAGGGCTTGCGTCCGATTCTGGGTCGCGCGATGCGCACACTCTTTTGGCTCTGTGACCAATGGAGGGCATGACTCGCCGAGAATTTCGCGACCTCGCGTCCCCCGAGGAGGCGCGGGCGGCCATCGCATCGCTAGACATCACTCCCGGCGATACCGCTGTCCCCCTCGACGAGGCCGTCGGACGGACGCTGGCGCGACGCGTCGACGCACCTATCGACGTACCGGGCTTCGACCGAGCGGCGATGGACGGCTACGCCGTGCGGGCGAGCGACACGTTCGGTGCATCGGAAGGAAACCCGATCGCGTTTCCGGTCACCGGAGCCGTCCAGGCGGGGGAGAAACCCACCGCGTCGGCCGACGCGGGTGCGGCGGTGCAGGTCGCGACCGGCGCTGTTCTTCCGCCCGGAACCAACGCGGTCGTCCCGGTCGAACGGACTGTCGAACGCGAGGAAGGGGTCGCCGTAACGACCGCCGTCGCTCCGGGCGACAGCGTGATGCCCCGCGGGACGGACGTCGCCGCTGGCGACCGTTCCCTCGGTCCCAGTACCCGACTCGGGCCGAGACACGTCGGTCTGCTCGCCGCTCTCGGCCGGGAGACGGTCCCCGTCAAGCGGCGGCCTCGCGTCGCAGTCGTCTCGACCGGCGAAGAACTCGTCCAGCCCGGCGAGTCACTCCGTTCCGAAGCCGGCCAGATCTTCGACGTGAACGGGTACTCGATCGCCGCGGCCGTCGAGGTCGCGGGCGGAGCGCCGGTCCGGTACGCGTCCGGCTCAGACGATCTGGCCGATGTCGAGGCGGTGCTCGAACGCGCCGCCGAGAACAGCGAGTTGCTTCTCACCTCGGGGTCGACCAGTGCCGGCGAAGTCGATGTGCTTCCCGACCTCCTCGAAGAACACGGCGAGATACTCGTCCACGGCGTCGCGTTGAAACCCGGCAGACCGCTGCTGGTCGGTCGTGTCTATGACACACCGTACGTTGGCCTCCCGGGGTACCCAGTCTCCGCGCTGACCGTCTTCCGGACGCTCGTCGCCACCCATCTCCGGTCGGCCGCTGGGCTGCGGGAACCGGATGGCGCGACGGTCACCGCGGCTCTCGCGACGCGAGTGCGCTACGACGGTGGCCGCCTCAGGCTCGTTCCGGTCGGCGTTACGGGCGACGGGACCGGGTCGCTCGTCGCTTACACGCTGTCTCGCGGGAGCGGTGCCACCACGAGCCTGGTCGAGGCCGACGGCGTCGTTACGATGCCGGCGGAGACGAACCTGCTGCCCGCCGGCGAGGAGGTGACGGTCGAGCAGTTCGATGCCGACGACCCGCTGCCTTCGCTGCTCACCGTCGGGGAGCCTGACCCGGTGGTCTCCGTACTGCTGGACGAACTCGACGCACCACGACACCTCGCGCTGGCGCCTCGGGACGCGATCCGGTGGCTCAGCGACGGGATTCCGGACGTCGTGGTCACCGCACTCGACGCCGCGTCATCCGACGTGCCAGATCCGCTAGTCACGTTCGAGCGCGAGTGGGGACTGGCCGTCCGATCGGGCGATCCCAACGATATCACCGGCGTGCACGACATCCGAGAACGGGACGTGCGCTTTGTGAACCTCGATGCGGATCTCGCCGTTCGTCACGCATTCGACGCGCTGCTACCGACGAACGGGGAGAGCGATCCCGCCGACGACATCGACGGCTACGAGCACGACCTCCCGGGGTTGGAATCGGCAGCCCGGAGCGTCGCCGATGGCCACGTTGACTGCGGTCTCGCCCTCCGGACGACCGCCGAAACGCTCGGTCTCGGATTCGTCTCGCTGGGCCGCCAGCGGCTCGGACTCGTCCCGAACCCCGAGCGGCGGAGAAAGTCAGGATACAAGCGGTTCGCGGCGGTACTCGACGAGCGACTCGACGACCTGCTCGAAGCGACGTACGGCTACGAGCCGTAGTATCGAGCAGTGGTCGAGACGATCCGACGTGCCGTGGGTGAGACACACTCGCTGGCAGTTGGCGCGCGGGTTCTCGACTGAATCGACCATCCCGAGCACACGGTCGTGGGCCTCGATGTCGCACTGACGAGGACGGTAGACGGATGTCTGGATCCGCTGTCACTCGGGGGACTTTAGTCCGTCTGACCCCATGCGGAGGCATGGACGAACCCGAATCGGGGTTCAGGCGAGTGACGCCGTTTGCCGAGGCGCGGGAGCGGCTCCGTGATATCTGTCTGCCCCACGGGCGGACCGTCCGGTGTTCCGTCGATCGAGCCGCCGGACGCGTGCTCGGAAACACTGTTCACGCAGTGCGGAACGTACCGCACTACGACCGGGCTGCGATGGACGGCTACGCCGTTCGAGCCGAAGACACCTTCGGCGCCAGCGAAGGCTCGCCGGTCCTCCTGGCGTCGACTGAGGAGGCCGTCGAATCCGGAGCCGCCCGGCAGGTCCACACCGGCAGCGCGATGCCAGTGGAAGCGGACGCCGTCGTCATGGTCGAGCACGTAGACGCGTCCGCCAGGGGTCTATCCGTCTACGACGCCGTCGCCGTCGGAGAGAACGTCGCGACCGCGGGTGAAGATGTCACCGACGGCGATCATCTGTTCGACGCCGGTCATCCGTTGCGACCGTCGGACCTGGCGCTGCTCCGTGCTGCCGGTGTGCACGAGGTAGCGGTTGCCGAGCCGGCACAGGTCGGCGTCATCCCGACCGGCGAGGAACTGGTCGATCCGGAGACAGAGCCCGCACCCGGCGAGGTGGTCGAGACGAACGGGTTACTCGTCTCGACGCTCGTCGAGCGGTGGGGTGGCGATCCGGCGTACCACGAGGTCGTCCCCGACGACGAAGGTTCACTCCGTGCGGCGATCGAGCGGGACGCGTCGCGCGACCTCGTCGTGACGACCGGTGGTTCGTCTGTCGGTGAGCGGGATCTGCTCCCAGATGTCGTGGGCAACCTAGGGGAGATGGTGGTCCACGGCATCGACATCAAACCGGGCCATCCCGTCGGCTTCGGCGTTGTCGACGGAACGCCCGTCCTCGTCCTGCCGGGCTATCCTGTCTCCTGTCTCGTCACGGCCGTCCAGTTCCTTCGACCCGCTATTGCCTGGCTGAACGGCGCCGACCCTCCCCGATTACCAACTGTCCGCGCCCGGCTGAACGGAAAGCTCCGGAGCGCACCCGGCGAACGGACCTTCGCTCGCGTCCGGCTGGTTGACGAGTCGGAGGACGGAGACGGTTCGACCGATCTGCCGGCCGCCGAACCAGTCCGCGTTGGCGGTGCGGGCGTCATGTCAAGCGTTGCGTTCGCCGACGGCTGGGTGGTGATCCCCGAATCGAGCGAGGGACTTCCCGCCGGGGAGATCGTTGACGTACAAGAGTGGGAACGGCCATGTTGACCAACGCCGTCGTTCGCAGACGTCCAACGCGTGGCTTCGGATCGAGGAGCACGCCCCTACGATGCACAGTGTGAACGGCCCAGATCCGACAGTCGACTCGCAGGGTACCGGTGTCGTCCTCGCTGGCGGCTACTCGGAGCGGTTCGGCACGCGTGACAAGGCACTCGCCCCGGTGTGTGGCGAACCGATGCTGGTCCGGGTCGTCGAACGCGTGGGAGCGGCCGTCGAGCGGGTGGTCGTCAACTGCCGACGAAACCAGCACAATGCCTTCGACGACGTACTCGTGGCCGCCGCTCTCGACGACCACGTTCGGTTCGCTGTCGACCCGGAACCCGACTGCGGACCGCTAGCCGGGTTCCGGAGTGCGCTCGAACGCGTCGATACCGACTACGCCGCGCTCGTGGCCTGCGACATGCCCGGCGTCGACCCCCGATTTCTCGACTTCCTCTTCGAGTGTGCCGACGGCCACGACGCTGCCGTGCCGGAGCTACCCAACGGAACGGTCCAGCCGGCCCAGGCTGTCTACCGCACCGAGGCGGTCCGGACGGCTGCGGAGCGGCTACTCTCGGCCGACCGCCACAGCCTCCGCGGAACGTTCGAGCACCTCGATGCCGTCTTCGTCCCCCCGAGCCGCGTCGAAGAACAAACGGACTGGGTGAGTCTCAAGGATATAAATACGCGAGACGCGCTCGAATCGTTCGAGAGAGCCTGTGAAACGTACTGATATATTTTTCGTGCTGCTGTCTTGTATGAATGGCGATGGTTGGTTCGTCGCATTGTGCCGGGTGTCGAAGGCGTGGCGGCACGACTCTGGGATCTGATTTAGAATATTTGAAATGATTTTAGAACAAATATGTGTATGCTTTCGGCTATTAAGATTCATGTTCGACAGCGTTCCGATGTCTTCGTTTTCCGTCCCAAAAACGGCGCCTCCCGGCGACGGAGACCGTCGGAAGAAGGTCCATTCCACTACTGAGAACCACGCCGGTTTCGACATCGGGTGGTTCGGTCACCGCTCGCAGCAACCGTTCAGTAAGGGCGATCGTCGTCGTCGACAACAGCCGTTTATGCGGCAATCTGTCCGTTGCAGGATCGACAGTAGCCGACAGTCACCCCGGTTGCTCGTCACTCCAAACCACACGGCGGGCCACCGTGCCTCGATCGAATGCTCGCAGGCGGCTGTAGATCGCACTCGTGTCCCCGTCGCGGATCGCCGCTCGTGATCGTTCGATACCGTATCTCACATATTCTCTAACAGTATCCAAAAGCGAGAAATAATCGAAACATCGTCGAATTTAGTGTTCGAGTAACTGACGTCGTGGTCATCCCCGCTCTGAGACTCGTGATGAAAGGAGCAGACGAGGAGCGGATTCGGGTAGTTCGTCTACAGATCGTTACTGGGCCACCTCGAGCAGGTCTGCGCCCTTCTTCTTCCTCGGAGTTGTCGGCGGTGTTCAGATACGGATGAAGAGTGAGACGGTTCGTTTTTTGAGTGTTACATGCCCGGAAACGCCGACCACAACCACGGTCCTCGTTCATTCATTTATTACTGAACTTGCCGAGAAGTTTCAGCAATGCCCACGCAGAAACTGCAAACCAGTGGCTCCGATCGTTCGCTTTCGCATGGAATCAGCGTATCTGAACAGTACGCAAACTACTGTTATACGTTGTGAGTAACGTCGTGTTTCCCGATCCACAAACACATTCACATAATATATTATGTACCGTACGGAGTCGGTGCCATGCCGGGGTTGGAAAGCATACTTATCGAACAATTCGAGGATGCATTTCGTGAACTGTGATCCACGCGAGGCCGCCTGTGCCCATGATTTATTGCTTTCCGCATGGTCCATTGGGGAAACGACAAATGCCACCGAACAACATTACGGACCACAGGGTCGTTGTGCGCGTCCCGTCCGATAGCGACGACGTTCGAACGGCCGCGAGCGAGGGCGACGCGAACGTCGTCGCGGTCGGACGGACGGGAATACCCGATCTCGAACCGCTGGTCACGGTCACTATCGAGGGTCGGACGGCGCTGTACCCCAACTGTCCACCCGACCAGGCAGCCGATATCGCCACCGACATCACCGACGGTACTCTCGACGAGGGAGCAGCCGTCATCGAGCACGACCCGGACGCGGCGTCGTTCCCTGCAGCGGCGGTTCGAGGCCTCGATCTTGGAACGAGGCGAGTGCTCGGCGGGTGTGGCTGGCGTCGGCCGGCGAGCGCCGCCGACCACGAGGCCGAGGGGGGGTTCGTTGACGTTAGCCCGAACGACGTTCTCGACGCCGCCGAAACGCTTCGCGGCCGCGGATGGGGCGACTGGCGCCACGACGATCGGGTGGCCGACGACTGGCGACGGCTTCGGGACGACGAACACACCGCGGCAGTCGTGGTCAACGCCCACGCTGCCGTCGACGGACTGCTTCTCGAAAGCGCCCCTCTCGAGGTCCTTGAGGGCGCGCAACTGGCCGCGCAGGTCGTCGGCGCCGAAAAGGTCGTCGTGTATGTATCCGAGGACGACGAGCGCGCCGTCACACGGACCCGAAAGGCAGCCGACGCGTACCCAGATCCGGTCGCTCCAGTCGACGTCGTTACTGGCCCGTCGGCCTACCGGGCCGCGGAGCCGACGATGGTGCTAGAGGCCATCGAGGGCAACCACCGGCTGGAAGCGCGCCTCCGGCCGCCTGGGAGCAGCGCGCCGACGCTCCACGAGACGCCAGCGCTGGTCCACACCGCACGCACGCTCGCACAGCTCGCCGTGGCCGTGCGGACGGGAACGCCGCCGACGCGGCTCGTGACCGTCTCGGGCGATGTCGAGTCTCCGGCGACAGTAGAGCTCCCCGAGAGCGACCGGCTCGCTGACGCGCTTGCAGCGGTCACGCTCGTAGACGGGTTCAAGGCCGCCTGCGTGGGCGGACGCTTCGGCGGCCTGACGCCGTCGCTCGACGTCGCGGCCGATCCCGACGCGCTCGCTGACGCGGATCTCGGAACGGAAGGCACTGTCGAGGTGCTGGGCGAGACCCGCTGTGTGCTCGAGTTCGTCGGCAAGCGCACCCAGTTCGCAGCAGAGACGAACTGTGGCCGCTGCGTCCCCTGTCGCGAGGGATCGACGCAGCTGACCGAACTGCTGCGCGACGTCTACGACGGCGACTACGACGCCGAGGGTATCGAAGAACTAACCCGCGTTATGGACGCGTCGAGCGTCTGTGAGTTCGGCGTCGTCGCCGGTCGTCCGGCGCGAACGACGCTGGACGCGTTCGACGCGGAGGTCGCCGCTCACGCTGACGGGCGGTGTCCGACTGGAACGTGTTTCGACGCGCCGGAGGTGACCCACTGACATGAGTTCTCAACACACACAGGACGTGCCGCCACTGACAGAGACGATCGCCCCGGGGACGGCGACGGATCCCGATGTCACGAGCACGGAGACCGAGACCATCACCGTCGACGGCACCGAGGTGACTGTCGCCGCCGGCAGTACGTTGCTCGACGCCGTCGAGGCTGTCGACACCGACGACCAGGTGGCCGCGCTCTGCCACTACGGCCGGGAGGACATCGGACCGCGCAGCACGTGCCGGACGTGCATGGTCGATACTGATGCCCACGGTCTGGTGCCAGCGTGCAGTACACCTGCCGAGGACGGTCTCGTCGTCGACACGGACACCGAAACGGCTACCGAGGCCCGCGACGTGAACCTCGATCTGGTTCTCTCGAACCACAACTTGCGATGCACCACCTGCGGGAAGAACGGCCGGTGTGAACTCCAGGACGCGGCCATAGACAACGGTGTCGAGGAACCGCGCTACGGCGTCTTCGACGACCGCGGCGCCTACGAGCCGATCGACGACTCGTCGTCGTTCATCCAGATCGACCGCAACAAGTGCATCCTCTGTAACCGCTGCGTCGAGGCCTGTAACGACGTTCAGGTCGAGGGCGTCCTCCGGGTGGAGGGAACCGGTGCTGACACTCGCATCGGCTTCCAGAGCGGGGTCGAGACGATGGAGGAATCGACCTGCGTCTCCTGTGGTCACTGTGCCACCGTTTGTCCGACGGGATCGCTCGTCGAAACGGACATCGCGGACGCAGCGACGATACAGCTCCCCGGATTCACCCAGAAGAACAGCATCGGGAAAACGTACGAGAGTAGCACCACGTCGAAGGGACCGATGACACCCAAGAAAGGCGAGGAACGAACGGAGCGCGAGCAGTCGACCGAGACCGAGCGGGCGCGCGAAAGCACTGTCGACGAACGGGAGGGGTGGCCATGAGCGACGAGACCGAGAAAGCGGGCGTCGCAGGCTACATGCAGCGGGCCAAACAGCAGGCCCTAGCGAACGTCGAACAGGTCACAGAGGGGACGGCCGCTCGCACCCTGCCGGAGGGAAAACTGTTCGAGATCGCTCAGTCCATCGGCGACCGGCAACTCGAAGAGTTGAACGTCGCCGACACCACCTGCGGCTACTGCGCTGTCGGCTGTCGGTTCGACCTCTATTCGGACGGCGAGGAAATCCTCGCAGCGCGGCCCACCACAGAAGAGAACGCGCCGGTCAACGGTATCTCGACCTGTGTGAAGGGGAAATTCGGCTACGACTTCATCAACTCCGACGACCGACTCACGTCGCCGCTCGTCCGCGAGAACGGGGAGTTCCGGACCGCGACCTGGGACGAGGCACTCGATCGGGTCGCGGAAGGGCTCGATGAGATCAGATCGGAACACGGCGGCGAGGCGCTATCGGTGATCGCCTCCTCAAAGGCGACCAACGAGGAGAACTACCTGATGGGCAAGTTCGCCCAGCAGGTCCTTGGAACCAACAGCGTCGACAACTGCAATCGCCTCTGTCACTCCTCGACGGTCACTGGCCTGGCGCGGACGTACGGTTACGGTGCCGCGTCGGTGAGCATAGAGGATCTCGAATCCACGGACTGTTACCTCCTAACGGGGTCAAACACGACCGAGGCCCACCCGGTGATCGGCACGCGCATCAAGCAGAACGTCCGTGATGGGGCCGACCTCGTCGTGTTCGACCCACGCGAGGTTCAGATCGCCGAGTACGCCACGCAGTACAGCCGCGTGACCCCCGGCTACGACGCGGTTTGGATCAACGGGATCACGCGCCACATCGTGAACGAGGGTCTCTACGACGAGGCGTTCGTGGACGAACGGACGACCGGCTTCGAGGACGTGAAGGAGTCGGTCCAGGCGTTCACACCTGAACGCGTCGAGGAGACGACTGGCGTTCCGCCGGAAGAGATCGAATCTGCGGCTGAGACCATCGCTGAAGCCGATACCTGCGTCTTCGGGTGGACGCTCGGACTGACTGAGCACTCCCACGGGACGGAGAACGTCATGGCGATGGCGAACCTCGCCGCGGTCACCGGCAATCTTGGCAAGCCAGGGGCGGGCGTCTCGCCGTTCCGCGGTCAGAACAACGTTCAAGGTGGCGGTGGAGACATGGGACCGCTGCCGGACAATTTCCCGGGCTACCAGGACATCGCTGATGACCAAATCCGTGCGAAGTTCGAAGATTCGTGGGACTGTGACATCTCGCCGGAGTACGGCTACTACACCACGCAGATGTTCCTCGAAGCCGACAAGGGGAACGTTCGTGGGATGTACATCATCGGTGAGAACTCGGCGCTCTCCGAGCCGGGCGTGAACCACGCAGAGAAGATCCTTTCGGAACTGGACTTCCTCGTCGTCCAGGACCTGTTCGTTACCGAGACGGCGAAGTTCGCGGACATCGTCCTTCCCGCGTGTTCGTTCGTCGAGAAGACAGGAACGTTCACGAACACCGACCGCACCGTCCAGATGGTGAAACAGGTGATGGAGCCCAAAGGCGATTCGCGCCCCGACTGGCAGATCCTCCAGGACCTCGCGAATCGGATGGGTTACGAGTGGGACTACGACTCCACCGCAGAGATCATGGAGGAGGTTAATTCTCTGACGCCGTTGTACGGCGGTATCACGCACGAGCGCGTCGATTCCGAAGGCGGTCTCCAGTGGCCCTGCTGGGACGAGGACCACCCGGGGACCAAACGGCTGTACACCGAGGAGTTCAACACCGACGACGGCAACGCCCACCTGCAGTCGGTCGGCTTCAGCGAACCCGCCGAGACGCCAGACGAGGAGTATCCGTTCACGCTCACGACGGGCCGGGTGCTCTACCAGTATCACACGGGGACGATGACCCACCGCGAGGAGGGAATCATGCAGTACACGCCGAGCGATTTCGTCGAAATACATCCCCAGACGGCGGCAAGCCACGGCATCGAGACCGGCGACCAGGTCCGCATCGAGTCGCGGCGGGGTGAGATCACTGTCCCCGCGCAAGTGACCGACCGCGTCGGTCACGACGCCGTCTTCGCACCCATCCACTTCGCCGAGAGCGCGGTCAACAGACTGACTGACGAGGAGCATCTCGATCCATCGGCCGCGACACCGGAGTTCAAGGTGTCGGCAGTGCGCATCTCGCCGACCGAAGGCGAATCGACGCCGGTGACGACCGACGAGCAGCGGCCGGAGGAAGCCGGCACGATGGGGGGTGACTGAGATGGCCGAACCCACCGACGCTTACCCGGCGGAAGCCACCAACGGCGCACGGCCGCGAGAGGGTGGTGAGGGGGAAGCAGCACTCCGGGAGGTGCTCGACGAACACGGTGAGGAGCTCGCTGTGGCCCTCGAACGGACCGACGAAGCAGTTGATCTGCTCGAAACGACGATCCTGATGCTCGCGACGGCGGACGAAGAGGAGATCGAGCATCTCACCGACTCTTCGAGCAATCTGATCGCGGCGGCCGAGGGGGTATCGACGGCCGAGGCAGCCGAGCTCGCCGCGGACGTGGGCGAGAACGCCGACGATCTCGGTGACGCGCTCACGACGGTCCTCGCGCTTCAGCGCGACGGCCACCTCGACGATTTCGTCACTATCGCGACGGCGTTTTCGGAGTCGCTCTCGCCCGACGACATCGACCGACTGGCGGACACCCTCGAAACGGACGGGAACGAGATGATCGAGGCGCTCGATGTCGTCCTCGAACTGCAGCGCGACGGCCACCTCGAGGACCTCGTCGAACTGGCGAGCACGCTGTCGACGCTGGAGATAGACGCGGAGACGGTACAGGGTCTGAACGCCCTCCTCGGTGCCGTGGGTGAGGCTAGCCGCACGTCGAAACCGGTCGGTGTCGTTGGCACGCTTCGCACGCTCCGGTCACCCGATGTCCGCGCAGGTCTGGGATACCTCCTCGAGGTGTTGAAAGCCCTGGGACGGCGATTGCGCCAGTCATGAGCGACGACCGCGGGACAGTGTGTCCGTTCTGTGCCGTCGGCTGTCGGCTGACTCGCGACAGCGGGCGCGTTCGCGGCGTGGGTGGACCCGCGAACCCGGACGGGCGTCTCTGTGAGAAGGGGCTCCGGGCGTTCGACCCGATCGAGGACGACAACCGGCTCACCACGCCGTTAGTCCGTCGTGCTGGCGACCTCGTTCCGGTCTCGTGGGAGACGGCGCTCGATCGTGTCGTCAGGGGATTCGAGGAAATCGTCGTCGACCGTGGCCCGGACGCGTTGGCGTTCCTGGGGGCACCGCGCTGTACGAACGAAGAGAACTACCTCCTCCAGAAACTCGCTCGGACACTCGGAACGAACAACGTCGATAACCGGGCCCGAACCTGTCACGCCGAGACGGCGCGAGCGGCGAAGCGTCGCCTCGGATTCCCGGCGACGACGAACTCGCTCGCCGACCTCGGACGGGCCGACGTGTTCCTCGTCGTTGGGGCGAACCCAGCCGCCAGACAGCCGGTTGCGTTCGACGGTGTGGTCCGGCCTGCCGTCAACGACGGCGCGACATTGGTCCACGTCGATCCACACCGGAACGAAACGACGAGGCTTGCCGACCACCACGTTGCTCCGCGGCCCGACACTGACGCGCTCGTCGTCACGACGCTCTGTGCGCTCGTCGCCGGCGCCGAGGGTGTCGATGAGTCATTCGTCCGCGAGCGAACCACCGGCTTCGAGGCGTTCGCGGCGTCGTTGGGAGAACGTGACCTAGCAGAAGACGCCGACGACGCCGATGTCGACGAGGAGCGCCTACGCGATGTCGCGACCGTCGTGGCCGATGCCGACCGTGTGGCGGTACTGACGGGGACGGGAGCCGACGAGACGGCGACCGCCGACGCCCTGCTGAACCTCCTCCTGCTGACTGGCAACCTCGGCCGACCCGGTGTGGGTCTGTACGTGCTCCGGGGTCTCAACAACGAGCAGGGTGCAACCGATTCGGGGTGCGCTCCAGACTGGCTTCCCGGCCACGAACCGGTGACCGACGCGGACGCCCGCGAACGCGTTGCCAACGAGTGGGGAATCGCACCGCCGCCGACACCGGGGCGGCCCGAACGCGACCTCCTCTCCGAATTCGGTGACGAGATTGCTGGCGCGCTCGTCGTCGGAGAGAACCCTGCCGTCTCGAAGCGGGATCCCGAGTGGCTGGCCGACCGACTCGAAGCGCTGGATCTGCTCGTCGTACACGAACTGTTCCGGAACGAGACGACCGCCCACGCCGATGTCATCCTCCCGGTCGCAGCCGGCGTCGAGAAGAACGGCACCGTGACGAACCTCGACCGGCAGGTCCAGCGGTTACGCGCCGTTCACCAGCCACCGCCGTCGGTCCGGACCGACTTCGAGGTTCTGCGTTCCCTGGGCTACCGTCTCGTTGGCGGCGGATTCGACTACGCCGGTCCAAACGAGGTGTTCGAAGAGCTACAGCGCGTCACACCGCCCTACAGTAGTCTCTCCTACGAGGAACTCGCGACATCGAGCCGTCGGTGGCCGACGAAAGGTGCAGACGACAGCACGTACCTCTACACCGAGTCGTTCTCGACCGACGACGGTCGCGCGCCGTTCGTGTCCGTCGGCGTGCAGTTGGCCGATTCACCCGACTGGAACGGCCTCCGCCTGGTCGTCGGAGACCGAGTGGGGGGCTTCACTTCGACCGCGGCCGACGGACCGGGCGACCGACTCACAATCCATCCCGACGACGCGGACGCCGAGGGCGTCGCTGACGGGGACAGGGTCGTCGTCTCGAACGACGCGGCGACGGTCGAGGCAACGGTCCACGTGAGCGAGGCGATCCGTCCCGGCGTGGTGTACCTCCACGCCGATACGGGCGACCCGCTCGTCAGGGGAGAGGATTCGACCGTTGGGATCGCACCGAAAACGACCGGGGCCTGATACTGTCGGACAGCGGTGATTGCGTATCGGCTGCTGGTGAATCGCCAGACAGCAGCTGGCTCGTCCGTCACACTCCGTCCGCAGGTCCGACGGTATCAGTCGTTCGTCCAGTTTCTCACAAGTTCGATCGATGTCCCACGCCTCCTCACCAGCGACTGGACAACTCGCCGGAAAACGACGATAGCGACTCCCTTTACAGTGAGTATGATTTCCGAAATCTCGGACGTGAGGTGGGATCTCGGGTAGAGATCGACGGATGAAGTCGAAAAGATGTGACGACAAGGTCTGATTTACACGGATGGACGAGTAAAACACTGGTGAAGGATCGTTAGTCCACGCCGTTCGTATCCGCATATATCGGGTCCGTACGATGGCGTCAGTTCTCCCGATACTGGTACTGAGGCGGTGTGTGCATCCCACGGGCTGGTTGGCCTCCTTGTGCAGATCGAGGATCTCGCTGTACTTGTCGCTTTCAAGATCTTCGACGGTCGACTCCAGGTCGGCGACAGTGTCCTCAAGTTCGTCACTTCGTTCCAGGAGTGTCTCGATCCGCTGTTCTCGCTGCTCGATCTTCTCGTCGATCGTATCGAGCTCGCTGTCCATCTGGTCGCGCTGGCGTTGTTTCTCCTGGTAGACGATCTTCTCGTCCTCCAGTTCGTCGATCTCCTCGTCGAGTTCGCGTTTCCTCCGTAAGCGATGTAATCTCCGCTTGGATCTCGTCGGTGTCGACCGGACGCATGATGAGTTCGTGCAGATCGTCGTTCCGGACGACCGCCCGTCGCGCCTCGTTCGATTCGAGTAAGAAGGCGAAGAGGGTAGCCAGTTCGGGGTCGTCGAGATACGGATCGCCACCGGTAACGACAGTGTTTCCGTTCCGTGTGAGTGTCCGCGTGTACGTCTCGTCGTCGATAGTCAGTTCGACTGAACCATTGTCCGCGTCGCTCTTCAGCGAGATCTCGTCGCTGCCGAGTCCCGTCTTGATGGCCCACAGCAGTGACGTCCGGTTCGTCGCATTCCGTCCCTCGAGTACTGTTACGCCGGGCCGGACCATTGTCTCCGTGTCGTCGATGCCACCGACTTCTTCGACCCAATCTGAATCATCACCATTTCCAGTGGATTGTGTAAGACATGATATATTAACGGCCGACGAGGGGGGACGAAAAGAGAGTGCGAACGAGAACAAGAGAGAGTTTCCAAAGAAGCGTATCGACACCGATTCGTGGACGCAGCTAGCAGAACTTGGTATGGGCTCCTCACACGATCCGGATACACAAGAGAAGATCGACAGTCTAAAAGGAACGACCGCAACCTATCCAGCCGGGGGGTCGGAGAATACACCAACTGTCGAGCAGAACGACAAATCTGCCAGCGAGCGCGACGCTGCCGACGAACCAGTGACTCCGCAGTGGCGTCAACTCACCGTGACGCTGAGTGCAGCCGGTATCGATACCCTCCCGAAGATGGTCATCCAGGCAACGCATCCGAGGTACAGCGTGAGTGAACTCCCGGTCAACGATGCGGGCAGATGTACGCTGTGGCTGCCTGAAACGGTGGACACCCTAGACGTCGTACTGTCATTCCCCGCGACAGAACAGGACGACATCGCGGTAACCGACATCGTCGTCGAAGAGCAGGAAACGATCACGATCCCCATCGTCGTCCTTCCGGACGAGCTGTGACGTGAAACCGCGTCAGGGTTCGTAATCGAACGTTCTCGGAGCGTCAGCTATCGGCGTTCTTTCTGGTGGTCTGTTGATACTCTCGGACAGAGGTAATTGAATATCGGCTGCTGGTGAATTGCCAGACAGCAGCTGGCTCGTCCGTCGCACTCCGTCCGCAGGTCCGACAGTATGAATAGCGACGTTGGCCGCGTTCACACCGTACTCGGAGCTTCGACGGATCGGATAATCCGTTACGCGCGCTCTCAAACCGAGAGTCACATGTAATTTCCGTGTGGTTCGTATGCAGATGGATCGTCCTTGTACCGCCGAGCGACGTCCTCCAACGTTCTGAACGTGGCATTCTCATGCCCTTTCACATAGTTAATGAAATCTTCTAAATGTGTGATCATGTGAGGGAGTCCATGGATGTCGGGGTGGATGGTGAACGTGTAGACGCCAGCTCCACGGCGGTTGTACAGATAGTCGAATTGTCGCTTGTAATACTGTTCGTACATCATCTGTGGGTCTTTGTAGCCGGCGTGGTAGATGGGCTGTTTGATAAACAGCATCGGCGGAATGTCGTCGCGATACCAGCTAATGGGGATCTCGACCACGTCCGTCTCCTCACCGTATTCGTACGGCGTCGTCCACGAATCGGGTGCTTGGTCGTAGTCGATTGTCTCCCAACTATCGCCCTTCCGCATATAGCCTGGTTCGAACTCTCGTTCCATGAGGCTGCTATCGTAGAGGAACCCGTATTTTTCGACGAGCTCCGGTGTGTTTTCGCTGAACTCCCACCAACTCGCCCGATGCCCGACCGGCTTTTCTCCAGTCAGTTCCTCGATAAGATCGATGGAAAGCTGGAGGATTTCGTCTTCCTGTTCCCGAGCGAGGTCCGTTGGATTCTCGTGCGAGTATCCGTGGACGCCGATTTCGTGACCGGCATCGGCAACTGCCTGGACCTCCTCACGGAACGTTTCGATGGTGTGTCCCGGGATGTACCACGAGGTATCGATCCCCTCGTCTTCGAAGAGTTGGAGCATTCGCGGAATGCCCTCGTTCCCGGCCGAGAGCCCACGCGAGAGGTCCGCAGGCGAGTCTGCTCCACCGTACGAACCGAGCCAGCCGGCGACACAGTCCGCGTCAACACCGATCGCTACGTCCACGTCACTCATTGATCATCACCGTGGTATACTCTTGCACGCCGGCTGATAGCGGTGGTCTTCGTCGCAAATATTGCTGTTATCTGCGACCGTCTGCTCTCTTCTCTCCTCGATCCGTCTCGAACGCCTTGCGGAGCGTATGGAGATCTCTACGGTCGAATTCCTCAATGAGCAACATGAGCTTCAGACGTGCCTTGTGCGCGGGGAGATCACCACCCTCGATAACGCCGTGTGAGCGGAGCGTTTCGCCGCCGCCAGGCGTTCCATAGATCGGCGCGACTGCCCCGCCCTGACAGCGCGAGGTGATGACGACTGGAATACTTGCTTCGAGGGCTTTGGCGATGGCATCGCCGAGCGCGCTCGTCGTGTTGCCGAGACCGGTTCCCTCGACGACGATTCCATCGACGTTTGCCTCGATGGCGTCGTTCAACTGTCGTGCACCGACGCCTACCCCCGACATCACCGTGACGACGTCGGCCGACAGTGCGGTGGTTTCGACTGATATCGACCGGCTACCTGGTTCGCGGAGCATCCGTACGTTCTCACGAGTGAATCGTGCGACTGGGCATTTATCCGGGGAGACGAACGCTGAAAGGTCACTCGTGTGCCGTTTCGTGACGTCGCGTGCAGTGTGCACCTCCTCGTCGAAGGCAATGTAGACGCCGCCCACACCACGAAACTGCTCGTGACTCGCCGCTCGAACGGCAGTGAGAAGGTTGCTCGAACCGTCGGGACTCGCCTCGTCGGGACGGCGTTGTGCTCCTGTAAAGACGACTGGCGCGCTCTGGCCGAGTACGAGATCCATGTAGAAGGCAGACTCTTCCATCGTGTCCGTTCCGTGAGTGACGACGACGCCATCAGCCCCTCCATCGATGGCCGTGTGCGTACTCTCTGCTATTGCTGTGAGCGACTCGCTGTCCATATCGAAGCTTGGCGTCTGTACCACTTCCACTGCTTCGATGTCGGCGTACGATTCGATCTCCGGAACCGCTGCGATGAGTTCCTCGCTATTTTTGCTCGGCGTCGCACCATCTTCTCCGGGTGTGCTGGCGATCGTTCCGCCGGTACCCAGCACTGTGATCGAGGCTGTCATTGATGATACAGTGAAAGCCCCCACCAATAGCCCTTCTGGGCATCCCCCCCGAGAGCAAGATATTCAGTAACGACGGCCCTGTCTTCCGGTCATGGCTGAACAGTACGAAACAGTCGTAGTCGGTGGGGGCATCGTCGGTGCGTCGACCGCCTACCATCTCGCGCGAGCGGGCGTCGAGACGCTCCTGATCGACCGCCACGACGAGGGCCGTGCGACCGACGCCGGTGCGGGTATCCTCTCCCCCGCAACGAGTGCTCGCGCCGACGCGTGGTTTGACTTCGCTGTCGACGCCGTTGCCTACTACGACGAGCTGGTGGGGAAACTCGAAGCCGAACAGGACGGTCCCCACGGCTACGCCGAACGGGGGCTGTTGCGCGTCGCTATCGACGAGGCAGAAACCGAGCGGTTCGACGACGCGCTTGCGCGCATCCGCGAGCGGCACGCTTCGGGAGCCGTACCCAGTGGCTCGGTCCACGAACTCACGCCCTCAAAAGCGTGTGAGCGATTCCCGCCGCTGGCCGAACCCCGGCGAGCACTGTACTACGACGATGCCGCTCGTGTCGACGGCCAGCAGTTCGAAGGCGCCCTCCGTCGCGCGGGCGAGAATCACGGACTGACAGCCGTGGATGCGGGTGTCGAACGACTGATCGTCGACGACGGCTCGCTCGTGGGTGTCATCGCCGATGGTGAGCGCGTTCCGACCGACGCAGCCGTCGTCGCTGGCGGGGCGTGGTCAGCCGGGTTCGGTGATCAACTCGGCGTAGAGATACCGATCGAACCCCAGCGCGGCCAGATTGTCCACCTGGATCTCGACGCGGACACCACTGGTTGGCCGATCGTTAGTCCGTTTCGTGACTACTACCTCGTGCCGTGGGACGACGGCCGCGTCGCCGTTGGAGCAACGCGGGAGGATGAGGCAGGATTTGCCCCCCATACGACCGTCGCAGGCCTCCGAGAGGTTTTCTCTGAGGCCGTTCGGGTCGCGCCGGGGCTGGCTGACGCGTCGCTGCGGGAGACACGGGTCGGACTGCGACCGTTATCTCCGGACGGACTCCCGGTGCTCGGATCGGTCCCGAACGTCGAGGGCGCATTCCTCGCAACCGGTCACGGACCGACGGGTCTCCAACTCGGTCCCTACAGCGGCAAACTCGTCGCTGACGCGGTCCACGGAAGAGAACTCGCGGCTGACCTCACACCGTTCGCAGTCGACCGGTTCTGATACTGTCGGTCATGGTCCGACGAACACGCAGTTGCCCGGTCACTACGCGTCCCATATCCGCTACACAGACCACCATCGGCGTCACGTATGTATGGCCGACAGTATGAACCGTTCGCGTTCCCTGCTTTCGTTGGCGTGGTCCATCCACTGTCAGTTCCTCCAGAACAACCGCGCACTGAGATTCTCGTTGTGTGGATACGAGTCAGTGCATCGCATCGCCACCGTCGGGACTGAGCGTCTGCCCTGTGTAGTAGTCACCGCCGTCCCCAGCGAGCAGGACTGCTGTGGGTACAACCTCATCGATGGTTCCGATCCGATCGAGCGGTACCTCCGCTTTTTTGTTTTCACGCCATTCGTCGGTTGTATCGTCGAGGAGGGCTGTGTCGATGGGTCCTGGCGCGATGGCATTGACCTGAACGTCGGGCGCAACCTCCCGAGCAAGTGCCCGTGTGAAGGCAATAATACCTCCTTTCGCGGCCGAGTAGTGGGTGAGTTCCGCAGCGCCCTTGATTCCCAATTGCGACGCAATATTGATGATCCGGCCGCTGCTCTGGTCGAGCATCCCCTCGATGGTGAAGCGTGTCACCAAGAACGTCCCCCGGAGGTCGACCGAAATGGTCTGGTCCCACGTCTCGACGTCCATCTCGTCGAGTGTCGACGGTTCGAGGATGCCCGCGTTATTCACGAGCACGTCGATACCGTCAAACTGCTCCGTCACCGTCTCGACGAGTTGCTGGGCCTCCTCCGCGTCGCTCACATCGGCCTGTACGGCGATAGCAGTACCGCCGTCGTTCTCGATGGCTTCGACCGTCTCCTCGGCAGCCTCCTCGTCGGAGTGGTAATTCACTGCGACCGCGGCACCTTCACGACCGAATGCTTGTGCTATTCCGCGCCCAATGCTTCGCGATGCGCCGGTAATCAGGGCGGATTTGTCGTCGAGGTCCCCCATACTGTCTCTGTCCGGTCGGAACAGTGTTATACTGTCGGTCATACGTACGTGACTCGACAGTACCGTTTTCGGGAGCATGGAGCAAGTGCCTGACTGAATAGACCATCGAGTGTCCAACGATCCATGACCGACAGTATAAGCCGCTCGACACGGTCTCCAACGGGATAATGAACGTTCTGAGAAGCTGCTGGAGATGATAATCAAATGGAATGTTTTCGGCATCGATGCTAACCCGTTCTCACAGTTCAGAAAACACAGACCAGTCATTGACCGGGCAGCGATTGCTATCGCCAGTACGACAGGCGGAGCAGGCCGAGCGCCGCGGGTGCGAAAACCGCAACGCGATTTACTGGATCCGAGAAATCATAAATTTCTCTTGACCTGACACCCTGTCCGTTCATCAAGCGCAGGTTATAAGTTGTGGGTTTTGTATTCAATAGTATGCAACCGAAAAAGACGATACCGGACTCCGTAACAGCGTCACTCGAATACGACCTCGCTGTGATTCTTGCCACCCACGTCGATCAGAGCGACGAGTACGAATCGCGTGCAGCATTCGTTCGGGAAGCATTGTGGGACAAACTGTGCGATGAATACGGGAGCAGCGAGGTGCTCGAGAAACTCATCTCCCGACAGGAAGACCGCGTCGAGGAATTGAAGTACGAGGCTCAAAACAGCATTCGAGAATATGAAGCGGAAGTAGAACGCCTGCGTAAAGCGCAGAGAGACTTCGACGAAACGATCGAAGACGAGGCCGCCGCGTTTTTCGACCAGCTCGAAGCAGCAGAATACGAAAATGCATAGAATACAGGGGCAGATTCGTTACTCGCTGTCGAGCCGGGGTTTCACGTCGACCAGCGTCCTCGCGTTGCGCGTGGCGGTTAATGGTCCGTTCGATCTTCTCACGCTGGCGGGCGAGTAATCGATGTGGTGAAATACCATCAAACAGGCGGTGAGTCCTCACTGCACACCTGGTATGAACCGAGTCGCTGGCCTCCCACGCTCCTTCCTCTCCCCTGTAAATAGTAAGATCAATTATAGTATGTTGGACGCTATAGAGATATACTTTGATCCATGTGTTATCGTAATAGACTCTAGATAGAAACGAAAGATTATTATAGTTAGGAAATATAATCTAGAAAAGTAATAGGAGATATCTCACATCAAAGCGTGTATTAGATATCCTCACCAGGAATTAATTATAGTAGCAATCAAACTATATTCGGATTAAGAAGACAATAGAACAAAATATCACAATGTCATTATCACACGAACGTCCATTGCAGGGGTACGCTCGGAACATCGGTGGAAGTGCTGGAAAGGGTACACACGGGGGTAGCGCAGTTCAACGCCCTGTAGATATGCCAACAAAAGATAATGCAACGGACATCGTCTCGACTGCAAGTGGATTAATAAGCGCTGTCCAAAATGATAACGCAGTTGTCTATGTTGAGGATTCAATAACGCTGGATACGTCTAAAACAACCAGTATTGGCGAGAATGTCACACTGGTCGGCGGCTTTTGTGATCCCGCTATTCCAGGTCGAGGGCCGGTGATAAAACAGGAGAAGCTCGAAAACCCAGATCCAGACGGAGATCCCCAAAACGCAGTGTTCAAATCGAGAGCTGGAAACGCCCCGACGTTATGGGGGGTTTCCATGCGTGGGCCAAACGTGGAGTATTTCGATCCGTCAGATCCGTACGCTCACTCAAACGCTGGTATCTGGTCTATGAATTCCGAGGGAACGTTCGAAGCGATCGGGTGTGAGTTCTGGGGGTGGACCTTCGCCGGGATCGCACTCGGTAGTGCTAGCGTTGAGACGTCTGCGGAAGTCATCCGTTGCTCATTTCATCACAATCTGATGGATGGACTGGGGTACGGCATCGAGCAGTACAACGGTCACCTGTGGTGTGACCGATCGTTCTTCGATGCGTGTCGCCACGGGATTACTAGCTACGGCCATCCGGAAGCGTCGTGGGAGCTGACGGAATCGGTCGTTGGTCCCAACGACTGGGCTAGCCACGCAATGGATATGCACGACTACGCCGACAACAATCGCGGGGGCCACCATTTCCACGTTCGTGACTGTACGTTCAAGATAACGAAAGGAATCCCGGGAACGACTGGCTCACGGACCGAAGGCCAGGAAGGTATTGCCCAACGTGGTGTCTCAGTGGCTGGTGATGAGATTTGGGGCTGTGACTTCTGGCATTCGTCTCGTCCTGTGGAGCCAGGCGATCAGGGCGACGCCTTTCGCCAGGAAACCCCGAGACAGCGTGATTCGTGGGAGAACTTCGACCCACACGATAACGCCTTCGGCGGACCGAACGAAGGCTTTGGAGCACCGCGAGCGACAGTTTCCGAACCATCTTCTGGAGAGAGTTCGGAGTAGAGTCGTAACAGCCGATAGTTTGGCGTTCGGCTCCACCAAGAGGCCAAAAGTGACGAATCACACGTCAATGTGCGAGTGTCATACAACAGTTCCCAAGGGACTATATTCCAAGGAGATCGAAGTAGATTAACTGAATGGGGGGTTCGAACTGAAACCACAAGTATATTCGTCCAGTTGGAACAGTTAATACATGGTGGATAAAATTTCATTGGATGGACGGACGCTTACTGGAGTCGCAAATGACGGCGACGGAGAAGTAGGCACAGATACTGAATTTGAGTTTGAACAGGAGGGCGAGCGAATATACGCGAGCTACTCTGGTGGCGATATTGTTGATGGACATTTAGTTGGTACTTTTGATGGAGAACAGTGGAACATTCGATACACCCAAATAAATACAGACAACGAAACAGCTACTGGCCACTCTGTTGGAAACGTCGAGCAACTCAATGATGGGTGCATCAGAGTTGAAGATGAATGGGAATGGGAGTCCAAGCCCGGTGAAGGCGAGTCGGTTCTCGAAGAAATTGATCAATAGAGCACCCAAACGGTGAGTGTTCACTGCCTCATCTGTCTCTATCACCTCGGTCTCTCCGAGATGTATGAATCGTTCTATGAAACCCACGTCAATGAAACAGTGAGATATATCGCCCTCGAACAAGGAACAGCCGACGCTCCTCTCAGATCTACGGACTCAGAATGGACCGGACGAAGGCCCTCTCCGCCATCAAAATCTAACCAAGGACAGAGTCGAGGTGCAGTTTCAAGCGGAACAGAGCACCGACGAGGAAAGTGGATCACCGTACACAAGCCTCGGCTATTGAGCGCCGTCTGAGCCGCTCACAGCATCGACTTGCGGCCCAATAAGTATTGTATCCTCGATGAGTGCCCGGGTAGCGCGACGGAGACGCTCAGAAAGGGCCTGATGGGAGATATCGAGGATGGCAGCAATATCGTCCAAGTTGTTTTCCCGTGGGACTTGGTAGTAGCCGTGGCCGATGGCTGTGGCTAGCGCCTCGTGCTGCGCCTCAGAGAGACCGTAGCGCCCGGCTGGCTGGCCCTCTAGTTCCCGAATCGATTCGACATCGAATGTCAGTCCATAATCCTCGACGAACTCGATGGTCCCGGAGACATCCTTCCGTGATGGATAGAGCACGCGGAGAATCCACTGGTCGTCCATGCCGAACGCGTCCATGATCGTTGCCTCTGAATTGGTGAGTATCTGCAACACGAGTTGCACCGGACCGACCCACTCCATCCGATAGAGCTGTTCGTCGTCAAACGCTGAGAGCAACTCGACGTTCTCAACGGTGGGATCATCCTGAAATGCCTGTTGCGTAGCGTCTGCGCCGTTCCCTCGCACCCACAACAACGGCATGACAGCGTTCTCGCCGCTGGTAACGATGCGCTCGCACTCGAATTCGACCGACGGCAGCGACGTGAGAGATTCTTCGAGCGCGAACTCCTCGGCTGGAATGGTTCCCCGGACAATCGTCGCCATAGATATCTTTATACAGCCGACCTGATGAAATTTCTGTTCGATACTGTCGGATCTGATGTGACACGACCGCAGATGGAGAGTGCTACCGGGGTCGAGCAGTCGTGGGTGACTGACGACGAGTGGACGATCGCCCCAGAGGAGACTATCAATCGGCGCGTCAAGTGACCGCCGTTCTGGTGGATTCACGAGGGCGAACTCCAGTACGACGGGTTGTTCATACGACGCAACGAGCAACGATCATTACGTCGGACTGGGATTGGAATGAGGCGTCTCGTTCGCGCCGTCGGCGAGTGGAACTCCGAAACACGCGGGTATGAGAAACGATGGGACAAGAATCCAACAGAGTCACATGAGCGCTGTCCGAGCGTGACACATGAAGTTAGAGAAGTATCCGTCTGTTTCGCTACACAATGTCGCGGAAGCGGTGCCTGCAGAATGGGCCGACGACGCCGACCGATTGTGCCGCGTTCCTGCCACGGTGGGGGCACGTCTGAACGAGATGGCCCGCGAGCGCGTTCGGCATCCGACCGGTAGCGAGATCAGATTCGTTCCCCACTGCGAGGAGGACGAAATCGAGATCACGCTCTCCGCGGCCGAGCGAACGCAGGTTCGAACGTTCTGGGGCTCGTTCCAGCCGTGGGAACCGACCGAGATCGGTCCGGAGCCAAGGACACTCAAACTCACTATTCCGATCCGACTCAGAGAGCTCACCACAAGCGAAACAGGACGATTCGACCCACACGTCTGCCGAATACTGTTCGAGCGATTCCAGGCGGTCGCCATCCATGACGTCTCCGGTAACTGTCGCCCACCTGCTTCCGACGAACTACCCAACCAGCGGTATCTCGCGTACGGGACATCGATTACTGAGGGGGCCGCGTCGTCAGCAGCTCACACGAATTATGTCACACACGTTGCCCGGAACTGCCGGTACGACGCGCTGAACTTCGGGTGTTCCGGATCAGCCTACTGCGAGCCCGCGATGGCGGACTACATCGCAACCCGGGAGGATTGGGACGTGGCGTCGCTCGCGCTCTCCGTGAATATGGCGAATACCGGCGGATTCTCACCCAGCGAGTTCGATGAGCGCGCCGAAACATTCGTCAATACGATTGCGGCGGCACACCCTGAGAAGCCGATCGCGTGTGTGACCCTCTTCACGTATTTCGATGACGTGACCGAATCGGGCGATCCCAAACATGCCAAAGCATATCGAGAAGCACTACGCTCCGTTGTTGATGAATCTCCCCACAACAATGTATCTATCGTCGATGGGTCCGAGCTGATGCCGCTCTCCGGGTTGACAGCGGATCTACTCCATCCGGGAGACACAGGCATGAAGATCATAGGGCGGAGATTATCGGAATATTTATAATACATCAAATGGTGTTGTTTGGATGTGCTATCTAGTTAGTTATTCTTCATTTTTCGTTCGTCGAACGATTTCCCGACAGTTATCTGAATGTACGAAACGTTCGACGTCACGTGCAGGAGGACGGTCTCGAACAGTTTGGTCCAGGCACGCTCGAGGTAAAGGTGCTTCTCGCCGATAGCGATAGCGAGTACGACGACGTGTACGATGTCTGGACGGGGACGATCGAGTACAATCCGGACTGAAAACGGCAGACTGGCTATCTCTCGGTACATTTCCGGTGGGCAGGTTCGGATACGGACAGGACGGAATGAGGTTCTGTGGTCCATGCCAGAAAACGCTCGCCTGAACGAATATTTGAACGGGATCAACGTGGGTTTTCTGGAGTGAGAAACAACGCCATAACCGTTGATGAAGCTCAGTATACACCACCATCTTGATAAATATAATTATAAAATAATACCTCTATTTTAGATAAATTCGAAGTTCAATGCGCTCGTTTCCCTGTTCACCACGCCGAGCGACAGCCCGAAAGCGATCCAGTCCGAATCACGTCGCGGTTGACGAAACGGTGATTCGGCTCGATGATGAACGGTAGGGCCGCACGCAGCTGTCGATCCTGAACACGTTATCCACAGCCCCGAGGAGAACGTGGTTATCAGATATCCGTCGCAGAACGCCGTAAGAAACACGCAACTGTGTCGTGTTCTTCTCGATAGAGAGAAAACACTCCAAAACGCACGTCACGGTCTTGGTCTCTAAGACAAACGCCACAGGAATAAATATATTGAACATAATTTCTAAATGGTAAAAAGATAGAATCGATATTTTCCAAATTATTTCAGCAGCGCAAATATAGAAACTACCCATGAGTGGTTGAAATCATTCACGTATAGAATCGGCGTATCTGAACGCTACTCGCTGTTGTGTATGAGAATGCCCAACTGTTCTCGATAGAAGCCAGTCCAATCCGTGCCGATCTACAGCTCAGGAATACGGTGATCCCAGACACTCCTCGTTTTCAGTGAAATCGAGGGTGTGAGGCACATCCTTCGAGAGGTGATATGGCTAGAAACCCGACTCTAATCGAGGTACCAGCAGGGAGATTGCACCCAGTCAGGAATCGCTTTTCACAGCGCAGAAAGGCTCGAACTGGCAGTCGAGGGTAGCGATCTTGTTCATCACTGGTCCGTCGTTACCTCGCTCTGATACTGTTCGATCGAGGTTTCGACGGGGGCGTCAAGTACGTAGTAGATGCCCCCGTCGACGAACGCACTCGACAACGCCGAGACGGTCCAGACGGGTGCCAGCACGGCGAACGCGGCGCCAATCGTCCACGACACCACTGCAACCTGATTCCACCCGCGGACGTATCAGTACGTTCCGTCGATTTCGAAGAGGGCATCGACATCCATCCCGCCTTCGAGGAGGTGGTAATGCACCAACAGGATTCCCGTCGTCGGGACGAGCGTGATTGCCGAGGTTGGTTGAGTAGCTCGCGAAGATCTGGTAGACGGCCAGTCCGAGTAGGACGCCATGATCAGTACTGCAAGCCGGTTGAGCCCTCGATCCATTCGTATCCGAACACCGCGTCTGTGGCCATCACGATGTCTAACACTCCCGCCAGGAGCCAGAACGAGACCGTGATACCGAAGTTACTGAGACGTGTCTTCGAACTGAAGGCGACAATACCAGTTTGAACACCGAACCAACCGACCAACGGATGGTAGACGGTGATGCGCGCAACCGACGTGCGACAAATAATGTTTAGAGACGGAGCCTCTCCGTCGTTCAGATGTCGGTGATGCGCTGATGGTCCTCGGGGAGTGCGGCGGCGTCTTCGGGCAGAAGGGCGACGATAAGGTAGTCGGCGTACGCTTGGAAGTGCTCGATGAGGGTGGCGATGCGATCGGCATCGACGGCTTCGAGCGAGTCGAGCAGCATCACCGGCACCGTCTCGTGGAGTTCGTGGACGAGATAGCCCGCGAGCGCGAACACGAGACCAGTGACCTCGCGTTCGCTTTCACTGAGGTGCTCGATCGTGTCCTCGTAGGCGGTTCCTGAGCGAGTGGTGCGGACCACGTGCAGCTCGAAGACGCTCGTCTCGACGGTCCGCCGGCCTTCCCGCACGGTTTGTTCGGTGCGTTCGAGCCAGATCCGAGCGATGTTCTCGTAGTCGAGAATGTCGAGCACCGTCTCCATGTGGTCGTTGAAATTCTCGATCGCCTCGGCTTCGATGCGTTCGATCCGGGTGCGGCGCTCCTCGAGTTCCGCTTGGACGGTGGCGCGTTGGTCCTCGAGATGAGCTTCTTGTTCCAAGCGCTCCTCGAGCCGCGCGATCTCCTCGGCAACGTCGTCCCGGTCGGATTCGAGCCGGCCGAGCTCGAATTCGAGTTGGTTGGCCTCTTTGTGCAGGTCGAGCAGTTCGGTGTAGTCTTCGCGTTCCTGCTGTTCGACGTCGGTTTCGAGGGACTCGATCGCGTCGGTAAGCGTCTCGCGTTCGTCCTGCAGCTCCTCGATTATCGCTTTGCGTTCGTCGAGTTCGTCGTCGATCTGGGCGAGCCGGCGCTCGATGCGCTCGCGCTGGTGGTGGTGATTCTCGAGCTCGTCCCGTTCCGCGATGCAGTCCTCAAGCTCGTCCCGAAGGTCGTTTACGTCCGAGAGTATTTCCGTGCGGAGGCTGCGCAGGCGGTCGAGGGTGGCGTCGATCTGATTGGTGTCTACGTCTGTTCCGCAGGTCCAGCAGGTGACGGTCTCGTCGGCCAGCAGCTGGTCGGTGACCGAGCCGTCCGTCTCCGTCGCGTCGGCAAGGACATCGAGGCGGCCGCTCTCATCGCCGTCGAGCATGTCTTCGTTGAATTGGATGATGCTCTGGAGCTCTGAGAGCTCGGCTTCGAGGTCCTCCTCGCGTGAGCGGAGTTGGTCGATCTGCTGGTCGAGCTCGGCGCGCTCGCCAGCGGGCGCATCGGGCAGCTCGTCCTGCTCGGCGACAAGGTCAGCGCGCTCTTCCCGGAGGGCAGCGAGGCTTTCCTGATGAGTGTCGATGTCGTAGCGGACGTCGTCGAGGCGTTCGCGCGTCTCTCGGAGCTCGTCGAGTGTTTCCTCGAGATCGGCTTTTTCAGCGCGGGTTTCATCGACACTCCGGTCGGCCGCTTCGATCTCGGCTTCTTTGGCTTCGAGTTCCTCGTGTTTGCCTTCAATCTGCGTGTCAAGACGTTGCCGTTCGGCTTCGAGATCGGGGAGATCACGCTTGAGCTCGTCGAGCTCATCGAGCTGCTCGTCGAGTTCTTGGCGTTCGGTATCGAGTTGCTCGATCTCGGCTTGGATCGCGTCAGTGTCGATGGGGCGCATAATGAGTTCCCGGAGATCGTCGCTGCGCGCAACGGCGCGGCGGGCCTCATTATTCTCGAGGAGGAACGCGAACAGATCGGCCACGGTGGCATCCTCGAGGTAGGGCTCACCGGTGGCGGTGACGGTCTCGTTCTGTCGGGTGAGCGTGCGCGTGTAGGTGGTGTCGTTAATCGTCAGCTCGACGTGTCCCTCGTCGGCGTCACCCTTGAGCGAGACGGCGTCGCTGCCGAACGCGGCCATCACTGCTTGGAGCAGTGACGTACGGTTGGTGGCGTTCCGGCCGGTGAGCGCCGTCACACCGGGCGAAAATGCGAGGTCAGTCCGGTCGATGCCGCCGATATTCTCGGCGCGGATCTGTATGTCTTTGGACGTGATCTGTTTAGCACTCATTATTCTACGTTCCGACGCTACGCATATAGCTGTGTTCATCCGCCTCGATTGCAGTGCCCGAGTGAATGAACTACCACATTATCAATGTTATAGAAATTACATCAGCATACAATGGTAGAGATAATTGAGAGATATCCGGTGGCAAACTCCATATGGGCAATATTGGGAAAATAATATAATTTATATATTTTTATTATTAGTTACTGTTTGTTGGTTAGAGAACTGCGCCCTCATCTATGACGTCGGAGTTGTTGTCATAGTCTCAACTTAGTCGAGATTGGCGCACTCGCACCCCCTCTGTTCGAGTAGGTCGCTCACCTGATACTGATTGCCGCAGTCCTCACAGAGGACGCGCATGTCGAGTAGTATCTCGAACTCGCCGAGCGTGATGTGGTCTGCGTTCTGGAGGTGGGTGAGTTTACCGTCAGTCATGGTCGTCATGCGGCGTTTGAGCCGCCGAATGTTCGTGGCTTCGGTCGTAACTGGGTCGCTGTTGTCAGTCGGATAGGTGACGCCACGGACGCTGGTGAGATAGGTATGCACGGCTTGCCGGGAAACGAAGTCGGCGTCGAGTTGGTCGACATCGACGCCGGCTCGCTCCAATCGGCGGTGGGCCTGGGTGCGCGTTCCCGTGCTAACGTCATCGTCGGTGAGCAATCGGTAGGTGTTTTCGACTTCGCCGTCGAGAGGGTTCATACCGGCGTCACGCATGGCTGTGCGCAGCAACTGTTGGTTGACGTAGTCGGCTAGCTCGCGCAGACTGTACCCGTCATCAGTATCGTCGAGCCAGTAGTCTTCGATTCGCTCGCCCAACTCCTCGAGGTCGTACTCGTCGATCAGTCGACTAAGTTTGCTGTTGGACTGTCGCGTGTGATCCTCTTGTTCCGAATCGGACGTTGACGGCATAGCTCCATCTCCGTGTGTTTCCTATATAAGTCTGTTCTCCGTCTCTGGTGGTGTATGGTACTCGACAGCACGAGCTCGCTACACGTCCGATCCATATATACTGTCGGACCTGCGGATGGAGTGCGACGGAATAGCCAGCTGCTGTCTAGCGGTTCACAGCATCCGATATTCAATCATCTCTGTCCGACAGTATACGATGTGGTTCCAGTTGCTGTCGAACCCGGGCCAGGGTACAATCGACTATCCAAACCATCACTATCCTATCCTTTTTCTTCCGAGAGGGTTCGGTGGGACGGGGGGCGAGTCGCTCACCCGACTCGAAGATCGTAGTGGCGTCGACTACCTCCAACCCCGCCTGTAGACGCACAGTCATCCGGGGTGGGTAGGATCCGCGACGTCCCGCCAGTCTCGGTCGGCCCATGCCTGACCGTGGAAGGGATCGTCCGTAGCGCTCATTTCGGCCAGGAGTCGATCGTGGAGTTCGTCGCGCCGGTCTGCGTGTTCCTCGTCAGCGATGTAGTTGTCGAGTTCGTCCGGATCCGCGTTGTGGTCGTAGAGTTCGTCGCTCTCGAGCAGATTCAGACACAGCTTGTAGCCGTCGTCGGTGACTAGACAACGAATCGGGTAGAACCCGTCGCCGTCAGTTCGTCCCTGACCGTACCCGTTGTGCTCGACGAGCGCGACGTCACGGTGGTGTCTCGACGGCTCCTGGGCAACGTCGAGGAAACTCTCACCGTGGCATTCGGCCGGCGTTAGCCCGCCTGCCGCGTCGAGGAACGTCGGCAGGAGATCGATGTGAGAAACGAGCGCGTCGGTAGCGAGACCGGCTTCGAGCGACGGACCCCGGAGGATGAGCGGCACGTTCGTCACCTCGTCGTTCTGCGAGCGACGGGGCGCGAGGAGCACGCGAGGAGTCTCGAAGAATCACGAGGAATCGTTTCGACGGACATAACGGAGTACATCCGAGACCAGGCCCGGTGATGGTGTACTATACACCCGGACACGATTCATGTAACGATACGACGCCTGATTGGCCGGGAACAAGCCTGGTGTCATGGATGCGGTCATCTGCATGTCGATCTATTCGTGTCCGGGTGTATAGCACTGATCCCGATCACTCTGCTACCGCGTCGACGACACAGCGGAAACCAATGTTCGTCGTCGAGCTGTCCGGGGTGTTCTTCGATCGAGCGGCGACCCGGTAGCGATTGCACCACGAGCGGTGACACAGGTGGGAACCACCCCGCATCACCCGCTCTCGGCCGGTGTCGGGACCAGTCGGATCGACGTGGTCGTACGCATCAGTGGTGTGGTAGTCGGCGCTGAACCAGTCGGCACACCACTCCCAGACGTTGCCCGCGACGTTGTACAGACCGTACCCGTTGGGCTCGTACGCATTCACCGGCGCAGTCCGGAGATAACCGTCGTCACCGGTGTTGTGCTCGGGAAACTCGCCCTGCCAGATGTTACAGCGGTGTTCGCCGTCGGGGGTGAGATCGTCGCCCCACGGATGGCGTTTTCCCGCACGCCCGCCACGCGCGGCGTACTCCCACTCGGCCTCCGTCGGGAGGCGCTTTCCCGCCCACTCCGCGTAGGCCTGCGCGTCGTTCCACGAGACGTGCGTCACCGGGTGTTTGAGGAGCGCTCGATCGTCCAGCACACAAGAGCTCGGCCCGTACGGTCGCAACCAGTTAGCGCCCTCGACGGCAATCCACCACGGCGCTTCGGTGACGTTCTGTACGACGTGTTCGCGGTCGTCGTCGATGAAGTCCTCGAAGACGAACGACCAGCCGTAGCGCTCGGCGTCTGTAGTGTAGCCCGTCTCGCGAACGAACTGCACGAACTCGGCGTTTGTCACAGCGTATGTATCGATGTAGAAGGGGGCGATACTCACCTCACGAGCGGGACCTTCGCCGTCCTGGGGGAACCCCACGTCGGAATCGGTCCCCATCGTGAACGTCTCTCCCCCAAGACGAACCATCGACGACGTACGGTCGTCGTCCGGCGTCGCAGGCGCAGTGGACAGCGGTGCATCCCTCTTCCCCTGATCGTCGCGCTCGCGTCCCTCGCGGGCGACCGAACAGCAAGCGGGATCGTTCTCGGTCATAGCTGTGTATCGACAGAGAACGGAGTAAATCCTTACGGTAGTCGAAATGCCTCCGTTCGATTGGATCCTCGTCCCGATACGGTTCGACAGGGTCGTTTCGAACGCTTCCCCAAAGATATAAGTTGGGTATGTGCTATCCCTCAACAGCGAGAGAATCCCGCCCTCAACGAGCGCCGGGCGTGAATTGCGTACGCTTGCTTCAACCGTCAACGTCGGTAGCTGTCCGGGATATTCCACGTTCGAAACTGTTATGTTCTCTGCCATACATAGACGATACATGGCGATTAAGACCGTTACCCGCACCCACCGCGCGAGGATTCGCAACCAGCGGCAGGTGTGTGACGGGCTTGATACGCTTGGGTTCGCCGTCACCAGAACCGAAGGTTCTGGTTGGCTAACGATACCTGCGGTCTCGTGAACGCCAGCAAGCTCTGGAACGTGGCCCGCTGGACAGCGGGCCGCGTTTGGGATGCCTGCGGCCAGATTCCCGACGACGGTGTTCTCAAAGCCTACCTCAAAACCCACGAACGCTACGCGGACCTCAACGCACAGTCCAGTCAGCGAGTTCTTGAAGAACTCGCTGAGGCGTTCACCGGGTGGTTCGGCCACCGCAACAACGGGAACGAGAAAGCGAACCCGCCCGGCTACCGCAAACACAACGGCGAACACCCGCGCTCAACGGTTACGTTCAAAGAAGACGGCTTCAAACACGACGCCAAAAACGGCTACATTCGCCTCTCGAAAGGCCGAAATACCAAGGCACACTACTCCGATTTCATTTTGTGCACCTACGAGGCCGACCCGTACGTTCTCATCGAGAACGTCCAGCAGGTCCGAGCAGTGTACGAGCACGGCGAATGGCGCTTACACATCGTGTGTCGCCACGATATCGAAGTCGAATCGCCCGGCAACGAAGTTGCCGGGGTCGACCTCGGAATCTGCAACGTAGCTACCGTGTCGTTCGGCGACATCGCCCTGCTGTATCCCGGTGGTGTGCACAAAGAAGACGAGTACTACTTCGCGAAGAAGCGCGCCGAAACGGACGATTCGGCGTCGCGCGAAGCACGACGCCTTGATCGAAAGCGCACCGACCGGCGGACGCACTTCTACCATGCGCTCTCGAAAGACATCGTTACTGAGTGTGTCGACCGCAAGGTCGGTACGCTCGCTGTCGGCGACCTCGCGGGAATCCGCGAGGACGGCGACGGTGGATCCAAGAACTGGGGTAAACATGGCAACCTCGATTTGCATGGGTGGGTATTCGATCGCCTGTGGAAGATGCTCGAGTACAAGGGTGAAGCCGCCGGTATCGACGTGGTTCGCAAGGACGAGCGCGGAACGTCGAAGTCGTGTTCGGCCTGTGGCCGAACCGACGATCGCCAGCGCGTCGAACGTGGCTTGTACGTCTGTGACGAGTGCGGGCTGGTTGCAAACGCCGATACGAACGGAGCCGAGAATATTCGGCAGAAAGCACAAGTACCTCCAAGTCCGGCTGCTCCGCAGCCGGATAGGAGTAACGGCTGGATGGCATCTCGAAAATCACAGATTTTCGATGACTCGTCGAAAACGCTGCGCGTTTTCGAGACAGCCAGCGGTCCACCTGTTCGATCGTAGCGAGGGTCGTTTCGCCCCGCGAGAACAGGTCGTGGACTGCGAACCCTAATATCCCAAACGCGGTCGGGAAACCCCAGCGTTTACGCCGGGGAGGATGTCATGTGTACACTTGGTTGCAAATGGATGTCATTCGCAGCCGACTATCGGAGGAAGTAGAATGAGTGACACCGATTCAGTCGACGATACGGACGCGAACAGTGAACAAAGCGAAATCAAAGCTCTCAAACAGTGAATCACCGAGTTAGAACGCAAATACGAGGAGGCTACCACAAACCGTTCGGGAGTGACTCGGCGGCAAACCCTCGGTCTGCTCGGTGGGGGCGCGCTGTTCGGTATGGCTAGTCAGCCCGCGGTCGGAGCGGGGAGTGGTCCGAGAGCCAGTAACTCCGAGGGGGCAATGGAGCCAGACCGACGACGACGCGTTACTCGAGCTCCCCGACCACGACGGCGTCGACGTTCAGCAGATCGAGACGGGCGCACTCAACAGCGTCCTGTACGCCCAACCGGGTGAGGTCCAGGCGAAAATCGATCGAGTAGCCACTAGTAGCGACGGCGGTCCGAAACCGAACGCCGTCGTGAAGCTCCTTCCACAACAGACCTACGGCGAGGGCGAGGATATCTGGGTAAAACCGTGTGTCACGCTCGATTTCAACGGTGCGTTGCTAGAGGTGTCTAACGACCACAACGGGCTTTTCATCGATAACGAGTCGAAGGCAACCAACGTCAACATCGTGGTCACCCACGATGGGTACGCGTCGGACGTGATCGTTCTCGACGCGGAACGAACGTTCGATCCGGAAGCGCCCGACTGGGAGCGGGCCTACGGACCGGACGGGATGGACACACCGGGACCCGGTGGCATCGCCCAGGGCGGGGAAAACAACGGCGTCGAAATCGACGGCGTCATCCGTGGAAACACCGCCGATGGAACGGGGTTGGCGCTCCGACCGTACGCGGGTCAAGGGATATTCACAAACAATATCAACCTCGACATTTACCACTGCGGAACTGGCATCCTAGCCGATACGAGCGAAGGATGGATCAACGGCGTTGACATCTGGACCTACCTCCACAACAACCGGGTGCAGATCGATCACGTGGGGGATCGACAGTTCAATATGATGATCTACGGTCACACGCAGAACGGGTGGTACACCGATTACCATATCCGGAACAGAAACACTGCCGGCAAGGGTTCCTGTATGTTTATCGGCCAGGTCTGGGACTCCGCGGGAGTCAACGAGAGCGCTCTCGCTGGTCCCGACATCAACGTCATCACCGATGGGCACATGGGGCGGGAGGTCACGAACAATTCCCCCGAGGCAGGCCCCGGCACGCTTGCCACGAGCTGGGAGAACGGCAAGCAAAACGTCGGCGTTGCCGAGACGGGAGACGTTTGGCAGTGGAACTACACGGGTAGCGGCGTCGAACTCCGGAAGAACGGCGATCCCGTCTGGAACGCGGGAGAGTAGCGCCGACGCACGGCGGATGCAGTATATTTAATAGCCCTCTCTCAGTCCTTCCACCTATGTCTTGGTCGTTTGAACGCGTTGCTGGCCCGTTTGGATTCACCGAAGGGCCAGCGTGGGACGGGGAAGCGCTACTGTTCACCGACATTCCGAACGATCGTATTCTTCGGTATCATCCAGTGACCGGCGCGTGTGAGGAGTACGCGACCGATACGAAGGCAGCGAACGGGCTGAAATTCGGCCCCGACGGCGATCTGTACGCGTGCCAAGGTCCGCCCGGCCAGCAAGTCGTCCGGTACGACGAGGCGGGACGAGAACACTCGGTCGTAAGCGAATACGATGGAGCACCGCTCAATAGCCCGAACGATCTCGCGTTCGATGGCCGAGGTCGGCTGTGGTTCACTGATCCCCGGTACGGCGATACGTCGAATCTCCCTCAGGAGTACGAGGCGGTCTACCGTGCTGATCCACGCGGTGACGGCGAGTGGGACATCGAGCGCGTGATAACTGATACGACCAAGCCGAACGGCATCCTCGCTTCGCCTGACTGTGAGTGGCTGTACGTCGCACAGTCGGACCCGGATCCAGCAGGGGCAAGCGAGCTACGCGCGTATCCACTCGATAGCGGCCAACTCGGAGACTATCGGGTGCTCCACAATTTCGATCCACACCGTGGAATCGATGGGATGTGTTTCGATGGAGATGGGAACATTGTCGCTACAGCCGGCTCGGACGAGAGCGGCCCTGGGCCAATGCTCTACGTCTTTGCACCATCGGGACGGGTGCTCGAAACCCACCCCTATCCGGCCTCAGCGCCGACGAACTGTGCATTTGGCGAACACGACCTTCGGACACTGTACGTCACGGGCGACGGCTCGTTGTACCGAGCGCGCACCGGACGACGAGGCTATACACCCGGACACGAATAGATCGATATGCAGGTGACCGCATCCATGACACCAGGCTTGGTCCCGGCCGATCAGGCGACGTATCGTTACATGAATCGTGTCCGGGTGTATATCTCGGAGAACCACCGATCGATCCGTGACTCGGTAACAAAAAGCTATTGAACCGTCTTATACACGTATTCGTATGGTACGACCCGCAGTCGTTCTTCCGCCTGCGCCCGATGAACGGTGGGAACTGGCCAAGCAGATGGGCGTTACGGACGCCGTCATCCACCCCTTGGAGATCGGTACCGACAACGAACTGGACGTACGACGAACTTCGTGGGCTGAAAAACTATCTCGAGTCCGACGGTCTCGACTTCTCGGTCCTCGAAGGCAGCGTTCCGCTGACCGATCGGATCCGTCTCGGTCTCGACGGCCGCGACGAGGACATCGCCGAATTCAAGCGGTTTCTCCGGGACTGTGGCGACCTCGGAATTCCCGTCGTCTGCTACGATTGGATGGGCGGCGTCCGCTGGGCGCGCACGGAAGCGCACAACGCAGTCCGCGGTGGCTCGCTCGTCACTGGCTACGACAACGCGAAAATGCAGGGCGGCCCGCCGATTCCCGCATCCGAAAAGAGCCACGAAGACGTCTTCGAGGCGCTAGCGTACTTCCTCAAAGAGGCCGTCCCCGTTGCCGAGGAGGCCGGCGTCAAACTGGGTCTCCACCCGGACGACCCGCCCCGCGAGTCAGTCCGCGGCGTTCCCCGGGTCGCAAACAGCGTCGAGAACTACGACCGCATTCTCGAGATCTACGACAGCGAGCACAACGGCGTCACGTTCTGTCAAGGTAACTTCACCGCGATGGGCGTTGACGTTCCGGAAGCTATCCGCCACTTCGACGAGAAGATCAATTTCGTCCACTTCCGTGACGTGGAGGGCGACGCGGACGAGTTCGTCGAAACCTGGCACGATAACGGCCCGACGGACATGCACAGCGCGATGGAGGCGTTCGTGGATATCGGCTTCGACGGTCCGATGCGTCCGGATCACGTCCCAACCATGGCGGGCGAGGACAACTCCAACCCCGGTTACCACACGAAGGGCCGCCTCTTTGCCATCGGCTATATGCGCGGCTTGCTCGATTCTGTCGAGTGAATCCAGTCGGGTTCTGAGCTCAACCACTGTGTTTTACGACCGTCACCCGATAGAACACGGCTGTCCCGACGAGTAAGAGCAACAGGAGATATCCCACTGCCCCCACGAAGTTTCCTATGTGATTGCAAACGCAGCTGGAGATATGCGAGCCGCTATCGGTGTTTTGTGGCGCACGAGACGCGACAGATGAGCACATCGAGAAAACCATTGAGTGGGACTCGGAAGGTGACTCCGGAAGCGAAATCGGGAAGCAAACGGAAGACGTTCGGCCATCTCCCACCGCGTCACGAAATCCCTTACCATCTCATCACTAAGCCCGACGAAATCAAGCTCCCCCTGTACGATACGCATTGTGATCGTCCGTCGGACTCGAACTCACAACGAACGGCTTGAAACCACCTCGCAGGGATTGGCTCAGCGTGTCCTGTAAACAGAAACATATAGATATATTTTGAAGAAGTATCTTATTCAATAGTAATCTGCATTCTATCTCGTTCCTGTATCAATCACTGTCCGGAGACACACGTTGGATCATAACGCGACCAAATACGAATAAATATATAAAATATAGTAAATATTATAGATATATAATAAATTTAATTAATATCGAAAACAAGGACAGAGGATCTAATCTCGTTACAGTAACACGGTACATCTATTATTGTATAATAAATATAATATGTTTATAGAAATGTGTATATTATTGTTCGAAGTGGTGGTGTTCATCTGATCAGTCGCCGATCGTGTGCTGCGTGGAAGCCATCATCTATCGAGACTGTCTCACAGAACGGTAGCCGTGACCCCGGCTACTGTGGCCGCGAGCAGATAGCCGATCAATTCTTTACAACAGTGCATTTGTAATCGATATCCGAGCGACCGAACAGACGATAACCGATCTCTGGTTGTCAAGCGAGCGGTGATTATGTGATTCGTTCCGACTATAATAAATCACAGTACTACGTTGGTCTCGACAGTCAGAACGGGGAAGCTGAAGTGGATAACACTGAATATCTATATCCAAAGTTTCCCACGTTACAGGCAAAGCGATCATATTAGCCAAAATTCTGTTGGTGGATGGAGCAAAGTCGCCGTCCTCCTGGTTCGTACAGGCGTTAAACCCGGCCAGGGTGGTCGATGGACCGTGCATATACACTATGAAATACGGGCTGATGGGGTTATATTCATGCCTATAGATATGAAATATCTATTTACCCGATTTCAGCTATAGTGGAGGTCAATCCACTCGACAACACGTGTATGAATATCCATCTGAACGAGCTGTAGGGTATGCAAGCAAGTTCGCTCGGTTCACAGTGCTCGCTTCGAAACGGGATACAACTCCGGTAAAATCGGAAATCAGGTGGTGTACATAGGCGTGATAGTTATGATAGCACTGTGATCAATAGGATAGAGCTTTTAACGGCTGGCCGTCGTAGCCGTGGTCATGTCGATTCTGATCGACGCCGACCCTGGCTGTGACGACGCTCTGGCGATTCTGCTTGCACTCGAGAGCGGTCTTGACGTAGTCGGTCTCACGACAGTTGCAGGCAACGCTCCCGTCGAGGACACCACTCACAACACACTCGCCATTCTCGAGTTCCTCGATTATGATCTCCCCGTCGCCCAAGGAGCGGACCGTCCGCTCATCAAGCGACAGGACACCGCCGAATTCATCCACGGAGAGAATGGGATTCGTGGAGAGCTCCCCGACCCATCCAGTAGAACGGTCGATGAGTCAGCGGCGGAGTTCATCGTCGAACGCGCCCGCGAGCACGGTGATCTGACGATCGCAGCGCTCGGCCCGCTCACGAATCTCGCCCTCGCGCTTTCGATCGACCCACAACTACCGAAATTCATCGATCGAGTCCTGGTAATGGGCGGGGCGGTAGCGCACGCGGGCAATCGCACCCCTGCAGCCGAGGCGAACCTCCACGCCGATCCCGACGCCGCGAGCCGTGTTCTCCAGTCCGCTGATCCCACCTTCGTTCCGCTCGACGTGACTTCACAGGCGATCCTCCGGCCCCAGCGGCTCGAACTGCCCGCAACTGCTCGTGGGGAAACGATCCGTGAGTGGCTCACCTACTACCCCGAGGATAGCCGCAAGCAGTTCGATTACGCGGGATCTCCGATTCACGACGCCGCCGTGATCGCTCATCTCACCGATAGCGTACTGACCACCGAGAGGAGTTATCTACAGATAGAAACCGACGATAGTCCCTCACGCGGCGCGCTCGTCTCCGACGAGTTCGGTGTTGCCAGCGAGCCAGCGAACGCCTCGCTTGCGACCGACATCGACGAACAACGGTTTCGTGACGCGCTCAGAGGAGCGATCGAGACGACTCTCTAGTCGACACGATCGAACAAACCGTCGATCGAGAGCACCGTTTTCGAGAGACCGAGTCGAGCGCCGATTCGGGTAATGACTGGCGGATCGACATCCGTTTCGGCGAGCGTTTCGGCCCGACCGAACACCTCACGGGGTGTGCCATCGAGCAACACCTCGCCAGCCCCGAGTGCGATCACGCGGTCTGCGTGCCGGCGCGCGAACTCGACATCGTGGGTAATGATGACGACGAGCGTGCCCGCCGCGACCAATTCCTCGACGGCCGTCCCGAGTAGTTCGATCCCGGGAGCGTCCTGTCCGCCCGTGGGCTCATCGAGGACAACGATGGGGGTGTCCATCGCCAGCACGCTTGCAACAGCCACTAGTTTTCTGCGGGGCATCCCCAGATCGTAGGGGTTGTCTTCGCGTACATCATCAAGTTCGAGCCGCTCGATCGCGCGCTCAGAGGCCTCCTCGATCCGGTCCTCGTCGTAGCCGAGGTTCGTCGGACCGTAGCGAATCTCCGCTTCGACGCTCTCGTGAAAGAGCTGATCGTTGGGATTCTGAAAGGCGAGCCCAACGTGGTGGGCGAGCTGGGCGACGCGAGCGTCGCGGGTGTCCGTTCCCTCGATCCGTACCGCGCCCCCTGTCGGATCGAGCAGGCCGTTGAGGTGCTTGACGAACGTCGTCTTGCCGGCACCGTTCTGTCCGACGAGACAGACACACCCAGCGTCCATCGACAGCGAGATCCCCGAGAGCGCCTCGACGCCGCCCTCGTACTCGAAGCGGACATTCTCGAAGTCGATGGGCGATTCGTCCACTCCCGGTTCGGGCTTCGTCTGTCTCGTTGTTCCCCCGTCTGCGGCCGGTGTCTCGACGTGTGGACGAAGTTCGGAGATGGCAGCCTCGACCGACAGCGCCACTGGATCGTCGGGATCGACGTAGCCCTCCTCTCGGAGGCGAGTTCCGACCCGCACTGCCTCCGGTACGTCGACCAACGCCTCGATACCCGGTTCGGTCAACACCTCGGCGGGCGGGCCGTCGTGGGCGATTCTTCCATCATCCATGACGAGTAGCCGATCGAGGTGTGGCGCGAGTCGATCGAGTCGTTGACTGACGACGATGACGGTGTACCCCCGTGATTTCATGTTGGCGACGATATCGAAGACTGCTTCGGCACCGTGGGGATCGAGTTGCGATGTCGGTTCGTCGAGAACGAGAACGTCCGGTTGCATCGCAAGCACCGAGGCGAGTGCGACCCGTTGGGACTGGCCACCAGAAAGCCGCTGTGGGTTGCGGTCGATCAGCTCCTCGATCCCAACCCGACGCAGGCTCTCGATCGAGCGATCGACGATCTCCTCGCGCCCCAGTCCGAGGTTTTCGAGGCCGAAAGCGACCTCCTCTAGTACCGTTGTGCTCGCGCCCGTCAACTGGTCGAACGGGTTCTCAAAGAGCATTCCCACCTGGCCAGCGAGATCACCGATCGAGGCGTCCGCGATGTCGGCTCCGCCGACGACGGTCCGACCGTCGAGTGCGCCATCGAAATAGTGGGGAATGTATCCTGGAACCAGCCGGCAGAACGTGGATTTGCCGGCATCGCTCGGGCCCGCGATCCCGATGAAACTGCCGGAGTCGATTTCACAGTCGATATCCTCGACCGCAGGACTCTCCCCGGTTCGGTACTCGTAGGTGACGTTCTCAAAGACGATCCGGCTCATGCGATTACCTCCAGAGCACAGCTCTGGCGTATTCGCACTCGATTACGTTGCGCTCTCATGCGATCACCCAGCCAGCGACGGCGAACACGGCGAGGGCGGTCAGCCACCGCAGTGCTCGACCGAATCCCGTATCGCGCACCTCCAGCAGATATGTGCGCTCGCCTGATCGCGTGAATCCCCGCGATTCGAGCGCGAGTGCCCGCGTTTCGGTGGCGATCAGCGTGCCGATCAACAGTGGAGACATCAGCGCGATGTACGAGCGGACACGCTGGCGGAGCGTCGCGGACGTATCCAGTCCGCGGGCTTGCTGGGCCACGAGGATCGATTGGGCGCGCTCTTGCATCTGTGGGATGAACTGCAAGGCGGCCATGAAGACGTAGGCGATCTTGTTCGAGACGCCCTTTTCCATCAGCGCGATGGTCATCTTCTTCGGATGGGTGGTGATGATCGTTCCCAAAAGTGCGATCATCAACACCGTGAGCCGGAAGAGAATCAACAACGCGAACTCGACTCCCTCGACGTAGAAGACGAGCTGGTCGATCACTGGAACGCCGATCGCAACGAGGATCGACTCGTTTTCGGGATAGAACAGCCCTTGAATGAGGATGAGCGATAGCGCAAGCGGTGCTCCCACGGCAACGAGCACCGTTCCCACCGATCGGGCGGCACCCGCCGCCGCGACGAGCGCGAACAGCGCGATCGAGAGCAACAGCGGCCCGCGGAAATCGGGAAGCAGAAAGACGATCAGAACCAGCCCGACGCTACAGACGAGTTTCGTCACCGGATTCAGCCGGTGGAGGAGGCTCGATCCGGGCTGGTATTCGAAGAGAGTATCGGAGCCATCGGCACCTTCGATGAGTGTTTCGACGTCTCTCTCCGCGTTCATACTACCGGTCATGAGAGTATGCGCTGTCCGAACGATGGTCGGTATCGATCGGGTACTGACGTTGCGATGACGTACGCGATCACGACACACGCAGCTTTGTCGACCGGCTCGATGACGAGCTGGGAGCCCAGCGCCGCAATCTCGATGTCGAAGCCTGCCGCAAGGAAGATACCGACGATAATATCCGGGGCAGTACCGGTTATTCCGCCGAAGATCCAGACGAGCAGCGGCCACCCAACCAGTACCGAGGTGGTTGCGACGGCGACGGCGACGCCGGCGAGTTTCAGGTAGTCACGACGCTCGCGGATCAGGAACCAACCCCGCTTGGCCAGATAGCCGGCGACGAGCGCGATCGCCGCTTGGGTCGCTCCGAACGGCAACATCGTGGGTGAACGAACCACCGACAGTACGACATTGGTCAGGACCCCGCCGACGGCCGCGACGAGCGGGCCGGCGAGGATCGCAAGCAAGAGCGTGCCGATCGAATCCAGAAACAACGGGATCCGTAACACGTTCGTGAGCGCGCCACCGACGACGTTGATTCCAACCGCGACCGGGATCAATACCCATGCGAGCGTGGTGAACCGTCCCGAAATTCGGTCCGTGATCGTGATCGATTCCCCTGCCATTATCGGTCCCTCCGGTCACACTGTGATGAGTGAGTTGTTCCCATCGTTCACAGGCATAGAGCGAGCTCCCCTTAACAGTTTTCCCCGTCAATTTGTCGTTGTTTCGTTAAGTTCCTGTGACTAAACGCGCACGAGACGTGATCGATGCGGCGTGAAATCCTGCGACTCTGGCGGAACGGGTCAGAGAAAACATCAAAATACTGATTGAGACGAATGCCTCTGTGACCGCTGCGCAGACGGGGCCAAACCGAGGATGTCCACACCGTTCCCGCTACCGTCAGTCCGTGACAACACAACGCATATTACGGCCGAACAAGACGGCCACAACATGGATCTGCAAGCACTCGCAGACGATTTCGACCGACGGGACTGGCAGGAAACGACCGAAACGGACGATCCGGTTCGCTTTGCGATGGTCGGTGTTGGGTGGTGGACTCGTGAGCAGGCGATGCCCGCCGTGGTAAGCGCGGACCTCTGTGAGACGACCGTCCTCGTCAGTGGCGACCGCGCGAAGGCCACGGACGTCGCGGCGACGTCGGAGACCGTCGAACACGCCCTCACGTACGAGGAGTTCCACGACGGAATGGCGCGTGACGCCTACGATGCGGTTTACATCGTCACACCGAACGCACGTCACCTCCCGTTCGTTGAGACGGCGGCGGCACTCGACAAAGCGATTCTCTGTGAGAAGCCGATGGAGGCCACGATAGCGCGCGCCGAACGGATCATCGAGGTCTGTGACGAACACGACGTGATGCTGATGGTCGCCTACCGGATGCACACCGAACCGGCGATTCGACGAGCGAAAGAGCTCATCGACCAGGGCGTCATTGGAGATCCGCTGTTCGTCCACGGAAATATGACCGAGCCGATACTCGATCTCGTGCCCGATCCCGACCAGTGGCGGCTTGATGGTGAACTCTCGGGTGGGTGTGCGGTCATGGACATCGGGCTGTATCCATTGAACACGAGTCGGTTCCTGCTGGAGGAAGACCCCCTCCGAGTCCGTGGAACGGTCGCCTCGGTTCGAGAGGAGTTCGAGGACGTTCCGGACGAACACGGCGCGTTCCAACTCGACTACCCGGGCCACGTGTACGCCGTCTGTACCGCCAGCCAAAGCGCATACTCAGCGAGTCACATCTCCGTTCTCGGAAGCGACGGCCGGCTTCGCGTCGAACCGGCGTTCTATCCGTGGAATGACCGCGCACTAACGGTCTCTCGCGGTGGGACGACCGTCGAAATCGACTTCGAGCAGGTCGACCAGATGGAGGAGGAGTTCGAGTACTTCTCCCATTGCCTACTCACGGAGACAGCGCCCTACGCCGACGGCGAGCACGGACTGGTCGACATCGAGGCGATCAAAGCCGTGTACGACGCCTCGGAATCCGGAAAGACAGTGACGCTCGATTGAACTGAACCCCGACCACCCAATCCGATCGGCACCAAAGCTTTTTGTTCTATCCCAATCGAGAAGGGTGGTATGATACGACCGACCTGGGGTGAGTGGTTCATCCGCGACGAGGTCGAAGACGCTTCTGTTGACGACGGTGTTATCGTCTGGTATCTGGGCTGTAACGGATTCATCCTCCGATCACGGACGACGACGCTGTACATCGATCCGTACTTCGGCGCGGGGGACCCGCCGAACATTATTCGCATGATTCCCGTGCCGATGGACCCCTCGGACGCAAGCATCTGCGACGCCGTCCTCGTCACCCACGAACACATCGATCATATGCACCCCCCGTCATACGGACCGTTGATCTCGGATCTCGGTGCGGATCTGTACGCGCCCGCGGCCTCCTACGAACAGCCCGACTTCGACGGTGACGTTCGATCCCCTTCGACGCGGCAGAACGAAATCGCGGTCGGCGACCGCTTTGCTGTCGGCGACTTCACCGTTCACGTCCGGGGAGCGAACGATCCGGACGCCATCGAGCCAGTGAGTTACGTCATCGAACACGACGCTGGAACGTTCTTCCACGGCGGCGACAGTCGACCGGCCACACCGTTTCGGGATGTGGGTGCGAATTTCGATATCGATGTCGGTGCGCTAGCATTCGGCTCCGTCGGAACCATTTACGAGCCAGAGAGCGGCCACGGCGAGCGAACGCGGTGGTACATGGACGAGAACCAGATAATCGAGGCTGCAAACCAACTCCAACTCCCTCGGCTCGTTCCGTCCCATCACGATATGTGGCAGGGCGTTGGTGCGGACCCGAAGGTCCTCCACGAACACGCCCGTTCCCACGAACATCCACGCAGTATCGAACCACCCCACGTCGGGTGTTCGTTCCGGCTTGACGAGCCCGGTATTCGCCGGATCGGAGCACTTCAAACCGAGTGAGGCTCCCGTGGCTTGCGACGGCGGTGGATACATTTATTACCCTGTCATCGGAAGTCGTTGCCAATGCCACCAACGGTCACGAAAATCGAGAGTCGGGAGTTCGAGTATCCGCTTGCGGACGTGGGAACCGACGAACACGGGTTCAACCTCGTCTACGCGCCAGGCGAGACGACGATGCGAACGCTCTTCGGTGTCAAGATCCACACCGATTCGGGTGTCACCGGCGAGTACGTCGGTGGGAATTCACCAGCAGCAGCCCAGTACAACATCATCTCGGAGTATCTGATCGGGAAAAATCCCTTACAACGCGAAAAGCACTGGTCGGAGATCAAACGCGCACTCCGGAAGTACGACCGAATGGGAATCGGACCGATCGATATCGCGCTGTGGGATCTTGCCGGGAAGCTCTACGACGCTCCGATTCACGAGTTGCTCGGCACCTACCGCGAGCGTATTCCGGCCTACGCGTCAACGTACCACGGGGACGATGCCGGTGGCCTCGACTCTCCAGAGGCGTTTGCCGACTTCGCGGAGGAGTGCCGAGATCGGGGGTTCGGTGGCTTCAAGATCCACGGGTGGGGCGGCGGCGACGAGCACCGTGACTTGGACCGGGAGATCGAAGCGATCCACGCTGTCGGTGCGGCCGTCGGTGACGAAATGGATCTGATGCACGATCCCGCCTGTGAACTGGAAACGTTTGCCGACGCACTCACGCTCGGGCGTGCGCTCGACGAGGAAGGGTTCTTCTGGTATGAGGATCCCTTTCGGGATGGTGGCATTTCCCAGCACGCACACCGAAAACTTTCTCAAAAGCTAGACACACCGCTCCTCCAGACCGAGCACATTCGCGGGCTGGAGATCAAATCCGACTTCGCCGCAAACGGCGCTACGGACTTTCTGCGGGCGGACCCGGAGTACGATGGAGGGATCACTGGCGCGATCAAGGTGGCACGAATGGCCGAAGCCTTCGGGCTGGACGTGGAGTTCCACGCACCAGGTCCCGCCCAGCGCCACTGTATCGCCGCCTGCCGTAACTCGAACTACTACGAGATGGCGCTGGTTCACCCCGACTGTCGGAACACCCAACCCCCCGTCTACGAGGGTGGATACTCGGATTTGATGGACACCGTTGATGACGAGGGCACCGTCGCGGTGCCCGATGGAGCAGGGCTCGGTGTGGTCTACGACTGGGAGTACATCGAGGACAACACGACCGGGAGCGTCCACACCTACGAGTAGGGCTCGTGGGTGCCGACGCTTCGGCACAAGAGCGCGTAGTATCCATTTCATTGGTGTCAATAACACACGTCGGCGTACCATTCGTAGAGGCTTTGTCTGTAGCCACACCTCGTCACACAGCGTGTGCCACAAGACGATACAAACCACACATTTCCCCAATAATTTGTCCGGAATCCCACTCTGCCACACAACGTGTGGAATCGGACAAGAAATGACACACGCACACAACAGCCCAACACGCATCCGAAAACCATTCACACAATCCTCGACTGGTGAAATTATTGTCGAGTCGGAACAGTTCCAGAAGACGTTCCGTTCCGGTCTGGTCGACGTTGGTGCTATCCGCACAGTCCTCACCCAGCGACCACTGCCCATAATATAATAAAAATAATATTTTTGCGTTCGTTTGGGGGATTGAGAACGTCGTAATCGGATCCACAGACGAAACCTGGCTGTTTCAACCTGTGGCTGTCGGAGGTCTGGGAAACGGCTGCATCAATAAACGCATTTTATTTCAACCCATTATGTAGTCAAAACCTCAACAATTTATTTATTCCCGGCTGTGTGAGTACGGTGTAACGGGCGCAGTGACCCGCAGATGTACACAATGCAAGTGGATCTAGCGATCAATGATCAGCAAGAGCAACTCGACGCATCGAAATCGGACAGTCTCCTAGACGTGCTACGCAAGCAGGGCCGTACGGGAGCCAAACGTGGCTGTGATACTGGTGCGTGTGGATTCTGTACGGTCCTCGTCGACGGTGAGCCGGAGAAGTCCTGTATCGTGCCGGCAGCAAACGCTGACGGGTCGACGGTCGAAACCATTGAGGGACTCGGAAGTCAGTCCGACCTCCACCCCATCCAGCAGGCATTCGTTGACAACTTCGCCCTCCAGTGTGGGTTTTGCATCCCTGGGATGATCATGCGCTCGAAGGCGCTCTTGGCGGAGAATCCCGATCTAACGGAGGCGGAGGTCCGCGAGGCGCTTTCGGACAACCTCTGTCGCTGTACCGGGTACAAGAAGATCGTTAGAGCCGTACTCGACGCCGCTGACGGGGTAGACGACACCTCCACATCGGTCGTCGCCGACGGCGGTCATCTCGGTGTCAGCAACGCCGATGGCGCGTGTGGCTGCTGTCACGATGGGGGTGATAGCGAATGAGCACGCCCGATTCCCCGACCGAACGTGATGATCCGGACGACACGATCGACAGACAGGACCATCCGAGGGAGTGGGACGAACCGGAGAACAACCGGACGGTCCCATCGGAACGAGAGAACATCAACACGGATACAGAGAAGAACGATGCGCGGAAGATAGTCACTGGAGAGGCTCGCTACACTGCTGACTACCACGAACGGTTCCCCGAACTCGCGGAGGGGACCGTCATTAGAAGTGACATTCCTCACGGCTACGTCACGGACATCGATACGAGCGCGGCCGAGGGGATGGATGGCGTCTACGCCGTCATCACGCCGTGGGACGACGAGGTGCCCGACAAGCTGTACTCCAGCTCCGGCCAGTCCTATCCGGAGCCGAGTCCGTGGGACATGAACGTTCTCCGCAAACACGTCCGGTACGTCGGCGATCCCATCGCGGCTGTCGCCGCCGAAGACAGCGAGACAGCCGATCGGGCAGCACGGACGGTTCAGGTCGAGTACGAGGAACTCGACGGCGTTTTCGATCCCGGGTCTGCGACGAACGAGGACGCGCCACAACTGTTCGAACCGGACGATGTCGAGAACAAGCAGTCGGGCGCGGAGTACGAGCGGAACCTCGAATCGCATTTCGAGGGTGAAATCGGTGATGTCGACGCTGCCATCGAGCAGGCTGATGAGGAGCGCGTGGTCGAAACAGAGTGGGAGACGCCCTACCAATCCCACTGTGTCCCCGAGCCCCACACGACCATCGCGTACACGGATGAGGACAATCGTCATTCGTTCATCACCGCAACACAGGTTCCGTTTCATACGCGCCGGCAGTTGGCGCATCTGTTCGACGTTCCCATCCGGGATATCCGTGTCACAAAGCCGCGTATCGGCGCGGGGTTCGGATCGAAACAGGAGATGGCTATCGAGCCGATCGCGTTCGCGCTCCACCTGAAGGCGGGCGTGCCGGTCAAACTGGAAATGACGCGCCAGGAAGAGTTCACGGCGTTGCGGTTCCGTCACCCGATGCGAATGCGGATGCGGACAGCCGTCTCCGAGAACGGCGAACTGACGGCGATGGACCTCTACGCGCTGTCGAACTCCGGGGCGTACGGAACGCACGGTATGACCGTTGCGAACAACGTCGGCACGAAGCCGTTGCCTCTCTATCCACGCGTCCCGAACGTCCGTTTCGAGGGTGATGTCGTCCACACGAATCTCCCGATGGGGGCCGCAATGCGCGGGTACGGCGCTCCGCAGGGTCACTTCGCCGTCGAGGCACACATGGACGAAGTCGCTCGACAACTCGACCGCGACCCGATCGCGTTCCGCAGAGATCACGTGGTTCGAGCGGGAGATCTCGTCAGAAATTCGGCGATTCTCAAGGACGGCGATCGGTTCGCACGGCGGATTCGCTCCTGTGGCATCGAGGAATGCATCGATCGCGGCAAGGACGCGATCGGCTACGACGATCTCGAACAGCCTGAACAATCCCACCGACACCGCGGCGTCGGAATGGCGTTGATCGCCCAAGGGAGCGGCGTCTCGGGCAAGGAACTCGGAGCCGCCCAGATCATGATGAACGAGGACGGCTCATTCCACTTGCAGGTCGGTGGCGTCGACACCGGCACCGGCACCGATACGACCTTCAGCCAGATTTCGGCCGAAGTCCTCGGTTGTGCTCCGGAAGATGTCGTCGTCCTCTCCTCGGATACGGACCTGACACCGTTCGACTACGGTGCGTACGCCTCCTCGACCACGTACATCAGCGGAATGGCAGTGAAAAAGGCCGCCGAGGACGCAAAAGAGCGCCTCCTTGACTGGGGTTCGAGGATGCTAGACGAACCAGTCTCAGTTCTCGAAACCGGCAGCGGTGAAATCTATAGCGAGGAGACCGGTGCGTCCGTGACGCTGGAAGAGGTCGGCTACGAGGCGATCTACGGTGATGAGAAGCGCGAGCAGATCCTGGGGAGGAGTAGCCACTCCACCGATGAGAGTCCACCACCGTTCGGTGCGCAGTTCGTCGACGTGACTGTCGACGAGAAAACCGGAGAATATGAACTCAACAAACTGGCATTTGCTGCGGACTGTGGCGTCGCCATCAACCCCCCACAGGTCGAGGGCCAGATCGAGGGTGGCGAACACATGAGCCTCGAGTACGCGACCAGCGGGAGCCTCGACTTCGAGGAGGGACAGCCTAAGACACACGGCTTCCGACAGTACGGTATGCCGCGAACCACCGACCACCCGCCGATGGAGACGCTCCTGGTCGAAACCCACGAACCGACCGGACCGTTCGGCGCGAAGTCCATCGCCGAACTTCCCACCAACGGCGTCCCGCCAGCGCTCAGCAACGCGATCCGCGACGCGGTTGGCATCCGGATCAACACGCTACCCATCACCGCTGAGAGGATCAAGCAGGCCCTGGACCATACCGACTGATACTGTCGGACCTGCGGACGGAGTGCGACGGACTAGCCAGCTGCTGTCTGGCGGGTCACCAGCAGCCGAGACGCGACCATCTCTGTCCGACAGTATGATCAAACCCATTCTACTTTTCTGGAGCCGTGTCTACTGCTCGCTTGCCCGGCGATTGGTACGAGCGGATCGGTACGATCATGCGCTGCGTACTACGAACGAAGGCCCGACTACGGCGTATCACGCACGACCACATCGACGTGCTCGAACGCCGCAACGTCGACGAGGCCGTTGGTGGTCAGGCGGTACGCCGGAATGACCTCCAGTGCGAGAAAGGACAGCTCCATCAGCCCCCCTGCGTGTGAGATCCCGAGATCCCGTGCCGTCGCCGCAACAGCCTCGAACTGTGCTTTCACGTCGGACAATGGCTTTTCGGACATCAGCCCTGCGACCGGCAGCGGGAGGGCTGTAACTTCGTCAGTTTCGGGATCGTAAGCTGCAACGCCACCCGCTACATCGCGGAGGTGGTTTACAACCCGCGCCATCGCTTCGTGACTCACACCGGCCACGATACAGTTGTGTGCGTCGTGTGCCACCGTCGATCCGATGGCTCCACGATTGAGGCCTAGTCCGTGGACGAAGCCACGACCAAGGCCAGCGTTCCCCCCGTGTCGCTCGATGACAGCGATCGGCAGCACGTCCCCAGCGGGATCCGCAACCAGTCGACCCGTGCTGTCAGCCCCGTTCGATTCGACCGGGACCGACGTTTCCATGCGGGCGGTTTGGAGGCCGCCGACGGCATCGATGACACGAATCCTCACCGGTCCAGGACCAACATGTTCGAGCGCGAGATCGGCCCCATCGACGGGCCCGAAGTCGACGGTGTCAGTCGAAAGCTCTGTCGCAGGCGGTTCACCCGTACGCCGTGTGGGATCAACCACGCCATCGATGAGGACGTGCTCGACGTTCCAGGTCTCCAGCTCGGACAGCAAGACGAGGTCGGCTGGAGCACCGGGCTGGATCCGGCCGAACGGGAGACCGTAGCTCTCTGCCGTGTTTACCGTGGCCATCTGAACAGCCTCGACCGGGTCGACTCCCTCGCGGATTGCCTTTGTGACCGCGAAATCGACGCCCCCGAACTCAACCAGATCGGTCACGTCCCGGTCGTCGGTACAGAGCGAAAGCCGCCTCGTGTCGACCTCGTCCACGAGGCCGACGAGGTCGGCGAGGTTCCGGCTCGCAGAGCCTTCTCGGAGATACACCCGAAGACCGGCAGCGACTTTCTCTCGGGCCTCATCGAGCGTGATGCTCTCGTGATCGGTATCGAGATACCGGGCGATCTCCTGGAGATCATCGCCGATCACGCGGGGAGCATGCCCGTCAACAGTCAATCCGCGCTCGCGGGCAGCCGCTATCTTCGCATGCACGTCTTCGTCATCGGTGAGAACGCCAGGTATGTTCATTACCTCACCGAGGGCAATGACGCGTTCCATATCGAGCAATTTTGCGACGGCGTCGGGGTCAACCGTCGCACCCCCGTCCTGGAGATGCGAGGCAGGAACGGATGAGGGGACGGAGAACCGCGCCTTTAGCGGTGTTTGCACGCTGTCAGCGATCACGTCGTGCACACCCTCCGCCCCGAGGACGTTCGCTATCTCGTGGGGATCATGAATCACGCTCGTCACGCCCCGGGGAACGACGGCAGCACCGTAGCGTGGAAGCGTGAGCATCGACGACTCGACGTGCATGTGCGCATCGATCAGGCCGGGTGCGATGTATCCCGTCTCGATCTCCCTCCTTGCTGGCCGTTCGGCCAGCGCGACTACCTCGCCGTCGTCGACTGCAACGGGCCGCTCTTCGAGCGTTCCGGTGGTAACGTTGACAACCGTGCCACGGAGCAGTAGATCGACTGTCTCACCCATCTATGTCACCTCCCGAGTAAAATCGAGATGGATGGACGCGCGTCGGCCGTTCGAGCATGATGGTGAATAACACGCGTTTATGTGTAGGGACGATCATCAAATAGCTTGGGGATCGTACCAATGAATCGTTGTTCGGGGGGAGCAGCGGGGTCCCGATCCGACTCCAGATCCCGGTGCAAGCACAACTGGAGCGCGTCTCGTGTCCGAACAACCCCCCTCGATGAATTGCCAGACGATTTCCTTCTGTCTCCTCAGTTGGAAATGTGGATGGCGAACGGGGGTTGCGTGCGTCAGTTTGGCTGTCGTCACCAGCCCCATCGGATATCCCTCGCCGATAGCGTTATCCTGAATCAGTGCGACCGTGTTATACTGTCGATCATACTTACGCGGAGTCTACGCTGGTCTGTGTCGCGGATATGGGACGCGTGGTGAACGGGCGACTGCGTTCTACGCTCTTCGTACGGATCGTAGTCACAGCGACTACACACCTCGTAGCAACGGAGGGTTCCTATACACCCGGACACGAATAGATCAACATGCAGGTGACCGCATCCATGACAACAGGATTGTTCCCGGCCAATCAGGCGACGTATCGTTACATGAATCGTGTCCGGGTGTATATCTCCGAATGAGTTATACACACTAAGGGTGTTAATAACGTGTGGTCTCGATCCGCAGATCGGACCTGATTAACAGCCATCATCGCTGCTACAGTTCGACCACACTTCGTTCGAGGGATTACAAACGTACATCTGTAATCAGAACACGGATTGGTTCGTCGCCCTCCGGTATGGCTGATCGAACGGAACCCGTCTACTCTCCGCCTGGTGGCGAACTCCACCACTGTCTCGGCTATCGGTTTGCGGGCATCGATGCCCGTGCTGGGTCGATCGTCCGGCGATGAAACCTGATAGCTGCACGAGAGTCCTTCTCTCGTGAACAGCGAAACGACTAGGATCCATGACTGCCTCCCTCCTGAAAACGGTCCGGAGTGACAAGATGTGCTGCTGTAACCAAACGGTAGATTATAATAAATACATATATTGTTCGTACGTAGTGAACTCCGTGAACTGTACTGAATGGGATGAGTCGTGGGAACTGCTTCACTTGCTTAAATGATAGATATACCACCGTCGATTAATTCGGTGATTCTTCATTCACGTTCGACTGTTCCGTTACCCAGGAGTAAATACTCGTATCGAGCGCGGCGATATCACACACCAATGTTTACTATCAGTAAACAAACTCTTAGAACACCTGTATCACCAAGTGAACAACCCCGAACCTCATTCTCAAAGCCATATTTCAAAAAAGTCATTATTATTCAGAAATTACTATATAGTAAGAGTATATCATACTAGAACGGCCAAGGAGGATTGGGGACACAGTACGTGGTTCAGCAAGACTACCATCGACGCGTCGATCACCGTTGTACCTAACGGTGGTAGTGTCGACTGTGGACAGCCCCCGGTGGATTCCGGGGCTGTCTCTATCGGTGATAGCGAGACGAATTGGGCCGTAAACGTACGGACACAGATCAACACACGGCGGATACACAACACAATGACGTTCACACGACGCACTGTACTGCGCAAGGTATCAGCACTTTCAGCATTGGCGGTCGGCATCAGCGGAATCGCAGCGGCGGCGGACTGCAGCGGCGTCTCGCAGTGGGACTCGAACATGGCGTACTCCGGCGGCGACCAGGTGGTTTACGACGGCGACCTCTGGACTGCTGAGTGGTGGATTCGGGGCAACTCTCCGGACACCAGCGACGGCGTCTGGACGAACGAAGGCGACTGTACCGGGGGTGGTGGCAACGAGCCACCGACAGCGTCGTTCACGACGAACCCGAGCTCGCCCACCCCGGGGCAAGAGGTTTCGTTCGACGGCTCGGTCTCCTCGGATTCGGACGGGTCGATTCAGTCCTCAGAGTGGGCGTTCGGCGACGGCACGACCGATAGCGGCGTGACCGTGACCCACGCGTTCGCTTCCCAAGATACGTACACAGTCGAACTGACGGTCACTGACGACGACGACGCGACCGACACCACGACGAGGGATGTCACCGTCGGCACTCCCGACGAAATCTCACCGGACACGACCATCGCGGAGTTCCTCCTGAGCTACGAGGAGCGCTACATTCCGGATATCTTCCTCGACTTCATGGTCGGGGACGGGGGATCCCCGAAACCCGACGAGCCAATAGGGAACCTGACAGACGCCGACAAGGCGGCGAGGTACGACGTCGACCTCGGCGCGATCCGGAACAACGTCGAGGACGGATCGCTCCGGTTCGGATCGCTCGGCACACAGACACTGGATTGGGCCAATCAGTTCGCGGCGGAGGGATTTCCGAACCACGCCACCGCCCAGCTTCTGCCCCGGCTGATGCTACTCCCTGACGTGACCGAATCTCCGACGTTCCAGGGGGCTGGCCGATCCGTCGCGTGGGAGCAGACCGCAGGACCGGTCGCCGCCAGCAACGATCCGGCGCTGTTCCACCAGGACGAGTGGCCGACCGACGCGCGCGGCGAGAAAAACGAGGAAGTGCGCGAACGCGACCGCGTGTACTTCCAGGGCCAGGAGAGCGACGAGTGGACCTCGAAGCATGACCTCCCGGACTCGATCCTCAAAAACTACGACAACCAGCTGCTGGACACGGTACAGGACGATGTCCACCCCGTGAGTGGCGACCCGCTAGGCGGCGCCAGCTTCACTGCCAACGCGCCGATGGAGGCCAGGGCCGAGATCCACTCGGATGGCTGGTACGGGTATCAGGTGCTGTTGTTCAAAAACACCAGTCCGTTGCCCTACCACCTCGACGGTGCGGTGATCTGGTGGGTCGGGCCGTCGAACTACGGCAAGACGATGAGCGCCGGCCACTACAACAACGAGCAACGGCCGCCCGGCGGCCACGGACACCCACAACGCGACATCATCGAGGTCATGCTCGACGATCCCCACGTGCCCGAGGAGTACGCGGGCACGGACGTGGATCTCTCGGCGTTCGCGATCCGCCTCGCGTTCCACGACTCGCCGTACAACATGCGGACCGCCTATCCGAACCAGTGGTGGTCGCTCGAAGTGAGCACGGGCAACGACCTCAACGGCAGACACCAGAGCGGATCGGAGCGACAGAAACTCCTCGATCTGATGATCGACACCGCCCACGTCGAACTGGAGACGGACATGGATCTGAACGACGACGTGGTAGACGCGATCGAGCTGAAAAACCGGATGGGCAACTGACGGACCCGTCGGTGTCGCCACTTTTGTTTCGTTACGTATAGCATCAAACTTCTCTTATTTCTAAAAACCCACTACTGGTACAAATTAAAAATAATATGATTATTATCGAAATGAATCTAAATACTATGAATATCAGTGATTATCCACGATGAATCTATCGAGCCGACTGTAGAAACGTGAGATACATCACATCTCCACTGACTTCCCGGAGAGGCTCGCAACAAATTCCTTGACGATTCGTTCCTCAGCACGATGGAGGAGGCTGCTCGCTGCTCCTTTGGTGACATCCAGTGATTCTGCCAGCTCAGTGAGGGTACATTGCCGGGGCGTGTCGTAGTACCCATGCTCGATCGCTTCGAGGATGAACTGTTGTTGACGCGCCGTGAGTAGGTCATCTACGTCGAATGATTGTTTGATCGTATCCACGTTGGATGATTGTTTGATCAAACGGATATCACACGAAGCATCAATCGCCTCTAATGCTTCTTCGAACCGCGAGAGACGATTGTACGACATAAGACCTTCAATCAACAGCTGTCCGTTGCGAACCTCCACCGGGAAGACCGGTGTCGCTCCGGCCTCGAGTGCCGCAAAGTAAACGATTGGCTCCCACGTCGTATATTGAATCAGGCCGATGTCCGTGCCGGCATACAACACCTCCCCCGAGACGATCGCTTCACGCGATTCAAGAAAACGAACAACCGACTGTAATTCATCGCCTGGTGGTCGGATCTCTAAGATACCACGTGAGTGGGTGCCTAGATCACACAAGGCTAAGATACGTACTGAGGTCGTGGGACTATCGACAGGGAGTTCGGTGAGGTACGATTCTTCAGGCGGTGTGATTGCCATTCTGACGACGGGCATGACACCTACTAGGCAGCAGATCGTATCAATCATTCTGTGAAGTCTAAACATGTTCAGACTTAATTTCATGGAGTCATGCGGTCTCCGTCACAGTATGGCTTCAGAGACCAGTATGATCCAACACCCCACGACCGAAAACCGCTCTCGGACGGTTACTGTCCCCGGTATGACTGGCACGATCGGCAGCCATCTCGTTCGTGCGCTACTTGTACGTGGCGAGCGCGTGATCACGAACGGCAAGCACGATGTGGCCTGAGACGAGGTGATCATGTATGAATACTGCGAATACGATCGTAATTAACGCTCTCACCCGGCGATTCGGTAATGTCGTTGCTGTCAATGATCTTTCCTTGACAGTAGAGGAAGGCGAAATCTTTGGATTTCTCGGTCCTAATGGAGCTGGGAAGTCGACGACGATCAATATCCTCCTCGGCTTTCTCACCCCCACATCCGGATCAGCAAAGATCCTCGACCATAACGTTGCGACTGAGTCTCGGGCCATCCGGGAACGAATCGGGCTACTTCCGGAAGGCTATGATGCGTACGAAAACCTCACTGGGCGAGAGCACATCGTCTCGGCCATCGAGACGAAACACGCCGACGACGATCCCGACGTAATTATCGAGCGCGTCGGACTCGATCCGGTCGATTCTCGGCGTGCTGCGGGCGAATATTCCAAAGGGATGACCCAACGGATGGGGCTTGGAATCGCGCTCGTCGGGGAGCCGGATTTACTGATTCTCGACGAACCGTCCTCCGGCCTCGATCCTACCGGCGTCAAACGCCTCCGTCAGATCATCAGCGAGGAGGTCGAGCGCGGTGCGACCGTGTTTTTCTCCTCACACGTACTCGATGAGGTCGAACGGGTCTGTGATCGCGTTGGTATCATGCAGAATGGCACGCTCGCCGCGGTCAACTCCGTCGACGACCTTCGCTCGGAGTTGGAGGTCGAGTCGGTCGTGGAGGCCACTGTCGTCCATCCGCCGGACGACCTCTCGCTAGGGAGCATCGACGGCGTCATTGAAGTGACTATCGACGGAACCGCGGTTCGGGTGCGGTGTGCGCGTCCGGCAGCGAAGATGCGGGCGCTACGGCGAATCGACAACACCGCGACCGTCACGGACATCGCCATTGAGGACGGCTCGCTGGAGACGGTCTTCGAGGCATACACCACCAGATCCACCGATGAAACTACCGCTAGCGATGCCCGTGCAGCCCGAGCGGATGACGCGACCGAGCCGGCCCCAGAAGACACGGGGAGTGAGTGATCGTGGGCGTCTATACCGTCACGCGTGATGACTTTCGGAACGTCCGCCGGTCGTACATCGTGCTCGGCGTGCTCGGCGTATTCGCCGGGATCGTGGGGTTGGTGTTCGTCTCCGAGATGAACATCTACGCCGATGCGTATCGAACGCTGTTCGATGTCTCGGCGCTGATCGCGTTCGCGTTGCCGTTGTTCGTCGCCCCGTTGACCTACCTCTCGATTGCGGGTGACGTCAGCAACGGGTCAATCAAGTACGTCCTCGGACTGCCCAACAGTCGGTTGGAATATGTCATTGGTAAGTACATATCTCGCGCGGCAGTCGCCGTCGCCGCGGTGGTGCTCGGGACTCTCGTTGGGTTCGTGGTCGCGGTAACGACGTTCAGCAACGGTGCGGACCCGATACGGTTTCTCGAGTTCGCGGGCGCGTCGACGGCCTACGCGCTAGCGATCAGCGGTATCTTTGTCGGTATCTCGGCGATGACCGCGAGTCGGTCGCGGGCGATGACCGCAGTCTTCGGGGTGTATTTCGTCCTCGTGCTGTTCTGGGCCGGATTCTTGCCGTTTCTCAGCCTGCAAACAATGATCGATACGGTCGCTTCGACGCTGGGGGTGACCGTCTCGGAGCCGACGCGCGAACTCATTGCTGGCCTCTCACCAGTGAATGCGTACTTCCAGGCCACTTCAGAGGTGTATACGGGGGTCTACGACCAGTACGAGGTGTTGTCGATAACCGAATCCGGAAGCGACCGGCTCGTCAGACAGACGTGGTTCAACTTTCTCGTGATGGTGGGATGGGCAACGGTTGTCCCGTCTGTTGGCTACCTGAAGTTCCGAAACTCCGAGCTTGGGTGAGCATTCACGACAGTTCGTTTCCGCCACGCGGGCTACAGGGCGGCTCCCGAGGTGTAGAACAGCACATAGCACGAGCAATTGTTGATAGCACAAACACGGAAACGTTCTTCATACTCACCGCGTCTCAGTGATCATACATGCAGACCACACCCGGCTTTCGGACGAATCGTGGCTTGTTTTCGAACTACTATCTCGACGAACACCTCCCCGAGACAGAAGCGTGGAACGCTCTCGACGGAGCAGAACTGCAAGCCGCTTACGACGAAATCACGGATCTTTGGGAGCGCGAGAAGCGTACGGCTCCAAAGCGCACCGAATCGCAGCTCGAAGAGACGTTCGTCCGGCCGGTGTTCCGAGCGCTAGGGATCCCCTTCGAAGTCGGGGAAAGCACCAGTCGAACGCAGCGCCGGCCTGACTACGGATTCTTCGACGCCGAGGACACTGCGCGAGACGCGGTCGAACGCCGCGAAGCGGGCGGCTATTTCTACGAGAACGCTGTCGCGGTCGCGGACGCAAAGCGGTGGGATCGACCGCTCGACACCCGTGGGAGTGGCAAGCACGAACGCGACTTCGAGAATCCGAGTTATCAGATTCACGTTTATCTGCAGGAAACGCCCGCCCGCTGGGCCGTCCTGACGAACGGAAAGAAGTGGCGACTCTACCACGGTCCGACCAGCCACCGCCTCGACTCCTACTACGAGATCGATCTGCCGACGATTCTGGAAAGCGGTGATCTCGAGGATTTCAAGCGCTTCTATCTCTTCTTCCGGCATGAAGCGTTCCTCAAAGACGGTAGTGGGGACTGCTTCCTCGACGATGTCTACGGCGAGTCGAACGTCTTCGCCCAAAAATTAGGAGAAGACCTCCAGGACAACATTTACCAGGCGATCACGGTCCTTTCGGAGGGCTTCCTTCAGCATCCCGAGAACAATCTCGACGAAGCCGCTCTCGATCTGATTCACGACAGTTCGCTCATCTATCTGTACCGGCTCATCTTCGTGTTGTACGCGGAGGCAGAAGGTCGGGAGTTGCTCGACACGAGCAACGAAATGTACGAGCAGTACAGCCTGCATTCCCTCAAGCAGGAGGTTGCCGAGGAGATCGACAGGAGGGACCCGGCGTACAGTGACTGGCAGGGCCATCTTCAGTCGCAGCTGGACGAACTGTTCGCGCTCATCGACGAAGGCAGTACGTCCCAAGGGATTCCTGAAGAGGACCTCTACATTCCAGCGTACAACGGAGGGCTGTTCCGCACCGATCCTGACGAGGACGACAGTCGGGAAGCGCTCTTTCTCGCCAACCACGACATCGGTGACGCTCCCCTGGCGACGGTCGTCGAACTTCTGACGCGAAGCGAGAACGACGACGGCGAGAAAATCTTCGTCGATCACTCTTCGCTCGACGTCCGCCATCTCGGGACCATTTACGAGGAGCTTCTGGAGTACAAGCTCGACGTCGCCGACGAACCCCTAGCGCTCGAGGACGGGGAGTACGGGCATGCCGATGACGGCAACGTCGTTCGGGAGGGAGACGTGTACCTGACGACAGACAGTGGCGAACGGAAGGTCACGGGGTCGTACTACACCCCGGAGCACGTCGTCGAGTACGTCGTCGAGAACACCCTCGAACCACTCGTTGATGACATTCGGGAAGACCTCGACACTGACAGCGACAGCGGCTTCGCCGAGGAGTTCGCCGAACGAGTGTTCGACCTGAGCGTTCTCGACCCGGCGATGGGGAGCGGACACTTCCTGACGAGCGCGGTCGACTACTTGGCCCGCGAGATCATCGACGCTCAAGAGCGGCAGGCTGCTCAGCAGGGCGTCGAAACCATCGATGAAGAACACGACATCAACTGGGCGCGTCGGCACGTTGCCCAACGCTGTATCTACGGCGTCGATCTGAATTTCCCCGCTGTGGAGTTGGCGAAGGCGTCGCTCTGGTTACGGACGCTTGCTGCCGGGCAGCCCCTTGCCTTCCTCGACCACCACCTGAAAACCGGGGATTCGCTCGTCGGTAGCGACATCGAGGAGATCGACGCAGTGGAGCCGGAGAGTGGTGGCGGAGTGAACGCCACGCTGGCTGATTTCGGTACCGCTCGGAAAGACAGTATCGAGCAGCTGATGCGGCTCTATCAGGACTTCATCGCCATCGACAACCAGGAGTTAGCAGGCGTCAAAGAGATGGAATCCAAGTACAACGAGTTCGAGCGAAACGAGCTGCGCCAACGGCTCGAAGCGATGGCCAACGTTCGTACTGCCGAAGATTTCGACCTGACTACTATTCCGAGCGACGCCTATCAGCGGATAGCTGCCACGCTGGAGGACGACGAGTGGGCGACGCTCGCGGAGAGGCAGTGGTTCGAGGACGCCCAGGAGTGGGCAGCGGATGATGCGTACTTCCACTGGAAACTGGAGTTCCCTGAAGTGTTTTACGACGAAGCAGGAAACGAAAGAACGGATCCTGGATTCGACGTAGCTATCGGAAATCCGCCGTACATTAGGAGCCGAAACCTCCCCGACTCCCACAAAGAATATTATAGATCACAGTATCGCTCGGCTGAGGGGGCGTACGACATCTACATTCCCTTCCTGGAGCAGGCTGGGCATCTCGCCGAACGAAGTTCGTTCATCATTCCGAACAAGTGGACGACGACGAATTACGGGGAAACGCTCCGAACGCTCCTGCTCGACGACTACAATCTTCACGAGCTGGTAGACGTATCGCACTCGGCTGTCTTCCCTGATGCAGACATTTACCCGCTCATTATTTCGTACTCGGAAGGATCCGAGAGCGGGACCAGTGATCCGACAATCAGGCGTATCGAGGACGCAAACGATATTGATTCTGCATCCGGTGTAACCGTCTCATCCGACATCATCAATCAGCTGGGTGGACGCGTCATCCCCGTGAATCTCACCCCGGAATTTGCACCCATTATCGAGAAGGCCCTCTCACAGGGATCCAGGCTCGGAGATCACATCGAAATGACTGAAACAATCCATACTGGTAATGTACGTGACAAATTAGTTGTAGAGAAACACGTCGATGATGCGTGTGAACCACTGGCCGATGGAACGTCAATAAGTCGCTATCAGGTGGAATGGAGCGGTCAGTACGTACGGTACGACGACGATTTGATCGAGAACGATAGCGGAGAATACGGCGATCTCCGAACCCGTGAGCTGTTCGACAGGGGAGAAAAGTTGTACATCCGCGACGTCAGCTATCGACCGGTCGCTGCGTACGATGACAGCCAACTGTTTGCGCTTAATACCCTGTACAGCGCCACTCGCAAGGACGAATCGGATTACAGCCTGAAATATCTGTGTGCCGTCTTCAACTCCGAGTTCGTCAATCGGTATTTCCGGCAAGTGTACGGCGGGACGCACGTCAGTGGCGATTATCTTCGATTCAAACCGATGTTCTCCTACAATATCCCGGTACCGGAACCAAACAGCCAAGCCATCGCTGACCACGAAGGAGACGTACACGAGTTCGATGCTACTATCGATACGTCATCGACAGTTGCCACTATAGAACAATTAACAGATATAATTAGTGATTGTAAAGACGCTAGGAACGACCTGAATACGGATCCCATCGATTTCTTTGGAAACTATTCTGCGGGTGAATCTCTATCTGAAGTTTCCGGATACCAGCCCCCGGGGGGCGTTGGGGATTCGGATCTCTCGAAAACAGCAACGTCGTTAGAGAACCTCCGAATCGGATCTGTCGACGTTTCTGAGAGCAGAACGAAACTAACAATACTAATTTCGGCTAGATACAAGCCCAAAAATGAAGACGAATTCGAAACGGACCGCTGGGGATACATTGAAACGGATCTGCTGCCGGCGATGGAGTTTGTCGGTCTTGATGAGAAAGAACGGGTACTAATCCGAGAATTCGTGCCCGACACCGTCGAAAAAGCGGGCGGATTTGCTGGCTTTCGCGAGACCGCCACGAAAACGAATTCGCTCATCGATCGTCTCAAGGCAATCACACTCCCTGCGATCGACGACGCGAGTAGCGAATTGGACCGATACACGGAGCAGCTTCAAACAGCAGAAAAGCTGGACGAGAAGATTCAGACGGCAGATCACCTCATTGATGAGTTGGTGTACGATTTGTACGAGCTGACTGAAGACGAGAAGCGGACCATCGAATCGAAACGCTGACTTCGAAGCCGGCGACCGCGTTCGCCGGTTGACAGGACGCAGCCGTTCGAAGAGCGAGTCATCGTTTCGCTCGGGAGGGTCATACTGTCGGACAGAGCTACGGACGGATTGAGCCGGAATATCCATCTGCTGTCTGGCGGTTCACCAGCATTCGATATTCGATCACCTCTGTCCGACAGTATCAGTGGCTACCGAACGCGATCGAGCGTTCGTTCGAGAGAGGGCTTGAGAAACGGGCCCAGAAGCACGAGCAGGATGATCAACGACAGGAGAAACGACAGCGGTCTAACGGTCGGATCGAAGAAAATAGAGTAGTCGCCGCCCGAGATCTGCAACGACCGGAAGAAGTTCTCCTCGGCGATCGGTCCGAGGACGATTCCCAGGACGAACGCGATCACCGAATAGTTGTACCGGACCATGTAGAATCCCAGAACTCCGAGCAGAAGCACCGCGAGCACGTCGAACCACGACTGGTTCAGCGTGTACGTCCCCGCGAACGCCAGGACCACGACCATCGGGATAATGACGTTGGTGTTGATCTCGGTGATCCGACTCGCGTACGGGATAATGGTTAGCCCGACGGCAATGATGAGGACGTTTCCGAGGAACAGCGAGATAAACAGCGCGTACGTGATCTGGAGCTGTTCACCGAAGAGGACAGGTCCTGGTTGTAACCCATGCATGAGGATGCCCCCGAGCAACACCGCGGTCGATCCGCTACCGGGGATGCCGAACGACAGCGTAGGCACGAGCGACCCGCTCACCGTCGGGTTGTTCGCCCCTTCGGGGGCAATGACGCCGCGTTCGTCGCCCTCGCCGAACAGCCCGTCTTCTGCCGAGCGGGCCGCCTCGGCGTAGGCCACGAATGTCGAGGTGGTCGCTCCCGATCCGGGGATCATCCCGATCCCCATCCCGAGCGCACCGGATTTGAGCATCGTTTTCGGGTGTTGGAACACCGATCGGATTCCGTCGCGGATGCTCCCCCCGAGCTCGACCGTCTCCTCAGCAATTTGCTTTCTGGCGGCGAGCTTCATCATCTCCGCGAACGCGAACATCCCGATCAGCGCCGCGACGAAGTCGATCCCGTCGTAGAGTCCGAACATCCCGAACGTGAACCGGGGTCGCGGACTCAGGATACCGGTCCCGATCGTCGAGATCATGAAACCGAGCGCGCCAGCAACCAGCCCCTTGACGATCGAGCCCTGCGTGACGATGGTGATCAAGGAAATCCCGAGGATGGCCAGCAGAAAGTACTCGGGCGAACCGAACGAGAGAACGACTTCGATCAGGGTCGGCGAGATCAGGATCAACAGGCCTGCTGCCAGGAATCCGTTCAGCGCCGAGGCGGTGGTCGCTATCGCCAGCGCGTTCTTCGCCAGTCCGTTTTTCGACATCGGGTAGCCGTCCAGCGTCGTCGCCGCAGCCGACTCCGTTCCCGGTGCGTTGATCAGGATCGCCGCGATCGACCCGCCGAACATCGCCCCGCTGTAGATCGAGATGAGGAGGATCAACGCCACCGTCGACTCCAAGGGGAGGGTCAACGGGAGGACGATAGCCATCCCCACGGGCGATCCGATGCCTGGGAGCGCGCCGAGGACGATCCCGAGCAACAGACCGACGGTGAGCCAAAAGAGCGCATCCAGGCTGATTGCGACCGAAAGCCCCTCGAAGAACGCCTCGATCGCCATTCAGATCACCCCCGCGAGCACCGTCCCGACCAGCCGTCCGGGAGCGACACCCAGTAGATCGGTTACGAGCGGGAGGAACGGGCTGAAGTCGAATATTTCGCCCCGATCGAACGGGAGAACGAGAAATTCCATGAAAAACCAGATAACAGCCGTTGCTACCACGCCGAGTGTCAGCCCGATGCGCCACGGAATGCGAAACCACAGCGTGTATGCGAGCACGAACGGCAGCGTCACGACCAAAAAGCCCGCGGCCCAACCGGCAGCGAGGTAGACTGTCGATATCCCGACCATGAACAGCGTGTCGTTGATCTCGATGCCGTACTCCTCGCCGAGTCTCGGCGGGTGCGCCTCGCGTTGTGCTGTCGTGGGTTTGTTCTGCTCGTCCCCAGGGACCTCCTCGGGCGCGCCGTCGGTGTCGGTGATCGCCACGCTCTCGGCGACGAACGCGTGCACCGGAGCCGGGAGGTAGCTCCGGACGAGCAGTAACACCGATCCCACCAACACGACCGTTGCTGTCATCTGTGGAAAGATCCGCGCATCCGCCGGATAGTCCTGAACGGCCGGCTCGATCAGGAAAACGCAGCTGAGACCGATCAGGACCAGCAACATGGCGTGTTCGGCTGTCATCCGTTCTAAGTATTTTTCCAATAACATGTATGGAGTCCGTATCGAGACGCGGTCAGGAGTGCTCTTCGATGAGTTCGATGACTTGGTTCTCGTCGTAGGCGTTGAACGCTTCGTCCATCAGCGCCTCCGCCGCGTCCGGTCCCTCGTGGAAAATGGGGTTGCCGGTTTCCTCGGACCACTGTTGGGTCCGGTCGTCGTTGACCGCCTCCTCGAACGCGTCCGAAAGCCACTGCGTTCGATCTTCGGACGTCTCCGGTGGCGCGTAGACCCCGCGGCTCAGCCCACCGACGAAGTCGATCTCCGGATACCCCTCGTCGGTCACTGAGGGGATGTCGGGATACACTTCGGTTCCGCTGCTGAGGAACGTGACGACCGGGTAGATCGAGCCTGTATTCACGACCGACTGGGTGCCAGCGTCCGTGCCGATGCCAGCGGGAACCTCCCCGCTCGCGACCGCTTCCGAGACGGGACCGGTCCCCGTGTACTGGACGCGCTTTTGCCACTGCCAGTCGTACTCTTCGAGCTGGTGTCGCGCCAGCAGCACGATGATGTCCTGCGAACTGCCGGGTTCTTGCACGCCGATCGTCTCCCACTCTCCGGTTTCGTACATCTGGAGCACGTCGTCGAACGTCTCGACGTCACCCTCGTGGTCGGCGTTGACGACGAGCGTCCACGCCGACTCACCGAACACGCAGACTCCTTCCGAGTCGCGTTGATCGAACCCGGGATCGTCGAGCTGTTGGGGAGCGACCTCCAGCGGCGTCGCCGACCCGAGGATCGTGTGTCCGTCGGGTTTGGCGCCTCTCAAGTCGCCAAACCCGTTCAACCCCCCGGCCCCGGGAATGTTGTCTATCTGAACGGATTGGCCGACCGCGTCAGAGAGGGCCTCCACGATACCCCGGGCGTAGACGTCGGTTCCGCCACCCTCGTCGTACGGAACGATGTATCGTATGTCCTGTGTGGGTTCCCAGTCACCGTCCTCCGCGCCGCCGCTATCATCGGCCAAACAACCCGCCACCGCCGCGACGGAGCCGATCCCCACGAGCTGGAGGAAGCGACGACGGTTCGTGGGTGGGTGTACGTTTGAAGCGCTGTTCGACGACGCGGGATCGCGTGGTGTATCTGTCATGGCTGAATGAGCGTGCTCGATTCGGATCGATCGGTTGGCTCGACTAGCAGTTCGTGCTCCCGAACTGTGTATCGTTACATGTTCACGTCCGACACTGCTACAGTACACATTATGATACATGTATATAACTTTTTCCGATTATTATCTGTAGATGAGACAGAATCGATCCGGAACGCACTGCAGTTCGAGATCCGTCGTCTCGCTGCGCGGCGAATCGCTGCTCAGATCCTCGATTCGATCGCGTCGACGACTTCTGTCGTCGAGGCCGACCCGCCCAGATCCGGCGTTCGCGGGGCGCTTTCGTCGGCGACGGCTGCCCGAACGCCGGACCACAGGGCGTCGGCGACCCGCTTCTCGCCGAGGTTCTCGAAGAGCATGGCTCCCGAGAGCACCGTCGCGATCGGGTTTGCGCTGTCCTGGCCGGCAATGTCGGGGGCGCTGCCGTGGACCGGTTCGAACATCGACGGATACTCGCCGGCAGGGTTGATGTTGCCCGACGGGGCAAGCCCCATGCTCCCCGAGACGACCGCTCCGATATCGGTCAGAACGTCGCCAAAAAGGTTCGAGGCCACGAGCACGTCGAACGCCTCGGGACGCCGAATCAGGTCCATGCTCGCAGCGTCGACGAGCAGGCGCTCGACCCCGACGCCGGGGAACTCCTTGCTCACCGCTTCGACCACGTCGTCCCAGAACACCATGCTGTGGGCCTGGGCGTTCGACTTCGTAACGCTCGTGAGGCGTCCCGCTCGCTCGGTTGCCGCCTCGAAGGCCGCCCGGACGATCGTCTCGGTGGCGCTTCTGGTGAACACGGCGCTTTGGACGGCGACCTCGTGCTCGAAGCCGGCGTGCTCGCGCCCGCCCACGTCCGCGTACTCGCCCTCGGTGTTCTCCCGGAAAACGACGAAATCGATGTCGCCGCCCTCATAACCCGCGAGCGGGCTGTCGATCCCCTCAAAGAGAATCGACGGCCGCTTGCAGATCCGCTGGTCGAACCGTTTGCGGATGGGCAAGAGCAGTCCGTGCAGGGTGACGTGATCGAGAACTTCGGGGTGGCCGACCGCTCCGAGCAGGATTGCGTCGCTGTCCTCGATCCGGTCGAGACCGTCCTCGGGCATCATTGCCCCTTCCTCCGTGTACCGCTCGCTCCCCCAGTCGTACCGCTCGAAGTCGATCGATACCCCGTAGGTCTCGGCGACCCGTTCGAACAACGGCCGCGTCGCGTCGATCACCTCCGGACCGATGCCGTCGCCCGGAATCGTCGCTACAGTGTGGCTCATACGGACGATTCACGTTCGAGGGGGAGATAAAGGTTCGCCGGTCCGGACGACGCACGAGGTACCACGTTCCCCGTTCACAATCTTTTTTATCACGTCGGTGGTGCGTCAGCGCATGGAGTACGAAGCCTACGAGAGCATCACTGTCGATGTCGAGGACGGCGTCGCAACCGTCGAGTTCCACCGGCCGGACGTGTACAACGCGCTCAACAACGAGGTGATGCTCGACGTGCGCCGCGCGTTCGACGAGATCCAACTCGACCGTGATATCGACGCGGTCGTCGTTACTGGCGAGGGGACGGACGCCTTCTCCGCGGGCGCGGACATCTCCGAGTACGCGGGTCCGGCCGAAGACCACGATCCCCTCCAGAAGGACCGCCAGGAGCTGTTCTACGAGATGTACCGCAAGCCCTACGAGTGTCACGCCCCCGTGATCGCGAAGATCAACGGCTACTGCGTCGGCGGCGGACTCATCCTTGCGATGTTCTGTGACGTGCGGATCGCCGTCGAGGACGCGAAGTTCGGCGTCCCAACCGCGAACATCGGCCAGATCCCCACGGGCGGCTCGACGCGGCGGGCGATCGAACTCGTCGGCGAGGCGAAGGCCAAGGAACTGGTGTTTACCGCCGGCTACGTCGACGCTGCTGAGGCCGAACGCATCGGTCTTATCAACCACGCTGTTCCGGCCGACGATCTCGACGAGACCGTCGGGGAGATCGTCAACGGAATCCAGGACACCGGCCGCCTCGCGGTGAAAAACTCCAAACGGGCGCTCAACCACGCCGCAGCAGCCCCCGACCCCGAGACTGCCCGGGAGTTCGAGGCCGATGTCTGGTGGGAGCAGTTCGCCACCGACGAGCGCGAACGGCTCGTCGACGAGTTCAACGAGTGAGAGGGACTGTTGTGATTCCGTAGCGCTGTGGCGAAACAGAACGGTTCGTGATACTGTCGGTCATACTTACGTCACGCCATAGTGTCGTGAATGGGTTCTCGTGGCGAGGACTATATCGAACAGGCCACCACATGGTGACAGGCCTATGACCGACAGTATGAACCCCCAGAGCAGTCGGCAGTCACCAACCGTGCCGAACATACTCACAACAGTCCCTATGAGTGGTTTGCGGACCTACACTTTTTTTAGTGATGCCGTCAGTGATCATCATATGGCTTCGGACGGCCCGCTATCGGGCGTACACGTCGTCGAGATGACTGCTCACCGCGCCGGACCGTTCTGTGGCGCCCTGCTAGCCGACATGGGCGCCGAGGTGGTGAAAATCGAGCGTCCCGGCGCGGGCGATCCCGCCCGTACGCAGGGCGTCGGTCCCGATGAGAAGTCAGGGTATTTCATGGCGAACAACCGGAACAAGCGGTCGGTGACGCTGAACCTCAAGACCGATTCCGGCACCGAGGCGGCGCTCGAACTGCTCGAGGAGACCGACGTCTTCGTCGAGAACTTCGGCTACGGCGTGACCGAACGGCTGGGCATCGGCTACGACGCCGTCAGCGAGCGTAATCCGGATATCGTCTACGCGAGCATCAAAGGCTACGGCGAAACGGGACCGCTGCGAGAAAAGCCCGGTCTCGACCTGATCCTCCAGGCCGAGGGCGGCATCATGAGCGTCACCGGTCCCGAGGGCGGTCCCCCCGTGAAGGCCGGTCAGGCGATCGGCGACCTCACAGCGGGGACGTTCGCGGCGATCGGCGTGCTCGGGCGGCTCTACGAGCGAAGCACCACTCCCGACGATTTCACGGGCAAGTTCGACGTCAGCCTCTTCGACGCCATCGTGACGCTGATGAACGAGTACGTTACCGAGCACTCGATGACTGGCGTGGTGCCCGGTCCCCAGGGCACGACCCACCAGACGCTCGTGCCCTACCAGGTCTTCGAAACCGACGACGGACACGTCGTCACGGGGGTTCCGAGCGACGACCGCTGGGACGACTTCGTCGACGTGCTGGGTCGGGAAGAGCTCCGGGAGTACCGGACCAACCGCGAGCGCCGCGAGAACTACGCAGCGGTCGTCGGCGTGATACAGGAGGAGTTTAAAAAGAAGCCGACCGACCACTGGCTGGCGACGCTCACCGAACACGGCTTTCCCAACGGGCCGATCAACGACGTCGCTGACGTCGCCGAACACGAACAGAGCGCCTCCCGTGACCTCGTGGTCGGGCACGAGGATCCCGACTGGGGCGAGTGTGCGTTGCCCGGCCATCCGATCAACTACCCCGACTACGACGCGACCGTCCGATCGCCCGCGCCTCGGTTGGGCGAGCACACGATGGACGTTTTCGAGGACGTGGCCGACGACCAGGCGACGCTCGACCGCTGGATCGAAGACGACGCCTTCGACAGTAGTTGCTGAAGTAGGGAAAAAGCCGATTCGACACGCCTCGTTTTTGTCGGTACAGTCGATGCAACTGAAGCAAAACAGATCGCGTCAGCAGCGTCATCACTGTTGTATCCTGAAGGACAAACCTCTCATCTTCATTCCCAGTCAAATCAGCAACGATTGTCGAGTAGTTATACTGTCGGACCTGCGAACGGAGTGCCACGGACGAGCCAGCTGCTGTCCGGCGATTCACCGGCAGCCGATACGCAATCACCGCTGTCCGACAGTATAGTCCAACGCCGCGGCCACCTTCTCGATCGGATGGGGTGGGTTCCCATCGTATTCGTCCCCGATCTGCGTCCGGCAGGAGGCGCCGGGCGCGACCACCCGGTCGCCGTCGCTGTCCTCGATCTGGTCGAACAGCACCGACGCGATCGCTTTGCTCATCGAGTAGTGTTCGGCCTCGTAGCCGAAGGAGCCGGCCATGCCACAACAGCCTGAATCCAACGGATCGACCGCGTACCCCGCTCTCCGGAGCACACCCACCGCGTGGTGATCCTTTTTTGTCGCTTTCTGGTGGCAGTGGCCGTGGTAGGTCAGCGTCTCCTCGGCAGCGTCGAACGAGAGCGCCTCGTCGAGGCGGTGAACGTCGAGATACTCACAAACGCCGTAGGTTCCGTTCGCCACTGTCGCAACGTCGTTTCCCGAAAGGAGATCGAGGTAGTCGTGTTGGACCATCACGGCGTCGGTCGGCTCGGGAACCACGACGTCCCAGCCGTTGCGGATCCGCGGGGCGAGCGCCGCGACGTTCCGTTCGGCCCGCTCGCGCGCCCGGTCCAGAAACCCTTTCGAGAACGCCGGCCGGCCGCTGTCGGTCACGGACGCGCGGTCGACGTGGACCCCTGCGCTCTCGAGCACGCGGACGGCGGCCTTGCCGATCTCGGGATCGTTGTGGTTGGTGTACGTGTCGGGAAACAGCAACACCTTCCGGTCGGCTTCGCCGGGATCGATTCCCGGTTCTCGGCTCTCGAACCAGTCGGTAAGTGTTTCGCGGTGGAACGTCGGAAGCCCGCGCTCGCGGGCGATCCCCGCTGTCTTCTCCATCACCGCCCGCACGCCCGGGAGCTTCGGCCCGAGATTCGACAGCGGGGCGAGCGCGCTGCCGAGCTTCGAGAGCGTCTCGACGCTCGCAAAGAGTCGATCCCGCGGCGAGGACCCGTTTCGCTGGTGGTACTCGTGTGTGAGTTCCGCCTTGAGCTTCGCCATATCGACCTCGCTGGGACAGTCCTTTGCACACCCCTTGCAGCCGATGCACAGATCCATCACCTCGGAGACGAACTCGTCGCTGAACGCGTCCGGCACGTCGCCGCTCATCGCCCGGCGAAGCATGTTTGCGCGCCCGCGAGTGGAGGTGATCTCTTCGTCGGCGGCCCGATACGTGGGGCACATCACCCCACCGGTTCCCTCCTGGCTGGTTCGACAGCCGCCACAGCCGTGACAGAGTTCGGCCATTCCCTGGAAGCCGTTTTCGTTGTCCCAGTTCAAGGCCGGATCGAAGCCCGCTTCGAAACGGCTGTCCGGGCCGAACCGGAGGTTCTCGGTCATGTCGACATCGCCACAGACCTGGCCGGGGTTCAACAACCAGTCGGGATCGAACGCCGTTTTCAACCCGCGGAACGTCTCCCAGAGGCGCTCGCCGTAGAGCTTCTTGTTCCACTGGGTGCGCGCCCGTCCGTCCCCGTGCTCGCCGGAGACCGAGCCGCCGTACTTCACCGCGAGGTCGGTCGCGTCGTCGGCGATCGACTCCATCGCTGCGACGCCCTCGGTGGTTTTGGTGTCGATCAGCGGGCGGATGTGGATGCAGCCCGGTCCTGCGTGGGCGTAGAAACTCCCGACAGTGTCGTGGTCCTCCATTACCGCTTGGAACTCCGCGATGTACGCCGGGAGGCGCTCGGGCGGGACCGCGATATCCTCGATGAAGGCGATGTGTTTTTCGTCGCCGGTCCGCGAGAGAAGGATCGGTGTCGAGGCCTTGCGCATCTTCCAGAGGCGCTCTTGTTCGTCCGTATCGTAGGCTTCGAGCGCGTCGAACGCGAGCTCGCCAGCCCGGTCGGCGATCAACTCCTCGACCTTCCGGCGGCGGTCGGCGTCGTCGGTCGCGTAGAACTCCACGAGCAGGAACGAATCGGTCCCCTCGGGGAGGATCTCGATCACGTCGGCAAACGCCTCGGTATTGCGGGCGAGATCCAACAGGACCTCGTCCATCACCTCCACCGCAGCGGGATCGTGTTCGAGAATCGCGCCGACGTCGTGCATCGCGCCGAGCAGGTCGCGGTAACACAGCACCGCGACCGACGTCGTGTTCGGGATCGGTTCGAGACCCACTTCGGCTTCGGTGACGATTGCGAGCGTTCCTTCGCTGCCGACCAGCAGCGTGGCGAGATTGACGGTGCCCGTCTCCGCTTGTTCGACCACTCTGTCGAGGTTGTATCCGGAGACGTTGCGCTTCAGGCTCGGATACGCTTCCTCGACGGCACCGCGTTCCTCGTCGATGATCCGGACGACTTCCTCGTAGATGCGCTCTTCGAGATCACCGTCGGGATCGGCCCGCTCGCGCAGCTCCCCGACCTCGGTCTCTCCGAAGGTCGTCACCGTGCCGTCTGCGAGCACCGCTTCGACTGTCTCGACGTAGGCGTCCGTTTTCCCGTACTTCAGCGAGTGCGCCCCTGTCGTGTTGTTGCCGATCGCCCCGCCGAGTGCGCTGCGGTCGGCAGTCGAGGGATCCGGTGCGAATTTCAGCTCGTGGGGTTCGAGCGCCCGGTTGAGTTCGCCGATCGTGATGCCCGCCTGCGCTCGCGCCCGGCCCGCGTCCGGATCGACCGCCAGCACGCGGTCCATGTACCGGGTGAAATCCAGCACGACCGCCTCGTTGACCGCTTGGCCAGCGAGGCTGGTCCCGCCGCCGCGGGGCAGTACGGGAATCTCCCGTTCGGCGCAGTAGCGCATCACCGCCGCGACGTCCTCCGTCGAGGTCGGGAAGACGACGCCGATGGGCAACACCTCGTAGGCGCTGGCGTCTGTCGCGTACAGCTCCCGCGAGTACTCGTCGAAGCGCACGTCACCGTCGACGCGCGCTGTTAGGTCCGCCACGAGACCCGGTTGCTCGATCGCTTCGCTTCGATAATCGTACTCCGCCCGGCTGTCGGTCGCCGGATCACTGTCCGGTGGATGATCGCTCGTAGCCATTGGTGTTCATTCGCTGGGGATCGCGCCTTCCTCGCGGAGCGCGATCTCTTCGTCGGCGTATCCTGCCGCCCGAAGGACCGCCTCGGTGTCCTCACCGAGCAGCGGCGGCGCTGACTCGAACCCGCTAGAGGCGTTCTCGAAGTTCAGCGGGTGTTCGATCTTGATCACCTCCCTCCCCTGATTTGCGAGCAGCAACGCGGCGAAGCCGCCGGTCACGAACGTTGTCAGGTCGATGGCGGTGATACCGCCCAGTATCCGAGTCCGATTCGTGCTATTCATACTCGTGGTGCGCGAACAACCGATTTCCGTTGGTAAACGTTCCCGTCATCGGCGATGCTACTGTAGATCGGGGCGCGAGAGTTCGGTTTCCTTCGAAGTGACGACTTCGACCAGCGTCGGCGTTCCCGCCTCGGTCTTCTCGACGCCGCGTTCGAGCGCCGGCGCGATCCGTTCGGGGTCCTCGACGCGTTCGGTGTGAGCGCCGAGTCCTGCCATCACCTCGCTCCACTCGCCGAAAAAGGGCGTGTCGTACGACGCCATCTCGTAGTTGTTCAGATACACCGAGAGAATGGGGATCTCCTCCCGGACCGCGGTCTCGAAGTCCAAGCCGGTCATCCCGATGGCCCCGTCGCCCCAGAGATTGACACACAGCTTCTCGGGGTGGAGCAGCTTCGCGCCCATCGCGAGACCGAGTCCATACCCCAGTTGGGTCGTCTTCCCCCAGCCGATGTACGACAGCGGCTCGGTCGACTCCCAGAACGGCGCGAGGAAGTCCCGCGGGTTGCCGGCGTCGTGGGTGATGATCGTCTCGGCGGCGTCGAACACCTCGGTCATCTCGTTGATCACCCGATACGGGTTGATCGGCGTCTCGTCGGCGGTGAGTTTCGGGTGCCACTGTTCGAGCCACTCCTCGCGCACCGCGTCGATCTCCGCCGCAACCCTGTCGAAGCGGTCGTGGTCGCCCCCGCAACGATCGGTGATCGCCCCGACGAGCGCCTCTAGGGTGAGGCGAGCGTCGCCGACCAGCGCGTACTCCGAGGCAACGTCTTTGTCGATGTCCGTCGGATCGAGCGTCGAATGGACGATCGTCTTGTCCTCGGTGTCGGGGAGGGTGAGACCGTACGCGGTGTCGGTGAAGCTACAGCCGATCCCGAAGACCACGTCGGCCTCCCGCATGAAGTGCGAGAGCGGACCCGGCTCGCTCTGGCTCGCGGCACCCAGCGACAACGGGTGGTCCTCCGGAAACGCGCTTTTCCCGTTGAGGCTCGTCGCCACGGGAGCCTCGAGCGCCTCCGCGAACTCCTGTAACGCGTCCCACCCGTTCGCGTAGTGGACGCCCTGCCCGGCGAAGATCACCGGGCGATTGGCCTCAAGTAGCACGTCGGAAACCTCCTCGACGCCGTCGGGATCGGGACCCGAACGGTGGGAAGAGGCGGGTTCGTAGTCGAACTCAGAGACCTCAGCGTAGAAAACGTCTTTGGGGACCTCGACCACCGCGGGCCGGGGCCGGCCGTTACGCGCCGCGCTGAACGCCCGGCGCATCGTCTCGCCAACGGCCTCGGGATCGGTCAGCTGCTCCGTCGACTTGCTAATATGTTGGTAATTAACCAACGAGTTGAACTTCGGATCGACGTCGGTTTTGGCCTCGTCGTAGCCGGCAGGGATCGCAATTAGGGGAGCCGACTCCCCGTAGGCCTGGGCCACCGCGCCGAAGGCGTTCTCGGTTCCGGGACCGTGTTGGCATGCGAACGCGGCGATCCGTTCACCGGCGGTCAGCCTGCCGACCGCGTCGGCCATGTGGACAGCGGTTCGCTCCTGTCTGGTGACGATCGATCGGATCCCCGCTTCCTCCGCGGAAGCCGTATCGAACAACGGATTGCTCGGGAACCCGAACAGGTACTCTACGCCCTCCGCACTCAGTACGTTCGCGATTGCTTCGTTGACGTCCATGGGACTCATGCCGGTCGGCAGTTGTTTGTCATCACACTCGACACGTGATAAATATTGTCACCCACGCCGTGTTCTGCCGCTACTTCGATCCGGCTGATCAGGCGCTCTCCAGCGAGGCAACGGGTCGCGCGAGGATCACAGCCACCGAATCGTGGCGGCCACGAGGCCTGCGGCGGCGAGCGCGATAACGCCGAGCACGCCGAGCAACGCCGACGCGCTGACGTAGGTGAGCAACGCACCCGAAAGCGCCGCTCCGCCCGCACCGAGACCGAACATTCCGAGATACGTGTAGCCGTACGAGAGACCGTGGACGTCCGCCGTCGAGTACTCGGCGATCAACACCTGGTAGATCGGTGCCGTCGCGTACAGACAGAACCCGATCAGACCACAGACGAGAAAGAAGGCGGTCGTGCTCGTCGCCGCTGTGGGCAGAAAGACGAACGCGAGCACCCCAAGCGATCCCAACGTCGTCAACAGCGCGTACTCCGTTTCGACGATATCGGTGACACGGCCCCCGGCGTACTGGCCGAGAATGCCGATCATCAACAGCCCGGTGTAGATGTAATCGGCGGGTTCGACGCTTTGTCCGAGGAGCGTCAGCGTCTCGAACGCCGGCAAATCCCCGATCATGTCGGGCAGGAAGGTGAGCAACCCCCGGTAGTAGACGCCATAAAGCATGACGATGACGAACACGAGCGCGAACCCGGTCGTGAACAGCAGTCGTGAGTCGGCGACGAACCCGCCGAGATCGAGCGCGTCGTCGTCGGACGCCGCGTCCCCGGCGACGTCGAATTCGATTGTGGTGCCGACGACTGTGACCACCACGGCTGGCAGGGCCAGCAACACGACGACCAGCCGCCAGTCGAGAAACAGCAACAGGAACGCGGCGAGCAGCGGTCCGAACGCGGTGCCAACGTTGCCGCCGACGCCGTGGTAAGCGAACACCGTCCCCCGCTCGGTGGCTCCGCGACTGATCAACGACAGCCCCGCCGGGTGGTAGATACTGGCAGCGATCCCCCAGATGACTATTGCCCCTGTGAGTGTGAGCACGTTCGGGGCTAGCGCCAGGAGGAAGAATCCGCCACCCATGCCGACGACCGAGGCGACGATCAGCATCCGAGAGCCGTACTGATCCGCGAGGGAACCGCTGGGTACCGCCCCGATACCGATCAACCCGTATCCGATGCTGACGACGACGCCGAGGACGAACGTCGAGACGTCGAAGACATCGAGCCAGATGACGATGAAGATCGGGATCGACAGCTCGTAGGTGTGAAAGGAGCCGTGAGCGAGCATCGTAAAGGCGGTGATCGATCGATCGTTCGTGTCCATGGTTAGGGTTCGTCACCCGATGACTGTAGTGTATTCACGGTTCGCACAGCCCAACCATCGACGTATCGGCACTAATCAGTTGTGAACGGATCAATTCCCCTATCGATGGGCGACACGAAGGAAATACTGTTTCCGTGTGATCCGGATGCCCATGGCATCACCCCACGGTCGCGGACCCACGGATTTAAGACGCTGCTCGACGCGAATCGAACATGGATCTCATCCATATTGCCCTCAACGTCGCGGACGCCGAGGAAACCGTCGCCTTTTACGAACAGTTCGGATTCGAGGAGAGCTGGGAGTTCCAGACAGCCGACAACGAGACGAGAAACCGATACATCGCCGACGACAGCGGGACCGAACTTCAACTCTCGGACACCGACGGCGAAGCGGAGTTCAGCGCTGGCTCGGCGTGGGATCACCTCGCGATCGGCGTCGACGATGTCGACCGGGTGTTCGAGGAAATCGATCACTACGGTGTCGACAAAGAACCCGGCGATCAGCCCGAAGCCGGTGCGCGGACGGCCTTCGTCCGCGATCCCGACGGCCGTCGAGTCGAACTCGTCGAACCGCTCGAATGACCGGGCCAAAGCGTGTGTACGCCCCTACAGGACGTCAGCAGCCTCGGCCTTGGAAACGATCTCGTTGGCCATTTTGTGGGTCGCCTCGTCGACCATCTGGCCATCGACCGTGACTGCGCCTTTACCCTCTTCCTGTGCCTCGGCGTAGGCGTCGACGATGCGCTGGGCGCGGTCGGCGACCTCGGGATCGGGCGCGAAGATCTCGTTTGCGATCTCGATCTGGCTCGGGTGGATCGCCCACTTGCCGTCACAACCGAGCATGTTCGCATTCGAACACGATCCGCGGAACCCCGCTTCGTCCTCGATGTCGGCGTAGGGCCCGTCCAAACACGGGAGACCAGCGCTTTTCGCAGCCGCGTTGATGTGCGAGAGCGCGTAGTGCCAGTAGTGGCTCGGATAACCGGGAAACTGCCCGATGTCGAGTCCGGGCGTACCCATCGCTGCCGAGTAGTCGCCAGGGCCGAAAATCACGCTCGAGAGTCGATCGCTCGCGTGGGCGATCTCGTGGACGTTGTGCATCCCCCCGCCGTCTTCGATCTGGGGTTCGAGTCCGATCGCTCCCGCTTCGAGACCGGCGTTTTCCTCGACCTGCGCCAGCAGGTTCTCGACCGTGTGGATATCGCTGGCGCGCTTGACCTTCGGGACGATGATGTCGTCGATCTGCTCGCCAGCCTCGCCGACGACCTCGATCACGTCCTCGTACCACCACTTGGTGTCGATGCCGTTGATCCGGTAGGATAGGACTTTCCCGCTCCAATCGTGGCTGTGGGCGGCCTCGATCAGGGGATCGCGGGCCTCGGACTTCTGGGACGGAGCGACCGCGTCTTCGAGGTCGAGAAACACCTCGTCGGCAGCGCTATCAGCAGCCCCCTCCATCATCCGTTCGTCGCTCGCTGGCGTCGCTAACTGGGTTCGTCTGAGAGTTGTATCGCTCATGATTGGATTGCGTCTACCGGCTACTTGGTAGGATTCCTCATAAAACTACCCCTGCTCTCTACTGCCGTTGGCGCTCGTGCGCGCTTGAGAGACAGTCCACGCCGACCTTTCGTTCAGATAGTAGGAACATATATTTTCTATTGATGAATCCGATCTCCGACGACGGCTGTCCGGGCACTAAAACCAGGGATTTGTTCATTGAACACATCGATATAGAAAATACATCCGGATTGAGCGATCGTACGTTCATCACAGCTGAACAGGTGTCTATCCTATAGAATTATTATTGATGGAACAATATCTCCGGTCATGACCGACGACCCGACGAACGTACAGGCGACCGAAACCAGTCTCCGGATCGTCGATGCGCTGCGAACCCTCGACGGTGCCGGGATTACCGAACTCGCGGACCAGCTGTCCCTTCCGAAAAGCACGGTCCACAACCACATCCAGACACTACGACACCACGAATACGTGACCAAAATCGACGGCCAGTACGAGGTCGGACTGCGATTCCTCCAGTTGGGTGAGTACGCTCGCAATCGCAAGCAGATCGCCACGCTCGGTCCGCCCGAAATCGACAAGCTCGCCGACGAAACGGAGGAAATGGCGAACCTGATCGTCGAGGAATTAGGGTGGGGCGTTTTTCTCTACCGAGCAAAAGGTCTCGAGGCTGTCCACATGGACACCCACGCCGGAAAACGCGTCCACCTCCACACGACCGGCTTTGGCAAAGCCATCCTCGCTCACCTCCCCGAGGAGCGGGTCGAGACCATCCTCGATCGCCACGGTCTGCCAGCAGCGACGAGAGAGACAATCACCGACCGCGCGGCGCTGTACGAGGAACTCGACACTGTCCGGGAACTGGGGTACGCTTACGACGACGAGGAACGGTTGGAGGGACTTCGCTGTGTCGCAGCCCCCATCATCGTTGATGATACCGTCCTCGGTGCAGTGAGCGTCTCGGGACCGAAAAGCCGCATGCGCGGCGAGTGGTACACCGAAGAACTCCCTTCGCTCGTAATGAGCGCCGCGAACGTCATCGAGATCAACAGCACGTACGCCTAACGCCTCGATTACGCCCGTATCGCTGTGTCTGGCACGCTCCGGGAGCGTTCGGAGCGCAACTCCGTCGCCTACTCCGGGTCTCCAAGACCGCATCACTGCGCAGGCGTTACACACGTACTCATGTAATTATTCAGATCACGCTCATCGACCGTGGATACAACCCGACGCCACGATCGGAGTGGAGCATCGATTACGGCGTGAAAAATAGAAATAATTGTACTGTTGACGAGGGTACCGAGTCGATCCGTTTTTCTTCGAATGTCCCGTTGCGCTCCGAGAACCGCCGACGAGTACTACCCCATCGATCAGTACCAACGGAAACGGCGACTACGTTCTGGCACGAACCGTTCGGCGGCTCGTTTTCGGTCGTGTCTGGGAGGATGATCCGTGAGGTACGAATCTGCCGAGGATGGCTCTTCGGGTCGGTATCCGTTCGCTCTCCTGTATCGGTAGTGGATACAATTATTTCTGTAACTACGTTGGAGGCGGCGGGCAGCAGGATAATCGGTCGCACAGCCGCCTCCACCCAGGTACGGCGCGCACATCGCTCGGACGAGAGGGCCGAACCCCTCGCGCTCCGGGATCAAGCGCTCGGCCAGCGCTCGATGTAGATCGTCTTGTCGGTGTAAAAGTGGATCATGTCCTCGCCCTGAGCGTGCAGATCACCGAAGAACGAAGCCTTACGACCGCCGAAGTGGAAGAAGGCCATTGGAGCTGCCGTCCCGGTGTTCACGCCGAGGTTACCGACGTCGGCCCGGTGGCGGACCGCGCGCGCATCGGCACCGCTCCCTGTGAACAGGCTGGCCGCATTGCCGAAGTCGCTGCGGTTCAGCACCTCGATCGCTTCGTCGACGTTTTCGACCGGTACCAGACCGAGCACCGGCCCGAAAATTTCTTCTCGGGCGACAGTCATCTCGGGAGCAACGTCGCCAAACACGGTCGGGGCGAGGAAGTTGCCGTTCTCGTAGCCGTCGACCGCACCGTCACGCCCATCGAGCAGCAACTCGGCGCCCTCGTCGATTCCCGTTGCGATCATATCGCGCACGCGCGACTCGTGTTCGGGCGTGATGAGCGCGCCGATGTCCGTCTCGCTGTCGAGACCGTATCCGACGGTTTGGGCCTTCGATTCCTCGATAACGCGGCTGGCAAACTCGTCGTAGATGCCTTCCTCGACGACGACCACGTCGTTGGCCAGACACCGTTCACCGCCACAGGCACAGGCCGACGACACCGTTTTCTTCGCCGCGAAGTCGAGATCTGCGGTCTCCGTGACGATGATGTGGTTCTTTGCTCCCCCCTGTGCTTGCACACGCTTCCCGTTGGCCGCTGCCCGCTCGTAGATCGTCTTGGCGACCGGCGTGGAGCCGACGAATGACACCCCCTCGATCCCGTCGTGATCGAGGAGCGCGTTCACGGTATCGACGCTGCCGTTGACGAGTTGGACAAGACCGTCCGGAAAGCCGGCCGCATCGATCAGTTCGAACAAACGCTGTGCGACGACTGGATCCTGCTCGCTCGGTTTCAGGATGAACGCGTTTCCGGTCGCAACCGCGTACGGCAGGAACCACAACGGGATCATCCCCGGGAAGTTGAACGGTGTGATCGCAGTAAACACGCCCAGGGGCTTGCGGACCGCCGTCTCGTCGATCTCCGGGGCGGCGTTCGGCAGGTGACCCGCCTGCATCATCGACGGAGTGCCACAGGCGACTTCGACGTTCTCGATGCCCCGCCGGAGCTCGCCCTTCGCCTCCGCGAACGTCTTCCCGTGCTCTCGGACGAGAATCTCCGCGAGTTCGTCTTGATGGTCTTCGAGCGACTGCTTGAGCTCGAACAGCGGCTGAATACGTTCCTCGATGGGGGTCTCGCTCCACGCTTCGAACGCCTCTTGGCCGGCGTGGACTGCGGCGTTTACGTCGTCCTCGCTGCTGAACCCGACGTACGAGATCGCCTCGCCGGTTGCTGGATTGACGACGTCCTGACCGTCGCCCGATGGCGTGCGCCAGCCGCCGTCGATGTAGTTCTGTACGTCGTCCCACGGTGGAGATGCATCAAGCGTCATCGGACGTCCGAAACTGTGCTCCCTGCGCAATAAGTCTTTCCTACACTTTCCGAATAAAAGATAGAACATAGGGAAAGAGTAACCGTACAACCGAATCAAATAGAAATCTGTTCTATAAAATCGTCATTAGGCCCAAGATTAATCAATAGTGGGGTAATAGATGACACACACGGATGTCAGAACGAGACTCCCGGATTGAACCCGGTCCGAACGAGATAGAGCGAACCGACAGGGAGCACGTATTCGGGACGTGGTCGTACCAGAAGGAAGTCAGTCCGACTCAGGTCGTCGACGCCGACGGCGTCCGTTTCACCACCGCAGACGGTGAGGAGTACATCGACTTCTCGGGTCAGCTGATGTGCTCGAATCTCGGCCACTCCGCTGAGAAGGTCGCTGACGCGATCGACGAACAGGCGCGAGAAGCGGCGTACGTCGCCCCGAACTACACGACACGAGCCCGGGCCAAACTGGGTGAAAAGCTTGCGGAAGTGACACCCGGTAGTCTCTCGAAGACGTTTTTCTCGACCAGCGGAACCGAAGCCGTCGAGGCAGCGATCAAGATCGCGCGCTTTTACACGGGTAAACGGAAGATCGTCTCCCGGTACCGATCGTACCACGGCGCGACCTACGGGTCGATCAGCGTTACCGGTGATCCCCGCCGGCTCGAGTCCGAACCGGGTATTCCTGGGACGATCAAAGCGCCCGATCCGTACGCGTACGGCTCGACGCTCGACCCGATGGAGAGCGTCGAGTACATCGATGAGATGCTGGCGCTCGAGGGCGACACGGTCGCGGCGATTCTCGTCGAGCCGATCGTCGGCTCGAACGGGATCTTGGTGCCGCCGGAGGGGTATCTCTCGCGCCTCAAGGAGATCGCCCACGATCACGGTGCGTTGCTGATCTGTGACGAGGTGATGGCCGGGTTCGGCCGGACCGGCGAGTGGTTCGGCTGTGACGTTTTCGGCGTCGAACCCGACATCATGACGATGGCCAAAGGGTTGACCGGCGCGTACCAGCCCCTCGGCGCGACAATCGTCACCTCCGAGATCGCCGAGCACTTCGAGGAGAACATGCTCTGTCACGGACACACGTACGCTGGCCATCCCGTCGCCGTCGCGGCAGGGCTCGCGGCGATCGAGACCTATCAGGAGGAGAACCTCATCGAACGCGCGAGCGAGGTCGGCGAGTATCTCGGTGATCGGATCGAGGAGCTCGCGGAGAATCACCCTAGCGTCGGCGACACCCGCGGCGTCGGACTGTTCCGGGGAGTAGAGCTCACGAAACACCCGGAAAAGCGCGTCCCGTTCGGAGAACGCGAGGACAAGATCGACACCGGAACGACCGTCGTCGACGAGGTGTCCGCGACCGCCGCCGAAAACGGAACGTACGTCGCAAGCATGATCAATACACTGATCGTCGCGCCACCGCTCACGATCACCGAAGCCGAGATCGACGAGGCGATCGAAGCACTCGACGCCGGTCTCGACGTTTCCGATGCGGCCATGGCGCACTGAACGCTCCCAAACCGAGGTTTCTTGATTTCGACCGATATAGAAAGCAGTATGAACGATGCGCGCCGTGTTGCCCCGGATCTCGACGAGATGGATCTCGCTATTCTCGAGCGGGTCGAGGACGACTTCGATGTCAGCCTCGAAACGCTCGCCGAAGAACTCGATCTCTCGAAGTCGGCGGTTCATTACCGGCTGAACAAGCTCAAGGACAACGGAGTGATTTTGAGCGTCACTGCCGATGTCGATCCCCTCGCGTTCGGTTTGGAGATGGTCGCAATCACCGACGTTTCCGTCACCCACGAGACCGGCTACTCCGAAGACATCGGCGAGAAACTGGTTGCGCTACAGGGTGTCGAGCAGGTTTACTACACGATGGGCGACGTCGATTTCGTCGTCATCAGTCGCGTTCAGACGCGCGACCAGTTGAACGATCTCATCGACCGGATCGTAGCGATCGAGGGCGTTAACGAAACCTCCTCGAAGTTCGTAATGCAGGAGTTCGAAAACGACCGCTCGATAACGGCGAACCTCACGGAAACGGCGCGCGGATCCGTCCTCGATCTATCGTCCGAGTAGATCAGTCTGTCGTGAAGGTTCGCTTCAATCGAGATACACGCGGTGGAAGTCGCCGGAGACGCCATCAACGATGTACGTCAAGAACACGCCGTCAACCGTTTCACACTCGACGACGTGAAACGGGCGATGGACGCGCCGATCCTCCACGACTCCCAGCTCAGGTGCCGATCCGACACGGAGCTCCGTTCGTGCCAGTTCTAGGACGTGCTGATGAGCCGTGCGTTCCGGATCCGCTACGCTTTCGTCCGCCGAAATGAGTGTGTCAGTATCGATGCTCCGTTCGACGAGCGTCGGCCGTTCTCCGATGAACAGTTCTTTGCCTTGGCAGAGATCCACCCCACAATAGACGCGGTCCTGGTACTCCTCGAACAGCGCTTTGGCGCGCAGATCGATCCCGAACACCCGATAGGGGTAGCGAACGAGCCCAGTAGCCGTTGCAGCGGCCATCTCCCCGTCGGTCTCCAGCAACGCTCGTTCGGCGGACGCCGCTGACGTTTCCTGCTCGAACAGCGTGATCGTCCGGTACGTGGTGGTCATACGAAGCGTGGGTGGAGATCAATCATCGCTGGGATGGGCGTCGAGTGCTGGGCTACCCCCCTCGGTCGGTCGTGGTGTCCCGTCGTCCATGCTGAGATGCTCTCCGACCGCGCGTGCTTCCGGTGCGAGTGATCGAGTGGACTTCTGGACGGTGCCCGACGGTGCACTGCCGGCCGTCCGAGCACGCCGAACGACCGCGATCGTATCGCCGGTCGGCGGCTCTGTCGCCAGCGTCACGACGACTAGTAGGACAGAAGACGCGATCAGTCCCGCAAAGAAGGGGTGGATCGCAGTGCTGTCTTGGAGACCTTGCGCTGTCCACGTGATGTTGGTAGCGGCCCCACCGATCATGCCCGCGAGCGCGCCTTGCCAGTTCGCACGGTCCCAATAGACGCCGGCGACGTTCGGAACGAGGAACGCCGTTCCGAGACCGCCGAATGCGAAGATCACGAGTTCGAAAACCCCTGGCGGTTGGATCGCAGCAACGATCACACCACCGACACCGATCCCGAGGACGAGCAGCCGCGACCACAGGAACATCCGGTCGTCAGTCAGGTCATCGCTACCGAACCGCTGGATGACGTCGCGCGCCAGGATCGATCCAGCCATGATCAACAGGGAATCGGCCGTGCTCATCACTGCCGCCATCAGCGCGGCGAGAACGACCGCGGCAACGACGCTCGGTAGCAGTGACGTCGCAAGCTCTGGAACGGCCATCTCGGGATCGTCGAGGTTCGGGAGCAGTACGATCGCTATCAGCCCGAGAACGTACGGCTGGTAGACGAAGAACGTGTTGTAGAACACGTTCCAGACGGTCGCCTTCTTTGCTGTATCCGGATCGTTCATGCTGAGATGACGAACGACCGCGTGGGGTAGCCCCATGTACCCGACGGAATAAATGAGGACGGCACCCGCAACGACGCCCCACTCCCCAGCGTGCTCGAACCCCTGACCCCAGATGGAGAGATACGTGGGGTCTTTGGCAGCGATCTCATCAATCAAGGCCCTGATACCCCCGATTTCGAAGATTCCAGCGATGAGAATAACGTTGATACCGATCGCCATTACGATCGCCTGGAACGCGTCGGTCCACGCAACCGCGAGGTAACCGCCAACGAACGTGTACAGGACGATGATCCCGGCACCGATGAGAAGACCGTACAGGAACGGCAGTCCACTGATCGATTCGATCGCTTTGCCGGCTGCGATGAACTGGGCGAACACGTACGCGGCGAGAAAAACGATGGAGATCGTGGCACCGGCGATCCGTATGCTCGGGTGAGGGTAGCGGTCTTCGAGCCACTCGATCGGAGTGAGCGACCCGAGCGCCTCGGTTATCCGCCGCAAGTTCCGTCCGAGAACAGCGAGGTTCACGAGACCCCCACCGAAATCGCCGGCAGCGTACCAGAGCGCCCAGAGTCCCTGCTTAAAAGCGAGCGCAGGGCCGCCCATGAACATGAACCCGCTCATCGACGTGGCCTGTAGCGTGAGAGCGGTCACACCGCTGTTGATCGTCCGTCCGCCGAGCAGGTAGTCGCTGAGATCGTCGAGCCGTTTGCTCGCAACGTATCCGAATCCGAGGAGACAGAGCAGATACCCCACGAACGGGAGGACCAGCGACCAGTTCGTCACGCTGCGTCCACCTCCTCGTCGGTGTCCGGCCCGCGACCTCTCCGTTCGTCGTTTTTGTTCATTCGATAGACGGAGATCAGTGCGACGGCCCACCAGAACGGGATCCACCCGAACAGGGCGACGATCGTACCCAGATCGAGCGCGCCGAGACTCATTTCACCACCTCCTTAACGGAACTTTTCCGAGTAATATCCTAATTGCTGGGACGATGTTCGTATATTTCGTGGTTCCCATATACTTTTTCCTCCATACTGAGTGGGTATGGCATACCAAATAAAACTTACGCACAGCCGACACGGCGGCGCAGCGCGCTCCGATCGTCCGTTCTCGAACGCAACAGCTGTCTCCGAGCACAGCTCGGAGCACTGATCGCGTACGGATTTCTCCGCATCGGATTTTTCGATGAACAGCGTTCTATGTCGCCTTCGGTGCACTGGACAGTGGCCTAATCATCTACCAGCCACTCGTATATTGTCATAAAATAATACGAATGACTTTTCACTGCTGTTCGAATACGCGTGAGCATGTCCCACACTGAACGCACTGAGACACTGGCCGCGCTCGTCGGCGACTTGGTACGGATCGAAACGGAGAATCCGCCCGGCAACGAGACGGAGTGCGCGGAGCGCATCGTCGAGTGGTTCGACGAGCACGGGATCGATGCGGAGCTCGTGGAAGAGCCGTACACCGACCGGCCCCAGGTCGGTGTCCGCGTCGGAGGAGGCGATCCGACGCTCGTCCTGAACGGTCACATCGACGTCGTGCCCGCAGGGGAGACCGACGAGTGGTCCCACGATCCCTACGGCGCCGACGTGGAAGACGGGCGTCTGTACGGCCGAGGCAGCGTCGACATGAAGACGGGCGTCGCCATAGCGATGCTGGCGACCGCGGAGCTCGCTGACGACATCGAGGCGAACGAGCTTCCGGGGTCGATTGTGTTCCACGCCGCAATCGGCGAGGAGACCGCCGAGCCGGGAACGAAGACCCTGCTGGAGCAGGGGTATGGCGGCGACTACGGCGTCGTGCTCGAACCAACCGGGATGCGAACCGCGACGAGCGAAAAAGGGCTGGCGTGGTACGAGATCACCGTCTCGGGCGAGCCCTCACACGCGAGTCGCCCCGATCAAGGGACGAACGCTATCCAGTCCGCACAGCCCGTTCTCGACGCGCTCGCTGACTACGACGAGAACGTGCGGACCCGCGAGGACGAGCTCGTCGGTCGGGCGTACGCCACAGCGACGATGCTCGAGGCGGGAACGAAGGAAAACGTACTCCCCGAACGAGCAACGATCACGATCGACCGGCGCTTTCTCCCCGAGGAACGCGTGCAGGACATCGACGCGGAGATAGACGATCTACTCGGCGAGGTCGCCGAGGCTCACGGTATCGACGTGTCGTGGGAGCGCACCCGGACGTACGAATCGGCTGCGATCGATGTGGACAGCCCGTTAGCAGGCGTGTTCCGGCGCCATTCGGCCGACGTTGCGGATGTGGCGACCGATCCGTGGGGAGTCACCGCGTCGACTGACGTCCGTAACTTCGTTAACGACGCTGGCATCGAAGCCATCACCTGGGGACCGGGCGATCTCTCACAGGCTCACACCTACGACGAACACGTCGTCCTGTCGGCCGCCAACGACGGTCTCGATGCGCTCCTCGGCGCGGCACGCGAAGTACTCGACGGCGGTTTGGAGTAGCTGGTTCCAGTCGGACACGACTCAGCAGGCCTCGCGTTTGATCCAACATTGTACCAAGACGGGGGGATAGCAGGAAATTTTCCTCCCAAATAAATATTTCATGGAAATTGGTGTCGATAATACCATCATATTTACAAGGCATTACGACAATGCGATAGGTAGAATCAATCATGACAGTATTTGGCATGTCGGAATCGATGTTCCTCGTGTTCCTTGCGACGCTCCTCGCGGGGAGTCTGGGAGCGTTCCATTACGTGGTCGTCCACGTGATACTCGGAAAACCAACGAACGAAGTACCAAGCGACCGCGCTGGGGAGGCAAGCGGCCCCGTGAGTGATCGCACGACCGATGGAGGTCGAACGGATGGCAGACGTTAATCCGTTCTACCTCGGGACGTTCGTCGTGTATCTCCTCATCGTGCTTGCCATCGGCGTTTGGGGGTACACCAAAACGTCTGATGTCATGGACTTCTGGGCGTTCGGCAAGGAGATGGGACCGTGGCTAGCCACGTGGTCGTTCGTCGCAAATTTCGTGAGTGCGGTCAGCGTCATCGGATTCATCGGTGCGGTCTACGGCGAGGGTTACTCGCTGATGACCCACACCATCTTCGGGTTGATGCTCGGGACGAGCGCGCTTTATTTCGCAGTTGATCGGGTACGTAACCTCGATCTACTGACGTTTCCGGACATCATTGCCAGCGTGACGGGCTACGAAATCGCCCGGCCCATCGCGGGCGCGGTGCTGCTCGGTAATGGGTGGCTGTATCTGGTCATGCAACTCGTCGGCGCGAGCCTTTTGGTGACTACCATCACCGGCGTTTCCTACGAGTACATGGTGTGGGTCATCGGCGTCGTGTTCATCGCCTACACCGTGCTCGGTGGGCTGGTCAGCGTTGCGTGGACCGACTTCTTACAAGGGACGCTCATGGTCGGTGCGGTGTTGCTTTCGCTCGGGTACATGCTGTTCGACCTCGGCGGATTCACCGCCGTCAACCAACAGTTCGCCACGCTCGATTCCTCGTACGTCCACCCCACGAGCGAGGGCGCGTACACTGCCGTCGGCATCGTGGCGACGATCGTCGCCTTCTTCGGGACCATCTTCACCGAACAGAACAACATCGTGCGCATCGCCGCAACGAGAAATGTCAAGACGGCGAAGCTCCACCTCGCTGCGGGCGGTGTTATTCTGTCGGTGTTCTATTCGGCGCTCGTCGTTCTCGGCGGCGCTACGACGGTCGCGCTCGACGCAAACGGACTCGCTGTCCAGACCCAGGACGCGGCGTTTCCCACGCTCATCACCGAGTACGTCCCCTCGAGTGTCGGCGTTATCATCATCCTCTCGGTCATGAGCGCCATTCTCTCGACGACGGACACGCGTCTGCACTCGACCGGCATCACCACTGCGCGCGACATCTACAGCTACTTCCGTCCGGCGGCCAGTGGCGACGCCCAACTTCGGGTCTCGCGGGCCGCAACCATCCTCTTCGGGCTTACGGCGACTGCGGCGGCAGTCAACCCGCCGGGGACCATCATCGAGCTCTACAACTTCCGGGCGATCCTACTGACCAGTGCGTTCCTCGTTCCGGTGTACCTGGGGCTCTACTGGGCCGGTTTGAGTGGACGGGCCATCCTCGTGTCCGTGGTTGCTGGTGCGGTGCTCGGCGTCGGGACCGAACTCACGGGAGGCCTGTTCGGCGTCCCGCCGACGTTCATCGGGGTCGGTGCGGCAACGCTCGTGCTCCTCATCAGCCACATTCTCCTCCAAGGCACCGAGCCGAAGGGCGGGGTGATGGCGGGTGACTGACCGCGTAACGAGCGTGTTCGTGGCTGATACTGTCGGCCCTGCGGATGGAGTGCGACGGACTAGCCAGCTGCTGTCTGGCGGTTCCACCACCAGCCGATACGCGATCACCGCTGTCCGACAGTATGAACGTCTTTCGGGAACGGCGCGCTCGCGCGCCACGTCGCTTCCCTGCGAGACCGCCGACAGCACCGATCGGGTGGGGGGTGTGGCGTGACGCTTCGTCTCGACCGCGATCGCCTCGTCGCGACGATGGAAGAACAGGCGACGTACGGCGCTACTGAGGACGGGGGCCTGCATCGGCTCGCGCTCACCGAAGCCGATGGTGAGATCCGAGACTGGTTCATCGACCAGCTCCGGGGGGCCGGTCTCTCGGTCCGCGTCGACGAGTTCGGCAACATCTTCGGCCGACGGAAAGGGAGCGACCCAGATGCCCCACCGGTGTTGCTGGGCTCGCACCTCGATTCCCAGCCGAACGGCGGGATCTACGACGGGGCGCTCGGCGTGGTTGCGGCCCTGGAGTTCGTCCGCGCGCTGAACGACGACGAGATCGAGACGACTCGACCCGTCGAGGTCGTGAGCTGGACGAACGAGGAGGGGTCGCGCTTCCAGCCGGCAATGCAGGGCAGCGGCGTTTGGGCCGGTGCGCACGACATCGACGTCGAACGTGCGAAGACCGACGACGACGGCAGTACGCTCGGTGAAGCGCTCGAGGACATCGGGTATCGGGGAGACGTTCCGGCGGAGCCGGACACCGAGTACGAAGCCTATCTCGAGCTCCACATCGAGCAGGGACCGAAGCTCGCGGCGGCCGGAGCGGACGTGGGCGTCGTCACCGGCATCGTCGGGTTCACGTGGGGCGCGGTTACCTTCCGCGGCGAGGCGGATCACTCCGGTCCGACGCCGATGCGCCACCGCAGCGACGCTCTCGTGGCTGCTGCCGACCTGATCACTGCGATTCGCCGCATTCCCGGAACGCTCGGCGACCGGACGGTCGGGACCGCTGGCTACGTCCACGCCGAACCGAACTCCATCAACGTCATCCCCGGAGAAGCGACGGTAACGTGGGGATTTCGTGATCCCGACGACGCTGTGGTCGAACGGGCGTACCAGCGGGTGCTCGCGGAGGCCGAGCACGCGGCCGAAAGAGAGGGCGTCGACTACCAGACCGAAGAGCGCATGCGTGCGCCGGCGATCTCCTTCCCGGACCGCCCTGTCGACGCCGTTCGTCGGGCAGCCGACGCCCGCGGCTCCCAGTACCTCGAACTGGTCAGCGGTGCGGGCCACGACGCGACTCACCTCACGTCCGTGTGCGATACCGGCATGGTGTTTGCCGTCAGCGAGGGCGGTACGAGCCACTCACCGGCGGAGTTCACCAGCTGGGACGACTGCTACGAGGCGGCAACCGTTCTCGCGAACGCGGCGCTGGCGCTGGCCAACAACACGACGGGGTGAACTGTCACAAGCAGGCCGCTGTCTCGCAGTTCATACTGTCGGACAGCGGTGATTGAATATCGAATGCGATGAACCGACAGACAGCAGCTGGATATTCCGTCTCAGTCCGTCCGTGGCTCTGTCCGACAGTATCAGCCGGTGACGCCCATCAGATCGGCTGTCGACGCGGCCATCACTTTCGTTGCGGTCACGATTTCCTCGACCGGTACGAATTCGTCGACGACGTGGGCCTGTTCGAGCAGCCCGGGACCGTAGACGATGCATTCCTCGATACCCGCGTCGTTGACGACGAACCGCTGGTCGTCGGAGCCGGGCGAGACCACGGGAGTGGTCTCGCTGTAGAACTCGAGGATGTTCTCCGTGTACGTCCGGCCGACCGTGCAGTCTGCCGGGACGCTCGTGGGTTCGGCGAACATGACCTCGTCGTACTCGAACGTCTGACCCGTCTCGGATTCGGCGTCGTCCAGTAGGCCGCGTATCTCCCCACGGGCGCTCTCGACGGTCTCACCGGGGACGAGCACGCGGTAGAACGTCGCCCGGCACCGGTCAGGAACGACGTTTTCGGAGTAGCCGGCGTCTATCATCGTTGCAGAGATGTCTGCGTGGCGCGACTCCGGCGGCGTAACCGGGAGATCAGTCGTCCGGGCGTGGAGTTCGTCCTCGTACGCATCGATTCGTCCGAGGAAATCGTTCATCGCCATGACGGCGTTCGCGCCGTCGTGGGCCATGCAGCCGTGGGATTTCGAGCCGTGGGCGGTGACGTGGAATTTCAGGACGCCCCGGTGGCCGAGACAGATTCGAGAGGAATCGAAACACTCCGTATAGACGCAGTAATCAGTGTTCTCCGGGGAGATGTACCCCTCGTCGACGAGGTATCCGAGCCCGGTGAATCCACCCGTCTCCTCGTCGACGGTCATGCTCTGGGTGACCGACCCGCGGAGATCGACGCCCGCAGCTTCCAGCGCGTCGACGGCGAAGAGGCTGGCCGCGATGCCGGATTTCATGTCGCTTGCGCCCCGGCCGTAGATGCGCCCGTCCGCAACGACGGGATCGTACGGGTCGTGGCTCCAGTCTTCCCCCGCGGGGACGACGTCGAAGTGGCCCGTGAAGTGGATGTCCGGTCCCGACAGCTCGCCCGTCTTCCGTCCCAGTACGTTTACGCGCTCGTGATCGGTCCGTTCGGGATACTGCTCCGCGACGATCTCCTCGGGAACGGTAACCGTCTCGACACCGTACCCCCGATCGTCCAGTTCGCTGGCGAGAAACTCCGCGCCGTCCCGGTAGTTTCGACCGGGCGGGTTCTCCGTTTCGACGGCGAGGAACTCCCGCAGGAACGCGAGGATAGCGTCCTCACGGTCCTCGACCGCGTCGTAGATGTCTCGCTTGGTAACCATGTTAGATATCCCGCCCCCCGTCTACTTCGAGCACGGTCCCCGTCACCATCGACGATTCCTCGCTAGCGAGGAAGGCAGCAGCGCTAGCGATGTCCTCCGGTTGGGCCAGCCGGCCCAGCGGAATGGTTTCGGCCATCGCATCGACGCTCAGGCCGGCCCCCGCAAACTCCGGAAGCATGTCGGTGTCCGTCGCGACCGGACAGACAGCGTTGACCCGGATCCCGTCTTCGGCGAGTTCGTACGCCAACTGCTTCGTGAGGGTTATCATCCCACCTTTGGCCGCAGCGTAGGCCGAAAGGCCCGTCCGAGGGCGGACAGCCGCCGTAGACGCTGTGTTGAGAATGACGCCACCGCCCTGTTCGCGCATGTGGGGAACGGCCTTCTTGGCACCGAGGAACGCGCTCTTCAGGTTCACCTCCTGAATACGATCCCACGTCCGTTCGGTCACGTCCTCGACCGGCGTCGACTCCTGGGGAATCCCAGCGTTGTTGTGGAGGACGTCGATGCTCCCAAACGTCTCGACGGTCCGCTCAATGAATGACGCCACGTCTCCCGGATCGGAAACGTCCCCACTCATGGCGATGGCCGTGCCGTCACCCGCGTCTTCGATGTTCGAAACCGTCTCGACGGCAGCGTCGCCGTCGATGTCAACGACGGCGACGCGAGCACCACGCTCCACGAACAGGCGGGCTGTCGCCCGGCCCATTCCGGATCCCGCGCCAGTGATGACTGCTGCTTTGTCATCCAGCATCATGGTCAACAGTAACCACGTCCCTCCTTCAATGTATCGGACAAAATTCGAATAGAGGTGGGAATTGTAGTACTGTGGCTGTGTAACGTTCTTTTCGGACAAATTCATCCACACGCGACCGGCTTGCAGCCGTTCGGGGTCCTCCCCGACCCGCTCGTTGGGAGCGCTATGTCGATGCCCACCGGTCTACGGAGTTACCGAGCGCTCCTTGAACTACTGTCTGCGAACTGCTGGGGGAGTCGGACTGGCGCTCAGAACGTACGTCTCTCGGGTGATGTGTGGCAACGACCGAGACGTTTCACTCACAAACGGGAGACCGGGAGTCAGTCCGAGTCGTAGCCCGAACCAGCCGAGAACTTCGCGAGCAACCCCGTTTCCCTGTCCGGGAACGCGTAGCTTCCAACGACGAACGCGAGGAAGCTGAGAAGGATCCCCGGGATGATCGGCTCGTTCCACGCACCGAACGAGATGTAGCCCAACGCCTCGAGGCCGACGACGAGACTCCCGGTAGCGATAGCGAGGAACGACCCCATCGCAGTTCCGCCGTCCCAGTAGTGGCTCCCGATGTACGGAACGAAGATGCCCGCAGCACGGAACGAGAACGAGAACATGAGCACGGCGACGATCACGTCTATCTTGAGGAGCGCAACGACGATCGCCACAGCACCGAGAACAGCCGTGGTTATCTTGGTGTAACGACCGAGCGTCTCGGGAGACGCGTTGGGATTGACGTACTCCTCGTAGATGTCGTTGACGACGATGGTAGAAGCGGCGACGAGGTCGGAGTCGGCGCTAGACATCGTTGCGGACACGAGCGCTCCGAACAGGATGCCAACGAGAATGTCTGGCATAACGACGGTTGCGAACCCGGGGAGCACGTACCGGGAGCCGTACTCCTGGACGAACGGGATGGTGTGGCCCTGTTGCTGATACGTAAGGGTGGCCAAACCGAGTATCGCGGGGAAGAAGGCGAACAACACGTAAGATCCCGCGGCTCCGAGCGAGCCGATTTTGGCGGCGGAGTCGCTCTCGGCCGCGAAGTATCGCTGGACGTACTCTTGGCCGACAGAGAAGCTCGTGAAGTAGATGACCGATAGGCTGAGAATTTGTCGCCAACCGATGCCCTCCGTCAGGCTGAACCGCCACGGTTCGAGTTGGGTCTGCATCGCTCCCCAGCCACCGACCGTATCGAGGGCGAACGGCACCGCGACGATGACGCCGCCAATGACGAATATCCACTGGAACACGTCGGTAAACGTGACGCTCCAGAGGCCGCCGACCATGGAGTAGCCCACGGCGATGAGTCCCATCAACAACACGCCGGTCTGGTACTCGACGCCCACGAGGATGGAGAAGACGATGCCCGAAGCCATGATCTGGATGGCTGTCAAGCCGATCATCGGGAGCAACAGAACGACGGCGGTGATGAGGTGGTTCCCGGTGCCGTATTCCCGCTTGAAGAATTCCGAGACGGTGGTCGTCAGTGTCGACCGGAGGCGGGGCGCGATAAAGGCCAGGGCGACGAACGCAGGGGCCATTGCGATGACGTACCACGCGGCAGAAAGCCCCCAGTCGCCAAAGCCTTGTTGTGCGACGCCCATCGAACTGCCACCGCCGACTTCCGTTGCAGCGAGCGTTCCTGCAATGAACACGGGTCCGAGCCGCTTGCCAGCGAGCATGAAATCGTCGTCGGTCTTGACGTTCCGTGCGGCGTACAGGCCGATTGCGAGGATGCCCAGAATGTACAACGTCGTAACCACGAGTACAGTGGTTGACAATGCCATGTACAATCACATCAATCCACATTTTAAAGAACCGCTCCCTCCCATGGGAGGCACCAGCTCGCGGTAGTCGTGTATCGGCACGCGCCTCGCTATTCGATATCGTTCAGGATCTTCGCTTCGGCTTTCCGAAGGTGTTCGAGGAAGGTCGTCTTCGAGATGTCCAATTCCGCCGCGAGTTCGCGCGCCGTTGCCTCGCGGGGCCACTGGTAGTAGTCGTTCTTCCGGGCGAATTCGAATATCTCGCGCTGTCGTTCGGACAGCTGTCTCATGAGGGGAGCGTCCTCCGCGTGCGCCCGGCTGGTCGGCGTGATACGGGTGACCTCGATCTCTGCGTCGTAGTCGCGGCGGATTTCGTCGAGTAGATCCTGGACCGTCTCCCGGTCGTGATGGGCGACGAGAGACCATTCCTCGCTACCGTCCCTGATGTTGGTCGGGCCGTCGTAAATAAAGCCCCGGGAGATGAACGCTTCGTCAATGCTGTTGGCAGCGTCGTATTCGACGAAGATCTCTTGGGTCACGTTTCCTGGTGGTGTGATTGAATCGGACTGTGACCGAAATGTGTGCTGAATCTCCTGAACGGACTGCGTCAATCGTGACTCGCGCGTCTCAGCGATGAGTGCGTTTACCGCGTCAGCGTCGTCTCCATACACGGTGAATCGCCCGTTTACGACGCCCTCGGCAGTCGTGTGCGCACCGTGTCCACGTAATCTCGCGTTAGTGCGTTCTGTCACACGAATCGTCCAGCACTCCGGGTGCCACAGTTCGATGGAAAGCCGGAGCATTTCGTTCGTGGTGTCAGTCATGATACTGTCACTAAATCCCTCTCGAGGGATAAAAAATCGGTGTAGCCGAGCACCAGGTGGACCTCGTGGGAACGACTCGACCACCTCCGGCCGAATCGGCTGGCGGGTTCGAGAAGCACGACTGTATCCATCAGATCGGGTCTGTCCCGCTCCGTCGGTCCCGTGGATTGGAGTACTAGTCAATCAGGCGGATAACACCCGAACAGTCTCGGTTGTGGACGCCGTTCGTTCCCGTATGCGTAACCAACAGACGCCCCTTGGACCGACCGAAGAAGCAGCTCTCGAACGGCTGCGGGAGGACTACGAACCGATTACGGATGGGTTCTCGCGGACGGTCGCCGTCGACGCTCTCGAAACGATCGATCTCGAGCCGTCTGTTGCCAACAGCGCGCTCGATGGGCTTCTTTCGAAGGGCTATCTGTACGAGGTCGACGGGAGTCTGTACATCACCGACTGATACTGTCGGACCTACGGACGGAGTGCGGCGGAATATCAAGCTGCTGTCTAGCAGTTCACAGCATCTGATATTCGGCACTGTCCGACAGTATGAACCACACGAGATTCGGACGCGTTCGAGACGGGGAAGCTCGCCCGCTCCTCGGACAGCTGCTGGACCCATCGCCCGATCGAGATCGATGGCTTGCGCCCCCCGACGGCAGCGAGCGTCACTCCTCGTTCGCCTTCTCACACACGGCTTGAAGGAGCACGTTCGTCCCGACAACCACGTCCTTCCACGCGGTGTACTCGTCTTCGGTGTGGCTCACCCCGTCGACGCTCGGAACGAAGATCATGCTCGTCGGACAGACATCGTTGAGATAGTTGGCGTCGTGGCCCGCCCCACTAACCATTCGCATGGACGGCGCACCGACCGTCTCAGCGGCTCGTGCGACCGTCTCGATGCAGTCCGTATCGAACGGATCAGCGTCGACGCGCATGATCTCTTCGAGCTCCCACGCGACGTTCTCGCGGTCGGCAGCCCATCTGATCTCGTCGCGCACCTGCGACACAGCCTCGTCGACGACAGCGTTGTCGTACGAGCGGAGGTCGATCGTGAACTCGACCGTTTCCGGGATGACGTTGATCGAGTTCGGGGAGACGTCGATCGACCCGACGGTTCCCACCAGGTCCGTGCCGGTCGCAGCGGTCAGTCGCCGTACCCCGGTCACGACGTTCGCGGTTGCCACCATCGCGTCGTGGCGGAGGTGCATCGGCGACGGTCCCGCGTGGTCGGCCGTTCCCTCGAACCGGGCGTTCAGCCAGGAGAAGCCATACACCCCCTCGACCACCCCGACACTACACTCGTTTTCGTCGAGATACGGTCCCTGCTCAACGTGGAGTTCGAAGTAACAGTGCGGGTCGCCCGCTGCCGGTGCATCCCCCTTGTAGCCGATTCGATCGAGTTCGTCACCGAAGCGATGGCCGTCCTTGTCCGTGCGGTCGTACGCGTACCCGCGGTCGAACGTCCCCGTGTAGACGCCGCTCCCGAGCATGTCGGGCTGGAATCTGACGCCTTCCTCGTTGCTCCAGGCCACGACCTCCAGCGGCCGTTGGGTCTGTACGTTTTCCTCGTTCAGCGTCTCGATGATCTCCAGCGCGCCGAGGACGCCGATAACACCGTCGAATCGCCCTCCATTGTACTGGCTGTCGACGTGCGAACCGAAGAGAACCGGTGGTTCGTTGGGGACAGTCCCGTCCGTTCGCCCGAAGACGTTACCCATCTCGTCGACCGTGACAGCCAGTCCCGCGTCGGCAAACCACTCGACGAGCGTATCCCGTGCTTCCTTGTTCGTATCCGAGAGCGAGGGCCGATCCACCCCATCCCGTTCGGTCGCTCCAATCTCGTTGAATCGCTCGAACCGCCGTCGGAATCGGTTGTCGTCAACAGTCAACTCGGGGTTCATATCCCTATTCTGGAGTCGCTTTGGTTTTATTTCGCTCCCTCCCATGGGAGGCGGCGTGTTTAGATGTCTGACCTGGTATCGTCAATCATGACACGTAGCATCGAATTCCAGAACGTAACCGTGGTCGATGGATCAGGACGCGACCGGTTCATTTCGAACGTGCTCGTCGAGGGAGAGCGGATTCGCCGTGTGTCCGACGATCCGTCGGGAGCAGACCGTGAAATGAATCTCGAGGGGTGTGTGCTCACCCCCGGATTCATCGACATGCACGCACACTCGGAGCTGCGATTACTCGACCATCCCGGTGCTGCGGAGAAGCTCACCCAGGGATTCACCCTCGAGGTCGGCGGACAGGACGGAGTGAGCGTGGCTCCGGTCCCCGAATCGCTCAAGCCGGAGTGGGAAAGACGCGTCCAGACGCTGCTCGGACGGACGGACGAATGGAACTGGAATTCGGTCGGCGAGTTCCTCGAGCGGCTCGGGACCGCCGACCCCGCCATCAACTGCGCGTACTACGCCCCTCACGGGAACCTTCGCTCGACGGTAGCGGGGTTCGAGGACAGGCAACTCGATCCCGAGGAGATGAGAAGGGTACAGGACGCGCTCACCGCGGCGATCGATGCGGGCGCGTTTGCGATGTCGAAGGGGATGATTTACCCACCGAGTTCCTACGGTGGGGACGAGGAGTACGTCGCCCTCGCGGAGACGCTCGGCTCCCGGAATTCGTTCATGGTCTCACACGTGTGGAACGAGACCGACTGCGTCGTCGAGTCGATCGAACGATACATCGACATCTGTGAGCGAGGCGGCTGTGATCCCCACGTCTCCCATCTGAAGGTGGGTGGCAAGCAGAACTGGGGTCACTCCACCGTGGTCCTCGACGCCTTCGATGGGGCCACCGAGCGCGGGGTGGAGGTGACCTTCGACCAGTATCCGTACACCGCCGGGTCGACGATGCTGACAGCACTCCTCCCGCCCTGGGCGCGACAAGGCGAGAGTGACGACATTCTCGACAGACTCACAGATCCCCAACAACGTCGGATGATCCACGCGGCCATCAAGTCCCCCGAAGGCGAGTGGGAGAACCTCGTGAAGGCCGCCGGCACCTGGGACAACATCCTCATCACGCGAACGGCGAGCGGGAAGTTCGAGGGAAAGACCATCAGTGACGTGGCGTCCGCCTGGAACGTCGATCCCCTCAACGCGATGTGTGACTTGCTGGTGAAAGAGGACCTCGACGTCACGATGGCCGATTTCATAATGAACGAGGACGACATCGAACGCTTTCTCGCGGACGAGCGCGGTACCATCTGCTCGGACGGCATCTTCGGCGGCAAACCCCACCCCCGCACGATCGCTACCGGGGCGCGAATCCTTGAACGTTACGTCCGTGAGAAGGGGATTCTCCCGCTCGAAACGGCCGTTTTCAAACTCGCCGGCCATCCAGCCGACGTGCTCGGACTCCCCGACAGGGGTCGCATCGAGGACGGCTGTATCGCGGACCTCGCTGTCTTCGATCTCGACGCTGTCGAAGAGCGAGCGACCTACGAGGATCCGATGAATCTCTCGCGCGGCATCGAGTACGTGCTCGTAAACGGCGAGATCGTGGTGGACCAGGGCGTCCCCACCGGAAAGCGCCCGGGGCAAGTCCTCCGGTCCACCGACGAATGGACTGGGTCGGAACGACCACGGCTCCGGAGCCGGCAGGAGAAATAACAAGTTGGTAATACGGTTTTATCTGGAAGAACGGATGGAAGTAGGCCCTCATCCGAACCGTTATATTGATTCCCACCTTAGGTGGGATTATGACAACAGTGGACTCGAAAGGGCGAATCGTTCTCCCACAGGAGCTGCGGGAGGCGCTCGGAATCACCCCCGGCACCGAAGTCGAAATCCACGAGAAAGACGGGAAAGCCGTCGTCGAACCGGAAGACGACCCCGAACGGATCATCGAACGAATGGACACACTCCTCGCGGGCATCTCCGGCGACAGACACCCCACACCGTATGACGAACTCGACCCGCAATCGAAAGATCACGTAGACACGATTCGCAGACAGGCCCAGTCCGACTCCGAGACCAGCGATGAGTGAGGGGCCGTATCTGTTCGACGTCGGAGTGACGGCTCTCGCCCATTCGAATGCACCCGTCAACGATGCAGCCCTCTCGTACGTGCGACGGGCGATTGCGGGAGAGATCGACGCGATCGTTCCGTATGCGTCAGTCGTCGGGGCTCACAATGCCTTGACGACCTACTATGGAGTCTCGAACGACCGTGCGTCAACACTCATGCAGAACTTCATGGATGCGAAACGAATCCATTGGTACGAGGGGATGTCCGAAGAGGTGGTTCGTGGCGGGCTTTCTCGGGCGAGCGAAACGAATATCGGTGGATGGGACGGATACTACGCACACGTTGGGAGGGAGGAAGGCGTCGAGACAGTGCTTACTATTGACAATGACTTCGAGAAGGTGCCAGGAATCAACGCGAACGTCATCCTGTCTTCCGAAGAATTCGCCGCGCTGAACGAATATCTCGGGTACTAATTCATAACGGCGGGAGAGATCTACAGTCCGCGCGTCTACCGATTGGTGCCGTACAGCTCCTGCACGTCGCCCAGATCGGGATCGATGTGCGTGACGTCTCCGGTCGCTTTCATCGCGCTCTTGGTGTCTTTCAGTCCATTGCCAGTGACGACGACGCAGACCGACTCGGCCGGCTCGATGATTCCCTCGGCGAGAGCCGTACGCACGCCAGCGACGGGGGCAGCCCCCGCCGGCTCGGCGTAGATCCCCTCCGTACTCCCGAGCGTCCGCTCTGCCGCTAGAATCTCCTCGTCGGTGACGAGGAGCGACGTGCCACCGCTCTCTTCGAGTGCTTTGCAGGCTTTGACCGTGTTTCGAGGCCGACCCACCGCGATGCTGTCGGCGAGCGTCTCAGCGACCTCGGTGACGTCGTCGTGGTCGTGGAAGACCTCGTGGATCGCGCTCGCTCCCTCCGCCTGTACGCCGAGCATCTTCGGCGTGTCGTCGACGAACCCGAGATCGGCCATCTCCCGGTAGCCTTTCCATCCGCCGTAGATGGTACAGCCATCACCCATCGAGAAGACGAGCCAATCGGGGGGATCCTCGCGCGTCTGTTCGGCCAATTCCAGGCCAACCGTTCGTTTGCCCTCCACTTGGAATGGGTTGATAGCGGCGTTTCGGTTGTACCAGCCGTACTCCTCGGTCGCTTCCGTGCTGAGATCGTACGCCTCGTCGTAGGTCCCGTCCACGGCGAGGACGTCGGCCCCGTAGACGAGCGGCTGGGCCAGTTTTCCCTCGGGCGCTGCCCCCGGGACGAAGATGCGACAGTTTACGCCCGCCCGAGCTGCATACCCCGACAGCGAGGCGGCGGCGTTTCCCGTCGACGCGCAGGTGACGACGTCCCGTCCGTGTTCGCGCGCCTTCGTCACTGACACGCTGCTCGCGCGGTCTTTCAACACGCCTGTCGGGCAGTGGCCGTCGTCTTTGACCTGTGTGTCGACCCCCAGTTCCGCGGAGAGATTCGGCGCTTCGTACAGCTCCGTGCCACCCTCGTTCAACGTCACCGGCTCGGTCTCCTCGTGAACAGGGAGGAATGCGCGGTATTTCCACTGGCTCGGAATGGTCCCGTCCACTGCCTCCTCGAACCGGTCGAGGACGACGTCGTAGTCGTATTCGACTTCGAGAATCCCCTTCACGCCCTCGTGGTTCGGACAGGTGTAGATGACTTGATCCGGATCGTACGTCGCCGAGCAGAGGGTACAGCGAAGCGTCTGCACATGGTCCATAACCATGTCCCCTCGTACGTGGCCACGGAACAGAAATCACCCGCCTTCCATGGACGGGGTGGGTGCGAGAATCGTGACTGCTGCACCCCATGTGAGTAAATGTTAATAAATACCAATATTATATTACTATTTATGATTACTATAGATAATACCGAGATATAATTACTTATAATCAGATGGGTCGTCGTGATCGATCGTGTTGATAGGTTATTCGTGTTAGTGGGACGGTGGTGGGTAGTCTCGATACCGACCAAGCTCCTCTATACCACCGTTCTGATAGACGTATCAACAGAAATTTTGTTGTTGTATTATATTATGATCATATTATTTGAGAATCAATAGAATGGTCGATTCACAATCGATCTAAGACGTGTGCCACCACGACCGCTCTCCGACTCGGTATGCTCTCGTCCACCAGTGTACGGCAGCCCCGCGAGTCCTGACTGCCGAGCATCGGGCGAACTCAGCTGTGGGCATATTCGAGATCGGTGAACGATACGAAAGTATTCGCGTTCCAGGAATTCGATTTGGATACTGACCGGCTGTTCGAGGACCGACGGACAGATTTCGACGGCAGTGAAATACAGGCTGTGGTTTTTTCCTGCTCATTACAGTACCTCGGTGTATGGAGCGCACCGACCAAGACACCGACGCAATCCGATCTCTCCGGATGAGGGACGTCAGCGCGCTGTTCGAGAGTTCGACGTTCCCACTGACCACCGAAACCGTCCTTGAGGAGTTCGGAAACGTTGAAATCGAGTATCCCCGTGGATCCGAGCCGCTGCGGGCGATACTCGAACGGTCGGGGCACGAGACCTACGAGTCTCAAAACATACTGGAGTTAGCGATTCTCAACGGCGTCAGACGGGACGCTGTCGGACGCCCCCGGTACAGCGACCGCGGCGATGAGCGAAACGAAACACTCGACCGCCCGATTCAGTCGTTCTGAATCGCAGTTCGACACTACTGATAGCTAATGACGGGCACCACCCTCGACGCGTTCACGATCGAGTTACAACGGCTGTACTACCTCGAACGAGAGCTCGTCTCTGACCTCGATACGCTGACATCGGACGTTTCGATCGATACCCTCGACGATTTCCAGGTGACGGGCTGTCGGAAACAGCTGCAAGACCGCGTCGAACGCCACCGCGACGAGACGGAATCACACATCGAACATCTAGAGGAGGTCTTCGACGCCATCGACGAGGAACCGAATGCTCGACACGCGCCCGAACTCGACGGCTGGATCGCCGACAAAGAACAGTTCAATAACGTCATCCTGAACGACAAACTCCGGCCGCTGTATTACCTCGACGCGGCAAAGAAGCTAGAAGAGATCGAACGGTCGGCCTACGAGCCGGTACGCGCGCTCGCCACACGACTCGAAAACGAGGACGAAATCGAGGGAGTCGTCGACAGCATCGAGCACAATATCGAAGAGGAACGGGAGATGCTCGACGATCTCGAATCGTTGGCTGACAGCGAGGCGGTCGGGACGCTACTCGAGACGAGTCCAGTCGATTCCACCAATCGGTCGTCGCTCGATCGGTCGGGAACGAACATCGAGACGCTCGACGACGTGTTCGTGTGCCAGCTCCAGAACCTCTACTACATCGAATCGACCCTCACCGACCTGTTCGAGGAGATGGCGGTAGCCACCGATACCGACGAGCTCGGTGAGACGTTCGACGAACAGCGCGATCCTCCACAGAACCAGATCGATCGTCTCGAACAGGTGTTCGAAGCGGTCGATCTTCGGCCGACGGATAGTCGAAACCACACGCTCGACGGCATCGTCGAGTCTCGGCAGGACCGACTCGAATCGACGAGCGGCGGATCGAGTGATCTGTTCGATCTCGAGACCGCCTTGGCGGCGGAGCGAATTGAGAAGCGATGCTACGAGGAGCTACTCGCGTTGGCGGACCGGATCGGGTATTCGGACGGCGTCGTCGTCCCCCTGACGGCGAATCGCGACGAAGAACGCGCGACGATACAGACGCTAGAGGGAATAGCACCCGAGGATCTCGTATAGGGATCACCGGAAGGTACGACCGGTCGGTGAGCTTCCGACGGACTGTTCGCTCGTTGTCCTCGTCTCGTGGACGACACAACTCACCGAAACGAACATCATTTTTGTTGTGCTGTCTGTGAGTGTCGACACTCTGTGGCTCCGACAGACTTTTGATAGGGTCGAAGCGCAAATCGGTGTCAATCGGCTCATGGGATAGCCGGCAGCCTATCCGTTCCACTCCGAGCTACGTTCCACCCTAGCGAGCATCACGGTGTCGCTATGCCGGGGCATCGATTGGATCGATGTGTGAGCGATCCGTGCGTGCAATCGGTTCACGCATTACCATCCCCACTTCTACGAGAGCGTCATCGAACTATCCAGACCTGTTTCACACCGTATGACGATATTATTGCACCACTATGCTATATTCTAAATTGAGGTAGGATAATTATAAATACCTACTATGAGATCATATTGTGTGGTAGATCGAGCCATGAAACTCGAACGACGACAGTTCTTGACCGCAATCGGAGGACTTGCAGGCGCGAGCGTTTTTGGTACACAAGCCAGCGGCGCTACGAGCCACGACGAATCGGCGTACGATCCGGAGTTTCTCGAGAACGATGATCTCCTCGACAACGACGAACTCGAGGCGCTCCTGAAATCCATCGCGGAGGACGCTGCGTCCGTATCAGTTACCGATCTGGGTGAATCGACCCAAGGGCGGCCGATCTGGGCGACGTCCGTGGGGGACGGATCGACCGATGTGATGGCGATCGCGCAACAACACGGTGACGAGCACATCATGCCCGAAGGTACGATCGCGGCGCTCCAGCACTTGGCGACCAGCGACGATGCTGCCGTCCAGCAGATCTGTGATGAGCTCACGCTCCATTTGGTCCCTCGGGTGAATCCAGATGGGTTCGTTGCTCGCCAGCGATACAACGTCGATACGGACGCGCCAGCGCGAGCGGGGGCCGACATCTTCGGGGCTGATATCGGCATCTTCGCGGCTGATAGGCCATTCGTCGGCTGGGACATCAACCGCTACCACTGGGCCGATTGGACCGAGAGCGACCTGTATCAAAGCTATCCCGAGAAATTCCCAGAAAACCCCGTCAAAGAGGCACGAGTGCTCTACGATACGGTGCAGACGGTCGATCCCGATTGGATCATCGATTATCACCGCCAAGGTGAATACGTCGTTGACGAAGACAGGACGTACGACCCGGATCTGTATCCAGAAGAGGAGGTTAGTGAGCCGGAGCCCTATCCACCTGACCCCGACGATGCGGGCGCGGGCAACATCGTGACGTCCTCGCTCTTCTGGCCGATCAACGAGGACGTTCCCGAGGATGCGCAAAACCTCTCGAAACGACTCGTATACACGATGTATGATGAGTTGACGACGGACAGCGAGACGAACGTCACGTGGTATCCAGGTGGGACGTACGCCGGCATCGCTCGGAACGCCCACGGGCTACAGGGCCGGGGGAGTGTCCTCTTCGAACTGAGCGCCGGAACGCTCGGTAGTCGGGAGTACCGGGTTCAGCACGTTGCCGAATCGTTGCTCACAGCCCTGAACGCGACGGCCGATGGCTCACTGTCTGACGTTGACCCTTCGAACGTCAGACAGATCCCGGGACGTGGTGACGATGTGACTGTTGAGGGAGGAGAAACTGACACGCACCCAGAATAACACCAGCACTGCGACCGGCCATCGGTATCACCCAACAATTACTGTTACGATCAATACAAAATAAAATCACATGAACGACGCTCACGAAACGAAAAGTGGCAGTACTACACAGCGATCGGAGTCGAATGGATCCGGTGCTGGGGCTGAATTCGGCCCTCCTTTCGACCGACGTTCGGTCCTCAAACTACTCGGTGTCACTGGAGTAACGATGGCTTCCATCCGTCCAGTGGTTGCTAGAGAAGCCCCGGAGGATTTCAGCCCAATCGAAGCGAGTGCTTCGGAGATTCGATCGCGGTACCTGACCGGTCAATCGACGGTTCGATCGGTCGTCGAGGCGTATCTCGAACGCGTTTGGGAGTACGAGGACGAGCTCGAAGCGATCATCACGATCAATCCGGCCGTCTTCGAACGGGCCGAGGAACTGGACGCGGCCTTCGAAGCGGGTGGGCCGGTTGGACCGCTTCATGGAATTCCGATTCTGATCAAGGACAACCACGACACGGCCGATATGGCGACGACGGCTGGTTCGGTTGCGCTGATGGACTCGATTCCGCCGGACGATGCGACGGTGGTCCGGAAGATGCGCGAGGCAGGGGGCCTCGTCCTCGCAAAGGCAAATCTCCACGAGTACGCGTTCGGGTACGATACGGTCAGTTCGCTCGGCGGCGTGACGCACAACCCCTACGATCTCGAGCGATACGCTGGCGGATCGAGCGGTGGAACGGGTGCCGGAATCGCGGCTAATTTGAGCGTCCTCGGAACTGGCACTGACACCGGTGGTTCGGTTCGGGTCCCTGCGGCGGCGTGTAATCTCGTCGGTCTCCGGCCGAGTACGGGACTCATCAGTCGGGACGGTATCGTACCGCTATCGCTCACCGAAGACACCGTCGGACCGATCACTCGAACCGTCAGCGACGCCGCCCTCTTTACGGACGTGCTCGCCGGATACGACTCCGCTGATCCCGAAACGGCCGAAAGCGTGAGACGCACACCACACGCCGAAGGGAACTCCTACACGGACTCTCTCCACGAGGGTGGGCTCGACGGTGCCCGGATTGGCGTTTATCGCGACTACGTCGGTCCCGTAGAGGAGCTCGAAGAACGGGAAGAGATCCAGGGCGCACGCCGAGTGAAAGCGGTGTTCAATGGGGCACTCGAAGAGATGGAGCGGCTGGGTGCCACCGTCGTCTCGGTCGAATCGCCGCCGGACGAACTCGTTGCGACGGCAAACGTCGACTCCGGCGACGAGTTCAACCGGGATATCAACCAGTATCTCGCGACGCTGGAAGAGGGTCCCGAGACGCTGGCGGAAATAGTCGCGTCCGACGAATACGCACCAGAGCTCTGTGAGACCATCCGTGCTCGAGAGAACGTCGATGAGAACGAGCTCGATCGGAATCTCGAATATCTGCGCGGTCTCAGCAAGCGCGACGATCTACAACAGTCGGTGCTCGCAACCATGGCCGAGAAGAGCCTGGATGTGGTCGTCTATCCGACGATCCGGCGAACGCCGCCGCGTATCGGTAGCGAACAGGGGTGGGGGAGTAACGCTCAGCTGGCCCCTGCGTTGGAGTTCCCCGCAATAACCGTCCCCGCGGGATTTACCGAGACCGAATCGCTGCCGGTCGGCGTCGAGTTCATGGCGCGGGAGTTCCAGGAAGCGCTCCTCTTCGAGCTCGCTTACTCCTACGAGCGAGCGACCCACCACCGATGCTCACCGGCTGGCTTCGGGTCCGTCGACGACCCGATCACCGATTGGAGCTCGGCAACGATACGGGACTGGAACGACGAACAGCACCGGAACCGGACTGTCGAACGGACGGGACAGTGTGAGTGACTCCGGTCGTGGGTTGCCTCGCTGCGGGCGTGGCCCACGTCGCGCGGGGTGTTGGGAGCCACAGCACCAACACGTTGGACGTATCGTACTCGTTCACGGGAAAACACGCTCGTCCATCCAGATAGGCAGCCCGAGGAACGCCTCTGCGATGGATAATCGATGCCAGGTGAAGGCTGTGAGTTGATTACAAGTGTACGGTTGTAATGGAATCTGTCTGGATCCGATCGTGTACCGAATAGGTTCCACCGCGAGCACCGGATTTCTCAGTGCGTAGCGATGTGTGGAATTTGCGTTCGGCTGTAGCGAACGGCCTTCCCATAATTCCATCAAACACGTATAGCACACGAGGCGTAGCTACGGTAGAGGCCCGATCGTAGTGACCTCACGCGGGGTCGAGTACGGCCTATCTCCCTACTCGGCCTCCGGCGTTGGCGTGCGACGTTCGGAACGGACCGTATCGATGACGCCACGGAGGTAGCCAACAGTGAACCCCCGAGCGCGGTGTCGCCAGTCGTCGTCACCGGCCATCTTCGGCACGTGATCGGGAATCACAGCGCCCTCGAAGCCGGCGTCGCACAGCGCGCGAACTGCGTCGGCGGGCTCGAAGTTGCCGTCGTCGACGTACGTTTCATGGAACTGTGGCACCGTTCCGACGACATCGCGGAAGTGGACGAAAACGATCTCGCCGCCGAACCGCCGGATCACCTCGGTCACGTCTTCGCCCATCTGTGAGAAACAACCCAGACAGAGCTTCAGTCCGTGGTTGTCGCTCGGGACGAGGTTCATCGCCGTCTCGAAGTTCTCGGCATTGCGAAAGAGGCGCGGGATTCCGCCGAGCGATTCGAGGACCGGGGGATCGGCCGGGTGGAGTGCGAGCTCGACACCGGCCCGTTCCGCGACCGGAAGCACCGTTTCGAGGAACCGCCGGTAGTTGTCCCAGAACTCGTCTTCGGTGTACTCCCGGTCGAGACCGGGCGCGAGCTCGTGAGGCGCCTCGAGCTCGTCGAAATCGAACGCGGTGGCTTCCGCCCCACCCCGGATTTCGACCGGCGACGTTCGCATCGGAACCACGCTCCGGGGGTTCCACTGGTAGCCCAGTATCGGAATGTCCGCTTCTCCGAGGTTCTCGATCAGGGTTGTGATTCGATCGAGCGCCTCGTCAGCGCCGTCGCGACCGAACATGATGTCGCCGTACATCGAATACGGAAGCGATTGAATGCCGGTCAGCGAGAGACCGGTGTCTTCGACCCGTTCTCGAGCGTTCTCGAACTCGGAGACCGAGGGGACATCGTCGGGACCAACCGCGATGGTATCGGTGCCGTCGAGATCGTTGAACTCGTCGGGTTCTTCGTCCGTATCGGCGTGATCGACGAAGACGTCAGTCGCGCCGAGCTGACGGATGTACTGCAATCGCGGCGTCGAAAGCGACCGTGTGCGAACGCCGACTCGAACGGAGGCGCGTCTACTGTCCATACACTATGCCTTCCACCCACCAACTAATGTATTCCGGCTCCCCCAGCGGCTTCGAGGTGGGCCGGATTCGGCTGTCGAGTCGTGCTCGGGGTGGGCTACTCGTACACCCGACGGCCGGTTTCGCGCGTTAGGATCTCGTCCCAGTCGTACTCGACGCCCAGCCCCGGTCCGTCCGGCACGCTGACGCGCCCGTCTGCGTCGATCGCACCGAGCATATCGGAGTAATCGCCCGCGTACACCGGCGGCTGGGTGTTCTGACAGTCGGGATGGACTAGCGCAATCTCGTAGTAGTTACTGTTCCGCGTCGCGGCGAGACACTGCCGGTGGGCGGGTCCCGGCGCGTGGTACTCCACGTCCAAGCCGAACCCTTCGGCCACGCGGGCGATCTTCATCGCGCCGGTGATCCCCCCGTCGTACTCGGGGTCCGCACGGACGAAATCGGTCGCTTCGGCCGCTATGAAGTCCGTATGAGGCTCGAGTCCGCGGACGTGCTCCGTCTGGAGCAGTGGCGTGTCTATTTTCTGCCTGAGCGTTCGATGGGCGTGCTGAGACACGCCGCCGTCGCGGTAGGGATCCTCGTACCAGAAGAAGCCGGCGTCGTCGCATGCCTGCCCCATCTTCAGCGCATCGGCGAAGGTCGCCGGCTCGCAGGCGGGATCGAGCATCAGATCCATCCGGTCACCGACGCGGTCGCCCACCGCTCGGACGGTATCGGCCGTTTCCTCCGCGTCGGTCCAGTCCCCGCCCCAGTCGTGTATTTTGAACGCCGGATACCCCATTTCGAGACAGTCCGCCGCGAACTCGGCGAACGCGTCCGGAGAGTCCAGTCCACCGTTCTTGTCGCCCTGATACGTCGAAGCGTAGGCGGGAAACGACTCGCGGTACGTTCCGAGGAGTTCGTGGATCGGCGCGTCGCGGTACTTCCCGGCAAAATCCCAGAGAGCGATGTCGATGGGACCGAGTCCCATCCAGTCGTACTTTCGAAGGGCGCGTTTCATCGCGCTCCAGTGGCGCTCGCGCTCGAGCGGATTCTCTCCGATCAGGTGGTCCGCGACCATGTTGATCTGCGCGGCCGCGGGGGAGTTTCCGCCGACGTACTCGCCGGTAACGCCAGCGTCGGTGTGGATTCGGAGCGCGAACAGCCGGCGTTCCGTCGTGGAGCCGGGGTCGTAGACAACGCTGAAGCCGTTCGGGCTGTAGCCGACGTCGGAGAGTTCGTACGCAAATTCAGTGGACTCGATGCGTGTGATAGTCGGTACCATCCGTCTTCGAGTGGGATTGGAGATGCCAAATAGCTTGGTATGCCGACCAGCCGACGACCCGCCGGGAACGCGTTCGCTGCCGTTGAGACTACTTTCGGTGTTCTTCGACGACATCCCAGTCGAGTTCGACACCGAGACCGGGATCGTCCGGAACTTCGATGTAGCCGTCCTGAATGAGCGGTTCGTCGGTAACGAGATCGTCCCACCACGGCACGTCGCGCGCGTGGAATTCGAGACCGAGGAAGTTCGGCACCGTCGCCCCGATATGAACGCCCGCCATCGTCGCAACGGGACTGCCGATGTTGTGGGGAGCAAGCGTCATGTACGACGTCTCAGCGAGCTCGGCGATCTTCTTCGTTTCGGCAATCCCGCCCGTCTTCGGGATGTCGGGGGCAACGAACGCGACCGACTGCTGTTCGACGAGGTCGCGGAAGCCGTGGCGACCGTAGCGGTTTTCGCCGGTGAGCAGCTGTTGCTCGACAGTCCGGTTCAGCCGCGTCATCGCGGTTCCGTTCTCCGGCGGGATCGGATCCTCGATCCACGCGAGATCGTACGGTTCGAGGACCGTACAGAGTCGCTCGGCCGCTTCGACGCTGAGGTTCCAGTGCAGATCGACGGCGATCTCGGCCTCGTCACCGACCGCGTCCGTGACGGCCTCGACCAAACGTCGCTTGTGTTCGAGCTCCGGTTCGTCCAAGTGCCGAGAGAGCGTATCGACGTCCCGACCGGACGGCACGTCGAGATCGAACTTCACGATCTCGAAACCGTCGTCGACCGCGTCGCGCGCCGCGCTCGCGTACGCCTCCGCTTCGTAGGCGTCCGTCGGTTGTTCGTTGAGCGCCGCCTCCACCATCCCTTCGCCGGCGTGGCAGTCGGCGTACAGCCGGATTTCCTCCCGCAGCTTGCCGCCGAGAAGCTGGTACACCGGCTGTTCGAGCAGCTTCCCGGCGGTATCCCACAGCGCGAGCTCGATGCCGCTGATGGCGATGGTCCCGATTCCCTGCTGGGAACCACGCCCGGAGAGGCTCGCTCGCATGAGGTGATACAGCCGCTCGACGTCCAGCGGGTTTTCGCCCTGTAGAACCGGCTCGAAATAGTCGGTGATCACCTCGTGGACCCCCGGTGACGGGTACGCTTCGCCGATCCCGGTCGCGCCGGCGTCGGTCTCTATCGTGACGATCGTCCACGGAAAGTTGCCGTCGATAACGACGGTGGAGACGTCCGTGATCTCCGGCGTCTCGCCCGAACGAGACGGTGTCCGATCGAAGTCCTGCCACATGGTGGTCGTCAACCGCTCGGCAAAGTCGGAGTACATAACGGTATTCTAGAACCCTTCACACCAATAATAAAACCACCGGCATTCGTCATTGGAGACAGATTGTCCTGGCGTGGTCTCTCGTCGATGGCTGGGCACCCCGATCGTCGCATTCTCCTCTGTCCGATCCCACAGATCGGCTCGTGGCTGAACGGCGGGGACGTCCCGAGGAGTGGACTGGCGATGTGTTCTCCAGACGGGAACGAGCGGCGCCCCCGATACGGTATCTATCGTGCTCGAGACGGGATGGGACGCCGATCGGTTTGCGGCAGTACCCTGTAACGCGGTGTCAGACCGCTCCGGAAATTATACCGTCGGTCATGGGCCTTAGAACACTCAGTTGCCTGTTCACCACGGGATCGACCGCGACGCACCCAACAAGCGGTCGTAGCGTATCAATAGATATGACCGACGGTATATGTCCATGGATGTAATCGACTCCGAAGCCGCATTCATGCTGATGGCCAAATCGGTGATCGACTGTGCGACGGAGGGCAGTGTTGTTCGTTTTTCGGGAACCAAATCCTCCTGCTAAGAAATCACACCCGTGTAACGGGTCCAGACCGATAGTCCGAGGTTCGATCGTCGCCTGACGCGAGTGCGTGTTCCTCTATTGGGAACGAGAATGCCTCCCGTCAGGAGGGAGCGGGCTACTGCGCCAACGTCCCGTCACGAACGTGATCGAGACTGTTCCGTCGCTGCTGTGTGGGGACATCGACAGGCCCACGATGCATTTATACGACTGGTCGTCGATCGCCAGTCGGGAAGGTGCTGTTCGGAAGCGTGGTTCATACTGTCGGACAGAGGTGATCGAATATCAGCTGCTGGTGAACCGTCAGACAGCAGACGGATATTCCGTCTCAATCCGTCCGTGGCTCTGTCCGACAGTATCAGACAGTCCTCTTCGAGGTGGATCGGCCAGTCACCGTTTCGTCGGCAGAGTAGCGGCTGGCTTCCAGCGGAATTTTTCTCGGTCAGACAATCCGATTGCGTAGGTCGGTCCCGTCGCGCCAGCGATCGTAGCTCTGTAGGAACAGGCCGGCGAATCGCGGAACGAACGACCGGGAGCGACCGCCGACGTGGGGCGTGACGACGACGTCGTCGCGGTCCCACAGCGGCGATGACTCCGGTAGCGGCTCGGTCTCGGCGACGTCGAGACCGGCACCCGCCAGTCGACCCGCCTCGAGCGCGTCGATGAGCGCCGCCTCCTCTACCACCGGTCCGCGCGCGACGTTGACGAGTAACGCGGAATCCGGCAGCGCATCGAGGGCTTGCTCGTCAATAACGTGGTGGGTTTTCTCCGTGAGCGGAACCGTGAGCACGAGGAAATCCGTCTCCGGGAGCACGTCGGGAAGTTCGCCGGCGGATCGGACCTGCTCCGCCGGAAGACACCCGTCGTAGGCGTCGGGATCGCGTTTGGTTCCGACTATCTCCATGCCGAACGCCCGTCCGCGCCGTGCGACCTCCTCGCCGATGTCGCCGAGTCCGGCGACAGTGAGCGTCCGCCCCGCTAGATCCAGCAGATCGGTCCCGAGATTGCGATCCCACTCCCGGCGGCGCTGGCATTCGAAACACCGGGGCAGTCCGCGGGCGAGCGCCAACAGTAACGCGAACGCGTGGTCGGCCACGGGCGGACCGTAGTTCCCGCCGGCGTTCGAAAAGACGATCCCCTGCTCTGCGAACTCGTCCAACGGAAACGCCGCGTACCCCGCGCTGGTCGCTTGCACCCAGTTCCCAGCCGACAACCCCTCGAGGAACTCGTCGTTCCAGTTCGCCGGATTGACGACGAAGGCGTCCGCGTCGGGGAGATCCGTGAGGCAGTCGTCTTTCGTGTCCGCACGGACGACAGCCAGGTCATCGCGCTCTCCCCGGAGTGCAGCAGCGATCGGCTGATCGTGTCTCACGACGACGGTTGGCATGGAAGACGATTTGACGGACTAGTGTAAAGAACTATTGGTTCTATGAGTGTTAGAAACTCCGGGGGTGAGTCCTGTCTCGAGCCGCGCCGTCGGGTTCGTGGGCAGGTTGCCGAACACGTACCAAAAATTTATGATCTAGGATGGTAATGACACACAAGATGTTCGAGCAGCGATCGACCTCCCGGATAGGTCTAACAGAGGCGATAGATAAACTGGTATTAGGACTCGCGGTCGTGCTGTGGGGGCTTGCGATCTACTACGCGTACACGCAGCGGATGCCGCGAGCAAAGTACACGCTCGGACTGTTCGGTCTCGGATTCGGCATCTACATTCTCGACGAGATCAGGGAGACACTCGAAGACCGGGAGTATCTGGATCTCGCCCTGTTGTCGGTGTCGCTGCTCGTCGTTGGCGTCACGACGACGTACTTGCTGTGGTATTTCGATGAGTTGCTCTTCGAACGGACCGGCTTCGGGTACCACCACGAATACGTCCTAGCGTTCACGTTCACGATCACGATGTTCTATCTCATCTTTCGCGAGTTCGGGACAGCGTTCCTCGGGGTCATCGTGGGGGGTTCCCTCTACGCGTGGCTCGGCGCGTCTCTTCCGGGCCTTCTCGGACACGGTGGGTTGAGCACCACTCGCATCATGAACGTGTTCGTGTTGGACTTCACCGGATTTTTCGGGTCGATCAGCGGCATCGTCGCCGCCTGGGTCTCGCTGTTTCTGTTGTACGCCGGGCTTTTGGAGGGATACGGCGCGTTCGACTACGTGATGCGGATCGCGTTCCGGGCATCGGAGTATCTCAGATCGGGGATCGCCCAGTCAGCAGTCATCGCAAGCCTGGTGATCGGGTCGATCAATGGGTCACAGGTCGCGAACACGGCGATGACCGGCTCGGTTACGATCCCCCTGATGAAAGAGAGCGGGCTCAAGAACTCGACGGCCGCCGGGATCGAGTCCGTCGCTTCCTCGGGCGGTCAGATCATGCCGCCGGTCATGGGCGCGGCGGCGTTCATCATGGCGTCGATCCTCGGGATCACGTATTTCGAGGTGCTCGTCGCCGGAATCGTTCCCGCGCTCGTCTTTTACGTTTCGGTCGCAGTCGCTGTTCACTACTCCTCGATCAATCAGAACATCAAGTCCGGGATCGAGAACACGCCCGAGTCAGTCGGGGACAGGAAAACACGAGCGGAATTCCTCGCAGAGACCCTGAAGCTCGTCATTCCGTTTGCCATCCTGGTGTACGCGCTCGGGGTCGCCCAGTGGACGGTCATGTCGGCCGCGCTGTACACGGCCGTCGCGATGGTCGTCGTGGGGATCACGTTCCCCCTCGTGGAGCGACTCCTCGGGTGGAACGAGATAACGGTCCGTGAACTGTTCGGCCAGACGCTGGCCGGTCTCAAGGGTGGTGCGACCATCTTCGGTCCGATCGTCGTTATCGTTGCAGCGATCAACGGTATCGCGGATCTCCTCGTGACGACCGGCGTCCCCGGGAAGCTCGCTCTCGCCCTGATCGAGCTGTCGGGTGGGGTTCTCCTGGTGGCCTTGTTCCTCGCAATGGTCATCTGTATCGTGCTCGGTCTCGGGATGCCGACGGTCGCAGCGTACACGATCGTCGCCCTGCTGGTCGCGCCGGCGCTCATCGAAGGGTTCGGGCTGGCACGGCTTCCGGTTCACTACTTCGTCTTCTACGCGGCGATTCTCTCCGGAATTACGCCGCCGATCGCTATTGCCGTCGTGGTCGCATCGGGAATCGCGGAGGCGAACTTCTGGTCGGCGGCGTTCGAAGCGGTCAAAATCGCTGCTCCGCTGTTCATTCTCCCGTTCGCGCTGATCTACAACCCCGAAATCGTCTCCGGTGGGATGACCGGCCACAAACTCGTCTCGAGTGTCTTGTTACTCGGCGGTGCGGCTGCCATGGTTCACGGGCTAAACTACTACGGCAAAGCATTCGATAGCAGGGTGTCGAACCTCGCTCTCAGCGGCGTGTTCGTCGGTCTCGGTGTGTTAGTCATGACGATGCCGAGTGATTTCGTCCGCCTGATCCTCTCCGCCGTCCTTGCCGTCCTCGTGACGGTACAGTTCATGCAGGTGAATGAGCTGAACGCCACGCAGATGCGGTCGGTGCTTCGACGACGGATCTAACCGGGGAGTTGTCCAGCCTAGCGTTCGAACTGACACCGCTTTCACGCGGGCCGGTGGCGACAGTCCGACGAACCGATGCCGTGTGGTGTTGGACTCCGTTCGCGTTCACACTGATTGCGTGTGTGTCTCACCCACAGGCTTAATATTTATCACTGCAAAGGAAGGCGTATAATGTCTGAGAGGACGACTTCCAGACGTCGGTACCTGAAAGGTGCTGTAAGTATCGGTGCGATCGGGGTAGCCGGTTGTTTCGGCGGGGGGAGCGACCACGTGAACATGCGGATCGGATCGTCGACGGAGGGATCGACCGTCTTCCAGACGTCACAGGCGATCCAGCGGGTACTCCGGGATCAGTCCGATGCCGTCCGGTGGGATACGCAGACGACGGGCGGTGATCCGGCCAGCATTCGGATTTACGACGAGGGGGACCTCGAGGCGTACGGACTCACCAACTACACGGTCAAGAACGCGATGAATTCACGGGACCCGTTCGACGGTGAAGACCTCGACGTCGCCCACCAGGGGTTTTCCTACTTCGTTCGTGACGACCATTTCGTCGCGCTAGACGGGACCGGTATCGAAACCACCGACGACCTCCTCGGGCGCGACGTCTACCTCCTACAGCCGGGGTGGGGGACGCGCCAGCAGTTCATGGACGCGATGAACGAGGACTCCGAGCTGAAAGAACAGCTGACAGAAAACGTCGTCAACATCGACACGGGCGACGTGGCCGGTGCCGCCGAGGAGGGGCGCATCGAAGCGATCCTTTCCTACGGTGCGAACGAGGTCAACCTCCCCACGTGGATGGCCGAAACCGAGGCTCGGGTCGACCTCCACACCGTCGAGATGACCGATCAGTTCCGACAGGTCTTCGAACAGTCGGATCTCGTCACGTACTACGAGAAGGACGCGTACGGCTACGAACAGGACGTCGGCGACACGTTCCAGGGCTGGAACCTCCTCTTTCAGTACTACTTCGATCCCGACCTCTCGGCGGACGCGGTGTACGACGTGCTCCAGATCGTCCACGACCACTACGAAAGCGTGCGGGAAGGTCAACCCGCCTTCTTTCCGTACGGGGAGAATCCCGAGCACTTCGTGACTGCCATCGAATCGGACTTTCTTCCGGTGCATTCCGGGGCAGCCGACTTCTACGAGGAGAACGACCTCTGGGACGATAGCTGGGAACGGGGCGACTGATACTGTCGGACAGAGATGATTGAATATCAGACGCGGTGAAACGACAGATAGCAGATAGATATTCCGTCTCGATCCATCCGTGGCTCTGTCCGACAGTAGAGTAACGGCTTTCTGATCGCAGTATGACGCCCCGGCTTTCGTGGACGCGAAGCACGGCTGGGCCTAGAACTCGAACAGAACGACGCCGAAGTAAAACGCCGCGACCCAGTACACCAGTAACGCGATCAACAAGAGGGTGAAGAGGGCCTTGATCCCACGCTCGATGGACGCCGTCCGTTCCGGGGTCAGTCCTCCCCCGAGAGAACCACCTCTCGGGCTGCTCCTCCGAGACGGGGTAGCCTCTGCCGGTGACTCGCGGCCCTCTCCGTCGTGAACACCTGAATCGCTGGGATCCGACTCCATACTACGGTACCACATACCAATCCATATAAATGTTCTCCCGGCTGTGTACGATCGATCGGAGCGGGATCCGTCTCGGCGGGCACACCGACGAGGCTTTATGCCAGTTCGGATACCAGATTGACCATGGCTCCGGAGTCTACCCCAAACCACGACTGTGCGTTTCTCGACAGCGTGATCACCGACAGCCGGGTCGCACACGCAGAAAGCGTGCGCGAACAGTACGCCACCGACGCGAGTCCACATTCCGGCCGGATGCCCGACGCCGTCGTGTGGCCGGGTTCGACCGACGAGGTTGCGGCCGTCCTGGCGGCGGCCAACGACCGCGGTGTCCCCGTCACCCCGCGATCGGGCGGGTCGGGGCTCGAAGGCAACGCCATCCCGTCGGCCGGCGGGATCGTCCTCAACACGGCGGAGATCGAACACGTCGAGGTGTCGCCCGACGATCTGCAGGCGACCGTCGGCGCGGGCGTCGTCTACGAGGACCTGAACGAGCAGCTCGCCTCACACGGACTGCGGTTCGCGCCCGGGATCTCCAGCAGCGACGTGGCGACGATCGGCGGGATGGTCGCAACGAATGCGAGCGGCTTCAACGCGGTCCGCTACGGCGAAACGCGCGACCACGTTCGTCGCCTCGAGGTGGTTACCGCGGACGGCCGCGTCGTCGAGTGTGGCAGCGGCGTCGTCAAGACCTCCGCGGGGTACAGCCTCAAAGACGTTTTCGTCGGCAGCGAGGGAACACTCGGCGTCGTCACCGAGGTGACGCTCGGACTCGTCGGCATCCCCAAACACCGACGGGCGGCGCTGGTGACGTTCCCGTCTCGGGCCGAGGCGTCTCGTGCCGTTGCCGACGCCATCGGGTCGGCGCTGGTTCCCGGCGCGATCGAGTTCATCGATACGACGGCGTTGACGGTGCTGAACGCCTACTACGACGATATTTCCTTCGAGGAGCAACCGACGCTGCTGCTCGAGTTACACGCGAACAACAGCGGGATCGAGGAGGATCTCGCGTTCGCCAAAGCGATCTGCGAGGATCACGGGATGCGTTCGTGGGACCCCGCGGACGAGGCGGAGCTGGACGACATCTGGCAGGCCCGCCGCGACAAATACCCGGCATCGCGGGCGTACCACAAGGAGTGGGACGTCGCCCTGGTCGGCGACGTGGTCGTTCCGATCTCCCGGTATCCCGAGATCGTCGAGACGGTCTCGCAGGTGAGTGAGGAACTCGATTTACTCACTCCCTGTGTCGGGCACGCTGGCGATGGGAATCTCCATTTCACGCCGTTGGTCGATCCCGACGACGAGGAGATGGTCGAGCGAGCGCACGAACTCAACGAGCGCGTCGTGCGGAAAGCGATCGATCTCGGCGGCAGTTCGACCGGCGAACACGGCGTCGGCATCGGGAAACGGAAGTTCATGACCACGGAACACGGCCCGGCGATCGAACTCATGCGCTCGATCAAGGAGACGTTCGACCCGAACGGGATCTTGAACCCCGACAAAGTGCTACCCGACGCCTGACGCGCGGGCCATCAGCGGTTCGCGACGCTCTCCTCGTACGTGTCGCGGATATCTTCCCCGGTTTCGATGAGCATTGTCGTGTCCTTGCCCGCGATATGGTAGTCGAATCCCTGTTCGACGCGGTTTGGGATGTCGGTTTCTCTGACGGCGAGCGTCCCGACGGGCGTATCGGCGGCCGATGCGGCCCCGATGACGCGGTTCATCGCTTCGTCGAGTTCGGGCGACTCCCACTCGCCGAACACGCCGAGCGACGCCGAGAGGTCGGCCGGCCCGACGAACAGCGAATCGATGCCTGCGACCGACGCGATGTCGTCCGTGCGGTCGACGGCAGTCGGCGTCTCGATCTGCGCGATCGTGAGCAGCGATCGGTGCTCTTTCTCTACGTACTCGACGAACTGCTGGCCGTAGCCGGCCGCACGCCCCGACGCCACCCCGCGATCACCATCGGGTGGGTATCGCGTGGCGCGGACTAACTCCTCGGCCGCAGCCGGGCCGTCTATCATCGGAACCATGATCCCGTCGACGCCGATGTCGAGGACTCGTTTGATACGGACTGGATCGTTCCACGCCGGCCGGACGATCACACCGAGTTCCCCCGGAGCGGCAGCAGCCGCTCGAGTGAGGTCCGCGACGGTCTCGAGGCTCATCTCGGTGTGTTCGGTGTCGACGAGAACGAAGTCGAACCCCGCTCTCGCTGCCGCCTCCACGACCACCGGGTGACCGATCGAAATCCACGTCCCGAGGACATCGCCGTCAACGAAGCGGGACTTGAAACCGGTTCCGTCCGTGCCCGCCCTCATCGTCCCTCCGTTCGGCGTGGTTGAGTGATCATCGGTGCGGACAGGCCACACAGGGGAGCATCGCTCGTGGACAACAACGCGTCCATTAGTTCGCTGTACCGACGGGAGTGCCAAAAAGCTGTGGTAAGCGTATCATTCCCACGGATCGAAAGCAGTTCCCGTGTCTGCCACACATTCAGGACGGCGACGGTGAACGCTACAGGCTGACCCGGGCGTCAGTCTCGGCGGCGGTGTAGGCCGCTTCGATGATCTGGAGATCAGTCATGCCTTCTTCACCGTCGCACTCACACTCCGTTTCGGCACGGATGCAGTTGGCGAAATAGTCGAATTCTTCGCGGACTTCGTCGACCGGAGGACCGGTGTAGCGAGTGCTCATTTCACCGTGTTCGATGACGATCTCCTGTGAGACGTCACCACCGAATGGAAATCGGAGCAGCAGCTGCCCGTCCGTCCCGAGCACCTGTAGCCGACTGTCGGGGTGGGCGTTGAAGCTCGCGGTACAGGAGGCGGTTGCGCCGTCGGGAAACGTGAGCTGGACAGCGACGTGCTCGTCCACCCGGTCGAACGGCGGTCCTGTCGAGGTGGTTTCAGCACAGACCGCCACGGGATCCGTATCGAGCAGGAATCGGCTCGTGTTCAACGGGTACACGCCCAGATCCATGAGTGCCCCGCCCCCTGCGACGTCGGGATCGAGCCGCCACGAGTCTGTGCCTATGTGGTCGAGGAGCCGCGTGGAGAAGCCGCCGTGGATCTGGACGGGATCACCGATGACGCCGTCCCTGATCGCCTCGCGCATCCGTCTGATCGCGGGTTCCGTTCGCAACCGGTAGGCGGTCATCAGGTCGACCCCCGTTTCGATGGAGGCATCGACCATCTGTTCGGCCTCCTCGGGCGTCGCTGCCAACGGTTTCTCACAGAGGATGTGCTTGCCGAGTCGGGCAGCGGTTTCTGCGTACTCGCGGTGGAACGCCGGCGGTGTGGCGACGTAGACGGCGTCGTACTCCTCGGTCGCCTCGCCCGCGTGAAACGCCTCGTAGTCGATGACCCGATCGACGTCGATCGTGCTTGCGAGGTGAGCGGCCTTCTCGGGGGAGCCGCTGACGAGTACAGTCGCCTCGCAGAACTGGGTGTCTTGGATCGATGGCAAGGCCCGTTTGCGGGCGAACTCGCCGAGACCGATCACTGCGATCCGGACGACCCCATTTTCGAGCGTCTGCCAGTCCCGGCGAGTGAATTCCTCGAAATAGCTGTCGAGATCCATATTCGGTACGTACGGCTCTCATCGGTTAATGTATTCTCCTCCTATTTCTGATGGAACAGATTATCTTCAGAGAATGTTCCTATTGTGGCCGCTGTTCGAGACATCGACGGACGGATGACCGGTCAGGATCACACAGCTCGACCCGGTGACAGTACGAATTCCGGGCGCTACAGACCAGTCTACGAATAGCATAGATCGTCGTGAGACAATCAACATGCGCCAGTGAAATTCGATAAAATAAATTATAGTATCCGCCATTGATCTAGTTGATAATGTTTCAGCTGCCTATCAGAGGCAGCAAAGCGATCGTCCTCTCAGGTTGTAGAGGAGACACCATCGTATCCGAAGAGTACTCTACCCGCTAGATCCAACATCCGTTCAATGGAGAAAAGCGAAGCGACCCCTCGCCCCGACTCGGTGAAACGCGAGATCATGGAAGCGACGTATCGGGCACTGAGTGAGCACGGCTACGAGAGTCTCACGATTCAGGCCATCGCTGACGAATTCGAGAACAGTAAATCACTGCTGTACTATCATTACGACGGGAAGGACGAGCTTCTCGTCGACTTCCTCGACTACGCCCTTCATCGATTTCTCGATGAGATCCCGATTCACAACCAACACCCAGCAAAACGACTCCGGACGCTCGTCGACATCCTGGTGCCGGAGACGTTGGATGAGGAGCCTTACAGGGTTCAACTCGCCATGTTCGAACTTCGCGTGAACGCACCACACGACCCTGCCTCACGACAACAGTATCTGGAAGTCGATCGCGAGCTGAAGGAACTCCTCAGGGACACCGTGCAGCAGGGCGTCGAATCGGGGGCGTTCGTGGCTGTCGATCCCGATGTGGAAGCCGAGCGCTTTCTCTCGCTGCTCACTGGTGTCCGGGTCCGTCGATTGACGATGGACGAGGCGTTTCCGACCACAACTGCGCGTGAGGCGCTGCTAACACAGATACGACGCTTGGAAACTGATACACCTCCCCGCGAGGACGAAGCTGATAACGGCGCATCCTGATCAGTTATCAGTAATTACTTCTAAATTTCATTTTTTGATTGGGCTGGCTCCGCATAATAGCGACTGAAAACGCGTATTCTCCGAAATATTATTGAACCGATAGTAATACTGATATCTGATGGGAAACATCGAAACGCACTTGAACATAGGTTCAATATATAAAGGTGCAATGAAAGGGCTGAACGATAGCGTGGCGTTGGTGACTGGTGGCGGGTCAGGAATCGGTCGAGCGACGGCCAAACGATTCGCTCGGGAGGGAGCAAACGTTGTGGTGGCCGATATCGCGGTCGAGGGGGCCAAGGAGACGGTCAGTCAAATCGAGACCAACGGGGGCACTGCTCGTGCTATCGAGGCGGACGTTACTGATGCAGCACAGGTCGAAGCGCTGGTTTCGGAGACTGTCGATGCGTACGGAGCGCTCGACATCGCCCACAACAACGCGGGTATCGAAGGGAACAACGCGCCGACGGCCGAACAGAGCGAGGACGATTGGGACCGGGTCCTCGACATCAACCTGAAGGGCGTTTGGTTGGGTTTGAAGCACGAGATACCTGCGATGATCGAGAGCGGTGGCGGCGCTATCGTGAACACGTCTTCGATAGCAGGCCGTGCAGCCGCTGGACCAGCGCCCTACACGGCTAGTAAGCACGGTGTCATCGGTCTGACCCGGGCAGCGGCGACCGAGTACGCACGAGAGGATGTCCGGATTAATGCGGTTTGTCCCGGCGTCATCGAGACCGGGATGGTTCAACGAAGCGAGGAAGACAGCTCCGAACAGATCGATCAGTTCGTGCAGATGCAGCCACTCGGAAGGATGGGTACCCCGAAGGAGATCGCCAACGCCGTCGTGTGGCTCGCTTCCGAGGAAGCCTCTTTCGTGACTGGAAACGCCTTCCCCGTCGAGGGTGGCTACCTGGCGCGGTAGCTCCACGACCGATTGGTACGTTTCTTCGACGCGTGTAGCAGCCCGGTCAGTGTCCAGCCATGTTGCCGCCGTCCACTGGCAGGGGGTGACCGGTGACGTACGAGGCTTCGTCCGAACAGAGCCAGGCGACGGCGTTGGCGATCTCCTCTGGGGCTGCCAGTCGGTTCAGTGGAACAGCTGCTATTAGGTTCTCTCGCATCTCGTCGGGCGTTTCGCTCAGCGCGGGCGTGTCGACAGGACCGGGGCAGACAGCGTTGACGCGAACGTCCGATTCGGCGTACTCCAGCGCAGCAGTACGGGTAAGACCGACCACGCCGTGCTTACTCGCCGAGTACGGTCCCACGTTGCGCTGTCCTTTGAGACCTGCTCCCGAGGCGGTGTTGACGATTGCGCCGTCACCGCTCTCGAGCATCGCAGGAATCTCGTGGCGCATGCATTGCCACGTGGCTTTGAGAGTGATCTCGGTCTCTTTGTCCCAGTCTTCCTCGGAGACGTCCGCGACTGGAACCATTTCGGTTCCAGCACCGGCCGCGTTGTTGTGTGCGACGTCCAGCCCCCCGTAGGTATCGGTCGCTTTCTCGACCATCGCCGTGATGTCGGACGCATCGGTCACGTCCACTTCGAGGAAGACCGCTTCGCCACCGGCGTCCTCGATCATTTCAATGGTTTCACGCCCGGTTCTCTCGACGACGTCGGTGACGACGACGTTCGCACCCTCTTCGGCCAAACGCAGCGCCGGCGCGCGTCCAATGCCCGATCCTGCGCCCGTGACGACTGCGGTTTTCCCGTTGATTCCCTTCATTGCGTACTTATATATTGAATATATATTCAAACATCTTCTGATCTCGCGGTTCGGGTGGTGGGCGGTAACAGCCACCGGAACGGACCGATCGCTCTCGTCACTGCAGAGTGTGAAGTCGGCCGGCCGACAGCAACGCTCACAACGCATCGAAGCCGTCTGGTCACCAGGTGTACCACCGACCGGACCGAAGCGTATTCAGCGCCGGGGTATCAGTTTGCCTGAATCGGTGAGCCTGACCCAACATCGACGCGATCAGCCTATGTCCCTGGTCCAGTGATTGAAACAGGACAGCTTACTTTGGGATGCGCTCTGAGAAGACAACTATGTCTGAATCGGAGAACATCTCACCGGTGGATTCGACAACCGATCGGCTGCTGCGGTGGCTATTGCTCAGCGGAGATCGGTGGGTGGTCGCAGCTGTCTTGAGTGTCGGCATCTTCGGTGTCTTTCTCGTGTTCGGATTTACTGGTCTTGTCACGACATCCAATCCGAACCGAGCGATGTGGTTTCTCAATGGGACGATCAATGGCTTGCTCACGCTGATCCCCATTGCCGTTGGCATCAATCAGATCGTTCTCTCCCAGGAATTAGGCTCGCTGGACGACCTGTACGACCAAACTGTGGATACCGCCGACTTCCGGCAACAGGTTGCGGACACTGCTGGGGTCCCCGTCAGTTCACCGCAGGCAGCGGCGTTCTTTCTCGATCTGATCACTGCGATCAACGATCGGGCGACGGACCTCCAAGAGGCGTGCGATGGGAGTCTCGACGATCAGTTGCAAGAAGACATCGACGACTACGTCGGGACGCTCACCGAGCAGACTGATACCATCAGTTCCAGTCTCGCGGAGATAGAGTTCGGGCTGTTCGAGACGCTCTTGGTGTTGCTCGATTACCACAATTCGTGGCAACTGCATACGACGCGCCGCCTGCAAGCGACATACGGAGACGTGTTCTCCGACGCCGCGAACGCGACACTTGACGATCTCGAAGAGCTTTTCTTGGAACTCGACGCTAGCCGCGATTATCTCAAGACGTTGTGGGTGCAGCGCGAACTATCCGAACTCTCGCGGATGATGCTCTACACGGGGATTCCAGCGATTCTGGTCGCTGCACTCGCCATCTTTGGTTACAGGGACATTCCTGGCATTACGGTCCCACAGCCGCTCATTGTGGTCCTGCTCAGCGCCACGGTTGCCATCTCGCTCCTGCCGCTGTCAGTGCTGCTTGCATACATCGGACGCATTGCGCTTGTCGCGCAGCGGACAGCCGCGTTCGGCCCATTCGTCCCTCGGGACGAACAGCAGCGGATCAGCGGGCAGGTCACGATGGAGTCCAATAACATGGACGACTGATAGACTACGAACTGACCACATTGCAATCGTGCGTCGTCGGGAGCCGTCGATCCACCTACCGGATCGTTTCCACGTCTTATGGCTTTGACTCACTCAAAGCATCACAAAACACTTCACGCATGAATACTCACCCACCAATATGGAACCGGTAGTCAAGAGCTACTGCCTCGAGTGCGAGTGGGAAATCAGCGCTACTGACTACACAGCCGACGAGCGGACAGCAGCGATGGTCGACCACGCCATCGACACCGGCCACGACGTCGACAGCATCACGCGGACAGGGGGCGCGGACGGCGACGGATCCGGGGTCGTGTTGTAAACGCCTCGGTGTCCACGACCGGCGCTGAAAGCGTCGCATCCGCTCCGATCGAGAGCACCGTCACCAGCTCCCGTTCCGGGTCATCCTTATCCGGATCCCGCCCGATAGATCAGATAATGGAATCCAATTCCGACGCCATCCCGGATAGTACACGTGAGGCTATCGCAACGGGCATAGAAACCTACTTCACGGCTGATGCGGCCCACAGCCTGCTCGAAGCCATCGAAATAGACGAGATCCTCGACGAAGAACTCGAGGACACTGAGGAGGCTGTCGATTCCGAAGAAGTCGGAAAAGTCATCGGTCGGCTTATCGGGCGGCGGGTTGCGAAAGAGGTGACGAGCTATCTACCGCTGGGCCAGGTCATCGAGACAGCGATCGGGAACGCCGTGGGTGAAACGCTCGGAGAAGCGGCAGTGGAGACATTCATCGACTACGGTAACCCGGACGCGGTCGTCGAGCAGGTGCGCACGCTTACGGACGGGGACGAACTCGATCGGCTGGTGACCGAGATCACCGCGACGGCACAGGAGAGCGGACTCCGTGATTACCTTCCGATCATCGGAAACGAGGCGTCCGAGACCTGGCATCCCGAGACTGCCACTGATATCGACGTTACCGATGAAGCGACGGATCACTAGCTGTCCGAACACCGTCCGCACTCGTGTCTGTATTCCGTTCTCTTCCCGTTTGTCTACAGTCTCACTCTGCACGCCGGCTAGTATACTTATAGCAGGGACCCGTAGATACAGGGGTATGGCAGAACTCGAAGCAGAACGTGATATGAGCCGCGCTGAGGTGGCCGAGTACTTCCGCCTGTTTGCGGACGAACTCGACACGACCGACGGTGGGCAGTCGACTGACGCGTACGGCACGACCGACAGACAGGTCGAGAGAGAGGAGGCCCTAGGTGGCGAGGAAACAGCGGTGTCAGAAGACACAGAAAGCCAGGAGCGGACCGAGCACCAGTCCGAGACAGCTGTGACGGAGCGCTCATCAGCGGGGAAGATGACGTTCATGGTTGGCAATGAGAGCACGACGATCAACCCTCCGGACACTGTCACCTTCGAGATGATGGTCGATTCCGAATCCTCGCTCATCGGCTCCGAAACCGGACGAACAGCCAGATTCGCGCTGCATTGGGATGACGCGGATGTGGCCGAGGACGAAGAACTATCTATTCAGTGATAGCCACACTTCGGGAGTAGCCAGCCATCAACGGAAATCAATATCTGTCACACTCGTTTGCTGCCCTCGGTAGTCCCCGAGAAACCAATTCGTACGCGATAGGTGTGACGACCGACGAAGTTTCGGAATAATCAACAGTCAGCGCGCTAATCTTCAGCTGTGAGTAGCACATTGGACGACCAAACCGTCGTTGTTACAGGTTCGAGTAGCGGTATCGGACGCGGGATTGCGCGGGAATTCGCATCCCGCAATGCGAACGTCGTCGTCAACTCGCGTTCCCAGGAGCGCGCCGACGACGCTGCGGACGAAATCGCTGATGAAACGGGCTCTGTCGTCCCCATCGAAGCCGACGTTACTGACGCAGACTCGTTGCAATCGCTCGTGGACCGAACCGTTTCCGAGTTCGATTCCTTAGACGTTTGGGTGAACAACGCTGGTATAAACATTCGCGGGCCGGCGGAGGAGATGTCGTTGGACGATTGGCAGCGCGTCATCGACGTGAACCTGACCGGATCGTTCATCGGGGCGAAGCTGGCGGGAAAACGGATGATAGAGCAGGGAACTGGCGGGAGCATCATCAACGTCTCCAGCATGATGGGCGAGCAGGGCCAAACCGGCCGTACTCCCTACAACACGTCGAAAGGCGGGGTGAACAATCTCACTCGTTGTTTGGCAATCGAATGGGCCGAACACGACATACAGGTCAACGCCATCGCACCGGGGTACATCCAAACCGAGATGGTGAGCGACGCGCGAGACCAGATCGGTTTCGACGAAAAGGACGTCGTCGACCGAACGCCGCTCGGCCGGTTCGGAACCGTCGAGGAAGTCGCCAACTGTGCGGCCTTCCTCGCGGAGAAAGAACACTTCATGACCGGCGAAATTCTCCACCCGGACGGTGGCTGGCTCTCGTTCGGTTGGGGAAGCAAATCCTGATTTCGGAGGCGTGTGCCGAACCGATAGCGGGAGGGAACACCGAACTACGCCTGTTCACTCCCTGATCGGCGAGCAGTTGGTTGTTCTCTTCGTCGGGTAGACGCTTCCGATGGCGACGACGTTCTGACCACGATCGAACAGGGTGTCAGGTCGAGGAGATTGAAGTCGGTCCTGAACCTGTTCATGCCGGCCCGGATGTAGGTCTTGAAGATCCTGTTGCCCGTCTCGTCGTCTGTCATCGTTCCTCGTTTATTAGTTGATTCCGATCACTTCCCGACGTCAAACCGGAGGTGGGTCACATCGGGGGACTCGACCACCCTCGTCCGTTCCAGTTCGATCGGTTCGCTGTCGAGCGACTCGAATAACCGGATCCCGTCGCCGAGCAGCACGGGCGAGACGTGAAGTTGTATCTCGTCGACCAGTCCCGCCTCGACGAACTGCTGGACGACGTTCGCGCCACCGACAATCTTGACATCCTCGTCTCCCGCTGCCGCCTTGGCCTGCTCTAGGGCACTCTCGATCCCGTCGGTGACGAAGTGAAACGTCGTTCCGCCGTCCATTTCGAGCGGTTCTCGCTCGTGGTGCGTGAGGACGAACACCGGCACGCCGTAGGGCGGGTCGTCGCCCCAGTAGCCCTCGAACGGGTCATCTCCCCACGGCCCATCGTCGTTGTCGAACATGCGTCGGCCCATCACGGCGGCACCGACGTTCTCGTTCGATTCTGCCACGATCTCGGAGTCCCGATTGGTCTTGCCGCCGTCGAGCCCCTGTTGCTCGCGCCAGCTCGCCAGATCTAACATCCACTCGTGGAGCCGCTCGCCGCCATCGCCGAGGGGGTTCTCTCGGCTGTCGTTCGGCCCGGCGATGTACCCATCCATCGACATTGACATGTTTACGATTACGGTTCCCATCTTATTCCTCCACGTCCGTTCCTGCTGGCTGGTAGGTGAGGATGACGATGCCCGAACCGACCGTCTTCGTGTCCACGAGTTGTAGCGTGGTTGTATCACTCGTCTCTCCGAAGAGGCGCTTTCCGCTCCCCAAAACAATGGGGAAGGTCATGAGTCGATACTCGTCAACGAGGTCGTGCTCCATCAGCGTGTGGACGAGCTGTGCGCTGCCGTAGACGAGGATGTCACCGGCCACCTCTCGTTTCAGCGCGGAGATCTCATCCGGGACGTTCCCTTCGATCAGCGTCGAGTTGTTCCACTCCACATCTTTGAGGCTCCGAGAGGCGACGTACTTGGGCATACTGTTCAGTTTCGCCGCCATAGGGTCATCGCTGTCGACGTTGGGCCAGTACGCAGCGAAGATGTCGTAGGTCGTCCGGCCGAGCAAGAGCGCGTCGCTCTCCAACACCTCATTAAGCTTGAACTCGTCGTCTTCGCCACGCTCGAATTGGAAAACCCAGCCGCCGTGTTCGAACCCGCCACTCCGATCCTCGTCGGGTCCCCCGGGGGCTTGTACGACGCCGTCTAGCGACATGAATTCCGATACGATTATGTCTCCCATGCGATGTCCACCACGAGCGCGACGATATTCACTTAATCGGCCGTGAAATCATTTATCGGCAATCAATTTAGATAAATATTTCTAAAGTCTATACGACACCAAGCTTCCCGACGACAATGAGTACCACAGCAGCAGATCTCGTGACACTCCTCGACCGGTACGGGCCGGTGCTGACGCAGCTCATCGCGGCACCGACAGCCTCGGCCACACTCACCGCGAAGGTGCCGGTTGCGCGAGCAACGGTCGATTAGGCGCTCGATTCCGCAGCCGAGACGCTGGCGGATGCCGAGTCGGAGAACGCCCAACCCGACCTCGAAAAGGTCCGGAAACTTCAACGGCTGGATGACTGGGGCGAGCAGTTGGTGAACCTGCTCACTGGCCCGTCGATTGACCAGTCCACGTTCGCTGCGATGCGTTAGCGCCGTACTCGGGACCGTATCCGATGGCGCTACTGGTGCGGGCGTTCATCGTCGAGAAGATCAACGGGTGGGACGAAACCGCCCTCTACAACTACCTCCACGCGAATCCGTCACTTCGACGGAAACTCGGCTTCGAGACGCTGCCAGCGTTCACAAGACTACCGTCTTGTGGGCCAACCGGACTACGTCCGGTGACGTTCATTAGATCGGTTGTCTAATGAGCCAACCAGAAGCCTTCGGCATCTGGTGACGCAATCGACGTTCTGGCGGGCGTGGAACCACCGCTTCAGCGATGAACTGCGCGACGCCGTGGAGGAGTGTGCTGACAGCATCATCATGGCTGCGCGTGCCTGCGATATCTCCTTCCCCGAGCGAGTCGCCATTGGCGAAGCGGATGAGCCACAGGCCGCCGACCGCCCCGAACACGAACTCATCGCGGAGAAGACTGACGAGGTGTGGCAGCAGGCCAAGCCGTTCGTCTGTGATGCGTTTGCCCTCGACCGAGGGCCAATACTGGCAGATCCACGAGAACGCCTTCTGGGAACAGCACGCCTACATGGGGATGCGCGAAGACATCACGTTCGGAGTGAAATCTGTCGGAGGTAAGGGACAACCCATACGTTCTAGCTCAAGATCGATAAGGGTGATTTTTGACATATTTAGATAGATTAATTGCCGAACTGGCCCTCCGTTGTGACATGACCGATAAACATCCCCCTGACTCTACCCCTCAAGATTTCGATACTGTCGTAATCGGTGGCGGGCAAGCCGGCCTCGCCATAGGCTACTATCTGGCACAGCAGGAGTGCGAGTTCACCATTCTGGACGCCAGCGAGCGGATCGGAGACACGTGGCGCACCCGCTGGGAGTCGCTCCGACTGTTCACCCAGGCCCGGTACAGCAGTCTTCCGGGGATGCCGTTTCCCGCACCCGACGACTACTACCCGACCAAAGACGAGATGGCTGACTATCTCGACGCGTATGCCGACCGGTTCGACCTGCCGGTTCGGCTTGAGACACACGTCGATACGCTCACCCGGACCGGCGACCGCTATGTACTGGACACTGACTCCCAACGCTTTCGCGCCGATCACGTCGTCGTGGCGACCGGGCCGTTCTCCCACCCGTCCATCCCCGACTTCGCCGAAGAACTCGACTCATCGATTACCCAACTCCATTCCAGCGAATACCGGAACCCAGACCAACTTCCCGACGGCCCTGTCCTCGTCGTCGGTGCCGGTAACTCGGGGGCCGAAATCACCAACGAACTGGCCGCCAGCCGAGACACGTTGCTGTCCGGGCGAGATGTCGGTAGCATCTCGCTGCGTCTGTTCAACAGCCGGCTCTTCTGGTTGCTGACCAACACCATACTCACGTCCGACACAATCATCGGACGGAAACTGATAAAAGAGGCTCAAGAATACACGGACCCACTAATTCGTCTCGCTTCCAAAGACCTCCGCCAAGCCGGGGTCACACGGGTGCCTCGGGTGGACGGGGTACGAGACGGGATGCCACGTCTCGAAGACGAGCGAGTCGTTGACGTGGCTGCGGTAGTTTGGGCGACGGGATTTCGCCCGGACTACAGTTGGATTGAGGTGCCTGAATTGACGTTCGACGCAGACGGATACCCGATTCACGACCGAGGGGTAGTCGATGGAGAACCTGGCCTGTTCTTTGTGGGACTGTCTTACCAGCATACAGTCCTCTCGGCGACTATCGGCGGCGTCTGTCCCGACGCCCGGTATATCGCCGATCACCTGCGGACCGAGACCGATGCTGAGGCACCCCGCAACGAAGTAACGTCCGAGCAGAGAGCATCGTGTCCGACCGACATTCGCTATCTACTGGACTTATAGCGAGTATCGAGCTGTCAAGCGCATCGGCCCAACCTGAGGTCAGCTAGGTCGATTCGTCATGCATAGATATCACGAAAATTTAAACAAACGAAGTCGGTTTCGGCATCCATCGCGCATGAGAAATCTACCTGCCTGACTCCAGGTTCGAGGCGTGAGTGCTCAGTATTGATGGTGTGTGGCGTGAACTCGCGGTCGTCGCCGCGGAACTGGGGATGTTCCTCACTTTCACGCGGTGAGTCGAGCCACGGGGGATGAACGTCGCGGCACAGAGCTTGACGATGGCAACAATACACGGGTGATCCACGACCGACGAGAAAACGCTTCGATCATTCCAGATGTGCTGTTTGATGAGAAATTGAAAGGAAACATCGGGTAGATAGAGCGTGCGGCCCTGACAGCGATTCAGCTGTCTGTCGTCCGCGGTTCGAGGGGTACGTCGAGCATGCCGTGGTCCGCAACCACCGTCTCGGTCAACCAGGATTCGGCTCGTCGGAGTCGATAGCGAAGCGTCGACTTGGGCAGTCCGAGTTCATCGGCGATATCCCCAAGCGATGCGTCCCGGGGCGTGGCATAGTAGCCTAATTGGGTCGCCGTTTCGAGCGCCCGCCGCTGCTCGGGAGGAAGCTTCGTCAGCGAGGCTGTTGGGTCCCCCCACGCCGACAGTGTCCCCACCTGTCTCAGTGAGAGGGAGATATCCTCAGTGAGTCCGTCTTGGAGCTGATCGAACAGATCCCCAACCGGCGGGTCGCCAGGGACCAGAATGCGCCACTCGTAGACGTTCCCGCGCCGCTGAGCATCGAATACCAGCCCATCACTAAACGTCCGAGCAGCGAAGAACGGAATCGAGTGGCAGTAGGACCCCCCGTCCGAGTAAGCATAGATGATTCGACTGTTCTGGTCATCGCTGACGACGTCATACTCGGCTGTGATGGTGCAGTCGGGATGCTCGCCCAGACACTCGTTACAGACTGACGCGTCGGTGTACACCGCCTCAACAGCATCAAGTGCATCGGCTGGACCGACCACTCGGTCAACGCGCCAGACACCAGCACTTGAGATGGTGATGTTCAGAGCCGTCCCTATGAGCTCTGGATGGTCGATGAACACGTCCATCACTGCGTCGGCCCCTCGTTTGTATTCTGCCGCAAAGATGTATTCGCGCATACGCAATAGTATACGGCGGCTGTTATGGTATATCTGTGGTCCTATTTCCGCTTTTCACCAGGATTTTACGTATACACGAACTAGCTATTATTCCCTCCTGGAGTCAATGTACTCGTGTGTCAGAAGCAGATATGCACCAGACGACGGTTTCGCTGCCGGAAAACGTCTACGAACAGCTTGGTGGTGATGCGGAAGCAGTCGCAGGGACCCTGAAGTCACTCGCAGCCGATCACGCCGAGTTACAGCGGTCGATCGCCACCTACACCGACCATGGAGACAGCCCATCAGCACTGAATGAAGACGAGGCGGGCCCGGCCAGGTTGAGCAAGCTACGGCCCCCTATTGGACAACTCCTCGAATTCGACCTCGAATCGGTCGAACCGGGGCAGGCAGAAATATCGTTCCAGCCCGGTCCCGAACACGCCAACCCGATGGGAACACTCCACGGAGGAGTCATCTGTGATATCGGCGATGCCGCGATGGGAATCGCCTACGCGACAACGCTTGATTCCCGCGAGTCGTTCACCACCCTCGAACTCGACGTCAAGTTCCTGCGCCCGGTATGGGACCAGCCCCCCACGGCAACGGGGACAGTCGTTAACGGTGGTCGAACGATTGGGCTGGTCGAGTGTGACGTCGCCGGTCCCGACGAGGAACTGGTCGCGCACCTCCAGAGCGTCTGTATGACGTTGCGAGGCGAATCTGCCGAGGGACGATGATGACGCATACTGGATCTGTTCGACCTCGATAGACGGGTAGCGCTCGTTACGGACGGCCGCCGAGCATCTCACGGACGGCGATGCACTCGTCAACATCGCCAGTGCCGCCGGGCTCGTGGGACTTCCGCACCAGCATCCCTACGTTGCCTCGAAGCACGGGCTGGTGGGGCTCACGAAAAGTCTGGCGCTCGATTTGGCTCCCGACGTGCGCGTGAACTGTCTCGCGCCCGGCTACGTCGCAACCGATTTCATCGAGAAGCTCCGGGCGGACGACGACCGGCGAAACTCGATTATCGAGCGCACACCCTTGGAACGGTTTGCCGAACCGGAAGAAATCACCTTCCGACTGAATCGAAGTGACAGCTGGTTGAGCACAGACTAAGACAGGTATGAGATCAATCAGAATGACACACTACCTGCCTGCTACGATGACGAACGGAGACGAACATTCACTCAGACTACTGACACTGGCCCGAAAATCCGCGATTCCGGCCGAGAACACGGCTATCATCGACAGCAGCGTCTTGTTCCCAATTGATTCTGGGGCCAGGTATCCATTATAGAGACCCTGAGCGTTAACTATGGGTGGAGCGTAACCCCCTTCTATGACGATCACCGCCGAATTCTCCATCTGTTCACCCGCGCTGCCGCTCGTTAGTTTCGCAGAATCGCTACCGTCTCACCAACTCGAGGTCGAACACGGACTCTGTCTCAAGCAGGACTGTGATGTGTTCGTCGTCCACCTTGACCCTACCGACGACGTCTCTGAAGACGACCTCTCAGCTCTCGACGAAGTAGTAGAAATGACTTCGCTCGGGCGCGCAAACGGCAAGGACGTCTATCGACTCACCATCGAACTGGAGGATGTCGTCTCAGAGGCATTCGCCCCCGAACGGTTCACTGCGGTCCAGGTGGAACCAATGATCGTCACACCCGATGGCTGGTATGAAAAGAAGCTCTTCGAAAACTACGATACGTTCAATCGGCTACGAACTCGTTTTGAGGAATATGGCATCTCTACCGAGCTCATCTCTATCACGCAGGGTTCTCCCTCGTCCGATGAATCCCCACAGCACGGATTGACGGATCGACAATACGAGGCGCTCACGCTCGCGATCTCCCGTGGGTTCTACGAAACCCCACGTCAGGTTTCTGCCGAAGAACTCGCCGAAGAATTAGGCATCTCACAATCGTCCATGTCCAGCCTCCTCCGCCGTGGTGAGCGGCAACTTCTCTCCTCTGCCCTCGAACCTCATACTCAGTTAAACGCGCTCTCTGCATAGCATCGAATCCAAATCAAGAACGGTTGTTCGCACCCTTCCGAGAAAGGACCCGATGAGTATTTCACGGGAGACATCCAGATCGATCCACTCTTCGACCCGCACGAGAAGGCCCGGGCAGCCGGGGTAGCGTCACGTTCGAACCCAGTGCTCGTACTTCGTGGCACACTCACCCACTAGGCCACGTCCTGATCGTGACGAGCGGCTGTGGCCTCGTACAGAGCGAGGGCGGACCGATCGAGCAGATTCGATCCGGTGATGTGGTCTGGTTCCCACCGGACGAGAAGCACTGGCACGGCGCAACACCTGAGAAAGCCATGACGCATATCGCCGCCCAGGAGCAGCAGGATGGAGCACGTCACCGACGAGTAGTACGGCCCGGAATCGGATAGCTGACTGACCGCCTGTAAGGCTGATTTCCTTCCCGCATTCATTGAGCCGGCAGCCGTTCTCTCGCTCCCCTCATCGCACAAGTATTTAAACGCACTCTACAGACAGCATCGAACTTACGTGGTACAGAACCGGAGTTCACATCGTATACGACCATGAGGGCAGCAATCTATCACGGTACTGGCGACATTCGTGTCGAAGAGCGACCAGATCCGGAGATCGAGGAACCGACGGACGCGATCGTTCGCATTACTCATACGGCGATCTGTGGATCGGACCTCTGGTTCTACCGCGATCACGAAGACCCCGAGGAAGGCACTGCTGTCGGTCACGAACCGATGGGAATCGTCGAAGAAGTCGGTGAGGCAGTCCGCCACGTCGAACCAGGCGATCGGGTATTCGCCCCGTTCTCGGTCAGTTGCGGCGAGTGCGAGTTCTGTCGAAAAGGCCTCCACAGTGCCTGTACCAACATCGACTTCTTCGGTCCGGATGGAGAAGATGTAGATGGCGCACAAGCAGAGAAGCTTCGTGTACCGCTCGCCAACGGCACGCTCGTTCGCGTCCCCGACCGGTACGCGAACGATGAAGACGCCCTCGAAGCGCTCCTGCCGCTGACGGATGTCATGGCGACGGGCCATCACGCCGCCGTCAGTGCGGATGTCGAAGCTGGCGACACAGCCGTTGTCATCGGTGACGGCGCGGTCGGACTCTGCGGGGTGCTCGCGGCGAAACGCCTCGGAGCCGAGCGCGTCATTGCGATGGGCCACCACGAGGACCGTCTCGACATCGCTCGCGAGTTCGGCGCGACCGAGGTCGTTTCGACTCGCGGCGAGGAGGCTATCGAGGAGGCACAAGAACTCACTGACGGCGGCGCGAATCACGTTCTCGAATGCGTCGGCGCTGAGTCGTCGCTGGAGACCGCTGCCCAAGTGGTTCGTCCCGGTGGAAATATCGGCTACGTCGGTGTCCCGCACGTCGAGAGTGCCGATTTCGTCCAACAGCTGTTCTTCAAGAACGCCTCGTTCACCGGTGGTCCTGCGCCCGTTCGGAACTACGCCGACGAACTCATGAATGACGTTCTGCAGGGCACCCTCGATCCGTCGCCAATCTTCACGAAGACGGTCGACCTCGACGGCGTTCCGGAGGGCTATCAGGCGATGGACAACCGTGAGGCCGTGAAGGTCATGGTGAAACTCGGCGAATAGAGTTTTAATAAATAATCAACCAAATCTTTGTGTGATTGGGTAATATAGGGAGATATGATGACAAATAGCCAAAATAATGAACTGGAACAGACAATACCGACGAACATGAGTGAAGACTTCAGGGACAAGGTAGCCTTTGTCACCGGAGCTGCGAGTGGTATTGGTCGCACGGCGGCGCTGGCGTTTGCGCGCGCGGGCGCAGATGTGGCTGTCGCCGATATTATGGAAGAAGGGGTTCAGGAAACGGCCCAGATGATCGAAGAAGCCGGCGGTCAGGCGACCGCTGTCAGGTGCGACGTGACCCAGGCTGAGGACGTGCAAGCTGCGCTGGATGAGACCATCCAAACGTTCGGGGGTCTTGACTTCGCGTTCAATAACGCCGGTGTTGAGCAAGAGCGACTCCCGCTCACTGAGATCACCGAAGAAGAGTGGGATCGAAGTATCGATACCAACCTCCGTGGCATGTTCCTGTGCATGAAGCACGAGATCCCCTTGATGCTCGACGAAGGGGGCGGTGCGATCGTGAACGCCTCCTCAGGAGCCGGAGTCAAGGGCTTTAAAGCTCAAGCCGCGTATTCCGCTTCGAAACACGGCGTCGTCGGCCTCACCAAGGCGGCGGCTCTAGACTACGCAGAATCAAACATCCGCGTGAACGCCGTGTGTCCCGGCATCATCGACACGTCAATGATGGATCGATTTACCGGCGGCACCGAAGAAGGCCGCCAAGAGGTGATCGATCAAGAGCCAATCGGACGGATGGGTAAGCCCGAAGAGATCGCCAATGCCGTTCTCTGGCTGTGTTCGGATGCGGCCTCCTTCGTACTCGGAGAGGCCATGGTCGTTGACGGCGGGCAAACGGTGTAGTGAGGCGTCGGTTGCGACGCTCTCGCGGGACGGGTGTTGCATTCCTCGCACCGCTGGCCATTATCTGAAGTCCGGCAGGTAGATCTCTCATGCGCGACGGATGGCGAAACCAATCTCGCCAGCCTAAATTTCGTAGGAGGTTATGCATGACGAATCTAGCTAGCCGACTTCTGACCATCAGCCGAAACGCCCGCGTCTCACCTGCTAGTCGCAGGGGGAGAGACGAGCGACGAAGCCCCCGTTTTCGGGAACCGAAACCGAGATGCTCGCGTCGGCTGTAACGACCTGTTCTCGTGAAGTTAGCGTTGAACCGCTATCGGCGTCGCTAACAACGACGCTGTCGTACGCCCGATCGTCAGAGAGGAACGAGAGCGGAGCCTCGACGGACCGGCTATCGCCGGCAGTGATGCTTCCGAGGAACCATCGATCGCCGTCACGACGGGCCAGCGTCGCTTCTTCCATTGGGTAGCCACCTACGAACGACGTCTCATCCCAGACAGCAGCCACCTCGCTCAGGAACTGTTCGGCCAACGGATAGTTACGATAGCTCTCTACGCTGTCGGCAAAGTGCTGCAAGTTCGATTGGTAGACGACCGACAGCGCGAGTTCGTGTCCGATCGTGGTTTGGGCAGTGTCGCCGACCGCCGAGAACGTTACCGGCGTGTAATCCATTGGGCCGACGACGTTTCGCGTGAACGGGAGGGTCACGCCGTGCGACGCCGGCACCTCCTGCCACTTGTAGTACTCGGCACCGAAAACCGCCTCGGAGGTCATTAGATGCGGCCACGTTCGCCGCCGTCCCTTGGGTACCGTCGACCCGTGGAAGTTCACCAGCAGTTCGTGCTTCGCCGTTGCCCGTAGCACCTCGTCGTACCACGCCATCCGCTCCTGACGGTCGGAGTCCATGTAGTCGATCTTGACGCCGCTGACGCCCCACGACGCCAGGCGCGAGAGGATGGTTTCTCGCTTCGCATCCGTGTTCAGGTCCGTCCACACCATCCACACGATGATATTGACGTCGCGCTCGTTTGCGTACTCGACCAGCTCGGGCATCCATTCCCGACGCCACCCACGGTCGACGAGCGTGTATTCCCACCCCTGTTCGGACGCGTAGTCGACGTATTCTTTCTGGACCTGTAGGTCTCGGGGGCTATCACCGTCGGACCACCACGACCAGTCGACGATGCCGGGTTCGATCCAGGACGTGTCGCCGATTTCCGACGGCTCGTTGAGCGCTGCCACGAAGTTCGACTCGACGATAGACGAAAGATCGCCAACGATGGCGACGCGCCACGGCGTCGCCAACGGGAGCGTCGCGTCGATCGTCGAGGGGAGTCCGTAGCCGGACTCGCCAGCAAACCTGAGTTCGAAGAGCGTCGAGTTCTCGTCGTAGTCGAACTCCTCGTTGCCAGGGACGATTTCGTCGCGGTCGTCTTCCTCGCCAACGAGCGACTCGTCGCGTGGAGCGTCGTCGCCCTCGTCGGTCCCAGTACCGGTAACCGAGAGATGAGACGCGGCGTAGTTCTCACTAACGTTCGCTTCAGTGATGAGTGTGTACGTGTCGTCGCCCGCTTCGAACAAACAGGGAAATCCGACGGTGCCACTGGCAGACGCGACGTCCGTCTCTTCCCAGATCGACTCGTAGTGGTCGCCGTACTCGTGGAGCCACGCTGTCGACCCCTCCGGAATCTGGAACGCGCTCACCTCTTTGTCCACGATCGCGTGACCATCACCTGGGAGGTGATACCGATAGGCGACTCCTTCGTCGGAGACGAGCAGTTCTATCTGCACGACGCCGTCAGGCGATTCAAAGGTAAGCGTGGCGATGCGTGCGTGCAGCGTCTGGGTTCCCGACTCGTCGCCACCGACGGTTTCGTAGCCGCGCTCGATCGTCTCGGTCTCCTGCCCCTCCAACGAGAGACCGGTGACGAACTGTCCCGTGTACGTGGTGATGCCCAACGGGGAGGGATCGAGCACCGTCGTTCCCTCCGAGCGCACCGTGAGCACCGCTATTTGGCCGGATGGCAGGTCATCGTTGAGTTCGTCCGATGGGCCGACACCGACGGTCGCCACAACGGTTTCGTCCGGACTCTGTACGGTTACTGACCCATCGCTGCCGCTCGTAGCCGATGCCGGCTCGACGCCCGCATCGATGCTACCCAGACCCGTGAGCGGTGCGATCACAGCCGCTCCTCGTAGTACTGACCGACGACTGATCGGAAGATGATGTGATCTTTCGGAATCGTCGGCTGCTACCGTTTCGTCGGTTTTATTTGACGCGTTCTCGTTTCTTTGTTGAGTTCTATCGGGCACTGTAATAAGATTCTATGCCTAGGCATTAGCGGTATTGCAATATTTCCTACCAGAACTGTTGAAATTATACCGGGGCACGAGCTGACAATTGGTCGTCGAGTGCCTGCTGGATTGGGAGATGGTAGTCCCACCGAGGAGCCACAGAACTAGAGTGCCTTCACGCCGGGCCAACGTCCGTAGACAGTACCACCGGTACCGACATTCTCTTACCGTCGATACGCCTTACCGGAACGTATTGGAGGTGAAAACAGCAGCCGTGTGAGAGCGGCATGGTCGCGCGTCCGAGCCGTTTGGAAGCGGATTTTCAGGCTCTCTTGGCCGGTGATGGCCGAGCAGGTCCTGCGCACGCTCATGCGCACGACCGACATCATCGTTGCGGGCTACATCTCGCCTGCGTCGGTCGCTGCCATCGGTCTCGCCGATCTCTACGGCCGGCTCCAACTTCGGGTGGGGCTCGGGTTCGGCGACGGTGCGATCGCGCTCGCCAGTCAGGATACGGGAAGTGGCGCCAGCGCGAACCGTGCCCAAGCGATCAGCCAGGCGCTGCTCATTGGCGTCCTCATCGGGATTCCGTTCGGCGTTTTCGGGTTGCTGTTCAGCGAGCCAGCCATCGCCATCCTCGGGGCCGAGCCGACGGTTGTCCGGCAAAGCGGGCAGTATCTCGCCATCATCTTCCTCGTGAGTCCTGCGAACCACACGGCCTACATTGCCGCGCGAGCGATTCAGGGCACCGGCGATACGCGCACCCCGATGTACGTGAATGGGCTCGCCAACAGCGCGAACATCATCGGTACCGTCGGGCTCGCGTTCGGCATCGGGCCGTTCCCGCAGCTGTCGATCGTTGGAATCGCCCTTGCAACGGCCGGAGCCGACGTCTTCACCGCCCTCACGTTCGGCCTTCTGATCTACAGCTCGTGGACGGATCTTACGTTTGCGCGGCCGAGGAGCGTCACAGTAACCTACCAGCTCGTCCGCGTCAGTATTCCGCGCGTCGCCGAGGGGCTCGCAGAACTGGTCGCTGAATTCCCCTTCAACGCGATCTTGCTCTCATTCGGAACAGAAGTGAATGCGGCGTATCAGATCGGTCGGCGCGTCTACCAGCAAATCACCGCTCCGCTCTCGCGGGGGTACGCGGTCGGCGCAGCCGTGATCGTTGGCCAGACGATCGGGCAGGGCGATCCGGACGATGCATACATCAATGGACTAGCGGCAGCCGCACTAGGGTTTCTGACGGTCGGCGGGCTCAGCCTCGGGCTTTTCAGTGGCGCGGAGTGGTTCGTCCGATTGTTCACGCGTGACCCAGCGACGCTCGAATACGCGGCTGATTTTGCCCGCGCGTACGCGATCGCAGCAGTATTCATTGCCGGAGCCGTCACGATCGACGGCTCGCTGCGCGGTGGCAGCGAGACGCTAGTGCCGTTTCTCTCTCGGACATCCGGACTGTTCGTGTTCCTCCTCGGTGGCACGTATGTGTTCGGGATTGTCGCTGGATACGGCGTTGCTGCCACCTACGGGGCAATCGTTGCGTATTTCGCCTGGCGACTGCTGTTCAGTGCTGCTGTTTACGCCCGACGAAACTGGCTCGATCGGGCAACCGATATGATGATCGATCGCGGAAGTTTGCAAGAAGAGTCGAACAGCGATGATGACTGATCGGAGGATCTCACACGACTCCGTCGACTAGTCCACGTCCGTACTCCCGAACGGGACCCTCGCTGTTGTTCATACTGTCGGACAGAGCCACGGACGGAATGAGACGGAATATCCAGCTGCTGTCTGGCGGGTCACCTGCCTCTGATATTCAATTATCTCTGTCCGACAGTATCAGTCGTTTACTCGGAAGGGTGTTCAACGTCCGGCGCTTTCCCGTCCGTGTCAGCACCGACGACGGAGCTTTCGCGGAGATCCGCCTCGATGTCTTCGAGCGACCGTCCCATCGTTTCGGGCACCCGCGTGTAAATGAACAGAAATGCCAGGATACAGAAACCGCCGAGGAGCCAGAACGACCACCCCTGACCGATCAGTTCGATCAGCGGGAGAAACGTCAGCCCGACGATGAGGTTCGCCCCCCAGTTGGCGACGCTCGCAACGCCTTCCGCGGTGCCCCGGATGCGAAGCGGATAGATCTCGGAGATCATCAGCCAGAACACCGGTCCGAGGCTGATCGCATAGAAAGCGACGTAGAGGAACATGCTTCCGAGAGTCACGTATCCGACGATCCCCGAAAAGCCGGGCAAGAGGAATCCAAGCCCGAGTATGCCGAGCATGACGGTCATTCCCCCCGTGCCCACGAGCAACAGCGGCCGCCGACCGACGCGATCGACCAACAACACGGCCACCACGGTCAACACCACGTTGACGACGCCGATCCCGACGGTGCTCAGGATCGATCCCAGATTGCCGAAGCCGATACTGCTGAGGATCGTCGGCGCGTAGTAGATGATCGTGTTGATCCCGCTGAACTGCTGAATGATCGCAAGGCCGACGCCAACGACGAGGGCCGGGCGGACCCACGGTTCGAGGAGCTCCGAGAGATCGCCTTTCTCCTCCGTTTTGCTGACCTCGCGGATCTGGTCGATCTCCTTGTCGACGACATCGTTCGTACGGATGCTGGACAGGACGCTACGAGCCTCTTCGATCCGCCCGGTCTCGACGAGCCAGCGGGGGCTTTCGGGCAGAAAATACGTCCCGATCGCCAGCACTGCCGCGGGCACCGCCCCGAACCATAGCATCCACCGCCAGCCGATGATACCGAGAAATTCGGGGGCGAAAGCGTAGCTGACGACGTACGACAGCAGAATACCGATGGTGATCATCAACTGCTGGAGGAAACCGAGCGATCCACGGACGTCCGGCGGAGCCGTCTCGGAGATCAACAGCGGGCCGACGATCGACGCGACGCCGACGGCGACGCCCTCGACGATCCGCCAGCCGATGAGCCACCCGACGGTCGGTGACAGGGCCATCCCGAACGAGCCGACGAAAAACACAGCCGCGCCCGCCAGCGTCAGCCGGCGGCGGCCGAACCGGTCGGCCAACTTCCCACCGGTCGCCGCGCCGATCATCGCCCCCACGAGCACGCTGCTGGTGACCACTCCCTGGAGGAACGGCGATAACGCGAACGACTGCTTGATGTACAACAGAGCCCCAGAGATGACGCCGATGTCGAATCCGAACAGCAACCCGTTGAGCGCAGCGATCGCAGCAATAGTGTACACGAAGTCGCTGTGGTCGCGGTCGGCGTTGAGAAGGGAATCAACTACTCCCATCGTTGCTCAGAATCCGTCGCCATCGTTCGGCCGATGTCCGGCGTCGACGATTGGTCCCAATCGATTCGAGTCCCGTGGCGTGTGACTGCCTGACTGAGTACCATCATCCCTGAAAATGTTACTCACATACGAGTATATTATGATCTATTCCCGCTAGGCTGTCCTCGAGACCGACGTTTCCGCCGTCCCGGACGCCTCAAATTTACCAGTGTCGATCGAGGATTCCAGCAGGAAATGGAGTAGTGCGATCGCCGCCCGCGAGGCGCTCAGCGGTTGCGGCTTAACACTCGTCGTCCACCGTGTCTGCGGGGTAATACACCTGCGCTTGCTCTTCGGTCAAGATCGTTTCGCCGAAGGGCACTTCCTCGCCGTCGACGACCCGTCTCTGGACGTGTCCGAGCGCGTTCGCCATCGTCGTGTAGCCGAGGGACGTCACCGAGTGGTCGAGCATTCCAAACGGGTGTAGCTGTTGTTGGAACGCAGGCGGAGCTAACCCGCCAACGACGTGCACGCCAGTGCCGTCGTCGTGGATCGAACCAGCGACGACGAGATCGCTCACGGCGTCACGGTCGGGCTCGGTCATCAGCCGGCCGGCGACCTCTCCGCCGGCCGCTCGGAACGCACCGATGTCGACGACGGTCGCCGGAGTGTCGCCCTCGACGGTCACTGGATAGCCCACTGGCGCGGGCGTGTAGAGCTCGCGCTGAATCGGCCGCGCGTTCGCCCGGAGCGGATGCGTCGCGTCGTACGCGTTCATGGCGACCGTGAAGGCGGTCTCGTCGATCACGTCGTCCAGAGCGACGCCGCTGACGCGGTCGTTGTCCATGCGAGCGAGCAATCCCACTCCGGAGTCGGTGAGAAGGACGTTTCCGCCAGCGTCGACGAACGCGTCGAGCGCGTCGGTGTAGGCGTCGTCGTCGGCCGCCTCGTCGTGAATGACGATCAGGTTGTCGTAGGCCAGTCGGTCGTCGTCGAGGAGGGCACCCTCGCACACGTCCGCGGTGTCCACGGCGTCGAGTTCCCCCTCATCGAGGAACTCGCCGTACGCCCGCAGGAACGAGAGCGGCGTCACCTCGTAATCGCGCTGCTCGTAGCCGAGGATGGCCTGTGGATCGAGCGTCTCGACGCCAGCGTCGGTGGGTTCGCTCGTGACCGTATCGACCAGCACGGCGACCTCGCCGTCTTCGAGCGGGTCCTCTCGAGGATTGACGAGTTCGATCGTCCACTCGCCCGGTGCCGGCTCCGCGATGCACATCCGCGCGGCATCGGGCTCGTCCGTTCGAGAGTCGTAGGTTGCTCGCTCAGTACCATCCGGGTTGCGTAGCTCCGCAGTTACCTCGCTGTCGGTCCGCTCGACGATCTGGAACGTGACCGAGCGCGCGGTCTCCTCGATCGTCACTGTCATCGTCGTCGGATCGGGACCGACAGTCAACGTCTTCCCGGTGTGGCTCGCCTTCGAGTCGGCGAACACCAGGTCGTCGGCGCTGCGTGTCAGCGCGTCGGTGGTGACGTAGGCCGTCGACCGACCGCCCGTCCGGACTGATACGTCGATCTCTCGGACAGCGTGGGCAGCCAGATTCCGGATGACCTCGGAGTACGCCTTCACTTTGAGATCCATGAGTTTGGGCCACCGCGGAGCGGTGAAGGTGATTTCGTAGGCCAGCGTCTGCATGCCGAGACCGCCGACTTCCTCGGGGTGGCCCATCCAGCTGACGAGGATTCCCGTCGTCTGGTACCCGAGCGTGTCGACGATCGACCCGTAGTCGAAGGGGATCTGGGTCGGAAGCGGGGCGTCCTCCGGATTGTCGAGCTCCTCTCGGGCGTGTTGGCGAAAGACGTCCTCGCGCTCCTCGAGCAGGTCCCCGAGCTGCTCGTGAAGGCGTGGCTTGAGCTCTCGATTCAGCTCGTATATGTCGTGGGTCTGCCGAAGGTCGTACTCCGTGTTGACGTGGAGACCCAATGCGAAGTTCTCGCGATAACCCATCTCGTGGAGATCCACGGCGTACGCGAGATTCTCGTAGTCGCGGAAGTGCTCGACGATCGCCAGCGGATCGGGAACGTTCTCACAGTAGGCCTCGGGAACGTCGTCGTCGATTCCCGGATCGTCGTCGAGGAGGTTCGAACCGTTGGCTTCGGCAGGGTAATGGGCGGGATCGATCCAGCCGGCGGTGGGGTACTGGCGGTTCGTGTCCTGGATGCGGGCGTTCCCCCGTTTGGCCGAGAGACGGTCAGCAGGGTCCTGTTCCTCACGGGCATATTGGGGGAGGCGAGCGTTCCAGCCGTCCGGGTTGGGATAGAGAAAGATCAGAACGACATCGTCGAGCAGCACCTCGGTTTCGGGTTCCTCACCCGCGAGAAGCCGCTCGATGAACCGCGTTCCGGATTCGGCCCCTGCCCGCTCGTCCCCGTGGATCGAACAGGCGTAGATCACCTTCTCCTTGTCGGCAACGGCGTCCTCGTCGGTGTCGTTGGTCACCTCTGCGACCCAGACGTCGCTTGGTTCGAGTTCGCCCAACGGGTGGTTGAACCACCCCGGTGACTGGCCGATGCTGTAGAGGTCGAGCCGGTCGGCGTGGCGCTCTTGGAGCGCCTGCAGACCGGTGACTGTCTCCTCGAAGTCGAGATTATCGACGCTCTCGAGCGCCGGCGGGAAGACCCGGGGCTCGTAGTCGCCGAGCCGCCAGAAGGGATTCGCGCCGGGCGAGAACTGTAGCTTCGTGACGCCGTCGATCCCGACGACCCGCTCGACGGCCTCGGTGTCCAACTGCGCGTACGCGGCCGGTTTCGGCTCGTCCGTCCGGCGGTATTCCTGGAGGTCCAGGGCGGCGAGTTCACAGAACGCGGCGGTGTCGTCGAGCCTGATGAGCGTGCCGACGCCGTAGTCTGCGGGTGTGTGAGTGACCGCGAACTCGTAGAGATCGGTCAGTTTCGACGACGACACGTCAGCGATCGCCTGGCCGGGCACGGTGAGCGCGCCGGCGGTGACCGCCGATAGGCGCATAAAATCTCGTCTGTTGATAGGTACGGTTTCGAAACGTTCCTCCATCTCGGAAGTATGAGGTTCGATATCTTGCATCCTAGCTGCGGGTGTGTGACCCACAAACAACGGCATAGCTAGACTAGACTAAAGAATGATGTACTTATTTGATGATGAACTGTTGAATCGGACGAGAAGGCACTGTCTAACGCGAGCTATTCATTGCTAATGGGGTACAGGAGCCTCACCCGGGACTCCCCGATGTAGCCCTGTAAGAGATCCGTCGGGAGTCCGAGACGACCCTCGTACGACCGGACCGTTTCGTGAGCTCGGTCGTGGTGATTGCTATAGGGATTAGCAGTGATGTTCGGATATCGCGCTTGTTGAAACCGATATCAGCGAACATCGACCAACGGGAGGAACTATGGGTTTGACTGCTAATCCCTATAGTTACGGTTCATGATACCGTGTACTGATCGAACAACGCTACTGCTCGTCGGGCAACTATCGAGACGGCGACCGCGATAGTGGTTGTGAAAAAGAAGAATCCGACCCGAACAACTGTTGGTGAGTTCTCTACGTGTGTCATGCCCGCGACTCCCAACAGCGTCCGGTCGATGAGCCGATTGTAGCCGAGCGCCTCCGCATCGTCGATCATCCATCCATCGGTGATCGATCACTGAGCACTCTCTTGGCTTGAACCAGGAACTGTATAAAACATAACTACCACAATATATTGTTTTTACTGTATGATATCTAGCGGTGTATGTCCCCTGAACCGCTATTCTCTCCGGGTAATCAGTTTCTTTAATAGGTGTGATAACATTTATCGAACGATCTTTGACGACGGCACACCAATACACAACGGAGTCATGAGCGTCGCTGAACTCGGTTACGAAACGGACGTGCTCGTTTCAGCCGCCTGGGTTGACGAGCTGATCGATTGGACGTACGAGTGGACACCCATCTCTCTCAGCAACCTCGTTACCCACGGTGTCATGGAAAACCGGATACACACGTTGGGTGATCTCCCCTACCGGCTGGTACAATGACCGATCAAGACACACCGGACGAAACGGAGGTGCTCGTCATCGGCGCGGGCCCGGGCGGATACGTCGCCGCTATCCGGGCTGGCCAGCTTGATCTGGACGTGACCCTCGTGGAGAAGGAGGCGTACGGTGGAACCTGCCTCAACTACGGCTGTATCCCGTCGAAAGCGCTCATCACAGCCACCGACGTCGCTCACGAGGCAGCGACCAGCGCGAATCGAGGCGTCCACGCCGATCCCGGCGTCAATCTCGCGGAGACCATGGATTGGAAAGACGATGTGGTCGACCGACTCACAGATGGCGTCGAGCAGCTCTGTGAAGCGGCAGGTGCTGCGCTCGTCGAGGGACGTGCTGAGTTCGTCGACGAGTCGACGGTCGCGGTCCACGCCGACGGTGACGAGCACCAACTGTCGTTCGAGTACGCCGTCGTGGCGACAGGAAGCCGTGTGGTCGAACTCCCCGGATTCGCGTTCGACGACGATCCGATCCTCAACTCGCGGCAGGCGCTCGCCCTCGAGGAGGCCCCCGACTCGCTGCTCGTCGTCGGTGCGGGCTACATCGGAATGGAACTCGCCGAGGCGTACGCGAAGGCTGGCACCGACGTCACCGTTGTGGAGATGCTCAGCGAGGTACTCCCTAGATGCGAGAGTGAAGCGAGCGAACTCGTCCGTGAGCGCGCCGAAGAACTCGGCATCGACTTCCACTTCGGCGAGCAGGCCGACGAATGGACGGGCGATGACGACGGAATCACGGTCGTCACCGCAGAGGAGGACGGAACTGAGAACGAGTACGACACAGACAAGGTGCTCGTCGCCGTCGGACGTGAACCTGTTACTGACACGATAACTCCCGACGCTATCGGTCTCGAGACGACCGAGGACGGGTTCATCGAAACCGACGGCCGCGCCCGCACCGATGTCGAGGGTGTATTTGCGATCGGAGATGTTGCCGGCGACCCGATGCTCGCCCACAAGGGAATGCGGGAGGGCGAGGTCGCGGCCGAGGTGATCGCTGGTGAACCGGCTGCCCTCGACTACCAGGCTGTTCCGTCTGTCATGTTCACCGACCCAGAGATCGCACTCATCGGAATGACCGAGAGCGAAGCAGAAGAGACTGGTTACGATGTTGTCACCGGTGAGATGCCCCTTCGGGCGAACGGCCGCGCGCTCACCCTCGGAGAGGCAGAGGGGTTCGTCCGCGTTGTGGCAGACGCCGAGGAAGGCTATATCCTCGGCGCACAACTCGTGGCGCCTGAGGCATCGGAACTGGTCGCTGAGTTCGGCCTCGCCATCGAACTCGGGGCAACCGTTGAGGACATCGCCGCGACGATCCACACGCACCCGACGCTCGCGGAGGCCACAAAGGAGGCCGCGGCGAACGCCCGCGACCACGCTATCCACACCAAAAACGATTGAGACGAGTGACTACCGACCCATGATCGAACTCACCTTGACGACCGCGTTACGTTGCACCGATACGGAGACACCGGCAGTCCACCAACCACTGACACCCACCAATGTCTGACAAAACGTGGTCCGAGAGCGAACCGCCGCGTGACTTCCACCAGCTCCTCGACGAGGACGGTACCCTCCTTGATGGAGCGGACACACCCGAGCTCGACGACGAACTCGTTTCGGCGACGTGAACCGATCGCAGCAGGCCTGGACGGTGCTCTCCACATCACTCCCGTCTTCCCTGAATACGACGGTCAACACGGGTCCAATACGTCGGGGGACACGCACCGTCAGCGATACTTCGAACGTCGGAATGATGACCGACACAAACAATCGGTACCGCCCCCGTCCAGACCACGGGTTGTCAACGGACCGGAATGGAACGACTGACGCTCACTCGCTCGCGCTGGGGAGACCCGAACCTCGATCCCGTTGGGCAGGTAGGCGTTTGCCGCGTATCCGCCCTCGTTCCAGGGGAACACGTCTTCAGGGATATCTTCCCAGTCGTCGAGGACCGCAATGCGGGCCGGCTGCGTTCGGTCGTGCTCGTCCGTGGCCCGCGAGAGCAGCGTACGCGTGCGGTTGGCGTCTGTGTCGTCGAGATCCGGATCCCACGTGTACCCGAACAGTCGCCAGGCACCGTCGTAGTCCGGGCCGTACAGGTCGGCGTCGTGCCACGAGTCGCCACCATCGGTGGAGATCTCGACGCGGGTCACGCGGTCGTCCCCCGCCCACGCGACCCCCCGGACTTCGACGCGCCCCTCCTCGGGCGTGACGGGGGATTCCCCGTCGGGAAGGCCGATGAGCGACATGACGTTCTCGTCGAACGTGTACGGGTGGTCGACGCTGTCGCCGACTAACTGATCCCACGTGTCCGCAGTCGGAACCGTTTCCTCGATGTCCGGCTCACTCCCCTCCGGGTAGATACGGTAGGAACCGTGCTGCCAGTAGGTGTCGATCCCATCCTCGCTGTCATCGGAGAACGTCGCCCGAGAGACCATCGTATCCGTGACTCGGAGTTCCTCGACCCACTTGACGCTGTTCGTCCCGTACCAGCCCGGGACGATCAGACGAACTGGGAAGCCGTGTTCGGAGGGGAGTGACTGACCGTTCATCCCGTAGGCCAGGATGCAGTCATCGACTGCCTTCGTTAACGGAATTGACTTTACGTACACCTTGTCGTCGGCGGGCGGATCCCCCCTGACGATGGTGAGCCAGCGATCCGAGTCCTCGCCCACCTCAACCCCGCAGTCCTTGAGCACCGCCCGCACCGGCGCTCCGGTCCAGACAGCGGTTGCGACGGCCCCGGCTTCCCACTGGACGCTCCCGGTTTCCGGATCGTGGTAGCTACGGTTGTTACCGGCACACTCCATCGTGTGCGCGACGGCGACCGTCGGGTAGGTCTCTCGGATGGTTTCCATCGAGAGGCGCTCCTCGTCGCTAACGCCCGTCACGTGAACCTCCCACGTCTCCGGATCGGCGTTTGGAATATCGTTCCGGTGACAGACGAAATGTTCCGCTACCGGCGTCAACCAGTCGGCGAACGTTCGGCTGCTCGCCGCACTGACGACGGTGTATCGGTCGTCCTCATCGCGCACCTCTCGCGTGCCCGGCTTCCGTTCCAGTATCTCCTCGATTTCCGTGACCCGCGTCTCGCTCCGGTCGGTCGTGACCATGTCATCATTTCGCAATCGATCGCCAAAATTCCTGCTATGGTTTATTGGTGGTACTGTGAGCGAATCAACGAACCTGGTGAGCATGAATGTCGAGGCACAGCGCGAGTCAGCGACCCAGACGACCGTCGAGTCCGTGACTTCGAACTGACCGTCGACGAGCCAGAAGAGATGGGCGGACAGAACGAGGGACCGAACCCGCTGGAATATCTGCTAGCAGGGCAGGCGGGCTGTCTCAACGCCACTGGCCAGCAGGTCCCAGCGACATGGACATCGGTATCGACGATCTCGAGATCACCATCGAGGGGGAGTTCAATCAGGCAGCGTTTGCGGGGAACGACGACGACCGGACTGGACTGCAGGACATTGCGGTGTCGATGACGGTTGACGCGGACGCCGACGAGGACACCGTCAGAAAATGGGCCGAGAGGTCGAATCACGGTGCCCGGTTTCCGACAACATCAAAAACGAAACGTCGGTCGAACTGACGCTCGATCATGCGTAACGCCCGAACGAGAGCGTTCGACAAAAACAGTATGGTTCCATGCCCCTGTTTCCGGCGTGTCACAGAACGGATAGCCACCGAATGGCTACACCGATTCGTCGTCGTTTAACCTGTCAGCCCTAGCAGTCTCTATCGGATGTGCTCCCCCGCGGTCGGAGTAGTTCTCACGGCCAACGGATTCACGGGGCATCAGGGTGAGGATCATCTGGCGGATATCATCCGTTGTCTCAAAGGTGTCTTCGCCCATGGGATCGAACAGCTCCTGAAGCGTGATCGGCTCGGCGTTGGTGCGCTCGATCCTGCGCTCGCCGTGCTGTGCAACCAGTTCATTGCCCGAAATCGGATACGAGACGCTCTCAAAAACGGGATTCATGTTCGTGAAGTCGACACCCTCTACTCGGTCTGGATTGTCCCCGGGCATACCTCTGTGTAGGATTGTTACTCCCATACGTCTTTGCCCCCAAGCACCGTGAACGAACCCAGACTGGTCGTGCTTGCTCCCTGGCTCGGGCGCTCTGTCGGCGAGATTCAGATCCCCGTATTTGCCGACACGAAGTTTATGCATACTGCGCGTCACGTTGTCCATACTACTAGGAAGCTGCGATCGACGAGTCAGAACGAATCATCCAAGAACGGCGGTCTCACTGGTGTAGGCGGTTCTGTGTACAGACCAAGATACAGTGTCCCAGAAACTCCTCCGAGTGATCGTAGAAGCTGAACGAGCTGGGTTGATCTTCAGCGTTGTGATCGTTGTCATCGTAGCGGCCATCGTCTCGCTCAGTGCGCTCTCCTCTAACGACCAGTTAACTGCGCTCATGGCTAGCGTGCCCCTCGTCTCGGGGCTAGCGGTTCTCAGTGTCATCATCTATCTAGAAACCCACGTCTGGGATTCCGAGTGAGCCAAGCCAGCCCGAGCGATCCAAAGACTCTGAGAGAAGTCGGCCACTTCACGGAGCCGTTCGGCATCCGGTTCGTCTGTAGGAGCACGTTGAATCACCGATCGGGGCGATCACCGACGAATCGCCACTCGTCGTCTCGGGCTTCCACGTCAGACACCGCCTCCAAGCCGGGGCTGATAACCTCTTGCCACCAAGCGTCCGGCTCCTCATACGCGCCCGGGTGTACGGGAAACACGTCCGTCTCGAAATCCGCTCGATCCGCGATCTTGCGCTTTTGGAGATAGGTGTACGCCGCTCGAAGCGCTTCGCGCTTTCGTTCTTGCTCGGCAGGCGTTCCCGGCGGGTCGAACGTCTCGGTCGCATCAACTGTGGGTTCGTCCGTGGTTTCCGGGCCTCTCGGCTCCTCCGTGGGCGCTTGGGGACTCCCTGTCGGATCCTCCTCCTGTCGTGGCGTCGTCTCGGGTCCAGTTACTGCTGCCGTCTGTGCTTCAACGTCAGTTTCGACCTCGGATTCCGGAATCGTGGGATCGTTCCTGCCGGAAGCGAGTCTCCACACTGTCCCCCGCGATTCGTCCTCGCTTTCGAGCAGGCCACGCTCGTAGAGATCATCGAGACGGTCGTTGAGGGTGTCGTGATGAATCGGTAGCTCGTCCGCGACCTCTATTGCCAGCAGATCAGTCTCGTCGCTCCGAGCGAACACCGACAGGATCTCTTCGTCACTCACCCGTGGTTCGCGGTCTGGGTCTCCCATGATTATCTCTACGGGCGTGAACGTGTTGAACCCCGCGCTGTTATGAGAGATGGCTGATCAAACTGAGTACTGTACGACTCGGATCACAGCTCGTCGGTATCGACGGTCACGCTCAGATCGACGGCACACACTCCGTCCGGCAGCGCGACGAGTGGATTGGTGTTCAGTTTCTCGACCACAGGGAAGTCGGTCACGAGCTGATACTGCCGGTCATACGTATGTAAACCGTCGGTAGAGTTTTCGGGATCATGAAACGCGTTGCTGGCCGAACAGACCACCGAGTATTCAAAGATCCATGACCGACAGTATGAGAAGCCTGCTGGATGGTCTCGACGATCGACTTTCACCCGGCATACGCAGATCAGCAGGGTGGAACCGGAGAGATGTGTTAGCGGTCTCTGAAGCGAGGTTCATACGGATTGTCGTCGAGACCCTCGACTCTTTGCCTCCGGTGTACAGTACAATGACTGGCGAACGTTTATTGAACATCTCGCAAGATGGCTACACGGAGGTACTGTCAATGACGATCAGCGCCCGCAACAAGCTTTCCGGCGAAGTGGGACGTATCGAGACGGACGGAGTAACGGCCGAGGTGCAGATAACCCTCGCGGAGTCAGCGCAAGCAGAGCTTACTGCTGTGATTACTGAAACATCAGTCGATGAGCTTGACATAGCGGAAGGTGAAACAGTGACAGCAGTCATAAAAGCGACCGAAGTCATGATTGAAGACGAGGGATAAGGCTTCGAATTCGAATCGATCACCGAATGGAGATGCCGTCCAATGATGTTCATTTTTTCGAGTCACACGAGGTTGGAGGTCTGGGACGGCCCCGATCACCACTCGCAAGCGATGGTTACAATCCGGTGAATACTCGACCGTGTTAGGTATTTTTGTGGGAGGTGCATCTGCCGATAGCCCGGCGTTCAAAGGGGGCTTGCTCGAAGTGGTGTATCGAGGACCGAATTTCCATGCCACAGATTCACGGTGGATTCGAAGGGATTCGTGACGAGGTCGACGGTCATCCGATGCGGAACCTGTTCGCGTACGTGCTGAGGTACTGGAAACGCCTTGTGCCAGCGATCATTGCGTCATTTATCATGCGGATCGCTCGGCTCGTGCCAGCGCTTACCATCGCAGCAGCGATCGATCGTGTACTGTCCGTCTCCGGGGAGACCGGCTTACTCGCAGCGGTCGGTCTCGTTCCGAGCGAGCCGATCCCGTCCAGAGCAACCGCCATCCAGGTCAGCCTGCTGTATCGACTTGCGCTCATCGCTGGCAGCGCATACGTACTGCAGGCGCTGGCGCAGTTCACCTCACGGTATCTCTTCCAAGCAACCGCCCAAGAGATCCAAAACGATCTCAGATCCGAGGCGTACGACCATATGCAACGCCTGTCGTTGAACTTCTTCGACGATCATCAGACCGGCGGCATGATGGCGATTCTGAACAGCGACATCAACCGACTGGAGAACTTCTTCAACACCGAAATTCGTCAGATCATCCGAGCGATCGTCATGGTCGGTGTCGTCGGGGTGGTGATGCTGTACTACGCACCGCAGCTCGCCGTGCTCGTGTTTGCGCTGATGCCGCTGATCGCGATCGCCACCGCGAAGTTCATGATTCGCATCGAATCGCGGTACAAGCACATTCGCGAACTCGTCGCCCAGCTCAACATGCGCTTTGCGAACAACCTCGGCGGAATATCGGTAATCAAAGCATTCGATCGGTATACCACCGAGCGCCAGCATGTCGACGCCCAGAGTGACGCCTATCGGAACGAGAAGGTCGAAGTGATCAAGATACGCAAGGCGTTTTTCTCGGCTGCAGCTCGTCATCGGTATCGCGTTCGTTCTCGTGTTGGTGATCGGTGGTCTCGGAGTTCTCCGTGATGGGGCGACGGTCGGCTCCGTTACGTTCGCAGAGGGAATGACGATCGGGACGTTTTCGCTGTTTTTCATGTTTCTGCGGCGGCTCGATGGACCAATGCAGCGAATGGGCAAAATAGCGAACAAGTATCAGAAGGCGAAATCGAGCGCTGAGCGGATCTTCGGGGTTCTTGGGCGTGAGCCGTCGATCACCTCCCCCCCAGAGCCGCTCGCTCCATGGAAGTTTGACGGACATATAACCACCGAGAATGTCACATTCAGCTACGAGGGATCCGACGAGACTGTTCTCGACGGATCAATCTTGACGTGCCAGCGGGCACGACCATGGGATTTGCTGGACCGAGCGGGTCGGGCAAGTCAACACTCCTCAAGCTCATCCCGCGGTTCTATGATGTCGATACCGGGAGTGTCCGCATCGATGATCACGACGTGCGTGGCTATGACCTCCGAGCGTTGCGCGACGAGTTCGGCATCGTCGAACAGGATCCATACATGTTCTCGGGGGCTGTCCGCGAGAATATCGCGTACGGAGACCGGGAGATTTTCGCCGAGGTAACTGGCGAATCACCGGCTGAGCGACCCGAGACAGCAGACCAACAGACAGTCGAGGCGGCACAGGCATCAGGCGCTCACGAGTTCATTCTGGAGCTACCCGACGGGTATGAGACCCAGGTTGGTGAGCGTGGCGTGAAACTCTCTGGTGGCCAGCGTCAGCGCCTCTCGGTCGCACGGGCCTTACTGAACGATCCGTTGATCATCATTCTCGACGAAGCGACCTCTGACGTTGATACAGAAACCGAGGAGATCATTCAAGCGAACATCAATCGGCTGTGTGAGGACCGGACGACGTTCATCATCGCGCGTCGCCTTTCGACGATCCGGGACGCGGATCAGATCATTGTAATGGAAGACGGCGAGATCACCGAAACGGGAACACACACGGGTCTACTGGCCGTGAATGGGCTGTATGCTGAACTGTGGGACGCACAATCCGATGGAGAATCACGTCGTGATAGCGGAACGCCAGTGTGATGACAACTATTTAGTAGAGTGATCGATTTCGGGGCGTCCTCTCGTCTGCTCTATCGAGCGGAACAGCAACGAGATCACCGTGACGTTCGAGGGGATGAAGCTCGCTCTGATCCCACGGCATTTAGCCACCCCGTCACCGCCCCATTCTCACAGTCGATGAACTTGCCCCGGCTTCTCTTGGTCGTATGTGGGAGAAATAGTGTTTTCCGTCGCCGAGAGGGCACAGCGGGTCTACTCCGGGCGCTGCTCTTCGTCGACGGGCTTTTCCTCTTGATCGACCAGTACGAACAGCTCATTCCAGTCGTCTGCGGGGGAGAGCTGGTCTCGGAGGTCTTCGATCGCGCCGACGGTGACCGCGTCCTCTACAACGTCCATCACAACGCGTGTGTGGTGGACGGCGTCCCCGCGCTCGTCGTCGGGGCGGTAGTTTCCCTTCTCGATGATCCGATCGACGAATCCGTTCCACTCGAACCGCTCGACGTCGTCCACTTTTGAGAGGTGACGTCCGATCTCTTCCGGGAGTTGTTCCCCGAGGTTCTCCGCTCCGCCCGGCTCGATCCGCTGACTGAGTGTCTCGAGCGTGATCCGCGTCGTGCGGACGGCGTCCTCTTGAGACGGGAACTGTCCTCGGTTCTGTACTTCGCCGATGAAGGTATCGTAGTCCATTCCGTTCTTCACTTCGTGATGGATGCCAATAGATACTCTGCTGATTCGATGACATCTCCAACCGCAACCTGCGCCCCGCATTCGAGTTACTGATTCGAGCGGCGGACGTGCATCGAGTCGAACGTCTGCCCGTGGTGTGAGATGATTGTCTATTTCGCGTGGGTCCGTGCAGCAATTGCGCCGTCGAGAGTCACGTCCTGCTACAATTTCGAATCGAACCAGTCGGTTGCGGTGTCCGCCACCTGTTCGAGTTCGATCGAATCGATGGAGATCAAGACGACGGTGTCGGTCTTGTCTGTTATTAGTCATTGTTGTTCCAGAGATTATTTAGTTCCCAGCCTCCACGAAGACGCAACGTCGTATCTGGATCTCCGCGAGTCGTCGAGACCCGCGTCGAACCGGCGAAGCCATCTGGAAGAGCGTCCTTTTCCACCACATATCAGATGTATCGTGTGAGACTCAGACTTCCCGCCACGCTCAACTGCCGCGCTAGTCTACATGCGACGTATGGGATCCATCACACTCGCACCACACGATACGGCCTTGCTTCATCTACTGGCCGATGCCCCGTCCAGTAGTGATCACCTCGCTGAAATCGTCGAGGATCCCCGCCCCGAACTCACGGACCAGCTGGCGGCGTTCGAAGAAAACGGTCTGCTGTGGAAGCAAGCCGACGAGACCTACGCGCTCACCGAGAGCGGCTCTCGTGTGCTTGCCGTCCCAGCTGACCACGGTGTAGATAGTCGAATCGACGCCCCTCGTCGTGTGTGTCAGGCGATTACGAAGCAGGATCTCCGGCCGGATCGGGAAGCGGCGGTGTTTGATGCGGTTGCATTTCTTCAGTACTGGGGTGAAGCAACCGAAAGCGAACTCATCGATGGGATCTACAGCGAAACGCCCGCTGGATACGAGACAGCCGACAAGTGGTGGCAGTCGTTCATGCAGGGTACCCTCGCCGGGCTGCCCGACATCGAACCGCCGACAGCGGATAGGACGGTCTGGCGCTACACCGGAACGCACGAGACCGAGGAGCCCACAGAAGATGGTCGTGATCCCTTTGCTGGTCCTACCACGTCGTATGGTAGTGTCAAACACGCGCTCGAAGCTCTCGATCTCTCGTCTGATCAGCACACAGCTGTCCACACGGTCTTCGCGACACTCCGCACCGCACTACGGTCACCGAGACCGAGCTCAAACAGGATGTCTACGATCAGACGGCCGCCGGAGATGCGTCTGCAGACGAGTGGATCCAGTGGATCGAGATCATCCTCCGAGAAATTCCAAGAATCAGGCGGATCGATGAACAGACCTGGCACTACGCCGGTAACGAGGTCAACCACGCTGGCACCAGCCCGGGATCGGAAGAGCACAACAGGCCAACAGAGACTGACGACACGCCGACCACCCGGGAGCTGGGGGAGAACGATGCCTGCCCGGTCTGCCAGCAACCCTACGACGGGCGCACGCATATCGAAGCGAGTGAGACGAGGCTATCAGGATGGGCGATTCCCATCTGTATCAAAACACAGCCAGCGGAAACGCCGGGCGGAGCAACGATAACGCTCTACTACCACGACACGTCCGGTGATAACACCTGAACGTCTCGGAAGCACACCCAAAGGATCCCCCCTGTTCGCGCAGGGCGGCGGTCGTTGTTGTGTCCGAGTCCGGTGCTATCGATCAGTTCGGCAGGTGGATCGTCCTATTCCACTCGCTCCTTTCGTTAGCAGGGATATTCTCTCCGCTGGCTCTCCACCGAACGACGTTCGGCCGTTCAACAGCTGTATATACTGAACTCGGGCTGGTGGGATTCGGTTAGTATCCTACCTTGCATTTTACAGCAGTACTTGTGTAACAGTAGCGGCTACTGAGAGCAAGGAGACGGCTCGGTGTCTCATACTGACGGACACCGGCAGTGGACGCGTCGCGATCGTGGCGCAGGCTGGGGCTGCACCGGCGACCAAGAGTTAATAGACCGATGACCGACAGTATCAGCTCTGTTGTGCTTGCCAGCAGCGTGCGCTTCACTTCGGCCATTTAGCGCCGGACAGAGTCCACGACACGTCTCGTCCCTTGATAATGCCGGATGTACGCTTACACGCTGTCTGGTGGAACCATCTACCGATGGTTTGGGAATTTCAGTGTCCGGTTGATGATTGCGAGTTTTCAAAGCAAGCCAATGAGGAACCAGTAGTCATTGAGAGCGCACAGGATCATACCCGACACACCCACGGTACCACGCCACCCCGAGAGGAGATCGAACAGTACGTCATCGGCCCGGGATGAGTTCGAAAACCCTCTCCAAGGGAAATCAACAACGGTCGATGGTCCATAGGATTTAACCGCTTATAACCTCTATCAAATGACAAGGAGCGCGGCCCTTAGATATCTTTCATCATTCGTTTCCTCCCCGAGAGCCGTGCTTCGCCCCACACCCATGAACGATACACGCACCAAACCCGATACCGACCGAGAGCGAACAGACACAGCAGAGAGAGCAACAGCGAACGAGGCGGCAGAAACGACAGAAACAGAACGCGCTACGCAGACGTGTCCCGAGTGTGGTGGTCAACTCGTCACCGACGAGGAGCACGGGGAAACTGTTTGTTCGGCGTGTGGCCTCGTTGTCGAGGAAGATGAGATCGATCCAGGACCTGAATGGCGCGCATTCGATCCGGGAGAGAAAGCAGAAAAGAGCCGCGTCGGTGCGCCGACCACCACGATGATGCACGACAAGGGATTGTCGACGAACATCGGCTGGCAGAACAAGGACGCCCACGGCAACACCCTATCCGGACGCCAACGCCAGAAGATGCAGCGCCTCCGAAAGTGGAACGAGCGTTTTCGGACTCGTGATTCACAGGAGCGCAACCTGAAACAAGCGCTCGGCGAGATCGAGCGGATGGCCAGCGCGCTCGGTCTGCCCGAAACCGTCCGCGAGACCGCGAGCGTCATCTACCGGCGGGCACTCGATGAGGACCTCCTGCCTGGCCGGAGCATCGAGGGCGTTTCGACGGCCACACTCTACGGCGCCGCTTGCCAGACCGGTACCCCGCGCAGTATCGATGAAGTCGCTGCTGTCTCCCGGATCGACGCAATGGAGTTCAAACGGACCTACCGGTATATCGTCCGCGAGTTGAACCTCAAAATCGAGCCAGCCGATCCGGTCAGCTACGTCAGCCGGTTCGCCTCGGAACTCGATATCTCGGACGAAGCAGAACGACGCGCGCTCGCGCTGCTCGAATCGGCCGAAGACGCTATCACGAGCGGGAAAAGCCCTGTCGGTCTCGCTGCCGCCGCGGTCTATGCCGCTCCGCGCCTCACCAACGAGAAAATCACCCAGAGCGAGGTCAGTGAGGTCACGGACATCAGTGAAGTCACCATCCGAAACCGCTACCAAGAACTGCTCGAAGCGGAGGAACAACCGCAAGCGGTTGCATAATCTTCGTTCCCGTGAATGTGGCGACGATCAAGCTGCTGTCCGGTGATCGCCGCGTGTGCTCGATCATTGTTCTTTGAATATCGATTCTCCACTCAATTCCGTCAGTAGTGAGTATACGTCGCTCGAAGCGTGACAGAGACCATCAGTCGTGATGCTGATGTCCCCGTGTTGGTTCTCCGGTATAGGGCGGCGACAGCGAACGGACAGTATCGTCGTTATCGCTCCGAGCCACGCCAGTAGGCCTATGGGGAGAGCGCGCTAGTCCACACGTAATGAAGAACACCGAAGTAGCGTCGCGTCTCTACGAGATTGCCGACTTCCTCGAAATGCAGGACATCGAGTACAAACCCCGTGCGTACCGCAACGCAGCCCGGAGCATCGAGGCGCTCTCCGAAGACATTGAAGCGATCCACGAGCGGGATGAGCTCCAGGACATCGAGGGTGTCGGCGAGTCGATCGCCGAGAAGATCGCGGAATACCTCGACACCGGCGAGCTCGAATACTACCAGCGCTTGAAAGACGATCTTCCGGTCGACGTGGAAGCGCTAACGCGGGTCGAAGGTCTCGGTCCCAAACGCGTCAAGCAGCTCCACGACGCGTTGGGTGTTGCGACACTCGACGATCTGGAGGACGCCGCCGAAGACGGACGTATCGCTTCGGTCGAGGACTTCGGTGAGCAAATACAGGAGAACGTTCTCGAACAGATCGAAACCGCAAAGCGGGGTGAGGAGCGCATGCTGCTCGGGAAGATCGTTCCGACTGCTCGCCATCTCGAAACGCACCTCTACGACGCGCCCGCGTTCGATCAGGTCGATGTCGTTGGATCGTTCCGTCGACACCGACCAACCGTGGGTGATCTCGATATTCTCGCGCTGGCAAACGATTCGGAGCAAGCGATGGAGACGTTCTGCACGCTCGATGCTGTGACGGAGGTGATCGAACGCGGAGAGACCCGTTCGTCCGTTACGCTGTCCGACGATCTCCAAGCCGACCTTCGAATTGTCGATGAAGCGTCGTACGGCGCTGCCCTCGTCTATTTCACTGGATCGAAGGATCACAACATCACGCTGCGAGACAGGGCGATCGACAACGATTGGAAGCTCAACGAATACGGCTTGTTCGACGCCGAAGACGACAAACTCGCGGGCGAAACCGAAGCGGAGGTATACGAGGAATTGGGACTCTCGTGGATCCCTCCCGAACTCCGCGAGGAAACCGGTGAGATCGACGCTGCAGAAGCAGACGCGCTGCCTGACCTGGTTCAGCCGAACGACATCCGTGGCGATCTGCACGTGCATACGACCGCCAGCGACGGAGATAACACGATTCGTGAGATGGCTGAGCACGCCGCTTCGAACGGACTCGAGTACGTACTCATTACTGATCACGGACCAGCGCTCTCGGTCGTTGGCGGTCCCTCTGAATCGGAGTTCATGGACCAAAAGGAAGCGATCGACGACGCGAACGACGCCACGGACGTGACTGTGCTCCACGGACTCGAAGCGAACATCACTGAGGAGGGATTGGACATCTCTCAGGAGTGGGCCACGGAGTGTGACCTGCTCGTCGCCGCGCTGCACGACACCCCGGACCAACCGACTGAGAACGTGATACACGCGTTCGATGCGTATCCGGTCGATATTTTCGCGCACCCGCTGAATCGGTTGCTCAACGAGCGCGAGCCGTTGGACTTCGATCTGGATGCGCTCGTCGAGACAGCCGCTGAGGAACGGACCGCGTTCGAAATCAACGCCCAGCCCGAACGACTCGATTTCGATTGGCGAAGCGTGAAACAGTACCGGGGTGATGTCCCGTTTGTCGTGTCCACGGACGCTCATTCCACCGCCGAGTTGGACGCCCTAGACCTCGGCGTCGCCCAGGCACAACGCGGCTGGTGTGAAGGCGATCACGTGTTGAACACGAACCCACTGGACGAACTACTGGAGTATTTCGCATGAATGAACCCACGGATAATCCGTACGTGCGAGAACCGGACACCCAGTTTCGAGCGGCAGACGAACTGACAGAAGCAAAAGCCAAGGAACAAGTGTCCCAGCTACGGGAGGCGATCGAGTACCACGACTACCGGTACTACGTGGAAAACGATCCGATCGTCTCGGACAGCGCGTACGATCGGTTGTTCGATCGATTGGACGCGCTCGAACGGCTGTTCGGACTGAGAGACGAGCACTCGCCGACACAGCGGATCGGCAGCGAGACGTTGGACGAGTTAGAGACCCACGAACACGTTACTGAGATGTTGAGTCTCGACTCCTCGGAGGAGGAAACCGAGGTCTACGATTTCAGTGAGCGGGTCCGGGATGAGGTCGGTGGCGTCACCTACTCGTTGGAACCGAAATTCGACGGGTTCTCCGTCGAACTCGTCTACGCGGACGGGACGTTCAACCGTGCAGTGACGCGTGGCGACGGAGAAAATGGCGAAGACGTGTCTACGAACGTGAAAACGATCCGTACGGTACCGCTTCAGATCCCCGACGCCCCGGAGTTTCTCGCGGTGCGAGCGGAAGTGTATATGCCTCACTCCGGATTTCAGGATCTGAACCAGGAGCGGGTACAGGAAGGAAAGGATCCGTTTGCGAATCCGCGGAACGCTGCAGCCGGCACGGTTCGACAACTGGATCCGCGAATCGTCGCCGACCGACCGCTCGACATCTACTTCTACGACGTGATGGACAGCTCGCAGGCGATCGAGACACAAGCGGGCGTCTTCGAACTGCTCTCGGATCTCGGATTCCGAATCAATGAGTACAACCGGATGGCCGACGACATCGAGACCTTCGTGAGCTACCGCGAGGAACTGTTGGACGAGCGCGATGAACTCGAATACGAGATCGATGGCGTGGTGGCGAAAGTCAACGCGTTCGAAAAACGGGACGCGTTAGGTGAGACGGCCCGCCACCCTCGGTGGGCGTTCGCGTACAAGTTCCCGCCGAACACTGGTGAGACGACGGTGAAACGGATCGCGGTGCAAGTCGGACGGACTGGGAGGCTGACGCCGGTCGCACTGCTTGATCCGGTCGATGTGTCCGGCGTAACGATCAGCCGAGCAACCCTGCACAACGAAGCGCAAGCCCAGGATCTCGGTGTGGCAGAGGGGGCCACGGTCGAGATCGAGCGAGCCGGTGATGTGATCCCACAAGTCGTGTCGGTCACCGAGGCTCCAGATGGAACGTTCGAGATGCCCGAGCAGTGTCCAGTCTGCGGTAGCGATGTCACCAAAGAGGGCCCGAATCACTTCTGTACCGGCGGCATGTCGTGTGACGCGCAACTCACACAGTCGCTCGAACATTTCGCGTCGCGCGAAGCAATGAACATCGAGGGGTTAGGGGAGGAGATCGCAGACATCCTCGTCGAAGCGGGAGTGATCGAATCGATCGCCGATCTGTACCAGCTCGAGAAAGACGAATTGACGACGCTCGAACCGTTCGCCGAACAATCGGCCGAAAACCTGCTCCGAGAGATCGAGGCGAGTAAAAACCCCGACCTCGCAAGCTTTCTCTACGCCCTCGGGATTCGGCACGTCGGAACGGAACGAGCGCGGCTCTTGGCCGAATATTTCTCGCTGGATGAGTTGGAAACAGCCGACGCCACGGAGCTGAAGACAGTCGGTGATATCGGACCTGAAGTCGCGACCAGTATCCGCTCATTCTTTGCAAATGATTCGAACAGAGAAATGATACACCAGCTACAACAGATGGGCGTGACGCCGGAACGTCGAGAGCGCGGTGACGAGTTCGACGGAATGGCTCTCGTGTTCACCGGGAGTATCGAGGATTACTCTCGAACCGAACTCACCGAACTCATGGAGAGCCACGGCGCGAGTGTCACCTCCTCTGTGAGCGGTGAAACGGATTATCTGGTCGTTGGGGACGATCCCGGGAGCACGAAATTGGAGCAAGCTGACGAGTCCGGAGTGGAAACGATAGCTGCTGGTGATTTCAAAGAACGGTTTCTGAGCGAGATCGGAGCGCTCTCTTGATCCTCACGGTCACTGTTCGTTCCGTAGTTCTTTCACCTCCTGGATGTTCCATTCCCCTCCTTTCTCGTTTTCTGGCGTTTCGACCACCATTGGCTTGTCACACAAGCGGTCGTGGTTGATGAACCGCTCGAACCCCTCGTCTCCGATTTCGCCCTCGCCGATGTGTTTGTGCTCGTCTTTTTCCGAACCGACCGGGTGTTTCGAGTCGTTGAGATGGAGATACTGCACGTTTTCGACACCGATCGACGCGTCGAGTTCCGCTATCATCTCATCGAGTCCATCACCAGCGGCGAGGTCGTAGCCAGCTGCGAGCAGATGACACGTGTCAAGACAGACCCCGACCTGTGAATAGTCGTATTCGGACTGTTCTACGATGGAATCGATCCCCTCAAACTGTTTTCCGATGGTCGTTCCCGTCCCAGCCGTGTTTTCGAGTAGGAGGGTCACTTCATCAGGTATTTCGAGATCAGACAGCCGGTTCGCAACGTTCGTACGTCCCGTCTCGACGCCAGCTCCAGTGTGCGAGCCGGGATGGAACACATAGTATGGGATACCGAGCGTCGCTGTTGCTTGTAGCTCCTGTTGGACGCAGGCGAGCGATTCATCGCCGAGATCTTCGTCGGGGGCGGTGTTCAGATAAGGATGAAGTGTGAGGCGGGTCGTTTTCTGAGTGATCTATGCCCAAAAACGACCGCCTCAACGGTTGTTTGGACGACATCGACGTGGATTTTATGGAGCGAGAAGCAACACCGCGACTGTTGATGAAGCTCGGTATTCAGCTCCATTTTGCTGGTCTATCGCTTTCGAATACCGTTGCTATTCTTGAGATATTCGGTGTTGAACGGGCTCGTTCGACCGTCCACAACTGGGTTCACAAGGCTGATCTACAGCCAGAGGATGGACGAAGTCCGGATCACATTGCGGTTGACGAGACTGTGATCCGACTCAACGATGAGCAGTATTGGCTGTACGCTGCGGTTGATCCCGAAACAAACGAATTGCTTCACACAATGCTTGAACCGACGACAAACACGGTTCTCGCCAACTCATTTCTCACTGCACTCGCCGAGAAGCATGATGTTGAGGAGGCTGTGTTTCTCGTTGATGGCTCGCATTCATTACAACACGCGTGTCGTCGACACGGCTTCGATTTCAGATATGAACGCCACGGAAATCGGAACAGCGTCGAACGTATATTTAGTGAAATAAAACGACGTACCTCTTCGTTCTCAAACTGTTTCAGCAATGCCAAAGCAGAAACTGCAAACGAGTGGCTCAGATCATTCGCCTTCGCATGGAATCAGCTTATCTGAACACTACCTCGTCGGGCGTGGCAAGATTGATGAGATACGTTCCATGGACGATCCAGGGAGCAACGTCATGTTCCGTTGTCGCGTCCCGGAAGTCGGCCGCTGTCTCCTCTTCGATTTCGCTCACTGCCCAGCCCTGTGGCGATCCAACGAAGATCTGGCCACAGTTTCCACCGAGATCGACCGCTCGTTCGACCGCAGCGGGAAGCCCATCACTGATCGAGACGTGAGAGCCGATTCGGAACATCGAACAGAAATACTCGCGGGGATCACATAAAGACGCATCGTTCGTACTGCTATCGTTATGGTTGAATGAATCAATTACTGCTGTATACTCACAATCCATATCTAGGGGTTTCGATTCATTCGGCTGTCGGCTACAGCCCCCATGGGTACGCCTCCGGTGCCTTTTCGCGCTCCGGTTCGGCGTGGAGCGGGTGGAGCGCGCTCGTCTGATCGATGTGAACGAACGCATCATACCGTTCAGACAGCACTGTTGGCACGTAGTTCCCGAGTTCTCGATCTGGATCATAGACCACGCCGATCGCGCGATGGTCCAGTGGTTCAGCGGCTGCCTCGCCCAACTCATCACAGACGACGAAGGCATCGGTTGCGTTCTCATTCGTGTGATGGAAAACATCACCGAGACTACCCTGGCGTGCTGGTGGAACCTGCATGTGCTCCATCGGAGCACCCCATTCCTCACCAGCAACGACCTCGCCGCGGTGCGTTCCGAATCCGACGACAAAGACGTCATCAGCGGGATTTTGTTCGCGAACGAGCTGTCCGACGTTGACCTTACCGCGTTCTTCCATGTCGGTTGCGCGGGCATCCCCGACATGGGTATTGTGCGCCCAGACGATCGCTTTGGCGTCCGGATCGTGATGATCGAGGAGACGATCGAGCGTCTCAACCATGTGTTCGTCCCGGACGTTCCAGGAGTTCACGTCCGCGCGGGCCATCGCACGGTAGTACTCCTCAGCGTTTTTCGCCACGAGCGCGTTCTGTTCGGCAGCGAACTGCTCTTCGGGTTCATCGGCGGGGGTAGGCGTCCGCTCGCGCAGTCTCGTGAGCATCTCGACCACTTCGTCCTCACAGGATTCCGGAACGAGACGCGTCGAGCGGGCGTATTCGCGGGCGTCCTCGCCGTATGGCTCGAAGCAGTTGTACGCGTCCCGGGCACGAACGGCTGCGTCAGGGTCGATGTCCTCTAAATAGTCGATGACCGCTGTCATCGACTCGAACAGGCTGTACACGTCGAGTCCGTAGAAGCCAGCACGCTCGGATTCGGGCCGATTCGCGTTGAACTCGCGGAGCCATTCGATCAACTCCACAACCTCCCAGTTGGCCCACATCCACGTCGGCCAGCGGTCGAACTTCCCGAGTACGGTCGGTGCGTTACTGCCTGCATCGGGCATGTGGCGCACGTATCGGTTCACGTCGTAGCAATCCGTCCAATCACCCTCGACGGCAACGAAGGAGAAGTCGTGCTCCCGGAGCAATCGGGCAGTGAGGCGTGCGCGCCAACGGTAGAATTCCGACGTTCCGTGTGAGGCCTCACCGAGCAAAACGTACCGGGCATCACTGACAGCAGCCACGAGCCGATCGAGATCGGCAACAGCGGTGAGTGGACGGCTGTGTTCGCGCGCCGCCTCGGCTACCGCATCGATATCGGTGTCGCCCCTCGTGGGCCGATTCATCCGGCTCATGGTGAGATGGTAACTGTTCGAAACGGTGTTCTCATTCTATTTTCGGGCCATTTTCGCTCAGATGTTCATTTTTTAAGCTGCAATTCCGATGTATTTCGTGGAGTGGCACTTCTGGGGCATACTCGTCTACTCCGTTAAAGAACGACGATTCAGTTAGCACTGCTGCAAGCGTATTCAACGGGTACGCACGACCGACAGTATCAATCATCGATTGGACTCACAGTGTATCGGTGTCGACGGTCACACCCAGATCGACGGCACACACACCATCCGGCAGCGCAACGAGCGGGTTGATGTCCAGTTCTGCGATCGCAGGGAAGTCGGTCACGAGCTGAGACACCCGCTGGATGGTCTCGACGAGCGCATCGATGTCCACTGCCTCACGGTCTCGTTCGCCGCGCAGCAACGGTGCTGTCTCGATCTCCTTGGTCATACGCCGGGCTTCCTGTTCGCTCACGGGCGCGACCCGGAAGGTGGTGTCTTCGAACACCTGCACGTAGAGACCACCGAAGCCGAACAGCAGCGCTGGTCCGAACTGTGGATCGCGGTCCATTCCGATGATCGTTTCCTGTCCGGCCTCCGAATCGATCGTTTCCTGCACCAGTACGCCGAGAACCGTCGCGTCAGACTGGTGTTCCTGTGCCCGTGTGAGTATGTCCTCGAATTCGCTCGCTACGTCATCGATCTCGACACCGATGGTCACGCCGCCGACATCGGATTTGTGGACGATGTCCGGGCTGACGACCTTCATCACGACAGGTCCGTCGATCCCCTGTGCGAGCTCCACGGCTTCGTTCGGATCCTCGGCGACGCCTCCGTCCGGGACCGGAATGCCGTACGCATCGAGCAGTTCCATCGCATCGACATCGAGGTGGTCGCTGTCACGCTGGGTGGCCTCCGCGAGAATCGATCGGGCACGCTCTTCATCAACCGCGAACTCTGCCGGTGAGTGGTACTCGCGCTGACGAATCTCGCCGGATCGAACGAGCGCGTCGAGGCTCCGTACCGCTCTCGCAGGATCGAAATAGTTCGGAATACCGTTCTCTGCGAGGGTCTGGCCCGCCGAATCGGTCGATCGACCTCCCACGAGACAGGTCACGAGCGGTTTGTCGTGATCAGCGTAGCGATCTGCGACCGCGGTTGCAAGCGCATCGAAATCGAGCACGCCGGTCGGACACGCGATGAGGATCACTGCCCCCACCGCGGGATCATCGAGAACGGTGCCGAGGACATCCCGAAATCGTTCGGCGTCAGCGGTACCGAGCACGTCGATCGGGTTTTCGATGTCCGCCTCGTGGGGGAGAGAGTCACCGAGCATCGACCGTGTGTCATCCGCGAACGAGGCGAGTGAGAGGCGAGATTCGTCGATGACATCGGCTGTGAGCACGCCGGGACCGCCCGCGTTCGTGACGATTCCGACCTCGTTGGATCCGGCCACCGGCTGGTCAACGAGCACTCGGGTGAAATCTATCAGTTCTTCCATGTCCTCGGCACGGATCGCACCCGCCTGATCGAGACCTGCGCGCGAGATAGCGGCGCTTCCGGAGAGTGCGCCGGTGTGAGACGAGGCTGCCTCCGTACCGGCTTGGGACTGGCCGGATTGCAGCACGACGAGCGGTGTGTCTCGGGTAACATCGCGGCCGACATCGATGAACTCCCGACCGTGCTCGATGTCTTCGAGATACGCGAGGACGACATCCGTTTCGGGATCGTCGCCCCATACTTCGAGGAAATCGACGCCGGTAAGGACGGCTTCGTTCCCGAGGGAGACGATGTCTTTGAATCCGATACCGTCGGCCGCCCGGTCGAGAATGCCCGAGATGAGCGCTCCGGATTGGCTCATGAACGAAACCGGGCCGGGAGACGCGCTTTTCGGCGCAAACGTCGCGTTCAACCCGGTTCGTGTGCTGATGACACCGAGACAGTTCGGCCCAACCACATCGAGATCGTACTCCTCGGCAAGCTCCTGAAGCTGCTCCTGTCGTGTCGCGCCATCGGATTCGGCTTCAGCGAAGCCGGACGTTATGACGACGATCGCTTCGATACCGTTCTCACCAGCTTCCTGAACGGTGTCGATCACTGCTTCCGGAGGGGTAGCAACGACAGCCACATCGATGGAAGCAGGGACTGCTCCGAGGTCCGCGTAACACTCGTGTCCAAAGATCGTGTCGTGATCTGGGTTGACGGGAACGACATCACCGTCGAAGTCGTCGGTTAGGTTCTCCACGAGTACTCGGCCGACCGATCCCTCGCTGTCGCTCGCGCCGATCACTGCGACACGCGACGGGGTGAACAAGGTTTCGAGTCCGCTCATAGTATCGATCTCCGGATCATTGGTAGGAGGTGTATCGGTTTGGGGAAGCATCAACACGCGCCCAGCATTCGCAGATCGTCCCAGCAGCGTTTCCGGCCGCTCATTTGTGTGGGGAGACGATGCTGGCGGTCGATGAGCCGGCGTTTTCAGAAGCACCGCTGCCTGTCACCGTCGAATTCAGCAACGCTTCGGAGCGTCCTCGCACACGGACCAGAACTACGCAGGGGGAATAGTCTTGGCCGTGGGTCGAGAACAACGAACGGTATGGCAGACGTTCCCGACATCAACACGGTGGGTGAGGGCGACGACTACTACCACGTCGAATTCAGGGACGAAGACGCGTTTGATACGATTCGGACGCCGGATTGGGCGGAGAACGCGGCGCAGTCGGTGTCTGAGAGTGCAAAGGTCCGGACCGGACAGCTGGAGGACAGCGACGACTGGAAGGTGGAAAGCGTCTTGATCAAGAAAAGCGCTGGCAAAGAGACAGCGAGAGATCAGGCGAAGGACATCATCGAGAAGATCGAAACGTAGGAGACCGGGAATTAAATAGCCGCTCAATCAACAATGATACGATGACCGGCGAGACTGATACCATCGTCTCGATTCCTGTCGATTCGGTCGAACTCGAAGGAGAGCTCGTCGTGCCAGAGGCAGCGACCGGAATCGTCGTGTTCGCCCATGGAAGCGGCAGCAGTCGGCATAGTCCGCGGAATAATTTCGTCGCTGATGTCGTACGCTCTGGGGGAATGGCGACTCTCCTGTTCGATCTGCTCACCGAGGAGGAAGACGAAGATCGGGAGAACCGATTCGATATCCCATTGCTGACCGACAGGCTCCGGAGTGTGACTGCCTGGGTATCGGAGCGAGCGGAGACCGAGCAATTGAGCGTGGGCTACTTTGGGGCCAGTACGGGAGCTGCCGCCGCCCTCCGCGCCACGGTGTCAGATGAGACGAACGTCGATGCCGTCGTCTCTCGTGGTGGTCGGGTGGACCTCGCAGAGAAAGCGCTTCCCCGGATCGAGACGCCGACGTTGTTGATCGTCGGGGGCGACGACGACGCTGTTCTCGAACGCAACCGCGACGCGTACGACGAACTCGACGCCACCAAAGATCTCGAAATTGTCGAAGGAGCGGGTCATCTTTTCGAGGGAGCGGGCGAACTCGAACAGGTGGCAGACACCGCAACCGACTGGTTCGATTCGAAATTATAGCGATGCTGTCCGGAGTGTGCGATCGTAAACCGGGGTCCGGCAGCCAGCCAAATTCTTCATTGAGGCGTCTTCCGAAGCATCCGGAACAAAAAAGTGCGACTTGCCGTCGTTTCAATAGTTAATGTAGACCTTATTACAACAGTATACCTGTAACAGCAGGGAGTGCGTATTTTGTCTGTCGGGTAGAACGGCTCACGTGATACAGAAATACATCGTATGTATAAACTATAATAACAACTAGTACTATAGTCGAAACAGGATGGCGGCCGTGGCGTTGGCAAGAGGGAGCTTCTTGGGGGTCGTCCTCGTACCCACTGGTATGCGGAACCACGATCTCATCGTGCTCGGTGGCGGGACAGGCAACGTCGTCGCCTCCGGAGCAGCCGACGAAGGGCTCGACGTGGCGCTGGTCGAACGCGACGAACTCGGAGGAACCTGTCTCAATCGGGGCTGTAATCCCTCGAAGAAGCTCATTCACCGGGCAGACGTTGTCGAAACGGTTCGGGAGGCGAATTCGTTCGGCATCGACGCGTCGCTGAACGAGATCGCGTTCGCGGACATCGTCGACGACGTCATCACCGGAATCGAGGAGGCGGCCGCGAAAAAAGCCGAACGGGCGCACGAGAACGACGACATCACGTTGTATCGGACAGAAGGGCGATTTATCGACGAACGGACGATCGAAGTAGCGACCGGCGACGGTGGTGAAAAACTGACGGCCGAGAACGTCGTTCTGGCGGGTGGGTCACGACCGCTGGTTCCCGACTCCATCGACGGTACCGATGACGTGGCGTTTCTGACCAGCGCCCAAGCGCTTCGCGTCGACGAGCTACCCGACCGACTCGTTATCGTCGGCGGTGGCTACATCGCTGTCGAGATGAGCCACTTCTTCGGCACGATGGGTACGGACGTCGCTATCGTCGGCCGCGGGGACGTGCTCGCCGATCGCGAAGACCAGGCGGTCGCAAGACGGTTAACCGACGCGTACGCCGATAAACACGAACTCCACCTAGGGTGTGAGGTGACTGCAGTCGAAACTGACAACGGTACAACGGTCGTCGTTGCAAAATCGGATGACGGTGACACGATCGAGGTGCGGGGCGACGAGGTGCTCATCGCAACCGGCCGAAAGCCCAACTCTGACCTCTGGAACGTTTCCGCTGCCGGGCTCGACACCAACGAGAAGGGATTCGTCCAGACTGACAAGTACCTCGAGACGTCCGTCGACAACGTGTGGGCCATCGGCGACATCGCGGGTAACTATATGTTCAAACACTCCGGCGACAAGGAGGCCGAGTACGTGGTCGAGAACGTGGTGTCAGATGATCGGATAGCGGTGCAGTATCCGGGGATGGCCCACGCAGTATTCGGCTCTCCACAGGTCGCGAGTCTCGGGAAGACGGAAGGGGAACTTGACGATGCTACGGAGTACGAGATCGGTACGTTCGCTTACGACGACACCGCGCTCGGTTCGTCACTCCGGAACGGGGGCTTTGCGAAGGTGATCGTCGATTCTGATGGGGCGGTTCTGGGTTGTCACATCGTCGGCCCGCACGCGTCGATGCTCATCCACGAGGTGAGCACTGCCGTCGCCGCGGATGCTGGCGCTGAAACGATTGCGGAGACGATTCACGTCCACCCGGCGCTGTCGGAGGTCGTTCAAGGAGCATTTCGGCAGGTCCGGGACGTAGCTCCCTCCGGGATCTAGGCGCAACGTCAGCTTCAACACCGGGGTTCCAGCATCGTACCCACAGCCAGCAGGTATTAGTGCTCCGCGATCCTTTTGTACGGAGCATGAAGACCGTAGTTCATCTCGTATCCGGAGACGAGAAAGAACAGGAAATAGCCCTCAATATCGTCAGAAATCTCTTGGACGACGAGACCGGGAGCATCGACGACGTTGCAGTCGTCGCCCAGGCAGGAGGCATCGAGTCGGTCACTGTTGACGGGGAGAGCGAGGAGCAAGTGCAGTCTCTCGTGGGGGAAGGCGTCTCGTTCACGGCCTGCAGCAATACTCTCGAGGCCATGGATCTCGACGAATCCGAACTCATCGAGGGCATCGACACTGTTCCAGAAGGAGCGGTTGAAGTCACGCGGCTGGAAAATGACGGATACGCGTACCTGCGCCCGTGAATGATGATCGTCGCACTCTCGAAAAAACGCACTCGTGTTCAGCAATCCATTTGAGAGACAGAAGCTGTGTTGGGCACCTAGAGGGACGACGTGACGGGTGTATCAGTGGAGAGAATGGGATCCGTTCCGGAGAGCGTCGCGTTGATGAGCGTGTCGTGGCCGCGGCGCAAGCGCTCGGAGAGCGCCTGATGGGAGATGCCAATCTGTTGTGCGAGCTCGTCCAACCCGATCTCCCGCGGGACCTGGAAATAGCCCTGCTGGCAGGCTCGGGTGAGGGTCCGGTGCTGGACTGAGGTCAGTCCCCATTGGGTCCGCTGGTCGGAGTCGAGCGAGCGGATGGCGTCGATCGTCAGGGACAGCCCGAACCGCTCACAGGACTCGTTGGCCTGACGCAGGACCTCGCGGTCGGGGTAGAGGATATCGACGCGCCACTGCGAGCTGGTTGCCTGACTCTGGAGAAGGAGACCCTGGGACTGGAGGAGGATATTCATGCAACAGTGGACCTCGGGCGTCCACACCATGCGGTAGAAGTGCCGATTGCCGGTTCGACGGAGTTCCTCGACGGCGGTGACCGTCGGATCCTGCGCCAGCGTCGCTGTCAGGTCGTCGGCGTCAGTCTGGGCCCACAGCAACGGCATGGTAGCCCTGTTTCCGGCTGCCCCGACTGGCGCGCCCTCGACCCTGAGATCCGGGATGGTAGCGAAAGTCTCGGACAGCGCGAACGCGTCCAGCGGGAGGTGGCCGCTAACGATCGTTGCCATTGTCGTAGTGAAAGCCGAAAACGGTCGTCTCCCCACACTGTGGACAGGTGACCTCGACCACCCCGTCGGGCTGCTGGTCGGTGCGTGTTGCATCCGTGGGCAGGTCGACGGATTGCTGGCGACCACACTCCGCACAGGCAACGGCCACTGTGGAATCGGTGGCCGTAGACATCATTTCCACCCCAGCTCCTGTGCTGTGAGACGGAGCGGTTGGACGCATGTTTTCCGAGCGCTGCGCTCACCAATGGGTGTGCCACTCTTCAGAACCAGGGTGGTGATGGGATCGGTACGACTGCCTCGCTCGATGCCTGATACGTTCGTCGCGGGCAGTGGATGATGGGTCATGTTGTCCCTCTCGTGAGAACAGACAGTCGCACAGGGGGAAAGGATAGAGGCTAATAATTTAAACTGGTCCACCACTCCGCCTCAATAATGAGGTACGGACCGTCTTCGCTCGATTTTGCTTCTGTGGAACAACTTGCGCTTTCCGGCTCGTAGACGCGGTGAACCCCGTTTTTGCCGCTTCGAGGGACACCCTCGGTCTCCAGGTCGAACGCTGGAGCACGCGCCGGCAGCGAGAGCCACCGGAAAAGAGAACGACGCAACAGCTAAAAAGAGCGCTGCGCTACCTACTGCTCGTCCGTCGTCCACAGCCCGTTATCCCCAAGCCTCGCTGCAAGGAACCGCCGGGCGAGCACCAACAGCCCATTGTTGACGACATGGCCCTAGACGTCCGTCTCCTCGGTGCCATCTTGAGGATTGACGAACTGACCATGAGCGTCTCCTGGTCGGCCAACAGCAACTTCCCGATCCCGACCACCTCGGCTGCGTCCTGGGGTTGGAGCCATTCGAGGCCCGATTCGAACACAGTGACATCGGGCAGCGCTGTCTCCACTCGTTTGTGTTCTGCCTCTGAGAGCGTACCGACGTAGATCGTCACACCCGCTCGTGGGCGGCCTGTAGCTGGTCGAACAACGGATCGCTGAGTACCTGCTCGCCATCAACGATGAGCACGATCTCCTCGCTCGCGTCGTCGATAAACCGGACTGCTCGACGCGTGATCGCGTCGCCACCGGTCGTCGTCCAGACGTTTGTTGAACCGTCGAGCGATTGCTCCTCGACCGACTCTAATCCACCCAAGGTGGTCTGGAGGGTAGTGAGGCGCTCGTCGAAGCGCTGGTGCAACAGCGCCGCCGCTTCCGTGATCGGAATCGCGCGAAACTGCTGGGGATTCGAATGTTGGACATCGACCAATCCCTGCTGTTGGAGTTCTTCGATCGCATCGTACACGCGCGTCCGAGGAACATCGGTGAGTTCGCTGATCTCCCTGGTCGTGCCGTGATCAAGCCGCGTCAGTGCTGTGAAACACGCCGCCTCATACTGCTTGAGTCCGAGCGCACCGAGGGTTTCGATGGCCGTCGATTCCGCGTTCTGCCTGACCATTTGGTGTCATCTCCACGAGGATAATCTGGTGGGCTACCCCCATCACGACGGAAAGTTGGGGGGAGGACGTCGCCCCGGCACAGCGGAAAGCCACACTACAGCCCGTAGTAGACGACCAGAGCCGAATGCGTATACCAATCACGGTTGTCACTCTGTGAGTGACGACAGTTCGATTCCGTTCCCAGACGGTTAGGGAAAGTGCTCTATTCATCGGGATCGATCCCCGGGGCGCGGAGCGATCAGTGCCGATAGAACATCAATGAATTGATTAACTCATACAATCACAAAAAATAAAAGAGACGAGGTTACATACCCGACGACGTGTTAGGATTTGTCGATGGTCGGCCATCGCAGGTCAGACCCTTCATCACGGGCGTGACGTGGAGCATCTCATCGGTGTCGCCCGGAGGTGTGTCATGACAGATACCTCATTAGACCAGCCGGCTACCGCCGCAGTCGAGTTGTTTCAACAGCTCGGATTCAGCAAGTACGAAGCCCACAGCTACGTATCCCTGCTGCGACTCGGATCGGGCACTGCCCGCGAGCTGAGTGAGATCTCCGAGGTCCCCCGGACCCGGATCTACGACGCCATCGAGTCGTTACAGCAACGGGGGCTCGTCGATGTCAAGCACGCCTCGCCGAAGGTGTTCCAGCCAGTCTCACGCGAGACCGCTCTCGATCACTTCCGGCGCGAGTACGAGGCAATCTTCACGCAGCTCGAAACGCAGTTGGCTGCGCTCCCTCCCGTCGAGAGCCAATCCGACTACCAGGGGGCCTGGACCACAACCGGCCGTGAGGCGATTGATGAGCGCGTCGAGACGTTTCTCGCCGACGCGACCTACGAAATCGTCTATCTGACTATTGAGGAACTGCTCTCGGATGCGATCCTCGACGAGCTGGCCGCGGCCGCCGAGCGAGGGGTGTCTATCTCCATCGCCGATTCTACAGCTCCAACGCACAAACGAATCCAGACAGCGGTGCCGTCGGCTGAGCTGACTGAGCCGCCCTGGGAATGGCACACTGCCGCAACCGGGCGCTTGTTGCTGGTCGATCGTGAGACAGTGCTCATGAGTGCGTTGAGCAATGGTGGGGCGACGACTGAAACAGCCGTCTGGGGGCGCGGGTCTCACAACAGTCTGGTGACGGTGCTTGAAACCATCGTCGGGTGGTGGCTCGACGAGGCTGAGTAGCAATACGGTGCCGAGACCGGTCTCGTGTCTATCCTTCCACTGCACCCATTCCCGTTGTTCGTATTCACCCAAATCATCGCAAAACCTATTTCACGTGGAAGAGACTACTCACGCGCATGGAAACGGTAGTCAAAAGCTACTGCCTCGACTGTGAGTGGGAGATCAGTGCTACTGACTACACAGCCGACGAGCGGACGGCAGCGATGATCGACCACGCAATCGACACCGGCCACGATGTCGACAGCATCACGCGGGCGGAGGGCGCGGACAGCGATGGATCCGAGGTCGTGTTTTAAGGGTAATCAGAAGTAGATCCCTCCGAGCAGTTTTCACAGCACCCGCTGGATCGTGACGATGGGGTAAGGCCTCGGCCAACCGCGCGTTCTATCCGGTTGGAGGACTGTACTAGCGTCCATGACTGAACAGCGGCCACTGGACACGGCCTCTCCGTCCATGCCCGACGTGGAGCCGATGCAATCGGATTTCCACGAGGTGGATCCCACGAGCCACGATCACACCCACCTCGCACTGCTCTACGAGACCCGGTCCGAGCTGTTCGCTAGTGCGGTGCCGTTTCTCCGGGCAGGCCTGGAACGCGGTGAACAGTGTCTGTACATTGCGGATGAGACGCCGATTTCAGCAGTCGTGGAGGCGCTGGAAACCGCCGGGATCGACGTCGAGGCCGCGCGGGAGGCGGGAGGTCTCTCCCTTCTCTCGACACACGAGAGGTGTGGTGGGGGAAGCGAGTTCGATCCCGCGGCGATGGTCGAGAGATGGGAGGACCACATCGTCGCGGCCAACGAGGAGGGCTACGAAGGGTTCAGAATCGCTGGCGAGGCGGCGTGGGAACTCGGGACCGATGGGCTCATCGATGGCGTGCGAAACTACGAGTCGCAGCTCAACGAGTGCTTCGCGAGAGAGGACTGTCTCGCCATGTGTATGTACGACCGCGAGCGGTTCCCGGCGGCAGTCCTCGACGATATCCTCCAGCACCATCCACGAGTGGTCGCCGATGGTAGAGTGATGCAGAACGTCTACCACGTCCCGCCCGAGGAGGAACACCCACAGCAGACAGTCGAGCGGAAACTCCAGACGCTCCGCGAGCGAACCCGAGCAGAGAACGATCTCGAACAGCGCACCACCGAGCTACAGGCGGCCCACAACCAACTAGAAATCGCAGCCAGCGCTGGGTCGGTCGGGCTTTGGACGTGGGATATTCAGGAGGACGATCTGACCGCGGACGAATACGTTGCGGAGGCGTACGGCATAAACCCTGCAAACGCCGCGACAGGCGCATCGATCGAGACGTTCCTCGAACCCATCCACGACGACGACCGCGACCGAGTCGCTGAGGAGGTCGAGGAGGCGATCGAGCACACGGGCGAACTCGATACCGAGTTCCGGGTCGGGAACGCAAACGGCGACATCATGTGGTTGGTTTCCCGCGGAGAGGTCGAATACGACGACAGCGAGCCGCTCCGGCTCCACGGCGCGATCACCAACATCACTGAGCGCAAGCGTCAGGAACGATTGCAGGCGGAACAGACCCAGCTGGTGGAGCGTATCGCCTCGGGCACTCCGCTGGAGGAGTGTCTCTCGTCGCTGTGCACCACGTTATCGACGCTCGATCCGACTGTTCGGGCCAGCATTGTACTCACCGACGACGAGAACCAGTCGTTTGCGCGGTGCATCGCTCCGGATCTGTCCCCGTCATGGCGTGAGGAGTTGGAGGGGTTACCGATCGACGAACGCCAGATAGGCACGTGCGGCGAAGCCGTGTTCCGTGGGAAATCCATCACGTGCACGAACGTCGAAACCGATGACAGGTGGTCGGACGACTGGCGGGAGTTGTGTCTCGCCAACGATATCCGAGCAGGCCACTCCGTCCCGATCCACGACACGGACGGCGAGCCCCTCGGGTCGGTCATGCTCTGCTTCGACGAGCCGAAAGCGTCCACCGAGTGGAAGCGTCTCGCGGACTTCGGCACGTACGTCGCAAGCATCGCGCTAGAGCGCGAGCGATCGCGCCGCGCCTTGCGCGAATCCGAAAACCGGTTGCGCCTCGCGACGGACGCCGCAGAGATGGGCGTCTGGGAACTCGACCTGCGGACCGAAGACTCGCCCGACCGCTCGCCACAGCACGATGCGATATTCGGTTACGAGGAGCGTGAGGGCTGGAGCCTCGACACCTTCCTCAATCACGTCCACCCAGATGACCGAGAGCGAATAGCACAGAGCTTCGAGGACGCGTTCGAGACGGGCGACTGGACGTTCGAATGCCGGATCATTCGAGCAGATGATGAGCAACGGTGGATAACGGCGCAGGGCGATTTCTACGACGATGAGGAGGGCGAGCCAGTGCGCGCCGTTGGGACCGTCCAGGATATCACCGAGCGCAAGGAACGCGAGCGCGAACTCAGGGAGCAGTCCAGACTGGAGGAATTCGGCGCGTTCGTGCAGGCCGTCGAGGACTACGCCATCTTCATGCTCGATTCCAATGGTGACGTCACCAGTTGGAACGAAGGAGCCGAGCGGATCAAGGGGTATACAGAAGACGAAATCGTCGGCGAGCACTTCTCAGCGTTCTACACCGACGCCGATATCGACGAGGGAGTGCCCGAAGCAAACCTCGAAACCGCAGCGGCCGAGGGGCACGTTGAGGACGAGGGCTGGCGGGTCCGCAAGGATGGCTCGCAGTTCTGGGCGGATGTCGTCATCACAGCAATCCGTGACGACAACGGCACGCTCCAGGGGTTCACGAAGGTCACGCGCGACAGGACCGAGCAGCGGGAGTACGAACGACAGCTTCGCCAGGAACGCGATTTCACCGAGCAGATCATCGAAACCGCCCCGGTCGGTATCTGCTCGATCACGCCCGATGGCGACTTCGTGCGAGCGAATCAGCGAGCACTCATGTGCATCGGGTGCGAGGAGTCCGATCTCGCGGATTACAGCGTCGATTCGTGGGATCTCTACGACGCCGAAGGAGACCCGATTCCGACCGACGAGGGGCCGTGGACGCAAGTCACCGAAACCGGCGATCCCGTGTACGATTACCAGTGTCAGATTGATCTTCCGGACATCGGCCGCCGGTGGTTCTCACTCAACGCAGCCCCGCTGTACGACGACCAGTCTGTCGAGGCGTCCAAGACGGTGATCGCCCTTGAAGATATTACCGACCGCAAGCAGACCACCGATGCCCTCGCCCGTCTCAACACTGCGAGCCGCGAACTGATGGAGGCCGAGACGCAGGCAATCACTGAGCGGGCCGCTGGCATTACCCAGGAAGTGCTCGATGTTGCCTCTGTCTCGCTATGGCGCTATGACGAGGGGACTGGCGACCTCCAACTACACACCGCAAGCACCGCGCCGGGGATCGACCAAGCGGCGATTCGGTATCCCGACGACTTCGAAGACCGGGCGTGGCGGACGTTTGTCAGCACAGAGATGGATGCGAGCAATGATTTCCCCCCTGTTTCTGCGAGCGGAGCATCCGAGACGCCGATTCGAAGTGGGGTGATTCTTCCGCTGGGCAGACATGGGATTCTCTGTGCTGGCTCCATTCGTCGAGATGCATTCGATGAGACGACGGTCGACTTCGCGGAAACGGTCGCCGCAACCATCGAAGCCGCGCTAGATAGGGCCAACAACGAACAGCAGTTAGCTCGCCAGAACGAGGCATTGACCCAGCTCGATCGGATCAACGGCATCATTCGCGGGATCGACCAAGCGCTGGTGGCAGCCGACACCCGCGAGGAGATCGAGCAGGTCGTCTGTGAGCGCCTGGCACAGTCTGAGCGGTACCACAGTGCCTGGATCGGTGAGTACGATCTCGGCACCGAGACGCTCACTCCTCGGGACTGGGCCGGGATCGACGCCAGTTACTTCGACGATCTCACCGGCGCGACCGACGACACGGCGCTCGGCCACGGACCGATCGGCACGGCGGCACAAACCCACGAGGTGCAGATCGTCGAGGACATCGTCACCGATGCCCGATTTGCTCCCTGGCGCGAACAGACGCTCGAATACGGCGCGCGCGCCTGTATCGCGATTCCACTGGTCTACAACGATGCGCTGTACGGCGTCCTGACGGTGTATGCCAGCATCCCACAGACAGAGACGGACGACCACGCTGTCTTGGGGGAACTCGGCCAGACGATCGCCTACGCCATCAACGCCGTCGAGACCAAAGAGACGCTTCACACCGACAGCGTCGTCGAACTCGAACTACAATTCAGAGACCCGGACGCTCCGTTGTGCCGGTTTGCCCAGAACGCAGACTGTCAGATCGCAGTCGAGGGGTTCGTCCCGCAAGCGAACGGTCTGGCACACGTGTTCGTTACCGCGCAGGGCGCATCACCGGAAGCGATACAGACGGCAACGGAGTCGACCATTGCCATCGAAGAGTTGCTCTGTCTCTCTGACCGTGAGGACGAGTCTCTGTTCAAGGTGGCGGTGGCCGACCCACCACTCCTATCCCTGCTCGTCGAGCAGGACGCGGTGATCCGCACGCTCACGATCGAGGACGAAACCGCAACGGCCGTCGTCGATCTGCCGTCAACGGCGTCGGTCCGGGCGTTCGTCGAGGACGTTCAGACGCAGTATCCTGCGACGGACCTCCGTCGCCGCCGGACGCGCGACCGGTCCATCGACGCTGCACACGCGTTCACGACGACCGTCGACGATCGACTGACCGACCGCCAACAGGACATTCTCCGGACGGCCTACATGAGTGGATTCTTCCAGTCACCACGGGAGCGGACAGGGAAAGAGATCGCAGCACTGCTGGACATCTCTCAGCCGACGTTTACCCAACATCTGCGCGCCGGACAACACAACCTCTTCGAGCTGTTGTTCGATGAAACGTAGCTTCGCTGGGCCAGCGATTCTAGCGCCCTAGGAGGGAGGCGCCACAGGAGCGGTCCTATCGATCACTCTCCTCGGCGGCGGCGGGCGACGCCGGATATGCGTCGCTGAGATAGCGTCCCATATCCAGGCGTCGGTACGGGATCTCCGTTAGCGAACCGTTCTCGAGGTAGTCGGTGGCGCCGTGGGTCTCGAGCCGGCGGATCGCGGCCCGCCGGAGCCGCGCTGCGACGTCGGGGCTGTCTGGGAGCCGATCGGCGGTTTCGTGTGGATCCTGGGCGGTGTTGAACAGTTGTTCGCGCCCGCCATTGACCGCGTAGACGTACTTCCAGTCGCCCTCGCGAACCATCATCGTGAAGTTCGGCGGGATCGTGAACTGCGGCGTCTCGTGCGGTGTTTCGTGGTACCCGAACAGCCGCTTGCGCGGTTCGGCGTCGCCGACGATGGATCCGACGACATCGACGCCGTCCCGGAACTCCGGATCTCCGGCAGCTCGGGTCGCGATGCCGAACAGGTCGGTCAGCGAAACCAGGTCGTCACAACGCTCACCGGCTGGGAGTTCGTCCGGCCAGCTCAGGAGGAAGGGAACACGGGTCGAGGCCTCGAAGAACGAACTCTTCCCCCACCCGTGGTGATCCCCGAGGAGTTCACCGTGGTCTGAGAAGAAGCAGACGAGCGTGTTCTCGGCGTCGTCTCGCGCCGCGACGGCGTCGAGGATTCGGCCGATCTCTCGGTCGAGCTGGGTCACTAGTCCGTAGTAATGCGCCCGGATCGTTCGGATGGTGCTGTCTGCGGTGTCGTCGTCCCGTGAGCGCCAGAAGTGGTAGTTCTGGGCCGGAACCTTCTCGTCGAGGTGATCGAGCTCCCTGTCCTCGCGGATGGCGTCGGGCACAGCGTCTGGATTATACAGCTCGTCGAACGGTGCCGACGGATTCCAGCCGGGATGGGGCTTCGAGAACGAAACCAGACCGAAGTACGGGTCGAGGCCGTCGCGTTCGAGTTCCGTAACAGCCCGGTCGGCGATCCACGACATCTTCCGGTCCTCCGGCGGAAGCGGGCACGTCTGTGGCAGCATGTTCATCGCCGCCGTCCGGCCCCTGTCGACGGCGCGGTCGACGCCGTACTCCTCGGCGTAGTCGTTTCCGTCTAACTGGCGGTCGTAGCCGAGATCGATGTCAGGTGGGTGGGCGTGAAACTTCCCGATGCCGAACGTCCGGTAGCCGCGTTCGGACATTGCTCGGGCAAGGAACGGCCCACAGCGCTCCTCCAGGTGCTCCGCCGACCGCTTGTCATTACCCATGAACCCGGTGTGGATCGGCTCGCATCCCGTCCGGACGTTGTGTCGGGCGGGAACGCAGATCGGTGCAGACGAGTACGCGTTCGTGCACGAAACGCCGCGTTCGACCAGTCGGTCGAGGTTCGGCGTGTGAACGTGCGAGTTGCCCAGTGCGGAAATCGTGTCGAAGCGCTGCTGGTCAGTCATCACGAACAGGACGTTTGGCCGGTTGGACGGCATGGATCCGAAAACGGACCGGTCCGAAGTATACGTTCGGGACCTGGTGGCTCGGCGAAGATCGGTCGCATCGAGCGATCTGGCAGTGGAACGACTCGCCGACAACGGTGTGACCCATCGTCGACGGGACCGCTGTCCGGATTGACGGCGAGTGGTCTGGGTCTACGGCGATCGAGGCGCGGGGACCTGGCGAACTGCTACTATCCACAATCCGAGTGACTAGCCAACCCATTTAGGAAGTGAGTAATAAAGAGGGCGTCGCCAGATTGGCACCTGTAGTATGACACGACCATCTGCTATGTCACGACGAACGATACTGAGAGGAGCCGCGGGGATCACGTCTGCCAGCGCCGGATTGACCGTTGCGACTGGCTCAGCCCTCGGGCGTGAGGGACAGGGCGGGAGCGGCGTCATCGCCCCGCACACACGGCAGCGACACGATATGAATTCAAAGTCTAAATTTAGAATAATTGATAAGATCAGTGAGCAGGAGTTCACCTGCAACGGCACCCTGCGCACGTGGGCGTGCTACCGGATCAAGTTCGAAACCCAGCCAGAGGCCGAGACACACAATTTACTCCTGAACCCCACTCGTCGGGTAGATACGATCGAGGGGGGACCCTATCCCAAGGGCCGAGGGTATCAAAACAAGGACGGATACACAGGCTGGCACACGTTCACTCAGAAGGCGCACGCATGTAACCACTACGGCGGCGGATTGGTGGTCGGTCGCCACGAGCAAGAGCAAGCGATCCACGTTTCATTCAAGCCGATCCATAACTCGAACGGAAACGGGAATCGAAACGGCACGAGGCGTTAGGCCCACGGTTCCTTGCGGCTGACCATTTCCTCGTTCTAACGGTCTAAGCGACATCGTTATGTTGGATGCATTTAAACATCACTCAAACGCTCGGTCGGTAACGCTGTGATTGTCCGATGATTCTTGTTCTCGTCGCCTGTACTCCTGTACTGCCGGTCATGGATCGTCGAACACTCGATGGCCTGCTCAGTCAGGCCATTGCTCCGTGCTCCCGAAAACGCCAGCATAACTTCACGTAATTATGACCGACAGTATGTTCTCCGCTGGGCGAAAAATGAACGCTCCGTGACCGAAGTTCGGTGTTCGGCGAGAAGAGTTACTTGCTGTCTGATGTTCTCGCTCCGTTTACGCCAGCGTTGTACGCCACATCACAGTCATACAGACATATAAGTCGCATTCGACACGCTGGCTCTCGTCCACCCTCCATTGGTGTGTGTGAACGTGTCGTTTATCAGATGTCGACTCCTGAAAGATGTATGACGGTCTATGAGGCTGACGTTCCAGGGGTTGGACGCAAATTCGAACTCGAACTCGGCGGGGACGAACGGTTGATCGTGCTCATCCACCACGACGGGAAGCGAGAAATATACCTGCGCCCCGGCGAGAACCAGGATAGTCAGAAGCTGTTTGGTTTGACAGGCAAGCGGGCGCGCCAACTTGGCTCTATTCTCGAAGGGGCGTACTTCCAACCCGTCGAAATGGACGACATTCAGGTCCCATTGGGCGAAGCGATCATCGAGTGGGTCGACATCGATCCATCGGCACCGTTGGTTGGCCAGTCCCTGCAAGACGCCAATATCCGCGGACAGACGGGGGTCTCCATCATCGCTATTCAACGAGATGAGGAGACGATCGCAAATCCACAGCCGAGTACAATGATCGAGGCTGCGGACATCCTCGTGAGTCTCGGTACCCGAGACGAACAGCGCGCGTTCGTCGAGTTGGTCGAGACGGAATCGGCTGATTCCTCACAATCCTAAAAATGGCAGACACGTTGCTTCTCGAGATCGGAATTGCACTGACAGGTATCGCCATCGCAGGCGCGATAGCCAACCGCATTTATCTATCAGTTATCCCAGCATATATCATCACGGGCATCCTTATCGGTCCCAACGAGCCCTCCTCGATTGCGGGTCTCTCATTAACACTCGTCGACCACCGGGAGTTCATCGATGTCGTCGCCGAACTCGGGATCGTGTTCCTCTTGTTTTTCCTCGGACTCGAATTTAGCGTTTCACAGCTGCTGAGCGACCGTCGGCGCATTGCCACGATCGGAAGCGTTGACTTTCTCACTAACTTTAGTCTCGGGATCGGTCTTGGAATCGCATTCGGCTATTCGCTCTTGGAGACGTTCTTTCTCGCCGGAATCGTCTATATCTCTTCGAGTGCTGTTATTTCAAAATCACTCATCGAGAGTGGCTGGGTCGCAAATCCCGAGAGTGGTCCTATTTTGGGAACGTTAGTGTTCGAAGACATCTTGATCGCCATTTATCTGGCGGTTTTGTCAGCGATTGCCGTGGGAGAAGGCACACTGATCGATGCTGCTCTTACCATCGGGGTGGCATTCGTGTTTCTTGGTGGACTGACACTCGTTGCGTGGTACGGCTCGGGGATTGTTGAGCGAATCTTCAGTGTCGACTCGGACGAACTGTTCTTACTGCGTATTCTCGGGGTGACAACGCTCATCGCTGGGTTTGCACTCTCCCTCGGGTTGAGCGAGGCAGTCGCAGCCTTCTTCGTCGGCACCGCGTTCAGCGAGACCGACCACCTCGAACGTATCGAAGCGGTCGTCGCACCCGCACGCGATTTCTTTGCTGCCGTCTTTTTCTTCGCAATCGGCCTGACGACCGAGATCACCCTTCTCACGGATCTCGTCTGGTTACTGCTCGTAGCGGTGCTCGTTACAACCGTCGGAAAGCTGGTCAGTGGCTCGCTATCCGGACGAATCTATCGGCTCGATAGGCTGCGCTCGATGCGCGTCGGGGTCGGGCTAGTGCCACGCGGCGAGTTCTCGCTCGTGATTGCTGCTCTCGCCACGAGCGTCGGAACTGGAGCACTCGGTGGGGAAATTCCGGCGTTCGCTGTCGGCTACGTGCTCATCATGAGTATTGTCGGCACGATACTCATCCAGAACGCCGATCGTATCTCCCAGGAGGTAGTAGCCTACTCACGAATGGTATCAGACTAACAATCATTGGGCGCGGACGTGTTTGAGCGTGGTCGAGTGAGTCGCAACTCGAGAAGCAACACCACAACCGTTGATGAAGCTCAGTATACAGCTGTACCTGAGAAATAGTCATTTTCAAATTCTATATTTATTTTAGATATGTTCGATGTCGAATGGTAGATACTGAGCATGACTGGCTCAGAGGCTGATCGACAGACGAAATCCGTCCCACGTTGCGATTGATGAGGCTGTGATTCGACCGAACGACGAACAGTATTGGCTGTCGATCTCGAGACGATTCACTCATACAACGCTCGAACCGACGAGAATAACGGTGTCACTCACGCATTCTTTCGTGAATTGCGCGAGAAACACGGCGTCTTCGGTCCGAGTACCATCGGTTCTCGTGCGGCCCACAAGACCGAAGGTCTTGTGAGCGCCCTGTTTCTCGTTGATGGCGACGCTACTAAAAGATGCCCGTCGCCACTACCGTCCTGATCTCGGATATGAACGTCAGGAAATCTAACTTGTATTAAACATATATTTTTAAAAGTAGATAGACGAACGTAATCGTTCTCAAACTGTTTCAGAAACCGCCGATACAGAAACTCCTAGAGAGTGGACTCGAACAGCGCGTGTACGCGCTGGAGGAGGAGATCATCTCAGTGAAAGAAGAAAACGAAGACCTCAAAGCGGCGCTCGAACCGCAGCAGGATAGGGGGCTGGCGAACGTCAGCCGGCGGCAAACGCTCGGGTTGCTCGGCAGTGGCGCGCTGCTCGGCGGGATAGGTACCGCGAGTGCCGATTCAAACGGCGAGACACCGTTCGCCGACGAGGATCACGACCACTCGGGCGACTACCTCGGTGAAGATAATCCCGTCAGCGCCGTCCGCTTCGAAGAGTTATACAACGCGGTCGGCGACGCCGCCTCACGACTGCCTGGAACGGTCTGGTCGTTCCAGTGGCGCCCGGTCTGGGACCGAGTGCCGCTGTCAACCCGTCGACGACGACGCCCGTTCAAGACGCTATCGATGCGCTTCCGGTGAACGGTGGCACTGTACTGCTCCCCCCGGAAACCGTGGTCAACGAGGGATCGATCCACATGCGCAGCGGCGTCTCTATTCAGGGCTGGGGACGCGGCTTCCCTCCCGATCTCGACCGGATCTTGTCGGGGATTCACATTCCCAACGAGGACGCCGATCTGATACGCTTCGACGCCGACCAGCCGGGGATCCGGGAATGTCGGCTCGATGGGTTTCATCTGCAGAGACCCCTCGTGACCTGGGAAGATCTCAGGGAACGATCGCCGGACGACAACACGGGCGTCGGCATCCGTATCGGAGATGAGACGAAGTCTCGGTCGGAGAACGCCAACGTCGGACGGTTGCGCATCGGTCGAATCGGAATCATGGGTATCCAGAACGCCCTGATGCGATCAGAGCCCGGAGCGAAGTTCACGGAGTGTCGGATCGAGAACATCAATGCCACGCGGTTCGACGCGGGGAACGCCGCCGCTGTCTTCGACTTTTCTGACGAACTCGGCGTCGGTGCTCACTTTGGTGTCGACGTGTCTATCCCGTACCGGACGCAACCGGAATGGACTCGAACGTCCTCCAGATTGGCCGCGGCGGGGAACTGTCGATCCGGCATCTCAACATCGGTGGTGCGGTCAACAGAGCAGTCAGCATTCGAACCGCAGGGGGTGAATTCAGAATCGACGAACTCAACTTCGAGGCGCGGGCACAGCTCGAGCCGAGCGATACCGTCGTGTTCCTCTCCGGGACTGGAAACGTCTGGATCGGATCGATGGAGCTCCGACAAGGGCAGATGGAGCGGGTGTACCGGCTTGACAACGAGAACTGGGTTGATACGAACGGGCACAACGTTCTCGGTCCCTTCAACTGGGCGATCTGGCGCGACGAGCCGTGGACGGCAGAGAAACCGATACTGATAGATGGGGACACGACGCACTCGACAATATACATGGGTCCCAGCAATCACCTCGAGAACAACACCGGGAAACCGCTGTCAATGCCGGTGTCCTGTCTCGGCGACCTCACGCTGTTCGACGGGAACGAACAGGCAGAATAGCTACTGCCACACCCGTTGGCCGGTGACTTGACGGTAGTATCTGGATGTGCCCGCCCAGCGAGCGAAATCATCAGACATCGTTCGTCAGGCGTGAAATAACGTGTCATCCCGTCTATGCCTCGTCTGCAACGATAGCTGAGTTGACTTAGTGTATTGAGCTGACTTAGTGTACTGAATTGGCTTAGTGTACTGAGTTGGCTTCGTTCCGTCGATGGTCTTCTCTCGTGGGTTCGAGAGGTGGCTTGTGGTCGCGTTCACCGACAACAAATCTGTTTTGCTGTCCACCTATACACCCGGACACGAATAGGTCAACACGCAGGTGACCGCATCCATGACAACAGGATGGGTCCCGGCCAATCAGGCGACGTATCGTTACATGAATCGTGTCCGGGTGGATAGTATTGCTCCCGCAGCTTTAAGTGGATCTAACGCCCTGTCAGAATAATGAGTGACCAGCCGAACGTCCTCTGGGTCATGCCAGACCAACACAATGCGAAATGTACTAGCTGGGGTAGATTCCCGACGGATGTCTATACCCCTAACCTCGAACGCCTCACTGACACGGGCACCCGCTTCGAACGCGCCTTCGCACAGAGTCCAATCTGCACTCCGAGTCGCACGAGTTTCCTCACCGGCCAGTATCCGCAGAATCACGGCTGTTACGCGAACGGCGGCACGGCGCCGGACCACCTCTCGACAGTGTTCGACGCCGTCACCCAACTCGGCTACCGAACTGGTGCATTCGGGAAGATACACACGCCCACAGGCTGATTGAGGACGACGTCGACCGGATGGAGCCGACGAACACTCATCCGTCGAAGTCGAACCGCGCGACGACCTACGAGGAAGTGCTCGCCGAGCGCGGCGTTCTCGACGACCGCGACGACGTACAGATACACGAATGGACGGGCATCAGACAGCCTCTCGACGCCAGGGCGTCCTGTCTCGATTTCGAGAGTCAGCCCGAGTACTGGGCCGCCGAACAGGCACGGCAGTTCATCGAGCGGACCGACGACCAGCCGTTTTTCGCGTGGCTGTCGCTGCCGCGTCCCCACCCGGCGTACGTGCCGGCCGAGCAGTTCTGGGACCGCTATCCCGAGGATGTACTCGAACTGCCCCCGAGTGCCAACGAAGATCTCTCGGACAAGCAGCCCGCGCTGCGTGAGATGCGCGAGCGCATCGAGGACATGTTCGCCGTGTTCGACCCCCAGAGCACCTGGTTGGCCAACTGGTCGTACTGATGGGCCCACATATCCGGCGTGAACGTCGCTGGTAACGCATTGTATGCGACGTGTTCGAGCAGATCAGCGAGCGCCACGTCTCCGAACGTCGCCACCATGTGACCGAGCGAGTACATGAACTCGACGACTGCGCATAACTCCGTACCACGCGCGGGATCCGGGCCTGCCAGGCACTCGTCGCCGGAGAACGTGCCCGTCGCTTGGCCGTGGTACTGGTCAAGGATGTCCAACGCGCGGTATGTAGTGTCTCGGTCCGCAGTCGCCCCGGATTGTCGGTACAGTACACCAGGCGCTTTCACACCCCATCGCGTGGTTGACGACCGTGTGAATCCTGGCTCCACTCCTCGACTGGATGATTCGGACCGAAGTTCGGTACAGAACCAAAATGGTCGTTCCAATCGAATCCTTGATCGGCTGCCGTCGACGCGACGTCGAGCAACCAATCGTCTCCCGTCTGTTCGTACAACCAGTGAACGGTCACGACTAGGTCCTGCCACCGAAACTTTGCCCACGTCTGCAATGGTTTCTCTGCGAGCAAATCCTGGAGGCGGCGGCAGAACTCGGCCATCGCGTCGATGATTTCGTCGCGGCCGGTAATTTCGTAGTACTGACGTAATACCTTCAGAACGACAAACCGAGGCCACGGGTCGTACTCGTATCCTTGATGAGACGACTGATGGACCGGGCCGATCCACCCATCGTCTTGCTGTTTATCGAGGAACCCTTCCGCCCATTTGTCGGCCTTGGACTCGAGTTCCTCATCGTCAAGGAGGTACGCCAAGGGGAGGAGACCATCCGCGTAGTACGGGCCCCGCTCCCAACCGCCTCGATCACCGTCGAGCCACTGGTTGTCCACGAGATCGGGCCAGAACTCGTCGAGGTGACCAGTCAGTCCCTCGGCCTGAATCCGGAGCTGTCGTTCCAACCATCCTCGTGGTTTAATCTCCCCAAGAGGAATTGGGGCAACGTCGTCGTGAGATCTGAGTCGAATCGGATATTCACCATGCGACGTGACTCGAAGCACTATCGTAGCGATTTTAAAGATTTCCCATACGCAAGGGATTATGGCCAGCGATCCGAGCTGACAAATCAGGGGCGGTCACACCGCTACGACAGAAATGCAGGACCGCCGAGAGCAGCATTCGTTGCACGTGAACGACTACGGTTGTTCAGTTCGTCGGGATCGAATCGCTTGGCCGAGAGCCAGGCCGGGACCGAATTCGGCTCTATGGGCTAGACGGTCTCGATCCCACCTTGTAAGCGAACGGTATCCGAATGTGCTCCCTCATAGACGGGACGGAAAGTAGCAACAGCCTCCCGGAAGAAAAGTGATCAAGAAGGCCGATTACATCCCGGCCCGAGTTCAACAGCAACTGGTACTCCACCGGAGAACTACTCAAATGCTTATCCCAAACTGATCCATTATCATAGGAAAATTTTATTTCTATCTGAAATTATATTACTCAAAGGGCATCCATTTACGGGTTAAACCGGACACGAGAGTAGTGGCACCCGATCGAGGATGAAGATGGCGAAAAATACGCTCGGTGGTGCTCCCGATCGGGGGAACCGTTTCTATTACTGCGACTGCAAACTGAAGCGAGGTTCGGATCCGAACTGGTCGAGACCGCCAAGCATCAGTCAACACGATCGAGATCGAATACGATGTGCAGCGCTAGGCAACAATACTCGATAGCGATTCACGAATTCGTCAAATATAGTTGGATCCAACGCTCGAGGGAGGTCCGAATACACGCTTACAGCCGCTCTAAACACGCTCTCTTATTTTTATATTGGATCTAATCCTGGGTAAAACCATGGTTTTGGATCGAATAACGGTAGCACACGCGCGATACCACGACGAAGAAATTCTAATAATATAGGAAAGTTCTATACCCGCGTTACCGACTTCGTCTCGGGCCAAGCCGTGTATACCTATCTGACTGACGCAGACTGCATCACGACCGTTCGAGGTACTACGCAATGGTGCGCTGTGAAGACTACGGTGCCCAGTACCAGGCGAGCGATCTGCTCGAGAGGGTAGTGAGTGCACGCACGATACTGTCCGAGATGTTTCTATGACAACAACTCTGCTGTCATATCACCCTGCACTATTATGATAACAGTGCTGTCATCATACCTAGCAGGCCGTACTATAATCATCCACGATACAAATGAATATATATAATTGATTCGAGCAGGTCAGTCGGAGTACACGATTTCTAACTCTAGTTCGTTAACTGTGGCCAGGAGTAGGTCGGGAAGCTCCTCGCGGAGAAAATCCCCTTTCATCCGTTGAGCCGGGCCGGAGATGGTCAGCGCACCAAGAACATTGCCGTTTGGATTTCGTACGGGAGCAGCAACCGCACTGCTTCCTTCGTAGTGCTCTTCGATATTGAAGGCAACACCGGTATCACGAACGGTTTGGAGGTTTTCGAATAAGGCCTGTTCAGTCGTGATACTTTGCTCTGTAGACGCATCGAGTCCATGTTGGTCGATGATTTTGTACACTTTGTGCTCCGGAAGATGGGCAAGAATTGCTTTTCCCGCTGCTGTGACGTGGAGTGACACACTCGTACCCTTCCCAGTAAATGTCTCCACAGCGAGATCTCCAGTGCTCGTGTACACGTATCGGCCGCGCCCGTGCTCCTCGATCACGAAGTGGGTTCGACCACCAGTTTCCTCTGCGAGGAACTCGACCCGTGATTCGGCCTTTCGGTATGCTGGTTTACGATGGCGCGTGTACTCGCCAATATGGAGATATTCCATACTGGGGTAGTAGAAATCGCCTTCTTTGATCACATAGCCGCTCTCTATCAGCGTCTGCAAATGCTTGTGAGAGGTGCTCGGAGCGATGTCGAGCTCCTCAGCGATCTCCGTGACTCGTGCTCCGTCCTGTCTGACGAGTGCTTCCACAACAGAGAGGCTGATTTCGACTGCCCTGATCTTCTGTTGATTGTTTGCCATAGTGTGCTATTGAAGAGTAACTATATAAAATTCGCCCTTGAGAAAACATCCGCTTCTGTTTCATGCTCGGGCAACAGCTTTGTGTGCTTTGACTTGTGGAAACGCTCTGTAGGAAACCACTGCTGTCTCGGTATCTCGCCCATTCACCAGGATGTAAATTATTAAATACAATAAATAAATATAAGAAATATATTATTTTTCTCGCTCGCGAATCCAATAAACCGACTGAACACACGAATTTACGCTGAATTCTTTCGATAATATAGCATTAATGCCGAATAAGAATTTAAATCAAATTTTATTACCCGTATTAGCGTGTATCACTATGATCGGCCAATTTCCGAGAAAGAAAATAACTCGGTTTATAGTAATCATATTAGACAGAGTGTTCAGTGTATTGGAATATCGGCCGCTTCTACTAAAACTCTCATAGCCCTTTACTGCGACCTTGCACTATGGACTTCCAGCTGACCGAGGAACAGCAGTTAGTGTATCAAACTGCTTCGGATATCGCAACAGAAGAGTTCGAAGAGACGGCTTTCACGTGGGAGAACGAATTCCCGGCACGAAATCAGCAAATTCTCGCAGACCAGGGGCTTCTGGGGATTGGCCTCCCAATGAAGTATGGTGGTGGCGGCTATTCACCCGTCGAAGTGTTGGTTGCTCAGGAGGCTGTCGGACGAATTTGTCCGGATACCGTCTCACGGTCATCGATGGGTCCACCTCGAGTGATTGCGGAACTCGGGAGCGAGTATCTGAAGGGGAAGTATCTCCCGGACGTCGGGATGTGTTCGTCGCCGAAATGGATGCCAAAGCGCTCGAAATCTACGGTCCCCAGATCAAGAACTACTACGACTGGTACGCACGAGAGGGCCAGGCCGAAGCAATGGAGAATCCCAGTGCGCTCGATCAGCAGTTAGAAGACCTCAAGGAAGACCGATTCATCATCGGTTCTCCGGAAACCGTCACGGACCGGCTGGTCAACCTCTACGAGAACGTCGGTCTGGACTGTGTCCTGATGGGAATGCACCGACCCGGTATCCCCCACAGCGACCTGTTACGATCGATCGAGTTGGTCGGCGAGGAAGTCATCCCTGCTGTGCGCGAACGCATCGACGCCGAATAGTTGGTGTATGTTCCATCTGCTGGTTCCGATCGACCCCGGTATCGGCAATATTTTCTAGGTCGAATGAGTTGATGGTCGTGAGTAAGCAACAGTAGGTAGGTGTTCAAGACTGACAGCGAAATTCGTCTCCGATATTCAGCATACACTACGGGCGCTCTGGAGTGACGGTCGGGGAATCATTCTCGTAACGATCGCCGCCGGCTGGTTCTTCTCGCTGGGTGTCCGAATGATTTACCCGGTGTTACTCCCGAACATTCGCGCCACATACGGGATGTCTCTCTCGATGGCCGGGCTACTGTTGACCGCCCTCTGGCTCGCGTACGCGCTCGGACAGCTTCCGGCCGGAGTGCTTGCTGATCGAGTCGGTGAGGGTCGGATCATGATGATCAGCTCGCTCGTCTCGGTTGGGATGGTCCTGTTGATCGTCTCCGCCCAGTCAGTGCCGATCCTCTTCGTCGCGACGGTTCTCTTCGGACTCACCACCGCCCTGTACGGGGTCGCACGGTTCACGTCGTTGTCCTCTCTCTATCCCAAACACGACGGGGCTGCGATCGGGATGACGATGGGGGCAGGGGACATGGGAAACACGTTGCTCCCGCCGATCGCGGCGTTCGTCGCGACCGCGTTCGCGTGGCAGTACAGCCTCGGCCTAGCCGTTCCGATGTTCGCACTCACCGCGGTCGGTCTCTGGATCTTCGTTCCGGCACAGACGTCCGATTCGACGGCGGTCGAGTCCGTATCGCTCGATACGATACGATACGTCTTCTCGGAGATCGGGCAGCCTGCGATCCTCGTGATGGCGACCATCCAGATCCTCATCTACTGCGTGTGGCAGGCGTTGACCGGATTATATCCAACCTACCTCATTGAGATAAAAGGATTTCATCCGACAACCGCGAGTGCAGTATTTGGATTCTTCTTCGCCCTCGGCGTCGTCGTCAAGCCGCTCTCCGGGACGGCGTACGACCGATTCGGCGCGCAAAAGCCGCTCCGCGGGATGCTCACCGTGCTCGTGTTCGCATTGACGGCACTTCCGTTCGTCGAGGGATTCTGGGGTGTCGTTCTCGTGACGATCCCGCTCAGCGGTGTCCTCGGCTACAGTGCGATCACGCTCACGTTCATGACCGGCGGATTGGCCGACGACGTGCAGAACACCGGTCTCGGCGCGCTTCGAACGACCTACATGGCCGTGGGCGCACTCAGTCCGACGCTCGTCGGGACGCTCGCCGAGTGGGGGTACTTCGACGAGGCGTTCTTCCTGCTGGCGGCACTGACGGTGATCGCCCTCGTCGTCTCTCTCCGGATCACTGCCGAGTACTGACGAGACGATTGTCGCACGCCGTTCACGCCCGCCGGATCATACTGTCGGACAGAGCCACGGATGGATCGAGACGGAATATCTGTCTGCTGACTGGCGATTCATCAGCATCCGATATTCAATCACCTCTGTCCGACAGTATCAGTAGCCGGTGACGGTGCCGTCTTTACGCGGTTCTGTCGCGCCCGACAGCGTCTCTCCTCGCTTCCGGACGATCTGTGCGCCGCCAAACATCGACGGCGGGAGGACGCTGACGCTGTGACCCTTCCGGGCGAGTTTCGTCTGATGCGGGAACCGTTCTTCGACGCCGAGTGCTCCCGACTCGCGGTATCGCCACCGTGGCGCGTCGAGCGCCGCCTGCAGCGGCAGGTCGTGATCGACGAGGCTCGAGACCACCTGGAGGTGGCCCTGTGGTTGCATATAGCCGCCCATCACGCCGAACGCCGCCCAGTCGTCTTCGCCGAAGTTGGCGAGGGCCGGGATGAGTGTGTGGAACGGTCGCTTGCCCGGCTCGAGACAGTTCGGGTGGTCCGGATCGAGCGAGAACGAGGCACCACGGTTTTGCAGGGCGATGCCGGTATCGCCAGCGACGAGCCCGCTGCCGAAGCCGGCAAACCGGGAGTTGATGAACGAGACGAGATTCCCCTCTTCGTCGGCGACCGACAGCAAGACCGTATCAGCGTCCTCCGCGTTGGCGTTGGGCACGCCGACCGCAGGATCCTGGATCGCCGATTCGCTGATCGCCGTCGCTCGGTCGGCTGCGTAGGCGTTCGACGCCAGCGGCGGGATCTCGTACTCCGGGTCCGTGATATAGCGGTGGCCGTCGACGAACGCGAGCTTCATCGACTCGACGAGCGCGTGCGTCCGTTCGGGTGAGTCGTAGGTGTGATCGCCCGCACCGATCTCCTCGGCGATATTCAGCGCCTCCAACACGATCAGTCCCTGGTTGTTCGGCGGCAGTTCGTAGATCTCTGACCCGTTGTACGTCGTCGAAACCGGCTCGGGGAACTCGGGTTCGAACGCTGCGAGATCGTCGACGGTCAAAAAGCCGCCGTTCGACTGCACTTCTTCGGCGATCGCTTCGGCGATTTCTCCCTCGTATACGATGTCAGCACCGTGTTCGGCGATCGACCGCATCGATTCGCCGAGACGCGGCAGGGTCACCGTCTCGCCGGCATCGGGACTAGTTCCGTCCACGAGGTACGCCTCCCGAGCGTGATCGTCGGTGAACAACGCTTCGGCGCTCGTCCACGCGTGTGCGATCACTTCGGACACCGGATACCCCTCTGTCGCGTAGTGTATTGCTGGCTGGAGGACGTCGCGGAGCGTCTTTTTGCCAAACCGCTGGACGGTCGTCTCCCATCCACGAGCCGTTCCGGGGACGGTCACCGCGTGTGGACCGAGAAACGGCATTTCGACTGAATCCCCGGTCGCCGACTCGTCGACGGCGTAGCCCCGCGATTCTGGATAGTATCTGAAGAGATCGTCTTCGGACTCGAGCGCGTCTCGGACGGCGGCGATCGTTGCGTCTGCGGGGGCACCGCCACACGAGCGCATTGCTCCGACGTCACCGTCTGCCGTTCGATAGAGCGCGAAGACGTCGCCGCCGAGTCCGGTCGAGGTGGGTTCAACGACGTTGAGCGCGGCCGCCGTCGCGACCGCGGCGTCGAACGCGTTCCCGCCGTCCCGAAGCATTTCGAGTCCCGCTTGGGCTGCGAGTGGTTGGCTCGTCGCAACCATGCCACGGTTTGCGTGTACTGTCGCCCGTCTCGATGTGAACCGATCGAGATCGATGTCCATAGCGTACTCCTTTGAATCCGGAAGCCTAAGTCTTGTTATTGCGGAAACATGTGGAGAGGGGGGAAGGCAGTTCGTTGCACAGTACTGACAGTGCGATTCTCGAGATTCCGTCGGACTGCGACGACGGTGCTGGGTCGCGACCGTCGTTACGCGAACTTGTCGTCGGCGAGATTTACGGACGTGATCATCGAAACAACACCGGACAACGGCGTGCTCATCTTGAATCCCTGCGTCGCGTCCTGGACCCTTTCCGCGGTCGATGACCGTGACCGAAACGACTACCTGAAAGGTGCGATGGGAACGACCACGCCGGTCGGACTCGCTCAGTAGGGACGAGCAGGTGACGGTTCTCGACGGGGACGATTCCCTGTTGATGTCGCCTGAATCGCTCACGATCGTTTCGCGACAGGATCCAGCAAACCTCGTGATAGTCGTCATGGACAACAGCGAGTTCGCGACGACCGGCGGGCAACCGTCACTGGCCACCGAGATCGATCTCGCCGCTACCGCCGAGGTTTGTGGTCTCGCCGGCTACGACGCGGCGTCGCTCGATGAGTTGCACGACGCGTACGAGGCGGCGATGGAGCATCCCGGACCTGCGCTCGTCAACTGCAAGGTGGAGACGACCGAACTCGAGGAGTACCCCGATCCGGACTACGCACACTCCTATCGCAACCAGTTCCGAACGGCACTGCTCGAGGAGACCTCGGAGTAGCGCCGGAGGCGATACCTATTTGGAACCCTCTTGTAATGAATAGTGTATGCCTCGCGTGCAGCAGTCATCACTCGAATCGTTTACCGAAGCGTTGCTCGTCGCACTCGATACGCCGCAGACGCTCGCACCCGACATCGCCGACTCGCTCGTGACGGCCGACCTCCGAGGACACAGCTCCCACGGCGTTCGACGACTCGTCTCGAAGTACGCCGGCGAAATAACGGAGGGGAAAATCGAACCCTCTGCAGTGCCACGCATCGAACGAGCGGATGGGCCGTGGGCGCTCGTCGATGGAAACCTGTCCTACGGCCAGCTCGCAGGCCGATTGGCTGTGGATACCGCGATCGACCGTGCCAGCGAGCACGACATCGGCCTCGCAAGTTTGAAGCGCGTCTCTCACATCGGTCGCGTCGGCGAGTACGCCGAGCGTGCCTGCGAGGAAGGAATGGCGTTCGTCGGGTTCGTAAGCAATCCAGGCAGTGCATGGGTAGCGCCACCCGGAAGCACCCAGCGGCGGTTTTCGACGAATCCGATCGCTATCGGTGTTCCAACGTTCGGGGCGCTCGAGTTCCCGCTCGTCGCCGATCTCTCGACGGCACAGGTCGCCCACGGCAAAATCAAGGAACGCGCTGCCAACGGGGAAGCGGTTCCCGAGGAGTGGCTGGTCGCTGACTCCGGTGAATCGATGACCGATCCGACCGTCTTCGAAGAATCAGGGACGGGAGCGATCGCCCCGCTCGGCGGGCGAACAGCGGGGTACAAGGGATTTAATCTCAGTGTGATGACCGAGCTACTGACAGCGAACGTCGCGGATGGAACCGTTTCGGGAATGTCCGACGTGATCTGGGGGAACCACGCGACGTTCTTCGTCGTCGACCTCGAGGCGTTTACGACTCCGGATCAGATCGCTGATCGTGCCGATGCGATCGCTGAATACGTCCGATCGACTGATTTCTCCGCCGATCGCACTCCAGGAGCTGCTGCGGAAGGCGATGAGACGCTGCTCCCGGGCGAGGCCGAGTACGCTACCACCTGTCGGTGTAGAGACGAAGGGATCCCGTTTTCGTCCGTGGACGCCGCGTCACTCGCCGATCTCGCTCGCAGAGAGGGTGTCAGAGAAGAGTTCATTCAAATCACATTCTATTGATATATCGAACGAGTGTTGTATAGGCGCGTCTCGTTCGGGACGGTACGCTGACCGACCACTGTCGAGCGTTCGGTGGAGATAGCGCCGCCATCGTTCGCTTTTCTGGTCGCAGCGACGTCGCGCTCGAGGAGAGACGATCGACGCCACGGCCGAACGACTCGGGCGAGTTTCACAATCACTAAGTAACCAGCAAATGTAGTTCCAACGAGAGGATCATTTACATTGTCATGACTGTTAACAAAAATGATCGCGCGATCGCGGGCTTTACGATGGCTGGTCACTCGCTCGTTCACTGGTTCGAAACCTCGATTCCGATTTTCCTCGTCGTCTGGCTCGCGGAATTCGACGTCTCGGTTGCACTGTTCGGCGTCATCGTTGCGTTAGGGTACGCACCGTTCGGGATCGGTGCCCTTCCAGGCGGGGTTCTGACGGATCGATTCGGGCCGAAACGGCTCATCCTGCTGTGTCTCGTCGGGATGAGCGCGTCATTTCTCCTGCTCGCACTCTCGACATCGATCTACACTATCACGATCGGGCTGATCTGCTGGGGAATCGCTGCGAGTATCTACCATCCCGCTGGTCTCGCGTTGATCAGCACCGGCGTCGAGGAACGAGGAACCGTCTTCGCCTGGCACGGCATCGCTGGCAACGCCGGTATCGCCCTCGGACCGTTCGCTGCAGCGACGCTCTTGCTCGTTGTCGATCAGTGGCAGCTCGTCGCGGCGCTCATCGCGATTCCGGGTCTCGCTGCCGCCGTCTACGGATTTCGGGCCGATTTCGATCCGACGGCAGCCGAAGACAACGTCGACGACACCGACGCCCTGTCTCTTTCCGAGTTTCTGTCGAATTCACGAATACTGTTTACGAGCGCGTTCGCCGCCGTTTTCGTCATCGTCACCTTCGAAGGGCTCTTCTATCGAGGCGTGCTCACGTACCTGCCCGAGATCCTCCACGGTCTGCCTGCCATGGGCGACGTGACGCTCTCGGCTGGGCTCGAAGGAATCGAACCCGGGGACTACATCTACGTGGGACTCCTCGTGGTCGGTATGGCTGGTCAGTACGCCGGCGGCAAACTCACCAATCGGGTTGCGGCCGGGCGTGGACTGATCACGATCTTCGCCGTGCTCTGTGTCCTCGCGCTCGTGTTTGTCCCCATCACGTCGATGGGACTACTCCCTATCGTCGCTCTCTGTGCCGTGCTCGGGTTCTTCCTGTTCGCAATCCAGCCGTTCTATCAAGAAGCGGTCGCGGTCCACACACCCGCTAACACCCGAGGACTCTCGTACGGCTACACCTACCTCGGCGAGTTCGGTTTCGGTGCGGCGAGCATCGCCATCGGCGGATTCGTTCTGGGCGGCTTTTCGACGGCAACGTTCTTCGTCGTTCTCGCCGCGTTCGCGTTTATCGGAATGTCACTCTCGGCAGGGCTGGTGGTCGCGCTCGACCGGACCGGCTGGTGGCAAACGGATCTCACGGAGACAAACTCGGGCGACTAAGACCTGTCATGGCGTCATCGAACGTTCGAGTGGAGGACTGCCATAGTATAGAAAATAGAACACAAACACTCGATCAATCACCTCAATACTGGTAAGACATCCATCCATTTCTGTATGATCTGATGATGATTACTGGGAGGGTTCAGCGAGGAAGGCGGCCGGCAGATAGAGGCGCACGGTCCACGAGCCAGTCCAAGTGATCAGCGCCCAGCACGCGATGTGTTCGTTGTTACCGGATGGCAGTCACCACTGGCTCGCCACCCACAGAAGAGTCATGCACGCGACAGCAGTAGGATGTTACTCGTGATCCGTTGAGCGAGGATACGGCGAGTGATCGAACACGCTATGCTCGAAGAGAGATTGACCTCAGTCTATGTGACATTATCGGACGGGATGAGATAGCGCTCAGAGACGCTACTTCCGTGCGACAGCGAACGATTGGGACCACTCGTCAACAACTGCGTCGGTGTTGCTGGAGCAGTTTGAGAACAGAGTGTTTGCCGTTGTACCTCTATGAACCACCCCGCACTGCCACGGTGCTCGTCCGGTGCTACCGGACTCCGTCCGGTTGCTAACCGAGCTTTGCTCGGCAATGTCACCAGAAGCCTCGGCTTCTGGTTGCTAACCGGAACTCGAAGAGTTCCGGTAATGTCGTCGGACTCCGTCCGACTGCTTGAGGCGCGTAGCGCCTCTCTGTTACCGGACTTCGTCCGGTTGCCCGAGGAACGTTGTATTGTTTCAGTGAATGGAGGGCCTACGATTCACCGAGGTGATCGAGTTCGAACGCGTACTCGCCAGCGGAGAGTTCGACCACGATCCGATCGTCGTCGCGGGAGACGGACTCGATCCCCGCGTGGTTCGGCCGCGTTCGATTGCCGTTGGTCCAGATGTTTGTGCCGTTCTCTCGGACCCGTACTTCGTCACCGCCGAGCGCCGGAATTTCGACGGTAGCGGTGGAATTGCCGGGGATAGTTACCTCGAGTGAGATTCCGTCTTTGTCCACTGCGCCGCACGAAGATCGGCGGGAACCGGTACCGCTCGCTCCCCCGATCCGGTCGCTGCGCTTTGCCCACTGTTACCCTGTACGCCCCGTGTGACGATCGGAATGCCAGCAACCGCGCCGGTGTACTTCAGATACTCCCGACGGTCGATCGCTGTCACCCGATCACGTGTTCGTCGAGCGTCGTCCAACTGTGATGTCTGTTCGTTCCGCTCGGCATCGCTTTCGTTTACCATTTGCTAACACCGCGTGGTGTAGTAACGATACACTGTCGATAAACATAAAATTACTGCCCCACCAGTCGTTCAGAGGGGGACAGCGCGATAGCCACAGCGCGCCGTTCGGAACGCGGGCGACGTGACAGCAACCAGTGGTTCGACGCGGCAGAAGTTCGAGCGGCGCTACGCCGATGGACAACTTTCGAAAGGTACTTGAAAAAGATGGTAATGGTTATCGACTATGGTAGGAACCACCCTACTAGCCGCAAACATAGGCATTGCCGTCGCACTCACGCTCCTGTTGATAATTTATCTCGACCTCGATCCGGCCGTCTCACTCATCATCGGGTCCCTCTACATGGGCATCGCGTCCGGCTTGGGGATGAACGACACCGTCTCCGCCATTGGCAGCGGATTCGGGGGGCTGATGGGGGACATCGGTATTCCGATCATCTTCGGCATCATGATCGGTATGCTACTCGCCCAGTGTGGCGGCGCGCGCAAGATCGCCGTCACCCTGACGAACGCCGTCCCCAAACGCTACATTCCATACGCGCTCGCGCTCTCCGGCGCCATCGTTGCCATTCCCGTATTCTTCGACGTTGCGTTTCTCGTGCTCGCCCCGATGGTTATCGCGCTCTGGCGCGAGACCGACTTCGAGTTCCCCGTCGTTATCGGATCGCTCGTTATCGGCGCTGCGGGCGCACACACGTTCGTCCCACCGACGCCCAACCCGCTCGCTGCCCCCGAAATCATTGGCTTTCCGCTGGGCCAGATGATGATTGCCGGTCTCGCCGTCGGTATCCCCGCAGTCGTCGTCGCCACTGCTGTCTTTATCCGCGTCGTCCGCTGGCTGTGGGACGCCGACGAGGATATCGATGAGATACCGTTCGAGGAGGCCGAGGACGAACTCGCGCGTAGCCCGTCCTTTCTCGCTTCCCTGTTGCCCATCCTCGCTCCCATCGCGTTGATCCTCCTGACCACTGCGTCGGAGGCGATAACCGGCACTCCGAGCGCACTCGTGCAGTTCCTCGGCAGCCGCATCGTCGCGATGCTCACCGGACTCCTCATCGCCATCGGGGTGTTCCTATCCACAGCGAGCCGCGAGGAACTCTCCGATACGCTCTCGGAAGCGACGCGTCCCGCTGGTCTCGTGCTTGCTATCACCGGCGCGGGGGGCGCGTTCGGCTACGTCATTCAGGAAACCGAGGCTGCAATGGCTCTCGTCGACACCATCGGTGTCAGCGCTGATGGTCTCGTTATCGTCTTTCTCGCGTTTTTCATCGGCATGGTCATGCGGGTCGCCCAAGGCTCCGGGACGGTTGCAGGCATTACCGCAATGACCATCGTAGCGGGCATCGAGACGTCCGTCACCGGCTCTGCGATCGCGCTCGCTGCGCTCTCCGGCGGCATGAGCATCGGCCACATCAACGATAGCGGCTTCTGGGTCGTTACGGAACTGGCCGGCCTGAACGTCACCGGCGGTCTCAAGACGTACACGCTCGGTGAAGCCATCCTCTCCGCGTTCGGTCTCGTCGGCGCTGTCATCATCGCGATCGTTGTTTGAGCCGGTTACGATCGATACGACCCCTTTCAAACTACGACCCACTCCCCGTGGAGTCGCCCGAAGACTTATGTTTCTAGTACTGAGATTTCATTCCATGTCCGCATCCTCTGGGGAGCAGTTGCACCGACCGACAGACCTTCGTGTGGACTACGAAACAGCACCGATCAACGTTGACCCGACATCGTCGCCGCGGTTCTCCTGGCGGGTTGAAACGGATCGACGCGGTGTTCGACAGACCGCGTATCGCGTCGTCGTCGGACGGGCGGCGGATACCGTGGCAGGAGGCGACGGCGACCTCTGGGACTCCGGTCGCGTCGAATCATCAACGGCGACGAATGTGCGCTACGGGGGGCCGGCCCTCGCGTCGGACGAGACGTACCACTGGTCGGTTAAGGTCTGGACCGACAGGGGCGAGTCAGAATGGGCAGCACCGGCCCCGTTTTCGACGGCGCTCGAACCCGGGGATTGGCAGGGCGAGTGGATTGCCTACCAGCCCGGGGCGGGCGATGTCGACGGCTGGCGCAGCCAGTGGCAAGATCCGGAATCGGCGAGCGAAGAGTGGGTACAGGTCGATCTGGGCGGCGTGCGGGACGTTTCCGAGATCACGCTCCACCCGGCCAATCCCATCTCTATCGTCCGGACACCAGACACCGCTCCCGTCACACTGTCGTGGTTCGACAACCCTCTCGCGGAGTTTGGATTCCCGGACGCCTACCGCGTCGAAGTGGCGGACGATCCCGATTTCGTGGACGCAACCGTCGTCGCTGAGTACACGGCCGACCCCGAGGAGGAAGCGGACGATTCCGAGGGCCAGCCCGATAATAGCGTCACTCCGCGAATCCACGACGGTCTCGACGCACGCGGACGGTACGTCCGAGTCACTGCGACCGATCTCTTCTCGGTGCGACCAGCCACGGGGTCCACGTCGAGCTTCCGCGACGTCGACCGACGCGTCGAATCGATCGACGAGTACGCGTGTTTTGCCCTCGCTGCGCTCACTGTTCGGGCCGACGATGGGACGGACCTCGCCCACGGTGACGTCGCAACGTCGTCGACGGTCGAGACGGACACGTGGGGTTGCGACCGCCTGATAGATGGCGTCACCGAGTCTCGGATGGCGTCCTCGTCACCGCTGCTCAGGAATGAGTTCTCGATCGAGAAGCCCGTCCGGTCGGCGCGGATCCACGTCGCTGCGGTGGGATACGGGGAGCTGTACGTCAACGGCGAGCGCATCGGCGACCGACAGCTTGACCCCGCGTGGACGGAGTACGAGCGCCGTGTCCTGTACGCGACCCACGACATCTCCGACCGGCTCGAGGAAGGCTCGAACGCGCTCGGACTGTGGCTCGGTCGCGGGTGGTTCGCCAAACGCAGTTCCTACTGGCTCGCCGACGGCTCCCCGCGGGGTCGCGTGACCCTCAACCTCGAATTCGAGGACGGGACGACCCGAACCCTCTCGACACACGACAACTGGCAGGCGACTGCGAGCCCGCTGCTCGAAAACGACATCTACGATGGCGAGTGCTACGACGCCCGGCAAGAAGCGGATGGATGGAGCGAGCCGGGGTTCGACGACAGCGACTGGGACCCCGCGAGCGTCGTCGACGGCCCAGGCGGAACGCTCCGGCCCGAGCGGATCCAGCCGATGCGGGTGGTCGACACGTTCGACGTTGCGGAGGTACACGACCACGAAGACGAATCCGAGCGCGAGGGAATCGACCACGAAGACGAATCCGAGCGCGAGGGAATCGACCGCGAGGACGGTCCGATCGTCGACTTCGGACAGAATCTCACCGGATGGCTGGAGATCGAGATCGATGGTGCGGACGCAGGAGATGAGATACGGATTCACCACGCGGAGGCGCTCACGGATGCGGGAAATCTCTCCACCACGGACTTGCGGAGTGCTGACGCAACCGACACGTACGTCGCCCGAGGCGGAGGAACCGAGACGTACGAACCCCGATTCACGTATCACGGCTTCCGGTATGCCCAGATATCGGGCTATCCGGGCGAGTTCGATCCCGAGGCAGTGACAGCGAAGGTCGTCCACACGGCCATGGAGCCACGGGGCGAATTCGCCTGTTCCGACGACGATCTGAACCAGGTCCAGCACAACGCTTTCTGGGGACTCCGGAGCAACACTCACTCGATTCCGGAAGACTGCCCCCAACGCGACGAACGCTTTGGCTGGACCGGAGACGCCCACATCTCGACCCGGGCGCTGCTGTTCAACTTCGATGCGGTCCGGTTCGACGAGAAGTGGGCGCGCGACCACGACGACGCCGCTTCGGAGATGGGCTATGTACCGGACGTTATCCCGAACAAGGCCGCCGAGGATCCCGCCGATCCGACGTGGTCGATTACGCGCGTGATGGTGCCGTGGTATCTGTACAAACACGACGGTGACACCAGTCTCCTCCGGGAGCAGTACGAGGGGATGCGCGCCTACGTCGATTACTGGCACTCGGTCACGGACGACGGCATCCTCCCCGATGAGTACGGAAAATTCGGCGACTGGCTCGCGTTCGAGAACACGGACGGACGGCGCGGGCTTCCCCACGATCTCTACAACACGGCGTTCCTCTACCAAGTCACCGACACGTTCTCGAAAATCGCCAACGTTCTCGGGAACGCGGACGCCGACGCCTACCGCCACCGGGCCGACGCGATCGCCGACGCGTTTACCGACCGTTTCTTTGATGCTGAGGCGGGCGTTTACGGCCCGGGAACGCAGTCGTCGTACGCCGTCCCGCTGTTCCTCGGGATGGTTCCTGACGGGAACGTCGAACTCGTCGCCGAGAACCTCGCCGAGACGGTGCGGGCCGAGGGCGGCAAGCTCCGGACCGGCTTCCTCGGCACCCGGCCGCTCATCCACACACTCGCAGCACACGGCTACGAGGAGCTCGCCTACGAGGTCGTGAGCCAGCCCGACCGGCCCGGCTGGGTGTACATGGCCCGTAACGGCGCTACGACCATGTGGGAGCGCTGGAACTCCGATGAGAGCGTCGGCTCCGGGATGAACTCGCTCAATCACTCGCCGTTCACCCACGTCTCCGAATTCTTCTATGAGGTGTTAGCAGGCATCCAGTTGGAGGATGCACCCGTGACCGAACGTGTCACGATCGCTCCTGCGCTGGTCGACGATCTCGACTGGGTGGACGCGAGCGTCGAGACGCCGAACGGGGAACTCGCAGTCTCGTGGAAACGTGATGGAGAAAGATACCGACTCAGCACGACGATCCCGTGGAACACGTCCGCTACGATTCGACTGCCGGACGCCACCGATGCAACCGTCACCGAATCCGGAACGACGCTCGACGGGAGCACCGACGAACCCCGCTCGGGCGTTCGTACGATCGACCGAGACAACGGTGATGTGATCCTCGAAGTGGGATCGGGCACCTACGAGTTCGAGGTCGGATAGCCGGGCTCTCCCTCGCTGCTCGATTCGATCGGTGGGACCACCCCTTACAGGTGGTCTCCGATCAACGGACGTATCCCGCCCGCCGAATGAAGTAGGCTCCCACAAGTACGTATATCCCTCCACTGAGTCCGTTGATGAGAACCGGGTCCCAGGGCACATCGGCTGGCATGTCTGCGATCAGCGGCGTCACCAGAACGAGCACCCCCATGATGAGGATGACCGAGCCGGCAAACAGTTCGACCGGGAGGTCGTATTCGCCGTGGTCGGACGCGTCGTTCGTCCGATCGTCGTTGGCCGACACATCTGCGGTCGTTGTCTTATTGTTGTCCATTGGTATCACCTAGAAGATAATGATCGCACCGACGAACGTTAGCACGGCGAGCGCCGTCGTCACCAGGGAGGCACGTTTCACCGTCGGTGAAATGGTCGTCACGTTTTCGTTCCGGACAGATACGAGGAATTCCGTCGGGGTTTCGCCATCGTTCGGCGTCGTGAACGCGCTCACGACGCACACGACCACCATGATCGCGGTGAGCGAGTACAGCGACCTGATGTAGGTCGCATCGTGACCGAGTTCGAATCCGAGATACACGCTAAAGACGAGTCCGAACACCACACCGGCCAGGGCACCGGCGGTCGTCGCCCTGTCCCATAGTCCACCGACGATCGCGACCGCGGCGAACGTGGGCATGATCGTCACCAACAGCGACTGCGCAACCAAGTACATGGAATCTTGCAGCGAGAAGTAATACGCCATGCTGATAGATATCAGTACGAATAGAACGCCCGCAACGCGACTCACCGCGAGATAATGGTCGGCCGCCCGATCGGGAGCGACGTGTTGTCGGTAAACCCGCTCTGTGAGCAGCGTCTGGAAGTTGTTGAGTTGTGAGTCGACGCTGGACAGAACGCCAGCAAGCAACCCGACGATTACCACCCCGTAGAGACCGGGCGGCATGATGTCACGAATCAGCATCGGCATTGCTTCGTCAGACACCGCTAGATCCGGGTAGAGCGCGGCTGCGGCAACGCCTGGAATCAAGATGAACAAGGGCACCAGCACCGCGTACCAGATGCCTGTGTACAGAAAACCCAGCTGTGCAGATTCCGAACTCTCGGCTGCGAGCGGTCGTTGCAGGATCTGTGATTCTGCGCCCCAATAGGCGATCGATTGCGCGATGAATCCCATATACAGAATTGCCACGGCGACCGGGCCACCGAACGGAAAGTCGGCTATGAGTGGATGGTCGGACGGCGTCATCGTTCCCTGATACGATTCGATCCCAGCTGTGAGTCCCGATATGCCCCCGACCATATCCAGCGTCATCGGCAGGACCAGAGCGAGTGGGACGAACATCAGGACGAACTGAATCGTGTCTGATCCAGCGACGGCACCGAAGCCACCGAGTAGCGTGTAGGTCGTTCCGATGATCACCACGATGCCGATCGAGAGCCACAGATCCCACCCGAGTAGCGTGTTCAATACGAGGGATCCAGCATAGATGTACAACCCCATGTTGATGAACATCCAGACGAACGTCCAGATGAAGTCGTACGCTTCACCGACCGGACTCCCAAACCGTTCGTTGAGCCACTCACCGAGCGAGAAGGCCTGAATTTCGCGGATGAAGGGGATGATCGCGATCGTCCCAACGACGATACCGATCGCGGTCGAAATCGGTGTCATGAGAGCGATGATACCGAACGAGTAGGCGAATCCGGCCAGTCCAATGAAATCGTTTGCGTTCAAATTCGTTGCCACTGTGGAAAACGCTTGTATCCACGGTGGCAGAGACCGATCGGCGAGAAACGTACTCGCAGAATCGACCGTGCTTTGTCGCATGTATGCGCCGAACGCGACGATTGACAGTACGAACGTCGAAAGTGCTAGCCACTCCGTTACGACGAGTGTTGGCGGACCTGCTGCTTCCATGTTACAGCGAAACAATTGCACATGATTCCCTTATAGTTTATCATTCACATATGAATTGTGTATAGAACGAGCTCGCAAAAATATAGTATAGAATACATAATCTTCGAAAATATCCGTGTCAGATGAACCGTGATATCGTCCGTCGGCGAACGATGTTATGTCGGGTTGGCGTTCGTGAAAGCTTCACTCTGCGAACTGGAACACGGGTTTACAGGTTTCGGAGTTGAGAAACGCCTCGAAGGCCGCTGAAGGGGCCTCCGCACTGAAGGACGTATCGAGGATTTCGTCGACAGCGATCTCTTCCCGTTCCATGAGGCGGAGCGCCTGCTCGAAGTTCGTCCACGTCGATCCGTAGGAGGCGTTGACGTCGACCTCGCCGCGGACGACCGGCGTGAGTGTGACCTCGCTAGCGTCGTTTGGAATGCCGACGACGACGACCTGACCGCCCTTACGGACGTGATCGACAGCCGTCCCGATACCGGTGTTGTGGCCGGTCGCGTCGAACACGACATCGAATCCGATACCCCCTGTGAATCCCTCGGTGCGTTCGTCGAGGGCTTCTGACTGGGCGTTCACCGTCTCGATGCCGAGGTCATCGAGCAACGGAAGCCGGTACTGGGCGTCCTGGTCGAGCCCGGAGACGATGACGTTCGCACCCAGCGAGTCGGCGACGGCAGCGACGAGCACGCCGATCGGTCCCGGGCCTTCGACGAGAACGGTGTCCCCTGGCGTCGTCACCGACTGCTCGAGCACAGCCCGGGTAGCGATGCTCGTCGGTTCCGTGATCGCCGCGTGTTGTAACGGGACGCCCTCCGGAACGGCGTGGAGGTGCTCCGGTTTGACGGCGACGTACTCCGCGTACGCGCCGTCGCGGTGCATCCCCGTGATTGAGAAGTTCTGACAGACGTTGGGCTGTCCGTTCTTGCACTGGAAGCAGTGCCCGCAGTCGTGAATCGGTTCCTCGATCACCGCGTCGCCCGGGGAGAATCCACTGACATCGGCACCGGTTTCCACGACTTCGCCCGAATACTCGTGGCCCATGATGCGCGGAATCGGGATCCACTCGTAACCGCCGTCGTACTTGTATGCGTGAGCGTCGCTTCCACACAGACCGGCTGTGTGAACCTTCACGAGCGCTTCGTCGGGTTCTGGCGTTGGCCTGTCTCGCTTTCGTGGCTCTACGGAGCGGGGCCCCGTTTGAACGATTGCTTTCATAGGTATTGATAGATGACTGTCTACGCGACTCGTTTAGAGCGTACTGGTACTCGCCTTATTAATTTTGGGTGCGCGACCGCCCTTGGACCGAGAGGCGGACGGCGCTACTGGTCCCTAGTTTGAGGCGATGTGATCCGCCGATGCGCGTCGGTGACAGCCGCATTTCTGTCGTTCGAACCTCGACCGGGGGGACTGATGTACTGTGATGTCCGGTATTACCGAACTAACTCTCGATTTATTCACGAAATCTATCAGGATAGCAGGCACCCCTTCGAACCGACGAGCATCACATCGGTCGGCGAAGTCCTTTGCGTGTCCAGGAGACGATCGTTCGAACGATAACTGCGCCAGACCGTTCGGTGATGTCGGACGTACCCGAACAGAATGTTTGTTAGCCCCGGTGGCAGGGACTCGCCATCATTACACATATACGACTGTAACGCCCTATGCTGTTGACGCGCTCGGAACGGAGAGCCGGGTAGTACTGAGCGTTCGTCGGCTGTCGGTTCGTTGCGTTCTATGTCGTTGCTCCCGTGTGAGATACAGGGCTGCTTCGACGTTTTTGAGATCGGTGAATCGATGAGTCGTCAGTAAATATACAAAGGTGACATAACTGTTCGCTACCAACCGGCGTTCGTGCGAGAGACACCGCCCAAATCGATTCAGTCGGTCATGAAATCGTATGATATTATCACGGCTCTCTTGGGTGCTGGCGGCGCGGGGGTCAGCGAGTTGGCCGACGAGGTCGGTCTCCATCCGAGTACTGTTCACGCCCATCTTGCTTCGTTGTGTGAATGCGGTCTCGTTGTCAAGGACGGAACGGAATACAGGATGTCGCTACGGTTTCTGGAATTCGGGGACAGACTCAGGAACGCGATTCCGATGTACCAGGAGGGACGAACGGAGACCACAGCCGTTGCGAGAGAGACCGGCGAGATGACGAACATGGCCGTGAGAGAAGGAAACGAACTGGTCGTCATCCATATGTCGGAGGGAGACAACGCGATCGAAAAACAGACGCCTGTCGGGAAGCGCAACTACCTCCACTGCACGGGGATGGGCAAGGCAATACTGGCTGAGCTCTCCGAAGAGCGGGTCCACAGGATCGTCGACAGCGTTGGTCTCCCGGCATCGACCTTGAACACGATCACCGCTAAAGACGAATTATTTGATGCTCTCAAAACCATACGGCAGCAGGGGTACGCGCTGGACGCAGAGGAGCTGTACGAGGGGGTCTACTGCGTTGCGACGTCGGTCAAGAGGGGTGACGATCTCGCCGGCGCAATCAGCGTGACTGGACCGGCGCGCCGGTTCAGTAACGAACAGTACCAGGCGGATCTCAGGCGCTCGCTGCTCGAAGCGGCGAACGTCATCGAGCTGAATCTGAAATTCCACAGCTAGGTTGCCCGTTCCACCGCCGATTACAATAGCACGATCGTAGTTCTCGATGCGGCAGCGTTTCATCTACGCCCGATCGAATTCACTATGCTCAAAAACCCGACCGTCGGCGTTCGGTCCGACCAGAAACGCGGTGGGGAAAAGAGCTGGCCTCAGATGTCGTTGCGAATCGCCAGTTCGAGCGTTGTAGCGGTGACTCGGGCGTTGGAGACACAAAGCCGGGCAGTTCCACCGTTACAATCAGCAGGGACTTTCGTCCACCCGGTCGTGCGGATACCGGTTCCCTCCTCGACAGTCGCGCTGTCGCTGTGCTGGATCGTATCGCCCGGCGCATCCGAGAGAGCGATCCGTACCGCGCCGTCTCTGGCATCGCTCGCGGGTTCCAGCCGCGCAGTGACCCTGACGTACAGCGGCGTTGCCGGCGTCGCGCGCGTGATTTCGAGCGCGGTCGGCGTGGGGGTGAAGTCGTCGCTCTCGCGTATCACTGGTGGGACCTCTTGGAGTCCGGTGGCATCGACGGTAACCGTGTGGGCGAGCGGTTCGTCCGTCATTCCGACGCACCTCGTGTGGGAGCGACCGTATTCTCGTACGGCGTTGGATCGTGATAGCCAAGCTGTAGGTTCACAGCAGACACCTGTACCGACGACTCGTTCGAACTCGCCACTTGTGCGGTGACAACTCCCGCTCGGAAAGCCTGTGTTACTTTCGTCCACTCTGTCGTACCGGTTTGGCGTTCCCCGGAGACCTCCGTGGACTCGCCGTACGTCGTGCCGTGTTTCCCGTCGAGTTTCACCCGCACAACAGCCAATCCGTCCGCAGCCTCGACAGTAGCGGTCGCCCTCGCGTAAACCGGGGTCGCTGGAACGGTCGTCTCAGTGATCGCAAGCGCGGCACTCGTATCCTCGAACGACGTGCCAGCCGCGATTACCGGGCCATCAGCCAGGCCAGTCGAGGCGTACGTGGTCGGTTCGTCCGGTTTCTCGCTCGAAAGGGAGATCGATCGGTGCGTACGATCGAGGGTATCGACGTCGACGTCAGTGATTCCGATCAGAGAGTGCGTACTCCACGGGACGTTTCCGACGTTCTGTTGGTGGTCGACGAAGCTCAGGACGCGATCCTCCCGCCAGCGGTGTGGATCAATGTGGACATCGCTCCACGCCACATTGCGCTTGTAGAGAATGGACGTCTGCCACTCGCCGTCGAGTTTCTCGACCAGTAGCGGCCAACTTCCGTTCTCGAAATCCCGCGTGAGGATGTGCACGTCGCCGTCGTCGGCGACGACGATTCCCATTCGACCGATCGGTGAGGCGACCACGCCAGGCCCGCCGAGGTGGACGTTGGTCGTCCGGTCCGTCGCGGCTTCGGTGACCCACTCACCGTCGTCCAGGGAGGCGTGAAACACCTGAGTAACGTCGTCCTCGTCGTCACGGTAGTACGCGACGTGTGGCGCGTCGTTTCGCGGATCGTAGCTCGCCCACCCCTGATTGATGAGGTTGCTGTTTTCAGGGATCGGATCGACGGTTTCAGCCGAACCGTACGTGATCGGGAGGTCGTACGGCGACCCGTCGCTTTTCTCCCACGTCTCACCACCGTCGGTGCTGCGTGCGTACGATAGGTCCCCGTTCGTCTGGACATCCCACGTCTCCCGCCAACAGAAGAAGTAGTGGAGCGTCCCGTCGTCGGACTGAACGAGGTTCCACATGTAGGAGTTGTACTCGTTCCCGTTCCACGCGCCGTCGATCAGTGGGTGTTGCACCGGTTCCCACGCCTCTGCGCGAGGATTCCACCGGTTCAACATCCAGTTCCCAGCGCCGGATTGGCCATCGCGGTAGCCCGCGAGAAGGGTTCCGTCGAGCAGCCGCGTGAACTCGAGGTAGGTGGCGCTCGACTCGTTCTGTCCGGTCATCCCAACCCGTTCGGCGCCGAACGAACTGATGTCTTCGGAATGCGTGCTCCGCCGCCAGCGGATCGCCGAATCACGGGTGTTGTAGTTGAGGAAGACGTGCCCGTCGGGACCGATTCCAACGCCCGGCGTCCAGTGACCGTTGCGCGCGTCGATCTCGATGCCAGTGCGGTTCTGTTCCCACCCCCCGTCAGGAAGATCGCGTGCGGTGACGACCAGTTCGCCAGCGTGCGTCCAGTACGCGTAGTACTGTCGCCCATTGTACGTTTTCAGCCGTGGCATGAACGGGGGCGTGTCGGTCTGGGCGTTCCCCAAACCACGGTCAGTGAGATCGTATCTGGTGAGTGCGCCCGCGGAACCGGCGTTCGTCCCGTCCCCAGTTGCACTCGCCATCACGCTGCCAGTGCCGACCAGCCCCGACACTCCAAGTGCTCCGATCGCCGTGAGGTACTCGCGCCGATCGACGGGGCGGAGTCCCCGGCGCGGTTCGTCTTCGCTGCTGTGTACGTCTAGGTTCGAGTTAGCTGTCATCGTGCCATATGGTAGGTGACTACCATCATCTGATTTCGAATCGTCTGCATTAACGCTATTGATTATTACCACCAAGCATATTTGAAACGATAGCCGACTCTTCCGACTGGTATCGTTCCCGACAATCACCATCCCTGCTGACGGGCGTCAGAGGGGGTTGAATCGCCACCCCTGGTGGTCGCCGGACATCGGCTCGGTCTGGACGACGCTGGCACCGTTTTCCGTCGATCCATCGTTCACGGCGAGAACGTGGCCGCTGTTGACGTTCTCGATCCAGTACGTTTCCTCCTGGATCGGGCCTGATTCACCGCCCGGGTGGTCCCGAGAACGGCAAACCGCGCTTGCTCAACTGGAGCGGATCCTCGCTCGCGTCGAACGGCCGGAACGCGTAGACGAACGCGTGCTCGGCCGGATCGATGCGGTATGGGGGCGCGTGCCGTTCGGGATTCCACCGACGCCGCTGACGGCGTAATCGACGTTGAAGACGACGCCGCTGTCGTCCGTGAGGGCGGCGTACCGAGTGTCACACTTGTTGCCGTAGACGCCGGGCGGTAGGTACGGCTCGAACTGGTCAGCGACGGACCCGGTTGCCTTCTCCGGCTCTCTGGGGGGACAACTCCGAATCGACGGCGGGGTTCAGTCCGCCGGTTCTCCGTCCAGTAGTTCCTGGACGCGCCAGTAGGCGTCCTTCGGGCGCCGGAACTCGCTGACGATCCCCTTGTTGTTCTTCGTTTTTGGGCGCGCCATCGATTTTCTCGGGTCGGTTCGCGTGTCGCAGTACTGCCAAACGGTCCAGCCCGTGACGTACTCGACGTCACGGAATGTAGCGATGGCCTCCGCGAGGAGATCCGCTTGATACCTCTCGCTCCACTTTTGGGCGTTCCAGGTTCGTTCGCCTTCGATCGCACCGGCTCCGAACTCCGAGACGAGAATCGGTTTGTCCGGGTGTCGGTCCCGGACGTCAGCGAGAAACTCCCGCCAGCCGCGGTCGTCGGCGTACCAGCCCCAGTAGGCGTTGAGGCACACGAAGTCGACGTACGGGAGACAGCGGTCGTCGTGACCGCGCCAGTTCGTGTTCGAGGCCAGCGTCACTGGTCGGGAATCGTCGCGTTCGCGTGCGATCTCGGCGAGACGCCGCGTGGCGTCCACGACGCCGTCCTGGTGGTTGTAACACTCGTTGTGGAGGCTCCAAGCCACGACCGCCGGATGGTGACGGTCGCGCTCGATCATCTCACTGAGCATCCGCTCGCCCCGTTCGAGGACTGGATCGCGGGCGAACGCCTCGTCGTCGTACTGCCAGTACGGAATCTCCTCGATGACGAGGACGCCGCGCTCGTCACAGTAATCGAGAAACCGGGGATGGTTCGGGTAGTGTGCGGTCCGGACAGCGTTGCATCCAGCCCGTTCGATGAGATCGAGGTCCGTTTCCATCACTGTCGGCGGGACGGCGTGTCCCCAGTCTGGATGGTCCTCGTGTCGGTTGACGCCCGCCACGTCGACCGGTTCACCGTTGCACAGGATCGAGGTTTCGGTAACCGAGACGGTACGGAACCCGATGCGGTCCCTGCGGTCGTCCTCGCTGTCCTCGTCGGTGAGCGTCACCGCCACGTCGTAGAGCTTCGGACGGTCGAGCGTCCAGCGCTCGACGTCTAACTCCAGCTGGAGAGTGTGGACCGACTCGCCGACCGGCACGACGGCGGTCGCCTCGGCCCTCGCGTCTCCCACGCACACCGACAGGTCGACATCCGACTCGGTTTCGCTGTTCCGGACAGCAACGGCCACCGAGACGCTCGCTTCGGTGCCGTCGAGATCGTACCGGATCGTCACGTCGTCGACGGAGACGGTGGGGATCGTTTCGAGGAACGCCTCACGAATTATCCCGCCGTAGGGGAACCAATCCGCCCCAGGGAGCGGGATGCTGGTCGCCGTGCGCGAGTTGTCGACGCGCACGACGATCTCGTGTTCGCCAGCGGCTACGTCCGCGAGGTGTGTCTCGAACGGCGTGTACCCGCCGTAGTGGGCGGCGACCCTGTCCCCATCCACCCAGACGGTCGCCTCGTGGGCGACGCCGGCGAAGTGGAGGCGGATGTCAGCGTCGTCTGGGAGGCGGAACGTTCGTCGATACCACGCGGGGCCCTCGTAATCGTAGTATTCGGGCGTCGTGTTCCACGTGCCGGGCACCTGCTGGGTGTCGGCGTCGTCCGGAAACGCCTCGAAATACGCTCGCTGCTCGCCCACATCGTTCGGGTCGGTCACGAACTCCCAGCGGCCATCCAACGACTGTTGTCGACGGTTGACGGAGGTTTCAAACGCTCGGTGCATGGCTAGAACTGCGTTTGGGTCGCGCTGACGTTGTCGGTTTTCGTCTCGAGAGACCGACCGGACTGGGCGTCGAAGAGGTACAGGGCCTCGTTCGTAAAGCTCAGTCCGACCGTGTCGCCGGGGTCGGGACGGACGGACGCGTCCGTCCGGGCGACGATCTCCCTGTCCCCGAGGTGGCCGTAGATGAAGTTCTCGTTACCCATCTTCTCGACGACGGACACGGTCAGCTCGTCGCCGCGCTCGTCGATAGCGAGGTCCTCCGGGCGGATGCCCAACCGCACGCGCGAGCGGTCACCGACCTCGTGGCCGGTGTATTCGTGCGTGAACCCACCCGGGCCAGTGAGCCGCTTCCCGTCAACAGCCACGTCGAGGAGGTTGATGCTCGGACTCCCGATGAAGTCCGCGACGAACTCGTTGACCGGATTCCGGTAGAGCTGCTCCGGAACGTCGACCTGCTGGAGCACGCCGCCGTCGAGCACCGCGATGCGATCGCCCATGGCCATGGCTTCGGTCTGGTCGTGGGTGACGTAGATCGTCGTGACGCCGAGATCGTTCTGGAGTGCCTGGATCTCGGTCCGCATCTCGGCTCGCAGCTTGGCGTCGAGGTTCGACAGCGGTTCGTCCATGAGGAACACCCCCGGCTCGCGGACGATCGATCGTCCGAGAGCGACGCGTTGTTGCTGGCCGCCGGAAAGCTCTCCGGGCTTTTTCGTGAGAAGGCCGTCGATGCCCATCGTTTCCGCCGCCTCGGTCACGCGGGCGTCGATTTCGGCGCTCGACAGCGTCGATGAGAGTTTGAGACCAAAGCCCATGTTCCCTTCGACGGTCATGTGTGGGTACAGCGCGTAGTTCTGGAACACCATCGCCACGTCACGGTCACGGGGCCGGCTGTCGTTGACGATCTCGCCATCGAACCGTATCTCCCCCTGCGTCGCGTTGTCGAGGCCGGCGATGCACCGCAGCGTGGTCGACTTCCCACACCCCGACGGGCCGACCAAGACGATGAATTCACCGTCGGCTATCTCCAAATCGATGTCGTCGACCGCGACTATCTCTCCATCGGCGTCGCGTTGATCGCTCGCTTCGAACGTTTTTACGAGATTGTTGATGCTTATTTTTGTCATAGCGTCTCACTCCTTGACTGCGCCTGCTAAGATGCCTCGTACGAAATGTCGCTGTAGTACGAGGAAGACCACGAACATCGGGACGATCGCAAGCACTGCGGCGATCAGCAGCTGGTCGTAGGCGATCTGTTCCTGGCCCATGATCTTCGTGATGGCGACGGGGATCGTGAACTTCTCCTGTTGGAGCACGACGAGGGGCCAGAGGAACAGGTTCCACTGGAAGAGAAACAGGATGACCGCGAGCGCGGCCATCGAGGACTTCATCGTCGGGAGCGCGACCCGGTAGTACAGCTGAAACTCCGACGCGCCGTCCATCCGGGCCGCCTCGAGCAGCGAGTCGGGGATCGACTGCATCGACTGGCGCATGAAGAAGATCCCGATCGGGTACGCGGCCCACGGCAGGATTACAGCCCAGTAACTGTTCGCTAGCCCGATGTTCGACACCAGCAGGAACAGCGGAACGACGAGCAGGTTGATGGGGATGATGAGCGTCGCCAGAATCCCCAGAAACAGCGGCTCCTTGAACCGGAAGTCGTATTTGGCGAACGCGAAGCCTGCCATCGAGCAGAAGATCAGCGCCAGCCCCGTGTACACGACCGCGATGAGGACGCTGTTGAGGATGCTCAAATAGAAGTCCACGTCCGGACGGGCCGCAAGCGCCCTCGCGTTCTCAAGGAGGTGCGTCCCGGGGATGAGACGCGGGAGACCGCTGCCCGCGCTGGCGATGATCGCGGACTCGGGCAGTGTCGACGCCACTAACAGCCAGTAGATCGGTATCAGCATGAACATCGTCACGAGGAGCAAGAAGCCATACCCCGCGAACCGCCAGATCGCTTCGGTTTCGAGTTCGTCGTGCATCTCAGCTCACCTTGAACTGGAGGAGGGAAAGGGACATGATGATCACGACGAGCGCGACCGTGAGGGCGCTTCCGTAGCCGAGTTCCAGGTTCTGGAACGCGACCTGATAGATGTAGTACGCGATCGTCCGGGTTTCGGTGATCGGCGCCCCGGACTGGATGACGATGGTCGGCTCTGCGAACTTCTTGAACCCTCCGATCGTGGAGGTCACGAACACGAACAGCATGATCGGCTTGAGCTGGGGGAGCGTCACGTATCTGAATTTTTGTATCTTCGTCGCGCCATCGATCTCGGCCGCCTCGTAGAGCGAGTCGGAGATGGTCTGAAGCCCTGCCAGGATGATAATCATGTTGTATCCGGTCCAGCGCCAGACCGACATGAACGCGATGAGGTTTCGTGACCAGAATCCGTTCGAAAGCCACGCTATCGGATCGAGACCGACGGCTCGGAACATCGCATCGGCCAGTCCGCCTTCGGTAACGAGCACGATGAAGATGACCGAGTAGGCGACAGTGTTCGCCGACACCGGGAGCAGGAGGACGCTCCGAAACACGTTCTTGAACCGGGTGAAGCCCGCGTTCAGTACGAGCGCGAGACCGAGCGCGAGCGACACCATGATCGGCACCTGAACCACGAAGATGACGACGGTGTTGATGATCGCCTGGTGGAAGACCTGGTCGGTCAGCATCCGCTCGTAGTGTTCTAACCCGACGAACCTCAGATTCGCCATCTCCGGAACGACGAGCTGGTACGCCCCGAGATCGAGCACGAAGATCGGTTCCATCGACACGCCCTGAAACGCGAAAAACGACAGGTAGATCGTATAGAACACAGGAATAGCCAGAAACACGCCGAAAAGGATGAAAAAAGGACTCAGGAAGACGAACGGCGTGCCAGGGATCGGCGGCAGTAGATCCTTCAGTCGTTCGCGCTTGTACCGAACCCGGTCGATGAACTCGACTGTGAGATCCGAACGCATCTCAGGCAACCTCGCGTCCGGTCCGGGATGACACGGTGGTCACCACGTTTTCGAGCGCGCTCTGTGGGTCTTTGTCCCCGTTCACGACGGTTCTGAGCTCCGGGTTGAGAACATTCATGAACGCAGGGGAGTCGATGGTGTACCGGTACGGTGGGATGTTCGTCGCCTGCTCCATCCACAGCTCACCGAGCTTCTGGCCGCCGAAAAATTCGTTTGGCTGGCCGAACACCGGCCGCTCCCACGCCGGCTCGTACGCGCCGAAGTTACCCTGGCTCTCGTACAGATCGACGAGTTCGTCGGTGTCGGCCACCGTGTTGTTCGCGAAGTGAAACGCCCGCCTCGCTTTCGCCTCGCTGACCTGTTTCGAGATCACGAGTCCGGAGCCACCGCGGTTGCTCGCTCGAGGGCCGCCCGTCTCGAACGCCGGCAGCCGCATCACCCGCCAGTTCCCGGCCGTCTCCGAGAGCGAGGACTTCAGCGTGCTCGTGAACCACGCGCCGGTACAGTAGCCGGTGATGCTGCCGTTTTTGAACCCGGCGAACCACTGCTGGCTCCAGTTCGCGGTACTGTTCGTGAGTCCGGCTTCGCCGAGGCGGTCGAGGAGACGAATGACCCGCAACGCTTTCTCGTTGTCGAAGGCGATCCGGCCCTCCTCGTCGAACTCCATCCCACCGAGCTGACGGTACAACATCCGCCAGTAGAGATCGATAGCGGCTCCTGGCAGCGAGAGCAGGGCGATGTCATCGGGAAGCTTCTTCCCCTCCTCGATGAGCTGGTCCCACGTCTCGATGTCGTCGTTCAGACCGTGCTCGTCCCAAACGTCCTTCCGATAGAAGAGGTTCGCTGGACCGATGTCGTAGGGGATCTCGTAGATGTTGTCGTCGGTGCTGACGACCTCCCAGATCCACGACGGATACTTCTCCCGGAGACCGGTCTCCTCGATCCAATCCGAAAGATCGCGTAACCCACCCGTGTCGGCGACCTGCTTCAGCGAGGCGTACTCGATCAGCGATAGCGCCGGCGCGCCGGTCCCCGAGAGAAGGCGCGTCTGGAGCGTGTTGATGACCTCCTCGTAGCCCATGTTGGTGTGCTGAATGGAGACGCCCGTCTCCGCCTCGTACCGCTTCATGTGGCCCTGCCAGCTGTCACTCATCTCCCAGAAAGCGAACGAGTCGGCCATCGAGTCGGAGTCGTCAGTCGCTGGATCCGAACGGATACAGCCAGCGATGCTCACAACCCCGAGACTACTGAGAGCTTTCAGTACGTTCCGTCGTCTACGATACCGTGGCTCATCCATGTGTGTTGTGAACTTACGATATAGCTATAAATAACTTTCGTCGAGTTGGGTGGATTCAGTTCGAAACGGAACTGGGACGAGTCCAACACTGTTGACGGATTCAACGATGGCTTTATGCGCTTCGGTGGAAGACTCGGGTTCACATGGCACGCACGCCAACCGCGGTAGTGACGGAGATCGCCGACCAGGGACAGCCGAACCGATACTCCGAGCGATCCCCCGTCGAACGGGACGAACTCGACCGCGCGCTTGCGAACGCGATCGATAGGATCGATGCCAACCTCGATGCGTTCTACGACCGGTTCCCCGAGGCGTCGAGCGACGATCTCGTTTACGCGGCAACGGACAACATGGACGGGTGGACGACCTCCTTCTGGACGGGGCTGTGCTGGCTCGCCTACGAGGTGACGGGGGCACACCGGTTCCGGGACGCGGCCGAGGCTCAGCTGGAAACGTTCGAGCGCCGGCTGGACGCGGGTAAGATCAAAACCCACGATCTGGGATTTCTCTACACGCTTTCTTCGGTCGCCGGCCACCGGCTCACTGGCAACGGACGCTACCGGTCGCTCGCTCTCACCGCCGCGGATCGTCTGGTCGACCGGTTCTGGGAGTCACCCGGCCTCATCCAGGCGTGGGGCGACCACGAGACCACCGCGGACGCGTGGAATCGGGGCCGGATGATAGTGGATACGATGATGAACCTCCCGCTGCTGTTCTGGGCCACGGAAGCCACGGGCGATCCACAGTACGCCTCCCTTGCGGCAACGCACGCGCGCACGAACGCAGAGCACGTCGTCCGTCCCGACGGCTCGACCTACCACACCTTCAAGTGCGACGTAGAGAGCGGGGACCCGATCGGCGGAGAGACGGCCCAGGGCTATGAGGCCAGTTCCTGCTGGTCTCGCGGCCAGACGTGGGCGATCTACGGGTACGCGCTCGCTGCGGACTACACCGATGAGGGAGCCTACGCCGAACTGTCAGCGAGGCTTGCTAACTACTACCTCAGTCGCATCGAAGACGACCACGTCCCGTTGTGGGACTTCGACGCCCCGGACGAACGGGACGCACGGGACTCGTCGGCGGCGGCCATCGCGGCCTGCGGTCTCGACGAGCTGGCCTGTCAACTCCCGCTCGCGGACGACCGGGTGCGTGGCTACGAGAACGCCGCCCTCGAGACCCTCGGAAGCCTCGCGGAGAGCTACACGACGGACGGGCGTGACTCGAACGGGCTACTGACCGATGGGGCCTACGATCCCTCGGACGGCGACTACGACGAGTGTTGTATCTGGGGTGATTATTTCTACGTGGAAGGACTCGTTCGGGCGACCGAACACTGGTCTCGCTACTGGTGAGCAGGGACGCCCCGACAGTCGCGTGGGTACTGTGTCCCGGATCGGCGGGACACCGCGGCACTTTTTTGCCGAAATGACAATATATTTATTTCTCGATTCAGCATACGTAGTGTATGAATCCGGTAGCGGACAATCCGCTCCAGACGCGCGAGGATTTCGAACTGGCCGTCGAACAGCTGTTCGAGCCGCTCGTCACTCACTTCAGTTCGGGGAAGGCGAGGGTCAGGCCGACCGCGTCCGGTGCCCACTTTCCGGACGTTTCGGCCGAGTTGGAGGGGTTCGCGCGGCCGCTGTGGGGGATCGTCCCGCTGGGCGTCCACAGCGACTTCGACCGCTGGTCGCTGTTCCGGCGGGGCCTCATCAACGGCACCGACCCGTCCCACGAGGAGTACTGGGGAGAGGCAAACGACTACTCACAAAAGCACGTCGAGATGGCCGCCATTGGCGTCGGACTCACGATGACGCCGGAACACCTCTGGGAGCCGCTGTCCGACGCCGAGCAGGAACGGTTGGTCACGTGGTTGAACGGGATCAACGACGCCCAGCTCCACGACTGTAACTGGCTGTTCTTCCGGGTCATGGTGAATATGGGGCTTCGATCGGTCGGTGCGCGCCACGACCAGAAGTTCACACAGTCGTCGCTCGACAGGCTCGAGTCATTCTATCAGGGTAACGGCTGGTACACCGACGGACCGGAGGGAGATGGGAGTCCAATCGACTACTATCTGCCGTGGGCCATGCATTTCTACGGGCTCGTCTACGCGACGTGCACCGATGCGGACCCGGACAGGGCGGAACGGTTCCGAAACCGGGCTGAAGCGTTCGCGACCAGTCACGTCCATTGGTTCGACGGCGACGGACGCGCGCTTCCGTACGGGCGAAGCCTGACCTACCGCTTCGCGCAGGCCGCGTTCTGGGGTGGGCTGGCGTTCGCCGGTCTAAATCCGCTCCCGTGGGGCGTCATCAGGGGCGTCTGGGCGCGCAACGTCAGGTGGTGGCTGAACCAGCCGATCTTCACCGATGGGGGACTCCTGTCGGTCGGCTACCAGTATCCCACGTTGAAGCCGTCGGAATCGTACAACTCGCCCAACTCCCCGTACTGGGCGATGAAGGCGTTTCTTCCGCTCGCACTCGAACCGGACCACCCGTTCTGGCGGGCCGAGGAGCGACCGCTGCCGGATCTCCCCGAACGGACCGTTCAGCCCCGAGCAGGGAAAGTGATCTGTCGGAACGACCACCTCGTCGCCCTCTCGCTCCCCCAAGACAGCGTCCACGGGCGCGAGAAATACACGAAGTTCGCGTATTCGACGGAGTTCGGCTTCTCCGTCGCTGGTCGGACGCCCGGTCCTGGGCGAGCGGGACACGACAGCTCCCTGGCTCTCAGTCTCGACGGCGAACAGTTCAAGATCCCTGCATCGAGCACGGGGACAGCGGTGGATGGGTCGACGCTCACGTCGCGGTGGGAACCGTGGGACGACGTGAGCGTCGAGACGTGGCTGACACCAGCACCATCGGGGCACGTGCGCGTTCACCGCCTCGAGACCGCCCGGACCGTCCACGCCGAGGAAGGGGGGTTCGCACTCGATCGGACGGGCGACGACGACGCGTCGGCGTTCTCCCACGATACCCACGGAACGACGGCGCTCGCAACGTATCCCAACGGCGTGAGCGGTATCTCCGGTCTGTTTGCCGAGCGCACGCCGGCAGTCGTGTCGGAGGAGCCGAACACGAATCTCGCTCACCCGCGAACGGTCGTACCGACGCTGCGAGAAACGTACGAACCCGGCGAACAGTGGATCGCGTCGGCCGTCATGGCCAGTCCAGACCGCACGACCGATTGGGAACCGCTCCCGAAGCTCGTCGCTACTGAAGAGGGCGTCACGATCGAAACCCACACCGGCGATCGAATCCTCGACTGTACGGCGGGCGATCGGCGTGGCGGCGGAGCATCCAAAGAGATATGAGGTGTGATCATGACTTCCAATCCATGCGTGGGTTACCAACCATTGGACTTGGGACGTGGCAGAACACCGATCGGGAGACCTGTATCGACAGCGTTAGCACCGCTCTCGAAGCGGGCTATCGCCATGTCGACACCGCTCAGTACTACGGTAACGAGGAAGTGGTCGGTGAGGGGATCGCCCGAGCGGACGTTCCTCGCGACGAGATCGTCGTTGCGACCAAGGTTCACGCCGAAAAGTTCGGTCTCGCCTACGACGAAGTAATCGAGGGGCTGGAGGTCAGTCTCGACCGACTCGGACTCGATTCCCTCGACCTGCTGTACGTTCATTGGCCCGTGGGAAACTACGACGCCGCAGAGACGATGCCGGCGCTCGACGAACTCCTCGACCGTGGGCTCATCGACCACGTTGGTGTCTGTAACTTTAGCATCGAACTGCTCGAGGAAGCCCGCGATCACCTCGAGTCGCCGCTGTTCGCCCATCAGGCAGAAACACACCCGCTTCTTCCACGGGACGGTCTCGTCGCACACGCCCAGAAACACGACTACCACTACGTCGCGTACTCTCCACTCGCCCGCGGGAGCGTCTTCGATGTCCCCGAAATACGGGACATTGCCGAGCGGCACGGCGTCAGTCCGGCACGGGTCAGCCTCGCGTGGCTCCTCCGGAAGGACAACGTCGCTGCCATCCCCAAATCGTCGAGCGAAGGACACATCCGGGACAACCTCCGAGCGCTGGACCTCGAACTCACGGCTGACGACGTCGATCGGATCGACGACATCGATCGAACCAAGCGCTTCGTCGAACGCCAGGGTGCCCCCTGGTTGGACGAGTAATCGCGGCGCCGGAGGAATCCTCACCAATCGCGTTCACCGACGGCCGGTTCTCGGTGCCGTCGCTGGAGTGACGCGCTGGGGAACGACGTCCACTCGTCCGGTCTCGGAACAGCAACCAAAACTGACAGCATACTCGAAGATTTATTAGGATCGGTGCTGATGGGCTAGTCACGGACATCGACCGACGGGGACACTGCCGATAGTGGTGGGCTGTGTCCCCGAGTGAACGGCGGTTCACTGCCAGCCGACGGAGACAACCAACTATGACATACAGAGCAGGTATCATCGGAACGGGAGGGATCGCGGGCATGGGTATTCTCGGAATGCACGACGAGGAGGCCATCGGCACGGAAAAAATCGACGCGAGCCACGCCGGCGGGTACGCCAGCACCGACGAGATAGATCTCGTTGCCGTTGCAGACATCGACGAGGAGACCCTCGCCACGTTCGGCGACGCGTGGGAAATTCCCTCCGACCGCCAGTATCTCGGTCACGAGTCGATGCTTGCCGAGGAGGATCTCGACGTCGTCTCCGTCTGTACGCCGTCGTTTCTCCACCACCGACACGCGGTCGACGCCGCACAGTCCGCTGCTGCCCCCGACGTCATCTGGTGTGAGAAACCCATCGCCTCCCGCGTCAGCGCCGCCGAGGAGATGGTCGCGGTCTGTGAGGAAACGAAGACCGAACTGGTAGTCAATCACTCGTTTCGGTTCACCGACAAGCTCCAGCGCCTCCACGACCTCATCGGCCAGAATCTACTGGGTGACGTCGTCTCCGTGAGCACCCAGTACCGGATGGAGTTGATGCGCAACGCTACCCACGTTCTGGACACGCTCGTGTATCTCCTCGACGCGCGCCCAAAGCAGGTCGACGGCTACATCACCGGTGAGAACGAGGCCGTCGAGTCGCTCGACGTCGGCCAGAACGTCGTCGACGCCGCTGGCGGGGGCCACATCGTTATGGACGATGGCTCGTTCGTCACCGTCGACTGTACGATTCCACGGGACATCTCCTCGATGACGCTGAACTTCATCGGGACCGAGGGCAAACTGTACATGAACAACGACGACGGTGAGTGGCGGTACTGGTCGCTCGAAGACGGCGACCACGTCGAGCAGTCACTGCCCGGCATCGATGGCGCGTGGACGTGGGACGACGATTACAAACGGTCGTTTGCGAACGCGGCGGCCCACGTCCGGGACCTGCTGAACGGCGAGGACGAGAACTACTCGCCAGGCATCGAAGCAACCCGGTCGCTCGAAATCATCGTCGGGTTCTACCTCTCTCACTACACCGGTTCGACGGTGGACGTTCCCCTGGCACAGCCGCTCCGGGAGATATCCATCACATCGTGGTGATCCCTGTAGGAGTGGGTAACCGGACGATCGTGAGCGGTTCGCAATCGCTCCAGTGGAACTGAACAGTACGCTGGATATCCTGGAATAGATTTATTATCCTTGAACATGTGCCATCGTCCATGTCCGATCAGCAGAACTCCAACGCCGTCAAGACAGCCCAGACTACCTTCGCAATACTCGAAGAGCTGAAACAGCGCAACGAAGCGACGGTGACGGAGCTAACCGACGCCTTCGACCTCTCGAAGAGCAGTATCCACAACTACCTCAGCACGCTCGAACGGGAAGGGTACGTCGTGAAAGAGGACAACACCTATCGGGTGGGGTTGGGGCTGCTCGATCTCGGGGGGCACGCACTCCATACGGAACGCATATACGACATCGCAAAGGACGAAGTGACTGCGCTGGCCGAGGAGACGGGTGAACTGGCGAACCTCCTCGTGGAGGAACACGGACGGGGTACATATCTTCACCGCGCGCACGGCGACGACGCTGTCAAGACAGATTCGTACATCGGCCAGCGGGTCTATCTGCACAACACCGCGCTCGGGAACGCTATTCTCGCGCATCTCCCCCGCGACCGTGTGATCGAGATCATCGACCGGCATGGGCTGCCAGCGACGACGGAGAACACTATTACCGACAGGGACGAACTCTTTGCGCGTCTCGACCGCATCCGGGAGGAGAAGGTCGCCTTCGACGACGAAGCGCGCGTGAAAGGTCTCCGCTGCGTTGCGGTCCCCGTCGTCAACAACAACGACACTGTCGAGGGAGCGATCAGCGTCTCCGGCCCGACCAGTCGCTTCCAAGGACAACGGTTCCGGGAAGACCTCCCTGCCACTCTCAAGAGCGTGGCCAACGTCATCGAGTTGAATATCACCTACACGTGAATCGTCATATCCAACGCTGTCCGGCTTTCCGAGACTGTATATAGTAATTCTACGAAGTGATTCAGTTTGACGATATCACCGGCGATAGTACGTACCTTCACACCATCTATGCGACGATATTCTGTGATACTGGAGATATTTTAGTATAATCGAATAAGAGACAGTATGATCATCAGCCGTGCATTGATCCGATCCATCACTGTCCGATCGGGTGCCGCGTAGTTCCGATGGCGAATACACTGTCGGACAGGGGTGATCGCGTATCGCCTGCTGGTGAATCACCCGACAGCAGAGAGATATTCCGTCGCACTCCGTCGCTGGCTCTGTCCAACAGTATAGTACTCTTCGGTCTCCCCTACTCCGTGGGGCTGCGTCTTTTCGTTACGTATGTACTGTTGTAATGGCCATGTAGTTCGGTCCGCGAGAATCACCGATCAGTAATGACGGATTGTACGAACTGCAGATGATTCACACGGCACTCTGAGACCACGGATACGGATCCGATCAAAGCCATCGATGCCGGGTGGATTGCCACGCTCAGTACGCCGGGGGACCCGTCCCGCGAACGCACTGCTTCCCGAAGACGCACGGCGCTTGCTGAAAGTACCAATATATCTAAATATATGTTTTATCATACAGCTAGCTTGCTCTGATACGTTCCCTGTCTACCGAACGGTCACGCCAGCAATGCTGACCGAGAGGACCATGAACGCGGACAGCACGCCGACAGCGATCTGGAAGTCGGTGGTCCCTCGCACCGAGGTCAACGTGGTCCATCTCTTCCAGAATGTACGTAATCGGCATCGTGCTCTGGGAGTTCGAGATACAGCGGCAGATCCGCAACGGAGGCGAACGCTCTCCCAAGAACTATTTATAATAAAATGATGAGAACACATAATTAAAATATTTCATTTATTTTTATCAAAGATAAAAAGAAGGTGCCGATCGAGGACGAGCACGGGCTGAAGAGTACCACGAAAACCGTCCCGCTCAGATCGATACCTTGAAGACGGTTCTAGAGGACGCAGCGACCGAACGATAACGCCGTGGGCAACGAAAGTTCAAGCCGAAAAAGAACAGTTTAGCCGGTCAGTCGTCAGTTGCGCTCGGCGCGATCGGCGTCTCCTCCGTCTCGTCCGGTTCATCAGGTTCGGACTCCTCGTTCGCCCAGTCGGGGAGTTCTTCGTGTTCTCGAGCGGCCTCGTACAGTCGTTCGTCTGCGAGATCCCAGTGGTGACACATGGTCGAACAGCCCAGGATAGCCCAACGTTCGAACGCACTTAGCTGTGTTCCTGGATGTGTCGTTGGACGAGGACAGCAGGCGACCGTTTCGGTCACCCAGCCGAGAGCGCCTCGTCGATGCGTCGTTCGAGATCGTCGAGGTCGTTGCGAAGGTCCTCACCTCCTTCAACCTCCTCGAGCCGGTCTGCCAGACCCTGTAGCCGCGAGAACTTCGCACTCTCATCGACGTCCGTCTTCTGAACGTACACCTGCTCGTCGGTGTCGTACACCTCCGCTTCGGACAGATCCGTCACCGCGAGCACAACGTCTAGCTTCTCGGGATCGACGCCGAGCACCCACTCACGGGGGATGTCCCGCTGGTCGAGCACGTCCAATACCGTCTCGTCGTCCTTCGCACGACGCCGTTCGCGCGTGGTCCGCCGAACCGTTCCGAACCGACCATGCAGCTGCTGGTCAGCCCCGAGCCGGTCGAGCAGTGGCTCCCTAACGCTCTTCCTGATCCGATCGGTGCCACGCTGAACGTCCGACAAGAGGACGTACAGATCGGTGAGCGCTTCGGTGTCGAGCGAGGCCGGATCGTTTGCGTCCAGTCGATTGAGCAAATCGGCGCACAGCACGGCGTCATCGTGAATCCGTTCGGGACGCGTTCGTGCCTCTTCGGGTGGAATGAGGTGAGGAGACTCTCCACCGACCGCTTCGCCGGGTGATTGTGAGAGCATCCCTCCCTTGGAGATATGCTCGGAGGAAAGGCTCAGGACGGCCGCGTACGGCTCGACGCCGGGTGGTACGTTCCTGAGCGAGATTGGGTCATCTTCGAGCGAGTCCGCGAGTACGGTGAACTGCTCGCGGCGGAGCGAGCGTTCCTCGCCGCTGTCCCGGAACTGAACGACGATCCGGTCCTCGAAGGTGGCTTCGATCTTGAACTGTCGCTCCGAGACGGGAGTCACCAGTTCAGTTCCTAGAGCAAGGCGCTCGCACTCCTCGCGCAGGCGGTGCCAGAATTCGTTCATGGACTATCATTCGTCACGGATCCGGAAAAGTACCAGCCATGTGACCGCCTGTAGCCGGTTAATCAGCATACAGTGACGAAGCCACTCTCGAATGTATGAGAGCGGCCCAAGCTATCCCCCGTCTATATCTTCACCTTATCGCCAGAACCACTTAAAGGATCAGCGCCATCCTCCCGGCGCCATCGGGCAGGGGTCACCGTGGTCTCCATCCGGACAACCGCTACAGACCCACCAGTCGAACACGATTAGGAGTCGGTTACGGTTAGGAGTCGGTTTAGGTCCACCGCCACGCGCTGGAGAATCAGCGTATCCGAACCCGAACGTGGTCCCTGTGCAAAGCTTAATCATCCGGCTTGGACAACTGTTTTCCATGGCAACTGAGACCATCGATCAATATGAGTTGCTGATCGACGGTGAGTTGGTGCCGGCGGCGTCTAACGACACGCTGAAAACGCTCAATCCGGCGACGGAAGACCCGATCGGGGATGTTGCGGCAGGGGACGCGGAAGACATCGACCGTGCCGTCGAAAGCGCCAGTGACGCGTTTCCAGCGTGGCGCGATACGCCACCCCAAGAGCGTGGTCGAGTACTCACCGCTATCGCTGACGCCATCCGCAAAAACGCAGATCGACTCGCACGAATCGAGACGCAGGACAACGGGAAACCGCTTTCGCAGGCTACCACAGACGTGGAGGACTGCGCCCGGTATTTCGAGTACTACGCCGGGATTGCCGACAAGATTCACGGAGACAGCATTCCACTCACTACGGAGTACGTAGACTACACGCTCCGCGAGCCGTTGGGCGTGACCGGCCAGATCATTCCATGGAATTTCCCGATCAGCCTCGTTGGCCGGACGATCGCTCCGGCGCTCGCCGCCGGAAACGTCGCGGTGGCGAAGCCAGCCGAGCAGACGCCGCTCACGGCACTGGAAGTCGGAAAGCTCGCCCTCGACGCCGGTCTCCCACCAGGGGTGCTGAACGTCGTTCCTGGATTCGGTGCCGAGGCCGGTGCGGCGCTCGCAAGTCATCCTGCTGTCAACGGCGTGAGCTTCACCGGCTCGGTTGTGACAGGCCAACAGGTCGCAAAGATGGCAGTCGACAACGTGACGCCGGTGCACCTCGAGCTGGGTGGGAAAAGCCCGAACGTCGTCTTTCCCGACGCCGACTTCGAGACTGCCATCGATAATACCATCACCGCGATCTTCGGCACGGCTGCCGGACAGGTGTGCTCTGCTGGCTCCCGGCTCCTCGTCCACGAGGAGATCCATTCCGAGTTCGTCGACGCTCTTACGACGCGAGCCACGGAACTCTCAGTCGGCCCGGGCATGGAGGACCACGACGTCGGACCGCTGGTTTCGGCGGATCAATACGACAAGGTGAGGAAATACCTCGATATCGGACGCGATGAAGCCGGCGAACCGGTCGCTGGCGGCGAGGCCCCCGAGCGCTCCGGCTACTTCATCGAACCGACGATCTTCGACCACGTCGACAACGACATGCGGATCGCTCAGGAGGAGATCTTTGGTCCCGTTTTGAGCGTGATCGAGTTTAGCGACGAACAGGAAGCACTGGAGCTAGCGAACGACGTCGATTACGGACTCGTCGCTGGAATCTTCACGTCGGATGTCGGGCGCGCCCATCGCTTCGCCCGCGACGTTCGGGCTGGACAGGTCTACATCAACGAATGGTTCGCTGGGGGGGTCGAAACCCCCTTCGGTGGCTACAAACAGAGCGGTTTCGGTCGGGAAAAGGGGTTGGAAGCGATCCGGAGCTACACGCAGCTGAAAAACGTTTGTGCTAACATTGACGTGTAACCATGTCCGAAATCGACCTGACTGCATCCCTTACGATCACCGACCGCGCGCAGTCGGTCCTGCGATCGCTCGAAGACGACCGGGATGAACCGGTAGCGATCGTGCTCAACGACGGCTGCTGTGACGGCATGGGACCAGTTGCACTGGACGCGTCGATGGTGGGCGCAAATGACGTCCGCATCGGCTCCGATGGCGGTATCGGCGTGTATGCGCCGCGAACGAAAGCCTCGCTGCGCGAGGGGTACAACGTGATCATCGATGTTACCGAAGCCACGGGCGTCGGCTCGTTCTCTCTCGAAGTCCCGCTCGGCTACCGGTTCACCGCGGACGAATTCAAAGACGAAAGAGGAAAAGAAGCATGACTGATCCTGGTTTCGCTGATGGGTAGTCACAACTGGCTATCGGTTTGGCAACAGCGTTGCTCGGGTCACGTCCCGGCTATCCGATTTGGCGAGTGCCTCTTCGACATCGGTTAACGCGAATTCGGCGTCGATCAAGTCGGCGTACGGGTACTTTTCGCTGTTGTCAGCGAGGAAATCGAGTGCCTTACGAAGATACCACGGATCGTACCTGACAACGGCAGTAATATCGATCGCTTTTCGAGTCAGCGTCCCGGGATCGAAGTCAGCCGAGTGGCCGGGGTTGACGTTTCCCATTTCGAGATAGCGCCCACCGTCGCGCAGCAGATGGATCCCCTCGGCGAACGCCTCGGGAACGCCCGCGACCTCCACTCCGACATCCGCTCCGACCCCATCAGTCAGTTCGTGAACGCGCTCTGCGCGTGCTTCAGGGGTGTCGTACTCGCGAAAATCAATGGTGTGGTCGACACCGAATTCCTCCGCCCGCTGAATCCGTCCATCAACGCCCTCAATGATGATCGTCTCTGCACCCCGCTCGGTCGCCACAGCGATCGCATTGAGTCCTAGGCCCCCCGCGCCCTGGATGACGACCGTGTCACCGTACTCGATGCCCGTCTCGTCCAGGCCGAACATGACCTGTGAGAGCGCACAGTTGGCGCCCGCCGCGATGCCTGGATCGACTTCCTCTGGCACTTTGTAGAAGTACTGGTCCGGATGGACGTAGTAGTGGGTTGCGAATGTCCCATGGAAGTGCGGCGGTTCTTCCGGTGATTTCGCCCAATACCGGTAGGCGTTCTGGCAGAGATGAAAGTCACCGACGAGGCACGATGAGCACTTCTGGCACGTGATATAGTACACCGGAGCGATGAGATCACCCTCTTCGATCGGCTCGTCCGCGTAGTCGGTCTCCACGCCCTCGCCTAGTTCACTGACGCGACAGAGCACTTCGTGACCGAGCACTCCCTCTTTCACTTCAGGATGGTGGCCGCGCCAGATGTGCAGTTCTGACCCGCAGACGTTCGCACGCTCGACTTCCGTAACAAGCGCTCCAGGTTCGGGGGACGGCACCTCGTACTCCCGAGTCTGTACCGTTTCGGGCTCATCGAGATAAATCAGTGTACCGGTTGACGCCATGACATTGTGTGAGAATGGCTATCAATATAAACCCACTGTCCTACTGACCCAGGACAAGGGTAGCGCGTCGATCGTTACGTATCGACACTCCCGTCCCCACCTTCGTCCTCTGCGCTCTTTGATGCCTTCAGGACGATCGGATTGATCGGGGCCCCGCTCGCTCGTTCGACGTTAAGCGGCGCAGCCGTAAACAGAAAGTCGTAGATGCCATCCTCGGCGCAGGCCGCGCCGAGGTCCTCGAGCCAGAGAATTTCGTTGAGATAGACGCCGAGATTGCGGGTCAGTGCTCCGTGTAACGGGATGAAAAACGTCTCACCGTCGATCTCCTGCGAGACTTTTTCGACTGCGAGATTGTCCGCGCCAATGTACGGGATGTCCATATCGTGGATCCACTCGACTAACTCTTCGCTAAAACGTAGTCCCGGCTCGATCAGCGGACCCCATTCAGCGTTCGAGTCCCGGGTCCGCGCGATTGCCCCCGTCCGAATCAAGAGGATATCGCGCTCCTCGATTTCGGTGTCCTGTGCATCAGCGGTTGTCATGAGGTCGTCGAACGTGACACATTCCTCGAGATCGAGGCGGCCGTTTTCCCCTCCGAACTGTCGACCCACGTCGAGAAGCACGCCTCGACCGCTGACGCCCTTGCTGGCCGGCTTCGAGACTGCGGCCTTCTCAAGACCTCTCGTCTCAGAGACTGACTCGAGTGGCTCCTCGTTACTGTCTGGAACTGCGTCGGTGCCGGTTGTGCCGAGCAGCGGCGTTTCGAATTCCTTTGTTGCCTCGGTAGTGCTAGCAGGAAACCCGTTATAGAGTTTCCCGCCGTACCACGGGTGGCCAAGTGCGTCGAGGTGGGTGGTCCCTTGCAGAAACACATCAGTAACGAACTTATCATCAACGTATTTTATTCCACCAGTTACCTCCGTACCGCCGGTCGGTGTCGTATTATCCCGACGGGCAGGAGTCCGGGGTGGGAACGCCGGATCGCCGGTATCCGTGCTTGGAAACGTGGGGCTGGAGCCGTCCTCGGGTGGAAAGACGACATCCGGCTGAGTAGAGTCCGGATTGATGACGTCGCCGGTCACCGAGAGCTGGAGTGTGAACCGCTCTATTTGGTTCTTTCCACCCTTCATTGCCGCCTGCATTCCCGCGAACATCTGTTCGCTATCAATCAGGTTAAGCGCCCCCATCTCGTCGTCGTCGCCCCACCGACCCCAGTTCGTCGGTAGATCGTTGAGCAGTTCAGCGATGTCGCCAGACTGCGTCTGGCTGCTAGCCAGAACGCTTTGCATTCTGGTGGTGTCGCCAGCACTTCCCTGTGCCCTGACTGTTTCGATACTCGTCCCGGCAGCGGCGAATGCTAGCATCGCACCACAGCCCTGGACGAACAGCCGTCGGCCGAATCCTGCTTCCGATTCACGATCGTGTTTATGATTATTTGATATGTTATTGTTCATGTATTTAATCCGAATTGATCATTGGTTATCAATGGGATGCGTTATCTTCCCACATTATCTCCAACGGATCTTCGTCTACCTGCTATAAAACATTAATTTATAACGATAATAATTTATATCTGATGAACATTTATGTGGTAGATTTATTCGTAGTAGATATATATGATTTTTTACTGCAGTATGCCTCGTGTAACGCCACGAGCCGCCATCGTCACTCATACAGCATACAATTCCGAATATGACACGGTTCGGATTCGAAGTCAGTTACGCGGTCACTCCCAACACTCATCGAGGTATGCGGTTTAGCTCGCTTGGGATCGCTCACCGTTGTGCTGTCTCACCGGACGAAGAATATTATTTGAATGATATTTGAGTACGCACCAATAATATGCATGGAAATCAATAACGGATCAATACATTAACACACAAAAAGAAAACGGAGGTTTCTTATCTATTAATCCTTATATCGATTCACGGGTATTCGCTTGTGAATGTCTTACAGGTGTTGGCGATAACGACGACGGCATACCTCCTGTTCGTTGCGTTCTGGATCCTAAAGATGGAGGATTACCTCGAAACGCAGGAAGAAGACGGGGGCGAAATCAGAAATGATAGAACAGAAACATGATATTACAGATTGATAGCACAGTAGTCACGTGGGGGTGGGGCTTTCTCGTCGCGTATATCGCGATGATCCTCGGACTCGGCTACCTCGGATACAAGCGTACCGAGACACAGGATGACTACGCAACTGCCCGTGGAGGTTTTGGTTTTCTCGTCTTGGCGCTTGCGTATGCGGCGACGGTCGCAAGCGGCTCGACGTTCATGGGGATCCCCGGCCTGGCCTACGGGATGGGCTTTAAGGCCGGCTACTACGCTATGATCTACCCCATTGGCATCTACATCGGTGTGTTGTTCGTTGCTCGGATCACCAAGAAGGTCGGCGACCGATTCGGTTCCCAGTCGATACCGGATTTCCTCGGCGATCGATACCAGAGTCCGCTCTTGCGAGTATTGGCGGCGTTAATCGGGCTGTTCTTGCTATTTTATATCATGGCTCAGGTCACCGCCGCCGGCTGGATGTTCGAGACGATCCTTGGACTGGAGTACGGAACCGGCATCTGGATCGCCGGCGCATTGCTCTTGGTATACCTGACCGCCGGCGGATCCCACGCGGACATACTCACTGACGCGGTCCAAGGGGCGATCATGATCGGCGTAACTATCTTGATCGTTGTTATGTTCACCACTGGGTGGGGAATCGACGGTGGAATCAGTGCCGTCAACGCTGCACTGCCGAGCGACATGGGCTGGAACTCCCACACCGACCCTGAGAACCCAACGTTCGCGAACTGGTGGGTGATCTTCCTGTTGTTTATCGCCCATATCGGGTTTACAGCTCAGCCGCATCTGGGTAACAAGTTCTTTGCGATCAAAGGTAGCCAGTATATGAAGAAGTTCATGACGGCCGCCGCAATCGTGGGGATCGCGCTGCCGCTGATGTTTCTTGGCGGCGTACTCGGGCGCGCACAGGGTATCCAGATCAGTAATCCCGACGCGATCATTCCAATGCTGTTTGTCGAGAACCTGCCAGCAGTGCTCGCGGCGTTTCTCGGTGTTGCGATCCTGAGCGCGATTATCTCGACGGCCGACGGACTGATCATCGCTATCTCACAGATCTTCGCCAACGATCTCTACCGCAAGACATACGTTCCCTGGTCAGGTGGTGATCCCACCAGTGATCGGGTGAACCAGCGAGCGTTGTGGATCTCGCGCATCTCGACGGTTGTCGTGACGATTGTTGCCGTCGCAGCAGTGAGGACACCACCACAGTACTTATCAATACTATTGTGGGTTGGTATCGGTGGCATCATCTCGGCGTACAGCGGTCCATATCTGGTCGGGACGTTTCGTGAAGAAACCTCGAAGACGGCTGCCATAATCGCGTTCGTCGTCGCTTTCGGGGTCTACTTCGTAATTCATCTCGGACCTCAGTTCGGCCTCTACGAGGGTTGGTATCCCTACAATCAAAATCCGTTTGCTTCCACCGGCATTGGTCTTATTATCTCCTGTATGGTGACCTACATAGTCAGTCAGTTCACCGAACCGCTCCCCACCAGTCATCTGGATGAGGTATTCCGTCCCGAGCGACAAGCATCAGCAGATAAGAGCAGTGACGATTGATCGGGGGAACCCATAAGTAATCGCCAGCATCTTTCTGCGACCGATGAGGATTCAGACGTTTGACCCGAAACTCGACGCTGAATCGGCGGTCGTTCGCAGTGATCGGATTACGATCGATACGTTTCTACGGGCGAAACTGTCCACGCTATTGAACGCCGATAAAGAGCCGGATGAGGTGTCACTCGTTTACTACCCGGACTACATCGCATACACGACCGTCGAATTACATCGTTATTTCCGAGGTGATCGAACAGTGAAATTCCTCGTCGGTATCGATGCTGTAACGGGCCGTGTCGGTGAGGTTGACGTCGAACTACCACCGCGCAAATCCGTTGATTCCAGCTCTGACGCTATCGACGCAGAACTAACTCCGACCGATGCTAAAGACGAGTGGGACGACTGGATCTTTCCGTACATCGATCGACGATTCCGACCGTTCAAACGTCCCGATTTCTCGCTTGACGAGCTCGAGCTCGTCCACGTCCCGTATTGGCTGATCGATTACGGAACCCTAGCTGACAGCTACGTCGTTAGTGGGCTGACCAAGCAGGTTGAAGAGGTCGTCTCGCTCAACCCCATCGAAAGATACTATGAGCGCATCTGTAGTGGGCAACAATGACCAGACCTATGATAAATCAGAATCAAACATCAGACCCATAATAAATCGGAGTCGAGCTCGAGTGATGGACAGTTCGTCTCATCCAAAACGAAGTGCTGGTGCTTCTAACCTATCTTCAGTGCACCACAAATCTGGTTAGTTGAGGTTCCTACTTGTCGAATATATTTATGATATGGTGCGATTCTCCGTCCGTGGCCAACGCGCGTCAATATCCATGTGAGTGCGGCGCCGATTTTCCAACCACTTATATGATGAATTTGCTCGACGACTCAAACGCCACCCGCAGGAGAACGAACCCAGTGTGAGTATCGATCACAGTCACAACTCCTACCATCCCGTTTGCTGTATCTAGCATTATGGGTGAGGAGTCCGACTCGTTCTTCCAGACGCTGTTCGCAGGCGGCGTCGTCGTTTTCGTCGGGAAGCTCATCGGCCTCGGTGTGTCGTTCGTTTCTGTGGTTGTCATCGGTCGGCTGCTCGGGCCCAACGGCTACGGCGTCATCGCACTCGGAGCGACCATCATGACCACAACCTCGACGCTCGTCCTACTGGGGATGCACAACGGTATCGGGCGCTACCTTCCGCGATACGACGACGTTTCCCGCCGCCGTGGCGTGCTAGTGTCGGCGTTCCAGCTCGTCGTTCCTACCGCCGTCGTCGCGGGCGCGGCCGTAGCAGTGTTCGCCGAACCCATCGCGATATGGTTTTTCGACGATCCGCGTCTCACGCCAGTGCTACCGATCTTCGGGATGGCGATTCCCGTTGCAGCCATAGTAAAACTCTCCGTCGGCGGGATACAGGGGTTACAACTGTCCACACCGAAAGTGTACGTCGAGAACCTCACTGCTCACGGCGCTCGGTTACTGCTCGCCGTCGCGGTGCTCCTGGCGGGGTATCGAACCATCGGTATCGCATGGGCGTACCTGTTCGGACACGTGGCTGCCGCCGTTCTCGGCGTCTATTACCTCAAGCGGCACACGCCGCTGTTCTCGCGGGTCGAGGCCATCCTGATGCGCCGAGAGTTGCTCGCGTTTTCCGCGCCGCTGGTCATCTCCTCGGTCATGGCGAATGTGCTTGCGGACATCGACACGTTCCTACTGGGATATTTCACCACAACGACCGATGTCGGCGTCTACAACGTGGTCTATCCGCTCGCAACGATGCTCACCGCGGTGCTCACCTCGTTTGGATTCATCCTTATGCCGGTTATCTCCGAACTCCACGCAAACGATCAGCGAACGGCCATGAAGCGGATGTATCAGGTTGTTACAAAGTGGATCTTCGCCGTTTCGTTCCCTTTGTTCGTACTGCTGCTTATCTTTCCTGATATCGCAATCCGATTCACGTTCGGCCAGAACTACTTGGTCGGGGCGTCTGCACTACCCATCCTGGCGACTGGGTTTTTCACACACGCGATCGCCGGTCCCAATTACAAGGCGCTCACCTCGATCGGCGAGACGAAACTGCTCATGTACGACAACGTCGCCTCCGCCGTTGGAAACATTGCGCTCAATCTCGTGCTCATTCCTCGCTACTCGTTCGTCGGCGCTGCCGTCGCCACTACTGTCTCGTACGCCGGCCTCAACCTCACGTACTCGATCCAACTATACCGCCGGACCGGCATTCATCCGGTCAGTGCCGGACTCGTGCGACCAGCGCTGGCAATGACACCGATCGTCAGTGGACTGGGTCTCGTCGTCGCGACGGTCCCCAGCGTTACGCTCCCGCTGTTTGCCGTCCTTATCGGTGGATTTCTCGCCTGCTACGGCGTCGTCTTTCTCCGATTCGGCGGCATCGAGCGCGAGGAGGTCATGCTCGTCTCACACGCCGAATCACGATTAGACGTCGACCTTGGCCGGCTCAGGACGGTCGTTCGGCGGTTCAGGTGATCCACTGGACCGACAGCTGGGATTTAATAGCCAGCTTCAGAAAGCATACACCTGTATGTCAGGTCCCACCCATCTCAAGGAAGCCGACGGATCCTCGATAGAGGTCGGCCAAGAGGTCTCGAATTCGGTTTGAGATATCTTGGCCGAGGTGCGCGAACGCGGCGACGCAGCCGTCCACGAATTTACCCAGAAGTTCGACGATGTCACACGGGATGATCTCCGCGTCACTGAGTCCGAGATAGAGGCTGCCACTGGAGAACTTGGCGACGAGGAGCGGGAGGTCATCGATGCTACCATCGCGAACGTCAGGGCGTTCCACGAAGAACAGTTCGAGCATGTTGAGGGATTCGAGAAGGAGTTCAAGCCCGGTGTTGCGATGGGAACGCGGATCATCCCTATCGAGAGCGTTGGCGTTTACATCCCCGGCGGACGCCATCCTCTGGTCGCGACGCCAGCGATGACCATCGTGCCCGCGGTCGTCGCGGGGGTCGATAAGGTGATCGCCTGCGCTCCGCCGCAGGCTGATGGGACGATCCAGCCGGCCCAGTTGTACGCAATGGTCCAGGCGGGCGTCGACGAGGTGTATTGCACCGGTGGGGCCCAGGCTATCGGCGCGATGGCCTACGGAACGGAGTCGGTTCCCGAGGTTGACACGGTCGGTGGACCAGGGAACGTCTTCACGACCGAGGCCAAGCGACAGGTGTTCGGCAGCGTCGGCGTTGACTTCCTCGCTGGACCGACAGAGGTGCTCATCATCGCTGACGAGACGGCCGATCCGAAGACGGTCGCGACAGACTTGCTCGCACAGGCCGAGCACGATCCCAACTCCCGGCCGGCCCTGATTTCGCTCGACCGAGACCTCGCCGAGGAGACGATGGCGGAGCTCGAAGCACAACTGCCGAATCTCCGGACCGAGGAAACCGCCCGCGAGTGCTGGAAAACCAATGGTGAAGTTATCGTCGTCGATACCAAGGAGACTGCAATCGACTTAGCCAACGACTACGCCATGGAGCATCTCCAGGTGATGACTGACGACGCCCGCTCGTACATGGACGGCCTACGAAACTACGGATCACTGTTCCTCGGTCACCATGCGCCAGTCGTCTTCGGCGACAAGGCTGTCGGCACGAACCACTGTCTGCCGACCCTGCGGGTCGCGCGCTACTCGAGCGGCATCTGGGTCGGTACCTACCTCAAGACGCCGACTCACCAGGAGCTCACCCCCGAAGGAGCCGCTCGGATCGCTCCCCACGCCGCAAAAATTTGTGAGATAGAGGGCACCCATGCTCACCAGATATCGGCCGAAACGCGCGAACTCGAAGATATTGACGGCACTGACGAAGCGTGAGATCACGAGACGGCTTGCCGTCTCGAACGACTCCGTGAGGAAAGGGGATTAGCGCCTGCAATCAGCTAAACACACAATTTCATCGGAAACGTGGTGTCTCCTTCGGGGAGGCAGACACCGGATTTCCGGTGAAAATCACGCCACAGGAAGGCTACTCCATCTCGAACGTTTCAGTGAGGGCTTCTCGAACGACCTCCGGGTCTTCCTGGAGCCGATGAATGGTGTAGTTCCCTTCAGCACTACCACCACTAACCCGATTGCGCTCGATGATGTCCAAAAAAGCGTGTTCCTTCAGGAGATCCCTAACTCGCCGCAACGAAAGTGGTTCAGATCCTTCCTGCTGACATATCGTCTCGTAAACCCCGAAAAGGCGGGTCGTCCGGAACCCTTTCTCGTTCAGGTCATCGTCGATTGTGAGCACAGTGAGAGCATGCAAAGCGTATCGGGAATGCGGGGTTAGCCCACGGATGAGTTCATTAAATCGGTCCGTTTCCGCGTGCTCATACGCTTGATCCGAAAATTCCTCTCGAACAGATGAGGAGTTTTTCGACTGAGCAATCTCCCCAGCGTATCGAAGAATATCAATAGCCTTCCGCGCATCTCCGTGCTCTCGTGCGGCAAGGGCTGCTGTGCGTGGGATGACTGACGGCTCGAGCACTTCCTCACGAAATGCATCGCGCCGCGCTTCCATGATGTCAGCAAGCTGTTCCGCATCGTACGGTGGAAACACAAACTTCCGCTCGCACAAACTGCTTTTCACTCTTTCGTCCATATCTTCACCGTACTTGATTTTATTGCTGATCCCAATCACTCCAACTTTAGAATCGGACAATTTCCCGGATTCCCTGGCTCGGGACAGTTGCATGAGGATGGAGTCGTCCCCGAGCTTATCGATTTCATCGAGGATGACGACAACGACATCATACTCCTGGTTGAGGATCGCCCACAAGCGATTGTAGTACGAGGATGTGCTGATTCCTTTTTCGGGGATGGACACATCAACCGTCGGCTCGTTCAGGGCAGTCGCAACTGTTTGGATGGCTTGTGTTTCAGTCGTCTCCTGTGCACAATCGACGTACGCATACGCTGCTTTGACATCTTCCTCGGCAGCTGTTTCAACCAACCGTTCCGAGACGTATTTCGAACAGAGTGACTTTCCAGTCCCGGTTTTGCCATAGATGAGGACGTTACTCGGACTTTGACCGAAGATTGCGGGATTAAGCGCGTTTGCGAGTTCGTGGATTTCTTCGTCCCGACCGACGATCCGTTCTTCCTCTGGAAGACGACCAACTTCGAGAAGCTCCTTATTCGCAAAAATTGGACTCTCTCGAACGAACAAATCCTCAGATTCGGCCATAGGTGACACCACTACGTTTCTGGTGAAATATCTTACCAATATCGCCGAGACACACACACCACGTTTCCGGTGAAACACCATTTAGAGGAGTGCTACTCCAAAAGAAATGGAGGAGGATTTCATAGCAAACGCTGATTAGGAGCGTAATACGTGGTATTGGAGTGGCTAGATGGCTGTTAATCGGTATACAACAACCAGTGTTTCGAGTTACTGAATACTCGAACTATAGTTCTCGTTAGTAAGTGTTAACTAACTCAGTGGACTATTCACAACTACTATTTAAATAGCTTTTTGTTTCTCTTCTCAACACCCAATTACCATATTAGTTGTCACATTTGGTTGTCGAAGAGATCTAGAACTAGATTAGAACTAGATTACACCTAGAGAACTATACTAGCAACTTAAAACTAGATCGTGACTAGATCATATCGTGACTGATCGTGACTAGATCATAACTATATCGTGGTAACGAAAAGCGCAAAAAAGCATTACCTAGGCTGTTTCATTATGAACGGTTTTACCGGAAATGTGGTGTGTGTCCCTTACTAGTTTCATTAGTAGGAGTTAGGTTTCATTAGTAGGAGTTAGCCTCCAGGTGTATCCGGATAATTTCACCGGAAACGCGGTGTGTGTGTCTCCCTAATTTCACCGGAAACGTGGTGTTCGCAGCGTCAACATTCGCGGTGGAGAAACGCTGGTTCAGACGCGCGAGAAGGAGCAGACACCACCCGTATAATCATTGACAAGCTGTACCGATCACCGCGGCACCGATCGAAGATCGATTCCGTAGTCGTGGAACAGAGAGACGACAGCCGGGTGATTGAGGACGACTTCACCGAGGGTTGCGTAGAGGTGAGATTCACACTGACCGCACTCGTAGAGCGCGTCAAGCTCCATTCGGGTTGGCGCGCAAGTCGTTGGTCTCACCAGTCCCGTCGTCACGTTCGTCATTGCCACCTACGGGTGGCGCACGGTGCCCGTACTCAGCGGACTCGTGGTGCTCCTTGTCATCGTGGGATTCGGGCAGTTTGCCGATACGGCGACGTTCTCGTTCTTACCGTACGTCCTCCGGGAGTATCAGTGACTTTCACCGGAACTCGCGAGAATTCTGTTCATCCTGTACTTCGTCGTCGTTGCCGTTGCACAGCCGGCCGCAGGATGGCTTTCCGATCGTCTCGGACGCGACTCCGTGACAGTTGCGACCCTTCTCGTCGGTGTCACTCGCTATCTCGCTCTCCTTTCGCGCGACGCACTTGTGACAGTCGTGGCTGCGGTCGTACTCGTCGGTCTCGGAATGGGATGGAGTCCACCGGTGCAGTCGCGGGCGGTCGATCAGCTAACGGATACCGAACACGGCACCGGTTTTGGACTGATCCGGACCGTGTACATCGCGTTTGCGGACCTCTGTGGCGTCGTCATCGGTGGAGCGGTCACCATCAGCGGCTGGGCGAGCGCGATCGTGACTCTCGCCGTCGTGCTGGCCGTGCCAGCCGTCGCCCTCGGCGCGAATGTTGTTTTCCGCATCGGCCTGTAGCTGTGCCGTGCGTATCGTCCGAATCGTCGATCGGAACGTCGCTCTCGAAACGGTCAATCTCTCGAAACGGTCAATCATGAAACCAAAAAAGACGCGAGGTGCCCTCTCTCACTCATCATAATTTTGATATAGGAGGACTTGCTTTTCGAGGACTCATCACCGATGCGCTGGATCAAGTCTGCGTACCCGTGCTTGCACAGAGCGTCGTACTTGTCTCTACGAGCATTATTTTCTCTTCATCCGAGTTGTGGAACAAATTCTGTGGAGCCCTATAACTGAATATTCGTTCACAAGATGGAAGAGCTTTCACATCTTCGGATACAGCATGACTGCAATCGACGCGAGACACATCGAACTGACCTATTCGGACGGGACACAAGCCGTCGAGGACGTGACGATCGACATTCCGGAGGGGGAGTTCTTCGGTTTTTTAGGACCGAACGGTGCGGGCAAGACCACGACGATAAAGACGCTCGTGACGCTGTTGCAACCGACCGGGGGTGACATTACGGTCAACGGGTACGACGTCGAGGCACAGCCCCAGGCAGTTCGTGAGTCCATCGGCTATATGGCCCAAGAGACGAGTATCGACGAGGAACTCACCGCCCGTGAGAACGTCCAGTTCGCGTGCGAGGCGTACGGCGTGCCGAAAGCAGAGCGCACGGAGCGCATCGACGAGTTGCTCGAGCTCGTCGATCTGGCGGGCGTCGCCGACAAGGTGGCAAAGGAGTTCTCGGGGGGGATGAAAAAGCGCCTCGACGTGGCGACGGCACTCGTACACAGTCCACCGCTCGTCTTTCTCGACGAACCGACCACGGGACTCGATCCGAAGGCGCGGATTCGTCTCTGGGAGTATTTTCGCAACATCAACGAACAGGGCACGACAGTGTTTCTCACGACGCAGTACTTAGAAGAAGCAGACGAACTCTGCGATCGGCTGTCGGTGATTCAGGACGGCACGATCGTCGCGACCGACTCGCCGGACGCGCTCAAATCCCAGGTCGGCGGTGACGTACTGGAGATCGCTCTCGTGGACCCGACCGACGAGACGACGACGCGAGCACGCCGGGTCGCGCGGGACGCAGGGCTGTTCGAGGAGGGGACGGTAGAGACGACCGACCAGGGTATCAGTGTCGCATCAGAGCGCGCGCGCCAGGCTGGCCCCGATCTGCTCGTCGCGCTGCGCGATGCAGACATCACCGTGACGGGATTCGACGTTCGCTCGCCGACGCTCGACGACGTGTTCCTAGCTATTACCGGTCACCCGGCGGGCGAGCAAGCGGACGACGAAGCGACAGAACGCTCCGCCGAGCTGGAGGGGGAGGTTCAATGAGCACGATCAGTGGGTCGGACTCCAGTGCCGGAGCACAATCCTCCGGAAACGGCTTCGTGGTCGATGTGTGGATCAACCTGAAGCGCTGGATCGTAAAGACCACCCGCAACCCGTTCGTGGTGGTCTCCTCGCTCGTCCAGCCGATCATCTTTCTCGTGTTGTTCACCGAGGTGTTCGGCGGGGTCGTCGGGGGAGCACTCAGCGAAGCGCTGGGACCGGGGGTCACCTACGTCACGTATCTCACTCCGGCAATTATCATCCAGTCGGCACTCGTCGCGGCTGCTGGCTCCGGAATCGGGTTGGTCGACGACATGGAAAGCGGAATGTTCGAAAAGGTACTCGTCTCACCGATCAATCGCGTTGCGATGTTTCTCGGAAAGGCGCTTTCGGAAGTGGTGCGAATCGTCGTCCAAACGCTCATCATCCTCGCGTTGGGGTACGTGCTGGTTTGGCTCGATACCGGGGGCAACGTTGGGACGTACATCGAGACGGGGATCGTGGGTGCCATCGGGATCATCGGCGTCGCTATCGTCTTTGCGATCTGGTTCACGGCGTTCTCGAACATCGTTGCGCTCGCGACCCGCGACCAGGAGTCGACCATTATCGGTGCGAATCTGCTTCAGTTCCCGCTGCTGTTCGTGTCGAGCGCCTTCATTCCGATCCGTAACCTTCCCGAATGGGTACAGGTGGTAGCGACGTACAATCCGATCACGTACGGCGTAGACGCAGTCCGCGCGTTGATGCTCGGACAGGACGTGCTGTCAGTGATCGAAATAACCACCTTCAGTGGCATCTGGAACACGCTCGTGCCAGCGCTCACGGTCCTGATCGCCCTCGATTTCCTCCTCGGTGGGATCGCGGTCTACTACCTCAACCGCGCATCGAGTTCGGGAGTTCGATGACGTACGTGGATCGTAACGATCACACGCGTCTGTGAGGCGTTCCCCATTTTACCGTTCGGGATCTCCCGTTCGAGAAACGAACCGCGCGGCCGGTCGGTCACGAGTTCGCCGTCGTTGGCGACGAGTTGGCCACGGACGAACGTCTTCGTTACGCAGCCAGTCACCTCGCGGCCGTCATAGATCGTGAACGGCGAACGACTACGAGGTCTCGGGATAGAAGACGTAGGAGCTGTGGATGTCGCTGTCGTAGAGGAGGGTTCCTGCAGGCATCCGTCGCAGGCGTGCGATGAGATAGAGATCTCCGGCCGCACCCATCGTGTTGAACAGTAGTGCAACGGACGCCACAAACGCAACGAGCGGGCTCGGAACGAACAGTAACGGCACGAGGAGAGTAGTGAGAACGACGAGCGGCGCGACAGCGACCAGGAGGCAGTCCTCGCGGGTGTAGAACTGCTCGAAGGCAGCGGCGTAGACCGCTCCGAGATGCGGTGCGAGCCCGTAGGAGACGTGGTAGCCACGTGCACGAAGGACCAGCCCGTGAACGAACTCGTGGAGGATTGTTACTGCGACGATCGCCAACACGGTGACGAGGATGGTTCCGAGTGGGATCGAAAACGAAAATCCAGCTGCGGATTGCTGAAACCCGAAGAGCGTCTCGAGTAACCCAGGGCCGTGACCGTTCCACAGAAGATAGCCGTACAGGAGTGCCGCCGGAGGTCCTATGACGATGACGATCCCGGTCAAACGGAGGTGTGGATACTGGAATCTAGCGGAATCTGCGTATCCGTCAGGGGCCGCCGGGACCTGTGTCGTCTCGTCTGCGTTCTCGATCATACAGTGCTTTCAAGAATACCGTCGCTCGTCATGACGTCTGTCATTGATTCTCGTTTTTGGTTGTTCCCTGTTTCTTCACGACGTCGAACCGAAGATGTGTGACGCCGGTGGACTCGATTACTCTGGTGCGTTCCAGTTCGATCGGTGCTGCACCGAGCGACTCGAACAATCGGACCCCGCTGCCGAGTAAGACTGGCACGAGGTGAACTTGTATCTCATCGACCAGTCTCGCCTCGAGGTACTGCTGGGCGACGTTCGCAGCGCCCACTTGGACATTGTTGCCACCAGCCGTCTTCCTTGCCTGCTCGAGTGCGCGTTCGATGCCGTCAGTGACGAAGGTAAACGTCGTCGCTCCCTCCGGCACCGTTTCGGGTGCCTCGTGCGTGAGGACGAACACCGGTACGCCCAACGGATGGGTCCCGTCCCACCCATCGACGATGTCGAAGGTGCGTCTGCCGATCACGATCGCTCCGAGGTCGTCGAACCATTCGTCGACGACCTCTCGGCTGGCTTCTGCTGGTTTGAAGAACTCGTTGTGACTGCTCGGAGTCGTGCCGCTGAACAGCCAGTGATGGAGGCGTTCCCCACCGTCACCCAAGGGGTTCCCGGGGCCGTCGTTCAGCCCGGCGATGAACCCATCCAGCGACATCGACAGATCAACGACGACACGTGATTGCTGTTGATCTCGTGTCGTCGTATTCCCGGTCATAGTGGTCTCTCCTGCTGATGCCGTGGATTTCGGCGTGATCGTCGGACGATTCGTTCTAGCCCTCCAAAACACCCTACTCTAGCAGCGCGCCACACGAGATGTTCACCTCCGTTCCGGTGATGGTGCGCGCTCGATCCGAGGCCACGAAGGAAGCGACGTCGCCCACGTCGGCCAGCGTCGCCGTCCGGTTCAGCAGGGCGTCTTCTTCCGTTTTGGCGACGATCTCGTCACGCCCGGGGACGTCGTCGGGGATCGATTCGGGGACACCGCCCGTCTTGAGCGTGACTACGCGGATGCCATGGGACCCGAGTTCGACTGCCCACTGCCGGCGAAGGCTTTCGAGGGCGTCGAGCGAGACTTTGAAGCCCCCAAGTCCGGGTGGCGTCTGGGGGCCACCGCCGCCGAACGTCAGGATTACCCCCGCTTCCTGTTCGATCATGTGGCGGGTGGCAGCCCTGGTCGTCAGGAACTGCGTCCGCGTCGCGGTCGTGATTGGATGCGTGAAGTTCTCGACCGATATCTCGGTTAGCGGCTTCTGAACGTCCCCGTAGGAAATGAGGTTGAACGAGACATCGATTCGCCCCGTCTCCTCGACCACCCTATCGACGAACTCGTCGACGTCATGCTCGTCTGTGGCATCGACGACGGCCGTGTCCGCTTCGCCATCCTCCGAGTGGATGTCCTCGGCGACCGCTTCGAGCGTCGCCTCGGTGCGACCCGCGAGGAAGACCGTTGCTCCCTCGCGAGCGAAGGCGCGGGCAACGGCACCACCGATCGACCCGCCTGCGCCGTAGATGACGGCGACTTTACCCTCCAACATCACGTCGATCTCTCCTGGTGGCTGGGGAGCACTCCGATGACGCCTCGATCGTTTGCCGGATCATCACGTCGTACTCGGTCGGGTTGGTTTCGATCACCGCTACGCCTCCTCGACGATATCCGCAAGATTCTCGAGAGAGTCGGTCCAGCCTTCGTTGGCGTTTTCCGGCGGAATGGCTTCGGGGATCCCCGCCTGGCGAACGGTGACCTCGGTTCCGCCAGGGGCTTGCTCGAAGGTGACTGTGGTTGTCATGTCGCCGGCCATGCCCGGATCGTCGCTCTCGAACGCCTCCGTGTAGACGATCCGCTCGCCCGGGACCAGTTCCTCGTACGTCCCGTGGAACGTGCTGGCGTACGGTTCCAACTCTTCGCTGTCGGCGTTGAACGACATGCGGAAGGTGCCGCCCTCCGTGGCGTGGAACTCGTGGATCTCGCCGGAGAAGCCCTCCGGCGGGAGCCACGCCGCGAGTTCGTCGGGATCGACGAACGCTTCGTAGACCCGCTTGGGTGGTGCTTCGATCACGTGGTTCACGGACATGCTCCGTTCCTCGTCCGGTGTACCCGTCATTGGCTCGTTGAGTACCTCAGCCAGGTTTTCGAGCATGCCCGTCCAACCCTCGGCGGCGCCGTCAGGCACCTGCTCGGGGAATTCCTGGGTGATCACCACTTCCGTGCCATCCTCGGCGTCCCGAAATTCGTAGGTGAGACGAAGCTCCCCCGCTTCGGTCTCCTCAGCCGAGACGAGGCGTTCGTTCTCGACCACCTCGACGTAGGTTCCCTCGTTGTCGATGCGATTCTCCCCGTCAGTCCAGGTGATGGACATCTCGCCACCGGGCTCGAGTTCGTGGGCGCGAACCTCTGCCGTCATGCCCTCCGGCACGAACCACTGTTCCAACTCCTCGGGGTCCGTAAACGCCCGCCACACGCGTTCGCGCGAGGCGTCGAACGTCCGGCGGAGGGTGAGGGTCGTGTCCGTCGTTTCGATCTCGGTTTCGTCGATTGTGTTGTCTGTCATTGGTCTTCAGTCTCCAGATGGTCGGCCAACGCGTCGAAGCGGTCCTCCCAGAGCACGCGGTACCGGGTCAGCCACCCGAACGCTTCGCTCAGGGGCGCAGCATCGAGGTGACAGCGGCGAACCCGGCCGTCCGCCTCGACATTGAGCAGGCCCGCATCCTCCAACACGCGCAGATGCTTGGAGACCGCTGCCAGCGAGACGTCGTGGGGCTCGGCAAGCTCGCCGACGCTTTCGGGACCGTCGGCCAGCTGTTCGAGGATGTCTCGGCGAATCGGATGGGCCAGCGCCGTGAAGATCGCGTCGAGATCCAGGTCGTCCGGCTGTTGTTCAACCATCTAGTTAAGTGTGCATCGGACAAAGTATTAAACCTATGGGTTAAACTAATCGTTGTCGATTCGAACCACATTCGGACAGTGTGCCGATAGACGGTGTGTCTGTTTTGACGACCGAAAGAGCGTCTCTGCGTACAGTTCTAGCGGATCGAAGGGAACTCTGTCGACGGATATCGTCGTTTCATCGATAGGCGGTCACGCCGACTCGAGACCGATGCGCTCGCCGTGTGTGGATTCCACAAGGTTTGTCTGTACAATTCCCGATATTAAAATACCGTTCGCTCATGAATCAGTCCCACGTCGCAACTGTCCTCATCACAGTGTTCGCTCTCGCAAGCCTCGGGATTGCTGCAAGCACGTTACACACTGCACATTCGGATACCACCATGGGAGGGTCCGCGGATACTCCGGGAAGTTTCCACACGGGACAGACGAGCGAGCATCAGTCACAATCGGGTGGGCAGGCAGTACACCCCTTCGCGTTCCCCGGGGTCAACGTGGGAGAGGGGCTCGATGATACCCCAATGCAGTCCGACCACCCGATCAGACGGCTCGCAATCGGGCTTGCTCTCCTACTCTTCGGGGCACTGCTCGTCGTCCGTCATCTCACCAGCAATGATGCACACGGTGAACCACCGGCCGACGAGACGACAGACACGACAGTCAACGAGCACGCGTCGGAAACACCCTCGAACCCAGCCAGCGATCCACCACCAACGAACGGCGTGTATCGCGCGTGGCAGGCCATGATCACGGACCTCGACGTTCCCGTGGAGAACCAAGAAACACCCACAGAGCTCGCACAAAAAGCAGTTCGATCTGGGGGTCCTGAAACGCCGATAACGGACCTTACTGCGCTGTTCTGCACGGTTCGCTACGGTGGCAACCCGCCGACCGACGAGCGCGAACAGGGCGCACGGCACGCGCTCGACCAGATCCAGCAAACCGATCGATCAAGCGACGCTGAGTCCGTCACCCTCGGGTCTGAGCGATGAATTACATTCGCCGCTCTCTTCTGGTCATCGGGGTCGTCTCGTGCCTCATCGGACTCCTCCTCATTACGTCGCCGACGCTCGCAACTGTCGTCGAACTCACAGGCACTGTCCGTGCACTACCGTTCGTTCTGATCGGCCTGGTCGCCCTCATTCTCGGTGCAAGATACGCACTCACAGGCGTACCGTCACACGCCACGGAGACGGTCCAAGAGAGAGCCACCGACTACCCCTCTCCTGCAGACCGTCCCCCGTACGCCCGCCCTGGCACACGATTCACGCGACAGCTTGCGGAGATTACGTGGACCGACCGCCGGGAGGAGAAACCAGAATCTCGCCTCGCGCTTCGATCCGAAATACATGAGATTGCAATCACAGTCCTGTCGCAGACGGACAACTGGACACGGGCAGAATGCGAAACACGGCTGAACGACGGGAGCTGGACCGACGACCCACAGGCAGCAGCGTTTTTCACTGACGATGTCGTCCCGTCGCTCTCGATTCGACACCACCTCCGATCGCTCCGGACCACCGAACCCCCGTTTGCCCGTCGAGCACGACACGCGATCGCCGAACTTGCGAGCCGATACAACGGGACTGACGCCTCACCGGCGCTATTCGAGTCGACAAGGGGAGATCCCATACCGATCGTAACGACGCGACGATACTGGGCACCGTACGAGCCGGAGACGACGCGAGTGTCCCGGTCAGAGCGAACACAGTGGGTAACGGCTGCTGCCCTCATTGCGGGTGGTCTCGGTATTGTAACCCTACAACCGTCTCTCCTCCTGCTCGCGCTGCTCGGCATCACTGTCGCCGGGTATGCGCGTGTTGCTACGCCACCGTCGAGAGCTGTCGAGGTGACGCGAACACTCAGCACCTCGGAGCCCGATCCAGGACAGCACATCGACGTAACTGTTTCCGTCCGGAATTCGAGCGAGACCACGATCACGGATCTCCGTGTGATCGATGGGGTTCCAGCAGGCCTCACCGTGAGTGAGGGCTCGCCGCGATTCACTACCGCACTCCGCCCCGGGACGGAAGCCACGTTCACGTACTCCGTCCGAGCTGTGTCCGGGTCGCACGAGTTTGACCCACTTCTCTGTATCACGCGGGACGTGACCGGTGTTCACAAGCGGGAAACGCTCGTTGACGGCGGATCGAGTGCAGTCACCTGTCTCCCAACAGAGACCCCCGAGTTGAAGCGACAGCGCAGACCCCAAACCATAGTTCATCCGGGACAGACGCCATCGACAGTCGAAGGATCTGGTATCGAATTCCACTCGGTTCGTGACTACCGCCCCGGTGATCCACGCTCCCGGATCAACTGGAAACGAACCGCGAAGACGGGCGAGCTTACCACCATCGATTTTCAGGAGTCTCGGCTCGCAACAGTGATGGTCGTTATCGACGCTCGTGCAGACGCCTATCTGACGCCGCTCGACAGTGACAGACCAATCGTTCGGCAGAGTCTCAGTGCGGCACGATACCTGACGGCTCAGCTCGTATCGGAGCGCGTTCCGGTCGGTCTCGCGGCGTTGTCACCCCGGTCGTGTTGGCTACCGCCCAACACCGGTGCTTCCCATCGAATCCGCGTCCAGAACGTCCTTGCCACCGATCCAGCGTTCTCGTGGGACAGACCCGAAGCCGACGTCGAGGCATCTGTGGCGGTCAAAGAATTCTGTCAGCGGATGCGATACGATACGCAGATCTTGTTCGTCTCCCCCCTCTGTGACGACGGCGCGAAATGCGTCGCGCAACGATTCGATGCCTATGGGAACGCTGTCACCGTTATCAGTCCGGATCCGACAGCAGCATCGACGCCGGATTGTGCGCTCGGCTACGCGTCCCTTACGCGCCGATTCCGGCTCGGTGACCTCCGCAGCGCAGACATTCCCGTCCTCGATTGGCACCCAAAGCAGCCGTTTGAGGAGGTGTTCAACCGTGAGCCGTAGCAAGCGGCATCTCCCTGACGGGATGCCGCTGCTAAGTAGCGCCGTCGTTCTGGTGGCTGCTGGGGGCGTTGTCCTCATTACCGCTGTCTCCGCGTACACGCTTGTGGCCGGTGCTCTCGGCATTGTCTTGCTCGTCACCGGCGTCGCCCGCGGGTCATCGAGGATGTTCACTCTCGGGACAGCGATGCTTTTCGTTGGGATTGTCATCGCTGGGATGCTGGGGATGGCTCCGGTGTTCATCTTACTAGCCGCGTTTCTCGCGGCGATCGCGTGGGAGGTTGGACAGAACGGGTTCAGTATCGCAGAAGAAGTCGGACACGAGGCACCAACCCTCCGCATCGAGCTGGTTCACGTAGTCTGCAGTATTGTTGTGCTTGTGGCTGGAGTGAGCGTTGGATACGCGGTATTTCTCGCTGCCACGGGGGGGCAACCAGTCCTCGCCCTCGTCGCGCTCCTCGTAGGAGCGGTCGTATTACTGGTTGCGTTGCAGGGGTGACGCTGGAGTTCTGTGAGACAGTGACTTTTTCCCCACCCTACTCGCCGCTAACGGCGGCTCCTTGAGGGTGTCACCAGAACGCTTCGCGTTCTGGTTGACTCACAAGAGCTGTGCTCTCGTGAATGTCGCCAGATTCCATCGGAATCTGGCTGCTAACCAGAATCTTCGATTCTGGTGATGTCGCCAGAAATCAGAGATTTCTGGCTGCTAACCGAGCTTCGCTCGGTGATGTTGCCGGGCTACGCCCGGCTGCTAGCCAAAACCTTCGGTTTTGGCGATGTCACCAGAAGCCGAGGCTTCTGGTTGCTAACCGGAACTCAGGGAGTTCCGGTGATGATGGATCGACGACGGACACCGCCTTTCTTGTCGGACTCGAGGATGACGACATGAGTATCACACGCCAACAGTGATCTGCTACGACGCCCACACCAACCAGAGGATTCACGTTCATCTCGGACGAGTGAATGACTTGATCGTCAACGTGGGAATTAAATCTCAATGGAATGTAATATTTCGTGGACGTAACAGTGGGAGGCTTGTAAAAGACTGCGAGAGTGTGAGAGGGTAGCAATTAACGAATCAAGATAGATGTTCTGGAATGAGCTTCTACCAAATAGAAAGGTGACTAGAAATTGCAGCTTCTAATTCGTCCATCTTAACGGGACTGATTTCGCCCATCTTCCACTCCTCTTCATTCATGATTCGGTCTTGTATAGAAACGCTCGCGATGAGATTGACCTTTGCTACGCTCTGTCGTTCGACTCCGTCATTATCCGGGAAGAGTTGAATTTCGTGGCCTTTCCCACGATACTCGTTTGTTGTGATGGGAACGACTGTTACTGTAGCTAGCTCGTGATTTGCGCTGTTATTTTGAACGATGACGGCTGGATGTGGACTATCGAACTCGCAATCAGGTATTTCGTCTTCTTCTGGGAAATCGATTCGGACAATATCTCCCCTAGCCACGGTCATTCGGCATATTATCCTTTTTGGAACTCTTACCTAGTGCCTCTGCACTGGCGCGTGACCATAGCTCTGCGTGTTCTCGGTCAGATGGTTCATTACTGCTGCTATCCGAGGACGAAACAGACCGATCATTAGATACTTTCTTGACAAGATTTAGACTGATCGCTCGCTCTTTAAACGCGTTCAAATCGTCTTGATAGTCACTACGCATCTCCTGACGATCGTTTTCGATTGACGTTAGAAGTTTCTCCTTGTTGTGACCTGGAGAGAGAGGTACTGTGTTCTCGGAGATATTCAGTGCCACATACTTCCACGCACCACCGTAATAGTAGTCCACAATTCGTTTCATAAACCGCTGCTGTGGCGCAGATAGTGAGTCCTGAGTAGAAGCATTGGCAATCAGCCGCTTCAGGAACCTTGCATAGAGTCGGAATGGGGCGTGGGCCTCCCGCAGAGCCTCGATTTTCATCACTTCACGGGTGAGCTCTCCAATACGTTGACTCACTTCGCGGTAGTACATGTCAACATCATCGTGCCACGTAGCATCCGACTTGATTTCGTCTAGTACTTGTTGGAGTTGTGCGTTCTTGACGTACAGATCGCCATATGGTTTTGGCGCCTCTCGTTCGTAAAACGAGATGAGAAATTCCTTCGTACGCGCTCGAAGAATATCATCAAATTCGTCCAACGTATCCTGGAAAAAGTAGGCGTATTCCATCGGGCTGTAGTAATCCCTTTCAGGTAACCGTGAGTCATTGGGAGCATCCAGATCATCCTGAGACGTGGCAGTAACGGCGGTTTCTGAATACTGTAGGTCTACAGGAGCAGGACCGTATTTATACCATCCAAAGGTGAGTGGGATTTCTAACCGCTGGACAGCAAGATATACGAGCTTGTTCAGCTTGATGGAATCTATCGATGTTGCTGACGCACCTCCCCATTCGAGAGCCATTCCGATTCCTTCTTTAATATCGTCAATTAAGTCGCTCTCCTCCGCGCGTGTCAGCATTGGTTAATAGTCTCTATGACGGTCATGGGTTTAATCTTTCTGTCTGCTCTTAGAAGTGGACAAACTTCCTATCACAGAGTTATTCGAGTGTAACTGTGACTTTGAGGGCCTACATCCAGTCACACTACTGGATTAATCTGTGATCCTCCGATGATTTCAGCAGAGCCAGTCTGTACGATCAGTCCCGACGACCGATCGCTTTCTCGACAGGAATATCGCCGCCGAAGAGTCTGATCGTTTCGCCGATCGTCTCCTCGTGTGCGAGACAGGCAACGACCGTCTGGGCGACATCAGCGCGCGGAATCTCTGTTCCACCCTCACCGGAGTATTCGAAGGTCGCCGAAACGTGTCCCGTTCCCGCGTCGTCGGTGAGCGACGTCGGCCGAAGAATCGTGGCATCGAGCGAGGACCGTTCGAGATAGTCGTCAGCACACCGCTTAGCGATCCGATACGGGCGAATGGCCTCCGGTTCGGCCATCGGCTCGCTTGCCCCGTACGCACTTACCATAACGAACCGGTCGATGCCGCGCTCGGCGCACGCGTCGATACTCCGTCGTGCTCCCCAGAGGTCGACCAGAAGCGTCTTGTCCCAGCCGGTTCCTCCGCCGGAGCCGGCTGTGAAAACGACGGCGTCGGCTCCCTGAAGTGCCGGTGCGAACTCCCCTTCGAGGTCACCCAACCGTGGTTTGCCGCTGCGTTCGCGGACAGCGTCAAACTGTGATTCGTCTCGTATGACCCCGATCGGGTCGTGCCCAGCATCCGCAAGTCGGGGGAGTAACTCGCGGCCGATCCCACCGTTCGCACCGATGACTGCGACGTCCATCGTGTACCGTCTCACCACGGACGGGCAGCAAATAGGTGCTGTGGTCGCCGAACCTCGGACCAGCGAATAGTCGTACGAGGCAAGAAGAGATGCGGTCTGTGGTGCAAGATCTCCGCTGCGTGTGAAGCCAGCGTGCCCTGCCTCCTGCTCTCCGGTTCGATAAAACGCCTCGATTTCTGGCGGATCTACGGATGGAGACCAGGAGCAACTCGTTGGAAGACACCGAACCGTACCAAGACTCGCGACGATGAACGGGAGATACGGCAGGTGCTTCGCTACTGGGCGAACGTCGGCCGTGAGCGGCCAGCGCGGCACGAGATCCTCGACGAGATCGAACGGAATCGAGAGATATCGCTGTACCCGTTCGGTGAGAGAATGAGTGTAGAGGGCGGTAAAATCGATCACGATCGAGTGTTGGTGGGTGTGCCGTCGGATGTGTATCGAGGCGGACGGCGTCGTTGAGTGCGGTGGTGCCCATCGTCACAATTGGATCCAGCTGGTTGTCTCGCCCGTTTCAAGCAGGTGCCAGCGATGCTCGGGACCACATTCGGACTGTCGAAGCTCGATGTGGATGTCGATCAGTGGCCCCAACGCAGTGACCGTCTCGGAGTCGGGCGAGCCAGGGAGATGGAAATGGCCCATCCCGTGCGCAGCTACTATGTCGGCTCGGAGCGCGCGGACGAACGCTCGGGTTGCTGAGAATCCATCGGTGTCGATAAGAATGCGGAGCGTAGCAATACCGAGGCGAAGCTCGCCTGGATGCAGTGTGTCGGCTTGAAGGACGTCCTTGATCGGGTCGTATAGAAGTGCACCAAGCTCGCCCATCGAAGCTGCGTCGTCCGAGGTGGTGGCTACTGGCGCTGGTTGTGACGAGTGACCGTCGGTATCAGCGATAACACGCACCGTTTCCGTATAATCGAGCGTTGTTACGGTCGAGTGTGTCGGTGCGATGCCTTCCGGAAGATACCGAGCTGCGGACTTCGATGTTGCATCGGTGAGTGTCAGCACGCGCTGTCGGGGGGTGTCACTCTGCCCGAACAGCCGACGGGATTGTGCAGCACGCGTCCGTTCGTTCACTTGTCCGGTCACAAGTACACAACACCCACGGCGTTTGAGGTCCATGAGTGCCCCACTGAACGTTTCCCGGTCTTGAAACGTCTCCTGATCCGAAGAGGCGGGGCGGCGCGTCGCCTCGTCCATTGTGTCCTACTATTATCACATCGAAATATCAATCTGTCGGAGGATGGTTTTCTTTTCCTTTCATCTGAGAAGCGCAGAATACCCCCGGAAGGTGTGGGTTAGCAATCAAAAATCCACAGCAATCTCGTCCAAACATCCGGTGAGGCAGGCGTTTTTTGACATCAATCACAGGGAAACGAACCCCTTCGTCCTTCATCCGTATCTGAACACGCCGGTGATCGTCCCGCGTAGCCCTTGCTGGGTACGGACATCGCTGTCACCTGCTGCTCCGAGTGTTAGCTGAAATATAAACGGTTCCACCACAAAAGAGATGGTACAATGCCACCGACCACACCAGGACTTCATCACGTGACTGGAATCGCTGGCGATCCACAGCGCAATGCTGAGTTCTATGTGGAAACGCTCGGTCTGCGCTTCGTCAAACAAACTGTAAATCACGACGACAAGTACACGTATCATTTCTACTTCGGCGATGGCGAGGGGACGCCGGGGACGAACATCACGTTCTTCCCGTGGGGTGATCGTGGCCGCCCAGGGGAGTTCGGTGCAGGACAGACGAGGGTCACAACGTACTTTATTCTTCCAGAGTCGCTCGACTACTGGCTCGACCGACTAGAATCGAACGAAATCGACGTTGCTGGTCCCACTGAACGATTCGGCGAGACTGTCATCGAGTTCGACGATCCGGACGGAATCACGCTCGCGCTCGTTGCATCCGCCGACGCTCCAGATGGCCAGCCATGGGAAGCGAGTTCCATTCCAGCCACCCACCAACTACGGGGCTTCCACAGCGTCACGCTCGCCGTGAATGAGATTGACCCGACCGCCAATGTGTTGACCGAGGGGCTCGGCTACGGGTTCGAAGCTGAGGAAGACGGACGGCATCGGTATCGATCCGCTGCTGGTGGACCGGGATCGATTGTCGACCTGGTTAAAACCGAGCAGCCGCGTGGACAAATGGGAACCGGCACCGTTCACCACGTAGCGTACAAAGCCGAGGACACTGCCGAACAAGAGCAGTGGCGTGATCATCTGGCTTCCCAGAACCTTCGCGTCACCGAGATCATCGACCGAAAATACTTCCACTCGATATACTTCCGCGAGCCAGGTGGCGTCCTATTCGAGATCGCGACAATGGGACCTGGATTCACCGTCGATCAGAACCACGACGAACTCGGGACGGAGCTTGCGCTTCCGGAATGGCTAGCGGATGAACGAAACGAGATCGAATCTCGTCTCCCGTCGTTCGACAACCCAGTCGACGCCGACTAGTGTCGAACTGGTGGCCACCGCCAAAAACTAGGGCAGTGGATGGAGAGGGTGGGGGGTGCGTCCAGCAAATCTAGGAAAAAGTCTGGTTGCCGGTCGAAAACCCCTAGTCTAGACTATCTCAGGGATCTACACCCCAATATTGCTTATTTAGACCGAATATAGTTATGATACATAATGTGGAATAAGATTTCACACTAGAACAAGCCTACTAGGTACCTTTCCTTTATCCATTGTGCTGGACGCACCTCTCTCTGTTATTGAATCAATAGCTTTGCTGGACGCAGGGGGGTCCCTCCGCCACTTGATGTTCCGGTCCACATCGAAGTAGAACAAATCAATACGGAGATAGATACAGAAACGTTTTTATTCATCAGCCGATATTTCGAAGACAGAGCGATCGATGACCACCTCATTCACCTTCTAGTCGGGTCGCGCTCGGCCTGTCCACTGCTTCGGTAGCGCCGACGGTGTGTCCCGTTTTTTGAGTCCCTGAGCGCTCGGTGTGGACCGAGCCGCCGTATCGCCCACAGATCACACGCAGTCACAGCTACGAATGACAGATACAAATACAATCATTGCAAAGCGCATCGCCTCCGGCACGCCGGACACCGGTGAGATACGGGCACTCGCTGCGGCCGCTGGCTACACGGTCGTCGGAGAGGTCACACAGGTCCGCTCCGAAGACTCTACCACTCACTTTGGAGCGGGAAAGGTCACAGAACTCGCCGCTCGTGCTTGTGAAACCGGTGCAAAGACGATCATCGTCGACGGTGAACTCACGCCGTCCCAAAGCCACCAGTTGCGTGAGTCGATGCCCGAAGGAACGCGGGTACACGACCGCTATCGGCTTATTCTCGACATTTTCGGCGACCAAGCCAGCACCCGTCGGGCACAGCTCCAAGTCGAATTGGCTCGGTTGCGCTACGAGCTGCCACGAATGCGGGAAGCAGCCGACGAGGGCGGGTTGAATAAACGAGTCGAGAAGGGATCGCCCCTGTACGATGCGGAAGACAGAATCGATACGCTCGAACGGAAACTCGACGAACTTCCCGATCCAGCGGAGGAATCCCGCGAGCGTCGCCGCACGCAGGGGTTCGATTTGGTAACCATCGCTGGCTACACCAATGCCGGCAAATCGGCGCTGTTGCACCGTCTCGGGGACGACCTGGATCTCACCGACACCACTCCCGATCACCCGGATCGGGACGCCACGGCTGCCGCCGAAGACCGACTGTTCGAGACCTTGGAGACGACGACGCGACGAGCGACCCTCGATGGTAGACCCGTTCTGCTCACCGATACGGTCGGATTCGTCGCGGACCTCCCCCACTGGTTGGTCAAATCGTTCAGTGAGACGCTTTCGGAGGCAGCGGCCGCCGACGCCGTGGTGTTGGTCGCCGATGCGAGCGACCCGACGGACGAACTCCGAGAGAAACTCCGCGTTTCACTCGACGTACTCGACGCACAGAACGTTCCCCGAGAGTCGATCATCCCGGTGCTCAATAAGATCGACTTGCTCGAGGAGGAAGAACGCGACCAGCGCCTCGCGGCTGCGGCCGAACTCACTTCTTCGCCCCTGGCGATGAGCATCGTCGAGGGCACGAACGTAGAAGAGCTACGCACGCGCATTCGAGACCACCTGCCGAGCGAGCGCGCCGAAGTGACGATGCCGAACGGGGACGAAGCCATGCGTCTCGTCTCGTGGCTCTACGATCGGACGAGCGTGGTGGACGTTGACTACGCGGGCGGAACGGTCACTGCCACCTTCGTGACGCGACCCGCTCTTGCCGAGCAGGTCCGGGCGAAAGCCGACGCCATCGACGCCGAATCCGAGGAGGAGACGTGAACGTCCACGACCGTGTGTAGGTCACGACAGGATATCAATCTGTTTCCCATCATAAACTATTATTTATATGATTAAATTGTGATTCGGTAGATCGGATACCCAAAATCTGTGTACGAGCGGTGTGCGTTATCGAATCCTGTGAAACAGACGTGGTGTGCATCAACCGGTTTCATCGTCAGCGACAGCGCCCGATCACCACCGGCCATTCTGCTGGCGATACGGCTCACAGACGCTCCCTCATCCACTTACGTGCTCGCTGTGCTCCGGTCTCGAGTCGGGCTTCGATCTCGTTGCGTATCTGCGTCGTGCGGTCCGGCTTGAGGAGTCGCTGAGCGGCAAGATACCCGGAGGTCGCGTTGTTTCCCGCGCCGGGCCACGTTCCCGCTCCAACCATGTAGAGATCATCGACCGGCATTTCATACCGCGAGTATCCGACGAACGGGCGAAAGAGAAACTGCTGTTTCAAGTGATGGCTTCCACCAATGCTGTCGCCGCCCACAAGGTTCGGGTTGTCCCGTTCGAGATCCGCTGGCGAGAGAACCGTCCGTTCACGAATCACGTCCGAAACGCCGGGTGCGTACCGTTCGAGCTTCTCGATCACACGATCCGCGACTGGTTCTTTCGCTTCGTCCCATTCAGTCGTCTCGATCTCGTCCATTGCGTCACTCCGGATCTCCGAGGGCAACGCACGCACCTGAATCCACAGAATGTGCTCGTCGTTCGGCGTTCGGGAGGGATCGACGGCCGTGGTTTGACCAACGATCAACAACGGACTCTCCGGGATCGTTCCGTTCACCGCCTGCGTGTACGTCGTCGCCAAGTCCTCGACGTACGGCGCAATATGGACGTACGCGAACTCGTCGAGATCAACAGCAGCCTCCCACTCGGGCAACTCATCGAGCGCGAGATGAACCATCATCGTCCCTGGACCGTAGGTGTATGACTCCACTTTCCGCTCAGTGTCTTGAGACAGGTGGTGGTCGAGAAGATCGTCGAACAGTACCTTCGGCGTGAGATTGGCGATGACGGCCCGCCCGACAGGAACACGTTCACCCGAAGAGAGTTCGACACCAGTGGCCTGCCTCGAGTCGATCATCACGCGGGTGACTTCCGCATCGGTTCGAATCTCACCACCATAGTCGCGCAGAATCCCGGCGAGTGCCCCAACGATGTTCGATGCCCCACCGGTCGTGACCGAGATGCCCTCCTCGAAATCGCTGAACGTTTCGATGAAGGGGAACATCGCCCCGCCGGAAACGTCCGGTCCGAGATCCAGGTGGAGCCCCCACGTGGCGAGGAGCGCCCGGGCTTCGCGGCTCGCAAAGTACGTCTCGCCGAGTTCCCGCGTGGAGTTCAACAACAACTGCCCGTCTTCCAAGAGTCCCTGAACGCCGAGTTCTCGGGCGGCACCGCTGACCCGACGGCCTGCCTCGATCGAGGGGAGAGCAGTCGAGTACAGCGGCAGTAGCGTCCGCTGGAACCGCTGAAACCGATCGTGAAGCTCTGCCCAACCCTCAGCGTCTCTCGGGTCGTGCGCGCGTAACTCCCCGCGGGTTCGTTGCTCGTCCTGATACACGCGCAGGCACGTCCCATTCGGAAACACGTTGCAGTAGGGCTTGTCGGAGGTCGAAAACTCTAGCCCATGTTCCGCCAGTTCGTCACCGAATTCGTCGTAGACCGGCGAGCCGAGAAAGAGGTTCTGATTAGTTGAATAAACGTCGTGAACAAACCCCTCTTCGGTGATCTCAGCGCTTCTAACCGCCCCGCCGATGGTGGCGTTGCGCTCAACGACCAACGGGTCCCAACCAGCGCGAGCGAGATAGATCGCCGCGACAAGACCATTGTGACCGGCCCCGATGACGATGGCATCGTACGTTTCATCGCGCATGGCGTTTCGCTCTTCGGTGGTCTAGCGGAATACGTTGGCGGCGATGAAGTCAATGAAACTGTGAATCTGTGTTCTAGTAAATTTGTCTGTCGCGGACAACCGAGCACACAACCACTACGTAGATAGGTTATATTTCCATTTACCCAGGTTGCATTATCTACGTCATCTACCGACAACACGTGCCTTCTCGGCCATTCTGAGCACACTCCACCACGTCTAATAGCTCTTTGAATATCAAAATTATTATGGAAATAAATATATAGCTATCCATTAGTTCATGAATGAGTTCTATGGTTCCTCTCTGAGTTTCCGTAATGAATCCTATTCGGCGCTCATCTTCAACAATTGTGGAAGAATCACAGCTTCAACGACTGCCAGTCCCATTACGATCCATCGGATCGTCCCTTCAAGAAGAACAAACGCGACGATCGCAAGTATCATGGCACTACTGAGACCCACTCCGTAGTAGACAACTGGATTTTCGTATGGTGAACCCATGTAATAGCTAGGCAACGAAGAATAATAAAGTACGAGGACAGTTCCATACCACCACCATTTTTGAATCAAGGCTCGAATCAAAACACAATGTCTTCCAGGCAGATTGGTCTCCGGCTACGGATGATTGGTGCCATCATTGGGCTAGGGGGAGTCACAGTCGGATTGCTTGCCGGTGTATGGACCGTGTTTTATTTCACACTTCAGTTTTTTGAGGTTGGATTCGCCATATACGTTTCATTTATGGCGGCGGCAGTAACGTTGTTGGTTATCGGACACCTTGAATACAGACATTTGGATACGATCGAACGGTTTGCAGACGCGCATCCGGTAGACCGGGAGGCTGCACCGAAACTGTATCAAACGACAACGCGAGTTGCGACTCAGTTGGACATCCCGATCCCAACAATTGCTGTTTCGGAACGAGAGACACCAGAAGCATTAGCCGTTGGGTTTCGACCTAGTAACATTCATCTTGTGCTCTCGATCGGGACGATCGAGGCGCTCGATGACGATGAGTTGGAAACGGTGATTGCACACGAACTCGCGCACGTTAAAAACCGTGATGCAATGATCATGACGGCCGTTTCGCTTCCCGTCGTTCTCGCTGATGGTCTCCGGTCCAGAACCGCGCAAGTGGACGAACCTGGGATACTCGGAATCATCATTGTTCCATTATCTTTTATATCGGATATCGTGTGGGTCGTTGGTCGGACAATAATGGCCCGCCTTTCCAGGGCCAGGGAACGGGCAGCGGATCGGGCTGCCGCAGAAATCACCGGCTCACCAGCTGTTCTCGGCAGTGCGCTTCAAAAACTCGACCAGAATATCGCCGATACTCCGAACCAAGATCTTCGTGAAGTGTCAGCTATTTCGTCGTTATCGATTCTCCCCCTCGAACCGCAAGAACTCGAAAAAGTCATGCTTGGACCAGAAGGCGAGACCGAACCGTCACACTGGTGGCTCCAAAAGCGACTCCACCGACTCGAACGGTGGTTATTTGATACACATCCATCGACGGACGACCGGATCGAGTCGCTCATATCACGATGATGTAGCAGGGTATCGGTGGCTGTGATCCGCTGGTATCGAGAGGAACGGAGCTTACCGGTCGCCGTGCTGCGTGAGACACGTATCGAGACCGATCACTTCGACCGCCTCGACGTCCGGCGCTTTCACTGCCGCCTGTCCCTTGCCGAATTTCGGGATGTCACTCGTGTACTCGCTCGGTACTGACGGGACTTTCTCGACGACTTCCTCTCGCAGCCCGAGAAAGACGTTGGTGTTCGTCTGTTTCAAGATGTCCCCATCGATGTCTTCGGGATTTTGTGTTATCATCATCAGTCCGAGTTGGTCCTTCCGGCCCTGCTTGACTGCTTCGCGCGCCCGTTCGACGATAAACTGGCCTCGGAGATCGTTCCCGGACGGCGAAGAGAGGTAGTTGTGTGCCTCGTCGATCCCCACGAGCAGCGGCGTCTCGCTCACGTTCGGATCGACGTTGTGGTTTTTCAGCTTGTTCTGGATGACGTACGAGAGGATCGATAGCACGACTAAATCCTCGTTAGCCTGCGAGAGATGGCGCGTCGGGATGACCGTCACCTGCCCAGGCCGGAACATCTGGCTGGCCACCTCGTCGAGCCGGTTGGCGTCGCCATCGAAGACCGCCGCAAACTCGTCGCGTTTCACTCGGCGCATGATCGCGCTCCACGTTCCCGAGCCGATGTTTGCCTCCTGCCGGAGTGCACTCTCCTCGTCGGAGTTCCGTTCGAGGAATGCGATGAACTCCTTGTACGTTGGTGTGTGACCGTCTTCGTTGTGCTCCAGTAGCGGCCGTGTATCACCGTCGCTCGTCTCCACACGGTCGAACTCGTCGAAATACGCCGTGAGACAATCCTCCAGCGCGCCGCGCGTCACCGGCGTCGGCTTGTACGGCATGAGCAGCTGCGGTCGGTCGGCGACGACCGAGAACGGCACCGAGAATGGTGTCTTCTTGTCCGTTGCCGGGGGGTTCGTGTTCTCTACCTGTGGAACGAACACCCGGAGATCGTCGCCGAGCCCACCGACGTTGAGACCCAGCTCATTTTGATACTTCTTGGCGGTCTCATCGTCGAGCTTCGGGTTGTCGTGCATCATCTCCCAGTATTCGTTCGCCGGATCCAGGAGAACCGTCCCCAGTTCCTTGTGCTCGGTCTCGGTGACGGGATAGCGCTTCCCGCCGATGAACTGCCGCAGCAGGTTCTTCGTGAAATGAGTCTTGCCCTTCCCAGTCGTTCCAGCCACGAGCAGGTGTCGCCAGATCGCGGGCTCGCCGTCTTCGACATCGTAGCCACCCGAACCGTCCCTGATGCTGCCGTGATTGCTGAGATAGTAGGGGAGTGGATCACCGCCGACGGTCTTTTTCTCCCCGCCGACCGCGAGATGGCCACAGAACACGCCCGAGTGGGGAATATTCAGTCCTTCCCGGAGGTAGGCTTCGTCCTCGGCGAGCGTCACGACGGCGTCGGGCTTTGGGATTCGGTTGACGATCCCGCGGTCGTACTTTGTTCCCGATGCGGTGTCGTCGTCTGTGGCAGCCATCGTGGCGATCGGTTCGAGCTCGGCCACGAGGACGAACTCGCTTTCGTTGAAGCGCTGGCCTTTGACGATCCGGTTGTGGGTATCGGAGGTGTCGTCGAGATCGGTGTACGGTTCGTATCGGAGCGCGTCGATAGCCGCGAAGAGGCTCTGGTCGCTCGATGGATACGGCACCCGCACGTAGTCACCGACACGAACGTCCTCTCGCCGATCGGTCGTGATGTACGCCTCGACCGTGTACTCGGTTCGCCCGATGCGGATCTGCTGGCTTCCGAGGACGTGACCGACTTCACTTTCACCGAGGGAGGGGGGCTGACTCGGCACCGAGCGATCCCTGATGGCTACTTCCCCGGTGGGATCTGGGCCTGTATTCCCGCGGGTTCCGTCGTCCCTTTCTGGACTGCTCTCGCCAGTCGTTTCGTTCTGCGTCTCCGTTCCGCTCTCGGCTTCCCTATCCGGTCCCTCGGGAATCTCGAATTTGTCACTCATGATTGGATATCCATTTCGCTCGTGTCGTCCTGACTCCAGCGCCCATCCCAATTATAATCCATGCTCGGTTGACTCGATTCGAGGAGTCGACGCACGGACTCTCGCACTTCGTTGTTGATCCGTGCGATCCGGTCGGCGCGGGCGATCGACTCCGGGACATCCCGCCGATGGGCGATCTCCTTCAACGCCTTGTGCTGGATCTCGTGGCGCGTTTCCTCGCTCTTTCTAACGAACAGCAGTGGTGCCTCGACGCGGAGGACGAACTCCGATTTCGGCAGGCGGACGAAAAAGAACGCCCGGCGATACTCCGCAGGATTGCCCGACTGGAGCGTGTCTGCGAACGGGGCGAGAAGCTCCGAGTCGAAACGCGACATTGCTTGCTCCGTACTGACGAACCACGATGTGTACGTGAGATGATCGAAGCTGTCATCTCTGAGTACGTCGGCGATGAACTGGTGGTCGCGCATCCACGGGACGTCGGGCCGTAACCCCGCATCCGTCTGCACGTCGTGGCTAGCGAGCTTCTCCTCGAGCCCGTCGATCAACTGCGAGGTGGTCGACGTCTTCACGACGCCGAGGACTGGATACCCGCGCGCGTACTGGTGGTCGATCACCTCGATGTAGTTTTCGACGATCTCGGCCGGACGCTCCCACAACTGAGCGGGCGAGGATTCTCCGGCGTGATCGAGTAACACCCAGTAGAGTATCCCGAGCGGATAGAGCGATCCATCCAGAAACAGCACGCCATCGATGTCGTCGAGGTGGCGGCGAGCGTGCTCGCCTTCGGCAAGATGTTGGGCGACAGAACCGACGGACTTCGAGAGGTTCCTCGTGCTGTCGGCCTCCGGCTGGAACGGGACGATCTCACCCCGTACGGGACCACCGCCACCATTGTGGTTGAATTTCTCGCTGTGGAGCGTGCTCTCGTCGTCGTCGTAGTAGACGACGCTCTTGATCGTTCCCGACCGCTCTGCCGTGCGGTCGGCGTCGGTGCCAGCGACGCCGAGCTTTGCGTACGCCGTGTCGGCGATAAGCCCGTTCGTGTATTCGAGCGGTCGGGTCGTGCTCGCGTCGATCGCGTACGTCGGCTTCCCCCACGGGTCCTCGCTCCACCGGCCAAGCTGAGTGATCGGCGTCCGGTAGAACGCCGGTTCGCCGATCGACGCGACGCCACCACCCGATTTGCCGAGGTAAGAGAACAACTCCCGGGCGCGTGTCGTCTGTTCGACACCCTGCCGGGGAACGTTCTGGTCGATCTGCTCGAACATCTCCCTGACGAGCCCGAACGCTTCTACGTCCATTCATTCCACCCCTTCTCGATCGTCGTTCACGCCGGCCGTGGCGCTTTCTTCGGTGCTGTTTCCCGACTCGACTCCTTCCTCGGCTGTCTCGTTCGCCAGAGCATCTCCAGCTTCTGCTTGCGCTGTACCGTCGCGGCCAGCCACTCGCATCTCGACGCTACTGGTCGACTCGCCGTTCTTGCTCACGAGACACTCGTGATCCGCGCCGTGGATAAGACTCTCGTCATGACTGACGACGATCACCTGCGCCACGTCCCAGTCTTTGATCGTCTCCAGCATCTCCTCTAGCTGACCGACGTGACCATCGTCGAGGAACGTCGTCGGCTCGTCGAGGATAAAGGGTGGGAGCGTACTTCGATCGGTCCCGCGAATCTGGACGATCAGCCGGTAGATCCCCGCTCGGAGCGCGAGGTTGACGACTGCGCGCTCGCCCCCGCTCGCGTTGGCGGGATTCTCGGTCGTGCCGTCATCACGCAGGAGGCGGATGTCGTAGTCGTAGGTATCGTACGTGTCGTCGTGCTCCTCGGTGATGATGACCTGCTGGTAGCTGCTGTTCTTGTAGATGTCCTTGAAGATGTCGTTGGTGTACTCGTTGATGTAGGCGATATACGTCTCACGCAGGTCGGACTGGACCTCTTTGTAGGTGGTGAGCGTCCGATCGAGGTCCTTCCGGACGCTATCGGCCCACTGCTCTTTCCGTTCCAACTCGTCGATTTTCGCCCGCAGCGATCGAAGATTACCGAGCCTCGTGTCGATCCGGGCACACTCCGAGCGTAGCGCTTCGACCTCGCGCTGGCACTCTTCGCGTTTGTCCTCCCACTCGTCGATCTCGCTCTCGAATTCGTGCTTCCGTTCGTCAAGCTCACCGAGATCGAGCCCGCCGAGTTCCTCTTCGAGAGCGTCTCGTTCGCTCCGAAGCGTCCCCAACTGCTCGTCGAGGGTCTCGATCGTCTCGTTGCAGTGGGTGATGGCCTGTGCCTCCTGTTCGATCGAGTTCTGGTGGCGCTCGATGGCGTCGTACTTGCGGTCGACCCGCTGCACTGTCGATCGATCGTCCGAGACGGTCTCCATCTCCGCGTTCGCCTGCTCGAGCGCCTCTTTTCGTTTGCTAACCGTTGCTTCGTGCTCCTCGATGGTCGTCTCGAGTTCGTCCTGTTCGGCTTCGAGCTCGTCGATCGTCTCTTGGATGTCGTCGTACTCGTTCCGGGCCTCCTCGACGGCCGACCGTGCCTCCGCCAGCGTCTCGTTCCGGAAGGTGATCGTGTCGTTCACCTCGTCACGGAACGTGCTAAGCTGGCTGTTCCGGCGTTCGAGTTCGTCTTTTTCGGTGGTTTTCCGTTCGATTTTCGCTCGAGCGTCTGCCCGCTCGCTTTCAGCGGTGGAGATTTCGTCTTCGACGTGGGTCTCGTCGACGTTCTGTCCACACTTCGGACACTCTCCAGCATTCTGTAGATCGCGGAGCTCCGCGATCTCTTCGTCTAGCGTCTCTACTCTCGTCTCGAGCCGCCCGATTTCGCCCGCCAGATCAGTGATTCGGTCACCGAGAGCGTCGCGGCGGTCGGAAATATCCTGTTGGGCGAGCGGTGTCAGCGCGTCGGCGGCCACCTCACGATCGGTGTCTTGGCTCAGTTCGGTGTCGAGATCGAAGTCGTCGACCGTCTCGGCGAGGTCGTTGAGCCGCTCTCGAAGGTCGTTCTCGTGCTGCTCGACATCGGCTTCTGCCGACTCGATCTCGTTGGCTTTCTGCTGGTTGTTCGTTCGGGCAGTGTCGAGGTCGCTCCTGACGTCAGCCAGTGCGTCGCGCGCGTCCTCGAGATCGGCTTTCGCGTTCTCGTGTTCGTTCTGCCGAGCGTTCTTCGTCTCCTGTGCATCCATCAGGTCGTCCTGCACCTTATCGAGAGCCTCAACAGCGGCATCCGCACTGGTGAGATCGTACTCGACGGCTGCGTCGAGATCAACGATCTCGTCTCGGAGATCGTCGATTTTCGCCTCGTACTCGTCGATTGCGTCCGTGCTGTTCTGTTTCGACTGTAGCGCATCCGTACGGTTGGACTCCATCTCATCGATCTGGTCACGCTTGGTCGAGAGCTTCTCCGAAAGCGTATCGTACTCCTCGATAGCGTCCGTCACAGCAGCGAGACCAGCTTCGAGCTCGTCGAGGTGGTCTTCGTACTCCTCGATGGTGTCCTTTCGTTCACTAATCTCGGCGTTGAGGCGCTTGATCTCGTCCGTGTATCCGTCCTCGTCGTGCTCGTGGTCGTCGAGGTTCTCCTCCTGGGCCTGTCGACGATTCTTGTTCGATCGATAGACCTTCTTCGCGCCGCGCCGGCCCATCTTCATCCGCTCGATATACCGCTCGATCTGATCGAGACCGAGGAGGCTATCGATCATCGCAGCGCGGTCGTTGGTCTCGATCAGCCGATCGATCTCGCCCTGTTTGACGTAGGCCGAGCTCGAAAAGTCGTCCTCGTCCATCCCGAGCAGGTTCGTCACCTGCGTCTGGACGTTGGTGATCCCCGAGACGGGTTCCGAGAGGGTGGAAGAGGTGAGCGTCGCGCTCGAGGCGCCACTGCTGTCCTCGCCAGGTATCTCCCACTCGACGGAATACGCCTCGCCGTCGACCTCGAAGTCGAGTTCGACACGGCCGCGGTCGGTTCCCCGACGAACTAAATCGCTGAGGTTGAAGTCGTTGCTCCCAACGTTGGTGATGTTCGAGAGGAACAGCCCGCCGAACAGCCCCATCAGCAGTGAACTCTTCCCGGCCCCGTTCTCGCCGTGGATCAGGATCGTCCCTTCGGGGAACTCGATCGTCTGCTCCTCGTAGCTACGGATGTTCTCGAGATGGAGTCGATCGATTTTCATCTCGAACCCCCATCGGTATCGTCACCGGTAAGATCGGCGAACGATGTCTGCGTCGCCTTCGCGTCGCCTGACGGCTCGCTTGTCGTCTCCGCTCCTGTGTCCGGTTCGGGAGCGTCCTCCTCGTCCGAGAACGCTGCCTCCTGTGCGTCGGTGATGAGCTTCTCGGCTTTGTCGTCGAGCGCGTTCGTCGTCGCACTGTCGCCGCGAACCAACTCTTCGACGGCCAGGGCAGGCTCGCTCAGGTTGGCGTCGGCGATCCGCGTCTCGATGAGCGTGTCGGGATCCTCGACCGCAGCCGACGGTGTATCACCCACGTCGAGGTGCTCCCGTCCGCGGTCGTCGTTGACGCGACCGACTGCAGCACCCATCTCCAGCACCAACTCGTGAACGTCGCCCGCGGTGAGCGACGTTCGCGTGCCGGTGAGATTCACGAGTGCGACTGCACCGGTGATGTCGTGGTTCTTGACCTCACTGCGGGCGTGGGCGTAGCCGTCGTTCTCGTCGAACCCGATGTCGATCGTTCGGAACGGACGGGTGTCGAGATCGAGTTGCTGGCGGGTGAGACGCCCATTGTCGATTCCGAGTAGCGTCACTGAGCGTGGTCCCTGTTCGTCGCTACTGCCGCGTTCGGTCGACCCGGAGTACCAAACGTCGACACCGGCAACGCGCTCGCTTTCGGGTTCGTGATAGTCACCGAGGGCAAGTCCATCGATCTCGATATTGAGCCGCTCGATCACTTCTTCCGTCGAATGCTCGGCCATCACGTCCGGGACTGGTGGGTGGAGCAACTGGTGCATACAGAGCAGGCGATAGGCGTCTTCGTTCGGCGGCGGAGCGAGTTCGAACCCGGCGGACTCCCACGCTGGCGTGGGCACGGCGTCGATGCCGTAGAGGGCAACGTCATCGTTGACCATCGTGGGCGACGTGTCGAGGCGGGCGGCAGTCCCAGTCTGTTCGATGAGATCGAGCCACTGATCGTCTATCTTGCGGTCGTGGTTGCCGACGATACCGTAGAAGGGTATTCCCTCGTCGGCAGCGGTCCGAAGAATGTCGATACAGCGGTTCACTTCGGGCAGCGGCGGCGTCCGCCGGTGAAACAGGTCGCCGGTGTGGATGAGCGCGTCGACCTCGTGGTCGATGGCGCGCTCGATGCCGGCCTCGAACCCGTCGATGAAGTCTTGCCTGCGGACGTCACTGCCGTACTGGCGGTGGCCTAAGTGAGTATCGCTGAGGTGGAGGAGTTGGGTCATTTGTTGAGTCTCTTGCTGGCAGTTTCTCTATCACATCTCATAAACCTCCGGATCGTTTCCGCCCCTCCGACCGTATCTTCATTGTGAAGGCGCTACTCGGGGACCGTGGCAGGTGTGATCGAGACAGCCGACGCTCAGCAAGTGTAGCCCCACTCCACAGCCGCTGTTGCGTTGGTGGCGCCCCTCCTCTGACAGTATCCCGAAGCGCTTTCCCAGAATCGGGACTAATCCGAGATATCGACCACGCATGTTGCATAACATAATTTATATGAATATGGTTGGAAACGGACGCGGCGTCGGGATTACCGAGATGCTGCACGGCCAGGTGGAGGTGTTAATCGTGGCCCTGTTCGCCGTGATCACGCAGCTTGGCGATGTGTGGTTCCTGTTTCTCCTCGGCAGCATACTCTACGTCGCTGGTGATGCGATTCCTCGCTGGGGGATCGATCGTCGACGGGGGTTGTTCGTCCTCGGACTCGTGATCACGTACATTGCCCTCATCGGTCTCCTCAAAAACATCTTCGTGCTCCCACGGCCACCGGGAGCCGGCGAACCGCCTGTAGTACAGTGGCTTCCATCGGTACTGGAAGTGCTGTTTAACGATACGACAACCGCGGCCGGTCCCGGATTTCCGAGCGGACACGCGCTCGGGAGCACGATGACCTGGGGCGGATTGGCGCTCGTCCTCGACCGCGGAACGTACCGCACGCGGATCAGCGTCGCGGGAGCGGTCGTCGTGCTCGTTTCGGTCTCGCGGCTCGTCCTCGGCGTCCACTACTTCGTCGACGTACTCGTCGGCGTCGTTCTCGGCGTGGTGGTGCTCGGTCTCCTCTACTGGCTGACCGATCACGGAACCGATCCCGGACGGATACTCCTCGTTGCGGTCGTGACCGGAATTATGGGGATTTTCGTGGGCATCACCTTCGACAGCGTGGCGGCGATCGGTGGTGCCGTCGGCGGGTGGCTCGTGTGGCGTGGGGTTGCCGACGCGACGCCAGCACACCCGACGAACAGCCGAGCGGTGGTCGCCGGATGCGTCGTGCTCGGGATCATGGGCGGGATCTCCGGTACTGTCTACGCGCTCGAACCACCGCACCTGCTCACGTTCCTCGCCACCGCAGTTATCTTCGGAGGCGCTATTGGAGCACCGATGCTGGGTGAACGAGTGGCCTGAACAAGTCCAGCAATGACGATCGTTACCAGTATGAGGGATTCATTTATTTCTTGGAGAGTAACGTTCAGATATGGTGGTCCTGTCAGCGCTGTTGTTCCTCGGTGGGGTAGCACTTCTCGTCTACAGCGTCGAGGAGCTGATCGAAAACATCACCAAGACCGCGATCCTCACGGGTGTTTCGGCGTTTCTGCTCGCGGTGTTTTTTACCGGGATGGACTTCGAGAATTGGGCATTCGGCGTTGCAGCGATCGTTAGAGATCTCTCGGGCGTGGCAATCGGTTCCGCATTCGGTTCCGCGCTCTTTTTGGTCGGTGTCTCGGTCGCCCTTGCCGGCGTGCTCGTACCGTTCGAACCGGAGGTCCCCACGGACTATCTCATACTGATGGCGGTGTCGCCGCTCCTCGTGCTTTTGTTTCTCCTCGATGGGGTGCTGTCGCGGCTTGATGGCGTGCTTCTCCTTGCGATTTTCGTGGGTATCCTTGGCTATTTCTACTGGCAAGAGAGTCGCGGCCGAGAAACCTTCCGGGACGAGGAGGCCGAAGAAGCTCGTGAGGCGCTCGAAGCTGGCGATCACGGACACCGGTACTACCTCGGGCTCGTCGTCCTGTTTACGATCGGAATGGTCATCGGCTCTGAACTGGCCGTCGAAGGCGCGCGTGGCATCCTCTCGGACGTTGGATTGAACGGAACGATATTCGGAATGACCGTTGCGGGCTTAGTGATGTCGCTCGAAGAGATTCTCCTCGTCGTCGAACCCATTCGTAACGACCGTCCGAGCATCGCTGTCGGAAACATCGTCGGCAGTCTGATCTTCTTTACAACCGGCAATATCGGTCTGCTTGCGGTGATTCGATCGTTCGCACTGGATGGATCGGTCCTCGTGTTTTACTGGCCAGCGGTGTTCGTGATCACGCTGTTGACAGCCGGAGTGTTCTACCGGGGACGGATCAAACGCACCGAGGGCGTCGTCTTCGGCGTCTTGTACGTCGCGTACTGGGTGATCAGTTACGTCTTTCTCGCAGGCTCGCCGCTCCCACAGTAATTGACCTCCTCACACTACCTGGGGGATGACGTCAGGCGTACGCGCCGTACTCCTTGCCGAACACGAAGTAGTAGCCGGTGCCGAGCAGGCCGACGACGGTCGCTAGCCCGAACGCTAGTTCGGGGCTGATCCCGTAGAGCCAGCCGCCGAGGGCCGCGCTCGGGATCACGATCGTGTTCCGGAGCAAATAGTACGCGCCAGTGACCCTCCCGCCGGCTTTCTGCTCGGCCGGCCCGACGATCATCGCTTTGTGGGCTGGCAAGCCAGCAAAGCGCAGCCCTGAGAACGCAAAGAGAACGCCGACCACGAGCGCGTTCTCCGGTGCGTTGATCAGCAAGACCGGGAAGATTGCGTAGACGAAATAGCCCAGCCCGATTACGGGTTTCAATCCGACACGTTCGGCGAGCTTCGAAACCGGAATCATGCTCACCAGCGCAACGGCCATCTCGATACCGAGTAACACCCCGAACAGCGCCTCGGGGGCGAGTCGCCCCACGACGGGCAGCGTTGCCCCCACTTCGAGGAACTGGACGAACACGATCACGAAAAACGCGTACACCATCCCGTTGCCGAACCGGACGAAGATGTCCCCGACGAGCAACGGTTTGAGTTCCTCCGGGAGGTCACGAAGGTCGGCAATGAGCTGTGAGACCCCCTCGAACTGCGTCCCCAACGTGTCGCTGCTCGCGTCGTAGAGGACGTGCTGGGCGACGGTGGCCGTCGCTGCGAGCACGACAGCAACCGCGAGGATGAGCTGAAAGCCGGTGACGAACCCCGTCGACAGGGCGAGGATCCCGGCGGCCAACGTCGGCCCGAGTAAAAATCCGATCCGGCGGAACGTCTCGGTGCTCGCAAACCCTGTAGCAAGCCGATCGGGCGTGACGTCCTGTTTGACGATCGCAAAGGTCGCGCCGAGCCCGAACGACTTCCACGACTGGGAGAAAAACAGGCCGACGAAAATCCAGATCCACGCGGGGACGACCAGCTCCCCGATCGGGAGTGCTCCGAGCTCGGGTGCAACGAGCCAGATACCGAAGCCGAGCGTCGAGAGCACGGCAAACAGCGTGAGCGCGAGCCGTGAGCCGATGCGATCGGACAACGCTCCACCGGGATACGGGTAGGCGGCGCTGATGAGGTTGCCGACGCTGCCGTACAGCCCGATAATGCCAGCCCCCGCACCAAGCACGCTCAGATACTGCGGAAGATAGCGATTGGTCATCTGAAACGAGAGACTGAACGCGAGCATGGCCACCGACAGCACGAGGACATCGCGTTCGAGCGCGAGAAATTGGCGGAACGCGCCGAACACGTCCAGTGTGCCCTGTTCTTGCGCCATTCTCTCACCGCCCCCGCGTGGTACTCCCGTTTGCGGCTGTGATGTTCATGTATGGTACGTGTCTAAACCCACCCCAAGGAACTGTTATGCCTTATGATTCATAGATCTATTAATCCTAAGTAACGATACGACATAGTAGCATAGACCGTGAACAACCCCGACCTCAAGGGACGGGGTTCTCGCCCTGTACCGCCGATAGAACAGGGTCACACAATCGCTCGGGACCCCATACGTCCTGATGTCGGGCAGGTAGCTCAGCAATGCACAATCCAGACTTCCTTCTATCTATCCTTCCAACGATGAAAACTGAAGCCGGTTCATATCAGCTCGTCAGTTCGGAATTACTCGTCCATGGCGTGAAACTTACCTTGCCGACATCTGATATGTTGCCTCATTCGATCACCGAACAAAACGACTTCAGCTTCGTGACGATGACCATAACTCGGTGTCGGCTTCTGATCACCGTTGATCATCTGGTAATAATCATACCTCAGCAGAAACAATTATATATGTGAAATGACTGGAACGACAATGTGGTTCCTATTTAGCTAGTAACAACATGAAACGGCGACAGCTGCTGCAGATGGGAGTCACAGCGACAACGCTTCCAGGCCTAGCGAACCCCATCAGTGCGAAACCGACGGGTAAACTGCCGATGGTTCTGACTCGAGGACACTTCAAGACGGAACTTACGTACGAGGGGAGACGGTTTACTGGGCAAAAGGTTGTTCTGAAAGATGGCCACACGAAGACCGGCTACGACACGAATGGCTCCGTTCCAGGAATCGATCGTGGCTGCGTTCAGGATCTCACAGTTGTCATTCACGGGCTCGACGTACCGGCATCGGGAGCCATCGATAAAGTCCAAGAATACAAGCGGTCGTTGCAGCGTGCGGGATACGAGGGGACGGTCATCGGCTATAGCTGGGACTCGGATATAGCGGGAAAACTAGGTTTCGGTCTCGCAGAAGACTGCGCCGATAAGAACGCTCCGAAGCTGGCACGATTTCTTACGGAGTACCGTCGGGCCTGCCCCAATGGCGTGCTCCGTCTGGTCAGTCACTCACTCGGTGCCCGTGTCATCATGGAGACCCTCAAGGTGCTCGAAGCCAACAAGAGCGGGATCAAGATCGATTCGGTCCATATGCTCGGGGCTGCCATCGACAACGAGGCACCAACCCGCGAATGGCCAGCATCATACAGAGCGTTCGCCAACCGTGTGGGCCACACGTTCAACTACTGGAACAGCGACGATCCCGTCCTGACTTTTGCGTATCCCGGCTGGCCACTCGGAGAATCCGGCGTCGAGTGGGGTAACACGCCCCCGAAGAACTACACGGACATCAAAGTGACCGCCCAGGCCGGCAGCAGCCACTCCAACTACATGGCAGTCGCCGCATGGGTCGTGAATGATATGTACAAGGCCCGAAAGCCCGACGACGGTTCCTCTGGCGGGGGAGGTGATGGCGGCAATGACGGTGACGGCGGCAGCCGATTCAGCAATGGTGACCAGGTCGAATCGACGACCGATCTGAACACCCGTGCGCGTCCCGACACCGGCTCATCCGTGCGGGTGACGGTCTCGCCGGGAACGACCGGCAAGATCACGGGGGGTCCCACCCAGGAAGGCGGCTACACGTGGTGGAAGGTCCAGTGGGAGACCGGCGTCCAGGGCTGGTCGGCGGGTCGGTATCTCACGCCCGGCACCGGCGGTGGCAGCGGCTCGTTCTCAGACGGCGATCGTGTGGCGTCGACCACGAATCTGAACACGCGGCACCGGCCCGGTCTCGATTCGCGCGTCCTCAAGACGATGTCTCCCGGAGCAGTCGGCGAGATCATGAACGGTCCCGTCCGAAAGGACGGGTACACCTGGTGGGGCGTCCACTGGCTCGAAGACGACCTCTGGGGCTGGTCTGCCGGTCGGTATCTGAAGAAGAAGTAGTACAGCATCGAAGTGGCCGTCTCTACCGCCACATACTGAAGGGAGGCAGGTTGATTCTTCATGCACAGCCCTCATAGAAAATTAAACCATCGGGGTAAATTTCAGTTCTGATCATGACTTAGAAATCTATCTGCCTGACTCCAGATACGTCTCGTGCTGTCCGTGGTATCGTCAGCAGGGAACTGATCGGTAGACGCATGCACGATCAGTAGTCGGCGTTGCAATCACGAAGCGGGACGATTTTCCCGTGATCCATACCAGAAAACGTCCGCTTCAGCGGATATTTGAACGAGACCGACGTGTCTTTTGTGGTGCGAAAACCGTCACTACAGCCGTTGATGAAGCTCAGTACGATCACAACCTTGCTCAACCATCATATTCAGATACTGTATTTTTCTCGATGGATTTGGTGTTCGGCGCGCTCGTTCCACGGTTCACAACGCCGGGCACCCACCCGAAGAAGATCGAATCCCGAATCACGTTGTGGTTGACGAAAGGGTGATTCGGCTCAATGATGAGCAGTAGTGGCTGTACGCGGTCACCAAAACGCGGAGCGTTCTGGCGTGCGAACGAGACACTTCGCGTCTCGTGAACGTCACCGGAACTCGGAGAGTTCCGGTTGGCACGCAAGACCTTCGGTCTTGCGAACGTCCCCAGAAGCCTTCGGCTTCTGGTTGGCTCATCAGACCTCTGGTCTGATGAACGCTATCGACCCTGAAACGAACGAACGAATTACCCTATACAACGCTTACCGATACGAAATACGTGATTGCGCAGAGATTCATTGCAGCACGTCGCGAAAACACGACATCCTCGATGCCGGGGCTCTCTTCGATGGTGCGAAATCACTCCACAGTACATGTCGACATCACGGTCTCGGTCCCTGATATGAACGCCATGGAAAGCAAAACAGTGTCGAATATATCTTTGATATAATAAAATGACGAACAACGTCGTTCTTGAACTGTTTCAGCAATGTCGACACAGAAACGGCTGACGTGGCTCAGATCATTCGCCGTCGTATGGAATCAGCGTTCTATTTCTGGGAGGAACAAACGTGCTTAGTCGCGTCCATCTCGCCCCAACAGCAAAGCGATGTCGCCATTCCCACGTGGTCTACGACGCCAACATCAGATGTGATGTATTTGGTAAATATGTCCACTTCATCAAGCGTTAAACAAAACCGTGTAAAGGTAATACTATCGTGGAAGAAGATACTCCACAGCCAACGAGACGTGACGTGCTGAAAATAAGTGGTGCTGTAGCGGGGCTCACACTCGGTAGCCCGACGATCGGTACTAGTACAGCGCAGTCCGATCGTGATCCGCGAGCGGATCGCTTGAATGCAAACCAGAAGTGGCTCACTACGTGGACCGCAAGTCCTCACGAGCCGTCTACTGCACTCGGTGACGATCAGCAGGGGTTCGCGGATCAGACCCTTCGATTGATTGCGCCGACGAGCCGGGGAGGCGATACGGTTCGCGTGCGCTTGACACACCGGTATGGCGATCGCACGGTGACGTTTTCGGGCGTCACGATCGGTATTCGTGAAGCGGGAGCCACGCTCGCCGCGGGATCGCTTCGCCCTGTGACGTTCGGAGGCAGTCGTTCCGTCACCGTCCGAGCGGGAGCAAAAGCGCTGAGCGATCCGGTCGATCTCTCGGTTGCCCCCGAACAGGACCTCGCGGTCGATCTGTACGCCTCGGATCCGACAGGCCCGCCGACGACACATCAGTCCGCGCGAAAAACGTCGTATATCGCCGACGGTGATCGCACTGGCCATCGATCCGGAAACGGATTTTCGAGGTCGTTCCCGTCGTGGTTCTTTGTAGAGGGCATCGAAGTAACGGCGAAAAAACGAGACAGCACCGTCGTCTGTTTTGGGGATTCGATCACGGACAGCGTGTATCCGAACTATCTCGCTGGTCGTCTGAACGATCATTCATCTGTCCCGAAAGCCGTGGCAAACGCCGGAATTGGTGGCAATCGCGTGCTTCACGACTCACCGCCAGATTCCGGCTTCGGTGAGAGCGCGCTGGCACGGCTCGATCGGGATGTCCTCGCCCAAACCGGTGCGTCCGACGTTATTTTCCTCGAAGGCATCAACGACATCGGATTCGGTGCGACGAGTGACGATGACACGGCAGCAACGGTCTCGGCCGAGGAGATAATCCACGGCCACAAACAGATCATCGCTCGCGCGCACGCAGCAGACCTCAATATCTTCGGGGCAACGCTGACACCGTTCCAGGGAGCGCCCTACTACTCCGAGGCGGGTGAAGAAAAACGGCAGACAGTAAACGATTTCATACGTACCAGTAGCGAGTACGACGGGATCATCGATTTCGAGAAGGCACTTCGTGATCCCAACCGACCAAAACGAATTCGCCCGAAATACGACAGCGGAGACAACCTCCATCCGAGCGATGCGGGCTATCGAGCAATGGCGAACGCCGTCGATCTATCCCTACTCAAAGGCAAACCGAGAAACAGAACCCGTGAATGATTCATCCCCACCATCGGTTGATTGATACTCGTATACGATCGACGTGACCTCATCGATTTCTGTCGGCTTTGTTTAGACGCGGAGCAACAGCCGTTCCTTTGGCTACTAACGCCACGAGTCAGCCACTCAAATCAATTGCGCTGCTGTCAGCTCCCGGTAGGCGCGGGAGTTGCGTCGTTGGCGTCTTCCCATTCACCGAGGCCAGCCGGATCGAGATGGATGTGAACGTCTGAAACCGGTTCGATGTCGCGTACGCGCTCGCGGAGTTCCGATTCGATGTCGTGGGCCTCGACCACCGTCAAGCCTCGATCCACTTCGGCGTGGAACTCCACCTCGATAACGTGGCCGGAATAGTAGGCTACGAAGTCGTGAATCCCGTGGACGCCGGGGTGCTCGCGGATTCGGTCCTTGATTTCCTTCTGTTCTGACTTGGGGGGCGCACTATCCGCGAGATACTGGACGTTCTCCCGGGAGGTCTCGATTCCCTGGTGGATGACGAGCAGACTCACGATGCCACCCGCAACTGGGTCAAAGACTGGGTAGCCGACAGCCATCCCAAGGACACCCACCAAGGCTGCACCCGTCGTGTAGAGGTCGTTGAGGCTGTCTGCGGCGAGCGCGCGGAGACTCGGCAACTGGAGTTCCTGATTCACGTATTGGGTGTACCAGTAGCAGACGTACATGTCAGCGAGCGCGAACAGGAGCCCGGCGACCAGCCAGAGGCTGTATTCGGCAGTGACACCGGTGAGCAGCGAGTGCCCGGAATCGTATAGCAGTTTGAGTCCGAGTAGGATGAGCATCCCGCCGACGAAGAGTGCAGAAAGTGGTTCGAATCGATCGTGACCGTGGGGATGTGAGTCGTCGGCATCTTCGTGAACGGAGCGTCCCCAAATGAGGACAACGCCACTTGCGAGGGGGTCCGCAACGGAGTGGGCGGCGTCAGCGGTGAGTGCGATACTCCCGGTGAGTAGACCAATCGAGCCCTCGACAACGATTTTGAGGGCGTTCAACAGAACGTTCATCCAGGAGACTTTGAGGAACGCCTCACGAGTATCCGCCATCGCATCCTAGTATCTACTACTTCTACTTAATAGCGCTCATTAGGGGCGTATAATCGAGATTTAGATTCAATCTAAACTTCGGTTCCGGCTTCACTGGTGGTACAATTCAGAACCGCATTGTACGCTCTCCAGCTTGTGGAGAGATGGCTCTATTCAGATTTACCAGTTCACTATGCTCGTTGCCGAAACAGCCTCGGGTAGACGTGCTGTACTTTAAACGCTATTCGAACCCTTGGATTCTACTACTCATCGACTACTCCGACCTGAACGTTCCAGAGATCCGCGTACGTCCCATTACGGTCCAAGAGCTCTTCGTGTGTTCCCTGCTCAATAATCTTGCCGCCATCGAGAACGACGATCCGGTCGGTGTTGCGGACAGTCGAGAGTCGATGGGCGACGATGAGCGTCGTTCGATCTGCGGTCACCTCATCGAGCGACCGCTGGATACGGGCCTCGGTCCAGTTATCCACGTGGCTCGTCGCCTCGTCGAACACAAACATCGGCGGATCCGCGAGGAGGACCCGAGCGATGGCAAGCCGTTGGCGCTGGCCACCCGACAGCTTCACACCACGTTCGCCTACCTGTGCGTCGTACCCACCATCCAACTGGCTGATAAACTCGTCTGCACCCGCCGCTTTCGCAGCCACGACGACGCTGTCATCGTCGGTCTCATCGACGCCGTACGCGATGTTCTCACGAATCGTTCCAGTAAAGAGGAATGGATCCTGTGCAACGTAGCCGATCGAGCGTCGGAGCGATGCCGGTGAGAGGTCACATACATCAGCACCGTCGACACGAACCGCCCCCTCGTCCGGGTCGTAGAACGCGAACAAGAACTTGAGGAGCGTCGATTTCCCGGCTCCCGTGGAGCCGACGAATCCGACTGTCTCGCCCCGTTCGATCTCGAAGTTTATGTCACGAATCACCGGCTCGTCGGTGCCGGGGTAGCTGAACGAAACGTGATCGTACGTGATACGTCCTTCAGGATTGTCTAAATCGGTTTTCTCCTCGTGTCGTGATGAGTCCATACGCTGGATGCCGAGGATTCGTTTGGCTGCCGACGTAGCCCCCTTGTACAGTCCTGTGAACCATGCGACGAAACGAACCGGCCGGATGAGGTCCTGGGTGTAGTAAATGAACGGGATGAATTCACCAGCAGTAAGCGCCCCCGAAAAGACCCAAAACGCCCCGTTGATAACCCATTCGGTGCCGATGAACAGTGTGATGACGAACGCAACACCGGCGAGGAGGCGCATTGATGGTTGGTGGCGGACGCCAACGAGATGGGCGTGCCAGTTCGCCACCCGGTGCCTGTCGGACTGGCTGTCGACTCGCTGCGTCTCGTGGCGTTCGCCGCCGAAGGCTTTGACTACCTGAATACCGCTGATGTTTGTCTCTAAGAGGGCATTCAACCGGCCTGTCTCTTCGCGGACATCGTCGTTTCGGATCTCGTGTCGATCCCCGAACCAGCTGTTGATCGCGAAGAGAACTGGAGCGATTGCTAGTGAGACCAGCATGAGTTGCCAGTTCAACAGTGCCATGTAGACGAGCGAACTGACCAGTATCGTGCCCCCCGAGACTGCGAGACTGGGTCCGAACTCCAAGAACTGTTCGAGCGCGTTCACGTCATTGTTGAGAACGCTCATCACGTCGCCCGTCTGGTGACGATCGAAAAAATCCATGTCGAGTCGTTGGACGGTGTCAAACGCGTCAACGCGGATCCGGTGGAGTATCCGCTGTGCGAAAAGGTAGAATGCCCACTCCGAGCAAATACCAAAGCCCAAATCGACGAGTTTGATTCCGGTCAAGAGCGCGACGGTGAAGACGAGCTGCTGGGTCGGATCGGCCGGGATCCACCCGCTTGGAAGTAGTGGGATCGTGTACGCCTGATCGTTGAATATCGCATCAAACGCCAGCCCGATGACGAACATATCAATATTACTCAATGACTGGGCAACGAACGACGCAACGATGCCTACGCCGGCGTATCTGAGGTCATTTCCCCCGTTCTTCCGGACGAGTGTGCGGAGTGGATGTTGCTCGTCGGCCGCAGCCACGATCCGATCACGGCCGCTCATCGAACCACCTCATCTGTCTCTCCATCTAACCCACTCCTGTTGCTGACAGTTGTGTCGAGAAACGAGTCCGAAACCGCATCCGTCTCGCCGACCTGTACCCGCCAGAGGTCGGCGTATGTCCCGCTGTCATCGAGGAGTTGCTCGTGCGTGCCACGTTCGACGATCTGCCCGTCCTCAACGACGATGATCTGGTCGGCGTTACGGACGGTCGAAAGCCGGTGAGCGATTACAACTATCGTCCGGTCACCGGCGAGCACGTCGATACTCCGTTGGATCTGCCGTTCGGTCTCGTTGTCGATGTGGCTCGTCGCCTCATCCAAGATGAGAATAGCAGGGTCTCGAAACAAAGCACGAGCGATGGCGATCCGCTGACGTTGCCCACCAGACAGACTCTCACCGCACTCGCCGACCTGCGTGCTGTAGCCCGCGTCAAACTGTGTGATGAATTCGTGTGCGCCAGCGAGGGTTGCGGCCTCCTCTACGGCAGTTTGATCGGCATCGTCGACGCCGTACGCGATGTTCTCACGAATCGTTCCAGTAAAGAGGAATGGGTCTTGTGCAACGTAGCCAAGGTGTTCCCGAAGACTACGCTGTGACACCTCACAGATGTCAGTTCCATCGATCCTGATGGTTCCCTCGTCAGGGTCGTAGAACCGGAAGAGGAGCTTCGTGATTGTCGACTTGCCGGCTCCAGTGGGACCGACGATCCCGATGAGCGAGCCCGGTTCGGCCGTGAAATCCACTCGGGATACCGTTTGTTCGTCGGCACCGGTGTAACTGAACGAGACGGTATCGTACGTGATTTTTCCTGCATTGCCCTGCAAATCATGCCCAGCAGCGGGATCGGGGCAATCACCTTCGAGGACAGCGACGATGCGTTTGCTTGATGCCAGCGCGTTTTCGTAGCTGTCGAGCACGTCAAGCATGAGCTGTCGGACTGGTTGGTAGAACGACTTGGTGTACAGCAGGAAGGTGAGTAGTGTCCCGGCCGTCAGTGCGTCACCCAGCAGTGCCGGAGCGCCGTTGAGAGCCATGTATGTGCCGAGGGCGAACACCCCGATGAAAGCGAGCGACGAAACCGTCCAACTGCTGAGATCGAACGCAAGCCGGAGCCGAATGGCCGACCACTTTCGATCGCGGTAGTCCTTCGACACCGCTTCGACGGCCGCACGCTCGTCGTTCTCGCGAGCAAAGCTCTTGACTGTCGCAATACCGTCGATACTGTTCTCGAGTCGGGAATTCACCTGACCGACGCTTTCGCGGACCTCCTCGTAGATTGGTTCGACGCGGGTCGTGTACCATCGACTCAAAAGCGCCAGCGCGACCGGCATGAGTAAGAGTAGTGTCGCAAGTCGGGGGTGGAGCGTCAGCATAAACGCGAAGGCGACGAGGAGCTGGGAGAGAAAGCCCAGCCCTCGAAAGGCGTTCTCGCTAAACTGGGTGAGGTTACTAACGTCGTTGTTGAGGACGCTCATCACGTCGCCAGTTTGTCGGTCGTCGAAAAACCGCAGCTGGTGAGTGACAAGCGCATCAAACGTATCGACGCGGATATCGTGTAGCGTCCAGTAGCGAGCGGTCCCACTGATCCACCCGGCGGCCCAGTTCAGCCCAGTATCGAGGAGATACGCCGCGACGAGCAGCCCAACAGTGAACAGAACCTGCGTTTCGGTAGTGGTCGGGAGCAGACCATCCGGAACGAGAGGAAGCGTGTACGGGATTTCGGCGAAGAGGATCGCATCAAGCGCAACGCCGACAACCAGTGCCGGTACGCGCTGTGGAACCTGCGCGAGGAACATTCCGATAGCGGCGAGACCATAGCGGAGCGTGTAGGAGCGAGCATACTGGTCGATTAGATGCTGGAGGGGATTTCCGATTTCATTCGGAACCGGAAAATCAGACGGTTTACTCATGTATCCCATCCACATTCTGAAGATGTCGCCAGGATCGCTGAAGCAGCTCTATCACGGGTTTATAACAAATTCATCAACGATGGTTCGAGACCTGTGAGAACGCTCTTTTCGTCGACATTGGTACCGAGCTGACTGCGATCTCGCATCGACTGAGCAGACGTGTTCCTGAAAGCAGCATTCGATACCGGCTGCTCGTGTGTCTTCGCCGTTTCGACATCCAGTGGTTCACGCTGGTTGTCGGAACGACCGTCACGGAGTGTCGGCGCAAAGAGGTTCGACATTCGTTACTACGACCAAACGTTTCCCACTTCAAATCCGCTATGGTGGTGTGTGTTTGAATACCATGCTACTGTCATCCAGCGATACGTCTGTCAGCTGAATCCGTCGGCTGATCACTTCGTGTGAACCCGGTCCAGCAGCTGAGAGAACCCTGATCGGATCGGAGCGCATCAACAGATAGCGTCTTTGCGAGGTCAGGCCCTCGTTTTACCTGAGACGCGGGAGTCGTTAGGGACGGAGGACCCACTATGGCAGAACCACTCACCGGTACGAACGTCGCTGTCTTCCTCGCGCCGAGAGGCACCGAGGAGGTCGAATTTACCGAACCCAAGCAAGCCGTCGAGGACGCCGGGGCCAGTGTCGACGTGGTTGGAAGCGAAACCGGCGAGGCTCAGGCGGTGAACAACGATCTCGAACCGGGTGACACGTTCGAGGTAGAGAAAACCTTCTCCGAGGCTTCATCGAACGATTACGACGCGCTGATCGTGCCGGGGGGCTGCGTCGGCGCGGACCAACTCCGCGCCGACGACGATGCAGTGGAGATAGTCGAAGCGTTCATCGATGCGGAGAAGCCAGTGGGGGTCATCTGCCACGGCCCGTGGACGCTGGTGGAGGCTGATGTAGTAGACGGCCGGACGCTTACCTCCTACCCCAGCTTACAGACCGACATCCGCAACGCGGGCGGCGAATGGGTCGATGAGGAAGTCGTCGTCGACCAAGGGCTGGTGACCAGCCGGCGTCCCGACGATTTGTCCGCCTTCTGTGACAAAGTCGTCGAGGAGTTCGAAGAGGGCCGCCACTAGTGCTGGAGCGCGAACGTGTCCATCGCCGGATTCCGTTTCGATGAACCGTATACGGATACCGTCGCATCGAGATATCAATAAACATTCAACAAGATGCAGCAGAATTGACAACCGTTATTCCCAATTCCCTCTAAAATTTTCACCGATGTCATGGACGTATCTCCTCATCGCTGCTGTCTTCGAAGTTGGGTGGGCAGTCGGTCTCGAATACACGGACGGATTCACTCGCCCGGTTCCCAGCGTATTGACTATTGCGGCGATGATCATCAGCATGGGATTGCTCGGACAGGCAGTCAAAACGCTCCCGATTGGAACAGCCTATGCTGTCTGGACCGGTATTGGAGCAGTTGGGACTGCTATCGCCGGGATCATCCTCTTTGGCGAGCCGCGAAACGTGCTGCGATTTCTCTTCATCGGTTTTATCATTACCGGCGTCGCTGGGCTGAAGCTCACTGGTGGTCACTGACCCGCTCTGAAAAACTCGTCGCAGCCTCCCACTGAGGCTGCCATTGATCCTGGACGGTACGGACCATACGCTCGTTGCTCACTTCAATCGTCCCGAGAATCATGTTCCGATCGAATGGATTCGCGACGTAGACGCAGATGTTCTTCTCGTCAACGACGTCGTAGGTGTTATAAAGCGTGGCCGTCGTCCGAAGCTCGAAGTCCACGTGGGCATCGAGAAGCCGATCCAGCTCTGCAACGAGCGAGTCTGGCATTTCGTCGACGAGCCGCTCTGTGAAGAAGAACCGGACGTTGACACCACGATCGAGCGTCTCGGCAAGGCGATCGATCGTTCGTTCATACACTTCTTCGAAGCCGAAAAGCCCACCAGCGTTCGTGGTTGCGGTGATGATGAGACTGTCGGTCGCAGCATCCAGTCGATCAGCCAATAGCTCAGCAATTTCGTCCTGTCCGACAGTCGCAGGCCAGAAATGACTCTCCATTGGAGCGGTCGATTCTAATCGACCAAGCACCTCCGCCGCGATCGTTTCGTACTGGGTTTGCTGTCGTTGAAGATCGCGGGTACGGGCGGTGAGCAAGCGATCGATAGCGCGGTTCGGTTCGACAGCGACGTACGTTCGTGGGTGGTGGTCCGGCTTTCGACGGACAATATTCTGTGATTCGAGGCTGGAAAGAACGTCGTAGATACGGCCCATCGGCACATCACTCGCTTCAGAGATTTCCTCGGCGGTACCGGAGCCGAGCGTCAACAAACCTCGATATGCTTTTTCCTCATAACTAGAGAGCCCGAGATCACGGAGTGAGGGCATATCTCACTCTCGACCCTATACGATGATAAATTTTGACGATTCCTCGTTTTCCCGATCGATCGTCGGGTGTTTGTTCGCAGGGACCGCACAACGCACACCTCCGGGGGCTATGCGTTGGCCGAGATGTACACCGTTCGAGAGCAATGCGTTCAATCGCTCTCGATCTGTTCTTCGAGAAGGGCAACGTTCCAAACGTTGGCCTTCCAGACGGCGTCGAACAGCGTTCCAAGGATAGGCACCGATCCCACGGCGGTATCAACAGCGATATTGAACCCCATTCGGGCGAGCGTTCTAGGAGGAACACCGATTCGTGCTGCTTCGAGTACGATATAGAGAGAAAGGAGTGCTGCAACGATGTCTCCTGAAACGGGAAGTATACCTAAGACGGGATCGATCCCGATCCGGAAGTTCGTCCCGGGAACACGAACCGACTCGTCGAGGATACGCGCGACCGATCGGGTGCGCCGGAGCATAGCCTGTTGTTTGGGTGGGACGTTCGATGGATCGTCGATCTCATCCATATCTTGATGGTTTGACTGGAGATCATATATTCTCTTACCCTGCAACACCAACGTTCCGATTGATCGCGAGAGTGTCGGCAGGATTACCATCAAAGCATGATTATGAAAGCCACATATTCTTATGACGAAAGTACGTCCATCAGATATGGCATCGAGAATGAAGCGATTGTTCAAATTGGCGTACTACATCTCGAGCGTGATCACAACGCTTCGGCTTCTCAAGAAGCTGGTACGCAAGCTTCGAGGACAAGCTACCCCTGGATAATCCAACACTTCTACAAACGCCCGTGCTCGACCAGCCAGATATGAATCTATCTGCGAAGTGACTACATTGAGCTATCGCTTACGAGGTGAACTGCTGCAGCAGCACACTTCTGTGACCGACCGCTCACTGCAGATGAAGAAGACAATTTTATCTAGCATCTATATATAGATGGCTTCACTTTTATTAGCTGTCGGGCTTTATCCACTAAAGAAAGCGAGAACTCCGATACTGGCTCTATATGAGTGGGACAATCATCGCAGACGAATACGACGATTCAACGGTCGGAGACGATTTTTTATACATAATCCAATCGAACAATGACAAACGACAACACGATTAATGACAGCAAAGATACGGCCACGACTGGCTCACGTGATGAGAGCGGCCACTGGCGAATCATACTGAATCCGGCGAGTGGGACGGGTGACCACGCTGAAGACGTACATGCCCGCGCTGCAGACCGTGGATACACGGTTAGGGAGACGGACGAAGCAGGCGATGCGATCGCGCTTGCGAAAGACGCTGCTACCGACGACGTCCAACTGTTGGCAGCGTGTGGTGGTGATGGAACGATACACCAGGTCGTCTCCGGGCTCGATCAGGCGGATGCGCTCGCTGACACCACAGTCGCCGTTATTCCCGCCGGAACCGGGAACAACTTCGCACAGAACATCGGGGTAACAAGTATCGAACAGGCCTTCAATCTCCTCGAAACCGGGAAACGTCGACGCATCGATCTGGGGATAGCCGACGGTGAACCGTTCACGAACTCCTGTATCGCCGGCCTCACAGCACAAACGAGTTCGGAGACCGATTCGGATCTGAAAGAACGGTTCGGTACGCTTGCTTACGTGATTACTGGGTTCCGACAAGCGACCGAGTTCGATCCGCTCCACGTGGAGATCGACACCGCAACCGCGTCTCCAGCGTCAGCGGAATCAACGTGGACAGGGGAGGCGCTGTGCATTCTCATCGGCAACGCCCGGCAGTTTCCGAGCGGTGGGCAGGCGAACGTGGAAGATGGATTTTTCAACATCACGATCGTCGAAGCGATGCCGACGAACGAGCTGCTCACAGAGACCGCAATACAGCGATTCTTCGGGGAAGACACCGAACACGTGACGCACTTCACGTCCGAGCATCTCGAAATCACGACTCAGCAGGGCAGACCTGTCGAGTTCAGCCTCGACGGGGAAATGAGCACCCATCAGCAGCTGTCGCTGCACGTTCGCCCCCGTGCAGTTGACCTCGTTGTCGGCCCGGAATACACTCCCGAGTCAGCGGAATAATACACCCGAACGGTTGAACGAGCTTGGTACAGTCGGAGGAGGACTCGTCGAAACGCTGTATTCGGGTGCAGGCATTCAACATCGCCGTTGTTATATAATATTTCAGCTAATAACTAGAATCAGCTAGGTCTATTTCTAATTCATGAACTGTCGTGAAATATAGATCGACAATCCATATTTTGTGGGGAGATATGCATTAGGTATCTCACTTGTCCAGATTGAGATCTCCAGTAAATAAACCAGGCTTCCAGCAGTTGATACAGGGTCTGCCCTGTTTAGAGCTATTTTTTCTCGAATTCCGATTCTAATACTTCGATCATTATCTTCTTCTCAGCTTTCTGAAGATGATCTGAGACTGTATTGGGCGCACACCCGAGCTGGTCAGCTATGTCTCCGTGGGTCGTCTCACGCGGATGTTCGTAGTAGCCGAGATTGAACGCTGTAACTACCGCTTCCCGCTGTCGCTCGCTTAGCATCGAGATTGGTGTGTCATGACTTCGATCGAATTCACCGATCGTAGTGATTTCAAATTCCATATTAGACGACAGTTTACTGATTGCCGTTTGGAGCGTCGACGAACTACCGACAATACGTACGTGAACCTGTCTATCACGGTAGATGACTGGTTTAGCGACGACCAGTTCCTCTTGCGTGAGTGCCCCGAACACATCTTGTAGTAGCGGTACTGTCGAGGGAACGAGAGTGCCGAGGAGATTGAATTTCCCATCTGTTACGGGTGCTGTCTCGACTATCTGGAGACCGTTCGAGCCGTCTAGTTCGGCACGGACGCGGTCCATATCTCCATCCACTTCGAAGAGCACTGTTGGTCTCCCTCGCGGGGAAATATTCAGGTCAAACAGTCGGGCTTCAGTCACGTACGAGGACCCTGCCAACACCTGGAAGAATTCAGGCGCTTTTTCCAGATCTGGTGTACCGGTTGCTTGTATGTATTTCATAGTGCCATACTGTGTCATACCCATATTTAAAGGCCACGACTATACTCGCCAGAGAGATTTATTCTATAACGGCCCAACGTATTCGCATGGTGATTACTGAATCGGCATCTGTCTATAAGACAGGAAACGGGAGTAGAACTGGAGATACAGGGAGAAAATGATTAGAGGCATAAAATAATGGCAGTTAATAGTGAAAACAATTTCAATACAGGTGGGGTAAATGAGTGATACTCAGGTTGATGCGGATAGCACGGCATACACCGTATTATTCGAAGACGACGCAGCAACAGACACATCCTTCACTGGAGGAAAAGGTGCAAATCTCGCACGTCTCATCGAGGCGGACCTTCCTGTCCCTTCCGGGTTTTGTGTGACGACCGCTGCATACCGAGCAGTTATCGACGATTCGGATATCCAGACGGCGATCCGGTTATTGGAAACGCTTGATCCGGCGGATACAGAGACGATTGCTGAGGCTAGTGCAGAGATCCGGTCGAAGATCCGGCAGCGCGAGCTCCCAGACGCGGTCCAGCACGCCGTCGTGGACGCACTGAACTGGTTCACTGCCGACGCATACTCGGTCCGGTCGAGTGCAACAGCAGAAGATCTGCCAACGGCGTCGTTCGCGGGGCAACACGAGACGTTCCTCGGAATCACCGAACAGGCAGCAGTTCTTGACCGCATCCGTGACTGTATGGCGAGTTTGTTCACTGATCGCGCCGTGTCCTACCGATCACGGAACGATATCTCTCACACTGAGGTTGACATGGCGGTCGTCGTGCAAGCGATGGTTGACCCAGAGGTTGCCGGCGTTCTCTTCACTGCCGACCCCGTGTCCGGTAATCGCCACATTGCGTCGATTGACGCGAATTTCGGGCTTGGAGATACGGTCGTCGCAGGTGAGGTCTCACCCGACAACGTCCGCATCGATCGGAGAACTGGAGAGATACTCGAGTACGATGTCGGGAACAAAGGCCACGCACTTCGCTCGGAAGCGGCCGATGCTGGCGGAACGGAAACAGTCGAACTCCCACCCGAAAAACGGGAGTCGCGTGCGCTGTCGGATACACAGTTGCGAACACTCCTCTCCCTTGGCGACCAGATCGAGGAGCTACTGGGTGACCCACAAGACATCGAGTGGGCGCTCGTGAATGGTGAATTTGTGCTCCTCCAAGCCCGCCCAATCACGTCATTGTATCCGCTTCCATCGCCGCTTCCGGATGACGAATACCTACATGTGTATTACAGTTTCGGCCATCAACAAGCGATGCCGGAGGCGCTCCCGCCACTCGTCGTGGATTTCTTGCGCGAATTCGTGACCGGAGTCGCGACACGAGTCCGGCCGGCGGCGTCTACCGAGCCGTTGGGGGTCGAAGCCGGGCATCGGGTATACATCGACCTGACGCCACTGTTACGTATCGATCTGCTGCGCCAGAAACTCCCAGCCGGTCTCGATGCTATGAGCGAACCGGCAGCGAACGCCCTTCGGCAAGTCTTGGATCAGCGAGTGGAGGCGATCCCACCCCGAGAACGAGTCGACGGAGTACTGACGATCGCTCGCAGTATCGGCTGTGCAGCCCCGATCGTCGTATCGGTGGTGCCGCGGATAGTGGCCAGATTCACTCGTTCATTCGTTCTCGGCCCACCAAATCTCGACGACGAACGCGTCTGGTGTGAGACGTGGGGCAAACGGTTAGCCACACGCGTCCGCCAGCCCACGTCTCGCCCAAAGCGTGTTCGGATTGCGTTTGAACAGTTCGACTTGGGGACGTTACTCACCGAAGCGCTTCCCCATATGGCCTCGTTACCGGCGGGCGTCGCAGCGAAAAAGTTCCTCGTTCGTATGTTTCCGGATGCTGACGACGATATCGAGGCGCTCGGCAAGGGTTTCGAGAAAGAGATTGTTACCCAGATAAACCAGCAAGTGGGCGACCTTGCTGACATTGCCCGCCGCCATCCCAACGTGGCGCAGGCGCTCCGAGACGAGGCATCGATGGCAGAGATCGAACAGGTGGACGGAGGCGACGAATTTGTGGACGCGTTTGAGGAGTTCCGTGACGAGTTCGGACACCGGGCGAGTAACGAAATCGACCTCAGTCGCCCGCGTTGGCGGGACAATCCCGGAACGGTGATGGGGACGATCCGGAGCAACCTCGTGCAGGGCAACCCCGGCGCGCATCGCGACCACCTGCACCGGTTGGAGCGCGATGCCCAGGAAGCAGCTGCCCGGCTTGAGACACGCGCCGGTCGCGGCGTGTTTGGTCGAGTGAAAAAACCGGTCGTCCGACGACTCATTCAGACCTACCGTGGCGGGATCCAACTGCGGGAGTACCCCAAGCAAGGGATGGCGCACCTGCTCGCGGCCGCCCACGACGAGTTCACCGACGTCGGAGAATCGCTCGCTGCCGACGGTCGTCTGAGCCAGCCAGATGACGTGTGGTATCTGCGCAAGGACGAACTGCTCGCGGCCCTTGAGGAGGACGCTCCTGTGGACGCAGACATCGAAACTCGTCGGAGAACCTTCGAACGCCACACATCGTTGACTGCGCCCCCGATACTCACGAGCGAGGGGGAAGCTCCAACAGCAACAGGGGATACCGAGAGTTCGGAGGGAATGCTCACCGGGACGCCTGTCTCTGCGGGTGTCGTCGACGGGCCTGCCCGCGTGGTTCGTGATCCGACCGGGGAGTCACTCGAGAACGGCGAGATTCTCATCGCGCCTTCGACCGATCCAGGGTGGACGCCACTTTTCCTGAACGCAGAGGGCCTCGTCATGGGGGTCGGTGGACGGATGACGCATGGAGCATTGGTCGCACGGGAGTACGGGATTCCAGCCGTCGTCTCAGTTTCGGACGCAACGACAGAAATCCAGACAGGGGAGCGGATTCGGATTGACGGTCGTCGTGGCACCGTCGAATTCCTCGACCGATCTGATGAGTCGGCATCTGCAGACGATCTCGATACCAGTACTACTGATGGAACGTAACGGGCTATTCGAGCACGTACAACGTGACGAACTCAGAGCCTTGCTCAAATTCGTTGCACTCGTTTTCGTCCCCGGCCTCGTTCATCCTTGATACGACCCGTGAGCGAATCTCGACGGGATTGACCCACCGCTACCAGATCGGCAAGCTTTCCGTAGCGGACATCCGCTCGATGCTGCGGACCACCACTCGACAGCCCATTGTGCGCGCCCGCCAGCACGGCGAACTCACCAGGAAGCTCTGGGGACCATCGACGTGACCAAGGGCTTTCCGTTCACCGGCGACGTAGAGGATCACAAAGACGATATCCTCGGGTATAAGGACGGCAACGAGTACTACCAGTGGGCGGTGCTCAAGATCGTCGGCATGGATGTCCCACTTGTCCTCGACGCCATTCCCCGCAAACGCGGGCAATCAAAGGACGAGATCGTTGACGAACTCTTGTCTCACGCGACCGAGATGGTCTCCCTTGATCTGCTGGTGAAGATCGGCCTCGATGGCGAACACAGCACGTATAAGCCACGGGTTGACGCGAACTTGTTTCTGACCGTGGCGAAGCAGTGCTACGGTCTCGATCCGCCTGACTAACGCCAGACCCTCCTGTGTTCGCCTGACTCGTGAGCGGCGACACTGGGTTGGGTCTGCTTTGTTTCACGCCATATTAGCACAATCACGAAGTGACGAGTTGATATGGGACGGCGTCAGCTTTCACTGTTCAGAATATGACTGGAAAGAACTCCTGGATTGTGCATTGCAGAGCTACCTAGCCGACATCAGTTTAATAACAGCCATCCACGCCGATTATGGTGATTATTAGTTAATATATTTACTTATATAATTTATATATCTTTAACTTCAAAAAGAGAGATTCTGACAATAGTAAAATGATATATTACAAACGTAGGCTTGTAACAGCAAGGAGTATATATAGACGAACACGATTCGACAACCGGTGTGAGATGATTGGGTGGTTCGTAGTAGATAACTACCGTTCTAATTTTCAGTAGGATTCAGTAGCATCCGGGACCTTCCCGTAGTACTGGTGAGTACATACCGAGTGATGCTCCGGCTGGGGCAACGCCACCCCGTATACCTCCCGTGATTTTGTGGCAGTCCCCCCGTGTCGTTCCGGCTCCTCTCTGCGCGAGGAACACGTCGATGGGAACGCCGGGACTGACGACCGCTCACCGGTCCTGTTACATCGGCCGTGGACTGAACGCCAGCAGAACGGGCACGCGACTCGTCGGCTGAAGCCACGCGAGTGCGTGATGGAAAGCTGGCGTGCTTTCCCGCCGCCGTATAGGCAGCCGGGCTCGCCGTCTCCATCTTGCACTCGTCGAAATGCTTCCGGCCAACGTTCACCGCGCCCACGTAGTCGCGGTCGCCCTCGAACCCGCACGTCGGACAATGAAAATGGCCACCGTGTCTGCACTCGGTATGGTCGTTTGGCGCGGTCACGGTCTCACCGGGGGCTCCGCACCGTGGACAGTGGCGCGAGGTCCCCCACGGATTCACCGTCTCCACCTCGAGCCCGACGAGCTCTGCCCTGTACGCTACATTGTCGAGGAGGCTGCCCCGCGCCCACGAACTGATCGACCACGCCGTGACGCCGCTCGTAGCACTGTGCTCTAAGCCGGCAAGCGACTCGAAGACGATCTCCGAACAGCCGTATTCGACAGCCACCCACACCAGTTCGTTCGCTACGTCGTGCTGTATCTGCTCGCGCAGGCGTCGTTCCTTCCGGCGGACACGCCGATACTCCGAGAGGAGATGGTCGAACCGGTTCGTATGAGCTTTGCCCTGCTCGCGGAGTTGCGATAAGCGATCGTTGAGTCCCTCCGTGTTGGATTTCACCCGGAGGAGTTTGCCCTTCGACGGGTGGTCGAGGAACTCGGGCGGAGCCACCTGCTCGTGGGCTCCATCGGTTCCGGGGTCGAGCGGGACACATGTCGCCTGTTTTTTCACGCCGAGATCGACCGCGAGCACGCGTTCGTCGTGGGGTTCGACGGACATCTCGGGGATCTCGACCGGAACATCAAGCGTGTATCCGTGGTCGGATGCGTGCAATGTGGGTGCTCCCACACCGTCACCGGCGTCGAGCAGCTCCTGAAACCGTGTGTGGATGGGAAAGCGGACGATATGCTCGGTCCAATCATGATATGAGTCCGGGTCGAGCGTGTCGGGCGCGTTCAGTGTGGCGACGACCTCGCCGTCCTCGATTTCGAGATCGTAGATGTGGTGGTCGCCCTTGTCGGGTGCGTAGGCGAGCGTCCCGTTCGGTTGTGGGCACTCGATGAGGTCGGTGTACGCCGCTGGGAAACAGCCGTGCGTCCGGTAGTGATCGTTGAGGTTCTCGACGACGCGTTCGAGGACACCCCAGTTGATGTAGGGTGAGTCGTCGGTGTCGAACAGGGCGTGACGCAGGCGTGCCCAGCCGACGCTGCGGATCGGGCCATCATCAACCGTGTCGAGAACGAAGCGAAACGCGTCGTATTCGTCGGCGTGAGCGTCGAGAACGTGCGTAACACGATAGAAGACACACCGTTTGAACCGGCTATAGAGATATGCGTCGGTGGTCTCGAAGGTGTCGCAGTCGTCGTCGCGGATGTACGTGTAGGATTGCCCAGCGTGGGTGCTTACCCCGGCGATATGGTGATCGGTCCAGTATTCGTCGGCAAGCAAGCGTCGTGCGTGTCGCTCGACGAGCGTGGTAAGCCGTTTACACGCTGTGTGGTGGTCGTCGGGCACGTGGAACTGCTCGGTGAGGTTCATTCGTCGGTGTCGTCTTCGGGGACGTCTTCGCTCGTAGGGTCGGAGGTACGAACGACTTTGACATCAGCGTCGAGCCAGCGGCGCGGAACGAGCACATGAGCGCCGTTGCCGGTAGGCTTTACAGTGCCCTTCACGACTTCGTGGCCTGCTATCTCGTGGCGGTCCATCACTACTGTATAAACGTTGTAGAAACATGAGCGTATCGGTTCACGCCCGGAAAGATTCCCAAACCATACTAACTACTACTGGCTTCTGTAACAGTTATGCTACCCTGCAAAGCCACTTGTGCGTTCGCAACGATGGTTCGAGTGGACCCTGTAGTAGTCTCTCACCGAGCCGACGTTCGACCCGAATCGTTTTTGGTGGGAGCGATGACATCCACTCATGGCTGAACACTCCCATCGATCGGTCCTGTTGGCAACGCTCCTCGTCGTCAGTCTCACCTTTAGCGGCTGTCTAACACTCAGTCCATCGGTCACAGCGGAGACGAACACGTCGTCCGTCTTCGAGACGCTCTCGACTGACACACCCTGGGCCGGACAACACGTTCGGGTGAACGCAACCCTCAAATCGACGCCGGAGGCCTCGAACGTTACGACAATCTCGGTGATTAAGGAAAACGGCCAATCATATACGACCGTTAGCGTTGCGTCCGGGGAAACTACTGTCGTTCTCTGGGTGCCTACCGATCAGAACGCGACACTCGTTGCGAGCAATAGCGCCAATTCGGCAACACTTGATACGCTGAACGTGACGACGAACGGGACGCAAGCATTTTAACAGCGATCACTCGGCATTGTCTCGTCACTGATTGGGGGCATGAAGGATTCACAACGGTATGATGAATCTTTTAGTGCTGGTCGTTGTGGCTACGGTATGAGCGATCAGCAGCCCCAGACCACCGAGACGCACTGGGAATACGAAACACTCAGACCACCTCGGGGGGTGACAAAAAAGGAGGCAGAAGACCCAAAAGCAGCGCTGAACGAGCTCGCTGCCGATGGCTGGCGGCTCGTCGAAACGATCGACTACACCGGTGGCGGGACCAAATACATCGTGTTCGAACGTCCTGCCCAATCGGGTGGCGAGGCGTCCGATGAGGAAGAATCAGCATGAGTGACGAGATCGATATGTCCACCGTCGATACGAACGTTGACGTCAGCACCGCAAATACGATGCGCGAGCGCGCCGGGGAAAGCCGGCTCAAGCTCTGGCTGTTGTTGAGGGCAAACCGCCTCGTTGTTACGGCTGTTTTAGCGCTCACAGTGTTCGTGGTCTTCGTGGTGGGTGTCACAATCCTCCCTCCGCCACTGATACCCAAGCTTAGCTCCGGCGATACGATCGGAACGATGTTTTCGACGATGATCGGGGCCGTCATCACCGGTACCACACTCGTCGTGACCATCGGCCAACTCGTGCTCTCCCAGGAAAATGGCCCGCTGGGCGACCAACACGAGCGCATGACAAATTCGATGGATTTTCGGGATTACACCGAGGAATTAGTTGGATCCCCGAGTCCCGCCGATCCCTCAGCGTTCCTACGCGAACTCGTCAACGTGTCACAGGATCGAGCCGAGGCTGTTCGTGAGGGTCTCAGCGATATCGACAGCGACCAACTTCAATGGGAAATCAACGAATTCACTGACAGCCTGATCGGTAACTCCGAAACGGTGCGCGAGCAACTCGACGGTGCGAAGTTCGGCTCCTTCGATGTGTTGTTCGCTGCACTCAACTACAATTACGGCTGGAAAATCTTCCAAGTCGAACGCCTTCTCCACGAACATGAGGAGGACCTCGGCCAACCCGAGAACGACCTCCTCAACGAGTTGAAAATTGCGCTATCGATGTTTGGCCCAGCCCGTGAACACGTAAAAACGTTGTATTTCGAGTGGGCGTTGGTCACGCTCTCGCAGTTGATTCTCTATGCAGCGATTCCAGCACTCGCCGTGGCGGGCATCATGCTCGCTGCCGTTGATGCTGGAACCCTTCCCGGCAGCACCCTCGGGATCGAGAACATGACCTGGCTGATTGGGGCTGCCTTTACCGTGACACTACTCCCGTTTTTCTTGCTTGCGTCGTATATTTCGCGGATTGTGACGGTTGCCAAGCGGACGCTTGCGATTGAACCGCTGATCCTCCGCGACTCGCAGCGATAGGCCACTGCTAAGGGGTGACAGGATAGCAAGTAACCTCACAGGATGGTGGGGATTCGTCGGAGTAGACAGTGAGTCTCCATCTGCGACGAGGGGGAATTCATTCCTGCTGACGCTCCTGACTGATTCGATACCTTTTGGTCAGAGCAGTGAGTGCGTTATCGGATCGGTCAGTCGGAGATTTATTTCATTTATCACTTCATCGATTGGTCTGATATTAGTCTCACTATGCTTAGGACAGCTATCATAAGTGGACTCAAACGGAAATCCACAGTTCTGGCAAGCGTATCCCTCTAGATCCTATATATACGTCGTTCGCCTAGTGCGTGATGTCTTCGGATCTAGCCATATATGTTGATTGATGATGGAGTATAGGGTCTTGTAAGCAAGCGTGTGCTACGTTATCATAAGCTACTCCATCCACGTCGATCGGAGGCACTCGATAGCGAGACTGCAAACTGCCCAGTCAAGTGAGTCAAGAAATACGAAGAAGTCCTCGGCATTGGTCTCGATGTTCTCGTCGCACCATCCTCGTCCGTGTTATGGATGGCCACTTTTATCAGTTCAGCCCGTATGATCACCTATGTCAACGTATCTCAGTCAGATCGACGTCAATGAAGATGAATACCAGAATCCCCAGGAGCTGGTCTCAGTCTGGGGCTCCATTCGTGACGACATCGAGCGTGTCGGCGGGGAGATCACCGCGACCTATGCCATTCTCGGTGACTACGATTTCCATATCATCTTTGAGGTGCCTGATGGCGAGATCGCGTTTCAGGTCACACAGATCATCGAACAGCACGGCCTCGATACGACGACGATGCGTGCGCTTCCGCTCGATCAGATTGGAACGCTCGTCAACGATATCTAAGTCGTTCTGTCCGTCCCGGTGCGAGCGAGCGCGCCAGCGAGCACCACGAGTGCCCCAGCAATGAACGTCCCGGGGATCGGGAGTACGGATAGAACGCGATGACAAGGGTTGATGTACATATGTGGTCTGTTAGTACGTCCTGATAGTAGACAACAATTATGTATTATTGGCCTATAAAAATACAAGTCGAGTGCCTCGGGTCGCGTAAATCGGGACGCGGTTTACTGGATACAAAATATCTTTGATTTCCTTGACGTGATCCTGTGGCGGTTCATCTATTTATGTTATCAGTAGACGGTACCGTTGTTGTTGTGGTACATACCTAGCGTGATCGAGAGAGCAGCCACGATGAGCGAATGGGTATTGATATCAGTGAATGTGACCGATAGATATATCTAGTTTCTCAATCAGCGGTATGTATATGGAGAGTGATCGCCTCATCCGAGGCACTGAGATTGACGACTGGGTAACAGCCCTACACGAAGCGAAGGAAGGAGACTGGAGCAATCTCCACGTCCAGGGGGCACAGATGACGCTGCAGGCTATGGCGGCAAGAGAGGAACCCTACACGGGCGCGGATCTATATCGTGTGTTCGCGTCCTCGGATGCTCGCACGGAGCTCAGAGAGAGTGTCGCTAGGGATTTGTATACGCTCTCCGAGATCGATACGGCGATCTGGCAGGAGTTGTCCCAGCGTGCGGCGACCCTGACAGAGGAGGGAACCGTCCAGCTCGCCGAAAAAGACGAGACGGGTGAGGACGACGTATAGCAACATCCCGTCGGCCAATCGGAGGGAGGGACGGTGTACAGAGTATCTACTATTCACCAATTATAGGTGGTTCTCAGGCTCCCGAGCACTTTGCAGATTCTAGATGTTGTTCATTTGACGTAGAAGTACAGTATAATAATACTAAATTAACACTTATAGCATCAGATGCTACAGAGACTAACACCAATTCGATTAGCTTCACAGCATAATGTTCGCCGCCTCGTTCTCTCAATACTGCCAGAAGTATTATCATAGAAGGAAACAACTAGCCACTCAGTGTCGCTGCGACTACTACAGTACTCGGACATCGAGAACGCCTACGACGATCCCGAGCGCATCGGACGCCTTGCCGGGCTCATCGAGGAGTTGCGCGATGAAACGACGTTGGTTGTCGGTACTGGTGACAATACTGCACCGGGCGTGCTCGCCATGGTTACCGAAGCCGAGCAGGCGCTCGCGTTCTTTCAGGCCGTGGAGCCGGATGCAGAGACGTTCGGCAATCACGACTTCGATTTCGGGCCAGAGCGCACGCGCGAACTGGTTCGGGCCTCTTCGCAGCCGTGGCTTTGTGCGAACGTCTATAATGGGGACGACCGTTTTGGGGCAGCCGACGGGGTCGTACCATGGACTATCCTCGAAGCCGGTACCGATCGCGTTGGGCTGTTCGGGGTTATCGACCCCAACACGCCGTCGATGGCCCCGGCTGCTGACGGGCTCACCTTCACCGATCCAATCGCCGAAGCTCGAACGGCCATCGCCGAACTCCGAAACCGACATGTCGACCATATCGTGGCGCTCTCACACTTGGGGGCTAGCGATGATGACCTCGCCGCTGCGGTGGATATCGATGCCATTCTCGGCGGACACATCCATAGCGAGCGACTCGAGCACAGGCACGGGACACTGCTCACACGACCAGGTGCTGGTGGGCGGGTCCTTCTCGAAATCATGCTCGACGGGGCGACGAGCGCAACGCGGTATGTCGTCGCGGATGCACCGATCGATCGCTCGGTACAGGCCACACTCCACGAACGGTGGGAGCAAGCTGGCTTGACCGAGATCGTCGCCCATACCAACGCCTCGATCGAATGGACCGGTGCCTCCGTGTATGAGGGTGAATGCCAGATCGGTAACTTCGTCGCAGACGCGTATCGCTGGGTAGCAGACGCAGATGTCGGCCTCCAGAACAGCGGTGCGATTCGGGCGGGGCCGCCCCTTGCGGGTGATGTGACCGTGGGCAATCTCGCAAGCATCGTTCCGTTCGGCGCACCAGTCGTCGTCGCGGCGGTCACTGGCGACGAACTCCGCGAGATGTTCCGCCAGGGTGACAGTGCGTTGGTGGAGTTCGGTGACGCAACGCGGTGGTATGCCCACATCAGCGGTGCCGAAATCGTTTATGACCATGCCGAGAGGACGCTTGTTGACGCGACCGTCAATGGCGAACCGATCGACCCTGAACGAACGTACAGCATAGCGACATCGGAGTATCTTCTGCAAACCGATCTCGAGTTTCCAGTGCTGACACCAGCGCATCGAATCCGGACGCTCGACATTCAGTATGAGGTCCTCGCCGCATACGCTCGTAAGCAGGGCATCAACCCACAGCTCGATGGACGAATTACCAGATACGGACGCTCCCAGTGAACCAAGCACCGATGACCTTCGTGCGTGATCTGCGGCTAGTTGCTCTCCGCGAATGTATTGCCAGATGTCAACCGATAGCGCGGGCACGTCGATGTCGTCCGTCCTATGAGCGTCTCGATCTTTTTGTACTCATTTCTAACCTCTATCGGTGGCAGAAAATTCATTTCGCCTTCACGAATACCATCAATATATTTGATAAATTTATAGTAGCAATGTAAGTCAATCTCCGATGGATTAATATTCCAATAGGAGAGTGTTAGAATATCATGGCGGATGGGATAAGCAGCTCGGGCGATCCGAGTCATGCGACGACTCGAGACCAGGGTTCGTTCTCTGCTACACTCATGGGACTCAAACATCGTGGGTGTTGCGTCCTCGTGACTGGACAGGTGGACGAGCGAGCGCGTGCCGCACAGTCTCGCCGGCTGTTTGGACAAACTGATGAACCTCGAAAACGAGTGTTGACGCTCATCGAAGGCTCGCCCTGCCGTACAAACCAGTATCTCCCGACGGGAATTACACCGGCCCACTCATCCGTGACAACGCTCGACTACACGGAAGAGGCGCGCGATATAACTGTCGTTACCAGCTCCCCATCTCAACCGACAGCAATAGATCTCGGCTCGGGAGAGACAGCATCATTGTCCGGCCTTAGCGCAGTTCTATGCGACCCGCTCAGAGACGCCATTCAGGCCGACACACGTCGACCGGGAGAACTTCGCCTCGGTATCGCCACCCTCGGCACCCTTATTGATATTGATGGTCTCTCAGTAACCCAGACGCTCATTCGGACGATTCGCTCTGATATATTAGACAGCCACGGGATGGGACATTTTCATTATCCCGGTGAACCCGACTCCGACACGATCGCTGCGCTGCGGCCCATGATCGACATTCATGTCGAGCTTCGGGTACTTGACGGCGTTCTAGAACACCGCTGGAAGCTGCTCGAAACGGGTCACTCGACGGATTGGCTTCCTATGGGACCATGAGTTCGGCATCTCTCAACAATGCGGTTCGCATCAAACCCCATCCGGAGACACAACCACCCACGCTCGATTTAATCGATGATATTCAAGGCGTCCGTGTGCAGCTCCAGGCAAGCCATGGTCGTCGTCTGACTCGCTGTTCGACCGACCCGTTTCTCTTTCCTGTTGATGTGGCCTACGACCTCTCCCCGATCGTCCTTCGGACACACAATCTGAGTCCAGTAATTGTCCGCGACGCCGATGGAAACGTGTGTGCCGAAATCACGAAGCACGACCCAGTCACGCTTCCTCACGGAGAATACACTGTTGATATCTGCTCGCTCGGGATGAAGGTGTATCTGGCCGTCCACGGTGAGCTGACGATATCATCCGATGGAGAGCAAATGCGGGTGATCGACTGCTCTACCGCCGAATCCGTCCAGATCGGGCTCCGTTCGTTTCACGAGTCACCAACTGCGACAGTGACGACGACCGACCAACCACGTGATATCATGCGGGCACTTTCGTGTCTCGGATCCGCACTCAAAACCACCTCCTGCGAGCGATCGTTCCCGACGCTCCGGGGCCATCCACCATTACTCGAACGTGGTGAGGACTTCGACGCTCCATCGGGTCTCGAACGAACCGAGGAGACGGCGAGCGTCCGCATCGAAGTGCCACCGGAACTCGAATCGATCTACCCGATCGCCCCACTCGCCTATTATCTGAACGCCATCGTTGTTCCGGGTGAGAGTGCGTGTCTCGTCACCCCTGATACTACCTATCCGCTCGATCGAGGGGACGGTGTCGAACACGGGGTGGCACAGCTTCTGAAACACGTATTCACGCTCGATTGCATCACCCGGACGGAAGGGTTTTACCCGATCACGCTCGGCGAACGGGAGGCCTTTGAAGAGCGCCTTGCTGACACCGATATTGACATCGATTTTGCCGCGCTCTACGAGCAACCGCTCGCCAAACAACTGCAGCAGTACGTCTCAGTCCCGTTTGATCTCGTCGAGGATTTCGTTCCCCGGTGGCCGCTCACCGCCGACGTCCGTCCGGTCTCGAACTATCTCCCCTATATACCATTCGTCGTGGTACAGCTCGGGACGTTCCGGTGTCTTCCGACGAACCATGCTCAATCAGTGCCCACGGAATCGCCGTCGATCGAAGCGTTCTGTCGCAGTCAGACGGTGGCGAGTGATGATTTCGTCCGGAGCTCCAATGCGGCGTCAGTAACACGATCGGGACGTTCAGGAAACGAACCCGATATGAATATATCGACAGATATTCATACCGCTCCAGACAGCGATAGCATCGCTCAACTCTGGCTTGCCGATGGCTATCCGGTTCAGGGAGCAAAGCCGACGCTCTCCGCGTTTAACCGTCATCTCGATGCTGTTCCGAGTGACTCGATCGATGTCGCCGTTGTCAGCAACGACACGGCGATGCGAGCGGAATCGGACGTTGCCGAACTGTACGATCAACGGGAAAGCCTTCCGTTTGAAGTGACAGTACACGAAGGATTGACGAAGCAATCCCTTACTGGGGTGTTCACTGGCGATCACGACCTCGTTCACTACGTCGGCCACGTCGATTCCCGGGGACTCCAATGTGCCGATGGATGGTTAGATACCCACACGCTCAGCTCTGTCGATGCTCGCGCATTCTTGCTTAACGGTTGTCGGTCCTACGAACAAGGAGTAGCATTAACGGAGGCCGGTGCGATCGGCGGACTGTGCACCATCTCGAACGTTGGGAACACACCCGCAACCCGGATCGGTCGCACTGTTGCCTGTCTCCTCAACGCGGGGTTCAGTCTCGCCAGCGCACTCGAACTCATCAGCGAGGAGTTCGTCACTGGACAGCAGTATATGATCGTTGGGGATCCAACACTCTCGATCGTACAGAGTCAAGGAGATGCGACAACACTAGTCGAAATCACACAAGCGTCGGATGGCGATACGTTCGAAGTAGATCTCTACGGATATCTCTCACGGCAAGTTCCTATTGGGATGTCCTTGGTTCCGATTCTTGGGGACAGCGAGACGTACTATCTAAACAGTGGTCATCTAACAACACTTGATGTCTCGTATACCGGACTCACGGAGTACCTACAACGGCGGCAGTATCCCGTACGAATTGATGGCTCAATCTATTGGACTGATGCCGTTTCTATCGATATGATCGAAGAGCTATCCTAGCAGTGGACGTAGCCTCCCTGATTGCCGTCCTCTTACGGTCCAGGAATCGCATTGGGAGCAGCAGCTATCCCGCCCGAAGATATTATTGATATTTCTGATACAGCAATGCGGGCCAGCGTCGGACGTTTCACCATATACGCCGTGATTGTGCCATTGGACATGACATCTCTGTATATGAGAGTTGTGACAAAATATTTATCTAATCATTTTTAATAAGAACTTGTAGGAGAGAACGAGAGAGTGGCGGTCAAGAACCCTCAATAGTATGGGTTTCTCGTAGAGTGAGAAGAGATCACTGTTTATATTTTTGTTCCTTTCATCATTATCTCCTCCTTCATATCATTATTCAGATGTATATTCAAACCATATCTTCAGCGGGATATTCGTCGGTATCATCGGCATACTTACCGTACGTTGACGACGTGTGATAGAGGAGATCGTCGTGACCTAGTGGAGTCTGGCCACAATGAAAATTCATTCCCGACTAACCACGTCATTCCTTCGTTTGAACTGGTGCTCATCGTTAATGGATAGATCTGGTATTACTTTTCATAGGGTTAATCTCCATCCCTCACTAACATACAACTATTATGTAAAGATTTATTAACATATGACTACAACATGTGTCTAATGTTTAATATGAACCCTGATGATCTCACTGAGGGGCCGTTGTTACGAGGATTGGTGGTTTTGTCACTCCCGCTGTTAGCCCAGAACGTCGTACAAGTCATTCAGCAAATCGTGGATCTGTTCTGGGTGGGACGATTGAGCAGCGCCGCGGTGTCAGCCGTTGGGCTTACGACGCCGCTCATTGCGATGATCTGGGCCGTGGTACTGACCATGCCCTTCGTGGGGACGCAGGTGTTGGTCTCCCAGCGCGTCGGTGGCGAGGACAGCGCCGGTGCGCGTCGGTGGCTGTTCACAGGACTCGTCGTTTCGGTCGGCATCGGCATCGTTGTTGGTGTGATCGCGTTCGTCAGTGCGCGACCATTCATTGAACTCTTACTAAGTGTACGCCCCGGTCCTGTTCCGTTGCGCGTCGTCGATCTCGCGGTGGCGTACTTCGGCATCATTGCGATAGGGGTTTGGATGGCCGGTATTGCGGATACGACCGAAGCCGCGTTCATCGGGTGGGGAGATTCCCGAGCCGCGTTGTACATGAATCTCATTGCGCTCGGGATGAACCTGTTGCTCGATCCGATCTTCATATTCGGCTTCCACGACAATCCGCTGTTCGGCGCGTTTGGGCTGACAGGCGTCCAGTCGGTGTTGTTCTCGGTGACTCACTTCGGAGGTCTCGGTATCAGGGGCGCAGCGCTGGCAACCCTCACCGGGTACGGCGTGGGCGCGACGGTGGGCTTGCTGTTGATCGCACGAGGACGCAACGGAGGGATGCTTTCGTGGGCGGCCGTTCAGTTTGATTCCGGGGCAGTTCGAGAGCTTGTGGATGTCGGTATCCCAGCTGGCGGTCAGTACGTCCTCAAACAAGCCGTTGAAATCGTTCTTCTCCTGGTTGTGTTTCGGGCGGCCGGTGGGGTGGGGCTTGCGGCGTACGTCGTCGGCTTCCGGGTGGCAACCATCGCAGTCGTTCCCTCCACCTCCCTCCAACAGGCGGCCCAGAGCATCGTCGGCCAGAATCTCGGCGCGGGGGAAGCTGACCGCGCCCGCCGAACCACGTGGCTCGGCGTTGCGGTCGCCGGTGGTGTTCTCGCACTCATCGGTCTCGTACAGTGGACGATTCCGAGAACGCTCGTCCAGTTGTTTGTTCCCACGCTCGTACCTGCAGCAGCCGATCTTGCTGTCGAGTATCTGCTTATCCTTGCGTATGGCTACCCAGCCATCGGAGCGGTATACCTATTACAGGCCGGCTTTAACGGCGCACGACGCACCCGAACGAGCTTCGTGGCGAGCCTGCTTCAGTACTGGGGGATTCGGCTTCCGATCGCTGCTGTCGGTGGAATCGTCCTATCGGCGGGGGCGTCGGCCGTCTTCTGGGCGGTCACAATCTCGAATCTCGTCGTCGCGGTCGGGCTGGCTGCCTACTACCACTACTCGACAGCCGAGGGGATGCTCGACCGAGCAGCCAAAGCCGCTGCCGCCGACTGACGGTCTTGGTCGGTTGTGGCCCAATGCAGCGCTGTCGGCGGAAAATTCGGCATCAACATAGGGTCGCTCACAGGGTCGTCCACTCCAATTCTCTCCGTATCGAAACACTGGCACGAATAAAATACAAATCACGAAGCGGTTTGTGCGACCCGAGACACTCGCCCTCTCTGTAGAGAACTGTCGGATTCGTACCAACCGGGCTTTTTCGGACGCTATCTCCCTCGGCTTGTATCCTCTGTATCGATACACTCGAATATCGTCGATATTTCGTAGTTCCAGTCGTAATCGAGAACCGTCTCGGTATCAAGATAATTATTTGCATTAATACCCTGCTCGGCAAGAGTGTAAAGTGCTTCTTCGAGTGATATAGAAAGGTTCTGTGTTTCCGCTGATGATTGAAACTCTATTTCCTCTACCTCCTGCGGTTTCTCGACAGTAGCAGTCTCCCATAACGCGTCATTAACCGCTGGTACTGGCTGATGGAATGAGTATCCACCAGAGAACGAAAAACAATACATTTCATGCGTTCCGTTAAGGTCATGGAGAGTTACTTGTGTTTGGTCTGAATTTCCCTTCACAAGTCGGTGGACTGCGACAGTCTTCGTTTTGTAAAGCGCTTTCTTTCGCAACGAATACACACGGGCTTTCGCTCCCTCATTGATTTGGTATGCAGTGTCCGCCTCCTCACTGAACCGCTTTGCGTGGCGATTGATAGCGTGAACAGCCCTCAGAATTTTCTCATCGTGTGGCAAAGGATTAATATCATCGTACTGAATGCGGGGATGTCGTGAAGGAGGAGAAAGATCAATATCAATTTCCCGTTTGTCTATGTCTGGTTCTTGGGGCCATTCATCAATACGGTCTAAGATCTCGATCGCCACAACTGTCCCGACTTCGATTTGGTCAAACCCCCTTGCGTCTGTATCTGCATCCTTGGCATGGACAATATCAGTCCGCAGAGTAGGGTACGATAGCGGAACCGGAGGGATATCAGGTCCGTCATCGTACGGGGTCCACTCTGTGAGTAGAGGCGAATCATCCGGAAGAGGATTGAGGTGATCAAACCGGTATTCTTCAGGCTCCGTATCGTAAAAGTTGTCTTTACGACTTGCCCAGAACTCCATCCGCCGGTTCGCATCCGTGAACGGATCCCGAAGGTCAACGTCTTCGTGTTCCCAGTGCTTCTGCAGACCGACGCGTTCCCATTCAGATGCAGGAAGATGAAGTCCATGGAAGCTCGCTACATTGAGCCCGCCATCCTCTACATGAGCTTGTTCTATTACGGCATCAAACGACTGGACTGGCAGGTCTGCTGTCTGCGAACCTCTGCCATATGGCTTTATGGGTACTGTTAGGAGATTGTCTTGAAGATAGAATCTCGCAGGGGCTCCTGTATTGGTAACGAGTTTATGGGCAATCAGATCTGGCGGCTGTTCGTCTATACTCATCTCCGTTCGTTGTATAGTTTCCGGCAACATCGAATTTAAACCTCAGTAGGCTATTCTATCCGACACGAAATGATAATGATGAATCTCAGACAAAACATTCGTTAGTTATAATTTAAGTGTGTGTTTATCCAATTGTATAATGTTCGAGTATTTAGAATAAATGTTCGGGTACGGATGAGGCGGTTCGTTTTCCGAGTGGTCTATGCCCGAAAGCGACCCCGTAACGGATGTTTGGACGACATCGACGTGGATGTTGTGAAGCGAGAAACAACGATACGACTGTTCATAAATCTCGATATTCAGCGTCATCTCGCAAAATTATCTTTTTCAAATACTATTATTATTCTCGAGGTATTCAATGCTAAACAGGCCTGTTCGACTGTTCACATGGTTCACACGACCGATCTACAGCCTGGAATGATCGCAGCCCGGATCACGTTGCGGTCGATAAGACCGTGATCCACCTCGACAACGAACGCGTGAGGAACACAATGTCGATGAGGCTGTTTTTCTTGTCGATGGAGCAACACTGCCCCACGATGCCTGCGCCCGACACGGTCTCGATTTCGGATAGGAACGCCACGGAGACTGGAACAGCGTAAAATATATTTTTTATTAGATATATGGGGTAATACCTGCTTTCAAACTATTTCAGCAACACCAATTCGAAAACTGCTAACGAGTTGTTTGGATCGGCGTCGTCACACGGAATCGGCGTATCTGAACTACCCCTCAGGGCGGTTCAATCGGCTCATCGCCCGAGAGGATTTCGAAGGTCTGTCCGTAGGTGTTCTCCATCCGGAGTACGGGGCCGTGGAAGCCTGCGATAAGTACGTGCGTTGTAATCGCACCCACCACTAGAATCGGTTGTCGCCGGGAAAACACGGTGATCGTACGGGTAGGGATGATGCGCGATCACGGAGGGTCCATCGTACGAGTGCGATAAGCGTCTGTCTCGTACTATTCCACTCGTTCTGTGTCACTGGTGTAGCTGTGGGGTACCGGCATGCAACACGCATTCACTTCCGACATCACTGGGTATTCACAGATGGAGTTATGGGAGCTGCTCAACGTCCCTGGGAAGGGTGTGGTTGGCGGCCGAATCGCAGGTTCTGGGGGCGTTTATCAGATCACCGTCTGATGAGCCAACCAGAAATCTTCGATTTCTGGTGACGTTCACGAGACGCGAAGTGTCTCGTTCGCACGCCAGAACGCTCCGCGTTTTGGTGACGCCCATCATCGTGTTACTGGAAGAATCGGAAACGACTCGCTTCCAGTTAAGGAAGTGGCCGACAAACCATTACATCAGACAATGATTCGTGATGCTCGCGTTCTGCACGCCCAGTTCGTCCCGGACGAACTAGAGCACCGGAACGCCGAGATCAACACGCTCTCGAACACGCTCAAACCGATCATGGACGGTCACTCGGGCAATCCGTCGCTCCTCCTTGGGCCGTCCGGCGCGGGCAAAACGTGTATCGCCCGATTTACCGTCGAACGATTGCGAGAGAACGTTCTCGATATCAATACGCAGTATATCAACTGTTGGCAAGATTACGCGCGGTTTCAGGTCCTCTACCGTCTCCTCGAGACGATCGGCACCACGGTCGATATCCATCGTCGTTCGACACCGACCGATGAACTCCTCGACCGGCTCCGCCAGTACGATGGGCCTCCATTCGTCGTCATTCTCGATGAAGTGGACCAACTCGAAGACAATGGCGTCCTCTATGATCTCTACCAACTTCCACAGATCACAATGATTCTCATCACGAACCGTGAGCGGGACCTCTTTACCCAGCTCGATGACCGACTGACGAGTCGCTTACACCCCAGTGTGCGCATCTCGTTCGAGAAATACCATCTCGATGAACTCGTTTCGATTCTCGCCGCGCGCGCCCGGTGGGGACTCGTGGACGATGTCATCGAATCGGCCGAATTCGAGTTGATCGCCGACGCAGCGGCGGGTGACGCGCGGATTGCCATCGGGATTCTCAGACACGCCGCCCGACTCGCAGAGCAAACCGACACCCAACGGATCACGACCGACGTCGTTCAGCAGGCCATTCCGGAGGGACGCCAGGACGTCCGCCAGAAAACCATCGAGCAACTCACCACACACCAGCGGGTGCTCTATGACATCGTCCACGAGCATGGAGAGCTCGACCCCAGTACGCTCTATGCGGCCTACCGTGACCGCGTCGATGAGCCCAAGACGAACCGGACCGTGCGAAACTATCTCGCAAAAATGGAGCACTATCGCCTAATTCACGCCGAGGGCGATAACCGCGCTCGGACGTACCGCCCACGGTAGCGTCGTGTTTCGGAACTTCCGGAAGTCCCTCCGTCTTTGCTATGTGGTGTCCCTCGGTATATCGGGTGTAATGATGGCTGATATCCATCAAGCGACGAATCGGACTGAGCGTGATGTACTCCAAGCGGTGGAAACACGGTGGAACGCGTATCGTCAAGAGCTTCCGCAGGCCGATCAGCCCGTCTTCGACCGCCTGTTCGAACATGCCCACGCCCACGCGACCGCGAGCAGAGAGCATGCGGACGCAAGCGAAGTGCACCACTCTCAGTACATCGAACGGGCTGCCTTCGTCTCGATGCTCATCGAACAACAAAAGCACATCGACGATCTCGAAGATCGACTCGATCACTTGGAGGACGATCTAAACTGAGTTCGCCGGGGATCGCCCCGCCAACGTTCCTCGCCCCCCGATGGCAGCCAATCGATGGTGACCGATGAGCAGTATCGGGAGGCAGCGGGTGGGGATATTGGCTCGGACAAAGTACCTACTCGGGCGAACAGGCTGTTAGAGTTGCCATCTGGGGCATTATCGGGGGAATTATAGAGAGTAAAGGAGAATACCGGTCCTTTAGGGGCCGGCTGAATCCGACAGACTGGATCGGTTCCACCATTCGTCTCCTGTTTGGTTTCCAGTGCTGAGGCTTAAGTACCAAGCCGACACAGATGGATACAGGAAACCCGTGGAAGCAAGCGGATTCCATGGCTCCAACGGAGGCGGCCCGTCCGCCCCAAGCAATGAGACAATCTCCGGAACCAGGTCGGTGAACGTTCGATTCCTACAATGAATCGAGGCGGTGCCGACTGTAGCAACCACGACAAGACAAGTAACTCCGAGTCTGCTGAGGCCTGCTGGTGTCCCACTGGCTAAAATAACAGTAGGACATCATACACGGTGGAGGATAGGAGTACCGGGGGCTTGGCATCTCGAAAATCGAAGATTTTCGATGACTCGTCAAAAACGCCCTGCGTTTTTGAGACTCCCAGCAGTCCCACTCGCTCTAGATCATGAGCATCCCACCGGATTCGTACCGATCGGCTGCTCGGTGGTACTGCAAACCTGAAACTCCCACCGCTTGGGATTCCACGTCGTCGTCGGGCTTTGCCCGACTGCCTGAGGGACGTAGTCCCTCTCTGTTTACGACGTGGAGGATGTCAAAGCTCACCCAGTAGCGGTTTCAGGTAGTCGTACGGCGGTGGTTATCATTCCGAGTAGTGTGACAGAAGATACTGCTATTGGGTTCATACTTGGAATATACGCGACCTGGAGCGATCGTAAACCCCAAAAAAAGTTCGTAGAGCCGATCGTCGCGGCTACCGATCGAATCGATCTCGTAGAGGTCGATGAGCACAGTTCCGCTGAATGCCGCAAATCCACTGTATAATTTCTTAAAGACGGTTTATTGACGAGCTCAACGGCGACCAGATAGGAGGAGTTTAGTGATTTGCAGTTGAGCGAGATAACGGAGTGATCAACGTCGTCGTACTCTTTGATGTCCTATAGCAGGTCAAGGAGGTACTCCGTGACGACGGTTTTTCCGGCATCAGGGTGTCCATAGACGAATATATCGTTCGTTCCTCTTCCAGTAGCGTTCAGATACGCCGATTCCACGCGACGACGAATAATCGAAACAACTCGTTAGCAGTTTTCGCATTGGCGTTACTGAAATAGTTTGAAAACGAATGATTCAACTATCTCATTCTATAAACGATATATTCGATGCTGTTTCGATGGCCGCGATGTTCGGATCTGCCATCGCGGCCGTGTCGGGCGCAGGCTTGGAGCGGTGTCGCTCCATCGACGAGACACACGGCCTCGGCGACACCGTGTTTTGCACGACGCTCGCCGATGTGAAGAACGATCGTTCTCGTCGGTTCGAGGTGTATGCAGCAAATCGTTTGGTTTGGATCGACAGCTGCGAGCAACGAGCGTTCGTCACCGGGGTGGAGCACGGCCTCATCGACCGCAATGATCCGGGCTGGGACCAGCCGTATGAACCCAGTTGCGAACGGGCGAACGCATCCGTTCAGCACCGAATACCCCAATAACACTGGTAACATCTAAAAGAAATAATTCATCAAAATGGGGTTACATACCAAGCTTTATAAACGGTTTCAGTGTTGCTTTTCGCTTCACGGACTCCACATCAATGTCGTTCAAACGTCCGTCGAGGCGAGCATTTTTCGGCATGAATACTGTACCGCCTCACGTTTCAATCCGTATCTGAACACCACCTTATTTTGGCCCGTAAGGTGTATTATCCCATGGAATGAGAAAGTAATTGGCTCATAAACAAGAGCGAGAGTGTGCGGTCAATACACGAAATTCAACCGATGAATCAAGAAACATCCGACCATACAGACCAGGCGAATGGCACGTTTCGGACGAATCGTCGGCGGTTTCTTCAAGTTGCTGGCTTCACGGGCCTCGCCGGGCTCACGGCGGCTACCTCCTCTCGGACAGCAAACGCGGCACGAATCACCGATGGAACTGAGCAAACGATAGCTCCCTCGCAACTGGGTGGATTTCCAACAGAGTCAGTAGCGTAAGACGGGCTGTACCGAGCTGTGCTCTCAGCGCTTCGGTTTCTTGTCTGCCGTTACTCCGATCATCGACAATACACATAGTGAAAATATGCTCATCAGTACTGGGTTAAACAGTATTTTATTACACAATTACTCCTGTAACGCCATCATTGTCTGAAACAGCCTAAGCGTGTAGACACGAACCGTTGATCGGCGTGCCACATGTTCTCATAATGTAAATGGGTTTGTGACCGGCTGTGGCTTGTGTTGGAAGACACGCCAGTACCGAGTATCGACGGTCAATCTCGAACGATGGAACGTGATCAGACGGCGAGGCCCGCCAGGACGGTTGCTGTCCAGTTCCACGCGGCCGGTGTTCGGGAGTCAGAAATACTTCGCTCTCGTGCAGTCATCACGGGCCGTCGTCAACGAGACCGCTATCAGGGAGAAACATTTAATATGTCTCGGAAATCACCTACGTGCGGTTGGTATGAGTAGCGGACAGAATTACGAGCGTGAGTTCGTTCGAACGTTTTTCACGTCGCCAACGGCTGTAGATGGTGAAGACGATTCGGCAAAGATGTTGCGGAGTGCAGCCCAACTTCGAGGCATGCGAGCACCAGATGCCTGGGTTCCGGACAACGAGGACGCAACAGCACCATCCATGCGGGAGGAAGGTGTCGAGAACATCGTTACCGTCGTCTCTGAGCATGGTGATGGTTTCCCAGGAGAAATACATCCTCGCGTCGTGTGGCATCGCGACAATCCTTCGACTCGGTATCAGGGATTCAAACAGATGCTGGAGATAGCCGATCCCGATAACGGCGCTATCGACCATATCGATGGGTTCGTGATCCCGGAGGTTGGTGATATCGATGACTGGAAGAAAGCCGACGAATTTCTCACTATCATCGAGAACGAGCACGGACTTGCGGCGTGTAGCCTCTCGATGTCTGTGATTATCGAGAGCGGCGAAGCTGAATTGGCCACGAATGATCTCCGTTCGGAGGTAGGCAAGCCCTCGAACAATCTCGAACGACTGTTTCTGCTCGTCAACGGTGAAGTGGACTACACGAAGGCGATGCGAGCCACGACGCCCACCGGTGAACTGCCACCGTGGCCCGAACTGCGTCACAACACGTCCCGCGGGGCTAGCGCCGCAGGACTCATCGCTGTCGACGGTCCGTACGACGACATCCGCGACACCGAAGGATACCGCAAACGAATGACCGAAAACCGGGCAAAGGGTATGACCGGTATTTGGTCGCTGACGCCTGGACAGGTCGTCACGGCGAACAAGGCACCACTGCCCCCAAAAACGGGGAGTTGGCTGTTAGCGGTCGACGATAGAGAAATTGAACTCGACAACGAGGATGGGCACCACGTCTACAGCGGCGACGAGCTATCGCTCGAAGTGATAAACGATGACAGGTACATACTCCAAGTCGGTGCCGAGGAACACGAACTCGACAGCGATGAACTGCGCGAGGAGTTGCTGGCTCTAACTGCGTACGTCTCCGGTATGGACGATATTGTCGATTCGATGATGGAGTTCGAAGCGGCTAAGGACGCAGGCAAAGGCGCAATCGCCATGACCCAATCAACGACACTAGAGATAGACGGTGTTAGTCTCGAGATCAGCAAAGACCGGATGTGGGACGAGGCAACGTACCAAGCCGCTCAAACACCGATTACGCTGTTCCAAGACGTCTACAAGCACCGACCGGATCAGCACGAAGAATTAAAAGAGATGTACGGTGGGAATGTCGTCGAACGCGCGATGGCTGTTGGAAGCGACGACTAACCTCGTCTACTCTATTACTCCCCGCTTGGGTTACTAGAGATCCAACAGAGACACACTCCGTTCGTGCATCGATCCGCCGACGCAAACCGGTACCGCCGAATCATTCAAACAAGCTAATCATGGTTGGAGCAAATATTCCAATAAACTAACAGCATCCCGGAGATCATCGGCGAATTCGTGGTCGATTCGTTCCATGTTGATCTGGTATTTTGGTCCTCCGACACTCAAGCCACCGATAATATCGCCGTCTTCATCGTGGACTGGCGCGCCGACTGCTACCAGGCCAGGTGCAAATTCTTCATCGACAGTCGCATAATCCTGGGTCGGAAGTTCATCTAAAGCATCAAATAATTGTTCTCGGCTAGTAATCGTCGCTTCGGACTCCCGCGGTAACCCCCATTTGTCCAAGATATCTTCGACCTGTCTATGATCTAGTTCAGCAAGAATAGCTTTTCCTGCAGCCGTGTTGTGTAGATGATACTCGGATCTGTAGTGGATATCGTTTTCATTGGTCGCAGCGGCTCCTGACGTTCCGTAGAACATCAGGAGACGTCCGTGCTCGAAAATCGTGAAATTTGCTTCGTGACCCGTCTTCTGGGCCAACTGATCGACGGCCTTTTTGACGGCTTCCTCGCTAGGATATCGGTACCTGGCTCTCTCACCCAACAAGGACAATCTGAAGCCGACGTTGTAGGTTCCATCCTCTTTTACTAGATACCGACTATCTCGGAGTGTATTGAGATGGCTGCAAATAGAACTCTTTGAGCTGTGTATCATCTCATCCAACTCAGCGAGCGTGAGACCGTCGTGTTCCAAAATGAGCTTGAGAATTTCTAACGAGGTTTGGGTCGTCTTGAGCCGTCGCCCAGTTATATTCCTGGTCATAGCACCATAGGTGTTGTCTAAGAACATAATTGTTTTCATAATGTAAATATAAACACCAGAATGATTTCAATAGAGTGTTGTGTATCTCTGTAGGGGTGTATATCTTAATATTATAATTACAACCTATGTATACTATTCGTATTCGGTCGCGGAGTGACCGTATAAGACTAAGTATATTGGCAAGATCGTCGTTGCGGACCGTATTCGATGGCGGTCGTTTTCTTTCTGTTATTCGCTCTTCGGAGAAGACGGCTTAGCACTCCCACCTGGTGCTACAACCACACATCTCTGCTGAGAGGATCTCAGATCGCCCTCGATCGTTTTACCCACCCGATACGCGTAATCGCTTCCGCGCCGAGCTGTCCGAGTAAACTGGCAGCTTCGAGATCGTGTTCTCTGAAGGCATCTACGACGACGTCACCGGCACTGAGCACACCGTGATTTCCAATGGGAACGTACAATCCGGATTGGAGTTCGCCCCGGCTGTGGTCGTCTACTGTATTTTCGTGATTCGCATGAATTTCAGATTCGCCTGTCCGGTAGGTCCGCGCTGCTGGTGTCTCTTCGTCGACGGGATAATTCGGACGGTCACCAGCGCGCTCCACACACTCTTCGGTCGCCTCGATAGTTTGTAGCGTGCTTCTGTTCTCATCCACCAGTCGAACCGTCGTATTGACCAGTCCGAGAATATTTTTCGCCGCATCGGCGATGATCTCGGCGACGTCCTCTTTCGAACTCGCTCCCCGCAACTGCTGGCTCGTTCGTCGGAGGATTTCGATGCGTTGCTCCCGTCGTTTTACGTCGGTCACGTCTCGGACCACACCGTAGAGGACGACAGTCTCACCATCCTCTTCTTGGGGATCACAGTGCAGCCGTATCGACCGTTCAGTTGTTCTTTCACCCGTAAGTCCGACATCGATGGTGAACGGTTTGACGTTTTCAACAGCATCGGAAAATCGCTCTATCACTTTGTCCTGGTCTCGTTCCGTGTACTGATCGGCTACGTCTGAGAGCGTTGGTGTCTGGTCTGGATCCATCCCATGAATTCGCTTCGTCCGATCACTCCACCACAGTCCATCTGTCGACGCGTTATACGACCAGAGACCAATACCGGCGAGTCGCTGCAAACTCGCCAGTAGCTCGTGGTATCGGTGGTCTGACTCCGGTGGAATCGTCCGTGTCTCGTTGGTGCGATTCCAGGGTAATGTCTCGACCATGTATGTATACGACCATGTATCGGTCCAGTAATGATAAAACCCCACGTTCACGAGCGATGGGAATTCACCGGTTGGCACAGCTACCGAATAGATTGGAAAAATACGTTCGCGCCGTACGAACTGATCGCCTCGTACCCCGCGCTATCCAACAGGGGAATCGTTGTGCTTCACCGCGAGATGGATACCAGATCTCTCGTTTCTTGCGAATTGGCCGTTGTGGCCGGCCTGAGAACATCCGGTATCGGTGTTGTGTCACCGGAGGATTTAATTCCGGAGTACGTATACTAGTGGCAATGGCAGTCGAAGACGAGTTCTACAACCCCCCGGCGCGAGAGACATCGGTAACGGAGTTAGCGCTGAACCGATCTGACGTCGAGCAGTATTCGGTACTGGCGGATGAACTTCGAGACCAGGTGGACGGCGACGTGCAGTTCGACGAGTACGCACAGATACTGTACGCAACTGACGGCAGTATCTACCAAGCACGACCCGCTGGAGTCGTCCTTCCGAGGAATTCGGAAGATGTCCGAGCGACTATCGAAGTCGCGACAGCGCACAACGTGCCTGTCCTGCCTCGTGGAACTGGTTCCTCACTGGGTGGTCAGACTGTCGGCCGTGGTTGCGTTGTCATCGATTTCACGAAGTACATGGACGAGATCGTCGACATCGATGTAGAGGCCAAGCGTGCAACGATCCAGCCTGGCTGTGTACAGGACCATCTCGACAACCGTCTCGCGAAAGAGGGCCTGAAGTTCGCGCCGGACCCCGCCTCCTCGAACCGCTCAACGATTGGTGGCGGGATCGGTAACAACTCGACGGGCGCTCATTCGGTTCGGTACGGAATCACTGACGCCTATACGGAGGAGCTTCGGGTACTCCTTGCGGATGGTTCGATGATCCACACCCGCGAAATCGTTCTCGACAGCGAGGAGTACGCAGGGATCGTTGACGGGGACGACGCGGAGGCGAGAATCTACCGGACCGTCCGGGAACTCGTCGAGACCCACGCAGTGGAGATCGAGAGCCGGTATCCGTCGCTCAAACGCTCTGTTTCGGGCTACAATCTGCAAAAAGTCATCTACGAGAACGACGACGGCGAGGAGGTGATCAATCTCTCGAAGTTGTTCGTTGGTGCCGAAGGGACACTCGGGGTGATTGTGGAAGCGACGGTCTCGCTCGTTACACAACCGAGCGAGACGGCGTTGGCGCTGTACTGCTTCGACGACCTCGTGGCTGCGATGGAGGCGGTGCCCGAAGCCCTCGAATTCCCTGTTAGCGCCGTAGAACTCATGGACCGCGAGGTGTTCCGGTTGGCTCGTGAGTCGGAGGGATACGCCGAGTACGCAGAGCCGATACCCGATGGCACGAAGGCGGCGTTGATGCTCGAGTGGGATAACGAACTCGTCAACGACTTCGAGACCGCCATCGACGAGACGACCGCCCACTTCGTCGACAGTGGCTCGGCGTTCGAGGCGCTCGAAGCCTACTCCGACGACGACCAGGAGCGGATGTGGAAGCTCCGCAAGGCGGCAATTCCATTGTTGATGAGTCTAGAAGGTGATCCGAAACCGTATCCATTCATCGAGGACGCGACGGTCCCCCCCGCAGAACTCGCCGAGTATGTTCAGAAGTTTGAGGACGTACTCGACGCACACGACACCTCTGCCGCGTACTTCGCTCACGCCGGTTCCGGCACCCTGCACATCCGGCCGATCCTCAACCTCAAGCAGAACAAGGGAATCGAGACGATGCACTCGATCACGGATGACGTAACTGATCTCGTCGTAGAGCACCACGGTGCCTTCTCCGGAGAGCACGGCGACGGGATGGCCCGGACCGAGTTCAACCCCAAAATGTACGGTGACGAGCTCTGGGAGGCGTTCAAGAAGCTAAAGACAGCGTTTGACCCGGAATGGTTGATGAACCCCGGGAACGTCGTGTATCGGGATGGGCCGACCGATCCGGGACCGGACGGCGACCGTGGTGTCGGTGCGGACATGCGCGAGAACCTCCGCTACGGGACCGAATACCAGTCGATCGAGTCACAGGCCGCGCTCGATTTCGACGAAGGAGGATTCTCACACCTCGTCGAACTCTGTAACGGTTGTGGAACGTGTCGACAGACTGATTCAAGCGTCATGTGCCCGACCTATCGAGCTTCAAAAGAGGAGATGCAGACGACCCGCGGCCGGGCGAACATGCTTCGGGCCGCCATCTCGGGTGAACTGTCCGAAGACGAACTCTACTCCGATCGGTTCCAGAAGGAGGTGCTCGACCTCTGTATCGGTTGTAAGGGGTGTAAGAGCGACTGTCCGACCGGCGTCGATATGGCAAAGCTGAAGTCGGAGATCAAACACCAGTATCATCAGGAGGACGGCCCGAGTCTTCGGTCACGCGTGTTCGGGAACATCGACACGCTCTCGGCGATCGGCAGCAAGACGGCACCGCTATCCAACGTTGCACCGAAGATTCCGGGGGGCCGAATCGTGATGGAGAAGCTACTAGGAATTTCCCGGGAACGCAAACTCCCGACGTTCAGCCGCGAGTCACTGGTGGAGTGGTTTGAGAGCCGCGGTGGTGCCTCGGTTTCGGTCGATGAGGCCGACGAGAAAATACTCCTGTTTCCCGATACGTACACGAACTACAACTATCCAGCGCCGGGGAAAGCAGCAGTCGAGGTGCTCGAAGCGGCGGGGATCCATGTACAGATCACCGGCGACCTCGATCCGAGCGGACGAGCCGCGTTTTCAATGGGAATGGTGGATCGTGCGAGAGAACGGGCACAGCACAACGTCGAGACGCTGCGGCCGTACGTCAACGAAGACTGGAACGTGGTGTTCGTCGAGCCCTCAGACGCTGTGATGTTCCAAGACGAGTATCTGGATCTCCTCGATGGAACGGGAGTCGAAACGGTCTCGTCGGCTGCCTACGGGATCATGGAGTATCTCGATCTGCTGCGTGTCGACGAGCGCCTCACGTTCAACACACCGGACGAGACCCTAACGTATCACGGTCACTGCAACCAGAAAGCCACGAATAAGGACCATCACGCGGTTGGCGTTCTCCGGCGGTCGGGGTACGCTGTTGATCCGCTTGACTCCAGTTGCTGTGGGATGGCCGGCTCATTTGGCTACGAGACCGAACATTACGAACTTTCCCGGGCGATCGGCCAGATTCTATTCAGACAGGTCGAACAGAGTGACGGCGACGTCGTCACGGCTCCTGGAGCGTCGTGTCGCTCCCAACTGGGTGATCGCCCCGGCGAATCCCGTCCGCCACACCCCATCGAGAAGATGGCGGAAGCAGTCTATTGAGACGGTGTCTTGACACCCTCGTCTGGAGCGACCGAGCTCGGAGATCCTAACGGAACCCGATCGTGAACCCTTGATAACGATGAATTTTTCACATAGTAGTGAAAAGCAGTAGATGACAATGCAACGTCTTCTGGACTCGATTGAGGTTTCGACCTCGTTTTTCGTCTCGTTCGGGGCCCCGGGGCTGTTGCTCGTGGCGTTCTTGGAATTCTTCCTGTTACCCGTGCCGCCCGACCTCGTGCTCGTGCCACTGTCAGTTTCGAACCCCGAATTCGCGTTGCTTTACGCAGTCGTCGCAACGGTCGGATCAGTGTCAGCGGGACTGGTCGGGTACACCATTGGGAAGAAAGGCGGTCGTCGCGCACTCAAATCGCGATTCGCCAGCAAACGGGTCCACCAGGCAGAGCGATACTTCGATCGATCCGGATTCGTGACCATCGCTGTTGGCGCATTTGCCCCAATTCCCGAAGGATATGAGCTCCTCTCGATCGGATCGGGAGTGTTCGATCTCGATCTCCGGTCGTACCTTCTTGCATCGGTTCTGGGCCGCGGCGGGCGGTACGTTCTCGAGGCACTTCTAGCCGTGGCGCTCGGTGAAGCCGCTCGATCGTTTACCGAAGTGGAAATCTACTCGATCATCGGTGTCGTCACGGTGGTCGTTCTCGTCGCGTATTTCACCCGAAGCAGGTGGCTGTCCGATTTCTCGGTCAATTCCCTCCGGTAGGATCGAGCGGTTCGTCGCATTCTCATACTATCGGACAGGGGTGGTCGACTATCGGCTGCTGGTGAATCGACAGACAGCAGAGAGATAGTCCGTCGCACTCCGTCCGCAGGTCCGACAGTATCAACCTCGACGTGGGAACTGTCACGGACCGGTTCACAGAGACGAAGCAGCGCTGTCCGTGGAGTCGTGATCTCGAAGCTAGCTAATTACGAAGAAGTCGGCGAATACACGACACAACGTCTCCAGACGGTTCGATCCCCTCGACATCGCCCACCATCGGTAGTCGGACCCACCAACATCCGCGAACTTCGACCGCTTCAGCGAACACTCGATCTAGATACCCAACGCCAACAGCTGTAGCGATGGCGTAACAGACGCTGTAACGCCAGTTTACCACAGAACCGCTGACTAGACAGACCATCAATACTTTTTTTAACGAAGCTGTAAATAGACATTCATGGATATCAATCTATCCAGGCGACGACTGCTACAAGCCGCGGCTGCGATGGGAGTGGCCGGCGCTGTTCCATCGTTTTCTAGAGCTGTCGCACAAAGGAGCACGAGCCTCGAGAAGTACGTCCAACCGTTACCGAATCTCGAGACCAGGGAACCCGATGGGCGGCGAAACGGAGCTGATTCCTATCGAATTCCAATAACTGAGTTCACACAAAATCTTCATCCGGATCTGCCGGACACGACCCTATGGGGATTCGATGGCGTATATCCGGGACCACTCATTGAAGCCACAAGAAACGAGCCGATCGCGGTCCAGTTCGACAACAGCCGGCTCCCCGACGAGCACTTACTGGGTGTTGACGAGCGGGTTGGCGGGACGACAGCTGAGAACCATCCAGGATACGAGAAGTCGGCTCCCGTCCCGGAGGTCCGAACTGTGACCCACTTTCACGGGCAGAAGGTCGCTCCGGAGTCCGACGGCCAATCTGATATGTGGACCTCTCCGAATGGAGTGCACGGACCTCGCTTCACTGATCCGTGGCAAGAGCTGCCGATGGATCAGGCTAGACTGACGTCTACGTACCACGATCACACGCTCGGTATTGTTAGGCTGAACGCGTACGCGGGGTTGTTGGGACTGTATCGCATCCAAAGTCAGGCAGAGGCGGAACTCGATCTGCCCACTGGCAAGCACGACGTTCCTCTCTTGATACAAGATAAGTCCTTCAACACCGACGGATCACTCAGTTATCCGGACGAATGGGTGACAATGTTTGCGGGCGATACTGCGGTTGTCAATGGAGCAGTTTGGCCGTATCTAGAGGTTGAGCCGCGAAGATACCGTTTTCGGATAGTGAACGGCGCGAACCACCGAACGTTTAGCTTACAACTCGACAACCCGTCGGGAGGTGGCACCCCCGTGCTACACCAGTTCGCCCCTGGTCACGGATTTTTAGAGTCTGTTGTCCCGATCGGGGGTGGGGGAGATCTCAGATCGCTCGTCGTCCAACCCTTCGAACGCGGTGAAGTTATTGTTGATTTCTCCGATTACGCTGGTGAGACGCTGACGCTCACAAATAACGCAGAGCTTCCCTATCGCGGGGAAAACTCGGGAAGTGATCTTCAGGAAATACTACAGATACGGGTCACTGAGCCGAGCAATCCCCCTGTAGACGACAGCGTGGAACCGACGAGCTTGACCCTGCCTACCCCTCCCGAGTTCGATGCAGGTGCGGTGACGGAAACGAGGGAGATGACGCTGGGCCAGACTGCGGGCGACGACGGCCTTCCGATAAAATGGACTCTCAACGGGCACGGATTCGGTGAGAAGGTGGGTGTCGTCCGACCGACGCTCGGCTCAACCGAGGTGTGGGAAATCAGCAATCCTACATCCAACTCACATCCGATTCACCTACATCTAGTTATATTCAGAATAATAGGACGCGGACCAAACGGAACAGAACCGCCAGATCCGAACGAGCGAGGACACAAGGACGTAGTCCGAGTCGAACCAGACGAAACCGTACGGATCATCACCAGGTTCGATACGTACACCGGACAATTCCCGTGGCATTGTCATATGCTCGAGCACGAGGACAACAAGATGATGATCCACTTTGCTGTCGTCGATTCCGATGATCCGACGGACCCGGACGACGATGATCTATACGAAGACGTTGACGGGGACGGAGAGATCACACAGGACGACGTACAAACGCTGTTCGAACGATTTGACGATCCCGAAATTCAAGACCGCCCAGATGACTTCGATTTCAATCAGAACGGGCATCTCGATTACGACGATATTGTAGCGTTGTCCGAAGAGGTAGATTCGTAATATCCTACGCTACTGCTGAGTCGAATGGTTCTCCGTTTGGAGCCGGTCTCAACTAAGCCAACACAAATGACACCAGCATTGTTGAGGATCCAATTATCGTCTTTACGATCTTACGTCGTGATGAGCCACGTCAACGCGGACAGCCTCCAGAAATCGGGAACGAAGCAGTGAGAATGCACTGACGTTGCTGTAGCAGCGCAGATTTTATGTTGTCAGTGTTCAATATCAGTTCAGTGTAATTATTTGCCACTTCCACAATTGTTAATAAGGTGGAATATAGTGGTATTCAAGTGCTGTACGCAAGAGGTAGTGATGAGGGCAAATATGAAGGATGACGTATACAATCGAGTTGGGTGTGTGATGATAACGGGAAATCACACTGAGCGATATAACCTGCTGGAAGCATCCTCGTCGGGCCTCTACAAAAGACACTATCTCAAAAGCGGACACACAAAACGATAGCAGTAATAACAACCCATGGATACCGTAGAAGTAGAAATTAGCCGGCCGTATCGTTCACAAAAAACAACGGCGTTAGCGAGACGGTTCGCTATTATCGTACTCGTCGGGGTGATCGTTGTTGCGCCCGTCGTCGGGAGTGTCGGAGTTGCGAGTGCCCAAGAAGCGTCCTCTTCCACGATAAATGTTAGCGATGCAACCGTCAAAGAAGACGCCTCAACAAGCGTGGATGTCACGATGTCGGAGGCTCCAAGTGGTCTCGCGGGCTATGACATCGTTCTCGGGGTCGAGAACAATTCTACTGCGACGATTACTGACGCGGAGATTGCCGAGAAGTTCACCCTCAGCGAGGTGAACGTCAGCGACAATGGCACCTCGATGACGGTAAACCTGCGTGCAGTTGATCTCGAAGAAAACGTTCAGGAGGGTGCGACAAACATTTCGTTAGCTGATATCGATATCGAGGGCAAGACAGCCGGTGAGACCAACCTCGCGGTTCAAGAAATCAGGCGAGTCGACGACGATAACGGTACTGCGATCAATGTTAGTTCCAACAGTGGTCAAATCACGGTCGAAGAAGCCGATGATGGGGGCGGAAACACGACTGCGAATCTTGATATCGTGCCCCAGCGCAATCACGTGACCGCCGGTGACGAAATCAAGGCGAATGTGGTGCTCTCGGAAGCTCCTCGAGGAGTGGCCGGATTCAACACCACCGTCAGCGTTAACGGCGAAGAAATAACTATCGCTGCTGCATCCGCCGGCGACGAATTTGATCTGGCTGTCACCGACAGCGATTCGGATACGGCGATGATCCGCGGAGTCGATCTCAACCGGAACGTCCAGGCTGGTGCAGAAAACGTAACGCTTGCAACGGTACACCTCCGCAGCGGTGCGAGTGCGGACGGAACGACCGAAATAAACATCACCAACGTCGAAGTCCTCGAAAATGACGAAGCTGCTACAATTACGGCGTCAACGTCGGGCGCGACAGTCGAGGTTCACGACGTTGCGCCGGTCGTGTACGATCGGCTTCCGACCGATGCCGATGGTGACGGTCTCTACGAGGACATTGACGGTGACGGCCAAGTTACCAATACCGACGTTACCGTGTTCTTCGAGCAGTTCAACAGCGATGCGATCCAAGGCCACGACGAGTACGACTTCGACGGAAACGGTCGGGTGACGTACAACGACATTGTCGTGCTCTCGGACCTAGCAGCGGCCTCCGGGTGAACAGGACCGAAGCACGCTTCTGTATCGCTTTCTCACTCTTTTCTACATTCCTACAATAATTATACGTCTACTTCATTAAAATCCAACACGACTATTTTTCCATAGTCATCGTCGGGATTGGGTCAGTCGCGGAAGTACACGCACTGGTTATCGACGAAACAAACTGTGCAACGCTCGTCGCTGGTTCATATCGCACATCGAAGGATGTGGGACTGTACCTGGTACGAGGAGAATCGATGATTGACCCCGAGAAACCGGATGTTCTGTCGATGACTACCTGTAGAAACCATCACTATTATATACACGTGGTATAGCGCTCGGTCGACAACGACGGGTGTGTCAGGCGGGCACCGAGCGTTCAAAAACCGCGTCGTTCGAGGTTACCGCACCCCCGTAATCAGTTATCGCGTTGGTTACGCCAGGCGACGATGTCGTCGAGATCCACGCGTCCGTTACCGTTGAAGTCGAAAGCATCAAGATTGTTTTGAATCTCGGGATCCTCGAACTGTTCGAAGAACAGTTCGCCGTCGGCGTCGGTCACCTCCCCATCGCCATTGATATCCTCGTACAACCCGTCACCGTCGGGATCCGTCGGGGATGAGTCCGAGTCGCCGATCGGCGGTGGGGTCTCTCCACCGTTACCCCCGACGATTTCGACCGTACCGCGCATCGCGTTGGGATGAGCCGAGCAGTAGTACTCGACCATCTCTTCGGTCGCCGTGAACGTCACCGAGACGGTTTCACCCTGATCGATGTATCCTTCGGGCGGAGCCCCGGTGCCTTCAATCTCGCTATCCTGCGTGCCCCCCGACGTGTCCACCATGTGGAAGTCGTGGGGTAGGCCGTCGAGATTCTCGAACGTGACCGTGTACTCCGCGCCCGCTTCGAGCGTGAGCGTGGGATTCGTCTGCCCCTGGATCGTACTCGGCGACTCGCCTATCCAGCCGTTCGTATCGCCGCCCAGTTCGATCGTCGTTCCGGGCGGGACCGCCTCCGGTCCGTCGTCGTCGCCTTCAAGCGATTGTGTGTAGAGTTGTCCGACTTCGTTCTCCGAGAGCGCTCGGGAGTACGCCCAGACGTCGTCGACGCGGCCGGCCATGTCGTAGCCCTGACCCACGCCGAGGATCATCGGTTCGCTCTCGGACTGGGTGCGCGAGCCGCCGGTCCAGGTCTGGGGTGAGGCATCGAGTTCGCCATCCTGGCCGAACACGTGGAGTCTGGCGTCCTCGCCCTCGACCACCATCACCACGAAATACCACGTCCCGGGATCGACCGCGATGGACGAACCACCGGACCCGAGACCGACGCTACCGTTGTTCCAGAGTTGGGGATTGATGTTCTGGGTGTTGTTCTGGAATTCGAGGTCCCACCCGTTGGTGGGCCCCTCGGAGAGAGAACCGCCGACCTGGAAGGGGGCGCGCGCCCACTGTTCGTGGTCGGTGTAGTTAATCCACGCACCCGCAGTCGCGGCCTCGCCGTTGAGCGGCAAGGGCTCGGTCGTCACGCCGTCGCCGGCCGTGGCATCCTCCGGTGGGATCGTGACACCCGTTTCTTGGTTGACGTCGAACTCGTAGGCGTTGCCGACGACGCCCTCCGCACCGGAGGTCACGTCGCCGCTGATCGTGGCGTCGGTACCGGTAACCTCGTTGGTCGGCGTGGCGTCGTCGAGCGTGAAGTGCGCCTCCAGGCCCCGCTCGAGGGGGTCGCCGCTGAAGACTAAGATGGTCGTGCTCGCGCTGGTCTGTCCCTCTTCACCGTTATGGGTGAACGTCGCCTCGGCGTTCAGGGTGTAGCTCCCCTGTGAGGCGCTGTCCACGGCCGAGACACCGAACTCGACAGACTGGCTCCCGCCAACCGCGATCGAGTCGATGCTCGTCCCCGGATCGGTGACCTCGACCTGATCGCTATCGGAGGTGAGCGACACCCCCACACCGGACAGTTCGCTGTCCGATGTGTTCTCGACGGTGACGGTAGCCGTGGTCGACTCGCCTTGACCCAGCGTACCGCTGTCGAGACTGACCGAGGCGACCGCTTTTGCGCCGCCGGTGATCCGGTAGATTCCCGAGTCGTCGTTGGGAGCACCGTAGCCGCTGCCCCATTCGAGCAGGTAGAACGCCCCGTTTGGTCCGATTGTCATGTCCATCGGCCGGAGGAACGTCTCGTTGGGCATGAACGGGGCAATGTCGGTCACCTCCCCGTTCTCGCCGTAGCTGACGGTCCTGATCCAGCTCGTGCTCGCGCCCCGATCCGCGATGAAGTGCCTGTTGTCGAAGTACGCCGACAGCGCGTCGTTGCTCAAGTAGTTCTCGACGTTGTACACCGAGCCACCCATCGGTGCCCCGCCCTCGAACTCGGGAAAGGGGAGCTCCTCTGGTAGGTACTCCTGGGCGTACTCGGGCGGAGAGTTGAGGAGCGCGTCCCAAGAGTAGGTGTACCAGATCGTCGCCTCCTGGGGCGTCGGCAGTTCTGTCAGTCCGTCGTTGTGCACGGACTCGTTGACCGGATTCTGTGGGTCGAACGGACCGTTCGCGGTCTGGGTTGCGAAGTTCCAGTCCTGATACGGGAGGTTGGGTCCGATAAAGTATGGCCAGCCGTAGAAGCCGGGCTCGGCGGCCCGGTTGAACTCGACGATCCCGGGTGGACCGCGCTCGGCGTCCCACGATCGTGAGTCGGGTCCGTAGTCGCCCCAGTAGAGGACGCCGGTCTCGTGGTCGATGCCCATTCGGAAGGGGTTGCGACACCCCATCACATAGATTTCGGTTTTGACGAGACCGTCCTTGCGTGCCTGGGAGTACTCGTCGCCGGTGAAGAGGTTGCCGTCGGGCACCGTGTAGGAGCCGTCGTCCTGGGGGGTGATTCGGAGGATGCTGCCCCGGAGGTCGTTGGTGTTGGCCGCCGACCGCTGGGCGTCGAACAGCGGCGAACGGACGTCACGCTCGTCGATCGGCGTGAAGCCACTGGATTCGAACGGGCTGGTATCGTCACCGGTCGAGAGGTAGAGGTTCCCCTCCGGGCCGAACTCCAGGTCGCCACCGACGTGACAGCACGGGTCGGGCGCGGCCGGTATGCGGAGCATCTCGACCTCCGAGGCGGGATCGATCGTGCCCCCATTGACGGTGAACCGCGAGAGCTTCTTGTGGGGTTCCTCGCCGGTCTGGTCGTGCGGCGCGGAGTAGTACGTGTACAGCAAGCCGTTTTGCTCGAAGGCCGGGTCGAGGACGAGTCCCTGCAAGCCGTCCTCACCAGTGATGAGCACGTCGAGTTCGAGAAGGGTCGTGATATCGCCAGTGTCGGGGTCGACCATCCTGACCCTTCCGACGCTGCCGTTCTCGCTTCCACGAGTGGTGTAGAAGACGCGGCCGTCGGACGCGACATCGATCGCCATCGGTGCGTCCAGATCGTAGGCCAATTCCGTCTTAGTGAAACTGCTCCAGATGGGGTCGGACTGGTCGCTGCCCGGGCCGACGCTTCCGATGGGAGCGTCGGGATCGACCGGCTTGACTTCGATCGAGCGAAATTGGGTGGGGTGGCTTTCGGCTTGGATGGAGATGGTACCCTCACTGAGCGGGGTGCCATCCTCGAGCTGAGGGTTGGTGTAGCTCATGACGACCCCGTCGCCCTCGACGTAGTGACGGACCTCTTGATCGCCGCGGACGACGACGGTGACGGTCACCCATTCGTCGCCTCGGTAAGTATCGGAGTTCGAGTTAGTGCAGTGTTGCGTGTGGAGGTCCCCGTCGAGGACGATGTTTGTACCTGGGGTACAGATGTTCGCGGTCGTGCGCTGGTTGGTGGCTCCCGCCTCAGTGCCGAGCAGTTGGGTCTCGAGGGAATCAGGGTAGTCCTGGTCGGTGCCCATCTCCTCGGGCGTTTGGCCGTGGAGCATCAGGCCGTTGTTTCGGAAGGCCCAGTCGGGGGCTCCGGAAGGTTGCTCGCCAACGAAGCGGTACTCGGCGCGGAGAATGTAGTGAGAGAATTCGTCGTCGTAAAAGAGATGGCCGAAAGTACCATTCCAGCCGTCGTACTGATCGTAATTGACCGTCAGCAGGCCGTCTTCGACGGTGAAGGTGTTGTTGTAGTTCTCACCGGGCTGATAGCCGGTGAATTTGGGCGTCCAGTTGTCGAGGTTCTCGCCGTTGAACAGTTGAATCCACTCGTCGTAGCCCGCGGCCCACATGAGGCCGCCCTTGAGGTGCTGGCGGAACTCCTCGTCACTGTAGCTGTCGGTGGTGTGGCCCATACCGGTGTAGAACGAGCGGGCACCCTCGTAGGTGTGATACCAGGCGATGGGGTGGTCGTCGGCCTGGTCGGGAGTACCATCGCCTTCGTCGTAGGTGGACTCGTCGAGGGAGGCGAGGACGTTGACGTTGCTTCGCGGGTTCTCCCTGTAACTGTACCACTCGTCGAAGCGGTCCCACGTGGCGGGAAGGTGCTCCGTAGCTGGGTGGATTCGATCCTCGATATTGACGGTTGCGGTCTGATTCTGGGGGTGGCTGTCAAAGTAGGCTCCGACGAGGTCACCGTAGAAGCTCCAGTCGTACTCGGTGTCGGCGGCGGCGTGGATGCCCATGTAGCCACCGCCGTTCTGGATGTACTGCTCGAAGGCGGCCTGTTGTTCGTCGTTCAGGACGTCCCCAGTGGTGCTGTTCCAGACCACCACGTCGTACTGTGACAGTCCGTCGGCGCTGGTGGGGAAGTTCGACCCCCCAGTCTGGGCTGGGCCGGTGATGACGTCGACGGTGATATTAGTATTGTTCTCGTTGCCGATCTCGGTGGCCAGTTCCTCGATGGTCTGGTTGGCGGTGGGGATCGAGCCGTGGGTGTACCCCTCGGTGGCCGAGAACACGAGAATAGCCGGATTCTCGCCGAGGTTCTGACCCTGGGTTTGTAGTTGTCCTATCCCGTCGGTACTGGCCGAGCCGACGCCGACGAGGCCGACCGCGCCGAGTCCGCCGATCGTCTGGAGAACGCTTCGCCTGGAGGTGCCGATCCCTGTGTTGACTGCTTGTTTACTACTATCGTTGTTCATACGATATACGTGTGAGTAACATCGAACAGGTATAAATATTACGCTCATTCCAATTAGTCGTAACTTCTACTGAGGCCAAGAACGAACGTCGCCGGTAATGGACGACGAGACGGTTTGGGTCTTCTTGCCGAGCAGTGAAGACTGCGACCGTAGTCTGCGTCTACTGCGCTAGCGACGGAGTCATCAAGGGGAACCACCGGCAAGGACGCCAGCAATACTACTGCAACAGTGCGAGACGTATTTCAACGACTTCACCGGGACGTTGTTCGAACACCACGAGTTCCCCCACTGAAGAACTACTCTACATGCTCATACTGTCGGACAGAGATGGTTGCATATCGGCTGCTAGTGAACCGCCAGACAGCAGATGGATATTCCGACTTACTTCTTACGTGGCTCTGTCCGACAGTATCAGGGAGACGGATCTGTGCCGACCGCACAGATCGCTCGGGAACCCAACGGGGACGATGATGCCACTCCTAACTTCGCCCACGAGATCCAAGACCGTTGCAACGACGTAATTCATACACTATTTGTTGAATATAAAACGACTAGATTTCGAGTATCCACCGCTTGAATTGTGTCGGTCGCGGAGATACACGCACGGTTACCGACGAACGACTACGGGTGCGCGTCAGGCGGGCACCGAGCGTTCAAAAACCGCGTCGTTCGGGGTTACCGCACCCCCGCAATCAGTCATCGCGTTGGTTACGCCAGGCGACGATGTCGTCGAGGTCCACGCGTCCGTTACCGTTGAAGTCGAAGGCGTCGGGGTTATCTTGGATTTCGGGGTCCTCGAAGTGTTCGAAGAACAGTTCGCCGTCGGCGTCGGTCACCTCTCCGTCGCCGTCGATGTCCTCGTACAACCCGTCGCCGTCGGGGTCCGTCGGGGGGGAGTCCGAGTCTCCGATCGGCTGCGGTCTCTCCCCGCCGCCGTCGCTTTCCTGAACGGAGACAGCAGCGAGCATACTCGTCGGATGAACCGAGCAGTAGTACTCAACCATCTCCTTGGTCGCGGTGAACGTGACTGATGCCGTTTTACCCTCTCCGGTCACGATATCAGTTCCAGTACCGTCGATTTCGTTGCCCTGCGAGTCGAGCATATAGATGTCGTGCGGTGCTCCGTCGGCGTTCGTCCATTCGACGGTGTATTCGCCCCCTTCTTCGAGCACGAGCGTCGGGTTCGTCTGGCTCGTGATCCCGTCGGGCGCAGTTCCTTCCCACCCATCGATAAACGCGTCGAGCTGGATTGTGGTCGACGGATCGATAACGCCTCCACTACCACCGTCATCGTCATCGTCTCCGTCAGACTCGACGTGGGTCACAACGCGCTCGTAGACCGTTTCTAGACCGCCACTAGACCCACCGATCTTCTTCAACTCTGTATCGTCGAACCAGACGGTGCCGAACGCATTACCCCAGCCACCGAACAGGAGATTGAGCTGCAGTTCTGCGGAAGAACCACTGGTTGTGAACGTGGTCTCGAGCATCTGCCAGCCGTCGACAGGCTCGGTATAGTAGTCGGTGATGGAGTCCTGCCCGAGCGAATGAACGTTGAGTGTGACACCGTACGAGCCACCGATCTCGCCAAATCCGTCTTCGGAACTGTGAAAGTCGTCTGACGTTCGAACCCACGCCCGGAATCTATACTCCGAGTTTGCATCTAACTGGACGAACTGTGTCCACGACGCGTCTGCTCCGTCGGAAGAGTCAATCCGAACGCTGTCTTCACCAGTTCGCGCAACATCTGCTGTGTGCGTGAACTCAGCTGTGCCACCGTACGTTATGGATTCCCAGCCAGCGGGTCCGCTGTCAGCAGGCTCCTCCATCGAAGGGTTCTGGAACAGATTCGGCAACTCGCCCGGATCTGGCTGATCGCCGGTGTCTTCGTTGGCTTCGTAGGCAGTGATGAATCCAGTGGCGTGTTGGGCACCAGCGACCGACGCGGCGTCAACCAGGACTGTGTCCTCGTAATTAGGTTCCGTACTAATCATCTGGTAGACCGCTTCACCCGCCCCATCTGTTTCTGGAGTCTCTGCGAGTGTGAGCAGTGCCCACATTGCGACCCGCTGATCGTCGTCGTTCAGGAGGTCGTTGCTGAGGATCGCATCCCGGATTGTCGCCGTTGTTGGCACGACCCGGAGCGCAGTAATCCGAACGCCAGCCGACGAGTGAGTCAGCGCACCCATTGCAGCAGTTATCGCTGCGCTGTCACCGGAGTCTGCATCGAGCGCACCCAGCCCATCGAGCGTCCAGAGAGCGTGGATCGCGCCCGGATCGAGCCCGATCTCATCGAGAGACTCGTTGTTGATCGACTCGATGAGGTCAGAAACCACGTCCGTCTCACCGCGCTCTACCAGCATCCGCTGCGCCGTGCGCCGCCAGAACATGTTGTCGTTGGACAGCGCATCGACCAGCGCTGACGGACTGGCACCGCTCAGATCCGTTTGCTGATAGCTGGTGTCGTCGCCGTAGGTGACGCGGAAGAGCCGAGCAGTAGCATGATCCCGCAGTTCGGTCACGTACGCGTTACCCGGACCGTTCTCGAAGCCGTCGGGCGTCGGGTTGTGTTGGTAAATGTAGTTGTACCAGTCGATGAACCATAACACGCCGTCTGGACCGACGGTCGAATAGGAGGGTGCAAACCACGCATCTGTGCCGCCGACGAAGTTATGGGCGTAGTGGCTGCTGTAGTCTGCACTGTCCTGTTCGAGATGGAAGGTGCCGAGTAAGTGACCGGTTCCATCCCCGACGAAGCCAGCGCTGTTCCAGTACTTCTTGGGGTACTCTCGTGCCGTGTAGATTGTGTGTCCAGTGGCCGCGGTGTACCCCCCGTGGCGGTCGACCTGTCGCACTCGATCGGTGACCGGCAGGAACCGATTCGTGTCCGAAGCCGCACCGAAGTCGGTTGGTGAGGTTCCGTTGATCAACTCGTAGTAGCTGTACGGGATCGGGAAATAGTTGCTGGGTCGGTCAGCGGTCGCAGCGGAGCCGAAGGCGAGACCTTCCTCAGTGAACCCGAGTCCCGCCTGATTCCCCGGCAGTTCGCCAACTATTTCGAACGCAGAGACCCCTCCGGAACTGTCATGTTTGAATCGGTAGACGGAGGAACCAAAGTCATACTGCTCGCCAGCAACGGTTCCACTGAACCCGGAGTAGCCGACCTGCCCCCAGATCCAGTTATCGACACCGTGAACGAGTTCGTTGGGACCAGCGTGCGTGTCTCCGTTGTCGAAGCCAGAGAACAGCACGGTCCGCTCATCGGCCTGGTCGTCACCGTCGGTATCCCTGATGTGTAACATCTGGCCGCTTTCGGACGGATCATGGAGATTGGTCACGATGACACCGTTCTCGACGAGGATCATACTCGCAGGGATGGACAGATTTTCGGCGAAGACGGTGAAGTCATCGGCTTGGCCGTCACCGTCCGTGTCCTCGCAAATGACGACCTTGTCCCGATTTTCCCCCAATTCGTTGGGATAGTCGCGGGTTACGGCCAACCAGGCCCGACCCTGTTCGTCGAATTTCATGTCGAGTATATTTCCCTTCGCGTTGTCGGGGAGCATGTTCTCGGTGACGAACGGCTGGAGATCGAAGTCCTCGGGCGTGATCGTGCGTTTGATCGTTTCTACAGGATTCAACGCCCGTTGCATTCGGTTCCAGTCGGTTCCCTCGCCGACCGCGTCTGGAACTGTGGTGGGTAGTAGGCTGTCCTCTGGTGGAGGATAGTATGGTATATTGGCGTCCACGAACTCCAGTTCGTCGAGGATGCGGGTGTCATCGCCGATTGTACTCTCGTTGCCGGTTACCCAACGGAGTGCGTTCTCGATGAGTTTTTTGAAGCCGTCCTTCTCCCACGTGCCCCTGCCGTGGCCCCAAGCCGTGTAGAAGATTCGCCCATCACCCTGCGTACGTGTCCAGGACCACGGTTCGGGATCTTCGTTTTCGCCGTAATCGGGAAAGTCACCGTGCGCGAGGACGTTGATATCATCATTGAGGTTCGTGTGTCTGTAGGTTTCGTCCTGAGAGACGATGGGACTGAGATTGGACAGAATGGGGTGATCGGGCTGCTCGAACGTCGTACTCATCTCTCCATATCCGTGGGATTCGAACCGCCCGCCGACGAGGCTACTATACGCATCCGATTCGGGAAAGCACGCCGAGGCGCTATGGATCGGAACGAAGCCACCGCCGTTTTCGACGAACTCGACGATGGAGTCTTCCTGCTTTTGGGTCAGCCCCGACCGGTTGTCGTACATGATCCACGCGTCGTACCGGTGGAGCGTGTCCGATTCGAGATCAGCCAACCGATCGGTGTATTGCGCTTCAATGCCCCGATTCAGCAGATACTCCGTGATCTGCACCTGCCGGGCTGGTGCGTCGTGGCTACCACCTTCAGGACCTCCCATCATGAGGACGCTGATCGTGTCCTCGCCGGGTTCGGGAACCGCTGTCTCAACAGCATCGAGTTCGGTCACACTGTCGTCGGTGACTTCCTGCGCGCTAAGCGTCCCTATGCTGATGAGGCTGCCTGCACCAACCCCTCCTGTCGCTTGGAGAAGCTGCCGTCTGCTCATGGTAATCGACGTTGATTTGGTGCTATTCGTGTCTCTCACGCCACCTGTATCTTGCTCGTTTGGCATGCTATTACGATCCAACATAACTCATATAGTCACCAACCATTATACACACCGTTACTGCAAAATATTCTGGTATCACAAGATATATATTATAATTCACGTCTGGCGTGAAAACGCGGTTGTTTAGCGCGTCGGCCGATAGCAATCGTATCAGTGTAGTCAGGCTCACGGTTCATTCTACGTCGAGGCGGACAATCTGATGACTGAAATCATCTGCGAAGGATCTACTCGCAGAGGCCACACGGTGCGGCGGTAACGGGCCACCGCCAGCAAAAGGGGTGTGGCCACAGTTGCTTACTGTCCGTTGGATGCAGGCAATCCGAACGCGGTCCATCCGCACCCCAATATTGAATATGCACACTCGTATCTGTGGTACTGTGTTATGACATACCCACGCATGCGGTCGCGGAGACATCTCGCGCCGCCGAGTGCGGCAGACGCGATCATCAGTGACGAACAGTTCAATCGACAGTCCATGCATCAATCCACTTCGCTGGAACGTGAGCTATGAGTGTCATCATCGTCGGAACGCTCGATACAAAGGGTGAGGAGATCGGTTTCGCGCGCGACGTTCTCGAATCACAAAGCGTCGATGTCCACCTTGTCGACGTGGGGGTGATGGGTGAGCCGAAGATCGAACCAGACACGACGGCCGCGGACGTAGCTGACGCAGGGGGACGTAGCCTAGAGTCTCTCCGAGAGGTGGGCGACCGCGGCACGGCTGTTGCGGTCATGGGCGAAGGTGCGGCCGTCGTCGCAGCCCGTCTCCACGACGAGGGCGCACTCGATGGTATCCTCGGTCTGGGCGGGTCGGGGAACACCTCTATTGCGACGGCCGCGATGCGTGCTCTCCCAGTGGGTGTCCCCAAGATGATGGTTTCGACGATGGCTTCGGGTGACACGGAGCCGTACGTCGGGGCGTATGACATTACGATGATGTACTCTGTTGCCGACATCGAAGGACTCAACCAGCTCTCACGGACCATCATCTCCAACGCGGCGCTTGCGATGGTCGGCATGGTCACGAACGACCACAGTATCGACACCGAAAACAGACCAACGATCGGACTAACGATGTTTGGCGTCACCACACCGTGTGTCCAGACGGCGCGTGCGTGGCTCGAAGACCACGGCTACGAAACGATCGTGTTTCACGCGACTGGCACTGGTGGGCGGGCAATGGAGCGGCTGATCGACGAGGGCGTTATCGACGGAGTCCTCGACGTCACGACCACCGAATGGGCCGACGAACTCGTCGGTGGAGACCTCTCGGCGGGGGCCGAACGACTCGATGCCGCCGCCGAATGCGGCGTGCCGCAGGTCGTCTCGACCGGCGCGCTCGACATGGTAAACTTCGGCCGGTCGGTCCCGACCGAGTTCTCCGACCGACAGTTGCACGTCCACAACCCACAGGTGACACTCATGCGAACCACGGCCGAGGAGAACGCAGAACTAGGCCGTATTCTTTCGGAGAAGCTCAACGCAGCGACCGGGCCGACAGCACTCGCACTGCCACTCGGCGGTGTCTCGATGCTCGGTGTCGAAGGCGAGGACTTCCACGATCCGACGGCCGACGAGGCACTGTTCGACGCTGTTCGAGAACACACCGACGATGTGGAACTACTCGAAGTCGATACCGGGATCAACGACGAACGATTCGCGCAGACGATCGTCGAAAAGCTCGACGCGTACATGCGCGACGCGCGACTCACCGAGTGACTCCCCACTGCGATTCGACGCGACGGTGTTGCGTTCGGTCCGTTCGCCGGACGTAGATGAGGGGCGCAGCCGGGTACCTTACGTCTCCCGTTCTTTGTGCATCTGTGCCACGATGTCCATTCGATCGACGTTACTGCTACTGTCGAGGACTTCGACGAGACCGCCGTCGCGCATGACGGCGATCCGGTCGGCGACGTCAACAACGATATCGATTTTGTGCGAGATAAGAATGCCCGCTTTCCCATCGTTCGGAATCTGTCTGACGAGATCAATGATCTTGTCGGTGCCCGTCGTCGAAACCTCCGAGGTCGGTTCGTCGAGGATGACGATCGGTGGATTCCTGATCAATGCCCGAGCGACGGCAACGGCTTGCTGTTGTCCGCCGGAAAGCTCAGAGACGGGCGACCGGGGATCGAAATCAAAACCGATCTCCTGGAGCAGTCGGTTGCTCTCCTCGACCATTCGCTCCTCATCGATTTCACGGAGGAGTGTTCCTCTGAGTCCGGATTTGCGCGGCTCGTACCCGAGAAAGATGTTGGTTGCGACCGTGTTCGTCGGAGTAAGGTGCTGTCCTTGGTAGACGGTCGCAATACCTGCTTTCTCCGCGTCTTTCGACGAGGTGAAGTGACGCGGTTCGTCCACGCCGTTCTCGCGGACGTATATCTGTCCGGCGGTCGGGGTGAGGACCCCCGAGAGCATCTTGACGAACGTGGACTTTCCAGCACCGTTGTCGCCTGCGATGGCGAGAATTTCGCCCTTCCGGACGTCCAAACTAACGTTTCTGACAGCCTCGATCGCACCAAAGGTTTTACTGAGATCTTTCGTCCGGAGGACGGTTCGATTCTCGGTGTCCTCGGTTGTTTCCTCGGCGGTGGATACTGTGTTACTCATGTCGTTTCGTTAGAAGTTGTTCTTCTGCCAGTTCCGGAGTTCGCTCCACGTGTTGCGCGTCAGCGCATACTCGACGTTCTCCTGATCGACGAAGGTGACGCCGAACTCCAGGTGCTTCATCTCGATACCGCGTTCCATATACATCCACGCGAGTGGGATGTTCAGAAACCCCTGTCCATACGGATCCTGACCCATGGTGAAGTCGACGCTTCCGTCTCTAATACTCGTCAGCACAGCCTCTACGAGGTCGAATCCACAGATGACGAGTTCGCGGTCGATACTCCCGCTCTCGACAGCCTGTGAAGCGCCGACAGCCGTCCAAAACCCGGCACCCATGACCACGTTGATATCCTGATTGGCTGACAACCGACTCTCGACGCGGCTCTGTGCCTTCGCGAAGTCGGTCGTGACGTCGAGCGTCTCCTCGATGAGCGTCACGTCGTCTTTCGTTTGCAAGAACGACCGTGCTCCGGGGTCGACACGGCGTGTGACGGCCGGATTGCCCGGGAGACCGTTACCAATCAGGACGGTGTACTCGTCGGCATCGAGTTTGTTCTGCATCCGGTTGTACGCCTCTGCCGCCATCGCAATTCCTCCCTGTCTGTCTCTGATGCCGACGTGTGGGATGACGATTTCCCGATCGCGGTATTTCAGGTTCTCGCGCATCCACTCGTTGTTCCAGTCGTTCTCGGCTGGCGTCGAGTGGCCGTTGATAACGGCGATGTCGTTGTCGAGCGCCCGCTGAATCGGACTGAGATACGCTTGACGGTCTAGAATCGTCGTGACCAGCACATCTCGTCCGTTCTTCAGTTCGTCAACGAGCGTGTTGATGATCTCGATCTGCTGACTCTGGCTCTGTGTCCCACTGGACGGACCGGTGACACCGCCGTTCCACCCGAACTGGTTGAGCGCGTCGTTGTAGCCAGCGATGAGCGGCGTGAAGAACGGATTCGCAACGTTCTGAATCACGAACTCGGCTCGTCGCGTCACCCCGGCACCTGGGTTCGAGTTGTCGATCGGAGCTGATGGCGGCTCGACCATTGGAATCCGCGAGTGGTCGAAGTCCGATCCTGCGCTACTGCCGCCTCCATCGTCAGCGCTACCACCGTCACCGCTTGCGTTCCCGGTGTCTTGTAAGAGACCGGAACAGCCGGCCATCGATGCTGTGGCACCGACTGCACCGAGTTGTTTGATGAGCTTTCGTCGTGATACCCCTAATTCGATCGAGAAGGTATCATCCCGAAGCGTTTGGCGATCAAATGCCATGATAGTGAACGACACTCATTCTAACTTAACTCTTTCCCTCCTGTTTCATTTTGTGCGAGATGAGAGGAGGATTACGTTAGATTGCTGCCGAAGTACAGCGACACGATAATCCAGACGCTGTACGTGGTAGCAACAGTAATCGCTGCGTTACGCGAGGATACGTCGTGAAGCGAACCGACGCTCAGATACAGCGTTACAGCCACGAGTAGGCCGACGACGGCGAGGCTCCCAAACACGAGGACTGTCAGGAACGCGAACCCTTGTAACGTGATTGGGACGAACAGGAGTAGCGCCGGTGCCATGCCGTATCCGACAGCAGCGATCGTACTGTCGACGTCTCCAGCTCCACCGAGGTGCGTTGCAGTGAAGTGAACCGTCAGAACCGCGAGAAGCGTCAGTAGCGCCATCACGAGGTATATCTGGAGGACGATCATTGTTACCCCCGCGAGGTTGGCCTCGGCAATGTAGAGCAGGAATCGATCGGCGAAGGATGGAGAGAGCGCTGCTGACAGCATCACGATCAGTGCGACCAACAGCCCGATAACGACGATCGACGTTGCGATGAACGCGATAGACTGACTCGGTCCCTTTTCGTTTGCTTCGTTTTGGAAGAACGAACGTGGACCAGAGATGATTCGACCGAGAGGACGCGTGTACCAGTTTCGCAGGAGCTGAAGCGAGAACTCGGAGAACACGGTGTCGAGACCGATAGCGGCGATAATGAAAAGTCCCGTGATTAGCCGGGAGAACTTCGGACCGAAGCCACCGAGCGTGAGGATGTTCTGTGCGAAACCAAGGATGAGTGCACCCATCAGTACGCCCGTCATTGAGCCGTCACCGCCCGTGAGCTTTGTTCCGCCCAGAACCACCGCCGCAATGACGATCAGTTCTGTTCCGGAACCGGTACCCGGCGACACACTCCCGATGTACGCGAGCTCCGACAGTCCCGCGAACGCGGTGACCGCAGCAACGATGGCGAAACAAGCGATTTTGATTCGTTCCGGATCCAGCCCCGTCGTCTCGGCAGCGTTGATGTTGTCACCCGTCGCACGAACGTGGCGACCGAACGTCGTCCTGAACAGGATGTGATGGAATACGAAGAGGAGGACCATAATCCAGACGATCTGCGCGGGAAAGCTAGCGAATCGCTGCGTCTCGGAGTGAACGAACGGAACGGCGTAGTCGAGTACCGGGATCGTGAAGAGACCCGCGTCAATGAACGGCACTGTAACCGTGAACGGGAGGGAGTAGGTACCGCCGATAGCCTTCATCACTGGACCAGCCTCCGCCACGGATATCGTAACAGCTTCTCCGCCCAGTAAGAGGAAGTGCGCACCGCGAAGGAGCGTTAGTGTTCCGATGGTGACGATCAGCGACGGCAGACCGAACTTCGTCACGAGTAGTCCTTGTGTGACGCCGTATATCGCCCCCAGCGTAATCGTCAGTACGATCGTAAAGATTGGATCGAAGCCGCTCGAAATCATTACTGCCCCGAGACCGGCCGTGATACCGATCAACGAGCCGACTGACAGGTCAAACTCCGCGGTGACCATCAGGAGTGACATACTGTAGCCGACCATCGCGATGATGGCTGCGCTACGGAGAACGCGTACGAGATTGTTGAGTGTGAGGAACGACGATGCGTTAACCAAAACACCCAGCAGGACTATTGCGATCAATCCGACCATGACGCTCGATTCGCGCCTGTCCAGGATCGACGTCCTGATGGATTTTATTCGGCTCTGAACTGAACCCGGTGTAGTTGTCAATGCGAACACCTATCCATGTATTCTGGTGAAGATATAAATATTTTACCGCTGTACCGCATAATTGTCCCGATCCGGGATTCAGCCGGGATAGCGGAGCTGACCCACGAGGCGGAATCAAGGTCTGTTGCGATTGGACGCGTTCGTGATTTCGGTCGGCGATTCGTACTGTCGGACCTGCGGACGGAGTGTGACGGACGAGCCAGCTACTGTCTAGTGGTTCACCAGCAGCCGATACGCGATCACCCCTGTCCGACAGTATCACTCTCCAGAGCGATTCCGACAGACTGACCGGGAGAACAGCTCCCAGTCGCCGTTCAGAAATCGATGTTCTTGAACTCGCGGGTCTGGGTTTCGATCGCTTCCTCGGTTGCGAGTCGTTCGATGCTTGACGCTCCAAAGAAACCAACGACGCCGTCAGTGTTGTTTAGTACGTACTCAGCGTCGTCCGGCCAGGCGATAGGACCGCCGTGACAGATCACGTGGATGTCGTCGTTGACGGCCTTCACGGCGTCGTGGTGGGCCTGAACGCGCTCGGCCGCGGCATCGAGATCAAGCGCGGTTTCAGCACCGATATCACCCGACGTTGTGAGGCCCATATGCGAAACGATCACGTCGGCCCCCGCCTCGGCCATCGCCTCCGCCTGTGCTTCGGTGAAGACGTACGGACACGTGAGCAGGCCCTGGTCGCTCGCTTCGCGTATCATCTCCACTTCCTTGTCGTAGCCCATACCGGTCTCTTCGAGGTTCTTGCGGTAGGTGCTGTCCTCGTCAATGAGTCCAACAGTCGGGAAGTTCTGGACGCCCGAGAAGCCACGACGCCGGAGATCTTCGAGGAACACGTTCATGTTCCGAAACGGATCTGTGCCACAAACACCAGCGAGTACTGGGGTGTTTTCAACGACCGGAATTACTTCGTGACCCATCTCGACAACGATCTCGTTGGCGTCGCCGTACGGCAGTAGCCCCGCTAGCGAGCCACGGCCGTTCATTCGATACTGTCCGGAGTTGTAGATGATCAGGAGGTCGACTCCGCCACGCTCGGCGAATTTCGCCGAGATTCCAGTTCCGGCACCGGCACCGACGATAGGATCACCCGATTCAATCGTTGATTCTAATCGACCGAGAGACTCCATACGTGAGTACTTCATCCGAGTAAACAAGGGCCCTCACTACCCTTCAATATTTCGATAGAATCGTGTGCTGTATCCAATCCGTACGACGGACCACCGGCCCGATAACCGGTCTCACTCAGGCGTCCGGGAACTCATCCGGCGGAAAAACCGTCGCTTCAGCGAGGTCACGTAGTTCAGCCTCCGGTCCCGGCGGCCCGTAGATTGCTAGAAATCGAAGGGGTTCCCAAGAACAGTTCATTGTGCTGTGCTCGACGCCAGCCGGGATGTACACCATCTCACCCGGTCCGACCGACCGTTCTTCGTCCGCGATGGTTTGTTCACCCTCGCCACTGAGGATGTAAAGGATTTCTTCGCTGTCCGGGTGAGTGTGGCGCTCGTGGCCCTTTCCGGGATCGAGTACGACGACGCCAGCACTGAACGACTCCGATCCAGTAACTTCGGGGGTGTTCATCCACTTCAGTGTCCCCCAGTCCAGTTGAATCGTCTCCACATCTCTCGATCGGACGAATCGCTTTTCGGCTACCATAGCGTACGTCAACAAACAGCAATCGAAAGTAAATGTTTTGGTGCTCACGGTTCGTTCGATTGGGTTCGCCGAACTGAATACTGAATCTCGGCTGCCATACCGGCTGTATCTGATTTTCTCATGCGATTAGCACGCGCGAAAGCTCACTCTCCCCGATTGAAGCATGAGGCCGGGCTGACGACGGTTCATAGAACAAACATTAATATAATCTAGATATTTGATGAGTGTTCGATCTATAGAAAATCGATGAATGAATTGTATGAATATACGCGGTTTACGGACGAGTGTTCTCGTATTGTGAATCGCCTTTATACAGAGACGCCAACACGATTCATGGGTCGACATTCTCATATTGTAAATGATCTCGATACACAAACAGGAGTGCGCGTCTACCGTCATACAGTTGCTCTCGGTCACGCATACCTGCCTGAAAGACGGCATACGTTCCTCCTGGCGACCGAAAATACGGTCACGAATCGGCGGAGTTAGTGTCGATTACCACGACTGACGACAAGATCCTCGGTGCGGTCAGCGTCTCCGGCCCGTCAAGTTGGGGGGAGCGATGGACGAACGACATCCCAGAAAAAATATTCAAATGCAGGTACATGATTGAACGTAATATCGAGTAGTGCTGGTCTATAACGAACCAAACGAATCTCAAAATGAGAACAGCCGTCATATTTTTGCCCTAATAATCACTGTGTACATGAATCCGTTTCCAGATGTGAGTCTACCGGCCAATCAGGCTATAGTAGTTCGAATAGAGCTCCCCATTACACACGCACTACTGTGAACAGAAGTGGATATCTACACCGTCAAGACTGGGATGGACGGTGTTCGTCGTTCCGATGGTCGTCCAACGTCTCTAGTGACGGGCGGCAACGACGAGCGTTATTGATGATCTTCGTAAACGCATCTGAAATACACGAGCGTGCCCTCTGAATGGTTGGGTATAGATACACAATATTCTCCCGTTTCGTGGGTTACCCGTAACCACACCTGGTCAGCACGACGGAGAGCGCAAAGTGAGTGACATTATAAGTAGAAGAATCGATTTAATCGAAATGACGTTTACAAATCGAAAATAGAACGGTATTGACGTGTGGATCACGGCACGTTCGGCACGTTCGAGTTACTACTCGACACCTCTGTGAGGTTGCAGCGCTCAGACAGAGCCACGGACGGATTGAGATGGAATATCCATCTGCTGTCTGCGGTTCACCAGCATCTGATATTCGATCACCTCTGTCCGACAGTATCAGGACCAGGTGAGCAGTCTTCTCGAGAAGAAAACGTGTGAGTGTACCCACGAGTCCAACGAAGGCATTACTATGACAGCAGAGTTATTGTCATAGTATTCCATCCAATCATGTAGTATACATCCAACGGCAGGAATTACAAGAAAAAATCAAAAATGTATCAGAACGATCGTTGGGCGCTGTCTAGTCAGTCGTTCATCAACTCCTCAACTGGCATGCGGTTGTTGAGTGCTTGTTCGGTCGTTGAACGTTGGTAGTAGACGAAGCCACTAACGCGTTAACGTCTGTCACAAGAGTACTCTACAGGGCTCAAAGAATGAACGACGCTATGTCCTGGCTGGACGGTCCTAATCGACCGGAGAACGCCGATGAGCTGCTCGACAGGTGCTTGCGCATGAGAGTAACGTCCGAGACGACCCTGTCAAGATCGTCAGCCGCCCATTTGGATTCAACAGCGACAAAGCACGACTGATCAGAATGGACGATAGTGCTGTCGCTAGACACTCACTGGTGCCGCTCGAACGCCTTCAGATCGCTGCGGTGTCAGTAAGCGTTTGTGAAGCGAAGTAAAACACCTCGACAGTTTATGAAACTCGCTATTCATCCCCATCTTGTTTAGATATCAGTTATATACTATTTCTACTTCTGGTAAATTTGATGTTCAGTGCGGTCATTTCCCCATGTACAACGCCGAGCGACAGCCCGAGGATGGTCGCAGCCCGGATCACGTTGCGGTCGATGAGGCCGTGATCCTTCTCGGTACCGTGATTCGTACGAGACACGGTGTCGCCGAGGCTGTGTGTGCCGTTGATGGAGCGACACCACTCCAAGCGTAGGCCCGACACGGCCGCGATATCAGATCCGAACATCGCGGCCATCGAAACAGCGTCGAACATATAGTTTATCAGATAAAATATAGGAATTATCCCATTTCAAATTATTTCAATAATACCGAGAGGGAAACTGCTGGCGAGTGGTTACGATCGTTCACCGTCGCATGGAATCAGCGTATCTGAACATGCATCAAACCTTGCCGTGAATCACTGTCACTCACACCCTATTCGTGACCAACGATGGGGACCGGTTCGTACGGTTCTTCGAGGTACTCCATATCGCTGTCCGGGAGTGCGATATCGAGTGCTGCGACAGCATCTTCAAGGTGTTCGACGCTTGTTGTACCGACGATCGGCGCTGTCACCCAGTCTTTGTGAAGTAGCCACGCGAGTCCGATCTGTGCCATCGTCGCGTCGTACTCCTCAGCGAGTTCCTGAACGCGCTCGTTGATCTCGCGCCCACCGCCCGCAGCGTACGTCCCCTCGTCGGTGTACGAATCGGTCTCACTGCGCGTGGTCGTATCGAACTCTTCGTGCGGTCGTGTGAGATACCCCCGCGCAAGCGGCGACCACGGGATGACACCGACGTTCTCCCGTTGACAGAGCGGGAGCATCTCGCGTTCTTCCTCGCGGTATGTGAGATTGTAGTGGTCTTGCATCGTCATGAACCGATCGAGTCCAAGCGCGTCGCTCGCGTGTAGTGCTTCTGCGAACTGGTAGGCGTACATCGAACTCGCGCCGAGATAGCGGACCTTCTCCTGACGCACCGCGTCGGCAAGCGCCCGCATTGTCGTCTCGATCGGCGTGTCTTCGTCCCAGCGATGAATCTGATAGAGATCGACCGTGTCCATGCCGAGTCGATCGAGGCTCGCAGCCAGTTCTTGCTCTATCGTTTTCCGCGAGAGACCGCCAGAATTGGGATCGCCCTCGCGCATCTGGTTGTACACCTTCGTCGCCACCACCGACTCCTCGCGTCGGCCTTCGAGAGCGTCCCCAAGGATGCGCTCTGATTCACCTCTCGAGTAGATGTTTGCTGTATCAAAGAAGTTGATACCGAGATCGATCGCGCGCTCGATGATCGGCAACGCATCGTCCTCTTCGAGCACCCATTCGGACCAGTCTTTCGAACCGAAGCTCATGCAACCGAGACAGATCCGACTCACTTCGATCCCAGTCTCACCAAGTGTTGTATACTCCATCATTATTCCTCCCAAACTCCTGTTCGCTTGTCTATCCCTTAGATGTTCGCCAGGCAACTCACACGGTCTGCACCCACGGTCACCAAACTATTTCCGTGCTCGCTGTTGAATCCGTTTTATTAACATCATAAAACGAACATCATACGCTTTTGAGGGTTGGATGCGCTATGGTTCGATTACCGCTCGAAAACGCGCCTCGCTCTCCATCATCCGCTCGTAAGCCTCACTAGCCCCCGCCAGCGAGTAGGTTTCGATTATTGGTTCGATGTCTCGAAGGGCACTGAATTCGAGGGTGTCCTGGGAATCGCGCGCGTCGCCCGATGGCCACCCTGCGACCGACCGACGTCCCTGAACGAGCGGCTGGACCGAAACGGCGAGCGGTTCGTCGGGGATGCCGACTGCAAGCAGTTGGCCGTCGACGCCGAGACCACCCACGATGGACTCCATTGCTGGCGCGTTCGGGGCTGTCCCAAGGATGACCTGGGCTCCGCCCAACTCGGTGAGCGCCTCGCCGGGATCTGATGCCTCGCTATCGACGTAGTGGTCCGCGCCGAGATCGAATGCGAGATCCCGCTTTTCGGTTCCTCGCGAGACCGCTACGGTCTCGAAGCCTGCGGCGCGTGCGTACTGGAGGGCGAGATGACCCAGACCGCCAACACCCTGAATGGCCACGAGATCGCCTGGCTTTGCGTCGCTGTTCCTGAGCGCGTTGTAGGTGGTGACGCCGGCACACATCAGCGGCGCGGCCGGAGCAGCGTCAAGACCGTCGGGCACGCTTGCGAGCGTTTCCTGGGGCGCGGTCAGGTATTCTGCGTAGCCACCGTCGTAGTCAAAGCCCGTCACCTGCCCATTCTCACAGTTGATGAACTTCCCCCGGCGACACGGCTCACACGTGAAACAGTGCCCACCGTGCCAGCCGATCCCGACGCGCTCGCCCTCATCCCACGTGTCGACGCGCTCGCCCACAGCGTCGATCCGGCCGACGACCTCGTGTCCCGGGATTCGGGGGTACTCGACGCCCGGCCACTGGCCTTGCTTGAGGAAGGCGTCGCTGTGGCAGACGCCGCAAGCGTCGACTGACACACGCACCTCCTCTGGACCGGGGACTGGCACATCGCGCTCGACAACCGCAAAGTCGCTGCCCGCCGCAGGAATCTGTACGGCTCGCATCTGATCGTTTGCAGTTTCACTCATGTCTGTTGTTTCGGGACGCAGTAGTTTATTCACCCGGCTGCTGGACCCACACCGTCTTTTTGTTCGTGAACTTGCGGATGCCGTGCCGCGAGAGTTCGCGGCCATAGCCCGAGTTCTTCACACCGCCGAAGGGGATCCGGGGATCGGATTTGACAAGTTGATTGATGTACGTCATGCCGGCTTCGAGGTCACGGGCAACTGCCGTTCCTCGCTCTACATCTTCGGTCCAGACGGAGGCACCGAGACCGTAGTCAGTGTCGTTGGCGACCGCAATCGCCTCATCTTCATCCGTGACCTCGAAGACCGCAGCCGAGGGACCAAAGACTTCCTCACTGGCTGCTGCCGAATCGTGGGGCACGTCGGTGAGCACCGTCGGCGGATAGTAATATCCATCCCGGTCGAGCGGCTCGCCCCCGAGTTCGCAACTCGCGCCTGCGTCGATGGTTCGTTGCACTTGGTTGTGGAGGTCTTCCATGAGGTCCTCTCTAGCCTGCGGGCCGATGTCGGTATCGTCGTCGGTGGGGTCGCCAACGGTGAACGCGTCCATCTCTGAAAGGAATATATCGAGGAACGCATCATAGACGTCCTCGTGGACAATGAAGCGCTTTGCCGCGATGCAGGACTGGCCGGAGTTCACCGTTCTGGCCTGGGCGGCGATTGTGGCCGTGGTTTCGAGGTCAGCGTCGTCGAGTACGACAAACGGGTCGTTCCCGCCGAGTTCGAGCACCGTTTTTTTGATTTCGCTGCCCGCGGTTTCGGCGACCGCCCGGCCCGCGCCTTCGCTGCCCGTGAGCGTTACAGCTTTGATCCGCTCGTCGCGGATGATGTCCTCGATCGGGTCCGAATGAATAATGAGCGACTGGAAGACTCCCTCGGGGAAGCCAGCCTCGTCGAAGACGGTTTCAACGGCTTTGGCGACACCGGGAACGTTCGACGCGTGTTTCAGGAGACCGACGTTGCCCGCTGCGAGGTTCGGCGCGGCGAAGCGAAAGACCTGCCACATCGGAAAGTTCCACGGCATGATTGCCAGCACTGGCCCAAGTGGTTCGTAGGAGACGAACGTGTTCGCTTGGGGTACGCTATCGATCACCTCATCCTGCACGAACTGATCGGCGCGCTCGGCGTAGTAATCACACGCCCACGCACACTTTTCAACTTCGGTGACAGCGTCACCGATGGGTTTGCCCATCTCCATGGTCATGAGCTCCGCATACTCGTGTTTGTTCTCTCGGAGCACGTCGCCAGCCGCCCCGAGCAACTGCTGGCGATCACAGATGCGGCTCTCACTCCACTTTTCAAACGCCTCGGTGGCGCTGTCGAGTGCAGCATCAATATCCGCCTCGGTGTCGTCCTCGATAGGCTTGAGCGACTCGCCGGTGGCTGGATTCGTTCGGTCCATGGATGCTGTCACGGCGGTGAGCCAATTGTCACTTTGGCCTGTATTCGTCTGCTCTGAGTGGGGTGGATCTACTGTTTTGCCGTAGCGTCTCACACCTCGCTTCCAGCGAGCGAGTACGTGAGCCGATGTCAGCGGACGCCGCTTTTTGACGAGATTGATGCGGATGTCGTGGAGGAGAAACAACACTACAACTGTTTATGAAGATCTATCTTTCTATAATATCATTTTTTAATACTACTATTATTTCATATATTAGTGTTTAGCGCGCTCGTTCCACGGTTCACAGCCGGAATCACAACGCCAAGCGACAGCCCGAAGATGGTCGAAGACCGAACGTTGTGGTTGACGAACAGTGATTCGGCTCAATGGTGGGCAGTAGTGGCTGTACGCGGTCACCAAAACGCGAAGCGTTCGGTTGGCACGCAAGACCAAAGCTCTCGTGAACGTCACCAGAACTCTCCGAGTTCTGGCTGGCTCATCAGACCAAAGGTCTGATGAACGCTATCGATCCTGAAACGAACAAATTGCTCCATACAACGCTTGTGCCGGCACGAAACACCGTGATTGCGCAGAAATTCGTTGCAGAACCCCGAGAAGCACATCATCTCCCGTAGCTCTCCTCGATAGCGCGCGAAATCACGCCGAAACGCAGGTCGATGTCGCAATCTCCACTCCGGTATGAACGCCATAGAAATCAGAACAGTGTCGACATATCTTTTATTAGATGGAATAACGAACAAATTTGTTCTCAAACTATTTCAGCAACGCCGATAAAGAAACTGCTGACAAGTGGTTATTCATTATCACTCACTACGCACAAGGTCCCGTGCAGTTACAGTGTCGGACGTATCTGTTGAAAGATAGCACTCGTGGACGCGTGGGATCCGATCCATCCCTGTCGAGTTCACGCTGACGGGCCTGTCATAACGTACGTCCGGCACTATACACGCATCGGCTGCGTACTCTCCAGCGCTCGGAACGCGATTTCGATGTCACAGCACTCGTCCACGGTTGCAAGCACACTAAGGCTACACTGATTACTGCGAAGAGCACTTTGATTGTACTGATATGGCACAACATCACGCATCTTCGTTCTCTATCGACGCCGAGTGGAACGCGCTGTACATCGACGGGGCGTGGGTTGACTCCGACAGCAACGATACTATCGCAGTCACGGATCCATCGACCCGAGAGACCGTTGCACACGTCCCGTCCGCGGTCGAAAGCGACGTTGATGCGGCCTACGACGCGGCGTCGGCCGCCCAGCCCGAGTGGGCGGCCACCCCACCTGCTCGACGGGAACAGGTGAGCCGCGAGTTTCTACAGATCCTTCAGGAGCACAGCGAGGAGATCGTCGAACTGCTCGAGACCGAAGCTGGCGGCTCGCGGATCATGGGTGAAACGTCCATCCGGATCGCCTCGGATCACGCTAGCGAGGCGTCGTCGTATCCCCGCCGAATGAATGGTGAACACAGAGATTCGAACATACAAGGGAAAGAGAATGTCGTTCAGCGGGGACCAAAGGGAGTCGTCACCGTGATCTCCCCGTGGAACTTCCCGCTGAACCTTTCGATGCGGGCCATCGCGCCCGCTATCGCAACGGGGAACACGGTCGTCGTGAAGCCAGCAACGAATACGCCGATCACCGGTGGATTGCTGTTCGCAAAACTGTTCGAGGAAATGGAACTTCCCGATGGCGTCCTCAACGTCGTCACCGGCCACGGTTCAGAGATCGGGGATCGGGTTGCGGGCCATCCCGAGAGCGACGTGGTTACGTTCACAGGATCGACAGCAGTCGGACGTGGAGTAGCCGCCACCGCCGCAGATAACCTCGCCGTTCCAGTGATGGAACTGGGCGGCAACAACGCCCACATCGTCACGGCCGACGCCGATCTCGACGCAGCGGTTGACGCGGCTGTCTTTGGATCGTTCGTCCATCAGGGGCAGGTCTGCATCTCGATAAACCGCCACGTCGTCCACGATGCTGTCTATGAGGAGTACGTCAGCCGTCTCGTCGAGCGTGCGGAATCACTGCCAGTCGGGAGCGCCCACGACTCGGAGACCGTGGTCGGCCCGATCATCGACGAGTCCCAACGCGATGAGATGCTGGAGTACGTTGACGAGTCGATTGAAGCGGGTGCGACGCTAGAGACCGGCGGCGATACGTTCGATATCGACGGTATCGATGACTCGCTCGTCGTAGAGCCGACCGTGTTGTCCGAGGTGACGAACGATATGAGCGCAGCCTGCAACGAGCACTTCGGTCCTATCGCACCGGTCATTGCATTCTCGGATGTCGCTGAAGCCGTATCGATCGCCAACGACACGGAGTTTGGACTGGCCGGCTCCGTTCATGCGGGAGACGTGGCGGCTGGAAAGACGATCGCCGAGCGCATGGACACGGGCCACGTTCACGTTAACGATCAGCCGATCAACGACGAGGCACACGTCCCGTTCAGCGGCATCAACGCGTCCGGAATGGGTGGATTCAACAGCGAGACGATCCTCGAGGAGGTTACCGAAACGAAATGGATCTCGCTACAGCACGAACCGCGCGAGTTCCCCTTCTGATGCTGTCGGTCATGGTCCGTCGACCACGCAGTCGCCCGTTCACCACGCGTCCCATCTCCGCGACACAGACCACCGTAGACTCCACGTACGTATGACCGACAGTATGAGACGTGATCGCCAGACGATTCGTCGCGGAAACGGAGACTGCAACCATAAGAGACGGCGTCGATCACGTTTCGAGAGCGGATTCTCGCGGGCCGAGGTACGTCTCCCGGTCACGGTCGGCGTAGACGACGATCCGGTCCACGATGAGACCTGGATCCAATGCTCGGAGTTGCAGGGTGTGAGTCCCCGGGGTCTCGATCCCGTGGGTCGTCGTCGCTAGTGCGGCTCCACGGAGGACGTTCCGTTGCCACTGGGAATCGTGTTCCCCGCCGTCGGGATCGATCGAAACGACCGATCTCTCGCCGCCGTCGATGGAGACGGCGTACCGTAGATCCCGCCGTTCGTTGAGGGCTTGGGTCGGGATGCACTGCACTTCGACATCGACCGGTCCGGTCGTGGACAGTTCGATGTCGTACTCCAACAGCGGGGTGGCGTCGCTTCCTGGAGCGTGGCTCGGAAACGTCGACGGCTCCACGGCGATGGTCGACCCCGAAACGCGTCCCGGTACGTCACACCGGCTCCAGGTGCTCGAATCGCCGTCGTGGACCCTGCTGTAGTGCTCCGCCTCGACTGCGACGGCTCCGTTCGTCTCGAGGAAGTCACCGCGAGGTCCGCTCGATGGCGGGACCGTCTCGACGCGAACAGTCTTTTCGACGCCGCCGCCTTCGATCGTCACCGTACCTGTTGCGCGCCGCGGGGCGGCGTCCCACTCTATCCCGATCCACAATCGTCGTTCTCCACCGACGGTTCCCTCGGTGGCATCGAGGTCGATCCACTCGTGATCGGTCGTCGCGGACCATTCGACCGAGTCGTCGCCGCGGGTGAAAATATCGATGAAGCGTTCGGGATCGGTGTCCGGATCGAACGCTGGTAACGACGGCGGCGTGCTCTCGTGCCTGCGAACCGGTGCCCGATGACCCTCCGCCACAACGCCGAGTGCAGCACCCTTCTGTGGCGTCACACTCCCCGTCGCGGGAGCGTCGAACACGGGCAGCTCTCGTGGCTGATGCGACATCATCCCGGCCCACTTGCCGTCACACAGCTCCTCGTTGTAGTACCGCGTCTCGGACTCGATCCGGCGGTGGGCGCGCTCGGCCAGTTCGGCGTAGCGGTTCGCTGTCGTGCGGCCTTGTCCGGCGTACAGCCGGCTGCGAGCCGCGTGAAGGTGCTTTTTCGTCATCGATGCAGCGCAGCGCACCTGATACAGCACCAGCTGATAGAAGCCCGGTCGCCGCTCCGGCGGGAGAGTTTCGTAGACTGACTCCGCCCGCTCGAGGAGGCGTTCGAACGCGTCGACCCGTCGGCGCGCTTCGTCGCCCTCCTGAACGAAACTGAACGCCGGCTCGTCCGGAGCGGTGTCCGGATACACCGTCGACCAGCCCATGTGTTCGGGCTTGCGCGCGAGCGACAGCCGGTAGTACTCGTCGAGGATCTTGGCGACGTCGTCGGCACGAGCCGCTCCGAACTCGCGGTCGGCCCAGTTGCGCAGCCACTCGGTGCTTGAGACGGATCGGGTGGTCTCGACGTCCCACGCGAGATCGAGAGCGAACTCCAGCTCCGTTTCGGTCGGCTTGATATCGCCGACGTTTATCACCCAGTAGTCGCGAACACCCGCGTCGTACGCTTTCACCAGTTCGGTCCGGACGAGACCGAGAGGGATGCTCGACAACCAGAGATAATCGTGGGGACGGCCCCAGTATGAAAGGTGATAGTACATCCCTGAACCGCCCTCGCGGCTCCGCTCGGCGCCGGTCGGAAGCTCTCGAACGTAGCCGTGGTTGTCGTCGGGCCACAGTAGACAGACGTCCTCAGGAACGTCGAGACCCCCGCGATACACGTCGAGGACCTCCTTGTACGGACAGAACACCTGGGGTATCTCCTCGACGGGCCGGTCGTGGGCCTCGTCCAACAGTCGCCGCTGATCGTCGATCACTTGCTGGAGCAACTCGGCCGTCTCCGCTCGGGAATCTCCGCCAGCCATTCCGGAGTCGTGGATCCCACGCATTCCGAGGGTGAAGACGTTCTCGTGGTCCGCCACGGCTTCGACGCGCGAGCGCCAGTACGTCAGTATCCGCTCGCGGCTCGTCGCATAGTTCCACTCGCTGGGGGAGCCCTCCCATTCGTCGACGTTGTTTCTGTGCAGCGGTTCGCAGTGTGACGTACCCACGATGATCGCGTACGCCTCGGCGACCTCCGGGTTCCCGGGATACCGGTAGAACGCCTTCGTACCGGGATGCATCGCCGGCCAGATGGTGTTCGCCTTGAGGCGCAACAGTAACTCGAAAATCCGAGCGTAGGTCGTCGGCCCGATCCCGGGTCGATCGTCGGCCTCATCCGGAGCGAACGTCTCCGACGCCCATGGTCGTAATCCGAAATCCTCGTCGTTGAGGAAGATCCCTCGATGGGTCACCGAGGGAGGCCCGAAGCTGTGCGTTCCCGACTCCACGAAGATCCTATCGCGCTCCGCAACCGTAACGTCTGCCCACCAGTACCACGGCGAGACGCCGATCCGCTCCGACAGCTCGTACGCCCCGTAGGCCGTCCCGCGGCGATCGCTCCCCGCGATCAGTACGCACGACTCGACGTCCGGAAGCGGTCGCTTGATCGTCTCGATGACGAAACTCTCCCGCTCGTCCGTCAGCGTCGCGGCGTCGACGTCGCTCGCCTGCAGGCACCGCTCGATCCCCTCGGAGCGACCGATCGTCCCGACGATCACGGCGGTCTCGGAGAGCTCATCTATCGAACCGGTAACCGTGGGACTGCGTCCGGTTACACGCTCGATATCGTCGCCAACGTCGGTCGCCGCAATGTTCGCGACCTCGTGATCGTCCCCGCCGACGTAAATGTCGGCGAGCGCGTTCCCAGACACGATCGGAACATCGCCGTCCGACGGTTTGTCGGTTATCATAGCGATTGGTTCGGTGTTCGAAACGGACCGGTAAAAAAGGTCACGAGTTCCAAGCGCCGCTGTTCGACGGTGTGGGTTCGTTGGCGAGCCCCGATCAGCATCGCTCCACCAGTGATCCGCGTGGTTTAACACAGTAACCTTTGTCATGGACGGGCATGAACTACGGACACAATGTCAGAAGAGACGTTCAGTGACGTGCTTTGTGGGTTTCGTCACCAATTCCACCTCCTATTTATGGTTTCGGTGCTGTCGTTAGTCATCCTAGGAACTGCGCTGACGCTCATCGAGAGCGGAACTGGCACGTACGTTATCACGGTGCTACAACTCGTAACGTTCGTCGTGGTCGGTTCGTTCTCGCTTGGGATGATGATTCTTTGTGCGCGGAAGAACGAGTGATCACACGTCGCACTACACTGCTCGAGCCGAAGCTCATCTCGGCGTATCGCAGTGTAGTATCTGTACGCCCCGACCCGGTGCCGTTATCACCGACGGGTGTGTAAAGACCGCCCGGAAATACGTCATTATATTGTATAGAACACCATACTCGTCCGAAAAATACATAAGGATGGCTCATATGGATCTCCGTGGGAAAGATGATCAATGCCCACCGTCATTTGAGTAGACGTACATTCATCGGGACCAGCGGCGCGATGCTTGCAGCAGCACTTGCTGGTTGTCAGGGTGATGCCGGCAGCGATACGTCGCGATTCGCCACGGCGTTCGAAGGCGGTCGTCCACCGACAGGGGTTCATTTCAATCCCTGGAATCCGTCGGACTACGCCCAGACGTACAGTATCTACTGGATTCAGCCCACCACGTCGGTGCACGGCGACGGATCAGTATCTACGAGTTTCTTCGAGAATCTGAGTGTTGACGGGCGGGACGTCACGATCGAGTTCCCAACGAACTGGAGCTACTGGAACGGCGACGATATCACCGCCGAGGATTACCTCGTCGAGGCGGAGATCGACCGATACCAGGATCCGGAGGGATCGCCCATCGAAGGCCACGAACTGGTTGATGATTACACCGTCCGCCGAACCTACAAGGACGACGTCTCGTCGACCATTGCGAAAGTGAACGCCGGCTACGGGATGGCAGCACCCAAATCGGTCTTTCGAGAATACCTCGAACGCTACCAGGACGCCACCACCGAGAACGAACGCCAGGCTGTCACCGACGATCTCCTCCAGATGACCATCCCGACGGAGGAGTTCGTCGATCAGGGTCTGGGCAGTTCACTGTTCAAAATCGAGGACTTCAACTCTTCGGAGACGCTGGCAGTGAAGCAGGACGATCACCCGTGGTCAGATCGGACGGACATCGATGAGATCCGGGTCCTGCCGAACGTCGAATCCGGGACGCAAGTCGAGCAGCTCGAGAAGAGCAACGAGCTCGACATGACGCAGTACATCACCGACAATCAGCGTTCGGAGTACCCCGATACCCTCGAGAACGTCTACGAGCTGAGCCACTACAACTGCCAGAAGTACATGCTGAACCGGAACAACGAGCACCTCGCGAACCGATCGGTTCGGCGGGCGATCATCGCAGCGATCGATATCCCTTCGATCGTCGACGCGGCAACGCAGACGGGCATGCTTGCGTCGCCAACGCAGGTCCAGACGGGGATCCGGGAGACCATCGAAGAGATGTACCTCGGGGAGGGCTTCACCGACCAACTCATCCAGTACCCCGTCGGGGCCGACGAGGAGACGGCACGCGGGTACATGGAAGACGCCGACTATTCGCTGGAGGACGAGACGTGGGTTAGTCCGGACGGCACGGCCATCTCCTTCGACATCATCACGCAATCCGCCGTCGCACAGTCCCAGCCGACGAAAGTGTTCAGCGACCAGCTGAACGGGTTCGGCATGGAGACGAACATGAACGCGATCGGCCAGGACTACTACTCGAAACTCCAGGAGTGGGAGTTCGATATCGCCTGGATCTGGCACGTCGCGCTCCCGTTCTGGCATCCGACAGCCTACTTCTCGAACGACTTCTACGGTATCCTCGCTGGGGATCCGGGCAGTGGTGACGATACTGGTCCGACCGGCGTGCCATTCTCGATCGAAATCCCCGAGGAGGTCGGCGCGGAAGAAGTCGGGAGCAACGGCGTCGAAATCAACCCTGCACAGCTCATGACTGATCTGAAGGCCGCATCGTCCGAAGAAGAGACGAGAGAGCTCACACGGCAACTCGTTCAGTGGGTCAACTTCGATCTCCCCTCGATCATTCACATGCAGGAAAACCGCGGCTTCGGCGGCGACGTCGAGAACTTCAGCTTCCCCGATCCGGACGAAACCCGCCTCGATCGGCCGAATCCCGGTCCGTGGGCGTTGACGAGCGGGTTAATCTCGACCAAGTAGGAACGTAACAAATTGTCGTATCCATGAAGAAGACGAATTCATCAAAAGATCGGCCATGAGAACTGATTATTTCGTAAAGCGCGTCGGACAGGCGGTGTTGACGTTTTTCGCAACGGTGACGCTCACGTTTGTCCTGTATCGGATGATGCCGGGCGGACCGGCTGAAGCGCTCCAAAACGTCATCTTGCAGCAACAGATGGGATCCGGTAACACGATCGATCCGGCCCGAGTCGAACGGTTGGTCGCACAGTATACGAACCTACAGAGCGATGCACCACTGTACGAACAGTACATACAGTACATGAGCAGCGTCTTTCTTGAACAGGATCTCGGGGAGTCGCTTTATGAGGATGCGTCCGTGACCTCGCTGCTCGCCGAACGGATCCCGTGGTCGATGCTCATCAGCGTCTACGCCATGGTGATCGGATACACGGTGAGCATCGTGCTCGGTGCTGTGATGGCCTTCAAGGAAAAATCCCGGTTCGACTCGATCTCCTCAATCGTCGTTATCGGTCTCAACTCCACGCCGTATTACGTTGTCGGGATCCTGTTCATTTTCTTCTTCGGTATTCGGAACGAGTTCTTCCCGACGGGGGGGCGGGTCGGGCTGGGCGTCGAAGAAGGATTCAACGCAGCGTTTATGCAGAGTATTGCGTACCACGCCGCATTGCCGGTGCTCTCGATGAGCGTTCTCGGACTCGGCACAGCGTTGACGATGCGGGGCAACTCCGTTCGAGTACTCGGAGAGGACTACCTGCGCGTCGCGAAGCTACGCGGGCTTCGCAACTCCCGCATCGCGACCCAGTACGTGGGACGAAACGCTATCCTGCCGATGTACACGCAGTTCATGATCGGTATCGCCGGCGTACTCAGCAGTTCAGTCATCGTCGAGGAGATCTTCTCCTATCCGGGCGTCGGGCTACTCGTGTACGACGCCATCCAGGTACGGAACTACCCGGTGCTCATGGGATCACTCATCGTGTTTACCCTCGTGACGATCGTTGCGATCCTGATCGCGGATCTGACGTACGGATTCATCGATCCCCGCATCTCATCCGGAGGAACCGATGAGTAGTGACCGACCTGACGATTCGGAAGGACTCGAGAGCCTCTTCGACGCTGACAGCGACCGAGAGCCAGTTCCACGGTCACAGCGACTCGAGCGGCAGTTCGATCTGTACGTCGCTGCGCCCGTCCGCGTTGCGATGACCGATTGGCGTGCTATCGTTGGAACGGCGATCATCCTCGTCTTCATCCTGATGGGAACCCTGGGCGTTTGGCTCGTCGACAAGCCCACGAGCGGTGATGCGCCAGTTCTCGAACCACCGTTCCAGAACCCAAGCTACATTCTCGGGACGGACACCTTCGGACAACCGATCGGGGCACAACTCATTCATGCAACACCGGATATGTTCCGGATGGTGTTCGCTGGAGCGGTCGTGAGCGTCGGATTCGCGGCGGTAGTCGGCGTCGTTTCGGGGTTCCTTCGCGGTTCGACGGTCGATACGACACTGATGGCGATAACCGACATCATCATCACCATTCCCGGACTTCCGCTTGTCATCGTTCTCATCGCTATCTTCCAGCCGGGGAATCCGTACGTCATCGGCGTCCTGCTGGGGCTCGACAACTGGCCCGGGTTAGCGAGGACCGTGCGGTCGCAAGTGCTTAGCATCCGGGAGGAGTCGTACGTCGAAGCGTCACAGATCATGGGCATCTCGACGGGGACGATCCTCCACCGGGACGTACTCGCCCAGCTGATGCCCTACATAACGGTGAACTCGGCACTGGCCTCCCGACGTATCATCTTCGAGTCCGTGGGACTGTACTTCCTGGGAATTCTTCCGTTCACGACGTTCAACTGGGGCGTCATGATGAACATTGCCTACGAGGGGAACGCGTTGAATCGCCCGGACATGTACCACTTCCTCGCTTTCCCGTTGCTGACGATCTTCCTGATGTCGTTCGGACTCGTGTTGTTCTCACAGGGAATGGACAGCGTGTTCAACGTCCGACTCAGGGCGCGCCACTCGTCGACAATCGACGACGACGGAGGTCCCAAATCGTGACCCGATCGACGGAGTATACCACTGTCAGCAATCCACTACGACAATACGACACATGAGTGAAACAGACACAATCGTCGAGGTCCGAGACCTCGACATCACGTTTCAGATGAATCGTGGACAGTCGCGCGTCGTGCGCGACGTCGACCTCGACGTCGCTCGCAACGAGACGCTCGGTATCATCGGCGAAAGCGGGAGCGGGAAGTCCATGCTCGCTTCGTCGTTTCTCAACGCCGTCGTCGAGCCTGGCGTCTCGACCGGGGAGGTCACGTACCACCCGGAGGACGGGGACCCTATCCCCGTCTTGGAGCTATCCGAGTCCGAACTGGATCGATTCCGCTGGGAGCACGTCGCCATGGTGTTCCAGGGCGCGATGAGTTCATTCAACCCCGTCACGAAGATTCGCACACACTTCAGAGAAACCCTTCAGGATCACAACTGTGATATTCCCGCCGGTATGGACCGAGCGCGCGAGCTCCTGGAAAGCGTGTATCTCGATCCGGACCGAATCCTCGCCTCGCACCCACACGAACTGAGCGGCGGCATGAAACAGCGCGCGCTCATCGCACTGAGTCTAGTACTCGAACCCGACGTGCTCGTTCTCGACGAGCCGACGGCCGCGCTGGATCTGCTGATGCAGCGCTCGATCGTCACGCTCCTGCGCGAATTACAGGAGGAGTACGATCTAACGCTCGTATTCATCACCCACGACCTCCCGCTGTTAACCAAGATCGCCGACCGTCTTGCCGTTATGTACGCGTTCAACGTCGTCGAGATCGGGACGACGGGTGATCTGCTATACAACGCTTCTCATCCGTACACGCGCGCGCTCCTCGATACGACGCCGGATCTGAACGTGCCGGTCGACGAAATGAGCATCATCGAGGGGAGCAAGCCGGATCCAGTCGACCGGATTCCGGGGTGCTCGTACAATCCCCGGTGTCCGATGGCCGATGACCACTGTCGATCCGAAGAGCCGCCGATGATGGAGGTGCGTGACACCCAAGAGTCAGCGTGTTTCTACTACGACGAAGCTGCAGACGCTGTGCCGATCAGCGCCGCACCCGACAAAAACCCACCAGCCGGAAGAACCACCGCAATCGATGGGGGAGATAACTGATGAACACCTCCGAACCAATGCTCTCGATGGACAACGTCTCCGTCGAATTCACCGAGGACGGGGGACTGCTCGGTATCTCCGGCGAATCCGAGACAGTCAGGGCGGTCAACGACGTGTCTCTCGACCTCGGCGAACAGGAGACGCTCACGCTCATCGGTGAGAGCGGGTGCGGCAAATCGACGCTCGGAAAGACGGCAATTGGCGCCCAGAAGCCGACCAGCGGAACGGTTAGCTACCGCGGCCAGGATATCTGGGAGGCGCGAAACGGCGCTGGCCACGTTTCGATCCCCTTCGACGAGATTCGTCACTCGCTCCAGATCATTCACCAGGATCCGGGGAGTGCGCTCAACCCGAATCAGCGGATCCTTACTTCGTTGATGCTCCCGCTGAAACAGTGGTACCCCGATCTCAGCCGTGAAGAACGAGAGGAGCGCATCCACACGCTGTTCGAACGGGTCGGGATGTCACCGCCCGGCGATTACCTGAACCGGTACCCCCACCAGTTGAGTGGTGGGGAAACCCAGCGTGCGGTCCTCGTTCGTGCGCTGTTGTTGAACCCCGACCTGATCCTAGCCGACGAGGCGATCAGCGCGCTCGACGTGTCCCTGCGCGTCGAGATGATGGATCTCATGCTGGAGCTGCAGGACCTGTTCCAGACTTCGTACCTCTTTATCTCGCACGATATGTCGAATGCGAGATACATAGCCGAAAAGTCCGGCGGGCGCATCGCCGTGATGTACCTCGGCGAGATCGTCGAAGTCGGAACCGTCGAGGCGATCACCGAGAACCCACAGCATCCCTACACGAAGGCGCTACAGTGGGCGACGGCAAACCTCTACGAGGACGAAGGCGAAGAGGAGTTCCCTCTGCGGAAAATAGACGTCCCGGACCCGACGAACCGTCCCTCTGGCTGCCACTTCCACCCGCGGTGTCCAAACGCTCGCGAGGTGTGCCAACGCCAGCACCCGGAGCAGATCCACGTTGGCGAGGAAACGAACTACGCCCGGTGCTTCCGGGCGGACGAGAACCACGAGTACTGGAACAGCCCGGAGATACCGGCCGAATCGTCGGAGGACGCTCGTTGAGAGGCTGTTCTGACACTGTGCCCACTATGACCGACAACACCGATATGGACACGTCCAGACAATCGAACTCCAAACGGCGTCGATCCACGAGTCTCCCGGGCAGCCGGGGACTCTGGATATCGATCGGGATCGGGATCGCGCTGATTCTCACCGGTATGTTCGCCTTCGACGGGCCGATGGCAGGCGTTCTTGGCCTGTGGGGGCTCTCACTCCTCGCCGTATCCGTCGTCGGATACGTCGCGTATCGCCTCTGGTATCACTACGGTTCGTGAGAACCGACTGGGGACGGGTTACTCGAGATTCCGACGGTCGACGCCGGGTGTTCGGCTATCAATCCGTCGTCGACAGCTCGGTGGTCCGCCGGTCGTCAGCGTGCGCCCGTCAACGCCGGTTCAGCACCGCAGCCATCGCCTCGTCGGCGTCGCCAGCGGGCGAGAACTCACAGCCGACGTAGCCGTCGTACGCCGTCCCCTCGATCGCCTCGAGTATGTTCTCGTAGTCGAGCTCACCGGTTCCCGGTTCGTGCCGACCGGGAACGTCGGCCACGTGGAAGTGACCGATGTAGTCGATGTTCTCCGTAATGTTCTGGATGACGTTGCCCTCAGTGATCTGCTGGTGGTAGATGTCGTAGAGCAGGCGGACGTTCGGCGAGCCGACCGCGTCGACGATTTCGTACCCCTCTTCGGACGTTTCGAGGTAGTACCCCGGATGATCGACCGCCGTATTCAACGGTTCCAGAACGATCGTCACGCCCGCCGCTTCGGCGTCGGGCGCGACCCGCGAGAGGATATCGACGATAGAATCGTGCTGAGTCGCCCGATCCAGCCCGTCCTGGTCCGGACCGGTCGTCGCGATGAGCGAGGGGATCCCGAGGGAGGCTGCCGTTTCGATCGACTCCCGAATGGTCTCGACGGCGTCGTCGGCCGCGTCGGGATCGGTGAGCGTCCCGCCCGCGACGCAGCCGACGATCGGAATATCCGCATCGGCGGCGGCGTTCCGGACTTCGTCGAGGTCCTTCCCGCGCCAGTCCCAGAACTCGACGGCGTCGGCGCCCGCCCCAGCGGCCCGCGTAATTCGCTCGTGGAACGGCTCGTCGTCGTACACCATCTCCACGCAGACGGAAATTTTCGGCATTTACTCGTCCTCCGTCGTCGAGGGGGTCAGCTCGCCGGATTTGACCATCGCTTCGAGCGGGTTATCGTCAATCTTCAGCGGGAGATCGACGCGACCGCGCCGGCGAGCGGACTCCCACGTGGCGAAGATCAGCTCGGTCGCGTTCAGCGCGTTCTCCGCTCCGAGTTCCGGTTCCTCGCCGGTCTCGAGGCAACGAACGTTCTCGGCGATGGCGCGGTCGATGAACTCCCAACTGTGCAGGCCGTCGTCGGTCTCGACCGCCTCCCACTCCTCGTTGCCGGCACGGCGGATCCGCAGCGTCGGTAACGCCTCGTTCTCGCCGGAGGGACCGAGTTCGATCGTGCCGCGAGTACCGATCAGTCGGTGGTGACAGCTGACGGCGCTCGTGGGACCCCTGCCGTCGGTGCTGTCGCTCGTTCCGAGACCGCTGACGCCGTTCTCGTACTCCCAGAGAACGACCGCCTGGTTCTCGTTATGCGAACCGAAGAGGATGTTCTCCTCGCCGTACTCGATCTGGCCGAGTGCCCAGTCGCCGGGAATCTCGTCGTTGAAGTAGTTACAGAGATCGAAGGAGTGGGAGCCGTAATCGAAGATGCCGGCCGGGGAGGCGAACTCGATCCGATCGAGATCGCCAATCGCACCCTCATCGAGCAACCCCTTTGCCGTTCTGACTGCGTCACTGAACCGCCGCTGGTGGTTGAACGTTAACTGGACGCCGTGACGACTCGCCTCCTGGGCCATCAGGTGCGCTCCGCCGTAACTGTCGGCCATCGGCTTCTCGCAGTGAATCGCCTCGACGACGCCCGACCGGATGCAGTCGATCGCGATCGTGTCGTGGACCGCCGGTGGCACACACAGCGAGACGATATCGGGTTTGACCGTCTCGAGCAGTTTGCCGTACGCCTCGAAAACGTTCCCGTCGTCGATGTCGAACACCCTGGCGAACGTCTCGGCGTTCTCGGGGACGATGTCCGCACACGCGACGAGATCGCACTCGGCGTGGTTCTCGTAGGCAGTAGCGTGATGATACGCCATCGCGTAGCCGTCTTCGTCGGGATCATCCGGTTCTGTGCCGGTACCGATCACAGCGACTCGGTAAGACATACGCTTCGATAGTGGAGAGCACGGTATAATAATTGTCACGGCTGGGACGCGACGGATCGGTATCGTCGGCGTCGGCTGCGTCGGTCTCCACCTTGGTGCTTCCAGTTGCGTGGCCGGGATCGTCCGATAACACCGGAAACACAGCTACTGAAAGCGATCGACGGCAAGCGCTGTCTCCGTGCGCCGATTTTGGACCAGACCGATGGAGTGCTCAGCGCTGTGAGTGTCTCCGAGCGTGAGCCAACTGCACGACAATCGCTCCGGGATCGAGATCCCGCGGCGTGGGAGTACCACGAACGGTCTCGAAGTCGACACGACCTACTTGTGTCCGTCCGGTATTCCCGAACGGATTCATTCCATTTTATTTATATATGTGTCAAAATAGCCGGTATCACCTTCGAACTATCGACAATCACATGGTTACACTACCGACAAATCAACCAGTACGCGGCGGCGCTACGACTCCTGAGAAATGATACAGAAACAGTATGAGAACCACTTCCGGTGTCCTTTATTGCGAAATAGTCCTGTCGGCGGTGGTCTTGGGCAGAATCCCCGGAAGTGTGCAGTTCGAACAATAACTCCACCACACCGTTCGATGATACCGGACAGACTCAATTCAGACGGAATTTATTTCGCGTCTATAACTAAATACAGTAATCAACAGCAAAGCTACTACGCGAGCGACCTGAGCGGAGAACGTGTGGTACACGAACGAGCCACGCTGAGCTATGACAACAACCCTGTCGTCATAGTATACGCCGTGTACGTTCCTCGAAAACGCCGCGCTCGACGAAGACCATCAGTGCGTCACATCTGAGCAGCGCAAAGACACTATCTGTTACATATTATTCCTTGTATATTATCCGCGTGCGCCGTACAGTCACTCTCCGACACCTGAAGGGAAGTGGACAATCTCGATCTGCTATCGCACAGTATAGCCCGAAAATAGTGGGAATATCTTTTTATTGTGGTAATAGTATTTATTATAACACTTATTCTTCGATCTACCATCCTAATCCCACTACTATGTACAATCACACGGGATTTTTCTACGGTTATACAAGAGGTACAGGAGCAGGTTCCTCCATAATGGTATCTGAATTATATGATATATAATGAAGATAGTGGCTCTAATATATTTAACTATTTCTGTAGATGAACGCGGAAGTGTGAACACGACACGCCGGATCGCCGCTATCCACGAGTACTGGACCGTGCGCAAATGAACTCGGTTCGAGAACGTCCACGAGGCGGGAGCGACTTCTGCTATCCCAACCGTTATCTCTCGCAGCCACCCACACCACATATGGACGTTTCTGTCGTCGATCTCTCCCCGGTTCCCAACGACGGCACCGCGGCCGATGCCTACGCAAACACCGTCGCAACTGCACGACAGGCCGAACGCCTCGGCTACTCGCGGTTCTGGGTGGCCGAACACCACGGCATGGCGGATTCCATCGCTGGAACGACCCCTGAGGTTTTGCTCGGGAAACTCGCTGGTAAAACCGACTCGATCCGGCTTGGATCCGGGGCGGTACTACTCAATCACTACAGTCCGTTCAAGGTCGCAGAACAGTTCGCCGCGCTGGACGCCCTCGCCCCGGGTCGCATCGATGCAGGTCTCGGTCGGGCGAACGGCTCGCCCGCCGCTGACCGCGCCCTGGGTACCGAGCGCCACGTCCAAAATCCTGACGAGGACCATACAGAGAAAATCGAGGCCGTCGTCAACCACCTTTACGACGACTACCCCGAGGAACACCCCTACAGCGATCTAACACTCCCCCGTTCGGGCCAGAACACACCTGTGCCATGGGTGCTCGGGTCGAGTCCCTCCAGCGCAGCGATCGCCGGCAAGCTCGGGCTACCGTACTGCTTCGCGGCGTTTATCCGGCCGCAGTTCGCTGCTCGTTCGTTCGAGGCGTACCGTGAGCAGTTCCAGCCGTCACGGCTGGCGGGCGGCAGTGACGAGCCCAACGGGATGATCGCGGTGAACGCGGTCTGTGCCGAGACCGACGAGGAGGCGGCCCGACTCCGGGCAGTAGCTGAAGCGTCGTACAAACGGATGCAACGCGGAGACGTCGGATCTACACCATCCATCGACGAGGCCCTCGACGAACTCGGTGGCGTTCCCGAACCGACGCCTGCGACACTCGATTCTGACGAGTGGCCACGCGCGATCTCGGGAAGCCCCGAGACGCTCGCTGGTCTCCTACAGCAACTCACCGAGCGTGTCGGTGTTGACGAGGCGATGATCCAGCACATCGTTGGAGATCACGATGACGCGCTTCGTTCCCACGAACTGCTGGCCGACGGCGTTGGACTCACGTGAACCCGCCTTCACCGCCAAGGATATCTCAAATAACGAAGGACACATCGTCGTTACACGACCAGAGCACACCGTTTGCGACTTCTGCTGGCGCCCCGATCCGTTTCTCACGAGAACGTCTTCGACGATCACGAACTGCGATCTACCACCTCGTGATAGAATTATGATGTATAGCGTGTGGCGACGAACGCAGTACACTCCGAGATGCTGCACTCGCTCTGCTCGATTCTATTGAGCTGCCAAGCGTCGTTACAGACGTGTGTTCGTAGATAAAGCCGAAAATATGTAGTTAAAAATTATACACCATCCTCACTTCTCTCCTTCTGGTCTCTCGTCGTATCACGGCTCATCGGGCCAGCCCGTCCCCGCCGCCAGGATATCCAACCGATCCCGATCTGCCACACGGAGGCGAGCAACGTCGCCGGGAAGATCATCCAAAACTGAACGCCGGGAACCTGGGCAAAGAGCAAGAGACCGATACCACCCCAGACCGCCCCACCGACGATTCCCACCCAACAGAGCCATCGCGGATACTCCCGAGAGGCGAGTGTGGCCCCTGCCAAGGTCCCAACAGCCGTCCCGTTCAGTGTCTGAAAGGCGAACGATGTCCCGCCCATGATCGTGAGCACGAAATCCGCCTGTGCGACGGCTGTCTCTCGTGCCGCCGGATCGGTGGCTGCCTCCCAGTTTTCGACCAGCGCAGAGAGCACGAAGCCATCGATCGCGAAATCGACACCAAACACGGCAGCGGCGACGATCACAAAGACCGATCCGACCCTCCCGACCGCAGCAGCCACGGGAGCGGTAAACGTCCGCACTATCAGCACTAAGCCGCCGGCTCCGACCATGATCGAAACGATGGTGAGGATGTGAATCGGTCTCCAAAAGATGGGGTTGATATGCTCCATCGCTGCCTGGCCGGTACCGGGCAGGTCACCGTGGGCGATATTTAATACCAGCACTGCAAGGGCGCTAATCAGAACTAATCCGCCGCCGATAGACAGATGGGCGTTTCGGTGCGGTGATGATTCGGAGGGGTCTGTGTCTGAGATCTGATTCATGTGTTCCTTCTGAATACTTCTGGGAAGAAGATGATAAATTCTAACCGAAACATGTTGCATCGGTTCGGGCTGTTAATGGATGGGCGAGTAGTACCAGAGTGCATGCCTGACGTAGAGATGAAAATCAAACCCTCTCACGCGGAGATAGCAGCTGTTTCATGCGACTATCCGGAAGACGAATTTCTGATACTGGACTCGCAAATGATCGAGGAAGGGACGCGCATGCATGTCCTCTACGAAGTACGGACAACGGATCCTGCGTCCGTTATTCAGTCGTTTGACGATGTAACGGAATTTCACTCGTATGAGGTACTACACACTGGTGAAAAGGTGGTGCTCATTCGGTGCCTGATCGATGAGCCAGCACCAGCTCGTGCGGCACGTTCCTCCAACAACCTCGTAAGCTCTCCACTCATCCTTCGTAACGGATGGATTTTCGCCACATTCACCGCCTCGGACGAAGACCTATCACTGTTCAAAGATGAGTTAGAGTCAGCTAGTGTTACGTATCAGGTCGTTTCGATCACCTCGTCGTCTGATCCGATAGACCGTCTCACAGAACGCCAACGAGAGGTGCTCAATGAGGCGGTCGACCGGGGGTACTACGAAACGCCGCGTGAGTGCTCGATCACCGATCTCGCAACCGAACTCGGGGTAACGAAGGGAACTGTGAGCCGGGTCCTTCATCGTGCTGAAGGGAGCATCATCACAGAATTCGTCGGGCACGGCAACTGACGCCTGCCTCCAGCCGTGCAGATCGGTTGAAGTCCATTACGGGCGGGCTAGTGGGACCGATCTCGCGGCCTGGGGCCATCCCCAGCCAACGCAGCTGCTCCACGGCAGTATACTACGTTAGAAATAAGTACCCATTTGAGAGCTGGTCGCAGCCAGTCAGTGCAGAGCGCGTCGCTGCGAGTGCTAGGTTCTCTAGCGCAGTGGTAAACGCTCAGTTACTTCTCCGCTACGTCAGGTTTGCTGGGGGCGGTTAGGGAGGAGTCACGCACCGCTACAGCGTCCTACCGGTAGCAGCTCACCGGACGGTCAGAAGCGATGTGACCAGTGGATCAATCCATCCTCCTGTCGGGGAGAGACCGTGGGACACATCCCTGTTTCGAGAGTCATAGACGACCGGCCCATTCGATACGAATTATCGAGTATATACTTTTAACGATATTCGCATATCTCGATCGAAGCCATCGCTGCTCCACCGCAGCTATTTCTCTCGCACCCGTCGCGCTCACGAAAGCGAGGGCGGTCACCCCCTTGCGAGGTAAGACTCGATCATGAAGCTCGCGCCGACAAAGAACGCCATGACGAGCAACAACGGGAACATCACGATATCCGGAACCGAAAATACGTCGATCGGTATCCGCGTCGACGCCGAGAACCGCTCGATGAGGTATAGGACGAAAATCGACGTTGCAATCACTAAGCACACGCGCGAGAGTAATTTGAAGGTGCGCATAAACGGTAATAGTATCGACAGAGCAAAAACCTATTGGTGATTCGGCCCTTTGAGTGGTGGCGATGGTGAGGAACCGAGCGCGAGCACCGCAGTTCCACCAACATCGAGATGGTGGCTATCCGACTCCCGTGTCGGATGCTCGACAACGCGCCGGTCGCCAGCCCGATCTCGGTCCGTAGCAGACAACGTACGTGACGCCGAACACCACCACAGTGTGGGATTGAGCGAGGAATCAACGCCCAGACGAGCGAAGGGATGGTTAGGGCCCTGTGAGCACCGTGCTGATACTCGGGACGAATCCGATCAACAGCACAAGGCCGATCAACGCCGCTAAGAACGGTAAAATCTTGCTTGCGATCGGGAGGACGGACTCCTCGGTGACACCCGACATGACGTAGAGGTTCATCCCGAAGGGCGGAGTGATGAACCCAACGCCCAGTGCCGAGTTGAGGAAGACGGCGAAATGGACGGGATTCATCCCGATTTCTTGGGCGACGGGAAACAGGAGGGGGGCGAGGAGCAGTATGTTCGGCGTGGTTTCCATGACCGCCCCAGCAACGATCAACACGACGAACATCAACAGTACTGCGATGTGGAAACTCCCTGTGGAGTTCGCGAACAGATTCACGATCAGATCCGGCAGTCCAATCGCGTTGAACGACTGACTCAGCGCCAGCGCGACGGCGATGATCGGGGAGATAACCCCGTTGACGACCGCACTCCGCTCGAAAAGGGTCTGGAAATCACCGAGGGTGATCCGCCGCTGGGACACCCCGATGGCGACCGTCACGGCGACGGCGACAGCCGCCGATTCCGTCGGGGTGAAGATCCCGGAGTAGATACCGCCGAGGATGATGAGTGGGATGAGTAGCCCTTCGCGGGCGTTCCACGCCGCCGTAAGCATTTCTGATGGGCTGGCGAACTCGTGCCCACGTTCGTAGTCGTGCCGATGATTCACATAGATGTTCACAAACAGGATGCCAAAAAGGATCAGTACGCCCGGTAGTATCGCGGCAAGGAACAACTCCGACGCTGATATTCCGATGGTAACGCCGATAATGATGTACGCGATACTGGGTGGGATGAGAATTCCGGTGGTTGCGCCGCTCGCGATGAGGGCGGCAGCGTAGTCGCCCGGGTATCCGTAGTCCTTCAGACTTCCGTGGGAGATGCGACCGATCGCAGCGGCGTCTGCCGCGTTCGAGCCGCTGATCGACGCGAACAGCCCACAGCCCAGTACGGTGGCCGAACCGACGCCAGACTTAAAGCCGCCGACGACCCTGTCGGCAAACGTTATGAGCTTCTCCGATATCCCGGATTCGACGACCGCGTCGCCCGTCAGGATGAACAGCGGGATCGCAATGAGTGCGAACTGGTCGAGCCCACTATAGAGGTTGTCGCCGAAGAACGTCAGCTGGAACGATCCGGTCACCTGTAACAGGACAATGATCCCGATGCCGATTGAGAACAGGACGGGAACGCCGAGGACTAACAACGCCACGATCAACAAGAGGGGAAGCAGTATCTCGAGCGAAATGGCCATCAGTTGTCCTCCTCGTATATCTCGAAGAGGCGTTCTCCCTGGTAAACCTGTTCGCCGTTCCACACCGACCGGGCGTCGAGGGCCAGCATCTGCACTGCCCGGAGCGCCATGAGCGTGAGACCGACAGGGATGGCTGCCTGGAAGAAGACGAGGCTTACGTCGATAGTGACGAGGGACCCCCCGTACAGCAAGGTCGTATTGAGCACCGGAACGAACGCCTCGAACGCGACCACGCAGAACGCGAGAATGACGAGATCGCTGAAGATGTAGAGGAGTCCCTCGATCCTGTCGGAGACGTATTGATAGATGAAGTCAATACGAATATGTGAGCGCTGGCGAACCGCAAGACTAGCGCCAATCCAGGTGAGCCAGATGAAGAGCAACCGCGCAGTTTCTATCTCCCAGCCGCTCGTAGACTGGAGGACGAATCGATTGAAGACGCCCATAATGATGATAAACGTTATGTAAAAGTACGTCACTATTAATAGGTAGCGTTCGATGTTCTCGTCTAACCACACGGCGTATGGGCGCACGGTTTTTGGAATCATGATTCGAGTATCTTTATAATCGAACATAAAGGTATGGGCTTCGATTCTCGATGGTCCTCACAGGACCTCCTCGAGAGTGCCGATTTGAATATCGCTTTCTTGTTGCGTTGCTTCCTCCAAGCGGGTTCGGGCCTCTTCGTCCGGGAATACGTCGTTCATCAGGTCGTTCCACTCGTCGTTTCGGTCGTACGCGATGGCGTCTTTCCACTGTTCGAGCCTGTCCCCCTCGATGAGATGGAACTCGATGCCGGCTTCCTCGAGGTGTTCGACGGCGTTCTCTCGGAGTGTACCGTTCCGCTCTGCGTTTCCCTGTGTTGTCTTCTCGCCTGCGCGTTTGACTTGGTCCTGAAGTTCGCCAGGAAGCGAGTCGAACCATTGGTAGCTCATCCCCCAGACGCGACCGTCGTGGACGGCGTCGATGATGACTTCGTGACTGAGGAGGTCAGCGAAACCGGAGTTTGCGTGGTACTGTGGGGCGTTGTACATCGCGTTTGCGGTTCCCTCCTGGATAGCGGCCGGCGATTCTCCCCAGGGGATCTGCGTTGGGTTCCCTCCGAGCATCTCGAAAGCCGTGTTCGTGAACGGGGACCCGCCGGTCCGTTGGGTGATGTTTGCTGCTTGGATGTCACTGGGTGTGAGTGGTGGTTCTTCACCGCGGAACTGATTTCCCGGGGCCCAACAACGCGGGTCGTTGAACCCGTAGGAGAAGATTTCGAATCCACTTTCGTTGGCCTGGGACTCGACGATCTCCTGCCACGCGTCGCTCGTAACGAGATTCACGAACTCCTGGTTCTTCCCGGCGAAGTATGGGAGATTCTTGATGTCGAAGGAGGGTGCCACCGGTGAGAAGTTCTGTACGGAAGTGTCACCGAACTCGATCGTCCCCTGCTGGACCTTCTGCATGATGCCAGTCTCTTGGGCTCCGACCTGCCCTGCAGGGAATATTTCGACGGTGAGTTCGCCGTTGGTCTCTGCTTCGACGTTCTCCTTCAGACTCTCGATCGAGGTGGTAACGAAGTCGGAGTTGACGGCGTCGATGAGCGTCGCCGCCCGGACGTTCGTCTTGTAATCAGAGCTGTCGTTGGCTCCCCCTCCGAGATCTGTGAGTCCTCCGTCGCCGACACAGCCAGCCAATCCAGCGGTAACCGCTGCGCCAGCGGCTGTTATATATTGCCGGCGGTTAACACGGGTCATGTCCTACCATTACGAACGATCATATAAAAAATTATGGGCTGAAACCCGACATCGTTCGGAGTGGCGGGTTCCAACCACCTGCTATCGTTAGCCACTCCGTCAGCGCGTTCGCAACCCTGCGGTCGAGCAGAGTTGCGTCGTCCCTCACGCGAAGATAACTCCTTGATAATCCAACAAAAACAAAAAATTTTATAGTAGGAAGTAGATCTTGGAATCGTATGACCCTCATAGAGTGCTGTCTAGGGAACGTTACAGCCGAAGCAAGGAGGGAACTCCGCGAATCGGACGGGCAGGTCCGGGAGACCATCTGTCTCGATCGGTGCGGAACGTGTTGTGCGAGTCCGTTCCTGATCGTGGACGGAGAACTTCGGGAAGACGAATCGTTCTCGGACCTCCTTTGCTCGTTCGATCGACAGCAGGAGGGGGACGAACGATGAACGTCCTCCTCGTCTCCATCGACAGCCTCCGCAAGGACTTCCTCTCGACGTACAGGGAGACACCGGCTGTCGTCGATTACGAGGTGGATACGGCGAGCCTCGACCGATTCGCGGAGCGTGCTGCCGTCTTCGACTCACACTACGCCGGGAGTCTCCCGTGCATGCCCGCCCGCCGGGAGTGGCTCGCAGGCATCCAGGAGTTCCTGTGGCGTTCGTGGGGACCCATCGAACCGTTCGATGAGACGATTCCACGCCTCGCCCGACAGAACGGCATCGTCGCGCAGCTCGTTACGGACCACTACCATTACTTCCAGCACGGCGCACACGGCTACTTCGAGGATTTCAGCGGTTTCGATTTCGTCCGGGGACACGAATACGATGCGTGGCAGACGTCACCGAAAAATCCCGATGAGGCGTTTCTCGACCAAATCGATGCAACCAGCCCTCTGAGCCAACAGTTTCTGAATCGCGCCGCCTACGCTCGCAACGTCGAAGCGTTCGAGGATGATGCCGATTTCTTCGCCCCCAAGGTGTTTTCGAAAGCGACCGAGCGGATCGATAACGCCAACGAGTGGGAGCAGTGGTTTACGTACGTCGACAGCTTCGACGTTCACGAGCCGTTCCATTGTCCGGAGCCCTATGCCTCGATGTACACCGACGAGGAACCTACGGACCTAGACCTGACGTGCTGGCCCTACTATGGGCGGATAGACGAAGGACAGAGCGCCCTCGACGAGCGGGAGCTGGCGTTCGTCCGCTCACAGTTCGCCGGCAAGGTCACTTTGGTCGACCAGCAGTTCGGGCGCGTTCTCGATGCCCTCGACGAGAAGGATCTTTGGGGGAACACGATGGTCGTGGTCACGTCCGATCACGGCTACTTCCTGGGCGACCACGGCTGGATCGGCAAGAACGATCCTCCTGTCTACGATGTGCTCGCGAACACCCCGCTGATGATCTGGCACCCGGATTCTCAGAGGATGGGCGATCGGATCGACACGGTCACCGCCGCTGTGGACCTCTACGCGACGGTGTTGGAAGCACTCGGGATCGACACGCCGACGGAGACGCACAGCCGGAGTCTCCTCCCGTTGCTCATGAATGATACCGATGCACACCGGGACTGGGCACTGTACGGGTACTGGGGAGCAACCGTTAACGTCACCGATGGACAGTACACGTATCACCACCCGAACGCCGGCGACGAACCGCCGCGCAACCACTCGACGATGATGGTGAACCCGTACAGTTGGTTCATCCCGCCAAAAGTGCAGAAAAACGCAGAATCCGGCGATTTCCTGCCGTACACCGACGCACCCGTGTGGCGGTACACGCCGTCGAACCAATCCGGACCCGAAGAGCACCTTAAGGTGTCAGTCCAGCACGACGATGAGTTGCTCTACGACACCGAAGCCGATCCACGACAGAACGAGAACCTCACGGAATCGCACCCCGACAAACGGAACGAGATGCGATCCCTTCTCGTCGAGGCGATGGAGTCCCTCGAGGCTCCTAGCACCGAGTTCAGTCGCCTCGGAATCGAACCCCAGTAGCGTCTCCGTTTTCTCGAGTCGTCGACTGTGCCGTAGTATCACTCGGAACGGATCTCATCATACAACTGCATTCGATTCCATCGAACGCTTGTCCCAGTATCGGATCGAACCACTAGCTGCGTCTTCTCGCAGGAAATGCGAAAGGATGGACTGCAATCATTTCTTAATTATAATTGTATAGTGAATTATTTGATTGGGGGGATCGATACTTCGAGATATCCGTTCGAATAAATCGAACAGCGTTATGTGTTTCCACGCTACAGAGGAAGGTATGAGTTCGGATACCACTGACCGACAAACGGGATCGAAAATACTGGGAATAATTTCTGCGCTCAACGAGCGCGGCGAGGCAGGAGTAACGGAACTGGCCGAGCAGCTCGACATCGCCAAGAGCACCGTTCACTACCATCTCGACACGCTCAGGAAGGAGGGATTCGTCGTAAAAGATAGCAAAAAGTACCGCCTTACGCTCCGTTTTATGGAGATGGGCGAGCGGGTCCGGCGCCGGATTCCCCTCTACGATATAGCGAAAGACGAGATCGATACTTTGGCTGCTCAGACCGGTGAACTCGTGATCCTGATGGTCGAAGAGCAGTGTCTCGGCGTTTACCTCTACAAAGCCGGGGGAAAGGGTGCGATCGATGTCGATGCCCCGATCGGTCGCTTCGCCACCCTTCACAACCGCGCGCTCGGGAAAGCGATTCTTGCCCATCTCGACCAGTCTCGTGTCGAGGAAATACTCGCAAAACGGGGCTTGCCACGGACGACCCCTCGGACCACCGTCGACCGCGAGCAGCTGTTCGAGGAGTTAGAACGGATTCGGAACGAAGACATCGCGTTCAATCGTGAGGAAGCTATCGAGGGGCTTCATGGCGTCGCTGTCCCGATCCTCGACGCAGACGGGAATCCCCTCGGTGCTATCAGCATCGCTGGTCCTGCCAAACGACTCGAAGGCGAAACATTCACCGAGCGATACCCAACACTCCTCTCGAAATCCCGGAACGTCATCGAACTCAACGTTCAACACACCGATCGCTGAGTCCGAGTTCTTGGACGGCCCTGATTGACTCCACGCTCGATGCACCCGATCTAACTGCATTCGAGGGGAGCGTATTCGAGCAGGTCGCGGGTGATTGCCCGGTGAGCGTCGAATCGATCGACTGTTGGGTTCTGTGCATTACAAGCGTACTGTTGTAATGTAAATCCAGTCCATCCGCAGTCACAGGGGACGGATACCGACGATAGCTAGCCAAGGATAGCAGTTCCTGTGATGATAGCTCCCGCGATGTTCCCTGAATTGATATATACCTGATTATTATGACCTTGGTGTCCTACAATAATAATTGAACTTCAACAATTCATTCAGCACGATTGTTCTGGTGTGAAATATAGGCTGTAGGAGATAAACAGCAGTTACAGGCGTAAAACCGATTTTTACGCCATTAGATGGGATCTCTAGGCCGATTTCATCGTACTCCGGTGAGGAGTGCTTCTATAGTTGTATATCGTTGTATTCTTTCGATGTACGCCTATGTTATCGACTCAAATCAGTATATGATCAGCAATCGATGCAGAGCAAAGTGAAAAACGGACAATCATCGGCAAATGAAATCTTGTCATAATATTTGGTTTCTTCTGTTTGGAGAGCATGGCGATAGAATGTTGTATAGTCTTTCGTGTGACGTTCTAGGGATTCGACGCTTGGATTACTACAGATCTCCAACAAGGACGCCCGACGAGTACGGAGCATCGTTCTACAGAGCGTTGCGTGTGGGTACCAGTCTTCTCACCCATCGTTGGTCCTTATAACGATCGTTGTGACTCCCTCCCCGACCGGTGTCCGAAGACAGAGCGGTCAGACGTCCTCTGGTCTTGGTGCGTCACTCTGGTTCGACTGTGATCTATCGGATGAACCGATGAGGTTCGTTTCTTCTTGTAGGAGGACGGATCCATATTTGGTACGGAACGATTTTATCAATCCGATGGTGGCGACGAGGCAAACGAGGGCGAACGGACCGCCAGTGATCACAGCAGCCGACTGAAGCGCCTCGATACCGCCAATGATCAGGAGTATTGCGGTGACAAGTCCGAGCGAAACACCCCAAAAGACGCGGTTGATTGATGAGGGGTGTTCCTTCCCGCCGGTCGTCATCATGGAGACGGCGAGCGTCGCGGAGTCAGCAGACGTGATGAAGGATGCGGTAACGAGCACGATAAATCCAACCGTCAACAGCTGTCCGAAGGGCAGTGCATTGAAGACGACATATCCGGAAACTGCTTCACCCAGGTTGTTGACCGGGCCGAGGATGTCAGCAGCACCAGTATGCTGCAGTTGAAGGCCGGTTCCACCGAGGATGATGAACCATGGGATGGTCGCCATCGCGGTAGCACCGATACCGGTGAACGCGACTTCCCGGATAGAGCGTCCGCGGGAGATGCGGGCGATGAACAGGCCGATGAACGGTGACCAAGAGAGCGGCCACACCCAGTAGAACGCCGTCCACTCGTTCACCCACCTGCCGCCTTCGCTAACGTGCATAAACAGGCTCATCTCCAAGAAGTCGCCGATGAATCCGCCCATCGATTGCGTGCCGAGTTGGAGAATGAACACCGACGGACCAACGATGAACGTCAGCAACATTAGTAGAGCAAACATCCCAATGTTGAAATTCGCAATGCGTCGGATGCCGTGATTGACTCCCAACAGTAATGAGAACGTGAACAATACGGTCATTCCGGTGACGACCAGAAGCACTTCGAGACTGCCGAGCTGAATACCCCATTTGAATTCGACGCCGGTAATGAGTTGGCTACCGATGAATCCCAACGAGGTAGCGACACCCCCGAGCGTTGCGAACACGGCGAGAATATCGATGAGCGTCCCCCACGAATTGTCGATCTCATCCGGGCCGAAAAACGGCGTGAGGACCGCCGAAACACGGAGTGACGCCCCTCGTACGTAGCTGAAGTAGGCGATTGCGATACCCATGATGGTAAAGCCCGACCACTGGGTGAGACTCCAGTGGAACAGCGAGTACTGCATCGCAATAGCCATTGCAGTCTCCGTCTTGGGAGGTACATCGTAGAGCGGCGGGACGTTCTGATAATGCATGATCGCCTCGACCGGTCCCCAGAAGACGACACCGGCTGCGAGACCCGCAGAGAACACCATCGAAAAATACGAGAGATAGCTGTATTCCGGTGGACCATCACCCAGCCGGATGTTCCCCCACGGACCGAGGATGAGATACACGAGAAAGAGGACGAATCCGAGCATCACGACGATGAATGCCCAGTTGAAGTACGTGAGGATCGTTTGGTTGATCCCGCTCACGACGCTTGCAGCCGTCTCCGGACTCGCGGCGAAAACAGCAACGAAAAGCAGCGTGAGTCCCGCACCGAAACCGAACACGAGGGGGTCGATCTCCTCGAAGAACTCGCGTATCAAACGCTCCGCTCGGTTCATGACTTCCACTCCATTTTGGTCTTCTCAGCACCGTTCCGTCCGCTGCACCATCCCTGATTGTCCGATCCGTTCCTCTCCGGTTCGTGGGTCGCTACCGTATGAGCCGTCCCCTTAGCTACCTCCTTCCTACCACTGAGCATGGTTGTACTCCTCACACAGGCACAATATTATTTAAAGGATTCGATATCAGTATGATCTATCGTTAGAGATCGATTGACGGATCGAGATAACCGGAAAGAATCGAGGGGATAAACGTTCGCGAGACAGAAACCTCACGTTGGAGGGATGTACAAGGACCACCGAAATCCGTCGTCCCGATTCTATTACAGCAGTACGTTTGTAATACTTCAGCACTTCCCGGTCGTTTTCCCCCTCGGTGAACCAAGGTATGAAAAACGCCGATCAGACTGGTATAACGCGCCTGTATCGTTATATAACTGTTCGCCTCTCGAAAACCGAAGCAAGATCGATACGCGATATATTATTTCTATGAATTATCGCTTATAGAAATTTCTGTTACGGCCGGGGCAGGCGATCGTTCGATCGCCAGCGCTCGAACAGAGATGGCTGTCGCCAGCCCGACGCGACTCCCTCTACGGATTCGCGGAGGACTGGACGAAATTCTCGTCCGAACGGTGTCGTAGCGACCACCCGAAAGGATTTATACTGAATCATCGTCATATGGTGGTATGGCCCAGCTAGCCAGGCGACCGTTTAGCGAAGCGGAATTCCGAGATCGGCTTGTGGAGACGCAACAGCGGATGGAGGAGCAGAATATCGATGTACTGCTCGTCACGGATCCTGCGAACCTGTATTATCTCTCCGGGTACGACGCGTACTCGTTTTACGTGCCACAGATACTCATCGTCACGCTGGACCGAGATCAACCAGTCGGTGTCTGGCGGGAACAGGACTACCGATGCGCTACGGAGACGACGTGGCTGGACGACGAAAACATCATTCTCTACACCGATGCGTACATCGATTCCGAGAAACATCCAATGCAGTTCGTGGTGGATCTCCTATCGGAGTGGAATAGCATGAAAACCATCGGCGTCGAAATGGATACGTACTACTTCTCGGCCCGTGCGTACACCGCCCTCGAACAGGCACTACCGGAGGGGTCCCTGAAGGACGCGACCGGTCTCGTGAATTGGTGTCGGTCGGTGAAAAGTGACCGCGAGATCGAATATCACCAGCACGCCGCACGGATTTCGGAACGCGCCATGACCGTTGGCGTTGAGACCATCGAACCGGGCGTCAGGCAGTGCGATGCCGCTGGGGCAGTGTACGACGCACTTCTTTCCGGAACGAAGGACGCTGGCGGTGACTATCCAGCGATCGTCCCGCTGATGCCATCGGGTCGAGGAACGGGGTCACCACACCTCACGTGGACGGATAACGAGTACGAAGCCGGAGAGCCAGTTATTATAGAGATTGCAGGTGTCGTGAATCGATACCACTCTCCACTGACGCGCACCATGTTCCTCGGCGAACCCCCCGCAGAGGCCCGAGAAGCGGCCGACATCATCATCAACGGACTGGAAGCAGCACTGGATGCGGTCGAGCCCGGCGTCACGTGCGAGGATGTCGAACTCGCATGGCGCGAGGAGATCGAAGGGACACCGGTGGAAAAGGAATCCCGGATCGGCTACTCGACAGGTATCGGCTATCCGCCGACGTGGGTCGAGCAGACGGCGAATATTCGCCCTGGTGATGAGACAGTCCTCCAACCGAACATGGTGTTTCACATGATTCCCGGTGTCTGGTTCGACGAGTACGGCATCGAGATCAGCGAATCGTTCCGTGTAACCAACGACGGTGCTGAAGTGCTCGCGGACTTCCCACGCGAACTCATCGTCAAATAAGTAACAAAATAATGAGCATTCAACCAGACATACCGACAGAAACAGACGTTGTTGTCGTAGGTGGCGGCGTCATAGGAACGAGTATCGGATATTTTCTGACGACCGAGACCGACCTGGACGTTACACTACTAGAACGAGACGCCATTGCTGCAGGATCGACCGGGGATTCATCGGCCATCATCCGCCATCACTACGGTGATCGTGAGAGATACACTCGGATGGCTCGGTGGAGTCACGAGTTCTATCGACGATTCGAGACAGAAGTGGGAGAACCCATCGCATACGAGGAGACGCCACGCGTCGTCTTCGCCGAAGAAGGGACCGAAGACGCGGAATACGCGGATTCAGGGCATGATATTCTGTCCGAACACGAGATCCCGGTTCAGAAACTCGACTCTGGAGAGGCCCACGAGCGGTTCCCGATGCTCCGGTATGAGGACGCCGATTTCGCGGTGAGCGACGAAACAGCGGCGTACTCCGACGGGACCGACGTTGCCGCTGGCTTCGCACGGGCTATGGCTGATCGTGGCGCAACTGTGATCACTGGAACGACTGTCGAGGGGTTCGCTATCGAGGACGACCGAATCATCGGGGTGGACACCGACGATACAACCGTTGACTGTGATCGAGCCATCGTCGCAGCGGGTCCGTGGACACCGCGACTGATGGACGAGATCGGTGTCGATCTCCCGCTCGTCTCCGAACGGGAGCAAGTCATCATCCTCGACCCACCCCGCACGGTCGAGACTGAACAGCTACCGACCACTGGTCTGCCCGGTGGCTACTACATGCGACCGGAATTCGGTGAGGGTGTGTTAGTCGCAACGCACCACTCCGGAGAGGAAGTCAATCCGGATACGTACGACAATCAACCCGACGAGGAGACGCTGTTGCATCTCCACGAGACAGTAGCCTCTCACGTCCCAGAACTGGAGAACGCGGGGATTAGAGGATCCTACTGCGGTGTCTACGCGAGCACCCCGGACCACGACTTCATCATTGACGAGTGTGGTCCGGATGGGTGTTACGTCGCGTGCGGGTTCTCCGGCCATGGATTCAAGAACGCGCCAGCTGTCGGCCAGTTTGTCACGGATCTCGTCACCGACGCGGACTCGATGCTCGTTGACCCAGAGCATTTCTCTCTCTCCCGGTTTGCGGATACAGAAGACGGGAACGGAGACCAGATCAAATACTAAACGGGATCGAAGGCCGGATCGGCACGTCCCCCATTCATCCAATTATCAGATCAGTGTATTCTATCGAGGAATAGATATGAAACTGGTCCATCGAAACGGGACGGCTATGGCAACAGTACAGATGATACGCCAGTCACAGTAGAGGTAATTACTCGTCTTTGGAACCGAGTTTTGGCCGAGTTCTTTCGAAGCTTCAGGGATCGGGACTCGGGTGGAATCACTATACACACAAGATCTTTGTATGACTGTGCCACTCCGAAGTACATGGGGTCGAAGGATACCGGCCGGACACTCGAGACGACCAAGCTATCGCTCGAACTCTTAGAGCGTATCGTCGAACTCGACGGTGCGAGTTTGACCGAATTGACGGAGGTGACTAATCTCGCCAAGAGCACCGTCTATAATCATCTCACCACGCTTTCCGAGCACGGGTACGTTGTCAACGAAAACAACCAGTACTATTTGGGAGTCAAATTCTGTCATCTCGGTCAGTATGTGAAACATCGAAAATCCATCTATCGTCTCGCAGAAGACGCTGTTTCGCGGTTGGCAGATGAGGTAGAGCTGGATGCCGACTTCGCTGTCGAAGAGCACGGACGAATCGTCTCCCTGTACGGCGATCTCACAGCTGATACCGTGTCTCACTTTCTGACAGACGGGCGATCGTTTTACGTTCACAGTACCGCATCTGGAAGAGCGATAATCGCCGAGTACTCGGATGAACACGTACACACCATTATCGATCGATGGGGGCTTCCCCAAGAGACCGAACAGTCAACGACGACGAGAGAGGAACTCTTTGCTGAACTGGCGACAGTTCGGGAACGAGGATACGCTATCAGCCATGAAGAATCAATCCCCGGCCTATGGTCGATCAGTATGGCTGTAACAGAGCCACAAGGAGGCGTCTGTGGCGCACTAAGCCTCAGCTGTCCCATCTATCTTGTCGATCATAGAATGAAGAGTACGTTGGCTGAGGTCCTCCAGCGCCATGTCGAGCGGTTCGAGGATGAGATCGAACAGTCGTACACTACCGAACGCTCTACGAGCCCTCACACAGATAGTCGGTAGCGATGAGTATCCCATCGGCCGTCTTCTCAATCCGTTCTCAATCCATGTGATTGTCATTACTATTTAGTTATTAATATGTGGAATATAATGCCATCATGTTCATGCTCTACTACGGCTTTCGAGTGAATACTTCTATTGCCCAGTTTTAATCGATACGTATTCTCAGTCGTCAACGCTGTTCGATCGTATACGATGAGACGGGACGGGCAACGAGAGTAACCGGGTTAGTCGCTCAACTCTTGGACACGCTTGTCCCGGTGCTCCACCGCAGCGTTGACCTGCTCGATTAACTCGGTCATTTGTTCTTTCATTTCGGATCGTATAGCTGTCGCCGAGAAGTCGTCGGCCTCGGCGAGCAGACGGACGAACACCCGAAGCTCCTCGTCGGTGATCTCCTCGAAGTCGCCGAACGCGAGTTTGTCAATGACTTCGTCGACATCAATCTGACCCACTGGATCGACGTTGAAGTCGACGGTCACCATGCGGTAATCGGATCCGGCAAGCTCTTGTTCTGCCTTGTTGACTCCCTGACCGAGCATGTCTTTGAAGGGGGTGTAGTACCCCATCGTTCCCAGGTGAAGAAAGGCGAGCATGTCGGTGATTCCCTGCGTGTAGGCGTCCCTCGCATCATCATCCGGATTGAATACCGTCTCTCGGTCACGGTCTTCGAGAGACTCGAAGAGGATCGTAAAATCTAGGATGGCGTTACGGAGGCGGTGACGGATTCGATTCCGTTTCTGCTTCTTGGAATGCTCCGTGTAGTCCGTCTTCCGGCCGAGCAGAAACTCTCGATCGCTCGGCGTTAGAATACCTCGGTCCCGTTCGGACGAGTAGGCAAGGCTATCCTCTCGTTCTGTACTGTTTGTGTCGTTACTCATATACAGATATTGTTTACTGGACGGATTAAGAGTTACGGACGCGCAAAAACATCCTTATTTTGAGTCGATAGCTATCGCTATAAACGGCCAATATCCCCGGACGTTCGTTCTCAGCCCAGTGTCCGATCGACTGATGGATACAGAACCCGTTCACATGAACTTCGAACGCCGGAGAATTTCTCGACGATCTCGGGAATATCCGACAATCCGTCTCGTTTGGTCATCTACCCCTGTCCCGACCCTCACCAAATTCTGTTGTGATCGTATACAGATAACGTACCCAAGTCAGCTATATAAACAAATATTGTATCTGCTGAATTCGATAATCGTAATATTTATCAGGATCTTTCACAACTGGCATGCTGTACAGTAGCGTGCGACACGGTACACAAAAGTGTGATTCAGACATGAACTGCAATGGCTGTCGTGGAGAAGTACAGACGAATCAACGATTTTGCGGGTGGCAGGGGGGCGTCAGAGGAGGGGCAGCGGCTACTCCGACCGACGATTCAGTGATCGGTCGGTTACCGTCCCTTCGAAAACGAGGTGAGTACGTATGAATTCCTCCGATGACCAGGGCGTTGTCGCGGAGTTTTTGGACGAAATCGAACCGACAGTCTTCGCGTTCGGAACGGGTATCACGCTCGTGTTCGTGGTACTCTTCGCCCTCAGCCCGAATACTGCGAGGGATGTCGTCTACGGTGTACAAGAGGTCATGCTCGAGCACTTCAACTGGGCATTCCTCATCATCATGCTCGGATTCGTCCTCTTTCTCGTCTTTCTCATCGTCAGTCCGTGGGGAAATCTGAAACTGGGAGACGAACCGCCCGAGTACAGCTATCTCTCGTACTTTGCGATGGTGTACTCGGCGGGGCTTGCAGCAGGCATCGTTTTCTGGGGGCCGACAGAGGCACTCCTCCACTACTCTAGCGTTCCACCCCTGTACGACGCACAGGCAAAGTCTGCGGCGGCAATTCCCATTGCCCTCCAGTACACGGTTTTTCACTGGAGTCTCACACAGTGGTCGTGTTTCACGGTCATGGGACTGGGCATTGGCTACTACGTCCACAACCACGGGGCGCCACTTCGCGTGTCCGCGATGCTGACGCCGTTTGTGGGTGCCGACAACGTGGATAACGCGTGGGGCCAACTCGTCGACATCCTCGCAGTGTTCGCGACCCTGGGTGGCGTTGCGACATCACTCGGTTTCATCGGGAGCCAGTTCATCACCGGGTTAGAGTTCCAGTGGGGTATCCAACTCGGAGACCTCGGAACGGTGGCAATAATAACTGGAATGACGGTTATCTTCACCGCTTCGTTGGTGTTGGGAGTCGATCGCGGGATTCGCCGTCTCTCGAACTTCAACATGACGGTGTTTTTCGTCATCATGATCGCCACGCTCATCTTCGGGCCGACGGTTCGAATCCTCGGGGTTGGGACACAGGCGATGGGCGGATTTATCGGCGACTTCTTCGAGATGAGTCTGTTCACCCACTTCACGAAGAACGGAGCGTGGGTGAACGAGTGGACTGTCTTCTACTGGCTGTGGCCACTCGCCTGGTCGCCGTTCGCAGGACTGTTCATTGCTCGTATTTCGCGCGGTCGGAGCGTCCGCGAGGTCGCCTTTGCTGGCATCGGAGCGACCGCAATGGCGACGATTCCGTGGTTCTTGATCGTCGGGGGATCGGCGGTCATCATGCAACACTCCGGTACCGCCAACATCCTCGGTCCGGTGAATACATTTGGTGAGGCTGTTTCCGGCTACATCCTCTTCGGATCGATTCCGATAGCCGGAACGGTTCTGATGTTCCTCTTTCTCGTCCTCGTCACGACGTTTTTCATCACGTCTGCGGACTCCTCGACGCTCGCCGTCTCCATGATGACGACCGGCGGGAAAGAAGACCCCTCGTCCATCAACCGCATCTTTTGGGCCGTTCTCCAGGGAGTGGTCGCGTCCATTCTCATGGTCATCGGCGGCGTGGAAGCACTGCAGTCGGCCGCCATCATCACCGGCGGTCCGTTCGCTATCGTCTGCCTCCTCGCAGTACTCGGTCTCATCAAGACGTTCCGGAGCGAAGCGGGCAGCGTTTTGCTACAGGAGGAAACGACGCTCATCGGTTCGGACGATACACCAAAACAGACCGCAAACCCCGAACCAACGAAAACCGACGACTGACGCTTCGCCAACGATAACAAGTTTTAATTGACGCCATATACACTCTTTGTGTATGGATAGGGATACCGCGGAACCCGCTGTTGACGCGCTTCCTGGTCCGAGCGCGCAAAAGTGGACACAATTCCACCAAGAGTACGCGGCACCGAGTGAGTACTCACACGAATTCGTCTGGGACATTACAAGCGAGGCGGACGGGCCGTTCGTCACCGATGTCGATGGTAACGTCCTCTTGGATTTCACCTGTCACATCGGCGCGGCTCCGCTCGGGTACAACAACGAAAAGATCCTCGACAAGCTGCGCGAATTCGCGCTCGTCGAGCCAATGAAGATCGCGGGCCAGGATATGTACTTCGGCGCGGGAGACGATCCGGAGACGTCGGCGTTCCCCAGCTCCAGCCACCTGATGGAGAAACTCGTCGATGCCACCAGCCAGTACGGGATGGACACCGTTTTTCTCTCGAACTCCGGGGCAGAGGCCATCGAGAACGCGATGAAGATAACCCACGACCACAACCCGACCGCCAAGTACGCCTACACGTTCGAGGGAGGGTTTCACGGTCGAACGCTGGGTACGCTCTCGCTCACCCGATCGAATGAGGTGTACACGCGCCGCTACCCGGAGATCGCTGGGGTTCGGATGGTCCCGTTCTGTGACGACCAGGACTGTTCGGCCGACGCCTGTCGCTGCGGTTTCTTCACCGGCAGCGGTTCACAGCTTCGGAACGCGCTCCAACCAGAAGGCGGACACGTCTCTCCGGATGAAATCGCGTTTATCGTTCTCGAACCGATTCAGGGGGTTGGCGGCTACCGATTCCCGAACCCCGAGTTCGTGGCAGAGGTGGGGGATGTATGTGAGACGTACGACATTCCGCTCGTCGTCGACGAGATTCAGTCCGGCGTCGGCCGTACCGGCAAGATGTGGGCATCGGATCACTACCCCATCGAACCCGACGTTATCGCCAGCGCAAAGGCACTTAGGGTTGGAGCGACGATTTCGCGATCGGACATCTTCCCGACCGAGAAGAACCGCCTCGGATCGACGTTCGGCGGCGGCGATGTTCTCTCGTCAATGCAGGGTGTGTTGACGTTGGAGGCGATCGAGGAGTACGACCTACTCGCGAACGCGACGAAGCGCGGTCAGCAAGCCACGGAGTTGCTCCGCGACGAGGCGCCCGAACACGTGGTCGACGTTCGCGGCAAGGGATTGATGCTCGCAGTCGAGTTCGACACGACAGAACGACGGGACGCTGTCGTCAAAGAGGCGCTGAAACGAGGGATGCTCACGCTCGGCTGTGGCTCTCAAACGCTCCGGTTGCTCCCACCGCTGGACTCGACCGAGCGCGAGATCGAACTTGGTATCGGTATTCTGAACGAGGCCATCGAATCGGCGCGGCGACAGCGTACGGCGGTATAGCACGGGAACGACGCGTTCGCCTGCGAGTCACCCGAGGCTCGTGGTCACGACCTCGACACCGTCGAGTGCGTCCAGCGCGTCCAAGACGGTGGTGAGATGCTCCGCTCCGCTGCCTGACACACAGATTCGAACGGGTGTTCGGTTCGGGGCGTCCCCGTCGGTTCGTCGAGCACGTTCGAGGGTGGCGAGTTCCCCACCTTGGTCTTCGACGGTCTCTACGAGCGCGCCGAGTCCGGTTGGCCAGTCGGCAACAGCGAGGCGAGCCTCGGCGTATCGCCCGAGTTCCATCAGACCCGTGCGCACGAGCTCACCGTGTTCGGAGAGGTTCACGTTCCCACCGGAGACGACGACCCCGACGCGTTCGTCCGTAACGTCCACCGCGCCCGAACACAGCGCGGCCACGGGGGCCGCGCCAGCCGTCTCGACAACAGTCTTGGCGCGTTCGGCGAGGAGGGTCAGCGCGACGCTCATGTCGCGGTCACTCACGGAGACGACGTTGTCCACGCGCTCGCGAATGACGGCGAAGGTCTTCTCCAGTAAGCGCGCATCAGCGATGCCCTCAGCAACCGTGTCTATCTCGGAGAGACGGTGTATCTCGTCGTTTTCTAGGGACGGTTTCGCGTGATACGCGCCCTCCGGCTGGACGCCGATGACGCGGATGTCCGGATCGTGATGCTTCAGGTGGGTGGCGATGCCGGAGATGAGACCGCCGCCACCGATGGAGACGAGAACGGTGTCGAGGTCGGGGAACTGCTCCAGCAGTTCGAGACCGACGGTTCCCTGCCCGGCGATGACGCCCTCGTCGTTGAACGGGTGGACGAATTCGTAGCGCTCCTCCTCGGCGAGGGTGAGCGCGTGCTCGTAGGAGCGCTCGTAGATGTCGCCCTCGACGACGACCTCCGCACCATACCCTCTAGTCGCCTCGATCTTTGCGGCTGGCGTTATCTCGGGGACGACGATGGTAGTATCAATATCCAGCAGCTGTCCGGCGAGCGCGACGCCCTGGGCGTGGTTGCCAGCACTGGAGGCGACGACGCCGCGATCGGCGACTTCCTTCGGGAGTTGGGCCATGGTGTTGTACGCGCCGCGGATCTTGAACGAGCCTGTTCGCTGCATGTTTTCCAGTTTGAGACCGACGGACGTTGCCCCGCTCAGCTCCGCGAAGGTGGTCGAGGTGTCGAGCGGCGTCCGGTGGACCACGATATCGATGCGGTCGCGGGCCTCCCGGATGTCGCCCACGGTGACGATATCTGACGCACGCTGGACACTCATGGTTGTTCCTCCGCTGTGGTGAGAATGGCGTCTCTCAGCACTTCGACGCCGATAGCGAGGCTCCGCTCGTCCACGTCGAACTCGGGAGAGTGGTGGCTTGTCGGATGGTCGGTGCCGACGATGAGGTAGGTGGCCAAGCCCCCCTCGTCCTGGACGCGTTCCATGAGGTAGGTGGCGTCCTCGCTCGCGCCGAAGTCGGCGGTCGGAACGACTGTATTCACCCCGGCAATGTTCGTGGCCGTGTTGGCGACGACAGCCGCGAGTTCGGGGTCGCTGTCGGCGCGCGGGGATTCGCTGACTGCGTTGACAGCCACGTCACAGCCGTGCATGTCGGCGGCTGTCCGGAGGACGGTCTGCAACGTCTCCTTCGTGTACTCCATCAGTTCGGTGGTCTCGCCGCGCACTTCTCCTTGGATCCTGGCTCGCTCGGCGATGACGTTACTCGCAGTACCGGCTTCGGCCGACCCGAGGTTGACGCGGGTCATACCATCTTGATGGCGAGGAATGCCGTACGCGTTCTGGATGGCGGCTCCGAGCGCCTGCATCGCGTTGTCGCCCTCGTTCGGTGCCTTGCCAGCGTGGGCAGAAGTTCCATGGAAGGTCGCGTTCAGGTGACACATCGCCAGTGGTCGCTCGATACCGGCGACCACCTCGCCTGTCGGGTGGTCGAGACCGATATGGATCGCGAAAAGATAGTCGAGATCGGCCGCGTACTCGCTTTCTGCCATCGGATGACCACCACCGGAGACCTCCTCGGCGGGCTGGAAGAAGACAGTGAACCGCCCTTCGAAATCGCTCCTACTTACTGCTTCGAGCACGGCTAGTCCCCACGTCATGTGTGCGTCGTGACCACAGGCATGCATCGTCTCGTTCTCTGTGCGGAACCCGTCGGCGGTGGGTTTGTGGTCGCTGTTCGTCGTCTCCTCGATGAACAGCGCGTCGATGTCCACCCGCAGGCCGATAGAAGGTCCATCACCACGGTCGAGAACGGCGACAGCACCCGTATTGCCGCCAGTCATACGAGAAAGGAGTTCATCCTCCACGCCGCGCTCGCTCGCCCGCTCGAACCACGGGTCGATGTCCGCAGCGTCGGGAACGGCCATCCGGTCGTCGGGGTCGTACGCCTCTGCCCCAACCGCGAGTTCGTCTACCCCAATGCGCTCTATTTCCTCGACAATGCGCGCGGTGGTGGCGAACTCACACCACGCCGGTTCTGGATAGCGGTGAAACTCGCGTCGCAACGACACGAGTCGCTGCTCGGCTAACGCTGACATGTGTTCTTCCTTCATGCTCGCCCTACTTAACTGTACACGATTTTCGTTACTATCGGTTACACAAACCTCTAAGTGAAGGGGGAGACGATCTCCCAGTACTGACCGACATCTTCGGACAGAGACATACATGAGCGATGACCTAGACATCATCGTCCTCAGAGAGGGGACGGAAGGACTGTCGATGGAATCATACACCAAAAAACTGCGCGAACGTCTGTCGGACCACACCGTCGCGCTTGCGCGCACCCCACAGGAAGAGCGCGAACTCGTCCAGACCGGTCGCGTCGTCACCGGTATCACGATCGAGGAGGCGCTGTTGGACTGTGCGGAGACTCTCGAACTGTTTGCGTGCACGTTCTCCGGTACTGACCACGTTCCGTTGGACGCGCTAGCCGACCACGGCGTCGCTGTCACGAACGCTGGGGGCATCCACGCCCCCGGTATTGCAGAGCAGGCCATCGGTAACATCCTCGTCTTCACGCGCCGGCTCCACGAGGGCTGGCGTCGCAAGCAGAACGCCGAGTGGCGGCACTTCCAGTCCCACGAACTCACGGACAGCACCGTCTCCGTCGTCGGTCTCGGCTCCATTGGTCAGGCCGTCGTCCAGCGTCTCGACGGATTCGAGGTCGAGACTATCGGCGTCCGATATACACCATCGAAGGGTGGCCCAACCGACACGGTCGTCGGTTTCGAGACGGACGCCATCCACGATGCGCTCGCCCGCAGCGATTACGTTGTCCTCGCGTGTCCGCTCAACGATCTGACGCGGGGACTCATCGGCGCGAAGGAACTCGCAACGATGCCGACCGACAGCGTTCTCGTCAACACCGCCCGCGGCGGCATTGTAGACACCAGTGCACTCGTCTCGGCGCTGCGCTCGAATGCGATTCGCGGCGCGGCACTCGATGTGACCGATCCTGAACCGCTGCCCACCGACCATCCGCTCTGGACACTCGAAAACTGTCTCATCACACCGCACACGGGTGGACACACGCCAAAGCACTGGGACCGTCTCGCCGAGATCCTCGCCCGAAATATTGAGCGTCTCGATGCGGACAGAGAACTGGAAAACCAAGTGCTTGCTCCCGAATCTAACTGATAGATGGTGTCCCAGGATTCCCGGCCCGCCGATGCTGCCGATGCCACTGACGCGGCCGATGCAACGGACGATCCAGCTACTGATGGGCGGGCCGACTACGACTACACTGGCGGCAGCGTCGCCCGCCCCGGTCTCGTCTCCGATCTCGAATCCAGGGTCGCCGGCGAGGTTCGGTTCGACGAGTACTCCCGACAACTGTACGCCACCGACGCCTCCGCCTACGAGGTCACGCCGGTCGGCGTCGTCTTCCCCGAATCGACTGCCGACGCCGCCGCTGTCGTCGAGTACTGCGCCGAGCGCGAGATACCTGTTCTCCCGCGTGGCGGCGGCACCAGTCTCGCCGGGCAGGCCGTCAACAGGGCGGTTGTCCTCGATTTCACTGTCCACATGTCGGACCTGCTCGACGTGGACTCAGAAGACCGTCTCGCCCGCGTCCAGACCGGGGCGGTGCTCGCGGATCTGAACGCCGCACTCGAACCGCACGATCTCAAGTTTGCGCCCGATCCCGCCGCTGGCAACCGAAGCACCATCGGCGGTGCAATCGGGAACAACTCGACCGGCGCGCACTCGCTCCAGTACGGCAAGACCGACGCCTACGTCGAGGAGTGCGAGGTCATTCTTGCGGACGGCACTGTGACGACGTTTGGTGAGGTGTCGCTCGCGGCGTTGCGGGACCGCGCCGATAGCGACGGCGACCGGGAGGCACGGATTTACGACGCCGTCCGGCGGATCGTGGACGAAGAGTCCGACGCGATTCGGGACGTGTATCCACAACTGAAGCGCAACGTTTCCGGATACAACCTCGACAGGCTGGTTCAGGAGGCGTGTGAAACAGACGGGAGTGATGGCACTGCCACCGTGAATCTCGCGCGCGTCCTCGCGGGCAGCGAGGGGACGCTCGGCGTCATCACGGAGGCGACCGTCTTGCTCGAACCCGTGCCCGAAACGAAGTCCGTCGCTCTGCTTACGTACCGCGACCTGCTGGATGCGATGGCGGACGTCAACGCCATCGTGGAGCGTCACGATCCAGCCGCAGTCGAGACCATCGACGACGTGCTGCTCGACCTCGCACGCGACACCGAGGAATTTGCCGAAGTCGCCGCGATGCTCCCCGAGGAGACAGAAACCGCCCTGCTCGTGGAGTTCTACGCCGACTCTGACGCCCACGGTCGCGAGCAGGTCACACACCTGCTGTCGGACCGCGTGGCGGGTGACAAAGCCCCTGCCAAGACGGTTGGTGGTGAACTCGCCAGCGAGCCTGTCCGCGCGTTCGACGCCCTGGAGGCCCACGCGTCCGACGAGCGGGCGACGTTCTGGAAGCTCAGGAAGAGTGGGATGCCCATTCTGCTGTCGCGCACATCGGACGCAAAGCACATCTCGTTCATCGAGGACACCGCCGTTCCGACCGAAAACCTCGCGGACTACGTCGCTGACTTCCAGGCCGTACTGGAGGAGAACGACACGTTCGCATCCTTCTATGCGCACGCCGGGCCGGGCTGTATGCACATGCGGCCGCTCGTCGACACGAAGCGATCAGCTGGTGTCGAGCAGATGGAGTCGATCGCGGACAGGGTGACCGATCTCGTGATCGAGTACGGAGGAAGCGTCTCTGGCGAGCACGGTGACGGCCGCGCCCGCACCCAGTGGAACCGGAAACTGTACGGTGAGCACGTCTGGGGACTGTCCCGCGGCCTGAAATCAGCGTTCGATCCCGACTGGCTCCTGAACCCCGGCCAGGTCTGTGGCTATGACAAATCAGAGGAGTTGCCAGCGCACACGCCACGGCGTGCGAACGCCGTGGATATGACCGAGAACCTCCGGATGGGACCGGAGTACGAGACCGACCTCGGCTTCGATCCCGATCTCGCATGGGACAACGAAAACGGCATGCAGGGCATGGTCGAACTCTGTCACGGCTGTGGCGGGTGTCGCGGCCAGCAGGACACCACGGGCGGTGTGATGTGCCCGACCTACCGCGCGGCCGAGGAGGAGAGCGTCACGACGCGCGGCCGAGCGAACCTCCTACGGCAGGCGATGAGCGGCGACCTCGCAGCTGCTTCGACCGGTGGTGACAGTGAATCGAGCAACGCGCTCGACGTGGAGTTCATGAGCGAGGTGATGGATCTCTGTATCGGCTGTAAGGGCTGTGCGCGGGACTGTCCCAGTGAAGTCGACATGGCGAAGCTGAAGACGGAGGTCGAGCACGCCTCCCACGAGGAACACGGCGCGAGCCTCCGCGAGAAGCTGTTCGCCAACATCGACACGCTGAATGCGCTCGGATCGGCGCTCGCACCCCTTTCGAACTGGGCGAGCAAGGTACCCGGCGCACGGACGGTGATGGAGCAAACGATCGGTATCGCCAGCGAGCGCTCGCTTCCGACCTTCCACCGGGAAACGTTTCAGGACTGGTTCGAGAGCCACGAGTCAGACCGAATGCAACCACCGTCTAAAGCCGAGCGCAAGGTCCTGTTGTTCCCCGACACGTACACGAACTACAACCACCCGGAGGCGGGCGCGGCGGCCGTCCGCGTGCTCGAAGCAGCGGGCGTTCACGTGGCGGTGCCGGCCGGCGTTACCTCGACCGGTCGCCCGGCCCATTCCAAGGGTTTCGTGGACGTGGCCCGTGAGCGCGCCGAGACGAACGTGAACGCACTTGCACCCCGCGTGCGCGAGGGCTGGGATGTGGTACTGGTCGAACCGTCCGACGCTGTGATGTTGCAATCTGACTACCTCGACCTCACCTCGGGAAGGGAGACCGAACGCGTTGCCGCGAACACATACGGCGTGTTGGAGTACTTGGATCACTTCGATCTCGCGCTCGACGTCACCACCCCCGCCGAGTCGCTGACCTACCACGGCCACTGCCACCAAAAGGCGACGAAGAAGGATCATCACGCGGTTGTCGTCCTTCGGCGTGCCGGCTACGAGGTAGACCCGCTCGACTCCGGATGCTGTGGCATGGCCGGCAGCTTCGGCTACGAAGCCGAACATTACTCGATGAGCCGGGCCATCGGTCGCATCCTGTTCGATCAGGTCGCAGACAGCCCGGGCGAGACGGTGGTTGCCCCCGGCGCGTCCTGTCGCACGCAGCTCGGTGACCGCGATGGGGCAAGCGAACCACCACACCCGATAGAGAAGGTCGCCGACGCGCTCGTCGACCGCAGCAACGAATAACAACAAACGAACCGCGAGAACGGCTCTACGGCCAGAGCCCGCGCGTTTCCTTCGCCTTTGCGATGCGCGAGAGGGCAACGACGTAGGCGGCGTCGCGCCAGGTGATGTCGCGCGCTTCGAACTCCTTTCGGACCGTATCCCAGGCCTTGCGCATCTCGTGATCGAGCTCCTCGTCTACCCGTTCGCGCGTCCATTGACGGCGGTTGATGTCCTGAAGCCACTCGAAATAAGAGACAGTGACGCCGCCTGCGTTCGCTAGAATGTCTGGGATGACAGGAATGCCGCGTTCTTCGAGGATGGTGTCTGCGGCGAACGTCGTCGGACCGTTCGCGCCCTCGACGATGAGGTCAGCCTGTACGTCGCCCGCGTTATCCGCAGTGAGCACGTTCCCAATGGCGGCGGGAACGAGTACGTCAACGTCGAGTTCGAGTAGTTCCTCGTTCGAGAGGGTCTGGGGTGCGTCGTGGCTCATGACGGCTTCGGGCTGTTCCTCGTGGGTTGGAACGGCGTGAGTGTCGAACCCGTCGGGATCATAGATGGCCCCGTTCACGTCAGAGAGAGCGACAACGTTTGCGCCGTAGTCACCGAGCAGTCGGGCGGCGTTCGCGCCGACGCTCCCGAAACCTTGCACGGCAACAGTCGTCTCCTCGATCTCCCAGTCGTAGTACTCGATCGCTTCCGCGACGATGATGGCGACGCTGCGGCCAGGCGACTCCTCGCGGCCGTAACTTCCACCGATGACGGGAGGCTTGCCGGTGACAACGCCGGGCGTGGTCTCTCCCTGCTGCATCGAGTAGGCATCCATGAACCACGCCATCGTCTGCGCGTCGGTACCCATGTCCGGCGCGGGAACGTCCTTCGTCGGACCAACCACGTCGCGTATCTCCTCGGCGAACCGACGGGTGAGTCGCTCCGTCTCGTCCCGCGAGAGATCCTTGGAGTCCACGGCGATGCCGCCCTTGCCGCCGCCGAAGGGGAGATCCATGACGGCGCACTTCCAGGTCATCCACATCGAGAGACCGATACACTCCTCGCTGTCCACGTTCGAATGGTAGCGCAGGCCGCCCTTGTACGGCCCGCGCACGTCGTCGTGCTGTGCACGGTAGCCGTCGAACACCTCGACCGAGCCGTCGTCGCGTTCGAGCGGCACTGAGACCTGCTGAACCTTCGTCGGGTGCTTCAGGCGCTCTACGACGCTCGAGTCCACATCCACATGCGCTGCTGCGCGTTCGAGTTGGCGTAGCGCCGTCGTGCGCGCCGAATCCGTACTCTCGCTTGCTGTACCGTCTGCTGTCTCGTCTGCTGTTTCGTTCGTCGCCATGGTCACGCCGTGAACAGCTCTCTGGGGAACTCCGCTAGCACTTCAGCTCCGTCGTTGGTGACGCGGAACGTTTCGCTCAGCTCGACGCCGAAGTCGTCAAACCAGAGACCGGGGATCATGTGGAAGGTCATGTCTTCTTCAAGCACCGTCTCGTCGCCCGGCCGCATGCTGGCGGTGTGCTCTCCCCAGTCTGGCGGGTAGCCGAGTCCCATCGCGTAGGCGATACGATCCTCCTTCTCGATGTCGTATTGCTGGATAACGTCCCGCCACGCCGTCTCGACCGCCTCGCAGGTAACGCCGGGTTCGACGGCGTCGAGCGCGGCTTCAAGCCCCTCCACAACCACATCGGCTGTCTGCTGAACCTCATCTGGCGGGTCACCAACGAACGTCGTGCGGGCAAGCGGCGAGTGATACCGGTGTCGACAGCCCGAGAGTTCGATGAGAACAGGATCGCCCTCCTCAAACTCGCGGTCGCTCCACGTGAGATGGGGCGTACCCGTGTGATCACCCGAGGGCATCAGTGGGACGATCGCTGGATAATCCCCTCCAACATCGTCCGTGCCCTGGATAAGGGCGTCGTAGATGGCGGCCGCTGCCTCGTACTCGGGAACACCCTCCTCGATGGCGTCGAGACCGGCGACCATCGCTTCCTCGGAGATGCGCGCGGCCTCTCGCATGTAGTCGAGTTCCTGCTCGCTCTTCTTGATTCGGAGCCAGTTGACGAGGAGCGTGGCGTCCTCGAAGGTGGCCTCCGGAAGGTTCTCCTGGAGACGCGTGTAGGACTTCGCCGTGAAGTAGTAGGCGTCCATCTCTAGACCGACTCGACCACCGCCCACGTCGAGATTCGTGAGGACGTCCCCCACAAAATCCATCGGGTGCAGGTCGTACGGCGAGTGGACGTGATCGTCGCTGTACGCACGGATGCTCTCCTCGTCGAGCCACGTCGTGGCGCGCGCCCCGTTGGCGTCCTGGCCGCGTCCCACCCATACTGGTTCGTCGCGGTTCTGCGTGACCACAACGGCCTGGTGGACGTAGAATGACCATCCGTCGTATCCCGAAAGATAATTCATGTTCGAGGGATCGGACACGACAAGCGCGTCGAGACCCTCCTCGCGCATCCGCTCCTTCGTTCGCTCTACACGGTTCTCGTACTCAGTGCTATCAAAAACTGCTCGCGGCATATTCTAACCCTCTTGCTAGGCGTTCGGGGAACAATTGTTTAAGCTTTTTGTATACAGTGGTAACAATCTCTGTGTACTTTCTGCAACTGCCGTCTGCGAGGGTGATGATCCGAGCGCGTTCTCACAGTCGCGTTCGGCCCGGCATACTGTCGGACCTGGGTACGGACGCCGGAGCTAGCAGTGTCCGCGCACACCGAGCGACCGACTGGTTCGGCTGGAGATCTAGTCCGCTCTCCAACCGCAGATTATAAACAGTTTCTGTAGTTATCTTTGTCTAATTTCGCTTCATCATTTCTCCTCGAATCAATTTCTGTGTATGGGATAATGGTAATTGTGGATAAGCTATTTATGCTCGTCTCACCACGAAGCGCGTATGGCCGTAGGACCATCCATCGAAGATATTCATTTCGACGACGCACCAGATGTTGACAGCGTTCCCGGTGCAGAGTCGCTCGAACTGATAGAGCGCCAGCAGGCTATTGATAGTAGCGCGGTCGCCTATCCCGAGGACATTCCCATCGCGTTCGAAGAGGGCAAGGGCGCGACTGTGCGCGACGTGGACGGGAACACGTACATCGACATGTTCGCGGGTATCGGCGTGCTGAATGTCGGCCACGCGAACCCGTACGTCCTTGATGCGGTTCACGAGCAGACCGACAAACTCGTTCACACCGTGGATTTTCCGACCGAGGCACGTCTCGACCTCATCGAGAAACTCGACGAGATCGCGCCGGGCAGTCTGCAGGGAAACAGCCGCGTCGTCTTCGGCGGTCCGACTGGCAGTGATGCCATCGAGGCGGCTATCAAACTCTCGAAGTACAACACGGATGGCACGGGTCTCATCGCATTCCGCGGTGCCTACCACGGCGCGACCAGCGGCGCGATGAGCATCACGTCGAACACGGGCGTCAAGGAGGCCTACACCCCGCTGCTTCCCGACGTTGTTCACGCGCCCTACCCACACCCGTTTCGCCAAGACAAGAGTCCGCAGGAGGCTGTCGACCACGCACTCGAAGAGGTGCAGGCCATCATCGAGGATCCGTACGGCGGACTCGCCAATCCGGCCGGTATCTTCGTCGAGCCGATTCAGGGTGAGGGCGGCGTCATCACGCCCCCGGAGGGGTTCCTAAAGGGTCTGCGAGACATCGCTACCGACAACGACGTGCCGCTCGTCTTCGACGAGATACAGAGCGGACTCGGCCGCTCCGGCCAGTGGTGGGCTAGCGAATGGTACGACGTCACACCGGATGTGATGACCTCAGCGAAGGCGCTGGGCGGCGTCGGCTTTCCACTGTCGGCGACCATCTATGACGAACGTCTCGACACGTGGGAATCGGGCGATCACGCCGGCACCTACCGCGGTCACGTCGTCGGCATGCGCGCTGGCACCGCTGCCATCGAGTACATCCAGGAGCATGACTTGCTCGCTCACGCCCGTGACCTCGGCGAGTACATCCAGGGTCGCCTGAACGAGGCCGCCGCCGGCAATCCGCGCATCGGTGAGATCCGCGGTGAGGGCCTGTTCATCGGCGCGGAGTTCATCGACGAGGATGGTACTCCTGATGGTGAGGCCGCCGATGCACTCCAAGACTACTGCCACCAGCACGGTGTTCTCGTCTGGACGGCTGGACGGCACGGCAATGTCCTCCGACTGCTCCCACCGCTCGTACTCACCCGCGACCTCGCCGAAACAGCGCTCGACGTCGTCGTCGAGGGCATCGAACAGATAATGACGGCTAAATCGACTGTCTGATCGTCTGTCGTCCGGCTACTGTCACTTGCTCTTGATCCAAACACGGTGACGCGGATTCTGTCCAACGGTATGTGGACAGGATTCTCGCCCTCGTCGCTCTCGAAATCCTCGCTTGTGTTCGAGAGCGTTCAACTCGCAAAAAACAGTAGTGGGACTAGTCGAGACCGTCGGGTGGGGAGACCCAAACGGTTTTTTTGTTGGTGAACTCGCGGATACCGTCTGCGGCGAGTTCGCGCCCGTAGCCGGACTTCTTGACACCTCCGAAGGGGAGTTTTGGGTGAGACTGTACGAGTTCGTTGACGAACGCGGCTCCAGCATCGAGTTCGCCAGCAACGCGCTCGCCGCGCTCTACGTCGCTCGTCCAGACGCTTGCCCCGAGACCGTACTCCGTGCTGTTTGCGCGTTCGATTGCTTCCTCCTCGTCCTCGACGACGAACAGGCTTGCGACCGGTCCGAACAGTTCGTCACAGGAGGCAGGACAGTCTTCCGGCGCGTCGACGAGCACCGTTGGCGGATAATAGTTTCCGTCGCCGTCGAGCGGCTCGCCGCCGATGAGCGCGGTTGCGCCCGCGTCGAGGCTCGCCCGGACCTGCTGGTCGAGCGTATCGAGCAGATCAGTGCGCGCAATGGGTCCGATGTCCGTCTCACGGTCCATCGGATCGCCGACGGTGAGCGACTCCATCTCCTGGACGAATGTATCCCGGAATTCCTCGTACACGTCCTCGACGACGATGAACCGTTTCGCGGCGATGCAGGCTTGGCCGTTGTTGTTCGTCCGCGCCTGCGCGCCGACTTCGGCGGCGCGCTCGATGGGCGCATCGTCGAGCACGACGAATGGGTCACTCCCACCGAGTTCGAGGACGGACTTTTTCACTTCCGCACCCGCTGTTTCCGCGACAGCGCTACCCGCGCGAACGCTCCCAGTGAGCGTCGTCCCGCTGATGCGATCGTCGGCGATGATCTCGTGGACCGTCTCGGGTTCCACGATGAGGGTAGTGAATACTCCTTCGGGAAAGCCAGCATCAGCGAACACCTCCTCGATGACGGTGGCACAGCCGGTAGCGTTTGGCGCGTGCTTGAGCAGAAGGACGTTTCCTGCGGCGAGCGTCGGCGCGGCGACGCGCAACACCTGCCAGAACGGGTAATTCCACGGCATCACCGCGAGGAGTGGTCCAAGCGGTTCGTAAACAACCTTCGTCCGCGCCTGCGGATGAACACCGACGCGCTCGTCCTGCAGGAACTCCGCAGCACGCTCGGCGTAGAATTCACAGACCCACGCGCACTTATCGAGTTCCGCTCTGCTCTGCTCGATCGGTTTGCCGACTTCGTGGGTCATCAGCTCCGCGTAGCGCTCCTTGTTCTCACGAAGTACGTCGGCGAGCGACCCGACGAGCGCCTGACGCTCGGTGATGTCTTGCCGTTGCCACGAGTCGAACGTCTCGCTGGCGCGCGTCAGGAGCCGCTCGACCGTCTCATTGTCGTACTCCTCGTACGTCTCGATGGGCTCGTTCGTTGTTGGATCGACTGTTTTCATTGTGAGTGTGTGGACTGGGCTATTCGACCTTGGCGATGGCGTCTATCTCGACCCGGACACCGCCGGGCAGTTGCGCTGCCTCGATACAGACGCGAGCAGGCGGAATCTCACCGAAATACTCGGCGTACGCCTCGTTTACGTCATCGTAATCGTCGAGCTCGTCGACATAAACTGTCGTCTTCACCACATCGTCAAGTGACCCGCCTGACTCCTCAAGGACTGCCGCGAGATTCACCATAACGCGATCGGTCTGCGTCTGGATGTCTCCCTCGACATCCTCCCCTGTCTCTGGATCCACCGGTCCGAATCCAGAGACGAACAGAAAGCCGTCGACCAGAACACCTTGAGAGTAAGGATTGTCATTCTGCGGTGCACCACTTGTGGATACAGCTGTCTTCTTGACCATGATCGTATCCACTCACCCCCTCGTCCCCGAGAGTTATAAACGTTTTCCGAGATGTCGTACACAATTTCCGTATCTGTGTTTCTTGGTTCATAGAGGTGAAAGGGGTCACTTGGAGATCGACCGGAGGGAGATGTTTCACCCAGAGCTGCTGATCTGAATGAAGACTGCGAGAGACACTGTGACGGAAGTGTGGGAAGCAATTGCGGTACCGGAAGAAGAGATCTGTCGTGAAACTGAATTTCGGTCTATTCGACCGATTTTGCGAAGAATTCCTCGATAACCGTCTCTTCAGCGTTGTGTCGCCAGAACGCGAGTGTTCTGGCGACTAACCAGAAGTTTCGCTTCTGGTGATGGAATACGACACTGAACCATACCGATTCCCTCACCAATCGCGAGAGAGACACAATCGATATCGTTTAGTACTACCTTCTCCAGAGGCTCAGAGATGACTGAACTCTACCCACCCACAGAGCCATACGACAACGGAATGCTCGATGTCGGGGATGGGAATCACGTGTACTGGGAGGTCTGTGGTAACCCCGAGGGTAAGCCCGCTCTCGTGGTTCACGGTGGCCCGGGATTAGGATGTTCACCACGCCACCGCCAAGATTTCGACCCCGAGCGGTATCAGGTGGTTCTGTTCGACCAACGCGGGTGCGGACGTAGCACACCTCTCGCAAGCGACCCCGAGACCGACATGAGTTCGAACACAACCGACCATCTTCTCGCGGATATGGAACAACTCCGCGAACACCTCGATATCGACCGCTGGCTGTTGTCCGGTGCTTCGTGGGGTTCGACGCTGCTCCTCGCCTACGCCGAGCGACATCCGGATCGAGTCTCGGAAATCGTTATCACGGGCGTTACCACCACTCGACGCTCCGAGATTGACTGGCTCTACCACGGCATGTCTCGATTCTTCCCGGAGGAATGGGAGCGGTTTCGAAGGGTTCCCGATACTGACCACGACGATGTTGTCGCTGGCTACGCCCGCCTCATGGACAATCCCGATCAGGAGGTACGGAAACGAGCCGCGAACGAGTGGTGTTCGTGGGAAGACACGATCATCTCTCAGGAACCCAACGGCACGGCAAACGTCTTCACCGGGCGCTCGCTCGATGAGAAACTCTCGTTCGTGCGCATCGCCTCGCACTACTTTTCGAACGGCGCGTGGCTGGAGGAGGGTGAACTCCTCCGTAACGCCGATCGACTGGCTGGTATCCCGGGCGTTCTCATTCACGGCCGTCTCGATCTGGCCGCACCGCTTGAGACTGCGTGGGAGGTAGACCGTGCTTGGCCCGATGCCGAACTAATCGTCGTCGATGACTCCGGGCATACTGGTAGCGACACGATGACCGAACACAAACACGACGCGCTCGATAGATTCGCTCGGCAGTAGTTGGTGTTAGTGTCCTTTCGTCGACCGCTGTCGAGACGTGCAAGGCGTGCCTCCACTCGCTGAAAACCGCTGTGGCCGTCGATTCGAGCCTCGTGAAGCTAGTCGGTGTGAAACTCCCCTTGAGAACGACGACCGCTCGGTACGGCTAACGACCCCCCGCAGGTGGCCTGCCGATGTGTCCACAGTGTGGTGCGCCGTCCTGACTCGCCCCGAGTTTTTTGACGGCCAAAAAATCGAAATGACCATGTTGTTTTAGGCTAGCCTAATTCTTATGGAACACGAGTTTGCGGCACACAAGGCACCGACGCGGCGAGAGACGATCAAGGCGGTGGCACGCTCGTTGGTGGAGGCCTACTCGCCGGGTGTGCTGGCGAGAGCGGTCCTGGCGGCAGTGCGAACGGCTCGAACAACTCCGAGAGCGTCATGGCCTATGCCATCAATTCAGTGGATAGCACGGTTGCACTTGGCTACGGTGACGCGGTAAACTCTGTGTGGGGGAAGGAAACGATCGGACCGACGTTGGAGTATTACTATAGTACACTCGACGGCGTCTCGTTAATCAGCGGTGATGCGGTACGTGTCTGCCATGGGTACCCTGTTGAGTATAGCATCTGTACCGCGACCGGGGATATCATCGGTCCGGTTCACACCCGAACTGTCAGTGGGTCTATCGCTGGACGGACTGAGTGAGACCCACTCTCGGTACTGAACAGCACTTCTCTGTACGTCTCGCAGATACAGTCCGACAGGCGTCCTGAATATCGAGCGGTGGGAGTTCCGTCTCGATAACCTCAACCGTCGCGCGTTCGAGCCGCCACTGGTCGTTATCGAACGAGCTGTCGTCGTTCCATTAATCGAGGATCTGATTGATACGTCTACCGTACTTATTTCTGCTATATCGTCTCAAAATATCTGAATAATCAGAAAATACTGATGGTGTCAGTGTCGCGCGGCCGGAAAGCATTGTTTGGAACAGGTAACACGCACTGCCACCACAGAGCACGACGACAGCGGTCACGGAGGACGAATTTCCAATTCGAGAAAATATCTCCTACTATAGATTTTACCATATTATCAAATATAAAAGAATTAGATAATATCTCTCGGGATAGAACACGCACCAGGCGCTACTCGCGGTCAGGGAGGTGTGAATCTCTGCGGATGAATGGCCCACTCGTGAGGTCCGACTCATGGGGGTGAGCAGCCGCAGCAGGTCGGCCACGAGTAGTTCAAATGTGACGTACAGCCAGCAGAATACGCGAAACGATAAGCGGGAGTGACGCCGAACAGCCGGTCGAGCCCGATCGAACTGTGCCGTACACTATTGCTGTGAAGGCACATCGTAAACGTATGACACAGCGAACACGCCTCGTGAGCTACTACGCGCTTGCATTGGTGGGGACGCTCACACTCTTTACGCTCGCGTATGATTACGGAATGAGTGCCTTCGAGCATCGTCCACAACCACTATACCAGTCATTAGAGGTCGTCGTTCAGACGTTCACCACCGTTGGCTACGGGGAGAATGCTCCGTGGACGACCCCCGTGATGAATGTCCTTGTCATAGGGATGCAGGTGTCGAGTCTCGTGCTTATTTTTGCTGCGCTGCCGGTATTCGTGGTCCCGCTGCTCGAAGACGCGCTTGCGACATCGCCGCCGCGTGCCATCGATAGCCTCGATGATCATGTTATCATCTGCAATTATACGCCACGTGGCGAAGCACTCATCGCCGAGCTCGACCCCGAAGCCATCGGATACGTAATCGTCGAACCCGACCGAGAGCGGGCGACCGATCTCTACGAAGCCGGATACACAGTGATTCACGGCAATCCCGAGTCAACCGAGACGCTTCGGAATGCGGGCATCGATACGGCGACTGCCGTCGTCGCGGACGCTTCGGACGAGGCCAACGCCAGCATCGTCCTCGCTGCCCGGGACGCCACTGACGATATCCGGGTGTTTACCCTGGTCGAGGAGGCGACGCTTGCAGAGTATCATCAATATGCGGGAGCAGACCAGGTATTCTCGCCCCGTCAACTGTTGGGACAACGGTTGGTCACACAAGCGAGAACGGCTATCTCGACGCCATTGGAGGACGTAATCGATCTGGATGAGGACTTCAGTATTGTCGAACTCTCGGTCGAGAGTGACAGCGAGGTCGCCGGGCAGACGCTTGCCGATAGCGAGATCGGCGAACGGACGGGTGCAAGCATGATCGGAGCGTGGTTCAATGGCGAGTTCGTGAGTCCGCTGTCCTCGGAGACCGTTCTTGATGAAGGAACGCGTTTGCTCGTTCTCGGCCGTGATGCACAGCTTCACCAGCTTGAGCAGCTCACCCGCTCTACGGTGCAGCACCACCGACGTGGTCGTGTCCTCATTGCTGGCTTCGGGGAGGTTGGTGAAGCAGTCGGAGACACGCTAACTGCTGCTGGCGTGCCCTGGACGGCTCTCGACACGGCCGATACGCCCAGCGTCGATATCGCATGTGATGTGACGAATCCGGAGGCACTCCGCGACGCGGATATCGAGGAAGCACGGACGGTCATTCTCGCACTCGGGAATGACACGGAAGCCGTGTTTGCGACACTCATCGTCCGTGAACTCAATCCCGATGTCGAGATCATTGCTCGTGCTAACGAAACTGCGAACGTCCGGAAACTCTACCAAGCAGGTGCAGATTCCGTTCTTGCTCTTGCGAGTGTCAGCGGACGGATGATCGCCTCCGAGCTTCTCGATGAACAGGATGGTGCTCCGTCAGACGAACAGTTTGAGGTCGTCCGTGCGAATGCTCCGAAACTCGTCGGACGAACGCTCGCCGGCGCGGAAGTCCGCGCGAAAACAGGTGTGACCGTGATTACAGTCGAGCGTGGCGGTGATGTGATTACTGGAATCACACCGTCGTTCACAGTCCAGGCGGACGACGAACTCATCATTGTCGGTACTGACGCGGAGATCCATCAGTTCACTCAGTCGTTTGGCTAATCAGAATATTTCCTTAATCACTATCTTTTTCTGCCGGAACGTACTGAGAAGCGAAATTTCAATGAGAGAAGGGATCAGTGCGTTACACGCGACAGTACTGGGAAGCAACGGACCGATCCTGCACGACGACCGCGCCTCATCGAGATTCGTGTTTCACGCTCGCACTTGAGGAAGGGCATTAGCCTCTATAATTCAGGTAATTGATAGTGCTGGTACGCATCACCCCTCCAAGAAATCTCCGTATTGGACAGCCATTCCGAAATCGCCAGCGTGGTCGATCGAGATCTGGTGAGCCTCTCTGGCACCGTCGTCAGCCCAATCACGCTGAATTTCATAGAGGACTTGGGCCCAGGTGACCGGCGTCGCGCCCGCGTTCACCATCCGCTCGAGCGCATGTTCGTGGTCGGCGGTCGTCCGACCCCCACAAGCGTCAGCCACCACATACACGTCGTAGCCTGCTTCGAGCGCCGAGAGTGCGGCGAAGCAAACACACACCTCCGTCCAGAGGCCAGCCATGACTAGCCGATCCTTACCAGTCGCTTCGACGGCCTCGACGTACGCCTCATTTTCCCATGAATTCAGCGTCGTGCGGTCGATCACCGCTTCGTCCGGGAAGACGTCGCGAATTTCCTCGAAGAGTGGTCCATTGTGTTCCCTACCGATAGTCGAAAGCACGACCGGAATATCGTACACATCTGCCGTCTTTGCAAGACCACCGACGTTGTTTTGGAGTGCTCCAGTCTCGATCGTATTGACGCCAAGTATCATCTCTGGCTGGTGGTCGATGAATGTTATCGCGCAGTTCTCCCGCGTGAGTAACCGTTCGCTCGGCGTTGCTGTTGCGTTTGTCATAGTGCCTCCCATCCTGCTACTGTCGTACTCACTGGTCGTCTAATCCGCTAGTTCCGTTCGACGACTCCCGCGAGTACGGCGTTAGCGAGCACTCATAGTTCGCTGGTACTGAGTATAAACATTAGGTTATCACAGATATCTTACTTTTTTGTTATCATCATGCCCAACCTAGAAGGACGCAAAGCACGTTCTCGACATGGATCTCACAGTAATCAGATGAGTACGACCCAACGTTCACGACCGACATGCAGCCGTTGAGTGACGCCTGAGATCGAGGGCGAACTCGCTGAAGATGAAAAGGACATTTTCTAATACTTAATCCAGAAGGACCGACGCTCCGATGGTGAGGAGACGATCGCAGCCGACGAGATACCTGAGATTCTGCTCACAGAGCGCTACTTCGACCCCAACATAGAGTGAAAGCGTTCGTGTGATCTGTTAGATTAGTATACAGAGCAATCACTGCTGATTCCGACCTGTAATCCAATTGTCCATCGGAGGCATCAAGAGGACGGGGAATTGCTATCCAAGTGCCCGGTGATCATCGAGGTCGTTGCTGGACGCACGGGATGGCCAGTTAACAACGGTTGGGAGATCCAAATGGCCTAGGCCTCTCATCAGACATCGAAAACAATGAGCGGAGACATCCTGATCGCTATGGTCTGTGATCCGAATACCTCGGCTATGGTGTCGCGATGAATATTACTAGCTGCCCGAGATTGTTGGGATTGTAATTATATATGATACAATTCGATATGGCGAACACGACGGGATTGAAGTCGTTCGCAAGCGGAGCTTGCACAGGCTGTTGTATTAATGTGAGACAACACCATACGCATTACATCCATACGTCTGTAATCGGCATGTCCATTTTGCTCTAGTCACTACTTCGGTGGGTCCACACTATTCTTGGATTTCTGGGTCAGCCTTCCGATTACAGCCGGGATGAAAAATGTTCGGTACTCCGACCGCTCTTCATGGTAATTGTATCCTTCAGCCGCCAGATAATATATTCATAATATGTTTATTTCTAGTGATTCGTCCTGGTAACACCCGAGAACATCACGAAGCCAGTAGGGGATGTCATTGCCATACCGCTCGTAGCGGGCATGCTATCCCAGATCGGAATGCTGCTCCCACCGGTAGTCGGGATCGTGCTGATGTCGCTCAGCACGATAATTGTGGCGATCAACGCGCAACTGCTTCGCCTGACTCAATATCTTAAACCTACCGGGAACGTCTGTATCCGCTCTATCAACGGAATCGGCAGCGGTGGAGGTGCACGAATATTCACTCTGTTCGATAGACGTCCCCTGATTTGCTGGCTTGCAGACACCCCCAATCGTCCGACTTCTCCGAAACGATCGCCTCGCTGTTCTATCCCGACGCACCGAATGACGTCACACTCTCCGCGTATAACGATCTCGAACCAGCAGGCAAGACTGCCGATGAGTCTCCTCCAACGCCAAACCTATCGGTCTGAACTGGTCGCTGCTCTGAGAGCCTGCCTAGGATTAAGTTGATTCGGGAACAACTCAGACATGGTGGCTTACCACCAACGAGGGATCATCCATGTCAGATACCAATATCACGGATGACAGTCAGTTTTTCTGGGCCGAGGATGAGGACGGATACGTTGCGTACGACGACTGTGAAGTAGACGCCCGTACGCACGGCGCAGACAAAGCCAGCGAACCCCACACGCACGACGAAGCCCATATCATCTTCATGCGCACCGGTGAGATGCATTGGGAGGTCGGTGACGAGGAGTACGATGCCACACCGGGTGATACGATCGTCACTCCTGCCAGGACCGAGCATAAATTCGAAGTCGTGGGAGACGAACCGGCCAAGACGATGTGTCTGATCGCACCCGCGCGACCACCCGACGAACAGGGGCAGTCCGGCGCACACGAGATCACCAAGCCCGACGAAGTCTAGAACAAGACTCGCATGAAACGCAGCCGATCGAGCAGCCACGGCCTCGCAGCGATCCATACATCCAAGACGTTCACGCGAGATTATAGGCTCTCCCAGCCACGACGGCACGTCTCGAGTGTCGTTCTATTCTGTATCTTCTGTCATCAGGATGTGGGGAAGTCGTGACGTTCGACCGGCAGATCGAGCTCTTCGATGGCTGCTTCGAGGTGTTCTTCCTTGGCGTATTCCGCCCCCGCCTCGACGCGCTTTTGCTGGGCGAGCGCGAGCGCTTCGCCGCGCTGGTCGTCGGGAATCTCGAACTTGTCGGCGGCGAGTTCGATGGTGAGTCCGTTGTGGTCGTACGTGTATATCGACCGGAAGATGCCACGGTCGACCTCGCTGTATCGGTGATCGTGCGCTTCGAGTGCCTCACTGATCTCGGCGAGGCGTTCGGGCTCGTATCTGAACGCGAGATGGTGGACCGCGCCGATGCCCGGTCGTTGCGCCCCCTGATGTGACTGGCGGTCTTCTTCGACGAAAAACGTGAGAATTCGGCCATCACCTGTATCGAAAAACAGGTGAGTCACGTCGGGCGCGTCGAGGTTCGGCTGACGCAGCACCAGCGGCATTCCAAGTATGTCGCGGTAGAACCCGACTGTGTCCTCGATGTTGCTCCCGACGAGGGTAATGTGGTCTACCCCGGCGAGCTGAGTCGCACTATCGGGACGCTCGGCTGTCACGGGCACTCCGTCATTGGTCGTCGATTGGTCGTCCGTCATTGTTGCACTCTGTTAGTAGATTCGTTCCCGAACCGCTAAAACGCTTGGAGGCATCACTGTAATCAGGTGACATTGGTGTCAGTACTAGGGAAAAATACAGGCGCAATTCATCGATCATCGGAACGTGGAGAAGGTGTCAAAGTCCACGTACTCGTATGAGAAGATACGACCACGATACCGAGACCAGTTTGGAAGGCAGAAGCGTTCGAAAGCTCGGACTGGTCGCAGCAATCAATGTTAGCGGATTCATTATCGAGTTTTTCGGTAGTCTCGTCTTTGGCTCAGTTGCACTTCTCGGAGATGCTCTCCATATGCTATTCGATGCGCTCGCATACACTGTCGCACTCGGAGCGACGTGGATTGCCCATCAGTCAAATCCGTCCGGTCAGTGGACCTATGGATTTCATCGCGTTGAACCGTTCGCGGCGTTTCTGAACGGCATTCTTCTCGTTCCAATGATACTGTTACCTTGTGGAAGGTGAAAAGCGGTTCAACGAGCTCAAACGCTCTACTGGAGCGAGTTCTCGAACACTTTCACGCGTCCTCAACGATCTCCAAGAGATGGGGTTCGTTACCGTCGACTCGAAGAGGATGCCCCTGTTGCAACGTACTACGCACTAACGGAGAAGGGGAGATCGCTTTGCCCCGTTTTCAACGAAATCGAAGCGTGGGCAGAAGAGTGGATCTAGCGAGAGAGATTAGAGAATGAGATCCCCTGTAGATCGCTTACAGCGAGTCAGCGGCAAAACGCGATGCAAGCCACGCTTCACCACGTTGGAGTCTGTATTGGAAGGTTGATTGCGGGAGATCAAGCTCTTCAGCGATTTCTGCGGCAGTAGCTTTTCGGGAATGGTCGTAATAGCCGTATTCGACGGCAGCCTCGAGCGCCGCGCGCTGTTCAGCAGGGAGGTCTGCGATCGTAACTGCATCTTCTCCCCAGTGGGTGGGTGTGTTGAGGTGTTGTAGGTCCAGTTCGATCCCGTCACAGAGGTCCGTTTGCAACGTATCATAGAGTTCGCCGACAGCAGCCTCCTCGGGCAATAGCACCTGCCAACGATATCGGTGTTCGCGCCGGGTTGTCTCGAAGAGAAGACCATCGCCAAGCTGTTCCGTAGCGAGATATGGAATCGAGTGACACCCCTCTATTTCGGGACGGTATGAGTAGATTGTTCGGCTGCGCTCGGTCGCCGTGACGATCTCGCGTTTGTAGTTGCCGTAACAGTTCTGCTCGCCGATACACTCGGTACACCGCTCTGTGTCGGTGAGAACCCTTTCGATCCTGTCTAATGCCGTTGGTGGTCCGCTGAAACGGTCGAGACGCCACATACTCTCCGTCGTCACCGAACAGGCGAGCGACGTAGCGATGGTCTGTGGCTGATCGATGAAGACATCCATCAATGGATCACTCTCGGACGCGTATCGAATCGTGAAAGCGAATTCGCGCATACCCCTGGTTCGGTATCTACCAATTAATGCTCTTGGCTATTCGGCCCACTGTTGGCACATCTCGGAAGTAGTTCGGTATATACCAACCCAACCATCAAGCCCGTTCAGCCCCTATCCAAAGATAGAGCATTGACGATGCTCCCTGGTGGTTGTCTTACAGCGCAACCACCTCAAACTGTCACCCCTGTACAAGAAACCATCGCGAATCCGACCGACGTCACTGCGTATCGGGACACTGATCAGACCAGTACGACGACCGAGACCGCTACCGAGGATGAGCGGCACGTCTGTCCGGAGTGCGGCGGCCGACTCGTGGACGATACCGAGCACGGCGAAACCGTCTGTCGAGACTGCGGGCTCGTCGTCGAGGAGAACGAAATCGACCACGGTCCGGAGTGGCGCGCGTTCGATAGCCAGGAACGGAACGAGAAAAAACGAACTGGTGCACCCACGACGAAGCTGATGCACGACAAGGGGCTGTCGAGCCAGATCGGCTGGCAGGACAAGGACGCCTACGGCAATTCCTTGTCAAGCCGTCAACGCCAGAAGATGCAGCGCCTGCGTACGTGGGACGAACGCTTCCGGACCCGCGATTCAAAGGAACGCACCCTCAAGCAGGCACTCGCTGAGATCGAGCGGATGGGATCGGCACTCGGTCTGTCGAAAAGTCTCCGGGAGACTGCGTCGGTAATATTCAGACGCGCGCTTGCTGAAGACATGCTTCCGGGGCGCTCCATCGAAGGTATCGCTACCGCAGCCGTCTATGCTGCTATCCGGCAGACCAACAAGCCTGTCACAATCGGCGATGTCACCACCGTGAGTCGCGTCGATGAAATGGAGTTCAAGCGAGCATACCGATACATCGTTCGGGAACTCGACCTCGAAATCGCACCACCAGATCCGGAGGACTACATCGCGAAGCAAGCGTCCGCCCTTGACGTGAGTGATGAACTCGAAGGGCGCTCGCACGAAATCCTCCGGAGGGCGAAAGAGAAGGGGCTCCATAGTGGCAAGAACCCTGTCGGTCTCGCCGCAGCCGCGCTCTACTCTGCGGGTAGACTGACGAACGAGCAGCTCACCCAGGCGACGGTGAGCGATATCGCGGGCGTCAGCACTGTCACCATTCGGAACCGCTATCAGGAACTGATGGAAGCTGAAGAAGAACGACAGGCACAGACACAGGAGGGGACTGCGGACTAATGCCGGCCCTCCGTGCGTGTCGTGAATGTCACAGCGTGCATGATGCGGATACACAAGTCTGTCCCATCTGTGGATCGTCCAGTCTCAGCGAGGACTGGGCAGGCTACGCCGTAATTGCTCATCCAGAGGAATCCGAGATCGTCGAATTGATGAACGTCACCACATCCGGTCGCTACGCGCTGAAAGCACGTTAATTCGTACAATTCGTTCTTATGAACAGCGCTACCAACACTCAGACAACCACCTCGACGGAGTACAGTTGCACGAAGTGTGAACGTACATCAACTCTCAATGGACACAATAGTCTTCGATGCCCATACAGTGGCCATCGAGTTTTCCTCAAGAATCGTGATCGAGACGTGAGAAAAGTTGAGGTTCAGTAAATCGGTTTCGATTCATAGCGGACAGTTCGGGCTCTTAGCGAAGTACGTACTCATGATCCGTCTCAAACTTGTACGTGTGTGGATAGTTCGATGATACTATTCCACGCGAAACGGATATCAAAAACGGAGACGTACTCCGGGATACCAATGGAACTCATTTCGGTAGCCGCTCTCGCTGAGAATCACGTCATCGGAAACGATGGGGAGGTACCATGGAACATTCCGGAAGACAGACAGCAGTATCGAATGCGAATCGCCGACGCACCAGTGATTCTCGGACGCGTTACGTTCGATTTGATGCGCGATGATCTCCCCAGCTCAATACAGATCGTGATAAGCCGGTCAGATCATAGGCACGACACTCAGACCACGTTCAGCGCGAGCAGCGTGTCGGAAGCAGTAGATGTCGTGGAGGACCACAACGCTGACAGTGCATACGTCATCGGCGGCGGTAGTATTTTTCAGCTCTTCCAACCCCATCTCGACCGAATGGTTCTCAGCCGAATCCCGGGCGAGTACGACGGTGATGCATTTTACCCCGAGTGGGATCGAGATAGCTGGTCTCTCACCGAGAGCACCGAGTACGAGGAATTCTCAGTAGAGGAGTGGGCTCGGACGCCAGACCAGAACTGACTCCGAAAGAACCATTACGTATCACACACGTCGTTCGTCCACCCTAGGTAGATATAACTATCGCGAGTACACCGAAGAACATGATGGACGTTACTGATCACGACGTAGTAATCGTCGGGAGCGGCCCCGCGGGATTGTCGGCTGGGATCTTCACGGGTCGGGCAGGACTCGACACGCTGATCGTTAATGACGGCACCCCGATTCTCCGGCGCAATGCACACTTGGAGAACTATCCCGGATTTCCGGCTGGCGTCAACAGTCGACTCCTCTTGGACATGATGGATGATCACGCCGAACGGGCCGGGTGTCAGCGCCGCGAGGCACGTGTCGTAGCAATCGAGCCGGATGATCCGGGGTTCGTCGTTGAGACGGAATCCAACAACACACTCACTGCAACCTCTGTCATCGCCGCGACTAAGAACACCGTCGACTTTCTCGAAGGGATCAACGATGTGAAACTCATTGAGCGAGGCAAGTCGTTCGTTAAAACCGACGACAGGGGGCGGACCGGCGTTCCAGGACTATACGCCGCAGGCAGACTCGCCCTTCAGCCTTACCAGACCATCATCGTTGCCGGTCACGGCGCGTCTGTGGGGGTAGCAGTAGTTGAGGATTCAGACACCCCCTTCTACCACGACTGGGTTGCCCCAGAAGGATACTTCACTGGCCGCAATCGCGAGGTTCCGCCGGGTTGTGAGGAGATCGACGCAGAAGAGCGCCAGCGCAGAGAACGTGAATCCCTCAATCTCATGCGCGAATACTTCGCCGAACCGCATCCCGACGATCCGATCCAGCATCCGAGCATGCGCGGCGAATAAAAGAAGCCTTCATCGGCACTGCTGTTGTGGCCAATGAGCTTTCGTCGTGAACGCTATCGCCCGTATTTCGAATGGATCTTGAAATTGGCGAGTTACTTCGGTTCCAGTAGATGCAGTAGACCAGAGTCGTTCGGAGTCGGTCGCGTTTGCTGTTCGTTCGACGTGTTATTGTAAGAAATATTATTGAGGGGATACTGATCATAGACTTCGTCGACCGACGAACCTCTCCCACGTACTACCGTGTGTCCGTATTCCTTCTAAACCGCTATAGGTTGTTCCAGTCATGGTCACGGAGATATCTCTCGAAAGTAGTGAACACAATGTCGTGTCTCTCTTCGAATGCGGCAATGTCGACGGCGTACCCTTCCGCACTGCTCTGCCGAATGATCGCCGCGACCTCGCTACCCGGGGAGTTCTCGATCGGTATATATGTGGGCTCGATAGTCTCACCGATGTACTGCTCCGGTGCAGCGAAAACGTCTGCGACGAACCGACCATAATCGTTGACATCGAGCATCTGTATCGCTGTCTCATTCTCAAGCGGGAGAGCGAACGTCCCCTCCTGGATATCCCTACGGCTTTGTTCGACGTTATACATGAACCCGACCGGTCTCGAACTCCACGTTCCGTTCGGCGGAATGAATGCTTCCTCGAGCGAGACCTACCGCGAACAGGGAGACTCGGGACTCGATTTCTTCATGATCACGAAAACAGTCTATCTCAACTACTGAAATTCTTACTCAACCTGACGTCGTTCCTAACTATCCTCCAACAGTAGTCATCAAGGCGATTCACGAAGCATTCTATCCTCTGAACGATATTGTTGACACCCATAAGCCAGAATGGTCGCATAATCGCCTCTCAATCGTAGCCTTTCCGGAAGCTGCGAAACTCGCTCCGATGGGATTCCTCGTCGCTGAGGATATCAATGGCGAGGTCTTCGGTGACCGGATCGTCCGCCTCTCTGGCGGCTTCCATGAGCGACCGATACGTCTCGATTGCGTCTTCTTCGTACTCGATAACGCCATCGATGACCGAGAGCACGTTGGCCGTGTCTTCCGGTGGTTGGAGTGCTTCTTGTTCCGGCTCGAATTCGAACGAGGCCGGGGGCTGGGCATCGAGTTCCTTCAGACGCTTTCCGATTCGCTCAGCGTGAATGAGTTCTTCCTGTTTCGCGTCGGCCCGGAGGCTTTCTTTGACTTCCTCTGCGCTGACTCCGTCGAGGACGGTCGCGTTCGTCAGGTAATTCATCACGGTCTCGATCTCGTCGTTGTAGGCGCTTCGGAGTAGCTCTATCACCTGTTCGTTTGTCATATGATGTCGCTACTCAATGCAGAGTCTTAGAGATATGGGTTCGGTAGAGTCCCTTTCGATTGAAGTCTGGAGCACGAGTCGCTCCACCGAAACATCCAAGATTACCGCATACGACGTATCTATAGGCTGATTTTCGTCATATTCGACACGGATTAAATATCTTCAGTTCATGTCTATAGATATAGCAGCTTGTTGTATCGCCGTCGCACTCAACCCAGTGAGCATGCGCTCACTTGTACGTTCCCTACTTCGGAGAATGGATTCCTGCAAGCGGATTTTTCTCAGTAGAATCTGTATGGAACTTGCAATGTGGCGTCAATACAGGGCTTCATTCAGTATGCTACTTGAGCCGAGCTCGGCTCGGTTTCTCCTGGAGTGCTCGCTGGATCTGAGGGAAGGACACGGTCGCTTCGAATGCTTCCCCCGCAAGCGGTCACTCCTCCGGACGCTTCGCAGATGCAGTCTGTCGCCCGCTTGGAGCAGCAAGCGGTGGGTCCTCTCGCCAGAGTCGAAACAACAATCGGGTAAGGCTCATCCACTAGGGTATGAGAGTCATTGAGGTTAGCGAATATGGATCGCCCGCCGTCCTTCAGATGGTGACCCGCCCCCAGCCACACCCCTCACACGATGAACTCCGTATCGACGTCGCGGCTGCCGGTGTTAATTTTGCCGACGTCATGCACCGTCGCGGCACGTATCCCAGTGGTCCAGTACCGCCGTACGTTCCAGGGTTTGAGGTTGCTGGGGTCGTCGATACCGCCGGGACAGGGGTTGAGCGATTCGGACCCGGAGACCGCGTTGTCAGCTACGTGTCGGGTGGGACACGTGGCTATGCCGAGTACGCGCTTGCACAGCCCGCCCATACGTTCCCTGTTCCAGAGGGTCTCCCGCTCAGTGAGGCTGTGGCGGTACCGATTCAGTTTCTCACCGCGCACAATTGCTTGTTCGAGTGGGGTGGCCTTACGACCGGTGACCGCGTGCTCATCCACGCAGCAGCAGGCGGTGTCGGCACCGCAGCCGTCCAACTCGCTCGGGACGCCGGTGGGGAGGTGTTCGGGACGGCAAGCACCGACACGAAGCTCGACCAGCTTCGTGCTCTCGGCTGTGACCACTGCATCAACTACGAGGAGACGTCGTTCGTCGACGCGATTAACCACCTCACCGATGGAGAGGGGGTTGCCCTCGTTCTTGATGGCGTCGGTGGTGATGTTCACCACAACAGCCTGAAAGCACTTGCTCCGTTTGGGCGGCTGGTCGCCTACGGGGTGGCCAGCGGTGAGGGGACGCCGTTGAATCCCAGGGGTCTGCTGACGAAGAATTTGCAAGTCTATGGCTATCATTACGGAAACGCGCTCGCCGACGTTCCTGACCGAGTCCTCGGCCCGGCCGACGACATCCTGCAACACCTTGCCAGGGGGAATCTCGAAGCCGTCCTTGATGACACCATACCGCTGGAACAGGCTGCTATGGCCCATCGACGACTCGAAAACCGGAGCAATGTCGGAAAGGTCGTGCTCCGCCCCTAATTCTCAAACCATGTGAACGATCGGTCATACGCTCTTGAATATCCATCCCCGATGATTTATAAAAGAAATGTGGAATGGTGGTCTTGAAGCCAACTGGCATAGTGTACCCCGGGAAGCAATATCCATCGATAACCTACTGTGTGTGAAGGCAAGTCAGATGGCTTCAGACATATTTGGTACCACGACCGGGGCCGATGAAGAGTCACCGGAGGTCAGCACCCTAGAGCTATTTTTTGATCTTGTCTTCGTGTTCGGTTTTATCCAAGTTGCGAATTTTCTGTCAGCTAATCTTACCTGGACCGGGATGATACGTGGTATAGCGTTACTGGGAGCGCTCTGGTGGGGGTGGGTTACCTACTCTTGGTTGACGGACGCCATTCCCGCCGAGGGGATCCTGTCTGAGCGGCTCGTCATCCTCACTGCGGCAACGAGCATGTTTGTCGTTGCAGTCGCCGTTCCGGGGGCCTTCGATGAGCATGCATTGATCTTCGGTATCGCGTACTTCGTGGTTCGAGTATTACACGTCGGCTTGTATGCCATCAGTACTGACCCCGAGACGCAGCAGGGGATTCGCCGACTTACACCCGGATTTCTCGGCGGACCGGCACTCCTCATCGTCGCTGGCTTTTTCGATGGGATCGTCCAAGGGACACTCTGGGCCGTAGCACTTACCATCGACTACGCCGTTCCGTACATTCGTGGGAATGAGGGCTTCTACATTTACGCGGAGCACTTCGTTGAACGATATCGGCTCATCATTATCATCGCATTAGGCGAAATCCTCATTGAGACAGGGTTCAGTGCAACTGAACTGGATCTTGGCTCAAGACAAATCCTCGGTATCGTCCTTGGGATGGGGTTCGTCATCACGCTCTGGTGGCTGTACTTTGACTATCTTGTATCGTCGGCTGAATGTCGGCTCGTAAACACAGAAGGACACGAACGGGCCGTTCGAGCACTCATATCCTACAGTTACGTTCATTTCTTACTCGTTGGTGGGATTATCTTCAGTGCTCTCGGTATCGAAGAACTGGTCGCTCATCTCGGGAGCCCCCCGGAGCTGATTCCAGCAGTTGCATTATACGGCGGCGGAGCGCTCTTCTTGTTCGGGCGTGGCGTATTCCAGTGGCGTGAAACCGATCACATCAGCATACCTGGTCTGATAATTTCGGTCGTCATTTGTCTCTTTATCCCGTTAGGAACCCGACTCCCAGCGCTGACCGCTTTGGGATTCATTTTTCTCCTGTTCGCCGGTCTCGTAACGTATGAAGTGAAAGACCAGGGACTCCCAAGAACCCGCTGACCCAGGGGATCAGCTGTTCTTTCTCACTGTGACAAACCGTCGTTGATTCTGGACCATACAGCCACTCCTCAGTCTAGGCTTCGAAGGAATCGAAGTCGGGGCAGAGTGACCGGACGTTCTTTTGTCGTAGCGGTTTCGCGATGAACATCGAGTAGCTGTTCTCTTTTCTGACGTCTGAATGGTGGTCTCAGCCCGAAATCGTTCGCTTGGCAGAACAGGGCAAGATTAGTGGCGACGTGCTGGACGTTGGCTGTGGGACGGGCGAGAATGTCCTCTATCTCGCCGCTCGTGGCCACAACGTGGTGGGAGTTGATGCGTCATCAACGGCGATCGACCGAGCGACCGAGAAAGGACAGAATCGGGGTCTCGATGCGACGTTCCGTGTGGGTGACGCGTTGGGGCTGTCTGATCTCGACCGCCAGTTCGACACTGTCATCGATTCAGGACTGTTTCATGTGTTTTCTGATGCCGAGCGCCCGATCTTCGTCGACGGACTCCGATCCCGACTTCACCAGGGAGGACGGTATCATATGCTGTGTTTCAGCGACCGCGAACCCGGTACCTGGGGCCCCGTCGTGTGAGTCGAGATGAGATTGAATCAACATTTACTGGAGACTGGGCGGTCGATGAGATTCAACCGATCCAGTTCGAACTGACCATCGAGTCCGGTGGTGTCCATGCGTGGCGTGCCACCGTGACTCGAACGTGAGCGATTTCGAAAATGTGCTCGACACGGCGTAAAGGTTCCTCATACAGGGGAGAATGTCAGCCTTCGTCAGGAACTGGTTCAACAGATGAACTCTCGAACGACGGAAGCCGTGATTCGATCTCGCTGCGCTCGTTCTCTAACCACTCCGGCAGCGCGAGATCCGTTCCGAGTTCGTCCTGACTCTGATCGACAGTGAAGCCGGGACCCATCGTGGCGATCTCGAACAGGACGCCACCCGGTTCGCGGAAGTAGATCGATTTGAAGTACACCCGGTTGATGATGTCGGTGGCGCGAAGCCCCTGTTCGCTCAGTTGCTCGCGCCATCGTTCCCGTTCGTCCGTGTCCTCGGCCTTGTAGGCGACGTGATGTGCCGTGCCGACGCCATTCGGCCCCGTTCATGATCTGTTTCAACGAGGTCAGCAATAGAGCCGGGGCCGCCGGCAGCAGAGCGGTACGGTGACGACCGTTCTCCTCGGCTTCGAACTCGTAGCCGAGTGTGTCGGTTAGCACCGTGGCGGTCGGGTCGATGTCGCTGATGGCGAGGGTGACGCTGTGAAAGCCGCGCAACTGGTGCTCTGTGGGAACGGGGCTTTCCTCCCACGGCTGACCAGCGTTCGATTGTATCGACCATCGGATAGAGCGCTTCGCCCTTTGAAGGCAGACGCTACTGTCGGTCGGACGTCGTTGTGTCCTCCGCACGGGGAAACGCGCGATGCGGCGCTGCTCGCAGCGGTGTGGTTGGTAACAGGCCAATGTTAACGTGCCTTGGGACTGTGGGTACAGCCACCAACCGAGAGTGATTCGTAATGAAAGAGGATGTCCATCAGTACTCCGGCGAGGAAATCGAGGTCAGCTACGATGTGAAGCGGTGTATTCACGCCAGAGAGTGCGTCCGTGGGTTGCCCGAGGTATTTGACCCCGACAAGCGCCCGTGGATCGACCCTGACAACGCTGACGCCGACGAGCTAGCGGGCGTCATCACGGCGTGTCCCACGGGCGCACTCCATTTCGAGCGAGCGGACGACAGTCCCGAAGAAACCGTACCGGACGAGAATTCGGTCACAGTGGCACCTGACGGACCGCTCTATCTCCACGGCGATATCGAGATTACGTCACCCGATGACGAAACGCTGCTCGCGGATACACGGGTGGCGCTGTGTCGTTGTGGACTATCGGATAACAAACCACTCTGTGACAACAGTCACGCGGAGGCCGACTTCGAGGCTGATAGTTCGACACCAGAGGATCACAGGAGAGCTGAAGACGTAGATAGTGGAGGCACGCTGCGGGTGGTCCCGAAACCGGATGGACCAGTCCTCCTTGACGGCGCGTTTGAACTCCACGGAACGGATGATGACTCGACGGTTCGGGATACGGATGCTGCTCTGTGCCGCTGTGGCGGTTCGCAAACCAAACCGTTCTGCGATGGGACACACGCAGAGATCGGCTTTTCGAGCGAAACAGAAACTGATCAGCGGTCACGACAGTAAAGTACTTACCCGGTCTCCGATAGGGAAGTGTCGTGAAAACCGTCCTCCACGCAGCTGACGGAAGCGATAATGTCCAAGATGCCGCGATCCGGCACGCAAGTGGTGTTTTTGAAGACGACTCAGTGGAGACCGATGCTGTCGCGGTAGTCGCGAACGCAGCGGGCATCGAACTCGTTCGGTCTGATTCAGTCCATTCCGAGGATATCACGACACTCTCCGAGAAAAACGTCTGCTTTATTTCATAAGAAAAATTAGTGGAGACATCTAGACTGACGCATGATGATATCCTTGATGTTGTCGAGACTGCCCAACCTCTGTCGGCATACTTACCCAACTACAGGAAATTGGATATCGGTACATCAAGGTGCATTGATACACTCAGATAGCCGCGGTCAGATAGATTGCACGAGAACGTTCTATAAACCTGCCGTATAACGCACAAACAGTATGGCTCATACCCCCTTTCCGACCGACCATCCTGCCATCGTCACCTGCGGGCTGCCGTATGCAAACGGTGACCTCCATATCGGGCATCTCCGGACGTACGTTGGGGGAGATGTTACCGCCCGCGCACTCCAGAAACTTGGTCAGCCAACCGCATTCATCAGCGGCTCCGATATGCATGGAACGCCAATCGCTGTCAACGCACAAAAAGAGGGCGTCTCTCCCGAGAAGTTCGCTCTCCAATGGCATGAGAAGTACCAGAACACCTTCCTTCGATTCAATATTGAGTTCGACAATTACGGTCATACTGATGACGAGACAAATACGGCACTAACTCAAGAACTCGTACGTTCCCTCGACGAACGTGGTCATATCTACGAATCCGAGGTTGAAGTCGCGTGGGACGCAGATGTAGACCAACCGCTTCCGGATCGATACATCGAGGGCATCTATCCGTACTGTGGAGCGGTGGCTCGAGGTGATGAGTGTGAGAATTGTGGTCGTCATCTCGAACCGGGTGAACTCGAGGAACCACGCAGCGTTCTCACAGGGAATTCAGCCGAGTATCGGGTTCGCCAACACAAGTTCTTCCGCCTCTCGGACTTTCAAACCTACCTGCGGAAGTTCATCGACCGTCTCGAAGGGAACCGAAAACGCGCGCAATCAGCCCCGTGAGTGGATCGAAACCGAACTCAGAGACTGGGGAATCACTCGTGATCTGGAGTGGGGGGTCACGTACCCCAGGGAAGAGACGGATCTCGTCCTCTATGTTTGGGGCGATGCGCCGATCGAGTACATCGCCAGCACGAAACAGTATACTGAGCGAGTCGGGACAGACGTCTTCGATTGGACCGACGCGTGGAAACACGGCAACGGTGAGATCGTCCACGTTATTGGTCGCGACATCATTCAACACCATACGGTGTTCTGGCCTGCACTGTTACTCGTTCATCGTGGCGGCCGTTATTGGAACCATCCTCGGAATGGCGATACTCCAGGGAGTTCCGACCGCGGTGCTCACGTTCGGGCTCGGCGTGTTCACGTTGGGCTACGTCGCATTCAGCCAGAACAAGGTTCCAATTCCGGGCAAGGGACACGTGACGTCGAACTACTTCGAGCAACACGCGAACGCCCAACTCGGGATCGGCTTCGGAAGCGGGCTGATATTCGGGGCGAGTAACGTCGGCGTCACAGTAGTTGCCTACCTCGATAGCCTCGATCTACAGCGGTCGATCTTCGTTGGCGTCGCCGCGCTGATCTTTCTCGGAATTTCGTCGATTCGCGTCGGCGCGGCGTGGGTACTCGATCTGTACGGCGCAGGAGCGCTCGTATGGCTGTCGGTTGGAGCGGCCATTGTCGGACTGGTGGGTGTGAAGGGCGGCCAACGGATCCGCCACCTGCTTCCGGACCGGTACATCGAAGAAGCCATTTTGGTGTTGCTGATCGTCATCGGGATTCGACTCATCCTTGCGGGCGTCGGTCTCTGATGACCGAATCTCAGGTACGCGGCGACGTGCGACCACCAATTCTGTCGACCACCGGCTGAAGCGAACGCGTTTCTGGTGAGTTCTACGACGGTTACTGCTAGTCCATCGGATTCCGAATCAGGAGTCCGTGTTGGACCTTCATACAATGGTCTTGGACGACGCTCAACCCCGCCGCTTCCGCGTGTTCCGCGGCGTCATCGTTTCGGATACCGAGCTGCATCCAGATCGATTTCACATCGTCACGATCCACTGCCTCGTCAACGATATCAGAAACTTCCTCGCTCGGACGGAAGATCTCGACGATATCGACGTTTTCATCGACCTCTGAGAGCGAATCGTATGCTGGTCGGTCGAACAGTTCGTCGACGTTTGGATTCACGGGGATAATCTCGTATTCGTGACGTTGAAGATACGCCGGGACAATGTGAGCGGCCTTTTCGAGCGTCGCTGACGCGCCGACGACCGCAACTCGGGACTGTCCGAGTAGTTCGCGGAGCGTGTCTTCATCTTCGATGGGCATACCTGCCATACGATAGCGGAGAGAATGGGTCTAGCGCTGCCGACACGGATGGCGAAAACGAGCACGACAAGAGAGCATTCTCAGTGGAGCATCTCGATGCGATAGTGGATTCATCCGCGTTCGTCGCAGCGGGCTTGAAGAGGTCACCGTACTTGGTGATGGCATGGCAGAGCAATTCGTCGTGATCGGCGGTGACGCAGCCGGAATGAGCGCGGCAAGCAAGGCGAAACGCGACACGCCGGATACCGACGTCATCGTCTTCGAGCGTGGTGAGTGGGTCGCCTACGGAGCCTGTGGGCTTCCCTATTATATCAAAGGCGACATCGAAGCGTTAGATGATCTCGTATCAGTCACGCCCACGGAGTTCATCAACGAACGTGACATCGACCTCCGTCTTGAACACGAGGTCACCACTATCGATCCTGAAGCACGAACTGTTAGCGTCGTCGGTCCTGATGGCGAGCAGTTTGAGCAAGCATACGACTCCCTCCTGATCGCGACCGGCGCACACGCGGTCCGTCCTGATATGCCGGGCACCGATCTCGACGGCGTATTTACGCTCCACAGTATGACTGCTGGCCGAGACATTCGCGAGTACGTCACTCGTGCTCGGAGCGAGCGCACGCCAGGATTCCACGACGGCACCAACACGGCAGCACAGACGTATCTCGACACACAGCCACCGGAGACGGTTGCGCTCGTCGGTGGTGGCTACATTGGCATCGAACTGACTGAAGCGTTCGTCGCCAACGAGCTGACCGTCGAACTTTTCCAACGCGGCTCACATTTGCTGAGCGACTTCGGCGAAGCCGTCGCAAGCGAAGTCGAGTCCCATCTCCGCGAGCACGATGTCGGCGTCCATCTCGATACCGAAGTGACTGGACTCGTCGGTGACGAAGGGACGGTCACCGCGGTTCGGACAGCGAATGCGGAAATTGACGTTGACATGGTTGTCATCGGAGCAGGCGTTCGCCCGAACGTCGACTTAGCACAGAACGCGAATATCGAGCGTGGTCCGACCGGCGCTATTGCAACTGACGAGTACGGACGAACGAGCGTCTCGCCGTTCAGCAGCCAGTCGTGCAGGACGGCACCGCCGTCGCCGAGCGGTTGCTCGACGCTGTCGTTCGCTCCGGCGACGAAGCCGTCGAGCGAGACGGACATGTCCGCGACGACGCGTGGTCCGTCAGTCCTTCGCTCACCAGGGGTAGCCCCCATTACGAGCCTCCCGTCATGATTCCAGGTACCCCTCGAGCTTGTCGAGACTCTGACTCCAGCCCTCCTCCATCCCTTTGAGGTGCTTTTCGGCTTCGGGCGTCGCTTCGAGGACCTCGGCTTCAAGCGTGAGGAGCGTTTCTCCGCCGCGTTCTTCGAAGGTGACGGTCTGGCGTACCTCGAACTGGTAGTTGCCATCTTCGTCCTCGCCGGCAGCGTCGACGAGCACGAGCCGCTCGGGCTCGTCGACCTCTTCGAACATGCCCTCGCTCGGGTAGACGTTGCCGTCGGGGCCCTCCATGTCGATGCGGAGTGCACCGCCGGGTCGGACGTCTAGCTCGCAGCGTGGCACAGTGAAGTCCGTCGGACCCCACCACTGGGCCACCTGCTCGGGGTCCGTCCAGGCCTCCCAGACGCGCTCGCGTGGTGTGTCGAATGTCCGTTCGATCGTAACGTCGAAGTCGTTCGGGTCGAAGGAGGTCGAGTCCGTCATTGATTTCCCTCGCCTTCCTCCACGGGTTCGTAGGTGAGATCGACGACCCCTGAGTCGGTCGTCTCCGTCTCGGCGAGTTTCAGACCGGTTGGCACGCTCTCGTCCGTTAAGAGATGGGTCCCGCTCCCGTGAACGACGGGATGGACTATGAACCGGTACTCGTCGACGAGACGGTGCTCCATGAGCGTCTGCAGCAACTCGCCACTCCCGACCAGCAAAATGTCCGCTCCCGACTGCTGTTTCAGCGCGGCGACTTCGTCGACGACGTTCTCCGCGATCAGCTCTGCGTTCCACTCGAGATCGTCTTCGTCCAGGGTCGTCGAGACGACGTGCTTGGGGATCCCGTTGATCCAGTCAGCGTACCCCACGTCGTCCGTCATGGATGGCCAGACAGCAGACAACCCTTGATAGGTCACGCGGCCCAGCAACAGCGCGTCGAACGCAGTGATGTGCTCTTTCGAGTAGCGCGCCATCTCGTCAGGCCCGTTCCAGAACTGCATTTGCCACTCCGCCTGCTTGTCGAAGATCCCATCGAGTGTGACCTTGTTTTCGACGACGAGTTTCCTCATGACTACGCCTCCTCGACGACGTCCGCCAGGTTGTCGAAGGAAATCTCCCAGCCCATCCCAGCGCCACCGACGAAGTCGCCCTCCGGGAGTTGCTCGTGAGTGAGGACGACTTCCGTGCCGGCCTCGACGTCAGTGAACTCGACGGTGACGCGGCTGTCGACCTCGGCTTCCGGGAAGTTGACCCACTGATCCGTGTAGACGATCCGTTCGTTCTCGACGACGTCCTCGAACGCCCCGTCACTACCGAACCATTCCTCGTCCGTGTGGAAGCGAATTGAACGCTCGCCATCGGGCTCGGGCGTGAAGGACTCGACCTCGGTCGTAACGTCGCCCGGTGACGGAGCGAACCACGCTTCCAGTTCCTCGGGCTCCGTAAATGCGCGGAATACCCGCTCGCGTGATGCGTCGAACGTCCGACGGATCGTCAGGCTCGTCTCGCTCGTTTCGAGGTCGCTCATTCGGCTTCCTCCACGAGTGCCGCGAGGTTTCCGAGCGAGTCGTTCCAGCCTTCGTTGGCGTCGCTCGGGGGAATGGCCTCCGGGATGCCCTCCTGTCGGACGGTGATCTCGGTTCCATCTGGCACCGCCTCGAAGGTGGCCGTCACCGTCATCTCGCCGGCCATGCTCGGCTCGTCGGTGTCGAACGATTCGGTGTAGACGATCCGCTCACCCGGCGAAAGCTCCCGGTAGGTACCCCCGAAAGAGTGGCCCTGGTCCGCGAGCGCTTCGGTCTCTCCGGTGAACGTGGCGCGGAACGTCCCGCCCTCCTCGGGCTCCAGGTGGTGGACCTCGGCCGAGAAGCCGGTCGGGGGTAGCCACTGGGCGAGTTCGTCGGGATCGAGGAACGCCTCGTACACTCGCTCGGGCGATGCTTCGATCACGCGGTTCGCGGTCATGCTTCGTGAGTCATTCTGGTCGCTGTTCGTCGTCGGCTCGCTTCCGCTGTTGTCGTCTGTCATTGGTCTTCGTTCTCCAGATGGTCGGCCAGCGCGTCGAAGCGGTCCTCCCAGAGGACGCGGTATCGGGTCAGCCACCCGAACGCCTCGCTCAGTGGCGCGGCATCGAGGTGACATCGTCGAACCCGGCCGTCCTCCTCGACATCGAGGAGGCCCGCGTCCTCGAGCACGCGCAGGTGCTTCGAGACCGCCGCCAACGTCACGTCGTGGGGGTCGGCCAGCTCGCCGACGCTCTCCGGCCCGTCGGCGAGCTGTTCGAGGATCTCCCGACGGATCGGGTGGCCCAGCGCTGTGAAGACCGCGTCGAGGTCCAGGTCGTCCGGCTGTTGTTCAACCATCCGGTTAAGCGTACAGTCCACTTAATATTAAACCTATTGGTTAAACGAATCGGGCCGTCGTTGCACTCGATATCCCTAACGGCATCCACCCACCAAAACAGCCACAGAGAGTCCTTCGACGTTGTTTCGCGGTCGAATCGAGCAAACCAAAAACGACGGTATTCGACCGAGCGGTGCCTCACTGACGAAAATCAGGACGGTCTCGACATCTGGGAACGACGGTGAGTCGTCGGAACCGAAATTGATTTCTGGAGCAAAAACGAGTTTTACGATGAATGGTAACGGAGCAGCGATCGATGGCGGTCGTCCACGGCCGGGAGTCCCATCTCTCCGTTTCCGGTCACCCGACCGTCACCGCTGTTTCCGTGCGCGCGGCTGCGGCACCTGCGTGAGCAGGTGCACTACTTTCTCATTCGCTGGTTGTCGGCAATCCCTCATCGCTAGTCCAGACGTTCCGAACGACGGACGGAATCACCAACAGATGTCCCACAGAGCAACAGACAGTACGACACGCTACACGAATCGAATCGAACGAATAGCCACCGCTAACTTCCTGAAACGGAAGCCAAAGCGGAAACGCACCAGACTCTGAGGCCGCCATCATGAACTCATCTAACCGACTGACGGAAGAATATCGCCTCGAGTATTTCGAGAACAACGACTTCGTTCGCCGGAAGTGTCCCTCGTGTGGGGATCACTTCTGGACCCGTGACGAGACGAGGGAAACCTGCGGGGAGCCCCCGTGCGCGGACTACGCGTTCCTCGACGATCCAGGCTTCGATGAGGCGTACACCCTGAAGGAGATGCGCGAGACGTTGCTCTCCTTCTTCGAGGAGCGTGGTCACGACCGCATCGACCCCTATCCGGTCGCAGCCAACCGCTGGCGCGACGACGTGCTCCTCACCCAAGCGTCAATCTACGGCTTCCAGCCCCACGTCACCTCCGGTGCGTCTCCGCCACCGGCGAACCCGCTCGTGGTGTCCCAGCCCTGCATCCGGATGGTCGATGTCGACAACGTGGGCAAGACCGGTCGCCACATGACGGCCTTCGAGATGCTGGGCCACCACGTGTTCAATGCCAGCGAGGACGCGGAATATGCCTACAGAGGTGAGGTCTACTGGAAGGAGGAGTGCGTCGAGCACTGCGAACAGTTGCTCGCGACGCTCGGCGCCGACCTCGACGACGTCACGTACATCGAAGACGTCTGGGTGGGCGGCGGAAACGCCGGCCCCTCCATCGAGGTGATCTACCGGGGACTTGAACTCGCGACCCTCGTGTTCATGCAGCTCGAACTCGACCCCGACGGCGAGTACGAACTGAAGGACGGCAACACGTACGCGAAGATGGACCGCCGGGTGATCGACCCGGGCTACGGTGTCGAGCGGCTGGTCTGGATGAGCCAGGGGACGCCCACCGTCTACGAAGCGATCTATCCCGAAACGATCGAATCGCTGAAGACCGACGCCGGGATCGAGCACACGCCCCAGGAGGCCGAACTCGTCCACCGGGCGGAAACGCTTGCAGGGTACATGGACTTGGACAAAGCGGACGACGTCGACGCCGCTCGCGACAGCATCGCCCGGGATCTCGACGTTTCGCCGGACCGCCTCGCCGACCTCCTGGAACCCCTCGAGAACATATATGCCCTCGCGGACCACTCTCGAGCGCTCGCGTACATGCTCGGCGACGGGATCGTCCCTTCGAACGTCGGGACCGGCTACCTCGCGCGGATGGTACTCCGGCGTGCTCTGCGCCTCCATGAGAACCTCCGGATCGAGACGCCGCTGACTGATCTCATCGACGCACAGGCCGAACGACTTGGCTACGAGAACCGCGAGACGATCCACGAGATGGTGCGTTCGGAGGTCGAACAGTACGCTGAGACCGTGGAGCGAGGGAGCCGGAAAGTACGGCACTTGTCGCGCACGCGGGCTGACGAAGACGATCCCATTCAGCCCGCAGACCTCGTAGAACTCTACGATTCTCACGGGATCCAACCCGAAACGGTCGAGGAGATCGCGTCGGGGTTCGACGTCTCCGTGAACCGCCCGGACGACTTCCTCCGACTCGTCGCCGAGCGACACGAGGAGGGTCGAACTGTCGACGGCGACCCGTCGGTTTCGACTGACGAGCTCGTCGACCTGGCCGAAACCGACCGCCTCTACTACGACGACCCGGAGGCGACGACCTTCGAGGCGAGCGTCCTCGACGTCTTCGGGCACGAGGACGGATACGACGTCGTCCTCGACCGGACCGTGTTCTATCCCGAGGGCGGGGGCCAGCCCGCCGACCGGGGGACCCTCTCGACGGACAAGGTCACGACCGAGGTTGTAGACGTCCAGTCGCGCGAGGGGGTCGTCGTTCACCGGACCGACACCGAACTCGGTGTGGGTGAAACGGTCCACGGACGGATCGACGCCGACCGCCGCGAACGGCTCCGCCAGCACCATACCGCGACCCACGTGATTGGCCACGCCGCTCGGGCAGTACTCGGCAATCACGTCCGCCAGGCGGGTGCACAGAAAGGGACAACCTCGTCGCGCATTGATGTTCGGCACTACGAACGGCTCACCCGTGAACAGGTAAAGCGAATCGAACGTCGCGCCAACGACATCGTTACAGAGAACACCACCGTCCAGCAGGAGTGGTCCGACCGCCACGTGGCCGAGGCCGAGCACGGCTTCGACATCTACCAGGGCGGGTTCCCAACGGGCGAGACGATCCGACTCCTTCACGTGGACGAAGACGTCCAGGCCTGCGCGGGGACGCACGTCGCGCGAACCGGTGATATTGGCACCATCAAGATCCTGAACACAGAACGCGTTCAGGACGGCGTCGAACGGATTACCTTTGCAGCGGGCACGGCGGCCATCGAGCACATCCAGACGAGCGAAGATTCACTCCTGACCACGGCAGCAACCTTTGATGTCGCTCCGTCGGCGGTTCCCGCGACCGCCGAGCGGTTCTTCATGGAGTGGAAGGAGCGGGGAAAGCAGATCGAGGACCTGAAGGACCACCTCGCGAAGACACGGGCCGTCGGTGAGGATGGCACCGAGGTGGATGTAGCCGGTCGTACCGCCGTGGTCCGTCGGCTCGACGTCGACATGGAGTCACTGCAAGCGACCGCCAACGCCCTCGTAGACGAAGGCAAACTCGCGGTCCTCGGGAGCGGAACCGACGGGGCACAGTTCGTCGTTGCGGTACCGGACGGTGTGAACGTTGACGCGGGCGCGGTCGTCGAGGAACTGGCCGCCACCGTCGGCGGCGGTGGCGGCGGCCCTCCAGACTTCGCCCAGGGTGGCGGTCCTGCCGTCGGAAAGCTCGACGAGGCCCTAACTCAGGCAGTAAACAGTCTGCGGTGAGCGGAAGCCGGGCAGCAGCCTGCTACTATCTGCTGATTGCAGCTTTTTCGTTGGCCGTCTATGAGATTTCGAGAAGGGGGCTGTACGATGTCGGCTTGACGAGTTCGGGGCTTTACGTCTCCCAGCTCAGCGTCACGACGTATCGCGATGCTCATTTCGTCGCTATCGTTGTCTGTTGGACTCTTGCTTCTGGCTCGCCGTCGTCGATGAACAATGTGCTCCCCACGTATCGTAAACAGCGGAGATTGAGTCAGGGTGACTCGCCGAAGCAGTCGGGTCACGCGCCAGACGATCAACGCAACCGAGCACGAGCGGTACGACCTGTCGTTCAAACTCGCGTTCGCCCTCGCCGAGTACTTCGGCTGTCAAGGACCTGTTCTCGCCGTCGATGGCGAGTTTTACGAGCAGGTCAACCAATCGCCAGACGTTATAGAGCACGCACGCGAACACGAAGTTAAAGAACCGATAGTCACGCTCGGTCGAGGTAGTTCGGACCATGAAGTGCTTCTGCTTCTTAAATCCGTTCTCAATACCCCAACGACGCCGATACCAGCGAATCAGTCGCTCGATCATGTGGATGAATTCCTTCCCGTTCATCTGCTGATCGTCGGCGTTGCGGGTAGTTACGTAAGGATGGTTTGTCTCGAAAATGACGGTTTCGCTGGTGTCTACGTTTCCATCCTGCGCCTTCTCCTTGCGCTCTTCGACCTTCTCTTCACGCTGGATGTCCGTGAGTAGCCGCGAGAACGACATGCACTCACTTGGTTCACCGTCCACGTCCTCGAACTCCCACTCGCCGCACATCTCGTTCCACACGTCTGAGAGGCTGTCATCGTCATCCTCGTCGTCCGAGTTCGACCGCTGTGGGAATATCTGCGTGCGCGTCGGCATGTCGTCATTGGGTGTTTCTTCCTCGGTGACGTGGAAGCGTTTGCCGTTTCGGTACATCCATGCGATGGTGTCAGCCTCGTCACTGCGTTCGAAGATGCGCGTCGGGTTGAGGTAGTAAACGCCGTACTCCTCGCAGGTCTCCTTCACCGGATCACTATCGAACTCGCGGTCCATCATCACGAGGTCGATATCGACCATCTCGGTCGCGTGCGTCAGTAGCTTCTCGACGATCTCGTCCTTCGACTGTCAGCGCACGCGCGGGATGGCGTCGAGCACGAGCGGGACGTCCATCCCGACGATCTGGATGCTCGCCCACTGGTGATAGTAATTGCCGTCCCGGTGACCGAGGATGGACGGCTCGACGACGTTCCCCTCCTCGTCGGTGGCCATTTCACCAGTAAACGGCGCACCTTTCGTCACGTCGATCGCTGCCCACAGCTTCCCGACGAGTTCGCCGTCACGACGCGCGCGTTCGATGAGACGTTTCGTGGTTCGACGGTGCTGTCGGCGCATCTCGTCGATGGACAGCTTGCGGATTTGCCAGCGGTGCGTCGATCCGGATGGTGTTCTGTCGCGGGTTGAATCGACGTAGAAGCTGTCCGCGCCGCTCTCGGCAAACATGTGCTTGCGGACGCCCATGAAAGCGTGTTGCTCCCAGAACGCATTCTCGTGAATTTGCGCGTTATCCCCGCGTTTGAGGAAGAATGCCTCAGTGACGAACGGCTTGGCGTGCTGCCAGACCTCTTTGGTCGTGTCGGCGATGAGGCGCGTTTCCGACCGCTTTGAGGCGTTCTGTTTGTCCTCGGGCTGAAACACGTTGTCCGGAGCAGGGATGCCCTCCTCACGTGCTAGATCGACGAGTTCGGTCGCTACATCACGGCAGATATCCCGAAGTTCGTCGCTGAACTCCTCGTGCCATATCTCCCAGAGGCGGGATTGCGTCGGTGGATTGGGCTGACCATTCTCTGGGTCCGTTGGCTCACCACCGACGAACCCATATTCCATCGCCAGTTTGAGGACATGCGCTCTCACCCACGGAGCGAGCGGCGTATAGTTCCGGTGCCACGTAGCGCGCGAGTCAGGGAGGCCCGAATCGTCGGAAAGGCTGCCAATCAGGTCCGCGACAGTCGGATCGTCGTCCGCCGACCCGAAATACCGAAGCGAAAACTGAAATTCACGGTTACCGTCAGCTGACCGGTCTGAAAGTTCGTACGACGAGTCCCACTGAAAATCGAACGCTGATTTCACGGCTCCTGTTGGCGGTCGTGATGTTATCATTGTGAATAGTTTAGCGGAGTCTAGCGTGTCTCTGCGCCACTTCCAGCACTTCCTCAAAGTCGCTATGGCCGTGGATAGCCACACCCTCGTTGGTTATTTCCACGAGGAATACTCCGTTGCCACTGCCGGTATCGTGCTTGACTGCACTTTTCACTACGTTAACATCCGGGTGGGGGTCGCTGGTCGAGTGCCGCTGGTTCTTGAGCAGCGGGATGTCGTAGTTCTTCATATCGAACAGTTCTACATCGTGCCCGTTCTCTTGGAACCGGTCGGTGACGTAGCGGGCCGGATGGATCGACCTTCGTCCATCTCGGACGGTTCCCTCGATCACGAGAATGGTGAGCGAGTAGTCGGTCATTGTCCCTCAGACTCCTCCAGTATCGACGAACGCCTGTGCATGATTACTCTCGACATTCAGAGCCCTCCCGTGACCCGAATCAATTCACCATTGATATGCCCATTCTGTTCTGATGCGAGGAACACAACGAGGTCTGCAACCTCCTCTGGAGAAGTCAGTCGATTTGTCGGAGTTTCAGCTGCAACAGATTCTTGTACGGAGGATGGAATTGTTGCTCGTCCCCTCTCAGTGAGGGTCATTCCTGGAAGAACTGCGTTCGTCAAGATGCCATCTGGACCCAGTTCGGCAGCGAGCGTCGTAGTTAGTCCAAGTATTCCAGCTTTTGCAGAGGCGTAGGGCGCTGATCCAGGAAGACCATCCTGTGCAATGGTAGAAGAAATATTGACGATTCGACCCCCTCCGCGCGCTTTCATATACGGTACAACGCGTTGAGTTGTTAGGAAGACGCCTTCCAGATTGCCTCGAATGAGATGTCTCCAGTCAATAGGGTCGAGATGCTCAAATCCAGGTGCTTCCCCAGGCGGCGTTTGAGCCCAAACAACAGCGTTGTTCACCAGAATATCAACGCCACCCCACTCAGTATCGACTTGCTCTACTGCCGCTTCAATTGACTCGTCATCAGTAAGGTCGTACCGCACAGTCATCGCTTCTCCACCGAGTTCGGTGATTTCAGTCGCAGTTTCGCTTGCGCCTTTCTCGTCCGAATGATAGGTAACAACTACGCGCGCACCTTCCGAACCGAACTGCCGCGCAATAGCTCGTCCGATACCAGAGGAACTCCCGGTGACGATAACCACTTTCTCGTTTAGTTCGATTTTCATTGGATTGCTCCGATTTTTACTTGTTTTGCTTAGTCCGTCTACGAGCAGTCAGGTATTCCTCAACGGTGTTCAGCTGGATTCTGAGCTGATCCACTATCGGATCGTTCTTGACCACGAACCCGTCTTCGTTAAAGAATCGAACCATGGCAGCGATATCTTCACCCATTCTAGCTTCCGCCTGCTCCAGTGGAACATTCTGATAGGTGACGCCATGGCCAGATAGCTCCTCGAAGATGGGAAGCAAATCGTGATACGTCACCGCCCGAGGTCCACCGATAGGGAGCGTACTGTTCTGGAGATCTCCCACCTCAAGCGCTAGTCGCCCGATTGTAGCGAGATCTTCTGTATCGAGATACGTGATTGAGGTATCTGCAAGGATCGGACTCGCAAGGGCCCCATTCTCCTCGATATTGTTTCGGAGCCAAGGAGCAGAGAGAGCGTCCATGTATGTCGTCGGGCGAAGGATGGTGTACGTCAGGCCTGAGTTCTTGAGGTACTCCTCGATCTCTCCTTTGACTTCGAAGTGAGGGACTCCGGTTTCTTCGTCTGCTCGGTGGACAGACGTATAGACGACGTGTTCAACGGAAGCAGCGCGCGCAGCGTCGATGACGTTCTGTGTGATTTCAAGCTCGTTTTCGGCAGCATCCTCGCCTCGGCCAAGGAGAGCAATGAAAACTACGTCTACGTCTGATATGGCGTTGTGAGTGGGTTTTTCGTTCGTGAGATCGACTTTGACTGGAATAGCTCCGGACGTAGTAAGAACTGAAGTGTCACTACCAGGTCGAACGGTTCCCTGGACATCATAGCCGGCTTCCACAAGTTCGTTCACGTAGGCACTGCCAGCAGTTCCGGTTGCGCCAGCGACCAGAACAGTCGATTTCTTTCCTCCTGTTGGGCTGTCTCCAGACATAGTTAGCCTATTAATGTTAGTAGGCTAAATAGTTTCCGGTCGGGTCTGAATAGAGAACCACCTATTGATGCGTTATACAGCCGGACACAGTCGAAGCAAAAGATTAGAACATTAGTTACTAGGGAATCTATCCTGCGGAGTTAATCTCACTCAAATTCTCCTGTAGTTTCAGGAGCATCCTTCGCAGGAGAAGCCGCTCTTCCATAGTGAACCCTTCTAGCATCGGCTCTTCGGCCTCGGTCCAGACCAGTTCAATTTTTTCAATTAGATCTTTGCCCTGACTAGTAAGCGAAACTTGTTGTGCTCGAGCATCTTCAGGGTCTTCACGGCGCTCAACATGACCCATTTTCTCAAGTTTACGAACGGTCTTCGTGACTGTAGGCGGTTCAACTCCGAGCTGGTCGGCAACTTCCGATTGTCGTACCCCATCTGCTTCAGAGAGCGCGATGAGGACAAGTTCTTGCCCTACGTGGAGATCGAGATCTTCGAGATCAGAGTTGATTTGTTGCCGGTGTCTTTTCGCTGCCTGAACTAGCTGGTACCCTACTGTCTCGTCCAAAGTAGGTTTCATCACCCACAATACGTTTAGCCTGCTAATAAAGCAATTGCCTCTCAGAACAAGTAATGACCTGGATCCCGGAAGTTGGTCCGTCAAGTCCCCGGGTCTTCGGCGTGGGCGAGCCACTCCTCTTGGTCTTCGGGCGGCAACCGGTCATCGACGGTGGCGAACGTCTGGGACATTGCTGTATAGGACGCAAGGCGCTCATCGTTGCCGAGCGTCCAGTATTTCCCTTTGTGGCGGACAACCCCACGGTCTTCGAGGCGGCTGAGAACAGGCCCGATACTCCCGGCCTTTACATCAAGACGATCAAGAAACTCCTGTTGGCGAAATGCTTCATCTGGATGCTCGGCAAGAAACGTGAGGACGCGGTGGGCGTTCGATCCCTCTGTTAGATCAAGCGCCTCATCGGGAAGCCGATCGAACTCATCAATATTGATGGGCATCGTATGTACTATATTGTATTAGAGCATATTAAACTCCATTGCCTCGGTACCAGCCGTTTCACCGAGATCAGCATGACGTTTCACGTTTGTATAGAACGACACAGCCGTCCGTGGGTGGAGGGAGGGAGCTGACACTCGTCCACCGCCCGGGGGATTTTACTGGTCGAGCCGATAGCGAGAACCAATGCCGTTCACCGCGACATGGCACGAGCTCCTGACCCGGATTGACGAGCTTTCGGAGGGCGCGTCGCTGGTTACGCCGCTGTCGCATCGCCGCTTCCGGATCGCCGAGACCCAGGAACAGCGCGTGATTATCTCGTTCGAGGACGAGGATGGGTACCAACCGCTCCAACACGACCAGTTCGAATCGTTGTGTCGTCGCATCCACGACGAACCAGGGGCATTCGACCTCGATCGGCTACCAGCCGATGCCGACCCGTATCCCGCCGTGTTGAGTGTGCATCCGCGCTACGAGTTCGATGCCGACGCAGAGACCATTACCCAGACTGAGACGCCGACGGATCCCTCGTTGCTCGATGCCGACCCCGAACCGGCACCCGGCGACGAGGAGCGCAGTGAGCCCGAGCTCGCGCTCTATCCCGATCTGCTGTTGCTCGTGGATGCGCTCGAACGCGCTGATCCCGACGCTCTCAACGAAATCGAGACCTCAGAGCTGATCAACCTGTACACGCTGCTCTCGGACGTACAACGCGGTGCGAACGATCTGCGACAGGAGGTGACCGATCGCTTGCTCCCGCGACTCCACCACGACCAGCCTGTCTCCGGGCAGTATGGATCGGTCCAGCGCACAAGCAGACGGCGGAAATCGCTCAAAGCCGATGAGGACGTACTGGACACGCTCACAGAGGCTGGGATCGAGCCCGAGCGGGGGTGCTCGGCGTCGATCGCGCCAAGGTGGATGACGCGCTCGACGTGACCGATCTGCGCGAACAGGCGGTGTATGACATCGACGAGAGTGCGTATGTCCGGAAAGCCGAGGTCGACGAGGAGCTGAAAGACAACCGCTTGCAGGGGCTAAAAGATCGGTTGGCAGCGACAGACGGACAGGATGCAGCGGCACTCAAAGAAGAAATCGAGGCGTTAGAAGCCCGGATTGACGAGCTCACCAGTTTCTCAACGGGGGCGCAGGTCCAGCAGGACTCCTGATGGGCGACTAAATCTCTCGGCGTGCACACTTCTCGTAATAAATTTCGTGCAGGAGAGAATTGTGAGCGTAGCGAATGAGTTGTTGAATCGGTCGAAATCGAGAGATTGAGCGGAGTGGGTTGGGCTGAGCGTGAGCGAGAACGCGAGCGTGAGGAGCAATTGGATCACTGGTGGGACTTCTCTAACAAGTTACATCATAGTTTCATCGATCAGACAGGAAACGAGGATTTGAGGCGTAGTCGGGCCGATTCAGGGGTGATCGGTAGTGATCGTTGCCGACTTAGCATACGAATTCTGTACGCCTGCCCACGGGCGATCCACAGTCAGTCCATCACAAAGCCAGGAGTTGCGACGGTTGCTTGCAAAAGAGTGCGAGCGTTTCCGAATCCTCTCCCGCAGTGCCAGCGCCCGGCTGGCCAACGATCAGTCCCTGGGGAGCCGCAGACCGCCACTCATCACGGAGCCGTCAGTAGAGACTGTCTCGGCTGTGGCTGTGGTCTGTGCCACTCCCTGCTGTCCGATCGTGCTCCCAATCAGCGTCTGGTGGGCCCGGCGGAGGCGTTCTGAGAGTGCTTGGTGGGAGATGTCTAAGGTCTCGGCCACCGTATCAAGGCCAGCGTCGCGTGGCACCTTGAAGTAGCCCATGTTGTAGGCTTGAGTAAGGGCCGTGTGTTGGGCGCTGGTCAGGCCGTAGCGTGTGGACTGCTCGTCGTCAACGGTCTGAATCGAGACGACAGTGAGACTGAGATTGTGGTTCTCACAGACCGTATAGATCTGTGAGCATGCCTTCCGAGAGGGATAGAGCAGCCGTAGAGACCATTCACTGCCGTTCCCGGCCGCTGAGAGTATCGTGGCCCCCCTCCCGGTTAGCATCCGTCGGATCAACGACACCCTCCTCGCCCACTCAATCCGATAGAGCCAACTGGACTCCCCACCCGTTAGCCGGGTCCACTCGGCGACAGTCGTATCGCTCGTCAACGCGGTCTCCAACTCCTGGCGGTTGAGAGCGCGAATGCGGATGAGCGGCATGCTCTCGGTGGGCCTGCTAGCAGCGACGGGCTCACAGATGACCTGCGTGTCGGGCACAGCCTGAAGCGTCTCGGCGAGCCCGAACTCCTCGGCGGGCATGGTTAGGTTACAAATCGTTGTCATTGGTGATCTCTATGGCACTCAATTGCTTGCCGGTTTCTGACAGTGTCACCAGATCCCGTTCTTGGCTATAGGTAACAAGGCCCCGCTCCGCTAGTTTTGGAATATGCGTGTGGTAGAGCGATAGGTAGATACGCTTGATGTCCTCTGCTGCAATGTCCGTAATATCGGTGTCGTGCTCGTAGACCGCGACTTCATCTGCCACATCAGCTAATGCTAGCGGGGGGTCGTGCGTTCGTAGGCAGCGGAGGATGTACCGACGACGCGGGCTAGCAAGTATCTCGAAGAGATCATCTAACAACATCTCTCTGTCAAAGGCGTTCGATCGTACGTCATCAGCGAAACGGCGTGTTTGATTTCCCACAAGGATACGTTACTCAGATTTAAGCAACAATCCATGGGCGCGAAAGTAACGGTCTTTATCCAACCCTCCCCCTAGCATCCCAGTCGGCGTGGCTATTCTCCGTCAGTACTCTCGCCAGCGTCAATCACTAACGTATCTTGAATAAGAGCGGCAGAGGCACGCCGTATCCGCTGGGAAGTGGCGTTTGAGGAGATATCGAGGATGTCCGCCAGTTCTTCTATCGTGAGATCGCGTGGAACGTTGAAATAGCCTTCGTGTAATGCCGTCGCTAATGTGTTGCGCTGTGCCGCGGTCAGCCCATACTCGCGTTGTCGGGGGGCGGTAGGGTGATGGAGTTTATTGACTTCAAATGTATAGCCTTGTTCCGTAAAATAATCCTGAAACGATGAGACCTGTTTGTCCTCGGCAAATCGGAGTTGGAGCCGCCATGTCTCGCCATGCGCCTTCGCCCGCAAAATATTCGCATGTTGGTCTATCATCTCATCAACTATATTGACCACCGTATCGCTCCATTCTGTCTGATACAAGACACTATCGCCGGATTCCTCGATGATAGTTACGTTGGCAACCGTCGGGTCGTCCTGCATCGCTTCGTGGAACGTCTCAAAGTCGCCACCGGAGGCCCAGAGAAATGGGAGGACCCACTCGGCACTGTGGGACGCCAGCCGTTCGGCCTCGACAGTCATAGCAGATTCGGCTGTCAGCGCCTGCTGGAGCGCGAAGGATTTAGTCGGGATGGAAAAATCTGCAACGACACTCATGCTGACTCAAGGACGCCTACGTGAATAAGAACAATGACCTACTCAATACCAACTGTATATGATATATGAGTGATGTCTTTTCACTCCTACGTGTGAACACCCGCACAGCGACGCACTAGGAACATGGAGATAGCTGGTCGACACGAAGCACCGGCGGTGAAGGAAATCAGAGGGTCGAATGACGGCAACATCACGGGATCGAACGCACTCGCGGGCTGTCGGCTGGGGGTCGTGCTCGGCACGCAACACTCCGGCCACGCGCTGGCCGAGAAGTGGGCCGCACTCGCAGACGAGGAGGTGACGGCCCCGGCCACGGGACGGTGCTCGATTACGATTCGACGATCGCCAACGAGTTCCTCGGCCACATGACGGAGGATCAGACGATGCGGGCGATTCTCCGGTTTGGGCGCGATGAGGGCGGCGCGCTCGTCTTCGCACACACGGCGGCGCTGCGCGAGGAGTTGCCCGTCACGGCCGACGGAGCGGTCGTCACGGCCCACTCAGCGACCGCTCGTGACGTTCGTGAGGCGATCCGCCCGTACCTCCGCAAGCGGGCGGCATTCGGCGTCAGCGATATCCTCGACGATCCGTTCGACTGTCGCGGAGAAATCACGCACTGACCGAGAGATCCAGCATCCTCAGACGATCTGCGACGACCCCGGTGGTTGCGTGCGTCGGATTACGTTCGGGACTATCGTTGCTCAGCATAGTCGAGCGTTTCCTCCCAGGCTTCCTTACCATCGTCGGCCTCCTCAACAATCTCGTGGACGGTCTCCACTTCGGCTTGCGAGAACGTATGTCGGTCGTTTTCAGCATGCAGTACAACCATGGGTTCATCAGTCGGTAGGTCCTCAACCGTCTCCGGGAAGTCTTCGAGGGCACTCGTCGCTGCATGCTCCTTGAAGACATCGACAGTCCGGTTACTATGAATCATCACTCAGACATCATAATATGGAAAGGCTATGTATGTGTCGGGCGGGTGATTGTCCTTGTGGAAGAGATCATTCAGCGCGTCACTGCTAATTGTTTCTTCGATCTGTGGAAGCTGCGTGGGATCTTCACCGTGAACGTCTGCCACAGTGTAAATCACCTGTTCAGAGATATCCATCTCGTCTCGACCCATACCTCCGTTACACTCAAGGATACAATAAGTAACAGGCGTATACTGTCGGACAGGACGATCGAGTGCCGTGCGGATGGAGTCGGTTAGCTCGTGGTCGGTGGGCAGCTCGACGGCCCACTCTCCTGTGTGCCCTTCTCGACCAGTCCTTTCTCGACCAGCGCGTCGAGGTTCGGATACAGCCGACCGGCGGAGATCTCCGTTTCGTAGTAGTCGTCGAGGGCGTCTCTGATCGCCAGCCCGTGTGGCTCGTCATTGCCCGCGATCATATACAACAGATCGCGTTGTTTCTCTTCCAAGCCGATCTCGACAAAAGTCTCCGTGAGATTGGAAGCGTGGTTCAACGATTCGCATGTGATCCACAACGAACTCAATCTCGACCGTCCACCCGATCATACCACGCTGTCTCGCTGGGAACGAAACGTCCAGATGCATGAACTCCGCCGCCTGCTCCGCCGAAATGCGGAGCAGGCGGGCTGGAGTGGCAAAGCCGCTATCGACGCGAGTGGTTTCCAGCGTGATCAGACCAGCAAGAAGGCTGATGATGTGGTTCAACCCCTGGTCAGTCGCCTCTGGCCTACGGAAGCGACGGTAGTGAACGGCCGCGACGCCACCGGGGAGATCAGTGAGGATTGGAAGTTCGAGTACGACCGTGAACGCCGTGGCCGCGCCGCCGTGTCCGACGCCGTGCCCGCTCACGGTTGTCGAGAGGACGACCAGTCCCGCGACAGCAAGTCCAAAGCGAACGAGCAGACGACAGACGCTCAATTGTGGCAGTCTCCGCTTCCCAAGCCGTCAGTGCGTCCCCTCGTCATCGGGTAGGGCTGTTCTCAGTTGGGGTATCGGGACAGTCATTTCCACGGATTAGGGACGAGGTCAGCCTGAATCTCCGCACCAACCTCAATACGACAGTCAGATCGGGGCTTAGCCACACACAGAAGGACATACCCCTCTTTGCTGTGGTGGGGCTTTAGCGCACGTGCCCGTTCGATGTGAACGAGGTTACCATCAAGCAACCGACCTGTACACGTTCCACAGGCACCGTAAAGACAGCCGTAGGGAAGTCCCAGTCCAGCGCGCTCAGTAGCGTCGATGATGGTCTCGTCGGCGTCGGCCTCAATAATCTGCTCGGCACCGTCGCGCCACTGGAGGATTACTTCGTAGGTGGGCATCTACTGCCAGACGTCGCTCGTGCAGTCGCCACCGGGCCAGCGAATCTCGTGGGCGCGTGCCGGGCCGCCGGGCGCAGTGCCGAAATCGACGAGGAAGTCCTCATCGAGTTCCAGTCGACCCTCTTCAGGGTAGACATCAGCTTTCATCATCAACGAGCCTTGCTCGCCGATATCAGGGTAAAATTGGTTGTCCCACGAGGAAAATAGTGATGTGGTCCAGTACAGTCGACGGCCATCGCGGCTGAGTTGCAGCATCTGTGGCGCACCACGGATGTCGGTTCCCTGAATCTCCTGCCGGTCGCCGAAGTTGCCACCGGCCCAAATCCGGTCAGCCAACCGCGGATTGCCGGTGTCACTGATATCGTACATCCGGCAGTCGCCGTGGAGCCAGTTCGAAAAGAACAGGTACTGGTCATCCAACGAGATGAGGGTGTCCGTCACGAGACCAGGAACGGGCATATCCCAGTCAGGATGTTCGCGGGCCTCGACATCGATGACTGTCTCCCAGTCCCACGTTCCATCGCTGGCCTTCCAGAAGCGGATGATGTTCGAAGAGAGCGCTGCACCGACGTATCCTTCCGTTTCTTCGGGATTGTGGGGCATACGAATCTCTAGGGGAATCTGTCCCTCCTCGCCGAAGGTCAGTGTATCCTGGTGCTCTCTGGTTTCCCAGTCCCAGATATGGATGCTATCGCCGTATTTGCCGTTCTCGACGTCATCAAGGTCGAATCCGGGATAATAGGTTTTCGGAGCAGCCCATTCTGTCGACACCATCACACCGTGTCGAGGCTGGTACCAGTAGTCGTACTGCATCTCTACATCTCCGCGGTCTTCCTCCCACCGACCGTCAATCGAGAAGTCCTCCTGGTCGAGTTGGAGAAATCCACCCGGAAGTTCACCATCAGCGTTGCCGAGCATACTGATGACGATCTTTCCTCCTGGGACACAGTGGACTGTATGTGGGGCCGAGAGGTCGTACTCGAAGATCTCTTCGGGCTCGATAATGCGTTCGATTGTGGGGTCGCGCGGGTCAGCAGCATCGAGAACGTGAATCCGCGAGGAGCGTTGGCCGGGAACGATCAGGTGGTCACGATGGAGACCCTCTGTGTGGCACGACGACGAGCAGGTGTTCCATCCGAAGTGGTGGAGTTCATCACCTTTGTTCGGCATTTCGACGGTATCGATGATTTCGCAGTACGTCTGCGACTCAGGATCAACATCGACGACGCCAACGAAGTCGGGGTTGTCGGTATCCATTCCAACCCGAGGAGCCATCACGAAGGCAGTTTTTTCGCGCTCTGATTCGGTTCGCATCGCCGCAGGCGTCGAATAGCCCGGCCCTTCGACGTCGTGGTGCCCGTGCTGGGTCTCCATATCATTGGATTTGTCGGTACTCATAACCAATGGTATTTGTTTTGAAATCACATAGCAGTTTTGGTTGTCATATTGATATTTTCGTCTGTCATCAGAAGTCGACTAGCTTATTTTCTTACCGTAACTGGTGGCGAAATCTACCTAGGCAGTCTACATTTCTCATAGAATTATGCATGACGAATCGGGTATCATATCTCGTTTATACGAACTCAAGGAGGATACCTGTCCCTTCACAGTAGTTGCTGAAGTAGGCAAAGCCTCGATTAGACACATCTCGTTTGGTCGGTATGGTCGATGCTACTGAAGCAAATCAGGTCACGACCGCAGCGGCGTCGCTGTTATATCTTGAGATCGACGTTGGTGTGGGTTCGAACGCGACCTACACGAGCGAAGACTTCGATGCCCTCAACCTTGGCTTTGTATTCGAGGATGTTGCTAAAGCGGTCGAACGCCCACCCGTGCAAGTCGAGGTTCCCGTGAGTGCCCCAGTTCTTCGCGTCGCCGTTTTCGTCGTCACGGACGCCTGTGAGCGTCCCGATGTTGATACGCCCAACACCGCGTCCGACGCACGTTTCCACAATGTGTGTGGCGAGACTATGGAAGAAGTGGGTGCGGCGCTCCGACCATGTGTGATGCAGGCGAGTTGCACAGTCACCGCCCGAATCGTCGCACGTGGCAATTTCTTTCGGGAAGTAGTAGCCGTCCTGTTTCAGGACGGTTGCCGGGATACAAGTCGGCTTGGTCGGTGCTATAGGTGACGGCGGCGAAATTACAGATGCCAAGATCAATGCCTGCCGTTTCGTCGCCAGGTGCGTCGGGCGTCTCGATCTCGTCCTTGCAAACCAGGTGGAGTTCCCAGCGTTCTTTGGCGCTATCGTACACGGTGCGGACTTGTTGCAGATTCTCGACCGTGACGCCGGGGCGCGTCTCGTACTCGACAAGGATGTATTCCCACGCCTTCGGGTGATCCTTGTGGTGCGCCCCTTTCGAGAGGCGCACCCGGTTGTGCTTCGTATCGTAGCGGATGCCGTTTTGCTTCCACGTCACTGTCAAGCGCGGATGTTCTTCGTGAACGCGATTACTCTCATCGTCGTAGTAGTTGCGCTTGCGATTAGCGTGAGACCGAAGGTCTCACGGACCATTCGAACGGGCGCAAAGCGCCCGTGAGAAGAAGCTGGGCGGATTCGCACGGTCGTCTTTCTGTCGCAGGTCGAACCACGAGCTGAAGGCTTCAGCGAGCTCCTCCAGAATCCCCTGACTGGATTGTGAGTGCAATCCCTACAGCCATCGGAATGCGTAACGGAGCCACGCCATGCATCGTTGAGGACGTTCAGGAACACCTCGAAACAGCACCCACTCTCATCGCCCTCGTGCAAGAGGCCCCCGTAACGGGCATGCTCCGTGATGAGGATCTCATACGCTTCGAAACACGTCGGTACGATGCGGCTCCAATCGTTCGGGCCGTGTTCTATCGTGAGCTTGCTGGGCTGTCGTGGAACGGGCTCTACGAACATCTCTCAACGGAGCACCGAGCCGTTCGGCTTGGATTCGATCCGACGAACTTCGGCCCCTACAATACGGCTCCCACTCGCCAAACGCTCACGACCGCGTGGGATGACGGCCTTTCAGACGAGGCGAAACGAACAATTCTCGCGGTAAGTGAGCGCCTCGTTACTACCGCCTATCAGAATGAGGCAGCTCACGATCTCCGGCCCCCACGGCACGTCGACGAGTCTGAGTCTGACCTCCGTGACCGCCACGTCGGCGAATTCTCGAACGAGCAGATTCGAAAACACGTCCGACACGCGCGGGCGACGGTCTTCCGTGCATTCGACTCTGGACGGGCAGCGAACGCGACATATCCCGACAGCCAGTTCAACGAACTCCAGGCACTGATGGCCCTCTGTCGGTGTGGCACGCCGCAAGGACAATCACGAATGGAGATGTTCTTCGGTGAGGAGTACACCCCCCACGGCGACACCCACCTTCGGACGATCAAGAACTATTCACCCACGCCCGTTTGCGCTGGGTTGGGAACTTACGTTTGCGACCCGACACGCCGATGGGAGTGCCACGCCCCCGTTACTCCTATCCCGTGAAGGACTCGAAGGTACTTGATTGTTTAACGTCGGTTGGGGTGTCCGAAGGCTTACTTTTTGATGAGGCAAACACCAAGTCAACTGCCAGTTTTCGGACAGTCAATTACGACGGGAGTCCGTCGCAACGACAATCACAGATACGTAGTGTGGGCACTCAAACATTGCGATTTCGACGTTTGAACAGTGTGAGGCGATTCATCCCATGACTGAAGTCCTGTCTCTTACCCATAAGTCCGTGGTGTTCCAGAACGGGAGTTCGGCCGCTCTCGGCGATGATCTACGAGCAGATTGGGCAAGCTGGTCCGTGACACGAAGGGGCATACCGGTCACGGGAATGCTCGAAGCGGCCTGTGCTCACAGCTGGAATCACTTCTCACTCCGAGCAAGACCGCCAAGTATCGGTGTTCTCGTCTTCTCTCGCCACTGTGTCATTCCCTGCTGGCGGTTCAACTTGTGGGTAAGAGACAGGACTGAAGTCGTGGGGTTTCTCGCCTAAATCCTATAAGCTCATATCGAACAGTCGAGGCAGTGAACGAGCAGCGATGCCTCGTGACCCAGGACGTGACAGCCTAGTGCTCGTCTCGAGATTGACGAGTACCCTTGCAAATCCACCATCTACCGTTTTGTCCTCGTACGGCGACGAAATTGGGATCTCAACAATCGTGACGTCATAGTCGTTGTCCCATACGCGTCGCGGTGGACGGGGTCACGTTTCTTCGACGAGCCGTTCTAACTGCTCGGGGGGGACTGCGCCCCGGGCAGCATACTCGTCGTAGGCGAACGTGGGAACGCCAGTGATATCGTCCTGTTGAGCTTCAGTAAATTGTTCTCGAAGGCGGTCACGGAGGGATTCGTCTCCGATTGCGGTTCGAATCTCATCACTGTCCAGCCCAGCATCTTCAGCCAGGTCTACTACCACGTCGACATTGCCGATGTCCCGTCCCTCGATCCAGAGCGCCTCGAAGATCGCTTCATCGAAGGTGAGCCACCGATCGGGATACTCGGTCTGCACGTAGAACGAGGCGACTTGAGCATCGAGTGAATCCACGTTCTCCGGGAGGTCGTCGAGGGCAAGCATTTCATCGGCGTCGTACTCGTCTTTCAATCGCGCAACGTTCTGTCGAACCTGTTCGAAATACGTTTCATCCTTCCCGTCCTCAATCGAGTGATCGATTTCACCATCCGGCCCGCGTTTCTGGCTCCGCAGATCGAATGGGTGCCAGTTGATACCGAGGTCCCGTTCACGCGTGTCCAGATACTCCTCTAGGGATCGGCGTCCGAGGTAGCAAAACGGGCACACGTAATCCGAATACATCGTGATGTGGTCATCGTGCCGGCTCATCACTGACTAGTAGGAGGGGAGGACGGAAAAGACCTCGATATATTCTGGCTTTGGTCGATGCCGGAGAGGGATGAGCTGGCCGATAAACACGTCGTCAGACTCCAATTGAGCGCTATACGAGTCGAGCGTCGTCGGGATAATCTCCATGACAATCTTGACACAGAAATGAGGTGAGGGAAGTTACTATATCTTTACTTAATTTTCCAACAGATATCTAAGTGTACTTTAGGAAAAATGCCGTGTGGTAAATACAATAATATATGATCGACATTGGTGTTGTATTCGTACTGATATCAATTACAAATCGAAACGAAAGCACGGATGAGACACACGTCGATAACTGTTCCATCGGAGGATTCTTCATTTTGCAGATGGTGTGTCCGGTAGTGTTCAGATAAGCTGATTCCATGCGAATGCGAACGATCGAAGCCACTCGTTCGCAGTTTCTGCACTGGCATTGCTGAAACAGTTTGAGAACGAAGAGGTACGTCGTTTTATTTCACGAAATATACGTTCGACGCTGTTCCGATTTCCGTGGCGTTCATATCTGACATCGAAGCCGTGTCGACGACACGCGTGTTGTAATGAATGCGAGCCATCAACGAGAAACACAGCCTCCTCAACATCATGCTTCTCGGCGAGTGCAGTGAGAAACGATTGAGCGAGAACCGTGTTTGTCGTCGGTTCAAGCATTGTGTGAAGCAATTCGTTTGTTTCGGGATCAACCGCAGCGTACAGCCAATACTGCTCGTCGTTCAGTCGGATCACGGTCTCGTCAACCGCAACGTGATCCGGGCTTCGTCCATTCTCGGGCTGTAGATCGGCCTTGTAGACCCAATTGTGAACGGTCGAACAGGCCCGTTCAACACCGAATATCTCAAGAATAGTAACGGTATTCGAAAGCGATAGACCAGCAAGGTGGAGCTGAATACCGAGCTTCATCAACAGTCGCGGTGTTGCTTCTCGCTCCATAAAATCCAAGTTGATGTCGTCCAAACATCCATTGAGGCGGGCGTTTTCGGGCATATGACACTCAGAAAACGAACCCCCTCATACTTCATCCGTATCTGAACACCGCCTCGAGCTGCGCCGAAAGCTCAGTCAGATATTCTCTGACGACAGGGACCAACGCTGCATTGATGACTGTGGTGCTTGTCCGCTCGTGTTCGAACATTTCTGGAAGGATTTCGTGCGAAGAGCAGACGAACGCGTCCGGGTACTCCTCTTTGACGAGCTCCTCCAGTTGACGCTCGTGTTCACCGTTGGCGTAAGCGTTGATGAGCGAAATGGCGATGGTATTGATCTCTCGCTTTTTGAAAATGCGTATGGCTTCTCGGGCCTCTTCTTCGTTAAGCGGTGTAACAATATTCCCATCGTAGTCGATGCGTTCGGGCACCTCAAGCCGGTCACGTCGCTGGACGTAGGGATCGGCAACATCCTCATACGGGTCCCAGATGTTTTCCTTCGTTGCATCCCGAATCTCATGGACATCTCGGAATCCCTCTGTCGTGAGCAAGCCGGTTCGCGGCAACTCGCGTTCAATCAGCGCGTTCGTCCCAACGGTAGAACCATGGGAGAAAAAATCAAGATTGCCGATGTCAGTATTCGATTTCGACAATCCAGCGATGACACCTTCTTCTGGATTATCTGGTGTCGATGGTGTCTTTTCGACAACGATACTTCCAGTTTCTTCATCAAATATGATTACGTCAGTAAATGTCCCACCAATATCTACGCCAGATCGTATCATGGTATCATCCCGTTCGAAAAATATTCAGATAGTAATATAACGATTTTGGTAATTTAAACTGAATAATAATATATTGAACTAACTTCTTAGAGCTTCGAATACTACTATTTCTATGTATGGGAATTCATCTTTACCTATGGAGGTCCAGATACTTAATCAAGGCACGCCTGCGATAGTAGATGTTTTGCCTAAATAACTCCTCGCTGTCTCTGGGAGAGTAAACCGCGAGAGGGAACGGGAGCTGGCTGCGTGTCCAGCCGATAGGCGGAGGCACGTGATTGCGGTGCGGTTGACCAGCAGTTGTAGAGCTCTCGCTAGCTGTCCGGCCCACAGAGGACCGCCGATAGTCAGAAGCTCCGAACGACAGTTTGTGTGCATGAAACGAGCGGCTAACTCTGGTTGACCGAGGATACCCACGACGCCACCGAAGTGGTGGTTTTACCGGAATAGTGGCCATCGGACGGGGGCCGCCATGCATGATCAATCCAAGCCACGACACGGTGATAATACCGACTGTCACCCGAATCGAAAGCGGAGACCCCCACCCCACCGTGTCAGAAGATAGTCATAAGAGGTCGTTCACACCATTTGTTCGTCGAGACGCATCAGTTCTATATCTTCTTCCTCGAGACGCTGGTGAATCGTTTCAAGCACCTCGACAGCGTTGGGTGTGTCGCCGTGGATGCAGATGCTATCCGCTGGAACGTCGATCACCGTCCCATCGACGGTTTCGACTTCGCCACGCTGGGCGATGCTGACGAACCTGTCGGCCACCAGTTCGGGATCAGGTGCTGCCTTCTCTTTTTCGACGATCAGGGTTCGGTCAGAGCGATAATCGAGATCGACGTACCCCTCGAACACCGCGTCAAGGTTGTCGTATTCCCGAGTGATCTCGTAGATGTTCATATCTGTCGCTAGGTATATCAAGTCGGGGTCAACTGCGAGGACGGCTTCGATGACGGCCCGAGCGTGGTCTTCGCTCTCGGAGAGCATCGAGTACATTGCCCCGTGGGGCTTGACGTGTTGAACGTCGAGGCTGCTCCACTCGGCGAAGGCCGTGAGCGCACCGAGTTGGTAAACGACGTAATCGCGCACCTCCTCGGGCGTGGCGTCCATCGTCCGCCGTCCGAACCCCATCATATCCGGAAGGCCGGGATGGATTCCGATACCGACATCGTGTTCCTCGGCGAGTGCAACCGTCTCGCGAATCACGTGTGGATCGCCTGCATGAAAGCCACCCGCAACGTTGGCGGAGGTGATGTAGGGCATCACCTCCGCATCTCTCCCCATGGTGTAGTTGCCGAAACTCTCCCCCATGTCGCAGTTGATGTCTATTGCTACCATACCATACAGTCCGCGTCGGAGGTCTTGTATCTTGTGAGCGCGAAAGGACGCTGCCCGTTCGGATCAGCCCTGGGACGGATCCAGTGCCGTCCGAAGCGCCCGCTCAGCATAAACCGAGAGCAGGTGGCTGCAGTACGCGGGTGACACCCTCATGTCCGGGCAGAAATCGGTCTCGTCGAGGGAGTCGGCCGTCCGGCCTGCCGCGGTGACGATCGTTCCCTCCTCAATTGTTGCGTCATCCAGTTCGTCCTCGACGGCGTGCAGACGCGTGGGATGTCGAACTAGTCGCGGCGACCCAGATGTCCGCGATCTCGATCGAGTCGTCGGTCCGGGCCCACACCGCGACCCCGACCAGCGGGTAGCCCAATCGGGGATTCCGGCGTTTGAGATACACGCTCGTACTCGCCGCTGTCGTAAACGAGGGCTGCAGCGCTTTCGTAGGGGAACGCCTCGAGCGGTGTCACAGCCGACGTTTGCGCCGGTATACCCGAGCTCCTCCCGGAGCGCCGTGACGAGCAGCGTCCGGGTTCGACAGTCAGTTCATAGTCGTCTCCGTTTACAGTCAGTGATATTTTAGCTTCGGTCATCGATCGATCATCCAGTAATGGCCGGATTAGTTACAGAAATAGTGATTGTTGTTGCCATGATAACGTCCATATTTCCCAATACCGTTATTAAGAAAAAAGATTAGCCTCGAATGGATCATCCGAGACGAGATGGGGTATGATATACTACAATATTGAACATTATTCTGATGGCCCTACACGAACGGTTACCGCCAGTAGCACAGTCGAAGGGTCGCCGAACCGGTTCCGGGGCTCGGTGACGAACTAGTCGGTGTAACCGGTCCATCTCGGACAGACTGCGGATTCACCGATTCCCTGAGGAGTGATCGAAGATACTCGTCTCGATCCGTGTGGACACGATCGGTCGTGACTCGGCCAGCGATGGTTCAATCTTCGATCGTCAGTTCGATCAACTTCTGGCCGGCTTCGACTTCCCCTTCGTTTTCGACCAGGATGTCGGTCACGGTCCCGTCGTGGGGTGCAGTGATGTCATGAAAGTTCTTCATCACGCCGATGAGCGCAACCGTGTCGCCTTCGCTTACGTCGTCTCCGATCTCGACCATTAGGGGTTCGTCCGGGTCCGACCGTCGATAAAACACGCCGGGCATCGGGGCGGCCAAGTGTTCTGTCGCCATACCACGTACGTGGTTGTCTTGGTACTTACCATTAACGACACTTCGTCGAATTTGGAGGATGCACACCTCAGATTCTGTGAACCGGAACGACTGGTGTGGTCGACGGGGCTATCGTTCGATTGCGGTTCGGATCGCGGCAAGGTCGTCCTGAACCGACTGGCGAGCGTCGAGGGCTTCCTCGACGGTCACGGGTTCAAAGCGGACGGTCTCGTGTGTGCGCCTCTGGGCGAGCAGGCTTCGGTCCGCGCCGATCACCGTCCCGATGGTAGCGTAGCCGCCGCCGGTCACGGCATCGCGCATCAGAACGATCGGCTTCTGGGGGAGCTGAATGGAACCGATGGGGTACCCGACGTCGACCACGTTCGAGGAATCGGTCCCCGCACCGAAGGGTTGCTCGCGCTCGACGAACTCGAGTTCGGGACCCTCTAAACGGTACCCGACTCGATCGGCTTCCGGGGTCACCTTCCAGGCGACGTCACAGAGTTGCTCCCTGCTTTCGTCCGTGAGACGGTAATCACACAGTCCGATCACGGTCCGAAGTACGTTGCTGTTCTCCAAGTCAGGGAGATTCTCCTCGGGGGCGGTGTTACCGACGACGGTATCGGGGGCCGCGCCGTTCTCGCCGGTAACCAATTCGTCGCCAGCTTGCAACGTCCGTCCCTCGTGGCCACCGATACCGACCAGCGTGTAGGTTGACCGGCTCCCCATCACTTCTGGAACATCGATCCCAGCGCTCACGGAGAGATACGTGCGCGCGCCCTCGGTGGTGAACCCCGTTTCGAGCTCCTGTCCGGCTTCGACGCGCACCGCTTCGTGCATCGGAACGTCTTCACCGTCGAGCTCGGCTGGCATGGGCGCGCCCGCGAGCGCGATGACGCCGTTCTCCTCGAACCGGAGATCCGCCCCGTCGTATGTCATCTCGAGGGTCGCCGCGTCGGACGCGTTGCCAACGAGGGCGTTCGCCACCTTGTGGGAGAACAGGTCCATCGCTCCCGAGGGAGGCATCCCGATGTGGTAGTGGCCGAACCGGCCGAGGTCCTGGATGGTCGTCGAGACGCCACCCTTCACGACTTCGATCATGAGGAGCTCACCCCCGTCTTCGTAAGCTCTTCATTGTACTCGTGTGGTGCCTCGAAGAACGCATCCGGGACAAACTCGACCGCCTCGATCGCGTACTCGTAGGTACCCTCCTCGATCTCCTCGCGGATCGTGTCGTACTCCTCGCGGTCGATACGTCGATAGTTCAGGATGTCTCCGGGATTCGGGAGCACCATCGAATCTCGGAAGTTAGGGAGTTGCTGGTCGACGTCGAGCACTTCGATTGGGGTGCGACCGTACAGCTGATAGCCCCCCGCGCCTTGGACCGGATAGACGACGGAGAACGCACCGCCGAACCCCACCGCCCGGCTCGGTGTGTCGGTCCGTGGTTGTACGTACTTAGGAACTTCCAGCTGTTCGGTCCGCGGCACCATCTGGAAACACCATGGGAGACCGGGGACGAACCCGACCATCGTGACCATATGCGGCGAGCCGACGAACGCGTCGATGAACCCTTCCACGCCGTCGAAACCGTTGATTCGAGCGGAGTACTCGAGGTCTGTCGCGTCGGGATCCTGGTGGTGGTCCCGGAACTGCATGAGTGTCTCGTGGGTCCACGGATCCTGAAACAGCACCGGAATGGTTATGACCCGCGTCTCCCACGAGTACTCCGAGATGTCGGTCTCGGCGGCGATCTCTTTCAACTCCTCGACCATCGTTTCGGGGTGGATGACATCGGGATCGAACCGCACCATGTAGGAGGCGTTCGCCGGACAGATCTCGGTCACGCCCGCAATGTCGCGCTCGTCGATCTGCTGTGTGATCGCCATCGCCTGAAAGTTCGCGTCGAAACTCATCGCCTCGTCGAGTTCGACGAACACGTGATCATCACCACCGAACTCATACCGCGGCTCCGGTAGTTCCGTACGCTCGATTCTGTTTCCGTTCATTAGTCTATACCAAAAAACATCGTGGGATATATTAACAGTGCCGGTGGCCGATGATCCTTCGACACCGGTTCCCGGGCCGTTTCATCCGCCCTGTTCGCTCAATATTTCCCTCGTTGCCCAGTCGATAAGTAGTATCGACGCGATTTCCAAACGATGTTCGACAGAGTACTCATCGCCAACCGGGGCGAGATCGCGGTGCGAGTGATACAGGCTGCCCAGGAGCTGGGGATCGAGACGGTTGCCGTTTATAGCGACGCCGACGAGACGGCAAAGCACGTCCGCCACGCCGACGTTGCTCGGCACATCGGTGCTTCGGTAGCCAGAACGAGCTACCTCGATCAAGAATCCATCCTCGAAGCCGCCCGCGAGGCGGACGCGGACGCGATCCACCCCGGGTACGGCTTCCTCGCCGAGAGCGAGTCGTTCGCTCGCCGCGTCGGGGAGTCAGAGTTCGTCTGGGTCGGTCCACCGGCCGACGTGATGGCCGATTTCGGTGAGAAGACGAAAGCTCGGGCTATCATGCAACGGGCGGGTGTCCCGGTTGTTCCGGGGACGAACGACACCGTCGATTCCCCGGAGGCGGTGCGCGCGTTCGCCGACGAACACGGCTACCCGGTCGCCATCAAGGCCGACGGCGGCGGCGGCGGGCGCGGGTTGAAGATCGTCGAGGACGAACGCGAGATCGAAGACAGGTTGGAAGAGGCCCGGCGCGAGGGGGAGGCCTACTTCGACAATCCAGCAGTGTACGTCGAGAAGTACCTCGAGAATCCCCGACACATCGAGGTGCAAGTGCTCGTCGACACCCATGGGAATGCGAGACACCTGTACGAGCGGGACTGCTCGGTCCAGCGTCGCCAACAGAAGCTCATTGAGGAGACACCTTCACCGGTGCTGGACGAGGAGACGCGCGGGGAGCTCTGTGCGGCCGCTCGCCAAGGAGTCTCAGCGGCGGGCTACGTCAACGCTGGTACTGTCGAATTCCTCTACGAAGCCGACGAAAACGGCGACAGGAAGTTCTACTTCCTCGAGGTTAACGCCCGCATCCAGGTCGAACACACCATCACTGAGGTCGCAACAGGCATCGATATCGTCGACCGGCAGCTCCGGATCGCCGCGGGCGAGGAACTCGGCTTCGAACAGGAAGATGTCGAACCCTGCGGTGCGACGATGGAGTTTCGCATCAACGCCGAGGATCCGTACAACGACTTCTCGCCCACGCCGGGCACGATTGAGACCTACCGCCAGCCGACCGGAATGGGCGTTCGCGTCGACGACGGCGTCGACCAGGGCGACGAGGTCAGTCCCTTCTACGACTCGCTCGTCGGGAAGTACGTCGTCTCCGGAGAGAACCGAAGCGAAGTGATGGCTCGGAGCCAACGCGTGCTCAACGAAGCGGAGATCGAGGGCATTTCGACGACCATCCCGTTTCATCTCGCCGTGCTCGCGGACGATCGGTTCCGGAAGAACGAACACACCACGAAGTACCTCGACGAGCAATTTGATGGCCTCGGAGGATCTTCGAGACCGACGAACGGCTGATCGATCCGATACGCCGACTCGTTTTCACTACTGGCGAACCGTTTTTCGATGGCTATTTCGATCGAAAGAACGGGCGGAAAGCAGCACGGCGGTAATGAACGATGAATAGCGTCCAAGTGTAACGAACTCGTCCGATGATGCTCGTCTTCTGTATAGTGTACGGCGAGAGTGGAGATCATCATCCTGCCGAAGGGGTCTCCGACTCCCTGAGAAGCAACTCGAATAACGTCTCCATTTCGTAGTCAGCGATGGGATTCGACTCGTCTTTCACTGTGGTGATGACGAACGTGGAGCTAGTTCGTTCGATCTCATCGATCGCTTCGAACTCTTCGACCAGTCGCTCGACTTCCTGACGGGAGTGAAGATAGGAAATCACGACGAAATCGGTGTCACCAAGTGTGAAATAGACCTGGTTGACTCCCTCTATCTCTCCGAGTTTTTCCCCGACGAGCTCGTGATAGCCCTCCTCGTACGTGGCCCGTATCTCCGAAAGAAGCGTAATCGAAAGTTCGATCTTTTCAAGATCGATATCGAACAGGTCGTTCGTGATTACCCCTTGCTCTTTGAGTTGTTGTATGCGGTAGTGAACGGTCGATTTCGGAATCCCCGTTAACTCAGTGATCCTGTCCGGACTTCCAGTTTTGTGCTTTGCGATCGCGCTCAGAATGCGAATATTCTTTTCATCAATGGACACAGTTCGAATCTTCCATAGTGTTTTGTCTCACGTCAAAAATAGCTGTCGGTTATATAAGAATGGTAATATTATGGGGTGAGGTCCGATCACGAAAAATAATGGGAACGGTCGGCGTACGTCTTCGGCATCATCTCTGTTCGGTGATGTTTTCAGAACGCCGTTTCGACGGCGTTGATGCGTCCTGTCCGCATGTGGACATCCGCGCTAACGATTCTGTGTTCCGTGCGGGACGTGGTCACTCACACGTGTGGCTCAATCGAAGGCGATACGGATCGACTCATCGAGAATTTCCAACCCGCGTTCGAGATCGTTTCCTTCGTCGTCCCACACGCGAACGTCTATTCCGTCGACGATGGTCAACTCGGTGCTGTTCGGATCGTACCAATGAGGATACTTGTTGGTTCGTTCTGTACGGATGATCCCTGCCGCGACATAGTTAATGGTTGATGTACAGTGTTATAAAGTTCCCTCTGGATAATATTCGAAATAGAGGAATAGTGTTTATACGCGGAAGCGCCTCGACGACACGCTTTCGAGACACGATACCATCAAAACAGCCGTCGAGAAGGACCTACAGGCTGATCCCGCATCGATCGTTGGGGGAGATCACGGTGGTTCGTGACCGACATCGCATGCCGCTCGATGTGCATCTCGCCGAAGGGTTGGACAGCATTTATCCAGTGGGTGGTTCCGAGGGGCAAGACAAACTCATCGGAGAGCAAGATATCGAGATCCCAACCAGATATTTTACCATTAAAATCACTGTGATATTGTGTGTTTTAGGGCGAAATGCAACTCGATTACGACGTGTTGCTCTGGACTGCGGTGATACCAGAGGATTTAAACATATGATATTTTATATGATGTGTGAATCCACTATCACTGTTGAACAGTGTACAGATACTGTCATCCATGTTTTGTACCCTTGGTTGTGATTCGCTCGAACGAGCGACTGCTTTTACGAGCGTACTGTCGTAATCACCCTAAACGTAATCCAAACGATGTTCGGTGCCACCCGCCCGAGCTCGGCGAACCCACCGAGGAGGTTCCCACAGAGTTGGGTCAGTCCGCTACGGACATACAGTTCCTTCACGACCACGATGTGATCTAACGGATGGGCCGTTCAGTGAATGGAAGCCGAGAGATCGTGGTTTGATTGGCTGGCTTCTCGCTCCACAACATCCACGTCGATGTCGTCCAAATATCCATCGAGGCGGGCGTTTTTCGGTATAAACCACTCGGAAAACGAACTACCACATTCTTTATTCGTGTTTGAACACCGCCCAGGTAGCAGCCGAACACACTTTCTTCATCTGATATTATCTCTGTAAACGGATCGCTCCTCTAGTGGCGCTCTAACATTACTTCGATGCTTGCTATACAGGAGGTACCCATCTGCCTACCTTCAGGCTGAGCTACCGTATCATCAAGAACAGTCGCCTCACTCACCAGAGTCAGAATCATCGTCTTCCGTGAATTGGGACATCTCAGGCTGGGTGGTGCTCTGCCCGAACAGCCAGTCCGACCAGCTCAGTTTGAGTAGCTGGCGATCACGATCCGGAAAGCGCCGTTCGGCCGTCTGGGCGTAGTTTACGAGCGCGACCAAGACCACGCCGCCGATGGTGTTCCCGAGGAGTACCGGCAGCCAGAACTCGGAAAAGACGGCAAACAGTCCAGTTCCGTTGACCAACACGAAATAGAGCGCCTCACACGCTGTCGTGATGACGTGATACAGCTCGGCCGCAGCGATCATATAGAACACGATATAGATGAGGAGAAATCGAGAGACAGTATCGCGTGCGGCGTGATCGAGCCATACCACACCGGCAACGAGCCATCCCGCAAACAGCGCCTTGAGGAACACGTCCCACCACCCGAGGGAAAGTCCGTGCCGGGTGAACTCAGCACCGGCGCTCATCGCGGCTGGCGAGAGCACATGGCTGTTAGCGAGGGCAAATGCACCAAGACTTGCTCCGATTACGTTTCCCGCTAACACGATCAGCCACACCCGAAACAGCATCGGTACGCTGGTAAGCCGGGTCAGAACCAGCGCGACTGGCGGTAACGTGTTTTCGGTGTACAGTTGGTATCGTCCCATGATGATGTAGAGAAAGCCAAGCGGGTAGAGGATAGCGCTGAGAAATCCGTTGTTGGGAAAGAGCGCAGCACCCACTGCGTGGCCCAGGAACGTCAGCGTGATAGCGAATCCGGCGGCAAGCCCGCTGAAAGCTAGCTCGCGGGTGCTCGAATCGATCTCCTCATCAGCACTCGCAACGATGCGCTGGAAGATCTCGTCCGACGAGAATCGGTCGCGAATGGCCGCCCCAGCTGCGGGAGCACCACGTCGGGAGCGATCGATCGTCTCTCGGAGTTCGGGCGTGTCGCTGTCCAGTTGTGATTGAATGCCCAAGAAGCCACCCGCTTCCGCGAGTGCCCCGAGGAGCTGATCGAATTCGAGCGGTCCGTCGTAACGCTCACCGTTGATGAAGAAGGTGGGCGTGCCGGTGACACCACTGTGCGTACCGCTTTGGACATCCTCGTTGACGCGTTGTTCGTGAGTCCCCTCGTGCAATTCTCTCTCGAACTGGTCCGTATCAAGCCCGAGTTCAGCAGCGTACTCTATCAGGTGGTCCTCATCGAGCGCATCTTGGTGCTCGTAGAGGTAGCCATGCATCTGCCAGAACTGTCCTTGCGCTGCGGCTGCCTCGGCTGCCTCGGCGGTCAGCTGTGCATGCGAGTGTATCTCGGACAGCGGGAAATGGCGAAAGGCGAATCGCAATCGATTCCCGAGTCGGTCTTGAATCCGCCTGAGAACTGGATACAGATCACCACAGGATGGACAGTCATAGTCTCCGTATTCGACCAGTGTCACAGGCGCGTCGTCCGGCCCCTTCGTATGATCGCGTTCGTGAATCGGTGACGTAAGTGTTGGTTCTCTAGATTGACTCATGTGACATTCACCCGTATCGATCTCCTCTCTGTACTGCGTAACACTCTCAGCCATATGAGTGTATAGAGTACCATCTCTCGGCCGTGTTGAATCGCCATAAGGTAGAGGGATTCATTGTTTCACGACCCATTTGATGTTATGAACGACATACATTAGGGTGATCTCTCGGAACTCGCGGAACCAGGACCGCGCTCGCACGGCGAAGCCGAGCGAGCACTTGACAGCCGAGTTCACGGCTTCAGTCATAGAGTGCTGATTGTAGCGTTCATCGTCGATTCTGGCGTTGTGCGCGTGATCGTAGGGAGCGAAGACACGGTGTTTGATCAGGGGTCTGATGCCGAGTTCACGGAGGGCCTTGCCGAGTGCTTGCTTGTCGTAGCCCGTATCGGCGGCAAGAGACTTTGTGGGCTAACAAATCTCCGATTTGTGAACGTCACCAAACCTCGGCGTGGTTTGGCTGGCTCATCAGACTGCGTCTGATGAACGCCGACTGGCGTAGCAGCACTCGACAGACGCTCATACTGATCCGATCGAACGCTTTACACAACGTGGATGGCGAAGGGAGATCGGCCGCGCTGAGGCCGATCTCTCCGGTTATTTGTGGCATCTCCGTGAGCACGTCAATCGTCATCCGGTAGGATGTATCGAGATACATCCGCAGACAGTGCAGCGAAACGAGTGCGTAGTCGGCGAATCCGCCGCCACCTTCTAGGGCGGCGATTCGCCTCCATCGCCAGTAACGCTTTGAGCAACCGGCACCACTTCCCCGATGAAGCGGGAGATTTGGGTCATGAACAACTCCACTCTCTCGCTTCAACGCCTTTGATTTAGCGACTGATTCCGCCTCCGTCTAGCGATTCAACGCAACCCTAGAACGGATGGATGCTGCGTCCTTGGCACTCAGACCAATCACAGTCACGCGTTCGGTGACGCTATTGAATCATCGGTCTTTGTCCACCCCATTCATACTCCATGCACTCCGGAGATTTAGCAGGCTTTCATACCATCAAAGCCGTACGAAAGGACTAATGGATGATTCCTCGTTCCGTTGCTATAATCCGACGACGCGACTGAATTGATTCGCCTCTCATACTGCTATCATGAGGCTGCTACCATAGCCGACTATTCTGGATGAATGTCATTCTCTACCATACATTTATTGGATCACCGTGAGAATTCTGAATAGGTACTAGCACATGTCAGACATTGATTTCGAGGTGGAAGAAGCCACCGTCGACCAAATCCATCGAGCGTTCGAAGCGGGTACCCTCATGAGTCGTGACCTCGTCGAGCAGTATCTCCGGCGTATCGAGGCCTACGACCGTGACGGTCCCGAACTCAACTCAATCATCACCATTAACGACAACGCCACCGATCGTGCACACGAGCTCGACCAACGATTCAAAGAAGACGGCGAATTCACGGGAGCACTCCACGGCATTCCCGTTCTCGTAAAAGACGCAGTCGAGACCGAAGACATGCCCACGACGTTCGGATCGGCAGCATTCGCGGGATACGTGGCTGAAGAGGACGGAGCGATCATCAAGAAACTCCGTGCCGCAGGAGCGATCATCTTAGCGAAAACAAACCTGCCCGACTGGGCGACGTCGTGGTTCGGATTCTCCTCGGCGCTTGGACGGACGAAGAATCCCTACGCACTGAACCGAGATCCTGGGGGCTCGAGTAGTGGGACTGGAGCCGCTATTGCTGCGAACCTCGGCACGATCGGTATCGGGACGGACTGTGGTGGCTCCATTCGCGTGCCCGCGTCCTTCGATAACCTCATTGGCTTCCGCGTGACACCGGGCTTGATCAGTCGTTCCGGCGTGAATCCTCTCGTGTCACAGCAAGACACTGCTGGTCCGATGACCCAGACGGTACGGGAGACAGCCCAACTCCTCGACGTGCTTGTCGGCTACGATGCGAGCGACGACCTCACCGGGAAGAACGAACTCGCGGATCACGGTTCGTACACGAACCATCTCATGGCAGACGGATTAAACGATGCCCGGATAGGGGTGCTTCGCGATGGCTTCGGTGATGATGACAACCCCGCCGCCGCACCGGTCAATCAAGTTATCTCCGATGCGCTCGTGACCATGCGCAACGCTGGTGCCGAACTCATCGATTCCGTGACAATCCCTCGGTTAGACGAATATCTCGCGGAGACGATGCTGTACATCCTCCAATCGAAACGCGACATCAACGCGTTCTTAGCGAAACGTGATGTCCCAGTCGACTCAGTCGACGAGCTGTACGAGAACGGCCAGTACCACGAACTGCTGGATTTGTTCATCGGGTTTGCCGAAGACGGCCCGGTCGATCTCGAAGATAATATCGAATACTGGCAGCGCCTCAACGCACAGCAGACATTCCAACAGGAGATTCTGAACGTCTTCGCCACACACTCCCTCGATGCAATCGTATACCCTGACGTACAAGTTATCCCGCCGAAAGAAAGCGAACTCCGCGAGGAGAAGTACGCGACGATGACGTTCCCGACGAACACCATCATTGCGTCCCAATCACTGTGTAGTGCGATATCGATCCCGGCAGGATTCACCGACGACGGCCTCCCAGTGGGAATCGAGATCCTTGGCAAACCATTCGACGAGCCGATTCTCCTCGAACTGGGGTACGCATTCGAGCAGGCGACGAGTCACCGACGACCACCACATACAACCCCCTCCCTAGCAGAGTGAACTAAAGGGCCGTGGTGAATCGCTATACGGGATTTGATTTCACTGTTTCACGGCACGCTTGATGTTATGAACGACACATTTCAGAATGATTTCCCGGAACTCACGAAACTACGCTCGCGCACGCACGGCGTCGGCGAGCGTGCGCTTAATCGACGAGAAGGCGGTTTCACACGTCGATTTCTGACGGTAGCGAGGCCCATCGATCCGCGTGTTAATAGTGACTAAGATATCTTTTGCAACTGATTGCCGAGGAATTCGTCGATCCATGATTTGGCGAAGCTCATGCGGTTGGTCAACTGTTCGAAGAGGTTATCGATGCCGAGTTGATGGGCTCGTTTGCGTGTGTACTCACACGTGTGCGCGAAGTGATTATCTAAGACGAGCAGAATCCGCTTGCCGGGATTCTGCTCGAGGATCCGTTCGAAACAGCCGCAGATGCGTTCTTTCGTCTTATCTTCGGGGAAGCTGACTACGCTCTCACCATTGAGCGCGTAGAAGCCGACCGCTGGTTCGAAGACGTGAACCAGCGGTCGGGTGATGTGTGGGTCATCAACGTAGTACATCCGGTGTGAGTTATCCCTCGGCTGCGGATGTGACGCATCGAAAAAACCGACAACAGTGCCGCCGTCCGTTCGAACAGCGTCGTCAACGACCCATTGATCATCCTCGTCATTCTCGCGTTTGTTGTGTGGTTTCTCAGCCGACTCGTCGAACGCGTCGCTGACGCGTTCGTCGAGGATCTCTTCGGCGTTGTCTGGCCGTGATTGACGCTTTGTTCGTGGAATGGCGTGGTGGAGGCCGAGTGTTTCTGTCAGGACTTCACCGAGGTAAACTGGATGATACTCAACGCCGAATTTCTCATTGATGAGGTGCTGAATCTCCTGTGATTTCCATGGCTGGCCTTCACGAAGGAGTTCGATCAGTTCCACCTGTTCGTCCTCGCCGAGCTTCGGGGGCCTACCGGCCCCGAAGTTCGGCGTTAGCTGGCCAAGACCGCCCTCATTCCAGCGTTTTGCCCATCGGCTCCCAGTTGACGGAGACTTGCCAACACGGTCAGCTGCCTCCGCCAATGTATCGCCTGCATAGAGATTCTTCACGAAGATCAGCCGTTTGCTGATCTTCTCATCGTCTGTGTCAGCAAGAAGTTGGTCGAGATCGTCCTCATCCAAGTGACGGACGATCTCTTTCTGACGGTCCATGCTCATTACTACTATCTCTCACAGTCTTCCCAAAACTTTTCCTATTCACTAGCGGGCGAGACGTTCGAAGCATCGCTCACGCGGTGGAAGGAAGACCCGGGCTGACTCCTCGTCCATCGTTGGCCGGTGTTTGATCCGCCAACAGAATTGGTGTTACGATCTATCGAGATGAGCGACGGTTCGGATCACGAGACCCTGCGCCGGGCTCGCACCCGGGATGTACTTGAGCGCGCCGAACCACAGAAAGACTGCCCCAGGCCACCGCGCAGTAACGGGACGCTGTGGCGGGCAAGCCAGTGGACGAGAGTCTCATCTATGCGGTCAATTTGAGCACGTATTGCGCGTCCGAGACCTCCGTCAGATCGGTTTCGGTCTGCCTGAGTCATCACCCACTGATTGGCTTCATGGACTCACCAATTTTCACACGAACATATTATTCTCGATATTCGATCTCATGGACCATGATCATAGCGAGCAGCTACCCGAACCGAGATTGTCTGTCTCGGCGACGGAATGAACCCCACAGTTCGGACGTTACCGACAGACTCCCGTCATGTTACGACCTCGTGGTTCGTCCCTGTGCAGTCGTGGGCGACGCGACCACTTCGACGTAGAATTCTTGCTGATCGACTCTTCGGTGCGGTGGTACAACATGTTCTATCGTCCTGCTTACACCCAATTCGATGGCACGGTCAGTGAGCGAGCACTCGTGGAACCCACCATCCCCGAATGATAAGAATATCAATTGTAGAATACATTCGAACATGTTAGAGTCAACATCCACCTTCCACACACGCTGACGGTACGGTGTGACACCATCCAATACTGGGCCACAACAGATGGCCCATCGCTCGCGACGTACCGATACTGACCCAGGAGACGATCACCAAGAGCCACCAAGCGATCGATCGGTGGGATCAGTGATGATCGAAACCGCCGATCTCACCAAGCGCTATGACGACATCACTGCCGTAGATAGTCTGAACCTCTCCATCCGCCGAGGGGAGGTGTATGGGTTTCTGGGTCCCAATGGGGCAGGCAAGACCACGACGCTGCGGATGCTGCTTGGACTCATCCACCCGACATCCGGGACGGGCACCGTGCTGGGTGAGCCGCCAGGGACTGTGGAAAGTCTTTCTCGGGTCGGAGCGCTCGTGGAGGCTCCCGCCTTCTACCCGTATCTCTCGGGAAGGCAGAATCTGCATGTGTTGGCCAGGTACGCCGACGCTCCACCGTCTCAGGTCGAGACCGTCCTGGAGCAAGTCGCACTGACCGAGCGCGCGGACGACACATTCAAGAGTTACTCTATGGGCATGAAACAGCGTCTCGGCGTCGCGGCGGCGTTGCTCAACGATCCAGAACTGCTTATCCTCGATGAACCGACTAACGGTCTCGATCCGAAAGGACAGGGGGAACTGCGCACGCTCATCCGTACCATCGGACAGGGAGACCGAACGGTGCTGCTCTCCAGCCACCTCATGGATGAAGTCGAGCAGATCTGCGATCGCGTCGGCGTGATACAGCACGGCGAACTGGTCGCCGAGGGAACTGTCGAGGAACTGCAGGGAGAGGCGAGACTACTCGTGCGTGCTGCCCCGATAGATCGAGCAAGGCAGCTAGTCGACGCGATGAACGGTATCGAGCGTGTGCAGGTTGACGACGACGCACTCTTGGTGACAACCGATACGACGCGCGCAGCGGCAATCACGCACGAATTGGTGACGAGCGAGGTCGAGGTGAGCGAACTGCGGCCGGTCGAGCGCTCTCTGGAAGACACGTTCCTCGAATTAACCGCGGAAACGGAGGCGCAGTAAATGTCAACATTGAGGATGCACAGAGGCGATATGTGGAATAGCTTCACAGCGGAGATGGACAAATCGTTCCATAGACCGGCCGTATGGGTTCTGATCACAGTCGGCACCACCCTCTCTGTGGTGTTTAATTACGCCATCCCATACATCACGTACGCCACCTCCGGGAGCGATGTTTCAGCGGCCGCACAACAGGAGACACTAGCGGGACTGCTGCCGGGGCAGTGGATACCAGCGATACTCTCTGGCTTTCCCCTCTTCGCAAGCGCGATAACACTCGTTCTCGGGGCGCTCATCACGGGGAGTGAGTTCAACTGGGAAACGTTCAAGACGGTCCTTATCCAACGGCCGGGCCGGAAAAGCGTGCTGTCCGGCAAGTTTCTGACGCTCGCCGTTGCGGTGTTCGTGTTCGTGCTTGCCGTGTTCGTCGCCGGTGCCGCGAGCAGCGCCATCGTGGCTCTGATCGAGAGTGCTCCGATGGACTGGCCATCGATAGGGGAGTTCCTGCTTGCAGTAGGCGTCGGGTGGTTCATCCTCGTCTTCTGGGCAGCGTTCGGGGCTATGCTCGCAACACTCTCTCGTGGGACCTCGCTTGCTATCGGACTCGGGCTCGTCTACCTGTTGGCGGCTGAGGGACTCATCGCATTTGCGGCACAGTCATCGGACCTTATCGCCGCTTTGTGGAGGGTACTACCGAGGGCGAATACGGGCTCGATAGCCGCCGCATTGGTGCCACAGGGAATTAGCGGACCGGGCGTCGAGGCGGCTGTGGGACCGACACAGGCGACGCTCGTCGTCGCCGTATATCTTACTGGGATTGTACTGGTCACTGGGGTGGTCTTTCTCAAGCGCGACGTGACGTGAGGGGATGGTACCTGTACTGTCGATCTGAAACCCGTTCATCGTATTGCAGACGATTCGGCCTTCGTCACTGGATTCTGTGACAGATATATTCAAATACGTCTGACCGGTAGTATGCTGGCCGAACTGGTTACGTCTCACTACCGATTACGTCACCGACAATCGTTTGTAAATATCAAACACCAAAACAATCAACGATCGAATAAACACCAGAAAACGCAAGCCACCGGTGTGATCAAACGGCACGAATCCGACCAGAGCAGTCGAAACCCGAGCCCGTTTATCCGTCGAACCGCAGGGAGGATTACGATCCTCTCCGGAGGTGCCACCGACGGAGGCATTCATTACATGCGTACATTCGTAATACCCATCCAATCATGACAAATCACTGGAGCGAAGCGCGTTCGTGGACGACACCATACCGACTCGAACACGCCAGTCGCCTCTGGGCACGTTTCCATACTCGAAACAGTATTCTACTATATCAAATATTGTACTATTTCATCGATATTTATTTGGTAATATGAAACAATGGGCGGAAGACAGTCTTCGTAGGCGAACCGTCCGACGGGGTTGTTCATTGAGAGCCGCCGATCGGCAGATCAGCTGTGAGCGGCTATCGATGGGGTGCATTTCGTGGGCGAGAGAGTCCCAGTCATAGATCAAGTATCTTCCGAGCTTTCCAGTTCTCAGCCCATAGTAGACGTGTTTCCGTAGTGGTGCGGGCCGGTATTCTGTCCAAAGAGCGAGCCGCAGGAGGGCTCTCGGAAACGACTGTGCGTGTTTGTACGCGAAAATGATATGATTATGAACGAATCAATACGGGTCGATGTGGTTGCGCGAGAACCATAGTGGAGTATCAGGCCGCTCGCCAACGTTGCGTGACCCATTCTGTTGCGTCGGTGGAACTATCGTTGACCACCACGACTTCGTCCGGCGCCCGAGTCCGGTTGAGTAGACTCGACGGCCCTGGTGAATCACATACTACGGTTGACTCACGCATTCACAGCTCGTTTGATGTTGTGACCGACACACATCAGCGCAATTTCACGGAACTCACGTACCAGGTCCGCGCACGCACGGCGGAGTCGAGCATACGCTTGATCGAGGAGAAGTCGGTCTCACACATCGTTCGTTAGTGATATCGATCCCACACAGTCGTCGTAGACAGCGACAGCACTGACGCCGATCTCGCCAGTGTTGGGAAAGTGCTGATCCCCGACGAAGCGACAACCGTCCAGTGGGAGTACTAGGGTGGCGACAACCAGAAATGGTACGTTGAAAAGACGAGCAGCGGCGTCTACCGCATCGAGAACGTCAACTCCGGGAAGGTGCTGGACGTCTACGAGAGCGGCACCCAAAAGGGCGCCAACGTCGTTCAGTGAGACTGCTGGGAGAGACAACCAGCAGTGGACGTTCCCCCCGGTCTGATCCGAAACGCCTCGTTTCCAAACGGATAGCAACCGATCAACGTTACGAAAGATTATTATAGCATGTATAATGATACTCAATCGCATGTCAGATAACTACATGCAAACTAGGATAGACAGACGCAGCGTTTTGAAAGCGATCGGTGTCGGCGCGCTCGGAACAGTCGGTGGGACCGGTATAACCGGCTCAGTGGCTGCAGACGTGAGTCCGGATCACTACCACAACCCGACGGGTCCGTTCGGATTCGGTGATGCAACCGTCGTGCGAGCCACCGACGGAACGTACTACGTGTACGGAACCGAGACGCCAGAAGACGTGATTCCGATCGCCAGATCGTCCGATCTGGTGAACTGGACGTACATCGGTGCAGCACTAGAGAGTCGGCCGGACTGGCGGAACGACGACGCGGGGGTGTGGGCACCGGACATCTCCTCTTATAATGGCGAGTACCGGATCTACTACTCCTATTCGGTGTGGGGGAGCAACGACAATCCCGGCATCGGGTTGGCGACATCGGACACACCGGAGGGACCGTTCGCCGACCAGGGCCCGGTGTTCCGTGAGAACGACCTGGGAATGACCAACGCCATTGACGCGGACTTCAACGTCGTCGACGGAACCCCTTACCTGGTGTGGGGCAGTTGGAACGGCATCCACGGCGTCGAACTGACCGGAGACGGTCGGGATTACGTACCGGGGACGACGTTCCACATCGCAGGCGACCGACGCGAGGGAGGAATGATCGTCGAAGCAAACGGGTACTACTACCTGTTCTACTCGACCGGCCGTTGCTGTGCCGGGTACGATAGTACATACGAGGTCGAGGTCGGGCGGTCGGATTCGTTTTTCGGCCCGTACTACAACCAGAACGGAACGGACCTCCGTGACCTAAACGAACACCACAGTGGTGTGGCAGTCTTGACGGGAACAGATCAGTTCATTGGACCGGGGCACAACACGGCAATTCGGGACGACAACGATGACTGGTGGATGCTGTATCACGTTGAGGCCACTGAGGAACGATCGGGCCGGACGCTAATGGTCGACAGGATTCAGTGGGATAGCAATGATTGGCCGGTCATTGCTTGTGACGGGACACCGAGCACCCAGAGTCCGATGCCCCACAGCGGCACCTACGATTGTGGTGGTGGGACCATCAGCGAGGGGACGTACCACATCACGAACGTCAACAGCGGGAAGCTGCTAGAGGTCGCGAACGCCGACACGAGCGACGGGGCGAACGTCCGACAGTGGGTGGACACGGGCCACCCGACCCAGGACTGGACCGTCATCGATAACGGTGATAGCACCTACCGCATCGAGAACGCCAACTCCGGTAAGGTGCTGGACGTCTATGAATCCTCCACGGCCGACGGGGCGAACGTCCGACAGTGGTCCAACGATGGAGGGAACAACCAGAAGTGGTTCATCGAGGGGACGAGCAGCGGCGTCTACCGCATCGAGAACGTCAATACCGACAAGGTGCTTGACGTCTATGAGTCCTCGACCGCTGACGGCGCGAACGTTGTCCAGTGGGACTACTGGGACGGGGATAACCAGCAGTGGACGTTCACCCCGGTCTGATTCACCGTTCTGGATCGTTCATAGGGGAGGAGCAACCGATCGGCGGTTGCGAAAGATTATTATAGCATGTATAATGATACTCAATCGCATGTCAGATGGTCATACACCAACTGGGATGGATAGACGCAGTGTCTTGAAAGCGATCGGTGTCGGCGCGCTCGGGACCGCCGGTGCCATCAGTACGAGCGGATCGATCACGGCAACGACCGACGATTCGACGCACTATCACAACGAACTGTACGGGCCACATTTCCCGGATCCAACGATACACCGGGATGGCAGCGGGACGTGGTGGGCATACGGGACGAACATGGACCGAAACGACGGGAGCAACGACTCTCAGGAATTCCTGGTGCCCATTCTCAGATCCGACAACTTACACGAGTGGTCTTACGTCACCGAGGCGTTCGACTCACGGCCCGGTTGGACGTACGGGTCGATCTGGGCACCGGACATCCACTACTACGATGGCGAGTGGGTGATGTTCTACTCGCTCGAACCCCGTCCGTGGGAAAGCGGGGAGTTCGGGATCGGTCTCGCAAAGTCCGACACGCCCGACGGACCGTTCACGGACTACGGACAGATCATCGGCGACAACGACCACGCGGGTGGCGGTACCATCGACGGCTATTTCGTCGAGTACGACGGGATGCCGTACCTGTTTTGGGGGAGCTTCCAGGGCATCTATATGATGGAACTGACGGCCGACCTCCAAGACTGGCACGCATCGACGCTCCAGCAGGTCGCGGGCAACGCCTACGAGGGAACCACCGTCTTCCATCGCAATGGGTATTGGTACCTGTTCGTTTCCACGGGGAGCTGCTGTGGTGGCTACGGCAGCACCTACGAGATCGAAGTTGGCCGGTCGACGAACTTCTTCGGTCCCTACACCGACCCCTCGGGAATAGATCTCATGAGCTACAACAGCCACAATGCCGGGATCGCACAGCTCACGGCCAACGATCGGTTCCCGGCACCGGGCCACGGCGACATCACGACCGACGACACCGGTCGGGACTGGTTCGTCTACCACGCCTACGACGTGGCCGATCAGGAGTTCGTCGATGGGGTCCCGGCCCGACAGCTCTTCATCGACAGGGTCGAGTGGACCGACGGCTGGCCGATTATCGGCGGCGACAAGACGCCGAGCTTCCAGTCCGTCGAGCCGAACACCACCGACACGGGGATCATCGCCGACGGGATATACGAGATACAGAACGCAAACAGCGGGAAGCTCATGGAGGTGGCAAACGCCGGCACTGCCGACGGAAACAACGTCCGACAGTGGTCATCGAACGGCTGTTCCTGCCAGCGCTGGTGGGTCGAATACGTCAGCGGCGGAGAGTATCGCATCATCAACCAGAACAGCAATCGAGCACTCGAGGTGCCAAACGAGTCGATGGCAGACGGCGAGAGCCTCCAGCAGTTCGCGTGGTGGACGGGTGGCGCACAAAAGTGGGAAATTATCGAGAACGGTGACGGCACCTACCGTATCAGGAACGTCAACAGCGGCGACATCGTCGACGTGAACAATAGTTCGACTGCCGACGGGGCCGACGTCATTCAATGGCCGTGGTGGGGAGGATCCAACCAGAAGTGGGACCTCAATTTCGTCGAGACGGTCCAGCCAATCGATGACGGACGGCCGTGGTAAAACTTTATCTTTCATAATTATATATTAATACCATTCAGTACATTATTGAAGTATAACACATCACATCGGATTGGGTACGAAACCATAAACGATCGAGACGACACCTGCCACTCGGGAAGGGAACGACAGGCGTATAGTAAGAAACGCGACGGTGCTCTGGGAGCAACCCGTCGATCGGTACTGAGGACTACTGCGACGGTTAGACTCGGCGCGGTGGTGGCTGCCCCCGCCTCGGCCGCGACGACGTGGACGGTGACTAGCCCCGACGGGGAGACGGAAGTCGACGTGACGTTGAGCGATGGAGACCTTTCGATCGCGATTCACAGCGATGGTACGACGCTGGTTCAGTCGACGTCTATCGGAATCACGACGGCGAGCGCGGATTTCACGACGGGACTTTCATTCGAGGGCCGCACCGACACGACAGACTCGGGAAGGTACGGCACGACATCGGGAAGCAGGCTCTCACACTCGTATGCTGCGTCGCTGATGACGCTTCGCTTTACGAACGCCAACGGTGGGCGGTCGAACTCGACGTTTGCGCCGCAGACGACGGGGCCGCCGGGCTACTCGTCGCTTGCAGCGTATAGTCCTTCATGACGAACTCCGTGCCGCCGCCTCCGTTGGGCTGTTCCAGCGGGAGCGACAGCACGCCGTCGCGCTCCCAGCGGTACTCGTCGTGTTTGCGCCCGTCCCTCGTCGAGCAGGTAGATCGTCCAGTCGGTCCAGCCCAACGTCTGTCAGAACTTCTCGATCACGGAACCGACCAACATCGCGACGCGAACTGTCTTCGACCGGTCTGTCACCACGCCCAGCGACAACGTGCTGGTCGAGGGACCGAGACCGATCGGCGTCCTAACCGCAGCGGTCGTGGACTCCCTCGGCACGAACGTGGTCGTCTCCGACCTCTCAAAGGACACCCGGTATCGGCTTCCGCTCCTCGAGAAACTCGGAATCGAGACCGTCAACTCCCAGGAGGGAGACCTCAGGTCCTACACGGACGAGTTCACCGACGGACTCGGGTTCGACGTCGTCTTCGATACGACGGGTCACGAAAGCGGCGTCGAGACCGCGGCCGAACACGTCGGGAAGGGCGGCCAGATCGTCGTCGTCGGCCTCCCTGGCGAGGAGAGCGAACTGTTCATGACGCCACTCGTCAAGGGCGAAGTCGACCTCGACACCTCCTACGGGTCGACCTGACGGAACTTCGAACAGGCGTTGCGCCTGATGGAACGCGGGTAGATAGCCATCGGGGAGATCGTGGACACGTCGTTCAGCGTCGACGACCCGGAGGCGGCCTTCGAGGCCTTCCTGAACTCCGAGACCTGTAAGCTCGTGTTTAGCTTCAGGACCTGAGCGATCCCGGGCGATGCGGAACGGCATCGCTTCTCGAAACCAGCGATTCCCGCGACCGATGTCCATTCGCCGAATAAAAGACTGAGAAGGTGAGCGGATTATATCTGGTCGAACGTCCAGCGCTGGTTCGACCCTCCGTTGTCCGTCCACTGAATGACGTTCGCACCGTCGTTGGTCGAGGCGCCCTCGACGTCGACGACCTTGCCGCTGTGGACGGCTTCGATGGCGTACTCGCCGCTTCCGTCCTCCCGGATCCACCACCGCTGGTTGTCGCTACCGTCGTCGGACCACTGGAGGACGTTCGCGCCGTCGTCGGAGGAGGCGCCCTCGACGTCCATCACTTTGCCGCTGTTGACGTTCTCGATCCGGTAGGAGCCGTCGCTGGTCTCCTCGACATACCACTGCTGGTTCGAACCGCCTCTGTCCGACCACTGCTGGACGTTGGCGCCGTCGCTGGTGTCGGCACCCGCGACCTCCAGGAGGAGGCCGCTGTTGACGTTCGTGACGTAATACGTCCCCGTCGAGATGGGGCCGCCGCTACCGCCATTCCCCTCACAGTACGTGTTCCCGCTGACGGTCGTGCTGGAGGAGTAGGTCTCGATGTCAGTGCCGTTGTCACAGAAGTCGTTGTTGAGGATAGCGTTGCTCTCAGTGTCGGGACCCGTTTCGAGAACGCCGTGGTCGTTGCCGTAGATCCCAACGTTCTGGATGGTGACGTCGCGCGTGTGGTGGTGGTCGCTCGAGTCCCGCGAGTCGATGCGGACGCCCTCGCCGCCGTTGTCCTCGATGGTGCCGCCGTTGACCTCCATGTCCTGGGTGTTCTGAATCAGGTTGGAGCCACAGCCCTCGGTGTACACCTGCTCAATCGTGATGCCGTAGCTGCCCGAGACGGTGAAGAAGCCCCGGCCGCAGTCGACCGCTCGGACCTCGTTCGCCAAGATGTTCGGCCCGGCGTCGTTCGCACACCGGAAGCCGGCGTAGCCGCCACCCTGGTCCGCCCGGAGGGCGTCGACCAGGTCGACGCTCGCGTTGCTGGTCTCGTTCAGCAACAGGCCGCAGCCACCGGTGTCGACGGTCTCGACCGTGCCGATCGTGATGTCGTCGACGCCGTAGGTCTCGACGCCGTGAGAGCCCGTATCCTGGGCGTACGCGTAGTCGATCTGGACGTTCGTGGTCGTCACGGCGTTGCCCGTCTCGTAGGCGTTGTCGATGCGGACGCCGATCCCGGCGCCGGTTACCGAGATGTCACCGAGGATCACGTCGGAACACCGCTGTAGGCGCATCCCCATGTCGGGGCTCCCGGTGACGGTGTAGTTCGGAATCTCGATCGACTGGGCACCGTCGGCGTAGATGGGAATATCGCCGGAGTTACTGATCGTCCCTCGCATGTCCAGGACGGTGTAACTCGGCAGCGTGATCTGTCCGCTCCCCGAGCCGCCGTCCCAAACGATCACCGTCTCTTTCGAGCTGCGGCCACTCGAGAGGTTGTCGATGGCCGCCTGGATCGCACTGAACATGCTCCCGCCGCTGTACACCTGTGAGCCGTGCGCCTCCGCGATCCAGGTGCCGCCGTTCACCCGGACCTCGGCTTCGTGGCTATCGGCGCTGCTGCTCCCGATGGCGCCGGCGCTCACCACGCCGGCACCAAGGAGTGTGAGGGCCCGCCGTCGAGTGAGGCCACACGACGACTGTGCTGGCTGCTTCGAACGATTCCTCTCGGTACGGTCTGACAAGTCGTCTCTTGCCATACCCTAGTCTCAATGCCATTGGTAATATACTTTTCTTTATTGATATTACATCTACAACTCACGACTTATATAATGGATGAATTACTGTCGTGCCCTCGGAGAGATTCGACTGCGAGTGGTACGACGACACCGAATCGATGTTCGACACCGAGGAACCCGACGTGCTGTCGGTCCGCACGCTGAGCGGAGCTCACTTGGAACCGGCCCTCGCCGCCGCCGAGCGTGGGATCGACGTGCTCTGTGAAAAGCCGCTCGAGATCACGACCGAACGGATCGATGGGATGCGCGCGGCCGCCGCCGAAAACGACGGCAGCCTCGGCCCAGCGATACTACACGCGAGGTCTGGTCATCGGCGGATTAAAAGGTTAAATCGATTCCCCCGCCGACCGGTCGCGTTAACCCGTCTGCGACACCTCTATGTACGAGGGGATTCTGATCACCCGGATCATGGGCCACGAGTACTCCGGCGAGGTTGTCGAAGTCGGCGCCAATATCGAGAACTTCAAGCCGCGAATGCTTGTCGTAGAAGAATCGATCTACCACTGCAGGACGTGTTTCCAGTGTCTGATCGGCCAGGAGAACGTCCGACAAAAACCAAGCTCAACTCGATACGTCGTTCGATCGCCTCGGCAGTGAAGTCGGTACCGATGCTGGGTCGCCGATATTGGCGTATTGAATGTCAGACGGAGACGGGTCGCGCGCTTAACGCGTGAAACGTGGCGGAGATCGATGCCGAAGATGAAAAATGATGGTAGTTATCGATATTTGCGGTAAGAAGGTTGCCTCCATTGGTCCAGGATCCGTGTCGAGCAACTTGTCGATAGTGACTCTCATTCCGAAGGGCATCGATAGTGACTCTCTCCCAAGGGAACTTGCCGCTCGTGGCGTGACGAAAACGCAGTATACTCGACTGATGTGGTGACCGAGTTACCTGTTGTTTACGGCAATCGAACGTCGCACAGTCGATCGCATCCGGTATCGTCAGATATCCGCTGGACTGGTGGATGGCCACTCTGTGGCTGCTGTGTAGTACTATACCATGAATCACGATATCATCCCACATCCGACAATACCCAACATTCATCGTTCCCTTTGGTAACGAAGATCGTATCGTTGTAACAGATCGATCCCATGTGAAATCGGCTGCGACGTTCGAGATCGTCGATGCGTTCAAGACGCTCAACAGACCGAGCGTCGTCGAGATCGCTGACCACGTCGGATCTCGAAAAGTACGGCTTACGACCATCTCAGCACGCTCGTCGCCCTTGAGTTTGTCGTGAAAGGAGCGGACGGATACCGGCTTGGCGCTCGGTTTTTGGAATATGGTAGTCATGCACGGGAGAACACGAAGGTGTACCGCGTGGCTCGACTGCTGTCGAGCAACTCGCCACAGAGATCGGCGAGCACGCGAACCTCATGAGCGAAGGACACGGGTTCGGGATCTTCCTGCATACGGCTACGGGTGACAACGCTATCTCTCTCGATATACACCTCGGAATGCGCGTCCTGTTGGGGACAACGGCACTCGGCAAGGCTATTCTTGCGTACATGCCGTCCGAGGAAGCCACGCGCATCGTCCGGAGCGGGGGGAGGCACGCGCTGTACCGGCACGCTGACCGTGGACCGAATCGACGAGGTACTCGGCGCCGTAAGCGTCTCCGCGCCGACGAGTCGACTGCACGACGACCGCTTCGAAAACGGGATCCCGCGGCAGGTTCAGAGTACCACAAACGTGATCGAAGTCAACGTGACGCACTCGTAACCGTCCGATATCACCGAACAGGGTGTCTTCGTTTACCCCCTGTGTCAAGACTGCAGGCCTGCCTTCAAATACTACCAACTATATATTCTATTACTGATGAATTAGCCCACGTTGACGGCTATAAACTCAATAAGTATTATATGAAACTGGCTCGCGGCCGTCGGTAGGAATCGCTTTCATCAGAGAACGTCCGTAAGCAAAATCGGCCGGGAAATCACCGTCCGTTCGGTAACTGCACCAGGTCATTCGGTGATGTCGGACGAACGCGGATTCGGAGGTGTTACAATAGCTTTATCAGATCATTACATCAGTACAACTGTAACGCCATCTTGTCGATATGCGCGAACAGAAAACCGACTCGTAGTGAGTGTCCCCTCGTTTGTGGGAGTCTCGGTGGTGAGATATCTTATCTGCAATCTCTATAAGACAGAAGTCGGCTAGTTTGATGTATCATACACAGCTATCTGCAAAATTTAGACTGTCGAGATGGATTTCGAGATCGATCGTGCATTAGAGATTCACCTAACCGACTACAGATGCTCAACATGATGGTGTTTGCCGACGCCGAGCGGAAGACGATCCGCTCACGGGTCCGAGAGGACATCGACATCTCCGACGGCAAGCGTGTTGGACGACCGTCGTTCGGCTACACGGTCAAGAATGGCTTCCCCCAGCAAATTCCCTCGGGGTACGTGCGCGCAGAACTTCATCCGCGAAGTACGCAAAGGCCGCGAGAAACAAGCCACCACCGCCTTTTTCGAAATCCCTGGTTCAGCGGTCCAGAGCATTCTCACGCGGGTCGAGGCGAACTACGACATCCCGTTCGACAACGATCAGTGGCGTCTCGAACGTGCGAAGGTCGACGCCGGCGAGAAAGAGCTCCCGCCGCTCAATGCCCAGAGCGGACACCCACCTGCACCGACGAGAGGCCCAGAACAGCAACTGCTCGCCGGAAAGCAAGCGTTGGGAGCCATCGGTGTGCTTGAGCGAAGCGACTTGTTCATGAGCCGGTGACAAGACAAACGCATATTTGACAGAAATCGATGATACAACACTCACCGCACTACGGTAGCCGCGTGTAAGCAGCGAGCCCCTGCTCAGTGTTCGTCTGTCGGACGACTTGTGGGAATGGTTAGATATACGACACAGGGACGAAGCCGACGGGAGTGGTGATGTTCTCGACGGATTCGTTGGGGACGTCACGACCATCGCGCAGTCACAGTGCGAGTGGTGGGAGAGCTACGCCGACATCGAGACGCTGATCTGCCATCTCCCGATCGATCATCTCACGTTCGCCGCACACGATTCGTCCGCACCGTACTCGGGACCGTACCCGATGGCGGTCCACGTTCGAGCCGGCCTGCTCAAAGAGATCAACGACTGGGATGAAACCGCCCTCTACGACTACCTCAGAGCACACTCGTCGCTGTGTCAGAATCTCTGCTTCGAGACGCTCCCGAATCGATCGACGTTATGGCGGGCGTAGAACGAACGGTTCAGCGAGGAACTACGCGATGCCGTACACGAGTGTGCTGCCGCGATTGTGAGGACCGTGTGTGCCTGCACGGTTCCGTTTCCCGACCGGATCGGCACCGACAGAGCGAATGGGTCCGAAGCTGACAATCCTCCCCTGAAGTTGGCTAGGTACGATTACTAATGCACGGTTTCTCTCGAAATCTAGCTTGTCAGTCCAAATTTCGCGGAAGGCTGTGCACGACGAACCCACCCATCTGATTTCTGCCGGTAACGATAGTAGACCGTGCTCATCAGGTACTCCCAGGAATCCTCGTCCAATATCTCAGATCGAGTAGCGTACCGAATGAGGCCTTCTACCAGCGCTGAACGACAAATTCCAGGCTAATTACAGTGAGCAAAGGCCATTTACAGAAATCCATCCTCCGAAGTAAGGGTGTCTCCAGAACCTGACTGTTTGACTTCACATACAAATCATGAATCATGAAATTAAGTAGTGGGACGAGAATGGGCGTCAGCCACGCCCGGAGTTGGCTTCATCATCGATTGGTCGCTAGTTTCCCACCGAATACATCACCATCTCCCCGGAAAGCGAGTCGAACACGACCCAGTCGCCGCTCAGTGGCCAGGGGCAACCAGGGAAACGAACACGAATTCCCTACCCGCCGGGATCGAACAGACAGAAGCCAACCAACTCCACGATCTCGCCCGCCAAGAGTGTGGATCTTCACCGAGGTTACACGCTACCTCGGCCCGTAAGAGGAAGTTCGTGAGCCGCCAGACGTTGTACATCAGCACGCCGATCGTGAAGTACAGCCACCGGATGCGATAGTCCGATGAGGCCGAGGTAGGAAGATAATGTTTTTTGATCGTTTTGTACTCGTTTTCGATCATCCAGCGGTGGCGGTATTGTTTGGCTAGTCCCATCGCTCGATCCGGAGAGACGTGCGCATTTACGGTGAAGATTGCATACGTCCAGTCGATGTACGCCTCCTCATCCTTTGCCGGGTCCTTCGGTACGTAGATGAACGATACATCATGGGGCTGCTCATCGTACGTGAGCGTCGCGTGTTCGACGCTCACGTCCGCCACCGAATGGGCCACCGTCTGTTGGATCGCGATCCGGTCGGCCGCAGCCTGCCGTCGTTTCCCGATGACGTAGAAGGCCTCATGTTGGTCAATCACATGCCTAACCTCGTAGCTGTCGAACTCACGGTCAGCGAACACCTTGTTGATCTCGACGTGGCGTTGGGCCTGGTCCAGCAAGCGGTCGACGAGCGCACCGCGCGTTCGCGTTTCGATGTCTTCCGGCTCCCACCAGCGTCGATCGCGGACGGGCTCGATGGCAAGGACGATCGGCGTGTCCTGGGCGACGATGGAGAGGGTGGCAAACTTGTAGGCGCGCTGGTGATCCCTCTTGGTCCCGCTGACCATCTCCGGGTAGTCGGCCTTCGGAGCGACGGTCCGTGTCGCTCCGTCGTCCCGTTCGATCACGACCGACTCCGCCGAGGTCGCCAGCTTGTCGTCTTCGCGGAACGGCGACGGCCAGTAGGGTCATGTCGTGATGTCGATAGCAGCGATCACTGGCTCCCTGACGCCCGAGCGGTCGCTGCCCGCGATTTCGTCCAACATGTTGTCGACACCGGCGTGGAAGGCGGGCAGCACCGTGTCGCGGATGCGCTTCCAGTCAGGGACCGGAAAACTACGCAGATCGGTACCCACACCAGCTATCAGGTGGCGAGAAACAGCGCGTAGCGCTTGTCCGAGCGTTGCTGATGAACCCGGATGTTATACTCGCTGATGAGGCAATCTCTGCGCTTGATGTGAGTTTGTGGATCGAGATGATGGATTTGTTCTTGGAACTACAAGACCAGTTCAACACCTCATTTTTGTTTATTTCTCACGATCTCTCGAATGCCCGTTATCTCACTGAGAAGGCCAATGGTCTTATCGGTATCATGTATCTTGGTAAAATCGTTGAGATTGGACCTGCGAAGAAGGTTATCAATAACCCCAAGCACCCATACACACAAGCACTGCGCTGGGCTCCCCCCGATTTATCCCCTGACAGAGAGATGAATCAGGACTTATCGCTACGTAAGATCGATATTCCAGATCCTCAAGATCCGCCTTCAGGCTGCCGATTCCACACGCGTTGTCCGGAAGCCCGCGAAGTGTGTAAGCATGAAACACCCGAAAAAATCGATGTCGGTCCCAAACACGGCGTGGCGTGTTTCCGTGAATCACCGGAGGACCACGCCTACTGGAGCAGCAACCCACTCGTAGACGAAACAGATAACTCTCCCTCGTCATCGGACGATACCGCGACAGCCGATTAATCGAACCTGATCGCATCTGTTTCCCTCAGATCCTTCTCATCATCTACCACTCATCTATATCTTTAGAAATAATTGTATCTATTGGATGATTTACGCGCGGAGATGATCATCAGCTCGGTGATTGAACTGGCAAGGGATGGACGACAAATATTCTACTTCACAGCGCAGGGAGATGAACTGGCAGGGTGGAACAAGACGTTAGATGAGGTGACGGATGTAGAGTGGACGACAATCGATCTGGCCAATGTTCGAAGCATGAATAGGAGGAATCCAGATTCATGACTTTGAAAATATCTAATGACTATTTTGAACTCTCTAGAACTATCTGATCACAATAATGAATCTATTCGTCTTCGGTTAAGGAGCTAAACCGCAAGCCGACGGGTATCTTTGGATGGAAGGATGAGGGATATTGGGATTCGATTGACTATTACCGTCACTTCTCGATCAGGCGGTTCCAAGAACAGTGGTGAGTGCGTCGTGCATGGCCTGGCGTCGGTGGGTGCGCCGGTCAGCCTCCGAGAGGTAGTTATCGAGGACGACCCCCGGATCAGTGCTTCCTCGATCATCGGTGATCGGTGCGTACCGATCCGCGAGCTGACGGACGGCATCACCGTACAGGGTGTACCAAAAGCGCCGGCCCATCTTCGGGGTCGGCGGCTCGCCGTCGACGGTGACGCCAGCACGTTCGGCGAGCGCGGCAAACCGATTGCGAACGGTGTCGGTGGTGATGTGTCCGCTTGCAGCGTGCGACGACGGGAATAGACAGCCGTCCCAGTCCGACCGGTCAGCAAGCGTCTCGAGACGGGTTTCGAGCACGTTGACACTGACGAGGAGTGCGACGGTCGGCTTCCATCACCGGAGCAATCTCCGTCCAGTAGAACTGTTCGAAGTCGCGAGATTCTTCATCGTCCACTGATACGTCATGAGGACAGGAAACACTGGAGTGGTGGTGTGGCTTCGGGACTCCTCGAAGAAGGTCGCGCGCTGTCTGTGGGGTGGGAGAGATACGTGCCATGTTCGGTGAGTAGCGCAAAACAGTCCAGATACTTGGTATTTAGTTTGTTTAGTTGTCTGAAGACAACTATTGATACGAACGATTCTCCTGTGATTCCATGTGTTCGACGGCAGTCCAGATATCAATGATGCGTATTCGTCCCTCGTAGTAGGTGTTCTTGATCACACCAGTAATCGCCCGTTCAGCGTTCCGGTCGTCCATCAAAATCCCGATGAACTCATGGGGGGTTGACCCGAGCAGCATAACGGCAACTGCTGGCAGTTCTGAGTCGGTCTTTCGCAACGTATCGGGATCTGTTTGTTCGAACGTTGCCAGCCGTTCGTGGACCTGATCCATGACTTGCCCGGCACGTGGGCCATCGTGAACCCGCACCCCTGGCTGGACATCGTCGATGATGGTAATCCGCTCTGTCGTGTCTGCTCGGTCAACCCAGTCGATGCTCAGATAGCCACGCTGTTCAGTGAGCTCTTCGACGACACGCCCACTCAGATACAGTTCGCGCTCCTCGGTTTGGACGTAGTGAATGAATGTCTGATACGAATCGTTTCCTGTGCCACCGATCGTTCGAAGGAAGCTCGTATCAAGAAGAAGGGCGGTTGGAAACGGCGACGGGTGGGCCTCACTCATTGGCCCGCTGGTATGGCCCTTGCTCAATGGCCCGGTCGTGGACGTCGACGTCGAACGTGCTTGTATCGAGTGTCGGATCGTGGGCTTTCACCACGGCGATGATCCGCTCGATCACCTGCGAGACGGCGATGCCTTCCACAGCAGGGACCCCGAGAGCAGCAGCGACGCCGCGTCGCGTCGTCTCCCCGTTGAGATACTCGATCGTTGCTGTGATTGCGGGTGCGAGCGCCGCCTTCCCGTGGCGCTCCATGAAGAGTGCGAGATCATCATCGACGCTGGTCGCACCAAAGACAGCGACGATAACAGGCCCAAGCTCGATGGTGGTTTCATCGGTCCAGATACCACTCACAGGTTCAGCACGCCAGAGGGTTGATCCATCTTTGTGCGCATCAAGTTCTTCCGCGACGCCTAACTCAGCCAGCGTGTTGGCGTACTTGTAGGCAGTACTCTTAGAGATATCTTGCCGGTCACGGACAGCAGTGATCGTCGTCGGTGAGTTGACCAATATATCGGTGTAAATCCGTGCGAGTGCAGGAGTGTCTAACAATTCCTGGACGACAAAGAACCGGTGGGCTGCGGTTCCTGCATCGGGTGGGTCGGGAGGAGTCTGAGCGTCAGACATAGTCCATAGTACGCGAACTATGGTCTAAAACGTTTCGGCACGTATGATGAGTTGGTTGATCAACTGCTATTGGCGGCTACGTCCCAATTCTGGATATAAGCGTAGTATACTGCCGGATCCGGACAAAGAAGGCAGTGTGCTGTCTGTATGGGGGTATAGATGCGTGCGATTTTGGCTGGATAGAGCAAACCAGTCTAATCACTTATCAGTTAGCTTGTCCGGTCGTCTCCCATAGACAACAGAGGTCGGCTAGGTGGATTTGTCATGCATACCTGCCTTCGAAATTTAGACTGCGATATAGATTTCGAGCCTAGTCGTGCATGAGCAATCTACCTACCTGACTTCAGTTGCGTCCGCTGTCTTCGTCCGCATGAGCTAGCGGGTCCAGGGTAGCCGGCGAAGATGCGTGGAGAGGGTGTCCTGATGGTCTCACGCTCGCAGCTGGGGCCGTGTACTAACGGGGGTAACGGCCGGATGGTCTCCAATGCCCCGAGTGTGGCACCTAACGGACGGCGAGACGTCCCGAGTGCGACCGCGCGTTGATCCTCCGCCAGCATATCGCCGTGGTCTTTCTGGTCGGCAGCCATACCGTGACGGACGCCGACACACTGATATCGTTCGATATGGACTTCTACAGGTCGTACTTCCCCGAGCTCTCCATTCGCCCATAACACACCGGTTGCGAGTCCGGAAGCCCGCTAGTTGCTGAGGGATCTCCAGTGGAGAATCATCATCGAGAAACGGAGACCGGCGTCACCCCCGGCTATGACTGTTTGGCCCTAATCATCATTGACGGCATCAAACTCTTTCTCACAGCATCTACTGACCAAAATAACATCAGTTCCAGGAGTGGCGATGAATGGTAAATATGCATATCATATAACAGACTAGTGTGGGCGATATCTGTAGTGAAGTGGTTCTAACCCCCTGCCCACAAGCGATTACGCCAACACTAGTGCACTTCTTTATCCTACCTTCTCTGCTTTCGGCGTGATCCGAGGATTTGATCCCACGGTATACGTCCTGAACCAGGCGATTGTTTCGCGCTAGCATAGCGGCGAAAATGATAAGTTCAAGACCAGTGTCGTAAGAGACGTACCCGTTATGGTCCCCCAATGTGGTACTCGACTAGGAGTATCGCCCACCAGTCCCCTCTCGTTGTCGGCTCCCACCGACAGCTGGCGACACCTCTATCGCGGCCGTCAGCACTCACCCATGGCCGCCTGGCAACGATTGTCCGGTATTCGTGGAGGGCTGGAATGAGCAACCGCCCGAACCAGCTGTCGGTGTACGTGACCGACGAGCGCAAAGCGGAGATCGAACAGCGCGCGACGGAGAAAGACACCACCATCTCCCGGCTCGTCAACGAGATGATCGACCGCTCTCTCCAACAGGAGGCCCAAGACGCGATCGCCTCGGAGGTGCGCGCCGAAGAGCGCCTGCGGGAGGTGATCACGCTCGGAACCGAGACGATGCGCGAGACGACAACCGAGAGCCGCGAGCTAAACGCGAAATTGGGCATCTACGCGGTCGCGAACTTCGAACTCCAGCGACGGGCGCACTCGCGCCAGGTCCAGCAGGAGGCGCTCACAACCGGCGTCGAGCGAATGCGCCAGGACCTCGACTCCGTCATCCAGGACCTCGACAACGACGCTGCGAGCACGCGAACTGACTCAGCCCCGGAGTCCGACACGGCCGCGCCGACGGATATGAACGACGAAACGGACGACACTAGCGACACGATCTCGGGTGACGCCCTCTTCGAGAAACTTCGCCGAGACCGAGAATGACGTTGTTCTTCAGCACCAATTACCGGGAACACGGCGCGCGGCAGCTGGTCACCTATCTGAAGAAAGACAGGGGGCTCGAGAACCGGTTCGGCGAGTCGATGTCGTCCCAGGAGATCGAGCGGTTCATCGAGCGCTCGGAAGCGTACGACTTCGAACGGGAGCTGATTCTCTCGCCCGAAAACAGACACGAGCTCTCCGACACGCAGTTCAGCCTCGCGACCCGCCAGCTGATGAGCGACCTCTGTACGGACCGGCCCACGGCGACGTATTGTTTCGCGATCCATCGTGACACGGATCATCCACACGTCCACGTCGCCCTCACGGGGACGAAACGCGACCTCCGGATGGACGAACAGGACTGCGATCACGTCCGTGAACAGGCCCAAGAGCAGTATTTCGACCAGTTCCTCGACAAAGACCTCGCCCACCAGCTCGAAGAGACGCTCCAAGAAGAACTCGAACACCTCCAAGAAGTCGATCTGGCTCAAGACATCGCACCCGAACAACAATGGGAGTAGGATCGAGCCGACCACGAAAGCAGACTGAGTAGCCCCGTCGGCTCGGCGAACACGCTGTCGAATGAGATCAGCACACTCGTCCTCCCAGGTGTCAATCAGTCGGGCGGCGTGCTTGAGCTCCGCTTGGGCTGCATCTAAGGCACCTCAAGTGATGTGAATGCAGCCGCGGGTGCGCCACCACTGGCAATGGGCCGCGAGCGGGCACGGGTCGGGGAGGGAATCGAACGCTCGTCGCGACAACACGTTGCAGTACTCGACTACGTGGCGGACAGCGAGGCTGCAACGAAGAAGGAATTGATCGAATTCGGGACGAGACTGAAGTTGGGCAGGTGGATTATTCATGCACAGTCCTACATGGAATTTAGATTATCGAGATATATTCAATATGTTCTATGTATGAAGAATCTGCCTGCTGTCTTCAGAACAAGACCGGCTAAATCACTTCGAGAACGTGGAGATAAAACGGAACGACATTAATTCCGGTGTGTAACAGGACGACCATCCAGAAATTTCGATACCGTGCCCAAAGATACCCGAGAACGCTTCCCATCGTTCCATTAACGCTCACGGCTGTTGCAAGCGCGAGTAACATATCGAGAGTTACTGCTCCGGTCTGTCCAGACCAGTGCACAGCATAGTAAAATGGAAGATGCATAAGTGCAAACAAAAGCGCTGCAACAAGTATCCCTCCCCACCTCCCGAGAAGAGCCTCCAACCGTGTCTGTAGAAGTGCTCGGAAGAATAATTCCTCAGCTAATCCAGCAGTGACAAAATTGACGATGAGAGATGTAAGGAGAACAGTCATCATGGCTGATGGATCAAGCAATTTATCGGCTACCATCCGTTCCGGGGCGAACGGACCGATCGTCCGTAAAACGATATAGGTAAGAGAGACTACAAATGGACCCATCCAATACCACAGCCGTGTCTCTTGGGTCGGCGCTCGAACGGTTGGCATCCCGTTGTAGTGCCAAAGAATGACCACCGGAAGCAATAAGAACAGTGGCACTTTGAGCACGACCCAGACAGTAGGGAGATCGATGACGATTCCAGCAATGAAAACAAGGACCGGGAATGTGATTGCGATAATCACTGCGGCATACAGGCTTCTATATACCTGTTCATGAGTGAGAGCCGAGAGCGGATTCAGTATTGAGAATCGAGGCGGAAGGGTTCGTGTGAGGAGAAGCCCGACAGCTGTAGGGATAGCGATCGTCCATAGCGGCATCCCACTTCCCTCTTGGCTCTCACCACCAACTGGAACCGACGTATATCCATTGAGAATAAGGAAAAGTACACTACTAACGAACATAGAAAGACATACTCCGATGATAAAGAACTGCTGTTTTGGACTCTTTTTCAGCATCTTCATTTGAATATTCACAATACCAACGATTCACACTAGTATCTTTTGAATTTTATTTCGATAGAGCGGGCCTCACTCTGTGCAGGCTCGAAGGCCTTCATCGTCTTGATTACCTGCCGTGGCGATTCGGTGGTCGTGAGCGGTTCGGTCTCGTTTTTCCTTGGTCCGGTGCGGAAGAGGGTTCCCTCTGGGTTGACCTATCGCTATCGGATCGACAAGCATTCAGTCGATGACATCCCATCGATGCTCTGAAACACAAGTTGTGCATATCTTCGAGGATGGTATCTCAAAGTACGAGGAAACACCCAACCGTTCACTCCTCCAAAATCAGAACATAGGAATCATCTTTGTCTGATGATGGGCAGGCACTATCTCTCATGTACAATCTACTATGAAATTTTGACTGTCAAGCTACATTTCTCGAGTGGCTATGCATAACGAATCATACATAGCCAACTTCAGACGATTGAAATGCTACCAAGATACCCTCAGATGAATCGAAAACTTAAAAGAGTGGTTCAGTATATATCGGCCATTGGTTGAAAAATCGACGCTCCAATGTCGTTCATCACGCGAGAAATTGAATCGAATACACGCACTACATCCGATGAGCAACTACTTGAAGTCGGCTCTGGATCAGAAGTGTCGTTGGATATCGCCGGATCGAATCGCGGGGTACCTATGAGTTTTCTCGTTGCCACACGCAGCGTGTTCGAGACTGTTACGGGCATCGAAGTGAATACCTATTCTGAGGACTAAGTATGGACGGTACATTAGTCACGACACTCGCTGTGCTCGCCCTGATTGATAGTACGAGCGTCGGAACGCTGTTCATTCCGATATGGTTACTCTTACAACCGAAACGGGTCACAACTAGTCGCCTCTTCACGTACTTGATGACAATCGCGTGTTTTTACTTTATAATCGGCATCGCAGTCATGTTGGGTGCTGCCTCGCTAGCCGAGTCTCTCGCCGGCACCCTCGACAGAACCACGACACTCTATATCCAACTGGCTATTGGAGTCGGATTGCTCGCGTTGGCCTTCTACTTCTGGTTGAAGCAGCAAATGAGAGATTCGGCCGACAGGACCGACCGGTGGCGGACGCGTGTAGCTAACCGGTCGTCGTCAACACCCAGTCTTATGGGACTCGCATTGCTCGCCGGTGTGCTGGAAGTCACCATGATGCTGCCGTACTTAGGGGCAATCGGAATGCTTACGACATCAGATATTGGCTGGTCGGTACGAATCCTCCTACTGGCAGCATATGCTCTCGTAATGATTGTTCCTGCGCTGGTGCTTTTCGCCATCCGAGTCCTCGTACATGAGCAAGTGGAACCGTGGCTGGAACGCCTCAGCAAGTGGATTGCTAAGGAAGTAGACGAAGCAACCGTGTGGGTACCAGCGATCGTAGGGTTTCTCGTTGCATACTCTGCTGCAGGGGGATTGGGATGGATAGAGCCGCTGTAGTCTGAAATCAGTCAGGTACTCTTATATCGTTATAGATGGAACACTAATTCTGCTAGTCTAAAATTTCGAATAACTCGCTACATGATGAGTCTACTTAGCCGACCCAGAGACCACCTGCCTGGTTCCAGATGGGTATGAACTCACAATCGGACTCACCCGACACGGACACACATATCAACACGAAATCATCGGCCGCAGATCGAGCGAATGACACCGCGAACACAGGCACACCGATTCTCGCTGGGAGTGCTACCGATCACCACGGCCAGTCCAGCTGTTTCGATGTCGCCTCTGAAGAAACAAACGACGATTTCGATGGATTGGTCGCGACTGTCACCACCATCGTGCAATCGCAGTGCGAGCACCCCACAGACTACGCCGACATCGAGACGCTGGTCTGTCGCCTTCCGATCGACCACCTCACGTTCACCGCGCACGATTCGTTAGCGCCGTACTCGGGACCGTATCCGATGGCACTACTGATGCGAGCGTTCATCATCAAGGAAATAAACGACTGGGACGAGACCGCCCTCCACGACCACCTGCGAGCGCGTCCTTCGCTCTGTCGCGCGCTCGGCTTCGAGACACTCCCGGACCAATCGACGTTCTGGCGGGGATGGAACCGCCGCTTCAGCGATGAACTGCGCGACGCGGTACGGGAATGCGCTGATGTGATTGTGAGGGCGGCGCATGCTTGCGATGTCTCGCTCCCCGAGCGGGTCACCATCTGCAAAGCGGACGAGCCACAGGCCGACGACTGTCCGAAATACCACCTCGTCGCCGAGAAGACTGACGAGGTGTGGCAGCAGGCCAAACCGTTCGTCTGCGATGCGTTCGCGCTAAAACGAGGGCCAAACTGGCAGATTCAGGAGCGAATACGCATGATTGCTTAGAGGAGCCATTGTTGTCGGCGAGTATCGATCTGCCCGATGTTGCGATATCGGTCGGTCGATCTGTGGCTGGTGATGTCGTGTCGATACGTGTGTTCGTGTCGGGCGAATCCGTGTCCGATGGTGCGTGCGTCCCCATGGTATATGTGGCTCACCGGCACCACGAATTCCCCGACAGACAGACGATGGGCGGTAGCTCGCCGTGTAATCACGTCCTGTGGTGCGGTGAGTGTCCTGCCATGGGTATTTGTCGATACAGTGACTGTCCCACGACTGGGTCATAATCAGTTTGGTTCCGTCCCGAGACCGTCGGGACTCGCCGAAGAACAACCGACTCCACACGTCTCCACTCACTGGCGTCCTATTTCGACTGTCTCGCAGATGCAGTCTGCCGTGCGCCGTGAATGCTGAATGGTGGGAGGACTTTCGCCCCAGCGTCGACCTTTGCCCGATCGATTTGCCACTGATCGTTATCGAACGTCACGTCGTAGTTGGCCTCAGCCTGGGCAAGGATGCTCCGTATCTTCGATGCTGGGATATCAAAGAATGCGTCAGGGGCTCGTTTCTCACGGCCCTTTCGAACTTCGCGGATGAAGGTCTGTGCGCGCACGTACTTCGAGGGGATTTGCTGGAGGAAGCCGTCTTCAACGGTATAGCCAAACGGTGGCCGACCGACGCGCTTGCCGTCGGCAATGGCAGCGTCGATACTTTCCTGGACATGTGAGCAAATCATGTTGCGCTCGGCGTCAGCGAACACCATCATCATGTTTAACATCATCTCAGCCAGCCAGTCATCCTCGCCGACCGTGCCAATCGGTTGGTTCACGAGGTCGATGCCGATGCCGTTCTCACGGAAGTCCTCGACGAAGCCAGCGAGATCCGCAAATGACCGACCAAGCCGGTCGAGTTCGTGGGCAACCACTACGTCATACTCCTCAACATGCTCGCGGAGCTGCTAGTACTCCTGCCAGGAAGTCAACGCTCCGCTTTCGCCGAGGTCGCAGTACCACTCGATATCGTTGTCCTGCTCCGAATCATCGTACTTCTCACGGATCGTGCGCATCTGTCGCTCCTCATTCCGGTCGTCGGTCGAGACGCGGACGTAGGCGGCGATGTGCATAGTGTACTCGGCTACCCTAACCATACCGGGATTCAGTATATAAAGAACGAGAGTTTTCGTACCGATATGGAATACTGGTGTTTTCCGTACTGACATGATTTCTGTCTGCACCCAGTTCACTGGTTGCTTGCAGGCGTTCCCGAGCGACGACATCATCACAGTGTATCGCTGGATTGCCCGTCGTGGCCGAGATGATGTCGAGCCGGGGCCCTTCGCCTGGACGACAGGGCACTCACTGCCGCCGCCGCCGCCCGTGCAGGAACGTCCCGCGTCGGTGATGCCGCGCTCCTCGTTGTGGGACTACTGCGCGGTCCAGCCGTCCAACGGGATACCGGTCTCCCTCGTGCGCTCACGCTTGCGGCGACCGAGCCCTCCACGTTGCCCACGTCGCTGGGGTGGATGCTGTCGAGAGCGAGTCGGTACTGGTCGCGTATGATCTGCTCAATCAACCAATCCGGCTTCGGATGTGTCGGTGCCAGTCTGGGACGGGCACCGGCGTAGCGGACCTGGTCAGTGACAGCCTGTGCATTTGGTGCCCGTCTCTCAGTCCTCGGCGGTGAGGAAGAAGTACCCAGCGAGGTCCCCGAGTGCAATCGCGACGGCGAGTGGTCCCAAGCGCAGCACAACCGCCGGGAGTGGTGGCTGCGGGAGGAATCGCTCGATCCTAACCTCATAGTAGCGACCGTTTCTGACAGCCTGCAGATACGTCGCTTCTCCTCTGCGCTTGTCAGGGGCAAGCGAGGCCCACGGCTCCGGAACCTCATCCAGCGGGACTGAGACCGTCGTGCTGTCCTGGAACGACTTGTCGAGGATGCGCTGTGCGGGGTTTGAGAGGTTCTGATATTGAACCGATGTCTCCAGATATTGAATTGGTTCTGTACCGCTGTCTTCACTCGTCACTGACAGGTGTGGCTCCTGATCCGGGATCGGAGAGACGAGCGGGGCGGCAAACAGCGGGAGAGCGATGAGTAAAGCGATGACGGTGAGCCAACGGCGGTTCATACGAGATCCCCCCGCTGAAACCGCAGATACGCCAGTCCGAGCGGAACGACCAGCCAGCCGCCCAGAATCACGACACCAAACCACGGGTCAAGGTAGAACGGTGCTGGCTCGCTGGCGGATCCCAACGCGCCTCCGGCCTTGAACGCATGTCTCGGATTGAGCCGCTCGAGGAGGTAGAACCAATCGGGTCCGCCACCACTAAGATCGAACGTGGACATATTCACGATGAAGAGGACCACATCCCACAGAAACGCGAACAGCAGCGCGGTCCCGACTGCCCCCCAGGTCGCCACTGTCGAGGAGCGCGCCGCTGCCGAAAACGCGATCCCGATCGCGACGAACACGACGCCGATGACCACCATCTTCCCGGCGACGAGCGTGTAGGCAGCCAGCGAGAACGAGTCGGCCAGCACGGCGAAGTGAATCCCGATGACGGCGAACCCGACGAGCACCGTCACCGTGACGATGGCGGCTCGGCCGATGAGTTTCCCGAGCACCACATCCCGGCGCGTATGGGGCAGCCCAAGCAGAAATTTGAGGCTGCCCGACTCGCGCTCGCCAACGATCGCATTGTACCCCAGCATCGTTCCCAGAATCGGCACGAGGATGCCCACTGGATTGAGCAGCGCTGCCGCCTCGATGCTGCCGCTGGCGCGCAGCGAGGGAGACCGAGCAAGCTCGAAGATGAAGTACGTCAGGAGCGCCATGAACTCCGTGAACAGCCCTCCTATGAGGAATAGTGCCCGCGACCGGATGCCGTCCTGGAAGTCTTTCTTGGCGATGACAAGCGTGCTCATGGGTGGCCTCCCTCGCTGGCATAGGCTCGGTCTGTCGTCGCTGGCGTCTCGGACCGGGCGGCACTATCGGGTAGTGGCGAGCCGTCGTCCGTGTAGGCCATGAACAGCTCTTCGAGCGAGGTCTCATCGAGATCGAAATCCTGGATCGACGCGCCTGTCGCTTCAAGTTCAGACAAGACCGTAGTCTTCGCTTCATCGGCACACTGCACGGTGACGGTCATCCCAGTCGCGCTCGCCTGCGAGACGTCGGACAGCGCGCGCACCGCATCGAGCGCCTCCTTGGGTACCAGATCGACCTCAATGGTAAGCGTCACCTCGGCGGCCACCGCATCACGCAGCCCCGCAACAGTATCCTTGGCGACAAGGGAGCCATCACGGGGGATGCCCACCCGATCACAAACCGCCTCGACTTGGCTGAGGATATGGCTCGAAAAAAACACGGTTGCGCCACGGTCAGCCTCCTTGCGGACGATCTCATGCATCTCGTGGGCCCCGCCCGGATCGAGTCCGGTTGATGGTTCATCGAGAATCAAGAATTCGGGCTGGCCAACGAGAGCCGTCCCAAGCATGAGACGCTGGGCTACCCCTTTTGAATACTCCCCTGCCCACCGGTCGAGTGCGTCGGCTAGTCCGACGCGGGCGGCAATGGCAGCCGGATCGTCGCTCGCATCGTTCGAATCGATGGTAAGCTGGAGGTGTTGGCGCCCAGTCAGGCGATCATACACAGCATACCCTTCGGGGAGGACGCCCATGCGCTGGCGGACAGCGAGCGACTCTGCCTGCGCGTCGTAGCCCAGGACTGACGCGCGCCCTCGCGTCGGGCGGATGTAATCGAGCAGGAGATTGATCGTGGTCGACTTCCCTGCGCCGTTTGGTCCTAAAAAGCCGAATACTGTCCCGTCCTCGATCGTGAAGTCGCGGTCAGCCACGGCAGTCACATCGCCGTGCTGTTTCGTCAATCCGGTCGTTTCGATTGCAGTCATTCATAATCCGCTCTCTATTGGCCAATATTAAAGGGATATGACTATTCGTATCGAATATCATCAGTATATGGCTGTACACCGCTGATTTGCCGTGATTCAGTCGCTGTGACTCGGCAGTATGTTCATCCGGTAGATGCCCTTCACAGCAGTATATCACGATACACCTCTTGTTCCGAATCTGCAACAATCAATGGCTATAAGCCCTGTACTGGCCATACTCGATCTATGGCGGGAAAATCTGCGTCGCTGCTCACGAAAACGCAGCGCCGCCGGCTCCAAAATGAGTTCGAGGACTTGGACGAGGACGCGCAACGACGGGATCAGCAGCTGATCAGAGAGCGGATTCGAGCGGGCGTGCTCGATTTTCAGCTGCTCGCTGACTACCCGGATCGCCAGCTTGAACTAGCCTTCGAGGACGTCTCGGAGACAGAGTTGCGGGCGGCGCTGGCAGACACCTATCTGGCTGCCGAGCGGATTCGTGACCTGCACCGTTACGACCGCGACCAACTGCTCACGGACGCTCGGACGCGCGCCAAGGAGGTCTCTGGAGAAGCCCGTGACGTCAGTAGCCTCGCTCGCCTTGACCTGCACACGGGAGCCGAGGTGCGCCGCCAGGCCGAAGAGCGCCTCGGGACGAGTCGCTGGGAAACGCGCGCGACCGGCCTTATGAAACTCGCCCCGGTAGTGTTTGCCGCAAGCGTTATGACCCTCTTGGTCCATGATGTGCTGATTCATCGCTATATCGTGGCGCGAATCGCTGCTGGATTCGCCATGGTCGCTCTCTTGCTGTGCATCGTTGGCGTCAGCCTCATTATACTCCTTGCAGGGACGAATGCCATCATTCCCGCATTCGCGACAGTAGCGAGAGACGCCCACGAGACGGGGCGAGCTGCCTGGCGTCGCTGTGGACCTGACCGGCTCCAGTTCATTCTGTCTGGCCAGACACGGGAAAACGACTGGGACCCCTCACCATCCACCACGGACGGTGAGGACGAAACACCCCTTGACAGACTGCGCCAGCGCTACGCAGTGGGCGAACTCAGCGACGAGCAGTTCGAACGCAAACTTGAACAGCTACTCGCCACGGAAACCCTCGAAGACGCAGAAGATCGCTTGGACGCACGAGAGTGATGCCTGCCCACGAGCAGCACGTCGAGTCGAACCAAGCGCGAGACCGACCGAATTGTCTGAAACCAGCTACGTCGATTTGTCCTCACGGCCCCTGTGCAATGTGAGCTGTGGATAATATTCAAAATATACTGTGCATGAGAAAATTATCCGCCTAACTTCAGATATAATGGAATTATGGTAGGAAAACGATCCCTTTCCGAAGGGACAGAGCACCTACTGACGGCATGACCGGGACGCTCTCATCGTCCCGACCACCGGCAGTATGACATACGACGTGCGAACGCGTCAGCCTTGCCCGCGAGCACACTGAAAACGGGCACACACTACTCGTGTCGGAGACCATCGGCCCGTGACAGCATTCGCGCACCGCTGGGCGCATCCCATCGCACACTCATATGTTGTCGCTCTGGTCACCATTGCCGTCGGCGTCCACCCGGGTTTCGATCTCGGCCAGCGCCTCGTCAGTCATCTCCTGGCCGCCCGTGTTGGGAACGGTGGCATGTTCCTCGTGGTAGTGACGCGCGAGTTCGAGACCGCGCTGACCGATCTCGTCGTCGGGTTCGAACGACTGTGCGATCTCTTCCTCGATGGTACGGAACTCAAACGTCTCGGCGGAGATATCGAAGACATACGCGCCGGTAAGCGAGTCGCTGACGAAGACAAAATCGCGTTCGGCGTTGTACTCAGCCGACCACGCAAACGGAGCGTGTAGGTGATCGAGGAATCCAGCCACCGGGCCACTCCCGAGTTGCTCAGCACGCTGTGCGTCCTCCCTGGGCTGGAACTGCTGTGAGGGGACTGGGTTCGTGGGATCAGTGATGTCGGCGACCCAGACGCCCTCGTGGTAGCCTCCATCGACGAGGAGCGTGGTGTCGCCACACGGAACCACATCATGGAAGTGGGTCGTCCAGAAGTAGGCTTCGTCCTCGCTCTGTTCGGTGGCGTTGGGCGAGTGGGTAAAGCCGAGATGGATCGGGTTCTCGGGCGATCCCTCCCCCCAACCGATGTCGAAGATATGCTTGCCTCCAGGGATTCCCGTGGCCGTCTCGTCGCTGAGAACTGCAAGCTTGCGTTCGGGATCAAACCGCGCTGAATGCAATCCCTCGAATCCAGGGGTGCCGATCTCCTCGTAGTCGGGTCGGTCGGCGTAATCGACACGGCCGAGTTCTGTCGGCGAGGCAGGATTCGAGAGGTCAAACACAACGTATCCGACGAACTCCCCGCCGATATACGCCACATGCAGGAGTTTCCGGTCGAGTTCGACGTTGAGCTCGTGGCAGTATCCGCTGGGACCGGTTTCATCGATCAGCTCCGGATCGGTCGGGTCGCTCACGTCGTAGGTGAGCACACCCGGCGCGCTGTCGTCCTTATCAACAGCGTACAGGAGCGGCACTTCAGGATGAGCATCGAAATTGTGGACGCCGGTACGGGGCGTGTCCACGTCGGCGATGATAGTTGGCTCCTCGACGGAACCCGCGTCGAAACCGTAATCAACGACCTGGAACCCCAACTCGCCGCCCTCGATATTGGGTTCCTGGGTGCGATAGTACAATCCATCGCGGGCATCGAACTCTACATCGTTTTGGCGGTTCGTGATATCCGAGTGTAATCGGTGAGCCTGGGAGGGGTGTTCGAGATCGTCAAGATCGACGAGAAAACTGCCGCCCTCGCCGTAGTACCCACCCAAGAGACCATACCGGCCGTCGTCTCTGAGGACACCGTTACTGTAGATCCCTGGCGGATTATCGAGAAAGGCATGCCCGAGCAGGTCGAGCCGCCCAGTGGCGGAGTCGCTCTGATCCCTGGTGGCGGTAGTGTCGTCTGCGACTGCTGTTCCGACGCCCGTTGCACCCATTGCCATAGTCGCGATCCCGGTGGTTTTCAGGAAATCGCGCCGTGAATGAGTAACCATGATACAACCGCTATATCAACACCCGACCTATTATAACTAATTTTTGTTATATTTGAAGATAGAAAATAATGTTCACTGAAATCGGGAACGTAGATTGCTCATGTATGACTAGGTTCGAAAACTATACCAGAGGTTTCCTTTTGCGCACACTATGCAGATGTTCTGTTCTTTACGTGGTGTAGACGGTGTACACGAGTAGCTTCACCGTCAGAGTAATTCTCTGACCTGGGGACGGCGTCCCCACGGACCGGGCCAGCAATTGCAGCGGCGCAGTCCGGCAGGCGTCTCGACGATGTCCTACGGTGTCACTTTGACGATCTCCGACCGACGCAGTCCTGAGCGAGTGCCGAGCCCGAGCGCGATCTTCTGGCGCTCCCCGTCGCGGCGAGCAACTGCTCGATCTCCGCAACGGTGAGCTACACGCGTTTGCCATCTTTGCTCTCATAATCTTTCACCTGCATTCACGTAGCGTACTATTGAGTATCAAACACTATATTCATGTCGTCTTTGCTGGCAAAGGCGACATTTTTGGCGGTGGGGGAGTGTAATGGGTGCCGAATTCGACCGATTTGAGCGGTCGGTGGGAGTCGAAGATGCCGATCGGCATCGACCCGTCGACAGAGACCCCAGATTGCAAGTGTAATCCCACACATTCCAGTACGTTTACCTAAGAGAAAATTCCACAGTACGGAAACAGTAAGTGATCCGTGCGGATAGCGGCGACGAACCGACGATCAGGGAATACCGAGGGAGGCGTTCATAGCTATAGTCATCCCTCTCCACCCAATTCCGCGAGTGTAAGGAGAAGCCCCGGAACAATCAACAAAATGAGGCCGCCAACGATCAAGACGAGCGGTAGTACGAGGAGTCCCATATCCGTCACCAACCAGAGTCCGAGACTACCAAGGAGAGCGAGGAGGCCGATGAGACGGAGAAGCCAGACGAGAGCACCTTCGAGTTCCGAATCTGCGACTACGTCCGCGAGTTCAAGGATGTCGTCCATTGACATGCAGTCTTCATAGCTGTAGCACCATATACTTCGGTGGCTCCACTGTAGCCAATAACCGTTCCTATCCTGAAATCGGTGATCTGAGCCCCAGGGGATATTTACCGCGTGATTTATTATCGCCGTATAATGACCCCACTTGAGATCAGTCTCCGAGTGGCTGCTGGGCTATTTCTTATCATAATTAACGCGTATTTCGTCGCAATCGAGTTCGCTCTGACACGAGTCCGGCAATATCCGGAGTCAGAGTTCGATACGCCCGGACTCCGGCGGGCATGGGAGATGACCAACGACCTGGAACTGTACCTGACGACCTGCCAGATCTGGATCTCCGGGACTAGCATCGCGTTAGGTATCGTCGCCGAGCCGGGGTTAGCGGCTCTTTTCGAACCGCTCTTTCGAGACACGATTCTGGCGTCTATCGGTGCTGGTTCGCTCTTGGGCTTTTTCCTTATCAACATGCTCCACCTCACACACGGCGAGCAGACGCCGACCTACTTCGGCGTCGAACGCTCCAAGCAAGTCGCCCGGTACGGCGCAGCCCCGTTATACTGGTTCGCGTGGATGATCTCACCGTTGATCCGGTTTGGGGACTGGGTGGCGAAAGGGACGCTCAAGCTGGTCGGGGTCGAGATGACTGGCGCGTGGCTCGAAACCGAAGAAGAGGTGCTCGAATCGCGGGCTCAGCTCCGGAACCGTCTCGGCTCGCTCCTCAATGAAGGTGACCTTCCCGAGGAACGCCGCGAGGAGGTACTTAACGCACTCGATGCCGACGAGCTGTCCATTAGCGAGATCATGGTTCCTGCTGAAGAGATCGTTTCACTTTCGACGACGGCGTCTGCCGAAGAGAACCTCGAAACGATCCGGAATACGACACATACTCGATTTCCCCTTGTCGGCGAGGAGCTAACCGATTTCCACGGAATCGTCTATGCCCCATCGATACTGAATAACTTCGGGGGCCTCCAGGATGGTGACATGACGTTCGCGGACATTGCAGCACCGCCAATGACGCTCGCCGCGGAGACGAACGCCAGCGATGCGTTTGATCAATTCCAGGCTGAAGGCCAGGAGATCGCACTCGTCCTCCGTGATGGTACAGTTGTCGGACTCCTCACCGCGACAGATACGCTCGAAGCAGTGATGGGGCAACTCGAAGATCCGCTTGACCGGAACTCACCCACCTGAGATCGCCGCAACAAAGCAGGCTAGTCACGAGGTGAGTTGAATGATCGGGGCGAGGCTTCTGCTGCGTGGCCTCGCATTTTAGGCCCTGGCACGTGAATGAGGCACTATGTACACTGACTTGCTCGTCCCGACGGATGGAAGCGATGCGAGTATGGAAGCGGTAGAACAGGGTGTCACGATTGCAGATCAATTCGAGGGGACAGTTCACTTCCTGAATGTCGTCGACGTGGGGACGGAGATGGCCGCTTCAGGTGTGGGGAATATTGCGGAGGAACTCAGTGAATCCCTCGAAAAAATGGCTGAAGATGCACTCAATGAAGCTGAGTCGCGAGCCGGAGACGCAGACGTCTCATACGAACGAGTAATTCTCGAAGGGGTTCCACACGAGGCGATTGTGGAGTACAGTGCCGAACACGACATCGAACTTATTGTCATCGGGGCGACCGGCCAGTCGGGGCTCAAAGAGCATCTGCTTGGGAGCACGACAGACCGCGTCGCTCAGTCGGCAGAGACGTCTGTATTGATAGCACGATGATAGTGGTCTCTGGGATTCAAGTGGGTTGAATCATGGTCTACCACCACTGATTTATGGCGATCGCTGACATGATCATCTGTCTTTGGCCGCCGTTTCGATTTCGGGATACTGGCTGGCCAGCCAGTTATCGAGAGCCAGCGGGCCACTTCCGGTGATGAGCAACGTCGAGACCATGCCGAATAGTGTAACGTGGGCGGGAACGGGATCATCGGGAGGCCAAACAACGTCAGCGTGAACATCACGAAGGCAATAGTGGCGGACGCGCTGGTAAACAAGCCGGCTAAAGGCTGATTCGATCGTTTTTGAAACAGCGGCTTTGTTGAAACCCTCTTCACGGGCTGCGATTTCACATGGCACCTTGTTTCGACTGCTTCGATCGGAGGGGCACGAGAAAGCTTCTTCTGAATGTTACCCATTGAAGGGCGAGCACCGCCAGGACGGCAATAGCGAACGCTTGTGGTACGTCTTTTTCGGCGGTTTCGGCTGCCCACGCGAGCAGGAACGCCGCCCCGAGGATCGCGAACCCAGCGACGAGAACGGCCATCACCGGTGTGATGTTTTCGCCCGGATGCACGGTCCCGTACCCGCCATACGAGATGAACGTTCCGATCCATGGAATCGTCAATACCAGTGCGACGGTAACGGCGACAAGCGGGTGGCGAAACCGATCAAACATTAGTTCGATGACGGCACGACACACCTACTTCTTTTGTTTAGTCCCGCTCCGAGCTCGGACATGGTCTGGGCCAGCTCACATGGTATCAGCTCATCTCCACACTGCTATTTCGATGAATCAGTGCTTGTGAGTGGACTGAATCGATCAGAGGCCGGATGGAGTAGTGCGACGAGAGCAAGAGAAGGAATCTGCTAGCAATGCGTTACGGATTTGTCGTGACTCCTGTATTACGGACGAATTGTATCACAGCGGCGAGGAGGACGAGACAGATGACGATCATCGCGCCCTGTGAGACGGCCGCGATGGTCGATTCGACTGATTCGCCGGTCAGCAACGCAATGATGTCTGGAATTCCACGCGTCGATCCCAGCACTCCGAGCACTGCCAGGAGGCCGATTCCGTAGGCAGCGAGCCGTTGCCGATTCGTCTGCTGGCGACCCACCACGCCCAGGATGGCGATGAGAACGCCGAAGAATGCCGGAATGAGTGCCGTTACGCTCGCGAAGTTAGAGAGAACGTACGCACCGATACCCAAGACCACGAGTACGATTCCGAGCACGATACCCCACATGAATGCGGACGACCTGGAATTCGCCATACATGGAACTCTGTGTGGGACAGGCGTATAGGTTTCTAAACTGAACTGCCGGATGCTCCTTCAACTAGTCCGAGCATGATTGACTCAGTCGTTTCATGAGAACTGAAGTCGGCTAGGTAGATTCGTCATTCATAGACATCCGCGAAATTTAGGCTTCTGAGGCTGGTTCGCCATCCATCGTGCATGAGAGATCCACTTAGCCGACTTCTGGCGAGGAGAAAGGGAAGAGTAACCACTACCACTTCTGGAGGACGATCCCACCGATCACGACGATGGCCATACCGGCCAACACTTCAGTGAGTGGAAAACCATCGGAGTCTGTGGCTGGCCCTTGTGGAGACTGTATGGTCGAGGGGGACGTCTCAGCCGGGGGGGTTGGGGATGAGCGCTCCCTGTGATGGTGGTGACGTTTGTGGAGTTTGACTCAACGACGCGGGATCAACGCGTTTCCCGTCGAGCTTGACTGTGATATTGCCCGACGTTTCGAAATCCAGTACTTGCCCACGGAACTGAATCACATCCTTCTCGTCCGTGCTGTTTTTCTGCCACGGAAGTCCACCGACATTTCCATTCACAGTGGTACCTGTTCTCGAATCCGAGTCCTCGGTCTGTTTAAGCGTCGGCTCGCTCGAAAATGCCGCGTTATACTCACCCGGCTTGTCTCCCTTGGGTTGGATCACGAGCGTGTGGTTCAAGTTCGATGGCTCTGCGGTAGGAGTCGATGCGGTTTGCGTCGATATGTTTTCACCTTGGTAGTTGTTCTCATTAATCTCTTTTCCATTAACATAGAGCCGGATAGTTTCTCTATCACCCTGCGACCTGATCCGCTTAATGTCGCCGCTGTAGCGGATAGAATCCGTCCGATCGGACGGTGACACCTCGCCCATCGCACTATAGTTTTTGTAGACACTATCCTCGTATTCATTATCTACCATGTGGACTTTCCCAGTGAAATCCACGGTATAAGATGATGAATCGTTGTTCGTGCTGTTCGATTCGCCCACATATTTGATCACGAGCGCATTAGTGCCCCAATCATCCGACTGTGTTGTCTGTTGGGCAGCTGCCCCGTCTGTCAGAACGAAGGTCGATCCGAGACTCCCCAGCAGAAGGGACACGACCACCACCGACCACCAGCGTGACCTGTGCATCTTAAACCACTTCCGTGGCTCCCGATGACTGTGTTGGTATGGCGAGTCCCCTGACGTGCGTCCCGTCCTGAGTGATACGGTTCGGATTCCGTTGATAATTCATTAATAGTATTCGTCATGGGGTGTCCTAATTCCTTTTCATCATCTGTTGCTGTTTAGGCGAGAGCCACTTCGAGATCAACGGTTTGCCATTGCTGAGTGGGAGCTGCGTCGAGAGCTGCTGTAGCCGTTGATTCATACATCGATCCCGTCATGATGGACGGTGAGTTCGACAGCGAAGGCGTCAAAGAGACGTACGAAGAGTACGGCGTACATTATTAGATCCAACACGCATCTTCGAAGGCAGCGACGAGGCCGACACCATCGCGTGAATGTACCGCAACGGCAAGCGCTTCCACGTCACCGAAGATGAGACCGACGACGGCACCCCACGCGAAAGCAACTGTACCTGCTGAAGCAGTCGAACCCCGACGGTGACGATGAAGACGACAGCCTCTCAGTTCCGGCGTTTCCATAGAAGGGACACCCCACCAGTTCCGTCGTTAGGTGAGACGGGTGAACTCCCCCACGACTTCCGATGTTAACGAGGAGGGAACACCCCACCAGTTCCGTCGTAAATAAGGGACAGATTGTATGAGGCCTACAGTTATCGAGGAGAGGCACCTCACAAGCTCCGTCGATAGCAGGGAATTCAGCGTTCCAAGAGTGACTGGCCCCCACCCCTTCGGTTCCGTCGTTAGATGGGTGTGGGTCACCTCTCTTGAGATCACGGTGACCAGGCACACCCCACCAGTTCCGACGTTAGCGACCAAGGAGAGGGAAAATTAGTATAATTGTACTGAGAATACTGTTAGTCATCCGTATTCTGTATTACGATAATAACATATTAGAATGCGTTAGTATATCCCTAGCTTTATTACGATGGCGTCGTAACAACTCCGCGGGACGAAACTCCAGAAAAAAGAAGCGAAACGACTTCTGTGTTCGGGACGAAATCCACCAACTGGTTGACACATCTAAATACTGTCTAGAAGAGCATTCTCTCTATAATCGTGTTTCTTCCTATCCTTCCAGTGGAGGGGACCCGTTCACCAGTAACGACGGAACCGAAGGGGTGTGTGTGTTGGAACCCGCAACTGTTCGGAACTTAAGATGTCAACCTCAGTAGATCGTCGTTCGTAGTGGATTTACGACGGAAGTCGGGGTGGAAATACTTTTAAGTAATCAGGTTTCGTCGGTATCTCTATGTCAAACGGTACCTCGACTTCCGATGAAAGTCGAGATCAGGATTCTCGCGCTTCAGACGGTCAAAGCACACGATTTCGTGGTCAAACGTCGGAACCGAAGGGGAGTCTAGACGGGAATGAAAAATCACAATCAAGCGACGGGAACGGCCAGCAATTCGAGGTTGACGACCCACTCTTCTCTCAGCGGACGGGGATCTTCCGGAATAAGGAGATGGTCCGCGTCGGTTGGGTACCCGATGGCGATCGAATTGTCGGGCGAGATGACTACATCTCAACTATCAGTAGCTGTCTGAACGATGCCGTCTATGGTGGCGCACCAAACCACATCTCAATTACCGGCAAGACAGGAACGGGAAAATCTCTCGTTTCCCGATACGTCACTCGTCGAGCTGTCAATGCGTCAGTTGATGATGTCCGGATGGGTCATACGTATCTCGATTGCTCGAAGTCCTCGACTGAAGTCCAAGTCATCTCGACAATTGGGCAACAGCTGAACGACGAGAGTATCTATGACGAGGGTGAAGACATCGTGAAGATGCCCGATACCGGGCTTCCGACAGACAAGTTCTATAAGCGGCTCTGGCAGATCCTTGCTCACTACGATTCGGTTATCATCATTCTCGACGAAGTCGACCTTCTCAAGAGCGACCACGTTCTGATGAGTCTCGCGAAGGCCGTCGAGTCGAATGATACGTCGTGCCAAATTGGTATCATCGCAATAAGCAATCAGATCAACTATTTCGACGAGTTGAACCCTCGAACCAAAAGTGCCTTCCAAGCCGTAGAACTCAATTTCGACCCATATAACGCAACTCAAATACAAGATATTCTTCGAGGGCGGGAGGATGCGTTCCGCGATGGGGTTCTAACTGATGACGTTATTCCACTCGTTGCGGCGTTCTCTGCACAGGAGCACGGAGATGCACGAAAGGCAATGCGATTATTCAGGACGGCGGGAGAGCTTGCTGATCGTGAGGGATCAGACGTAGTCGAGGAACACCATGTGCGACGATCTCAGGATGCACTTGAGAAGGATCGGTTCCGCGACTTCCTCCAGGGCACCCCGACTCAGATGAAAGCGGCATGTCTCTCGATCGCTGCTAAGTCACGCTACTCACGTGACGATTACATCATCACAGGCGAACTCTACGATGCATACCAACAGATCACTAACGCAATAGATATGGACACGATCGGGATACGGCGGTTCCGGGATATTCTCGATGAGATGCAGCTCAGTCAGGTCATCGAAACTAAAGAGGTAAATATGGGAAAAGGCGGCGGCCGCCACAACTCTCATCGATTACTCCACAATCCGGAGGTGATCCTTGATATTGTGATGGAGGATACTCGGTTCAGGGTCATCTCTAAATCCTCGCTGAAACAGTTCGCCTGACTGGATCGCTGTCGAACTCCCGATCCATCATCACGGGGTTGAGATTCACCATTTCGGTCGCGTGAATCAGGAGCTCCTCCACGATCTCGTCCTTTGACTGCCCACGCACGCGTAGGATGGCGTCGAGAACGAGCGGGACGTCCATGCCGACGATTTTGAGCACTGCCCACTGGTAATACTCGTTTCCATCCCTGTACCCAAGGATATTATTCTCATGTCACTCCACGTTCCTGGTGAACGGGAAGCCCTTGGTCACGTCGATGGCCGCCCAGAGTTTGTCGGTGAGTTCACCGTGCTGGCGGGCACGAGCAATCAGCATCCGTGTGGTGTTCCGGAGCATCGAGCGGATGTCGCCGACCGAGAGCTTGCCGATCTGGTAGCGGTGGGTCGATCCCGATGGGACTCTCTCGTGGGTCGTATCGAGACAGAACGAGGCTGGGCCACTCGCAGCGTACATATCTTCGCGCATCCCCATGTAGGCGTGCTGTTCCCAGAAGGCGTTCTGGTGGATCTGCCAGTTCTGCCCACGGTCAAGCGCGAACGCCTCACAGACGAACGGTTTCGCTTGCTGCCACACTTCGTCGGTTTTCTCCACGATGAGCTGATGTTCCGGTCGGTCGTCGGTATGTGGGTCGTCCGCTTTGTCCGTCTCTATTCGGTCGGGGAGCGAGACATTGCCCGTCCGCGCAGCTCTCACAATCGCGGCAGCGCACTCTCGGATAGCGTTGCATAGGTCCGCGCTGAAGCGGTGATTCCACGCCCGCCAGAACGTCGATTGGTTCGGGAGCGCCTCGAAACCGAGGCCTTGACGGAACGAGGGATTCGCTCGCAGGTGGTCGTGGAGCGCGGTTTCGTCCCAGCCGTTGATTTCCTTGACCAGTGATGCTCGGACGTGTATCGCCATCGGATACGGTCCCGAGTACGGCACGAACGCATCATGCGAGGAGAACGTGCACTGGTCAAGCGGCAGGCGACAGACCAGCGTCTCGATGTCACCGTAGTCTGTGGCGTGTTCGCCCCACGACTGCGCGATGGTCGTGACAGCTGCGACAACATCGTCGAGATCACCGCCTGACGTACCAGTGTCGACGGCGAATAAATGAGGTGACGTGGGAGGGCCAGTAGTGCTGTCAGCGGAAACCGGCATGCTCGTCGTTGCGGTGCCGGACGGTCGATCTGTGGCCACTGCTTATGTGTCGATACATGCGTTCGTGTCGGGGGGCTTCGAGTCCGAGTGCGTGTTCGTACCCATTTCGTATATGTATTCCGTTACTATGAGATACCAAACAGATAGGTGATAGACCTGTATCGTTCGATCTTTCACGTCTACTGTGGGAGTAGTGTATTCTATGCCAGGGATTCTATCGGATACAACGATGGTATATAAAATAGGTACATAATCGATATAGTTTCCCTACAGAGTCTTCACTGGGCCTGTCGCTGGACAGACTGATGCCACACGCTGTCACGTCCTTATTGCGGGTCGCTACTCGAGACGGTTCGTCGCCGGCGGGCGACGTGCGTCACGTTCGTCAAGCGGGAGGAGGCCTCATTGGGAGTTTGCTGGCGGGAGGGAGTTCTCCTCCGATGGCTCCAACGGGTTCCGCGAGAAGCGCTCGGTGCCGTAGACAGCGACTACGATGACGGCGATGACTCCCAGGAGATAAAAATGCACAAACGGTATTGGTGTGTTCGTCACGTATAACTGCGAGAAGTAGACTGCGGCGTGTATACCGACTCCTGCTAAGAGCGCGCTCTCCGTATTGCGATACACCCAGGTCATCACTATTGCAACGCCGAGTATGGCGAAAAAGTATAAGCCTTGGATGACGAGTAGAGAGAGGGAAACGTTGAGCCACTCAGATGGATTCTGGTGCCATAACCACCAGCCGACGCTGAGGAGTACGTTGGCAGTGAGATCCCCCCATCGATCGAGCATTCGAGGCATGGCGAACCCACGCCAGCCGAACAGCTCCTCGCCCAGTGCGACTGAAACCAGAATCACCACGAACGTGGAGACGATGGTCTCGACTCCCAGAAACGCGGGAGTGAAGGTGGCATCCGTGACGAACGCGCTAAGGACATAGATACAGAACACAAGGGCCGGAAAGCCGACGATCACGAAGAAATACCATCTCAGGCGCGCGCGCCACGTGAGAGCTTGGTTCAGGAGCTGGCGCAGTCCGGTTGTGCCGCCAGCGGCCCACGCTACCACGACCCCGGCAATCGATGGTGTCCATCCGTAAAAGATGGATCCTAGAAGGATTCCGGGCAAAGTGACACCCCATTTAAGACCGATGGCTATGGCGAAAAACGCGATGAGCGGGTGGCGCTTCACATACCGTCTCATTGCTGATCTCGCCTCGATTGTGTATGCCGCGCAGTTGTCTGCCGACGATACCAGTGCACGCAGAGGAGTCCACCCACCCACCCCGCGAGCACCATTGGAATCGCCAGCTCAATCTCCACGGGAACACCAAACGGGTCGAACAGCGCGGCCGTGATCGCCCCGAACAGGAGCAGGATCAGTGCCGCGGTGGCACGGCTTCGCTCAATGCTCATGGAGTGACTGGGTGGTGGCGAACGCGCTCTCCGAGACACGACCGTTCGAGGTGCGTCCGATCGTGCATACTCATGATACGACGATTGATATCGTTCCTCGCAACGTACTCGAGTATTACTTCGTGAGAGTGCCACAGAGGACATCGATCGCTGCGTTCGTGGGAAGTTGTCACTGGGCGTTCTCTCGAACGTTTCCGTCATCGTGGTGACTTCATCCTTCATGGGTCGTTCAGAGATCAGCCCGTTCGAATCGGATGTATGCAAGTCCGAGCGGGACGACCAGCCAGAACGCGAGAATCACGAACCCGAACCAGTTTTCGAGATAGAAGGGTTGGTTCTGCATCCCCTGCTGTGTTCCGTTCGCCGAGAAGACCACTGAGCTGACCGCATTCACGTAGGCGTTCGTCGGATTGAGTCTCTCTAAGAAGAGGAGCCAGTCGGGCGGCACCGGCGTGGATGGGTCCATCAACGAGAGTTCGCTGGCGGCGTATGGTATCAGTGAATGGGTGATAAGCGCCCACAGGATCAGAAATAACAACACGAGCGTGATCGCGCCGCCAATGGCGAGAGACGATGACTCTGTCGTCGCGGAGAACGCGATCGCTATCGAGACGAATGTCACGCCGAGCAAGACCGTTACGGCTGTAAAGATGAGGAAGTCCCCGGCGTCGAATGCGGTGGTGAACGCAGAGAGGACGACTCCGCCGACGGCGAATCCGACGAGCACAGCGACAGTAACGATGCCAGCCCGACCGAGCAGTTTCCCGAACACGACATCCCGACGGGTGTGCGGTAATCCGAGCAGGAATTTCAGGCTTCCACTGGTCCGTTCACCGACGATCGCCTTGTACCCGACCATCGTCCCGACGATCGGCACGAGGTAGTATATCGGGAGAAACATCGATCCGAGGACACGGATCATCTCGGGCGCTCCCTGTCCGTTCCCGACCGGATCGATTTCGACCCGGTAGAACACCACACTGGCTATGAACAGCGCGAACAGGATGGACAGTCCGATGAGCGACCACGAACGGATGCCATCCCTGAAATCCTTCTTGGCGACGGCTATCGTACTCATGTCCGTGCCTCCGTTTTAGCACCGTTGTCGGCTGGTGTTCCCGTCTCCTGCACCGCTCTGTCGGTCGTGTAGGCCATGAACAACTCTTCGAGTGATGCCTCCGCAAGTGAAAAGTCCGTCACAGATGCACCCGTTGCTTCGAGCTCGGTCAACACGGTGGTCTTCGCCTCATCTCGACAGTGCGCAGTGACCGTCGTGTCGGCCGCGCTCGCCTCCGAGACGCCCGGCAGTTCGCGCACCGCAGAAAGCGCATCTCTAGGCACGTGATCGACTTCGACGGTGAGTACCGCCTCCGAGCCTGCCGCATCACGCAGGGCCTCGATAGTGTCCTCGACAACGAGCTCACCGTCGCGGAGGATGCTCACACGGTCACAGACAGCCTCGACCTGGTCGAGGATATGACTCGAAAAGAACACGGTTGCGCCGCGATCGGCTTCCTCACGCACGATTTTGCGCATTTCGCGCGCCCCCGCCGGGTCAAGGCCGGTTGAGGGCTCATCGAGGATCAACAGATCCGGCTCCCCGACGAGCGCCGCCCCCAGGGTCAGCCGCTGTTGCATCCCCTTCGAGTATCCGCTGACCTTCCGATCGATCGCATCAGCGATCCCGACTCGTTCTGTGATTCGTTCGGGATCAGCCGTCGCGTTTTTCGAGTCGTTCACGAATTCGAGGTGTTGGCGAGCGGTCAGCCGGTCGTACAGATCACATCCCTCCGGCAGTACACCCGTCCGCTGCCGGATGGTCACGCTTTCTTCTTGCGCATCATGGCCGAATACCTGCACAGTCCCGCTGGTCGGACGGATAAAATCGAGGAGGAGATTGATCGTCGTCGATTTCCCCGCGCCATTCGGGCCAAGAAAGCCATAAATCTCGCCCTCACGCACGTGGAGGTCGAGATTTCGCAGGGCGACAACATCGCCGTAGCGCTTCGTTAGTCCGGTTGTTTCGATTGCAACCATCTCGATTGCTCCGACTCCCCATCTCACATTAAAGCCGCGAGATCGTTGATATTGAATACCGCTTTGATATCGCTGTACACGCTATTTTTCGCCAGAGAATGATCACAGATATCAGCGGAGGTATTCCCCGTTCTGCCTCGGTTTCGACGTGATATCGTGATATCAACCAACTCTGTCTCTCGTATCGATCGGTGGATATATACTCACTACAGCTGATATCGAAGGGATGGCGGGTAAATCGGCATCCCTTCTCACGCAGACGCAGCGAACCCGGATTCAGAACGACTTTGATGACCTTACGGAAGACGAGACGCGTCGGGATCAACAACGCATCCGAGACCGTCTTCGGTCGGGCATCCTCGATTTCCACTTACTCGCTGACTATCCGGATCGGCAGTTCACCGTAGCGTTCGACGACGTCCCTGACGACGAATTACGGCCAGCACTCGCGGACAGTTACATCGTGATCGAACGCATCCGTGAACTCCATGGATATGATCGAGACGCACTGATCAAGGAGGCTCGCATCCGGACGAACGACGCCTCGGAGACGACGGCAGGGGTCTCGTCGCTCGACCGTCTCGATCTGCAAACGGCGGCTGAGATTCGTCGCCAGACCGAAGCCGATGTCGAAGAACGGTTTGAAGCGGGTCGGTGGGATATACGAGCGCGCCGGTTGGGGAAACTGGGAGCGCTCGCGTTCCTTCCGATCGCTCTGTATCTGTTGTACGCTGTCCTACCAATGCCATCCCTACCAGCGTCATCCTTAATGGGGCGACTGATTGGGCCTCTTTGGATTCTCGGCTTCGGAGGGTTCTTCGGCTGGGCACTCATCATGACCGCAAAGGCGGTGAAATACGAACTCCTCCCGACTGTCGAGAAACTGGTGAACCATCCCGACAAGGTAGTGCGAGAGGTATTCGAAAAACTGATCAAGAACCCTAAAGAGACGGTGCGAGAGTCGTGGAATGAGTTGTGAGTAGTGAATTGAGAAAGATGTCACCACATTGTTTTGGTAGTTCGCAATAATCTCAACTTGATTCATCATACACGACCAATGGTGAAACAACCATGGTCTAAATTACGCAGAGATCTGTGCATGACGAATCTACCTAGCCGACCTCTGGTATTTCTCGCATGTGTCTTTGACCGAATCGCTATCGAACTCCCGGTCCATCATCACCAGTTCGATGTCATCGGCCATCTCGGTCGCATGACTCAGTAGCTCGTCAACAATCTCGTCCTTCGACATCCCGCGTTCTTTCGGTAGCGCGTCGAGCACGAGCGGCACATCGTGGCCGACAATCTGGATGCTCGCCCATTGATGGTAGTAGTTGCAGTCCCGGTGTCCGAGAATATATGGCTCGATGACGTTGCCTTCCTCGTCGGTGTCCATCTCGCCGGTGAACGGCGCACCTTTCGTCACGTCGATCGCTGCCCAAAGGCCCCGACAAGTTCGCCATCACGTCGCGCGCGTTCGATGAGGCGCTTCGTGGTTCGGCGGTGCTGGCGGCGCATTTTATCGATAGACAGCTGACGGATTTGCTAGCGATGCGTCGACCCAGACGGGGTTCTGTCGCGGGTCGAGTCGACGTAGAAACTGTCCGCGCCGCTCTCGGCAAACATGTTCTTGCGGATGCCCATGAACGCGTGTTGCTCCCAGAAGGCGTTCTCGTGGATTTGAGCGTTGTCACTGCGCTTCAGGAAGAACTCCTCGGTGACGAACGGCTTGGCGTGCTGCCACACCTCCTTGGTTGTGTCGGCGATGAGCCGCGTTTCCGACCGTTCTGAGGCGTCTTGTTTATCGTCAGGCTGAAAGACATCGTCTGGGGCGGGGATGCCTTCTTCACGTGCCAGTTCGACGAGTTTGGACGCTACCGTACGACAGATAACTCGGAGATCGTCGCTGAACTCCTCGTTCCACATCTCCCAAAGCCGGGATTGTGTCGGTGGATCGGACCGACTGTTCTTCGATTCCGGTGGCTCACCATCAACAAACCCGTATTCCCGGACAACAGGTGATCAGCAATCGCCCCGACCTGGTGACCAGTCGCTCCAGTGACCAAGACGCTGAACTGACTCATAGTGGACCTCTCTTATCTCTGTTCGGGTGTTTGACTCCGGCAGTGCATTCGACGTGCTGTGTTTGTCTCACCATGAGCTGTACTACGGGAAGATGCAACTTGGTGATTAGCGTGAACATGTTCAAGGTAACGTGGATATACCTGGGAATCGAAGACAGCAGTATATACCCAGCGCGCATGTCAAATTCAAAATTCCTGGTGGACCTGGCTCCATCTCAGCCGAGCACCCAGACGACGAGCGCTTCGAAGCGCTCACGTACGACGCTGCGCCAACCGTTCGGGCCGTGTTCTGCCGGGAGCTTGCTGGCCTCTCGTGGAACGGTCCCTACAAATTCCTTTCAACCAACGCACGAGCCACGCAGCTCGGCTTCGATCCTGAGAAGTTCGGGAAATACAACACCGCTCCGACGCGCCAAACGCTGACAACCGCGTGGGATGATACACTCCCGGACAGTACCAAACGGACCATTCTGGCGGTAAGTGAGCGCCTCGTCACTACTGCATATGAGAATGAACAGACACTCAATCTTCGCCCACCACGGCACGTCGACGAGACCAATTCAGATCTTCGTGAACGCCATGTCGGGACGTTCTCCAATGAGCAGATTCGCCGCCATGTCCGCCACGCTCGAGAGACAGTCTTCGGTGCATTCGACTCTGGTCGTGCTGCGAATGCGTTGTATCCGGACAGCCGATTCAACGAGCTCCAAGCACTGATGGCGCTCTGTCGCTGTGGCACGCCGCAGGGACAATCACGAATGGAGACCTTCTTTGGTGAGGAGTACACCCCGCACGGTGATACTCACCTCCGGACGATCAAGAACTATTCACAGAAACGGATTCAAGCAGGCTTCGAGCAGTCGATCGAGAATCTCCTTGACGCGGTGAACGACCTACAGATTCTCCAACCGCCTGTCACTGTTGCCATCGATACTTTGAACACCGACAAACCACTCTATTATTGACACCAACTCGTGATGATAATAGACTCGAGTATGTAATCTCCGTCTGTAGAGGGTTATACGTCTGCCAACACCAGTAGAGTGCCGTTTTACCAGTTACCTGGCCAACAATACCTACACCCGAGTGTTTATATTCTATCAAATAGTATAGCACGCATGACCGGGAGTGGCACCGTCGGACGGATTTTTATTGCACCTGAGGCCGAAGCTGAGATGGAAGAACAGATCGACGTTGAAGCAATCACCGGGAAGGGGCTCCGAGGCGATCGCTACTTTAGCGAGATCGAGACAGGAACCTTCGTCGAGTGGGAGCCAGATGAGGAACGTCCCGATGGGTACGACCTCACGCTGATCGAGCAGGAGGCTGTTACAGCAATCGAACGTGAAGCGGGAATCGAACTCGCACCGGGAGAACACCGACGGAACATCGAAACTCGTGATATCGCACTCAATCATCTCGTTGGACAACGATTCCGAGTCGGTGATGTCATCTGTCGAGGGGATCGATTGTGTGAACCGTGTAATCATCTTCAGCGCATCACTCACGACGGCGTATTGCAGGCACTCACTCACCGAGGAGGGCTCCGATCGGACATTCTCGAAGATGGGATAATTCGCCCCGGAGACGTCATCGAACCGCTCGAATAATCCACGCTCTTTCGTTTGGAAACAGTTCGTATTCCCGTTGCGGCTGCCACGATCGGTGGACGGTCGGGAGGGAGTTCCTCCCGCCTGCCGGAAGATACGGTAACGGAATATGGCGTCTGCTGGGGGTTCTGTTCACCTACTCAACTACAGTTGAACCACTTCTAAAAACATTATTTCGTAGACGTGGTTTGGTTGGGTAGCTGGCTATCATAGGTGTTAGATACGGAAAACCGCAAGAGTTGGAGATGGTGAAGCTGGAATATCGGCTATGAAATCACCATCTAGAACATGATACAAAGAGATTCTATTCTCCAAGCGACGAAAAATCGGCTTCTTCAGTATACCCCTCATGAGGAACAACGATCACAGATTCCATCATTAAATGCATAACAGCCGCAGAAACGTCGGCTTATGCCAGAACTGCTTAACTGGACCGTATCCGTCTGCAAGAACTGTATTGTGAGTGAATTAATTCAATTCGTCTGCCGTAATCTGCGTGTATTTGTCCGCTATCCCGGCCGCGTCCTCCGGAAGCAGCGCGACGATGAGATAGGGCGCGTAGTCAGAGAAATACTCAATGAGGTCCGCGATACGCCCTGAATCGATCGCTTCCAGGGAATCCAGCAGCATGAACGGCACTTCCTGATACACTTCGTGAACGAGATAGCCCGCGAGTGCGACTACCAATCCGATTACTTCGCGTTCGCTCTCACTCAAGTTCGCTACCGTATCCTCGTAGACGGAGCCGGTATCCGACTCTCGAACGACGTGTAGATCGAACGTCGATCTTTGATCGTTCTCCTCTTTCTTCCGTTCAATCCAGACACGCGATATGTTCCGATAATCTAGTATATCTAATATCTCGTCCATTTGATAATTGAACTCGGAAACGGACTGCGACTCGAGTTCAGCCACCCGTCCGCGCTCGTGGTTGAGTTCCTGTCGGATTTCATCGAGTTGCTCCTGCAGTTTCGACTTATCGGGCAATGACTCAATCTCTTCGATCTCATCTTCGACGGAGGCCAGCTCCTGTTGTTTCTGACCCTGCTCGTACTGCAATTCGCTAATTCGCTCGTAGGTATCCAACAGATCGCTGTCGCGTAACTCCTCGGTGTTCGCAACACTGCTCTCGAGTTCACTGACTGTTTCGCGTAGCGCCTCCGCTTCTGCTTCCAGCTCCGTTTGCCGCTCTTTCTTCGACTCGATTTTCCGTTCGACTTCGTCGATTTTATTATCGAGTCGGTCTCGTTCCTGGATCGACTCTCGAATTTCCTCCTGTTCGCTCTCCAGTTCGTCGATTCGAGATTCAAGGTCAGCGGACTCGTTTCGTTTTTCCGTGATTACGTTCCGAAGGTTTTCCAGTCGATCGGCTATCGCTCCACGCTCGGCTCGATTGCCACAGGTCCAGCACGTGATTTCCTGCTCCTCTTTTGGGGCGAGTTCTGCGATCGGATCCGTGCCAATAGATTCCTCAGGTAAGTTCGAGACGCTGTCGGAAAGGATATCCTCGTTAAATTCGACGATCGCGGAGAGATCCGTTACCGTGTTCTCGAGTTCTCGTTTCCGATTGCGAACCGTTCGTAGCTCTTCTTGAACGGTATTCAGATCAGCTTGCGTGTAGTCTGAGAGCTCCTCGCGCTCGGTACGGAGTTCTTCGGGTCGTTCTCGTAGTGCGTCGATTTCGGCCGTTACCAGGTCGATCTGGTCGGTGACTTCGTTTACCTCTTTCCGGCGCTCGTCGAGTTTGTCGACGAGTTCTTCGGCTTCTTCCGCCATTTCGATGTCGGCCTCGTATTCAGTTACCTCTGCACGAAGTGACTGAATCTTATCCTCTAGCTCCTCGAGTTCCGACGTGAGCGTTTGTCGTCGTTCTTCTAACTTCGGTAGCTCTTTCGAGCGTCTCTCGATGCGATCGAGTTCGTCCTTAATCTCTTCCCGCTCGGTCTTCAAGCGCTGGATGCGCCGTTCGATTCCGGCCGTGTCCACGGGCCGCATAATGAGCTCTCGGAGATCGTCGCCGCGCTCGACCGCCAGGCGGGGAGGATTATCCTCGAGGAGGGAGATGAAGAGGTCGATAAGCTCGCTGTTATCTTCATATGGCTCTCCCGTTATCTGTACGCCAGCTCCAGTGCGCGTATATCGGCGTGAATACTCCGTGTCATCGATTGTCAGGGAAACGTACCCCCCGTCCTCATCGCTTTTAACCGTCGCGTTCGTCCCGCCAAGAATGCCGCTGATCGCTCGAAGCAGACTCGTTCGGTTCGTCGCGTTCCGTCCGGTGAGGAGATTGACTCCACGCTGAAATTCGACGGAGCAATTGTCGATTCCACCCATGTTTTCAGCCTCCAGCTCGACCACATCGTCGATAGCTGTGCCCTTCACGGTCCCATTCGAAGATGACATTACTCGCCATTTTGCTCTCCGTCCATTTATAACTCCTGATACCGTCTAGTCATCAATCAAGTACTTCCTCGATAGGGTGGTGGTCGTTGAGTACTTGATCAATCGTTGATAATTATAGTAGTAGACGGAGCGGCCAGCCAGCGTATTATACCGTCGGTCATGGACCTTAGAACACTCGGTTGCCTGTTCACCACGGGACGGACCGCGACTCACCCAACAAGCGATCGTAGCGTATCAATGGATATGACCGACGGTATAGTGTCCGTCACAAGGTTTCCAACGCTGGAGGCACACAGAAGAGAGAATGGACGATCGAGAGAACGTGATCAAACGCCACCTTTCACGGGGGAAATCGACGAGGCACTGAATGCGGCCCAGCAGGCGGACGAGGCCCGTCTCGTCCGCCTGCTGAACTGCATCAAGAACCTCTATGCGGGCGATAGGCTCACAGAAGCTGCATGGTGTATCGGTGTTGACACATCGACGGTGAACGCGTGGACCGATGCGTGGAACGACGACGGTCTCGATGGACTGCGACCGAGCTTCGGGGGCGGCCACCCCTCGAAGCTCTCCGACCACCAGCGAGAGCGACTCAAACGTGTTCTTGTGGAATATCAGCCGTGGACAACCACCGAAATCACGCTCTTGATCGAGGACGCATTCGACGTGTCTTACTCTGAACTGCATATCTCTCGCCTCCTCCGGACCTTCGGCACGAACTACGCCATTCCACGACCAGAAGCCCCTGATCGTTCGGAGAACGCTGAGGAGCAGCTTGGCGAGAACTACCGACAGAACAGTTACTGTCCAGTCGAACCAGCGTTCTCATCGGAGTGACAGGCACACGTTCCCTCTTTCAGTAGTGTACTAAACCGGTACGTCGAACCACACTTCGAACACGTTATCTGAATCATGACGGAGACTTTAGCATCGCCGATCGCTACGAGCTCCGCGCTGGACAGTCGAGATATCGTCTGTGCGACGACCCGACTGCACCGAGTCCGGGCCCATTCGATTGTATTTCTCGCGGTTTCAGCGGTGATACGAGTAGTACGAGCCGTATCGATGTCGAGGCAATCGTTGAAATGCGCGCGGACGGTCGGATGCGTAACCCAGTGTGATTCGATTTCCTCGATATCGACTCCCGTTTGTTCGAAGCGTTTGCGGACCCTCGCCTCTCGATCGGCCGGCACATCATCGCTCGTGAGCGTTTTGTAAACGGCTTCCAACGCATCGTCTGCGCTGACGGCTCCGTATGCGACGTTCGCGAGATCGGTTCCCGTCTGGGAGAGTACCGCATCGAGAATCCGTTTGTTGATATGATCCGCGAGAGCCCGAAGGCTCGCGTCTTCCTCGTTACGGCGATATTGCAGGTCCTCGTTTAATCCGGCGAGATCGTATCGGTCGATGTCCTTCCCGATTTTGCACGAACACTGTTGCTCACTGTCGACTGTGTTACTCATTTCGACTCCCCCGCCGGCTGATTTCCCTCCGACCATTCGAACTGCTCACTGGCATTTCTACGTTAACCGTGGCGTGTCACAGGGAAATCCGTTTCTATTCACTACTGACATCTCGTTCCCCCACATGCTTTCCAACAGTACTGTTGGTAATTCCTCGCTTCTGCCGGCCACCGCAACGACGAATTGCAGTGCGTTCTATTATTTGAAATAAATAGTTGAAACAAATAGCCAAGAAGAATTATTTATGAAATTGCTTCTCGGACTCCCACTGACCAGATCGCTCTCCACTAGATGTTCTGCGATCGGGCGCACCTTCCGCGCTGTTGTCAGAGGCTCCGATCTCGGATCAAAACGATCGGCTACCGACTTCCTTCGTCCAGCAGATCCGTTCGATTATTTCGAACGTATGACCGTTCGAGACGCAGCACATATCTCTTCATAAGTCCGGATATCTATGATACAGATTTTTTCTTCTTATATACTTCCATTCTCCGCAAATAAATCAGATGAATGTGATATTTTCCACGGTAGGGATGATTATTCTTGAAAGCGGAACGGCTGGAAACGGTGAGTGGTACCTGCCGATTGGAATTCCAGTTTTCCAACCGAGAAGTTAAGTGGAAACTCGTAAGAACGGACCGTATGGTCGATCACGGATACGTCCTTCCGACGCGAGGCCTCGTACTCGACTCCGACGGGTCACAGGACCAGCTCGCTCGAGCGCAGGGCTGTTCTCCCCTCGCTCGAACGGCGGAGTCGATCGGATTCTCCTCAGTGTGGGTTGGAGATAGCGTTCTCGCGAAGCCACGCCTCGATCCGCTGTCGACGCTAGCAGCTGTGGCAGCAGAGACTGACGCGGTCGAACTGGGCACCGCTATTCACCTTCCTCACCTTCGCCGTCCGGTCGCCGTCGCCCAGCAGGCGGCGACGGTCGATTTGCTTTCGGGTGGCCGGCTATCGCTCGGCGTCGGTGTCGGGAGCGGTGATTCGGTCGCCACCGAACACGAACAACTCGGCGTCCCGTTCGAACGGCGCGGCCGCGTACTCGACGAGACGCTCGACATCGTCCGCGGGCTGTGGGACGGCCCACTCGACGGGTACGATGGAGACTTCGTCACCCTCGAGGACGCAGATATCGGACTGCGCCCTCCGGGTGAACTTCCGATCTACCTCGCGTCGGCGTCGTTCGACCCGCGAGATGGCTTTCCCGAGCCCATCCATCAGCGGATCGCCGACCACGGTGACGGCTGGCTTCCGATCGCGAAATCGCCGACGATGTACGCCGACGGAATCGACCGTGCCCGGGATATCGTACGCGAGGCCGGCCGGAATCAGTCGGCGTTCGAGGCGGCATATTATCAGGACGTGGTCATCGCCGAGACGCGCGAGGCTGCGCTTGATCAGGCTCACGACTTCATCGCCTCGTACTATCCCGAGTGGGGAGAGCTGTCCGACGAACAGCTTGAGCGGCGAGGCGCATTCGGTCCGCCGTCGGTCGTCGCTGAACATCTCGAAGAGTACGCCGCCGCGGGAGTCGAGACGTTCGTGACGCGGTTTGCCACGAGCGACCAGCATGCACAATTTCGCCGGTTTCGGGAGCTGGTATAGGCGGACCGGAGGGCTCTCGGACCGGATTTCCGCTATGGAACGTTTGTATTGCTTCCGGATATACCACCCTTCGAATGAGTTCTAGTACCATAGAACAGCAACCAGACGGAAGTCACTCGAGGGGAAAATGATCGGTTTCCTCGAGAACGCGAAAACGAACGCGGACGTGTTTCTCAAAGAGGTTTCACGCATCTTGACCGAAGAGTACGGCGTCGAAGAGTCGATTCATCGGTCGAAGGATAACACAGCCATTTCCGCGGGGAGTAGCGCCTCGTATCTGGCGACTCACTACACGTGGTTGATTCCTGTTCGGTCCGCGGTTACGTGAGCGAAGGAAGTCCGTCTCGCTTGAGCGCCGCTGCGATCTGGTTCTTCTGGATTTCGTCGGTCCCTGCCGCGAGACGGCGTCCTCGAGCCAGCCTGTGGAGATACTCTAGCGCGTGCCCCTGCTGGTAGCCGTTGGCGCCGTGGATCTGTAGTGATTCGCTGACCACCGTTTCGACCATTTCGCCGGAGTACAGCTTCGCCAGGGAGGCGTCCATCCGATCCGGGATCCGACCCTGTTCTTCTGCGTTAAGCGCCGCTCGATACGTGAGCGAGCGTGACGCTTCGAGTTCCTTGGCCATATCGGCGAGTTTCCACTCGATACCTTGGAAATCGGCGATCGGCTGGTCGAACTGCTCGCGCTGTTGGCCGTACTCCAGCGCCTTGTCGAGTGCACACCGGGCGATGGCGTTCGAAAGCGTTGCGCTTCCGAGCCGCTCCCAGTTCAGCGCCTGGAGCTGTTGTTTGAATCCTTCTTTTCCTCGAGTCAGGACGTGTGTTTCCGGAACGACAATGTCGTGCATGCGGAACTGCGTCTGGGTGTGGTCCGCCATGTTCGTGTAATGCTGCTCGATCTCGATGCTACCGTCGTTCTCCTCCATATCGATAACCACCGAGCCGAGTCCTTCGGGGAACTTTGCCCACACCACGACGGTAGATGCGTGCGGAATGTTGCTCACCCATACCTTTTCGCCGTTCAAGACGAGGTCCCCATTCTGTTCTTCGACGGTGGTATTCATCGCACTGACGTCCGAACCCGCATCCGGTTCGGAAATAGCGATGGCGATCACTTCTTCGCCGGCCGTAACGCTTGGCAGGTACCGCTCTTTCAGGGCGTCGCTTCCGAACATCTCGATGGCGCGGGAGGCGACCATCTGCTGGTTGTACAGGTATTCGGCCGTGTCGGGACAGACCTGACCGACGGCTTCGATGCTGAGCATCGCCTCGAACTCACCCATACCGCCGCCGCCGTACTTCTCGGCGATGTTCAATCCGAGATATCCGCGGTCGGCGAGCAGTTCGATGTTCTGCATTGGGAGGTCCCCTTCCCACGAGAACGCCGCGTCCGAAAACTCCCGCTGAGCGAGATCCTTGAGCGATGATACGATCATCTCCTGTTCCGCTGATAGCGATAGCATCACAGCTATTATTATGCTATCTAAAGTAAAGCCTTCTGTTTATTCTAGAACATATCAGTGATAAAACATTAGCTCGGTTTGGCCTCCCTGACTGTGTGGGATCTGATGGCGAATAGATCCGTTTCTCGATCATCGAAACCCAGCCACCAACAGTACCGCTACGATTCACTCGACGTGATATATCCGGTTCTAGTGGCGGGAACCGAACGGATTCGACGGGGTGGAGAGCAGCGCCGAGTGGTGCAGGTAGCGATGATAAAACGGCGCCAGCTCACCGGACGACTCGATTTCGGATCGTAACGGTACGGAAATCAGCCGGACAGATAAGTAGATGGAACTGTTACTATGGCCATGTACAAAGTGCTACTAGCTGTCGATGCGAACGAAGAGCGCGCCAGATTGGCGGCCGAATCCGTTGCGGATCTACCGGGGGCCCCCGACGTCATCATTTTGAGCGTGTTCGAAGAATTCAACGTGAGTGACGGCGATGGGCGAGTCGATTCGGAGGAACTATACGACGAAGATTATTTCCCAGATGCTGTCTCAAGTGCGAAACGGATACTCGAAGAAGCGGGGATCGAGGCGGAAAAACGGCGCGAACACGGTGAGCCGAGCGAAGTCATCCTCAAGGTCGCCGAAGAGATAGATGCGGATAGCATCGCCGTGAGCGGGCGAAAGCGAAGCCCTGCCGGGAAAGCCATCTTCGGAAGTGTCACGCAGTCCCTGCTCCTCTCGGCCGACCGACCGGTGATCGTCGCCATGAGTGACTGAGAGACCGATCTCCGCCGTATACAGCAGTAGTCTCCCGCGCTGTCGTGATGATCGTGAGTTCCCGCACCGTTCCGGGAAGTGCTCCCTCGAAGCGGATGTGCGTTTCGCTGTCCACGATCCTGGTCGCCAGTTTCGGACTGTTCGTGACGCTCGTCCGGAAGCTACTTCTTCGTGGTAATGTACGGCACCCTGGACGTTCTCATGTCTAGCATCGTGTACGCCTAGAGCGGGCGGCTACCACAGTAATGGTCCGGCATTGCGCCGCGCGGGGGAAACAGCTAACACTGGGTGTTCACGTTTGTCGTGGTATGGAGTCGTACGACCTAGCGCTGCCGCTACCCGCTACCGGCGACGTCACCACGACGGAGCAGTGCGAACTCGCGAGCGCGGCGGAAGCAGCCGGATTCAATCTCGTGTTCGTCCCCGAGACGTGGGGGCGAGAGGCGTTCACTCGCCTCGGCTATCTCGCAGCCAACACGGAGACGATCCGGCTTGGGACCGGGATCGTTCCCGTTCACTCGAGGTCGCCCGCGCTGATCGCGCAGGGGGCGGCGACGCTGGACGAACTCACGGACGGGCGAGCGGTACTCGGTCTGGGACTGTCCGGGCCGGAAGTCATCGAAAACTGGCATGGTGTGGATTTTCGACCGGCGCTTCGCCGTCAGCGCGAGACGATCGATATCGTTCGGCGCGTCCTCTCCGGAGATGAGGTCACCTACGACGGACGGCTGTTCGATCTCCGGCAGTTCCGCCTGCGGTTCGAACCGCTTCAGTCGGACATCCCGATTTACGTCGCCGCACAAGGCGCGACGAACATCGAGCTGACCGGCGGATTCGCCGACGGGTGGATGCCGAACCGCATTCCGGTGTCAGCGCTGTCGGAGAAGCGCAAGCACCTCAAGCGTGGCGCCAGAAAGCAGGACCGCGATCCGGCGGGAATCGCGACGATTCCGTGGGCTGCGACGTGTGTCCTCGAAGACGGCGAGCGAGCGCGGGCCAGGTGCCGGGAGATGATCGCGTTCTACGTCGGTGCGATGGGAGATTTCCATTACGACGCGGTCGCGGACCACGGTTTCCGAGAAACCGCCGATCGGATCCAGAACCGCTGGCAGTCCGGCGAGAAGAACACGGCACGCAAAGCCGTCAGTGAGGAACTCCTCGAGGAGATCGCGATCGCCGGCAGTCCGGACGGCGTCGGTCACCTCTTCGAACGGTACAAGGGGATCGCCGACACGCTCGCACTGCTTCCGCCGACCACCGCCAGCGTCGAGGAAATTCGCGAGACAATCGACAACGTCGGTGACCTGCTCGCGTAATCGATCTCGCTACAATCGGTCGTCAGGAGCGGCAGCGCGCATTGCCTCGACGTGGTCGCGCGCTGTCGGCCCGACGCTGTCGTCCCATTCGATCAGCTGCAACTGGAGGCCGAAGAGCGATTTCGGATGCAGCGTCGCCTCCGTTCGGACGTCTGTGACCGTGTCCTCCATGATCACCTCCCCACCGACTGCAGTCAGTTGATCCACGGCCGCATCGAGGTCCGTCACGTTGACACCAATGTGATGCAGCCCCTGGCCGTTGTGCTCGAGGTAGTCGGCGACGAAACTCTCCTCGTGCGTCGGTGAGAGCAGGGTGAACATATCGCTGCCCACTAGCACGTACGCCGTCCAGTACTGCCAGTTGTCGCTCTCGAGGGTCCAGACGTGCTCGACGCCGTCAGCGGCCGTGATGATCTCGAGGGCCTCCGACACGTCCCATACTGCGTGTGCGATGTGATCTATCTCGTCCATCACGATGTACTATCGCGGACTAGCGGTATAGCTATTTACACGAGTTACATTCTTTCGGTACGCACCGTGCTGTCTGACGGAGCAGTTCCGTCGGAACAGCACGTACTGACTCGGGACGAGCTGCGGACGGGCTCTCGGCAGTGTAGATTGCTCGTTTCCCGATACGGAACGAAACTACCCCGATGAGGGTTGAGACTGCGAGCGTCCCGTTCGAAACGAGTTCGAGAGACGAGGACGCGGGATTACGAATACTTCATGTCTAGTTCGAGTTCGTTCGCCGTGCCGAGGAGGATGTTCGGGATCGTCTCTTTGAGGTGCTCTCCCTGAACTCGGTGGATGGGGCCGGAGACGCTGAGTGCGCCGAAAACACCGCCGTCCGGCCACTCGATCGGAACGCCGACCGCCCGGAGACCGGGGATTGTCTCTTGATCGTTGATGCTGTACCCCCGTTCTCGAATCTCCTCGAGTTCCTCGTAGAGTTCGTCCGCATCGGTGATCGTATTCTCGGTCAGCGCCGGCAGTCCGTACCGGTGGATGATCTCTTCGACGCGCGCTTCGGAGAGAAAGGCGAGAATTGCCTTTCCCGCGGCCATCGACTGGAGCGGCCGAAACTTGCCGATTTCGGAGTCGGTCTGCACAGCGTGGTCTCCCGTTTCTCCAAACACGAACACGGCCTTTCCATGTTCTTCGACGACGAACTGTGCTCGCTCGTCAGTCTGTTCGGCGATCTTGCTGACCTTTTTTCTCGCCATCTGGTACGTCTCGGTGGGATTTCTTGTCTGTTCCCCTAATTTCAGGAATCGAAAGCCGATACGGTACTCGTTACCGTCCTTGACCACGTACTCGAGTTCCTCGAGCGTGGCCAGATGCCGATGGACAGTGCTTTTCGCGAGGCCGAGCTCGGCTGCGATTTCAGTGACTCGGCCACCGTCCTCTCTGGCCAGCGTTTCGATAATTTCGAACGTTGTCCCCGTCGCTTTCACCGTCCCCGGATCGGAATACGCTGCCATGGCAACAGTTATCTCACTTCTCTTGATAAAAGTTCCGTATGCTCGAACGACGACGCATCTCGAGAATGACAAGACATCCCAAACCGATATCAGCGGATCACGCCGATTTCCTGTCCGTCAGCTCTCCGACCGACGACCGGTTACCGTACTGGTCACCGTTAATCTGGCAGGGGTTTCGGCGCGTACTGCCCCTCTCGCTCGGTCCCGCTCTCCGCCGGTGTGGCGTCATACGGAACGTTCCGATAACACCCGTTTTCGGGGGGATTTATTAGGAATTACGGGTATCTGTATATTGATGTTGTCTGACAAGGTGATTATCGTGGCCGGTGGCGGCCACGGTCTCGGAAAGTATTCAGCGCTCGAACTCGGCGCTGCCGGTGCGACGGCCGTCGTCAACGATCTCGGGTCCGACGTTCACGGCGAAGGCGAAAGCGTCGAACCGGCCGAAGAAACCATCGAAGAGGTCAAAGAAGTCGGCGGCGACGGAATGGCTCATTTTGGTGACATCAGCTCGACAGAGTATACCGAGCAACTGGTTGCCGACACCGTCGAAGAGTACGGCCAGGTCGACGGCGCCGTCAACTTCGCGGGAATTCTCAACGACTCGATACTGTATCGGATGACCGGTGAGGAGTGGGACAACGTGATCAACGTCCACCTGCGAGGCCACTTCGCCTTACTCCGGAATCTGGCAGCGCACTGGCGGGAGGTCGCGCGCGAGACGGATAACTATCTCGACGACGGACGATCGTTTCTCTCCGTCTCGAGTCGCTCGGCGCTCGGGAACGTTGGCCAGTCAAACTATTCAGCGGCGAAGGCTGGGGTGCTTGGTCTCACGAGGGCCGCGGCGAAGGAACTCGGTCGATACAACGTCCGAGTGAACGCTCTCGTTCCGACCGCGTACACGCGTATGATCGAGGACATTCCGGACGACCAGCAGCCGTTTACCGAGGAGGAGCTTCCGCCGGAGAAAGTCGCACCCCTCGTCGCCTACATGCTCAGCGACGAGGCGTCGGAAATCAACGGCTGGTCCGTTCGGGCGGCTGGCGACGCGATCGGCTTCGTTTCGGATCCGAGAGTCATCCGTCTGGGCTATCAGAACGGTGGCTGGACGCCCGAAGACATCGCCGAGGAGTTCACCGACCAGATCGGGCAAGGACTCTCCCTCGACAAATCGGGAGACGCGTTCTGACCGATGCCGTCGAAATCACTCGCCGCGCTCGAGCGGCAAGTCGGGCGGACGGTAACGACGGTCGAGGACCTCGTCGTCGAACTCGGAAAGGTCGAAGAGTTCGCACGGGCGATCAAGGATGACAACCCGGTGTTCCGAGACGAGGAGAGCGCTCGCGAACAGGGCTACGAGACAGTTCTCGCTCCGCTGACGTTCACCCGGACGGCCTATTTCCCGCGGTATCGTCCGGACGGAGTCGGCCTCAATCACGGGTTCGACCTCGGGTTCGACCAGTCTCGAGTCGTCCACGGCGAACAGGAGTACGTCTACAAGCAGCCGATCCACGTTGGCGACGTCATCTCCGGAGAAACGACTCTCATCGACGTCTACGAGCGGACCGGGTCCCGCGGCGGAACGATGACCTTCGCAGTGTTCGAGACGGTGTATCGGAACGCCGACGGCGAGCACGTCCTCACGGAACGGTTGACGCGGATCGAGCTCGCAGGGGATGGTGACGGCGATGACTGACGCCTACAAGCGACGACTCACTGCCGGGGACATCTCGGTCGGCGATACGGGACCGGAAGTCGTGGTCAAGGATCTGGAACGGGAGGATTTCGTCCGGTACGCCGGTGCGAGCGGTGACTTCAATCCGATCCACTACGACGAACCGTACGCCCGTGACGCCGGCAACGAGAGCGTCTTCGCGCAGGGAATGCTCACGGCGGGGTTCGCCTCGCACGCGATCTCCGACTGGTTCGGACTCGACCGGATTGAGCGGTTTACCATCCGATTCCAGGAGCGCGTGTTTCCAGGCAATACGATCACTGTGACCGGCGAGATCACCGACGTGGCTGACGGTGACGCGGAGGTAATCGTCACTGCGGACCTCGAAGCGAAAACTGACGGCGGCGACGTCGTCTTAAGCGGAGAAACGGTCGCGAGACTGCCGTCGGAGTGATCGGACGGAGCACCGGACTTCCGTCGCGGCTGGAGACTACCTAGAAGAGCAAGTCACTCTCGCCGCCGTCGATCGGGCTCGCCACACCGTTTATCTGGCTCGCCCGCTCCGAGCAGAGAAACGCGCCGCCCGCCAAGGCAGCGGTCACCCTCGCGCAAACGACGAGAGGGAGCTGACTCGACTCCAGTTCGCGGTCCCGTCGAACCAGCCGGAGGGAGTTAATCGTCGGGCGACGCGGAGGGTGGCCGCGCGTCGGCTTTGCGCCACGGAACTCCCTCGACTTCGTTCCCGACGTACTCGCCGTCGAACTCGTCGTCATCGAGCACCTCGTACGTGTCGTGCTGGACGACGCTTTTCATCACGCCGGACGCGCCGCCGAGGAACCGCCCGGCCCGCACGTCCCGCTGAATGCGCTCGATCGGATATGACGTCGTGGTTCCGATGCCGCCGAGTAGCTGGATGCAGGTGTCCGCGATCTCGTGGGCGAGGTCGTTGCCGTACCACTTCGCCATCGCGCTTTCCATTCGGCCGGTCGAGAGACCGCCCTCGTCCATCATCCGGGCCGCTCGCGTGTTAAGCAGGTACGCGGCGTCGAGCTTCGTCGCCATCTCGGCGACCTGGTGGTTGACCGACTGGTAGTCCGAGATCGCCCGTTCGTTGACGATCCGGTTGTCAGTGTAGTTCGCCGCGATCTCGAGAGCCTTCTGACTCGCGCCGAGACAGTAGCGTGCGACCGTCAGATGCTCGAGGTTGAGTTCGTCGGTGATGTATGACCAGGCGGTCCCCTCCTCACCGACAAGATTGGCTTCGGGCACGCGAACATCGTCGAACTCCATCCATGCGGCGCCGGTTCCGCGGAAGCCGTGCCAGTCGGACTGGTCCTCGAGGATCTCGATCCCATCGGCGTCGCCGTCGACGACGAGCAGCGAAACCCCCTCGCGGTCACCGTCACTGCCGCTCGTTCGAGCCGGAAGGAAGTAGAAGTCACCGTACCGTGCGAAGTCGATGAAGCGCTTCTGTCCATTGACGACCCACGCGTCGCCTTCTTTCTCGGCAGTCGTATCGAGGTGGGCTAGATCGGTCCCACTGCTCGGCTCTGTGTACGCCTGAGAGACGATCAGTTCTCCGTCTAGCATTGGCTCGAGGTACGATTCTTTGACGTGGTCGTTTCCGTGCTCATACATCGTCCGTCCCACGTGCTGAGTCAGCGACGTCTGGCAGGCGTGGACGATCGTTCCACAGTATCCGACCGCTTGTTCGGCGAGTACCGTCTGGACGTACGTCTCTCCGGCTCCGTTATGCGCTTCGGGGACGGTGATACCGGCGAAATCGTAGGATCCCATTCGCTTGACGTACTCTTCCCAATCCTCGCGCGACTCCTCGTTGTCGTCGAGATCGCGGAAGTGGTCCTCTCCGAGTCTATCGACGAAAACCTCGTTCTCGAGCGTTTCGACCGTTCGTTCGAAGTACTCTCGCTCCTCGGATGACAGGGCTGTATTCGCTCCGATCATGATGTCCGTTATCGGCTACCAGAAGGAGCATATTAAATGCATCATATTGATTCAATAAGTAAGTGATAAAAAATGAAATCTTTTCGAGCACTGCCTAGTTAGGCCAGTTTGAGACGTGAGCAGGTTGTAGAGTTGGTTTGGATAACACTCATAAACCCACCCAATAAGTGCTACGGGGCGGAATTTGATGAAACTTGGGAGCGTGAGCGGACGGTTGTTCGCTTCGAAAGACACAGGCAATTCTTCACCTAATCGGGATAGAATGCTCATATCAGGCGGTTTGGCACTGAATCCATTAGATGCTGACAGAGATCCAGATCCGCCGGCGTTCACGAGAGCGTAGCTCTCGTTCGCACACCAGAAGCCAAAGGATTCTGGGAACGTTCACAAGATCGCAGATCTTGTGAGCCAGCCAGAAATCGAAGATTTCTGGTGACGGCGCAGCCGTCACGGGCCGCTATTGATGAATTGCTATCAAGATCAACAGCGACTCGTATCGGCCGCGCAAATAGCATGGGCTTCGCGATACACTCGCGCTCAGTGAGCAGACCGCACCTGCGGCCTCACAATACGTTGTGTCGACCCCGACGAATACGTCGCTGACATTGATCTCAATAGAATGATGGAACTAGGCTGAACTATGCGAGTAGCTGCGAATACTCGAACCCACTACCAACCCACTCCAATTATCATATAATAATCTAATAAAATAATAAATATAACAATGGTATAGATCTCATACACCGAGATACATCAATTCCGACAGTATGTGTGTGATATATATAACCAAGTATTTATGGATTGGATTGAGTTATCATGACACGGATGTCGTACAACAGAAGACGGTTTATCAAGGCGGCATGTGTAGCAGGCATCGCAGGGGTGGCCGGCTGTATCGGTGACGATGGTGGAGGGGTTTCCGGAGACACAACCGACTGGAGTTTTGGAATCACTCGCGAGGGAACGATCGGGCACGTGAAAGCCAGCGGTTGGGCCCGTATTTTCGATGAAGCAGACACGGACATTTCCCTGACGCTCAACACCACTGGCGGATCAGAAGAGGCCTACAGACTCATCGCAGAGGGTGAAAATCACATCGCCAGAGGGACGAGCGCGATGGGAATGGCATCCCACAACGAGGAGAGTCGACCGGGAGCAAACTTCGGTGGGGACAATACCCTTTCGCCCGTCCCGCAGCAGGTCATGGCAATCAGCGATATCCGGCCGTTCTGGGTCACCCTCAACGATGACATCCAATCGATAGAAGACTTACAGGGTTCGAACGTTCACAATGGCGCTGCAGGTTCGCGATTCGTCGGCGCAATTCCGTTCGACAGCATTGGAATGAATGATATCGATCTCACACAGGGCGACTGGTCTGACATTCCGTTTGCGCTCGAGGAAGGGCGGGTCGACGCTGCTTACACCTACGTGATGGGCGGTGGCACATCACTTCCCGGGTGGGCCGAACAGTTAGCCAGCATGGAAGACCTGCGAATTCTTGAATTCACGGACGATCACCTTCAGTCGTTCGAGGAGGACCCCTACCTCAACGTCACCCAAGTCCCGGTTAACGATGTTTTCCCCTTCGAGACGAACGTCGACACGGTTCAGTCGCCGACTGCGCAGTACCAATGGTACGTTCATCCCGATCTCAGTGAAGAGAACGTACGGGAATTCTGTGAAGTGTCATTCGCCAACATCGGCGAAATACAGGGAATTCACGACGCACTCGGGCTGTTCGATGAGGAATACGCTGTCGAGGGCCTTACCCAATCTCCGGTCCATCCGGGGGCCGTTCAGAGGTACAAGGACAACGATCTCTGGAACGACGATCTGATCGAAGGGTAACTCACTTTCCTAACGCCCAATCATGTCGAAGATAACACCTGAGCACGAATCCACTTTGGAGGATCGAATGGATCGGTTACCTCCCCTCGATTTCAGCCTGGATAACGTTCAGTGGCTGTTGCTTACACTTAGTACAGTCGCCTTCTCGGTGTATCACATCCTCTACGGATACACGTACGTCGTAGACAGCGACCAGCATACGATAATTTCCCTCGGACTATCACTTATTCTGATGGTGCAGTTGCTCGACGCGGACGTGAGTAAGGCGACTGGGAAGGCACTCTTCGCGCTGAAATTAGTCGGATCGGCAGTGGTGTTCTACATCACGTATTATTTCGTGACGAGATATTCGTCGCTGCTCACGAGAATCCTCAATTACACGCAGCAGGAATACGCGTTCGCGATCATACTCGTAGCGTTAGTTCTTTTCTTCACCCATCGGAGATACGGCGTTTTCATCACGGTAACCGTGTTGCTCTCGTTTGGGTACGCGATGTTCGGTTCGTACATCCCGGGAATGTTTGGACACAGTAGTATCGGGCTCAGTCGGGTGCTCCAGCGATCCGCACTCGTATTCGACATCGGCCTGTTCGGATTTCTCCCGGGGGTCGGCGCTCAGTGGATCGTTCTCTTCCTCGTCTATGCGAGTCTTCTGATCGAATTTGGAGCCCTGCAGTTGGCTATCGACTTCGGACGGCGGATGAACGAGCACCTCCAGTCCGGTGTTCCCCAGCTGGCGGTCTTGACAAGCTTCGTGATGGGCTCGATTTCGGGCAGCGCAGCTGCCAACACCGCGACGACTGGTGCCGTAACGATACCGTTGATGAAGAATTACGGCATGGACGGCGAGACGGCCGCGGCTATCGAATCAAACGCGTCTTCCGGAGGACAGGTTCTACCACCAATCATGGGCGCTTCGGCCTTTGTTATGGCTTCATTCCTGAATATTCGGTATTTCGACGTTATCGTCGGCGCGCTACTCCCGGCCATCATCTTTTATATCACTGTCTCTATCACCGTGTATTACGTCAGTAAAGGATACGACCTCTCGGAACCGAATTCGAAGGAAAACACCCTCGAAACGACTCAGGAGGCGAATCAACCGTGGTACGTATACTTACCGCTGTTAGTGTCCGTTTCATTCCTCATTTACGATCTCGGTATCAGGCAAATCGGACCGCTTACCGCCGGTTTCCACGCAGTCATCTCCCTTGTCGGACTGCAAATCCTCTGGAGCCTAGTGATCGTGGACGACCGACGAAAAGCGCTGAAGGACTACGGTCGCAATCTGACGGTAGGGCTGCAGAAAGGAGCTGTCGCCAGCGCGGAGATCATGGTCGTGCTCGGCGCAATCGCGATATTTATCAGTTTACTCGGCAGCGGGAACATCGTGCAGGTGCTGTCGTTCCTCATGCTGGATATCTCGGGAGGGCTCCTCTTTCCTCTGCTCGCGGTAGCGATGATTCTCTCGATTATCTTCGGACTAGGGATGCCGACCGTCGCCGCATACGTCGTCGTGGTAGTGTTCGTCGCGCCGGCCGTCGCGGACATCGGGATCGCGGAGTTCAATACGCACTTGTTCGTGTTCTACTTCGCGATCTTGTCCGCGATCACCCCGCCGGTCGCACTCGCAGCTGTTATCGCCAGCGGGATAGCCGGAGCGAGCTTCGCCAAAGTGGCGAAAAAGACGATAATCATGGGAGCACCGCTGTTCGTTCTCCCGTTCACGCTCATCTATCATCCGAACATCTCCGTGTGGGACAGCAACACGCCCCTGACGTTCGTCTACCTGATCACGACGTTCACGGCGATCGTTACTACTATTCACTTCAATCTCGAGTACAACAAGTACATTTCCGGCGTCATCAAAACCGCCACATCGGGCGTGCTGATCGCCATTATGTTCTGGGGGACGACCACCCTTCAGGTAGTCGGATTCAGTCTGGCAGTCCTCGTCATTGGCGCGTTCCATTACCTGGAACCCGAAGTGCCGACCCAGGAAACACCTGCCTGAGAGCTCCCCCTTTTCCTCCGCTTCCCGGCAGCGCGTGCCGGATACGCTGGCGAAACGTGCGAGACGAAGAACTATGTGGGTCTGTGACGGGATAACGCACATGGGATCGACACAGCAGGTTGCAGTCACCGGTATCGGCGAATCCCCCATTGGGAGCCTCCCCGACATGGATTCGATAAATCTCTACGCGGCCGCCTGTCTCGAGGCGGTCGACGACGCCGGACTCGAGAAAGACGATATCGACGGACTCGTTACCGGGTATTCGCTCGTCGATCCGAAACTGATGCACAGCACGGTCGTCACCGACTATCTGGGACTGAACCTCGCGTACAACGAGAGCCTCCGACTCGGCGGTGCGACGCCGTTTGCCGGGGTCTGCCACGCTGCCAACGCTGTCCGACAGGGGCAGTGCGAGAACGTCATCGTCGCGTTCGGCGACAACCGGCAGACAGGATTCAAAAAGGGCGACGGGGTGAGCAGCCTCGCTACTGAGGTCGGTCATCCCGAGTTCGAGAACCCGTTCGGCCCGATGGTCCCGTCGCTGTACGCGCTCATCGCGCAGAAACACATGGCGGAGCACGGAACGACTGCGGAGGAACTCGCGACGGTCGCGGTCACGTGCCGCGAACACGCGGCGATGCGAGGAGCCGGACAGCAAACGGAGCCGATCGACGTCAACGACGTCCTCGCATCGGACATGATATCGTCGCCGCTTCACAAACTGGAATGCGCATTGATCAGCGACTGCGCCGGAGCGGTCGTCGTTTCTTCGTCCGAAGCGGCCGAAGAAACGCCGTCACCGATCGAACTGACCGGATACGGTGAGGGGCACGGGTCGGAGTACATTCACCGGCGGGACGAATTACTGCAGACGCCAGCGGCTGAAAGCGGGACGACCGCGTTCGAAATGGCCGATCGAACTCCCGATGACGTCGACGTCGCGCAGTTGTACGACTGCTTTACAATCACTCCGCTCCTCCTCCTGGAGGATCTCGGCTTCTGCGAGAAAGGGGACGGCGGACAGTTCGTCCGCGAACGAGGAATCACGACGGACGGCGATCTCCCGGTGAACACGCACGGGGGCGAACTCTCCTACGCCGGTGCGGGAGTGTTCCATATTCTCGAAGCCGTGAGACAGATCCGCGGGGACGCCGCGGAGACGCAGGTCGACGCCGACCTCGCGCTCGCACACGGGGTCGGCGGAGTCTTGTCTACGAACGCGACGCTACTGATGGAGGGGTGGTGAGATGAGCGATAAACCCGTTCCGAGGCCATCCGAAGACACTGCCGAATTTTGGGACACCTGCAACGACGGTCGCTTCCTCGTTCAACGGTGTACTGACTGTGGTCACGAGCGATTCTACCCGGCCGCTGTCTGTCCGAACTGCTGGAACACGGAGTGGGAAGACATCGAACTAGACGGAAACGGTTCCATCGAATCGTTTACTATCGTCCACCGCGCGCCGACGGAGGCGTTTGAGGAAGAAACGCCGTACGTTGTTGCGCTCGTGACGATGGGGTCCGACATGACGGTGATGGCGAACGTCCTAGCGGAACCGGAAGAGGTCTCCGTCGGCGACGCAGTCGAACTGACCTGGGAGGACCGTGATGGCCAGCAGTTGTACCAGTTCGAACTCGCGAACCGATGACTGACGTCGCGACGGACTGGATCAGCGTGCCGCCGCCGCCCTCATGGCAATAACCTCACATATTTTATCATTGTTCCGGGTTCCCAAATACTTACCTCAGACCGAGAATAGGTACTGGTATGGAGTCATCGAACTCCCCCGAGAACAACGTGTTACCCCTCGAAGGGATCACCGTCGTAGATCTGACTCAGGTCGCCGCCGGACCGTTCGCGACGATGGCGCTGGGCGATCTCGGTGCCGAAGTGATCAAGATCGAAGCCGTCGATCGAGGCGACCGCAGTCGCGGTATCCAGCCGTATCCCGCCTACTTCGATACCCTTAATCGGAATAAGTACAGCGTCGCCATCGATCTCAAAAACGACGCGGGACAGGAAGCAGCGCAACGGCTCGTCGCCGACGCCGATGTCTTCATCGAGAGTACGAAGCCGGGACGGGCCGACTCGTTCGGCCTCGGGTACGACACCGTTTCGGAGCTGAATCCGGAGCTCATCTACTGCTCGATATCCGGATTCGGCCGCGATAGCCCGTACGAGAAACTTCCGGCGTGGGACATGCTGATCCAGGGAATGAGTGGTATCATGAGTATCACCGGAAAAGAGGGCAGAGAATCGCTGTGGTCTGGTCTCCCGAGCGGTGATCTTATCGCCGGATCGTACGCCAGTCAAAGCATTCTCGCCGCGCTGTACGCCAGGGAATGCGGGCGCATCGACGGCGAATGGATGGAGGTTCCAATGTTAGACGCGGCCATATCGTGGCTCACGGCTCGTGCCGGCCATACATTCGGTTACGACGAGCCGTTTCCCCGACTCGGCACCCACCATCCGTCGATCGTCCCGTTCGGAAAGTACGACTGTTCCGATACGTCGATCATCATCGCAGCGGGGACGCCGGACTTCTGGCGCAGTTTCTGTCGCGCCATCGAGCGGCCGGATCTCCTCGAGGACGACCGGTTCGCCACAATGGACGACCGCGTCGAGAACCGCGAGGAACTAGCCGACATCGTCGAACCGATTCTGGAATCGGAGTCGAGCGACTACTGGATCGATCGGCTTCATGAGGAAGGCATCCCCGCTGGCCCGATCTACGATACGAAGACGGTCTGGGAGGACGAACATGTGCAACGGCGCGGTCTCCATCAGGTGATGGAACGCAAAAACCGGGAGGATGCGGACGTGATCGACCAACCCGTCCACTTCGCCCAACTCGCCACCCGACTCGAGATCGCACCGCAGCGGCTGGGAGAGAGCACCGATTCGATTCTGCAGCGACACGGCTACTCGACGGAGGAACTCGAGCGACTTCGCGAGGAGGGCGTCATCGGATAACTCCGAGTCCTGCGATCGGTTCGAGAACCCGGTCTGCTCACCGGATACTATCGGCGTCGAACTGCTCTCTGTGGAGCACACTGCTGTCGAACGCCGAGCCGCGTCGCTTCCGGTATCGGGCTCCGGTACTGGGGTGTGTCCTGGTAAATTACAACGTAGGGACGTTTTTGGTAGCTTTTCCTGGCGTTCGCCGGGAACCGATTCCCTCGATTCGTTCGCTCCGGTCGCGGGATGATCGTGACCGGGGAAAACGTTATTCCACGGCGTTCCGTTGAATGTCACATGTCCGATAACGTAGTTTCCGCCACGGTAACGGACGGAGTTGGTCGCATGAGAATCGAACGACCGGAGAGTCTGAACGCGTTCACCCCTCGTGTTCTGGAGGAGTTGCTCGAGGCGGTCCAGTCGTTCGAGGTGGACGACAATGTCCGCGCCGTCATGTTCACGGGAGCCGGCGAGAGGGCCTTCTGTGCGGGTGTCGACCTCGGAGACGAAGGCGGACTCGCGCAATCGACACCGGAAGCGCTGGATACCGTCCACCGCGCTCAGCGTCTGCTCAAGGCGCTCCGGCGGACACCGCTGCCGGTCGTCGGCGGGATAAACGGGTACGCGATGGGCGCCGGAATGGACCTCGCGCTTGGCTGTGACATCCGGGTGGTTCGGGCTGACGCCGAAATGAGCCAATCGTACGTGAACGTGGGTCTTTCGCCGGGCGACGGCGGCGCGTACTTACTCCCTCGGCTCGTCGGCGAGGAGGTCGCGAAGGATCTGATCTTCTCCGGCCGCCACATCTCCGGGACGGAAGCCGAGAAACTCGGCATCGCCACCACGGTCGTCAACGGAGACGCCGAGCGCACTCGAGAGATCGCTCTCGACCGAGCCCGCGACCTGGCGGACGGACCCACCGTCGCACTGGGAAACGCGAAGCAACTCGTCAACGAAGCTCACGACGTGAACATGGAAACGGGGCTCGAGCACGCGATCGAGGCGCTCGGTGAGTGTCGCGAAACGGACGATCACGCGGAAGCCGTCGCCGCGTTCGACGAGGACCGCGAACCCGACTTTCAGGGCAAGTAGCGCCGTTCAGCGGAAGCCGGCCGAGCGACGGAACGCGGAATTCCTGCACCGATTATTGCTATCCGACCATCATCAGATCGGTGGAGACGCTCAATACTTTGCCCGTGACAAACGACGCGTCATCCGACGGCGTCTTCGTGAACGCGATGACGCCGCCTTTACACACGGCGTATACCGCTTCTCCGGTGCTTCCGACACGCCCGGCGTCCGACGAAATGTTCACGATGGTCCCTCGGTCCCCGACTCGACGAAGTGGTCAGCGACAGCTCGCGAACAGTTGGTCTGGCCTCTGAGATTGACATCTATCAACCGGTCCCACACCGAGGAGTCCTGACCGACGAACCATTTGATGCGGTCCCAGCCAGCGTTGCTGACGAGAGCCTCGACGACGCCGAAATCGGCATCCGAACAGAAGACGTCGCACTGCGACCTGCACAGTTCGTGTGACAGTGACACAAAGGTTAACGTACTCCTCGAGAGAACTCTCGGGTATGTCCGTGACCGTCGACCGGGACACCGACGTAGAGACCGTAGCGCACCTTCGACTGGACGTGGGCGATTTGAACCTGTTTTCGCACGACGCGATCACTTCCCTCCGGGAAGCGGTGACAACTGTCCCCGACGACGTCTCAGTTCTCACTATCGGCCCAGACGCCGACAATGGCGTCAGTGGGCTGACGGCCGGGCTGAAACTCGACGAGGTGAAAGACCACTCCGTCTCCGAAGCGCGGAAGGTGCTGGTGGACCTGTACGAACTCAATCAAGGGGTTCGAAACCTCGATGCAGTCACTGTCTGCTGTTGCGGAGACTACGCGCTCGGGGGCGGTCTCGAACTCGCGATGTCGTGTGACTTCCGCGTCGCGACGGAGGACGCGGCGCTCGGGCTTCCGGAGATCAACGCCGGTCTCGTCACCGGCATTCAGGGCGGGCTCCTCGTTCGCCTGGTCGGCCTCCAGGCAGCGAAGGAAATCGTCTACACCGGCGAACCGGTCTCCGGCCAGGAAGCGGCGGAGCTCGGGTTGGTCAACCGCGCCGTCCCGCCCGAGGACTACGACGCGACCGTCGACGAGCTCGTCGCGACGTTGGCCGGCAAGAGTCCGCGTATCAGCAAGTGGCAGACTCAGGTCTTTCGGGCGCTCCGATCGAACGGCATCGAAGCCGGCATCGATCACAGCCTTGAGACGATCGCTGCCTGTTTCGACACATACGATCAACGGGAGGCGATGGAGGCGTTTCTCGAGAACCGGGAGCCGGAGTTCGAGGGCCGGTAGTTCGCGCTCGAAGATTCACTGGCCCGACCCGATTCAGAAGCAGTGGAGTCCCGGACCGAATCAGTAGGAGCGGGGGAGGTCGAGGACGTGTTGTGAGATGTAATTTTTGACCATCTCGTTGGAGATCGGCGCGATCACGTTAATCATGACTTCGCGCCAGTAGCGCTCGACGTCGTACTCTTTCGCGTATCCCATCCCACCGTGAACGCGAACGGCGCGTTCGCAGGCCTCGATCGCATCCTCGCTCGCCCGGAGCTTGACGGCGTTCGCCTCGGGCCCCGAGTTCTTCCCGTTGTCGTACAGCCACGCGGCTTTCCGGATCATCAACTCGTCTTGGACCAGTTTGCTCCACGAGTCCGCGAGCGGATGCTGGATCGCCTGATAGGAGCCGATGGTGTTGTCGAAGACTTCGCGTTCCCTGGCGTACGACGCGGCCTTCTCGAGGGCGGCCTGTCCGATGCCGACGGCGTTCGCAGCGATGCTGATCCGCTCGGAGTTGGCGAACGAGAGGAGGTATGTGAATCCCTCACCTTCCTCGCCGATTCGGTCTTCCATCGGGACTCGGAAGTCTTCGAACCAGACCTCGTTCGAATCCGCTGCTCCACGGCCCGCCTTCGGTATTTCGCTCACTTCGACGCTGTCCATGTTCTTGTTGAACTCGGTGAAAAACAGCGTGAGACCGCCGAACCGGTCGCTCGCCTCGCGCGGTTGCGTTCGGGTGAGGAGCATGATCACGTCCGCCTCCTGTGCCTTCGAGGTCCAGATCTTCTGTCCGTTCACGACGTATTCGTCGCCGTCCCGTTCGGCGAACGTTTCGGTCTGTGAGGTGTCGGTTCCCGCGTTCGGCTCCGTCACGCCAGTACAGACCATCACGTCCCCGTCGGCGATGCGCGGGAGATACCGCTGTTTGTGCTCGTCGGATCCGTATTCCACCAGTGGGGCGGAGCTAAAGACGTGGTGTGATGTGATCGACGTTCCGGCCATTGCGGCCCCGGAGCGAGCGATCTCCTGCTGGATGATGCTCGCTTCTTGAACGCCGTATCCCTGTCCGCTGTACTCCTCCGGAATGGTGACGCCACACCAGCCGCCGTCCGCGAACTCCTCGTAGAACTCCCAGGCGAACTCGTGTTCCATGTTCTTCTCTCGCCAGTACTCGTCGCCGAACTGGTCGCAAAAATTTTGAATCTCGCTTCTGATTAGTTTTTGCTCATTGCTGAGCTCGAAGTCCATACGATGTGTTTTTCGGGAAAACGACTTATAGGCACCGGTGGTCGGAAAGCCGAATACTGGGTCCGAAGACGCTGACGCCAACATACGAGTGTCGTCCGTATCGACGAAGCATACCCACGGATACAAATACGTAAAGACATTCGGCGGTTCAATTGATTCGAGCGCCGACGCGTCGCAGAGGATGTATTCATTGGGTTGGTCAACGAGCTTGCCGAGTGGGAGTAGTTCCTCACGGTCCAGATACGTCGGTAATATCTGGCCAACTGGCATAGGCTGCCTATTCGCCGTGTCGATATCATACATTTATTGATATATTGAATGTATTCACTCGTTTCGGATGCGATTACAGAATCGGGACCGAGGCCTGGATCGGGTGACTCCAACCCAGTCACTGATGAGTAGAGTGATGAGTCGGTGCTCGGTCGAGTGGATTCGTCGATGATCCCTCCGGACGGACGACCGCCGACGTGCTCGAGCATCGGTCCCGGATTACACGCCTCGAGCGAACTCCGACTGCCGTTCACGTCGATTGACGGCTTCCCCTCGAACGCCGATTCGAATCGTGCTTGTCTACGCTTCTATCGGGACGAATACGGGGACAGCGACGTCCTCCTCCTCGGTATCGACGAACCGAACTTCGACGCGCGTTCCGATTTCGATGTCCTCGGGATTGGCATCGATATTCGTCATAATCCGCGGGCCTTCGTCGAGTTGCACGTAGGCGACGATGAGCGGGAGATCGTCTTCCGGCCAGCCGCTCATCGTTCGGGCGGCCGAGTACGAGTATACCTCGCCGTGGCCGGACGCTTCGCGCCACTCGACGTTCTCGCTGAAACAGTCGGGACAGAGCGACCGCGGGTAGTGATAGACGAGCCCACAAGCAGAACACTCTCGAACCAGGAGGTCGCCGTTCGCAGCGGCCGTCCAGTAGGCGTCCGTCTCCGGCGTCACTTCCGGAACGGGACGGGGTTCCCAGGTCATCGGCTTTCCCTCCCGAGAACGACGGTTGCCGCACCGTGACGAGTCGCGATACTCCCGCCGGTGCCGTGGGCGAGCGCCACGCTGGCGTCGACTTGCACTTCGGAATTCGCTTCGCCGCGGAGCTGACGGACAGCCTCGATGACCTTGGTCATCCCGCCGCGATTCGCGGGATGATTCGAGCAGAGGCCGCCGCCGTCGGTGTTGAACGGGAGTTCTCCGTCGGGCGCCTGTAGGGTGCCGCCTTCGACGAACACACCACCCTCGCCTTTCTCACAGAAGCCCAGGTCTTCGATCGCCTCGAGAACGGTGATAGTGAAAGAGTCGTAGATCGACGCATAGTCGATATCTTCGGGACCGAGACCGGCTTCCGCGAAGGCCCGTTCACCGGAGGCCTCGGCCCCCGTTCGCGTGATATCGATCCGTCCGGCGTCGTGATGTGAGGGGGCTTCGCCGTGGCCGAGGACTTCGACGGCTTCCCGATCGAGATCGTCACGAACGTCCTCGGAAACGACGACCAGCGCACCGCCGCCATCGGAGATGACACAGCAGTCGAGCAAATGCAGCGGGTCGGCGACGACCCGGGACTCGACGACGTCCTCGACGGTCACCGGGTCCCCATACATCGCGTGGTCGTTGTACTGGGCGTGCTGTGACGCGGCGACCCGGATTTCAGCGAGCTGCTCGCTCGTCGTTCCGTGCTCGTGCATATGCCGCTTCGCGGCCATGCCGTACATCGTGATGTTGGTCGCGCCGTAGATGCGCTCGAAGCTGTCCTGTACGGTCCGTAACTCCCGCGTCCCGGATCCCGTTGCCTGACCGCGCGATCGCGGTCGACCGGCGAGCGTAACGAGCGCGACGTCGCACTTGCCGTCGCGGATCGCGCTGACCGCGTGGCCGACGTGAGCGATGTAGGAAGAGCCGCCGTAGTCGGTCGTATCGACGTACGTCGCGTCCATTCCGAGGTAATCCGCGATAACGAGCGGGGAGAGCCCGGATCGGTATTCGGGGACGCCGGCAGTAAAGAGCCCGTTAACGTCGTCTTTCGTCAACCCCGCGTCTGCGAGTGCACCCTTGGCTACTTCGGCGTGTAACTGCATCGTCGATTTATCCGGTGCCTCTCGCGTCGGATGCTCGAAGGCCCCGGCTATGTAAGCTGGTTCGTGTCCTGCCATCACACATTCAGAGTTTACCGGCTCTCGTAAAACTTCCCCTTCAGATAACGTCTGGCGGGCTGCGAAAGTTCCGTATTATCGGACGATGTTATCCGCCATCTCTCGTGCTTGTTCTTGTTTGACCGCTGTCTACGGCTCGTCATCCAGAAAAGCATTACTCGGGAACGTCGTTCCTTGATAAGGAACACCGAGGTGGTTGTTATTATTGCACAAATCAGCTGACCGCGTAGAATTTCCAAACATACGGCTGGAAAATCAGTCGATAGACTACCCGTGTACGCTCTCTTCGATTAATAATAAATTGTAAATATAATATAAATTGTATTTTTATATATTAATTGTGGATATAACTGTTGGTCAGGCGTTCCGTTATGCAGAACAGATATTGCTTATCATTTACACTAATCATGGGCGTAGTCTCGGAGATCGTAACCGCGTCTGCGGAGCACGTCCGACCACCGGACTGCGCTGGAGGGCGGGAAATGCGGACGTGGATCTCGCGACCAGTTCCGCTCACACCGCCTCACCACTCTGGAGACGATATTCCGTAGTGGTGTTCCACTCCCGCTACTGGACGATGCTGGCCGCGTCGCCACAGCTAGTGAACTACCCCACCCTACTCGCTCGCTTTCGCTCGCTCGTTGAGGGTGGGGCTTCCTGTTTCGATGACGTTGCCAGACTACGTCTGGCAGCCAGCCAGAACCTGCGGTTCTGGCGAACGCGCTTTGCAGATACAACGGTATCCACAGGGAGCGCAGTCTCCACAGGCGTGTCTTCGGAGTGAACCACTCCTAGTTTTGTGAGTCCCTTGGCCAGGACGTTGATCGCGGCATTCCCGTCCCGATCCTCCTCGTAGCCGCAGGCGGGACAGGAATGCTCACGGACCCAGATCGGTTTGTGGGTTTTCACGCCACAGCTGGCGCATTTCTTGGTGGTGTCTTCCGGATCGACAGAGACGAAGTGAGTGCCTTCCCGCTCGCACTTGTATTCGAGCATGTTGAAGAACGTGCGCCACCCAGCTGATGCCGTGTTCCGACTGTTGCCGGACGATTCGAGCATCCCTTTCACGTTGAGGTCTTCGACCGCCACCAGATCGTACTCTGTTGCGTAGTAGGTTGAGAGTTTGTGCAGGAAGTCCCGGCGCTTGCGCTTGATACGCTGATGGCTCTGGGCGACCCGGCGGCGCTGGTTCTCCCAGTTGGCAGAGCCGTGGTCTTTCCGTGAGAGGCTCCGTTGTTCGCGGGCCAGGCGCTCGCGGTCAGCGGCCAGATCAAGGGAGGCCACCGCCGTCCCGTCCGTATCGTGGACGTATTTGAGAATCCCTACGTCGATCCCAATCCTCTCGTCGGGAGCGATCTCATCCAGCGGGGGCGTCGGTGGGGGAGCAGTGTCGCGCTCGATGCCGAGACAGGCGAACCAGTCGCCAGTCACCTCTTTTTTCAGCGTGACTTCCTTGATCTGGGCATCGTCGGGCAGTGCCCGATGGAGCCGAATCGGAACGTCACCGATCTTCGAGAGCGAAAGGAGTCCCCAGCCAGTCGGACCACTCTTCTTGTCGAGTTCAAAGCCCGATTGGTTGTACGTGAAACTCCGGAACTCTCGGGGAGACTTCCACTGGAGTTCGCCCACGTCGTAGCCCTCTGCTTTGAGTCCTCCAAGAGAGTTAACGTTATGGGCGATGCGCATGACGGTTGGTTGGAGCACTTTCGCGTACACGTCCGTCAACGCTGTCCACCAGTCTTTGAGGGAAGGCAGTTCGTCGCGGATCGTTCGCACGCGTTGTTTGACGGTGCCCGCAGCCTCAGGGATCTGGTTGAACCGGAAGAGGGCGTGGTTATAGAGTTGCCGACAGATATCGCGGTGAGAGTCCAGCGTCTCCCGCTGGCTTTCAGACGGCGCAATGCGATATCTGTAGTTGTAGTTCATGGTCTACGTGTCTTGTTCCTCAATGAGTTCGTCCAGTTTTGCTTGAACGAACGAGGAGAGATTCAGGTGATTCTCCTGAATCCACTCTTCCTGGTCGTCGCGGATGGAGATGCTCTTACGCGTTGCCACAGTATATCTTATACAAGTTATGCAAATAAAGGCTTCGAATTGCGTGGGCCTGCAATCGAACATGCAAGAACGGTGAAGACGGCACTGTATCCCCTCCCTACTCCGTTCCTTGTCCGCTTTCGCGGACTGCGGTACTCGTTGAGGAAGGGGGCTTAGTGCCTGTAATCAGCTAACTGGAAACGCCCACTCGAGAAACCGAACGACAACACCTCTCTTCGAACGGTCGACGGGATCCGGATCGTCGACCGTCGAACGGCGGCGAGCGAATACTCAATTCACCGCCTCGGTGTCCCGGAATTCGTCGGTCTCGTCGTCGCTATACCCTACTTCCGCTCCCGAGTCAGCCAATAGCTGCGTTGCGTACGGCCGGGTTGCAATCGGGTCAAATCCAGCACTCGAATGCCAGCAAGTCGCATGCACACCCGTGTCCGTCCTCTGATTTCAAAATAGCGCTCCGTTCCAGTTTCGGTCGATCAGGTCACTCGCGGGATTCAAAGCCGAATCGATAGTGTGTGATCTGTCGGAGGCCGGGCGCTAGCGACCTTTGAACTCCGGTTCGTAGTCGTCTTCGGCGAACGCCTTGGCACCTTTCTCGTGATCTTCGGTGTCTAACAGCGACTCGAACTGTTTGCGATCGTATTGCACTCCCTCCCGAAGACCGGTCTGGGTGGCTACGTTCCCAGAGTCTTTGATGGCCTGAATGGCCAACGGCGGCTTCGATGCGATCTCCTCGGCGAACTCTCGAGTCGCCTCGTCGAGGTCGTCGGGGACCCGATTGACGATCCCGAGGTCGAGCGCGCGTTCGGCACTGATGTGGTCACCGGTCATCGCGATCTCTTTCGCCGCAGCGGGGTTCGCTAGCCTGCTGATATACTGAACGCCGCCCGCGCCGGGGATGATCCCCAGATCGACCTCGGGAAGACCGAGACGCGCGTCTTCGTCCGCGAAACGGAAATCGCAGGCCATCGCGGTTTCGAGACCGGCACCGAGGCAGTAGCCGCGGATTTTCGCGACGATCGGGGCCGGAAAATCCCGAATGAACTCGTAGTGAGTGTGCTCGGAACTGGCTCCGGCGCCGCCCTTGCTGAATTCGTTGATGTCGGCACCGGCACAGAAGTTCCCCTCGGTGCCCTCGACGACGACCGCTCGCAGTGCGATTCCATCCGCGTCGTTTTCGGCCTCGAGAAGTCGAAGCCCTTCGACAATGTCTTCCCGTAGCTGGCTGCTGAGCGCGTTGAGCGAATTGGGGCGGTTCAGCGTCAGGTGTCCTACGTCCGTCTCCGTATCGAATTTGACGACTGTCGTCTCGAGTGTTTCTCGCATACATTCGACGGTCGACAGATGGACGGATAGTTTTTCCGGCTATAAGTCAATCTTCTACCATGGTCGTTTCGATCGAGGACGGCGGGGATTGTACGAGCGGGATCCGGGATCCGAATCGAGTCGGGGATCGTCCTCGACCGACCTCCGGCCCGAATCATTCCGTCAGTGACGATAGGCAGGAGGAGTTACGTGCGAATTACACCGTCGGTATACGTATCCATGACTGGATCGGTAAATACGGGTTCGGGAGTCTCTTTCGATGAGGCCAATCGCTACGCCTTCTCTGTACCGGACATCCAAACGGTAAGACTGATCACGAATGCCATGATTACAGCCAAGGCGATATATCCCTGGTCGAAGTATCCGTTATCACCGACCACTCCAAAGATAACCGGACCGCCAGCAGCGAGTGATGCTGAAATTGTCCGAACAACCCCGAGTCCGGCCCCCTGCATCTCCTCAGAGAACGAATCTGCGAGGAATGATTGTGTAACCGCCCCAGTTCCGAGCATAGTACTTATAAGAGCGGTGACTCCAACGAGAAACCAGACGTTGTCGATCAGCGGAAGGAGAAAGAATCCTACAACTGCCGGCGAAAGAACGCCGACAAGTGATCGCCGCATTCCAATCCGGTCATAGGCCGCACCCGCTGCTGGCTTTACGACTACACCAACAGCAAAAAAGAATCCAAACAAGACGCTCGCTACTGACGGTGGTAGTTCCTTCACTCTCGTTAGGTACGTTGGATAGAATGCAGTGAACGATTGCCAGATGAACATATAGAGGAGCAAAATACTAGTCATGAGTCCCATTGCAGGCTTGCGAAGTTCTGTAAACACACCGAGCGCGTCACCGATCGATCGGGTATTGGCTGACTGCGCTCCGGTTGTCCGCGTGGAAGCTCCGACAAATATGACAATTCCGGCGACAACGAGAAGCGGTGCCACGAAACCAAGACCAACCTGCCACGCAATCGCTGCAGCGAGAATGGTTGCAACTGGAGGAAGCACTGTCTGGCCAATGTCTCCTGTTGCCATCGTCACACCAAGGGCGCTTCCAAGTCGTCCGGAGTAGAGATTCGAGAGGAATGTTATCCTGGCGATCGGATACAGGGAGTGGCCCAACCCCCAAATTGCGGTTGCGAGAAACAGAATCAGTGGTGATGAGGATGTAATGACAAGACCAAGCGCCACTGCAACGATACCCGTACTTACTGCCATGAGCGTTCGCTCATTATATCTGTCTGCCAGAATCCCGCCTGGTAACTGACCGATTGCCGCAAAGAACCAGAGAACAGTCACCAAAAAGCCAGAAACCGTCAGGCTCAGACCGTAATCGGCCTCGAGATACGGAATAATGACGGGGTAGATCATACGTGTTCCATTTAGCAACCCCCAACTAGTAGCGACCGCAATAAGCGAAATCCCTTTTCCGCTGCCCCACAATGCTGTCAATTCCTGTCTAAAGACGGTCCAAACGTTCATTGAAGAGTTTGTGTATAGAGATTCGTCCGAGTGGCCATAATAGCTGGTTTTCGGCGTCCATCTTTCCTCTTTCTATGATTGAGTTGTACGCGGCCACATCAAGTCCGGTTTGTCGAGGTCCTTCTGAAGATCGTTGATGCGCTGAGCGGCGGCTATAGAATCGAAGAGAGCAAGCACACCGCGTTAGCGGTGTCCGATACGGATGATCTCACTCGATGAACGAACGGGAAACTCGGCGATCGAGCGGATTGCTTACTCCTGCCAGGAGAACGCGGTATCGAGATCGTGGGGAGTGTGCCCGCCGTTTTCGGTCGCACGATCGAGATACGTCGTGAGCCGGTCGCGGTAGGCTGGGTGTGCACACTCCGTGACGAGCAGCTGTGCGCGCTCGCGTGGCGACGTTCCGCGAAGGTCGGCGATGCCCTGTTCGGTGACGATCACGTCGACGTCGTGTTCGGTGTGATCGACGTGGGGAACCATCGGAACGATCCGGGAAATATCGCCGTCTTCGATCGTCGACGGAAGCGCGATCACGGACAGCAGCGCGTTGCGGGTGAAGTCGCCGCTCCCACCGACGCCGTTGAGTACGCGTGATCCGTTCGCGTGAGTCGAGTTAACGTGGCCGTAGAGGTCGACTTCGAGGGCGCTGTTGACTGCGACGACGCCGAATCGGTCGATCAGCGCCGGCCGATTAGAAATGTCTGCCGGCCGGAGGACGACGTCCTCGGCGTATCGGTTGGCGGCCGAGAACAGCCGGTCCTGTCCCTCCGCCGACAGCGCCAGAGAAGTGGCGCTGGCCGATCGCAACTGCCCCTCGTCCAGGAGGTCGAGCAGGCCGTCCTGGATCACCTCGCCGTAGTAGACGAGGTCGCGGTCGCCGAAATCGGCCGCTGCGAGCGCCCCCATGAGCGCGTTCCCGAGACTGCCGACGCCGAACTGGAGGCGGACAGTGTCATCGTAGATCGGCGCTCGCTCGACCTCGCGTTCGAGGAACGACTGCAGGTTCGCTGCGATCGCTCGGTCGTCGTCGGTCGGGTCGCGGAACTCGTAGGGCTCGTCGCGGCGCTCGGTCTCGACGACCGCCTCGAGAGCATCGGGATCGAACTCAATCCGGGGCTCGCCGATTCGCTCGCCCGGTTCCGACAGCGGAACAGCCTCGCGATCGGGCGGACGACCTGGCCGGTAGACATCGTGGAATCCGGCGAGTTCGCGTGGCTGGGCCCGATTGACCTCGACGATCAGCCGATCAACGCTGTCAACGTAGGCCGGCGTATGGCCCAGCGATGTCGAGGGGATCAGCCAGTCTTTGCCAACAGCAAGCGCCTCCACGACCGCCACGTCGGGATCGACCAGCCCGCCGAACTGGACCTCGTCTCCCAGCGAGCCGACGTGGCGGTCACTGAACGCGATGGTGCCGTCATTACACGCCCGTCGGGCCGGCGGACGGGCTTGATAGGGGTATCGGCGTGCGATCGCGTCGGCCTCGACCAGCGCTACGTCGATCTCTTTGCCGACGCTGCCGCCGCTGACGACCGTTAGCGAGAGATTCCGATCGTCATCAGCCAGCGCGAGCGGCACCGCCTTCGGGTAGCCGACACTACCGAAGCCCGACACGAGGACGGTCGCGTCCGCCTCGATGCGACCGGCAGCGGTCTCGGCGTCGACGACTGGATGGTCGCCCGACAGCCGTTCCCGGGGGACGATCACTCTAGATCCTCCGGTTGGGTGCCGATTCCCTCGGGCCAGCCGGTGGGCTGGGCCGCCGAAGGCCCGGCGTACTCACGTTTGAGCACCATTGGCGTCCGCTCGAGCGAGAGGACAAGGTCGTCGTGCTGGTTGTATGCCCGGAGCTCTGTTGTGACGATGCCGACGTGATCGCGGGAGTCGCTCTCGCGCTTGTCGATTACTTCACTCTCAGCGAAGATGGTATCGCCGTGGAAGACGGGGCTGTGATGACGGATATCGTCGTAGCCGAGGTTTGCAGTGGCGTTGACGGAGACGTCGATGACGCTCATCCCGACGGCCAGGGCGATGACGAACGTACCGTCGACCAAGCGCTCGCCGAATTCCGTCCTGGCGGCGTAGGCCTCGTTGAAATGCATCGGATTGAGGTTCATCGTCAGATTTGTCAGCCAGACGTTATCTGTCTCGGTGACCGTGCGGCCGTAGGGATGTTTGTAAATATCGCCGATCTCGAAGTCCTCGTAGTAACGGCCCTGCCAGCCGGCAACCAGTCGCTTCTCCTGTTCCTCCGAGTCCCGGGTGTCTGAGTCTGTCATGTGTGTGCGTCCGTGTGAGCGTTATCCAGTTCGCTGTAGTCGGTCTCGTTCATCCAGTCTGTTCCGCTAATACGAACGCGGCAGGTCAAGCAGGTTCTCGCCGATGTAGTTCAAGGCGAGCTGCTGGGTGATTGGCACCAGCCGCGTGAGTCGCGCCTCGCGGAAGTAGCGCTCGACGTCGTACTCGCGGGCGACACCGAACCCGCCGTGTGTCTGGACCGCCGCGTCTGCGGCCTCGAAGGCCGCATCGGCCGCCAGAAACTTCGACATGTTCGCCTGCGAGCCGACGGCTTCCGCGTCCTCGCTGCTCTCGACCGCACTCGCTGCGCTGTAGACCATCTGTTTTGCGGCTTGGATCCGAGCGTAGGCCTCCGCGAGGGGATGCTGGATCGCCTGATTCTCGCCGATCGGACGGCCGAACACCTCTCGCTCGGCGGCGTAATCGACGCTAGCCTCCAGTGCGGCCTCGCCCAGCCCGACGCACTCGGAGGCGATAACCAACCGCTCCTCGTTGAGGCCGTCGAGCATCTGATAGAAGCCCTCGTCTTCCTCGCCGATGACGTCGTCTTCCGACACGCGAAGGTCTTCAAACCACATCTCGAAGGAGTGAACGAAGTTGCTTGCGGTCTTATCGATCCGCTCGATTTGCAGAGCGCCTTGATCAAAGGCCTCCTCTAGTTCGACGAGGAACATCGTCATTCCCCTAGTTCGCTTGTCGACCGTTTCCTTGGGAGTCGTCCGGGCCATGAGGACGATGTAGTCGCTAGCGTCGACACGGGAGATCCAGATTTTCTGGCCATTGATCACGAACTCGTCGCCGTCGCGCTCGGCTGACGTCTCGATCGACGTTGAGTCCGAGCCGGCGTTGGGTTCGGTAAGACCGAATGCCTGAATAGACTCCTCGCCGCGGGCAACCGCTGGCAGGAGATTCTCTTTCATCTCCTCATTGCCGTACTTCACCAGCGGGACGGAATTGTAGATCGCGCCGTGGACCGCCTGGGCGGCGCTGAACCCGCCGCCGTTGGCCGCGATCTCCTCCATCATCACGACGACCTCTTCGGTGGACATCCCGGCACCGTCGTACTCTTCTGGAATGAGCGCACCGAACCAGCCGTGCTCCGCGAGGCTGTCGACGAACTCCCGGGGGTATTCCCCGGCAGCGTCGCGCTCGCGCCAATAGGCGGCATCGAAGTCTTCGCAAATTTCTCGTATCGACTCTCGTACAAGCTGCTGTTGTTCCGTGAGCCGAACTGTGTCTCTCTGTACCATCCAAGCGTCTGAAACTGTGTAGCTCTGCATAATAAATGTATGGCTCGACCCGTCGATCGGAGATTTCACTACTCGACCACCGGTAGACGTTCGGGACGGATCAGTCGACGACATCGGTGACGTACGCCGACTGTCGGCCAGAATTAGGTCTCGACCGCAAGCGCCGTCGAGACGTCCTCCACCGTCGATAGCGTCGAGAGGACGTCGTAGAGTTCGTCGACGGCGCATTCATCGAGAAGAACGCCAGCACACTCCACGAACTTCAACCGAAGTTCCTCGTCGGACAGTGGGTCATCGTGGGTCCCCGGCGGACTCCTCTGGCGACGCTCGTAGGTTCCTGTAGCGGTCTCTATCCGGACCCTCGACTCGTGAGAGTCGTAGGGCAACGTTTCGTCGACGTCGAAGTCCACCCGTTCGCGTACCCGTCGGATGGTGGGATCGTCGATGGCGTCGTCGCGGAACGTCGCTAGGCCCACACGGTCGTGGACCGCGGCGCTGGCGACGCAGTACTCCATCGAGAATTTTCCCTCGAGACCAGTGTTCGGATTCTCGTGGTGGAGAGCGTCGGCCGCCCCCTGTGAGGCCGTAACGTCGACGCGTTCGGTCGCATCGGTGTCGATGCCCCCCTCGACGAGCTCCTGGGTCGCCGCGATGGCGGTATGAGTGAAGTAACAGCAGGGATAGGCCTTGATGTGGATACCCTCCTCGCGGAGCCGCCAGCGGTCACCGAGAGAGAATTCGCCCCGCTCGTTCGGACCGTAGAGGCCCCAAAACCCATGATCGCCGCTGATAGCGGTTGCGTCCGCAGTGAGACCCTCCCGCGCGAGGCGGGCCGCGGTAACGCCCGACCGCGAGCAAAGCCCGGCGTGCAGCGGCTTCGTCATCGACCCGAAGTTGCGCTTCAAACCAGACGGCATCGAGGCGGCGATAGTGAGCGCGTGGGCGGTCGCGTCGACATCCAGCCCGAGGAGGTGTGCCACTGCAGCGGTCGCACCGAACGTTCCGAACGTGGCCGTTGCGTGCCACCCGTTCTCGTAGTGGTCCGGACTGATCGGATCTGCAAGCGCACACTCCGTTTCGTAACCCGCCGCATACGCCGTCACAAGATCTCGCCCGCTCGCCTCGGCCTCGTCGGCGAGCGCGAGCAACGGCGGTACGAGCGTGACACTCGGATGGCCGTCCATCGCCCACGAGAGGTCATCGTAGTCCAGCGCGTGACTTGCCGTGCCGACACGGAGGGCGACTGACTCGGGAGGTGCGTCCGTGTCGACCCCCAATAACGGTGCCAGGTCCGTCCTATCGGGCGAGATACCGGCCGACGCGGCCGTTTTACGACCGACACTCTCGACAGATCCGGCCAGCGTCACGCCGACCGTGTCGACGAACGCTCGTGTAATTGTATCGATGATTCTGTCCGGGAGATCCTCGAACGTGAGGTTCGCGACGAATTCGCTCACCCGCGTCTCCGGTACCGGTGATGGCATGACCTGAAGTGGCGAACCGTGGCGCTTAAACGTTTGGTCGCCTACACCTGCCGGTCCCGTTCCACGTACTCGAACAGCATTTGTCGGTCGTCATCGTCTATCGAAAATTCATCAAAAAGCGAACAGCGCAACCTAGACCAACCGTAGAACGAACCGTCCGCTCGTTCGACGGATCGACGGAATTGAAACCTAGCTTACCACCCACATTTATGGTCTATCTCAGAAATGCAGACACATGGTCGTAGACAGTGACGACATCGAGACCGTAGCAGTGATCGGTGCGGGAGAAATGGGACGCGGCATCGGCGCAGTCGCCGCATTGGCGGGGTACAAAACGGCGATCACTGATATCGACGAGTCGCAGCTGGAAGAAGCAGCGGAGCAGATCGAATGGTCCTACGAGAAAAGGGTCGAGAAAGGCAACGCTACTGACGAGGAGGTCAACGCCGCACTTGAGCGACTCGTCTTCACGACCGAATTCGACGAGGCCGTTGGGGACGCGGACTTCGCCACCGAGGCTGCGGTCGAACAGCAGACAGTCAAGGAGGATATCTTCGCGGATCTCGACGCAGCAGCACCGGAAGACGCCATCCTCGCGACGAACACGTCCGGGCTCAACATCACCCAGCTCGCCGAGACGACCGACCGTCCCGAACAGGTTATCGGGACACACTGGTTCAACCCACCGATGCTGATGGAGCTGGTGGAGGTCGTTATGACCGAACACACGCCGGATAGCGTGGCCGACACCGCGGAGGAACTCGTCGAATCGTTCGGCAAAACGTCGATTCGCTGTAAGATGGATATCCCCTCGTTCATCGTCAATCGGCTAATGCGACCCTATGGAGAAGGACCAGCGTGGATGGTCTATCGCGGTGAATACTCCATCGAGGAGATCGACTCCGCGATGAGGTACAAGGAGGGATTCCCGATGGGGCCGTTCGAACTCGCCGACTTCACGGGCGGCATCCAGATCCGCGTCGAGGGCGAACAGGACCACCTCGAGGACGATCGTCCGATGGCGTACGACACGGAGGTCTGTCCACTTCTCCACCAACTCTACGAGAAGGAGCGGTACGGGCAGAAGGCCGGTGCGGGGTACTACGAGTACGATGAGCACGACGAACCCCAGATTTCGGTCGATACAGGGCAGGATTTCGATACGTTATTAGTGTGGGCACCGATCCTCAACGAGGCCGCGAAGATGGTCGAAAACGAGGTCGCGAGTGCAGAGGACATCGACACCGGTGCCCGCCTTGGCGGAAACTGGCCCGTCGGACCGCTAGAGAAGACTGACGAGGTTGGGGCCGATGTCGTCCTGGAGAAGCTGACTGAGATTGCGAGCCGCCACAAGGACACGAACAAGCTCGCGGAGACGTTACCCTGCGATCTGCTCGTTCAGAAGGCGAAGAACGGCGAAACGTTCCACTGAACGAGCTTCGAACACCGTTTTCGAAAACCCAATGTCGGCTGGTCTCCGGAAGGGTGGTCCGTACGCAGTATCCCGGCCAGAGGAGCTGATTGAGAACGACGGAATCGAACGCCCATCCAAGAGACCGCGACCAATGGGAGGAGACCCGCCAGCGGCGCGGTTCCAAGTTTCACCAGCGGATCAATCGTGACTGGCCGGATCGTAGCCGCAGTTCCTGTGCTCGAACGCGGGCAGGAAGCTGGACAGCTCCATCCCAACTGCTGTACTGATTCACGGCACGATCTTCCGAGGAATGTTAGCGACAATCACGATACGTTCCGCATCGCGGAATTCACAGAAATTTATGATTTCACAGAATAAACATGGTGCGTGGGTTGTGGTACGAAACGGGTGCGATATCGGAAACGGACGGCCGATTCGGAACGAACAGCCAGTATGCTTTCCAACCGTATGTTTGGAAAGCTATACCCCGATAAGAATACTGAGTGACGATAACAATCATGGAGGATTCGCGATCGGAGAACGGGGTTACAAGCGGCTATTTCACGGGTATCGGGACGCTGTGGCGGTCTAACACGGATTAAGATAATAAACAGCAGACCATATCGTTCAGTAATACGAAACAAAGAGCTCCGTGACCGGGCCCGCAGGGGGCTACTCCACCCAGCGTCTGGGGCTGGATTCATCGGATACGGTTCCTCGTAACTCGAGAACGAGGCACCCTCCTTCCAATGGCGGGCGTCCTTGCAATCGACAGAACCCGAGTGAGAGCAGAATGTTATTAGTCGTTCCTACCGTGCTCACAATTGGCATGGAATACACCGTTGCCGACACCGAGAACGTACCGATCATCGATCTCTCTGAGAGCGACGAGAGGCCTCCGGACCTCGATATGCGCGCTGTCGACGAGACGCTCGAGTGCCAGAACCTCGCGGTCAAGATCTGGCACTTCGAGGAGGGCGAGGAGATCGGATATCACGCCCACTCCCAGCAGGAGGAATTGTTTTACGTGCTCGAGGGGACGTTTTCCCTGAAGCTCGGTCGCTCGGGCAACGAGGAGTACATCGAGGCCGACGAGGGTGCGTTCTGGGTCGCCGCGCCGAAGATCGGTCACGGACACCGCTGTGTCAGCGAAAACGGGGGTACCGTCCTCGCGATCGGCGCGCCGCCGGTCGAGGATCCCGGTCTCGACCCGCATTCGTTAGACGACGCAGAGATCGACGAGACGATCGAGGATTGAGCCCTCGATACACCGCTGGGCGCACCGGCCACGTCGGTTGTTTCGCTGAAACCGAGCGCTGGAACGGGTCTGTCGACGATTACGAGCGCGTCGCACTCTTCTCCGTCATCAGCGTCGGGATCGAGTCGTTCTCCGACGGCGCGGACGATCGCGTCGGGTCCCGGCGGTCGCTACTGGGAACTCGAGTACCGCTGGCGTGGTGGGTGACGGCGGGTTTGGGCGGGTTCGCCATTGACTGACCCGGTAACTACATGACCGATCGTGCTAATCGTATACATGTGCCACTATCAGACGTCTCTGTTATCGATTGTGGGCAGGTAATCGCCGGACCGCTGTGTGCAACTTTTCTCGCCGACCTGGGTGCAGATGTCGTCAAAATCGAGCCGCCGAACGGCGAAATGTATCGTAGCTACAGGCGAACCCTCAACGGCGAGCCGTACAACCCGGGCTTCGAGCTGTTCAACCGGAACAAGCGGGCGCTTTCGGTCGATTTGAAATCCGACGACGGTGGCGAAATCGTCCACGACCTCGTCGAGAAGACCGATGTCTTCGTTCAGAACTGGCCGCCGGGTGTAGCGGAGCGTCTTGGTGTGGATTACGAGACGCTGCGCAATATCAACGAGGACCTCATCTACGTCCACGTCACAGGATACGGCCAGTCCGGACCGATGGCAGACCTGCCCGGAATGGACGCGATGACACAGCACGTGTCGGGCTTTACGAGCCTGCTTGGCTACGACGACAACCGACCGCCGATCCGATCCCAGTCGTCGCTCGCCGACTACTTTGCGGCGTACAGCGCGACGATCAGCGTGCTCGGGGCGCTCATCGACCGCGGCTCTGTGGGCGGCCAGAAAGTGGAAATTTCGCTGCTCGAGGCGCTCGTACACAACGTCGACGCGGCCTACGAGTTCTACAACAACCTCGGCGAGGAACTGGAGAGGGGCGGACGGAACCTCTACTATCAACCGGACATGCTCTACGGCGCGGCCGAAGCGGCCGACGGCTACGTCTCCGTCGCATTGCTGTTGTACTCCGGCCGAATCTGGCGAGCGTACTGCGAGCTCCTCGATCGGCCGGATCTGCTGGAAAAGGAGCGCTATCAAACCGTTGAGGGACGGATCGAACACACCGAGCGGCTCTGTTCGAAGTTCGAGGACTGGCTCAGGAAACAATCGGTCGAAGACGCGGTCGAAACGCTCAATAATCTCGGGATTCCAGCCGCTCCGTCCCAGACGATCGCCGAAGCGGCGGAGATGGATCAGATGGAACACCTCGGCGTCTTCGAGGAGATCGATCACCCGCGGTACGAGAAACTGACGTTGACGTCGACGCCGCTTTCGCTCTCCGAATCCGACGTCTCCCTTCGCAGCCGCGCGCCGTTTCTCGGCGAGCACAACCGCGACGTGCTCCGCGAACAGGGCTACGACGAGGACGAGATTGAGCGACTCATCGAACGCGGCATACTCACCGAGACCGAGTGACAAATCGATCTTGGACGAACGTAGACGATCGCTTCCCCTTCGCGTCCTCCATCGATTTCGGCATCAAATCACCGACATTCGTGTCGCGGCCGGTTTCGATCTCTTCCCCGCGAGTCGAAACGGCATCTCGGTGATTTCCCCGAATGCGCCCGCTTTCGGACCGAGTTGATCTGAAACGGCGTTCACACCCTCGAATTGACAGCTACTGGCTTCCTTCGCTCGGTCCTGCGGCACCGGCCGCGATCATTCGCTCGATCTGGTCGTCGGAGTAGCCGAGCTCCTCGAGGACCGAACGGGTGTGTTCGCCCTGGTCCGGCGGGCGCTCGCCGAGATCGGGCCGTCCGTCGGTCGTCGTGAACGGTGGGTTCGCGGTTTTGACTGGTGTGTCCGTGTAGAGGTTGTGCGAGTCAGTGAGCATGTTCCGCGCCTCGAGGTGGGGGTCCTCGGTGACTTCGTCGACGTGCTGGAGCGGTCCAGCCGGAACGCCGGCAGAGGCCAGTTGCTCGCAGAGGGTTTCCCGATCGTAGTTGCTGAATTCGTCGTTCAATACCTCGCGGAGTTCAACCCGGGTTTCCCACCGCTGTTCATTCGTTTCGAACCGATCGTCGGTAATCAGGTCTTCCCGATCGATGGTCTCGCACAACCGCTCGAAGAAGTGATCGTTGACCACGCTGAGATAGAAGAGTTCGTCGTTTGCCGCGTGGAATACTTCGTTCGGCGCCAATCCGGTGAATCCCGTCCCGGACCGCTCCGGGAGCTCGCCGGTGCCGGTGTAGTGTGCGATCCAGTACCCCATCCAGGCGGTCGCCACTTCGAATAGATTCACGTCGATGTACTCGCCGGCACCCGTCCGTTCGCGCTCGAGAAGCGCCGACGCGAGGAGGAACGCCGCGGTCGTGCCGGTTCCCCAGTCGATCACGCTCGCACCAATCCGGACCGGCGGACGGTCTTTGTATCCGATGATAGACATCAGTCCGCTCATCGCCTGAATGATCGGATCGTACGCCGGCCATTCGGTGTACGGGCCGTCCTGTCCAAATCCGGTGAGCGAGAGATAGACGACGTCCTCGTTGATTTCCGAGACCGAATCGTAGTCGAGATCGAATTTCTTGACGACGCCTGGTCGGAAACTCTCGACGACAACGTCAGCCTGTTCGGCGAGCTCTCTCACCGCTGCCCGTCCCTCGTCGGTCTTCATGTCGAGACAGACGCTTCGCTTCCCGGCGAGGTTAACGGATGCGAACATTGCTCCGTCGAGCAGGCTGCGAAACGTATCGCCCTCTGGCGGTTCTACTTTTACGACGTTGGCCCCAAGCATCGACAAAAACTGCGTTGAGACGGGACCCGCAATCGATTGAGTCAGGTCTAGTACGTCGATCTCTTCGAACGGCTGCATGTAACTACCTCATTGACCGACGGGCCTAAACAGTTTTCCCGGTTCACTCCGTTTCGGCCGGGTCGGGAGCGATGACTCGCTCGTCGACGGATTCCTCGAGTGCGTCATTCTCGGACGAGTGTCTCGAGTGACTGTTCGATGTTCTGGTGGCTTTCTTCGACGATTTCTGTAATCTCGTGACCCATACTCCCCGAGCCGCGCACCGTAACGTGACGGGTATTCTCGCGCGGCAGTGGTAGATCACGCCACGGCATCGAATATCAACAAATCAACTAGGGGTCGTGCCGCCAGAGCTATTTCTGCCGCTTCGGATCTTCTCGTGACCGACTGATTGGACCAAAAAATATAATTATTTCCTTGACAAAACACAGATCGTGGCATCTATTGACACAGATCTCGTGGAACTGGATCGGTCAGCGGATCACCTCGAGGTACGGTTGAATCGGCCGGACAAACTCAACGCATTGACGCCCGAGATGGTCGATGGACTCCACGATGCGTTTGCCCAGATTTCCGTTGAAAGGGGTCTCGGAGTCCTGATAACGGGATCGGGGCGGGTAACGTCTGCGGGGATGGACACCGAGATCGTCGCAGGTGACTACCACGAAGAGTATCCGGAACTCGACGCCACCTTACAGGAGGCGTATCGGTTGATCGAGACGCATCCCGGTCCCGTCGCGATCGCGGGGAAAGGCGCACTGGTCGGCGCGGCGGCGATCGTCTCGCTTTCGTGTGAGTTCGTCGTCCTCGGCGACGGTGCAACGTTCGTCATCCCGGAAGTGAAATACGGGATCGCCTCGCGGCGCGCTGCCGACCAGCTACTCGATCTTGTCGGTCGGAAACCGGCGGCCGAACTACTGTTGACCGGGGAGGAGATCGACGCGCAACGGGCTCGATCGCTCGAACTCGCGACCGATGTCGTCTCCGTTGCTGCGGTCGAAGACCGCGCTCGAGAGCTGCTCGCGGCTGTCGGCGAAAACGACGCCGAGACCGTCGCGCAGTTGATCGGGCTGTTGAATCGACGGGGGGACGACGCATGAGTGACGTCCCGCCGGCGGACGAAACGTTCGAAGTGACCCGCGATAGCTGGCCCAACGATCTCCCTCGGACACTGTCGTTTCCCGCCGGACGCCGGCCGGTCCACGAGTACGTTCGCGTCCACGCCCGGGAGCGTCCCGAGGAGCCGGCCGTAACGTTCTACAGCCGGACGCTCTCGTGGCGCGAGCTGGATTCTCTCGCCAGAGCGTTCGCCGAATCGATGCACGCGCGCGGCTACGGTCGGGCGGACGTATGCGGGATCTACCTCCAGAACTCGCCGCAGTTTCTCCTCGCCTACTACGGTGCCCACAGGGCTGGGATGGCCGTCATGCCGATCAATCCGCAGTTCAAGACGCCTGCGGTCGCAAGACAGCTCGACGACAGCGGCACCGACGTGCTGGTGGCTCACACCGATTCGCTCGACGTCGCACGGGAGTCGAGCGTCGACACGGACGTTTCCGACATCGTCGTGACGGCTTACGGCGAATTCACCGGGGATGCCGATGAGTCGCTTCTACCGTCGGTCGTTGCCAACGAGTCGTCGGTCGACGCGGCGGTCGACGACCAGACGCCCCTCCGGGAACTGTTTGAGGAGGAGCGCTCGGTCGACCTGCCCGATATCGCTCTCGACGAGACGGCCTTGCTTCAGTACACGGGCGGCACGACCGGTCTGCCGAAAGGATGTATTCACACGCACTGGAATCTGCTGTTCAAAGCGACGACGACCGCGCAAATCCGGGGATACGGATCGCCAGACGTGCTCCTCGGAACGATGCCGCTGTTCCACGTCGCGGGGAAACAGCGGTACTGCGACGCCTTGGCAGTGACGGGCTGTCACGTAGTCCTCCTCGCCCGGTACGATCCCGAAGCGGTGATGGCGGCGATCGACGAACACGAGGTCACCTCGACGTGGCTCGCGGTGCCGTCCATACAGGAAATCGTCGACCATCCCGGCGTCGAGCGGTACGACCTGACCTCGCTGTCGGATCGACGCGAGTTCACCAACTGTTCGAGCTTCGGTACGACGCTGACGCAAGAGCTGAGCGACGCGTGGCGGGAGCTGACCGGGACCTATGTTCAGGAATCGGGCTACGGGCTCACTGAAACGCACACGACGGATACACACACGTACGGCGACTCCCGGATCGAACCCGGATTCGTCGGCCAGCCGTGTTACGGAGTCGAGATCGAAATCCGCGGCTTCGAGACGAACGAACCGCTTCCGACCGATGAACCGGGAGAGATCGTCCTCCGGTCGCCCTCGACGATGGAAGGGTACCTGAATCGACCGGATGCGACGGACGAGGTCCTCGAACCGGACGGATTCCTCCACACCGGCGACGTCGGCCGACTGACCGACGCCAGTTACCTATACTTTCTCGGGCGGCGGAAGGACACGCTCAAGGTGTCCGGCCACACCGTCTCGCCCCGCGAGGTCGAAGTCGTACTCACGGAACACGACGCCGTCGATGAGGTCATCGTCGTTGGCGCGCCCCACGAGCGACGCGGCTCAGTGCTCGAGACCCACGTCATCCCCACCGACGCGTCGGCGACGGAGGGGCAACTCGAGGAAGCGATTCTCGCGTTCGCCGAGCGGAGCCTCGCGGAGTACAAGGTTCCAAAACGGGTCGTTCGCCGCGACTCGTTTCCCCGGACCGACGTCGGGAAGGCCGATCGCGTCGCCTATCGCGAGGAACTTCCAGACGGATATCAATAATCCACTCTTACCGCATTAGCTCTCTGCCGTTACGTGTAACGCCTCACCGGTGACGAACCGCGCATCGTGGAGATACGCCGCCGCGGTCGTACCACGGCATCTCGATCGGATTCGGTTTCGAGGAAACGGCGGCCCTCAGAGTACGCCCTGGTCCTCGAAAAAGGACTGCGCACCCGAGTGCATATCGACGTCGGGAATGTTCGCCGCCGGTTCGGCGAGGGCCTCGACGTCTTCCCAGTCCTCAGCGAGGGCGTGATATTCGGACACTTCGTCGAGATTATCGACGATCAATTCGAGGAGGTCGTAGATGACGTCTTCGTCCATGTCGGCTTTGACGAACGTATTGTAGACTGTAAAGGTCCAGTACTCCTCGTTACGATCTCCGTAGTTCGGTCCCGGGGCATCTTCGGCGCTGATGTAATCGCCCGTCAGCGGTCGCTCATCCCCTTCGATCGATTCGATGACCTCGTCCGGCCAGGTGAGCAGCCACGCGTCGTCGTTGATCGAGTACTGCTCCTCGACGTAGCTCGGCGTCAACGACACGTTGATCCGAATATCGCTTACCACGTTGGCCGTCCCCTCGCTGAGCGCGGAGCCTTCCTCGCCGTAACCGAGCGCGAGCTCCTCGTATTCGCCGGAGTCGATCGCGTGTTCGAGTTGTGCTTCCATCTGGGTCCGCATCGCCGTTCCCACCGGGTTCGGATTCACTGATAGCCCCCCGAGGTCGGTCACCGACTCGGCCGTGCCTCGATCGCGGGCGGTGAGGCCGCCCTGAATGTCGTAATACCAGAACGCTGATTGTATCTCGTTCTCGAGCGGGTTTTCCTCGTACTCGCCGACCTCGTTGACGGTCTCCCAAGCGTTGAGCGTGTCAGTGTACGCGATGTCGGCGGTGCCGTTATCCAGCTGGCGCATGCTCTGTAACGCGCCGTCTGACGGTCGCGCATCGACGCTGAAATCTCCGTGCTGGTCGGCAACGGCGGCGATCCCTTGAGAGAGCTGGTAGGCGGCCGTATCCTCCGTCGAGGTCCGCATTTGGATCGTGTCGCTTCCACCACCGCCCAGTTCGTCAAGTGAATCGAGACATCCCGCCAATCCGAACGTACCGACAGCTCCGATCGCTGTCAGTGCTCCCCGGCGGGTTGTATTTCGGTAACCCATGCCATAGTAGATAGAATTCTCACATATATATGTACCGGCGATCGGTGTCGTCTGTACGGACGCGATCGAATACTAGTAGTGGTGTGTCAACGACACCGAGCACCACGAGGCGATCGCCGCGTTCGACGACGAGCGCGACCCCGATGTCGGCCACCGTCGCCGAGTAGTTCGTCGTTCGGCACGGCCGACGTGAGTGGATTCATCCGCTAGTCCTGCCGAGCACCCGAATCGATATTGATGTCCTGTGCGGTGATGTTCCGCGCGTATTCGCTCGCCAAGAACGCCACGAGCGCACCGATATCGCCGGGGTCGACGATGCTATCCAGCGGCAGTCTGTCCGTGATCCGCTGCCGTTTTGCCTCTTCGAACGAGACGTCGCGTTTCTTCGCCTGTTTCTCGATCATGCGCTCGATGCGTTCCCCCTCGACCGCGCCCGGACAGATCGTATTCACAGTGATATCGTGTTCTCCCCACTCGTAGGCGAGGTCCCGCGTGAATCCGGTCATCCCGGCTTTCGATGTCGAGTACGGCGTCCGTGTCGGATACGGATCCTTCGCGGCGATCGAGGAGATGTTGACGAGACTCGCCTGGTCGCTTTCCTCGAGGTACGGCAGCGCGTGCTTGCAGACGAGAAACACGCCGGTGAGATTGACGCGCAACGTGTGCTCCCACTCCTCGAGCGGTAACTCCTCGACGGGTTTGTGAGGTCCACCGATGCCGGCATTGTTGACTACGCAGTCGATCCTGCCGAACTCTTCCGCCGTTCGCTTGAGCGAGTTTTCGATTGAATCGACCTCCGTGACGTCAGTCTTCACGGGGAGCGCTCGGTCGTCGCCGATTTCCTCAACAGTGTTGTAGATTCCGTCTCCTCGCGCCGCGACGGCGACCGACGCGCCGCGGTCCGCGAGTTCGATCGCGATGTGTCGGCCGATTCCCTGACTGGCACCGGTGACGTACGCCGCCCGACCGTCCAACATACGCTATTCGTTCACATCAATCACTAAATGTGTTCCGGTCTCTCACGGCGCGGCGGTCGTTACGCTCGACCGATGCGACCCGCGTTCAGGTGTTGAATTCGGTCCGTACGCCGGCACCGTGAGCCGTTTCGTCACGAACAGCGATGGTGACGAGGACGCCGGGTATGCTCGAATTCAATCGAACTGGACCACGAGGCGGAGATCGCGACGGGTCAGCGAGACATCCGTACAGTCTCGAGCGTCGGAGCGCTCCCGCTCACGATGGCGATCAGCCACACGATCAGTACGGCGCTGAGACCGAGCTTGAACATCGAGTTCGATAGGAAACAGATCCCCAGTCCAACGGCCATGTACGCCGCTCGCGTGGGATAGCCGAGATCCGTCCGGAAGTCATACCCGACCAGCGCGATGATTACCGAGATGATCCCGATCGATGCAGTCACGAACACGAGGGCGGTCATCGCGCCGTCCCAGTAGATGAGCGACTCGTTGAACACGAAGACCCACGGAATCAGAAATGCGAACAGTCCGAGTCGCATGGTTTCCTTACAGACGTCCCAGAAGGTCGCGCCCGCGATACCGCAAGCCACGGCGCACGACAGCGCGACGGGTGGAGTGATCGTCGAGAGCAACGCGTAGTAGAACACGAACATATGGGCGGTGATGTCTCCGAGACCGAGACGCACGAGGCCGGGAGCAGTCAGCACGGCCACGACGACGTACGCGGCCGGCGTCGGCATCCCGAGTCCGAACAGGATGCTCGCGAGCATCGCGAGCGCGAGCACTGCGAGAAACACGCCGCCTGCGAGAGCAATCATCTGGAGCGAAAAGCTCAGCGCGAAGCCGGTCTGTGTGATGATCTGGATGACGATGCCGAGTGAAGCGAGCACGGCTGTCAGCGGGGCCATATTCACCACGCCGATCTTGCAGCCTTCGATGGTCCGCCGTCCCCAGATTCGGATCGTCCTCGTCGAAGAACCGTCGAGAATAAAATCGCGAAACAACGCGGCCGGAACGACGGTGAGGATGGCGTACATTCCCGCGCTCATCGGATCCCATCGGAGGACTACGAGCGTATAGATCAATACGGCGAGCGGTAACGTGTACGGGGCAGTGCTGATCAGCATCTCGACGACGCCGTCCCCGTCTTCTTCCGAGACACCGCGGATATCGTCCTCGCGTAGCAGCCATCCGTGTCGGTTTGCCGAAAGGTGGACAGTAAACGCCATGCCGATGTAGAACAGCAGCGCGGGAATGATCGCCGCCTGAATGATATCGACGAAGGAAACGCCGATGATGTCCGCCATCAGAAACGCGGCGGACCCCATAACTGGCGGCAAGATCTGCCCGCCGGTGCTCGCGATAGACTCGATCGCCGCCGCGTATTTATCGCCGATCTTGTTGTTCTGCATCAGTGGGATAGTGAACGAGCCGGTCGTCGCGACGTTGGCGGCCGAGCTACCGGTGATTGACCCCATCAGCATGCTCGCGATGACTGCAGTTTGTGGAATGCCGGAACTGACGCGACTACCGATTGACTTCCCGACCTCGATCGCGTATTCCATTCCCCCGTAGGATTCGACGATGCCAGCGAAGAAGATGAAGATCACTACCCACGTCGCACCGACGCCGAGCAGGAACCCGTAGACGCCGTTCAGCGCCACCGAGTTGCTGTAGATGATCGTCTCGAAGGAGAAGCCGCCATGGTTGAGAATTCCAGGGAAGAGTGGGCCCGCGTAGCCGTAGACGATCGCGAAGATGGTGACTAGACCGAGTAGTTTGCCGTACGCCTTCCACGTCGCGTGGATGGTGATCAGGATGATTATCGCGCCGACGATCAGGTCCGTGTTCGTGTAGATCAACTGCTCCCGGGCCTCTCTGAGCCATCGCCAGTAGTGGATGTGTACGTAGGCCGTGGTGGCAGCGATGATGATAACCAATCCGGCAGAAACGACGTTCTTCAACCGTTCGCGCGTCCCCTGCCGAGAGAAGTCCAGATCGGAGAGGTAGAAGGCCGACAGCAGCAGTCCCAGATGAATGTTCGAGTGCTGTGAGCGCGGCATCTGGCCGCTATAGGCGTAGTACAGGTGCCAGACGACGGTTACGATACCCAGCGTATACAGCATAATGCGAATAATTCGTTCGAGGGAGAGATCGGATCGCGATCTGGGTATGATTTCGGGAAGATCGTCTATATCATCGGGAGTGTCTCCGTTTCCGTCGGCTGGCGCCACTCCTGTCTCAGCCATACTCATTCCGATTTGCTACGTCCTAATAATACTTGTGCTGAACAGTGACATGGAAGACACTGTTTCTCATAACAGCTTTGGACTCGACGGTTGCCTCGAAGAACGTTCCCAATACCAACGTCCTCGCAGGGCACGATCTGCGAGCTTCGCCCCTCCGTCTCCGAATATTCGCCGAGGACAGGGACGTCACATTCTCGCTCAATGCAGGAACTACCGAGGCATAATATATTTCACATTCTACGGTCATTTACTAGGTATGTCAGACGATGCGGTGATAGCGAGTGTCGAAGACGGGATCGCGACGATCACACTCAACCGGCCTGAATGGATGAACGCGCTATCGGATGACATCAAACGAGGAATCGAGAGCGCACTGGACGCCGTCGATGAGCGAGACGACGTTCGATGCGTCGTGTTCGAAGGAAACGGAAACGCGTTTTGTGCCGGCGGCGACATCGGCGGGATGGAAGACCAAGACGAGTCTGAGCGGTCACCTCGAGACCGCGTCCATGACCTCATCGAGTCATGCGATCGGATCCCGATTCGGATCTACAATTACGACATTCCGACGGTCGCCAAGGTCGACGGCTACTGTCTCGGTGCCGGCGTCGGCGTCGCTCTCGCCTGTGATATCCAACTGGCGAGCGATGAGGCAGCGTTCGGGCTCGTGTTCAGAAACGTCGGCCTGTCGGTGGACTTCGCGACATCGTTTCTCGTCCCCCGGGAAGTCGGTTGGAACGTCGCGAAAGAACTGGCCCTCACGGGAAAAGTCGTTTCCGCCGAACGGGCACGTGAGCTGGGTTTGATCAACCACGTATACGGATCGGACGATTTCGAGTCGGATGCGGGCGAACTAGTCAAAGAGATCGCGACCGGCCCGACAGTCGTTCTCGGATACTCCGCACGCAACATCGATCGATCGTACGGGGGTACGATACGAGAAGCGGTCGAACGCGAAGCGGAAGCACAGAACGTCGCCTACGGGACTGACGATCACGACGAAGGCGTCGCCGCGTTTCGGGAAGACCGCGAACCGGACTTCAGCGGGCACTGATCCGGTCGATCAGTTCGTTTGTAGTTCGATTCGGACGATTTTGATCGGAAACCGAAGCGACCGGTAGTCCGCGAACCGGATGTTTTAATCCACTCCCTATCGATCCGGTTGCTATGACGGATCACTACGAGGACCTAGAGGTCGGCGAGACCTACGAGACGGGGAGTTATACGGTCACGAAGGAGGAAATCATCGGTTTCGCCGAGCAGTTCGACCCACAGCCATTTCATCTCGACGAGGAAGCCGCACAGGAATCGATGTTCGGCGAGCTGGTCGCCAGCGGTCTCCATACGCTCTGCCTGTCAGTTCGGCTGTTCGTTACGGATATCGTCGACGGCGAAGACGGAATCGCGAATATGGGCGGACTCGGTATGGACGACCTGCGCTGGCACGAACCAGTCCGGCCCGATGATACGCTTCGCGTCCGGGTCGAAATCCTCGAGAAGACGCTGTCGTCCAGATCGGACCGGGGCTACGTCGATTTCCGACGGAGCGTCATCGACGACGCCGATGAAGAAGTGATGTCGATCGTCTCGCACAATATCGTCCGGCGGGCGGACGCCGCTGATTAACGGTGCCAACGACGACTGACCTCGAATCGGGCGGCTGACCGTTATCGATTTGCAGGCGGAGCCGCAGAATCGTAGCGCGACTGGAAGGGGGGAGGTCAGCATCCGGATACTCGATAGCAGATGCGTTCGACGTACACAGTCGGTGTTCCTCAGACCGCCGCCACCGGATCAGACGATACGGGAGTGTGAGATGTCATACGGGTACTGCTGCATCATCATGCGAGTTCTTCGCCGTTCACGATACGGCAGGCCCAGTTTACGAGCGTTACCGTGCGCTCTTCCATTCGCGGATACGTCTCGTTGTCGGCGTTCCCCTCGAGGTACCGCCGGTAGAACATCTCGCTGAGCGCGCCGATTTTGTAGATCGCCAGTGCGCGATAGAACCGTTCGTTCCGGAACGCGTAGCCGGTTTGGGACTCGTAGTATTCGACAAGCTCGTCGCGAGAGAGATACCCCTCTGCGAGCTGGAATTCCCTGCCTCCCGGAGAGCCGAAGATATCGGTCTCTGCCCTCGTTTCGGGCCAGAACGTGAGGAACCAGCCGAGATCTGTAAACGGATCACCGAGCGTCGATAGCTCCCAGTCGAGGACGGCAGTGATCTCCGGCGTTCCCGAGGCGAACATGACGTTGTCGAGTTTGTAATCCCCGTGAACGAGCGTGTGAGGGTGCTCTTCGGGAACGTTCGCTTGGAGCCACGCCGTCACCTCGTCGATGTGGGGCACCGGTCGGTCATCTTCGGTCACCTCGAACGCCCACTCGTACTGGGATTCCCACCGATCGACCTGCCGTTGCGTGAAGCCGGCGGGTGAACCGAATTCGTCGAGTCCGATCGCTTCGTAGTCGACAGTATGGCTTTCGGTGAGTGTGTCGATCAGTTCGTGGCCGATCGCTTCGCAGCGATGCGGTTTGGCGAACTGCGTCGGCTCTTCGTCCCTGATAACGACACCGGCCTCGCGTTCCATCAGGTAAAACTCGGAGCCGATAACATCCTCGTCTTCGACGGGCAGCACCGTCGTCGGCACTCGAACTGACGTCTCCTGTAGCGCTTCCATCACGGTGTATTCCCTGAGAACGTCGTGTGCTGTGTCTGCCGTCTCTCCCGGCGGCCGTCGGAGCACGAGTTCGCGGTCTCCCCACGTCACGAATAGCGTTTCGTTCGACTGCCCTCCGAGATGGCGCTCCACCTCGAATTCGTCCACCGGACCGAGCTTGGACTCGAGGTCCGATTCCAGTCGATCCCAATCGACGAGTCGGTCGAAGAACTCGTTGTCGCCGTCGCTCATCGCTTTTCACCACCTCTCTCGAGGGGATTTGGAACGTGGTCACACATGCCCCGGAATGCGTTCCGGAGCGTCAAATAACTCTCTTATTGTTTATGTTCTGACTATTCGAAGGGGTGACTGTTCGGAAGGTTTACATTGAAGTATGGTATCAACGGTCTCATGGAGTACCACGACTCCGAGACGGCCACCGGGGTCACAGAACGGGTCGAATTGTTCATGGACGAGGTCGTCCCAGTGGTCGTCGATTGCGTCACAGGCAGCGCGTTTCAGGGCAGTTGTATCAGACATTGTAATTGAGGGTGGGTTGTTCATACACCCGGACACGATTCATTCAACGAGACGGTGCCTGACGGACTGGAAACAATCGCGCTGACAGGGACGCATTCACATGTACGTTGACCTATTCGTGTCCGGGTGTATCAGATGGTGCCCTGGAGCGTGAGCACGATCTGGGCGATGACGGCGGAGCCGAAGAATGTTCCGAAGAAGACGAACACGGCGATCAGCACGAGCTTCCAACTGACCTCCTTCATCCGCGTGGTCTGGAGGCCGATGGAGAGGCCGGCGTATGCCAGGATTGGCGTCGTCGTCGCCAGGAAGTTCACCTTTTCCGTCAGCGACAGCACGGTCGCTTGGACGGGTGAGAACGGGAGTGCGAGTGCGAACGCGATGATCATCGCGTACGCGAACGACGGCAGCTCGACCGAGAGCTTCCGGCCGAGCACCAGTGACACGAGACCGATAACGACGATGAGCGCCATGCCGGGTGCGGCCTCGGCGATCCCGATGCCGTATCCAAGCTTGTTCCCGACCAGCGTTATCGCACCGACAACGATCAACATCTTGAGCGAGTCGAGCGTGAACTCCTGGAACTCCATCAGTCGCCACCCCCGATAACCGGTTCGAGCACTCCGTACAGCGCGTTGATGAGCGGGAGCCCGATGAGGATGACGACGTAGAGCCCGGTGATGCCGGTGAGGAGATTGCTGGTCGCGGCGAACGAGAGCACCTGCTCCTCCATCCCGGCTGGGACGACCTTGGTGAGCGACGCCGAGCACGCCGTCATCATGCTCGCGCTCCCCATACCACACGCCATCGAGAGCGCGAGCGGGTGGAGGCCGGTGGCGGGAGCGAAGCCGCCGAGGAGTCCGAAGAAGATGGTGCCGAGCACGGTCCCGGTGAGGTACGTGCCGAGGACGCCGCGGCCTTCGGCGGAGTCAATGCCGTACTTATCGGTGACGACGCCGAGTGTCGGCTCGCGTGCGATGCTGACCGCGCCGCCGATGGATTCACGCTTGAGGCCGAGTAAGAGAGCGATGGGCAGCGCGATGAAAATCGTTGCGAGGTTCCCGAACTCCTGGAGGAGGAACGCGGGGCCCGCCTGGATAAGCTCGTTGAACGAGGGGGCGACGAGTGTGCCGTATTTGACGCCAAGCGGCATCAGCGCGACGATGAGCAGCGGCGACGATATCTCACTCACCTCCTTCGAAACTATCTGACGTAACTGGTCGACGTACTGCCCGAGCACGCTGTAGCTCACGAGGATGCCGATGACGACGGCGAACAGCATCGGGAGCAACACGACCTGTCCTGGTCCGACACTGAACGTCTGCGTGCCGACGATCTCGGTTACGGCGACGATGACGAGCACAGTGAGGTGGGTTCGTGTGTGCACGCCGAATCTGCCGGCCGTTCGGATTGGGGCCCAGCGGTCCTCGCTCGGTCCCTCAGACATATGGTCTCACTGAACACATGCAGTGACGTAATACTATAATGTTATATAAGCATTATCAAATTATCGCTACCATATATACGTGAAATAAATGAAGATAGTAATCGGCTTCCCATACGAGAGGTCGGTGTTTAGTTAAGGCTGAAAAGGGAGGCGGATTTCAACTAGTTGGTAGGAGAGATCGTCCACCTCAGTGTCATAGCGACTGGATCGGGTTTGATTTTATGGAGCGAGAGCGGACATTGAGCGAGCTGATGGCGCTCAGTATTCGACTCCAGCTCGCCAAACTATCTCTTTCGAATACTACTTTAGAATTTGTACAGTTCGGCGTCGAACGCTCGCAGAAGGCAGTTCACGACTGGGTGCAGAAGGTCGATCTACAGCCGGTCAACGACGCGAGCCCGGATCACGTCGCGCTTGACGAGACCGTGACCCAAATCAACGGTCAGTAGATCTCACGACTGCACTTCAACGCTCTGGGCTCCGATTTCAGACGGTTCAACATGGAAGTCGGAATATTGTCGAAGATGTATTTAGAGAGATGAAACGACACACTTCATTGTTTAGAAATGTTTTCAGCCACGTCGATCCGAACACCGCTGAAACGTGGTTACAAGTCTTCACCATCTGGTGGAACTCGCTTCACGAATAATATTCCGGAGATATAAGCCTTCGAACACCATTAAGATGCAGAGATGAATCCAGTAGACCTGCTAGCAGATCTCATGTGCATCGAAAGCCACGACGGCGTCGCAGAGATACAGTCGTTCCTGCTCGACACCGTCAACGGCGCGACCAGACATGAGACCGGCTGCGTCGTCGCGGAGAAGACAGGGGACGGCGACGGCCCACGCGTCGTCCTCAACTCGCACATGGACGTAGTGTCGCCACACGTCCCCTACGAACGAGACGGAGCTATCATCAGAGGTCGGGGCGCGTGCGACGCGAAGGGTTGTCTCGCGCCGATGATCGCCGCGTTCGACGCGGTGGAGCCGACGGCCGGTAGTGTCCAGCTCATCGTCTCGCCCGATGAGGAGACGACACAGCACGGCCTCGCTGAATACTTGGCGGTCGGCGCCGACGCCGATGCCGCCGTCGTCGGCGAGCCGACGGGACTGGACATCTGCCCTTCGGCCCGCGGCCACTACGACCTCGAGATCACGTTCCACGGGGAGTCCGCGCACGGCGCGACACCGGAGAGTGGCCTGAACGCGACCGCATGCATGACGGAGGCGGTGAAGCGTCTCGACGCTATCCCGCATCTCCACGATGACGAACTCGGGTTAAACAGCTACACGCCCACTATCGCGCACGCCGGCAATCTCCCGAATCAGGTGCCTGAGCGGGCGACGCTCGTTGTGGACTACCGCACCCTGCCGGTCGAATCCCGCGAGGACGCCATCGAGACTGTCTCGGATGCATTGGACGGCATCGACTGCGACTATGAAGTCGCGTTCTACGAGGCAGGGTCGTCACTCGGCTCGTTCCGGACCGACCGCGAGGAGCGGATCGTCACGGACCTCGCAGACTGCGTCACCGACGTGACGGGCGAGACGCCCGCGCTGGAGCCATTCCCCGCTGCGACCGAGGCGGCCTTCTTCGCGCCATACGCGGCGACCGTGGTGTTCGGGCCGGGCCTCATCGCGGACGACGACGAGGCTATCGCGCACTCGGAGCGCGAGTTCGTCCCGGTGCGCGAGGTGGAGGCTGCCGCGGCGTCGCTCTCGTTACTTCTCGACCGCTGGTTGGCTCAGTTGTAGAGCGGCCGGGTCGCAGCGAACGCCTGCACGTCGGCGCGGACGGTGTCGGGATCCTCGCCATCGAGGACGCGTCCGATCAGGTCACCGACCACGCGCAGGTCGGCCTCGTCGAAGCCACGGCTGGTGAGCGGCGGCGTGCCGAGCCGGAGGCCGCTCGTCGCGTGGATGGAGCGCGAGGAGGGTGTCGCCCGGGTCGAGTACGGCGAGGTTTGCGAGCGACCCGAGTGGGGTTGGACGTTCGCGTGGTCCACGCCCCAGAGGTCGGTCGCGTGGTCGATCGCCAGCTGCTCCACGCGGTCGATGTTCCAGCTGGCGGGGTAGAGCCGGTCGTCGGGATAGCCGAGCGCGTTTCGGTTAGTGAGCACGCTGCCCTGTGCGTCCATGACGGCCCGACTGACGTGGTTCTCGCTCGCTATCATCAGCAGACCTTCACGCTGTGTCACAGCTTCGTCGTCGAGTGCGTCCCCGAGTTTGTCGCTCACGGCCCGGACGTGGTTGTGATCCATTTTTCTGTAAGTATTGTGTGGACTGATAAAACTCTGCCGAGGCGTGTCGTGGCTGTGTCGGTGGCTCTCGACGGGAGTGCTGAACAACATTCACAGTCCACGACAACCCTCAAGCCCCGTCACTGCGACGTGCCCACATGGATCTATTTGTCAGCGAGGACCGACTCCGGGAAGACGTCGAGGCGAACGCCTCGTTCGGCGATGTGGACGCCGACGAGGGCCGGGGTCGGACAGTGCTCACGGCGAGCGACGAGGACCGACTGGCCCGCGACCGCCTAGTTAAGTGCATGGGAGACGCCGGGCTGGATGTGCATGTGGATGCTGTCGGGAACGTTATCGGCCGGTGGACGCCCGATTCGACGGACCCGGACGCCGCGCCGGTCGCGGCCGGCAGCCATCTCGACTCGGTGCCGGCGGGCGGTATCTTCGACGGGCCGCTCGGCGTGTACGCCGCGCTCGAATCGATACGCGCGATGCAGGATGCGGGCGTCGAACCGGAGCGACCGGTGGCGGTCGTGAACTTCACGGAGGAGGAGGGTTCGCGGTTCGCGGACGGCCTGCTCGGTTCGTCGGTCGCGTGCGGTGAGCGCTCCGTCGAAGCAGCGCTCGCCGAGACCGACGCTGATGGCGTGACCCTCGGCGACGCACTCGACGCCATCGACTACCGAGGTGAGGGACGGCTCGACGCGAGCGCGTGGGACGCGTGGCTCGAACTCCACGTCGAGCAGTCCGAGCGCCTAGAAGACGCCGCCGTCCCGGTCGGCGTCGTGACGACCATCACGGGTATCACCCGGTGTGAAGTGGAGATACATGGGGAGGCCGATCACGCCGGAGCGACGCCGATGCCGGACCGAACGGACGCTCTGGCAGCGGCGAGCGAGTTCGTCCTCGACGTGGAACGGGCGACGTGGGACACTGTCACGGCGGACAGCGAGACGGCGGTCAGCACCGTCGGCAAGCTCGACGTATCGCCGAACGCCGTCAACGTCGTGCCCGGCCGCGTCGAACTGGGCGTGGACGTGCGCGACGTGGTATACGACTCGATGGACGCCGTCTGCGACCGGGCGCGACGCAGCCTCGCGCGCCTCGAACGGGAGCGCAACGTCGAGACCGTATTCGAGCGTCCGTTCGACCTGGAGCCGACGCCAATGAGCGACCAGCTCCGCCGGGTTGCCCACGACTCAGGCGCGGCCGCCAGCATCGGGACGATGGACCTCCACTCTGGAGCTGCACACGACACGATGCACGTCGCCGGCGTGACGGACGCCGCACTCTTGTTCGTGCCGTCGCGCGACGGCATCTCACACAACCCCCGCGAATGGACGGACTGGGCGGACTGTGCCGACGCGACCCGGGTGCTCGCGGGGTCGCTCGCCGACCTCGCAACCAGGTAATGTTCGGCCACAGTCGTTCACGTCCGAACACACAAGACCAAGCTGGCTGCCGAGCAACTGCCAGGAATGTCATCCGAGGCTGACAGCCTGCTCGTCGACGGCGCGGTTGTCACCGTGGACGACGACCGGGACGACCTGCTTGTCGACCATCCCGATACCGAGCCAGAACCGGCCTCCGGTGACGACGAGCGCAGCGAACCCGATCTCGCGCTCTATCCCGATCTGCTGTTGCTGGTCGATGCGCTCGAACGCGCTGATCCTGGTGCGCTTGCCTATTTGTCTACTAACGTGCAACGTACCACTACTCACCGCACCCAAATATCCGATTGTACCACCATCACGGTATCAGTCTAGCCCTCGATACTGTCGAATGCCGTCGTCTCTGACTCTCGTGGATTGAGAGTCGTATACAGAATCACAGTGGAGACGGAACCAGAATATACACAACGACTCCCATCACCATTGTTTCTATGCCACAAACCGTTGATGAGCTCCGAAACGAAATTCGAAGGGCAGTCGGAAGATACGAGCGAGTTGAATCGACAGCGTTCACCAAAGAAGCCCTTGCTGCACTCTGTACCACCGTGAGCTACGATATCGATACAAACAATCTGCCCGCTAAACCACAGATGCGGGCTGGTATTCTCTGGACAATCGGCGAATTGGATGACGACAATCCAGACCAGACTGCACGGCCCTTCCGGAAGGCAGAACTCGAAGCGATCGCAGCTGCGCTAGCTGAATCATAGGGCGCTACACCTCCCTCCGCAACATCATCGGCCGTGTCCGACTCTGTAGGGTCGGCCATATCGTCTCGGTGCTGGCCGGAGCCTCGTAGTTGTTCCGGCGCGATCGGGGAGGAGCTCACTCGAACGAGGACGGCGTCGCCCGGCTCGCTCGCCGCGAGCAATTGCTGATCGATCACCAGCGGATGCAGCCCGTCGGTGGCCGGCTCGAATGCCAGCACCTCGACTGCATCGAGAGCGGGAGCGTCGACACTCACGATACCATTCGACTCGGTGACTGGTACCCGAACCACCGCGAGCAGTATTCAATCGACCGGTTCGACCACAGCAATATTCTTCAAAAAAACCGATCGTTTCGGGCGTTGCGGTCTCACCCTCTACAATCATATCTCTGAGCCAGATTCGAGTTCGATCGTGTGCTCGATCGGCGCAGTGCGGATCTCCGGACCAGGAATATCATGCATGATGGCGATCGGTCGCTCACGGTCCGTCTCTACGGCTCGTACTCGGTTGATCACCTCAGCGCGTTCTTCGCGTAAACTATGGCTTGCGTTCAACCGTGCGACCGACATGCCCGTCGTGGCTAGCTCCGTTATACTGTCGGACAGAGATGATCGAATATCAGCTGCTGGTGACCGCCAGACAGCAGCTGGATATTCCGTCTCATTCCGTACGTGGCTCTGTCCGACAGTATAGTATCTCCTGAAACCCCGAGGCTGGACCGATCCTACAGACGATCTTTGTCTCGTGCATGGCTTGACTGTGTTCATCCTCGTCCCTTCATCCGCTCGATCCGCGTTCCTATCACATGGAAGAGTACAGCCATGGCTTAGAGAATGATACTTTTCCGCTGAACGAGCTTTTCGATGCTCACTCCGAGTCCCTCGCGGCCGATGCCCGAGGCTTTCTTGCCTCCGAACGGAATATCTCCGATTCCGTGGCTCGGTTCGCCATTGATTCGGACGGCCCCAGCGTCGAGGCGCTCTGCAACGGACAGCGCTCGGTCGTGATCAGCAGTGAATACGCAGCCATCGAGTGCGAGGTCACTTTCGTTAGCGAGGGAAATGGCATCCTCTCGATCAGTGATCGTCGTCACTGGAATGACGGGGCCGAACTGTTCCTCGTGAATGATGCGTGCTTCAGGTGGTACGTCTGCAAGCAGCGTCGGCGTGTAGTACCGTCCGTCACGCTCGCCACCGCGGACGAGTGTCGCACCGTGGTCTACAGCGTCGGTGACGAGTTCCTCCACCCATTCTGCCTGCCCCTCGTCGATAAGGGGGCCGAGATCGGTGTCCGGATCGAAGAGATCGTCGATAACCCAGTCGGCCATTTCCCCGTCGATCCGTTCGACGAGGTTGTCGTGAATCGCTTCGTGAGCGAGTACACGACTCACAGCTGAACAGCGCTGTCCGGCGTATTTCAGCGAGCCCGTAGTGCAGGCAGCCGCCACCGTGTCGAGGTCAGCGTCGGGGAAGACGATCGCGGGCGCGTTTCCTCCGAGTTCCAAGTGGTATTCGACCAGACCACTCTCGTAGGCGATGTGTTCGCCCGCGCCGGCGGAACCCGTCATCGTGATGGCGTTGACCCGATCATCACTAACCAGCACGTCACCGATCTCGCTCCCACGGCCCGGAACGTAGTTGAATCCACCCTCGGGAAGCTCCGTCTCGTTGATAATGTCCGCGAGGATCCCTGTACTGACAGGCGTCTGGGTCGCGGATTTGAGAATGACGCTATTCCCGGCAGCGAGTGCGGGGGCAATATGGAGCGCAGGCGTCGAGAGCGGGTAGTTGTAGGGTGTGATACACAACACGGTCCCGATCGGTTCCGGTCTGGTAACCGCTATCCAGTCCTCGTGACTATCCGTCGTTCCCCTTCGATATTCGCCGTCGAGAGAGCGGGCCTCCTCGACAGCCCGGCGGAAGCGCTCGGCGGCAGCATCCACCTCACTCCGTGCACTCGAAATCGGTTTCCCTGCCTCACGGACGATTGTCTCGGAGAGGTCTGCTTTTCGTTCCTCGATACCAGCTGCGATAGCAGAAAGCCACGCAACGCGTTCGGGAACGGTTGTCCTCGCCATTCGTCGTTTCACATCGTGAGCGGCTGCGAGTGCCTGCTCTGCTTGCTCTGTGCCTGCCGTACCAACCCGCGTAAGCGTCTCCCCATTTGTGAGATCGATCACTTCAATCTCTTCGTCGGTTTCTATCCGCTGCCCATCGATCAGCGGACGATCAGTGTATTCCATCGTCATGGTCTCCTCCACGATCCAATACGCACACGAGATACAAGAGTGCGTTCGATAATCATGTTCCACTTATGTTTGTGTAGATATTTTTTATACAAATTGCCTCTATGGAACTGGATGGGGACACTGTTAGAGTCACAGAGCGGTCGTTGACGATTCAATTGACCTTCATCCGATAGATGAATCACTACGATAAAACGAAACACTGGGGCCATAATCGGCACGATGCGGCTGGTTCGAAGTTTCCCCTCAACTGTCCACTCACTAACCGCCGAAGCAATCGTTACATCTTCAGCAAACAGATCTCTCAACTAACCGGCTTATAAGACACTGAAACTTCTTGAGCGGACCGGGATAATGAGATGGCTACAACAAACGCTCTATTCGCCGATTGTGACGGAAATTCCGAGCGGAACGTAGGCGTTGTTCCCGTATCCGTTCTGGTTCCACGGGTACTTCTCCGTCTCAATTCCACGAAGACCCGCCTCTGGATCGGAGACTGTCGCTGGTTGCTTCCGCCCTCTCTCATCAGTCGCTCGTGAGAGCAGTGTATGCTCACCTTGCTCGGCATCCCAGTTGTACCGAAATTTCCGTAGCGCATGACGGCCGAGATCGGGACCAACAAATTCCGTCTCACGCCACGTGTCACCACCGTCTACTGAGACTTCGACACGCTCGACGGTATCGTCACCAGACCATGCAACCCCGGTGATTTCGATACGTTCATCCGAAGATGAAGTGAGTGTGGTGTGTTCCTGCGGTGAGATAATGAGGGATTTGACGAGCTGGTCGAAGAGATAGGCGTTTTGGATCTCGTCAGTGGCCTGCATCTGATCGTACGTGCTAAAGACATCAAGCGACGAGTACCGTTCTGGCTCATCGTCCTGAGCCGGGATGATTCGATACGAGGATTGCTGATATTCCGTGTAGTCGCGTCCATCTTTTGATTCCCATTCGTCCCCTGCCACCATCTGGTCCATCACATGCATTCGTTCGACCCATTTCACGCTGTTATTGCCATACCAGCCGGGGACGAGTAACCGGATAGGATAGCCGTGTTCCGCAGTCATCGGCGACCCATTCATCTCGTAGGCTAACAAGCAATCGTCGATGACCTTTGACATCGGGATTGAGCGGCAGAACACGTCTTCGTCATCAACCGCTTCCCCACCCATCACTGACAGCCAGAGTCCATCATCGGTAACGCCGCCGTATTCGTCGAGAATCTCCTGTACTGGCGTGCCGGTCCAGATGGCGCTGCCGACGGCTCCGTAGGTCCACTGGTCGCCTTCGGCCTCCGGAGTGAAGTACGCACGACCATTGCCTGAACACTCCATCACATGGATAACAGATTCAGTTGAATAGCTGTGTTTGATCTCATCTATTGAAAGCTCAACATCTTCATCCACCATACCTGTCAGTGAGACTGTCCACTCACTCTCGTCGATTTCAGGAGTGCGATGGTGGTTCCGAATGTAATGGTCCTCACGCGGCGTCAAATAACCCTCAAGATGGCTGCGTGACGCTATCTGAGCGTTAGCTGGAGCTGCAGAGAGTACCACCAGACCGGGATACTTTTCGGCTAACGGGATCTGCTGATTTCGAGGTTCGTGATTCTCACTGTAATCTTTTGGTGACATGGGTGGTTGTCAATTCCATAACGATCTACTCGTACCCGTTGTTTGTATCTGAAAGGTCGTCCGCCTCGCCACATCGTGACAATACAGAAAGATAGACGTTGACGTTATGGGCAACTCACGCAGCACAGTTGTTCGCACCCGTTTCGAGCATTGTGGCATCACGGCTTCTCTCGATGCGCTCCGTTCCGAGGTTGATGTTGATGACCGTTTCGTAGTTGTCCGGCTTTTCGGGAATGTTTTCGACCATTCGTTCGACGAACGCTTCCTCGTCAAGATCAACAAGATCCAGCCGGTCACGAACATCGCCAATAGAGGCGCTGACGAGTTCGCCCGGAGATGCGTTCTCGTAGGTACCGTTGTTATTCACGGTGACGTGACCCGGCAGGATGGTCAGTTGGTCCGGAAGTTCCATCAACGTCTCGTGAAGCGTCTCGTACTGCATTTGTGCTCCATCCTCAGCCTCTTTCTCGCCGAACTCGAGTTCCGTGCGTCCGACCGAATCGAGGAAGAGGGCGTCACCCGTAAGCACGGCTTCGTCGTCGACGCGGTAGTTGACCATCTCGGAGGTGTGGCCAGGCGCATCCAGTACTTTGATCTCGATATCGCCGATGGTAACCGACTCGCCATCCGCTACCGGGTCGAACTCGTAATCGATATCGCGTTCGGATGCTCGTTCTCCGAGATGGTAGGGAACATCGAGGTTCGCCGCAAGGTCACAACCACCGGAAATATGGTCGGCATGAATATGCGTATCGAGGACGTGCGTAATCTCTAGTCCTTCCTCGGCGGCCGTAGTCACGTACTGGTCAGTATGTCGGGTGGGATCAACAACGACGGCTTCACTCGCGCGTTTCGATCCGACGAGGTAGCTCAGACACCCCTTCGCTCGACGCTGAAACTGAACGATGACAAGGCCATCGTTCTCGGTGTCGGCACGGGTGGTCTCGTACAGTGAGTTCCAGTCACGCATTCCCCCTGTCACGACCGCAACATCATCGAACCCGGTAGCGTCTAACTCGGAAGCGAGTCTCGTCGATGTCGCTGCCTTCCCACAGATCGTGATTATCTCGTTTCCGTTCGCTAGCTTGACGATCTCCTCGCGCTGGTCGTCACTCAGAGTTTCGCCTGGCCCAAACGGAACGTTCTTCGCTCCCTCAACACGCCACGCTTCGTAACTCTCCTCCGGGCGGGTGTCGATAAGTGTATAGTCGTCCGTGCCCGAGTCCTGTCCATCTGCGAGTTCTCTGGCAGTGATTTTCTCGAACATCTCCCCTAGTGAGTATCGGTATCGGGACGCTATTAAATCAAATGCTGAAATAAGTGAGATGCTTCGAGGACAGTGGATATGCTTAAAAATTCGCGTCATAACTGAACATTGTGAGGATTGTGCGTCCCGGCTCTATTGAATCCGCAGAGGGAACGCAGAATCGCACATATATCGCTGGTAGTTGGTTGATTATGGTGAACTGCTAATCGACGGGCTACAGAAGGATCCACGGAATGAGTTCCGCTGGCAGCCTCAAGAGCGAGGACAGGTTCGTCCTCGCTCTTGGCTCAACCAGATTTCATCTCTGCTCTTGCTGGCGGTTGCAAAATCCTCGTAGCTATTGTGGGTACAGCCAAAAATGCCCGCAATTCTGACCCCAATTCCTACGCCATCGACGGATTCAATAGAGCCGTTCAAGAGTCAAACGGCAATACCTACGATCGGCTCTGGATTATTCTTCTTCGACGACAAACGAGACTTCCATGGTGGCCTTGAATTGAGTCAGCTCGCCGTCTTCGACCTTGACTGTCTGGTCGTGCATCTTCATCCCACTGATATTGTCGACGGACTGAGCAGCATTCCGGTGGGCTTCTCTCGCTGCGTCTTCCCACGATTCCTCGGACGTTCCCATGACCTTGATGATTTTTACTGCGGTCATACGTGTTCTTGTTCCCTAGCACTGGACAAAGTCGTTGCACCTTCAGAGGCAAGGCTAAGATAATACCGCCCTACAGAATGGTGAGACACCACCAAACCTCTTGGATTCACCTGCGACGTCAGAGAACACACTGCAGTCCGAGTGAGTGATCGCTCATCTACGTGGCGATACTCACCCGACCGCAAGATTGGAAGCGTTGCGTTACCCTGCAGAGGGTATCTGGAATACTACAAGTAGGCGCGTTGCGGGGCTATACCTAGGCAGCCCGTTCCTGCCTGGAGCCCGAAACATAGAGATATCCTGATAGTGGCTATCTCCTGTGGAGCCAGGACCCCCAGCCGATGGAGACAGAAAGGGAGTAGCTTCTCAGCACGGGATTTGATGGAGATTATCATTAGTGATGTAGCAAGCGTAAATAGCTTCAGCTGAGAATGTCGAAGTAGGTGACTGCTAGTTCAATGCGCCTTCTCTCGATTCCAAGACGGACGGTCGCTGACCTCTGGGGTGGCAACCGCGAAAAAATGCTTTTCTCTGTTGCCTTTGGATGGTTTCTCTCGATCAGCCTTCGGATGGTCTATCCCGCATTACTGCCCTATCTCCGCACCGACTACAATCTTACACTGACCACTGCTGGCCTCTTGCTGTCGGTACTTTGGATAGCGTACGCATGCGGCCAGCTTCCCGGAGGAATCCTCGCTGACTGGGCTGGCGAACGCCTACTATTGACCATCAGTTCCGTGCTTGCAGCGACGATGCTCACCCTCGTCGTTGTTTCGGGGTCTCCCAGCATCCTGTTCGTAGCAACGGCTCTATTCGGTATAGGGACGGCGCTGTACGGCGTTTCACGATTTACGATTTTGGAGAAGATCTACCCAGATCGACTCGGTACAGCAACGGGAATAACGATGGCTGCCGGTGATCTGGGGAACTCGATAATGCCACCTGCTGCGGGGTTTATCGCGGTAGTTGCGGCTTGGCAGTTCGGCTTTGGGTTCGCTATCCCGCTTTTCTTGCTTGCCGCCGTCAGTCTCTGGACGACACTCCCACAGCAGAACTCGACGGTATCGCTGAGCGGATCTCTCGGGATCTCCAGCGTTGTTTCGACCCTTACGCGGCCAAGTATACTACTCGGGATAGTACTACTTGTCCTCTGGAGCGTAATCATGCAAGCAGTGATCGGCTTCTACCCGACATATCTAACTGACGAGAAAGGGCTCTCGGTACAGGCTGCAACCGTCCTCTTTGGGTTCTTTTTCGCACTCGGGATTCTGGTGAAACCGGCTGCAGGACGGGCTTTCGACCGGATCGGTGTTCGCATTCCTCTATTGGTGTTCATGGGTGCGGCCGGGATAGCTCTCAGCCTGTTGCCTTTCGTAGGGAACGTGTGGTTGCTTGCTCTCGTCACAGTACTCGCTAGTGGTCTCTTGGGGTTCGAGACGATTGTTATCTCCGATCTCACCCGACGCCTGCCAGATGGAGCACAGGGAACGAACTTGGGGGCGCTTCGAACAGTGTACGTTGGAGTCGGAGGGCTGAGTCCGAGTCTCTTCGGGGCGATCGCCGACCAAGGCTACTTTGATGAGGCATTCTTGGGTGCCGGTGCGCTCGCGATGATAGTTGTCCTAGTCGTGTTTATATTAATTGAGTACTGATTTATCTGGGATAGAGAACACAGGACCACTGGAGTGAGTAACAGGCGCTCCATCACGAATGCGAATTAACTAACGGGTTCAAGTCATCGTTGTCGAACCGACCGTAATATCCACTCAAGAACTGTGAGTATCGCGATTCCAGCGAGTGCGAACAGTCCATACATGATGCCGACGTACAGTGAGGAGACACCGACACCAGTCGTCCTCCCAAGAAACGCCCAATAGGCAACATAGCAGACGAGGCCGATGATCGGTGCAATAAGTTCGTACCGTGTCCAAAGAAAGACAGGACCGCCGACGAGTAGGAATGTGCCGACGATAGCCATCAGCCCGAACTCGCTCAAGAAAGCAGCACCAGCTCGACCCCCCAGGTCAGAGAGATGCCAGACACTGGTCGCCAGCCCGGCAACCGCGAGCGCAGCCATGCTCCCACCCCACGTGAGAACGGCGATACCGAGCGCATGGCGAGTACGGTCTTCGAGCACCGTATGTGATAATACATACCAACGTCATATAGCTTTACCGAAGCCTTCCGCGAACCGGCGAGCATGGCGCTGTTCGCCGACGAGGGCAGCAGCAACGAGTCGGGTGGCGTCGCCGCCAGCTTCGGCGTCCGCGATCTGGTCTGGCGGCCCGGAAGCCTCATCGCACCTGTCGGCGGCGGCTGGCTCATGAGCGCCGTCGGGATGGATTGGGTCTTCTACCTCGGTGCACTGGCCGCGTTCAGCGCGTCCTCTCCTTTCTGTTCATGCTCATGCACGCCCATGGCCGTAGCGCGCTTACTGAGTGGTAGCGGAATCCTCGAACAAGATGTTGTGGTCATCCTTTCATCACCTCATGACGTCCCCTAGAGTGATCGAAGCTGCCTTTCGATCACCGCTCGATACCGGGTAGCTCCTCGCTTTCCGCCTCGTTCGTGAGGTTTTCGTGTAGGTCGACGATCTCGTGTTCCATATGATATAGGACCTGTAGCTCGTACTCGAGCGGATCACGGGGGGCTTCAACCGTGTCAATGACCATTGTTGGTGTCCTCCGCGTGGGCCGTGACAGGATTGAAAATGATGGTTTCGCTGGCTCTCGCGGTAGTGTTCAGATTAGCTGCTTCCATGCGAAAGCGAACGATCTGAGCCACTCGTCAGCAGTTTCTGCGCTGGCGTTGCTGAAACAGTTTGGGAACGAAGAAGTACGTCATTTTACCTAACGGAATATATGTTCGACGCTGTTCCAATTTCCGTGGCGTTCATACCGGAAATTGAGGCCATGCCGATTACAAGCGTTTGTCAGTGGTGTCGCTCTATCAATGAGAAACACGGCATCGGAGACATCGTGTTTCTCGCGGAGTTCAGCGAAGAACGTATGAGAGATACCGTTTGTTCTCGTCGGTTCACGCGTTGTGTGGGATAATTCGTTTGTTTCGGGATCGACCGTAGCATACAGCCACTACTGCTCATCGTTGCGTCGGATCACGGTTTCGTCACCCGCAACGTGATCCGGGCTTCGGCCATTTTCGGGCTGTCGATCGGTCGTGCACCCAGCTGTGAACGGTCGAACACGTCCGTTCGACACTGAATATATCAAGAATAACTATAGTATTTAGAAGAGACATTATGGCACATGGAGCTGTATACCGAGCGTCATCAACAGCTGTGGTGTTGCTTCTCGCTCCACAAAACCCCCCTCGATCTCGCTCGAACAACCGTTGGGGCGGTCGTTTCCGGGCATAGATCACTCGGAAAACGGACCGCCTCACACTCCATCCGTATCTGAACACCGCCGGCGAGCGCCACCCATGCTCTACGTGCTGTGGAAACGTTTCTCGTGGTTTCAGACCATGGGAACTGAAGCACCTGGTCCGGGAGAGATCACCATTTCGGCGATTCTTCGAGGATCTGGGCGTTCTCGACCTTCCAAGACGAGAGATACTCCTCTACGTTCTTGAATAATTCGGCGAAGAGGTCGCGCGCGTCCTCCGTCTGGAGCGTGCGAACCTGGGGATCGATGAGGAATCCTTGAAACGCCTTGTCGATGTCGCCGTCTCGGGAGGCTCCGATGACGGTCTCAATCGTATCAACGTGATCCTCCATTACCGTTTCGAGTGGTCTCGGGAATTCCCCTGACGTGAGTGGAACGACCTCGTTCGCGCGAACGTACGCGTTCGTCTCGACGACTGCGCCATCCTCGATCCCACTCACTTGTCCGGAATTCGGCATGTTGACGTTCGCAATACACGATTCGCCGCCGTGGAGCGCTTCGAGCATCTCCGCGAATTTTTCCTCCGATGACTCGATTTCGAACGTCGTCTTCCCGTTCATCCATGCTTCGACGTCAGTCGTCTGATCCGATTCTGATGGGTTCCAATGCTTCGCTCGGTAATCACTGTCGGTTCGCTTGACCCCCCATCGATTCAGCCCCTCTTTCTGTCCGTTGAGGAACCACGTGGCGTATTCGACGAGGTGTCGGTCGCCGCCGACCGGGATCATATCGAAGCGACGGAACAGCTCCCACATCACTTGCTCGTTGTCGACGAACGGTGAAACGCCCTCCAGATCCTCGGGTGTGTACTCCTTGTGGGCGTGCTCGCTGTCGAGCAAATCCTGGAGCTGCGGCCAGATATTCTCACCATTGCAGTGCACTTCGTCGGTCCAGGTGAAGTGGTTGATGCCTTTCGGATTTATCGTGATATCCTCCGGACTCGCGTCCATACCGAGATGTTCCGTGGCGATAGACGCGAAGAAGGGATAGGCTTTGAGCACTTCGTGGCAGAGCCCGACGGCCTTGATGTCCGGATACTCGTCGTAGAGCGCGCGGGTGACGAAGTGAACCGGGTTAGTGAAGTTGAACACCCACGCATTCGGGCAGTGTTCCCTGATCGCTGCTGCGAACTCACGATAGACAGGGATCGTTCGCATCGCGCGGAAGATACCGCCGGGTCCGATCGTCGCCGAAACTGCCCCATAGATCCCATATTCCTCGGGAATATCAAGGTCATGGATGAACGTCTCTGCGGGATTGAACTGCGTCGAGAGGATCACAGCGTCCGCGCCGTCGAGAGCGACTGCTCTGTCTGCTACCGCTTGGTAGTTCCAGTCGGCGGAGGCTCCTTCTCGCTCTTGGACCCAGTTGCCAAATTCGGCGTTTTGCTGTGCGCTTTCGTAATTCCGGTCGTAGAGGCGAACTGTACCGTTGAGATCCGAAAGCGCCATATCCTGAATGAACTTGGGCGCCCACTCTCGGCTCCCACCTCCGATGTACGCGATCGTCATATCGGTCGTGATCTCTGACCGTCCTTGCTGAACTGTCATTGACTGTCCCACCTGCTGTTTCCATCGGTGGTTTAAAAGTGTTTCCTCGCCTCGAATCGCAGCGTTCAGTAAGAACGAACGTCGGGGAATCTCTCGCTCACACGGCATTCGTCCACTGATAGTGGAAACACAGCATTGATCGGATGGTTACACATGTGGGAATTACAGACGTACGTCTGTAATTACTTGGTTGTTATCGCTCATACGCGTATCGAATCGTGACGATATCCACAGCATCGTACAACTGGTCGTGGTAGTCATCATCAATCCGTCGTTGAGACGCTGGTCCCGAAATCGAGATCACACCGGCGACATCTGAATCCACTCTGAGTGGAACCGCGACGGATCGGAGCTCTTCACGACGCTCCTCGACTTCAAGCGTTTCCCCTCACTCACGGATGACATCCAGATCCGTGTAGAGTTCCGCAGGGCAGTGATCGTGTGTTCGGTCTTGGATGGGAGGCCGCACGTTTCTATGATCTCGAATTCTCTCCACTATCAGTGGACTATGAACCGGAGGACTCGTCGATACGATTGATCCATCCCAGTAGCCCAAACGAGGGGTGAATCCTGAGGGCGAGCTTTTCACCGGATGTGTAGCAAACTTTAACTAAATGCAAGCGGTAAGCCTCCTTCTTCACCGTCCGAACGGAGTGAGGGCGTAGGGAGGGGATACACCGTTCACAAGAGCGAATCTCTTGTGAGCGAACGAATCGCTCTGCGATTCGTTAACGTCACCAAAACGCTCCGCGTTTTGGGTGGCCGACGAGAGCGCGAGCCGTCAGGCGAGCGGTAGGGTGGGGTAGTTCACTGAAAAGATGAGGTAGTCATTCGATCGGCGTCACGCTTCGTCCCGCTTTAGATCTGGTCAGCCTCGTCCGACCAGGCTTCGTGAAGTTGTTCGCCCGCCTTCATCGGATCGATCTTGTCGTACATCACCTGCTGGGACAGGTCGAACCACGAACTGCTCATCTTGCTCACGCTCCAGAAGCCGTAGGATCTCCCCGTTTCAAGGACGTCCTGGAATCCTTTCCAGTCGGGATTCTCGGTCGTTTCCGGCACCTTCCATTCTACATCTTCGTGGGGCGGTAGGTTCCCCGGGTCGTCTTCGTGGTACGTCTTGATCCCTTCTGGGCTCGTGGCAGCCTCGATGATTTTCCAGGCCTCCTCTTTGTTCTCGGAGTTGCTGTTCATGAAAACCGGTTTGACCTCCATGAAGGTCCCCTTCTCGCCGCCTTCGACCCGCGGGTTGTGCGTGGCGGCGCTGTTTCGGTAGTTCTCTTTCGCGTTTTCGTTCGCATCCTCCTCACTCGGCGTTCCAGCGAGCCATGGGCCGGTAGAGATGGCGGCGTAATTACCATTTATATACGCGACGTCATGAGCGAGCGAATCGATCCCACGCGCGTTGGGGTTGCTCGCAGGCACATCCGTTTTGAAGAACGGATCCCAGAAGTACTCCTTGAAGACGATACCGAAGTCCTCGGGCGAGGCAGTTACCGCCCATCCGTCACCCTCGGGTTCGAACACTGTGTCGACGCGCTGGAAGAGAAACGAGAGGAACTCTTGGAGCCCCCGGGTGTTCCCCTTCTGGCTCGTGAGCGTAAACCCGTGCATGTCCTCCTCATTTTTCGATATCTCGGCTCCTATCTCGATAAAATCGGCCCATTTGTCTGGTACGTCGTAGCCGTATTTCTCGAAGATGTCCTGGCGATAGACGAATCCACGGCCGTTCGCGGTGTACGGGAGCGCCCAGATGTCGTCTTTGTACC
>JAKCFJ010000004.1 GCA_025041175.1 Halobacteriales archaeon YIM A00010
GAGCCCCTCGATGAGCGTCGGTTTGACGAAACAGCCGTCGTCGAGTGTCTCGTCTTCGCGGCTCACCGCCAGCGAGGAAGTTTGCCGCCCTCACGAGCGCGTTCGAGGTAACCCATCGTCCGTTCGACCTGCTCGCGCGAGACCTTCGGTCCGAGATCCGTCTCGTCGTCGAGCGGGTCGCCGACGTTCATTCCTCGGCGGCGGCGACCAGTCCCCGAGTACGTCGTCGGCGACCTCCTCGTGGACGAACAGCCGCGATCCCGCCTCACAGCACTCGCCGGTGTTGGCGAAGATCGCAAACGCGATCGTCTGGACGGCCTCCTCGGGATCCGCGTCCGCGTGGACGACAACAGGGCTCTTCCCGCCGAGTTCGAGGGTGACGTCCGTGACGGTGTCCGCCGCGTTGCGCATAACCTGCTTGCCGACCGCGGTCGATCCAGTGAACGCGAGCTTTCGAACGTCCTCGTGTTTGGAGATCGGTTCTCCTGCCTCCTCGCCGTAGCCGGTCACGACGTTGATCACACCGTCGGGAATGATGTCCTCGATCAGCTCCATCAGCCGGAGGATCGAGAGCGGCGTCTGCTCCTCGGCAGGCTTGATCACTGTGCAGTTCCCCGCCGCGAGTGCCGGGGCGATCTTCCACGACACCATCGCGAGCGGGAAGTTCCACGGAATGATCTGTCCGACGACCCGTACGGTTCGTGGATCACCCGACCAGAGACGCCCGGTTCGTCGGTGGTCTGGCCGCGGTTCGTCTGGACAGCGCAGCGAAAAATCGAAACTGTTCGACGATTCCATCCATATCGATGCGAGCCTCCATCAGCGTCTTGCCGTTGTCGAGGGTCTCGAGTTTCGCAAGTTCGTCCTGGTGGTCCTCGATGCAGTCGGCGATCGCATCGAGAACCGCCTGACGCTCGCTGGTGCTCGTCTCGGACCACCTCGTCGTACGCCTTCACGCTGCCTCGACCGCCCGGTCGACGTCCTCTGCGCGTCCCCGGGCAGCCGAGGAGTACTCTCCTGTCGTCGGATCGAGGGTGTCGAACGTGTCGCCGCTCGCGGCGTCCTGCCACTCACCCCGACGAACAACTGCGTGTGGTCGGGAATCACCTCCTCGGCCACAGCTCGGTGTCGAGATCGAATGGTCTCCGTCGTGTTACTGCCGTCATCACTCACGTTAGACATCGACACGACGTTTGGTCGCATTCAACTTAATATTTGTCTATGATGAATATCTCAGACAATTCAATATTATTACATACAAAAATTTCATTACGTATCATTTCCTGTGGGTTAATGTCATGGCGCACACGTACGATTACGTCATCGTTGGAGCCGGATCTGCCGGTTGCGTACTCGCAAACCGCCTCTCGGCCGACGAGGGCAACGAGGTATTGTTGTTGGAAGCAGGAGAACCGGACGAGAGCGACGACATTCACGTTCCGACGATGTTCCCGCACCTGATGAAGTCGGAGGTGGACTGGGACTACTCGACGGTTCCCAACCGGGTCTCAACGGCCGCGAGGAGTACTGGCCCCGGGGAAAGACACTCGGTGGCTCCTCGTCGATCAACGCGATGATGTACGTCCGGGGGAACCCCTGGGACTACGATCGCTGGGCGGACCTGGGTAACGACGGGTGGGGCTGGAACGAGATGTCCTCTTGCTTCAAGCGGATGGAGGATTTCGAGGATGGCGAGTCTGTGCATCACGGAGCCGATGGGCCGCTCCACGTCGAACAGGAGCATCCATACGGTGACGTCACGGATACCCTGATCGACGCCTCCGTGGAGGTCGGATTCGATCAGAATGAGGACGTAAACGCCGGACAGCAAGAGGAATGGGATATCTCCACCTGACCGTCGAGGACGGCGAGCGCCAGAGTACCGCTGTTGCCTATCTCCACCCCGTACTGGATCGGAGCAACCTGACCGCCGAGACTGGCGCACGTGTGACACGGGTCGTCCTTGAGGGAGATACCGCGACTGGCGTCACATACGTCCAGAACGGCGTCACCCAGGACATCGCTGCCGAGGAGGTCGTCCTCTCGGCTGGGGCGATCGACTCGCCGAAACTGCTGTTGCTCTCGGGGGTCGGTCCCGCCACCCACCTCGAAGAGCACGGCATCGACGTCGAACACGACCTCCCCGGCGTCGGTCGGAACCTCCAGGATCACCTCGTCGCCTCGTCGGCGTACGAGTGCACGCAGGATCCAGAAATCAATCCGGGAGAGGTCCTCTGTCAGGTCACCGGCTTCGAGCGGTCCGACCCGGACCTCCCTGCTCCCGATCTCCAGTACTTCCTCGCGCGGGTGTACTTTATGAACCACGGTTTCGACAATCCCGAGGAAGGAGAGGGATGACCCTCAGTACGACCCTGCTCCATCCGGAGAGCCGTGGCCGGGTCACGCTCGCTTCCGACTACCCGTTCGACGATCCGGTCATCGATCCGAACTACCTGGACGAAGAAGCCGATATGGAGCGACTCGTCGAGGGCCTTAAGCGGACCGAGAGATCGCCCATGCGAGTGCTCTGGATGGGCACCGCGGCAGGGAAGTCTGGCCGGAAGAGGAGATCGGAGCGACGATGACCTCCGCCAGCACATTCACGAGACGGTCCAGACGATCTACCACCCTGTTGGGACGTGTAAGATGGGCGACGACGAGATGGCTGTCGTCGACGACCGACTACGCATCCACGGGCTAAACTCACCCGTGTTGTCGATGCCTCCGTTATGCCTCGCATCACGTCTGGAAACACGAACGCTCCGACCATTGCGATCGCCGAGAAGGCCGCGGACCTGCTCAAGGAGGCTCGGTAACGGTTCGTAATCTTGTGGCTACCGTTTGGGTTCGAATCGGAAGAACACCCGTTCGTGGTCGACTGGGCCGTCGATCTCGGTGACGTTCAGTTCCACGGGGTCACCGATTTCGAGGTCGTCATACTCGGCGTTGTCGATCCGCGACGAAAGCTGCACGTCACCGAGATCGACGATGCCGATCACGAACGGCACCTCCGATTGCATTCCAAGCGGAGCACCGGCCCGACCGTCGAAAACGCGAACAGTTCGCCTTCGTGCGGGAGGTCCACGTATTCGAGATCGTCGCCTGACACTCCGGGCAGACGATGCGGGCGGAACTGCAGGTTCCCACAATCCCGACAGCGCGTTGTCGAGAGCTGCCCGTGGCGGAGGTTCTCGTAGAACTCATGGATACCCGTGTGCGCTGCGCTCTGTAGCTCGTAGAAGTCGAGTAGCCGAGGGAGCTCGATGGTCTCCGGCAGCTCGATGGTGTCGTGGTCGCTCATGGTCGCTCACGCTCTCAGAATCATGACGCTGTGGACGGATGCGCTGCCACTGAGGTTGTGAATCAGTCCCGTCTCCGGGTCGGGAACCCGCCGCTCGGCCGGCACGTCGCCGCGGAACTGGTCGTAAATCTCAAGCGCCTGCGAAACGCCGGTCGCCCCGAGCGGGTGGCCGCAGCCAAGCAGCCCGCCCCGCGGGTTGACGGCGATATCGCCATCGAGAGCGCTGCGTCCATCTTCGACGAACCGGCCCCCCTCGCCCTTCTCGACCCAGCCGAGATCTTCGTACTCGACGATCTCGCTGATCGAAAAGCAGTCGTGGATCTCGGCTACGTCCAGTTCTCTGAGGGGATCAGTGACGCCCGCCTGGTCGTAGGCCTTCTCCGCGGCGGTCGTGGCCTGTGGCCAGCCCGACATCGAGGGGAGGTTGTTGACCGAGTTGCTCGCGAAGCACGCCTGCCCGCTGCCGGTGATCCACGCCGCCTCGTCGGTCACCTCGCGGGCTTTCTCCTCGCTCATGAGGACGAGCCCCGCAGCACCGTCAGTGATGCCGCTGCAGTCGTAGAGACACAGCGGCGGCGACAGCGGATACGATTCGAGCACTTCCTCGACGGTGACCTCGTCCTGAAACTGTGCGAACTCGTTGTGTGCGGCATGGCGCTTGTTCTTCGCGCTCACGAGTGCGAGTTGCTCGCGAGTCGTGCCGTACTCGTACATATGTCGCTGGGCGACCATGGCGAAGTACGGTGGGGCGTTCAGCCCGTTGACGCCGTCGAACTCCCGATCCATCACGTTTGTCATGCTGGCCTGCGCCTCAGGCATGTGCCCCCCCGGTGGATTCATCTTCTCGACGCCGAGCACGAGCGCAACGTCGAGCTGCCCGGCGGCGATGGCGAGCCAGGCGTACCGCAATGCGGCCTGCCCGCTGGCGCACGCGAGTTCCGTCCGCGCGATCATCGCGTCGACGTCGATGCCCAGCAGCTCCGCGACCAGCGGCGCGACGTGCGTCTGGAATGCGAACCGCTCGGGCTGGACCGACCCGACGAACAGCCCTTCGATGTCCTCTGGACCCATGTCCGGGACCGAATCGAAGGTGGCCTTGCCCGCCTCCTGGATCAGGTCCTTGTACGTGGCCTCACGGGACCCCCAACGGGTGTGGCCACCACCGACGATGCCGGCGGTCCGCGTCACGGCCACATCCCCTCGCTATCGCGTTTCGTGCCGTTCGTTCTCCCGGTGATACTGGCGTATCTCATCGTCCATCTCGTTCGGTAGTAGTCCACATACTTGAATCCTTGCCCCACTTACTCATCGCCGAACTCGGGCTCGCGATCGTGGGTGAACGCCGCGACGCCTTCCCGCATGTCGTCGGTAGTCGTGAGCAGGCCGAAGCCCTGGCTCTCGATCGATAGGGCCGTTTTCAGGCTCGCGTCTTGTCCCTCGTTGATTGCGTGTTTTGCAACCTCCAGCGCTGTCTGTGGGCCCTCAACCAGATCCGAGACGACCTCGTCGATCGCCGCCTCGAACTCGTCGTCCGGAACAGCGCGGTTGAGGATTCCCCAGTCGGCTGCCTTCGACGCCGAGATCTGGTGACCACGGAAGACGAGTTCTTTCGTCCGCGGCTTGCCGATGAGTCGGGTGAGCCGCTGAGTTCCGCCGCCGCCAGGGATGAGTCCGAGTTCGATCTCCGGACTGCCGAGTCTCGATCCCTCGGTCGCAATGCGGATGTCACAAGCCAGCGTGACCTCCAATCCGGCACCGAGGCAGAACCCGTCAATCTTGGCGACGGTCGGACGGGGGAACTCGTAGATGGTCTCGATGGATTCGTCGATCGACATCAGCTCCGTCGGCTTGGCAGTGGTGAACCCGGTGATGTCCGCGCCAGCGCTGAACGCGCGATCGCCTGCGCCCTCGAAGACAACGCAGGAGACTTCTTCAGTGTCAACCGATGTAAGCAGGCGCTTGACCTCGTCGAACATGTCCGTCGAAAAGGCGTTGAGTCGCTCTTCGCGGTCGAAAATAACGCTCAAGACGCCATCATCGGACAGCTCGTGTCTGACGTAGTGGTACGGTCCGCCGTCGTTGTAGTCGTAGAAGCCACGGCCCGCGTCTTCTCCGGTGTGACCGGCCTCGACCAGCTCGATCAGATAGTCCGCCGGCTCGTACCGCTCGGCCCCGGTCGCATCGTGGAGGTCGCGTAGCTTCGAGAGCGACGTCAAGGCCGATCTTGTCCGCAGTCCGGCACGTTCCTCAGGAGGCCCCGCCGAGTCGCATCCCGGTGTCGATGTCCTCCGGAACAGCGACTTCCTGCCCGACAAGCTTGGCTGCCTCGTTGATCATCCGGGCTTCGATGCGAACCGTGTCGACTCCCTCGCCCTGGCCGGGCTCGTAGTCGACGCCGCTGTCCTCGTAGTCGTAGAAGCCTTTCCGGTCTTTCGGCCGAGATCGTCGTCCTCGATGCGGGAACTGACTGACTCCGGCACTGGTTCGTCCCACTGCTCGCGGGTGTGGGCAAAGATGTCTAGCCCGCCGAAATCGTTGAGTTCGAACGGACCCATCGGGTAGCCACGCTGGAACACCATCGCCGCGTCGATCTCCCGGATGCTAGCCGCACCTGCATCGAACATCCACGCGGCTTCGCCCATGTACGGCGTCAGGACGTTGTTGACGACGAACTGTGGAATGTCCTTGCGGACGCGGATGGGCGTCTTGTCGATCGACTCGACGAACGTGTAGGCTGTGTCGGTGACCACCTCGTTCGTCGCCTCGCCGGAAACGACCTCGACGAGATCCATCTTCACCGGCGGATTGAAGAAGTGTAGCCCGCAACACCGCTCCGGTTGGTCCACCGCTGCCGCGATGTCGCTCACCCGGAGGCTGGACGTGTTCGTCGCAATGATGGTCTCCGACGAGGCCGCAGCGTCGACGGCACTGAAGATCTCCCGTTTCAGATCGAGGTCCTCTGGCGCGGCTTCGACGACGAGGTCGGCGTCGGCGACCGCTGTCTCTAGATCAGTCGTCGTCGAGATACGATCGAGGACGACATCGGGATCGTCGTCGATCCGGCCCTTCTCGGCGAGTTTGCCGACGCTCCACTCGATCTGCTCGTAGCCCTCCCGAACGATGTCTTGCTCGACATCGCGCATCACGACGTTGTAGCCGGCGATGGCAGCCACTTCGGCAATACCGTGTCCCATACTGCCAGCCCCCAAAACTGCGAGGCTGTCTATCTCGATATCCATCACTTGAAACTCCTCGTCGGACATCATCAATGTAACGGTGCACTATCAGACCGCAGAAACGTTCGAGCCAACGGCTGATGTTTCCCATGCGGTCCGACAAAGCGTCATGCACCCGCCTTACACGCCCAGATACTCCTGGCGCAGGGTCTCGTCCTCGCGCAGGCGCTCGGTCGACACTGCATCGACAATGCGACCCTCATCGAGGATATAGTGGCGATCGGCGACTGCCAACGCGACGGCGACGTTCTGCTCAACGAGGAGTACCGTTACGTCCCGTTCCTGGCTGATCTCCTCGATGATGGATTCGATGCGTCTGACAATATAGGGTGCAAGACCCTCGCACGGCTCGTCAAGAAGCATCATTCGCGGATTCGCTACAAGCTACGCGCGATGGCGAGCATCTGCTTTTCACCCCGCTCATGTTCTTCGATGGACGATCGCGCATCGCCGCCAGTTCGGGAAACTGATCGAGGATCAAGTCGACCGCTAACGGGTCGGTGACATGGTTGGCCGCGAGCCGGAGATTTTCTTCGACCGTCATATTCTCAAAGCAGCGCCGGCCCTCCGGAACGAGCGTGAGTCCGAGCTTCGGATTCGGTGGCTGCGCGTAGCGCGAAGGTCATGTCCATCGAACGTGATGGATCCGCCCTGCACATGGGGTATCCGCGCCAACGATGGCGCGGATGGTCGTCGTTTTCCCGGCACCGTTGCGGCCGAGTAGCGAGACGACTTCATCGCGTTCGACGGTCACATCGACGCCGAACAGTACTTGTCCGGTCTCGTAGCCAGCCGCCAAGTCACGGACTTCAAGCAGCGTCATAGCTCCTCCCTCATGCCGCCGAGATAGGCGTTCTGTACGTCCTCGTTGTCCCGGATCGCTTCGGGGCTGGCCGTGGCGATGACCTCACCCTGGTTGAGCACCGTGATTCGATCGCTCATCAAGAGAACGATGTCCATATCGTGTTCGATCAGGAGAATGGTGAGGTCGAGTTCCTGCCGCAGATCGTCGATCATCTCGGCTGTCTCCTGCGTCTCCGTGGTACCGATGCCGCTGGTCGGCTCGTCGAGCAGGAGGACCGACGGCTCCGTCGCCAGCGTAACCGCGATGCCGAGCCGGCGCTGGTCGCCGTGTGAGAGGTTCTTCGCCGCTGTGCTGTACTGGTCGTCGAGACCGACCCGCTCTGGTGGTCGAACGCACGGTCGCGGTACCGATCCTGGCCTTCGCCGAGGAGGTCCAGACTAAACGTACCGGTCTGCGCCGTCTGGACGACGACGCGGACGTTCTCCAGAACAGATAAATCGTTGAACAGCTGGTTGGATTGGAACGACCGCGCGAGGCCGCGGTGCGGCCGCGCCTCTTGGGGCAGGTCCGTGATCTCCTCGCCGTCGAACCAGACGGTTCCGGCTGTGGGCGGGAGAGCGCCGGTGACCGTATCGAACAGCGTCGTCTTCCCGGCACCGTTTGGCCCGATGATCGCGTGCAGTTCGCCCTGCTCGACGGCTAGATCGACGTCATCGACTGCGACGACGCCGCCGAACCGCTTCGTTAACCCGTCGGTTTGCAGGATGGGATCCGATTGAACCGCCTCCGTTGCGTCATTCTGTCTGATATCGATCACTCTTGATCACCTCCGAATCGTTGGAACAGCCGCTCGACGCCGCCCCGAAACAGCCCCCAGACGCCCTCACGCGGCGCGACCAGTACCGCGATGACGAACAGCAGCCCCAGAAAGAACTGCCAGTACGTTAGCACGCCGGAGAGTTCGACCCTGACTATCGGGAACTCGGAGAGGGGTACCACGAGCGTTTCGAACTCGGTGAGGAAGTCCCGAGAGAACAGCCAGACGAACACGCCTGTGAGCGGGCCGAAGAAGTATTTTGTTCCACCAAGGACGGTCATGAGAATGACGTCACCGCTCGTCGTGACCGAGAGGTCATGGAGCGTTGCGCCCTGGTTGTTGATCTCCAACAGAACGCCCGCCAGCGCCGCAAACATCCCGCTGAAGGTGAACGACCAGATCTTGTACCGTCTCGTGTCGATCCCGACGGCACGGGCCAGCTCCTCATTCTCACGGACGACTGCCAGCGTCCGGCCAAACGGCGATCGAACGAGTTGCCAGAGGGCGAGCATCCCGATCAGGAACACGACTGCCAGCAGGTAGTACCAGTCGAACCTGAGCCACTCCAGCGAAACGTACATCACGCCGCGGTAGCTCTCAATCCACGCCGGAAGCGCGCCGCTGAGTCCAGTGCTCCCGCCAGTGATTCCGCCGTAGTTCTGGTTCGCAATGAAGTAAACGGACTGTGCGAACGCGAGTGTGAGCATTGCGAAGTATATCTCCCTTCTGGACTGTGAGCCGTCCAATGAGGTGCGCGACGACGGTCGCTACCGCGACGCTGATGAGTGCGGCCACGATGAACGGAAGCCCCATGTGAAGGACGCCGATAGCGGCCCCGTACGTGCCGAACCCGAGGAACATCGCGTGTCCGAACGAAAGCAGGCCGGTGTAGCCGATGAGGAGGTTGAACGACGCCGCGAACAGCATCCAAATGAGGATGCTGTTCGCGATCTGCTCGTAGCCGAGCAACACTGGATGTGAGACCACCGGCCGGATGAACACGATGACAGCGACCAAACCGAGCGGGACTCGGAGCCGGTGGAGCACGTCGGTGTCCAGTGACTCCGTCGCCCAGCGCGCGATGGTTTCGGGTGAACGACGGTCGCTCATTCGAGAAAGCCCTCCTGGCCGAACAGTCCACGCGGTCTGACAAGCAAAACGACGATCATCACGAGATAGGGCATCAACCCACCGATGCCGGGGATGGCCAGCGCCTCGATGTTCGTCCGGATCGCGAGCGTCTCAAGTAGCAACGGTGTCAGGAACACCGCCTCGCCGATGAGCAGCCCCGAGACGACGCTCCCGAAGAGACTCCCGATACCTCCGACCACGATCACGACGAACGCAAGGATGATGAACTGGTCGCCCATGGCGAGGTCCATCCCAACCTCGGTCCCTCGAAGGACGCCACCGAGACCGGCAATGCTCGCCCCGAGAAAGAACATCAGGACGAATCGGCGGTGAATGTTCACACCGACCAACTCCGCCATCTCTCGGTCGAGGACGCCAGCACGAACCGAGAGGCCGAAATCGGTCCGCTCGATGAGCAGATACACTACGACGACAGTCAGCACACTGACGACGACGGTGAACAACCGAAATCGGGCAACAGTCGTGGTGAACAGGGTGAAACCCGCCGAGAGGGCCTCCGGGGTCGGCACGCTGAGCGGACTGCCACCCCACGTCGCTCGTGTGGCCTCGTTCAACATCAAAGCGAGGCCGAATGTGGCGAGCAAACCGATAAGGGGGTTCTCGTCGTAGATGAACTGCAACACTGCACGTTCGATGATGATGCCAAGCACGCCGACCAGTAGTGGAACGACGATGAGCGCGACCCAAAACGAGAATCCCCACTGGACGACGATCTGGTGGGTGAGATATGCACCGACCATGAACAGGGCCCCGTGAGCGAAGTTCACCACGCCGAGGAGCCCGAGGATGATGGACAGCCCGAGAGCGAGCAGGACGAGAATGAACCCGTAGACAAGCCCACCAACCACCTGATCGACGAACAGCCCTGGTTTCATCACGAACGCGTTCACCAGCACTGTGAGGAGGACGACGACGCCCGCTCTCTCGGCTGATGAATGGCTCCGATTGCCCGTGTTCGGTAGAGACATGTTCATTGTGGGATCACAGATCACACCCTGTCGCGTCACAGCTCCGGACGACCTCATCGCCAGCAACGCTCGTATCGACCGTGAACCACTGTTTGTACGGCTCATCCTGCATCTCGCTTTCGGCCAATCCGGAGACGATATGCGTCGGCTGAACGAGTTGGTGATCACAGGCACGCCAGTAGGATGTCCCTCCCTGAATGTCGGTGACGGGGCTTTGTAGCTCGTGGTCTTCGAGCTCGGCCGTGATGGCTTCAGCGTCCGTCGAGCTGGCCCGCATCGCGGCGCGGACCTGCTGGTCGAGGGACGTGTACGCCATGAAGTGTCGAGCGAACGGATTGGTCTCGCCCTCATCAACGACGCGTTGTTTGAATTCCTCGTCGCCATCGACGGCGTTAGCCCAACCAGTCGGCCCGATATCCACCATCATGGCCGCCTCCTTGCCAAGTCCCCAGAGCACGAGATCTTCAAACTGGTGAAACATGACCGTCAGTTCTTCGTGGAGACCTTTGCTCATCATCTGCTCGGCCGCGAGGCGAGCGTCGAGACCGGGGATGAGTAGCGCGACGGCGTCCGCGTCGGAGTTGGCTACGTTGTTGATGTACTGGGTGTAGTCGTCGCCCGGAAACGGTGTCGCGTCCTTGCCGACCACCGTCGCTCCGTTCTCGTTGAGGCTCTTTGTAATGACTTCTTGTCCGGTGTTGCCCCAGACGTAGTCGGAGTAGAGAACGTACCAGTTGTCGGCTTGTTCTGCCATGCTCGGACCGGCCGACTGGGCCATCATCGTGTTCGACTGGTAGACGTTGAACATGTGTTGAGCGCAGTCCGAGCCGGACAAGGAGTCAGAGGCTCCTTGCGCGATGTAGGAGACGCCGTTATTGGACGCCCACGTCCCAATGCTCGTACAGACGGCCGATGAGATACCACCATGAGCAAAGTCGATATCGTCGGAGGTAACGGCGCGTTTCATCCGGTCGAGCGCCGCGCTCGGATCCGTCTCGGTGTCGTACTCCTTGAGTTCGATACTGATATCGAACTCCTTTGTGAGGTCCTGCTTTGCGAGTATCGAGCCCGTCGTCACGGACTGTCCCCAGGGTGCGAATGGGCCAGTGTATGGCGCGAAGACGCCGACGGTAAGCGACTCCAGTTCGCCGTCGCCATCGCCACTACCACCAATGTTACTACAGCCAGCGAGGAGCGTCATGCCGGCCGACGAAGCCACCCCTATCCGTTTGAGCATCTTCCGTCTGCTGGTCGCTCGCATACTATCATGCCTCAAAGGAAGAGCTACACATATACCTTACGACGGTCGATGGATGCCGCGCCACGACGAGGTTGAACTCGGAATTCGGTCCAGGGTTCATCACACAGGACGAGTCGGACCCATCGATCGATCCCCCGAATTACGGTCTGTATTGATAGTTAACAGAAACAATGTTGGCTGATTTCTTGACCTCTTGTGCGAGTTTCTCCTGGTATCCCTCGTCGACGAGCCGGTCCGTCGGGCAGACGACGCCGATGGAGCCGAGGACACGGTTTTTCACCTGAATGGGTGTGGCCACGACGCTCATGCCGACGACTTGTTGGTTCCGGTCGACGCCGTACCCACGTTCGCGGATGGTTTCGAGTTCGGCTACCAGCTCGTGGCGGTCCGTGACAGTGTGTTCGGTCACCTGATCCAGACCATGTTCGTCAAGAATTCGATCTACTTTCTCCTCGGCGAAGTTCGCTAACATAACCTTCCCAGCGGCGTGGGTGTGAATCGGGGTCGACATCCCGGGGTAGATGCCGAGCTGGAGCGACTCCGCACCGTACTCAGTGTGAAGGATGATGAATCGACCGTGCTCCTCGATGTTGATGCTGGCCAACTCTCCCGTCTTCTCAGCTAGCCGCTCGAGTTCCGGTTTAGCGGTGTGGAACAATCGATTGCGGTACTTAACGTGTCCACCGAGCTCTAACAGCCGAAACCCGAGACTGTACGTCCCACCGTCGTTGACGACGTAGCCTGTCGCCTTCAATGTCCGGAGGTAGTCGTGAACAGTGCTCTTTGGCAGGTCCATCCGGCGCGAGAGTTCCGAGACCCCGACTGTCTTCTCTTCTTTCAGCACGTCCAGTATCTCGAACGCGCGCTGAATCGTCTTCAGAGGGGGTGTTTTCTGTCCCATGTGTGCAGCTATCATGACCTGCCACAGTAAAGACTTCGGTTATTTCGGACACGATTCGATACTCCAGCGGCCGGACGGATCGATTCCGTCTCCGTCGTGCGGCTCTCTCGGTCTCTCCAGCGCGTCCTTCTTCCGGCTCGGCGACGGAGAGTCGGTGCGTACTTCGAGGAGAACAGTTACAAGCGCACTTTTGTAACTCCTTGATCTCATCGATCACCGTCCGATTTGTCCGGACTTTATCCGGACAACGTCGGATCCGGGATTGCTTGTCTCTCTGTTCGTTCTGCTATCTCGCACCCATTGGCCGAGACGAAAGAGGAGTGGCGACCCTCTAGGACCCGATGATGGAGTTGGTCGGAATCCTCTTTGGTGGATGTAGTTGCTCTAGTCCAGACCGGAGCCAGTCGAGCATGACGAACGTGACCGAGGAGTTCGACGGCGTCAACGGGTTCAACACATCCACGTACGTCGTGATAGTTATCCAGAGGTGGCGGGTGGATCTGCTGAGCGGGTCTACGTGGAAAACCAGGGAATGCGTGTGGCGTCGCAGGAAACCAGCGAACGATTACGGATGGGCTTCCAGTCGATCCGGATGGGGTCTACTTCAGTCGGTTCCCGAGTTCGAAACCGCAGACCCAGAACTGGGCTGGCTTTCGGAGCGTATCTTTGTCGCATCCGGTGCCCGCCAGCCCAACGAGGTGGAGCTGGCAGTCTATCAGGTCGGATGATTGCTGGGGCCGGCCATCTAACCCTGTTACATGGGGTGAGGTTCTCCAGTGAATGAGTCCTCCGGAATCCGGAAGGGTTGGATTCAGTGTGGACCCCGTTCGTTTCACATACAGCGGGCTACACCACAGTATTTCGAAATAATCGCAATCTCTATCCGGCAAGAACAGGCAACGGGCGACGTTGCTCAACGCAATCCGTGACAGGCCTCGATAGATCTTCGTTACTATAGTACTATTGTAATGGCCTGTCTTCGTGAGGGGTAGCGACCCGGTTCCGACTGGGTGGTTCTGCGAAGACTGGTGGCAACGCGACTACTTGTTCGGTCACCGGATTCAGCGAAGGCCAGAGGGGGACAAGATTGGAGCCTGCAACGGTATAGCCCGCCGGGCAGCGCTTTCCGACCACCGTTTTGTCTGCGATATACTCGAACTCGCTTTGTTGTGGTATGCTACCACTGAATGCAATCGTCACCCAACAGTTTATCACAATCCGTTCCCCGAGCACGATCAGCGCCATTTCCTCCGATTCCGTGGGCTGTCACCGCGTTCCCCGAGTGTGGACGACACGGCAGACCATTGCGGAATACCCGCGACCATCAACCAGAGCCACCGCCGCCCACGAATCGCTAAGCGTTTCCCAGCCCGACGAACACGCCAATACAATGTCCGAGATCAGTGTCTCCTGAACGATTCAGTCCTGGCCGCCTTTCTCGACATCGACGTCCTCGAAGCGGACGTCACGTTCAGTAACGCCGACGGTCATCGATCCGACGGTCTCGATCGCGGCGTCGATGGTGTCGCCATCGGAGAGGGAACTCACCCCCTCGGGCGTGCCGGTGGTGATGATGTCGCCAGTCTCGATGGTCGCGCTCAGTGAGGCATACTGGACGATGTCGGCGCAGGTGTACACCATGTCATTGGTGTTGTTGTCCTGCTTCGTCTCGCCGTTGAGCTGTAGCTCCATGTCTAGGTCCTGGGGATCGCCGACCTCGTCGGGAGTGGCGACGCAGGGACCGACGACCGTGAACGTGTCGTAGGATTTGCGGTTCGAGCGGTCTTGATCGCCCCGCACCGAAATATCCAGCAGGATTGTGTACCCGAAGATGTGATCCCACGCATCCTCGGCGGCGACGTCCTTGCCGTCCTCGCCCATCACGAACGCGAGCTCGATCTCGTGGTCGACGCGGCGGTCCGCAAACGGCAGTTCGACGCCGTGATCCGGGCCGACGACGCTCGAGGGGGCTTTGAGGAAGTAGCCTTTGTCCTCAATGGAGAACCACTCGTCGGTGGTGATGTCCTGATCTGAGAGGGCCTCCTCGATGTGGTTCTCGTAGTTGAGCGGGGCAGCGATGACCTTCCCGGGCCGGCGGACGGGCGCATTGAGTTCGACGTCGCTCCGGTCGAAGTCGGGGGCCTCGTCGGCGTACTCGGCGGGGTCGTACTCGCTACGAATGTACTCGACGAGCGGATCGTGGGAGTTGAGTCCCAGGCGCTCGGTCAGATCGATGATGCCGTTTCCGTCGTCTGTGAGTAATCCCAGTCGATCCTCGTTGTAACGGACGAATCGCATGGAGTCATATGCGCGTAGCACGTACATAAAAGGTGTCGTTCGAGAGAGACCATCGGGGTGAATCACAGTCAAACCGGAGCGACGCACTCTCAACGCCCACGCTATCGATGGCGTGAGTGTCCCTTATCATGGAGGATTGTCTCGGCACGATACGTCCAAACAAGGAAAACGACTAATACCAGAGACCCCTCATTTGAGGTAGAATGAGTTCTAGCAACAGTAGCAACGAGTCTCCGGTCATCGTCGTCGGTGCCGGTCCTACCGGGATGACGGCTGCGCTTGCGTTGCACGCTCGGGGCGTCCCAGTCACGATTCTCGAGGCAGATCCCGTGAACCGGGACCGTTCAGGGAGTCGAGCCATCTACGTCCATGGATCGACGCTCCGGACACTGGAACGGATTCACCCCAGACTCGGAAGCAATCTCGTCGACGAGGGAATGGTCTGGCCAACGCGACGCACCTGTTGGCGAGGCAAGGAAGTATTCTTACGAACATACAACTCACCCGACGACAGCGAAACCCCCCACTTCACGAGTGTCCCGCAGGTTCGCACGGAGGCATACATGCACGAGGCGCTCACCGATTGTGGCATCGACATCCACTGGGAATCGGAGGTCGAAACTGTCGATTCCGGCCCAGAAGGTGTCCGCATGGAGACGACCGACGGCCAGGAGTGGAGGTCATCGTACGTGGTCGGTGCCGACGGCGGCGGCTCCACCGTCCGGAATGAGATCGGTGCCAGCTTCGACGGTGACCAGTCGGCGAATTCCTTCATCGTCGCGGATGTCGAAGCAGTGGAGGGATGGCTATCCGACCGAACGCCTGTTCCACTACGACCACCCTGAGGTCGGCGGACGGAACGTCTTGCTCGTTCCATTCACTGGGGATGGCGACTCGACATCCAGTGTCTGCCAGACGACGACCCAGAGGAGCTTTGCAACGACGAGAATATGCGTGAGATCATCAACACTGTGATGGGTGAGCAATACGAGGACAACCTGACGTGGATCTCGACGTACAAGTTCCTCCAGGTGAAAGCCGACAGCTTCGTCGACGAGCATCGACGCGTCCTCCTGGCTGGCGAGGCCGCCCACCTCCTCGCTCCGTTCGGCGCCCGCGGATGAACTCCGGTATCGCCGACGCGGACGAAGCTGCCTCGGCCATCGCTGTTGCGATCCGTTCGCACCGCGATGCGGTTGCTCGTGACGAGGTCGAACTGTTCGCCGCTCGTCGGGAGAAAGCGGCCCAGTACAACCTTGATGCGGCAGGGCAAGCCCTCGAGTACCTCCAGGGCGACGACCCCGTAACCGTCCTGCGTAAGGAGGCCGCCGCGGCGCTCGCAGACCAGTTCGAGGTCGCCGGTGAGTACCTCGACGACGCGCCCTATGGCCCGCATGGCGCCCCGCCGATCGTCTCGACCGGGAACTACTGAAGCGATGATACCGTATTCGGTCGTCCATTTTCACGCCGTAGCGTTCGCGGGAGACAACGGAGCGGAAAGTTTCGGCGGGATCATTCCCAGCTAGATGCCGAGTTTCTTGGCCACCCAGTGGTCGCGGGCAGCGAACACCATCGCTTTCTCGTCCCCGAAATCGGTATGCTCGGCGACGAATGCGGCCCACGCACCGTCGAGAACGGTCTCGAGTTCGGCGGCTGTTGTGGCATCTGATGGGCTCGCGGCTACCAGCTCGTCGAAGGACTCGAAGTCAGTGTGAGCTGCAACAAACTCGTCGTCGAACACGTCCGTGATCGGAATGTCGTCGTTCGGGTCATGGACAGCCGACGCAGTCGGCACGTCCTCAGCGGTCTCTACTGCAGTCTCCAGATCAATCTGTCGAACCATGTGTGAAACTGCCCATCGAATCATAATAAATTCTCGTTTCGAGGATGCCTATTCTCCCCGTTGGATCATAGCTGGTGCCGAACGAGGCAGTGAGAGATGCCAGACAGAGAAGGGAAAGTGAAACGCGAGACGCGCCGTAGGCGGTCTGCTACGACGAGGGTTCGGTCTCGGCGTAGAGGTTGAACGCCTCGAACACCGGACGGTCGGACATGCCCAGGAGGATCGCCTCCTCGTCGGGCGCGTGGTGGTGGGTTTCGTCCGGCGGTACGACGAAGATGTCCCATTTGTCCCACTCGAGCGCTTTGTCACCGACGTGGGTCGCTCCCTCGCCCTCGATGACGAAATACACCTCCGTCGCGTTGTGGAAGTGTGGGTCTGTCGGTCCCTCGTTCAGCAACTGCGCGCGGAAGGACATCGTCGGGAACAGCGGTGGTTCGCCCGACGCCGGATTAACGTACGCGAGGCTGTATCCGTCGTAGGGGTCGGGCTCGTCGTTGTTTGCACGTTGATTGAGCGTCTCCATCATTTCCTCCCAGCCGAAGCGGTACGGCGGCGTCGCCTCGCGGATGCCCTCGAACGGTCCCGGGATGCCGTCTTTTTTCGTCTCGTCGATGGAACGGGCGCGACCGTACTGGGAGTCCCAGTAGCCCTGGGTTTTCGTGACGGGCTGGCGCTCGAGTTCGTGGTTCTCGAACGCTTGCCGTGCGTTCATCGAATCGAGAATGAGCGGCAGATCGAGCACGTCGAGCCACGCGGCGGTCTCGTCGGAGTCGTTGACGTGATCGTGCCACTCCCATTGGGGCGTCGTGACGAGATCGTTGTCCTCCATCGGGAACTCCTCGCCCGCGACGACGGTCTTCATCTCCTCGTGGCCGTCGATGGTAAAGCGCAGCGCGTTGGCCGAGTGTCGGTGAGACGGGGCGGTCTCCCCCGGTGAGACCGTCTGAACCCCGACGTAGATCGTGTTCGAAATCGCGTGTGCGGTGTTGATCGGAACCGCGACCCGCCGCTGGAAGCCCGGTGGCAGGTCGGCGATCGGAACGTCCTCCTCGATGCTGTTGATGGCGGTCTGGATGTCCTCCCACTTCCAGATGTTCGCCTCGGGATTCTCGAGCGCGGTCCCCATGTCGTCCTCGACCTCCCAAAGCGGGCGGAGGTCGTGCTCTTCGAGAATGCTCCGCGTTTCGGAACTCATTTCTAAGAGTTCCTCCGGGTTTTGCTGGCCCATGACAAGCTCTTGGCACAGATCCCTCATAAGAGTAGGGGGCGACCCCCTCCAAGTGACGCGGACGAACGCGCCCGGACTACGTCTGTGCGTCGAAGATCTCGCTGGAGGAAAAGACCGCCCGACAGTCCTCACAGACCATCTGCCCCTGGATGGCGTACTCCCAGAGCTTTCCCCCGCAGCTCAGGCAGTCGAAGTGTGCTTGGACGAACGGATCCGCTTCGGCGTAGGGGTTCTCGAACTCGGCCATGTGAGTACATGGTGATGGACACCCCAAAAACGTATCGTCCACGTCAGTGACAGTTTCCCAGTTCCGAAACGGGCCACAGTTTGGAGTTAGGGACACTCAACCGTCGGCGCACGCTGCTATCGCCACCCGGAGGGCTTCGGGCAGTACCATCGCGCTGTCGCCGTCGTCGGGACGCAGGCCCGTTGTTCGTACCCGCTGAACGCTTCGATGCCGTCCCGCCGTCCAGCGTACTCGAACCGGACGCTACGCTCACCAAGATCGGGCGTCAGTTCGATGGTCACCACATCACCGGCCTCCACGGGGTGCTCAAACTGGAAGTCCATCTCGACGAGGGGCAGACCGAATCCATGTTCCATCGAACACTCCCAAAACGGAAAGCCGATCTCCTCCATGAACATGTCCGAGGCCTCGTGGATGGCGTCAACCATCCGGGGGTAGTAGGCGATACCGAACGGATCGGTGTCCGAGAACCGGACGGTCCATTCGCGGTCGTACATCTCACATCTCCGTCTCCGTGAGCGTGACGAGTCCATCGAGCGCTGTCACGCTCTCCGGTCCTGCCAGCACGGGATTGACGTCTATCTCGGCGACTTCGTCGTGTTCGACGAGGCACACCACCTGACCGCCCGCCGAGGAAGTGACGACTCCATCGAACGCACCCAGCGCTACATGGTTGGTGAGGCCGTCGCGGAGAACTCCGCTGCTCTTTTACTACTGACTGGGACACCACACAAGGGCAAATCCGACCAGTTCTACTTCCTCGTAAGTCTGCTCGATCCGTATCGCTTCGGTCACGAATCCCAAATCAACCCCAACGGGCTCGACGACTTGATGATTCGACGGTTGAAAGACGACATGTTCGAAACTGAGGCGGTGTTCAGATACGGATGAAGTGTGAGGCGGTTCGTTTTCTGAGTGCTCTATGCCCAAAAACGACCGCCTCAACGGTTGTTTGGACGACATCGACTTGGATTTTATGGAGCGAGAAGCAACACCGCGACTGTTGATGAAGCTCGGTATTCAGCTCCATCTTGCTGGTCTATCGCTTTCGAATACCGTTGCTATTCTTGAGATATTCGGTGTTGAACGGGCTCGTTCGACCGTCCACAACTGGGTTCACAAGGCTGATCTACAGCCAGAGGATGGACGAAGTCCGGATCACATTGCGGTTGACGAGACTGTGATCCGACTCAACGATGAGCAGTATTGGCTGTACGCAGCTGTTGATCCCGAAACAAACGAATTGCTTCACACAATGCTTGAACCGACGACAAACACGGTTCTCTCCAACTCATTTCTCACTGCACTCGCCGAGAAGCATGATGTTGAGGAGGCTGTGTTTCTCGTTGATGGCTCGCATTCATTACAACACGCGTGTCGTCGACACGGCTTCGATGTCAGATATGAACGCCACGGAAATCGGAACAGCGTCGAACGTATATTTCGTGAAATAAAACGACGTACCTCTTCGTTCTCAAACTGTTTCAGCAATGCCAAAGCAGAAACTGCAAACGAGTGGTCAGATCATTCGCCTTCGCATGGAATCAGCTTATCTGAACACTACCGTAAACACGTACGTAAATATTATATGGGTAGGAGTGAATGTGGTATTTGAGTGCATATGACACAACCAGAGGCCAGCGATTCGACGGGTAGTGAAACTGTCTTAGACCAGGTTTATAGGCGGAATTTCGTGAAAACGATTGGTGCGGTGGGTACAGCGGGAGTAGGTCTCACTACAGGTAACGCAGCCGCTAATGGTGACTCGGCAGATGAGAGCCAGAATAGTGGACAGAGCAACTTCTGCGATGCAGAACAACCGAACATTGTCGTCTTCTTTGCTGACGACATGGGATACGGCGATATCGGGTGCTTCGGGAATCCGTTTATCCACACGCCCAATCTCGATCAAATGGCTGCCGAGGGGGCGAAGTTTACCAATTACACGTGTGAGGGCCCCGTCTGCTCACCCGCACGTAGTGCACTGCTTACCGGCTCGTACCCGAAACGGACTGGAATGCATGACGGCGTCGTCTTCCCTCGAGATAATTGGGGACTTGATCCCGAGGAAGAGACGATCGCGGACGTCCTTTCCGATGCGGGATACGCTACGGGGGCTTTCGGCAAGTGGCATCTGGGGCATCGTGACCCTTTCCTTCCAACGAACCAAGGGTTCAACACCTACTTTGGAACCCCATATAGCAACGATATGCTTCCGGAACATATTCTTACTGATATCCGGGACGAGAGGTGGCCAGAACTCCCGCTCATTCGAGATGGGGAAGTAATAGAATATGGTCCCGATCAGGGAGAGCTGACGAGGCGATTGACTGAGGCAGCGAAAGACTTTATTACGGAGAATCAGGACGATCCGTTCTTCACTTATATTCCGTACCCGATGCCACACCTTCCGATCTACGCTTCCGAAGAGTTCAGGGGGACCAGCAAACGAGGATTGTTCGGCGATGTCATTCAGGAGTTGGATTGGGGTGTCGGCCAAATCCTCGACCACCTAGAGGAACTCGATCTCGACGAGGACACCCTCATGGTCTTTACGACTGACGACGGTCCGTGGGAATTCGCACCTGACTGGGAGATGTGGTACGATGTGGAAGATGCTCCAGTCTCAGAGCTTACTGGAAACACGGGTCCCTTTCGGGGTGCTAAACAAACTACCTGGGAGGGTGGGCTCCGCATACCATGCATCATGCGGTGGCCGAGTACGATTCCTGAGAATACCGTCTGTCAAGAAATGACCTCATCCATGGACTTCTTCCCAACGTTCGCGAACCTCGCGGGCGCAAACACTAGCTCGAATCGGATAATCGACGGTAATAATATTCGTGCGTTGATGGAAAACCCCATCGAGGGAAATTCCCCACACCATATTCTGGTGCACTACGAAGGAGTTGGGCCCGAGTCCGGAGAATTGTCCGCCGTTCGCCACGTCAATGGGTGGAAATACCTCTTCCCGATTGAGGGCGATCCGGAGGAAGAGATACAGGTCAGAGACGAATCACTCCATAATATCTATATAGATATCAGTGAAGAGAATAATAGGATAGAGGAAAAAGGACAGCTAGCCAAGAGCCTCCAAGAAAACGGAGAAGCCTTCGATAAACAGTTGGAGGAGACCTCCCGAGGCCCTGCCACATCCGAAGAAGGTGATATTGGCCTCGCATAAGATAAAATAAGTACTAGAATTGGTGGCCTCGATAACTGTTTTTCCAAACGACCGAGTTGGGGTAACTCCACTCGTCGTGTGGAATTACAGTTCTATTCATACGTCAACAACACAGCGGAATCCGAGATTCCCGGTCGAACTATCAGGCGTGTTCTTTCCGCGAGCGGGGAGGCGATAGCGGTTACAGTAGGAGTCGTGGCAAAGGTACGAGCCGCCGCGCATCACTTTTTGATCGCCGTCGGACGGTCCCGTCGGATTCTCGGGATCGTAGGCATCAGTTGTGTGGTAATCGGCACTGAACCAGTCGGCGCACCACTCCCATACGTTGCCGGAGACGTTGTGAAGGCCGTGTCCGTTTGGTTCGAACTCATTCACCGGTGCTGTTCTGCGGTACCCGTCGTCGTTGGTATTGTGTTCAGGAAACTCACCTTGCCAGATGTTACACCGGTGCTCCCCGTCCGGCTTCAGTTCGTCACCCCAGGGGTAACGCTTGCCCTCGAGACCGCCGCGAGCAGCGTACTCCCACTCAGCCTCCGTGGGGAGACGCTTTCCCGCCCAGTCGGCGTACGCTGCGGCGTCCCGCCAGGAAACGTGTGTCACTGGATGTTTCAGCAAGCCTTCCTCAACTACGTCAGATCCGGGACCATACGGCCGGAACCAGGTCGCTTCTTCGACAGCGACCCACCACGGGGCTTCGGCGACGTTCTGGAGGACGTGATCGCGCGCTTCGTCGGTGAGGAAGTCCTGGAACACGAACGACCAGCCGTACTTCTCGGCGTCCGTCGTGTATCCCGTCTCCTGGACGAACTTCAGGAACTGCGCGGTCGTCACCGCGTACTTGTCGATGTAGAACGGGTCCACGGTCACGTCGCGAGCTGGTCCTTCGCCGTCGGCGGGGAATCCCCCGTCCGAATCCGTCCCCATGGTGAACGTTCCACCGTCTACTCTGATCATCGCCGCCGTACGGTCATCGTCGGGCGTCGCGAGTTCCGTCGTCGAACGGCGAGTCGCGGCGGAGTCCGTACACCCCTCCGTATGTGATGGAGAACTCTCACTCCGGGAAGACGCACAGCACGCGGGGTCGTTGTCGGCCATACCCTCAATTTCCCCGTTCTCGCTGTAAACGTTACGGCGAGACCGACAAAGGCCTCGGGACAGTGAGTCCGCCGCTAAGGAATTCAGTCGCTATCCTCGGCTGTCGTGCGCTGAGAGCCGTTACGACGGCAGTGACGCCATGTTCACCGGCCCACGCCGGTACCGGGAACTACGAGATACTCGAACTGGTCCCTGGCTTCCCAGGCGATATCAGGAGGTGACCGTGAAAATCGCTTCTCGAACGTCGCTTTCGCGATACCCGTAGCGGATCGCCTTCGCTCGCACCGTCGTCTCTCCCTCCGAGAGCGAGATCGGTCCCGTGTACAGTTCCCAGTGAGAGTCGTCCGTCGTCTCGGTGGTGTACACGATCGACGCACCCTGGGTGTCACAGTGGATAGTCACCATTGCTGGCGCCGTGAACTCGCCGCCGTCCGGCGCCGCGTCGGTCATCCGATTTTCCGGCGCGTTCGGCACGAAGGTCGGCGTCACCGTCGTCGGTTGCTCCCCGTCGGGCCACATCCGGTCGACCATTCTGGTTTCGTCGACGTGGCCCAAATCGTCGATGTTGTCGAGCCATTCATCCATCGCCGTCCGCAGCTCCGCGAGGACATCCGAGTAGTCGAGATCCCTCGCCAGGTTCTCGGTTTCGTGCGGATCTTCCCGCAGGTCGTAGAGTTCCTCGGGCGGTCGGCCGCCTGACAGTAACTCGGCTACGGGCCCCTCGAGTTCGCCTTTGGCGTGCAGTCGAAGGAGATCCTGCATCGCCGAGCCCTGGGCTCGAAACGGTACCCAGACCAGCGGCGGATTGGACTGATCATAGTTTCGGATGTACTTATATCGATTTCCGCGGATCGACCGAACCATGTCGTAACTCTCGTCGATGCGGTCGCGGGCGGCCATCACGTAGTCCCGGGGGTCGCTCTCCTCGGGACCGAGGAACGGCTTGCCCTGCATCCATGGAGGGATGTCGACACCAGCCAGCGACAGCATCGTCGGACCGAGGTCGACGAGGCTGACGAGCCTGTCACTTCGCTCGCCGCCGTCGATCTCGTCCAGCCATCGGACGATCAGAGGGACGTTTACTCCGGACTCGTACAGCGTCCGTTTCGCCCGGGGGAGCCCTTCACCGTGGTCGCTCCAGATAACGACGATCGTGTTCTCTGCGAGTCCGTCCTCCTCGAGTTGCTGCAGTAGCCGGCCGGCTTCGGCGTCCGATCGAGCAATGTTGTCGTACTGGCGTCCGATCGCTTCCCGGACCCCATCTGTGTCGGGAAGGTACGGCGGGACCTCGACGGCGGCTGGGTTCGTTTTCGGCTCTCCCTGAACGCCGACCGGCCCTTCCTCCCACATTCCGCTTTCGTGGGTACGCATCGGGTTGAATACCGAGAAGAACGGCTGATCGTCATCGGGGCGGTTCCGCCAGTGCGCCTTGTCGTGGCACTCGTCCCAGATCGACACTGGAGGGACGAAATCATGCGGACTCTCGCCAAGATTGTCGAACTGGTAGTCAGTCTTCTCGTTGTTCGTACAGTAGTAGCCGGCCGCACGAAGGTACTCGGGGAACGCCGTGACGTAATGCGGCGGGACGGACGAATACGGTGTTGGCAGGCCGGGGGTGTCCTCGTTCGTGTGCTTTGTCCGCATGTGATGGGTCCCGATCGACGTTTGGTGACACCCCGTGATCACCGAAGAACGGGAGGGAGCACAGACGCCTGCGGTCGTACATACTTCAGTGTAGACGCGGCCGTCGGAGGCGACGGCATCGATATTCGGTGTCTCAGCGAGTTCGTCGCCGTAGCATCCGAACCGCGGACTCGTATCTTCGAGCGTGATCCAGAGGATATTCGGTGCCCGGTCAGAGCTCATACCATGTCCTCGACTGGCCGTTACAAAATATTTGCGCAAGATAGAGCCGACTGTCGCAAGATATCTTCCGACGGAAGAGGACGACTCTCACCACGTCACTCCAGGCTACGCCGATTGTGAAATGGTTCCTGCAGTACCAACCAGACAAGGCGAACAATTCAGCCGGATGGACGATCACCAGCGAGTGAAGTCATCTCCCTTCCAAAATCGTCTTATGCTCACTCCATGGACGCACTCAGTGATGACACACAGGGTGCCCAGAAGTAACTGACGTGCAGTCAGTCATCCCCATCTCGACTGATATCATACACAGAATTGCGACGATCACCAGACAAGAGTTCGACCAGTTACCGTCTCTCTACGATTCGATCGACCCAGAAGCGCTCGATACTATCGTCGAGTCGGTTGGGGCGTCGCCGCTGACGATCCAGTTCGAATATACCCACTACGACGTTACGGTCACAGCCTTCCGGCGACATTCGTGTCGAGCCAACGGTGAAATATGGCGGCGATCATCCCTAATAGTCGCTCAACGACTCACCTAGTTCGGGATACGCTCTCGGTCAATCACAACTATTATCTTGATACATTGTCCGAATGTACAGCCATCGGCGGCGGTCGCTTAATAAGGCTGGAGTGACAGGTGATTTCCCATCGATGCGCGGATTTCTCGCACACGTCCGATGCTATTCTGATATTAGCGAGTAGGGCAGAGAAGCACAATCTCCAGCAGAGCGCGCATCGGTCAAGATGTCCTCCGAATTACGACGGCTATCGGGAACCTCGGTGTTCCCGTTACAGCGTCGTCCCGAGGCGGACGTCCTGCGCCGAGCGGCCGACTTCGACCTCGAACGGTCCGTCGAGGTTGATCCAGCCCTCGGTCTCGTCGTACCGCGAGAAGGCCAGGTCATCGAGTTCGATGGCGACGGTCACGGATTCGCCAGCAGGGGCCCGAACCGACTCGAAGCCGGCGAGTTCCCGAATCGGTCGATCGTCGTCAGTCTCGGGCGCCCGGACGTACGCCTGCACGACTTCGCGCCCGTCGCAGTCGGACGTATTCTCGACGGTGACCTGCACCTGCCGCTCGTCGACAACCTCCACCGAGCGGTACGCGAAGTCAGCGTAGGAGAGTCCGTGCCCAAACGGGTAGATTGGGTCGGCATCGGTAGCGTCGAAGTGGCGGTACCCGACGAACAGGCCCTCCGCGTACTGTACTTCGCCGTCCTCGCCGGGGAACGTCGTGTCCGACCCCGCCGTCGGATAGTCGTCTTCGCGCGCGAACGTGACCGGGAGGCGTCCGCCGGCGTCGACGTCTCCGAACAGTACCGACGCGAGCGCATCACCGTCGGACTGGCCTGGATACCAGGACTCCAGCACCGCGCTCACGTCGGCTTTCCAGGGCATCTCGACGGGGCCGCTTGACTGCACGACGACGACGGTGTTGTCGTTCACGGCCGCAACTTCCTCCACGAGTTTGTCTTGCTGGCCGGGGAGTCGGAGACTCTCACGATCTTTGGCCTCCGTCGCGGCGTCCTGGACGACGACAATTGCGACTTCTGTGTTCGCCGCAGCGTCGATCGCAGCGTCAAGGCTCGGCTCCGGCTCTGCGTCGTCTTCGTCGTCCTCGTTGCCACCGAAGAACGAGATCTGTTCGATTTCGGGGATGCCCCGCTCGACGGTCGCGTCACCGGTCGTGCGCTCCCTGATCCCGTCGGCGGTCGCAACCACGTGGAGCGGTTCAAGTTCGGATGAACCTCCGCCACCGGTCTTCGCCTCTCGAACGCCGGGCCCGAGAACTGCGATGTCCGCGTCGTCATCCAGGGGCAGGATGTCCTCGTTCTTCAGGAGCACGGTGCCTCGCGCCGCAATCGTCTCCGCGAGCGTCCGATGGTTGGCATCCTTGATCTGCCCGTCGTCTCGGCTGTCGTCGAAGAGCCCGATCCGCTTCATTTGCCGGAGGATCCTGACCACCATGTCGTCGACTCGCTCCTCGGGGATCGCCCCTGATCGCACCGCGTCGACGAGCGGTTCGGTGAACTGTTCCGTATTCGACGGGTCCGGCATCCCTTCCGGAACCTCAGCTGTCTCGGCGAGGACCTGGCCGTCGTCGGCATCGTCGACATCCATACCGAACATCTTCCACAACTCTTCTCGCGTGATGCCCGGCATCTCGAGGTCGAGCCCCCCGTTAGCTGCACCAACCGTACTGACAGTACCGAACCAGTCGGAGACGACGTACCCCTCGAAGCCCCACTCGTCCTTGAGCACGTCCGTGACGAGCTGGCGATGATCGCTCATGAAGTCCCCGTTGACGCTGTTGTAGGCGGTCATCACCGATCCGGCGCCGGCGTCGACCGCCGCCTTGAATCCGGGGAGGTAGCACTCCCTGAGCGCCCGCTCACTGACGTCGACGTCGATCGAGGCCCGCTTGGTCTCCTGATTATTAGCGACGTAATGTTTCGGCGTTGCGACGACATTCTCCGACTGGAGTCCGCTGACGGCCTCCTCCGCGAACGCTGATGTCACGACCGGGTCTTCCGAATAGTACTCAAAATTTCGGCCGCAGTGCGGCGCCCGGATCAGATTGAGCCCTGGACCGAGCACCGCGTCCTGGTTCCGCGCCTTCGCTTCCCGTCCCATCGCAGCGCCCTGTTTTCGGGCGAGTTTGGGATCAAACGTTGCGGAGAGCGCGATCGAAGCGGGGAAGGCGGTCGCCTGCTTCTCGCCCGCTCGTACGCCCATCGGCCCGTCAGCGAGCCGAAATTCGGGGATGCCAAGACGCTCGACCCCCGGTACGTATCCAGTCGCCGTCCCCTCGGGATCGACCGCGCCGTTGACGAGTTGGACTTTCTCTTCGAGGGTGAGCTCCTGGAGCAGCTCTCGTACCGCAGTACTTGCTATCGCCATCGATGTGCTTGCTACCAGTTCACTTGATATAAAGATAGCTGTATTCACGCTAATATCACCAGTGATACCTAAATCGACCATTCGGAGGTCCGGTCGTTCGATCGCGTGCGTGTCACTAACAGTCCCAGTAAGCGGCGATATCGTCGCTTTCTTCCTCTAGTCTGTTTCCTCGATCGCCAGATGGGCTGTCCCGTTAATGGGTGATCAGGGTAATTCTTGTATTACTAGTATTACAGGCACCTCGAATGTATACTGGCAGGGCAATCTTTCGATTCATTACAACAGTACTGTTGTAAAGCACAGACAGATCTAACAGCTGTTCGTTGATCACCTCCGCGATAGGGTACCAGGACGCGGAGAAGAGCTCCAGAGACCGCAGGAGATTTTACACCCATACGTTCGTAATTGCCAGTGGTCGATCTGCTATCCGACTACGAGGGTGTAAGAAGATTAGGCAGCCCGATATTACAACAGTGCAGATGTAAGAGCCAGACGAGAAAATGTAAATGGGCTTCTGTTAGTGACTACAGCGCTGTTTCTGCTGTACATTGGTGATTCAAGAATGCCGGCAGTTGGTAATACTAGCATTACTCGATCATGAGTCTCTGAGAAAGAGCAGCAGCGTACAATTCGAATTCCCCCGATTCCAGGGTGCGAGTTCTGTCGGTGTGAATCACGGCGAACTCCTCCGAGGCCAGAGAGAACTCGGCTGTCCCAGTTTCACCGGGGGAGAGCTCTAGCTGTGCGAAGCCTATCAGTTCACGGACCGGCGTCACGACGGAGCTGAGCAGGTGTTGCCCGAATAGCTGGATCGTCTCGATGCCTTCGCGATCACCGGTGTTCGTCACCGTAACTCGGGCAGTGACGCCGGAATCGGCGGACACTCGTTCCTCGGATACGTCGAGCGACTCATAAGTGAACTCGGTGTAGCTCAACCCGAACCCGAACTCGAACAACGGGTCGTAGGAAGGCGTGTGCGCGGGACTGCCGATCGGACTCGGATGGTGAAGCCAGTCGTGCCTAACGGGCAGGTCGCCGATCGACTGGGGGAATGAGATCGGAAGTCTGCCGGAGGGGTTGCAATCGCCGAGAAGGATGTCGGCGATTGCGGTTCCCCCTTCGATACCTGGGAAGAACGCCACGAGTACCCCGTCTGCGTGATCAAGAACGTCTGTCAGGACCAGCGGGCGGCCAGTCACGACGACGACGATGGTGGGGGTGTCAGTTTCACCGACGATCTCCACGAGTCGCCGTTGTTCGTCCGGGATTCGTAGCTGGTTCCGCTTCGGGAACTCGTCCCTCGATCCGGCTACGGATCTGGGTCCGAACTCATGGATGTACCACGACTCGCCTACGACGACGACCGTTGCATCGGCGCTCTCCGCTCGTTCCGCGATCGAGTCGGGCTGTAGCAGGACATTGTCGGCGATCCCGGGTTCGTACGTCACCGTCGTGGTCGGCTGTACCGCGTCTTCCAGCCCATCGCGGACCGTTTTGCCCTGCGATCCGTTGAGTCCGTACACCGTCCAGCCTCCGAGCAAGTTGTCAAGCGAATCCGCGTTCGGTCCCGTTACGAAGAGTTCGTCGAGATCGGTCAGCGGAAGGGCCTCGTCCCGATTCTGGAGCAACGTGATGGACTTTTGAGCGGCCTCCCGAGCGACTTGTCGATGTTCCTCTGATCCGATGATTTCGTCGGCCAAATTGGGCGGTACGTACGGATCGTCGAACAGCCCGAGGTCGAACTTCAACGCGAGAATCCGACGGACGCTCTCGTCGATGCGTTCCGCCGAGACCGCGCCCGCTTCGATGAGTTCGAGTAGCGTCTCCGCGTGCTCAGGTCCGCCGATCGACGCGATGTCGAGTCCGGCAGTTGTCACTTGCTCGACCGCGTCAGTCTGTGAGGCGGCAACACGGTGACGCTCAGCTAACATCCACACGCCCAGCCAGTCTGAACAGACCGTACCTTCGAATCCGAGTTGCTCTCTGAGAAGGTCAGTCAGGTAGAACTCGGACGCATGGGCCGGCTCGTTTCCGATTGCGTTGTACATCGGCATCAGCGCGGAGACACCCTCGTCGATCGCCCGTTCGAACGGCGGGAGGTAGACGCGTCGGAGTGTCTCCCGGGAGATGTCGACCGGCGCCGTGTCCTCGCCTCTGGCGGGCGCGCTGCTCGCCGGGAAGTGTTTCACTGTCGCCGCGACCGCCGTGGACTCACTCAAATCGTCGCCCTGCAGGCCACGTATCTCGGCCGCGACGAACTCCTTGACCATGGTTGCGGACTCGCCGTACGTTTCGTACGTCCGCCCCCACCGCGGTTCTCGAGCGACGTCGGCGGTCGGCGAATAGTTCTGGTTAGCCCCCGTCGCTGACATCTCAGTCGCGGTGATCCGCGCCGCGCGTTCGACGAGATCCGGATCCCACGTCGCCGCCATCCCGATGTTCTGCGGGAATACGGTACACCCCTCGATGTTCGCGTGCCCGTGGATGGCGTCAACCGGCACGAGCAACGGGATCCCGAGCCTGGTCTTGTTTACCGCGATCCGTTGGAGGCGATTCGCAATCCGGGCGGCGACGGCGACGTTGTTGTACTTCGAGACGCCCGTTCCGAACGGCGTCGCCGACCCAATGTAGTGATGCCGAATCGCGTCCTCGATGTCTGTCACCGTCGACGTCTGCGTGTCTTCCCGCTGCATGTCGATGAACGATCCGACGAACATCCCCACGAGCTGCCCGACCTTCTCTTGGAGCGTCATCCGCTCGAGCAGGTCGGCCACACGAGCTTCTGTTTCTAAGCCTGGGTCCGTGTACGGCGTATCCGAGATCATATTAGGAATTATCGAGACAATCTTATCAAAGTATGCGTTGATCCCGAAGAAAGGTATTTAGCATCGGAGTGTGGCTAGTAATACACGTAATGCTCACAGTGTCCCAGTCCCGCCGATCCAAGCCCAGAATCGATGACCGACGATCATATCTCCGTCCTCAGGCCAATGAGTGAAGACCCGTCCGAGAACACGAAATCGAGCGCGTTAGAGCACGGTGAACAGAACTCCGACTACGCGAAACACTGGACGAACAAAGCTGATCAGGACGCAACTCTCCCGGAAGACAGCATCGACGTGAAAGACGAGTGGGTCGGGATGACTATCTATCTCCCCGAGCCGCTCCGCGAAGATTTGGAACTCGTCTTCCGGGAACACAGTTACGAGTGCAAACGCAGCGCAGACATGGAACTCAAAAAACTCCGGCACTACTATCCGCTTATCGTGGCACTCGGGTTAGAGCGCCTGGAAAACACCAGTGCCGAAGATATCGCGCCGCTGCTGTCCTATCTTATCAGCGAATACGAATAATATCGCGCGCATCCTCGCACCGTACCTCCTCTTTCTTCCTCAAGGTTTTGTTCGCCGTTATTCGGCTTCCAGACTATCGGAGTCTGGCATCTTGAAGTCCAGAGTCGGCCCGCTCGTCCACGCGTCGGTGTCTCCCCCGGTGCTGAACCACCACTCCTCCAGTTCGCTCCTGAGTTCAGTGATGATCCCCTCGTACTCGAAATCTGGATACAGGTTCATCATTTCGTCAGGATCCGAGTCGAGGTTGTACAACTCGGCTGTGTCGTCCGCGAGATACTCGATGTACTTCCACTCCGACGTGCGCACGCCGCGGTAGGGATGGTGATCCCAGTACGCGAAATTGTGCTCGAAGATGACTACTGGTCGGACGGTGGCTCCGAACGCCGCATCGCGGGGAGGAGACTGCCGCCTTCGAACTCGTCCGAGACGAGTTCCCCCGCAGCGTCGACGATCGTGCCCGGAATTACGCAGCGGTAGAGACGAGATCGGGAGCCTGGCTGCGCGCGCTGTCGATCTCTGGATGCTGTACGATGAGCGGCATGCGAAGAATGTCCTCGTACACGATGACGCCTTTCTTATCGAGTCGATGTGTCCCTACATATCGCCGTGATCGGCCGTGAAGACGATCACCGTGTCCTCGTCGCGGAGCGTCGACAGGATTTCACCGACGTACGAGTCGACTCGCGAAACCATCGTTCGGTACTGGTAACGGATCTCGAAAACCTCTTCCTCGGGGAGTGGGCACTCCGGTTGCTCCGCCCGCTCGCTGTGGAACGACGATTTCGTGGAGAAGTCGTCGTTGAAACTTGCAGGGGGAGATACGTCGTCGCGGTTGTAGTACTTGGCGAACGCTTCGTCCTCGAAAAACGGAGAATGCGGCATATTGAACGACGCGGTGGCGAAGAACGGGTCGTCCCCGTCGTATCCCTCGAGATAGCGCCGGATCTCGGTCGTAGTGGTGCGGTCGCGAGCGAGCCCTTTCCCTTCGTTGGACTCCGTCATGTTAACGTACCGAGTGAACCCCCAGACGAGAGCGTTGGGGGAAGAGTCCCGAAGTTACTGAGCGTGAGATAACGCTGTTAAACCGCTGGTGCGGGAAGCGTGGCATTGCTGCGGCCATCGGCCAGAATGGCGGGGAACCTGAGGTCTTCCTATTCGCTCGTCGATCCGCTATTTGAGGTAATTCTAGGCAGTGGACCGATCGACATACAAGGTAACTTGGAGACCTACGCCGAACGATTTCGCGAGACTGACCGAAAGGCTCTAAAAATAACCAAAATTATTTATGATGGGGATCCACTATTTGTCATCGTAACTCATGGGCAATAAGTTGGGGTGGATTGGCGGCTTAGCTGTAATGCTTGGTTTAAACATTGGTGGAGCGCTCTGGTCGAAGCCAGTTGCCGCTGCATCGATCGGGGGACCAGGAACAGCTGTTGTAACGTTGTTAGGGATGGGCGTTGTTGCGTTGGCCACACCCGGTTACCTCGCTCTAACGAAATCTTGGTCGGTCTCTCCGGGTCATTATTACTACAACTCAAGATTGCTGATACCTGAAAATAAGGAAGTAAGCCACTTTATCGGGTGGAGTGTACTCTGGCCGTCAATTTTAATGTCTGGATTTGTTATCCTTCAAATACTTGTGATCGCAGGCGCATCGTACTTACACACCTTCTTCCCAGCAGTCTCAATACAGATATTCACCGTTCTATTATTATTACTAACAGTTTGTATCGTCTGGTTCGGCATCCGGACTGTGGGAAAGATCGAGATTGTGTTGTCTGCCTTTCTCCTCGTGTCTATAGGTATAATTCTCTCCTTGGGAATCTTGAACATCGACCCGAACAAACTGACTCCGGTATTTCCGTCGGGGCCCATCCCGACGCTCTCAACCATGGGGGTGATGCTCACGACATTTATCACCGGTCTGTATGTGATCGACTTCGGTGACGATATCGAGAACCCGGAGAAGGCGTTCGGTCGAATCCTATTCATAAATACGGGTGCTGTCGCATTAATTGGTACCGGTGTCATACTTGTGAGCGTTGGAATGGTTCCTTACGATCAACTAGCTAATCAAACGCTCCGAGTCGTCACATCTGAATATCTTGGCCCAGGACTACTGGTCGTCTCTACAGTCGCAGCGATGGTTGCGGGAGTAACGTCGAATATCGCTATCCTCTCCATGGTCACTCGGTATGTTAAGGCTGTAGCCAACGACGGCGTCCTCCCGAAGTGGCTGGGCAAGGAGAATAAATATGGCGAACCGAAATATGTACTCGTTATCCTTGGAGCCGCATCTGTAGTAGGGGTATTTCTCAATATACCCCTAAACGACATGATTCAGGGATCCGCTATTGGGAACCTCACTCTCCTAACAGTTACTTCTTTGACAGCCTCTCGACTCCCTTCCACTCACCCTGATATCTTCGAAAAGGGTCCGCTGGCTGAATCGAGGTATTTGACACCACGTACTGTTCGATGGATTCCCAGGGCAGCGATGGTGGTGTTAGGGACATTAGTCGTCTCGATGGCAATGGAGAGCCCAACCGGAGTGAGATGGTACCTCCTCTTCGTCTTTTCGGGAGTTGTTCTCTACGGCATACAGAAGTTGCGAGGGACGATAAGTGTAGACACGGACGATGTGGGGAAGATGGCGTATTCTCCAAGTGATGATTAAACAGTTCACCACCTTCACGATGATTTACGTCTATTAACTGCTCGACAATCCGAAAAAAATCCCGAGCTTCTCGGCCTTTCGTCCCAGGGCGGGAATTTGTAAGAATCTACATATCGGGCGTATTCAGGCTAGCGTGACCGAAAGCAGCGTCGAGCGCGTACTGATCGTCGTATTCGATGAGGGCGTCGCGGAGTCGACCGTGCATCTCCTGAGCGACGTCCTGATACTCGGGATCTTCGACTAGATTGTTCTGTTCGTAGGGGTCTTGCTGGAGGTCGTACAGTTGCCAGGGTTCACCCCACTCTGTGAATGCTCCAGGGCTCATGTTATCGTACCCTTTGACGGTGTACTTGTACCGTTCCGTCCGGAATCCGCGCCAGGTCTCTTCGTGATACGGCATCATCGGCCGGATCTCGCGAACGAACTCCAGCAAAACACCGTCGCGATCGAGCGTTTTCCCCTTATCTCGCATTATCGGGGCGAGATCAACGCCGGAGAGATCTCGATCACTCTCGATGCCCGTCAGGCCGAGGAACGTCGGCAACATATCCTCGGTACACGTCGGGATATCGATCGTCCGACCCATGTCGATACCACCGTTCGGATACGAGACGATCAGCGGAACGCCCACCGATTCTTCGTACGGGTGCTGCTTCGCCATGTACCCGTGCGAACCGAGTAGCTCTCCGTGGTCGGAGGTGAATACGAGCGCCGTCTCGTCGCGGATTCCGCGCTCTTCGAGTTCGTCGAGTAACCGACCGACATTGTCGTCGAGGTTCTCGATCATCGCGTAGTACTTGCGTATCTCCTCGGCGAACGTCTCACCGTGGTAGTCGTACTGTTCGTACAACTCCTCGGAAGCGATCTCTAAGTCACCCCACTGTGAGTACGGCTCGCCGAAGATGTTGAGTGGCGGTTCGGAGTCCGGGTACGGTACGTTCGGCCGGAGTTCCAGTGATCGGTCTTCCCAGTCCTCGAGATACTCCTCCGGTGCGATAAACGGCGGATGCGGCGGCTCGACCGAGATCGTGAGGCAGAACGGCTCACTCTCCGTATCGTGATCGTCGAGGAACTCGACACCGAGATCGAACAGGCCGTCGGTCTGATACCCATCGATAGGATGGGGTTCTGGATCGCCGTCCTCGTAATAGGCTGTGTCGAACGGATCGTTCTTCAGTTCGAACCCGCGCCAGTAGTCGAATCCACCTTGGAGGCGTTCGGGGACTGGTCTGGATCGCCCCACGTCCGCGAGGTGCCACTTGCCCACGTAGCTCGTTCGGTACCCGTTCTCGGAAAATCTGTGAGCGAAGGTTTCCTCCACCGGCGACATCCGCCAGTGATGATGCACGTTCCGCGAGTGCGCGTGTTCACCGGTGAGCAGGGAGAACCGCGCCGGAACGCAGATGGGAGTCGTCGAACTGGCGTTCGTAAATCTCACACCGTCCTCTGCAAGTCGGTCGAGATTCGGCGTCGAGACGTTCGGATCACCGGCGCAGCTCATTGCTTGTCGCCGCATCTGGTCGCACAGTATGACTAGCAAATTCGGCCGTTCGGACATACAGCCTGTTATCGTGACCGAGGTATCATGAGAATACTGGATCTCGGACCGAGGTGAGTGATCAAGCCGCCGCGTTCCTGCATCAATTGACCGAGAAACACGACCTCTCCGAGACGGTGTTTCTTGTCGATGGCTACTATCTGACTGCCTCTCTCGATTGGGATTGATCGGTCAGCTCAACTACGTTGACCGAAACCTGGTCGAAAAGTGGTTTCACACCTTCGAGATGCGTGTTGACGTTTCCACAGTTCATGGGTGGGCCGTCGGACGAATGTCAGAGACTGGCTTGAACAGTTCGTACACTACTACACACAACGACCACATCAGTCACTCAACGGATTGTCGCCAGCGGAGGTACACTAGACAGTGTCCTCTTCCGAATTGTGAGGGATCTGTAAAATCAACCGCCGTATACCGAAATTACGGAGCCTAAGTGTTAAGCCGTCAGCGTGAATTCAGCTTGATATGCACGCGCTCGTCCTCGAAGAATACGGCAAATCACTCGTCCTCGAATCGGTCGACGCGCCGGAGCCTGCCGCCCACGGGGCTGTCATCGAAGTCGAGGCCTGCGGCATCTGCCGGAGCGACTGGCACGCCTGGCAGGGCCACGGCGAGTGGGCCGACGACCAGGTGCCACCCGGCCAAATTCTCGGCCACGAACCCGCGGGCAGGGTCGTCGACGTGGGCGAGCAGGTGAGCGAGGTGTCGGTCGGCGACGCGGTCGCCGTCCCCTTCAACCTCGGCGACGGGACTTGCCCTCAATGTCGCAACGGGCACGGGAACGTCTGTGACGACGGCTATGCCCTCGGCTTCGAGGCCGACGCTCCCGGGGCGTTCGCCGAGCAGGTCCACGTCCCCCACGCCGACTTCAACGCCGTCGTACTCCCTGCTAGCGTCTCGGCCGAGGACGTGGCCGCGCTGGGCTGTCGCTACACCACCGCCTTCCACGCACTCGCGCACCGAGCGACGGTCGGGGGCGGCGACTGGGTGGCCATCCATGGCTGTGGCGGCCTCGGCCTCGCCGGCGTGCAGATCGCTGGGGCATTCGGGGCCAGCGTCGTCGCCGTCGACGTGCGCGAGGAACCGCTCTCGATGGCCAGTGACCTGGGGGCAGACGTGACCGTCGACGCGAGCGCGACCGACGACGTGCCGGGGACCATCCAGGATCAGACCGACGGCGGAGCCGACGTGTCGGTCGATGCCCTCGGGCGAGCCGAGACCTGCCGGAACAGCGTCGAGTGCCTCACAACGCGGGGAACCCACGTCCAAGTCGGCCTGACGACGGAGGCCGAAAAGGGCGAGGTGTCGCTCCCCATCGACGCGATGACCCGCTGGGACGTCGACTTCCTCGGCTCGCGCGGGATGCCGCCCTCGCGCTACGACGAACTGTTGACGATGATGGCCGCGGATCGCCTCGACCCCGGTGCACTGGTTACGAACCGCGTCTCGCTGACGGAGGTCTCTGACCGGCTAGCGGCCATGAGCGGCTACGAGACGAGTGGTATCGAGGTCGTGACCGAGTTTTAAACCGCTTACAAAGTGTACACTGTGTACACAGTCCAGAAGGTGTGTACGGCCTGCACTTCGTCACTGGACCGAAGTTGAGACGCCGCTGTCCGAAATCGAGGGCTCTGTAGTTTCGCTAGACGGAGATCGATTCGGGCTATTTTGGCCGGTAGGACCGACGATCATCAGTGATGGCCTGCTCAGGCGACTTGTCAGTGTCGAGTCGCTTGCCAGTTGTAGATCGTTCTTCGACGGTGTCGGCCACTCGGCGAGTTCGGTCTGTGTCACACCATGTTTGTACGCGATCGCCGCTAACAACCGTTGTGTCGGCTTGTTTCCCTCCACGTTGTCGAGTGCCTCTTGGAGTTCCTCGACGGATATCTAGTCAAGATGGTTCCTTAGACCAGCCAACGTTGTTCGGGCGGAAAGTTCTAACGGCTACTATAGTGGATTCCTCTCACGGTTGTTCCGCAGTTGTCCAGAGCTAGATCCAGTCACCCGCTGTGGAACATTCGCCATGAAATCGGACCTCGAACGTCTTCGTCTCAGCTCCGGCTGAATAGTCGAAAGGGGCATCATATTCGGAAGAAGAAGCCTACTTCTGGATGTCGTCCACTATTTTGCGACTATCTGGCTCGTTGAGCACCGTTTCGATCACCATATCGGGATCACGCAACAACGAGTGTTCTCGAAAACTCCCTTCGCTTTTCCCTCCACCTGTGTAGTGATTCTCCGTCACATCGCTGAACGCCCATTCTTTCAACAACTCAAGCACGCGTTGATGACTCAGCGGATTCGTCCCCAGACTACGACACACGTCCTCGTACAGACGATAGATCTCTCCCGTACTGAATGCGTCTTTCAACTTCGTTTTCTGTAAATACGCGAGCGAAAACAGCACATACTTGCTATGTGGTGTCGATCCGCTGATGAGTTCTTGGAACCGAGACAACTCGGCGTGGTCTTGTGCAGCTTCAACGTGATCCTCTGTTACCTTTGAATCACTGTTCCGGGCGGCAAGTTTTCCTGCACTCGAAAGAATCTCGATTGCCTTCCGAGCGTCCCCGTGTTCCCGGGCGGCGAGTGCTGCAACTTTCGGGATGACTCCTGCATCAAGAACACCGGTCGTGAACGCGTCACGCCGCTTCTTGAGGATTTCCCGAAGTTGCTCGGCATCGTATGGGTGAAACACCAGTTCTTCATCCTGGAAGCAGCGTGACCTTGATCCATCTAAGCAATTACAACCAATACTCGGTGGTCAAGGCCTTGAGCCACGGTAAGAGATATCTCTATCTGTGAGTAGCAGATACGCTATCCCACTACAATTGAATCAAACGATCTTGCCAAGTCGAGCTAATCCATATATTTCCACTTCTGTAGAGTTCGGAATGTGGCATTCTACAGCATCGCTAAACCATTAATGATCCAGTAGCCGTTGCGCAGTTCACCAGTGATTTGGAGATCCACAGTCCGGCCTGTGTTGCCACCATCTATCTCGAAGCTGAACCACTTAAACTTACCTTCCGGGATGATGTCGTCGCCCGACTGGCCCAACACTTCGCCGGCAGAGCTTACAATCGTGTTGCCTATCGGAAATGATGGATCACCGGTCAGAATGTATACCTGATGCTTACCAGCTGGGACAGCCAACCGGAGCGTTGCGGGCTCGTTACGATCTCTGTTACGGTCAAGTGTGAAGTCCCGCCGCAGTTCGTCGAGAGTGCTACGGTCACGAAAAGCCGGCGGGTCGCCGACCCATCCGTATCCTAGAGATGGATCCCAAGCGTCTTCTGGTGATAGTCTCTCGTAGGTATCGAGTACTGGACTGTTCGGTCCGCCCGAATCTAGCGCTAACGACACGGCGCCATCTAAAATTTGAAATTCTATTGTCTTTTCAATACTGCAATCGTCGGTATCTGAGAACTCTACCTGGACAGTTCCTTCATACATGTCTGGAATCAAGCTTTCCGGCGGTGTTGCTGATCCGGTAGCTGGTGGTGTTACTGACCAAGTGGCAGTCACCGATTCGTTAGAATGGAGATTTCCAACTTCAGTGTTAGATATCGATTCAACCTTCCAGTCCTTCAGTGTAGACAGCGAGAATTCGATGTGGGTTATCATACGTTTAGCATTATTGGTTAGCGTAGCTTCAATATCAGTTGATATTTTCTCTTCAAGCGTCACTTCTTCAGGCACCGAAAGCGTGAGATCGGACTGGCTTGGGTCAAGAGATCCGACCCCCTGGGTCTGCCAACTCCGGTATGTGGAGTAGTCTCCCTGCATCCAGACGAGGGCCGTGCGTTTGTTACGACCACGCCTACGCCCGTTCCACGCCGGCACCAGCGGCCGAAGATTGTCTTCTGTCGTGTTCGGGGTGATGGGCTCCCACTCCCATATCTCACCCCCGTTGTTTGTCATGCCAGCGAACAGTTCATGATGATCGAGCAAGGTGTCGTCACGGGGGTCGACTGGCGTCGAAATAAACAGTCGCGTTGTGTCGTCCAGATTGATGGCTGCTAGGCCGGTATAATCACGCTCCGCGTCGTAGAGACCTGGGCCAGCTTTGGCAACTTGGTGGACGTGCCACTCGTTACCGTCGTATTGAGCGTAGAAGAACCGATGATCGTGCCAGTCATCATTAGCCCGGGCTTGAAACACTGCCACCGGCCACCCCTCCGCATTGATGGCGGTATCGATCGTCCAAGCCCGGGTCATTTCGATGCTATCGAACTTCGTTCCAGCTTGGAAGACAGTCGTCAGCTCGCTCGGATCTGGGGCATCCGCGTCACCATCTAACAGATCGTCTTTGAGTACCTCTCCCGCCGAGTCGTATAGTGTGCCGTCTTGGACGTACCCATGGTAGACACTGTTGTTGTAAACGCGGGGGTGTTCTTCGGTGGTGGTAAGATGAATCGCTGTGTTGTCCCCGTAGTACTTCACATAAGGACGGCTTGAGCCTCCACTGCGCTGCAACAGCCGGCCCCCATACGACCAGGTCGTCCCCTGATCCGACGATACCAGCACGTTTGGATCGAAATTCTTCGTTCTGGTAAACGAGTAAGTACGACCATTACCGCCATCATCATCAGTTAATCGATAAATGTTAGAGTACGTCGTATCGGCACTGTTGTCAAAGACTTGTTCGGGTTCCCAGCTCGTTGGATCGTGTGGTTCGGACGAGACTCGCCAGCGGTTGAATTGATCGCTGTTATGCCGTGCGTACATTGCGAGATAGCGACCATCAGGTCTCAAAAAGAGAGCCGGAACATTATGATCGTCTTGCTCAAGTGACTCGTGGAGTACGAAATGGCTGGTCTCGTCGGTGCCGACATCGTACCACATTACAACGATATCACCACGTTCAGATCCCCCAGCGGACACAGACCCGACAATGATTCGTGGTCCCTCCGGCCAAACATCTGAATCGATGATTGCTCGTTCGTCGGTAAACCAAGTCCACGCCCCGTTAGGAACCTCCGGTTCGGATTCAGTGAATAGAATCCGACCATTCTTTTTCCAAGGAGGTGGGCAGTCTGTATTGACACGGTTTTGATCAGATTCTTGGCGACGGTCTGAACGATTGAGGGCCTCGGAAAGGCCACTGCTACCGATAGCAGTACCACCAATACCGATCAAGAAATTTCGTCGTTTCATTGTGTTCACACTGCGAGAGTGTGACACCCATATCCTCTTAAGTATTTCTATTATCCAGTTGGAGGTATTAACTTAGGGAAATAACAGAGAGATATAGATTAAGATAAAATCACTAAACCTTCCCGAACTGGAGAACGCGCTCGAAGAACTCAACGTCTTCGAGCGCGACCGCACCGATGCGTTCGTCGTTGAGCTTGCCATCGTCCTCTACAACAGTGGTGTGAGCCCCTACAAGACCAAGCGCGTTCTCAGCTGGATCGGCGTCGAATGTTCTCATGTCGCGGTCTGGAACTGGATTCAAAAGTTCAGCAAGCGACTCTCGGTGACAGGCCGCCATCCGTCGTTGAGCTTCCCTCCACGATTCTACTCGACGAGACTGCCGTAGTCCAGCATGGCGAGCAGTTCGTGCTGTTCGCCGCAGTTGACGAAGCGACGCGTGAGGTGAACCACCTTGGCATCGCTTCATTGAGAAACCACCTGACATCGCGGCAGTTTTTCGAAGAGATCGAGGACCTCTACGGCGAGCTGCCGGAGGTGGTGATTACTGATGGAACGATGGGATACGGAGTGGCCTTCGGCCGACTCCGTATCCGCCATGTCGTTCGTGATCTCGATGTTAGAAACATATCAAGTGTTAGATATAAGAACTCAAACGCCGCATCGGTACGTTCTACGCCTCGTTCACCGGCGTGGTCCGGCGGCCCGTTCCGACAACCGTCCTCACCGTCGTCTTCTCCGGGTACAACTTCGAAGCGTACCATCATGGCGTTGTCTCCATGTTCAAGCATATGGCAATGTTACGGGAACTGTCCCGTATAGCCATCGAAGCGGGTAATGATCCGTACTGTTTCATTCGGTTCGACTCGAACAGTGTCCTTATGTCTTTGCTCATTCGGAGCCGGGAATTCAGTTCCATCAGGCCCACGTCCGAGCACTCTAAACGTGACTAAGTGAAGATGGACTGGCTGGGGATTGAATGTAGGATTTCTCAGCTCCTATATTTCAGCCGATCCGAGTTCAGGTTACACAATATCATTCTCATCGCCAAATCCATAGCCGTTCAACAACCATGTGATCGGGAGATCGCCTTCTGTAGAGTTCTCAAACACCATCTCACGGGTGGTACTGACGTTATCTTCGTTGAACTCAGCAGGCGACGGAAGCGTCAGATCTGGCTGATCGTGCCGCCGCTCCAATCGAGATGATAGAGGCTGCCGTCAGCTGCGATCTCGATCTCGAAGTTGTCGCTGAAGTCCTCGCTCGGCATGAATGGCTCTATCTCAAGGAGTTCGCCGTCCTCGTCAAAGGTCGCGTACTTGATCCAGTACTGGCCGTACTCCAGCATGAAGTATTTGCCGTCGTAGTACTCCGGGAGGGCAGCCGGACCGTGGTCGTCATCGGTCCGGTAGACAGGGCCAGCGTGTGGGGCGCCACCACCGGCGATCTCCGGGAACGGAGCCTCATCCGGGAGGTACTCCTGAGCGTAGTCGGGCGGATCCTTGAGCAGGGTGTCCCAATCGTACGAGTAGTAGATCGTCGGCTCGGTGGCCGGTGGCAACTCGGTGAGCCCCGTGTTGTTCGGCGAGTCGTTGATCGGGTTCTCCGGATCGAACGGCCCACCGGACTCTTCGGTCTCGAAGTCGTAATTGACGTATGGGACGTTGGGTCCAGAGAAGTACGGCCATCCTGCGAAGTGGGGTTTGGTAGTTCTCGTGAATTCGACGATTCCGGGCGGACCACGCTCGGAATCCCAGCTTCTGGCGTCGGGGCCGTAGTCGGAGTACCACAGCGCGCCTGTCTCCTCGTCGACGTCCATCTTGAACGGATTACGCAGACCCATAACGTAGATTTCTTCGCGCACGAGGTCGTCTTCGCGTGCGTTGGCATACTCGGGTCCGGTGAAGAGGTTATCGTCGGGTATCTCGTAGTCTCCGTTATCCGTCGGCGTTATTCGCAGGATACTTCCCCGCAAGTCGTTCGTGTCGGCGGACGACCGCTGGGCGTCGTAGTACTGGCGGCCGTCGCGTTCGTCGATCGGCGTGTACCCGTCGGACGCGTTGAACTCCGTGTCGTCGCCAGTCGCGATATACAGGTCGCCCCCCGGGCCGAACTGGAGGACCCCGCCGGCGTGATGGGACTCCACGCGCTGGACGTCGACGTCGAGCAGTTGCTCCTCGGAATCCACGTCAATACTACTGTCCTCGTAGATGAATCGCGATACGCGGTTGACCTCGTCATCGACTGGCGCGTACTGGAGGTAGACCCAGCCGTTGTCCTCGAAGTCCGGGTCGAGTTCGAGACCGAACAGACCCGTGTTCCCGCCAGTGTAGATCTCGAAGCTCATCACCTCCGTCACGGAACCGGTGTCAGGATCATACACGCTGATCTTAGCGTCCCCCGAGGGGGACTCGCGATTCGTGTGACCGTGTGTGAAGAAGAGCCGACCGTCGTCGGCGACGGCCATCGTTGTCGGATCGGTGAGTCCCGTCACCACGTCTTCTTTCTCGTAGGCGTCCCAGACAGTACCGGTGGCGTCGCCCTCGACAAACCCGCCGGCCCAGAGGATGCCACCGAGAACGTGTTCGATGAAGTCCTCCTCGTCGAACGCGCCCTCGGTATGGCCGCGGCCGGTGTACCAGGCACGTCCGCCCTGGAACTCGTGGCACCACGCGATCGGATGGTCACTTTTGTGGCCCTCGTAGTTCATGTAACTTTCCGTGTTCTCCGTGACGTAGGTGGATTCGTCGAGCGTCGCGAGGACGTGGACGTCGCCGCGAGGATTGCTCTGGTAACCGTACCATTCGTCAAACGCCTCCCAGCTGGCCGGAAGGTGCTCGGTCGACGGGTGGACGCGATCGGTGACGTGAATCTCGGCATCCGTCGGCACCGGATGATTATCGAAGTAGGCGCCGACCAGATCTCCATAGAACTCCCAGTCATACTCGGTGGCCGTCGCTGAGTGAATACCGACGTACCCGCCACCGCTCTGGACATACTGTTCGAACGCGGTCTGCTGCTCGTCGTTGAGAACGTCGCCGTTGGTGTTATTCCAGACAACGACGTCGTACTGCTTGAGTCCACTCGCCTCGTTGGGGAACTCGTCGGTCTGTTCTTCGGCGTCGATTACGTCAATTGTGACGTCCTCAGCCCCGGTTTCGTCGGCAATGCGATCGTCAAGTGCCTGGAGTTGCTGGTTCGCGTATTCGATGTTGTCGTGACGGAAGCCGTCCACTCCCGTCACCGAAAATATAAGAATGTTAACCTCGTCCGGGACTGGTTCGTCATCGACGACATCGATGATTCCGCGTTGAGTGTCCGAGTGTGTACCACAGTAGTACTCGGCCATTTCCTCAGTGGCGGTGAACTCGACGGTCTGGGTTTCGCCTTCTTCATCCACGATGTCGGACTCGAAGACGAGTTCGCCGTCGGCGTTTTCAATTGCGAAGTTGTGTTCTTGCCCGTCGGTGTTCGTCCACGCGATGGTGTACTCCCGACCGGCAGCCAGCTCGAGAGTCGGGTTCTCTTCGCCGTCGATCTCATCAGGGGTGACACCGAGCCACACGAATTCGTACTCTGTGTCGTCTGCTGGCGGGCCAGCATGGACCGGTGGGCCAGCGTGGTCCGGCGGACCACCGCCAGATCTGCCCGCGTGATCCGGCGGACCGGCGTGGTCCGGCGGTCCGCCGGCACTACTGGGGTCGTCCTCGCGTGCAACCGCTTCGAGTTCGAAATCCGGTCCGTCCTGGGCGCTAAGACGACCGCTGAATCCAGCAAGCCCAGCGATACCAATACCAGTGGCCTGCATGAATCGCCGTCGATCAATGTTATAGATCTGTTCGTGGTCGCGTATATTATCGTTTGACATTATCTACACACTCGTCCTATTTCGATGGATATATAAACTTTTCTGTCACAGTACTGGCTATACGCCGCGATTAATGTGGATTCGAAGCTCCTGCTCGGTGTGCGGGTCTCGCGCTGGCGGGGCATGTGGCCCGCCAGCGCGTTCTTGCCGGATACTAAAAGTGCGCCACAACCTTTCCGAGACGGAATTTCTGGTCGATAGCACGGGTATTCTGACCGTGGCGAAGCAATTCTACAGGCTCGATCTGTCTGACTAACGCCCAAACCTCCTGTGTTCGTCCAACTTGTGAGCGGCGGCCCTATGGTGGACCATTTTGTTTCACACCAGAACCGATCAATTCCGAAATGACGAGCTGATTTGGGCCAGCGTCAATGTTCATCGTTAAAAATAGGGGTGGAAAGAACGTCTGGATTGTGCATTGCAGAGCTATCTGCCTGACTTCAGCTTGTTTAGCTACGAGGAGTGCGTTCTGAACGTAGTTGAGGAGGTTGATAGCCATATCCGTCTCCTCGGCTGCACCTTCTCAAAGTCTCACCGATAGACCTCGACGCCGTCACCCATTTTCAATAGAGCAGTTTTGTGAGGTTCTGAGTATAGTTCTCTTTGGGAAGGGACAGGATCAAGAAAGATTTCGTTGCGCGCGAGGACGCTGGCTACCGCTCGATCACGCGGTGTACTCGACTGATGTGGCGACCGAGCTACCCGTTGTTTACTGCGACCGAACATCGCACAGTCGACTGTATCCGGTATCACCAGATATCCGCTGGACTGGTAGATGACCACGCTGTGGCTGCTATGTAGTACTATACCATGAACCACAATATCTTCCTACCTCCGACAATACCCAACATTCATACGTTCTCTTCGGAAATAGAGAACATATAGTTGTGACAGATTGATCCCATGTGAAATCGGCTGCAACGACGTTCGAGATCGTCGATACGCTCAAGACGCTCGACAGACCGAGCGTCGCCGGGATTGCTGACCACGTCGGATCCAAAAAGTACGGCCTACGACTCCCCGGGACGCTCGTTACGCTCGTGTTTGTTGTAAAAGAATCAGACAGATACCGGCTCGGCGTTCGGTTTTTGGGTACGATAGCCATGCACGGGAGAACATGAAGGTGTACTGCGTGACACGACCTGTCAGCGAGCAACTCGCCACGGAGACCGGCGAGCACGCGAACGTCACGATCGAAGAGCACGGACACGAGATCATCCTGTATACAGCCACGGGTGACAACGCTGTTTCTCTCGATACGCACCCGGTGCGTCCCGTTGCAGACGACGGCGATCGGCAAGACCGTTCTTGCGTACACGCCATCCGAGCAATCCACGTGCATTGTTCACGAGGAGCTATCGAAGGTAATCGACAACACGATGACCGACCGCGAGACCCTGTTCACAGAACTGGCAGTGATCTGCCAGCGCGGATACGCCATGAACGATGCGGAGCGGGGTGACGGCATGCGCTGTATGGGCGCGCCCATCTCGGAGCGGAACGACGAGGTACTCGGCGCCGTAAGTGTCTCCGTGCCAACGAGTCGAATGTACGATGACCGCCTCGAGAACGAGATCCCGCGGTGGGTTCGGAGTACCGCAAGTGTGATCAAAATCAACATGATGTACTCATAATCGTCCGATATCACCGAACAGGGTATCTTCGTTTACCCACCCTGTGTCAAGACTGCAGAACCGTCTTCAAAATATTATCCATGATATATTTTACTACCGATGGATCATCGTACATATGACGGCCATAAACTTGAGTATTATATGAAACCACCTTGCGGCCATCGGTACGAATCGCTTCTATCGGTGAACTCAGCAAGCAACATCGGCTGGGAGATCACCGTCTGTTCGATAACTGCGCCAGGTCATTCGGTGATGTCGGACGAATGCGAATCCGGGGTTGTTACAATAGTTTTATCGAGTGGTTACATCAGCACAGTTGTAACGACTGTCACCACCTTGTCGGTCTGTGACAGCGACCTTGCGCATATTACACCAGTACGTCTGTAACGGAACACTTGTTGATGCGCGCGAACAGAAAACCGACTCGTAACGAGCACTTCCTCATCCGTGAGTGCCTCGGGTAGGATATCTTCCCTACGATCCCTATGAGAGGGTCATCATCCGGGCCGGATTTGCCCGAAGTGATCGGCACCCCGCATCATCCCGTTCATTAAGTACCTCGAAGTGTGGGCCGACTATCGCCTCATTACTCTCTTGTACGAAGACTCCTTCCGTACCTTCGTTGTTCCTCACACCAGAGGTCGGCTAGGTGGATTTGTCATGCATAGCTACCTGCGAAATTTAGGCTACCGATATAGATTTCGAGCCCAGTCGTGCATGAGCAATCTACCTGCCTGACTTCAGCTCTGGATCGCTGAATCGGGAATTTCGAAGAACACGGTAGTGGCGTGCTTCTCGCGGCCTTTCCGCACCTCGCGGATGAACGTCTGGGCACGAACGTACTCGGAGGGAATCTGCTGGAGGAAGCTGTCTTCGATCGTATAACTGAACGGCGGCCGACCGACACGCTTGCCGTCGGCGATGGTGGCATCGATGCCCTCCTGCACCCGTGAGCGGATCATCTTGCGCTCGGCGTCGGCGAACACCATAATCATATTGAGCATCATCTCGGCCATCCAGTCGTTCTCCCCGACCGTGCCGATTGGCTGGTTCACGAGATCGATGTCGACACCCTTCTCGCGGAGGTCTTCGACGAATCCGGCGAGATCAGCGAACGACCGGCCAAGCCGGTCGGGTTCATGTGCGACCACCACGTCGTACTCGTCGACATGTTCTCGGAGATGTTGGTACTCCCGCCGCGAGGATGATGCTCCGCTCTCACCGAGGTCACAGTACCAGTTGATCTGGTTGTCCTGCTCGTCGTACTTCTTACGAATCGTACACATCTGGCGATGTTCGTTCTGGTCGTCGGTCGAAACGCGGACGTAGGCGGCAATCTGCATAGTGTGCTCGGATACCCTATTCGCACCTAGATATAATATATAAAGAATAGGGATTTTCGTATCGTATGGAAAAGAGGTGTTTTTCACACCGAGTGGGAGATACTCACTACCACAAATGAAGATGCTTGCGTCGCTTCTTCCTCGGAGGATCGTGTCGATTGCATGCACCTCGGCCACTCTCAGGCCATCTTGTCTCAATTTCGTGGATCCAGTACCATACCGATAGAGGCCCTCTTATGGTACACTACTACAAATTCTGTGCCAATCACTGTGAGACAAAGCCGTTTACAGAAATCCATCCTCCGAAGTAGGGGATCCCTAACTTCGGAGTGTAAACGCGCATAGCTCGCCTGCGACTTTGATTCTATTGTACCCTTTCGAAATCATCGCTCCCAGCTGTACGCTTCAAGATTAGAGCTGGTATACAAGTCGTACGCTATGGTGATGGTCAATCTGGGATGTGTTTGCAGAGAGCTGTTGCTCCATGCAATGCTTCAACCGAGTGAAGCCAGCCTGTTCAGCCAGGCCCGAGTTGGAGATGAATCGCAATCCAATCAGCAAGTTCACCAGCAGTGAGCACAGGCGGAGCGGTCGTCAGTTCCCGTGAGACGGTCGCTTTCAGGAGTATATCTGTGAGCCGCCAGACGTTATACATCAAGATACCGAACACGAAGTAGTAGAATCTGAGCGTATGATCCGTCGAGGAGGTTCTCGCGAGAAACTGCTGTTTGATCGAGCGGTATTCGGCTTCGATCCACCAGCGAGAGGCATAGCGGTTGACCCACGTCTCTGCGTTCTCGGACGTGATCCGTTCGTTCGTAATGAACGGCTGTATGTCACCGTTACGCCCTGAGACGAACAGCACTCGACACTCGTGGTGACCACCTCTGGCTCTGACTGTCACTGACTCAACACAGATGTCTTCTCCCTCCTGCTCCATCTGTTCGAGGCATCGTTGGACAGGAGCGGTCTCGACTTTGGGGAAGAGATAGGTGACACCGAGGTTGTCCAGGATTTGATAGACCTCTACGGATTCAAAGCCACGGTCGGCAAGCACCAGATCGATCGACACGAACTGTTTGGCACGGTGCACGAGCCGTCTGACCGTGCGATGATACTGATGGGGGACGTTGTCGTCCCATTCGGAGCTCTCGATGACCGGTTCGACGGCCAGGACGATTGGCATGCTCTTGCCGACCAATGACAGCGTCGCGAACTTGTAGGCGTGCTTTCCTGAGGCATCGATGCCGCTAACCTCACTGGGGAGGTCATCCTCGGCGTGGTAGGGCCACGTCGTGATGTCGATCGCCACAGTGACGGGTGGTTGGAGAATCTGGAGATGATTCACGGCGTCGAGCAGATTCCTGATCGATCGCTCGAACCCCGCCTGAAGCGTCTCTTGGGAGTACTGTTTGACCGTTCGGAGGTGGGTATCGCCGTGTGGTGTGTAGTCCTCGCCGAAAAACGTCTCCATACGCGATTGTCCTTGGGGCGTGCCACAGCCACCCAGCGCCATCAGTGCCTGCAGTTCGTCGAACCGGCTGTCGGGATACGTCGCATTCGCGGCGCGGCCGGAGTCGAACGCACCGAAGACAGTCTCGCGAGCATGCCGGACGTGTTTGTGAATCTGCTCGGTGGTGAACTCACCGACATGTCGTTCACGGAGATCTGACTCGGTCTCGTCGACGTGCCGTGGGGGCCGGAGATCAAGGGTGGTCTCGTTCTCGTACGCAGCAGCGACGAGGCGCTCACTCACTGAGAGAATCGCACGCTTCGTCTCATCTGAGAGGTGGATATCCCACGCGGTCGTGAGCGTTTGACGGGTTGGAGCCGTATTGTAGGGGCCGAACTTCGACGGATCGAAGCCAAGCCGAACGGCTCGGTCCTCTGTGGAGAGCCACTCGTAGAGGCCGTTCCACGAGAGGCCAGCGAGTTCGCGGCAGAACAGCGCACGAACGGTAGGGACAGCATCGTACGCAAGTATTTCGAAGCGCTTGTCGTCTTCGTCCTGAAAGAACAGATGTACGTTCAGCTCCCGAACGAAGTCAACGAGCGTTGGCGCCGTTTCGAGCCGTGTGAGTCCATCGTCAAGCACCCGTTCAGACTCATCTGTGGCACTCATGGCAAAAGGCTGAAGGGGAATAAATAGCTGCTCACACTGTGATGGTCTGTTTTTCCACGACACATTTCATGCCGTTTACTGGCCGACGAAGACACTGTGGTCTGTCCGCTCAGTAGTGTTTCCGACTCCCCCTTACACCTGTGAGCGATGAACCCCACATCGGTCACGTCATCCTCTTGATTCGTGTTCGCAATATCGGTTGTTCTTGGGCCATGACAATGATCTCCGACGAATCGATCGTCATGCAGGGTACGGATGGAACTGATGGAGTGTCGGTCAGTCATCTCCGCTTAGTGGCTCCGTCTGTGTGTAGCCCCGCCGAAACTGGCTTCGATAGCGACGTGCGCAACTGATGGCTGGGATACCCACGCAGCCCGTCCCATGATCAGGAGCATTGAGACGGCGACGACGGAGTATCCCAGATGTAAGTTTGGGAGGAACGGTGCGAGTACACGAGCGGGTAGACGATCCCACCCACGGTGCCGAACCCCCGACGACGCTCGCGACAGCACCAGAATATGTGTGGAAACATCGTGAGACCCTGTGCGAAGACCGAATAATTTGTTTGCGTATTAGACCGGTGATCAGTTAGCACCAGCTGGGATTCATTCTCCAAACAGCAGTTCCAGTTCGTGGAAGAACGTAGCAGCCGGTTTCGTTTCGCGGGTGGCTGGCGTTGGAGGTAGACGACGCTTGTGTCGTGTTTGGAGGTGTCTGTGGGCGTACTGTTCGACCACCTCGGATGTAACTCCACACGTTTTGGCTGTGTGATCGATCCCTGCGTCGGTGTCAACGAGATACCAAAGTAGTTCATCGAGCATGTCGTACGCCATGCCTAGCTCGCTTTCATCAGTCTGATTGACATGAAACCCGGCTGTCGGCGGTTTCTCAATGATCGTTGGTGGGATCTCCATCGTTCTGGCGAGCGCTCGGAGTTCCGTCTTGTATAGCCCGATCAGTGGCTGGAGATCCACGCCACCGTCGCCGTATTTGGTGAAATAGCCCGTGAGCCACTCGCTGCGGGTGGTCGTGCCGAGCACGAGCCGGTCAGTCGTGTTGGCCATGTAGTAGGCACAGAGCATCCGGATTCGGGCCACCAGGTTCCCGTGGCTGCGGACGGTCGCCGACGTGGTGAGTGCATCTGGCAATACGTCTTCGATGCGTGTGACCAGCGGATGGAGGTTCATCATCGTGTATTCGATGCCGAGCGATTCAGCGAGTTCCACCGCATCGAACGTTGCTGCCTCCGTGGCTTTTCCACAGGGCAGTACCAGTCCGTGGACGTGGTCGGCTCCTAGGGCTGCGACTGCAAGTGCAGCTGCGACGCTCGAATCTACGCCGCCACTCATGTTGACGACGACTCCCGCAGCACCTGCCTCAGTGACCTCCGTCTCGATGATGGCTGTCAGCGCATCGTGGAGCTGTAAGAGCATCTCTCGTCCCGCCACGAACGCTGTTGTCGGGTTGGTGTTAGGGGTCGTGGTAGTGATGTCTTCAATCAGCCGTCGGCTGGTGACAGTGGGAAGCGTTCGTTTGTGGGTCGTTCGGTCGTTGCGATCTGCGTACTGGCGAACCGTGGACGGATCGAGATGCAGCAGCTCCGCGACCTCTGTGACGCTGTGACGGGTGTCGATCAGCTGGTGGCAGACGGGATCGAGCACCTGGTACGATGCTCCCAGCTCGGTTTCGTCGGTCTGGCCGGCCCACAACCCGGCTGTTGGTGGTTTTTCGATGATTTCTGCGGGTATCCCCAGAGTCCGAGCGAGTCGACGAACATCGGTTTTATAGCAGTCTCCGAGCGGGTGGAGATCTACGCCGCTGTCGCCGTGTTTGGTGAAGTAGCCGAGCAGCTGTTCGGTTCGATTTCCGGTTCCCACGACGAGGCTATTTGTGGTGTTGGCCACGTAGTACGCACACGCCATCCGCAGCCGAGCTGCGACGTTGCCGATTGCGTGGCGATCGCCGTTCGTCGATAGTTCAGGGGCGAATTTGTCTTCAAACAGATCGAGCACGGGCTGGAGTTCGACCGTGTCGTGGGCAATCTCTAGCTCGGTTGCAACCGTGTGGGCGTCACGCATGTTCGCGTCGGTGCTCGCAAGCGTGGGCAGACATAATCCATACACGTTGTCAGCACCGACTGCCTCAACAGCGAGTGCAGCAGTCGTTGAAGAGTCGATACCGCCGCTCAGGTTCACAACCACACCACACGCATCTGCCGTCTCTACCATCTCCTGAATGAGTGCAACACCCTGCTCCCGGTGCTGGGCAGGGGTTGCGTCGGTGTCATACGATGCCGTTGACTCTGACTCGGTGGTACTGGTGTCTGAGGTCGCCATTTCAGTGTTCCTCCTGTCGGTGTGTCGCTGGTGTTGGTGGGAGCGAGCGTTTGTGTGCCGTTTCGTCGTGCATCCGGGCGAATTTCGCAACGAGATCCTGCTCGACCGATAGCGCCGTCGCTGTTTCTTCGATGCTGCAGCCCTCATCGATCACCTTCTGGAGGATGGCATCGATCGTTTCGTGCGTCACAGCAAATTCGTCTTCATCGGTCCGGTCGGCCCACAGTCCTGCTGTTGGCGGTTTCTGAATGATATGATCTGGAAGATCTAGATACTGCGCGAGCCGATACACGTCCGTTTTGTACAGCTCCCCGAGTGGCAGCAGATCGATCCCGCCGTCATCGTACTTGGTGAAATGGCCTAGACAGTGTTCGGTTCGGTTGGTCGTTCCGAGCACAAGCCGGTTTGTCGTGTTCGCCTCGAAGTAGGTAGCCAGCATCCGGAGGCGGCCTCCAACGTTGCTGACTGCCGTTGTGTAGCCGGGCCGTTCGGTAATCGATGTCGACAACAAGTCGGAAATCCGAGTTGACGAATCAGTCCGTGCTGTTTGGTCGGCGTCCACTACTGCCATAGCGTCGAGGCAATGTTCTACCAGCGGTTCGATCTCGATCGTTCGAAAGGCGATGCGGAGATCGAACGCGACGTTCTGTGCCACGGTCGTATCTCCATCTGACGTCGAATCGGTTGGCATCACCAGTCCATACACGTTCTCTGGTCCGAGCGCACGAACAGCGAGCGTCGCGGCTGTCGTCGAATCGACGCCGCCAGACAGTGCGACTACGATCCCCTCCGTAGCAGACTGACCGACCATCTCCCGGATGAACGACGTACACTCCTTCTCGATCATTTCGAGATCCCGCTCTGAGCGGGCGTGCTCCGTTCCTGCGTCGTATTCAGTGGTGGTTGACATGGTGGGTAGAGCGGTACGGAGATCTTTTTATGTTGTATCTGTTACTTTGATATCGTCCATTTCTACCGGTATTCTCTCTTTGTTCCATCGTCTTTCCCATTGTTCTCTATAGAGTTATGCATTATCCTTCAGTATTAGTCGATATTTAGGATATTTTTGTATGGACGGCCAGAAGTTATCAGCGTCTGGTGGTGGCGGAGTTACTATGTAGTTTCCACTCGGAAGTTGAATGTTTGTCTTCTTCCCCAATCCGCTGTGCTCAACTGGTGGCCTCGTATCCAGTCGTGACTACTCTCGCAGGCACTCCCACTATTGTTCTCGTCACATCCTTGGTGAGTCCGACAAGCCCGAGTATTTCTCTTGGCTCACGTATCTTTCTACCATAGGCGACCCGAACAATTCGAGATTGATCTTCAGAAGCAGATTGTTGGTCGGATAGAGCTGTTGCTACGAAAGCGTAGCGGGGATGACGCGTGAGCGTCATTCGACAATGTTCCCATTCGGATCGACGAGACCGTCGGCTCTTCGGTGACAATGGCCGAGAAGATCGAAGGACTGCGATCCGTGTCGCTCGACGACCCCAGCTCTCCAGTTCGGAACCGTTTCAACTCCTGAACAGCCGTCGATCAGCGCGCTCGTGCTCGCTCGAGAGCGTTTCCACGAGCGGGGCGAACGGCGTCATTTCCTCGGGTGCGCGGTCGGCACTGTCCTCAACCGCTACGATCATCGCTGGGTGAAGATCGTCGAGTACTCTTTGGACGTCCGTGTGCCCCAACCGGAGCAAGCGTTGTGCCGCCCCGAGCAGCCCCGTGACGAAGCCGTGACACGCGAGCAGACACGCATCACGAGCCGAAATTCCTTCGTGTTCCGTCACGATCCCGAGAATGACTGCGTGGTTGCCTGGAGCGTCGCCGATGTCCACGAGTTCGGCGTACTCCTCGACCAGGCCATCCCCGCGGAGGTCCGACTGGAGCGCGAGTAACCGCTCGCCAGCTAGCGTCGAGCTCTCGCGGAACTCAGCGGTGAGCGTGACGGCAGCGAGTCGGTAGTCGGTCTCCATCACAGCCACCAGATTGTTCTCGCTCGCCCTGGCGTGTGCGGCACGGAGCGCCACGAGGTCACCCGGCCCAAACTGATTTCGGAGATAACTCTCCAACAGCGCGCGGAGGTCGTCGGCATCGGTCACGCGGTCCGTGGCAAGGAACTGTTCGACGCCGTACGAGAGGCTATCGGTCCCGATCGGGAGAAACGAGTCAGCGAGCCGCAGTTCCGCGAGCGCGGCCGCATCGCTCACTCGTCTTCCCTCCTGGTGTCGGGTTTATCTCTCCCCTTGGCATCACGTCCTCCTCGTGGAGCCTCGATATCGTGGTTCCCATCGACGACGCGTGAGTGGTGGTGGTTGTCGCTGTCGTGTGCATGATGGTCTCCACCGTGTGTATGACCGTCGCCACCGTGTCCGTGATTGGATCGTCTCCCCTCGTCGAACAACGTTGGCGAGACCGCCCGATACTCGGTCGTTGCACCGTCGGGCAACAGCGGTCGAATCTTCTCCTCCATTCGGCCACGGTCATCGGCGATGGGGAGGTAGACTTCAGTACCGCTGACAGCGAGCGACCAATGGCGGTTACCGGCCGTGTGGCCCAGCGCCACTGCTTCGGTCACGGTGGCCGCGTCGCCATCGACACCGCCGATGTCGAGCACCATCGCTGGCACGGCATTGAGTGCGACGAGTACCAGCGAGCCATTAGCGTCGAGCGCGTCGCCATCCCGGAGTTCTCGGCCGACGACGATCCCGATGTCGGTCCCGTCGTCAGTGGTAGTTCGGACGCGCGAGCGTCGACGCTCGGTATCGTCGAGTGTGACTGTCGAGTATTCCTCCAATTCGAGACGCTCGGCGAGCGCTGACTCCTCGATCGATCCGAGATAGGTGTCGGCGACCAGCATCAGTACTTCCTCGGATCGGGGGCTGAAACCCCGAGAAGATCGGTTCGAGCACGATTCCAGGCATTGTCGAGCGCGTCGGTAACTGAATCGGCGCTGTGACCGAGCGCACGAACGAGGACGCCCGCGTCATTCGGGAGGGCCGTCGCGCCAGCGCGCGCCTCGCAGTCGGCGACGCGCTTGTGGAGCGCATCACTCAGGGACGCCGGTTTTGGGCGCTCGTCGGTGACGGAGGATTCATCCGAGGAACTCGCTGCTGGCACGACGACGTACAGGCTACCGTAGACGGCGAACTCGTCGAGAACACCGGGAGCGGTCGGATCGTCCTGGGCCGGGTGAAGGTCGGTCGTATCGGCGAACAGCAACCCAGCTCCGTCCTGGACCCGCAGTTGCGAGACGTAGCGCTCGAACTCGAAGTGCTCGTCGCAGGCCAATCGTCCCGGAACGACGACATCGCCGAAGACTGCACAGCTGCCCGGCGCGACGCGGAGCGTCACGTCCTGATGGTAGCGCGCGTCGGTGTTGAAGACGGTTGGCTCCGGCAAGTACTCGAGATAGCTTCCCCTATCGATGTCGAGCGACACCGAAGCGGCCGCGTAGTTGTGTTCCATCGAGAGCACTCTGGTTCGGCTCGCGGTCGAGACGTGCGCAATCGCACCTTCACTGGCCGAGATCTCGACCGAATGGCGATCGCCCTGTGCGACGCCGCCAGTGGATGACTGGATGTAGACCGTGGCGACGTCGGGATGAAGGTCGTGATCGAGCGCGCGACCGACGTGGAATGGGGCCTGTGCGAAATCCCGAACCAACTGCGTTCGGCCTGCCTCGTCCGCGGCGAAGGTGAGTTCGAGCCGCCCATCCTTGCCCGGTGCACCGACGGATGCCTGAGGGACTGTCTCCGTGGCGTACCCCTCGAAGGCCGGATGTGGAGCATCGGCAGCCATCTATGCGAACAACACCCCCTCGATGAGGTGATCGAGGATCCTCTCGATCCCCTCTCCTTCCCGACAGTTAGTGAGCCCAACGGGACCCTCCCGAACCTCGGCCGCGTCTCGCTCCATCGTATCGAGGTCCGCGCCAACGTGGAGCGCGAGGTCGGTCTTGTTGATGACGAGTAGATCGCACTCCACGACCCCCGGTCCGCGCTTTCGCGGGATGTCCTCGCCCTCGGCCACCGAGATCACGTAGAGGGAGTAGTCGGCGAGTTCGGGGTTGAATGTTGCCGCGAGGTTGTCGCCGCCACTCTCAACGAGGACGAGGTCGAGGTCGGGATGATCGGCGAGGAAAGAATCTATCTGCGCTAAGTTCATCGAGGGGTCCTCACGGATGCCGGTATGGGGACACGCGCCGGTCTCGACACCTGCGACCAAATCCGGCGGGATCAGCCCCGTAAAGCGCTCGCGGAGCGTGTCGGCGTCCTCCTGGGTCAGGATGTCGTTGGCGATCACGCCCACGTCGAGGTCGCGCTCGGTGAGCTGTGGAACGAGTTCGGAGACGAGTGCGGTTTTGCCCGACCCCACGGGACCGCCGATCCCAACCGTTGCCACGTCGCGGTGGGTCAGGCTCACGAGTCCGCCCCCGCGGATCTCGCTCGATGTTTCTCCTCAACGGCTTCCCCGTCGTTCTCCCCGTCGCGTGCTTCCCCGGTTCGGATCGGATCGTGAACCGTGACAAGTTTCGTGCCATCGGGAAAGACTGGCTCGACCTGGATCGTGTCGACCATCTCGGGCACACCCTGCATCACGTCCTCGGTCGAGAGCAATTGGGTGGCTTCAGTTCGGATCTCCGCGACGCTCCAGCCGTCGCGTGCGCGCTCGAACACCCAGTCCGAGACGTACGCCACGACCTCGGGATAGTTCAGCGCGACGCCGCGATTCTTCCGGCGTCGCGCTAGTTCCGCGGCCATGAACACCGTAAGGCGCTCCTGTTCTTTCGGAACGAGGTTCATCGTGGATCACTCATAGCATGTATCGCTGTGCGAGGGGAAGTTCGTCGCTCGGTTCGCAGGTCACCGGTACGCCGTCGATCCGAACCTCGAAGGTCTCGGAATCGACGGCGATGTCGTCGGGTGCGTAGCTGTTGTAGTGCATGTCGGACTTGTCGAGATCGTGGATGCCCGAGACGGGCACCACGTGGCTGTCAAGGTCGTAGGCCTCGCTCACGCCACCCTCGTAGGCGGCCTCGCTGACGAACGTCAACGAGAGTTCCTGCTTCGCACTGCCCATCGCGCCGGCGCGCTCGCGCTGGATGATCGGCTCGCAGGTCATCAGCGAGCCGTTGGCTTCGCCCATCGCCGACGATACCGGGAACCCGCTCTTGAAGATCATGTCAGGTTTGATCCCGAAGAACTCCGGTTCCCACACGACGAGGTCGGCGATCTTGCCCGGTTCGAGGGACCCGACGTACTCGTCGATACCAGCGGTGATCGCGGGGTTAATAGTGTACTTGGCAAGATAGCGCTTGATCCGGTGATTGTCCGCGTCACGGTCGGCGTTTGCCGACTCTCCATCGGCGGACAGCGGCCCGCGCTGTGCCTTCATCTTGCTCGCGGTTTGCCACGTCCGGGTGACGAGTTCGGCCATCCGACCCATCGCCTGGGAGTCAGTGGTCATCATCGAGATCGCACCCATGTCGTGGAGCACGTCCTCGGCCGCAATCGTCTCGGGACGGATGCGCGACTCCGCGAAGGCCACGTCTTCGGGCACGTCGGGGTTGAGGTGGTGACACACCATCGTCATGTCGAGGTGTTCCTCGAAGGTGTTGACGGTGTAAGGCATCGTAGGATTGGTCGAGGAGGGGAGCACGTTCGCGTCACCGACCATCGCCATGATGTCGGGCGCGTGGCCACCACCAGCCCCCTCGATGTGAAACAGGTGGATCGTTCGATCGCCGATCGCCGCGGCCGTGTTCTCCACGAAGCCAGCTTCGTTGAGCGTGTCCGTATGCAGACAGACCTGGATATCGTGTGCATCGGCCACGTCGAGACACGTATCGATGGTCTCGGGAGTCGCCCCCCAGTCCTCGTGGAGTTTCAGTCCACACGCACCCGCTTCGATCTGCTCTTTGAGTGCGTCAGGCGAGGAGGCGTTACCCTTGCCGTAGAACCCGACGTTGACCGGCCACTCCTCGGCAGCGCGCAGGAACAACTCGATGTTCCGCGGTCCTGGAGTACAGGTCGTCGCGCCACCACCATAGCCGCCGCCGAGCATCGTGGTGACCCCCGATGCGATCGCGTGCTCGACCAACTGGCCCGAGTTGAAGTGGACGTGGATGTCGAGTGCCCCTGGTGTGACGATCTTTCCCTCGGCGGGGTAGACATCCGTACTGGGACCCACGACCATGTTCACGCCGTCCATCGTGTCGGGATTGCCCGCCGACCCGATCCTTGCGACTTCGCCGTTCCGGACGCCAATGTCGGCGGCGAGGATCCCTATTACGGGATCAAGGATGGTCGCGTTCGTGAGCACCCAATCAAGCGCGCCGTCGGCCTGCGTGACGTGTGGTGTCATTCCCAACCCGTCGCGCAGTGTCTTGCCACCGCCGAAGACCGCCTCGTCGCCGTGGGTGCGTAGGTCCGTCTCGATTTCGGCGAACAGTTCAGTGTCGCCTAGGCGAATCTGTCCGCCTGTCGTCGGTCCGTAGAGGTCAGTATACGCCTCCCGCGAGAGGTCTCGAGTCACGGTCTTTCACTCTCTTCGTCGTCCTCATCGACGAACCCGGCCGCACGTATCCGTTCGAGCGCTGTATCGAGGGCGTCACCGTCGGTCAGCCCGTTCAGTCCGTAGGCCCGCTCCTCACCGCCGAGTGTGACCAGTTCGACATCGGTCTCGTCGCCCGGTTCGAACCGGACTGCGGTTCCGGCAGGAACGTTCAGTCGCTTGCCGAAGGCCGCCTTGCGGTCGAACGCCAGCGCACGGTTCGCCTCGAAGAAGTGGACGTGTGAACCGACCTGTACCGGGCGGTCACCGGTGTTGGCGACATCGAGCGTCGTGGTCTCCCGGCCCTCGTTGAGGGTTAGGTCGCCGTCACCCGGCCGCACCTCGCCCGGCACTATCCCCTCGGTCATCCCGCCACCTCCTGTTTGGTGTACGAATGTCCAGCGAATATCTTATACTGGCTCGTTTTGTCCATTACAATTCGGTGTATCAATTGGACCGGCATAAGTGCAGCGAGATATACCAAAGATTGCCCAATAAAGAAGGTGCTTCAGGCAAGTCGGTGAACTGGGCAGTATGTTTGGGTTGCAGCATCGAGAGCTGGTGTCACACATCGAGTCGATTTGTCGGTATCGAACACGGAGTCGTCGATGAATGGAGCACTGTTGGGTGTTTCGGCCACCGCGGGGGCACTTGGTGTGACACACGCGATCGAACCCGACCACGTAGCGGGCATCGCCTCCTTGACGAGCCGCGAGGCCGACACACGGCTCTCGGCGCTCGCCGGCGCTTGTTTCAGTCTGGGACACGTCGTGCTAGTGGTCGCGTGGCTCGTGGTCGGCTACTTGCTTCTGGGTCGGACCTCGTTCGCACCGATCTACGACACTGTCGGCACGATCGGCGTGGGGCTCCTGCTCGGAGCGCTCGGAGCCGCGATGACGGTCGGCGGCCTCCGATCGCTAGTCCATACCCACGAGCACGCCCACGGCGGCGAGAGGCACACCCACGCGCACCTCCACCGACCGGCGTTCGACCGTATTCGGTCCGTCCTCAAAGCTAGCCGCGGCGAGGACAGCGACCATGAGCGCGCTCAACACGACGGCGACCACATCTACAGTCATCATTCGGGGGCGGAGCATGCGCATGTACACAGCACGGTGAGCTATCTGAAGACCGGGCTCGTCGGGGCGCTATTTACCCTCTCGCCACCGCTCTCGATGATTGTGTTCACCGCAACGCTGTTCCCGCAGCGCGGCGCTGCCACCGTCGGGTTCGCGGTAGCCGTGTACGCGGTCACAATCACGGCGACGATGAGTCTCCTCGGAGCTGGCGTCGGTGTCGCCGCCGGTGCCGTGGCCGAACGCCCCCGTGTCTACGGCCTCGTTCGGGCGGTCGCTGGCGTAGCGGTGATCGGCCTCGCGGCATCGATGTTGGAGACCACACTGCCAGTGCTCGTCTGACTTGCCTTCCGACCCGAGCAGAGTAACCACGACCAGGAACAAAACATATGGCCATATATGAAGGTTATAAATTTATGAGTTAGCAGTTTTTCACTGAATAAGGATTCCCTTAAACTCACACAGGGATAAACGAAGAATCATAATATCAACACGGCAAGCCTTATTTGCCTACTCCAATCCAAGACATACGTTGAGAAAGAATGGAAGAGAACGCACATTCACTGGGTGAAGTTGAGAAAAAGACTGTGAATACAGTTGAAACGGACCAGAAATCTCGAAATAACGTTCGACAGCTGGACCCGTCCTCGCGGAACCGACGGGAGTTCCTCGCTGCGAGTGCAGCCGCGGCGGGCACCGTGTTGGCTGGCTGCAGCGGCAGTACGTCGGGGATACTGGGTGGATCGTCGGACGACGAAGCGGTCACACTCGGCATCCTCGAGGATCGATCAGGCAACTTCGCGTTGAACGGCACGCCGAAGTACAATGCCAGCATGCTCGCTGTCGAGGAGTTCAACGAGGAAGGCGGTATCCTCGACAAGGAAATCGAGACATTCACTCCAGATCCCCAGTCGGATAACTCGCGCTACCAAGAGCTCACGCGTCAGGCCATCCAACGTGAGAACGTCGATGCACTCTGGGCGGGCTACTCCTCGGCGACCCGCGAGACCATCCGGCCGATCGTCGACCGGAACGAACAACTGTACTTCTACACCACCCAGTACGAGGGTGGAGTCTGCGATCAGTACACCTTCTGCATGGGTGCGACGGCCCGTCAGCAACTAGGTTCGGTCTTTCCGTATATGGTCGAGGAGTTCGGTTCGAACGTCTACACCATCGCCGCGGACTACAACTTTGGACAACTCTCTGCGGACTGGGTGCGCGTGCTCGCCGACGAGACCGACGCCAACATCATGGACGAGGAGTTCATTCCGCTTTCGGTTACGGACTTCGGCTCCACGATCAACAACATTCAGGAAACCGATCCTGATTTCGTGATGGCGCTGCTTGTCGGCCAGAACCACACCTCCTTTTGGAACCAGCGCACCTCCGCCGGACTCGACATTCCAATGGGAACTTCCACGGTGATGGCCCAAGGCTACCAGCACCAGCGCCTCGATCCACCCGCGATGGCGGACGTCTACGGCGGATTCAACTACATGCAGGAGATTCCCACCGATCGCAACCAGTCGTTCCGAGAGCGCTACTACGAGAAATTCCCCGATGCAGACTACATCAACGAGGAAGCGGTGAACAACTACTTCTCGATCAAGATGTACGCCGAGGCCGCCGAGGCGGTAGGCTCGACGGATCAGGCCGACATCATTGAGGAGCTCGAAAGCGGGGTGAATGTCTCTGCCCCGGAAGGCGACATCTCGCTGCAGGGGTCCATCCATCACATGACACACAATATGCGGGTATTCCGGTGTGACGAGGAGCACAACATCACCGTCGAGGCCCAGGAGATGATCCCCGAGCAGTTCCTTTCGGAGACCGTCGGGGCTGATCTCACCGAAAAGGACGAAACCACCCAGTACGTCCCAGCGAACTTCTACGAGGAGGCCAATACTACGCAATGAATCCCTTCAATCTCTTCTTCCAATTCGCAGATAGCTTCGCATTCATTGTGCTCTCTGCTGTCGGGCTCGCGGTGATCTTCGGGATGATGGGTGTGATCAACCTTGGTCACGGCGAGTTTATCATGATCGGTGCATACGGCACGACGCTTGTCGCCAACGCGGGCGCACCGCTCGTGGCCGCAATGATCGTTGGTGTTATCGTCACAGCGGTGTTCGGCTTTCTCGTCGAGCGAACCATCGTCTCCGGAGCCGCGATCAACTGGGTAGCCGAGCGGACGCTCGGACGCTCCGTAATCGAACCGCTGTACGACCGGCTGTTGGACTCGATGGTAGCGACATGGGCGATCGGTCTCATCCTCACACAGGGTGTACGTATCGTCTTCGGGAACTCCATTCCACAGCTCAACACTCCGCTTGGGAGCATCCAGTATGGCGGTTTCTCTTATTCGGTGTATCGGCTAGTGCTTTCGCTCGTCGCGGTTTGTGTGCTCGTGGGACTGTATGCCGTGTTTACGCATACGAAGTTCGGAGTACGAGCACGCGCAACGATTCAGGATCCCGAAACAGCTCGCTCGCTCGGTGTGAATACTGACGAGATGTACACCACAACGTTCGTCATCGGATCGGCACTGGCGGGGCTGACCGGTGCGCTGTACGCGCCATCGTTGACCGTGGTTCCATCGATGGGTACGTCGTTTCTGGTCGAGGCATTCGTTGCGGTCGTCGTCGGTGGCCCGTCAGTCCTGTTTGGAACGACGCTCTCGGGCGGCTTGCTCGGCGCGATCAACGCGCTGTTCACTAACCTGTACGGCACGTTCTTCGGCCAGATCGCCATGCTGTTGACCGCTATCCTCGTTATCCGGCTGCTGTCGAACGGGCTGACGGGGCTAGTCGAGACTGTTCGCGACCGCAAGGTGGGTGAGTAAGATGGGGCCTGCAAGCGCATTCGATCGAGCGCGTGCGCCCTTCGAGGGACCGAACACGGCTGGTAACACCCGTGGGTTTTGGATCGGCTTCCTCGCCGTGTTCGCGGTGCTGTTGATCTATCCGCTGCTGTTCGGCGCATACGCTGCGTCGAACGCCGCACAGTTCCTCTTCTCGGCGATCCTAGGACTCTCACTATGTTTCGTCTGGGGGTACGCCGGTATTCTCAGTTTCGGCCAGGTGGTGTTCTATGGTATCGCCGGTTACACCTTTGGTCTCCTGAGCCTCAACTTCGGGAGTGCGCTCGTCACCACGCTCGCGCTCCCAGCCGCCGTCGCAATCGCCACGCTCGGGGCGTTCGTACTCGGCTACTTCATGTTCTACGGCGAAGTTCGCGATGTCTACGTCACGATCCTTACCCTCGTGGTGACGCTCGTGTTGTACACCTTCATGGGCCAGACCGCGGGCAGCGAGTGGACGATCGGGTCGGTCGCGCTGGGCGGATTCAACGGAATGCCCGCGATCCCGAACCTCACTCTCGGCGTCGACGAGAGCGCACTGCGGCTCTCGGGGGCGACGTTCTACTGGTTCACCCTGCTCTCGCTTGCAGTGATCTATCTCGGTCTCCGCGCGCTGGTGAACGGCCGATTCGGCTATACGATGGTCGCGGTTCGGGAAGACGAGGACCGCACGCAGATGCTCGGTTACGACGTGCGGCGGGTCAAACTCCTCGTGTTCGTCATCGGTGGCGCGCTGGCCGGTTTCGCGGGCGTCCTCTACGCGACGTGGGGTAACTACATCAACCCGGATGTGTTCGGGATCACCTTCGCCTCGATCCCCGTGGTCTGGGTCACCGTGGGCGGACGGCGCTCACTGCTGGGTGCGATCGTCGCTACGGTCGCCATTGAGTGGTTCCGCCAGCAACTCGCCGTGACGGGTAGCCAGTACGCCATCGTGGTCGTGGGCGCGTTGTTGCTGGCGGTCGTGCTCGTGCTTCCGGAAGGGGTCGTGCCATGGATGCGCGCCCGGCTTCGAAACCGCTCGGAGCACCCCCAGTCGACCGACAGCACGGGGGTGGTCGAATGAGCGGGACACGGGATCCCGCAGTCAGGCAATCACCAGCGGTGCGGGCCACCGGGTCCGATACAGACACCCTTCTCCAGACCGACGGCGTCACCAAGCGCTTTGGCGGGTTCACCGCGATCGACGGCATCGATTTCGGGGTCAATACTGCCGAGCTCCGGTGTTTGATTGGGCCGAATGGTGCTGGCAAGTCCACGCTGTTGAAGCTGATCACCGGCCAGCACTCGGTCACCGACGGGGAGGTCTACTATCGCGGTGAGGGGATAACCGATCTGTTGCCCCACGAGCGAGTAGACCGTGGTATTGGCATGAAGTTCCAAGTACCGAGTGTCTTCGACGACCTCACCGCCGCAGGGAACCTGCGGCTTCCGCTCCAGCGTGTGGTGACCAACGGCGACCTCGCGGCGCGTGTACAGGAGGCGCTCGATCGGGTCGGTCTGTCGGACCGAGCCGATACGCACGCCTCGGAACTGTCCCACGGCGAACAACAGCACCTCGAGATCGGCATGGCGGTGGCGCTCGATCCCGACCTCCTGTTGCTCGACGAACCGGTTGCGGGACTCTCCATGGAAGAACGCAACGACATCGCCGACCTCGTGACAGCACTCAACGGCGACGGGATCGCGTTCGTCGTCATCGAGCACGACATCGACTTTGTCGCGCGAATTGCCGACGAGGTCACCGTGCTTCACCAGGGCGCGGTCTTCCGCGAGGGGCCCATCGAGCAGATCCGCACCGACGAGAAAGTCCGTCGTATTTACCTGGGGGGTGACTGAGATGCTGACCTGCGAGTCACTGACCGTCGCCTACGATACGACGCCGATCCTCAGAAACGTCGATCTGACCGTCGAAGACGGCGAAATCGTCGGCATCATGGGGAAAAACGGTGCCGGAAAGACCACCCTGATGAAGGCGCTGATCGGTTTACTCGATCTTCGGGAGGGAACAATCACCTACGAGGGAACCGATGTCACTGGTGTCGCGTCCAACGAGCGCGCCCGCCTCGGAATAGGATACATTCCACAGGGACGTGACGTGTTCCCGGATTTGACCGTCGAACAGAACCTGCTGATAGGCGAATCGATCAACGCGGACGACGACGATCCCAGCTATGACCTCGTCTACGAATATTTCCCAATCCTCAAAGAGCGGGCCAGCCAGACCGCTGGCACCCTCAGCGGGGGCCAACAACAGATGCTCGCCATCGGGCGCGCGCTGGTTGGGAATCCTGATCTTCTTCTGCTTGATGAGCCTTCTGAGGGCATCCAGCCCTCGATCGTCGACCGCATCAGCGAGGACATGCGGACCATCAACCGGGAACTGGGCACGACAATCCTCTTCGTGGAACAGAATCTCGGCGTGATCCGTGGAATGGCTAACCGGTGTTACGCGATGAAACGCGGTGAGATCGTCGACGAACTCACCGGTTCCATGCTGGATAACGAGAACCAGATCGCCAATTACCTGGCCGTCTGAGACCACGATCGACAAATCGTCTCCGCTCTCGGTGATTGGGAAACCGGTTCGATACGGAGCCATGGAACCGACCGGACTTCGCGCCTCAAGGTTCGTGCCAGCCCTGGCTCCACCGCTAGTTTTAGCGTCTGTTTTTGGACTGCTCTAGGTATTAGACTACAATACCGTTTGCGAGGATATCCTCAACGAAATTCACTGTAGCTGTCGTTTGAGTGATGAGGAGGTCACCGACTGTCTCGACTTCCTCCTTCAGTAGTTCTGTGAGATTAACTGGCTCGTCACTTTCCGCCGTAGCGTCGACTCTATCAGCCGCAGCGAGGTTGACACCGCTACTGGCACCGGCCAAGAGCACTGCAACTATAATGACTATTCGTATAGAATCTTTCTGTTTGATGTAGTCTGTCTTATTATTCTCTCGAACCTAACTCATACATTCATTAATTTTCATTAAAGAAATGATTTAGAATAAAAGATGACTAAGTGGGATATTAAGGGAGATAGAAAGAGTTTGATCCATAACTAATAATTTCCATACACCAAAATAATGTCTATATGAAGCATAAAATCCGTATCGTAGCTTAGTAGACTGTTATGGAAATGGATCCTGAACGATCATCGATCGTTTCTATCCTAATATAGAAATGCCAGAGTCGTGACGGCACTCGGCTGGAGGCACAAGCATATTCGAGTGGAATCGGGTCAGTCACCAAACTAGCTGATGACATTAGAAAATCATCTGGTACTATCACGAACAACACTTCGTTTTATATACTCTCCCTATTACGAATGTAAGAATGTAATGTCTAATATATGCTATTGATATTCCTAATATGCATCCACTAGTACAAACCCACACCGACGAATACTACAACAGAATAGTTCAAGTAATCTATATTTTTATGTGAATAAAATCATATCGATTCTGGACTATTCGATGACCTCCGTTTCATACAGTAATAATCGATAAAAATATCGCATTTTGTTTTAATTCTAGGCAGCATCATCCGTATAGGGACAAATTTATAACAATTGCTGTGATTCATCAATCGTATGCAGCGTGCACTCGTCGTCATCGATTCGACTGACCAGAGCCGAGCACTTCTCCAGCAGGCAGGGGATCTAGCTGCAGGAGTAGACGCACACCTCATTGTTCTCTCGACACTTACTAAAGAAGAATACAAGCACTATCGAGATGTTCTGGGGATTATCGCTCACGAGGAACACACCAGTTACAAAATCAAGTCGATAGAAGATTATGCCGACCAAATCGCTACTAAAATCGCTAACGAGACACTCAATTCCCATAACGTCGAGTATGAAGCCAGGGGAATCAGTCTCGATGGACAGGATCGAGGGACAACCATCGTACGTATAGCCGAGAAACTGAACTGTGACCATATTTTCCTCACCGGTATCAAGCGATCACCGACTGGGAAGGCAGTGTTCGGTGACACAACGCAGTCGGTCATCCTCAATTTCAACGGTCTAACAACGGTCATGCTTGACGAGAGCTAAACTATCTTTCTCCCTGACAATACGGATCGATCAAACAACGTCGCCCAAGTCGATTTGTATGAGGTTGCCCTTGAAATTCCAAGATGATTCCTTTGACAACTCCGAGAAGTGACTTCCGTCAGCTAAGACTTATTCGGATCACAGGATGATTACAAAGATCAAAAAGAACACGCGGAACCGATAGGATATCTGTACGTGCCATAGAGAACACACTTAGCCCGGTAAGAAGCTCCGTTGAGAGATGATATACTGAGTTTGACTTACGACTATGGTAGCCAAATCCCTAGGAGTCTTCGTCCTCATAGGTGATCTCCATGTATTTGAGAGTCGTCCAGTAAGCACTTTTCATCAGTGATATTAATCGTCGTAATTGGGTAGCCATTTCATATGGTTGCCCACTTTCATCCTTTAAAACCATTCATATTAGGATATATGGATGCTATCTATTAAACTAGAGGCAAATTTTATCACATATGATTGAGATTCGTTAACTAGGACAATCATGGGCGACGAATACATGAGTGGAATCTCGAGAAGTCAAAATATAATCGTCAGCAAACACGCTCTTAAACGCTGGTTTCAACGCTCGGCGACGCCCGAGATGGATCCGGCTCTCGCTTGGGCGGAGGCGACAGAGATTCGTGGTCACGGTCTTGAAGGTGATGAAGTCCGCTATCACACGCTCAGTGAAACAGTCATCATTCGCAAAGGCGATACTCTCGTCACAGTGATTGCCGTTGAAAACGCCATGCCGACCGTTCGTACAGCCGTCACTCACGTAGATAGGCAAACCGGATAATTTAAAAATCATTTTTATAATAATATCTATAATAAAACTACAATAGTGAAGTATTAGAGATATAGGTTAATCCTATAAACCAATATAAGGATAATAGTTAACATTGTCGCGTTGTTGAGTGTCTCTGATGCTCCGATCAGACCCTTATACCCCGCCAGAGAATCGCTTATACGAATGCCAACAATGCCTGAATAGGCACGTGACCGTCGATCACGTAGATATCTGCTCAGAATGCGAAGGTCATGTTCAAAACCTCTCTGTTTCCCGGGAGTAAGTTTTCAAGGAAACTCAGACGCCTACTGGACGCAGAGACATCGTCACAATTGATGGGGAGACTTCAGACCAACGATTGCAGTTGAGTCTCCCATTGCTGCATAGTGGCGAGACTGTCTCAATGGTATCCCGATAGAGTTGCTCCCACGATCGTAGTTATAGCCAACACCGACCGCTTATAATGTGTCTGATGAATCGCCATGCTATCTGAAGTTGGCTAGGTAGATTTCTAATACACGGTTTGTCTCGGAATCCACCTCAACAGCCTACGTTCACAGATGATAGTGACGAAATGGAGGCCACTGGGTTGGGTTTTGTCTATTTCAGATATGAACCGTCCCATCATTGATTTTAGCTGCTAAAATCCCTTCATCAGACGTCTTCAAGCTATTTAAAGAGAGTACCAGTGATCATCGCGATCGCAGCAGTCACAAGAATGCTTACGTAGAAGAACAGCGAATACGTCATCAGCCAGACCATTACTCCACGAAGAGTATCGATGCCATAGGTGAGCAGATTGAGGAGGGCAAGATCCTGCAGCGGTCCCGGCAAGTTCTTGATCGGATCAAGCGCACTGGAGAGGAAAAAGAGTAGGAAGACGGTGAGATTGATGGACAGCCCGAACTCGTGGCTATTCTAGAACTGGGAAGCGAGTGCCAGCCGATGGTCCAGTAGAATCTGATGATGGGTGGCGAGATTTCTAATTCATGGATAATTGTGAAATTTAGACCGATTGGATATATTTCGAAATAGATTACACATGAAAAATAACACCTAGCCGACTTCAGAGTAGAATCGAGAAAAGGATGATTAGCGTACTCTCAGTACATCACAAAGCCGGTTAGTTGAGACGTCTGCTTGCTGAAGGTGTGTCCAATACCCAACAAGCAGACGGTTCAATCCACGAAGACCAACTTCTTAACTTCCTCGTTAACTCCCTTGACGAGGAAGTTGCTCTCACTCTCGCTGAAAACGCCCAACTTGATGCTGAAGACATCTACGAGGTCCTCGTCGGCGCCTGCGCCGACGGGACCTCGGTCTCGACGCTCTGTGAGAACAGCGAAGATGCACCTCACGAAAACTCGGTTCTCTACCATCTCCGCACCAAATTCGACCTGGAAACGCTCGAACAAGTTGGCAACGTCTTGCTCCAGAAGGACGTCCTCGGCGTCCTACCCAAGCAGGTGGAGGTCGTTGCGGACCTCCACCTGCGGCCCTACTATGGAGACGAAGACGACACGAACGGACTCTATCACTCGGAAGCGAAGCGTGGAACGACTGCGTTCCACGCCTACGCCACACTCTACGCGCGTGTGAAGAACAAACGCTACACGCTGGCGGTGCGCCGTCTTGTTGACGGCGATACCGCCAGCAATGTCCTTGCAGAGTTTCTCGGCATTCTCGACGGCCTTGACTTCGGTGTCAAGGCCGTCTATCTTGACCGCGAATTCTACGACAGCAAGTGTTTGACACTACTTCAAGTGCACAACCACGCCTACGTCATGCCGATCGTCCGCTGGGGAGAGACGATCAAGCAAGAACTCTCGGACGGCTGGAGTCGCGTGATTCAGCACGATATGACGGCGACACTCGACGGTCACAGCTGGACCGTCGAGTTTCCCGTCTACGTCGACTGTACCTACCAGAATGGACGGTACGACGAACATAGAGTGGCGCGTCACGGCTACGCCGCTGACGCGCCGTTCATCGACACACCAAGAGACGCTCGATACCACTACGCGAAACGCTTCGGTATCGAGACCAGCTATCGGCTCTCCGAGCAAAGTATTGCAACAACCTCGACACAGAATCCAGTCGTACGGCTGCTGTACGTCGTGGTGAGCCTACTGTTACAGAACGTCTGGCGGTATCTGCACTGGGAGTACGTGGCGACGTCAAGCAAATCGAAGATTTGCGGACCATCGTGAATCGGCAGATTCACGAGACCCCGCCGTGGCGGGCGTCGCCTCTGGCAGTGGCCGTTCAAGGAGTTCATCAACATGGTCCGTCGGGCAGCGTGGACGGCCCTCGCGGTGCGTCGGGTCGTTCCCGCGAACCGACCACCAGACGACCGGTTCATCCGGTAACCGCCGACCGGGCTAGCCTTCGGCGAGAGTGGCGACGCTATCGCGTCGGCGGCTGACCGCCGCCGACAGCGACGGCTCTCCGTCGATTCGTCCATGGTTTCCACGTCCAGACCGTCAGTACAACCGCTTCGACACAGAACTTAGACTTCAGAATCAGTTAGCCAAGGATACTTCGTGAGGTACTGACTCTGGTAATTACATTGCCCGAACGTAACGTGGTGTCAATCATCGGAAGCCGTTTATCGGAGCCGATTGGCGGTTTCCCGGATCACCTCTTGGGGAAGGAGATATGTTCGCTCCCCACCCATAGATGATATTCTTTTGATGAGAACGATATCATCATCAATATTCCGCTTCGAGATGTCCGTGACAGCCTTCGCCTCATATCTCGATTGATCTCCTCTTGGTTCGTCTCCTTGGGGGTCTCGGATAACGGTCCATTCGTCGTCGTTTAGTGGTGGAAATTCAACTGTGTTCATGAAATGCTCCTTGAATTGGAATCGCTAACACTAATTGCTGTGAAGTGATTGGTTGACCTTTTCTTTCCCTGTGCCAATGGTTGTATGAGGCCTATTTCTCGGTTAAGAATGTTTTGATTGCTTGTTACCTCGTTAGATTCGCGATTTATGCTACCGTCCCAGAAGACCGTTCCTTCTAGAGAGGACAGCCATGGGCAAAATTGATACCTTGTATTGATAGTATTCATAATCGCCTCAGTTTACGAATGGCCAGCAGATATGATAAATCTTTCCTATAATCGAAGAATAGTGATTTTATGTCCTAGGATGGCTACCTTTAAGGAGTAATACTGGATAGGTGGAGCAAGAGTGGAGTTAGTAACCGCTGATGATCGGTGACACTAACTAGGGTACATTAAATATTAATCAACTATACTAGGGAAATATTAGTAATATCTAATATTATGTTTTTTCGTTACGAAGAATAGATGTTAGGGGCACTGTCTAGTTGAGGTGGCTTGAGGAATGAGCAGGTCGTAGCGAGAACTGATCATGGAACTCGGAGACCTGCTCAGAGAGACGTTGAATGTGGATTGTGATGAGGTTTGGGACAACGAGCGCACCCCGACACCCGTCAGGGTGTACGGGGTGCGTCTCCATTCGATGGGGCTGTCGCTGCGCGAGGTCGTCGCGGTATTCGATTGGCTTGGCATCGACCGTTCCCACGGCGCGGTCTGGGACTGGACGCACACGCTCTCGGAAGCCCAAGAAGACCCGCCGACGGCGGAGCCGTCGCGGGTCGCTGTCGACGAGAAACAGATTACCGTCGATGGCGAGAAAAAGTGGCTCTACGCTGCCGACGACACTGACTCGAAGCTGCTGCTCGATATCGAGGTGTTCAGCCGACGCGGGACCGATCCCGCGTCGGCGTTCCTCCATCGACTCACCACCAATCATGACGTCTCAGATACCGAGTTTCTCGTCGACGCCGGTGGGTATCTGACCGCTCTCGCTCGGCGTGAGTTGAGCGGTCACCTCGACTACAGCGAGCGCAACCTCGTCGAGAAACTGTTCCAGACTGTGGCGATGCGAATCAACCGTTTTCACTCGTTCTGGCGGGGGAGTCCAGCCAGCGCGCGGCGCTGGCTGCGACGGTTCAAGCATCACTATAACCATGATCGGCCGAATCAGGCGCTCGATGGACGAACGCCCGTCGAGGAGGTTCTCAACTAGACAGTGCCATGTTAGGGGTTATATCATTATATTTTCTAATAATGTATACATAATCAGAAGAGTGTTAAATAATAATCGGCGAAATACCCTGCTGTACGGTACGATCAGTACAGACTGGTAACTCGATATGCAGACGACCCGATTTACCGTGGCTTGCGGGTTCGGTTGCGGCCAACGACGAGAGAGATCACCATCAATTGACCAGTCAAGATGAATCATGAGTGACCACTGCAGACCCTCCCCGCCCACCTTAATCGACACGACACCTACAGTGGGTCGGGGGCTGGCGGCATCTGCCGCTTATGGCAACTCTCCTCATACAGCTCGACAACGCGGTCAACAACTGTCCCATCCACGTTGAGTGACCGTATTGTGGCTGCCCGCGAAAGCGGCCCATCAATATGGAGCGCGAGCACCATATCAAGTGTCTCGTAAGCCAGGCCAAGTTCATCTTCATCTGTCTGCCCGATCCACATCTCAGCACTCGGTGGCTTCTCCACGATCCGATCTGGGACACCAACGTGCTGCGACAACTGTCGGACGTGCTGCTTGTAGAGTGTACCGATTGGGTTACAATCGACTGCCTGATCTCCATACTTTGTAAAGTATCCGGTTAGTGCCTCAGATCGGTTGCCAGTTCCCAGCACCAGCCTAGTCTCGTGGTTGGCGACGAAATAGGTCAAGACACCACGGATTCGGACACGAACGTTTCCCACTGCCACTGTATCATCTCTTCCCTCTGGATACGCATCCTGGAACATATCTACAATCGGCGCAATCGCAATCGTGTCGTACTCAATCCCGAGTTCTTCGGCAACACGTTCTGCATCGCTCATATTCTCCTCTCGATTAACCTCGCTCGGCAATATGAGTCCGCGCACCTGATCCGAGCCGAGCGCCTCAACGGTGAGAAAGGCGGTCAGCGAGCTATCGACACCGCCAGACAGGCCGATAACCGCTCCGTCGACACCTGCCGCCTCCACCTGCTCCTTGATGAAGCCGATAATGTGCTCACGGACCGCATCAAGTTCGTCAGTTGATAACTGGAGATCGATCGGTATTTTGTTGTCGTACTGGCTTTCCCCACACATGTCTAACCATACCAGTCAAACGAGTAAATATGTGACTGTCATTCCATCCATCCTTACCGGGGTCCATCTCTACGCTAGTCGAAGCACCCTACCTCGACTGTGCTCAAAATATAATATCAGTGCTACTACAGTATGATTTCAATTTTAAAATAGAGCAATTATAAATCAGTAATAGTTAATAATATATCTACTATAATTATAAATAATATTAAACTTACTACTGTAGCTTTTACTGACGGTAGTACTGTTCATGGCGCTTATCGGTTGCTCGTCGTTTGGGAGCGTTTGTACGTTACTCGTAGTGGTAGGATGGTCTACCGACGCGAATAGCTACTCGGAAATAGTCTCTTCGTAGAAATGTAGTGATGAATACAACATATTCCTCCAGCCCCGAACATTCCTCTGAATTGTTAAATATTCATACCCGCCCGAAATCGAATGTCTGCATCCTGGACGTCAGTGTATTTGGCTCCCAAATCGTTTCTGTGGTTCCTCCACACATCGGACGGGAGACTACTCCGTCGGAGCGTCTACCTACGTGACTCATTCACTCCCGCACGGGACTGTCGCACGTTATGAGATCGTGGTGTATGGCGACTCACCAGTGAGCGTAAGGTTCATCCCGATTTCTGCATTGCGGGCCGCCTCCTCGGCGGTCTTGCGAAGGTGAACAAGTACCTCATGCACGCGGAGAAGATCCTCGTTCGGCAGCTCGTCGATAGCAGTGAGGATCTCCGTCTCGCGGTCCTCAATCTGGGCAAATTTCCGGCGGACATCGAGGGCTTGCTCGTATTCAGGTGCGACGACACACTGGACTCCCTGCTCGGTGATCTCATGCACCTGCTCGGTGAACGCTTGGATGTGTTGCAGTGTTGTGTCGTCCACGTTCTGCCCGGGGTTCTCGGTGTCGAGTGCGAATTCGGCGATGGTCAGTGCGTTATCCGCAGTGAGTTCGAGGTTCTTCGAGGTCGACCGGTAGCCGATGAGCGCGCCCTCATCGTCGACTCCAAGCGCATCCGTCTGGGTCGGATCACGGTGAGCGATAACAATGAACCGCAATAGGAGGAGAAAGATCTTGTTCGCCTGGCGTTCTCGGTTGAGCACGCGTTGGGCAAGATCAGGGGTGCCATGAGTAAATGCTCGGACCGCCTCGTCACGCATGGTCCGACCCGTTGATTCGAGCCGTTCGAGGAGGTCAGTCAGAGTGAAATCGTCTGGGTCGACCGAACAGCGAATCGTGATCCGCCCCGGGGCCTCCTCAATGACGCCGAGGCCCATGAGCTGAGGTTCAGCATCATAGACGGCTGTAATGGTTGTATTTTCGAGAGGCTCATCTTTTCGCGTCTTGACCTGGATGACGCGTCGGCCGAGAACGTACTGGGCAATGAGAGCACGCTTGACTGCGGCTGCATCGAGAATCTCGGGATGGATGATCGCTTCCGTGGCCGGCTGCTGGGCGGCTTTGGAGAGAACCTTCAGCATTCCCCGGCTGCCGCCCTGGAGCATGACCTCATCACCCTTGGTCACATCGTACTCGCTCGTCCATGCTGCCGGCAGCGTCACTGCCAGTGTGGCCGGGCCGAATGCCTGGACCGTGCGCCTCTCCATATGTTATTCTCCCGTTATAGCGTCAAGAATGTTTGACGCCACTAAGATATCTTGGTAGCCCCAATATTTGGTTAGGATTAAATTGCCATGAAAAACCCATATAGCCGACTTCAGCTGTAACAGTAGCTGCTGCGTAGCGCGGTGTCGTTCGTAAACCGCTCCGCTGACGAATCGTCTTCACGATTACCAGGCCAAACTCAGAGACAGCCATGTTGACATGTGGATCGTAGTATACAAAATGGGTATATAGGCACGCGAGTATCCCAGAGTCTGCGCAGAGACGGTGCGGTCCGGCGGCCACGATTACGCATCCTCTGTCCATCATTAATCGCCACTTGTGTGTGAAAGTTTCTATAATTTCTAAATCACAGATGGAGATGTAGAGTGTATCGATGAAAGTGGTGGGCGACAGTTGTTGGATTATTCCGTCTGCTACTGTACTGAACACAGCTTGTGCACCGATTCTAAGTCTCCGATCTAGGACCCATTTGAGAGATAGGATCTTTATCTGATTTATGTTGATATGATATTATAATAAGTACTATATCTGGGAAAATGTCGGCATCTATTTGCTTACAGTAATATATCTCATATTATTCTTTATTAATATATAAGACTCTTATATAATAAAAGGAATAACAACTGCCCCTGGGCGAATTCGGAAGAGGTAGCCAACTAGCCTACTGGCACAATCATACGATCAAGGAGGTTCAGGTATTGAGTGACCATCAGTCGCGGGGAACGTTGCTCACAGCCGAGTGCTTTCTTCACCAGCAGGTCCGTCAGCAGCCAGACATCGGTACAGCAGCACTGCGAACGCGAAATGCAAGAACCGAACACAGTAGTTCTTTGAGGTAGTCCTCTCGAGAAAGTCCTTGATTTATATAATTTCTCGGCCGTCAATTTCGTGGATTGCTGTATTCATGGTTTCCTAGCAGTGGGACGGACAATCTGGTAGATCCCCCGGTACGACTGGATGAATCTGCTGTCACCATTCACACCTACCAGCTGTATAAGCGGCTCGATGTCACGTTTAATCGTGATCTCATTGAGTGACGGCCGTCGGTGCATCAACAAAGATCTCTCGAATCATCAGCTAATATGCGCGGCATGCTATCTGTCGGTTGGGATCATGATCAGTCATCCACCGAGATGGGCTGGCCGTCGGCGTCGGTCGGTGCGGGACTCTCACCATCGTCGAACGGATACCATGACTGCTTACCATCGGTCAGGCACGGATCCTCGTATCCCTCTACCTCCTCCGGTTTGGCCAATTCGACGATAGTTTCGTGCCCAGTCGCGTCGATCCACTCACGGAATGGCTGGCCTTCAGAGCGGAGCGCTGCATACGCCTCGATCAGATTTCGGAGCATTCCTGGTACCTCGTCGGCAGGCACGCGTTGCCGGACCCATTCGATAAAGCTAGGATCCTCACCGATACCACCCCCGACGCCGACATCCATCGCCTCGACCATCTGACCGTCCTTTCGGGCACGCATCCCCTGAAGTCCGATATCGGCGGTCATCGCCTGCCCACAGTCAGCCGTACAGCCCGAGAAGTGAAGCTTGATGCGGTCGACATCCTCCGGCACCTCGACGTTGCCACCGAGCCACCGCAACAGCCGAGCCATCCGGGCCTTGGTTTCGGTAAGCGCCAGCGAGCAAAACTCTGTTCCGGTGCAGGCCATCGCACCCTGGGTGAATGGATTCGGTGTCGGAGAATACGTTTCCAGGAGAGGCTCGTCAAGCAGGGCGTCCAGCTTCCCATCGGGAACGTCCATGATAAGCGGGTTCTGCCGCCGAGTCAGCCGTATCTCGCCGGAGCCATATTCGTCAGCGAGGCCAGCAAGTTCGATGGCGCCCTCGGCCGGAAGTCGTCCGACTGGGACCGAGAGGCCAACGTAGTTATTCCCATCCATCTGATCGTAGACACCAACGTGATCATGAGCACCCTGCTCACTGGGACTGCCTGCATTGTATGTGTACTCGCCACGGAAGCCGGTCCCCGCAGACTCGAACTCGAAGTCCAGTCGTTCATCCAGTGCGTCGCGAATCTTCTCGGGGCCCCACCCATCAACGAAAAAGCGGGTCCGGTTTTTCGAGCGATTCTGCCGGTTACCCTCCTCGTGATACAGCTCAACGAAGGCCCGGACCGTCTGGACGGCGTGTTCTGGCCGAATGAACAGATCCAGTGAGCGTGCTTTACGGGGATTGCGACCGCCGAGACCGCCGCCAACACGGACGTTAAATCCTTTTGTATCATCGTCACCAATGAATTTGTGAGCGGGTTCGAGACCGATGTCGTTGATGCTATCCTGGGCACACCCCTGCCGACAGCCTGTCACAGAGATGTTGAACTTTCGAGGCAGGTTACAGAGCTCGTCGTCGTTGCGAATGGTCTCTTGAACTTCGTCGAGAAGGGGACGAGATTCGAGATACTCATCAGCCTTTCCCGCGACCGGACAGCCGGAGATATTTCGCATCGTATCCCCACCTGCTGATCGGGAGGAGACACCGACTGCCTCCAATCTGTCCCATATCTCGGGGATGTCTTCTAACTTGATCCAGTGCAACTGGATTGACTGCCGGGTCGTAAGGTCGATCCATCCATTGCCGAATTCAGGATTTGCAGCCGGACCCTGAGCGTAGTCGCGAGCCACCTCACCGATAGCGTGTAGTTGACCCGGCTCCAGTATGCCCCCACAGTTGGTCAATCGCAGCATAAAATACGATTCCTGGCCACCGCGGTGGTGAAACACGCCCCAGAACTTGAACCGTGAAAACCACTCTTCGCGTTCGTCTTGGGGAATAGTCTTCCAGCCTCGCTCAGCAAACTCCTCGAGTTTCGCCCGGACCGCGTCACCATACAGCTCGTCTTTGATCTTCTCTTTCTTATGTACCATGGTTAGACCACCACAGATACGGACGTTCGTATTCTTATCCCAGTCATATATGGTTGAACACCACTTAATCTACGTTTATACTCGTTGTCTGTATGAGTATAACTCTATCTATTGAATGAATAAACAATATTGGGGGTGAGCCATGCGTCTGTCCAAAATAATACCGGCTAGTAAGTGTATTATGTGTTTAGTTGATCCAATGTCGGTTAGATCAACCACAAGACGAGACGTGATCGGCTCACATCGACCCGCTGGGAAAGAGGTTCTGTTACTCGCGTCTGGGTTCCCTAGAGACCGCCATAACCGTCGTCGTTATCCGTTGCTACAGGTACTGTTCCGCTGTTCAGTTCCGCGTTACCGTGTCGTGCCCACTGGATGAAACTCATTCATGATGATAACCACTGGGACTCTGTCAGTCATTCCTACTCGATACTGGTTCCGTCTCTGGCTGCCCGCCTTCGCCGACAAAGCCGGCTTCGGTAGCGACGCGCGCAACCGACGGCTGGAACACCCACGCCGTCAGCAACACGATCGGTACCATCGAGACAGCAACGATGGAGTATCCCACGTGCAGGTTCGGAAGGATTGATGCCGAATACACCAGCGGATAGATGATACCACCGACAGTCCCAACGCCACCAACGACACCAGCGACGGCACCGGAGCTATTGGGGAACAGTGCAGGCACCTGCGCAAAGATGGACCCTTCGGCCATAGCGCACCCCATGCCGACGAGAAAGCCAGCACCAACCGCGAGCAATACATTACCAGTAAGACCTGCGAGCGTCATCCCAACCATCATCAGGACGATAAAGCACAGCGAGACGAACGTCCACTGTTCGCGGTAGCGGCCGGTAAATACTGGGAGGATGTTGCGCTGCTCGCGGGCGAGATAGTCGCTGATGTAGCCACCGATTGGCCGGAGCAGTCCAGCCGCGATGGAGAACATCGCCGCGAAGGTGCTCGCAAGCACGAGGTTGTTGGTGTTAAATCCCTCGCGGTAGTAGGTGGCCAGCCACCCGTTCATCGACAGCTCCAGACCGAAGCTCATCACGTAGGCCAGCGCAAGGACGACAGTCCCGTACCGCGTCGCAGTGTAGACCCAGCCCTTGAAACTCGTACTCTCTTTCGTCGCCTGACGCTTCTCCTCGCTCTTTGCGGCCTCGCCGAGCGTATAATACGCGACGGCGAGGATGGTGGAGATGACACCAGTATAGAAGAAGGCGGCTCGCCAATTTGTCTGGAACAACGGCCCACTCCAGCTCGTTGGGAAGACACGCGGCAGGATGAGCGCCCCCGCAGCGGCTCCGGCGTTTCCGATACCGGCGTAGATTCCCTCAACGGTCCCCAGCTGTTCTTCTTCGAACCACTCGGAGACGTGCTGAATCCCGATAACGAAGGTGATACCGGCCGTCGCCACGATAAGCCGTTCAACGAAAAAGACAGTGTACGTCTGGGCGAACGCGCTCGCCATCGAGAACAGCCCGACGTAGGCCAACACGATAGCGAACACCGTGGGAGCGCCGAACTTGTCCGCGAGCCAGCCGGTCAGAACGCGTCCAAACGGGGCAAGCCAGATCGCCGCGCTCGCAAGAATACCGATGTCCGCCAGCGACAGTCCAAACGCATCGGCAATCGGATCGGTGAACGGAGCGAACGAGAACCAGATGAGAAACGAGAAGTTGAAGCTGACGGTTGCCAGCACCAACGTCCGGTACTTGGTCATTTTAACCAAACTCATGAGAGTTCCACCATTTCCCACATATGATTGATGTGTATCGACCGTTCGTCTACTGATTCTCTATCAGTATGGATATTCCACAACTCTATCACAGATAATACGATTGTACTGGCACATAATAACGGTACTTGTTCACAAAATAGTATAGATGTGTATATTAAATGGGTATATGGCCAATTTCAAACTATGAACTATCTACCCGCTCGTCGAACGTCCAGCTAGCAGAGTGGTAACTGGTTGTATTTGCATAATCCGTGCGTAACGCGACGCTAAGTATGCATCAGTAGCTTGTGGGGGCTATGCGTACTTCACCACGATTTCCAACACTACACCATGAAGATAAGTAGTCGTTGCCGTCAGTCGGCAGTCACCGGCGATACCTCTGCCTCTGGTGCGGCCAACCGGACGGCACACTGCTTGAAATGCGGTTCATTGGATTGGGGGTCTCGGTCGGAGAGCGTCAGTCGATTGGTGGCTGGGTGGTGGATAGGGAGCCAAACCATTCCTCGTGGGACGCTCTCGTCACGATCGACACGGACCGTCACCGATCCGCGCCGAGAGACAACAGTGACGCGGTCGTTGTCGAGTGTGACGGTGTCCGGGTGGATTCGGGCGACCAATTCGCCACTCGTACTGCCGCGAGAACGGACACCAGTATTGTACCCGTCGGCCTCACGGGCCGTCGTCAGCACCAGCGAATACTCGTCGTCGGTCGGTTCCGGGAGCGGCTTTTGCTGGCCAGTCGAGAATCGGGCGTTGCTCGAGGCAGTTGGAAACGACCACGATTCGTCGTCGTAGTAGCGGTAACCACCGGCACTCTCTTCATCAGGCGCGGGCCAGCGGACGGCGTGTGCCACCTCCAGACGCTCGTAGGTGATCCCTGAGCAGTCAGCGACAGTTCCCTCGGTCAGCGCGGTGAATTCATTGAAGACTGCCGATGGATTCGGTGACGGATTCTCGATGAGATCTGGGAACAGATGCGTGCCGATTGTCGCAATAAGGTCGAGATCCGAGCGTACACCAGTTGGAAGATCAGTAGCCGCCCGCACCCGTGAGATGGTCCGCTCCATGTTCGTCGTCGTACCCTCTGATTCTCCCCACGTTGCTGCTGGGAGAACCACGTCGGCAATAGCGGTCGTCTCCGTGTGGAACGCGTCCTGTGCGACGACGAACGCGTCTCCAAGCGCTTCACGCGCAGTGTCCACGTCTGGCATTCCGGCGGCGGGATTGGTCGCAACTGTCCAGATGGCGTCGGGCTTGGCCTCGAGAATACCGACCGGGCCTGGGCCGGAGTCGTCAGGGAGTCGATCGACTGGAATCCCCCAGTGGTCGGCGACAGTCCGTCGGTGAGTAGGGGATTCGAACGCTCGCTGGCCAGGCCAGGTTCCCTTCGAGGAACAGATTCGCGTTCCCATCGAATTGGCTTGTCCAGTCAGCGAGAATGGCCCTCCGCCAGGCTGGAGATTCCCCGTTGCCAGTGTCAGATCGATCAGTGCTCGTGCCGTCTCGGTCCCCTGAACGTGTTGGTTGATGCCCATCCCCCAGTAGATGAGCGCCCGGTGGTCGAGTATGGTGGCAAGCAGGTCCACATCGGCCATTGTGACACCAGCGTCGCTGGCGGCTGTCTCCGCCTTTGGAAGCGCGTCACGGAGCGCGTCGAACCCGTCGGTCGCTGCCTCGACGAATGCCGTATCGACGCGGTCGGTCTCGACGATGTGAGCGAGCACTGCTCGCGCTAATGCGAGATCCTTACCGGGTATGGGTGAGACATGGTGATCGGCGTTCTCTGCGGTCTCAGAATGCACCGGATCCACAACAACGAGTTCACCGTTCTCGCTAGCGGCCTGCCGAATCCAACGGAATAACACTGGGTGAGCGACCGCGGGGTTCGCTCCCCAAACGATGTGGCCGTCAGCTATGTCGATATCGGCGTAGGTACAGGGCGGGGCGTCACTGCCGAAGGCTTGGTAGTACGCTGTCACCGCGCTGGCCATGCAGAGCGTTGTGTTCGCGTCGTAATTGCGGGTCCCGAAGCCACCACGGGCGACCTTTCCAAGCATGTAGGCGGCTTCGTTGGTCTGCTGGCCGCTTCCAAGGACGGCAACGTTATCTGGGTCCTGGCTCTGGGCCTCGCGCAACTCCGCAACTGTGCGGGCAAGCGCCACATCCCAGGTTGTTTGCTGCAACTCACCGTCGCTGCGGACTAAAGGACGAGTGAGCCACTCACCGTTGGGATTCTTACTCTCGCGGATGCCTCGTGCACACGCTAGCCCCTGGTTGACTGGGTGAGCGGGATCTCCCCGGACGACATCAATGCCGTACCCGATATCAGTGACTTGGTGCATGTGGCCACAGCCGACAGCACACCGCATACACGTCGTCGGAACCCAGTCGCTCATACGACATCACACACCATGTGAGAGCCCATATGTTCACGTATACGCATTTCATACACATGTTCAAACACTATTCCCATATCTATACACACGAACAGATATCATAAAACAATATCTCTTTATAAAATCGGATTTTATATTGTCTCAGATTGTATCTGTCCACTCCTTACTCAGCACTGCTGGCGAGCTCCACTACCTTGTTTTCTGGATAGATATCAAGCGGGTCAATTCCCGTGAACGCCATACCGATTCACGAGAATCCTATAGACGTGTAGTCGCGGTCGATGGATGGTCGTAGTCTGCGGATAGTAAGGTTTGTACTCGAACAGGGTTAGAAATAGAATAATTGTTAACTACTTCCGGAGAAATTCATTGGTTATTGACCTACATCGTGGTCTCTTAGGAGTAGTGGGCAATAATAGGTCTATGGATGGCCTTTACGACAATACTACTGTAACGCCCCCTATGACAACGAGTACTATCGCGGTCCATTCCTCTATTCAGGCAGTGTCTAGTTGAGGATCTCCTCCGTAGGAGTTAGTCCATTGAGCGTTGATTCGGTCGATCATGGTGCATCACCACAGTCTGGAATTACTTCTCGATGAATCTCACTCACCGTAGTTGAGTCTACCACGAAGATTGAGGCGGGTCAGAGTAGTCAAATACCCCACTGCGTCGATGAGAAGTTCAGTATCTGAAACGTCGTGTTTCTCGGTGAGACGAGTCCATCCTGCGGCGGTTGAACACGTCGATGTCAAACAGGAGCTTAGTGTCGGTATCGATAGCCACGGGAAACCCCTTCTTCCGCCATCAACCTCAATCTATTTCTCATCGATCGCGACCCACGACGGCTCTGCCGCCGGCGGGTCAGCTTGATCGCCGAGAACGTATGCGTCCAGTTCCAGACCGCGTCGTGGGAACGGACAACGCCGAGCTATTCGAACACCGTAACGACCTCGCGCAGCGACAGCCCCATCGAATGGAGACGCACCCGAATACCCGCACAGGTGTCGGGAGCCGTTCGCTCTCCCAGACCTCATCACAATCCACGTTCATCGTTTTTCTGAGCAGGATTCCGAGTTTCATGAGCAACACTCGTTACGACTCTGCTCGCTTCTCAAGCTCGCTAAACTAGACACTGCTGATCAACCGATGTAATAGATAGTTATGAAACATATCGATTCTATTTCGAGCCTGCTAAACCACCATATATTAGATGGCGTTAGAAGGTTTCGAGGTAGTGGTCGAGTTCCCACTCGGAGACCGCCGCACGGTATTTATCGAATTCGGCACGTTTTGCCTCGATGAACTTCGCTGCGATGTGCTCACCGAGTGCGTCGAGGATGACCTCATCGGTTTCGAGAACATCGATCGCTCCACCGAGATTGGCTGGCAGTGTGTCGATACCATACTCCTCGCGTGTTGATTCATCGAACTCGTAGATGTTCTCCCGGACAGGATCAGGGGCAGTGAGTCTGCGCTCGATTCCGTCGAGTCCAGCCTGGAGCATGACCGCAAGCGCGAGATACGGGTTGCACGACGGATCCGGTGAGCGCAGTTCGATTCGCGAGGCAGCTGGGGTGCGCGCGGCGGGTTTGCGGACGAGCGCGGACCGGTTCACGTCGCTCCACGCGACGTAAACGGGAGCCTCATAGCCGGGCACGAGCCGTTTGTAGGAATTCACCGTGGGGTTACAGACCGCCGTGATGGCCGGTGCGTGCTCCAGAATCCCGGCAAGGAACTGGTCTGCTGTTTCGGAAAGATCGAATTCGTCGTCCGCATCGTGGAAGGCGTTCTCCCCATCCTCGGTGAACAGCGAGAGATGCGTGTGCATCCCGCTGCCGTTGATGCCCGCGATGGGCTTTGGCATGAACGTCGAGTGGAGATCGTGTTTGGCAGCGATCGCGCGCACCACCGCCCGGAATGTGGCGATATTATCCGCCGTAGTGAGTCCGTCATCGTATTTGAAGTCAATCTCGTGTTGGCCTTCTGCAACCTCATGGTGGCTTGCCTCAACCTCGAAGCCCATCTGCTCGAGCCCGTAAATGATGTCTCTGCGCACGTCGCTTGCGAGGTCCTTCGGCGCGAGATCGAAATATCCGCCCGCGTCATGAGTGATCGTCGTCGCCTGCCCGTTTTCCTCTTCAAAGAGGAAAAACTCTGGTTCCGGCCCGGCGTTGAGCGTATACCCCATATCCCCGGCACGCTTCAGCGCGCGCTTGAGTACGTGACGGGGGTCACCAGCGAAGTTGTTCCCGGACGTATCCATCACGTCGGCGATCAACCGGGCGCTCGCAGTGCCGTCCTCACGGGTCTTCCACGGCAATATCGCGAACGTGTTTGGGTCGGGCTTGAGCCGCATATCGCTCTCCTGGATCCGGACGAATCCTTCGATGGATGAGCCGTCGAAATAGATCCCTTCAGTAAACGCTTTCTCGGCTTGACTCGCTGGGATGGAGACGTTCTTCACTGTCCCGAGGATGTCCGTGAACTGGATACGGAGGAAATCCACGTTGTTCTCTTCGATTGCATCGAGAACACTCTGTGCTTCGGCATCGAGACCACCATCAGTGGTAATACCTTCGCATTCCATTGCTCTTCGCGTTCTACTCGACGATCTATACGGTTAAAACCGTATTGGTTCATGTAAGATCGACATTTCGGAGCGAATAACTGGATATTCGTGAACTTATAATGGGTCGGTTGAGTAGTGGGGTGTAATGACGTATGAAAACTTGGACGAGAAATTGGTGAACGCACTTCTTGACGACAGTCAAGCGAGTCTCCGACCTCTCGCGGAGGAGTTCGACGTTTCGGTCACGACCACCTCGAATCATTTGAGCGATCTCAACGACCAAGGCGTGATCGAGGGCTATACGCTGACAGTCGAGTACGACACGCTCGGCTACGACGTGACAGCGATCATCCAACTCAAAGTCAAAGGCAGCGCCATCACCACCGTCGCCGATACCCTACGTGACGCGAATCAGATGGTCTCCGTCTATGAAGTGATAGGCGACAACGACGTGATCGTTATCGCCAAGCTCGTGGATACTGATGGAATGAATAATCTGATCAAGAATATGTTAAATAATAAAACTATAATAAGGCGAATACGAGAGCTGTCTTGAACGCTGTCTGTGAACACGAGCAATTCCCACTCGATGCGTGATACGCTGTCGATTTACTCTACCGGGACAAACTATATTACATATTTCTTATAGATTAAAATATAATAGTTGTATGACTTGCGACTTGCATCGATTGAACCAACACCGTATTCGACTATGTACAGCGACAACAGTCGATCAACCCCGGCCGATTCTGCTGACGACCGTATCAACAATTGACTGCAGAGGAGCGAAGCTAGTTTGATATTCCATGAATGAGTCGACTCGCCATCCCATTACGTCTTGCTCTGCTCAGCAACAAGCTCGATTGGGTCGTTCTCTACGACCGTATCAAGCACAACACTGGTATTGCCCGCCTGGATAGTGGAATCTGTTAGGATAGATTTGATTTGTTCGTTCATCGAAGTCACGTCAGTATATTTTCCGACCGCAAACACATCAAAATCGCCGGTGACTTCATAGATACTCATGATATGGGGTTCGCTCCGGAGCCAGGACATGAATTGCTCAATCGCATCATCGTTCAGATCAAGCTGAAAGATTGCAGTCAGCTCATATCCGAACTGTGTATACTCAATTTGAGGTTCATACCCTGCAATGATATCGGATTCATGGATGTGTTTCAGTCGCTTCTGGACAGTCGTTGCCGGAGCATCTATCTGCTCTGCGATATCGATGATCGTCGCCCGGCCATCGCGTTGTAACGCATCGATAATACGTCTATCAAGCGTGTCAGCGTCGTTTGTCATGGATTGATGGAACGATGTATTGTCATTCAGACCGCGTCACGGCCGGTCTTGCCAGTTCGGATCTGATAGGCCGCCTCAACAGGGAGGATGAATACCTTCCCGTCGCCGGGATCGCCTGTTTGAGCGGCCTCACAGATCGCCTCGGCAACCGTTTCGGCCGGAATATCAGCAACGATACACTCGATTTTCACTTTTTGGTGGAGATCGACGGTGTACTCTTCTCCTCGCCACTGGCCCTTCTTGGCGGGTTGGGACCCGCGTCCGGACACGTTTGTCACAGTCAGCGAGGGGGCACCCGTTTCAGCAAGTGCCCGCTTGATCTCGGCGAGTTTGTCTGGACGGACATAGGCCATGACGAGTTTGATCTCGCCCTCGTTGGCGAGGCCACCGTCGGTCCGGAGCGGCTCCTCGTCCGACGGAGAGACACTCCCTCCGTCGGTTGCTGTCGTCTCGTCTGGTCCGAACTCCGGATAGGTCTCGACGCCGTGCTCGCTGATGTCCAGCCCGTCGAACTCATGGTCGCGAGACACACGAATCTGTCCGAGGGCTTTCAGCGTCCCAAAGATAGCCGCCGTCGCGAGGACTGTCCACCCGGCGATGACGACGACGCCGATCAGTTGGCCCGTGAAGCTCACGCCCGCCCCCGGAACGGTGAGCACTGGAACGCCGACCAAGAGCGCACCGATAACGCCCGCACTACCGTGAACCGAAAAGACTGCGCACACGTCATCGATCCGCAGTCGTTTTTCGATCGCCTCGAACACGATAGGCAGCTGTGCGCCTGCGATAAGACCGATGAACAGCGCTCCATACCATGTGATGAGATCCGTATTACTCGTGACGCCGACGAGGCCAGCGAGCATCCCGTTCGCGACGTACAGCGTATCGACCTTCGCCGTCTTTATGAGGGAGATAACGCTGGCCCCGATGGCCCCCGCAGCCATCCCAAGCGTTGTCGTCAATGCGACCCGCCCAACGTCTTGAAAGTCCGCGAGCGCCGTAGCACCCTCCGCTAACGGTGCGGCGGCCGTTCCAACGTTAAAGCCATACCAGCCAAAGCAGAGGATGAGCGTCCCCAACACCGCAAAGGTGATCGAGTGGCCTGGAATAACATTTGCAGTGCCATCGCTGTTGTATCGATCAAGCCGCGGACCGACGATCCATGCCGCAGTGAGTCCTGCAATGCCGCCCATCCCGTGGACGATCATCCCACCTGCGAAATCGGTGAAGCCAACGGTCGCGAGCCAGCCGCCAGCCCACGTGAGTCCCGTCACCACCGGATAGATCACCGCCGCCAGCAGGATGGTGTACGAGACGTACGCCCGGAGTTTCATGCGCCCCGCGACCGCACCGCTGACGATCGTCGCCGCAGTCATTGCGAACACCGCCCCGAACAGCCAGTCAACCCATGCTAACGTCCGCTCGGGAGCGAGTATGGCGAAGAAGCTGCCAGATTCACTCCCCGAGGTCAGGGCAGCAACGAACGCTTCGACGCCCGAGCCGACGAGGAAGAACACGATGACACCCACGCTCCATGTGAGCATATTCTTCGTGAGCTGGTTGGCAACGTTCTTTGAGCGCACCTGGCCCGCTTCCAGCATTGCAAAGCCAGCGTGCATGAAGAAAATGAGAAACGTCACCACGAGTACCCACACGTAGTTGATCGCCTCCGTCACTGCCGTGGGATCTATCTGTAAGAAGACCGGTCCACTCATGGAATCCCCGTGAAATCGTCTCTCAATAGATTCTGATGTTTGTCCACTGTTTTCTCGATTTGCTGTATTTCTAGATAGCGCTTCACGACAAAATAGAATGGAACGGTTATATATAAACCTTGGAGTTAACAATGTATATTTTCTACCAGTAGAAGTTATCGAGTGTGGTATTTACCATAGAATAGAGACAATATAAGGTTGTATTTTGTCCAAAAATAGGATGTTCAGTCAGACAATTTTGGACGGTTGGTAAGCAGCAGACGTACCGAAACACTTCGTGTCGCTCGCGCGCGGATAGCGTGTAGCTAAATATCGGCGGTAATCCCCCTTCCTCAACGCCCGAACGGAGTGAGGGCGTAGGGAGGAGAGACCCTGCCATCTTCATCGGTCTGGCATCTTCTATTTCTGTCCCCACTGGTTCACCCAATTCAAAAGTTTTATCCCATAAATTATATAAAGTATAATGCAGCAACGCGCAAGACCATCTCTATCCGTGACGACCAAGAAGAGTGGATCCAGGAGCATTACCTGAGTCTCTCCTGGTTCATCCAGGAGAAACTGGACGAATTCATCGAGGAACGAGATTCGTAGCCTATGAACTACAACTACAGGTATCGGCTCAAACCGTCCGAACGCCAGCGTGAAACGTTTGACTATCACCGTGATACCGGCGGTGTTCAGATAAGGATGAAGTGTGAGGCGGTTCGTTTTCTGAGTGCTCTATGCCCAAAAACGACCGCCTCAACGGATGTTTGGACGACATTGACTTGGATTTTATGGAGCGAGAAGCAACACCGCAGTTGTTTATGAAGCTCGGTATTCAGCCCCACCTTGCTGGTCTATCGCTTTCGAATACCGTTACTACTCTTGAGGTATTCGGTGTTGAACGGGCTCGTTCGACCGTCCACAATTGGGTTCACAAGGCCGATCTACAGCCAGAGGATGGACGAAGCCCGGATCACATTGCGGTTGACGAGACCGTGATCCGACTGAACGACGAGCAGTATTGGCTGTACGCAGCTGTTGATCCCAAAACAAACGAATTGCTTCACACAATGCTTGAGCCGACGACAAACACAGTTCTTGCTCAGTCACTTCTCACCGAACTTGCCGAGAAACATGATGTTGAGGAGGCTGTGATTCTCGTTGATGGGTCACATTCATTACAACACGCGTGTCGTCGACACGGCTTCGATTTCAGATATGAACGCCACGGAAATCGGAACAGCGTCGAACGTATCTTTCGTGAGGTAAAACGACGCACTTCTTCGTTCTCAAACTGTTTCAGCAATGCCAAAGCAGAAACTGCAAACGAGTGGCTCAGATCGTTCGCCTTTGCATGGAATCAGCTTATCTGAACACTACCGTGATACCTGTGGACAACTTTATAACCATGCCCTCTGCCGCTTCAACCAGATTCTTGACGACGAGGGCATGGTCAAACAGCGCGTCCGACATATCCGTGATGAACTGCCCGCCCTCAAAGACTGGTGAGACAAGTTGACTGACATCTACGCGAAGGTGCTCCAACCCACCGTGATGCGGATTGCCCACAACGTCACAGCGCTCGGGAAGCTCAAAGATCGAGGGTGCAACGTTGGCGAGCTCAAGTAGAAACCGCCACGGGAATTCCGCAGTTCAACCTACAACCAGTCTGGTTTCGAACTCGACAAGAAGGGTGGCCAGCCTATACTGGTGTTGACAAAACGGCGAATATTCTACTTCGAATGCACCGAGAGATCCCTGACGAAGCGACGATCAAAGAGGTCTCGCTCAAGAAAGAACCGACAAATGAGTGGTTCGGTATCGAATTCGACCGAAACTCACCCGAGCCCCCGACAAGATAACCGCTACAGTGGGTATCGACGTGGGCATTCTGAACTGCGCCCACGACACCGAGGGAACAATGATTGGAGTGCTCGATCTCACGGAGGAGCGTGACCGATTGAAACGCGAACAACGCACACTCTCGGGGAAGAAACACGGCTCGCCAAACTAGGAGAAACAATGCCTTGTTGAACGCAAGATTGCGTCGGGGTGGGAACAAATGCTTGCGCTTTCAGGGTGTCAGAGACGGATTGACGAGATCGGAAGATGCAGTAGCTGTCACTAACGGTGCTTGTTGAAGGATCAGAACTATGGTATTTGAGCCGCCCTGTTTAGGTGACGACAGCGATGTCTCTCCTGGGTACGTCCGGAGAAGGGGAGCAGGCTGCGAAGCTCACGCATGTCGAACTTCCGGTTCCACCGACTGAGTGTCGTGTAGTCGGGCGATTTGTCGAGGCTCAGTTCCTCACGGACGGCGCGAGAGTCGTTAAACCACGCTTCAGTCTCGCGGAAGCTTTTGTCGAGTTCGGTGTGCAAGAGAGTCAGTGCGATCTGCACCCACTCGGCGAACCCGCTAGCGCCGGACGGCGCAGCGGGTTCGTCCGGGTTGTCAACATCCTGTTTGCCAAGATGCTTACACTGCTTCACCGGCGGCCGTTTCGACCTCATACCGCAAGAAGCCGTTCAATTCACCCATCAATTTCACGAAAATCGCTCAGAGAAGGACTGAACGGCCTGCTGATCGGACCTGCAACAAGGCAAGAAACAATGCCGCCGGATTGCGGAGTGTCACGCCGTCTGTAGCACAAACGCCGTGGCTTCTTATACAAACCCTTAGCGTACTACGCCCCAGCGTACGACCTTGTGGCGGTCGAAAACCTTGACACAAAGCGTTTGATCGAACTCGATGGCGACTCACAGAACCGAGCTGGAGCCGCGTGGGGTACGTTCCGCCGCGTGCTCGAATACAAGTGCGAGTGCGGAGGTACACACTTCGTCGCCGTTGAGCCAGACGGAACAACAAAAGAGTGTGCAGCCAGCAAACAGCTAGGAGCGGGATGCTCCGAATCAACGTCGTCCGAGAGACGAAGTCTCTCGTGACTGAGCGGAGGAGACCTCCGCGAGGTCCGCAAGAGCGCAGCTCTTGCGAGATCACGAAAATCTTCGATTTTCGAACAACCTGTGGAGACTGCGCTCCCTACGGGTACCACGGCGGTTCCTGCAAAGCGTGTCGTGGAAACAGGAAGTCAAGGGAAATCGAAGATTTCCCGTATCCAGCAAATCGCTCCGCGATTTGCGCGACCCCATCCTCAAGGAGCGAGCGCAAGCGAGCGAGTAGAGTAAGGTAGTTCACAGATTGGTACAGACTTGTTCGCCACTCACGACTTCTGGAATGATGACCTCGTCAGCACCAGCTCTCCGAGCAAGGACTTCATCTCGCCGATCGCCAGCCCGTACGACGAGGGTGACTGTGGGGGCGAGCTGACTCGCTGTAATAGCAATTTGAATGTTTGCGTTGGCATCATCGATTGCTCCAACAATCGTAAACGCCCGCTTGACGCTAGCATCAGAGAGAGCTTCTTCATCGCGGGCATCACCTCGAACCGCGAGCAGGCCGTCATCGAGTGCTTGTTGGTACTGTGCCTCCTGCTGCTCAACGACAACTACTGGGCAATCTTTTTCACAAAGGCGGGCTGCGATAGTCTGTCCGAACGTTCCGTACCCACAGACAATGACATGCTCTTCCAATTCGCTAATGGTTTGTTCGATGTGCATCTGTTTGAATTCGTTCTGTATTTGACCACCGAATGCGGCCGACAATAGTGTCTCACCGATCCACAGACCAGCCACGACGAGTCCAGATAGGATCACGATAGCATAGGCCTTGACAACCATGGCTGGGCCATCATGATTCTGAAAATGAAGTTCAATGCTGGTCGGATCGAGCAACCAGAATAATGCCTCTACAATATGAATGCCACTGAGCGTGCTGAATCCAGCCGCGCCTGCAAGCACGATCAGCGCGAATACCGCAACTGGGCGCAATAGTCGGCGTAGCAGGGGGCGATGAGCGATGGTTCGAATACCAATGCTCGGTCCGTTCATATTATCCTCATATGATGTGTGTTGTGTGTCTGCTGACTGTGGTGGAAGGGAGATCCCAGCACAGTATATCTATCTCTACTGCCAGTCGAAGTACCGTCGAATAGCCGGGAATTGAAGTCATAGTGCTGATCAAACAGCAGAATGACTACCACACACTATTCGTAGTCGGGCTGCGATCGCCAACGTCGCAGCCCGATTACCATGGGACAAGATCTTGGACGCCAGACTGTCCTCAAACAAATTGAGAACTGGTTGGAGACGAATCGTGTCATACGCAGCGCCCAGATCGGTCGCAACCATCTGAGCATCGTGCATGTTTGCATCCGTACTAGCGAGTGTCGGAGGGCACAATCCGTAGACGTTGTCAGCACCGACGGCCTCGACAGCGAACGTAGCCGTCGTCAAGGAGTCGATCCCACCGCTTAAGTTCACGACGACTCCCTCTGCACCGGCTGTTTCGACCATTTCCTGAATGAGCGAGCATCCGTGCTCGCAGTGCTCAGCAGGAGTTGTGTCAGTGTCATAGGGCACTGTCGGGTCCGTGACCGACAAGTCTGAAGACGCCATTTTAGTGATCCTCCGGTGAATACGTCGCTGGTGTCGGCGCGAGCGAGCACTTGTGTCCCGTCGTTTCGTACAGTTGTGCGAACGTCGCCACGAGTTCAACATCGACCGAAAGCTTCGTCGCCGTTTCCTCAACACTCCTCCCTTCATCCACCACATTCCGAAGAATGGCGTCGATCATTTCGTAGGGAGCTCCCAGTTCGGTTCGGTCAATGTGCTCGTCCCACTGTCTAGCTGTCGGCGGTTTCTCGAGAATGTATTCGGGTACGCCCAAATAACGTGCAAGCTGATACACTTCTGTATTATATAAATCACCAATCGGCAATAGATCCACACCACTATCCGTGGTGACATTGCCCAAGTAATGTTCGACTCGGTTACTCGTACCGAGTACGATTCGATTGGTCGTATTCGCTTCGAAGGAGGCGGCTATCATCCGTAAGCGTCTGCCGACGGTATTGATCGCTTTCGTGTATCCCGCACGCTCATCAATTGAGGTAGACAGCAGTTCGACAAATCCAACTGACGACCTAACACCATTCTCGACCTTCGTTCGCTTTCCGGTGGATAATGACATCGCATCAATGTAGTGGTTGATCAATGATTGGATATCGATCGTTCGGAACGGGATACCGAGGTCGAACGCGAAGTTCTGTGCGGCGATGGTCTCTATTTTGGGTGTTGATGCGGTTGGCAGCACCAATCCATACACGCAATCTGAACCAAGGGCATTCACTGCGAGTGTGACTGCAGTCGCCGAATCGACTCCCCCAGACAACGTGACCACGACGCCATCTGCATCGGCCACATCGACGATCTTCCTAATGAACACCGTACATTTCTGTTCGATTGTGTCTATTTCTGATCCCAACGGATTGGTATCTGCTGGAATTTCATATTCATTAGTTGTTGATATCATAGGATATGTTCATAATCTGAGGTAGTTATCATCCATATCGATAATCTATATACTATTCGTTCATCTTTTCGAGGATATCTACTGTATTTCACCACCTATACGATGAAGAGCCATGAATTTATACATTACTCTTCCATATTAAGCAGTATTTGGGGAATTTATTGTGTGGTCGGTCAGTCCTTATCGACCGACAGACCATCTCTAGGCAGCGATAGGACTGAAGGCATCAGTGTCTTCACCAATACAGCCACTCAATCTGGGTGATTCAACGAAAGGCAGTGAGTAAACAGACCGTCGTCTGCAGGGGCTACGATCTCCGTAATTCACCCGTCATCGGATGCGATGGCGGCCACAATTTCTTCCGTTGTGTGAATGGTAGCAAACTCTCCAGCAAGCTGCGCCAATGCTGTGGTGTGTATTACCGATGCATCGAGTTGTTCACCGTCGAACATCCGATCGAATGTAGCGGTCCCTGTTCTGTCGACAATTACTTCGAATCCACGGTTTTCGGCCATTCGTGCGGTTGTCGAGACGCAGTGGTCAGTGGTTAATCCACACATGATGAGTGATTCGTACCCTCGATTGCGGAGCCACGATGCTAACTGCGTCCCGATGAATGCTCCGTTGACCTGTTTGACGAATACCGGTTCGTCGTCACAGGGACGTAGTTCTCGCTTGAACTGGAATCCCGGTTGGTCAGCTCGAAGTGATGATTCTGACTCCGTTGAGTCGTGGCGAACGTGGACTACAGGCAATCTCTCTGTCCGCCACATCGAAAGGAGCCGAGTAGCGTTTACGACACTTATCTCGAAGCGAGCGTCGACATAACAAGTAAGTATCCATCGCTGCGGCCGATCTATGTCTCTTTCTGGACGAGGAACACGAGATTTTCATGAATCCTGCAGACACGGCATAGCAGAATATCGCCTCAGAGGAAGGAATGGATCTCGTCAAGATGGGAGGAAACCACTGGGCTTTATCATGTTGGGATAGGTGGAAGTTGTATGGTTGACGATAGCAAACACCAGTTTCAAGATCCAGATAGCGAGTATATCGAAACTATGAGTTCTAGTGACGGGATCCCTCGACGGTCGGTTCTGCGGGCCGTCGGGCTTTGTGCCGGGACAGGGATTGTTGGATCTGGACTAACGGCTTCGTCACAAGCAGCGACAGCAGAGACAGTATCGAACAACAGCAGATCAGTGCAGTCCGCACCCGGACCGGATGTCCTCTATGAGTCGCCTGCAAGTGCTCCCCAACTGGAAAACGCGGATGGGTGGGAAGCAGAGCCGCTCATGGTTTCGGGCGCTGACGCATACATTGACGGTGAGTATCTCTATCAGGACTTCGTGTATGACGATTACGGGGCAAATACGACGGCTCTTCCGCTCTCTCCGACCCCGGAGCCAAATGGTGAGATTCAATCCGAATTGCTTCCGTCCGCGCTCAACGAGCCTATTCCACAATTAACTCCGATTGAGGAATACGTCGGGATGATATACGGCGCGGCCACGGGCGACATCGTCTATCCGACAGATGACTCAACCTACCGGAGCAATGCAGCGGATCTCCTCGAATTCAGGACACGTCTTGTCCGCGACGGTGGCGAGCAGAACGTCACCTATCGAATCACGCTCAACACGATGACTGAAGCTGGTGTCGCCGCAGCCGCTATCGGTATCAACAAGGGCGGCTTCGAAGAAACCGATACCGGCAACAGTGACAGTCTCCCACTTGACGATCTCACCGACACACTCGACGAGAACACAACTATCGATGAGGTACTTGGGATCAGTGGATCTTCCGGAAGCGATTGGGGCTACGGGATCGGTGAACTCGGTGTCGATCTCGATCATGTACTTGTCACGTGGGGCACTGGGGCGGAACTTGACGGACGTAGCGAGGATGTCGATGTCTCCGTCAGCGAGCGCCGCAACCAGATCGACGTGACTGTCCCGCTCGCACCGGGGACCGAAACATGGCGTCATTACCTCGTCGTCGGAGTATTCGACGATGACGCAAAGGAGTTCACAGCGATTCAACAATCTCCCGACAAAACACGTCCAGGTGGCGCGCACCTCGGGAGTCCACCACCGGTATTCAACGTCGGGTTCCGATCGAGCGATCAGGAACCGATGGGAGCACCCAATATCGAGCCGGAAGAGCTTTCCCAGGAACTGGAACAAACCCTTTCGGGCATCGGTGCGGGGGGGAGTCCCCTGTTCGGGTACGGCCACTGGCGTGAACACGCTCAGGCGAAGGCACTCGCCGCACGGGATATCTCCCCGTTTTACGCCGATATTGATTTCGAGAAACTCAGTGCAGGAACAACAGAATACAACATCCCCGAAACGGGCTACATCAGTCGGTTGTACGCCTCTCGGTACGACTTCAGTGACGCAGATGTCGAATTTGAGCCGGGCGAAGGTATCGATGATAAAGCAAACGTGATTTCTGGACGTATCCAACCATACGCGATTTATGTTCCCGAGAGTTACGATCCAGACGAGCCGACCCCGTTCCTCCTGAATCTCCACTCACTGTTCAGCACGTATAACGAGTACGCGGTGCTCATGCCAGACCAGCTCAAGCAACTGGGTGAACAGCGTGATTCGATCGTTATGATACCCGAAGGACGCGGAGGAGAGGGGTGGTGGCGAGGCGAAGCCGAACTTGACGCATTCGAGGCGTGGTCGGATGCGATAGCACGGTACAACATCGACTTCGATCGGACAAGCATCACCGGCTACTCAATGGGAGGCTACGGTACTGAAAAGCTAGCGGCCCAGTATCCAGATCTCTTCGCTAAAGGCTTTCCTATCGTGGGTCCCCAAGACGAGAAAGCCTTTGCTGGGACCCTCGGAGAGAACGTTGGGACTGGGTATAACGCGTTGCGGCTCACTGACAACTTCCGTAATGTGCCGCTATTGCTGTGGAACGGAGTGAACGACGAACTGGTTCCTGTATCCGGTGTTCTCAGATACGAACAACACCTCCACAACCACGGCTACCGCCACGAACTCGATCTGTTCCCTGGCTACGATCACTTCGCCTTCGGACTAATGGACGAGTGGGGTCCCGGACGCGACTTCCTCGACAACGCTACCGTTGAACGTACTCCTCCACGAGTTACCTACCGCGCGATACCGGCAACGGACGACGAGGAGTTGGGGCTGGTCCATGATGGAGCTTACTGGGTGTCTGACATCACAGTCGCGGACGGAGCCGATAGTGGACTCGTCGATGTGCGCTCTGCTGCGTTCGGCGAAGCACCACCTATCGATACTGACTACCGTGGTCAGGGGACCCAACCGACTCCCCACATCAAACGGGGGACACAATGGAACACGAATATACAAGACCCTGCTCCACGCAACGCGCTCAATATTGACCTCAAAGCGGTGCGTACCGTCACGATTTGGACCGAAGATGCTCATCTCTCTTCCGACGAGCCGATCAAGATGGACATTGATTCGACTACACCTGCCACGATCACACTAGCGAATTCAGATGGAACGACAGATGTAAACGTGCCTCGGGGGCACTCCGAACAAACAATCCAGATCGAAGCGAAAAGCTAGTCTCCTGAGATGAACACATACTCGAATACCCGGTCATCGAGCGACACCGGGAGGTACGGGTGCGTCTTGTACGAGTAGAAATCGAACTCTTCCCGCTCATAGTACTCAACGAGATCGTCAGCCACCTGCTCATGAACGAACAGCGGTTGTCTCGTCACGAGATCGAGTGCGATCGAGCCAGCCTCACAGCTCGCGATCAAGATCCTCGACAGCCGATTGGACCTCCCGAGTCGGCCGTGCATGCGCGCAGCTGGTCGGCTTGAGTTCAGTGAGATGCTGCTCAAAGCTACTGCTCCAATCTTCGCAGAACAGTCAGAATGCGGTAGAATCAACTGTACTGTAATGATTTCTGTTTGCTGAATCAGTGTGTAAAAACGTCAAAATCAACCACGTCTAGCGGTCCTACAGCGCAGAAATTTCGACCCATATCCATGTATACCAGTCAACCGCTGACCGATGTCTACCGGGCGAATACGTCGCCATTCTCTGACTGCACATTACTCGGCCGTCATCTCGGGGCGGGCCAACGACTCTCGATGATCTGGCAAGCGATCAACTACCCGAAGGAACACCAACTCACGTTCGAGGCCTACTGGCTCCGGTATCAGCGCCAAGCACTCGCCATTGGCGTCTGTGCTGTTCCCCCTCTTTGTCCATCTTCGTCACGTGCTGGGATGGCTTCAGTGGGTACCAAAGATGTGGACGGTACTGGAGCCGATAATGGTGTTCTTAATGTGGATTGGAGGGCTTGCGTGGGTATTCCTGCATATCCACGGTGAGTCACAGAGGATACAGTGGAGATGTCCGCCAATCCACCCGAAGTGGAGTGCCTTCTTTCGGTTGGCTCCGCTCGTTGGAGTCCTCGTCTCATGTGGTCGTCCAGCCTCCGTCGACCGTGAATACACTCCCTGTGCAGTACGCCGAAGCATCGCTCGCGAGAAAGAGCGCGATTCCCTTCAAATCGTCCGGTTCACCGAGTCGACCGAGCAGCGTCTCCTCGGCCATCTGCTCGTGCATCGCATCCATGCCCGAATCCTTGCGGAATGCGCCGCCACCGATGCCGGTATGTGTCCACCCGGGTGCGATCGCGTTGACTCGAATCCCTCGTCTCCCGAGATCGGCGGCAGCCTGTTTGGTGAGTTGAGCGACGCCACCCTTCGAGGCGACGTAGGCGGCGACGCCGGGATATTCAGAGGCAACCGAACTGAGCACCGACGCCGTCGTGACTATCCTTCCACCTTCCTCCATTACCCTAGAAGCTTCCCGGATGGTGTAGAAGACTCCATCGAGATTGACATCCATTACGTCATCCCACTCCTCGATGGAGTACTCATTGACTGGCGAACTCAGTCGGCCGATACCGGCGTTGGCGAAAGCGACGTCGAGACCACCGAATGCTGCCGTAACTCGTTCGACCATCTCGGCGACCGCTTCATGGTCGGTGACGTCGACCTCCATGGCGAGCGTCTCGGCGTCGAGTTCGTCGGCAACCGCCTCGACGCCCTCGGCATCGATGTCCGCGAGTGCGAGCGTTGCGCCTGTGTCGGCACACGCCTCGGAGTAGGCCTTTCCGATCCCCGAGGCAGCGCCTGTAATCAATACTACGTCGTCATCCAGTCTGAATCTATCAAGCGTGCTCATGATGCATCCTCCTCTCCACTGGTCAAATCGGTATCAGCACGGAATCGCGTGACGTGTTCGACCTCTTCGGGTTTGATTTCCTCGTCGTCGAACGCGCGCTTTGCGACCGAGCGCAAGTGTGCTTCGTCGGCCCCATCGATGATGCGGAAACACCGCACGTTCTCGTAGAAATCAGCGAGCGGGAGATCCTTCCCGATGCCGTTGCCGCCGCAGGCCTGTACACAGGTGTCGATAACCTCCTGTACGGTTTCAGCGGCGAACACCTTCGACATCGCACACTCAGTGCTCGCATCACCCGTTTCGGCGTAGGTTCGGGCGGCGTGACGCACCATCGTCCGGGCGGAATGTAGGCGCATCTCTGCGTCGGCGATCTCAAATCGGGCGTTCTGTTTCTCGCTGAGACGCTCGCCGTAGGCGGTGCGCTCGTCCATATAGGCCTTCGCGACGTCAAGCGAGCGGTCTGCCATCCCCATGAAACGCATACAATGGGTGAGTCGGGCGGGAACGAGGCGCTGCTGGGCGATGGCAAGCCCGCCATTTTCGGCTCCGAGCAGGTTCTCCTCGGGGACTCGGACACCATCGTAGATGATTTCGGAGTGGGCAATCCCAGCCTCACCCATGTGAGGGATGTCCCGAGCCACGTCCACGCCGTCGGCGTCGCCCGGCACGACGAACAGCGAGGTACCGACGTAGGGGTGGGCGTCGAGGTCGGTGCGGGCGGCAACGATCAGGAAGTCAGCATCGCTGCCCTGTGTCGTCCACCACTTGTGGCCGTCGATGACCCACTCGTCGCCGTCCTTTTTCGCCGTAGTCTTGATCTTCTTCGCATCCGACCCCGCCCCGTTCATCGGTTCAGTCATGGAGAACCCGGACGTGACTTCGCAGTTCGCCAACGGCCGGAGGAATTCTTCCTTCTGTTTTTCTGTGCCCGCCTCCTCCAAGATATGCATATTCCCCTCGTCAGGCGCCGCGACATGCATCGCTGACATGGCGAAGATGCTCCGGCCGGCCTGCTCGAACACCGGCAACAGGTCGCCGAAGTCGAGACCGAGGCCACCGTACTTCTCGGGAATCTGTGGACCGAACACGTCGTGCTTGCGCGCCTCTTCGCGCAGTTCCTCAACCAATCGCTCGCCCTCCGCGTGACGGTCGGCGTCGCTGCGCTCGTCGCGCTGGCCGAGCAGTTCCCGCTCCTGTGGGAGCACTACTTCATCGATGAACCGTCGAGTTCGGTCGCTGGCCTCTCGTGCACGCTCGGAGTCTTGATATCTGATATCCACACTGGCTTCATCGAGAGAACTGGTAGTTAATGTTGAGCCTTCGATACGAGGGAGCCCGTAAGGGTCGTGAATACGGACTTGGATTTCAGTGCTCACTGTAACGATGAAAGGTGGTGACGCAAACGCTGCACGTCGCATAGAACCTGACGGAAAACTTGCCCCACATCTGAGGAAAAACCGTGATAATGGTTGCTTTCCCCTCCCCAGAGAGGATGGGCGTCCCGAACCGATTTTCGATTCGAGGATGAGACCGCGTTCGTCAAGCGATTCCACGATGCTGGGTACGCATACATCGTGTTTGATTATTGTTGTTTTGGTGATAGCGATGGTGAGCCGCGCGAGTTGCTGGATATTGATAGTTAGCTCGGGGACTGACGCGCCGCAGTTGCCTTCTCTCGAGAGCTACGTTCACTCGTCCGGGATTGCTCATCCAGACAACGACCTCGTATAGAAGGCCCAACACTAACCTTCGATTCTTTCAATAAAGTCTGTGTGAACATCACCTATCAGAACTCCGAGTACGCACGGGGGACGTCTGAGTTGCAATGACAGAAGTAACCGACCTCGTTGACCGTGACGGTTTGCGGGAGTTCCTCGCAAGCGAACTAGGCGAGACCGAGACGTTCGACGTGAAACGCCACGAGGAGGGCTTCTCGAACGAGACCCTGTTCGTGACGTGGGGCGACCGAGAACTGGTCGTCCGTCGTCCGCCGCCGGGCGAAACCGCCGACACCGCCCACGACATCCTTCGGGAGTACACTCCCATCGACGCACTCCAAGGTACCGACGTTCCGGTGCCGCGGACGGTCGCGGCCTGCGAGGATACGTCGGTCATTGAGAGCGTCTTCTACGTGATGGAGCGCGTCGACGGCGATGTGCTACGATTTTCGGCACCCGGTCGATTCAACGACCCGGACCACCAGCGTCGTATCGGTGAGGAAATGGTCGACACACTCGCTGCCATTCACACCGTCGACTACGAGTCAGTCGGTTTGGACGACTTCGGTGACCCAGAGGGGTTCACCGAACGGCAGGTCAAGCGCTGGACCGAACAGATCGAGTGGGCGTTTGAGGAGACGACTGCCAAACGGGAAGTCCCAGAAATCGGACGAGTTGGAGACTGGCTCACCGAAAACGTTCCCACCAATCCGCCAGCCGCGCTGGTTCACGGTGACTACAAACTCGACAACGTGATTTTCGGACCGGAAACACCTCCCGAAATCGCCGGCGTGCTCGACTGGGAAATGAGTACGCTGGGCGATCCCCTCTGTGACCTCGGCTGGCTGTTGTTTTTCTGGCCAGAAGAGAAGGACCCGCTTCCACCCATCATGCAGACCATCTCTCCGCCATTCCTGACCACCGGCGAGTATCCCACGCGTGCTGCTCTCACTGAACGGTACGAGGAAAAAACCGGGTTTACGGTCGACAACCACCGATTCTACCGAACTCTTGCTGTCTACAAAATGGTCGCTCTCGGGGAGATGTTCTACGCACGGTATCTAATGGACAACAGTGACAACCGGTTTTACGAGATGATGGACGACGGTGTGCCGGCGATGGCCGAACAGGCAGTCAGCATCATCGAGGGAGACCAGCCCCTATGAGCCACGAGCGAACGGAGGTAAACACCGACGAGCCCGTAGTACACACACTTGACCGGCTCGAAGACATTCCCGAACCGACACCCGTCGGGGACTTCGTGGTCATCGACGTTATCATCTCTTCGACGAGCATTGTGCAGCTGTTCGAGGCGGATGCAGCCTACGTCAAGCCCTTTGCCAATGTCGACAACGCGCTCGCCTTTGCGGAGACCACTAACGACGCGTTCCTTGTTGGCGAGCAAGAGGGGCGGGCAATCGACGGGTTCGATTCAGGACCGCTGCCATCGGTACTTGACACCCACAACATTGAGGAACGGCCAGTCGGTATCCTGACCTCGAATGGAACGCGGGCGGTCGAGCGGATCGGCTATGATCGTGAGATATTCGTTGCGAGTACGGTCAACGCTGCGGCAATCGCGTCAGCTCTCGAAGGCCGCGGTCGTGACGTGTGGTTGGTCGCCGCTGGCCGTCGCGGGAATCCAACACCGGAGGACAGTGCCGGGGTCGAACTCGTCAAGCGTCATTTTTCGGGTAACCTCACGGAAACTGCAGAAGAAACGATAAAAACGGATATCCGCACTAGCGGTACGGCACGGTGGCTCACTGAACTCGGATTTGAACACGAAGTTGAACAGCTTCTCCAGTTCAACTCAAGTGATATCGTTCCACGAATGAAAAACGGTGTCTTCGGTACTGTCTAGGCAATATATGAGCAGTTCTTGGACTGGCTGGGTGAACCTCCAAAAACAGCTCACAGAGACCATCGAGACGCCCTTTATTGAGTATTGAGACAACGAGAGCACCGCGAGCATCCTGAGAACGATCGTAGTGCGGCTCCATTCAATGGGTGTTTCACTTCGGGAGATGGCTGCGACGCTCGAAATCTTCAGCGTCTTCCGCTCGCATCAAGCGGCGTTTCAGTGGGTTCACCGTGTCGGTGAGAAGACTTCAGACCCGCCGACGGCTTCGGCGGCGCAGCTCGTGGTCAACGAGATCGCGGTAGATTGCTCATGCGCAGCTGAACTCGGGATCTATACTTCGCAGATAGCTATGCATTACGAATCTACTGAGCCAACTTCTGACAAACAGAGGTGATCGCGCGCTAGTCAGGGGCTTTCAGGGAGTCTTGCCACAGTATCACAGATCGAATAGCATACCGATAGAAGCCTTTTTGTGGCATAATATTGCAAATTCCACTTCAGCATGCGTAAGTAAAAGCCGTTTACAGAAATCTATTCTCCGAAGTTAGGAACTATTGGAATCTAGACTTGCTTACGAGTGAACCGCCTCAAGTTCAAGCTCTGAGGTACTCGCTTTACTCATCAATAGAGAGAAGCGATGTCACTCAGTCAGTAGAGAGGGTGACGTTGATCGCGGTTGTGTCTTCTCCAATTACCTTCGCTTCCGGAACGTCAATCGTAGTGGCCGCCGTCGTGGATTCGTTCGTTGTGTTCGTGAGACTGAAGCTATACGGGCCTGTCGCCTGAACACTGACGTTGGTGTATCCTGCGTCAACGCCCCAATTCTCATATCCTGTGGTAGAGTAGGGGAGTGTCATTGTGAACTCGCCATCCGCTCCAGTTTCCGCTTGCTGGGTATACGTGAATGTTGAGTTCTGGTTCGGGATTGATAGCTGAATCGAGGCAGTAACCGTTGAATTAGCCGGTGCTCGCCCGTCGATCTCTGCGCCCGGCACGCGTTCGAATGTCTTCACCCACGACCCTTGAGATATTCCTGTGAGAGTAGACACGCTGTACTGTGAGTCGCTGGCGTGAACTAACCGGTAGTGTTCCAGTGCTGGAATTCGGTCGGAGGGCAGCCCGGAAGCACCGCCAATCTGTGAGGTTCTGTCACTCTGAACGTATGCTTCGGCAGCAGTCATATTTTCGAACTGCTTGATGAACTGGCCGTCAGACGGGGTTGTAGCGATAGTAGTGATGTCGCCACTCGATGTCTGTACCTGTTGAGTTTCCCAGTCAACGACGGTTGGTTGCGTATCAACCGCACTTCCGTGGTATTGGTACAGACGGACACGAAGACTGTCATAGTGTTGCTGTTGTTTGATGTACCCGGCAAACTGTATGCTAGTATTCGTTGACTGGTACACTGGTTCGACAAGATCTGTTGAGGTCAGGTTTTCATCGGTCGTAAAGGCCGTCGGTGCGGTATATTTTTCCGATCCGGGGGTAGTCAGTTTCCAGTCAAGCATCACGTACTGCGCTTGCTCGTCGTCCCAAGTGACGAAGTCGTTTGCTGCGGTTTCATTACTGGACAGGAGGAAATCCGCAGCGGTCGTCGAGCCTTGTTGGAACGGATTTGCAACCGGGATCCGTTCGCCGAGGGTTGTGATGAAGTGGCCGTAATCCCACCACGATACCACCCCGTACGCTCCTGATGGGTATTTGTAATCCGCAGTTGGTGAAACCGTCGCTTGGCGCGACAATGCTGTTGCATTCGGGTTTCCGTAGGTTCCTTCCGAAGGAGTGTTCGACTGAATCCAGGCAAGACTGCCTTCCCAAGCCGTGACTTCACCTGGCTGGTTGCTCTCTGCGACAGCCGTTGAGTCAAGAGTCACTCCACTCGCACCAATTGACGAGACGAATGGACCAACTAGAAGAGAGACGATCAGCACTCCTATAATTACTTGATATGCACTGATGTTCCGGACGTTATCGAGCTTCTGTAGCCCTGTTTTTCGACTGACCCAGGCGATACAAACACCCGTCAACACGGCGACTGGGATGATGAGGTAGTAGTCGAAGCGGACCTGGGTTAGAGTCGCCATCGTCATTAACGCGAACCAGACTACGAGGGCGACATTCGATCCCCGTGAATCTTGGGCGCGAAGATACTTCGTAATGAGAAGTACAGCTCCTGCAACTGCAGCGAGGAAAGCAAGCCCGTACGACTCCAGCATGAATGTCCCGACGGAGTCGAGTGGAATTGGCTGTGCTTCCCCGATTGTTCGAGCACTGGCACTCGCATCATACCCGAAAATACGATAGAATTGACTGACGAAGTACTCGAACTGTGTTGGGGCGATCACTCGAACAAGTAATGCAAGGGCAATCGTCCCTCCACCGAGAATGCCAGGATAGTATTTTGTCGGGAGTGAGCGCGATTCGATGAAGCGAGCTAAGGTAGCCAAAATCGTGAGCCCAACTGCAACGAGAACGAATAGTAATGGCTGGAGGAGTGAGAAATCCGTCGAGCTGAGTCCCAGTGTGGACATCGGAACAAGCAAGATGAGTGCAGTGACCAGTGACGAGATGATCCCCTGAAGCGCGACGTGTTCCGGGCTTCGGTTACGAATGAACTCTGCGGTCAGGTGTAAGCCATAGAATACGGCAAGGATGAACGCAATAACGACACCAGGTGGCCAAACGGACACGTACAGTGCTACAGCAATTCCAGCAAGGATCGAGCGAACGAATGGTTTTTTGACTGCTTGGAACTCTCGCGCTTGAATCACCTCAAAGACGGGTTTTTCACGTTCAGCCGTTTGGACGGCAAGCATTACAGCCAGCATTCCAAACGCCTGGAACAATGTTTCAGCGGCGTGATGATCGGAGAAGCCGACCATGGTCCGTTGAAGGAATGCACCGGGAGTCAATGCTAAGACGACGACAGCGCAGATACCGGCAAGTCGGCCACCGAAGTGTCGTCCAAGTAGATACGTGGGGATAATCACGAGCGTCCCCAGAACTGCCGGGGTGAATAGGAGCGTGAGACCGATAGTTTGTTCCGTGGGACTTCCAGCACCGAGTACGAGTGCCACGGTTGCAACGATCTGGTCGTAAAGTGTTCCAAATTGACCAGCGGCGGTTCCTGTTGGGAATGACGTCCACGGATCAAACGGTATTGTTTGCGGGAAGTTTGCTACGGTATACGTAACCTGCCGGTAATGATACCATGCGTCATTGCCGCTGAATAGCACTTGGTCGCTGCTTACGAATGTGGACCAGCCGTGCAAACGGGTCCATAACATGTAGCTTGCCAAGAGTAGGAGAGCTGGGATCTGGTATTGGTCTTTGAGCCATGCAGTCGCGGTGTCGGAGTTGAGTTGATCGGACCACTGAGTCATGCGTGGGAAGGATCTCTGGAAATATGGGGTGAGTCGGTTTGTTGAGACTAGGGAACTGCGGGCTATTTCGGGTCACTCGGAATTCCGTTCGATGTACCACGTCGTCCCACCGATGTAACCCCATTTAGTAACGGAAAACTCGGACGCTGAACCTTGGAGTTGGAAGAGCAAAGCACCAATTTCTTTCGAGGACAGGTCTGTCTCTGCGGCTATTTTCCTTCTTTTGAAGTAGTGATGTCCGTCTGCGATTTTTCGACGAAGATAGGCTTCTAGCGCCTTGCGTTTCACGTTGCCCTTCGGTTGGGTCTCGGATCGCGCGTCCATATCAGGGAAGAAGCGTACGTACGCTTATCAGCAATTTCCGAATTTACGCACTGATCCCACAAGAGTCGGGCACAAATTAGCCCGAAATGGCCAGAGCATCTCTAATTCCCGAAAGCGGCTGAGTAGAAAGACAAACCTATATACGCAGAGTAGTCTCTAATGTTATTAAATGCGACAGTTGCTATGGTGGCTCATTGGGGCTCCCGTTGTGGGCGAAACCGGTTACGGATCGTCCGCACGCTAGAAGAGCGTCCAATGAACACCAATCAGCTGTCGAATGAATTGGACCTGAAGGCACTGTCTAGTTGAGCCAGTTTGAGAGGTGAGCAGGCCGTTGAGTTTGTTGGATCAAATGCTCGCAGACCTGCTCAGCGAGAGCTACGATACAGATTTAGAAGAATCTTGGGAGAATGAGCGGACGACGACGCCCGTCAGGGCGTTCGCCGTCCGTCTCCATGCAACCGGTTGTTCACTTCGGGAGATAACAACTATTCTTTCAGAACTCGGCGTCGAACGCTCTCACGGAGCGGTTTGGAACTGGGTACACCGGCTGACTGACAGCGTTTCTGACCCGCCGACGGCTTCGCCGTCGCGGGTCGCGATTGATGAGACTGCTGTCAAGATTAACGGTGAATGGTCTTGGTTGTACGCTGCAATAGACTTCGACACGAAGTTGATTCTCGACGCCCAGTTGTTCGGACGCCACGGCACCGATCCGGCAGCTGCGTTCCTGCATGGACTCCGCGAGAAACACGATCTCTCCGAGGCGGTGTTTCTCGTCGATCAGTTCGGCTACCGGACTGCCCTTGCTCGATTGGGGTTGAACGGACGGGTCGACTACACCGACCGAAACCTCATCGAGAAGTGGTATCACACCTTCGAAATGCGAGTTGACCGTTTCCATAACTCGTGGGTGGGCAGTCGGCGGAGTGCCCGCAGATGGATTGAACAATTTGTGCACTACTACAATCATCAGAGACCGCATCAATCGCTCGATGGACGAACGCCAGCCGACGAAGTGCTAAACTAGACAGTGCCGTGTTTTTGGCTAAATATCCCTATTATTAGTGAAGATATAAATAAGCCAGTTTATAACCAGTGAACGATCTGTTCGTAAGGACTCTAGGGATTTCCAAAGGCATGAGGTCAATTGCCGTGGGCTGGAGAATTGTGTGGTGACCATACACCAAGCGCTATGAAACGATCGGTGGTAATCGTTTACTAATTCGGACATGAATCATTTTCAAATAATTTTCACATTGCCTCCCATGACCGATAGCATCCCGAGGGCTGTTTCCGGGAGCGATCTCGAGAAGCGCTGGCGATTTTGGCCACATTTGTGCCTCAGTCCCCGGTTAATTATGTGGAATTTCGGACAAGAGATAACCCAATGCAGGGTGGCAATACACGTGGAGACACACCCGAAACGATAGTTAGCTTTCGATGGGCACTTCGAAGCGACCGTCATTTTGGGGTGGCTCTACGCCCGACGTGTGCGACGAACGGCAGAATCTGTGTTTGTCGGGACCTGCTCACTGCCATTCGAAGCGTACACGAACGACACTGCTACTATGAAACGACACGCACGTACGAAACCGGAATTTGGAGAAGTGACTACTAGACGAGAAGCGTCCGATGGATCAACCACCGGCGTTGTCATTGTGAGCAACGCGAACGACTGCTTTGGCGCCACACGTTGTGAGGGAACTACATGAAAGCTGTCGTCCTCGCGGGGGGCTACGCCACGCGGCTCTGGCCGATTACGAAACATCGACCGAAGATGTTCCTTCCGGTCGGCGAAGCGACGGTCATCGATCACATCCTGCGGGAACTGGAGATTGAGGATCGAATCGAGATGGTATATGTCAGCACCAACGAGCGATTCGGTGCCGAATTCAGCACGTATCTCCGTGACAGTGAGTTCGAGAAACCCCAGCTGTCGATCGAACGATCGAGTGCCGAACGGGAGAAATTCGGCGTCGTCGGTGCACTCACCCGGCTCGTTGAACGAGAAGACATCGAGGACGATATGGTTGTGATCGGGGGTGATAACCTGTTTAGCTTCGATATCGCCGATTTTATCGATGCATTCGAGATGTGGGCAGCTCCCACGATCGCAGCCTACGACGTGGGCACACCCGAGAACGCAACGCCTTACGGCGTGCTGGAACTCGACGATAGGTGTGTCGTCGGCTTTTCGGAGAAACCCGATGATCCAACCAGCTCACTCGTTTCGGTTGCCTGCTATGGATTCCCACGAGAGACGTTATCGCTGCTCGATTGCTATCTCGCCGAAGGCAACAATCCAGACGAACCGGGGTGGTTCGTCCAGTGGCTTCAGGAACGAAAGTCAACCCACGCCTACACATTCGATGGAGCATGGTTCGACATCGGAACGCAGGAGAGCTACCTCGAAGCCCTCGCCTGGCAGCTCGACGGTGAGTCATACGTCGCTGAGAGTGCGACGCTCGAGAACGTAACCATCAGCGACGACGTGTACGTGATGGACGACGCGACACTCGTCGATTCGACCATCGAACGGACAGTGGTCTTTCCCGGAACGACGATCGAATCGGCAACCGTTCGCCGATCGATCGTGGATACGGATGCACGTATCGTCGATCTATCCATCCACGATGGATTGATCGGCGCCCACACGCAGCTCTCGAACAGACAGGGTCGACCATAGCTTAGCTTGATCACCGGTCGGGCCACTCCCGATGACGATGCTTTCTACTGATGGATGGCTCATTACCAAGAGTCATCGGAGAAACCCGCTCGATTTCGATTGGCCAGCCGAATTGTGGGGATTCGTACTACTGGACGAATTGGACCGCCAGTCGAAACACGTGATAGCCCATATATCCCCCATCCCGAACGATCTCGACGCTCGTATCCTCACCGGGGTTCCACACGACAGGGAACTCGTGGATCCGGAACCCCATTCGCTGGGCCCGGACTAAAATCTCGGTGTCCCAGAACCAATGGTGATCCTCTACCGTCGGTAGAACCGCTTCGAGGAGCTCCCGATCGAATACCTTGAAGCCACACTGATGGTCGTGAATCGTCGAGGACAGACACGTTCTAACTAGGCCGTTGTAAATGCGACTGGCGACATAACGTTTCACAGATCGATTCGCGTTGCTTTCGGGGAGCAGCCGTGAGTCGATGCCTCGTTGTATGCGGGCAATACGATGCTGACGCCGACTGGTTCGTTCATAATGATCTAAATTACAATTGATCTGTACTTCTCGTCAGACGATTCACCGACAGGGAGATGGGATACCATAAGCCGATCGCGTAGACCGTTACACCGACGCCGACTACGCTCCAGTAGCTGATCAGCCGGTAGCAGATGGTGACAGCGGCGACCGCTGTCGGATCCAGTCCAACCCATCCGAGGACGAGCGCGATCCCGGCCTCGGTAACGCCGAGTCCACCTGGGGTGATCGGAATCGTCGAGAGCAACACGCCGACGAGTGCCGCGACGAACGCACCCCCAAACGACAGGTCGACACCGAGTGCGACCCCGACGAGATACATAGTCATCCCTTCGAACAGCCAGCCGATCGCGGTGTAGCCGACGAGCTGGGGATACCGATCGAGCGAATCGACCGTTCCACGCCGCACCCGGCGATAGATCCTCTGTACACGACCTGGAAGCCATCTATCGAACGACCTTCCGGCCCGATCGATCACGAGGAGTCCACTGATGACAACGATGAGTAGCCCAGTACCGATCATCGTCGTCTGAAGAACAGCTGGTGGAACGTCGCCCCAGAAGACGACGATGACCGCAGCGACGAGTGCTACCACCAGGATGGCTATGTCGACGATCCGTTCAGTGAGGACGGTACCAGCGGTGACGCTGATATCGGCGTCTGTCGAGCGGTGGAGCACCGAACAGCGATAGACGTCGCCGAGGCGGGCAACTGTCACACAGTTTGCGAACCATCCGAGATAGATGATCCGAGTGAGTTCGGTGAGGGAACCGATTCGACTATCGCCATGCACTGTGTATCCGACATTCTCTAGCAGGAGCTGCCAGCGTAGCGAGCGGACGATTCCGAGACCCTGGAACAGACAGAGTGCAGCCACGAACCAGAGTGGATCGGCCTCTTGGAGCGACGTCAGCGCGGCGTCTACGTCGACAGTGGTCACACTCCGCACGGTGAGTACCAACAACCCCAGGCCGAGGAGAAACGAGATAACGTTTCTTGGGCTGCAAACGTGGTTCCGAATCGACGGCCGATCTGTCATCAGCTACTCACCGCAGTGGTGCAGTCGTAGAGATTGAGGTTCGTGGTCGTCGATCCATTCGAGGTGGATGACTGCCAACGATCGCTTGAGACGGATCGACAGCTGTTCTCGACCCACTCTGTGGTTTCGCTCTGCTGGCCACCGTCGAACATTGAGCCCATTCCGCCCGATGGCGGCGAGCTCCCCGTTCGGTTCGCCACGGAGTCGTTCGTCCCACCAGAAAGGCCTCCCATCGGTCCCTCACTGGTGATGACGTACCGGACGTCCCCCTGCGCTACGAGTGTGGCCAGTTCGCTCGAATTCATCACCGGATCGCTCCCGCTGAAGCCGCCGAGCGAAACGACGGGTTCGTCGGTGGCGAGCATTATCGGTGCGGCCGTCGTCGCGCTGCCATCGACAGCCGCGACATACGTCGCATTCCCTTGATTAGCTTCCAGATACGACGTGAGTGCGTCACTCGTCTGGGTGTCCGACGTCGCTGGTCCAGCGCCGGACATCCCACCGGCCATCGCCGGAACCGACGACGAAGCCCCACCGCTCCCGCGCTGCCCGACACCGAGACATGGGATTACTGGTATCCATCGTCATCGGACCCGCAGACGGGATCATGACGTTTGATCCGGAGACGATCGAGAACGCTCCCCAGATCGTTGGCGCACGCCGGAATGAGCCCCACGACCCACCGCTCCCATTGAGCTGTGGAGCGCCCCCACCGAACTGTCCGGAGGATGGTCCACCCGACGGGGCCGATCCACTGGTATCCATCGTCATCGGACCCGCAGACGGGATCATGACGTTTGATCCGGAGACGATCGAGAACGCTCCCCAGATCCGCAGCGCCACGACCGGTTGCAGCGATTCGAACGCACGACGAGAACGGCTGTTGCGAGGATCGTTCCACCCAGCACGACCGGTTGCAGCACGCCAGCAAAGGTGGGATAATCGAGCAGAATGTACGCCTGCACGCTAGCCGTCACGAGCAACGCACCGGGGAGTAACCATCCCTGTGGTCCAGACGTTCGGTACGCGGCCCACAGCTCCGTCATCCCGATCCCCACAAGGGCTGCGACGGCTGGGGCCAGCATGACCAGATAGTAGCGATGGAAGAATCCGGCGACGCTGAAGAACGTTGCCGCGGTGAGAAACCACGTTCCCCACAGCACGACGGATCGACTCTGCGCGTCGAGTGGCCACCGATCCCGATACCGATATCCTGCAATGAGGAGACCGATCAATGCGAGTGGGATGAGCCAGCTGATCTGTCCGGCGAGCTGTTGATTGAACAGCCGCAACGGACCCGCTGCACCGTGTGAGAACCCACCGCCAGCCATTCCGCCGCCACCACTGCCTCCACTGGTCATCCCTCCGGGATTGATGCCAAGGAGGCGCTGGATGCCGTTGTAGCCGACGATCAAGCTGAAGATGGAGTTCGTGTCTGTCGATCCGATGAACGGACGCTGGGCGGCTGGTATCAACGCGACGATCGTCGCCCATGCAAACGAGATGACCGACAGCACGCCGGTTGCGAGGACGAGATCCGTAAAGCGACGTCGTACCGACATCCGTGATGCGAACAGGTAGACGAGATAGAACGCCGGCAAGACGAGATAGGCCTGCATCATCTTGATGTTGAATCCCAGCCCTACCGCAGTCATGGAGGCGAACAGCCACCGGCGACGACCAGTTTCGGCCGCCCGAAGCAGGAAGTATGCCCCGGCGAGCACGGCCAGTACCACCAGCATGTCGGTCGTGTTGTTCCGACTTGTGGGAATCACGATTGGCGTCAGAGCCATCGTCAGCGCCGCTACAACCCCTGCCCACGATCCGAATGTCCGCCCCACCAGCACATACACCAGTGCCACCGACAGCACGCACGCGATAGCTTGGGGGAGAATCATACTCCAGCCGTTGAACCCGAACAGCCCCGCACTAGCTGTCTGTATCCACAGCCCGAGCGGTGGTTTGTCGACCGTGACGTAGCCCGCATCGAACGCCACAAAGAAGAAATTCTCCGAGCTCCGGAGCATGTTTTTGACCGCCGCCGCATAATAGAGGTTACCGTATCCCTCACTGGGAAGTCTGAACAACGTCAAGATCGCCGACAGACAGAGGATCCCTCCGAGTACGAGTCGTTCTAAAAACGACTCCTCGAAGAGAGACGACACGCTATCGAACGGCGAGTGGATCGGCGAACTATCGCTCATCTGTGCGTACTGTCCCCCCTACCAACCGACCGACAGCAGACAGTGAGACGATAGCAACCATTACGACAGTGAATCGACGTTCCGCTATGAACTGATGTACAACTCATACGTAGTTACGAATCGTGCTGGCCCTCGAACGACCATAACCTATTGCCAAAAAGACAGGTATATTCTGCAGAAATTAGGCACAAATTCGACCCACAATGCGTCGATGCAGCAGGGTTCTACGCCGATCGCTGGATGATCTCTCTCCCTCTTGTTGGAAGGCTATCACGAACGCCCGAGAGTGGGGTGGTTGATTGGACGGTCCCACATCGAAAGGTAAGAGGGAAGTAGATGATTGCGGTAGGTCGGATAGGGTTCTAGTATCTACTACCGATGCAACGCACGCATACCACGAGTGTTGAAATCCAAGCGAGTCGATGAGGCAGCTACTGTGGTGGCTAATTGGTGGAACACAGGGTGGAAAGAACCGATTGCGAATCATTCGAACGTTGAACCGGCGACCGATGAACCGAAATCAGCTCTCGAACGAGTTGGATCTGAACTACAAAACCGTTCAACACCATCTTGAAATGTTAGAGGAAAATAACATACTTACCACGGCAGGAGATGAGTACGGAAAGATGTATTTCCTTACCGACTGGATGGAATCCAATCTCGATTTGCTCGACGAAATAGCCAAAGAGGCCTCTCTCACCGACGATGAGTGACGAACGATCGGTCGTCCGGCCGCTAACGTACGTTACTGGAGCACTCGTTATCGCTCTCTTCGTTTCGGTGGTCCTCCCTCGATACCTCTTCCCTGCACCGGTTCCGCCACGGCCGCCACGGCCGCCACTCGCTGATCTATTGATCGTGAAGACATTCTTCTCGACATTCACCACTGTCCTGCTCATTATGTTGCTATTGACGTACGCTCGAATCTATCGTGGATTGCCGAATCGATTCACGTTGGGCCTCCTCGGATTCATCGTCTCGCTAATGTTATACGCACTGACGGCGAATCCGTTGATCGCTTTGTTGTTTGGCTTTCACCAGCCAGTGACACCGGGACCATTCACGTTCCTCCCCGATCTGTTCGCCAGTGTCTCGGTGATCATCCTCCTACAGCAGAGTTACAAATGACACTACGTTCGATTGCATGTAGATGATCCAGGCGGGGCCGTACTGTCGAGCCCTACTTCGGAGGATGGATTTCTGGGTCCTGGTGAATCACCATATAGCGGTGGATTCACGGTGTTACCTCTTGATTGATGTTGTAAATAGCACACATCATCGAAGTTTCACGGGAGTCACGATACCAGGTCCGCGCACGCTCGGCCCTAATGATCCAGACGCGATCTGCGAGCTATCATAGAAAACGGTGGTAGAAGCGATCTACTGCCGGTTCACAGACAGAGTAAGTCGGCAAGCGGAGCTTTATATAATCCACCTCAAAACCATCGTATTCGAGTGTGTATTGGGTGAATTCGAGCGCCACTGACTCAATCGAGATAAATCACAGTGAATCTACAGTAAACGGTAGACTTTCTTAGAACGACGTGTATCAGGTGTACGGCCCCCTCGTCGAGTTATCTCATTTTTGTGGACTGACTTTCAAACCTTTTCCCACTCATTACCGCCGAGCGTGCGCTTGACTGAGGAGAAGACGGTCTCACAGATCACTCGCTGGCGATACCGAGGCCCGTCGATCACGCGCATAACGTGCGGATCGACGGGCTGGAAGAAGTGATACTTGATCAGCGGTCTCACGCCCTTCTCACGCAGATTCTCGCGGAAGGCCATCCAATCATAGCCTTCGCCGGCGGCGAGGTTGTGCAGGTCGACCGCGTTCCGCCGGTGACTTGCCAGCCGAGGTGGTATCGTGGCACTTCGTCGTCGTACAATGAATGCCGAGAATCGCCTGGCTTCCTGTGTCGACGAGTGCTGTCGTTTTCAGTGTCTGCACGCGATAATTCGTCCAGTGACAGTGGTGGGTACTCGCGTTCTCGCGGTCGAAAAACGTCGAATCGATCCTGCATGGCCCGCTGGCTCGTGCACCTATGGAAACGCTGCTGCCTACACAAACCACCGAAGTCGATAAAATACTTGTACTGTACTGATATCTGCTGTTCTCCAGCCGAGAGGCAGTCGGAACGTGTTCTGCGCGGTGGTTGCTGTCTGGCGACAGTAGTCGCTCACGGAAGGCCTCGGCCAGCCACTGAGGGCCGCCTATGGCGGCCTTCAGATCCCTCGACTACGCACTCACACCAGGTGGATCATACACTTCACCCCATCCCATCGCTGCCTACGTCTGGATCACTCTCCAGATCTAGCGAGCATTCTGGGAGAAACTGAGCCGAGTGTTCTGGATCGAGTAGCATTCCGAACGAAGCCCTCTATCGACGCTACACGGCAAATCCCAGACCAATTCTAGTGAAAAATACCGTTTACAGAAAACCATCCTCCGAAGTAGGGTCTTCACGCCGACTGGGAAGTCGATATAGCGGTATTATGTTTATGTCCAGCTCCCTCAGTGCCAGCAGGCACTGTGCGTACAAAGAGAGCTCTATGCAGACTCTCCAAGCACGGTGGTCAACGCCTCGTGCATGGCCTGGCGTCGATGGGTCCGTCGCTCGCTCTCAGAGAGATAATTGTCGAGGACGACGCCCGGATCGGCACTACCCTGGTCGTCGGCGATCGGTGCATAACGCTCGGCGAGCTGACGAACGGCATCCCCATACAACGTATACCAGAAGCGTCGGCCCATCTTTGGCGTGGGAGCCTCGCCGTCGACGGTGACGCCAGCGCGCTCGGCGAGCATCCCAAACCGATTGCGAACGGTGTCGGTCACGATGTGCCCACTCGCCGCCGTCGGTGAGGGGAACAGATAGCCGTCCCAGTCCGATCGGTCGGCTAGCGTCTCGAGACGGGTTTCGAGCACGTCGACACCGACGAGGAGGGCCACAGTCCCGGGCCCGTTCTTGCGCTCACCGTCAGCGAATGCGATGTAGGGCTGATCGTCGTCCTCGGGATCCAAGACGAACTGGTCGGCCCGGAGCGCACAGAGTTCGGCCGGTCGCACTCCCCAGCCCGCAAGGCCAAGCACGAGCAATCGCTCCTCGGTCGTTGCAGCGGCCCGATAGAGCGCGGTAACCCCATCCCGATCGAGGGCTGGATTGTCCCAGTCCGGGCGATCCCAGCCAAAGCGGGTGGCCATGCGCTCGAGCGGATTGTAGACGGCCCGTCCAGCGTCGATGAGATACCCATAGAAGCGGCGCGTATCCTCGAGATATTTGAACTTCGAGGCGGGCGTCCCGAGCACTTCGTCGAGCACGTCGAAGACGGCGAGTGCCCGGTCGATCTCGGCGGGCCGGATCGTCTGCTCCCGGAGCGGATCGAGCAGGTTCGCCGTCTCGTTCACGTCCGCGTAGAGCTGGACGTACTTTTTCAGTCGGGACCGGATGGGGCGGACGGTCGTTTCTGGATGGCCTCGTCGAGAGCGTAGCTCCTCAATGTAGCTCTCAAGCACGGTGCGCGTCGGTTCGTGATCGATCGCCCAGTATCCTGGCTCTTCTTCCGGGCCAATGTCAAGACGATCGTAGAACTCGGTGGGGGTGAGGTTGTGATCCCGACGAAGAGCTTTGATGAACCCCCCGAAGCCGTGCTCGCACAGCCACGCGTACGGTGGCTGGTCGCGTTCGGGATCACGCCCGTCGGCCTCCATCGCACGGGCGATCTCCGTCCAGTAGAACTGTTCGAGGTCGTCGAGATTCTTCGTCGTCCACTGGTACGTCATGGGAGCAGGAAACACTGGAAGTGGTAGTGTGTGCTCAGAACGCCTCGAAGAAGGGCGCTCGCTGTCGATGGGGTGGTATAGATGCGTGCCATTTTCGGTGAGTAGAGCAAAACAGTCTGGATACTTAGTAGTTAGTATGATCGGTTGTCCTATATCGACAACACAACAAACCGCCGTTGGGGCTCAAATATGCACTAAAGGAATAAAGTATATATCGCTATATCAAATCAGCCAATCCAAGAGACCACAGATTCGGCGTTTGGATTTCTACAAACCACCAATTGAACATCACTTCTCGTAAGATCTGCTCGACACCCCACACTCAAGAGTAAACCGAGTGAATATCGGACTCCGACCGTTTTGTAGCGGATAAATTCTGAATCGAGTGTTCTCCTGAGCCATCATCACGATCGGTCGTTGGCCATTTATCTGAAGTCGGGCAAATAATTCTTCATACAGGGCGGGGAGAGAAAACAACCCCACCAGACTAAATTTCGATGGTGGCTATGTATGACGAATCAAGCTAGCCGACCTCTGATAAGAGCGTAGATTTCGTTAGTGATTGTACTGCTCTGCCCAATCCGAGAGGTGTTGAAACACCGGTCTGAGGTCTGTGAGTTTCTCCGTTGCTCGATATTCGACCCGTGGTGGGATTTCATCGTACGACTGGCGCGTCAGAAGGTCCACTTCGTTGAGTTCACTGAGTCGTGCTGACAGCGTGTTCTGCGACACGTCTAAGACTTCACGGAGTTCATTGAACCGCCACGGACCGGGTTCGTAGCAGAACACGTGGAGGATATCCATCGCGTGGGAACTGCTGAGTAGGGCGAACAGTTCTTGTTTCGCCTGCACTCCGAGATATTTCTCCTCTGGCGAGTCAACCAGCGTCTCAGATTTCACTTCTTCGACATCGTGGATGGGGTCCGTCATGCCCGTTAGTGCGATTTTCGCACTCTAAAGGATATCGGTAGGGGTAGAGCTCCAGACGATAATCTGGGGCGCGGCGATATTTGTTCTGAACTACTGGCTTCGCTGGGACGAATTAGTGTGACCGTCGGCACCCAGTGCGCCCGCTCGCACTTGGTACTATGTCACGAACTTGACTTCTTATGCCCACGACCGTTGTAGCCGCACCTGCCGATGTCAGATCCAATCGAATCTCGACGCAAACGCATGAACGGCCGACTTTGGCCACTTATACGGCCAGTCCCGAATGGTGTTCCGAAACATCACCAGATTACGGGAGGACATCGATGAGCGTGCGTACCCGGTTTGGTGTGGTGACGACGGTTGCAATCCTCGGCCTGACCGGGCTCGTCGTGGTCTCGGAGCTGTACGTCTCGATTCCGTTGGTCCCGACGATGCAACAGCTCTTCGGCGTCTCGCAGGCCCAAGCGTCGTGGCTTGGAACCGCCTTCGGTCTCGCCTTCGCCGGAGGATTTCTCGTCTTCGGCCCGCTCTCCGACCGATACGGCCGGAAGCCGATCCTGGTTCCCGGTCTGTTCGCGCTCGCGCTTTCGACACTCGCGGTCGGGTTCAGTCCCTCGTATGAGGTCTTCATTGGACTTCGTGTCGTGCAAGGAATCGCTGCCGCTACGTTCGGTCCTGCTGCCATCGCCTATCTCGGCGAGGTCCTTCCGGCGTCGATTCGCACCACCGGGATCGCCGTGGTGACGACGGGCTTTCTCGTCGCCGGGATCGGCGGACAGGTCTACGCTGACGCTGTGACCCTCGCGGCTGGATCGACTATGGCATTGCGAGAGACGGCGGCCTCTCCTGCGGTGCAGCGGTATCTCGCGGCCTGTCACACTCGTGTCATCTGTTCATCGGAGCGAGCCTCGGCCCGCTCATCACGACTGGGCTTCAATCGGTGGGGTTTGTTGGTCTCTGTGGCGTACTCGCACTCATCCTGCTACTCGTAGCAGGCGTGTTCGCTCTGGGTCGGAACGGACCCGCACCGCAGTTGTCTGACGACGCTACGCCGGGAAACGCATAGAGGACACGAAATAGTCCAACAATCATGACACCACAAACATCGAGCGACACTAAACTACTCGACATACCAACCACCTCTGACTCGGTGCCGCCGGATTATTCCCTCGTAGACGTCAGCCGGGTGACGCGGGACGAGCGTCCCGTCCGGGTATTCAGATACGAACGAACGGACGGTGGCAAGCTTGACGTCGACGGTGGATTAGCACAGGTCTGAATACATGAACCAAGCAAATGTGCCGGAGACGAATTGGCGGTCGGCAATCGCACAGGGAGCGGCGGTATGGATGGCCCTCATCGTCGGATTTGCCGTGCTCCCGGCGGGCCATCCACTGTTGGACGGTATTGCAGCGAGTACACTCCTCGGAGCACCACTGCTTCCTGTAGCGCTTTTCATGGACCTGCGACAGGCGCGGAGGGCAAGTAACTGTCCACCAACCATCGGCGTCTATTTCAGCAACCTCCTCGCTGATGTTGCCGACAGTATCGTGAATCGAACGGCGTTCGGTACAGGACGAGTAGCGTTATACGTTTGCTGACTGCGTTAGCAACGATAGTAGGCTCCATCGTCTGCGTATCGAGGGGTACCTAGCGAGAGTGACTTAGATGCATTGGGGACATATTCTGAGCTAGAGTCGGATTCACCCACACGGACGCACGTATCGACGCGACCGCAGATCGATCGACCCATACCGCAAAATCAGGCGCACTGATTCCCGCTGACAGCAGCAACGGTTCCTCCGCCCCTCTCCGTTTGTTCGGGTCCGAAGCCGAAGCGTACGGTGACAACACAGACGAACGGCTTGGCCTGCTACCGTACCTCGTCGGTCTTCTCGGCGACGAGCTGGTGTTCGGGACGGCTGTCAGCATCCGATTCAGCAACTGCGTCAGTGTCGAATCGATGGGGAAGCAGCCGAGGACTGGAAGGAACTGAGGGAAAGTTGGCGCTCGTGAGCGCTCAGGTATCGGCCTCCACCTCACTCAGTTGCTTGACGAATTCCGGATCCCGGTGGTCAGGGAACAGCGACTCAGATTCGTTTAGTTCAGAGATTGTATCCATATCTTCTCTACTCAGTTCGAAATCGAAGACGTCGAAGTTCTCGACGATCCGCTCCTCGTGGACTGATTTGGGAATCGCAACGATTCCTCGCTGTATCAGCCATCGAAGCACCACCTGTGCAGCCGATTTGCCGTACTGCTCGCCGATCGAACCCAGCACGTCGTTCTCGAAGAGGTCGTTCCGTCCTTCGGCGAACGGCCCCCAGGACTCGTGTTGAATCTCGTGCCTGCTCAGGAACTCGGCGTCTTCGGTCCGCTGGTAGAAGGGGTGAGTCTCGATCTGATTGACTGCGGGGACGACCTCGTTGTGAACGATCAGGTCCATCAAGCGATCCGGGTGGAAGTTACTCACACCGATGGCTCGAATCTTGTCTTCGTCGTACAGGTCCTCCATTGCCCGCCAGGAGCCGTGAACGTCGCCGAAGGGCTGGTGGATCAGATACAGGTCCAGATAGTCCAGTCCCAGTCGATCGAGTGACCGTTCGAACGCCCGCTTCGTGCGTTCGTAGCCAGCGTCCTGTATCCAGAGCTTCGTGGTGACGAACACGTCCTCTCTCGCCACATCGCTCGTCTCGATCGCTCTCCCGACGGCCTCTTCGTTCTCGTACCCGGCCGCCGTATCGATGAGACGATACCCGGTACGGAGCGCTTCGGAGACGCTTCGTTCACAGACTGCGAGATCGTCGATCTGGTACGTACCGAATCCGAGGATCGGCATTTCCACGTCGTTGTGTAGCGTGACGGTTTCCATTTCCACATTTGAATGTAGACCGCACGCCAGTTGGATTCGATGCTATTCTAAAACCCCATTTAAGCCCCTTCGCCGAGTCCGAACACTCCCTATGGTGCGTACTGGATAGCACTATCCGAGTAGAGACTCAGTGAGTGGTTCACGTATGGAACATCTGCTGTGGCTGTGTGCCGATCGTCGACGTGAGTAACTGGCGCTCCCCTCGGCGAAGAAGGTCCGACATCGAGGGTTGAGAAATACCCATCTCATCTGCCAGGTCGCCGGCTGTAGCCTGTCGGGGATTTTCGTAGTATCCGCGAGAGATAGCGAGCGCCAGTGCCTCGTGTTGCCGGGCAGTTAGCCCGTACGGTGCGTGTTCATCTGGGGACTGAGAGTCCTGCGTGATCGAGAGAAGATCGACCCGGATGCCATGCTCATCGCAATGCTTCCGCATAGTATTGAACGATTCATAATCCCGAAAAATCTTCGTTTCGTACCATCCCTCCGGGATGATGGTCGTCGGTTCTGTTTGAGCCTTGGCGAACCGTCCGGGAACGAACGCTTCCGAAACAGTATCCTCCAGTTCGACATTGAGCTGATAGACGTCCCTGCCGCTCTCGCGTCCAAGGGGGGTCGTCCCGACTACTTCATGGAGAGCCATGAGATCGTCTTCGGTAACGCCATCAGCTGGGTCGAGATGGACGACGAACACCTGAGAGTCCCCGCCGAGACACAGGCCGTGTTCACACTCGAGTCGATTGGACGGTAACGATTCTGCGAAACTAACGAACGGAAGCGAGGGTGAACTGACGAGGAGTTCCGCAGTCACTGTCATAGGACGTAGGAGACGCTACTCAGACTTAATCCTCTAGATCGCTACAGCCGGTGCCGACTCATATTCATCCGTATCCTGTTGTGCCTCCACGAGAGTGTATTTAAATGTGCTTCTATATTAGCACAGCGCTCAGGACCGTAGACTCACTTTAATCAGAGGATGGAAACGTCGACACAATCGGATGACTGGACTGCAAAGGATATGCCCGACCAATCTGGCCGCACAGTCGTCGTGACTGGCGCGAACAGTGGGCTAGGATTCGAAGCGACCAAGGCATTCACGCAGAGGGGTGCGCACGTCGTCATGGCATGCCGGAGTCTTGAGCGGGCAAACCGTGCACGACGAGAAATCGAATCGATGGTCACCGGTGCATCACTGACGGTGCTGAAACTCGACCTTGGAAGCAAAGCAGCGATTCGACAGTTCGCTACTGATTTCGATTCCGAGTTCGACCGACTCGATGTACTTCTCAACAACGCTGGTGTGCATATGACGCCGTACTCGACAACAGAAGATGGATTCGAACTCCAATTCGGCGTTAACCATCTCGGACACTTCGCACTCACTGGACTCCTCGTTGATCACCTCATAGAGACGGACGGCGAGACGCGTATCGTCATGCAGAGCAGTGTAGCCCACAGAAATGGGACTGGCGAAATCGATTTCGACGATCTCAACGGAAGACAGTCATACGGCCGATTCGAGGCGTACGCGCAGAGCAAACTCGCAAATCTGCTGTTCACGTACGAACTGGACCGGCGACTTCGCGCAATTGGGACCGATACGATTGCTGTCGCCGCTCATCCTGGCTTGTCGGCAACCGAACTCCCAGACGGCGACTCCGAGATGGAGACATCTACTATACAAAAAATATATTCGAAATTTGTAAACACCTTCCTCACACAATCCGCCGCGACCGGCGCGCTTCCAGCGCTCTATGCTGCGACAGCGACAAATGTTGACGGCGGTCACTACATTGGCCCGGACGGGTTCTTGGAAATACGAGGGAAACCGACCCACGTCGCCTCGAACGCAACATCGTACGACCACGCTACTGCACGCCGCCTTTGGGATATCTCTGAAGAGTTGACCGGAGTCACGTTTGAACTGTATGATTGTGTTAGAAGAACCGAAAATGATTGATTCAATCAGCACTGACGGGTCCAAACGCCAGTTCACCATAATTGAGTTCAAGAAATACAAATGGTGATGGGTACCGATAATCGTGTTATCGTACTGGGCATCGCCCGGATGGCCGACGCACTCGGTAACTCGTTTCTCATCGTCGTCCTCCCACTCTATATCGCTAGCGCAAACGTCACTGGCAGTGGTTTCGGGCTGACAGAATCGTTGATCACAGGCCTCGTACTTGCACTGTTCGGATTAGCCAGTAGCGCTGCGCAACCGATCACCGGTCGACTTTCCGATCGTGCGGGACAGCGCAAAGCGTTTGTCATCGCTGGATTGGTCCTTCTTGCAGCTTCAAACTTTGCGTTCTCGCTCACCGGGGATTATGTGGGACTGCTTGTGGTTCGAGTGTTTCAGGGAATCGGTGGTGCGCTCACTATCACGGCCTCGATCGCGCTCGTCAACGAACTCAGTGCTAACGAGAACCGCGGCGGAAACATGGGAACGTACAATTCGCTTCGGCTGATCGGGTTCGGCGCAGGCCCGCTCGCTGCTGGTGCCGTCGTGACCGCAGGTCCGTATATGCTCCCGGTCGTTGGCAAATTGAGCGGGTTCGATACAGCGTTTTACATCGCGACTCTCTCAGCGCTCATCAGTATTGTACTCGTGAGTGTTTTCGTTCACGATCCAGCAGAAACGGTTCCGACATCCGACGAATTGGCTCTCGCGATCAGGGCACGCGACGATCACGTGCTTGATCCAGTCTTTACGCTCGGGGTAGCGACGCTATTCATGTCGATGTGTATTGCACTGATCGCACCGATCGAGCCCCAGCTCAACGCACGTCTCGATCAGGGAGCAACCTTATTCGGGGTCGAATTCGCAGCGCTGATCGTTACCCTCTCACTCGTCCAACCATTGATCGGCCGAGTCAGTGATCGCTACGGGAGACGGGTGTTCATCATTATTGGACTCGCACTGCTGGTCCCAACAACACTCGTACAAGGTCTAGTTGTTGCTCCATGGCAGATGATCGTCGTACGACTTCTCCTAGGCGGGTCCGCTGCTATGGTGTACGCGCCTGCGCTCGCATTAGCGGGTGACCTCGCGAAGTCAGGCCAATCCGGCTCTCAGTTGTCGATGCTTACGGTCGCGTTCGGACTCGGCCTTTCGTTCGGGCAGCTCACAACGGGCTTTCTGGTTCGCTATGGGTTCGTCGCTCCCTTTGCCTTCGGTGCGGCATTAGCCGGTGTCGGACTCATACTTGTGTACACACAGGTTGAGGAGACGACAGCCTCCCCTCAGGACAATGAGTCTCCTGCTACTCCGACTGACTAACGATGTGCGGAACTCTCCCGTTTAAATCATCATAAGTCGACACTAGCACCTTCGAGAAGGCAAATAACACGCCGTCTGGCTGGTCCCTTAGAAACTCGTCGTTAGCCTTCGACGTATCCTACGTTCGCCGCTCCCGCAATTCTGATTTCTCCTGAAATGTCCCATCTACTTCTTTAGGCTCCTCATCCGATGATCTTGCGGTAACAAAACCACCTAATTTAAGGCAGATTTCGAATTATCAATCAAATCAACTCGGAACATGGGACATTTCGACCAGTAGGATCGACCTCAGTACAGAACACACACTCTATCCTGCCATCGACCAAAACAGTGTGTTCTCGAAACAACCCCTGTGAGAATCCCGCTGTGAGAGCCTTCACCGATATAACTTAAGCATCCCGGTTCCAGTTATCCGCTATGGCAATCGTTGCAGAAATTCTCCTCGCAGACCGAACGCTCCCGTTAGTTGATCTGGCGAGTTCACTGCCAAGTAACAATGTGCCCATCTCCTATATAATCCCGCTCGAAGATGGACGATTTCTTGTTGAAGTGACTGTAGCCGACAACTGGCGAAAGGCGTTCGAGCAGAATGTCGATACCCAACCTGAAATCGTTGACGCGATAGAAATCGGACGGACAGCAGAAGGATGGTTCTATCGATTGACCATCGACGACGAATCTGGATTCGTTGCCGCTCACGATCACGAGATGTTTAGAGGCGCATTGATGAACGCGACGGTTACCGACGAAGGGCTACACCATCAGAAGGTGTTCTCCAACTACGATGCGCTTGACACGTACCGAGATCTCTGCGCGGCCCATGACATCTCATTCGACTTACTGAATATCGCACCGGACCCCGAAAACCCTGGAGAACCAGATCAGTTTGAACTCACAGAGAAACAGTATCAGGCGATTTCAATCGCATTCGCCCAGGGGTATTACGATTCGCCACGTACTCTGTCAACGCAGGAACTCGCTACCGAACTTGGGATCTCTGGTCCATCTGCGTCTGATCTCCTCCGCCGAGCCGAGAAGCAACTCATCAGTCAGACCCTCGGTCCGATGTTTGCGGTAAATCCACGTGCCCAGTAGCTATGCGGGCTGTGGTTTTTCAAGTTCAAACGTGACTCCGGTCAACGATGGTGGAAGGCCAGTTTGGTGAACTTCCCGTTCCGAACGGCCAACTGATATAGTCTCAGTTGTAGCTGAAGGTTTCACAAGAGTAACCGATCCGCCATAGGCAGTTTTCTTAGTCGCTGTTCTCTCCTGCCCTATCGGTGTCTTCAACTTTTTCGACTGGCTTGAGGTCCGCTTCCATACGTTCATATTTAGCTTGACGAAGTTCCTCTTCTGATGCCATCTTCGGCACTAAAGACGCCCCTTCGGGAAGGTCAACCTCCTGGTCCTCCACGCGTTCCGAATCGGCGACCATCTTGCGGAGTTCCATATCACGATTGATCTTCCCAACCATCCGCTCGAATGCCGTCTCACGCTCGTGCTGAACCCGCCGAAGCTCGCGGACCTTCCGTTCGAATTCCGTCTGCGCTGCCCAATCGTAGATACGACGTCCAAGAATCGTGAGCGCATACCGCTTCTCTGTCCCATGCTCGGTCGGCCTATGGCTGACCGTGAAGACTTCGTGCTCAACGCCTTCTGAGAGTCGTGAAGACACCGTCGATCCACTTACCGCAACCGCGTCAACGAGCGCGTTGAATGTCGCTGTTTCCGTCCCGATCTCCGTAATGAGTTCCGCCGCTCCCTTCTTCCGAAGAAACGCCTCGAGTTCGTCCAAACCCATCGTACTCCCTGTTCTCCCCACATCACTATAAACCCAATCGGAATTTGATTCAAACTGATTCTTGACCTATATCGAATCGTGGCTACAACCAATTCTCTAAGTACAGCGCGCATACCCCTTGATATGTCTCTCGCTACAAGCTTAGAGCAGATAATCGACGACAATGCTCAACTATATTTTTACTCTACTCTATACTGTTCCTTGCTCCTACTCAGCAGATACGTCTATACAGAATCACTCCAGTATTGGGTCGACCACGGCTCAGAAGCGGAGTGGTTCGCCCTGGAGGTGGCTCAATGCCGATTGACCTATCGGCTGTCGCTGACTCAATCATTGTCCACGCGGAGACGCTCTGTGAGCGTGAAGACCACCTCTGGGACGTTATTCGTCAGCTATCGATCCCCGTCGCCAACCTCGAGGATGCCCGCGATCAGAACCGCGTAACCTTTGGAACTGACGAGATGTTCCGCACGCTCCTGTTCAAAGGAATTCGAGGCATCTCACAGAACGAATTAGCGCAACGACTCGGACGGGAGCCGAGCCTCGTCAAGAGCTTCCACCTCGACATTACCGACCTTGAGGATACGCCGACCCAACAGCAACTCTCATACACGCACGCGCAATTCAGCGAGGACACCCAAGAAACCCTTAATCGGACGGTTACTGGCGTCAGGCAAGTTGCTCTCGACAACGATGTCCTCACAGAAGGCCTCGTTCCGTCAGTCCCAGCCGAAACCAAAGAAGAGTCACAAAGCGCGAATGAGTACAAGAAGGAGAAGGCCCAGAAGACGCTGACGCTCGCTCGAAAACACGTCATCCCTGAGTTCGATACGCACCGCGCAGCTCACAAGACGTACTCTGACGAGGTAATGCTGGATATGTTCGCGAGTATCTGCGCGAACAACGGCAGTGCCCATTCAGAAGCCGAGTACGGCTGGCTCACCGACGACGACCTCATCTGCGACGACTCAACCTTCCTGCACGCGATCAAGAAGATTGCAACACCTGAGGGGTCCGATGGGCAGCTGACGTTCGAGGATTTCGAGAACGATGATTCGATGCCTGAAATCGATCAAATTCGGGACGCGATTATGACGGCGTTCAACGCCGCCACGGAGAACATCATAAACTCGATTCGTGGCGATGACCCCTTCGATTCTCGTGAGACCGTTGCGGCGATCGACATCACCCATGAGCAGTTTCACGTTTGGCCGTGGGAAGACAAAGAGGCGGGCATCGCGAAACCCGACTACCCGAAGATGGTGAGCGGGTACAAGAAAGACGGCGAGTACAAACGAGGGTACAAGTACGCCACTATCACGTTGGTCGGCGATCATGCACCGATTGTTCTCGGTATCGAGCCGGTCAAAGAGGACTCCGCGTGGGAACCCGACGACTCGCCATCGTACTCGAAGGTTGACCTGGTGAGTCGGCTGCTGGATAGTGCTGAACGGTTCGTCGACCTGGACATGGTGATGTTCGACCGTGGATTCTACGTCAATCGAGTCTACGCAGACGTCCACGAGCGCGGGCTCACGTATCTCTCTCCAGTGCCGACATACGAGGATGACTTGGCAGCAATCCAGGATATTCAGGAGCATCCGACGGCGGACGCAGCTGTCAAGCACGACGTTCCATTCGGAATCGATGGGGAGGTACATCACGATGCTGAATTCTTGTACGCGCCGAGCACGAGTGACGATGCCGAGGGGAAGTATGCGGTGTTCGTGACGAATCAGGATTGCGTTGAGCCCGAGGAGATCCGGAGTATTGTGAACGGGTACAGTCGGCGCTGGGATATCGAGAACCAGTACAAGTCGATCAAGGACCTCATGCCGAAGACGTCGTCGACGGACTACCGACTTCGACTATGCAACTTTGCGCTGTCGACGTTGATCTATAACCTGTGGCGACTGACTGACTATCTAATCAAGGTCGCGCTCAATGAGCCGATCCGGTCACCGCCAGTGATCACGGCGAAGACGTTCGTGCGAGCGTTAGGCGACTTCCTACGGGAGTTCGGGTAACGCTTTTCTCACTCCGGGTTCACCGATTCGGTAGCGACTGCTCTGTCGATTTTTTCGTCTTTTCGGACTATGTATCACATAGAATACTAATTGAGAGTCGGTAATTCGATCGCGCCCGGTTTTCGCACCGGAATTTGAGTCACTAACTCGGGAATTTTCTAGTTTCATTTGTAAGCTTATAAGCACGCTAAGAATGTGGAGACCAGACTTTCGGAGGATGACTGATTTGACAAACGAATCTAGCGATCGGGGACTCGTCTCGCGGATAATGGAACGATTTCGCTGAATGTGACGCACCACTCGATGCGAACTTGATATCTGAATGAGGATAACTGACAGGAACAAGGAGCGCGACTGGGTACAGCGGCTATCGAGAATGCGGTGAATACGGGAACGAACACGGCCCGCCTCAGCCGCCTGGCACGAGGCAGAATGCAAGGATCTCGATGAACTCACCAGCCGGGATCGGTGGCTGCTCACCGAGATGCACGTCCACAGCGTCCCGGAACAATAGATTCGTCACCCGCTATACGTTGTACATGACGACACCGATCGCGAAATATAGAAACCGTACCCGATAGTCCATCGACGCAACCGTTGGCAGGAAATGTTCCTTGATTGTTTTGTATTCATTCTCGATCTGCCACCGCTGCGTATATTGGCCAGTGAATCCCTGTCCAATGGGACATCGCGATTCGTCGTGAACACTGCATAGGCCCCGTCTTCTTTCGTTGAGGGGACGTACATGATGCTCCCTGTATGCACGCGGCCATCAAACCCGTGTGGCACCTTTCGCACAACGCCCACTCCGGTTACGGACTCCCGTTCCAGCTCCTCGATGTCCTTAATTTCGGTTTTGTACTTTCGTTTCGGGATGAGGTAGGTCATCTCGTGACGGTCGATTGCATCCCGAACACCGTTCGCGTCAAACGCACGGTCACAAAACACCTTATGGATGTCAACGTGCTGCTCGGCCTGCGCTACTAATCGCTCGACAATACGCTCCTGTGACGTGTCGCCTGCATCATCGGTTTCCCACACAGAGTCCCGACGCACCGGTTCAATACCGAGGACGATCGGCGTGTCCTCCCCAATGATGGTGATCGTCGCCATTGCGTACCCCCGCTTGTGTTTTTCTTTCAATCCATGGACCATCTCCGGATAACCCTCTCGTGGGTATCGCTCTTTGCCGTCCACCACCACAGAGTCATCGCCATACGTCACGTCTTCGTCGTCTTTGTACGGTGAGGCGTAGACCGGCCAGGGCGTGATATCGATGGCGGCAATGGCAGGTTCGCGGAGGCCGCCGTTTTCCCTGACTTCGTCGAGGATCGTCTCGATGCCGTGGTGGAAGGGGTCAAGTACCTCGTCACGGATACGTTGCCAGTCTGTCGGCCGTTGTCCGTTTTCGTATTCATCAAGCGTGGTCTGCGGTGGTGGAGTGGCGGTTTGCTTCATCGTGCGGAGATGGGTGTCGGGATGGGGTGTCTTCGCCCGGTCGCTGAGGCGTTCGAATCGCTGACTGGACCCAACCGACCGCGTTGTCGTTCCCCTGTCCGCCATGTTCAGGTAGGCCTGTCGCTCGAAAAACACGAGATCCTCGAACGTGGCGTTGCTCGCCCGCTTCGTGTCGAACTCATCGAGTCCCCGTTCTTGCGCCGTCTCGACGGCGTCCATGATATGATCGTCGGTGATCTCGGTGGCATTCACCCTATCAGGGTCAAGCCGTGGCTCGCCGTCTGAAATGATGTCGTGGTCGCTGGCGATAGTCCGGATTTCACGGGCGGTCGCTTTGATTATACGACGGTCAGCGAGTGACAGTCGGTTGCGCCAGATGTAGTTGATGGCTTGCTGTGTCGGGGGACGGGGGAACTCGAAACGTATCCAGACGTAAGCGGCACCCTTCAATCGGCGGTAGAGCTCGCTCTGGGTGAACCCGCGTACATACTGATAGAGGAACATTCCGACGACCGATTCGAACGCGAAGTCGGCTGTGTTGGGATGAGGATACCGGTCAGAAAACGACTCTATCGGTATTTCCAAGGGCACTGCTAGATTGGGAAAATATGGCGGACAGCGCCAGGGTGATCTGATGCCAATGTATATCAAGAAACGCAGGTGATTGATCACGCAGCTGATTATGGCTGCGTGAGCGATCATGGAACAGCAGTTATGCAGCATGAAACGCCACGATTCCTATGCACCAGTCCGTTCGACCGGCCGTCCTCTTATGATTCTCTCCCAATCTAGCAGTGCCTTTCCAAGCGAGTAATCACCTGCGTGATATGATCGTGAAGGCCGCACAGCTCCTCGGCCTGGGCAATGAGAGATGTGAGCGGCTCACTCATCGATCAGGGTCCAGTCACCACCGTTACGGCTGCTCGGATCGTTGCGAGTTGACGGCCAGCGCGTAGCGGTCGTCGTTCCAGGTGAAGGCATTGACTCTCGTGCTGAGTTGTACTGGCAGAAATATCCTCATGGTAGTGATGTAATCGACAGTCACTCATCGAGAACTTCCACCGTCCCCTGTTTCCCATCAATTCTGATGCGGTCTCCCGTCTCAATGGTCGATGTTGCATCCGCGACGGACACAACGGCCGGGATACCATATTCCCGAGCAACTAATGCACCGTGCGTCATCCGGCCACCAACTTCCATCACAAGCCCGGCTGCATTCAGGAAGAGTGGTGTCCACCCGGGATCGGTTGACGGCGCGATAAGAATCTCGCCGTTCTTGAGGGACTCTCCGGTCGGATCACGAACCACGCGGGCAGGCCCGTCGACGACACCCGCAGAGACAGGCGTCCCAGTGAGCATTCCCTCCGAATCCTCGATGTCCTCTGTTGCTGTTGGAGTTTCCCCTTCGCTCGTGAGTATCGGGGGCGCAGTCAGTGAGGCGTGGCGTTCGTGGGTTCTCCGACGTGTTTCGATGTCTGCATCAATGGGAGCGTCCTCTTCAAGAGCGGCGAGCAGTTCGTCCTTGCGCAGATACCAGACGTCGTCCGGCCGGCTCAGACGACCGTCGGCAGTGAGTGCTTCTCCGATGTCAGTGAATTCGTCGTGTGCGGCCGCGAGCAGGTGCGCCATCCCTTGTTTGGGGTACTCCCGCAGTTGAATCCCGCCACGGTAGGTCCGAATGAGACGCCGGACGACCGGTTTTTTCACCGGACCAAACACGCCCTGACCGGCGCGTGCCTCAAGCCGAGAGGCTGCTTGCTGGGCCTCACGCTCCAACCGTTGCAGGTGGTCGCGATGCGCTCTAGGGTCGCCCTGCACGAGGTTGCTCCGGATCGTCCCCATCACCGTTTCGGGATTGTCCCGCCAGCGGGGGCGACTGAGGTCAATCTCGCTACTTGCCCGGTGTCCGAACTCGTCAAGGAACTCCTCGAATGCGTCCACAAATTCGTCTCCCCCATCCACCTGTTCGATCTCTGCCAGCGATGCCTCGTCTCTGAGTGCCTGCGCCACGTCGGAATGGCGGCGGGCAACGTCAGCAAAGTCGCCCACTTGCTGGTTTATCTGGGTGACGATCTCTTTCTCGAAGCCCTTGCCGAGTGCCTCGATATCGTCGTCAGCATCCGGAAACAGACGGACGAGGAGCTTTTTCGCTGCGACGCCCGCCGGTAACGAAGCCATATGGGGAAGCGCTTCGGTGAGTAACGCTCCCAAGTCGAACTGTTCGAACGCAGCCCGAACACGCTCTGCACGAGACGTGGGCTGACGGACGCGTGTGGCTAACCGTTTGCCCCAGGTCTCATACCAGCCGCGTTCGTCGTCGAGATTCGGTGGGCCGAGAACGAACGAGCGAGTGAATCTGGCCACCATCCGCGGCACCACCGATACGACGATCGGGGCTGCACGGCCGATACTGCGAGCGATCGTCAGTACTCCGTCGACTCGTTCTCGGGGTGGGATCGCCTCGCTCCGCTGATCCAATACGTGCCGAAGAGCGTTCGCTGCCGGTTCGCTCATCGCGTCGAGAACATCTGGAAGGGACTGCCGCAGCGTGTCGATACGTAACAGTGGCGTCAGGTCGATATACACCCGATGTCCGGCTTCAACTCCCCACAGCTTGGTAGACGCCTCCGGCCGGATTCGTGTCGCGACCCCGGTCACGAACTCGCGCAAGAAATCCACGACGAGCGGGGGGAGCGCCTTTGGCATCGCTTGCTGATGACCGAAACTGTAATACACATGTAAGTATTCGTCGTCCGGAAGCGGCGATGGAAGCGGATACAATGATGTGATCGGGCGGGCCTGGAGGAGCAGGAATTCGTCATTCACGAGCGCCCACTCGATGTCTTGTGGATCCCCCAGTAGCCCCTCGATCTGGTCGCCAAGGGTGACAAGCGTTCGCAACTGTGCGTCCGACAGCGCATGCGACTCCCGCTTTTCGGATGGAAGTTCGACCGTTTTCGTCCCGCCAGCATCGGCCGCTTCCGAGCGAAGGGCGTGGCCCTTGGTCCCGACATCGTACTCGAGTACGTCCCCAGTTCTCCGATCGACGCGGGCGTTGTCGGGTGAGACCTCACCTGCGACGACCGTATCCCCAAGGCCGAAGTTGGCGTCAATCGACGCAATATGGCGATTACCGGAAACGGGATCGGCAGTGAAGAGAACGCCAGCAACCTCTGGGTCAACCATTGTTTGCACGACGACCGCCATGTCAACCTCGGTGTGAGAGATATCATTCCGTAATCGGTAGGCCACGGCGCGATCAGTGAACAGGCTCGCCATACAGTCACGGATCCGATCAAGAACTGCTGCCTGTTCGGTGACGCCGAGGAACGTCTCGTGTTGCCCGGCGAACGACGCCGTTGGCAAATCTTCCGCTGTTGCACTCGACCGGACGGAGTACGCGTCAGCGGTGACCGTATTCAGTGCGTCCACGACGGCTTGCTGGACCGCGTCTGGGAGCTCGTGCTGCTGGATCTCCGACCGGACCGCTGCACTACCCTCAGCGATCGTCTCCGTATCCTCCGGATCAAGCATTTCCACCGACTGGATCGCCGTCTGGATATCCGAATCATCGACGACTGCTCGGTATGCGGCGGTCGTCACACAGAATCCGGACGGGACGGGAAGGTCTGCCTCGATGAGGCGTGCGAGATTTGCGCCTTTTCCGCCGGTCAACGCGAGGTTCGTTGCATCTGATTCTTCTAGCGGAATCACGAATGGCTCCCGTTCGGACTCGATTGGCTCTGTCGTATCACTCATTGTTCTGTAATTCAGTGTTCATCGGTTGTGAGGGCTGCACCTGTTGTGTGGCCGCGGTTGGTTGATTCAGCTCGTCCGGTATTCCGGGATCTGAGTGGATATCGAGGTCCTTGAATGCGTCCGTCACACCACCATCCGTTGCGGCGCGTGGTTCTCCTCGATCCTGCTTGCTTAGTTCCAATTCTGGCAGGAGGAGTGCTATCAGAAACCCGATACCAAGCATGACGGCACCCACAAGGAATACGTCGTGGAAGGCGTCTACAACTGCGCCAAGAACCTGTTGCTGACGCTGTGGTGAAAGGTGGTGAAGTGTCTGTGGGTTCTCCGCTATCCGTTCGGACTGTGCAGTCGATGGGAGAATATCGCGTAGCTCGGTCGTCAGCTGACGGTCCAAGACGATACCGAACACAGCAACGCCGAGCGTTCCACCGAGACTCCGAGCGAACCGTTCCACTGCACTTACTGCGCCGAGGTCTTTTCGGGCAGCGGCATTCTGCATGGCAACCTTCAATACGGGAACTGAAACACCGAGAAGCCCGGCGATGAACATGTATACGGAAGCACGAACCAGAGAGACGTTCACACCCATTGTTGCCAGGAGATAGTAACCGAATCCACCAATCGCCATACCGGAAACAACGAGGTATTTATATTTACCAGTCTTAGCCATGAGTGCTCCACCGACCACTGAACTGGAGATGTATCCAACTAGCAGTGGGAACAGTATGATTCCCGTGCTTGTCGGATCCTGACGAAGGACTGTCTGAATGAATATAGGCAGATAATTAACGCCAGCCAGGAATGCCGCGCCGGAGAGCAGCGAGAGCCAGAATGACACGCTGATTGTACGGATATCGAATAACCGCAATGGAACGATCGGTTCGTCGGCGCGCTGCTCCTGCATGAAGAACAACGGCAACGTGACGGTCATCGTCATAGCGAGAGCGATGATCGCCCACGAATCCCAGGCATACTGATCCCCACCAAGGGTCGCCATCATCATCAACGCGGAGACTCCGACGACAAGGAGGATAGCGCCCGCAATGTCGAGCGGGTGGTCCTCGTCTGGCACCGGGACCTCAAATGATGTCTCGATAAGGGCCATCGCGACAAATCCGAGGGGAACGTTGATGAAAAATACCCATCGCCACGAAAACGCATCAGTGAGATAGCCCCCAACGAGTGGGCCTGCGATCGTTGCCACGCCGAAAACAATTCTCATATAGCCCATGTATTTCCCGCGCTCACGCGATGAGAAGAGGTCGCCGACACCGGCAGTCCCGATCACCGCCAGCCCACCAGCACCAATGCCCTGAAGGCCACGAAACAGTGTGAGTTGGAATATCGATTGGGCAAGTCCTGAGAGAATCGAGCCGACAATGAATGTGAGTAATGCCGCATGCATAACGTTCCGTCGGCCATATGTATCCGAAAGCTTCCCGTACAGCGGTGTGGCAGCTGCCAGCGTCACGAGATAGGCGGTCACGATCCAGAAGATTCGTCCGATTGAACCAAGGTCAGCCGCGATAGAGGGAAGGGCCGTAGCGACGATCGTCTGATCAAGTGCTGCGAGCGCCATCCCTAATACCAATCCAACGAACGCAACGTACGTGCTGCGATCATCCGTAGGGCTCCCTTCGCTATCTCCGTGGGGAGGGGATTCCTCACCCTCGGAGGGAGCCACTCAGACCACCTCCCCACCAATGGCGATCCGTCGTGTCCGTCCGACAGAGCCACCTGCCTGTAGTAGTCGTAGACGCCGTCGATTGTGATGAGTAATCCAACGAGCACGTCGGTCCGCAACGCGACAATCGATACGTTGAGCATAACAAATGATCCGGCAATCTGGTACACGCTGAGTAGCCCATCTAGGCTCGCGAATTCCTTGATTGGTGGTCATGGTCCTTCCACTCTACCACTACCATAGCACTACGAAGCGATGCGACTACTGCCTAGATCCCGCTAGGTATCTTTATGTATAGAATCGAAATAGCGTTCATGGACACCCGGTCATCAGCCACGGCACGTACGGATTGGGGAAGTGAGCCATGAGATACATTACGTGTGTCATTCATCGAACCGACGGAACTCACTCCGTGAGACGGCGGCTCGTCGAAGAGCCTGGAGTGACGCTCGAGGCAGTCCTTTCGTTCAATATCCTGAATGATGGATCGGGCCATCGGCTGGCCCGACTCCGTGGTGACCTCGAACGGGTTCGAGAGCTACTGGCCAAGCGGTCGGACGTACTCGCGTATGACATCTTCGGGGAGCACGAGGGCCTCGTGTACGTACATACGCAGCCAGCCGAAAACGACCCCCTCACACGGTTATTGTCCATTCCCCGAGAACACGAGGTGTTTTTCGACATGCCGATCGAACGCGCCGGCGTGGATACGATGCGCGTGACAATGCTTGGCGAGACAAGCACGGCGTTACAGCGAGCGATCGCAGATGTTCCTGACGAGTTCGATCCTACCCTCGAGCGAGTCGGGGAGTATCCGCCGAACAGTCGGGATCTGTCCTCGCTACTCACGGACCGCCAACGGGAGATTCTCACGGTGGCCGTCGAGATGGGATACTACGACATCCCACGACGAACGACACACCGGAACATTGCCGAGGAGATTGGGCTATCGGTGGGAACGGTCAGCGAGCACCTCCGAAAGGTGGAGGCGAAAATATTCTCAGCAATTGTGGACAAAGAGGTGTAAAACGGCTTTGATTTTTATGAAGTACCAATATGATGGTTTAATTTCCATCTAGATTTAACAGTGATCTGTGACTACTTGTGAAATCAAGAGATATTATAATCATACGTCTCCATAGATAAACGGAGACAGTAGCTAATATTTTTGATGAGAAGGTACTACTAGATTGAGACCAATCGACAGAGAGCAACACCCTGATTGCACCAGTGGGTGGTCGTTGTCTCGACAACCAGTTCGTTCTTCCCGTCACAATCGACAGTTTGAGCGATTCGGCGATATACGATCAATGATGAGTAGTATCCTGACGCATCGTTGATTAACCCAATTATCCCGATACTGTCCCTTGGTTTTCGCTCAATCTAGCAATGCCCACCGGAAGGAAACCTATTGGATCTGTTGCTTGCGGCAGCCATCGGCCCGAACCCGCACCGCCCCTCGCTGACCGAGGATGTGCAGCACGGCGCGTTCATGCGCGAGCTCGCCTGAACCACCGCGATAATGGTGTCCACTGTAGAGAGCGACAGCTGGGAGTGAGGATAGTCTGTTCAGGGAACGGTAGGGGAATTCGTCGGAATGAACGTTCTGGATGGTGTCACGTCTCGGTTAGAGAGCTGTATCTGATCCATCGCAGTATGCCACCGATCTCAGCTCCGAATGTTTCGGATGGCTATCGCGCCGATCTGACCCGTTAAAATAGAACGTATAGCACTCAATGATATCTGAAACATCTCGCTAGTCATTGACTTGAGTGTATGTTCCCATATCTGCCTTGATCCCGAGACGGGCGATCATCTCTTGTGGATCGAAACCCATGCGTTCATGCATGGCCGTAATCGTATCGCGGGCGTTCTCAAGAGCCTCCTGATTCTCCCACTCAACGATCGTGATGAGAGTGAACTCACCAGATTCCCCCGGCTGTTCAAGCACGAAGTCTTGGATGAAGCCCGGCTGATCCTTGAGCACGTCGTGCGTGCGTCGAAGTGGGCGAAGGAACTCCTCACGAGCCTCGCCGGGGATGATGAACTTGTCGACACGGTAGATACGAGGAGATGGGGTCTCGGTCATACGTTTACTCCCTTTTTCTTTTCTCCTGAGTAGTATGTGAAAATCACGACGTCTGTGCTGGTCATTTTGATGTTTGACATCACGTTATGTGTAAGGGATGATCGAAAATAGCTATTCACGTGAACATGTTCAATACTATTGTCTGCCCCACCCACCTGATAATGGACAAGTAAGATTTCTAATGCACAGCCACCGACGAAATTTGGGCTGACGAGATAGATTTCAGATAAACAGTGCATGAGAAATCGCACCGAGCCAACTTCAGCTACACACTAGGTCGTCGGTGTGCCAGAACTCATCTTTGACCGAGCGAATAACCGCCCGAACCGTTTCCGAATGCTACTTCTGACTCTCAATCGACCTCAGGTTACGCGGTTGGCTGTTCAAGGAACGTCTTGATGATTCGACTTTCGGCGCGGTGAAGAATGCCACTTGCTCCCCCCTTGCTGACGCCCAGCTCAGCCGCGAGCTCGGTAAGCGTGCAGTCACGCGGGGTATCGTAGTACCCACGCTCGGTCGCTTCGGTGAGTAACCGCAGTTGGCGATCTGTCAGTAGATCGGTCGGCTCGGTTGACTGCGTGACCGAGCCGATTTCGTAGGGGATCCCCTCGGTCTCGAACGCGTCTTTAAGCTGCGACAACTGCTCATGTGAGGTGGTCAGGTCAGCGATTGCCCATCCATTGCGAAGAGGTAGGGGAAATTGCAGGAGGTGCCCCGAGGAGAGGATGGCGCGATACAGTGATGGAAGGAACTGGAGAGAATACTGAATAAGCATGGTTTGCTTATCGGTATGCAACACGTCATAGGATGGCAACCACTGTGCATTGTCGAGATGGCGAACGATAGCCGCGGTATCCGATGTTTGTGCTTCGAAGACTACCCGTAGCCCATCTGCTGTCGGGCGGGTGGCCAGAATCCGGAACTCGTCGTCTGGATGCTCGGCCGAGATCGAGCCTGGTCCGCCAGGAATTTTGAATTTGACATGCGCACTGGGCATATACATGCCTTCGACTCTCAGCCCCATCCGCTTTACTCTGAACATGTTCACGTTAATCATTAAATTTCCTCTTCTCGTAGTATACTCATGAGGAGACAAACGCAGGGTGCCGTACACGCCGTCAGAATCAGACAACTGAACATTGATTGGGGAGGACCACCATGAACCCCCGCAGCGTCTTTGTCACCGGAGCGACTGGTCAGCAGGGAGGTGCGGTTGCCAACGCCCTACTGTCCGGTGAGTACGGCGAATTCGATGTCCACGCGCTAACGCGCAATCCCGACAGCAACCGGGCGCAGACGCTTTCCGACCGGGGGGCAACAATCACAGAGGGAAACCTCCTCCACAAAGACAGCCTCAGTTCCACGGTCAAGGCTGTTGACGCAGTATACTGCGTCACAACGCCCGCAGAGGGAGTTGATGCCGAGATCGAGCAAGGAACAAACATGGTCGAAGTTGCGGCCGATGGGAGGATTGAGCACTTCGTGTTCAGCTCTGCCCGCGGAGCCGAGCGCGACACTGGGATTCCCCATTTCGACTCGAAATACGCAGTCGAACAGCGCATTCGCGACCTTGAGCTTCCAGCAACGATCATCCGGCCGGTAGCCTTCATGCAGAATTACGAATACCAGCGCGAGGTGATCCTGAACGGAACCCTCGCGTCTCCCCTGGATGAGGGCGTTCCACTGCAACTGGTCGATACCGAAGACATCGGTACCCTCGCCGCCACTGCGTTGGCGACTCCCGAGACGTACGTCGGTGAGACCATCGAGTTGGCCGGTGATGAACACACGCTCGAAAGCGCGGCCGAGGTCTTCTCCGCTGTGGCGGGGACCAAGGTCAACGCACAGCACGTCCCGATTGAGGTCGCGCGTGAGGAGATGGGGAAGAGTCTGACCATGATGTTCGAGTGGCTCGATGACCACAGGTTCGACAACAATATCGAGGCACTGGAGCGCGACCATGACATCAACCTTACCCGGTTCGAAACGTATCTTCGTGAGCATGGGTGGGCCAGTGGACGAAACCAGATAAACAAATGATGCCCGAAGATAGTCAACAGATTAATGAATATGTCGAATAGATCATCAAACCGGTATCATCATGGCTATAGATCACGACAGGCACCGTCACTGTTAACTTAGGCCGCTCAAGTGCGTGGAGTTCCTCTGAACATGATAGGAACATGATAGAGGAACTCCGGTTGGTAGATGCGGACGCCAGTACCGTACCGTTTTTGGACGGGGAGCGCACGCCGGTGGCTTGAGCAGTTCGTACACTACTATAACCATCAGAGACTGTATCAATCGCTCGACGGAAGAACGCCAGTCGAAGGAGGTGCTGAACTAGACAGTGCCGTTCCCAAGGCAATACCATCCGACTGAGTTGAGTAACCTCATCTGTTTAAGGTATCGCTACCTGCCCAGTATTATAAATATTGTATGATATCTAAAGTGATTTATGATTCAATTTCTTCAAGAATACTCTCGCCGGTGCCCGGTTTCGATTCCCACGCCCATTCGTCTTCAACTCTCACCCGTCCGTCATCAAGGAGTGAGACTTCCCCGGTTGAATGACCGCTCGCCGTGTCACCGTCCTCGTTCATCTGCACGTATCGTATGTCCCACTGGCTGCCATCGAACGCTCCGATTAAGTGTCCCTCGACAATCTCTCCACCCGAATACTGCGCATAGATCCGGTCACCGGCCTGCTCAAATTGGAACTGTGTGTCTCCGTTGACTTCGCCTTCCTCATCATTGGCAATTCCAACGAGTGTCCGCCCATCAAGCGAGATCTGCTTTGCCATGCGACCACTATCTCAGGTATTCCAATTAATTGTTGGGTCTACCGTTCCTTCCGATGTAACTGTACGTGGATTTTCTTGTATTGAGCGGACATCGGATGCTGCACGGAGGGTGCACGAACCGTTCTATGTGCTCTGTTGAATAGCCGAGGGTGAAGTGGGGCAAAGCTCTATCCTAAAAGCTTCTATGCCTGAAATTACCGCTCCAGTCGCTCATGACTTGGCAACTCTTCCCTACGGAATTCAAGCGATAGATCTGACTGTCAGGCCTTCTGTAACGGTTTCATTACTTCATCAGCGAACAATCGTATGTTGTGGATCGCCTCGTCTCCATAATTCGGAAGCACAATTGGCGTGAAGTGCGTGAAACCGGCATCGATGAATCTCTGATACTGTTCGCGGCACTCGTTCGAGGTGCCTATGATCGCATCGGAAGCCTCTGTTTTGAGTTTTGCAACGTACTCCGCTGGTGCGATGTCCTCTTGTTTCGCTTCGTCTCGATACCGCTCCTCTAAGTCCTCCTGCGTCGGTTCGAGGACGACGAAATGTTTTACCAGGGGTGTGATCTCGTCGCTGTTGCGTCTGATGTCCTCACAGGTCTGTTCTACTCGTCTCATCTTTTTGGTAGCGTGGGACGGTGAATCGGCGTGTATATTGACCGCATCGGCGGTTTCCGCGACGGCATCTAGTGTTCGAGCCGATGTATCCTGTCCGATCCATATCGGGGGGTGTGGGTCTTGGATCGGATTTGGGTCTAACGAGAGATCCGTCGTCGTATAGTAGGTGCCACTGAACGAAACGTCGTCTTCACTCCAGAGAGATTTCAGTAATATCACAGCTTCGGCCATCCTGTCGATTCGGTCCGGCGGCTCCAGATACTCGAATCCCGTCGCAGTGTACTCTCGCTGTTGGTCCCCGCCGGCCGCAATCCCGAAGACGAGTCGACCGTCGCTCATGTGATCCACAGTCGCTCCGATCTTAGCGAGCAGGATCGGCGACCGGAACGCTGGATTCGTTATTAGGCTCCCGATTTTGATGGTGTCGGTACAGGATGCGATGAACGCCAGCGTCGTCCACTGCTCGAAGAGGGGTTGCTCTCTGATCAGATGATCTCCGACCGAAATCATCTCGTAGCCCAGTGATTCGGCTTCCTGCGCGAGCTGACGGATCGCCTCGAACGAGAGGTTCGCCGGAACGATTGGGTAATCGAAGCGTACCTCAGTCATGGACAGCCGCCTCCAAGCGCCATACCTTCGGCAAATCGAATGACAATGACTCCCATGAGTCGCCCCCATCGAGACTCACGAACAACTGGCCGCTCTCTTCCGGACCGTTCCCCGCATAGAACAGCACATCGGAATCGGCAGGATGAAGACACACCGGGTCGGCTGGATTCGCTGCTGGGAGTCCCTCGGCGATCGGTTGCCACGTCCGCCCTCGATTAGTACTTCGATAGAGCGGTGAATCGTCCAAATCCACGTACACGTAGACAGTTTCCGGGTTTTGTGGGTCGAACACGATCCCGTGAACGTACTTACCACGGAGTGGCTCCACGGCCGTCCAACTCCCTGCTACATCCTCACTGATGAAGAGTCCTTCACCGGCTCCAGCAAAGACGCGATCCGGATTCGTCGGGTCGATTGCAACGCGGTGGAGGTCATAGCCGACGAGGGCTTCGTTCCACGAATCCCCTCCATCGTAGCTGTAAATGAAGGCACCGTGTTCGACGCCAGCGAAGAGCCGCTCCGGACGGTCAGGATGCATCGCAAGGCCGTGAATGTGCCCGGCGTAGAACGGTTCGTGGAAGAACGTCCACTCCGACCTGCTTTCCAACGTCTCGATTCCCGACAGTGCGTCGAACGAACGACCATCGGGTGACACGTACAGCATTGGTGGTTCCGTGCCGACGTAGATCGTCTTCGGGTCCGGTGCGAAGGTAACATCCCAGACCCACTCGTCTTCGAAGCCGACCGACGTGAACGTCTCGCATCTATCGTCGGTGTAGTGAAGTCCCCAGCCGCGGAGTCCACAGCCCACATAGGCGATGGATGGATCATCCGGATGGATTGCAATCGCTCTGACTGCCTGTCCTTTCATCCCCGTCTCGAGGTGCTCGATCGTGTTCACGTCGGTAATACGTACAGTCCGAAGGCCATCTTCGGTGCCGACGTACAGTGTACATGGGATCATTGGATGAATACACCGTTTGGTGTATTTCACAACGATTGCCCGAGACATAGCTGTTTTCAGAAGACGTCTTTTGTTGGATATTTGTTACAAATGGGCCATGATGAGTAAAGAGAGCAAATTCGTGCGGTGTTCGCTGATTTGAATATCCTCAGCGAACGAAGCGTTTAGTCAGCACCGGCCGACACCAGTGATATGGTCGACCAGGTGAGCTCGGATCGATCCGAGGAGGTGGCTCCGGAGACAGCGTTCTCGTTGTTGACGGATGAGATCCGAATCGAGATCATCGGTGTACTCGGTCACACACCCGGCTACACGGCATCGTTTTCAACACTCCAAGAGCAAGTCGGGATAGCTGATAGCGGACTGTTCAACTATCATCTTCAAAAGCTCACGGACCACTTCATCCGCCATACGGAGAACGGCTATACGTTGCAGTACGCAGGGAGACTGATTCATCGTGCGATCCTTGCCGGGATGTTCACGAAGCGCCCGCAGACCACTCCTGTCGAACTACAGGATGCGTGTCCTACGTGTGGAACGACGCTCGAGTCGTCCTATACCGATGGAAGGCACCGAGTGATGTGTCCGGACTGTGGGGGCGTGTCATTCATGAGCGCGCTGCATCCAGCCGGGCTCGAACACCGGACGCTCACAGAGGTACTCGAAGCGTCGGATCGACTCTCTCGACATGGCGTCGCGCTTACGATGGACGGAATTTGTACACATTGCTCCGGCATCGTGACGCCGACCATCGTTACTGATTCGACGCGACCGTTCGGTCAGCCGTTCGCCGACCACAGTTGTAAGAACTGTGGCCTAATACTCACGACCAATATCGGTGAGACACTCCTCCCTCATCCTGTAGTAATTTCGTTTTTCCACGATCATGGTGTGGATCTGCGGGCAACACGCACCTGGGAACTCGCGTTCTGCATTGCCGACGAGTATCTCACGGTCCTCTCGGAAGACCCGTGGCAGATCACGGTATCGATTCCGGTCGGTGACGAGGAGCTACGAGTGACCGTTGATGGCGACCTGAACGTCATTGAATTCGACCGAAACAACCGTTCGTGACTCGGTGGAAGGCTGCGTATGAAGAGGAGGGCGAGGAAGGACTCGCCGCCGAACCGCGAACGAATGGCCGCACGCCAAAGCTGGCCGAGGACCACTATCAAGCCCTCGAGGAACTCCTCCTGGAGGGACCTGAAGCACATAGGTTTGAGACCAAGCTCTGGACTCTCGACCAGATCGCAGCGGTCATCGACTGTGAATTCGATGTCTCCGTCTCCAGTTCCTCGGTGTGGCGGTATCTACAAAAGATGGGCTGGAGTTGCCAGAAACCGGAACAGCGCGCCCGTAAGCGCGACGACGAAGAGATTCGCCGCTGGATGACTGAAACCTGGCCAGCGATAAAAAAAGCGCGGACGGAGGGGTTCACCCTCGTGTTCGTCGATGAATGCGGATTCTACTTAGATCCAGTCGTGCGCCGTACCTGGGCCCCCCGCGGTGAGACACCAGTCCAGTACAGTTGGACACGGCAGGGGCGGCTCTCTGTTTTCACCGCCCTCTTGATCACGCTCCATGACACTGAACAGCCCCCGGACGTGGGGCTGTTCTTCTGGATCAGAGAGAAACACTATACCGGCTGGATCATTTACGAACTGTTCCGCGATGACTTGCGGTATCGGTGGCAGGACAGTATTCTCGTGTTGGACAACTGGAGCGGCCACAAAAAGGCAGCACGACTCCTTGAGGAGGCACTCGGTGACACATCACTGGCACTTGAGGTGGAGTTCCTGCCACCATATGCCCCGGAGTTGAATCCCGTCGAGCAGGTCTTGGAACACACGAAATATGGAGAACTGTCGAACTACATCCCCGCGGACATTGATGCCTTAGAAGCGCGCGTTGACCAGTCGATCGCGGCTAAGGATGAGCAGTCAGAGCTACTCCGAGGCTTTCTCAAAGCAGCCGAGCTTGATTTCGGGCAGGAATGACGTACTTCGGTAGCATGAATAGACAAGAGGGCTGTCAGATCGAAACTGCATCTTTCCCTGGTGTGTGTTTCCACTCTGAAATCAAGAAAGTGCCTGTTTACACCGAGAGATAAAAGCCCACTAAACGTTAGAGTAAAGACGCGATGCTACTCGAACACCGAGGCGAAACACCGGATATCCACGAGTCGGCATACATTGCGCCGACAGCGACGATCTGTGGCGATGTGCGTATCGGGGCGAACAGTCGCGTGCTCTTCGGAGCGACGGTCGCCGCCGAGGGCGGCCCGGTCGACATCGGCGAGAACTGCATCATTATGGAAAATGCCGTCCTTCGGGGGACAGGCCCCCATCCGCTCCGAATCGGTGAGCACGTTCTCGTTGGCCCTCGCGCCTACTTGACCGGCTGTACGGTTAAGGAAAATGTGTTTCTTGCAACGGGCATCACTATCTTTAACGGAGCAGAACTCGGGGCGGGGACCGAAGTCCGGATCAACGGGGTGGTCCATATCATGACCGTACTTCCGCCTGAAAGCCTCGTACCAATCGGATGGGTCGCGGTCGGTGATCCCGCCGAGATGTTCTCTCCCGATGAGCATGAAGCGATTTGGGAGATTCAAAAGCCACTGAACTTTCCCGAGGTCGTGTTTGGTCTGGAACGAGCCCCACCCGATACACTAATGCCCCAGCTCACCCGTCGCTATTCACAGGCGTTGGAGGCTCATCACGACGATACAGAACTCTGAGAGAGGATCGACTCGATATGTATCATCGACAGACGAAGCTTGTAGGAGATTACGTATGATCGCCAACTGGCTCGACTTCTCGACGCTCGTACTGTTTGTTTCGGCTTCACTTGCAATTATCCTCGCGCCGGGTCCCGCCTCGATCTATGTTCTCACGAAAAGTGTCAACGGCGGTCACCGAGCCGGGTTCTTAGCCACTCTCGGAACGTGTACCGGCCTGCTGGTACATACGAGCGCGGCTGTGCTTGGTCTCTCGGCGATTCTTCGGGCTTCAGCTGTCGCCTACACGACAGTGAAGTACGTGGGTGCGGCGTATCTGATCTATCTCGGCGTTCAGACCCTGCGAAATAAGGAGACGTTCGACCTCAATCGTACCGGCACTGAAACGAATACACCGGAGAGCTACAGACAAGGAGTGATTATCAATACCCTCAATCCGAAAGTCGCGGTGTTTTTCCTTGCATTTCTCCCGCAGTTCGTTGATGCGGGCCCAGGGACGACGGTTCAGATGCTCGTACTAGGAGTGTTCTACACAATACTCGCGTTCCTCTATCAGAGTACGCTTGTACTGGTGTCGAGCAGAATCAGGGAAATTCTGAGTGAACGGTCGTCGATTAGAGATCGCATCAGGCAAGTCGCAGGAACGGTGCTTGTTAGCTTCGGGATTGAACTCGCGCTCGGCGAGTACATCTCCAGTTGACGAGACGCGCCCACGAGCACTCTCACGATGGCCGGGGGCCGCCTCGGTTCTGGCAGGATACGTATGACCCGCGACCGCAGACATGGTACGGGCCGTATAAGAGAGAATATACCACCTGCGGATGTCCCCTCCTTGGGATCCGAATTTCGTGCGGTCAACAGACGGCGGGAACGAACGTACTGATCAACTCCTATTTTTGCACGTCCGATGGGGAGAATAATCGATTGATCTACGCTGGTGATTGTTGTCCATCTATTCTTAGAGATGTTTCATTAGAATCGGGAGAGTCAATTGCGGGTGATGATGGATGTGTTGGCAGGACGAGACGTGCAGCCGCTGTACGCGCGCGACCCAGACGACGCACGTCGACGATTTCGGCCGGCTGTGTATCGTCTGCCTGGACCTGCTGGCGGAGGGTGACGTGGAGGTAGAGCTGGACGCATGAGTGAGAGTCGATCGACCGTCTCACGATCTCCGAACGCCGGTGTGGGACCGTCGCTATCCCTCGATCCGGATATAGCGTCCGACGATCGCAACGAGATCTACCTCGACGGCACACTCGTGCTCGTGGGCTGTGGCAAAGCCAAGCGTGATCCAGCGGATCCGGTCGATCTCCACGCGGCGAGTGCCGCGCCCGGTGAACCGTTGAGCAATCTCCACGGCGCGGAGACGGGTCCTGCATGGCGGGCGGAGGATCTCTACACGAGCAGCTATTTCGCCGCGAAACGCGAGTTCGCTGAGCTGGTCTCGTCGTGGTCGGGCGAGACGGCTGGGTGAGCGGTGCTCTCCGCCGAGTACGCCGTCATCGAGCCGTGGGAACAGACGATTTCGTACGGGACTTCCTCGGCCTCGAACGCATCTTTGAACTGCGAGAGTTGTTCATGTGAGGTGATCAGGTCACTGATCAACCATCCGTTTCGAAGAGCCAGGGGGAATTGCAGTAAGTGCCCCGAGGAAAGGATTGCGTGATACAGCAAGGGAAGAGACTGGAGGGAATACTCGATGAGCATAGTCTGCTCGTCGGCGTGCAGTACCTCATAGGAAGGCAACCACGGAGCCTCGTCGAGATGTCGAATGATAGCCGCGCTGTCCGACGTCTGAGCTTCGAGGACTACTCGTAGACCGTTCGCAGTCGGGCGGGTGGCCAGGATGCGAAACTCGTCATCGGGACGCTCAGCCGAGACGGTGGCTGGCCCGCCAGGAAGTTTGAATTTAACCTGTGCACTGGGCATATACCGTGGTTTCGACTCACTAGCTTACTATGTTAACGAGGGCGTCATAGAATGGTTCGCACACCTTGGTTACAGACTTGACGGATGGTACGCACAGGCGGTGCAGTTAACTTCTCTTTGAACCTCATACCGGGTATGAAGAAAGCCGCGATCGGGGACGTAGACCCGGCAGCGACGAACAGTCCAGCAGCTGTTGTCCGGTTGCTCTCGCCGGTGCTCGACACGGACGGGTTGGTGATCAATTATTTTGAGGTCGAACCCGCCGAAAGTGTGGGGTATGCGTATCATCGGCATCTCGACCAAGAAGAGGTATTCTACGTCCAGAAGGGTACAGTAACGTTTGAAACAGAAGTCGGTGGCGTAGAGGTGGACGCAGGGGAAATCGTTCGCTTCGGTCCCGGTGAGTTTCAACTCGGGCGAAATATCGGAGACGAACGTGCGCACGTACTCGCAATTGGCGCACCACGCGAGTCGGAGGAGCTTGAATATCTCCAAGACTGTCCGACCTGTGGAGAGGAGACGGTACAAGTCCCCGAAATCACAGAGAGTCCAAAGGCGATTCTGATTCATTGTACCCGGTGTGATTCGACCACCGATGAAATACCGCTTTGAATCCGTGTTCCGGTCCCGCTCAATACACACGCCACCGCACCAGAAGATTCGCTATCCATGTACCTGGAATATACTGCCTTGAGAATCGTTCTATGACACCCTCATGTTAACGGGAATTTCTTAACCGCGCCCTCTCGTAGCCCGTAGTGTTTTTGCCACATTGTTTCTCATAGACGACGGCACCAACGCGGGTACACAAACCGCCGAGTCGCTCCAGCTGACTTTGCAAGACGTGACGCCGTATTCGCCACAAAAAGAGGATAAATACGCATCAAACGGCCGTAATATCGAAGACCCGTTCTGCGTTCCTGTAGAGGAACAGCTCCGTCACCTCTTCGTCGAGATCGAGGACAGCCAGTTCGTCGAGGCAGTCTTCGGGCCGGATCATCGGATAGTTAGTTCCAAACAGAACGTTCTCGCTTCCGTACGTCCGGAGGAACTCGACAAATTCGTCCGGATAGCGGCGGGGTTTGTACGCCGAGGTGTCGATGTAGACGTTTTCGTACTTCGTCACGAGTGCCATCATCTCCTCCGTCCACGGGTGGCCGATATGGCCGGCAACGATCGTGAGATCGGGAAATTCGCGAGCAACGTTGTCCAAGTATGGAATCGGTCGTCCCACGTCCGAGGGTTTGAGCGGGCCGGTATGACCGACCTGCAAGCAGAAGGGAACGTCCTGTTCGACGCATTCGGCATACACCGGGTAGTACCGCCGGTCATCCGGTGGCAATTCCCAGAGCCACGGGACGTTCCGAATGCCAACAAACCCGAGATCAGTGACGCACCGTCGAACTTCCTCCACCGCCTCCATTGGTTTGTCGAGCGGAACCGAACCGATACCGGTGAATAGCTCTGACCGCTCATCGACGATCTCTGCAACGTAGTCGTTACTCAGCAGTGGACCCTCCGGTCCCCACCACGCCGAGATGAGTGCCAACTCGACGCCGGCGTTCTCGTACGCCTGGATCGTCCATTCCAACGGAATCTCGGAGAAGGCTTCGTCACCTTGCCACCGACGAAGCGAGGCGAACATCTCGTGGGTGTGAAACTCTGCTGTCGGATGCTGCATCCACGCATCCACAACCGGGACGGTATCATTGCCCATACTTGTACTTCATTTTCCAATAACAAATCCTTATTGAAACGCTACAAAACGGTTCTACCGTGAGTGCTATCTATCGAGGCCACATGAGACAAGTGAATACAGATATCTGCTAATGGATGGATTCGGATTGCATGCGACTGAAGATTTGACAGCCACTCTCGAAACCACCGTGCTTTTGCCTTCCAAAAGTGGCTCCCCGTGCGGATTCGTCCAAACAGTCCGTAGAATATCCAGGTAAAGGACGATTCAAAACTCAATCATTAGTTGATACCCTGATATTTTCGAACCATCCTTACATAGATGGAGAACTAGTTGGCGTCACGATGAAAAATGACACAACGTCATTCCCCAATGCTCGCCTCAAGGCCACCGACGAAGCTTCGAGGCGGTTACTTGACCAAGGTCTGACCGACCTACAGGATGCAGTTCGTTACGTCCGAGATCTTCCTTACGGCCGCACTGCGAACCGAGGCGACTACCTGTCGGTTCTCAATGAAGGCGTCGGAACCTGTAGCACAAAGCACGCGCTCTTGTCGCACATATGTGAACACCAGGGAATCGACGAGGTTCAGTTGACGCTTGGGATTTACGAAATGAACGAGGACAACACACCGGGAGTCGGGGAGGTTTTGGCGGGCTACGGGCTCGAATATATCCCCGAAGCGCATTGTTATCTCACGTACGAGGACGACCGGTTCGATTTCACCCGAGCCGATGATGGGGCCGAACCGATCGATCGGTTTCTCGCCGAGGAACCGATTTGCCCAGCCCAGATCGGTGAGTACAAGGTCGAGCGACACCGCGACTTCTTGGCTGGCTGGATCGATTCGACCGCCGTTGAGATGAGTCTCGACGACCTGTGGCAAATCCGAGAGGCCTGTATCGAGGCACTGTCTAGTTGAGCACCTCCTCGGCAGGAGTGCGTCCGTCTAAGGCCTGATTCGGCCGCTGGTGGTTGTAGTAGTGTCTGAAGCGGCGAAGCCAGCGGCGTGCGCTGGTCGGACTGCCCCGCCAGAACGAGTGAAAGCGGTCGATGCGCATGGCGACGGTCTGGAACCATTTTTCGATGTGGTTCCGGTCTTCGTAGTCAAGGTGACCGCTCAATTCGTGGCGAGCAAGGGCAGTCAGATAGCCGCCCGCATCGACGAGAAATTCGGTGTCCTTGATGTCGTGTTGCTCGGTGAGCCGATGCAGAAACGCCGCCGCAGGGTCGGTGCCCCGACGGCTGTAGACATCCACCTCAAGCAGCAGCTTCGACTCGGTGTCGATCGCGGCGTACAGCCATTTCTCCTCGCCGTCGACTTCGATCTGTTTCTCGTCGACGGCGACCCACGATGGCGCCGCCGTCGGCGGGTCGTGCTGCGTTTCGGCCAGCGTCTCCTTCCAGTTCCAGACCGCCTGATAGCAGCGATCGACACCCAGTAGCTCCAAGACGCCCTCGACTTCTCGGACTGACAGCCCCATCGAGTGAAGTCGCACCGCGAAACAGCGCATGGGTGTCGGCGTACGTTCGTTCTCCCAAACGTCTTGGTTGTCCACGTCCAACCGGTCTTTGAGGAGTTCGGCGAGCGTCATGACCACCACTCACTACGACCTCCTCGCTTCTCAAACTCGCTGAACTAGACAGTGCCGTATCGAACTTTGTTCCGAGAATAGACTATGAAAATCGCTTGAGAACAAAGAAACCAACCTGATCCAAAAGCCTACAACTATATGGGACCTGACGGAAGATTGCTGATATAGGCGTTATTCACACAGTGCCGAGAGAACCGTCGACTCAATTTTTCGAAGATGCTCATTTATAGTCTCTGGTGTAACACCTATTTCATTTGCAATCGATTCTTGTGTCGTTTTTCGGGGGAGGTTGTAGTATCCATCCTTCACAGCAGTTTCTAACACCTTTCGCTGGCGTTGCGTGAGCAAGGCAGCGAGGTACTCGTGGCTTGGATTATACTCACCTGCTCGTTCAAGTGTCACGTCGTAGTTGTCTGGAATCGCACTGTTGACCGTCTTTATTGCCTGTTTGCCCCCGACGAACGTGAACTGAATCCCATCGTTAACGTGTCGAAGCGGTGTTTCGAGAATAAGCGGCGACCGAGTGATCGCTTCAAATATGGCTGCGACTTCAGATGTTGGTTTCCCGTGGAGATACGCGACGCCTTCGTCTTCACCTGTAATCTCGCAGGTCAGCACGTCAGGGTGAGTTCCCAGCAGTTCACGTGCCCTATCTAGGTCGCCGTGTAACTCATACAGGAGGACAAGCGTGTCATCAGACAGTGGGTGAACGTGGTTGATTGCGACCCGGGTGATTGATGGCTCATTCGCGAGTAAATTACTCGCCGGAGAGGGTGTCATAGAACTATTCGCATGGGGGTGGGTTCACAGCGAAGTTCGATGAACCGGCTGATAAGGAGCTGTGCGTACTCAACAATGATTACTCTCGACTGAGAGTGATGCACTATGTTTCCTGAACGTATTGAGACGGAACGACTGCATCTTGAACGGATTTCACACGACTCTGTCGATGTATTCGACCTTCACGAGTTCTACAGCGATGGCGACGAAACTGCGGAGATGTTCGAGTACTGGGATTCGACTCCCCACGAGACGGTGAAAGAGACGTACAACTACGTGGACGAAGCTGAACAACTGTGGGATGATGCGGAGGGGGCAAAATACGTAATTCGACCAACGGAAGACGAAGACGGTGCAGGTGCTATCGCTGGAACGACGGGGCTGTACCCCGACTGGGAGAAACGGTCTGTCAACCTCGGCATTCTCCTTGACAAACAATTTTGGGGGCGCGGATATGCCGGTGAACGAGCCGATGCCCTCCTCTCTGTCGCGTTTGACCGACTTGACCTCGAACTCGTCGTCGCCGCCCACATCGACGGGAACGAGAAGTCTCGCCGAGCAATCAAAAAGTATGTCGAACGGTATGACGGCCAATACGAAGGACTGCTGCGGAATTGGCTTCCGCTGCCCGATACCGTCGACGACGTTCACAGATATACGATTTCACGAGAAGAGTACTTCGAGGCAACCGACCGCTAAGTAGTTGTCCTGTATCGACCGATTCGGAGTAGGTGGGATTCCGGGGATGTGAACCGTTGTATGACACCCTCCGCCGGATGAAACTCGTCTTCCGGCCTTAGGACGAGCGTTGTATAGCGCATGGCCAATAGTCGGAGAATGCCAGCGTATAAAATAGCCTAGGTTAAGCTAGGCAATAGCTCGACGGCTATCATTGCCGTTTCTAAACATGTGATGGGAAACGGACTAACCACGTCAGTTTCGAAGGAGAACCGAAAGTGGGCCATCGCCATCGGTGTCTTCATTGCCCTACTGAATATTGCGTATGCGGTCCATCTTGGTCTTGCATTCGCAGTCATCATTGGCGGTTCAGCCATCATCGCATACGCCGCATGGCTAGTATTGAATTATCGGGAACCAGCCGATCCCGACCGAGTGTTGACCCTGTATCTACTCGTCATCGCTGGAGAACTCGTTCACCAGATCGAGGAGTACATCGCAGGGTTCCCACAGCAATCCGCCAAGACGCTAAACGCATCGGCGATGACGCCGAACTTCTTCGTCGTGATGATACTAATTCTGGCGGCGATTGGCGTGACTGCGGCGGTTGGGCTTCAATACGGCCATCCGCTCGCCAACTACGTCATGTGGTTTATCGTCATCGGTCCCGGATTCGTAAACGGAATCGCACACATCACCTTCCCGTTTATAGTCGGAGAGTGGTATTTCCCTGGGCTTCTCACGGTCTGGCTTCCACTAATTCCGGGAACTATTCTCATTCGACGACTCTATATCGAGGCTCATCCAGACAAGTCGTTACCTGATAAATCCGAACCCGTATGACTCAAATACCTCAACATTCGTTCCCCGTGTAAGCGGTCACGGCAATTCGTCGTGGCCGTCCTCGTCTGCACCCTCTCCATCGGGCTCCTCCTCCGATAGCGAGGGTCGGTCTTCGAGTTCGGGCTTGGTCACTTGCGTTCGGAATCATTCGTACGTATCGCCGGCCCCAAACTCACCTTCGAACGGTCCCTTCCTGAACGCGCCCGCCTCACTTACAACCTCGACCAGAAACTCTGAGCGATAGATGTTGTGTAAGACCGTTTACTGGGCGGCTGTTTCTGCCCGTGTGATGACGGAAGAGTGAACGGCCGACGGGCTGTCGGAACACTACACTTCTGCGTCCGAACAAGACCAAGTATACGATGGTTCGCACTGGTACTCACTCGTCACGCTCGCGATGGAGATCGACATTGTCTAACCAGCCGCCCGTGCACTCCTCGCACGGACCGAACGGTGGAATATTGTGCCGGAATTTGGCTCAGAACGTCACGGCAGTGTCGTTATTCGATTTCTTCAAGAACAGATTCGCCAGCTCCCTCTTTTGACTCCCATTCCCATTCATCTTCGACTCGCACACGCCCATCATCTAGCAGTTTGACTACTCCGACGGAGTGTCCAGTCGCGGTTTCGTTATCCTCGTTTATTTGAACATACCGAACGTCCCACCGGCTTCCATCAAACGTACCGAGCAAATGTCCGTCAGCGACTTCGCCACCAGAGTAACTCGCGTATATCCGTTCACCATTCTGTTCAAAGTGAAATACGGTGTCTGAACTGACTTCTCCGTCTTCGTCGTTTGCGACGCCAGCAAGGGTCCATCCGTCGAGCGAAATTTCGCCTGCCATATACTACCAGTCTCAGGTAGGCGAATAACGCTTGTGGTGGTTGGTTTGCACGTTTACTGCATGGCGGTTTCATCTCGCGTGATAACTGAAGAGTGAACGGCTGACGTGCTGTCGGAACACTATGCTTCGGCCTTGTTTAGACGCAGCAAAGATCGGCTTACACCCTCAGTGCTCAAAGGATGAAACCGTACCGTGAGGTGCTCACTATCGGATTCTGTTCAGCTGAAATGGCTCCTGACTTGTCCATTCGGGAGCGTCTAAACAAGGCCCTATGCTTCTACATCCAAAACGAGCAAGATCACGATGGTTCCCAGTGACGCTCACTCGTCACACTCGCAATGGGGATCGACGTCTTCTAGCCAGCCGACCGTGCAGTCCTCGCGCGTATCGATCGCCGGCACGAACGGCTTGACGTCTAACAGTGGTGTCCCGTCCACCATGTCAACGCCGTCGATGGTGAGCACCCTCCCTTCGACGTCGGCGAGCCCGACGACAGCGAAGCCGATCGCGTTCGGACGCCGTGGTGATCGCGTCGCGAACACGCCACGCTCGGTGTCATCAGCAGATGGTGTCTGGCGGAGGGAGATCGACTCCTCTACTTGATGTAAGGCGTAGATGAGTATGACGTGTGAAAAGCCGTCGATGTCGGTCAGGCCAGCCGCGTACTCCTCGAAGAGTTCAACACGTCCGGTCACGCCGTCTGCGTCGGCTGTCTGTTTGGGGAGTTCGTCCGCATTCGTGAACTCGCTTCGGATAACGCCGATCGGTTCGTAGCTGATCGTCGTAGCTGTCATAATCGGTCCTCGGTAGACGGTCGCGATTCATACAATCTCGGTTGCTATGCTCGCTTTCTGCGTCGACGAGTATCTCACAGTCCTCTCAGAGGACCCGTGGCAGATCATGGTATCGATTCCGGTAGGTGGCGAGGAGCTACGAGTTACCGTTGATAAAAATCTGAATGTCTTCGAATTCGACCGAAACAACCGTTCGTGAGGAGTGGGGCATTGGACGAAAATCCCCACTAATAGGTCCATAGCCACAGAGAATTCGAGTGTGAGTACTAAGACGGGACAGCGACACCAAGTTCTGCTGTCAATCGACGAAGCTGGATATCGCATCGACGCCCTCAGTTAGATTCGTCGAGCGATGACGAAAACTCAATGGCTTCAAGCTGTCCAGCTACTTAAGCTAGAACACATGGACCTTCCATCCCTTTTAGTCAGTTAGATAAAAAGGCTGCTCAGTACATCTGCTTAGTTACTGTTTATCAGATAGGTGATGGGTGGTGAATATTAATTCAAGGCCGGAGTGAACACGGAGTGCTCGGAGGACGCCCACGAACAATCACAGAGTTGATGTACCCATTCTATCGGTTCTGGAAATTCGTTGGACCATCCCACTTGGGGGCATAAAATAGATAGATATCCCACGTGATACTGTTGGATCCACACCGAGTGAACCTGCCACGAGTGGTCCTACTGTTCGCTCTGGATCGGTAAACGAGTACATCCCATCGTAGTTGAATTCGGCTGCAGCTTGTTCGACGGCAGCCGGCGAACCCCCTGGTGACATCGGAATCCAGACGAGACTAACCGGGCGCAATTTCGTGTTTGGAGAGATACGTGCAAGGACTCTCTGCCCGCAGTCAGGAAGAACGTGCCACCAACGTCTCCGTTGACAGAAAACACTTGTCGAAGCAGGCCAATACCGCCCCATGAATCGTCGGGCATTCCTCGCTGGAACCACCGGTGCCGTCAGCCTCCTTACTGGCTGCAATCAGAGTGGCGGCAGCGAGAGTGAGACTCCCAAAACGTCAATAGAAACGCCGCGACAGACAGAAACACCACCGACTACCCCATCACCGACACAGACCACCACTAGGAAATCAACAGAGTCACTAAACGAAATCGTCCCCCCAGCTCTCATCTCGGATCCAGAGTACGTTGTAACCGCTGAGGACGGGCTTCTGGCCTGTAGTGCTACCCTCACCGACACTGCTACCCGCAACTTCGAACGAAGCGTGGATGATGTCGTTTTTGCTGGCCCGATGGCATTTCTTTGGGCAGGTGGACATGGATTCAAAACAGGCAACGCAGGACGTGATCTGGGACCCAATTTCCCGACAACCTATAAAACGCCGATTGCCGTGAAACAGACGCGGACCGTGACGCTAGTGGTCCCGAAGACCGAGCGGGACAACGTTGCGCTGAACTTCGGCCCCGCAGGCAACACCATCGAAGACGGGTTCCAGTCGGTCCGATTTGAGCCCTGTGAAAACTCTTCACCTGACCCTACCGTATGGGCGGTATGGGCCGGAGGATTTCTGATCAAAGACAAACGGTGTGTCACGTTCCACATTTTGACCGATGACGACTCCCTGTCCCGGGAAGTCACCCTCTCATTCGGAGCAGGAGCGTGCGAGTAAGCGAGGCCGATACCGTATCCGGTTGCGTGTTTCTCTCCAAACGTGCAACATACGACGACAGCGACCGTTCTCCCTACCGATTGTGGCACTTTCGCTGATCGTTCTGCACGAGACGGAAGACAAGATTGTGTGACTGTCTCGGAGAAACACGAAGAAAGGACGATTAATCGATCGGCGGCGGAACGAAGCCGAAAATCCAATACGACGTTACGTGAGATTATCTGATTTTCGACAGAAACGGTTATAGGACAGTGTGCCGACAGCAATGACCAACGCACTGCCCACCGCTAGTATCGTGAATTCCGGCGGGAGTTCGACGAGAAGCGAATCCAGCCCGGCAACGACGAGTCCACCTATCATCGCACCGAGCGCGACGTGCTCCAGCGCCGAACGTTCGTTCTTATCATTTGCATAGGAAGTATGTTTTCTTGTTCCATCTGTGTCTCTGACTTAGCGATCGTGCAAAACCGACGGATTCAATTTCGAGTAGAATATTAGTGAGATTAAGGTATTTTTTATCGCGTTCTGCCACGTGATTTCGACGATCTCCCGATCGTTGAAATGTGTGCGGAGTTCTTCGAACGTGGCGTCGGAGACGTGCTTGTGGCGCGTGGCTTCCTTCACATACGCTAGCGCTGCACGCTCCCGAGCAGAAAAGAGCGGGCTCGTCTGATACTCCACGAGCGCAGGAACTTCGATCCACAAGAGTTGATCTCCAGACTCGGGATCAAGGCGGATATGGGAACATACACTCGAGTCGATGACTAGCGAGATGGTTCAGACATCACCGAGTGCTATTGCCAAATCATCCTCAGCGGGCCGGTGAGTTCCACCAATCGTTATTGCACCTCTCATGAGCAAAGGGATTATTATTCCTCCTCAAGGAGATACCAGTAGATGCATCGATCAAAATACGCCATCGCGTCCGTTGACGAAGTGGAATGGTCAACAGGGACGGAACTCGACAGTCGGATGGCTCTCACAGCGTCGCTCGGCTGTCAGGAGACGGACGTTGATGCCTACCGGCTTTCGGGTGATGATTCTATTTCCCTCCCAACTGCCCCCGAGAACGTGTGTATTCCGATCGATGGAACCGGTGAACTGACTGCGGACGTATCGCTGACGGTTCCCCATCGTGGGATCGCACGCATTCCAGCGGGAGTCGAGTGTCAGCTCCACAGCGACGAACCAGGATCCTGGTTCGTTATTAGCGCCTCCACTGAGTCCCCCCCGGGAGCCCAGCTAGCGGTCGTGGACACTGAGGCATGTGAATTCACCGTCCCAGTGACATCAGATATTTTGACCGCTCGTCTCACCGACCCCTTAGGATGCACGGGGATGAAAACCAATGCCCGATTACTCAAACCGGGCGACCGGATCCCGTACCACACGGAAGGACAGCAGGAAGAATTGTTCGTCCCTTTGCACGGGCCAGGTGCGATGCGCATCGGTGGCGAAACACATCAGGTATCGACCGGTACTGTGGTGCGAGTCGCCCCAGAAATGCCCCGCGCCGCCATTAACGATGGCGACGAAGACGCTCTCTGGGTCATGGTTGGCGCCCCGCCAACCGGTGGATCCACCGACTGGGATCCCGGTGCCGAGATCGTCGAGTGGCCGGGGCCGGAATAACGATCCGCCTGATCGTCTCCCGACTTGCTGATCGAGTGCTTCAGGTGGCAGTGTCTAGTCATCGTATCATCAATTCCTCAGCGGGGAGTTCGGTTCTCGATCGCCTGATTTGGTCGTTGCGTGTTGTAAGAGTGTGACTCCACGAGAACCCCGCTCAAAACTCTGGAGCGTGAAGTACGGCAAAGAGTCACAAAGGCTGATCTATAACACGCGCCACAGAGCGCAGGAGCGTGTCGGACCACAGATGCGAAGGAACAGGAAAAGTAGAATCACAGCAACGGCTGACCTGAGAGGTCTGTAAAAGTTCTGAATATTCATGGGAGAGCGGTCGGGCAAAGACCTCTCCGTCGCTTGGTTTTCCCGAGCATCGCAATCGTTCGGTGCTCATTTCATTCAAACGTTGCGCTGATCACTCCGACCGCGTCGGTTATCGCGCTCGACTACGACGAGGCTGAATTGGCACAGCTCCTCGCAGATCGGCTCCGAGAATAGCGAGACTGATCGAAATTACCGTAAAATAGCCTCAAATCACCGTATAATCTATTAATCACAGCATCCGACGTATAAGTTATTCCTGTTTCGAGTATTTATAACCTCTTCAGCATAATCTCAATATCAGAGCGGCCCATCCGCTGACTCTTCGGTCTACTCAATCGGCTCTGCGAAGAACTCCTTGACGATCCGGCCTTCGGCACCGTGGAGCACGACGCTCGCCGTTGACTTACTGACATCCAGCAGATTCGCGAGGTCGGTGAGCGAACACCCGCGCGGGGTATCATAATACCCGTGCTCGATTGCTTCCGTCATGAACAGCTGCTGTCGATCGGTCAAGAGATCGGTTGAATCGGTTGACTGGGTAACTGAGACGACTTCGTACGTGAGACCAGTCGCATCTAATTCGTCTCTGAGCTGTGCCAGCCGTTCGTGTGAGGTAGTTATGTCCGAAATCACCCATCCATTTCGAATGATGAGGGGAAAGTGTAGCAGGTTTTCCGGGGCGTAGACGATCACACCGTACTCAATCACTCGCCATCAAGCGTAGAGGGAACGCTAATGTACCCATCAAGCTTCTCGTTGTCGAGTTTGGCGCGGACGATAGCTTCGTTGAAATTCTTGTGTTTCTCGATCCCTACTCCTCAAACCTTCGAAATCGGCCGATTCGTCGTAACTAAACAACGCCCGGAAAACAGAATTATAAGAAGATTGGTGGTTTGTAGAAAGCCAAACGCCGAATCTCTGAAGAGACAACGAGGTGGTCGAATAATCGCTTGGGACTGGGGACTTCAGCCTAATTGCGAGTTCTTCAGGGCGCCTTCAGAGTGGTTCTATATGACTTATGTTCTGAATATATTGATAACAGTAATGAATAGAGAGGGATAATATATCGTAGAGAGAGCCGTCGCTCACAGGGCGTGATCCCAGAAAAGTCCAGTGTTAGTCTGGCGGATCGAGACCGTAATACTGCTTCGCTATTGTCACGAACTGGTTGGCGTCAACACGCGGCGAATAATCGGGATGTTCTTCCAGCGAAAGCTTCACGAGCAGGTCGACGAGCCGCCACGTATTGTACAGCACACATGCGAACATGAAATTGAAAAACCGGTAGCGCGGACACGTTGAGGTCGTCCGCACCATGAACGTCTTGATTTTCTTGTAGCCGTTCTCGATACCCCATCTGTGGCGGTACCACCGAATCAAGCGCGCAATCATGTGGATTCGCTCGCGGTCGTCGTAGGGGGTGCCGTCCTCGTCATAGGCCGAGACGAATGGATGGTTGGTCTGGAACACGACGAATCCCGTGCCGTCACCGTCGGAAGCCTCCGTCTCCAAGTCCTCATCCTCCCCACGGAGGTCGCTGAGCAAGCGTGCCAGCGGGGAGATCTCATCGCCAAGCTCCGCTTCGTCGATTCCCAGCTCCTCACACATCTCTTGGCGGTAGTTCGGCTTCTCGTCGCTATCGACACCGGAATCTGCGGCTTCCTCATCGGTATCGTCCGGCAGCTCCGTTGTTGAGGGCAGGAAGAGATGCGTCCGGTTCGATTGGTCCTCGGGTGACTGCTCGACGATGCGGACGGTCTCGCCGTGCTGTTTCATCTCCTCGATAGTGTCGTTCTGAGCGGCGAATTTCCGCTTCGGATTGAGAGAATACACGCCGTATTTCTCGCAGGTGTCTTTAACCGGATCACTATCGAACTCCCGGTCCATCATCACCAGTTCGATGTCATCGACCATTTGGGTCGCATGATCCAGTAGCTCGTCGGCGATCTCGTCTTTCGACATCCCACGTGTTTTCGGCAGCGCGTCGAGTACGAGCGGCACATCGTGGCTGACGATCTGGATGCTCGCCCACTGATAGTAGTAGTTGCCGTCCCGATGACCGAGGATGTACGGCTCGATCACAGTTCCCTCCTCGTCGGTGTCCATGTCGCCGGTGAATGGCGCACCCTTCGTCACGTCGATCGCCACCCACAGCGCCCCGACGAGTTCACCATCTCGTCGTGCGCGTTCAATGAGGCGCTTCGTGGTGCGGCAGTGCTGGCGGCGCATCTCGTCTATGGACAGTTTACGGATTTGCCAGCGATGCGTCGACCCTGACCCCCTCCGGCTGCTCGGAGAGCGCGTCGGCGAAGGCCGCCTCCGTACCGATACAGGTCACCCGGAGGCCACCGTCGTCGGTGTGCTCGAACGGCATATCCATCAGGTACGACGACTCGCGCCGGTCCTCCATAAGCAGCCGGGTCAGGTCGTCCGCCGCATACCGTGTGTAGGAGAAGAATCCAGCATCGTCGCCGGAGACCGAGAACTCGAAGACCTCGGGCGACTCCGACAGGACTCGACGGAGCCCCTCAACGTCGCCACGGCCTTCGGCGAACATTGCGACGGAATCGTCGTCGAGGAGTTCCATGCGGTGGGTGGCCCGGTACTCCAGGCCGAGCTTGTTGACTCGCCGATCGAGCCGGTTGATCCCACCATCCCTGGGATAGACCACGAATGTGACGTAACGCATGCGTTCGTGATTGACCGCGACCGACAAAGACGTTGACCATAAGCGTCCATGGATCGCCGGCAGCGCGCTCATCGCCTCTGGGTGAGGAAAATTTACTACCATGTCTGATCGGCCGCCGACGAGCATCCTCCTGCCGACGACGAGGTGGACCGATGCCTGTGCGGAGCTAGCCGCCCAACTCGGAGACGGCGACGAGCTGTTGGTCATCCACGACGGCGCTGACGACCCCGTTACCGAGCGGAAAGATCGCCCCGAGGGCGTCCGGCTCGTCGCCGCCGGTGAGCCGGCGGGCTGTTCGGGGAAGGCCAACGCCATCGCCGTCGGGATGGAGGCCGCGCGCCACGATCGCCTCGTCTGGACGGACGACGACTTCCATCACCCCCCGGACTGGCTGGCGACCTTCAACGCAGACTACGAGGACCACGGACCGGTTGGGGAGGTGCCATATTTCCTTGGGCGGGACCCCCTGTCGCTGGTGCTCGAACCGCTGTTCGCCTCGGGCGCGTCGCTGGGCATCCACCTGCGCAACCAGATCTGGGGCGGTGCGGTCATATTCGAACGAGATGATATCGACGAGGCCGCGTTTCTCGATGAACTGCAGCGGACCGTCAGCGACGACGGACTCCTCATGGAGTATCTTGAGGTGACGACGGTCGGCCGGACGCGCATCGTCCCTATCGGAGGGACTATCCGGGAGTCGGTCGAGCGGATGGTTCGGTGGACGCAGATTTTCCGGTGGCATTTTCCCGGCGCCGTCGCTGGATTGTATCTCGTCACGCTTTTCATCCTCGCAGGGGCGGTCCTGTCCCCGCTCTATACGGCGGCCATCCTGACGGTGGTACACCTCGCCGTCAACGAGATCCTTGGTGTCCGCCGGTGGACGGCCGTGCTGGCCCTTCCGGCGGTGGTCGTGTTCGTGCCCCTCATTCCGTATACGCTCGCCCGCCGGACGTTCGTCTGGGGCGGCCGGCGATACCGCTGGCGCGGGAAGTTCGACGTGACGGTCGTCGAATAGTGACCCAGCCGAGACGAAAATTCGATATCGTCTAATGACTGGCCGAGGGGACGGATTTGGGTATAAGTCACTTTGAATTCGGCCGCCTCGTCCTTCAGACCTTATCTGAACAGTGCCACTGTACCGGGAACGAGGGGATGTGCCGTGTAACGCCACGTCACCGAGGACCTCTCCCAAAGCGGTTCACGAGACCAAGTCCAACGCCAGTGTGGCCACGGTCAGCAGGAGGAGCTCGTGCTGCCCACTGACCGAGTAGTCGCCAGCGCGCAGGTGAACGATGGCCGCACCGACAAAGTCCCTGCCCTGTTCAGGTATTGGATGCTGACGGCACGGTCGCCATACGGCATACATCTCATCATGAAACGCACTCGACCCAAGAGTCACGGTCGTGGTCGCCGAGGATAACAGGAAGTGGAATTCGGTGATACACTATAGGCAGTCGGTGTCTACACCATACCAGCCGTTCGGTTATTTTCAATTATATTTTATATTGAAGCTGTTGCTTTCGATCAGTCCACGTCTTTCGAGACGGAGCTATCTATCCCTTCATCATCCTGCTCTCCCCCTTCGGTGAGCTGATTTCCCACGCGCCCACGCGAAGAGAGTGCAAGAAAGACGATGCTGAGGCCAATCAACACGATACCACCAACACGGAACGTCAGTCGGAGGCCAAGCCGTGCACTGATCGGCGAACTAATCAGTGGAGAGAGAAATTGTCCGAGAAAGATTGCACCCGTCAGTCCACCAAACGCGCGGCCACGCATGTCTTCGGGAATGTCGTTGGCGACCCACGCGTTCAGATTTGGGGCGAGGAGACCGACGCCAGCCCCGGCGACGGCGAGCCCCAGCATCACGGTCCAAACTGTATGCCCGAGACTGATGATGCCAAACCCAACACCCAAGAGGGAGAACATGAGCGCAACGATAGGAACAATGCCGAGCCGGGTACGGATACGGGTGTATTGCGTCGAAAGGATGGCTGAAAAGAGCGTTGACACCCCAATTGCTACACCGATGATGATACTGCCCGCGTTCACCCCCTCTGTGAGGTAGAACGGGACCTCGACCGGTACCATGAAAAATACGATCATGCCGACGAGCGCACACGCGTAGATAAGCGCCAACTGTCCAAGCGGTACTTGTTTGACTAGTTGCCGCATTGATCCATTTCTCGTGAATGTACTTGAATCATCGACTGCACGCTCTGGTTCGTACAGGACGAATACAATTAGCGGCATCAGTGCGAAGGCGCCCACATAAATGAGAAACGAGAACCGCCAGCCGATACTTGCGAGTACACCACCAACCACGAGGAATACAGTCCCGCCGAAGGTAGTGAATGCTCCTTGCCATCCGAAGACGGTGTTACGCTGGTCCTCATTCGGAAAGTAATCGGAGATAAGAGTGGTCGCTGTGACAAATACCCCAGCGGTACCGATCCCGAGCAATGCGCGGGAGGCAAGCAGCGTCGGGAGGGTGTCAAGAACGTAACCTGCACTGCCAGCGATCCCATAAAGACCAGTACTTACACCCAATATAGGCTTGCGTCCGAAGCGGTCAATGAGCACCCCCATAATCGGAGCGCCGAGCGCGACAAATAGTGACGGGAGGACGAGAACGAGTCGGACCAACAACTCCGCGTTTTCGACACTCGCGAAGTGACTCCTGATTGCCGGAAGTGCAGAAGTGATAGCATTATCTACCATGATAGTCAGCGCGCTCGCCAGCAAGAGCGTCCCGATTATGAGGTATGTATTTGTGTCAGATCGAAACATCAGTTTGTCCTCCGGTCAGTGGCTACCCAGCTCAAAAGAGGCGCAACGCGGGGAGCGCAAGCGAGCCGACCATCTCTCGCGTTACTTCCGCATTCTTCGCTGGAAACACTGATCATCGATCGGTTCCGCCGTTCTAGTTCAGAAGTCGCTTTCATTACAAAATCCACTTATCTCCGAACTTATTTGTACCCTCGGCAACATAAGTCGAAGTGAATAGGACCGATGACACCCACACCTACTCATACTGAGGGGACTGAGACGGAGCCGTTAGACGCGTGCCCTGCCCTAGCAGCGGTCGATGAGATCGGTACGAAATGGCGACTCATTGTCCTTCATGTTCTTCTAGACGGCGAGAAACGGTTCAACGAACTCGAACAGGAGACGGGTGGGAGTTCGAGTACTCTTTCTCGCGTCCTTAAAGAGCTTGAGGACTCTGGAGTGGTGAATCGACGTGTCGAGGATCGGCCGCTTGCAACGTATTACAGCTTGAGCGAGAGTGGTCAAGAACTGACACCTGTCTTTGATGAACTGAAACGGTGGGCGGACAGTAATCTTCAAGTTTCATCGAAGGGGGATTGAGATATTACCAATCTAATCAGCTTCGTTGAAACCTTCAACGTGCGATGACGATATGAGTGGTTGTCGCTTCAGAGTGGTAACGAATGGACTGAAGATCTGTGTATCATCGCCATATTCGAAATAGTGACACATATTTGCCAATTCAAGCGATTATCCCCGGTATAGTTACCTCCGGTCGCGTCGTACTTGACCCGGCTGAATTTAACTCGTCCCGAAACGTCGAAAGGTGGCCCTGTGACGCGACGAGATCACCGACGAACCACCCGCCTTTGAGGTACAACGGAAACGATGGCACGATGCCCGAATCGGCCATCGCACCGTGTGGTTCCGGTGTCATCGTGGTACCCGTAAGAGAAATCGATCAGAACCAGCGTGACGGATTTCGAAACCGGTAACGCCGGAAACCGCAACGAGCGTTTTGGTGAGAGGGTCTACGCCCGGTGCACCCGTCTCAACGAGGAGGCCAAGCCCCTCCTCATAGGACCTTGCTCCGAGAACCTCGAACGGCGCGTCAGGATGGACTTCGTACAGGGCGACGAGCCCATCGTTCGATTTGGCCTTTGGCGTTACCCGGGGCATGGTAGGTTGCTTCTGTGCCGTCGGTGCCGACCGAGTTGCATACGAACTACTTGAAATCCCTCCCTATCAAGTTGTTAGCCGGTCAATTACACTGCACCGACCTGTTCCATGAGGCTCAACTGATCGCTTTGGGTCCAGGTCTCGATGAGTTGACCGCCTTCGAACCGGTCGATCTCGATCGCAGTCAGTTCGACTCGCTCCCCGGTGGGTTCGACCCCGAACAGCGGTCCATCGTGCGTTCCCACCATCGTCCATCGAAGCGCGACCTCGTCGCCCGCGGCGACCACGTCTTCGCTGGTGAACGTCAGATCCGAAAATAGCTCACGTGTCGACGACGCGAGCGCGTTGTAGAGTTCGGGTCCTTGCAACTCCTCGGCGAGTTCCCTATCGTGGATGATGTACGCGTCGTGGACCAGTTCCTCGGCCGTGTTCGGGTTCTTGCCGTCCAGACGTCCTCGTAGAGTCGCTCGATCGCCTGCTGGTTAGTGTCGTCCATCGAGAGTAGATTGTGAGGTGACGAACGTAGCGATTGTCGTGAACATGTTGACGTAGCACTGACCACTCGCGTGAGCGAGCGAGGTTAGTCCGGTATGGTGGAATCCGGTGAGAACAGGTCCTTGACAGCCGAAGTACTCGGCGAGGGCGAACGCGAGTTTGAACGACAGGTCGTACCGCTCGCGCTTGGTGGCGTTGATCGTCTGGCGCGTGACCCCGACCGCTTCGGCGAGGTCACCCCGACTCAATCTCCGCTGTTGTCGGTACTGGGGAGCACATTCTTCATCGAAGATGGCGAGCCAGAAGCAAGAGCTCAACAGGCCCCGAATAGCGACGCAATCAGCATCGCGATACGTCGTGACGCTGAGCTGGGAGACGTAAAGCCCCAATCGTCGGGCCAATATCGTACAGCACACCGCTCGAAATCTCATAGACGACCAACGAAAAAGCTGCAATCAGTGAAGATTAGCAGGATGCTACCCGACTCCCGCTCATCGCAGACTGTTTGCTGCCTGATTGAGAGCCTCGTCGAGCTTTTCGACATCGGGACCGCCGCCCTGGGCGAAGTCTGGGGGGCCGCCGCCACCGCCGCCGACGGTGGCGGCCAGTTCCTCGACGACCGCGCCCGCGTCAACGTTCACACCGTCCGGTACCGCAACGACGAACTGTGCCCCGTCGGTTCCGCTCCCGAGGACCGCGAGTTTGCCCTCGTCGACGAGGGCGTTCGCAGTCGCTTGCAGCGACTCCATGTCGACGTCGAGCCGACGGACCACGGCGGTACGACCGGCTACATCCACCTCGGTGCCATCCTCACCGACGGCCCGTGTCTTCGCGAGGTGGTCCTTCAGGTCCTCGATCTGCTTTCCCCGCTCCTTCCACTCCATGAAGAACCGCTCGGCGGTCGCGGGAACCGCCGACGGAGCGACATCAAAGGTCGCTGCCGTGGTCAGGAGTGAATCTTCGCTCGTCTGGATGTGCTCGATGGCCGCCGTACCCGCTGCAAAGGTAATCCGTTCGACGCCGTCCTGAACGCGTTCTGTGTTCAGGATCTTGATGGTGCCAATATCACCGGTTCGCGCGACGTGCGTCCCCGCGCAGGCCTGGACGTCTTCGTCGACGTGAACGAGCCGGATCGTCTCTCCCGTGGGGAAGCCTCCCTGGTAGATGTCGAAGCCGTGCTTGGCCTCGGCCATGTGGCGGTCGGGCCACTCCTGGTGGACGGCGGTGTTCTCGGTAACGATGTCGTTGGCGCGACGTTCGATTCGCTTTACCCGTTCGCGGGTGAGTCGTTCGTAGTGCCGAACGTCGATGCGCGACGAGGTCGTCCCCTTCTGTGCACCCGCCTGGCGGACGTGATTGCCGAGTACTGCCCGAGCGGCGTGGCCAATCACGTGGGTCGCGGTATGGTGCTGGCGGAGCTGTTCGCGGCGGTCGGCGTCGATCCGTCCGTGGACCGTTTCACCCACACCGAGTTCGGTGTCGGTCCGGTGAACGACGACCCCCTCGCGCGACTGGACGTCTACAACCTCGGTCGTGACCTTGTCCGTCGAGAGGGCCCCTCGGTCGGCGGGCTGGCCCCCGCCCTCGGGATAGAACACGGTCCGGTCGAGGACGACGTCGTATCCGTCCTCGTGCCCGAAGACGTCGAGGACGCTCGCCTCGAAGGTCGTCGCCTCCGGGTCGTCGTAATAGAGGAGGTCGGTTTCGGCTAGATCGGCGAGCTCGTCAGTCAAAACCGATGGGTCGCCGTCCATAGTTCGTCCCTCCTCGTGTCGCTCGGCGACGAGTCGGAGGAAGTCGTTCGGGCGGTTCACGGAGACGTCGAACCTCGCCGCAATCTCTTCGACTGTTTCGGGCTGGATCCCGTGAGAATCGTAGAGTTCCACGAGGTCCGCAGGCCGGATGGGATCGTCTTCGTTCGCCCGCGTGCGCGACAGTTGTCGTACTTTCCGACTCCCTCGCTCCACGGTCTCGGCGTACTGTTCGACTTCTAAGCGCACCATCTCGCGGATCATCTCGCGATTCTCGTAGCCGAGGCGTTCGGCCTGCGCGTCGACGAGATCTGCCAGCGGCGTCTCGATCCCGATGCTCTCACGCAGGCGCAGAGCACGCCGGAGTACCATCCGCGCGAGGTAGCCGGTCCCGACGTTCGAAGGGACGATCCCGTCGCCGAGCATGTACGCGAGCGCTCGAGAGTGGTCCGCGAGGGCATATATGTTCTCGAGGGGTTCCAGGAGGTCGACGAGGCGGTCCGGCGAAACGTCGAGATCCCGGGCGATGCTGTCGCGAGCGGCGTCGACGTCGTCCGCTTTGTCCAAGTCCATGTACCCTGCAAGCGTTTCCGCCCGGTGGACGAGTTCGGCCTCCTGGGGCGTGTGCTCGATCCCGGCGTCGGTCTTCAGCGATTCGATCGTTTCGGAATAGATCGCTTCGTAGACGGTGGGCGTCCCCTGGCTCATCCAGACCAGCCGCTCGACGCCGTAGCCCGGATCGATCACCCGGCGGTCCATCTCCGCGTACGTGTTGCCGTCCTTCAGTTCGTACTCGCCGTCGGGGTCGAGTTCGAACTGCATGAACACGAGCGTCGCGAGTTCGAGTCCCCGGTAGATCACCTCGATGGAGGGACCGGCGTTCCCGCCGCCGACCCAGACGTCTTCGATGTACGTGACATCGTCGAGGTCGGCGCCGAGCGTCGCGAGCAACTGTTCGCAGTGCTCGATGCAGGTTTCCTTCCAGTAGACCTCGCCCTCATAGGCGTGTCCCGCGTCCTCGCTGGCGTTGAACACGTGATGGCCCAACATCTCGAAGGCCGTCATGTGACGACCGGTCTTGCCTACGTTGTCCACGTCGACCATCCGGATGCAGGGCTGGGACACCACGAGCGGATTGGCCGGTGGCGGAGACGCACCGGAGGTGACGTGGGGCTGGAAGCCGTAGATTGACGCTTGGGTGAGGAGCACGTCGTCGCGCCAGCGGTTGGCTGCGACCGGATAGGGGTCGATGCGGTCGTGACCACGCTCCTCGAAGAAGGAGAGCAACGTCTCGCGCATCTCCTTTAGGGTGTACGCCTCGTCGAAGCCCGGGTCGTCGAGGAACGCGTAGTCCGCGCACGGGGGCTCTCCGCAAGTTTCTCTCGTTTCGTCCCGGGTCCAGAAGTGATCCCCGCACGAGGGACACTCCCGGCGGACGAAGTCGTTGTCCTCGAAATATTCGAGGCGATATTCTTCCGTCAGTCGGTTAGATGAGTTCATGATGGCGGCCTCAGAGTCTGGTGCGTTTCCGCTTTGGCTTCCGTTTCAGGAAGTTAGCGGTGGCTATTCGTTCGATTCGATTCGTGTAGCGTGCCGTACTGTCTGTTGCTCTGTGGGACATCTGTTGGTGATTCCGTCCGTCGTTCGGAACGTCTGGACTAGCGATGAGGGATTGCCGACAACCAGCGAATGAGAAAGTAGTGCACCTGCTCACGCAGGTGCTGCAGCCGCGCCCACCGAAACGGCGTTGACGATTGGTCGATTGAGAACGGAGCAATGGCTCTCCAATCGGGAGGCAGAAACCATTCTCCGCGGACTCGTCGCCATTCGTTACAACGTATATCACTACTTCATAAAGCAATTACGATTTCGTCGATCACCGGGTCAGAACGAATTGTCGCGAACGAACTCCGTGACGATGGCCCCTTCCGCTCGGTGAAGCACACGGCTCACGGTCCCCTTCGTCACATTGAGTTCGGTTGCGAGGTCGGTGATCGTACACCCGCGCGGTGTCTTGTAGTAACCACGGTCGACCGCTTCAGTGAGTACCTCCTTTTGACGGTCTGTGAGGCGGTCTACCGGATCTGACGATGAAGTGATCGATACGACCTGGTACGTGACACTTGCCGACTCCAATCCGTCTTTGAAACGTGACAGACCTTCGTCCGAAGTAGTGAACGAGGCAAAAATCCAGCCATCCTGAAGGACGAGTGGGGAATTGAGGAGATTGGTGGAGGAACGCGCCGCGCGGGACGGTGCTGGCTCGTCGATCAGACACCGAATGAGTACCACCTTCTCGCCATGATGGAGCACCTCGTGCGAGTGGAATTCCGTCACGTCGTCGAACGACTGGACGACGGAATCGGCGTTCGTGGTTCGTATTTCGTAGAGAACTTGCATGCGCTTTCCCTTTCCGATCAGTAGCGAGTCCAATATCAGGAATTCATCTTCCGGATAATCACGAGAAACAGCCGCTATCTCCCCGTGTGAGGGTTTGATTTTCAGTTTTACGTCAGGCATACCCACGGGTACCAGTCGTCCGCACATTAACGGTTCGAACGAATTGCAACATGTTTCGGTCGGATTTTATGGTTTCTCATCCTGACGTCTCGGTTGTGGCATCGATTGTCTTCGAAGCACGAAGTGACACCCCTGGCATACTAGAACCGCGTCGACCCCACGAGACTCGACAGTTGCAGAACTCGCCGCGAAACAACAGATCACCGACTGCCCGCGAAGTAGAGCCAACGTCTGAGCGACAGAAGTGTAGAAATTCCGGTGAAATGCCTGAGGAGTTGAAGACTAGAAAATGAATTGGAGACATATCCTACGACCTGGACACGAACCAACGCGGTGGACCCGACCACTGCAGGTTCTCACTGCTGTGTGTGCAGTCGTCTTCACGATCGGCACGATACTGAACCTGTTCGTCATGACGCCGGATGTTATAGAACATACCATGCGCCTTGCGGGGATGAGCGCAGCAGAGGCGGCGAACGCTGCGTCGGGAACGTTCTACACTGTGGGTCTCGTAATTGGGATCCTCTACATTATTGGTAACGCGCTGGGAGTACTTGCACTACGGGGCCGGGCCTGGATCTTTTGGCTCGCGATTGGGGTTAATCTGACCCAGGGGCTCGGGTTGCTCGGCGTGATCCCACCTGAGGTCTTTCAGGCTGTGGAAGCGAAACACGGTACAATTGGCCTGCTACCTACCCTGATCGTCGACGGTGGTGGACTGATCCTGGCCGTCGTCCTCATTGCGTCATTCCTCAGGTTCCGTACTACCTGGGCTCGGAAGAAGCAAAAGGGGTAACGCCCAGACAGGCTTTGGAACTGGCATTGGTCACGGTGGCGTTGACGTGGTCCATAACGTGCGTTCAGTTGCGGTGGTATCTGCACGTTAGGATTAGTGCCTCAGGGTCTGTTGAAATCCTATTTGTTCGAGATTCCTGCGAATGAAATGGCCTGTAAGTAGGTGTGCGAACCGGCGATCAAACACCAACTGGTGGAGAGAGATACATCCAGTTTTATAACCGCGCGGCGATTACTGGTACGGCGCTCACGGTTGAGACGGATCGTTCGATCGTGTCGGTCGCATACATCGCTTCGACGCCCGCAGTTTCGATCTTCGTTCTGGCATTGCCCACGAGCAAGTGGTGAACACAGGTGACGAAGACCGAATTCGGTTCTTCGAATTGTTCGATTGCAGTGGCAATAGTCAAACCGGTGGCAATACTGTCATCAACGAGGACGATGTCCCGACCGGCAGTGCTCGCATCACTTGGCTGGATTTCGACCTCAGTATCGGAAATCCGCCGCTTTTCGAAGTGGTTGATCTCCTCCGTCCTGTACGCGTCTCGGGCTGCCACGGCGAGTTCCACGGCACCAGCATCGGGTGCCAGAAACAGCGGATCGGTGAGATCGGACAGTGGATTGGCGAGTTGCGGCGATGCATCCACACTCTCACACGGTACCTCGAAGAACTCACACACGATTTCCTCGTGTGGATTTACCGTTATTCACCCAGTCGGTTCCCGTCGAGATCGCCTTGGCGACTGCCCGAGCCGAAATCGGCTCACCCTCCCGAAAGGCCTCCTCCTGTCTGGCGTACCCCATATACGGCAGGACGGTGACGATCTCCTCGGTCCATTGCCGGACAGCATCCTGCAGTTGAAGCAACTCGACGTGGGCAGCATCGGATACGGTAGAAGCGACGACGATTGCCCGTTCAACAGATCCGGGGGCACGTACGAGCTGTTCCCCGTTCGCAAACTCCTTGTACTCAACCTGTGCTAATGGCTCCTTGAGTTCGGCTGCCAGCGCCGACCCAATATCCTGCGATACGGAACCCAGGACAATCATATGTCGAGTCTGGAGTCCGGTGTGTAAATCAATTCTCGTATCCTGTATCGCATTGACGTGGAATTTTTGAGAGGAGCGGCCCACATTCACCTGTACTTCTATCCTCTGTACTGAGCGATCAAGACAGAATTTGGCGGCCTCTGTGGATTTCAATACTGCCGTCTATGTGTCTGTCTGTGGCGTATTCGTCGGTATTTCTATCGAGAACGTCGCTGACAGCGATACAGGAATGTTCAACCTATAGGTTTAATAATTGGTGTGATATACATTCAACTAGATAGTTGAACAACAGCTCGATGACCTGGATCTCAACGTGGTCTTCAAGGCGCTGGGCCACCCGATCCGTCGAGAAATTCTCGAACAGCTCGCCGACGGGCCGGAGAGCGTCAGCGAGCTGGCTGAACCCCACGACGTTTCGTTGCAAGCGGTCTCGAAGCACCTGCGCGTGCTGGAGGACGCGGGCCTGCTTGACGTCAAGGAGGACGACCGGGTGCGACAGTGTCACCTCGATGCCGCGCCCCTGAGCGAAGCGTTCGGATGGCTGACCCGGTACCGCGTGCTCTGGGAGGACCGCTTCGACGCGCTGGCCGACCATCTGGAGACCGAAGACCAATGACAGACAATTCGACAAGCGATACGACGCTGACCGCTGAACCGGACGAGCAAGAAATCGTGGTTACGCGCGTCTTCGACGCGCCCCGTGAGCGCGTGTACGAGGCGTATACGGATCCGGCCCTCATCCCCGAGTGGTGGTGGCCGAGTGGTGTGGAGACCACTGTGGATGAGATGGACGTGCAACCCGGCGGCACGTGGAGATACGTTCAGCACATGCCCGATGGCAGTGAGGTCGTCTTCCACGGTGTCTACCACGAGGCTGCTGCGCCCGAACGCATCGACTTCACGTCGGAGTTCGAGGATGCTCCGGGCAACGTCGTGCTGGAAACGGTGACGTTCGAAGAACAGGACGGCAAGACGAAGCTGACGGACACATCCGTCTTCCAGTCGGTCGAGGCGCGTGATGCGACGCTCGAATCGGGAATGGAAGAAGGGACGGACGACAGCATGGAGCGGTTCGCCGACCTGTTGGCGACGTCCGAGGAGGCAGAGCAATGACTGACGACGAAGCTGCCACGCAATCCGAACAGCAGCCAACGCCGAATCCCGACCTCGACGATCTCGATCGACTGGTTGGCACGTGGGACGTTTCCGGCGGGACGGAAGGCACGATCACCTACGAGTGGATGGATGGGAAGTTCTTCCTCATCCAGCGCGTCGATCTCGAACAGCACGGCCAGTCGATTACCGGCATGAAGATCATCGGACACGAACGGGAATTCGGTGCCGAGCCAAGCGAGGAGATCCGATCGCGGTTCTACGACAGCACGGGCAATACCCTCGACTACGTGTACGAAATGGACGGGGACACGCTCACGATCTGGGGCGAAGAAAAAGGATCTCCCGCGTATTTCCAGGGAGAGTTCAGCGATGACGACGGCACCCTCACCGGCGAGTGGGTGTATCCGGACGGCAGCGGATACGAGTCGACGATGACCAGAGTCGAGTGAAATCACGAAACTGCCAGTCAAACCAACTCAGTAAGATCAACGATGACAGAAAATACGATCGACGAGACCGAGATCGAAACGACCGACACGACGCTCACCCTCCGCCGGACGTTCGACGCGTCGCGCGAGCGCGTGTGGAAGGCGTTCACCGACCCCGATGAGCTGGAGCAGTGGTTCGTCCCCGAGGACATGACGGCGGAAGTTCGCGCCAACGAAGTCGAGTCCGGTGGTGAGATGTCTATCACCTGGACCGACGAGGAACATCGTATCGACAATGAGGGAACTTACGTCGAGGTCGTCGAGCACGAATGCCTCGTTACCGGTGAGGAGACCGAAGCGGGAGAGCTTCGTGTCAGCTACGAGCTCCGGGATGTTCAGGACGGCACGGAAGTCGTCGTTACCCAGGAGTTCCCTGGGCAGGTTCCCAACGGTGCCGCCGAAGGCTGGGCAGGCATGCTCGAAACCCTGGCGGAACTACTCCAGGAATCAGACGGGGATCCCATCGAGGCCGAGGAGCGAAGTATGACAACGAGCCGAGTCATCGAAGCCTCGCCCGAACGCGTCTACGAGGTGTTCCTTGATCCCGACGAACTCGCCCAGTGGTTGCCACCGACCGGCTTCAGCGCCGAGGTCCACCACCCGGAGCCCGAGGAGGGCGGAACGTTCCGCGCCACGTTCACGGGCGAAACCGAGAAGTTCGCGGACTACGGCCACTCCTTCGGGGGCACCTACAAGGAACTCTCACCGGGCGAGCAGATCGTCTACACCGAATCGTTCGAAACCGACGAGCCGAGCATGGCCGGCGAGATGACCGTGACAGCCACCTTCGAGGAGGTGCCAGATGGAACCGAGATCACCGTCCGACAGGAGGGCATCCCGGAGGCCATTCCCCCGAGCGACGCCAACGAGGGCTGGAACGACTCCCTCGAAAACCTCGCGGAGCTGGTGGAGTGAGGATGCGCGATATCGAAACGAGCGAGAGCAGCCTGACGATCCGCCGGACGTTCGGCGCACCGCGCGAGCGGGTATTCCGCGCATTTACGGAGCGCGACGAACTGGAGGAGTGGTTCGCTCCTTCACCGGGCGTCGTCACGACCGAGGTCCAGACATTCGCTCCCGAGGAGCTCGCAGCTGGGGACAATAGAACTCACCGAAGATCACTGCCTTTCGGGTGACAGACGTCGATGAAAACGACGCAACGTGGCTGTGAAACCGCGATTCCGTCGAACGGTCGTGTCTATGCTCCGTTCTCATGTTCACCGGATTTCGAGTGCTCCACCGCCAGAGCACCGAAGATCGCCGTGAGAGCGGCCACGAGTAGTGGATCGATCGGCTCGATAACTTCAGCACCGCAGTGGAAATCAGTAGCACGACGCCGAGGGATGTCCTTGTCCACCGCTTGCCACCCATCGCGAGAGTGAATGTCCGGGAAACATGCATGTGTACTCGTAATTTGCTCTGCGCTTACTCTTCCACCATGACGAACTCACCCATGTCGTCTACAGTTCCTACGGGTGGCGCGCCGACCATCAGCCAGCGCTGTTCCTCATCCGTCTCGTTGACGAACTTCCGGGGGACGTCCGCTGGCATTCGAACGATACCGCCCTCGGGAACGTCGACGAGATCGCCGCCGACGTTCACGTGCCCCGGGCCGTCGAGTAAGACGTAGACCTCCTCCTGGGACTCGTGTTTGTGATACGGTCCCTCGTCACCGGGCGGGATCGTACAGGTATTGAGGCGCATCTCCTCACACCCGAGCATCTCGGTCAGTTTACCGAACTGCATGCCCGACGTCGGGTCCGGGTTCGGTTCTTGCTCGGCCGTTTCGACGTCGACGAGACCATAGTCTTCTGACATCGTGATCGTTTTCGTGTCGCTCCGTGGAGACAATAAGCGCGCTGCCGGCGATCCATGGACGCATATGGTCACTACTTCAGCAGTAGTGAACCCTCGCAGGCGTCTGCGCTATGTCATCGTCGTGGTCGCCACCGATGGAGAGGGATCCTCACCGACGTCACCGTCATGATGTTCGCCAAGGGTCGTGTCTGCGACGAGACTCTCCGAGACGACCGTCGGCGAGCACCGCCGGATGAACGGGGCGACCTGTTCTCGTCGCTCCACGTCGGAACCACTGATCGCTGAAGCGACCGCCTCGTCGGACTACGGCTCCGGTCAATAGCTCGCTCACCTTCGGACAGGTGGACGACCATCCGATCGAAATTATTACGATATTTGATATACACTAGCAGTTATGGCTACAGATTCCCGGACACAACAACCTGACCGGGGCGTGGTGTTCGTCCACGGCACCGGTCTGGACACTTGGATCTGGGAGGAGGTCGCCTCCGCGCTCGATGCGCCGCATCTCGCGGTCGTGTTTCCGCCCGAGGACGCTCGGGCTTGCTGGCTACGTCGACCACGTTCGCCGACAGATCGACGAGTGGTCCGTCGGCCAGGTAACGATAGTCGCCTACTCGATCGGCGGCGTCGTCAGCCTCGACGTAGCTAAAGAACTTCCAGACAGGGTCGCGGGGTTCGTCGGTGTGAGCGCCGCCATCCCGAAGCCCGGCGGTTCGTTTCTCTCGTGCTATCCGTCTACCAGCGACTGATTCGGCACGTCGTGATGCGGCTGGCAGGTACGAAACCGCCGGACGAGGCCATTCATAAGTCGCTTTGCAACGGGTTGTCCGACGCACAGGCCGACCGCGTCGTCGAGCAGTTTCGGCCCGAATCCAGAAGGTTGTACACCGACGAGAGTAGTGCCGAAATCCCGGACGTCCCTTCTCTTTACGTCAAAACGATGGACGATAACGAACTCTCCCGCTCCATGCAAGACGCAATGGTTGCCACTATCCAGCCTGACGACGTTGCGACGATCGATGCCGGACACATGCCGATGCTCAGCCATCCCGACGAACTGGCGGGCCTGTTGAACGAATTCGACGAGTCGTGAACCGACGACCGTTGTGGTCGCGCAGGTCCCGACACCCCGTCCCTGACCGTGGGTTTTTCCACCGAACAGAGGCGAGAGTTAGCAGAGTCACGTGATCCACTGGTAGAATTCGAGCACGTTCCCCGCTGGATCACGGCACTGGAATATTCGCGTGTCGTTGACCGTCTGCACCGGCATCACGATTTCCACCCCCTCGCTCGCCAGACGGTCGTGCAGCGCGTCGAGGTCGTCCACTTCGATCGTCGGTACGCAGTTGGTCCCGTACGTGACCTCCTCGCCGGTGACGGCAGGATCGAAGACACCGAACAGAACCCCGCCCAGGTCGTAGAAGACGAACCGATCGGTGGTGCGAGTCGGTTCCCGCCGGAAGAGGATGTCCGTATAAAACTCGCGGGCGCGGTCGAAATCGAGGGCTGACACGTACAGTGCGTTGAGTTTCAGCTCGGTCATATCGGATCCCGTTCGAGTATTTCTTGGGCTTCTGTCGTAATCAATCGAGGGTGTACCGTGAGATCTGCGGACAGCACGACGCTGCCACCGAGTCGCTTAGTCCGACGGGAATGGGTCGCTCCGCTGGACGTCCGCCGAAAGTAACGGGTCGACAGCAACGTGATATAGGTGGAGTGGGAGAAGCGGTCTACGTTCCGAGTTCGAGGTCGATATCGAGGTCATAGAAGCGTCCGATGGAGCTGACCTCCACCTCGATTCCTCCCTCGACACAGGCGTCCAGCGTTTCGAACGGGTCGACATTGATTATGGGTGTCGCCCGTGATCGGTCGAGCGTCCACGTCCCGGCGGCGAGGCCGTCCACCACGACTGTGGCCCGGATTACGCCACCGCTAGGGTACACGTGGTCGGCGTACTCGTCGGAGACAACGAGATCGCGATCCTCGTGACCGAGGAAGTAACTGTCGTACATCGGGAGGAGGCGAACGGTTGGGGACTCGTCGGCGTCGACGGCGTCCGGATCCGAGATGGTCCACGCCTGCTTGCCCTCAATTTCGACTTCTATCAGATCGTTCTCGATGGCCTCTCACCCGGCGCGGACGTCCCGCTTGTACAGACCAGACCACGAATAGAAGTCCTCTGGCGTCGCAGGTTCGTAAGCGGCCATATACCGCTGCGTCAAATCGGCCAACGCGTCTTCGCGATCCGCAGACGGGTCGAGCGGGATCCAGTCGTCGAGTAACGCATACGTTTCCTCGCCGTCGCGGGATGCCGTCTCGATCGCACGAAAACTTACTGATGCAGCAGTGATGTAGATCAGTCATCCCGCCGGCACCTCCGTTGCCGGTTGGAAGCACGCTGTCCTGCACTTTCTTCGGGTTCGCATGGAAGCGACACTCAGCGAAGTCCTCGACTGGGCCGAGGTGATGGAGCGGGTACGAGCCGCGCTCGTCTAGTGAACGTTCGTCAGGTAGAGGAGGACGATCTTGATTGTCTTCTTGCTGACACAGACGAGAAGACGATCAATGGTATTCTCCTGTCTTAGACGCTCTATATCGCAGGATTTCAGCGGTTTCAAAGATGTGGCGGGTGAGTGGATATACAGTGCTGATTCTTGTGATCGTAGCAGTAAGACGAGAATATGAGCGTTATCTGTGCCGTGTGCGGCAGGGCCGGCGTGTCGGACGTGGATCATGTCATGGTAGAAGTCACGTACAAGCGGATACAGGACCGCGACGACGTAGAGGAGTTTTTTTATGCATGACCGATGCGCCTTGAACACCATCGACAGCTGGGAGGAGCCATACTGATCGGTTGGATGTCGAGAATCCCGCCATCTCCGACATCGGTCTGGATTTTGGCCATAGCTATCTGCTCAGCTCGGATGTTTTCGGCACCTATACTATCAGCTGAATATTTTTAGGCTAAAGCGTATCTTGTGGATATGACCTCACTCGACGCTGTCACTACCGAAGATCGCCGCGACGTTCTCGCAGAGGTCAAGGAAAAAAGCCAATACAACGGCTGATGGCAGCGATTAACTACCTCGAAGAAGACGACGCGACGATGAAGGAAGTTGCTGAGCGGTACGGCTATACCGGTCCGTGGCTGTCGCAGTGGCTCGAACGGCTCGCCGACGAGCCGTTCGAGGATGTCGTCTACGATGAACACCGTTCGGGCAGACCACCCGAGCTCTCTGACGAAGAGTACGAGCAGTTTGTCGAAGTTCTCCATCGTTCACCTGAAGAGGTTGGATGTGACGCACCCGCGTGGTCTGTTCCACTCGCTCGTCACTACCTCATCGAGGAATTCGGCGTTGAGTACTGTAACCTCCACGTCCGGCGATTGCTGTCCGAGGCCGGGCTGTCCTGGAAGACAGCCCGGCCTCGGTACTACAAGTCCGACGAACGGGCACAGCAAGCCTGGCAAGAGGGGGTTAAAAAAGCGCGACGATCTGGACGACGACTCCACGATCCTCGCCATCGATCAGACACGACAGGTCCTCTCGACGTTGATCCATGCGTGGTTTCGAAGGCGAGCGCCCGTCACCGGCAGTGACGGGCGCGTGGGACAGTATCAAGCTGCTCGGTGCGGTCAGCGAGGCCGGCGAGACGTTCTTTCTGCCCTGTGCAGAGAATTTCAACAGCGACCCGACGATCCGTCTACTGGACGCCCTCCAGACCGAGTTCGGCGAGAAACGCTGCGTCGTCTTGGACAACGCGTCGTATTTCACCGCGAACGCAGTCCAAGAGTTCGTCGAGGACACTCCGATCGAACTGTGTTACCTGCCGCGGGGGTCACCGGAGCTGAACCCCGCCGAAGAATACTGGAAAAAAACTCAATCAAGCACTCGGCAACCGCCTGTTTGACACGTTGGGTGTACTTCGCCATGCTTCACTCACTGCTCTTGACACTATCGAACCGCCGAATATCTTTACGTACTTATGTCTATAAGTATGAGTTCTATCCGCTGTAGAATGTCGTCCTTACTGGAACCCCCGTTACTGTTAACTCCTTGGCTACTAATTAATAATCAAAAATATGCAATTGGAAATTGAGAGGGACACCGATGTTGGCTTATGCCACTCTTGCTGCCGGGGGGGAGCTCAATGGAGGACGTACTGTGCGGGAGAGCTGCCCAGTCGCTTGAGTGCAAACGCGAGGGATCAACTCCGTCTCAAGAGGTCGACGGTGACCACGTGTTCAGCCGGTAGAGCAGACGCAGTACGGCCAGGACGATCGCCGCCCCAACCACAGTGCCGAGATACGACGGTAGGTCAATCACGGACGCGAGGATACCGAACGCAAGGACGGCAATACCGATACGGAGAACGGTGTTACCCGCAATATCCCGAACCACGTCGTCGGGCACCGATGAGGCTGACTCACTGTAGCCCGCCAGCAACCACGTCCACCCTGCAAATTTGATTAGCACCCCCAGTATCGTCACCAAGGCACCACTCGCGAGCCATTCGATGGCTATGGAGTCAAGCGTAACCATGTCTGCACGTAGCTATGCAGGAGAATTCGCATAATAGTTCGCCGTACTCCGATACATGGTTATCGAGCGGGGCCCAGCAGTCCAAAACGAACATCTGGGGCGAGAATCACGAATCGACGGCCTGTACGGTGGTTCCTGGCTCTCAGTTCTGTCCGAATCGCCTCGAGACCGTGCGACGAGGACCGTACAACGGTACGGTATAAGTGGGCAGCATCCGACCCCGCACGCATGACGGCATTCGACGACCCCACCGCGACCGAGGAAGGATTCGCCGAGTTGGGAAACGAAGTCCGACTGCGGGTTTTGCGAGCCCTCTCCGACGCGCTACGTGACGACGACGGACTGCTTTCGTTCAGCGAACTCCGTGATCGGGTCGGCTACGAGGACGATGGGAACTTCGGCTACCATCTGAAGCGTCTTCGTGGGTCGTTCATTCGAAAGACAGAGCAGGGATACGTCCTCCGAGCGCGTGGACTCGCGGTAGTCGGGACGATATTCGCAGGAACGCTCGCGGAGGGAGAGCACCAGACTGCCACCGTCGACGGGGAGTGTCTGTTCTGCGACGCTCCGTTGCTGGTCGAGTACTCGACCGGCCAGCTCGTGGTTCGGTGCAGCCACGGCCACGCGGTTCTCTCGAATATCTATCCGTCAGAGGGTGCTGGGCACGGCGACCTCGACCAGTTGGTCTCTATCGTCGGAACCATGACCGCCCAGCAACTCGAACTCGCGCGTGACGGGGTCTGCTCGAACTGTTATGGCGAGATGACGCCTACTATAGAAGTCGGCGAAGTGATGGACTATCGATTTCGTGCGGCCTGCATACGCTGTGGGATGCAGTACACGACGCCAGTTGGAATGGCGTTCACCCGACATCCGACCGTCGTTTCCTTCTACGATCGACACGACCGCGACCCGACCGAAGAGTGCCTCTGGGAGTTGGAAGTCTCTCAACCGGAAGCAATCACCCGTCACTCGGGAGAATCGCCCCGATTCTGCGTGGCGGTTACACTCGCGGACGAGTCCCTCGAACTGGTGCTCGATGACACAGCACAGGTCGTGCGCTCCGAACGAACGTCCCGTGCGAACTAACGCAGTGCCTCGCTGTTCTCACAGAGCGTAGAGATTGAGGTCCGGTCGGTGCAGGCGCTGATGAGGACCTCATAAACATCTTCGGCATCAGTGTGAGCATTATCCGTAAGATCTAATGCGATTTCCTCATCAAGTAAGTTGACGAAGAAGTTACGGAGCTGGTCTTCGTGGATTTCATTGTCTGCTTACTGGTTGTTGGACACATCTTGCCCTGTTGAAGAGCGTGTCATAGAATTGTTCCCACATTCAAGTCATTCTGATTACTGTTTCAGAGCGTTACAAGCGTAGAAGTCCGTGCACCTAGTGCACAGAGTTTGAAATCGCTTAGAGAGTACCTTTTCGTTTCCGAATAATGATCTCTCGCACTCGTTCAGCGGTAGTGTTCAGATAAGCTGATTCCATGCGAAGGCGAATGATCTGAGCCACCCGTTTGCAGTTTCTGCGTGGGCATTGCTGAAACAGTTTGAGAATGAAGAAATACGTCGCTTTACCTCACGAAAGATACGTTCGACGCCGTTCCGATTTCCATGTGTTCGTATCTGAAATCGAAGCCATGTTGATGACACGCATCTTGTAATGAGTGTGAACCATCAACGAGAAACACAGCCTCTTCCACATCATGTTTTCGGCGAGTTCAGTAAGAAATGAATGAGAGAGAACCTTGTTTGTGGTCGGTTCAAGCGTTGTATGGAGTAATTCGTTTGTTTCGGGATCGACCGCAGTATACAGCCAATACTGCTCATTGTTGAGTCGGATCATGGTCTCGTCAACCGCAATGTGATCTGGACTTCGCCCATTTTCGGGCTGTATCTCAGCCTTGTGCACCCAGTTGTGAACGGTCGAACGAGCTCGTTTAACACCGAATACCTCCGGGATAGTGACTGTATTCGAAAGATATAATCCAGTAAGATGGAGCTGAATACCGAGCTTCATAAACAGTTGTTACTTCTCGCCCCACAAAATCCAAGTCGATGTCGTCCAAACATCCGTTGAGGCGGCGTTTTTCGGCATAGAGCACTGAAAAATTGCACCGCCTCACACTTCATCCGTATCTGAACACCGCCGTTCAGCATGATTCGCATCCGACTGGACGAATGCTGTGAGGATAGCCTCGACGATCTCGGAGCGACTGACTTCGAGATCGTCACACTCAGCCACCAGTTCATCCATCTCTCGGACAATGTCTTCTTCCACAGCAATCCCGAACTTTTCTTTCGCCATAACTGAAACGCGCTAAGAATGCCGTGCACCAAGTGTATGGCGATTTCAGCTGATCTAAGCAGAGGTAGCCGATCATGTGAATTGTTCTATGACACGCTCTTGGCTCGGTTGAGGATACTCCGAATCGTCGCGTCTGGGATGTCGAAGAACGCAGCAGTGGCGTGCTTCTCACGGCCCTTGTGAACTTCGCGGATGAAATTCGGGACATGAACGTACTCAGCGGGAACTTGTTGGAGAAAGCCATCTTCGATCGGATAGCCGAATGGCGGCCGACCGACACGCTTGCCAGTCACTTGATGTTCGAGTTGTGGCATCAAGGCGATGAATTCGCTGACTGACATACCAAGACGCCGATTGAACCGATGCTGTGCGCCTTGTTTGTCCGCGAGCTACTGCGATGCCGGGACGCGGAGAGTTCCTACAACAAAACCGATCACGAGCGGCGCATCCGCCAACCGGGCGTCACCGACTAGTTCGGCTTCGACCTCGCCGAGGACGAACAAGCACCCTGTCGGATGACAATATGACCATGCCTGGAATGACCACCTTGACGACGCTCACTGTCAGCGCATCGCTCATGCGGCTGAACGCGTCCGGAACTATGCTCACAAGAGCGGCATCCCACTGGGGTTGGACACGCTTGAAGGTAAGATAGATGACAAGAATGATGCGCCGCAGTCGACGAAAAACCGCGTCGTCCGCCGAACGACGCGCCAGGTGCTCACGCAGGTGACCAACCTCATTTTCCCGATGATCGACTTCGGCCGGGCCGACAATGCACAATATAACACGGACACCTACCTCGGCTGAGGTCGGCTAGGTCGATTCGTCATGCACAGATCACTGCAAAATTTAGCTCGCTGAGGTTGATTTCTCTATTCGTCGCGCATGAGAAATCCACTTGCTCGACTTCAGGTATCGAGCAGGCATATCCGCAACGTCAGTCACAGAGTCTCGATCTCGTCACCAGGTCGGAAGCGCAATGAAACCACGAGCATGACGACGCTGATGCCGACGAGCACGAGAAACGACACTTCATACCCTCCTAAGAGGTCATGGAGCCACCCGATCACGACTGGCCCGAACGATGATAGCAGGTACCCAATACCGAGCACCATCGAGCTCACTTGCCCCGTTGTGCTCGGAGTAGGCGCATAATCGACTGGGAGGACCAGTGCGAGGTTGAACAAACCACCCATCCCGACACCCGACACCACCGCCCAAACCCAATGGATGAGTGAGCGGAACAAGTGCAATCGCTCCGTATCCCACCCCACACGCCAAGAGAGTCACTACGAGTGCGGGGCGACGATCTGGAGAGCGATCGCTGAGTATGACCACTCCAAGTGTGCCCCCAATTTCGGCAACCGTGAATATCGTCAACAAAGCTCCGGACAGCTCCTCGCTCCAACCGAGACTCTGGTAGAGCGGAGCGAGCCATGTTAATGTCGAAAAGTAGAGGAATGCCACTCCGCTGTAGAAGAGTGCTAATACCCATACCCACCAGTTACGCCACGATAACGTACGCAGAGTTACCTTCTCTTCTCTTGGTTCATCTCTGTCTCGCCCGCTGGTCGTCCCAGAATGCTCGCTGCGAGCGACAGGTCTCCACACGACCGCTGCAACAATGGCGAGTACGGCCCAGAATGCAAGCGGGCCTTGCCACGATCCAAAGACATTCGCCAAGGGAGCGGTAGCGCCGGCGGCGATCGCCGCACCCCCAAGCAGGCTCGTGGTGTACAACCCGGTGACGAGGGCGACACGATCCGGGAAATATTTCTTGACGAGCGCGGGAAGGAGTGCTTGAATGAGTGCGATGCCGACGCCAACGAGAATCGCGGTGGTGAAAAGGACAGCAGTATAGCTGCCAAGCAAGCGGGCGGCTGTCGCCAAGCCGACAAGCACGACCCCCCAGAAGACGGTGCGTTCTTGGCCAAGCCACCTGGCGATCGGATCCGCGGTAAGCGCGAATATACCCATGCACACCGTCGGCAACGTAACAAGTAAGCTGACCGCGGCGGAGCTCAGCCCAAGATCCGTTCGGATCTGTCCGATCACCGGAGAGATCGAGGTGATAGCCAATCGGAGGTTCAACGCCACTAACAACAAGCCAGCGAGGACGAGCGCACGCCGGCCTAAAATGAGGTTGGGGAGCGCCCAACTGGATATCCGATCGATGAGAGAAGCTTCGTTTTGAGATTTCATAATTTCTATTTTTCATTTACAGTAGAAGTAGAATACAGAATAATAATGTTACTCATGAATCTTCATCAAGCCGGAGTCAGCGGTCACCGCTATTGAGTACATCCGATGAATTCTCTGTGGTGACGGTGAGAATAGCTCGCCAGCCACGAGTCATACGCCGAAGCGGGAGCGACATCGTGGCAGCCATGGCCGTGGGGAACACGGTACTCGAGCGATTTTGGCCGAGTACCCTGTGGTACGCTCACTATCGGAACCTAGCGATTAAGTCGTCCGTGATATCGTCAAGTGCTTCCTCTGCTCGGGTGAGAGCAAACGGCTCATCGAGCATCTGGAGGAAAAAGTGGGTGACATCGTCGTAGTGACGGTGGGTTACGTCGCCCCCCGCATCACTCAGTCGCTCGGCGTATGCGACGCCTTCGTCACGGAGTAGATCAAAGCCCCCCGTTACAACCGTTGCCGGGGGAAGATCCTGAAAGTCGCAGGCGTCTATCGGTGAAGCGTATGGGTTCCGGCTATGGAGCTGACTCTCGAAATAGTGTTTCGCAAACCACTCCATGTCCGCGCGTGTGGTCATATACCCATCGTTCTCCTCGTAGGAAGGCCACTCTGAGTTGTACGACACTTTCGGATAGATGAGTAGTTGGTAATCGATATCGGGGCGCCCAGAGTCACGTGCAATCAGGGTGACGACAGCCGCAAGATTGCCGCCAGATGAATCGCCTGCGACGGCGATGCGGTTGGCCTTCCCGTTGAACGTCTCTGCGTTCTCGGTAATCCATTTAGTGGCGGCGAAGGCGTCCTCAACGGCCGCCGGGAAGGGGTGTTCAGGGGCGAGGCGACAGGCGACTGAAACGACGGTAACGTCAGTGGCGTTTGTTACCGCGCGGCAAAGCGCGTCGTGACTGTCGAGACCATTAAGGACGAATCCGCCCCCGGGAAAGAAAATAACGACGGGAAACGGTCCCTCCCCATCGGGCAGGTAAATCCGTACCGGGAGGTCACTGCTTGGACCGGGGATCGTCCGATCAATCACGTTGCCAACAGGTTCACGATCATCGGTAGTAAACATCTCTCGCTCCCGCACCGCTTCGACCGACATCTGGTTAAACTCGGGAACGTCCTTCATCTGATCAAGTACCGCCTGCATCTCTTGATGGGGCTCTGACGCTCGCATGGTTTCACTTCGTAGATAGGCGGTGTGATGGAATAAATGTCGAGTATCTATAGTAATACGGCGTTACCATCTCGAACTGCAGTTACAAATTAAAACTTAGTTTCGTTACGAAACGCTAAAGTGCCTGTTGTAGCTTCATGCAAGCATGACCGAGACCAACGAAGAGTATGAAGTAACCCAAATGCCGATTTGGTCCGCTGGGGAAGAGTGGTGCGGTGTCACGGCGTCGATGCAACTTATTGGGAAGAAGTGGCATCCAGTGATTATCAGTCGTCTCCTCAAACACGGAACCCTGCGATTCAACCAACTCCAAGACGAAATCGGGGATATCACCAACAAAGTGCTCTCTGACAGCCTGGAAGACCTCCAGCAGAAAAACCTGGTGGCGCGCACGGTCGTTAACGAGAAGCCGGTGCGCGTTGAGTATGAACTCACCGAGCAGGGGAAGTCGCTAAAACCAGTTATCGAGGCACTCCACAAGTGGGGCACGACTCATGTCCAGCCCGTGACAAACGACGAAGATACGCTGACTCAGTGACAGAGTCTCCATCAAGGATGACATCCAATCCTCGTTTGCGTGGGGTCGCTATGTTGGTGCTCGAACGACACATCCAACGACCAAAAATCAGAAATTCTAGTGCCCGGCCCTGTGAACGAATTACCTACTTCGCTTGTGCCTAGAGACTTGATTTCTCCGCGGATCAAACGGGGAAGTCGTCTGACTCCCACGTTTCGATGACGTGATCCAATCCCTCCTCATACGTAGGGTATTCGGGTTCCCAACCGATGTCAGCTCGGAATGTGTCATTTGATGTCGGAATCGGAGTAGTGAGAAGCTCCACCCGCCCGTCTCCCATTTCTTGGCGGGCTTTTTCTTCTGACACTCGTTCCGGGGCGGACGCGTCAAGCCGGTCTGCAAAGCTGGTGGAGAACTCCGCGTCGCTGACCGGTTCATCATCGACGACGTGCCAGAGACCACTTCGGCCCGCCTCGGCGGTAGCGACAAACGCACTGGCCGCGTCGTCCACGTATATCCGCGAGAGCAGTGCATCGTCCGAGTCATCGATGATCGGTCGGTCGCCGCGAACGAGAGCGGTCCCCTGTGCTCGGGTATGAAATGCATCCGGTGCGTAAAACTGGCCACACCGCAGGATACTCACGATGAAGCCGTGGTGTTCGCCAGCCTCACGAGCGATTTCCTCAGCGTCTACTGCAGACTCCGCCGTTGGATCCGGGTGAAGTGGGGAGTCCTCATCGAAGGCTGTTCCATCGGGTTGGCGAGCAACCCAAACGATGCTCTGCTGGAGATATCGATCGGCACCAACTTCGGCTGTCGCCGTGGTGAGTGTTTGAGTCCCCTCACGCCGAACGCGGTCGTTGACCGCCCACTTTTCGGGCGTAGGGTTGTCCGTCGGAATCGCTGTGGCGGCGTGAATGACGATATCAGCCCCCTTGGCGGCCTGAATGACTGATTCTTCATCGAAGAGGTCACCGCGGCGAGGTTCGCCCCCACGTGCTTCGACAAGTTCATCGCCATCGTCGTCTCGTGTGAGTCCAATAACAGTGTGGCCACGATCGACAAATCTAGTGACAAGTCGTCGGCCAAGCACGCCCGTCGATCCTGCGATGAATACCTGCATGCTTTTCTCAATACTCGGTAGGGGGAAATACATACAGGATCATCCGTTATAGGGAGCTGATGATAGGCAAGTAACAGAGATATGGAGGATGGCTATCTACAAACTACCTCTTTGCTTATGAATTAGCTCAAGGGGAACACCTGATGTCGGGCAGGTAGCCCAGCAATGCACAATCTAGACATTCTTTCCAGACATTTCATCAGCAGCGAAAACTGACATCGACCCAGCTCAGTTTGTCATTTCGGAATCGCCCAGTTAGAACATGAAACAAAGTGGCCCAACACAGTACCGTCGCTCATGAGTTGGGCGAACACGGGAGGATCTGGCGTTAGTCAGGCGGATCGAGACCGTACCATTGCTTCGCCACTGTCAGGAACTGATTCGCATCCACCAGCGGCTTGTAGGTCCTGTTCTCACCGTCGAGAGCGAGCTTCACCAGCAGATCAACGAGTCGCCACACGTTGTACAAGATGCACGCGAACGCGAAGTTGAAGAACCGATAATCGCGTTCGGTCGAGGTCGTCCGGACCATAAAGTGTTTCTGCTTCTTAAAGCCGTTCTCGATGCCCCACCTGTGACGATACCGATGGATCACCCGCTCGATCATGTGGATGAACGTCTTCGCCTCCATCTCCTGGCTGTCGGCATCGTGGGCGGTCACGTAGGGATGGTTCGTCTCGAAGACGACGGTTCCAGCGGTGTCCACGTCCCCGTCCTTCGCTTTCTGTTTGCGTGCTTCAACCTCCTCTTCACAGTGGATATCCGCGAACAATCGCGAGAACGACATGCCATCGCTCGGTTCGCCCTCCACGTCGACGAACTCCCATTCGCCACACATCTCCGTCCACACGTCTGAGAGACCGTCTTCCTCCTCATCGTCGTCACCCGAGTTCGACTGCTGCGGGAGATAGATTTGCTTGCGCGTTGGCGTGCCGTCGTCGGTTTCTTCTTCGGTGACGTGGAAGCGTTTGCCGTTACGGTACATCCACGCGATGGTCTCATCCTCGTCGCTGCGGTCGAAGATGCGCGTCGGGTTCAGGTAATGAACATCGTACTCTTCGCAGGTGTCCTTGACCGGCTCGCTGTCGAATTCACGATCCATCATCACGAGGTCGATGTCGACTCGAACGTCGTTCTTCATGTGCGACTTTCGAGACATCGTGGCCGAGACCCAGCCGAGACCTTCTTCGCGGAACTCACAGAGAAACACCGCGTCTCCGACGCAGAGTTTCTCGTCGACGGGATGGGCTATCTCACCGCCCTCGCTCGGACAGATCTCACGGGACATCTTGACTACTCTGATCGCAACATCGTTGAGAAACTGTTTCAGACGTACACCATGCGAATCGAGCGATTTCACGAAACCTGGAACGGCAGTCAAGCCAGCGCTGAACGCTGGCTGACTGCCTACACCGCCTACTACAATCATCATCGGAGTCACCAAGCACTAGAAAATTGCACGCCGGTCAAGGCTCTCAAGCAGGAGGGTTCAATCTAGCAACGCCGGTTCAGGAAATCCGTCGAGAATCTGCTCAATACCATTGATATCCAGATTCTCCAGCCACCAGTCACGGTCGCAATCGGCATCACGACGTGGAACTACCATGCTGAAGACGACCTTCCACCAGAGGTCAGTGGCACAAAAATCGGTGAGGGGAGTGCGTACAAGTTTGCGACGCTCTCACTGGTTGGGAAGAGCATGCCAGTCGTCTTGGCGTTCGAACCAGTGATCGAGAGTTCCGAGTGGGACGACAACCCGAAACACCGCTATCATCGAACGGTTCGGAAACTGATCGTACGAGCGCAGGAACTCGTGAATATCGACCTGGTGCTTGCAGACCGTGGGTTTGAATCGTGGAAGTCTACCAGACGCTCGACAACGCCAATGTCAGCTATCTATTGCCGAAAATCGAGCGTTCGGACGAGTTAAAATGCATCGAGCGGATGGAGCAAGAGGGTGAAGACGTCGCAGTAGAGTATGGTAAGATTGAGGTTGAGCAGGGATCGCACGAATGTCGAGTGCTCTACGTGCCCGGGAGAGATGGTGAGACGCAAGCGTTCATCACGAACAAGCGTATCGACCGGAGGGTCGGATTGAGGCTGGCTTGTATGTTGCCGTGAGTGAGACTCCTGTGAATCCGTCTTAGTTCGTGAATCAGTGGAGGATGGTGCGTCAAGAAGTGCGACGCGGTACGTCTTCTCAGCAGCGAGTGCTTTCTGCTCGATTTCACTCGAGGGGACTTCGATGACGTATGTCCCATCCTGCCCTTCAACTGTCGCGCTGAACAAAGAGCGAAGTGAGTCGAGGACTTCGACCATTGGAGTAGTACTTCTCCGTGCCCAAGGGTCAAATATCTTTGACTGATATCTTTCTAAGCTTGTGAAATTATCTTTTGCAATTGTGATTGAACGCAATCGAGGGCGTGATAAACCTCATTTCGTGTCTGTAATGCCCATCAGCTGATGCCGTAGCGTCCATTTCGAACACGGTGTGTTTCGCTCAATCAGCTCATCAAGATCGGGTCGGCTATACGTGGACCTCGTCGTTGCCCTCCAACTCCGAGTACAACGGGGGAGCAGTGAGATCGACACTCTCAGGGGACATATCAATTCCAGGTAGAGACATCTCTGCTAGGCATCCATCAGAACCGAACTCACAACATCACTCCCCCAACGTCACACCCATCAGTAGGGCCAGCGATGCGGTCGGCTCCGAGGGTTCTCCGTCCACCGCTGGCGTTCAGACAGACGAGTAGAACATACGACCAGTTCGAAGTGTTCGTGTCTGTTAGGAGGTCTACCAGCACACACCAGGTTTCACGAGAAACAGGCTGTCTAAGGTACCTCTTCGCACAACAGAGGGGAACCGACTGATGGACTACACTGATGAACCCCCAGAGCCCCACTCCCCAGGTGGTCTTGGTTGACGACAGGCCAGGGTGCTCCTATATGCAATAGGGGGGGGGGGTGCGTCCAGCAAGCGAGCCTGATCGACCTCCGAGCGACGTCGCAAATTCATCGTCCTCAACCCCAGTAAGGTGGCGTGTTCTTGAGTCGCTCTTCATTTTGCACACGGTGTGTCTCCCTGCCCCGTTGGCCCACGACGAGGAAACACTGGAAGAGGTGGTGTGTGATCCCGGTGTTGTCCAGCGGGACGTTCACCGCAACCTCGGAGGGACGTTACACAATTCAGGCGAGAAAGCCCACAACTGTAGTCGTGGGTCTCTCCTCCAAATCGGTGCCAAGAGATCACGAGACGAGCAAGCTCTGGGTGGCGCTGGCGAGTTCATCAGGGCTGGTTTCCTGGAGCCGCTCGTGGCCGAGCTGGAGCCGCAAGTGGTGGCTCCTTGAGGACCACTCACGGTACCCGCGAACGGCGACGGCCCTCGACAGGGTTCTGGAAGACACGGGTGCGAGCAGCGTGCGTCAGCACCGCGTCGCGGACGGCAGCGAACTGTTCGTCGATGCCGTCCGCTTCGAGATCGCGTACGTTGTACAGCAGGGCTCGTGCCAGTGGATTCTGTGCGTCAGTTTCGAGCGCAACATCATCACCGCGAGCAAGTTGGTAGGCTTTTGCCCAGCATTGGCGAACTCGTTGTCGAAGGCGATCCGAGCGAGGACTTCGAGCCAGTCCTCTCTCGTGTAGGTCGCGTTCGAACCCACACCAACGTCGATCTCGGGGTACAACAGCGATGACGCTGCTGACCTGGTTTGCTTCGGCTGCATCAATCATACCGACCAAACGAGGTGTGTCGAATCGGCTTTTTCCCTACTTCAGTAACTACTGTTTAGCCGTGAGTAACTCAACCGCTTGTTTTGTGTCGGCTGGCACGGTCGGCTCACTTCTTTGGTTTCGGCTGTTGCCGTGGCAAACGCCGAATCAACTGCTAGTTTTCGTGCACACTACGCCCAATGTGGGGAGGGATAGTTACCATGTCGGAGTCATCCCACAGCTAAAGTAGTAAAACGCGCGTTCTTGCTGATCAGTTGGTAGCCTAGGCTTCCGGCGAAGCCGTGAGTTTTCTCTTGGTTCCTATATAACGAAGGATAGTTTACTGTATAGTTTACTCGTGAGTTTACTGGCTATATTACTAGCTGGCCTACTACCGAAGTAGCTATACAGACATATAACAAAATATCTGCGCACAAATAGAACTATCGGTAATACCATACTGCAAACCGCCCAACAATTCGTAGACCTAGTTTATTATCCTGTCAGAAATAGATATGTACTATTTTTCAATAATACATATATCAAGTATCTCTCGTAGGCAATAGAGCGTCTGACGTACTTTTAATACAGTTGGCTATACATCTATTCATATGACGCAAGGATTCGTATGGTGGTCGGAAAGTGGAGGACCAGGAAAGACGACAAACTCGATGCAAACTGCAGCTGCTATCGGTCGAGATGGTTACGACGTCTTAGTGTGGGATTTAGATCCGCAACGTGGTGCACTAACCCACTACTGCGGCTATGAGCATCTCGATCATGATGGGATACCTGAGGACGAAGACGAGGAAGAAGCGTATGAAGTTGATCCAACAATCATGGATGTTTTTTTCGACAATACAGACATTCGAGAGCTTATTGTCGAGACACCGCACTTCGATCTCGTACCGGGACATGAAGATCTCGGAAACTTCGAATCGGCACTTGATAGCTCCGGTCGTCGAGGCGTCGATGAATTCTGGGTCATCCGCGAACTGCTAGAAGAACTTGCCACTGAGTATGACATCTTCATTCTTGATGTCCAAGCAACACTCAACACCCTTGTTGATAACGCTATCATCGCCGCTCGGAACGTCATGGTCCCTATAGAGCTCACACCAAAGGGAGATGCTTCCCAACGCGGCCTCGAAAATACAATCGATGCGATGGAATCCGGATTTGAAAAGATGGGGGTTGATATTACTATTAAAGGAACGGTTCCAAGCCGCGTTGGAAACGCAAAAATTTTCGAGCAGTACCGGGACTCGATGAAAGACCGGGGCGTTCCGCTAAGTCCTTTCTCAATCCCTGAGCACTCACTGCTGCGTTACACATGGGGCAATCAGATGGACTTGTTCACCTTCATCGAGTCAGACGAAACACGCCAGCTTCGCTCCTATGAAGAACACGTCCCATTAGCCTACAAGGTCATCGGCCGGTGGATGACAGGCGACTACACCTATCACGAAGCGATAAACAAGTGGGACCAGGTAAAGAATGACGAGATGGGCGACGCCGATCCCGAAAAGCTACTTGACGGAGCTGATTCAGAGGTCTCAGCATAATGGGCAAAAAAGACCGCTACAATGTGGAAGGTGCCGAAGATACGCTTGGGGAAGACAAACAGCAGTCAGCTGCTTCCGAAGCTAGAAGCTCCAACGAGGAAGAAACCACAAGCGCAGTCTCAGCAGCTGGAACTGCAAAGACGGACACATCAGTGGGGAACAAATCTATACAGGATACGGAACCCGAGCCAACGACTAACTCTAAGCCCGCAACTCAAAATAATATCCCTCATCGCGTTCGATACGACAGTCCAAAAGAAAACAGAGACGGAAAGACATTCTATCTTGATTCAGAACATGACCTTGCACGTATTCGAGAACTCCAATCACTCGCAGAGTCAGAATTTGAAGAAAAAGTTCACCAGCTCGATGTCTATCTAGCTGCCTTTCGATCAAATCTAAGTGACGAATCTTTTTTAGAAGAAATGCGTCAAATTGGGTATGGATATTTCGAGTGAACTACCCCGACCTACCGCGCTCGGGCCTCCCCGGCCCTCGCTTGTTGAGGTTGGGGCTTGCTGCTTCGATGACGCGCTTTGCAGGAACGGATGTCCCCACAGGGAGCGCAGTCTCCACAGGCGACTTCCCTTTACGGGCGGTTTGGAGTGTCCCACTCCTACCGGATCGACACTCGGACCACGCATCCACCGCACGCTTCTTGTCGCGTTTGAACGACGGACGCGATGTGGTGAGCATCTTACTACCTTAGTTGAACGACTGGATAGTAAGCCTGCCGAATTGAACGGAAACAAACTGTGCGGGCGCTGTATCCCCTCCCTGCTCGCGTCTTCGACGCTCGCTGAGGAAGGGAGCTTAGCGTCTCAATTCAGCTAAAGAACACGCGCGCTACGTTCACCGCACCCACGTAATCCCGATCACCCTCAAAGTCGCAGCGGTTATTGTCGCATTGGAAGTGCCCGCCCCACCACACTTACTCGATGCCCTCTCCGTTTCCTTGAGGTGTGGGCTTCCTGGCTCCACGTCGCGCTTTTTTATCCCACAGCGCGGGAGTATGTCCACATCAACCGGATCTACTGTGACCGCGAACTCTACCGCGTTCACCTCGTCAAGACGGTCAAAGAACTCGACGTGAACTACGTCGGGGGAATGGACTCGACCATTTTCTCTTCGAGAATAAGTCGTTTCAGCAGTAGCTATCGAACCGGTACCGACGACGGTCGATAACGAATTCATTCCGACTCGAGTTGAGAACACGAGGATCCGGAGCGAATACTGGAAGACGGGTTTTAGGAGCTAGCCTGTTGTATCTCTAGTATGGAAATCGTTTCGGAGGACGCAGTGGAGAGCACCGAGGTAGTCGATGGCGTGCACCTAAAACTGCTGGCGAGCGGTGAAGAGGAGAATGTCCAGTACTTCACAATCGAGGCAGGGGCCGTTGTCCCCGAGCACAGCCATCCTCACGAACAGGTTGGGTACCTGCTTGACGGAAGGCTCACATTCGAAACCGGCAGCGAGCGCTGGCACGTCACGGCCGGCGACTCGTACGTGATCCCTGGCGGCGACCCCCACAGCGCAGAGAATCCGGGCGATGGGCCCGCCGTCGGGGTAGACGTTTTCAGTCCCCCTCGGGATGCCCCCGACTGGCGAGACTGAAGAGTGTCCGCTCTTCAGCTTGTCGCTGTGCAACCGAGGCGGCTTAGCTGACCTGTAGGTGCTAAGCCCCCTTCCTCAACGAACGAGCGCAGCGAGTGAGTGGGGAGGGGATACAGCATCCCCAGAAATCTTTGATTTCTGAGGATACCGCCACGGTCAAAGAGGTCACACTCAAGAAAGAGTCAACCGGTGAGTGGTTCGCTATCTTTGGGATCGAGATGGATCACGAACCACCGAAGCCACCTGCAGAATCCACGAAATGCGTTGGCATTGACGTGGGGATTCTGAAGTACGCTCACGACACCGATGGTACAGCAATTGGATCGCTCGATCTGTCGGGCGAACGTGCCCGGCTTGAACGCGAGCAACGGGCACTCTCTCGCAAAGAACACGACTCGAACCACTGGGAGACACAACGGACCGTTGTGGGTTCGTGAATACTCTTGTCCGTCGTGCGGGTTCACAACGGACAGGGATTGGAACGCATCGTGGAACATTCTTGCTCGCGGTTTTGAACAGATAGGAGTGGGACACTCCGAATCAACGTCGTCCGAGAGACTTCGTCTCTCGTGATCACGAAAATCTTCGATTTTCGAACAACCTGTGGAGACTGCGCTCCCTGTGGATATACCTGTATCTGCAAAGCGCGTTCGCCAGAACCGCAGGTTCTGGCTGGCTGCCAGACGTAGTCTGGCAACGTCATCGAAACAGGAAGTCAAGGGAAATCGAAGATTTCCCGTATCCAGCGAATCGCTCCGCGATTTGCGCGACCCTGCCCTCAAGGAGCCGTCGGTAGACGGAGAGTAGAGCGTGGTAATTCACGAACCACGGTTTGTGTCCGGAGATCAAGCTCCCCCGTTGTCAGTTGGGTCTGTATCGTCGCTGGCTCTGTGCCGAATTGGGTGACGATCTCGAACGGCCCGTCGATCCAGTCACCCGGTCCACGGAGACTGCCTCCTGCGATGTGATCAAACAGCCGACAGATGACATCAATCCAGGGACGGAGCCACGGCCAGCGCTCGACAGCTAGCTCTAGCGAAGGGGGCCAGCCCACCAGGCCATCGGAGATAGCTCGATCAGTATAGGCTTCGTCCAACAGTCCACGAGCGTCGATGAGATCATGCACGACGTCACGGATGGAGTACATCACCCGGTCGCCCTCGCCGTCGGGGAGGTACAGCGGTCGAGGGGCGTCAGAATCTCCACGCTCATCCCTGAACGGCAACGTCAGCCGGTAGAGCGTGGCTTTACCTTCTCCTTGGTCATCGATATCCAACAGCCCAAGGGCTTCCAAATCATCGCGATGAGTGCGAATCGATTCCCGAGAGATGCCCGCTCGATCGGCGAGTTCGCCGGTTGTCACCCAGTCGCGCGCCGTCAAGAGTGTATGGACGAGCATCGATCGGGCGGTCTTTCGCCGTGTGCCGTCGTCGTCCACAGCAAGATTCGGCAGGAGGGCCTCAGGATCGAGCGTCGACAATGCATAGCGAACTTCATCGAGTCTGATACGACGCTCGAACTCCGTCGCCGACGCCAACCCCGCTAGTGCTCTCGCTGTGCCATAGACGCTCCCTGTGAACGCAGAGAACAGCGCTGTCGTCGGGCGGGTCGCCTCCATATTCTTCATTCGGCACAGACGCTCAACCGCCTCACGGACACTCGCTCGGCGGGTTGCCTGTCCGATCCGAAGGTCGGCGTAGAACGCCGCGAAGTTCTCGCCATCCTCCTGTGTTTCTAAGTCAGCGTAGCGTTCGAGATGCGCCAGATGAGACGCTAACCGGTCGATCCCTGGCCCTCGAAGCACCCACGAGCCGATGGTCTCACCGATCGGTGCGACGTCATCGATGTCGGGAGATCCAAGTGAACTAGCCCGTTTGTCCTTCCGGTCCTCGAACAGCACCCGGAACATCGGGTAGTGGCCGTACCGAGAGGTGACAGCAATCTGTGTGCCGATCGTTTTGAGGAAGTTCTGGCTTTTTCATGGAAATGACGGGTGTATTCGGGGAAGGTTAGCTCACGGACGACTGTCCATCCGAGGAGATCATAGATGTGGGTGATCACTCCTGCGAGGCCACGGCCTCGACGACACACCGATTGGGCCATCGACGGGTCGAAGTCATCACCCTCACCGATCTCGTCGGCGTCCTTGAGGAGATTGTGGAGTGCCGGGAGGAGCTGTTCGGAATAAGGCTTCGACCCTACCAGGGGTTCGACTGAAACCGGGACGAACCGGCGGCCTCACACGGGTGATACACCTGTATCTCCATCAAGATTACCATCGCCCCCGGAGGGTTCGGGGGGTCGATGGAACAACTGCAAGAATCTAAAGTCAGGTAGATGAATTTCTCATGTACGTCTAATGCTGAAACAATTGCGGACTAAATTTCGCAGGTGTCTGTGCATGACTAATCGATCTAGCCGACCTCTGTAGAACAAGGAATCACTCACGCCACCGACTTCAGTTGTTTCAGTGATCATTAGGGATCCCACTGATATTAGGTGTGAGTACGCCATGGAGGACGGTAGATATCCAGCCGGATTCTGAGTGAAAGCACCCAATGAACGCACCGATTCCACGTCCCGCTAACGGCATTCTGAGTGGCAATTGTTAACGCGGATATCGTAGAGAAGGCCAGCACGGGTCTTATTGGCGTGGATGTCTATGCAGTAGCATGAGTATCGTTGCAGATTTCACCGTCTCTGCCAAATCCTTCACTCTGTCTCAGGCACTGACGGCCGAACCAGATATGACCGTTGAGGGCGAACGGCAGGCGACTCACAGTAGCGAGTGGGCACTCCCGTTTCTCTGGGCCTCCGGTGGTGATTTCGAGACGTTTTACGAAGCGATGCAGGACGACCCGACGGTTGCCAACGTAACTATTATCGAGGAATCCAATGATAGCATCTTGTATCAGATCGAATGGAGTAACGAGATTACCAATCTAATTGATGAAATTATAAACCAACATGCGAGTATTTTACGAGCGAAGGGGCACGGTGAGACATGGCGGCTTCACCTCCGATTTGCCGAGGATAAACATGTCTCATCGTTCCAGAAGCACTTCTCTAAACAAGGCCGTACATTCACGGTCAATAAACTCTCTCGCCCGACTGCCCCACGACAGCGTGAGCATGGATTGACCGCGACACAGCGCGACACGTTAGCGACAGCACTACATGAGGGCTATTTCAATGTGCCACGCGACCTTACGATAGAAGAACTGGCGGATATCCTCGGCATCTCCTCAAACGCTGCCTCCCAGCGGATACGGCGTGCCTCTGCCTCTCTTATTCAAGACACGATAGTGATCAGCGCTGACGAGAGTAATGACGAAGAATAGCCAAACGGATTATAATGCCGTGAAGACGGGGTATATAAAGACCGTTACTTTCGCACCCTTAGACTGTTGCTAGAGCCGGTGTAAAACATCTCTGTGCAGCACCCTACAAGCTATTTGCCGGATGAGGCGTCCTCAAACGCCCCTGATAGAGAGATGTTAGTAGATGATTTCTTCGAGATACTTGCTAGCCCGCGTCGTCGGTACATCCTCCACTGCCTACGAACGCACGACTCCCCGCTAGCATTAGCTGATGTGGCAGATGAAGTCGCGGTCTACGAGAACGAAAGCAACATAACGGACATTTCAGCGGAGGAGATCAAGCGCGTCTACATATCGCTCTACCACACGCATATTCCAAAACTAGCGGAGCGGGGCCTTGTTACCTATAGCCAAGAACGGGATCTGGTGACACTGTCAGAAACCGGCAAGCAATTGGGTGCTATGAAGATCACTAATGACAACGATTTGTAACCTAACCATGCCCGCCGAGGAGTTCGGGCTCGCCGAGACGCTCCGGGCTGTGCCCGACACGCAGGTCATCTGTGAGCCCGTCGCTGCTAGCAGGCCCACCGAGAGCATGCCGCTCATCCGCATTCGCGCTCTCAACCGCCAGGAGTTGGAGACCGCGTTGACGAGCGATACGACTGTCGCCGAGTGGACCCGGCTAACGGGTGGGGAGTCCAGTTGGCTCTATCGGATTGAGTGGGCGAGGAGGGTGTCGTTGATCCGACGGATGCTAACCGGGAGGGGGGCCACGATACTCTCAGCGGCCGGGAACGGCAGTGAATGGTCTCTACGGCTGCTCTATCCCTCTCGGAAGGCATGCTCACAGATCTATACGGTCTGTGAGAACCACAATCTCAGTCTCACTGTCGTCTCGATTCAGACCGTTGACGACGAGCAGTCCACACGCTACGGCCTGACCAGCGCCCAACACACGGCCCTTACTCAAGCCTACAACATGGGCTACTTCAAGGTGCCACGCGACGCTGGCCTTGATACGGTGGCCGAGACCTTGGACATCTCCCACCAAGCACTCTCAGAACGCCTCCGCCGGGCCCACCAGACGCTGATTGGGAGCACGATCGGACAGCAGGGAGTGGCACAGACCACAGCCACAGCCGAGACAGTCTCTACTGACGGCTCCGTGATGAGTGGCGGTCTGCGGCTCCCCAGGGACTGATCGTTGGCCAGCCGGGTGCTGGCACTGCGGGAGAGGATTCGGAAACGCTCGCACTCTTTTGCAAGCAACCGTCGCAACTCCTGGCTTTGTGATGGACTGACTGTGGATCGCCCGTGGGCAGGCGTACAGAATTCGTATGCTAAGTCGGCAACGATCACTACCGATCACCCCTGAATCGGCCCGACTACGCCTCAAATCCCCGTTTCCTGTCTGATCGATGAAACTATGATGTAACTTGTTAGAGAAGTCCCACCAGTGATCCAATTGCTCCTCACGCTCGCGTTCTCGCTCACGCTCAGCCCAACCCACTCCGCTCAATCTCTCGATTTCGACCGATTCAACAACTCATTCGCTACGCTCACAGTTCTCTCCTGCACGAAATTTATTACGAGAAGTGTGCACGCCGAGAGATTTAGTCGCCCATCAGGAGTCCTGCTGGACCTGCGCCCCCGTTGAGAAACTGGTGAGCTCGTCAATCCGGGCTTCTAACGCCTCGATTTCTTCTTTGAGTGCCGCTGCATCCTGTCCGTCTGTCGCTGCCAACCGATCTTTCAGCCCCTGCAAGCGGCTGTTCTCGATTGCGTGGTTGTATAGATTCTGTTTGAAAAGTTTTCCTTCGATGAATATGGCTAATAAACGCTGTAACTGATTCTGAGGGCGTTAAATCCCTCAAAATTGCTTTTCGGACAGACTCTACAGAAACGTGTAATCGGGAATGCGGTGGGGGCGGCAGGTCGGAGCGAGTGCGGGCTCCAGCGTGAGAGCACGGTCGTGAAGCAGTTCATATATGCTCTCATACTATGTAACACACTAATTTCCGACAAACTACCAAGACAGTCTTATACAGCGCGAATGCCTAACATAGAATATGGCTGACCAACAAGGTAGACTCAACAAGAAAGTTGCACTGATCACTGGTGGAGCGAACGGGATCGGTCGTGCGACTGCAGAGCGGTTTTTAGAGGAGGATGCAACGGTCGTTGTCGGCGATATCGAAGACCCCGATCCCTATGACGCGGGGAGCGTCGATTTTGTTGAACTCGATGTGACTAGTCAGGATGACTGGGAAGAGGCGATAGCACATATCGAATCCGAACACGGGCAGTTGGATATTCTGTTCAATAACGCGGGGATCATCACGTACGATTCAATCACGGATGTCGATTTAGAAACGTGGGAGAGTGAGATCGCCGTTGACCAGACCGGAGTGATGCTTGGAATGAAACACAGCATTCCACTCATGCGCGAGTCCGGAGGCGGGTCGATCATTAACTCATCCTCTATTTGGGGTAATGTCGGTGCCGAAGGCTCAGCAGCGTATCAAGCAACGAAGGGGGCAGTCCGTAATATGTCGAAAAATGCTGCTATCGACTACGTCGATGACGGCATCCGCGTGAACTCGCTACACCCTGGACCAATTGACACACCACTCATGGAACGACAGGATGACGACCTCAATGAAGAAGTCATCGGAGCAACACCGATGGGACGAATGGCCGATCCACGAGAGATTGCTAACGCCGTTCTATTCGCTGCAAGCGATGAGGCAAGCTACATGACCGGTGCCGAACTCGTTATTGATGGTGGGTATCTCGCCCAGTAAGCGAACACAGATTGTATAATCTCATCTTCTGGTCTGTTGCTAACTTAGGATTCATCACTACGTTTCTCTGGTAACGGTATCACCAATTCAATCAGGGCGGACCCAACCGCGTCTATGCTGTCGAACACGGTGTTCACCACTACTTACCATCCTCACCATCCATGACACCGTGAAAGAAGGCGATGAAGTAGCTCTTTGGTGGACGATGACCGGCACCCATGAAGGCCCGATGGGCGATATGGAACCAACAGGAAAACGAGTGAAAATGCCTGCCGTCGAAACCAACCGCTTCGAGGATGGGCAACTCGTTGATACGTGGTCCCAGTCCGATATGCTTGGCCTCCGGCAGTAACTCGAAGCTGAATAAGGGGACGAGAAAAATAAGACCAATTACTATTACACCCTGCTATCAGCAGAGAATCAGTGCTGACCCTGTCAGCAGTCAAGTGCCTACTGACTGGGCGCGATGTTGCCTCCTCTCTCCCGAGCTGACCGAGTTCGGGTTTAAAGAATGTAGTTTTCTATTTCTTCGATACGGTCTATACAGGTATGAGCATCGGAAATTGAGCAGTCAGGCGCTAGATGCACCGTATCGAAAGCAAGCTCAATAGCTGGCTGTATATCTCTCGCGTATGAGTCGCCAGCCACCAAAACCTCCTCATCAGAGAACTGTTTGTAGATGCTGTATTTGCTGTGCGAGCTGGCATCCTGATATGGGTTGTAGATTGCCGAGATATGTTGGCTGATCCCGATTGCGTCGATCATTTGTCGGATATAGGAATGAGGAGCAAGCGAGGTTATAACGATCTCTGACTCTACCTCAGAGAATATATCGTCAAGGGATTCATTCCTCTCTACAAACGTAGAGGGTGCTATCTTGTAGGATACGTTCTCAAAATAATCATCAATCGTGAGTCCAATAGAGGTGAATCCGTCGTAGGGATGCTGAAATTCATCCGAGAGATTCTGATAAAACGACCGGGGTGTTCTCTGGGCGAGGTTCGATTTTTCTGCAATCCAGTCTATCGTCAATTCAGTTCTATATTCGAGGAGTTTCTGACTTTGATACAGTGTACTATCTAAATCGAAGATGAGCGTGGTATACGCTTCTTTCGCCATCGTTGTGTGTCCTCTTGATTGCTTCATGCATCATTCCTCTGGTTCATCTGGTACGCCATCGTATACATCCTCACGGCCTCCGGGGGCCTGAGGGCTGGCAGGATAAGCGTGAATCCTTGAACCTCTGCCCAAGTACAGGATAGAAGTCGTGGATTGCGTGTTTGTGTATTAACACGCAGTCTGGACACTGACGGCGTTGAGGCGCAATCGGCACATGTACAGACACAAGACACCGAAAACAGGAGACACACCTTCGGAAATACTATACTCGGTTGCTGTAATCATCGAGTATGCCTGGATCTGCTTTCCTTCGGGGAGAAAAAGTAACGCTGCGGACTATCGAAGCGGCGGACATCGACGTTCTCTGTGACCTCCCCAACGATCCCGACGTGTGGCCGTACCTGCATAACCACCTGCCAAAACACCGCCTTTCAGCACGTGAGAACATCGAAGAGCAGGTGACAGAGGATACATCGGTCGAGTTCCTCATCTGCGTTGGCAAGAACAGAAAGGAGCCGGCTGGGACGATCGGATTCACCCCGGCTACCCCTGTCAATGGCTCAGCGGAACTCAGCATTATGCTTGCCTCCGACTTCTGGGGCGAGGGGTACGGTACTGAGGCGACGCGGTTGCTGACGACGTTCGCGTTTGCGGAACGTCGGATCCACCGCCTGTTCGCAGAGGTGATCGACGAAAACGTCGGCTCGTGTCGCATCTTGGAGAAGCTCGGATTCCGACAGGAAGGTCGATTGAAGGAAGCTGCCTACCATCAAGGTCGGTATATGGATCTCCTCCTGTACGCGATCCTCGAAGACGAATGGGAATGGGGAAGTATGGAGAATATTCAGGATGAATAGATCATTGTGTGTTTCTCTGATGATGGGTGGGTAGGATTCCTAATACACAGCCCTTGCGAAATTTGGACTGACAACCTAGATTTCGAGCTAGACTGTGTATTAGGAATATTACCTAGCCGACTTCAGGTGTTTCTCAAGCACGCACCACGGGCCAACGTCGCCCGGTCTCCTCCGTCAGCAGGGGCGTGTCTGCTGACAGGGCAACTCTACATCCCCGCCGATAAACCTTCCATGGCACAAATAGTATAGCGAAATCGGAGTCTACAGATAGGAGGTGCTGATCAGAACCGGTCGGCTAGTCTCTCAATTCTTCATGACGATTGTCTATTTTGTTTATCAGAAACTCAATCCCGTTGTTGGCGGCATCATACGCCGCTCTTGCTTCGTCCTCGGATGAACGCATGGCTATGAGCGTGTTGCCACCGTCTCTCCCAAGCGGTACGTTTCCCTCGATTCCCCACAATAGTGTCGGGTAGCAACTATTACAGGCGATAGAAGCGATATCACTGATGATGGTCCTATCAATTCTCGTCACTCCAGTAGCCCAGTCAGCTCCCCAGCGGAAATCCGTTCTCTTCTGTCCGTGTGGGCACGAGAGTCCTCTTGATGGGGACTGGCTCATTACTGAGACAGCGGCGGTGACGACCTACGTGTGCCCGGCCTGCAACACGACGGTGGTGCGCCAGCCACGACATACAACAAGACAACCGAGGGGTGACGGCGACTAATACCGACAGCCAGTAATCCATGCCCACTGATCTCCACTTTCCGACTGGAGCTGTAACGGGATCTCTCTCGTGCATCGACACGGAGATGATGATAGGATACGCGATGCTGTCAAGCAACTTGCCGATACCGTGTACCCCGCTATCGTGTCCCTTGTTGCAGACGACTGCTGTTGGCAGATCGCCGTCCTTGTCGTCTGGAATACTAATGTGAGTGAAGGTGGCAGTACAACGATCAACGGTCAATTCAGGCGTTAAACAGTGAATTCCAGCAGTAGAGGAACTCACTTAGACGACGCTACATCACGCTCCTATCCGTAGCGGCACCACCGAATGGCCATATTTTTAATCATGAATGACAAGTTATATGGTATGGCTGCTCATGGCTTTCAGGATCGTGGCGCCACGTATACTGAACTACCCGACGTCGTGCCGGTTGATCTCCCTCGCCTAACCCGGTTGAGCTGGGAATTAGGGGCACGCGTTGTCGAAGATGACGAGACGACCCTGCATAGCAAATGGGAGCATACGGGTCCGTCGTGGATGCTGTCGGTTTATCGCGTGACGAGCAACACTGTTGTCATGCGCGTCTGTACTCCTGTCGGGCGGGAACGATTCTACGGTGCCGCTCAATCGGATCTAACGTCGGCACTACCGAACCTCAATGCAGTACCCCACTGGCAACAGCTTTCGGAGGCTACTGTCTAGTTGAGGGGGCTCGAGAAGCGAGCAGGTCGACGCGGGGATCCCACACCATCTCTGTCCCGGTGAACTACCCCTCCCTGCTCGCTCACGGACGACGCCGTTCGCTCCTCGAGGGTGCCACCGGAACGCATAGCGGTCCGGTTGGCTCCGCAGACCGTCGGTCTGCTGAACGTCATCAGAAGTCTATGACTTCTGATTGGCCGACAAGAGCTTAGTACGTCACAGAAGTTTTGGGCACTCTTGTCCGTCGGGTCGTCGGTCGGAGTTTGCAGGCGGGGGGACTTGCTCCCGCGGAATTAGCAGAATCCCCCAGCGGTGGACTCCTCGCGCTTTAACGCGAAGAGGCTATCAGGGTGTGCGAGCGCTCGCTACCCGACAAGACATTTAGGGATCTAGATAGAAAATAATCAACTAATGGGAAAGCATATTACAATAAGATTATTAGATTATAATAATAGAAGAAATATCAATAAATGAGCCAGAAGATGATGCGCAATGGATTGAGGAATACAGTAAAGATAACGATCTATCACAATCGGAAGCAATCCGTCGGTTGCTGCAAGCTGGGCTGCGGCATACCGAAGAGCAGGACATGGATGCTGACATTCGGAGACTCCATTCGAGGGTGTCGGATTTGAATGACCGACTTGATGAGCTTGATAGCCGGGTCAAAGCTATCGAAGATCGATTCATGTGGTTGGGATGAAACAGTATCGGGCGTTATCAACGCCTTCCGACAGACCTTCACTTTCGAGGAGATTGCGGGCAAGACGGCGGCTGAAAGATGTACTAGTACTTCTCATGTGATACTCAGACGCTGTTGGATCTGTTCCGGTTTCGTTCTTTCTTATTGTTTCATGTATTCTTAGAATTTATAAATTAATATATCAGAATTAAGGTCAATTCCTTCGAATGATGAATTCAGGGGGTTCAAGAAGGTGATTGGCGGTGAGTTTCACGCTTGTATAGAAACGTGCAACTCACCACTCGCCCATCCGCTGAGACGCCTGGTTTCGACGCTCTCGATGATCGTTCTGCACGAGGAGGAAGACAGGGTTGCATGAATGTCTAAGAAAAATCACGAACTAATCGGCTGTGTAGCACCTCCTGTTCTCCGCGATTGGCTATCATGCTGGATCTATCCACTCGACAGTATGATGATTCCAACACTCGATGTGGACCAGATAATCGTCCTGAGCGTTTCTATCGTCGGTGTGAACGTATTCGGCCGCTATCCCGACGTGATCTAGATCCATCGGTACCGACTCGCCACAGATTTCACAGTATGGCGCTGTCATAGCTAGTCCACCTTGTCGAGCTGTTGGCGCTGCATCTCAGCCGAGTAGGCACCGAGGTAATGCTCACGAAACGTCTCCCAGTCGTCCCAGCCGCCCCACTCCATGATCATACCAGGTTCAACGCCGGACTCAACCAGGAGCGTGCCCCAGGTGCGACGGAGATCGTGCTCAAGCGCCCCGAGGTCAGCGGCTGTGTACTCCGTCTCTGGAAGCCGGTAGTATGGCCAGTGGTAGTCAGGGTGCTCGGCGATCGTCCGGAAGACAGCGCGTTTCGACGTGACCGTCGCCGTCATATATCCTGTTTGGCGCGGATCGAGTGGATGGTTGTGGTTTCAAAATCCATGTATTAGGGGTCGATATACTCAACTTCAGATCCGACAAAAGGATTCCCAAATCCTCACCGAGAGGATAGGGATACCGGCTGGTTGGCATCACCAGAGTGCTTCGCGTTCTGGTTAGCAGCCAGACGTTGTCTGGCGACACAGCCAGCGGTCAACCTGTTCGATCAGAAAGCGGGGCGATTTGCCCCACGAGAACAGACGTCGAATCACGAACCTTAATCTCCCAACGCTCGGGATTCCCGCGCCTTTAGGCGCGTGGAGGAAGTCAAGATTGATAGGGATATATTAACCCGGATTAACTATGACAGATGCACGTGAGAGCTGGGGCGACTGGTACGAGAAGGTAGAGGGCGATGTCGATCCGGACGTCGTGGAGCTGCGAGAACAGCTTGAGGAAGAGGACAAGGACAGTGTCCTGGATGTCGGCTGTGGCACCGGGCGTCACTTGCTGTACCTGGCACAGAACGGGCTCGACGCACACGGGTTCGACTTCTCTGAGTCGGCGGTCGCCGAACTGAATGAGAAACTGGATGAACTCGGCACCGAGGCGGAGGTGCAAGTGGCGGACATGGCCGAGAAGTTCCCCTACGACGGGGAGCAGTTCGACGCCGTGCTGGCGATCAGATCTATCCACCACGCGGACCTGGACACGATTAACCACTCCGTGGACGAGATGTTCAGGGTCCTGCGACCCTCGGGCCTGATCTACGTCCAGGTTCCGACGTACGAGAAACTAGAGAAGCTGCAGGGGGGCGGCGAGGGGTTCGAGGAGGTCGAGCCTGGGACGAACATCCCGCTCGAGGGTCCCGAGGAGGGGGTCCCCCACCATAACTTCAAGAGAAAGGAGGTACACGAAATCATCTCCGACTTCGAGATTGAGGAACTTGATAAGAGAGACGACCACTACAACCTGCTCGCGCGCAAGCCCCCGTAATCTCGTCTCATGACAGCCGATCGCCGGGGACTTCTCGATGGACCGCAAGGCCCGTGAGACGTTCCTCTCGGCTCCGAAGATACCACCCGTCTACCGGTACAGTATCGACTACTTCTTCTCGCTCAACGCCGTCCACGAGGGGCTGAACATCGAGGAGGCCGTGCTTGGCAGGAAAGTACATGCGCCGAGCTTCGGTAAGATGGTGCCGATGTTCGAGCAAATCGCCTCAACAACGTTCTACGTCCTGAGTGAGAACGACCCGGCAGGCGCACGACGGAATCTCGACGCGACGGCGGACGCCCGGGCAATCGGGGAGTTCGTTGACCGGCCGTCGCAGGACTCGGTGCGCGAGCGGATGGAGATCGCCACGAACCTCCTGACCGAGTTGTCGGACAGCGATCCCGACCGGACGGAGCCCATTTCACCGGAGTACTTCCGGCGGAAGTCTGAAGAACGAACGCTGGAGGGTCGGGAGTGGTGTGAAGTTCTGAGTGACTTGCTGGGGTACATCCACGAGAACGAGATTACGACCTGGGAGGCCGAAAGGCTGGCGGAGGTCGTCACGCCGCTGTACCTGTTGCGGGTACTGTCTTATTTCGACGAGATAGAGGGCGCAGACCCGGACGAGGTCGAGCGGTCGATTGAGACGGAGAGGGACATACTCCGGGAGCTGGTCTCCGGCTGACCCCTAGCGGCAACGAAATCGACCCAGTCTCCTCCGAGCGCGACCTGCTCTTGTGGGAAGAAGAGGGGATGGGTTCAAACCCCTGCTTGGGATCGTCATTCCCAACGTCCCCCGCCGTCGAAAGCTCATATATCATATATAGATATATACTTTGCAGACCGATCTGCTGAGTGAGATGTTCGCCGTCGACGGGGAGAGTAGGGACTTCGGCCTTAGTCAACAATCGGTGGACGATCAAGGGCATCTCGTTGACTAAGGCTCCGAACACCTCGAACCACCCGTGCTCCGTGCCGATCGGGGCGTACCCTAGGGGTGTCTCAGAAACCCCCCCCTTTCTGAGACACCTCCATTAGTACTAAGTAGCGTACTAACTATAGTACTAATCCCCGATGCCAACAACTGCTGTCTCCAAAGCCGGTGATCGACACTACAAAACGACCGTTCCCCTCGATTTCGTCGAAGGGTTCGATCTTGAGGACAAACGGTTCGAGTGGTCCGTCAAATCTGGCAACACCTTCGAGCTGCGAGTGATCGACGATGACGACTAACATCGCTGTTGGATACCTCCGACTCTCACAAGACGGGCATTCAATCGATCGACAACGCCGCGATGTTGAGGCCTACGCGGACACGAACGGGTTCGCCCTCGCGAAAATCTACGACGAAGGGAAACGAGCATCTGGCTTCGATACAGATCGCCCAGAGTACATTGCCCTCCTCGACCACGTCGAAGGGGAGAACGTCGACGTGGTGATCGTCCCGAACCTCTCACGCCTGTCTCGTGATCGCAAAGAACGATTGCGGTTGCTGCTCGACCTCGACGCCATCGGAGTGCAACTGCACTCCGTCGAACTCGATCGGGCCGTCGATCTCGACGACGACTGGGCGCTCGTTCAGCAGTCGATTCGCGCCACGACTGATGATGTCGAAAAACGCAAGGAGATCGAACGCTCGAAGCGTGCCACCCAAGAGCGTATCGACAACGGCTACGATCACGGGCGACCGCCGTTTGGACTCACCTACGATGAGGACGGCAACTATTGGATGCCCGATCGGGACAGCGACGAGTACCAGACCGCACTCACGTGCATCCAGCTCCGGGACGACGGACGTTCGTGGCGAGAGATCGCCGGCAAAACCGACGTGAGCAAAGATACCGTGCGACGGATCTATGACCGACGGAAGCGGTATCTCCTGGCGAACGAGGTGTGACGCCGTTTAGTTCATATACCGTCTTTGCAAGCGTTACTGTCGTCGTCGACGCGCTTGAACGGCAATGCTGACTCTCGGACCGACCACCACCGACACTGACGATATGGTCTACGCTGTCGGCTGTGTGCTTTTGGCGAGAGTAACGACAGCAGAGCCGCCGAGATCGCCAGCGTTGTTCGCTGGACTACGCGCGATGCAGTCGATCCGTTTCCACACATAGGAGCGGCCACGAAGCTTATGCCGAGAGGTTAACGATTCATGGCTGTCGTAGATGACAGCAGATCATATCGATGATGATGATGGACGAAGTACCACGCGGCGAAGCGTTCTCAAAGCTGGGCTCATCGCTTCAGCGGTCGGGATCGGTGGGGCAGCGACGGGGACGGCCCAAACGGATGATGCGTCTGAGGACGATGATGGTTCCGATGGTGACACTCACACGCTCACTGTGTCCCTCATCGAGACTCGGGACGCTAGTGTAGTCAGTGGAGAGGTAACCGTCAACGGCCAAACGAAGACCACACGTCCGATTGAGGAAAACTCCGTCATCATTCAGACGGAGTTCGAACTGGAAGACGGGACCTACACCGTCTCGGGGACGTTTGATCGGGGCGAACCCTGGCGGACGAACGAACGGGAGATCACGATCGATGGGGAAGACAAGAGTATCTCACTGCTCTTGTACCCGCCAGGCTCGGACGAACTCGAAGAGAACGACGGTGACACCCACACGCTCACTGTCGCCCTCATCGAGTCAGGGGATGCTGACGTGGTCAGTGGGGAAGTGACCGTCAACGGCCAAACGAAGACTACGGCTCCGGTTGATGGCGATCCTGCCATCATTCAGACGGAGTTCGAACTGGAAGACGGAACCTACACCGTCTCGGGGACGTTTGATCGGGGCGAACCCTGGCGGACGAACAAACGAGAGGTCACGATCGACGGGGACGATGAGTATCTGTCACTCCTCCTGTACCCGCCAGGCTCGGACGAACTCGAAGAGAACGACGGCGATACCCACGCCCTGACCGTCTACCTCGTTGAGTCGGAAGACGCCGACATCGTCAGTGGTGAGGTGACGGTTGATGGGCAAACGAAACCCACCACCAGTGATGACCCCCACGTCTGGTCGGCTGACTTCGAGCTCGAAAACGGGTCCTATACCGTCTCGGGGACGAGCGATGCCTACGCCGATTGGCGCACGAACGAACGGGAGATCACGATCGATGGGGATGATATGGCCATCGAATTGTTCCTGTACCCACCGGGATCGGACGAGCTTGAGGAGACCGACCCTGAAGACGGTGACTCGCAGGACGATGCTGATGGCTCCGATACCACCGATGACGATCCTAGCGACGAAACCGAGTCCGAGGAAGACGATGGACAATCATCTTCGGATGATGATTCGCAGAACGTCGCCGAGAGCTCCGATGATACCGATGACACCGATGACGTCCCCAGCGACGAGATGAATTCTGAGGAAAACGATGGACAGTCATCACCGGACGTGGCCGACGATACGAGTTCGGTGAACCACAAACAGGACACCGATGACTGCCCATAATAGGTGAGACGTATATCTAATAGTATATTTTATAGAGAAGATATAACTGTTTCTGTAGAAGATATCACTCGTACCGAAGATACTAGTTATCACGCTAAAGAAAGGTATTTGCTGATAGCCACTCGACAAGGGAGAACAAACATACTGAATCCTCAATATCTACACCAACATCTCTGAGGACGGTCTAGGGCGTATCGATAGCTTCTTCCGAGATTTCCCCAACAACGACACCGCCGAGATGCGATGTTCAGCACCGTCGATGATACAGAAGAATATTCCCATCAATCATCTAGAGAAGAATCGTCACTCGTACATCTCACTCTCAAAACACACCGACTTTCGAGTGAAAAATCAATAGAAAACTCGTCTTCACGTCCACCAGTGGGATCTCTAGTTCTCCTCACTCACTGATTGAGAACTGGTGCTATCATGTATTCTAGGCAGTGCCAGAAAGCTTATTGAGACATGATTAGAGCGAGGAGACGATGACTCAGAAATCCGTGTTTCTTGTCGTGGTGTTGGTTGTGCTCGTGCCGTTGGCTGGCTGCGCTGATGAGAGTGGTGGGGCAGGTGATCCGACAGCCACCCCACCGACGACAACCACAACGTCCCCACCAACAGCGCCGTCGACCACCGTCACACCCACGAGTGCCTCCACAACGCCGACGCCGACCCCAACTCCGGCTCCACCAACGACGACCACGACTATATCCACACCGACCCCGGCCCCGACTCCGACAGCCACTGATTCGGATGAGGAGAGTCCGATCACTGGGGGCACTGTCCGAACAGCGACGGTCACGCGCGTTGTGGACGGGGACACGGTTGAAGTCGAATTCTCGGACGGAACAGCAGATACGATCCGACTGTTGGGTGTTGACACGCCCGAAACCATCGCCTCGAATCAGGATCCATCGGACTTCGAGGGACTTCCTGATACGTCGGAGGGGCGAGATTGGTTGCTCAACTGGGGCGAAGAAGCGAAAACCTACGCGGAGGAGCAACTGGCCGGCAAGCAGGTCCGTGTCGTCATGGATCCGGCGTCGGATGAGCGGGGGAGCTTCGGCCGACTGTTGGCCTACATCTATGTCGACGGGTCGAATGTCAACCAGGTGCTCTTAGAACGCGGGCTCGCGCGCGTCTATGACAGTTCGTTCAGTCTTCGCGATGACTTCTATCAGAGTGAAGATACCGCCCAAAGTAACGACCGAGGGCTGTAGGCCTTCAAGGGGAGTTCGACGGAAACGGAGGCCGCCCCACCGTCAAACCCGGACCGAGACATGGATTGTGGCGACTTCGACACCCACGACGAAGCACAGGCGTTTTTCGAAGCGAACAATCCGGATGAGGATCCTCATCGACTTGACCAAGATGGAGACGGGGTAGCCTGTGAAAGTCTGCCCTAAGAGAGCGGCAATAGATACGACAATGAGTGAAATGAGAGAACTCCCACGATGGGAGCAACTTCGAGCTGCGATCGACGTAGATGAAGAGCAACTACTGAGTGCCTGGCTGTCTGGGAGTTTCGTCAACCCAGACAAAGAGATAACCGAGGAGAGTGATATCGACATCATTCTCGCATTCGCAACCCACGACGCAGCCGGGGACTTCAACTACGATGGTCGCGACCCGGCTACCGTCACCGTGGGCGGTGTCGAGCGACCGATTGATATCGTTGTCGGGGGGCCATCCGCAGACTTCGACGATGGACTATCCATTCTCCTGTTTCGTCGATCTGCTGAATAGCGATAGCGTCGTCGACAGAACAATCCTCCACACAACGAACGTAGAAGAAGACGACTAGGAGATCCATCTGGCTCTATCTCAAAGCCACTCCAGGTCTCGTCCACGTTCCTCCGATCACCTTTCGCATCCGGGATGTTCAGCAACGTCACGGTATCGCGTGCCTCGACGAACTGCTCAAGTACAGACTCATTCACGATCACACGCTCGTTGTTATAGTAATTCAGCCAACTCACAGATGCGATCGCTACAGGTAGACAGTTTGGTTAGGCGTCTTGCCAGATGATTTCCTCAACCGTCACGCCCAGTACGGCCTCACCAGCCGTATTCTCGCATACTATATCCGAGGTAAATTCGTAGCGGCTGTCTCGTTTGACAACCATGTCGTACTCATCTGACTCGAACAGGATACGTCACGGAGAAAGGGCACAGAACCTCGTCTATATCTCTACCTTATCGCCAGAATCACTTAAAGGAGCAGCGCAGCCCTCGCTGCCATTCAGGCAGTCGCTACCATGGTCTCCCTCCCAGCGGGCAGGGCTCCCTCATCCGGTGATCACACCTCCCGGTCAGAACATTCACTGAGTGACGAGCACGGGCCCACAGGTAGCCATAGTCTCAACCGCCTCTCCGGGTGTGCAGAAGGAGTTCCTTTTGCACATACCGTGCAAAAGAGCCGTTCTTTATAAGATGGCCGGAGGTGTGCAATAGTATGGCGACGGGAGCGATCTACGCGCGAGTGAGTACCGATGAGACCGACGATCTCCAAGATTCCTCCCGCCAGCTCCACGACTGTCGGGACCGGCTCGAAGACGCAGGGATCGATGACATCGACATCTACTCTGAACGGGGTATCTGGGTCCGATGACGATCGGGAAGGGCTACAGAAGCTACTCACAGCGGTGAAAGACGGTCAGTACGATTGCATCTGCATGAGCGAGATTTCGCGGCTCGCTCGCCGGATGGCGGTGGCCGCCGAGTTCATCGATGTCTGTATCGAAGACCAGCAGATCCCCATCTACATCGTTGACGACATGATCGACGCGATCGCTCCCGACAACCCCATGTCCTCGTTCTTCGCCAAGCAGCTCGCCCTCTGGTATGAGGAGGAGCGCAAGCAAACGATCCGACGCATCAAATCCGGGATCAAGCAGGCCCAACGCTCGGGCAAATGGACAACACGACCGCCGAAAGGTTTCACCACCGACGATGACGGCTATCTCGTTCCGAACATCGAGAATTCCTTCAGGTCCAAGCCGCCATCGAGCATGTCCTTGACGGCGAGTCCGCGTATGCCGTCGCTCAGAGCACCGGGATCAGTCGGTGGACGCTCACACGTATCCTCGACGATGATGATCGACTCGCCCTCTACATCGACGTGGAAACGGACGACGACCGAGTGGCCGACGCGCTCGAGGAGGCTGACATCGATGCTGTCGATCTTCCCGAGGGCTTCGAGGAGCGCATTCGCACCGTCGTCCGCGAAGAGGTTGATACTTCGTGACACGCTCAACCGAGTCGAATGAGAGACTCTGTTGAAACCATCAACTACTGTTAGTTAGAGAGTATATAACCTGGTTGGGAATTGTGTCGTTAACTTTGTTGCCATTTCATGACATCATCCTGAATAGGTCGTTAATGGTTCTGCATTCAGAAGTAGCATATCATTATGGTGTTTCTCTACACATAGTAACTCATGACATCAGATGGTTCAGAACTCGGCCTTCTTTCAGATTCGTCACTTGAAGATCCGGAAGAGGATCAGTTAGGATATGCCGATTTCGCTAAGAATCTGTCCAAGACAATCGAGACCCGTATCCCACGGCAGGACTTTGTGGTCGGGATCTATGGACCATGGGGGTCGGGAAAGAGCACGATTTTAAATTTCATCGAGTATTATCTCAAGGAGCAGGATGAGCCACCTCTGATAATCCGCTTCAATCCATGGTGGTTCTCCGGTCAGGCGGACCTCATCAAAAAATTCTTCGAGCAGTTGGAAGCGGGACTAGGTGCAGATGACCGGTTCGATGATATCCGCAACAAACTGTCGAACTTTGCATCGTCGTTATCCAATATACCGATATCGGCGGGAACCGGTGTCCCAGCAGAACCACTCTTGGCAATAATTGGAGAAGACCTAGCGACAGAGAGTGAGGATCTTGACGGTCTGAAGGAGGAGATCTCGCAAGAGCTCGGAGACGCCAACCGGCGGATTGTGATTATGATCGACGATATCGATCGTCTCACCCAAGATGAAATAAATCAGATGTTTCGATTGGTCAAAAGTGTAGGGGATTTCCCAAACATCACATACATATTGGCGTTCGACCAAGAAGTCGTAATCAATGCATTAGGAGGCGAACAAGGGGCTTATAGCGGGGGAGAATATCTAGACAAAATCATCCAGCTACCAAAACACGTACCGATTCCCGAAGAGGGAGCGATAGACCGATTCTTCACGACACGGCTTGATCGATTACTGCACGAAACCGACCCTATCTTCGAGCCGCAGCATTGGCAGACCGTATACCAGCAAGGGATCCTACCCACACTGCAAACGCCACGGGATGCGATTCGTCTCTGTAACGCGGTCGAAACCAGCTTCACTTCGTTGGAAGAAAACATCAACTTTGTTGACCTGGTTGCGATTGAGACGCTCCGTGTGTTCTACCGAGATGTCTACGAAGCAATTCGAAGTTCCCCTGGTTGTTTCGTGAATAATAGGACGTATCGTTCAAGGCGATGTGAAGACGGTGAGGACTATACTACCTTCTTAGATAAGACGCTATCAGATAGTGCTGAGACAGAACTAGCGAAGGAGTTACTTTCCTATCTCTTTCCACGGGTCGGCGAGCAATTCAGGCAGATACGACATTATCGAGAGAACAGGAATACATTTCGAAAACGGCGGCGGATCTGCCATCCCGATATGTTCCTCTTCTATTTTCGTGAAATGGTTCCGCGCGGTGAGCTCAGTGCCACCGAACTCGATAACGTCCTAGCGACAACCAAGGATGCAGAGGCATTAGCGGAGGAGCTGTATCGATTAACCAATGAGCAAGGGAAAGCAGACCGATCAAAAGCCAACACGTTCCTCCAACAATTCTCTGAGCATCTCGATGACCTTTCAGACGAGGAAGCTGATGAAGTCATCTCCGCAGTGTTCAAAGTGGGAGACGAGCTCTGTTCAGTTGATCCCTCCCAGAGCATGTTAGACAACGGGAGCAGGCGATATCTCTCCTCTATCCAGCTGGAGCTATTACGACAGATAGACGAAGACGACCGTTTCCCACTCCTTCAGGAGGCAATTGCTAACGGAAACTCGCCGTATCTCGCCAGTCACATCATCGGTATACTAATGCAGGAACATGGCGAGTATGGAGCGGACGGTATCGAAAAAGACCGGCGGCTGATTGAGTATGAAAAAATCGAGCAGTTGAAAGAAGTCGCAGTTGAGAAAATTGCTGAAACAGCAGACATCGGTAAACTCTTGGCGACACCACATATGGATTCTGTCCTGGGACGTTGGCAGGAATGGTCAGATACAGACCATCCACAGGAATGGGCCGAAAAGTCAACACAATCAGACAATGACTTGTTACAGTTCGTGAATCAGTTTATCCGGCAAGGGAGTTATTCCTCAGCCTCTGAAAGTGGTACTATCGAGTACATCGATCCGCGATGGCTTGAGCCGTTCCTGAATTACTCGACTGCTGAAGACCGACTCACGGAATTAGATAAGAGTAGAATAGAAGAGTGGGAAGCTCATACCATTGAAGTATTTGAGCAGGGTATCGAGTTCTTAGAAGACGGTGATGATCCAGGGGAGTTCGAAACATGGAGTTTGTCCCGACACTCACTTGACTAAATTGAATTATAGATTTTTATCTGCTCGGAGGTAGAAGCTCAAATTCTCGATTTCCGCTGGATTCACACCGAGTCGATCGGTGGCGTACTCGCTAGTCAATCGGTGCTGACGCGACAGATCCTGCGGCGGGCGAAACGCGACAATAGAGGTCAGTTGTTCCGACACTCCTCCCACATTGTGGCACCCTCGCTCTTGACTTAAAGCCACTCCCCTTTTGAGCAGTCTGGCGTAAAACTATACCTTCTCTCCATGGGAATAGTCAACAAGGCCGGAACTGATATCTGCCGAGTGAACATCATCAGTGAATATCCGCCCCTCATTTCACCACCGGCTGTTATCCCACGTATTGGAATCAATTCGAATCTGTGGAGTAACGACGAAATCCCCCGAGCGAGCCGTCTCCCGCTCGAGACAGCGAGGAGACCAGCATCCAGTTGTCTCACACAGTCCCAGCCCCCCAACAGTGATCACATATAAATGTATTGTTTCAAATATAAACAGAACATGTCTATATAAATATACGATAAACATGTGAGACAGCTATCCATTCGAACTGAAATGGAAATGTTTAAATCATATATCGCTGAATTGTGTCTTGCTGCGATGGGTTCGCGCCACCGACAGCTTCCCTAGGGAGGATACGTGGCTGGCGGTGATGGTCCATGCTCCCATCTAGCACGACAACGACACAAAATACACACATACACATGGCACGATCACTACAGATTGCGATGGCGGCTCTTATGTTCCTGAGTGTCACGCTGGCTGGCGCAGGCACCGTAGCAGCAACCTGTACAGACGACACCTGTGAGAAACACACCGACATTGATAACGATGGGATTGACATCGATGACTCCTGCAATACCGTCATCGATGACAGCGAGGACAACGACGTTGTCGACATGAGCGACTTCCTCACCCTCGGTCTGGATCTCCAGTAACGACAACCGACACACACGTACTCTTTTTTTGTGGACGGTGAGTGTCGCACGTTTGGTACCGAGCAGTGAGATAGATCGAGACAGGTGGGCAAGAGAGAGGATGAAGTTGGTAATCCCAGCCTCCCACATACCAATACCCATCACTGAGTACCGACGACTCGACACCGATCTGTCGATCCCCACACACCCACGACGACCAGGAGCGATAAAACCGTATGGGAAGATCTAATCCTGATATGAGCGATTCATTGAGCCGCGACATATCTCGCGCATGAACGACGGCACCCACCACTCGCTGGAGGTCGTCGGGGGCACGGACACGACTGGCGAACACGTCGACGGGAAACATCGCGAGACCTGGCTCCCCGTCGAGCTCGAACGAACCATCAACCGGTACGTGCAGCACGAGGCGATCGAGCGGGACGAGCCGCTCATCGATCGATCGAAGCGTACCCCTTCTCTACTGGGGCAAGCACGCGGCCGCGGCAACTGCTGAGGAAACCGGCGATGGCGACTATCGACGCGTCACGTCGCACGATCTCCGCCGGTGCTGGGCGAATCACTTACTCGTCGAGGAGGGGATCAGCCCGCGGATCGTCATGGCGCTCGGGGGGTAGGCGAGCTACGACGCGATCGAGCCGTACCTCGCAGCACCCACACCGAGGAGCACATCATCGACTCGATGAGCGAAATAGCCCTATGAGCCGATTTAATCGCCGCCCGAGTCCAGAGTATCGTGCCTTCGTTGAGACCGTCCGCGAGTACGCCGACAGCGAACAGGAGCCTGGTGAGGATGTCCGGCGAGCGATCGCTGATGCACTCGAAGATGAGTTGAGAGAGCGATTCAAGGATTACTGGAAGGTTGATGGGACAGCCGACACCGCGTGCCTCCGACAACTGATCACGGGAGAAGACGAGTGTTCGTGTGATCGGTCATGGGTTGATCGAGAACTCGAAACCGTCGGAGAGGGTGACGATCCCCCGCACAAGCCACCTCATGCCGACTACTCGACGCTCTGGCTCGATGAAAACGATGAACCAGGTGTGTTCTCGATGCATGTATCCCACCCCGAACAACAACTCGTCTCGAAGACAGCAGAACCAAACCCAGAGCAGCGCCAGCGAAACGGCTGGTTCGACTTTGTGGAGCTTGCTGAACACTGGGGCCTTGAAATCACCGTCATGCCGGTGTCGTGGTACAACGCCATGTCGACCGTCAATATCTTCTATCCGCCCGAGAGATGACGCCATTATGGTATCAAACACAGCGACACACCAGTACGTCTGATGCAGCCGGAGTTGGTCGACCTCGACAGAAAAACTATGGTGTTAGGAAATTAATTGGATAGTAGCGGGGATTGTTGGAGGGCGATTCTCGCGAACGGGACCTTTACCCGCGTCTTCGATCTAACCGATTCACCTTTTGTGGCGAATTATTTGGGTATCGTCTGGAATCAAATCGGAACCGATATGAAGTCAGTACGATACCAGATCGAATTCAATATGATACCAGATCCCGTGTGGAGAGAACGCTCGTCGAAGCATTTAATGCTTACAACTGCTTACAAACAGTTACAACATGCCCGTAGATCTTAGAACACACACGCCGGACGACTCGATCAACGTGCGTCCCGGTACCAACGAGGCAGCAATCCTAGAGTTGCTGTACACCGCCCCTCATCTCGGGTACTCTCCCGCCGAGATCAGGGACCAGATCGATATCCCCGCTGGCAGTGTCTCGACCACGCTCACGCGACTGCTAGAGAAGGGGTATATCGGGAAAACGTCGGATGGACTCTACCACGGATTGGACGATTCCCCGCATATCCGACGCTTCGCGCAGTCGCTCGTGAAGCTCAACCAGATCACGACCACCTATCCGAACGCCGGATTCGACGAAGAATTCGTTGAGAATGTCGAAGACAGCGGACCCGAACCGATTCCGACGGACCGGCAAGAGGAGATGGAAACCGAACGGAACATGATCGAACCTCCACTCGGTGACGATCTCGTCGCTGACGATCCCAACCAAGACACGTAACTCTCCACTGTTGATTTCTATGGACTACTACCCTCAAGGCAGCTTGATCCGGCTCCCAGACCCGACCGACGCGCACAAGTTCCGCTACGCGATCGTCGTTTCAGATGTTAATCGCCCGTCCCTAGAGACGGAGCACACGATCGTTTGTCTTAGCTCACAAAACCACTACGCAGCTCCCGTGACGCAACTGCCGTTCAATGGCCTCGAAGAAGGCCGGCTGCGGAAGACAGCGTACATCATGCCGTGGGCCATGTACACGATCCATCCCGAGACTATTGCCGAGCGGCACGGAATGCTCAACGAAACCGGGATGAATGCCGTTGCGGACGCCATCGAAGGGATGGTACGGCCCTAATCACCGAGTTACTGCATTGTGCCATTCCGTAAATCCAGTTGGAAACATCATCCCCAATGGGAGAAATGCCGACAATGCTAACACTGACAGCATTGTCGAAATTGATACTATTGTTCAAAATTTGCGCCGGACAGAACACCGTTCCTCAGGACCATCGGCTTCTGGCTCACTCTACTCTTTCCACGCTCCACCCCTCATGAGCGTCGTCCATATGGTCGAAATGGTTTTGCATCGTCTCATCTGTACTCATCCCGCGATATTTCACCGTATTAGCCCCGCATTCTGGACAATCCCAGTCAGTGTCGTCTCGTTGTGATGAACGAGGGCTTGCGTGATTGATAGGGTTCACTCGATGGAGCGCGGCCTGAACGTAGTCTTCTTCTCCTGCTTGATACTCGGTTTCCATCCACTCCATAAGCGCGAGGGCGTGACATCCTCCCACGACTAAAGTCGTGGGCTTCCCACGGCACCGCTGGTTTGGGAACGTATGGTTTGCAGTCCACCACTACGGTCGGAGTCAGAATCCCCAACCGCAGTCCTGTGAAGGCACGGCTGGACTGCTGGCAGTGCCACACTACCGGTACTCCTATCCTCTCCGTGAAGACTCGGAGTTACTTTTTTGTACTGCAAGATGGCCCGACGCTTGTTGTTTCGTTCCCACGTGGGGCACATCCCGTTTCCGAGATGGGCGGACACTCGAACCGCCAGTTTCGGGCCGTCAAAGACCGGACTCTGTGAGAATCCGGCTCGACAGTTGAGAGACGTACGGAAGGAATATCAACATGGTGGAGTCATCCCACGGCGAAAGTGGCCGAATGTAGTTCGGCTGATCAGCCAGATGTAATCTGGCCAAGCCGTGGGTTTTCTCCTTGATTTCGGATAAGCCACTGTACCACGATAGCACAACACATGACTCGAGAGGACTCTGAGGTCCCGCTCGATCTCAAGCACGCGATTGCAGACGCCGAGACCGACAGCAGACGGCGTGCTATGGATATCCACCCGCCATCCGAGTGGCACGACTGTCCAAACTGCGGACGACGACTCCACGGACAGTCGGTCATCCATGATGAAAATGGCGACCTCATCGCTGTCGAGTACTCCTGTGAATGCCTCTCTCTATGGACCTGGGAGCCGGACACGGACGAACTGTATTATCGCGGGGAGAGCGAACTCATCGATGACTAACGAATAACGAGCGCAGCTCGATGCGTTTCTGGGGAGTGGATTGGGTCTCCTCGACCTCATCCTGGAAGTGGTTTCTCCATCACGATTGAGCTGGGCGGCGATCATAGCGGGTCTTGCCATCCTCGTTGGAGTCGACACCCTCTACCGACTGCGGACGCAGACAGAGACGAAAGACCATGAGTCGCTTTAACCGCACTCCGAGTCCGGCGTACCGAGCGTTCGTGGCGGACATTCAGGAGTACGCCGATGCAGATCAGGAACCAGGCGAGAATGTCCGTCGGGCGATTGCTGAGGCGCTCGAAGACGAGCTGCGGCAACGGTTCAAAGACTACTGGGAGGTTGACGAACGGGCAGAGAGGCCATGCCTCCGACGGCCGATCACTGGTGCAAACGAATGCACGTGTGAACGTTCGTGGATCGATTTCGAGGAGACACCATCTACGGAATGAATCCAAGAGCCACTCAACCGGCCACAAACCCTTTTTCGTCAGCTCCCAACCGATCATCTAGCGGGGACTTACCGGGTGGAGGGCCGGAGCACACCTTTCTCACCCCGAATTGATATTCATATCAATCACCGATCGGAGAGAGCAACACCGTCGATCCGACCATCAATACGAGAGAGCCATCCTCTCCCCAGTGAGCGTATCGTATCACTCCGATGACCAACCCCGTGAGCAGATTCAGAAATGACAGTGATGTGTCTACTGTACACGAAACGGCCGGTGCTGTACCCTAAATCGACTGCCGTCGTGTGATTTTCTCGAATGTGCTGTACTGCTTTGGCTTGCCTTTCGATCTCTCCCAAATCTGTCAGTACTATTCGTCCGCTACAGGAGCTAAAACGGCCAAATAGAGGACATAAGTATGAAATAATACATGTTGGATATAAGAGTGATATTTCCGACGGAGAAGCAGAGACGAATATTAATCATATACTTGATACCAAAATCGGTTTTTGTACAGTCAATCTATTCACTATCACGACAAATCCAGTTCGGGAGGGACCGATCAGCATGGACACCCGATCTGCCCAGAAATCATCCTCATAGCGTCCATTTGATTCCGAACTCCGACCCATGGGGCCCAGAAAAATAGAATCGATTGAGAGACGAATATGAGCCACTCAGAGCAATCCTATGAGATGGCCCAAAACATACATCTAAGAGCTTCTCACAACAGACAATTTGGCTTCGTCTTTCGTCGCCCACCACCGAACGCCGAGCGCGCCCGCTGCGCCACCCTGTACTTCCGTCGACGTAGAGGGGACATCCCGGCTCGCATGTGAGCCTGATCCTCAATGCCGTCCGTCCGGATGTCCCCAGCCGTCCGGTCGACACTTGTCTTGCCGGTTCGGTAATAGGTCCCCTCGCCTCCACACTCGGGGCACCAGAAATTTTCCTGTCTCTCGTGGTGTGACCGATGGAGCCGGAGATCCCCATTCCCACAGATGCACGTCGTCCGTTCTCTGACGCGCCGCCAGAATCGAGCGATCGCCGCCATTACCACGTCGTCGCGTCGGTCAACAGCGATGCTTCCTTGTCCCCTCGCGTTCGAGTTCAAGGTGGCTTTCGCGCTTGACATAGCTGAATCAGAGAAAGCCGGCGTCGGGGTGCTCCAACACCCTGGCGCGATTCCTTTCACTTTGTATCACGCCCAGTACCGTGCTCTCTCTATCTTGTCCTTGTAGGGACAAGGTAATAAGTATTGTACCTTGTCTCAATAAGGCCAAGGAATATGTGCGTGAGTCTCATAGCCCTCCATATGACAGAGGATCGAAAGCGGGGAGAGGGGGGCGAGTATGTTGAGGAATTTGCGGCTGATACCGTACTTGAGGCCTTCGAGCGCGCCGAGCGCCCGTTTCTGAGCAGTCAGGAGGTGGCTGAGCGGCTGGGCTGTTCGCAACGGACAGCCCTCCGGAAGCTAGGGAAACTGGATGACCAGAACGGCGATGGAACGCTCAAGCGGGTTGATTTTGGTGAACGGCAAGCCGTGTGGTGGTTACCCGAATCGAATGCAGAGTAAAACGTCGTTTCTTCCCACTACGGGGGCAAGGTCGGGCTTTCTCGCAGTCCCGGCACATCCGGCCGAGCTGGTTTCCCAGCTCCCGGATCGTCGTCCCCCAAGGTATTGCTACGGTACAACGAGCAGTAGTCCTCTGCTCTGTCTCCCCCGCCGACATCATGCTCTTCTTCCTCGTCGTTATAGAGACAAAGCTTATGCATGTAGATTTCTATAGTATAGGTGTGGAAGAAAGCATAAACGCGAAAGCGAACCTCGCGGCCGCGTTCGTGGCGTTGTTCGTTATGCCGCCGGTGCTCCTGCTACCGAGCAGGCCACTCCTCATCGATAGTGTTCCTGAGCCAACTCTCTGGCAGTCGGCGACTCTGTTCATCGGACAGTTCCTCGTCTTCGGACTTGCTGTGAAAGCGTGGAACCAGCGCCAGCGGCTCCGTGAGCGAGAACGGGAAGCCGAGCGCTGGAAGTATCGGGTCGAACTGGCAGGCTGGGACAAAAACCTCGCCTGAGCCGGACTACGAAGTCGCTCGCCTTCGAACAGCGTTTGGCTTCACGAACAAACAATATTGGCGAAAGACCGCTCGCGTGTTGTCGGCCGTTTGTGTCGCGCCGCAGGCGCAAGCGCACCATGACACGGCCACAAATATTAGCTGAATAGGTAGGCGCTAAGTCCCCTTATTCAACGAGTACCACAGTCCGCACAGCGGACAAGGAACGCAGGAAGGTGGGGATACAGCCGTCACCAAAACGCTTCGCGTTTTGGCTGGCTCATGAGAGCAAAGCTCTCAGGAACGTCACCAGAAATCTCCGATTTCTGGTTGGAGCCAGAACTACTGGTTCTGGCGATACCACTGAGTAAGGGTGGTCCACTCCGAATCGACGCTTGTGGAAACTGCGCTCCCTATGCGGACGGACGGCTTGCACCGACCGTCCGTGACAAAAAGTGTCGCGGAAGCAGGAAGCCCCTGGCTCTAGGAGTCGTTCGAAAGACCAGAGGTCTTTCGTGTTGATGAGAGAGCCTGCTCTCTCAAACCATCGCCTTCGGCGACGAGTAGGCAGCGGTAGTTCACTATATAGTCCTTCTCGATATTCTTGGTACTGTCCACTACCACATTGATAGGAATCATCCGTATTTATAAGAGAATGTTAACCCACAACCAATAATTATACCATACAGTTGAAAATTAGTTCTAACAGTAGAAAAATATTTATCTGTTGTCGAGAACAGATTGATATGGTCGGAACACTATCAGAAACTGAAATATGGGTCGGCCAGTCCCGAAAAGTATCAATTGAACTGTTGGGAATAGCTCTCATTATATTTCTTGTAATGGCCGTACTTCATACCCCGAGAACCGCAACACCACTCCACCAGATCGGAGCACCAGTAGGATTTGGGAGTACCGGTTTTATCATCCCTCTAATGGTACTTCCGGCTACTATCAGTGCATACCTAAGAGGCGGGATCGTGGTCAGTCTCATCAACGCTGCTGCCCCTATCTTCGGAGCTAATATTCCAGTTGCAGTAACTAGTTACTATCCCCCAGATTGGATCAATTTCTTCTCATTCTATATATTGTTTGCTCTTATAATTGGGTTATGTGGATATATGTTTGGAATCACCGCACGTCGCGCCACCCACCATTATATAAGATAAATATCACTTCATCACATATACACTGCCGTATCGACCGAAGTTCATCACGTTTATTCACTACTATCTCGGCAATCATCTGCTATTTTATCGTAAACTTCGTATTATTTGCAATTCTCCAAAACGGGTAGCCATAGGCAGGTCGTCCTTTGAGACCACTGAGTCCACATCCAGTATACGATCCTGTGTTCTCAACGCCACTCAGAACAGTAACGATATGGTTGCCACTAGAGGTCGGCCACCAGAAGGGCCCACCGGAGTCACCTTGCCGGCCATAGTCCGGCATTCCAATCTTTATCGCACTTCCAAACCACTTCATACACGAACCAATCTTAGTAGCTCCACCCCCCTTCACATGTGCATCCTGATATCCAGAGACCTTCCCTTGGAATTTCAGCGTTCCCTTCTGTCCCTGAATCGATTCCATCCCATCCTGCGTGGCGTAGCCGTGGACTTTAGCTAGCCCATCGTTATGCCAAATGTAGTCACTATACCGCGTCTCCTTATCGTTGATCATCACCCAATCGTGTGTTTTGTGCCCATCGGCACCATGACCCAAGGAATCTCCGTGTGTGTCGTTAACCCACCCTGTTCCGATGTGGCACGCATCAGCGACAACGTGATTGGCCGTATAGAGATACTGGCTGTCTCCATCTGTTGCTCGACACCCGCTTGTTCCTGTCATATCGCGGCTTGCATCCTGGATTTCGATGCCACCATGGAACGGAAGTGCCGTCACATCATCGTGACAATCCACATCAGCAGCGACAAACTCGCCGTTCATCCGTCGAACCTTGATATCCGATCCGACGAGTGCACGTGATTGAGTCACTTGTGTCTGTTCAAGGGCATCTGGAAGGGTACTAAGTTGATCGTCAGCCGTGTCAGGACGAACAGTAATTTCCGGCTCTGAATAATAGACACCGCCTTCCATCCGGTCCGTCGCACTATACGAAATACTATCGACGAACGATTTCTCCCCGAATTGTTTCCAAAGCTGTTCCGTGATGTTTCGTATAGCTTTTTGATGGTTTAACCATCTCTTGGGGACTTTTTTCGTATGTATTGGTTCCGCTTTGACGCCCCTCCGGGCAGCAACGATGCGAGTGGTACGATCAGCTGTTTTGAAATAGGAGGCATTCCCAAGTCCGAACAGGCTAAAAGCCCCTGCTCCAGAGGATTTCAATAGTGAGCGGCGATGAATGGTCACGTCCTGCTTGTTCTCCTGAGATGGTCCCTTTGAATGTAGTCCAAATTTATCACCTGATCCATTATCAGTCATATACATTGTCATTTCATACAACAACATATTATAATTTCTTAATTATTCATATAGTAGTTTATTAATATATTGTATATAGGTATATACATAACCCAAAGTATTATCAAAGATGGATGCCGCTGCCGAAATACCTCTTCCGGGTCGTCGGCTGTTTGTATCGCGCTACAGGCGCGACACTGATGACACGACTTACTGACAATGAACTCCAGCCGATCCTTGCAGCCCTCAATGAAGGTTACCAATCGACTCTGGCCAGTCGATTGAAGATGTTCATACGTGGCTCGATTTCGTCCTCACCATATTCCAGCGGGACGAACAGAGCCAACTCCAAATGTTCATCAACCAGTAACAGTTGACGAACGTTCTTCTCTCTCGTGTCCAGTTACACCTCGAGAATATTGTGTTCTGGGTCTTTGTTTTGGTTCGACGTGAGTTTCTGTTGGAGTCTGTACTCGGAGAACGGTTACATCCATTTTCTCTTCGAAGTCATTCGCAGCAGCACGCTGTTCGGCTGACCATGTACTTCGATCTGTTGCGGACCAGGATCCTTGCTCTTCCGTGGACCCACCTGTGTTTTCGGTCGTTGGTGAGGCAGAAGTAACGCCGCTCCCAACCGTAAAACCGGTAAGGGTCCCGACACCGACTCCGACTGTTTTAAGTGCTTTTCGCCGTCGTTCATCAATAGTATGCCCGCTTTGATTAGACATACAAGCATTATTTTATATTCAATTATATATTTAAATGTACATATGAACATCTCCCTGGCATTATTGGTAAATTTCATATATTATGGATGACGGATAAGTAGTTATTTAGGTGATTGGGAACCGAAGCAATGCAGCAACGCCACCAAACGCTTGCTGGAACTGCTCTCCGCGAGCGAAATCTGATAAAATGATCACCGTTTCTCCTCCTTGCTCAGTCGCTGTCTGTTCGAGCGTCTGGATGCGGTCAACCGAGAGCGTCTCAGAGACAAGAAGTGTCTCAACTGCACCGTATTGGAGTGCGGTCTCAACGGTGTCGTTTCCATAGGCAACCTGGCCATCCTCATTGCTGAGTTGGGTGAAAAACCGATCTAGGCAGTCACGAGCATGCTGGCGCTCAGCATCAAGGATATCGTCGCTGGCTTGCTCAGCGAGCTGCTTGAGTCCTTGTTCAAAGGCGTGATCGACGGAGTAGGTACCAAGGAGTCGCTCATGCAGGCGATAATCGAGATACTCACCATCGAGGAAGTCCTTGACCGTGATCGTCGTTCCACCGACTAGCAGTCCGTCGACCGCTGCCCAGTTAGCATCATCACCGCTATTGTGATCAATGAATAATGTATTAGCGCTTTTGGCGACCCGTTTGAAGAAATCCTGTTTCTGACGTTTCCGTTTACGGGCGAATCGCTGAGCCGATTGGCCACCTGCTCTGGTCTTTCCCATAACCATGCTCTCCATCGTGCGATGAGAGATGGCGTGATCGCCCCGGAGTTCGCCTAGGGCCGCACCGCCGCGCTCGATAACGAGCAGGCCGTAGGTATGGTCTGGAGCGAGGAGGTGCTTGATCGGATTGAGGACAAACTCGTTCGAGCAAGTGTAATATGAGTCAATAATGGAGGCGGGGAGATCATCGAATACGAATTCAGTCATCTCGCCGTCGATTACCCCGGCATACACCACGAGTCCGTTCTCGGGCGTCTTGGGATAGCGTCGGAGTACTTGTTGGACGCGATTGAGAGCATCTCGAACCCGCTTTCGGGTTTTGTCCGATTTGATATTTTCCGCTTCGGCGTGCTCTTGGGCAATCCGAGTTCGGACTGACTGCAGGTCTTTGCCAGCAGGAATCGACAATGTGACGAGTTCGGTTCCCTCGCCTTCAGCGTTTGCTACGGCATCGATGCGAGCCTTGAGTTCGTAGTTTGGCATTGGTCGGAGGTCTACAATGGAGTGGGGATTGACGGGCAGTCCCACTGGGTATTTGTGGCCTTGTGTTCCCCATGTCCTGTCTGGTTGTGAGGCGATTCACCGCAAATCACTCTCAACGGTGCTACGGGGGTAATGGGATGCAGGTCAGAAACGACCTGCCCGCTTGCTATGAAAACTGAGCACAACAGCTGCTGCTCATGAGAGAAATGGACGTGTGCCGCTCCGCTCCGACTAACGTGATCACACGTCTTCTTGGAGTGGATAGCATAAAACATCCGGGTATCTCCCCCATGTCCAAAATATCTCGTTATCTCTCCCCTTGAGGATTCGTCGAAACTGCAGTGTGGATCTACTCCACTTGAAAGCAGGCGTGTGATTAGGGCCGTTCTATGACCTCACCGTCACCAAGAGCTAGTTCATCGTCGAGTTCATCGATGAGTGCCGTGCCTTCCTCGTGGAGTTCCTTGGCTCGTTCGAGCGAGACCGTGCCATCGTCGAGCTGGTCAATGATGATTTCGAGGCGCTGCTGTTTCTCGGCAATCGATGCGTCCGGAGCTGTGTGCGTGGTTGATTCAGTCATTGGTGGTCGTGTGGATCACAATACGATATAGCCAACGAGTAACAACACAAGCAAGACGAGGACAGCGAGGGCGATTCGCTGACGTCGGCGAGCGAGCGCGACCTCGGCCTGTTCGCGTTCGTGGCGTATCTGCTGTTCGCGGGTTTCATAGGTGTGATCAAGCGTGGTTGCCAAATCGGTGAGTTCGCTACTCACGTGCTGTTCGTAGGCCTGATCGAGTCGCTGTTGGAGATCGGTTATTTGCTTGCTTACCAGCTGGATATAGGCCGTATCGAGACGCTCTTGTTGTTGGGTGAGCTGCTCGGTGAGAGCGTCATAGTCCGGAACGATCTGTCCGACCTCCGTAGGGGTCATGACGCGTCGATCAGCCACGTCCTCGGCGAGCGTCTCGTCAGCCTCATGGCCAATCCCGACGGCAATGGGCGTTGCAGTCCTGTGAATCACGCGACAGAGGGCCGTTGTATTGAACACGCGCAAGTGAGTGTCGGCCCCACCACCACGCGTGAGAACAATCACGTCAACGCGTGCATTATCATCAAGCGCGCCGATGGCCTGCATCATCGATTGCTCCGCCTCATCTCCCTGGACGGTCGTGTCCTGGACGACGAGATTCATACCGGGATGGCGATTGTGAATGCTCGTCACCGCATCCTCACAAGCGTCGCTCTCTGCACTGGTGGCGATCCCAATACACAGAGGGTATTCAGGTAGTGGCTGCTTCGTCGTCGGATCAAGCAGGCCATTCTTTTCGAGCAATTGCTTGTTCTCCTCGTAGGTCTGCTGATAGTTCCCCTCCCCGACGGCAACAGCATGCTCGACTGTGATCGAGCAATAATTGTTCGGTGTGTCAAACGAAACGTCACCCTTCACGGCGAGTTGCATACCGTTCTCGATGTCTGTGTCAATCGACTGGCGGCGATACTGGAAGATCACGCAGCGGAGCGGACAGCCGTTGTGAACGAGGTCGAAGTACGCGTGATCGTTCGAAGACACGCCATAGCCGGAGACATCACCGACCACGTACTCAAAGCGTTGGAGAGTGCTGGTCTCATCGATGGCCGTCTCGATTTCGTCGGCTACTGCATCAACAAATGCGATCTCGCCGTCCGTGTCGAGCGTCTCCTGCACCGCTGCCAGTTCCGTCCCGGCCTGGTTGTCATCAGCCGGCGATTCAACACCCATTAATTCCACATGTCTCTATGGAATGGTAAATGTCTATGGGACCAACCGTCAGCCAGCGGTGGAGTGCTCGCTCGGCGAGGGAGTACGCGCACGCCAATCCGACGATGCCGCCGCCGACCACCACCACGTGCATACGATTCTCTTCGGTCCCCATGTCAAAATCTTCGGTCTCCATGTCAAAACGGTTTGCGCACAACCGCCCGATTTGGCGGTCGGTCACTCCGAAATCGTTTGTAACTCCTCGATTTCCGCGTCGGACCAGTCGTAGAACGGTTCGTCGATATCGCAGAGCGTCTCGACGCAGTCGTTGTACCGTTTGCGAGCCTCGGGGGCGTACTTGTCGTCGGGATGTGACCGAATCCACTCGCGGAGTTCCTCGAGCGCTTGAGGTGAATAGGTATCGATTTTTGATTGTTCGTTGAGTAGTTCGAGCTTCCGGTCTTCGTCTCGGAGCGTACGGAACAGCGCCCACGAGGCTGGAATCCACAGGAGGGCGATCGAACCGACCATGACGACCCACGCGGCCGCACTAAATGCCATCGTCAGTCACCTCCAGTATCCACGTGGGGCGCACCCCACTGTCGCATCGTGTGCATGATGAGCACCGCTCCGACGAGCAGGACACCCATGAGGACGACTCCACCGACCGTCTGCAACGTCGAGCCGGCGATGTTCGTCACGAGATAGTAGGCCATGATGAACACCATCACGACCGGGATGACGTATTTGATAACTGGGTCCCACCACGGACCGATGTGGACATCCGCGTTGCGATTGAGTTCGATGACGCGAAGGCGCTCAGGACCGATCTTCCAGCCGACCGTGCCGATAATCAACAGCGTCGCCAGCGGTAGCCCCCAATTTCCGAACATGAAGTCCATCGTGCCGAGGAACTCCGCGGAGTAAGCACTCGGAATACCGAGCAGCCAGACAACGGTGCACACGACGAGAACGGTCTGTGTTCGATCCAGTCGCGTCTCCTCAATGAGAGTCGTTACACCGATTTCCGTGATGACGATACCGGTGGAAAACGCGGCAAAGAAAAACCCGAGGAAAAAGAGAATCGCCCAGACCGGACCGCCGGTCATCTGCGGGAACACGCTGACGAGTGAGATGAACGTCAGTTCGGCACCGGCGGTCGGTTCGAGACCGAACGCAAACACCACGGGGAAGACGGTGAAGATGGCCAAGAGACCGACGCTCGTGTTACCGATGGCAGTAAAGATACCAGCACCCAGCGGAATGTCGTCGTTCTTTCGGAGGTAGCTCCCGAACGTAAGCGCAATTCCCCATCCGAGGCCGGTCGAAAACAGCGCCTGTCCGAGCGCCGCGATCCACGTCTGGCCACGGACGAGATAGTTCCAGTCGGGCGTGAGTGCAAAGGCGAGGCCGTCGGTCGCCCCCGGAAGCGTCAATCCACGAACGGCAACCACGACCATCGTCACCACTAGTAGGGGAATCATCCACTTCACGACCCGTTCGATGCCGCGCCGAATCCCGAACAGGAGAACGAGGCCCACCAGCGCGGTTGCGATCGTATGGGTGCCAATCGTGAGCAGCGGCGACGCCGTGAACCCGTTCCAGAAGGCCACGGAGTCAAAGCCGGACTGGAAGAACGTGAGCAGGAACGAATGAGCGACATAGTAGAAGACCTGCCCAACAACCGGAAGATAGTACGATGTGAGCGCGAGTGTGACGACGACCACCACGAGTCCGAATCCTTCGGACCAGCCGTGCCCGAACGTCTTCTTGAACGCACCGATGACACCCTGTTTCGTATACGACCCCAGCGCAGTCTCAGCCATCAATCCCGGCACTGCAATGACGAATAGCAGGATGATGTACGCCAGGAGAAAGGCTCCGCCGCCGTTCTGGCCGGTCGTGTAGGGCATTCGCCAGATGTTCCCTGATCCGACCATTCCACCGATCATCGCCATCAGAAAGCCGAACCGCGTTCCCCATTCCTCACGAACGGTTCTCACAGCAGTGTCGTTTGTCATTTGATACCGCGTCGAATGTCTGATGGAACGGTAATAAATCCTCTGCCGAGATGATCAACTATCCGTCAGGTGGACGCGTGCTGAAAAGACACAGCACAAGGGTCAAGAGAAGATTCAATACTACATCAACTATTGTTATTAGTGTAAGATTTTATCAGCCTGAGATATAGGTGGATCGGCTGTTCCCTTCCCAGCCGGCAGAAGCACCCACCTCAAAGAAAACGCCCGGATCTCCCCCTCTACGAGGCCGAGCCGTAATCAGCTGCGTGCCTGGCTGGACTCTGCTTGACATCCTCCACACGACTCAAGTCGTTGGATTCCCAGGCGTTGGGATATTACGGTTTGCAGATGTTTCATCTACAGGCTGTGCCAACCAGCCGTTATCCCTATCGAGGCGCTATTGCAGCCCAGATTCGGGAGTAGCATTAGTGTCGTTTGCAATCGACGGCTCGGGAAGGATGGCCTTCCGTACTTTTTCGGAGAGAAGCTATCGCTCGTACTTGCAGGGTTGAGTCGTCGATAACAGCACTATACTGAGAGAATGTATACGAGTATCGATTGATGAATATCCAAATCGCAATTGAACGTGGATTGACACCAATCACGGCGGATTCATCCCATGGCTAAAGCAGTGGGCTTTCTCATCGCATCTGTGTAAGACCCGCAGGCTGCGGCGGCCAGTATTTTTTTGCCCCAGCCTGCTAGTATTTCGGCTTGATGGTCTCACACTCACGAGCCCTGCGTCCGCACCTCCTTATCCTTGGACTCGTGGCTCTCGCAGTCGTCGGCTGGCGGTACTCCCCGACCGAACTCCTCGCCGTCGTGCAGCAAGCGGAGCGCCACTGGCCCCTCGTCGTGCTTGTGCTCACCGGCCTGTATCTCGTGCGACCGTTCTTCCTCTGGCCACTCAGTGTCTTCTCGGTGTTCATCGGCTATCTGTTCGGCTTCCCGGCGGGACTGCCGATAGTGTTATTCGGGACGCTACTCACGTGTTTCCCCCCGTTTCTCGTGGCCACCCACATCAACGACTCCACGGACACCTTCGAGCGACTCGCGACGACCGGGGCGACGGTCGTCGACGCGACGGGAGAGCTGCGAGGGATGATCGCGGCCCGGCTCTCCCCCACGCCCTCCGACGCCGTCTCTTACGGTGCAGGGATAACCGGCGTGTCATCCCGCGCGTTCGCGGTCGGCACACTGGTCGGCGAACTTCCGTGGGCGGTCTTCTATCTCCTTCTCGGCGAGTCGTTCCGGACGTTTTCGATGGACACGATCTCGAAGGTCGACATCCGGCTGCTCGCGGTCGCGGTTGTTGTCGCGGGGTTGCTCCTCTCGTGTCCCTTATACGAGTTCGTTTCCGACCGGGCCGGCACGTCGGACGAACCGTGAGAGCTCCCGGACGAGACGGCGTCGTACTGCCTGGCCTCATGTTTGTGGAGCGCGAGTGGACATCCGACCCGGCGATGGCGCTGGGTATTCGATCGCATATAGCGGGGCTGTCACTGTCGAATCCTGTCTATTTTCTTACTGCTCTGGGAATCCACTGCAGTCGGAAAGCCATCTACGAGTGGGTGCAGAAAGCCGACCGACAACCTGACGCGGGACAGTGCCCGAATCACGTCGCGCTCGACGTGACCGACCTGAGCGAGCAGGCGGTGTATGACATCGAGGAGAGCGCGTATGTGCGCAAAGCCGCGGTCGACGAGGAGATGAAGACCTCCCGCTTGCAGGGCCTAAAAGATCGGGTGGCAGCGACAGAGGGACAAGATGCGGCGGCACTCAAAGCAGAAATTGAGGAGTTGGAGCAGCGGATCAACGACTTTACCAGTTTCTCGACGAGGGCGCAGGTCCAGCAGGATTCCTGACAGGAAACCAATTCAGCTCAATTGCGTATTAGCTAATTGTAGGCGCTAAGCCCCCTCCCTCAAGGAGCACCGTAGTCCGCGACAGCGGACAAGGAGCGGAGTAGGGAGGGGATACAGCGCTGTCATTGTTGATTTCCGTCAAATTCGACAGACTTACTACCCAAGCGATCAAACCGGGTAGTAAGATGCTCACCACGTCTCCGACGGTGTTCAAACGCGACAAGAAGCGTGCACCGTCGGTTGTGGCGAGTGTCGAGTCGGTAGGAGTGGGACACTCCAAACCGCTCGGAAAGAGAAGTCGCCTGTGGAGTCTGCGCTCCCTGTGTCCTTCGGTGGGATAAAAAAGCGCGACAGGGAAGCAGGAAGCCCCATCACCAGAACCGAAGGTTCTGGTTAGCAGTCAGAAGCTTCGCTTCTGACGACACCCTCAACAAGCGAGGGACGAGTAGCCCCGAGCGCGGTAGGGTGGGGTAGTTCACTGTACTAACACGGACCAGTGTAAATTCGGATCGGGCTATTCGTCTCGTAGGTTCGTGACGTCCATTATGTCGGTAAGAAGGCGAGTTTCAAAATCGCCGTCTGCGACGATGAGTTCATCCCCAGTCGACCGTGCGGTCGCCGCGATCAGTAGGTCACGGGCAGCCATCCGCTCGCCATCAGCCATCAACGTGTCCTGCATCCGGCCGGCTTCCAGCGCGATCTGCTCGTTCAGGGCCAGCGCCTGAACACCTCCGAACTGCTGGCGCACCTCCACGACATCGGTCTGCCCGCTTCCGACCGTCCCATTCACGACCTCGAACACACACAGCGAGGACGTCAGGTACGGTTGACCGCGGGCCTCAACGGCCGCGACGGTGTCAGGGATCCCTTCCAGCATGTCGATGATGACAGAACTGTCGAGGAACGTCACCGGTCGAAGCTCTCCCGGGAGCGTGTTACGGCTGCCCGTGCGCGGTCGGCGTCGTCCTCGCTCCACGCACCGATGGCGATGGGCCGCTCACTCTGCGCGAGGCGGGCGAGGAGCTCATCAAACGTTTCGTCCTCCTTCTTGAGGGTCTGAAGCATCCGTTTGGTGCCATCAGAGACACGGATGGACGTGCTCATGTGTATACAAACTGTATACAGACGCAAGTAGCTTTTGTGGGCAGAGTACCGGTTTCATGTTCGTCTACAAACATGCAACGCATCACTCCCTACCGTTTGCGCTCAGGTGTAGTGGTTCAAGCGGCATTCGTCTCCTGCCAACGCCGCAGCGGGGGTCCGGGCCGGGTGAAGCGTGTGGAATTAAGCGTTTTGGAGCGGTTCACGCCCTCTGCGGAGATCGCTATAGTTGTAGAGAATGGGCCGTTTCAACGGTTTTGGCGCAACGTTGCTCGGATAGTCTTCGTCCCAATGGCAATCGAGCGTCCGAACGTCTACACGCTCAAAACCGATAGACGCCGGTGCCGTTAACTCCAATCGTGCTACTCGTTCATCTTTAACCGCAGAAGTACAGAGAAGAACGACAGCGGAACTCACTGAGCTACGGTTAGGAAGTACCGACGTTCGACAGTGCGAATCAATCTACCGTCTGTCCAATAATTATTATCACTTCAATAGTTCTGCTGCCATCGATTCACTCCCACGCAGCGCTCTACACACGAGCGATGCAGTGACATCCTCCCCACCCTACTCCGCTCGCGCCTTCGCGCTCACTTCGTTGAGGATGGGGTCGCGCAAATCGCGGAGCGATTTGCTGGATACGGGAAATCTTCGATTTTCCCTTGACTTCCTGTTTCCGTGACGTCGTGTGCAGCGACCGTTGAAAAAGCGGTCGCCGTAGGGACCACAGTCTCCGCAGGCGTTGATTCGGCGGCGGTGTTCAGATACGGATGAAGTGTGAGGCGGTTCGTTTTCTGCGTGATCTATGCCCGAAAACGACCGCCTCAACGGTTGTTTGAGCGAGATCGAGTGAGGTTTTGTGGAGCGAGAAGCAACACCACAACTGTTGATGAAGCTCGGTATTCAGCTCCACCTTGCTGGATTATCGCTTTCAATACCGTTACTATTCTTGAGATATTTGGTGTTGAACGGACGCGTTCGACCGTTCATAACTGGGTTCACAAGGCTGATCTACAGCCCGAGGATGGACGAAGCCCGGATCACGTTGCAGTTGATGAGACCGTGGTCCGACTCAACGACGAGCAGTAGTGGCTGTACGCAGCTGTTGCTCCTGACACGAACGAATTGCTTCACACAACACGTAAACCGACGACAAACAAGGTTCTCGCTCAATCATTTCTCATCGAGATTGCTGAGAAACATGATGTTGACGATGTCCCGAGAACTGCATGCAGTTCTCGTGGGCACACAAGACGCATGCGTCTTGTGAACGCTGTGTTTCTCGTTGATGGCTCGCATTCATTACAACACGCGGGTCGTCGACACGGCTTCGATGTCAGATACGAACAGCATGGAAATCGGAACAGCGTCGAACGTATCTTTCGTGAGGTAAAACGGAGAACATCCTCATTCTCAAACTGTTTCAGTAATACCCACGCAGAAACTGCAAACGAGTGGCTCAGATCGTTCGCCTTTGCATGGAATCAGCTAATCTGAACACTACCGATTCGGCATTGCCCATGCCTAAGTGATCGAGACCGCGTTGCAGGACGTTCCACGCAGCGTTTTCGTCTCTGTCTGCTTCGAAGCCACACGCCGGACAGGAGTGCTCGCGCACCCACAGCGGTTTGTCGGTCGAAACGCTGCACTGTGCGCATTCTTTCGTCGTACCGTGTGGGCGCACTTCCACGAAGTGTGTGCCTTCGCGTTTGCACTTCCACTTCAGCAGTTGTCGGAACGTTGCCCACGCCGCACTCGCACGGTTGTGGGAGTTCGACGGGAGTTCCAGCAAGCCCTTTGCGTTCAGCTTCTCAACCGCCACGAGGTCGTAGGTCTTCGCGTACCACCTCGAGAGTTTGTGCAGGAAGTCGCGGCGCTTACGCTTGATGTCGGCGTGGCGGCGAGCGACCGTCCGCTGCTGTTTGCGGTAGTTCGCAGAACCGTGTTCCTTGCGCGAGAGCACCCGCTGTTCGTGTTGCAGTCGTTCTTCTTCCGCCGAGAGGTCTAACGAGCCGACGGCGTGACCGTCGGTATCGTGAGCATATTTCAAAATCCCAACGTCGATACCGACGACCTTCGTTGGCTGTCGGGGCTTCGGCGGGACACACGCGGTAGTGTCGAGTTGGAGCGAAGCGTACCACCGTCCGGAGGCTTCGCGTTTGACGACCACGCCCTTTATCGTGGCGTCGTCGGGAAGCGGGCGGTGTACTACGACCGGCACGTCGCCGATTTTGTTGAGATACAATTCGTCGCGACCACTCGTTTTCTTGAGTTCGAAGCCGGACTGGTTGTACTCGAAGGAGTGGTAGTAGCCTTTGCCCTTCCACTTGAGTTTGCCCACTTTGTAGCCTTTGTTCGCCTTCTTCGCAAGATTCGAGCGGTCTTTGTAGAGGCGTCGGACGACATCTGCAGCACTTTCGAGTTCACGTCCTGAAGGTCGGTCCACTCTTGCTTGAGGTCGGGAAGTCGGTCCTGTTCAGGCGTGTACGACGAGTCTTCCAACCGATTCATCCGATGAAGGAAGTGGTTACGAACCTGCCGACAGGTATCGAGCGTCCACGCCAACCGCTCTTGCTGTTCGGGCGTGGGATTGAGTCGGAACCGATAGGTGCAGTTCATCGGCGTTGGTCCTCGACGTACTGCGTGAGGGCGTCAAGCGAGACCTGTCCCGTCGAAATGAGACAGTACGAATCGGTCCAAAACGAGTCGCCCCACAGCTCACTGTTGAGGTCGAACTCGTTTTTGATTCGTCGCGCTGACGCGCCTTTGAGAGTGTTTACGAACCGAACGCGGTCCGTGGTCGGTTTGGCCGTGAACAATATATGAACGTGGTCGTGCTCGCTCGGTGAGGTGACGAGCCCCGGCTGTTGGAATCGTGGTCCAGCGGAGGGCATCGTGTCTGTCTCTCGGCCCCCCCGCCGAGATGCGTCAAACACTCGTCTGATCGTTGAGCAGTATTACATACGCGACTCTCATCGGTGAGTATATGTCGGTGACAGCGACGGACGACAACGATGTGGAGATTGCCCACGACCTGACGGCCTTCCAACAGCAGATTCTCGTGATTCTCGCAGAGGAGGCCCGTTACGGGCTGGCGGTCAAGAGCGAGCTCGAAGCGTACTCCGGATCGAAGGTCAACCACGGGCAACTCTATCCGAACCTCGACGCCCTGGTCGAGATGGACCTTGTCGAGAAAAGTGCGCTTGATCGGCGGACCAACGAATATGCGCTGACAGAGGCTGGCCACGACGCCATTGTGACCCGATTGGCCTGGACGTTCTCGCGGTTCCTCACGACCGACAGCCGCACGGCGGAGATCAACGACCTCGTCACGGCCGCTCAGGAGTGAACGGCCTCGGGGGGGTAACTCCGACGTTTCCCACAGATGTGAGAACCGATGTGTGGTCCATCGGCTTAGCGGGAACAACACCATATTGCGTTATTAGAAGAACTCCGTCAGCCGCTGGTACGTGACGTCTCGGCCGGCGAACAGTACGACTGCCTCGGTCACTGGCGCGTACAGCGTCATCTCGGTTCCGTTCTCCGAATACTCAACGCCGGCCGGCTCGATAAGCCGCGCATCCTCCAGTTTCCCAAGGTGGTGATGAACAGTCTGGAGTGACGTCCCAACCTCATCATGAATTTCAGTCGGCGTCGACGGCTGCTCGTAGATGATCGACAGCACCGCCCGGGTCGCCGAGGCAGTTAACACCTCGAACGCTTTATCGGCAGCATCGCTATCGAATCCGAGAATTTGCGGTTCGTTGGGGGGTGGTCGTGACTTATCCTGTAGTGGGAGTCTGCTCATGTCTATGCCTATCAGGCCTTGTCAATCGATCTTTTGGTATGTTAAACCATGGCTTTATAATTATCGATGATCATCAAACCCGCAGGGAAATTACTAGTATGTATTTGAGAGCGACTCTTTGAGCACTGTGGTGAGATTCACACGAGCCCTCCGTCATCGACCTCGAGGATGCTGTCGTCAGCGTTCTGGATCTACGTCACGATTGAGCTCGCGACCACGTCAGCGACGTGCTTGTCGGCAGAGACCGTTGCGCTGACGATCCGACTCGTCGCCGTCTCGAGCCCGATCCCGCGTCGTCCGGTCCCGCTTTCCTCTTGGTTTGCGTCCTCTCGCTCTGCGCTGGGACCGATTGATCGTCCCTCTCTTGAGCCACCACGCTGCCGGCGGCGCACGTTCCGGACCGCCTCGGCGACCGTCTGCTGTTCAGATTCGGTGTCGCGGTCGCTCCCACTGGGCCGGCGGCTTTGGTAGTCGCTGCTGGCTCCGTAGCGACCCCCCCATCAGGCCACCTCCGTCGCGTTGGGTGTGTGGTATGTGATTGATCGAGCGCTCTTTTGCCATCATCCCTCACCTGTGTCCAAATCGGTCGCACCTCTTCATTGGGCTGCATGCAGGGATTAACGGCTGTTGTCACTGGTTCACGCCAGTTGCCGCTTCACCACTCTCGGCAGCACGCCTTGTGAGATCCGTCTCGGACCATTGTGGTCCCCGATCTCGCCGTGATCCACTGGATCTTCGCCGCGGGCCTCAAGTGACTCGCACACGAAGTGGTAATGGATGGGGGAGAAATACAATGGCATCTATCTGGGACGACGTAAGCATCGTGATCAGCTCGACGTCTCGGACGGACGTGCTTGACCGGCTGGCGACCGGGCCGGCGACCCCGTCGCAGCTCGCCGCGGACACCGAGCAAGACATTGCTTATATCTCGCGGGCCCTGAGCGAACTGCGTGAGCATGCGCTCGTCGAGTTATTGGTGTCCGACGAGCGGCAGAAGGGCCGCGTCTATGGGATCACCGAGCGTGGCACCGATGTCTGGGAGACGATCGACGAACACAACCTCGGTGCGGCGGACGGGCGAGCGAAGGCGTGACCATCCGTCTTCGCTGAAGCAACACCATCACACATCGACGGCGCTCTGTCGTCTGATGGAAGACGAGAGAATTGATAACACGCTCCTCAGCTGCCAGTCGGTCAGGGGCGTCCGGATCCGCCATGTGGTTCAGGACACTGTCGAGGACCACCTGGATGTCGTGGTCGTGGAGCGTCTCGATCATCGATTCGAGCTCCGCTTCCGTCCCGAGCGTGCTGTCGAAATTCTGCAAGTCTCCGGCTGGTAGCCTGCCGGAGGATGCGGATCGCGGCCGCCGTACGGTGATTGTTCATCACCGTAGAAGCCGTCCGACCCCTGGAACGCCATGTCATCCCAGTCGAGTTTGCCGATTGCTGGTTGCGGGAGCCAGACGGCAGTGACGCTAGCCTCGTCAAGGAGGTCGACGTTGTCTTCGATCTCGCTCCACTCGGTGTGGAAGTACTGGTAGATGACGGATTCGCCACCGTCGCCGGTCTCGCTGTCGACCGCCATCACGCTACTCGACGCACCTGTACCGAGGATTGTTGCCGTAGCAGACACACCGAGGCCTTTCAGCAAGGCTACAGCGCGGAGCCTCCTTCCTCAAGGAGCGAGGGCGTCCGACCAATAGTCGGATGCACGAAGCGAGTAGGGAGGAGAGGAGCGCGCCGTATTCCTCCACAACCGCATCACGTAGGCAGCCCGACTCCCTCACCTTTAAGTACCCATACATCCTCTCTGATGTATGGAGGTCCGTCGCACTGCGTCGGTGAAACTCATTGTTTCCGACGAGCAGCGTGACGCCTTCGCTGCCACGAGAGAGCAATTTCTCTGGTGTGCAAACCGCGCTGCTGAGTTCTGTTGGAACAAATACGACTACCGTAAGTGTCGCACCAACAAACGGAAGGTGCGAGACGCCCTCTACGACAAGTTTCGGGCTGAAACGGACCTTCACGCGAACCTCGTTCAAGCCGCCATCAAACGCGCCGTCGAAGCCGTCAAAGGCTGCGTCGAACGCTGGAAGAAACGACAGCGCGTCTCGAAACCCGAGTTCACCTCGTGGTTCATGGACTACGACAAACGATCGTCGACTGTTCGCCGGAACGAAGTCTCGCTCTCGACACTCGACGGACGCGTCGAATGCGACTTCGTGCTGCCGTCGAGCAGTCCGACACCGTACGAACGGTACGTCGTGAGCGAAGAGTTCGAATTTCGGACGAGCACGCTCCATTACGACGCCGTGACCGACGAGTTCTCCCTGCACGTTTCGATACGGGCCTACGACAGCGACGACGCCGATGGTTCGGCAGATACCGAGCACCAGACGGTCCTCGGTATCGACCTCGGTGTCAATTCGCTGGCTGTCGCGTCCACGGGCACGTTCTGGCAGGGTGATGACTACGACCACTGGATTCGAGAGTTCGAAAAGCGGCGTTCGAAGCTCCAACAGCGCGGTACACAGGCCGCACACAACGCACTGCTCCGCCTTGGCAAGCGCGAAGAGGCCTGGCGCAAGCAATATATCCACACAAAGGCGAACGAGATCGTCGCAGAAGCCATCGAGACCGACTGCGACGCCATCATTTTCGAGGAACTCGATGGTATCCGCGACCGATTGCCGTGGGCGGAGTGGCACCATCTCTGGGCGTTTCGCCGATTATTCGAGTACGTCGAGTACAAAGCCGCCGAGTACGGCATTGCGGTCGAACAGGTCAAACCGGATCATACCAGTCAACGGTGCTCGAAATGCGGATTTACCCATAAGGCGAACCGCGACGCCGAGCAGTTCTGTTGTCTGAGATGCGACTACGAAGTAAACGCGGATTACAATGCGGCGAAGAACATCGGGCTTCGGTACGCCCGTAACGAGTACCACCGACTCCGGTCCCGGCAGAAGTCTGAGACCGGAGACGCACCAGTAGACGTGCGTCTGAATCGTGGGACAATGACCGACGACGGTCCCCGGCCTACTGCCGGAGACTGATTGCCGGGAGTCCACATGAAAGCCCCTCCCTCCGGGAGCGAGCGCATGCGAGCGAGCAGGGAGGGGTAGTTTACAGCGTATCGTAAGAGAGGATTCATTTCGCGGTAGAAGTACTTCGAGAGGAGCCATCGAGGGACACGCTCAGTTGGTGTGACCGCTTGAATATCCTTCAACCAATTGTACCGCCCGCGGTCGGATAACTGGCCTGCTCGGCTCGTTACGTGGGTGTTGTAGTGGGTACCCGATCGGTGTCTCATATGGATTGCCAAAGTCATTCAATCGGTTATTGGGGTCCTGTTGATGACCATGTTCGAACCAAATCGTCCGATCACCGACTGGTCGAGTTATCGACTCTGCCAGAACGAGGGTGACGTTATACTGGGCTAACCGCTCGACATACTCGTCATACGCGGCGAGCTCGTTGTCGTGGTTTCCGGGCATCAGCGTGATTGGGACTGATTCGCCGGTCGTGCGTAACTGCTCGAACAGTTCCGGATAGTTCTCGGTTAAGACGTCGAATTTCGCCAGTCCAGAGACCTCGGTGAATTCCCAGAGTCCGAATGCATCGCCGTTGATAAGGAGTTCCGCGTTCTCATCGGTCGTTTCCAGGCGTTCGAGAAATTCGAGCAATTTGTCGAGGAAGTCGACCTCACCCAGTTGCTCGTCCCCACCAATATGGAGATCACTGATCACGTAGTAGACGGGGCCGTCGTCATCGTCGGCCATAGAGTCGATGTTTGCGAGCAATACACATAGTGGTGAGCCCTCCAAAAGAGACGTTATGAACGGCGATTCCGAGGTAGTACATGGATTTCTCTCCAAAGGGAGATCCATGGAGGGAACCACACCTATTCGAGGTCGGCGGTTGTGTCACTGTTGTGAGATTCACGGCCGTCCACAGAACGCCCACCGTTCTGGTGTGCGAACGAAACACTCCGCGTCTCGTCAACGCCGTAAACGGCAGGACTCTTTCCTTGATTCAGGTAGCGATTGCAACCAACGACTCAAGAAGGATGTCTTCTGGAACTGACTGTGTGGAGGTTCGTCAACCATCCAGTCAATCCATCAGCGATCTCACCCGAGTTGTACTACTCGGTCGGCCCATGTACGAAATATGGAAAGCGCTACACGCTCCTGTCGCGAGACGTGGTCCTCAGACCCGAGCTCGTCGCTCTCGAACGCGTTCATCACCGCCACATTTGAGCCAGCACAGTATGCGAGGAGGCGCTCTGGGTTGCTCCGTTCGTGTTGATACGGTATCGAGGCGTCGTTAACGAACACCGCTTGTGGATCGTCGGGTGCCGACTCGATAATACGCTTTGCACGGACGGCGTTTTCCGCGGCTAGCTGTCGAGACTCCTCATCCGTCTTCCCCTCAGCGCGGGGCGCGTGAGCGTCGAGGACGCCTTGCCATACCCCGTTCGGGAGTGCCCCGAACCGCGAGAGATGCCGACCGAGGATACGTCCCTCGTGCTCGAACTCGGGGCCGAACTCGAAGACGACGACGCCATCGGGTCCGTGACGCTCTACCCACGCGTCGAGAGCACGGGCCGTCAGTCGAGTCTTGCCGACGTTCGAGGGACCCGTGATGAGCGTCATCCCCGACAGCTCGAATGGGAGGTTAGTCATTGTGGTACGGAGAGACAGCTTCGTGTGCATACTTGCCGACCAGCACGAGGGTGATAACTCCGAGCACCACGGCAAAGACTGCGATGATCGCGGATAAAGGGTCGATGAGATTTCCGAGCACTCGGGAGTAGACGAAGTTAGCAGCAAGGATGGTAGTGACCGCGAGGAGGATGATTCCCCCGAGATTCGCGAGTGTCGAGTTCGGCTCGGTTACCGCCTTACTGTTGAGGAGATACAGCACGATGACGAGGGCGAACGGTGTGCCGACGAGACCGAATGCCAGCATGAGCACCAAGAGAGGGAAAAAGGCACCACCGATGAACGCACCCAGCGCGGAGAGCAGTGCCACGATGACCAAGAGCGCGCGGTATCGGAGGTCAGAGACGCTGGTTCCCCATCCCAACTTGTCGGCGATCAGATACGGAGGGACGATGGTGTTACCGCCGAGCGTGGAGACGGCTGCACCCCACAACCCGAGGAGAAATAGCCACTTGGCGTTCGCTCCGACCAGCGGCCCGAGCGCCTGAGCGGCAGCCACAGCGGAGAGCTCGTCTGCCGCTACACCGGGCGAGTGGAGGACGCCCGCAGCAACGATAAAGATGGCAAGGCTGTAGATACCGAAGGCGACGAGCATCGACATGCCGATGTCGAACGTCGCGAGCCCGTACTCACGTGTCGTCCAGTCCCTCGCCCGCATCGTGTAGGTGTGCATCGTGATCAGCGTGATGTGAACCCCGCCGCCGAGGATGCCGGCCGCGACGAGCGCACCGTCAACGCCCGCCGGAATCCGGGGAGCGAGCCCAGCTGTAGCACCAACCGGGTCGATCGGAACGAGGAACAACGAAGCGAAGAAGGCGACGACGACGGCGGTGACGAGGAGTTTCGCAAAGCGTTCGATGAACCTGTAGCCGTGTCCGGCTAACCCGAGAGCAAGGATGACGGCCCACACGACGCCCCAGACCCGGGCGTCGACACCTGTAACGGTCGCACTGATGTCCGCAACTCCCTTCATGATCACCAATTGGGCGAGTCCCGCTGCCAGAACGGCGTCGATCACCAGCACCCACGCCCAACCCTCACCAAGATGACGTTCGACGACGGTGACGATCCCCGATTCGGTCAGCAGGCCGAGTCGCATCGCAAGATATTGGGTGAACGCCCCGAGAACCGCCGAGAGAATCACGATCCACAGTAACGTATAGCCGAACGTTGCACCGGCCGTGAGTATACTCGCCATCGTTGCAGGGCCGGCTGCGATAGCACCGGCGATCCATGAGGGACCCATCTCAGAAAGGTAGGTTCGCCAGCGGCCCCCCCTTACTGCCGATACGTCGAATCTCGTCTCGTTCGGGCTCACACTACCATGCTCTTGAGGCAGTGTCAAAAGTCTTATCACATCGTAATACCACCAAATAATTACGACGCCGATTAGGTTCAGTTCGTGGAAGAACAGTGGTCAGCACGCGTCTGTCGGAGGTCTACATGAGAGAAGAATCCCAGCACGTGCGTGTTCGGTGCGACCGCAATCGAGGCGCAGAATTCGCGGCCGCCGAGCAATACACGAGTGAAGAGCCACGCGTGGTCATCGCTTGGCCCTCGTCGAGGCTCACTCGTAGGCCGCATCGAAGAACGCGACCTCGAGCGCCACGGTCCGGCAGAAGAGGCGCTCGACGCTGCGCTGTCGACGCTCGTTAAGGCTCGGCCCGTACTCGTCGAGCTCGCGTCGTAGCCACTCGACGAACGCCTCGAATTCGGGGGTGTCGTGAAGCTCGATCCACTCGCGCAGGTAAAATCTCTCAGGGGGGTCCGATGCCGCCGTCGCCCACGTCAGATACACCCACTCCGCAGGAACCAGCACCGCGAGCGTCTCCTCGTAGTCCCCTTCGAGTGCGGCTCGAATCAGCAGGTCCTCGAACGCCTGGGGGACATCGGCTCTCGATGGGTCCGTTCGGTCTTCGTCGGGGACGCCAAGCTCATCGAACGAGCGCTCGAAGTAGTCGTTCTCCTCGTCGGTTAGCGTCCCGAGAAAGTCCGTTAACAACCCTTTCGCTTCTATCGTCGGTGCCTGACCGATCGCGTAGCCGAAGGCACTTGTGAGCGTTCCGACGAACGCGTAATCCTGCACGAGGTAGCGCCGGAAGACAGCGTCCTCAAGGGTGCCATTGACGAGGTCACGTACGAACCGGTGCTCGGTAGCGCTGGCCCAGTTCGGTTCGGATCGCTCGCGCAGCCAGTCGGTGAAGCGCGCGTCCGACCGGGTAGCCGCATACGCTTCGAACGTCTCAGCGGTCATGTTTTCACCGTTCTGATTTTCGGCAGAATTTGGTACCAGCCCATCGGAATCGATGGTGCTGGTGAGAAGGCACCAGTCGGTGAGGCTGCCGCTGGGGGACTGCGTCCCGTGTTCTCGACGATGGATGTATGCTTCCAGCTTGGCTTCGCTGATGCCGAACGAGGCGTGGGACCGATGGAGGTCCATCTCGACGTTGACGCTCGATTCGAGCAGTCCTGTAAACATCCACCATCTCATCGAGCGTTCCGTTCCCGAGTTCGCAACCCATCGGGTGATCTAGAATCGACCCCCAGATCTCATCTGTTTCCTCCTGAATCTCGTCCGTGAATGCCATAGTTAGTGAAATGAGCGATAGTTCAAAAGAGTTATGAGCCGGTTGTATATTGCTATAATCAAATAGCATGAGATCCGCCTTGATTCGGGCCATTAGATCGTGGTAGCCCCTCCGATCGGTGTTCGTCCTGGTCTGCTTGTCGACGAAGATCTCGACTCCACCGGCTCAATACCGAGCTGATGGGACACATCCGTGACTGGTCATCGTTGGCAAGGGAGACATCGATCCCATGGTCGGGGGGATCCGCTCTTAGAAGACAGTTAATTCGGTATCATCAGTGGGGAGGTGTGATAGGATTTCCTTGGATGACGAGCGCCCCGTCTGGATGCTATCTGTTGCTCTTATAAACATTCGAATCGGCATGGGGGACCATAATTTGGTAAGACACAGAAGTCGGCTAGGTGGATTTCTAATGCACGATCGATCTTGAAACTATATCAGTAGTCTAAGTTTCGCGGGTAGCTGTGCATGACAAATCGGTGTAGCCGACTTCAGTTGGTCGAATATAGCCTGCTTGAGTGCAACGATTCGGCATCTCCTCCACGTCCGCGCACCGATTCCGGTGTGGATGTGGAAACCAGCCGCTGAGGAATCGCTATACAGGGACGAGACATTCCTCGATATCGGGAATTCGTTTCATCTCGAATACGTAGTACGAGGCGTCGGTTTCGTCGAGTACGCGGTCATAGTCCGGAAGTGGTTCGTGGTCGTCGGACTCGCCATCGTTGTCGTGAAGGTGAATGACGTCGATCCGGTTGTCGAATCGGTCGACGAACGCCCGCCAATCGTGGCCGTTCACCTTCGCGTGGCCAACATCGAGCGTGAGACGAAGCCACTCCGGATCTGCATCGATAGTTTCGAGCATCGTCGCGAGGTTTATTGGAGACGTGGTGTATCTTCGCTTCGTCTCCGAATGGGGTTGATTCTCCAGACAGAGCGGAACGCCAACCCTCGCGGCGTGTTCTGCACATTCCCGGACCGACTGGACGGCGTTTGCTCTTGCCTTCTCGTGGACGCGCTCCGGATATCGACGCGGTACCGAACCGCCATGGACGACAACGGCACCGGCGTTTGCCGCAGCAGCATCATCCAGCGTCTGCTTCACCTGTTCGACTGCTGCTCTCCGTGAGGCGTCGTTGAAACTTCCGATGTTCCAGTCGCGGAATGGTGCGTGGAGTGTGAACGAGACGCTGTGTTCGCGCCGAAGTGTGGCGAGTTCACGCGGGGAAGGGGCAGCCGGGTGAGCGTGAAGATACTCCCGTTTGAGTTCGACGTGGTTCAACCCTCGTTCCGTAAGGTACTCGACGAACTCTGCGACCGTCTCTTCGAATCGAAGATCCATCGCCGCACCGAGACGGGTCCGATCCTCGGTATCGGGTCCGTCAGTCATCGTGGGCCTCTGCGCGGAACACGGGCGTTCCCGCGACGATTGCGTGCTCAACGACGGGCGTCGGTTCGGGGTCGACCAGAATCATGTCGGCGCGTGCCCCCGCTTCGATTCGGCCGCGGGCACTCAGTCCGACGGCGTCGGCTGGATTCGCGGTCACGCGAGCAACACGAGTTGGGAGTGATTCTCCGGTGTCGACGAACGGTGCGGCGAGGAGTGACGGAGGGTGGTAGTCGGCGAGGAGGACGTCTGCAGCGTCTGCTTCGATGGCGTCTTCGGTCGCCAGGTTCCCCCATTGACTGCCGCCGCGGACAAGGTTCGGAGCGCCCATGGCTGTCCACATACCGAGGTCACGGGCTCGCTCTGCGGCTTCGATCGTTATTGGATACTCGCTGAGTCGGATCCCTCGTTCTTCGAGTCGTTCGACTTCGACCGGCGTCTCGTCGTCGTGGGACGCGACGACTACCCCTGTTCGGGCCGCGGCGGCGGCGATTCGGTCGATTCGTTCGGAGAGTATTTCTTCCGTGAGCGTCGTCCGCTCTTCGATGAGTCGTTCCACTTCTTCTGTGGGGTGGTTCGAATCGTTCTCGTAGTACTCTCGGAACTGTTCGACGTCTTGGAACTGACCCTTCCCGGGGATATGACTCATCACGGAGACGCACGTCGCCGCCTCCCGGTCAAGGACCTCCTCAACCGCATCGACACAGGATTCATCGGTTATCTCACATCGTGCGTGGATGCGGTGGTCCGCGATGAGCGAGTCATTCGACCGTATGGAGTCGACGAGAGCTGAGGCGAGTTCGGGAGATCGGTTCTCCTCGTGTGCCTCCTCGAACGCGATGGCGTGGAACTTCGTCGTGATACCCGCACAGATGTTCGAGCGGTCCGCCGTCGCAAGCGCGATCGGTGGCTCGATGTCCGCGTTGCTTCGTGGGTGGAGGTGGTTCTCGATATCGTCGCCGTGCAGATCGACGATTCCCGGCATGAGTATCCGTCCAGCGGCGTCGATCGTCGTTTCCACATCGGCGTCGACGCCGAGTTTGCCTTCTTCGATGGCGACGATCTCACCGTCGCGGGCCGCGACGCTCCCACGAATGACCTGAGTGGGCGTCACGACTCGCGCGTCTTTGACGACGGTCTCGTACGCTCCGTCCTGGCCTCGTCCGCGTTCGACGCTGCTCATGCGCCGGCTCCCTGGGCCTCGTCGGCCGTCTCAGCCACGTATGTCTCAACGTCGACGATGCGTCGAAGTCGGGCATCGTCGAGGATGACGACACGATCTGCGACCTGCGAGACGACGTCTCGGTTGTGGAAGACACCAACGACCGTCGTTTCGTCGGTGAGGTACCGGTCCAAGAGGTCGATGGCCGCAGCCTTCGTATCGGGGTCGAGCGCACTCGTCGGTTCGTCCAAGAGGAGGAGACGCGGCCGCGGTGCGATGGCGCGTGCGAGGTTCACCCGCTGGCGCTCGCCGCCGCTGAACGTCGCGGGATACGCGTCGTGTAGCTCCTCTGGAAGACTCAGCTCGGTCAAGAGATCTCGCGCGACGTCGCGAGCGACCTGCGATTCGATGCCGTCCTCGATCAACGGACGAGTGACGACGTCTATGGCCGGGACGCGAGGAATCTCGTCGAGGAACTGCGAGGCGTACCCAATCTCGTCGCCACGGAGCGACAGCATCTCTCGCTCCGAGCAAGACGCGAGGTCGACGATCCCCGCTTCGCTCTCGAATCGGATCGTCCCTGCAGAGGGATCGTAGGTCCGGTAAAGACACTTTAACAGCGACGACTTGCCGCTGCCGGACTCGCCGACGATGGCGAGAAACTCACCGTCGTGTACGTCGAAGGAGACGTCATCGAGACCGACGACGCGCTTGCCACCGACGACGTGCATCTCGAACTCTTTTCTGAGGTCCGCTATCTGAATGAATGTCATATGACTGAATTGATGAGAGTCTGGGTGTACTCGTGGCGTGGGTCCTCCATCACGCGGTCGGTGAGGCCCGTCTCGACGACGCGGCCATGGCGCATGACGACAGTTCGATCAGCCAGCAGCCTGATAACCCCGAGGTCGTGCGAGACGACGATGGTCGCCACGTCTTGCTCGCGCTGGATGCGACGGAACATGTCGAGGACGCGAGCCTGCACGCTCACGTCGAGTCCCGTCGTTGGTTCATCTAAGATGACGAGTTCCGGATCGTTTGCGATGGCCTTCGCGATCTGAACGCGGCGCTGCATCCCACCGCTGTAGGTGCTCGTTGGATCATCCATTCTGTCGGCCGGTACTTCAGTCTCTTCGAACAGGTCACGGACGCGCGTTCGGACGTCCTCAAAATGCCGCCAACCCGCAGCGAGGAGTGCCTCAGCGACGTTACCACCCCCGGTGAATTCGAGGTTCAGACCGTCTCCGACGTGCTGGTGGACCATCCCGACGTGTTCGTTCTGCAAGTCGACTCGTTCCTCGTAGTTTGCGTCAAGGAAGTTGCCGTCGTAGGCGTCGAACGCCACGGTCCCGTCCGTCGCGGCCAAGTCGAGTGCGAGCATCTCGGCCAAGCTGGACTTACCCGAACCGGACTCGCCGACGATACCGAGGACCTCGCCGGATTCGACCGAGAGGGTAACGTCCGCACACCCGACCACCATCCCGCACTCAGGACAGCGGTTCCGTCCGTGTTCCGCGCCAGTGCGTTCGACGCAGCGACCGCACGGTTCGACGTCACCATAGAACCGAGTGACGTTCTCGGCGTCAAGGAGACTCACGCCTCATCACCTCCCTCGGTCACGCTGGAGTTGCCATTATCCAGAACAGTTTCGCGGCGCGCGTCGTCGACCAGCGGGTCCGGCGTCCCTGGTCCCCACGCCACCGTCTCGTCGTCGAGATGGTGGGATTTCGACAGGGTCGGATCCTCAATGCGCTTCTCACAGAACGAAGCGTCATTACATGCATAGCGCGTGACACCATCCTCGTCGGTCACTTCGGTCAGATACGTATCCGTAGATGCACATCGATGACACCGTTTGCCGTCGAACCGTTCGACCTGGAACTGACGGTCCTCGAACGCGAGCGGTTCGACGTCGGTGTGCGGCGGGACGGCGTAGATGCGTGCCTCTCGTCCGGCGGCGAACAGGAACAGTGAGTCGGCGTCGTTCAGTTTGCTCGTGTCCCATCGAGGGATGGGTGAGGGGTCCATCAGGTACCTGTCGTGGACCATCACTGGGTAGCGAGCCGAAATCTGAATCTCGCCCCACTCGACGACGTTCTCATAGAGTGCGACCCACATCTTGGAGTAATTCTTGTGGGCATGGCGTCGGCGGTTGGCGTCGTCACTGCCGTCGACGCGTCTGAGCGGATCGGTCGTCGGCACCTGCAGGACGAGAATCTGGTCGTCCGTTAATACCTCTTCGGGGATGCGGTGTCGCGTCTGAATCACGGAGGCGTCTGTCGTGTCCGTGGTCGTCTCTACGTCGGCCGTCGTCTCTGCGAGGCGGCGGATGTTGGCAGCATTGATGCTCTCATCGCTTCCCTGGTCGATGACTTTGAACGTATCCTCGGGACCGAGAAGCGACAACGTCGTCTGGATGCCGCCGGTCCCCCAGCCGCGTGCGAGTGGCATCTCCCGAGAGGCGAACGGAACTTGATGACCAGGCAATGCGATGGCGTTCAGTACGCCGCGTCGAACTTCGCGTTTCGTGTGTTCGTCGAGGTAAGCGTAGTTGTAGCCCGCGATTCCGGCCTCGGTCTCGGAGAGGAGGTCCGAGACTGCTCGCGGTTCGTCCGCGACAGTGGCGAGGCCACCGTCGGTCGTCGCTGCCATCTCTTCGTGGTCAGGGTCGTCAGTCATTGTCGGTCACCGTCGCGTCTGGCTCTGGCGTTGATCGGTCGGTCGAGGCGTCTCCTTCCGGGCGTTCGACGTTGGTCAGTCCACGGCGTTCTCGAATCGTGCGGACGCGGTCGAGGATGCTCTGGAAGGTGACGTAGTGCGGGAGTTTCAGATGTTCGATGAAACCGAACGAATCGATTCCGTCCACCGTATCGAGGACAAACTCGGCGTCTTCGGCCGGTTCGTCGCCGTCGAGTTGGATGGAGGCGTCGAGGATGGTCATCGAGATGGCCTTGCGCTCGTTTCGACCGAAGACGAGCCCGTAGCCAAAGGCGAACTGCGGATCATCCCGTTTCGCGAACACGGGGACGACGCTCTCTGATTCGGTTACCTCGACACTCGTCACCTCGACGGCGTCGCCAGTGTAGGGGTGCTCGATTTCGACGGGGAGTTCACCCACTCGAACTTCACCGAGGGTCGGGTGGACCTGTCCGTAGCCACGGAGTGCGCTGTAAGCGAGTGCGGTCATCGCGCCTGTCTCGCCGCGAGCGAGTTCTTGAAGAACCGCATCGCGGGAGGCGGGGAACATCACCGGGTCGCGCGTCGTATCGAACGCCTCGTCCGTCTCGGCATCGGGGTCGGCGACCAATCCCTCCTCTCTGAGTAGTTCCATCACGTTCCGAAGTGATTCGGGCTTCTCGTCTGCGAGCTCCCACTCCTCGGTCGGGTCGGTGTCGTCGAAGTCGAAGTCGAGGAGTCGTTGCGTGTAGTCTTTCGTCGCTCCGAGTATTTGTCCACCCGGGACGTCCTTGTACGCCGGTGAAACGCGACGAGTAGCGAACATACGGTCGGGATCCGCTGGAACCGTCTCGTCGAAGCGTTCGAGCGTCGACCGGTACGCACGCAGGAGGAACGACGCCTCGGCCGCGTCTCCCTGTGCCTGCTTTATCGCACGCGCAGCAAGTTTCGGTGCATAAAGCCCACCTTCACTCATCACTTGACCGACCAACCGCCCGAACTGGGACTCGACCTGTTCGACAGTGACGTTCGGTTCTTCACCTTCGATGCGGCCTTTCTCAAAGAGTTGCTCGGACTTCCGGATAACGTCCTTACCAGCCTTCACGGCGACGTACCCCATCTACGCCACCTCCTCGGCGAGGGCGACGTCGACCGCCCGAGGCAGTGAAACGACACGATCGGCGGCGGTGAAGTAAACGTCGACGCCTCGCGGATACGTCGACTGCGCCTCCTTAATAGCCGCCACCTCGTCGGATGAGATGTCGACGCCGAACGTCCGCGTCCCTTGGACGCCTGGTCCGGAGACGGCGAGTTCGAGGCAGTCGTTCTCGGAAGGCGCGTCGGTCACGCGCGTGACTGCGTAGACGATGGTCGCACCCTCACTGGGTTCTTTCAGCGTCCCACGTTTGGCGTCGGTGACGCGTCCGTCGGTGGGGCCGTCGACGAGGACCACGTCGGCCGTTTCGAAAGGTGCCTCGTCGAGTCGGCTCTCGTGTTCGAGCGCGGTCAGTACGGTTTCGTCGTCGCCACAGAACGTTACCTCGTGGTCGACGAGCGTAGCGATCACCGCGTGTGCAGCGGGTTCGTGAGGTATCGTCTGGACGGTACCCGGTTGACTCGCGGCGTCCACGAGCGACCGGAACGTCTCATGGGTGTCGTGTACTGGATCCATTTCGAGCGCCTTCATTCGTCGTCCTCCATCGTCTCGAACGCGACAGTCGTCGCGCGGCTCTCGTTCCACTGCCGACGGCGTCGTTCCTCGCGGTCGGCCGCTGCATCCGCCAACGTCTCGCAGATTCGGGACGTCTCGTCGTGGTTCGCGGCTACTGCCGCATCGACGATTGCACCGGAAACAGCCTTCGGCTCCGCCTTTCCGGGAACCATCGCGAATCCACGCGCCTCTGCGTACTCGACTTCGGCTGTGGTCACGAGCACCTCACCGAGGTTGAACGGGCGTCGTTCGACCGGCTCTCGGACCTGTTGCATCAAGAGTTGGGACTTCGGTTCTTGGAGGATGCGGACCGGGGTCTCCCCGTCTAGCAGGTCGTCTGCGAGTCGGACCAGTGTGTCGCTGCCACACGCCGCTATCAACTCGAACCTGTCTGACCTATCGTGTAGTTCGGCCATGCACTCGGTTCAGGAACACCGAAGAGACTGCATAAGGGTTCGCTGGGTACTCTCTTTCCCTCAGGTCGGCAGGTGGTCGAACAGCCGGTCTCCGAGCGGGCGTACGGACGAGTATGGACGTTGTTCTGTGATGTACGATACAGCGCAGTCTGTATTCAGTACGTACGTATCCAATATGTTTCGGTGACTGAGGGGCAGAGAACACACCTCGGTCGGAGACCGAACGTAGTATACCCAGATAACCGTTAATGGGTGAACTCGCTTTCGCCCTCGTGTATGTCAAATCCGGGGCGAAGTCCGAGTGGACCGAATCAGAGCACGGGATCGACACGGACGACTACGCTCGGCCGACGGAAGTACCTCCTCGAAGCTGGTGCGGCCGTGGCGAGCATTACCGGTCTATCGGGCTGTACGGGCGCGCCCGGATCGGCGCAGTCGAACGAGTCGGTGACCATTCTCCTGACACCCGACAATCCGTCGGACGTGCGAGAGACCTACATGCCGGTGCAGAACTACCTCGAAGGCGAGATAGACGGTCTCGAAGTCGAGTTCCAGGTCCCACAAGACTACTCGGCGATTCGTCCAGCACTGGAGAGTGAGCAGGCAGAGATCGGGATGGACGACATCACCCTCATCTCCAACCCGGAGCTCATGGACGTGTACGGGACGGCCGTCACGGGCGGGAGCGCGTTCTACTTCTCGATGATGCTGAGCGACGAGGGATCGGAGATCGAAAACCCACGCGACCTGCAGGGCAAGCACGTCGCTTTCGCCGACAAGCTCTCGACCAGCGGGTCCATCTTCGCGGTCTACACCCTCAAGCAGGCTGGTCTCGACGTCGGCGACGCGCCACAGGGTCAGCCCAAGGACTTCGAAGGCACGTGGTCGAACCACAAACACGCCGTAGAGATGCTGGCGAACGAGGAAGCCGACGCTGCCTGTACGTGGACTGGAAACGGGATGATGCACATCGAACGAAGCACCATACCCAACAGAGTCGCAAAGAAAGACGCCTACACCAGCGATGCCGCGACCGAAAAGCCCATCTTCAAACCCTTCTGGTGGTCGTTCCCTATTCCGAAACAACCCGTCTACGCTCGTAATACCTGGAAGTCCGATATGAAGGGCAAGATCGGACAAGCGCTCCTCGACGCCAGCGAAGAGCAACTGAGAGAGTACCAGCCCGAAGACTACGACGGGACGATGCCGTTTACGACGCTCCGAGAGACATCCATCGAGGCCTACCAACCCGTCATCAAACGCCTCAACGACCTCGGAATCGAGCTCGGATAACGACCGAACAACTAGTCTTATCACAATGAGTACACTCACCATCGAGAACCTCACGAAAGAGTACGGCGACGTGACGGCCGTCAGCGACGTCTCGTTCGAGATAGAGGATGAATTCGTTGTGCTCCTTGGAGAATCCGGAGCCGGGAAGTCGACGCTGCTTCGATGTATCAACGGTCTCACCGACCCGACGGACGGTGACGTCTACCTCGACGGCAAACCGGTCTCGGGCTCACAGCCGTCCATCGGAATGATATTTCAACAGCATAACCTCGTTGAAGGCGTTTCGGCGTACCTCAACTCGCTCACTGGTTCTCTCGAACGCACGTCGTTCGTGGACAGTCTCTTCCAGTGGAACGACAGAGCCGACAAACGCAAGGCCCTCGAAGCGCTCCAGACCGTTGGTCTGCTCGACGAAGCGCATCAGCGCGTCTCTCAGATGAGCGGTGGGCAACAGCAGCGCGTCGGTATCGCTCGTGCGCTCGTTCAGGACCCGTCTCTGGTGCTCGCAGACGAACCAGTCGCCAGCCTCGATCCATCAAGCGCCGAGAGTGTTATGGGATATCTGAAGAAAGCCGCGAGGGCCCATCAGGTTACGGCGCTCGTCAGTCTGCATCAGGTCAACATCGCCGCTCACTTCGGCGAGCGATTCATTGGACTGCGCGACGGTTGGCTCCTTTTCGACGTCGAACAGGACGAGCTGACGCCCGACCTCATCGACGACCTCTACGGCGACGTCGAGACGGTCGGACTCACCGAGCAACACGCGGCCGATCCGGCGAGTGAGAGACCCGAAGCGAGGGTCGGACGGTGAGTTCCGAATCACCGTCGCAGATGGACCGTCTCCGGACCTACCTCGGTCTCAGTACCGTCGGAGATTCGGCCGTGGACGAGAAACTGACCGAACTCAAGCGCCGGAAGATACTCCGACGACTCTGGACAGGGCTGGTCATCGTCGTCGGTGCCGTTCTGTTCGACCAGAGTCTCCAGACTGTCGGGTTCTCATTCCGGGAACTGATAACGCAGTTCCCGTTCTTCCTCGAAGCGCTCCCTCAGTACTTCCCGCCGACGACGTACTTCGGTCTCCCGTTCATCGACGTGATGCAGTACTGGCAGTTCATGATCGAGGCCGATCTGTTCGGTAAGTCTCAGGTGACGATGGCGATTGCGTTCGCAGGGACCGTACTCGGGCTGCCCGGCGCGCTCCTGTTCGGCATCCTGGCGAGCGAACGGGTCGTCCCGTACCCGTTCAACTTCGTCTTTCGCCTCACGATGAGCATGATCCGTGCCATCCCCGCACTGGTCTGGGCGCTCATCTTCATCCCGCTCGGCGGCGTCTCTCCGTTCACTGGCATGCTGGCTATCATGGTCGACACGACCGGGTACCTCGGCCGCCTGTTCACCGACGAACTCGAAGAGATCGGCGACGGTCCCATCGAAGGCATCGAGAGTACGGGCGCGGCCAAGACACAGATCATCTCCTTTGGGATGCTGAGCCAAGTGTTCCGCCAGTTCATTGCGTGGATAGCGTTCGACCTCGAACACAACGTCCGAGTCGCTATCAGCCTCGGACTCATCGGTGCTGGTGGCCTCGGACTCGAACTCGACATTCAGCGCAAGACGTTCAACTACACCGAGATGATGGCCTGCATCATACTCATCGTCCTACTCGCCGGGTCCGTAGAACTCCTCAGCCAACGCGTTCGCTCGTACCTTCGCGACGAAGACGAAGTGGAGAAGACGGGCGTCCTCGAAGCGTTCTTGTCCGCTCCTCGAAAGATTGTTGAGTCTGCCGCCGGTCGACGATGACTCTGCCGAGGATCGAACCGTCCTCACAGTCACCCCTACAGACGACGAGTGCGCAAGCGTTCGGCAGGCAACGCAGTCGACTTGCCGCTCCCTGTGGATCGAGTTACTCCGGGATGTGGTCCGGTTCCATACCGGTGTGGATTCTCGCTGCGAGTTCCGCCGCGTTGACCCAGTAGTAGATGCTCCGTTCGAGTGCGCGCGTCAACGTCGCGAGGTGGCCGTACATTTCGGGTTCGTACGCAGTGACAAGTTCGAATAACTCGTCGAGTTTCCTGTGGACTTCGTCCTCTTCGGCGTAGAGGTCGTCCATTCGACCGACCTCGGCGTCGAACACGATTTCGACGACGTGTTCGTTGATGGTGAGTCCCCCATCGAAGATGTCCCGGATATGGTTGTGGACGATACCGGCCGAGTCCGACTCAATCTTCGATGTGATATCAGAGATATAACATGCTCTGTCACCGATGATCTCGAAGTTCACTGCGATCGTTCCGAGGTCGGACGCGATCCGGTTCCCTGGCCAATCGGTCGTGAGCGTCATCGACTTCAACACCTGTAGGACGACGAGACACCGTTCGTTCGCGAGCGGTTCGAGTTTCTCCGCCGTCTGTTCGGGCGTCTCTCCGACGAAGCGCGTCTTCGCAGCTTCGTACTGGTCGGTCGTCACGGACTCTAACTCTTCGAGATGCCCGAGCAGTCGATCGAGCGTCTCTTCACTGCGGCCCTCGCATGTCAGCTCCGAGATCGCTGGCGCACGCTCGTATACCGTGACGTCGTCGATAACGTACCCTTTATGGACAATTCCTTCGGCCTTCAATTCCTGAAGAAGTTCCGAGAGGTAGTGTTGAGAGAGACCAAGTTCCTCCGCTAGTTCGGCCTTCGTCTCGGGCGCCGTCCGGTCGATAGTTTCGATGACTCGTGCGAGCGTCACTTCTCGGCCCTGACGGGGTGTAGAACTAGGTTGACTCCATCGCATCGGTAATCGACGCTCCAACGGGAGTAGTATATGACTTCTCACCGTACAGTACGGACTAGTCTGTACGCTCGTTGCTCGCCGTTTGTTCGATGCTCGGTAGCCCTCTATATAGATATGTTCGCAGATTAAGTACTCATACTAACGACTAAGCGTTCGACCCCTTATCGTTCGAGCGGGTATGGAGACACGGAAAGTCCAGCTGTCGGGAGGCACCACATTCACGGTCTCACTTCCGAAGTCTTGGGCGACAGAGCAGAACATTTCCAGTGGGTCGGTACTGTATCTCCATCCCGAAGATGATGGGACATTGCTCGTCGAAGCGAGGACACAACAGACTGATGAGGAGTGTTGGAAACGACTCGACGTTTCAGGCTACGACACCGAGATGTTCGTCGAGACGGTGAAGTCGATGTACCTTATCGGTGTTGACGAGCTCGTCCTCGTCGATCGGAACGGCTACACCCAAGACCGCTTCGAGACTGCGACGAGCCTCACGTCGGGGTTGAGTGGGTTAGAGATTCTGGAGGCGTCGGACACGAAACTCGTTTTTAAGAATCTCATCGATCCGACGAGTATCTCCGTCCACAAGAGTGTCACCCGGATGAAACTTATCGTTCTCGCGATGTATCGTGATGCAGTCCAAGCCGTCGTGGATCCCGACCGCAGTCTCGCTACACAGGTGATTCAGAGGGATTCCGAGGCAGACAAATTGTTCTATCTCGTCACCCGACAGTTCCAACGAGCGCTCGATGATCTCCAGACTGTCGAGAAACTAGAGACGAACAGATCCGAGTTATACGAGTACTATCATACGGCGAGACAGTTCGAACGGGTTGGTGATCATGCGACGAGGATGGCACGACTCGTAGCCGAACGAGGTGACGACTTGGAAGGAATCGATACTGAGGAGTTCGCACGGTTAGCAGATAACTCCCGTCGAATCGTTGACCGAGCGGCCGACGCCGTCCTCACCGACGTTGACCGTACCACTGCTTTTTCGGTCCTCTCGGACGCGACGGCACTCAGTGATGCCGTTGCAGAACTGGACCGCGAACTGTACGATCGCGAGGATGCGGACGGTGCGTACGTCGTCGGACTCCTCCTTGACAGTGTTCGTAGGACTGCAGGGTACGGCCGAAACGTCGCAGAAGTCGGCGTCCAGGGGTCCATGAGAAAGCAAGTCGATTCGTTCGACGGTCGGTAGACTGATTGTACTGAGCGAGATGCCGTTGCTCAAATGACACCCCCACTACCGTAAATGACATAATACTTCCATTGAAGGGAGATAGCCACCCATGAAATGTAGGCTGGCACGCTAGATTTCGAATTTGATCGTGAATGAGGGATTCACCTGTCTGACTTCAGTGGTAGGGACTAGGGCTACGACTCAGGTTCGAACAATACGCCAGGGTTCATGATTCCGTCCGGGTCGTAGACGCGTTTTATCTCACGCCACTGTTCGAGTTTTCGACCGGGGTCGATCGGCGCGAGCAGCGTGTAGTAAGGTGCGAGCCATCGGGATACATGTAGGTGAACCGGCAGGACACCGCAGACGCGCTGCATGGCTTTCGACACCTCTTCAATGATAGCAGTGTGAAGCGATTCGAGCCTGTCCCACATGACAGCGGTCTCGAAGGTGTCGACCATCACGCCGATACTCACAAGCGTGTTATAGCGGTAAGACGCTTCGAAGAACGACCGCCACCGACTTCCTCGCTGTCGTCTCGACTTCCGTCCTCGCTACCTCCGCCGTTCGTGTCCGTCTCACGCTCGTCATCGGGCCATCTGTGAGTTGGCTCGTCCGACAGCGTCTCGCCGTGCTCTGTGCAGATATCGAGCGCGCGATCTAAGTCATTCTCTGTGGGCTGGTCGAACGATTCGCAGCCAAGCAGGAGCGCCAATACCGACACCGACGACGATATGGTGTACGCCGTCGGCCTGTACGCCCTCGGAGAGATCAACGACGGCAAAGCCGCCGAGATCGCGGGGGTCTCTTGCTGGGACATGCGCAACATCCTTACCGAGGCCGACCTCGATCTCCGGCTCGGACCGCGTGACATGGACGAACTCCAGCAGGAGGTCGATGTCGCGATGGAGCTTGGCGCAGAGTCGGATGACAATGACGAGGATTAAGGACTATCTACCACCGGTCGTCCTTGATACGACTGTCCTGCCCTGTTTTGCGAGCTCGGAGGACCTCCACCTTCTCGATGTGCTGTCCATCCGGTTTGTCACCGTCGAGGCGGTCGTCGAGGACTACGAACCGGCGTCGACCGCGGCCATGACGTTCTCGCCCCGGCCATCGAGGCCGTCGAGGTACCCACTGTCGACGGGGCACCCGGGCCGATGCTTGAGGGGCTCGATCACGGCGAAATCCACGCTCTCTACGTGGCGTTCCAGCGCGAGGGCACGATCGTCACTGACGATGGGCCCGCTCGCGATCGAGCCGACGACCTCGGCGTCCCGGTGACCGGCTCGATCGGCCTGCTGATCCGGCTCGTTCGCGAGGAACACATCACCGTCGACGAGGCCGATGCGATCCACCACCACTGGGTGACCGAAGAGGGCTTTCGCTTGCCCGTCAGCAGCATTGCCGACGCACTTGATCGACTCGACTAAGTTTGACTCTTCGCCGGTAGACTCGGAATCGTCGGAGATGTCCGAGGAGCCAGAACGGGACGAAGACGCCGATCCAGACGTGGAACTGGACCAGCAGCGGACGTTGGACGAGTTCATTCGCGTGTAGTGGACCATCATCCCCGTCACCCGGTGAGCAGCTGTTCAAGCTGCTCGCGGTGAGGCCCATCGCCCTTGACAGTCTCATCGGGGTGCCCTCAGTACTCCTGATCGAGTTTGCTAACGAACGCGGCCGTCTTAGGAGATCAGATCGATCGTGAGTGGGTCAGAACCTGAGACTGCTACTCTCAATGCATGAGTGGAGCATCCGTCGTTACACCCGTTCCCAACTCAGCTCGCATCGGCCGGCCTGCTGGACTCCGCAGTCGGTGCTTGGTTTCGGCGGGGCTGCTGCCTCGAAGGCACAGTGGACGGATTTGGGAATAGGATCAAGCAGGTGGGGGCCCGAATCACTGCGTCGCCCTGCTGGTGATCCAGCGCAACACCGTTGCTGAGTCAGAGATCAAGTGCGGTTTGGAGCCTGGTGAGAAGCCCGCCCTGGAGATCGAAGATCTGCGTCATCTCCTCGTCTGTGAGTTCGAAGTCGAAAACGTTGAAGTTCGCCTGGATATGTGCGGGGCTCGATGCCTTTGGGATTGCCGAGACCTGTTCTTGCTGGAGGAGCCACCGCAACGCGACCTGGGCATCAGTCTTCCCATATCGAGCGCCGATCTCCTTGAGGCGGTCGTTGCCGATGACCCGGCCTTCCGCCAGGGGACTGTAGGCGGTCAGCATAACCTCGTTTTCGATGCAAAACTCGAGCAGGTCGGCCTGCTCCTTGAACGGGTGATACTCCACCTGATTGGTGAGAATCGGGGTGTCGGAGGCCGCGATTGCGTCCTGCAGTTGGCCGACAGAAAAGTTGCTGACCCCGATGTGCCGGACTGTTCCCCGCTCCTGGAGGTCGTTCATCGCCGCAATCGACTCCTCGATCGGGATGGTACGACTCGGGGAGTGAATCAACAGCAGATCGATGTCGGTGGCCAACCGCTCGTGGCTTTCCTCGACGGACTCGAGGACGTCATCGTGCGCGAGGTTCTGGCGGAGGATCTTCGTCACGAGGAAGAAATCGTCGCGCGGCACGTCGGCAGCCGCGATTGCCTGGCCCACTTCCCGCTCGTTATTGTACATCTGGGCCGTGTCGACGTGCCGGTACCCGGTTTCCAACGCCTGGTGGACTGCGGTTTGACACGTCTCGCCTCTCATCGGGTACGTCCCAAAGCCCAGTGCTGGGACGTCCACACCCTGGGTGGTTACGTATTCCATACGCCGTTGCTTCGGCAGCCAGTTGCAAGAAGATACGCCACGGCTCGTTCAGTGCACCCGGATCTCGCGAACCAGTGCACGCCGAGAGCGACTATCGCCGATCGCAGGAGACCGCCCATGTCTGAATTTGGTACCCCGCGATCGTTGAGATGTTTCCGCGGGGCTGCTGCAGAGAGGTAGTAACCACAGCAGTACGACCGGTTGATCGTTCGCGCCGCGTTGGACGTCCGAGAGCAGCGTGTACAGGTTGATCAGCTCTGCAGTTTCTAGCTGATCGAGGGCATCGGGACCGGCCCGTTCGAGGGCATCCACCAGCAACAGCAGATCGTGATAGAGGGCGAGCTCGGATTCCGAACGCTCCTTGTCACCGGGCGCTGGCTCCGGAGCGGGATCGAGCAGTGAGGGAACCGTCTCGGTCTCAGTCTGGGTGATGGTCCCTGCGTCGGCATCGATCTCGTGGCGTGGATGGACGCTCAACACGGTGGATATGGAGCGGCGTTAGGCGAGAGTCGATCGAGTTCGAACGTCCCTGGGTCGTCGTGAATCCGGTCATAGAGCGGTGCGAACTGCTCGCGTTGGAGTGGGTGGAACCTGTCGTCGTCCTCCAAGGAGATGATGACACGCTGCTCGTGGGTATTGGCGATCCGGAAGCGCCGCTGCGACAGCGGCGTGATCATCGTTGTCCCCTCAGATAGCTTCTCGATCTGAGTGATCAGCTCGTACCAGGTCGAGATGAACGGCATTGGCTGTCTCTATCGGCTCGACCAGCAAAATCCTCCAGGTGTGGCAACAGGTCGCGTGACTGGACGGTCTTGCGGTTGTATCCCCAGGTTCGATCGTCGCTGCTCACGTCGTACTCGAGAGCCGATTCCGCGCCGGGCCCCCTCGCAGGGTCAGCTTTCTCTCCCGATTCTGTCGCCATACTACTGTAAGTGGTCGATAGGAACAAAAATCCCGTCGCTCGTCGCCCCTCGCTTCGATAGATCTCTATCTTTACCATACATTTCAGGCTAGCTGATGGAACGACGTTCATCGTCGATTAGCTAATCGCAGGCGCTAATCTCCCTTCCTCAACGAGCAGCACAGTCCGCGCAGCGGACAAGCAGCACAGTAGGGGGGGAATACAGCACCCGTCATCGTATTACTTTCTCTCTGTACTATGTATTTACAATAGTGCCAGTCGAAGACCGGGACTGTGATGGCAGCCACTCATCGTCTCGACTTCAAATCCAACAAGAAGGGCGGTCGAGACAACTCATGTCGTCACCACCGAGTAGGAATGGTTCCCTCCGAATTGACGCTTGGGGAGACTGCGCTCCCTGCGCGGACTGTCAACGCAAGCCGACTGTCCGCGAAAAAGCGCGTCGCGGAAACAGGAAGCTCCACTCTCAGCGAGCGCGTCAGCACGAGCAGGGTGGAGTAGTTCACAATCAGTCGTCAGCAGTCTACGTGCCACTGCGTCGTCGGACTCTGACGACAAGCAGGACTGTGTCCTCGCGGTCGAAGGCAACAGAGAGTCGAAACCGCCGACTCGTACTTTCTTGTACGGGCTGTTGTGCAACGGTTCGCCGGAGTCGGATGGGGTGCGCCACGGCGAGTCACAGATGTCATCAAGCTTGTCGAGGATCTGGTCGCGATCCTCCGTTCAAGGGCATCGAGATCATCCTGTGCCGTTGGCGAGAGATGCCACGACCAGTCCTCGGTGTCGTCGTCGGTCATTCCTCAGCGTCGTCGTCGCGCTCCTCGAAGTGCTCCCGGGCCTCCTCGCGTGGGATGGTTTCTCCCTTGCGGTATGCACGCTCGCCGCGCGCGAGCGCAAGCAGTTTCCCGGTCGAAGGTCGGGTACTCCGTGGCATCGTGAAGGACGTGCCGAATGTACTCCGATCGGGAGTTGAAGCCACGCCCCTGCCAGGTATCGTCGATGCGATCGAGGAACTGCTGGGTCACGCGGACGTTGATCTGCACGAGGGTGTCGTTGTCCTCGGTTGATAACGCGTCTGACATACATGTGGTGTACGGCAGTCATACAAGAAGATGTATCGCGGATTGCCATCGTCCCCAACTGAAGTCGTGGGGATCGAGGAGACTACGATGATACTAAGTCAGCTTAGCTAACTTAGTGCAGTTTGGGTTCGATCTCGTGGCGGAGGGCTAGGGTACTGTGACGCTGCTGCTCCAGAACGCATGATCACGTCGGAGCCTGTTTGTCATCGTTTCAGTGGAAGATGATATTGGTTGTTGGGTGAACCACACTGGGCCGTATTTTTCTGTAGAGTTGAGATGAGCTTTCGTCCTACAGCGATTATTAGAATAATTATTACAATTTGTTAATAATTCTTATCGATATAGCGGCAGAAGGCCTCAAAGCCACTCCTCTCGGTTCACTAGTACGTTTCGACAGTAATCGCCTCGACCCGCTCGAACTCATCGACATTGCGGGTGAGGATCGTCTCATTCCGTTCGGCTGCAGTCCCGGCAATCATCGAATCGATATCTCCGATCCGTTGCCCCCGATCGAACAGTGTCCGCTGGATCGATAGCGCGCGACGTGTGTCGTCATCCCTCAGTGGGACGACGGTCACTTGCTCGATGATCGAATCGTTCGCGTTCGTGGTCGGCTAGCCCGATCCCGGTTTCATACACCGACAGGACCGACACAACGATCGGTGTGTTGTCTTCGATCAGATCGTCGAGTACCATTGCGGACGGGGGTACGACCGCCACTCCTGGTTCCGTCGCCAACGTTGACGCGGACGGTAGTCTCGGCGAGATCGCGTTCACCGAGCCTGCGACGGGCACAAGCCAGGATGTCGACGCTCCGACCGAGTCTCCCACCGAGCGACCGAACGTCCCCGACGACGCCGACCTCGACACGCCAGGATACTCCATCCGCTCGGACATGAACGACATCGAGACGCCCGACGACAAAACCTGGTTCATGGAACTCGACGAGGCCGTCATTGAGGAGGGGCGATGTATCCAATGTGGGACCTGCGTTGCGGCCTGTCCCTCCGACTCCATCGGCATCGGGGAGGACGGGCTGCCGAAGCTGGTGAAGATGTGTACGGGCTGCTCGCTGTGCTGGGACATGTGTCCCCGGGGCGGCCTGCGCTATGAGCGCCAATGGAAGATTACCGGTGGCGAGGACAACGTCTCCGGTGCCGGCGACCCGATTACGGAGTTCTCCGCAACGGTCGAGGAGAACTGGCGCGAGAATGCCCAGGATGGCGGGCTTGTCACGTCGATCCTCATCCATCTACTCGAGGCAGACGAGATCGACGGCGCCCTCATTGCCACCGAGTCCGACGAGGACGCGCGGAAGGCCGAGTCGTTCCTTGCGACGACGCCCAAGGAGTGTATCGAGAACGCGGGGAGCTTCTACAACCAGACGATGGCGCTGGGCAATATTGACCTGAAGCAGTGGGAGCACAAGCTCCCCGAGGCCAAGGGCTGGGACGAGGTCAGCCTCGCCCTCGTTGGCACCCCCTGCGAGATCGAGGGCATCCGCGCCCTCCAGGATTTCGACTGGGACTACCAGGCCCACGAGGAAGGCGTCCGCGCGGTGGAGTACACAATTGCGCTGATGTGTACGAAGAACTTCAACTACAAGAAGCTCATGGGCGAGAAGCTCGAGGAAGAGCATGGTATCGACCGCGAGAACATCGGCAAGATGGACGTCATCGAGGGAGAGATGCGGGTCTACGATGAGAACACGGACCTCATCCTCCAAGAGGATGTCGAGAACTTCCACGACGCCGCGCTCAAGGGCTGTGACGAATGTGCCGACTTCACCGGCTACGCAGCTGACCTCACCGTCGGCTCCGTCGGCTCCTCTGATGAGTACTCGAGCGTCATCATCCGCACTGAACAGGGCTTGAAGGCCTGGGAGCTCACTGAGGCGGACCTCGACTACCACGACCTCGAATCGCGGAACGCCATCGGCAAGCTCCAGTCCTGGGACAAGTCGAAGGCCTTCGAGTCGCTGAACCGTCCGTTCGACCCGGACGCCCCGCGGTTCATCGAGTACGAGGACCACGCTCAGAACTATTCCACCGAGCTCACCCCCCATGAGGCCAACCACTGATTGACCCAGCGTGTGGCAGCCAACTGCTCCAATTACGTATATAATGACCAAATCGACCGACGATGACACTGAGGAAGCGACCACAGAACTGGGGCCGACCGAGAGGAACGGACGGCCGATCACCTCGACAACCTCGAGACGGCTGGGGGCTGCGCGGAGATCTGGGAATACCTCTCACAGCACCGCAACGACGACTGATTCACCGTCCTATGTATCGGCGACGATCAGGGCACAACGGGTGACTCTCCTGGGTGAACGTGCCCGCCGAACGCGTCGATTGCTGGGCGGGTGATTGGTACCTCACAGAGGTTGTCCACAGCAGATAACGTACCTCAGATTCATAAACACCACAGCACAATGTCAAATCTGAATACGATACCGATACCCGAGGAATTGCAAGCCCAACTAGCGAAGACGTTTGACCTCACCACTGAACCAACGACACTCGCGGAATTCACTGACGCCGTCCCGACAGAACTTGTTGGTAGCGTCGAAGAGCTATGCGTTGCAGGATCATCCCGTCACGAAGAGCATATTGACGACGACAGCTACCATATCCACTATGCGTTAGAGCGCTGCAGGAGCTGAAAGAGCAGCTAGCAACTAGTGAGAGCGTCAAGGCCGAGGAGCTACGAGACGCGATCGAAGTACTCGAAGCCCGGATCGAAGATCTCACTGGCTTCGATTCAGCACGGGAGTTCTATACGGATTTGCACGCCAATCCCTGATATGTCGGGAGTCAGAGGCAGATCTGACGTTATTGCTCAGTATCGAGATGACATTGCTGGTCACGAAGGAATGCGACGACGGCATCGATATCCTCCTCGGGAATCGTTTGCTGTTCGAAGACGCCTTTGAATGCATCCTCAAAATCCGCAGCCGTGAGGCGGTCAAGAACAACCTCGATACGAGCCGCAAGCTTCTCTGGCTCCCCACGGTGGAGGTGGGTCGCGATCCGATCGAAATCTGCCTCGGCAGCGAGCACCACGAGATCACGGGAATCGGCTTTCCGGCCGCTGTGGAGTTTCATCGCAAACAGCAGCTCCCGCTCCGGGATCCGAGCTGTGACTGGGCGGCCAGTACGTAGCTCCTCGGTGACGGAATACTGTGCCAGATAGCGATACGACCATTCAGCCTCCGTCTGGCGACAGCCCAAGGCGTCGACCATCGCGTCGAACCGAACTGGGTTACCGATGTCTTTTTCGAACCGGACGGTACGCCCCTCATAGAGTTCATTCCGCTCAACGTCGGCGGTTTTCTCGTAGCCCCGATCACTGAGATGCGCAACGTAGTCGTCGAGCGCCTGGGTCGGGATGACGACGTCGACGTCCGTCGTAAAGCGCTGGTTGAACGCCGCGATCGCCCAGCCGCCGACGAGCACGTACGGCAGGTCGGCATCGATGACGGCCTCAAAGGTGTCCAGCAGTTCGGCTTCGCGTTCCCCGAGGCTCATGCGTTCAAGCGCGGGTCCTTATGGGACGCGTCGATATCTCGGTCGTACTCGTCGGCGATCATCTCCAACGCGGGCTCGTAGTTCACCCGGTATTCCATCATGTGGTCGATCGTCTCGTCCAACGGAATAACCGGAGTGCCGTCGACCCACTCGCGAGTGATGCCCTCGGTTGTCGGGAACAACACGTATGAAACCGTCGTATCGTGTTCGGCTGAATCCGGCCGCTCTTCGATCGTACTCGGAATTCCGAACTCATCGAAGAACGCCGTCCAACGTTCGATGTCCTGGTCGGCGACCTGGATGAAGATCGGATAGTCGTCGTGTCCCCGAGCGATCTGATAGCCGCCGTGAGTCCAGACGTAGACGCTGTCGATTTTCGTGTACGCGAACGGCATCCCGGCGAAGTGAGGAATGATGTAGCCGTCCTCGATTGCCGGTGGAACCGATCGAGCGATAGCCGCGACGATATCATAGTACCGGTCTCTCACAGTGTAATCCGCCACGTAGATGCCGTCATTGCGCTTAATGAAACCTGCATCCTCCAATCGCTCGATCCAGTCATATACCCACGAATAGGAGCCATCGATCTTCTGTGCGATCCGCCGGATCGAATCTCCCGGCCGGATCGCTAATATGATTTTCGCGGCCGTCTCATCCACGTACTCCATCATCGTTAGTTATCGGTATAACACCGAACATTATTAGTGTTATCCCCGCATTTTCCTTTTAGATTATCTTTTTACCGATATCTAATTTCCTTACCAATTTGGAGTTCTCACAAAAACATTATTGAATCTCAAAAGCATAAAGAAACATATGGTTTCGTCGAACAGTCCACGATGACACGACCGACGGACACTAAAGACGAACTCGAACGCTCGTCGTCTGCATCTCGAAGGAATAGGTCAACGTTCACATCTCGAACGAAGTCGACGAGCGTTGGTGCTGTTTCGAGTCGGGTGCGTGTATCGTCGAGCAATCACTCGGAAGCGTCCACGGAACTCATTGCCGAACCCCGTGTGCATCTGGAACACCTGACTTCAGGGTGAATATCACAAGTGACTCGTATAGACACCGGATCCAGAGGCCGATACTCGACTGGACCAGTGATTCGGATTCATCGTCGCAATGACTGGACCGCTGGGTGTTGGTGAGACGCTGTTCAGGTGCAGGTGTTGCGTCGATCGACGTGAGATGCATGGCTACTCGGTGGTGGAATGCTCGTCGCAACGCTATCTGAAACGGACCGTTACGCTGGCATGGCTTTTGATGGAGGAGGATCAATGATGTTGTACGATTTTGCCGCCGCACTCGGCGAGTATCGAGTTCGAGACACACGCGTGTCGACTACCGTTCAGCGTAGAGCTGTTCGATCCGTTCGCTCACCCGATTGAGAATGGTAAAGAGCACGGCCGATAGTGGGGGTCCACCGACGATGGTTCTGCATCACCGGCGTCCGGTGGCGGATGAATATGGGTCCGTGGGACCGTCGGTTTCGGATGGCGATCCCATTGGCACCAGTATGGGTCGGTCTCACACTCGTGTTTTTCGAGGTAGTGGAACGAGTAATCGCTCGTGACAAACCAGCGACTATCGACACGGGCACTCGTGATGTCGCTCGGGTATGCGCTCGCGTCAAGAGAGAAGCACTCGCGGCGAGTCAGGTCGATTCTACTGTCCGTTCGACACTCGATCAGGCGGGAGCGAACATTGAGACACTCGATAACATGTTCGTGTGTCAGCTCCAGAATCTCTATTACATCGAATCGGTCCTTACCGACCGTCCGAGGAGATGGCGATGGACACCACTAGTAACGAACTTGGTGAGACGTTCATCGAACAGTATGTTCTCTTACAGAGCCAAATCGATCATCTTATGCAGGTGTTCGAAACGATTGATCTTCATCGGATAGATAATCAGAACTATACGCTTGACGGCATCGTCGAGTCTCAAAGGGATCGACTTGTATCGACGAACGACGGATCGAGTGATCTTTTCGATCTCGAGACCGCCCTGGCAGCGGAGCGAATAGAGAAGAGATGTACGAAGAGCTCCTCACGTTAGCAGACCGAATCGGTTATTCGGACGATGTCGTCGATCTGCTGACGGCGAAGCTCGAAGAAGATGCGACGATACAGACCCTAGAGGAGATAGCGTTCGGGGATCTCGTCCAGGAATCACCGGGGAGTACGATCGACTAACGCTTTCGAAAGAATCTGAAAAGCGAAATTTCTGTGGGGCCGTCACGGCTAGTCGAGGCAATCGAGCGTCTCTGTCACGGTGATCGATCGATTTCCGTATCGTCGTGGCCGTCGTGCTGACCGTGCTGGGGATCGTTCTGTTCCGTGATTTGATCGGAGTGCGTCGCTCAGAGAGTGACATAGACCACCCAGACCCCGAGTACGAGCCCATACACGAGGTGGAAGACGCCAAAGCTGATCGCCATTTGCCGATCTGGGGAGATATCGAGTACCGTCATCATCCAGAACCCGGCACCGATCATGAACAGGATGAGGCCCCAGACGATCCCCCAGAGGAGACCCCCGCCGAGCATTGCGACGCTCAGATCAAGGACGTTGACAAGCCAGGCGAATACGCCACCGCCGATGGTGCCATACAGAAAGTGTAGGATCATCCCCTGCATCATGTATTGGTCTGGCCTCCTCTCGCCAACATATTTTGCCCACAGCAGTGCCGTCGGCGGCGGTGAATCATCACCCATTGCCATCATGAATCCGGACATGACGATTGTCGTGACGAATCCCCCGACGAGTCCATTAACGATTGCTACCATAGGTGTCTCCGTTGGAAGTGTTAGTCTCTCTCCGTATATTATTTTTAAGTATTTTTAACCATTTTTAATAATATATTAAGATATAAAAAAGATTAACACAGGGGGCTGAGAGATGGATACGCCAAAGCATGCGCGACCGGCGCGTCAGCTGCTAAGCAGCTACCGTCAGTTGTCACAAATGCGATCAGAAATAGACGTATGTGCGCTCTGAAGCGCTATTATATTCTAGTAGTGGTTTTCTACTGTATCCGCTACTCGTTGTACTGGCCGTCGCCGTCATCGTCGTACTGCACTTCGAGGCTGAGACCGGGGAGACTGATTGAACTCGACGCGAGGTAGTGAGCTCTGATTTCGGTGTCCTCTAACGTCTGGGCGGGACCATCGCTGTTGAGATCGACGATCCGTCCGTTCTGGAGCTTGTCTTGGTTCTCGGCGGTATCACCCGTCCAGATGCCGAACGACTTGGACGGATCGTTCGCGTTGGATTCGTCAATGACCTGCTGATTGAAGGTGGCGTTCTCGGCATTGAGCTGACTGATTTTGACTATCTGTTGATCTGCTGTTACCGTATCGTTAGCAGTTATGAGGATGCGGGCATCACCGCTGAGCCCAGGGAGGCTGTCGACGTTGAGTTCCTTGATGAGTTCTAATCCCTCGATCTCGACGTTCTCCTGTTCGACGACAACCATCGGGTAGGCGTCCTGGGTACTGGTATCATCGACGCTGGAATAGATGACGGCTGATTCGGCGGTGAGCTTGTCGAATTGGAAAGTGAACCCACCGATGCCAGCGAGGGGGACAGCGTACGCGGTCCCTGTCGAGACGACGAGCAGCACGATCACTGTCAGTATTGCGAACGATACGCCCATGCCTTTTCCGAACGTGCGCTTGTCGTACATGATTTCGGTCCGTGTGGTATCTGTTGTATTCAGGTGATCTAGCGTATGCCTGCTGATCTGCACACAACTCTCCTGATATGGATGATACATGGTGGAACTGACACCTCGGGTGAATGCCGACTGCCAGTCACACTACAACTAACTGCTTCTCATTCCATATCAGTCTATCCACTAGTCATATACTTCGTGTTTAGAACTCCAGGTTGAATATACAGGGATTACTCACTACGGACATCTGTACGACAGATATATTTTATTTATATGAAAAGAAGATTATATAAAACACAGTGAGTCCATGAGCAAAACTTATCTTTTATTTTCTAGGAATCGACTAGTAGTACGTGATCATTTGGTTCCCATTGATAATCAGATTATGGACGCTCGGATGTTCTTGTGTTCGGTGAGCCGCTCTGTACCGACGTTGACGCCAATGGGATGGATGAAACGACGAGCGTTGCGAATGATTTCGGTACACTAGGGACTATCCAAACGATCGAGACTGATCTCACCGACGAGATAGATGACACGCTTCTTGGTTCGATCCTGCCGCTGGTAGCAGCTGCCCCCGAATGACTCTATTCCTGGACGGTTCGAGTCGATAGGTCGGCTTTTTTAACAAGGCTGCTATCTGTGCCGTCCATATCTGGGGTAATATTCGACCGAGTAAGGCTAGAACGGACGAATACAAGCCGGGACTCCCCGTAATATAATACAACGCCTGCTTTTACAGGGGTACAGTTGTAACGGTAACGACCAATAGCGCAAGTGCCAGCTGAGAGCTATTTTCGTGAGTACAACCCTGGCGAAGCGCCACCGGCACGCATGATGCCAATGATCGTTTCCGACGCCGTTTGTGCATCTGTGGAGAACGATCGTTCGCGTGAGTCGTCCATTAGTAACCGTTTCTCTGAGAGCTGTAATCGCCACTCATACCCCAGTGCAGCGCCCACATCCAGTATGGCGAACGGTCAGGAACGCTCACGAGCCGGAAATGCCGACCGGATCACGGTAACATATCCAGCAACGGCTGGTGACCACGTCGGGTCCAACCTCCAAACCGACTCGTATCGGGGCTATCTCCGAACGACAAAGGCGGGGACAGCCGCCGTCGGCGATGAGTGGGAGGAGTTCGTTAGCGGCGGCTGTGGGAGTACGACCGACGTCGTGCTTCGGGTCGAGGCGATCGAAGGCGGTGACCGCATCGGCGAGAAAACGGAGGTTGCGTTTGAGCCACGGTCCGAAAACGACGAGTAACTCCTTGGGAAACCCTGGGTTGATCTCTCTTACATACAATCACCCGTGGGGAACGGGTTCCGGTTAGCTTCGTTCGACCGAGAGAGCAACACCGGTGTCGTGTTTGATGTTGTCGGAGACGGGACACCGTGCCTCGACGCGTTCACCCCACTCTTGGAGTGTCTCTTCGTCTGCGGGGGTCTCTGCCGCCAGGGTTACCTCGATGTTCTGAACGGCGGTCCGCTCGTCGGGCTGCTCGGTCTAGAACGCGGTGACGTCGAAGTCACCTTCGATTGCGATATCCAGCGCCTCAAGGGTAAGCCCCATGTCGTTGGCAACTTGCGAGGCGGTCACGTTGAGACAGCCGGCTTGGCTAGCGAGCAGATACTCGAGGGGATTGGGACCCTCGTCCGTGCCGCCCATCTCCTCGGACTCGTCGACGACCAGCTCGAACTCGCGGACATCGACAGTCGATTTGGTCGGACTCTCGCGCGCTGCTTCGATCTCGACAGGAATGATGTTCTCTGAGTCACTCATAGCGTCTTCGGGTACGGACGCAAGTGCCTTCATATTACTGGACGGACCTATGAGAGGCGGCAATGATCACAGTCAATGAACACGACCGCAACGTCCGTATCATATTGTCACGGCAGATGACGAGCTTACAAACGGATTGTGGCGGTCGACCTAGAATGACCACCCTAGACGCGTTGGATCGTCGGTGGGAAGGACACCACTAGTGAATTCAGCGACGGCAAGTATCGAGAGTCGATCCCGAACGGACCAGCAATCGCTATATCCAACACGAAAATCTCGATCGAGACGAGCTGCTCATCAAATATAGCATGTTCGCGCCACACGATCATGCACACAATGCCCGCATCGAGGATGAATGCTATCACTAGTGTTCGACCTCTGAGAGCGTGAATTCCTCTATCAAGTGCTTGCACGGCTCCGCCGTCCGAGTGCGAGACTGGTACCGCCAGTTTCGAGAGATAGCGCTCATAGCTGGTGTTCACAACATAGAACAAACGATAGATGCCTGAACACCGCAGGAATTCGCGCCTTCAATTGAGCCATTGGGATGGTAAGACAAGATGTCGTCACATCGGCTGCTGATGGCCCGACCTGAAACGGGTTGTGACCGATTTCGAGTCGATCATGTTACCATCGGAGTAATTATCGGACGATACGTGCAGGGCGCAGTATTATATGATTTGCTAGTGTTGTCAGAATCGTGCGGGGCAGCGTGGACCGCGATCGTCCCTCCCCCGCCTCGTTCTATGGGTACGCAACTATGTCAGAAAAAACCGAAATCGGCATCGTTGGACTTGGACAGATGGGGAGTAACCTCGCCAAGCAGGCGCTGAAAGCGGATATGAACGTTGTCGGCGCAGACCCAGACGACCACCCGGACCTCGCCGAGATGGACGCGACCATCCTCGATGCGGGGAAGTACGACCAGTTCGCCAAGGAACTTGATCCGCCCCGCGTGGTGTACCTGTCGCTTCCCGCCGGGGCGATAATCGATGACGAACTCGATGCTATGACTGAGGCCTTTGAGGAGGGCGACGTCATCATGGACGGCGGTAACTCCTTTTGGCGGGACTCGATTCGCCGGGAAGAGAGCCTGTGGAACGACGGGATCTACTTCCTCGACTGTGGGTCGAGCGGTGGTCCCTTCAGAGCGAGAGAAGGAGTCTGTTTCATGGTCGGCGGCAGAGAGGAAGGTTTCGAGATCGCCGAACCCGTCCTCGACGAACTCTCCGTCGACGGTGGCCTGCTTCACGTTGGTCCACCGGGAAGTGGTCACTTCGTGAAGTTGGTTCATAACGGCGTCGAGTTTGGAATGCTCCAGTCGATTGCCGAAGGGGTCGAACTCCTCGAAGCAGGCGAGTTTGATCTCGACTTAGGCGAGGTGTTCACCAACTGGTCGAACGGCGCGGTCGTCGAGAGCTGGCTCGTCGAACTGATAGCGAAAGGTTTTAAGAAAGAGGACCAGTTCGCTGAAACCGACACGCCGGATTTCGAGAACATCCCGAACTACGTTGAGGACACCGGCGAGGTCAACTGGCTCGTCGAGGAAGCCGTGAAAGGCGAGACGCCAGTGCCGGTCATCACCCAGTCGGTCATCGAGTTGTTCAAATCACGTGGCAATCAGCGACACGCATACCGGGCGATTGCGCTCATGCGCCACGGCTTCGGCAATCACCCGTTCGGCGAATCGGAACATATTGAGGAAGAGCGGGTCACCGGTCGGGTCACGAACGACGCCCGCAACGAACTCCGCGATCACGAGAGAACAGAGCCGGTCGGACCACTCGCGGACGACGATACCTAGAACCATGGCAAAGGAGTTCACCTACACGGACGACAGCACGGAGATACGCGAATGGGCCGAGAGCGAAGATGTTGTCCTCGAACGTGCGCGCGAGCGTCTCGACGAGCGCGGCGTCCCGCTCACCAACGACGAACTCCGCGAGCGAATCGAGGTAATCCCATCGCCCCGGCGAATCAAGAGCGGCGAGGAGGGGGTCTTCGACGAGCGACGGCGACGGGGCGGCAAACGTGCCGCCCAAGAGGTCATCGAGAGTGGAATGGATGTCGGACTCGGCACTGGGAGCACGACGGCGTGGGCTGTCGCCGAAATTGGTCGGCTGCTCCGCGCAGGCGAACTACAGGAGGTCCGGGGCGTGGCGACCTCGTTGCAGAGCCACGAACTCGCCAAAGAGGCAGAAATTCCGCTCGTTACTCTCGATGCGGTCACGGAACTCGATGTGACCATCGACGGCGCGGACCAGTACTCGGAGGAAGAGCCGACAGTGATCAAGGGCGGCGGCGGGGCGCACGCCCGCGAGAAGGTGATCGATGCAATGGCCGACGAGTTAGTGATCGCCACCGACGAAGAGAAGGCGACCGACCCGCTCGACTTTCCGGTGCCTGTGGAAGTGATGCCCGACGCCCGCGAAATCATCGCCGAGCGGGTGCGCGAAGTCGGCGGCAACCCCGAATTACGGATGGCCGAACGCAAGGATGGACCGCTGGTCACGGCAAACGGCAACCTCGTACTCGACTGTGATTTCGGCGAGCTTGAGGATACCGCGGAGACCGCCCGCGCGCTCGCGGACATCCCTGGCATACTTGAACACGGCATCTTCCTCGATATGGTCGACGAGGTGTATCTTGGCACCGCCGAGGGCGTCAACGTGTTGACGTTCTGAGGCCGGCTTTCGTCGCTGCTCAGACCGATACGACTAGATTTTCAAGCCGTCCAACGTTCTCGATGTCGATGGCGACGCGGTCGCCCTCTCGGAGCGTGAAGTCGTCCTCAGGGACGAGTGACGTCCCTGTAAGAAGTACCGTGAGTTCAGGGACCGCGTTGTGCCGCGTCAGGTACGAAACGAGGTCCTCGGGCGAGCGGACCATCTTCGCAGTCGAGGTACTCCCGTCGAATGTGACCTCGTCGCCACGCTCGATGGTCATGGAGAGTTCAAGGTTACACGGATCGCCCACCGTCTCGGGGGACGCCACGCAGGGACCGACCGCACAGCAGCGGTCATAGACTTTCGCTTGTGGGAGATACAATGGGTTGTCGCCCTCGATATCCCGGCTCGACACGTCGTTGCCGACTGTGTAGCCGACGATAGCCCCCCGATGAACGACGACGGCGAGTTCGGGTTCCGGCACGTCCCACGTCGAATCTGCTCTGATGCCAATGTCCTTGCCGGGACCCACAGTCCGGGAGGACGTTGCCTTGAAGAATATCTCGGGTCGTTCGCCCTCGAAAACGTCCTCATAGAGTTCGTCCCGCCCGCTTTCCTCCTCGCGGGCATCGCCGCTGACCGCGTAGGTCACGCCGGCGGCCCAGACCTCGTCCGGAACAGCGGGCATCATCGCGCGCTCGGCTATCGATTCGGCGTCGAGCAGCGGCGCATCCGCGGTCAGCATCTCCGCTACGCTGTCGATATCCGTCCCGACTACGCCCGCGACTGCCGCCAGATCACGAAACGACCCGAGTCCCTCACGCGCCGCGGTGAGGTCGTAGGCCTTCCGGCCCTCGCGTGCGGCGAGTGTCGCCCCTGTGTCGGTTGCCACGCGATAGTAGCGCATACCGGAGGTAGGCGGTCGCCGCACAAAGCCATCGGGGACGAAGACCGTATCGTATGGCCTACGGTTATCGTGCTTGTCATGGCAGGCCGAAAGGACGGTATGCGTTGCGTCCGTAGATCAGAGACGATGTCACAGACCTTCGAGAACTACGTCGACGGTGAGTGGCGCGCCTCTGAAACCGGCGAAACGTTCGAAGTTCGAAACCCGGCTGACACCGACGAGGTCGTCGCTGAGTTTCAGGATTCGAGCGAAGTGGACGCGAACAGGGCTGTCGAGGCGGCCGCCGCCACACGGGATGTGTGGGCGGACACCCCCGGTCCCGCACGCGGGAAGTTCCTGCGCGAAACCGCGAAACACATGGACGAGCGAAGCGACGAGCTCGCAGAGACGATGAGCCGCGAGGAGGGCAAAACCCTCACCGAAGCCAGTGGCGAGGTCGGCCGTGCGATCAACATCTTCTATTACTACGCCGAGCGTGCGATGGATTACGACGGCGAGCGCGTCCGTCCAAGCGCCACCGACCAGAACCTCTACACTATCCGGGAACCGATGGGTGTCGCCGGCGTAATCGTCCCGTGGAACTATCCCATCGCCATTCCCTCGTGGAAGATGGCCCCGGCGCTCGCTACCGGCAACACCGTCGTCTGCAAACTCTCAGGAAACGCGCCGACGGTATTCATGAAAGTCGTCGAGTGTCTCGACGCCGCGGCCGACGCGGTCGACGCGCCCGCCGGCGTCGTCAACGTTCTCACTGGTGGCGGCGAGGCAGTCGGTCAACCGATCATCCAACACGAGGAGGTCGACGCAGTTTCCTTCACGGGGAGCCGGTCGGTCGGTGACATGATTTACGAACAGGCCACCGACGCCCACAAGCGCGTCCAAACCGAGCTAGGGTCAAAAAACCCGACCATCGTGACCGAAAACGCCGATATCGAGGAAGCCGCTCGGACTGTGGGTAACGGTGCTTTCAACGTCACCGGCCAAGCGTGTACGGCGACCGAGCGCGCCGTCGTCCACGAGTCGATTTACGATGAGTTCGTTGAGGAACTCGTCGCCTATGCCGAGTCGCTCGACATCGGTCCGGGTGTCGACGACCCTGATATGGGACCGCAGATCAGCGAGAGCGAACTCGATAGCACGCTCGATTATATCGAGACCGCAAAAGACGAAGGTGCGACAATCGAATGCGGCGGCGGACGACCCGAGGGAGATGAATACAAAAGTGGCTACTTCGTCGAGCCGACGGTCGTGACGGGCGTCGAATCCGGTTCGACAGTGATGCAAGAGGAGGTGTTCGGCCCGTTCGTGGGCGTCCTCCCAGCAAGTGACATTGACGAAGCCATTTCCCTCGCCAACGACGTTGAATTTGGTCTCTCGGCAGGCATCGTCACCGACAACCACACCGAAGCCAATCGGTTCGTCGACGAAATCGACTTCGGCGTCGTGAAAGTCAACGAGACCACGACGGGTCTCGAACTCCACGCTCCCTTCGGCGGGATGAACGCCTCCTCCAGTGAGACGTACCGTGAGCAGGGCGAAGAGGGGATGGATTACTTCACCATCATCAAGACGGTGTACGATAACTACTAAACCGTCCTACCTTTTTACTTCGTTCCTCACTTGCTCGCTTCGCTCGCTTGGGGTCCTCACAAAACCTGGACTGAAAACTCCCGCCCGTTCGTCTTCAGATCCACATTCAGTCCCCCTGCAAATAGTAAGATCGACCCCTTCCGCGTATTAATATAAATTATTTGTAATGTAGACAAGAATCGGTTCAGCGGTCTCGAAGCCCTCGTCTCGCCCGGCCATCACGAACGCAGCGCCCTCTCTCGCACCGGGTGGGCCGCCGCTGGCTCCAGTGTCGAGAAAGTAGATTCCTTCCTCCCACAGTCGCTCCTCGCGGCGCATGGAGTCCCGCCAGAAGGAGTTGCCGCCGTCCATGATGACGTCGCCTTCGTCGAGCCAGCCCTACCGATGCTCCGGACAGATGGCCGTCATGGGAGGATGCTGCAGGGTCACCTTGTCAGAAGGATGTATGAGATACGGACTACTCTCCGAGTATCTCCGCCGCGTTGTCGCGCGGTTCGTAGCCGATCGTTCGCATCGTCTCGGTGATCGAGTAGAACCGCTCGTCGTTTCGTGAGACCGCGTTGACCGTCACTGGGGCTTCCGGCAGGTCGACCGTCGCCGCTTTCCGGTGGATATCCCGGCAGTCGCGGGGGCTCAGCCACGTCGACCGGGCGAATCTGGCCTTGCCCGGCTCGACATCCTCGCCCGTGTTGTCGCGGAGGTCGTCCTCGGTCATGTACCAGCCGATGCGGACGTTGACGACGTCGAGCCCATGGCGGTCGGCGTAGTACGACGTCAATCCCTCGCAGGCGACTTTACTGACGCCGTAGAAGGAGTCCGGTCGCGTCGGATCATCCGGATCGACTGTCCGGGCGTCACCAATGGTCATGCTCTCGGGGTCGCCCGAGGCGGCGGCGTTGTACATCCCGACAGCGTGGTTCGAACTCGCGAACACGACGCGGTCGATTCCGTTCTCGACTGCCGCGTCGAGGACGTTCTTCGTTCCGTGGACGTTGAGCTCGACGACGGTGTCCCAGTCGGCGTCCGGCGAGGTCGCGCCGGCGAGGTGAATCACGGAATCGACGTTGTCGAGTTTCTCGCACACCTCGTCGGGGTCCGTGACGTCGAGGATCTCACTGGCCACGTCCTCGTGCTCCGAGTGGGTAAACGGAACGACGTCGTGTTCCTCCTCGTCGAACGCGTCAAGTACCTCTCGGCCGACGTTTCCCGCTGCGCCGGTCAGTCCGATTCGTGCCATCGGTACTCAACAACGACTGTGAAGCGTATAATAGTACTGTACGGTAGAATGAGTACAGGAGAACGCCCAGAGCCACCGTCAAGGGAGTACGAGATAGATAACTGGGACAAGACCCGACCGACGAGCAGCACCAGGCGCTCCTCGCAGCGTGCGACCAGGGATACTACCGACAGTTCTCGGGACATCACGATGGAGGAACTCGCAGATGAACTCGGCGGGTAGACAGTCCATTCGCATCAGTTGATTCAGCAACCGATTTGACCCTGCTGTGTCGTTGTTTCAGTACGTTTCGTCCGCTGTTTGTTGCGAGTCGCCACGAGTTCCGTGAGTGAAATCAGTCACCGATGTCTGCGTCGAACTCCTCCTGGGAGAGATCCTCTAGGAGGTTCTTCACGTCTTGTTTGGTATCGTCTTCGAGATCGTCGATAGCCTCGACGCTGTGGCCCCCGCCATGGGCAGACTGCAGGGCGTTTTCGTTAAGGGTGCCGTCCGGGGCTACGACCGGCAGTTTCAGATCGGTGAAGTTGTCTGGAGGGAATCCCGACGATGAAAGCACGAAGTTGTCGTCGATCTCGGAGAGGTCGTCGGTATCAAAATCTTCCTCTTGCGGGGAGTCCCATGCCTCCGTCGTCGTCCCTGAATACTCGGGTTCGTGCAGTTCGTACTCCGTCATGACCACTTGCACTAGCGAACACCACAGTAAAAAACCCATCGTGAGAAGCCTCTGTTTGAGGAGTACTGGCGCTCGAAGATACGGTTTCCACCTCCTCGGTTCACACCGGACGCTTTCTCTGACACTCTCTTGGCTTTGCCAATCAGAGCCTCACGGTCGGTCTCTCGGAGTTCGGCGTCAACACATTCATCGCGGCGTCGGTCTCGTTCGTCTCCTTCGAGGGGTGGCAGTTGTACAGCCAGAGTGAGTTCGAGAACCCGAAACAGACGTTGAAAAAAGAATGTTCGTTTCAATTGCCGTCGTAACGGACTCTCTAACCGATTTTAATCGTCGTACACTTGGTGCACGCTATATTCTGTTCGATACTCGGAAGGTGGCGCTATCCACTGGCGCACGTTACGACGTAGCGAGATGAGCGACTCGTCTTTGGCCCGCTTGCACTCCCCCGGAGATTTCCCGCACAGGACGATTTACTGCTGCCTGTGAGTCACAATCAACGGTACCGTCTACGTGGTCTCACCGGACGAATTTGAAGACCTTCGCTCGTTGCTGGACGTTAACAGGGACGGATCAGATTCCGGAGGGTGCGACGTCCCGGATCTGCCGGAATGCTCCCTGGACGACCTCCGATAACGCTGGATGGACGTGAATCGTCTCGGCGATCGTTTCGGCGTCAGCACCCGCGGCGACGGCCGTACTCACCTCGTGAATGAGCATCGATGCGTGCGGGCCAATGATATGGAAACCGAGCACGTCGCCATCCCCTCCAACGATGGCTTTGGCGAAGTCCGCATCGGCCGCAAGCGCCGTTCCCAGTGCCGTGTCGTCGTACTCGAACGTGCCGACGTCGTAGTCGCGATTCTCGTCTTCGACCTCGGACTCGGTCTTGCCGAGCCCGGCGACCTGTGGCGATCCGAAGACGGCATGAGCCATCCCGGGGTACTCGACGGCCTGTCGGTTCTCCCGGACTGCGTTCTCGACGACGTATTCGGCCTCCTTGTCACCGGAGTGCTTGAACATGTAGTTGCCCGCGATGTCGCCGACCGCCCACACACCCTTGACGGACGTTTCGAGGTACTCGTTCGTCTGGACGAACCCCTTCTCGTTCGTCTCCAGATTCGCCGCCTCGACGTTCCAGAGGTCAGTATTGGGCTTGCGTCCGGTGGCGATCAACAGTTCGTCGCCCTCAACCTCGATCTCGTCACCGTCGTCCGACTCGGCAGTAACAATCGTCGCGTCGTCGTCGGCCGCGAGTGCGGTCGCCTCGAAGCCAAGGTGAAGTTCGTGCTTGTCGGCGTACGCGTCAGTCAGCCGCTCGGCAATATCCTGATCCTCACGGTCGACGAGCACGTCGCCATGGCCGACGATGACGACCTCCGTCCCCATGGCGCCGAAGAAGTGGGCCATCTCGACGGCGATGTATCCGCCGCCGACGATGACGAGGTGATCAGGTTGCTCGTCGATCCGAAGCGCGTCGGTGCTGGTGAGAAAATCGATCTGGTCGGTGCCGTCGATGGCATCGGGGATCAGTGGCCGCGAGCCGCCTGCGAGGACGACATTCTCAGCAGTCAGTGCTTCACCACTGTTGCCGGTGTCTACTTCGACCGTCCGTTCGTCGATAAACCGCCCGTCCGTCTGGTAGAACGTGATATTGTCGCTCTCGCGGGCGCGCTCGGCTTTCTCCTCGGCCGCTTCGGTAATTACAGTGGTGACCTCATCGACGATTTCCCCGAACGCAACGCCGTTCACCGACGCATCAATATCGAACGAGTTCGCCTGCTGCACTGTCTCGACGACGTCTGCCCGATGAATAAGCTTCTTCGAAGGGTTACAGCCACGGTTGAGACAAGTTCCTCCGAGCCGGTCGCGCTCGACGAGCGCCACATCGAGCCCTTCGTCGGCCGCCGCTGCCGCGACGATGTTGCCTGTCCCGCCTCCAAGCACGATGAGGTCGTAGTCCCGCATAGCAGCAGATACGGCGACGATCCTCAAGAAGCTCCGTGCCGCCAGGGCCGGCATGTCGTGGCTGAGGCCGCTCGTCGCGACTGTCCCACAGCATGGCCTGCTACTCCACGTTCACCCCATCGGGATCGCCTAGCCGAATGCCCATCGGCGGTGGGCCGGGCTGCTCGTAGCCGTCAGCGTGCCCAAGATAGAGCACGCTGTTGATGATACCGATATGACTGAACGCCTGCGGATAGTTCCCGAGGTGCCTGCCGGTGTCGACATCGATTTCCTCGGCAACGAGGCCGAGTGGACTCACGTAATCGGTGAGCGTCTCGAACCGGTCGCGGGCCTCTTCGACGTGCCCGGAGAGCGCAAGTGCATCGACGAGCCAGCACGAGCAGAGTACGAACGCTCCTTCGTCGCCAGAGAGACCGTCGTCACTATCGTACCGTCGCACGAGCACGTCGTCTTCGAGGAGACGGTCCTTCACCGCCTTGATCGTGTTTTGCACTCGGTCGTCGTCGAACGGGAGAAAGCCCACGATGGGGAGGAGGAGCCCGGTCGCGTCGAGGCGGTCCGTATCGTACGCTTGCACGAACGCGTCTACGTCCTCGTCGTACCCGTTCTCGACCACGTCGGCTTTGATCGTCTTCCGAGTGTCACGCCACTCATCGACGGGGGCGTCGTAATCGTACCCGGTCGCGATGTCGATTCCCCGGTCGAGTGCGACCCAGCACATCACCTTCGAGTAGACGAGCTGACGGTTCTCACCACGGATCTCCCAGATTCCGGCGTCAGGTTCGTCCCAGACGTCGCAAACGTGCTCGACGATGTCGTGGATCGCCGCCCACTCCCCGTCGTCGAGGTCCCGTCCGAGTTGGAGTACCTCGTCGACTGCAAGCAGCAGTTCCCCGTAGATGTCGTGTTGTGTCTGGTCGGCAGCCCCGTTGCCGATCCGCACCGGCCGAGAGTTTCGATAGCCCGCGAGCTGGTCGAGTTCCGTCTCCTCGAGGTCCGAATCACTGTGCAGGCCGTACACCGGCTGGATCTTCTCCGGTTCGTCCGCCTGACAGAGATCCATGAACCAGTCGAAGTAGTCGGTCGCTCCCTCCGAATTGCCGAGGTTCGACAGCGCGTTCACGGTGAATCCGGCGTCGCGGAGCCAATTGTACCGGTAGTCCCAGTTCCGGACCCCCCCGGGATCTTCTGGCAGCGATGTCGTCGGTGCAGCCGCGATCGCTCCCGTCTCCTCGTGGGTAAGGAGTTTGAGTGCGAGTCCGGACCGCATCGCGAGGTCGCGCCACGGACCGTCGTAGATGCAACCGGCCCCCTCATTGCGACACGAGTGAACCCAGTCGTCCCAGTACTGGATGGTATCGTCGAGCGCCGCTTCGGGATCCGTATCGGCGGTCTCGGCACCGGTACAGCGGAGCAACAGCCACTTCGTGTCCCCCTCCTTGAGCGCGAGCGTTCCAGTCACTCGGTCGTCGTCGACGTCGAGATTCGTCGGCGCCTCCAACACAGTCTGGTCGTCAGTACCCTCGGCACGGATTCCCTTCTCAGTCGAAGCGAACGTAGGATCGACGCGTCCGTAATCGAATCCGGGATCGTACTCGATTTCGAGGTCGATTTGCCCCGCTCCACAGGAGACCTTCCGGTAGAGGACCTTCTTGGGGTGATCGACCTTTCCGGCAGGAGGGAAGAAGTCAGTTACCGTCATCGTTCCGTCGGCGGTGTCGAACGACGTCTCGAGGACGTTCGTTCGGTCGACGTACTGTTGTGTTCCCTCGAATGGATCTGATGGGGAAATCCGGAACTGGCCACCACGGTCGGGATCGAGTATCGCAGCGAGGATGCTCGCTCCCTCGACGTGGGGAAACGGAAACCAGTCGACGGAACCGTTCGGTGCGACGAGCGCACACGTCTCCAGATTCCCGATGAATCCATATTCCTCGATCGGCGTGAATTCCGTCTCGGTCATCGGCGGCCTCCCAGCATCGTCCGTTCCATCCAGATCGGCGAGCGAAACCGAGTGCAAGGCATGAATGAAAATACGTCCGAGCATGCCCTAATTGTTTGGAGAGAAGATATAATCAAATAGATAATTACGGCGTGGGGTCGAGCGCCCGAAGGGTGCGAGTAGGGCGGGGTAGTTCACTCCTCCCGCTCCGGTTCATTGACGGCCCCACTTGCTCGGGCCGAATGTGAACGATCACATGTGGGTTCGGCTCCTCGTCGAGGTGTGGATACTCCTCGGTGTCCATGAAGCGCTGGGCGATGTGGTGGACGTGCTCAACCGCTCCCTCTCAGTCACGTCGGCGACCTTCCCGCTGATTGATGGGTAGTGAAACGGGTTGTCCTGGTCGGTGACCGAGACGCCGACGTTCGGATTGTCGCTGACGTTGCGCTCTTTCTGTCGCCCCCGCATCGTGTTGAACAGGACGTATTCACCGTCGTATTCGGCAAAGACGGGGGGGGACATGGTGACGCCCGTCCGCCGAGATGGTCGAGAGCTGTGTGGGCGTGCCGCGTTCGAACAGGTCCTGAAACTCCTCGGGGGATGGATGGCATTACCGTCATGTTGACGCTCTGGTTTCAAAAATCCGTCGTAGCAGCTCCCGCCACGCACAGCTCATCTTGAAGTCGAACGAATTCCTGTCGCAAGATGTGGTGATCAACCGCCAACGGAAGGAACGGATAGTCACAGTCGGGGACCATTCCTATCTGATCACGTTTCGTTGTCAGACACGATGCTCGAAGGTACAACAACCTCGATAGAAGGATACGAGACCGTCACCCGAATCGATGGCACCAACCTCACCATCGATGCGGGCACTGGGACTGAGCCAAGCCCGACCGAGACACTACTCGCCAGCTACGCCTCCTGTTATACTGTGGCGCTCCGTATCGGTGCACAGCAGCAGAACGCGGACAACCTCGGCCGTATCGAGATTGAGGCCGAGGCTGATCGGGATACTGAAAACGATCTCGAAGTCATCCGCTTTGCGGTGGCCGTCGAGATCGAGATCGATGACGAGACGCTTGCGGCGATCGTAGAGCATTCGAACGCCCTCTGTCACGTGCACGATGCGCTCCGAGATGAACTCCATGCAGACGTTACCATCCGAGGAAATGCCTTCTAGTCGCTACAGCCGCCTCTATCTGTCATGTATGTTGCCTATACGGGGAAGGTGAGCGATCAGCGTGAATAGCTGACCGTACGGAGTATCCAGACAGGGGTGTGGATGGTTACGGACCGTTCTCGTAGAGCGTCGAGATACGGGCGTTTTCTTTGAGTTGGATGCTACCACCGACCGTGAACGGAACGCGGTCGAGTTCAGTCACGCGAAGCGTTGGGTGGTAGCCACGCGGACCAACACCGCTTTCCGGGTCTGGCGGAGTAACGGGTCATCGGTGTCGAGCGACTCGTTGTACGCGATCAGATAGGTTCCTGCGTCGAGGGTCAAAGCCCCATGTAGCAGTCGTGGATCTTACCCTTCGATAGTGAGAATCCTGTTGTTGACCGTGACCTCGCTCGCTTCGGCTGGCACCTCGAATTCGAGTTGTTGTCCATCCACCACGACGATGGCCGTGTCGTCGACAACATCCATCGACAACTCGCCGGAATCGTCGCCGAAGTCCACGAGGATGATGGTTTCGTCGTCGTATTCGCGTTTTCGAATGGACATCCCCGTCCAACTGACATCTCGAAGTTCTCGTGGAGTGTTCATACGAATGTATTCGCACTCGTTCTTCGTAAGTCCTGCGTCAGCAGTATGTTCTTCATTCTGGCGATGCCGCGAATTTGGCTTGCTCGGACAGTGGTTATCGGTGGAACCGGTCGTCAAGTGCCCGATTTGCGGGAACGGCCCGACGCACCGCGAGGGCCGTTCCCGCTGCCCGTCGTACCATATTGATGAACTCCGTGAACGACCACTGCCAGAGGCGACGCCCCGCCGAGGCGGGCAGTTCTGACATCGAAGCAGGAAGCCCCGACCCTTGTGGTCGGGGGAGTTCGCGAGTACATGATCGAGTATCAGAGCAAGCCGAGTACGAACCGAGTGAGGCCCCAGAACGCATCCTCATTCCACTTACCAAGTACACGGACAACACAGACACGCTCCTCGATCTTGCGATGTTGCTGCGCGGATCGAGCTCGGACGAACCGATTCGTGCGCTGACCGTCGTCGAGCACGAAGGCCAGCAACTCGATATCGGCGAACGATACACCAGCACAGGACAACCGGATGTAGATGGTGGTAGGACGGACGATCAGTCAGCACTAGAAAACCAGCAGCTCCCGAATGATCAACAGACAGCGGCTGACCAACAATCGGAAGAGACGGAAGCCAAGATTGCCGATGCCGAGGAGACGCTCGAAGAGACTGAAGAACAGGCGGCGAGCGCCGAAGTGCCCATCGATACGCAGACCCGGGTTGCGTACAGCGTTGTGACTGGCATTGTCCGAGCTATCGAGGAAAACCGAATTACATCCGTCATTATGGGATGGGATACCCAACGCCAATTCGGACAACGGCTGTTCGGCAGCACTATTGATCAGTTACTCGAACAGACGAGCGAGCTCGTGGTCGTGGCGAACCTCACGCAGCCGATCAATACGACCGAACGGCTCGTCGTCGTTCTCCCTGGTCGTATCGCTGCTCACCCTGGCTTTTATGCTAGCGTGCACATGATGAAACAGATGGCGAAACAATTAGGAATACCGCTGCAGTATCTGCTCATCACGGGTGATCAGGACCAATATGAGCAATTGGTGGAGTCAGTTGATCCGGAGACACCCTTTGAGATCGAATCGATAGGAGGGTGGAACCAATTCCAGTCGGACAGCGACGACCAGTTCAACGAGGGCGATCTCGTCGTTGCGCTGAGCCCGCGCGAGGGAGCGCAGGGGTGGCAATCGAGCCTTGATGATGTCCCACAACACCTGGCCCAACAGGCGCCTGCCAATGTGATGGTTATGTATCTCTCGGAGGATGCGGATGCGTCTCGAAGCAGTCACTTCGTGCGAATGGAGTGAGCCAGCATACAGCTCCCTATGAATATCACTGATCGCCTTTCCCATCGATTCGCCGACCAAACCAGTGACCGGATACCTGTGCCATCTGTGGAGAACCGGGACAGCCTGCTGCCGTGTACCATGTCCCACCGTGCTGTATTGACTTGATGAAGCAGAGCGCTGACTGGGAGAGTAATCCGGAGACGATTGACGGAGATATTCATCTCTCTCTGTGTGCACACGACGCTGCCACCGTTACACAACTAGTCAATAACGGTGTTTCACCGCTTTCCAGATGTGATGTGCGATATGTTACCCATACAAGGCGGGGAACATGGAAAGCCTTCGTTGATAGCATGGTACCAGTTATAGCTCTCGCGAGACGGAAACAACGGCAGAGAGAACGTGCCCAGAAATGGACTAGAACGGTCGCCATCATTGCGGCTGTGGTAATGGGGAACTCCGACGCTCTTCAAGATGTCACTGACTCAACGGTGATCGAGGCGAAAATCATTGTCCTCTCCCTTGCTGACCTTGGGATCACGAGTGGTCCGCTTATAGATAAACTCCGAAATCAGTGATCCTTGAACGATATTATCTGTCTGTTCGCTACGTTACACCACACTCACGGAGTATCGCTGCTGTGGTCGTAATTGTCGCAGAGTGACCTACGTGACATATGTCGCTAACGGACTGATGAACGTCACCAAAACGCGGAGCGTTTTGGCTGGCTGCCAACCAGACGCTTCACGTCTAGTGACATGAAGTCAGGAAATAATCATCAATGTGCATTAGACATATTAATAATATTTTTAATGGTGGTACTTTATAGTGTCTTTCGGCACGGCACTGTCGCTCGTGCCGCCAGCCTGCTGGTGCATGTTTCCGGGACAGAACGGCTTAGATATCGTCGACGAGCGTCCCGATCTGATCAAGCGGGAGCGCACGCACCGTCGTCGTATCGAGTCCATGCTGTTCAATGATCTGTGTGACCTGAAACGCAGTCTCGCCATCAGGCACCTCAAAGATGATGTGGAAATCGTGGTCACCAAGGATGGCGTAGGTTGCACTGATCTCCCCGCCGAGACGCTCGATGTCGTCACAAATAGTGCCCCAGACCGAGACCAACTCCTGAGAATTTTGGTATTCATCTTCGTTGACGTCGATCTGACTGAGATACGTTGACATGGGTGATTATACGGGCCGAACTGATAAAAGAGACCATCCATAACAGCACGGACGAGGACATCGAGACCGATGCCCAGGATTCCATCGTATTTCTTGGCCGCACTTGGACAAGTAGTTTGCAATCCCCCTATCGAGTCGTCTCCGATCGTCGTAGGAGATTGATTTATGATAACGTGGCACATGCTTGCTGAAGATATTCTATGCCCAAGCATCTATCAACAGATATGGCCAGGTCCAAAGACATGATCCACCAGGCGAATGCAGACGACGTCCATCCGGAGGGATATGCTTGCTACGACTGTGGATTTCCATTTGAATCTACCTATGATAGTTGTCCTAAGTGTGATGGAACTGATATCAGACTAATCGAAGAAGTGATGGATAAAAAATAAATATCGGAGCACTAACTATCGTTCTATTCTCTCTATCCTAGGAACCCAACGACGTCAACGTTCATGTGTGGAACGAAGTCGACGAGCGTTGGCTGTTTCAAGCCGGTCGTGTGCGGTGTCGAGCACCGGCTCAAGAGGAGCTACGTCACTCATCGCAGTATCTCGCGTGCGTCTGGAACGTCCGTTTCGAGGTCGACGGGTGACCTGCATATCGAGTTCGTTGCATGATCAGCAGTGATCCCTTGATTGGTCGGCGAACGAGTATGATGTCTGTCTCCGTTCACTGGGCGAGGGGCAACCGAATCAATCATCCCGTCACAGTCACGCGATTGAACGTCGTTACTGTACCCTTGACGAACCATCGATAGAGTGTCAGTAACCTGGTTCTGTTTCACGGCACCCGCTGTGGAGTCACGAGAGCACCTGTCTCACTCCCTCGGGCACTGCCATTGGCTGCCGTCGGGATCTCTCCACTGCCGTTCCGGAGGGACATACGTTGAACGGCGATACTGTGACCGAGAACGCTATGGGATACTCGTATGACTGCGATGGTGTGGGTGTTGGTGGTGGAGTCGCAGGGCTTGTGGCTGCACCGACGCTTGAAGATGCCGGGGTGTCCGTCATTATTGCGGAGGCACGCTCTCTGGTCGGCAGTCGGACACGCTCGCATCAGATGGACGGTGCTATGGCTGATCTCGGCAGTCAATTCGTCGGTTGACAGCATACACGGCTGCGGCAACTCATCGATGAGGTCGACCTCACCCTTGTGTCGACCGAGATGAGTAGCAGAGGGATCTTGTGGCGCATCAACGAGACCGAACAAATGCTGGGCCCCAGCCTGTCGGTGGGTGGGTTGATCGCGTTCGTGAAAGCTGAGTGGGCGCTCCTCCGGCTCGGTGAACTACCCTATCCTACTCGCTCACGGCTGACGCCGTTCGCTCCTTGAGGATAGGGCTTCCTGTTTCAACGACGCGCTTTGCAGGAACCTCTGTAGTTCCCGTAGGGAGCGCAGTCTCCACAGGTCGTTCGAAAATCGAAGATTTTCGTGATCACGAGAGACCTGCGGTCTCTCGGACGACGTTGATTCGGAGCGTTCCACTCCTACCTGCTTGATACCGCGAGAAAGAATGTTCCATGCCGCGTTCCAGTCCCTGTCAGCGGTAAACTCGCATGAGGGGCACGAGTGTTCACGGACCCACAACGGCTTGTCGGTCGAGACGCCGCAGGCTGCACACTCTTTGGACGTCCCGGCCGGATCGACGGCGACGAAGTGCGTTCCTTCGCGTTTACACTTGTACTCGAGCATTCGGAGGAACGTTCCCCACGCCGCTCCGGCACGGTTCCGAGAGTTGTCGTCGAGTTCGACCAGCCCTTTCGCGTCAAGGTCTTCGACAGCGACGAGATCGTACCCGGTAGCGTAGTACGTCGAGAGTTTGTGTAAGAAGTCACGACGTTTGCATTTGATCGTGGCGTGACACTCCGCAACGCACTGGCGTTGTTTCTCCCAGTTGTTCGATCCATGTTGCTTCCGTGAAAGCTTCCGTTGTTCACGTTCCAACCGCTCTCGTTCAGTAGCGAGCTCGAGCGATCCGACAGCAGTCCCGTCGGTATCGTGAGCGTACTTGAGAATCCCCACGTCGATCCCGACACACCGCTCGGGATTCTTCGGTTTCTTGGGCGGTTCACGGTCAAATTCGACACCAAAGGTAGCAAACCACTCGCCGGTCGGTTCTTTCTTGAGCGTGACCTCTTTGATCGTCGCCTCGTCGGGAATTTCCCGGTGCATTCGAAGTGGAATATCCGCCAGTTTCGACAACGACAACACAGGCCGACCACCCTTCTCGTCGAGTTCGAAGCCAGACTGATTGTAGGTAAAACTGCGGAACTCCCGTGGTGGTTTCCACTTGAGTTCACCGACGTTGTAGCCACGATCTTTGAGTTCGCCAAGCGCCGTGACGTTATGCTCGATCCGCATGACGGTGGGTTGGAGCACCTTCGCGTACACATCGGTCAACTCGTCCCACCAATCTTTGAGATCGGACAGCTCGTCGCGGATCTTCCGCACGCGCTGATTGAGTGTTCCTTCGTCTTTGGGAATCTGGTTGAAACGATAGAGGGCGTGGTTGTAGAGTTGTCGACAGATATCACGGTGGGAGCCCAACGTCTCACGCTGGTCGTCAGACGGTTCCAGGCGATACCTGTAGTTGTAGTTCATGAATTACTCGTCGGGTTCAGACGTTCGGACGACCTTCACCTCTGCACCACGCCACCGCTTTGGGACAAGAACGTGTGCCCCGTTGCCAGTTGCTTTCACATCGCCTTCGATGACTTCGCTGCCTTCAATTTCGTGCCCACCCATTACCAATATTTATACATATTTCAACATAAGTGTGTCGATGTAGGGACCTGTGGGCCAGCAATAGAACGTTCAAGACTAATGAAGACGGCGCTGTATCCCCTCCCTGCTCGCGCCTTCGGCGCTCGCTGAGGAAGGAGGCTTAGCGCCTCAATTCAGCTAAACGGAGTGATCTGTACGAACCCTGGCGGTCGCCCCAGGTAGCGTCGTTGGACGAACAAGCACTGGCAGTCTGGTGGATGATCAGGAACGTCACGGATCGGCGCGTGTCGCCCTCGAATCCGCTCTCTGCAGCGTTGCCACTACCCCCCACAGCAGCTCTCGTTACTACATATTCTGTGGAGAATCCGTCAAGCAGGAGGAGGGCTGGCCGCGTCGCGATCTGGCTCAGACTATCGGATCGCGGAAGGAGCGCAGGCTATCTGATCCAGGTTGGCAAAGAAGCTACGCAGTCCGATTCTTTGGGAGACCCCTGGTCCAACCCCCTCTCCCCGCACTGAGCGCCATCGGCGCTCTGAGGACGGAACTCGCATTGCGTCGGCAGGGCGTTGTGGTTCCGGACCGACTCCTAGAGGGACGACGTGACTGGGAGACCAGGAGAGAGGGTGGGCTGTGTTCCGGAGAGTGTCGCATTGATGAGCGTGTCGTGCCCGCGGCGCAAGCGCTCGGAGAGCGCCTGATGGGAGATCCCGATCTGCTCTGCGAGCTCATCGAGGCAGATCTCTCAGTCTCCCCTGGCTCTGCTGGTCGGAGTCGAGCGAGCGGATGGCGTCGATCGTCAGGGACAGCCCGAACCGCTCACAGGACTCGTTGGCCTGACGCAGGACCTCGCGGTCGGGATAGAGGATATCGACGCGCCACTGCGAGCTGGTTGCCTGACTCTGGAGAAGGAGACCCTGGGACTGGAGGAGGATATTCATGCAACAGTGGACCTCGGGCGTCCACTCCATGCGGTAGAAGTACCGATTGCCGGTTCGACGGAGTTCCTCGACGGCGGTGACCGTCGGATCCTGCGCCAGCGTCGCTGTCAGGTCGTCGGCGTCAGTCTGGGCCCACAGCAACGGCATGGTAGCCCTGTTCCCGGCTGCACCGACCGGCGTGCTCTCGATCCTGAGATCCGGGATGGTGGTGAAGGTCTCGGATAGCGCGAACGCGTCCAGCGGGAAGTGGCCACTAACGATCGTTGCCATTGTTGTAGTGAAAGCCGAAAACGGTCGTCTCCCCGCACTGTGGACAGGTGACCTCGACCACCCCGTCGGGCTGCTGGTCGGTGCGTGTTGCATCCGCGGGCAAGTCGACGGATCGCTGGCGACCACACTCCGCACAGGCGACAGCCACTGTCGAATCGGTGGCCGTCGACATCATCCCCCACCCCAGCTCCTGCGCTGTGAGACGGAGTGGCTGGATGCAGTGGGTCTCCAGGAGCGCTCCCCACGAACTGGCGTACCACTCTTCGTGACCGCCATCCAGGCGGTCACTGCTGTTGGAATCGATACGTCTGCTTCTCGCCTTTGTCTGGTGTCTGATGCGTTCGTCGGGATCAGTGGATCGTGCAACCTTGTTGTCCCTCTCGTGAGAACAGACTGTCGCTTGCGAGGAAAGGATAGTAGCTCATAATTCAAACAGCTCCCCCCTTGCCTCAATAATGAGGTATAGGCCGTCTTCACTCGGTTTCGCTCGCGTCGAACAGCAGTTCGAAGAGCTTGCGCTGGCCGGCTCGCAGATGCTGGGTGAACGTCGGTTGGGACACGCCAAGGATGTCGGCGCAGTCGTTGCCCGTCGTCTCGCGCGGCGATTCGAAAAAGCCACTCATGTACGCCGTGTGGAGCACCTCCCGTTGGCGATCGGTCAGTCGCTCTTCGACGGTCGTTTGCACGTCGTGCGTCGTCGTGAGCGGCCGCTCACGGGTCTGGCGGCTGACGAGCGTCATGGCAGCGTATTCAGTCTGGATGCTCTCGACGAAGTCCCGCACATCGGCAGAGTGAGGGAGAGCAACCACGGCCGTTGCGATAGCGCCATCAGTGCCAGCAATAGAGAGTGTACGCACTTTTGCTCCCTGTTCAATGAGATCAGTCACCAGCGTTGGGCCGGCAAGCAGCGCCTTGAACTGGGCATCCTCATCGCGCTCAGTCAAACAGTGCAGTTCCTCGATAGCGAGAGCATCCGCTGTGGCCGTGCGAATCGCGTCCGGGCGCGTAGTATGGGCAGTAAAGAACACCTGCATAGCCCCATCCGTTTGCGGAACCTGCCCCTTGACATCGATCTGGCACTCGGCGTGCTGTGCGAGCCGACATAAGCTGGTATCCGCCTCCTCGAATCGGAGGGAGAGTTCGACGGTGCTGTTCGGTTGCAGCGTCTGTTTCGCCTCTGCACTGCTGATCGCGTTCGCGATCGTCTCTCCGAGTTCTGCCAACACGGCCTGGTCTCGCTTAGCTGACTGTGGGTCTTCGGCGTATACAGTCACGGTCCCATACAGTGAGGCGTTGTAGACCAGTGGAATGCTGACGCAGGAGCGAACACCATGTTCGAGTGTTTGCTCTCGCCACGGAGCAAATCGTGGTTCAGTGATAATATCCTGAATCACTTGTACCTCTCGGGTCCGCATGGCGGTGGCGACGGGCCCCTGTCCGGTCGGGGAGTCGGCGGTGGTGATCGTAAGACTGTCCAGGTAGCTGGGATCGACGCCTGCCCATTCTCGGGGGCCGATCGTGTCGGTGCTTGGGTCAGGCTCACCGATCCAGGCAAACTGGTATGGATCGGACGCCGCCAGCCGTTCACAGACGACCCGTTCGATCTCCGCGCGCGTGTCGGCCTCTACCAGCGCCATATCGATGTCCCGAATGACGCTATTGATCCGATTGAGGCGGTTTAACTCCTCGTTTTGTTGGATTAATCGCTGCTCACGCTCGGCGCGATCCAACGCCGCTTCGATGGTTGCCCCAATCGTCTCCGCAAGATCGATGGTACGGTCGTCAAGCATACCTGGGCGGGTGTAGCCAGCATAGACGATACCATGTCTGCCGAGAGGGACGATCACGCCACTTCGAATTGGGCGCTCCGACTCGGCGATGTCGGGGTGGGGCGACAGATCGTCATCCACCTCCGTCTCCTTTGTGACGAACGCCTGCCACGAGCGCTCCTCGAATCGTTCGGAGCACCGAATTGCATTGGCGTCCGTCCGTGGGCCAGCGGTATCATTTTCTTGTTGTAACTCGCCCGTGGCTTGGTCATAGCGCCACAGCCCGGCGTACTCGACGCCCAGCACCTCCTGTGCGATGGCAGACGCACGATTGGTGATCTCCTGCTCGTCGGCTTGTAACAGGTCCTGTGTCGCACTATTGAGCGCACTCAGGCTCTGCTCGCGTTGTGCGAGTGCGTTCGTTGTGGTGGTTCGTTCGGCGAGTGTCTCTACCTTCCGATCGACCTCCAGCGATGGGCTGTCCGAGCCGAAGAACTCAGCTGGTGGGCTATAATAGAAGTTGCGACAGACCTCGTCGTCATATACGAGCAGTGGATGCGTCTGGATGACGTTCGAGAGCACTTCAGGTGGGAAGCGCGTGCGATTGTACTGGCACAGGACGCTGTAGTCGTCCTCGGAAAAGATGGTGTTCAGCTTCGCCTCGTATTCGACCAGCCTGTCGAAACTCGTGTCACCGTCGAGCGCCCACGACATCTCAGCGGCGGCCCTGATACCAGCGTATCCCTTCTCGCCTTGTGCCTCGGCGAGCGCTTCCTGCCAGAACTCGAGCATTGCGTCCTGCTCGAACTCTCCCGTTCGTAGATACATGTCCTCCTTCGTGTGGACCACCAGGGCTCCAGACTCGCGGGCAGTTTTGACATCGATTCCCCCGTCATCCAGCGCCTCGAGGACCTCCTCTTTCGAGTTGTCGTCCACGGCGTACAGACACCGTTCTCCCCGCTCCAAACCCTGTCGTATGAACGGGACCACAGTAGCAAACTGCTCGTCCTGGCTCTCATAGAGTGAGGCGAGGTGGGTGTTCGATTCTCCCTCGCCATGATCATGAGCGGGACCGCTGGCCTCCCCTTGAGTGCGAACGAGGTCTCGGGTGGCGTTGCGCCCGAGCGTCTCGTCGGTCGGTTCCCCGTCACATGTGGATACCATGTTGGAGCTGTGCTCGGTCCCGGAGGAACTGCTCGAATGATGCCGATCGCCCATGAGTACGCTAGTTGAGTCGACACGCTACTTAGTGTTACGGAGAGAAGATCTGTGCAGAAAGACACTCAAAGGATGAATATCATCGAGGCAGCCGTCCTGTGCTGAGCAAGCTGGAAGATAGAACAACACGACAGCTGAGGCGATCAGTGCGATCCTTACTCTTCATCCGTTGTTCGCAGTCCGCCGTCCGCATCCAGCCCCGCTGCGAGGAACCGCCGGGCGAGCACCAGCAGGCCGTTGTTGACGCCGTGGCCCCAGACCGCTGTCTCGTCGGTGCCAACCTGGGGGATAACCGAACTGACCATGAGTGTCTCTCGATCGGCCAACAGCAACCGCCCGATCCCTGATGGTCTGTGGATCGGCGTCCATCAGCTCGCGGCTCGCGGTGTTGAGCTTGGTAAGTGCCTCGTTGGCCTGTTTGCGGTCGGTAATATCTTTGAGAGTGACCACTGTCTTGGTCGGCTCGGCGGACTGATCGTCGGACAGCGGGGCGGCGTTGATCGAGAGCCAGATGTGCTGGTCGTCGGGTCGTATAACACCGATGTCGATGCCGAAGACGGCTTCGCTCGTCTGCCTGGCCTGTTTGACCGGCAGTCCCGCATCCGGTATCGGCTCTCCGTTCGGCTTGATGAAATCGAACTCCGGTGCGCTATGAACGAGCCCAGAGAGGTCCTCATCGGTCACACCGAGGATGTCCTTCACGCGGTCGTTAGCGAGCGTGATCTCTCCCGAGTCGTTCATGAGGAAAATGCCAATCGGACTCGTGTCGAGGATCTGCTCAGTGAGGTCACGTTCCTGCCAAAGTTGTTGTTTGTACTCTCGCTGTTCGGTCATATCACGGGTTACTTTCGTGAACCCCTGGAGCATTCCGTCATCGTCCTTGATTGCTGTGAGGACGATATTCGCCCAGAACCGCGAGCCGTCCTTGCGGACCCGCCAGCCTTCATCCTCGAGATGGCCCTCAGCCGCCGCGGTTTCGAGATTTGCTTGGGGCACGCCATCATCGATATCGGTGTCTGTGTAGAAGGTGGACAAGTGTTCTTCGTGAATCTCTGGCTCGGTATATCCCTTGATCTGCTCGGCCCCGTCGTTCCAACTGACGATGGTGCCCTGGGGATCGAGCAGGAAGATGGCGTAGTCCTCAACCGCATTCACAAACCTGTTGAACCGCGGATCGCATACGGACAGCCAGCTCCACCGGGTGCAGCTATGACCATCACCGCTATGAACGGCATCACGCCACTGGCATCGCTGCTTCGTACAGATTTGTTTCCGGTACTCACACTCTGGTTCCGAGGGTTCGCAGCCACCGCAGTGTCCACCGACCAGAGTCATGTCATCCCTCTCTAGGGTATATCTCTGCTGCGGTATGGTGGGGCGTGCTCTCGGCTCGGAGTGCAGCACGGTGGCTTTCTCCGGTCTGTCGAGGGCCACCGGCGTGTCGAGTGAGTCGAGTGGCGCAAGTACTGCTAGTGGGTGCAACCGGAGTGACCTGGGTGGTGTGGGACTCTCCTGCTCCTGTCCCCTGTCAGTCGCTCCGCAATGGTGATTAGGGAGGCTGATATGTTCGGAAGTACTTCGCTCCTGTTGCCAATCAGTTGCGGCTGGACAGCGACCTGGCCAGCCGCCGCTCTGCGGGTGTCAGTGTCTGACGGGCCTTTTTATAGTGATACCGAGTAGGGAATGATATGCCATGTGCCGAGCACGCAGCCCAGCGGTGTGAACTGCGCGTGGCTGCCGATCTGCTCGCCACCCTCGACGAACGTCTGATCGAACACCTCACCGTCGACGCATCGCGCACGTTCGTGTGCTATCGCGAGGCCGTGCTCGACCTCACGGTGCGTGACGGGGACCTCTCCGCGGCTCGGGTGTTCACCGTCGGCGTGCAGGGCTTCGCTTACCGAGCGACTGATCCGGACCCTGCCGCTGTTATCACGGCCTTTTGTCGCGATCTGGTGGCGGCGATCGAGACAGCTGCCCAGTAATCCACCGGGCGAACAGTCATGACGGCCGACGAGGAGACGCTCGCGGTCCTCTCGCAAGCGAGACCACCCACTGAATCTCCATGTCGCAGCGACCGTACCAACTAGTTGCATGCGGGCTGTCGGGATGATATGGACGGTCGGGCTCGGCGTCGGACGCACTACACACCGGCGGATTGCCGATGATCGACCCTACCCCGATGGTGGCAGGGGACGCGATGTCGCCAAGGGCCCGACGGGTCCTCAGTCTCGACCCGATCGAGGGGACGATGGGATGATTGTTCTAATAACAGTCTATTGTTATTTCGCGCTAGCTGACGACCGACGCGACGTCCACACCGTCCGATGTCGATACACAGTCAACAGTGACGGGGAATACCTGCTAGAGCGGCTACGGCCCCATCGTCGCCGAGTGGATGGAAAACGGCGTCCCGCGGCTCTCGTTGGGCCCGGTCAACACCGGAACCATCCACGTGCGGGTTCGAGCCCCACGCAGACGAGCAGTTCGATGAGGCCCTGCTCGTGTAGTTCACCCAGGCCCAGGGACACATATGAGAAGGAGTAGTCGGTCTCTGTAGCAAGCTATGCTGGGGTGGACCGGTCACGAGCTGCTCAAAGAGAACGAGCCGATACGTCGTGGCACGCACGAAGCGTATGTCATCTCGAGGGTTACCATTCCATGCCGCGCCATATCGGTTGGTTGTTGCTCACGGACAAGGCGTGATCGATACCCATTGCCACAGGCGAGTAGCTGCCTTCCCGAATAGATAGACGCAAGCCATCCAGCACTGCCGTTAGTTGCAGGCTACACCGGTGTTAGTAGTGGTCTAATCGAAATCGATTTATTCGGTACTGAGCATTTTCCATCTGGACGAGATGTCATTCATGTCGTCCCATCATCGGGAGCCACTTCGGAGCCACGACGACCGGCTGGCATACCTGGTTCATGAGTTCCTCCTAGACGAGATAATCGCAATCGGGACCCGGACTGACGACTACCCCGATTGCGTGCTGTGGTGTAATCGATCGAGGACCTGGTCGGGGCTCCCGAGCATGCTCATTCGTTTCATGGTGCGAGGGTGCGATCCGCTCGGCCATCGAGCGGTCGTCACCGCTCTCGCGAGTGACCTATATCGAGCCGCATAGCTCGTGGGCTGTCGCGGTTGACTGGCCGCCAATGCGAGCCGCGTGCCCCACCTCTCGTCAGCTCACATATACTTCCGATCATTACAGAGCCGTCGCTCGCTCGTGTACTTCGCGGGGGGTCGTTCTCTGGCGTGCGAATCGCCATACGGCGTGACGATTGCTCCGGAAATCGCGGAACACGTCGCAACCACTCGCTCGCAGGTGGGTGCCCGGGTACGCTGCTGAGAGGGGTGATCTAAGGCGACGACGAGTTCGAGGTCAAGCCGGTCAAACGCGACAGAGAGGAGGGTATCGGCTCATTCACCGGCATATCCGCGCCCTCCAAAATTGTTTATCAAGGATAATACTAACGTTGACAGACCGTTTCTCCCAGTCAGGGAATGGTGGCCAATCTGCTGGCTGGAAGACAGCGAGAGGCTGTAGGCACGACTGCTCACTCTCGGAGCACTCGAACAACTGGATGAGAGCAGGTGGAACAGGCGACTCGCGGTCAGCCTAGTCTCCCGGGGGACTGTGATCATCCTGTTCCAGGGCTGCAGAGTAGCGACCAAGAGGTGCCATAGCAGGCCAGATACGATGCCAGACGTACCAAGACAGGGAGAGCTAATGCAGAGCGTATAAACTAGTCCCTTTGTACTACCGATTCGATCGGCAGTGAGCAGCGTCCTCTATACAGTCAAATACACACATCGATCGGGCAGTGAGAGCAATCATCTCTTGATCCTCCGTGTACTCAACGAGGCTGACGGCAGCTAGCGTCGGCAGATGGACGCCCACCAGTTCGTCGCGTATTCGTCCGTAGTCTGCAGCCGTCGGAGTGATTCCTGTGGTGTGGCTCTCCCAGTCTGTGAGTGTCCGAGCGAGTGCCTCCGGTGATTCCGCTCCGTGGTCTCGGAGATACGCAAGGAGCCACCGGCGTCGGGGGTCGGCAAGCGCTTCGAAGAGACGTGTAACGGCTCCCTGGTGCCCACTATCGGGACTACTCTCTGAAACGTGGATCGGGTTGTTTGCCATATGTGTGAAACAACACAGTGTGCGCCTCTATCTGATTGGCTTGCACTCGCCTGTTCTCAGCCCTTTCAGACTGAGTGTGATCCCCTGCGCACCAGGAAGCGACACGCTGGGACCAGCCGTCGCAGCGATTCCTGGCTCACATGGACTGATCGATGGCGTATCCCGAGACGTCGGACCGCCGCGCTGCGTGGAGAACTGGTGGATCGTTGTGCAGGCTCCGAGCAGCAGCGGGAACGTTGGGAGCTCCTCTGGAGACAGTACTACTCGCTGGGTGGTCTGGCACTCGTCAGGGGAACGTGCACTACTCTCGCTCTCTCCTATAACTTATTCCGACGAAAGGTCTCCGTCGTCGAATTCCTCACCTATTGTGGACAGTTCGTCGAGCGCGTCCTGTTCCTCTCTCAAGTTCTGTTCGAGGGTATCGGCGATGTCATCCATCCCGAGTTGATCGGCAATCGGAATGAGATTGCCGTACATCGCAATCTCGTAGTGTTCGGATTTCTGTCCAGCGGCGATGTTGAACCGATCGAGGACGTGCTGATCTGGGTCGTGACTAGCGAACGTGTCGTGATCGTCGATGAGTCCCTTGACCGCACTATCGGTCGTGGTTTCGGGTGATTCACCAATCGCGTCGAAGACCTCCTCAAGACGCTCGACGTGGTCTGTGGTTTCTGAGCGATGCTCGGAGAACGCCGACGCGATTTTCTCCTCGGACGTCTGATTCTCGAGCTCTTCGAGCGCGTCGACGAGGTGCTGTTCGGTGTAGTAGGCGTGTTTCAGTTCGTCTACGAACAGGTCGTTGAGGCTGTTAGCGCACATGGGCAATCCATCTACAACCATCGCAAGCATAGTCAATTAGTGGCGTGCCTGCAAGTGACGAGCTACTCGATCAGTACTCTGGGCCCGACGCATCTGAGTGAAGAGTGGTCTTTCTGGGGCGTTGGTCGTCGCTGTTGAACGCGTCGGATGAATCGATGGACTAGCGGGAGTGTCCGAACGACGCTTCGGAGGTCATCGAGCAGTCAGATGAACTGAAGCACTCATCAGAAGAACGATGACAGTTGTCCAGCCGTGCTGTCCTACCTATCGACCGATATTGCTCAGTTAGATCGGTTGTGAGGGCTGGCTCGAGAGTGGCTGGATTGATGCTGCGAACACGGAGCAGCAGAGTGATGATCTTGTCCAATATAGCAATTATCGATCACTAATGAGAGAGATTAGGCACGCTACTGGAATAGCCGGGACACGGCACCTTATCGGGCGGAAGAGTGGCACATCCGATACGTTGACAAGAGAATAGAGCATCGCCGTGTGAGCAACTATTCTGTTCCAGCTACATACGGCATCTGGACGAATTCCGGGGACGCTTCTTCGCGATTGCTTGACGATGCACGCGAACAGCTCGAAACAGCGCCAACACTCATCGATCTCGTGCTGGCAGATGGACGTTGCCGGGGGTCCGAAACACGGACTACGAACGCTTCAAAGCCCTCACGTACGATGGTGTTCCAACCATTCGTGCGCTGCTCTGCCGTGAATTCGCTGGGCTTTCGTGGAACGGTCTGTCTGAATACCTCTCAACCGACGCGCGAGCCAGCCGGCTTGTCTTCGACCCGACAAAGTTCGGGAAATACAACACGGCGCCGACGCGCCAAACACTGACGACTGCGTTGGATGGTAAACTCTCGGACAGTGCAAAGCGGGCCATTCTTGCGGTGAGTGAACGCCTCATTGCTGTTGTCTATGAGGATGGAGAGACCCTCGATCTCCGCCTGCCGCGCCACGTCACGGAAAACGACTCCGATCTTCGGGAGCGACACGGTAGGGAGTTCTCGGACGATTACATCCGACAGCCGGTTCGCCTTGTCCGTGAGACAATCTTCGGCGGATTTGACGCTGGAAGAGCAGCCCGAGACGCGACGACTACCTCTCCGGGAGCAAATACTTAGCCGCTCCACCGCCTAGGGGGAATAGAATCATGGCACGCACCGTCAATACCGACACCGATGATGATATGGTCTATGCCGTCGGCCTGTACGCCCTCGGGGAGATCAGCGAGGGCAAAGCTGCCGAGATCGCCGGCGTCAACCGGTGGGACATGCGCGACATCCTCACTAACGCTGGCATCGAGTTGCGACACGGGCCCCAAGCCGTCGAGGGTGCCCGCCGGGATGCTGGCCTCACTGATACCGATATTAATTCTGATAAATGAAGCCGTACCGCTCGCCCATCGTCCTCGACGCCACTGTTCTCTCGAATCTCGCGTTCACCGACGATCTTCACCTCCTCGATCACCTCATCGCGTCCTGTGTCACCGTCGAGGCCGTCAACGACGAACTCCGCGCCGGAACTAGTGCCTATGCCGAGCTTGAGCGGGCCGTCAACGCGATCGAGCTGCAAACGGGCCACGAGACGACCGATCCCATCCGCACGGCCCTCGATCGCGGCGAAGCGTATGCCCTCCAGGCCGCGCTTGATCTCGATGGGTCCCTCGCAACCGACGATCGCCAGGCACGAGCCCACGCCACCGACCGGGACGTCCCGCTGACCGGCTCAGTCGGCATCCTCCTCCGCCACGTCAAACAAAACGACCTCACCGCTGACGATGCTGACGCGATCCTTCACCGCTGGATCACCGACTTCCAGTACCATTCACCCGTCGAGAGCATCCACGAAGTGCTTGAGACCGACTAATACTCCCGGTTCCATGTCAGTTGACACCCACTATATTGTATCTCGCTCTCTCAGTCCCGTCAAGAGCGGCGAACACAGTTTCGGAGGATGCACAAATTCCACTTCAATTCTCGTCTCGTTCCTAGTTGACCTCCCTGACTTCGGTCAATATGAGGCATTTTCCCAGATAACACAGGTGATCCGCTGCGAACACGCTACGAAAACGCCATGCTGAAATGCAGTCCTGGGGCGCGAGTTCATAGATACTTCCCCTCCTGGAATCGCTAACGCACTCACGCAGCTCTCTCAGGACTGGGGACGGAACGGACGACTACTCCCGATCACTCATCATCAGCCACACCTGATTCGACACACTAGCGGAAGGCAACGGTTTTTCAGTGCTGTCCTCCGCGTAGCAACTAGATGCCACTCACATCGCAGACCGACCCACCAGCCCACGAAGCGTGTGCTCTCATTGAGGACGGTCTCACTGCCGACCACGTTATCTCCATCGTCGGCCACTGTACGGTCACCTACGACGGGCGGACCCAGAGTACCCTCGGACCGGGCGACCGCGTCGTCCTCTGCAAACCCGACGGCACCCTCCTCATTCACCAGCCAACCGGACGCAAACCGGTGAACTGGCAACCCCCCGGCGGAACCCACGAGACAGCTCTCGTTGACGAGGACGTCCTTGTTCGCAGTCGGCGTGAGTCACCTCCCGAAGTCGTTGAGGTGCGCTTCAGCGAGGTAGCCCAGGTATCGTCATACCCCCTTACCGACGAGCAAGACCTTGAATTGGTTGGAAGCGAGGACGACCTCCGCCAACACATCCTCGCCGACCCCTCACTGCTCGAACCCGGCTTCGAACCGCGGGCAACCGAACGCGAGACGAGTGCCGGACCAGTCGACATCTACGGCGTCGATACTGAGAACACCCCTGTGATCGTCGAACTCAAACGACGCCGCGTCGGCCCGGACGCTGTCGGCCAGCTCGCCCGCTATGTTACAGCCGCCGAACGCGAACGCACCGACAAAATTGTGCGCGGCATCCTCGTCGCGCCGTCGGTCACCGATCGTGCCCGACGAGAGCTCGACGAACAGGACCTCGAATTCGTCTCCCTCGAGCCCGCTGACTCGTCTCCAACAACAGCGACACTCGACGACTTCGGTGAAACCACCGGAGAGAAAGATAGTGGCTGACTCTAGATGGAGGTAATGAAACACTGGGGTGTGAAGTGGTTGACGAGATCAGTGAGGCCGACGCTGAAGTGACCGAGCCGCCCACTCGAACCGAAATCGTCCGGTCATCGGCATGGTGTGTGGTGCTCAGACTGATACGTTCGCTTTTTCTGACCATGAAGCTGTGTCTCCAAAATGGATGTCCGATCCAACTCCGTATGCGAGAACGGATGAACAACAACTGGGAACTGAGGCGACAAGCACTCATTGCCGAGTGCCCATGCACCTCCTGTCGATCGACGCAACAACGGACTCTGCGCAGCTTCTTCCCAATGTCCAACGGCCCAGTCGTCGCAACGAGATATCTGAATCACTGGTTCGGTCGGTTATCGATTTCTGGGTCCTGTCTCTGTACAGGTTACCCATAATAGCCATTCTGGAATCTGACACTCCAGATACACAACAAGTGGGGGATGAGTTCCGTGGACGCTTTTGAGCGGTTGCTCGACGATACACGTGTCCGGCTCAAAACAGTACCAACGCTCGTCGACGTCGTTCGAGAGATAAACGTGACATTATTCCTCCAAGACTCGGACTACAGGGACTTTGAGACACTGAATTACGACGCTGTGCCAACCGTTCGAGTCCTGTTCTGCCGTGAACTCGCTGGGCTATCGTGGAACGGCCTCTACACGTTTCTCTCGACGGAGCACCGAGCAGTTCGGCTCGGGTTTGATCCGGCGAACTTCAGGAAGTACAATACGGCCCCAACCCGCCAAACGCTCACAAATATCTGGGATCACGACCTCTCAGATGACGCAAAGCGAGTGATCCTCTCGCTGAGCGAGCGACTCGTCGACACCGCCTACGAGAACGACGACGCACTCGATCTGCGGCCACCACGGCACGTCGACGAGACTGCGTCAGATCTCCGGGAACGACACGTCGGCAAGTTCTCAGATGAGCAGATTCGGACACACGTCCGGCACGCTCGGAACACTATCTTCGGTGCGTTCGACTCCAGTCGCGCAGCGAACGCAACATATCCGGATAGCCGGTTCAACGAACTCCAAGCACTGATGAACTCGGGCCTGGCTATGCGGCCATTCTACCGGTCGGGAAAGCGGTAGATTGAGCAACAGTTCTCTCCAACTACCCCCACTATGGACGACTGGCACCGGAGGCTGCTCGTGTACCAATTCCATCCCTGAAGCATATACCCTGCACACATCATTTCGACCATAGGAGATAGAACAAAAGCTGCTGATGCACGAATCACGGTTACACGCCGAAGTTAGGTCTGCTGGGTGAGATGTTCAGCGCCGTCGACGGACTGGCTTCCCCGCCCGCCTATCGAGGAGCGCTGGGCCTGCCCGAGTGACTCAAGGGAGTAGCGACCAACTAGTATGTAGAGGCATGGTAGACAATGGTACCACACTGGGATGCGGTAAGCTTCGTCGTCGCCTCGAGGTATCGCACGGCAGTACTGAGTCGCCTGATAAGCAGGCCGGCGACCCCATCGATGATGGCTGATGATGCCGAGATCGCCATCGCCCACGTCTCACGAGCGTTAGGAGGGTTGCGCGAGCACGGCCTCGTCGAACTCCTCGTCTCCGAGGACCGCATGAAAGGCCGCGTCTACGGCCTTACTGAGCACGGCACAGAGGTCTGGGAAACCATCGAAACCCAACAGCTCGCCTAACCCACCCTGGGCAGCCGGCCCGGCTCACATCCCGCGCTATCGACCCGCTCGCCGCTTGGGATTCCCTGTCGACGGTGCAGAAGGAATTGTTTTTCACGGTGATCCAAGCCCCCATCTGGACGCAGGGCGAAGACGCTGGTACAGTAGGCAACTAGGTCAGAGATAATCGCTTGGATTCATACCAGAGAGCGGCTATCGGGTTATTGCACGGGTCAGCATAGACCATCGCACAGCTGTCTTCCTTGAAACGTGAATAATATATTCTCCGATAATTTTGTGAGAGACTGTCTGGGAGGAGGGGGATCGGCATAGAGAGCGCCAATTTTATTAACCGAGAAACTGTTATGGTCAAGTACATGGATAACTCAACGATTCAGAATACGGTCGGTTATCAGCTAGGGATTGCCTCGAAACATCAAGAGAATTATCTTATCGCGGCGCTAGATGAATTGGGCTTACAAGGAGGACAAGAGCTAGTCCTTGCGCAACTGGCAGAAACCAATGGCTGTTCCCAATCCGAGCTAGCTGAAGCCCTTTCCGTAAGACCACCTGCAATCACCAAAGTGATACGGAAACTTGAAGACAAAGACCTCGTTGAGCGTCGCCAAGATCCAGACGATGCTCGAGTTCAACAAGTATTTCTGACGCAAGCGGGAGAAGATTTGACAGACCCGATTGAAGAGTGCTGGACTCGCGCAGAGGATGTGATGCTGGACGGATTTACGACTGAAGAACGTCTGCTGTTACGACGGATGCTGATACAAATTCAAGAGAACATTGATATGCCATACCGTACGATTCATTGACGCGAATGTTTTCTTGGGTCATGATTTTGTATGTTGCCTTGTAATCCGATAGTAGAGTTCTTGCTCCGATAGAGAACCGTATCACTAGAATTCTTGGACGCTCAATCATCCTCTGCTTAGATGCGATGAACAGCATTTTGAAGAGTTCTATCGTGCTTTCTATACAGATGACTATTCATATCTGCTGGAGAATCGGGGGCAAGTATGGCGATCACTGCTAGAGAGGGAGGAGAGATCTCGACCATAGAAAAATATTTAACCGGGAAACGTTTAACCAGTTATCGATGAGAGACAAAACACAGAATCCGACTCCGTATCACTTGGGAAAATCAGGAGGCCGACGATGACTCCTCGTGACGACACAGTTGTGCTCGTTGCTGGTGGCGCAGGCGAAGTTGGTGCAGGGATTGTTCAGGCGTTTCTCGACAAAGACGCGACGGTAATTGTACCATCCCGAAGTCAGGAACACCTTGATGACCTCCACGAACATCTTGAATCAACCAGAACCACGACTGACCAACTCAATACCCTCGTTGGAGATATCGGTCAGGTTGACGGAGCGGAGCTCCTCCGAGATGAGGTTCTTGAACGGTTCGGTCAAGTAGACGCTGTTGTAGCCTCCCTCGGCGGCCCACAACCAGTTGAACGACTCACTGATGTTCCAATGGAGATGTGGGATCGAGTCATCGATAATTTCATGACTGCACATTTTGTCGCGGCACGCACATTTCTGCCTGTCCTTGCTGAACGCAATGGCAGCAGCTACACGGTGATCAATGGTTCGTCGGGTCCGACAGGCGAAATTGCCGCTCCCGCAGCCAGTCTGATGGCTGTCGCATCATCTGGAGAGCATATGCTCATGAAGGCACTGGCGCAAAACGCCGAGCAACACGGTGAGTTCGTCCGAATCAACGAACTCGTACCGCTAACGCACCTCATAACCCGATCCAAGACAGACACCGATCCTGAATGGCTGCCTGCCCAAGAGTTCGGCTCAGTCGCGGTTGAACTCGCTACGAAGCACGACCATCAGGGGGAAACGATTGGCGTGTATAGCCACTCGGATATTCGCCGGTGGGACGTGAAATCTGGTGAATGGAACGATGAGTGAGGTGCCACAGTGAATTCACCAGAGACGGATGTAACTCAGCGAACAACGAGTCCGTATCGGATTATCATCATCCTGTGGCTGCTCGCATTCGTCTCCGGGAGTCAAGTGCTCATTGTGGCCCCCCTCCTTCCACAAATCAGTGAACAACTAGCCGTTTCGGAGTCTCTCTTGGGAACGCTCATCACCGCATACGCGGTGTTCGTCGGAACCTTCGCTCTCATCGCAGGACCAATTTCCGATCAGGTGGGCCGGCGGCGGATTCTACTTATCGGAAACGCGACCATGGCTACCGCACTCACCCTTCACTGGTTCACATGGAATTTCGCCTCACTCTTCGTGGTACGAGCGCTCGCGGGCGTCGCTGGCGGGATTCTCACCGGCGCGTCAGTTGCGTATGTGGGAGACTACTTTCCGCGTGAAAAGCGCGGATGGGCGAATGGATGGATTGGGACTGGCGTCTCAGCGGGACAGATTGCGGGAATTCCTATAGGCACGATCGTCGCCGAAGATTTCGGCTTTCGGTTGCCATTCCTTGCCTTCGGGATTCTCCTCGCTGGGACTATCGTATTTCTCTGGCGATACGTGCCGCAGCCCGACGTCCAGCGCGCGGATAGCCTGTCAATTCGCAGTGCGCTCAACGGGTACGCAACGTTACTGCGGCGACGTGAAGGTCTTGCGGCAGTCGCGATTTTCATAATAATGTTTGGTGGTAATTCGCTCTACATAACGTATCTTCCGACGTGGCTTAAGACAACACTCGGGGTAGGAGGTGGAGCCATTGCGACGATGTTCTTCTTCGGTGGTCTCGGAACTACGCTCGTCGGCCCACCCGCTGGAACACTGTCGGATCGCCTCGGTCGGAAACGCCCCATTATTGTCGGAACGTTCGGTCTCGCTGTCCTCATGTTTGTGACAACATATTTCATCGTCAATACGTGGGTCGCCTATGGACTGTTCTTCGCTGTCATGGGGTTGTTCGCTGCACGAGGAACGCCGTTTCAGACACTGTTGACAGAACTAGTCGCCAGCGACAAGCGAGGATCGTTCATCAATCTCACCATTGGGATGGGTCAAATCGGCTCTGGACTTGGTGGTGGCCTCGCGGGTGCTGCCTATGCGAGTGTTGGCTATGAGGGAACGACGGTGATTGCAGCAGTCGCAATGGTTCTCATCGGAATCCTGGTCTGGATATTCCTCCCAGAAACCGTTACCCAGGTAAACGACGGCTCGCCCTCAGTGGCTTCCGGGCGGCCCTCGAATACAGGAGGGGACTAAGAGCAAATGGCTGATCACGCGATTACCAGCCTCGTGGTGCAAGGAACCATCCGAGAAGAGCGGAGATCAATTCGCCCGGCTCGCTACGTCACCGACCAGTTCCAAGAGAAGGGTCATGATGCCGAACTGTTCGATATGAAGGACTACGAGATTCCATTATTCACAAATCGGCGGGACATGACTAACGACCCACATCCCGATGTTGAAACGTTCGGACAAAAGGTCGAAGCAGCGGACTCACTTGTCATCGTCACGCCGGAGTACAACCACTCGATACCTGGCCCACTAAAAAACTTGCTTGACTATCTCTACCCAGAGTACGAGGACAAACCATTCTCCTACGTTACTGTTTCAGCGGGCGGGTTTGGCGGCGTCAGAGCCCTCAGCCATCTCCACGACATTACGCTGGAACTCAACGCCCACCCTGGCCCCGACCTTCCGGTCTCAAGGGTGGCTGATGTCTTCGACGAGGACAGTACCCTCCTCGACGACACATACGAAGACAAGTTCGAGGCATTCGTGAAACAGGCAGTTGAGCATACAGTGCAGTTTATATAGATCATATGACTTTTCAGTTGTATTGTCGGTCGACGCAGTTACCGGGGATGAAATAGTCTAAGCATGTCATTAACGAACAGCTCGGCCCCGACGTTCGATATTCAGTGGAATTCATTCTACGAGCACTCCGGTTGCTCGACTGGGACCCACAACGAACGCTATCGGTTTTCACTTCGGTATATCGGGACAACAGCAGACGATCCGACCGTCGAAGACCTAATCGGCGATCTTTCGGTCGATCCAGACCTTCCCGACGCACGCGCCACGTGGCACCGCAACTACACGCCGCTCGCTCCATGGATCAGAGCGCACGTCCTCAAGCAGGCGATGGACTGGAACGGCGAGAAACAGCTCGCTGACCACTTCGAGGGACACCCGACACTGGCGGTGGAATATGGGTTCGTTGGTGATGGCCCGACGGCGCAGCCGGAAACGGTTCGCTCCAATCCACCGGCACAATCTCGACTCTGGGAGATATGGCACGAGGAGTTCAGCGACGTCCTCCGGGACATCTGCCGTGACATAGCGTCCGAACTCGTCGAGCTGGCGCGCGAAAAGGGCATTCCTGTTCCAGACGACGTCTTTCAGCCCGACGACGAGCAGAACGGCTCAGAGCGATCAAAAACACGACTCATCGCGGACACGACCAAGGAGGTCTGGCAGCACGTCAAGCCGTTTGTCACTGAGGAGTTCTTCCTGAAACGCGGCGACAATGCCCAAATTCACGAGAACGCGTTCTGGGAACAACACGCGTTCATGGGCGTTCGGAAGAATATGTTCGCCGAGAGCGGCGCGGACAGTTTCTACGTCGACTCGACCCGTGAGAGAACGCCCTCCGGGTCGACGCACCGCTGGCAAATCCGCAAGCTCTCCATTGAGGAAATGCGCCGACAACACCGACAGACTACGAAGCGCCTCATTGAGCGCGCACGACGTGACGGCGAACTCGTTGGCAAGCTGTGGGCAGCGATCGACATGACGAAGGGATCGCCGTTCACCGGTGAGATGGACACCGACGAAGAGGGGAACGTCGTCGAGCCATACATCCTTGGTCACCGGAACGGGAATTACTACCACCAGTGGGCGAGCATCCAGATCGTCGGCCACGACATCCCGCTCGTGCTTGACGCGCTACCGAAAAAGCGCGGCATGGCGAAGGACGAAATCGTTGATGAACTGCTCGAACACGCGACCGAGATGGTTGACGACATCGATCTCGTGATGATGGACCGGGAGTTCGATAGCGATTCGGTCAAAGACACATGCGAGAAATACGGCGTGTATTCCCTCAATCCGAAGCGGAAATTCGCCGCCCAGAACGACACTATCGCGGAGATGAAACGAAACGGAGAGACGATCCGCATCGTTGAACAGTCATCCGAGGACCAATCGAACCGAACGCATCTCTTCCTGCCCTCAACAACGGAGATGCCGGACGAAGAGATATCAGCCGGGACGGAGAGGGACCCCGATCGCATCGAGCGGCCGAACTACCGCCAGGAGATGTGCGAGGAACTGGGAATCGACGAGGCGGAGCTTGGCGAGGAGATCTCCCCGCTAGCACGCTTGCTCAGCGACCTCCGTGGCGAAGATGAGGATCTATAGACAACAGACGCCGACGGTGATGGCACGGGGTTCGTCGTATTCCAGACCAACCATCCGTTCGTCTCGGCCCGTGACGAGGAGGGTGAGCCATACGACAAACACGAACGGATGCACATGGTCACGCGGCTGATTCGGTGGTACCGCTATCGCTGGGGTATCGAGAACGGGTATAAGACGATCAAGACGTTCATGGTCCGAACCACCTCGACGTGTCCGCGCTACCGCTTTTTCAACTTCATGTTCGCGTGCGTCCTGTACAACACGTGGCGGCTGGTGGACCTGCTCGTGAAGCTTTCGCTGGAGGAACATCCCGATTATTCGCCGCGGGTTGACGCCAACCAATTCGTGACGATAGCGAAGCAATATTACGGTCTCGACCCGCCAGACTAACACTGGGCTTTCTGGGGTCGCGCCCTGTGAGCGACTGCTCTCTCTACGATGGATCATTCCAATAGATTCATTACTGCAGTCAATATATTCGGGATGGAATTCATATAGAACCACCCTGACACCGCCCTGAAAAACTCGCAATCAGGCCGAAACCACCCAGTCCCAAGCGATGATTCGACCACCTCGTTGTCTCTTGTATTATTCGAGTGTGATCAGGTGGATTGTCTGCGTTGTAGGCGTACGCCAGGGACGTTGTAGATGATACCGAACAGGATCCGGCTGCATCGAATACGTAGGCGGTGCCGCTTCCGGGAACAGCTCCGAGGATATACCTCCCGGAAGGCCGACCCGCGGTCGCCGTAGTCAGTTCGACCTAAGTGAGTGTACTGGAGGTAGGACATCTTTTTTCCACTCACTCTGTAGTAACCCACATGGTCGAGTTCGAGAAACGAGTATCCGGAGGAGCGGCTAACGGGGAGAGTTAGCTTGGGAGATTCAGAACCCGAGGAGGAAATAGTTGGAGAGCAGTCCTCACCTTCGAATATCCTCGAGTCATTGATCGAAACTGGTGAACACGAGATCGAGCGCGAAACGACGGGACTCTTACTATCGGGATTCTCCGCCGGGCTCGATATCGGATTCGGACCGCTGCTGATGGCGGTCCTGCTCACGCTCACCGAGGGTGGCTACGGCGACATCGGGACGGAGCTGTTGTTGGCGAGCGCCTACGCCGTTGGGTTCATCTTCGTCATTATTGCGCGCTCGGAATTGTTCACCGAGCACACGACCCTGGCGGTGATGCCGGTATTCGACAATCGAGCGTCACTCGGTGAGTTGGGTCGACTCTGGGGATTGGTCTGGGCGAGTAACGTCGTGGGCGGTATCGTATTCACCGCATTCATCGTCACGCTGATGCCCAATCTCGGGGTTGCTTCACCGGAGGCGTTCAGCACCATCGCTCACAAACTGGTCGATCACGACCCCAGTTGGCTGTTCGTCGCCGGCATTCTGGCAGGGTGGCTCATGGGATTACTCGCGTGGCTGATCACTGCCGCACAGGAGACGATCAGTCGCCTGCTCATTATTTGGCTCGTCACCGGCTCGATCGGCATTTTCCACCTCCCGCACTCGATCGCGGGCAACGTCGAGGTGCTGTTCGGAGTGTTCGTCTCACCAGAAGTATCGGTCATCAACTACGTGATATTCCTCGTACTGGCGACGGTCGGTAATCTGATCGGGGGGTCCGTATTTGTGGGTCTATTGAAATATAGCCACGTGGTTCGCGGTGGAGACTGATGGGATTGTCGCTGCTGCATTTCGGAGGCCATTCCCGACGACGCGAGTAGCCCCTTATCATGCCACGAAGTATCTTGGAAGTCCTCCCTGCCACTGAAATATGTATTTACATCTTTCCAGCCAGTCGTCCGTTACGAATTAGTTCGTCTGCTCAGTGCCTGAAGCCGCTGTATCTCCGTCTCCCGTCCCGGTTTTCCCAAGCAGCATAGCGACCACGTAGACCCCGATGGCGGCGAGGACGATAGTTTCACCAGCAGCGAGATCATACGCGTACGCAACCGTAATGCCGAGAATCACCGCGAGTTCAGCCGCGATGATGGAAACGAGGAGCGATTCCTTGAAGCTTCGGGCGACCTGCGAGGCGGCCGCGACCGGGACGACAAGAATTGCTGCCACGAGGATGACACCCATGAGTTACATCAACGCGACGACGAGTGCAGTGAGCATCAGCCAAACAAGCATCAGAGTTGAGTTACCTCAACTGTTTGAAATAAATATTATGTGAGGGATGTATGACACCCTCTATAACGCCTGTTTCAGTGACTGTATCGCGCGTTTCATCCTGCCTTCGAGGTCTGCGATATCCTCTTCGTGCTGCTCTTCCAACTCTGAGAGCCGCGTCTCCAGCTCAGTGACGCGCTCTCTCAGGTGTTTCACCTCCTGGTGAGAGGGCAACGTCCTGATCTCATCGAGGTGCTTCTCACAGAACGCCAGGCCTTGCTCTGTGAGCTGCCACATGATGGCCTTGCTCCCGCCGCCGACGTAGGCCCGCCCGGCTTCCTCGACGAGCCCCCACCGCTCCAGCTTCTTCATGTGGTGGGTCATGGACCCACTGGGCACGTCAGCTGTCCGCCGCAAATCCGACGTGTTCATGCGCGATTCATCAGCTGCATGAAGTACCGACAGGAGGTCCTGCCGCCGCCGATCCAAGCTGGTAGCCATCTCCTCAAAGGTTGGCGTTATATCCCCAGTTCTCTCAGATTGTTTAGCATCAGCCATAGAGGGTTATTAGGCTTACAAGGCATTAATAATATCGGCATATCAGGCCTTGTTTGCTCTCCCGATAGAAACACATGGGCACCCCCCACCCACGTAGTGATATTGAATTGGCCCCAGTGTTGCAAACCAGTCTGGAATCTGATAGCGTCGAAGAGCGGCCCCCCAGCGGAGCGAAGCAAGGACTAAAAGCCAGGCGAGTTGCAGCCGATGTGGCACCCCAAGCTATCACGATGCTGACGCACTGCTGCGAGCGACGATACAGACCGTCCATGGTGTTGCAACTGATGGACAGTCCGAGAGGGCGACGACTGACCGACAGTCACCCGTGCAAGCGACGCTGTGCAGTTCCGGTACCGACGACGTTGGACAGTCAGCCAGGCAGCGACAGTGCCGAGAGCGAGGTGGTGTTGCCAGTACCGACAGTCAGGCCAACGCGATGACAGCGCTATCCAAGGGCGTCTCCACGCGTGGGACAGCACCCGGCTGCTGTCTGCCGATGTTACCGCGTGTCCACGGTGGGACAGTCCGGCCGAGCGCCGACAGCGCTGGAACCGCACCGTAGCGGTGGGACCGCGCCAACAGGCCGTGGCAGGCCGCCCTGTGACGACCGGACAGCCGGCCAGCTGCAACTGGTGGGGTGCCCCACCGAGTGCACCACCGCGTTTCCGGAGACCGACGACTAACCGGGTGCCGGCCACGTGCAACACACCGGAGTTCCGCTGTAAACCGCACCGCTGCGCGGGTGCCACGCGAGCGACGACTGGCCACGGGTGCCCACGGTTGTACCACACCGAATTTCATGAGAAAACCGCAACACAGCCTGGGGTGCCCAGCTGCGTCACTCCGGTGGGGTGCCGGCTGGAGCGAAAGAGACGATCTCCTCGAGGACGCTGCCGACGACCAGCCCGAACCGGCTGCGGGTGCCACTATGTGCAATAGTGGGGGGTGCTGGCCGGCAAGACCAGGTGACCGGGACCGATGTGGCGCCCGAGCAGCAGCGCGATGACCGGCCCGGCTGTCCGCCGTGGCTCCCGTGGGACTGTCTGCCGGCGTCCAATCCCGTCTCTGTCTGGTGGTTTCCACCCACGGCTGTCCACCCGCTACCGAATGCCCGACTGTCAGGCCGAGCGCAAGCCACCGGCCACACCACAACTGATGACCACTGGTGGGCACCCACACTGGCAACCGAATACCCGGAGACCGCTGTATCGACGGCACCCGGCACCCAGGCCGGCTGCAATCACCGAGTGTCACCGGACGATGGCTGGCCGACTGTCCGCCAATCGCCACCCCGCCGGTCGGGAGATCTCTGTTGGGAGCATGATTGATCACTTCCGTCTAAGGTCTGATCGAGTGAAGAGAAGAATCAGCGATCACGATCAGGTACTGGAACGGTGGTCTCATATGAACCCCCAGTTGGCGAGATACCGAACAATACCATATGTGACAATAAACGCACTAACCAACGATAGGATCCAAGCAATGAGCGTAAGATACAGTTTCCGTGGACTCACATCGCCAACGCCCTCTTCCACCAGACCACTTCCAATGATGGCACTTATGATAATTTCATTGAACGACACGGGGATCCCATACTGAATACCGATCTGCGCTACGATGAACGCCGGAAGCAGGGCGGCAATCGATCGAGAATGTGAAAGTGTCGCGTATTCCTTGGCGACAGCTTCGATCAGCCGTGGTGCACCGGTCCATGCGCCAACCACTACTCCCCCTGACGCAGTGACTAGCACAAGTCCCGTCGAGAGCTCCAGTGAATCCATCAGGGGGAGCAGCGGTCCGACCGCGAGTCCGATCTGATTACCAGCGCCGGAGAACGCGACGAACAATCCGAGCCAGATTAGCAACTGCTGGTTCGTACGGCGCTCGCCGTGGCGTACTACCGATCGATGACCAAGAAACCCACCGCCGACAGTGAACACGAGGGGTATCCCAATCCAAGCAACGCTTGATAGCCAAGGAAGTCCTCCAGCGACCAGCCCCGTGAGCGACTGACTCTCTTCGGGAGGAGCGAAAAATGAGAACTCCAACAGGGTGAGTAACAGAAAGAGTATAGCGACAATGACCGCGGTGTTGTATCGTGCCGGCAAATCATCCCGAGTGAGGAGTTTAGTGATCCCATACGAAGACAGGCCAATGAGTACTGGAGCGACCACCCACAGAGCCGCAAGCCGGCCGTACGTCTCCCATGCGGGGACACCGCCGAGAGCGAGTCCGGCACCAACCATTGCACCCGTGACGGTGAATGCCGCTGGAATCGGGTACCGGCCGAACGCACCGATCGCCATTAACATCGCCGAAAATAGAACGGCAACGCTGGCGGCCAGTGGCGCCAGCGGTTCCCCATGGACCAATCCTTGACCGACAGTTCCAGTCACGCTTGCTCCCTGTAGAACGGCACCGAAAAAACCGACAATGCCGAGTAGATAGGCGGCACGCCGTGCTGGAATGGCTTTCGCCCCGACGGCAGGTGCGAACGCGCCGCCACCGATTGCCACGGCACCAATCGACCACGCCATAAATATCCCTGCAATGAGTGTGGTTAGGACGGTCGTGACAAACACCGGGTCAACCATATTTTCCCTTCAATGGTGGAATCATATTGGCAATACGGCCGCCCTTTTCCACCATACTATAGTATAAATATAATATTATCATAATTCTAATCAGATATTTAGAACCATTGAGAAATCTGTTTAACGAGATCTTGCCCCGTCGTCAGTGCAAGAATGAACGTCACCACTACGACGATTACGAGGGTGATTCGGAGCCATTGCGGATGATCGAAATATCGCTGATTGGCGAAATAGAGCGCCACCGCCGTGATGGGCAGACCAACGACGCCGTTGACCGCTGGCATAAGAATACCCAGTTGGACCGGCCTCGCATCTGTAAACTCCAGTAGAAGGACAGCAAAAACGACCGACATACCGATGAGAATCTCAACGACGCGACGGAATACCCTATCACCGAACACCGTCTCTCGCCCCCATGACTGTGGAACCATGAAGCCCGCAGCGAACAGCGTCCCCGTCGCGGACGACAGCGACGCCAAGAAGACAGCCACGATGAAGATGGTAGACGCCCAGCCGCCGAGCCCCGAACGTAACGGCTTCGCAGGACTCACAAGAGTGGGAGTGTGGGGATCAAGTACCAGTGCGGAAACCACCAAAACGGCTGTGCTAAGCAGGATAACAACGCAGAGACCGACAAAGTGATCGACCCGGTATGGACGCATCTCCGACCAGCCCTTTGATTGTTGTATGCTTGACTGGATGAAGAAATTCGGATAGTAAATCGTGGTTCCAAGCAATGCGATAATCATCGACAGATAGGTCACATTGGTCTCCAATGATGGAACAAATCCGGACCCTACCGGCTGCACGGGCGGCTTCAATCCGGCGGCAATCACGATGTATATCCCAAAGACTGTGAGGATGAATGCCGCGATAACTGCTTCGACGCGCGAGTATAGTCGAAGTTCAAGCAGTGCAACACCGATACCAGCGACGAGAACGATGCCGATGTACACGTTCTTCAGCGGGGTCAGCCAGACCAGCGCTGCGCCGCCTATGGCGTAATTCGAGATCGCCCAAAAGTGCATGATGAAAGCCATGAATGACGCCAACAACTTCGCCGATAATTCGCCGATGGTGTCCCGAATGTACTCCATCAGCGGCTGGTTGATGGTCGCAAGTCGACCGGACATCTCGTGCATACCGAGACCGAGCAGCAGGGTGAGCGGCATCGTCCATAACAACTCGTACCCAACTTTCGCTCCAGTATTGCCTAGAATATATATTGATCCAGCCCCGAATACGTTAGCAGTAAACAGAAGTCCAAGTCCGTATGACTTGAGTAATTGTTTGGTTTGTTGTATCAACGATGAAGATAGCGAACGCTCAACTTCATAGCTGTAGTCACCCATTGAGTCTAATTTTCACTGCCAGTTGCAAAATATCGTTGCCTGCATACTATACCGATGTTTAGTACATACCTAGCACTACTATTTTTAGTCGAATAAATCATAATTTCTTAATGATATATTATATAATATATTCTCATATACTAAACAATCAAATAATGAGTAAAATAATAGCTCCTTGTAGCTGCTCTATAGTTTCGCTAGATAGCGACACTCTGACTGGATTATCTCGGTAGAAAGTGAAAAAGGGAGTATTGTGACTTCGAAAATCCGTCTCTTCGCTCGTAATGCGGTCGCCAAAATAACTAGGTGGTCGTGCCGCGGGATCTCTATAAGCAGCTCGATACCGATCAGTAAGAAGTCATTCTCGTTTAGATGGTGACGCGTAGCACCAACTAAATCGATTTCGATTGGATTACCTCTAGTATCGCCATAGCCTGCGATTAACGGCGGACTGGGAGCAGCACTCCTATGAGAGTGGACGGCAGCTGCTCGCCTGGAACAGGAGGTATGTTAATCACACTAGTCCGTCATACTGGCTTTATTGTTTTTGAAAAATAACAAATATAGCAAATATTCAAGTGAGTACCAGCCGAACCGATAGGGCGCAGTATAGAATGACAGTCAAGCGAGATAACGTACGCTTCGTGCGTGCCACGACGTATCGGTGCGTGCTCCTCAAGCGACTCGTGGCCGGCCAGCCACCCTGACACAGTTTGCTACAGAGACTGATTACACCCTCTCGTATGTGTTCCTTGGCCTTGGTGAACTACGCGAGTAGGGCTTCATCGAACTGCTCATCTCTGACGATCGGAAAAAGGCGCGGTTCTATGGCAGCACTGAACGGGGGATAGCGGTCTAGCAAGACATCGACGCCGCCCAGCAAACCTGAACACGTTCTGTTGGCCCGCGTCACGGGGGCGTGCTTGCGTATCTCTTGCCATCGCCGGATCAGGGGAGAGACTGACAGGAGAACAGTCGACATGGAGAGAACCAGTATGGGCTAATCTTGTGTTAATATATCGCGAGCTAGTGAAACAGTAAAGAAGATGGCTGCTGACTGCTGCATTCGCTCACATACTTTCTTATGGCTTTCTATTCATCATCCTCTATGAGCACGGAGGCGTCCATCAGTCCCGATGCTCTGCGCAAATGCATGTACTGTGGCGTGCCCGCCGTCGGTCAGAGTATGCTGCAGCACGTCGCTCAAACCGTCGATGCAGACCATGGCGCGTTTCAAACCATCCCCGACGACTTTCGCTTCGTTGACTGCCCGCGCGTCGACGACTAAAGGCCTGCCGCGTCACCAGCAACTGGCTCGCGGGCGTCTTCCGTGGCCGGCCCCGTGGCCCGCCAGCGCTCGATGATCCGATCTGTGTTCTCGCTCTGCGAGCCCCAGCAGTATCGCTGGCCTCCGATCGATCCGAGACAGTCCCGCTGGTGTATCACCTGTCTTGCATTCGCGCCCAAATGGCTTTCATCAATCTTGCTGGAACGTCTACCGTCAGGGCGTCAGAGGCACCACCCGCTGATCCACACCCGGCGTTCGAGATATGGACCCACTCTATCTATATCGGATTCATCACCCGCTTGAAGGCGGGAGTATTCTCCTTGAATCCGTATGAATTACCACATTGCTCCAAGACTCGCTCTCAGATACATACTAGTAATTTCTCTGTGGGTTTGATGATTATCGATAATGGTAAAGCCATGGTTTAACATACCAAAAGACCGATTGAAGCGGCCCCATACGCATCTCCATGAGCATACTCCCACTACGGGATGAGTCACAACCACCCCCCCCACGAACCGCGCATTCTCGGCCTCGATAGTGAGGCTGCCGATAAAGCGTTCGAGGTATTAACTGCCTCGACGACCCGGGCGGTGCTGTCGATCATCTACGAGCAGCCGTCGACGCCGACTGAAATTCATGATGAGGTTGGTACGTCACTCCAGACTGTTCATTACCACCTTGAGAAACTGGAGGATGCGGGCCTTATCGAGCCGGCCGGCGATGAATATTCGGAGAACGGAACCGAGATGACGCTGTACGCGCCAGTAACCGAGGCCATCGCGCTGTTCGCCGCCGAGCACCCACGTACCAGCGGCTGACGGAGTTTTTCCGATAACGCGATACGTTGGTGTCCCCGCTAGCCGACAGGCCACACGTCGGTTCTCACATCTGGAGGAAACGTCGGAGCTATCCCCTGAGGCCGTTTACTCCTGAGCGGCCGTGACGAGGTCGTTGATCTCCGCCGTGCGGCTGTCGGTCGTGAGGAACCGCGAGAACGTCCAGGCCAATCGGGTCACAATGGCGTCGTGGCCAGCCTCTGTCAGCGCATATTCGTTGGTCCGCCGATCAAGCGCACTTTTCTCGACAAGGTCCATCTCGACCAGGGCGTCGAGGTTCGGATAGAGTTGCCCGTGGTTGACCTTCGATCCGGAGTACGCTTCGAGCTCGCTCTTGACCGCCAGCCCGTAACGGGCCTCCTCTGCGAGAATCACGAGAATCTGCTGTTGGAAGGCCGTCAGGTCGTGGGCAATCTCCACATCGTTGTCGTCCGTCGCTGTCACCGACATATACTCACCGATGAGAGTCGCGTATGTAATATTGATCAACGATCACACGAGTGTTTGACGCATCTCGGCGGGGGGTCCGAGAGACAGACACGATGCCCTCCGCTAGAGCATGCTTCCACCAGCCGGGAGTCGTACCCCACTGGCCGAGCGTCACCCACTTCACGCCGAACAATCACCGCCACTTCGAGCTCGTCCGGTACAATGAGGAGACGAACAAGGATGATCAGATCCACTGTGTGATCTTCAACTCTCGGCGCTCGGCCATTACTACGGATATCACCGAAAGGAGGCAGGTCGCCATCGCTGGCCAGCTCTCGTTTTATCCACCGCAAGGCAGTGGTTCGATCCTTGTCGACGAGGTCGCCTCGGTTGACGGAGACGAGGACGACGCACATCCGTTCGAGATCATTCGGGCGAACCGGCGCGTACAAATCGCGATCGCCACGGTGCTGCTCGTGGCGCTCGCTGTTGGGGTGCTCCTGGTGCTGTGAGCACGAACACCACGCAGAAACAGATCAAAAGAGGCCGATCGTCCGGAGAACGCCAAGAACAGACGCGAGCGAGAGCAAGATCGCGAAAACGCCGAGTGCGAATAGCCCGTTGTTCACAATCCGATTCTTCGAATACAGGGGTGACGGGTTATATCGCCAGCGAGATGTACCAGCACGCCACCAGCACCAGACGGAGAGCGGGAGATTGTCAGTTCGGGAGGTTGGCGTCGAGATCGTTCATGATGCTGGCGATCTTCTCGGCCCACTGCGGATCGGTCGCATAATGGACGTTCATACCGCGCAGGGTTGCCCCCTCGTAGTAGGTCCCCCCAGGTGTGAGATACTCTTGATCGACGTACTCCATTACCTGCCGAACACACTGCGCGAACGAGGCGTACTCATCGGCGCACTCGCGGGGACAGATGTCTCTCGCGTCGAAGCCGTAGATGTTGTTCTTCTCTTGGGCGATATCACTTCGCCCCCACGCTGATTCGAGCGCGGCATGGGCGGCCATGTAGATCGCGTTGATCTGCCGGTTGTTCTGCACGGTGATCCAGGTATCGCCGAGCCCGATCAGCGGGCTGCCTGATGACATCGCGTCGATCGCCGCATCGAGCTGCCCGCCAGTGACGTTAGCGGGCTGTCTGAGATCGCTGTCGATGGTATACGCCGCGACAGGGCGAGATAGGAACGATACGCTGCCAGCCGCGACAATACTTGCACTGCCCAGTGCTTTCAGTACCGACCGTCGAGTGAGGTTCTGAGTCATGAGTGCGTGTATCCGCGTTGTACGTCTGCTTGCTGTCTGCCCTGTTCGTGCTCCCTGATACGCGCCCCCGGTCGCAGGGACGCGCTTCTACCTGGATGTTACGAGATCCATGTAGTGCCCCCAGTTCCAATTTCCCCCGGGATCGGTGTGGGTGCTCCCGGGCACCTGTGCGTGGCCGATGACGCCAGCGGTGGCTGGGTCTGCTGGATGCTGTTTCGGGACGCCGTACTGCTCGCAGAGCCAGCTGGTGAGGGTGGCGGAACTCTGATACTGGTCGGCTGTGAAGCTATCACTGACGTAGCCGCCGTGTTCGATGCCGATTGACTGCTGATTATAGCCGCTGTTCCCCGCGTGCCATGCGGTGTTCTGATCGCTGACACTCTGATAGCGATGGCCATCCTTAGCGACGGTGTAGTGGGCGCTGACATCCGCATCAGGGTTCTGGAACCAGTTGACCGCACTACTAGCCGAGCCCTGCACGACGTGGATGATGACCCAGTTGATGTCGCCCGCACTCCGGTTCGCACCGGTATAGTTACTCGCATCAGCTGGCTTCCAGTCGACACTTGGCTTCGCTGCGACGGAACTGCTCGCCAGCGCAGTCCCACCGAGGCCAGCCATGCCAACCGCACCGATACGTCTCAGGACGTCTCGCCGGGTTGAATCAATATGCAGTGCCTCTCGCATATTAACAGCACCTATAGCGCAAATCATCTTAACACCATCCGCTAGCATTATAATATGATATATAATATATAAATATAATGCCGCACCAGACCGATCGACACGTGCTCCCGGGCGCTACACGTCGGACGGAAACACCACTCAGGCAAGCAGACCAACCACAGACGCAAGAGACGCTATAACCGCAAGAGCACCGAACGCAAACAGCCCATTCTTGGCGATCCGATTGTCGTACGAGAGTGGCGAAAAACGGAGTTTCCAGCGCGAAAACGGCAGCAAGGGCTGCAGCCCGCCCTTCGTGATCACGTCACCAAGGAGGTGAACGACGATCGCGGCTGCTCCGATCCACATGCCCGCCGCCCCGAGCGTCGACGCATCGAGAGCAACAAGGCGAGCGGCCCACCACGACAGCCCACTCCCGCCAGCACTAGCAGAGGTCGTGAACAGGGCACCGACGATCGGCTCGACGGCGTACCGGCCGACTAGCCAGCCGATCGCTCCGAAGACCGCCCCCGACAGCCCCACGGCCACGAGCGAGTGGCTTGTCTTGCGGTGCTCGAGCCACTCCACGCGCTGATCCTTGTCCGGCAACGGCTCGAGCCACCAGATCCCCAGAATGGCAAGGACGGCCAGAATCGGGCGTGAGAGCGCAACCGTCTGGATGAGCCCCGCGACCGCAAGACAGAACAGAGCAACTGGCTCAACGCGAACACGCGCCGATGTGAGACCGTGTACTACGGCTGTGGCACGCTCACCCAGCTCGACAGCGAGGAGACCAACCAATGGTGAGCGACAAGGAGGGGGAGATCGTCGCCGTACCTGACAAAAGAGGACTCAGGCTCCTCGATCGGAATGCTCCTGTGCGATGGTGGATGTCCGCTGAAAAATGGATCGACGTGGAGGATCTCCGATGAGCTACGACTATCCCGACTGTGGGCGTGCGTTTGAGAAACAAGCCCACCTCGATGTCCATCCCTGCCCCGAGATCGTCGGCCAGAAAACAGCCCGTGCGATTCGAGCGCAGTTCGATCCGGCCCAGCGATTCCTCGACGAGGACTACTGACGCGGCCAGGTGGCCTGAGGGGGTTCGAGTCCTCTCTCGCGTCGTGGGGCAAAACGTCCCATAGAACGACAATGACAGCGAGCTATCGACAGAAGGTTGAACAGATCATCTCGACCGGTGACATGCCAGCGATCGAGGGGAGCTACGAGCGGGATCAGGCGATCGGACTCCTCGAGGACTATGCCAGTCATCCAGATTCGGGCGATCTCGTCGTTGAGCGGGCTCAGAACGCAGTGGAGCAGCTGACCGACTCACAGGAGGGCGAGCGATGACGGTCTACACCTGCCCCGATTGCCACGTCAGTACGGAAGTCGAACGTGACGGCAGCTACCCACCACCGGTCAACCCGCGCAAATGCCCCGAGTGCGGCCAGCGGTTCGGTCCCGATCTGCGATAGCTGAGGACTAGCGCGACGGGACTCTCCTCGAGCGTGCAACTGATCCAGAATGACTGAATGAGCGGCTCTTTTCCGGCTCTCATGGGCTATAGCGATCGCTATTGGAATCACTATAGCCCATGCAGCAGACGGACGACACCACTATACGTACAGCGAGTGTACGACATATGTATGTCAAACGCGTCATCATCCGCTGATCCCAGCGACACCCGCGTCCAGCTGAATGTGCGTGTGACCCAGCAGTTCCTTGACCGTATCGACGAGATCTGGCAGGGGCGGGGCTTCAATTCTCGGTCGGAATACATCCGATACGTCCTCCATGATGCGGCTGATCACCAGACGTTTGATCGGGACGAGCTGCTGGCACTCGCACAGGCCGAACGGCAACTGCGGGAGGACACGACCCATTCATTCGAGGACGTGCTCGCCCAGTCGGAACTCGATAGAGAAGATACAGACGAATGACATCGGACGGTGAGGAGTGGTCGATCCGCTTTACAGACACCGGGAAGGCTGATTTCCTTGCGCTCGAAGCGGACGATCAAGACCAACTCCGGAACAAGCTCACCGATATCGTCGAGTCGCCCTGGCGCGACCCGCCCGACTACGGCGAACCACTGCAAAACAGCCCCTACAAGAAGGTCCGTATCGGTCAGTTCCGGCTCTCAGTTACATTCGATCGCACGGACAACGAGATGGCTATCGCGCGTATCAAACGCCGAAGCGGAGCGTATACAGCTGACGACTGAACCACCACGAGAGACCGTCTATCCCCTCATCCATACACTATAGACATTCCCATAGCTATTCCTATAGAGCATATCGAGTCCGCGTGAGGCGGTACTATGACGCTCAGGACCACCACCTGCGCCAGAGAACGTAGATGATCAGGAGCCCCGACCAGGTCGTCAGCCCGATCACAGCACGGCTCGCGATCGGATGGAAGTCAGTCAGTCGCCCGATCGCGACCAGCTCGCACAGGAACTCCCCAGAGGCCAGGGGATGAGAGACCGACGTAGCGTCGGAATGGCTCCCGCGATCGGATGGGAGGTTGCCCATCCCATCCAAGAGGGCGAACCTCAACATCGGATAAATCGGTTTCGGTTCGACCACGGCGAGCACCGGTCATGCACTTTAGACGTGACAGACAGCCCAACAGCCACACCAACTATCACGAATGTCGCGGATCCGAAATATACTTGCTAGAGCACTGCGATGCCCCGCCGGGAGGCGCGGGACCCATTCCCCGCGACCGCTCTCGGTCGGGGACATCACGCTCCATACGGTACCACACGAACGCGCACCCTCTCTCGGACGTGGCGATGGCGATTCCAGGGCTCCTGCCGCCTGCCGAACACAACTACTCATCCTTCTCTCAGCGCACCCTTCTTTCAGTGAACCTGATCACGCGTCCCACCGAGCATTCCGGCCCAAGAGCTGCCAATCGAGGCCCGCTGGGCAATTCCTCACTGTCGAACTGCACGGGCGTGAGACGGCTCTGTGACGCTCTCCAGGAATGGTCACTCGGCCAGGGCTCACACGTCGCAGTCGGTACACTTACGGTGATTTTCGCCGGACACTGGCTATGAACGATACACGTCCCACTGCACCGTTGGCCACCCTCGAGGAGATGATCGGGATCCCCGTCACCGTCCGGACGAAAGCCGGCCAGCTGATCGATGGCACGCTCGCCGGCTACGATGAGCATTTGAATCTGACCCTCGAAGCGGGCCCGGCCACCGATAGCCACGACACCGACGACGATCCCCGCCTGATTCGGGGCAATCGCGTCGTGAGCATCACGCATCCACCCATCGAGCGTGCGTCGACCGCCGACGAGACGAACACTGCATCCAACAGCGACGGCGAACGCGAACCATCAGCATGAGCGGCTGACTCCTCTTCTGACACGAAGCCATCACCGGCACTCGCCGCACTCAAAGCCCATCTCGACCCCAAGAACCTCACCGTCGACGGCGGCCCAACGGGAGAGACGCTCGTTGGTACCAAGCCCGGCCAGACCTATCGCATCCATCCCGATGGCACCGTCGAGGGCGATGACTCACTACACGCGAGCGAACTCGTCTAACGTCCGCTGAGGGTCCAGTTCCACGTCTGGATCGGCGTCTTCCCGTTCTGGCTCCTCGGCCTCCTCCGACGATTCCGATTCTACCTGCGAAGAGGCAAATGCAGACAACTCTTGTTGGTCCTCGTGCTCGCCGGGGGAATCGACGTGGAGATCGGTGTGCTCCTGCCGGGTCTCACACAACACCAGCGCATCGGGGCGGTTGTCCCACGGAAACACTCATGATGAATCGCTACCGCCTCCGCAACGTCCGCGAACCCATGCTCGGCGACCATCAGCAGCCGATGCACACTCACTCGGTGGGGACCGTGCCGCCACCGTTCGTATTCGGTCGTCGTTAGGCGGGGGAGACGGTCCGGAAACAGTTCATCCGCATCCAGCACCCCACTATCGCACAAATCCTCAAGGATCGCACTCGTCGAACAGTCATACACGTCCGATAAGCGCGAAATCGAATAGCCCTCATCCTCGTACAGCGTGCGCAGGGTCGCCGAGGGACGATCGACACCCCCACACAACCGCGTCTGTTCCGTCTCAGACCCATCCATATTGATGTGTTTTGATATAGACTATATACCATACATAAAAATACGCCACAGGACGGGGATAACCACCCACACCGACCGAGAAAGGACACCCTCACCGTTCCAACCCAACCAGAAGTCGGCTAGGTTGGTTTCTAATGCACAATTGATCTTGAAATCTCTTGATAGTCTAATTTTCGTAGGGAGCTGTGCATGACAAATCTACCTAGCCGACCTCTGACTATGGGGGATTATGTCATATAGATTACGGCGCGTATCCACGGTCCAAAAGCCGGGGATTGCGCCTGTTCAGCGGATACAACAACCATTTTAACCTATGATAGCATGTAGCGGTCTATGGCTGACGATGAGGTAGTCCATTATGTGATCAGCGATCTTCATATCGGTGGCGACGAGCAGTTAGAGCACGTCGAGTTCCTCGACGAACTGCTCGCCTTCCTCAAACGACTCGAAAACACCAACGAGAATGCAGAGCTGGTTATCAACGGCGACGCGTTTGGGCTTTGGGAGCTCACCCGAATCGAGGGCATCGAGAAATTCGACGCCCTGGAGGAGACGTATCCGGAGCTGTTCGAGCAGTTCCACGCGACCGGCGAGAACATCCCGATCACGATGCTGCCGGGCAATCACGACCACGAGCTAGCTGCCTACGACGAGTACGTCGAGCGGTTCGCTGAGTACAATGTCAATCTCGTTCAAGACGAGTCGATCACCCGACCGGTCGGCGACCAGACAATCCACTTCGAGCACGGCCACCAGCACGATCCTAACAACCGGATCGAGGATTGGGGGAACCCCCACACGACACCACTGGGGTACTTCTACAACACGCACGTGACGAGCCGAGCGGGCCAGCTGTCCGAGCGGGGACGGTACAACTGGTTAAAGGACGTTCAGGCGGTCACGCCAACCGAATGGATGCCGATCTGGCTCCTCTCGAAGTACTTCTACCGCGAGATGAATCTCCTTCTGCGATACGCCCTTGTCCCGTTCCTGTTGCTGTTCAATATAAGCGCCATCCTCGCGATACTCGCGGGGCTCGACCTAACCGGCATCTGGTCGATGCCGGTCGACCAGACCGAGGCGTTCCTCGGCCAGTTTGGCTTGGCCGGGACGGCGGTCTGGTTCCTGCTCGTGATCAACGTGGCTGTCGCCGGGCTGCTGTTGCTCGTAGGCATCCCGCTGTACTTCCTCAAGCGGGACGTCAAGAAGACGATCGACCGGTTCGGGATCTTTGAGACGGACCTCACTGTCGACGCCGAGGCGTCGTATGAGGAAGCCGCCCACGAGGTCTTCGTCGAACGACCGGAGACGGCGATCTTCTGTTACGGTCACACCCACCGTCCAACGGTGCGGGAGGTCGACGGGAGGCTGCTTGTCAACACCGGGACGTGGCTGAAGCGCCTCCACCGCCGCGACGGCATCATCGGCCTCCTGCCGCCGGTCTTCTACCCGTCCTACCAGCTGTGTGCCGTCCGTATCGCTGCCGAATCCGAGGGCGTGGCAGTCGAGTACGAAGCGATCGAGAAACCGAGTCCGAGCCCGGAAGAACTCACCCTCACCGAACGCTTCCTCACCCTGGGTCGGAAACCGAATCCTGAGCTGCCCGACCGAGCGGTTGTCGAGGACGAGGTGGCAGTGTCGATTCCTGAAGCGGCTGAATAAAGGACCCAGATACAGGTAAAACAGCCCTGAGTGTCCGATTTGTTTGTCTCTGTCTGGAATCACTGGTTATCGCTTTAGCTCAGAATGAACGTTTAGCACGGTCTCTGACCGGCTGAATCAGGAAGAATATACCACAGAGAAAGAACGAATAAACGAGTAGATAGCAGTCCTGCTGGTCGTCTAATTTCATACATGACATCCTTCAAGAATTAGACGGATCGGGAGCGTTGTCACTCAATGCGAGCTTCTCGCCTCGGCTGACGCAGGTCAGCCGAGGCTGCAAGCCTGGATAGATGACGTTCCGCTTCACGCAGACATTCCAGAGGCAACGCCATGAACTACCTCGGAATTGACCGACACAAACGCGAATCACAAGTTGCAGTCGTGAATCAAGATGGTGAGATCGATCGAGAGGTTCGCGTCGAGAGTGGTCGGCGCAACGTTTGAACATTCAGAGAGCGTATAGATCTTGATGAAGAGAGGTCGTCGAACCGAAATAGTGCGGCATTTGTCGGAAGAGGAACTCGATACGGCGATTGATGACGTACAAAAGGCGGACGAGATCCGCCCGACTGGACGGCTAACGAGTACTTCTACGAACAAGGCGAACTAGAGGAGTTCTACGACGACTGGGAGACAATTCAGCTACAGGAACTCATCCTCGACGACGAGTCAAGTGGCGACCCCCACCAGCACGCTGCGGAGATACTCTTCACACGGAACCCCACCTAAACTGAATCACCCCTAAATCCACCCAGTACAACAGATAGGCGGCCCATCCTCTGTATCTATCACTTCTTGGGTGGCCAAAGCAAGGGTATGTAAACTGTTCTATGACACCTTCGATGAAAGAGCCGCTGTTTCCGTACAATACGCGGCTATTGCGTTTCCTATAGCTATTTCTATAGCCCTCTGTGAACCACTCGTTGCCGGTGTGGTCGTCGGTCAGCCTTAGTCAACACACGGACGTGAGAGAATGGCCCTATTGTTGACTAAGGCTCGGGATACCCCGCGTTTCAATTGTAACAGCCACACCAGACCCCACAGAGCGCACAGCAGCTCGTGAGCACCGGCATCGATGCACAGTAGTGCAATCCAGGCGCATGAACTGCACACGCGCGAGACGGCGTTGTGACGATCGAGAGGTACCACCGGTACTCCAAAGAGAATGTGGAGAATCAGGAGACCCGACCGGGGCTTCGGGCCGATCGCACCGATGCTCGCAATCGGGGGCTATCTACGGATCGATCGCAAGCGATCAGACGAGGAGGCGAACCGGATAGTCTAGTGTGGCGACCGGGCGACGAGACTGCTACATGGCTCCCGATGTGGACGAGATGACTAGCATCTCATCCAGATGAGGGACGTGCAGCACCTGGTAAATTGGTTTCGATGAGACCAGGTCGAGTACCACTGTAGACAGCTCCCTCTCTTGTATGGATCATCGACGAGGACAACGGAACCCTGTGCGTACGCCATTCACGATCCTTCATCAAGAGAGGACAGGTCGTCTGCTCAGTCTGGATTCTCACCGTAATAATCATCGCCGTGCCGGCGACTGATACCGGCCAGCTTCCCGTCGTCCGGCACCCACCACACAACGGCACTCGCGCCGACCTCACGCCGCTCGACCCGTCCCTCCGTGTGTAACTCCGTGAGCTTCCGCCGAGCCGTTTCACGGGAGCACTCAAGCGTCTCGGCCACATCACCCGAGGTCACAATCGGATCATCGGTGTCCCTCATCGTGAGCAACACTTGCTCCGTCGTCGTCCCCTCGACGTATTCGCCGTTGTCCGCTCGCTCTTTGCCAGACATATGAACACGTTGTTCGGCCCGGTGCATGAACCTTGTGCCACGGCCAATATGGGCGCAGCCACCCATTATCGTATCCGCACTGCGCTAGCCTTAGTCAACGAAATAGGCTAGCCCGCCACGGATGTGTTGACTAAGGATTGTGGGGCGACGAATCGTCTCCGTCCGCGTCTCGGCTCTTCACCGATCGCTTTCCATCTCTCAATACGGTCCATAAGACTGCTTTCCCCTAATTCCCCACCTATAGAGCCTGTCCGAAAAATGTTTTTCTTTCCAGGAAATGTGGCTAATAAACACTATAACCGATTCTGAGGGCGTTAAATTCGGCTCAAAATTGTTTTTCGGACAGGCTCTATAGCCACACTCAAGCGACGATTGACGCCGTTCACTCAGACGATCCGAAATATACTACGAAGATGCAAATCTCCCGAAACGACGACGAATAAGCTCCTGTATGACCCATACGCTCTGAGAGATGCAGTAACACTTACCATCACTCCGTCAATAGGGATACATGCAGGCGGCGAGCGCGTGCTCGAAACGCGCCGGGTGCTCAGAACACCCGTCGCAGCTGCCTGGCGGCCAGACAGCATGAGACCAAACTATACACAGAGCCATCAGTGTGACGCATCGACAGACAACCAGACGACGAAGCGACTATCCGAGGTGAGACCGGATGCGCGTTGAGCAGTTGGGTGAGGGCGAACCGACCCTCGCAGTTGTTGGAGCGATCCACGGCGACGAACCGTGTGGCGTCCACGCGATCGAGACGCTGCTCGACGCCAACCCATCCGTCGAGCGACCGGTGAAGTTCGTCATTGCGAACGAACGCGCGCTCGATCGCAATGTGCGTTACATCGAAGCTGACCTGAATCGCGTGTTTCCCGGTGATCCCGGCGCCGAGGCGTACGAGACACGACTCGCACACGAGTTGTTAGAGGAGCTACGCGGGTGCATCACACTCTCGATGCACTCCACGCAGTCGTACGAGCGGCCGTTCGCACTCGTCGAGAAGACAGATCCGTTCACGGAGATGATCGGTCCGTACCTCTCGCTCGACGCCGTGGTCGAGACAGGGGCCGAGACGTTCGAAAATGCGCTCGTCGGCTACGTCGACGTGATCGAGGTCGAGTGTGGCCTCCAAGGCTCACCGCAAGCGGACGAAAACGCCGTCGAACTCGTCTACGAGTTCTTGGCCGCGACGGGGGCGCTCTCCGGTTCGATCGACCCAGCAGGCGCACTACCGGTCTTCCAGATCGGCGAATCCATCCCCAAACAGGAGGGATCGGACTACGCTGTCCACGCCGAGAACTTCAGGCAGGTCAATGAGGGAGAAGTATTTACCACCGTCGACGAACAGGTGATCATCGCCGAGGAACCGTTCTACCCCGTGCTCATGTCGGAGGAGGGGTATAGCCAACAATTCGGCTACACAGCCGAGAAAATCGATCTCCTCAAAAACTAATGAGAGACAACGATCTCCTCGCCGAGGTTTTGGCCCTGTCAGCGATTCAGCGCGATCTCTTGCTCGTGCTTGATCGTGAAGGACCGCAGTATGGACTGGCGATCAAGGACATGCTTGAAGTACGACGACAGGCCGACATCAACAACGGGCGACTGTACAGCAATCTCGATAAACTCGCTGATGGTGGGCTTCTCTCGAAAGGAAAGTTCACCGATCGGCGAAATAGGTACGAAATCACCCACAAGGGCGAGCGAGTGCTCGACAGCTACCGCCGCTGGATGACAGGCACCGAAATAGCTGCCAGTCCACGCCCACTGCAGCGACTCGCCGTGCTTGATGCTCCGGAGGAAAACGATGAGTGAAACCCACCGTGCCACATTCATGAGCGTCCTCCGCTCGAACGATCACTAAACTTGCACGAACGTTGATTGAGCCGAAAATCAGATGTTTGCTGAAAAGTACTAGATCACAGCTGTGGATTTGACCGAGCGCGACGGATGGTTGGCAGCCGTGTACCAGACCGAGGATGGGGGAGAGCTACTCATTCGATCGCTGCATCATATTGATGACAATCCCGTGATTCGACAAATAGGCGATCGTGATCTCTATCTCGGAAACTGGCGGGCTGCCGATCCCGCGTATCACGATCAGACGTTTACATACGTTCTGTCGGCCACTTCCAGTACTCCTCCGATGACAACTCACCACTGTCCACTAACCGACGGGCCTGATAATGAGTGGAAAGCCTTCGAACGAGCGGTCAATACCGCGAGGGGGCTCTATCAACAAGACGGATCGCTCTTAATTCACTGCACAGCTGGTATTTCCCGGAGTAGTACGCTTATTGCAACGACGATCGCGGCAGAGGAAAATCGATCGTTCCTCGATGCACTTTCCATCGTCAAACAGGCGCGGCCAACTGCGAATCCGAACCCCGCATTACACGAGTGGGCAGTGATATACCTAGCAGCTCAAAAGTGACCAGCTCACCACTGTATCCTCCCTTCCAATGTGCATGAGCTTCATAGATACCAGATCAGCCCACTATCAGCCGCTGGAATAACTATCATAGAAGGAATGCTATCGAGACGACACGAATAATTCCGAAATGTTCACAGGCAGAAGAAAACCTGATGTGATATCAACCCAAAAAGGAGCTATGGGAGAGCATACAACGGATCCCTCAACTACAAGGCGTGAGGTCCTTACATCGGTTGGGGCGGTCGTAGCTGGGCTACATGGGGGAGTTCATGACCGACCCCCAGATACCCCCACTGACAGCGATAGTTCTTACAGAAAAATCAAGTCCCCCGAAACGACATATAACCCAATGAGCGATCCAGTCGGATACCTCACCCTCCCTGGAGTATCGTTTACATCGTTACTTATCCATCTACCGTCCATATTCAACATCCCGAACGGACGGACGCCAGTCATCATTATCGACACACATGACTACGAGCGTTTTCGTGGTCGGGTGCTGACGGAGAGAGTGGACCAAAAAGTACAGTATATAGGTATGATATTAGATGTTCTTCGACGACGGGATGCACTCAAACTCATCGATTATGCAAAGCTCTATCCTGTCGACATCCAGCAAAATATCCTCCAGCAGAACCAGGGGATGCTTGAGACGACAGAGGACCATGTAAATCGAAACGCCGCAATAGATGCAGCCAATGGCTGGATCAATTACGGACGAGGAGAGTACCAAGAACAGTTCCGAGCTGGTCTCGGAGAAAATATCGATACGTTCAGTGACAGTCGTCATAAAGTGGGGAAACAGCGTGGTAAGATGGACCGGGGGCTTGGCAATCCGATCGGATGGAATGAGAACGTCATGAATCAGTATCGCGCGGCGTTGGAGGTTCGCTATCGGGCAGACCGCCACCTCAATATTGATATCCCATATATTATCGGCCAAGGGGAATCCGCTCTCATCAGCACATACGATGTTGAAGGGTATGCAGGCCGAGATCCTGCCTGTCGATTTATCGAAATCAACCCGGATCAAACGGCCCAGACACGTGAAACGTTAGAAGAGATCACCACGATGGGACGAAGGATTGCCGGAGTGCAGCATACTGATTGGTTTATGCTCGGCCCCCGACTCGCACTCCCACAGTATGATAATATATTTGAGTTCAACATCGACAAAATCTCGAAGCAAGTCCGACTTGAACTAGATACATCCACGATCATTGCACAGGCTAAAGAAGCCCGCGCTTTCCTCGATAAACGAGCTGAACGACCGCGAGCTCAAATCCAAGCAGGAGCTGACTATTTGGCGGAACAATATGGACATGACAGTGAAAAACTACTTGAGAAGCTTGACGAGGCGGTCTCATTTTCGAATTACTCTCGTGATCTCCGCGATCTAGATGATAAGGCTGGCTTCTCTCAAGCGGCACTCTTCCTGGCCGCAAGCGTGATGTATGATCCGATTCGCCGATATAATGAAGATAAGATATATAAACGGAGCATGGATATAATAAAGCAGCTCGAACTCCCGACGGTCTCAAATGCAGAAATCGAGTACTTCCGAAATCGGGGGACGTATCGACGACAAGGAAATGCCTCAGACGAATCTGGTGACTGGTACCAGTCATCTGACCGGTGGCGGTAACCGCTCCTCTGTCGAATTCAAGATGAACCGCGTTGGGCTTGTTCCCGAGGGGCTCGACCTGCTCGCCGCTAGATACGTGAATTATCGTTGAAGTTGTGACCGTTCGCTGCTATTGGTGGTAGACTTCTCCGACGAGAGTTCTGTCCAGAATAATTCAAGTTGTACGTTTCCATACTCACGACTGATACGATGGATCTGGTCAGCAAGATCTTCAACGTTTGTCGTAGGCGTGAGCGGTAAAACTGTCGAGGGGGAGCGTGCTTCTTCATCTGCACCGTCCGAGGACGAAATACAGTATGCGGGAACGATAGTCGGCAACTCTGAGTTCCCGGCATCTTCCTGTTCGTCAATAAAGCGTTGTAGTCCTAGCTGAAGACCGATCCTACCAGTGGTGAGCTCAGTTGGTATCTCCGATTGTGTGCCCGACGTTTGCTGTGTTGACGGAGATGGGATTGAGGATGTGTCTCCACTGGATTCAACGGTTTCGTCTTCTTCGAGCAGATCGATAAGCCGCTCCAACAATCGGACGTGTTCTTTCCCTTTGTCCTTCAATGTGATTGTCTCATCGTCGAATTCGATCGTGTTATAGTCCCCGAATCGCTTTAGCACCGATCGCACTTGTTTTCGGGTGCCGCTTTTTCCGCGCTCTTCTTGCCATTGTTTCGCGTCTGCGACAACATCCTTAACCTGGACAGACTCCGGCGAAACGAAACGATCTAATCGTCCCCCAACTGCACTGTGTTGACCAATCGAATATAAGATAAAAAATGGGACTGCCGAACGTGAGTTATGAAGAGGGGACAGAAGCTCTCCGATATGTTCCCTCTCGTCTCTATCCCTCCAATCAACAGTACTTAGATCCTTACCGAAATGTCCGAGCATCGAGTCAAGAAGCTCAATAACCGTGTCTCCAGCAGGTGTGAGCTTATATTGCCGCTCTCGCTTAGTGAGCGAGAGCGGCAAATCCTCTAATGATTGAAGATGCGTACTCACTGTCGATGGGGAAATACCGAGCATATCTGCCATTTCAGCTTGTGTCTCTATATCGTCATCAGAAACGAGTAGCAGCGTTGCAAATCTTGACGGGGACAGCTTTTGTAGAATTTCCCCTGCCTCAACGAGAAGTGCTGAACGGTTATCTGAATCGCTGTCCCGAGGCATATTGCACATACAGCCGCGAAGAGGTGTAAATGTTTGTCATCCATTCGTGGATGGTTATGAAATCGGATAGGATGCTCAACCTAAGCTACTGTCCTACGCCATTAGGAGACAATCTCGGATAGTCACTGAAACCACAGTATCGAATACTTTGTAACCAACCGAAAATACTTTGATAATAGACGATCCAAAGGGTAGTAGATGAGCACCACCGCTCATTGCGATGGTCTCCTTCGGTAGAAGGAGATCACCCAGGCCACATCTGACAGGACTCCTGGGCGATCGGTGTGCGCTGAATCGCTAGCGCGCGATCGAACATATACGCCCTCTGATCAAAGGTGTTGTGGAACGTCTAGGGCTACGGGGATGACAGTCCCGATGTTCGATCCGTGCGCTGGCTGCGCGCTCGCTGATTATCGCTTCCCGTCTTCGAATCGATTGACAGATGACAACCGAACAGGACACCAATGTCACAGCGAGCTACCCAAACGTCAGTGGTGGAGTTCCTTAGCGCTAACGCTGAGGATCTCCACCCACGAACTGTCGAACAGTATAAACACCGAACTGCCGCCGATCTCGGGACAGAGGTCTTCCTGGGACCTAATCGCTACCACCAAGATCGAGGAGGAATCCCCGGCTGTCCGAATGCTGATTGGGAACTAGCAGATGGAACCATTGAGGACGCGATCGAAAAGGAACTTGACCCCTGCAAAGGGTGTCACCCGATCGATTATCGAGTGGTAGAGTCTCATCCCGCAAGCGATGAGGAAACCGCGATTCTGCTGCCCGAACAGCGCCCAACGAGTCCATCTGACCTCGGTTGGATCACCCATACCAGAGGAAACACTCGTCGAACGGCACATCTCGCCGCCACAGGGGGCGATGAACCGGAGCCGCTCTGTGTCTGTACGGGTGTCTACTGCGGCGGGGACAACTGGGCATGCAAATCAGAGAGCGTCTATCCCAACGCTGACGACTGGTTCGAGTTGTGTGAGTACTGCTTGGAAGAGTATGATCGAGTGAGGAGAGAGTTGAGGTGATCGCGATGGCCAATCCCGAGGACGACCTCACCCCCGAAGAGGCCCTCGAAAAAGTCCGAGCGGCTGGGTTTCGTGAGGCCAAGATGTGCCGCGACGTGCGAGCGGGGGAGGTCGAACTCAACACCCTTACTCCTGACAAAGTCACCTTCGTGACCGGGAGGGGCCCTCCTCTTCGGATAGGGTCAGCAGTCGATCTCTGGGAGTCCTATCAGAATGGGTCTATCCGCCCCCTCGACGAGGATCCATAATCATGCGCCGGGATGACCGTCTGACGCACGACAGACAGCCCCAGTGTTTTATAAGCCTTCGGAGGGGAAGGCTAGCAACAGAGCACAAAAACACAAAGAGGACTCTACACACGTCAAGGAACCACAGGAAGCTGCCGAGGTTCGAAGGGTGCTCCGACACCCGATACCCCCGGCGGTTACCCGTTATCTGTGGTTTCTTGCTCAGGCGGCTTAATGATTTGGGTCCAGCGAGCGACAGCTACTGCACTCGCCACAGCCCGGTCGTTGTCCGTCTGAGCGGCTCTGAGAACGGGTCGGCGTCCAGTAGCGCGGTGCATGACCGACCGAGAGAGCTGTAGCACCTACACGACAGGAGACGATTCGACCGACGCATTGACGGACGACCACACGACGCACACCAGGGAGCCGACGAGCGGCAGCTGTCGAGGTGATCGGTAATGCGCGATCAGTCGCACGACTACCCAGCGTTCCCGGAAATCGAAGCCGAGCTTGGCTATAACCCCGCTCGCTTCCTCGATCATGAAATCAAGACGACCAGCTGCACGACGGAGCTAACCGTCACATCGCTCATTCGGGGCATCGAGGAGATATCGACGATCCGCGCGTGGATCGTGGTGGAGGTCAATCTGGGACGAGACGACGGCGGCCCCCGACGAGCGATCATTACGCAGCTCAACCGGCGACAGCTTCAGATCGAGGAAGCTGCTGCGCCGTCGACTACAAAGAACGACAGAGCTACCACGTCGGCCACGACCGAGGAGAGCACGGTAGCCAATGCAGAGCGCGCTCGCGATGAGGAACCGTCGGAGCCAGCACTGGACGCTCCGGAGTCCGCATCGAACAGAGCGGCGACGATAGCCAGCGATCGCGAGCCAGTTGCCGGTCCGACCTGTCTCGTCTGTGGTAACGACCTCGTTCCCGCAGAAATCGCCGGCCAGCTCGAATATTGGTGTGGGACCTGCATTGCCGTTCACGAGCCGACGGAGACTCCATTAGCGGATGCTACTGAGCAGGAGCTCCGTGCGCTCGCTGACGGTCGGGAAGCGTCGACGCCCCATTGCTCGGACTATCGAGCGGAACTCACGCCCGAAGAGGTCGAGGACGGGATGGCTCACTGGTGTGCCCACTGCGGTGGATTCAGGGACCCAATCGGAGGGACGAGCGCATGAGCGCTCCCGCTCGCTTTGCGGTCGTTGGCTGCTCGACCTGCCAGGATGTGTGGATCCTCGAGGATCGCCACGAGCACGAGACAGCAACCTGTCCGCAGTGTGGGGCGACGCACGCGACGACACAGCTCCGCGCGCTCGCCCAGCACGACGACCTCGACGTGATCCGAGAGCTGCGCGCGCGGATTGGGGCCCAGCGGGCCGGGTACGGCGACGCCTACGGCCGGATGGATGACTACGCTGCGCTTGAAGAGCACGCTCAGGAGTATCTCTCACGGTACGACGATCTGTTCGGAGCCGACGTTGAGCAAGCGGTTGAGCGCACCGGCTGCATCCAAGCAGAGTTGTTCGCGCCTGCTGCCGAAGACTATCTCTGGCGCGACGAGCCGATGGCCGACGAGGCACAGGACTACCTCGACCGTCGCCAGCAGGAACTCAACCAGTGGGTCGAACAAAGCGTTCCGACGACCGAGGACGCGGCCCCATCACCGACGCCGTTCAGTGAGCGTTCAGAGGGCGCAAATCTCTCGCTGACGACACCGGAGACACTCCCTGAGAACGTCGACGTGCGACTGCGCGACCCGCCGATCGCGCCGACAGACATGTGGCAGCAGTTGTGGCAGGATTCGGCCATGCACACCCAGTTTCGTGATGCGCTAGACACGCTTCGTGGCGCTGAGTACCGCGACGTGTGGGCGACATTCACCGAAACCTGGGGGGCGACGGCCCTGAACGACGATGACGTCCCGTTCGCGTTCGCGAGCTACACGCTCGACGTACTCAAACATCCAGCTGCTGAGAGATGGTACGACGTCGTTCGGCTCGCACGCCAGCTCGGCGGCCCGACAGTGCTCGGGCAGTCGGGGCAGGAGGACATCATCAATGGGCCGATCGCGGTCTTCAATGGGAGTGACGTGCGCCCACGAATTGCTGTTCATCTCTCCCACGAGTTCTTCGAGTACAAACGCATCCAGCGCGTTCGGTTGCTGGAGTTCCTGGTCGAGCTGAGTCGCGGGCTCGACGTGCGGATCGTCTGTCACGGCTCACTCGCACCGAAGAAGCTCCTCGAATTCCACGAGGCTGATTTGCCGAGTCGCTGTGTAACTGATGCCCCACAGGTGTACCGAAATGCAGCGAAGCGACAAACAACGAGCACACAAACGGTCGCTGCGGAGGCTCTCGACGAGCTCGGGCTCGATCATGCCGCAATTTCGGTGCTCGAACGCCTCGCCGAGGAAGACAATGAACGGCTGGAATACGGGGCACTGAAGGCTGACGATGCGTTCTCCGTCACTGAGGCAGCGGTCGGCAAACGCGTCCGGACGTTACTTGATTACCGGCTCGTGAGCAAGGATCGGTTCAACACAGCGAACTATATCCAACTCCTCCCCGCCGGGGTGGCGTTTCTCTCCCTTCACGATCGGGAACAGGAAGCGCAAGACGTGCAAACGGTGCTTGATGGCTTCCCGACGGCTGAAACGGTGGGTACGGACGCTGAGAACAGCGATTCGAGCGAGCTAACTGACCCCCCAAATCACTCCCACGGAACCGTGTACACCGGCGCAAGCACGGGAGGAGGAAGAGGAACGGAGCTGCCACCGTCCGCCGAGGCAGTGGTTGATGTCGACGGTGTTGGTGATGATATTGTTGCCTCTGGCGAATGGTTACCGACTGACAAGCAAACTGCCGTATCGAGTGCTATAACCGGTGATCTAGACATTGCCATCGCTGATGAACCCGCATCGTCCCGTGACCACTGTGGTGATTACCAGGTCGGTTTCGATGAGAAAAACAAAGAGGTCGTGATATCGATGCAGCCGTCGCCGTGTGCTGCTCGGACGATGGTGCGATTGTGCGCTGCCTTACTCGATCCGCGGTTGCGGAACTCCCTGTTGACGGCCGAGCAGTTGGATAGCGAAGACGGCGACGATCTCGGAGCGCTGCTAGAGTCGGCGATCAATCCCTACGTCCTCCGGAAGGGACGGCAGCTCGGATGGCTGCCCGATCAAGCCGCCACCGGAGAGGCATACCCCGAACAGCTCCTCTCGGCGCTTCACAATCTCCTCAAGAACGCCGACGAAATCGGTGACGGTGATGACTTCGACCCGTCGATGGCCCAATCGGTCTGTCGTCGAGGTCACGGCCTCGCGGGAGTCATCACCCACATCTATGACCTCCTCGGATGGACCGTCGTTCGTGAGCTAACGTTCCCGCAGTACTCTCGTCACTTCCATGAAAAACGCCAGAGCTTCCTCAAAACGCTCGGCACACAGATCGCTGTCACCTCTCGGTACGGCCACTATCCGATATTCCGGGTGCTGTTCGAGGACCGGAAAGACAAACAGGTTGGTTCGCTGGGGGCTCCTGATGTTGATGATGTGGAGCCGGTTGGTGAGCCTATCGGCTCGTGGATGCTTCGAGGGCCAGGGATCGACCGGTTAGCGTCTGATCTAGCGCATCTCGAACGCTATGCTGACTTAGAGATACAGGAGGATGGCGAGATCTTTGTGGCGTTCTACGCTGATCTTCGGATCGGGCAAGCAACGTGTCGAGAGAACAGTCGTGAGGTGGTCGACCGCCTGTGCCGGGCGAAGAACATGGTATCGACCCGCCCGGCGATGGCGCTGTTCTCTGTGTTCACAGGAGCGTCTATGGCACAGCGAGAGCACTGGTGGGGTTGGCGTCGACGACGGAGTTCGAGCGTCGTATTAGACTCGATGAAATTCGCTATGCGCTCTCGACGCACTGATCGGGGTCCTCGTTCTGCCACGTCCCCAGCCCGAGCATCGGCATGCCGTTCGCGGTTTCGACGCTCTCCGGGGCGAGATCCGACGTCTCTCCTCCCAAATCTGGATGTGGACGAAGACGGACACGGCGGAAGAGCGCCCGATCGAGACTTGTCCATACACTCTTGACGGCGAGTGAACGATTGTCAACCGCGAACTCGCCGATCGAGCAGGGATCTCTCGGGAATCGATCCGAACGCATCGGGATGACCTTGCAGCGTTGGGCCTGTTAGAGCGCGACGGTTGCGGTGTGGGGAAGGCGACATACTATCGGCTCCGTCTGTCGTTTCGGGACGAGCGTAGCGACCCCAACGCTCCCCAACCGGAGCATCTTGTCGCTCGGAGGGGGAGACATAGCATCGATCGATCCGCGCTGTTATCTGCGAGCTGTTAGATGCTCGTGAGCTGCTCGCTGGCAGCCTACGAGTTCGCAGCTACCAACTTCGTCATCGCTGGTCTCATCAAAAGATTCGTGCCGAAGTCAGTCTGGGACCAGCTGTTCACGATTTTCTCGGAGGGAACGCTCGCGTAGGTCGTCCTCGGTGGTGATCGGTGTCGCCACGTTCGTCTACTCGGTCGCGAACGTCTCACTTGCGCTCGTGCTCTGGCAAGCGGGATCCCGTTCGGCGGCGTGATGTCTTACATTTTCGCCGACTTAATCATCCCCCACATCGACCAGATGTATCAAGTTCTACGGCTGGCGGATGGCCGCAACGATGTTCGTGCTTATCTTTGTCGCGGCGGCCCTTTCGGGGCTCGTCTTAGGTCTCTTGTTGCACTTGTTCGACCATATCCGTTTGTTGGAGGTAGCTGGCGAATGCGAGAATGGTGGGGGGCCATAACCCGACGAACGCTCCCCGTTGATGATCACCCTGGATGAAGAAGATGTACCACGAATACAAAACCGAGACCGCTGCTGCACCTACTGCGGCTGTCGATGCCTTCTCAGTGGGTTGGGTATCTTGCTGTGACATCACCGGAGAGTCTCATTCTATTATTTTAGCCATTGTGCCTGCTTATCCGGCGGTGTTCAGATACGGATGAAGTGTGAGGCGGTTCGTTTTCTGCGTGATCTATGCCCGAAAACGACCGCCTCAACGGTTGTTTGAGCGAGATCGAGTTAGGTATTGTGGAGCGAGAAGCAACACCACAACTGTTTATGAAGCTCGGTATTCAGATCCACCTTGCTGGATTATCGCTTTCGAATACAGTTACTATTCTTGAGATATTTGGTGTGGAACGGACGCGTTCGACCGTTCATAACTGGGTTCACAAGGCTGATCTACAGCCCGAGCAGGGACAAAGCCCGGATCACGTTGCGGTTGACGAGACCGTGATCCGACTGAACGACGAGCAGTATTGGCTGTACGCAGCTGTTGATCCTGACACGAACGAATTGCTTCACACAACACGTAAACCGACGACAAACAAGGTTCTCGCTCAATCATTTCTCATCGAGATTGCTGAGAAACATGATGTTGACGATGTCCCGAGAACTGCATGCAGTTCTCGTGGGCACACAAGACGCATGCGTCTTGTGAACGCTGTGTTTCTCGTTGATGGCTCGCATTCATTACAACACGCGTGTCGTCGACACGGCTTCGATTGCAGATACGAACAGCATGGAAATCGGAACAGCGTCGAACGTATCTTTCGTGAGGTAAAACGAAGAACATCATCATTCTCAAACTGTTTCAGTAATACCCACGCAGAAACTGCAAACGAGTGGCTCAGATCGTTCGCCTTTGCATGGAATCAGCTAATCTGAACACTACCGTGCTGTTATGGGTGTCTCTTTTATCAGCCTAGCCCGTACAATCATCTATGTCAACGTATCTCAGTCAGATCGACGTCAACGAAGATGAATACCAGAATTCCCAGGAGTTGGTCTCAGTCTGGGGCACCATTCGTGACGACATTGAGCAGCTCGGCGGGGAGATCACTGCGACCTACGCCATCCTTGGTGGGTACGATTTCCATATCATCTTTGAGGTGCCCGATGACGAAACCGCGTTTCAAGTCACACAAATCATCGAACAACACGGCCTCGATACGACGACGATGCGTGCGCTCCCGCTCGATCAGATTGGGACGCTCGTCGACGATATCTAAGCCATTCTGTCCCGGAAACACGCAACAGCAGGTTGTCGTCACGATCAACAGAGCCGTGCCGAAAGAGACTCGCTTCGCTCACGGGGTTGGAGGGTGCACATCCCGCAGCAGGAGCCTCACCTGTTCAGACCCTGGGAGACTCATCGTCTAGGACGGCTTCCGTGACAGCAGACTGTCGACTAATACACTCCTTTTCTTTCGGTATGTTCCTGTTCTCTGTGCTCTGAATTCCGATTACGTATTTCTAACAACGCTCTTGTGTAGCACATTGTTGATGGAGAGATCTCTTGCGATTCTCCTGCTGATATCCCATCGTCAGCGTCTCTCCGGCACCGAACCGAGCCCTCTGTGGCAGATTCGCCATCGTTGAATTTCCCGAGGGTTTCTCGACAGAATTCGCTATCATAGGATAGTTTCACAAAAACATTTAAGCAACAAATTTATCTGTTCGTATGTCACCGGGTTACGTGGACAATGTCTACGATTGCCGCGGCGACCCTCCGAGAGGAAACCGAAGTGCTCGCGTTCGACTTGTGGGACACGCTGCTCAACCGCGAGGCGGTGCTCGTGCCCGCCCTCGACGAACTCCTCACTGAGCACGGCAGCGATTACGACCCGGAAATCCTGCTGCGACGGTACCTAGCGATGCACTTCCGGGATTCGATGATCGATTCGCTGATCCCCGGCCCGCACACTCCCTTCAAAGAGATCAGTCGCCGAGCGCTCGGCTACCGGTTAGAACAGATCGGCCTCGACGTTCCGGACGAGGACGTCCGCCGAGTCATCCGCCAGTGGAAGACCCTCGAACCGTACCCAGATGTCGACGCCGCGCTCGATCGCTTGAGCGACAAGTACGAACTGGTGGGCCTCTCGAACGGTGATCCGGACATGCTCGAAGCGGTCCGCCCGAACTTCGAGACGGACCTCGACGGAATCGTCTCGGTCGCCGACGCCGGCGCGTACAAACCCCACCGGGCGTCCTACGACCTGTGCTGTGAGCGCTTCGATGTCGCACCGCACGAGGTCCTCTTTGTGACCGCCCACACGTTTGACCTCGTCGGTGCGAAGGCGATCGGCATGCACGGGGCTTTCCTCAACAGACACGAGAACCCATACGGCAGCTGGATCTATCAACCCGACATCACCGTCCCCGACACCGATGCACTGGCAAACATGCTGACCGAGTAGTCCCAGTACCTCACAAAACTCTTCAGTTGACTGCTTCTGAGACGTGAGTTCGATGGAGAAGCCGGTACTGAGCAACCGCTAAGGATGGTGGTTCGGTACTGAGGGCACCGACCTGTCGCAGTCGGCGGCGGAATGCCGCCGACGCGACGGTGTCGCCACTCACTGAGCGGGCGGTTCCGGTCGGTGAATTACCGCTCGAAGCAGTCGTCCGGTAGCTTGTTCGCGGGGACAGCCCGACGCATAGCGAGGGCCGACCACACTGCTCGGGTTACCATGTCGATGAACTCCTCGAACGACCATTCGTTCTGGTAGATGCAGTCGATATGATTTGATGGTTACAGAGAACCAGCCGATACAGAAAACAGGTGTTTTCCATATCGATACGAAAACCCCTGTTCTTTATATACTGAATCGCGATACGATTAGGGTGTCCGACCACACCATGCACATCGCCGCCTACGTCCGCGTCTCGACCGACGACCAGAACGAGGATCGCCAGATGCGCGCAATCCGTGAGAAGTACGATGAATCGGAGCGGGAGAACCAGATCGACTGGTACTGTGACCTCGGCGAGAGCGGGGCATCGACCTCGCGGCAAGAGTACCAACGCCTCCGCGAACACGTTGCCGAGTACGACGTGGTGGTTGCGCACGAACTCGATCGGCTCGGCCGGTCGTTCGCTGACCTCGCCGGGTTCGTCGAGGACCTCCGCGAGAAGGGCGTCGACATCGATCTCGTGAACCAGCCCATCGGGACCGTCGGCGAGGACGACTGGATGGCCGAGATGATGCTCAACATGATGATGGTGTTCGCCGACGCCGAACGGAAAATGATCCGGTCACGGGTGCAGGAGGGCATCGACGCTGCCATCGCCGACGGCAAGCGTGTCGGCCGGCCACCGTTTGGCTACACCGTTGAGGACGGCTTCCTCCAGCAGATCCCCGCCGAGTACGTCCGCGCCCAGACCTTCATCCGAGAGGTGCGCAAAGGGCGCGAAAAGCACGCCACCGCCGCGTTTTTCGAAATTCCCGATTCAGCGGTGCAGAGTATCCTTGCACGGGCCGAGGCGAACTACGACGTTCCGTTCGACAACGACCAATGGCGGCTCGAACGCGCAAAGGTCACCGCTGGCGAGAAAGAGCTCTCGTCACTCGATGCTCAGAGCGGACACCCACCCGCACCGACGAGAGGTCCAGAGCAGTAACTACTCGCCGGAACGCAAGCGTTCGTAGTCATTGGTGCGCTTGAGCAAACCGGCTCGATCATAATCTGGTGACAAGACGACCGTCATACCCGACAGAAACCGATGGTACAACACTCTCCGCACTACGGTAGCCGCGTGTAAGCAGCGAGTCCTCCGCTCAGTGTTCGTCTGCCGGACGACTTGTAGGTACGGTTAGATATACGACATGGGAACGAAGCCAACGCCAGAGTCGGACTCAGCCGACACAGATCCACGTATCGACGTGAAATCATCCGCTACAACCCCGCTGAACGACACTGCGGAGATGGTTGCAGCGGCTCTCGTCGTTGACGCCATCGGCTATCACGGCCGATCCCGGTTTTTCGAGGACGAATCCAACGGAAGTGGTGATGTTCTCGACGGATTCGTTGCGGATGTCACGATCATCGTGCAGTCACAGTGCGAGCGGTGGGAGAGCTACGCCGACATCGAGACGCTGATCGATAACGACCCGTTCTTGGCTGACTATGGGCGGCCAGATGGCGTCTAAGCGACGCTCCCTCCACATCTATGGTTGCTCTCATGAAACAACACATATCAAATTGTCTATATCATGAACAGCGATCACATCGGTGGAGAGCAGACATCACTCGGTAATGTATTGAGCCCCCCAGTCATCGCGGGCATCGATCTCGCGGTGGCCCCGCCGTATGAGCGTGTAGTAGTTCGTCCGCCGGTCACGTTGACCCTTCTTGACCAGTCCCTTCTCCACGAGCGTGTCGAGATTCGGGTACAAGCGGCCGTAATGTCCTCTGCTGTCTCGTACCCGCGATTGTGGAGCCGCTGCGCAATCGTGTCTCCGATACCATCAAGGGAGATTGCCCGAAGCCCCGCTGCCTGCGCGCCAGCCACGTCTGAGGAGAGCGAGCATCCCGCTCCAATCGAGCCGAAACAGCTACGAGGCCCCGGCCAGCACTGAGACGATATGGCCGACGCTGCTGCGTCCCCGGATACGTCTAACGGTGTTACGGAGGATGGGTTCGCGATCAGCACTGTGGTCCACGACCGTGAGGATGACGATCCGAACGACGTGATCGTCGTGAATACGCCGGGTCAACCGGCCGAAGAGTGGCACGCTCATAATGACAAGAGTGTGGCCGAGGACAACCCCGAGTACTCGGCTGACGCGCCGGTCATCGTGGTGGTGTTTGCCGACGCCCTGCGAGCGGCCTTCCCCGATTGGGAGGAAGACGCCCCGTTGGCGCTCACCGCGATCAACGAATCGGACGCCTCACACTACTCGTTCCCCGCGCCACGTCTCAGACGGATCGACTCCTCACCCGGTGACAGGGAGCGTGAAGAGACGGATGGTGTGGGAAGTGACGAGTCGCCACCTACAGCGAGCAACGAGCAGGAGACGGCTGCTGCTCCGGATACCGCCGATGATGGAGCCGCCCTTGCGTCCGACGAACCGCCTGTCACGGCGGCCGACCTCTCGGCGTCAATGCGCGCACTCAAAGAACGGCTCGAAGACGGGGGCATGACCGTCGAGATTGAGCCCGATGGCCAGGCGCTGCAAGCGATGAAACTTGGCGATACCTACCGCGTGCGCCCCGGTGAAATCATCGAGGGCGACGGAGCCTTGCGTGCCCAGCTCGCCCCGATCGTCGACGAGTACGAGGGAGACTGAGCCCGTGGGAGGGCGCAAAGGGGCGAAAGGGATGGGCATGCTCGCCTGAATCGGATACCAGATGCCGAGCGGGGGTGAAGCGACCGACGAGGGTGTCCCACTAGTTGTCTGTGTTGTCCTCGTCCCCAGCTGGCTCGAGGCGTTCAGACAGTTGATCAAATCGGTCCTGGACCTGCTCAGTGCGCTTTTCGGTCTCTGTCACGTCGTACTCTCCGGTAAGTACCTCGCCGTCTTCGAGTTCGACGGTGAGCACGGCGTCGGGGTGTCGAGCGGGCTCGGGTATCACCGCTTGGTCGACAACAGCCTCTCCAACGAGCGATCCGGTGTCATCCTCGATGAGCAAGACAGCCTGGTCGTCTTCAAAGCGATCGATCACCGCCGTGTATCTGCCATCCTCGAGTGTCGTCATGGATATTCCTCCTCAATAACTACGTCGCCGCTCTCATCGCGCACGGTTATCGTATCCCCAGCATTATTCCAGATGGGTTGGTTCGAGCCCCAGTACAGGTTGGTCGCCGAATCCGTTCCGCTCCCGGTGTGCAACGTCACTGTTTCTCCTCCGTTGAGAGAGACGTCGTCTGGGAATGTGTAGGTACTTTCTGCGTCATCGACGACCGACCATCCGGAGAGATCGATCGGGTCTGTGCCCGTGTTCTCGAACGTGATGTACTCATCGTTTAGATTCTCTCTATCATTGCCCTCCGTCTCCGCATGGATCTCTGCGATCGAGAGGGGCTGGCTCTCATCGGTCGTGGGCTCGGGTTCAGTCCTGCCGTCGGTCGCAACAGGCGGTTCCGAGTCGCCAGTCGAGACATCGATCACCGTTCGCTCCTGTACCGGTTCGTCCTGTTCTGGAGCAATTGGCTCGCCCTCTCGGAGAGCACTGGGATCTGTTGGAGCCTGTTGTTGGGTCGCAGCTATAATTGCGGAGCCGTTACTCCGCATCACAATATCCCCGTGGGTCGCCGTCCAGTAGGTAGTGACGGAGCGGTCTGCCAACCGCGCTAACACCTCCTCATCTGGATGGCCATATTGGGACTCGTAGGGACTAGAAATGACGGCAACGGCTGGCGTTGTCGTATCAAGCAAGGTCTCACTCGAGCTCGACTTGCTCCCATGATGCCCTGCCAGTAACGATGACGTATTCAGGGCCTCGCCGTGTTCCTCAACGAGATACTCCTCGCCAGCTTCAGCTGCGTCCCCTGGAAAGAGAAATTCGGCCTGGCCATGTTCGAGGTGGAGTACGATGCTGTTCTCGTTGGGATCTTCGTTTGCCAGATACGGGTCGGGAGGACTGAGCACGGTCACAGTCGCATCGTCGAACGGCAGATCGTCTCCGGTCCGGGTCTCGTACAGTTGGATATCGTATTCCTCGATCGCATCCAGATACCGTTGATAGGTCTCCGAGGTCGCTGTGATCCCCGGATCGTAGACGGCCCCAACGCCTTCTCCGTCGGTTTCGAGATACGCGATCACGGCCGCTTGCCCGCCGATGTGATCGGAATCCGGATGGGTTGAGATGAGATGATCGATCCGATCGATATCGTTGGCCTGGAGATAGTTGATGACGTGCTCACCGTCATCCTGCCAATCACCCGAATCGATCAGTATCGTCTCATTGTCTCCCTGAATGAGCGTGCTGGTCCCGAGTCCTGTATTGATGTAGTGGATCGAGAGTTCGCCTGAAGCGGGTGTCTGCTCTGGCGTCGACGTCGGTGAATCTGGCGATCCATTAAGACATCCCGCGAACGCGAGGAGAAGGATGAGTGTGAGCGCGATGAGTGCCTGTCTCTGCATACTACCCTTCTGTCCTGTGCCACCGGTATAGCTGTGGGGACCGGCGTGCAACCGATTGCGCATTTCTGTTGTCGAACTGCCCTTATACATGGAAAGTGATTATTCACGGCGAAGATGGACCAAGCCCTGTACCGGATCGCACTTACGTACGAGATTGCGGATCGATTCGCCGAGCAGCTCCCACCGGACTACGCTGAAGGGACGGATATTGACTCGCTCGCAGACGATCGCTGTTTGATTGCAGAGCCGGACTTCGTGTTGTTCCCAACAGTGGCCCTCCCCTCTGATACCGATCTATCAACGCTCGAGTCTCGGCTTTCTCCGGTGAATCTCTCGAAACCAGCAGAGATTGGGATCACTCGTGATCGCATCGAACAATTTGATGAACAGACCCGTCTGTTGGTGAGTATCCGACCCACGTTCGACATCGAGGCGTTACAGGGGGAGGTGGCAGAGTACGTTCGGGGAGTCGGTGGAGAGATTCACACGGCGACGATTCCCCATATCACTCGCCGGGATATCCCTCAAAGCTATTTCACTCTCCATGATCTGAGTGCGCCAGCGGCAGTTCGACGTCGACGCGGCCTATTTGGGCACTTTCGGAGCTATCTTACCGCATTCTTTCGTCCTGATGGGGCTGCTGTCCTTCCGTTTGGCCTCATCAACACGGATGCTTCTCTCTATGCTGAAACACCGCAATTGACGGTAACAGACGTTGATTCACCACCGAGCACGGCGATACTCCCCTGACTATTACTCGACTGCACGGATCACCCCACGTTTCCGCTGTCTCCGCTGTCCGAAAAACTGAGCGACGTGCTTCGCTCACTGATCAATATACTGGGCCTCCCAGTCATCGCGGGCGTCGATCTCGCGCTCTCCACGACGCGTGAGCGTGTAGTAGTTCGTCCGGCGATCGAGTTGTCCTTTCTCGACCAGTCCCTTCTCCACGAGCGTGTCGAGGTTCGGGTACAACCGCCCGTGGTGGATCTCTTTCTCGTAGTAGTCTTCGAGCTCGTCTTTGATCGCCAGGCCGTGGGGATCATCGCTGCCAGCGATCACGTACAGCAAGTCTCGTTGGAATCCGGTCAAATCATGCATATCTATTCTATCCTAGACATCATATTATATTCTTTTTGGATCGATCATTTCTCGAGCCGTGGTTAGCTACAAGCCTACCGATACAAAGATGCGGGGCCAAACCGACTGGAGAACCCTCCAGCCAAGGCCGGAACCCGCTTTTCACGATCTGTGGCTTGATAGGTACATTTCCATAGAATCAACGCCGAGCAGGAGTTCGGTTTGTACCCAAGCGCGCAACTAGCCCTCTGGATCATCGACTGCGCAGTAGTCGAGGTTTGACCGATGCGATTGAAACGGTTTGCCTAGAATTCCCTCGAATAGGCGTCTCTTGCAGTTCCCGAAGATCAAGATATCTACAACCGAAGCCGGGAGGCTTCTCGCTCTGCAACGTCTAGTCTGTACATAGAGATGACTATAGACGATCGTATTACATCCGTGATATCGTCCCTCTTCTCGGAGAGGACTAATGTTACGTATGAAGTGGCAGACGGATCGACGTTGGGGTATACATATGTCATCGAGGTTGATGACGGCAGCGACCAAGCGTCCTATGTGTTGAAACTGGCCAAGACAGATGCAGAGGACAAATTACCGTTTTATCGCACCGATCATACCGGTCAGGCTGCCATCGACGCGATGGCCGTTGAGGCAGCCCTCCTCGACCGTATCGCTCACCAGACGACTGTTCCAGTTCCACGGGTGCGTGAGGTTGACCTCTCGCCAGATGAACCTCTCCATCCATACCTGCTCCTCGAATGGGTTGGAGGGACTCCTTTAAATCTCGTCTCAGATAGTCCAGGAGATACCTGGCAACGATATCTCTCCGAGATAGGGCACAACCTCGCAACGCTTGGTGATACCGTCCAGTTTCAGCAATTCGGATCGCTCAGAGTCCGTGATGACACGGTTAGCGTGAAGGATAATCACACAACCTGGACCTCCTGGATGGATACCCAGTACAACACGTATCTTCAACGGCTTGAAGCAACCCCTCTCGCAGATCTGGCAGCGGATATTACTGCCTGGTACCAAGAGCGACGGGAGCAACTCCCGACGCAGCCCGCATCAGTCTTAGTCCATGATGATGTCCATCTAGCGAACTTCTTAGTGAATACGGAGCCGAATAAAGCGCCATTAACAGCGATAATAGACTGGGAAGAGGTGGTAGCCGCGCCACGTGAGTTCCAGGTCGCACGGATGGAGTACTCGTTGTTTGTGGCTGGCGATATCGACTCATCGATTGGACCACAAACGCGAGAGTGGTTCCAGAATAGCTACTGGAGCCATTCATGCAGTCACCGGGAGGACTACAATGAGCGCCGACCGATCTATCACCTTCTAATCTGGCTTCGAATGGCGGGCAACCTCCGGTTTGACGATGATGTCACCGATAGAATGAAAGCGACGATCGAACGAGCCCTCCGTGAAAAATTCGATACCGTACGTACGAGCTGAACCATCACTCATAGAGAAGCAAACACGGAACATCTGTTGGATATTGATGTCGTAGCAGGACATATCCGATACCGGCAGTCCCCATGAATAAAGAGGGATTGTATAATGTCGGCGTATGACCGGGTAAAGCAAAACACCGGTTCTCCTCTGCACGCGCTAGCACATTGCGAAGCAAACGATTCGCTTTCTCTCGATGTGAGTTCTCGTTCGTATACTCGGCGGCACGAAGGAGGAAATCGATCCGTCCTGCATTGCCACAGCACAGCTGATCGGGCGTTCCGTCACTCGTGGGTGATGTTTGGGCTACTGCGATGGCGAAATCCTCCTGGACCAGCTGACGATCGGTGATCTCTGCGATACCAAGGCGTGAAAGGCCAATACCGGAGCGGCCATAGCACCACGCATCCACGTATCTCGGGGAGTCACCTCGTATATCTGGCCAGTTCTGCCGGTCACTCGAATATGTTGTCTGTTCGTATCGGAGTCCCTCTTCAGCTGCTTGTCTGAAACGGTCATCGTCACACACATCAAACAGACGGTAGAGGGCGTACGCGATCCCAGCTGCTCCATGGGAGAATCCGGTCAAAGGGCGTGAACCGAGAGTGCTGGGCCACGCTCGGTATGGCGTCCCGGTATCACATCTGTTCTGCAGAAGATGATCACCACAAGCGATCGCTTTGCGTAAGATCCACTCCTCATGACGGAGGTTGTATAATCCGACGAGCGAGAGTAACAACCCCGCACACCCGTTCATCACATCAAAGTTAGTATCGTTCGTTATACGATCTGCTGTGAGCTGGTGGGCTACCACCTCCGCATCATCAACGATTCCAGGCCGCTCCAATAGTTGACCGACCTTGCTCAACGCATAGAGATGCGAGCCGATTCCGTTACTAGTGCCGAGATTGGCGCTCGATAGTTCGTTATTGTGTACCTGGTGGCGAAGTGGTGTGAGAGCTTTGATGGCCTTCTGCCGGGTATCTGGGCCCGACAGAACGTTGTGAAGCAATGCGAAAAAGATCGCGATTCCTGCACGGCCCGTATAAATCCCATTATCAGAGACAGTTATATCCAACTGACGATTGTTGCTGTACTCCCGAATGATCCAACTCACATGTCCGTCCTGATCGATGTTCGCTCCCTGGGAGATTTGTTTCGCTATTCGCTGTATGTACTCGTTGAACGCGTAGTCTGAGGCGGATGTGAGCGGGGAACGCTGATCCTCTACCGGACGGATAGCGTGTCCAGCAGTGACCGGGGGGATCTCTGATGCACAGGACGTTTGGATATAATCCAGTTGCTTCGTCAGATCGTCATCGTCTAACGACTGTATCTTTTCAGCGACTCGATCCCACCCAGACACACCAGCTAATGCAGCAATATACGATCCGTCAAAGTGTACTTCATCAGCGGACAATACAAAGCGTGGTACATCCAACCGGACGAGTGCAGCTCGCTCTGCCTGGTATATCTTTTGTCGTGTACTGTTGTAATCTCCGTCGAAGGTCCGATCGGCAATGAGATGTTCAAGGTGGAGCGTTACCGTTTCCCCATCTCGAAGCGCATCTGGGGCGGTTATCGAATCGAGAATCGACGCATACGTGTGTGTTTGTCCGAATAAGACACGGGTATCTACGCCATCAAGCGGTGAGAGAACGTGAGGGTTCTCCCTGATGTACGTATAAACGTGCTCAAATCCACGTTTGATCTCGTCTACATATTCTTGTGGCGGTTCGATGGTGCCATTTAGTCGAGGTACGTTTTTCGTATCCTCCATCTCGATAGATGATGTTTCCCGCTCGACGACATCCATCGTATCCCGATTGATGTTCTTCCACCACGTTGGACTACTGAGATCCTCCGTTTCTGATAGCGTTGGAAGCTGAAAGCCGCTAATATTCACCTCAGTATCGCCGGTTGGTGAGTCGGATTTCCGGGGGAGAAGCCCCGTCCACATCACGCTATCAATCGTTTCATCTTCTACCAGCGATAGCCCCTCATCGCTGTTGATTAACGGATGTACTATCGTCTCCGCATCAACAATTACTGGGTGTGCCCCATTCGCGATAACATTTTCAAAATGGCAATCATTTAGATATGTCATATATGCTACTCCGAGGAGCATCCCCGCCCGTTTGTAATACTGACTAACCTCCTGAGACGTTGTGCATTCAGTATGAGAGATCCATTCAACCCAACCATACCCCTCCCTCGGTAAGCAGACCGGAGTCTTCAGCTCGCAACTGGCTCTACTAGCGAGCTCATCCACAAGAGCGGCATATTTTTTCTCGGGTTCAATACTTCTCGGTTTATATACCACATTCGAGTTCGATGAGAGAACCACGTGGATGACGGACCGACCATCGTGGTGGCGATCATCAGTAAGCACGTTGAGATCGGAGATCGTCGTTATTTCATCGGCTGAAGCAAACATAGCCCGGATCTCGGTCCAATCTTGGTCGAGTCGCTGGTGGAATTCCTGTATAGCAGCTATCCACTGGTTGACTGTTGTTACAATGAGTCGAGCTAAGACTGGATACTCCATAAAGAACGATTGCAGTCCATCGACCGTACGCATCTTTGCGACGAATTCGGTATAGAGCTGTGTCGGATCCTCTCGATTGTTGGTGTCTTCTGTACTGAGCAAGGAAGGCGTTCGCAACATCCGAAATGTACTAAATTCCACATGGATCGCTTCGACGGAAACATCAATAAGACGGTCTATCAGCCACTCTTTTGCAGATTGAACGGCTGTTTGTGAAAACCGGTCGACGTTCGTCCGTAGCAGTAATTGCTCATACCCATAGGCGACAAACGGTTCTATAATATCCACGAATGGAGAGAGGTCGCTGTCATGGTGGATCTCGATGGCACTCTTATCGATAAAAGTAATGAGTTCGTCAAGCTCATGCACCCATGCTGGAATGTCTATATCCTCCGGCCACTCATCCATTGAAATACATTCTCTACACACTCGTTCTGACATTCCCTCATCCAGAAGACGCCTTTTGAATGTCTCTTGATCACCATCAGTGACTATCTCAGCCCACTCGGTGAAGAATTCATCTACGTCATCGGTCGCTGCCTCGTCGGAAGCGAACGAGTCCCACCTCGATTTCTTATATGTATCAATACGCTCGAATAGAGTTTGACTTTGCCAAGCGATATATCGTTGTTCCTCTTTTTCGAAGACATTATTTTCGCCCATATATTATATAGGACATAAGAAGTCCTCCTTGAAATTGTATGCGCTTATTTACTCCATCATCCCACCGTATGGTACTGCCCTACAGATTTGAGGCGGTCACGAGTCTCCACGCTAAATTTGATGGTCAACTATCCCGTAAATACTAGTAACCTGTATTCATATAGTGAAGTAATGAATGTGACTGAGAAGCAGGCAGCTGTGCTGAACATTCCAAAAATACGATACCCGTGTAGCTCACGGACGAAAAACCGGATAGCATTCTACTGGAATCCGTCGCGGAAACGTGGCCTGTATGTACATGATTTAGAGAGTGATGAGACACAGAAGCTCACCGATTGTGGGTTACGAACTCGGTCCTTTGCGGAGGATTTCCTCTGGGGGAACGACGGAGAGCGTGTCTTCTACATCCGGACGCGTGGGCGTGGAGATTTTGACGGTCCATTCGATCTCCAAGAGAAAACTATCGAAACGGACGCACCGGCAACGACTGTCTTCTCGGATACCAGCGTCTTTGTCTTAGAAGACATGCATCCCGAGCGAGACGAACTGTTGGTCAGTTATCGTCGTGGCCGCAGTCAGCTCTACCGGCTCACGCTGTCGACGAACCAGGCTGAACCGGTGAGCGACCATCTCTTGGTGCGGAAGGCACGCTACAGTCCTGATGGTGAGTGGATTGCCATCAACACAGCCTATTCTGAGACAGCCCCCAATGAACAGCTCCAGACAGCTATTGTCACAGACTCGGGGGCGTCGCACAGTGAGTCTTTGACCAGCGATCCAGTCGAATTTGTCAAGTGGCATCCCTCGAACAACCAACTGCTGATCAAGGCAGCCGATGATCACGACCGATTCGGCGTGTACGATGTGACAAGCGATCGGCTTCGATGGATTCAAACAGAGGTTCCCTACTGTCAACCAATTGATTTTCTCCCGTCTGGTGATGACATTCTCGTGCTTCGGGATGGGACGCCCCACATCTATCCTGTCGAAGAGAATGCGACTGGGTCGAGCATCCCTGGTGTGAGTACGACCTCAGTCACAGCAGCGACGGTGACCGATCGGTCACTCGTCTTTCAACAGCACGACACAGAAGGGAACGCGTCTCTCACCCAGTATCACAGGGATACCGAGGAACAGACACCAATCCTCACCTCGACACCGGGCCCAGGTGCAGAGTATCGATCACTAGTCACGGACGTTGCAAAGCAACTTGCTCGAACGTCACGTATCGATGAGAACAACCGGATGATGGTTCAGACAGTCCACTCAGCCGAGCGTGAAGCGCTGTCTCCACTCCTTGCTGAAGGCTTCGACATCATCGGTGCGGGCTTAGGCCGTCTGGTCCTCCGGTTTCCGGAGACATCGGAGGCCTCTGACTACGTGTTGAAACTAGCCCGATTCGGTGATACATCCCTCTATGCCGGTTCGATTCAAAACCAGTGGGAAGTCACCGTCTGGGAAGCGCTTGCTGCCCAGGATGAGGTGCCGCTACTACCCATCGAAAATTATCAGGAATTGAGCTATCGGTGGATAGTAGTACCGTATGGCGACCCGATCACTGACTATTCACTGCACCGGCAATTGGATGTAGTCGAACAATTACAGACGGAGTTAGCGGACGTTACATATCTAAACACATTCGATATTCACCGCAACAATATCGTCCGCTATCAAGATGCTCACTATCTCGCTGACTATGGCCGACCACTCATGGATTAGCTTTTCTCAGGTCTAGTCATGACCAACTGACTGCAAACAGTACTGATCGAGTCAAAGTTCATTTTCTTTCCCTCCCCTCCACTCCGAGACGGTTTACCGGGATGCAGGCGCTACGGCACCTTCCACAACGAGGAACCAAAGAGAACGATCAGGGGGAAGCCAATGCTCAATGACAGGAAGCCCCACCGCACGCCAACGTATCGCACGTAGATGATGAGTCCGCTCGTTTATCGACCTTCTCGTCAATCTCGTGGTCGGGGAGATTTGCTTCGACGAATTCTTTAATCGCAGATTCAAGTTCGTCGTGGCTAGCCCTATAGTCCTCCTCATGGGCGACTTCTACAATACCGTTTTCTTCGACCGCCTGTTGAAGACGCGAATTGGCTGACAAGGACTGAACGAACGACTGCGCATCTGATGCCGACATGTATATTCCTACCGAATCATATCTTATAAACTTGTTTAAAAATGATTAATGTATTATTCATAAATACTAATATATTAGAGTATAAAATGCCATATCTCGTATGCACTCTTGACTTCCGCTATCGAGTGACATCCTCCTCGCCGTAAACAGAGAGGGACCGCTGGTCCCTCAAGCAGTCGAGCAAAGCCCGACGACGGCGGAGTCGCGCAAATCGCTCCGGGATTTGCTGGATACGGGAAATCTTCTATTTCCCTTGACTTCCCGTACCGCAGGGTGGGATATTTGCCGGTCTACGACACTACTTGTTCTCTCGTGTGAAACATCCCGCTCTCGCGGTCGAACAAGAGTGTCGATGGCTGGCCAGACTCGGAGAGTCTGGCTGCTAACCAGAACGCAAGCGTTCCGGTGATGCCACACAGCCGTTACTCCTATCCTCGCCGTGGAGCACGAACGTAGTGTTCGGGGGGGCGGTTGGCCGCCCACGCGACGTCGAGCGAGACGGTAGCGTCGTCCAACCCACTTTTGGCGGTCGCTCAGATCGATCCGGTGAAGCGTCTGATGCTTCACTCCTGGAACGATACCTGATTATTAGAGAGACGATTAAGTATATCAAACAATACAGTTCGTATATGTCGTTGCCATCCGTGGACGAGTTGCGTCCGACTGAGATAGCGTTACTCGAAAATGAAGAAATGTTGGTGAGTACCCATCCGAGCTGGTTGAACTGGTTGGAGCTACTAGTTATTGATGCGTTTCTCGTGGTGGTAGGCCTCTTCGGACTGCTTGGGGATACCATTGGGACCTCTCTCCTGCTGTGGTTCCTTGCGGTCCTTCTGGCGGCGTACGTGTACATCCATCGTCTGTCTAGCCACTATACTATCACGACAGACAGAGTTCATAAACAGATCGGCTTGTTCCACCAGACCACCAGCGAAGCACGAATCGCTGATATCCACAGCCTGTCAACCGAGGCATCATTCATCGAACGGCTGTGCGGGCTGGGAACGGTCCAGATCGACAGCACTGGAGCGGCGGGACTTCTTTCGTTGGACAATTTGCCCAACCATAGGCAGGTCGCGAACACGATCCGGGAACAACAAAACGTCGCAGAGTGAACCGCCTTGGGCAAAGACACTCGCTTTGATACAGGTTACGAGCGCATTCCGCGATGACGTATAGCAGGTCACGCCGTGCATATGAATCCGATATCGTAGAATAATTGATATTCTTGTTCAAGTTGCCGGAAGAGACAGCTGTAGTGGTGTGACTTGATCTCCTCCCACGCCGAAAGAGCAGATATCCATGTCTGACTCTCCCGATCATTACGTCGGTAAGATCACACAGGAGGCGATCCTGTTCGGACCAGACGACAAGGTACTCCTCACGCACTGCGACGATCACTGGGAGCCGCCTGGTGGGACGTTCGAGTACGGTGAGACACTCGTCGGTGGGCTGCGGCGTGAGCTCCGTGAGGAGTTGTCCATCGACAGCCGCGTGGGACCGCTGGTCGAGGCGCTATACGGCGGCTGGATCGATGAGGCCAGGGGTGAGCCGATGGTGACGCTTGTGTATCGGTGTGAAACTAACGAACGAGCGGTCTCCCTGAACGACGAACACGACGCGTACCAGTGGTTACCACCAGAGACCGCAGCGACCCGGTTAGCCGAGTCGTTCATCCGTCTCGATCGGGCCGTCGAACGGGCAGCTGCCTTCGACGGCTCCCCGCCGTTCGCGGCCGTGATCGACCCCTACGCCGACACCGACGTGAGTAGTGAAGCCGTCCTTGAAGGGCTCGAAGCGCTTCGAGACGCGGCATCAACACGATAGCGCATCCTACTAGATAATGTGGCTCAGCGACCAGTACGTGTCGTATCCATGTCGATGGTACGTTCGAGGAACGCTTCGGGGAGCTCGTCCAGCTCGCCGACCTGGACCCGCCAGAGGTTTGCATACAATCCATCGTGCGCCAGGAGGTCCTCGTGGGTGCCCCGTTCGACGATCTCGCCATCGTCGAGGACGAGAATGGTATCGGCGTGGCGCACCGTCGAGAGGCGGTGCGCGATGGCGAAGGTGGTGCGGTCGGCGCTGAACTCCTGCAGAGCCGTCTGAATCAACACTTCCGTTTCGTTGTCGACGTGGGACGTCGCTTCATCGAGAATCAACAGCTCCGGATCGGTGATGATCGCACGTGCAATGGCGATCCGTTGGCGCTGGCCGCCCGATAGCTTTACGCCGCGTTCGCCAACCTCGGTGTCGTAGCCGTCCGCCAGTTCCACGATGAAGTCGTGGGCACCGGCCATCTGTGCCGCTCGCTCGATGTCAGCCTGGGCAACGTCTGGTGTACTATAGGCGATGTTCTCACTAACCGTGCCTGAAAACAGGAACGGTTCCTGGGCGACGTAGCCGATCGCTGCCCGGAGATCATCGAGCGCGATCGAGCGCAGCTCATGGCCATCGAGACGAATCGTTCCCCCATTCGGGTCGTAAAACCGGGGGAGAAGCTTCGTCAACGTCGTTTTTCCCGATCCTGTCGGCCCGACAAGTCCCACGAACGCCCCCGGTTCGACCTCGAAATTGATCTCCGTGAGTGCTGGCTCGTCGTCAGTGTCATATCGGAAGGTCACGCCCTCATACTCGACCCGACCGTCGACATTGCTAAGCGAGAGAGCGTTGTCCTGGTCGTTGATCTCGATCTCGTAGTCGTTGAGCGCGAAAATGCGGACCACTGAGGCCCGCGCGTCGTGATACAGATCGACCAAGTGACCGGCTTGGATCAGTGGTCCCGTGAACTGCCGATTGTACGTGAGAAACGCCACGAGCGTGCCGACCGACAGCGGCTTCGTGAAGAACAACGGTGGACCGTCAAGTATCCAAACTCCACCGATCACCACCAACACGCCAAAGCCGAGCCAGTTGACGACGTTCATCGCCGGGAAGAAGCTGATGCGCGTGGTGATCACGTCCCACCGGATATCGAAGAGATCGTGAGAGGCACTATCGACGCGGGTAGCCTCGAACGGCTCGGCGGTATAGGCTTTCACCACCGCGATCCCACTCAGACTGTTCTCGATGCGCGCGTTGAGCACGCCTACGCGCTGGCGAACGTCGTCATACAGTGGTCGAATGCGTCCGACGAACCACCGGCTCAGCACAGCCAGCACCGGTACCGGTAGCAACGCGATGAGCGCAAGTTGCCAGTGCAGATAGCACAGAAATGCGGCGATGCCGATGAACTGGGCACCGATCTGGAGCAGATCGTCCAGAAATCGCTGCAAGAGGCGGTTGAGCTCGTTCACGTCGTCGTTGAGAATGCTGAGGATTTGGCCGGTCTGCTGGTCGTCGAAAAAGGCGATCCCGAGCCGCTGGATCTTCTCGTAGGCGTCGGTTCGCACGACGTGTTGAACAGTCTGAGCGAATCGGCCCCACGCCCAACTGCTGACCCAGCCGAGCCCGGTGCTCGTCACTGCGGCACTCACGATGAGCCCGACCGACAGCAACAGCTGTGCTCGTGGCTCCGGTGGGAGCCAGCCCCCGGGGACACCTGGGAGCGAAAAGGCCGTGGTGTCGAGAAACACCCCGTCGATCAGGACCTTCAGGAGATACGTCGGCACGAGACTCGCGAGTGGGGAGAGCACCGACGCCACCAATGCGAGCCCAATGAGCGTTCGATGATCGGGACCGTACTCCCAGAACAGCCGTGGAATCGGCCAGTCGGTCGTCTCTTGGTGGTCTTCGAACAGCAGCGAGTCGTCGTCTGTGTCGTCGTTCGTCATCGATGTAACAGACACTCCATGACGGCGTTGTGATAGGCGCAGTCGGCATACGCATCGAGCGCCGGGAGGTCCCAGCGGGCAGCACAGTCGGCGATCAGCTGTCGATTCTTCTTTCCGATTGTAATCGCCCGTTCATATCCGTCAACGGAATCGTCGTGTCGCCGAGGCACGAACGTCACGTAGGCGAGCTCCTTTGCCTGAATCAGTCCTTCTGCGACGAGTTCGCCCGGTTGTAGGTACGGGGAGCTTGTGCTGAGGAAGTATTCGATGTCCGCCTGTGGATACCCAAAAAAGCACCCGAGTCGGCGGTGATACGCGGTGGAGGCTGTCCGGTTGTCCGTGGCCGGAAGCAGATCGAACCGCCACGGAGTGGTTGTGACAAACAGTTCGTGCTCGCTCCACCACCGGTAGGGGAGATCGAACGTTTGGGCGACGACCTCGATCGGGAAGGCCGATGACGGAGGGGTATCGTTCTCCGGGTCAAGTGGGTCGACAAATTTCGTAATGCTGGCGGCGGGTTTGGCTCCTCCAAGCATGAGCGCCAACCAGAGCGGTTCGTGACCACTCGCTCGACTGTCATACCGAGCGATAAGATATTGTTCAAACACCCAGCGTTGGTGGGCCGTCATCGATTCCAACACACCGTTAGTCGGTCGGTGCGATACTGCCTTATATTGTTGATTATCTTTCGTAGATGCCATAGTATCCTACCAAGACACTAACCCAGACAGGCCAGGATCTTGCTAATTATTGTGCTGGGACTGGAGGTTCCGTCCCTATCTCTTCACGCTCACTCGACTCGTAAATGGCGTCGAGCACCTGCTGGGTCGTGAGCGCCTGTTCAGGTGTGGCGAGTGGCGTGTCGGCGGTGGCGATAGCGTCGACGAACAGCTCCTGTTCGATCCGGTGGGCGTCATCGTCACGGGTCGTGATCGTGCTATCCGAAAAGTGTGGAGCACCGCTGGCGTTGGTCTCGAAAATCGTCAACTCCCCGGTCTGGAGATCGAGCCGCGCCCCTGCTTCTGTCCCGTGGACGACGAACGTCGTGTCGGGCGGACGATTGGCTGCCCACGCGACATCGAGCGAGATCGTCGTGTCGTCTCCACACCGGATGAATGCGCTGGCAGAATCGTCGACATCGAACGATCCGTCACCTTCCGATCCGTGCATGTCGAGATACGTGTACTCCGACCGGTCGCCAAACACCGATCGCGTCACACCGGAGACGTCCGTCACCGCTGGAAATTCGAGCAGGTACAGCGCAAGATCGATCGCGTGCGCCCCGATGTCGACGAGCGCACCACCGCCTGCTGCCTCTTTCTTCGTGAACCACGAGCCACGACCGGGAATCCCGCGTCGGCGGAGATAGTTCGCCTCGATGTGGTACACGTCACCGAACCGCCCCTCATTGAGATAGCTCATCAGCACGTCGACGGGCCGGGCGACTCGGTTGTGAAACCCGACTCGACAGACGGACTCGGCGTTCTGACTCGCGTCCACGATGTGCTGTGCGCTCTCGATGGTGTGGGCGAGCGGCTTCTCGATGAGCACGTCGAGATCTGCCGCCAACGCGTCGACCGCGTACGCCTCGTGATATCGGTTCGGCGTCGTGATGATCACTGCGTCGACGTGGTCGTACAGCGCCTCGTGCGACTCGAATGTCGGTACGTCGAACCGTGTCTCGAATCGTTCCCGGGCACGAGGAGCAATATCCATCCCCCCGACGAGTGTGGCCGTCTCTTGGCTGGCACGGAGCGTTAGCTGCTCGGCATGATGACGACCAATACTTCCAAGACCGACGATACCGATGGACTGTTTACTCATTAGCCTGCACCTCAGCGACGAACCGCTCGAATGCCTCCAAATCGAGCATGAAACACCATCGACAGTAGGAACACCGGAGATATCGGGTGAGCGCACTCGGCGTCTCGACTGCCATCGGGATCGTCTGCTCACAACGGGGGCGAGGACAGACGACGCCGAAGCAGAACTTGTGTGCTGGCGGGTCGGTCATCCCGTGCTCGAGAGTGAACTCACTACAGTACTTTTCTGGTCGGATTGGCCGGCGGAATAGCTCCTCATTACTCGTTGCCATTATCCCCACCGCCCCGGTCGTCGCCCGACCGCTCTGTCAGGGCATACTTTCGGAACGAACCAGTGTCGTCCATGATCTCTTTCTTTGGCGTGGGGTGCCGTCTCGATACTCGTTTTATTTGGTTGTATCCTGAAATGTGTCATTGTTCGATCAGCTGTATGTAGTTATGGCACTCACACACCCTGATGCGGAGTCGAACCGCACTGCTCCAAACAGGGCAAATCCGTGGGGTAGGCAGCAGATCACTCATCATCAAGGAATGCTTTGTATCCGTCTCGCACCGTCTTGGCAGTCACATTCGCAACGTTCCCAATCTCTCGTTGAGTAAACGAGTCGTCTGAATCGTCTAGGTGCTGTAAGGCAGTGTACAGCGCGGCGGCGGCCAAGCCGGCTGGACATCGCCCATTCGTAAACGGGGTTCCAATCACGTCTGTGAGGAGATCACGAGCCCGCCGATGGACAGCTTCCGAACAGTTGAGCTCGGACACAAATCGTGGCAAGTACTGTCTCGGATCAGCAGGCTTGATGACTAGATCGAGCTCGCTCGTAATTGCCCGATAGGCACGGCCGATGCGTTTGCGGTCGGCCTGGGCAACGGTCGCCATCTCATCAAGCGTCCGGGGGATATCCTCCTGTCGCGCGGCGGCATACACCGTGGCAGTCGACATTGCCTCGATTGTCCACCCAGCCAGAAGTCCCTCAGCATGAGTGCGCCGATAGAGGACACTCGCCGTTTCCCGTACCGATTGGGGGAGTCCAAGGGTACACGCTATCCGGTCGATCTCCCCGAATGCCTGTTTGAGATGGCGATCTGTGGAGTCTCGATCTTGATACCGGTCGTTCCACTTGCGAAGGCGTTGCATCCGCTTGCGCTTGTTCGCAGACAACGGATTGCCGTTGGCGTCTCGATTCTGCCAGCCGATGGTCGTCGACAGCCCTTTGTCGTGGAGCGTCTGCGTCGTTGGCGCACCGACACGGGATTTCTCGTCGCGCTCGCTCGCATCGAACGCACGCCACTCGGGACCGGGATCGATCGACTCCTCTGAGCAAACTATTCCACACTCACTACATCGTCTCTCACCGCGTTTCGGATCGTGCTCGATCCGACCGTTGCACTCTGGGCAGTTCTCCAGAGGGCGGTCGGTTCGAGCGTGTGCCACAGATGCTCTCTCAGACATCGTTAGCCAAGGGTGCCAGTTCGCTCGGCGGCATAGCCGAGCTGCCGTTCGTAGCCGGTCTCCGACATGAGAACAGGATAAAACCGGTCCTCTGCGACCAACATACGGTCGTTCATGGATGCGTACGGTGTCCCAGCAAGCACCGGTTCAAAGTTCCGGACAAGCACGTCACAGTCTCCCGTTCGATATTTAGGGATTCGCTCACGCAATCGATAGGTGGGAACGCGATGTTGCTCGACAGAAACGTCTGAGAGAGCGCCTGTGATAGTGAGAAACTCCTTCACAAGCCGAGCAGCGTTTACCGCTGCCTGGTCGGTCCCTTGCAGCCCACACTCAACCTCGATCACGGGCGTATGATGAACCAGTGTCTGTCCGATAAGATTCCCCGTCTCGATAACCCCCTGCATCGAGAGGAACGGACAGATCCCTATTGCGAGCGAATCGATTGTGTCGACAATTGCAAACGGTCGTTCATCCGATTGGGTCGAATGCATCGAGAGCGTCAGACATCCCTGTAACTCCTCTAAGAGCTCTGCTGCCAGCCGTTCCTCATACGTCTCGGCATCGGGATCGCCAGGGAACGAGCGATTCAGATCGGTTTCGGTGTAGCGGACATTCTGATCGAGCGCACGCTCGTTGACGGTGATGCACTTGACCGCCTTGGTGACGGCTGGTTGCTCGTCGAGGAGCTGTTCGATCGCATGTACTCCACACGGCTCGTCACCGTGAATCGCACCGACGATCGCTAGCCGTGGTTCTGTTTGGCCAAGTGTCTCAACGCGCATCCTGCTCACCTCCGGCGGCCTCGGGCTGCTCTGGGGATGTCTGCTCTTCGTCGTAGACAGCCCGCGCGACTGCCATCGCGCTGCCAAGAGGGGTGAGATTTCGGAGCGGATCGTATTGGTGACGCAGTTCGTCCTCGGTGAGCTCTTCGTCAAGTTCGATCAGCTCTGTCCATTCGTCGGTCTGCGCACCACTCGTTTCGAAGCGCCACCCGATCGTGAGCCGATCGAGCTGCTCACTGACCGTCGCAAGCTCGTCAACCGACGGATCAAGCACGATCAGTTCGGAAACGTTCCGGATCTCGCCATGCTTCGTCAGAAGCGTTTTCGTCGTGGCCTCAGGAGTTAACCGCACGACTGGCACCCATTCGTTGGTATGCCAGCTGTAGTATTCACACAACATGCCGAGACACTCAGTGTTCTCGACGATTGTGGCTGTTAGTTGTGGTCGAGACATACGCTCCGGCACGGAGTCGAACCGCGCTGCTCCAACGGAGTATAGCGGACGAGAGGAACCATAGAAGCGAGCAGCCCATTGCCATGGTCCGTAACGGTCAATGGGTGTTCGGACGATCAAGGCTGCTCGCTTCCAAGGAGGACATCCGCTCCCTCTGACCCCCGCGTCAGCTGTAGCGCAGGATTCACCGAAGAGCCGGACTTCCATTGTCCCCCGATGAGTGATCTGGGGAAAAGCCCGAGGATTCCCCACATCCTGCATACGTCGCTTGGAAAGGGCTTCCAATACGACGGGGACGACGTCCATTGGGATTCGTCCCACCAGAGTGATTGAATGCATATTTTAAAATACTTACGATATTATTTTGTTTATTTTGATTTTATATAGATTTCACTGATTATATTGCATACTCGCCGCTATTTTTGGTTAATCGTGGCTATTCAGTGTCATGGAGCACACCGGCGATATGCGGGCGTTGGACCTCTACGCCTCGTACCGTGTATGTCTCGTAGCGATCCATTTCACGGCGGATGTATTCCCGTGGCGTGTTGCAGTCGTCCCGTTCGGATTCGGCCTTGAACGAGGCAACGTTCTCCCCGGCTGGGGTGAACATCTCCTCGTAGACCCAGCCGTCGGGGGCTTCGCGGTACTGCAACCACGCACCGCCCTCGAAGAAGCCTCGAGCGAGGGCTTCTCCCTCGGAATCATGTCTCACTGTATGGCTAACAAGCGCTGGCGGGCGCTCGATGTCCTCCATATTTGGTGGCTCGTAGATATCGGTGTGCTTACACCACGAGCACATCAGTTCGGCAGCTGTGTCGTCCACCATGGTAATCTGATGGGCCATCGAGGTGTTGAAGCCACGACGACAGTGGGTACAAATGTACTCCCAGTCGATCGGGCTGGTCGATTTCGGCGTCGATGTTGTTTCTAATCGGCTACTCATTGTTGTCGTCAAGGAAGTCTCGGTAGTGGGTGCGGATGGTCATACACGTGATGTCAGAGACGTCGCTGATCTCCTGTTGGGTGAGCCGTTCGCCAGTCTCGCAGGTCGCCGCATACAGCGCGGACGCGGCAAGGCCTGCTGGGTGTTTCCCATTCGTGAATGTGGTCCCCACGACATCTTCGAGCAGGTTGTGAGCCTGGCGATGTGTCTCTTCGGAGCATTCTAACGCAGACGTAAATCGGGGTAGGTAGGCCATCGGGTCGGTTGGTTCGATCGCCAGCTCCAGTTCGGCGGCGATCGCCCGATACGCCCGTGCGATGCGGTCGTACTCAACACGTGCGACCGTCGTCATCTCATCGAGTGTCCGCGGGATTTTTTCTTGACGGGCTGCGGCATACACCGCAGCGGTGGCGATACCCTCGATCGACCGGCCGACCAGAAGCCCCTCTGAATGCGCTCGCCGATAGAGAACGCTCGCAGTCTCATATACGGGTTGTGGGAGTCCAAGCGCACTCGCCACCCGCTGGATCTCTCCAAACGCCTGCTTGAGATGTCGTTCTGTTGAATCCCGGGTTCGGTAACGGTTATCCCACTTGCGGAGGCGCTGCATCTGGGTACGCTTGCGCGCACTGAGCTGGTTCCCACGGGCATCTTTGTTTTTCCAGCTGATGACCGTCGACAACCCTCTGTCGTGACGCACTTCCGTGCGAGGCGACCCGACCCGTGAGCGTTCTTCGTGCTGGGCAGCAGTGAACGCCCGCCACTCCGGACCCCGATCAAGACGATCTTCGGCAACGACAAGCCCACACTCATCACAGGTAGCTTCATCAGACGTCGAGCCAGGTGTGATAGGACCACTACACTCGGGACACGTTGTCGCGTCCTGGCTGGTGGAATGACGAACAATCATGGGAAACCCCTTCTTGTCATATCCCATCTCCACCACGCTCTCCGAGAGGCACTTGATCGGTGGGAACGATCTACTGGTTCTCGACTGACCATGTGTCTACCATGTCTATGTTACCTACAAGTATAAAAATGTTCTAGCTAATTCAGCAGATTTGGAACAGTGTTATTGTGATGACCGGCACCTATCGAAATCCTAAATGCAAAGTCAATCAATGATCAATGGATTAGCAGGGAGTAAAGGTAGAAAGTAGTATTAACTCCACTATCCCTACAATGGAAACAGTTACAAGTGAAGATAACATTTTTCGTGTATGCCACAGCCGAGTGCCACGGCGAGTCCGCCGACGGATGCGCTCGCTCAAGCCGGTGAGACACTGCAGACGCTCACCCCACGGACGCTTGCGACGTTGCTCATCGTTGTCGACGAGGATCCCCAAACACAGGGAGACATCGCTGAGATGATCGGGAGCGCGCGATCAACCGTCTCGAAGTACTTGCTTTCGCTCGAAGAGCTACCGCTTCCACTGGTTCTGAAGGGCCGACAGCGCTATGCCGGGACAGACGCCGGTCGAACGGTCGTCGGGTTGTTCGATGGGATGACCGAGCGGCTTGGCGTTGATCTGGAGACGATCGACTGGCAGACGGACACGGAGGTAGAGCAGATTGCGGACTGTCTGACGCCGCTCTGTGACTCTCGAAGCCCAACCCCGATTTTCGTACTCGAGGCACTTCGTGCCCGGGGTGGCGTCGTTGATCTCCTTGGAACCCCGCGGCCGGTTTCTGTAGAGGTGGTTGTCGACGATGTGGCTCGCCGACACAACGAACGAGGGGAGCGCACTACCACTGAGCAAGTTCGCACGATCCTACGTCGGTTTGAGGACGCCGATGCGATCGAGTTTGATGGTGAGGATTGTACGCTCATCGATAAAGGACAAGAACACGCCTGTCTGTTGCACCGAATCGTGAAGTTGCTGGAGGAACAGGCCGAAAGACAGGACGAACACGATGGTCAGAGAGGGAGCGATCAGTCAGAGGATGGGATCCAGACGGAACCACAGTCGTCGACTGCTACCACCGGCACTAGCAGGGTCGCTAATCAGGTTGACCCGCGACAGTTTACTGGGGGGAGCACACTGAGCACCGCGACGTCAAGCGATGATCAGACGATGCCGAGTATCATCCCAGCGTACTGGCTGATCACCGACACAGAAAGAGAGAACACGGCAACACAGCCAGTACCAGGGCTGCCGCTCACTACGATGACAACAGAGGAATTGGTCGAACGTGCTACTCACCTCCACGAAGAGTACGGCACTGACGGGACGTTGGTTCCGTATTGGACGTTACAGATGGGCGAGGAGCTCCATCCATTGGAAGAGGCGGAGCTGTCTCTCGATGCGGTGAATCCATGGACTCTGCTCACAGGGACCTCCCAGCCGACTGATGACCGAGCAGAAGGCGATCAATCGTAGGACTCCGTTATTACCAGTTATCCATGCCGACCGACAATCGACGGGAGTCCCAGACCGTCACGATCGAACTGGATCCGGCGTTCGGAGCAGGGTTAACACAGGGCTACGGCGAACGGATGCAGTGGGTGAACGAGATTGGGGTATCAGAACAGCCGATTTTCACGGCTGAAATTCCGCTTAAACCGATTGATTGGCTCCCCTCTGAACCAGCAGAAACGAGGGGACCACGACCATCATCGCCAGTCAGCCTTGAGCTTACGGTGTGCGGAGATGTTCAGATACATGGCGTTTCGGTTGATCCGTACACACGTACTGCCCTTACTGTCGGTGGCGAGATCGGCACGAGTGTGGATGCCCTATCTCGATCGATCCTCATCATTGATGAAGCCGCAGATGCGGTGTGGAACACGCTTCGGTCCTCCGTATCAGACGAGATGGAGGCATCAGCACCATACGGGAATCTCAGTTCATTGCTGCATAATGAGCCGGTGCTGAATACCACTCAGGCAGCGGAAGTCCTCACCACCAACATCGAGCGCCACGAACGCGAACATGTTCGATGTCTCATCGACCCGGAAACGGCGCTGTGGCACGAACTTGAGCTGTTCTGGCGTTCAGTACTCCTCGGAGCGAATTCCCGAACGTGGTACGATGAAGAATTCCTGACCCGGTTTGTTACGCTCTTTACAACGCCGAGCCGCTTCACGGTTGAGGCCTTGGCGATGGCAACCGAGGAATACACGATGGCTGATCCAGCCCTCCAGCAACTGCTTGAAGCATCTGTAGCAGCCCAGCGCGGAGCTGAAGAAGAACTCATGCGGTGTTTCGACCGTCATGGAATCGATAGCGAAACCCTGTCGGAATTGCTTCGGACGCCTGTTGGTGAGACGTTTTGTGATCTCTGGGTTGCATACATCGTTGATACACTCCGATCGGGGGTCCCCCCAAAAACGATCGATCCAGCTGGCTTTCGGGAGCGTGTGTCTGGAGGAGCCGCTCCCGAAATGATCGCTCTTCCAGCAGAGTCTCGCCGCGAGTTCCTTGACTTTGTCTACGACCGCTGTTTCGGTCCCGTTTTTGAAGTGGTCCGGCTACGGTCCAGCGAGACGGGCTACGTCCTCGAACGGACATGGCACTCGATGAACCCGACCGTCTCGAACGACGACAGCCTCCTTGCGGTGCGACGGGCCTTGTTCCGTCGGCAGTTCCTCTCTCGATTCAGTACCAACGGCGGGCTTGCTGAACAACTTGCAGCTCGCACAGAAGCTGTCGAGCGCGTCATCCAAGGTGCATCGCTTGATGAGGTGTCGTTGTTCGATCAGCCAGGACCGGACACGACACAGCTCAGCGGTCACTTAACGGACGCGGAAACGGCCGCCTGTCAGGCGCTTCTTGGTCCCCAAGCGACGACCGAGGAGCTTAGGAGGTGGTTGAACGACCCGACATACGCACTCAATGACTCGCGTCGCCACCACTAGATCTCCTCGGTCCGTTCGGGACTACGCTCGGAGGTTCTAACTCCGACCGTGGTGGTGGACTGTAAACCTGCAAACACCCAACTCAGCGTATTTGCGGTGCGGGCGTGGGAAGCTCATGACGTTAGTCATGGGAAAATGTCACAGACTAATGGCTGGGCTCGGAAACAGCGCACAATCAGAAGATCACCGAGCGCGATGGGATGCTTCGTACCAATCGGACTGATCCTCCCACGCTGCCTTCCGTCGACGGATCGCTATCAATTGCTTCTCGTCAACGGATCGTGGGGTAAGCCCTGCGAGCATCTGGTTACGTCGGTGATTGATGGTCGTACGATCAGCATCACGCGTGGAAGGACCGCTCATGACACACGATCCAACGAGTGCTGCGGCATGGGACACTTCGTCTCCCTCAACGAGTTCCCGAAGCTCACGTGAATACTGTGACTGGCGCACTGCGTACTCAGTGAGTGCTGTACGTGCATCGCGCTGGGTCTGCTCAGCCGCGATCGGAGCGTGTTCCGCAAGCCACTCGGTCTCGTACTGGAGTTTTCCGTTCGGTCCGTTTGATTCCGATTGAGTGCGAAGGGCGTCGATCACGTGGTCCGTCTCCTCGACAAGCGTCTCCCTGGAAATCTCGTAGCGTAGTTCCGCTCGTATCCGTTCTATGTCAAACAGCTCGTGGTATCGTGGAACCGCGATCGTTGGAGCGAAAAAGAGCCAATCGTCATGCTGGACGCCCGCAACGTCAACTGCGATCTCACCGATCGTATCGAACAGCGTGCGAGTCGAGGCAAGTCCAGAGAGCGGTAGCTCGAGGAGGTGCTGAGTGGGATCCAATCGAGTGATGTACGACGTATCGACAGTCGTGGTATGTGCGCCGTGGTCGGGAAGGATCGACGACCGATCGGCATGAGCGTCGGTGGATCCACCGAAAATGTGTGTTTCACCTTCTCCGATTACACCCTGTACGTCGAGCTGCAGCGTCTCATCGGCGTACCGACGAACGTGAAGGGCAGCGAGATACTGATTGAGGATCTGTTCATTCCACGCCACGGGGTCGTGACGATCACGTTCTAAATCGTCGCGCCGCGATTGCTCAGTGCGCCGGCCATCGGTGAACACCTGGAGATCCTGGCCGATCCCCGATCGGAACGACTCCTGGTAGCTCCCACGTTGGTAGTCGATCCGTCCTTCAGCTGCGCCAACGGCCGCGCGACGGTGGACAGCTCGTGGAACGTCCGCTAGCAGGGCGTTGTTCCGTCGGAGAACCTCCTGCTGCGTGGCGGTTGGATAGAACTTTGCATAGTCGAGGAATCGAACCACTCCCAGTCGGTAGAGCTGCTGATACGCCAGTGTGAACTGTAGATTCCACGGCGAATCAGGCTCGGTCAGCGCGATCGACTGAAGCCGGTCGTAGTCATGGATATCCAGAAGAATGACTGGCAGCGGGCCAGAGGAAACCGTCAGTAGATACGGGAGATTGGCGAGTAACGACGCAGTTGATGCGCCAGGGAGTGCGACATACGCTGGTCGTTGGGACTGTCGAACGGAAGAGGAGGATGATTGTTGGGTCATCGGTGTTGGCGCGCCTAACGTGGATGCTGTCTCGTGATGGTCACTGCTGACCACGCGACTGAGCCCAAGTGCCAGCGTGCCACTGATCGTTGAGAGCAGCTGGCGACGGGAAACGCCCCTGTCTGGAGTCCCTGGCTCGTGGGTCGGGGGCATTTGTGCTCAACTACGTGATGATATCACATTATGTTGTTGCCAATAGCAACTACAATTACAGTTTGTTCATGAACGCATCTCTTCGAGCCCGTGGCGCATGATGCGGCCGTCGAGCTGTGAGACAATGCCCTGGGCCTGCGCATAGGCGATGAGGGTTTCGTACTGACGGCCATAAGAGGGTAACTCCGGGGAAACAGTCACTTCGTGCGACCGAAGGAGGTTCTCCGGTGCAGCGACGCTGTAGGTGGCTGTCGGGTCGATCGGTTCACCACCAACTGTCGCCCCAGTCAGCACTCGCTCGTTGTAATCGAACGTCACCGTGCCACCGCTCAGATGGAGGTGCCAGAACTCCGGATAGGTTGGATAGATGCGGTCACCGCCGCTAGCAATGATATCGCGGAGTGTTGCTCCAGAGATCTCGGTCCGAACCACCGACATATCGAAGGGAAGGAGGCGGATGAGATCACCGACGGTTATCGTATCCTGAAGAGTTACCCCTTGAATCCCAGCACTGTGTTGGAGAGCCACCGTCGCGTCGCTCACCCACCGATAGGCGTCGGTGATGAAGTTCCCGAGACGAGATTCTCCCTGAAACAGCGTTTCTACTGAACAGATAATCGGTGTCTCGACGGTTGCGACGATCTGATCCAACCCCTTATTCGTACAGAAGTCACGGTACTGCCGTTCGACGGACCGATCGACCGGTGCATTGGCGATCGAATGAAGGGTAGCCGTCCACGCTCCATCGTAGACTACCTCGCTCAGATCTACGCCTTTACCGGAGGTCCGCACCACGAGCGTATCATTGATCCAATCGGTCCGAGGATGATCGTCCAGATCTCCGCCGAGGATCACGTCGACATCCACTGCTCGGGCGAGATCGATCTCGTCGTTGTGTCCATCCCGTTCGCCGAGATGCGATACACACAGAATGTGGTCGGCGTTGCGGTCCCCGAGTGTCTCGACGGCTTCGGTGGCTGCCGGAATTGGGTTGGTGAACGACACCGATTGCGCTCCGGGCGATCGGGTGTCCGTCTTGGGATTGGCTAGCCCGAACAGACCGATCCGATGGCCGCCCCGCTCAAGGATCGTCCAAGGAACGATGCCGCCGTCAGCACCAAACCGTTCTCCACTGTCGAACGCGTTTGCACAGAGCCACGTCTGGGGGGTATTGCGAATCACCGATAGGAGCGTCTCCCAGCCGTAATCGAAGTCGTGGTTGCCCAGCGTCTCAACGGCTGCATCCACGGCCTTGAAGAATGGAAGCGTGTGCTGGCACTTCGTCGTCAACGCAAGCGCTCCCGGTGCAATATTGTCTCCTGCCCCGATGACCACTGTCTGCTCGTCCTGCAGTCTTGTGATTACCCCAGCCACCTGTCCAATGTGCTCGGGATCGTCGTACGTGTCCTCAAGATCCGCGTAGTGGAGCAGACGAAGCACCATCCTATCTGTGTGAATTAGGATACCCTGGTTTAATCTACCACGATTCGTTCACGCGACGTTGTTTTCTCTATTTTATTTTCAATATTGTTCTGATATATTCCGTGAAGAACGACCTATTAGGCAATGGAATATATGGTAAATTGCATGGAAACGTATACACTGGCTGGTCGAACGGCGATTGTGACAGGTGCTTCTCGGGGCATCGGGAAAGTGATTGCTCAGCTGTTCGCCGCGGAAGGAGCCGCGACAGTAATGTGCTCGCGTTCGACTGAGAGTATCGAGGCCGCTGCCGAGGACATCGAGCAGTCCCTTGCTGTTGACGGTCCTGGCAAGGTCCATCCAGTCGAGTGCGACGTCACGGATGAGGAAGACGTTCGGGCGTTAGTAGACGCCACGCTCGAGGCGTTCGACGGGGTGGATATCCTCATCAACAACGCCGGTGGCTCGTTCGGGGAGGATGGGAAGATACACACCGTGAACTCAGACACATGGGAGAAAAGTCTCGGGGTGAATCTGACCGGGCCGTTTCTCTGCTCGCGCGAGGTCATTCCTCCGATGGCACAAGGAGGCGGTGGATCGATCGTCCACGTGAGCACCGCCAACGCCCTCACTGGGATCGGTGCGGGCGCCTATTCTGCCGTGAAATCCGGGTTGTACGCGCTGTCCCGCATGATTGCTGTCCATTACGGTCCCCACGACATCAGATCGAACGTCGTCTCGCTCGGGACGATCATGACCGAACAGCGCCAGAAACGGATGGCCAACCCACCAACAGACACCCACCAGGAACTGCTCGATGAGTACCCGCTCGGGCGCTTTGGCTGGCCCGACGAGGTCGCCGACACCGTCCTGTTTTTGGCCGCCCCGCGCAGTTCGTTCGTGACTGGCGTGGATATCCCCGTCGACGGCGGCCTCACGGCTGGACTCAGCCAACAGTTCCACCGGCCAGTTGCAAACGTTGAGGAACTCCCCCAGCGAAGCCATCAGTAGGGAGACCACCTCTCTGCAGCCCATCTCAGGGTCATATCTGTAAGACGAGCAGAATACCTCACCGCATGCGATCGGGTGCTTCATACCAATCGGTGTGCTCGTCCCATGTCTGTGCACTGCGTTCCTGGCGAAACGGTTCAATCTCCTGCCCATCCATCGACGGCGGAGCAATTCGGTCGATGAATTCTCGCGCTCGCCAGGAGATATCTGTGTCCTGATACCGAACAACCGGATTGCTCGCCATACTGGCCCCGAGGAAGATCGCCGCCTGAGACAGCTCCTCACGTTCGGTGAGGGTCCGTAGCTCGCGTGAATAGTTCGACAGACTGAGCGCATACCCAACCATATCGGTGAGAGGGTGTCTCTCAATGCCGATATCGAACAATTCAGTCTGTTCTGTAATCCAGTCGGCGTGGTATTGGAGCTTCGTCGGCAAGAGGGTGTGATCATCTCCGTGTTCGAGTGTATTGAGTACGACCTCCGTCTCTGCAGCGAGCTGATCACTCTCTCCGCGTCGGATCTCGCGTTGAATCTGGTCGAAGTTCTCGAAGAGATCGTAGTACTGGGGCAGGGCAAACGACGGACCGAGCACGATCCAGTCATCGTGTTGGACCCCAGTGATGTCGACAGCAATCTCGCCGATGGCATTGAGTGCTGTGCGGGTTTGAGAGGCCAACGAGGGTGTGAGTCCGGCGATCCGTGTGGAGGGATTCAGATCATCCAGATGGGAGGCGACGTCGTCAGTAGCGGGTGATCCACTCGCGGTGTGGTGCTGACTCGCATCAAGAAAATCACAGAGGATGCTGTGCTCGGAGCCAGCAACGACTCGGTCAACATCACAATCGAACGCGTCGTCGGCCGCTTCTCGAACCGCAAGCGCTGCGACCGCTTTGTTGAGGAGTTTCTCGTTCCATTGGACCGGATCACCAGTTTCCCGTTCGATATCCTGCTTGAGATCTTGCTCTTGCTGTCGGAGATCGGTGAACGCGTCTACGTCCTCTCCAAGACCTGCACGAAACGATTCCTGGTAGGTTCCCCGAGCGTATCCTGTCCACGCCTCGATTCCTGCGCGGGCTGCCTGCTGGTGGGTCTCTTCGGAGAGACTCTCCAGCAAGACCTGATTCTGGCGGAGATACTGCTGTTGGGCATCGTTCGAGTAGAACTCTGCGTAGTCGATGAGATGGACGATTCCTTGCCGACGGAGTTCATCGAACGCCATCACGAGAGAGTGGTCTTTCTGGTCGCCCCTCTCTCCCATCGCTCGGACCCGGAGCCGCTTGTAATCGTACGCATCCATGAGAATAGCTGGATAAGAGCTATTCGAAACATGTGTTAAACACGGAATATTGAGAAGGATCGATGTGAGCGATGCCCCTGGTCGGATACAGAACGCAGATCTGCTCGGCATTGGAAGTACAATATCGATGTGAGGTGTGATAACTGTTAGTACTATATTCCAACGCAATCAGACAAGGACAATTCGATGAGAGAATATCTAGACACGCCTACAGAAGTAGTAAATCAGGTGCAATCTCTTACTCCGGGAGAGACCAGCGGGTCTTTTTATAGATATAAATCGTCTGTAAATCACATGCAGTCGATTGTTTCGGAGGACATCGTTCAGTTCGCTCGTACCGTTGGACCAGCCACTGACAGCGTTATCGAGGAGATGGACGCCTACGCGGATGAGATCGACTTTCCGACCGTAGGATCCGAGGTCGGCGGATGGCTCGCTCTCCTCACTCGGATCAGCGGCGCTGAGTCGGTGTTCGAATTCGGATCGGGTTTTGGCTACTCGGCGTACTGGTTCGCGCGTTCGCTGCCCGATGATGGCGAACTCGTGCTCACCGATCTCGATCCAGAGAAGCTTGATCGTGCCCGCAAGTATCTGGACCGCGGTGGGTATCTCGATCAAGTGACGCTCGAAGCAGGCGATGCGATCGAGACGGTCGAGCACTACGATGGCCCGTTCGACATCGTCCTCATCGACAACGAAAAAGACCGCTACTGCGAGGCGTTCGAGGCGGTGCGAGAGAAAGTCCCATCCGGTGGGCTAATCATCACGGACAACGCCATGATGTCCAGCTACGTCTACTTCGAGGATCTCCTCGCGCTCGCCACGGGCCAGGAGGTCGATACGCACGAGAACACCCGTGGTGTCTCTGAGTACCTCGAAACGGTAACGAATGATCCGGCGTTCGAGACGGTGGTTCTCCCGCTCGGAGAAGGGGTTGCAGTGAGTCACAAGCAGTAGACAGTCCTCAGGATGTTTGATGAGGGGTGGCAGAAGGGTACACACGACTATCGCTGTCGGTCAGCTGTCTCAAACCAGTCGGGAGCTGTGTCCGCCGTGTCTCCTGTAAGATAATCGCCCCGCTGTCTGTACGTTTCGAGTTGGGCGTCGGTCACTGACGATGGTCCGAGCTGACCCAGTAGATCCCGTGCATGAGGAGAAAGATCGTCGGTCTCATATCGCTGCGTTGGGTCACTCATGGCACTGGCTGCAATGAACGCTGCAGCCTGGGAAAGATCGCCCTGCTCAGCGAGTACGCGCAGTTCGCGTGAATATCGTGACTGTTGCACCGCATACTCGGTGAGGGCCATAAGTTCCTCTCGATGTGCCCGGCCGGCCGTCAGCGGTGGGGCTTGTTCTTCGAGCCAGCCCGCTTCGTACTGGAGTTTCGTGTGTGTCCCAGATGCGTCTGTCCGGGCCTGGAGGATGTCTATTCCTCGTGCTGCTTCCTCGGCCAGTTGTTCCACATTCATTTGGCGAAGATCCCGTCGGAGACGTCCAATCGCAAACAGATCATGATAGTTGGGCAGGGCGAGTGTCGATCCAAGGAATGACCAATCTTCGTGCTGGACACCCGCCACATCAGCGGCGATTTCTCCAACGAGGTTGAGGATGTCACGGGTTTGGACAGCCGCCGTGTGGTTGAAGCTGATCATATTCTGTATAGGGTCCAATCGCTCGATATGAGATAGATCGGTCGTATTGCTCGACTCAGCCGTGAGTAATTGCGCCAGCAGCTCGGAGTCCCCCTGTCCAACAACGCCCCGCACATCAAGATTAAGCACTTGATTCGCTCGCTGACGGATTTCGAGCGCAGTCACGTATTCGTTAAGAACATTCTGATTCCATTCGGCGGGATCACTCCGACCTCGCTCCATGTCGTCGCGCTGTTGGGCCACTGCTGCCCGCTGGCTATCAAACTTCGACAACTCTTCTCCCAATCGTGAACGGAACGACCGCTGATATTCGCCCCATCCGTAGGCCACTAATCCATCGGCACCCTGCACAGCGGCCCGTTGGTGAATCCAGGATGGCGTTTCTTCGATTACAGCCTGATTCCGACGAAGCATCCGCTGTTGGACGGCCGGAGGATACAGTTCTGCGTAATCAATAAAACGAAGGATCCCCCGACGGCGTAGCTCCTCGTAGGCCAGCCCAAGCGATTGGATTTTCTCGTTGTTCTCCTCCGTTAACACCCGGCCACGTAGTCGATCGTAATCGTATGTATCCATCAGAATGACGGGTGTTGGGCCGTCCGTGAATCGAAGAAGATACGGGACATTGACGAGGAGCGACGTAAGCGAAAACCCTGGATCTGTGAGATATGCTGGTGTAGATGCCATAAGGCCCTTGGAATTTCTACTATGATTGTTATTATTTCTTTTGGATGATGGTGTGGAAGTATAGAGTGAATGTATATTCGGAGAATAACCGGAAACCGGTTCTGAACCGAGATTCGCTGCTAGTATTCCGCCCAGAGATTTCAGAACGGACCGTCGAGACACATCATCAGTCATGTGCTCTTCCCCCACGTTCATATATATTCATATCTCTTATCATATAACACCAGCAGTACAGTATGTGACTACCGAGGATTTGCTGTTCTTGGAGCCTAGTTATCTTGAACGAACTCGAACTGGAATTATATATCATTTTCCTCTTGCTACGAAATTGGCTATCTTAAAGTTAGTGCTATTTTATATAGACTTCAGGACAGAATTACAACTGCTACCACCCACCGGTCCTAGTATTCAGCTGCGGACAAACCGTTGGGAACGAAGTCCATCGTGGGGCAGCCGGCGAACGAACAACGCCACTGCAAATGCGCTGTAGTAACCGATGATACTCCAGGGGTCACTACAGTCTTATACTCATCCCTTTGTCCTCGTCGTGGCAATTGTCGTTTGACGCTTGTTTGGATACCGAGTAATAAATACTTCCCCCTCGCTTGATCATGGATATTAGGTGTCTTGCTGTATACAAGATTACGAATTAACCAGAAAATTTCTATAGATATAATATAGAAAATAATAAAAAATCGTTTAAAAGCCTGTTTTAGAGATGGGCCTATGGGTCAAGAAAAAGATCCCGAGAAAAACACAAACATGATCGAAAATCAGACCAAATACGATGATACTACACTCCGATTCAGACAAATGGCTCCTGATGAGGAGGATCACTTTCGACACCTCTTCTCAACCACATTCGTACCGGACGTATACGATGACATCGACAGCACATTCATCGATCACATCGTCGAGGCCCACGCAAAAGGGCGGGATCCCTACGGATATTTCACACTTGAAAAGACCGTCTACGCCCTGTTGAAAGACGACAGCGTGGTTGGATACACCGTGACGACCCGAAAACGAGGGAAGAGCGTGAAATTCGGTCCCACTGTGTTAGAAAAGCAGTGGCGTCATCACGGGCTTGGTCCTCGGTTTCGAACTCGAATCGATTCGTCGTTGCGATCAGATGGGATTCGGAAGACTTACTCGACGATACCAGAAACCGGTGAGTCCGTCTTTAGTTACCTCATCAAGGCGGGATACAACGTTGAGGCGCACATGGGCGACAGTATAACGAGAATCACAGCGAGCTCGTGTTCGGAAAAGTACTCAACAGTGGAACCGTCCGCCACAAGCCCGAGCTACAGAGGGAGCAGACCGACCACATTGACTGTGCGGTCGGGTCGGCTGCCTTCGATGGATTTTCTGAGTTCGTTATCTCGTCAGCAGAACCGTGGTACGACGAGATCAATGAGGAGTTTACCCGTGCGGTGGCGGAGGCCGAACAGAGAGGCTTCCGCGCTGAGTATTCGAAGAAAGGAAAACGAGTGTTCATTGGCCATCAGAACGGGGAGATACGGGCTGTTGCGATCGCCACCCTGAAACGCGGAGGTGCCGTCAAGATCAGCCCTGTGTTCACGGATGTCGTTGGCAAAGGTCTCTCCGAGTTCTTACAGTATATCGAAGCGGATTTACAAGAGATAGACGAGGTGCGGAAGTATTACACCCATATACCGGTGTTGGATACCGAAGTTGCGGCCTTCCTCCGGGCTGCTGGGTATCAATCTGAAGGGATTCTCAGGGAACCATACAAGAGCGGCATCGATATGGTCTTCTTTGGAAAAATGCTTACCTAACCCCCTCACGGTCTACACATGAGTATTCAACCATCTACTCTGCAAGAGAAGATTCACGATAGATTATGTGATGAAGGACAAGCCGATTCTCCGTCAGAACGATCTCTTGACGGTATGCTCATCGCGATCCAGAAGCCCCACAGCCAAGCGATTCTGTGTAGAAACAAGGAAGTCGAATTCCGACGCACGCGGCTGAGGGCTGATCATCCCGATATCGCACTCATCTATGAGACATCCCCAACCCAGGCCATTGTGGGAGCGTTTGGAATCGATTCGGTCGAGTGGCTCCCACTTGATGAACTACAGACGCTTGCTCAGGAGCGAACACCGTCGACGAAAGCGTCGATTGCAGACTATTTCGAGGGAAAACAGGCAGGAACCGCGATCGTCATTGATGAGGTCCTGTCCTTCGATTCACCGATCAGTCTGCATGGGGCAGATGGAGAGTGGGCATTCACGCCACCACAAAGCTTCCAGTACATCGATGTCCACGACTTCCTCAACGAACTCGAGCTCAACCGAGCGTAGAATCGTGGTAATTCCCTCCTGTTCGCCCTGGCCAAGCACCCCAACGACATTGAGATTCAAGTGGCGGTTGGCTCGTGATCGAATTTCGAGTGTCTCCAATTTTGCTCGCTGCATCTCTGGACTCCCGTTCGTTATTAGCGCGAGCGGGTACGTCTCCACGAGTAGGTCAAGTACGGTTTCCACACCAGGAAGGAACACCACATCGGTATGATCTCGCTGCTGGGAGTACACGTGGGAGATCAATGGCGTCGGTCTGCCACCGGGCTACAGCTCGGCCACGGCCTGACCGCAGTCAGGCCGCTGGCCCGCTTCTCCTGAGCAGCAGTTCTCGGCTGAATGGATCGATAGAGCAGTCTAGAGGACGCTCCCATGGGTAAGCGTCTGTTCTATCTTCACCAACCCGTTCTCGGTCACGGCTCAATCACCGAAACCGGAGTGGAAACAAGGGCACGAAAATAGAATCGAAAACTACCTATAATAATCTTACAGTTGCTGAAGAGCACTTCGAAGCGGCGGTTGACCTCCTCCGTGATAATGAACTCACTGTGGATGCGTTCGATGGATTTACCGAGCTGATCGATGTCTGCGAAGAGTGCGGTGCCGATGTGAGGGCGATCAAGTGGCTGCTCGTCATATCTCCAGTATTGAATGAGAAGGCTGTCGAAACCACGATCTGGTCTTTAACCCAATTAAAGATCGCGCGGCTGCACCGTCTTCCGACCGTTTTCCTGTGCACGCCGTCCGGTATCATCGAGAAGATCCTGTACCTCCGCATCAAGCGCGTCGTAGAAATCCGACGACACATTCATCTCTCCGAGCGCATCCTTAACGGCGGCTTTGACGATTAAATCTGCCATATGCTTGTCTCAGCCGTCACTGGCTTTAAGGTAGTGGTTACGTGGTATCCGGCGGAGGGGAACCTTGCCCATCCGATACCGAAACGGATCGACAGCTGCACCCTCAGCATGACGGCGGGGCAAGCCGCCGTACTCAGCGTACGATGCCGTTCGGACTCAGGCGCGCCTAGAGTCCGAACGGGCGTTCGTCTGGATCGTGGCGTTCGATCCAGTCCTTCACACGCGCGTTGATCTTGCCGCGTGGGCCGCGTTCGAGCGCGACAGCCGAATGACCGGTCCCGTCCACATACGTGACCGGCGATAAATTGGCAAGCGCTGTGTCCTCGATCGCACCGTCGGCGCTCCCCTGTTCTGCCGGGGGAGCAATCCGATCCGCGAGGTCGGAAACTGCCATCCAGCTCCCAAGGTCTCGATACACGCCATCGCGGTACAGTTCCGCTGCAACACGCGCTTTCAGCGTAGCGTCGGATACCATTTGTTTTTCACCTTCAATTAGTATTATTACCCCTTTCTACTTATAGCTGTCGGAATATTCAGACAGTACTGTTGTTATTTAGCGGCAGATATAAGTCATTAGCAGTAGAAGAAGTAGTATGGCACAGAACCAGAATCCCCCGACCGACGAGACAGGCGACACCACTGCGATCAACGTCGAAAATCGACCGTCAGATGCGGTGATTGCGGAGGACCCACTTGTCTCGATGCTCACTCCCGGCTCGAAAGTCCGGATACTATCGGCGCTGATTGCTGTTGGGGGCGAAAAGCTCAATCCGAGCGCAATCTGCGATCGAGCCGCGATCTCCCGAGACAGTTGGTACGACCACAAGGATGATCTGGAAACGTTTGGCGTGATCGAGAAGGTGGATCAAGCCGGGAATTCCCCGATGTACCGCGTCGACCTCGACGATCCGCTCATCAAGCGGCTCCGTGAGGCGCGCGACCTCGCGGCGAAGCGGCGAAATCAACCCAATAACAATTAATTTGACCTCCTCCCACGCGTTCACGCGTGGGATTCCTCGACGGTTACACGGAGGAGGATGTCAATCGGCTTGCTCTCGTTTGCTGTCATGCGTTTCTCTCCGAGTCGGTCAGGAGCGGGCGGTTGGAGCCGCCGCCCATCGCATCCAGACACCCAGACTGATGGTTCTCGTCCCCGCCAATGGTCACATGAGCGATCCAATCCGCCGAGGATCTCTGAGGATCTCCACGCCGTGAGTTTCGGTAAAGGAGTGGCCTGCGACTACCACGAGCGACCGAAGGAACTCGCCGTCGACGAGCCGATGCTGGCGGAGTGCATCCGCGTGGCAGCCCATCCCCAGCTGACGGAGTTCCCCGACGGCTGGGTTGTGGACGCCGCTCGGTGCCGAGCACGCCGTTGAGGGAATCGTGGAGCCGACCAAAGGGTTCGGGGAGGCCCTCGTCCGTGTGCCAGTGCAAGAATCGAATGGTGTCATGAGTGTGGAGTTGCCAACTGCCGAGTCCGTGCAGGTGCTCGCGTACTCGCCGCCGACCGAGGGGTTGCATCCACTGGTTATCGATCAATGGCTCTTGGACGCGAGCGAGCCAGGAGACGCCGGTCTCACGCGTTGGACACGGATCCTAGGGATGTTGGACGCGGATCCACCCGAAGAACTGAGCAACCACATCGAGCGGCTGATCGACCGGTCGCCAGAGGTACCATCGGCGCTGGGTTAACCGCTCAACAGCTCTGGACTTGTACAACGCTCGGGTCTCCGTTCCACCCCCAGGAGTTGTACAAGGCTAGGGAAGATGCATCGAGGCGGTAGATTCGTCACTCATGACACTGCTAGATTGAACCCTCCAGTTCGAGTGCTTTGATTGGTGTCTGGTTCTCCAGTGCTTGGTGGCTTCGGTGATGGTTGTAATAAGAGGTGTAGGCAGTCAGCCAGCGCTCGGCGCTGGGCTGACTGCCATTCCACGTCTCGTGAAATCGTTCGACACGCATCGTATACGTCTGGAACAGCTTCTCGACGATATTGCGTTCAGAGTAGTCGAGGTGGCCGCTAAGGTCCGTTTTGGCCAATGCCGTCAAGTATCCCATTCCATCAACGAGGAACTCCGCGTCAGAGACGCGATGTTCCTCTTTCAATTCTCGAAGAAACGCCGTTGCAGGCTCTGTCCCACGATTCTGAGAAAGTCGTGCGTGCAGCACGACTTTCGTCTCAACGTCAATGGCGGCATAGAGCCATGCTGTTTGTTCTTCGCCGAGCTGAATCTGTTTCTCATCGACTGCGACACGATCTGGCTCGGTTGTGAAGTCCTGCTCGTAGTGCTCTGCGTAGGACTGAAACCAGTTCTGAATGGTTGCTCGGGTTCGGCTGACGCCGAACCACTCGCAGAGATCACGACATTCGGCCAACGAAGCTGCTGCGGCATGCGCAGCGCACGCCAGCCTGATCAGCCAGCCTGGCGTGCTTGTCCGATCAGCGTCCAAAAACGGTAGGTCTGGGGAATTCATTACTTCGACTTGGAGTTCTTCGAGCAGGGTCACAACTACCTCGAAGAACTCCGTTCAGTTCAACCTCAATCTAGCAGTGCCATTGGTTGACCAATTGTTCTACGCATGATTAATAATATAAATATATTTCTATTGCGGAGATTATTCGCGCATCATCGAGGACGACGATGGATGGTTGTTTTGACATCCTCCTCCGCGTAAACGCGGAGGAATCCCACGTCACAAGGACGCTGAGTTGGGATTTTCAGGTTTGTAGATGCGTGTCGTCGCGCATCTACTGGCTGTGCCAACCAGCCGTTAGCCCTATCGTGGCGCTGTTTCAGCCACGATTCAGGCGTAGCGTTGTTGTCGATTGCAATCGACGGCTCGGGAAGGGGTTCTTCCGTACTTGTTCCGAGAGACGCTCTCTCTCGTACTTGCAGGGTCAAATCCGTCGATACGTTTGCAAGGTGTCACAAATAGGTATGTGTTTTGGTTTCATGTCGGATTCATCCTGACCCTAAAGGATCAGGCATTCTCCTTGAATCTCTGTAACCCCTGTAGCTCCCGATCTGCACACTACCGACCGCTAGTCAGCGCCACTCGTGTCTCTCCACAGTCGGTGGTGGAGCGCTCGATCATCCCATCGGCCACCAGCTCGTCGAGCACGGAGCGGACGACGGCCAGATCGAGACCGGCCCGCGCAGCGATCCCGACGACACTCGTTACCCGGGCGGCAGGCGGTTGAGGGCCGCCGGTATTATGCTCGATGATCGCCTGTATCCGCTCGCGGACGATCGCTGAATCGTCGATCGGTCGGCGCTCTGCTCGCTGGCTGTTCGAAGAATACTCCCCAGACATCAGTCGTTCACAGCGGTCTCTTCGCTCCCAGCCCCCATCAACACGCCTCGATCACCGTCGTTTTCGGGAGAGGCACATCCATTGTCAGGCAAGGCCTGGGCTCGCTCGACGGAAGAACACCCCTACTGATGGCTAGTAGTCGGTCCCATAGTCTTTTCACACATCGAGGGACCATATAGAATCAATGAGTATTGAATCAAGACTAAGACTCCTTTTCGCGGATCATATTGTGTTCTCAAGAACGATAGTGCCAACAGTGCGCACAAGACTTATTGTCTTATCGTGACTCCCTGAAAACAGGGTTGGGCTTTCACCGTCTGAGAGGAGATGGTTGCTTGCATGTTCCCCAACCCAACCGTTGCTTTACTGCTGCTACTCTATCGGAACACGCCAACAGGCACATCACGATGAATCCAGCCACAGCCGTCCTCTTTGCAATAGATGTGGACGGTCCCATTCTTTCGCTCAAACGCGACGACGTCGTCCGAGTCGCACGTGAGGCACTGATATCTCCGTTCTCCTAACTCGTCGCCCGAGTCAGTCATTCTCGATCAACTCCTCTAACTCAGCCGCGCAGCGCAATTGCTGTGAGGCCATCAGGGCTTCTACTTCGATATCCGAGTCGATGAACAACTCTCCTTCCTCGCGCCACTCTTCAATCAACTCTTCTATATCCTCGCGCTGGATTGCGTCGCCTTCAGACACGGTTCGACACCTGCGATTCACGGAGGCACGCACGGCAGATGTGTCGTTTTGCTCGTCGGTAGATCATCTCGACTTCTTCCTCGCAGAAGACACACTGCGGATTCTCGTCGCCATCTCTATCGGTCATGCCCAGCCCCCGCGCCTCTCAGGCGTTCGTTCTGTCCGGAACAATCAGGACAAGCGTGAAGCTCCCCCTGGTTGTCAGCGTACACGCGAGCGAACCGTGACGTGACGTGTGCGCCACAGTTGTCACACGTCGCCATGATCATCCTCCTCGACGATCTCGATCATCTCCTCCGCGAGTTCCCGAGCACGGTCATCGGAGAGGATAATCACTGGCGAACGGTCCGGAAATCGGATCTGAACGCGGTTCTCTCTCCCCTGTTCCGCGAAGGGACGATTTACCCCCTCTGAATCGCCAGTCACAACGACCACCCCGCGAGAAAGCCCAACATCCACCAGACAGCTATCCAGAGGCCCATCTGAAGCCATATGGGGATTTGTCGTTGCTTTGCCTCAGCGGATTCCTCAGACATTGCCCTCCTCGATGTCTCTCTCGTCGATCGATCTCCCCGTCGGCAGCCAACTCCTCGAGCACGGACCGGACGGTAGCAGGATCGAGGCCCGCTCGGGCTGCGATCGAGATGACACTCGTCTCCCGAGCCGCGGGCGGTTGTGGGCCGCCGGTATTGTGGTCGATGATCGTCTGCACCCGCTCGCGGACAATCGCGGACTCGTCGGATGAGTTCTCTCCTGACATCATGCATTCACACGCCCTGTTCGCTCTCAACCCCCATCAACGCTCGTTCCTCCGTTCGACTCCGCTTCCCGTCGCTCCCGTGAGTCATGGCCTGTGGGCGATTGACCGGAGCGTAACCCACTCACTGCTGGCTGGTGTTCGGCCCCATGGATTTTTAAACCATCACAATATCATATGGAATCAATGAGTGTCGAATCATCGAAAGAGGGACGAACCACCGGAGAGTTCGCCTCGGTACAGGATGTAGTCGGCCCGGACGCGGCGATCACATCAATCGACGCACTCACGAGTGAGATTGCCACCGTAATCGACGACACGAGCAGCCTGCAGCAGCATGATTACGTCGTCGGAGAGGTAGCCGACTACGGGATCTCGTCGAAGGATAACGTGCTCTTCGAGATCGTCCATCGGAAGAAGGGGCGAGAGGATTGGAAGGACGACCGGCTCCACTGCATCATCTATGAGGATCGACGAGCGGACATCACTGCCAATATCAGAGACGGCCAACGCGTCGCCGTCAGGGGCGATGTCGAGTTTTATGCGCCGAAAAGCCGCTGCTCGATCAAGGTCGACGACATCATCCCTGCCGACGGAGACGACAGCTCACACCCGTTCGAAAGGATCCGTGCGGATCGGCGCGTACAGATCGCGATCGCGTCGGTGCTGCTGCTCATGGTCCTGCTTGTTGGCTCGTTCCTGCTGCTGTGAGCAAGACCCCAAGCAGAAACAGATCACCACATTGTTCTAAGACTCTCTCTCAAATACATACCAGTAATTTCTCTGTGGTGTTAATGATTATCGATGATGGTAAAGACGTGGTTTGACATACCAAAAGACCGATTAAAGCGGCCCCATAGGCATCTCCATGAGTATACTCCCACTACGAGATGAGTCACAACCACCCCCCAACGCACCGCGCATTCTCGGCCTCGATAGTGAGGCTGCCGATAAAGCGTTCGAGGTATTAACTGCCTCGACGACCCGGGCGGTGCTGTCGATCATCTACGAGCAGCCGTCGACGCCGACTGACATCCATGATGAGGTTGAGACATCACTCCAGACTGTTCATTACCACCTTGGGAAACTGGAGGATGCGGGCCTTATCGAGCCGGCCGGCGTTGAGTATTCGGAGAAAGGCACCGAGATGACGCTGTACGCGCCAGTAACCGAGGCCATCGCGCTGTTCGCCGGCCGAGCACCCACGTACCAGCGGCTGACGGAGTTTTTCCGATAACTCGATCCGTTGGTTTTCTCTTTTCCGACAGGTCACACGTCGGTTCTCACATCTGGGGGACGTTTCGGAGCTATCCCCTGAGGCCGTTTACTCCTGAGCGGCCGTGACGAGGTCGTTGATCTCCGCCGTGCGGCTGTCGGACGTGAGGAACCGCGAGAACGTCCAGGCCAATCGGGTCACAATGGCGTCGTGGCCAGCCTCCGTTAGCGCATATTCGTTCGTTCGCTTATCGAGCGCGCTTTTCTCGACAAGACCCATCTCAACCAGGGCATCGAGATTCGGATAGAGCCGCCCGTGGTTGACATTCGATCCGTAGTACTCCTCGAGCTCGCGCCCGACCGCCAGCCCGTAGCGCGAATCCTCCGCAAGAATCACGAGAATCTGCTGTTGGAAGGCCGTCAGTTCGTGGACAATATCTGTGTCACTGGCTTCCGTCGCTGTCACCGACATATACTCACCGATGAGAGTCGCGTATGTAATATTGATCAACGATCAGACGAGTGTTTGACGCATCTCGGCGGGGATTCCGAGCGACAGACACGATGCCCTCCGCTGGACCACGATTTCAACAGCCGGGATTCGTACCCCACTGGCCGAGCGTCACCCACTTCACGCCGAACGATCACCGCCACTTCGAGCTCGTCCGGTACAATGAGGAGACGAACAAGGATGATCAGATCCACTGTATGATCTTCAACTCTCGGCGCTCGGCCATTACTACGGCCCTTACCGAGGGAAGGCAGGTCGCCGTCGCTGGCCAGCTCTCGTTGTATCCACCGCAAGGCAGTGGTTCGATCCTTGTCGACGAGGTCGCCTCGGTCGACGGAGACGGGGACGACGCACATCCGTTCGAGATCATTCGGGCGAACCGGCGCGTACAAATCGCGATCGCCACGGGGTTGCTGCTCGCAGCGCTCGCTGTTGTGGTGCTCCTGGTGCTGTGAGCACGAACACCACGCAGAAACAGATCAAAAGAGGCCGATCGTCCGAAGAACGCCGACAAGCGACGCGACGACCGCGAGCACACCGAGCGCAAACAGCCCGTTGTTCGCGACCCGGTTGTCGTACGAGAGTGGCGAAAACTGCAGGTACCACCGTGAAAACGGCAGCAAGGGCTGTAATCCACCCTTTGTGATCACGTCACCAAGGAGGTGAACGACGATCGCGGCTGCTCCGATCCACATGCCCGCCGCCCCGAGCGTCGACGCATCGAGAGCAACGAGGCGAGCGGCCCACCACGACAGCCCGCTCCCGCCAGCACTAGCAGAGGTCGTGAACAGGGCACCGACGATCGGCTCGACGGCGTACCGACTGATCGCCCAGCCGATCGCTCCGAAGACCGCCCCCGACAGCCCCACGGCCACGAGCGAGTGGCTCGTCTTGCGGTGCTCGAGCCACTCCACGCGCTGATCCTTGTCCGGTAACGGTTCGAGCCACCAGATCCCCAGAATGGCAAGGACGGCCAGAATCGGGCGTGAGAGCGCGAGCGTCTGGATGAGCCCCGCGATCGCGAGCAGCACAACGCCCTGGTGTCCTCGGCGTTTCATTCGCACCCCTCCACGTACACGCCCCGATCGACCTGCCGACGGAAGTCCTGCGGCCGGCGGGTCTCCACAACCCCACTCTCGACATTGACCAACCGGAGGTGGATTTCTATCCCTGTTGGCGTCGAGATGGGCTGTTCGCCCTCAACCGTCCAACAACTGCCGTCGGCGACTTTCTCGAAGATCTGGGTGTCGAGCTGCTCGCGTTCGGCGTCGGGTACTGGATGACGCTCAGTCATCGCTTGGCACCCACTGGTCGAGGCTGTGGTTCTCCTCGCGGCGGGTGAGGCGTCTCTCCTTCAGACACCTTGACGCCGTCGGTCATGGCAGGACCTCGCGGAATGGCTCATCGCAGCTCGGACATCGCTTCGTTGCATCCATTTCCTCAGCTGTCCGATCGCACTCAGGACACACCCACTCGATGCGATCGTCCGCAACGTCATCGATTAAGAACTCCGCGAACTCCATCCCATCGAGCGAGTTCGCGAGAATCGTCCGCTGACGCACGGTTTCGACCGTGGTTTGATGTCCTGTCTCGGTCTCGTGATCGAGCCGAAACTGCTCGACAATCTCCCACGTTGATGGGTCATCCGTCCCAAGCGGTCCCCAGTCACACTCATCATCCAAGCATCGAGTGCCGATCACAAGCGCGCCGTCTTGGTGTATTGCGGCGGGCTCTCTATCACTCGGCAAGTGCCCACACCTCCACCCCGTCGATTTTCGGCTCTGCGTGGTCAGCCCATTCGTCTGGTTCACAGTCCGGACACGACGGAACCCCATGCCCCTCGTCGATCAACTCCCACCACATCTCCCCCAGCAACATCGCATCGGAACAGTCGGGGCACTCGACGATGATGTGGCCCTCGACCGTCGATTCGGTATACGGCGTGCTCTCCATCGTAGACTCCTCAGTCATCTCTGATCGCCTCCTCAAGACTCTCACGGAGCTCATTCGCCTGATCAACGTCCAACGTGACGATGTGCTGTGGCGATTCGAGTTTGAACGGGCCGTTCTCCCGCCGTCGAACGATACGAACCTGCTTGCCATCACGGGATTTCGCTGCCACTTCTGCCGAGTAGACGATTCGGTTCATTGCCATCGTCTCTCTATCAGTCATCGTCACCCACCGTGATGTTCCGTACCTTCGTGTGGATCGATTCGACCACATCACGATCGTCTGTTGAATATTGCACTTCTTCTTTTCCAACCTCTCGCTTCATCATCTCTCAAAGGTACTCTGCCTCCTCTTGGGAGAGGTTCAACGGTGGAACGCGGTTCCTTTCCGTGTCAGATTCTGCGTTTTCAGTCATTGTTTCCCCAGAATCGGTCTGCACAGTCGCGTGAACAGAAGAACTCCCACGTTCCAACACGTCGACGTGGATTATCCCCCAGCGGATTGCCACACTGATCGCAATCGTGCGGAATAGCGCGTTCAGATGAGTCAGTCATCGCTGGTCACTCCTCCCGGCCTGCTCGATCGCATCGAACACCTGCTGGAGCGGGTCCTCACCCGGCTGTGGCGGCTCGGGGGTGAAGTGCTCGAACCCGATCTGTTCGAGCGCTTCGAGACTGTCCACAATGCCATCGGAGGGGGTGATGCGATAGTGAGGACCCGACCCGCCACAGGGCGAGACATCCATCACAAATGCATCCTCTGTGACGGCATCCACAAACACGCGACAGCTGTCCTGCTCACGAACTAGGTCGAGCAGCGGCTGGCCGCCGTCCCAGACACCCATGTACGTTTCCCGCTCGATCGCCTCGTAGTCCGAGTGGGCCGATAGCACCTCTTGAAGGTCACTCATCGTCCCACCCCATCGGAAACCGTCCATTCTCGGGGCAGGTCGTCGATGTCGTCCGGCTCGCCACAGCTATCGCACATGGCGATCTCGTGCAGAGAACCGTCGTACATGACGATCGTATGTGTGGCTGGATTACCGCACTGATCGATGTCCTCTCGGGTCTCTCCGTCCCAATATTTGCATACGTCCTGCCCATCCGAGAGACCAGAATGAGCGCCGACGTATTCTGGCTCGACCTCAGGATCGACGGTAGGGATGGTTTCTGCCATCACAATCGCCTCTGGGCCTTCTTGCGGACCTCATCTTCGCGATGCGCAACCTCTCGGTTGTGACAGACGTGCATCAGCGCCCAATCTAAATCACTCCCCTTCGCCGATACCGCCGCTACGACCTCTGCGACGGCTTTATCCACGCGAGCGTCCTCCTCCGCGGAGCGGTTACTCATCTGTTCACCTCCTCCCGGGTAGCCATCTCGGTCCAGAGATAGAACAAGCCGACCGTCAGCACGAACAAAACGACCGTCTTGAGACGCGAGACGGTCATCCGTCCACCTCCTCCTGGTCGTCCTCGGCGGCGGTTGGCCACCACAGGACCGCTGCCCCGGCGTCGAATCGGTGCAGTAGGCCCTTGTTGTGCAGTTCACTGAGTTTGCGACGGGCGGTTTGCCTCGAGCAACCCGCGAAATCGGCAACCATACCCGCGGTCGCCACAGGCGTGGGCGACTCTCGGACCGCACACATGATCACCTCGTGTGTGTACTCTTCCTCGAATCGACTAGGATGATCTTCATCCCCCATATTACAATGTTATTTTGAACGAACTTAAGCCTTGTGGGGTATCCATTAATGGAATCACTGTAAGGGAAAGATTTATAGTGATAGCTATCATACCATATGGTAGAGAAAGAAGGCGCTACAGGCGTAGTTCAACGGAGAATTGCGCCCGGGTGGTACCAACACCCTGACGCGTTGACTTTCTCGACCGAACAATGCAAACCAAGAAAGCCAATTCGATCTTGGCGAAGTGTAGTGAAGAGACCTTCGAGTTCAGCGAGCCGTGCACCATCAACGGCGACCGGCTCGTCTCGAACGTGCAGAACCACTCCCACGACGACGGGGAGGCACACATCTACCCCGTCTTTTTCGACGTGGCTCAGGACGGCCTGATCTTCGGCGCGCACGTCGCGGAATGCGGCTGCCCGGCGGATGAGTACCACGACGGCGCGTGTAAGCATCGAGAGGCTGCGAGCGAGTGCGCCGAACTGCTCGCTCGCGTGCTCTCGGTGACGAGCGCAGACGAGAGCGACAACGCCGACCACGAGCAGGAGAGCGCCGCCGTCGACGGCGAAAAAGAGCAAAGCGGGCGGACGACCATCGCAGACGGCGGGCGCGAGATCGGTGAATGGGCCAACCGCGGCGGAATGCCATGCCCACACCGGATGTCGGCCGCGATCGAACTCGTGCGACGGTGGGCGATCGAATACGACGAAGCCAAGGAGTTCCTCCGAGGCGTCGGGTTCCGCGAGGACGGCGGTGGGGAGCGGCTCGTCACCGACGGCGGCCAGCCGGTTGAGTACAAAGTGGAGGTGACCCACGCATGAAATGCCAGTGTGGGAACCGCAACCTCCGTCTGAGAAGTCGGACATCGCTGCAGGGGATTACGATAGAGACGTACGTGTGTCCTCGGTGCGACAGCGAGGGCACACGCACCGAGAGCGACAGGGGAACCGAACTGAAGGGGTGTCTCAGATGAGCGCCGGACACGACCACGCCCTCGAAGCGGCACGAGAGCACTTCGAGCCGCTCACAGAGGTCTGGATCGCACAGGCACGCTCGCCCGCTCGCTCCCGCGAGTGGCTCTATCTCGGCGAGCTGTCGGCCGTCGACGGCCACAACCGACGGCAGCACGACCGGGGAGAGCTGCGACGGATCCCCGTCAAACCCCGATCAGCGGAGGCGCTGCGAGCGTGGATCAAGAGCGGCCCTGACGAACTCAACCGCGCGCTCGAGGGAGATCTCCCTGACGATCTTCACTGGTCGATCGAGGTGGAGGAACACTACCCAGCTGTTCCGGAGGTGGGACGATGAGCTGTGGCTGCCCCGATCCGGCCATCGAGGAGGACTCTCGACAAGTCAACGAAGACGAACGGCAGGTGACTCAGACGTGCATTCAGTGTGGGACGGTCGTAGAGAACACCATCGTGGAGGTGCGCCGATGAGCGATGAGGCCAAGGAGGTGCTGACCGACGACGGCCGGATCGTCGTCTACAGCACTGACGACGATGGAGAGGAACCGGCCGACACGGAGGAGTGGCTCGCGTCAGATACCACGGTCTCTAGCGGTGATCAGCAATGAATCTCGGAGCGACGCGGCCCGATAACTGCGAGTGCTGGCGCATGCCGAGTGGACTAGTTTGTGATGCATGCACGGAGAAGGGCTTCAGCACGCCCGCCAACGTCGTCCAAAAATGGGTGCCCAAATGACGCTGTGCTGTGAGCGCTGTGGGCGCACGTTTGAGAAACTTCGGCCATGTGCTGGTGATCGTCTGGGCGGGCCTCTGTGTCGTCAGGATGGTGGAGATCACCGGTCATGTTTCTGGGGTTCGCATGAACTATCGAACTCACGGAATCGCTCCGCCTCGGTCGTCGTCGAACGACGTTACTGCATGGACTGACCCGTCCACCAACGACGACAGCCGTATTGCCGCGTTCAGGGGTTATATCACTTCTAGGTCCAAGGGCACTCGTATGCATACCGTCGAGCGGATCACACTGGCCCGTCTTCCCTCCGGCATACCGATCGAGACGACCGTCCACACCTACGAAGGCAGAGACGACGGCGATGAGCCATTCGAGATCGTTGCCGGGCTGGATATCGAGTGATCCGCTCATGCCGACATACCGATGAGTACTGCTGGTTCCTCCGAGTTTAAATCCCCATAAGGGGATAGCTCTAATCGACGTGGCTACTGTTCCGAATCCACTCAAACTACTCATCCTCAAACTCGGCGCTATCCTCTCGCGGGCTGGACTCGTCGACCGAGATCGTGTCCGTCACACCGCCGATCTGGCGTGGCCCCGTATCGTGACTGGCCTCTCGCGGATGTCGAAAAGCGCCATCGACATCGCGATGGTGGGGACCGCCGTCGGTCCGGCAGCGATCGCCGGTGTCGGGTTCGCCGGACCGTACTGGGGATTTACGTTTACGATCGGCGGCGGGTTGGCGACGGGGACGATCGCGCTCGTTTCCCAGCGCTACAGCGCGGACGCGCTCGATCAACTCGCTCAGGCGATTCGGTCAAGCGTGTTGCTCGTGCTCGTCGTGAGCCTCCCCATCACGATCGTGCTCTGGTTGTTCTCGACCGAACTCATCTCGGTGCTCACAGACAATCCTCGATCGATTGAACTCGGTGCGGCATACCTGCGCGTCGTCGCCTTCGGCGTGCCGTTCGGCGCACTGAATTTGGTGGGAGGGCGTGTCCTCATCGGAGCCGACGACGCCTGGTCACCGATGGTTCTCCGGGCTAGCGGGGCTGTCGTGAACATCGGTCTCAACGCCGTGTTGATCTTCGGGCTAGGAATGGGCGTCGTCGGTGCCGCGCTGGGGACTGTGCTCTCAAACGTCGTCGTCACCACCGCGTTCGCGATCGGGCTGGTCGGTGGTCGTCTTCCGTGGATCGGACGGTTGCCCGTGACGGCTTCGGTTCGTGGACCGTACGTCCATCCGGCGACGCTGCGGGACCTGATCACGATCAGTCTGCCAGCGACCGCTCGACGAGGGGCGTGGACGGCCGCACGGTTCCCGTTGCTGGCGTTCGTCGCACTGTTCGGCCCCAACGTCACCACGGCGTATGTGGTGAGTCGACGGATCTGGGGGCTGTTGAACACTCCCGGATGGGGGTTCGGCCTCGCGGCGAGCAGCCTCGTTGGCCAGTCGCTCGGCGAAAACGACGAGAGAACCGCCGAGGCGTATGGTCACGAGATCGCTCTCGTCTCGGTCGTGACGTACCTCACGGGTGCGGTAATCGTGGGCGTCTTCGCCGACCCGATCGTGCGGTTGTTCCTCGACAGTACGGCAACGGAGACGATCTCGATCGCGGTGGATCTCGTCTATGTCGTGTGTCTCAGCGTGATCGCTCGGGGGATCGGTGGGACGTATGCCGGAGCACTTGATGCGGCCGGGGATACGCGCTGGCCGTTCTATAGCCGTGTTCTCGGAATGTTCGGGCTCGCGATCCCGCTGACGTATCTTGGAACGGTGACACCGCTCGGGATCTACGGATTGTATCTGGGGTACTTGGGGCAGACACTCGCCCCAGCACTCATCAACTACTATCGGTTCACTACCAGCAAGTGGAAGGTAATCAGCCGGGGCTATCGCCCGGAGTCGGTCGGTGTCTCCGATTGACTTACGAGGCCTTCCTAGCTTTGCTCTCACAGACTATCTGAAGTTGGCTAGATAATATTCGTCATGCATAACCACTGGCGAAATTTAGCTTGAGAGTCCAAATTTGGGAATAGGCTGGCATCAGAAATTCTACCTACCTATCATCAGAGACTAGTAATTCCTATAGCTAATCCTATAGGGGCACAGAGCCCCATGGATGATACTCGACCGCCTCACGTGTGTGCAATCGACGATCGGGACTGCACGCTCGTGCTTCGATGGCCGTAGTCAACATCAGGCCAAGTACCGGCACGGTTCGTTAATTAAGGCCCGGGACACCCCACAGTTCGATCGTAACTTCCACACCCACCATCACAGAGCGCACAGCGACGCGTGAGCAACAGCATCGATGCACGGTGGTTTTCTATTTCAGGTGAGCGAACGGCACGAGCGTGAGCCGGCGCTATGACGATCAGGACACGCTTTCAGCGCCAGAGAACGTGGATGATCAGGAGCCCCGACCAGGTCGTCTGTCCGATCACAGCACGGCTCGCGATCGGATGGAAGTCAGTCAGTCGCCCGATCGCGACCAGCTCGCACAGGAACTCCCCCAGAGGCCAGGGGGTGAAAGACCGACGTAGCGCCGAAATGGCTCCCGCGATCGGATGGGAGGTTGCCCATCCCATCCAGAAGGGCGAACCTCAACATCGGATAAATCGGTTTCGGTTCGATCACGGCGAGCACCGGTCATGCACTTTAGACGTGACAGACAGCCCAACAGCCACACCAGCTATCACGAATGTCGCGGATCCGAAATATACTTGCTAGAGCACTGCGATGCCCCGCTGGGGCGCGCGAACCATGGCCACCGCGACCGCTCTCGGCGGGGGGCATCACGCTCCACACGGTAACCCAGAAACGGCGCACCCTCCCCGGACGTGGCGATGGCTCTTCCAGGGCTTCCGCTACCTGCCGAACAAACGCACTCACCCATATCTTTCAGCAAGCCTGACCAAGCGTCCCACCGAGTGCCCTTCCCCAGCCCGAGAGCTATCCATCTCGGCGTCGTTCCAGAGTGGTATACCATAGCCAGACGAGGGACTGTAGATCTCATAGAGTGCCCATAGGGGGTGCGAACGTCCTGGCTGCTCGACTAGTGGTGCCTATCGAGAACAAGCCCGTTAGAGTATCATATTATTCATACAAATCATAGTAGTTCAATATTCCAATGACGGCTTTTTTCTGCCAATGAACCCGTGCTGTCTGGTGGATCCCTTCGTATGTCTCGACGATGAACGATGGAATACCGGCCTCATACGCAGCTTTTTCGGAGAGGAGGCCGTTCGGTGCAGACTGTGGACCACTGATACGACCAATGCTGAATGTAAACGTTTGACGACCGATCGTTCTGTTGGCCATCTGCTGTCCGAGACGGGCAGCATCAGCAGTATTCTCGCCGGCTGATCGGAAGATAGCTTGTCCCACCCCTGGAGACGCGCCGCCGTAGATCCCTCGTGATTCCTGGAGAGTTATGAGGAGATCAGGGTCAGCTGCAGTGACCGCCTGCCACAGTGACTGTGCCAATTCTGATGTCGGCTGTTGCCCGTGCACGAATTTTCGATTCAGATCTCCGTGCTTGCCCGCCCGGGTATTGTTCTCGATAGCGACTGGATTCGCCTCCGGAACCACTACGAGCATGCCAGCATCCGGCGTCCACGTTGTGATAGTGTGGGCGGCGCTGATCCCAGCCTCTTCATCGCCGTGGATCCCACCAACGATACACGCCGTTGGACCGGATACACCGCTCTCAGCGATGGTGACGTCGATCGATCCGGTTGGACCAATAGGATCAATCGGCACTGTTTGCCCTTGTTGTCCCCCATCGCCGCGCGAACAGGCATTCTCAAGATCCGTCGCGCTCGCTTGCCCAACACTTGCCAGTCCACCGCCGACCGCAGCCGCGGCGGTTAAAAATGCTCGTCGACCATGCCGTGCCCTTGCCATAATAAACAATTCCACAACTCTAGATTAAGTCTTTATGAATAGGCATATATTTGGTCGCTATATATTAATTAATAGTATACTAATATTCCAATAAGATTGTCCAGTCATACTGGGAGATATCCCTGGGGGTGAGTCGCTGCCACCACACGAACTACTCCACGCTACTGTAGCGATTTCGAAGACACCCCACGGTTCGAGCGTCACTCGGCCAGAGCTCCACATCTCGACCACCAGAGAGCACAGCGGAGTCGTGAGAGGAGTCATGATACACTGAGAGCAATCCTCACCGTCGAACCGCACGGGCGTGAGACGTCTCTGTGACGCTCAAGAAGCATCACCAGTTCCAGAGAACGTAGATAATCAGGAGCCCCGACCGAGGCTTCGATCACACCGGTGCGCGCGATTGGGGACGGTCGTCAGTCCGTCATCCAATCGCGATCATCTTGCAAGGGGCGCAAACCATGAACTAAGTGTGGTAGTCGACCGACATGGCTCCGAACTGGCTCCTGACGATCGGACGGGATGTCATTCATTCCGTCCAGGGGACGAACGCTCAGCACCGGATAAATCGACTTCGATTAGACCGATGCTAGTACCGGCGTAGCCCGCGACTACCGGCAGAGCTATGGACACACGCACAGCCTCGACCGTCTCACCGGTTGCATCGATGCACTCCGGTGCAATCCTCACCGTTCAATCCGACATGCATGAGACGGCTCTGTGACGCTCTCCAAGAGTGGGCACTCGGCCAGGGCTCACACGTCGCAGTCGGTACACTTACGGTGATTTTCGCCGGACACTGGCTATGAACGACACCCGTCCCACTGCACCGTTGGCAACCCTCGAAGACACGCTCAGAAACCCTGTCACCGTCCGGACGAAAGCCGGCCAGCTGATCGATGGTACGCTTGCTGGCTACGATGAGCACCTGAATCTGACTCTCGAGGCCAGCCCGACCACCGACGATTACGACACCGAGGACGATCCCCGCCTGATTCGGGGCAATCGCGTCGTGGCCATCACCCATCCACCCATCGAGCGTGACTCGATCGCCGACGAGCCGGGGACAACCCGCGACAGCGACGACGAACACGACCCACCAACACGAGCGGCGGACGCCTCCGATCGGAAGCCATCACCGGCACTCGGCGCGCTCAAAGCCCAGCTCGACTCCAAGAACCTCACCGTCGATGTCGACCCAACGGGAGAGACGCTCGTCGTTACCAAACTCGGCCAGGAGTATCGAATTCATCCCGATGGCACCGTCGAGGGCGATGGCCTCCACCGGAAGCATCTCGAACAGCTCCTTTCCGGCTGACCCTTCACCGGGCCATCATTCATCGGCACCACCGCTGGCGATACGCTCTTGTGTACGTCGGTCGTATGTACAAAGTATGTCTGATGCGAGCACGAACGGGAACGATCCCGACATCGACCGGATCAACCTCCGGATTGCCTCGTCGTTTCTGGCGGACGTTGACGAGACGTGGAAAGAAGAGGGATTCAATAGCCGCTCGGAGTTCATCCGGTACGCTCTCCGCGAGCTGGTGAACCATCCCGAAGGCGCGGGGTTCTGGAAGGATGTGGCCGTCGGGGAAGTGCAGTACCAGCAGGGCGAGACCATGTCGAGCGACGAGGTACAACGCCAGTATGACCGCGGCAACGAGTGAGGAGGAGTGGGACTGGGAGTTTACTGATCGGGCTCAAAACCAATTCGATCGCCTCGATTCGCCCATTCAAGCGGACATCATCTCGAAGCTTGAGGAGATCGTTACCGATGAGTGGCGCGACCCGCCCGACTATCTGGAGCCGCTGACGAACTCTCCGTTCGAGAAACGCCGCATCGGAGACTATCGCCTTGGCTGTCGGGCGATTCGTGACGACCACCTCTTACTGATCAGCAGCATCCGCAAACGCAGCGGCGCGTACACTGCTGACGATTGAGGCTCCGGGGTCGATGAGACACCCGTTCCATCAGTTGAACTGAAATAATGCCGAAGACGTAGATCGGACGGAATAGCGACAAGAACGACCCGACATCATTAATAGGCTGTACGGGAAGCAGTAACACTTACCATCATCCCGTCAATAGGGATACGTGCAGGCGGCGAGCGCGTTCGCAAACGCGCCGGGTGTTAAGGGCACCCGTCGCAGCTGCCTGGCAGACAGACAGCATGAGATCAAACTGTACACAGAGCCATCAGTGTATCGACGCACCGGCAGACAACCACACGACGCAGCGACCACCGGAGGTGCAAGCGGATGCGCGTTGAACAGTTGGGTGAGGGCGAGCCCGAGCTGGCGATCCTCGGGGGGGTCCATGGCGACGAGCCGTGTGGGCCACATGCGATCGAGACGCTGCTCGACGCCAATCCAGCCGTCGAACGCCCGGTGAAGGTCGTCATCGCCAACGAGCGCGCGCTCGACCAGGGCGTGCGCTACACCGACACCGATCTGAACCGCGTGTTCCCCGGCGATCCCGACGCCGACGCCTACGAGACACGGCTCGCACACGAGCTGTTACACGAGATCCGTGGCTGTACGACGCTCTCGATGCACTCCACGCAGTCGTACAGCCGCCCATTCGCACTCGTCGAGAAGACCGATCCGTTCACGGAGATGGTCGGGCCGTACCTCTCGATCGACGCGACCGTCGAGGTCGGCGACGAGTTTGCAGATGCCCTCGTCGGCTACGTCGATGTCGTCGAGGTTGAGTGTGGCATGCAAGGCTCCCAAGAAGCCGCTGACAACGCTGTCGATCTCGTCTATGAGTTCCTGACCGCGACGGGAGCACTCCCTGGCGCGATCGATCCGACAGGCGCACTGCCGGTCTTTGAACTTAACGCGCCGATTCCCAAGGCTGACGGTATCGATTACGCCGTTCACGTCGAGAACTTCCAGCGTATCGAGAGCGGCGACACCATCGCCACCATCGATGGCCACGAAATCGTGGCCGAGCAACCGTTCCACCCCGTGCTCACCTCCGCCAACGGGTATGACCGGCAGTTCGGCTACATGGCCGAGAAAATCGATCTCCTCAAAAACTGATGACCGACGAGTATCTCGCAGAGTTCCTGTCGCTGCCGGCGATCCAGCGGGATTTTCTTACGCTGCTTGCCATCGCAGGACCACAGTATGGGCTAGCACTCAAAGATCAGCTCGAAGTACGTCGTCGGACTACAGTCAGCTCCGGGCGGCTGTATAGCAATCTTGATAAATTGGCTGCAGAGGGATATATCGAGAAGGGCAAGTTCACGGACCGCCGAAACCGGTACGAAATCACGGACCACGGCGAACGGATTCTACAGGGCTATCACAGCTGGTTCCCAGGAAACGATGATCCAATAGAGAAGGCCACCAGCCCACGGCCACTACAGCGACTCGCTATCCTTGATGCTCCGGAGGAAAATGATGGGTGAGACCCGCTGTACCACGTTTACGACTGCTCACCCGCTAGCCATCCCGGACGATAGCGACGTGTTCGTCTCCGTCTGAGACCGTATAACGAGTCGAGCACGATCTCCTCTTACTCACCCATGATCGGAAGGATTTCAGCGGCGAGACAGCCGAGCGGGTGGATCACAATGGCATCCTCATCTATACCGACCAGCTCTTCCTCCGCGATCAGCCCAGCGAGACGGTCGCCGTGATCGAGCGGATCCTCACTCACTACCCCCCCCCCCGAGGAGCTGGAAAACCAAATCGCGTGGGTCGACACCTGGCGATAATCGCGTGAGAGAAACCGTATTTCCAACCGATGACGGCCGCTGGGGTTACTTCTGAATGAGAATGATACCATCTCCCAGTGAATTAACCGGCTCTGCGAGCACTACATCGAATCCAACATTCTGAGCGTGCTCGACGACCCAGTCCCTGCTCACTAGATACTCTTCGTCACGCGTTCGGACGTTCTCGCCCGCTTCTCGTTCGTGCTGACGCGAAAACTCACCGACGTCTTGTGCGCGTTCAATATCATCTTTCGCTAAGCCATCCAGTGCGGACCAGAACGTCGACGCGTATCCTTCAAGCCCTCGGTCAGCCCAGTTCGACCGGATCTCTCGGTCGGCGAGCTCATTGCGCGCATCGGTTTTCAGGAACGTTTCCGCGATACAGATGTATCCACCGTCAGGAAGCGTTTCGTAGCAGTCTTCAAGGAATTTGACCTTCTTCTGGAGCGGATCGGGGATGTGATGAAAAGAGTACAGCATAACGACCATTTCCGGCAGGGACCGTTGTACAACCTCCCGCATATCTGCCGTTTCGAACGTGAAGTTCGAGAGGTCGAATTCGTCGAGATTTTTCCGCGAAATTTCGGTTACTGACTCTCGATTGTCAATACCGAGCACCTCGGCCGAGGAGAATGCATCGGCCAGCCGTATAGTGGTCTCTCCTGTTCCCGATCCTAGCTCCGTGATCCGGTCGGGAGCGACATGGGAGACGATCTCTACAACCCTGTTCTGCAACGATAGATAGTATGATGTTTGCCCGAGATATTTCTCAAATGTATCCTCGTTATTGTAGAAGCTCGGCGTCCCGTCATACTCACTTCGGTCCATTGTAAGCACTCTACTCCACAGGGGTATAGTGAATTCGGTAAGCTGGATAATTAGGCGAGTCAATAATGTAAAGATGTCCGCTAAATCCCTCGTCATAGCAGGGGACCAGCTCAGGCTGAGAGGGTACCTCAATGTCCCCTGGCGTCGTCGAGACGCGCTTGCACCTCGTGACGAAGTGGAGGAGATCGACTGCCATAACACGATCCTTTCGTCTTCAACGCCACTAATCTTACGGCCTATCCCGCCGCAGCACCCCTATTCAACAGAGCAGCTCTTAGCTAAAGACGGATGAGATACCCTCATCAACCGTTTCCATGGCGGTCCGATATTGCTCCACGTTTGTCCGCTCAGATGGGTCTACGGCCCTACTGTGGGGAACCTCAAAGGAAGAATTTCGAGAATCAGCGCTAATCCATATAGTTAACGATCCATCACCACCTCAGCAGGAGGTCATTAAACGCCTGAGTCGGCGAATAGTGCTTCGTTATCCGCTGGAGGTAGTGCGTGGATGAGTAGATAAATGGTCGAAATACATGTCCTTGCGCTCCACGATATTCTTGACCGTCGCGCGGGTGGTCCCGGCTTCGCGCGCGATTGAGCGCTTACTCTCGTCGTTTTCGATCCGTTCGATCACCGACAATGCAGTCTCGAAGTCCTCGTTTGGGATCAGCCCGCCCTCACCGTCGCTGTCGAACCCGAAGGGAGGCCGACCGATGTGTTTGCCTGCGGCCTTGGCGGCGGCGACCCCCTCCTTGGTTCGTTCCCTTCCCATCGTGGTATCGAGTTCGGCAGCGATCCCGAGCGCACGTAGCAGCGCTTGGTCGTCTGGGCCCGAGTCGGAGGTATCTTCGCCGAGACGGAGTCCCGCCTTGATGATGTGGACCGCGACACCCGCCTCAATGAGTTCCGTCACGCGCTCGTTCAGGTCGCGCATGGTCTTGGCGATCCGCGACGCATCGCGGATGATTACCCGGTCGATCTCGCCCGCGGCCGCGAGCGTGAACAGTCGCTGGTCATTCGAGGCCTCAGTGCTCCGTGCCTCGATGGCGGTGTCACAGAGTACGCGGAGGTCCGCGGGATCGATCTCAAGTACCTGCGTGGCGTAGTCGATCCCCTGATCGCGCTGTTCATGCGCGGAGTCGGTGGCCATCGTGTCCCGGACGTAGATCGCCGTTTGTTCGGCCATCTGTCCCATCTTTCTAAGAGGTCTCGAATCATGTACCTTTCGACCCTGAGATCGAACGGACCTGATCCGCGGCGGCCCCAGTAGTCTCCCCCATCGGCGGCGTGGCGAAAACGCGGAGTTTCTCCCACCTGTGGGAAACCGGGGGGTTGTTAAATGGCCGGCCCATGCAACGCACAGAGTCGAACCCGTAGCCGGCATCGAAACAATTGGCACCGTTGTACTGAGCACTCGGAGAGTGGTACAGTTTAGTGACGTTCGAACGTTAGCGAGCGCTGCGGGACCAAGACCATGCACGAGAACAATTAAACGTGATACAATACGACGAAGCGGACAGCACGAGCCACGGAGCGCGCTCGAACCGGCGGAACTTCCTGCGCGCGTCGGCACTCGCAGGGACAGGGGTTCTGGCCGGCTGCTTCGGTAGCGTGTCCGGCGCCGGAGAGACGCTGACGATGGGCTATCAGCCCTTCTCCGCCCACGCGTGGGAAGCTCTCATCATGAAACATAGCGATATTCCCCAGAAGTACCTCCCCGAGGGCTACTCGCTGAACTGGCAGTCGGCGCTGCAGGGGGCTGTCATCGGTAACCGGATCAGCGTCGGCAAGAACCAGGCGGGCTGGATGGGCGACATGCCGGCGCTGACGACCATCGCCCAGAACGAGACCCCGGCCAGTCTCGTCGGGCTCGCCAACTGGTCGCGGGGCCAGCAGTGTAACCTCCTCGTCGTCCCCAAGGACTCCGACATCGAACGGACCGCCGACATCGCCGGTAAGACGGTCGGCGTCACGGTCGGGGCGTGTTCCCACCGGTATCTCCTCCGGGTGCTCGAAGCCGAAGGGATCGACGTGACCATCGAGGACACCGGTATCTCGACCATTCTCGCCAACCTCCGCGAGGGGCGGATCGCCGCGGGGGTCGGGTGGGAGCCCTCGATCGCGAAGTTGGTCTTCCAGGACGATCTCACCCGATACGTCTCGACTGGTGCGGAGTACAACGTGATCGACGCTGGCGGTATCCCGATGACCGACGACCTGATCGAGAACCACCGAGAGGCTGCAAAGGGGATCCTGAAGGCCGAACTCGAAGCAACTCGGGTTCTCGCGACCGACCACGATCGGACTCTCGATCTGGTTGGCCAAGAGCAGGACCTTCGATACTTCAACCGTCCGTCCCTTCGGTGGGGCGTCTACAAGGACCCGCCGATCGGTGAGGACGTCCAACGACTGCGATACGCGACCGACTACGAGCAAGCGGAGGAACCGGGCCGGTTGATGAAGGAGACCGCACCGGAATTTCTCACCGAGCAGGGTGCGCTCGAAGCGCCGCCGCCCGAGGACCGGTACAAGCCGGAGGTGCTCAACGAGGCAGCGGCCGAACTCGACGACGCGGTGGAGTGGTCGCCGCGATCGACCGGCAACGTCTCCACGACGAACAGTTCGACTACTGGCAACGCGTCCGGAGGTGCACAATGAGTACGGGCTCGATGTCCGAGCGGATCGGCGACCGGTTCGGGGAGAGCCTGCCGTCACCGACAAGGGGGGTCCGGAAGCTCCTCTCGTTGGTTGGGTTCGTCGCGGTCTGGTGGCTGTGCTACCGGTTCGGCGTGCTCAACTTCGATCACTTCGTCAGCCCCGTGACGACCCTCGTGGAGTTCGCTGGTGCGCTCGCCGGCCAGCCCCTGACCGAGGGTGGCGACACCATCTACCTCCACGCCGTCTACTCGGCGGCACGAGTGGCGATCGGCGTCGGCTTTGCAGCCGTGCTCGCGATCCCGACCGGGCTGGTTGTGGGCACGAGCCAGCGGTGGGAGAACCTGCTGTATCCCGCGCTCGAGGCGTTTCGACCGATCCCGCCGATTGCGTGGCTCCCGATCGCCATCATCGTCTTCCCGACGCTCGCGCTGGGCTCGATCTCGGTGCCGCTGCCTGCGCTGTTCGTCGTGTTCGTCGGGGCGTTCTTCCCGATATTCACGAACACCATCGAGGGCGCACGGAACATCGAGACCGAGTATCGCCGAGCGGCAGAGAGCCTTGGGGCGTCCTCGGGGAACGTCTTCCGGCACGTGGTGCTGCCGGCGACACTGCCGTCGATCATCACTGGGCTCTCGCTTGGAGTCGGGTTGGGCTGGATCACGGTCGTCGCCGCGGAACTGCTCACTGGGGGTCCCGGACTCGGCTACATCATCATGCAAGGATCGCGGCTGTTGCAGAACCAGATCGTCGTCATCGGCATGCTCGCCGTCGGCGCACTCGGCTACGCGTCGTCGCTGCTGGTCGAGCGTCTCGGCCACTGGCTGATGCCGTGGTCCACCACCGAGGGAAATCGTGAATGAACGTGACACCACCAACGCTCGTACCGCCCCGGACGAACAACACACGGACTCGGCCGACGAGAAGTTCCGGTCGTGGACAGAATCGAGTGGAACCGGCACCGTCAACATCAAAGATATGACGAAGGTGTATGGCACCGACGGCGACGAGTTGACGGCCGTCGACTCGATGGACCTCCACATCGAGGCCGAGGAGTTCGTGACTGTCCTCGGTCCCTCCGGCTGCGGGAAAAGCACCGTCATGGAGTGTGTCGCGGGCTATCTCGACCCTACCGAAGGTGAGGTACTGGTCAACGGTGAACCCGTTGACGGGCCCGATCCCTCTCGCGGAGTAGTCTTCCAAGAGAACCGATTATTCCCGTGGAAGACGGTCACCGAGAACGTTCGGTTCGGTCCTCAAATGCGTGATGCGGTCGATCAGAGCCGGATCGAGAGGCTGTTCGATCAGATGGGTCTGGAGGGGTTCGAGGACTCGTACCCTCACGAACTCTCCGGCGGAATGCAGCAACGCGCGGAACTCGCTCGATTGCTCGCGAACGATCCTGACATCATGCTGATGGACGAACCGTTCAGCGGGCTTGACGCGATGACCAAGGAGCTGATGCAGGAGAAGCTGCTTGACGTCTGGGAGGACGATGATCGGACGGTGCTGTTCATCACCCACGATGTCGAGGAAGCCATCCTGCTCGCGGACCGAGTGGTTGTGATGACCGCCCGTCCAGGTCAGGTCAAGGACGTCATCGACGTGGACTTGGAGCGACCACGTGACATCGATATGGTCACCACCGATCGGTTCAACGAACTCCAGCGCCGCGCCAGTGAAAGCATCCACGACGAGGCCGAACGCGCGATGGAACAAGCAGAGGGGCGGGCCTGATGGAGTACGCCCAGCGTGCCGAGCAGTCGGTTTCACTACTAGCGCTGCTTGTGATTTGGGGGGTCGCCACCATGATCGTCGGGGCAGTGCCGAGTCTCCCAACGCCCCCAGAGGTGGTCATGGCGTTCGTTGACGCGGCGACTGGGGGGGCGTTCTGGGAGGAGGTTCTGTTGAGTACGTTTCGGGTGTATCTGTCCTTCGTGATCGCTGCGGTAATCGCGATCCCGCTGGGGCTGTTGATCGGTCGGAGCGCGATCGTTGAGGACCTCCTCTTCCCGTCGCTCGAAGTGCTTCGCCCGATCCCGCCGATCGCGTGGTTCCCGGCACTGACAATCATCCTGATCAACTCCGCGAACATCGTCCGATTTATCATCTTCCTTGCCGCCTTCTTCCCGATCCTCCTCAACACGATCGAGGGGGTACAGGACGTAGAGGTGGAGTTCTCACAGGCAGCTAGTTCGCTCGGAGCCTCCTCGACGCAGATCCTACGTCACGTCTTGTTGCCCGGTGCGCTGCCCTCGATCTACACGGGCCTCGTCAACGCGATGGGGTTGGCGTGGGTCAGCCTCGTCGCGGCGGAACTGCTGTCGAGCACCGGTGTCGGCTACTTCATCTGGAACGCCTTCACCGCTGGCGAGTACCCGAACGTCGTCGTCGGGATGGTCGCGGTCGGCGTGCTGGGGTACGTCTCATCGGCGCTAGTCCGCTGGCTCAGTGCCCAACAACTACCATGGCTCCAGTCCACAACGGTCTGAGCCCGCCGCGAAACGTTGCCCATACCACACTGCGATCTCCCGTAGCAGCTCCGCCTTTTGGTTCCCGATCCCGTCGTGAACGTATTGGGGAACGCCCAGCGGGGCCGGTGGCGGGCCGCCGTCGGCGATCTCCTGAGCGTCTTGGTGGTGATTGGATTCGCTCATGGATTGGTCCCGGTCACCATTGCCTCCGGGCGTTCTTACCTAACCTAACTTCGGAGTGTAAACGCGACGAGGACCTCAGCAACTTTTGTTCCTGTTTCAATCGTAGAGATAAAGCAGTCAGAATTGATGCATCAGGAATTGAGTTGGTACACGAACAGTTTCCGGTGTTAATCTCCATATTGAAGATAGTTAGAGAAAGCTGTCGCTCCATCTACCTCTTTCCCGACTGGGAGAGTGGCCGCCTAGCCAGGGCCAAGCTGGAGGTGAATGGCAACCCAGTCAGCGAGTTCCCCCGCAGTAAGGACTGGCGGAGCGGTCGTCAGTTCCTGTGAGACGGTGGCTTTCAGGAGGACATCCGTCAGCCGCCAGACGTTGTACATGAGAATGGCGAAGACGAAATAGTAGAATCGCAGCGTATAATCCTTCGAAGATGTTTTCGCGAGGAACTCCTGTTTGATCGATCGGTACTCGGCTTCGATCCACCAGCGATACGCGTAGTGGGTGACCCATCGGTGGGCGTTTTCAGGTGTAATCCGCTCGTTCGTGATAAACACCTGTATATCGCCGTTTTCATTCTGGACGAACAGTCCTCGACAGTCATGGCTCCCATTTCTCGCTTTCACCGTCGCCTGTTCGACAGCGACATCCTTGTCCTCCTGTTCCATCTGCTCGATGTACGCCGTTTCGGGTGCCCGTTCGATCTTGGGAAACAGATAGGTAACATCCAGGTTATCCAGGGTTTGGTAGACCTGCAGTGATTCAAACCCACGGTCGGCGAGCACGAGATCGATCGACACGAATGCCTGAGCTCGTCGCACGAGCCGTCGGACCGTTCGATGATACTGATGGGGGAGATTCTCGTCCCACGCAGAGCTCTCGATCACCGGTTCAACGGCGAGGACGATGGGCAGGCTCTTCCCAACGAGCGAGAGCGTGGCGAATTTGTAGGCCCTCTCTCCCGAGTCATCGGTCCCGCTAACCTCACTGGGCAGATCTTTTTCAGCGTGATAGGGCCAGGTCGTAATGTCGATAGCGACAGTGACCGGTGGTTGGAGGATCTGGAGATGATCCACCGCATTGAGGAGGTTGTCGATTGACCGATCGAAGCCTGCTTGAATCGTCTCGGGCGTGTGTTGCTTGATCGTTCGGAGGTGGGTATCGCCGTGGGGAGTGTAGTCCTTGCCGAAGAAGGTCTCCATGCGTGATTGGCCCTGGGGCGTGCCACAGCCACCCAGCGCCATCAGGGCCTGGAGTTCATTGAACCGGCTGTCCGGATATGTTGCATTCGCTGCCCGTCCGGAGTCGAACGCACCGAAAATTGTCTCTCGAGCGTGTCGGACATGTCTCCGAATCTGCTCATCAGAGAACTTGTCGACGTGTCGTTCCCGGAGATCTGACTTGGTCTCGTTGACATGCCGTGGTGGGCGTAAATCGAGGGCCACCGCATTCTGATAGGCAGTAGCGACGAGGCGCTCGCTCACCGAAAGAATAGCACGCTTGGTCTCGTCTGAGAGGTGTACATCCCACGCAGTCATGAGCGTTTGGCGCGTTGGAGCTGTGTTGTAGGGGCCGAAGTTCTCCGAATCGAATCCGAGCCGAATCGCTCGATGCTCCGTCGAGAGGTACTCGTAGAGACCGTTCCACGAGAGGCCAACGAGTTCCCGGCAGAACAGCGCGCGAACCATTGGGACAGCATCGTACTCGCATGCCTCGAAACGTTCGTAATCCGTGTTCCGAAGGACGAGGTCAACATCCGAATATCGAACGAGATCGACAAGCGTTGGGGCTGTTTCGAGCCGGTCGCGGACATCATCAAGCAGCCACTCAGAAGGATCCATAGAACTCATCGAGAATCTATATATCCCTGACCTATGATATCTGCCCACAATTCAATATCATATATTTATAATAATAATTTATATTATTTCTATCTGTCTAGATTAATGTGATTTATATACTTAGTAGCATGTCGGATCTCTTCCTTCTCTACGAGCTATGATTGTACCGTTGTCACTGTCGACGTGTCGACTCGTTGCGTTAAACCGCTCCGATACGATTCCTGAAGCCACCCTATGCTTCGGCATAAGTCATTGATCAAAAAATCACGAGTAGGTACCTACTCGTTGATTTGAACGCAGTCGGTGCTGTGAGTCGTATCGTCTTCGATGTGATAGTCGTGATCGGACGTGTTCGTCGAGGTGATTGAGACCACGCCGTCGATGTGTGCCTGTGTCGTCCGGACCGGTCGGCCCTCCACGCGTTCACGAGGATGATCGGAACCAGACAGACGGCGATGGACAGATAGCCGGTGTGAATGTAGCCGACAGTTCCAGCGGCCGAATAGACGATGGGGAAGCTGATCCCTTTCGTTGTCCTGGCCTTACGGATTCATCAGCCGACTCGTTATCTAAGATCGTCTCTGAAATAGGACAATTAACTTGATACGATGATCCGAAGTCAGAGTTGGAATCGGATTTCGTCCCATCTGTCCTGTGGTGCCGGCGTATCTTCGATGATGTACTCTCCACGAACGACCTGATCGACTGAATGGATCGTCCCACTCGCACCTTCGATACTCGCCTCGACCTCGTCGTACTCAATCGTATTCCCTCGCTGGTGAGTCTTAGATTCAGAACGTCTTTATCGAGTTCGACGAGCGTCGTATTGACACTGGTGACGGTGCAGCGGTTACGACCTGCTGAGTAAACGCGTGTGTTGTCGGTTCATGGGGCTTCAGAACAGCAATAACTAAGCGCTGTAGCGGGACCATTGCTATTCTAGACCCAATTGGGTAGAAAAAACTGTCCAGTACCACTCGGAGACACAGAGCGATTTAACGAGGCTTTCTTCTCCTGATTCATTGTCGTCACGCTGTTCGCATCAGTCTGCTGGTGGTACGACCAGTATCGGTTTGTCGACGGTACGTATGACCCGATCCGCGACACTCCCGAGATGCTGGCTTGCGAGATTTGAGGTGCCTTGCGAGGCAATCACTACGATGTCGATCTCGTTATCGGCGACGTACTCACGGAGGGCCTCGTGTGGCGTTCCTTGCGTAACTGTTTTATGGAGGTCCGCATCCACGTCCGTCTCGCTGACACGGTCAGCAAAGTGAGAGACGGCCTCGTGGCCTTGCTCTTCGAGTTGGTCGATGAACTCCTCGGAGACACCACCGATGCTGAATGCGCCCCCCTCCGCCTGTACATCCACGACAGAGACGATGTGAAGCGTCGCGTTGGCGTGCTGTGCGATATCAGCTCCGTATGGCGCTGCGCGTTCGGCGTTGTCGCTTCCGTCCGTTGGGGCAAGGACATGCGCATACGATCCACTGTCGGTGCTAGCTGCATCGGCGTCCGGGGCGATCAGAATGGGCGTGTCAGTGCGGCGAAGCACCCGGTCGGTCGTACTCCCTAAGAGACGTTCTGTAACCCCCGAACGCCCTGTTGTTCCCATGACAGTGAGATCGATCGCTCGGTCGGTGGCGTACTCGCCAATCGCTTCATAGGGAATCCCTTCGAGCAACTCCTGCTCGTAGCAGAGGTCGGCTAGATGAATTTATTATGCATAATCACCTACGAAATATAACATATCGATATAGATTTCGAACTCAACCGTGCATGAGCAAACCACCGGTCTGACTTCAGAAGCAGAAGACCTATTTATTGAACGATCAATAAACGACACGTGGCAACACAAAACCCTGAACTCGATATGAAACTCCCGAGCGGGCTCGAACCAGCCCAGCGGCGGGTGGACCCGTTCACGTGGTACGAGACGATGCGCAGTACTGAACCAGTTAGATACGACGATGAGCGCGAGCGGTGGGATGTATTCCGTTACGACGACGTCAGACGAGTTCTCTCAGACTACGAAACGTTTTCCTCGGCGGGGTTGTCGGATTTCGATTCGTTCGATATCCTCGGAACGGTTCTTGTGGACGAGAACCCGCCGGAACACGACCGGCTTCGCGGCGTCGTCGACGAGTTCTTCCAACCAGGGAATCTCGAATCGCTGCGTCCGTCGATTCGCTCCATTGTCGATGAACAACTCGACCAGACGCTCAAGGATGGTCCCGCTATTGACGCTATCGGACAGCTCACCGCTCCGGTCACCGTTCTTACGATCTCGCGACTACTTGGCATTCCACGTGACGACTGGGATACGGTCAAGCAGTGGAGTGACGTGATGGGAGGTAGTGGCGCAACGGAATCACAGGATTGGAAAGACGCTCAACGAATATTTAAAGAGATGCGCGAGTACATCGGTACTCTCATCGAAGAGCGTCAAGGAGAAGAGCGCGATGACGTGATTTCGGCGATTACGAGTACCGAGGCTTCCGCGACCCCTCTTTCAAAAGAGGAGCAAATATCGTTTTGCATCTTTCTCTTCCTCGCTGGCCACTCAACCACAACTCATGCAGCCGGAAGTGTGCTCTGGACGCTCGCAGAGGAGAACCAGTACAAGAACCTGCGCAATGGCAAACTCGATACGGGATTGACGTTCGAGGAGTCACTTCGCTACCGAGGTCCCGTTCAGTCGCTTTCCGGCCGCCACACAACCGAAGAGGTGGAGCTGAGTGGAGTGACTATTCCAGCCGGTGAGCAGATCACCTCGTGGATCGGGTCAGCGAACCGAGACCCAGAGGTGTTTGACGACCCGGAGCAATTCCAGCCTAATCGACGGGCGAACCGCCACATCGCGTTCGGGTTCGGCCCTCACGTCTGTCTGGGAGCTCCGCTTGCGAGACTGGAAGGTGATGTCATCCTCGACGCCGTCACTGACCGGATTCAGGACATAGAACTTGCGAAGGAGTCCTTCGATCCGGAGCCCCTGTCCTGGCCGCTCACCTACGGACTCGATCACCTCCCGATGTGGTTCTACAAGGAATAGTGTGGTTACTCACCGCTTCTCGAAATAGAAACGCATAGACAGACGGTTGCAAAACAGTATTCAATGTCGCTTGGACAGATTGGAGATGTGGTGGTCGATATATGAATCACCGAGAAGGGACTGAATGGCGAATCAGGACAGCGGCGGTCCGTGCTTTGGCCAAACACGGGTATGCGAACCTCTCGATTAAACGGATCGGAGAGGAACTAGGCCAGAGCTCATCCCTTCTATATCACTACTTTGACGATAAAGACGACCTGTTGTTATCAACTCTCGACCTGATTGGAGAAGAATTTGTCGAACAACAAGACCATGATGAACCGTCCGATCCGAAGGCAGATCTAGCCGATCTAATCGATGCGTTCTTTGACCCATTATCAGTCGCCGAGAACAGTTCTACCAACGAAGGCGAGATAGAATTCAAAGTCGTTCTCGTACACGTCTATGCGGAGCTCTGGGCACAAGCAACCCGAGATGAGCGATATCGAACGAAGATCACTGAACTGGAAAACCAGTTCGTTGATGAAATCACACAGTCACTAAAAAGAGGAATTGAAGAGAATCAGTTCCGCGAGGTGCCACCGAAAAAGACTGCTGAACACATGTTCGCACTATTTTTGCACGGGCTACATACGAAGACAGCGGTTGACCGCGACGAAGCAGCCGAAATGACACGTACTAGTTTATATCGGCTTGCGGAGCGAGAACTTTCAGTCGATCTGCGAAATTTCAGGTAGTGGATCGGAATGTTTCTATTAAATGATATGATTCTATAGAAAGGAGCTGATACTTGGTTCACAGCTGAGCTCGGTCAATAGCGAAGTTTATTTGATTGAGTGATCAATCTATTCGTTGCTATGCAAGGGATTAGCGACAAAACCGCAGTCGTAACAGGAGCCGGATCTGGTATCGGACGAGCATCGGCCCAGCGTTTCGCTGCAGAAGGAGCAAACGTAGTCATTGCGGATGTAGTAGCAGATACCGGTCAGGAGACAGTCGATCTCATCGAGGATGCTGGAGGCGATGCGGTTTTCGTTGAAGTGGACGTTAGCGATCCGGACTCGGTAGAAAAGATGGTTGACACCGCTGTCGAAACCTATGGGAGTCTCGATTTTGCCCCCAACAATGCCGGGATAATGACCGGATTCGCGCAGGTGACTGATATTGAGGACGACCAGTGGGATCGATTGCTCGACATCAATCTCAAAGGGATTTGGAACTGCATGAATGCCGAACTACCGGTGATGGCAGAGGAAGGTGGCGCAGCCATCGTTAACACTGCCTCAGAGGCAGGACTCGTCGGAAGGGGCGGCCTTGCAAGCTATTCAGCAAGCACGGGGTTGTCGGACTCACGAAGACAGTTGCCCTTGAGTACGCTAGCCGCGGCGTGCGTGTCAATGCCATTGCACCCGGTCCTACAGCGACCAACATTCAGGCGAACTCCAATGGTGGGAGCGCTGACCCAACGGAACTTGAGTTCGATACCTCGGCGATGGTCGATGTTCCGATGGATCGCGTAGCGACAGCTGACGAGATGGCTGGTGTAGTCGCATTCCTCTGTTCTGATGACGCGTCATATATCACTGGCCACACTTTCCCAGTCGACGGTGGTCAGGCTGCCGATTGATCAAAAGGAAATCGAGTCGACTCAGTTCCTCACAAACCTCGCCAGTTGACTGTTTCTGAAACGTGAATTTAGTGGAGAGATTGGTACCGAGTAACTGCTGTGGATGGCGGTTCGGCACCGAGAGCATCAAACCAGTCGCAGTCGGTGGCGGAACGCCGCCGCGACAGTCTTGCTACTCGCCGAGCGGGAGTCCCGGTCTGTGGATTGACGTGCTCGGCTTCTACCGAAGATTTCGAGAGCTACATCCACACGGTCGTCGTCGGCTTCGGCCCCGAGATACCACTGCCGACGGGCAGGGTCGTTGTCGATTTTTGACAATCCTTGCCGAGAGAGGTTCGGGAGATCGCGTGCAACCGCTCGGAGGGATTCGCCATCACTGACGCGCTCTAACGCGCGGCGCACTTCGAGATAGCCGACCTCACCGAGTTCGTTGAGGACCTCCGCAAGAAAGGCGTCGATATCGATCTCGTGAACCAACCCATCGGAACGGTCGGCGAAGACGATTGAATGGCCGAAATGATTCTCAATATGATGATGGTGTTTGCTGATGCCGAGCGGAAGATGATCCGCTCGCGCGTGCAAGAGGGCATCGATGCCGCGATTGCCGATAGCAAGCGCGTTGGACGACCACCGTTCGGCTATACGGTCGAGGACGGGTTTCTCCAGCAAATCCCCTCGGAGTACGTTCGCGCGCAGAGCTCCATCCGTGAAGTTCGCAAAGGCCGCGAAAAGCACGCCACCGCAGCATTCTTGGAGATTCCCGACTCCGCAGTTCAGAGTATTCTCGCACGGGCCGAGGCGAACTACGACATTTCATTCGACAACGACCAGTGGCAACTCGAACGTGCGAAGGTTGACGCCGGTGAGAAGGAACTCCCGCCGCTTGACGCTCGAAGCGAACAGCAGCCTCCATCTGCGAGGATACCGACGGAGGGATCCGCAGTATCAGAGGTCGGCTAGGTCGATTCATCATGCACGACAACTACCGAAATCTATCTCAATAGTCTAATTTTCTCGGATGATTGTGCATGACGAATCTACTCAGCCGATTTCTGACTCACCAGAGGAGACGGACAGTCGTAGAGCACAAGAGGGCAGCCCAATCAGAATCATAACGACGACCGCATCCCGTACTCGGAGACGATCGCTATCGATGCCAACACGATTATGTCGGCGACGGTAATGCCAGGATCACGCGTGAAACGTCCCCTCACGATCGAGGACGAACTCTATTCACTTGCGACTTATCGCTCAGTGCTTAGAGACGAATCCAGGCTCTCTGACACACTGCTCATACTGCCGGACAGAGGTGAATGAATATCAAATATTGGTAAACCACCAGACAATAGATGAATATTCCGTCTTGATCCGTACGTAGCTCTGTCCGATAGTATCAAGACGCTGTTTACGGCTATCGACATCCTCTCAGAAGAGCGCACAAATCGGTATCGAGCGATAAGGTGATACCGGAATGTACTTTTATCTTCCAACCATACATTTTACATATTGAGAATAAATGAGTAAGAGGCCAATTGATAAAAAGATGATTGAGACAGCTGCTCTTACAAAACGGTACGGAAACACTCTTGCAGTCGATAATCTTGATCTTTTCATCCCAGCGGGTGAGATCTACGGGCTTCTTGGTCCGAACGGTGCAGGGACATTCGTGGCGTGATGCTTCCAGGTCTCTTGTATGGGCTTCCTCTCACGATCATAACAACAGCACTTGCGGGGCTCTTCAGTCCGTATCAATTGGATCGTGATATTGGCTTTGTTATAATAGGTGCTGTCCTGACTATCGCAACGGTTGTAAGTGCCCCAGCGATCGGGATCCACTTTCCCCATTTTGACGCACTCACCATTGGACAGAGCCATGAGACTGTCCAGCCAAGTCTGATAGCTATTGGACTTTACTTGACATCTGTCTCTGTATTGGGGGGAATCGGGATTCTGGTGTTGCTTGTCTCTTCATCGATTCAAGACGTACTACTGATCCTTAGTGGTGGGAGCGTCGTACTGTCTTCTTATGGAATTCGAGTAGGCGGCCTCATTGGCCGGACCATTATTACTGTTGGATTCAGCTATCTTCTCTATCGGGATGCAGTCCATCGATTCGATAGCTATACGATCGAAGAATGAACGGACAGTGACCCACAACGTTCGTTTGAGCCGCAGACCCAACGAAGGCACAGGTGGAAACCGGACCGATTAACTGCCCGTCAGCGGTACGGTCGTTATACCCGACAAAACCTATGGCACAGCACTCACCGCCCCACAGGACGTAATCGAACGGGCGACACTGTTCTTCCGTCTGCTTGTCGGGTGACTCGTGGTGGTGGGTGAGACAGATGCCATGGGGACGAACTCACATTCAGAGTCGGACGCGGATTCACCCGACACGGACGCACGTATCGACGCGAAATCACCCGCCGCGAACCAGTTGAACGACACGACAGAGATGGTTGCAGCGGCTTTCGTCGCTAACGCTACCGATTATCACGGACAGACCCAGTTTTTCGAGGACGAACCCGACGGAGCAGACGACGCCCTCAACGGATTCGTCGCGGATGTCTCTACCATCGTGCAGTCGCAGTGCGAACGCGCGACGGACTACGTCGACATCGAGATGCTGGTCTCTCGGCTCCCGATTGACCACCTCACGTTCGCCGCCCACGATTCCTCCGCACCGTATTCGGGGCCGTATCCGATGGCGATACTGGTTCGGACGTTCATCATCGAAGAAATCAACGGCTGGGACGAGACCGCGCTCCACGACCACCTACGAGCAAACCCGTCGCTCCTCCGCAGGCTCGGGTTTGAGACGCTTCCGAACCAATCGACGTTCTGGCGCGCGTGGAACCACCGCTTCAGCGAGACCCTCCGCGACGCCGTACAGGAGTGTGCTGAGGCGATTGTGAAAGCCGCACGCGCCTGCGATGTCTCCGTACCCGAGCGAGTCAGCACCAGCGAGGCGAGCGAACCAAACTCCGTTGACTGTCCGGAACGCCAACTGCTCGCACAGAAAACCGACGAGGTGTGGCAACAGGCCAAACCGTTCGTCACCGATGCGTTCGCCCTTGACCGTGGTCAGAACTGGGAGATTCACGAGAACGCGTTCTGGGAGCAACACGCCTACATGGGAATGCGTGAGGACATGTACGCACGCAGCGGTCCAGCCTCGTTCTCGCTCGATACCACGCGCGAGCGCATCCCGACGGGTTCGACCCATCGCTACCAGATCGGCACGCTCTCGGTTGCCGACATCCGCTCGATGCTTCGCACTACGACGCGAATGATCATCGCTCGTGCTCGCCAAAACGGCGAACTCACCGGCAAGCTCTGGGCGGCCATCGATGTGACCAAGGGCTTCCCGTTCACCGGTGACGTGGAGGACCACGAGGACGACATCCTCGGGTACAAGGACGGCAACGACTACTACCAGTGGGCAGTGCTCAAAATCGTCGGGATGGACGTGCCGCTCGTCCTCGACGCCATCCCGCGCGAACGAGGACAGTCGAAGGATGAGATCGTGGAGACATTGCTCGAACACACGACCGAGATGGTGGACGATCTCGACCTCGTGATGATGGATCGGGAGTTCGATAGCGGTCCAGTGAAAGACACCTGCGAGGAGTACGGCGTTCACTTCCTGAACCCGACGCGCATCTTCGACCGCAGCGACGAAGCCGAGACCATCGCGTGGATGTACCGCAACGGCAAACGCTTCCACGTCACCGAGGAAGAGACCGACGACGGGACGCCCACACGCAAGCAGATCTACCTCCCACAGCGGTCGAACTCGGGCGATGACGAGGATGACGACAGCAGCCTCTCGGAAGTGTGGACAGAGATGTGCGGCGAGTGGGAGTTCGAGGACGTGGACGGTGATCCAAGCGAGCGGATGTCGTTTTCGCGGCTGCTCGCGGACATCCAGCGCGAGGAGAAAGTCGAAGAGCGCAAGCAGAAAGCGCAGGAAGAGGAGGTAGACACCAGCGAAACCGTCGTCTTCGAGACGAACCACCCGTATGTGACGGCGCGTGATGCCGACGATCAGCAGATGGATGGGAAGGGATTCGTCCACATGATCGAGCGGCTGCTCCGGTGGTATCGGCGTCGTTGGGGTATCGAGAACGGGTTTAAGAAGCAGAAGCACTTCATAGTGCGGACCACCTCGACCGAGAGCGACTATCGCTTTTTCAACTTCGCGTTCGCGTGCGTGCTGTATAACGTCTGGCGACTCGTCGATCTCCTCGTGAAGCTCGCCATCGATGGCGAGAACAGGTCGTATGAACCGCGCGTCGATGCGAACCAGTTCCTGACCGTGGCGAAGCAATTCTACGGTCTCGACCCACCCGACTGATGCCGACCTTTCCCGTGTTCGCCCGATTCGTGAGCGGCGGCGCTGTTTCACGCCACTTTATTTCGCATTGTTCTGGTCTGATTCTCATATGATGGAGTGATGGTGAGCACCGTTCATTTACTACACGCAAGAGTACGTTAGAATGAATGGCCAGTCTAAGCATGACAAATCTAGCTAGCCGACATCAGATTCCAAGAACTGCTCATACTTTGAATAGGCACTACCGTGCCACTGCCACTATAGTTCAGTTATTCTATGTTTTTCTTCATCACATCCATTCATGAATAGTGTTCATTAACGATGTTCACTACTGGTGTTCATCAATGAGTGTAGCTATTAGTGTTCATTGATTGGTGTAATGGGTAACATTGATGAATGAATAGGATGTAAATACATGCATGCTGGCGTACACCACGTATTCGGAGGCCGGTGGCGTTGGAAAAACCACGACAGCTGCAAACTTAGCAGCCGCACATGCTCGTGCTGGATTAGACGTGTTAGTCGTTCCATTAGATCCACAAGACGGCGACCTCTCACGATTGTTTGGGGTTGACGCTGATCGGACAGAGTCTGTGGATAACCTTGTTCGGCATATGATTCAGCGCCCGAAAGGTGAGTTCGACGATCTCATCAAGACCGTTGAAGGGATTGATATTGTTCCTGAGCACAACATGCTGAGCGATCTCGCAGATTATCTGCGACGGGAGAAAGAACAGGCAGAGGCAATGGGTGAGGCGTTCGGAATGCATGCACAATTGCTTCGCACGTTACGAGAAGCAGGTGCTCAGGATCGCTATGATGTGTTGATCTGTGACCCACCAGCAACCGAAAGTCCTCATCTCTACAACGCAATCAATGCAACCCGATCACTGGTTCTCCCCATCGAGCCGAGCGAGAAAGGCAACGCAGCGGTGCAGGGATTGGAGTCGTTGGTCGCTGGGCTACAAGAGAGTCTCAATATCGACATCGGGGTACTGGCAGCGCTCCCGATGGGATATAAGGACACGAATGATCAACGCGCCATTCTCGATGAAATTCCGTATTCAACGCCTGAGATTGTCGGTGAGCGTTCATCGCTATTCGAAGGCTGCTGGAAAGAGCAGTGTTCGGCGTTCGAATACGTCCATACCCATCGTGATCGGCAGCGTGACTACGAACTTGATACGCTCGCGCAATTCGACCGCTTGGCTCGGCAGCTTGAGCAAGAGGTCGGCATCGAAGCGCCGAACCCCCCAGAACCCGGCGACATTGAGCACGATCCTAACGTGATCGCCCAATGACGGGAATGAAGGAAGGAGCCGGTGAGGACCCGTTCGCAGATCCAGATCCAGAGACGGATTCGGACCCAGAGACAGATTCAGACGACACCGCCCGCGAATCAAACACTGCCACCGAGACGAACACCATGACTGAAACAACATCCGCCCAACCGAGCGAGATTCCGATGATCCTTCGACGCGACAGCGTGCAGGATGGACGCAATCGCGTGCCGCTCTTCCTGCAGCCAGACACGAAACGAGACGAACGCGATGCACTCCACGAGCTCGAAGACCGATTTGATGACGACGTTTCGCTAACAGATCTCCGCGAGGCGCTACTTCTCGTGGGGCTCGCCGATATCGATTCCGTGGAAGAAACGCTCCGCGAGTGGGGATACGGGATTACGTTCGAATAAGTTCTTCTAGAACGCGGTGTCTTCGAGCAAAGGGAACGACGTGTTCGCTGTGCGAAGCCTCGGATTCGATCGTTGCTCATCATATTGATGGTGACCGGTCGAACAACTCTCTCGATAACCTGATTCCTATCTGCCGGAGCTGCTACGGATCAATACATAGTGGGAGTGAGGGATTTGAGGAGTGGTATTTGAAACTTGCTGAACATGCTCGCCGCCCACGTCGTGATGATACAACCCACATCCGAAAGCAGGTCGCTATGTACCTGCCAGCGGATCAGCGTAGTGCTCTCGTAGAATTCTACGATGAACTTGATACTCGTCCAAGCTCGCGGGGGATGGCGAGCTGGAAAAGAATTAGGAATTCTATGAAGAACTTGTTAAGTTTACATTGGACCGCAAAGAAGAGTTTGCCAAGACGCTCGGGATAGAGATTGACAAGTAATCGAGCGGAAGCCACGAACGATTACAATCAGAAGAGTGGGTGTCTCCGAAGGTATTTTGCTATTGCACCTCTGATGTATTTCTATGGCAGTATCGTCTCGGGATCACTCGTCGGAGGGAGTCGCATTCACCCACGAGGGCGATCTCATCACAGCGATCGACATCGAGACAGGGCTTGCAGCCAGTGGATCCTCGAAAGCCAAGGCTCTCTCGTCGCTCGCTGATGTGCTTGTCTTGCACGAGGGGGGTGGAGAGCCGATCGACGATGAGGACGCCTTTCTTCAGGAGCTCGGGATCGATTCGGACGAGCTTGAGGAAGATACGTCGCCGCCGTCCTGGATGGTCTGAGTCGGAATGGCGTATGCGAATTTTTCTGGGAGAGAAATCATCAAAGCCCTTCGGACACAGGGATTCCACCCAATCAGACGGAAAGGGAGTCACGTTACGTTGCGCTACGAACATCCCGAGACTGGTGAGGTGCGGAACGTCCAGGTGCCGGTGAGCGGTGCAGACGAAATCTCCCAAGATACCTACCGCTCGATCGCCACTCAATGTGGAGCCCAGGACTTCGAGAAGTGGTGTACCTGGATCAAGAAGCACTGCTGACTGTGGTGTATCTCTCACTTAGTTCGACGAAAGTGTAGGGTGACGCAGCGCGCGCTCGGCGTTCGATAGTGACGACGAAATCGGGGTTGAGAGACAGCCAGAAACGGCTGTTTTGCGGTGTTTCAACAGGCTTCCCCTGAGGGGCTGAGACAGCCCGCTGAAGCGATTCTTTTCTTCCAGTCATGGGACGCTGGCAAAGAAATGGATGCTATGAGAGCGAAATCTGGGTGATTCGGCGTTCCACGGTGATCCGGCCGCTCGCTCGCCGGTCAGTATTGGTCACTCACACAACCGAGCGATATCCTCGACGATAGCAGTCGGTCAACTGACTGCTTCTGTATCGATTGCCCGATCCACAAGGGATATCCAACGAAATATCTTATTCTCAGAGAGGAATGCACGATTTGACTGGTTTTCAGCGCGATCTGTTGTATGTGATCGCGGGCAGTGACGAACCACACGGGCTGGCGATCAAAGACGACCTCGAAGACTACTACGAGAAAGAGGTTCACCACGGACGGCTGTACCCGAACCTCGACACGCTGGTCGAGAAAGGACTGGTCGAGAAGGGCACACAGGACCGGCGGACGAACTACTACACGCTCACGCAGCGTGGCCAGCGCGAGATCGACGCCCGCACCGAGTGGGAAGCGCAGTACGTCGATCGGGACGAAACACATCCAGCGCACGTGTAGTGGTTCCGGCGCACTCTGACGATGTACAAATCGATAACGGAGGGATTCGGCCGCGGATGTTTTTCATAGCACACCTGACGGTGGAAATTTTATAATTAATCGTCCTGTAGTGGTGGATGAGTCATCGTACATGGTCAAACGAACGTACAACGACTGTGATAATTGTCCGTTTGAGGGGCCAGTCGACCTTGCGAAGAACGGCGAGACGGTCTGTCCGGTGTGCGGGCACCAGATGGACTTGTGATCAGTCGTCCCGGCAGTCGCTGACGGCCTCCTCGTAGACCGTAGCAGCGAGATCCTCAAGGGCGGGAAGCTCCCACTGGCGGGCTAGCTGCGCCATCCGGTCGCGGATCGTGCGGCCAGTGCGTATGGCCCGCGCCACCCGCTCAGGCTCCGGCTCGAAGATCTCAGGCACGAACGTCGTATAGGCGATCTCCTCGGGCGTATAGTGGCCCTCAGCAACGAGGGCCGCCGGTTGCGGTCGTGGTGGCTCTGACGTGGTGAAGTAGTTGATATCGGCTCGTGCATAGCCAAAGAACGCGCCCAGTCGGCGATGATAGGCCGCTGTCGCGCCATTGCGAACTGTCGGGAGCAGCTCCAATCGCCACGCGGTCCGGGCGACGTACCAGCCTGCGCCGCCCAGCTCCCGATAGGAGAGGGTGAACGCATCGAGTACGTCCGCGACAGTGATGTCTGGCGTTGTGTCCTCGAGCGGCACCACGTCGATCTCCATCTCTGAGGGGACGGCTTGCCCGGCGAGATCGTCCGTCCATCCATCCGTGATCAGTGCGGAGGAGCCAAGCCCTTGATTGGTATAACACGCCGGTTTCTCGCCGTTGATGACGAGAGCCAGCCACACTGGTTCTCGTAATCCCATCTCGCTCTCTTGGCGTTCTGTGATATACTGTCGCAACGCCTGTCGTTGGCTCGCTGTGATCGTTTCGACCGGAACTGTTGGGGAGTGAACGACAGCCATGGGATGCTATGTTCTCTCTGGTGTTCAGCACCTATAGAAGGCGACCCTCACAACGCGCCTCGGCTGGATTTTCATTTCGCAGATGGGGTGTCCGGGTTGCACATCTCCAATAGCATTGGACGCGGTGGTAGGTCACCGTTCAGGCGGGTAGAACACGATGTTGATGGTTGAAAAAGCGTTGTACTACGAGGCCGGCATGACGGCGATAGAGTGCTTCAGCCTTCCGTTCGGTGAGCTGTCGCCAGCATCTCTCGTGCAGCACGAAATATTCCTGTTCGTTGGGTGATTCCGTGCGAATCTGCTCCGCCTCGACGTGGTTCTCGTCCAGAGGGACGGCCTTTCCACAGCTCCCGCACTACACTGATTCGATCGTCATAGTCTGTCAACAGGCTCCCGCAGCAAAAACCGGTGCCTGTCCTCAAGGAGTGAGCGACCGTCGCAAGACGTGAGCGAGCGAGTAGGGCGGGGTAGTTTACTGTGATAGAATCAGTCGGAAGAACGTTGAAGTGTCTATCCCTTGAGAGACAAGTAATGAGGACCCATCAGCCAACGCCACTAGAAATGATCCTGTTCGTCCTCGGGGGTGCTGTACTGTGTTGCTATGGTTCTGGACGAAGCAGCTGATTCCACCGGGGCTTCGGGAGACTGGGATTGTGATGCTCGGCGAGTTCCCTAGTAGTATATTACTCATTGGTATTCTGTACTGGAAGGTGATTCGGCATATTTGGCACTTCCCATCTCTCTCCCCAGCCGAACGCATTGCCTATCTCGACTCACTCGATCTCGATGCGAAGGAGGACGACGGATGAGTGATGCGCTGAAGATTGTGGAAACGTCCGACGGCAAGGGACCGCCAATTGTCGAATGCCCTGTTTGTAACAAGGAGTTCCGTATCACCGGCATTAGACAGCATTGGTGCGCAAAGCACGATGAAGTGATCCCACACCCGTGGTGGCCACCCGTGACAGAGGCCCCGCGCTCCGGTTCTCGGTGGAAATGGGCGCGACGGCGGGTCTTGGATCGAGACGAGAATGACTGCCAACGGTGTGGCGCGAGCGAATCTGACGTATCAAAGATGGAAGTGCATCACATCACACCATTCACCGAGTTCGAGATACCGGCACAGGCCCATGCACCATCCAACCTCATCACGGTGTGTGTACCGTGTCATCGTGCTGTTGAGGGGCTAACTACGGACGAACTCCATGCGGTGTTAGCTGTGTCGGACGGTACTGAGGATCGTCCAAACATCTGAACTCGGCTAGGTGGATTATTTATGCACAGTAACTGTGGAATTTAATTTGATGAGATTTTCAATACTGGCAATGGACAAATAGTTAACAGAGATCACCTCTTTGGAGCCAGAAAGCAACCTTATCTTTCCCGCAAGGCGATACTCTCGTATGACTGGGCCAACCGAACAGGACGGATTCGAGACTATTTCGCCGGGGGACGCGTTCACATTGCTCGGCAACGAGACCCGAATCGATATTATCCGAGTTCTGGGTGAGACGTCCGACGAATCGCTGTCGTTCTCCGCGCTCCGGGGCCGTGTCAACGTAGCCGACAGCGGTCAGTTCAATTACCACCTTAACAAGTTGGCCGGAAGTTTCGTCCGTCGAACCGACGAGGCCGAGTACGAACTCACCTACGCTGGGGCGCAGGTTATTGGGGCGATCTTTGCGGGGACATTCAATCAGCGGGGTCTCACTCGTAGTTTCGACCTCGACTCAACCTGCACTACCTGTGGATCGGTGCTGCTGGTTGAATACGAACGCGAGCATGTCACCATCAGTTGTCCGACGTGCAACGACCAGAGATCAACGTTCGCTTTCCCACCAGGCGCGTTCGAGAATCGCCCCCGCGACGAGTTGGTCGATGCGTTCGATACGTGGCTTCGGTTGTACCTCACAGCAGTGGTTGAAGAATTCTGTCTCACCTGTGCTGGCCGGATGCGCGGATCGATAATCGATGACTCCCAGTACCTTGATGATCAAGAGGTCGGCATCGAGCACATCTGTGAGCGATGTACGAACCGTTCCGTGAACTCGGTCGGTGTATATCTCCTCTATCACCCCGCTGTCGTCGCGTTTCACTACGATCACGGTATTGACCTCACTGAGACGCCGTTGTGGGAACTGTCGTGGCTACACGAGCAAGAGACGACGGTAGTCTCTCGCGACCCGTGGCAAGTCCAGTTTAGCAGTGAAATCAACGGTGACCATCTCGAAGTCATGGTCAACGAGGATCTCTCTATCTCGATCCTCTAAAATTGCAAACAGAACCCGGCTTCGGCTAGCCAGTTTACAGAAATAGTATTCTGCTTACATTTATGGCCACTCAGGTAGTCTTGAGGGTTACATGGACCCCACAGAATATTATGATTTGACGATCATTAGCTTGCCAGCCGTTTCACCGGATGGTGAACGTGTGGCCTTCCTTGCGACCGAGTGTGATAGAGACAACGACGACCGTCATACCTCCCTGTTCGTCGTTCCGACTGTCGGGAGCGATGGACCGTACCGATTGAGCCGAGCATCAGATGCAGGGAATCCTCAATGGAGTCCGGCCGGTCGCTACCTCGCATTCACTGCCACCCGAGACGAGGACACCGAGTTTGCCGTCAAATCTGCCGGAACTGACGGAAATGAGGGAGCCGGTGATGGGAACGACGAAACCGATGTTGACGATGGTGACGATGGGAATGACGACGAGCCGGAGTCGCAGGTCTGGATCTTTGATATGAAACGTGGCGGCGACGCTCGACAAGTGACCGACCGCGATCACGGTGTCAACGACTTCGACTGGGGACCTGATGGTGACCGGATCGTTGTCTCGGCTCGTGATCCGACCGAGAATGAGGAAAAATATCTCGATCAACTGGAAGATTCCGGTCCTATCGAGATCGAGCGTCTTCAACACAAACAAGACGGGCATGGCTGGCTTGATGAGGTCACCTCCTATCTCTTTGTCGTGGACGTAGAAAGTCGCGAGACGACGCGTATTGACGACGCTAACGACCATGGCTACGGTGATTCAGGTCCGGGCCTTCAACCTGCGTGGGGACATGACTGCATCGCATTTGTGTCAACTGACTCGAGCGATCCCGACGATACAGCAGTTCGAGACATATTCACCATCCGACCCGATGGAACCGGACGCAGGAAGGTCACTGATAGTGATCTTTCGGTTGGCGGGCCGAAGTGGGGACCGTCAAATGAACGAATAGCATTCAGTGGGCGTGATCCCGTGAATTTCTATGTCCCATCGCAACTCTACATCGCCGATGTTGATGCTGACGACTACTGGTCGGTTTCCGAATCGTTGGATCGGACGTTTGGGTTCACTGACCATTTTTGGCTTGACGATGGAAATCTTCTCACAGGTATAGGCGATGGCGGCTGGACTCGCCTCTGTCGGTTCGATGCCGAAGATGACGATCCTGACCGGACCTTCGACACCCAGTCCAATTACGAAACGATTAGCTCCGGAGGTCTCAGCACTGACGGTGGAACGGTCGCAGCCGTCTTCTCCGGTCACGATAGAGGCCGGGACCTCTACGCATTCGATGTCACAGATCTCGATGCGGAAAGCGACCCGCGAACCCGACTCACGGAAAGCAACAGACGTCTGCTGACAGAGTACGATCAACCCGGTTGTCAGCGCCTTACGTTCGAGAGCGATGATGTGGAAGTCGAGGCGTTTGCCTATTATCCACCGGATTTCAATCCCGACGATCCCGACACACGGCCACTTCTACTGAACATCCACGGTGGTCCAAGGTTCTACGACACACCCAACTGGGGCTTCGATGAGACATTCTGGACCAACGAAGGATACATGGTTCTTGAGGTGAACTACCGTGGCTCGACCTCGTACGGACAGTCGTTCTGCGAAGAACTGCGTGGAGCATGGAACGGCCAAGAAGTTGCGGACTTACAGGCTGGCGTAGATGCGGTTGTCGAGCGCGGCTGGGCCGATCCTGACCGACTGTTCTGCACTGGTCTCTCACAAGGCGGGGTAAATACTGGCTACCTCATTACGACGACCAATCGGTTCACAGCGGCTGCTGCGGAACATGGCCTCTACGATCTGTACTCCCTGTTTGGAACTGGCGATAACCAGCTCTATTACGAGATCGGCTTTGGAGTACCATGGGAGAACGAGGATGCCTACCGTGCATCCTCTTCGATTCCAGACATTGGGAACGTCGAAACACCGACGCTTGTCACGGCAGGCGAGCAGGACTGGCGCGCTCCAACTTCACAATCAGAGCAATTCTACGTTAGCATTCGCAAACAGGGAGTTGATTCGAAGCTCATCGTCTACCAAAACGAGCACCACAATATCGGTGATCCCAATCGGGCGATTCATCGACTAACGGAATTGTGCGACTGGTTCGCTGAGTACGATCCAGAGGGTGACGACTAGCTGGTACTCTTGCCCCGTGATCAGTCATTGATACTGACGCTAAGCTTTGCACGTTGAGCATCCTATACATAAATGGTCGAAATGGACATAAGAAGCGGCTTTCGAACAGGTATTGGAACCAGTCGGACGCGAACTTACCCGACACGAACACACGTATCGACGCGAAGTCACCAACCACAGATCAGCCAAACGACACAGCGAAGACGCTCACACCGATTCATGCCGACAGCGCCACCGATCATCACGGCCCATCTCGCTTTTTCGACATCGACTCCGACGGGTCAAGCGATGATCTCGACGGGTTCGTTTCCGATGTCACCACCGTCGCGCAATCGCAGTGCGAGCACGCCACGGACTACGCGGACATCGAAGCGTTGGTCCGTGACGTGCCGATTGACAATCTCACATTCGATTCACATGATTCGTTAGCACCGTACTCCGGGCCATACCAGATGGCGATACTGGTGCGGGCGTTCATCATCGAGGAGATCAACGGCTGGGACGAAACCGCGCTCCACGACTACCTGCGAGCAAATCCATCGCTCCGTCGTGGACTCGGCTTCGAGACGCTTCCGAACCAATCGACGTTCTGGCGCACGTGGAACCACCGTTTCAGCGAGGACCTACGCGACGCCGTACAGGAGTGTGCTGACAACATCGTCACGGCTTCGCGCCTCTGCGACATCTCGCTCCCCGAACGAGTCACCATCGGCAAAGTGGACGACGCCCAGACCGACGACCCTCCACAACACCAACTCGTCGCGGAGACAACCGACGAAGTGTGGCAGCAGGCCAAGCCGTTCGTCTGCGATGCGTTCGCGCTCGAACGCGGTCGAAACTGGCAGATCCACCAGAACGCCTTCTGGGAACAGCACGCCTACATGGGAATGCGCGAAGACATATACGCACGGAGCGGTCCAGCCTCGTTTTCGCTCGATACAACGCGCGAACGCATCCCGACGGGTTCGACCCACCGCTACCAGATCGGCAAGCTCTCAGTCACGAACATTCGCTCGATGCTGCGGAACACGACCCGGATGCTCATCGCTCGTGCTCGCCAGCACGGCGAACTCACCGGCAAGCTCTGGGCGGCCATCGACGTTACCAAGGGCTTCCCGTTCACCGGTGATAGAGAGGACCACGAGGACGACATTCTCGGATACAGGGACGGCAACGACTACTACCAGTGGGCAGTGCTCAAAATCGTCGGGATGGACGTGCCGCTCGTGCTCGACGCCATTCCACGTGAGCGTGGCCAGTCGAAAGACGAGATCGTGGAGAAACTGCTCGAACACACGACCGAGATGGTGAATCTCGATCTCGTGATGATGGACCGGGAGTTCGATAGCGGTCCGGTAAAGGAGACCTGCGAGGAGTACGGCGTCCACTATCTGAATCCGACGCGAATCTTCGAGCGCAGTGACGAGGCCGAGACCATCGCGTGGATGTACCGTAACGGCAAACGGTACCATGTCACCGAGGAGGAGGAAGAGTCCAACGACGGGACGCCGACACGCAAGCAGATTTACCTCCCGCAACGGTCACATTCGGACGACGATGATGAAGACGGCAGTCTCTCAGCAGTGTGGAAGGAGATGTGCGGCGAGTGGGAATTCGAAAACGTGGACGGCGAACCGAGCGAGGGGATGTCGTTCTCGCGGCTGCTCGCGGACATCCAGCGCGAAGAGGACGTCGAAGAGCGTAAACAGAAAGCACAGGAGGGGGAGGTGGACCCCTCCGAAACAGTGGTGTTCGAGACGAACCATCCATACGTGACCGCCCGCGACGCCGACGAGCAACAGATGGACGGGAGGGCGTTCATCCACATGATCGAGCGACTCATTCGATGGTATCGCCGCCGTTGGAGTATTGAGAACGGCTTCAAGAAGCAGAAGCACTTCATGGTGCGCACCACTTCGACCGAACGCGACTATCGGTTCTTCAACTTCGTGTTTGCATGCGTGCTGTATAACGTCTGGCGGCTGGTCGATCTGCTGGTGAAGCTCGCCATCGACGGCGAAAATCGCTCGTACGCGCCCCGCGTGGACGCGAACCAGTTCCTGACTGTGGCGAAGCAATGCTACGGGCTCGATCCGCCTGACTGAGACCCGAACAGCCCTGTGACCGCCCGTTCGTGAGCGTCAGCTCTATTCGACGCCTGTTTGTTTCACTCTTTGACACACTGATTCTAAAATCGCGATCCGATTCCACCCGTGACTCATTTACTACGTCAAGAAAATAGCTGCAACGAACGTCTATTCTGTGCATTCAGCGACTACCTAGCCGACCTCTGATTGGTTAGGAATACCCCATTCCACATACAATGGCTAAAATCGTCACTACGCCGGGGGTGCTTGGTGGCAAACCACGCTTATCGAACCATCGCATTAGCGTGGTCGATGTCGTTGAGATCCTCGACGACGGATACACCGTCGCCGAGACGGCGAAGGCGCTTGAGGTGACGCCGGACGAAATCGATGCTGCACGAGAGTACTGGGGAGACCATCCCAAGGAGATTGCCGAAGCCTGTCATCGGCGTGAGGCGTTGTATGAGGAAGTAGTTGAACAGAGTCGGGCACAGACGGCATAATAGATGCAGATTCTCTTCGATCGGAACGTCGAACCGAGATATATCACTGCAATCGACTCGATTTCTGGGATAACTGTTGAGCGGGCTGATGATCGGCTCCCACAGACCGCTCCGGACAACCAGATCGCTGATTTAGCTGCCCATGAGAGCTGGGTCGTGTTCACTCGTGATGACGATTTCTTCAAGGAGGTTCGGGAACGGGAGATTGGCTTACTGTTCTTTTCGAAACGACAAACCACATCAGCAGACGAGATTGCTGCTGCTGCCGAGCGAATCGCCGATGCATACAGCACCTCGACGCAGATATAGTAATCATTAGAAATAGTTGCTCACTTCTGGAATCGAAAATTGATCGAGAGCAGTATCGATTGCCGTTGTTACCTCGTCACGTGAATCGAAGACCCGGGTGCTGAGTGCTGATTGTAACTGTCTCCAGCACTCTTTGACCGGGGTTAGCTCCAGCGAATACGCCGGTAACGTCACGAAGGCGAGGTCGTCACGAGCCGCTAGGTCCGTGACGGCTGACGCCTGGAAATACGGCGCTCTATCGAGCACCACGATCAAGTCATCTTCACATTCTTCGCATAATACTACAATGAATGTTTCGCGTGATCGGCGGTGACGTACTCTTCGAATCGGGAGAAGAAACGATCACCATCCTCGGTGACCGCGCCCAGCAGACACGTCCAGTCGCGTTGGCCAGAGAGTTTGACGGAGGGCCGCGTGCCGCGCGGAAACCACGCGGAACGCGGCTCGACTTGCACGGATGTCTTGGTTTGATCGATACAGACTACTGTGGCATCCATCTCCCGCCGCTTTTTTGAACTCGTTATGGAACTTCTCTTGCTCGGCTTCGTCAGCTTCGGCGGCTGAACGGCGTGGTTTTTGACACCTCAATCCCGCCTCTTTCAACAACCGCCGACACCTCGGAAGTGAGTACTCGACGCCGTACGTTTCTTCGAGATAGTGCTGGACAAGCACCGGCGTCCACGCCGGCGCGTCGATCCCAACGTCTCTGGGTGAGTTGTGAACAACTTCTTCGAACTCTTTTTGCTGTGACTCTGAGAGTTTTCTCTTTCTTCCAGTTCGCTTATTATCAGTTACGGCCTGCTCAAGCGACTCGTCGATGTCGAGTCGCTTGAGCCAACTGTAGATCGTTCTTCGACCGGTGTCGTGCCACTCGGCAAGTTCGGTCTGCGTGACCCCGCTTGTGTACGCGATTGCTGCTAACAACCGTTGTGTCGGCTTGTTTCCCCCACTTTGTCGAGAGCCTCTTGAAGTTCCTCGATGGATATCTCGTCAAGATGGTTCCTTAGACCATCTAACGTTGTTCGGGCAGAAAGTTCTAACGGCTACTATAGTTGTCGGTCTCTTGCGCTCCATACTTTCTTCACGCTCTCTGGGGATAGCAGAATTTCCATCAAGTCAGTGCCTCACATCCGTTATTACCAGACGTTTATCGCGATCTGTGGTACTGTAGAGCTGATGACTGTGACAGACCAACGCCGAGTGACATCGACTTCAACGACAGTCGAGCCCGTCGATGTGCTTGAGGTACTCGGCGCCGCGAATGTCTCCGCGCCAATAAGTTGAACACGATGCCCGCTTCGAGAACGAGTCCCTACGACGTATTCGGAGTACTGCGAACAGTATCGAAGCCACCATGACCGACTTGTATCTGTCCGGTATCACCGAACGAACCCATCCTATTTCATTCATTCTCTGTTAGTTGTGTAGAATCATTCTCACACAGTGATGACGGCACTTCTCGGATTATCTCCGCGTTCGTAGTTGGTAATAGCTACGATGAGACGGAGATACAATGCAAGGAACATCTCTGCTCGTGCATGGACGCGGGCTCAGGCGCGGGGGGTCCCGAGCCCGCAGCCCTTGGCTGACTCGTTGGTTCGTTTGACCTGTGTTTGCCGGTTGTACGTCTCGTCTATCGTTAATTGCTTCAGCTGGACATCTTCGGTGTGTTCTTCGATCTGATCTTCGATCCTACACTCGATATCGAGCGGGTCACCAGTGTTTCGTGCATTTCCAGGACGAGATCGAGTATCTCCTTGTGGTCGGATTTCTCCTCAAATTTCCTCAATGTCTCGATCAGGGAACTGTGCTATCTTCTATGACAGTAGTGTTGTCGTCATACTATGGTCTCAGGTAGTATCGTGTGCGCATTCACATGTTTTCCTCTCGAGGAAGTCGCTCATATGGTACTGGGCGCCGCAGCCCTCACAGAGGACGCGCATGTCGGGAGTACTGGAGCTTGTCGAGCTTTTCGCCGCGATAGTTGATGTCTTGTTCCTCCCGGTCGATATCTCGTGGACGAGTTCGTAGACGCTGTCACCGTCAAGGTCGAACGGGAAGACAGAACTACTCGCCGGGGACGATACCCTCGCCCACGTCGTGCGTCCACGCGATTTCCTCGTCGACCGTCACGAGCGTCAGTTTTGACGTGTCGGTCGGGACGTGAAGTGGTTCTGCCCCAGGCCCGGATGTGTGCTGTGGACGCAGAACAATGCATCTTCGGTATCTCAGCTCATTTCGACCGGCACCGCTCGCAGTTTCGTAGTTCGTCGGCTACTGTCACCTCGTACAGTGGGTCGTACGATATTTCGTCAGTCATAGTCTGTCGCTTTAGTGCCTGTTCGACATCATATATCTTTGTCAAGTATATGTGTCGACAACGGTGGAGCGGAACACACGGGAGAGAGCTACTTTGATGTGGTCATCACGGAACTACAATTATGGTTCGAATCGAACGTATTGCCGACGCTGAGGTAGGTATCATCCCCCGTCGAGTGAAACCGAACGAGGATCATCAAATCGTTTGTCATTACCGGTCAGGGTCATCAGTCGCGTATTCGTGCATCAACCGTCATCATCGTGGTTTCGGATCGATCAATTCTCACGACCGATCCACACTCCGAAATTTATCCAACTATGGCGGCAGTGCTCCGCTATGAGGGCGACAGGATCAACCGAAGCGGAATCGTCGGACGATGAACGACCAGCAGTGAACGCACGACGCCTCGGGTGATCGAATCGTCCCGGCCGTCCAGAAACATAAAAGAAGTATTATTTTGATACGTTATCATCTGAGAACTGAGTATGTGAACCGGATCTGCTCAACGACGCAATCAACACCACCTCCAGCAAGTTATGATTCATCGAGATGATCAAGAGGAGATATCCTCACCGCTAGCGGATGGAGCTTTGTCAATACTTTCATGGAGGCATTACAGTATTGAATCTGTAACCTCCTGTTCGCTCTGCGTACTCTCACCGACCTCGGTGAGTCCGCACGAGCCATATCTGCCGATTCGAAGCAATTTGTCCGGTATTACCGAACAGATATATTGGCGACACGGAAGCCGGTGTACCCCTCCAAAGTACGGATTAACTTCATCGACCGTTCGGACGGTCGCGTCAGCCATGTCGTTTTGGAGAAACCCGCACCAACCCTGTATTCCGGTCGCTACCTCGCCAACCTCGAGAGCGTCCACACCGTAATCTCGATGGGCTGAATATTCTCCGTTACAACTGGAGGTCTCGAATCGGGAGATGAGAGATGTCTAGTACGAGGAGGTCGTCGAGCAGTGCCCCCTCGACAGGGTAGCGATTGCTCGAGCCGACGTACTGGTCCGAGTCGAACAGCACCCGCGAACCGTTGGCCCGTAAATGAGCCGTCGTAGATGAGCAGCTCGGGCGAGTTTGCAGGCGTATGCGTCAGCGTTATTGGACAGCGAGAATTCGAGGTGGTCCGTACCGTTGTGGCGCTTCCGGCAAAGAGCTCGAGACCGTCGACGCGGTACCGCCCCTGCGGATCCTGCATCGAGCCGTGGTAGCCGATACGCTCGGCGTCAAGGAAGTTAACTGCTTGTCTCTCGTGAGATGTTTGTCGCTACTCGATCCGTAGCCGGTACGATCCCGGAACGAGTCCCACTACGACCCGGCGATCCGTCGCGGAAACCTCCTTGACGGCGTCGGGAAGGTTGGCCACCGGAGTGGCGTCGGTCCAGATCGGTCGCCCGTCGATGCCGATCGTTGCGACGTCACTGTCGATCGGAAGCGCGACGCGGGCCGGCGCGTTCCACGGGAGATCGATGGTCATCTCGTAGCCGCTGTTGATCGACTCCCATCGTGAATGGACCTCGCCGCGAGGCGTCTCCGTCGTTCCCTCGACCCACGACAGGTCGTCAACGAAAGAGGGGGCGATTTCGACCGGATATCTCTCGGACGATCCGAGGTCGACATCGATGCCCGCGAGAGAGTCAAAGAACCACTCTGAGACGAGTGCGAACGGCGAGTGATTCAGCGAATTCATCCGTCCGCCGATGTGCTCATCGCTGTCCCACCGCTCCCACATCGTCGTCGCACCCTGGTGGAGCATATACACCCAGCCGGGGGATTCGGGCTGGCTTATGACGTGGTAAGCGAGGTCGGCGTAGCCGTACTCACTTAGTGCGAAGAGCAGCGGACGTGTCCCGAGAAATCCTGTTCGCAGCTGACCGTCGTCTTCCCTGGCAACCTTCTCCGCGAGATTCGCCGCAACCTCGTTGGCGCGCTCCGGAGGCGTCAATCCGAAGAACAGCGGGAGCGCGTACGAGGCCTGCGTTCCGGACTTGTAGATCGTTCGCTCGGCGTCGAAGTATCGACCGTCGAACGCGTCCGCGATCGCGTCGGCGCGCTCGCGGTAGTAGACTGCGTCACCGTCGCAGCCGATCGCCGACGCGATCCGCGCCAGAAGGTCGACGCTGCGGTAGTAGAACGCGTTTGTGAACAGGTCGGTCGGCTCTCCGCGCCGGCCATCAGCGTTCTCGAGAGCGACCCAGTCGCCGTACCCGCCGTACTCCTCGGGGAGGAGGTTGCCCTCGGCAACGGAATCCCAGAAATCGACGTACCGCCGCAACGACTCGTAATTGCGCTTAAGGATGCCCTCGTCTCCGTAGGACCGGTACAGGTGCCACGGGATGGCGAGGATCGAGACCGTCCAAGAGGGATCGGTCATAGACGGAATCGCCCCGAACGGACACTTCGCGGGAACGTAGCCGTGGCGGGACTGGGTGTCGACGTGGTCGCGCAGCCACTTCTCGTGGAAGCGAACCGCGTCGAAGTTGTAGTGGAGTGCACGGGCCGCGATGTGGCCGTCGCCGCTGAAGCCCATGCGCTCGTCGCGCTGGGGACAGTCGGTCGGCACGCTATGGGCGTTACTGCGCAGCCCCCACTGGGCGTTCTCCTGGACCGCCGTGAGCTCCTCGTTCGAGCAGGCGAACTCACCGGTCGAATCCATCGCGGTGTGAACGACTCTTGAGCGAACGTCCTCGGCCAAGAGCTCGCCCGGATAGCCCGTGATCTGGGCGTACCGGTAGCCGTGGTAGGTGAACCGGGGTTCGTAGGTATCGGCGTCGCCGTCAGCGATGACGTAGATATCCGTCGCATCCGCCGACCGGAGGTCAACTGTCTGGAGTTCCCCGTCCTTGTCAAGCGCCTCCGCGTGGTGGAGGATGACCTCGTTACCGGGCTCGCCGCCTTCAATATCGATCGACAGCCGGCCAGCATGGTTCTGCCCGAAGTCGATGATCGGGCCGTCCTCGTGCTCGCGAATCTCGACCGGTTCTATCGTCTCCGTGGCGACGATCGGCTCGATCTGCTGGGGGAAAAGATCGCCCTCGGGCGAATCGACGACCGCAGCGGACTCCCACGCCGCGTCGTCGAAACCGGACTCGGTCCAGCCCGACTGCTTGAGCCGTGCGTCGTAGCGCTCACCGTCGTAGATGTCATTCTCGACGACCGGGCTCGATGCGGTCTGCCAGTCTCCGCCGGTCGAGAGTTCGCACGTCGTCCCGTCTTCGTATTCGACAGTCACCTGGCAGAGCGCACGAGGGGAGCCGAATGCGGTCCAGTGACGGGCCGAGCGGCCGAACCAGCCTCGCCCGAGCCAGATTCCAATCGCGTTCGTTCCCGTCTTGAGTTCGTCGCCGAGGTCGTAGGTGACGTAACAGATCCGCTCGTCGTACTGGGTCCAGCTCGGATCGAGAGCGGCGTCGCCTACCTTCTTCCCGTTCACGTATAACTCGCCGTAGCCGAGGCCGGCGAAGTGCGCCCGGGCCCGGACGACCGGCTTCGCGAGTTCGAACTCAGTCCGGAACAGCGGGGCAGTACCGGTCATCGTCGAGCGGTACTCGCTGTCTGTGAGGTAAGTGCATCCCCAGCTTTCGGATTCCACGCTTGAGGAGGCCTCGACGGGTCGCCCGCGAGCGAGATCAGTCCCCTCGTCATCTCGTACCGCGAGCGCGGCGAGTGCGAACACCGCCCACGAACGGAATTCCTCGCGGAGTCGGTCGCTTTCCGCGTCGAACTCATCGAGGTCCGTCGCGACCACCCGAACGTAGCGGGCGTTGACGGACTCGACCTCGTGAATTGCCGGGCTGGACCGGGACTCCGGCGGGCCAGCGTCAGTCGCGTCGACGATCGCTCGAGCGTTCTCGAAGGTCGGTTCATTCGACGCCTCGACGCGATATCCATCAGGGAACCCGAACGCGACCGGTCCCTGTGCGACCGTTGCGTCGAGATACTCGTCCTCGGTGTCGCTCGCCGTGATCGTCCGACTGTCCGGCGTCGTTATGCCGGTGAACGGTTCTGTGGGGTGTAGTTCGACCGTCTCGAACTCTCGGTCGGTCCCGAGATCTACCTGAATCCACTCGATCGGGTTCTCCTCGGGACGACGCCAGCAGCTCCGGTAGCCGTTCGAGTCTCCGGCACCCGGTTGTCGGCCGATCCACTCCCCCGATGGACCGTCCGCCGGTGCCGTCGAGAACGTTGCCGGCCCGCCGACGGCTGATTTCTTTCCTTCGTTGTTCCACACCGTAGCTGTCCAGCGATACGTCTCGTCCGGCGCCAGCAGCGGGCCCTCATACGCGACGTCGATCGATCGGGATGACGCCACCACGCCTGAATCCCACAGCGTCCGGCCGTCCGCGAGCCCGTTGCGAGACCGGGCGAGTCGGACCCTGTAGGCCGCCTGTGTCCCCCACGTTGGGTCGTTGACGGTCCACGAGAACCCGGGCGGAGCCTCGAGTGGGACGTTGTTCGGTGCCGAGCGATAGCGGGTTCGGAGGTTCGTCGGGCGAACCCGATCGGTCTCAGAAGTATGTCCGTCCATCGACTCGATCGATGACCGTCGCCAACATAAATGTAAACGTCAATTCGATCGGTTCAGAGGGATGACTACCGCTCCGACGGCGCGAACCGCGAAACGGACCGCAAAACGAACCGTAAGGATGTCTCGACGTACCGTTCTCCGTCGGATTAATGGATGCGCACGTCGTCGAGCATCTCGGTCTTGCGGGTGCCGAAGCCGCCGTGGAGATGCGTCGAGTCGGTCGCTGAGACCGAGATTACCGTCTCACTGGTTGCGTCTCGCAGTTCAATCTCGATGTCACCGTTGCCCCCCAGTTGACGACGTATTCGTAGATTCTGCCGAACTCGATGTCGACTGGATTGCTCTCGGCCAGTTTCGTGTACTCGGGCGTCGATCCCTCGTCTTCGGTGACCCGGTAGAACTGGAGCGTATTGCTCTTGCTCCAGAGGCGCACGAAGTGGAAATTCTCGTGACTCTTAATTCCAAAGGCGATTCCCATGACCGGGGTCGTCTCGGTCGCCGCGACCTTCGCGGCAAACGTGTCCCAGGCTCGCGGGTATCGCGGGAGATCAACGTGCGACGAGACCACCGCCTCTCCCCCCGAAACGCTCTTGAGGCTGTACTCACCCGTTGCGACCGGTTCGTCGGTGGTGACCTCGTAGTGACCGATCGCGCCGACATACTCGTCGAGGTCGCCGTCCTCGAAGTCGTTGACGAGTCCGGGACCGTCCTCGTAGCCGTCCGTCGACTCTGCGTCGAGACCACGACCCGAGCCACGCGCACGTCCCGCTCTCGGGAATGTGACGGACCGCCATTGCAGTACCGCGTCGTTCGACGGAACGTGCCGGGTCATAATGTTCTTCGCGTCAGAATCCAGCGTCTCCCGGATCATGATTCCCGCTTTCACGTACGAATCGGTGTGCTCAAGGTATGAGTTGTGTACCACGACATCGAAGTCGTCGGTCATCTCCTGGTAGTAGAAGTGGAAGGTATCCTCCATGTTCCAGATGTCGTATCCCCCCTGCATCGTGGTGACTGAGGCTGCAGCGGCGCTTCTACTGTGCAGCACGGCAACAGTTATCTCGATACTCCCTGCGCCGAGCGTGCGAAGAAATGAACGTCTATTATGTGTGATCTTGTGACACCAATTGATCTTATAATGAATTTTCCCATGAGTATTTTAATCGTAACTGATACTAGTAGTATCTCCATCCCGGTTCACACTAGATACAGTTGTAGTAACAATGACCACGGTATGTCAGCACGCAGCATTAGCTCCCCATCTACATCCCGGGAAATCTATCATCCGTATCCGGGTGCACTGAGTGCCAACCTCGCCGGGGCGGAAAGCGAGACTGTGCTCCTGCGATGGCCTGAAATTTATCCCACAATTATAATATACACAATCAACAATTCTGACCTACAAACAGAAGCGTTAACTATATACATAGATGGATGAATTATCAATCATGATTGAGGGAAATGTACAGAAGACATCTGTGAGTACACGGCGTGAATTCATCAAATTCAGTGCTGCAGGAAGCGCTATCGTTTTAGCTGGGTGTACCAGTAGTGAAGACAGCAATGATTTACAGTTCCGCGTTTTCGATCCCACGACCGATGCTACCAGCCACACCGACCGTCACCTCAATCCGTTCAATCCCAGTCGGTCAGGGTGTTGGCATCCAGGTGCGAACGTGTTCGATCAGCCAGTACTATACTCGAAGACGAATAACGAACTCTACCCACTCATTGTAACAGACTGGGAGAAATCAGATGAGACAGCCCTAGATGTGATGTTTAGCGATCAGTGGACGTGGCATAACGGCGATCAGGTCGTTGCACAGGACTGGGCTACACAGCTACAAATAGCGCTAGAACTCCAACGGTTTGCTACTGAAGACGGCAACAGACCGAACCAGATCATCGAATCTGTCGAGGTAGTAGACGATCAGTTACTCCGATTCCATCTGTATGACTCGTTCACCCCAACATACGTCTTCCGAACGTGGCTCGAAGGATCTCTGGGAGACAATTCCCGCGGTATCTACGTCAAACACGACGAGGAACCGTGGAACGGATGGCTTGATAGCCTTCGTACTGCGCAAGGAGACGAGAAGAAAAGCATTATCGGGGAAATCACGGAAGCTAATACTCCAATACTTGACAGCAACATCGTTGGTAACGGTCCCTTTCGAATAACGAAAGTTGGTGATACCGAAACGATCATGGAAACGTACAACGATCATCCGAACGCTGACAATATTAATTTCGATGCGTACTCGCTTAATCTCTTCGCTAACACTCAAGATCCTGTCCAAGCCTACTCGACCGATCAAGTTGATGCTGCACACAGCGGATTCCCAGTCTCCGACGATGTCGAGAACCAACTGCCCGAGGGACATACTCTCATAAACGAGTCGCGGTCGTCGAACAAGCTATTCGCGTTCAACTGTGGTCATGATGTCGAATACGATACTCCCTTCGAGAGCGTGAATGTCCGTAAAGCTGTTAGTCACATCTTCGATCAACAACAGGTTACACAGCTACTACAAGGTGTAAACCGGCTATTCGAGTGGCCTCCGTGCCGAATTCCCGCTAAGATACTGAGAGACGGATCCCATCCGGCTGTCGAGTGGGTGAAAGACTTCACGCAGTACGGACAGAACGATACTGACCGTGCCACGGAACTCCTCCAAAAGGAGGGTTACGAACGGGATGACAACGGTGACTGGCTGACTCCCGACGGTGACCGATTCGAGATCAGTATCATGAACGCTACGGAACGGTCCGATATCCAAGTGCTCACACAGAATCTCAAGGAGTTCGGCATCGCAACCAACCAGGAACAGGTCGATCAGGCAACCTTCGATGAACGCAGGCAGAACGGGGAATATCACATGATATCGGACGTTTCAGGTGCAGATGGCGTCACGACAATGTGGGCATCCGGTCTCGTTCTCGAATGGCTTCCGTCAATATTGCACTTCTCCCCTGAAACAGAAATTCCGATGCCGATCGGCGATCCGGAAGGTACGAGCGGAACGAAAGAAATCGACCTCACAACCCATATCCATCAGTGGCAAATATCAGGTAAGGAACAATATCATAAAGAGCTGATGTGGTGGTGGAACCAGACTATTCCCGAGATAGAGATGATGTACGAGCCCAATGCGGGTGCCTACAATGCATCGAACTGGAATATAGATGTCGTAGATGAGGGTATCCGCGATCTGCTGTACGCCGCGCCAAAGATGGAAGATGGAACGATCGAATATACCGACAATTGATGGGTAGCGGGTAGCGTAGCCGCATGAAAAATAACACTTAGTCTTGTACCGTGCCGAAAAGAGTCGAAATCAAGCTGTGGCTCGGGTTGCTTGGAAAGTCAACCGGAGTTCATCCGTTCTCTCCACTGAGACGGCGCACTCACCGCGATGAGTGCGTCGCCGACCCAGAGCTGTCGCTGGTCAACAGATCGATCCCGCCCACTCCGTCAGGCGAGTTCTAGCCGAACTCGCCAGACTCAACCTCCTCGCGTAATCTCGGACGGTGTGAGTTCGGGTCGCGTGATGCCCATAGCAACAGCGCATCTAAGTCCGGCAGACCGTAGCCCAAATCAAGCATTAGATACAGGTGGATGAGATGAGAGTGGCGTTCGACGGCGGTTGAACACCGACGCCGGGGGAGTCGCGGTGACGACGCAGAGGCGTCGTCGTCGCTTTCACGCTGTTTCGCGTCCAGTTTCTGGAGTTCATCGACGATAACGCGGCTCATCAGCAACGAGATTGCAGCCATGATGATCAGCGCCTCGATGATGTAAGCGTCAGTCGTGTTGATCTCGTCCAAGCCGAAGCGCGATTTGAGTTCCTTGAACAGCAGTTCGACCTCCCAGCACGTCCGATAGAGCTGTGCGATATCGGGCGCGCTGTAGTCTGCTACTGGAAGATTCGTCAGGTAGAGGCGGTACTCGTCGCTCTCCTCGTTGAGAACCCCGACCAGTCGGAAGGTCGGGTCGCGCTGGTGCGCGACCCTCGCTTGCGGTTGAAGGAAAGTTCGATACGAACGTCGATTTCCTGTCGGTGCAGGTCGTCGACGACCTCGAAGTTTGTGTTGGACTTGACGCGGGAGACGAACCAGTCATCGTTGTTATCAATGCGATCGAAGAGCCAGAAATCGTAGAAGCCGAGATCAAGCAGGACGAGAGCGCCAGCTACCCACTCGCCCGGTGGGTAGCTGGCTGTGTTCGTGTGTTGTTCCGTCAGTTGTCTGCCATCGTGTTGGAAGGTCGGTGGCAAGTGATTCAGTGAGGTAGAGTTTCGCGCCAGCATGATCGTCACGGAGGCCAGCGTAGACATCTGAGGCGTCTTGGTCGAGTGAGATAAACGTGGCGTCAACGATGAGGCCGTCTCGAAAGGCTTCGAGACGGCCTCTGAATCGTTTTCGTCCGGGATTGAGATTCTCGATGGCGTCATCGAGAATCTCTCGCAGGGGTAGTGTTCAGATTAGCTGATTCCATGCAAAGGCGAATGATCTGAGCCACTCGTTTGCAGTTTCTGCGTGGGTATTACTGAAACAGTTTGAGAACAAGGATGTTCTCCGTTTTACCTCACGAAAGATACGTTCGACGCTGTTCCGATTTCCATGCTGTTCGTATCTGAAATCGAAGCCGTGTCGACGACACGCGTGTTGTAATGAATGCGAGCCATCAACGAGAAACACAGCATCGTCAACATCATGTTTCTCAGCAATCTCGATGAGAAATGATTGAGCGAGAACCTTGTTTGTCGTCGGTTTAAGTGTTGTGTGAAGCAATTCGTTTGTGTCAGGATCAACAGCTGCGTACAGCCAATACTGCTCGTCGTTGAGTCGGATCACGGTCTCGTCAACTGCAACGTGATCCGGGCTTCGTCCATCCTCGGGCTGTAGATCAGCCTTGTGAACCCAGTTATGAACGGTCGAACGCGTCCGTTCAACACCAAATATCTCAAGAATAGTAACTGTATTCGAAAGAGATAATCCAGCAAGGTGGAGCTGAATACCGAGCTTCATAAACAGTTGTGGTGTTGCTTCTCGCTCCACAAAACCTAACTCGATCTCGCTCAAACAACCGTTGAGGCGGTCGTTTTCGAGCATAGATCACGCAGAAAACGAACCGCCTCACACTTCATCCGTATCTGAACACCGCCACTCCAACCAATCCTAGCGTTTCAACGTCCTTGACGAATTGCTCATACGCTCCTGGTACCCCGTCTAGACTGAGGTCACTCTCATGTTCGGGGTGCTCGCACAGTTCTCGGAACGTACCTGGTGTATCCTCATTCTCTGTGGAGTACTCGATCTCGAAGAACCCCTGGTTCAAATTCAGCTGTTTCAGCTCTCCGTTATCGGGAGATTCAGCTATAATCTGCGTATACTCCACTCCATCGCCCATCTCTTGTGCTTCCTCGATTGCATCGATAACGTCGTCCTGTTTCGGGCTGTTCTGGACAGATTCGACAATCACGTCTGTTTGCCTGTCCAGAAAAGTTGGTGGAATCGTGACCCTTCCGATCCATGGAGCCGGAATCTACGTGCTCCTCACACAGTCCGTCGGCTCACCGCTGTGGTTCGCCGGCCTTGGGTATCTGCTCGTACTCACTGCTGGGATCGTTCTCCGTCCCGTACAGATTGCGGCCCTGTATACGGTTGCCGGCACAGCTGGGCTCGCGATCATGCAGGGGGTATCGATCGATCAGATCGGTGGTGAGAGCGCGAGTGCGCTGCTGGTGAGTGCGTGGCTGCCAGCCATCCTTGCAGCCGCCTGGTGGTATCAGCGGTGATACCTGAAACCGACGGAATGAGCGGGTATGGGGTCTCTTCGTCTGAACCCACGAATCTATGGGGATGGCCACCATCAGAGATGGGTAGAAGATGGCCCCGGATGAGACAGACACTTCCCCCGAAGAGAACGGCCACCAACGATCAGGAGGAGATAGGGTCGACTGGTCGGATATCGATCCCTATCGTGGTCGGATACCACCGGGTCACGATTCAGAGTGGACGATTGCCTCGATCTCCCGGCGCTTCAAGCACGGCCAACATGCCGGCGATGCAGTTGACAGTCCGACTGGAGAGCCAGTCAGGCTCGGTGATCCCCATTGGTACGTAACAATCAGGCGTGATCAGTTTCCGGACACCAGAGGGGTAACAAGCCAGTACAACCACTACGTCTTTCCGGATACGGACGCGCTTGCGGCGTGATTTGGAGACGAACCGGAGACCGAGTGATGTCATCTCTCTCTGGCACCAATCCTCAGCTCGGTGGTCTCGTTGACGTTGTAGGATCTTTTATTGGTCTTTTCACGTCTACCGAGACTCAGCCGGTTCGAATCCACCTCTGCTACCACCGCTGTGCAACAGGTCGAATCAGCAGGGGGGGGATCAGAGTGTAACATCCAACAAGTATGGTCAGCAGGGGAGGGGGGATCGGAGTGTAAGTAGCCGTCCTATTCGAACTGTTCAACGATCTCGCTCAGCCGATCCTCACCAACCTTATCGATCACGAGGGCCGGATCAACTGCGAGACTATACATATTCGTCATGCCACGTCCTCGGCCACGTCCGTGACGGTCCCCCTCGAGAATGTTTCCATGCACCAAGTCATTGAGCTTCTCTCGGAACGTCCCCTGTTGGTACGTCTCTGCCCCAACCAGCTTCGTCAATCGTTTGTATCGACGGTAGAGCTGTGTTGTCCCTTCGGGAGTCTCCCCAGCCCGATCTGCTTCGAGGACTGTTAACAGCGCGATCTTCCGTTGTGTTGTCTCACCGCGGATTCCCTTTCCGATCGTCTCCTCCTGAATCTCTTCACGAGCGTTCCGGACGTGGGCCTCCTCAACAGTCTCACATCCATCGTCCAGGGCGAGATCGCACGCCGTCGACAGGAGGTGAATCGCTTGCCGGGCGTCACCGGTATCTTGCCCAGCGAGGGCTGCACAGAGTGGAATGACATCACCTGTGAGGACCCCACTCCGAAGATGCTGTGAATTCTTGATTCCGTCCTCGAAATACGTCTCCCGGAGAGCATGAGCGGCTCGTCGAGCAAGAATATCTCGGAGCTGATTCGCGTCGTATGGACTGAATACTACCTCTCGACTCCCGAGCGAGGATCGGATATCAGCATCGAGATTCTCGTGGAACTGATAGTCATTCGTAATGCCGATCACCCCGATCGAAACCTCCTCGATCGAGGCTCGGGGGAGTTCATAGAGAACGTAATTGTCTTCTTGAATTCCGTCGATCTCGTCGAGCACGATAATCACCATGCCCCCAATCGCCTGAAGATCCTCCGAGAGCATCTCAAATAGCTCGACTTTGGTTGGACCACGTGGCTTCTCAACGGTTTTGTTGTACCGAACCTCACGTGCTTTTTTGACGAGCTCGGCGAGCACATTCCATGATTTACCGGCCCCTTTGCAACTGACACGCAGCACCGTGAGCGTGATGTCATCCTCGCCTGCCGCCCACTGCTGGAGTTGCTCTGTTTTGAGGTTCACCCCGACTGTCTTCCCTTGCCCTGTTGGCCCATACACGAGGATATTCCGCGGTGAGCCACCAAGAGTAATCGGTCGCAATGCCGAGTGAACCCTTGATAGCTCGTCCTCACGTTCCGGAAGTTCCGTTGGCTTGTACGTATCCGGTTCCGGATCGAGGATGTCGACATTTTCATAAATTCCCTGTTCGCCACCGAAGGATTCCATGAGTAAGCGACTCCATACACTCTGCCCATATAAATCCATGGGAGTGAAGAGAGTGAAATGAGTGAAGAGAGTGACGGGGGAGGAGGACAGAGTGTAACTACAGACATATTATTATCTATGAAAAAGAGCGAGACCAAAGGGGATCACGTCCACTGAGGGGGTGGGGGGATCGGAGTGTAACTCTCCACAGCGGTACCCCCACTACTTCCACGTCAACGATGGGCAACCACCATAATACCGGGTGAAGCTACGCCTACACTAGGGCCCTATCGGAAGGATAATTGCAGCGGTTCCACTGGACGCCACGTAGAGATACTCGCGTTATTATAACGTTTTCCATTACGCTAGGTAAGTAAGTAAGCGTAATAGTGGAAGAAATGGACTAAGAATGTATTTAACAGGGAAATCATTCCGTCGCCTCTATCCTTCGAATGCTTCATTTTGGCCATCCTTTATATCTTCTTCCAAGCGGTGAACTCCCCGCCCTTCCCCCTCTCCTTCATTTACACTCCGATCCCCCCTCCCCCCGCGTCATATCGCCTGTTTCCTCAGCGGCCGCGGCAGCCGCGTTCTCTTCTGATGATTGAAGGAAGGAGTTCCTCTCGTTTTCGCAGTGGGAATATTCTGGTGGTCCGATACTCTCCGAGAGTCCGACCGCCAACACGGGACTGTACATTCTCGGGCGGATCGTTCTTTTGGCGGCGCTAGCGACACTGCTTGGCCTTGACGGGCTGCTCTAGCAAGGGGTTCCAACGATCTCCTCGACGCGGTTCGTGCATGTCGTTCGACGGCCGCTCCCCGCCCGTCAGCGGTGTCGAGATCGGGCTGAAGGTTGCCGAAGGTCCGGAGCCACTGTCTGAATTCATACAGCGCGCTGCGCTGTTCATAGCCCGCTGGGAGGTCCCGGACGGATCGATAGCCACTCACAAACCGGTCTTGGATCGTGGGTGTATCGTGGTCCGCGAGCTGCCGCTCGAGCAGAGTGACGGCGATCGTGACTTGCAGCTCGGGCGGGCCAGCCATCACGTCTTCCCAGTCGACGATGGCACTGATTGCTGGCGTTGAATCGGTCGTCACGAGGACGTTCAGTGGATTGAGGTCCTCGTGGATTACCGTTGACTCAAACGAACGGGCTAACGTTCCCTGTCGATCGTGATACCAGTCTCGTGCTGGATGCGCGAGATCTGCGAGCGGTGTTTGCTCAAGACACTCGATCGCTTGCTCAATCTCGACATCGAACTGGTCCTGCCAACGCCGAGTATCGTCCAAGACCCGCAGTTCGTCATCGATCACTTCCAACTCACCGAACCGATCGAAGGAGAACGTCTCGTGAACGAGCGCGAGATAGCGGCCCAGCTGCTCGATCATGTTTCCCTGCTGTGCCGTCGATAGCGAGTCATCGGTCTCCGACAACACGGTGCCGTCAATGTGCTCTATCAGTATGTAGGGCGGAAGCTTGCCACCTGACTCAGTGACGCGACTACTCACGGCCGGAACAGGAACGGCCGTCTCCGCAAGTCGCGTGAGCACCGTCGCTTCGACCGCGAGATTCCGAAGAGCAGTCGCTTCGGGTGGGAGGGCCGTTCGGTAGATCTCACTGGCGTCGGGATCGTCCTCGTCGATTTTTGCGAGTTTGACTACATACTCTGGCCGATCGTCATCGTCAGTGGACTCAGACATCACAAAGAACGCGAACCCGCGTGACGACTGCGAGGCTGGCGTGAGCTGTGCACGTGAGCTGATGGCGTCACAGGCGGTAGTGAGGGTATCAAGTCGTTCGTCACGGGTAGTCATACACAATTATAAGATGAATGGGGTGAAAAATACTGACGGATTCTCAAATACTATCATGTTCATTCAAAGAGCGCAACGGATGGGTGCGGTTCAGGCCACCGCTCGCAGCAGCATGTAACCAACAGTGATACCCGTGAGCAGGGCTGTTGGGAGCAGATCAGGCCAGTCACGGAAGACAAGGAGAAAACACCACAGTTTCTTTACATTTCTTCGGAGAGATACGTCTCAAGCATATCGGTGATAAGCGCCCAGAAGTGGGCTTTGTCCTGAATGACGTGGCCTTCCCCATCGATGATTTCGAGTCGGAACTGGTCACCCGCTGTCCAGCCCCGGTCTCTTAGCCCATCAGCGAACGCCAGGGCTTGGTCAGTGGCGTCATCCTCGCCTTGGATGATACAGACTGGACAGCCGACATCGGCTGTTCGGTGAACCGGGCTGATTGCCTGGAGCTGTTCCTCGGTCGTTTCTCGGGCTGGATCAGCGATGATGCGCCGCTGTGCATAGCGATTGGGCTCGCTGAATACTGACACAGGTCCTTGTTTAGACGCGGAGCAACAGCCCGTTCCTTTCGTTAATGACGCTATAAATCAGCCGCTCAGTTAAACTGCGGATGTAACCTCCTACAAAAGGATACAAGTGGCTGATGGTGCTACAGAATGGCATGATTTCTGAGCAATTCGACGCGTTCTTGCTTGACCTTGACGGGGTAGTGTATCTCGGGGACGAGGCCCTACCGGAGGCGGTCGAGTCGGTGAATCGCCTCAATGAGCGGGACAAGGAACTACGATTCCTGACGAACGACCCACGCCCTCAGCGTCAGACGATCGCGAACAATCTTCGCAAACTGGGGATCGACGCGGAAGAAGACGAGATCATCACGTCGGGCTGGGCGACCGCCCACTACCTCTCCCAACAGGATGTGACCACCGCTGCTGTCGTCGGTAGCGAAGGGCTGGAAATCGAACTCCAAGAGGAGGGCATCGAGGTCACGGACGACGATCCCAATGCGATGGTCGTCGGCGCGGACGAGAAGACGTCGTATCAAGACATCCAGCGGGCGGCGAGACACATCCAGCGGGGAGCGACGTTCGTGGGGACGAACCCGGATGGGTCGTTCCCGACCCCAGACGGGCCCGCACCCGGGGCCGGGGCCATTGTCCGAGCAGTCGAAGCTGCGGCGGGGACAGAGCCGACGGTCGTTGGCAAACCCGAGCCGCTTATGTTCGAGATGGCTCTCGACGGGCTGGCCGACGACGTGCAAGCGGTCGTGATTGGCGATAATCCTGCCACGGACGTTCTCGGCGCCCACCGTGCGGGGCTCACCGGGATTCTGGTGGCCGAGGACGAACCGACTGCCGCATCTGCTCGTGATCTTCAGCAACCAGATTTGACGATCTCGACGCTTGCAAACCTCTTCACGGACACAACCGACACGTGGGAGGCACCTCCCTATTCGTGGCCGGACGAGATACGTCCGGGTGTCGCTGCTGTCGTAGTGAATGACGCAGATGAGGTGCTGTTGCTGAAACGCGCCGACAAAGAGCAGTGGGCGCTCCCGACGGGCACGGTCGAACGGTGCGAACCAGTCGGGGACGCTATCACACGGGAGGTTGAGGAGGAAACGGGACTGCAAATAGCGGTTGAGCGGTTGATGGGCGTCTATTCACACCCGGAACAGCAGGTGTTTTCGTATCCCTCAGGCAAGGCAGTTCACTTCGTCACGAATTGCTTTCGGTGTACCATCGAGGGGGGGACACCCGAGGCCGACGAAGAGGAAGCCCTCAAAGTCGGATTCTTCGACATGAACGATTTGCCGTCGGACATCCTCCCGATGCAACCGCAGTGGATAGCCGATGCAAATGATACGGATGGTTCTCCTGCAATTCGATAAATACACATGCTGTACTGACCGAAGTTAGGGAGCACGTTCGACATTTCTCACAGCTGCTTTCAGTACGAGCTCACGGAATTGCCCGAACCACTCCGTGCCCGGAGTGTGTCGCCGTACCGCTGCTTGAGCGCGAAGAACACTGCCTCGACGAGTAGACTGTCGATGATAGGTGCCCTCGTCATGGCGAGCGTTATGCGCCATATCCAGCGGGTAGAACTCTCGGTGTTTGATTGCTGACCGAACGTTAGCTTCCCGAAGTTCCTCGCGGAGGTCGTCCCAATCATAGCCCTTGTCAGCGGTCACGGTCTGTAGCCGGTCGAGGTTCCGTGTGAGTACCTGCCGCCCAACGCGGGTGTCATGTGGCTGCTTCATCGAACAATGAATGTCTAACACGGTGCTGGTTTCGCAGTCGACCAACGCTGTCGCCTTTACCGATCTGAAGGTGTAGTCTGTCCGATTTGCGTAGTGGCGACTAGCAGAGTATCGGTCGAAGCCAGTCGCGTCGATAGCCTGTACGTCACCGGTATCGTGGAGATCAGCGGAGAGTCGAAGGAGGGTTCGCCAGACTGCCATCTTGAGCTGCTGCTTCCGTGCGCAGACGGTCGTAACGTCTGGCAGCTCGCTCATTTCGAGATTCAGTTTCTCGACGATGCCATGCATCTCGTGAAGGACATTGAGGAGCCGTCGATATGGCAGATCAAGGTATTCGCGGAGACCGTGGATCACAACGATCACCCAGTCAGCGTAGCCACCGTCGCCCTTCTTGACCGGTGGTGAAGCATCGCCAGAGACAGCGCGTTTTGCCAACGTTACGAGGCGATCCGTAAATTGAGAGAGACGAGAGGGCACACTGCTCAGTTCTGGCTTTGAAATAGGTTAGTTTGCCGAAGTGAGTCGTCTCTCTGGCGTCTAAACAAGGCCCCTGTTCAGTTATCTGCCGGGAATTGACCGCTTTCCGCGAACTGAACGCTCGGCCCAATCCAGTTACCGTCTTCATCGTAGTGGAGGTTGATGTCCCATCCAAGCTCTTGCCAGATCTCAGTAAGTGGATTCCGTAACGAATCAACTACGTCGGCTTCCTCTAGTGGAATTTCAGTCAAGTCAGTCGTGTACTGTCCCGTCCGCAACGGTTTCCGCTTGGGCGGACCAGATATCCGAGTTTCATAGGAAACCGTCGCTCCTTTTGCATCCAGCAGGCTGATGAAACAGAACACGGTCCCGGTCACACCCATATTCCTCAAAGCCCGAATTCCGGCTTGGACAGTGATACCTATCTTACAGTCGAGCGATTCCTTAGACCTCCGAGCATTATTCAGCAGGAGTCCGTCCGCTTCATCTTCTCGGAACACCCACGTATCCACGGCCTCAAACAGGCCGTCTTTCCGAAGGTATGTGTAGGATTTGTAGGACTCCCCCAGCTGATCGCCTGCATTCAACTTTCCCTTCCCTACCGACTCAGTTCCAGGGTGGATATTCAACTTGCCTACCCTCGGGAGGCCGGAGAGATCGTCGGATCGTTCAACATAATTACCACTGAATACACCATTAGGAATCAAGTGGATGACCGCTGCTGGCCCTTTCTCAAGGTCGCTAGCGACATCTTTTCGGTTAGAAATCAGATCCAACCGTTCGTCCCGCAACCCGATGATTTGATCTATATGGTCATCATTCCGCTTCGGGTTGAACCCGAAGTGTCGTTCAGCAAGATCTGGTCGTTCGTGACCGGTGATACCGATGATGTGTCGTCGATGCATGATTTTCAGGTCCCAGCCGTACTTCTCTTCGATCTCTTCCTCCATATCCAGTTCCTGCTGGCCGGTCACACGTTGGTTCGTTACGAAGACTAAGAGGTCAAATGACTCGTCCTGTTCTTCCTCAAGTTCTCCGACACTTTCTGCATCATCCCGCAGTTTTCCCCGCCAATTATTGTCGACGCTCGCGTGCCCGATCCCTTTCCGGCCGTTAATCGCGATCCGTGCGTCCCACCCGCCGTCAGTGCCGATGACGCCGCTTTCGTGAACGTCATAGCCTTCGTTCCGTAGAACCTCTCCCGTGATCTTCTCGAAGGTCGTGCCATCGACCGTATCAACGGCCCATTCGAGTTTATCCATAGTTCCTTTTCATTAGCGTTGATGAATAACAGTTTGCTTCATCTCTATCGCTGGTCGTATACTGGTATTTGCTGCATCCCATAATTTAGAAGAATGATCTTGTGAATATTGAATTATTAACATACTTGCTCCAAACTAGGGTGGGACACATGCATCGAGAGCACAACTGGTTCATCATTCTCATCGAGCCAGAGCGTTGAGTGGTCGGCATGGGGTGGCTTGTGTGGGGGATCGTTACCCTCTCCGACGGTTTTGAGTTCTTGATCAACTCACGACCGATCGCAGTTGCACCTCTCTTCCCCGGTGATCAGCCGCCGGAGGCACGCGGTGTCGGCTGTCTCGTCAACCTTCCAGTAGTCATTAAACCGCTCTCTCAAATTGTGGGAGAGCGCGTCGGCAAGTGCTCGACGGACACCCTCCCCCGGCTCCTGATCGTCGTCAGCGTGCTCCTGCACGGTGGAAACGAATGCTCGGTACGCAGAATTCGGATGACGATTGAAGCGGCTCATGCTCGTCTCTCGCTTTTTCGACGGTCTAGTTGATTATAGTCGTTGTGACGATTCAAAAACATCGGAAGTAAGGGGTGTGGTCGTTGTGTCCTCGGGTGATCTTCATTTTGCAGATGGGGTGTCGTCGGTGCGATCGGTTGTTACTCTCTCAGGAAACACTGGAACCGGTGGTGTGGTATCGACGCGTTGTCCGCCGATTTTACACTCGAAATTCGGTGTGTGCTCACTTGATGGGAGCAATTGGGTATTGAAGCCTCCCGAACAGCTGTTGAGCAGCCACTGATAGCGGGATATGTCGGCTAGATAGCGATGATCTGTCGGGTTGGAGCCGGAGCCGATCGGCTCCACACATGAATTCATTCCCCGCCGGCCGTGGCCCGTTCCATTCGAGAGGGGTGTGTTTCCGTTATGGTCGGTTCGTTGTTCATCTATCATCTGGGGGCGTGTTTCTCACATTCAGAATGCCTCAAAGTCATCGAATGTCAGCTGATCCGCGTCTCGATGGCCGTTCCCCTCGGGATGGCTCAGCTCGTCGGTCGTCGGGTACTTGTCGAGTGAGCGTTGGGTATCGTCTGCCCTCGGTCGGTGGTGCTCGCGGGCGTGCTTCGCGCGAGTCTCGCAGGGCAGGAGATTCGTGGGGCGGTTGTCCCATTTGTGGGTGTTCCGGTGATGAATCGCCTCTGCATTTGCGACGGTCTCAACCCCCCATTCTGCGACTGCAACGAGTCTATGCACCCGGACGGTGTGGCCATCAACGATCCAGCAGTCATATCCATCTGGTCGGGAGGTGTAGTAGGCGGGGGAATCAAGCGGATCAAGCATGCCAAACCGTCGCAAGTAGTTCCGCACAGTGGTATCGGAACAGTCCAGCTCCTCGGCAATTTCCGGGACCGATTTCTCTTGTTTCTTGTAGAGGTCGTGGAGCAGTGCTCGATCCCGATAGGGTTCCGTGAGTTCGCCCGCCAGCGTCGTCTGCTGGTCTCTCATCTACTATTTTATTGCTGACGTTATCATAGAATAAATATTTGGTGTCTACAGAGATATTTCACTCGAAATCCGGTGTGCTCGATCGTAGCCAATGTTCCAGTTGAATCAGCGGCCACACGCTCGGAGCCTCAACATCATACCCGACCGTATCTTCATCGTTGAGTTGGGAATAGATCCGTTCGATGGTCTCCGTTATTGCGTGCTGATCGAGAGAAAGATGCGTTTTGGCTCGTAGGTCATTCATCACAGATCGGATGCTATCCTCGTTGTAGAGCAATCCCTCATGCCTCATTGGCCCAAACGACATCGTTGATTCAGGTGGATCCTGTGAGAGGATTGTCAGTGGAAGAACCGTCTCAAGTACTCGATTGTATAAATGGTACGGTTCTCCTCCTTGTAGCAGTTCTCCTGCAGGGGTAGCGACGATGAATTCGAAGATTCGAGCATCAGAAAATGGGTATCGAAGTTCCACTCCGTTCTTCAATGCGACTCGTCGTGCTGCATATTTCGCATATCGATTGATATCTGTGTCGAACAACTCTGCAAATCGTGTATTCTTGAGGGTTTCAAAGCTGAATCGATGAGTAGTCGGCGGACGAAGCTCCCTGGGTAGAGTATACTCATCACCGATTATTTTGGGAATCGCTGTCTGATCCGGGAAGGCTGGGCTGTAGGTCGCATCAAGCCGATCTGCGATAAGTGGATAACATCCTAAATTCAGTAGATTTGTTGTGATAGTGGCGTCATCACTGGCTACCTCCTTAATCAACTTGCGGATCGAGCCGTGGCGCAGTAAATCCGCGATTCGAAGATACGTTCCCCGTAAATATTCGGCATCGTGACCGGTGAGGAGTATCCGGCACGAATCAGCAGCAGCTCGCTGAAACACGACATTGTTCACAGCTTGTGTTGTCGTGTGACAGGGATTGTCTGCAAACGTGAACTCATGGACTTCTTCATTACTGAACGGACAGATCCTGTTTCCCGTTATTTCCACAGTATTAATTCCGAAAGTCTGGGCGGCCTTGTTAATCCGTTCTATTTCCTCTGTTGCTACAGACGGGTTATCAAACCCGATTCCTGCCGGATACTCATCGAACACCACGGAGTATCCACGGAGATCGTCACACATCGTTGCGGCAATGCCAGCGACAGTTGTCGAATCGACGCCTCCACTAAGCATTATACCGGACGGATTCACCCCACGTAGCCGACATTTGATTGCTTCCTGAAGCACATCGTATAATATCTCCTCCAACGAATCAGTAGTGTGCAGTCTGTGCTCGTGTTGTTCTAACTCCCAATATCGATGGGTACTGATGTCGTCTGAAGAGATACTGACGTATTCGCCCGGCAACACGGCTCGAATATCCGTATAGAACGTCTCACCTGGGATCTGACGCCGCAGAAGGTAACTCACTGCAACATCAGAATTGACTGCTGCACGCACGTCAGGATGGATCGTAAGCGGATGCATATCGGAGCAGATAACAGCACCGTGGTCTGTTCTTGCATAGAATAGATGGTGGATGCCCGTTTTATCCCGAGCGAGTAGCACCCTATTCTCTTTCTCATCCCAGATGCAGACAGCAAACGGCCCAATAATCTTCGAGAAACACTCGCCGTATTCAATATACAACTGTAGAACTATCTCAGTGTCAGTTATCCCCTCCTTCTCTATGGATAGCAGCGCTAGTAGATCGGTTCGATTATCGATCCGCCCATCGAGGGCCACAACGATACTGTCATTGACGAGTGGCTGATTCTCCCCACGTTCTTCTGGTGTCGTATACAGATGCTGATGCCCGATGAGAATTGTATCACGCCGCAATACCCCCACCCCATCGGTAGCTCGGTATGATATCCTTTCCAACATTTCCTCAAACACATGCTGCGGCGGAGCATCTGAGTGGTCCCCATAAACAGCTGCCAATCCTGACATCTCGTTCGTCTCAATTAATCCAAATCATATATGGTTTATGTGGGATTGACCAGCACCTGATGACAGCTATTATGGTGTGTGATGAACTATCAATTTATAGGGCTGATAATGACTGTTCCAACGGATTTTGGATCTTATCTCCATCAACAATTTGATCGTGATGATCCATCCTCATCTGAGTTAGGCAGCAAAGGGACTGTGCATATCATCGATGACGATACCGATAGCGAGGAATTCGTTGTCAAATTCTGCAAACGGAATTCTCCGCATGTGCTAAAATACTTCGACGCCACTTCATCTAACGACTTTGCGGTTGACGCTCTCGCCGTTGAATCTCACGTGCTGACCGCGGTTGCTGAGCGAACGTCGATCCCAGTTCCAGGGGTTCTCGCAGTTGATCTATCTCCATCTAAGTTACCGCCGTATTTCGTCATGGAGAAGTCCACTGGTGATGGTCTGCATGGGCAGTTTCACGATCTCGTCCTGAACAAACAGAGACACCTCATGGCCGAGATTGGGACAACCCTGGCTGTTCTCCACGAATCGTTTCCGTTCAGCACGTGTGGGTCGCTCCGGGTCGTTGACGATACTCTCGAGCCAGTCGATAAGTATCAATGGACAGAGTGGTGTGACACCCAGTGGACCACCTGTCTCGAACGACTTCGGGAGACACGCTTTGCCGATCTCGTTCCCGAATTGAAGTCGTGGTATGAGACGCACCGACAGTACCTTCCCGAGGCTCCGCAGGCAGTATTGGTTCACGATGATTTCCGCCCGGCGAACCTCCTCGTTGACGATGCGATGGAATCCATGACAGCGATCATCGATTGGGAAGACGTTCTAGCTGCTCCTCCCGAGTATCAGCTTGCGCGCCTCGAATTTCTGTTCATCGATGTGTATGAATTCCCGACAGAGAAGCAATCACAATTACGAACCGCTCTCTACGACAGCTACGGACGGTTCCAGCCAACTGACGCGTACCGAGAACGACGTACACTCTACCAGCTCCTCTCCATTCTCTGGAAAACGGGGAATTTCCGAGCCACTCACCAGGGAACGGATGAAGAGCTTCGAACGTCTCTTGCGCAGCAGCGCCGTCACCGAATCCAGCAGATGATGTCAGCTGGTAGCTGAATCGCGTTTGCGATCAAGGACTGATGTAGCCCGTCTGATCACAGTTCGTTTCAATACACGGAAATCGACTGTTTCAGCTGCTTTCGCGTTATTATCACTATCTGGATCAGCGCTAGTCATCTCTATCGAATCAGGTGGCGTCGACATTTTCTGTCCCATTTGACCTCACCAGTTTATCTTTCGCAATAATGGTATTAAAAATTGTTGGTTGTGTGGTATTATATGTCATGATTGTACCGACGGTGTATATCTAGAACCGGTACGTCGGAAGCCCTCGTTCAGTCCGAGTCATTCCTTTCCTCGAACCATAATGATCTTCCCGTTTTCGACGAGTTCCTTTACGGAGACATCCGACGCTTCCCGTTCAGCAAGATATTCTTTCATTTCTGGACCTAGTTTGTCTGGCAGCTCTGGGTTGGTGTCGCTTATTGTGTTCACCATTCATTAGTTTGTTATTTTACTGTTTCTATGCACTGTCTCCACTTCTCCTCTCAGCGTTCGATGGGATTGAGCGCTGCATCGACCCGCTCATCGGGAGCCTCGGCGTCGAGATACCACTGTCGTCGGTCGTCGTTCTTGTGGATACTCATGAGGGTCGTCCGAGCGAGGTTGGGCACGTCACGGGCCACACTTCGATACGACGCCTCGTTGTCGACCCGTTCGAGCGCCCGGCGCACATCGAGGTAGCCGACCTCCCCAGCGTCCCGGTCGGGATCGAGCAGGACTTGGAGATACCCATCATCGTCACGCTCGAACCCCACCGGGACAGCGCCGAGCCACTTGCCTTGGTCTTGTGCGCGTGCAACACCGGCTTCGACCCGTTTGATGAGCCGGTGTCGTTCCTCTTCGGCCACCGCCGCCGAGATGTCGGCAATCAGCTTTCCAGTCCCATCTGGTCGAACCTCCTCGACCCAGCCGTCGGTGATCGCCATGGTCGTCCCAGCATCTTCGCATGTCTCGAAAAAGCGCTGGTAGATACTGCCGAGGCGAGCCAGTCGTCGATCGCTGCCCGTTGGTGGGTGGTCTCTTGATCATCAGTTGAGGCGCGAATGTAGGTCGCATAGCAAACCATCTGAGTACGACTTACTGACCGGGTGCTAACTATATAAAAAGGTGAGGTTGCTGACAGGCTGTCAGCAGTCATGGGTCTGTAGGCTGCAAAGAACGTGTAAGACAACCGATGACGGCGCTGTATCCCCTCCCTACGTCCTCACTTCGTTCGGGCGTTGAGGAAGGAGGCTTAGCGCCTGCATTCAGCTAAATTCGAGGATTGGGAAGCAACGATCCTGGCTTTCGCTCAGCTATACACGAATCATAATGCCCTCACAGCATCTCTGCTATACGCGCTGTCGATATGGTTTGGCGGCTCCGTACGGATGCGCTGGCAAACTCCGGCAGTGAAGTCTTGTGTCGTGCCCGTGTCAATCGGGTATGCAAGCCGCAGACCTGCTCGTACAGTGTCTCGAAATTGAAGGGGTCGATCGGGTGTTCGGACTGCCGGGCGAGGAGTTGGAGGATGTGCTGTTCTCGCTCCGGGATTCGACGATTTCGTTCGTGCCGGTGCGTCACGAGCAGGGCGCAGCGTTCATGGCCGACGTTCACGGCCGACTCACCGGCGATGCCGGGGTGTGTCTCTCAACACTGGGTCCAGGCGCGACCAATCTCCTCACAGGGATCGCGGACGCTCACCTTGATAAGAGTCCCACGGTGGCAATCACGGGCCAAGGTGGACTCGAACGCCTCCACAAGGAGAGCCACCAGCGCCTCGATATAGTCGACATGTTCGAGCCGATCACGAAGTGGAACACCCAGATCTCTGAGCCGGAAATCGTTCACGAGTCGGTCCACAAGGCGTTCAAACTCGCCGAATACGAGAAGCCGGGCGCGACCCATCTCGAATTCCCTGAGGATATTGCGAGTGAGGACACCGAGGAACGCCCGCTGCCACGGCGCGATCGGGTGCGCCGACCCAGCCCCGATACAGATGCCGTAGAGCGGGCCGCCTCGCTGCTGGCTGACGCCGACCAGCCGATCATCCTTGCGGGCAACGGCGGCGTCCGCACTCGATCCTCTGAACGTCTCCGATCATTTGTCGACGAGACCGATATCCCCGTGGTTGCCACCTATATGGGGAAGGGCGCGATCTCGGACACAGACGAACACTCACTACTGACGTTGGATTCGGGTCCTGAAGCGCAAGCTGGCCGCGCAATCGAGCGAAGTGACGCGGTGCTCGCAGTTGGGTATGATATCGCCGAACACGATCCCGCGAACTGGAATCCCGAGGGCGATAAACGGATCATCCACCTCGACTTCGAGCCTGCTGAGGTGTACGAACACTACAACCCGAATGTCGAGATCGTCGCCGACGTCTCCGCAGGCCTGCGCGCGATCCAGGAGTACGGGACGGTCATCGAAACTGCCCCGGAGTGGTACGCCGACCTCCGCGAGGAACTCGTCGAGAACGTAACCCGCCGTCCTGACGCCGACGAATCCGTTACTGTTCGACGTACCCTTCCCCTGCTCCGCGACGCGATGGCCACTGACGATGTCCTGATTTCTGATACGGGTAACCACAAGATGGCGATCGCTCAGAACTACATAACCTGCGAACCCAACACCTGCATTATCTCGAACGGACTCGCCACAATGGGCATCGCAGTACCGGGCGCAGTCGCTGCCGACCTCGCGGTCGAGGGGAATGTGGTGGCTGCTACTGGCGACGGCGGCTTTCTGATGAACGCCGCCGAGATCGAGACCGCGTCCCGTCTCGACTGTTCGTTCACGGTCCTGCTGTTCAACGACGACGACTACGGTCTGATCTCCGCTAAACAGACCGAGCATCGGGGCGAAAGCACCGGCACCCAGCTCACGAATCCGGATTTCGTCACCTTCGCTGAGAGCTTCGGGATCGAAGGCTACCGCCCCGAGGACTGGGACGAACTCGAAGACGTGCTTGAACGCGTCGTTCCTGCCGACGATATCACACTGATCGAAGTGCCGGTGGAGTGATTGGTCCGGCGCGCAGCTCGTTCGACTCGTTCAGTTACCCGCGCTCACTCAAGATACTAGCCTATGTCTTACATACAAATAAATTGGTAGTTTGTAGCAAGCTATCCTCCAAAGTAGGGGGATTCAGACATCCGCTCATCCCGACACATCGTAACACAGCAGTTTCTCGAACCAGTCGTTCGGTGAGTTGAGAGTCGGGGTCAGCGATCTTCTTCATCGTGCGATTGTGCGACGACCCGTGCGGGACCTCGTCACGGTCGCTGAGGCGTGCGAACCGGCGTCGGGGCGTGGTTGCACCGGCGTTTGCCATGTTCAGGTACGCTTGGCGTTCGAGGTACGACTCTAGTGCGTATTTTGCGTTGCTCGCCCGGTCAGCGGTGAAGCCGGAGAAGCCGAGTTCAGAAGCGTGTTCCACGGATTCCATGATCTGTTCTTCCTCGATGTCGGTTCCCCGGATGTCTTCAGGGGCGAGGGCAGGTTCGGTCGTGGTGTCTGTGCTGACGAGGTCGTGTTCGGCACAGATGTCACGAATACAGTCAGCTGCCTCCCGTAACTTCTTCCGTGTGTCTTGCGAGAATCGTCGCTTCTTGGTGTAGTTGATAAGCTGTTTCGACGGTGGGTGCGGTAATTCAAATCTGACGTAAATGAAGGCCGCACCTCTCATACGGCGAGCAGTCTCTGCTTCGTCGAACCCGCGGGCGTGCATGTAGAGGAAGGTTTTCGCCATCCCTTCGAACTCGTACTTTGCTTTCTCGGGGTAGTTGTAATCGGTGAACCAGTCGTCTTCAACGTCGAGGTTCGCTATGATCCGGGTGATGTGGTCGTGGATGTGGCAAAGGTCCTCAACCTGCTCCTGAACGGAGTCAAGGATGTCCTGCATCGGAGGGGTTGAGGGTGGTGACGACACGGATGATCAGACGATTGCTGTTACGCGAGAACTGGCTCCGAGTCGGGTTATTCTCGTGCGTGTTATTTCCGAAATACAGGCGAGAGGCGATATATGGGGTAAGTAGACCGATTCTGCCCGTTGCGTAGCCGCAGGACAGCGGAGTGTACCCAAGACGGAGACTTCGCAAAGCGGAATCTCCTCTTTACGGAAAGGTTGGGAAACTGCTTATAAATCGGCCTTCTGAACTCCTCAATAGAACCCAGAGATACCTCATTGAGGAAGCTCCGAATACAGGAGTTCCCCAAAGCGTAGACTACGCTTTGGGAACTGCCGGAACGACTCACCATGACCTCGTTACCGGTACTCTGCGTCAAATCTGGAGGTTTTGCAACCAGTCAGTCACTCCGGTGTGGACTTCCTCCCGGCGTTCATCCTTTATGGCGAGATAGATCCCATCTCGCTCCAATCCACCTCTTGTGGAGAAGCTCTCCAGCACGTCGGCATTCGGACTGCGGTCTGCTACAGTTTGAAAACTACTTCCGACACCATATCCCCCATTCGTATTGAATGGCACTACCGTTTTTCCGCTTAAATCGTGTTCACTCAGAAAGGTCTTCATCGGTGGCGGCAGTTGCATATCCCACGTCGGGGCACCGAAAAACACGGTGTCATAAGTCCCGATATTCTCCACGTTACATTTGAGAGGCGGTGTATAGCCGGCTTCGTTTTCTTCGTCTACCTGGGATACGAGCGTGTCGTAATCTACGGGGTACGGTTCTGCCGGCAAAACTTCGAACAGCTCTCCACCCACTTCTTGCTGAATGATTTCAGCTACAGCCTGGGTGTTTTCCGTACGAGAGAAAAACACGATCAGTACGCGGTTCTCATCCGCAGTTTGGGAGGAGGTATTCTGCTCTTCCGTCTCGGAGCTGCTCCCGTCTAAGCATCCCGCGAGTAAGCCACTTCCTGCCACTGCAGCTGCCCCTAGCAAATTACGCCGACTCGTTCTATCGCTCTCTGAATCGTCCGAGGTGAGTAGGGTATTCTCTCTCATTTTTGGGGTGACTGAGGCCTCATATCACCGAGGCTCTAGTTGGCCTGCGACCCGAGGGCGGGAGCCCCAGTAATCGGGAGGGGTTCGTAAGGCTCTTCGAGGTATTCAAGATCCGAATCCGACAGGTCGATTTCTAGCGCTTCGACAGCTTGTTCGAGATGTTCGACACTCGTGGTGCCGACAATCGGTGCATCGACGACATCCTGATGGAGCAGCCACGCCAGTGAGAGCTGCGCCATCGTCACGCCTTTCTCCGCAGCGAGTTCCTCGACGCGCTCGTTGACGGCTGGGCCACCGCCCATCCGGTACTCCTCGTGCGTCTCGGTGAGCTCTTCACCGCGAGTCGTTGCCGTCATCTCCTCGTGGGGGCGGGTGAGATATCCTTGGGCCAGTGGACTCCACGGGATGACGCCGATGTCTTCTTCCTCGCAGAAGGGGAACATCTCACGTTCGCCTTCGCGGTAGACGAGGTTGTAGTGGTCCTGCATCGTCACGAACCGTTCGAGACCCAGGTGTTCGCTGGTGTAGAGCGCCTCGGCGAATTGGTGTGTCCACATCGACGACGCGCCAATGTACCGCACCTCTCCGCGGCGGACTGCGTCGTCGAGTGCGCGAAGCGTCTGCTCGATGGGGGTGTCATAGTCCCACCGGTGGATCTGGTAGAGGTCGATGGTATCCATTCCCAGTCGGTCCAGCGAGTTCTCCAGTTCCTGTTCGATCGTCTTCCGAGAGAGCCCGGACGCGTTCGGGTGAGGCTCGTCCTCGTCAGAGAAGAGGTTCGTGGGGAAGTAGCATTTCGTAGCGACGACGTGTTCGTCCCGGTCGTAGTCGTCGAGAACGTCCCCAATGATCTCCTCGGACTCCCCATTCGAGTACGCATTCGCGGTATCGAAGAAGTTGATTCCGAGTTCGATCGTGCGTTCAATAATTTCGCGCGACCCCTCCTCGTCAAGTGTCCAGTCGTGAAGGTCGCTCACACCGAAACTCATCCCGCCGAGACAGAGGCGGCTAACCTTCATTCCGGTCGAACCTAAGGTCGTATATTCCATGGTTATGGTTCTTCGAGGACAGTCACTTCAGATCCTTCCGGTTCAGCCATGAAGGCAAGGTGACTGAACGGCGAATCGGCGTTCTGTGTGTTCCCGTGCCAGTGCTCTTCATCAGGCTCGAAGACGATCAGGTCGCCCTCCGAAACCTCACGTTCTCCGTCGCGGGTCGCCACGATTCCTTCCCCATTGGTGACGTACAAAACCTGTACGCCAGTATGCGTGTGGAATTTGGTTCGCTCTCCCGGTCGGAACGTGACTTCTACTGAGCGGACGGTGTTCCCGTCGAAATCACTCGAAACACCATCCGAAACGAGCGCCGTCGTCACTTGGCCTGGGTGATCAGATTCTTCTCTGTCAGCGGACGGAATGTTTGTCACATCCATGTTTTTGTACGTATTTCAATTGGGACTTTTTATCCATGACTTCGATGCTAGCTGGAAACCGTTTTTATGTGTCCTTGTCTCTGAAGTGGAGAAGAGGATACTGGGAAATCACGTCCAAAAGAATAGATAGATTCCAAGGAGAGATCGATTTCAGATTTCGCTCACGTGTCCCGTTCAGCTTCTCCTAGCCGTTTCACCATCTCCGGGTCTCGATGGTCGAAGAACTGGCTTTCGTCTTCGTCCAATTCCGAAATCGTCTCCATTTCGTCCGATGTGAGTTCGAAATCGAAGATGTCGAAGTTCTCGGCAATCCGCTCGTCGTGGACCGACTTCGGAATGGCGACGACCTCGCGCTGGATGAGCCATCGAAGCACCACCTGTGCAGCGGATTTGCCGTAGCGGTCTCCAATCGTGGTCAACACGTCGTGTTCAAAGATATTGTTCTGCCCTTCGGCAAACGGCCCCCACGACTCGTGTTGGATGTCGTGTTCTTCGAGGAATGCTGCGTCGTCAGTTCGCTGGTAAAAGGGATGGGTCTCAATCTGATTGACGGCGGGGACGACATCTTTGTGAACGATGAGATCCATCACGCGGTCGGGGTGGAAGTTGCTGACCCCAATAGCCCTGATCTTGCCTTCCTCGTAGAGATCTTCCATGGCCTGCCACGAGCAGTGAACGTCTCCGTAGGGCTGATGAATCAAAAACAGGTCCAGGTAGTCGAGGCCCAGTCGGTCCAGTGACCGCTCGAACGCGTCCAACGTGGCCTCATAGCCAGTATCCTGTATCCAGAGCTTCGACGTGACGAACACTTCGTCTCGCGGCACATCACTCTTCTCGATTGCCCGACCGACCGCCTCCTCGTTCCCATACGCCGCCGCGGTATCGATGAGACGATACCCCGTATCGAGTGCTTCTGAGACGCTTCGTTCGCACTCGTCGAGGTCGTCGATTTGATACGTGCCAAAACCGAGAATCGGCATCTCCACGCCGTTGTTGAGTTCGACTGATCTCATAGTAGGTCTCTGTCTACCAAATCCGAGGGACTACGGTCAGATAGCGACGATGCTAATTGGAAACCGTGTTTAAGTGCTCCTGTGACTGGAGCGCCGAAGAGAGAAGCTGACGCTCACCCCGCCTGAGAAGTCTCGATAGCGAGGGTTGTGAGATGTCGAGTTCCTCAGCAAGTTCCTCGGTCGATGTCTGGCGTGGGCTCTCGTAGTAGCCACGGGAGAGCGCGAGTGTCAACGCTTCGTATTGCCGGTCAGTCAATCCAAACGGGAGATCGTCGTCCGATGCAGCGGAAGTAGCGGTTATAGAGGTGAGGTCGAGCGAGATTCCGTAGTTCTCACAACGGGTCCGAGACTCCACGAACGCATCACGGTCTTTGTACACTTTCTTCTCGTACCACCTCCGGTGTGACGACGGTCGGTTCGAGCTTTGCGGCTACGGAACTGCCCCCGTTGAATACTTCCGAGATTGAGTCGTCAAGGTCTATGGTGAGGTTGTGGACTGTTTGCTCGCCCGCGTAGCCGATCGTTGTCGCCTCTGAGACCTCATCCAGAGCTTCCAAGTCGGCTTCTGAGACGTTGACTTCGGAATCAATTTTGACGATGAACATCCGGGCGTCCTGTTCGAAACAGAGTCCGTGAACGCACTCAATTTGGTCTGGTGGGAGTCTCTCAGTGATATTGACCAGTGGGAGAGAAGGTGAACTGAGGCAAAACTCAGTCGTAATTGTCATGGGAGTAATTATGCATCGCAGGGAGTTAACGCTCAGGATTGCCCGGGTATATAAGTAGACTTCTGTGTGATTGGTAAAATCGCACAGGTGTCTAATGGGTTTTAGTTAGAAAGCGGCCGCTTGCCTGAAGTCAGGCAGCTGGTTTTCTCATGCACATCATATGCTGAATATATATCTGCAACTCAAATTTCACAGGGGACCGCACATGACGAATTGACCTACCTAGTTTCAGCTATCGAGACGATGGCGTGAGATACCTCGCGTACAACTGAAGTTCGACGCTGCGGCCAGCGACGATTGGCTGGCCGATCTGTCGACAGAGTTCCATCTGCTGGCGAGTCGTCTCACCAGCGATGGTTTGCTCGGGACCGCAGATATCGAGACGCCGGACACAGCCATCATCGTCCGTCACTTCGACGACGCTCCGGAGGTGCGCTCGTCCGAGGCCGTACATACTGATGAGGAGACTGTGTTGATTCAGTACATAATCCCGAAACCGGAGTCGTACGACGCGCTTCGGGCGTCGGGAAACTTTCCACGATTTCCCGCGCTCATGCGGGACGGGGGGCTCCACACCGAACTGACGGCCTCACACGAGCGCTTGTCACAGTTCACCGACGAGCTAGCGACAGCCGACATTCCGTGTGAAATCCTGTCGCTGACGCAATCTCCCGATCCGGTGGAACTGCTCACGGAGCGCCAACGGCAGTTCGTCACCGAAGCAATCGAGCGCGGCTACTACGACAGTCCCCGCGGTTGTACGCTCACCGAGTTTGCAGGAGCGTTCGACGTCAACAAATCTGCTGCGAGCGGGATTCTTCTCCGCGCCGAAGGCCGGATTATCAGGGAGTTTATGAAGGACTCGGCTGCATAAATAGATAGGAGAGTGAATCGGCCCAGTGGCTCCGACTTGGGTGAGGTGTTCATACCGTCTTCAGTCAGCCAGTTCCGATGAATCGACATCGGGAAGCGGATTTCGGTATCAAAGCCTGCTTGATGGTGTGAACGGTACACAGCAGGACGAGTTCGCGGCACCCATCGTAACCAGAGTCACAACATCACGACCGATATATTTTAATCTTGCTATCTCAACGAATCTATGACATGGCTGAACTCTACCCACCGATAGAACCATACGACCAGGGAATGCTCGATGTCGGCGACGGAAACCGTGTGTATTGGGAGGTCTGTGGCAATCCGGACGGCAAGCCTGCCCTCGTCGTTCACGGTGGTCCGGGATCGGGATGCACACCACGCCACCGTCAAGACTTCGATCCAGACCGATATCAGATAATTCTCTTCGACCAGCGAGGGTGCGGGCGCAGCACACCACCCGCGAGCGATCCCGACACGGACATGGACTGTAACACCACGAACCATCTGCTCGCCGATATGGAACAGCTACGCGAGCACCTCGACATCGAACGATGGTTGCTGTCCGGCGCTTCGTGGGGGTCCACGCTACTCCTTGCCTACGCCGAGCGATTCCCAGATCGGGTATCGGAAATCGTGATCTTCGGTGTCACCACCACTCGACAATCGGAGATTGACTGGCTCTACCGGGGCATGTCTCGATTCTTCCCAGAAGAGTGGGATCGGTTTCGATCCGGCGTACCTGATGCGGATAACGATGACATCGTTGCCGCCTACGCACGCCTCATGAACGATCCCGACCCAGAGGTACGGACCCGAGCTGCGAAGGAGTGGTGTGTATGGGAGGACACCATCATCTCTCAGGAGCCGAACGGGACGGCGAACGTCTACACCGGTCGTTCACTGGATGAGAAACTATCGCTCGTTCGTATCGCCTCACACTACTTTTCGAACGGTGCATGGCTGGAAGAGGGCGAACTGCTACGCAATGCCGACCGCCTAGCCGGTATCCCAGGTGTTCTCATTCACGGTCGCCTTGACCTGGCCGCCCCGCTCGATACTGCGTGGGAGCTTGACCGCGCTTGGCTCGATGCGGAACTAGTCATTATCGATGACTCGGGTCACACCGGAAGCGACACGATGACCGAGCGCAAGCGCAGCGCGCTCGATACATTCGCTCGGCGGTAGTCGATAGCGGGTCCGGCGAGCTTGAAACTGAACAGTAAGTCCTTCTAACGAGTTCTGTACTGTCCGTCACTACTCGTATGGCCACTGATACAGGCCTAGATCGTTTTCCGACCCAGCGACTCAAAAACAGCAACGGTCGTGCTCCCAATAGGATAGAACGTGTCTGGAGCCACTAGGTGGGATTCTTAATATATCAAGGATCGGTACTGATGCTATGACAGCCTGCCCCATCCACAGCGCGGACTCGAAGGAGCAATTAACCATCAATCATTTATGAGAAGGAGTTTCCCACGGAAGTCCCCGTCTTCTGCTAGACGATGTGCGTCGGCAACCTCCTCAAAGCTGAAACGTCCATCGATGTGTGGTTCGACGACTCCATCATCGACGAGTGCAGCGATATCCGCGAGTTCCGCGCCGATACGTTCTTGCCGCTCGCCGAGGAGCACGGGAAGAATGACGAGCACGACCCCAAGTGAAAGCGAGTTGGCGTGCATGGGGGAGAGATCCTGCGTCGAGCTTGACTCGGTTGTCACCACAGTACCGTACGAGCGGACCGCATCGAAGGCTGTTTCAAGGTGATCGTCGCCGATGGGATCGAACACGACATCGAATCCGTCGCCGCTGGCGTGTTCGTCGACGTATGTCTCCACATCCGTTGCAGTGTAGTCGACGGTGGCGTCGGCCCCGAGGCTCGCGGCGAGCTCTCTCTTTTCCTCCGAAGAGGCTGTTGCAGTCACGTCCGCGCCGAACCAGTCCGCAAGTTGCACCCCGATATGGCCCACGCCACCGCTCGCTCCGTAGACAAGCACCCCGTCGCCGATGTTGACCGTTGTCTTGTCGGCAAGCATCTCCCATGCTGTGAGCGCAACGACCGGCAGCGCGGCGGCGTGTTCGAGCGGAAGTGACTCGGGAGCATGAGCGAACGTGCCGGCGTGGCCGACCACGGAGTCCGCGAGCGCGCCTTGGTGGCCCGCTCCGCCGGGCATCCCATATACCTCGTCGCCTACATCGAACTGGTCTACGTTCTCCCCGACGGCGTCGACGACACCCGAGACGTCACAGTGAAGGATCGCAGGAAAGTCGGGGGTAAAGCCGGATAGGCGTCCCTGACGGATCTTGTAGTCGACGGGATTTACACTGGAGGCAGTAACGTTAATACGGATCTCGTTCGCTTCAAGAGCGGGTATTTCGACAGTCGTTCGTGTGAAAACGTCCGGATCGCCGTACTCTTCGATCACGTGAGCGGTCGTTTCTGCCGGCATGCTGGGCCATAGTTTGGCCGCCAGTCTGGAATATGCAACGTTGTCGGCGAACGATGAATACCCCGTGTTGAAGGTCCCAGCATGATTCAAGGTGGAGCCCCCGGCCGCACGGAGCGACCGGCGGGAGCGAGTAGGCCGGAGCGGATACCAACATGGGATTACGCAACCGCATGACGGTGCAACTCCACTCCCGAACGTTTACGTAACGTTGGGTAGCGATGCGGCGTAGTCGGTGACCTCCGAATGTTATGTCTAATATATCAAAAATAATAAGATATGCGTGACGAGGCACTGTCCATACGACCTCCGCAGGAGTTCGTTCGTCGAGCGCTTGATCGGTCGTTGCCGGTTGTAATAGCGTCCCCTCAGCGTCCGACCGGGATGCCCGCGAGGCAGCGCTCGCCGCGTTGTCGGTCGTTCCTGACAAGAGCGAGGCGTCGGGGCCGAAACTCACCTACGAGGAGCACCAGCCTCTCCTCTGGGGTCTTCGACTTCCGGTTCAGCGGGTCCATCGCCAGCTGGACGAGCGGTACCTCCGCCCTGCACTGGCGACCCACCCGGCGACCGACGCGCTCCGCCAGGAGGTCTCGCAGTTCGGGGTCGACGCGGTGGTGATCGAGCCCGGCGTCGTCGCTACCGAGTTCTACGACCGCGTGCTTTCGGATCGACGCCATCGACCACATGGGGGCAGACGCCGATCTCTATCGCGCGCTGGGCACCGTCGACACGATCGAGAAGGGGGGCCGGGGATCGATAGCCCGGATCGGGTAACCGACGTGATCCTGTGGGCAGCGACGGCCGACCGTCCGAATCCGGCCTACCGGGTCGGTCCCCTCGCCACGCTCAGTACCGCCGTCTCAAGCGTGGTGCGGGGTCGAGTGCGAGACCGAGCGTCCCGCGCCGGCGTCCGGATCATCAGCAACGACCTAGTGCAGCGCTTCCTGAATCAAGGTTCCCCGTCGTGAGTGTGGTTCGTTCAGGTGTCGATAACGTCCGCATCGGACGGGGCTGTGGCCCCAAACTCCCGGACGAACCCGTCGAGCACGGACGGATCGTCGCTCCCGGGCAAGGGTTCCGTGGCCGTGCGACAATCGGCGGTGACGCCGAGTCGATCGCAGACGTGATCGGCAACGATCTCAGCCATCCGTCGGTGAGTCGTGAGCTTCCCGCCGACGATGCTGGTGAACCCGGCAGTATCGTCTCGTTCTGCGTGATCGAGCAGCGTGAGCCCCCGTGAGATGGCGCGCTCGTCGTCCGTTTCTGCCGATGGGCCGTAGAGCGGTCTGACACCCCAGTAGGTTCGCAGTATCTGGACCGAGTCGATATCCGGAAGCATGGTTGCGCACTCTTCGAACACGAGATCGACCTCCCAGTCCGCCTTCGGGTAGTCGTCCGGGTCGGTGACCCCCTCGCTGGTTGTGCCGAGGATCACCCGCTCGTCGTGTGGAACGATGATGTCACCGTCCGCCGGGGGCCGACAGCGGTTCAACACCGTATCGAGTCCATCGTACTCTACCACAACCATCACACCCCGGCTCGGGCGCATATCGATGTCAACGCCAGCCAACCCGGCGACTTTCCCGGCCCACGCGCCGGTCGCATTGACGACGTGAGCAGCGTCGATCGTCTCCGTACTGCCGTCTTCGGGGCTGATGATTCCTCCCGTGACTCGGCCATCCGTGGTGCGGAGATCGGTGATGGGTGCTCGAGTAACGATTTCCGCACCGTGTTCACGGGCGCTCGCAGCGGTAGCCGCCGTGAGCCGCGAGGGATAGATCACACCGTCGGGAACCCGGACAGCGCGCTCTGCATCCGGAGCGAGTACCGAGACCGTTTCCCGGGCTGTCTCGCTCGAGAGCACCTCGGTCTCGATGCCGTGTTCGCGGCACGCTTCGACTTTCTCCTCGAAGTACTCCCCGCTGTCGGCTGCGAGCTGGACGAACAATCCACCGGTGTCGGCAACGCAATCTCCGGCTATCTCCTTTAGGATTCGGTTCTCCCGGACACACGCCTCGGCACCAGCGGGATCGTCGGGCACGTAGCGCGCCCCGCTGTGAAGCAGACAGTGCGAGCGGCCCGTGGTGCCGCTCGAAAGCGCCCCCTCTTCGACGAGAGTCGTATCGAGTCCGCGCATTGCGAGATCGCGGGCGACGCCGGTCCCGGTTGCTCCACCGCCGATGACCAGTACGTCGGTCTCCAGTCCCATAACCGGTCTTCGGGCGGTGGCTGTATCACTTCGTTGCCGATTCTACGACGCCCGTGAAGCGCCATCGACAGTGACTACCACACATCATGTGCTCGTCGAGCACAATGTCGGTGTCGAGGTTTCGTGAGCAGTCCGAACATCGTCTTTCATTAGCAGGATCATCGTTCACGTTGCTCTCGAGCGATACGCCTCTGGCCGTCTACCGGGCGGCTATACGATCGCCTCTGGATCCTCTTAGTAGATCGGACCCGAAGCAGTGCTCCCCCCTCCCCGAATGCGGCGCTTCGGGAACACTGGTAACCAAAACACAAACCGATAGATGCGTGCGATCCGTGAGACGTACGCAGGCCCCGAACAGGACACCGAGATCGAGTGGTACTGCGACCTGGGCGAAAGCGGGATATTGACCTCGTGGCAGGAGTACCAATGCCTATGCGAGTACTCTGGAGTGAACCGAGTGTGGAAAATCGAGTAGCATGCCGAATGCGGCCCTCTATTGGCACCACACTACAAATTCCAGGCTAGTTCTAGTGAGAGGATTCATTTACAGAAATCCATCCTCCGAAACTGTTGGTGCCTAACTTCGGAGTGTAAACGCGCATAGTTCGCCTGCAACTTTGATTCTATTGTACTCTTTCGAAATCATCGCTCCCAGCTATACGCTTCAGGATTGGAGCTGGTATACAAGTCGTACATTGTGATGATGGCCGATCTGGGCTCTGTTTGCAGAGAGCTGTTGCTCCATGCAATGCTTCAACCGAGTGAAGCCGGTCTGTCTAGCCAGGCCCGAGTTGGAGATGAATTGCCACCCAATCAGCGAGTTCTCCAGCAGTGAGGACTGGCGGAGCGGTCGTCAGCTCTTGTGAGACGGTTGCTTTCAGCAGCATATCCGTGAGTCGCCAGACGTTGTACATGAGGATGCCAAACACGAAATAGTAGAAGCGCAGCGTGTGATCCGTGGAGGATGTTCGTGCGAGGAATTCCTGTTTGATCGAGCGGTATTCGGCTTCGATCCACCAGCGATACGCGTAGTGGGTGACCCATCGGTGGGCGTTTTCAGGTGTAATCCGCTCGTTCGTGATGAACACCTGTGTGTCGCCGTTTTCATTCGGGACGAACAGCCCTCGACACTCATGGCTCCCATTTCTGGCTCTGACTGTCACTGACTCAACACAGATGTCTTCTCCCTCCTGCTCCATCTGTTCGAGGCATCGTTGGACAGGAGCGGTCTCGACTTTGGGGAAGAGATAGGTGACACCGAGGTTGTCCAGGGTTTGATAGACCTGCAGTGATTCGAACCCACGGTCGGCAAGGACGAGATCGATCGACACGAACTGTTTGGCACGGCGCACGAGCCGTCTGACCGTGCGATGGTACTGATGTGGAACATTGTCGTCCCAGGCAGAACTCTCGATGACCGGCTCAACGGCGAGGACGATCGGCATGCTCTTGCCCACCAATGAGAGCGTGGCAAATTTGTAGGCCAGCTCCCCCGAGTCATCGGTCCCGCTGACCTCTCTGGGCGGCTCATTCTCAGCGTGGTAGGGCCATGTCGTAATGTCGATCGCCACGGTGACGGGCGGTTGGAGGATCTGGAGACGATTCACCGCGTCAAGAAGATTGTCGATCGACTGCTTGAACCCCGTTTGAATCTGCTCTTGGGAGTATTGCTTGATCGTCCGGAGGTGAGTATCACCGTGGGGAGTGTAGTCTTCACCGAAAAACGTCTCCATGCGTGAGTGACCCTGGGGCGTGCCACAGCCACCCAGCGCCATCAGTGCTTGGAGTTCGTCGAATCGACTGTCGGGATATGTCGCGTTCTCCGCGCGCCCGGAGTCGAATGCCCCGAAGATAGTGTTCCGAGCGTGCCGGACGTGTCTCCGAATTTGCTCGTTCGAGAATTCGCCGACGTGACGGCCACGGAGATCAGACTCGGACTCGTCGACCTGCCGTGGTGGCCGGAGATCGAGTGCTGCATCGTTCTGATAGGCGGCAGCAACGAGTCGTTCACTTACCGCAAGAATCGTTCGTTTTGTCTCGCCTGAAAGGCTGTCATCCCATGTGGTCGTGAGCGTTTGGCGGGTTGGGGCCGTGTTGTAGGGGCCGAAGTTTGCTGGATCGAATCCGAGCCGTTCGGCTCGATGCTCTGTCGAGAGGAACTCGTAGAGGCCGTTCCACGAGAGACCAGCAAGCTCGCGGCAGAACAACGCCCGAACGAGTGGGGCTACATCGTACCGTCGTGTTTCGAAGTGCGTGAGATCCGCATCCCGGAGCACGACCGTTGTGGGGATCGCCTGTACGAGGGCGATAAGGGTGGGTGCTGTTTCGAGGAGGTCATGGACGTCACCGAAGAGACATGAAATGACTCCGTTACTCATTACTGGGGCAGGGATACCAGCCTGATTAACCAGGCGAGCGTGTATGTCTACTTTTCATCGAAACTATAGGTATGATATATCCTATAATGTTACTCGAACCGGAACGTTTCAAGGTTCTTTGGGGCAAATGTTCGCATGTCGAACTTGTGGTACAGTGCAGAGGAAAGATCCTGTACTGAGGGCTCATCGCCATGGACACAGAGCACTTTCTCCGGTCGGGGGTTCATCGTGCGAACGAAATTCATGAGCCCCTGTCTATCGGCGTGTCCCGAGAAGCCGTCGACGGCCTCGACAGTAAGATTAAGAGAGAGCGTATCGGCTCGTCCCCGCCCATTGAGTGGAATTTCGTCCCAACCGTTCTTAATACGTCGACCGAGTGTGCCCTGCGCCTGATAGCTGACAAACGCTAGTGTTGAATCAGGGTCTGGACCAATATGTTCTATCCACGACATAACCGGCCCGCCAGTGATCATCCCCGAGGTGGAGAGGACAATACAGGGTCCACCGTCGGTGACATCACGGCGTTCGTCCTCCCCACCGTCGATATGGTTGAACTGCTCGGCAAGGAACGGGTTCTCATCCTCGTGGAAAATCCGGTCACGCAGCTCATCGCGCAGGTATTCAGGGTAGGTGGTGTGGATCGCCGTCGCTTCCCAGATCATCCCGTCGAGATGAATGGGCATCGTCGGGATCGTTCCCTCGCGCATCGCCTGTTCAAGGACGAGCATGAGTTCCTGGGATCGGCCAACCGCGAACGCTGGAATGAGTACTTTGCCGTCTCGGTCGTAGGTGCGCTGGATGATATCTATCAGCTGTTTCTCCGCATCGATCTGGTCGATCTGGTAGTCGTTCCGGCCGCCGTAGGTCGATTCTAGGACGAGCGTTTCGACGCGAGGGAACTCGTTGACTGCGCCGTTGAACAGCCGGGTATCCTCGTAATGGATGTCGCCCGAAAATGCCACGTTGTACAGGCCGTCGCCGATGTGGAAGTGCGAGACCGCGCTCCCGAGGATGTGTCCGGCGTTGTGGAGCGTAAGCTTCACGTCTGGTGCAATGTCTGTCACGTCGCCGTATTCCAACGGGATTGTGTGTTTCAGCGCTTCGCGGACCATCTCGCTCTCGTACGGTGGTGTCCGACCCTCTTTCCCTGCGACATCAAGATAATCGAGCGTCAGCAGTCCCATCAGATCGCGGGTGGGTTCCGTACAGTAAATTGGCCCATCGTAGCCGTATTTGAACAACAGCGGGATGAGCGCGGAGTGATCGAGGTGAGCGTGAGTGAGCACCACCGCGTCGATGGAGTTGAGTGGATTCGCTTCCGGAACTTGCAGGTATGGGACCTCACCCTCAGCTCCTGGCTTGTCGCCACAATCGATGAGGATTCGGGTTTCGTCCGTCGAGAGAATGAAACTCGCGCGGCCGACCTCACGACAACAACCGAGCGTGCTGATCCGCACCGACTGCTCGTCAGCGAGTTCTTCGCGGTGGATCTGGCGGCCAACGCGCTCTAGGATCTCGCGGCGCTCCTCGCGCTCCTGTTTCAGGAAGTTGCGAACGTTCGAGACGGTTGCGGACTCGATCGGCGGCGTCCGAACGACCTCGGGGGTCCAGCCGATCTCCTGAGTGATCTCCCGTAATGTCGATCCGTGGCGACCGATCACCATTCCCGGCTTTTGGGCTTCGATGACGACCTCGCCCGTGTCGGCGTGGAAATCGAGATCAGTGACGCCTGCCTCATCCGGAATGATGGCCCGAATCTGTGCCTCCGCGTCCGTGGGCCGTGCGAGCACGCCCGGATCCGGACGGACGGTAATTCGTTTTCGAAGCTTGCCCGCAAGCGTCCGAATCAGATCGCCGTTCTGTGCGAACTTCTTCGGATCCCGCGTGTAAATGACGAGTTCGGGACCCTCGTACGTCACATCGGACACGGAGATGTCGTTCGGTATCTCGGCTGCAATCTCTGCTTTCAAATCGTCGAGTTGCTTCTCTACCGTGCTCATAAATGTCTATCTGAGCGGGGTTCCTGGGGCGCTATCATGGTACACCATGTGAAGATTGGCGACCAAGAACTAGCGCTTGCAGCGACCATCGACACTGGGACAGCACGACCGTCTGCGACGGCCCAGAAAAAGCCCGCGTTGCTTCCAATTATAGGATGGTGGATATAAAACGCTTACCCATTGGATAGAGGGCGGTACAGTAACAACAGGTCTGAAGTCGGTTAGATCAGTTCCTCATGCATAGCTGACTGCAAAATTTAGATTACTAGGTGATTTACTCTCCACAAATCATGTGAAATCTACCTGCTTGCCTTCAGATACTAGCTGAATCATTAGGAGGAACGAATTCCTGGCTGACGGAATAATGATTCATGTCAATCTCTTCGACTTCGACACCTTTGGCATCATTGACTCGTCTGCGGATTCGGTCATTTCGTGGATCGTTAATAAACTCCTCCCACGCTTCCTTCGACCGCCACTGTGCGTAATTGACGACCCGTGTGCCATCAGCGCTCGTAAGAAATGTAGCCGAGCGAAATCCCGGCAACTGCCGTACCCAGTCCGTTATTTCCTCAGCAATCGTATCGATGAGATCCTGTTGATGTTCAGGAGTTGTTTTGAAGAGAATGACGACGATATGCGGCTCTGTTGGTTCGGAACGGTGTGTCATTGTCGACTTATTCCGCCGGTTTCGGCAAGCGAGCGGTTGCTCTGGGTCTGTTCGTAATGATTGTCGTTTCGATAGGCCTTCGCTGGTGCCATGAGCTAGAGAACAGGGTGAAGATCAGTGAGCACTGGCGTGAATATATTCACAACTATATCAACACCCAAGCAGGAGGATGATCAGATTTTGAGGTATAACTCCCCTTGGAAAGCACTATTAGACCAGAGACCGATGTCGAAACAGGGGTTTCAAGCAGAAGCGCCTATTCTGGCGCTCCACTCTCATCTGCCTCGACTGCTGACTCGCCGATCGCTTCCTTGATAATGGTTTCTTCCGCACGGTGGAGTACGCCGCTCGCAGCCGATGGATTCACACCGAACCCTTCTGCCAGTTCCGTGAGGGTACACTCACGTGGACTATCGTAGTATCCACGCTCGACCGCTTCGGTGATGAATTCGTGTTGTCGAGCCGTGAGCAATTCGGTCGGGTCGTACGCTTGTGTGATCGACTGGATTTGATACGGGATACCAGCTGCATCCATCTCTGTCGGGAACTGGGATACCCGCTCGTGTGAGGCAGTATGCTCGGCTGTCAACCACCCATCTTGCAAGTGTGCGGGGAATCGCGGCAGGATTCCCGAGGCGCGAAGTGCTCGATTCGATTCCGTTTCCGGGATCAAATACTGAATTACCAGCGTCTGTCCATCGTTGTGCAGCACCTCGTACGACATCTCTGGGGAGTCCTCGAAGTGTTGAGCGACCGTGTTCGGATCAGGCGTGTCGAGTTCTACAAGTCCGAGTACCCCATCGTCCGTGGGATGGCTCGATAGTATGCTGAATTCTTCGTCGGGCAGCTCGGTCGAAATCGCAGCCAGTGGATCTTCGCGTGCTGCAGCGTCGAACGTGAGTTGTACGCGAGGCATAACCGCCTAGTAGTTGCATGACGATCCTCTTAAGTATGTGAAAATGTTCACGCTCAAAATCACAACGATGCTCATCCACTAGTCGCTCATGGCAGAAATGACCGATGTCGCCATCGTTGGCGGTGGTCCTGCAGGACTGAGCGCCGCACTGTTCACCGCGAAAAACGATCTCGATACCGTTGTATTCGACGTTGATGAAACCTGGCTGCACAAGGCCCATCTCTTCAACTACCTCGGTATCGAGAGTGCGGACGGCACTGCATTCATGGAGACGGGACGCGCACAGGTGGACGAATTCGACGTGGACAGAAAACAGGGCGAGCTCGTGACGGACGTCAAAAACGGCACATCCGGTTTCACCGTCACGTCCGACGAGAACGGATACGTGGCCGATTATGTCGTGCTGGCAACAGGGGCGAAGCGTAGGCTTGCCGAATCCCTCGGCTGTGCGTTCACGGATGAAGACATCGTAGACGTGGATGTGACGATGGAGACGAGCGTTGCGAACGCCTACGCGACGGGGGCGATGGTGCGTGCCGAGGAATGGGAGGCAATTATCTCTGCGGGAGACGGCGCTGCCGCCGCACTCAACATCCTCACGAAAGAAAAGGGTGAGCACTTCCACGACTTCGACACCCCCGCGGACGCAGAGTGAACATGCTTACGCTCGTCTAAACTCGCCAGTCGTCGTTTCGGAGTCACTCACGCACGTTTATTCGCCTTTCAGCTTCGAAAAAGTAGGTGACAGTGAACGGACAAGATTAGTCATCTAGTGCTAACTCTATCTGAGCAAACCCTGCTTGGCTTCCTCACGACCCACAGGTCGAGGACGATATAGAGGAATTGCGATCGGAAAGAGGCCTATTATAGTGTCGGATGTACCTGTTGAAAGAGAGCACTCGTGGACGCGTGGAATCCATCCATCCCTGTCGAGTGCACGCTGATGGGCCTGTCATACCGTACGTCCGGCACTATATTGTTCCCCTACTGAATCTGAGGTAAACCGGACGCTGATGAACTCTCAAAAAGACGCACAGGTATGACCGTCACCTCCGGAGGTGAATATATTCACGCGAATTTCCACAGTGCGCTCTCCCCTTCTCTCACTCATGGTGCCATCAAGCTACCATCGAACCGGTAACCCTCACGAACAGACTGAGAAACACCAGTACAGAACGCAAATTCAAAGAGGAGCTGAAAGACGATGACTGCTCCCTCGCTGCAAATTCTCGTCGTGCAGGGGACAATTCGAGACGGACGGAGTTCGATCCACCCTGCTCGGTATGTCACCGATCGGTTCCGCGAGAACGGATACGATGTCGAACTCTTCGATATGAAGGACCACGAGATTCCGTTGTTCAGGAATCGGCGTGATGCAGTCAGCGAGCCACACCCCGATGTGGATGCGTTTGGCGAGAAAGTCGAGGCAGCGGATGCACTCGTCATCGTCGCGCCGGAGTACAACCACTCGATTCCCGGCACGCTGAAAAACCTGCTCGACCACCTCTATCCTGAATACGAAGACACAGCGTTTTCGTATATCACCGTATCGGCGGGTGGATTCGGTGGCGTCAGAGCGCTCAGCCATCTCCACGATATCACGCTGGAGTTCAACGCTTATCCTGGTCCCGATCTGCCCGTCTCGAACGTACGTGATGCCTTCGACGAGGACGGCAACCTCATCGACGAGACCTACGAGGACAGGTTCGAGATGTTCGTCGAAGAGGTCGTTGACCATGCCAACAGTTTGTCCCATCTGCTGTCGGCACTACCCCGGAGGCCGGCGTATGAATTCGATCGAATCTACCGTCAGCGCGTGGTCTGGAGTGAAAGTCGACTCGCACGACCGTGGCGGTGGGCGTGAATTCACTCTCGATGGACGGGAGATTGGCCACATCCACCGCGGCAAGCTCATTGACATCCCGTTCGCCAAGCGTGTCCGTGACGACCTCATCGCAGAGGAACGGGCCGAAAAACACCACGTCATGCCCGATTCCGGGTGGGTGTCCTATCGGGTTCAGTCGGACGAAGACATCGACGGAGCACTCTGGCTCCTCCGCGTCGCGTATCTCTACCATGTGATCACGATGCGAAAGCGTGAGGAACACTCTCTGGAAGATGGAGTTGATATCGACGCAGCACTCACCGAGTTGAACATGAGCGACACGTTGGGAGACGTGTTCGATGAGGTGAGAGCCACATGAGCGGCGAGTCGGAACTCCCACGCCCGCGGCTCGCCCAGGGAACATTGTTGCTCGCCAGCATGCTCACGATCATGGCAGGAGCGACGATTTCCCCGGCGCTGCCCGCGATTCAGTGGGAGTTTGCGACTGCGCCGAACGCGGGAGTCCTCGTCGGACTCGTCCTCACGATGCACGGGTTGTTCATCGCAGTCGGTTCACCCATCATCGGGGCGCTTGCTGACCGATACGGCCGCCGATGGTTGCTCCTAGTTTCGACGGTCGTCTACGCACTCGCCGGCGGCTCTGGATTCGTGCTGGATTCGTTGATAGCGATCCTCGCCGGTCGAGCGGTGTTGGGACTGGCCGTTGCGGGCGTGATGGTGACGGTGACTGCACTGATCACTGACTACTACGAGGAGAACCGCCGGGATACGATCCTCGGACGACAGGGTGCGTTCATGTCTATCGGCGGCGTCGTTCTGTTGCCGCTCGCGGGTATGCTCGCGGATATCGGCTGGCGGGTTCCGTTCCTCGTCTATACGGTGGCGCTGGTGCTCCTGCCGGCAATGGCGTTCGCGTTGCCAGAGCCGAGCCGCAGTGAACCCACAGGGGCCCGTCCGACGAGTCTCGATGATCTCCGCCAAACGCTCGCTGAGTTCCCCCTCGGAACGCTCGGGCTTATCGCCGCGCTCGGGTTAGTCGGTCAGATCATCTTCTACATGACTCCCGTCCAGATTCCGTTCTATCTCGAAACGAGGACTGGGGCAAGTGGCACAGTGATCGGCGCTGCGCTGGCGACGTCGACGGGAGCCGGTGGAGTCGCCTCGCTGCTGTATGGCCGCGTCCGTCGATCCCTGAGTGTGATCGGTATCGTTGCGCTCACATTTGGATTCATGAGTATCGGGTATGCTGTGATCGGCGTGAGTGGGACGGTTCCCGGTGTTGTCGTTGGTCTGGCGGTCGCGGGAGCCGGCAGTGGATTCCTTCTGACGAACCTCAACGCGTGGATCGCGGCGGTCACCCCGGAATCGGTTCGGGGACGGGCGCTCAGCGCCCTGACGAGCGCGTTCTTCCTCGGACAGTTTCTCTCACCGCTTGTGGTCCAGCCAGTAAGCGATACTCTGGGTCTTGGAACGACGTTTGTCGGGGCCGGGGTGTTGCTAGCGGGCGGAGCGATCTCGTTCGCGCTCGCAAGCGTGTTTGTCACGCCACCCTCGAAGTCGGAATCCGCCACGCAACAACAGTCGATGACCGAACAGCCGACGGACCAACTCGACTGATGGACGCATACAGCTACTGAAATTCATAGGTTGACCATGGATCTGATGTCGGCTAGGTAGCCAATCAATGCACGGATCTAGTATTCGTTTCGGCCATTCTTTCATAGTGATAAATAACCACTGATCAGTCTCGGGTCAATATCCCGGAATCAGTCGATCAGAGTACAAAATAAACACCCGCTGAACAGTGCCGCCGCTCCCAAGTCGGGCAACCACAGGGTTGTTCAGACCTCAATCAGGAGGATCGAGACCGTAGCACTGCTTTGCCACGGTCAGGAACTGGTTCGCGTCCACTCGCGGCGCATACGACTGATTCTCGCCGTCGATGGCGAGTTTTACCAGTAGATCGACGAGTCGCCAGACGTTGTACAGCACGCAGCGAACGCGAAATTGAAGAACCGATAGTCGCGCTCGGTTGAGGTGGTCCGCACCATGAAGTGTTTCTGCTTTGTAAACCCGTTCTCAATACCCCAACGACGGCGATACCACCGGATTAGCCGCTCGATCATGTGGATGAATTCCTTCCCATCCATCCGCTGTCCGTCGGCGTCACGCGCCGTCACGTAGGGGTGGTTCGTCTCGAAGACGACGGTTTCAGCGGTGTCTACGTCTCCATCCTGAGCTTTCTGCTTGCGCTCTTCGACTTCCTCTTCGCGCTGAATGTCCGCGAGCAGCCGCGAAAATGACACCCTCTCGCTTGGTTCTCCCTCTACGAAGAGACAATGAGGTGGTCAAATAATCGCCTGGAATTGGCTGTGTTCGGCCTGTTTATGAGTTCATCGAGGCAACTTCCGGGGAGTTCTACACACCCCCTGTTCCGAATGTATTGATAACGCCAACAACTTGGGCAGAATTATCTATCACAGAGAGGGCTACCACTCACCAAGCGCGATCCCGAAGAGAAGTCAGCGTCAGACGGGCGGATCGAGACCGTAATACTGCTTCGCTATCGTCACGAATTGGTTGGCGTCGACACGCGGCGAGTATTCTGGGGACTCCTCCAGCGAGAGCTTCACGAGTAGGTCGACGAGTCGCCACGTGTTGTACAGCACACACGCGAACATGAAATTGAAAAACCGATACCGGGGACAGGTCGACGTCGTCCGGACCATGAACGTCTTGATCTTCTTATACCCATTCTCGATCCCCCATCGGTGGCGGTACCACCGAATCAGACGCGCTATCATGTGGATCTGCTCGCGTTCCGTATAGGGTTCGCCGTCCTCATCACGAGCCGAGACAAACGGGTGGTTGGTCTGGAACACCACGAATCCCGTCCCGTCACCATCGGCATCCTCCGTCCCCAGGTCCTCATCGTCCCCACGGAGATCGCTGAGCAAGCGAGCCAGCGGTGAGATCTCCTCACCAAGATCTACCTCGTCGATACCCAACTCCTCGCACATCTCCTGACGGTAGTTCGGTCGGTCGGGAACATCAGATTCGGACGGTTGATCCTTCTTATCATCATCGTCTGACGTCTCCGTTGTCGACGGCAGAAAGAGTTGCGTCCGATTCGGTCGGTCCTCATATCGCTCCTCGACAATGCGGACGGTCTCGTCACGCTGTTTCATCTCGGCGATGGTGTCGTTCTGGGCAGCGAATTTTCGCTTCGGGTTGAGATTGTAGACGCCGTAGACCTCGCAGATATCCTTGACCGGATCGCTATCGAACTCGCGGTCCATCATCAGGAGGCTGATGTCATCGACCATGTCGGTCGCGTGATTCAGCAATTCATCCACGATCTCATCCTTCGACATCCCGCGCTGTTTCGGCACCACGTCGAGGACGAGCGGGATATCGTGACCGACGATTTGGATACTCGCCCATTGATGGTAGTAGTTGCCGTCCCGATGGCCAAGGATGTACGGTTCGACCACGTTTCCTTCCTCATCGGTCTCCATCTCGCCGGTGAACGGCGCTCCCTTCGTCACGTCGATCGCTGCCCATAGCTTGCCAACGAGTTCACCGTCCCGCCGCGCGCGCTCGATGAGGCGCTGTGTGGTGCGGCGGTGTTGCTGGCGCATTTCTTCAATCGTGAGCGTACGGATCTGCCAGCGGTGGGTTGATCCGGAGGGCGTTCTGTCGCGGGTTGAATCGACGTAGAAACTGTCCGCACCACTCTCGGCGAACATATTTTTCCGGACGCCCATGAATGCGTGTTGTTCCCAGAACGCGTTTTCGTGAATCTGGGCGTTATCGCCACGTTTCAGGAAGAACTCATCGGTGACGAACGGTTTCGCGTGTTGCCAGACCTCTTTGGTTGTGTCCGCGATGAGCCGGGGTTCCGATCGCTCCGAGATCTCCTGTGTATCGTCGGGCTGAAAAACATCGTCAGGGGCAGGGATACCCTCCTCACGTGCCAGTGCGACGAGTTCCGTCGTAATCTCACGACAGATGGCTCGGAGGTCGTCACAGAACTCCTCGTGCCACATCTCCCAGAGTCGAGACTGGGTTGGTGGTTGCGGCTGCATCCGTTCCGACTCCCCCGTTGGATTACTGTCGATGAATCCGTATGCGACCGTTAGCTCCGGGTGCTCTTTGAAGTATTCGGCAAGCTGTTTCTCGCCGTTCCAGCCCATCGCCAGTTTGAGAACATGCGCTCTGATCCACGGCGCAAGCGGGGTGTAGTTACGATGCCACGTGGCCCGTGTATCGGGGAGGTTCGGATCGACCGTCAGGTCGCTGATCAGGTCCTCAACGGTTGGGTCGTCCGTAACTACCCCAACATAGCGGAGCGAGAATCGGAATCGGTTATCATGGTCGCCGGCAGCAGAACGGAGAGAAAGGTCGTCGGAGGAGTCCCACTGGAGATCGAACGCTGGGTCCGAGCTTCGTGCTGGTGACTGTGATTCCATTACTGATGAATCGTGTGATTACTGTGGCGGCGCATCCGTCGCGTCATCCGTTGGTGCTGTTCCATCTGGAACCGACTGCTGGCGCTCATCAGTCGCTGGAACGACCGTTAGTGAGGAGTTCATGATCTCTCCGTGGCGGTCTACGTTTCGAAGATGAGCTGTGCTCCGTCTGGCGTTTCAGCGATTGCGGTGATCTGTTCCATCTCCTTCAGGAACGTGGCGACACGTTCACCAGCTGCCGTCAGCTGGTACAGCGTGCGGGGGGGAGTCGTCGGGAGCGTGGACTTCTCGATGAAGCCTTTCTCTGTGAGATCCGAGAGTCGTCGGGAGAGCATCGTCTCGGAGATCCCGTCGATTTCCTGTTCCAGCTCGCCGAACCCGTGAGAGTCCGCCGCGAGGACCTGGAGGACGTGCAACGCCCATTTGTTGCCGAGTCCCTGCTGAAGATAGTGCCAAGTATGCTGCCAGTCGTCCGTCGTCTTCTCAGGCATGGTTCTATCTCAACGGGATAGAGAGATAAATAGTGAGGCCGACTCACACATCCGAAAGCCGATCAGCCAGCCATGGCAGGGGAGCCGTGGTTGTACTGGGCGATGGATGCTAATGCCGCCCGTGAGCGGGTGTATCAGTTCGCACAACCACTACGCGTACCGCCGATCGAACTCGCTGAGCGATAGTAGCAACACATAGGCATCAGCAACGGTATTCATAGAGGGATTTTCATCATTTGTCGTAGACTCCGGAGCCAGCGATCGATAGACGGCGGGAAGCCAGACACTTCCGAGCCGCCGAGTGGGGACCAGGACTTCTATATATCGGGTCACTTCTCGATCGGTTCGAGGTCCGCAGTGAAGTGGCGCAACTCCGGCATTGACGGCTCGCCAGCGATCCGATACCCCGACACTGTCTCGCGGCGCTCGTAGACGGCTTCGACGGTCTCGATCACGTGCTGGCGGTGCTCGCGGTGGTAGGTCCGCCGGGGGACCGCCAGGCGTGTTAGTTCGGGTCGATCGGCGTCTGGAAACACGAGCGAGCCGAGTTCGATGCCCCGAATGCCACCCTCCCGGTAGAGTTCACAGACCAGCGCCTGGCCGGGGAATTCTGCGGATGGGATCTCCGGGAAGAACTTACCGGCATCGATGTAGACGGCGTGTCCGCCCGGCGGTTGGTAGACAGGGATGCCTGCCTCGGCGAGACCGTCGGCAAGTTCGCGCACGCTAGCGACCCGGCCAGCGACGTAGGAGTGCTCAACTGCTTCTCTGAGCCCCACCGCCATCGCGGCCATGTCCCGGCCAGCCATTCCGCCGTAGGTGAAAAAGCCTTCATAGAGGATTCCCCGCTGTTTGCAGGTCTCAAAGAGGTCGTCCAGACCGGGATCGTCGGCAACTGCGACGAATCCCCCGGCATTGACGAGACCGTCTTTCTTCCCGCTCATCACGACAGCGTCGGCAAAGGCGAGTTGTTCGCGGGCGATCTCTGTGACTGTGGCTCCCGCATATCCTTCCTCGCATTGCTGGACGAAGTAGGCGTTCTCGGCGAACCGGCAGGCGTCAATCACCAGTACGGCACCAACTTCGTTGGCCAGCTCGCGGGCGCGACGGACGTTCTCGACGCTAACGGGCTGGCCCGCTGCCGAGTTGTTGGTGATCGTGACGACGATAGCCGGGACGTTCTCGGGACCGACCTCCGCGATTACCTCGAGGGCGCGATCAATATTGAGGTTTCCTTTGAATGGCACTGTCGAGTCCATCTCCCAGGCCTCTGGTGCCGGACAGTCAACGGGATCGGCGTCCTGGGTGGCGACGTGGGCCCGCGTCGTATCGAAGTGGGTGTTGTTGAGCACCACGTCACCCTCCTCTAAGAGAGCGCCGTACAGCACGTTCTCGGCTCCCCGTCCCTGGTGGGCCGGGACGATCTGCTCGAAGCCCATCACGTCCGCGACGGCGGCCCGGAGTTCGTGGAAGCTCTCTGATCCAGCGTAGGCCTCGTCGCCACGCAGCAAGGCAGCCCACTGGTCGTCGCTCATTGCGCCGGTACCCGAGTCAGTCAACAGATCGACGTACACGTTGCGCGCATCAATGTTGAAGATGTTGTATCCCGCCGCTTCTAAGATCACGTCTCGCTCGGCGCGGTCCGGGAGTTCAATCCGAGTCGCCACCGTGGTCTTGTAGGCGAAATCGTCTGTCGTTGTCGTGGGCATACTGATGTGATCGGTGGTATTTGCCATAACTCACGAGGCCGACTCACACATCCGATAGTACGCGCAACTGTTAATTGGCCTTTATGAGACCAGTGAGATATGGAACCGACGTTCACCATCACCGACCCCGTCTCCCAACGCTTCCCGGACTTGGATGTGCGGTCGTTCGTCGTTGAGGGGACGAGAATCGATGCCGAGTCCGAGCAGTTTGAGACGTTCAAGGACGACATCCTCGAAGAATTCCGCTCGGCCCACGACAGGAACGACCTCGCAAAAGACCCGCTGTTCGAAGCGTATCGCGCGTTCTTCTGGGACCTGGACATCGACCCGACGAAGACCAGACCCGCCGCAGAGGCGCTCGCCCGCCGGGCGCTCCAAGACAAGCCGATACCGACGATCAACACGTTCGTCGACGCGTACAACCTCGCGTCGCTGACATCGAAGGTCCCGCTGGCCGCGTTCGACCGCGATTTGCTGGGCGAAGAACTTCGCCTCCGGTTCGCCGAGGACGGCGAGCCGTTCCGTGGCATTGGGATGGACGATCCGACGACGCTCGCGGGCGGGGAGCTCGTCATCGACGATGGCAACTCATTGATCGCTGTCTACCCCTATCGCAATTCCGCCGCCACGAAGCTCACGCTGGACAGCACCGACGCATTCGTGCTGGTCTGTGGTGTTCCCGGTATGTCCGGTTCCGTGCTGGACCGGGCGAGCGAGACGGCCAAAGCGAACGTGACACGGTTCTGCGGCGGCGATGTCATTGAGACCTCCTGACATGCTACTCACGGTGCTCCACGAGGCAACGCTATCATCGGTCCTGTGGTGAGCACCCTGCATATCATTCTTCCTCTAGTGATGTTTTTACCACTCATTGTTGGGTATCGCCTGGATGCCTGCGAACTATCGATACGCATTCCTCCACTTCAGAGACATTTTCTGTGACTCTCAGAAATATATCTCTTTTATGATACTATTTGCTCTAGTTTGAGCCACTTCCGAGATATCTCTCTGATAGGTGGTTTCTACTCAGATCACAGCGACGGCGCGCTAAACGAAACGTATGATGCGTAGAGTACACTATCACAGCGACCTGATTGGCGGTGAGTGCTGATCCAAGCGATTATCTCTGACCTAATTGCCTACTGTCTCAGAGAGCTTCGACCCCACAAGGGTTCGGCTGAAACTCGAGTAATCGCTAGTCGGCTGCCTCGTCCAACAGCCGGTTCACGACCGTATCGAACGACTCGTCTGCGTCCGTGCGCTCGCTGACCCGGTTCCAGGTCTCGGTGCTCAGATCGACAGCGACGACTGGGAACTCACCGAAAGCACCCTCAGCAAACGCGACGGGACGTACTACATCCACCTCGGGTTTCGCCGCTTCGCCACCGACGCGGAGCGCGAAGCCGCAAAGGGCCACGCGAACGATACGACGACCGAGGACGGGACGGTTCTCGGTATCGATCTCGGCGTGGCAAACCTCGCGGTCACATCCATGGGATGTTCATTTCAGGCGACGAACTCATCCACTGGCAAAACGAATACGGGCAGCGCCGCGCGTCCATGCAACAGACCGGCATGTGCTGGGCACACATCGATATGCAGCGCGTCGGCCGGAAAGAAGAGGGCCGGTTCACGATCATGTTGCACGAAGCGGCGAACGCAATTGTAGCCGAAGCGGAAGCGAACGACTGTACGCATATCGCGTTCGAGAAGTTAGACGGGATCCGCGACCGTCTCCCATTGGGCGACATGGGGCCACGTATGGGCCTTCCGCCAAGTGTCCGACTTCGTTTCGTACAAAGCGGTTGCTCGCGGGATAGCGGTTCGACAGGTAAATCCGAAGAACACATCGCGCCAGTGTTCACGGACGGACTGTGGGTTTACGCACCCCGACAACCGACCGTGGACGGACGGGCAGGACGAGTTCTATTGTCTGAAATGCGGCTATGAGGTGCATGCCGACTACAATCGTGAGAATGTCCATCCCTCCCCCGAGCGGAGTCGCCGAGCCTCCGGCCGCTGCGCCCCACCCGATCGCTAGCAAGACGAGTGTGGGATAGGCCGACGTCTTGATCTCATCGGTCGTCTCGTAGCCCTGAAAGGCGAGGATCGTCGCCGCGATCGGAACAAGCATAGCGGCGACGACAGTGTCGGCGATCACGGCCGAGAACCCCGCTGATAAGCCGAACTATACCATGAATTGGCGCTTCGCGCCGGTTCCCACGACAAGTAGCGACCTGAGGGCAATCCGCTTCGTGAATCCCCAGTACTGCTACCCCATCGCCACACCGACGGCACCCAGAATAAACAACACGAGCGGATCCCAGTACACCGACACCACCCGCCACCACGGGGCGATCGGAAGCACACTGACCACGAGCACCGGCAGTGAAAACGTCACTTCGAGCCGGACACACTGGGTCACGAGCCAGACGAAAATCCAGGCCAGCAGCCCGAGCATCCCACGAATCTGCCAGCTGACGTCTGCGGGGATCGCCAACGAGAACAGAAACAGTGCAGGATCCAGAACGATGAGACCGGGCGAGCCACGCGGCTTGATGATCTGATCGATGACTTGTCCGATCTCCGTACTCATCGTTCACCGACGATGGGGAATCGTCGAAGTGTCGTTACGAATTGAACCGATGTCAGGCTGTCGTGTGTCGGCTGTGGTCCTGTATAACCCATCCCCAAGTTCTTTTATGCCGTCAATAACTTATTCACTATCTACAGAGAATATTATGAAGATAATAGTATACTAGTATTTCGTTGGTAAGGAACACAGAAAACAGCAGCAGTGGACGGTACTGGTGCTGTCGGTCACTCCTCGTCTGCGAACCGGCGTTCGACACTCGCCGCGTACGATTCCAGTCCCTCCGTGTTTGCAAGGAGTGATCACAGATGGGACACTGGTACCGAGATCTTCCTATGAGCTTCTCTCTGGAACGACGCCTAAAACAGCCGAGTTTGAGCGATTATCTGGCTATCCAATTGCCATCTGTCCACAAAGGATCCACCCAGACCATTCATCTTTAATTAATACCAATAGTAATATTTATATATAAAAATATGCTCTACAGTTGTATCCCTTGGTCTGACGGAGCATCAGCACCAGCGGAGTTGAATCGGAGTGGCCGTCAATTGCTGTCTGCTCCTGATCCACGTGCGTTGCCGTCTCAACATGCCGTTTTCGGCAGTAACCGGCTCAACAGAGTATTACTGAGAGTATTAGATAAAGACGAATGGCCACCCAGATTTACTTAGCCTCCAACAATCATCAGGATCATGATCGATCCAATCCGACAAGAGCTGACTGAGGAGCTCTGTGCTGCGACCCCTCGGTGAAGGTGCCGCCTGCGACTACCACGCTCGCCCGAAGGTTATCGAAAGCGACAAATCAGTGCTGATTGAGGCAATCCGCGTCGTTGACCCTTCCAACTTGTCGTTCTCCCCGATGGCTGGCTGGTCGATGCTGCACGCTGCTCCGATCATGCCGTCGACGAGATCGTGGAGCCAACATCGGCTTCGAGGAAGCGCTCGTCCGTACTCCCGTCGTCGTCTCGGCGGTGTGAGCGTCTCAACGTGCGAGGGCGATGATCCTCCCATGCTTGTCTCCTCTCCCGGGACTGAGGGCTGTCGTCCGATGGAGATCGATCAGCAAGTTGTTTGCCGAAGCTACGTCTTGCAGGGCGTTGGTACTGCTGAACACAGTGTCCTCCCCCTGCAGCCTCCTCTGTGAGACTTTCTATGACATGCTCCCAATCGTTTAGTGGTCTCCGCTGATACCTGACTCATGGAAACCTCTGGTTCGTCTCCGGGTGTTACTCAAGAGGATGTTCGGAGCGTTTTCTCGTCGTTAGATGAGCTGTCTCCGCCACTTACTGTCGGTGAAGTCGCAGAGAAACTGGAGTGTACTAACCAAACTGCCCAGCACAACCTGGAAACACTCACCGAATGCGGTGAGTTACAGACCAAGCAGATCGACGGACAGAGCCAGGTCTGGTGGCAGCCGGGAGACGGGAGCGGATCGGCTGGCCAGCAGCCCAACCAGAAGGAGTTCAACAGGTTTGTGAGTGCGGTTGAGGACTACGCCATCTTCATGCTCGATCCCCAGGGCACCATCGTCAGTTGGAACGACGGAGCCGAGCAGATCAAGGGATATACCGAGACAGAGATTCTCGGAGAACATCTGTCCACCTTCTACACAGACACTGATATCGATAACGGAGTAGTCGAAACAAACCTCGAAACCGCGGCGGCTGAGGGCCGTCTCGAGGACAGAGGCTGGCGGCTCCGTAAGGACGGCTCGCGGTTCTGGGCGAACGTTGTTATCACAGCGGTCCGGGACGACGACGGCACGCTCCAGGGATTCACGAAGGTCACTCGCGATATGACCGAGCAGCAAGCGTACGAACAACAACTGCGCCAAGAACGTGACCTCACCGAGCAGATCCTCGAAACGAGTCCGACAGGCATTCTCGTGGTGGATACTGCAGATGAGATCACGCGTGCTAACGACCGGGCAGAGGAACTCCTCGGTAGATGGGGCGAAAAATTCACCGACCACTTCTTTGATACTGGAGAGGGGAGGCGTAGTGCCCCGACCGGAAATCCGTTGCTAGAATCGGGATCGGTGGTCGAGCGGGTACGGACGACTGGTGACGCAGTCTTCGGCGTCGAAGGCAGTCTCGAACACCCCGACGGATACTCCGTCTGGCTCTCGATCAACGCAGCGCCGCTGGACACCGATGAATCCGATGAGCCAACCAAGATAGTAGTTACATTTGAAGATATTACAGATAGGAAAAAAACCGCCAATGCCCTCGAACGGCTCAATAATATAACTCAGACGCTGATGGCTGCCGACAGGCAAGAAATTGTCAATAAGACTGCCACCTTCATGCAGAGGGTGCTGGACGCCGAGTATGCCGGAATGTGGGGCTATGACAGTGACAGCGGAGAATTACGCTTGCATGCCGAGAATACTACCCTGGCAGACCACGACAATAGTCGGTATCCCGATGGCTTCGACGAGCGGGCGTGGCAGGTGTTCATCAGCGGCGATAGTGACGTGAGCAGCGACCTGCCGCCCCCCGTCGACATCGCTCCCGCGGAGTCGCCGATTCGCAGTGGAGTTATCGTCTCGCTCGGCAGACACGGGGTCATCTATACCGGGGCCACCCAGCCGAATACGTTCGATGACGCAACCACTGACCTCGCGGAGATGGTGGCCGCGACCGTCGAAACGGCGCTTGACCGCGCCGATTACGACCAGCAACTCGAAGCCCAGAACACCGAGTTGATACACCTCAACCAGGTCAATGACATTATTCGAGCGATCGATCAGGGCCTCGTGCAAGCCGAGACCCGCGAGGATATCGATCAGCTCGTGTGTGAGCATCTCACTGCGTCCGATCTCTACGAATGCGCGTGGGTCGGGACGGCCGATCCGACCTCCGACACGGTCGAGCCGCGCGCATGGGCCGGTGTCACACCTGATTATCTGGACAGCCTACTGATTACGACCGATGAGTCCTCAACTGGGCAGCATCCGGTTGCCGCGGCACTACGAACGCGAGAGGTACAGGTTGTTGAGGATATTGTGACTGATGTCAGCATGGCGCCCTGGCGCGAGCAAGCATTGGACCTCGGCGTGCGCGCGTGCATCAGCGTCCCGCTGTGCTATAACGGCGCGCTGTCTGGAGTCTTGACGGTCTACGCCGATACACCACAGCCTGACGACCGAGAGACTGTCGTCCTCGCCGAGCTCGGGGAGACGATTGGCCGCGCGATCACTGCTGTCGAGACCAAACGAACGCTCCAGACCGACAGTGTCATCGAACTCGGCCTGCAACTCTGCGAGCCGGACACTGTCTTGGGGCGACTCGCCCAGCAGACAGCCTGTACGATCGAGGTCGAGCATCTCGTCCCCCGCTCAGACGGCTCCCCTACGGTCTTCTTTACGTCTCACGGCATCTCAGCCGACGATCTGCACCGGCTTGGGACCGACGCGGGTGCGATCGAGGACTTGATCTGTCTGACCGAGACCGATGACACCTGCCTGTGCAAAGCCCAGGTGAGCGGCGCGACGCTGGCAACATCGTTTATTGAGCAGAAGGCCGTGATTCGGTCACTCACGATCGAAGAGAGCACTGTCAGTGCTGTCGTCGATCTCGCACAGACGGCCGATGTTCGAACGTTCATCGACGCGATACAGGCCCAATTCCCGAGTACGGAGCTGCTGACTCGCCGTACACGAAACCGATCGCTCGCCCGCGAGCAGGCAGACCAGACGGCCTTTGAAGAGGAGCTGACACCCCGCCAACAAGACGTCCTGCGCACAGCCTACATGAGTGGCTTTTTCGAGTCCCCCCGCGAGCACACTGGCCAAGAGATCGCCGACATATTGGATGTGTCCCAACCAACGTTCGTCGAGCATCTGCGTGCGAGCCAGCGGAATCTCCTGGCGACGCTTTTCGATGAGAGCAACTGAACAGAACCTATATAATTAACCAGTATGCGAAAGGGTATTCATAATATAGCCACTATCCTTTCCCTACATCGGACGCCAGTTGCTATATGGTCAGTGAGTCCGCCTACGACAGACCGACTGAGGTCGATGCAGCGACCGGTGACCAAGCAGCCCGAACGTCCCACGACGGCACTGCCTCCTCCCAGCCGACGGCCACACGGGTCACAGCCCGCCTGCCACCCGAGGAATTCGCCCTTGAGGAGACGCTCACTACCATTCCAGATCTGACGGTCGCAGGTGCGTCAGTCGCCACTGCTGGAGTGACCGATCCCCTCCCATTGGTGTGGTTCCAGACGGCTGATACCGAGGCGCTAGCGGCCGCGCTCGACTCCGATCCAACTGTCACAGCCGCTGAGGCGCTCGTCCACGCCGACGAGCGCCATCTCTATCGCATGGACTGGGACCGTGACCTTCGCTGGCTGTGTCACCTCTTGCTCACCTCAGAGGGGATTCTCCTCGACGCCCAGGCGAGCGAGCGCCACTGGCAGGTTGAGCTCCTCTATCCCGGCCGAGAGGCACTGCGGGAGGTCGACAACGGCTGTACGCAATTCAATCTCTCGCTCGAGATCGACGCCATCCGGACGGTTGCTCCCGAGCAGACGACGCAGTATGGCCTGACGCCCGACCAGTATGAGGCGCTCACAGTGGCCTGCCAGATGGGCTACTTCACAGTACCACGGGAAGTCGCCCTCGAAGAGGTCGCCGACGAGGTTGGCATCTCCCATCAAGCCCTCTCCGAACGCTTGCGCCGGGGCCACGAGACCCTCATCGCCACCGTGCTTGGCGGGAAGGCACCGACACTGGCTGGCTCCTCGATCACTGAGTAACCGTTGGACAGGCCATAATGACCGTTCTTGCAACGATCGCCATCGACGCGGCTGCCTTCGCCCTCGAGAAAGTGCTGTCGGGTTACAACACACGGATCGAACTCACGCAATTCGTCCCGATCGATGGCGACCTGCTCCCGTCCTTCTGGGCGGCCCACCCACGATTTCGACGTGGTCGAGACCGCCGTGCGCGACGACGTCCGTATTGCAGACCTGACCCATCTCGGCGGGACTGTCGAGCACCGGCTCTATCGTATCATGTGGACCACAGACATGGATGGGTTTCTGCGCGCGCTGGCTGAGCACGATCTCATCGTCGAGGAGGCGATGGGGACCGATACCGAGTGGGCGTTTCAGCTGCGCGCCCCCGACCGCGAGCCACTCGTCGCCTTCCACACTGCTGTCACGACACCGGCATCCCGCTCGACATCCAGCGGGTCGAGCACAATTCCGACGATCTCGTCCACGGCTATGGCCTCACCGACAAACAACACGCGGCCCTCGTTGTCGCCGTGCTGGCTATTTTGCTGTGCCCCGTGAGGCGATCGTAACCGAGTTGGCCGAGAGGATGAAGATCAGCCGCCAGACGTATACCCGCCGCCTCCAGCGGGGGCTAGACACTGTCCATGCACAGACTGCGCTCGCCGACACTGATCTCGGATAGGTTGCCCCCGTGCGTACTGTCGCTTAGTGATCCCCGCCCGAGTGGGGCGGTCTGCCGCTGGTCTCTGCGGAGCACGGTACTGGACGTTTCGGTCGCATATACTTCAACGGGGTGCATGTGCTCGTGCAATTAATGAGTGTGGGGCACACCTAGCCGATGTATCGATGGTGGACTCATCTCACCGACCACACCGTGATCGTTCGTCTGCACCGACAGCGACGTGTCCATTTTGCGGGACACAGGTAGCCCAGCAGTATCCGCGCCATCGCATCACGCTTGAAGACGAGGCTGACACCGTTTCGACCCGCATCGTCAACCGACGATTGTGCGCGGAGTGCTGGGACGCCCTGTATCCCGTCCTCGCGGAGACGGCTACCAGCCACCAGTGAGCATGAGCCGACGCTCCACACGGCACTGGACTGTCCGCCAGCCTGCTCGGAATGAGTCCCCTCCGGGGAGCGACCCACTGTGCGCGAGTGGACGAGCGCGGCAACGGCCCAGTCATGGGGCTGGTCACTGTGACGGTACTGCTTGAACTGGACCGGCCCACGGCCTACCGGAAGGAGCTATAGGCGTTCCTCCGGATGTGAGCAGGGAGCGTGGCGGATGGACGAGCAACGCAACGCTCGATGAGAGCCGCCCTCACTGTCGTTTCGGCCTTCCTGACATCCCCTATACGGAGGAAACGCCTATAGCACGGAGACAGCAACATCTCGCGCTATTGCCTGGAATACGAGTGGATGGCTAGGGCAGACCGGGTTGCTGACCGGAGCGCAGTAGCGATCGAGCACGCGGTCGAAACCGCCACGATATCGACAGCATTCGCATTCCCCCCGACGTAGAACCACCGCGCCCGCTCCAACGGAACTAAGACAGCCCATTCTCGAGCAGAGGACACCCTAGAGACATCCATGGCGTGGGTGGACAGAGCCACGCGTTCGGCGTGGTCCTCACCTGTCGTGTCTGGTTACAGATCGCCACCACTCGACGGCTTGAGAGGGGTTGCACCGCAATTCGCGACGATGACCGATGGCAATAGACGTGAGACGACGGACAGGGCCAAGCGAGCAGGACGGGGAGGACGTCATTCAACAGTAGTGAGGATGTCTGTAACGCTCTCAGCGCGTTTTTCGGCCGTGATATGCGAATACACGTCTGGGGCCATCTGGAGCGAGCGGTGGGGTGAGCGTGTCGTCCGAGTCACGCTCGTCAGTTCAGTAGCGGAGGAGTATGAATCACCAGAGCGCTCTATGGAGGGAGAGACAGTAGTACCGACCGCACCAGGCCGTCATGTGATACTACGACGCACAACACCGTCGAGATCGTGAGACGGTCCGTGACCACGCGGATCCGTCGGCTCCCCCTGCAGCCGTTGTGTTGCTGCCAGCGAAGACTGCTGCCGACTGACTCATAGATGGCGGGGGCATGCTGACGGCCCATGATTGCCTCGACCACGGGCGGCTGATTGACGCTTCCATCGAGACCGTCAACCTGCTACTCCCGGACACGAGATGTACAGCGGCTGAACAATTAGCGGCAGGTTATGTCGGTCGCCACCACGAGCGTACGACAGCCCATCGCGATGACAGCCGCGGGATCAGGATTACTCACGGGCCCTGTGAACCCCTGCGACCATAACCACCCACGCCCCAGCGAGCACTCCGTCATGCACCCGAGATCGAGGACGGTCTCCCGGGAGAGCACGAACGTGCGAGAGGCGGCAACGTCGAGGTGCTCGATCAGACACTTATCGTGGTCGGCACGCAAATCGGCGGCCGCTGCCCAGCTCACATCGGTGGACTACGGATGGACACGTAAGCAATCTATGAGGGTTACCGTACGACAGCCAGAATGGGACACACCATCATGCCCGGTTTGTGACGCTGCGTTCCCGACAGATTCGTCATTCTTTTTTCGCTGGCGATTAAAGCGACTAGTAGGAATCAGTGAACCATTCACTCATGAGTCGGTACGCTTCTGAACACATTATGATATTGAAATAAGTGCAATGAATGGCAGTACTGACGAGTTACGTTCGGCCCTCACACGTCCCGGAGAGCATTCCGTGGTGCGATGGATCCTGCTTACAGGCCCACGGGCGGGCGTTATGTTCGCACTTATGTTCATCGTATTCATCGCTCTTCTCGGCTTGGCAGTAGTGAGGCCCGTCGGGATGAGTGATTTACTCAATGAAACAAACGCCGTAAAAACGTTATTCAGTAACCTTCTCAGCGGTGCCATTCTCCTCGTCTCCATCGTTGTTTCGATCAATTCAGTGGTTCTTTCACAAGAGATAACTGATCTTGAGAATCAACAGGATCGTATTGCTGCCTCACTCGAGTACCATGAGCATATTGAGAGTTTTATCGAAGCCGATATTACACCAGCACGGCCAGCGGATTTCTTAAATGCGGTACTATATGCGATTTCTCGCCATGTCCAATTGCTGGCCCAGCTCGCGACAGACAACACAAACGATGAGTTCCAGGAGGAGGTGGAAGCATTCGCCGATCAAGTAGCTGAAGACATCGAACAAGCACGCCACACGCTCACTACTGCCCAGTTCGGATCGATCCAAGTGCTCCTAGCCGGGCTGAACTACAATTACTCAGGCCAACTCCACACAGTCCGAGGCCTCCAGCGCAAATACGAGACCGAACTTCGTGACGAGGAAGAGGAGGTGATAACCACTATCATAGATATTCTTACATACGTTGGCTCCGGCCGTGAGTACTTCAAATCGCTGTATTATAAGCAGGAGCTGGCGCGGCTTTCGGGCCGGTTACTGATCGTCTCATTACCCGTTATCGTGTTCACGTCGTACGTGATGTTGGCTCTCGATGCCAATCTGTTACCCGATATTTCACTGTTCAGAGTGTCTCCTCTCCTGCTCTTCGTCTCATTCGCCTATACAATAGCTCTCGCCCCATATATTATCTTGACAGCGTACATTATGCGAGCGACGACGATTACTCTCCGGACTCTCGCTGCAGGGCCGTTTATTCTGCAAGAAGGAAGCGATATCGACTCTCTTGCCGGACGCACATCCAAACCATCACGTGTGTGGGAGAAACCATCACGTGAGTGGGAACTAACAGAGCGTACTGATGACGATTGACCCCTCGTAGCGTGCGACACCTTCGAGGGCAGCAGTTGCGTCCGCTACTCCCAGTAGCGTGACGAGCTCGATCATCCACGATAGAGAGCGCAACCCCACAAATGGGAAATGACAACCCGTCGCTCCCCATTCTTGGCGAGCAAACGTAATCGTCTTACCAGATGCGGGTGTATCGTCGTCCTGATGGTATTTTCGGGGGTCCTTGCGCCTGGTTTGCCATTCGAAGATCCGGTGACAGTGTTCGCGCTGGCAATGCTCGTTTTCCTCGTCTTTCCGCTCCTCTTCAAGCAGTTTGATCTCCCGGGGATCACGTCTGTACTGTTGATCGGTGTCATCATCGGTCCTCATGTTCTTAACCTCCTCGAGCGAAGTGAGGCGATCATCCTGCTCGGCGAGGTGGGGTTGCTCTACCTTATGTTCATCTCAGGTCTCGAGATCGATCTCAACGATTTTTTAGACAATCCGACGCGAAGCGGCGTATTTGCGCTAATAACGTTCTCGTTACCGATGCTCCTCGGTGCGATCAGTGGCGTCCTCGTTCTTGGGTTCTCCCTCACCGCAGCGATCCTCTTTGCCTCGCTGTTTTCCTCTCATACGATCCTCGGCTATCCAGTGGTGAATCGGTTGAATATCGTCAAAAACGAGGCGCTCACCACAGCGATCAGCGGCACAATCCTCACCGATACGGTTGCGCTGCTCATCCTCGTCGTTATTGAAACCCTCCACTCACAGAGTACCGTCGGGTTCTTGTTTTGGGGACAGTTTGTGCTCAAGCTGCTCGTGTTCTTTGGAGGGGTTTGGGTAGCAGTGCCGCGAATCGGTCGGTGGTTCTTCCGCAATATTGACGAGGAGAGCTACTTCGAGTTCTTGTTTGCGATGGCAGTGCTCTTCGGGACGGCCTATCTCGCACAGGTCGTCGGGGCAGAGCCTATCATCGGTGCGTTTCTCGCTGGCCTCACGATGAACCGGCTTATTCCCTCCACGGGCACCCTTCAGAATCGAATCGACTTCATGGGTGATGCGCTGTTTATCCCGTTTTTCTTCCTCTCGACCGGTATGATCGTCCAACCGAGCCTCTTCTTACGGGGCATCCAGCCATGGTTGGTCGCTGGAACGATTCTGATCGTGATGTTCGGCATGAAATTGGTCGCAGCCTGGGGGACCGGCCGCATCTATGGATATGAGCGCGCCGAGTGGCTCACGATGTACGGACTGTCGACGGGACAAGCCGCTGCTGCTCTCGCGGTCGCCACTATCGGAGTCACTATCGGAGTATTCGACCAGGCCATCGTCAACGGCGTAGTATTGATGATCCTCGTCACAGGCATGGTGAGTCCATATCTCTCAGCGCGATACGGGCGAGCGATCGTCGAAATGGAAGAGCAAGCCGAGTACGAACCGAGCGAGGCCCCGGAACGTATCCTTATCCCGCTCACCGAGTACACGGATAACACGGACACACTTCTCGATCTTGCGATGCTATTACGCGGATCGAGCTCGGACGAACCGATTCGTGCGCTGACCGTCGTCGAGCGTGAAGGCCAGCAACTCGATATCGACGAGCGATACACCAGTACAGGACAACCGGAAGCGGATAGCGGGAGTCCAGATGATCAACAATCAGACAAGACAGAAGCCGAGGTGGCCGAGGCCGAGGAGACGCTCGAAGCGACCGAAGAACAGGCGGCGAGCGCTGAAGTGCCAATCGATACCCAGACGCGGATTGAGGAGAGCGTCGTCAGTGGCATTGTCGGGGCCATTGAGGAAAACCGAATTACGACTGTCATCATGGGGCGGAATGACCAACGCCGATTCGGCCAGCGGCTGTTCGGTAACACGATCGAGCAGTTGCTCGACCGGACGACCGAACTCGTGGTCGTAGCGACCCTTACGCAGCCGGTCAACACAGCCGAACGGCTCGTTGTCGTGCTCCCGAGTCGTATCGCTGCGCATCCTGGTTTTTATGCTGGCGCACATATGGTGAAACAGATGGCGAACCAATTAGGGATCCCACTGCAATATCTGCTCATTGCTGGTGATCAGGATCGTTATGAGCAATTGGTCGAGCCAGTTGAGCCAGAGACACCGTTTGAGATCGAATCGATTGGTGGATGGACCCAATTCTGGTCAGGCGGCGACAACCGATTCAACGAAAGTGATCTCGTCGTGGCGCTGAGCCCGCGTAAGGGAGCGCGGGGCTGGCAATCGAGTCTTGATGATCTCCCTCAACAACTGGCCCAACAAGCGCCTGCCAACACAATCGTCATGTATCTCTCCGAGGATACGGATGCGTCGCGGAACCGACGCTTCATGCGAATGGAGTGAGCGATGGATAGATTCCAATGAATATCACTGATCTCCGTCCACATCGATTCGACGACCGCACTCGTCTCCTATCTCCCTGCGCTATCTGTGGAGAATCAGGCCAGCCAACTGCTGTATGCCACGTTCTCCCGCGCTGTATTGACCTGATGAAACAGCGCAGTTTGATTCGTTTAGCGTTTTTCCGTTGTCATCTGGCGGGTGGCTAGGCAGTGGTCAAGGCTCGTCATCTAGCGAGCCGACAGTGATCGCCGGAACAGTGGCAGCCATTCGGCCCGGCGGTGGAGGGGAAGGGAACGGCCGATGGTCGTTGCCCTATATCTTCGGTGGCCGTGTTCTAGCGGGAGTGAGCCGCTAACTGGGGATGAATACACTCTCAGATATTGGGATCGAGGCGTGGGCAGTCGTCGATATGAAAATCGTCTGGGATCGTTTGTACTGGGCCGTGCTCGGCATCGTCAGTTTGGGCGACGTGTTGTTGCATGCTTTGGCCGACAACTGGTATGCCACAGTACATGCATGCGTGTAGGGCGTCAGGATCGGCCGGGACATGGGCCCCCATGGATGATGATGAGTAGGATGATATAAAAAAGTAAGTACCGGAACCTACCTGTTGTCAGCCATTTCTATGCTGTCCTATCGACTTTCATGGTGATAGACGAGCTGTTCGTGGCCTACTGAGAGCCCGTCGCTGCATCGACCAGTCTCCTGTCACCCACTGCTGCCGGGAATAGAGGGGCAGTCAGTACTGGTCGTGACTACACCACGCCGCGGGTGTTCACGGACGGCTGTGGCATCGAGCAGGGGTGGGGGTGTCGATCGGGGTCGGCGCGATCGTGGACCATTCCTCGGAATGTGATCACGACAGGAGGACTCCAGCCTCTTGCCCTTCTCGCGCTGGAAACTGCGTCTGTCACCCCTCTCGTATGACAACCGCATTGCCAACAACAGGTTGTTTGCGCTCGGCGTTTTCGCGGTCTTGCTCTCGCTCGCGTCTGTTCTTGGCGTTCTCTGATGCTCCTTACAGCACCAGAAGCACGACAGCGAGCGCCGCGAGCATGAGCCCCACAGCAAGAGCGATCTGTACGCGGCGATCCGTAAGGGTAGCCCTGAACCGCTGTGAGTCCTCCTCTCCGACAGAGCGGACTTCCTCGACTATGATCGAGCAGCGACTTCGGGTGCGTGAAACGAAACACCGCCAGCGACGGCAACTCGTTGTCTTTCTCTGATGCTAGTAGTGATGTCCGCTCACCTGTCTTTGTAGATGATGCAGTGGAGCTAGTCATCCTTCTCGTTATCCTGCCCCTCCTTCCGATGGACGAGCTTGAAGTGCACATCTCCTCTTCCAGAGACCTTGTAGTCGGCCACTTCTCCGACGACATAGTCATGCTGATGCAGACTGCTTGTTCCGTTGATCAGGGTTTTAATCTCAGTCGTGCGTGAGTCAACGGAGGTGATCTCCGCGTCCAGGCCGACTGTGTCCCGTACGGCTTTCAGTTCTGTAAGGGCCTCCAGCTCTCTGTGATTCGACACTCATTAATCCCATATGATTTCAATATATTAAAACTATAGATCAACTATCAGCTATTGGTACGGGACTATATCGTCCGAGTGCATGTCTACCCAACGAGAGCTCGCACAATCGGCATGGATGGAAATGAAGCTCCACGAGGGCGGGAGGTCCGTTGACTATTGGGAATGGAACGGGAGAGAGTGATTGCCGATAGTCACCGCCCGGCCCGCCTTCATACAAATTTCATTCTCGCATAGATAAATATTTGGACTAGAAAGGATACTATATATCTGGAGCACACGAGAGGGACCATGCCCCGACGTCTGCCATCGATCGTCAGGGGAACCGTGGCCCCAGTGCTTCGGAGGTGATCGATGGCGAGCGAATGGACACGAAACAGGAGTGGCTATCCGACCGGGAGAGGGCTATGGGCCTGGGAACGGATCAATGGTATGGGTATTGCCCCTGGTTCCCCGGCAGTAGATGGTCCAACAGGCTGAATAAAAGCCGTTTGGCAGGCGTATGCAAGATGCGTGACGAGCAAGAGAGCGGAAGCCTCCTATTAGGCGGGATACGACCCACCAGCAGGAACAACGGGAAGCGGAGCGTAGCGAGCATTGTCTCGATCGCTGCCCGAGCAGCCCCCGATAGCCACCGTCCGAACCCGGTTCGATAATTTGACTGCCGAAAGAGAGATTGATTGCCCCACCACCGAAAGTGGAGAGACACTCGTGGTTGAACATGCGAGAGGTCCAGCCTTCGAGATATCAACTATGACTTCTTACATCGGTATTGAGCTGCTCCTAGAGATTCTGTGATACGACCAAGTAGTTACTTTGGCGACCGAATTACGAGAAGAGACGGATTTCCAAAGTCAATACTTCCTCTCTTCGCTTTCTACCGAGATAACCCAGTCAGAGCGTCACTATCTAGCGAAACTATACCGAAGCTACAATTAGCTACCTTTCCATACACATAATATATTTGTTTGGTATATAAATTATGCCAACCGTTAATAAATTAGAAAATATTTTCTCTGTTTCGACTAAAATGGCGGCGTTAGGTTGTGCTAAACGTGGATCTATATCGCAAGCAACGATATTTTACGAATAGGAGTATAATTAGTACTCAGTGAGACTACGGTTATGGATGTTGCGCACTCGCTATCTTCACCGTTGATGCAACGAACCAAACAATTCCTCAAGTCATATGGACTCGGGCTTTTGTTTACTGCTAACGTGTTTGGGGCTGGATCAATATATATCCTAGGTAATACTGGAGCGAAAGTTGGGTACGAGTTGTTATGGACGATGCCGCTTACCCTGCTGCTCGGTCTCGGTATGCACGAGATGTCCGGTCGACTTGCGACCATCAACCAGCCGCTGATGGAGTACATTCGGGACACTATCGGCGAATCGTCGGCGAAGCTATTGGCGTCGTTCATAGCCTTCATCATGCACTTTTGGGCGATCTCGAACTACGCCATGGGCGGCGCAGCGCTGGTCTGGCTGACCCCGCTGAAGAACGTGTACATCGGCATCGTTCTCGTCGCTGGTATCGGTGTTGCACTGCTTGAACTTCGACTATACTCGCGCATCGAAGCAGTTATCGCGGCATTCATCCTCACAGTCTTCGGGATATACATCGTGATTGCCACGGGATTAAAGCCACCTGTACAGCAGGTAGGGGCCGGGTTTGTCCCATCATTGGAGACCAATGTGACCTACCTGTCGATGGTTATCGCATTGCTTGGGACCACGATTTACTATCCGAATTTCTTCATCCAATCAAGCATCCAACAATCAAAGGGCTGGTCGAAGATGCGTCCATACCGGGTCGATCATTTTGTCGGTCTCTGCGTTGTTATCCTGCTTAGCACAGCCGTTTTGGTGGCTTCCGCACTGGTACTTGATCCCCACACCCCCACTCTTGTGAGTCCTGCGGAGCCATTACGGTCGGAGCTTGGTGGCTGGGCGCCCACCATCTTCGTGGTGGCTGTCTTCTTGGCGTCGCTGTCGTCCGCGACGGGGACGCTGTTCGCCGCGGGCTTCATGGTTCCACAGTCATGGGGGCGAGAGACGGTATTCGGTGATCGGGTATTCCGCCGCGTTGTCGAGATCCTCATCGGTATGTCTGTCGTTTTTGCTGTCCTTCTACTAGAGTTTACAGGTGCGAGGCCGGTCCAACTGGGTATTCTTATGCCAGCAGTCAATGGCGTCGTCGGTCTGCCAATCACGGCGGTGGCGCTCTACTTCGCCAATCAGCGATATTTCGATCATCCGCAATGGCTCCGAATCACCCTCGTAATCGTCGTAGTGGTGACGTTCATTCTTGCACTGACGACGGGGCAAGATCTCGTTAAACAGATTCTCCAATGGCTCTAAGACACCGATTAGTTACTGTGATTACAGTATATTCCTATTGGTTGAAGGTGAAAAGAATAGCCATGTAGTCACCCCGGCTCTACTATCAAAGAGAAAATATGGTTGACCCGGTGTTCGTCACGACCGTCCTGACCACACTCATTGCAGGGATGTTTATGGCATGGTCGATTGGTGCCGTAGCGATCGGTGGCGGCGCATTCGCACCCGCGGTCGGTGCAAAAGCTATCCCAGCACGGCGTGCCGCCTATCTACTCGGGATTGTCGGTTTCTTTGGTGCCGTTCTACAGGGAGCAAGCGTGACTGGAACTGTCGGTCAAGGATTGGTCCATGGGGAACCGCTGGCGCCACTGGCCGCCAGCGTTGCCGTTCTATTTTCGGCGATGTTAATGGCGATCGGTGCGTTCGGCCGGTACCCGATTCCAGCGGCCTTCACCGTCACGGGTGCAATGGTTGGTGCCGGACTCGCCCTCGGCGGTGCACCCGCATGGGAGACGTACGGCCAATTTGCGGCTCTGTGGGTGGTCGCTCCAGTACTCATTGGCCTGTCTTCGTATGGGATCACTAAACTCCTCACTCGGGATGATTTGCCGGCACGATATAACACCTCGGTCATCGTCGCCATACTCTTCCTGCTACTCGCCCTGTTGGAATTTTCATTTTTCGCTCCTCCCGAAGAGAGCCAGTCCATCACGGGGATGGTCGCTGGGGAACTTCCTGGGCTGTCAAGCGTTGTCTGGATTGGGATACCACTTCTATTGACGGTTAGCGGTGCGTTTCTCGGGTATCGATCGGTACTACACCACGGCGAGCGTCAGACGAACCAGCAGTTGCTAATCTGGCTCGGATCATTCGTCGCGTTCTCCGGTGCTGGTAATCAGATCGGACTCGCAGTCGGACCACTGTTCCCCTTGATGGATTCACTGGAACTCTCATCGGGAATTGTACTAGTCGCTGCATCAGGGGGAGTAGTGGTTGGCGCATGGACCGGTGCCCCACGGTTGATCGAAGCTGTCGCCAAGGAATACGCGACACTGTCTCACTCTCGATCGGTTGCTGCTTTGCTTCCAGCATTCATCGTAGCTCAGATCGGTATCCAGTATGGGATCCCCGTATCGTTCAATGAAATCATCATAAGTGCGATCATTGGAAGTGGGCTGGTGGAAGAGGGCGTTGGCGATGTGAGTCCACAGAAACTGTATTTCACGATCGTTGCTTGGATTATGTCGTTGGTCAGCGCGTTTCTCGTCACGTATGGTGTTGTTCAGTATCTCGTCAACTGGGGTTTCATATGAAAAATTGGTTCCATTACCTAGTCATGATCGCTGAGTTGGGCGTTGACGGTGTGAGTCTGCCTTATCTGCTTTCGCCAGCCTTCGGGACGAGTGGACCACCGACCCCATCGTCTTCACTCTCACACTCGGTGGGGGAGGGTTGGATCGCCGTGACCACGGAGCTACCGGTGGCCGCACAGTGGTTCATGCCAATAATACTCGTTGCAGCCTTCGAACTTCGATTTCTTCGACAGCATCTCGACACGAACTACACCAACGGTGGGAAGGGAGGATTGTATGACACCCTTGGCGTAGCGAACGTGGTGACGCTTGCCCGTGGCGAGGTCTTCGCGGCTGTCGCTGGCTTTGCCGCCGTCGAACCCCCAAGATGGCGATTGGATGTTGAGGATATCCTCCACGACTGACGCGACTGGGACCCGAGAGGACGGCAGTGACTCCTAACCCTGGGAGAATTCAGCGTAGTACTCTTGAACCGACGAAGACGAAGAGTCGCATCGATGACCGGCAAAAACAGCGTCTGATATACTATCAGTCAGAAGTCTTTGCACATATATTGTCACCGGATCCAGTGACAGCAGCCAACTCATATACAATATCGTGAACGGATTTCTGACCGACAGTATAGTTCTCGGCGAGGACAGTCGGGCGATTCAGATGCTTGGAACGGTCTCAACCGCTGGCGGGTCCCGCTTGGACATAATTGAACTCGCCACGAGTTCGCCGTACTCCATTGCCGAATACTCACTGGCGTTGTATCGTTCCGCGTCCTCCGCCGCAATCTCGGCGACGCCGTACGTCGAGGACCGCTCGTTGGCGATGGTGACTTCGAGCACCGTGGTGTGATATCTGGTCTCGACGAGTGCGGCGTACGCACCGGCAATCAGTCCGAGTTCGTGGAGAACTCCCTCGTTTGGGGACTGCCGGGTGCTGTATTCGAGTGTCAGCACGTCGTGGATCGTTTCGAGCGATTCGACCGCGATGCCCTCCGCTTCGAGTGCCGTCACGAACTCCTCTTCGGTGGCGATATCCGCGTCCGCGAGGGCGGTGATTCCCGCTTCGAGCACCGCGGTCCGCTCCTCGACCGGCAGGTCGGGGAGCTGTCCGGAGAGCGGAATCTTCTCGTTCGGCGGAAACTCCTGACCGATTTCTTTGGTACAGCCAGCGAGGGCCGACAGCCCGAGGACAGCCCCCCACCGAAGCATCACCCGCTGGGACAACCGGCGAGAGCGGTCCGGTGGTCGCGAGCGTGTCATGTCGACGCTGTGAATTCGATAGCTATGTGCGTTTCTCCTGTATATTCCGGGCTTGCCCTTTTGACGGTGGTCCGCATACGAGGAGCGACATGGTTGTCGAGTTGTATACTGCCGGACTGGTCGCTGTTGGAGTTGTGCTGCTCGGCGTCGGGGTACTTCCGCGGCTCATCGGGAACCGGCCGGTCTCACTACCAATCTTCTTCGTCGGGTTCGGCGTGGTCGTCTTCTCGCTCCCGTTCGTGCCGTTCGTCCCCGACCCACTCCAACAGGGCGAAACCGCCGAACGGCTCGCCGAACTCGGCGTCATCGTCGCGCTGATGGCTGTCGGCCTGAAAATCGACCGCCCGCCCGGTCTCGCCGAGTGGTCCGTGACGTGGCGGTTGCTCGCGGTCACGATGCCGCTCTCGATTGCCGGCGCTGCCGTTTTGGGCTGGTGGACCGTTGGATTGGTCGTTCCAACGGCGGTGTTGCTGGGGGCAGTCATCGCGCCGACCGATCCAGTGCTGGCCTCGGAGGTACAGGTCGGGGACCCGGGCGAAGGGATGGCCGACGAAACCGAACTGGACGGAAACCGCGAAAAGGAGGTTCGCTTTGCGCTCTCCTCGGAGGCCGGGCTGAACGACGGGCTTGCCTTCCCGTTCACCAATCTGGCGGTTGCGCTCGCGCTGGTGGGTCTCGCTCCGGGTAACTGGGTGGGCGAGTGGCTGCTCGTTGACGTTGTCTACCGAATTGCCGTCGGCACGCTCGCCGGCGTCGCGCTCGGCTGGCTGTTGGCCCGTATCATCTTCATCACCGTGCCCCAGACGGAGGTCGCACGGTCGGTGCAGGGGGTAGAGGCGCTCGCCGGCACGCTCCTCGTCTACGGGCTCACGGAACTCGCGGGCGGATACGGTTTCATCGCGGTGTTCGTCGCCGCAACGATGATCCGGAACTACGAACGCACCCACGAGTACAACGAGCCGCTCCACCGCATCACCGAACTCACCGAACAGATCGTGATGGCGCTCGTTATGGTGTTGTTCGGCGGCGCGCTCGCCGGCGGCCTGCTCGCACCACTGACACTCGACGCGATCCTCGCAGCCGTCGCAATCGTCTTCGTCGTCAGGCCGGCGGCCGGCCTCGTCGGCCTGCTCGGTTTCGAACGCGATTGGGCTGAGCGGGCGACGGTCGCCTTCTTCGGTATTCGTGGCCTCGGTTCCTTTTATTACCTCTCGCACGGGCTAAACGAGGGCGTGTTCCCGGATGCCGACTTGCTGTGGGCAGTAGTCGGGCTGGTCGTGCTCATCTCAGTCGTCGTTCACGGTATCGCCGCCACGCCAATAGTCTCGATGGTCGAAGCCGAGTGAACAGCGGCCGGACGCCGGTCAAACGACCGACGGTCATCCATCGAAGATGTCGTAGACCCGCACTCGTCTTCGGTTTCTTCGACGCTATCTCGGAATCCGTCACGGCCTTCACTTCGCGGGCATCGACAGCATCGAGTTCTTCAGCCGTATCGAATCGCGCGCCGGCCCCGATTCGCAGAACGAGACGACGGCGGCAGCCGAGGCAACCCTGCGGGTCTTCGGCGAGCGGACCGCGTGCGGGCAAGCCAAATTGCTGACTGCCGCCCGGTAAACCTTGAGAGAGCCCTGACTGCTGGGGAAAACGAACAGGCGACTGAGTTTCCTCCAGAGGAGTTCGTCGAGCGGGTGCGCGAGTACGAACCGGAGCAGAAGGCCGGACTCGCCGTATCTACAAGCGGTGCTCTCGTTTTGTCAGTGAGAGAGTAATCGTTCAGTACCATCGGGTAGGGACGTCGGCTCGGTGTCCTGCAGTGTCTGTGCAGTCTGGAAAATGGTGTTCATCCATGCATAGAGATCGGCTGATTCGACGTGCTCTCGGAGCTGTCGCATTCGCGTTCGCCGCTCGGCCGCTGGCATCGTCAAAGCGGTACTAATCATTTCGACAACGCCTTCTGTGTCATACGGATTGATCGTTACCGCATGGGTTCCAAGTTGATCATGAGCACCGGTGAACTCGCTGAGCATCAGAACGCCCGGGTGGTCACCCTGCGCGGCGACATACTCTTTCGCCACGAGGTTCATCCCGTCGCGGAGTGAACTCACGAGGGCCACGTCGCTCTGATGGTAGAGACCAGCCATTGCCGCCCGTGAAAGCATGTCGTCTGTATAGATAATCGGTTGCCAGTCGGCAGTGCCAAATCGTCTGTTAATTCGCTCGATCGCGGTCGTCACCTCCTCCTGCACTGCTTGATATGCCGGGATTTTCGATCGGCTTTCGGAGGCTTTTTGGATGTATGTCATCTGCTCGCGCCACTCTGGATGTGTCTCCCAAAAGTATTCGAGCGCATCAAGGCGCTTGATGATACCTTTGGTGTAGTCAAGTCGATCGACCCCGAGGACGATGGCGGTGTCGCTGGCAATCCCGTGATCGTTTGTGAATCGTTGCCAGAACGTCCGCGCGTCCGGCGAGCCACTCAGTCGCGTAATCTGGGATGCGTCGACCCCCATTGGGAACGCGCGGACCACTGCCCACTGACCGTCATAGTGGATGCGACTCCGGGGCCAATCAACGGTAGCATCGTCGAGCCCGGCCGCGGCACAGCTGAGAAACTGCGCACAGTCCCGCTCAGTGTGGAATCCGAGAAGATCGTTCGCAAGCAGGCCGTTAAGCAGAGTATCGTAGTGGGGACAGACCCGAAAGGTGTCCCACGTCGGCCACGGGATGTGCCAGAACTGCATGAGGAACTGGTTCTCAGACACCTGTGAGCGGACTCGACGCGGAGCCAGCGCAAGATGGTAGTCCTGAAACCAGATCAGCGAATCGTCTGCCGCTTGGTCGGCGACTGCATCGGCGAACGTGGTATTCACGTGGCAATACTGCTCCCAGAACTGGTCGATGAGTCGCAAATTCGCCAGAAAGCCATGACAGAGTGGCCAGAGGACCTGATTGCTATAGCCATAATAATAGTTATCCACTTCATCGTCGCTCAACCAGAGCCGCTGGAGCGTGTATCCGGGATCACTCGGTGGCACGCGGACACGGCCGGCCTCATCCGTGACAGCTGCGTCGGCATCGCCGTCTCCCCACGCGATCCACGTGCCATCGGTCTGCTGTACTACTGGATCGAGTCCCGCTGTCAGCCCGCCAGCTGGTTCCTCAACGACGATCTGCCGCTGGCCATCGGTCTGTTCGTAGGTGTGGGCGTAGGGCTGGCGATTCGAAGCGACGATCAGGTCCTTGTCACTGAGGAGGGACGTGATGACATCACCTGATCGCTTAGTGGTAAGCTGATCGAATTGAGTCATGGGCTTTCTGGGTGGTATCGATGTTCGGTGACGTTTGAGATCGGTGGGTCCTGCTGTCCGCCGCTCTCCTCGAACATCGTCGTGAGAGCGAGCCCCTCCGTCGATAGCGTCTCTTGTAAGGCATGATTAATTTGTTCCATGCCCGTTCGCAGCGCAGCACGCGCTGTTTCCTGTGTCGTGACACGAGCAATGAGGACATCACTCGTGAGTTCTCCACGGCGCTGGTGGGCTCTCACTTTCCAGTAATCGCCTGGCTGACGGCCCGTCTGATTCGACCCGACCATGGCCGCTGTGGCTTCAACCTCAAACCGACCGTTATCGCGCCTGAATACGAGTTTGTTTGGCTCACATTGCGTGCATGTCCATCCCACTGGCAGCTCGAAGTCAGCCGGAAGCGTGTTCATATCTCAATGAACGCAAAGGCCGATCCAGAAGGTTATGCTTGCATCAGCCGATAATTTCTGATCACACTGAACTTCGAATACGGAATCGACGCAACCGAGTCCCGCTGGTCGATGTGCTCCATGCACTGAAACTACTGTAATAAGCAGAAAAAATTACAGCCCGTATTTCACTGTTGTTCAAATTCATTCCTTATATAGAAGCTACCGTTTGTACTACCCTTTTTGCAACCACCGATAGAAACACGTTTGGCGAATTGTCTTGAACCTGCTGATGATAGGGTGACTAGTCATCGGTCGAAGCATACGTTATACGATCGGTTCGATTACCGGTTTCACGTTATGGGCTCTAGCGGGGGGAAGACACCGGTTCTCAGTATCAGCGATTATTGTGAGTACGACACCGAAGGAGCACGATATTCCTATCGAATTCGTCATATGGAATATTTTTGGCAATGCCTCGATCAGTACCGTGTCTTCTTCGACAGGGCCCACCTGCAGTCGTCTGACAACATAGCACTTACGTACCGCACGGATCAACTGGACATATGGAAACGCCGAGCCAGCTTCGTTCGGCTGCGAACACGCGAGAGGACATTGCGATTACTCACCGCGAATATGATGAGAAAAACGTCATCGCTGTTGACTTCGGACCCGACGCCATGCCATCGCTCGACATCGTCGGCGAGTCGGTTATTGTCGTTGCGGGTGATCGCCAGTTCGAGTTCGAGCGGCCAGCGGAAGCAACCGACATCACCACCAACGACGGTATGCTCATCATCAAAGAGTAGCGTGTTCCCAATGTATTTGTGGCTTCGGGCACGCGGGGGGAGGTATAACTATTGCTCTCGATTGTGGTACTGTTGACATAGTACCGATCTGATTCCTCGCATTGGCTTAGTCTTTCGACCGATAGCCCTAGTTGAAACACCTGCCGAACCACGATCTAGGATGGATGATTATTGGAATTCATTCAGAATGATGGATTATCTCTAGGTTCGAGTCTCGCTGTGCCCTGAATCGAAAGCTGTACCAACGCGTGCTTGCAGTGCCGTCCACCACTATTGATGACTTAGGCGGGGCACCGCAATTCTCATGCAGTTGTCCTGGGACAGAAGTGCCTACCAAACGTCGGTCAGATGTCTGAAATCCTATAATACGAAGAGAGTTTTATTAGCAAGGAACGCCCCGTGTCGGGTACCGCCAAGATCGCAGTCGATTCGTGGCCAGACCAGACACTACTATGAGTACGAGAGAGCAACACTAATAGTGGCGACTTGTATTTACTCCCGTACTATTGTAATGGCTACTCGTCAAGTAGGGACGTAAACAGTATCGTTTTCTCATCTGAGAAGGGACCGACTCACCCAGCATCTTCATTACTGACATGAGGCCGACACGATCGCCGACCTTCGGGGGGAATATGTGCTCGGTGATTGGGCGACCACGCAGGATCGGCCTTCGGGGCGGCTGTTCGCTGCCGAGCCGCCGGAGGAGAGCGGTCCCTGGTCAATGGAGGAACTGGAGGTGGCTACCACCGAGAGTGGCCGTATCGAACGCAATGTTTTGGGTTCAGCCGTGACTCCTAGGGTGTAGACAGTACTCGGGCAACGCCGAGGAAGTTGACGAGGGTTAGTTCGTGGTCGGTACTGTCACTGACGGAGGAATAGTAGGCCATTCACCCAGATGTGCCACACGGCTCCGAATACGATCAGTAGGGAGAGTCCAACGAGTATGAATCGTTGGGCCGGTAATGCCCAGCCCGGTGCCCGAAACACATCGAGACGCGACGTGACTGCCCACACTAACATGATAAGGAAAGTAAACAGGCCAAGGCCGAGAACGATCCCTGCGCTAAGATGCGTCGAAATGAAGTTTTCACGCGCAGCGGCGAACGCGATGAGTATTCCAAGCACGAGAACTCCGGCAAGCAGCGGATTGAGCATTCCCCCTCTGTAGTAGGTAGTAATGCCAGAGGGAGGCTTTACGACGTATGGCCATACCAATATGACGAGAGAGAGTAGGCAAGCAGCGATGCTGATGACGGCTCCAGCACGGTTTCTCATATCCTCAAAGAAGCAGGTAAATGAGATAGAAGTTGGGACCTGACTTCCGGTCGTATTAAGTTACGAACCAGGCAGTCGAGCTTCGAGCACTCTATGTTCGAAATCGATCGCCACGTATTTCCGTCGAATAACCCGACCTCAGCGTCGTCAGGTTCCCAGCTACGCTTTCTACCGCGCTCTTCTACCTGCTCCCGCACCGAGCAGAGGTTTTCGCGCCGAGTGGCTGCCGCAAACCCCGCAGTCGGCCACTCGAAATCAGCGTCGCGTTGATACACTGGAAAACGGGTCTGTGTGGGTTTCCCCGCCCGACGCTGAACCGCTGCTCTCGAACCATCTGGCAGCGTCGACTGTGGGTATGATCAGTCAATCGTATCAGGTACTGACCGGAGCAGATGGTACCCACGCTGTCTATTACAAGTATCTGTTTGCAATGCTCGTTTGATGAATACCACACACGCTTATCTGTAGTATTAAAATAAGGAGAATATGAACGATGAGCGGATCGAATCCCATCGGCGGGCGATCGTATCACGATCGTAGACGCCGAGAACGACGACTTCGCTGTCTCGGCGAATCCGATCATTCCGATCACCCACAGAGATGGTATCGGTCGAGAGATCAGTCCAGCCAGCAAGCGCGTGCTCGCAGCGGCGACGGGAGCGAATATCGGCAACTGAATCATGATCGTCGAACCTGTTCCCGGCACAGCCCCCGACGTTGCGGGCGAGAACACGGCGAATCGACGGCGATGATGCTCTTCAGTACGATCATTATCGACTACATCGGTTAGGAGGAGCCACGCAGCTCGTTGTGGATGCGATCGAACGACCCTCAACGCGAAGAAAGAACGATCGATATCGCACCCGAGTTCGAGGATGACGAGCAACTGGGCACGGACGAGTTCGCCGACCTAGTTGTTGCGACTATCGAATTGATGACGTAACACTCCGTTGTGCACACCGACGTCCCCCGAAGGATCCGAAGGACGGACAATCAAGAGATCGATCGCTCACCAGGTCAGTTTTCTCCCGGTCTTCTTTTTGCTATCGGGCTTACAGAGGAATTGAAGATGGCACACGACTCAGCGAAAGACGTCGATTCGACCGATGCAGACCACCGCGAAATCGGCAGAGGGCTGTTAGAGGAAGAGATGGGCCCAAGTTCGTCGCTCGCTCACCTCTATCGCGGAGAGATTCATCGGATCTACTTGCTATTGTTCTCGATCACACTGAGCGCGTGGATAATCCGCGTCGTGGCGTTCGCAGGTCAACCATGGCCCACCAGCGCTGCAATCGGACGGATTCCGGGCCTCGCAGTGACCGCTGTAGTCGCCGTATTCTATCTCATAGTTGTTGTTATCGCTGTACGACCTCGAACGTGGCAAGCAGAAGATGAATTCCATTCACAGGCCATCGGCAAGCATCGGTAGCGAAGACGGCAGCAATATAACGATCGTGCAGACGGAATGAACGCTATCGTTCAACGCTCCGTCGTCGATAGGAAAGACGTTCAGCTGCTCTTCGTTGGAGACGGGAGCACGTACTGTTCCACTTGTGAACATCCGGTGCGCCGTAGTCCCGATATCGGAGTGGCGCGGTATATCGTCGTATTCGGCGAGTCGGTCACGGATCACACGGCGAGCGTGCTGTCCGCCTCGGTATCACTACCGAGCCCGTCGAACATCCACCGTAGTTGGATTGTGATTTCGAGATCGTAGGGGGTGTGCCGACTGTTCGGCGATCGTAACACGGCGCTTGTGCCACAATGAAGATCGGCTCACCGTCGTAGCAGAACTCCCACTCTGGGTCGGCTGGATCTGCCGGAATCTCGTCAGGTCACGGGAATGGATCGTGGCGATGGGGGTGATCGAAGAGCTCCCAGAAACGATTCTGATACACGTCGAGTGAGAGCGATTCTGCCGGCGGTTCGAAGAAGCGACCAGTGCAGTGATATCGCCGATACGCGCGTTCGGAGACGCGTCATTTGGTTCGTAGAACGAGACGTAGCGTATAAATCACAGATGATCACGACTCTGACGTGCCGTCTCGCTCCTGCATCGAGAGCGATGACAGTCGTAGGCTGGCGCTCTACAGTCAAGTCCGTAAGACTTGTCGGCATCACACGCCGAGCGGACGCTTCGTTTGCAGGGTTGTTGTTTATTGAAATTGCCAGCATTTTCACGAGTGGATCACGTATGTGTGCTAATACCCTAGAGGACCTGTTCGAGGACGGATTGAAACACATGTATTACACCGAACAGCAACTCGTCGACGCGCTCGATGAGTTGGAGAGTCAGTCCTCGGAAGAGGAGATCATGGACGCCTTCTCGGAGCATCGCTCAGAAACCCAAGACCACGTTCAGCGCCTTGAGGGGGCCTTCGAAGCGATCGACGAAACGCCTGAGGCGAAGACCGACAGCGCAGTCGAAGGGCTGATCGAGGACCACGAAGCGTTCGTCGAACAAGATCCAGACCAGAACGTCCTCAACCGATACAACATCGCTGCCGGACAGAAATCAGAACACTACGAGATCGCCGCCTATGGCAATCTCATTCCCATCGCCGATCAACTCGGCATGGATGAGGTCGCCGACACGCTCGAACGCTCCCTCAGGGAGGAACAGGACGCGCTCGACGAACTCTCAACGCTCGGCGAGGAGTTCGATTACGGCCAGATCTCGTCTGACTAACCGTGATAGGATACGCAGTACGCGAGATGGCATGTCTGCTCTCATCGGTATCGGTTCCACGAACCCGAGCGGTTCATATCGTCACTCATTCTCGTCCGCTTCTCCGTCTTCGGGGGGGTCAGCGGTTTCAGAGATATCGGAGCCGTCCGTCTCCTCCCATCGCCGTATTCGGATAGCGACGTACATGACGATAAACAGGTACAGTATGACTGCTCCTGTCGTGGTAGGCGAGCGTCCAGCAATGGTGACACTAGCGAATACAACGACACCCACGAGAAACAGTATTAAAACGATAGGTTCGATGCAGCCTCAAACAGCATCTCGAACAACGATTCGAAGTCAATTATCTAGAGCACCTCTTACGACTGTCTTTACGGTAATTATTACGGGAATGAATTCGAGGCGTCCAGCCCACATCGAGATGACGAACGCGGCCTTCAACGGAGCGGGAAGCGTCGGTCCAACGATTCTGGTGCTGAGACCGACGTTACCCTGGATACTGGCCACTTCGAACAGCACGTTCGCCACCGTGTATCTGGATAGGCCGACCGTCAGAACGAGTAGTGCGATGAACCCTGTGATCAGCAGCGACGTGAACCAAAAAAGGGCTATCGCCGCCCATCGTTCGCTGCATCGATAGTAGGACTGTTCTCAGATGGTTCAGAATTTCATTATTTTACTGTTATATTGTCTAGTGATAGCCCTCACATCCGAGCGAATCACGATAGCACCCAGAGCCTGCTATTACAGGCATACGTTTGTAATCCCTCTGCTAGTAGATATCACGCACCGGTGTTCTTTGAGTATCGGAGGAATGAGAGATCAGTGCGTATCGATTTACGTCCGGTGATACTAGAATCGAACCTTCGGCTGCGCGCAGTGCTTTTACTTCGTTTCGACCGATACCGGTACGCATGGACATACTCGTAGTGGGAGGCGATGGGTTCGTCGGTCGGCATCTCTGTGCTGCACTCGCAGACCGTGGTCATGATCTCGCTGTGCTTTCGCGGACACCAGATGCGTCGGTGCTTCCCGACGGAACGGAGACCATCAGCGGGGATGTGCGCTCGTACGACTCGATCAAGCACGCGTTCGGCGGTCGAGACGCCGTCGTCAATCTCGTGGCATTGTCACCGATGTATCAGCCGGCGGCGGACACGAGCCATGAGAAGGTTCACGTTGGTGGGACACGAAACGTCGTCGGAGCCGCCAGAGAACAGGGGGTGGACAAACTCGTGCAGATGAGTTCGGTAGGAACGAAGCCGGACGGCGCGACCGGTTACATCCGTGCAAAGGGACAAGCGGAGTGGGTCGTCCTCACCGCAGATCTCGATGCGGTCATCCTCCGGCCAAACATCATGTTCGGTGACGAGGACGAGTTCACGAACTTCATCAACCAAACCACGCTACCGTATATGACGGCGCTTCCTGGCGGAGGTAAGACACCGTTTCAGCCGCTCTGGGTCGGTGACACGGCTGCAATGGCGGCCGAGGCCACCGAGGCGAATCGACACCGCAATGAGATCTACGAACTTGGGGGGCCTGAAGCATTGACGGTAGCCGAGGTAACGAAGTTGCTCTATCAGGCACGGGGACAGTCGGTTGTGATCCTCCCGGTTCCGATGAAATTCGTCGAGTGGGGATTACGCGCCATCTCGCCGATTTCGTCCATCCCGTTCGGAGCTGATCAGGCACGGATGTTACACCTCGATCTGAAGAGCGAGAGGAACGACCTCGCTGCGTTCGACCGCAGTGAGGATGATCTCACGACACTCGAAGCGTACTTCCAGACCAACAGCGCGATGTAGCGTCCGGACGAGAGCATAGTCACACGCGCCGCGGTGTTCGGCCTTGGCTGTATGGAGCACATGAATTTGCGGGCCAGGCATCCATGTAATCGCGGACCGAACGGTATCGACTCAGGTAACAGTCAACTATGGATACGATCGCAGTAGCGAATCACACGTCCGACACGACTGCTCGGAACAGAAAGACAGAACGGAATACGCTATCGAACCATGCTCGAACTACCTCGCCCAGGAAACAGCGTCGATCGGTGGAAGCGAACGGACCTGGTAGCGGGCGGAATAGCGCTGGCGCTCATCGGCGGCTGGCTGTGGTACCGGACCAGCAACAATCACCGCTTCGATAGAAGCACCACGTCGGACACACGACACGCCGCTGGAGCGCCTGCCGACGCGATGGAGATAGAGCGCTCCATCACCATCGGAGAATCCCCGGACGAACTCTATCGATTCTGTCGCGATCCACAGCGTCTATCGCACATCGTGGGGCATGTTGCCGAGGTAACCGCGGTGGACGAGAATCGCCAGCACTGGGACGTTCCCCTCCCGCTCGGTCGGCTCGGGTGGGACGCACAGATCGTAGAAGAGCGCCCTGAAGTCCTGCGCTGGGAGTCACTCGCGGGAGCAGAGGTGCCAAACGAGGGATCGGTACACTTTCGCCCAGCACCGGGTAACCGAGGGACGGAAGTGACGCTTCGGTTCCGCTGTGACCCTCCGGGAGGGTTGCTCGGTGACACAGCGATGAAGCTTCTGAACATCGGTCCCGGTCTGGCAGGCACGGCGCTCCGTCGCTTTAAGAGCCTCGTCGAGACGGATGAGATCCCGACGCTGGAACGCAACCCCTCCGCTCGTGGATCCGGTGATACGATATGATATGCTCTGTGATACCTGCGGAGGTGATGCAAACGTGAGAGCGCTGTGTTGGAACGGGATCAACGATCTGAGTGTGGAGACCGTCCCCGATCCAGAGATCGTCAATCCGCGCGATGTCGTCTTGCGGGTGACGATGTCCACGGCTTGTGGCTCAGATCTGCATTTCATCGATGGGTATCTCCCGACGATGCGCGAGGGGGACGTGATCGGCCACGAATTCATGGGTGAGATTGCGGAGGTTGGCCCCGAGGTGAAGACGGTGGAGAGAGACGACCGCGTGGTTGTTCCCTCATTCATCGGGTGTGGTGCCTGTAGCTATTGCCAGCAGGATCTCTGGTCGCTCTGTGCCAACACGAACCCAAACGTGGAGCTTCAGGAGCCGGTGCTCGGCTATCCGACTGCCGGAATCTACGGCTACACCCATGCATTCGGCGGGTACGCGGGAGCACATGCCGAATACGTACGGATTCCCCATGCTGATGAGAACTGCTTTCACGTTCCTGAGGAGTTGTGTGACGAGCAGGTGCTGTTTGCGTCCGACGCTTGGGCCACCGGATATATGGGTGCCGACTTCTGTGACATTCAGCCTGACGACATTGTCGCTGTCTGGGGCTGCGGTGGCGTGGGACTCATGGCCCAACAAAGCGCCTCCCTCATGGGTGCCGAGCGTGTGATCGGGATCGACCGCTACCCAGAGCGGCTGCAGATGGCACGCGAGAAAGCGGGATCTGAGACTATCGACTACACGGCGGTCGAGAGCGTCGTTGACGTGTTGAAGGGAATGACCGGCGGGCGCGGCCCCGATGCCTGCATCGACGCAGTAGGGATGGAGGCTCACGGGACCGGGATCGGTTACGCTTACGACCGCATAAAGCAAGCGCTGCGGCTCCACACCGACCGCGGCGAGGCGCTACGCCAGGCAATCGTTGCCTGCCGCAAGGGCGGCACGCTGTCGATCCTAGGCGTCTATGGGTTGATGGACAAGTTTCCGATCGGCGTCATCATGAACAAGGGTCTCACTGTGCGCACCGCCCAGCAGCACGGACAGCGGTACGTGCCACAGCTGCTAGAGCACGCTGCACAGGGGGAGATGGATCCGTCGTACTTAGCAACGCATCAATTCTCGCTCGAAGATGCACCACGTGGCTATGAGATGTTCAAGCACAAAGAAGACGGCTGCATCCGACCGGTGTTTACTCCGTAACACCCGCGGATCCAACACGATAGCGCCAACAAAGACACGGCGTAATGAACGTGTTCCGCATCAGCGACAGCTACGTCCGATAGCACCGCATCGTGGACACTCTCCTAGCATCTCTCGCTCGCAGAACACCATGAGTGACGGTTAGAGCGGCTCACAGAGTGGTTCTATGTTGGAGATAGCGAACATCAGGACGATTTTACGGAATTGTCGATACTAGCCGAGCGCTCGCTCGGCGATGCCGTGCGAGCGCTCGGTTGTCGAGTATGACGTCTCGGCCATCCAGCGCTGAGAGTAGCCGTTTGAGCGGATGAGCGCGTTATGTCCTCTCGTGACCGGTCTTGATCCACGCTGTAAGATGAGTGGATCGACACCGAAAGCTGATCGAACTGCTCGTCTCCGAAGACCGGAAGAAAGGCCGGGTCTACGGCAGTACCGAGCGGGGGATAGCAGTCTGGATGATCATCGACACCGAACAGTGCGCATGAGTACCGTATCCAGCTATAGCCACGCGTCCCAGGACACGCTCTTGAGCGACTATTCCGGGGTGCCCAGTCATACCAGTCCCCGCTCGATGCCACAGCATCCGTGAGTATCCGCGGCGTAGCGCAGTCACGACCAGGACTGACCTCACCTCGATTCCGGCGGCAGTGGGTGACAGGGGCCGGTCGATACGGTGACCGACTATCAGTCGGACACTACCACGATCGCTCTTCTGTAGCACAGCGGAACTGAGATCACGGAGGTTAGTGCATCCCGCCAACAGCAGTCGTACATGACCAATGAACGCGCTGCTCTCGGCGGGATGCTTGAGCAACTTGTCGAGCTTGGATCAATAGAGTTTCGGCCGGAGCCGCTCGACGCCATCGTCGAGCGGCGACTCAAGGCCATTTGGACCGCCCGAGCCTGTCCAAACTGTGACGCCGACACGCTCCACGCTCTCGACGGCTCCATGCGGATTTGGTGTGGCCGCTGTGACTGGAAAACCACCTACACTCGAGGGACACCCTTCAACGACTCGGAACTCGCTCCCAGCGAGTTCCTTGTCGCCTTCGTCCTCTACGCCGATACGCTCCTCAGCATCAACCAAATCGCCCCGCTGCTCGACCGTACCTACAAAACCGTGTTCGAGGCGATCAAGGACGTGGAAGCCGCGTTCACTCGCGGCTTCCCCACCGTCTGGAATCGGATCGATCACACCATCGCCGGACCGACACAGGTCGATGAAACACAGCAGGTCTGCTCAGGATTCAAAGGGCAAGACCCGCCGCGGGACAGTCCGTCCCGCGGCGGGTCGCCTGAGGGGGGACGGACACGCTGGAGTGGTGACCAGGGCGACGATATGACGCTCGTCGCGGCGTGCCGCGACGTGCTGCGTGTCATCTCAGCCGAAGAAGGATCGGCGTATGACGAAAATCTCGACCCGGTGATCGAGGAAGCGGGCGATCTCTCCCAGCCGCTGGGAGAGATCTGGACCGACGAGTTACCCGCCTATCAGACGATGGAGCACGATCACCGAACCGTGGTTCACGATGATGAGTACGTCTCAGATGAGGGTGTACATACGAATCAAGCCGAATGTCTCTGGTCGGTGTTGCAGCTGTGGCTGGCGAAATTCCGCGGCCTGTCCAAGCAGGGCTTGGAACAGGCCGCTCATACCTTCGGATTGCTTCGGTCGCTAACTCTTGTTGGAGCACCGGTCCACAGTCTCATTGATTGCGTCGCCGTCAATGCATTCCGCTAATCTACACAAGAGCGTGAAGAGTAAAAGAATCCGCAGTTCAACCGAAGGTTCCCGCTTCGACAGTCGATAGCGACCAGTGCAAGCCAAAGAGTAATGGGTAACACACGTCAACACACAACATGGACAGAATGACAATTGTATTAGGATGGGATGCTCTCGACTACGAATTAGTCGAAACATTCGGGCTTACAGAGGCATTCGGTCCCCATTATTCACAGCTCGAAACGTTCAACAATTCCCATCTTGGAAAACCTCATACGTATGAAGTATGGCCATCAATTATTACCGGGACAACGCCGGACGAGCACGGGATTCACGTTGAGTCACGAAATGGCGTTGATTGGAAGAACCCGGTCGTTGCAGGGATCAGTCGAGTGGCGCAGGGAATCGTTCCCCGACATATCCGAACCACATTCGGGAGAACCCTCCAAAACCAGGGCGTAAAGCTCGATTTCAAGTCCGCCGACTACTACACCGAACGAGGTATCTCCACGATATTCGATGGCCGAACAGCTCGTCCAATTGCAATCCCAAATTACCGCGTTCCGGCCGATGACGAGCTCGGAATCGTCTTTGATCGAGGGGCACAGCTCAAACGGTTCCTCACCGTCAAAAATACTGGCAATGGGGAGAGCCAATCAGTTCCGACAGCATCACTCTCACGGCTCGAAGAGCGACTCGTCGCTGAAGCCTCGGGGAAGTTGGGCGTCGTCCGCTCCGCTATTCAGCGCGAGTACGATCTCGTATTCGTGTGGTTGGGATTTCTCGACACAATCGGTCACGTTGCACCTGTCGCGGCCGAGACCGAGCCGGGGTGGCAGGAACGTGCCTACCGAATGGCTGCGAAGTGGACGGCCCAACTCAAAAACGTTATGCAGGAGGAAGATCGACTGCTGTGTATTTCTGACCACGGCCTTCAAAACGGTGATCATACGCATGCCGCGTTTATCGGCGCGACTGAGAGACAGTACCTTGAGGGCGCAGATTCCGTCTGTGATGTCCGTTCGGTGATCGAACACATCACCCCAACCAATAGAACTGTTGCCGAACCAGCACTCAGAGATGGATATCAAGGAAACATGCGCGCTCAGGCTCGTACAGCCGAAGAGGTGAGGGAGCAATTAGACTCGTTGGGATACCTGTAGGCAGTGCTGTGTAGTCAATGACTGAGCATTCTCTCACCCGACGTTCGGTTCGTGGTCCTGTCCCCGGGCTTTCGATGATCCGACTGTCGGGTGTGCACTACAATCATGGAGATGATGTGCAATTATGGTAGCTGAAAGTACCAAGATTATCTCGTATGGCTTGGCAGAAGTTTCTCATAATCCGCGGGCAGCACGGGCCCATCGAGCAGTGGATAGTTCGTTAGATAGACCGATGATAGATGCCAAAGCTTCTAATATATTTGTATTGATCTGTTCTGATCGCTCGAACCGGATTGTAGCGATCGTGCCAGATTATTTCTGCGAACAGTTGATTACGGGGGTAGTACTCCTTGTCGGTCAACAGCGGCAGGAAACTCTGGCCTTCGATTCGCTCGGGGATGGTTTCGTCGAGGAGATCAAGCAGTGTGGGTAGTACATCGATGTTACTCACGAGCTCTTCACAGCGCGGTCCACCATCAATCACGTCCGGGTAGTGCAGTAGGAGAGCGGCCTCGATACCAGGATCATAACACGATCCTTTTGCTCGGGGAAAGGCAATTCCGTGCTCAGTCGTGAATATGGGGAGTGTCTCCGTGGCGAGTCCGGCTGCTTCGAGCGCGGTAGTAATCGTGCCGACCGCGTCGTCGATCGCTCGGATCATCCCGTTGAGTTCACCGAAGTCAATTCCCTGCTCGCGGTCATCTGTACTCATACCGTGATCCCCAGCAGCGAAGAAGAAACCAGTTGTGTTTGATCCTGCGTGGATTCGGAGCCATGCGATCAACCCACCCCCAGAAGGATAGTGCCTAGGGGGAATGGGAATACGACTCTTCAATGCACTAGCCGTCTGTTCTCATGGAACAATCGTTGGTGTCAAGAAACACGTGATTAGTAGTACATAGTAGTCAGAATTACCAGCTACAAACCTTGAATCGCTACGCTAGATCTAACTCACACTTGTGTGTCTTTTGTTGCTGTATTAAATAATTATATTTTTGTATGCTCTTGTGAAATGGTTGTTAGAAATTACTATTTTATATTGATAGTAATTATCATGTCGCAGAGAGTACCTAAGGTATTATCTCGGAACAGCGATGTAGCGACAGTTGTCGAACGTAGCCATTACAAACGTGTGCTTGTAATAGCAAGGGATATATAGAGACGAACACGATTCGAGAAGTTCTCGGTGGAAACGACTGGACGATCCGTAGTAGATGGCTATACTGTGCTCCGTAGTTTCACTAGGCTGTGGCACTCCAACTGGGTTATCTCGATTAAGCGAAGAGACAGAGCATTGTGACGTTCGAAACCCGTCTCTTCACCCTTCACAGCCGGCTGTGAAGCGGCAATCAATCTGCCTGAACTCAAATACTATAGAGAGTCGTCTCCTCGCAGTCCGAGGTAGTGTGGATTATGACTCATCTCTAAAACCGTAGGAGCGCAATGGGCATGTTTGCGTACTGGTGGCACATGCAGGCCGAGTGATCACGGCGATTGTGAGTATATATAACTAGCGATGACCGCTACGCGTACATGGCCATCTCGGGAAACAATAGGCCTTATACAAATATTTGCAGTCGAAACCAGAGGATAGATCCATGGTCAATGTACTCGATCCCGTCATTTTGACCATGAGTGCGTACTTTCTCGGGACGATTTGTATCGCGTGGTGGTTTGGTCGCGGAGCGGGCGACGGCTACATCTCGTTCACCTTAGCCGGCAAGGATCTCGGCTGGCTCCCGTTCACGATGACGTACTTCGCCACATTTGTCGGCGGTGGACTTACGATGGGTATCGCTCAAAAGGCCTTTATTGAGGGGATCAGCGCTCAGTGGTACGCGATGACGCAAGGTCTCGCGTGGATCACGATTTCGCTTTTCATCGTTCCGTTGTACTCGTTCGATGTCGTCAGCGTCCCAGATCTATTGGGTCGCGTATACGGTGAGTACACGAAGTACTTCGCGGCCATCTTCACGCTCATCGGTCAGATTTCTCTGACGGCAGCGCAGACGATCGGGATGGCGACCATCATCGCAACCGTGACAGACCTCCCGCTCGAAGTGGGATTCTGGATCAGTACGCTCGTGTTCGTCGGTATCACCGTCTGGGGTGGGATGAGTTCCGTTGCGTGGGCGGACACGCTTCACGGCATTATTATCATCGTTGGAATGATCATTGCAACCCCGGTTGCCCTCTCGAACGCCGGGGGCTTGAGCGCAGTCACGGGCACCCTTCCGTCAGGCCATGTGAACTGGTTCGGAGTCGGGCTGATTCAAATCGCTAGCTGGTATCTACTGTACATTACCGTCGCAGGAGCTACCCAGCATCTCCTGCAACGGACGTGGGCTGCGAAGAGTCCACGGGTCGCCGCCGGCGGGATCTTCCTTTCCGGGCTGGTAATTACCGGCTACGGCATCCTCACCGGCACGGCTGGCCTGATCGCTAAGGCCCAGGGAGCGACAATCGACTCGTCGTTAGCGTTCGCCTGGACGCTCCAGAACACCCTGCCGCCCGTCGTCGCTGGGATGTTGCTCGCGGCGGCGGTCGGGGGTGTTATGAGCGGCGCGGATTCGTTTTTGCTCGCTGGCGCGACGACGTTCGTCAACGATCTCTACATCCCGGCCCGTGGCGGTACCGGAGCGATGTCGGAGCGTCACCTCGTCAGGGCAACGCGAACGGCGATACTTGTCTTCGGAATCGGAGCCGCGGTGATCGCACTTACCGGTATCAAGATCATCGCCATCGAAAGTATTGGATTAGGAATCATGTCTGTGCTGTTTGCCGGGATTCTTTCAATGTTCTGGGAGGGAACGAAACGGAAAGCCGGGCTTCCTGGGTTCCTAGTCGGGGGCGTGACGTTCGTCATCTGGCACTTCGGGCTAGGCGAACCCGCACTATTCAACCAAGGCCCGCTTGAGTCCGCAGTTCCAGCGACCCTTTCCGCACTCGTCACGATCATCGGTGTGAGCTATCTGCTTCCAGACGGAGAGACTTTCACGATGGAGGATATTCGACGCGCAGCGACACAGGATATGGAACGGTTCACGGGATCTGACGTGACGGTCGGTGATAGCAGTGACAGACCTGTCGCCGATGATGACTGAGGAATATTTATCGACATCGCTGTACGTCGAACGACCATCAGTTAGTTCCCCCATCTACTTATTAAATAATCTGATATTACATAAAGTAAATAATACTTTTAATAGTTATTGGTGATGGGATCATCGACGATATCTCGAGCCTTCAGCTTAGGCTGTATTCAACGGCGTACGTCCAATGGCTAATCGTCATTAGTCCGCTCCGCTAGTTCTCATTCACATGATGAATCGGGTGAGCTCCAGCCGAGCGAGTCAATATCGCTTCTTTGAAGGAGAAATGGCTCTGCGGCGAGGGTACGGAATGTAATGGTCGCGACTCGCATAATATACGCTGTCAGAATGAGATAAGGGGCGAATTTCGCGAGAAATATCAGAAAGAACCAACGAGTGCGGTGATCAAACACTGTGAGCAGACACCGCTCCAAAAGACACAACGCACGGATTGACGACAATCTCTACTACCAACGGACGATGAGCAAGATAGTGTTTTCGCTGTTGAAGGACGGTAAGGGCGACAAACCGCGTTCACGGAGTTGGCACGGCCAATTTCGAGAGTGATGTGGAAATGTATCGTGCGACCGCAGAGCCGTTTTCTGCATCATCCGTCATACCGAATCAATGGATAGAGACCCCGAAAGCTCCGTTCAAACACCCTACTACTTCGCCGTCCAGCGATCAACAGGGCAACTGAGAACAGTCGGTATCGAATACGATAAAGATACACGTTTTACGTTTACTCCCCCTGTCCACAACGATACGACGCTCACAGAGTGCCATCTTTCAGCTACCTCTCGTAACCAACTGCAGAGATTTTCCAAATATCGTTGATCCCCATCAACCAAACTGTGATCTACTGACGACCTGCACTACAGCAGTGTAGCATACCCCTTCACTGCCAACAAATAGTCGAATTGACGAACCGTCAGGAGCAGTTACCAGCTCACCATTTACTACGAATCGTTCAGTCGTTTCACTCTGAGAACTTCTCGAATCGTGTTCGTCCATATATACTCCCTGCTATTACAAGCATACGTTTGTAATCCCTAACCACTACCGGTCACGGTGTTACTGTCCCGATGACGAGCCTGTTAATCAAATATTTATAAAATTAAATATAAATAAATGGGGGATATTGGTGTATTGCTATTACGACTGCGGTTGTCGGATACCGAGATCCGAATCAGTATCTCGCCTAGCGCCTACTTAACTACCCCGACTTCATTCAATCGTTCGGCTAGATCTGGCGCTTCTCTTTGCTTGATACGGTTAGAGGGCCCACCGACTTATTCTCTACTGGCTCTGATGTATCTAGTGATGGCTGGGTACGAGTGAATCAACGCGGCTGGAGACAGTCCGTTTCCACCCCGTAACCGGACCAAGAACACATAAGAAGCTCTCGGCCCACAATCAGGCGCATATCCCTGTGACCGTGTATTAGAGCACTCTCCGTGTCATGATAAATATCCCTATTAGCAAGAGTCCGATCCCCCAGTACAGCGAATCATACGGGAGAACTTTCAGTGCAAGTGTGACGATGCCCGAGGTGAACAGCGACCAGCCGATGGTTGTATCGTATCCCACATGGAGACTTGCGGTCGGATATACTTAGCAGTATAGCTTTATTGCATAGTGATTCCACTCATAGACGTTTGTGAATTATCGTTACCTGCCGACTCCATCGGAACTCGATCAAAACAGCAAACCGGTCCACCGACGTTGTTCTGTTGATTCGTGTACCAATCCGATTCATGTGCTCGGTGCAATCCTGTTTGTATTTCTGTTCCTGGACCTTCATCGTTGGAGGACTCGTGCTACTTATCGGTACGATTGCTCGTTTCCTGGGAATATGATTGATCCTCAATTCATGAGACGATCTTGTCCCCGACCGTGCTACCACAACTATAATATAGTGGTAGTTATTACCATACACATGGTCGATAGGAGTAGTCCAGATAGTATCAATCGATCCGTTTGGAAACAGGGGTCTACAGGATCTTCGAGGGAAAAGCGATGATTGCCGCCACCTCCGCTCCCATTTCTATTGCTTCTGTCGGTCCCGTTCTCCAGGGTGGACAGTTCGCGTCCCTTGCGGTGGTATTCATCATCCTCGCGCTCGCTGCGTATGTCGTCGGAGCGCGCGGTATCGCAGGGATCACGATGAGAATCGCATACATACTCATCATCATTTTCATCGTACTAGCGATCATCTCAATTTTCATTTAGACAGGAAATCATTCAGTACTGCTTCGACGGGTCGCCACATTCAGGTAGGCGCGACCAAAACAGGAGGTATGAGTGTCGAAACGGTCTGTGAGATCTGCGCCCAGAGGAAAGCACAGAATACGTGTGATCAGTGTGGACGCGTGGTCTGTGAGCACCATTACAACGCTGCAGACGGACGCTGTGAGAAGTGTGCCGGGCCGCGGACGTTGTAGCGCAATCACAGCTCGCTGTTCGGTTTTCCAGACTGATCACCGATTCATTTCGATATCGTGAAGATCGTCTACGTTCCCCCAGGCAGCGCTCCTTCTGGTAACTACTGTTCTCACAGGAGGTCCGATCTGGTTTCCAATCGTGTACTTCCTCGTTATGGATACAGTCCTAGATTTCATTATTCGCGCATATATCTCCGGGCGTCGCCTCCACACTGGTCTCGTCATATTCTCGTGTATTCTGAGTACGGTGGTGTTTGGGGGGATAGTATCTTTCTGGGGCCACTCCTGCTCGTTCCGATCATACAGTTTGGATTTGTCGTTCTCCCGCTCGTGGTGCATGGAGATCAGAACGCAAGTAGCGTCTGAGTGGCGAAATGAGCGTCTTGTCCTTACGGTGCTGATCCAGGGATGTATTCCGGACCGACGACGACGTCTACCGCATGGGGACGAACATGCAGCGACAACTGCTGATGGGTGCTCATTTCCCCGTCGAGGCTGAACTCGACAGGTCTGCCCTGCTGATTCGTGATTTCGAGATGCTCGGCGGTGAAGTGCGTCACATGTTCGGTATCGCCCCCGAAGAATCGCTGTATCGCAGCCTCTGTGAGCAGTTCGTTCGTCGGCATCTCTTCGACGATCGTGATATCAAAGAGTCCATCTTCCACGTTCGCCTGCCCACCGCTCGGAAACCGAAGGGCGTTGCCGATAAGAATGCACAGCGCCTCCCCCATCCACGTTGATTCCGCTGACGCTGGAGACGCGGTTGCGGTGTCGATCTCCACGTGAAGCGGATCGAACTCGGTCGCTTGTTGGAACCCCGTAATCACGTAGTCGAGCGTACCGAACCGCTCTTTCAGATCCGAATCGGTTGCCGAACTCGTTTGTGCTGTGAGGCCGGCGATACAGGAATTTGTGAACGGTTCACCGTCGGCCACCCCCAGATCGATGCGTCGACGCGTACCGGTTTCGAGAAGGTCGAAGGCTTGTTCGATACTTATCACACCGATGTTCTGTGCGAAGTTGTTCCCGGTTCCAGCGGGAATGACGGAGGCATGTACTATCTATGGAGAGTGTTCGTTGTTTTAAGTTATTATATACTATATATTTAATGTTTCAGATGGGTTGCTCTCTCGCTGTCAATCGGAATCGTTGGTGATGCAGGGTCAGAGAATAAATGGATTCCAGTCGTCCATTGAATCATGGACGATATCGACGAATCATCGAACGCTTCACCCAAACAACGGGCTGTGCTCCAACGGACCCGAGCAGTCGCGCATATTCTCGACAAATCAGTTCGTGTTCCCGGAACGAACTTCCGGATAGGGATCGATCCCGTCTTAGGTGTTCTTCCCATTTCAGGAGATATCGCTGCAGCACTCTCCTCCCTCTACATCGTGCTCGAAGCAGCAAGAGTGGGAGTCCCTCCGAGAACGCTCGCCCTAATGGGGCTTAATATCGCCGTTGATCTCGTCGTGGGATCGATTCCAGTGCTTGGAACACTGTTTGACGCCGTCTGGAAGGCCAACGTTCGGAACGTTGCGCTCCTCGAAGAACAGATCGAGAAAAGCGAGTGAATGCATTGCTCTCGAACGGCTGTACAGCAGAGCCAACTCACAGCCCTATAGGCGCTCTCTGTGCGTCGGTTCCCTGCGAACAAACCATCTGACGGTCGATGCAGCCGATAGCTAAACTCAGACAACAACATGAGTGCTGGAGGCACGTCAAGAGATAATCGAGTGAGGGACTAGCTACTGATCAGCGATCTGGTCGTCCCTTGGCGGACGGCGTTGTGACGTTAGTTGTTTGTAGTACCGATAGAGAGGGAAGAGACGGTCCTCGATCCGCTGGCGCATGCCGGACTCGCTTGCATAGACGAGTACGGGGACACCAGCATTCGCTGCCAGATCGATCACTCGGTCTGGTGTGCTGCCGAAGATCCATCGTTTCAGTTCCCGGGTGCGGGTAGCCCCGAGTATCAACAGTCCACCATTCTCGGCAGCGGTCGAAACCAGTCCGTCGGCAACGCTCGACGCGGTGACATCGTGGACGTGTGTGGATGCTGTGTCAGCAAGCCCGGCGAGGGTCGCATCGGTGCTTTCGGCCGTACCGCCCTTGCCTGTCGGCGTGACGCTGATGACGTGCAGGTCGGACCCTTGCTTGCCCATCGCGCTCACGAGCGGAAGGGCCGCTTCGTGGTGGGGCCCGCCGCCCGCGCCGATATTGACCGTCGAAACGTCCGTCGGGTCGTCGAACCCCTGGGCATAGAGCACGTCGCAGGGAGCCTCGACTTCGACCGTTTTGGCGACTTCAGGATGCTCTTCTGGATATCCCATGAGTATCAGATCCGCTCCGTCATCGCGAGCCGTCTGGAGGACATCAAACGCGATGTCCCGACAGATGTGTCCCTCGATGAAGTACTCAGTGCTGATATTCTCGCTTGAAAGGATTTCTGTGATCCGCTTAACGCGGTCGTTCGCGTCGTCAACCACCATCTCGCTCGGCGTCTGCTCCGGGATCTTGGTGACGTTGACGACCTGCACAACCGGTGTCTTCCCGTAGAACTGCCCGAGAGTCGCTGCGAGCTTGACGTAGGTTACCGCCCGATCGATCCGACCGACCGGAACGAGGATTCGAAACCGGTTGTCCTCGCTCTCAGCTGCTGACCCATCAGCTTCGGGGACGTCGGCCTCCCAATTTGCGTCGATTGGTGCCCGTGCGGAAACCACGCGCTCGAATAACTCCTCGACGTCGGGGGCACCACCCCAGATGAGGTTCGCAACAATGAGTACCGCTGTCAGCACGAGCCCGACAGCCACGCCGATCGACGGGAGGTTGTAAATGAGCGCGACGTTGGCGACGATACCGACTGCAGGGACGACGGGGACGCCAGGGACGCGAAAGCCACGCTCGATGTCAGGGTATCGCCGGCGCGAGTAGACCAACACCCCATTGACGACTGCCAGCGGCAACAGCAGGTTGAGGGTGGCAAAGCCGGTCAACGCATTCAACCCGAGTGTGAATTCCTCGATGGCGACAGTGATACCAGGAATGTCCATTTCGAAACCCACCGAAATCGGCGCAATGAGTCCGTGATCACCGAGCAGGGTGATGAACACCACGATGAGAGCACAGATGAGGGCCGTAGCCGTTGCCGTGCTCCAGACCGGTGTCCCATGAAGTGGGTGGAGCCGCGAGAACCGCCGAGGGGCCTGTCCCTGCCGACCCATCAGTGAACCGATGCCCGATGCGGCGAGGATGCTTGCGTTCGAGGCCGACACCATGCTGAAAACCGCTCCTGCAACGATGAGATACGTCCCAACGGGAACGCCCACTACGGAGAGCGGGATGAACGCCTGTGCGACTGCTCCCATTGCCGTCTCGCCAAGTTGGAGGATCTGATCGGGGGAGCGCGCAAGCCGACTGGTGACGTTGGTGATGTTCACCATCGCTACGATCACGAACGTGTAGAGAACCGTCACCGTGAGAATCGAAGCAGCGATTGCGCGTGGAACGGTCTTTCGCGGTTCGATTATCTCGCCGGCGGAGGCCGCAATCGCCGAAAAGCCGAAGAAGGTGATGAACGCGAGTGCTGCCACTGAGACGGTCCCTACCGGTTCGAGTTGGAAACTGGTCGTGAACTCGCCGAGCGCTGGGCCGACACCCACGCTGGCGAACATCCCGCCGACGAACACGAGCAGGACAACCACCTTCGCGCTCGTCACGAGGACCTGGAACGTACCCGACTCCTCGGTGCCGCGTGCATTGAGCGTTCCGAGCAGAACTGCGACGAGCACGCCAAACGTCCCCCGCGGGAGGACATGGAAACTCTCCGGGATCAGGAATCGGAAAAACCACTCGTCCATCGTGGCGAGGTAGAAGGCTGTCGTGCCGGTGTACCCGAGAAACAGCGACATGCCGACAGCGTAGGTCAGGAGATCGCGGTTTTCGAGGGTACGGGACGTGAATAGGTACCCGCCACCGTTCTCCGAATAGATCGAGGCAAATTCGGAGTACGAGGCAGCCGTGATCCCGGCGACGATGGCTGCAAGGACGAATGCCATCACGGCGGTCGAACCGATCCGGAACACGGCAATGCCAGAGAGAGAAGATACCGGCTGCGATCATCGTACCGAGGCCGATTGCGAAGGCGACCGTGAAGTCGAGTGTCCGGGTGTGCTCTACCATCCTACCAAGTCTGGGAACTCTGGCTGTATAAATCAACTTCATGTGCGTAGCCTGGCGTGCCTGAGTGCGCCACATTTGGCCGCTGACCTCAGCAAGGATGACGCCGAGCGGAGACTGTACTGTAACGGTACGGCTTTGTGAGGCCTTCGAGCGCCGTCCCACTGAGTGATGAAACCGATAGCGAGTTCTGACAGTTCGGCGGCTGATCCAATATGAGTTCCGATGATCACTAGAAGCATAGAGCCACGCTCGTTCTTACTTTGGCTACGTCGAGACAGCAGATCGTGTCGTAAACGCAGTCTGGTCGTCTGTAACGAACTGAGGTTCTTCAACCAGAGAGTGAGCAATAGAGTGTATGAGACATCGAAGACTCTACAGACGTCATATGAGCCTGAAAATATCTGATTAACTACTGAAGTAAGAGATGTAGAACTGAATAATCAATATTTCTGATTGATGACACGTGAGCGTGGTGTACCAGGTAGTTCAGCGGTCGGGTGAGCTGTGCGGCCGAATTATAAAATAACATAAGTATTGAATCCCTCCATCAACGGCCCCAATGAGCAAGCCGTATATTTTTGCTCTGTGCTCCTGTGGACGGCATATGGGAACCGAGACTACTGAAGAGACGCAGCTGTCTCGATCAGACGCTGCTGCTCGACTCCGAACCATTGCTGTCGAGCTCGATAGCGAGGAAAACATGGCTGTCGACATCGAAAATAAGACGATTACCCTCCGACCGCCCGAGATGATTGATATGGAAATCGGTGTTCACGAAAGTTCATCGGTTCTTCAGGGCGAGCAGGAAACCCTCACGGTAACCCTCTCCTGGAGTCCTGTTGATGGAAGTGAGTAAGAGCTCCCTGCTGACGCTCGCAGTAAGGGTCCAAAGCCACGCGTTACGGATGGAGTTCGTCGCTCTCACCATCATTCGGCCATGCTAGCGGGTGATTCTCACTCGTGACTGCGACCAACAGCCAGCCACGTCGTCCGTATGCTGTCCACCAGTACAGCAGTGTGAAGTGAGGGTTAGTAGGAGCGATTGACGAGGATTCCACTAAGACCTCCGAGGACCGCTACGATAATCCCCGAGATGATGTTACTCCAGTAGGGCAGGCCGCTACTCACAGAGCCGCTCAGGACGAACACCGATACGATTAGCCAGAGCCCGACGAGTGCTGCAAGCCAGTTCACACTACGACCAGCATTCGTTCCTCGAGCTGTCATGCCGGCGATCCCTGCAAGGATGGTGACAACAATGCCTGCGATGAGTGTCATCCAGAACGGATCGGTCCAGTTGACGGTCCCAGTGACGTTGCCGCTGCCGAAGGTGCCAGCAAGGACGAATGGTGATACTAATACCCAGAGCCCGACGAGCGCGGCAAGCCAGCTCGTAGCGATACTGACACCTCCAATTTCCCGGCTACTGGTGCTCATGCTGATGCGTTACGCGAGAATGCTAATTAACGCCAGTGCCGGAATATGCGCTGTGGGCGTGTCTAGTACAACGGTGCCACTCCCGCTCTGATGATTGCTGTTACCTAGGCGTCTATCTTAAAACTGACAATGATTGATATCTAGCTCGGTAGGTGGTGTGCATTGCTGTTCGCCAGTGTAGCCTATTGCTTTGCCGCTCGTTCCGTTCGTCGTAGCTGCGTGCCTATCTGCTCCGCCTTCTCACATCGCACAGCACACGCTCGCGATCGGGCCGTTCACTTTCCGCGACACCGAAGCGTTGGAAGCGGTTCGTCTCTCTGACAAATACGAGTGAGGTCCAGCACAGAGCACTCACAGCGGCAGCCGAGGCAAGGTACTATCACGTTCTGCGTGACACCACGCTGCAGGAGTTGGCTGCAGACCTCGACGTGTCTCATCAAGCCCTTTCCGAGCGGCTCCGGCGTGCAATCGATACGTTGCTTGCAGAGACCGTCCTCGTGGGACCGCCCTCGGACGAGTAACCACGGAACTATGCTGATCGTCGGCTTGCAGGGCTCGATGAATATGCACGACTCCGTAGCCTATCGGGACGAGAACGGACTCCATGCCGACGCGATGCCCGTCAACCGTATGCTGGCAGGGAAAATGATGGTGAAGCAGCGAACAACGAGAATAGTAAAGACGAATCGTCGCAAGGGTGCTGAGTTCGACAAGATGGCGCACTTCTGATCCTCCGCGTGATAGTAGTTTCGAACTATGCAGGCGATGTATCCCCTCTCTTCAGTCGCTCTGGGGAGGAAGGTGGCTTAACATCCTCACCGCGAAAGCTAGCAAATAGATAGAGACAACGAAAGCAGACGACCGAGCTGTGGTTAGTGGTGCTCTTCGAGTCGAAGTTCGTCGTCTGTGATGGTATCGACCACGGTACTATCTACTCGATACGTATCTTCGTCGGCATCGCCCCAGCCGAGTTCTGCGGCCAGTTTGTCGGTCAGTCCGGGATCTGGCTCGACGTGAGCGGTGGTCTTGTCTACGTCGACGACCCTGCCGATGGTCTCGCCAGTAGTGGTAATGACAAGCTTCCCCTCGTCGCTCTCATCAATTGTTGCCATACCATCCGATACCACAGCATCGGATACTCTATAACTGGTGCATGCGTCTGCAATCTCAACAAATCGTTCAACCCTTGTACAGGTCACCATCGGTATTAAGCACTTTACTACCATCTGTAGGCATCGTGATCCAACGATATCGGCTTCACTTACTTGTCGCGGCCATGATCGTCGTTTCCGCAAGCAGTGGCTGTGTCACTCTCAATCCGAGAGTGAGTCTCAACACCACGGGTTCGACTGTCTTCGAGACAGCTTCCCACTCCGGTTCGTGGGCGACAGGACAGGCTGCAACGAACGTCACACTCACGTCCAACGCGACGACCGACGAAGGAGTAACGCAACTGAACGTCATTACCGCAACCGGAACCACGTTCTACAAAACATCGCTCGACAGCGGCGAATCGACTGCCACGGTGATGCTTCCGACGAACGGCACCGTGATGATCGTTGCTGTTAATACAGTTAACGGAACAACAGTTGAATCACGTAATGCCACCGTTACTGGTGAGCCACTCGTTTAGCGATGAGCACTCACCAACGACCTATCATACACTATGAATAACGCAAAGAAGTGGTTTTTGATCGACGGAAATAGAGTAGTCGTCGCCAGTATCTTCGTGATTGGAACGTTCCTCGTCACGTACGGTCTCACGATACTCGGGTTCATCACCTTTCGACCGGAGAGTGCTGTCTCGACGATGTTCGGGAGTGGTATCATCTCGGGAATCTTCTCGCTCATTACGATCACACTGACGGTCAACCAGATGATTCTCTCGCGGGTGTTTGGGACGATTAACGGCCTCACCGATCGCATCGATGGCTCGCTCGAGTTCCGTCACACAGTCGAAGACCTCGCCGAACAGCCGACGAGTCCGAATCAGCCGGATCAATTTCTCGTCCTCATCGGCGAGACGATCACCGAGCGAGCGAACGCGTTCGAGACCGAGCTCGACGACGCGAACCGAGTGTTGAAGGACGATACCGACGAGTACCTCTCGGACGTGTACGCGTACGCTGAACGCGTCGAGGGCGTAGAGGGAACTGAAGACACCCTCCAGATCGTCGCGACACTTCTCGGACCGGCCTACGCACAGAATCTCACGGCAACGGATCGTCTTCTTCGGAAATACGAGGGGAAGTTTTCTGAGGCCGCTCGCACCGAACTCGAAGCGCTCTTCGAGTTGATCAAATCAGTCGCGGTCGCCCGGCAGTTCTTCAAGACGATTGCAATCCAGCAAGATCTCGCACAATTATCACGTATGCTGGCGTATACCGGTGGTCCCGTCCTGTTGGGGACCTTCGTTGTAACGACGATGTATACGACGCTTCCGAGTACAACAGTTGCTCAACCAGTGCTGGCCGAAGTCGTTAGTCTCGGGATCGCTGTCGTGTTTATTCCACTGTCCATCCTCCTCAGCTACATACTCAGGGCCGCCTCGATCGCTCGATATACGGTCTCCGTTGGCCCATTCATTCCCCCAGAAGAGCAAACGTGAAGCCGCTCGTTTCGCTGAGAGAGGCCGCCACCACTGTGAGTTACAGACATGAAGTGAGTGATAGCGAGCGTCTATTCGGGTATGATTATGAGTTTCATCCTACATTGGATAGCGAGACCGACATCACCAGCGAAACCACCTATTTTCCGATCACGTGCAATCTGTATCAGCGAAGCGTTCTTCCCGCGGTGCGAACGGGCCGAACACCACGGTACGCCGTGTGACGGTTGCCAGGGGGAGCGCATACGAGAACAGAACAGACACTGGCGCGGGCACTGCTAGATTGAGGTTGAACTGAGTGGAGTTCTTCGAGGTAGTTGTGACCCAACTCAAAGAACTCCACGTCGAAGTATCGGGTTCATCGGACCTACCATTTTTGGATGTTGACCGGACGCGCACGCCAGCCTGGCTGATCAGGCTGGCGTGCGCTGCGCATGCTTCGGCAGCCTCATTGGCTGAATGCCGCGATCTCTGCGAGTGGTTCGGCGTCAGCCGAACCCGAGCTACCATTCAGAACTGGTATCAGTCCTACGCCGAGCATTACGACCAAGACTTCACGGCTGAACCAGATCGTGTCGCCGTCGATGAGAAACAAATCCAACTCGGCGAGGAGGGAAAAGCGTGGCTTTACGCCGCGATTGATATCGAAACGAAGGTCGTGCTTCACGCACGACTTTCGCAGAATCGCGGGACAGACCCTGCAATGACATTTCTCCGGGAATTGAAAGAGAAACACCGCGTCGAAGACGCGGAGTTTCTCGTTGACGGAATGGGCTATCTGACTGCCCTCGCAAAGACTAATCTCAGTGGCCACCTTGACTACTCCGACCGAAACATCGTTGAGAAGCTGTTTCAGACGTATACGATGCGTGTGGGTCGATTTCACGAAACGTGGAACGGCAGTCAGCCAAGCGCCGAGCGCTGGCTGACTGCCTACACCGCCTATTACAATCATCACCGCAGCCATCAAGCGCTGGAGAATCAGACACCAATCGAAGCACTCGAACGGGTGGGTTCAATCTAGCAGTGCCAGTGGGAGCAATATCTGCTTCCAGAGACAAACGAGGAAAGCGTTGCTCGCTGTCCACTCCCAGAACGGTCATAGAATGACGACTACTCTCCGGCATGCGTTCCAGTTTAAGCAGTCCGATCAGCCCGACAGCGAGGAGGTACGAGTTACTGACGAGTACATCGAGTTGGGAACCGTGGGACGAAGGTATCGGAAGGTTACCATCATGCACGACGATGATGACGACAAAGTCTACCTCACAACACTGCCTCCCGACGAATTCGATGCCTTGGAGATCGCGCTGATCTACGGCGTCCGATGGTTGATTGAGATTATGTTTCGTGAACTGAAGCAGTACACGAACATTCCGAAATTCCACAGTACGACTCTGAACGGCGTCCTTTTCGAGTTGTACTGCACGTTTCTCGCGTACATCCTTACCGACTACTACCGACGCCAGTATCCAGTCCGCGGCGGAATGCCGTGGACGTTCCGCGTGATCCGCAACTACTGGAACCAACCACTCGGTGAGTATGGATGGCTCCTGAGAAAGCCGCAGCGTTCGCCGCCGCTTATGAGCGGCGGCTCCGAGATGATTGCCTGAAAATCCTGTCCTGGGCGTACTGGATTCGGTTGACGGATTCCTGCTGCTCTCAGTGATCCATTTCTCGCCCAGATCTAGCAGATTTACCAGGCAGATACCGGAATCTTGCTGAAGTGGCTATAAATACTCGAAACAGGAATAGTATACTCGCCCGTAGTAACCGAGTCTTCGATACTCATACAGAGCTCAATACAGCGATCGACGATACACCGGACCAGATCACTGTATTAAATGCAAGCAATTACTTCTATCGCTATATTCCCAACTGGGAGTCAAACGAGGTTCCTTCCGTGAGCACCGTACCAGCGTCGATCGGTACGCACATGGTTCAGTCGGTTCGTACTACGTATTGGCTGAATAAGGCGAGACAATATTCCTTTCTATTACAAGCATACGTTTGTAACGTCTTATTCGGTGAATGCCACGACGCTCTATTTTGGACGATAACAATCAAATCGTTAAGACCGGTCTTCGTACGGTGAAGAGACGGTTGACCGATAGGTTCTTCCTGCACACGAACCGAAAGACGAGCATGCTTGTCCGCCGGCTGTGCCTTATCTATCGCTCCGTCCTGTTCCTGGCGAGAAGCGACGTTTGGTCTCTTTTCTCATCCAATCATTACGCTACGCTCACCTAAAGCACTACAAAGGTAACAACTGCACCCCATTACAGACAATCTCTCTCTCGCCAGGTTGGGTAAGAGCGACTAGATATATGTGTTCGGAAGGGAAATAGGCTACCCGATGGCTATCGATAAACCGACCATCCAAACCGTAAACGGCATTGTCGCGCTCTACGGACTGACGTTGATCGCCACCGTCGCGCGGCTCCAGCGACCGAATCGAACGCGACCGTACCCTACGCCAGGTTACGAGTACGTCCCCGCGAATCCGAGGAACAAGGACATCGAGTTGAGCTAAGCTGAACGAAGCGCGCTACCGTTCCTCACCGAGCCGAACGCCACCCGATCACCGTCGCTTCAGCTTGGTCTCAAAGCTAGGTAGTTCTCGATTCTATTTTCGATCTTCTGCGTCCGCACCCCGGTTACGGGGTGATTCGATGATGAGTGACGTTTGATGAGGATGAAGTAGACGTTCACACGCGTGAGCATCCCCTTCAACTGCTCTATCGATCCATGCAGCCGAAAGCTGTTGCTCGGGAGAGGCAAGCCAGCGGCCTGACCGAGGTCAGGCCGTGGCCGAACCGTAGCCCGGTGGTAGACCGACGCCGTTGGTTTCCCACGTGTACTGCCAGCCGAGCGCAGCGCTCAGATGGTCTCTGATCCATCCACACACCAGTTCGAACGTGAATCCCGTCGGACGGTCGCGCCCGCCCTTTTGCGGGCGGGCGACGACCGTCCACCGAACGACCAGCCAGAGATTCCGCAAGAGGAAGCTCACAACAACGAATATGAACCGGATCAATGGATTTGGTGCGGCCGTTACCGCTCTCGCTTCGCGGTAGGTGCGGTAACTCGTTTCGATGGCTGAGCGTTTGTGATAGAGCGCCTCGACCTGTTTGGGCGTGCGATCGGTCAGATCGCACGCCACGTAGCCACGGACGACTTCGCCGTTCTTGTCGCGGTCGCCGTTCTGGTAGGAGACACAGACCGCGTGCGGGAACTCAAGCTCCCGGTCTTTGCCCTTGTACATCGCGTATTCGGTCCAGTAGGAGGCGTGCGTGTCAAGTTGCTCGCGTAGTCGTTCGCCCTTCTTCACGACTGGGAGAACGACAGGCGCAGTAGAACGAGCGCGTCGAATGACGCGCTCTTGGTAGTAGCCGCGATCCGCAAGAAGAGCGTCAACTTCGACGGATAACTGGTCGACGCGATCGAGGACGCGTCCAACCGCGTTGGCCGCGTCCTCGTCGCTCGTGACTGGCGTTATCGCCAGTGTGAGTGGCTTGTTGGTATCGAGAACGAACGCGGTACAGTAGCGGTGACAGTTGGTGGTGCCGTCCCGTGCCTTCATCGAACAGATTTCGCTCGGCTCGTTAAGATACGTCCCGTGATAGGGGTTATCGACGAAATCGATGATGACGATCCTCGACCGCTCGGGGTCGAGGATCGTCGTGGCATGTTCAGCAAGGCGGTCGTTAACGGCGTCTTCGAGCGCTTCCGAGTCGATAGTTCGGAGCCAATCCATGACAGTTTCATCGTCATTAGGCGTCTGGTCAGTGTGTTCGACGACATGATGAACAGAGGTCGTGTCAGTGGCGGCTCGTTCGACGGTTTTCCAGATGATGTCGGCGTCGAGGGGCGATCCCTCGACGCCTTCCATGGGCAGCGACGAGAGGAGCTCAAGCGACAGCGTTTCCATCTTGGCCGCCGAAATCTGCCCGTCTGGTTCGGTGAGTTCTTCGAGCACACCTCATCGAGCCAGACACATTCTGAAATAGTCGCCGATTGAGCTTACAGGAAGAATTACTGTAATCGGCTCAGCCACAGTCGGGAACTACCTAAGCTGTTTGTTTTGAAGCGTGTATTATCTTGTGAATGCCCGTGCTACTGCTTCAGCCGCTCTGGTAGCTTCTAATCGACATGATCATTGATCAAGCATGGCAACGTACCAGTTTCTGAGTACAGATTTCTCTTCCCTCTACTTATACAAAATTGGTGAGCGTAACCGGTAGCTATTACTGAAACGCTGCTGGTTAAATATGTGTGGCTGGAAGCAGTGTAATCAAAGACGATCCGGTCGTTCGCGTTTCGACCGGCGGGGAGAACCGAATGCAGGGTCGGGAGGTACTCCACGCGGCCCGCGAGCCGGAGGTGTCCGTACCAACCATCGAGGTAGGATCGACCGGCGCCAGGGCGCTGGAACCGCTCGTGATGGCGACCCACGAAGGGAAGACGGCCTTTTATCCCCAGTGTTCCCTCATGCGGGCCCGTGACCTCGTGGCTGCGCTCGACGGCGGTTCGCTGCCGACTAACGGGGCGATGGCGGTCACAGAGCACGATTCGGACACGGCGACACTACCGACGCCGGACGAAGGAGTACTCGCCGTCGGCTGCCGACGAGTGCTTGGTGCGTGCGGGTGGGTGGTCCCGGCGAATGTTGACGACTACCTGACATCAGGGGAGTTCCTCGCGGCTACTGCAGCTAGTCGGGCGGACGAATGGCTCTCGGAGCTCCGTGACGCCGGGTTGCGCGGTCGCGGTCGTGGCGATGGGTCGCGCGATACGCCAATCGCAGACACGTGGACGACAATTCAAGAGATCAGCCGCGAGCGCAACTCCGACCCGGCCGTCGTTGTGAATGCGAACGAGTCGGACCCGAACGCGGAGATGGATCGGCTGCTCCTCGAATCAAACCCGCTGGCCGTGCTCGACGCGGCGCTGACGGCGGCCCGGACCATCGGTGCGACGAACCTCCTCGTCTACCTCAACGGGGAGGAGGATCTCGCCAGGGATCGCGTCGGTGCAGCGGCCGCCGAGCTAACGAACGAGATCGGTGCTGACATACCAATCGAGGCCATCGCCGGACCCGACGAGTACAAAGCTGGCGAGATGACGATGGCGATCGAAGCGCTTGAGGGCAACCACCGCCTCGAAGCGCGACTCAGGCCCCCCTTTCCGCGTGAAGAGGGACTCTACGGGCGGCCAACACTGATCCATACACCTCGAACGTTGGCACAGGTCCGCGCCCTCTTCGCTGATAGTGGCGATCAAGTCGGTCACGTCTCCGGCCCAGGTAGCCGTCTCATCACGGTTGCCGGCGATGTTGAGACACCCATTACGATCGAACTGTCGACGGACGATACCCTCTCTCTCGTCAAGAACGCTGTCGATTTCGACGGTCAACTGAAGGCCGCCTGCGTCGGCGGTGTCTTCGGCGGAGTGACGCGCACCCTCGACGTGCCCGCCCACGCGAACGCGCTTACAGCCGCGGGACTCGGAACAAACGGCGTCGTCGAACTCTTCGACCAGACCCGGTGTATGCTGTCGGTAGCCGGCCACCGAGCGGCCTTCGCCGAAGAGGAGAATTGCGGACGCTGCTATCCCTGCCGTGGGGGCAGCCAACAGCTCGCGAGCATGCTTCGTGACATCTATGACGGCGAATTCAACGCTGAAAAGATCCGTGAGCTGCTGCGCGTGATGCGCCGGTCGAGTATTTGCCAGTTCGGCCATGATGCACAGCGACCGGTTGCGACCACGATGAACGAATTCGAATCGGAGTTCCGCGTCCACGCCGAGGGACGCTGTCCAAACGACACATGTATTTGATATGATATCTGAACGTCGATACCGCCGACCGAACCGGCGGCGAGACCCGGTGACCGACGATCGGTGTACAGTGTACCGACCAATAGTCGATGGAGGGATACAACACAATGAGCACAGATTCAGACCCCATTTGGAACGATAACCGAGACACGACGGATATGGAATCGATATGGGAGAAGAACCGGCGCAGAATAGATGACCAAGTAGAGATCAACGCGATGCTCGCTACGGGAACGGCGACTGACCCGGACGTGACCTCCAACGAGACGACAACGATCACGGTCGATGATCAAGCAATCACGTTAGAGTCGGACTCAACGTTGCTCGACGGCCTTACCAAGGTCGACACCGAGGAGGATGTCCCAGCCCTATGTTCGTACCAAAAGGACGATCGCATCGGCCCACGAAGCACGTGTCGGACCTGTATGGTCGAGACCGACGAGTACGGACTCGTCCCTTCGTGCAGTTTCCCCGCACGAGAAGGCATGGACATCCGCACCGATACGCCCGCTGCCTCGGAGACGCGCGATGTGAATCTCGATCTCGTGTTGAGGGGGCACAATCTCCTGTGTACGACCTGCGGGAAGAACGGTCGCTGTGAGCTTCAGGAGGTCTCGATCGAGGATGAGGTTGAGCACCCGCGCTACGGCGTGGTCCACGACCGCGACGAGTTGGACCCGATCGATGAATCCTCACCATTCATTCAGATCGACCGGAATAAATGTATTCTTTGTAACCGCTGCGTCGAGGCCTGTAACGACGTCCAAGTCGCCGGTGTCCTGCGAATGGAGGGCCAAGCCGGGGATATGCGCATTGGCTTTCAGAACGAAGCGGAGACAATGATGGGATCGACCTGCGTCTCCTGCGGGCATTGCGTGACGGTTTGCCCGACCGGTGCACTCGTCGAGCAGGACATTGTTGAGGAGGCAACGATTCCGCTTCCGGGGTTCACCCATGCGAACTCGGTCGGGAAGGTGATCGGCGAGGAGTACACCTCTCGTCCGAGGCGGATGTCGCCGATGTATACCGAGGAACACACCGAAGAAGAACCGAAGATCGACGAACAAACCGATTCGATCTGGCAATACAGCGACAATGAGTGACGAGATGGATACTGATGGTGGCGACACCGAATTAAACGGCGTCGCCGGCTTCATGCAACGCGCGAGAGAACAGACCGAGTCGAAGCTGACTCAGCGAGATCTCAGTCGAAGCAAACCGGTACAGCTGATCGAGCACAGCGTCTCGAGGCTCGCTGCGAACACGCTCAGTGAAGGGAAACTGTTCCAGCTGGCGGAGGTACTCTATAACTATCGGCTCGAAGAGATCGACGTGACCGATACAACATGTGGGTACTGCGCCGTAGGGTGTCGATTCGACCTCTATACGAAAGACGGCGAGGTGCTCGCCTCACGGCCCACCGACTCGGAGAATGCGCCGATTAACGGCATCTCGACCTGCGTCAAAGGCAAGTTCAGCTACGGGTTCGTAAGCAGCGACGATCGGCTTACCCAACCCCTGATACGGGAGGGCGGCGAGTTCCGCGAAGCCTCCTGGGAGGAGGCGCTCGACCTCGTTGCGGATCGCCTCGGCGGAATCAAAGGGAAACACGGGGCGAACGCCCTTGGCTTCGTCTCTTCGTCGCGAGCGACCAACGAGGCCAATTACGTGATGCAGAAGTTCGTCCGCCAGTCGATCGGGACGAACAACATCGACAATTGCAATCGGCTGTGTCACTCCCCGACGGTCGAGGCGCTCTCGCAAACGCTCGGCTATGGCGCAAGCTCGGTTAGTCGCGATGATCTCGAGAACACCGATTGTTTCTTGATCACAGGATCGAACACCACTGAACAGCACCCGGTGCTCGCAACGCTGATCAAGCAGAACGTCATTCGTGGCGCGGACATCTACGTCTTCGATCCCCGTGAGGTGAAGATAGCCGAGTTCGCACAATCACAGTACACCCGCGTCAAACCCGGGTACGATACAGTGTGGATCAACGGAATGATCCGCCATATCATCGAAAACGATCTGCACGATACCGAGTTCATCGACGAGCGCACCGTTGGCTTCGAGGAGCTACAAGAATCCGTCCAGAAGTTCACCCCTGAGTACGTCGAGGAGGTCACTGGCGTGCCGCCGGACGAGCTTAAAATCGCCGCCGAAGGGATCGCCACCGCCGACAGTTGCGTGTTCTGCTGGGCGCTCGGACTTACCGAGCAGGTCAACGGAACGAAAAACGTGATCTCGATGGCAAATCTCGCACTCATCACCGGCCATGTGGGGGAACCCAACTCCGGAGTCTCGCCGTTCCGCGGGCAGAACAACGTCCAAGGCGGCGGTGGCGACATGGGACCGGTACCAGGAAACTTCCCAGGCTATCAGAAGGTGACGGACGACGAAATACGTCAGAAGTTTGAGGAAGCATACGGCGTCGAGATCCCCGACAAAGGTGGATTAACGATCACCGAACAGTTCCTCGCCGCTGGCAACGACGATATCAAGGGGATGTTCATTATGGGCGAGAATCCCGCCGTTTCGGAGCCAAACGTTGCCCACGCGAGGGAGATCTTAGAGACCCTCGATTTCCTCTGTGTTCAGGACATATTCCTGACCGATACCGCACAGTACGCCGACGTCGTGCTACCAGCGACATCGTTCGTCGAATCGAATGGCACCTTCACAAGCTCGACGCGTCGGGTTCAGCTCGTCAAACAAGCGATGAAGCCGAAAGGCAACGCCAAACAGGACTGGGAAATCGTTCAAGAACTCTCCCAGCGCTTCGGTCACGACTGGAGATACGAGTCCTCGGCGGAAATCATGGATGAGATCGCGGAACTCACGCCAATCTATGCTGGAATTAGCCACCAGCGTCTCGAAGAAGACGGCGGCCTCAACTGGCCATGCTGGGGTGACGATCATCCTGGCACCCCGACAATCTACCTTGATGAGTTCAACCATCCTGACGGGAAGGCCTTTCTGATCCCCACCGACACCGAGGGACCGGCGGAAGAGACCGACGACCAGTATCCACTGACGCTGACCACCGGCCGAGTTCTCTATCAGTACCACACGGGGACGATGACCCACCGCGAGGAGGGACTCATGTCGATCGCCGGGGAAGCCTTTGTCGAGATCCACCCCGACACGGCGGTTGAATGCGGCATTGAGGATGGCGAGTATGTCCGGATCGAGTCACGCCACGGATCGGCAAGGGTGTTAGCGCAGATTACAAAACGAGTAGGCCTCGAGACAGTCTTCGTCCCGATGCACTACCTCAACGATGCACAGGTTAACCTACTTACCAATGAGGAATCCCTCGACCCGGATGCACACTGTCCCGAGTACAAGGCCACACCCGTGCGGGTCGAGCCCGAAACGACGGGAGACCGCACGCCAGCTAGCGCGTCCAGCGGCGGCCAATCGGCCACGCCAGCTGATTTCGAGCTCCCGGAGGTGGAGCCCCTCCCCCGCCCCGGCACCGAGGACTCCACCACGGAAGCGAACGACTGAACCATCCGATATGTATCCCGAAACACCACGACCGGTAGCGTGCTCGAACTGGCGACAATGCACAGTCGGCTGTGTGCTCCGGTCATTCGCTTGGAAGGATCGACGGGATCCTGGATGTGCCGGTCAGCTCCCGATCGTGGTAGGAAGATACTCCAAAGATCATGAAACAACATGAATGTGACATGTGTGATGCATCGTTCGACAATGAAGAAGAACTGAGAGAACACGTCATGGAGGTTCACGCTGATACAGAGAAGTAGCCCATCACTGATATCGACGACACCGTGAAACAATCTCGTCGTGAGGAAAGACATCCGTGATTGATGGTTCATATTTATGAGTCGGGAACAACGCCAGCTGGATCAAAGCCAAGCGTTTCTCCGGGTTCCGCTGTCGGCTGCAGCGTCAAATCGCACTGGCAGTACGGATGGCTCTTATTCGAGAAGAGTTCAAATCTACAGCGAGACTATACTGTTTCAACGGCTCAATCGAATCTACGAATCTCTGTAGTGTTCACACCTCTATTGCCCGTTCGACGTTGTGAAGCCAGCTATGAGCGTACTTTCCCGAAACTGGCGATACCAGTCGTACATTTGAACGACGAAGCCGTGTAAGTGTTTGACCTTTTTGCATTTCTCAATGCATTCACCAAGATCACTTCATCTAGTAGATATTTATGAAATTATATTAAAAATTAAAATAAGTTACTTCTGTTAATGGCTACGTCTAATTCACATGGAAGAGCGAACGATCACTCGCCGGTCGCTGCTGGGTGCCGGCGTTTTCGGGTTCGGATTCAGCGGGTTGATCGACGTGGTCATATTGCATCATGTCTTCCAGCTACACCACCTCGTCTCGGGCATTTATCCTACGAACACCCTTGAGGGGCTTCGAATAAATATCTTAGCAGACGGTCTGTTTTCGACCGGGATGATCATAATCGGTGGAATCGGGGCTGGGGTACTGTGGCAGTCCGAACGCCGTTCCACCGTTCCGTTGGCACTCCGTCCGGTGGCTGGCGCAGCTGTAATCGGGGTCGGGGTGTTCGATCTCTACGACGTACTCGTTGACCACATCGCTTTGGGTCTTCACCAGCCGGCATCACAGGGTGGAGCCTACAATCCCCACTGGGCCGTCATTAGCCTCCTCATCATTGGCGCAGGCTTCTACGTCTATCGAACTGGAATAAGAAAGACCACTGTGGATGAATCAGTTACACCGGAAAACGATCAATGAGAACGGCTCAGACCCACACAACAGTACCGGTAGCAACCGTCATCTGCGTTCTCTTGGGCATACCGAAGGCGACGGCTCATGGCGACAGCATATCACTCGGAATTCCTAGTCAGATGCTCTTACTCGGAAGTGTTCTCGGACTCTGGATCGTTATTAGTGGTGGCGTCGCATTGGTTGATCAAATTCTAAGCCGCATTCTTGGCGGTCAGTAAATCCGACCTAGAGTAGTCCATCCGATCAACAGTGTAGATCCGTGGTCCACACGACGAAGAAGCGCTGAATGTGCAAATACTGTCCCACCACTTCGGCGAAAACGTTTTATTCACATATAATAAGGATGGTAAAATCGATGTCTAACTGCTCTAGCTCCGTGATGTGCACTCGGTAGAAGCCATGGTCGATGTAGACGTGCCGAATCGAGACATACTGGCGTGCCGTTTCCGCGAGTGAGCAAACAGCTTCACCTTGATACGAAAGCCGTTCGTAGCTATCGGCAGCACAGCCAGCGTAAACCGAGTTCGCGGATCGACGATACAGAGCATTGCGAAGCAAAACATCCTGTTCGTCCTAAATCAGGTTGCGTCGTGATGACGTGGTCCGTATCTGTGTCCTGAAGAAGCGCCACTCGTGGAAATCGATACGAAAAGAAAGTCCCCATTGTAAACGAAGGACCTCGAATAGCCGATCCCGGACGCCATCGAACTGGGTCCGGCGTTTGGTAAGAGATTTCGAAGATGGTAGAGCAGCAACTTCAGTGAGTTTCGATCCAGTTGAAGTTCTTTCCCCTGTGTTTGCGAACTCTTGCTCAAAGCGATACGAGAGGAGTTCGAGAAACGCCTCTCTTGCAGTTCCACGGAACTCGCGAACAATGGTGTTCCAACCATCTCGTCATCGATAGCTCCGAGGTTCGATGTCAGCTATCCACCGAGGATACAGAGTGCGGTAGACTTCTCAACGCCGTTTGGCCTAGTAAACTGACGATGTATCCCTCGGACGGTGCCGGCAACCCGTTCTCACCGTACTGGTAACCGATTTACTCTACTTGACAGCCATCTAAACAATTTAATATATGTTATATATAATCTTATTTGTAACGATTGATGCATCTTATCGGTCGTATGCCTGGATTAAATAAATGTAAGATGAATTATATTAATTTATATAAATATTTGTATATATTGAATAACTTAACTGTATTCAGTCCTTGCTTAACGTTAGGTTCGGTGGCTTCCGAGATTTTCGGGAAATTTCCGTCCGGTAGCCTCCGCCCTCCACCCTGGTCCCAATCGCAGGTGATACATCCGTGCCAGACACACGCATCCGAACCAACGATAAAGAGACTCAAGCAACGACCCAGGAAACTCAGACCACCTCCGACAGCACGGAGACCGTCTGCCCCGAGTGGGGTGGCTCACTCGCCACTGACGAGATTCATGGAGAGACTGTCTGTGAGACGTGTGGGCTCGTTGTCGATGAGGATAGCATCGACCACGGTCCCGAGTGGCGTGCGTTCAATCCGCAGGAAAAAGACGAGAAGAGCCGCATCGGTGCGCCGACCACGATGCTGATCACGACACGGGGCTATCGACGAATATCGGCTGGCAGGACAAGGACGCCTACGGCAACTCGCTGAACGCGAACCAGCGACAAAAGATACAGCGTCTGCGCACGTGGAACGAGCGCTTTCGCCCCCGTGACTCTCAAGAGCGCAACCTCAAGCAGGCACTCGGTGAGATTGAGCGCATGGTAGCGCGTTCGGTCTCTCGGAAAGCGTCCGCGAGACGGCTTCGGTGATCTACCCCCGGGCCCTCAATGAGGATCTGCTGCCTGGCCGGTCGATCGAAGGCGTCGCCTCGGCCGCCATATACGGTGCGGCCAGACAGGCAGGCACTCCCCGAAGCATCGACGCAGTCGTGAACGTCAGCCGGATCGACGAGATGGAGTTCAAGCGGACCTACCGCTCATCGTCCGCGAACTCGGGCTCGAAATCGAGCCCATGGATCCGGAGAGCTACGTCGCCCGGTTCGCCTCGGACCTCAATCTCTCGGATGAGGCCGAGCGTCACGCCCACGAGCTGCTTGACGCCGAAGGACAAACCCAAGCGCCGTAACGGCGTATTTAGTGGAATTCGGTGCCTGTCCGATCGTGGTGCTAGCAGTATGCCCAGCAGAGACCCCCACCGTTTTCACCGAGTGACGAAGTTCCTGCGTCCTGCCGTGACGTTCGAAAGTAGGACCCAGTTCGTCTCCACCAACGACGAGTCTCTCTATCGTTCGTGTTCAACAGCACTAGGATCCCTGTCGCTCCATTATCGGGATATCGCTTCGAAAAGGAGAGATGCCGTTACTCCGAAACAGATAGCGAATTCGAGTTGTCGAGCCGCCATACATCGATCTCCGTGCCCATCTCCGGATCGCGCTCGGCGACGGTAACGAGAACCGTCCCGAACGAGCGACTCCACAGCATGGTCCATGTCCAGATCGGTTCCTCCAACTCGGTTGAGCGCGATCTGTACGTAGCTTCCGACGGCTAGTACATCGGCATCGAAGACTCTCCCATCGCTGTCGACTTCGCGGATCCGGGCGGTCGCCTCGTCATCGTATGCCGAGACGATCGCATTGATGCCCGCAGTATCGGTGCAACAGTCGCCGATAGCGGCGAAACGCTGTCTCCATCTCTTCCACTCGTTCGGTCTGATCGTCCTGAATCTCGGATCCGAGCCCCCTACCGAACTCCTCGATTCTATCGGATGCGCTCATCGCTGCCGCTCCCACTGACGCGAAGCCAAACACTGGCCACTCGGTATCGCTCCGTACCATGTGTCCGCTGGTTACCCGTTAGTCGTCTGCAAGGACGGTCCTGCTCTCGGTCTCAATACCGGCGGACGATACACGAGCGTGATCGATTACTGATATCGTTGATTCTCGACGAAGCGACCTCCCACATCGACAACAAAATGGAAGTGCCGATTCAGACCCTCCTTGGAGTTCAGCACCACCGACCACCTTCGCTTGCCTACTGGCTCTCAACGATACGTCATGCGGAGATCGTTCTTATCCTTGATGTCGGCATGATTCACCAAGCGCAGGCGTTACGAGCACTTTCCCGGAAAACCACATGAGTAACCGAGAGATCCTCAAATGAACTGTCGACGCCGATATGACCATCTCTGGCCGTAAGCGTACGTCGGTATCGGCTAAGAGGTATCTTTTCATGTCTACTGGATCTAAGCGTGGTATGAATCATTAATACCTAGGAGATCACATCCTAAACCGTCTAATTCCACTGATATCCGTCTATCCAGGAGACATTACCCCTTGATAATGAGCATGCCATCATTCGTAGTAACCTCACTCGCTTTTGCTGGTCGGTTAAATCTGAACTGATAGTCGCTCGTAGCAACGATAACCGTCTTATCGACGATATCGAGGGATGGTTTAACACCAGGACCGAAGTCAATAGCGATAACGGTTCTCTCACCGTGGTCATGGTGAGCAATCACGATATCGTTTTGCTTGTTCGCGGCGGATTGAAGCTGACTCGGTGTCCCCATATTTCTAGTTGGTCTGCAGCCTTCGTAAACACTATACTCATAGTCTACGATTCTGAATATAATAGATTAATACTACAAGATTTTAATTCATATAATTAACATCACTGTTACTATTGTTATCTATCATATGGGGGAATATAAAATGATTCCTAATAATAAATACCAATATATGATATTCATTAAAATTGCCTGTGTATGAAGGCTGAATAAACTTCGCTAACGGCGGAGCACATGCGAGATGCAGATGTTCCACCATAGCGACGAACTCCAGTACGAGGTCCGAGTCGAACAGCCAGATCCCGAGTTCGCAAAGATGCTTCAGCAGGCTATCGGCGGCGCTGAGGGAGAAATGCGCGTTGCGCTCCAATACATGTTTCAGGCGTTCGCTGTCCCGAAGGAGAAAAGTGAATTTAGAATGATGCTAATGGGGACGGCTGCAGAAGAGCTTGGCCATATCGAGATGCTTGCGACAGCTGTCGCGAAGAACCTGCAAGGTGCGCCCGAAGTAGATCGCCAAGAGGCCCGACAGGATCCAATCATTGCGGCCATGATGGATAGCGGGCAGCCTCGACAAGCACTTTCAGCTGGGCTCCATGCGATGCCGGTTGACAGTAATGGGGTCCCATTTAGCGGCAATTATATCGTCGCAAGCGGCAATATAGCCGCCGATATGTATGCGAACGTGATGGCCGAGTCGACAGGACGGCTCCTAGCAACGCGTCTCTGGGAGATGACGGATGACCCCGGCATGAAAGACATGCTCTCGTACCTCATTGCACGCGACACCATGCACCAGAACCAATGGCGCGTCGTACTCGAAGAGTGTTTTGAAGACCACATGCCCATTCCCGGTAATTTCCCCCAAGAGGAGGAGAACCAAGAGTTCAATTACGCATTCATGTCCACGATCTGTGGCGGTCGTAAAGATCCAGAGCAGCCGTGGACACAGGGTGAATCTCCTGATGGAAAAGGTGAATTCTCCTTCCTACCAGACCAGCCCGGCGGCGGGAAAGCGGATCTCGAAACGGTCATCGAGGAGATGCACAACGAAGTGAACTAAGAGATCACCTAATACACATCCATATGACGCTCACCCGTCGAGACGTTCTCGTCACCATCGGCACCGTCATGAGTGGTGTCACCGTGCAGGGTCAGGCGATAGATGAGACGTTTTCCGAATCGGTCACCGTCGTGCGCGACCGGACGCTTGTCCCTATCTCCGATGACCTTGAAGCACCGCTTCAGCGAAATGATATTTCCCTGTCGGTCAACACAGTCGGTACCCAGGAGGGGTTTGAGCAGTTTCTCGATGGTGATGTTGACGTTCTTCACGCAACTCGTCCAATGCTTCCCTCAAAAGCAGCCACTATTGAGGGAGATAGCACCAAACACCAGATGTTTGAGAGTATTGTCGATGGAGTAGCGTTACTGCGGTCCACCGAAGACTGGCGATCGACTTTCTCCACCGACCGGCTCAGGGGATTTCGGGAGTCAAATCCCGAGGGACAAACCTGGGCCGAACTCGTCCCACAGGATGTATCGTCGGATAGATCGGAGGCGGGGGCACCTACGGGAGTCACCGAATTCAGTGATCGGACGATCTCCACCATTGAATCAGGGACGGATCATCATAGAGTCGCTCCGCTCCCCGACGATACCGCTACTGTCACTGTTCGAGGTGTCCGTGCAGACCAGTACTCTGTCGGTCACGGGGGGCTTGGCTATTACAAAGCCAATGGCGCGGATCTAATGGCGATCGGAACTGCCGACGACCTACCGAGCTACACGCCCGTTGGTCGTCTTCGGTACACCTACGTGAACGCCGAGGCGTTCGCGACGGAGCGTGTCACATTATTTATGAGACACTTCACAACACGCGCCTGGAAGGCACTTTCTGCCGGCATTCCCTTCGCGGACCCTACCACCTCCTTTAGAACGCTCAGCGGTCGTCGATCGTCTGTTCGTCATCGATATTGAAATTGGCAAGCACTGGCGACAGTTGGAGGTGATATCTTCCCGCCGTATATGACGGCGATTCTACATCCTGTTACTCCTGTCCCGTGATGGATTCGCAGGCACCTAGTTATTTTCTGTTGATGCGCGCGTTCGAAGGCCTTCGTTTTGATACGGCGAACATCACGGCAATTGATGTTTTCGACAATCAATCCAGTGAGAGATCGTCGAAACGACATTACTAGATATATCGTTGGCCACTCAACCGTTTCGATCACGGCGTTTGAGGCCAAGACGGCACCGTATCTCTGTCCTAAAGATAGATTTTAGGGCCACACTTCACACAAATATTGGCGCAACCAGAACAATGATCAGTCGATGAGTTGACTGAACATCGATTTTATTTTCGAACCTTTCGAAAGTCCTTCAAGCTCCCGAAGAGCCGATTTTTCCTCTGAGAGATTGTCTTCGAGTGGGTCGGTCACCTCATCGGAATAATCGAGTTTGCCTGCGAGCAGCAACAACCCTTGATAGGCCGTGATTTCGATGCGTTCGGTTTTCATGCCCGCCTGCATATCGTAGAGGCCGTGAAGTTGCTCGTCGGATGCTTCGACGAACGAATCGTGTTCCTCAACGAGTGCATCAAGCACACGGCTCCGTGTTTCTGTCGGCTCACGTTCGAGCGCGGCAAAAACGTGCTCAAGGCGTTCGACGTGGCCTCTCGTTTCGTCGCGGTGGTCTGAAAATCCGGAGCTGAGTTTATCGTTATTCGCCTCCTCTACGAGGTCCCCTAGTACATCGACGAGCCGGTTTTCGACGTAGTACATCTGTTCTAGTTCGTCTACGAATAGGTCTTCGAGATTGTTGATGGTCATCGAATCCCCGTTCAGAAGAACAAGGGGCAGCTGACTAAGTGCTGTGCCGACACTTGCAGGGATAGACCAAGAGGGCCAGCGATGAGTCCGATGGGGGCTCAGAACCGTGGGACGAAAACCGCGTCACGAACCCATCTTCGTCCCGCGGCGATCCGTGTTCGTGGTCTCTATGGATCGAGTGCTAGGATATTCACTGATAATATTTTTCTTTTTAGTTTCCGATATCCTCTATGGGGAGAATAATTCACGGGGACTTCCACTCGTATCGAACGAGGGGTTCATTCGTTCTGGTCAGAGCTCTACGAATGGATGCCGTGTTGAATAGGGGGACAGCGCGGTGATCATAGTGACTCACAAAGCTGTTCGTGTTCGAGATGGTGAACATCAGGTTGATCTCGCGAAACTCACGATACCAGAATTGCGCTCGCACGGCGGAGCCGAGCGAGCGCTTAGTTGTCGAGTACGATGTCTCGAACATCCATCGCTGAGAGCACCCAGCATCCCGAATTAGTGCGTTATGCCAACTATTTCCAGTGAAGATCCGCGTTTGAGAACAAGTGGATCGGCGTCAAGCGTATAGAACTCGAACGTGCTCATCCAGTCCTGAAATCCCTTGTCAGCGGCGACTGAGAGCAGGTCGGCGGCGTTCCGCCGAACAATCTGCGGTCCGAGTTTCGTATCGTGTTTCCATTCAACCGAGCACTGCAAATCCAATACAGCGAGTGACTCCGTATCGGTGAGAGTTGTGACTTTCAGCGTCTGTACGTCTCGATCCGACCGCTGGAGATAGTATGAGGGAGCATGACCACGTTCAAAGAACGTGCTGTCGAGGGCAACGTGACCGGACTGGGGGAGTTGCTCCGCAGAAACACGGAGCAACGCCCGCCACACCGTCATATTGGATCGGTCAAACGACGTGTATATCGTGGAGTAATCCGGAACATCGGTGAGATCGAGTTCGAGGATCTGGCGTGGTTCGCTGAAACATCTGAGACGATTTTCCGTTTCACGGTAGCTGTGGTCATCTTCGAGCCGATACCCGTGAATGACGAGGTGTTTCCAGCGGGCAAGCCCGCCTTCAACGGACTTGCCCGCGTTGGTCCCAACGCTTGTTTGGCTAGGCGCTTACAGTTCCTCATGAAGTCGAGGAGATCCACTTCGACCATATTGGTCTTCCTCGGCTTCATCCGTACCGATGTGACGGACTATCCCGCCGCCGCACCCTATGCAACAGAGCAGTAAACTCATGAGCTCAGCCGGCGATACCGACGTCCACTTCTCCTCTCGACTGACTCATCTCAACAGCATAATCGTCGGAGGATGCCCCACTAACAATGTCCTATATAAGAGCGTTCCATAGATCGTAATGCCAGTAACCGAACCTCAACGATTACGTGAGACGGATATCGAAGGAGGATACCGACCATCCAAATGTTGCCGATCGCGACTCCGGCGTTCAACGCGAGCGGAAGGGTCATGATCGATGCCTCCAGCGCGATCATGAGTGGTACCCCGATTACCGTGATGATGACGAGCGGAGCGAGCGAAACCGCGATGAACTGGTTGCGGCTAAGTCGTTGGGTCGTAGTCACGTACTCGTACAAGCACGAATCCGGCGATTCTGACGCCAACGGCACATCCCCACCGTACTGCCCGATCACGACGGCGTGGATCGCCTCATGTGTACCGAGTACCGCGGCGATGAGGAGAGAGACCAAAGTGAATCCAGCAACCGTCGAACTGACGTCGCTGATCTGAAATCCGAAGGCGTAGACGACGCCGAATACGAAGACAGCGACGAAGGTCAGTCCGGTCGCGAGAACGGCCCACTCGATGATCACCCGTCGAGCCGACTCGAACTCCAGTAGCGGGCGATGGATAGCGGGATCGAACGTTATGTTTCGAATATTTGATCTAAAATAATAAACGTATAGGTCGCGTCTTCGGTGGTCTGACGTCGAAGACGCCGGTTCCAAATGGTCGGCCCCATCGAAGACGCTCGAACGAATTCGCGGCCGGAACTGTCTTGAAAATTATTCCAATGAGACGTCTCGAATGAGGGTGTAACGCTCCCAATCCGACCGTTGTCCGCATCGTACCGAGAAAATGTACGGGAAATAATGGCCGGGCACAGAAGAATCGAGGATTGCCATCGCGATCTAGCTCACAGAGGAGGCGATGCCAGCGAGCTAGCGCCGTGGACTGGCCTTGCAGTTCATCATCAGACAGTAGTGAAAACGGTCGAACGTCTCGCCATTCTTCTTCGTAGATCCATCGGTATCCGAGAAGCTGAAGGTACCTGGTTATCTTTGAAGAACCAATGATGAGTATCAGTCAAAGATGTGGCAGTGGCTCATAGCTTTCGTCGAGGACAGTTGCCGCGGTTTTACCGGGAATCTCGTGGGGACGACTACGGCATGTCGAGACCAACACCGATCGACGACTGTGGCGACGATCGGAGCGGGACGGTGTTCCCCGGTTGGACGGTCTAAAGACGGTACATGAGGTATAGTAGATAAAGTCCTGCAAGACCGACCAGCAGATACACGATCGCTTCGAGTATTGGTTCCCAGCCCAAGAGGAGATCGACGAGGTTCCAATTGGCATCGAGTAACATCCCGATTCCGACAAGGCCCCAGTTCAGTGCCCCGATGGTCGTAAGGATAAGGGCTATCCAGTCGATTCCACCTAATTGCACGCGGTCGGCGTGGTCGGCGCGGTCGGTGGAAGCCATGTGATGTTCTACAGTGCGGAGATCCGTAGTTAGAAACTACTTTAAAAACGAAACGCTTCGCTAGGCACTGGTTAGTCTGCTTTGTTGAATAGGGGTACAGCGTCGGGGTCATAGTGCTGAGCAGATGCGTTCGAGGGTGGCGACGGCGAACATGAGGATGCATTCTCTGAACTCGCGGTACCAGGTCTGCGCTCGCTCGGCTCCGCCGTGCGAGCGCTTGGTCGTTGAATACGGGGTTTCAACCAGCCAGCGTTGGTTGTAGAGGGTATCATTGATGCGGGCGTTGTGGGCGTGGTCGTACGGTGCGCGGATGCTGTATTTAATCAAGGGTCGAACTCCGCGCTCGCGGAGTTCGTCCCGGAAGGCAGTCTTGTCGTAGCCCTTGTCGGCTGAGAGCGTGTGCAGGTCACCCGCGTTCCGGCGGGTGACCTGCTGGCCCTCTTCGACATCCCCGGTCCACTGGGTACAACACTGCACGTCGAGCATTGTCTGGGAGGCGGTGTCGACGAGGAGTGTTGCTCTGAGCGTCTGAATCGTCCGATCAGACCACTGCCGGTACTGGAACGAGGCTCGCTCCGTTCGAAGAACGTTACGTCGAGCGCACCGTGGCTGGAGGTGGGCACCTGTGGGCACTGACGCCCAGCAGTGCCCGCCAGACGCCCATTGTGAACCGATCGAAGGCCTTGCACAGTGTTGATGGAGCGGAAAGCGTCCCGTCGCGGAGGTCTAAGACGGCCCGAACATCGCTCATATGGCTTACTCGGTCGATCACTTTACGGTCGGTGTACTCGTCTTCGATGCGAATACAGTGGAGAACGACATACTTCCAGGGGCAAACCCGCCGGAGGCGGGCTCGCCCGCACGTTTACCCAAGGTCTATTGAGCCACGCGCGTACATTCTTTAATGACGTCGAGGAGGTTTACGTCCATACCATCTCTCCCTTCTCGGCGTCACACCACGAATCTCATGGTCGACCCTATCGCTGTCTGGCTATTCAACAAGGCAGGTTAGTCACTGCATAAGCGATCCTGTTTCGGTGTATGGCCCTTCAAGAACCACCTCACGGGCTGGCAATCGGGGGTTCTCGATCGCCAAGCGGTGAGGGAGCGACGTGTGGCTTCCCCGAGCGGTCCGGGTCGAGGTTCACTACCTCGTCAATAGTCCGCCCTGTCGACGCCGGTGCCGTCAGCGACGCCACGAGTGGGTTCTATTGGTCGGCGAGGCGCGAGCGATTACCGCCCCGAGGACAGTCGCCGAATGCAACGTGTGCACCCGGCAACACTCTGGAACCGATCATGAACGGCCTTTCGAGTGACCTAATCCGTATTCGGGAATCCAACAAGGAACGTGATCCGAAAGCGTCGCGCGCTATGCGCGGTTGCTCATACGACTATCCCGTATCACCGACGATCGACTTTCTCCGTGCTTCATCGTCCCTCGCCTCTATACGCCCAGACTACGGATCTGACTCGAATTCTAAGGATGCGCTACCCGGAACAGACAGTCCTCGCTTAACATTTATGCAGTATATATTTTATGCTATTATATATATTCAAATTATGGGTGGGATAAGCAGGCACAATGGCTAAAATAATAGAATGAGACTCTCCGGTGATGTCACAGCAAGATACCCAACCCACTGAGAAGGCATCGACAGCCGCAGTAGGTGCAGCAGCGGTCTCGGTTTTGTATTCGTGGTACATCTTCTTCATCCAGGGTGATCATCAACGGGGAGTGTTCGTCGGGTTATGGCCACCCACCATTCTCGCATTCGCCAGCTACCTCCAACAAACGGATATGGTCGAACAAGTGCAACAAGAGACCTAAGACGAGCCCCGAAAGGGCCGCCGCGACAAAGATAAGCACGAACATCGTTGCGGCCATCCGCCAGCCGTAGAACTTGTGATACATCTGAACGATGTGGGGGATGATTAAGTCGGCGAAAATGTAAGACATCACGCCGCCGAACGGGATCCCGCTTGCCAGAGCACGAGCGCAAGTGAGACGTTCGCGACCGAGCAGGCGAACGTGGCGACACCGATCACCACCGAGGACGACCCACGCGAGCGTTCCCTCCGAGAAAATCGAGAACAGCTGGTCCCAGACTGACTTCGGCACGAACCTTTTGGTGCGACCATCGATGACGACCCCGACGACGAGCTCCTTCCAGAGTGTTCGCCACACTCCCATGGCGTTACTCGAAGCCTTTCGTCATCCAGTGACGGTGAGCAACTTCTCTCGCCAACTATGGTTCCGGACCCAGTCTTCGTCCGTTCCGTGCTCGTGAATGTCTCCCCGTAAGATTCCGGGCGTGCTCGCGGGCATCCTTGATCCAGCCGTCTGGGACGACATACTTAAACCCGCTCGCGAGCAGGATGATGCGCATGAATCCACCGGCGAAGTCCGCAACCGTGAACGTTGGGCTGAGGACGATCCGGATGACGATCCCGATCTCGATGACGGAGTTGGTAGCTGCGAACTCGTAGGCTGCCAGCGAGCAGTTCACGAGCATCTAACAGCTCGCAGATAACAGCGCGGATCGATCGATGCTATGTCTCCCCCTCCGGAGCGACAAGATGCTCCGGTTGGGGAGCGTTGGGATCGCTACGCTCGTCCCGAAACGACAGACAGAGCCGATAGTATGTCGCCTTCCCCACACCACGATCGTCGATCTCTAACAGGCCCAACGCTGCAAGGTCATTCCGATGCGTTCGGATCGATTCCCGAGAGATCCCTGCTCGATCGGCGAGTTCGCCGGTTGACAATCGTTCACTCGCCGTCAAGAGTGTATGGACAAGCCTCGATCGGGCGCTCTTCCGCCGTGTCCGTCTTCGTCCACATCCAGATTCGGGAGGAGAGACGTCGGATCTCGCCCCGGAGAGCGTCGAAACCGCGAACGGCATGCCGATGCTCGGGCTGGGGACGTGGCAGAACGAGGACCCCGATCAGTGCGTCGAGAGCACATAGCGAACTTCATCGAGTCTAATACGACGCTCGAACTCCGTCGTCGACGCCAACCCCACCAGTGCTCTCGCTGTGCCATAGACGCTCCTGTGAACACAGAGAACAGCGCCATCGCCGGGCGGGTCGATACCATGTTCTTCGCCCGGCACAGGCGGTCGACCACCTCACGACTGTTCTCTCGACACGTTGCTTGCCCGATCCGAAGATCAGCGTAGAACGCCACAAAGATCTCGCCATCCTCCTGTATCTCTAAGTCAGCATAGCGTTCGAGATGCGCTAGATCAGACGCTAACCGGTCGATCCCTGGCCCTCGAAGCATCCACGAGCCGATAGGCTCACCAACCGGCTCCACATCATCAACATCAGGAGCCCCCAGCGAACCAACCTGTTTGTCTTTCCGGTCCTCGAACAGCACCCGGAATATCGGATAGTGGCCGTACCGAGAGGTGACAGCAATCTGTGTGCCGATCGTTTTGAGGAAGTTCTGGCTTTTTCATGGAAATGACGGGTGTATTCGGGGAAGGTTAGCTCACGGACGACTGTCCATCCGAGGAGATCATAGATGTGGGTGATCACTCCTGCGAGGCCACGGCCTCGACGACACACCGATTGGGCCATCGACGGGTCGAAGTCATCACCCTCACCGATCTCGTCGGCGTCCTTGAGGAGATTGTGGAGTGCCGGGAGGAGCTGTTCGGAATAAGGCTTCGACCCTACCAGGGGTTCGACTGAAACCGGGGGCGAACCGGCGGCCTCACACGGGTGATACACCTGTATCTCCATCAAGATTACCACCGCCCCCGGGAGTTTCGGGGGGTCGATGGAACAACTGCAAGAATCTAAAGTTAGGTAGATGAATTTCTCATGTACGTCTAATGCTGAAACAATTGCGGTCTAAATTTCACAGATATCTGTGCGTGGCTAATCAATCTAGCCGACCTCTGTAGAACAAGGAATCACCCATGCCACCGACTTCAGTTGTTTCAGTGATTATTAGGGGTCCCACTGATATTAGGATGTGAGTACGCCATGGTGGACGGTAGATATCCAGCCGGATTCCGAGTGAAAGCACCCAATGAACGCACCGATTCCACGTCCCGCTAACGGCATTCTGAGTGGCAATTGTTAACGCGGATATCGTAGAGAAGGCCAGCACGGGTCTTATTGGCGTGGATGTCTATGCAGTAGCATGAGTATCGTTGCAGATTTCACCGTCTCTGCCAAATCCTTCACTCTGTCTCAGGCACTGACGGCCGAACCAGATATGACCGTTGAGGGCGAACGGCAGGCGACTCACAGTAGCGAGTGGGCACTCCCGTTTCTCTGGGCCTCCGGTGGTGATTTCGAGACGTTTTACGAAGCGATGCAGGACGACCCGACGGTTGCCAACGTAACTATTATCGAGGAATCCAATGATAGCATCTTGTATCAGATCGAATGGAGTAACGAGATTACCAATCTAATTGATGAAATTATAAACCAACATGCGAGTATTTTACGAGCGAAGGGGCACGGTGAGACATGGCGGCTTCACCTCCGATTTGCCGAGGATAAACATGTCTCATCGTTCCAGAAGCACTTCTCTAAACAAGGCCGTACATTCACGGTCAATAAACTCTCTCGCCCGACTGCCCCACGACAGCGTGAGCATGGATTGACCGCGACACAGCGCGACACGTTAGCGACAGCACTACATGAGGGCTATTTCAACGTGCCACGCGACCTTACGATAGAAGAACTGGCGGATATCCTCGGCATCTCCTCAAACGCTGCCTCCCAGCGGATACGGCGTGCCTCTGCCTCTCTTATTCAAGACACGGTAGTGATCAGCGCTGACGAGAGTAATGACGAAGAATAGCCAAACGGATGATGCCGCGAAGACGGGGTATATAAAGACCGTTACTTTCGCGCCCTTAGACTGTTGCTAGAGCCGGTGTAAAACATCTCTGTGCAGCACCCTACAAGCTATTTGCCGGATGAGGCGTCCTCAAACGCCCCTGATAGAGAGATGTTAGTAGATGATTTCTTCGAGATACTTGCTAGCCCGCGTCGTCGGTACATCCTCCACTGCCTACGAACGCACGACTCCCCGCTAGCATTAGCTGATGTGGCAGATGAAGTCGCGGTCTACGAGAACGAAAGCAACATAACGGACATTTCAGCGGAGGAGATCAAGCGCGTCTACATATCGCTCTACCACACGCATATTCCAAAACTAGCGGAGCGGGGCCTTGTTACCTATAGCCAAGAACGGGATCTGGTGACACTGTCAGAAACCGGCAAGCAATTGGGCGCTATGGGGGTCACTAATGACGACTATTTGTAACCTAACCATATCCGCCGAGGAGTTCGGGCTCGCAAAGACGCTGCAGGCTGTGCCCGACGCGCAGGTCACCTGTGAGCCTGTCGCTGCTAGCAGGCCCACCGAAAGCATGCCGCTCATCCGCATTCGCGCTCTCAACCGTCAGGAGTTAGAGACCGCGCTGACGAGCGATACGACTGTCGCTGAGTGGACCCGGCTAACGGATGGGGAGTCCAGCTGGCTCTATCGGATTGAGTGGGTGAGAAGGGTGTCGTTGATCCGACGGATGCTAACCGGGAAGGGGGCCACGATACTCTCAGCGGCCGGGAACGGCAGTGAGTGGTCTCTACGGCTGCTCTATCCCTCCCGGAAGGCATGCTCACAGATCTATACGGTCTGTGAGAACCACAATCTCAGTCTCACTGTCGTCTCGATTCAGACCGTTGACAACGAGCAGTCCACACTCTACGGCCTGACCAACGCCCAACACACGGCCCTTACTCAAGCCTACAACATGGGCTACTTCAAGGTGCCACGCGATGTTGGCCTTGATACGGTGGCCGAGACCTTGGACATCTCCCACCAAGCACTCTCAGAACGCCTCCGCCGGGCCCACCAGACGCTGATTGGGAGCACGATCGGACAGCAGGGAGTGGCACAGACCACAGCCACAGCCGAGACAGTCTCTACTGACGGCTCCGTGATGAGTAGTGGTCTGGGGCTCCCCATGGACTGATCACAGACGACATCGCCACGATCGGTTGAGAGCGACAGTAAGCGTTCGATCAGTGGGACCAGTTTCTGTATACACCGAATCCAACCGTGATGAGTTGCGCGATTGAGCTGGTTATTGCACAATACCTATTCGGTCTCAGACACACCAATCTGTGCCGGAAGCGATGGAACGAGACATCAATCGAACGATCAGAGACGGACGAATCCATGATTAGAATATCATTTTCTTTAAGTAAAGTTACTGATTTATAGCGACAATCGGATTGTTTATGAGGGACCGCCCACGCAGATGATGGCTCTTCGAGCAGCGTTGTATCGCTGTGATCTGAATGGAATATGCGATGGGGTGCTATGCGACTCTGTTCCCCGATATGCTCCGTAGTCTGTACTCCTACGTGACGATCTCCTCGACCACGATGACGCCGATCGACTGAATGCTAACAGGCATATCTATAGTGGGGTGCCAGCTGGTTGCAACTGATCTGGGGGCCTCATAAAACATACACCGGATTTCACGAGCAAACCAACAGCCTGGATGCCAATGACGACGAGTACACGATCTCCTAGTCATCCCACGACGACTGGCCCAGGGTGTCACTGTGTGCAACAGTGGGTGCCATCACTACCGACAACCGCGTCTAACTATCCCACCGAGTGGATCCTTGCTGATCAACCGATGGCGATGGTGCTCCGACTGCCCACTAGCTGCATCTCTCTATCTGACCGCCACATCTCCCGTGGGACTGTCTGCCGGCGTCCAATTCCTCACCTGTCCCAGCACCAGCAATCAGCAATCCAACCGCTACCGTCCGAATTTCCGTCTGTCAGTGATAGACACAGGCGAACACAAACAACAACGAGGGAACCTAGGGCTGTTGCAACCGAACACGTCCAGTACTGACATCGACGAACACCGGTACCCAGAAGAGTTGCACCGATTTTGGTCACGAACAGACAATTGCTGGCCGCATCCCCGCAATCCGCAGACTACTCTCGGCGGCGACGAGCGGACGCAATAGGGCGCTGGGGACGGTCCCATAGCCTTTTAACACACCATCATGACATATGGAATCATTAAGTGTCGGGTCATCGATATCGTGACAGAATGCCTCAATACAGGAGGCAGTCGGGCCAGATGCGGAAATCACACCCACCAGCCCGCTCACGACTGAAGTTGTAACTCTAATCGACAGAATGAGCAGCCTGCATCAGCATGAATACGTCATCGAAGAGGTGACCGACTACAGGATTGATCCAACCCACTACAGGATTGAAACTCATCGTGCCCTTGACACTGTCCTCGTCCCCCACCGTGCGAGTTGCAGAGTCAGTCGTGTTTGATGGCGGTTGTTGTTCTACAATGCGGATGGATCGGGACGGGGGGTTCAACGGGTAACGCAGTCTCTGGGGCTATGGAGCGGTTCTCCGAGGAAAGTCACCGTCTGCCCCGTCGATTCGGGACCTACTCTGTCGTACCAGTCAGCACTACCGGTCGGGTGCCACTGAGATAGACCCGTCCGTCAGCGACGGCGCCAAGTTGCCATCCAGGGCCGGTTGCGGACAGAGGGTGTGTCCAGATGACCGCTCCGTCCGCCGGATCGATGGCCGCCGCGCCGCTGTATAACACGCCTCCGACCAATGCGAAGCTGTCGAGTGGAATCGTTCCCTCGGCCGGTCGGTCGATCGTCGTGCGCCAGCGCTCGCTCCCATCGGCACGGTCGAGGGCAATGACTGTTCGATCGATGCCATCCACGGTGATATACACCGTCGTCTCGTCTGCCGTTCCGATGGTCATATCTGGCGTTGCGGTCTCCGGCGCGTAGGCGGTCCGCCAGTGCTCCTCGCCGGTGGTTGCATCGAGGGCGATGAGCGTCACGCCTGGTTCGCCTTCCTCTGCGACGAACAGCGTGCCGTCGGCAACCATTGGGGTGGCCGCAGGCGCAAACCGGACCCTCGGGAGGGCAGTCCACACTGGCTCCCCAGTCGCCAGATCGAGCGCACGGATGCCTGTCGCACTCGGGATGTACACCCGCCCGTCCGCGACAGGGAGTGCTCCAGGGAACATCTCATCGACCTGCGTCCGCCAGCGCTCCGTGCCATCGGTAGCAAACGCAATCACGGTTCGCGTTGCAGAGCCGTCGCTCGCAGCCACACTCGTCACGACGGTGTCCTCAGCGACAGTGACAGTGCTGAACTCGTCGTATGTCACGCCACCCGGGGTGTCGTGCCGCCAGCGTTGCTTACCCGTGGTCGCATCGACGGCAATGAGCGCACCGTTGTATCGCGATGGACGACCACCGGGGCCGACGAACGCGACGCTCGCATACACCGTCCCATCCACCACGGCGGGGTGACCAACATCGGGCTCTGCGTCACCTTTTGGATAGTCGTGGTCCGGAACGGTTGGCTCAAACCGCCAGCGAGGCTGGCCAGTTGCAGCGTTGACAGCGACGAGGTCTTGACTGCCGACGTAGATGGACTTCCCATCGACTGCTACGCCGTCATAGATGTAATCGGAGACGTCGTCAAATGCGTCGGGCGACACTTCACTGATATCGCCAGTAGGACCGACTCCCCCCTCAACTCGTCCAGAATGGCCCGCATCAGCCCGGTACTGGGGCCAGTTGCTCATTGGCGAGGCTGAGTGTGCCTGTGCCGTCTTGGGGGCTTCATCCGCAGCTCCTGATGAGAGATCAGACAGTAGTCCAATCCCTGCAAGCCCACCGATGCTCGTAAGAACCGATCGGCGACCAATTTCAGACAGTTGCTCTACCATTACTGATAGATAGTGTCGAGTATGTTGTATAGGCTTTCTGGCCACTCTTCTAGCAGTCCTTTCAAGGGAGAGGACCAAACTACGTTCCTCAAAGAACTTCCGGTCGAAATCGAAGCGTGGGACACTGTCCTGAACAGGCACCGTCGATGAGACCGAGCAGATAGAGTTGCTGATCACGGTGCCGACACCGAAGGACCCGGTCGGCCACTCACCGCATTCATTGATGCGTGAGGACGCCTTCAAAGATGTCGGTGATGGTATTGGGAAGGCATTCGGCACTGATGTCTACGACTTTGCGAAAGCGTACGCGCGCGGCAATGATGTAGACCTGAATCGTGACGACCCGCTGGGACAACAGCACGGGACTGTTGTGACGAACAGCTGTGAACGTACTCGCTGCCTGACCGAGGCGTGAAGCCTGCATACGTGAGCTGCAGCACAATGAACGGCGCGGATCGCGAATGGGTGTGAGGACAACTACCTCGACGAGCTTCAATCATGGTCCGATCGACGGGGTCAGCGCTCCGTAGCTGTCCACACATCATCTGGCAGCGTCGGTATCGGTGTGTTCCCATCTACTGGTGCATACACCCCTGATTACAAGTGAAAAACCACGTGACGAGCCGGGGATCACACACCACCACTTCCAGTGTTTCCTGATCGTGAGCCAACCAATCAGTTGCGCTCGGAACACACCAACTCCAAGATGAAGAACGTCCCGATGGAACAGTTAGTGAGGTCTTCTCATCCGCCTCTCGGTTCGGTGGGCCGTCTATACGCGCGAGGATGGATTTATCCAAGGTTTAGAACAGGCCCCGTGAGAGCGTTTCAAGCCCGCGCAGCGACTGGCCATAATCGACTAGTGGATCCCACCGGTGGGTGACTCCCGTGAAGAGATCTTCACAACCTGCTGGCCGCGGCCCTCGAAAAAGTCCACGAACTCATTTGTCTCGCTAGCCTCCGAGAGCGCATGCGCGATCACGGCCCCCTTGAAATCCCGCTGCTCAAGGCGGGCCTTCACGAACGATGTCTTGCCGTTACCCGTCTGCCCCAGCACCATACACGAGACATCGTCATCAAGCGACGGTGTCACCGGTCCCGCTGGATCGCGTTTGTCGATCCGTTCAACGGGAATATCACTGTCTGAGAGTTGGGAGCGAATCGACTCACCCATCCCCGTCGGTTCATACTGCTCGCGGCCCGACGTTGTCTGGATTGATGACTGCGATCGGAACAGCCACCACCCGAGCGCTACACCAAAACATAGTCCCCACACCCACAGCGAGAGGCGATCGAATAGCAACAAAACCATTCCTAGTAACTCCTATATGATTACCATCAAATAGGTTATAAATCATGCGCCGAAAAAAGATGAAGGCGATACTTTCGGTGCTCCATCCAGACCACTCCTGGCATGTTTCCGCCCATTCCGCCCTCGTCGACGAGGACGTGGTAATCTTTGCACCCGTTGAGTACCTCTCAATATCCAGTCCGTGTGCGTCTCCATGTCTCCCAAAGCACTCATCGTTGTACCTGACTTGTGCCGAAAGGAACGAAGACGAACAAGAGGGATGTAGAGTAGTGATCACAGATATTTTCATTATATAATAACTCCAAAAGACATCCCACCCCTATAAGTTATTATCGTATATGTCTTCTTGTTAGTATATTATTCAATAATCAGATATTGATATTTATATATATCAGTATATAGCCTAGCATATGGATTCCAAGACCGGACATCTACTGACTCTGCCGGGGTTCCACCAAAACAAGCCAAGAAGGAACGCCATCGTTGCCCTATCTTATCTGGTCGTCTTTACAGTTTTATTAGCAATTACAGTCTATTTACTCCCACTTATATGTGGCTTAGCTCTTGGTACCAACTACCGAGGGAGCGCCGATCGCCTCTCTCGATTGCCGGGAATCCAGAAGAACGGTGGGACGGTTACCACCATCGGTGGGTTTGGGTATGGTCTTGTCGTTCCCATTCTCGTCATCGCCCCTGGTGGGAGTCCGGAGACAGCCAGTCCCGCAACCAATACGACCGAAACAGGGACACCGACACCAACAATGACTATGACACCACCGCTAGCAAATACTCCCGTCCCAACACCGACGTCGACTCCATCTCCAACGACCATGACGACAACTGTCGTGAGTTCTCCGCCCCCCACAGAAACACCGCCACCATCCACCCCAACACCGACATCATCCACACCAGAAACAACAAGGGAAACCCCTGAACCAGCTCCAACTCCGACGACAGACACACCAGCTTCCGTCCCACCAACGACGGAGCCATCGACCCCCGATGACTCGGTTGATCTCCCACCACCAAGCGGAGGCTCAAGTGATCCCTATGATTGTTCGGACTTTGATACCCACGAACAGGCCCAGACTGTCCTTGAAGAGACACCTGGCGATCCATCGGGATTGGATCGAGATGGCAATGGCATCGCGTGTGAATCACTTCAGTAAACGACGAACGTTCACATCAATACAATGACAACCACACACGATTCAGATACGCTACTCGACCAGTTGCAAACGATGGATGCCAACTCATTCGAATCATTCGTCGGTGAGCTCTGGGAGCGACAGGGATGGACCACGACGGTCTCGCAACTCAGTAATGATGCTGGCATTGATGTCGTCGCAACGAAAAATGATCCGTTCGATCAAAAGCACCTCATTCAGGCAAAACGTTATGGACCAACGACAACTGTCGGGAGTCATGATATCCAACAATATGCGAGTCTTAAACAGCAAGTGCCCGACGCAGACGTGGTTGTGATAGTCACGACAAATCGATTTACCACTCACGCACGGGACCGGGCGACCGAGCTGAATGTCAAACTTATCAACGGAAACGAACTCATCGCACTTATCGATGAAGCTGATGCCTATGATCTCCTCGAAACCTATCTCAATACGACTGAAACCACATCCCGTCCGCCACAGATTCCGAGTCCAGATCAACAAGAGCGCTCCACGTATGAGCGAGTACAGGAAGCAGCGAGAGGATTTTCATGGGGAGACATATCTGCGGACGTATATCTCGGGTTTATCTTGATTGGCACCATCGCCTGGTGTATTGGTCTTCTGTTCGGGATTGCTGGTGTCAATGGTGTCTTTATTGGCAGGGCTGCTGGTGTCGTAGCAATTAATAGTTGGATCATCCTTCCGGTTGCCCTCTACTATGAGGCAGCTCGTCTGGCTGAAGCAACTGCGTGGGCACCACAAGAAATGCTATATGCTGTTGGTGGTGGCATTCCGTTTGTGAATGCCATCGTTGGCGGATACTATCTCTACCGACGGCGACAGACATGTCTGGCTGAAGAGAACGAAGAACTTCTCGTTATAGAACGACGAGATGCGGCGGCTTCCCGTGAGGAAGATCAACAGCGGCGGTGAAATTTCAAAAATACCCACAAAGTAATCTGACATTCTCCCACGGCCAACCCGTGCAGTTCTCCCACTGGAGATTGAATACACAGACCCGGAGCGAGTCTCAACAGCCTTGGGGTGCAGAAGGTGAGCTTGGCTAACTCAGTGTAGAGTAAGAGTGCTCTCTCCACGTTGTTGTTCTTGTCTCCGATACTCATCTTCGACTGTTTTGTCGAAGTTTCGTTGCGCTTCACGCAACCGCTTGACTTCAGTTTGGTATCGACTAGGGTACATCTGGAACCAACGTCGGGCATCGTTTACGGCTGTTGTGTGGTCGCTTCAATCCGACTAGAGTACATCTGGATCCCATAGTATACGAGATGACAGAAAAGCCACCAAAGTATGGTTCACGAAACATATACATATAACCACACGGTAACACTACTATGAAGATTGATAATATCCATCTCAAGACGGCCCACCTCACCGATCTCAAGACATTCTATACTGACACCGTTGAGTGTTCACTCACGAATCTCTCCGCCAACGAATTCACTGTCCATATCGGAGCAACGGATGTGATATTTTCAGAAGTGCGTGATGGAACTGACCCATCTTATCACTTCGCGATTAACGTCCCCCAGAATCAGTTTGCTGACGCCGTCACATGGCTCTCTGACCGAGTTGAACTACTTGCAGACCCAGAAACCGGTAACCAGGAAATCTTTTTCGAGGAGTGGAACGCTCATGCAGTCTACGGACTCGATCCTGGGAACAATTTGCTCGAACTCATTGCGCGACATGATCTTTCCAACGATGCAGACCGCCCGTTTGGGAGCGACAGCTTCCAGCGGGTAAGCGAGATCGGGCTGACAGTCCCGAATGTGAGACGCGCTGTCGAGGCGATCAGCAATAACGTTGGTGTGACCCTCCGAAAGAACCATCCCGCACCGATCACTGACGATACGTCATTCGCGGCTGTTGGGGATGATCACGGATTGATTATTGTCGTAGAGGAAGGGCGAGGGTGGTTCCCTGTTCCGACCTCCCGAAACCAAGCAGCAACGGCCTATCCTGTGAGCATTGGAACCACCGAGACAACCAATGAGTATGTGTTCTCAAAGCTTCCCTACCAAATCGTTCCCTCATGATGTAAGTATCCGTTTCCCCCGGGAGCAACTTCAGATATATGGACACGCCACCGCGGTCACCCAAACATAGTCTGTGCTCAAAAACCTCACTGATGCTTGCGTATTTGTATATTAACGTGAAATTCACTGCGACTAGTGGCTAATTCGTGTTTCTATACATTCACGCAACTGACTATAAGCTCACCCTTGCGCTCGAGGAGTGGTTCGAAGGTTCATGCTTATCCTGCCAGCCCTCCGGCCCTCTCAGGGCCGAGAGGCCTTGTGTAACACACAAAGGAATTAATCACTAGAGTGTGTACTGTCCCCGAAATGAACTCACTAAGCTGTCTGAAGCAATGGCTCGGAAGTCTCTCACCTATTTGGCAAGTAGTCCTTTTTGTAGTCCCGTTCCTTGCAGTTCGCCTGGCTCTCACGGTTCTGTTTCCGGGAGATAGTCCGTCTCTGGCATCAACATTTATAGTATCTATAATTGTCGCGGGAGTCACATATCTCGGCCTTATAGCTATAAGTTACTGGATCGAACGTCCTGACGGCCCTCCTTATTAGAGTCTCGTCAAGCACAGTGTCCCTGTCAGTAGACACATGACTATTGACAGACTATCAGTAACTCCGCTTCTTTATATAATTGCCACCCGGTCAGTAAGTCGTCCCAACATGGCTCGCTATGCTACCTACATTCATATCTGTAGAGGGAGACGGTCTCCAACATCCCAAGGTGGCATGTTCGTCGACACCAACAATTCTCAGATCAGACTCATTGAAAGAGCGCATAGAGCCTCTTCGTAGCAATGATCCGTAGGATATGTGGCATCGAACCGGGAAACTGCCGAGCAAGGTTAGAGAGAGTTGGGCAATCTAATGAACGGCGCTGTCTCGTATATGTCTCGAAGTTCGCTATTTGAACGAGCTTCTCTATCTCGGAAACAACGCCGCGCACGGCCATTCGAATGCAGAATCTTATGGTACTTGTAGAACTCGCATAAGCAGTTCTGGGTGTTTGCTAACGACAACTCCAACCAGCTTCCATCTTCTGTCTCAAGATAGGGGAACTCTATGTCCAAGCAGTCGAACTCCTGCTGTTGATTCTGGCGGAGCCACCGCATCACATCAAGACGGTCAAACCCGTTGAACTCCATGACAAGCTGTTTCAATCCCTTCTGTGCGCCCGGTCCAGAGGATGATCAGTCGTCCGGAGAAAATGGAAGGACGGAATCGCCATCATAGTAGTCAACGGGATACAGCAGATCAATCAAGACCTGATATGAGAGGAAATTCCCGAATCCTGGCTGGGACCGGATCAGGTCGTAGGAACCTGCTAACGACTCGACCGAGAGCATATCATCGAAGAACGTCGGATTGTTGGTGATTTTCTCGAAAAGCGCGACCACGTTCTCAACTTTATCAGAGGACCCCGAACGGGTTACTCGACGTGAAGTCGGAGCGACTCCACTCCATACACGATCGGGCTGCTCACCGGGTGGAGCGGGTCATCGGTCGTCTCGATGGTGTCGTACCGATCGAACAGCACCGAGAGCGCGACATCGGCTTCCAGCCGTGCGAGCGGTGCCCCGAGACAGTAGTGGATACCGTTCCCGAACGCGATGTGGCGATTTGGCGATCGCTCGGGCTGGAATTCGTCAGGGCCGTCGAACACGCTTTCATCGCGGTTGGCCGACCCGATCCACGCGGTGACGCGCTCACCCGCATCGATCTCGGTGCCATCAAGTTCGGTATCCTCGGTTGTGACACGAGACATCGCCTGGACGGGTGAACGAAAGCGAAGCACCTCCTCGACCGCCTGTTCGCGGTCGATGATCCCTGACGCAACGTCGTTGAGGATCCCCTGTTCGGCAAAACTCCAGATCGCGTTCGTGATGAGGTTCGTCGTCGTGATGTTCCCCGCAATGAGTAGTAGAATACAGAACCCGAGCTGTTCGGTTGGTGTGAGTCTCTCGGCGTTCGCGGCGAGCGTGACGAGATCGTCTCCATCGCCGCCACGGCGTTCCTTCAAGGCGTCTCGGAAGAACGACGCCATCTCCATCATCGACTGCTGTCGGCGCTGTTCGTTCTCCCGAAGGGTTTCCTCGGTCTGTTCTCTCGGGGCGGCGACCAGCGCGTCGGACCACTGCTTGAACTCATCGCGGCGGTCGGTGGGAATATCTAGCAGTTCCGCGATGATGATGACCGGGAGCGGAAACGAGTACGCCGAGACGAGATTGAACGTCTCTCCCTCGATGTCGTCAAGCAACGATTCGGCGACTGTTTCGACGTACGGACGCCGGTCACGGATGGCGCCCGGACGGAACCGGTCGTCAACGAATTGGCGCAGTCGCTCGTGTTCCGGTGGATCGACGTTGAGCATCGATTCCGAAAGCGGGTTGGGACCATCCATTTCCGGAGCGTCTTGGGGTGTCGTGTCCGAGGAGAACGTCTCATGATCCGAGAGCACGGTCCGCACCTCCTCATACCGGAAGACATCCCACGCACGTCGCTCTTCGTCGTATGAGATCGGCTTCTCGGCGCGCATCTCCCGGTACCAGTCGAAGGGATCGAGACGCCCCGATCGATTCTGTAGTGGGGCAGGCTGACGGGCGAATACACCTGATATGTTCGATTCGTTGCTCATCGTGAGAATGATTTTCCGTGGGCGTGTCCTTCCTCGCTCAGTTCGTGTGCCTGCTGGGCTTCGGCCAGCGGAAACACCGTATCGAGCGTCGAAACGACGATGCCGTCTTCGAGGAGTTCGGAAATGTCTTTCAACCATTCTAGTTCGGCAGTGTCCGCCTGTACCAACCGCCCCCGATTTCGGCCGATTATCGGAACGTTTGCTCCTGTCTCGGTGAGTTGAAAGCCGGTCGCTTTGTCGATTCCGCTATTTCCACTCGTGACGATGGCTCCCCGGCCATCGAGGTCGCCATTGATCGGTGGCCGTGTGTGCTTTCCGCCCGTAACGTTGGATTCGTAGTATCGTCGTCTAACCACACCGAACGCTACGTTTCGTATTCGGATGAGCTGATAACCCCAAAAATGGGGCAATATTTAAGCAGCCCCTTCGTGAGCCGTAGCACAATGCACCAGTCGAATCGGACACTACAGGACGGTACCTCATGAGATCGATAACGTTCGTCGTAACTTGGACTGACGGGTTTCACCCCACTGCCCACGACCTGCACGATACCAAATCTGCCCCCACTAGGAAATCGATTCTCCATTTCAACGTGCTGGACGATGGGACGATAGTCTTGTTGTTCCGGGTCCACTCCGATGCCGACCGCACGCGCCAGCTGATCGAGCAAAATCCGAACGTAATCGACTATAGCGTTTCAGACGAAGAAGATGGTACCGGACTCGTGTACGTACACAGTCAGCTTCCCGGTCCGACTCGTGGAATCATCCGACCCCTCGACGAACACGAGGTGTTTTTCGAGTCCATCGAATACATTCGCGCGGACGCAATCCGCGTGACCATGATCGGCGAGACCAACGATGTATTGCAGCGAGCACTCGCAGAGATTCCCAAGGAGGTTAACACCACCGTTGAACGGATCGGTGTGTACTCTCCGGGGACAAGCGACCTCTCAGTGCTGCTGACCGATCGCCAACGGGAGATCTTAGAGATCGCCATGGAGCTTGGCTATTACGAGAACCCGCGGCGTGCTACTCACGGAGAGATCGCCGAGTGTGCTGGGATCGACGCGAGTACCGTCAGTGAACACATGCGCAAGATCGAAACCCACGCATTCGCTTTCCTTACTGAATAACTAATCTTCACTTCGCCGATTCGAATTCTATCGTGTCAGAGGCCGACCAGGTGGATTTGTCATGCATAGCCACTGCCGATATAGATTTCGAGCCCAGTCGTGCATGAGCAATCCACCTGCCCGCCTTCAGATTAATGCACGGGTCAGGCGTTCATTTCCGTTATTCTCTCAGTATGATAAACAGCCGCTGGTCAATTTCGGATCGACATCTCGGAATCATCCGATCAGGCTGTGAAATGAGCGCCTGCTGAGTAGTGCCTCCGCTCACGAGTCGGGCGAACACGGAGGTGACCGGACGTCAATCAGGCGGGTCGAGACCGTAGAATTGCTTGGCGGCGGTCAGAAACTGGTTTGCATCGATGCGCGGTGCGTACGACTTGTTCTCACCGTCGATGGCGAGTTTCACCAGCAGGTCCACCAGCCGCCAGACGTTGTAGAGTACACACGCGAACGCGACGTTGAAGAACCGATAGTCGCGTTCGGTCGAAGTGGTTCGCACCATGAAGTGTTTCTGCTTCTTGAAGCCGTTCTCAATACCCCAACGGCGGCGATACCACCGGATCAGTCGCTCGATCATGTGGATGAACGCCCTCTCGTCCATCTGCTGATCGTCGGCGTTACTGGCGGTTACGTAGGAGTGATTCGTCTCGAATACCACGGTGTCGCCGGTGTCCACCTCTCCCTCCTGTGCTTTCTGTTTGCGCTCTTCGATGTCTTCTTCGCGCTGGATGTCCGCGAGCAGCCGCGAGAACGACATCCGCTCGCTCGGCTCACCTTCCACGTCTTCGAATTCCCACTCGCCGCACATCTCCTTCCACACCTCTGAGAGACTGCCGTCTTCGTCATCGTCGTCCGAATGCGACCGTTGCGGGAGGTAGATTTGCTTGCGTGACGACGTGTCGCCATCGGATTCCTCCTCGGTGACATAGAAGCGCTTGCCGTTGCGGTACATCCACGCGATGGTGTCGGCTTCGTCGCTGCGCTCGAAGATGCGCGTCGGGTTGAGGTAGTGGACGCTGTACTCCTCGCAGGTCTCCTTCACCGGATCGCTATCGAACTCGCGGTCCATTATCACCAGATCGAGATTCACCATCTCGATCGTGTGTTCGAGCAGTTTCTCCACGATCTCATCTTTCGATTGGCCTCGTTCGCGCGGGATGGCGTCGAGGACGAGCGGCACGTCCATCCCGACGATCTTGAGCACCGCCCACTGGTAGTAGTCGCTGCCGTCTTTGTACCCGAGGATGTCGTCTTCGTGATCCTCTATGTCGCCAGTGAACGGAAATCCCTTGGTCACGTCGATGGCCGCCCAGAGTTTCCCGGTGAGTTCGCCGTTCTGTCGGGCGCGAGCGATGATCATTCGCGTCGTATTGCGAAGCATTTCCCGAATGTCGCCAACCGAGAGCTTGCCGATCTGGTAGCGGTGGGTCGATCCCGTTGGGATACGTTCGCGCGTGGTATCGAGCGAGAACGAGGCTCGACCGCTGCGCGCGTACATGTCTTCACGCATCCCCATGTAGGCGTGCTGTTCCCAGAAGGCGTTCTCGTGAATCTCCCAGTTCTGACCACGGTTGAGCGCGAACGCATCGGTGACGAACGGTTTGGCCTGCTGCCACACCTCGTCGGTCTTCTGTGCGAGCAGTTGACGTTCCGGACAGTCAGAGGCGTCTGGTTCGCTCGCCTCGCTGGTGCTGACTCGCTCGGGTAATGAGACATCGCAGGCGCGTGCGGCTTTCACAATCGCCTCAGTACACGCCTGTACGGCGTCGCGTAGTGCCTCGCTGAAGCGGTGGTTCCATGCCCGCCAGAACGTCGATTGGTTTGGGAGCGTCTCGAAGCCGAGACCGCGACGGAGCGACGGGTTTGCTCGTAGGTGGTCGTGGAGCGCGGTCTCGTCCCAGCCGTTGATTTCCTCGATGATGAACGCCCGGACCAGTAACGCCATCGGGTACGGTCCCGAGTACGGCGCTAACGAATCATGCGCGGCGAACGTGAGGTGGTCAATCGGGAGTCGAGAGACCAACGTCTCGATGTCGGCGTAGTCGGTAGCGCGTTCGCACTGCGACTGGACGATGGTTGTGACATCCGCAACGAAGCCGTCGAGAGCGTCGCCTACCCCGTCGGGTTCGTCCTCGAAAAACTGGGTCTGTCCGTGATAATCGGTAGCGTTAGCGACGAGAGCCGCTGCAACCATCTCCGCTGTGTCGTTCAGCCGGTTTGCGGCGGGTGATTTCGCGTCGATACGTGCGTCCGTGTCGGGTGAATCCGCGTCCGACTCTGAATGTGAGTTCGCTCCCATGGCATCTGTTTCACCCGTCATCACGAGTCACCCGACAAGCAGACGGAAGGGTAGTGTCGCCCGTTCGATTACGTCCTGTGGTGCGGTGAGTGCTGTGCCATAGGTTTTGTCGGGTATAACGACATATCGCTGACGGGCAGTTAACCGGTCCGGTTTCCACCCGTGCCTTCGTTGGGTCTGCGACTCAAACGAACGTTGTCGGTCACTGTCCGTTCATACTGCGGATCACTCCGTTGGTATCCTCGCAGATGGAGTCTGGTGTTCGTTCCGCGCGTCAAGCGGCTGGAGTTCTTTCTCGCCGGCATCAACCTTCGCGCGTTCGAGTTGCCACTGGTCATTGTCGAACGGGATGTCATAGTTCGCTTCGGCTCGTGCGAGAATACTCCGAATCTTCGATGCCGGGATGTCAAAGAACGCAGCGGTGGCTTGCTTCTCACAGCCCTTGCGGACCTCGCGGATGAACGTCTGCGCGCGAACGTACTCCGGGGGAATTTGCTGGAGAAACCCGTCCTCGACGGTGTCGCCGAACGGCGGTCTCCCAACCCGCTTGCCGTCGGCGATAGCGGCGTCGATGCCCTCCTGCACGCGCGAGCGAATCATCTTCCGTTCGGCGTCGGCGAACACCATCATCATGTTGAGCATCATCTCAGCCAGTCGTCTTCGCCGACCGTGCCGATGGGCTGGTTCACGAGGTCGATATCGATATCTTTCTCGCGGAGATCCTCGACGAAGCCGGCAAGGTCGGCGAACGACCGCCCGAGGCGGTCGAGTTCGTGCGCGACCACCACGTCGTATTCGGAGACGTGCCCACGGAGGCGCTGGTATTCGTGCCGTGAGGTTGACGCGCCGCTCTCACCGATGTCGCAGTACCAGTCGATTTCATTCGGGGTATTTGCTTCGTTACTCTCGTACTTCTCACGGATGGCGTGCATCTGTCGTTGTTCGTTCTGGTCGTCAGTCGAGACGCGGACGTAGGCGGCGATATGCATGGGTGAATTCGGACACCCTAACGACACCGCCGAACAGTGTATAAAGAATAGGGGTTTTCTGGTTAGCCTCGAAAACTGGTGTTTCTGAGGACTCAAACACGATACACTCGTTATACATCGTTGATAATGATATTAGAATTATAAAATATTTATAGTAAAAATATACTAGATTATGTTTAAATAACATCATGGAGTTATACTATTTATATCCATGAACGATAGTGATGATCAATTAATTCAAAATAGTTTGATTAAGTTCCAAACAGATGGCACATGGGATTGCGTGGAATGTCTGAGCAACTCGTTCCAGCGTATTCATGTACTTTCCGCACTCACAGACACCTCTGCTGATCTCCGTGACCTCAAGGATGAACTGGCCATTCCACGAACGTCGCTTCAACGCAATCTATCACTGTTGGAACAGCAAGGCTGGATCAAACAAATTCCTTCCGGATATACCACGACTATCAGAGGAAAGCTCCTCACGAACGTCTTCATAGAGATGCTCAGAAGAGTGCAGCGAATTGAGACCCTGACCCCGTTTCTGGATGAGGTGGATCTGCCGACGGCTATCGACATCGATCAGTTAGATGAATTTCTCGTCACGGTCCCTGAACCTCATCGACCCCACGCCCCGATGATCCGACTGCTCAACATATTTGAGACGGCTGACCATATGCGGGCATTCTCACCGGTTGTCGCCGGATTGCTGGCCAAGCGCTATTACCGACTAAACGAGATCACGGGTGAACACGAATTCATTCTCTCGAAGAACGCGGTTGATACCCCGTACAGACCGGATACTGATGACTGGAGTGACGAGAGGGAGACGGATCAGAGCACTCGCATTGATATCCGAGTCTATGACGGTGAGCTCCCCTACGGGCTGTTCGTTAGTGAGGACACGTTGGCACTCGCTGCGTACGATGACGACGGCCGAATACAGGCATTGGTCGAATCGGAGAGTGAGATGACCGTCAAGTGGGGTACGCGAATGTACGAGACCTACAGAGATCAGTCCCAACAACTGCAGGGGACGGATATACCGCACCTGATGTGCAACTCAGAAATAGTAGACTAATCCTCACCTGTTTATACGTCTGCCTGAACGGGTTGAGGCGGCTGCGCATGGGTTTTGTCCGCGACGGAGTCGTCCCATTCCATCTCGAACAGACGAGTGCCACAGTCTTGGCAGGCGGAGGCAATCACATCATACGACCGACAGCATGACTCGACGACCTCTTGCTCGACGTGAACAGGGCCCTCACATTCGGGACACCGTTCGATGAAGATTCGGAGGCTCATCAGCACGCGCGCGATCTGGCCAGGAGTGAGGACTGCCCAGTTCGGAACACGCTCGGTCAGCTCAATGGCTGCGGCGACATCCGCGACGATGGCTGCCTGCGAACTCCACTGTCCGATCACGGTGTCGTCGGTGGACACGACGACCGCGTCATCAAGCTCGTCGAACGTAATAGCTTCAGACTGGATATTGAGGGTATCAGAGAGGTGGGACCTATCAAGGTCCTGGGCTGGGAGTGCACGTCTACGTTCGTGCCATGCTTCGCGGAACGCGGGCGTGAGACAGAAATCGGTGCCATTCTGGCACGGCGTCACTGCATTGGCAGTGAGAAGCACCCGCTCTGGATCAATCTCACTGCCCTCATCGGTCACCGTGACCGTGGCGTCCTTGTCAAACCATCGGAGGACACGCTCGGGAAAATACTGTTTGGTGAGGGTCGGCGTGCCCGGCATGAGATACCCGCGCATGTAGATGATAGCGAGTAAGAGCGCGAACAGTCCGGCTCCGAGACCGACCGAAGCGATGGCAGCGAGCGCGCTCACGACGGCGGCGAGACCGATGTTCACGACAGTGCAGGGGAGACAGCGGTTCTCGCCGATGTAGTCGGGCTGACGAAGCCAATCGATGAGTGACATTGCGGTGGGCTATGTGTGGCTGTGGTGTTACCTTACGCGATGGTCAGTGCTCACGGTGTGGACAGTGACCGAGGTATGAGCATCTAACCAGAAGATGGTGAACCGCCCACGTTGTGAACGCTGTCCACAGCGTGGGCATTGTCCACAGGGTAAGGTAACGGTGAACGCGGACAGCGTGGGATATGATGTCCGACGATCACAGCACGGACGAAATCAAAGAACGTTTCGACTCGTTCAATCGACGCAGCTTCGTTAAAGCACTCGGTACTGCCAGCGGTGCAGCGGTATTTGGAACGTCGAGTATTGGCACTGCGTTTGCGACTGAGGCCGAATCAAGTCCACTAGGGACAAACATCACTCGTAAGGAAGTATCTATTTCGGCCGCCGACGTCAAGAACGTCCTCGGACACGAAGAGTCCAAAATTGCCCTGCAAGAAGCATCGCTCACGTCTCTTAACAGGGATGAGGCAGACGGCTATGAAATCAAAGTGACCGCTAACGGAACCACGAGAGTGTTCCAGGAGGTAGTGGCTCCTTCCACTGGTGGTGAGGCTACTTTCAGCTACGTGAAGAGCGACGATGCCAACAATGTGGCATCAATCAAGACGGAGACAGAAACAATCATCCGGGCCACAGCCAGAGACGACGACATCCAGACCGAAATCCTCGAATTCGGTGACGATGTAACCAACGAAGCATTCCAGATGTTGGAACAGAGTGGCAAAAAGACCGAAATCGAAAACAATGATGTCTCTACACTACACACTGACAAGGCTACTGCTTCTTTTGACAAGGTATCAGAAATAACCTACCTATCCATCCCTGCGACGATGGAGACGGACGAGAAAGCGTTGGTGTACGCCCAAATCCCTGCCTCAGGCGATCCAGACTCCGTCTATGTCATGCAACAGGGCTACTGGGAGTGCGTCTCGGGCTGTGTCGCACTTCATGCAGCGAGTATCGGACCGTACTGTTGGGGCGTAGCGTGTGGGTCATGTGCAGCTGGCATTCTCCCCTCCTGCGCTGCTTGCCTCGCCTGTGCCGGTGGAGTCGTGGGGTTCTGTGGGACAGTAGTGTGTGGTTGAGGAACTAAAACCTCTGTATATCTGTCACCATCTAGTTGAGGTCGTAGTGATGAGTGGAGATCATCGAAAAGAGATCGTCCATCACTTAGCTGAAGATGATCTTAACCGTCTTCTCACCGAAACGGATGATGAGATGATCAGCAAGTGACTCATCTTTGTGAAGAATCAGCTGTGTTAAAGCATTATATGAGATTCTTATCCGTGGATGTGTTGAGTAGCCCATGCAGAGTGGAATATAAGTATCGCTTCTAGTAATACCATACTCAAAGAGGTCCTACCCACATGTATCCCTTCCGTTGGTTCAGGCACAGTATCCAGATTGCGCGCATCGAACGGACACGACGACGCCGACAGTTCGACCACTCCACGGCGTGGCGAGCCGTCTTCGCTCTCGTGCTCGTGGCGCTCTCGATTGCCAGCGGGGTCAGTGCGTACGGTATCGGGAGGGGGCTCGATCGTGGAGAACTGATCCTGCCGCTCGGCGTCATGCGGGCGACCATAACAGCCATCGTACTTATATCACTGGTCGTCGTCGCTCGGCGCGCGACCGTCCGATTCGAGCGTGTTGATTTCGACCACCTGCTAACGACGGTGCCCGCACGCGATGTCGTCCTCGGCGTCGCTGGCTTCCTCTACGGTCGGTACGCCGTCCTGTTCGCACTCCCAACCGTCAGTCTCGCCGTTGGATTCGCACTCGGCGTACACGCCCCGAGTAGCGCACTCACTATCGTGGTGACGATCAGCATGCTCCTCGCGTTCATCGTTGTAGCGAGCGTCACCCTCAGTCTCGTTGGAGCGTACCTGGAGATCCGCTCACCACACTTTCGCCGGTATCGAACCATCATCGTGTACGGCCCGCTTGTACTCGTGTGGGTGGTCGTAGCTGGGTCGTTGGTTCCGACCCCCCGGCTCGTTGCGTGGGTCCAGCTGGTGCCACTCGCGTGGGTCGTCGATCTGGCACTCCTCGGTGTCCCCGGGAGTCACGCTGGAGTGGGTCGGAGCGTGGCCGCGCTCTGTCTGCTCGCTGGGGGGCTCCCCATACTCGTGGTCACGGCGTCGGCACTCGGTGAGCGGGTCTGGGGGGCAGAGGGAACTAGTGAGACGTCAATCCACCGTTCACGGTCGCTCGTCGGGGACGGGCTCCCAGAACGTGTGTTCACCGGTCGCGTGTCACGGCCGGTGCTGACGGTCGCTCGCAAACGGTGGGTGCAAGAACGTCGCATCCCACGTGCATTCTGGTGGCTCATAGGATCACTGACTATCATTGGAAGCGGAGTGGGGATCGCGCATACAACGATCGGCGTTCCGGCCGTGACGCCATTGCTGATCGCGTTCGCCAGCGCGGCTGGGAGCGGACTCGGGTTCGGGGAGGATGTGCTCGCTGCGGAGTATCCGTCGTTACCCATGACCTTGACGACCGTGGCGGGCCGGGACTTCATTCGCGGGACGCTGCTCGCCGGCAGCGGACTCGGCGTGCCACTCACGACCGTCCTCACAGTCGCCGTAGGGGTTGTCAGCCCCGTCGGTGTGCTCGAACTCCTGCTGGTTACCATCGTCGGCGTGCTCCTCTGTGGCTGTAGTGTTACGGTTGGTACCGCTCTCGGAATGCGGTTCGCGTACACCGAGTTTCTGCTGCTGCCGATTAAGTTTCCACTGAGCAGTGTTCGCCGGGTCTACGGACGGATGGGAAGAGCACCCATGCTCAGTGCTGGTGCTGCAGTTGGTGTGATTGGTCTCGTCAGCCTCCCCGCGTTCATGAGCTACCTCCCAGCCGTCGCTGACCCGCTAGCGACGACACTCGGAATGACACCGATCATCGTCCGGCTTGGGGCGCTCGTCGTGACGATGGTCCTCTCCGTCTCCGTCTCGGTGCTTGCCTATCGACGAGCAGTCTCCCGCTTCAATGAGTACAGCCTGCCATGACCGCAGCAACATCCCTCTCGTGGCGGTCCCCTATGAGGGGCACGCACAAGAAGATCAACCACTAATACTCACTCAATGAACGATCAACTCGCCATTACCACGGACGCACTCACGAAAGAATACGGCAAGACGACAGCCGTTGCAGATCTCGACCTCGCCATTTCGGGCGGTTCGGTCTATGGATTTCTCGGCCCGAATGGGGCGGGGAAAACCACCACGATCCGCATGTTGACAGCGCTCACGCAACCAACAAGCGGGACCGGCCATGTAGCTGGCCAGCCGATCACGGATCGAACGGCTGTGATTCAACACATCGGGTATCTCCCTGAGTCGCCACCGATCTATGACGAACTCACCGCCCGCGAACAGCTCGAATACCACGGCGGGCTCCGTGACATGGAGCCATCCGACATCGAGGAGCGGATCGAGGAATTGCTCGACCGGTTCGATTTAGCCAGTGATGCCGACAACCGGATCTCGACGTACTCGAAAGGGATGAAACAGAAAACCGGCTTGATTCAGGCGTTGATGCATGACCCCGCCGTGCTGTTTCTCGACGAACCGACAAGTGGCCTGGACCCACGGGCCGCCCGTACGGTCCGCGAAACTATCACTGAACTTGCTGCCAGCGACACAACCGTCTTCCTCTCGACGCACATCCTTCCCGTTGTCGAAGAACTCGCTACCGAGGTTGGTATCCTCTACGACGGGTCATTGGTCGCTGAAGGCCCCCCCGACGCACTCAAAGAGCGCATGGAAGCGGGTACGGAACGTACCCTTGAGGACGTCTTCCTCGCTGTTACTACTGACGAGGAACGCGATGCCAAGGGTAAATCTGCGAATCAAGCAGGAGACTCTATTGAATCGCCATAGGGGATTGAGATTCACCGGATCATGTATCGTCTAATATTGTAAACAAGATGTATAAAGGAGATATCACGTAACTTACGGTGCTACTCACGCGCTGATCAACTGTGTGATCGGGTCGTGTTCATGATCGACGGGGAACTGCCAGTGATCGATGCGCCGAAAGCTCTCAAGAGGGCTCACGGCAAGCGACGTGTTCGCATCGAAGTGCGACGCAACGGTCAGCTCGAATCACAGGAGTTGGAACTCGACACCCTCGACGAGAATGAGTCATTTGAAGACCTACTTACCTCAGGTGACATCGAAACCATCCATACTGAATTGAAGTCGGCTAGGTGGATTCGTCATGCATAGTTACCTGTGAACTTTAGACGTCCGGTGTTGATTTCGAGCCCAATTGTGCATGAGCAATCTACCTAGCCGACCTCAGCTGGGTATCGATTGCAATCAACGGGTTCGTGAGGCGACCAAATGCGAATTTGGCGTCGAGATGCGGGTACAGATATCTGCCGATAAACGCACCTGTGAAGACGGCGATCAGCGGGGCGACGATCCATGCCGACAGGATGGTAAACATCAGCGCCGCGTTGAGTGTCCCCGTTGCTAATCCGAGTCCGACGATTGCTCCGACGGCTGTCATCGAGGTTGACGCCGGGACACCGTAGAGGTTCGAGATCAGGAGTGCGAGCCCGGTAAAAAAGAGGACACCAACGCTCGCTGCGGGTGTAAAGGCTGCTGCATCGACGATTTCGGTACTCATTGTCGTGATGACCTTCCGCCCAATCGTCCACGCTCCGAGGAACGCGAACACGGTAAACAGTGCTCCGGCGGTGACTTTTCTGACGGCCCGGCTGCCGACCGCCGGACCGAAGGTAACACCGGTTGATGACCCTCCGATATTGTACCCGACGAACACTGCCACCAGCAACCCCAAGAGAATCAGTAATTCTGCCACGTGTCTGCGTTCGGTTCACACGCGAAAAATAGTGCCGTTTCACTGCTGAACTGTTGGATACGACCGATAGACGCAGTAACACGGGAATCTAGTAATTCACAACTGAAGTCCCACTAGTCTCTACCGATTCGTCTCCACACGGGTTGCCCAAAGATCAGTGACCGATATGCGCTGTGTATGCAGCAGTGTCGTTTCGATCTACTCAGTGTCTGTCAATACCGGTGTGACCGATACAGAGGACGAATTCAGCAAATCGGTAACGATAGGGTACAGCGTTAACGGTAGGATTCGTGGCCAACAATAATAACCTGTGTTCTTGTTACACTATACCATAGCCAAATGTGCTCGATGCGGCCGTGATGTGGATGAAGTTCAATGCATCTCGACAGATGTTATCACGAAAGAACTAATCGACTCAATTGATCACGGCGAAGAAGACTTTTCCGGGGAGGCTGATATAGAAGTTTGTGCCGAGTGTGACCAGACAAGCCATCACTACCGTAACCGCGCAGGCTACTCGTTCCAGTCGCTGAAGACGACCGTCTTGATTGATGTCAATACGCTAGCGATCAAGGACGTTCACAATAGGTCGCGAGCGAACGCCGACCGCCACTCATCGATTTTATCGGGACGGAGTTCGCGGTCGGCGAGTTCCTCTCGAACGAGGGTCGCAAGCGTCCGCTGGTCGAACATCGGGGACACCGGCCACCGCTCCATCCGGGGTCGATAAGTTGGCGATAGCCTCAAAGCGGCGAGATCACTGGATCGGGAAGACTCGCGGCGTTACTGCCATCGGTCGGGACGAGCACCGCGTCGTACACGTGGTGCTGTACGCGACACCACCATGTAAGTCTCGGGCCGCGCTACTCACCCTCGTCGCCGACGTCCGCGCTCTCTCCGCTCTTCGTTTCGGTTTCGCCCCAGTCGAGGTCGCGGGACCGGTCGGTCTCCCGGAGGATAAACGGCCCGATGGAGAGCGTGCGCTTCGCCACGGTGACGATGCGGAGAATGTAGGAGAATAGGAATGCGAACGGCAGCAGGGAGACGGCGACGCCCGCGCTCACCACCACGACGAGCGTGCGCACGCCGAACACGGTCCCCGGGAACAGCGCCGGTTCGAGGTAGATGACGCCCGCGACCGCCGTGAGGAGCGCGGGTATGGACGCGTACAGCATCGTCCGGGAGAGATCGATGAGCGCCCACTGGAAGTATAGCGTCTTGAAGTGCTCACGCGCCGGCCCGAACAGTTCGAGTGCGTTGATGAGTTCGTCGAACGCGTGGTGCGCTTCCTCGGTGAGCACATCCCCGTTCTCTGCGCGGATGCGGCGCGCCGCGTACAACTTCCACGAGTAGTTGTAGTTCAGCGCGGAGAAGACCACGTCGAACTCGCCGAACTGGGAGCCTTCGAGATTGCTCTGGACGGCGTCCGCGTTCCCCTTCACGTTCTCTGTGAACGTGGCCACCTGGTCGTTCAGGGTGCCGTCGTCGATGTCCGCGATGGCGTCCTGGAGGGCGTCCGTGTGGCGCTTCGTGAGTTTCACGAGCGATCGCAGGAACGCTGACGGCTGGGCGGGACTCACGGGCTCCTCGATGACGTCCTCGACGTCCTTCCGGAACGTCATCGCGCCCTCCATGCGCTCGCGCTGGTCCCCGACCGGCCCCTGCTCCTGGGAGAGCACGAGCTGGCTGAGCGTAAGCACGAGCGTGACGCCCGTGATGATGGATGTGAGCAGCCCCTGGAATAGCGTCTCGATGGGGTCCGCCTGGCTGAACAGCGCCGGTGGCCCAATCGGGTGGAGTTGCCCGATGATGGCGAGCGCGAGGAACACGCCGCCCGAGATCCCGGCGGCGACCAGCCACCGGTTCGCGTTCAACAGTAGCCAGAACTTCCGACTGTTCTCCGGCACGCGCTCCCGCATCGTGTCGCTCGGGCGACTTCCCTCACTGTCGCTCATACCAGCCGTATTCCGCTCACGATTGAAAATACTGACTGCTGAATTCGGGTGGCGAGACGGGAATAGTCGAATTCTTGGGTATGTTGAACCCAGACTCACGTAGTGCCTCCGAGTCATGAATCTCGACGCACGGTGTTTCAGCAAATCGCGCGACAATCGTACGCTGATTGGCCCGCGTATGATTCGACCCCGTTGTACGATCGAACCTCGCTCGCTGGGCTGGAATCGGATATTCGCGTTGTCTCGGAGACGTGGTTCAAACACGACGCTCATGACTCGGTCGAGCAGTTCGTCTGTTCGCTTCCACTGGCCTACTTCATTTTCGGCGCACACGACCGCTATGCGAGTTCCACACGCTACGGTATGGACACCCTCTTTCAGGTGTTCGTACTGAAAGAACTCCACGGGTGGGAGCATGAAACCGCACTCGTTGACTACTTCAACCACCGCTCTGAACTCTGCGAGCAACTGGGTTTCGAGACGATTCCAGACCAGTCGACGCTGTGGCGCAGCTGGCACGAGCGTTTCACCGCTGACCTCCGAGAGACAATCGAGGCGGCCGCTCGAACGATCCTCCTTAACGAACGCTCGATACTCCTGCGACGGGTTGCGATTAAAGCGGCTCATACGTGTTCATCTCGCTTCGTTTCGGTATCGACCTCTTCGCGGACGACAGTCCGAATACGCTCCTCGAAGCCCTCGGGGAGATCGACAGCATCGATGTCAGCCTCCTCGAGTGCGTCGGCCACCCGGTCGTCGTCCGTTTCCACGTCGACGTAGAGGGCGAGTCGATCATCATCGTCGAGGATGCGGGTGAGCGTCCATCGACTGATTCCGGTGCTCTGAGCGACGGCATACGCGGACTCGCCGTCGAGGACCCGCTCGATGGCGGCTTGGACCTGAAGGAACTCCCCGATGTTCGGGACGAGATAGCCGTCATCGTCGGTGGTGAAGCCTTTCGGCGGTCGGGTTGTCCATTTGCCCGACCGTTGCGCTTGCTTAATCCCGGATTTGATTCGGCGGATCGTTTGTTTACGTTCTTCTTCGTACCAGAGGGCGAGCTGCTTGGCGAAGAACGAGGACATGGGGTTGTCGGGATCGATCGCGTCGATCATGTCGTCAACGATGTAGATGGGGATCTCCTGGTCTTCGATACAGACATCGATGAACTCCGCAGCGACTGCTGTCCGGCGAGCGAGCCGTGAAATCTCGCTCATGCAGATGCAATCGTACTGGCCGTCTTTCACCGTCGTGAGCAGCTTCTGTAGCCCCTTCCGGCCGCCATTGGACCCAGATCCCCGCTCGGAGTAGATGTCGATGTCATCGATCCCTGCGTCTTCGAGCCGGTCCCGACAGTCGTGGAGCTGTCGGGAGGGGTCTTGGAGATCCTCGGCTTCATCCGTACTCACTCTCGCGTAGATCGCTCCAGTAGCCATACTATTTCACATCCTCCACTAACGTATGAAGAAGAGGGCTTTTGCACGGTCTGTGCAGAAGGAAATCCTTCTGCACCGTCGGAGGGGCGGTCGAGATCGTGGCCATTCGTGGGTCCGTTGCTCGTCACTCACTGAATGTTCGACTGGGGAGCGAGGGGTGCGCTGCTCATTTAAGTAGTTCTGGCGATAAGGTAGAGATATAGACGAGGTTTCGTGCGTGTTCTCCGTTGATAGGCTTCGAGCCAGATGATGTGTCTCACAGGGACGGATCTAGTATCTTCGAGACTCAGCCACCCGTTGTCGGTTCTGTCCTGATTTTGTTCCGTTCGTATGTTGCATGATTCTCTTATGGATAGCACGCAATATCGATGCATCAGCCGATCGATCGATGCTGGGAGAGTGTCGAAATGGGGCGCTTCAGGACGGTGATTTGGGTGGGGTTGCGTATTTATAGACAAACACGCAATCCGTGGATTCTGTTCAGGGAATCTATCGAGAGGTGATGAATCGGATGAGCTGAGTTCGCAAAAATGACTACGCCTCAACGGAATCTATCCTCGACGCAGGTGAGTGACTGCCAACTGACTAACGCGGACAAATTACACTGACTGGATGGAGGCTCACGGGGCTCGAATAATGTCATCGCCGTCATCGATAGGATCGTCCCAGTCCGTATCATCACCGACCAGTAGCAGGACATTCTGTTCGGCTGCCGTGGCCAACGCGAACGCATCGCCGAGTGGAAAGTTCGGCGTGTATTCGTCCTTGTACACGGCCGCCTGCTTCCATGTCGCCGACGTGGATACAACTTGCACGCCAAATTGGTGTAACTGTCGCACCTTTGTGTCCGCGTACGCTCGGCTCTTTCGACCGGCACAGTTGTAGTGAACCTCGGCCAAGTTCACCTCCGACATGTACGTCTCAATGTGGTTGTAATAAGTATCCGACAGATGTTGCTCAACCACGTCCGCGCCGGCGTCATCGTCGATCCAGATGATGATGGGTTCAGCGTCGAAAACGACCGGTTGTGTCCCCTGGTGTGGTGAGGGGCTACTCATAGATCCCGCGTGGCTGCTCTTCTGCGCGGGCGTCAGCTCGGCGTTCCTCACGAAGGGCCTCGACACCACTGCGGCCCTCGTCGTCGGTGACGCTTGCGAGTTCGCCCGTCAACTCGGCTGGCGTCGGCACGCGCTTGATGAGAATCCCCTCGTCGGTCGCCTCCATCGTGACCCGCCCCGGTGCATCGATTTCGAAGGCGTCGCGGAGGTCCTTCGGAATGGTTGTCTGTCCTTTCTGCGTCACTTTCATGAGCCTCTCATCCTCCATGATATCTATTATGTAATACGGACTCTTTAGTCTTACTGGCGGTGAGACCTGAACATGAGTCAGTCCCCCGCCGAGGACGACGATCTCGAAGAACCCCGCGAACGAATCCGTACGTTGATCGAGGACCCCCGCGAGACGTTCGACGCGCCCGCGGACCGCCATCTGTCCTGTCCTGTTTTCTGTTGGATACGCTTCCGAAACTCACCCGGTCTACGGCTGGCACAACACTCAGTCCCTGGGGAGCTGCTGGCCGTTCATCGCCAGTTCGTCAGCAGGGGTTGTCGTGGCCGTGGCTGAGGGCTAACCGCTCCCAGTTGTCCGAGGGTAGTCTCAATGAGCGTATGGTGGGCCCGCCGGAGACGTTCTGAGGCCGCCTGATGAGAGACATCCAAGCTCTCGGCGACCGATACGAGGTTAACCTTCCGCGGCACGGCGAAATATCCCATGTAATGAGCCTGAACAAGAGCGGTGTGTTGGGCGTCGGTGAGGCCGTGGTGGGTAGACTGCTCACCGTCAACGTCTCGAATCGCGTCGACGGTGAGACCGAGGTTGTGCTCGTCGCAAACCGTGTGGATCTCCGAGCAGATCTCCCGCGACGGATAGAGGACCCGCAGCGACCATTCCCTACCACTCCCGGTCGCCGAGAGCACCATTGCCCTCTCGCCGGCCAGCAGCCGGTGGACCAACGATACTCTCGTGGCCCACTCCATCCGATAGAGCCCCCCGGAGTCCCCATCCAGCACGCACGTCCACGCGGCGACGGACGCATCGCTCGTGAATGCGGTCTCCAGCTGCTGGCGAGCGGGGGCGTGAGCGCGGATGAGCGGCATACTCTCAGTGGGATTGCTAGCGGCGATGGGTTCACAGGCAACTTGCGCGTCGGACAGCGTCTGGAGCGTCTCCGCGAGCCCGAATTCCTCTGCGGGGACGGATAGGTCACAGATGGTTGTCATTGGTCACTTCCGGGCCGTGGATGGCTGTCATCGGTGATCGGTATCTCGATACTAAGTGTTCCTCCCACGCCTGGTAGGTGACGCCGACTGTGCGTGTAACTGAGCGCCGGACGCTCGGTATGCAACTGCTCAGCGGACCACAATACACGGATCGGTATGTTCTCCGGACGCCGAATAATGACACGTAAAAAATACGTGCTCGTATTGTCTGAAGCCTGCGCTTGCGAGGTAAGACGTAAGCCAGATCCGTGATATATAGAGGCATGGCGACTATTGTCAGGGGGTATGTGACGGCGACCGAGTTCGCGCTGGCGGAGACGCTTGCAACGCTGTCGGACGTGGCGTTCGAGGTCGAGCGGATCGTCGCCAGCGGCGAAGATGCCGTTATGCCGCTATTGTGGATGTATGGAGCCGATCACGACGCGATTGCGCCAGTGTTCGAGGACGATCCGAGCGTTCGGGGGGCGGAGTTGCTATCGGTCTTCGAGGACGAGTACTTATATCGAATGGAATGGATCTCCGAGATCGAGCTTGTTGTTCAGATGTTGACGACCCCGGAGACGACGATCATGGAGGCCGTCAGCGAACACGAGTACTGGTCGCTGCGGGTGCTCTATCCGACGCGGGAGGCGTTGACAGAGACGGTCGAGTACTGTAAGACGAAGGGGTTGACATTCGACATCGAGTCGATTCAGGAGATGGAAGGGGACCCGTCTGGCCGCTATGGGTTAAGTGAGGTCCAGTACAGAGCGCTCACGGCGGCCGTCGAGGCAGGCTACTATCAGGTCCCACGTGAGATCACCATGGAAGAATTAGCTGCCGAGTTCGATGTGTCCCATCAGGCGCTCTCCGAGCGCCTTCGGCGCGCGGTTGATACCCTCGTTGCACATACCGTGCTGGTAGGCCCGCCCTCGGATGAGTAATTGCTGGGCGTGACGGTCCCAGTGGGGCAGTGGAGGGTACAGAGAACTGCTCCCCTGGACGAGGAGAACACAGGTGTACTTCGGGCGGTCGGCATCGAAGCCAGACGCTCGCTTTCCTTCGTTGTAGATCTCCACTAGGGCGAATCCGTTCGTGTTCGCATAGGCTTCAACATCGTGGCGTTGTCGCTCGATCGAGTGTCCGTCTTGAGAGAGTCGGAGGTACCCAACGGCAGTGTCAGTCGTCATCGTCGATCACTCGCAGTTCGAAGGTGTTGCCGGATTTGACGGTCCACTCGAAGCGTTTCCCCTCAAGGTCGAACCCTTCGACAAAATCGAGAGGAACGGTTGTTTTGTAGTGACGATCTCCGGCTTTGGAGATGGATGTAGTTGGCATCGGTAGTTAGTACTATAATTAGTACGCTACTTAGTACTAATGGGGTGTCTCAGAAAGGTGGGTTTCTGAGACACCCCTAGGAGTAGAGTGGTCGGTGCGGAGCACGGGTCGGTTCGCTGGTGCTCCGAGCCTTAGTCAACAAAATCCCCTCGATCATCTATCGATTGTTGACTAAGGCTGAAACCCTGCTCCCGCACCGTCGATGGCGTAGCCGTGACGCGCCACACCTTTCTCGTCGTACTTCCCTTGCTGGTACGTACAGTCGATGTAGACCGGGAAATCGATGGTCCACGTGTGACCGTCGATTTCCCCGTGGAGGTCGTGCTCGATCACGCGACCCAGCCCTCGCTCAGTTCGGTCTGGATCTTCTCGCCCCACTTCACGATCGGCATGACGAAAGCGTAGTTGTGGGCGGCGAGCAGCGTCAAACAGTACGTATCGTAGAACTCACGGTCGAGGTAGACGGCCTTGACCTCGCGGTCAAGGCCTTCGAGCACGCCGAGCAGTTCCGCGAGGATCGAGCTGACGGTGTCGCCGTCGGTGAGACGGCGTACAGCCAGCGTGTAGCGTTTGTTACGTACGCGGGCGTAGAGCGTGGCGTACCCGTGGAACGTGGTCGTTCCGGCTTTGGCGAGTGACTCGTAGAGTTCTTCCTTGGAGTCGTACTCCTCGCCGTAGTACGGACGGAGGTGGAGGTCGGCGACGACCTCCACCGACCGATCCGGAAGCAGTTCAAGGATGTCTTACTGGATGAGCGTCTTACCGACTCGTTCGAGCTCTGCGAGTTCGAACTTCGTCCGGAGGTGGTGGAGAACCGTGTTGCTGTGCGGTGATTCCTCTGAAATCTCGCAGAGGTGACTGACCGAGTCCTCGTCGCCGTAGTAGGGATCGAAGTGGAGGTCGGCGACGATCTCCACCGGTCGATCGGGAAGCGTCTCGAGGACGTCCCGCTGGAGGAGCGCATTTCCAACTGCCTCGACAGCCTCCAGATCGAACTCATCGGCGGTGACCTCCACGTTCTCACCGAAGTCAATCGGCAGGTCGTCTCCGAGGCTGTTGACGACAAAATTAAGCAGATGCTCTTCCTCTAACTCACTGTCTGCTTGGCTGGGCTTCACACCACATCCAAGCAGACACTTGCTCTAACCCGATGTGATCGACTAAATATAGTAACGTCTATAGAATTATTTATAATAATAGGTATTTAATTAGTATCGTAGTGGAGCGTGTCATAGAAAGCGTCACGTACGAGGTTGCAGGGCGTGGGGATTGTGTCCAACAACACCCAAACCCTGCAAAACGTCACTTCTGCCGACGACTTCTTGAATGTCGCGGCGACCGAGACAGTACCGCTGTTTGAGTACCTCTCCTTCGGATTTCTGCTGGAATACGATGTGTTCGCCTCCTGCAAGCGGGGGCGAACACGAGTTCATGAGCCACCAGAACTCTTCCGAGGCTTTCTCCACTGCTACTACGAGGACGTCTACGGCACTCGTCCTGTCGCACGGGAACTCCAGAAGCCGCTGGTCTGGCTGAGCTGTGGCTTCGATCGACCGCCGTCGCGAGACGCGGTCGATCGCTTCCTCACCGACCTCGAACACGTCGTTGACGATGCGTTTGACCACCTCGTCGAGCAGGCCGCCGTTCGGGGCCTGCTCGACTCTACGTACCGAATCGATTCGACTCACGTCGAAGCGATTCCGTGAAACGACGATGCCTCGTGGAACTACGACTCAACCGCTGAAGAGCACTACTACGGCTTCGGCTGTACGATCGTCTCGTCGGGAGCAAAGATTCCCATCGCAGCGGAGTTCACGCCAGCAAAGCAAGCACCAGAGGAGACGGCGATGCGCGTCACGCGTGACGCGCTCGCCGTCGATGTCCCGATCTGGATGATCGGCGACAGTGCGTACGACACGCTGGACTGGCACGACCACCTGCTGAACGCAGGGGTCGTGCCAATCGCGCCGTACAACCCGCGAAACACGGACGATCCGCTTGACATCGAGTACCGGGTCGAAGACCGCATCGAAAACCACAGCGAGGACGTTCAGCTCAAACGCTCGGTCTTAGACGAGACATACAACCGCTGGACACAGGTCGAACGGACCAACGATGCAGTCAAGAACTGCGGCCTCGGGCCCGTCCGCGCCCGAGGCCGCGTCCACGCACGGGCGCAGGTGTTCCTTGCGCTGTGCCTCCGAGTAGTCGTCGCGATCACCAACGACGAACGAGGAGACAACCCTGGCCGCGAGATTTTCACGGCATGAGACGGATTCTATGACACGCTCCTTAGAGGTTGGTGGTGCCAGCTCCTGACGAGGGGACGAGATGAGGCAGGAGCGAGCTGATTGCTCTGACACAGGGTTGTCTATGAATCAGTGCCGGCCGTGATTAAGTGGTTAAAAGACCCTCTATTACCGAACGACGATATGGAAGACCCCAGCTAGTAGTAATCTCCCTCAAGAGTCCCGACAGACAACAGGTATCGCTCGATAGAAAGCGGTTGAAGAGTCTGTATAAGGGAGACATTCCCGTTACCTCTTCATCACGCCCCAATTCCTCCTTTCAACCCCTATTGACACCGCATTATTTTATCCCATCCATATCGAATAAACTTATGTGAGGATCAAATGATGAGTGTTTCTATCGTATGCTATAAATGCACACTATATAGATAAGAACAGCCATAGCGTTGCTCTGTTTCGTTCTCCGCTTTCTTGTTCGATCAGACGCCCTGGCAGGCCGTCATCCCGTGCAGTGCTAATCGGCGTACAACCGCCAGCAACACGACCTGTGTGACCGTGCTCTATCCAACGTCAACGAGGGATAGTACTCTTCTATCAGAGAGAAGTAATGATAACCCGCTACGCGGAAGACCATATACATCCCCTGAAACTGCCGGAGCTGACACGCGTTAGACGCCAGGCGTCAGTGACCCTCAGTACTGATACGACGTACTCGTTCACCACCGCCGCTGGTGACAGTGCCGCCTTGGTGCATGCGTGGCCAACATGCGATCGGCTTGGTCCTCGATTGTCGAGTGAGGCGTCCCAGGAACTCCCACCTCTGAGATACGTCTCGATAGGTACCTCCTCAAACGGTTCATACTATCGACACGGAGTCGATTGTGCGTTTGGGGGCACGAAATCCATTACCACGCACGTGCCTCATCGCCGGGGGCATGACCATGTTGCCACGGGCCCTCCGTTCTCGTGGTGCTGAGCCAGGCTACTGCTGCCAGGGTTCAGCCAGCAGCGCGCGGAGGGACTGGAGGACGGGATCAGCCGTTGGGGCGGCCTGGTGATCGGCCGGAGAGCAGGGGACCCACACGGTCGTCATCCCCAGGGCGTGGGGAGGTTCGATGTCAGCTGTATACGAATCGCCGATGGTGACAGCGTCACATGGAGTCGTCTTGAGGGCGGCGAGGGTGTCTCAAAGGGCGCGACGGCCGCTTGAGCCCGCGTTCGGCCGGCCAAACACCATCGTGTCGAAGAATTCGTCGAGGGCCACCTGCCGCAATTTCGCGCGTTGGAGCGGTTCAGGCCCATTGGTCACCACCCCCTAGGTGTCCCAACGCTCCTGAAGGGTGGTGAGGACCTCGCGGGCCGCGTCGACGGGCTCGACCGCCGACGCGTCGGACAGCTCGACGGCGTGAGCCACTTGCTCGGCCGCCGCCGAATACCTCCGCGCGGCGGCCAGCGTCCGAAAACACGCGACCTTGAGTTCGTCGAGGCTTTCGCCCTCGACGCAGGGGAGCACGCCCCACAGCTCCTCGATCGTACAGAACGGCTCCATCCCCACAGCCGCAAACGCGGCCGCAAGCCGCTCGTCACTGGCGATTGCCGCGTGTACCAGCGTCCCGTCCACATCGAAGAGCAGGGTCGTCGGTGAGGGCATAGGGGCTTAGTGGTCTCTGTCGGTGCAGTATCGGCCCAGCGCGATCAAGCGGTGCCGTTGGGGTGAGTCGGGCAGCGTTTCCAGGGCAGCCAGCGCCTCGTCGACGAGGGTGTGCATGCGATGGCGAGCATAGTCGAAGCTCCCTGTTTCCTCGAAGATCTCCTGAACGGTGTCGACATCCTCGGCAGTCGTTTGTTCGGCGGGTTTGTCGAGGATATCGTAGACGCGCTCATCATCGGCATGGATGACCATGAGGGTGTGTTTGCCCGCACGCACGTCGTTGCCGATCGTTTTGCGACCTTTTCCAGCCTCGAAATCAAGGAGATCATCGCGGATCTGGAACGCCGGCCACAGCGCACTGTAGCCGTCGATGTCCAGGTCGGTGTCGGTCAGCGTCTGGGGTAATTCCACACAGAGATCGAACAGTGCGCCGGTTTTCTTCTCGACCATGTCGAGGTACTCAGCTTCGGTGATATCCCGGCGATCGGCCAACGCGAAGTCCACCTGTTGACCGACGGTCATCTCCCGGACCGCTTCGGCTGCGAGCGTCGTTCCCTCATCGGGGATGAGCGTTAGGGCGTGCGCCAGCAGCATATCCCCGACGTTGATCGCCTCAGCAGTACCGTATTCGACCCAGAACGCGGGGTCGTCGCGGCGGTGTCGATCCCCGTCGACGAGATCGTCGTGGATGAGTGAGAACGTATGGATCAGTTCGACACCAACGGCGCTGTCAAGCAAGGGCTGCTGGTCGCAGCCACACAGCTCTCCGACGAGCAACACAAGTCCGGGCCGGAGGCGCTTTCCGCCAGTCCCGACCTGATACCGGAGGCGATCCTGGTAGCGCCGATCACGGATCGAGCGCTCGATTCGGTCATCGACCATTGGCTGTACCTCCTGAGCCAGCCAGGTGGCGAGATCGTCGGATGCGTGGTTTGGCATCATAGAGACTAGTCTGGGGTCCCATACCGTGCCGTCTCCTTCGACCACTCCAGATTGCCCCGTATCCATCGCTCAAGCGCCGCCTGATAGGCCTGAAGGTCACCGTTCCCGTCGGCGTCAGTGGGAAGGCGCTGGGAGAGCTCCGTGAACCGGTGAATTTCGTCCTCGATCAGCTCACAGACCTCAAAAACGGCTTCTTGGAGCGAACAGCCCTGGTCGTGTCGCACGACCACGACGAAGTTATTCACCTCCCCATGTGATAGTTCCTTCCGGGGGGAATACACATCGTTAGTCCACGCGATGACGTTGCCTGCCGCCATACGGAGAGCTGTGACGGCCTCGCGTTGATAGATGTCAGGAGGAAGGGTAATGTCTTTCGCCAGCTCAGCGAGGGCAAAGGCCGGGTCCGTACCGGCTGCAAGCCGCCGTTTTTTGATGTAGGTAGACCGAGCAGGAATATGATCAGGCCCCCGGTTGTGCGCTTCCCACAGAGTGCCGGCAAAGTACTCGCGATGATGTCGGGCGAAGCGTTCTTGCCACGTCGGTGGCATCCAGGCTGACGCCCGCTGCCAGATGTCAGCGAACGCTCGCACCAACGGTTTCTCGTGCCCCCTGAGCGACTCCCCCTCGAGGACCGCGAGTAATGGCTGGAGGAACCGCATCATATCCGCAGGGTCGGTCCCTCGCTCAGTGGGATCAAGATAGTCGTCAAAGAGAAATACCCAGCTGTACCAGTCGCTGCAGAGACAGAGCGCCTCCAGCGGGGCATATGGGTGGACCCGGCAGGTAAGGCGTGGGAGTTCGGCGAGCCCGGCTGGCGGATCCTCGATCTCTGCCACCCCCAGCTGCTGAGCCCAGTCGCGAGTGTGGGCGATGACCGCCTCGAGATGCGGACTGATTTCACTGGGAAACGGACAGTCGATGGCCGGAATCTCGCCCCGCGCCATGCTGACCGGCGGAGGGTGCTGTTCGCTGAGCGTCTGTAGGCTCGTTAGGACGTCATTGAGGCCTGCCTGGATCGTGGCCACGAAGGCAGACTGGGACACATCACCAGCCCTGTCCGCTTCAGCCACCATCTCCCCTCCGACAGCTTCGATGGTCTGTGCGGGTAGAGGTGAGGAGAGGGTGGCAGTGACGAGCGTGCTACCATCGCGGGATTGGAACGTCCACTCAACAGTGCCTTGGATCGAGCCATCGAGTGCCATGGTGAGTCCCGTTGGCTCCTCCACATCGGTCACGCGCGGCTGAACGCGGAGTGTGACCGACGGGTCGCTCCCACCATCATTCCATGTATAGATGACCACAATTCCCTCCTCAGTAGATGTCACAGTTGTGTGAGGGCAGGCGTCCAGAATGGGCTCCAGCTCTGCCAGAAGGGCGAAAATGTCGGCTGGGGGCGCGTCGATAGAGACATCCTGGTCTATAGTTGTCGGGTCGATATCCGCCGTCATTGGTCGTCTCCATGGCTGTACCGCTCGGTGGTCGATTCAACCATTGTATCTAGTTCCATCTGAATACATCCAAACCGAGTTTTGTCTATCTTAACCACATATATATCTTCGATTTTTGTATATATAAAATTTCACTAGAGGGGATTTTTTAGAGTATAATTGCCATATTTTTATTTGGTATAATTATATTCAGATTATAATATATGGTATATAGCGGGTTAAGATGGTCGACGGTCATAACAACAGTTCATCACTGCCTTGACCGGTGCGCGGTCGATGAATGACGCCTCGTATTGGTCGTGGGGCAACCGATCGGATCGAAATCGCCGGGCTGCCAGGTCTTCACGCGGGACACCTCTCGAGGGAGTTCATAGGCGGTGCCGTTTTTATTAAATGTTTCATACATCGAGTATGTTGTAGATGTTTACAGAACAAATCATAAATTCGATATATGGTATAGCTGCTGGTTAATAATCCGCTCATCTCGATAAGTCGTCACGCGTGAACTCAGCTCCTGAAATACACAATTGAAGCGTTAAGGTAACCATACACCGGGTGCATAGCTATCTTAGAAGGATCAATCATGGGACGAGAGAAATTCGGCGTGGCTGTTTCGGAAGAGCTTGTAGACGAACTTGAAGGATTGGTCGATGAATGTGCTGATCTCGGAGCCTCTCGCTCCGAGATCGTGGAAGCCATCCTCACTGCGTACTTTCAATCAGACGTTGATCACGTAGCACGCGTTCGAGAGCTCATTATACGCCGTCGCGAAGAGGATCTCTAACTGATTGTATGCCTCGTACACCGAGTGCACGGAGTTCTCTAAGCTTATCGGTACAAACTCCACTCGTGATATGGCAGGTTATGGTTTGTCGGTGATGGGCGAAAAAATTTTACATGGAGGACTAATTAAAACACACATGAGACAAAATAGAAAGGCCATTTTTGAGAAGCTAACTGAAGATACTGAGCCCCCCAACATCGTTGAAGAAGTCAAGCAAACAGAGCTGCCGCCTTCTGTAAAAAGATTGTCGGATAAATATAATAGCGAAATTGGACATCGTCGCGAATTTTTATGGAGTTGGGTATTCAATGTGTATGATCATTTCACGTTAGACTCAGTACCCGATAGACATATCGAGGCGACAAAAACTCGAAAAACGTTAATGACTATATTTATTAGTATTGTAGACGACATTGCCGAAGTAAACAACGACCGGGAAACCTTTGAGCAAGCAAGAAAGATTCCATTTCCCAACGCGACCATCAACAGAACAGAGGAGATGGATTTGGCGGCCCTGTCAATAGCTGAAGACGGATGGGACGAACTCATCAATCAACTTTCAGATGCGCCCCGATATGACGAATTTCTTAGTCAGTTTCGATACGATATACGACAGGGGCTCAACTCTATTGATTACTCTCTCTTAGTGAACGAGACTCCTGACATAGCTACTCAAACAGGGGCCTTGCAATATATCTCTCACAATATGGTCTTCTTCTCCTTCATGAATATCGACCTGATGGCGTCCCCAGAGTTTTCACGGGAAGATTTAGCAACAGTGCGGGAGCTTTTCTGGAAAGCTCAAGAGATGGGGCGAGTTTGTAATTGGATTGCAACTTGGGAACGAGAAGTTCATGAAGGAGATTATTCATCGGGTGTTATCATAAGAGCCATTCAAGAGGGTGTAATCGAACCAGGTGACATTGAAGATCATCCTGAAGCTGTGATAGAGACAATTAAAAGAAGTAACATAGAAGAAAGATTCATCGATGAATGGTTTGAGTTGTACAACCAAGTAGATGAATTTGATGAGAACACAGAAAACCTCATGTTAGAAAGAACAACAGAAACATTAAAAATTATAATGGTTTATCATCTTATGGGTGAAGAATATATATAAAACGCTCATCCCGATACATCTGAAGTCAGGCAGGTAGGTTGCTTATGCACAGCTGAGCTCGAAATCTATACCGGTTGTCTAAATTTCGCAGATAGCCATGTATGACGAATCCACCTAGCCGACTTCTGATACATCGTAACACAGCAGTTTCTCGAACCAGTCGTCCGGTGAGTTGAGTTTCAGTCCGAGGAAGCCGAGGTATTTCTGGAGGTGATGCTTCGAGACACCTCGAAACTTCGCCAGCCACTGGCGAAGGAAGCTATGGCGGTTCTCACACGTGTTTGTGTGGGCGTCACCGATCACGTAGGTGTCGGAGTGGGTGACGGCCAGATGGCCGTCCACCCCCTCCTTCTCCTTGATGTCATCGTAGATCGTGTAGCCATCAGTGCAAAGGTTGACGCTTCCATCGCCGTACTCGGCGATGTCCTCGTCGGCGTCTTGCAGATCCTCACGGACGAGAAACTGAACTCGTCCGTCATCCCGACGGACGAGTGTCAACACTGGTGGTTTGTCTGATTCGAAAGTTCCGCGTCCTTTTTTGAGAATCCGCGCTCGCGCGGACTCCCGTTCTCGTCTTCGAGTCCTTTCTCACCGGCTGTGACGTAGACCTCGTCAGCTTCGCACACGCCGTAGAGGTCGAACTCGTCGATATCACCGCTGACGTCCTGGACTTTGTGAACGAAGTTGAGAACCGCTTCGTAGTCTCGATCGAGGTCCCGAGCGATCTGAGCGGTAATGGCTTAGAGAAGGTGAAAGCTACTTCGAGTATATAACATAACGGGCTAAGAGACCCGTGCACCAGGTGCACGACGATCTAAAGCTGTTTCTATGAGACAGTATGATTTCTGGTGGTTCGCTCGACTGATGAACTTGGTGCTGAAAATAGGAAGTACATGCGCTTTGACGGGCGTTTTATCCATCATCATATAAACCCGGAATCACTGTGGATACCTTGCTTGAGATCTGCCTGGAAAAGACTTCTACGCCACACATTCTGAGCTAGCTTTCGAAGCGCGTCTGAATCATTACGGGCGTCGCCGTCCGCTCGTTCTCCCAAGTTTCTTCAAAATCAGCGTCATAGCTCTCACTGAGCAGGTCTGCGAGCATCTGTGGACAAGACACTCAACGACCTGCTCACTTCTCAAACTCACTCAACTAGACAGTGCCCCAAGGAAAGTCGTGACAGTCACTGTATCTATTTTCTACAGTTTTTAGCTATTTTATAGTGTGAAAGGAATGAGATAGAAAGTATTTATAGCTCGAACCGAACAAGAGATGTGAACTTTCCATGGCAATAGATACCGAAACACTAGAATCATGGGCCAAATATGAAAGTGGCCCCATCGATTCCGCACAGCGGACGCATAACCGAATCCAGAACGAGTTGAAGTCGAGTAACGAGCTTTCCGAGGTGAACTTCGATCCATATCTGCAGGGCTCCTACGCCAACTACACTATTGTACGATCGAGTAGCGATGTCGATATCGTTGCCCAGCTCGAGGATATGTACTATTCTGATCTGTCCGATCTTAGTGGCAGTGAACAAAATAGGTGGCGTAGCAACTCTAGTGATCCGGCCTATGGATTTCACGAATTTCGAGCGGATGTTGTTGACGTACTTGAGTCGCAGTTTGGGTCATCGGCTATCGACCCGGACGGGAAGGCTATCGAAGTTAATACTTCAAAGCTACCACTCAACGCCGATGTGCTCGTTTGTGCGAATCATCGAGATTATTATCACTATCCAAACGGTTACCACGAGGGTATCGCGTTTTTTGATCGCAGCGGCACGAAGATTGTTAACTACCCGAAGAAGCATATCAATAAGGGAAGTGACAGACAAGCAAGCACCAGAGACCGTTTTAAGGAGACTGTCCGGATCTTCAAGCGAGCCCGGAACTACCTTGTCGACAACAACGAGCTAGACAAGAAGAACATCCCCTCGTACTTCATCGAGAATCTGCTCTATAACGTTCCGGATGGACGCTACACCCACGATAAGCAGGACCGCGTCGCGAAGATCCTGGAATATCTAAACAGGACCGATTACAGCGATTGGAGCTGCCAGAATGGAATTACAGATATGTTCGGCTCGGGTCCCGCAGAGTGGAACACTCGATACGCGGACCAGTACGTCAACGCCATGGTCGATCTCTGGAACGACTGGTAAGCAATGCACACATACTCTACAGACAACGATCTTCGCCCGAAAGTCTACGGCGTTCTGGCGCTACTCGCCTACGGAATTACGATCGTCGTCGAGTTTCTGACCACCGCCCTCTCAATTATCCTTCCATTCGCGGCAGGGTTCGTTATCTCATGGGGGCTCGCATTCGCTATCGTCTGGAAAGCCCACAGCCATGGAGTCTGGAAGACATGGCCTGTACAAGCGCTCGGAATCACGCGCGTCCCGGATCTGAATGGAAAATGGGAAGGTTGGATCATCACCTCGTACCAAGGGGACATTCCCGATGAGGCACTCCATTCCGATAATGACCCAAGCGAAGATGGTCAGAAGATGATAGCCTCACTCGACATCGACCAGACGTGGCGCAAGATCAACATCCACTTCGAGACAACGCAAACCCAATCGGACAGTAACGGGGCGACGATGCTAACCGAGGAAGGAAAGTGGCCGAACATCAGTTATCAGTATGAGAATCCCGGTTCCTCACTGGTAGAGGGCCTAGGCATGCACTTCGGGACTGCCTCTCTGGAGTACCGTGATGAGAACGATACAGAGACGCTCGAAGGCCTCTACTACACCGGCCCAGGTCGCGACAATAACGGGCTCATGTACTTCGAGCAGGTCGATTGATTAGAATTCCGTTGTTTCCATGGCAGACACAATCAACTGTGAAGTTGCACTGATGTGTGTTGTTCACAATATCAAGCAAGTAATAACACATGAATCCACCACTGTATAGTGATTTACCAAGGCTGCTCCAATAGAAGACGCGACTGCGGAATCGAGCTAGCCGACCTCTGCTCTGTATTGAATGACGTAGGCCACCGACAGACTGTCAGTAGTCATGTGGCTGCTGACAGCCTGTCAACAACTACTATTCTTTATATAGTTGGCACCTGGTCAGTTGCTCGTCCAAAACAGAGGTCGGCTAGGTAGATTTCTAATGCACATCTATTCTCGAAATTTAGACTGCTAAGGTAGATTTCAAGATCAATCGTGCATTAGAAATCTACCTAGCCGACCTCTGTTGCATCAAATGCATTCCCATCAATCCAAGCGATTATACCCGATCTCTGAGCTTATAGCGCATGATTTTCCCGCTCGGGTTCCGGGGGATTTCGTCGACGAACTCGTAGGCCCGCGGCCGGGTGAAGTCCGGCATGTCCTCGTCGGCCTGGTACCACTCGGCGAGATCCGCTTCGGTGACCTCGCCGTCGGCTCGGACGAACGCGAAGACGATCTCGCCCCACTCCTCGTCGGGCACGCCGATCACGCCGACGTCCTCGACGGTCGGGTAGCCCGCGAGCACGTCCTCGACGGTCGCGGGGTGGATGTTCTCGCCGCCGGAGATGATGACGTCGTCGGCACGACCGGTGATGACGACGTTGCCGTCGTCTTGTTCGTAGACCGCATCGCCGGTGAAGAACCAGCCGTCGTGAATAGCCTCGGCGGTGTGTTCAGGCTTGTCTGATGCCGGCTAGGTAGATTGCTCATGCGCAACTAAGCTCGAAATCTATACCGGTTGTCTAAATGTCGCAGATAGCTATGCATGACAAATCCGACTAGCCGACTTCTAAGATGATCACGGTGAGGCCCCGTGTTCGGTGTGCCGATCAAGAGTGATCATTTTTGGAACACCTCTCTCGCTCGTGCTCTGTTCGATCGGCAATAGAGCCATCTATAATTGACTGGGAGACAGGAGCCAGCTGTGCAGGCCCGTAGTGGACGAGTAAGACAAGTGCAACGGTGCCGAAGATGGCAAGCAGCAGACTACCACCCGTCAGTGACATTGTTGCGCCCTCACTCCCGCCGACCAGGTAGTATGATGTACTCACGTTATAGCTAGCGTGAAAGAAGATCGCTGGGAGAATACTGCCTTTGACAGCGTTCGTAAGCCACGTCAAAATGACCGAGAGAGCTATCACACCCGGTAGATAGATCCCCGGATTAACGCCGGTTAAGCTGTGGCCTGGGAGTACCAACAGCGGCAGATGCCACACTCCCCATACAATACCGATCAGAAGACTTGCGGTGAGCGCACTCTGGGTTGCCTGCAGGCGCGGAAGTAGAAATCCGCGCCACCCTGGCTCCTCGGCTATCCCGTTGAACAACAGAACAATCCCGATGTAGAAGGGAAATACTACCACGGATGGGATGGCAGCGGGAGTTACCGTCCCCCCAAACAGCCAGACATGGGCTGCTCCAGCGAGAACGATCACAATAATGGGAATCAGGAGGGCTGCGAGATAATAGCGCGCAGTGACGCGGATTCGGAATATATCCGAGAGCCATGCCCGGAGGCTCTGACCCCTCGTTTTGATCAGTAGCGCTCCACTGATGAACGGACCAAATCCGCCGATAGTGGTCAGTATGAACACATCAGCCCAAGCACTTAGTCCCCAGCATGACCATGAAATGGCATATACCAGTACAGTGAACGTCGCAAGCGGATAGCGGTCAATCAATCGGCGAACAAGATGGTGTCCATCAGATATCGCATCTGACAATCGATGAGGAGGTGTCTCGGACATCGTTCAGTTCATTCGGAGAGACGCTGGCAGGGAGGCTAACTCCAGTAGCTGAAGTCGACTAGGTATATTTCTAATGTACAATTGATCTTGAAATTCATCCCGGCAGTCTATGTTTCGCGAGTAGCCGTGCATGATGAATCCACCTAGCCGACCTCAGTACTCATAGTTTCCGTCGCTTCAGCTTCTGTGCTCATCATTTCATCAGTACTAGCACTTACATTCTTCTTTGGAAATATCCCGGTGTCTGGTTCTGGGGTCTGATTGCTGGGCCCGTCGACCGAGTAGCGTGACAACGTCCGCCGAAAAGCATGTTAACACTTTAAGTATAATTTTTCGAAAGAGGGCGCTTCCGAGATTTGCCACTCGCCAGTTCAGGAAGCTCCAGCAGACACCCCTAGAATCTCATTTATCGAGTCGACTGCTCATCAGTAGCCCAGCCGGTCACTCCTCGACTGTTAGTCCGCGAGCCAGCGACGAAATGAGTACCTCCTGCAACCGGTTATACGTCCCTTCGTCGTATTCTGTGAGCGCTTCTTCGTATTCCTCGAAGTCCGCTCTGTGAACGGCGAGAAGACCAATTGATCCTCCCATAAGCCCCAAGAGAGTGGACACATCGACGTTCGAAAGCGGACCGTTACTCCGAGTTCGGAGGTCTTCGATAAGTGGCACCAGTGCTGCCATTTCTTCCTGTTGGACATCTTCTAGCGTTCTTGTTGACACGTCACGGAAAAACTCCTGATGATCGTTCTGGATAACCGTCTGTTGGATGAACAGGTTTTCCTCGGCAAACTCGGCGTAACACCAGAACAGCCGTTCGAGCCCTAGACGTGGGTCGTCCGTCTCTGCCAGTTCCGAGCGGACGTGCTCGACGAACTCCTCCAGTTCCTGCTGAAGGATCACGAGATAGAGGTCGGCTTTGGCGTCGAAAAATCGATAGAACGTCGGTTTGGCGATGCCGACTGGATCGGTGATATCCTTGACAGTCGTTTTCTGTGGACCATAGGTGAGCACCAACTCGCGCCCGGTCTGGATGAGCTGCTCTCTGATGCGGTCACGTTCCTCGTCGCTGAAAGCACGCATACGTTCCGGTTGGTCTGTGACTATATAACCAAATTGGTTATCGGTTATAACTCTATAACCAAAAAAGACATACGGTTATAGAGTTAAAGGACAGGTATGGCACCGAGAGAAGTGACTAACCTCGCCAAAGACTACGGAAACGTCGTTGGCATCGATCAACGTTCGGTGACAGGAGCGGGCCGATGAGTTCCGATCACGGCAGCCCTGATGTGGATACCCCCGAAGTTGCGGGAGGAGCCGTCATCGACGTGGCCAACCTCACCTACACATACCCGGGGGCCGCTGCTCCGGCCGTGCGGGATATCTCCTTCAGCGTGCGCGAGGGAGAGATCTTCGGCTTTCTCGGTCCGAGCGGAGCCGGCAAGAGTACAACACAGAAAGTGCTTACCGGATTGCTCGACGACTACACGGGCCATGCGGCTGTGCTGGGGGGCGAGGTAGCCGATCATACTAGCGCGTACTACGAACGGATTGGTATCTCTTGGGAAGCACCGAACCACTACCTCAAGTTGACCGGCCGAGAGAACCTCGAACTGTTCGGGTCGCTCTACGAAGGGGAGATGCGTGAGCCGATGGAGGTACTCGATCTCGTCGGGCTCGCTGACGATGCCGACGAGAGCGTTGGCGACTACTCGAAGGGCATGAAGGGCCGGCTCAATGTCGCCCGCGCGCTACTCCACGATCCTGACCTGCTGTTTCTCGATGAACCGACGAGCGGACTCGACCCCATGAACGCCCGCAATATCAAAGACATCGTGCTTGACCTTCAGACCGCAGGCAAGACCGTGTTCGTTACAACCCACAACATGACGGTCGCCGATCAACTGTGTGATCGGGTCGCGTTCATGATCGACGGTGAACTCCCGATAATCGACGTGCCGAAGGCACTGAAAATGTCCCACGGGAAGCGGCTCGTCCGTGTTGAAGTACGGCGGAACGGCCAACTCAACTCACAGGAATTCGCCCTCGACACCCTTGATGAGGACGAGTCGTTTGACGCGCTGGTCGATTCCGGCAACATCGAGACCATCCATACTGAAGAGGCTACCCTTGAGGATGTGTTCCTTGCGGTCACTGGGGAGGAACTCCAATGAGCCGCGCCATTCTACCCGAGACAGCGGTGTCCGTACGCAACTGGTTACCATCGGTGTCGGGGCGTCGGCTCATCTCGATGCTTCGGTGGGACATTCAGCTACAAATCCGCTACGGGTTGTACACCCTCTACGCCGCCATCGTAACGCTGTACGCGATTGGCTTGGTGAGCCTCCCCACTGCTGTTCGGCCTGCTGTCGTCACGGTCGTCGTGTTCAGTGATCCAGTGTTTCTCGGCCTGCTGTTCACCGGTGCACTCGTCCTCTTCGAGAAGGGAGATGGCGTGCTCAATGCACTGACCCTCTCGCCGCTACGTCGTCGGGAGTACCTCCTCTCAAAGACGCTCTCGCTCACGCTGTTGGGCGTGCTTACGAGCCTCGTCATCGTCGTGTTTGGCTACGGTCTTCAGTTCGATCTCGGGGTGTTCCTACTCGGTGTCATCCTTTCGTCCGTCCTGTTCGTGTTGATCGGCGTTGTCGCTGTGGCGCGGTTTGACACCGTCAACACATACATAATGGCGGCAGTGGTGTACTTGCTACCGACCGTGGTTCCTTTGGTGGGGTTGATCGGAATCGACCATCCACTGTTGTACCTCATCCCGACGAAAGCGACGCTGCTCCTTCTTGGTGGGGCTCTCGGAGTCGGTAGCCCACTGGCGGGGTGGGAACTCGTATACAGCGTCGGCTACCTCACTCTCTGGATTGGGACCGCTGCTGTACTCGCAGACCGAGCGTTCGAGCGACATATCGTTCGGGGTATCAACTCCGGTGGGGGCGGCGGGAGCACTATCACCGTCCCGGACATCACGCGTGTGTTCGAGGGCCAGCAGTTCGGGCCTGTCGGGACACTCGCTCTTTCGAATCTCCGCACCTGGCTCAGAGATCCGTTACTCACGTACCTCTTCCTCCTTCCGTTTGTTTATGCACTTCTCGCCCGTCTGACAGTCCCGGTCATCACGACCTGGCTCGCTCCTGGATTCGACCTTCTTCCCTACTATCCCTTGGTGCTCGGTCTGTTTGCCGTCATGTCGCCGTTCGTGATTGGGATCGCAACCGGTCTCCTCATCCTTGAGGAAAAAGAAGAAAATGTTCTGGCGGCACTATGGACCACGCCGTTGACTGGCTGGGGGTACCTCGGCTACCGGGGGATTTCGGTCATGGTAGTCAGTTTCATCTCGATGGTGCTGGTGATCCCGCTGATCGGACTGGTGGCTGTTCCTCTTCCCATAGTGCTTTTGGCCGCTGCGGTTGGATCGCTCTGGGCGATCGGGACCGCCTTCATCATCTCGTCATTCGCCGCAAACACCATTGAAGGGCTTGCCGTCAGCAAATTCGTCTCATTCTCGCTCCTGATCCCCATGTTCGCCATTGCGCTCGTTCCCGAACCACTTCAGTTCCTCGCTGGTCTCGTTCCCGTCTACTGGCCGCTTAAGGCGCTCGTCAGTGGGGCGGTTGGCACGCCATTCCAGACGATCCTGGTCTACCTTGCGATCGGTGTCGTGGCCCATGCCCTCTTTATTGGGGCATTTGTCCGACAATTTGATCCATCCGCCTGATCGGCCGAGGTCGAGCGCTCACACCTACCGATCGAGCAAGGCGACCTGTGCGCATCGACCGGGTGGAATACGATGAGGACTATCTGCTGCCGCTGCTGCACGACGGGAGCGCGGTCCCACCGGATCGGGATCCACTCGCCGCACTCCTCGACACGCCGACCGACACCCATGCCCAGCGCGTCACGACGTACACGACTGGGACGACGAACGACACGTACACGGCCCATCTGCCCCACGTCGCCGCCGAGGTCGGCGTGGTCCACTCGGGAGCGTCGTTTTCTGACGGTCCGATGACTCGGTCATCACCGACTCGAGTTCCCGCAGGCATCCCTGCTCCGCCGCCAATAGACCACGGCTGTCGCGATCCACACCATCCCACCACCGATGCAGATGAACTGGTTCACCACCGGCCAGGAAAAGCCATCGTGCAGGCTTACCCCCGGCAGGAGGCCTAAGGGAACACCGACCAGAAAGATGGGCGTCTCGGCCGCTGTTTGAAGCACGCGGTAGTCTGGGATCACCAGTGCTAACATCACGGCGACGGTCAACGCGAACGCAAGATACACCAGTCGTGAACGTTCTCGATCACGCGACCAGGTCATTACAAGCGCCACTACTGCACCCACCAATCCTAACGTAGCAATCACCGGTGCGGCGGTCTCCGCGTGCATCCCGGCGAGAATTGATAATCCAGCAGCCGAGTCATTCTCATACCCGAATGGGAATCCTGCACCTCCCAACGTCCAGTACAGCCCGAGTATGCCATACATCAGTGACCAGAGAAATGCTGTGTATCCAACCCACGTCGGCCACCGCGCCACAGTACTGGATAGTGCTCTCGCAGTAGCTGTCACCGTGTTGTGGGTGAGTTCAGTTATGGTCGGTCCCGCTCCTTGGTCCTCCCCGAGCGCCAGGTCCAGTTAGACCATCGGTAGCTGGCGAGCGTTCGTGGTCCCCAAACGAGAGTGACGATGACGGCCACGATGACAATAATCGGAGCGTCGATAGCAATGAGCGTATCACAACTCTCAGGAAAAATGTTCTTCGGACTGTTCAGGAGGGCGTGAAACAGAGCGACCGCGAAGATGCTCTTTCCCGTGTTGTTGTGGTAGTGTTCAGATTAGCTGATTCCATGCAAAGGCGAATGATCTGAGCCACTCGTTTGCAGTTTCTGCGTGGGTATTACTGAAACAGTTTGAGAATGAGGATGTTCTCCGTTTTACCTCACGAAAGATACGTTCGACGCTGTTCCGATTTCCATGCTGTTCGTATCTGACATCGAAGCCGTGTCGACGACCCGCGTGTTGTAATGAATGCGAGCCATCAACGAGAAACACAGCGTTCACAAGACGCATGCGTCTTGTGTGCCCACGAGAACTGCATGCAGTTCTCGGGACATCGTCAACATCATGTTTCTCAGCAATCTCGATGAGAAATGATTGAGCGAGAACCTTGTTTGTCGTCGGTTTACGTGTTGTGTGAAGCAATTCGTTCGTGTCAGGAGCAACAGCTGCGTACAGCCACTACTGCTCGTCGTTGAGTCGGACCACGGTCTCGTCAACTGCAACGTGATCCGGGCTTCGTCCATCCTCGGACTGTAGATCAGCCTTGTGAATCCAGTTATGAACGGTCGAACGCGTCCGTTCAACACCAAATATCTCAAGAATAGTAACGGTATTGAAAGCAATAATCCAGCAAGGTGGAGCTGAATACCGAGCTTCATCAACAGTTGTGGTGTTGCTTCTCGCTCCACAAAACCTCACTCGATCTCGCTCAAACAACCGTTGAGGCGGTCGTTTTCGGGCATAGATCACGCAGAAAACGAACCGCCTCACACTTCATCCGTATCTGAACACCGCCAGTGCCACAGACCGAACTCGAAATCACGCTGCTGTCTCGCCATCCTATAGAGCACTTATGTTGAATTGCGCGGCTCCCAGACGACATTTTTGAGACGCGTACCACGCGCAATTCGAGTGATATTCTCACCAATAACGGACCATCTGTGGGTTGTCGTGCCGTCGCTCCACCCAGCGACGTGAGGTGTCATGAGAATATTGTCAAGATCGCTTAGCGGAGTTCTCGATGGGAGTACTGTTTCTCCTCCCGTGGTGGGATACTGATACCACGTGTCGATTCCTGCACCTCTAATCTTGTCGTTTGAGAGGGCGTCATACAGGCTGTCTTCCTCTACGACGGGGCCACGGGCGACGTTAATTAAGAGAGCGTTATCACCCATCATTGTGAATTCTGACGCACCGATCAGTCCTCTTGTTTCATCTGTGAGCGGGACAGTCAGCACAATCGCATCAGCCTCTTGCAATATGTACTCAAGATCGTCTGGACCGCCGATAAACTCGACACCCTCTGGCGGTGATCTAGTTGGTTTGTGGCTTCGATTTGCGATGACATCCATTCCAAACGCTCGGGCTAATGGAACCATTGCTTGTCCAATTTCTCCGAAGCCGATGAGACCGAGGGTCTGACCACGGAGCTCTTGGAATCGCCCGGCTGGATCTCGCTCCGGGAAGCTTTCGCCCCAGTTACCGCTGCGAAATGCTGAATCCATCTGTCGGAGGTCGCGCTCGAGTGCCAGGAGGAGCATAAACGTGTGTTCTGCCACGGCGTGGCCGTGACCGTAGAGGTTACAGAGATACGCCTGTGGTGGGAACCGGTCGCGTTTGAATGGCTCGACACCTGCTCCCATACTTTGGACGAGACGAATCGATGTGTTGTCGCTGGCATCAATGGGGAGCCGGCCAACAACGACGGTTGTTTCAGCCGCTGCTGTAATGAGCTCCGATTCGTCAATAGGATCTCTCAATGACGTATACTTTATTTGAATGTCGACATTGGCCTCGATCCGCGATGCAGCATCTGCTGGAGTTGATCCCACAAAGAGGACGTTGACCTGTGAGGGTTGCTCTGTGGAGTTCGTAGTCATGTACCTCCTTATGTATTATACATATTTAAATCATCGGAATTGAAGTATATGATGGAGTTACTATTTATGTGGATATTGTGTATATTGCCTTAAACACACCCGCCGGGAGCACCCTCGAATCATGGTGTGGAAAAGACTGTCGCGTGCCGTCCCGGTTACGCTGTTGTCCAGCAGAGTGAGGAACACAAATGGAGGTACTGACGATCTATCGAATAATTAATGGCTGTGACAACGAGCTCGAAACGCGCCGTCTTCCGGGCAATCGCCGAGCACCTCTTCTATCACCAGCCGTACTATCGTATGCCGGACACAGAGTACACGGCTGGAGATCTGGATGCGTTCGAACACGACGCTCATCGCCTCGCCAGTGCGTGGTTCAAGCAGAACGACCATGCTGACGTGGAAGCGTTCATCTGCTGGTGTCCACTCCATCATCTTGATTTCACCCTCCATGACGCTCATCCAACATGGTACGCCCAATCGAAGCCAGTCACTCCCGGTGGTGCGCGCGCTCATGCTCATGGATCTCCATGACTGGGCACACGAGACCGTGTTCGTCTGAAGTCGGCTAGGTGAGATTTCTCATGTACGATCTACCTCGAAATCTAGCTCGTCAGCCCAAATTTCGTAAGTGACTGTGCATTAGGGATCTTATCTGCTCATCATCAGTCATCAACGACGTACGCACCGAAGTCGTCGAGAGTTCCGACAGGGGGAGCGCCGAAGGCGAGCCAGAGGTGCGTCGCGTCCTCAGTTCGGTTAAGGAGATTTCGAACTGTCTCCGGGTGGACGCGAACGATTCCACCCTCTGGGATATCGTGAACGTTACCTTCGATAGCGATCTGGCCATCCGTTATCGCTACGAAGACCTCCTCTTGGCCCTCATGAGTATGCGGTGTGGTCACTTCGCCAGATTCGACGATGACTTGATTCACTCGCATTTCGGTGCATCCCAGTAGTTCCGTTAGTTTTCGAACTGACGTTTCGCAGGTGTTGAATTGCTCTGTGGATACCTCGTCTGGCTGCACGATCTCGAATCCTTTTCACACTCATATATAGTAATATTACTTTCTACCTTTGGAAAATAAGTTCGATTATAATATGTATGATATTATTACTTTGGCGAATACAATGACCGGATGGGAATAGTGAAACATTTCCTCTGATATTTTTAGAATGAATAATTCGGGACGCATATTTATCATCGTTGCTGAACTCGGCTAGGTGAGTTTGTCATGTACAAGCGATGAGACGTGGACTGATGAGCTAGAGTTCAAGGGTGACCGTGCATGAAGAACCGTACCTAGCTGGAGTCATGCAGATGATTTTATTATGCACATTGAGGGCTGAAACATATAAAGTCAGTATGAATGTCGTGGAAACTCTGCATGATACATCTGCTTAGACGTAGAAATGTATTATACATCACATCTTCTCTGATGTTCCGGAAAGGTTCGCAACGAACTCTTTGACTATTTGTTCCTCAGCGCGATGGAGGAGGCCGCTCGCGGCTCCTTTGGTAACATTCAGTGACTCTGCCAACTCGGTGAGGGTACAGCGCCGTGGTGTGTCGTAGTACCCACGCGTGACCGCTTCAAGGATGAACTGTTGTTGACGCTCCGTAAGTAGGTCATCCACGTCAGGTGATGGTTTGATCGTATCCACGTTGGGAGGTTGTTTGATCAAACGGATGTCACACGGAGCGTCAATCTCTTCTAACACTTCTTTAAACCGTGAGAGGCGTTCATGTGACATAAATCCTTCAATCAACAACTGTCCGTTGCGAAGTTCCACCGGAAAGACCGGTGTCGCTCCGGCGTCAAGTGCCGCAACGTAAATCATGGGTTCCTCTCGCGTCGTATATTGAACCAGGCCGATGTCCGTGTCGGCATATAACACCTTTGCCGAGACGATTGCTTCACACGATTCAAGGAACTGAACCACAGACTGTATTTCCTCGTCTGGTGGTCGAAGTGCTAAGACACCGCGTGCCTTGGTGTCGAGATTGCATAAGGCTAAGATGCGCACTGTGGTTGTGGAGCTATCGACAGGAAGGTCGGTGAGGTACGATTCAGGCGGGGTGACTGTTATTCGGATGGCGGGCATGACACCGATTAGGTAGCAGACTGTATCAACTATTCGATATAGTGTGAACATGTTTAGATATGAGTTAATGGAGTCGCACGTCCTCCATCACAGTATGAACCAACGATCCTCGACTGAAGTCATCCAGATGGTCGCTGTCACCGGTGTGATTGGCATGATCGGCAGCCCTCTCGTGGTACGCTACTTGTACATACTCTTTTCGTGGGGGCGTGAAGTTCCAATGACTGCAATAAACGCGACCAACTTGACGAAACGCTACGGAGAGACGATCGCCGTCGATGGGCTTGATCTCACCGTTCCCGAGGGGTTCGTCTATGGCTTCCTTGGCCCGAATGGAGCGGGAAAGACAACCACGATGCGGATGCTAACAACTCTCATGACACCAACAGATGGCACCGCACGGATCGCCGGACACCCGATCACCGAGCGCGAGGCCGTGGCTCCTCATGTCGGATATCTGCCCGATGTGCCACCGTTGTACGACGAACTCACTGGACGCGAACAGCTCGAATACGCCGCGGGGTTGCGCGATATATCCGATGCTCACAGTCAGGAACGGATTGGGACGTTGCTCGATCGGTTCGACCTGACCGAAGACGCTGATAAGCGCATCTCAACGTACTCGAAAGGCATGAAACAGAAAGCCGGACTCATCCAAGCGTTGTTACACGATCCTGAGGTCGTGTTTCTCGATGAGCCAACGAGCGGACTCGACCCACGGGCCGCACACACCGTTCGGGAGATGATTGTTGAGTTAGCCGCGAGCGACGCTACGGTATTCCTCTCGACACACATTCTTCCCGTCGTCGAGGAGGTCGCCGATAGGGTCGGTGTGCTCTACGATGGCACGCTGATCGCCGAAGGCCCGCCTGGCGCGCTCGCCGAGCAGGCCGACAGTGATTTGGAAGATATCTTCTTGGAACTTACCGAGGAACGGGAGGCCGGGCCTGTAGCTACCGAGGGAAATACATGATGGCATCAACAGCCGAAGACACGACTTCGGCCGGCAGGCTCGGGCAGTCACTTGGGCATGCATGGCTGATCACTCGGGTCAAACATCGTCGTGTTTATCGCCGTCTCTATCGCCAGATGGCAGATAATCACCGCACTCTTATCGTCGGAGGGGTGCTCACCGGGCTGTTTTACCTGTTCTTGATCGCTGGGGCAGTCAGAGGAGCCTACGTCCTCGGCACAGCGGTTGGAACCGATATGTTCACTGAGCAACTCTTGCTCGCGCGCACCATCGTCGCGGGGATGGCGATCGGTGTGGCGTTCATGGTCACTCTGAGGACGGTACAGGAGTACGGTGACCTTGACGAACCCGCACCGGTGTTGACAGCGATACCCTACCAAGAGGCCGTCTGGGGACTCTTGTTAATGGCGTACATTGAGTTTGTGGAACTGGCGGTGGTTCCGATCCTCGCAGTGGCAGTCGCGTTCGCAGTCGGCGCTGGCTCGGTAGCGAGCGCCCCGGTTATTACCGTTGTGTTGCTCGCGGTGGTGGCGCTTTCGACCACTGCTGGGTTCGTCCTCGGCCAACTCCTCATGCTCAGTAGTATCCGAGTTGCGTTTGTCGCGCGCTATAAGACACTAATCGGGGTACTCGCGTTCGTTGCCTACTTCATCGTGGCGGCGACTGGCGCATTGGCAGACCTCTTCAGGGTGGACTGGACCGTATTCGGAGCGACCCCGCTCGGGTGGGTGGCCGACCTCGCGCTCGTCGCCGCCCCCACTCCTTCGATCGGCATCGCTCGGCCAGCCGCCGCGGCTGTGACCCTGCTCGCCGGACCCATCTTTCTGACGTGGCTCGCAGCCCGTCTCACCGGCGCAGTCTGGTATGCCGATCCTGTACAGCCCGTCGACGACACAGACGACCGCAATACTGCGAGCGCTGTCGGGACGGGCGGCCTGTCGTCAGGACTTTCGGAACGACTGTTCGGTGGGCGTCTGGCCCGTCCAACGCTACGGATCGCCCAGAAGAGCTGGCGGCGAGCCTATCGCGTACCATTAAAGCTTCAGTTCGCGATGTGGCCAGTGTTTTTTCTGATCGTGCCGATCCAACAGAGCATCGAGGCGGGTGAAATCACGACACTGCTGCCGATATCGATTGCAATCTACGGCGCGTGGGCGACAGGTGCAGCGTTCACGCTCAACCCACTTGGCGACGAGGGGGCGGTGTTACCGCTCACGCTTACTTCCGGGATACGGGGCATACAGTTTCTGCGCGGGCTGCTGTTCGCTGGTATCGCCATCGGCGGGCCACTCACGGTGGTCCTCGCTATGGCTGTCGGTTTCGCAAGCCCGATGGATGTGTTCTCTGCCGTTGTGACTGGTATGCTTGGGGGAATACTCTGTGTGAGCGCCTGCGCGATCGGTGTTGGCGTCGGAACAGCGTTCCCGAAGTTCGATCCTCTCTCGCACAACAACAAGGTGGTCGTCCCGGGGATGTTGGCATTCGCTGTCTACTCGCTCGTCTTCTTTCTCGTGTTGCTCCCCGGCCTGTTTGGTAGTTTCCCACCGCTGACCCAGTGGCTTAGTGGAGAGGTCGATGTCTCCACACAGACACTCACGCTTGCCGGAATCGCTGGCACGACACTACTCGCGGGTGGGGCTGGCTGGGTCGGTCTCCGGGCAGCAGGGAGGACGATCGATGACTATACACCTGATGATGGCTAGGTAAGATTCCTAATGCACGGTTTGCTGTGAAATTTGGACAGCTGGGCTAAATTTCGCGGGTGGCCATGCATGACGAATGCTATCTAGCCGACTTCAGCGAAGAACGATCTACTGAGCTGTGTATCGCTCGCGGTTCTCCGCGATCGTCCGCACCGTCGAGCGCGAAATCCCGAGCGACCGAGCGAGTTGCCGCTTACTCGCGCCTTTGTCGAGTTCATCGAGCACCACGACCGCTTTCTCGTAGTCGTCGTTCGGCGTGAGATACCCTTCGGACCCAACGTCGAAGCCGAACGGTGGCCGCCCATGCCATTTGCCCTGCTCTCGCGCTGCAGCAATCCCTTCGCGGACGTTCTCCCGTTTGATCTCCGCTTCCAGCTCGGCAAACGTCGCGGCCACAGTCAAGAACGCGCGCGTGTAGGGATCAGAGTCGGTGGGATCGAGCGCGATGCCCATATCGAGGATGTGCAGCCCAACGCCGTGCTCGTCAACGATGCGCTCGACAGTCGCGGAGAAGTCACGGACCGATCGGGAGATCCGGCTGACTTCCGACGCGATCACCTGTGAGATCTCCCCGTCCTCAATCGCAGTCATGAGATCGCGGTAGCCCTCCCGGTCGGTGTTCGTCCCGCTCTGTTTATCGACGAACATCTCGATCTCGGCTGGCTCCACACCGAGCCGATCGGTGGCGTATTCGCTAGTGAGCTGGCGCTGGCAAGAGAGATCCTGATCGGCTGTCGAAACCCGACAATAGAGTGCAGTTGTTTCGCTCATTCGTCCCACTTTGTACCACCCCCTTGATTGACTTAAAGTCATCCCACTTCTCGCCAGACTGGCGTAAAACTATACTATTACGCCATGGCAATAACTCACAATCATGTGAAGCAGAGCCAAATGTGATGGTTCTGCACTACGATAAGGAGACACATGGATCGTGAAGACTCCGAGGTTCCCCTTACCCTTCAACATGCTATCGAAAACGCCGAGAGCGACGGAGAGCAGTCGGCTATGGATCTCCATCCTCCATCTGAGTGGCACGACTGCCCGAACTGCGGACGACGACTCCACGTACAGTCTGTCATCCATGACGAGAAGAGCAATCTCATTGCTGTCGAGTACTCCTGTAAATGCCTCTCTCTGTGGACCTGGGAGCCGAACACGGACGAACTGTATTATCGCGGGGAGAGTGAACTCGTCGATGACGTCTAAGCGACCGGGAGTTACCCCACAGCGTCGAATTGAGTCCAATTCGTTCGGTTCTCTTGTGTTCTTCAAGTGTCTATTGCTAACAAGTATCGCAGTCTTTATCAGGAGGGCGGTAAACACTCCACACGGGGGACTGAACGGAAGAGATTGGATACCGGAGGCGACTGGCATTGCGTTCATCCCCTTGCGCTCACCCTTCCCTACCCAACTCCGACGAGTCTTTTCTGTGCCACGTTCGTACAACGTAGTATCTCCACAAGAAATCCTGAACACAGGGATGAGGAATGAGTACAGGGGGAGGTGGCGCTTTTCCTCACCCCCGCTTGTATGTTGCGCTCAGTTTCACGATGCAATATTTTGGCTGAGCCAGAATAGACGACCGTTGCGAGTGTTGAGTACGAGGCAATCGGGCAGGCCAATCGATCGGTCGCCGCCGAGCTGGGACTAGCGATGGAGCCGACCGATTACCTCCCACGGTGTACCTCCGAGCTGGATTGTTCGGAGACGGTCTACCGACAGGCTCACGAATTCCGCAACAAGATCGCTGACACCACGTATCCGAGCGGCAAGCATCCGGCGGGGCTCGCGGCCGCTGCACTGTACGCGGCGACCTGTGAGACCGGCGACCGAGTCACCCAACAAAAGATTAGCAAGGTCACAGATATCACGTGCATGACGATCCGCACCCATTATCGAAACTTTCTTGACTACGATGAATAACCACACAACATCAATTCCAAGAACAACTAGTCCAATCGACTGGGATTACACCTGTCCGAACTGCCAGCGAGGCTGCAACATTGCGATGGCCTACGAGATCAATATCGTGGACGAGACCGACGCCGAGCTGGTGTGTCCGTGGTGTAGACACACGGCCATCTACGTACTGCCAGAGATAGACGACATCGAGCGCCCGCCAGCGATCGTCGATCACACGATCGTGACAGACGACCAAGGCCTGACAACCGCATGGCTGTACTTCGAGGGCGGCGCATGGCTGCAGTACCGCAGAGCGCCGGATGAGTGGGTGTACGAGGAGCTATTCACCGCAGATGGGGAAGAGGTCGCCTCGTTCACCACTGAGTTCGAACGGGACGACTGTGAGACACCCCGAACGTATCTCCATCGAGAGATGGATCGCTACGAGGCATACACTGTGGGGGGGCTGACGATCCAACGGCCTCACATCGCCGATCTCCTAAATATGATAAATAGTTGAAACTAGCTACTATGACGATGTATGCACCACATAGACAGTTAAATCTGTATAGAAATAAAATAATATCGTAAATACTTTAAAATACGCATACAGCTGTTTCGGTGGGGCGAGTCCCAGTGGCTTTTGCCCCTGTCGTATTGGAAGCCCTTTCCAAGCGACGTCTGGGGCGGAATCGGGCTTCTCCCCAGACCCACCGAGATCTCTCTGGAGGGGAATCCGGAGTCTCGGTGGCTCGTTGCCGGATCGTCAGAGGCAGTGTATATTCACCCTGGAAGCGGACAGTCCCAACTGTCTGTCATTCGGGTATAAACCATGGACTGCTCGCTTCCGCAGTTCCACCCTCTCGCTGTACTCCGTTGGAGCAGCGCGGTTCGACTCCGTGCCGGAGCATATGGCTCGCTCACAACTAACTGCCACGATCGTTGATCAAGCCGACGTTCTCGGGTGGTGTTTCGAGCACTACTCTGTCCAGGCCGACGAGTGGGTGTCTGTCGCGTTGCTGACCCCCGAAGCCACGACGGTGACCCTTCGTCAGCAGTACGGCGAGATCCACAATGTCTCCGAGCTGATCGCGCTTGATCCATCGATCGACGAGATTGCCGCTGTTCGTGACCAGCTCGAGCCGCTCGGCTGGCGCTTTGAAACCTGTAGCGAGCAGACCGAGGAATGGACCGAGCTGATCGAACTCGATCCGGATCTCATCGAGGACCAGCTCCGTGACCAGTACGAGCCGATCCGGAACCTCTGTCCTCTTGGAGATGCGATGACGGTCGCGCAGGCTGTCTACGACAACGGAGAGGAGATGCCTCCAGAGCAGACTGAGACCACTGGAAGTGATGGAGATGCGCGTTGAGACGCTCGGGCAGGATGAGCCACGGCTGGCAATCGTCGGCGCGATTCACGGCGACGAACCGTGTGGCGCACACGCGATCGAAACCCTGCTCGACGCGGACCCGGATGTTACCCGGCCGGTGAAATGCATCACGGTCAACGAGCGGGCGCTCGCCCGGAACATGCGCTACACCGAGAGGGATCTGAACCGGGTGTTTCCCGGCGATCCCGACGCCGACGCCTATGAAACGCGGCTGGCCCACGAACTGTTGGAAGAGCTACACGGGTGTATAACGCTCTCGATGCATTCGACCCAATCGGACGAGCGACCGTTCGCCCTTGTCAACACGGTTGGGTCGCTTGCGATGGGGATCTGTCCGTATCTCTCAGTGGTGGGGGTTATCGAGACGGGCGAGCTCATCGGGCAGTCGTTAGTCGATCACACCCCCGTGATCGACGTTGAATGTGGGCTGCAAGGGACTGACCAGGCGGCGGCAAACGCAGTGCAGCTTGTGCGGGAATTCCTTGCTGTTACGGGCGCACTCCCGGACATGTCTGTCGAACAGCACCGACTCCATGTCTATCGGTTGTGTGAACGCATCCCGAAGCAGAGACCGGGGGACTGTGACGTGCTCGTTAAGAATTTCGAACCCGTGCCTGCTGGGACGCCGTATGCATCCATCGACAACCACGTGTTGGTCGCAGAGGACTCGTTTCATCCGGTGTTGCTGTCGGCCTCCGGCTATGAATCACAGTTTGGCTATGCTGCCGAATTGATCGGCACCCTTGGTCACGACTGATGTCCCGACAAACTACACTTGCTCAGACCGACCGCCTGCTGGATGGATATCCGGAGTGCAACGGTCGGATCAAGCACGATCCGAAACGCGGTGAGAGGACGTGTGGAGAATGTGGGATGGTTCTCTCCGAAGAGGCGATCGATCACGGGCCGGAATGGCGAGCGTTCGACGCCCAGGAACAAGAGGAGAAGAGCAGGCGAAGCGTCCAGCAGTGTCGGCCGTCAGGCGGGTCGCTACAGGCGAGTGCGATGAGGTGGGCTTCATCGTCGCCGTCGAGTTTGCGTTCGTAATCTCGGTCGGGGTTGCGGCGGTGAACCGCCCAATCCCTTGCTCAGCGTAGCGTTTCCGTGCGCGATAGGATGTCGAGATACTACACTCAACTGAGGTCAGCTAGGTCGATTCGTCATGCACAACCCCCTGCGAAATTTAGACTATCGATATAGATTTCGATATCAGTCGCGCATGAACAATCTACTTGCCTGACTTCAGTACCATAAGAATATGATGAATTATTGGGTGTTAGATACTGTTATCGAACATCAAGGGCAGTTATCGGCATCCTGTTTCTGGTCAGTCAAATCGGTGTCACCGGACTCGTCCGATGGGAATGATTTCTCATCGTCCTCCTCGGCGTCCGTTTCCTCGCTGGTATCGTCGGTATCACTGGATCCATCAGATTCATTCTCGTCAGGAACGGAGCCGTCCTGGGATTCATCGTCCCCCGGTTCGGTCTCCTCAAGTTCGTCCGATCCTGGTGGACAGAGGTACAGCTCGAGGGACGTATCCGCCTCGTCAATCGGAGCTGACGAGACAGATCCTGATCAGCGGTCGAAACCCGACAATAGAGTGAAGTTATTCTGATGTTTGTCCCACTTTGTGGCACCCCCAATGACTTAAAGTCACCCCCTTTGAGCAGTCTGCTCAGAACCGATAGTTTTCCGCCAGACTGGCGTAAAACTACACCTTCTCACCATGGGAATAGTCAACAAGGCCGGAACTGATATCTGCCGAGTGAACATCATCAGTGAATATCCGCCCCTCATTTCACCACCGGCTGTTATCCCACGTATTGGAATCAATTCGAATCTGTGGAGTAACGACGAAATCCCCCGAGCGAGCCGTCTCCCGCTCGAGACAGCGAGGAGACCAGCATCCAGTTGTCTCACACAGTCCCAGCCCCCCAACAGTGATCACATATAAATGTATTGTTTCAAATATAAACAGAACATGTCTATATAAATATACGATAAACATGTGAGACAGCTATCCATTCGAACTGAAATGGAAATGTTTAAATCATATATCGCTGAATTGTGTCTTGCTGCGATGGGTTCGCGCCACCGACAGCTTCCCTAGGGAGGACACGTGGCTGGCGGTGATGGTCCATGCTCCCATCTAGCACGACAACGACACAAAATACACACATACACATGGCACGATCACTACAGATTGCGATGGCGGCTCTTATGCTCCTGAGCGTCACGCTGGCTGGCGCAGGCACCGTAGCAGCGACCTGTACAGACGACACCTGTGAGAAACACACCGACATTGATAACGATGGGATTGACATCGATGACTCCTCCAACACCGTCATCGATGACAGTGAGGACAACGACGTTGTCGATATGAGCGACTTCCTCACCCTCGGTCTGGATCTCCAGTAACGACAACCGACACACACGTACTCTTTTTTTTGTGGACGGTGAGTGTCGCACGTTTGGTACCGAGCAGTGAGATAGATCGAGACAGGAGGGCAAGAGAGAGGATGAAGTTGGTAACCCCAGCCTCCCACATACCAATACCCATCACTGAGTACCGACGACTCGACACCGATCTGTCGATCCCCACACACCCACGACGACCAGGAGCGATAAAACCGTATGGGAAGATCTAATCCTGATATGAGCGATTCATTGAGCCGCGACATATCTCGCGCATGAACGACGGCACCCACCACTCGCTGGAGGTCGTCGGGGCACGGACACGACCGGCGAGCACACAGATGGGAAACATCGCGAGACCTGGCTCCCCGTCGAGCTCGAACGAACCATCAACCGGTACGTGCAGCACGAGGCGATCGAGCGGGACGAGCCGCTCATCGATCGATCGAAGCGAACGCTGCAGTACTGGGTCGAACACGCAGCCGAGGCGGCGGCTTCGGAAACCGGCGATGGCGACTATCGACGCGTCACGTCGCACGATCTCCGGCGCTGCTGGGCCAATCACTTACTCGTCGAGGAGGGGATCAGCCCGCGGATCGTCATGGCGCTCGGTGGGTGGAGCTCCTATGACGCGATCGAGCCGTATCTCGCGGCACCCACCGAGGAGAACATCATCGATTCCATGAGCAATATCGCCCTATGAGCCGATTTAACTCCAACCCGTCACCCGAGTATCGTGCCTTCGTTGAGACCGTCCGAGAGTACGCCGACGGCGACCAGGAGCCTGGAGAGGGGGTTCGTCGGGCGATTGCTGATGCGCTCTCCGATGAGCTGCGCGAGCGATTCAAGGCTGCATGGAAGGTCGATAGAACAGTCGACACCGTATGCGTTCGAAGGCTGATCACTGGGGAAGACGAGTGCAATTGCGATCGGTCATGGATCGATGGTGAGCGCGAAACAGTGGGAGAGGGCGATAAACTACCACACAAACCACCTCACGCCGTCCATTCGACGCTCTGGCTTGACGAGGACGACGAACCCGCCGTCTATTCGATGCACGTGTATCATCCCGAGATTCAGATGGTCTCGGAGACAGCAGACCCAGACCAGCGCCAGCGAAACGGCTGGTTCGACATCGTTCGCTGTGCTGAACATTGGGGGCTTGAAATCGCCGTCATGCCGACCTCGTGGCACATCGCTTTCTCAACCATCAACATCGTTGTCTATCCGCCTGAACAGTGACCCACTACCGCGTCCGATGCTATTGGAGATATGCAACCCCGACACCCCATCTGCGAAATGAAAATCCAGCCGGCGTGCGTTGTGAGGGTGGCCATCTATAGGTGCTGAACACGAGAAAGAACATAGCATCCCATGGCTGTCGGTCACCCCTCTACATTTCCGGTCGAAACGATCACGGCAGACCAACGACAGGCGTTGCGACAGTATATCACAGAACGCCAAGAGAGCGAGATGGGATTACGTGAACCAGTGTGGCTGGCTCTCGTCATCAACGGCGAGAAACCGGCGTGTTACGCCAATCAAGGGCTTGGCTCATCCCCATTGATCACGGATGGATGGACGGACGAGCTCGCCGGGCAAGCCGTCCCCCCAGAGATGGAGATCGACGTGGTACCCCTGGAAGAAACAACCCCAGACATCACTGTCGCGGACGTACTCGATGCGTTCGGTCTCTCCTATCGGGGGTTGGGCGGCGCAGGCTGGTACGTCGCCCGGACCGCGTGGCGATTGGAGCTGCTCCCGACAGTTCGCAATGGCGCGACAGCGGCCTATCATCGCCGACTGGGCGCGTTCTTTGGCTATGCACGAGCCGATATCAACTACTTCATCACGTCAGAGCCACCACGACCGCAACCGGCGGCCCTCGTTGCTGACGGCCACTATACGCCCGAGGAGATCGCGTACACCACGTTCGTGCCTGAGATCTTCGAGCCGGAGCCTGAGCGGGTGGCGCGGGCCACACGAACTGGCCGCACGATCCGCGACCGGATGGCGCAGCTAGCCCGCCAGTGGGAGCTTCCTGCCCTTGAGGATCTCGCTGCAACGGTCTACGAGGAGGCCGTCAGCGACTGCCGGGACGACTGACCACAAGTCCATCTGGTGCCCGCACACCGGACAGACCGTCTCGCCGTTCTTCGCAAGGTCGACTGGCCCCTCAAACGGCCAATTATCACAATCGTTGTACATCCGTTTGACCATGTACGATGGCTCATCCACCACAACAGGACGATCAACCATAAAATTTCCACCGTCAGGTGTGCTATGAAAAACATCCGCGGCCGAATCCCTCCGTTATCGATTTGTACATCGACAGAGTGCGCCGGGACCACTACACGTGCGCTGGATGTGTTTCGTCCCGATCGACGTACTGCGCTTCCCACTCGGTGCGGGCGTCGATCTCGCGCTGGCCACGCCGCGTGAGCGCGTAGTAGTTCGTCCGCCGGTCCTGTGTGCCCTTCTCGACCAGTCCTTTCTCGACCAGCGTGTCGAGGTTCGGGTACAGCCGTCCGTGGTGAACCTCTTTCTCGTAGTAGTCTTCGAGGTCGTCTTTGATCGCCAGCCCGTGTGGTTCGCCACTGCCCGCGATCACATACAACAGATCGCGCTGAAAACCAGTCAAATCGTGCATTCCTCTCTGAGAATAAGATATTTCGTTGGATATCCCTTGTGGATCGGGCAATCGATACAGAAGCAGTCAGCTGCCCGACTGCTATCGTCGAGGATATCGCTCGGTTGTGTGAGAGACCAATACTGACCGGCGAGCGAGTGGAGGATCATCGTAGAACGCCGAATCACCCAGATTTCGCCCTCATAGCATCCATTTGAGTGCCAACTCCGACCCATTGCCCCGGAAGAAAAGAATCGCTTCAGAAGCGAATATGAGCCTCTCAGAGGAATCCTGATGAAACACCACAAAAACAGCCGTTTCTGGCTGTCTATCATCCCCGATTTCGATACTTCACTCGCCACTGAACCCCGAGCACGCGCTGCGATGTGTAGTGGCCGTGTGCTGTCCGTGCTGAGAGAGGAGACATTTCCTCACCCACCTCATCTATTCATTCATTACCATCGGAATTGAATGATAATCAAGAGATGAATAAACGAGATCATATCATCAACGGTGTCCTGGTGGGCATCGGCGTCGGGAGTATCCTCTCGCCAACATGAGATACGTAGATGATCCACTCGATCGTCGCGGTCACCGTCCCCGTCACGTTGGGCGTGCTTGTTTCCGATGTCGCCAGCGATTTCGGACGACATCGCAACACGCTACACAACGGCGTTCTTCTCGGGAGCTTCGTTGTGTTCCCGTTCGTCTTCGGTACCCTCCAATACGTCTGGATCGGCGTGGGGACCCATTTCATTCTCGACCGCTCCGGAGCAAAACGCGGGTTTGCCTCCTTCTATCCATTCAACCACCCACTCATTATCATCGATCACCGTCTCGCGTGCGCTACAGCATCTACTATAGAGAACGCTATAGCCCCTGTGTGACATGCTCTTGGACGCTCTCGTTCAGCAATTCGAAGTTCGTTGGCTCGGCCACCCTCAGTAGGATTTGCTCGTCACGAGCGTTCCGGAGCCATCTTCGACCGTCACCGTATCGCCGCCGTTATTCCAAATTGGCTGACTGGAGCCCCAGTAGCGGTCTGTCTGTGTATCCTCTCCACTGCCAGTATGGAGCGTCACCGTCGCCTCAGCTGCGAGTGAGGCCCCGCTCGGAAACGTGTACGTGTGACCTGCATCGTCCGATACCGTCCATCCGGAGAGATCAAGCGTCTCAGAGCCAGTGTTCGAAAACTCCACGTATTCGTCGTTGAGATTGTCTCGATCATCGCCCTCTGCGTCGGCGTGGATTTCAGTGATCGAGAGGGCGCTCCCGCTACTCGGATCCCGGCAGTGCCAGAGGCCCCGCTCAGCCGCCTGGGCATCCGATTCGGCGGCGTAAAACCGGTCGCTCTGACCGAATGAACTATCGTACACACGCGCATGGCCAGTCTGGATGAGGTCGTAATTGAGGTTCTGGCCATCGTCATGGATGTATGCGAGGAGGCGACCGTAGTCGCCACGGCCATCACTTTGCTCATCCAGCTCGAGCGTGATCTGCTCACCCGTCTGGAGCTCGTCTTTCATATATGCACTCGCAGCATCCCCTGCCTCAGCGAGACACTGTTCACCTGCCTCCGTGTCCGGCACGCCTTCGAACTCCGTCGGGTCGTTTTCACCGTAGATTTCCGGCGTATCGACTCCGAGCAGCCGCACGGTGTCGGTCGTGCCATTCGAGTACTCGACATCAACCGTATCACCGTCCGTTACCGACGTGACCGTCGCGGTCAGCTCGCTCGTCGTCGAGGGACTGCCCACGACGCCCGCAGGGATCGCAACGGCAAGCACTGTCATCACCACAACTATGTGAGATGTTCGTATCACATCCATACATTTTGAATAATAACATATTAACATTGGTTACGAAATGTATATAGGGCTGCACGGAGAGGCCCTGCTGGACAGTCCCGAACGACGCCCGGCAGACGATCACTACTCGCGATCCATGACCGTGCAGACAGCGCCGATATTGCACCCGCCTGCCTCCCTGGTGGGTCTGCTACTCGGACGGTTCCGCGTCCTCTTCATCAGCCGTCAGACGCTTGTGCGACTCGTTTCCACTGGAGGTGTTGCACATCGCCTCGGAACTGTGGGCGCACCCGCCGTACTCAATGGGCATGCAACGCACTACTCACCACCTCTGAGTCAGTGATAAAGCAACCACTCTTCCCGCCAGTCTGCTCAGAAACGATATCTTTCGAACATGATAATAAATACCAAAGAATCTCGTGGTGAGCGCTGAGAACTGCGATTGACGCGTTCACCAGCCATATTTTCAATATGATGGAGCGCGAAGGATGTGATAATGCTTCTCCCATCGTCTGTCCGCGATGACGACGCACTCACGCCGACTCAGAGACAGGCGCTTCGGGAGTGGCTCCGCGTGCATGAAGACCACGAGAGCCGTGAAGACCCGCTGAAGATGGCGCTCGTCATTGCCGGAGACAAACCCGCGATGTATCTCCAGCCGTCGGAGTGGGCGTATCCTGGCACGCGGTTCGGCTTCGACACGAATGAGCAGTTTAGAGAATTGATTGACGCACTCGAGTTGGTCGCCCACCAGATAGAGGGGATGAATGGATGGTTTGTCGCTCCCGCGCATGGGCGGCTCGATCTTCTACCGTCAACGGTTCGTGCACCGACGGACACAGCATGGCATCGGCGGCTCGGAGTGGTGCTCGGCTATCCCCCCGAAGCGATCGAGTTTTTCATCGACACCACCGGAGCAAAGCGAACCCAACCGCGTGAGCTCGTCGAACGCGGCGTACTCAGTCCGGACGAACTGGCGTACACACAATTCGTCTTCTACATCCACGACGATTCGAGCGACGGCTACGAGCGAGCCATCGAAACGGGCCGAGCCGTTCGAGCGCGATTCACGGAGCTGGCCGAAAAGTGGGAGCTGCCGATTCTCGAAACCATTGCCGAGGAGCAGTATCAACTTGCAGTAGCAGTCTACAGCGGCGAACGCAGGGGATTCCCTGGCGAAACAGTCGATTTCAAAATGATTGCTCGTAGAGATTAATATTTCGGACTATCCACGTGCTGGCCGCACACTTCGCACTTTCCTCCATTCCGTTCTTTGAAGTCATTCTCATGGCCGCAATTGTTACATTTCATCTTGACCATGCGATTCTAATAAATAGGAAACAATAACAAAAATATTGCGGCGGTAAATGAGATGATCCTATTTAGCGTGCAACTGCTTGCTAGGAGAAATGGAAACGTGTGTGAAACTGATCGGTCCCAGCCCGATAACCAAGAGTATCCAACCGATAGCCTTCGCTACCAGCGAGGTCACCAAAGCCATTCGGGAGGCTTCAATCGAGGAGATTCCATCTAGCGACGGGCACACCGAATTGCGAGTGACACATCGACAGACAGCACGGCGACACACCAGTACGTCCGAGACGTTCTATGGCTGGGGAGAGGGTTCACAGCCTCGTTCGCAAGGGCCTCTGGATGCGTGACGACCGCTTCTCCGAGAGCAAACACGTAGCCGTTCGATCACCTAGGGCGGGATAGAGCCATGTCACGCACCGCCAACACCGACATCTGCCACGGACTGCCAGCTCGTGGGACCGCGAGATCGCCATTCGATTAATGGGCGACTGTGGGCTCCGCGTCGCTGAGGTCCTCGATGTCTGTCCTGACCACATCTCACGGAGGAGTGACGGGCGGCACTACCGGCTGGAAGTCGTTGGCGGGAAGGACACCACCGGCGAGTACCTCGACGGCAAGCATCGAGAGACGTGGCTCCCGGTCGAGCTCGAACGAACCATCAATCGCTACATCCAGCACGAAGACATCAAGAGGGACGAGCCGCTCATCGATCGGTCGAAACGCACGCTACAGCACTGAATCGAGGACGCGGCCGACGCGGCGGCTGAGGCGACCGGTGACGAGGACTATCGACGTTTCCTCGCGGAGTTTCGAGGCTTTCCCCGCAAGGATGACGGCCAATATCTCGTCGTCCATATCCTTCGTTTCGACCATCGTTAGTCCTCCTCGTAGCGAATCTCGACTGGGATTTCGATATTCTGGTCCTCTGACCGGAACGCCAGCGTTGCCTCATTGACCAAGTTGTGGCGCATCTCGTCCACCCATACTTCGAGTTCAGCAGTCCACCACTCATCCCATTCTGCCAGTTCTTCGTCCGTCAGCTCGTGCGGGTAATCGTTCCCTCTCGGAACCGCGCCCACGAGTCATTCCGCGACAGATAGCGGCAGATGTCTGGCACGCGCGTCGGATCCATGCTGTGCCCGCCGAGCAATATCTTCTCATCGAGATGGATCGGTGTCGCGTCCATCTCGGAGGGATAGAACGTCTCGACTTCTGCGACATGGGGCGTCGCTTGGATCTTCCCCTCAAACGGTGGGGAGATTCGCAGACAGTGAGACCGACGCTCGGTTCGATCATGATTGTTTTATATCGGGAAAACAAGATGGTTCTTATCCCCCATAACCAATAATTATGTTTATATATCATAATATCCATATACCACCAGTGAGAGTAGCCAAAGCCAAATGGCCAACAGCTTTATCAACTCGAAATATCATATGACTATTGTATTGGTATGAGAACACTCGTCACGTTAACAGCTCGAAATGACTTTTCATATTATAATAAATACAATCATAAATTACAGGGCCGATTGTACAATGATATAGAACGAACAGGTTACAAGAACATCCATAGCAGTCAGGGGCTCACGGGTTTCAGTTTCTCTAACATCTTTCCACCTCGGAACGCGGAAGAAGGTGATACGCGTCGCTTCATCTTTGCAGCACCAGACGAACAGTTAGTGGCAGATGTGGCCTATGGCTTCTGTTCAGAACCCGAAGTCAACATTGGACCGATGGCCTTAGAGGCCAAAGAAGCCTTTACGCTAGATCCTGCCGTCGAAGAGCAAGGAACGCTCACCACAGGAACGCCGATCGTCCTCCGGATGGATGCTGAAAACGCTCGTGAGAAGGGGATCGACCCAGGAGATTATGACCGACTCTACTGGCGACCAGAACACGGCATGGACTGCTTCTTCGATCGCCTCTACGCTAACTTACAGTCGAAGTATCAGCTGGTCTACGACGATGAACCCCCTGAACCACCGTACTTTTCGGGCTACTCGTTGGACCGATCAATCGCCAAGCCGGTGTCATTCGCTGACGGTGATGTCCAGTTCATCGGCGGGGAATGGACCTTCGAATACGAGCTCCAGGGACAAAAGCATCGGCAGATACTTGACTTGGCACTTGATGTCGGTCTTGGGGAGCTGAATGGACTAGGCTTCGGGTTTGTGAACCGTGGGGCGGACGTCTGATGCTGCTCGATGCACTGGCCACGATCGGTGACGAACTCGCCAAGCAGCATTTCGAGTCGAAGTACCTCGCATGTTGTTCTCCGGACGCTCTGCGTGGCAATCAGGCCATCGAGACAGTCATAGAACTCGAGTTCAAGCGAACTGAAGAAGGGTTAACATACCGAGGAACGAGAATCGTCGATCCGATCGATCCACTGGAGATGGCTATCAAGTACGGGTACGCTAACCGGTATAACCACCTTGATCACAGTCTCACCCAGCGGGCCAGTAGCAGTATTCTCACAGAGTTCGATCGGATGATAGACTGGCCGCAGGACAACGCCATCGGTGATGTCGTTGATGATCCATTCGTCGAAGAGTTAGCGGACGCGTTCGATACCTACGCCTCGAGAATCCGTGATGATCTCGAACAGTACGACGAATCCATCGATTACAAGGTTCTTCTGACAATTCGGTTCCAAGAAGATGGATCAATCCAGTATCCTGGTGAGATAGAGGCACTTGCTCGTGGGGCCTTCAATGCCTACAAAGGGTCGCTCGAAACATTCTCAAATGCGACGGGAAGTAGCGGTATCACTCGGTGTGCCATCTGCGACGAGGAAGGTGAAACTTTCGGACTCGGTGCAGGGTTAGACGCCATGTATACCTTCAAGAAGCAATGGCCGTTCCCGAAGTACAATGCCTCTAACGCGTGGCAGTCTCGCCCCCTCTGTGCAGAGTGTATCAGAAACCTCGAGGCGGTGTCAAAGCTCTTCTTGGACAAGCAAGATCACGGAGCCCCGGGCGTACGGTGTCGAGTTGTCCCCTATGCACTCCCGATTGATGGTGCCGATGATCGTCTCCGAAGTCTTATTCGAGGAGGGTACAAGAACCTGACCGACGACGAGAGCGAACGGCCACTGTCAAACGCTTGGGCCCAGTACCAAAGTGAAGCGGAAATACTGAACGAAGCGGAAGTGCTCCGTCTTTCTTTCGTTCATTACATCAGAGACAGTAACAAAACACACGGTGTGGCGACGATCGACGGCGTCTCTATCGATCACGTCAACAGTATCATAGAGACGTTCGAAACCGTCCTCGACACGCACCCGTTCTTCCAGATCGAACCATTCTCAAATCTCACATCACCCAGTGAGAAGCAGGTCTTCACTGGGATGTGGCTCTATGATCTGCTGTGCGACATCTCAGATAGCGATCACGAAAGCAATCCGATCGGCGACGACAATCGGTGGGCAAACTATACGGAAGCCCTCCTCACGGCGTCGTCGATCCGATACGGAGAGTTCGTCAATGGGCTCACGCGCGAAGCAATCGTACGTTACCGCGAGCGCCTCTCGAATGACGACGAAGAAGATTATCCCTACGATGGCTTTCACGTCGCTCGCGCGTTCGCCTTCCAACGAACCTGCGCTCGGCTCGACCTGCTCACTGACGACCATACCGACCATACCATGAATCTGGACAGCATTACAGGCGATTACGTGACGCTTGGCGATGGACTCGCCGAGTTCATCGACGCCCACGATAGTATCGACCAGTCGCCCGGTAGAAGTGCCGCCTTCATCCTCGGTGCCGTGGCAGCGCAGCTCTCGGCCTGGCAAATGAACCGGAATCTCAACCGAACCTTCGTCCAGAATCGCGACGCTGCCCATCTATCAACGGAAAATCTACCGAAGTGGGAGACTGCGATCTGGGAGAAGGCCAAGACCTACAACGCCCAGAACGGAAACTACGGGATTCCGTGGCGTACAGCTCATGAACTGTTCCACAAAGCGGTCCTTCGAGGCGAAAACGAAGGGTGGAACGCATCCAAAGACGAGCTGCAGTATCACTACATCCTTGGTGTCACGTTCGGCCCGAAGATAGCTACTCGAGCCTCTGAAAATTGGGAACTGTACGCCGAGGACGACGAAGAGACGAGCGACATGCGAGAGGTACAGAGCGTCGCAACCGAACACGAAGTAGAAAACTAACCCACTATGTCAGCTGACAATACCACTGTGCAAAATCGCTCAGAAATCGTTTTCCTGTACGACGCCGTCGACACCAACCCGAACGGGGATCCACTGACCGAAGAGAATCGCCCCCGAGTCGACGACTACACCGAAGAGGCGATCGTCACCGACGTTCGGCTCAAACGGGTGGTCCGAGACTACCTCGACCGGGAGGGACACTCGATACTCGTCAAAGCGTCAGGCGGCGAGGCACGAGATGACAAAAACGATAGGTACGCCGAGCTTTTCGAGCAGATCGACGAGGATAACGAGGAAGACGTAATCGATACCTTCCTGGATCTTGCCGCTGACGTTCGATTGTTCGGCGACAGCATGGCGTTCGAGGACGCACCCACGGAACAATCGTTCACCGGCCCGGTCCAGTTTAACTTCGGCCGATCGATGCATCCTGTTCACGAAGTGACTCATGGCAAGACATCGGTGCTCGCTGCCGATAGCGAAGATGGCGGTGCGGGTGGGAATATGTTCTCGGAACACAGGGTTGCGTACGCAATGCTGCGGTTCCACGGCGTTGTCGACGAGAACGCCGCAACCACAACCAATCTCACCGAAAACGATGTGGATCTGCTTGAAGACGGGCTGTGGTACGGGACGAGAGAGCTGACGAACACCTCATCCAAGCGTGGGCACGAACCTCGACTGCTACTGCGGGTTGAGTACACTGACGACGAGTATCATGTTGGTGACCTCCATCGTTCGATCAGCTTAACCCCACAAACGGATGGTCCAAAGGCAATGCGAGACGTCTCGCATGCCACGATCGAATGCGACGATATGCTAGGTCTGTTAGATGATCACCGAGACCGGATCGAGCATGTCGATGTTCGCGCCAGCCGACGCCTGCAGATCAGCGCCCACAATGAAGAAGGTGGTCCAGAGAGACTCGAGGCAACACTAAAGGCTACTCTCGGAGCCGAGGCCGTCACTGTCCAGTATGACTGACGACTGCATCGTCTTCGACGTGGCCGGAGAACATGCCCACTTTCGGAAGCCTCACACCACGTCACCAGCGATGACGTTCGGACTCCCACCACGGACGACCGTTGCTGGGATGGTCGCTGCTATACTCGGACTCCCTCGGGACTCGTACTACGATTCCTTCGGTCGCGAGTCGAGTCGAATTGCTATCTCGCTCGAATCACCCATCCGGCGACTGTCGATGGCGGTCAACATCCTCAACACGGAAGGGAGCGATGGCAAAACAAAAGGGGCAACCCCAGGCAAGTTCTTCCGCAGCCATCGACAACAGAATGTCTTCGAATACCTCTGTGACCCGGCGTACCGACTGTACGTCTCACTCGACAACGAGGGGCTGATGGATCGCCTTGAGTCGAAGTTATCCGCTGGGAAGAGCGCATATGCACTGTCGCTTGGACTCAGTGAACACCTGGCCTGGTACGATTACGTGGGACGTTTCGAAATCGAGTCTAGGGAGGGAAAGGCATCGGTTCGATCGGCACTCCCTGGCGAAAGCCTGACCATCATTCCCGATTCCGGGGCGGAATATGTGTCTGAGCGTATGCCCGCATTCATGCGCTCGGATGGAGACGGTCGCATTGCCGACGGTTCACAGAACGTGACGTACGACCGTTCAGGCGAGCCGATCGCTGTTCGAGACGAGCCCTATTCGATCGTCGGAGGCGATACAGTTGTCTTCTCGTAATATTATCTCACACCCAGATACAGACGCTGACAATCGTACGCTTGACGATCAGTTTCCAAATGATCGGCCACTCCAAAACCATCTGAAAGGAGTCACCAGCCGGTGTTCACGGGGGAGCCATGGCGACAAACGTCGCTTCCTCGAAACTATCGCCTCAACACACGATCTGGGCAAAGCAACATCGTTCTTTCAAGCGTACATCAGAGGTATCGAATCACGCAGTCAAAAAACATCACACGCACCTATTTCAGGACTTGCCTGTTACCGAGCCCTTCGAAACCACGGCTTCTGCCGACGTCAATCGTTCGCAGGGCTTCTCGCCGTCGACAAACACCACTCTCGTCTGGGAAACGTTACTGGGAATGGCTCCTTGTTCGAACGCCTTGTCGATGATTCACGGCGGGACATACTGGAAGAACAGGCTACTGACCTACAATCGCACGCAGAATCAGTCCAGTTGATGTGTGATGCTCTTAAGATCCCACTGGATATCAAGGAATTCGCGAGCTGGGTGTCCGACGAAGAATACCTCAAAGAATTTTTACGGACCATCTATCGAGATGGGCAATTGAACCTCGAAACTAGCAGCGAGGATGCCTATGGAGTAGTCGAAGGGTACTCTCGACTGGTCTCCGCTGACAAAATCGACGCTGCCCAGTACGAACAGCCTGATCGACGACCGATCCCTGTCAATGCCGTTGCATCATATGTCGAGCAGGAGTTTGGCGAACCAGCACCCAATTCTATCGATGAGCTTCGAGAGCGCGCTAGAACTGAAGTCCGAGCTGCGGTCCAAGAGATCGATCTCTCACAGTCTATCTTCGAGCTGACGCTTCCGACAGGAATCGGCAAAACACTCACGAGTCTCGACGCGGCACTGATCCTTCGGAACCGGATCGAACAGGAACGCGGCGTACAGCCACGGATCGTTTATACAGTCCCGTACACCTCGATCATCGATCAGAATTTTACCGTCTTCGAAACAGTGCTCGCCAATGCCACAGGTGAACAGATCACCCCCGAACTCCTCCTGAAACACCACTATCTGTCGGACTCGACGTACGTAACGAACGATACGAGAGACCCAGACCAAGACGCTGACCGAGCAATGATGCTGACAGAACGCTGGGAGAGTGAGTTCGTTGCGACGACGTTCGTCCAGTTCTTGGAAAGCCTCATCGTACCATCGAACGCTCAGTCGATGAAACTCCCGAACCTAGAGGATGCCATCGTGTTGTTGGACGAAGTTCAGGCAGTTCCCGCTCGATATTGGGATGTCGTCCGCGAAGTCCTCGAGCTCGTCTCAGATCGACTCAATTGCACCTTCATCGCAATGTCGGCTACACAGCCCGCACTGTTCGACGACGCAATACCACTCATCGATACTCAAAACGATGATAAAACGAATACCAGCAACCAGAACCGATATTTCGAGCGCCTCGACAGGGTCACGTTTCAGTTCGATCAGAGCATCAACAATGAACCGTTGAGTCATGCTGCCCTCGCCGACCGCGTAGCAACGTATGCGCGATCGAATCCAGACGAAGACCTCCTCGTCGTGTGTAACACGATCAGATCGGCCACAACTCTCTTCGAGGAGCTAATGGACAGATCTACAACAGGAGATACATCGTTCATATACCTATCGAGTGCCGTCCGACCGAAGGATCGCCAACGCCGGATCCAGCGGCTCCGATCGTCAGACAAAGAGCAGTTCGTCGTCGTCAGTACCCAGGTCGTCGAAGCTGGCGTCGATATCGACATGGATGCTGTCTGGAGGGACTTCGCTCCGTTCGACTCGATCGTCCAGGCTGCCGGCCGGTGTAATCGAGATTGGAACTCTCAAGCGAGAGGGATCGTTACAGTCGTGTCGATCGCCGACGACGGCGATCACCCTGCGCGGGCAATCTACGATGATCCACGGCTACATGCAACACGTCGAATAATCACAGAAAACGCCGATATCCCGTATGAAACCCCCGAATACGAGGTAACCAGCGATCTTGTCGATCGATACTTCGACATCGTTGAAGAGGTGAAACAGACGAATGACTCGCTCACAGAGCTTCGTTCGTGGCAATTTGAGGACGCCGAAATCTCTCTCATCGAAAACACGCTCTCAGCCGAAGTCTTCGTAATGACCGGACAGAAGACGAGCACCGGTGAAAGGCCAGCAACGTTTACTGCGATGCAGAAGGCTGTCGAAACGGGTGATCGGGCGGCAATTGCCCGGACCAAACCCGCCTTCTACGAAAACGTCGTGACAGTCAATCTCTATTCGGAGACCTCCGACCGAGCAACAGACCTCCGGTCACTCCCCCTTCCCGATACTGATCTCGGCGTGTACTTTCTCAACGCTGATTCCCGTCGGTACGGGAAGTGGTACGATGAGGATACAGGGTTCTCGATTCCGGACAACACCGTCGATGCGAGGTTGATCTGACATGGACGTCACAGGGCTCATGGTAAAGTACTACCACACCTGTCACCGAGAACTGTGGTTCTACGCAAACAATATTGATGTCGACCGAGAGAACGTTGGGATCCGCCACGGGTCGGCAGTGGATGACTCTTCGTATGAGGACAAGAAACGCTCGGTGTTCGTCGACGGTCGGATTCAGCTTGACGTACTGGACAATGGGAATATCGTCGAGGTCAAACGATCGAGCGCGCTCGAAGAGCCGGGTGAAATGCAACTAAAGTTCTACCTCTGGTATCTGAAGACTAAGAAAGACATCGACGTCACCGGGGAACTAGCGTACCCCACAGAACGCAAACGGGAGTCGATCGAGCTAACACACGAAGACGAACAGGAGATGGAACGGATCGTCGATGCCATTCAGGAGATTATCTCCGAACCAACGCCGCCGGAAGCCGAACGAAAGCCGATCTGCGACGCTTGTGCGTACCACGACCTCTGTTGGGTGTAACTCACGAATGGACGAAAACTACCATCTGTTCACAAACGGTCGCCTCAAGCGAGAAAACGATACCCTAGTAGTGCGAACCGAAGACGACGATATCCACCACTTACCCGTAGAAAACGTCCGTGCCCTGTTCTTCCATGGACAGATAGATTTCAATACGCGAGTACTCGACTTCTTGACACAGAACGAAATCCCCGCGCACGTGTTCAACTGGAATGAATACTACGCGGGGACATACGTCCCTCGCCGATCGCTCGTATCGGGAAATTCACTGGTGAAACAGGTCGAACACTACAGCGATCCTACCGATCGCCTCTGGATTGCAAGAGAGTTTGTCAGAGCTGCAGGGAGCGAAATGCGACGAAATGTGAAATATTACTCGAACAGAGGGTTCGACCTTGAGTGGCTTATTTCAGATCTCACCGGCCTCACTGAGGAAGTCGACGGATGTGAGACTGTCGACGATCTTCTCGGTCACGAGGGGACAATCCGAAACAAATACTATCAGTTGTTCGCTACGATTTTGCCCGATGCCTTTCAGTTTGAACGACGGGAGTACTATCCACCACCGAACGAAGTGAATTCCTTGATCTCCTTCAGCAACAGTCTTCTCTATAGCGCCATCCTCACCGAGCTCTACTCAACGCATCTCGATCCAACCGTGAGTTATCTGCATGAACCGAGCGAGCGACGCTACTCCCTGTGTCTCGATTTGAGTGAGGTGTTCAAGCCGATGTTAGTCGATCGACTCATTTGTCGATTGGTGAATCGGTCACAGATCACTGTTGATGATTTCGAAGAGGACTTAGACGGCTGTCTGCTGACAGATCACGGCCGCCGAACAGTTGTGGGAGAATTCGAATCATTGCTCGACGAGACCGTCGAACACCCAACGCTAAGCCGAAAAACATCCTATCAGTACTTGCTCCGACTGGAGGGGTATAAGCTTCACAAGCACCTGCTTGGTGATCAGGAGTACGATGCATTCCAGAGGTGGTGGTAGATGTATATCATTGCTGTGTACGATATGGAAGCCCAACGAACACAGAAGATGTTGAAGCTCTTGCGGCAGTACCTTACTCACGTACAGAACTCGGTTTGCGAGGGAGAACTCACGAAGGGCGAACTCCAAACGCTGAAAGACGAGATTGAGACCGTGGTGAAACCCCATGAATCAGTGATACTCTACGAACTTCGAGACGACAACTGGCTGAATCGGTCGATATATGGTGACGATCCAATGGACGACCACCAGTTGATTTGAGAGGGTACCATCGACCCCCTTAATCAAGCCTGCTACTGAGGGTCGATGGCTGCACCGGGAGCAATCGCAGGGATTTAGTGCCTATAAGCGGTGTTTTCGGGTGGGTTTCAGAAGTACCAAGCTGGTGTTGAAGCGTTCCAGTTCCTGGAAAGCAGGGTAAAGCACGCCGAGTTTCAGAAGTACCAAGCTGGTGTTGAAGCGCGGAGAGTATCAGGAGCCCGGCATCTCAATGGAAACCTCGTTTCAGAAGTACCAAGCTGGTGTTGAAGCGCGTCCGGATCGAGCTCCCCGACGAGGACGAATCGGATAGTTTCAGAAGTACCAAGCTGGTGTTGAAGCTGCGTCTTCGATCTCCGGATGGTCGAGCGTGATGCGCGTTTCAGAAGTACCAAGCTGGTGTTGAAGCCCCTTGCCCGCCGGCTTCGTGGGGGCAACGAGCGTGTTTCAGAAGTACCAAGCTGGTGTTGAAGCGGTGTCGGTGCACACAGTCATCATCGCACCTCCGAGTTTCAGAAGTACCAAGCTGGTGTTGAAGCAAGAACGCCGCCGAGGCGATTGATCTGAATCGCTGGTTTCAGAAGTACCAAGCTGGTGTTGAAGCATGGACGATGTGGAGGAGATGGGGTACTACTCGCTGTTTCAGAAGTACCAAGCTGGTGTTGAAGCATGGACGATGTGGAGGAGATGGGGTACTACTCGCTGTTTCAGAAGTACCAAGCTGGTGTTGAAGCTTCTCGTGATCTCGACCGGCGATGAGTTCACGACAGTTTCAGAAGTACCAAGCTGGTGTTGAAGCTCCACAGTGTGGGCACGAACTCGTTCACTTCACCCTCGTTTCAGAAGTACCAAGCTGGTGTTGAAGCGATGTCTGGCATCAAAACACGCCCCCGTCGGACACCCGTTTCAGAAGTACCAAGCTGGTGTTGAAGCCCCCGTCTGGGGCGGCATCGTATTCGACTAACATCGTTTCAGAAGTACCAAGCTGGTGTTGAAGCGTTGCTTGAATTCCTTGGGGTGGCGATCCGGGTTCAAACGGTTTCAGAAGTACCAAGCTGGTGTTGAAGCCACGAAGGGCCACTTCCAACGCCGGCGACGGCTTGGTTTCAGAAGTACCAAGCTGGTGTTGAAGCACAATTTGATGTCTCTCCTACTACAATCCTTAGAGGTTTCAGAAGTACCAAGCTGGTGTTGAAGCCTGCGTACACGGCGGGTGACGTGGTCGAATACGACGACGGTTTCAGAAGTACCAAGCTAGATAGACAGCGAGATCTCACGCGTCGGCGATGTGTTTCTCCAGGATCAAGCACAATCCCCATGTCGAGAATGTGCAACCCAACCCCATTTTCGTCCGCGATCCGCTCGACTGTCGCAGAGAAGTCACGCACTGACCGAGAGATCCGAGATGCCTCCGACATGATCACCTGCGAATCTCCCCAGCCTCGAGCGCGGCCATCAACTCCTAGTAGCCCTCTCGGTCAGTATCGGAGCCGGTCTGCTTGTTGACGAACAGCTCAATCTCCGCAGGCCCCACCCCAAGCCGATTGGTGGCGTACTCGCTGGTGAGCTGACGCATTCGTGTCACTGTCTAATCGAAACGGAGTCGGTCGAAGCCGGTGTTGCGCGCGCACAAGACCAGGGCAAGTGGCTCGGCGCTGTCCCGGTGGGGTTCGAGCGGGACGATGATGGCTACCTCCAAGTCCTGCTCGATCCCGATCGGGACACTGGGGAGGTCGGCTACCTCGATGTGCGCCGAGCGCTCGAACGGGACGACGGCGAGGAATCGTACCGAAGTGTGGCCCGAGATGTCCCTAATCTCGCGCGCACAACCCTCATGAGTATCCACAAGAACGACGACCGGCGACAGTGGTATCTCGACGCCGAGGCTGCCGATGAGCGGGTCGATGCAGCGCTCGATCCCATCGAACGCTGAGAGGAGAAGTGGAGACAGTGCATAGAAACAGTAAAAACCGGTAGTCGCGCTCGGTCGAGGTGGTTCGGACCATGAAGTGCTGTTGCTTCTTGAAGCCGTTCTCGATACCCCAACGACGGCGATACCAGCGGATCAATCGTTCGATCATATCAGAAGTCGGCTAGGTATATTTGTCATGTATAGCCATTTGCGAAATTCAGACATTCGGTACAGATTTCGAGCCCAACTGCGCATGAGCAATCCACCTAGCCGACCTCAGATGTAAGCCTGGTGAACTACCCTACTCTCAACGGAGGCGCAAAGCGCCTTTTGGATAGTGTCGTAGTCCGGGTGACGCATGGACCACGATGGTCGTCGGGAGAGATGATCACTCGTGTTTCGGTTCACCAGCGTCCTCTGTTTGTGCTCCTTTTTCGTGGATCAGGAGTGATGCGATCCGAGCACCCTCAGTGTCAGCGACCGAGAGGACATAGCCATCGACAGTGGTTCGGTCGTCGACATCGGGGGCCCGACCGAGACGATCGAGTACGAACCCACCGATGGTGTCGAACTCGTCCGTCCCGAATGTGACATCCAATCGCCTGTTGACGGTAGAGACGGGTACCGAGCCGTCGACAATGTAACCATCGTCACGCCGGTCGATCGACGGCTCGTCGGCATCGAACTCGTCACGGATATCCCCGACGACCTGTTCGACGATATCTTCAACAGTCACGAGTCCTTCGAAAACGCCCCACTCGTCGATCACTGCAGCCATCTGGCCGCGATCGCGCTGAAACTGTGCTAAGAGATCGGCAATGGGTGTCGTCTCGGGTACGACCTGGATCTCGCGGACGATATCGCCAGCTATCATGGGCTCGGGGCCGTTATTGTCTTCATGGGATTCGGCCGCCCGTACTACGTCCTTGACGTCAACGAAGCCGACTACCTGATCGGGCTCGTCGGCGTCAAGAACGGGATACCGAGTGTGATCGGCATCGACGATCAGCGAACGAAGTTCCGCAAGAGGGAGATCGTCGGTGATAGTGACGACATCTGGCCGAGGGACCATCACTTCCCGGGCAATCGTGTCGTCGAGTGTGAAGACTTGCTCGATCATCTCCACCTCTGTCGTGTCGACGTGTCCTTCACGGCCAGCTCGGGTTAGCACGGTCCGGATCTCCTCCTCGGTGAGTGTTTCATCGGTTTCTGAGGCGGGTGGAATCCCGATCAGCCGCGTAAAGCGGTTTGCCGCCCCATTGAAGACGACGATCCCCGGAACGAAAAGGTAGTAAAAGAGTTTCATTGGTGGCGAGACCAGCAAGGCGATCCGCTCAGGCTGAGCGATAGAAATCGTCTTCGGTGCGAGTTCACCGAAGACGACGTGGAGAAACGTGATGACGCTGAATCCGATAGCGAACGCGACAAAATGAAGCGTACCCTCGGGAAGAACCGGCGCAAGCACGGGGTCGAGTAACGCTGCGATAGCCGGCTCTCCGAGCCAGCCCAACCCGAGCGAGGCAATAGTGATCCCGAGTTGCGTGACTGCAAGGTAGTCATCGAGATTATCGACGGCCTCTTGGAGAATTGATGATCCGGTCCGGCCTTCTTCGACGAGTTGCTCGACGGCTGACGAGCGCACCCGCACATAGGCGAATTCCGCGGCAACAAAGAAGCCGTTCAAGAAGACCAGTACGAACGCACCGGCAAGCTGGGCCAGAGAAATCGCGAGATTTACCATCGATTCCTCCGCTCTGCCCGTGTAGCTGCGAATTCTGGCCGCGTAAGCTCTCTCTCGACGGCAGCTATTGAGTCGGGGATATTCATGGTTGGAGTAGATACCGGATGGTAAATAGTCCATGGAAATACGACAGGAGTACTCGCTGACGCTGATACTGCTCGAGTTATTATTGAGGAGGGGCTTTCCGATAGATGTGAACACATCGTAGGGACCGTATAGCCCGTACCTATTGCTCTAGGGATGTTCCAATAGCTGTGACAGTGCTGATTGACATCCTCGCCAGATTCGGTTTTGGAAACTGAATATCTAGGTACTAGCAGCCATCGACGAACTCGTCTCAGAAGCTAAAACCCATTGAATCACAGATATCGTACGGCACCTTGAACGCGGGAGCCGCTTGAGGAGTTCCTTGATCGTATTAATTCGAACGATATCAACGTCGTCAGGATGAAGATGATGAGGTAACACGACATCAACCGTATCTTTCTGAGTAACATCACTGAAACGACTGTCTGGGCTGCCCCCAATCCCTATCACCATGGTTAATGAGTCAGTCTAGCACTTCTGCTGTCCTCGTGGCTATCGGGCATCCCGTGCGTATGTATTACCCACGAACTCCTCCTCGCTGAACTGTCGGGCCCATGTGAGCGCGAACTCGATCGCGACGAAGAATCCGTTCGCCAAGATAAGAAACACCCCCGCACCGAGACGGAGCCCAAGCTCTATCGAGTTCATCAGCTGTATGTACTGACACAACGGCTAAATAAGTACAGGAACTCGCTAACCCTTTCAGAAGACCTCGGCGCTACTCTGGCTCTGCGAGGGTAATGACCGGGACCGGTGCAGAGCGGACCGTTTTTTCAGCAACGCTTCCCAGCAGTATGCGATCGGTCCCGCGCCTTCCTGTTGTGCCCATCACGACAGCGTGGATGTCGTTCGATTCGATATAGTCAAGAATCACCTCAACAGGCGACCCACGTTCGATATGGCGAACGGTATTCGTACCCTCGTCTCCCTCTGCCTTCGAGATGATGTCCTCAACAGCGTCAATCGCGACTTGTTTACTTTCCTGTTCAGAAATGGCTGACCGAACATCCAACCCGAGTGCGGTATCGTCTACGACGGACAGAACATGGACGGTGGCACCGAGGGACGCCGCGAGTAGGAGACCATGAGTGGTAGCGTGGGTCGCTGCAGTACTTCCGTCCGTTGGAAGGAGGATATTCTTGTAGGGGAACTCCAACTGCTCGTCGGGTTGCATCCGTACAGTGAGGACGGGGACGGAAGAGAGTCGGACGACCTTCTCAGAAACACTCCCAATGAGGTACCGTGAGAGCCCCTCACGGGCGTGCGTCGACATCACGATCAGGTCGCACCCGTAGTCCTCAGCATACTCGATGATCGTCGGGGCCGGATTGCCCTGTACGACATCGGTATCGTGCGCGACTCCAAGTGTGTCCAATGTTTTCGCTGCCTCGTCAACGATCTCCTCACCCTGTTGAACGAGTCCGTCGACCATCTGGCCTTCAACGATGGTGACACTGTCGCGAGTCGTATCAGCAACATAGAGGACATGAATGGTGGCATTAGTCCAGTGTGCGATTTCGCTGGCATGATGGAGCACCGCCGCTGCTCCGTCACTACCGTCGAATGGGAGAAGGAGGTTCTCGTACATTGTTCAGTGCGAAATACTACGATGGCCAATCCCTAATGGTTTTCACCCACTTCTTGAAGTGATAGTCTCTGACCGCGAAATAGCTAGGTAGTAGTTCATAGCCATAGTCACCTCTCTCCACCCAATTCTGTGAGTGTAAGGAGAAGCCCCGGAACAATCAGCAAGATGAGGCCGCCACCGATCAGGACAAGCGGTAGCACGAGGAGTCCCATGTCCGTCAGCAACCAGAGCCCGAGACCACCAAGGAGAGCGAGCAGGCCGATGAGACGGAGGAGCCAAACGAGAGCGCCTTCGAGTTCCGAATCTGCGACTACGTCAGCGAGTTCGAGGATGTCGTCCATTGACATGCAGTCATCATAGCTGTAGCATCATATATTCCGGTGCCTCCGCTGTAGCCACAACCGTACCTGTGATCTTGGCGTCAGGTGGCTCAACGGAAGCGTTCACCGGCGTGGCCCGTTTTGTCAGTAACTTGTTGTCGGGACGACAAACGGTGATAGGTGTAGGGTTTCTCTTCGTCTCAAACCATGATCGTTGAAGAGAGACCTGCAAGTGACGGGACAGCAATTTTTCCTCTCCTGAGCGTCAATTCGAGTAGTGTATGTACGATACGATAGGTCAGGGATATATAGATTCTCGATGAGTTCTATGGATCCTTTTCAGTGGCTGCTTGATGATGTCCGCGGCCGGCTCGAAACAGCCCCAACGCTTGTCGATCTCGTTCGACACGTGAATGTGAACCTCGTTCTCCGAACCACGGATTACGAACGGTTCGAAGCACGCGAGTATGACGCTGTCCCAATGGTTCGCGCGCTGTTTTGCCGCGAATTCGCTGGGCTGTCGTGGAACGGTCTCTACGAGTACCTCTCGACGGAGCATCGAGCGGTTCGGCTCGGATTCGATTCGGAGAACTTCGGCCCCTACAACACCTCCAACGCGCCAAACGCTCATGACTGCGTGGGATGTACACCTCTCAGACGAGACCAAGCGTGCTATTCTTTCGGTGAGCGAGCGCCTCGTCGCTACTGCCTATCAGAATGCGGTGGCCCTTGATCTCCGTCCACCACGGCACGTCGACGAGTCCGAGTCTGATCTCCGTGACCGTCACGTCGGCGAGTTCTCCGATACGCAGATTCGGAGACACGTCCGGCACGCGCGGGAGACGGTCTTCGGCGCGTTCGACACTGGCTGTGCAGCGAATACAACATATCCGGATAGCCGGTTCAACGAACTCCAGGCACTGATGGCGCTCTGTCGCTGTGGCACGCCACAGGGCCAATCACGAATGGAGAATTTCTTCGGCGACGGCTACACACCGCATGGCGATACCCACCTTCGAACGGTCAAGAACTATTCACAGGCACAGATTCAAGCGGGCTTCGAGCAGTCGATCGAGAATCTTCTTGACGCGGTGAATCACCTCCAGATCCTCCAACCACCGGTTACCGTTGCCATTGATATCACGACCTGGCCCTACCATGCCGAGGATGAGCTACCCAGTGAGGTCAGCGGGACTGACGAATCGGGGGAGAGGGCCTATAAATTCGCCACGCTCTCGCTGGTCGGCAAGAGTATGCCCATCGTCCTCGCCGTCAAATCGGTGATCGAGAGCTCGGCGTGGGACGAGAATGTCCCGCATCAGGTCCATCGCATGGTTCGACGGCTCGTACGACGAGCCCAGGAATTCGTCGCGGTTGTTGGCAAACCCCGCACCTTCGAGACCGATACAGGGGCGGTCAATGTCTCAATCCAGCCGGAGTGGGTCCCGGTCGTCGACGAGCCAACCCGGAACCAGTGGGTGGTCGAAACCGCCGAACGCACGATTGAGCAGATCGAACGGTTCGACGATCCCGAGAACGAGTACGCGCGCATGGCGCGTGAGCAATACGATGTGTCGATCGAAACGTTCCGCCAGGACGCCATCGAGGCACTGGTACACCTCAAGGAACCGGGCGAGGCCGGAGCTGATGAGGAGGCGTCGGTGCCGGAGCCGTCCGAGACTGAGCGAACGGCGGCAGATGCTGCATTGATGGCCAATGAGCGCGACGGGCGACGAGGGCGAGCCAGACGCCGTGGATGACGACGTGATCGTCACTTATCTGCAGGAGATCGGGGATGGGGAGCAGTCGATCAGGAGACACTGATTCAGACTGTGCGTGAGGACTACGACATAAGTGCTGACGCGGTAGCGGTTGCCATCGAGGAGGCGCTCGGAAGCGGCCGGTGCTTCCGCTCCGGCGAGGACGAACTTACGCCGATCTAGGAGATGGTTCTCGCTTCTTGTTCATCCATTCGGAACTTTCAGAACAATCTTAGTGGGAGGTTGGCACTTGCCAGCGCCATCCCACTGCAGTCTTCCAGATTAATTGGCAATTACCAACCCGGCACTGACCTCGCCGAGGACACTTACTGCGCTCCGAGAGAGCACGTTTGCCCTCGTCAAGCGTGCGGTGGCGTAGGCCACGATCCTTGGCAATTGCCAAACCTCCTAGTGAATTCTGAGATGAGAGCCACCGCTAGTGGTGGGCCTGTAATAGAACACTCATCTTTACGCTGCCGTGGACGAACGAACGCACATGGACGACCGAAACACCCTGCTCATGACACCCGGGCCGACTGAGCTCCCGGATAGCGTGAGAGATGCGATGAGCCGACCTATCCAGAACCCCGATATGGAACCGGAGTTCGCCGACTATTACCGCTCGCTGCTCGAGAAGCTGGCCGATGTCTATCAGACAGACGACGATGTGCTGATTCTCGGCGGCGAGGGAATCCTCGGGCTCGAGGCCAGCATTGCCTCGTTGATCGAATCCGGTGGGGAAGTGCTCTGCCTCGCGAATGGTCTCTACGGGGAAGGATTCGTCGATTTCGTTGAGGTGCACGGTGGCAACCCCACGACCCACAGTATCCCGTTCAACGAAGGATTCGATGTCGAGCCGATCAAGGATCTCGTCGAGACGACCGACTTCGCCGCAGCGACGATAGTGCATTGTGAAACCCCGACTGGGCTGCTGAACGATCTCGACGCCGTACTTAGCGTGCTGAACGACGCGGGTATCCTGACCATCGTCGACGCCGTGTCTTCGCTCGGTGGGACACCTGTCCCAGTCGACGCCATCGATGTGTGTCTCGGCGCGTCCCAGAAGTGTTTCAGCTCGCCCCCCGGCCTCACAACGATCTCCATAAGTGACGACGCGTGGGCGAAAATCGAATCCACACCCCAGAATACGTTCTATACCAGCTTGGCGCCGTGGCATGATATCGAGCCGATTGAGGAGGATCCCACCGCGCTTCCGTACACCCATCTGATCTCGAATCTCTATGCTCTCGAGGCGTCGCTGGACCGGTTGCTCGAAGCGGGCTTGGACGCGGTCTACGAACGTCACGTCGAAGCGGCCAAGTATTGTCGGGAACGCGGTCGCAAACTCGAACTCGACCCGTATCCTGCATCTTCAGCCTTGAGCTCGCCGACCGTTACGGCGTTCCAGGTCGATGGAAACGCAGAAGCGATCCAGCAAGAGATGAATGAGGAACACGATGTCGTCGTCGCAACGAGCCTAGGCGACTTCGCGGATGACCTCATTCGGATCGGTCACATGGGATATAACGCGGATATCGAGCGTGTCAAGCAGACGATGAGTGCGTTGGAAGCTGTTCTGACAGCCTAGTCATCCAGTACGTTTGTTATGGATATGATAAGCGAAATACGCGTCGGCGGTTACACCGCCTATGGAGCAACCCGAACCCGCCGACCGTGGCCCACGACACCGTTCGAGGCCATCAGACCGATGGTGTCACGGGCGTGTCCGATTAATCCACGGGAAGCCCCGGGCGTGGTGGCCCGTGGCGGTTCACGATACACACAACTATTCTTGCAATTCTCAATAGGATATAGTATTACGATATAGTGATAGGTAATATACTGGTACAGTCGAATCCTACGACGTACCTGTGTCGCTCTCGATCACAGGTCCATACTTTTACGGCAGGCGTGTGTGGTCTCGACTGATGGATGATCCGTCGCCAGAGCAGCTGGTTGACCTACCTCCGAGTGCGAAACTCGTGTTTAAGACCCTCGAATACGCCGCCACCCCCCTCACGCAACAGCAACTTGTCACCCACTCGCGGCTCATACCGCGAACCACCCGATACGCGCTTACCCGGCTGAAATCGGTCGGGCTCGTCGAGGAAGAGATTAACTTCGCTGATGCCCGTCAGAGCATCTATCACCTGTCACCCGCTGACGGGGAGACACCAGAAAAGCCCCTGCCACCGGCTGAACACGACGGATGAACCATCTCAAAAGCAATCGTACAGTACAGCCATTCCGTGAACGTCTTGTCTGGCGCTCAGTCTTCGACCCGAGAGGAGAGAAAAATTTTTCCTGGGGGCTGTTCCTGCCGGCGTGCTCTCGATGATCGGTCTCCGTGCTGTGTGGTCGTGCGCTCCGCTCCGACGTACCCTGTCTCTCTCTGCTCTTCCTCACCGACCGCTTCCTGTCGCATTGGGGGAGTCGTGAGAGAATTGAATACGTGTTTTTTGATAGGTGGGAGAACGGCTGCTCTGCCTGTTTACTCTTTCTTCTCCTCGAGTACTGTCACCGTGCGGACGGTGAGCGAGATGTCCGTGAGCCGCTGGCCGATCTCTGTGAGGGCAATCCGCTCAGCGTGCGTTTCGTCGGTGACAGTAAACACGTCCAGTTCGAGGTCCAGCGCGACGAGCCCTTCGTCCGCGGCGATGAATGCAGCGTCGATTGGCTCGCCGCACGCCGGGCACGACTGTTCTCCGCTGGTGATCTCGACATAGCTGAGATCAGGGTTGAGCATGTCACCCGTCTTCGCGATAGCGATGCGCACGGCTTCGTCCGCCGTCTCGACACTATAAACGGGCACAGCGGCTTCCACGATCACCCGGCAGTCCATAGACGAGACTATTACACCGAGAGCGGCAAGTACCTTCGCGTCGCTTGAGCAGTCTCGGTGATGTGTTCGCTTCTGTTATCCGCCATGTCGTCCGCCTGGCGATGGTCACCACGGAGCGGTGCTGAGCCAGGGTGCGACAGATACCACGCAGGGGGCGTGAGTCGACAGCCCCACGCTCTGGGTAGGTGTGCGGCCCACCTGCTCAAAAGTAGGGGCCGTGGTTAGTTCAGCAGTAGGGTGCGTGGTGGCTCTTGGGAAAGGGAGAGCTGCACGCTGTCGATATCATGGCCGGTTGCGACCGCGTGCTCAATCACCGCTGCAGTCCGGTCGGCGACTCGGTCATCCCTGGCCGCCCACTCGCACTCCAGACAATAGTTTTTCGGAACACGATCCATGCTCCACGCCCTGATTAGAACACCAAACATCATTATAGTTTCTTAATAACATATGAAGTGGACCGATCGCCGATCATAGTCTCATGCCCGTTTCTGAGACACGATCGGCCCGCTACCGTTGAGTATTCCCCGCAGCCGCTCTCGAATTTTATACTATCTATCGTGATATATTAATATTTTTATAATGTAGATATACTGTTAAAAGAGTGCGAATTGCAGGAATGCGACCGGTCGAATGGCCCAGTAGCCGATGAAGACAACACCAAGGATAAGTTCTTCTCTCGCTGCTGGGTCGTACTCATACGCGTTTAGAATCACCATCTGACGGCGCTTGTGGGCTTCGAGGGGTTCTGTTTGTGTTCGAAGCAGCCGACATCGACCGCGACCGGGACCGTCGCCCGACGGCGATTACAGTGGGAAGACCAGCATATTCGCACTTGGCAGAGGCCGTGTCAAAAGCGGTTACGGTGTCACCGATAAATCAATCCAATTCATTGCCCATAATATTGAGGTGTACTACCGCACCATGGCACGGCAGCACATCACTGCCTCTTTTCCTATCGGTGCCAGGAGCAGCGACCGCCGACCACACCCCGTGTTCCGAATGAATCAGCACCAGCGGGCAAGGGGGAGACAGGCGGTCAGCCCGGCAAGCACCAGCAATGAGCAGTGTTCTGCACACCTACCTCAACAATAGGGAATGAACGGTGCCACCTCGAGGTGGAACTGAGGCAGCATGACGGACACTGGTAATGGCCTCCGGGAGGCTGGAAAACGAGTACCAGCGAGCTCCGTATGACCTGTTCTATGTCCTTCCCCTCTCACACGCCGGTATGGACATCCGTACTCTCACACGCTGGGCATCGGGTGAGCCCGCCGAACAGGGGGTCATCGACTGTCGCCCAGTCGTCGCTCTCGGCTGGGGCTTCGAAGCCACAGTTCAGACACCTGGCTGCGGGGAGCTGTGAAGACGCACTCGTCATGCGTGGGCCTTCTCTATCGAGACGCATATTCGTTCCCCTGGCCGCACTCGGGGGAGAGGAACAGTTATGCAGGCACTGCTAGGTTGAGGCTGAACTGAACGGAGTAAGCTCGTGGCAGCGACCGAACCGACCGCCGCGGCAGGTCTTGTCCACGACTACACGTTCGTCCGCACCCCCACGTTTATTTTCGTTCCGCGTGAGCATCACCCATGCAGGACATCTTCGCTGCCCGAGTCATGTCGACCGACCTCCGGACCGTCTCTCCGGACACCCTCGTCGAGGAGGCGGCCGGGGAGATGCTCGCCAACGAGATCGGCTCGCTAGTGGTGGTCGACGACGAGGAGCACCTGGAGGGGATCCTCACGACCACGGACTTCGTCCGCATCGTCGCGGAGCGCCACCCCAAGGCGGAGACACCCGTCTCGGCGTACATGAGCACCGATGTCACCACGGCCAGCGCCCAGGAGCCGATCCAGGCGGTGGCCGACGCGATGCTCGATGGGGGATTCCACCACGTGCCGGTCGTTGACGACACGGAACGCCTCATCGGGATGGTCACTACGACGGACCTCGCTGCGTACCTTTCGCACGTCCAGAAACGCAAGGTGGTGTAGCCAGACCGGCGCGGTGGGCTAGAATCGTTCCCGGCGACTGCCCGGTCGCGGCACCACTCGGGTTTCCTCGCAGATGGAGGCGGCATCGCACTATCACGTGTTGGGCAAGATATTGCTTAGAGCCGGGCATACACACGTCAGTACTAGTCAACTCTAGGAGGGGTCGCACAGAGGACTTCCTCCCCGAATTACGTCTCTGCACTCCCAATGACTGATGATGGGCAGCTACATTCCTAATGCACAGCCACTTGCGAAATGTGGACTGACGAGCTAGCTTTCGAGCTAGACCGTGCATGAGGAATCTTACCTAGCTGACTTCAGATTGTCCACCGATTGTTGACTAAGGCCGAAGCCCCTGCTTTCCCCGTCGACGGCGCTGAACATCTCACCCAGCAGATCGGTCTGCAGAAGCTGAGACTAGTACTCTCAATGCATAGGCTGTCCGTCCCAATCCACCGACACGGCCAGTCCGGCCAGCAAGAGTGCGCGATGGTGTAGGGATGCTACCAGACCTTGCTGACGATCCGACGGCTGCCGCGATGATGAACACGGGCAGCTCCTTGAGCAACAACATCTCGACTCCTACAGCCATATCCGAAACGTCGGGCGGGAGCTAGCTAAGAGTGGACAGTGAGACGACGGCCAGTAGTGGATATCGGGAGTACAGGGTTTAGCGATGTATCAATCCCAGTAGCCGTCTTCGAACGTCATCGGCGGAGTCGTACGTCTGGTTATCGGTTGCGGCAAGTACTTCATCGAGGGTTTCCGTCCCGCCCTGCGTTTCGATCTCATAGTCGCCATAGGCCTCGACCAATTCATCCGTTGTCGTCGGATAGTCGTGGGTTTCGAGTGCTTCATCAAGGTCACCAAGCCGCTCACCAGGGTCGCCGCCCATCGGCTCTTCTTCATCGGCGCGGGTACGTGCCTCCTCTTGCATCCGCTCTCGCTGGCGACGTTTTTCGTTATCCGCTTGCTCGTCTCGACCCTGTTTGTCATCTGCCATTCTTGGTTTTTGGCTCTCTAGTCGGATAGTCCTGTGGTCGGTGACGGGTGCTCCCTCACTCGGTGAACACGCTCCCCAGTCGAACATTCAGTGAGTGACGAGCAACGGACCCACGAGTGGCCACGGTCTCGACCGCCTCTCCGACCGTGCAAAAGCCTCGAAGAACGATCTACTGGGTTGTGTATCGCTGGCGGTTCTCCGCGATCGTCCGCACCGTCGAGCGCGAGACGCCGAGCGACCGAGCGAGTTGTCGCTTGCTCGCCCCGTTATCGAGTTCATCGAGCACCACGACCGCTTTCTCGTAGTCGTCGTTCGGTGTGAGATACCCTTCGGACCCAACATCGAAGCCGAACGGTGGCCGACCGTGCCATTTGCCCTGCACTCGCGCTGCAGCGATTCCTTCACGCACGTTCTCCCGTTTGATCTCCGCTTCCAGTTCGGCAAACGTCGCAGCCACAGTCAAGAACGCGCGCGTGTAGGGGTCGGAGTCGTTGGGATCGAGCGCAATACCCATGTCGAGGATGTGCAGCCCGACGCCGTGCTTGTCAACGATGCGCTCGACTGTCGCGGAGAAATCCCGTACCGATCGGGAGATGCGTGACACCTCCGAGGCGACCACCTGTGAGATCTCCCCGGCCTCGATCGCGGCCATGAGATCGCGGTATCCATCCCGGTCGGTGTTCGTCCCGCTCTGTGTATCGACGAACATCTCGATCTCGGCTGGCTCCACACCGAGGCGGTCGGTGGCGTACTCGCTGGTGATCTGACGCTGGCGAGAGAAATCCTGATCGGCTGTCGAAACCCGACAATAGAGTGCAGTTGTTTCTTCGTCTTACTTTGTACTACCCCCGCAATTGTCTTAAAACCACCCCCCTTCTCGCTGGTGGTGTTCAGATAAGGATGAAATGTGAGGCGGTTCGTTTTCTGAGTGATCTATGCCCGAAAACGACCGCCTCAACGGTTGTTTGAGAGAGATCGAGTGAGGTTTTGTGGAGCGAGAAGCAACACCTCAGCAGTTTATGGAGCCCGGTATTCAACTCTATCTTGCTGGATTATCTCTGTCAAATACAGTTATTATTCTTGAAATATTTGGTGTTGAACGGGCGCGTTCGACCGTTCACAACTGGGTTCACAAGGCCGATCTACAGCCCGAGGATGGCCGAAGCCCGGATCACGTTGCGGTTGACGAGACCGTGATCCGACTCAACGACGAGCAGTAGTGGCTGTATGCTGCGGTCGATCCTGACACGAACGAATTACTCTATACAACGCTCGAGCCAACCACAACCAAGGTCCTTGCTCATTCGTTTCTCACTGAACTTGCCGAGAAACATGATGTTGATGATGCTGTGTTTCTCATTGATGGCTCACACTCATTACAAGACGCGTGTCATCGACATGGCTTCGATTTCAGATACGAACGTCATGGAAATCGGAACAGCGTCGAACGTATCTTTTATGAGATAAAACGACGTACTTCTTCGTTCTCAAACTGTTTCAGTAATGCCCACGCAGAAACTGCTGACGAGTGGCTCAGAGCGTTCGCCTTCGCATGGAATCAGCTAATCTGAACACTACCGTGTATGCAGAATAAACGGCTAGACAATGTGTTGCTAGTAGGAGTTAGTAATAGATACTGCCCTCACTTGGTATACGTAGCTAGGTATGTTATGACATTGAAACAATACTCAAAATATTATTGTATATAGAATATACTACTGATTATTCCAATACATAGCACAGTAGCTACTATTCATACTTCGTCGACCGTCATTGCCGTATAGTCCGCCATGATAGCGTAGTCCCAGCTACTCACGATAGCGGAAACGGCTGACTGACAGGAGTGAGAAGAGGATATTTACCATACACGTTTGTCAAGAGAGGCACAGAGGAGCGTTGCGCACCGACGCTGCGAACGATCGCCCGGCTCGGTCGACGCCCGCCACCACCCTCGTGACAGCACCCGAACGCTGCCTGGACGGACCGCTCAACGAGTCCGTTCCCACAGTCGGGTCGTCCCGAGCCGCACCGCCGTCCCCGGGATCGAAGCAACATTGGACGCTATATGAAGCCTAAAGAATCCAGCCCGAAGACTGCGCCCCATGGAAGCGACTAACCCAGCGACGAATGAGCGGATAGATACGTACGAGGAGGATACCGCTGGCGATGTTGAGACCGCTATCTCGCGGGCCACCGCCGCATTCGAGGAGTGGCGAGAGACTCCATTGCGCGAACGACAGGAACTCCTCGCCAACGCGGGCGACGTGCTTCGGGACCGAAAGCGCGAACTGGGGGAACTGATGACGAGAGAGATGGGCAAACCGATCGCGCAGGCGGTCGGAGAGATCGACAAATGCGCCTGGGTTTGTGACCACTACGCTGAGTTCTCGAGCGTATACCTCTCCGAGGACAGTCACCCGAGTCCGCCCGGGACGACGGTGAAGACCCGATACGATCCGCTCGGGCCTGTCCTGGCGGTTATGCCGTGGAACTACCCCTTCTGGCAAGTGTTCCGGTTCGCTGCGCCGAGCCTCACTGCTGGCAACGTGGGGTTGCTCAAACATGCCTCGAACGTCCCGGGGTGCGCGCTGGCGATCGAGGACGTCTTTCGCGAGGCAGGCTATCCAGCGGACGTCTTCCAATCCCTCCTCATCTCGTCGGACCTCGTGGACGACGTACTGGAGGACAGTCGCGTCCGGGCCGCGACGCTCACCGGCAGCGGTCCAGCGGGCCGAGCGGTCGCGTCCACCGCCGGAGAGAACCTCAAGAAAACAGTACTGGAGCTTGGCGGAAGCGACCCCTTCATCGTCCTTGACGACGCCGATCTCGACGCCGCAGCCGAAACCGGCACCTGGGCTCGAAACATGAACGGCGGCCAGTCCTGTATCGCGGCGAAGCGATTCATCGTCCACGACGCGGTCTACGAGGAGTACCTCGACAAGCTCATTTCCAAGGTAGAGTCGCTCACGGTTGGTGACCCGATGGACGAGGACACCGACGTGGGACCACAGGCCCGCCAGAGCCTGATGGAAGAGCTCCACGAGCAGGTTGAGGTGAGTGTCGACGCGGGCGCGACTGTACTCACGGGCGGCACACCGCTGGATCGCGATGGTGCGTTCTATCCGCCGACGGTCCTGACCGACGTTCCCGCCGGGTGCCCGGCCGACAACGAAGAGCTGTTCGGACCCGTTGCGTCGGTGTTCAGGGTCGAAAGCGAGCGAGCTGCCATCGAGAAAGCCAACGAGAGTCGGTTCGGCCTCGGGGCCTCGATCTGGACCGAAGACCGGGACCGCGGCGAGCGAGTCGCCGCGAGCGTTGCCGCCGGTTGTACGTACATTAACCAGCTTACAAAATCCGACCCACGCGTTCCCTTCGGCGGTGTGAAGGACTCCGGCTACGGGCGCGAACTCTCGGAGGCTGGCATCAAGGAGTTCGTCAACCGCAAGACCGTCTGGGTAGAATAAGCATCGACCCGCCCACGGGAGTCCCCGGCCAGACCGGACGAATCGTTCATATTATATCCCCGATAGCTCTGATTGGATTGACGGACCACTCACGCTACCGCGTGTAGTTTCGGAGCGTTCGATCGCCTGGGATGTCGGAGCGACCGGAACCATCGCTGCGACCGAGATTCCGACTGCGCTCTCATCGCTTATCAGGACTCCGGCTCTGCGAAGGTCAGCATCCGCTTGGGGTTCTCGATCAGTATCTGTTCGACCTCGGCCTCTGTGATTCCAAATTCGCGACCGGGTTCGTCGATCAGTAGCAGCGGAATCACGTCGTTGAGAACGTGAAAATACCCCCTTCCTCCGTACTTGGCCAACTGGGTTTTTCGATGTCTGTCGTGGGAAAAGAGGAGGTTGGACGCGTATCCGTCGTTCACGAGCTCCGTGATCCACTCGGCCCGGTGGAGGTTCGACGGGCGCGCATAATCCCGGTCGATCCAGTCAACGGTAAAGTGCTCTTCCATGCCCCATTCGTCGTACTCGATGAACGCGCCACGCTCGGCGAGTTCCTTCTGGTACTCCAGTCCGGTCCCCTCGAAGAAAGCCCGATCCATGTGATCGATCACGACGCGTTCGGCCGGCAGCCCCTCGTCTTCGAGGATGTCCAGAATCTCTAGCCCCCACCTCGACGAAGGGTACGTCCCGTCGCGTCGGTGGCTCTTCCCGTTTGGGTGCACGGTGACCGATGCGCCCGTATCGAGTGCGGCTCTCGCGCCAGCCCGCAACACCTTCTCCTCGTCCTCGTGGATCTCTCCCGACACGCCGAGTTCGCCGATGATCCCCGCTCTGACGTCGGACGAACCGATTCCATTTCGAATATCGTCGACGAATTCTGCCCGCACCTCGTCGACGCTCTTCTCAGTCATATCCGGCGGATGGCTGGCCTCCGTGTAGTACGCGGTACCATGGACGACGTTCACGCCGGTCTCACGCATGACGGCCCGTACTGCGTCCGGATCCCGTCCGAAATGCTTCGGCGTGACGTCGACGATAGCGTCACCGCCACGTCGATAGTACTTGGATACCTCTTCAACGGCGTCATCCAGCGAATCGAGGAACAGTCGATCGGGGGCCATGTGGAATCCCCCGCCTTGTTGGGCGAACCATCGGTTCTCGAGTGAAAGCGGTTCTTTCGACCGTTTTCTGTCAACTGGAGATTCGAAACTGATCTTGCCCGACGTGACCGAGAGGTCGGAGAACAGGTGTTCGTGCGTCATTGTCACTCCGAGCGCGTCAGGGGCGGTTCGACCGTCTACAGTAACGATGCTGCCAGCATCTGAGTCCATAGCTGATCAATATTCCACGGCATACATTAATCTACTGGCACTATCGGGTGCGATACGTGCAAAGCTCCGGTTCTCTCGGGGATGATGCGTTCACCCACGGGAGTCTGCTGGGGGGTAACCGTGCGAGGCGCTGAGATGACGCGCTGGCATGGGGATGTTCCAGACGCCACCGAGGTCAAGCCTCCCATTGCTGCGAACGCGACTGGAGGAGTGTCCGCTCGGGGAGGGCTGTCGCAGGAGCGATGTCCCGCCGGCCGGAGACATCTCTACTCCAGCGATGGGATGTCCTCTCGGGCGAGCCACTGCTGTATTGCCATCTGTCCCTCCTCTGAGACTGGTCGGTAGGGTGGCCGAGGCGGTCCGAGCGGAACACTAGAGAGGTTCGCAGCGGCCTTGACTGCGGGCATCAAGCCGGTGTTCACCTCGGCTGGCGGGAAGTCGACGAACGCGCGCTGGGCCTCCACAGCAGCCTCCCTGTCCCCGTTCCGGAACGCCTTGTAGACTTGCATCGCTGGCGCACTCGCGGGTGCCGGAATGACCGCACCGTGACCGCCTGCTTCCATCACGGGCAGGAGAACATCCATCGTGCCGAACACCGACGCCAGTCCGGCATCGTCGACGTGTTCGATGAGCCACGCGAGTTTCTTCCAGTTTCGAGACGTTTCTTTCACGTACGCCACGTTCTCGAGGCGCGCGATGCGCCGGATCGTTTCGGGAGAGAGGTCCACTGTCACCGTCGGGTTGTTGTAGAGCAAGACTGGGAGGTCCGTCGACTCGACGATGGACTCGTAGTACGACACCACGGCGTCATCGCCTGGAGCGAGTCCCCACGGGGGCATCGCGAGGACGCCGTCCGCGTCGGCGGTCTCCGCATGCACTGCGAGCTCGGTGGCGACGTGCCGGGACGGATGGGAGATACCGGCTAGGACGGGCCGGTCGTCGGCCGCTTCGATCGTTGCCGAGACGAGTTCCTTCCGCTCGTCGACCGTTAGCGATACCGTCTCCTGGACACCGGTCCCCGCGGCGATGAGCCCGTGACAACCACACGCTTGTGCAAATTCGACTGAGTCAGAGACCAGCTCAGTCGCCACAGAACTGTCTTCGATCGGCGTTAACACTGGCGAGAGAATACCGCTGAGTTCTTGGTCCATTCCAGTTCGGAGTCATGAACGGATCAACAAAATACTATCGGCTGAGCGCGTGCCTGTCGGAACACATGGCGGCGCGAACGCGATTCGCTCGCGACGGTGTCACTCTGGGGAGTCGAGAACCGCTGGGGGTTCGTACGCGAGTCAAATCGGTCGTATGACTCCGGAAACCCTCGGAGCGAGGGGATTTGTCGAGGTGGCGATCGCGCTGGAACGAGTTTCACCGGTATTATTAAAAGTATAGAGTAGAGAATCAACCACATGGTCGGAGAGCAAGCAGTGCTGGATAGCGAAACGCACTACGATATGATCATCGATGGCGACTACCGAGAACCTGCCACCGACGATCGGATCGCGATAACCTTCCCGTACACCGGCGAACAGTGGGCTACCGTTCCCCGGACCGGAGAAGAGGACGTGGACGATGCCGTCAGGGCGGCGCGCCGAGCGTATGAGAATGGATGGAAGGACACCCTCCCAAGCAAGCGGCGGGAGATCCTCTACCAGATAGCTGATGTCCTCGACGAACACTACGAGGAGTTGGGGCGACTGGAGACTCTCCAGAACGGGAAGCTTATCCGCGAGATGGAGGGGCAGATCGAGAGCCTGAGCGAGTGGTACCGGTACTACGGAAGCCTCTGTGACACGCTTGAGGGGAAGGTGATCCCGGTCGAGAACAAGGATGGAGAGATGTTCAACTACACCCGGAAGGAACCCTACGGTGTCGTAGGGGCGATCACACCCTGGAACTCACCTCTATTGCTACTGACGCTGAAGCTCGCGCCGGCACTCGCTGCAGGGAACACGTTCGTTCACAAACCTAGCGAGCACACGCCCGTCAGTGCCCTCCGGTTCGCCGAACTCATCTATGACGAGACGGATCTTCCCGAGGGCGCGTACAACGTCGTACCGGGCGCCGAGGGCGCGGGACGGGCGTTGACCAATCACGAGGTCGTCGACAAACTCTCCTTCACGGGGAGCACGGCAGTCGGCCGACAGATTGGAAAGGCCGCCGGAGAGAAGCTCATTCCCGTCTCACTCGAACTCGGGGGGAAGAGCCCGAACGTTGTCTTCCCGGACGCCAATCTGGACAACGCCGTCAATGGCGTCATTAAGGGAATTTTCGCCGCAACCGGGCAGACGTGCGTGGCGGGATCGCGTATCCTGGTGGCCGAGGAGATCTACGACGAATTCATCGATCGGTTCGTCGCCCGCGCAAACGACATCGAACTCGGCGATCCGCTCGACCGTGAAACTGAGATGGGGCCGGTCGCGTTCCCGGAGCAGTGGGACAAGGTCAGGAAGTACATCGACATCGGGACTTCGGAGGGGGCCGAGATCGCGTTCGGCGGTGAACAGCCGGACGACCTCTCCGGTGACCTCTTCATTCAGCCGACGATCCTTACGGAGGTCGATAGCGGGATGCAGGTCGCCCAGGAGGAGATCTTCGGGCCCGTCGCGTCTGTCATCGAGTTCTCCGACGAGGAGGAGGCCATCCAACTGGCGAACGACACTGACTACGGGCTCGCCGCTGGCGTCTGGACGGAGGACATGCGCCGTGCACACAAGTTGGCCAATGGGATCGAAGCCGGCACGGTCTGTATAAACGAATATCGCGTGATGTCGTATCGCGCTCCACTCGGCGGGTACAAGGCCAGCGGTCTGGGTAGAGAACAGGGGAAGGAGGGCTTGGACGAGTACCTCCAGACGAAGAGCGTCTGGATGGATCTCGACGGAGAGGTGTCTGACCCCTTCAACATGGACACGTAGGTCGGCTAGACCAGTTCGAAGCGAGCCCTCAGACTGGTCGAACGGGGTACTACGCTCGAGGCGCTTCTCAGCACAGAGATTGTTCAAATGAGTAGTTTCTCGATAGACGTTTCGAGGGCGCTGGTGCGGAGCGAGTCGCTTGTGGCGCTCAAGACAGCCTTTTCGGTCAGTTCCTGGTACTGCCGGCGCGTGTGTGCTCTAGCGACTTCGTGACCGGGATTCGACGTACTCGCGGGAGTCATCCCATCTACGCGGCGATTCCGCTAAACGGGATTTCGATCGAATAATAATTCTCGTTCGAAGCATTTATATATCTGCAATTACGTCTTCGGAGTGGCGTTAGATGACCTATAACATGGATCCAGAGACGAGAGATGATCGAATGGGCCGCCGTCCGGCAAGCATCGTTCTCGACGTTGGTAAACGGGCAGGAGGAGTACGATGAGTAATTCCGCCGAAAGCGGACCGACCGACGAGCGGTCGGAATCGCTTCGCGAGGAACTGTTCCACGCCGACACCGAATGCGAACCAGGGGATCGGAATCTCGAACTCCTCGACGGGCATCTGAACATTCACTCGGTGGTGTTCCCGGTTTCGGTCACTATCATCATCCTGTTCGTCGGGGCGACGCTTTCGTTCCAATCGATCGCCGGACTGATCGGATTGAGAAATTCCGAGGGAGAACTGATGACCGCCCTCGAGGCGTTTAGCGCGCTCCAGTCCTTCGGGACAAACGAGTTCTACTGGCTGCTTATCCTGAGCGCGAACATCGCCATCATCAGCGTCGTGTACTTCGCGCTCAGCAAGTACGGGAACATACGGATCGGCGGTCCGAACGCCGAGAAAGAGTTCAGCGACTTCGAGTGGATAGCGATGCTCTTCAGCGCGGGGATGGGTATCGGCCTCATAGTCTTCAGCGTTTCCGAACCGATGTACCACCTCCAGACAGTTCCGCCGTTCTTCGACGGTGGCGAGGCCGGGACACCGGCAGCAGGCAAGGCCGCGTTGGTGCAGACCTTCTACCACTGGGGACTCCATCCTTGGGGGATCTACGCCCTCGTCGGGCTCGGATTGGCCTTCTTCTCGTACAACCTGGGACTGCCACTCACGTTCCGCTCGATCTTCTGGCCGGTTCTCGGCGAGCGAATCTACAGCTGGCCGGGCGACCTAATCGACGTGCTGTCGGTGTTCGCCACGCTGTTCGGTCTAGCGACGTCACTCGGCCTCGGGGTCCAGCAGGCTAACACCGGGATTGCGCTCGTCGCACAGCGGCTCTTCGGCGTCGTGATCCCACAGGGGGCCTGGGTCCAGGTTGCCCTGATTGTCGGCATTACTCTCGTCGCGACGGGGTCGGTCGTTGCAGGACTCGAAAAGGGCGTCAAGCGCCTGAGTACGATCAACGCGTGGCTGATGGTCCTCATGCTTGGGTTCCTGCTGCTCGTGGGCCCGACGGTGTACCTGCTCGGCACCTTCACTACAGTCTTCGGCATGTACGTCAGTTCGCTGGTGGAACTCAGCTTCTTCACCGGCACACTCGGTGGAGAGAGCGGGTTTCAGTGGCTCGGGGACTGGACGTTCTTCTACTGGGCGTGGTGGATCGCGTGGTCGCCGTTCGTGGGCATGTTCATTGCGCGCATCTCGAAGGGGAGGACCATCCGCCAGTTCGTCGCCGGCGTGCTGATCATCCCGACGCTCTTCGGGGGGTTCTGGATGTCGACGCTCGGCGGATCGGCACTGTTCGCCCAGTTCAACGGTGCCGGGATCCTCAGCGTGCTCAACGAACAGGGGCAGACGGCTGTAATCTACGCGATGCTCTCGCAGTATCCGTTCGATCTCCTAACATCGATCATGGCGACGATACTGGTGATAAGTATCTTCATCACCTCCTCCGACTCGGGGTCGCTCGTTGTCGATCACCTCTCCTCGGGCGGCGTACATGAGGTTCCGACAGCCCAGAGGGTGTTTTGGGCACTCTCCGAGGGCGCAGTCGCGGCGGTGCTCCTGATCGGAGGCGGTCTGACGGCTCTTCAGGCGGCGTCGATCGCGACGGGCGTCCCCTTCGCAGTGGTACTCCTGATGATGTGCTACGCGATCTATCGTGGACTCCGTCACGAGTACGCGATCCTGCAGTCCGACGAATTCGCGAAACGAACGGAGGATACGACGGGCGAGAAAGCGGTCCAGGTGTCGTCCTCTGACGACGCCCTCATCGACGACATCAGACAGGACGAGTCATCCGTGAGCGACGACTGAAGGCCTAACCGTTCGACGTTTTCGGGACGAATCGGGCGTCAGTACGCGAGGCTGAGTCCGATGTCGTCCGCCGCCGCCCGCAATCGATCGACGAGCTCGTCTTCACATCGCTCTTTGCTCACTCGGTAGGCCGGTCCCGCCACCGAGAGTGCGCCCTTCACCGTGTCCCGCGAGATGAGGGGAACCGCGACTGCGTGATTTTCTCGCAGGTCTTCGCCGAGGTTCAGCGCGTACCCGTTCTCGCGAATCCGCTCGAGTTCTTCGTTCAATCGTTCTCGATCGGTGATTGTCTGGTCGGTCTTCGCCGGCAGGCCGTGGTGATCGACGATGTCGTCCACCTCATCGTCCGGCAGATGCGCGAGTATCACCTTTCCCCCCGAGTTAGCATGCATGTGCGTCCACGATCCGATGAGGGAGTTGACGTTCATCTCAGCGTCGGGTCCGCGCCCTTCGAGGTACATCAATCGACCATCCTCATGAGTCATCAGCCACGTCGATTCGCCCGTCTCCGCCGCGATCTCGTCGAGTACTGGCCAGGCCGCGGAATACACGTCGCGCTTTGCTCGCGTGTACTGGCCGTATCGGAAGAACTCGAGGCCGAGATGGTACTCGCCGTCCAGCTTCACGATGAACCCATGGGACTGCATCGTCGCCAGGTGGCTGTGGACCGAACTCTTCGCCATATTCACCCTGTCGGCCAGTTCGGTGACGCCGATCCCATCTGCTTTCTTTATCGCTTCGGTTATGGCGAACAGGCTTTCATCCGATTCAACCGTCCGCCTGTTCCTCGAATTCGATCCCATGCGAGTCTAGACGCCAGTTTGGAGCATTAAACATTGTGATACCGTCAGTCGGTAGTTCGGTACTTTTCGCTCGCGGTGCGGTTCCGAATCAACGAGCAACGTGTGATAATTTTGTTCCAACAGGACGGAGGCGGAATGATTTCTAAATTCGGTGAGAACGAACGTCGAATCGTATCGAGCTAGAATTACAGTAGTACGTGTGTAATGCCCGTCATTCAAAAGGACGTCATGGTGATTCTGGATATAATCTTGTACAATTAATGCCAACGGGGCAAAGATAGTTCGGTGGCAACGAACGCGATGAATCTTACAGACGTACGGTTGTAACATATCGGTGGGAGGCTGCACGTGACCATCCGTTCCGGTCTAGACCAGAGTCTGGTGCCCCCCAGAGACGGTGAATGTGTTCGGTATCAACGAATATACCGGACAAAAATGAGTGGCCACGCAAGGTCACAGGGTGGAGGTTCGGCTTCCGCCCCAGCCACTTAGATGTGCATCGCCGGGTTCGACGCTCCGACCGTTAGTGGTGCGCGGTTGACGGCTGACCAGTCGGGTTACCTTAGGCAAAAGCTATTAGGCACCCGATAGCATACTTGCTTTCGATGGTTCAAGACGAACAATCGTACCTGATGGACTCGTTGCGGGATCCATCGAATCTGATGCAGCCCGAACGGCTGGGCGCTCTCCAACAAACGCCCTTGAGTTTTACGCGTATTCTGACGAGACGGATGGTAGACGAACAGTGGAAGATCGACCTCCGTGAGATATCCCTAGACGAGGAAGGCAACGGGAGGGCCCGATACAGCATCACAACACCATCTCACGAATTTTCATTCCCGATCTTCTCCCAGAAAATAAGCGAAGAGGAAAAGACGGATCGGATCACTGCAGACACCTGGGACATGTGGGGGTTTCTCTGTGAAGGGGACCCCGATCGAGAGTTCGTCGACTGGCAGTTCGAGGAGCTGCCGAGCGTGCGGAAGGGGCGCGCTACCCCCGAGGACGTGCTGATCTGGACGCGGGGAAATCGTAGCTCTCGGTTCTTCGATCACATCGTCGAATCGTTAGTGGAGGGCCGCCAACCCGATGTCGACTTCCTAGCGAAGGGCGGGTACCTGATCCGGTCCTCCGGTTACTACGGGAACGGACTGAACGGCACGAAGGTGTTCGAGGCCCTGGGGCAGGACTATCCGCTCAACGAGCCGTATCTGGCGCAGATGCTTGCCGCCTACATGTGGCGCATTTTCGGGTACGATTTAGCAGACGCTATAGCGAAGGAGCGCGACGACGACGCAGCCACACTGGATTACAGCGTTCGGAAGTACCTCGGAACGGGGAACTCGTCAGGGATGGGCATCGCGCTCTTCGCGGTGAACCACCCCAAGTTGATTCATACGTGGCTCCGCACTAGAGAGGTCGCCGTCGCGCGGGTCAAGACGGTCAAACCAACGAACGACGACGTCCGGCAACTGACCGATATCCTGCGCAAAGCGGAAGTGTGGTTCTCGGAGGACGAGAGCGACTCCAAGGAGTTCTTTCTCTCGAAGTCCCGAATTGCCGATGGCCTGAACAGTATCAGAAAGAGCGTGGAGCGGTCGAACGAAATCTCCACGTGGGAGGACGTCTCCAGTTGGACCGAGGATAACTTCGAGCCGGAGATCCAAGAAATCCTATACTCCCTGCTGATGGACACCCATCCGAACGTGTACGAGGGGTTGGAGTCCGCTCTCATTACCTCGGAGAAGAGCGACGTCCAGCCTGGGATGACCGTCTCACGCTTGCGATCGATCATCTGCTCGGACTACCAGTGGGCGCTCGACATCGACATGTCCGAGCCGGGAGCGAGCGAGAACTTCTGGTATCGGTCCGTCAACGGTGAGGAGCCGCGGTTGGGAAAGAAGGGCGAGAGCGACGCCGAAGAGTACGCTCTGCCCGTCGACATCGCATTCCAGGTGCAGCGGCTCGAAAACGAGCTTCGGTCGTTCGCCGGGGCAGACACGGTCGCCGATGTATTGTTCGAACACCCCGAGTATCGATACCTCGTCGAACGAATTCAGTCCGTGCACGGACTCCCGTACGCGGAGATTCGAGGAAATCTTTTGGACGCTGATTTCATCCCTCTCCACCTGGTCGCGCTGGTCAAGTCGTTCTGGGGGATCCAGAAGACTCACCCGGCGAACAAGGGGTGGGTGAAAGGAACCTTCTTCCAGGGTGCACCGTTGCCCGAGGACATTCGACACGGAGAGGGTTCGTACTGGCTGTATCCGCCGAGGCCGAAACAGGCGAGGAAATCGGAGGTGAAGCAATGAAGTTGAGTTCCCGTGAGGTGTTCCAGTTGGCGGATCGATGCCTCGCGTCCGTGGGACTATCAAGGGGCGCTTCGAAGGCGAATGCCAAATCCATCTGGTGGACGGAGGTGTACAGGGAACGCGGTCTCACCACGCTCCACAGGATTGTCAAGGAGTCTCCGACACTGGATCCGGCGACATTGTTCCTCGAAGACCAAACGTCGGTCTTCTCGATCGTCGACAGCGGCGATCAGCCGAGTATCGTGTCGAGCACGGCGGCGCTGGACTTCAGCTGTTCGCAGGCGAAGCAAGAGGGGATCGGTATCACATACTCATCTATACCGGTGTCCGACAGTAGCTTCCCGACGATTGGTCACACGGCATACAACGCGGCGAACCGAGGGATGGTGTCCGTCGTCCTGACCGAGTATCCCGACGGGTCGGGATGTTTCATCGGGGTACCCAGTCGACCACATCCGATCGTCGCGGAGACGAAACTGGAAGGGCCGTCACTGAGCTATACGAAACTTCTGAGCGTCATCGATAGCGGGCTGTATCGGCAGCGACACAGCCCGCTGGTGCAGGCCTTCTTCGATCCAGGCGAGGGCAGCAGTCGATCCGCTACGGACGCGGCCACGCTGGAGCAACTGCTGGATGGCGCGACAGAACCGAACCCGGCGGGTGTCGACAGCAACGAACGCGGGTTCTTCACGATCTGCGTCGACCCGAATCATCCCCGGAACTCGGCAGATATCCGACGGGTCGCAGACCAGTTCGTAGACGAACAAGCAGATGCACTCACGACCGTGCATTGCCCGTCGGAGATACGCAAGAGGGGACGAGCGTTAATCGAAGAGGGCGTCGACGTTGAGGAACGAGTCTGGGAGGTGCTGTTCGAGTGTAGCAACGGCATTTTCTCGCCGGACTCAGTGGGTTCCGAGACGGGAGCGGGGCCCAGTCTAGAGCGATAGGAATCGACCATGGTTCCGATTCGAAGATCGGTGGAACTCATTCCGGCGGATGCACTCCGTCTCATCCGATTGCACCGACGAGGACCGTGAGGCGGCGGGCGCGAACTGTTCGGCTCGAAACCGACGCGGCGGACGGCGCCATTGCGTCGTCGACTCAGTCTGCGCGAGGCTGTGATCGATCGGACACTCACCCAACTCCATGAGGCAGGCGAGTTGGCGATCGCTATGGTGGAGCTAAATTGTTCGCTGGATGTGACATACGTCTATTGTAGCGATTACACTCACTCCTTTAAATCTATCGAGAAAGACGTGTGAATACACGCAGACACCGCCAATGTCACCCGTAACATAGTCAACCACTCCAGCAATAACCTGACTGACGTGTCTATTGAGGTAGGAATCTCCCGCACACGGGGCGAAACAAGAATAGTGTTCAGATACGCTGATTCCATGCGAAGGCTAATGATTGCAGCCACTCATTTGCAGTTTCTGCGGAGGCATTGCTGAAATAGTTTGAGAACGAAGAAGTGAATCATTTTATCTCTCGAAAGACACGTTTGACGCTATTCCGATTTTCGTGGCGTTCATAGCGGAAATCGAGGCCATGCCGATTACAAGCGTTTGTCAGTGGTGTCGTTCCATCAATGAGAAATACGGTGTTCACAAGACGCGCGCGTCTTGTGAGTCCACGAAAACTGCATGCAGTTCTCGGGCCGTCGTCAACGTCGTGTTTCTCGCGACGTTCCACGAAGAATGTATGAGCGATCACGTTTATTTCCGTCGGCTCAAGCGTTGTGTGGAGTAATTCGTTTGTTTCGAGATCGACTGCAGCGTACAGCCAATACTGTTCATCGTTGGGTCGGATCACGGTTTCGTCAACGCAACGTGATCCGGGCTTCGGCCATCTTCGGGCTGTAGATCAGCCTTGTGAACCCAGTTGTGAACAGTAGAACGCGCCCGTTCAACACCGAATACCTCAAGAACAGAAACAGTATTCGAAATCGGCACTGTCTAGATGAGTGAGTTTGAGAAGTGAGCAGGTCGTTAAGTTTCTTGTCCAAAGATGCTTGCAGACCTGCTCAATGAAAGCTATGACGTGGATTTAGAAGAGTCTTGGGAGAATGAGCGGACGGCGAACGCCCTAACGGGCGTTCGCCGTCCGCCTTCATCTGCCCGGCTGTTCACTGAGAGAGACAACAACAATTCTCTCTGAATTAGGCGTTGAACGCTCTCACGGTGCGGTCTGGAACTGGGTGCATCGGCTCGCTGACAGCGGACGCGATCCGCCGTCGGCGAAGCCGACAAGGGTCGCTGTTGACGAGACTGCTGTCAAGATTAACGGCGAATGGTCTTGGGTATACGCTGCAATAGACATAGAAACAAAGCTGATCCTTGATGTCGCGTTGTTTGGTCACCATGGCACCGATCCGGCGGCTGCATTTCTGCACCAACTCCGGCAGAAGTACGATCTCTCAGACACAGTCTTTCTTGTCGATCAATTCGGCTATCGGACTGCCCTCTCTCGATTAGGGCTGAGCGGTCAGGTCGATTATACTGAGCGAAACCTGGTCGAAAAATGGTTTCACACCCTCAAAATGCGACTCGACCGCTTCCATACGTCCTGGGTGGGCAGTCAGGCAAGCGTCCGTGAGTGGCTTGAACAGTTTGTACAATACTACAACCGCCAGCGACCCCATCAAGCTCTCGATGGAAACACACCGATCGAAGCGGTGCTAAACTAGACAGTGCCGACCAGCAAATCTGGTATGAAATCTGGGGGGATTGGGCACCTTGATCCAGCAGTGTTCTTGACACAGGTTTGTGTAATTGGGCACTTTGATCGGACGGAATGATTGATCATCCTCTTGAATCGATCCCACAGATCGGTCCGGTCACAGCCGATAAACTCAAAAAGGAAGGATATCACACTCTCCAAAAGATTGCTGTTGCACCCCCCGATGAAATTGCTACAATCACTGACACCTCAGAACGTGTGGCTGAAACTATGATTGCAGTGGCGCGAGCGAAACTAGGGATTGTTTATTTTTCCGGACATGCCCACTTCACAGATGATGAACAGCCCGCCTATACGGGTGCGATCGTCATCATGCCAAATGGTTGGGTTTATCTCTCTGACCAAGGTCAGTACGTCCCCCGGACACAAATTAAAGAAATCACCAACGAGTGACGGCTGAGGGGCAGAAATCTATCCGCTCTACCGGACGGCGGGGTAGCGGATCGACGTGCCGCAGCTGCAGGCGGCGTGGCCGCCGGATTTGATGGATCGTTCGCGGACTTTCATGCGATTGCGCTTGCTGTAATCGTGAGTAGGTATCAAAGTGTAACATCCAACAAGTATGGTCAGCAGAGGAGGGGAATCGGAGTCGGACGCGGAGTTGCATTGCTCGACAGCAGATCCTCTCCGCTGTAAACGATGAGAGTTCCTATTTGAGCCTGAAAACCGGGGACCCCAAACCGGATTTGAACCAGTGTGATATCCGATCCGAACCTACTGGATGGTCAGTCGTTCGATCCGTCGGCTTGCCGGGATTCGTCCCGCGCAGACATTATCCACATGCATCGGTTAGGTGAACAGGATAACTACCCCGACAGTAACAACACTGGGGGAAAGTATGTCAACGTACACCACAACGTGTTCGAAATCAAAAAGCACGCCGCGTTGTCGCTTTCGGGCATCCCAACGCAGTACGCTCGCTTTGTCAACAACTGGTGTGCGGAGAAGGAGGGCGCTGTCGATGGTGAGAAAGGCGCTGATTTGCGTGTACAGAAGATAAGTACGGTGTCCAGGCCGTCAAACAGGGGCGACAACGGCTACAGCAGCTCTCGACGCAGCTCTCGCTCAGCAATGGCAAGCCATCGATCTCGAAGTGGACGTCGCCTACACAGCAACAGACGACGGAAAAGAATTAGGACACCCCACGATGAATACTATTAATGAATTATCAACGGAATCCGAACCGTATCGCTCAGGTCAGGACGCACGTCAGGGGACTCGCCATACCAACACTACAGACGGGAGCCACGGAGGTGATCTAAGATGCACAGGTCACGCTGGTGGTCGGTGGTGGTCGTGTTCCTTCTGCTGGGGAGTTTCGGATCGACCTTCGTCCTGACAGACGTGGCAGCCACTCCACAGACAACACAGTCGGATGATTGGGGCACCAATGCGCTCGTGATCAAATATGTGGGCGAATCGGCATCAGATCCATTCTCATATACCGTGGATTTCACTGGGAAAGTCCACATGATAGATAATGAATACGAGGATAGTGTCTACAAAAACTATAGTGCGATGGGCGAGGTGTCATCATCCGATCGGACGGATACTATCCGCTACAGCGGCGACATTAAGCGAATCGTGGGGAATGTTGGAGAGGCTCCCGTCCGGTTCTATGTTAATGGAAAAGAGATTGATGTGGGTGATTATACTGATGATAGTGAGCTAATGACACAAACCACGTCGACACCCACCGCAGGGCCATCGAACCACACGCTCGTGATCCAACCCAAGGGGGACAAGCAGGGCGGGTATAACGCAGCGTTTTCGAGCGAGCCGACGCTCAAACAGACCGAGGAATCTGATTCGAGAACAGGCACCACTGTGAATGGAAATGTCGGTGGACTTCCGTGGAAAAACAGCACGGACAAGAAGGATGTGATTCAGTTCCGTGGGCAAGTACTGGATTTCGAAACGTCGGGCAATATCACAGTCAAGCTCAACGGAAAACGTGTTGATCCCGCGTCGTTGAATCAAACCCCACAACCGACAACGTCACCATCATCACAGGGAGCGCCACCCTCATCCCCAACACCCCCGACTGAGACATCCACTTCAACCATACAGTCCTCACAAGGGTCAGCCACAGACTCTGGTGGTTTTCCCCTCACTGAAGTGTTGGCCGGAGTGGTGGCTGGTGTGGTCGTCGTCGTGATCGGTGGGTTCGTCCTCCAGAAGAGGTAGTGGTTACTCTTCCCCTTTCTCCTCGCATACGGTTTTTTGATGCATTTCGTGACGAGGTATAAGCTGATTATCTAGATATGATTGTGCTAGGTGCTGAAATATAGCGGATTTTGTATTAAAACAGTTTAGCTCTTCTTCAAGCTGGTTCATCGCGTCTGTTGGGATGCGAATCGTGATCCGAGTGTCCTCGTCGTCCGTCATCATCTGTTACCATCCAACAAGGCATGCTTGTGGTCAATAGGGCCTATTAACAGGTATATTTTGTTTACATTCCCTCGTGCTAAGCACTTCCGGGACGGGACAGCAGGCCGATTCCACGATCACAGGAGATATGGTTGGTCACTGTTGCAGGACGAAAAGTACAATAGGATTTGATCGAATAAATAGATGTTCGTATGTCGCCCATCAACCGACGAACCTTCCTTGCAACCACGATGGTTGCTGGCTCCGCTGCCCTTGCGGGTTGTGGTGGGAAGAGTTCCTCAAAAAAGTGGAACGCGAAACTGAATGGACCAGATACTGTCGCTTATGACTCCGATTTTTCACTTTCGGTCATCATCAAAAATACCGGTGGCTCAGAAAGTGACGTTCGCGCAACGCTCACATCGCAGAAGGATCGCCTCGACCTCAACAAAGAGATCTCGGTGACAGTCCCATCCGGTGACTCGAAGAAGATCACCACCGACCCGATCACGCCCTCCACAGTCGGTGAGTATCCCTTCGTGTTGCGCAAGAAAACCGAGGACACGGTAGACGCAGAGTCGGAGGGGGACCAGCAACTCGCCTCCACGACAGTGACCGTCGAACCGAAAGATGTCTCACCGAAAACCAGCGTCAAACTCAACGACGACCTGCTTGTGACGGTCGAAGATATTACCGTCGCAAAGAGTGTGTTCACTAGCAATGGGGGAGACACTCCCACAGGGGTCTTTGAGGCACCAACGGGGAAAATTTTCGCCGTATATGATCTCACGGTCGAAAACGTTGGCAGCCAATGGACGCCATGGGGTCCAGCCTTCGTTTCTGTGTACGATGGCAAACTGTACGACGATAATGTTCCAACGCTGTCTGGACATGGTGAAGAACTGAACACGAAACGTGATATCCCGGCTGCGGAGTCGGTGTCCGGGTATCTATTCGCGCAATTGCCCACCGAATCAGCGAACGATGACATACCACTCCTGGCACAGGCAGGAAACGAGAGTGCAGCCCCCGAGTACCGATGGCCGTTCGGGGACACGCCACGGAAATTCCCGGAATTCGAACTCAAGAATGTGAATGCTCCCCAAGAAGTTCAGGATAAGCAACCCTACGAAATTGAGCTCACAGTCGCCAACACGGGTGATGGAGCGGGGACGGTGAAAGCGATCCTTCAGTACACGAAGGGATTGAACTGGGAGAACCTCTCGTCCGCATCGCCTAGCCCCGTAATCACGGGCGAACTTCCAGCCGGAGAGGAAAAGACGTTCTCCGTCACGAATACGACCTCCTCAGGCATCGTCAGGGATAAGGAATACACGTATCGCGCGACGCCGTTCGAGACCACGTGGACAACCTCGGTCTCCTAGTTTGATCCTCGGTGCGATCACTCCAGAGTGTTCGAATCCGTGTAAGATATCGCTGACTTAGGCGCTAGCGGACTCTTCTGACGTAGAGCGAAATTCCTGAATATGGTCGTAGTAGTAGGCGAGCGCCCTCCGATGACGTTAGCCTCTTCACTCGAAAGGGCGGTGTGGGCTGTTATCCACCCCTGTCTCTTTCGCTTGTTTGACGGCCCGTTTCATTGAGGATGGGGACGTGGCATCCTCACCGCCATCGCGAACAATCACTCCAGGATCCGGCCACGGATCGATTCCTGTTCACTTGGGGGAAAGAGAATGATATTCACTCAGATTTTCCGAGCGCGAGTCGTACCAGCTCGTCTCGGATGATCTCCCGGATGCGCGCTTCTTGCTCCTCCGTGAACGTGTCGCTCTCGCTCGTAAGCCCCAGCGCCTCGGGATCGAGGCGTTCCTGAACGGTATCGATCTCCTTGTCGATCGCGTCTGGGTGACACCCCGTGAGGACGACAACCCCAACGATGCGATCGTGGTGAATCGCCCCTCGAAGACGGCTACCGAGTGGATCGCCCGTCGAGGCTCTTGGTCGGAAAAGACCGTCGCTGCGGACAATCCCGAGTATCCGGCTGATGCGCCAGTCATCGTGGTGGTGTTCGCCGACGCACTGCAAGCGGCCTTCCCCGACTGGGCGAGCGGTATAGCCCCTGTGGATACGCCCGTATCTGCAAAGCGCGTCGTGGAAACAGGAAGCCCCACCCTCAAGCGCGAGCCGTCAGGCGAGCGGTAGGGCCGGGTAGATCACTTTTAAGGACACTTGCAACGTTCGAGAACTCAATTCAACGGATGTCCCGGATATCAACGGGGGAGGTGCCGCTGAATCCGGCTGTATTTCTTCTTCACTTGAGTCACGAGATTGTCCGCTCGATTTTCGTCATACTGGTCGTGATCTTTCTGTTCCGTATGGGGGCCGGTTTCGGACATATTGTCTTACTACCTTCTATTCTCTATGAACCCATAACATATTAAAAATTTATCCACTGTGTTATAATGTGGATTACAATCTATACGACACTCATATTTGAAATCGTATATGTTTGGTTTATACCTTCATCTCGAAAGGCGGCAGTTGAGGAAGTCGATGATAGCCCGCCACCACTGAACCTGCACCTCGCGGGATTTCGGGGTATGGCCGACACCCGACAGCTCGATATATTCGTATTCGTCGCCGTCGGTCCATCCGTTGCCCTGGAGTGCTTGTTCGAAGATGCGCGGCTGGTCGGCCCATCCGTCATCCGCCCCGTGAATCATGAGTAGCGGTGATCCAACAGTATCGCCCACATACGTCATCGGACTCAACTCCTGGTATGCTTGAGCATTGTCCTCGGGATCACCAAGCTGGCGGCGGAGGTTGCCAACTGGCTTCGCAGTGAGGAGATCGACACAGCCTGTATCTGCCACAAACGCGTCCCAGACCTCTGGATACTGGACAGCCTGCATGTACACGTTGTAGCCACCGTGGGAGTGTCCATATGCCGCCACTCGATTCGTATCAATTCCATCCTGGTGGACGAGCCAGCGCCCAGCAGCCGCGAACACTGCATGTTCGTCGTGGCTCCAGCCATCGGCGGGACAATCAGCAAGCAAGACCGCATAGCCGAGGTAGGCAAGCAGTTGTACATGGGGGCGAAACCGATGAGACCACCGACTCTTCTGCCCGTGAAAGATGACGATCGCGGGCGTTGCTTCGGTACCCGTCCCAGGTGGCCGGTAGAGTCGTCCGCTAGCGGTCTTCCCATCAGGGAGATCGTACTGTATCTCAGTTGGTTCCACAAACGTCTCTGGACCGATGGCACGGTCCTCGTATTCAGCGCCGAACAGGACCGTCGTCGCACCAGTCGCCACATCGTGATGGAGGACTTCATACGGGCGGGCTTCCGTATACCGCTGGACGACAAACCCGGTGTTACCGACAACAGCTTCTGAACCGGTACATTGGTGAAACATCCCCTCGCAGGGGACGGCTGTTGCATTGCCCTCGAGGTCGTACACTTCGGTGGTTGAACGGGGCGGAGCGCCTGCGAGAATTCGGTCGCCACTGGAGAGGAACGCGACGGCTCCGACATCGGCGATCCATTCGACCGTCTCCTCGCGCCGATCGTAGATCCCGCATGTCCGGCCGTCTCTCCAGTGGCCATCGTCACGTTGGAGAAGCAAGTGCTCGCTATCGGGATGCCATTGCACCGGCGTGAGACGTCGACCATGATCAGGGATATCCACCCATGTCGGGTCGCTCCCATCTGCACGTGCGATATACGTAGTCAGACCACTCTCATAGGTAGTTGTATCAGAGTTGTCGGTTTTAGGCGGGAGGGACGTGTAGGCAACCCACTCCCCGTCCGGACTCACAGCACACGTTGCTGGGATCTGCAAACGGAGGCCTGGAAATCGATCGAACTCCCCCGATTCGTTCGTGGCCGGATCTCGCCAACAGAGCGTGTCGTCTCCCACGCGATAGTAGATGGTACCCGTCTCGGGGTTGACGGCCCAGACACGTATGGAGCCGTCAACAGTACACAATCGCTTCCGTGGACCATCGAGCGGCGATCGGTAGATGTCCGTGACTCCGTCGCGGTCGACCTGATAGAGCACGGCGTCGCTATCAGCAGTCCAGCAATACGTTGCGTCTTCCGGATGAAGCGGAAGGTCTCCGTCCGTTAATTGGCGTCGCTCACCGCTTGCCACATGGATCGCATGCAGTTCGAAGCGCCCCGTCGTATTCCAGTTGCAAACGACCCACTCTCCATTCGGGGAGGCCTTCGGACAGAACGCCTTCGGAATCGAGAAGAAGGCGTCGATAGAATCATCGAGAGCACTCATCGCTTGGGATGCATGATTACGTGCCAGTGGCATGGGTGTTCTGTTCTCCGTGGTGGTCGAGCCAACGCTCGACAGTCAGCAGCTTCCACAGATGGATCGGCTTGATCCCGTCTCGACCCGAAGTGCTCAGGTAGTTCGTTATCTCTGGCCGCACCATATCCGCGTCGACAACGCCCAGTCGACTGGTACGAAGAGGATTCAGGCTGCTTGCTATCGATTTCCGGCCGTAATTATCAAGGCCTTGTTCTAAAAACGGATCGAATGACATCCCTACCTCGAACTCTTCGATTTCGGCCGGTAAGAGCCCAGCAACGGCATCGAGAAACAGCCCCTTGATTCGGCCCCCGGATCGAAGACTGCCGGGTGGCATCTTCAGCACTTCGTGGTGCAGCCGTTCATCCATCAACGGGAATCGGAGATCGACCCCGTGCTTTCGGGCGGCGTGACGCGCCTGAAATCGCATGAGATTCTTCGACCGTTTCAAGAGAAATCGAAGCATCAACCGTTGTTCCAGCGGCTTCACATTCATTGCGACATCCGAGCTCGGTGGATCGCACTGCACCCATGCTGGGTCATGGCTAGCGGTCAGTTTCGAGGTAACACTGGCAACAACTGGCAGCACGGACGAGAGGAGATTCGCAACCGTCGCTCCATCATCGTGATACGATCGGGTCACAAGCCGGCGGAGCTGGCCGTTCCGTAACAGATCGTGATAGTAGAATCCCGTGCCATCGAAGCAGTTACCACCAAACCCATCGAGAAGGATTGAACCGCTGTCAGCAGCCTGCTGGTAGAGCTGGATCTGCATCGATAAATATGGGTCCAAGAGTGGAAGGCCGAACGAATATGCGTCGAGACAGCTGTCGTACTCAAAGTCGTACTCGTCGATATTGATTCGGTGAGATTCGAATGGGAAGGTGTTAGCCATGCGTTCGATATTCTCCATTTCCGTTGCGATGCGCTCACTCTCGACCCCCTTCTCTGAGACGTGCGAATACATCCTGGGAGCGACATCACAGTCAGTAACCAGCAGCGCAGCGATCGTATTCGAATCCCGCCCACCACTTAACGCCACAGCAGGCTGACCCTCTCCCGGTGTACGCGCATAGGCTGCCTTGCGAAGCGTTTCTCGGAACGTATCAGGGCGGGGGCGTGTATAGTCGGAGTGGGACGTGAACACATGATACCTGTGCTCTTGTACGACCTCGCCGTTGTAGCGGAGGACCGATCCGCGATCGAGCGTATCGATCTCCTCGAAAAACGAATAGCCCTCGTACTTGCTGTTCTGCGATAGGTACCCGGCGATAGCTGCTGTATCTAGCGTCGTGGCGACCGTTTCGAGTATCGCGTCCGGGGAGGAGGCCACGAGGAGCCGATCGTTCGAGTGGTAATAGAATATATGACGCAGCCCGATGGTATCACGGCCACACACCAGCTCGCCCGTGCGTTTCTGATAGACAAGAGCAAAAAACGGCCCGATGATGTCCTGAAACGCTCGTTCGTGACGGGACTGAAAGAGCGTCTTGAATATCTCGGCGTCGGCCGAATCGGGTTCTATACGGCTGAATTGTCGTGCGAGAGCAGACCGATTGTCGATACGACCGTCGAATGCAACAATATAGTCGCCGTCGTCTAGGGGTTGCGGACAGACAGTATCCTCCGATTCCGGGTGGAACTGCTGGTATCCAACAGCGATAGTCCGATCTACGATGCTGTCTTTGCCGTCAGGCCCTCGATCGTCTAACACCGAGAAGCATGTTTCGAATTCATCGATAGTAACACCATCCCCGTTGTGGAGTGCGAATATCATACTATACATATTGTTGAAAACACATATAACAACTACGTCGTCTTTACCGGTAACGGCGACATTCTTGGAGGTGTGAGATACAGACAGTGTCGAATACGGCCGATCTAAGCGTTCGATCCTGCTTGAATCCCGGACCAATGCCGGAGATGCCGGTCAAGCACGACATCAGAATACTACTGGCTTGCTGCTGAGATGAACACCATCGGCTCCATGACCACCGTCGCGTTGTGACTCACAAATGTTCCCCGACATGAACAATCTCATCTTTATAGTCCATTGATCCATAGAAAGTGCATGTTCGTGCCAACAGCCACCGACCCCCCCTCTCACGTCGATATCGGACGACCAGCGCACCGCACTCCGACGCTATTTCGGCAGTTGTGTCGAACATGAGCGATTTGAATTTGATGACCCTCTCATGTTCGCTCTCGTTCTCTCCGGCGACAAACCGGCTGCGACGATGCAGCCATCGCGCGAGGAATTTCCAGACCATCCGTGGACACCTCAGACTGGGCTCAAAGAACTGTGTGCCCAGCTCAATGTGGTCACTCATCATCGCCGCGAACTGGGCTGGTGGTTCGTCGCGCCAGTTGAGGGCCGACTTGATCTGCTTCCCTCAAGCAACCGTACCAAACGATCGCCGGCATGGATGCGACGACTTGGCGTCGTCCTGGGCTACCCCCCCGACGCGATCGAGACGTTTCTCGAGGCGCGCGGGCAGTGGACTGATCCACACGAACGTGTTGCAGCGGGGGAGTTCACCCCCGAAGAAATGGCCGATGCAGGCTTTGTCGTCTATCGCCACGATGATTCGCTCGAAGGATACGAGTGGGCCGTTCGAACCGGCCGCCGCGTTCGTTCGCGACTCGAAGACCTTGCCGGCGAATGGGGGGTGTCTGAACTCAATGAGTTTGTCGCTGGACGGCGGGAATATCTGCGTGAGGAGGCCATCCCTGAAAAAGCGACCCAGTAGGCCTACTGAAGGAACATTTCACAACCCTTGTATTTCGTATTACCGTTCCATCCTGGATCAACTTCATTCACTTTGCCACAATTTGTGCATTTGACTTTTTCTTTGGCCACGAACATAATACATTACTCACCAACTATAAATTTTCACCACAGAAAGTGATGAAAGTGTATTTGAATCCCAGAGGACACACCCCGTTATCGATCTGTAAAATCAACTGACGGCGAAGAGACCACTACACTTGCGCTGGATGTGTTTCGTCCCGATCGACGTACTGCGCTTCCCACTCGGTGCGGGCGTCGATCTCGCGCTGGCCACGCCGCGTGAGCGCGTAGTAGTTCGTCCGCCGGTCCTGTGTGCCCTTCTCGACCAGTCCTTTCTCGACCAGCGTGTCGAGGTTCGGGTACAGCCGTCCGTGGTGAACCTCTTTCTCGTAGTAGTCTTCGAGTTCGTCTTTGATCGCCAGCCCGTGTGGTTCGTCACTGCCCGCGATCACATACAACAGATCGCGCTGAAAACCAGTCAAATCGTGCATTTCTCTCTGAGAGTAAGATATTTCGTTGCATATCCCTTGTGGATCGGGCAATCGATACAGAAACAGTCAACTGACCGACTGCTATCGTCGAGGATATCGCTCGGTTGTGTGAGAGACCAATACTGACCAGCGAGCGAGTGGTCGGATCACCGTGGAACGCCGAATCACCTAGATTTCGCTCTCATAGCATCCATTTCTTTGACGTCTATCTTCCCTCGGGAGAAAAGAATCGCTTCAGAAGCGAATATGAGCCTCTCAGAGGAAGCCTGATGAAACACCGCAAAACAACCGTTTCTGGCTGTTTATCACTACCCGATTTCGGTACTTCACTCGCCACCGAACCCCGAGCGCGCGCTGCGATGTGTAGTGGCCGTGTGCTGTCCGTGCTGAGAGAGGGGGACATTTCCTCACTCTCCTCACCCATTCATTACCATCGGGAACGAATAGTAATCAAGAGATGAATAAACAGGATCATATCATCAACGGTGTCCTGGTCGGCATCGGCGTTGGGAGTATCCTCTCGCCAACATGGGATACGTGGATGATCCACTCGATCGTCGCGGTCACCGTCCCCGTCACGTTGGGCGTGCTTGTTTCCGATGTCGCCAGCGATTTCGGACGACATCGCAACACGCTACACAACGGCGTTCTTCTCGGGAGCTTCGTCGTGTTCCCGTTCGTCTTCGGTATCCTCCAATACGTCTGAATCGGCGTGGGGACCCATTTCATTCTCGACCGCTCCGGAGCAAAACGCGGGATTGCCTTCTTCTCCCCATTCAAAACGGGCGAAGGAAACCGTCCCATCGGCGCAGAGATGGCAGAACTGGCTCACACGCACGTTGCATCGACCGGGGAGGTCCCATTACTCGATGACGAAACCATGTTGGAACAGAGACACCCAAGCTGGCTCAACTGGGAGGAAACGATCGTCCCCACCGTCTGCTTCGGCGGACTCGGGCTGCTCGGCATGATTGGTGGCGCAACCGTACTGGGGGGTCTCTTCGTTGTCGTGGCCGGCGGAATGGGTGGGACCGTCGTGCTCGCCCGGCGACGGAGCTACTACGTCGTCACTACCGAACGCGTCTATATCAAGGACGGCGTGTTCCGACGATCGACTCGCGAAACCCGCATTGCCGACATTCACAGCCTCACGACGGATGCATCGTTCTTCGAACGCCTGGTCGGCCAAGGAACGGTGCACATCGACAGTACCGGCTTTTCTGGGCTGATCGCGGTGACTGGAATCTCCAATCACAAGCAGTTTGCCAATACGATCCGCCAACAGCAACAAGCGACCTCTGAGTGACGATCTCCCAAACCCCCAGAAACCGCTAATTCCGATCTCACAGAGGGGCACCATTTTCCACCATCCAACCACCCATTCATTATCATCGATCAACGTCTCGCGTGCGCTACAGCATCTACTATAGAGAACGCTATAGCCCCTGTGTGACATGCTCTTGGACGCTCTCGTTCAGCAATTCGAGGTTCGTTGGCTCGGCCACTCTCAGTAGGATTTGCTCGTCACAAGCGTTCCGGAGCCATCTTCGACGGTCACCGTATCGCCCCCGTTATTCCAAATTGGCTGACTCGACCCCCAGTAGAGGTCGCTTGCTGAATCCGAGCCGCTCCCAGTGTGGAGTGTGAGTTCATTGCCCGGTTCAAGCATGACTCCATCTGGGACGGTGTATGTCGTCCCTGCACCATTGGCGACCATCCAGCCGCCCAGATCGAGGGGCTGTTCACCTATATTTTCGAAGGTAACGTACTCGTCGACGCGGTCGTCCCACTCTGCGTGAGGAACGTTATCGCGCGCGTCACGGAACAGGAGGGTCCCATCGTCGAATTCGAGCCACATTCGTGTGAGGCCACGGACGCAAGCGGAATAAGCAATGTTCCTCGAGTCGAATCGTATCGGTGCGACACGACGAGCCGGAAGGCGGGGTGCAGAAGTGTTCACAAGGAATGAACCGAGCGTGTACACCTTCTCTCAGCCACTAAAACATTGAATAGCAATAGATATAGCTTATTATTTAATTCATTCATAGGATTGAGATACAGTTGAGCACACACACCTGATTCCGAGTTAGTCGGGTGATGAAGAGACAGAAGATAACCTAAGGCGCAACCGCTAACTCGGAATCAGGTGTGTTGCTTCTAGAGTCTAGGAACTAGAGAGATAGAGAAACAACGGGATAAGAGATGTCTGTAGAAAGACAGATTAAAACATCAACAGAAATGGGTGTAGTTTATTATCCGAATTATCTATCGGATCTAACTCGGAATCGGGTGTGTATCCCTGACCAGATAGCTGTATTGAATCACTAGACGCCAGTGTAGTGGGTTGATACATCAAATATATCAAAGAGTGGGAAGAGAGAATGGTGAAGTGGATGAACGTAGTCTTCCGCTTCACCGAACCGGGAATACCGGAAAATCATCCTACCGTGTTTCGTCTCCGCTATCAAACGGTTTGTGATCTAGTGGGATCCTACAGCGATTCAACTGAAATCACAGGGTGTGGAAACCTCTTCTGCAACGAGTGCAGGTCGGCCGACTGTTGTCTGATGGACCGGCAAGGAGGGAGTGAAGCACCCGTCTTTCCCACGTAAGCCCCACACATCCGAGAAACCTCCCCGGGCGATGGGCTTCAGACGGGTCCGTGTGAGGAAATTCCCTCGGCGGTACGCGCCCATTGGCGCGTTACCGTCCCTCGTCGGACAGCGGTGGAATATCGGTGACGACAGCATGCATGGGGATGCGAGCAGATCCGCTCCGACGAGGTTTTAGTCGCTGGACCAGACAGGGCACAAGCTCCGCCCTCACAGAGGAAGGTCACGGGCAATCTCCAGAGTACGGCGGGGTAGTTGACTAACAATCTATTCCATTGCAATCCCTTGATTACTAACTCGGAATCAGGTGTGTGTCTCAGCCGATGATGGAAGTTTCTGGTTAGGCCTTCTTCCCATCAAAATCTACCGAGATAGAATATTACCATGTGTGGGAGGTACACACCCACTAACTCGGAATCAGGTGTGTGTCTCAGCCGATGATGGAAGTTTCTGGTTGGGTCTTCTCCCCGTCAGAATCTACCGAGATAGAATATTACCATGTGTGGGAGGTACACACCTACTAACTCGGGATCAGGAGAGTATTGACCAGATTTAGAGTTACGTACGAAATCTCTGTACTCCAGGATTTTGGCGATTCTGGGGGATATCTAACTCGGGATCTAGTGACAACACTTTTTATGAAGGCAGGTAATACGCGTGATATGCAGGAGAGTGGCGAAACGTCGACGGGCACCGGTGACGAACTCTTCCAGGCTGTCGACGAGAGTGGTGATCACACTATCTTCGCTAACCGAGAGCTACTCAACATCGACCACGTTCCAGACGAAACCCGAATCGTTGGTCGTGACGAACACATCAGGGATCTCGCTAACGAAGTGGGTCCTGCTGTAACAGGGGGCCCCCCGAACTCAGTGATTCTCTATGGCAAGACTGGATCCGGGAAATCACTCGTCGCGAACCACGTCATGGACCGGGCCCAGAAGGAAGCCCAGCGACGAGACACTCACTTGGCCACGGTGACTGTCGATTGCGCACAGGCGAAGGGGGAAGCTGATACCATCCAGTCGATTGCAGACGGGATCAACCCACCCGAATCCGGCGTCAAGGTCCCAACCCGAGGAATATCGACAAACGAGTACTACAACCGGCTCTGGGAGATTCTCGACCGAGAATACGACGCCGCGCTTATTACGCTCGATGAGGTCGATCGACTGGATGATGATAACATACTCATGCTTCTTTCGCGTGCCCGGGAGGCCGAGAAGGTAGATGTACCGATTGGGATCATCTCCATCTCAAACAAGGTTAACTTCCGCGATCAGATGACCGAACGGGTCAAAAGCAGCCTCGGGCACAACGAGTTCATTTTCGATCCGTATGATGGAGAGCAGCTACGACGGATTCTCAACAACCGGAAGGATGCCTTCAAGGAGGAGGTCCTGCATTCAGGCGTGATTCCCAAGACAGCGGCGCTGGCCGCCCAACGTCACGGTGACGCCCGGAAGGCGATTCGTCTGTTGCGCCACGCAGGTGACTACGCCAAGAACAATGATCTCGACGAGGTAACGGAAGTCCATCTCGATCTTGCCCAGGAACAGGCCGAAGGCGAACGGTTGAAAGAACTCATTGCCGGCCTTCCACCCCATAGCAAGTATCTCCTCTATGCATTGGCCAACCTCACCGCGAAAACCGCTGATGAGAGAGACTGGTTTCGAACGACTGTTATCTATGACGTGTACACGAAGGTCTGTGAGGCTGAGGGGACTGATGATCTGACAACGGATACGATCCGGAGTCTGCTCAGCGAGCTTGCCTTTCTCGAAGTCACAGAGTCGAATCAGGAATACGGAGGCATGGGGAAGGGAACCTACAAGGAACACCGTCTTCTTTGGGAACCGAGCGTCGTCTTCAAAATGGATCCGGATCCCGCCCAGGTCGATGTGGACTAGGGAAACGTCCAGTGAGTTCGTACTCGATCACCTCACGATCTCGAACAGCTATCTTCCATGCCTGTTGCACGTTCAAAATTAGCTCGCCGGACGGGACGGGCGGGTCTGAAACTGACCACCTATCGACGGTGCTGACCCAATGATGGTGCGTTTCTTGATAGAAGTGCCTGTATCAGCCGGACTGTTCGATACTTCGGAACTGATTTCGAAGCCGTGCAACGGGCTATTGAAGGTTGAAGATACTAGTAGCCAAAATTTGGTAGAACATATACTTCCGGATCTACTTCGCCAAGCATCGCTTGATCTGAGCCGACCCAAGACCGGCTAATCCATCGAATCTCCGATGATGACTATTGAAGAAATCATGTCAGAGAGTATATAGTCTGCGGGCCACCAGATTCGCTGCCTCTGTGTGAGGTACTCGATGATGTATCCGCGGCTGGCGTCCACGTGATCGGCGCGTTGCTCAGGGTGCTTGTTGATTTTCCGAAAAATTGGTCCATCGGTCTTTATTCTCTGTGCGGAGCTTCCACCGAGTATGAGCAAGAATCGTCTCATCGGACAGTCAGCACACGAGCTTGCATCAGCAGTTCGTAACGGCGATCGGTCGTCTCAGGAACTCGTTGAGGTGGCGCTGGACCGTATCGCGATGTTTGACGAATTGAACGCCTTCGTCACAGTCATCGACCAGTCAGCGCGTTCACGCGCTCGCGAGGCGGACGAGGCAGCCGCACGCGATGAGAATCTCGGCCCACTCCACGGTGTTCCGGTCGCCATCAAGGACCTCCGCAGTCGAAAGGCCGGAGTTCGGCACACGATGGGTCTCGCTCCGCTCGCCGAGAACGTCGCTGAAACGGATTCGATTTCGGTCGAACGGCTGGAAGCAGCGGGTGCCGTTATCGTTGGTACGACGAACACGCCCGCACTCGGGCATACAATCAAAACGGACAACCGTCTCGTCGGAGCGACACCGACGCCGTTCGACCACGAGCGGTCTGCCGGCGGCTCCTCGGGTGGGTCGGCAGTGGCGCTAGCGACTGGTGCGGTGAGACTCGCGACCGGTTCGGATATCGGCGGTTCGCTCCGTGTGCCGGCCTCATGCTGTAACGTGATCGGATTGAAACCGACCTTCGGACTTGTTCCCGAGCGCATCCCAACCGATGGATTCAGCACCCATACCCCGTTTTTCGTCGGCGGACCGATGGCCCGGACTGCCGAGGACACTGCACTCATGCTCAATGTCCTTGCAGGCCAAGATGAGCGCGATCCGTTCAGCGTGCCCAGTCACGATGTCGATTACGTCGATGCGACTGAGCGACCAACTGACGATATATCGGTAGCGTACAGCTCAAATCTGGGTCTGCAACCGGTTGCGCCAGCAGTACGTGAGACGGTTGCTACTGCTGTCGACGATCTGGCGGCTGCTGGCGCAACAGTTGACACCGTGGAGGTGTCTCTGCCGTCATACGAGAAACTGTCGCTAGCGTACGTCGAACAGGTGGGAGTGTTCTTCAGCACGTTTGGTCAAGAGCTCGCAGAGCGATACAATGTTGATTTCGAGGCGGAGGACATCGAGGAGACGGTGCGTTCGACGATTGCACTCGGAGCTGAGGTGGAGGCAACCGACGAACGGCTCCAGAATGTATCTCGTACCGCTGCATACGATGGCATTCAGGACGCACTGAGAGGCCATGACGTCCTCGTGACGCCGACGCTGACGGTCCCATCCTATAGCAAACATCTCAGCGAGGGCTACCCGAGCGAGATCGATGGTGAATCGGTGATTGGCGTGCCAACTGATATGATGTTGACGTGGCTGTTCAATCTGACCGGTCACCCTGCGGCGTCGGTTCCTGCGGGCTTTACTAACGATGGGATGCCGGTCGGATTACAGATCATTGGACGACGGTTCGGGGAAAGTGACATACTGAGTGCGACCGCAGCGCTCGAACGAGTACGACCCTGGTCTGATCCGTATTAGACTATCTATACTATCAGTTTATCCAGTTGTATGTTCAATATTAGGGGTCTTCAGTATCCATTTCTGCACTCTAATGGCAGTTTTGCTTAATAGTATAAACAAAATTGGGTGGGTTTGCACTATATTTTGAACACGTACAATAGACTATTCTAGGAGTGTTCATTCGACGGTATCGAGGATGTCCGATACGCGTTCGGCGCGTTCCTCGGCCTCGATATGAGAGTAGGCATCCTTGGTGGTTTGGAGCGAGTGATGGCGTAACAGATCTTGGGCCTCACTGCGATCGACGCGAAACACCGCATCACCCAGCCCGCGTCGTGCCCCATGCAGTTTCAGGTAGTCCTCCTCGATGTCGATCTCGGCCTCCTCACAGAGGGTTTGCATATGGCTGCGCATTCCGTTGACAGTCACAGCGGGCGGCGTGATTTCATACTCCTAAAGCACACTGTCGATCGCTGTCTCGTCGAGCAGCGTCTCGATAGCATCGCCGGAGAGATCATGGGTTGTGGCAAGCTTGTCTTGTGCCACACGGTGTTTCGAGGGGGCGTGCTCGGTTGGGAACACGCGCCACTGGCCAGGGGGTTCGTCAAGCAGGCTGTAGTACTGCCGGACTGCGAACACAGCTTGGCGGGGCAGCGGCGTGGTCTCCCACTCCTGGGCCTTCCCGAACACACGCAGGGTGCCACTCTCTGCGTCAGCGTCAGGCTCGGGGAGCGTGACATTCTGCCAGCGTAGTCCTTGGCGGCCTTCGCGCTCGTCAGCACTCGTCCGGAGGATCTTTGCTCCCCGTACACCGGAATAAGCAAGCAGATAGACGGACGCCCGATCACGGGCTTCAAGGCGGACATCGGACCCATCTGTCTCGATCGCCTCGTAGGCCCGATCGTCGATCCATCGGAGGTATCGGTCACGGGTCTCAGGATCCCAGAACTGTTGGCGGCCATCGCTATCATCAGTTGGCAATTCTTCCCGCGCGCGATCACGCAGGGCTGGATTCGATGGAAGCACCCCATCGCGTACGCAATACAAGCAAACCCCGGAGATGATGTTATAGTAGGTCTGGGCACTTGAAGCGGCTAATTCGCTGTCACCAACCCGCTCGGTCGAATGTCAATTAACTTGATAGATCTGCTGATGAATCCAGTGGGAGCGAGGCTGTATAAATCCGGTCCCATCAGCGCGGAAGGTCGCCGGCCGAGTCGCCATCCCTGCTCGTCTCGCGGGCTCGTAGCGGTCACCGGAGCCCAGGTCTCTCCCCTCTCGTGGGGACGCCGTGTCCGTCACCGCGGCTGGCATCGTGCCCACCAGTCCGTGGGGGGACACATTGTTGGTCCGGTGCCGGAACGGCTGTCCTGTAGAGTGGCGGGATTCTGGCGACAGTCTAGACCAGGTTAACTCACGCGATGCTCGGCTCGGGATGACGTGACCCAGCCGACACCAGCTGCTCTACGACACGTTATACGTTAGAAATATATACCCGTTCAGAAGCTCCGAGCGGGAGTAGCGAGCGCACTCTGCCTAACTGAGTGCTCCTCATCCCGTAGACACTGTGGACGAGTTGAACGGAGACGATCAGAGCGCAGTCGTCTCGTAGCCGATGCCAGCTACAAGCCCTCACCCAGGACCGTGGAGCGCTCTCGGTGGCGTGGTGCTCGCGTGCGTAGGCTTTGGGTGAGCGCGAGGTCGGCCAGCGTAGAGCGGGTACGGGCGCCGTCGGGAGAACGGTGGCGCAGTTCCTCCGCCAGCGCAGTGATGGCGCTTAGCTGCGGCCCACTCTGCGTCAGTTCCGATAGAAAGAGACAGAGCAGGTGCTCGTCCCCCGACCTTGTCCCGCAGGTGGCTGCTCGGCAGGCGGCCAGCAGCGGCACAGCTATGCGTCGAAGTGACGACCTCCATGGTGGTGGCTCGCAAGACTGTGGTCCAATCAGCTCTGGTTTCTGGAAAGAGGTGTCGTGGTCGGCGTCGTGAGATGTTCACAGCGCTGACCGGCACGTTCATCGGTCCCTCGCCATTCCCTAGTGAGTAGATACTTCTCCCTGATAGATCCTGGTCATTTATTCCGTTTGGCTGCTCTGACGGCCGACACTGTCGAACGGGAACTGGTATATCGGGTCCACGGGTACGAGTCATCCAGGGGATAGCATGGGCGATCGACCGCTTGAGTGGGTGGCGGCAGCCGATAGGGCGACTCTGATGATAGTTCGTGTCGAGCTAGTGCAGTATTCGACGTTGATCGCCAGTCGGAGCGGCCTATGCATCCCGTCTGCTGAGCGGCGCTGTCGGCGGATCACTGACTATGGCCTCCTCGAATAGGGTAGGGAAGAGCTCGCCTACCGGATGACTACTACCAGACGTGACTACCTCAACACGCAACCTGACGACGACTGAGGGAATCGATCTCGATCGGGGAGTGGCTGGGAGTTCCTACTGTCGGAGCGCTCGTTCTCGCGGCCGGTCAGTGATGGCTATATTTGGGGGTATACACACGCACTATTGTAATGGAAACGCGATTTGTTCAGATGTATCACGGCTATACATGATGTTTGTGATACGCAAATCAGATTTTACCGTTAGACGATGACAGTGATCACCTCGAAGCCATCTGAATCACGGTTCCAGGCATCCTCGCCGTTACAAACGTAGTATTGTAATGGGGTGTTATCCATCTACTTATTGTCCGGTCGATACCGACGCCCGCACTCATGTCCCTCTTTATTATCGGAACTACACAGCCAAATTGGACAGCAGGATGATCGAGGGTGTGCTCGCCGATGAGATATTGAATCGTGAACCGGACCTCTGTGATCTCCGGATCACCAGTAGCCGAAACACGATAGAACCCTCCACACTGCAGCTTTCGAAACCTGTTTCCGACGAATCTGAGCGTCGGAGCGATGTGGACACCGGCGATCTGAAATCGCTCCCGTTCGATTCTGAGAGTGACATTGACTCCGAACTGTAACCCCGAAATGATGACTTCAAGCCGAACCAGGTCCTGTAGTCGCATCTCATCTCCAACGGCCAATCCCAGTCGCTATTCAGTTGTAAAGTATATCCACCTCCAGCGCAAACGGAGTGACAATGAAACCCGGGACGATCGGCGTCGGAGATATGGAAGCCGTTTTCGAGAACGTGTCGCTATTGAGTACCGAATTTATCCCCTCAACGGAGCGCATCGTCGGACAGGAAAATCAACTCGCCCTCCTCGACTATGCAATCAGCCCCCTGCTCTTCGACCAACCGTCAGACAATATCCTCCTACGCGGTCCGCCTGGAACCGGAAAGTCGCTTTGTGCCTCGTATATCGCTCAGCGTGAGGTCGGTAGCTTGTTGGATAAAGGGATGTCAGCGATCTGGGTTGACATCGACTGTCGACGGACGAGGACCGAGTCGCATTTGCTGCGTGTCATCGGACACAGCGTCCGCCAGCCAGAGAACGATCTATCGATTCCCGAACGGGGACTGAGCAAAGACGAGTACCGCGCCCGTCTTCGAGAGTATCTGAGCGACAACTTTGATGTGATCATTGTGATACTCAACGATGTCCACGTGCCACGGGACGAGGAACTCTCTGGCCTGCTGCGGACGCTGCGCGGCGTGGATGAATGTCTGGTCGGTCTTCTCGGCATCGCTAGGGATGTCCGCAACGGTGCGCCGACGATCGATACCGATCAGTGGGACCGGAAGTTCACGTACGACCCGTACAGTTGTGACATACTCCACGAGATACTCCGAGCACGTCTCGATGCATTCACTCCCGGCGTCGTGGGAGATGATGTGCTTGATGAGGTCGTCGACCGCGCATCCGCGGATCGACCGAACGCGCGGCGGGGGATCGATCTCCTCCGCGTCACTGGTATGGTAGTCGCTGCCGATGGCGCTGAACGGGCCGAACCATCCCACGTCGAACACGCGACGCTCCATGTCGATGGTGCACAGACCAGCGATTATCTGCGTGGACTCTCACTTCACTCGATTCTCCTTTTGTCGAGTCTCGCGACGGTGACGGGATTGAACGATTCCAACCCTCGGACATCCGAAATCTATTGCCAGTACGAAGTCGTCTGCGAGCGGCGCGGTGTCGATTCGCTTTCGAAGCGCCGCGTGCGGGACCTACTCCGGGAACACGAGTATCTCGGCCTCACGGACCGATCCACGGTCAAGGGAGGAAGGGGGGAAGGAAACTACGGCGTCCACGAACTCCGACTAGATCCTGATCAGATAATCGACATCGTTGAGCATCGTCTCGACTAATGGCCGCCGACCGATCGTTAACGTCTCGCAGAACTGGCGTCACCGAAGCTGATGGTGATCATCCACGAATCGAACCCGAAGCCCTAGTCGAGATCCGTTCTAATACACGCAAAGACACTACGTTACGCGATTTTGATCGGAAACGTACTGTCAACGGTGGTCGAGAGCGACTGGATACGTGTGGAGACGAGATCCCGGAGTAGAAAGCGTATCTACAACCATCTCTATCTATAGCGAAAAATAATTATGTATATAATCGTATAGGAACGTAGTAAGCGGGTCCCTGAGAGCTTGTCAGTGTGGTCCCGTTACCCTCGAGCTATCATTCGAATAATCGATTCCCCATCTCGAGCGTTTGCACGGAAACTTGGTTAGGTGCGGTAGGTAGCTGGTTCGTTCCCGGTCGCCGACCTATCACGACAGATTGCACCCATCCGGCTGCTTCCTGGAATTTCCGGCGCAAGACATACGAATACCAGCAATTATTTATCGATGGTAATCCACTCTCGATGTGTCTGCATAAAACGTTTTGTCAATGATCCAGCAGCCGTAGTCGATGAGATGCTCAATGGATTCGTAGCTGCACACGACGGCCGTGTACGTCGCCCGGACGACACCGACCTCGTCGTTCGCTCCGACGCTCCCGTCGAAGGGAAGGTAAGTGTTGTGACAGGTGGGGGCAGCGGCCATGAGCCGATGCACGCCGGGTACGTGGGTTCGGGAATGCTTGACGGCGCCGCCGCGGGCGCGATCTTCACGTCACCACCAGCGACGGAGTTCGCCGATCTCATCGATGAAGTCGACAATGGCAGCGGCGTCCTCGCTGTCATCAAGAACTACGAGGGCGACATCATGAACTTCGAGACAGCGATCGACCTGGTTGGGGACGCCGACGTGGAGACGGTCATTGTCGACGACGACGTCGCCGTTTCGGAGGAGACGGACAAGACTGGGCGCCGCGGTGTCGCCGGAACGATCCTCGTCCACAAGATCGCGGGTGCGAAGGCAGCCCAAGGTGCATCGCTCTCGGAGGTTCGGAAGGTCGCAGAGAGAGTGATCGAGAACGTGGCGTCGATGGGCGTCGCTCTGACCTCGTGTACGCCTCCCGAGAAGGGAAGTTCCACGTTCCAACTGGGTGACGAAGAGATCGAGCTCGGTATCGGTATTCACGGCGAGCCCGGAATCGAGCGTACCCAACTCGATAGCGCAGACGAGGTGACGGAGCAGCTGGCGGCACCCGTCGTGGAGGATCTCGAGCTGAGCGCCGGCGACGAGGTCGCCGTCATCGTCAACGGTCTCGGTAACACGCCGCTCGGCGAACTTTACGTCGTCAACCGAAAGCTCGACGACATACTCTCGGACGCCGACGTCGATGTCTATCGCTCTCTTGTCGGCGAGTACTGCACCTCGTTGGACATGAGTGGTTGCTCGATCACGCTGCTCGAACTGGACGAGGAACTGAAGGAACTGCTCGATTACCCCGCAGCCACTCCCACGCTCACTATTCGAGAATGACCGGCTCTGATACGTCTGTACAGCAGGATCTTTCGTCCGAAGCGCTGATCGTCAAACTCGTCGAGCGAATCGCCCGCCGGGTCGACGACGAGAAGGAATATCTGACCGAACTGGACTCGAAGATCGGTGACGCCGACTTCGGTGTGAACCTGGATCGCGGACTGACCGCTGTTCTGGAGGAACTCGACGGGATGGATGTCGAGAGCACGTTCGCGGCGGAAATCGTCGAGACGGTGGGGAGAGTGTTGATGTCCGAGATGGCTGGCTCGTCTGGAATCCTCTTCGGCGGCGGCCTGATGACTGCGAGCGCCGAGATCAAAGGCGGTACGGACGCCGAGTCGTTCGTCGCGTTCGCGTGGGCGTATGTGGATCACGTTGAGGAGAAAGGCGACGTTTCTATCGGCGCAAAGACGATGTTCGATGCGATCGTGCCCGCTGTCAACCTCCTGTCGAAGTCCGTCGAACACGACGAGCGATCTCCGGCCGAGACGACCGGCGCTGCGCTCGCGGCGGCCCGGCGCGGTGCGAAGTTCACAAGTACGCTTGAGGCAAAGAAGGGCCGCGCGTCGTATGTTGAGTCGCGTTCCATCGGTCATCCTGACCCTGGGGCAGTCTTCACCGCAATCGTATTCGAGGAAATCCACTCACTCGTTCAGGAAGCTACCGACCAAGACATCGCCGCGGACGTCGACGACCCACTGTGAGCCAGTCGGTCGCTCCGGACTGATACTAATGTTTCGAACGGGTTCCTGTTGACGCCGCCCTCCCCGCCTCGTGCTTCGATCCGTACGAGCCCGTGGATTATTAGTCATAGCAGTTCGTCTGCCGACGTATGGCGACCCGAGAAGCTACTGTCGCAGACCTCGCCCGCGAGGGCGCTGAGTATGCATTCGACCGGTTCAGAACGGACTTCGGCGTCGAAGAGAAGTCAGGTAAGACCGATTTGGTCACCGACGTCGATCTGGCGACCCAACAGCGGATCGTCTCGGCGATTGAGGACAGGTTCTCCGACGATGAGATCGTCGGAGAGGAAGAAGATGAGCGGAAGACGATTCCCGAGAACGGGTGCGCCTGGGTCATCGACCCGATCGACGGCACCCATAACTACGCCCACGGGATGAACGAGTGGACGACGAGCGTCGCCTTTGTGGAGGACGGGGAGACGGTCACAACTGCCAACGTCGCTCCGGCACTCGGGGAGGAGTACGCGTCGACGGCGGACGAACTGACGCATAATGGACAGACGGTATCGGTCAGTGACAAGCGAGACACCGAGACGTTTCGCGTCGCATCGACGCTCCGGGAGAAGACCGAGGACCGCCGCGCCGAGCGGGCAACGACCAGTGAGATCATCAAGCGGTTCGGCGAACTCAGAGTGTTGGGCACGGCACAGTTGACGCTCTCGGCCGTCGCAAGCGGTGCGCTCGACGCTGCCGTCGGTCTCGATCCTGCTCCGAACGACTGGGACACCATCGCGGGCGTCCATCAGGTGCGCAGCGCGGGCGGGACGGTCACCGACGTGCAGGGGGACGAGTGGACGCCGGGTAGCCCCGGTCTCGTCGCGTCCAACGGCTGGGCTCACGACGAGTTGGTCGCGGTCGCCCAAGCGCACTTCGAGTAGCGACGCGGCGCCGGCGGACCGCGATAGCGACGCTGTACGCGCACCACTCTCCGTTCTCCAGACATCACCGCCGGTGTGACCCCTGCGATGTCGCATTCTCCTTTCGTATCGTTAGACGAACGTGTCCGACAGTACAAAATCAAAATTGGTGGGGAATATTTAAGTACCGGCGTACAGATTTCAAGATTGGAAGCTTCATGATAGACCAGCCCATACCACTGCAGACAGACGGTTTAGTAGAGGCTGCGCAGTTGCTGCAAGAAGCGATCTCGGCGATGGGGCCGACGCTGTTAATGCCGGTGATCATCTTCGCGTTCGGGATCATCTTCGGACTGCAAGCCCGCAAGTCCTTCCGACTCGCGCTACTGGTCGGCGTCGGGTTCGTCGGAATCTTCGCCGTGCTCGGGTACACGCTGGGTCCGATCGGCGATACGGTCACGGCGCTCTCCGAGACGTACGGCCTGAATCTCGAAGGCGTCGACATCGGTTGGGCTCCGGTCGCCGGATTCTCGTGGGCACTCGGTGTGACCGTTCTGATGATCCCGATCGGCTTCGCCGTCAACGCAGTAATGCTCTTTACGGGTCTGACGAAGACGTTCGACGCCGACGTCTGGAACTTCTGGCATTGGGCGTTCAACGCCGGCATCGTCTATGTTATCACCGGTAGCTGGCCACTCGCGCTGGCGGCCGGCGTCGTCGCTGAGGTGATCACGCTCCTACTCGCGGACTGGACGGCCGAACTCGGCCAGGAGTACTTCGGCGTCCCTGGGACTAGCCTCCCGCACACTGAGAGCGTCGCCCAGGCGCCGTTCGCGTTCGCCATCGACAAGGTGCTGCGTCAGACTCCCGTCATCGGCACGGCCGACGTCAGCCCCGAGTCGCTGGAAGAGCGGTTCGGTGTCTTCGGCGAACCGATCGTAATCGGCTTCATGGTCGGCCTGTTCATCGGCGTCATCTCGATGGAGCCGCCGATGGTCATCTTGCGAACCGCGTTCCTAGTCTCCGCGCTCTTGACGCTGCTGCCGCGGATGGTTGGGCTCCTCATCGAAGGGCTCCAGCCCATTGCCGACCAAGCCTCCGACTACTTCGAGAACAGCGAGTGGTTCAACGCTGACGAGATCTACATCGGTATCGACGCAGGCCCGATCGGGCTCTCTGACACGCCCGCGGTCGTGTCCGGTCTCATCCTCGCCCCGTACGCCGTGATGCTCGCGTTCTTCCCGGGGGTCAACGTCATGCCGCTCGCCGATCTCACCACGATTGCGATCTTCACGTGTATGTGGGCCGCTGCGATCAGCAACGGTAACATCGTTAGGACGGTCATCAACGGCGCCATCATACTGACGATTATCACGTACGTCGCCTCGTTCCTCGCGCCCTACATCACCAAGATGGGCGAGATCAGCGGCAGCCTCGCGGATGTGGAAGCCAGCGCCGAACTCGTCACCGCGATCTCAAGGGGCGGACAGTGGTGGATTATGGGCGCCACCTCGCCGCTCGCGCTGCCCGGTAGTGTTGGCGTTGAGGTAGTCGCCGTCGGCGTCGGCACGGCCGTTGCGGCGGCCCTCTGTTACCTCTGGACGCGAGACATGCCCGAGGATGTCCTTGACCAACAGGTCTCCGATACCGTCGAGACACCAGACACCGGCGCGACACCGACCGATGACTGAGCGATCGATTCCCCCGTTGGGGCCGGCGTTCGTGGCGAATCTGCCCATTTATTATCAACGATTACGAGAGCTTCGCCTGCAGATGACTAGACTCATCTCTAACCAGAAATCGACGACTGACTGCTACGTCTCCGGAGACGAACCATGACCACGGCGGATTCCGGGCAGCGTCTCGCTGGCACCGGCGTGACGCCGCTGAAGGGCGTTGGAATGGCGTGGCGCTACGATGACGGTGTCAAACTCCCGGATAGAGCCGATCCGGACGATGTCTCCCCCGCGGCGGAGATCGAGCGGTTCCAGTCGGCGCGTACGAACGTTCGCGAGGACCTTGACGCCGAGCGAGAGCGCTCCCGCGAACGAGTCGGCGAGTCGGAGGCCGACATCTTCCGGGCGCACAAGCAGTTTCTTGATGACCCGACCATCTCTGAGGCGGCGCACAAGGCCATCGAGTCCGAGATGCTCGCCGAACACGCCGTCGTGTCCGCGTTTGAGGAGTCGATCGAACAGCTAGCGGCCGCGGGCGGCCGTATGGCCGAACGAACCGACGACCTGCGGGACGTCAGGGATCGGCTCTTACGCGAGCTGGTCGGCGCCGAGGGGAACGGCCTCAACGATGTCCCGACAGGGGCTGTCGTCGTTGCTGACCGTCTCACGCCCAGTGAGACCGTCGCGCTCGATCCCGACGACGTCGCGGGCTTCGTCACCGCCGAGGGTGGGCGGACGTCGCACGCCGCGATCGTCGCACGGTCGCTCGGGATCCCGGCGGTCGTCGGCGTTGGCGACGCCGTCGACGAAATCGAGGATGGCAAACGGCTCCTGGTCGACGGTAATGACGGCGAAGTCGTTCGATCACCCGACGACGACGTAGAGGCCGCGTGCACGAACGATCTCGCGGACGTCCGCCACGAATCGGTGTCGACCACCGCCGGTCGAGGCATCGAGGTCGCAGCGAACGTCGGCTCGACGCAGGCTATTGAGAGCGCGGCCGACCGGGGCGCCGACGGTGTCGGGCTGTTCCGCACCGAGTTTTTCTTCCTCGAACGTGACTCGCCCCCGAGCGAAGCCGAGCAGTTCGAAGCGTTCGAACGGGCACTCTTGGCGTTCGAAGGCAGACGAGTCGTCGTCAGGACGCTTGACGTTGGCGGCGACAAGTCTATCCCCTATCTCGACGTCGAGGCGGGGAGCAACCCGTTCCTCGGTCTCCGTGGCATCCGCTTAGCGCCCGGGGAGCGGCCGGAACTGTTCAAGCCGCAGGTTCGGGCTCTACTTCGAGCCGCCGCGACGGAGCACGGCGATGCGCTCTCAGTGATGTTCCCTCTGATCGCTAGCGTGAACGAACTAGACGAAGTGCTCTCGACCGTTGAGGCCGTGGCGGACAACCTCAAGGACGAGCGCGTCGAGTCGCTCCATAATCCCCTCTCCCCCGCCGTCTTGCGCGCGATCTCGCGGGCCGTCGATGCCGCTCACGAGGCCGACTGCTGGGTCGGGATGTGTGGCGAGATGGCCGGCGATCCCGACTTGACGCCGCTGCTGGTCGGCCTCGGCCTCGACGAACTCAGCATGAGCGCCGTCACGGTGCCGGAAGTGAAGTCCGTCGTCGACGGGCTCCACGAGGATGCCGTCCGGGCGCTCGCGATGGACGCGCTCGCGGCGTCGACGCCCGAGGAGGTCGCGGCGCTGCTCGACGAGTGGTGACCGTCGCAAAAATGACGCTCTAGGAACTTACCGAACACTCACTTCAGACTGCGGTACTCCTCGAGGCCGTCGAGGAGCGCTTCGATTTTCTCGTCCTCGAGGATGATTGGCTCGCCGATATTGGACGCCTGGTAGTGGATCCTCGCGGTGAACTCGATCATCTGGGCCGTCTCGACCGCTCGTGAGACGGTGTCGCCGACGGCGATCACGCCGTGGTTCTGCAGGAGGCAGCCGTTGTAGTCGTCGCCGAGGGCGTCGACTGCGTGCTGTCCGAGTTCCTCGGACCCAGGCAGGTCGAAGTCCGCGACCGGAATTTCCGTGCCGCCCGCGAACTCGACGAGGTAATGCGACGCCGGGATTTCCTGGCCCAGCGAGGCGAACGTCGTGGCGTATGGCGAGTGAGTGTGAACGACGGCGCCGACGTCCGGCCGCTTGCGGTAGATCATCGTGTGCATCGGCGTCTCGCTGGAAGGTCTGAGATCGCCTTCCACGTGCTCACCGTCGACCGTGACGACAGGGACGTCTTCTGCGTCGATACGATCGTAAGGAATCCCGGACGGGCTGATCGCGACCCGCTCGTCGTCCCGTTGACTGAGGTTCCCTCCGACGCCGCTCGTCAGATCCTTCTCTACCAGTTCTCTCCCGAACTTTGCAACTGCAGTACGCTCTTCACCGAGTGCTAACTGTTCCGCCATGCTATTTTTCCAGTTCAGTTCCCTACTATATAAGAATTCTTGATCACCGAGATCCCTCGGTGCTGCGGTGCATATATTATGGGGGAGACACAACCAACCATTGCCGCTAATAGCCATGCAAGAGTCTGTCACTTTGTTCCACGAGAAGGGATTGCACGCGCGACCCGCGTCAGTGCTCGTTCAGACCGCGTCGTCCTACGATGCGTCGATCGAGATTCTGAAGGACGGCAAGAGCGCGAATGCCAAAAGCAGCGTCGCGGTTCTTTCGCTCAACGCCGACAAGGGCGACGAGATCACGATCCGCGCCGACGGCGACGACGACGAGGCCGCTGTTGACGCGCTCGTCGAACTTGTCCGCACTGACTTCGATCTCGAGACGGAGGCCTGAGTATGCAGACGGAAGTCGTCCACTTCGACGCCGAGTCCTCGACCGACGCGCTCAAGTCGCTAACGTCCGTCGCTGAGTTAAACGACTACGTGACCGACGCCTACGGGGAGGCGCTCCTCGATCGCGAAAGCAAGTTCCCGACGGGAATTTATATCCCACTACTAGACTACAGCGTCGCGATTCCGCACGCGGACGCAGATCTCGCTACAGAACAAGCCCTCGTCGTCGGTGTTCCAGAGTCGTCAGTCCCGTTCGACAACATGGAAGCGCCGGAGGAAACCGTTGATGCCGAGCTCGTACTGCTACTCGTCGTCACCGATACTGATGGGTACTCGGAGTTTCTCTCGAACCTCGTGCCGCTCTTCCAGGAGAAGTCGTTCTACGAGCACGTTCAGTCCGGAGATGGCGACGCCATCGTCGAAAAGATCAGCGACGCCTGCCTCTGAACCGCCGGGAAGACGTTTAGACCACCGACTCGTACTCGTGGTCGATTTCGACATCGGCGCGTCCTATCGCATCGAGGAACTCTTTGAGTTCCGTGAGGACCTTTCTCTCTGGACGATAGTGGATCGAGAGCCAGGAGACATCGTAGAGGAATTCGACGTTACCTGGGGATCCTTCGTCTCTGTCGATCGAGACGATGACTGTCCGGCTCGTCTTTTGCCAACTATGAGTGCCTACAGCGGTCCAGGCAGGGCTGCCGATGGTAAACACCAGTACTGAATCGCCACTCGCGCGATCAAGGTCGTACCCGTTGTCAGTGAAGTTGCTCTTGACATCGGCCAGGAACGACTCAGCGTCGTCGACAGCAACGTGACAACGGACTTTGCGTCCCATCGTACTTGGGACTACTCTAACTCACTGGCCAGTTCTTCGTAGACTTCCTCCTCGCCGAATCCCGTCATCAGGTTCACACCGTCAATGATCGGGACGTCGCTGTCGAGGTTCGGAGCGTTACCCGACATGATGACAACGGCGTCCGTGTTGTCGATCTGGCTTGGAAGCTCGGTGATCCGAGCGGTCGAGATATTGAGGTCGTGCTTCGTGAACCCGTAGTCGGGCATATTCTCTTCGAGCTTAGTCTTCGCGGTGGAAGACGTTGCCGATGCACTTCCGCAAGCAGCCAATATCTTGTACGACATCATCCCTCACATTAGTTCCCGTACTATTATCTTTTGTGGACGATCCGGACGTCTCGCAGGTGCAGTATACTCACGTGTCCTCTCGTTCACCGGCAGCAGATGTCGATCACCGACTAACGAGCAATCAGCGATATTAATAAAATAATATTTATATAATGTCAAGTAATTCGCCTTGATCCGCGAGATGAGTTCGCAACAGGGACGTAGTTCGCGAGTATCGTAGGTTGTTTGCGCAGACGACTGTCGTTCGGGCACCCGCCCGGAAACACGATAGGGCGATGTTTTCGTTGGGAGCGTGGTTGTTCTCGTCGGCGTTAGCGTACGGGACGACCAGACACGGGATGTCGAGGGTGTCCGCGAAGACGTACGCCGGCACGGAACCCCCGAGGGAGGGCTTGAGAATGGGGTTTTCGTTCCACCCCTCGCGGACGGCTCGCACCACTGGCTCGACGACGGGGTCGTCCGCCGGCATACGCTGGGGGGCCATCGCCGCGCCGCGAGCGAGATCCACTTCGACACCTGCGGGCGCTCGCCCCTCGACGTGACGTGAGAGCAACTCGAAGACCTTGTCGGGATCCTGATCGGCCACCAGGCGGACGTCGATCTTCGCTTGAGCGCGCGACGGTAACACGGTCTTCATGCCCTCGCCGTCGTAGCCGGCGGTCAGTCCGGCGACGTTCAGGTTGGGGCGGCAGAGCAACCGTTCGATGTATCCTTCGCCGGGATCCGTAGCGACGCGGAGAGTCCGAGGTCGGCTTTCACCACCTCCTCGTCCAGCGGGATCGCCTTCAGCACCTCACGGTCGCGATCGGTCAGTGGACGCACGTCGTCGTGAAACCCTCAAGCGCGATTCGTCCGTCCTCGTCCCGGAGCGACGCGAGCAGTTCGACGATCGCGCTTGCAGGGTTGGGGACCGGTCCGCCGAAGTTCCCCGAGTGGAGGTCGCGATTCGCCCCGGTCGCCTCGATGTCGACGTAGAGCAACCCCCGCGAGCCAAGCAGCACGTGCGGTCGGCCCGAGGGGTCGATCGGCCCGTCCGCCACGAACGCGAGGTCCGTGTCGAGTTCCTCGCGCCGTTCGCGGACGAGCCACTCGAGGTATTCGCTACCGCTCTCCTCCTCGCCCTCGATGAGCAGCGTCACGTCGGTCGGAAGTCCGGTCGTCTCGCGTAGCGCACGAACTGCACACAGGTGAGCGAACCACTGTCCCTTGTTGTCAACGGCACCGCGCGCGTACAGGCGCGGCTCGCCGCGGGTCCTTCGCGGACGGTCGGTTCGAACGGCGGCGAACGCCACTCTGCGGCCTTCGCCGGCTGAACGTCGTAGTGACCGTAGAGCAGCACCGTCAGTCCGCCGTCGTCCGCTTCGCCATCGGAGGTCACGTGGGCGACGACGGCCGGCCGCCCCGGGTCTCGACGATCTCCGCCTCGTCGAACCGGTACTCGAGACACGACCCCCTGACCATCGCCGCGCAGTCGTCGATCCCCTCCCCGGTCGCGCTGATCGACGGCTGGGCGAGCAACGACCGGAGGTCGTCAAGGAACGGTTCGTCGTAGCGTTCGAGGAACACGTGCGGCTCCGAGACCGTCATCGGTCGGTCACGCTCCGAGGCGATCCGACCACGGAAGTTGTAGTCTGGCCCATGACACAGCGGATACCGCTGTGGGGTACAAAGTTCTAGTGTCTCACGATCCGGCGGTGTTCAGATACGGATGAAGTATGAGGCGGTTCGTTTTCTGAGTGTCATATGCCCGAAAACGCCCGCCTCAATGGATGTTTGGACGACATCGACTTGGATTTTATGGAGCGAGAAGCAACACCGCGACTGTTGATGAAGCTCGGTATTCAGCTCCATCTTGCTGGATTATCTCTTTCAAATACAGTTTCTAGTCTTGAGATATTCGGTGTTGAACGGGCTCGTTCGACCGTTCACAATTGGGTTCACAAGGCCGACCTACAGCCCGAGACTGGACGAAGCCCGGATCACGTTGCGGTTGACGAGACCGTGATCCGACTGAACGACGAGCAGTATTGGCTGTACGCAGCTGTTGATCCCGAAACAAACGAATTGCTTCACACAATGCTTGAACCGACGACAAACACGGTTCTCGCTCAATCGTTTCTCACTGCACTCGCCGAGAAGCATGATGTTGCGGAGGCTGTGTTTCTCGTTGATGGCTCGCATTCATTACAACACGCGTGTCGTCGACACGGCTTCGATGTCAGATATGAATGCCACGGAAATCGGAACAGCGTCGAACGTATATTTCGTGAAATAAAACGACGTACCTCTTCGTTCTCAAACTGTTTCAGCAATGCCAAAGCAGAAACTGCAAACGAGTGGCTCAGATCATTCGCCTTTGCATTGAATCAGCTAATCTGAACACTACCCTCCTGGTCGTCCCAATGACCATGTATTTGAGTCGATCGACGGCACGTGGAAGAAGGCTACTGTGAGGGAAAACCTACGATCAGAGGGTTGGGGAGCCGATATTGGCTATCCGGGTATCGTTCTGGATGAAGAGGGCGAAGAAATTGAAGGACATATTTTCATATCCGAGGATCTCCCAAATAATTGGGACGATGTTGATGAGTTCGAAGATGAAGACTATGAACGGGTAGTCACACAGACAACACTCGAAGATGGAAGCAGTGTTGATGCGTATATTTACGTCCTACAAACTGAATAACAACTCTACATAACGGGGTTAGCTTGAATGAGTGCTATCCCTGCGGTTGTGAATGCATCACTCTGCGTGTCAAACAGAGGCACCGATGACTGTCTCAAAAACACCCTAAATCCTGGTGAATAATGGAGGATGAATTATGTGGTGAATACGTGGGGTCCGAGGACGTTCGTGAAGCAGTCGTAGCCGTCCATAAATAATAGATGAATGTCACATAATACTGGTGTAACAGAAATATCGTTCGAGTGGTAATCCTGGTTATACCGATCGTACCAGTACTACCAATCATGGTGGATCCCATCGATAATTAGCATAGTCAACACATTGAATATTCACAACCACTGTAAATGATGTTTCCATATCATGTAAATTATTGACAGTGTGGGTGATTGGGGATAACAGATCCACTCAGGCATTCGTTTTCCACGGAAGCCTCGATATTCGCGTGCCGAACGGCCGTGACCGGATCCGATTGGGGAAACACAACTTCTCATAGACATTGTAACATACGATTCTGGATAGGACGATCTGGAACTCCCATGTCGTCTCCGAACGCCAGAGTGATGGATCGGACACAAACATAAATATGCTCCATACCATGGTACTGGCATCCATGGAATCACATACGGTCCGTGGTGGTGACAGCGTGATGCTCCACGTCGACGAGGTTGGAACTGGTAGGCCGGTACTATTCATCCACGGCTACTCTCAGAGTCGTCTGGCCTGGCGAAAGCAGCTACATTCCGATCTCCGTAACGACATGCGGTTGGTTGCGGTGGACAACCGCGGCCACGGACGGTCGGAGAAGCCCCACGATGCTTACGGGACCTCTCGACTGTGGGCCGAAGACGTTCGGTCGGTGCTCACTGCACTTGACCTCAACGACGTGGTACTCGTGGGCTGGTCCTACGCTGGCTTAATCGTTCTCGATTACATCGAACGGTATGGAACCGATAACGTGTCGGCTATCAATCTCGTCGGTGCCGTTTCGGCGATCGGCACGGACGCCGCCACTGCCGTTCTCGACCCTGGCTACATCGATCTCGTTTCCGGTTTCGTTTCTGAAGACGCCGAAGAGAGCGTGGATACGATGCGGAACTTCGTTCGGCGGTGCGTTCATGAAGACCTCCCCGCGGAAGATTTCTACTATATACTGGGGTACAACGTCGTCGTCCCTCCATACGTCCGCAATGGGTTACGCGATCGAACCGTAACCCACGACACGGAACTGTCCGAACTGGACGTCCCCGTCCTCCTGACGCACGGCGAAGAGGATGCGGTCGTGAACCTGGAAGCTACGAGGACCCACGCAGAACTCATCGAGGACGTCGAAACGTCCTTCTACCCGAACACAGGACATTCACCGTTTTGGGAAAAGCCAGTCCGTTTCAACAGCGAACTGCGAGAATTCATTCTCGACACGTGAGTCGAACACTTCGACCGAATGTTTTCGGATCACTGGGGGACAACATGCCTCTACTACCCGGATCTGCCTCCCGATAGCTAGGATACACCATCGCACCGCTTGAAACGGAATCTCACGCGTTTCAGATCCAGGGATACTGTTCTGTATCCGTCCCGCTGTAGTCCGGATCGAGGTAGATGAAGAGCCGTTGAATCCGTCCATTCCTGACTTCGAATACGTCACACCAGCGGCCACCGCCCGGCGTGCCATCGGGTCGCCATTCGATTCCGTCGGCGGTTTCTCCGGTACTCGTTCCCTCGACGATGATCGTGTCTTGGTCGATGACGTAGTTGAAGGTCTCGTAGTCGTGGGACATCGATGTAACGAGCGACCCAACATCGCCGAACATCGTTTCGATCTCGTCGTGACCGGTCGCAACGCCCCATTTGGGATAGAATACGCGCGCATCATCGGCGAAAAGCGCCACGAAGTCATTCCCTCGGTCGAGCCGTTTGAAATACTCGAGAACGATGTTCTTTCGCTCTATGTCGCCTGCTGTGGTTTTGCCCATGATAGTAATTAACTACCTCTCGATTTCATAGCTCTTCCGCCGATACTCCGTTCGTTCGGACTTACAGTTCGATTCGTCGGCATGATCGACAAACCCAAAGATTATATCGGGACATATATAATTTATAAATAATACTAGGTGGTATGGTTTCACCACGATTTTATGGAACATTTGTGTTCCATCTGATTCCGTATCAGGACATAGACGGTATCACGGAAACAAAAGCGGCATTGACATGATCGATGTGATCTGGAAAAGCGATCTCAGTATTACGATGAGTATCGTAACTAGTTTGAATACTTGGTGAACTCGGCTTCGACGGTATCGGTGTTAACGAACTCTCGAACGGTCTCGGTTGTGTGCGAGGTGGCGGCGGGAATTTCGCAAGCGGATGGAGTTCGAGGAAGCTTTTCGGATTCGTTCCTGTGATCGTTCCACATTTCTATTACACTCGTACGCCTGTCAACCCTCGGGAGGAAACACCCGATGGAACCGGGATAGTTGTATTGTACAGGCGCTCTATACGGAAGGAAAACGGTTGGCGGACGTTCACGGTACAGATAGAACGACGAAACTCGTGTTCGATATATACGGATGGGTTGGATTCGGGATAACAACCTCGTAGAACAGTGTCCATTACACCGAATAGGTGTCAACCTCAGCATGAAGGAGACTGCTGAAGGGAATGATGTACCGATACTCAGCCGTACCATCGACCGACCTACACCAGAAACCATGCAGATACGGATCCATCATAAACTAGGTTACGTGTATCTGTCAATAGTCACAGTACAAACGGTTCTCCCCCGACTTTTCACTCGAGAAGACGTTCGATATTTCCGGATCGATCTTGGGTAGAGGATTGTTGGTGAGTTCTCAGCAGTAGCTGAAAGTCGTAGCGGGCAAGGGTGACGCATTCGCGTCATCCGACGAACGATATTCCCAATCAAGACGTTTGCATCGGAGCGTCGGGCCGCGAACCTGCTAGCACAGGTTCGCTGGCATGATGGCGTCTATTGCCAACGCTGCCGTCCGAATCCGTGATTCGGTACGGCAGCTATCGCGTGTTTCAGCGGTATCGCTGTAAGAATTGTGACCGCACGTTCAACGATCAGACTGGCACTGTCTTCGAACACTCAGCAGTGGCACTCAGAAAATGGTTTCTCGCCGTCTACACCTACATCCGCTTCAACACCAGCTTCCGGCAACTAGACGTTGAAATCGACGTCTCTTACAAGACGGTCTACCGGCGCGTCCAGCGCTTTCTGCGAGCGCTGGACGCGCCTCGACCACAGCTTGATGGTCCGGTCGAGATTGACGAACTCTACGTAAAGGCAGGACTCAAAGGCCGCGAGCACGACGGGCCGTCGCGCTCGCGTGGCCTCTCCACACGCGGACGCGGAACATATCACAAGGATAAGCCACCCGTGTTCATTCTGGTAGATCGCGGTAGCGGCGACCGCTACGTGATGCCGGCGAAAGCCGCTGATGAATCGACGATTCGGCTCCTGCTGGCTGACCGCCAGCAGGAGCCGTTGACCGTCTACACCGACGGCTTTCGGGAGTACAAACCACTCGAAGAAGACGACGCATTCGAGCGTGAATACGTCGTGCATGGTAACGGAGAATACGTTGATGGAGATGTCCACGTCAACACCTGCGAGAGCCACGGGTCGCTGGTGCGCCCGTGGCTCTCGCCCCATCGAGAGGTCTCCAAGGACAAACTCACACTGTACATCCGTGCCTTTGAGCTTCGGCGCCGAGTCTACCGAAAACCAGGGAAAAAGCGCTTACAACCATCCTCGAAACTGCGCTATGACTCACCAACAATCTCCGCCACAAGAGCGTTCTCGGAATAATACCCCGTCGGTAACACGAAATGCCCCTCGGGGAGTCCGCGCGCGTCGGCACCGAACACCGCATCGCCGAGCACAGCAACGCCGGCGTCCTCATCGATCAGCGCGTGGTGTTCCGGCACGTGTCCCGGCGTGTGGACGGCGGTGAATCGACCGATCACGTCCCTGTCGCCGTACCGGTTGTCCGGGACGGATTCGTCACCGGGCCCCATCCCTTCGGGTACCCACGTCTCCAAATCGTACCGGTCGGCCAAACCCGGGAGGCCGCCAGCATGGTCGGGATCGCCGTGGGTGACGATGAGTCGTTCCGGTTCGATACCGAGCTCATCTAGCCGGTCGACGATGACATCTGTGGTGTCTGGAAGGCCAGCATCCACGAGCGTCGGCGTCTCGCCGTCGAAGAGGAACACGCGGTACCGCCCATCGTTCGGTTGTGCTATCGTCGGGTCGTACACGTCGGTGATAATTTCCTCGATCATCGGTCCCATGTGATGGTGCCAGCATCAAATCGTTTACCGCTATGTCGGGGCAGTAGGAGAACGGATTGAAGGATCAGTCGAAGTGCTCTGTGATGGCCTGCTGGCGCTTGACCGTCCCTGTATCCGTGCGGGGCAGTGGCTCCTCACGAATGGCGTACTCACGGGGACGTTTGTAGTTCGCCAGCAACCCGTGGGTCCGACAGAACTCGTCGAAGTCGTCGATCGTCAGATCGTCGTTAGCCACGACGATGGCGGTCACTTTCTGTCCCCACTCATCGCAGGACTGGCCGAATACGAGACTCTCTATGACGGCCTCGTGTGAGTCGAGCGAGTGCTCGATCTCCGCGGGATAGATGTTCTCGCCACCGCTGATGAACATGTTGTCCACGCGATCGGTGATGTAGAGAAAGCCGTCCTCATCGACACGAGCGACGTCGCGTGTACGGAGCCACTCGTCGAAAAAGGTCCTCTCCTCAGCCTTGGGATTGTCGATGTAGCCGTCCGGGACGCCGGGACCGCGGGCGATGACCTCTCCCTGTTCGCCCGGCTCGACCACTGCCTCCGGATCGGGGATTTCGTCGATCGGTGCGGTCTCGACGACACGAAGTTCCCACGAGAACGCCTCCTTGCCGACCGTTCCGGGATGATCGTCTTGCACTGTCGGATGAGCGAACGTCAGGTCCGGTCCGGCCTCGGTCAATCCGTACGTGTTGTACACTTGGTCCGAAAGCAGCTTCGACGTGCGTTCTACGAGATCCTTCGAGACGACCGAACCGCCCGTTCGGACGTACGCCAGCGAGTCCGTGTCGTAACCGCCCTCTTCCTGGGCGTCGTTGAGTAGGGACAGCTGTGTTGGCACCGCGAGGAGACCGCTGGCCTCGTGATCTTCGATGAGGTCTAACACCTCCACGGGATCGAACTCACTGTGGATGAGTGTCGTCGCGCCAGCGAGCCAGTGCGGATACAGCCAGGCGTCCGAGGTGACCATATGGTACCATGGCGTCGTCACGACGCTGAGATCGGTCTGATCGATACCATGTTCCATGACGACTTGGTAGGCACCGATCCACATCTGTTCGCCGTCGAACGCGACAGCCTTTGGCTGTGACGTCGTCCCGCTCGTGTAGAAGACGTTCGTCTTTCCGTCGGCAGGGAGGTCAGCTGGCAGCTCTGTGGCCGCATCGGCTAGTGCGACGTCGTACGAAACGACGGTCTCGTGATCGACATCGTTCGAGCCGGCGTGAATACCGACCTCGATCTCGGTCCCGAGACCGTCAGTATCGAGGATCGCAACGGCTCTGTCGACGTTCGCGTCGTCGAACAACAGTGCCCCCGCGCTGGCGGTCTCAATCATCGCGGCCAGTTCGTCCGGCTTACTGCGGAACGGAAGCTGGACCGTTGGTGTACCCCGTTTGTGACCGGCGATCATCGCGTTCGCCGCTGCAGGGCTGTTGCGTGTGAGAATCGCCAGGGGAGCGTCGCCGACCCGATCGATAACCGCGTTCGCCAGTTCCGTGCTCCGTCGATCGAACTCCTCGTATGTGAATGCTCGTCCATCGTCGGTGCGGATGGCCGTGTCGTCGCCGTGTACGCGTACTGTCCGCTGGAATGCTTCCAAGTAGTTCATGCCTGATGGTGGGACGTGTGAGGTACCCACATACCCACAAATAATTGGTTGGTGATGAATATTACGTTAATAGATATTCGACGGGCCGACCGTGTCGTACAGTGAGGACGGTGTGAAGCGTATCGATGGCCGATTCGGCGTTCGATGGCGTAACGATCGCGTGTTCCACGGGTGGTGGAGAATCATTCAGTTCGAATCGGGGTGCCCCCCGACGCAACCGGGAGCCGTCAGTACTGACCGACCGTCACCGGTGGACCGCCGTGAGGACCGTACGGTGCGTCATCGAGCCACTCGCCAGCGGGTTCGTAAACGGTAGCAGCCTTCGCGGCAGCGAGCTTCTTGGCCTTGGTAATAAGACTGTCTCCCTGTAGATACTCTAACGCCTGACTGGCGGCGTTCTTGTTGTACTCCGCGGCTTTCAGGCGCTGGTGGCCGTAGTGTTTGATCTCGCCGATCGCGGTTGCGTCGACCTCGGAATGTAACGCCACCGTGATCGCGGAGGCCGCCGCGTCCGCATCGGTGACACCGGAGTTCATGCCGCGGGCTCCGAACGGGGCGAACAAGTGACCCGCTTCGCCCGCGAGCAGGACGCGGCAGTGATCGTCGATCATGCGGTCGGCGATCACCTGCTTGAACTTGTACTGGGACACCCAGTCGACGCGATAACGACCTCCGAGCGTCTTGGCGACCATATCGTTGATTTTCGCGTTGCTGGCGAGCCGTTCCGGATCGTCGCTTTCCTTGCATTGGATATCGACGCGCCACCCGCCCTGGAACGGCACGAGAAGGACGTTCCGACCGTTGATATCCGGGTGGTCGTAGTGGAACACCCGTTCTTTCGTGCGCGGATTGTCGGGGTCCTCCTCGATGTCTGCAATGATAAAGGTGTTCCCGGACTCCGTTCCGTGGAAACTCGCACCGATCTCCTTGCGGACCGTCGATCCCGCTCCGTCGGCACCGACGACGTACTCGGCCTCCCAGATGTTTCCGCTCTCGGTCCGAACGGTAACACCATCCTCTCTGGATGCTACGATCTTCACGGGGTCGTCCCAGTGGACGTGAATGCCCTTGTCCTCGATGGCGTCGAGCATGTACTTCTCGGTCCACACCTGCGGAATGCTCGTGAACGGTGGAAGATCGCTATCACCGCCAGGATCGGAGTACGCCCGTTCGAACACTTCCTTCCCGCGCCAGAGGGTCCGTCGGACCGGCCAGATCGTTCCATTGTCGACCAGCCGCTGACCAAGCCCCGGATGGGACTGTTCGAGCGTCCGAAGCGTGTCCTTGTGAACGTAGATCGCCCGGCTTCCAGGACGGTCCCGGTCTTCGGGATCCGCTTCTAGAATCGTCACATCGTCACCCCGAGCGCTCAACGCGAGCGCGGCAGTCATGCCGGTTGGTCCCGCACCGACGACGACGACCGAGATATCGGCTTGCGTATCTGAGTCACCCATCGCGTTACATAATGACGTTCATACGGATATAGGTGCTTTTCTATCCGCTAGCCCGCCCTGTCGGTGAACCGCTCACCCTCGGTCCGAGCAACTCCACGAAAAAGCAATCATCTACGGCAAGTACGACGCGCTGTAGCCATCATTCAGAGGTCGATCGACTCGTATTGCACGTCGTTCGGTGATCCTTTTGCGAGCGTACCGGGTGTCTCGCCAGGCGTCACCGCCCACGACCAGAGCGTGACGACCGGATCGTCCTCGTTCTCGTCGGCACACGAACAAACCCCGTTTTCGGAATCCGTGAGGACGCGGTGGAGGTCAGCCGTATCAAATCCGTTGCTCTGCGTGTGGAACCACTCGTGCAGGTTCTCGAGTCGCCGCTCGCTGCTATCGGATCGCTCGTCGGTGTGTTCGTACTCGAGCATTGCGTCGGACTGGAAGTGGTTCGTGGCAGCCCCAAAGCCATCAGTCGGTCGTGTCGTCGCAACTGCGTCTGGACTCGCTTCGACCAATGCGATGGCACCGGCTGCATCGGCGACCAGAAAGTTCGTGTTCCGTGCGTGGGGTATGCGCTCGAGGAACGCCACTGTGTCATCGACTGTTCGACAGGTATCGAGGACCGCACGAGCCGCGAGCCCAAACATGATGCCAGGTTCGTTTCCATCGTAGGGAACGAACGTATGTCCGATCGCCAATCCCGCCTCATTGATCCCATCGTGGCGACCGACCCAGTGGTCCGAACACCCGACACTTGCGAGGTGGTCGGTTGGTCGTGTCCGGTACAGCTCCGAAAAATCCCCGAACGATTCGTAGAAATCGTAGTTCCGGCCGAATCGGGGAGTACCGTCAACGGTGTGTTCGCCCGAGACGGCGACCACCGAACATCCCGCCTCGTATCCCAGCGCGAGCGCCGTCGCTTCGATGCGTTCGAGTTTCCAGTCACCGGCGTCTGCGAGTCCGCGGAGTTCATCGAGGAGAAACGGTGTGTGCTCCGCCACCGCAGGTTCGCAGTCACGGACGAACTGGCGTTTCTCCGGCGAAGCGGGCTGTGGAGCAAACCCGACATCGTCGAGAATCTGCCCGTATTGCTGTCCCAACTCGTAGTAATCTCCAACCAGTTCTATTTCATCCATATTTGATATGTGTGGTCGATAGAACATAAACCCCCGAGAATTTAGCCTAACGAAACTCCTCCGAAGTAGGGCGGTGTATACAGGGAAACCCTCCGGATCAGGGGTGGACAACCTCGGCGAATGTTCCGATGTGTGTTTTTAAAGAACTCTACTCTGATCGACTCGTCAGCGTTCCTTACCGCGAATCCACTTCTTCGTAGTGTTCGATGATCTCTTTCATACACCACTGATTGAGTACCATCGATCCAATGGTGAAAACCACCGTCGAAACCGGCTTCTGTTTGAAGGCAGCGTAGAGGCCATACAGCATAGCCGGGATACTTAGCGTGTTCAGGATCTGTGGATACTCGAGTCCAATAAGCCGGTTTCCGTCGTTCGTCCACCGTTCTTCTGCCCGCACGACCTTATACATCCAATCATCAGGTTCCTCGGTCGGTTCACGAAACAACAGTGGGTTGATCAGGAAGAACAAAAGCGTGAGTCCCACCACTTGCGGTGATACACCGTAGCGACGAACACGAATCCCCCAAACAGTCTACTCCACCCGCTCTTTGGGTTGGAATGGCGAGCCCAAACATCGTCCTTCTCTATGAGTCCAGTATCCTTCTCGTTCATCTTAAGTACCTCATCTCGGTACTATAAGCTCGTCGACTAACGATTTAATCTTTGAGAGAATGGGGACAGCTATCCCACCAGCAAAGAATGATAGCAGCTCTTGACGCGAAGGGACGCTTCGAGTCTGTGGACTTCGTGTCCACTCGGCAGCATAACGGACCGGAGTCTTCGGCGACTGACTCTCCGCTACCACTCGTGAATATGTTCGATACGGAGCAATGGATGCGGATCCGTCTCGCGGGTTCCTTGGAGTACGAGAAACAACACTGCAGCTGTTGATCTCACTCTCATTTCAGCTCTATTCTGCCGAATTATTTCTTTTAAATATTATTTCTATTATAGATATGTCTAATATTGAATGGGTACGGCACGCTGTAACTGCTGGGTTCACAAAGCTGACGGATAGCCCAAGGATAGTCGTAGCCCGAATCACGTTGCCGTCGATGAGATCGTGATCCAATTCGGTGATCGACGCAAATCTCGATCGCTGGTCACAGCGTACGGACAATACCGGCTGGCACGCAAGATACAGGGCGTCTTGCGAACGTGGTTCTTACACAACTCACGGACTGTGAAGACAATAACGCTTGCTCGTCGTCTCAAGCGTTGTCTAGAGTAATTCGTTCGTTTCGTGATCGCCAGCCACGTACGACCAATACTGCTCACCATTGAGCCGAACCACTAGTTCGTCAACCGCAACGTGGTCCGGCATTCATCCATCTTCTAGCCACCGTTTGGGTTTGTGAACCGTGAAGCGAACATAATAAATAACAAATATATCAACAATATATCTAATAATCGAAATTAACAAATAAATAGATATAATTTACACTGGGTTTTATCAACAGTTGTGCTGTTGTTTCTCGCTCCACGGAATTAATCGTGGCGAACGATGTCGAATCTCCTTGGAATCCGCGATTTCTTTGGCCCGACACAGATCGCACGAGGTTCTCGCTCCCGTCGGAATCGCAGAAGAAACCCCTAACCGTGTGTGCCACAAATTCTAGCCAGATGACCGAGAACGTCGAGGCTCAATCATCCTCGGGTCGGGATACGAAGATGGACCGTGTGATGGCAAAATACGGTATAGAGGGAATGGCAGTCGAACTCGAGAAACTATGGACTCGGGACGAAAATCAGTTTAGCGTGCGGGAACTGGCGGACTACTTCAACGAGACCGTTCTCCGCGAGGCGCTGCGTGATGCTGGCATGGATACCTTTCAGACGGAGATCGAGACGATGTACCGCGTCATCAACGACGACGAGGGTGACGTCGGTGAGATGATCGAGATCGAGGAGCGCCTCGCCGAAGCGGACGTCGACGTGGACGCACTCACGGCCGATTTCGTCTCTCACCAGACCGTCTACAACTATCTCACCGGAACGCGCGAGGTAGAGTACGAACGAAACATCGACCCAGAAGACCGCCTTCGTCGATCGAACGAGAGCGTCCAGAAGATGAAGAACAGGCTCACTGCGATGGCAGAGAACAACGTTTCGTCCCTGGAACGGGTCGGACTGGTGACGCTGGGTGAGTTCGATGTCGTCAGTGAAGTCCACGTGTATTGCCAGGACTGCGGTAGCCGACTCACCATCGCGGACCTCGTCGACGACCGGGGATGCGCCTGCGAGCGGGACTAGGTTTCCAACACACTTGTATAAACACGGCACTCCTTTACACAAATATGTCCGTAAAAACGTTATCGACTATTTTTATAAGTCACTACCTGCACTAGGGATATATGAGCCAAGCAGATCAGAGAGGAAAGGATGTGCGGATCTCTGTGTCGAACATCGGTGGCATCGACGACACGGAGGCAGCGTTCCGTCCCGGGGTGACGGTACTCGAGGGACGGAATGCGACGAACCGGACGTCACTGCTGTGGGCCATCAAGACGGGACTCGGCAGCGACGAGATCTCGCTGAAGAGCGACGCGGACAATGGTTCAGTCGAACTGACTATCGACGACGAGACGTACACGCGGACACTCACACGGAACGGAAACACTGTCGTTACCGGTGGCGATCCGTATCTCGACGACCCCGAACTGGCTACCCTCTTCGCCTTCTTGCTCGAATCGAACGAGGCGCGACGGGCGGTCGTCCGGAACAACGATCTGCACGAACTCATCATGCGTCCGGTCGATACCGCCGAGATCCAGGCGAAGATCGAGTCGCTCACGGAGAAAACGCGTCGACTCGACGATCGACTGGAGGAAATCGACGCGATCGAACGCGAACTGCCCGACCTGAAACAGCGTCGAAATGAACTGGAGACCGAGATCGAAAAACAGGCGAACCAACTCGCCGAGAAGGAGGCGGAGATCGAATCACTCAACGCGGACGTCGAGGAGACCCGCGAGGAGAAGAGCCGCCTTGACGCGAAGTTCGAGGATCTCCGTGACCGGCGATCCGAACTGGACGAGGTCCGGTCCGAACTCGAGCGAAAGCGACAGAGCCTCGATTCGCTGACCGAGCGGCGATCCGGCCTCGAATCGGAGCTTGCTGAGATGCCGGAAGCTCCCATGGGCGAGATCACCGACATCGATTCCCGCATCGACCACCTCCGAGGGGAACTCCAGGCGACGAACTCGACGATAAACGAGATCCAGACGATCATCCAGTTCAACGAGGAGAAACTCGACGCGTCGAACGACGAGATCGCCGAGACCCTCGGTGTAACCGACGAATCGTCTGAGGCAGTCACCGACCAGATCCTAGCGAGCAACGAGATTGTCTGCTGGACCTGTGGGTCGGAAGTCGAACAATCACACGTCGAGGAGACGCTCGATCAACTCCGCGGACTCAACGAGGAGAAACTCACCAGGAAACGTGAACTCGACGAGGAGATCGACGAACTGGAGGACGAGAAGATCGTCTACCAGGAGAAACAGCGCCAGCGCGACCAGATGGACAGCGAGCTCGAGACGATCGACGAGAAGATCGAGCAGCGGGAACAGCGGATCGAGACACTCCTGGAACGAAGTGACGAACTTGAGGACACTGTCGCTGACCTGGAGTCGACCGTCGAAGATCTTGAAAGCGACAAGTACAGCGAGATCCTCGATCTGCACAAGGAGGCCAACCAGCTCGAGTTCGAACTCGGTCAGTTGGAGGAAGAACGCGACGGCGTCCAGCAGGACATCGATCAGCTCGAAGACGAAGTCGAGGAACGCGATCAGCTCGAGGACCAGCAGAATGAGGTAGAAGAGGAGCTGGAGGAGCTGCGGACCCGAATCGAGCGCATCGAAGAACAGGCTATCAACCACTTCAACGACCACATGGACACCGTCCTCTCGATCATGGAGTTCGAGAACATCGAACGTATCTGGATCGAGCGGACGCAGGAACGGGTCCGCGAGGGTCGCCGGAAAGTCACCCAGACCGTATTCGATCTCCATATCGTCCGTTCGACGGACGAAGGTACGATGTACGAAGACGCTGTCGAGAACCTGAGCGAGAGCGAGCGCGAGACGACTGGACTTATCTTCGCCCTAGCGGGCTATCTCGTCCACGACGTGTACGAGGAGGTCCCGTTCATGCTGCTGGACTCCCTCGAAGCGATCGACGCCGACCGAATCGCAACGCTGGTCGAGTACTTCAGCGATTACGCGGAGTACGTCGTCGTCGCGCTCCTACCGGAGGATGCCGCCGCCGTCGACGCTGATCACCAGCGACTCGCGGACATCTAACTAGCGCGAACGGCACTCCTCGCGCTGAAGCCATCCATACTCGTCGCTGCGAGCGTCTCCGTCCGGTATGGCGAGTGCTGGCAAAAATACACCACCGGGGCGATCGACCAGTGATATATTCGACCCAACTCTATACATAAATGACACATATAGTATTTATAAATGATATATTATATAGTTGGTGTTTGAGGTGAGAAGACGGACCCTGTTCATGGACACCGCTTCCATCGAGGGCGAACGACTGTATCAACTCCTGAGAAGTTTCTGTATCGGCGTGCTGAACCAGTTCGAAGCCGATAACGTTCTGTGTAGTACCTTGTGAAGAACATGTTTGGCACGGGTTCCGACCACCGTGGTTCACATCCAAACGCAAGCCCATTCGCTTACATGTACTTGACATATGATCCCGTCTACCGTACGCCCAGATCGATCGTCCATCAGTACGCATCCCGTCGTCCGCACCGTCGACGTGATCAATAGGCATCTGATCGGTAAAAAATAAATACAATACCTAAAATATATGTGTGATCGAAGTACAGCTCTGTATCGAGCGTCGCAACAGTCACTGCGTTGTTTTTGCCGTACAGACTCGACACCATTACAGTCGCGCTTCTGTAATGGGATCGTAGGGCATCGAACGCGCAGTCAGTACGACGAACCCGCGTTGGGCCCATAGACTCCCGAAAAGCTCAGTGTTCGGTCCGTGTAATCCCTGGGCACGTACTCACTGTGGAATAATACGGATATCAGATATACAGGAGTTATTACATCTATTCTGACTGATCACGGTCTCGTCGAACACACGAGCCGAATGCCTCCCAGTGTCCATCAACCAAAGTCAGACGGAATCGAAATCGAGCGACCCGGTGTCGGTGACGATGATCGGCATTCGGGACCACCAGTCAGCAACGGGACCGATATCCGACTGGACAGTGAATCACGGGAAGATGACCGTCGGACCGGAGTTGAAAGCCCCGAGACCGTAGAGCCACCGTCCGAACCGGTTGAGAACGCAGCCGTATCCATCCAAAACATCCACCAATCCACAGACTGTGGCCCGAGTGGCAACCACAGATATGCACAAATATTATATGGGTGGGAAGTGACAGTTTGCAGAGGTGACGCTTCCAGGGTACGTTCACACGTTTCCGTTCGAGGTGGAGATCATCGGTCGGGAAATGACGCTGCACCCCGCGGCGATCGAGACCGAGCGCGGACTGCTGTTGCTCGACGCTGGTATGCCCCACACGGTCGGTGCGATCGTCGACGGGATCGAAGAGACGGAATTCGCCGTCGAGGCGGTCGACATGGTACTGGCGACACACCAGGACGGCGATCACGCCGGTGGGATCTCCGAGATCGTCGAGCGCTCCGGGGCGACGGTGTTGGCTCACGAGACCGCCGCACCTGTCGTCGACGGATGCGAACGCCCTCGGACGGCCACCGACGAAGAGCGGTACCCGCCGGTCCGGGTCGATGTCGAGTTCAACGGACGACTAACAATCGACACGCGGGCAGGACCGGCTGAGGTGATCGAGACGCTGGGTCACACGCCGGGACACGTCTCGGTGTACCTGCCCGGCGAACGGCTCTTGATCGCCGCCGACGCGCTCGGCATCTACCCCGACGTCGGACTGGCAGCGCCCGAAGATGAGGTGACGATGGTTCCAGATCGGGCACTGGCCTCGATCGAACGGCTCTCGGAACTGGCCATCGACAGCATCCTCTGCTACCACGGCGGTCTCACCGAGAAGGGTTCAGATAGACTCGCCGAGATCGTCGCCGCCGATGAAGATTCGCCGCTGCAATCGTTGTAACCGACGCCCAGCGAGACGAGCGTCGAACTGCTCATCGGGACGCCCGCGGAGGTCGTCGAACAGATCGAGGAGATGTACGAAGCGATCGGTGGGTTCGACCGGTTTGTCGGTCACTTCCACTCGGTGATCTCTCCGACTGGACGACGCGCAAGAGCCTGCAGCTATACGCCGCCGAGGTCAAGCCCGAAGTCGACAAGATCGGTGACGTCAACCCCTGATTATCCGTCTGACGGAATGACAGCGGAGTGCGTGGACAGACGCCCTGGGCAGTGTTCCGCGTCGCTACCGGTGGCCACGGTTTCTTTTCGAGAAAAAGGGGCGGCCCACTATCATCGAGCTACGTAACGGAAAGAACCATACCATAGACAGACCAAGGCATCCCTGAATGAGAGCCGAGACGACCACTACGCACCGGTTTCAGGGAAGACGTGGAGCCACAACCCATGACGACCACCAGTAGTGAGTCAATATGACAAAATACTATCAAAATCGGCCCATCGTGACGTCAGGGGCGTCACTCGACACCGCGGAGACCGCAGTCGTTCTCGTTCACGGCCGAGACAGGGGTCCACAGAAGATCATCCAAGCGACAGCCAGTCTGCCACAGAATCAGGTGGCGTATCTCGCTCCACAGGCGGCGGACGCCTCGTGGTACCCCAACTCGTTTCTTCCGATCGAATCGAACGAGCCCGGTCGGTCGTCAGGAACACGGGCTGTGGCAGACGCCGTGAGCAAAGCCAACAACGCGGACATCCCGACCGATCACGTCGTCATACTCGGGTTCTCACAAGGAGCATGCATCGCCAGCGAGTTCGTTGCGCACAATCCGACGCGATACGGCGGACTCGTGAGTCTCAGCGGGGGTCTCATGGGCGAGTCCACCGACCCCGAGGATTACGAGGGCGACGTGGAGAACACGCCGGTGTTTTTCGGGTCGAGCAACGTCGATCCCTACATGCCCGAAGACCGAGTCCACGAGTCGGCGGCGGTTTTCGCACGCCTTAACGGTGACGTGACCAAGCGTCTGTACGACGGAGCGACCACACGATCACCGAGGACGAACTCGACGTCACCCGCCGCATGATCGCTGCGTTCCTGTCGGACGGGTGATTCCTCGTCGAGTACTCGGCGCGGCTACCGAACCGGAGTCACAGCGGACGTACCGTCTCCCCCGCGATACTCCGGTAGCACCTCACCAAAAGGTTAATGCACCTCTGCTCGGTGAGACCGGTATGGATGGTTCCACGCCCCCACGCGACGCTGATCTGGTCGAAGCGATGCGGGGAGCGAACAGACGAACAGACTTCGGCGGACGCCGGGCGGGCGAATACACCCACTGGATCGAGGAACAGCTTTCGTGGAAGGAGTCGTGTTACCTCGGAGATTGGTCGTTTCTCGCGAACCTCCGGCTCGAGGGACCGGAAGCGATCGACCTTCTCGCCGACCTGAGCATTAACTCCTTTCAGGAGTACGCCGTCGGACAGGGGAAACACCTCGTACAGTGTAATGAAGACGGCGACGTGATCGCCGAAGGGGTGCTCGTTCGGGTCGGCGAAGAGGAGTTCATCGTACACGGCGTCCCAGCGTACTGGACCGCGTATAACCTCGAAAACGGAGCGTACGACGCGACCAAGGAGTACCGCGACACGTTCAACTACCAGGTTCAGGGCCCGAATTCGATGCAGGTCTTCGACGTGATCGCTGGTCACTCGCTTCGCGATGTCGACTTCATGCACGCCGGGCAGATAGAGATCGCTGGCCACGAGTCCAGAGCCGTCCGGTTCGGTATGTCCGGAGAGATCGGGTTTGAGCTTCACGGTCCTGCGGAGTACGCTGAGGAGGTCTGGGACACCATTCTTGAGGCCGGACAGGAGTTCGGGCTCCGTCGTCTCAGCGTCAAGACGTCGTCGATCAACCAACTCGAAGCCGGAATCCCGTCACGAGTCCGTGATTTCATCTCTGCCATTTTCGAAGACGACATGGAGGGTTACCGCGACTACCTGCGTGAGACCGCGACGAGGGACCTCATTACCCACGCGATCGAGGGGAGCTTCGACGCTGACGACATCAGCGCGTGGTATCGAAACCCCATCGAGTTGGGGTGGGGACACTACTGTAAGTTTGATCACGACTTCGTCGGTCGAGAGGCGCTCAAGGCCGAAGCCGACGATCCACAGCGCACGACCGTCACCCTGGAGTGGAACTCAGAAGACGTGACCGACGTGTACGCATCCCTCTACGAGGAGGGCAACACGTACAAACAGATGGATATGCCACACCAACAAAAGCGGGCGATGATCGCCGACAGGGTTCTGAAGAACGGCGAAGACGTCGGTGTCGCGACGATGCGCGGCTACAGCTACTACTTCCGGGAGATGTTGTCGTTGTGTACGATCGATGTCGAACACAGTGAACCGGGAACGGAAGTGACGGTGCTCTGGGGCGAGGGGGAGAACTCGAGGAGTCCGACTGTCGAGGGCCACATCCAAAAGGAGGTCCGTGCCACGGTCGCACCCATACCGTACAAGAAAGACAATCGCCGCGCCGACCTCTCATAGTACGTTTCGGAACGGTGACGGCGACGCTATTGTGGGGGATTCCGTTGCTAGGACGCCGCTGACTCCGTGGTTTCGACGGTATACGCCTGCAGCGCTGGCACGACCTCCTTGACGAAGCGGCAGTGGTTTTCGTTGCCCTTTTCAAAGGGCAAGTCACCGAACTGAGCGCCGACGTACATCGTCCCGAAACCATTCAGCTGATCGTACTGACGCTTGAGTTGCTCTGTGACGTCGTTTGGCGTACCGATGATGATCTCACCCGACTCGATAAACTCGTCGAGGTCGAAATCAACGGCTTTCCTGCCGTGGTGGTTTAGCATCTCGTAGTGGGTCTCCCTGTCCCACTCGTCCTTGTCCGACAGTCCGACGGCCACGCCCCGATGGATCCCGCCAAACAGTTTGTTCTAGTGGTATTCGAGGTGTTTCTCGGCCTCTTCGCGGGCCTGTTCTTCGGAGTCTGCAACGTACACGGTTCGACCGAGCATGAAATGTTCGTCGGTAGGAGTCCAGTCGAACTCCTCCTCGGCGATCTCGCGGTAGGCGTCGAAGACCTCCTTCGTCTCGTTCATCCCGAACGCCTGGGCGATCGGGATTCGTCGCTTGGCGGCAAACCGGGCGGACGTCTCGCTCCCGGAGGGCATGCAGAACTGTGGGTGCGGCTCCTGGTACGGACGGGGCCAGATGGTGATGTCCTCGTACTGCCAGTGTTCGCCGTCCCAATCGAAGGGTTCGTCGGCCGACCAGGCCTTCTTGATGAGCTCGTACGCCTCCTTGAACCTGCTTCGGGAGTCATCGAGGTCGACGTTGTAGGCCGTGTACTCCATGGGGATTCCCCTAGCGATCCCGGCGAGGACTCGGCCCTTACTGAAGGTGTCCAGCATCGCCAACTCCTCGGCGACCCGAACCGGATTCCCACGGATCGGGACAACGTTTCCAAGGAATGCGAGTGTCAGTTCATCAGTAATAGCGGTAGCGTGGGATGCGGTTACGATCGGCGAGGGGTTCATCGAATACGCCGAGTAGTGGTGCTCGTTCCAAGCGACGCCGTCGTAGCCGTATTCTTCGATGCGTTCGACTTGCTTGAAGAACTTCTCGTACTGATCGGCACCGATCTCGGCCTCGTAATCGTCCCCCCTAAACGGCCACACAGCCGGATCGGATTCTATTTCGCCCCACCTCGGAAGCTGAAGACTGATAAACTCCATACGGTTGTAATATTGGGCTAATTAGATATACGCTTCTCCATTGATTCTATCGAAGTTCTGGACGATAAGATGAACGTCCCTCGTTGGTGCCATTGGGACACCAGTGGCCGTTCCCATGACTGAACCCCCCGGGCGCAGTGCCGCGTGATCTCCGTGGTATCGACCGCGTCACGATGAGGTGTGGCTCGTTCTCCATATGCTTCGTCCCCGGTGACTGTCAGGCGACACCTGTTGCTACGGGCGCGGACGGTCCCGACGCGTCGTAGCAACACTTTTGCTCGATCACGTGGATGGTATCGTATGGTAGTGTCAGCCAACACGTTCCGTAGCGTGATGGGTCACTTCGCAACCGGCGTGACTGTCGTGACGCTCAACTGTGACGGCGTCGATCACGGCATGACGGTAAACTCGTTCGCCTCTGTGTCCCTCGATCCGCCGTTGGTACTGTTCAACGCGGACGAGGAGACGAACACCCACGACATGATTCCGCAGGCCGGGAACTTTGCGGTCAACATCCTGACCCAGAAACAGGAGTGGCTCTCGAATCGCTTTGCTGGCGAACACCACAAGATGGACGACCCGTTCGAAGACGTTCCCGTCTTCCGGGCCGCCACCGGTGCCCCGGTTCTCGAAGACACGCTCGCGTACATCGACTGTACACTGGAGGAGAGCTATCCGGGTGGGGATCATACGATTTACATCGGGCACGTCGAAGATCTCGGTCTCCAACAGTCCGAGGAGAACCCACTCACGTTCTACACCGGTTCGTACGGCAGCATCGACTGATGCGATATCGTCGGATACTCCCGAGCGGCGTGCTCCGGGGGACGTACTGCGTGTTGTGAGAGGACTAGCGGAGCGCACGGAGATCGTCGGAGACGGCCGCGAGCGCGTCCTGTGACGGCTCGAATTCGAACGGTGGGGCGGCCATCTGTACGAAGGCGTGGATGGCGTCGTCGTAATGGTAGTGGGAGACGTCGACACTGTCCTCTTCGAGTCGGTCGGCGTACGCGATCCCTTCATCACGAAGCGGATCGAACCCACCCGTGACGACGGTTGCAGCGGGGAGATTCTCGAGAGTAGGAGCCAACAGCGGCGACGCGTACACGTTCATCGTGTCGATCGGGTTCTCGAAGTAGTGGTCGTCGAACCACGCCAAGTCCTCGTTGGTAATGAAATATCCCTCTCCGTTCTCTTCGATGGAGTCCCAGTCCCGGTGGGACGAGACCGGCGGGTAGAACAAGACCTGCCGTTCGAGAGACGGGCCGTTTCTGTCTCGTGCCATCTGTGCGACGACTGCGGCGAGGTTCCCACCGGCGGAGTCACCGGCAACTGCGAGGGTATCAGTGTCGATCCCGACCCGGCCGCCGTTCTCGGCGACCCACTCGGTCGCCGCGTACGCGTCCTCGACGGCCGCAGGGAACGGGTGCTCCGGGGCGAGTCTGTAGTCGACCGCAACGACGGCAATTCCGACGGTGTTTGCGACCGTCCGGCAGAACTGATCGTGGCTCCCGAGTCCACCGGAGACGAAGCCGCCACCGTGGAAGAACATCGTGGCAGCGAACGGCTGTTCCCCTGCAGGCAGGTACACGCGGAGGGACAACTCCCCGCCAGGCCCATCGATCTGCTCGTCGATGACCTCCCCGACCGGTTCGGGCTCCTCGACCGAGAAAACGTCTGCCGTTATCGCTCGCACCTCCTCGATAGGGAGTTCATGGAACGCTGGCGCGTCTTCAGTCTCGTCCATGAAGGCTTGCAACTGTGGGTGTGGCTCTTGTGCGCGCATCACATATACCAAGTATTCGCCCACTATATAGGTTCAGGTGCCGCAGGCTACGACGGGGCCGAGACTTCGATCGTGTAGCCGTCGGGATCGGTCAGGAGTGCCATCCGTCGCCCCCACTCGACGTCAGTCGGTTCCAGCCGAACGGCTTCAGCAGTCCCCGTTCACAAACCGTGTCCACCTCCTCGGGGTCCTCGACCTCGACCGCGACGATGATCCCGTTCCCGCGGTCGTCACTGGGGTCGTCCAGCCCAAACGCGTCGAGTACGTCGGGGTCGAAATCCTTCTCCAAGACGAGCGTCGCTTGTCCCGTTTCGAACTCCACGCTTCCGTCTCCCACGTGGTCCGGTTCAAGTCCGATCCCACTCTCGTAGAACGCAGTCGAGGCGTCCAGGTCGGTGACCATCAACAGTGACTAGTGCAATGACGGCGTCATGTGATATCTCTTGTGTGGGCGTACATCACGGGTTGACGTCGCCGATCTTGTCGACCGCGGGCTTGACCTCGTCGTAGTACAGTTCGAGGTTCTTTTTGACCTTCCAGTTCGGCAGATCGCCGAAGTGGAACTGTCCGATGATGCGACCGAAGCCACCCACCTCTTCGTACTGCTCTTCGAGTTTTTCGGCGACGTATTCGGGGGTTCCGACGATCGTTTCGCCGTACTCCTGGAAATCCTCGAAGTCGTAGTTGTACGCGAACTCGCCGTGGGGTTGGAGGCCCTCTACGTACTGGTCCCACTTGTCGGGGTCGAATGTCTGGTCTCCACTCATGTTCGCTGCGACGCCGATGTGTACTCCCGCGGTCAGCGTCTGGTAGAACTTCCGGAGATGGGGTTCTGCCTCCTCGCGGGCTTTCTCCATGGTCTCGGCAACGTAGATGGCGCGCATCACGCTGAAATGTTCGTCCTCGGGACGCCAGCCGTAATCTTCAGTCGCGTAGTGGCGGTACTCGTTAAACTTCTCTTTGATGGTCTCGACCGGCTGGAAGACAAGTCCCGTGGGGACCCGATTTTTGGCGGTGAAGCGCAGCGACTCTTCGCTCTCTGCGGGCATCCAGAGCGGTGGATGGGGGTCCTGATACGGACGGGGCCAGGCGTAGACGTTCTCGTACTCGTAGTACTCACCCTCGAAGTCGAACGGCTCCTCGGCGGTCCACGTCTGCACGATCAGCTCCCACGCCTCCTCGAAGCGCGGACGGGACTCCTCCATATCGATGCCGTACGCGAAGTACTCGCTCGGGATGCCTCGAGGAAAGCCGCTGATGATCCGGCCCTCCGTGATATTGTCGAGCATGGCTAGCTCCTCGGCGAGTCGAATGGGGTTCTCCCGGAGCGCCGGCAGGTTCCCGAAAAAGGCGATGGTGGCGTCCTCGGTCCGAGCGGCGAGGTTTGCGGCCGTGATGTTCGGACTCGGTTGTAGCCCGTACGCGTTGAAGTGGTGTTCGTTGACGCCGATACCGTCGAAACCGAGTTCGTCCGCGTACTCGAGTTGACCCAGATACTCCTGGTAGTACTCCGATCCCTTCTGGGGATCGTAGTCGTACTCGACCCACGGCCACGCGGATCGCTCCTCGGTGATGTCCTCTACGTCCCGATACGGCATCAGATGGAACACGAACGTTTCCATGGATAAACGTGTGGTTCGTGCTACCATAATACTACTCCTACTGGGCAACGTTTGCTGACTCCGTTCCGACCGGTCGGTGGTGATGAACCCGCGCAGTTCACGGACGGACGAGGATCTTCATCTCCTCGCTCTGTGCATCGAGCAACCGCTCGAACCCCTCCTTGACGATGTTCTCCAGTCCGATCTCCGATGTCACGAGTGGGGACGGATCGAAGACGCCCGTCGCCACGTTCCGTATCGTCGTCCCGAATTCACGGCCCGAAAGCGGGCCACCCTGGTATGCCGCCGTTCCGACAACTGTCGTTTCGGGCATTACGATGTCGTTGGGATCGATGCCGACGGTCTCCTCGAATAAACTGACGATGGTCGTCGTTCCGCCAGACTTGACGGCAGTGATCGCTTGCTTGGCCGACGATTCGACGCCAGCGACTTCGAACGCGACGTCGATACCCCCGTCAGTACGGTCTCGGATGATTTCGACGGGATCGACCTCGGTCGGATCCATGACTTCGGTCGCGCCACACTCCGACGCTCGGGCGCGTCGCGCGTCGCGCGGTTCCGAGACGTACACCGGGGCTGCTCCCGCAGCGACGGCCGCCTGGACGACCGTTAACCCGATTGGGCCGCTTCCGAAGACCGCAACGGAGTCTCCGGCCTCTAGCTCGGACTGGGAAACGGCATGGACCCCGACGGTGAAGGGTTCGACGAGCGCGGCCTGGTCCAACGGGACGGCATCCGGTATGGGGACAACCTTCTCCGCGGAGACGACGACGTTCTCAGCGAACCCACCGCCGCCGCCCGACAGGCCGACGAACCCACCCGACTCGCACAGCCGGTATTTGCCCTCGTCGCAGTACCGACAACTGCCACACCAGATGATCGGGTTGATAACGACGTTCGTCCCGACGGGAATGTCGACGCTTCCACCGACTTGTGTGACGGTCCCACTGATCTCGTGACCGATGGTGATCGGAAGCCGCTCCCCGGTTACTGGATGGGGCTCTTCAGGTATCGTGATCGGCCCGCCGCCGTATTCACCGAGATCGGAACCACAGATGCCACAGGCTTGGACCGCGATGCGGACATCGTCGGGCCCGACAGTGTCGGGTTCGATCTCTTCGATGCGGACGTCTTTTGGGCCGTGGTAGCGTGCAGCGCGCATACTGGTGACAGTATCCACCAGTACACAATAAGGGTACTGACGGGAAACGGGTTCCATCAAAGACCAACGGGAACCGACTCAGTTCGTCTCGAGCGGCGGGAGCATCTCCTCGATGCGCTCGACATCCACTTCGAGCCAATTCGGCACTTTCAGTTCCTCGCCGTACTCGTCCGGGGACTGATCGATTTCGAACCCGGGACCGTCGGTGGCGTACTCGAACACCGTTCCGCCGGGTTCGGTGATGTATCGCGAGTGGAAGTAATCACGATCCTTAGTCGACGTCGTAATGTAGCCGTTCTCCCGGAGGATATCGCTGATCTCGTCCTGCTGCCAGCCGTCTTTGACGCGGTAGGCGACGTGCAGGTACGTCCCGACGCCCATGACGCCCTGGGGGGCGTTCGGGCGGATGAGAACGTCGACTATCGTCGCACACGGTGCGTCCCCCGGTGCTTCATACCGGATGCGGTCGCCCTGCTGGGGGTGCGTGGCCTCGCCGACGCGGTCCCACCCCATCGTTTCGAGGACGTCCATCGTCCCTGCCGGGTCGTTCGAGTGGACGGTGGTGTTGAACATCCCACGAATGGCGTGCTCTTCGGGCACGTCGTTGCCCGCCGTGTACGGTTCAATCTCCGACTTTCCCGTCACGAGTTCGAACGGCAGTCCGTCCGGGTCGGTAAACTCGAGCGCTGTCTCGTCGAACCGTTCGTCGACGGTGTAGTCGACTCCGTGGTCCTCGAACCGATCCTTCCAGTATTCGACGGAACCGTCGGGGATCGTCAGCCCCACAGAACGCATCATTCCTTTACCGACCATGCCGTCTTCCATCGGCATGTTGGTCATCGGGAAGTAGGTCACGATCGTCCCAGGGGTTCCCTCCTCGTCACCGTAGTAGAGATGGTAGATCTTCTCCGGAACGTCGAACCGAACCGTCCGCTTGACGAATCGCATTCCGAGAACGTTCGTAAAGAAGTTGTAGTTCTCCTGTGGGTCATCACAGAATGCCGTCACGTGGTGGATGCTGGGTATTTCTGGCATGGTATGATACAACGGGACATATGCAGGGAGTGCAATAATACTTTTCGTTACTCCCTCCTGGAGAGACGATCGTGTTTCGTTGTTGTCCTCGAATCGAAGCAGCCACTCGTCGTCGGGATCGGGTTCGTGAAACGGGGTCGGTTGAAACCCGGTCGCGGTCGTGGAACGGATTAGGGACCGCCGGTGTTGACCTACCCCCCGTCGACGAGGATCCCCTGGGCTGTTATGTACGCCGAGAGTTCGCTGGCCAGAAGTTTGGCCATCGACGAACATCGAGTCCAGCAGACGACCGAAGTCCGGTTCGTCGACGCCCAACTGGTCTTGGATCGAGTCGCTGGTCAGACCGACCTTGTGACCGACGACCGAATCCCTGTCGTCGATCCGGTGATTGATGAAGCGGGACTGGATATCGTAGGCGTCCTCGATGGTAAGATCGTGACTTGCCGTGAGGCGACCGATCGGGTCACCAGACTCGAACGCCTCGTGTAGTCGGGCTGCCAACTCGTCGCGCATAGATTCGTCTGTTGACATAATGGTGCAAATATCCGCTACCAACTAATACGTTGTGTATTCTTCGGGAAGCGCCGTTCTCCGGTGCTCCGTCGCCACTCCAACGAAGCGACGGTGTTTCGATCTTGAGAACACCCCGGATGCTACCGTGAAGGGATGGCTCGCTCGATGCTGGCGCAGTCAGGGTTACTCGTCCAAGATGGGGCCGTCGCGATCTCCATCGACAAACGGTTCCCGGGCGTTATCGGTGGCGATGTGCGAGACTTGAGTGGTGTACACTCGACTGAGGTCGTGTGCATCGTGTGGGAGTGAGACGTCATTCACACGTTGAGGTATCGTTGGAACATGCGGTCGTCGGGGACGTCGATGTCGAACAGGCGGACCGCGTTGCCGCTGAGGATGAGATTGAGGTCGTCTTGTGGGAGATCGCGCTCTCTGGCGAACGTCTGGAGTTGACGGAGGCTCGCGCCCCAGTAGTCGGGTTGGTGGGCGGGCAGGCCGCGGTGTTCGATCTGTTCCCAGAACACCGGCGGATCCTCGTTTGGCTGGTGGTGTTGCACCATCGAGGCCCCCCAGTCGGTGCCCCACAACAACTGATCGATCGAGATATTGGGATCGTTCATGGGTTTTTTCATGAGGTCGGCCCAGTAGAGGCCGATTTCCAGATACACGTCGTCGAACGAGCCCGCCACCTGACAGCACTTCTCAACATACTTCTCTTGCCACCCGGCCTGCATGCCGCCGTGATCGAAGATGATCGGCACCTCCGGATACTCGGCTTTCAGTTGGCTCGCCAGCGTCGGATCCTGCCAATCCGGATACAAGTTGAAGAGGCCGTGTGCACCTCCGTACCCCGAGACATAGCCGGTGTGCCAGCGGACCGGAACGTCGTGTTTGGCGGCGACATCGAAGACGTGGCGCAGGTCCTGTTTCCGCTGGGCCCACGCGATGGGTTCGGTCCGTGTGGGATCACCACGGATTCCCTCGCCCGTCATCCGAAAGCCATCGAGTTGGAGCCACTCGTCCAACTCCTCGGCGGCCCGTTCCCACGACCACTCCCGTTCGCCCTGCAGCGCCTGCTTTTTCGTCTGGACCGGTGCCGCCGCCGCGATGAACTGCTCGGGATGGGCTTCGATAATCTGACGATTGATCTCGTTCGTCATCCCGAAACTGGGCAGGAGCACGCACATATCGACGTCGTAAGTGTCCATATCCCGCAGCACCCGTTCGGAGTTGTCGTAAACGACGACATCCGCATCATCCGCCGCCTCATCGGCGGGGACTGCCATCTTCATTTTGTCCGGGAGCGTCTCGTAGTTGGATTCGTCGCCGTGATCCTGGATCCTTACCGCATGGCGCTGGGCGTGACAGTGGGTCTCGACGATAAAACGACCTAGTTTCATTCCAGTAGATGTGCATGGTCATCTATCATAAATATTTGGGTGAGCGCACCAGCGACACCCCCGATCGGGTCCGGTGCACCAGCTTTCGGTTCATCGTCGTGCCGTGGTCGTCACGATTTGGTGGGACACGTGTCGGGAGACGACCGGTCCTGTCCAACTCTCCCATGGGAGATACACACCGCCTGCTGGGGAGGTTAGTGGACTCATAGATCCGATATATTCGGATATAAATGGCGTGGGCTGACGATACGCTTCTACCTTTTACTTGTCTATCCGTGTAAATCCGACCTCGTTGTCACACTTCCTCGGCTTCATCTACCGATTCGTCTTCGAAGCTCCAAATATTTTCCGAGTATTTCGGAAGCCATATTCGCCGTAATGGGTGTCCTCATCGCTGTTCTCCGGCAACCTGACCAGTCACAGGCGATGTATCTACCGTCAGTCGGTCCGTCAGTCCGACCCCGATCTGCGTCGATTGAGCACTGAACGGCGATTTTGGCGGGGTTTGCGCTCTCTCGTGGTATCCGATCGATCGACTGTGTCACGATCACGGGAAGCCTCCAACGAGGCTGAGATCGACGCCATCGGAACCGGATATCTCGGTAGATTGAAGGGGATGAACCCGTATGAGAACGTATGGAAGAAAGCTCGCGTCCCCTCACGACCGTTTCCCGGGCCTTCGAGATTCTCGACATCCTCGGGAAGTTGGACGGAGCGGGTCCATCGGAACTGGCCGAACAGCTGAATCTCCCCGCCAGTACGGTGTACGACTACCTCCGGTCTCTCAACGAGACGGAGTTCGTCGCCCGGAACGACGGGGAGTACCGCCTCACCTACGCCTTTCTCACCGTCGGTGGGAGGATGAAATACCGAACGCGCCTGTTCCAGGTGGCGAAACCAGAGATGGAGCGCCTCGCTGCTGACACCGGGGAGCTGGTGGGTTTGACCGTCGAAGACGACGGTAAAGGCCTCGTGCTCCACCAGGAAGGCGGCGAACAGGCCCTGAGCCTCGGCACGTACCCCGGAGCGGTTCCCCCGCTGCACACGAACGCCGCCGGGAAGATCATCCTCGCACACCTTGCCGAGGACAAGCGCGAGGAACTCATTCACGAGGTGGAACTCAGCGAACGAACGGATCTGACGATCACCGATCCCAATGAGCTAGAGGACGAACTCTCCCGCATTCGTGAAGACGGCCACGCCGTCGACTGGAACCAGCAGGTGGTGGGGATGGGGATGGCGGCAGCCCCCATCTTCGTCGACGACGAAGTCCTGGGCGTCATCACCGTCGTCGGGCCGACCGAACGCTTCAAGGACGAGTCCTACCGCGAGGAGACCCTTCGGAAACTGCATGAGACGGTCGACTCGGTCAAGATCAACTACCAGTACGGTACGTGACGGCCGCCACGGTGTTCGTCTCGTGGCCTCTCGACGCCACTCTCTCGTGTCGATCGGGATGTCCCCGACTGTTTCTCGGTGCCCTGTCCGCCGGTCGATGTGGCTTTCCACACGTGATCTATCCGTTCGGGTCAGTCCGTCGGCGTGGCCGGTAATGGAGACGGCCGCAGCCGGGCGTTTTCCCGATCGAACGAGACGGTGGTTTCTGTCAGATACCTATCGTCTATCCCACGTCTCACGTTTCCGTTCCACTCTGAGGACTGATCCAACATCATTCCAAACCTATATGATTCACCGGAATCAAACATTCGTTGGTTGCGAATGATGACTCGAACCATTAGAGGGCTGGCGGTGAGCCCTCACCTTGACGAACGCGCAAAGCCGAACGCTGTACTGCGAGGATAACGATGTTACGGAAGGAATCACCGATCGCCAAACTGGGTCATATCGCCGCGCACACGCCCGACCTCGAGGAGTCCATCTGGTTTTTCTGCGATGTCCTCGGTTTCCAGCTTACCGAGCAGACGGGGAACGTCGCTCATCTCCGGGGACTCCGGGACTGGGAGCACCACACGCTCAGCCTCATCGAATCCGGCCAAACAGGTGTCGACCATATCGCCTTCCGGACGACTTCCCAGGAAGAACTCGACGATCTCGCCGAACAACTTGAGCGCAACGGCGACGACGTCACACGCGTCGGTCCCGACGAGGAGACGGGCCAGGGCGAGGCGATCCGGGTCGAGAAGTTCGGCCATCCCTACGAGTTCTACTACGACGTAGAGAAACCCGATGCGCCGGAGGGCAAGCAGTCCGGCCTCAAGAATCGGGTGTACGGTGAGCACCTCGGTAACCGTATCGCACCGCGCCGCATCGACCACGCCCACGTCCAGGACTCGGTGTCACCCGCACACGCGGCGTGGCTGCACGAGGAACTCGGATTCCAACTGAACGAGCAGTACCGGATGGACGACGGGGAACTCTGGGGCTGGTGGTTTTCCGTCACGCCCCTCCCACACGACATTGCCGTACACCGGCTTGCGGGGGACGAACCGTCGATGTTCGATCACGTTTCCTTCCACCTCGACAGCCTCAACGACCTCTGGGAAGCGGCGAACATGTTGGCCGAGTACGGCATCGAACCCGACGGCGGTCCCGGCAAACACGCCATCACGAGCGCGAACTTCCTCTACGTCTCTGACCCGGCGAGTGACCTCTGCATCGAGTTCTTCGCCGGGCCGGGGTATCTGAACTTCGAACCGGACTGGGAGACCATCGAGTGGACCGAGAAGGACATCGGCGGTGAGACGAGCCACCAGTGGATCGGCGCTGGCTCCGGGTGGGAAGGACTCGCATACTCCAGCGAGTGAGAGGTCCACTGGGGCAGCGGCTCTGCATTCTGCAATCCCCCATCACGGAGCTTCCGTGCCCTTCCGTTCGCGTGATACGCGATACTGCAATGACGGGCGGTATCTCATATCTGTTCGACGCCACTGACCGTTTTGGATGCGAAAACGGTCTCTCGCCGGTCACTGTGTAAACGGGGCGGCAGTCAGCCCAGCAGATCCCGGACGTTCTCCGAACGGATTCCCTGCCGCGTCGTCTCGTCGACATCCATCTCTTCGATGGCGGCGAGTCCGTTCTCGATGCCGGCGCGCCCGCGACGCGGACCGAATGGGTAGTCCGTCCCGAAGACCAGGTTCTCGCCGAACAGGTCGTGGGCACACTCGTGGGGTGCGACCGCGCTGCCGAGCGCGGTGTCGGCGTAGAACTCGCCGAAGTGATCGCTTACTGGCTGTTCGAGCTCCGGGAGGTCGGTGTCGGCGTAGAACTCGCCGAAGTGATCGCTTACTGGCTGTTCGAGCTCCGGGAGGTCGGTGTCGGCGTAGTTCTCGGGGTACTGCATCCGCGTCTCGTAGAACCCGTCGATCCGACTGCTGTAAAACGGAATCATCCCACCGCCGTGGTGCGAGACCAGGTCGAAGTCGTACTTCCGGGTGATTCCGCCGAAAACCAGCCGCGAGAGCGCGAGCGTCGTGTCGAACGGCCACCCGAACAGGCGGTGGTCCATGTACTCGCTCGCCCAGTCGTACCACTCGTGAAGCTGTGGGTGGAGCCACAACGGCGTCGAAGTCCGTTCGGCCGTGGCGAAGAGTGGTTCGAACTCGGGGCGATCGAGTGGCTTCCCGTCGATATTCGAGAATATCTGAATGCCCGTTAGGTCGAGCTCCTCGGTACAGCGTTCGAACTCCGCGATCAGTTCGTCGGTGACTTTGGGAATGGTGCCAACCGGGATGATCGTATCGGGATGGGCGTCGGCCAACCGCCTGATTTCGTCGTTGGCGAGCCTCGTTATCTCCCGCGCACTCTCGTCGTCTAACCCTTTCCAGAACGGGAGCGGGGCCATCGATACGACGTGCTTGTCGATGCCGAACTTGTCCATGTCTTCGAGGCGTTGTTCCATGTCCCAAAGGAACGTTGGTCTCCCGCTCAGCCCGGTAAACTCGTACTCTTCGACGAGCGTCTCGTAAAATCGTTCCGTCAGTGCGTGGGTGAATGCGTCGATGGTCATCGTTGGATGGTTGAGAGCGTGTTGGCCAGTGATCGAGCGCCGCGAATCGGACTCCATGTCCACATGTTCGTCCGGAAAATCGACCACTACCCACATAAATCCCCCTGTGGGTCGCTCCTATTCGTCGTCCGAAGGCACGATGATCCGGGATGATTAAGCGGTGGGGTCTCCACATCGTGATATGGACGTGCTTCACAGCGCGGTGTGGGTATCGGACATCGACGAGACGCTGTCGTTTTACGTCGATGCGCTCGGTCTCGAGAAGACGCGGGAATTCGAGAGCGGTGACGGGGCGCGCAACGTCTTCGTCGCTGGTGCGAGCGACACCGAGATCCAGTTCAAGTATCACCCCGATCGGGATGTCGACGATCAGTCGAACACCGGCTCCGACCACATCGCTGTCGCCGTCGACGATACTGACGCCGAAGTAGAGCGCCTCGTCGAGGAAACCGGCTGTACCCTCCGCCGCGGCCCGCTCACGTCCGATGGCGCCAACGCTCGTGTCGCGTTCATCGAGGCCCCCGACGGCTACGGGATCGAACTGGTCGAGGAGTTCGACTGACGAAAGCTGTCAACCACGGGAGGGCCGATCGACAGTCCAGCGGGAGTGTCTCGTCTAGTCGTTGGCGGGGGACGCATTCCGCTCACCCGCGAGGCGGGACGCGACGTCGGTGATCAGATCCTCCTGACCGCCCACGACTTCCATCTCGCCGAGTTCGACGAGTATCTCGCGCGGGTCGACGTCGTACTTCTCGCCCGCGCGGCGGGTGTGTCGCAGGAACGACGAGTAGACACCGGCGTAGCCAAGCACCAGCGAGTCGTTATAGAGTTCGGGCATTTCGTCGTCGCTGATCATCGGAACGAGCACCGTGGCGGCGTCCATCACGCCGAAGAAGGATGGCGAAACGTCGTAGCCAGCCTTCTCGAGAACGCCGACGAGAACCTCCATCTGAGTGTTCCCGGACCCGGCGCCCAACCCCCGAAGGCAGCCATCGATGGTGGTCGCGCCCGCATCGAGCGCCGCGAGCGTGTTTCCGATGCCCAGTCCAAGGTTATTGTGGGCGTGGAAGCCGACGTCTATCGACAGTTTGTCCGCGAGAAGGCTCACGCGGTCGCGGACATCCGCTGGAAGCATCGCGCCAGCCGAATCCATCACGTAGACCGTCTCGGCGCCGTATCTCTCCATGAGTCGGGCCTGTTCCAACACGGTCTCCGGCGGTGCCATGTGCGAGAGCATCAGCAGGCCGTTGGCTTCGAGTCCTCGATCCGTGACGTATTCGAAGTGCTCCTGGGAAACGTCGGCTTCGGTGACGGGAGTCGCCAGTCGACAGATGTCGGCACCGCGGTCGGCAGCCATGTCGAGTTCCTCGACGGTGCCGATACCGGGCAACAACAACACCGATAGCTCTGTGTCCGTCAACTCCGGAACGACCGCATCGAGGTAATCCTCCGTGCTCGCTGCAGAGATGCCGTAGTTGATCGAAGAACCAGCCATCCCGTCGCCGTGGGACATCTCGACGACGTCCATCTCGGCCGCATCGAGTGCGCTTGCGACATCGGCCATCTCCTCCGGCGTGAACTGGTGGTCGACGGCGTGCATACCGTCACGGAGCGTCATGTCGACGAGTCGGATGAAGTTCTCAGTCATCGGCTACCCCCTCGACGCCTGCCTCTGCTGGTTGTTCGGCAATGAGTTCGGCCGCTCCAAGTGCTGCACTGGTCATTATATCGAGATTTCCCGCGTACGGAGGGAGGTACTGTCCCTCGCCTTCGACTTCGAGCATCGTGGTGAGGATGATCGAGTCCTCGAGGGCGAAAGCCACGTCGTCCCCGCTCTTGACCTCGGGTTCCATCGTAATCCGGTAGCCCGGAACGTACGTCTGGATCTTCGCTGCCGCCCACTCGAAGTTCAGCGCGACTCCTTAGAAGGGGTACTCCCGGGGTTCGCGCTGGACGGAGGTCCATTTCGGCTCGGTGAACTCGTTGATGATCCAGTCGCCGTTGTAGCGGCCGACGCCCGATCCCTTCATGCCACCGAAGGGCACATGCGGTTCGGCGTTGACCGGTTGGTCGTTGACGTGCATCATGCCGACGTCGATCCGGTCGGCGACGTCGCGGGCACGACCGCGGTCGCTGGAGTGGACCGATCCGGCGAGGCCATACTCGGTCGCGTTCGCAAGTTCGATCGCCTCTTCCTCGTCCGAGAAGGGGATGATCGGCGCAACGGGACCGAAGTGCTCGTTGCACGCAGCGGCCATGTCGTTCGTCACGCCCGACAGAACCGTCGGCTCCACGAACAGGCCGTCGTGGTCGCCGCCGGTCTCGAGAATGGCTCCTTCCTCGACCGTTCGGTCGATGTACTCCAGAATCTCGTCCCGCTGGCTCTCGTCGATGATCGGGCCGACGACCGTGTCGTCTTCGCGCGGGTCGCCGACCTTGAGTTCGGCGGCACGCTCCGTAAACCGTTCGACGTACTCGTCGTAGATGGACTCGTGGACCAGATGCCGGTTGATCGAGATACACACCTGTCCCTGGTTCCAGAAGCTCCCGAAAATACCAGCGTCGACGGCCGTCCCGAGGTCGGCGTCTTCGAGGACGACGTGGGGGTTGTTGCCGCCGAGTTCGAGGGCTGGCAGCGCAAAGTGGTCGACCGCGTTCTTCCCGACGGCTCGACCGACCCCCGTCGATCCGGTGAAGGCGATCACGTCGCTAGCGGGGTTCGAGGCCGTCCGATCGCCAACGGTCGACCCGGGGCCGGTCACGACGTTGAGAACGCCATCGGGAAGCCCAGCCATCTCGAACAGGCGGGCGATCAGGAGGCCGCCCGTGATCGGCGTCACACCAGCTGGCTTTAAGACCACGCTGTTGCCCGTTGCGATGGCTGGTGCGACCGCCCGGATAGAGAGCTTCAGCGGCACGTTCCACGGCGAGATGACGCCGACGACGCCTGCTGGCTTCCGCTGGACGATGTTCTCCTTGCCCGGTATCTTCGACTGGTTATGTCGACCCGACATGCGGAACGCGAACGACGCGGCGTCGTGAACGAACGTTACCGCCCCGCCGTGTTCGATAGCCTGCTTCGAGGGCGCGCTCCCACCCTCGACCGCGAGCAACTCGCGGATCTCGTCTTCGTACTCCTCCATCAGGCTTGCGACCGTCCGAACGACTTCGGCCCGGCGGTCCGGGGTTGTCTTCTCCCAGTCCGATTGGGCGGTGACCGCCGCCTCGTAGGCTTCGTCGACATCTTCGACGGTTCCATCAGGAACCTGGGCGAACGTCTCTCTCGTCGTCGGATTCTCCACGTTCCGACGGTCGCGGTCCGGAACGGAACGCCACTCTCCGTCGATGAACAGCGCGTCCCAGTCGCCGTCGACGGACAACTGCGTCGCGCGATCGGTCTGTACAGACATTCGTGATCATTCCCTGTTTGAATGCAGTGATACTTATACGTGGGGGTAGACGATAGCGTGCCCGTGTTTGTGTGCGGTGCGTTCCACGAAATGAGCTATTGAGCCGCGGACGGCTCTGTATCGACTCCGTGAGAGATCCGTCTTTCGCCATCGTATTCGGGGCTGGTGATAGTGCCGTTCGTTATCTTCGTTCTCGAATACCGTTTCAGAACAGTCCCGAGATCGTCTCGTTCTCGTCGATGTCCATGTGTGCGGCGGCCGGGTCGTCGGGCAGACCGGGCAGAGTCATGACGTCGCCGGTGAGCACGACGAGGAAACCGGCACCCGCTGACGGATACACCTCCCGCACGTCCAGCGACCAGCCCTCCGGCGCTCCCTTCTTGCTCGGGTCGTCGCTCAGCGAGTGGAACGTCTTGGACATGCAGACCGGCACGTCGTCGAGTCCGAGTGTCTCGATGCGTTCGATGTCGTCCTCGGCGGAGCCGACATAGGTGACGCCGTCCGCGCCGTAAATCTCGGTCGCAACGGTCTCGATTTTCTCTTTGATCGGGTCGTTGACGTCGTACAGGGGCTGAAAGTCCGACACACTGTTGGCGGCGTCGACGAGCGACGTGGCGAGGTTGAGGCCGCCCTCGCCACCCTCTGCGAAGACGTTCGATTCGGCGGCACGAACACCGAGAGTCTCCCGGCAATGATCGAGGACCGTCTGGATTTCGGTGTCGGTGTCGTGGGGGAAGCGGTTGATGGCGACGACGACCGGGATACCAAACATCTGGAGGTTTCGGACGTGTTTGTCGAGATTCTTGAATCCCCGAATGACAGCGTCGATATCCTCGGCCTTCAGATCGTCGACATCCGACGGCCACATCTCCTTGCCGTGGTACTTGAGCGCCCGGACGGTGGCCACGAGCGTGACTGCGTCGGGTTCCATGTCGCTGAAGGAGCAGACGATGTTCATGAACTTCTCCGCACCGAGATCGGAGCCGAAGCCGGCCTCAGTGATGAGGTAGTCCGAGAGATGAGCGGCGACATCGTCAGCGATGAGCGAGTTAGTACCGTGGGCGATGTTGGCGAACGGACCGCCGTGGACGAGCGCAGGCGTTCCTTCGGTCGTCTGGACGACGTTCGGCTTGATGGCGTCGCGGAGAAGGATCGTGGCTGCCCCGGTCGCATTGATGTCGTCGACGGTGATCGGGTCGCCGTTCTCATCGTAGGCGACGATGATGCGGGCGATGCGTTCTTTGAGATCATCGAAGTCGGTGGCGAGACAGAGGACGGCCATCAGTTCGGAGGCAGCCGTCAACAGGAATCCGTCTTCACGGGCTCGCCCACCTGTCTCGCCGAGACCGACGACCGTCTCGCGGAGCGCCCGGTCGTTCATGTCGATGGCCCGCTTCCACTCGACGGACTTCGTGTCGACGATGGGTTCCTCGTGCTGTCGGATGTGGTTGTCGAGCATCGTTGCGATCAGATTGTGTGCGGTGGTGAGCGCGTGGAGGTCGCCGGTGAAATGGAGATTGATGTCCTCCATCGGGAGCACCTGTGACCAGCCGCCGCCTGCGGCCCCACCCTTGACCCCAAACACCGGACCGAGAGACGGCTCCCGGATTGCGACGAGTGCGTCCTTGCCGAGTTGAGAAAACGCTTGCCCGAGACCGACGGTCGTGACCGTCTTGCCCTCGCCGAGCGGCGTCGGGGTCATTCCGGTGATTAGAATGAGATTCGCCTCCGCATCGCTCTGTGTCCGGATTCGCTCGATGGCCTCGGTCTTGATCTTGGCCTTGTCCGTCCCATACAGCTTGAGGTCGTCCTCGGACAACCCGAGCGGTTCGACGATTTCCTTGATGTGGTCCTTCTCGATCGACTGTACGATCTCATAGTCAGTCGGGAAGGAGGCGTCACTCCCCTCTGATGCTGTCATCTCACAACTATCTTTTATCGAAGCGTTAATAAAGTTATCTTCACGAATAAATATGAGGGAGCCACGTCCCCAGGCCCGCATTCGGCAAGGCTGAGAGACGACTGCAACCAGTATACGGTATCGGAACTACGTTCTGTCTCGACGATCGCAATCGACATCGTTTACCTCGAACTCGGGGAAAGGATCGCTGTCGGGTACAGACTGCGTAGACCCTCGGCGCGGTCGGGCGTTCCAGGTGGCCAAACCGTTTCGTCTGAGGGGTAGGCAGCGGCTTTATAGGAGAATACGCCGGGCATCACGTCGAATACCACGAGAAACGGGCGTGGTGGGTCCTTACGGACGGCGCTATGGAGTTGGCAAATGCTCCGACCCACGTTCTGGTTGCGTTACGATAGGGAAATCGGTGTCAGAAGCGTCCGGTTCGGTGCCTGAACATCCATCAACCTCAAACGGAACGGTAACGAGCATCGGATATGTCTTCTAACTCGTGTTTGATAGTGGTTCTATCCAGTTTCCCTGTGGCCGTTCGTGGCAATGATCGGTCAACGAATCGATACTCTCTCGGTCGTTCAAATCTACCGATAGTGTCACTCCCGATACACCATTCGTCGAGCTCCTCCCCCGTTATCTCAGGATTCGAGCGGGAAACCACTGCAGTGACTTTCTCCCCGTATTCTCCGTCAGCAACACCGATTACTGCCGCGTGTTCGATGTCCGAATGATCTTCCAATATCTTTTCTATTGGTAACGGAAAAACTTTTATTCCTTTTGTTTTAATCATAAAGTCTGTGCGCCCCTCGACGTAGAGGTATCCCTCCGTGTCTTTGTAGCCGAGATCTTCGGAGTACCACCAATCATCCTCGAACGCGCTCTCGGTTTTTTCGGTGTCGTTCCAAGCCCAGACTGCGCGGTCCGGTCCTTTGATTATGATCTCGCCGACTTCGCCTGGCTGTTTTACTGCGTCTGGGGGGCCTCCTTTTTCTACAACACGAACCTGCGTTCCCGAAATCGGTTTACCCACGCTTTCGACCCGCTCGTCTTCGAGTTCCTCATCCGCGATTACCGTTCCTAACACCTCTGTCGCAGCGTAGCTATTGTAGACTGTATCACAGATATGTTCTCGCAGGCCCGAGAGTGTGGCAGTGTCTAATCGTTCCCCACTCGTGATAATACGGGTAAGCGATTCGAACTCATACTCAGCAAGGCGATCCAGACCGAGTACTTCTTTCCACATCGTTGGTATCAGCACCGCCGTCGTCAATCTTCGTCGCTCGATGAGCTCAGCGAATGCCTTCGGGTCCCAGTCCGAGAGAAAGTACGTGCTTGCGTTCGCGTATAACGCCGGAAGAATCAGTGAATACCACGCTGCGAACGAGGGTGTAAACACGTGTGGCTGACGGGCTGTTCGGGTGATGTTCAACGTCTTCTCGAGATGCATCGCCTTGTGACCCAGCCCTCGGTGCGTATGACACCACCCCTTCGGTCGACCAGTCGACCCCGATGTCCACAGGATCGCCGCTATGTCGTCCTCTCGAACACGTATATCCGGCTCTACGCTTTCGTGTCCTGAAATAAACGACTCGATAGACACTTCATAGTCCGCCTTGGGTTCTGTGGTCGTCACCACCGTGTCTATCTCGTTCGTGATCTCCTCGTAGAGATGATCCTCAACGACGCTAGAAAACTCCTCGTCTATTACGAGCACACGTGGTCGGATCGAGTCGATGCAGTACGCTACGGTCTCGTGGGAGGCTCGTGTATGGAGGTTGGAGACGATACACCCTGCCTTCAGTGCTCCATTCCATAATATCATATGTTCTATGGAACAATCGCAAAGGAAGGCAACACGATCACCTTGGGTGACGAAGCGACGGAATGAGTTTGCTGATTGACAGCTCTTCGTGTTGAATTCAGCCCATTCGACATCTTGACCATCTTTTCCCTTCCCAAACGCTACTCGGGTTGGGTTGTTGTCCGCGGCGATCTCCGTGATTTCGTTCAAGGTAGGAAGCTCAACCATGCTGTCGTATACACCTCTTTCTCTTCATTTCATCGGTTCACACGTCGATGTACTGCTTGAACATCCGACGGTCTGGAACATCTAAGTCGAACAGTCGTACGGCATTGCCACCGAGAATCAGATTGAGATCGTCTTGCGGGAGATCTCGTTCTAATGCGTACTTCTGTAGCTGGCGGAGGCTCGCCCCCCAGTAGTCGATTTGGTGAGCGGGTAATCCCTCGTGGATGACCTGATCCCAGTACATTGGCGGATGCTCTCCTGGCTGGTGGACTTGTGGCATCGACGCCCCCCAGTCGTTTCCCCACAACAGTTGTTCGAGTTTGATGTTCGGATCGTTCATCGGCTTTTTCAGCAGATCCGCCCAGTAGAGGCCGATTTCCAAGTAGACGTCGTCGTGTGTCGCCGCGACCTGGCAGCATTGGTCGACGTGGTGTTCGCGCCACGTCGCTTGCATGCCGCCGTGGTCGAAGATGATCGGCACCTCCGGATACTCGGCTTTCAGTTGGCTCGCCAGCGTCGGATCCTGCCAGTCCGGGAAGTTCTGGAACAGGTTGAGTCCGCTTCCATACCCCGAGACGTAGCCGGTGTGCCAACGGATCGGAACGTCGTGATCAGCAGCAACGTCGAACACCCGTCGTATCTCGTCTTTCCGTTCCGACCACTTCATCGGTTCATCAACTGTCGGGTCGTACGGGATCCCCTCTCCGATCATTCGGAATCCGTCTTTGGCGAGCCACTCGTCCATCTCTTCGCAGGCCGCGTCGATCGTCCATTCTTCTTGCCCGCGCTGTGCTGCTTTCATCGTTTGTACAGGCCATGCCGCGGCGACGAACGTACCGGGATTCTCTTCTATGATCTGTTGGTTTATTTTGTTGGTGAAACCGAACACTCCCGGAAGGAGAACACACATATCGACATCGTAGGTCTCCATGTCCCGTAGCAATCGCTCTGAATTGTCGTAGATAATGACGTCAGTGTCGTCGACTGCTTCCTTGGGGGGCACTGCAGTCATCATCTTCTGTGCCAAGTCGCCGTAGTCGAAGTCATCTTCCTGTTGTATCTTCGCAGCATGACGCTGAGCGTGACAGTGTGTCTCGACTATGAATCTCCCTAGCTTCATAAGAGGTGATACACACATCCAATCATAAAGGTTCCGTATATAATAAACTCTATCAATGAGTTGGTCATAAATGGTTACACCCTGTGGGACCTCAGTTGCATCTTGCCGGCCCGATCACGTCGGGGTATTCTTCTAAAACCGTGAACTCGGGGATATCGGATCCCGAGTTTTCCCGTACCACCCCTGCGAAATTCATCATACACTGGTGGTCCGACTCCCGATAATTAATGGAGCCAAATATCGAATCCCATTGCAGTCCTTCGAGTGCACCGATGACATCGTCAGTGTCGGTCGACCCTGCTTCCTCCATAGCGATCGACAGTGAACGGAGAATCTCGAAACTACCGCCTGCTGCCGAGTTCGGGAGCAGATCGCCATCCATGTTCTGATATAGTTGCTTGAACTCGTCATTCACGTCGGTGTCTTGGTTGGGGTTGTAGAAGTGGGTTCCATACCACCCTATTACGTCGTTCGGTATCGTTGATGCAGCAAACTGTCCGACTGGTTTTCCGGAATTGAACATCATCACCTTCGAGTCAGTGAGACCGAACGACTCGGCCTGTGGGATCAGTTGCGCAGCGGAACCCCACGTGAGCACACCTGTTACTATATCTGCGTCGCTGCTGGATATCTCTGAGATGTATGACGACCAATCGCTTTCGCCTTGGGGCACAAGCGTGCTCCCAGTCACTTCGCCCCCGACGTTGTTCATTTCTTCTTCGAGCAACTCGAGGTTGTTTTGACCGAGCGCATAATCCAGTGAGACGAAGTGGACCCTCGACGGGTCGATGTCTCGATCCACGTACTCCGGTAAGGCCTGAATGAATTCGACGCTAGTCGGAACGAGGTGTCGGTTACTCGGCCAGATAAAGAACGTGTATCGATTGCAGTTTTCGGGATTTTCTCGGGCATCCATCGCCGACACTGTCGTCGGGAGCAACGGGACTTGTCCCTGCGATTTGATATATTCTATGACCGCGATACCGCTCGCACTGCTTGCCGGGCCGATGACAGCGTCGACATTTTCGCTTTCGATGAGATCTTGGGTCACCTGTACGGCCGTCCCGGGTTCCGACTCGGTGTCCTGAAACAGCAGTTCGAGATCCTGGTCGAGTGTTTGTCCATTCAAGTGGTCTTGCGCGATCTCCAGTCCGATCCTGTTCTCCTGTCCCGTTCGGGCAAACGCCCCGCTTAGCGGCAGGGGACACCCGATCTTGATTGTATCCCCTCCACCACCTGGGAGAATGTTTCCGAGACAACCACTAACTGATATCAATCCGACAGTACTTGCTGTTTTCAGAAACGATCTTCTATGCGTCATGGTTTCAGATACACAGACCAACAATAGTACTATTGCTAATAAACTTTTGGTATTTTTATTTATATGCAATATATGAGTGATGCAAAGAAAAGAGCACGATGGGAGATAATCCGTATACGGTGAGGGATGATAGCACCACCACTCGCAGGGAATGGATCGTCGTTCGCTCGGACGCTAGTCTGGGCGGAGTTCGGTTCTCGGTTTCGACGACAGTAGGGAACAAACGTTCTCACTGGCTAGAACGAACACGGCACCGACTTCCTCTCGGCGCGTCCCCGGTTCGCTCTGTATTTCGGAGAGAACCCGCTCGACTGGGCTTCATCGCGGTGAACTCTGACTCGGCGGGCGACGTTCGCGTCCGAGGCGTGCGGGCAAACTATTTCGTCCGTCATCAGAAAGGGAGTGTATGGAACGCCTCTCGCTGACGACTGTTGAGTTTGAAGGTGATAATAACGTCTATCTCCTTGACGACGGACCGGACACGGTCCTCGTGGACACTGGATACTGTTCGGAGGGAACGCGCGCGCAACTCGTGAGCGAACTCGAAGCGCACGGCGTCGCGTTCGACGACATCGATCGCGTCTTCCTGACCCACTGGCACGCGGACCACACGGGGCTTGCGGGGGAGATTCAGCGGGCGAGTGACGCCGAGGTGTTCGTCCACTCACGGGACGCACCACTGGTCGAGAACGATGATGGTGCGTGGGCCGAGTTGCGTGAGATCCAGACGGCTTGCTTCGACGAGTGGGGCATTCCGGAGACGAAACAGCAAGAACTGTTCGACCGCATGGAGGACGGACGAACGGACACCGAATCCCCGTCCGTGACTGCATTCCAAGACGGGGACGAGTTCCGCGTGAACGGTCGGAAACTGCGTGTCAAACACGCACCCGGTCACGCTGCCGGGCTGTGTATGTTCGAATGGGTGCGTGACGGTGTCCGGGAGGTCTTCTCGGGCGATGCTGTTCTCCCGGTTTACACTCCGAACGTCGGTGGTGCCGATGTCCGGGTGGAGGACTCGCTGGCGAAGTATCTGCGGACGCTTCGGTACGTCGTCGATGTCGAATATGACCGCGCGTGGCCGGGTCATCGGACACCGATTTCTAATCCAGCCGAGCGAGCTCGACACATCGTCGAACACCACGAAGAACGGGCGTGGTGGGTCCTCGATGCGTTGCGTCGACGTGGGCCCTGCGACGTGTGGACCGTAAGCGACTACCTTTTCGGTGATCTCCAAGGGATACACATCATTCACGGGCCTGGCGAGTCGTACGCGCATCTCGAACATCTGGAGCGAAGTGGAGCGGTTACCCGGACTGGGCTAGAGTACGACATCGCCGATGATACCCTCGATGCCCTCGACGGAACGACGGAGAAGCGATTGGCCCTGGAGTTCTGAACCGCCGTTCCCAGCCGTCGGTGAAGCGCCGTTCGACGCCGTGACTGGCTGTTCGCTTGGAGATTGGAGGCTCACTCGTGGAGCGGCATCGGTCTGTCGCCCGCCGTGCTTTTTGTGTATAGCCGTGACCTTCACCAACTGGCCGATGTATGTGTGATTGGTTTGGTATGTAACTAGACAGCAATCCACGACATATAAGATATATTTTAAAAACCGTTAATACCCCTGTGTCGATTGTTAGCGATGGCAATGATTAGCGAGCGATACGGCATCGAACGGCGTGACGCACTGAAGGTGATCGGTAGCGCGGCGGCGGTCGGCATCGGTGGGGTAGCTGGATGTTTGGGAGGCGAGTCCGGTGGGGGCCCGACGACGGCGTCTTCGAGCGATGGCTGGCCGGATCTGTCCGGCCAGAGCGTCCACTTCATCACTGTTGCAGCAGAAGACTCCATCCAGGATCTCTGGCAGGGGGTCGCAAGTGACTTCGAGAACGACACCGGCGCGTCGATGGAGATCGAGTTCGTCGAGACTGGTGATCTAACACGAATCATCCAACTCCTCCAGGCTGGCGATCCGCCGGAGGTGTCGATGCAGTCCATCGGCGAGGCCTATCAACTGCAGAATAGGGATGTCCTTCTCCCCGTCGACGACGAGTACGAACGGGCCGTGAACAAACTGGGTAAACCGACGGAGAGTGTCAAACAAATCGTTACGGTCGATGACAGCAGATATATGGTGCCTCTGTTTCACAACCTCAACTCCTACACCTACCGAAGCGACCTTTCGGACATCGTTCCGGACACCTGGGAGAAGGTAAGGCAGTACGCACGAGAGGTCGACGACCAGGACAACGACGTACGCGGCACCTACGTTCCGATCGCCACTGGATCGCCGGCCGCGGTTCGAATGGTTTCTTGGCTCTGGACCAACGGCGGATCCATTTCGGAGTGGGAGGACGACACGATCCACATCAATTTCCACGAAGGGGAAAACCGCGACCGGATGGTCGAGATGCTGAACTTCCTGAAGGAACGTCAGCAGTGGTCGCCCCTGGGTGAAGGCGCTGACTGGGCCGACCTCATGAACGTCCTCCAGAGCGGGACGGCCGCCAGTACGTGGTACGCCGGTGCGCGGGCGAAGAACGAGGCCATCCGTAAGGGCCGCCCCTTCGCCAAGGACATCGACATCACGCCCGGAATGCCGCACAACCGCCAGCAGGTTTCCGATGGGAGCGCCGAGGGCCTGATCGCCTACCAGGGTGCCGACACGCAGGCCGCGAAGACGTTCATCAACTACGTGGTGCGCAAGTCGTTCGTCGTGGAGATGTTGACGAAGCTTTCCCCCATCCACAATGTTCCTTCGTATCCCGAGATCCAGCAGGGCGAGGAGTACCGGAACAACATCCAGTCGCTCGACATCTGGGAGGGCTGGACCGAAGAGCAGTTCGACAACTACCAGGTACAGACGCTTGAGCAACTCCAGAACAAAACCCAGGAGACATCCCCGCCGAACCCGTACACCTCCACGTACTACTCTGAACCCATCTGGAATCTCCAGAACGAGGTCCTTCTGCAGGACAAGGATCCGGAGGCCATCATCGATACGCACGCGGAGGCACTCCAACAGATCGTCGACGAGGCTCAGAACTAGCTGCTGGTTTCTCCGACCGGCCGTGGATCCGGTCGACTCCCATTCGTCGCACAGGCCGTCACGTGTACCTCCCGTCGTCGGTCTCTCCAATGCGCCGGTCCGGCCCGTCGTTACGATGTAGACCGACTACCCGTAGGAATAAAACTAAGTAGTCGGTCACCGCATTCCCCACAATGCCAGCGAAACACGAAGAGGTGCGTAGACGTGTCCACCCGTATCAGGAGAGCCTGTACGACGTGTTGTCCAAACGGTGGATCTTCGTCGGGTTGACCGTTCTCCCCGCCATCGGGCTGTTCGCGTTCATCAATATGCTCCCGATGCTCTGGGCACTGACCGCGTCGTTTTTCGAAATCGGAGCACTGTCGCCGGAGTGGCACTGGGTGGGTCTCGAAAACTTCCGTATCGTCCTTGACGACGGCAAGTTTTGGGCAAGTCTGTTCCGGTCCACCGTCTTCGCTGGCGGGTCGGTCGCCTTACAGGTCACCGCCGGGACGGCGCTAGCGCTGCTTCTCAACCGGGATTTCAAGTTCAAACGCGTTGTACGCGCCATCGCCCTGCTTCCGTACATCGTCCCGACGGCTGTTCTGAGTTTCATCGCGCTGTGGATGGGAAACAGTCGGTACGGCATCGTCAGCCAGATCCTCCACCAACTCGGCCTGATTGAGCAGTTCATCCCCTGGTACGGGTCGCCAGAACTAGCGATGTTCGCCGTCATCACGACGAGTAGCTGGAAGTTCACCATCTTCGTGACTATCATCGTCCTCGCCCGTCTCCAGAGCATCCCATCGAGTCTTTATGAGGCGGCGACGGTGTCGGGTGCGTCCGCATACCGCCGATTCGTCGACATCACACTGCCGAACCTGCGCGGGGTGCTCTTCATCGTGGTACTCCTACGCGGGGTGTGGATGTTCAACAAGTTCGACATTGTGTACATTCTCACCAAAGGGGGACCGCTCAACAAGACGACGATCGCGTCGATCTACGCCTATCGGATGGCGTTCGACCAGTTGAATCTCGGCCGCGCGGCCGCCGTCTCGACGCTCCTGTTTCTGCTCCTGCTGGGTGCCGCCGCGGTGTACTTTTATTACTTCGAACCGTCGGAGGAGGTGCGCGTCGAATGAGCATAGCATCCTCCTGGGAAGACGGTCCTCTCGGATTCTGGTACGAACTGCCCTACCAGACCCAGAAGAAGATCAAGAACGTCCTGCTCAACGTCTTGCTCGCCATCGTATTGGTGTTGATCCTGTTTCCCATCTACTGGATGATCGCCACTTCGCTGTTTCATTCGAACGATCTGTTCACACTGCCGATGCCGCTGTTCCCGTCGGATCCGACGTTCGTGGAGTATCGGGCGGTCCTCGAAACGGAAGTCGTCCAGTGGTACACCAACACCGTCCTCGTCTCGGCTGGCATCGTCCTCCTGACCACCACGGCAGCGACGCTCGGGGGGTACGGGCTGGCGCGCCTCGATATCCCCTACAAGAAGACGTTCGCAAGAGTCATTCTGTTCGGCTACATGTTCCCCCCGATCTTGCTTTCGATTCCGATGTTCATCTTTTGGCGACAATTGGGGCTCATCAACAGCCTTCCCGGTATCATCCTGGCACAGACGGCCACGACGCTCCCGTTCTCGCTCTGGTTGATGTGGCAGTTTTTCCAGACGGTTCCATACTCCCTGGAGGAGTCGGCGATGGTTGGCGGGAGTTCTCGATTTAGGGCGTTCGTCGACGTTGCGCTCCCGATGGCCAAACCCGGCATGATCGCCGTCGCCATCTTCTCGTTTGCGATCGCCTGGGGAGCCTACACCATTCCATCGATTCTCCTGACGGATAGCTCGAAGTGGGTTCTCACACTCGGTCTGGCTAGCTTCACGGAAGCCGAATCCGTCCTTTGGGGACAGATCATGGCCGCGAGCACGCTGTTCGTCCTGCCGACGTTCTTCTTCATGTACTACCTCCAGAAGTACATCCTGGAGGGATTCCGGGCGGGTCGGATATAACGCGGCTCGCTGATTCGTCGTCGACAGGGATGCCTCCCTTATGGACATGAGGACGCTCGACACATCATTTTATTAGTCGTTAGCGCAAAACCAGCATCATCCAAGCAATGACCGTCGAATTAACCGCGTTGACAAAGAGTTACGACATCCCCGGTGGCGAGGAGATTGCCGTGAACGGTATTGACCTCGAGGTCGGTGAAGACGAGTTCGTCTCCCTCGTCGGTCCTTCCGGGTGTGGAAAGTCGACCACGCTTCGGTGTATCGCAGGACTCGAAACGCCGACCAGCGGCGAGATCCGCATCAACGGAGAGGACGTGACCGACACTGCGCCGAACAAGCGTGGCCTCGCCATGATGTTCCAGGACATCGCCTTGTACCCCCACATGACCGTATGGGAAAACATTGCGTACCCATTAAAAGTCCGCGGCGTCTCGGAAGACGACCGTCACGAGGAGGCGACAGCGGCCGCCGAGGTCATGCGGATCGCGGATCTGCTCGACAAGTATCCGGGTGAGCTGAGCGGCGGCCAGCGACAGCGCTGTGCCCTCGCGCGGACGATCGTCTACGATCCGAAGGCGTTCCTGATGGACGAACCGCTCAGCGATCTCGACGCCAAGCTAAAAGTCGCCGTCCGAAAGGAAATCCAGCGAGTCCACGATCGCGTGGAACGACCAACGATATACGTGACCCACGACCAGGCGGAGGCGCTCTCGATGAGCGACCGTGTCGCCGTCATGAATGACGGCGAACTGATGGGCATCGCGACGCCGGACGAACACTACAACTTCCCCGCCAACAAGTTCATTGCGAGCTTCATCGGTAATCCATCGATGAACTTCGTCACCGGTCAGTTGCTCTCATCTAGCGATAGAGAGGAACGAAGTTCCTCGGGCAGCCGGGCAAAGCCCGGCGATGGGACGATCACCGTCGAATTCCACGACAATGAGATCGAACTCGGTGCGACCGTGAACGAACCACGGAGCGAAACCGTCGAGATCGGCTTCCGTCCCGAGGTCGTGGATCTCCACGCCGACCCGGACGAGGGGTATTTCGAAGGAACGCTCGAACTCATTGAACGCATCGGTGACCGCCGACTGGCGACTATCCAAGGACCTGACGGGGAGATCCGAGCCATGGTTCCCGACAGCTACACTGCGTCCGAGGGCACGCAGGTGTCCGTCTCGTTCGACGAGCGAGACGCCCACGTCTTCGACGACGGGACGAAGAACGTCGTCGGTCGTGGACGCACAGAGGGTGCCGAGATCACCGCCGAGTCAAGCAGTTGAACCGTTACGTCCGCTAGGTCGATCGGACTGCGCCCCGGTAACGATGAATCCTGTCCATGTATGCCATCAACAAACACAATCCTTAATGATCACCATGACGATACCCAATCATGAAACTAGGTCGATTCATCGTCGAGACCCACTGTCACGCCCAGCGCCACGCCGTTAACATCCAAGAGGAAGACGATGGCAGCTACGGAAGCCTCGCGGACGAGATGAAGATGGCCGTGCCCGCCGAGCAAGCCGACGACGACGCGGACGTCGTCGTCTACGACAACTCCGAACGGGTGCTGCGGGATATGGACACCTACGACGTCGACATGTGCGTTCTGCTCTCGGGATTCGGGATGACGAACGAGATCAATCGTCAGATTATCGAAGCCCATCCCGAGCAGTTCATCGCGGCGGCGGCACCGGTCCAGACGAAAAAGCAGGCGCTGCAGGGCGAACGGGAGTGGTCGTGGGAGGCGGCCGCCGAGGAGTTGGACGAGTGGCTCCAACTCGATGGCTTTCGGATGACGGGCGAGGGGATCCGCGGCGATCCCACACGAACCGAGCCTATCGAATGGGCCCAGCGGAAACAAGACCTGCGCCACGTCTTCGATGTCGCCGCCAAACACGACGTTCCGGTCCGCTGGCACACCGGCTACGCGTCCGGCTACGGCGGCAACCACCTGTTCAACTTGTATCCGGATTGGCAGGATCCGACGCTGGCGAGCCAACTGAAAGCCGAGTATCCGGAGGTGCCGATCATCTTCGACCACGGTGGCATGCAGGCCGGGTGGCGCGAACACTACGTCGAGAAGTGCTGTCAGGTGGCGGGCTCGTTCGACGACGTGTATCTGGAAATCGGCCTCTACTGGGCCGACCTCATGAAAAAACCCATGAACGATCCCAATATCTCGATCGACCAACTGCTCTGGGGGAACGACTGGGGGGCCTCGATGGTGCAACACCACCAGCCAAACGAGGATCCGCCGGTGTTCTGGGAGCAGATCGAACACCGCGGCCTGCCCGCCCACCAACCCGACTACTGGGGCGCGAGCCTTCGTCAACTCCAGAAATTCGCCAGAGAGCGCGACCTCCCACAAGACGACCTCAATCTCATCCTCGGCGGCAACGCGGTCCGCCTGTTCGACATCGACGTCCCCGACGACCGCATGTTCCAACGATATCTCGACGTCTGACTCTGTCCTGTGGTTTCTCGCTATATTGCCAGACGCTGCTCCAGTAACCGATACTATAATATACGAACGAGATAAACTGAAAATCAGCCATGCGAATGGGTAGATACGTTATCGATACGCACGTCCACGGTCAGCGGGTCGCTGTGAACTTCGAAGACCGGGAGGAGAAACCGGACTACGCCACGTTGAGCAGGTTGATGTGGAACGCGGAAGACGCCGACCTGGCGGACGAAAACGACGACATCGTCACCTACCGGAACACGGACCGCCTCCTGTTCGACATGGACCGGTACGACATCGATGTGGTCTGTCTTCAGCCGGGATTTGGCTTCAGCGACCGGCTTCACCGGAAGATGGTTGAGGAGCATCCCGACAGGTTTGTCGCCTTCGCTCACCCCTACGAGACCAACCGCAAGGCGGTCGCTGGTGAAGAGGAATGGGACATCGACCGGGCCTGTGAGGAACTCGACGAGCGACTGAGCCACGACGCCTTCGTCGGCATCGGCGAGATGCTCCCGTTCGACCCGACTATCGTGGATCGCGCAGAGCGCATGCCGTGGGAGGAGCGCCACGACCAGTTGCGGAAGATCTACGACGTCGCCGCCAAACACGATGTGCCCGTCCGCTGGCACCCGGGATCGGTCAACGGCGGATACGAGCGCGACCCAGGCACCCTGTTGCCCGATCGGCGCGACATCAAGTACGCCATTGACCTCCACCTCGAGTACCCGGACGTTCCGATCATCATCGACCACGGCGGTGTGCAGGGCAACTGGCGGGAGAACGTCGAGGACTCGTGTAACGTCGCCGCGACGTACGACAACGTCTACATCGAGATCGGCAACTACTGGGCGGACCTTCTCAAGCGGCCGATGAACGACCCCAACATCGGACCGGAACAGCTCATCTTCGGAACGGACTGGGGGGCCTCGTGGATCGCGACGAACAACCCGGCGAACCGTTCGACCGGCGAGTACGACTACCCGCCCCAGCGCTGGACACAGATCAAAAGCCGCGGACTGCAGGCCCACCAGGCCGACGCCTGGGGATCGTCACTGCGACAGATCGACAAGTACGTCCGGGAAGCGGACCTTCCAGCCGACGAACTCAACCTGATGATGGGCGGGAACGTCTGTCGGCTGCTCGATATCGAACCCCCGCACGACCGGCTGTTTCCGGAGTACATCTAACGAGCACAATGCAGCTACCAACCAGTACCGAGATGCCGACAATCAGCGACCTCTCTCGTATCGCCGGGGAGAACAATCCGAACCGAATCGCGTACGGAAACGGTATCTCCGGCCGCGAGGTGACCTGGGAGACGTTCGACGAGGAGAGCAAACGTGCGGCGAACGCCCTTCGGGAGTACGTCGGCCAGGGCGACCGGATCGCCTACCTCACCGAGGCGAGCATCGAGCAGACGACGCTCTGGAACGCCGGTTTGAAAGCGGGCTGTATCGTCTCGAACCTTCACGTCCGGGATTCACCCGCGACGACCCGGACCTGCATCGATTCGCTGCGGCCCCGGGTACTCGTCGTCGATGAGGCCCGCTCGAAGTTCGTCGAAGAACACGTCTACGAGGAGTTTTCGAGCGACCTCGTGGCGGTCGTCACAACGGGTGAACCACGGACCGAGTACGAGCGGTCGATGGAGTCGTTGATCGACGACCAGCCAGCGGTCGAACCCGATGTCCACGTCGACCCGCAGGACGTCGCGTGTGTGATGTGGACCTCCGGAACGACCGGGCAGCCAAAGGGCTGGTGTCACACTAACCGAGGACTGATCCTGCGGGCGATGAAACTCGCCCACAAGAAGGGGACGACACGACTGACGCGCGTGTCGAACTTCTTTACACCTTCGTTCGCTGCCTGGTACTCGACGACGCTCCCGACGCTGCTCGCAAACGGTTCGTCGTACTACGCGAACTGGAGTCCGGAGGCGTTCGTTGAACTCGTCGAGGCGCGCTCGCTCACCAGTTCGAACCTCGTTCCAACGATGTGGCGGGAAGTGCTCCGCCTGGACGACCTGGAGGACTACGACCTAGACAGCCTCGTCACGATCGAATCGGCTGGTGAGACGCTCGATACAACGACGCTCGAACGGCTTCGTGAACACATCGGGCAGAACATCTCCCAGTCGTACGCTTCGACGGAGGTGAGCGGCACCTACATCGTTGCCGACGAGATGGTAGGCGACCGCATCGACAGCGTCGGCAAGCCGCTGCTCGGGGTCCAGATCCGCGTGGTTGAGCGCGGCGGCACCCCGGACGACGTTCTCGAACCCGGCGAGATCGGTGAGATTATCGTCAAGACCAGCGACGCGGCCGTCAGGGTCTGGGGTGATACTGAGAAGACCGAGGACGCGTTCCAGGACGGCTGGTGGTACTCCGGTGACCTCGGCTACAAGGACGGGGATGGCTACTTGTTCATCGAGGGCCGAGATGATAACATGATCATCTCCAAGGGGATCAAGGTGTTCCCGTCGCCCGTCGAGGAACGCATCAACTCCCACTCCGGTATCGTCGAGTCAGCCGTCGTCGGCGTCGACGACGAAGAGTACGGCGAGAAGGTTACAGCAGTCGTCAAACCGTTAGACAACAGCGTTACGTCCGACGACCTCGACCAGTGGTGTCTCGACAGCGACGAACTTTCGCGGTTCGAGCGGCCCCGGGACTACTACTTCTTCCAGGAGAAACTCCCGCGGACCTCGAGCGACAAACTCGACCGCAACGCTATTCGGAACATGCTGACGGACGACTGAACGCGGTCTTGGCCGCCAATCTCTTCTCGCACGGCGCCACCGCCGCGGAAGATCTCCGTACTCACCCCGAGACAGTGATGATCACCACACCGGTGACAACGACTGCCGACGCCGACACGATCTGCCAGGTTACACGCTCCAGTCGCTGAGGCATGAACAGCGCGGAGAGCACGACGTTACTCACAACGTACAACAGTGCCCTGGATCACAAACTATATAAATTGAGGTTTCTACTTGGTGTCTGTTGTCATGGATCAAGACGATACGACACAGTCACAGCGTCAAAACCGGCGGCAGTTCATCAAAGCTGCGGGGATGACCGTCGCTCTCGGTTCGTTCGCTGGCTGTTCCGGCAACGGCAGTGATGGTGGTGTGGGGGAATCGGTGACAGTTGGTCTCCTTCTCCCACTCAGTGGCCCGTTCTCGCTCACCGGCCAGGAGGTCAAGCGTGGCGCCGAGATGGCGAGCGAACACCTCGACGGTTCGATTGAGGGCGCAGATATCGAGTTCGTCACCCGAGACACCCAGGGGAACGCCTCCCAGGGACTGGAAGGTGCCCAGGCGCTCGTCGAGCGGGAGAACGTCGACGCTATCATCGGCCCGTCGATCAGTTCCGTCGGTCTCTCCGTCATCCCCTACATCCGTGACCAGGCACAACTCCCCACGATGGTATCGCAGGTCTCGAACGTCGACGCACGCGAGGGCGAGAACTGTACGGACTACACGTTTTTTGTCTGGCCGAGCAATCGCCATACGGTCCCGGTGGGCGTGGACTTCATCTACGACCTGCCCGATCTCATCGATCGGCAGTTCGATCCCAACGGAGTCCACTTCTTCGCGCCCGACTACGCACTGGGTCAGAACAACCTCGCACTGCTCGAAGAGGAGATGAGTTCGCGCGGCGGTGAGGTGGTTGGCAGCACCCTAGCACCCACCGGTACACAGGACCTTTCGTCATACATCTCGGAACTCTCGAACAGCAGTGCCGGTGTCGTCACCGGCGTGTTGACGCCCGGAATGGCCGTTCGGCTGATCAACCAGGCGTCGGAGTTCGGCCTCCACGAGGAGAAAGTGATGATGTTCAACTCCGGGAAGGCCGTCGATCAGCTCACACTCTCGAGCGTCGGTTCCAGTGCCAACGGCTGGTACGGGACCTATTTCTACAATCCGGCCAGCGACAGTGAGATCAACCAGACGTTCAAGGAACGCTACCCGTCGGACGCGGATCTCCTACCGAACGCGTCCTGTGGCGCTGGCTTCGAGCAGATGCGGGCGCTTGCGAAGGGCATTCAAGAGGCAGGAACGAAGGACGCCGACGCGGTGACTGACCAACTCCGCGGGCTGACCTGGGAGTCAATCTTCGGCTCCTCGAAGTACCGGGCCGGTGACGGTCAACTCGAACTGGACTTCGTCGGTGCGATGAGAGAGAACGGGAACTACGAGACGCTTGAGAAGTATCCGAGCTTGATCCCCGAACTGCACTGTTGACACCCTCTCTCGTTCTGACTGACCCCGCACCACGTCGTATCGACGTTCGACATTCCGTCGTCTTTCGACGGCAGCGTCAGTACTCGACTCGTTTCTTCGATTCGATCTGGCCGATCCACTGACGGTCCTCGAGATCGCTCTCCTGCCACGCGACCGGTTCCCAGTGGGGATCGAACACCAGATACCCACCGGCGTTGAACTCGATCCGGTGGTCGCTCTCCGGGTCCCGGGTGTAGAGGAACTTTCCTCGCGAGATGGAGTGTTGCCCGATTCCGTCGGTCGGGATGCCTCGCTCTCTCATCGCGCCGGCGGCGTCGAAGAGATCGTCGGCGGAATCGACCTTGTAGGCGATGTGGTGGAGTGCCGGCGGATGCGTTTCATCCTCGTCGTCGATGACCGCCGCCTCGATCTTGTTCCCACAGGCGCTCAGGAATGTCCCCCACCGCGATCCGTCTTCCCGATCGTAGTACTCCTGGACCTGGAAATCCAGTTCATCTTTGAGCCACTGTGAGAACTCGGTTGCGTCGGGGTCCCACAGTTGCACGTGGTCGATGCGACGGGGAGCGATCGGGTTCGATCCGACCGAGGAAAACGCCCGGTTTTTCAGCTTCGAGCGTCGTTCCTCGGGGGCCTCGGGCTTTTCCATCTCGGCGAAGAATTCGAACCGGTGCCCGGTCGGCGTCGTGAACCGGATCGCTTCGCCCTGTCCGCGTTCCGTCCCTTCCTCGATCCAGGTGACGTCGACCCCTCGTTTCTCGAACTGGTCGGCGAACTCCGAGAGGCTTTCTCGGTTGACCGTCTGCCAGCCAACGTGATCGACGCCCGCCCTGTCAGCCTCCGTCAGCGACAGCGAGTGGTGGTCGAACTCGTCGACTGCGCGCAGGTAGACGGTCGTCCCGTCACGTTCGACCTCTTCCAGTCCAACGGCATCTCGAAAGAACGACAGTGAGGATTCGAGGTCGGGGGTTTCGAGCGCTACGTGACCGATACGGGCTAGCTCCGGAGACATTACACGTCGAACTGATATCGTCAGCCGTAATAATTCATTCGTTGAACTGCCGACCGCAGTGTCGTCGATCGATGCAGCTACCGGAGCGCTCGAACGTCGTCCAGGCGCTCTTGGAGCGTCGACTGGATCGAGGCGAGGTCACCCCCGATCCGGATTATCTGGTGGCCGTCCTCGATGGCTGCCTCGATGGATGCCGGATCGTTCGCGATGACGCCCGTCGGCACCTCCGCCGAGCGGCACGCCTCCCGTATCTCCGCGACCTGTTCGACGACATCCGGGTGTGACGTATCTGATGGGTGACCCATCTGGACCGAGAGATCCGAGGGTCCGATGAAGACGAATCCGAGTTCCGGCACCGATAGGATGTCGTCGAGTTCGTCGACAGCGGTGGTCTTCTCTATCATGACGCCGAGACAGACCTCCTCGTCTTCGGTCGCCACGTACTCCCCGGCGTTCCCCCACGTCCGGGAGCGTCCGCTCGCCATCCCTCGCTCGCCCGGTTCGTCGCCGTAGACGAACCGCGTGGCTTCGACCGCCGCTCGAACCTCCGCGGCCGTATCCACGCGCGGAACGAAGATGTTCCGGACGCCAGCGTCGAGGACCTTTCGGATCAGTGCTGGATCGCCACTGGGAAGCCGGACGAACAGCTCCGTCCCACCGACCTCCGCGGCACGGGTGAGGTTCTCGAAGACCGTGCTGTCCCACGGACTCGGTCCCATGTGCTCGAAGTCGAGCCACACGAAATCGATCCCTAGCTCGCCGAATATCTCGATGACCGTCGGCGAGAACGTCGATGCCCGCGCGCCGAAGACGACATCACCGTTCTCTATCGCTCGCCTGAAGCCGTTGCGTTGATCCATGACAGACGAGAATCGAACACCAACAATATTATACTTTCGATAACTACCGGTCGCAATGCCCGCTCCTCCGGTGACGAGCTATTCCTCGTCCGAGACGACCTGAAACCGGCGTCCATCGGGATCACGGAAGTTGGTGATCGTCCGGTCGGTTTCTTCGACGTCGTACGGACCGATCAGCGAGTCGATGTCGGCGTCGTCTAACTGTTCGGTCACCTCATCGATGTCGTCGACGGCGAACGCGACGTGGTTGATCCCGGGGACCTCCTCCCCGTCGACGGTGTGGATCTCGAAGAGTGGGCCGTCGCCGTCTCCCGGCTCGAGTTCGAACGACTCCCCGTGGTGTTCCGTCGTCCGGAGTTCTTCGTACCCGAGTTTCTTCAGGAACTCGGCCATTTCGGACGCATCGCTCGCTTCGATCTCGATGTGGTCTATCTCACCGATCATGCCTAACAGGACCGAGCCGATGATAGTAAACATTCCGGTGTCTGTTGATCCGAGCGATCACGAGGAGCACGAGATGCCGACCGCGTTTTCGCTAGTCCTCTCCCTGCTGTAGTCGCCCCATTATTCCCTCTGGGAGCAGGAAGATGAAGGCAACGAACAGTACGCCGAGGACGATCAGGTATCCCTCGGCCCACACGCTCCCGAGGTAGTTCTCAAGCAGCGAGAGGACGAACGCGGCGATGAACGGACCGACGAACGTCCCGGCTCCACCAACGACGACCCAGATGATGACCTCCCCAGTGAGCGCGAACTCCATCAGCGACGGCGAGGCGACGCCGATGGTCCCGACGTAGACAGCGCCTGCGATCGACGAAACCGTCGCGGAGATGATCCACGCGAGGAGTTTCTCCCGGTCCGTATCGTACCCTAGGTAGCGCATACGAACTTCGTTCTGCCGCGAGGCGTGGAGGATCCGACCGTAGTCGGATCGGAGTAACAGATACAGGCCGACGACGAGAATCCCCACGACGAACAGCGAGAAGTAGTAAAAGGGGACCGTCTCGGCGAGGTTAATGGTGAAAAACATCGGCGGCGAGACGTAGGCGAGTCCGTTCGACCCACCGGTGAACGACGTCGTGACGAACGTGAAGTCGTAGACGATCACACCGAAGGCCATCGTGAACAGGACGAAATACACCTCACCGATGCGGCGCTTGATGGGGACGTATCCGATGAGGAACGCGACGACGGCCGCGACGATGATCGCTATCGGAAATCCGAGCCAGTAGGAGGCGTCGTAATCGACGACCACCTTTGCGACGGAGTAAGCCCCTATCCCGAAGAACGCAGCGGGTGCAAGCGTGATCAGCCCGGTGTACCCCAGTGCGATGTCGACGGAGATGGCGAACAGACCGAAGATAACTGCCTTCGTCACGATGCCGACGAAGTACTCCTGGGAGACCATCGGCAGGACGAGCAGTGCCAGTACGAAGAGGACGCCGATCCACCGGTTGTTTCCGTCGGTGAGATACTGGCGAAGCGAGTTGACGTGCGCGTTCATTCGAACACCTCCGGCTTCCCGAAGAACCCACGCGGTTTGTACAGGATGAACACCATCGCTGCGACGAAGATACTCATCTGGACGTACGTCGGCTCGAGGAACAACCAGCCGAAGGCCATGATCTGACCAACGATCATGCTAACGAGGAACGATCCTTTGAAACTCCCCATACCGCCGACGATGATCACGAGAAACGCCATCAGCATGTAACTCGTCCCGATACCCGGACTCATCGAGGTGATCGGAGCCGTCAGCCCACCGGCGAGCGCGGCGAAAGCCGAACCCAGAACGAACGTGGCCGTGTACACCTTCCCCGAATCGACACCGAGTATCTCGGCGGTGGCTGATTTGTTGGCGGTCGCGTGAATCTCCAGACCGAATCGGGTCTGTGACAACAGTGCGCCGACGAGTAGTGCGACCGTCACCCCGACGACGATGACAAAGATCCGGTGGGCCGGATACGCGACGCCGAACAGATCGATCGTCCCGGGAAACGGCGATTCGAGGCTTCGTGACTGGTCGCCAAAGTGAAACGACAGCAGTTGCTCGATGACGAGTCCGATCCCGAACGTGCCGAGAAAGCCCAACAGCGGTTCGTCGTAGAGTCGGTGGAGGATCGTCTTCTCCAGAACGAACCCCAGGACCGCGACGAGTAACACGCCTGCGGCGATACCGAACCAGAAGCTCCCGGTCGTTCCGACAGTCACTATCGTCAGATACCCTCCGAGTGCGACCATCGCACCGTGGGCGAAGTTGATGAGTCCGATGAGCCCGAAGATGAGCGTCAGGCCGCTGGCAACGAGAAAGATGATCATCCCGCGACTGATCCCGTTCAGCAGGTACGTGACGAACTCGTTCGGCGTGAGTAGCAGCGCTTCAACCACACCGATCACCGAAATACCGAGGCTGGAGCGACGTTGGCCCTGATTTCATCCGTGGCACTGGTTCGTGATCCGTCATCGATTACCATCATCAGTATCGTAGGCGCGTTCGAACTACAACCTATTATAACTTCCTTTCACAGGAGGATTGTCGACGATCCGAGACGAGTGTTCGGGACCACTATGCCGTCGTGGCGAGTAACCATGGCCCGGATCAGACCGTGAGATACTTGTCGTTGAGCGTCTCGTCGCTCAGATGCTCGGTGTCCCCGTTTTCGACGATGTGCCCGGATTCGATGATGTACCCCCGATCAATGAGTGGGAGCGTCCGGGTGATGTTCTGTTCGACCAGCAGCACGGCCCGGTTCTGGGTGACCAGATCGTTCAACACCTTGACGACCTCCTCGACGATGATCGGAGCGAGACCCTCAGTCGGTTCGTCAAGCAGTAACAGATCGGGGCCGCTGACGAGTGCCCGACCGATAGCGAGCATCTGCTGTTCCCCGCCACTGAGCGTCCCACCCCGCTGGGCTGCTCGTTCTCCGAGGCGGTCGAACCGGTCGAAGATCTCACCGATGCGCTCTTCTTTCACGTCGTCGCTGATGTCCTTTGGTACCGCCAGTTCGAGATTCTCGCGGACCGTGAGCGCGGTGTAAATCTCCCGGTCTTCCGGCACATATGCGATCTTGTCACGAACGATCTCGTGGGTGGGTGTCGCCGTGATGTCGCGGTCGCGGTACCGGACCGTTCCGGTCTTGTGATCGATCCGGTTGACGATGCTCTCTAGTAGCGTGGTTTTTCCCATGCCGTTGCGGCCGAAGATGCCGACAACGCCGTTTTCCTCGACGGATATCGAGACGTCGAAGAGGATCTGGCTCTCGCCGTAGTACGCGTTTAGGTCCTCGACTGACAGGATCCTACTCACCGAGATACACCTCCTTTACCTCTGGGTTGTTTACGATCTCCGACGGCGATTCGGTGGCGAGCACGCTCCCGTTCTGGAGGACGGTGATGCGGTCCGCAACCGATCGCACGAGTTCGATGTCGTGTTCGATGATCAGTATCGTGTACTCGCTACGCAGATCCTCGATGACTCCCCTGAGTTCGTTCGTCTCGGACGTGTTCAGTCCGGCAGCGGGTTCGTCGAACAGGATCACCTCGGAGTCGAGACCGAGGACGACACCGATGTCGAGAAACCGCTTCTCACCGTGGGAGAGGTTCTTTGCGACGATGTCGAGTCGATTCTCCAGGTGGACGACGGACGCGATAGACTCGATGCGGTCGGTGTAGTCCTCGCCAGCGAGGACGCTTCTGACCGTCTTCGACGGGTTCCGGAGGGCCAGATGGAGATGCTCCCGGACGGTCATCTCGGGGAAGTACTGGACTACCTGGAACGACCGACCGATCCCTCGCCGGGCAATGGTCGAAGGGGAGAGTCCGACGAGATCCTCGTCTTTGAACCGGACGGATCCGCTGGTCGGTTGCAGTTCGCCGGTGATGAGGTTGATGGTCGTCGTCTTCCCAGCGCCGTTCGGGCCGATGAGTCCGTGGATCTCGCCCGACCGGACTTCTAGGTCGACGTCGTCGACGGCGACCACGGAGTCGAACGTCTTCGTGAGCCCCTCAATCGCTAACATCGTTGCCACCGTCCGGCGCAGGGGGTAGCTGCTCCCTTCCCCGAGCGTATCCCCGTCACAGTCGAATGCGTGTCCTCAGCCATGTTAGATCCTGCCGTGATATTATCTTTGAACGGATTAATCCTTTCGGGAGCGGTCGTGACGGCCATTTTTCATCGTTCCCCTCGATGCGCCGCTACATTCGCTGGAGTGCGATACGCGCGGTGGCACATCGCGTCGAGTGCTCACAGTGGCGTCGCCAGATACCGCGACGGAACGTCCGCGTTGTCGAATATCGTGTTCACGTTCGTGACGAGTTGGTCGATTGTCTCGGTCCGACTCTCGGTCGTCATCGCGGCGACATGGGGGGTGACGACGACATCGTCGAAGTCGAGCAACTCCGAGTCATCGCTCAATGGCTCGTCCGAAAACACGTCGAGCCCTGCGCCGCCGATGGTCCCCGACCGGAGTGCGTCGACCAGCGTGGGCACTTCCACGATCGGTCCACGGGCCGCGTTGATCAACAGGGCAGACTCCTTCATTCGTGCGAGTTCCGCGGCACCGATCAATCCCCGCGTCTCCTCGGTTAGCTCTGCTGTGACGACGACGGTATCGCTTTCCTCGAGCACGTTCTCGAGTGATGTCATCGTGCCACCGACGAGTTCGCCGTCGATACGGTGGACGTACGGATCGTTGATCAACACGTCGACATCGAACCCGCCGAGAAGCCTGCCGACGCGTTTGCCGACGTTCCCGAAGCCGACGATGCCGACGGTCGATCCGGAGATGCGCGTACCGAGTGGGCACTCGTCGCGCCAACCGCCTCGTTCGATCAGGTTTCGGGTTGCAGTGAGCCGACGGGCCGTTGCCAGCGTGAGACAGAGCACGTGTTCCGCGACCGAGAGAGCGTTGTGGCCGGGTGTGTGCGTTACGGTGCTACCGTGTTCGCGGGCGGCGTCCAGGTCGATGGAGTCGATACCGGTACCGAGTTTCGCTACGACGTCCAGGTCGGTTGCGCGTTCGAAAACCTCTCGCGTCAACAGAACCCGGGACGTGACAAAAACGACGTCGACGCCAGCGAGTCGTTGCGGAAGCTTCCCATCACCCTTCTCGATACCGACGGTCACATTCCACTAGTCCGGTAACTGCCGCGTGAGACGGTCGGTCGGAGTTATGTCCTGATCGACGTCGGCTCGGATCACATTCGACAGGTTCGTTCACGACGATTTGAATCTGCTGCTCGGTCGGACCCTCCCTTCTTGTGCGAATCACCCGAGCGGGGAGATGTCTGTGTCAGTGAGTACCCCTGTCACCCTGTTCGATCTGACCGGAGCGATTATCCTGAAACGATAGTATTTTATACTAAGAGAGAGATCAATCCTGACAATGAGTACTGACAAGTGCTGGTGTTCGAAATGACTCCGGAACTAACAGAGATAACTGTCGTCGGTGACGACGATACCGGCCTTCTCGCGCGCATAACGTCGTTGCTGTTCGATCGCGGTATCAACATCGAGGACATGGACCAGGCCGTCAGGGACGGGCTGTTCCGGATGACGATGCACGTCGACACGACGGGGATGGAGAGTTCCAGGGACGCGCTCCGTGATGACCTCACGGAACTGTGTGAGGAACTCGGCGTGGACGTGCAGATCCGTTACCCGGCCGAGTCCGACACGCAGTCGATCGCTGTTCTCGTCACGAAGGAGAGTCACTGCCTCACGTCGATGCTCAAGGAGTACGCTGACGGTGCTAATGATGCCAGCGTCGAAGTGGTCATCGGGAACCACTCCGATCTCGAACCGATCGCCGCGAAGTACGACGTGCCGTTCCACGATATCGGTGACGAGAAGGGGTCACCCGACGAGGATGAACTGCTCGACCTGTTGTCGGAGTACGACATCGATCTGATCGCGTTGGCTCGATACATCCGCATCCTGAGCCCGGACATCGTCTTCCGCTACGAGAGTCGCATCATCAACGTCCACCCATCGCTTCTGCCCGCGTTCCCCGGCGCGAAAGCGTACAGGCAGGCCATTGAGAAGGGCGTCCGCATCGCTGGTGTGACGGCTCACTACGTAACGCCGGATCTCGACCAGGGACCGATCATCACTCAGCGCGCGTTCAACGTTCCCGACGACGCGAGTAGAGCGGATCTCCAGGAACGGGGACAGCCGCTCGAAGCACAAGCCCTGGTCGAGGCGATCCGTCTCCACCTAAACGATAACGTCGAGGTCGGGCGTGGCCGGACACACGTGTGGAACGCCGACGAGGCCGATCTCGGCCTCCCGAGCGCGATCAGTCAGTTGAATCCGTCGGCACCGATCGACGATCAACTCACCGATTCACAGTATTCGGTTGGAACGGCCGACGACTGATCCCGGTGGCATCGGCTGCTCGATTTCTTTTCCTGTTCTTCGGCCCGTCACCGTCGAACGGGTCTCACAAACACCGCATCGAACACGACTGTCTCACGGCAGCGTCCGGGGACTCGCTCGCGTCGCCCTCATGTCTTGATTCGGGACTGTCGCCACTCCTCCGTGTCCGGCACCTGGTTGAACGTGTAGACGTGGATGCCGCGGATGCCGTACTCGGGGTCGGCGGTGTACGGTGCGAGACCGTCAACGAGGTTGTCGGGCCGGTATCGCCCGCGTGAGCCGACGAACTGGCGGATGAAGCCGAAGATTCCGCTCGTCTTCGTGAGAAACCGAATCGAATCGCCGACGCCGACCTTCTTGGAGATACCCAGTAGCTTCTCGTACTTCATCACGCCGGGGATACCCACCTCTACCGGGAGGTTGACGCCACGATCCCGGACCTCCTCGATCCAGTTGACGACAGCGTTGGAGTCGTAGCACAGTTGCGTCGCAATGTACGTCGCGTACGGTGCCTTGTTCTCCATCGACTCGGCGAGCGTCTCGTCGGAGAGGAAATCGTGGCCTTCGGGATAGCCCGTGATTCCTATCTCCTCGAACTCGTATTCGAGGGTCTCTAGCGCGACGAGAAGGTCGTAGGCGGACTCGAACTCGCCGATCGGTTCCTCGCGGTCGCCCCCTGGCACGAAGATGTCCTCGATGCCGACGGCCGTGAGCCGTTCGCAGATGACGGCGAGCTGCTCCTCGTTGTGTACGTATCTCGCGGAAATGTGCGGAACGACCTCGTAGCCGTCCTTTGCCGCCCGTTCTGCGGCGTCGATCGTCGCTTCGAGCTCTAGTGTGGGCGACGCTGTGATGGTTACGGTTGCCCCGTCCGGTAGATGTTCGACCTGCTCGTCGAAGCTCTCGAACGGCATCAGTTCGAAGCGGGCGTCGGCAAGCAACGACGAGACGGTGTCGGCCGACGCAGCCGAGGGTACGCTAGCCATCGCTCCCTCCGACGGATCTGCGGGCTTGCTTGTAACGAGCCGTGATCTCTCTCGGTTCGATCCTCTGACCAGTCGACACTCTAGCCTGACTCGATGGGCACATCGTTTGTGTGGAACAGGATCACACACATAAGCTTTGCTCTCATCGGGCCCACGACGGCGCGAACACGCACCCGACGATTCGGACACAACTGGCTCGGTCTATCGTCTATCCTCGGTGTACGGAACGGGCGCGACGGTCGCGTGGATCTCGGTCTGCTCGTGCCGTTCGATCGCGGGATTTCGGGAGCCGTCGGAACTACCCCAGACGAGCGTGACCTCCGTGCCGGGATCGGCGTATTCGACGTCGACGACGGCCAGCGACAGCAGTTCACGTTCGTTGACCATGTACGCCGCCCACATTGACATCCCGACTGCCTCACCGTCTTTCGACACGGTGTCGTGGTGGGACGCGGACCGCCACGGCACGGGGAGATCGACGAACTTGTTCGTGGGTCCCTCGCGGAACAGGGAAGCATACACGTCGGCGAGGTCGTCGGCGTTCCATTCGAGGGTCACTTTCTTCCGATCGGGGTCGTCGATCTCCTGTTGCAGCGCTGCCTTGCCGACGAAGCCGTGGTCGAAGTCGACGATGTGGTCGTAGCCGAGTTCGACCGGCGTCACGTAGTAGTCGGTGATGTCGTCGGAGTTGAGGCTGCCAGCGATCGAGTAGTGGTACTCGATGTGGCGGGCGTCTAGCCACTCCCGGTAACCGCGCATCTCCTCGCTCTCGTACACGGCGGGCAACGGCATCCCGACCCACCCCGAGATGACGGCGGAACTCCCGTAGCTCTTCGCGCCTAGCTGACGAAGTCCGTACCTCTCGCCAGCGTCAAGCACCGACTCTTTGACGGTCTCGGCGTCCTCCCACGGGCCCCAGAACTCGAAGCCCGCCTCGCCAGCCATTCCATGGCGCAACGCGCGAACCGAACGCCCCTCGATCGTCACGTCTGCGAAGTTGAAAAAGGGGATGTCGGGCAAGGGGTCTTCCGTCACGTCTTGCATCAACTGGACGGCGTTCGGACCCTGTAGTTGGTACCGGTAGTTTCTCGGCGGTCCGTCCCGAACACCAGATGTCGCATCCCGATCGGTCGTCACGTCGTAGTCACCGGTCTCCACGTTGTACTGGACCCAGTTGGGTGCTTGTGGAGGACCGACGAGGACGAACGCCTGGTCGGCGAGGTGAAAGAGGATCCCGTCGCCGATCAAGTATCCATCGGGGTTCGCAAGGACGAGTTGCTTCGCCTGCCCGGGTTCGAATCCCTCGAAGCTGTTGACGGCTAGTTCGGTGAACAGCGCCAGCGCGTCGGGTCCCTCGATCCAGTAGTCGACCATGTGGTGTGACTGGTCAGCGAACGAGCACGTCTCCGCCCAAGCACGTTGCTCTTCGATCCAATGGGTGTGCTCGTCAGGAACGACGGGAAAGCCAAACGATCCCCCTCCCCTGTTCCGCAGCAGTTCGACGGACGAGTCGGCCTCTTCTAGGACTTCCTGTAGATTTCGGTCGCTCATTTGGAGTCGTACCACGTGCTTTCGACCGAACCCACCTAACCGTTACTACTGGAATCATCACCGGGCTATCGTCCCATCTCCCGAGCGCAGAAGATGGCTTCCGACCACGGACGCCTCTGGCGTTCGAACGCGGTACGATCACTATTCAACCCATGAGGCGTGACCACACATCAGCATCCGATTATATCGGATCAAATCTCATATCGAATCAAAAAATAAGCAAAAATGCAAAATAAGTCGTTCAACCGCGGGAGACGGTCCGTGCGTGCTCTACGGCCACGTATTACTGCGACTCCAGGTTCACCGCGGAAACGTGGTCGGACCCGCTGGCCGTGCCGACGGGCAGCAAAACGATCTAGATTTACAAGATTAGGTCTGTAAACCTTCGTCTCCATCCAGTGGTTGACGGGTCCATTTGCGTAATTCGTCGCTGTGGATGGGTGTTCATCTCGCACAGACATCCGAATATTTCGGATAAATTTCCCGAGACCGATGACCCACTGCTCCGAGGCCGTCGCTCGATTTCCTCGTTTGAAGTGATCTTGATGTGGGCATCGGTCAGAAACGGCTATGACGCCATCGGACCCGAAACAAGGTTTCTCAGTCTCGGTCCGTCAGTTTTCCGTGGATCGGTCGCGTTCGATCAATTGCGCCGACGATAGGGATACCGTGCTGTCCCGATCGCTAGCCCCGAATTTGAAGCGGATCAGATTCACTGGTGTTCCTCGTTTCGCCAACGTCGTCCTCATACAATCGAACCGAGACAGGGATCGCCGCGCTGCTCATTCCGTCGCTTCTTCGATAGTCGCGTGGATCTCGTCGGGGATCTCGACCGGTTCGTTGTCGTCGAGTCTGACGCAGACGTGCTGTTCGTGGCCCTCGAATGCGGGTGAACCGTCCTCATGTGTCGCTTCGAAATTCATACCGAGGCTCTTCGTGCCCAGGTCCGGGTCGACCGTGAAGGTGAGAACGTCACCAACCTCGACTGGCTTCTCGAACTCCATGTCCATCGCAACGATCGGGAAACTCACGTTGTACTCGTCGTGGAGGTCCCAGTACGCGATGCCCAGTTCGTCCAGGAACTCCTCGCCGGACTGGTGCATTGCCTCGACGAGACGCGGGTAGTACGCGATGCCGTGTGGGTCGACGTGACCCCACGCACACTTCCATTGGTGTTCGAACATCGTTTGCTGAACGACAGCACTGGATAAATAGATTTTCCTGGGCCGACGGCTGAGACGGCGACGGTCCTCGTTCGGTGTCTGACGACTGGCTTCGTTCACTGAACATTTAACTTATCGGAATACCAGGCGGACAGTATGCACCAAACGTCAACAGTCGACGTACCTCCTATCAAGCAACTTTCGAGCATCGCGGCGGAGAACAATGCCGACCGAACGGCGTTCGGCAACGGTATCGATGGGCGGACCGTCACCTGGCAGGAGTTCGACGAAGAGAGCAAACGGGCCGCCAACGGCCTCCGCGAGTACGTAAAGCAGGGCGACCGCGTCGCGTTCCTCTGTGAGAACTCCCTCGAACACACCATCCTCTGGAACGGCACGCAAAAGGCCGGTTGCGTCGGTTCAAACCTCCATATCAGGGCATCACCGGAGACGGTGACCCACTGCATCGACACGTTTCGGCCGCGGGTGCTCGTCGTCGACTCGTCGACCTCGGTGTTCTTCGAAGAGCGCATCCGGGATTCGATCACGACGGACTTCGCTGCGGTCGTAACGACGGGCGAACCACGCACCGAGTACGAGCGATCGATAGCGGATCTCACGGCCGATGTGCCGGCCACCGAACCCGACGTCAGGGATGGGGAAGACGACATCGCAGTCGTGATGTGGACCTCGGGGACCACCGGGAAGCCGAAGGGGTGGTGTTTCACGAATCGCGCCCTGTACCTGCGCGGGTCCATGCTCGTCGACGTCATGGACATCAATCGCTCGACGCGACAACCCAGCGTGTTCACCCCCTCGTTTGCGGCCTGGTACTCGGTGTTGTTGCCAGCGCTCATCTCGAACGCGAGCACGTACTTCCACAGTGACTGGACCGCCGAGACGTACCTGCGCGCGATCGACGAGAACGAGATGACCACAGCACTGCTGGTGCCGACGATGTGGCGGGAGATACTCAACCTGGAGAACTTCGACGACTACGACACGAGTTCACTGAAATCCGCCACGTCTGCGGGCGAGGTGCTCGACTCGAACACGCTGGAAGCGCTTCGATCGAATGTCTGTGAGGTGGTGAAAAACTCGTACGCGGCGACGGAGGCGTACGCCACCGTGATGATGAACGACGAACTCGAAGGCGACCGAATCCAGAGCGTAGGGAAACCCGTTCCCGGCGCGCAGGTCCGGGTCGTCGAGGAGGGTGGCTCTTACGAAGACGTTCTCCCGCCTAGTGAGATTGGGGAACTCGCCGTCAAGGCTCCCGACTGCCCGGTCTGGGCGTGGGAACGGTCCGATAAGACGGAGGAGGCTTTCGAGGACGGGTGGTGGTACTCCGGCGATCTCGGCTACCGCGACGAAGACGGGTTTCTCTATCTCGAGGGACGCAGCGATTTCCTGATCATGTCCAGGGGGATCAAGGTGTATCCCGCGCCGGTCGAGGAGCGTCTCAACGAGCACCCCGGTGTCGAGGAGTCAGCAGTCGTCGGTGTCGAGGACGAAGAGTACGGCGAACGGGTGACTGCCTACGTCTACCGGTCGAATTCGGATCTAACTGTCGAGGAACTGGACGAGTGGTGTCTGGCGAGCGGCCAGCTCGCGCGACTCGAACGACCGCGGGAGTACTACTTCGTCGAGCAACCGCTTCCCCGGACAGCGACGGGGAAACTCGACCGCAACGCCACCTACGAACAGTTCTAACGTGTCTCCTGACGGTGGCGCTGCGTACGAAATACTTAAGTAAGAGACGAGCGATCTCTCGTTGTATCCAATGAGTCGGGAAAGACAATGGTCCTTTAGCGACAGCATGAAAGAAGCCATCGAGGCTGCTGGGAATCCGGTCTGGTTGATGCGTGATCTCGGCGTCGGGCGGTTCACCGACCTCCCTGATGAGTACACCCACTGGATCGAGGAGCAACGCGCGTGGCGCGAGTCGGTTGCGCTTGCTGACCAGTCTTACCACATGACCGATCTCCGGTTCGAGGGGCCGGATTCGATCGAACTCCTCGAGCGGTTCGGCGTCAACAGTTTCGAGGGCTTCGAACCCGGGCAGGCGAAGCAACTCGTCGTTGCGAACCCGAACGGGAAGTTCATCGGCGATGCTATCCTCTTTCACCTCGAGAAAGACACGTTCCTGAGCGTGGGTGCCGCGGCGGCCCACAACTGGCTCCTGTACCAGATCGAGACAGGCGACTACGACGTCACCGGCGATCTGCAGGGACGCCCCGTGGCGATGAGTGATGATCCGACGACGTATCGCTATCAGGTCCAGGGGCCCGACGCCGTCGCCACCATGGAAGACGCCGCGGACGAACCCCTGCCGGATCTCGGCTTCTTCAACTTCGAGACGATCACTATCGACGGCTACGAAGTCAACCTCCTGCGCCACGGGATGGCTGGCGAGGCGGGCTTCGAGTTCTGGGGCCCGTGGAAGGATGCCGACGAGATCAAACGTGCCATCCTCGATGCCGGAGAGGAGTACGGAATCCGTCGTCTCGGTGCCCAGAGCTACCAGACGGCCAACGCTATCCTCGGATGGCTCCCCCTCACGGTACCAGCGATTTACGACGAGGGCATGGACGACTACCTGGAGTGGCTCGATGTCGGTCAAGGTCTCCTGTCTATCGGTGGGAGCTTCGACTCCGACGATATCACCGACTACTACGTGACGCCGGTCGAACTCGGCTACGACCACATCGTCGACTTCGACCACGACTTCGTCGGCAAGGCAGCGCTGCAACAGGAGATCGACGACCCCGATCGGAAGAAAGTGTCCCTCGAATGGAACGCTGAGGACCTCGCCGACGTGTATGCCTCCCTGTTCCGCGAGGGACCCACGAACAAGTTCGTCGATCTTCCCCACCCCCGCTCCTCGGCGTGCCACTACGACGAGGTCCGAAAGGACGGTGGCATGATCGGCATCTCGACGGACAAGAGCTACGTCTACAACGAGCGAGAGATGCTGTCGCTGGCCGTCGTCGACGACGAGTACGCCGATCCCGGTACGGAGGTCACGCTCGTCTGGGGTGAACCCGAGGACAACACGAACGCCAAAGTCGAACGACACGAGCAGACCGAGATTCGCGCGACCGTCGCGCCCGCGCCGTATGGACGGGACAATCGATAACCACCGCTCACCGGACGGAGTGGCCGGTAGACCGGTCACACACCGATCGACAGTAGATTAATACACCCATATCCACACAGCAAAACCATGGAGTACTACGAGGCGGTCAATTACATTACTGACCTGAAACATTCGCGGATGAAACTGGGAACGGAGACGACGGCCGCAATGCTCGACCACCTCGGGAACCCACACGAGGGCGTCGCTTTCGTCCAGGTCGCCGGATCGAACGGGAAAGGGAGCACGGCGCGGATGCTCGAAAGCATTCTTCGGAGTGCCGGGCTGACGGTCGGTCTGTACACGTCGCCGGACCTGAGCGACATCCGCGAACGAATCACGATCGACGGACGGAAGATCCGCAAGGAGACGTTTCGGTCGTTCGTCGAGCGGATTCGCCCGTTCGTCGCCGAGCAGGCCGCCACCGGCGACTCTCCGACGCATTTCGAGGTGCTCACCGTGCTCGCGCTGGCGACCTTCGGTGAACGCGACGTCGATGTCGCTGTCCTCGAGGTCGGCATCGGCGGGCGGTACGACGCAACGAGCGTTGTCGACCCCGTTGGGAGTGCTGTCACGACCGTCAGTCTCGAACACACTGATCTCCTGGGCGATACGGTCGGCGAGATTGCCCGCGACAAGGTACAGGTTGCACCCGCCGACGCGCCGCTAGTCACGGGCGCGACGGGCGAGGCGCTCGCCACCATTCGTGAGGAGACCGACACAGTGACAGTGGGGGCGGACGGTACAGACGTCACGGTTACGACGAACGGTTTGGTCTCCTCGACCGAGCAATCGATCTCGATTGACGGCCCCGACTGGTCCGTCGACACGCGGCTTCGACTCATGGGAGACTACCAGGCCGTCAACGCCGGTATCGCCGCCACGCTCGCGCGGCAGGTGACCGACGTTCCGGCGTCGACCGTCGCGGACGGTTTGTGGCGCGCACGTTGGCCGGGCCGATTCGAAGTGATGGACACCGACCCGTTCGTGGTCCTCGACGGGGCGCACAACCCGGACGCGTGTGCGAAACTCGCCGACCTCGTCGAGCGCTACGATTTCGAGGACCGACACGTCGTCTTCGGCGCGATGAACGACAAGGACCACGAACGGATGGTCACCAACCTGCCCGAGGCGGACACGATGACACTCTGTCGACCGGACGTCGGTCGAGCAGAGAGTGTAGAGACGCTGAAACGCGTCGTGAATCCGGAACCCGACACTGATGTCGCCGTCGCCCCATCCGTTCTCGCCGCGGTCGATAGGGTGCTCGAAATGGCCGAGACTGACGACTTCGTGCTCGTGACTGGATCGCTGTACACCGTTGCGGAGGCCCGCGACCGGTGGATGCAACCCCGAGCGCGGATCACATCCCGGGCGACTGCGCGCGAGACCCTCTCGAATACGGACGTCGCTTCCGCCCGAACGCGGGAGATCGTCGACAGCGCTGCCCACCGGACGATCAGGGCCTGTGTCCGCCCAGCCCAGGCCGAGCGGCTCAAAGAGGTGATGCTCTCTCTGGGTGGCACGGCCGCCGTCTCGGGCATCGAGAATCACCATCAACCCGTCGATATCGTCCTGAACGGATCGGTCGCCCAGCTCGACCGACTTGTCGAACGGATTGACGACGGATCACGGACGCTGTCCCATGTGGCCGACCAGATCCGTTCCCTGTTACACCCCGACGCGTCGGACGGCAACCGGACCTATCCGTGGGAATCCGGCACGGTCGTGATGGGGATCCTGAACGTCACTACTGACAGCTTCTACGACGGCGGCACGTACGTCAACCCCGACGACGCCGTCGACCACGCTGTGCGGATGGTTCGCAACGGGGCGGACATCGTGGATGTCGGCGGTGAGAGCACGCGACCCGGTGCCGACCCGGTCACCGAATCCACTGAAATCGATCGTATTATGCCGGTGCTCGACCGACTGCGCGATCTGGACGCATTCGTCTCAGTGGATACGCGCAAACCGGGCGTCGCCGAGACGGCCCTCGAAGCGGGTGCGGACATGATCAACGACGTCTCGGGACTTGACGATCCCACGATGGCTGACATCGTCGCCCGTCACGACGTTCCCGTGGTGGTGATGCACAGCGTCGAGACGCCGGTCGCCTCCGATCGGATGGTCGGATACGACGACGTGGTGGACGACATCCTCCGGAAACTCACGGAGCGAGTCGCTATAGCCGAACGCGCAGGAATCGACCGGTCGAACATCGTCGTTGACCCCGGCATCGGCTTCGGAAAGACCGCGGCGGACAGTTTCGAACTCGTCGATCGTCTTGAGGAGTTCCGGAGTCTGGGCTGTCCGGTTCTCGTCGGCCACTCCCACAAGTCGATGTTTGCATCCATCGACTGCGAGTTCGACGAACGACTGTGGCCGACTGTCGCCGTGTCGGCGATGGCCGCCGAGCGAGGGGCGGACATCGTTCGCGTCCACGACGTGAAGGAGAACGTAGCGGCCGTCCGGGCAGCGACGGCGACCAAGGTGCGAACGCGTCGGGGAATCGCTGACGATACTGATGGATGGTGACAATGATACTGATGAAAATCGTTTCGTTCTCCGGAGTACTACGTCCGGAGATCCTTCCTCGACACCTTCGTCCGGAGATTGACGAGGGGGGCGACCGTTACCCATGACCAATATTCGCGTCGCCACGGATCCGGAGTCGTTTACGAAGGTCGTACGCGGTGCACCGTCGGATGTTCGGGTCCCGGTCGAAGTGCAGGTGGCTGACGTCCATCCCTTCTAGGCGTATCGCCGGGCACGCAACGGTCCCGGCGGCTTCCTCTTCGAAACGACCGGCGGCCAGGAGGGATGGGGGTACTTCGGCGTCGATCCGGTGCGACGGATTCAGGTCGGCCCTGCGGCCGTCACGTTGACCGGCCGCGGCCCGTCGATGGCAGCCATCGTCGGCCTGCTCGCAAGCGAACGGCTGGTACGGGGCGACTGCGACGTCCCGTACCCCCGTGGTACATTCGGGTGGCTTTCCTACGATATCGCGCGCGAACTAGAGGACCTTCCGTCGACGACGCGCGACGAGCGCGGCCTCTCCCGTCTCCAGTTAGGCGTGTTCGACTGTGTGGCCGTGTGGCGCGAACCCCACGACGGAGCCGTCACCCTCCGCGTGACCGCATGTCCGATCGTCGACGACGACCCGACAGCAGCGTACGAACGCGGTCGCCGGGAAGCCACAGCCCTAGCGAGGGCGGCCACGACCGGGTCCGGTGTCGTCGAGTCTCCAGTCGACGTGACTGCCACGTTCGAGAGCGAGTGTGGACGTGCTGGCTTCACGGAACGGGTGCAGGCGGTCAAACGTTACGTCCACGACGGCGACACGTTCCAGGCCAACGTCTCACACCGACTCTCGGCACCTGCGGTCGTCCACCCGGTGGAGGCCTACGCGGCGTTACGGTCTGCCAATCCTGGAGTTCCCCGGCGTCGACCTCGTGAGCGCGAGCCCCGAGCTCCTTCTGGCGGCGAACGACAACGAACTGTCGACCGAACCGATCGCGGGGACCCGACCACGCGGGGAAACCCGCACCGCTGACGACCGCCTCGAAGCCGAGTTGCTCTCCGACGAGAAAGAGAGGGCTGAACACGCGATGCTCGTCGACCTGGAGCGCAACGATCTCGGCAAGGTCTCGACGTTCGGCAGCGTCGATGTGACCGAATACCGGCGCGTCGACCGCTATTCCGAGGTGATACACCTCGTATCGCTGGTCGAGGGGCGGCTTCGTGAGGACGAAACGCTCGCCGACGCCATCGCGGCCGTCTTCCCCGGCGGGACGATCACGGGTGCACCGAAACCGCGGACCATGGAGATAATCGACGAGGTCGAGACGACGCGGCGAGGCCCCTACACAGGAAGTATCTGTGTTCTGGGATTCGACGACCGGGCGACGTTGAACATCACCATCAGAACGCTCGTGCGTCACGACGATGAGTACCACCTGCGGGTCGGCGCGGGTATCGTCCACGACTCCGAGCCGGAACGCGAGTACGAAGAGACCCTCGATAAGGCCGCCGCGCTGGTTGCTGCTGCCGACCGGGCGCTGGCCGACCGCGCGTCGTTCGCGGTGGCGGCCGCGGACGGAGCGGGGGGTGCGCAGTGATACTCGTCGTCGACAACTACGACTCGTTCGCGTACAACCTCGTCCAGTACGTCGGCCAGGCAGTCGGTGCCGGGTATAGGGTCCCGGGGAACGGTGCCGACATCGTCGTCAGGCGCAACGACGAGATTGACGTTGAGAGAATTCATGATCTCGACCCGGACGGCATCGTCGTCTCACCGGGTCCAGGAACGCCCCCCGACGCTGGCGTCTCGGTGGACGTGTTCGCCCAGCTGTCCTTTCCCACGCTGGGCGTCTGTCTGGGTCACCAGGCGTTGTGCGCTGCACACGGTGTCGCCGTCGGTCACGCGCCGGAGGTGGTCCACGGGAAGGCCTCGTTGATGACCCACGACGGCCAGGGCATCTACACTGGCCTCCCCGAATCATTCCAGGTCGGTCGCTATCACTCGCTCGCAGTCACGGTCGACCTCCCTGACTGTCTCGTCGCCACGGCACGGACCGTCGGTGTCCCAGTGGACCCTGTGGAGAAGCCCGACGAACAACCGGGGGAACGTGATGTCCTCATGGGAGTCCGCCACGTCTCGAAACCACACATTGACGCCCAGTTCCATCCCGAAAGCATTCTCACTGACGTCGGCTACCGACTCGTCGAGAATTTCTGTCACGACATCGCGTCGGGAGCGTCTCAGTCGCCGGTGGCATGACCGCGGAAACGCGGCATCCGACGACTACGAACTAGCCGCAATGACTGCGTGAACCAAAGCATATTTGATCTGTGGCGTGGACGATTCAGGTACGAGAGGGCTGGACACATCTGCAGTCACGACTGCCTCTCGACCGGATCCAATCAGGTGGTAGCACGAAATGACACATGTTATCGACGGTAACGCGGTTGGCGACCGCATCACGGACGAACTGGCCGAGAGTATCGAGAAACTCGAGGCGAACGGTGTGACGCCCGGTCTCGCGACGGTGCTGATGAGCGACGACGGGGCCAGCGAGACGTACGTCTCGATGAAGCAACGGGCCTGTGAAGAGATCGGGATCGAGGGATCTCACTACGACATCAACCCAAACGTACCGGAAGAGGTGCTGATCGACTGCATCGACGAATTGAACGAGGATCCATCGGTTCACGGAATCCTCGTCCAGATGCCTGTACCCGACCACATCGACTCGCAAGCGGTCCTCAAGCGCATCGATCCGATGAAAGACATCGACGGCTTCCACCCGGAGAACGTCGGCCGCCTCGTCGCCGGAGATCCACGGTTCGTCCCGTGTACCCCACACGGTGTCCAGAAGCTACTGGCGGCGACGGACGTCGACCCCGAAGGGAAGGATGTCGTGATCGTCGGTCGGTCGAACATCGTCGGCAAGCCCCTGGCGAACCTCCTTATGCAGAAATCCGACGGCGGCAATGCAACCGTCACCGTTTGTCACTCCCGCACCGACGACCTGGGTGCCAAGACTCGACGGGCTGACATCGTCGTTGCTGCGGCCGGGGTTCCGGAACTCGTCGACGGCGATATGATCTTGGACGGGACGACCGTCATCGACGTCGGCGTAAACCGTGTCGACGCGGACAACGAGAAAGGCTACGAACTGGTCGGCGATGTGGATTTCGAGAGCGCGAAGGAGAACGCCAGCGCCATCACTCCTGTCCCCGGTGGCATCGGCCCCATGACGATCACGATGCTCCTGTACAACACGGTGAAGGCCGCGAGTCTCCAGGCGGACATCCCGGTCGAACTCCCGGACGGAACGTCGTCATACCGGCTGGAGTGAACTCAGGCCCACCTGAGTAGCCGCCGTCTAATCTTCCGAAGGGTCCCATCGAGGACGAATCCGATGAGCATGATCGCGATGAGGGTGGCGTACGTTTGGGTCGAGGTGAACGACCGGACGCCCTGGATCTCCAGGTGGCCGAGTCCGCCCCCACCCGCGACCATCTCGAAGACGAATGTGATGATGAGCGAGAGCGGCAACGCGATCTGAATCCCCGTTAGAACTCCCGGAGCGGCATCCGGCACGACCACTTTCCAGACGAGATTCCGCTTGGGAGTGCCCATCATCCGGGCCGACCAGATCAGGTTCTGGTTGACCGCTCGGGCACTGTTGCGCGCATTGATCGCTATCGGCCAGAACGTGCCCACACCCACCAGGATGATCTTCGAGACGTCACCGATGCCGAACCACAGCATGAACACCGGGATGAGCGAGATGATAGGAACGGGATAGCCGATGGTGATGATCGGGTCGAAGAACCACCCCACGAACCGGTTCCGGGCGATGAGGATCCCGATCGGCACGCCGAGCACCGTCGCGATGAGCAGTCCGAGGAAGGCGCGCTTCAACGTGAGAAGCGAGGCCTGAATCATCTCCCCGCTCACTGTCAGTTCGTACCCCTCGATCAACACGTCTGAGAGCGGCGGCAGGAAGTAGTAGTGAATCAAGCCTGCCTGTGTGATTAGTTCCCACAGTGCGATGAGGAGGATGAGCGAGTAGATCGACTTGGCGCCTTCCACCACGTCGTGTCGGCTGATCCGGGCGATGTTGGTTACGTCCACACCAGAACCCTCCGTTCGATCCGTTCGAACCCACGGACGCCGACGTAGGCAGCCAGCGAGATGACCACGATGACGGCCAACATCGACTCGTAGATGCCGAGTTGTCCGTAGGATAGGATCCGATACCCGATCCCTCGGTTCGCGGCGATCAGTTCCGCGCTCACGAGCGCCACGAACGCGATGGGCACGGCCTGCCGGATGCCGGTTATTATTTCCGGGATCGCTGCCGGGACGACGACCCTCCTGAACATATCCCTGTCGGAGGTGCCCATCATCTTCGCCGACCAGACCAGGTTCTGATCGACCGATTCGGCGGCGTTGTAACTGTTCAGGACGATCGGAAGAAGACACGCCAGAAAGACGACGAGGATCGCCGTTCCCGACCCACTGCCAAGCCAGAGCACGGCCAGCGGCACGAGCGCGGTCTTCGGAAGGGGGTAGATAAGTGACATGAACACGCCGAAGAAGTCCTCGATTGGATCGACCCGAGCCATCGTGACGCCGAGCACGACGCCGACGCCGATGGCGAGACTGAGTCCCCAGATGATCCGCCATAGCGACACTAGCAGGTCGCCGACGATCTGTCCGCTGACGACGAGGTCCACGGCGATGATCAACACGTCCAACGGCGGCGGCAGGACCGTCTCGACGACGACCCAACCGCTCGCGAGTTCCCAGAGCCCCGTCACGATGAGGAGCGGAAGCCAACGGACGACGACGTCACCGACGTGTCGAACGCCAGTCGAAACGATTCCGGCCTTTTCGCTGTGTAAGTACGACATTGATCAGACGGTGTGTTTGGTTTCCTCGCGGAGCGACCGCCACACCTCGTTCTTCGTCTCCGTAAACTCCTCCGAGGTGATGATCGCTTCCCGGTCCTGCGTTCGATCGAGGTCGATATCGATTACCTGCTTTCTCGTTCCCGGGTGTCGGGTCATGATGAGCACCCGCTCGGAGAGATACACCGCCTCTTCGACGTCGTGGGTGATGAAAACGACAGTCTTTCCGAGTTCCCGCCAGATGTCGAGGAGGTTGTCCTGTAACGCTTCCCGAAGCGGTTGGTCGAGCGCGCCGAACGGTTCGTCCATCAGGAGGATCTTCGGATCGTACGCGAGCGTTCTCGCAAGACCGACTCGCTGTTTCATTCCTCCCGATAGTTCCTTGGGGTAGGTGTCCTCGAAGCCATCTAGCCCCATCGTGTCGATGAAGTGCTGGGCCGTCTCGCGGCGTTCGTCTTTCGGGACGCCGTTCTCTGCCAATCCGTAGGTGACGTTACCCATTACCGTCTTCCAGGGAAACAGCGCGTAGTCCTGGAAGACGACCCCACGGTCCGTTCCTGGACCCTCCACGGCGTGGTCGTTGACCGTTATCATGCCGCTCGTGACGTCTAGGAACCCGGCGATCAGGTACAAGAGCGTACTTTTCCCACATCCACTCGGACCGACGACGGAGAAGAACTCCCCGTCGCCGACTTCGAACGAGAGGTCTTCGATCGCCGTCGTCGGTGTTCTTTCTGATCGATATACTTTCTCGACATTTGATGCGATGACGCGTCCTTCGTTCATATGTTCAAGAACCTGTTGTGAAATTTTTGAGCCCGTACCCGAATCGGGTGCTGTTCAGGGGAGATACTCGTTCGTCGCATGGTTGTTCACGTCGAAGGTGTCGTCGATGAATCCGAGCGACTGCATCTCGTCCACGACGAACTGGAGACGATCTATGTCCGTGTTCACCTCCCGGTGATAGTCCTGGTCGGTGAAGTAGTACGACGAGATCGACTGTTCCGGCAGTTCGAACTGTTCCGCTGCCTGGGTTGCGACCTGCTCGCGGTTGTTCTGGATGTAGTCCATTAGGCTCGCGTAGTCGTCCGCCCACGCGTCTATCGCCTCGGATTTGTTTTCGAGCGAGTCCTTCCGGGCGACCACGTAGGCGAACGGATACTCCTCCTGCCAGAGGTCGTGGGTGTTGTACACCTCAGTGAACCCCTCGTTCCTCGCGTCAACGGCGAAGAGAGCGGGATAGACGCCAGCGTCTATCGTGCCGTCGTTGATCGAGGCCGTGAACGTCGGGAAGTCAGTTTCGACGAACTGGACATCGTTTTCCGGGTCGAGACCGGCCTCTTCGAGCGCTTTGACGTAGATGGAGTGGATGCCGGTTCCGAGCGCGTTGACGCCCAGTTTCCTGCCCTCAAGGTCGGCTGGCTCCGTGATTTCCGAGTCGGGCCCAGAAAAGACCGTCACGGCGTACTGCTCGGGGTGAGCATCCCAGAAGTCGGTGCCGATGATCGAGATACCGCCTGGGACGGCGTCCTGGTTGATGGTTGAGGAGTAGCTGACGGTCGTCGCCACGGCGAGGTCGGCATCACCGGTCGCCATCGCGTTGATCGAGTCGGGAGTGCTCGAGTCGTGGACGACTTCGAGTTCGTAGGCCTCCCCGCGGTGTTCCAACTGCTCTTGAATCTCGTCGATGCTCAACAGCGACGCGGCGTTCTCTATCGGAACGACATAGTGAAAGTTCAGCACCGACGGATCATCATCGCCCAGTATCCCGGTGCAACCGGAGAGCGCCGAGAGTCCGACCGTCCCGGCAACACCTGCTGACCTGATAAACTGACGCCTGTTATATCGTGCCATGGCTGACCATTGCTCATACAGCCAAAATCGACCCAATAGAATAAACGTTAGGGTTTTACGTCTCGAATGATGATCGAACCTTCTCGATGCTCGCGTCCCCGTCGAACCGCGAACCAGCGGATCCCGTATGCCGTTCCGGTACTGATCGACACTACCTTGACCCGCAGATTTATAACCCTTTGCCAGGAATTTATTTCCGACAACATCGTGTACGACGCACACGGGATGGTTTATCTATGGAAGACACTATCGAATTCGAACTTCCCGACGTCGGCGAAGGTGTCGCCGAGGGAGAAATCGTCGCCTGGCACGTCGAGAGCGGGGAACACGTATCGGAGAACCAGACGGTCGTCGAGGTGGAAACCGACAAAGCCGTTGTCGACATTCCGTCGCCGGTCGACGGAGCGGTTCGTTCGAGACTCGCCGAGGAGGGCGAACAGGTACCCGTCGGTGAGACGATAATTACGTTCGAGCGCGACGGGCCCGAGACGTCTGCCGACGCCGGTGATTCGGAGACAGGAACCCGGGAGAGTGCCGACGACGGTACGGTTGCTCCGTCTATTGACGGCGTAGCGACGGACAGGACGGAAGCCTGTTCCCAGAACGGCCGCGTGTTCGCGCGTCCGAGCGTGAGACGCCTCGCAAGGAAGACAGGTGTCGATCTCGCAGCGGTATCCGAGACCAGCGGACTGCAGGTGACACGACGAGACGTCCTTGCAGCGGCGTCCGACGGTGTGGCCACGGCCGAGCACACGTCCGTGGACGCTGTCGAAGAGACGGATCACGGCGTAGACGTGGACCGTTCGGCGTCGTCCGGCAACACCGCTGCGGAGGAGTCCCCAGCCGACCGGGATCGCACGCTTGCGATGCCGGCGACTCGGAAACGCGCCCGTGAACTCGGCGTGCCACTCGACGACGTATCAACGGACGAAACATGCGACGGCCACGCGTTCGTCGGGCCAGAGGCCCTCGAATCGTTCGTCGCGGCGCGGAAACACGAACGCGCCGAACGAGACCAGCACGCGGAACCGGTGTCGGATCGACCGGAGCGGCGGATTCCCTACACCGGCGTCCGTCGGACTATCGGGGAGCGGATGGAGCAGTCGATGTACACCGCGCCGCAGGTCTCCCACCACGACACCGTCGACGCATCCGAACTCGTCGAGACCCGCCAGCAACTCGAACCCGAGGCGGCAGACCAGGGCGTCGATCTCACGTACCTTCCGTTCGTGATGAAAGCCTGCGTCGCGGCGCTGGAGGCGTATCCAGTTCTCAACGCGGAACTCGACGAGGATAACGGCGAGATAATCGAGAAACGCTACTACAACCTCGGCGTGGCGACCGACACGGACGCCGGACTGATGGTGCCAGTCGTCGAGGACGTAGACCGGAAGAACCTCCTCGAAATAGCGAGTGATGTACAGAGTGTGGTCGAGCGCGCCCGCGATCGATCGATCAGTCGTACGGAGATGGAGAATGGCACGTTCACGGTGACGAACATCGGCGCGATCGGCGGGCAGTTCGGCACGCCGATTCTCAACTACCCCGAGGTGGGCATCCTCGCGCTCGGTGCGCTAGCAGAGCGTCCGCGTGTGGTCGACGGCGAGGTGGTTCCCAGACCCGTGCTTCCCATCTCCTTGACCTCGGACCACCGCGTCGTCGACGGCAGTGACGCGGCCCGCTTCACGAACGAGTTGAAGCGATACCTGGAGAACCCATCTCTCCTCTTGCTGGAGTGACGGTTGTCACAGCGAATACGGGGACGACGCGGGCAGAGTCGTTCACAGTGCGGGCCTCGGCAGAGACGAACCGCGCAGCGTTATGTTTATACGCTCGCCGACTAGTCTCATGGTACGAGATCGCCATGTCAAATAACCTGTCACGGCAGGCGTTGGACCTCGACGCACCCTGGATTTCACAGGATACTCTCTCCGTCGAGCCCCACCAGATCGTAGCGCCGGATGGATCGTACGACCCGGACGACGTACCCGACCTTACCGAGGAGGCGTTTCTCGACCTCTACCGGTGGATGCTCTTCGAGAAGCGGTACGCCGAGCGGATGGTGAAACTGCAGCGACGAGGTGAACTGGGCACGTTTGGCTCCAGCCGCGGTCACGAAGCCAGCATCGTCGGTAGCGGGTATCCCCTCCAGGACTCCGACTGGCTCTTGGGGATGGGCCGGGAGACGATGGCGATGTTACAGCAGGGCGTCTCCCTCCGCGACATGATCCTGTTCTGGCGCGGCGTCGACGATGCACAGCAGTTCCTTGCCCAGGAGAACTGCATGATCGGCATCTCGGTCGGTGGCTACCTCCCGCTCGTCACCGGCATCGGATGGGGAATGAAACGGATGGACGCGGACGCGGTCGTGACCGCCCACTTCGGCGATGGTGCCACGAGTACGGGCGCGTCACACGAGGCGATCAACTTCGCGGGCGTCCTCGACATCCCGGCTATCTTCTACTGTCAGAACAACCAGTGGGCCATCTCGACGCCCTTCGAGAAGCAGACGAACGCCAACTCGATCGCCCAGCGCGCCATCGGCTACGGCGTCGACGGCGTTCGCGTGGACGGCAACGACGTGCTCGCCGTCCACGCGGCGATGACCGAAGCGCGCGAACTCGCAAGCCAGGGCAATCCGGTGATCGTCGAGGGGCTTACCTATCGACGCGGCGGTCACTCGACGAACGACGACCCGTCCCGGTACCGCGACGACGAGGAGCGGGAGACGTGGATCGACCGCGATCCGATCGAACGGTACGAACGATTCCTCCAGTCCGAAGGGCTCTGGGATCGGGTCGACAGAGAGACACTGCTCGAAGGGATTGACGAGGAGTTCGACGCGGCCCACGAGGCCGCCGACGCCTACGGTCCGCGAGACGTCGAGGAGATATTCGTTCACCTCTACGACGAGATGCCGCCCGCGCTGGAGGCGCAGATGGCGTCGTTCGGGGAGTTCTTGGAGACCTATCCGGAGATGGACGAGCATGTGGACCGGCGACCCAAGGGGTGATATCACATGAATGCAACCATAATCGAGGCGATCAACGACTCGCTGACGACGGAGATGGAGCGCGACGACCGGGTGATGGTTTTCGGCGAGGACGTCGCCGAAAACGGCGGCGTGTTCAGGGCGACCGAAGGGCTGAAGGAACGATTCGGCGCGGACCGCGTCGTCGACACGCCCCTTTCGGAGATCGCCATCGTCGGCGGTGCGGTCGGTCTGGCGCTGTACGGCCTCCGTCCCGTCGCGGAGATCCAGTTCTCCGGGTTTCTCCCGCCAGCGTTCGACCAGCTAGTGACCCACGCTAGTCGGATCCGGTGGCGCACGCGGGGCGAGTGGAGTGCCCCGCTCGTCGTGCGCACGCCCTACGGTGCTGGCGTGCGTGCACTCGAACACCACTCCGAGAGCCTCGAGGGTGCCTACGGACACGTGCCGGGTCTGAAGGTCGTCGTTCCCAGCACACCCCACGACACGAAGGGCCTCCTCAACGCGGCCATGCACGACCCGGACCCCGTCGTCTTCCTGGAACCGAAGCACATCTACCGGTCCGTCCGCGAGGAGATTCCCGACGACGATTACGAGGTCCCGATCGGAGAGGCGGCCGTCCGCCGCGTGGGCGAGGACGTCACAGTTATCTCGTGGGGCGCTATGATGGAACCGACGCTCGAAGCGGTGGCGGAACTCGGTGTCGATGCCGACGTGATCGATCTCCGCACTATCTCGCCGCTGGACCGGACGTCGATCGTCGACTCGGTGAAGAAAACGGGCCGGGCTGTCGTCGTCCACGAGGCAGCCCGTAGCGGCGGGTGGGGTGGCGAGATAATCGCCACCATCAACGACGAGGCGCTCATGTATCTCGAGGCTCCGATCGAACGGATTACCGGCTTCGATGTTCCCGTACCGCTGCTCTCCATGGAAGACTACTACCTCCCGCATCCACCGCGCATCGCGGCCGGGATCGAACGCGTTCTCGAGTACTGACCGATTCATCCACTTTCAGGGCTATCCCTCGCTACGCGTCGATTCGATGTCTGCGTAGATCACGTTGTGGGCTTGGCGAAGTCGCTCCCGTTCCGAGTCCTTGAGATTCCACTCGATGACCGACTCGACACCGTCACCGTCCAGCGTCACTGGAACGCTCAGACAGCCGTCGTCGAATCCGTACGCGCCGTTGAGGGGTGTGGAGACGCAGCATAGCTCCTCTGTACCCCCGCCGAGTATCGTTCTCACTAGGCGGGCGATACCGGCACCGGACACCCAGCGCGACGAGTCCGCCATCCCCCGACGATCGGCGATGTCGAAGCCGATGTCCCGAACGTAGTCGATGATTTCGGTCCGTCGATCGTCCGGGATCTCGACGCGGTTTCCGTCGATCGTCGCCCGTGAGAAGATCGGGACCACGTGCTCGCCGTGTTCGCCCATCGTCGGACACTGGACCACGTTCGGATCCACGTCGTGAAACTGAGCGATCGCGTCCGCGAGCCGAGCCGACTCGGCCAGCGAGAATCCGATGAACCGTTTCCGCGACCACCCGAGCAGGTCCCACAGCCGATACGTGATCCGGTCGACCGGATTGGTCACGACCACGACCGGGAGGGGACTGAACTGCTCCAGTTGCCCCGCGACGTCGTCTGCGACGGGCAACGTGTCGGTGAATCGCTCACGTCGTTGATCGCCGTCGCTCCACTCCGACCGGGGAACGCTCGCGGCGACGACGGCCAGATCCGGATCGACACCAGCCAGTTCGTCGGTCCCGACGCTCCTGACCGTTCCCCGGTCGGCGTCACACGTCGACACCGGCGCGTCGGTGAAGAAATACGACGCGTGCAGCAGGTCTCTGGCATGTCCCCATGCCGCCTCGTCGGCGATGTCTACTAGCGTGATGTCGAGCGATGGGTCCATCGCTGTCAGGGCGAACGCTGCCGTCGAACCAATCGTACTCGCACCTCCGATTATCGTGACGTGCATACATCTCGGTAATCATTCGACCGCAAATAAACACTGGGGCACGGTACCGAGACACTGCATAGGAACAGATCGACGAGCGAAGATGACTGGATTTTCGCCGTGGTTCCTTCGAGCCAACCGGAGATCCGAAGCGAAGATCATCATTAAAATTTATTGGGAACTGATGAGTGTTCCTATTGTGACTCGATCGATTCCCTATTATCGGCAGTATCGTCGATTACAAATATAAATATCTAAAGTGATATTTTGGGTGATGATATCATTACTGACTGATGTTGTAGGTCGATTCGATGCCGGAAACCGGGAATGAGTTCTTCACCTCTACTTCCACATTGATATCTGACGTTCCGATGAACGACTTTAAATCGGCGTTGAAGGAGGTCGAGAAACGTTTTCGACTTCGGCGAAACCATCCGCTCCGTCAAATATTTCTACTAGAATCATAATAGTGAATAAAGCAGAAATGGCGTCTATACTGGCTATACTCGTCGAGAATCGAGGAATAGAGATCGAAACAACACTCACATGTTCTGGCTTTCGCTTCCAGCGCGAAGCGAGTGGAACCTCCCGAGCCGTCGAACGTATCTGTCTACTAATGAAAACATAATACTATCTAGATATAAAGGTGTTGTTGTTATCCGAAATTCTATATTATGTTTTCCAGGCATCTATCATTGGTGATGTGTGTGGTTTATTGTGGGAACCGATCTATGCCTTCTTACAAAAGTTTATACGGAGTGCGAGTTCATGAGTGAGTATGGCGTACGAAGGCTATAGTGATTACTTCGAGGAGAAGTTGATCATCTCAGTGGCGACGACAGGCGGCTTTCACGGCAAGGAAGCGAACCCGAACCTTCCGGAACAACCCGAAGAGATAGTCGAAGACGTCGCCGCGTGCAGGGAGGCCGGTACATCGATCGTCCACCTTCATGCTCGCGACGAGGATGGCAATCCGACCAAGGCGGTCGAACGATTCCAGGAACTCCGGGACCGTCTGCAAGAGCGCGTTCCGGACATGATCGTCAACCTCACGACGGGCGGACCACAGTCGCGTGCTGAACGTCTGGCACCTGTCATCGAAACCGACCCGGCTCCCGACTTAGCGACCATCGACGTCGGGCCGATAAGCACTGGTCAGACGGGTATTGCGATGAATCCCCGCGAGCAAAACGAGGAGTACGCCCGGCAGATGGCGGACAGGGGGATCAAACCGGAACTGGAGGTGTTCAACCAGGGTCATTTCACCGAAGTGGAGAACCTCGCCGAGAAAAACCTCGTCGATGCGCCCTACTGGTGTACGTTGATCCTCGGCATGCAAGCGTCGACACCTCCCCATCCCCGCAACCTCCTCAACTACGTGGACAACCTTCCCGACGAATCCCACTGGCAGTGTCTCGCTATCGGGAAACACCAGCTTTCCCTGACGACGATGGCGATACTCCTCGGTGGTCACGTCCGTGTCGGTATGGAAGACAACGTCTACTACCGAAAAGGGGAACTTGCCGAGAGCAACGCACAACTCGTCCGACGAGCGGCACGGATCGCGGACGAACTGGAACGGGAGGTCGCAAGTCCCAGCGAGACCCGGGACATTCTCGATCTGTAACTGCCTCCTGTGGTAGGGGCTGTTCCGCTTTGTGAGACGTTCTGTGTCCCTCTTCGACCGACCAGATCGTTCTCCGCTGGTCGTCGGCCTGTGGCCGACTGCTTGAGGCACGGAGTGCCTCTCTGTCGCCGGCCCGCGGCCGGCTGCCCGAGACGCAAAGCGTCTCGCTGTCGCCAGAATCGGACGGTTCTGGCTGCTAACCGGAACTCGGAGAGTTCCGGTGATGTTGCCACCGGTATCGTTCGATCACGAACGAATGTTTAAGTCATTCTACCATGTCCTGTGATAGTATGGCACGACGACAACAGCCTGATTTGACGGACGATACGGACTGGCCGCTGTACATCGGTGGCGAGTGGACGGTCCCCTCCGATGCCGGAACGCTCGAAGTGCAGAACCCGGCCACACAGGAGGTGTTCGCCGAGGCACCCGCCGCGACGACGGACACCCTCGAGGAGGCGTTCGAGGCCGCCCAAGCGGCACAGGCAGAGTGGGCGGAGACGCCGCCACAGGAACGCGCGGGCGTCGTTTCGAGCGTTCTTGAAGCGATACACGAGCGTCACGACGAACTCGTCGACCTGATCGTCAGGGACACTGGCGGCACCTACCTCAAGGCCGAGACGGCGATCCACATCGCCGAAGGGCACACACAGTACGCGACGAGTTACCCGTTCCAAGACGGGGGAAACCACGAGAAGTCGACGATTCCGGGCAAGGAGAACATCGTCGAACGGGAACCGGTCGGCGTCGTCGCCGCTATCGTCCCGTGGAACTTCCCGTTCAACCTCACGATGCGGATCGTTCCCCACGCCATCGCGCTGGGCAACAGCGTCGTTCTGAAACCATCACCGGATACGCCCCTCATCGGGGGTGTTGCGATCGCCTCCCTCTTCGAGGAGGCTGGGCTACCGGACGGCGTTCTCAACGTCGTGATCGGCGAGGACGAGGAGATCGGTGACTACGTCTCGGGCCACCCGGTTCCCGATGTGATGTCGTTCACCGGATCAATCGAAATCGGCAAGCGCGTTGGCCGTCGCGCCGCCGAACAGCTCACAGACCCGGCGCTGGAACTCGGGGGCAACAACCCGCACATCGTGACCGACGACGCTGACCTAGAGTACGCAGTCGACGCCGCGACGTTCGCGACGTTCGTCCACTCGGGTCAGGTTTGTATCTCCATCAACCGCCACATCGTCCAGGAATCGGTCTACGACGACTACGTGAATGCACTCACCGAGCGGGCGAAGAACGTCCCGTACGGCGACCCGCGGAAGGAAGGAACCGTCGTCGGGCCCGTCATCAATGAGACCCAGCGGGACAAGATTCTCGACCTCGTCGAACGGACGACCGACGCCGGTGCGACCCTCGAGACCGGCGGCGACCACGAGGGTCTGGTGATCGAACCGACGGTCCTCTCGGATGTGACCAACAACATGGAACTAGCTTGTAACGAACACTTCGGACCAGTCGCACCCGTCATTCCGTTCTCGACAGACGAGGAGGCAGTCGAAATCGCCAACGACACCCGAATGGGACTCTCCGGATCGGTCCATTCCACGGATCTCGATCGCGCCCGACGGATCGCCGATCGGATCGAGACCGGTACGATCCACATCAACGACCAGCCAATTAACGACGAACCGCACGTTCCCTTCGGTGGCGTCAAGGATTCGGGCATGGGTCGGTACAACGCCGAGGCGCTCATGCGGAAACTCACCCGGACGAAGTGGATCTCGATCCAACACGAGCAACGCGAGTTCCCGTTTTGAAGCCACGAAACCGGCTCCATGCGTTCGAATTCTCCTCGTACCGTTTCGATTCTGGATGGTCCTCCTGACCGCGGTAACGACATCCTGAGCGGTATGTGCTGCTCTCGGGAAGACCAACCACACACGGCGACGGACAGTAGCACGAGTTAGAGGTGGTCGACCTTATTGTCCGACCGTGACGCGCGGATCTAGAATGCCATAGAGGATGTCGACCAAGAAGTTGCCGACAATGATCATCGTGGCGAGGACGGCAAAGATGACTTGGATCACCGGAAAGTCACGGAGTAGGGTGGACTCGATCAACAACAGCCCCATCCCGGGCCAGTTAAAGATCAGTTCGATCAGGACGGAGCCACTAATGATCGTCGTGAACGACCCCGGAAGGACCGTGACTACTGGGAGCGACGCGTGTCGCATCAATCGCAATAGACGCGTTCGCCGCGGAATGCCTTTGATCCGGTGATAGAACATGAAATCCTGCCCACTGACCTCAACGATGCTAGATCGCATGACCAGCATGGAGTAGTAGATGCCTCCAAGGGTGAGCGTTAGGAACGGCAACGTGTAGTGCCACAGGAAATCGAGAGTGAAGTAGACCGACCACGGATTGTCGGCGTACGTTTGGGCCGTGACTAATCCGCCAGTCGGGAAGAAGTCGAAAACACCGCCAGCGAACAGGGTCAATAGGACGATACCCATGAAGAACTCCGGCACCGTTCCGAACATCGTCGGAATCACGATGCCGTACTTTTCGAGGCGGGATCCGACCCGAGTCCCGATGACAGCTCCGAGACTGGAGCCCACAAGAAAGTTGACTACGACGGCCGGCAACAGCAGAACAAGCGAGTTCATCAGCCGGGGCTTTACCACGTCGAAGACGGGCTGGCGGTACTGGTGGGAGATACCGGCGTTGCCCTGCACCAGATTGATCATGAAGTCGATGTACTGAACGTACAGTGGCTTGTCGAGACCCCATAGCTCCTTGGTCCGGTCTATCTGTTCCTGGGAGGCGCCAGATGAGGCCAGATAGTCAATGATATCACCAGGCATTAGCCTGATGAAAAAGAAGATCACCGTGATAGTAAGGAAGATCAACAAGACCGTCAACGCGGACCGCTGGACGAGGTATTTGAAGTTCATTCTCTCCCTCCATCACTAACTGCCCGGTACTCCTGGTCCGTGGCCTGACTGTCGGGATGCTGTTCGTGGTCATAGTGGAGGTGGCACTTCGTCCGGTGGTTCTCGTCTGTGGAACAGAGGATCGGCTCCTCGTCACAGATGTCCATCCGGTCAGGACACCGATCCTTGAAATTACATCCGGACGGAAGATTTACCGGATCGGGTGGATTCCCAGGGATGTTCGATCGGGTCCGGTCGTGGTCGGGATCCGGGATCGGGATTGCTCGAAGGAGCTCCCGTGTGTACGGATGCTGGGGATCCTCAAGTAGTTCCTCCGTCGGTGCACTCTCGACGATATTCCCGAGATACATCACGTTAATCTCGTGACAGACGTACGAGACGGTCGAGATATCGTGGGAAATATAGATGACGGAAAGGTCGGATTCGGCTGCCAGTCGCTTCAGAACGCGGAGGATGGCGACCTGCGTCGAGACGTCGAGCATCGACACCGGTTCGTCCGCAAGGATCACGTCCGGATCGACGATCAATTCGCGAGCGATAGCCACGCGCTGTTTCTCCCCGCCCGACAGTTCCCCTTCATACTTGTCAAGATACTGCGAGGGTGGGGTCAGATTGACCCGCTCCAGCACGTCGTGGACGAGTTCCTCGTTGGTTTCCATTCCGTGGATCGAGAGGGGTTCCATGAGGGAACGTCGAACGGTGAATCGCGGGTTCAACGCTTCGTAGGGGTTCTGGAAGATGATTCGTACCCGTCTGCGGTACTCGTGCCAATCCTGTTTTCCGAACTTGGACGTCGGCTTGCCGTCGAAGTAGATTTCGCCCCCCATTGGTTCGTGGAGGCCGATCAACGTCTCCAGCAGTGTGGTTTTCCCACAGCCGCTTTCGCCGATAACGCCGGAGATCTCATTTTCGTGGAACGAGAGATCCACCCCATCGACAGCCTTGATGGGTTCTTGAGAGCCCCGAGTCAATCTGTTTCGCAGTACCTCTAGGGCCGTGGTCGAGGGGTCGTAGTACTTTTCCAGTCCGTCGGTTTCAAGGATCGGATCAGTTGATGTCATCGGTCACCTCGGCGTGTCGTGTCTCCTCGGCCGCAAGATCATCCATTTCGTGACTCCGAATGCAGGAGTTCAGGTGCGTCGGGTCCCCCTCCGAAGGTTCCAGCGGTGGGGCCTGATCCCGACACAGCGGTTCCGCCCAAGGACACCGGTCGGCGAACGTACACTCGGTCACCTCGCCGGAGAGGACCGGCGGTGTCCCATCGATAGTGGCGAGTTCCTGGTCCGGATATCGAATGTCAGGAAACGTTTTCTGAAGGAGGATGGAGTAGGGGTGTTTAGGATCGTAGAACACATCCCGAATCGACCCACTCTCGGCGATCTGCCCGCCATGCATGACCGCCATCGAATCGCACTCCTCGAAGACCAGCGAGATGTCGTGGGTGATCAACAGCAGTGAAACGTCGATATCTTCCTTGATCTCCTGGAGGTGGGCCATGATCTGGTCCTGCATGATCACGTCAAGTGCGGTCGTCGGCTCGTCGGCGATGATCAGATCCGGTCCCAACAACAACGCCAAGGCGATGACGACCCGCTGTTGCATTCCGCCGGAAAACTGATGTGGATAGTCCCGCATGCGTTCAGCTGGCAGTCCGACGATGTCGAACAGTTCACGGAGTCTGTCCATGGTCTTTTTCTCGGTCCAATCAGTGTGGACCTCGGCCAGATCTAGCGCCTGGTTGTTGATCCGCATCACCGGATCCAGGCTATTCATCGAGGCCTGCGGAATCATGGCGATACGTTTCCAGCGAATCTCCTTGTTGTGAGCCTCGTCGTCGAAGTCCTGGATCTCCTTACCTCGGAACTTGATTTTTCCCGCGGAAATCTCGCCATTGGCGTCTAGCCCACCGATGATGGACTTGGCGATGGTGCTCTTTCCACAGCCACTCTCCCCGACTAGGCCGTGGTACTGACCTTCTTCGATCGTAAAGGAGGCGTCGGTGACGGCAGCGATATCTGCCTGTTGGGTGTGGTAGCGGATGTTCAAGTTCTCGACTTCGAGTACTGGTTCGGTCATAGTGCCTCACGTTGTGTTTTGGATTCCTGCAGTCGTTCGTACTCCCGCCCGATGAGGTACGTTGCGAGGATGGTAAACGAGATCATGAATCCGGGCGGCATCGACCACCACCAGGCTTCGACCAGGAAGCCAGAATTGTACGCATTCCTGATCATGACGCCCCAGGAAGGAATGAAGGGATCGAGGAACCCGAGGAATGCGAGGCCCGCCGCGAGGAGAATGGAGATACCGATTCCCAGTGCCAGGAACAGGATGATCATCCCAATCATATTCGGAAGGATGTGGTACACCATGATGTAGAGATCCCCGGCGCCGCTGGCCTTCGCGGACCGGACGTAACTCTGCTCTTTCAGTTGTAACACTTGTGAGCGAAAGATACGGGAGTTGCCCCGCCACAGTAACAAACCGATCAGAAGAATGGTCGACCAGAACCCGATACCGAAAAAGCCCAGCAGCACGACCGCGAACGGAATGAACGGGATACCGTAGAGGACATCCACAGCCCGCATCAGCAGTTCGTCTACCCATCCGCCATAGTATCCCGCGGTCACACCCACCGTTAACCCGATCGACATGATGATGATGCCGCCCAGGAATCCGGTGAGTATCGTGGGCTGGGCGCCGTAGATGACTCTCGAGAGAACGTCCTGTCCACCCTCGTTGGTCCCGAGCAGGTGATCCGCCGACGGGGATGACGTGCGGAGCAGATCGCCATCCTCGGAGTAGAAGCGCTGGTCGTACTCGTAGGGCATTACCGCGTTTCCGAACACCGCCAGAAACGAGACGAGGATCAGAAACAACAGCGACAGTTCGATGATCCGATTCCCCCGGATCTCGCCAGCGAACTCGGCCAATCCCTCCAGCATCGGATTGTCCTTGATTCGCTTGCTGATCGAGGCCGTCAGCCCGTACAATGGATTCTCGGATGAACTAGCCATGGTGGAGTGACTGAGATTGGTGTGAGACGGTCATCGGTTGTGCTAGTACCCCTCGGGGATGTTCTCGACACAGGGCCACTCGTCGGGGTGGTCCATCGGCGACTCGCCTTGGGGCCACTTAGGTGTCAGGTCCTTGTCTTCCGGATATCGCAACCGGCCGTCGCTGTCCCACGTGTACCCCGCATCCGACAGTGTCTCTCGAGCAACTTCTTCGTTCCCGGTCGGGGAGGGCGCGATCTTCGTGAGCCCTTCGTGGTCGTCCGGATAGAACGGATGGCTGGGAGCGACGAAATTCGAATGGAGCATGGGGGTCGAGTTACCACGCACCGCGACCGCGTTCGCCTCCCGCCGATCGATCGCTTGAGAGGCGGCGAGGCGGAACTCCCGGAACTGGAACGGAGGGTAGCTCATCTGCGGGGCGATTGAACCGATCGTGTACGCTTCGACCTGGTCGACGGACCGATTGTCCTGTTGTTCGATCTCCTCCGCCATTGTTCCATTCGCGTTGAGGAATATCGAGAGATTTTCCTCCTGGAACGCCCGGTAAGCCGCCTGCGTGCTCGTGAAGGCGCGAAGGTTCAGGTCCTGATTCGGCGTGTTGTAGTGGTCCTCGTTGGGGGTTAGCTGGAGGATCGTGTTCGGCTCGAAGTTGGTGGGAATGTACGGTCCTGAGCCGACGATTTCGTCTAGGGGAAGGTCCATGTTCGGGAGGTTTTCCGGTTCTCCCATCCTCTCCTGCCAATGAGCCTTCGGTAGAATGCCGTACGCTGTCAGTCCTCCCCCTCGGAGGAAGGTGGGGTTCGAGACGTCGAATGAGAACCGGACGGTCCTTTCATCGACTGCTTCGACCGTCCCTTGCATCTCGTTCGACGCCCCGAATCCGTCGTAGTCGGTATTGTAGAGATCGTACGTGTATACCACATCCTCGGCAGTCACCGGCTCCCCGTTGGTGAACGCGTGGTCCTTAAGGGTCATCGTGACTTCTTTAAATTCGTTGGTGACCTCGTAGTTCTCGGCGAGCTCGGTCACCAAGTTGTAATTCTGGTCCCACTTCATCAACGGCGAATAGACGAGGTTTGCCCAGTAGCCGTGATATGCGATGGTCGTCAACTGCGGGTGAACGGTGGTGTTCAATGCCGCTGTTGCGACGTCTAAGGAGGGTGTCTGATCCGTCTTTGCCTCCATGTTGATCATGAAATTGTAGTTGTACCCGCCCGGCCCCATTTCGCCGAGTAACTCGTCGTCGTCGACGACCTGGTTCGTGTTGATCGCGGAGTACCCGACGAGCGGGAACGTGGTGATCTCGGGGATGTCGTTGGAGAAGGTTTCCATCGCCTGCTGGATGAGGTCCGCACGCTCGTCTTCGTTCGCGGAGAAGTACTGCTCCTCGGCGAGGCTCGAGAACTCGCAGCTGTGGTAATGCGGCTTGTTGAACCCATCCCTGTTCCCCGCATACCGGATATGGTAGAGCTCCATGAAGAAGTTCGGATCCAACCCTGACGGGTTGGGGGCGAACCCGCTTGCGTACAGGTGTGCAGTCCGCTCGTCGTGTATCTGCTCCTGCCAGAGCGTCGTCGACTCCTTCGCCGTCGGAGAAACCTTGAGTCCGAGGCGTTCCGACATGTTCTTGGACGCCGTGTTCGCCACCGACTGCTCCACCGACGACCAGTTCCCGAGACCAGTCGTGAACATATAAAGGAGCTCTGCGACCCGTTCACCATGATCTCCGTCCGAACCGTCACCGTTCATGGCACAACCTGCGATCGACGCTGCCCCAGCACTCGCAATGGCGGCTAGGTACGTTCGTCTATCGACGCTATTCTCCCTGTCGGTATCTTGTACCATACCCTTTGAGAACAAGACTCAATATTAAATAAAGCTTCCTATTGGTAATTGATATACATGGTAAATGTGAATACGTGTTCTTAGCCGGATCGAACACGACATGCAAGTTCCAAACTGGTCCTAACGAACCGGCGATGATTCGACAATGACGATCGAGGGTAATGGGACGATCATGCGTCCGACTGCGAGTTGGTCGGCACGGATTCACTCGTGTCGTCCGTTATTATCTTGACCTCTCGTTTCACGTGGCTGAAGTCACGCGGACCGATGGCCCGCACATCTACCGATCGCCCGGCGAAATACAGAGTCGTCGGGAGAATGGCGATATCGTATTCCTCTCTCAGCAGTTCGGCGCCGTCTTCCACACAGATCGACCCGAGTCCGATGGTCTCATCCACCGGCGGGAGCGTGTGGAGTCGACTCAGCGTGTCTGCCATTCGTTCACAGGACGAACTTCCGGGAGTCCAGACGAAGATCACTGACGCTCGATGCTCCACGAGGAATCCGCGCAGGTCCTCCTGGTGGAGGGGGACGAACTCTTCGGGAACGCCGGTCGTCCTCGGTGGCTCTGCGAGTCGATCGAGCGCCGTCGCAGCGACGACTATCTCGTGGTCGGCCATCCCGTCGGTGAACTCCGCTACTGCCAGCGCGGTTGCGACGAAGTCGTCCTCGAGTCGTTCGGGATCGACCAGGTCCGCTGTCAGCCACTCCGGTCTGTGCTGTGTGTTCTCGGGAGCCTGGAGCTCCGAACAGCGCGCTTCGAACTCCGCCGTGGGAAACACGTGCCCACCGTCCGACTCGACGATACCCGCGTCGATCATTCGTTGGAGAACCTCCTCGGTTTTCATGGAATATTGTACTATCGTATCACTACATAATGCTAGGGCATAACGGATCCGTAGCACTGACCGAACCCAGTTTGAGCGCGACCTGCCGTCTGAGCGGAGCACGAAACACGTCGGCGCCTCACGAGTCCGATTGCACCGCTGTTTGGTCGACGGCGGTTCGTTTCCTCCTGCGTGGGCGTTTCGCCCCACTGCAAAACAGGAAGAGAACAGCTCTCTCTGGTTTTCCGATCCTTCACCGGAAGCGACGATGTACTAAACAATAGTAGTCGCGAAAGATTAATCATACCTCCACGAAACATGTGAGGTATGTTCGATTTAGATGGAGAGACCGCTATCGTCACTGGAGCGGCCCAGGGGTTCGGACGCGCCATCGCAGAGCGTCTCGGAGAGGCTGGCAGCAACATCGTGATCGCCGACATCCAGGTCGAGAAAGCCGAGAACACGGCCGAGGAACTCCGCGAGGAGGACGTCGCGGTCGAAGTTGTCGACTGCGACGTGACCGATCTGGCGTCCGCTCAAGCCCTGATCGACGCGACGGTCGAGCGATTTGGGGGCGTCGAGATTCTCGTCAACAACGCCGGTGGAGCCACGTCCGATCGTTTCACCGACCTCGATTTCGACGCGTGGTTCGACGGCCTCGCACTCAATCTCTCGGGACCATTCAACTGTTCGAAGGCAGTGGCACCGGAGATGCGCCAGCACGGCGACGGCCGGATCGTCAACATCTCCTCGATGGCGGGCCGGAACGTCACTGTCCACGGGGACGCCAGCTATACTGCCGCGAAGTGGGGGCTGATCGGTCTCTCGAAGCACACTGCCCGTGACCTCGGTCCCGACGTCAGGGTGAACGCGCTCTGTCCCGGCGGCGGTCCGAACGGGCCGCTGGGCCGTGGTGTCAAGGGAGAGGACGTTGCCAACGGTGTCTTGTTTCTCGTGTCCGACCTCGCTGACTACGTCAACGCGACGGTGCTCGAAGTCGACGGCGGTGGCCACGTGAACGCGCGACCGGACTACCTCGACAAACCACCCGAGGAGTGGCCCGACTTCTTGCAGGACCAGTAGTACGTTCGGCCGAAGCGGGAACAACTTGGGCTACGACCTTCTTGTCGGATCTAATTACAATAATCAGTACATTTAATAAGTGGCAGGGAGAGGTGCCGAGCATGAAAGCCGCGCAGTTTTACGGCGTAGAGGACATGATAGTCGAAGACGTCGACGAGCCGTCGCCCGACAGCGGTGAGATACTCGTCGATGTCGCAGCCTGTGGGATCTGTGGTTCGGATCTCCATTTCTACGAGCACGGAGTCCACGAGAACGCGGAGTATCCCGTGACGCTCGGCCACGAGGTCGGTGGTACCGTCGTCGAAACTGGTTCAGATATCGACATCGAGGTCGGGACCGACGTCGTCCTCAGCCCGCACACCCCGTGTATGGAGTGTTGGTGCTGTGAGGAAGGCCTGTACAACCTGTGTCGCAACCTGAACGCGACATCGGCCCGTCCAGGTGGGTACGCGGAGAAGGTGGTAGAGCGCGCGGCGAACGCGATTCCCCTCCCCGACGGCGTCTCGCCCGAAGACGCGGCGATCGCCCAACCGGTTGCCGTCGGTCTCCACGCGGTCCGCCAGTCACCGCTGGGCATCGGTGATAGCGCGGCGGTCATCGGGGCCGGTCCGATCGGACTCGGTGCGGTCCGCTTCGCGAAGTCGGCGGGTGCCGGGCCGGTCTACGTCTCCGAGCCACAAGCGTCTCGCCGGTCGGTCGCAGCGGACTTCGGGGCGGACATCGTCATCGATCCGAGCGAGGAAGACCCGGTCGAGCGGATTCACGACGAGACCGGAACTGGCGTCGACGTCGCTTTCGAGGCGGTCGGTCACGAGACGACGTTCAACCAGGCAATCGAGACGACGAAGGCCAACGGCCACACCATGGTGATCGGGGTGTTCGGTGGAGCGGCGGACATATCGCCCCAGAGCCTCGTCCGTCACCAGCGGTCGGTGTCGGGGTCGACGTCACACCAACTCGGACCGGAGGTTACCAAGGAGTACAATGTGGTGTTTCGACAACTCGAGAGCGGCGAACTCGACACCGACCAGTATGTGACCTCGCGGATCAGCCTCGACGACGTCGTCGAGAAAGGATTCGAAACGCTCCTCGACGAAGACAGCGAAGAACGCAAGATCCTCGTCTGCCCGTAACGACCGTCGGATCTACGCGCCACGTTTTGCGCATCCGGACGGAACAGCCGACTTGCGGGATTCTTTCTGTCGACGGAACATGCCCTGGCGTTACACTAGGCGTCCTTGACTAGATCGGCGCCCTTCTCGGCGATCGCGATGGTGGGGCCGTTCGTATTCCCGCTAGTGACTTTCGGCATGATCGATGCGTCGATAACGCGCAATCCTTCGATGCCGTGAACGCGGAGGTTGTCGTCGACGACCGCCATCTCGTCGTCGCCCATTTTGCACGTTCCCACTGGGTGATAGCCCGATACCGCCGTCTCCCTGACGAACTCCGTGATCTCCTCGTCGGTCTGGACGTCGGATCCCGGCCACTCTTCGGTCGTTCTGTACTCCGAGAGCACGTCTGTCTGTCCGATTTCGCGGGCGGCTCGCACGCCAGCGACGGCGTCAGAGACGTCCTTCTCGGTGGTGAGATACGCCGGATCACAGAGCGGTGCGTCGTACGGATCCGTGGACTGGAGCGTGAGCCGTCCGGTGCTCGTTGGCCGAAGTGGGAGGACGGTGATCATGTACCCGTCCGTGGGTCGGTCGGGACCAAGACCCGCGGTGATGCCGTACTGGATGTCGGGGGCCGGACGGTCGGGGGCAGAGCGCTCGAACCCGCCAACCAGCACCTGGTCGTACCGGTCCGCTTGGACCGCGTCGTCTTCGGGCGCGATCGGTTTCGAACTCTCGTAGGCGATCGACCACCGGAGGTGGTCGTGGAGGTTCCGACCGACGCCAGGGAGATCGAGCCTGACTTCGATTCCGTGTTCCTCGAGGTGGTCCGCAGGACCGATCCCCGAGAGCATGAGCAGTTGGGGCGACTGAATCGCCCCAGCAGAGAGAACGATCTCCCCGCAGTCGTCTACCTCGACCGTCCGCTGCTTGCCGTCCCGTTCGTAGACGACCCCCGTCGCCCGGTCGCCGTCGAACGTGAGTCGCGTGGCGTGGGCTCCCGTCTCGACAGTGAGGTTGGATCGGTCCAGCACTGGCAGGACGTAGGCCGCTGCCGCGCTGTGGCGCTCGCCGTCTTTGACCGTCCAGTGGTAGTAGCCCACCCCTCCTTGGCGTTCGCCGTTGAAATCCGGGTTCCGCTCCAACCCGGCTTCCACCGCGGCGTCGACGAGACGCTCCGAAAACTCGTTTGGTTCGCCGCGGCTCGAGATACTCAGCGGCCCGCCAGTGCCGTGGTACTCTTCATCACCCTCTGCGTTCATCTCCTCCATCCGCTTGTAATACGGCAGGATGTCGTCGTAGCCCCATCCCTCGTTGCCCTGGTCTGCCCAGTTGTCGTAGTCGTAGGAGTTGCCCCGTACGTACGCCATCCCGTTGATGACGCTGGACCCACCGAGCGCCTTCCCACGGGGCCAGTCGATCTGCCTGCCGTGCATTTCGTCCTGTGGCTCCGTCGAGAACCCCCAATCGATGTCGGAACCCAGTAGTTCCATCACGCGCTCGGTGTCCTGGACCGCATCGCGGTCCTCTTCCGGTTTGCCAGCCTCGAGCAACAACACGTCGGTCGACTCGTCTTCCGTCAGTCGATGTGCGAGCACGCAACCAGCGCTACCGCCACCGACGACGATGTAATCGTACATGTGTGACAGTGTCTCAATAGTCGGATCTGTAACTTATAATTTTGGGTGATTGTCATCCAAGAGACGTCGCGGTGGTTCCAACGATCCAGCGTCGTCCTCCCGTCGTTCCGGCTCCGCTTCCGACTCTGACAGCGCCCGGCCGATCGCACGTACTGCCTGACTACGGCGGATCAACCGGCACACGGCGTCGATCATTCAGTACGAGGTCCGGTTCCTGCTGGTTCGCTGCTATCTCGGAAATGGGGGTGCATCACCGTCATCTTTATCGGCTATCCACGCCGACATTTATTGGAACTCATGATGTACGACGTCATCATTATTGGGACCGGACCTGCGGGACTGACCACTGGCCAGTACACGTCCAGGCGTGGTTTCGAGACGCTCTTGCTCGAGAAAGAGAGCATCGGTGGCGAACTGGTCAACAGACACGAAATCGAAACGTATCCCGGCTTTCCCGATGGCATTACAGGCACGGAGTTACGGTCGAAACTCGTCGCCGAACTGGAGAAACACGAGACTACCGTCGAACTCGGCGAGGTCGAGGCGATCCGGTCTGGTGAGCCACACGTCGTCCGGACCACCGGGACGGAGTACCGTGGAAAAACGGTGATTCTCGCAACGGGTGGTCGACATAGCCACCTCGATGTCCCCGGTGCCGATCAGTACGAGGGTCGGGGTGTCTTCCACTGTGCTCAGTGCGACGGGCCGCTCTACGGAGATGAAGAGATTGCTGTCGTCGGCGGGAGCGATCACGCGCTGACCGATGCGCTCTTCTTGACAAAGTTCGCATCCGCTGTGACGGTCATCACCCGCGAAGCACGACTCTCCGCGGGGGAGTACTTCCGGGATGAGGTCGAGGCGGATCCGGATGTCGACGTACTGCGTAACACCGAAGTAACAGCGATCGACGGGGACGACGGGGTCGTCGACGCTCTCGAACTGACCGACACGGAGAGCGGCGGCGAACGGACGCTATCGGTGGGAGGCCTCTACGTCTGCATCGGTCTCGATCCCAACACGGCGTTCCTCGATAGCGTTCCCCTGACTGACGACGGACACGTCGTCGTCGGTTCGAACCTGATGACGGAGGTCGAAGGGGTCTTCGCTGTCGGCGACGTGCGCCAGGACGCTGGCCGGGAGGTCGCCGCCTCGGTCGGTGATGGTGCCGTCGCAGCACGCGCCGCGGCAAAGTACATCGAGTAGCGACGAGGGACGCACACGCCAGTACTGTCGCGGGAGACGACAGAAACTCTCCCTCCGAAGCTGACTATCGCGGTCGGCCTTTCTTTCATCCACGTTCGATACTCGTTAGAACGTCTTCTTTTTCAATTCGACTGAGGGCGGTCGGTACTGTGGTGTGTTATCCGAGCACGTTGCATTTGCGAGTACCAAATGAATAACAGAAAAATTAATAAATACAAATATAAAAATAAATGATTCATAGAAAAATATATTGCTATTGAACTCCAGAAGGACGTGGTCGGGGCGTTTTACAGCTATAGGAGTGTAATTTCTTTCCAGCGAGCGGGTTTGTTTTGGGAGAGACAAAAACATCCTACAACGAGCTATCCTCGGTGTGGATGTTGATTTCGACGTTGTTGGCCGAGCGAATTACTGCTTCGACGAGTTCCTCTTCGACCTGTTCGTTCCGCCAGTTGTTGGCCGGTCCTGAAATGCTGATCGCACCGACGATGTCGTGATCTTCGTGAAGGATTGGCGCTCCGATGCCCCTGTTTCCGGGGACGACCTCCTCGTTGTTCACTGCATAGCGTTGGTTTCGGATTTCGTCGAGTTCGTCGTAGAGGATCTCTTTGTCCGTTACAGTGTGTGAAGTGTACGCAGGGAGCCCGACTCGTTCGATTATCTCTTCGACTGCCGACTCGGGCATGTAGGCGAGTATCGCCTTGCCAGCGGCCGTGCTGTGCAGGTGTGCCTGGGGTTTGTCCCGTTTCTCGGTGTGGATTTCTTTACCGATAGCGTCCTTTCCGAACGTTTCGTGGATAAGGAGTAGCTTGCCGTCGTACTCGGTAGAGAGGTGAGCGACTGCGTCGTACTCGTGGGCCAACTTGTGGATCTCGTGTTTTCCGGCTCTGTAAAGCGTCATCTGATTCCGGACGTGCTCGCCGTAGGGGATGAACTCCATCCCAAGCCTGTACGTATCACCGTGCTGTTGAACGAACCCGTTCAGTTTGAGCGTAGCGAGGTGCGTGTGAACGGAACCTGGGGAGAGATCGATGCTCTCTCCGAGTTCTGAGATGCCAGCGGGGCCGTTCTCCGCGAGGTAGCGAAGGATCTGAAACGTCGTCTCAACGGATTTGATCCGTCGTTGGGTGTTTTCTGTTGGCATGGATCATACAGTCGTTCGTGGGAGCATAAGTCTTTGTTATCACCAAAAGCGACGTTCGTGCCCAAACCGTCCGATGCGGACCCCCGGTCCCCCCGGGCGACCACGTCCACCGCCGTTTCGTTAGTGACATCCTCAATGGAACGCGAGTCGCCCGGCCCGGACGAACGCCGGTGGGGTACACCGGATCGGCCCATCGCTTCCGGTTGGCTCTCACGACCACGGATGCACACTATTCTGTGCTACTTCACCGAGATACTCTCTCGTCGACAGAGCTGAACAGAGTTCAGCAAGCAGCCGGGCGAAGCCCGGCGACGATCGATAGCCGACGGATCGATCAGGGGCTGACCAGAATCTTCACTTCCCCGCTCTCACTGTCGTCGGGCTCTGCCCGACTGCTTGCTGAGCTTCGCTCAGATTTGTTGGCAAGTTCCTCGAACCCCTGTTCCGCGATATCGGCGAGGTCGATGCGGGACGTGACGAGAAGCTCCGGATCCACCTCGCTGGAGGCGAACTTCTGGAGAACTGCGCCGAACGTCTCGCCGGCGCGTGGGCCGGTCTGGTAGGCCGCCGAGCCCTTGGCGCTCCGTTGTGCGCTCACGAAGTCCATCACGTCACCTTCGATGGCTCCCTCGAACACGCCGACGAGCGTCGTGTGACCGTTCGGTCTGGTCGACTTGACAGCGTCGTTGTATCCGGACTCGCGCCCGGTCACATCGAACGCGATGTCGACGCCGCCGGCCGTCTCCGACCGGATCCGTTCGAGTATGTCCGTCTCTCGCGGGTCGAGCACGACGTCTGCACCACAGTCGTGTGCGAGCGCTCGCCGTGCCTCGCGGTGTCCGGACGCGTAGATGCGACCCGCACCCATACCCTTCACGAGTTGGACCAACGCTAGCCCGATGGGGCCCATTCCGATCACCGCGACCGCATCACCACTGCGGAGAGGTGACTGCAACAGGGCGTGAAACGCCACTGCGAACGGTTCGGCGACTGCTGCCAGCCAGGTCGGGACGCCGTCCGGGAGCGACACGACGTTTCCTGCCGGTGCCGTGACGCGTTCGGCGTATCCACCCGGTCGCTGTGCCCCGATCACGGTGAGATTCCGACAGAGATTGTACAGCCCCTCGTCACAGCACCAGCAGTCCTCACAGGCGATCAGGGGGTTCAAAACCACCTCCGTACCGGTGTCGACGCCCTCGGCCTCCCCCGTATCGACGACCGTACCGCCGAGTTCGTGACCCATCGTGTACGGGAGATGGTCGCCGTCCCCGTGAGAATCGTGGAGATATCCAGCGAGGTCCGAACCACAGATCCCACAGGTGGAGACCTCGATTACGACCTCCCCCGCCTCCGGCGTCGGTTCGTCCACGTCGTCGATTCTGATGTCTTGGTTACCGTAGTATCGGGCTGCCTTCATGGCTGGATACCATCTATCGACCACGATCGTAAATAACTGTGCCTCCCACGTGAGGAAAAGATATATATTAAGAGTCACTCGCTCTAGTTCAGCAGCGTGTATCCGCGTGTTTTTCGTTGAGCACACCGAACCCTCGCTCCGTGAAACCCCGTCAGACACAGTTCCGACGCGCCTCTGAACGACGCTGTGCTCGTATGCCGATGGATTTATAATGACCTCTATATAATGTCTGGCGTGGTAGTCAATTACCCACACGGTCGTCGTCGAAGCAGGATGGCGACCGGGTATCCGGAAAGCAATTACTAACACCATGCGACCGACCACGAGCGATTCCGACGACGATCGAGGCATCAACAGACGCGCGTACCTGGCGGCCATGTCTGCCGCGGCTGCCGCCGGCCTCGCCGGCTGTAGTGGCGGTGGCGGTAGCGATGGTGATTTCGGCGAGCGCGTGCCATCGATCAACATCATCGCGCTGGGGTCAATCACCGGCGCGAGCGCCATTGAGCAGACGTGCGGGTACCTCGCCGACGACGTTCTCGACAGTCTCGGCGTGGATGCGTCAGTGACGGTCAAGGAGTTCCTGACGTTCTTCTCCGACCTGGCCGAGAATAAGCGGACCCAGAACATGCACATCAACCTGACGCCGCCGTTCCTGCGATTTCTGGATCCACACCCGATCCTGGACGGCCACGGCATCACGAACGCCGGTGCGAACGGCCGTCAGTCCAACACGAACTACGCGAGCTGCGAGTTTTCCACCACCGTCAACCAGGCCGTCCAGACTGGTGATCAGGAGGAGCGGACCCAGCTGACGAACGAGGCGCTCTCGATTTCCTCCGACGATCTTCTCATCATCAATCTGGTATCCAGTCCATCCCAGAGCGCCTGGCGCACCGACCAGGTCGATCCGCACGTCGATCCCGGGCGGGTCGGCATCAACGACCGGAACATCCCGTTCCTGATGCAGGTGGAGGCCACTGGTGCCGACAACGTCATCCTCGGCACGACGACGCCGGGTAACATCGATGCGGTCGAGTGGTGGGGATCAGTGTACTCCATCGGCTGGACCCAGACGGTGTTCTCGGGGCTGACGTACTACGACCAGAATCAGGAGATTCAGCCCCACCTAGCGACCGACTGGACCAGAAACGATGACGCAACGCGCTTCGAGTTCAACCTTCGAGAGGATGCCACGTTCCACGACGGCGAGCCGATCACCTCCGAGGACGTCAAGTGGACCTACGAGTGGTTACAGGCGAACAACGCCCAGATCCCGGACGTCAGCTCATGGCCCTACGACACCATCGAGACGCCCGATGACCACACGGTCGTCGTCACCCTGAGTAGCGCGAACGCTGCGTGGTTCAACGCCCACGTCCCCCTGTGGGGAATCTTCCCCAAACACCAGATGGTGACAGCCGGTGCCGAGGAGAACCCCCTCGACATCGATATCGGCAACGACGAGATCATCGGGTCCGGTCCCTACCAGGTCCGGACCTTCCAGCCCGAGGAACTCCTCGACCTCCAGCCCTACAACGACCACTGGGCGACCCCGCCCTCGAACTTGGTCATGCAGGCATTCCAGGACGCAAACAGCGCCCGGCGGGCCTTCCGGGAGGGCTCCATCAATGTCTACGTGAACATCACCACGGACTTCTTCAACCGCGTCAACGAGGAGATGTCCGATGTCGCCGCGACGTCCAGCCAGCCCTCGATCACCGACTGGCACATCGCACCGCAGCACGACTTCGGTCCATCGAAGTTCCGAGAGTTCAGAATGGCGGTTTCTCAGGCGATCGACCGTGAGTTCGTCAACGAAGTCTTCAATCTCGGGACCGGAGAGATCAGCACGGAGTCCACGGTCCTAGGAGCGGGCCACCCGTGGTACCCGGAGAACTCAGACGAAGTGTTGACGACGATCTCCGCTTCGCCGACGGGCGACATCGACGCGGCAAAACAGATCCTCCAGGACGAGGGCTGGGGCTACGACAACAGAGACCGGCTCCACTACCCGCCGGACGCCGACCTCTCGCCGCTCTGGCCCCAGGGCGAGTCACCGGCCGACTCCCCCGACCAGTTCCCCTGCATCTCCGAACTCACATCTGACTGATCGGCGTCGAGTCACTGGATTCCCGGTTTCGGCGTCGGTACCGAACGGAACTCACGCTGGGACGGACGAGAGGAATGAGTCACGGGGACGACACGCTCGCCGAGCGAACGACCTATAACGGCGGACAGGTCAACACTAGGGCATGAGCCAGGACGACTTCGAGCAGTTGCTCGACGACCTCCTTGATGCTGGGGTCTTTGAACTGTCCGAGGGGGGCGAGCTCCGACCCACCGAACCGTTCCGTCGGAGCCGGGTGGAGCACCGTGCGGAGGTCGACCGGATCGACGACGTGTTCGAGTCGACGCTGTCGGCGTACGTGACCGGGGACGACGTCGATCCCTCCTGCGTGGGGAAGGACACCCTCGGCGACGCGATGGCGATCTACCACGCGGCGGAATCGGTCGATAGGGAGCGAAGCTTACTCGCGGCGCAGGCGCTCGAACGGATCGAGGCGACCGAGTCAGCGTCCGGGGTTCCAGGGGGATTCGTCTCGATCGACGGCGAGGACGTCGACGCGTTCATGCGGAACAACCCCGCCGCAATCGTCTACTTCTGGCGGGAGGACTGTGAACCGTGCGCCGGGACCTACGACCACTTCGAAACCCTTCTCGCCGAAGGGAAAATCCCCGATCGGGTCGGCCTCGCTGCCGTATACGGGCCGGATTGGGCCGACCTCCTCGACGAGCGGTACCAGGTCTCCGTCGCACCGACGACGGTGTTCTGCGTCGACGGTCGGATCGACTCGAGGCTCGTCGGCAACCCGGGCTACGAGGCGTTCCGGATTGAGACGGAAATGATCGTGGACGCTATCGACTGACTGGCGGACGTCGTGGCTTCGTCGAGAACGGTCTCTTACAGCGGTAAGGCTCGTGAAATTTTTCCACACCACATCTAAGTGAATGGAAATAGTTATGGTTGTGGAGCAATACCAAAACTCCATTGAGAATGAGTTTCCCTAGCAGCCCCGGAAACAGGTTACAGCGACTGCGCAACCACTATCTGTTCCAGAACATCAAGAGTGGACTCCGGTTGTACCTCTCCGACAACGTCACTTCCTTCTTCGTCGTCGTTTTCACAATCCTCGTGTTCCTTGCGATCTTCGGGCCCATGCTGGCACCGTACCAGTACGACGAGGTTCAACGGGACGAGAACGGGGAGATGCTGCGTACCGAGCCCCCCTCGGCCGACCACTGGCTCGGCACCAACGCACGGGGCTACGACGTGTTCTCTCGGCTGGTGTACGGCGCTCAGCCGACGATCCTCACCGGGTTCCTCGGCGGGACGATCATCGTCGGGATTGGTCTGGTCGTCGGCGTGTCGGCGGGGTACTTCGGGGGACAGACCGACAGCGTCCTGATGCGACTCACCGACTTCGCCTACGGGATTCCGCTGATCCCGACAGCGATCGTCGTGGTGGCCTACTTCGGGATCGGCTTCTGGTCGACGATCCTGATCATCGGACTGGTGCTGTGGCGGGGGAACGCCCGGGTGTTCCGCTCCCAAGTCCTCCAGATCAAAGAGCGCGAGCATGTCAAGGCGGCGAAGATGCTCGGGGCGAGCGACGTCTACGTGATCGTCCGGCACATCCTCCCGAACATGGGCGGCATGATCGTCCTGTTCTTCGCGCTCGGCACCGGGCTGACGATCCTCGTCTCGGCCGGCCTCGCCTTCCTCGGATTCATGGATCCCTTCATCCCCTCCTGGGGCATCATGCTCCGAACCGCCTACAATTCGGGCTACGTCGCCCGGGCCTGGTGGTGGACGCTCCCGACCGGTGGGGCCATCTCCCTCACCGTGCTGACCGTGTTCATGCTAGGGCGAGGGTACGAGCGGATCACGCAGGCTGACACTAACCAGGTTCAGGTGTAATACAATGGCACACGACAATCCACTGCTTGAGGTCGAGAATCTAGACGTCACCTACCGGACCCGCGAACAGGACATCAAGGCCGTCGCTGGAGCTTCGTTCTCCATCGACCCGAACGAGTACTTCGGGCTGGTCGGCGAAAGCGGCTGTGGAAAGAGCACGCTCGCCCAGGCGGTCATCCGTGGCCTTGACGAAAACGGGGAGATCACCGGGGGGGAAATCCGCTACAAGGGGAAGGAGATCCAGGACCTGAGTTCGAAGGAGTTCAACGAGCAGATCCGCTGGAACGAAATATCCGTCATCCCCCAGTCCGCGATGAACAGCCTGAACCCCCTCGAACGGATCAGTGATCAGGCGGTCGAGGTCGCGGACGCCCACTCGAACTGGTCACGGGAGAAGACCCTAGAGAAACTCCGGGAACTCTTCGACGTGGTGGGCCTCCCCGAGTCGCGGGTGACCGACTATCCCCACCAGTTCTCGGGAGGGATGAAACAGCGGGCCATCATCGCGATGTCCTTGCTGTTGGAGCCCTCCCTCGTCATCGCCGACGAACCGACAACCGCGCTCGACGTGATCATGCAGGACCAGTTCCTGAAGTACTTGGACGACCTCCGGGAAATCCGGGACTTCGGTCTGCTGTTCATCACCCACGACATCGCGGTCATCTTCGAGATCTGTGACTCCCTGGCCGTGATGCACGGCGGCCAGATCGCCGAGGGCGGGACGGTCGAAGACATCTTCGACACGCCCCGTCATCCCTACACGATCCTTCTCCAGCAGGCCTTCCCCGACGTGCGGTATCCCGATCGCGAGCTAGAGGAGATTTCGGGAATCCCCCCGACGCCTGGCCCGGAGATCGACGGCTGCACGTTCGCCGACCGGTGCCCTTGGTCGGAGCCAGCGTGTCGCGAGGGTGCTCCGCCGTTGAACTCCCTCGAGGACGATCCGGGTCACGTCACCTCCTGCATCAGGAGCGACGAGATGGAGCAGCTGGCGGTGGACTACCTTGCGGACCGCGAGTCGACGGAGGCGACGGAGGTCGAGGCGAGCGCCGATCGTTCGACCCGGACGACCGGCGAATCGGTGCTGGAGCTCGAAAACCTCTCGCGGCATTTCGACCCCACCTCCAACATCGTCGAGTCGATTCGAGCGCGCTTCTTTGGCGAAGAGCAGTCACCGGTCCGGGCCGTCGACGGCATCGACCTCGATCTCTCCCGTAACGAGGTGCAGGGGATCATCGGCGAGAGTGGCTGTGGGAAGTCGACGCTCCTGTTGACCCTGATGGGCCAGTACGCACCGACGAGCGGCGACATCCGCTTCGACGGGACGTCAGTCGAGGAGTTCGACAAGTCGGACTGGAAGGAGTTCAGGCGACGCGTCCAGATCATCTTCCAGGACCCGTTCAACACGATGAACCCCCACTTCACCGTGCGGGAGACGTTGATGGAGCCCCTGCGGATCCACGGGCTTCATCGGGACGAGGAACGGATCCGCCAGGTCCTCGAGGACGTCCAGTTGAACCCGCCGGAGCAGTACCTGGACCGCAAGGAATCTCAGCTCTCCGGTGGCGAGAAGCAGCGCGTTGCGATCGCCAGGGCGCTCATCCTGGAGCCGGAGGTCGTTCTGGCCGACGAGCCGGTCAGCATGCTCGACGTCTCGACCCAGGCGTCGATCCTCCGGTTGCTCTCGGACCTCACCGACGAGTACGACGTCTCGATGCTGTACGTCTCCCACGACCTCTCGACGGTGTCTTACGTCTGTGACCGGATCAACGTCATGTACTTGGGTCGGATAGTCGAGAACGCACCGACGCTGGAGCTACTGACCGATCCGAAACACCCCTACACGAAGGCGCTGCTCCAGGCGATCCCGATGCCCGATCCCCACTACGACCGCGAGTGGACGCAGCTACCCGGTGCCGCCGGGGACGCTTCCGATCTGCCTCAGGGATGCCGGTTCAAAGATCGGTGTCCGGACCGGATGGAGATCTGTGATACGCGGCCGCTCTACGTCGACGGCGACGGCGACAGCGTCCACAAGACCGCCTGTCACCTCTACTACGATCACGAGGCAATCGCCGACGGCGAGGCGGCCGAAGAGATCGAGGAGGTGACGAGCCGATGAGCCGGATCGGCTACTACCTCCGGCGGGTGGTGGTTACGATCCTGCTGATCTACGGCGTCGCAACCCTGCTGTTCTTCGCGTTCCGACTGATGCCGGGTGACTACGCGACGATGCTCATCGCGAGTGGGGCGTCCGAGCAGAACGTAGAGCAACTCCGGGCTCAGTGGGGCCTGAACCAGCCGCTTTACGTCCAGTACTACCACTACATCACGAACCTCCTGACCGGTAACGCGGGCGTCTCTCGAGCGAGCGGCGAGCCCGTGATCGACACTGTTTCGACGGCGTTCTGGAACACCGCCATCATCGCCATCCCGGCGCTGATCGTGGCGTTCGTCGTGGGCACCGTCTACGGCGCAGTCATGGGCAACAGCTCCGGGTCGGCCGCTGAGAAGTACGGCATCATCCCGCCGACAGTCTTCGGTACGACGCCGGACTTCTTCCTCGGGATCGTGCTACTCGTGATCTTCTGGGGCTGGCTTGGCTGGTTCCCGTCGGGTGGCCTCGCTGAACTCTCTACCTACCGGACCGTCGGGGAGCGCTGGCACATCTACTTCACCACCGACTTCCTCAAACACGCGACGCTTCCGTTCCTGACGATCACGCTGAAGTACCTCTACTACCCCGCGCTGATCATGCGTGGGAGCGTCGTCGAGGTCCGGGGCCAGGAGTTCGCCGTCTACCAGCGGCTGCTGGGTCTGAGCGGTCGGACTCGGTTCAAACACATCATGAAGCACGCCTCCCTGCCGGTGATTACCGTCCTTCCCGCGCTGACGGCGACCTCTCTCAGCGCACAGGTGTTGATCGAAATCGTGTTCAACTGGCCGGGGCTGGGCCAACTGCTCCTCGAATCCGTGATCCAGCGGGACACGCCGGTCATCCAGTTCCTCTTTCTCGTCATCGCGTCGTGGATCATCATCGGAAACTTCCTGGTCGACATCGCCTACACGATGATCGACCCGCGGATCACCTACGACGAGTAGGGTCAGGTCGGCCCCGGCTCAGGGGTCAGCGGCGTGCAGTCGCGGTGACTCATCGACGTCAAACAGGAGTACACGTCCAGCGCGGGGCGGCCTATCGTTCGGCGAGGTTGACGCTGATGTTCTTGGTCTGGAGGTACGAATCGAACGCTTCGAGACCCATCTCCCGACCGATACCGCTCTTCTTGAACCCGCCGAACGGTGCGCCCATCGCCCCGCCGAACCACTGGTTGACGTAGATGCTCCCGGCGTCGATCTCACGGGCCATGCTGAGCGCTTGCTTGACGTCCCGGGAGAAGACGCCGCCGGTGAGTCCGAGCTCGATGTCGTTGGCGATCCGAATCGCTTCTTCGCGGTCGCTGAAGGGGATTACACAGAGCACCGGCCCGAAGATCTCCTCTTGGGCGATCCGCATGTCGTTTTCGACGTCCGAGAAGACGGTCGGTTCGACGAAATACCCTTCCCGGTCGAGCGGTTCCCCACCCGTTTCGACCGTCGCACCTTCCTCGATACCGAGGTCGATGTAGTTCAGGACTTTCTCGTAGTGTTCGGCGTGATTCAGCGGGCCTATGTCGGGATCTTCGATTCCCGGTCCCAGCGTGTAGGACTCGGCGCGCTGGACGATTCGTTCGACGAACTCGTCGTAGATCGACTCGTGAACGATGGCGCGGTCCGCGGCCGCACAGATCTGCCCCGTGTTCGCAAAGATCCCGATCTGGATCGACGTCACCGCCTCGTCGAGATCCGCGTCGGGCATCACGATCGCGGGATTCTTCCCGCCGAGTTCGAGGGTGACCGGCGTGATCGTCTCCGCCGCGGACTTCATCACCGCCTCGCCCGTGGGGACGCTCCCGGTGAACGACACGGTATCGACACCCTCGTGTCCGGAGAGGGCAGCACCTGGTTCCGCACCACCAGTGACAACGTTGATCACGCCGTCCGGGATGTTCACTTCCTCGATGAGCCGTGCAAGGTGGATCGCCGAAAGCGGCGTCGTCGGGGCGGGCTTGATGACGACCGTGTTTCCCGCGACGAGCGCTGGCGCGGTTCCCTGCCCCATGAGGTTGAGCGGAGCGTTCCACGGGATGATCTGCGCACTCACACCGTAAGGCTCGCGGACGGTGAAGTCGATCGTGTCGTTGCCGGACGGGATGCTCTTTCCCTCCAACTTGTCCGCCGCGCCCGCGTAGTACTCGAGGGTCCGCGCGAGTCCTTCGACGGCCCGCTGTGAGGCCGACAGCGGCTTGCCTTGATCCAGGGTTTCGATCTCCACGAGCGTCTCCGCGTCGTCTCGCACCGCGTCCGCGAGGCGCTCTAATGCTTTCCCCCGTTCGGTGGGCTGTTTCTGCTGCCACTCCGGGAGGACCCTGCGAGCGGCTTCCACGGCCCGATCGACGTCTTCGCTGGTGGCAGTTGCGAAGCGAGCGATCGTCTCTTCGGTCGCAGGATTCTCGGTCTCTTGGTACTCCTCGTTCGACGATGCTACCGTCTCGCCATCGATGAACAGTCGATAGCGCTCATTTATTTCTGTTGACATTCTTGCTCTGATAGCGGAACCACGATATCGTCGCTTGTAGTCCCGCTTCAACGAATCCCAACGGACGCGAACCAAATAATTCTATGCATGACGTCTCACGTGTTTGCTGACGGGATCTGATCGCGTTTTTGGAGAACGGTGACAATGGTACCCACGGAGTACCGTGGTGGTTCAGTCGTAGAAGCCCTCGGTGGGCACCCACTCGCGCTCGACCGAGTACTCCTCGACCAGCGAGTCCCAGTTGTCGGGGAACTCGATCTTCTTGGTGACCGGTCCTCCGATGGAGGTTCCGACGATGGCGTTGACGCGGCCCGGCCCGCCGATTGTCGCGAGTTTCACGGCGTCGGTGTCGCCGTACTGTCGGACTTGGCGCGGGGTGATGGGGTCGCCGCCGAAGATCGAAGACTGACCGTCGGTCTCCCGGTAGGAGTTCTCCACGAGGTACTCTTTGATCTCCGCTTTGCTCAGGTCCTCCTTTTCTAGCTCTTCTGCGTTGTACGGGTTGACGGCGTGGAGGATAGTGGCGTTCAGTTCGTCACCCGACCGGGCGCGCATCGAGGCAGGAGTGTTGTCGATCATCCCCCGGAGGACGTTTTCGGCGGTGTTCTCGCTCGGGAACCACTGGACCCAGCCGTTGGGTCCGGCCAGCGAGATCGTGCTGTCCTCGGCCTCGAAGCCGTGGGTGACGTGGTATGGCTCCCACGGACTCGCCTCCTCGTTTTCGCCAGCGAGGAAACTGAACTTGAACGGGTTGCCCATCACGCCCATGTCTTTCTCGCCGGGGTAGATCTTGGCCGTGTTCCGGTAGGCTATGCCCAGCGCCCGGGCGATGGTCTGATTGGCGTGGAAACTCGGGCCGAACGCGCCCGAACCGGTCTCGATGTCCAAGGCGTCGCGCACCGGCCCGTTCACGATCCACTGATACGCCCACGAACCGGTACTGACCGAGAACTGGATCGAATTCGAATCGGGATCGGCCAGCGCGCGCACACCGGCTTCCAGCACCGGCATGTACGTCGGCAGACAGCCAGCCATCACGGCGTTCGACGCCAACTGCTCGACTCGGAGCGGCGAATCGCCGTTCCCGAGTCGCCCGATGACGTGATCGCGCGGGAGGTCGGTCCCGCGCAACATCTCCTTGACGCGTTCTTCCGTCGGTGGGATCACCGGCAGGCCGTCGGTCATTCCTTCGCGGTACAGCGATCGGTTGATCTCCGCTAACGACTGCTCGTCTTCTGATCGTTCGGACATGAATTGTTCCTCTATGTTGTTACTGCGCCGCTGCTTCTGCGCGTTCCTTGTCGGTCAATCCTCTCGTCAGTTCGTCCACGATCCCGTCGACGACTTCCGCCGTCACTTCCTCCCGGACGCGATTGAGGTTGGTCGTTTCACACCGGACGGGGGTCTTCTTGTATCGAAGCGGGCGGCCCCGTTCGATCGCGTTCGACTGGTAGTCCAACTCGAAGCCCTCGTCGATCAGTCCGACGCCGGGCGTGCCAGCGTCTTCGATCAGTTCGATGCCCCACGCCAGGAACTTGGTGCACGAGCCACAGTCACCGATCGCGCCGACGGCGGTGTCGACGTCTCCAGCCCAGTCGGCGACGCTATCCTGTTCGTCGTCGGCTTTGATCTTGTTCAGGTGCCCGACGTGATACCACTCGAAGGTGGCGTCGGGATACCGTTCCGATAGCTTCTCTTTGACCGCGGTCAGTAGCGGTTCGGCCGCCGGTTTCCCGTTGTCGTACAGGCCGATGCGCGCGCCGGAAAGCGAGTCGACGCGGGAAACGAGCGGTTTCTGTTCGGCGTCACTCTCTGCTGAAGAGGGGGTTACGAGACCCATGTGTGTGATACACAGGCGCTCAGAACATATAATTTTTGGTAACTGAGCGGGAATCGTGTGTCAGCAGTTCGAACGATCCTCTCACACAGAATTCATAAGATATATAATGGAATGTCTTATATATCTGTTAATGGATTTCTACAGTCATGGATGACGTCGGCAGACTAGAAAGTTACTATTTCCACCAGCACGATTTCGAGACGCGAGCGGGGCTGAGAGAGTGGTTCAGCTGGGAGGTTCCCCAGCAGTTCAACATCGCCGAGTATGTGTGTGACCGGTGGGCAGACGAGAACAAGAACAAAGTCGCCCTGTACGTCAAACAGGAGGACGGGAAACAGACGGCGCACACGTATAAACAGCTCCGATACCACGCCAACAGGTTCGCAAACTATCTCGCCGATCGAGGAATCGGTGCGGGCGATCGGATCGCCATCAACGGGACCCAACGGGTCGAGTCACTCGTCGCTCATCTTGCGGCGTTCAAACTCCGTGCCGTATCCGTCCCTCTGACCGTACTGTTAGGGACGAACGGCCTCCGGTACCGGCTCACTGATTGTGAGGCCACCGCGTTTGTGGTCGACGAACAGGCCGTCGACACCCTTCGGTCGATCCGTGGGGAGATCGATTTACTGGAACTGGTCGTCACCACCGACGACTTCGATCGGGACGACGAAGTCGCCTTCTGGGAGGCGATCGACGGCCACTCTCCGGAGTTCAGCACCCCACAGACGGATGCAGAAGAGACGGCGTTCATCATGTATACGAGTGGGACGACCGGACAGCCGAAAGGGGTCGTCCACGCACACCAGAATCTCCTGGGTCAGCTACCTCAATTTCTCACTCTGCAGCGCCACGATACGTCCGACGACCAGGTCGCACGGACGGTATCGGAGTGGTCGTGGATCATGTCTCTCCCGGGGATGATCCTGCCTGCCTTGTTTTACGGGATGTCCGTCGTCGCGTATCCGAGTCGGGGATTCGAACCGGAGCGGGAGTTCGAACTCGCCGAACAGTTCGGCGTAACCCACCTCAACCTCCCCCCGACCGCCGTCAGAATGATGCGACAGGTCGATCGTCCGAAACAGCGGTTCGACCTGTCCAGCCTGCAGTCCCTTTCGACCGGCGGCGAATCTGCGGATCAAGGCATCATCGACTGGACCACCGACGTTTTCGAAAACGCGGCGTTCATAGAGGGGTACGGAACGACGGAAACGGGCGGTCTCGTCTGTGACGACCCCGCGATGGACTTCGGCCATCGAACCGGATACTTCGGCGTACCGTCCGTCGGTCACGAGATAGCCGTGCTTGACCCCGAAACCCGAGAACCGATCGACAAGCCGGGTGAGATCGGCGAGTTGGCCGTTCAATACGGACACAATCCGCTGTTGTTCCGGGAGTATCTCGGGAAACCGGAGCGAACGAGGAAGACGATCAATGACGGCTGGTTGCTCTCTGACGATCTCGTCTCGGCCGACGAGGACGGCTACCTCAAGTTCCACGCGCGCCACGACGATCTGATCATCAGTTCGGGATACCGTATCGCGCCGATAGAGATCGAAGAGGAGTTGCTCTCCCACGAGGCAGTGAAGAACGCCGGCGTCATCGGCGTGCCAGACGAGACGCGCGGTGAGACCCCCAAGGCGTTCGTTGAACTGAGCGAGGGGTACGATCCGAGCGACGAGCGCAAAGAGAAACTGCAGACCCACGTCAAGGACGGGCTGGCGAGCTACGAGTACCCCCGCGAGATCGAGTTCGTCGAAGAACTCCCCCAGACCACGACCGGAAAGATCCGCCGACAGTCCCTCCGAAAGCGTGAGGGTGTCATCGACGAGTGAACGCCGAAACTGTCGGCTCGAAATATCGTCGGGATAGACGGAGGTGTCGGTCTCGCGGATGATCCAGTACGGATCGCGTCACTCGAGATCGTACTTGACGCTCTTCGTCTGCGTGTAGTGATCGAGCGTGTCGGCCGAGAGTTCGCGGCCGATCCCGGACTGCTTGTAGCCGCCGTACGGGAGTCCGGGAGACATCTCGTGCCACGTGTTGACCCAGATGTATCCTGCCTCGATGTCGCGGACCGTCCGGTCTGCCTTCTCGAGATCGTTCGTGATCACGCCGCCAGCGAGTCCGTACTCCACATCGTTGGCAAGCGTCATCATCTCGTCGTAGTCGTCCCAGCGGAACACTTCGAGGACGGGCCCGAAGATTTCCTCTTGGACTGCCTCGTGGTCGTGGTCGAGCCCCTCGATGAGCGTCGGTTTGACGAAACAGCCGTCGTCGAGTGTCTCGTCTTCGGGTGGCTCACCGCCAGCGAGGAAGTTTGCCCCGCCCTCACGAGCGCGTTCGAGGTAACCCATCGTCCGTTCGACCTGCTCGCGCGAGACCTTCGGTCCGAGATCCGTCTCGTCGTCGAGCGGGTCGCCGACGTTCATTCCCTCGGCGGCGGCGACCAGTCCCCCGAGTACGTCGTCGGCGACCTCCTCGTGGACGAACAGCCGCGATCCCGCCTCACAGCACTCGCCGGTGTTGGCGAAGATCGCAAACGCGATCGTCTGGACGGCCTCCTCGGGATCCGCGTCCGCGTGGACGACAACAGGGCTCTTCCCGCCGAGTTCGAGGGTGACGTCCGTGACGGTGTCCGCCGCGTTGCGCATAACCTGCTTGCCGACCGCGGTCGATCCAGTGAACGCGAGCTTTCGAACGTCCTCGTGTTTGGAGATCGGTTCTCCTGCCTCCTCGCCGTAGCCGGTCACGACGTTGATCACACCGTCGGGAATGATGTCCTCGATCAGCTCCATCAGCCGGAGGATCGAGAGCGGCGTCTGCTCGGCAGGCTTGATCACTGTGCAGTTCCCCGCCGCGAGTGCCGGGGCGATCTTCCACGACACCATCGCGAGCGGGAAGTTCCACGGAATGATCTGTCCGACGACCCCGTACGGTTCGTGGATCACCCGACCAGAGACGCCCGGTTCGTCGGTGGTCTGGCCGCGGTTCGTCTGGACAGCGCCAGCGAAAAATCGAAACTGTTCGACGATTCCATCCATATCGATGCGAGCCTCCATCAGCGTCTTGCCGTTGTCGAGGGTCTCGAGTTTCGCAAGTTCGTCCTGGTGGTCCTCGATGCAGTCGGCGATCGCATCGAGAACCGCCTGACGCTCGCTGGTGCTCGTCTCGGACCACTCCTCGTCGTACGCCTCCCACGCTGCCTCGACCGCCCGGTCGACGTCCTCTGCGCGTCCCCGGGCAACCGAGGCGAGTACCTCTCCTGTCGTCGGATCGAGGGTGTCGAACGTGTCGCCGCTCGCGGCGTCCTGCCACTCACCCCCGACGAACAACTGCGTGTGGTCGGGAATCACCTCCTCGGCCACAGCTCGGTGTCGAGATCGAATGGTCTCCGTCGTGTTACTGCCGTCATCACTCACGTTAGACATCGACACGACGTTTGGTCGCATTCAACTTAATATTTGTCTATGATGAATATCTCAGACAATTCAATATTATTACATACAAAAATTTCATTACGTATCATTTCCTGTGGGTTAATGTCATGGCGCACACGTACGATTACGTCATCGTTGGAGCCGGATCTGCCGGTTGCGTACTCGCAAACCGCCTCTCGGCCGACGAGGGCAACGAGGTATTGTTGTTGGAAGCAGGAGAACCGGACGAGAGCGACGACATTCACGTTCCGACGATGTTCCCGCACCTGATGAAGTCGGAGGTGGACTGGGACTACTCGACGGTTCCCCAACCGGGTCTCAACGGCCGCGAGGAGTACTGGCCCCGGGGAAAGACACTCGGTGGCTCCTCGTCGATCAACGCGATGATGTACGTCCGGGGGAACCCCTGGGACTACGATCGCTGGGCGGACCTGGGTAACGACGGGTGGGGCTGGAACGAGATGTCCTCTTGCTTCAAGCGGATGGAGGATTTCGAGGATGGCGAGTCTGTGCATCACGGAGCCGATGGGCCGCTCCACGTCGAACAGGAGCATCCATACGGTGACGTCACGGATACCCTGATCGACGCCTCCGTGGAGGTCGGATTCGATCAGAATGAGGACGTAAACGCCGGACAGCAAGAGGGAATGGGATATCTCCACCTGACCGTCGAGGACGGCGAGCGCCAGAGTACCGCTGTTGCCTATCTCCACCCCGTACTGGATCGGAGCAACCTGACCGCCGAGACTGGCGCACGTGTGACACGGGTCGTCCTTGAGGGAGATACCGCGACTGGCGTCACATACGTCCAGAACGGCGTCACCCAGGACATCGCTGCCGAGGAGGTCGTCCTCTCGGCTGGGGCGATCGACTCGCCGAAACTGCTGTTGCTCTCGGGGGTCGGTCCCGCCACCCACCTCGAAGAGCACGGCATCGACGTCGAACACGACCTCCCCGGCGTCGGTCGGAACCTCCAGGATCACCTCGTCGCCTCGTCGGCGTACGAGTGCACAGGATCAGAAATCAATCCGGGAGAGGTCCTCTGTCAGGTCACCGGCTTCGAGCGGTCCGACCCGGACCTCCCTGCTCCCGATCTCCAGTACTTCCTCGCGCGGGTGTACTTTATGAACCACGGTTTCGACAATCCCGAGGAAGGAGAGGGGATGACCCTCAGTACGACCCTGCTCCATCCGGAGAGCCGTGGCCGGGTCACGCTCGCTTCCGACTACCCGTTCGACGATCCGGTCATCGATCCGAACTACCTGGACGAAGAAGCCGATATGGAGCGACTCGTCGAGGGCCTTAAGCGGACCCGAGAGATCGCCCATGCTAGTGCTCTGGATGGGCACCGCGGCAGGGAAGTCTGGCCGGAAGAGGAGATCGGGAGCGACGATGACCTCCGCCAGCACATTCACGAGACGGTCCAGACGATCTACCACCCTGTTGGGACGTGTAAGATGGGCGACGACGAGATGGCTGTCGTCGACGACCGACTACGCATCCACGGGCTAAACTCACTCCGTGTTGTCGATGCCTCCGTTATGCCTCGCATCACGTCTGGAAACACGAACGCTCCGACCATTGCGATCGCCGAGAAGGCCGCGGACCTGCTCAAGGAGGCTCGGTAACGGTTCGTAATCTTGTGGCTACCGTTTGGGTTCGAATCGGAAGAACACCCGTTCGTGGTCGACTGGGCCGTCGATCTCGGTGACGTTCAGTTCCACGGGGTCACCGATTTCGAGGTCGTCATACTCGGCGTTGTCGATCCGCGACGAAAGCTGCACGTCACCGAGATCGACGATGCCGATCACGAACGGCACCTCCGATTGCATTCCAAGCGGAGCACCGGCCCGGACCGTCGAAAACGCGAACAGTTCGCCTTCGTGCGGGAGGTCCACGTATTCGAGATCGTCGCTCTGACACTCCGGGCAGACGATGCGGGGCGGGAACTGCAGGTTCCCACAATCCCGACAGCGCGTTGTCGAGAGCTGCCCGTGGCGGAGGTTCTCGTAGAACTCATGGATACCCGTGTGCGCTGCGCTCTGTAGCTCGTAGAAGTCGAGTAGCCGAGGGAGCTCGATGGTCTCCGGCAGCTCGATGGTGTCGTGGTCGCTCATGGTCGCTCACGCTCTAGAATCATGACGCTGTGGACGGATGCGCTGCCACTGAGGTTGTGAATCAGTCCCGTCTCCGGGTCGGGAACCCGCCGCTCGGCCGGCACGTCGCCGCGGAACTGGTCGTAAATCTCAAGCGCCTGCGAAACGCCGGTCGCCCCGAGCGGGTGGCCGCAGCCAAGCAGCCCGCCCCGCGGGTTGACGGCGATATCGCCATCGAGAGCGCTGCGTCCATCTTCGACGAACCGGCCCCCCTCGCCCTTCTCGACCCAGCCGAGATCTTCGTACTCGACGATCTCGCTGATCAACAGTCGTGGATCTCGGCTACGTCCAGTTCTCTGGGGGATCAGTGACGCCCGCCTGGTCGTAGGCCTTCTCCGCGGCGGTCGTGGCCTGTGGCCAGCCCGACATCGAGGGGAGGTTGTTGACCGAGTTGCTCGCGAAGCACGCCTGCCCGCTGCCGGTGATCCACGCCGCCTCGTCGGTCACCTCGCGGGCTTTCTCCTCGCTCATGAGGACGAGCCCGCAGCACCGTCAGTGATGCCGCTGCAGTCGTAGAGACACAGCGGCGGCGACAGCGGATACGATTCGAGCACTTCCTCGACGGTGACCTCGTCCTGAAACTGTGCGAACTCGTTGTGTGCGGCATGGCGCTTGTTCTTCGCGCTCACGAGTGCGAGTTGCTCGCGAGTCGTGCCGTACTCGTACATATGTCGCTGGGCGACCATGGCGAAATACGGTGGGGCGTTCAGCCCGTTGACGCCGTCGAACTCCCGATCCATCACGTTTGTCATGCTGGCCTGCGCCTCAGGCATGTGCCCCCCCGGTGGATTCATCTTCTCGACGCCGAGCACGAGCGCAACGTCGAGCTGCCCGGCGGCGATGGCGAGCCAGGCGTACCGCAATGCGGCCTGCCCGCTGGCGCACGCGAGTTCCGTCCGCGCGATCATCGCGTCGACGTCGATGCCCAGCAGCTCCGCGACCAGCGGCGCGACGTGCGTCTGGAATGCGAACCGCTCGGGCTGGACCGACCCGACGAACAGCCCTTCGATGTCCTCTGGACCCATGTCCGGGACCGAATCGAAGGTGGCCTTGCCCGCCTCCTGGATCAGGTCCTTGTACGTGGCCTCACGGGACCCCCAACGGGTGTGGCCACCACCGACGATGCCGGCGGTCCGCGTCACGGCCACATCCCCTCGCTATCGCGTTTCGTGCCGTTCGTTCTCCCGGTGATACTGGCGTATCTCATCGTCCATCTCGTTCGGTAGTAGTCCACATACTTGAATCCTTGCCCCACTTACTCATCGCCGAACTCGGGCTCGCGATCGTGGGTGAACGCCGCGACGCCTTCCGCATGTCGTCGGTAGTCGTGAGCAGGCCGAAGCCCTGGCTCTCGATCGATAGGGCCGTTTTCAGGCTCGCGTCTTGTCCCTCGTTGATTGCGTGTTTTGCAACCTCCAGCGCTGTCTGTGGGCCCTCAACCAGATCCGAGACGACCTCGTCGATCGCCGCCTCGAACTCGTCGTCCGGAACAGCGCGGTTGAGGATTCCCCAGTCGGCTGCCTTCGACGCCGAGATCTGGTGACCACGGAAGACGAGTTCTTTCGTCCGCGGCTTGCCGATGAGTCAGGTGAGCCGCTGAGTTCCGCCGCCGCCAGGGATGAGTCCGAGTTCGATCTCCGGACTGCCGAGTCTCGATCCCTCGGTCGCAATGCGGATGTCACAAGCCAGCGTGACCTCCAATCCGGCACCGAGGCAGAACCCGTCAATCTTGGCGACGGTCGGACGGGGGAACTCGTAGATGGTCTCGATGGATTCGTCGATCGACATCAGCTCCGTCGGCTTGGCAGTGGTGAACCCGGTGATGTCCGCGCCAGCGCTGACGCGCGATCGCCTGCGCCCTCGAAGACAACGCAGGAGACTTCTTCAGTGTCAACCGATGTAAGCAGGCGCTTGACCTCGTCGAACATGTCCGTCGAAAAGGCGTTGAGTCGCTCTTCGCGGTCGAAAATAACGCTCAAGACGCCATCATCGGACAGCTCGTGTCTGACGTAGTGGTACGGTCCGCCGTCGTTGTAGTCGTAGAAGCCACGGCCCGCGTCTTCTCCGGTGTGACCGGCCTCGACCAGCTCGATCAGATAGTCCGCCGGCTCGTACCGCTCGGCCCCGGTCGCATCGTGGAGGTCGCGTAGCTTCTCGAGAGCGACGTCAAGGCCGATCTTGTCCGCAGTCCGGCACGTTCCCTCAGGGAGGCCCCCGCCGAGTCGCATCCCGGTGTCGATGTCCTCCGGAACAGCGACTTCCTGCCCGACAAGCTTGGCTGCCTCGTTGATCATCCGGGCTTCGATGCGAACCGTGTCGACTCCCTCGCCCTGGCCGGGCTCGTAGTCGACGCCGCTGTCCTCGTAGTCGTAGAAGCCTTTCCCGGTCTTTCGGCCGAGATCGTCGTCCTCGATGCGGGAACTGACTGACTCCGGCACTGGTTCGTCCCACTGCTCGCGGGTGTGGGCAAAGATGTCTAGCCCGCCGAAATCGTTGAGTTCGAACGGACCCATCGGGTAGCCACGCTGGAACACCATCGCCGCGTCGATCTCCCGGATGCTAGCCGCACCTGCATCGAACATCCACGCGGCTTCGCCCATGTACGGCGTCAGGACGTTGTTGACGACGAACTGTGGAATGTCCTTGCGGACGCGGATGGGCGTCTTGTCGATCGACTCGACGAACGTGTAGGCTGTGTCGGTGACCACCTCGTTCGTCGCCTCGCCGGAAACGACCTCGACGAGATCCATCTTCACCGGCGGATTGAAGAAGTGTAGCCCGCAACACCGCTCCGGTTGGTCCACCGCTGCCGCGATGTCGCTCACCCGGAGGCTGGACGTGTTCGTCGCAATGATGGTCTCCGACGAGGCCGCAGCGTCGACGGCACTGAAGATCTCCGTTTCAGATCGAGGTCCTCTGGCGCGGCTTCGACGACGAGGTCGGCGTCGGCGACCGCTGTCTCTGATCAGTCGTCGTCGAGATACGATCGAGGACGACATCGGATCGTCGTCGATCCGGCCCTTCTCGGCGAGTTTGCCGACGCTCCACTCGATCTGCTCGTAGCCCTCCCGAACGATGTCTTGCTCGACATCGCGCATCACGACGTTGTAGCCGGCGATGGCAGCCACTTCGGCAATACCGTGTCCCATACTGCCAGCCCCCAAAACTGCGAGGCTGTCTATCTCGATATCCATCACTTGAAACTCCTCGTCGGACATCATCAATGTAACGGTGCACTATCAGACCGCAGAAACGTTCGAGCCAACGGCTGATGTTTCCCATGCGGTCCGACAAAGCGTCATGCACCCGCCTTACACGCCCAGATACTCCTGGCGCAGGGTCTCGTCCTCGCGCAGGCGCTCGGTCGACACTGCATCGACAATGCGACCCTCATCGAGGATATAGTGGCGATCGGCGACTGCCAACGCGACGGCGACGTTCTGCTCAACGAGGAGTACCGTTACGTCCCGTTCCTGGCTGATCTCCTCGATGATGGATTCGATGCGTCTGACAATATAGGGTGCAAGACCCTCGCACGGCTCGTCAAGAAGCATCATTCGCGGATTCGCTACCAAGCTACGCGCGATGGCGAGCATCTGCTTTTCACCCCCGCTCATGTTCTTCGATGGACGATCGCGCATCGCCGCCAGTTCGGGAAACTGATCGAGGATCAAGTCGACCGCTAACGGGTCGGTGACATGGTTGGCCGCGAGCCGGAGATTTTCTTCGACCGTCATATTCTCAAAGCAGCGCCGGCCCTCCGGAACGAGCGTGAGTCCGAGCTTCGGGATTCGGTGGCTGCGCGTAGCGCGAAGGTCATGTCCATCGAACGTGATGGATCCGCCCTGCACATGCGGGGTATCCGCGCCAACGATGGCGCGGATGGTCGTCGTTTTCCCGGCACCGTTGCGGCCGAGTAGCGAGACGACTTCATCGCGTTCGACGGTCACATCGACGCCGAACAGTACTTGTCCGGTCTCGTAGCCAGCCGCCAAGTCACGGACTTCAAGCAGCGTCATAGCTCCTCCCTCATGCCGCCGAGATAGGCGTTCTGTACGTCCTCGTTGTCCCGGATCGCTTCGGGGCTGGCCGTGGCGATGACCTCACCCTGGTTGAGCACCGTGATTCGATCGCTCATCAAGAGAACGATGTCCATATCGTGTTCGATCAGGAGAATGGTGAGGTCGAGTTCCTGCCGCAGATCGTCGATCATCTCGGCTGTCTCCTGCGTCTCCGTGGTACCGATGCCGCTGGTCGGCTCGTCGAGCAGGAGGACCGACGGCTCCGTCGCCAGCGTAACCGCGATGCCGAGCCGGCGCTGGTCGCCGTGTGAGAGGTTCTTCGCCGCTGTGCTGTACTGGTCGTCGAGACCGACCCGCTCTAGGTGGTCGAACGCACGGTCGCGGTACCGATCCTGGCCTTCGCCGAGGAGGTCCAGACTAAACGTACCGGTCTGCGCCGTCTGGACGACGACGCGGACGTTCTCCAGAACAGATAAATCGTTGAACAGCTGGTTGGATTGGAACGACCGCGCGAGGCCGCGGTGCGGCCGCGCCTCTTGGGGCAGGTCCGTGATCTCCTCGCCGTCGAACCAGACGGTTCCGGCTGTGGGCGGGAGAGCGCCGGTGACCGTATCGAACAGCGTCGTCTTCCCGGCACCGTTTGGCCCGATGATCGCGTGCAGTTCGCCCTGCTCGACGGCTAGATCGACGTCATCGACTGCGACGACGCCGCCGAACCGCTTCGTTAACCCGTCGGTTTGCAGGATGGGATCCGATTGAACCGCCTCCGTTGCGTCATTCTGTCTGATATCGATCACTCTTGATCACCTCCGAATCGTTGGAACAGCCGCTCGACGCCGCCCCGAAACAGCCCCCAGACGCCCTCACGCGGCGCGACCAGTACCGCGATGACGAACAGCAGCCCCAGAAAGAACTGCCAGTACGTTAGCACGCCGGAGAGTTCGACCCTGACTATCGGGAACTCGGAGAGGGGTACCACGAGCGTTTCGAACTCGGTGAGGAAGTCCCGAGAGAACAGCCAGACGAACACGCCTGTGAGCGGGCCGAAGAAGTATTTTGTTCCACCAAGGACGGTCATGAGAATGACGTCACCGCTCGTCGTGACCGAGAGGTCATGGAGCGTTGCGCCCTGGTTGTTGATCTCCAACAGAACGCCCGCCAGCGCCGCAAACATCCCGCTGAAGGTGAACGACCAGATCTTGTACCGTCTCGTGTCGATCCCGACGGCACGGGCCAGCTCCTCATTCTCACGGACGACTGCCAGCGTCCGGCCAAACGGCGATCGAACGAGTTGCCAGAGGGCGAGCATCCCGATCAGGAACACGACTGCCAGCAGGTAGTACCAGTCGAACCTGAGCCACTCCAGCGAAACGTACATCACGCCGCGGTAGCTCTCAATCCACGCCGGAAGCGCGCCGCTGAGTCCAGTGCTCCCGCCAGTGATTCCGCCGTAGTTCTGGTTCGCAATGAAGTAAACGGACTGTGCGAACGCGAGTGTGAGCATTGCGAAGTATATCTCTCCCTTCTGGACTGTGAGCCGTCCAATGAGGTGCGCGACGACGGTCGCTACCGCGACGCTGATGAGTGCGGCCACGATGAACGGAAGCCCCATGTGAAGGACGCCGATAGCGGCCCCGTACGTGCCGAACCCGAGGAACATCGCGTGTCCGAACGAAAGCAGGCCGGTGTAGCCGATGAGGAGGTTGAACGACGCCGCGAACAGCATCCAAATGAGGATGCTGTTCGCGATCTGCTCGTAGCCGAGCAACACTGGATGTGAGACCACCGGCCGGATGAACACGATGACAGCGACCAAACCGAGCGGGACTCGGAGCCGGTGGAGCACGTCGGTGTCCAGTGACTCCGTCGCCCAGCGCGCGATGGTTTCGGGTGAACGACGGTCGCTCATTCGAGAAAGCCCTCCTGGCCGAACAGTCCACGCGGTCTGACAAGCAAAACGACGATCATCACGAGATAGGGCATCAACCCACCGATGCCGGGGATGGCTAGCGCCTCGATGTTCGTCCGGATCGCGAGCGTCTCAAGTAGCAACGGTGTCAGGAACACCGCCTCGCCGATGAGCAGCCCCGAGACGACGCTCCCGAAGAGACTCCCGATACCTCCGACCACGATCACGACGAACGCAAGGATGATGAACTGGTCGCCCATGGCGAGGTCCATCCCAACCTCGGTCCCTCGAAGGACGCCACCGAGACCGGCAATGCTCGCCCCGAGAAAGAACATCAGGACGAATCGGCGGTGAATGTTCACACCGACCAACTCCGCCATCTCTCGGTCGAGGACGCCAGCACGAACCGAGAGGCCGAAATCGGTCCGCTCGATGAGCAGATACACTACGACGACAGTCAGCACACTGACGACGACGGTGAACAACCGAAATCGGGCAACAGTCGTGGTGAACAGGGTGAAACCCGCCGAGAGGGCCTCCGGGTCGGCACGCTGAGCGGACTGCCACCCCACGTCGCTCGTGTGGCCTCGTTCAACATCAAAGCGAGGCCGAATGTGGCGAGCAAACCGATAAGGGGTTCTCGTCGTAGATGAACTGCAACACTGCACGTTCGATGATGATGCCAAGCACGCCGACCAGTAGTGGAACGACGATGAGCGCGACCCAAAACGAGAATCCCCACTGGACGACGATCTGGTGGGTGAGATATGCACCGACCATGAACAGGGCCCCGTGAGCGAAGTTCACCACGCCGAGGAGCCGAGGATGATGGACAGCCCGAGAGCGAGCAGGACGAGAATGAACCCGTAGACAAGCCCACCAACCACCTGATCGACGAACAGCCCTGGTTTCATCACGAACGCGTTCACCAGCACTGTGAGGAGGACGACGACGCCCGCTCTCTCGGCTGATGAATGGCTCCGATTGCCCGTGTTCGGTAGAGACATGTTCATTGTGGGATCACAGATCACACCCTGTCGCGTCACAGCTCCGGACGACCTCATCGCCAGCAACGCTCGTATCGACCGTGAACCACTGTTTGTACGGCTCATCCTGCATCTCGCTTTCGGCCAATCCGGAGACGATATGCGTCGGCTGAACGAGTTGGTGATCACAGGCACGCCAGTAGGATGTCCCTCCCTGAATGTCGGTGACGGGGCTTTGTAGCTCGTGGTCTTCGAGCTCGGCCGTGATGGCTTCAGCGTCCGTCGAGCTGGCCCGCATCGCGGCGCGGACCTGCTGGTCGAGGGACGTGTACGCCATGAAGTGTCGAGCGAACGGATTGGTCTCGCCCTCATCAACGACGCGTTGTTTGAATTCCTCGTCGCCATCGACGGCGTTAGCCCAACCAGTCGGCCCGATATCCACCATCATGGCCGCCTCCTTGCCAAGTCCCCAGAGCACGAGATCTTCAAACTGGTGAAACATGACCGTCAGTTCTTCGTGGAGACCTTTGCTCATCATCTGCTCGGCCGCGAGGCGAGCGTCGAGACCGGGGATGAGTAGCGCGACGGCGTCCGCGTCGGAGTTGGCTACGTTGTTGATGTACTGGGTGTAGTCGTCGCCCGGAAACGGTGTCGCGTCCTTGCCGACCACCGTCGCTCCGTTCTCGTTGAGGCTCTTTGTAATGACTTCTTGTCCGGTGTTGCCCCAGACGTAGTCGGAGTAGAGAACGTACCAGTTGTCGGCTTGTTCTGCCATGCTCGGACCGGCCGACTGGGCCATCATCGTGTTCGACTGGTAGACGTTGAACATGTGTTGAGCGCAGTCCGAGCCGGACAAGGAGTCAGAGGCTCCTTGCGCGATGTAGGAGACGCCGTTATTGGACGCCCACGTCCCAATGCTCGTACAGACGGCCGATGAGATACCACCATGAGCAAAGTCGATATCGTCGGAGGTAACGGCGCGTTTCATCCGGTCGAGCGCCGCGCTCGGATCCGTCTCGGTGTCGTACTCCTTGAGTTCGATACTGATATCGAACTCCTTTGTGAGGTCCTGCTTTGCGAGTATCGAGCCCGTCGTCACGGACTGTCCCCAGGGTGCGAATGGGCCAGTGTATGGCGCGAAGACGCCGACGGTAAGCGACTCCAGTTCGCCGTCGCCATCGCCACTACCACCAATGTTACTACAGCCAGCGAGGAGCGTCATGCCGGCCGACGAAGCCACCCCTATCCGTTTGAGCATCTTCCGTCTGCTGGTCGCTCGCATACTATCATGCCTCAAAGGAAGAGCTACACATATACCTTACGACGGTCGATGGATGCCGCGCCGACGAGGTTGAACTCGGAATTCGGTCCAGGGTTCATCACACAGGACGAGTCGGACCCATCGATCGATCCCCCGAATTACGGTCTGTATCGACACTGAGACGAGTCCGATCCCTGAATCCACGACGCTCATGCCGACGACTTGTTGGTTCCGGTCGACGCCGTACCCACGTTCGCGGATGGTTTCGAGTTCGGCTACCAGCTCGTGGCGGTCCGTGACAGTGTGTTCGGTCACCTGATCCAGACCATGTTCGTCAAGAATTCGATCTACTTTCTCCTCGGCGAAGTTCGCTAACATAACCTTCCCAGCGGCGTGGGTGTGAATCGGGTCGACATCCCGGGTAGATGCCGAGCTGGAGCGACTCCGCACCGTACTCAGTGTGAAGGATGATGAATCGACCGTGCTCCTCGATGTTGATGCTGGCCAACTCTCCCGTCTTCTCAGCTGCCGCTCGAGTTCCGGTTTAGCGGTGTGGAACAATCGATTGCGGTACTTAACGTGTCCACCGAGCTCTAACAGCCGAAACCCGAGACTGTACGTCCCACCGTCGTTGACGACGTAGCCTGTCGCCTTCAATGTCCGGAGGTAGTCGTGAACAGTGCTCTTTGGCAGGTCCATCCGGCGCGAGAGTTCCGAGACCCCGACTGTCTTCTCTTCTTTCAGCACGTCCAGTATCTCGAACGCGCGCTGAATCGTCTTCAGAGGGGGTGTTTTCTGTCCCATGTGTGCAGCTATCATGACCTGCCACAGTAAAGACTTCGGTTATTTCGGACACGATTCGATACTCCAGCGGCCGGACGGATCGATTCCGTCTCCGTCGTGCGGCTCTCTCGGTCTCCAGCGCGTCCTTCTTCCGGCTCGGCGACGGAGAGTCGGTGCGTACTTCGAGGAGAACAGTTACAAGCGCACTTTTGTAACTCCTTGATCTCATCGATCACCGTCCGATTTGTCCGGACTTTATCCGGACAACGTCGGATCCGGGATTGCTTGTCTCTGTTCGTTCTGCTATCTCGCACCCATTGGCCGAGACGAAAGAGGAGTGGCGACCCTCTGGGACCCGATGATGGAGTTGGTCGGAATCCTCTTTGGTGGATGTAGTTGTCGCCAGACCGGAGCCAGTCGAGCATGACGAACGTGACCGAGGAGTTCGACGGCGTCAACGGGTTCAACACATCCACGTACGTCGTGATAGTTATCCAGAGGTGGCGGGTGGATCTGCTGAGCGGGTCTACGTGGAAAACCAGGAATGCGTGTGGCGTCGCAGGAAACCAGCGAACGATTACGGATGGGCTTCCAGTCGATCCGGATGGGGTCTACTTCAGTCGGTTCCGAGTTCGAAACCGCAGACCCAGAACTGGGCTGGCTTTCGAGCGTATCTTTGTCGCATCCGGTGCCCGCCAGCCCAACGAGGTGGAGCTGGCAGTCTATCAGGTCGGATGATTGCTGGGGCCGGCCATCTAACCCTGTTACATGGGGTGAGGTTCTCCAGTGAATGAGTCCTCCGGAATCCGGAAGGGTTGGATTCAGTGTGGACCCCGTTCGTTTCACATACAGCGGGCTACACCACAGTATTTCGAAATAATCGCAATCTCTATCCGGCAAGAACAGGCAACGGGCGACGTTGCTCAACGCAATCCGTGACAGGCCTCGATAGATCTTCGTTACTATAGCTATTGTAATGGCCTGTCTTCGTGAGGGTAGCGACCCGGTTCCGACTGGGTGGTTCTGCGAAGACTGGTGGCAACGCGACTACTTGTTCGGTCACCGGATTCAGCGAAGGCCAGAGGGGGACAAGATTGGAGCCTGCAACGGTATAGCCCGCCGGGCAGCGCTTTCCGACCACCGTTTTGTCTGCGATATACTCGAACTCGCTTTGTTGTGGTATGCTACCACTGAATGCAATCGTCACCCAACAGTTTATCACAATCCGTTCCCCGAGCACGATCAGCGCCATTTCCTCCGATTCCGTGGGCTGTCACCGCGTTCCCGAGTGTGGACGACACGGCAGACCATTGCGGAATACCCGCGACCATCAACCAGAGCCACCGCCGCCCACGAATCGCTAAGCGTTCCCAGCCCGACGAACACGCCAATACAATGTCCGAGATCAGTGTCTCCTGAACGATTCAGTCCTGGCCGCCTTTCTCGACATCGACGTCCTCGAAGCGGACGTCACGTTCAGTAACGCCGACGGTCATCGATCCGACGGTCTCGATCGCGGCGTCGATGGTGTCGCCATCGGAGAGGAACTCACCCCCTCGGGCGTGCCGGTGGTGATGATGTCGCCAGTCTCGATGGTCGCGCTCAGTGAGGCATACTGGACGATGTCGGCGCAGGTGTACACCATGTCATTGGTGTTGTTGTCCTGCTTCGTCTCGCCGTTGAGCTGTAGCTCCGCTGTCCAGTCCTGGGGATCGCCGACCTCGTCGGGAGTGGCGACGCAGGGACCGACGACCGTGAACGTGTCGTAGGATTTGCGGTTCGAGCGGTCTTGATCGCCCCGCACCGAAATATCCAGCAGGATTGTGTACCCGAAGATGTGATCCCACGCATCCTCGGCGGCGACGTCCTTGCCGTCCTCGCCCATCACGAACGCGAGCTCGATCTCGTGGTCGACGCGGCGGTCCGCAAACGGCAGTTCGACGCCGTGATCCGGGCCGACGACGCTCGAGGGGGCTTTGAGGAAGTAGCCTTTGTCCTCAATGGAGAACCACTCGTCGGTGGTGATGTCCTGATCTGAGAGGGCCTCTCGATGTGGTTCTCGTAGTTGAGCGGCAGCGATGACCTTCCCGGGCCGGCGGACGGGCGCATTGAGTTCGACGTCGCCCGGTCGAAGTCGGGGCCCGTCGGGCTCGGCGGGTCGTACTCGCTACGAATGTACTCGACGAGCGGATCGTGGGAGTTGAGTCCCAGGCGCTCGGTCAGATCGATGATGCCGTTTCCGTCGTTCTGTGAGTAATCCCAGTCGATCCTCGTTGTAACGGACGAATCGCATGGAGTCATATGCGCGTAGCACGTACATAAAAGGTGTCGTTCAGAGAGACCATCGGGGTGAATCACAGTCAAACCGGAGCGACGCACTCAACGCCCACGCTATCGATGGCGTGAGTGTCCCTTATCATGGAGGATTGTCTCGGCACGATACGTCCAAACAAGGAAAACGACTAATACCAGAGACCCTCATTTGAGGTAGAATGAGTTCTGCAACAGTAGCAACGAGTCTCCGGTCATCGTCGTCGGTGCCGGTCCTACGGGATGACGGCTGCGCTTGCGTTGCACGCTCGTCCCAGTCACGATTCTCGAGGCAGATCCCGTGAACGGGACCGTTCAGGAGTCGAGCCATCTACGTCCATGGATCGACGCTCCGGACACTGGAACGGATTCACCCCAGACTCGGAAGCAATCTCGTCGACGAGGGAATGGTCTGGCCAACGCGACGCACCTGTTGGCGAGGCAAGGAAGTATTCTTACGAACATACAACTCACCCGACGACAGCGAAACCCCCCACTTCACGAGTGTCCCGCAGGTTCGCACGGAGGCATACATGCACGAGGCGCTCACCGATTGTGGCATCGACATCCACTGGGAATCGGAGGTCGAAACTGTCGATTCCGGCCCAGAAGGTGTCCGCATGGAGACGACCGACGGCCAGGAGTGGAGGTCATCGTACGTGGTCGGTGCCGACGGCGGCGGCTCCACCGTCCGGAATGAGATCGGTGCCAGCTTCGACGGTGACCAGTCGGCGAATTCCTTCATCGTCGCGGATGTCGAAGCAGTGGAGGGGGATGGCTATCCGACCGAACGCCTGTTCCACTACGACCACCCTGAGGTCGGCGGACGGAACGTCTTGCTCGTTCCATTCACTGGGGGATGGCGACTCGACATCCAGTGTCTGCCAGACGACGACCCAGAGGAGCTTTGCAACGACGAGAATATGCGTGAGATCATCAACACTGTGATGGGTGAGCAATACGAGGACAACCTGACGTGGATCTCGACGTACAAGTTCCTCCAGGTGAAAGCCGACAGCTTCGTCGACGAGCATCGACGCGTCCTCCTGGCTGGCGAGGCCGCCCACCTCCTCGCTCCGTTCGGCGCCCGCGGGATGAACTCCGGTATCGCCGACGCGGACGAAGCTGCCTCGGCCATCGCTGTTGCGATCCGTTCGCACCGCGATGCGGTTGCTCGTGACGAGGTCGAACTGTTCGCCGCTCGTCGGGAGAAAGCGGCCCAGTACAACCTTGATGCGGCAGGGCAAGCCCTCGAGTACCTCCAGGGCGACGACCCCGTAACCGTCCTGCGTAAGGAGGCCGCCGCGGCGCTCGCAGACCAGTTCGAGGTCGCCGGTGAGTACCTCGACGACGCGCCCTATGGCCCGCATGGCGCCCCGCCGATCGTCTCGACCGGGAACTACTGAAGCGATGATACCGTATTCGGTCGTCCATTTTCACGCCGTAGCGTTCGCGGGAGACAACGGAGCGGAAAGTTTCGGCGGGATCATTCCCACAGATGCCGAGTTTCTTGGCCACCCAGTGGTCGCGGGCAGCGAACACCATCGCTCTCGTCCCCGAAATCGGTATGCTCGGCGACGAATGCGGCCCACGCACCGTCGAGAACGGTCTCGAGTTCGGCGGCTGTTGTGAGCATCTGATGGGCTCGCGGCTACCAGCTCGTCGAAGGACTCGAAGTCAGTGTGAGCTGCAACAAACTCGTCGTCGAACACGTCCGTGATCGGAATGTCGTCGTTCGGGTCATGGACAGCCGACGCAGTCGGCACGTCCTCAGCGGTCTCTACTGCAGTCTCCAGATCAATCTGTCGAACCATGTGAAACTGCCCATCGAATCATAATAAATTCTCGTTTCGAGGATGCCTATTCTCCCCGTTGGATCATCTGGTGCCGAACGAGGCAGTGAGAGATGCCAGACAGAAGGGAAAGTGAAACGCGAGACGCGCCGTAGGCGGTCTGCTACGACGAGGGTTCGGTCTCGGCGTAGAGGTTGAACGCCTCGAACACCGGACGGTCGGACATGCCCAGGAGGATCGCCTCCTCGTCGGGCGCGTGGTGGTGGGTTTCGTCCGGCGGTACGACGAAGATGTCCCATTTGTCCCACTCGAGCGCTTTGTCACCGACGTGGGTCGCTCCCTCGCCCTCGATGACGAAATACACCTCCGTCGCGTTGTGAAGAGGTGGGTCTGTCGGTCCCTCGTTCAGCAACTGCGCGCGGAAGGACATCGTCGGGAACAGCGGTGGTTCGCCCGACGCCGGATTAACGTACGCGAGGCTGTATCCGTCGTAGGGTCGGGCCGTCGTTGTTTGCACGTTGATTGAGCGTCTCCATCATTTCCTCCCAGCCGAAGCGGTACGGCGGCGTCGCCTCGCGGATGCCCTCGAACGGTCCCGGGATGCCGTCTTTTCGTCTCGTCGATGGAACGGGCGCGACCGTACTGGGAGTCCCAGTAGCCCTGGTTTTCGTGACGGGCTGGCGCTCGAGTTCGTGGTTCTCGAACGCTTGCCGTGCGTTCATCGAATCGAGAATGAGCGGCAGATCGAGGCGTCGAGCCACGCGGCGGTCTCGTCGGAGTCGTTGACGTGATCGTGCCACTCCCATTGGGGCGTCGTGACGAGATCGTTGTCCTCCATCGGGAACTCCTCGCCCGCGACGACGGTCTTCATCTCCTCGTGGCCGTCGATGGTAAAGCGCAGCGCGTTGGCCGAGTGTCGGTGAACGGGGCGGTCTCCCCGGT
>JAKCFJ010000005.1 GCA_025041175.1 Halobacteriales archaeon YIM A00010
CTTCCCGATGCGTTTTATTCCCATCGCAAGAATGACGCTGGCGACCGGGAAGTGCGGGCCGACGACACGAGCTTTATGAACGTCGGGGAGAGCGAAAACGACGGCGCAGACGAACACTGGGAGCAGATGGCTGATGCGTACGTCCCGATGACGCAACTCGGGTTTGTCTACGACATCCCTGCCCAGACTGGCGACGCGATGCCCGACGCGATCGCACGCCTGGACGATGCGCTCGACCTCGACGGAGTGACTGATCCCGAAGCGATCACCGAGAAGGTCACCGAGTACCGCGAGGAACACTCCCTGCTCGATCGACTGGCTGGCGCGAAGGACCTGTACATCGAGAGCGAGCATTCAACGGGTGACACGCAGCCGTCCCAGACGGTGAAAAACCTCATCCAGGCGCATAACGAGGGCCACCCCTGTCTGTTCATTGGACGGGAGGAAGTCGCAGAGCGTGTGTACAACACGATCGAGAGAGAGCCAGCCGGATGTCGGAGTTCCCACTCCGTCGATGGTGAGCGACGATTCTACACGGGGACGAACACCCTCTCGATCGACGGCGAGACCATGACCAGGCCCGGTGCGAGCAATAACGTCTGGGTGCAGGATCTCCGCACGGGTGAGTACATCCTTAGAGATACCGATGGGACGGTCCACGCCCGGTTTGACACCGCAGCGGAGATCTTCAACGACGCCAGCGCGTACCCATCAGAGGGCGACCGGAACATCAAACCCCCGGTGATTCCGGAGTACGAACTAGACGGTGAGTGGGCTGATGTCGAGTACAATATTAAAGTCGTGCCCGAGTCACCACGTGACGAGGACGGCAACAAAGAGCTTCTGACGCCGATGGACCTCAAACTCTACCGTCACGAGCAGCCAAACGTGCCGCTCATCGAGCTTCGAGAGATCGAGGAAGAACCGGCGGAAGACGAGAGCGATCCGCGTGCAGAGCAAGAGAGCGGCACACAGGACCCGGACAACGATCAGCAAACGAATGATCCGGAAGCCACTGACGAGAAGGAGATTGGTGATAATATGGTTGGTGTGCTTTAACTCTCGAACACCTCTTGAAACCATTCCTCGCCCATCTCTTTCCGTGCGCGCTTTTTGGTAAGCATGTCCGTGTGGACGCCGAGCTGCATCATGATCCCCTTCACGTCCTTGAAGTCGTCCTCAAGGCGGTCCATGCGCTGCTCAAGAGTTGCCACGTCTTCCGGTGAGACGAACGCATCTGGGGGGGCATCCATATACTCCTTGCAGAATTCCCTGCCGCGATCCGTGAGCTGCCAGGTCCGTGCCTCACGTCCGCCACGGCCGTGGTACTGACGCTCTGGCAGTTCATCGATCAACCCCCAGGACATCAGCCGCTCCAGATGATGGAGCACACTTCCTCGTGAGACGGACGTGTGTTCCCGTAGGTCTGCCGTGTTCACTGCTGATATATCTGCTCTCAGAAATGATTGCAGCAGTTCCCGTCGTGGTTCACCAAGGCGCTGTGCAATCTGCTGAAAGTCCTCTGCTTCTCCGGAGTTCTCAGATCCGGTACTATCCACCATAGAACGATATCGTTTCCGAGGACCTATAATATTATTCATCGATATTACGATACTCACATCTCCCGACGGTAATAGACTACCTAGCCAGACAACGACGACTAAGAGAGATTTACCGGGGGAAGTTGAGAACACCCAAGGAGCTGACAGTGGAGAAATGGCCTCCGAGGGAGGCCATGAGATGAGGGCATCCCGAGAGCGTGTAGCGCGTGGGCACCCTGGATGCATCACGAATGTGATGCAATGATGAGAGTGGACTGTGGGACAGTCCGAGAGAGCGACGACAGCCGACAGTCCAGCGCGAGAAACCGCGTGTGACCAGCGAAATGGCGATGCCGTGGGTGACAGCCTGCACAGTTCCGATACAGCTAGCAGACAGCAACGACGTGGGACAGTCAACCACGCTGCAACGAGTGGGATCCGCACCATGACGACAGCATGGGACAGTCCGAAAGCAGGAGCAAACCGATGACCCACCGAAAGCGACAGAGGGAAGCCTGATATCCATATTTATACAGCTATATAACAACAGCAGAAAGATCTTAGTGGGAGAGCCGAAGAGCGTCCACAACACAGCAAAATGCCGGACAAGCCCGGTGATACACCAGGGTCAAAGGCCGACAGCACAGCAGAGGACAGCGCGGGACCGCAACGCACCGACACAGCACAGTACCGCACAGCAGGCCGAACCGCGAGCAGCGACGACGTGGGACAGCACAGCGAGCGACATGCACCTGAGGGTGCCGCCACGTGCAACACCGTGAATCCGCACCACGACGACTGGCTGGGGTGCCAGCCAGTGTACTGCATCCCGGCGAAGCCGGGATAACGACGGACAGCAGGGGTGCCCGCACTGCGATCCCGTGGGGTGCCCCCACGGTTGTAACCGACCGAACAGCAACGATGACGCAGGCCCGGTGGGTGCCCCACCGAGCGACGACCAGTAACGACACCAACACAACGCAACACGACACCAACCACGAAGCAACGCACCGGACTGCTGATCACGGCCACTGCCCCGACTGTCCACTACCGTCCATCACCCAGTCATCTCCCCACCGACGACCGCCCGACTGCCCCCCGCCACCGCACCGATCCCAACCCAGCACAGCACCGACACCCACCCCGACTGTCACCCCAGTACCAACCACCCGGACTGTCCACCAAGCGACCACACCGAATCCACACCAACGACGACCGAGGGCACCCCCGATAGCAACCGTCCACCGGCTGTCCACCTGACGACGTAGCCCCGACATCCCCAATCGCCACACGCCATCCATCAACCAATCGGTGCCGACCGCTCATTCCCTCGATCGGCACGGCGGCGCTGTCGCTGGCACTCTCGCTGAGACCGGAGCGCGCCATGCTATCGGCAGGCAAATCACGACACTCAGATGCTCTACCGGGGATGTGTCCTGAATAGTCGAGAGGTAACCAGTGGGAGAGGTGGAGTGCTAGAGGGTTGCGAGCAGCATGGAGGGCATGAGGAAAGGAGAACGCCTGAGAGTAGAGAATATCCACGCTATGAGGCACAGAGTGGACTACTGACGACCTCTTCATAGCGTTATTGGATGGAACACGATGAAACACCTTCTAATACGCTTTCAATGATTAACGCAGGAATTCTATTCTAATAACAAAGTCCTAGTGTGAGGGGATACCATAGTATATTATGGCTAAACCGTATCCAAGCGGCGGTATTCCACTGATTGAAGCCCAGTGGAGCCACCGAGAATTCGTTACTGCCGTCACACCCGACTACGTTCTGGCGAAAATTACATCGGCTCGTCAGCTCCTGAAACGTGGAGAAACAGCCGAATCGTACTTTCCAGCGGAGACTGCCGTGATCACCACCACGACCATCCCTGATGAGAAACTCAATCTGCTGTCGTGGGAGCGCGAGCTAGAGATCGTCGAGGAATTCGGACCCGACTACCACGTACCAACCGACTACTCGACCTACGAAGAACAGCCAGCTGACGATCGGCTAGCGAACGTTGAGCGATGCATGGAGGGAACCGTGTGGATGGCACATCAGATACGAGAGCGAGAGATCGATACCATGCTAATCCCATTGATCAACGGCTGTTCTCCTGAAGAATGGGCGATTTGCTATGAAGTGCTTGACCGGTGTGCGTTCGAGTTCCCGATGGTATCGTACTTTTCGACCCAGTACTTCACCGGTGGCGCAGGGATTCGGGTCAATGAACTCGTTGCAGACGTACGCGAGATCGCCACGAGACAACCCCGTTCTATCGTGCTGATTGGCTTGCTGTCACCGACCTATCTCCGACGAATGCCCCGAACCGTACGCGCTGGCACCGGCTTGAATCAGTGGCGACAGCCTATCAGCCCCCGCAAGCAGACAGGCCAAGAGATGCGATCGATCTGGAAGCAGGTGAGTGACAAGGTGAGTGATGCGCTCGAGCAGCCACGGGCCACAGACTATACCCCCAGCACATCGGAGGAGGTGGCCTGATGGGGGGCCGCTACGGAGCAGCCGATGATGGGAGCAGTGACTATCAAGACCGCCGCCCCGACTGGGGTGCGCGAGAACGCGAACAGCAGACGGTGGCCGAGGCTGTGCGGTCGGTCATGCAACGACAGGAAACCAACGATCGCAGCCGAACACAGGATACTGACGACTCCACAGATCAAAGCGGGACCGGTGATACTGTCCGGTCTGCTGCCGACCGCACTTACAGCTATTCTTCTTCTATCGGACAGGCGGTCGACCAGCTCATCACGGGAGTAATGGAGACCGACGAGATCGTGACGGATCTGGTTGTCGAGCAGTTAGTCGAACAGATCCGTCGAGCGAACGAGGAGGAACTCCTCGATGACGAGGTGATGAGAGAACGATGAGCTTTACCAATCAGCCTCTTTGACCGAAAGGACGTTGTAGCGGAATTTCCACTTTTTCTCGGCTATCAACTCTGGTCGCGCGCGAATCCGGTGGGTCGCCTCGACAGCAACACCTTCACCGTTACCGATAGCAGGATCGTGTGCGTCGCACATCGTCTTGTGCATCCACTGAGTCAGTGTATCTCCCTCAACATCCACGAAAATCGTGAGAGTATTCGGCCAAATCTCGCCGTCTTCGGGACGGTCTTGGCTGTCGAGCGAATAACATGCATCGCACGTCGGCGGTCCCATTGATATTATTTGTTCGATACGATTTGTTATTGATTCAATAGCGCGTCGTTCATCGTCCGATTCTTTTTCTACTGTCGTATCTGATTCCGACATGGGTATTCTCCAAAGAAGCCCGGTCGGACGTGCTGGAACACGTTCCGGCCTATCTTTCTGACCGGCGTCCCGCGCTTCCTATTTACACCAATGAGTGCCACCTACTTATTCCTTTCGGTATTCCCCTAAGGGAATTCCATTAGGGAAATACCGAAGGGTATAAGTGGATATAGTCCGTTGGTATAGATGTGGCCGGGAGGCCATGGAGGTGACAAACAATGCCCAAATGCGATCATTGCAATCTCGACCGGTCGAAGTATGAGGAAAGGTTCAGAACTGGAGACTTCGGGAAATGGAAAACTCTCTGTGAAGACTGCTACAGAGAGTTAATCAAGTAGTAGGTGGGGTTCCCTCAGGCCCAATCCTGAGGCCCGCTAATCCAGAGTAGAACAGCATAGATATTCATTTTTTCGTTACGAACTCGGTGTTTCTATCATCTCTTCCTCGACGTATTGGCGTTCTATCACAACTTGATCGACTACAAATTCTCCTGTTTCGAGGAGGAACAGCCGTTTTTGCACGAGATACCCCTCTTCATTCCTTCCAAAGGATCGAACAGCATGACATTGAGCATCTCCATCAGCGAAATATCGCGCTTCAATAGTCCATTGATCTCCCCATCGCTCGGTCGCTTCATCTTTTAACTGGTTGATCTGGGTGTCGAGATTGCTCATATCGATTATTATGTGGAGAAGGGCCTGTGTGTTTCGGCTGCCCATCTCGCATACCGCCAAGCTACCTTGAACGGTCAGCTATCCCCTCCCTCAGAACGGCTGGTTTTCGAAGATTTGTACGGGAGAAATAGCAAGGACTTTGTTATCTTCTCGCTCGAGTTCAACATATCGCTGTGCGTATTTCTCGGCTGTTCTACGCTGGCAAACACCAACTGCCTTTTCCTCGAAGAGAATCCCAGCAGCCTCGAACACAACGTCACCATCTGATTCTTCGCCGTCTTGTGCCGTAACTGTATGTTCGGTGAATTCGTTGGTGATCGCCACCGCGACACAAACCGGCACGTCCTCGGCAGCCTCCCATGCTCCGGCAATCGCTGGAGCATTAAAGTTGACATCGGTTTCTGGCGATTCCTCGTCTTTAACTTCTGTCGTATCTGATTCCGACATGGGTATTCTCCAAAGAAGCCCGGTCGGACGTGCTGGAACACGTTCCGGCCTATCTTTCTGACCGGCGTCCCGCGCTTCCTATTTACACCAATGAGTGCCACCTACTTATTCCTTTCCCTATTTCCCTAATGGAGTTCAATTAGGGAAATACCAAAGGGGTTAAGTGGATGGGGACTGTAGAAGTAACTGAGAAGCGCGGGACACGATGGGTATAGGAGCACCCTGCCGGGCTTCTCGAAAGGAGCAAGAAAACCATGTCGAGCACAACGCCAGACGGTAAGAAAGCCAGTGAATCGAACAACGAGAAATCTCTCCTCGTAGCGCTCGATCAAGGAAACAAAACGGAGGCCAAAGAGCACGCTCGGGAGCTGTGGTACGAGCGCGACACACACTCTGTTGAGTGTGATGGTAGTACGATCGTAGTGGATAAAGAGGGCTTTCGCGCGTATTTTTCGGTCATAGTCGATAAGGATGGTGCTTTTCCATCCAGTGTTGGAGAGGCAACGTTTGAAATTCATGACCAGCGGGGTTACTACCTTCTTGAAGAGATCGAAGTAGAGCCGGGATCGAGGAATCTAGTGGACCAAATGAACGAGGCAGTACAAGGGGTTATAGACGCACGGAAGGAACGTCGTGATCGAAGGCGGGAATTCCGTCGTTCTGTCCTTTAGACGGAGTAGCCTGACCTGCATTTCGACAGCTTGTTTTTGTTTTCTATCGGTGGAGAAAACGGTGTAGTGGTGAAAAATAGGCGACGGTTGATACCGTTCAATCGGAGGATTACCGATGTTCTCCGGTTCTCTTTGCTGTTCGCTGCCACAAGGTCCATTCGTCGAGTGTCGTTGCCTCTACGCAGGTGGGACAGGGGAACTTTGGTCCGATCGGACCATCGCAGATTCGAGCGTTCCCTGTCGGACAGGGATTTTCGTGTGCATAGTTGACCACTTTGGCAACGATCTCACTTTCCACACCTTCCGTATGGAACGCGACGATCGCGGCTTTGATGAGGTGTTTACAAATTATTTCTCTGTATTGGTAGTCTGGGCATCCACATACAGCCTGCCGAAGATCCACCGTATACGTGGAGCCATCGTGATGGACTTCCCACATGTTCGGAGCTATTTTTTCAACGTATATCTGTTCTGTACATGCTCGCTCAAATCGGTCGTGGTCGATGTGATCACAACCGTTTTCACTTCGGTCTAGCGTAGTACTCATTGGCTTTCTTGCACCTTTCGAGAAGCCCGGTGGGGTGCTCCTACACCCTGCCACATTTCTGTGACCACCGACCTTCTCAATCACACCTACGAGCGCGATCCCCTTAAGCATTTCCCTAATGGAGTTCCATTAGGGAAATAACGAAAGGACTAAGTGGGTGGGAGTTGTAGAAGTAATCGAGAAGCGCGGGACACGATGGGTGTAGGAGCACCCTGCCGGGCTTCTCGAAAGGTGCAAGAAAACCATGTCGAAAGCAAACACGACGAGCGAAAAAAATAAAGAATCGCCGGAAACCGACCACTGGGGACAGCTAGTTATCTTCCACGACGATCCTGCGACGGGAGCAGGAGAACGATGCGAATGCCAGCAATGCGGAGAACGGCTCAATGTCGCGCTTGTCGGGGGAACCGATCCCAATACAGAGAGCGACAAGTATGAGGAGTTTTACGTGTGCCAGATCTGCGGCGCGAAGGGGACCCACCGCGTTAACGGCAGCAAGCGGAACTGGACCGGCATGATGGCCTATCCGGAGGTGAACGACCGATGAGACGAATTGAGCAGGTTTGTGTGATTGGGTTGATCAGTCTGTTTGCACTTGTTACAATCGGTGAAATTGATGTTTTCACTGGAACGATGCTGGCAGCTATGCTGATCACGGCGGACCTGATCGGCTAGCTACCAGTCGTTACGATGGGTACGGGCGAATACCCAGAACCGACAGTTTGGGACGGGTGGCCGTCCGTATGTGTTTGGAGGGACGCTATCTCTTGGATGGACTAATGGCCCTCAACTGTGATTGTGATGGTTCTGGATGTTCAACTAATTTATAACTTTCTCAATCGCCCCTACCCACTTCCCTAAAGGAAATGCTTAAGGGGATCGCGCTATTAGGTGTAATTGAGAAGGCCGGGACGCTCTGGGAGTAATTCTCAGAGAAACTCGGGGTGATGAGAACACCCCGAAATCGGCTTTCTCGGTGACTTGCAATGCAATCGAGGAAAGCCAACTCGAATTCGGCGGAGCATCGACAAGAAAGTATCGAACGCCCTGATCGAGATCGCTGGGGCCAGCCAGTGATCTGGCACGACGATCCCGCGACGGGAGCAGGAGAGCGATGCGAATGCCAGCAATGCGGAGAACAGCGGAACATCGTACTCGTCGGGGGAACTGATCCCAAATCCTCCGGAGAGAAGTGGGAGGAGTTTTATCGGTGTCGATGCGGCGCAGAAGGGTCACTTCGCGTTAACGGCAGCCGGAGCTGGACCGGCATGATGGCCTATCCGGAGGTGAGCGACCGATGAGCGACGAGGTGAAAGAGACCCTGACCGACGACGGTCGGATCGTGGTCTATTCGTTGGATGAAGACGGCGAGGAGCCAGCCGACACGGACCAGTGGATGGCGTCAAACCTGACGGTCTCAGGGAGTGGTAAGGAATGAGCCGAGATCGAGGATGGCATGGGGAGGAAAATCCACTAGTATGTCCTCATCCATCAGAACAGATAAAAAAATGCACAGAAGATCTGCCGGACGGACGGACGAAAGTGGAACGGCTCTGTACAAGGTGTCACGCACACCTCGGAACGACGTATGAGTAGCTGACTACTTTTCTTCATTTTTCACCGATTCATGCATTCAGGACATCCACCCACCGAGCGCGCCAGCTCGCTACAGAACGCCTCGTCCGACGAACAGGAGAGTATCGAAGTACCCGCCCGCTATGCCCGAGAGATCCGAGCACGGGAACAATTGCACGACCGCTGTCCCGTCGACGTGTATGTTGCTGGCATCAACAACCGATATAGCTGGCCGTACCGTCTTATTGCAGCGAATAGAGCACGACCGAGTATCAGCGACACGAGTGCGACGGTGATCGTTGATTCGGTCGTCAATGATCCATATTACTCGGTCGAGGACATCCTCGATGCTGCGCACCGACTCGATGCAGACTACGTTGTTGGCAAAGACTGGCCGAAAGAGGCGCATCCAGCGGACGATGGCATTCATCCAGCCGATGCATACGACCACTTCATCAGCAAGTACAAGCGGCATCCATGCGATGTCGAGGTGATCGTTCCGCTCATTCCCCCGTTCGACGCGCAGATGATTGACCATTTTTCAGATGTCGATTACTTTGCTCTCGGCGGGATGCGTGATTTCAGCCCTGAGCGGCAGGTGACACTCATCAGGCAGTTTCGAGAGAACGCTGGATACGACGTTGACGTACATGGGCTTGGTGTCGGAACCTCGGTCGAGCTGATCGCCGCGATTCGAGAGTCAATCAGTGAGGACCCACAACGACCGCTTCTCGACAGTTTCGACATTTCAACGCCTGAAACGGCGGTGTGTAACAACAAGATCCCAACGAAACGCTGGCAACAACAGCGCGTCCTCCTGCCAACGGGCGACGACTCAACGACTGTTCGAGCAGGCTTCTCCGAGGCGATCGCGCGGATGCTAGAGTACGAGCTGACGCCGGAGTGTGATGACGAGATGTTCGAAACAGCTGGATTCGCCACTCTCTTCTAACGGCAGCAACCAGAACCACCGATATTCACCAGACAACTCTCTCCGCGTGGTGCTAGTCTTCTGTTCAGAAGGTCGGTTTCTGGTGAGTCACCGACCAAGGATAGGACATCCCGCAGGCACGCAAGAATGTCCGATCGAACGTAGCACTCGGTCGATGATAAATCCACAGAAAGAGGAACCTACTGCAAGACCACCCAAAAACCAGGATATTCGGTCTTCAACCACGATGTACCACGGCTGCTGTATGCATCGAAAACATCTTGAAGGTCTTCCATCGGATCGGTTGCTGTATCATCAATAACCGACTCGTACTCATCGCCCTCCGAATAGAATGCCTCTCGCCTGATGTGTCCTGTAGGCGTTTCCCGGAACTGCCACTTCGCACCGTTTTTGAAGACGATCGTGGCCTGTTCATCCCTGAATATGTCCGGAGGAACGATGAACTCCACACCCGGATATCCATCTGTTTCGACATCCTGAGTTGTCTCCTCCGGAGCGTGAGGCACGAGCTGCTCAATACGACCGATACTTTTCTCTACGTCTGGCTTGTTGGATATCATGGTGTTCAACGCTTGCGGAGCTGCGAGTTGAGAACACCACCGTTCGGGTGTTCTGAGCACCCGGACACCTTCACGCGTCAGGCGGTGTTCGGTGCTTATATCTAGTTACTTGATAATAAAACCATCGGTAGAAGGTAGGGAAATGTGCTGGGTAGCGTTCTCTACTGCGTATGTCTAATACATCTTATCGTATATATAGAAGTAGCAACAGTGAGGTAAAATGGGGAAAGGACCTAGACGATCACTCTAGACAGCCAGTGAAATGCTTGTTACCAAACTCGGTGATCGTCATCGTTCCAGTACTGTCACAGTCAGGACACGCGTACCGCTCGAACATCGAGTTTTGCCCATAGCTACCGTCTTGGACAACGACCGCCCCACCACAGTTGTTGCATTGAAGACTCATCGGTCGCTTACCTCTGCTGGCGGCGAGCTGTCGAGGATCGTGTTGGACCCGACCTCGACGTGTGGAGGGACACGATTGGCCGTGAGAAATGCGAGTGCATGGACTTCTCCGGGTTCCGTGGCCTCACCGTCTCCGAGTGGGCCACAGTCGTGGCAACTGATCCATCGCAGTGACCACCCGTCACGGCAGTTGCCCGTTACATAGAGATACGCGATCGCCGTTTCACCGTCGGTGAGCTGCTGGATAGACGTGATTCCCTTGTTGCAGGAATCACAGATCACATCCCCCTCCGGCGTTCCGGTCGGAGTCCCCTGGAGATCCGTCCACGACAGGGAGTCGATACTTTCTTTGCTATTCTTCTCGTTTTCCGACGTGGTTTTCTCGTTCATTGGCGAAGCCCGAGAAAGCCGCGTTCGGGGTGTCTCTAGCACCCCGATTCTCTGAGACGTTCCCCCAGAGCACCGGCCTTCTCAATTACACCTAATAGCGCAACCAACTTATAATCTTCGGCATTTCCCTAATGGAATATCCTTAGGGAAGTAACGAAAGGTTTAAGAAGATGGCTGTTGAATAGTGTAATATGGCAGAAGACGATAGCCATCCAACGCGGTTTACAGAACAGTACAGTACCGACGATGTACGTGCGGTTTTCGATGAGATTCCCGGTCCGGCACTCATCGCAGCGGATGTACGTGACGAGCTGGGCTGTTCTCGGGATACTGCGCGGAACAAGCTAGGCGAACTGCACGCCGAGGGGGTTGTCGAGACTCGCGAGAAAGGCCGTGTGACCCTGTGGTGGCTGGCTGAGGAGGCAAACCAATGAGTAGAAACGCTGTAAAGCTAGTTGAGAGTTGGGATTCCTATTACGATACGGGGTTACTATCCCCACTCGCATCGAGCGACGTAGCGGCGGTGTTGTGCGAGGGGAACAAGTACACCGTCTTGCTCCCGGACGGAACAGAGGAAATCGTTGACGGTGATTCCTGTACGTGCGGGCATGAGCGCGAGGATGAGAAGACTGGGATGGGCACCGAAGCTCGTCAGGGCTGGCAAAACCGGCTGGCTGCATCCTGTGACCACCAGAAGGCAGCGCTCCAAGCTGTCGATGTCGGTGGAGGCTGTTCTGAATGTGGAACGCTAGCGGTTGAGAAAAAAGACCACACAGACAAGTACGAAAACGTGCTCATGCAGTCGTTTTCGTGTGCAGGCTGTGGTGCTGAGAGAACAGGGCAATGACTGAAACAGTCACGATCGACCTCCCGATCGAGGAGGAGATAGAGATCTCGATCGAGGTGGTTGGAGATGGGTGACGCTGACCGAATGCAGCAACTGCTCGACGGCGTTCGAGACGGGCAGCCACCCCGGTATCAGCTTGATCCCGACGAACGTGATCCGGTCTGCAACGAGACGGCTGATGAAGCGTGGATGACGTTCAAGCGACGCGGTCTCGTCAACCCATTCCACGCCAAGGAGCTTCAGCGACGGCAAGACGAAGAACGCGCAAAGATCGAATAGGAGTGGTAGGGATGAATTCTCAAATGGGTGCAAAAAGCGATATCACTTCGAAATAACAGCTTCTGTATCGGAAGCCGCGCAGCTTACTGCTCTGTCTCTTTTACATCGCTGCTAGACACGACAGCGGGACCCGGATTTACGAAGAATCCAGCCTTTGCTCTGTCGATGCTATTGAGCGTCCCTGCGTCGGTAACGATGCTTTGTTCTTTAGACGACATCACAACAACACCTGACCGATGCATCCAGATCGAGACCCCGACTCCCGAGTGATGCCAGTGTTCATCATTCAGGCTCCCCGGAGTGCTAATTGCGTGGTCTCCCTGCTCAATAGCCGCTCGAACACCATTTTTGAGTTCGATAAGCTGACGTGCCGTAAGTGCATCCGCTGGTGCCTCATCAGGATACACCCAGTTCAATAAGGCTGTCTTCTTTTCTTCTGTCCGCTCGACGTCGACATTTCCTTTCATGACTTGCTCGAACCTCCGAGAAGCCCGGTGGGGTGCTCCTACACCCATCGTGTCCCGCGCTTCTCGATTACTTCTACAATCCCCATCCACTTAGTCCTTTCTCCATTTCCCTACAGGATATCCCTAAGGGAAATACTTAAGGATGTCGCGCTATTAGGTGTAATTGAGAAGGCCGGTGCTCTGGGGGAACGTCTCAGAGAATCGGGGTGCTAGAGACACCCCGAACGTGGCTTTCTCTGGTCTCGCTATGAGAGAAGCCAAATCGACATCAACGACGACGGAAGAAAAAGCTGAGGAATCGAACGGTGCGAGCGAGTGCGAAGTGGACGCCACCGAGGAGATGCGGGATCCTGAGTTTTGGCAACGGATCGCGCTTGAGGCAATCGTTAATGACGATCCAGCGAAGGCGCTTTCGCTCCGGGTTGAAGCGTACTTTGCCGATGCGAAGTGCCTCCCCCGCCAACGCGACACACTCCGGATCCGGAATATCGGCCATGAGGAACTATTCGAGTGGCTGATCACTCCGGGCTCTGAATTCGAATTTGAAACCATCGAAGAAGATACGCGGGGAGTGATCGTGCGTGGTATCGAATACTCTCAATTCGAGGGTGAGTTCTCACCGGAGGGCGACCGATGAGTGAGATCGCACCCGATCGGCTGTTTTCGGGTTCGGACGATCAGTCGAGGACCTGGAAGATTGACGATCTCGATGTCGAGAAGCAGATGTTCGGACGGACTGTGGTATGTGTGGAGGTTTCTGATATCGACACGGCAATGCGGGCGTGGATTCCGCAGGCGACGTTCTACGACGTGATCCACGATTCTAGTGAGGACTACGGTCTCCTCGAGGACGCTGAACGTCGACCACAGGAAAACAGTCGGAAGACGGTGCAACAGCGCGATCTATAACGGATTCGAGCCACAGCAAGCTTTTTTCGCTGATAGTCAAGCAGTACGTGGTAAATGTTGATAATGCGGATGGTTAAGTAGTAACCGTCAATATTAACCATCAGTAGTGTGTAATAGACTACCATGAACCAAACCCGTAGGCAGATGATAAAGACGCTATCGAGTGTCTTGGCCGGGGTTGGGATGAGCGGTGAGGCGTGGGCATCACAACCTCCCGATACTATTAATATGAATAAGGAACAACGTGGTAATCGCTATCAAAATATGACAAGAGATGCATACCTTGCTCTCCCAGGTGTTTGTTTCACAACGTTATACTCCCATTTACCACAACTTCTGACTCACAGCAGAACCCAGCCTGTCGTTCTCATAGATATATACGATTTCAATCGGTTGCAGGGGCGTGTCGTAAGGGAACGAGAAAACCAGAACGTCCAGACCCGGGGAGCGATCACCACTGCCTTGCGTCGACGAGGGATTCTTCGTCCGATCGACTATGCGCGCTACTATCCAGCCGAGAGCCAGCACCGACACCTCCACCGCTACCGGGCAGCACTTGAATCTCTCCCAGATCATGTGAATCAGCAGGCAGCCAGTCAAACGCTTGATTCGTATGCCGATTTTGGCCGGGGAGACTATCAAAAGCCGTTCCGCGCTGCTCTTGGTAACTGGGATGTCAACATCGAAAAACTACAACAGCTCGCTACCCACCATCGCAGGATTGAACGAGGACGTGGCGATCCAGCTCGCTTTAACGAAGATATCTTCGCCCAGTACATTGCCGCACTCGAAATTCGATCACGAGTTAACCGCCACTTGGATCTCAATGTCGTTGGCGTGCTTGGACAGGGCGAACAGGAGGGAATCAGCACGATCCTGCGCTCGGCCGAGCTCGAGTTCGATGATGACGTACTTGCCCTGAGCTCCGGCAAGCAGTCGATCAAACAGATCGGGCGACCAGCTCCGAGCCAAACCGCCGCCTATCACGATTTGTTCGAGAACGTTGCCAGAACAGCCCGTGAGGTAACCGGCACGCAACACGATGACTGGTACATCCTCGGGAGTCGACTGGCGGCACCCCTTCTCCCCGATTTATTCACCCAGTTGAACGGCCTGAATGGCATCCATCAGGATACAGATCTGATCGTAGCGGAGGTCGAACAGATCCTTGACCATCTTGATACGGAGGCTACGGAACACAAACCATCTCACCTCACGTACGAGGCCGAACGAATCGCAGAGGAACAGAACACCTCCCACCAGACAGACGAGATCGCCGAGCAGCTCGGCACCGCTGCTGATCTCGCACACTATTCCGATGATCTGCGCGAAATCGCTGATTTAGGAATCTTCTCACCGGCATCGGTGTTCGTGGCTGCGAGCATCAAAATGGACCCCAACCATCGATATAACAAGGATGAACTCTACCGACGAGCTATAACGCTGCAAAGCCGTCTTGCACAAGGGGCAGTCTCAGACGCTGAAGCCGAGTTCTTCGACAACCGAGGCGGATTCAAACGTGGTGGAAAGGGCCAAGACTGGTACCACACTAATAATCGACAACGCAGACCAACCATTGCTCACTAGCTGGCTGAATACGTCTCTGGCGACTACAATGTCTCGGTCACTGGCATCGAGTCCTATTCCTCCCCTCTCCACTATCTCACCTCCTGTACCGATGATCATTTGATTTCACACACTATTCCGGCGCATTGCACGATCTTGCCGACTCAGAGCGGTTCTCTCCAGGAGCACTTTTCGCTGCTGCAAGCATCAAAATAGACCCGACATACCGATATCATCGGGGCGACCAGTATCGGCAAGCGATTAAGCAGCATATACGGCTCGCACCAGTGACTGTCTCAGACGCTGAAGCCGAGTTTTTCACTGATCGAGAACGAGGACCGGCTACACGGTATCATAGTTGGGCATATTGAGATCCTCCGTTTGTGTCCAGAGCGTCCAGTTTAGCTCGAGTTCTTTATCGTTGTCGTACTGCCGTCCGAGACGGGTTGCTGCTTCGATTAGCTCTCCAACCGTTATTGTGTCTGTAAGCGGCAAGACCGGTGCAGCATCCGATCCGGAACAGTAGGCAGGCATGATCGTCGGATCATTCGAATCTGCATCGAAACTAACGACCGTTCCCTCATCAAAATCTGTCAGTGGTGGGCTGATATGAGTATGCTGAGGTGTAATATGATCCGACGTGGCGCTTTTAAAATCCTCTGTGGATGCCTCGTCGTCATACATTTTTTCGAGACGTTGAATGATTCGCTCAAGGAGTCTAGCCTGTGCGTGGCCTTTGTCAGTGATTTCGACCGCTTTGGAATCGACGGTGATGCTACCAGCTTCCTTTAATTTCGTGAGTCGCCATCGTACCTTGTCCCGTGTCACGCCCTCTCCCCTTTCTTGCTGTCGGTCTTTGACATCAGTCACAATAGGAGACACTCGAATCGGTTCTTGTGTGTTGAGGAGATCGATCTTTTCTCCAACGGAACTCCGGATCCCAATCGAGTGGAGAACGAGAAACAGTAGTGGTCCACGGGTTGAGTGAAATGGGTCGAGACAAGATTTAACCTCGGCCATTTCGTCTTTATTCCGCCAGACGACATTATCAAGCTCTGTTCCGAGCACTTCTAGCGTTTCACTCACTATTCCGAGGATCTTGTTTCCTTCAGTGGTGATTGTGGGGCTCCCTTCCCGGCTAACGATTGAGATTGGAGTGTTCGATAGGGCCGTCAGATGTTGCGAAATAGCCGATGGCGTGCAGTTCAATTCCTCGGAAATTTCGAGCTGTGTTTCGATTGCATTATCTTCAATAAGAGACAGCGTCGCCAGTCTCATTGGCGTCAGTGACTGGATGATCTCTCCCGCCTCGACGATAAGGATCGTTTGTCGCCCCCTGGTCTCAGACATATTATGTTAGTACGAACACGCTGATGAAGAATTTTGTGGGTCCACTACACATTTAGCAGTATACACCACTTTTAAATCAAAATAGGCACTTATACACTATCTGGATCTGTCCTAGGAAATATTTTAGTAGTAAAAGACCAAACATAGGACAGACGGATGAGCGTGACTAACACGACTCGATCAGTCCGCCCGAATTGTGACCGAGAGGTCGACCAAGACTCAAAACATCCCGAGACTGTGTGCCCGGAGTGTGATGGGCGGTTGGCAAGCGACAGCGAGCACGGCGAGACGGTTTGTGAGGGCTGCGGGCTCGTGGTCGCGGAGGATTCGATCGATCGCGGTCCCGAGTGGCGGGCATTCGATGCGAGCGAACACGAGGAGAAGGCCCGCGTCGGTGCGCCGACGACCCAGACGAGACACGATAAGGGACTGTCGACGCAGATCGGCTGGCAGAACAGAGACGCTAGCGGGCGATCTCTCTCCGCAAAAAAGCGCAAGCAGATGGGTCGACTCCGGACGTGGCACGAGCGGTGTCGAACCCGATCTGCGAAGGACCGCAACCTCAAACAGGCGTTTGCGGAGATCAACCGGATGGCAAGCGCGCTCGGTCTCCCTCAATCCGTCCGCGAAACCGCGAGCGTGATCTATCGTCGAGCCGTCGATGCGGGCCTGTTGATCGGCCGATCGATCGAAGGCGTCGCCACCGCCGCGATGTATGCCGCCGCTCGCCAGGAGAACATCCCGCGTACGCTCGATGAGGTGACGACGGTCGCTCGCGTCGACCGCAACCGGATCGCACGGGCGTATCGGACCGTTGCCGCCGAGTTGGGGCTAGCGATCGAACCGGCCGATCCGACGGCGTTCCTCCCCCGTTTTGCGTCCGAGCTGGACTGTACGGAAGCGGTCCATCGACAGGCCCACGATCTCCTCGACTCGGTCGCTGGCACTACGTACACGAGCGGCAAGCACCCGGCGGGACTGGCCGCCGCCGCACTGTACGCCAGTGCCTGTCTGACCGGCGAGCGGATCACCCAACAGGCGATCAGCGACGTCTCTGACATCACGTGTATGACCATCCGCACCCACTATCGCGACTTTCTCGACAATGAGTAACAAACGAATCCCAGCATCGACGCCGACCGAGAACAGCCCGATCGAGTGGCCATACGTCTGTCCGAACTGTAACCATGGGTTCGACGCGACGATGGCCCACCAGATCGACGTGGTAAACGAGACCGAGGCCGAGTTGATGTGTTCGTGGTGTAAACAGACGGATATCTACGACGCCCCTGATGCCGAGGAAATCGAACGGCCACCGGGAATCGTCGATCACGTGATCGTGACGACCGACGACGACCTGACTACCGCTCGATTGTTCTTCGAGGGCGGGGCGTGGCTCCAATACCGCGAAGACTCAGACAGCTGGGTGTATGAAGAGATGTTCAACAGCAATGGCGAGCAGATCGAATCGTTCAAACCGGAGTTCGACCGCGATGACTGCGCCCCTGCCACCGCCTACCTCCAACGGATCAAAACCCGCTACGAGACATTGACCGTGCGAGGACTGCGACGGCAGTTCCCCCACATCGCTGCCGTCCTCCTCGACGGACACTGACAGACAATCCACACGAAGCCAGCTGTGTCTACATATAGATTCTTCTCTAATAATATAATTAAGAAAGTAATTTCGTAAAGATTTTATTATTGGGTCGGTATGTCTGGCATGGATACGGCAACACTGCACACCCTCTGTAGCGCCGTATCCTAGGAACAGTCTCCCCACGGGAGCTAGCTCGTCAGAGGCACGACAACGAGATCACGAATCATGGCGGCACGTTGAAATGTCAAGACTCATCCCCCGTGGGTGCAGCTCGTTCGAAGTCCACTACAGGATAGCTGTCGGGGTGGGAACGCTCTACTTGAGGGTATTTCTCATTCCACAATCGCATGATAAAATAATAGTATGAATCAGACCACCATTGGAATTATCGGGTTGGGATCGATCGGACAGTATCACGCGGATCAGCTTACGTCGCTCACGGCCCAGCGCGATGTAGCCCTTGCTGGGGGAATGGACGTCGCTGAATCGGCCAGACAACGGTTCGAGACGGCGTTTGACGTGCCGACGTTCGACGCTCATGAGGCGCTGTACGACCACGTCGACGCGGTGATCATCACGACGCCGAACCGGTATCACGAGGCGTATGCGGTCGACGCGCTCGAGAGCGGACTCGACGTGCTCATCGAAAAGCCGCTCGCTCACACCATCGAGAGCGCACAGCACATCGTGGACGCGAGTCAGAACGCTGCGTCTGTTTGTCGAGTCGGCTTTCACAACCGTGTCGCTCATCCTGTCGAGGTGTTGATGAGCTATCTTCACGAGGGGCGGTTCGGTGACGTGTACCACATCGAGGCGAACTACCTCCGTCGACGTGGGATTCCCGGCCGTGGATCGTGGTTCACCGAAGAGGCGTCTGCTGGCGGTGGCGCGCTCGTCGACATCGGAGCGCACGCGATCGATCTCGCGCTGTACGTCCTCGGGTTTCCGACCGTGGCGGACGTATCGGGGGTGACGCGATCGGTGTTCGGGGATCGGTCGGAGTACACCTATCTCGACATGCACGGCACGGATGGGGATGGACCATTCGACGTTGATGACTCCGCGAGCGCGTTCATCCGGTGTGAGAACGACACGACCATCTCGCTCGACGTCGCGTGGGCAGCCAACCGCCCTCCGAACACCACGTTCGTGCTCCACGGCGAGGATGCTGGGGCACGTCTCGATCTCCAAACAGGGGAGTTGTCGATCTTCGAGACGGCCGCCAGTGGCGCACCGCATTTCTCCGACAGCACGATCACGACCCGCGACGACGACGCACACCGGATCGAACAGCATCGATTCCTCGACGCGATCGCTGGCACCGAATCACCGCTTGCCACGCCTGAGCAGGCGCTCACGACGCAGCAGGTGCTCGCTGCTATCTACCGATCGAGCGATGGCGGGGCTGGCATGGAGCTCGAAACGAAACCAATGCTATCAGTCAACTAACCGATTGGGAACGAACCGTATGAAGCGGAAGGTATACAAAATCACTCGATGAGACATCTAGCATGTACGACCTGACTGGCTTTCAACGGGACTTGCTGTACGTGATCGCGGGCAGCGACGAACCGCACGGCCTAGCGATCAAGGAGGAACTGGAAGACTATTATGAGAAAGAGATCCACCACGGCCGGTTGTATCCGAACCTCGATACGCTCGTTGAGAAGGGGCTCGTTGAGAAGGGCCAACGTGATCGGCGGACCAACTACTACACGCTTACGCGGCGTGGGCAACGGGAAATCGATGCCCGCAACGAGTGGGAAGCACAGTACGTTACCGAGTAGCGTCTTCTCTCGACCGACGTGATCACTGTACAGAGGACAGAAATCAATAAGATAACATTCTATAGATTAATTGAACTTACCCGCAATGTATTTGTATTACGTTATCTGTGTTTGGTATAGGCTATGAGAGATAACATAGCAAAGATACTCACAGCCGTTGAACAGAAACACAATCGAGATTACCTGGGCGCAGTGAGCTCTGAGCCGACGTTGGATACGTATTCAACCTGCCTTTCAACCAATATCAGTTGCGATGACTAGGTGCCTGTAAGGCCACCCAGACAACCGATCATCAATCATCGATGGTTTTTGAAATAGACACACAGCGTGAAATAGCCGCGAGTGCGGAGCTGTTTCGAGAACGGGTTCAACAAGGACATACGGCTACTCATCCGACTCCGATAGAGATAGAGACCACTGACGTACCGAGTGAGGTGCTCAATGAGTGGCAAACGGCGCTTCCATCAGGTGACGATCTAGCGGACTACTTCGAGCTGAGTGTATGGCCACCAGATGAGCCGCTTCCGAACTGGATTCCCGTGGTTGATTCGCTCATTCGGTACGTGCTCCACGAATACGAGCCTTCAGAAGAATGCCCCAACCAGGAGGAGATTCCGTTCGTTCACATCTGGTGGTCGATCGCTGAATTTGCACGCCACCAGCTGCTTGATGTTGATGTTCCGGAATTCGTCCGCTCATCGTCCATGACAGACCTCCAGCTGTGGCTCGTCTCCCGACTCCAGACGCTTGGAGCGCAGGCACTACACGTCGATTTCATGCACTACATTGCGGAGCACAATGCAACAGTCCTCACCGACGATCGTCGGGTTGCATCGTCCACGGACTGGTACGACACGTATGTTGACGCCGTTCTCAGCGGGCGGCTCACGAGTATTATTGAGGAATTCGCTGTACTTGCTCGGCGGCTCGTTTGTCTCTGTGAGCAGTGGGCGGCCGCCGTCGCTGAATTCATTGAACGGCTTGACGCGGATTGGCACGCGATCCGCGAAACGTTCGCTCTCGATGCAACCGCTGTCACAGGGCTAGCAACCGGGCTCGGGGACCATCACGACGGGGGTCGAAGTATTATCACCGTCCAGTTCGATACCGGGACAGAAATCGTCTACAAGCCGCGATCAGTTCGGACGCAGGCAAAACTCCAGTCATTCACCGCGTGGTGTACGCAGACGTTGGCAGATTTCCCCGAGCTCGCACGCTGTGACCTTCTCGATCGGGGTGAGTATGGGTGGGTTGAGAAAGTAGAGTCGCGATGTCTAACAGCGGATGAGATCGAGGAATACTACTACCGATCCGGGGCGCTGCTCATGGTTCTGTATCTTCTCCACGGAACCGATTATCACTTTGAGAATATCATCGCTACCACCCGATCACCGCTCGTGATTGACAACGAAACCATCCTCCATCGAGAGCTTCCACTACAGGCGTTGCCCCGAGAGCGGCTTGGGGGCCGGGTGCTCGAATCGTCGATTCGAGATTCCGTTTTGAAGACGCTGCTATTGCCATTCTGGCGGATGCATATCGAGACGACGCGAACCGTGGAAGCTGGATTAGGATTCATTGCCCCGGAGGAGACGAACGAGCAGCTCGTGTGGACAGCCATCAACACCGACGCGATGGATATTACGTACGAGCGAGGCGAAGCAATCCCAGAGGACAACGCCCCTCGTACCAAGGACGGGGTTTGCCCGCCGAGCGAGTTCGTCTCAGAGATCGTGGCTGGCTTCGAGACGGCGTATCGAGCGTGTCTCGCCCACCGCGACGAGCTGGGCTCGACGATAACTGAGCTGTTTACCGGTTGTGAAACCCGGAATTTGATCCAGTCGACGAGCACGTATCAGGCTGCCCTCGATACGCTCACGACGCCGGCAAACCTACAAGATGGGATCGCACACGATGCGACGATGACCCGATACGAGCAGAAAGCCGTTGAACAGACCTCGGTCGGAGCCGTGAGTGTGGCGAACCCCTCGAAATGGTTGATGAGAGATGCCGAATACCGTGCGCTCCTCGCGGGTGATATCCCTCGATTCACCACGAAAACAGACGAGTTGCACCTCTACTTCGGAGGAGAGCCAGTCCTCACTGACGCGTTCGAACAGACCGGAATCGAGGCAGTACGAGCCCGTCTCCGACAGCTGTCAGTGGCTGATCTCCAGCGACAACAATCCCTGATCCGTGCCAGTCTGTACGACCGCTCTGTGGGAGACATCCCGGTGTAATCATTCATGCAGACCTCCGAGAACGACGATCTCCAACGCTTCGCTGAAGAACTGTTCGAGCGACTCTGGGTCGAGCGGATCGACCTACCGAGAGGTGAGTATGGATGGCTCTCGGTCGAGCGTGATGATCGAACGGGCGAACTCATCCTCGTTGCCCACGATGGGATCTATAGCGGACAGCTCGGGATCGCTGTGTATGCGGCTGCCATGCATCGGGTCATCGGGAACCAGCGCTATCGAGAGGTGGCGACGGATATTGCTGACGTGTATGTCCCCCTCGAACGGAATGACCGCCGCCCCATCGGGTGTAGCAACGGGCTTGCGTCACTCGCGTATGGTTTCGCCACACTCGGGAAGCTACTCGATACCGACCGGTATCTCGATCAGGCACGTGAGCTGACGGGATGGCTCGTTGAACGCATTGCTCATGAGGACTCACCAACCGATCTGTTGCACGGCAAGGCTGGCGCATTGCTCGTGCTACTCTCGATATACGAACAGACAGAATCAGAACTCATCTTAGAGCGCGCACACCGGGCTGGCAACGCACTCCTAGAGGATGCTGAAGGGTCAGCTCCGAAGAACGGGTGGGATCTCGACTCTGAGACCGGGATGGCCCACGGCCATGCGGGGATCGCCTACGCCTTGTATCGACTCGCGGCACATAGTGATCAAAGCAAGCCGTTTCGGCAGGCGGCGGATCAGGCCATCGCATACGAGAACCAGCATTATTCACCAGCGGAGAACCGATGGATCGCCACACCATCCGACCGCTCGCCGCGATATACGTGGTGTAACGGTGATGTGGGGATCGGTGCAGCACGAGCAGCAAGTCTTCAGTATGTCGAGTCTGCCACCCTCCGGAGAGATGTGCAACGGGTGCAGTCCGGGTTCTCGTGGCTCTCATCCGATCTCCCGCCGAATGACTCGTTGTGTCACGGGTCGTTCTCAGCGGCGGTGTTTGGCCATACCTGTACTGTGTCGGGGATCGACGACCTGGAACACCACGTCACCGATATCACCCGTCGTGTGATCGCGCGGGACCGACAACACGGTCATCTGCAACTTCCCTTCCGTGATCGGACTGATCTGCTCCCAACAGGCCTGTTCAATGGGAGTGCTGGCATCGGCTATATGGTGCTCCGAGCGGTGGCCCCTAACACGATCCCATCTGTTGCACTTTTTGAATGAACGCGATGGTATCTGAGACGATAGCAGGATTTTTTACTCTCCATACCTTATAATTATGTATGGCCACCCGTGGCGAACGGCTCGATACGCTTACCACTGCCTGTGACACCATCAGCTCACGCGCCCAACTTACACCAGCCTCACAGTCCTCATCCGGGTTCGCCTTCTTCGTTAGGACAGGTGACAGCGACGCCACACCAACGTCTGTGTTAAAGCTCGCAAAGATCGACGAGGACGAGCCTGCCGCCAGTGAGATCTACCGAACGGCCCTTCCATCCGAAGCGACGGCTCTTCGGAATCTCGCGGTCGAAGCGACGATGCTCAGGCGGCTTGCGGAGACGGCCGTGCCCGTGCCGCCCGTGATCAGTCGCGTCACTGAGTCTGGTAGTGATCTTCCGCCCCACATACTGATGGAACACATTGACGGTACCGTGTTGTCGGAGACCGATGACTCGCTGTCGACGGCACAACGAAAACGAGTGATCGAGCAGCTCGGTCGCTATCTCGCATTCGTTCATGAGACGTTCTCGTTCGATCGGTTCGGTGAGTTGGAAGTGATCGATGACGAACTGCGAGTCACAGACGGTACCCATCGTTGGCAGGAACAGTTCGATGTCGAGATCGACCGAGCGATCGCACGCCTCGAGGAGACACCACTCGCTGACCTTGCACCCCCAGCCCAGGAGTGGTACCACGATCGACGGAGCGATCTAAACCACCAATTCGAATCGACAGTGATTCATACCGACCTCAATCCACTGAATGTCCTCGTCTCCGAAGCTGATGAGCCGGAGATCACAGCTCTTGTCGACTGGGAGGACATCATGGCTGGGCCGCCTGATCTGCAAGTCACGATCGCCGTCACGCTGCTTGATCGGCAGCTCACAGACCTCGATCCATCCACGATCCGAGCTCCATTTGTGAGCGGCTATCGATCGATCCGGAATCTCCCAACGGGCTATGAGCAGCGCAGCGAACTGTATGAGTTGAGACAGTGGCTCCAGGCCTTCAGCAACCTCCAACCAGATCTCGACACCACAGACGGGCGTGGAGCAGCCGTTGACCGATACGCCCGAGCCGCGTTTGAAGAGATCGTTGGAACGTGAGTGTGCTCGATACCGAAGCTAGCGCCGAATATCGAGCACCGCACTCTCGATAAGGATTAGTGTTCTCTCACATAGTGTGTGAGGCTATCAAACCATCACTTACGCTTCACGGGGTCGACCTCGCCAGAGGCGAGTGCGATCCCACTTCCAGAGTTGAAATAGGTGAATTGGCTACGTCCATCAACAAATTGATCGACATTGAGGCCAAGTGAACCACCTCGCGGGCGGAGAGGTATGCGGTCAATGCTGAGAAGTACTGAACGCAGTTCATCAGGTGCTATCGTGTCCGTAATCTGCTGGTTCAATTCACTGCGCTTAGCTCCCTCCGCATTATAATATGGATTATGACATGAGATATATTCGATCCCGGCATCCCCATTCGCTGAACTCGACGGTTCGAGTTCCTGTTGATACCCCACTAGCCGGTGCGCCTTCACCCCCGTGAGCGGGTCCTTGAGGGAGAGAGACAGCTGGGAATGATGTTGCCGACTGACAGCCGACGGCGAGCCGACAGACGGGTGCTCAAGGCGATCTCGTAGCCACTGTGCGATGAGAGGCCCCTGCCGTGTGTGCGTCGTCAGGAACAACGTCGTCGCTGAATGATGGCGCTGTTCGGTCTCTCGCTCCGCTAGAAAGTGGGTGACGAATTGGAGCCAGATCCCACTCACTTCCGTGACTCCAACAGCAGTCACTTCGAGGGGAATCTGCTGCCGGTTTTGCATCACCCGATCTGTGGGATCTGGAAGCTGCTCGTCAAGGTCAGCATAGGTGACACGGAAATTCTCCATAGCGTCGAAGAAATCATCAAGAGTGTTGCCACAAATCTGAGCACGATCGCTACAGACCGCATAATAGAACTGTCGTTCCGTCGGGGCCTCAAACCGATCGATAATCTCTCGAATGGCTGTCTCCGTCTCATCGAGGGTCGTCACCTCCATCTCGTAGTGCTGATGCCGAATAGCCTCACCCTCGACGTCATAGAGCGGATCGTCATCGACGAACACGACTGGTGTTTGTGACTCGTTTCGGAGGGCAATTCGATCCGTTCGATGGATGAGTGGGGCGTGATCATCCCCCAGATCCTGAACATCGTCGTCAGTCATAGCCATTCTACTAAACAAACTACACTGATATTAAACATATGAGTGCCGCCGTCGAGCAACGCAACTCCGCGACTGACTCCGAACACCTCGAACCCACCCGTGCTCCGGGCCGATCAGGGCGCATCTCTAAGGATGCCTCAGAAATATTTCTGTGTGGAAACCATATTAGTTTCCACGTAGAAAGAGCTAAGTTATTAGCAACTATCGTATTCGTATGGCTATTCGTGATCATCCACAAGAAACGATCTTCGAGATTCTCCGTGAGAGTGAAAAGCCCGTAATGTCCGCACAAGATGTCGCTGACGAACTGGACGAGTATTCTCGACAGGCCATTGGAAAGCACCTACGGAAGATAGTGAAGCAAACAGAATCAGTTGAGCGTGTCGAGATCGGACCGTCTGTAGGGTATTATTGGAATCATGCAGGGACGTGCCATCTAGATAAGGTGTTCGACGGGTTACCGTTGACCCGGCCAGTAGGAGGCGGATCAATACCTGTCGTCACAAAGAACAACGAGATATTAGAAGCAGGTGATTCTCTAATTGTGATTCTTGAACGAGTAGGATCACAACCAAAGATGGGACCTCGATATGGCTGGGAGGTGGTAGAATATATCGATATGGATATATTACACGATACTCCCGAACGTGAGCTGATTCAAACGGTTCTAGCGAGTTATCTCACGGAGGGGCTAAGTGAAATGGCGTATATTGCCGTCCAGGGCACTATCGATGAAGTGCAGTATCAAGAAGATGGTCGTAAGCTATCGAATGAGGTACTCACAAATCCATCTGTATTGCAGTACATCAATCCAGTAGAGTAGCTCGTTTCTGACGATCGGCTAGGGCTGGAGACAACTAGGTCGAAAACAATCGCTTGGATCAGTAGGATCAATTAAAAATGACATGAATTTATAATTTCACTTTATCGGCTATTTTATAACAGCTCAACACGGCGTGGCTGACGTGGTTCGATGGAATGACTTACAGCGTGTTACTTCCCGTCTCGGTGCTGGAGATCCTGGTATTCGTCAGGGGTATTTGCGGCCGCAGGCCCCCTTTGGAGCTCCGAGCGGGAACGAGCGGTCTGCTGACGTTCAGATTGATGTGGCTTTGGACGGTTCGGGGAGTCGTACTTGTGGCCGTCAGTGCAACACGCATCCTCGGAATAATGGGACTCGTCAAAAATGGAAATTCCTTCCACCAATATAGCAATGAGATACCTCGAAGAGTTCTAGGCCGATATCGAAAGAGGAATTCATTACAATTCGCAATATGCTACGATCCGCAACGAAAAAAGTATAGCCTCAGCAGTGGGTTATTTGGCCAGCAGGATTTCCACAGGTGATTCGATGACAGAAGAACTTCTGCGGCTCTCGGTGGAACTCTGGCACCCAAACTGCTGGACATCCGAACTCGCAGTGGAGACAGGCGCGGGAGTGCTCGGTCACGGTGGTGTCACAGACGGCATGACCGCGCATGAACGCTGTACAGTCCATGGTGACGACACGAAACAGGTTGTCGCCGCTGTCGAAACCGCACAGGCGTCGGATCGAATCGGCTCCGTCCGTGAGGTGACGGCCCCGACTCGACAGGCTCTGTTCGGCGCGCCCGCAATCGGTACCTACTCGCAAGATATATTCATCAAGTATGATGTTCCCAGGTGTATCGAACCAGCGTTCCGCTCACGGGGATTTGTTCTTGATGACTATGCCCGTATGGAAGACCGGAAGGAGTTCTGGCAATTCCTCGTCCGAACCGACCGGGAGACACTTAACCGAATGCTTGACAACATTCGTATCGAGCACGATGCAGAGATTACCGTTCAGAAAATCACACCGATTGCCCCAGACGATCACGATCAGGTGATCACAGAACGAGAAGCGATGCTCACTCCGCGCCAACATGAAGCACTCACGCTCGCCAGAAAGCGAGGCTACTACACGTGGCCGCGAGAGATAACAGTGCGCGAACTCGCCGCTGAATTAGATATCGGAAAAACCACGTTTCTCCATCATCTCCGAACCGCCGAGGCGAGACTGTTAGCCCCAGATTCTGGGTCCGAGTCAGACGTGAACGATCGAACGATGCCTCGGTAACTGTAACCGCGGAAGGCAGTGGCATTCCCGACGCGTTCGACCATGGTCGAACAACGACTATCGTCGTTCTCGACCGAACACACCACTATGTGCCCGAACAATCAACGTGGTGATATCCTGTGTCGGACCGAGTGACGTTCGATCGAACCGGAGCGCTCACCGGGTTTCACGCGTGCCTTCCAATCGCGATGGGTGTCGCCACCTACGGGCTCGTGTTCGGGGTGCTCGCTCGCCAGGCCGGACTCAGTGTGCTTCAAATCGGACTGATGAGTGCCCTCGTCTTTGCCGGGTCCGCGCAATTCGTGGCGATCGAGCTGTGGCAGACGCCGCTTCCAAGTCTTACGATCATACTTACGACGCTTGTCGTCAACCTGCGCCACATTCTCATGGGGGCCGCACTGCGTCCGTGGTTCTCGGAACTCAAGCCAGCCGAAGCCTACGGGAGTGCGTTCTTCATGTCCGATGAGAACTGGGCGCTCACGATGGGCGAACTGGCTGATGGATCAACGAACGCTGCATTTCTCCTCGGGAGTGGGATCGCTGTGTTCCTCGCATGGATTGGCTCGACGGTGACCGGCGCAGCCGTCGGCGGCCTCTTTACTGATGTCGCTCGATATGGATTGGATTTCGCGTTCACTGCCGTCTTCATCACGCTCCTCGTCAGTCTCTGGGATGGACGCTCTGACCTCGTCCCGTGGATGAGTGCCGCCCTCGTCTCGGTAGTAGCGTCGCAGGTACTCTCTGGTTCGTGGTATATCCTACTGGGCGGATTTGCGGGAAGCGTTGTCGCTATGGTGAGTAGTAATGGCGACTGATGTGCTCGTCGTCATGACGATCCTTGGGATGGGAATCGTCACGTATGCAACGCGAGTCGGTGGTATCTGGGTGATCGAGCGAATCGAAGTGTCCGACCGCATCGAAACCGCTCTCGAAGCGATACCGGGGGCTGTCCTCATCTCACTCATCGCTCCTACAATCGTACACGGTGGGTTCCCTGAGTGGGGCGCAGCATTCGCCGTGCTTTTCGTGGCCGTACGAACGGGGAGCATTGTGCTGGCGATGATCATCGGAATCAGCGTCGTCTGGCTATTACGAAACGTTTCAGGGATACTCGTTTGATTAAGTACTGTGAATGCCGCGGGGACCGATAGATGTCGTCGAACGATCCATCAACAATGGAATCACCGCCACCAGCCGGAGATTCAGAACCGGCATTCAATCTGCGATGGGGGTCGTTGTATGACCTTGGCAGCCATTCAGCTGACGCCAGCCATGACGGCTGCTTCCGATTCTCGCTTCGCTATGTCGGGTCGGCAAATGACGATCCAACTATCGAGACGCTGATCGCCGACCTCTCTATCGATCCAGAACTTCCTGATTCACGAGCAACATGGCATCGGAATTTCACACCGCTCGCTCCGTGGATCAGAGCCCACGTCCTCAAACAGGCAATGGGCTGGAACGGCGAGAAACAGCTTGCCGAACACTTCGAAACAAACCCAGAGCTAACGGTCGAATACGGATTTGTCGACAGTAATTCGATAGGGGAGTCGGAGCGGATGCAGCCGCAACCACCAACCCAGCCCCGACTCTGGGAGATGTGGCACGAGGAGTTCAGCGACGACCTTCGGGAAATCTGCCGTGACGTAGCGACCGAACTCGTCGAGTTGGCACGTGAAGAGGGTATCCCCACCCCGGCTGATGTCTTTCAGTTTGAGGATGAACAGAACGTCTCGGAGCGGTCGGAAACCCGACTCATTGCTGACAAAACAAAGGAGGTCTGGCAGCACGCCAAGCCGTTCGTCACCGAGGAGTTCTTCCTCAAACGCGGCGACAACGCCCAAATCCACGAGAACGCGTTCTGGGAGCAACACGCGTTCATGGGCGTCCGCAAGCACATGTTCGCCGAAAGCGGCGCGGACAGTTTCTATGTCGACTCGACTCGTGAGAAGACACCCTCCGGATCGTGTCATAGGTGGCAGATCCGTAAGTTGAGCATCGATGAAATGCGTAGACAGCACCGGCGGACCACGAAGCGTCTCATCGAACGTGCTCGGCGCGACGGCGAACTTGTCGGGGAGCTGTGGGCGGCCATCGACGTGTCTAAGGGTGCGCCGTTCACCGGCGTGATGGATACTGACGACGGGGGAAACGTCGTCGAGCCGTACATCCTCGGCCATCGAGACGGCAACTACTATCACCAGTGGGCGAGCATCCAGATTGTCGGCCACGACATCCCGCTCGTGCTTGACGCGCTACCGAAAAAGCGCGGCATGTCGAAGGACGAGATCGTGGATGAATTGCTCGAACACGCGACCGAAATGGTTGATGACTTCGATCTCGTGATGATGGACCGGGAGTTCGATAGCGATCCGGTCAAGCAGACCTGCGAAGAGCATGGCGTGTACTTCCTCAATCCGAAACGGAAGTTCACCGACCAGAACGACACCATCGAGGAGATGAAGCAAAACGACGAAACCGTCAGGGTCGTCGAAGAGTCGTCTGAGGACCAACCGACTCGGAAGAACCTGTTCCTGCCTTCAACGAGGGAGACGCCAGAAGACGAGGAGAGGGATAACGAGGAGAGAGACGACGACCACGATGAGAGGCCGAATCATCGGCAGGAGATGCGTGATGACCTTGGGCTGACCGAAGACGACATCGACGGGGACGCATCCCCGCTGGGACGCCTTCTCGGGGAAATTCGTGGCGAGGAGCCACTGGAGACGGAGGATGCCGATGGTGACGGCACGGGATTCGTGGTGTTCCAGACCAACCACCCGTTTGTCTCGGCTCGTGATGAGGACGGCGCACCCTATACGGAACGCGAGCAGATCCACATGATAGCGCGTCTGATTCGGAGGTACCGCCATCGGTGGGGCATTGAGAATGGGTATAAGAAAATCAAGACGTTCATGGTGCGGACGACCTCGACGTGCCCCCGCTATCGCTTTTTCAATTTCATGTTCGCGTGCGTCCTGTACAACGTCTGGCGGCTGGTCGATCTGCTCGTCAAGCTCTCGCTGGAGGCGAATCCCGATTACTCACCGCGAGTTGACGCCAACCAGTTCGTGACGATAGCGAAGCAGTACTACGGTCTCGATCCACCCGACTGACGCTGGGTTCTCTCCGGGGCCGCGCCTGCTGAGCAATAGCTCTCTCACTCATTGATTGTTCCAACCAAATAACCGCAGTTTAGAACATTTTATAGAAAGTAGTGATTTTGAATTCGTCCTGACGGACGTAAAACCGGGGCGGAAACAGTCGAGTTCGAGCGATTATCTGGCTACCTAATTGCCATCAGGCTAGGGGGGTTACTCATGCACAGAGAGGGGGTGAAGCGTTCTTGATGTACCACTCTCAGTTCTTTGCGATCTTTTGGATCGTTTCCCAAGGAACGCCAGTCGACCGCGCGAGGCCCCGTTTGCTCGCGCCTTTTTCGAGTTCGTCGAGGACCGAGCACTGTCTCGTAGCTTTTGTTCGGTGTGAGATCCCTCCGAGGACGGTGCGAGCCCGCGATCATCGTCAACGTCGAAAATCCATATATCATATCCCGCTATATGCTTTGCAGACCGATCTGCTGGGTTAGAGGTTCGGAGTATGGATTTCTACAAACCATCATTTCACTGATTCTAGTGTCGGCTGGATTGATTTGTCATGTTCAGAGCTCTGCGAAATTTAATCCAGTATGGTTGGTTTCATCGTTTGTCGTGCATGAGGAGTTCATCTGCCTGCCCTCAGAGTCTACGGAGTAATCCGGTGCAGGTAGATGAGCGTACTTAACATGGTGGTCGATAGTAAAGGTAAGGATGAGTATGAAATCTTTCGACTGCGGTACGCTCATCGATGGGATAGCTAATGAACCGATACGAGACGCAGTTGTTCTCGTCAAGGACGGAATCATTGAAGAGATTGGCCCTCAAGAGTCGGTCTCCGTACCGGATAACGCAGAGCAAATCGACCACTCCAATGAAATCGTTATCCCCGGCTTGATCGACGCGCATGTGCATCTCACCGGCAAGCAGTCGATGAATCCGTTTCAGGCACTGACAACTGGAAGGGTTGAAAGCGCTGCTCGTGCAACTGCCGACTGCCGAAAACTCCTCGACGCAGGCTTCACCACTGTCCGTGATGTTGGCAGTGGAACGGCTCTTGGACTCAAAGCAGCAATCAATACAGGTGATATCCCCGGTCCACGCGTCTTCTCAAGCGGGCCGCCTATCAACCAGACCGGTGGTCACATAGACGCCCATTTCCTTCCTATCGAATGGCTTGATATCGACCAGAGTCCGCATACCCGTTCGAACTGGTTCAGCGATCGAATTCTTGCGGATGGTCCCGCCGAATGTCGGAAGGCGGCACGTCGAAACATCAGAGAAGGCGTCGACCTCTTGAAGATCGCGACGACCGGTGGAGTAATATCGGAAAAGGATCATCCTCAACAACAGCAGTATACGGACGATGAGATCGCAGCAATCACCGAAGAGGCTCATCGTGTCGGTATTGATGTCGCCTCCCATGCCCAAGGGAGTGAAGGAGTTAAATCCGCCCTGCGCAACGGGGTCGACACAATCGAACACGGGTTCTATTTGGATGACAAGGCAATTGAGATGATGTTGGAGACCGACGCTACGTTCGTGCCGACACTCTCGGTGATGCACCAGATTGTTACTGAGGGATCAGACCATGGCATGCCGGAGTACGGGCTCCGAAAGGCTCGCGAAGCCTGGGAAGCGCACATTGAGTCCACTCAATCGGCGTATGAGGCCGGCGTGCCAATCGCCCTTGCGACGGACTTCCTCGGTAACGAATTCACGCCTTACGGGAAGGAAAATTTGCTTGAGGCTGAATTATTCGTTGAGGAAATCGGTATGACCGAAATGGACGTTGTCAAGGCCGCAACAAGCGTCGCAGCCCGTACGATTCCTGATGACCGTGTAGGGGGGATCAAACCCGGTAATCACGCTGATTTCGTAGCAATCGACATCGATCCTCTGTCGGACATCAGTGCACTTCGCGAAACGAACACTGTCTACAAGGGGGGACACCCAGGGGAGGCATCCGCACCGTCGTATCGAGAGGAGCAATAACACAATCTGGTTCCTCTCTTCCTTATCAACAGAAGTCGGGTAGGTGGGTTCGTCATGCATATCCACCTACGAAATTTAGACACTCGATATAGATTTCGAGACTAGTCGTATGAGAGATCAACCTGCCTGACTTCAGTATGAGAGGTCAAGGAGCTTCTCCTCAGCGTTGTGTAAATGTTCGTGAAACGTCGAGGTCGTGATTTCCAGTTCGGTGGCGAGCTCGCCCGCGGATGTCTCCTTCGGCTGGCGGTAATATCCTCGCTTGCGCGCCAACTGGAAGACCTCCCGCTGTCGGTGGGTCAGCTGATCGATCGGGAGAGAATCGCCCGGTACCGACCGGTCCGCACGAGAAATCGACTGGATAGCTATCTCTGCCCCTTCTTGGTCTCGAATGTCGTCAAGCTGTGCTCGAATCATCGATCGATCGTCGGTTGAGAACACCGTCCACCGTTCACTCTCACCGTGTATGTCGCCGGGTTCGGCGTAAACGAATCCTCGAGAGGTGAACGCCTCGCTGATTTGGGTCGTCCCATCGTGTTCTACGAGCAACTCGCGCCTTGCGTTCCCTGGGGCAGGGAAATCTTGCTGTCGATACTGTTGCGTCATCTCTGAAACCGAATGTACCGACGAGTGTGCTCGAACCAGATCGAGTGCTTCCTCGATCGTCGCCTGCGTATCAGCATACGTGGTAAAGTGCGTTGTCGCCTGGCCATCATCGCGCGTGTAGACGCCATAGCCGAGGAATCCGACATCGATTTGTTCGGTCACCTCCAGCACCCAGCAGCCTGGATGCCACACGTCGAACGTGAGACGAAGGGCATCGTCCGAACTGATTGCGTCCATACGTTCCCTCAGTAGCGAACAGGTAAAAGTGGAACTGCGTTGCTATATTTTAGCATGACTCCGCTGGCCCCTCACATTGTGCCTTCCTATTGATGTTCATCGAAGGAGGTGATTCCTGCTATAGCAGGTCATGTTTCTACCCCCCTCCCGATCCCCCGATAGCGTATGGTACGATACCGAAACCTGACTCTCTTCGTTTTGTTAGGAGTTATTTGGGGCGGGACATATCCAGCTATCAGGATCGGACTTAATGAACTGCCACCGGTTCTGTTCGCCGCGTTTCGGTACGAGATCGGGGCACTCGTCATGCTCGCGTACGTGGTGCACCGTAAGGACTACTGGCGACCGCGAACCCGTGCTGACTGGCTTACTGTCGGTATCGGAGCGGTCTTCATCATCGCTATTTACAATGCACTATTATTCATAGGAGAGACAACGGTTCCAAGTGCGATAGCTGGGATCGTCGTCGCTACAATGCCAATTCTCACAGCGGTATTCTCACGTACACTCCTCCCGAGCGGACGCATCACGCTGGTCGATAGCGGTGGCATTGTACTCGGGTTCGCGGGGATTTTGCTCATCTCACGCCCGGATCCGTCGAACCTCCTTACCAGCGACCTTCTCGGGCAGTTCCTGCTCCTGGTTGCCGCGGCAAGCTTCGCCTTCGGAAGCGTCCTCACGGAGAGATTCACCGCCGAACAACCGGTCGAGACGATGGAAGCGTGGGCAATGATCGTCGGCGCGATTCTGCTGCATGGTACTGCAATGGTTCGGTCCCCGACGAGCTTCATTGCCGTTGAGTGGACGCTCTCGTCGGTCGTGCTAATTGGGTATTTGGGAGTGGTGGCGAGTGCGGTAGCCTATTTCATTTATTTTGATCTTCTCGACCGAGTCGGCGCATTCGAGATGAGCTTCATAACGTACGTATCAGCTGCGTTTGGGGCGTTTTTCGGCTGGTTGCTCCTCGACGAGCGGATTAGTCTCTTTACCGTCGGAGGATATCTGGCGATCGTGGGCGGATTCTTACTCCTCAAAAAAGAGGAGATTCATCAGGAATTCCGACATCAATTCGCCCCCAAATCAGTCGATGGAGACTAAAATAATACATGAATAATACGAATGACACGAAAGTAACCACTAAGAACGGGTCTCTAGTGAAGACAATCGGCGGATACGAGATAAGCGTCCTCAGTCTCGCTTGGAGCGGGTTCTGGATTGGAATACTCATTGCATTTATCCTTATACGTCATCCTCGGCATATTCCGACGATCCTAGTTGTGCTCGGTGCGACTGGCCTTCTCATAATCGAGCCGATCAATGCCGTGTGGAGATATCCTTACTATCGGATTGCATTCGGCGTATTCCTGGTGTTTCCGGGCCTCTACGCGATCGCGACTGCTGGACTTCGCGTCTCTGTTGCATTGATCATCCTTGGCGGTGCGTTCATCCTTGGTACTGAAATGACCGCACTACTACGAGATGACTGACTTCACACGTCGCACATGATAACAGAAATCGGCGCCCTGGATATGAGTTCTTATTGCCAAACCCATTAATAAAATATCATTATTCAACTATGTCGGCAATAAACCACACGACAGCGGTAGATGCTCTCGTTGAACAAGCTGATAATCTGTGCGATCTCCACGATCACATTACACGAGTGATCGCTCGATTGGAAATTTCGCGAGAGATGTTCTCCGACCAGTATCCTCATTCCAACAAAGCGACGTTTGAGTTCGACTCGGTCGTTGTGATGTTCCTCTACCAGTATGCGCGCGGAGTCACCCAGACAGAATTGTACCGTCGAATGAAGGGGGCTGCGTACGTCTGGCTCCGCTTCGAGTTACCCCGACCACCCACCCAGCAAGCCATCAGTTACATCTGGCGCAATAGATTGTCACTCGCTGATCGCCGGACAATCAAAGCGACCGCCAACGCGATTCGAGATGTCGCCAGCGACCACGACATCATCGCCGACGGCGAGCCGCGCCTCGATCCTGAAACGGTGGACGCCACCGAGATCACCGACGATCACGTTATGGACGCCGTCGAGACAGCACGCGAGCATGGGCTGAACGAGTTCGACACGAAGCGGGCGAGCAACGTCACGTTCGAGGATCTCGTCTTTTTTGAGCGACAAGCCTACCTAAACATGGCGGACAGAGGAACGACGACACGATCTGTCGGGGCAACGCAGCGATTTGCACGACTCAGCGACCGAGCGGAAACGCCCCATCCAGACACCCATCTCCGCACGATGAAACAGACCGCGACCCCACCGAAACAGACCAGGCTCACCGAGTACGCGAACGGGCGGCGACCGACAGACTGGCAGCGTATCCGTGATGAGGTACTCACTCCCTTTCACCGAGGTGTCGAAACGATCCTCGACGAGGTTAGGGAGAACGGCGGGCTCCATGAGCCAGCCATTGCCGCCATTGATATCACGCCGTGGCCGGTGTACGCTTCTCCCTACAGAGACGATGACAACGTGGCATGGGACGACGAGTCCGTAATCGTGAACGGTGAAAAGCGGTACCCGCGAGTTGACTACCCAGAGATGGTACATGGGCTGAAAGGAAAACACGAACGCGGATACGCGATGGCGACGATCACCATCGTTGGAGAGGACACACCAATCGTTCTCGGCATTGAACCGGTGCGTCGGGACTCCGCGTGGGAGTCAGGAGATGCTGGAGACACGTCACAGGAACGTATCGTCGAACAGTTACTGAAACAAGCCGAGCAACACGTAGACATCCACAAGGTGTTCTGTGACCGCGCATTCGATGCGAACGGCGTCCGGGATGCAATCGATCGTCATGATATGACCTACCTCATCCCAAAACGAACATACGAAGCCGAGATCGAGGATATCGAGGAGCTAGAACGGGAGTCCGTGACCGGCGTAGGCATTGTGCGGAACGTACCTCACGGATATGAAGATCGGGTTCACACCGGGAGCATCATGTACGTCCCCTCGACGAAGGACGACGGACATCATGCCGTGTTCACGACGAATCGTGATGTACCGCTGGAACAGGTACAGGGATTCACCGGCCAGTACACGCATCGCTGGGCAATCGAGAACGAATACAAGACCATCAAGCAACACTTTCTGCCGACGGTCGCGTCCATGGATTACCGGGTGCGGTTTCTGTATTTCGTGATCGGCGTCGTCATGTATAACGTGTGGCGGGTGACGAACCTATTGTTCCGGGATACTGTGGAGGTGCATCTTGGAGAGCACCCACCGATTCCAGCGGGCGAGTTCATTGAGCTTCTTGCGTTCTGCCTCGTGCCGGGCGACTGACAGGATCTGTGTTCGTTCTCGTGTTCACCACGTTCTCGATAGCCGCTGTACCCAGTCGCGCTCCTTGTTCCTGTCAGTTATCCTCATTCAGATATCAAGTTCGCATCGAGTGGTGCGTCACATTCAGCGAAATCGTTCCATTATCCGCGAGACGAGTCCCCGATCGCTAGATTCGTTTGTCAAATCAGTCATCCTCCGAAAGTCTGGCTGGGTGAGATGTTCGCCGTCGACAGGACGGAAGCAGAGGTGTCAGCCTTTGTCAACAATCGGTGGACGATCGAGGACATCTTGTTGACTAAGGCTCTGTCCTCGATTCTGCCGATTTATTGTAGAAGTCAGAAATCCACCTGTGCTCCGTGCCGATCGGGGCGCACCCCTAGTGTCTCAGAAACCCACCTGAGCCGGAGCTACTCGGCTGTATATCGCTCGCGGTTGTCCACGATCTTTCGTACTGTCGAGCGAGAAATCCCGAGTGAGCGCGCTAACTCGCGCTTGCTCGCGCCTTTGTCGAGTTCATCAAGTACAACGATCGCTTTCTCGTAGTCATCGTTCGGGGTTAGATAGCCCTCCGAACCGACATCGAACCCGAACGGTGGACGGCCGTGCCATTTGCCCTGTTCCTGCGCCGCTGCGATCCCTTCGCGGACGTTCTCGCGTTTGATCTCTGCCTCCAGCTCAGCAAACGTCGCGGCCACAGTCAAGAACGCGCGTGTGTAAGGATCAGAATCGTTGGGATCGAGCGCAATACCCATGTCGAGGATGTGCAGCCCGACGCTATGCTCGTCAACGATGCGCTCGACAGTCGCAGAGAAGTCGCGTACCGATCGGGAGATGCGTGACACCTCCGACGCGATCACCTGCTCGATCTCTCCGTCCTCGATCGCGGCCATCAGCTCGCGGTAGCCCTCTCGGTCGGTATTGGTACCGGTCTGCTTGTCGAGATACAGTTCGATATCAGCGGGTTCCACTCCGAGGCGATCGGTCGCGTACTCGCTGGTGATCTGACGCTGGCGGGAGAGATCCTGATCGGCTGTCGAAACGCGACAGTAAAGCGCCGTCTTAGTCACCGTCGATCAACACCTCCGTCGACGTGCGTTCGAACGTCTGTTCTTCGGCGTAGAGATCTCCATCATCACATTCGATGTAGTAGACGGTCTCCTCCCCGTCTGCGAAGTCTGTCAGGTCCGGAAAGCGCACTTTCTGCGATGAGTGGTAGAAAGCAAACGGCTCCGTGTGCCTACTGATTTCAGCGAAAAAATACCGCCACTCGCCGTCAATGCCACCGTATGAAATGCCCATGCGCTCGATATTGTACCAGTATCCCAGTGGGGCGCGTTCTCTGTCTTCTTGGCTCTTGATCCGTTGAACGATATCTTCTGTATCGATATCCAGATCAAGAAGGAACGTACCCGCAGGCGTGTGGGTTTTGAATCCTTTTAGTGTCTCCCACGTCCGTTCCGGGTATTCAGTCTGGTCGGTCTCCTCTCCAAGAACACTAATTTTCTCGAACGTGGATTCAGACATCTCGACATGTGACGGAACATCATTGAATCCATCACGATCGAGAATACGCGGTGGGCGGTCAGCTGGTTCATCGTTAACCAAGGCTCTGAGTTCGCTATATGCAGATGTGAAGCTCATTTTCGCTCCACTTTGTACCACCCCCGCCATTGTCTTAAAGCCACCCCACTTTACGCCAGTCTGGCGTAAAACTATAGTTTTAGACCATGTGTTAGAATAACACAGAAGCTCCAGAAATGACTGAGAATGTTTGGTACACACAGATCACCCGATACTCTTGAAACATCCGAAACACACGTGAGATCTGAAACATCCAAAACACTCAAAAACAGCATATTTAGCCCCTCTACTCTCAATATCAGAATTTATACCGATGTATTTTTAACCTATTAGAAATGATGTCGCATTGTTGTCTGAGTATACTCTGGTGCCCCGGAGTTAGGCTCAGATGACACTCAAAACGTGAAACCATGCAGATCGTCTATACAATCGAGCTAGCTAGTATCGTGTTAATACTGTTGCGACTATTGACGATGATAAGAGAGTACTGATAACGATAGTGCCAGAAGTTGGCTAAGTGGATCTCTAATGCACGATCGATCAACGGATGGGTGGATCGAGGGGAAGATCGTTCGGTGCAGCCCCAAGACATATCTAGCCACGAGTTTTGGATCATAAGAAACATCTATGTCAATACAGTCTGAAGTTCACACCGAAGATGATCGTGATTAACCCATGTCGGCAGTAATACAAAGTAGACGAGAGTTATTTGACCTTTTCCAGCGACGAATACAGGGAACTCACGAACAGCTCTCGGAAGAACAGGAGTTGGAACATCGGCAGAATATGCTGAAGAGCTTTGTTATCGAATCTAATATTTCTGCAGAGGAACTTCCACAACAGACGGAAGCTACTGAATCCAGAAAGGTTGATCACGCACTGCGTGAGATCAAATTTCATAACGATGATGACGATCTAATATTTTACCTTGATTACGACGATCAACGTTTCTGGACTCTCTATACTCTTGAGAAATCTAAACCCGCAAAAAAAGTAGTTGACGGGTTCATGACTGGAGTCAATAATGGACTGGATTATGTATGGTTCCCAGAAGAACTCCAAACGGAGATTGCAGGAATGGGTGAGTTTCGGGGTGTCGGTGTCAGGTACAAAGCTGACAAAGTATTTCCAAAAGAGTATATCGAAGATAACTTCGATTTTGGCGACCTTTCGCTTCAGACTCGCGGTAAGGGAACCAAGCAATTATACGATAAACTGAGCTCAGACGAGGAACTCCAAAGCTTCCTCTCGATTGCCAGTGTTGGCATCCGTCGACGAATTAATGGCTCGTTTGTCATTGAACGAATTCAGAACAATGGTCAGTTTACAACACGAGGGGGTGACTCACTTCAACTTCATCTAGATCTACTAGAGACAATTCGGGACCGGTACGCGGAACTACTGCAGCGAATTGAGGAGAACCACCGGATCTCTTATTCATCTCGTGAGGGTGGGACTGCAATCGATGGCTCGCCATTAATTATCGAGATGAATAACGAAATAGAAGATATTGAACAATTCCTTGATGGGTTAATATCCGCAAAAAATCCACTTCGGCTCTGGGGTGCGAAAACGCAGCTTGATGTGGATTACTACAAGGTAAAAGGGGTCGATTTACACAATAGTGATAAGTACACATTGGAGATAACACCATCTTGGCTTCGGCTGTATCTACCGACAGATGCTTGCGGAAATACGGCACTCCGGATTTACTCCAATATTCAGCGATATTACGATTCAGAAGCAAAGATGGTGGGAATTGAATGATAGAAGCGATCTCAGAACACACTCTTCAAATCAATGCATGGATCGGCCTATGTCAAATCGATATGCGGATGCCCGATGCTCTTCGTCGTAGAGGCTACCGTATCGATATAATCGACCCTGATTTCGTACAAGACGGAGAGAAAGTCAATCCAGATCTGATACTCACCTCTCCAAATCACCACCATGTTATCGTTGTTGAGTGTAAGAACTGGCATATCAATGGGGATCAAAAAGAAAAATATCAAACTTTGAAAGATTCGCCTCGTATACTTGCCACTAGAGGTCTTGTTCGTGGTGTGGACCCGGACGATTTTGAAATGGACATGTCGTATTCTACCGTTCACGACTGGACAGACCATGATTATTTAGAGAATGATGAGACATTCGCAGTAGTTCAGTTTGATTTCGATTCACCCGACTCGAATGTTGATCTTCTTTCTGGCTATCAATTTGATTTCGATTCGCTGAACGACGAATTCCCCATTATAGTTGGAACAGACGCGATCCCAACGGACTACTTTCCATTTGACACACAGGAAGGTGACAAGGAGCAAATGATTATTTCCATTTTCCAGTCGATGGTTCATCTGTCTCTGACGGAGGGGGGTTTCAGTGTTGAGGAGCTATTACAGGATGCCCATCCTCTTTGGGTTGACGTTGGGGAAGAAAAGAAGCAAGAGTTTCGGACTCGTGTCGAGAAAATCGTTGACGAACACGCTCAGAAAGGACTCAATGATCACTTAGAGAAAGTTCAGTCGAATAAACGAGCAGAGTGGAAAGTTGTTTCAAAAAGTGTTCAAGCTCTTCAACGAAAGGCTGATGAGTTCATCGATGCGGCGAAGGCAAGACTGGAACAAAGTGAACTGGACGATGATTGGGAGCAAGACGAAGACGATGATAACGAATCTGCGGATGGATAAGTGAAGAGAACTTCTATAGAAGTCGCAATGATGTGCTGTGGTGCCAAGCATGATACTTCTGCGCCACAACACAGTAGGCATGACCGATGACTCTGAGGTCCCGCTCGACCTTCAGCACGCGATCGCTGACGCTGAGCGTGCTGACCGAGGGACAACGGCTCTAGAGCTGCATCCTCCCGAGGACTGGCATGACTGCCCGAGCTGTGGACGACGGCTTCACGGACAGTCGGTCATCCATGATGGGGACGGCGATCTCATAGCCGTCGAGTACTCCTGTAAATGTCTCTCCCTCTGGATGTGGGAACAGGACACCGACGAGTTGCATTATCGTGGCGAAAGCGAACTTGTCGATGACCGCTAACCGGATACCTAGCATCCTATTTACCTCTCGCTGATAGCCACGAGTATGGACGCAGCGCCGATTCTGGGGTTTGCCATCGGAATGGTAGTCATGCATCGGTTAGAGCCAGTTTGATAGACAGACCGTTATCGAAGTGTACTGTTGCTGGCGGGAATGGAGACGTGTGTGGAGCCGATCGGCTCCAACCCCACAGACTCTCGCTACCTAGCCGACGCGCTTGATGCGATGGATATCGATTCCATCGATCTCCCGGGGGGCTTCGAGGAGAGCATTCGTACTGTTGTCCGTGAAGAAGTCGAGTAGAAGACCGACAGTCGATAACACGCCAGGATCCCACTAAGTGTCCATGAAAATTATTAACAACCACAGACATAGAGAATAACATGATACCAGTTTCATTAGAGGACGTAGACGAGAATCACCTTCAGCAACTCGTTGATGATGCCGTTCTTGAAGCGAAAACGATCGAATATAAAGAGGAATGGAATCCGAATAGCGATGCGCATAAAGGAAAATTCTTGGCCGAAATCACCTCGTTTGCTAATGCTCGTGGTGGCGATCTTATTCTTGGAATAGGTGAGAATGATAACGGTGAACCTGACGCTGTTACTGGCATGGAGATTCCTAATGTCGATAAAGCTATCGATCAGTGGGGAAATATCGCTAGAAGAAACGTCAACCCACGTCTTCCTTCCATGGAAATCAAGCCAATCACTGTAAATAACGAACGCACTGTACTCGTTATTCGGACAAGACAAAGCTGGCGGAGTCCTCACCGTGTGAGATCAAACGATAAATTTTATGGGCGAAGCTCGAACGGTCGATATCCTTTGGATATTCACGAAATCCGTGATGAAATACTACTATCAGAGACAAACGCTGAAGAGATTCGTGAGTTCCGGGCCGATCGAATCGCTAAAATTCGCGCTGATAATACGCCAGTTCCACTCAGAGAGTGTGCCAAACTCGTTCTTCACCTGATCCCCATCAATACATTCACGCTAGACAATCCAATTGATATAACGACTCTTTCTTCGTCAGATGCACCAGGAACGTTCCGACGACAGCCCCTGACACTGAATGTACGCTACAATATTGACGGAATTGTCAGATATTGGAATCCAAATGATGAAGAGAGGACATATGGATACACACAGACGTTCCGAAGTGGATGTATTGAAGCAGTAGACACCATGCTATTACGTGAAAAGGATAGAGAAAATGTGGATGATGGACGCTATATCCCCAGTACTGCTCTTCGAGAGTACTTCGAGCATTCACTTGACCAATATCTAACATTCTTACAATCGGAAGAGATCTCACCGCCAATATTCGTATTTGTATCAATTCTTGACGCAAAAGGATACTATATGTGGAATAACCAACGTTCGTATCAAAATAGAATTGATAGAGATGTTGTGTTAGTCCCGGAACAGAGTATTGAGAGATACTCACAGTCTCTCGACGATTGTATTGATAATTGTATCAATGCGATATGGAATGCTGCCGGATACCCCAAGGAACAGAGTGGACAGTGGTAATTGATGCCAAGCAGGTAGTTCAACAATGCACGATCCAGGAATTATTTTCACCCCTTGTTTGAGCGTCGAAATCTGATATCGACCTACCTCAGCACGCTATTTCGGATTTTATCAGACATGGTGTGAAACAAAGTGGCCTGATACAGTTCTGTCGCTCACGAATCGGGCGAACATGGCGATTCTGGTGTTAGTCAGGCAAATCGAAACTGTAGCACTGTCTGGCGACGATCCGGAACTGGTTCGCGTCCACACGCGGCTTGTAGGTCCTGTACTCGCCGTTGATAGCGAGTTTCACTAGCAGATCTACCAGCCACCACACGTTGTACAGGACGCACGCAAACGCGAAGTTGAGATACGGGAAGCCTCGGAGCTTGGCCCCAAGGCAACTCACTCCTGTTATGCCTCGATAATATAAACATGTGATATTTATGTATGATTGCTAACTCATCTGTAGTATTTCACGTATAGCTGTCCTTACCGGATCTTAGTGGAGTATGCTTGAACTAAGTTGAACTAAACAAAAATTAATATAATCGCTTTGTCTCTATTAGAGATAGAGGTTAAACGATGTCGGAAATGAGTTCCTCCGAATCCGAGCGGATGACGGTCGAATTCCCTGAAAACAGTACTGATATCGATGTTTGGGTCGAAGAGACGTTCGTCAACCGCTACGATAACGATCGGGCCGTTCTCGCAGGCGATACCTACGGCCTCATGGTTGGCGAGAGCGGTAATGGGATCAAGCAACATCTCAACTGGGACACTACCCATCATACATTTGATGAACAACGGAGTGAGTGGATTGTCGATGTCGACGGCCTCGGACATCTCGCAGAGGTGGCCGACGAGTATGATATGACCGTCGCAACGGAAACTGACGACAGCACCCTGTTCGAGGCGGTCGAGCATGTCGAAGAAGGCGCGAAAATCGAAGTCGAATACCTCCAGAAGAATGGCAATGGGACGAACACGAAGACCGGAGAAGCCCGTAGCGCGAGGGTCATCCACGCTGATGTCCCGATCATCAGGTTCATCCGAGAGGACGGCCAGACCATGCGGGTCAAGCCCGACGAGCATGGTGCCATCAGCGTGTTCACAGGTGGACATCATCCCTTCGTGGGAACCGTCACGTCACTTGCTATCGAGGATTGAGTGTTAGTATCCGGAATTCGAAGAGCATCGAAAACGAATCCTGAGTTGATCTCCTAGCGAACACACACCGGATTTCGAGTGAAAAACCAGCAGGCAGCGCGGTGATGCTACACCACCGTTTCCAGTGTTTCCCAAGAGAGCGACCGGATCATCGGAGCAAAGACACCCCACCTGCAAAAAGAAAATCGCCCGAGGACACAACGATCACACCCCTCACTTCCGTTGTTGAATCGTCACAACGACTATAGTCAACTAGGCCTTCAAAAAGGCGCATGAGCCGCTTCAATCGGCATCCGAGTCCTGCGTACCGAGCATTCGTTTCCACCGTGCAGGAGTACGCTGACGACAGTCAGGAACCGGGTGAAGATGTCCGGCGAGCGATCGCTGATGCACTCGAAGACGAGTTGAGAGAGCGATTCAAGGACTACTGGAAAGTTGACGAGACAGCCGACACCGCGTGCCTCCGGCGGGTGATCACGGGAGAAGACGAGTGCTCGTGTGACCGGTCGTGGGTTGATCGTGAGCTAGAAACCGTCGGAGAGGGCGATGAACCGCCACACAAGCCCCCTCACTCCGACCACGCTTCTCTCTGGCTCGATGAAGACGACGAACCTGCTGTCTACTCGATGCATGTGTCCCATCCCGAACAACAGATAGTCTCAAAGACAGCAGAACCAGATCCAGATCAACGCCAGCGAAACGGGTGGTTTGACATCGTGCGATGTGCCGAGCATTGGGGTTTGGAGATTACTGTGATACCAACCTCATGGTACAATGCCTTCTCAACAATCAATATCGTCTTCTATCCGCCTGAGAGATGATATCATTGCGAACCCGATACGATACCACTATGGCATCATCTTGAATCCAGTATGAATTCAATAGCCGTACCGTTTGTGCGCGTCATCGATTGGAAGGATCTCCGTCACACGCACCTCGTTCCTATCCTCGTAAATATCGTAGAACACGGTGTACTCATGGCTGATGTGCTGTCGGTACCGATCATCGCCGTCAATCACCAGTCCCTCTTTGTCGCCCTGTCCTCGACCCGGGTAGGGATTCTCTTCGAGGTACGTGAGGTTATCACGGCAGATCCGCTCGCTCTTCTCGTCTAACGAGCGTAGAAATTCATCAACGTCGGGATGCAGCAGGACCTCGTAGCTCATTCCTTGTCAGCATTGAGCGGCACAAACTCGTCCGAATCCATCTCATCAACCTCTCGCATCTTCTCGGCTAGTCGCATCCGATTGTGCTCCTGAATGAGCTGTGCAAGCACGTCGTCGTAGGACTCACCAACACCCTTCAGCTCATGCAGTTGTTCGCGCCGTTCTTCCGAGACTCGAATGCGTTTGTCTGCGCTCATGATGAATAACGTTGCTCATGTATCACATGTACAACGCCGTGTGAAACATTATCGAAGGTAGCCAATAAGCATGTCGCTCGTGTCCTACCAGCTCCTACCACATGAGATATCTGTGGCGCCTCATATTTTTCACTATTCTTAGAGAGAAATTAATAGAACGAGGCCAGATCGGGATCGAGATAATATCATTTTGGACTCAGACTGGTAGCATTACTACCGATCGGTACTCCGTGCCGATCGGCTAAACCCAAACTATTATGATGCTCTCTGCTAATCACTCGCAAGCGGGGATCGACGGAAGGCCAATAGCTCTCCGGAAGATTTCTGATACCAGATTGGACTCGTTATGACACCACTTTAGAATCAGACTGATGGTGTTTCTGGTCTCCGTAGCCTTGTGTAACAGTTGCTGCCAATCCCTCCATCGGTCGTTACATAAGACACAGGTCGAGTACGAACGCCACCGTTCCAGATCGTTCTAGTGATTCTATCACCAGAAGAACACTAGACCGAACGTAACGAAACCAAACCGAATACTTTATGATGCCAGTGTACAACCACTCTGATATCACATTGAATCCAATGTGGTGGTGACCCGAACATGGGACAAATACAGCAAATTGCCGAGGCGACGAAGGCTGAACAGGAAAACTACCTTGACGCGCTCGGATGGGACGAGAACCCATTCGTCGGAGAAGCAGGGGTTGACGAGTACGTCTTGCCGGATCAGGCGGACATCGCTGATGTCACCGCCGCGATCCAGAACTACACCGGGCCGCTTCTCATCCACTCTCCCTATTCCGGCGCAGGGAAAACGACGCTAGCCCAGGTGCTGCTCGATGAGTTCGATCATAGCCACTACACCGCATACGTGGGTGAACATAATGTCACGCCATACGAGCTAGTGGGTATTGTTGCCGACTCAATTGGAGTCGGCAAATCATCGTCGACGAAGCTCACCGAGCAGAAGATCAACGACGCCCTAGACGACTGGGATGACGATCCTGTCCTCCTCGGTATTGACGAATTTGGGCTTAACGACCCCGACACGCTCCATACCATCCAATTCCTCAACGACATCGGAATCAAAATCGTAATGACCGGGATGACCGGTCAGTGGGATGCGATCAAAAAGCTCGGATCGGACGGTCGAGCGTTTCAGAGACGGGTTTCGTATCAATTGGAGCTTGAGACACTCTCCCGAGAGCAAACGACCGAACTCGTGAAGCGACGGATCATGCTCGCTGAAGGCCGCGATCCGACGGACGATCCAGACGGGGTGTCGATCGAACCCTTCACCGACGCTGCGCTCGATCTCGCTCACGAGCGATCTAAGGGCATCCCTGGGGTGATCGTTGCAGGCCTGTCCGAACTCATCGCACTCGGTGCCTATCGCTACGCGCAAACTGACGACCCGGAGATCACCGAGAACATTGCCGACGCGATCGAGTATGCGAACGGTGAGGTCGAATCCGAATCTGATAGCGAATAGACGCCAGATCTATATCAGAGTGAAACCAATACGAAACCACTATGGGAGGACGACGCAGTATCCTTGACGAAAGCTCACAGAGCGACTCATCAAATGAGGACGAGACGCCCGCCAACGAGACAACAGACAAGAATGAAGATACCCCTGAATCAGAGGAATCCGAGCGGCTTCAGACCACGCTTCGGCTCCGCAGCGATCTCGCGGACGATCTCGATGAGTGGGCTGATATGCGGGGCATGTCGAGAAATGCAGCGATAACCTGCATTCTCGCAGAAAGGCTCTCAGACTGAAACCATATCGGCTTCTTTTCGGTATCAGTACAGCATCAGACTGATATCAAAATGAATTATTTCCAAACACACTAATCTTCGAGTTTGGCAAGCTTCTCTCGCTCATCCTCTGACAACTCGCCGTTGAGATAGCGTTTCCCGAGATCACTGAGCATGTACTTTCCACGCTTTCCTCTGTACTTCGTTAGAACCCCAACCTCATCTGCTAGAAATTGGACCCGACGTGAGACATGGCGATACGATGGGATTTCTGCCTCTGGAAGCTCGCGCTCAAGGTTCTCGTAGATGACTCGTGGAGTAATAACAATATCATATTCTCCCAGCCACTCAAGGATAGATCGATCAACTCCCGTCATCCACGGCAAACGCATCACCATCTTACCACAGCGGAGGGGATAACAAGGCATAGATCTCACGATGACCTCACACACCTGTAATTAACCCCGAGTCAGAGACTAATTAGGACGTAGTTTTATTACGGGTGACGTAGAAAGGTCTATAACGCGATAATCGTCTTTTCTTCGTAAAAGGCGATACCCGGATTCCAGGTTTGACAGGACCTTTCCGGGCAACCAGTGACGGGCGCTGTTCCACCAGCGCACGTCTAGATGGACGGGACCACACCCCAAAGTTCTTTGGTTTGGGTTGTGATCGTTTCCGTCTCGTTCTCGGTGGTTGTCGCCTCCTGTCGTCGCAACCATGTCAGCCGGATCAAAGACGACACAGACGACAACTGGAGTATCGGGCGGTGAACACCAAAGAACCATCGCTTGCGTTGGCGGGGAGGGTAGCACTCTCTGTCACGGGGGTTCATCCACAATTCTGTCCATCGGGATGGGGGTGCGCTGATGCGCGGGTTGACAGGGAACCACCCATCCTACCCCGAGATCGAGGATGAGATTGCTCACTGGTGCTCGCACTGCGGTGAGTTCAGAGACCCGATCGGAGGGGGAAGCGCATGAGCGATTTTCCCCGCTTTGCGGTCGTCGGGTGTCCGGACTGCCAGGGCTTGTGGATCCTCGAGGATCGGCACGAGCACGAGACGACAGACTGCCCCCAGTGTGGCTCGACGCAGAAGACCAAACAGCTCCGCGCGCTCGCGCAGGCCGATGACCGGGACACCATCTGCGAACTCCGGGCACGCGTAGCTGCTCAACGAGCGGGACATCACGAGGAGTACGATCGTGAAGACGACTACGCGGTGCTTGAGGAGCAAGCCACCGACTATCTCTCGCGCCATGACGAGGTGTTAGAGGCCGACGTCGAGCAAGCGATCGAACGGAGTAATCGAATCCAACGGGAGACGTATGCGCCCGCTGCCGCGAAGGTTCTCGACCGAGACGAGAAGTTCGAGAATGCCGCCGAGATCTATCTTGACCGGCGAGAGAGAGAGCTAGAACAGCTCGTTGCCATCGGTGGGCCGTCGACCGAGGAGCGGTCGGATGCCGCTCCAACGCCGTTCAGCGAACGATCAGAGCCCGCGAATCTTTCACTGACCACCCCCGAAACGCTGCTCGAGCACGTCGACGTGCGGATGCGCGATCCCCCGATCGCACCGACAGATGTGTGGCAGCAGTTGTGGCAGGATTCGGCCATGCACACCCGGTTTCGTGATGCGCTAGACACCCTGAGTGGTGCTGACTACCGCTCAGCGTGGGCGACACTCACGGACAACTGGGGCGTAATGGCGCTAGGCGGGGAAACCGCTGGGTACGCTAGCTATGTGATCGACACGCTTCAGCAGCCGTCGATGGATCGCTGGTACGATGTCATTCAGTTGACCCGCCAACTGGGAGGGAGCACGGTGCTTGGGCAGTCGGATCGGTCGGACATCATCAACGGGCCGATCGCGTTGCTCGCCGGGAGCGAGGTGACACCATCGATCGCCATCCACCTTACCCACGACTTCTTTGATGAGTACAAGCGCATTCAGCGCGTGCGGCTGCTCGATTTCCTCCAGGAGGTGAGCAAAGGGACCGACGTTCAGATCGTATGTCATGGGTCGATCGCTCCGAAGAAGTTGCTCCAGTTCCACGAGGCTGATCTCCCGAGCAGCGCTGTAACTGAGGCCCCACAAGCATACCATTTCACGGCAGATCAGCCCTCACATTCGATCCAGTCAGTTGCTGCTGACGCGCTCGAAGACCTCGGGCTGGATCACCCCACGCTGTCGGTGCTGGAACGACTCGCAGAAGAAGGCAACGAACGGCTGGAATACAGCGCACTTAGGGCTGATGACGCGTTTGAGGTGACCGAAGCAGCGGTGGGGAAACGCGTTCGAACCCTCATCGAGCACCGGTTGATTTCAAAAGATAAATTCAATACAACAAATCACATCCAGTTACTCCCAGCTGGCACGGCGTTCCTTAAGTTCCACGACCGCGAGAAAGAGGCACAACACGTGCAGTCGGTGCTCGATGGGTTTGCAGACGGTGATACGGCGGATTCGGACGCTGAGGATGCCGGTTCGGACGATCTAACTAACCCCCCAAATTCCTCCCATAGAACCGTGTATGCCAGCGCAAGCACGGGAGGGGGGGATGAGGAAGAGACCACACCAGCCGCCGGATCGACGGTCGACGTTGCTCCCGTCGAGGACGACATCGTTGCCTCCGGCGAGTGGTTATCGACCGCTCAGCAAACCGCCGTGTCGAGTGCTGTATCCGGCGATATCGACGTTGCACTCGCTGATGAACCCGCACCGCACCGCGATCACTGTGGCAACTACCATGTTGGCTTCAATGAGGAGGAAAAAGAGATCGTGGTGTCTCTCCAACCATCGCCGTGTGCTGCTCGTACAGTGACCCGGTTGTGCGCTGCCTTACTTGATCCTCGGCTTCAGAACACGTTGTTAACGGCTGAGCGACTGAATGGTGCTGATGGTGAGGATCTTGGAACGCTCTTGGAGGACGCCGTGAATCCGACCGTTCTGCGTGGTGCTCGCCAACTTGGGTGGCTCCCCGATCGGGCCGCATCCGGCGAGGACTATCCGGACCAACTCGTCTCGGCGTTGGCGGATCTGTTGGAAGATGTCGAGAAGATCGGGAGTGACGACGACTTCGACGCCGATCTTGCTCGATCGGTGTGCCGTCGAGGACACGGGCTTGCCGGGACGATCACCCACATCTACGAATTGCTTGGATGGGACGTCACTCGTGAGCTGACATTCCCCGAGTACTCACGTCACTTCCACGAGGATCACCCGATCCATCTCAAAACCCTCGCTACGCAGATCGCTATCACGTCCCAGTACGGCCATTACCCGATGTATCGAACCCTCTACGAGGACCGCGAGGACAAACGAAACGGGTCGCTCGGTGCGCCGAATGTCGACGACATCGATCCGAGTGGTGACATTATTGGGTCGTGGGTTCTCCGTGGTCCCGGAATCGATCGCTTAGCGGCTGATCTTGCACATCTCGAACGATTCGCTGACTTGGAGATACAGGAGGATGGTGGGAACTTCGCGGCGTTCTATTCGGAGCTGACGGTCAGCCAAGCGACCCGCCAGGAGAGCATCGAGGAAGCGGTCGAGCGGCTGTGTTGGATGAAGCTCCTCAAACCGACGCGATCAGCGACAGCGTTGCTGTCTGCCCTCACAGGCAGTGTCTACAGCACTGCTGAGGCATTATCTGGGCTAGCGGCCGCTCGTGAGTTTGAGCGAGATATCACACTTGATGAGGTCCGCTATGCGCTCTCAACGCTCGATCCAGACCAGATCCTGCCCACACTCAACCGTGATGAGGACGGCACCTACCGGAATTCAGCTCGGTCGAAGTTCGTCCATACACTCTTGACCGCGACCGAACCGTTGTCAACCAGCGAGATAGCTGATCGAGCAGGGATTACGACTCAATCGATTCGGAATCATCGTGACGATCTCGCAGCGCTGGGCTTGTTGGAGATCACCGAGCAAGGAGCAGGAAAAGCTACACTTTACCGGCTACGGCTGCCCTTCCCCGAGGACCGCTACGAGCAAGATGCGCCTCGACCGCTGTATCTTCCTGACGGTGAGGGTGAGGACGGACACTCGATGGTTCGGTACGTGGTTTACCATCTCCTCGAGGCTCGGGGGCTGGGCGATGCGGCCGATGCAGCCCCGGCGATAGATGAGGGACTCATGGGGTGGCCACCGGATCTCCGGCCAGCTGTGGAGCGGTGGCCGTGGCTCCGGCCGTGGATCAACACGATCGACTGGCTCTTTGGCCAGGAGGGGGGCGGCAGTCTGTGCGGCCCAGGCAAGTGGATCGATGGACCGTACGAACTCACCTGTCGCTTCGGCACGGAACCAGCAACGACGCAGGGCCAACTGCCAACCCAAGAAGCGAGTGGTTGATGATGCTTAACAGGTGAAAATGGCGGGACGGCCCTCCAATCTTGTCCTGTTCGCTCCCGCCACATGATTCATTTGTCTCCGAGAGCATATCTTTTGTGCTAGTGATCTTCTGTCGAAGAATATTCTATGTTTATAGAGTGTTTTGGTCGGAGTAATCACCGTTGATATATAGAATATTTGGGAAAACAGATATTTCATCCGAGTGTTATTGCTCTATAAGACCATGAGTAATCCCGTCTTAGAGGGAATTCAGCGCGATCTCCACGCGACAGCGCTCGGCAAAGCGGAGTTGCTTTGTGACTATCACACTACTCCGACATCGGTCGAGATCGATAGTCCGGTACTGTTCGAGGCAATCACGATTTTCGATCCGACTCTCGTTGGCTACCAGCCAGATGAGCGCTGGCAGTTGGATACCGTGCGGTGTTCCGACTGCGACGTTCGAACGATCGAGCCTGAAACGTTTGGGTACATGGAGGTTCTCGTTCGGCTCTCGGTGACGATCACGAACAACGTCGTGAGTGTCGAAGCGCCAGATGTGGACGATGTGGAGGTCCTTTTCTTTTCCTCGCCAGCAGAGGGTTCTCGTCCGATGGAAGTCAATCAGCAGCTGAGAGAGGCAGCGCCGAACGACTACGGCCTTTCACGATGGGCGCGTGTGCGTGACCTTCTTGAGAGTGAGCCACCCGCAGAACTACGTGAGTCCATTGAGGAACTGATCGACCAGTCGCCGGATTCACCGATAACACTCGAATAACCCTGGTATCGCGAGAGATCCAATACGATGCTTGCTCTCCGTCGATGGTTTTATTGTCAGTGTACCCGATAAGACATAAGAGAGCGCCACTATGGGCACGTAAGGTGTCCGAGGTGTTGAGGCACCCCGAACGGGTGGCGTTCTCGACTTGCAGCTCGCAGCCACTGAGTGTTGAACGCCAATGAATTCTAGCAAACTACAGACGCAGAAACGTATCGGTCGGAGAATCATCATTGATGAAGTTCCAGAAGAAGATCGAGACGGTTCGACGTGCCGGGTTCTGAATGCAATCTTCGGGCCGTAGTAACAACAATTATGATTGAGCATTCGTTCCGTCTATGAATGGGGTCGTAAAAACTAGATGTACGTAACTCCTGATGAGAATATCTCCCATGACCACTGAGTCACAGTCGTCATCGCCCTCCCGCCGGACGTTCCTCCGAGGTGTCGCAGCCGGAGCGGTCGCCACCAGTATGGGGATGAGCGGGTGCATCGGATTCTTGGGCGGTGGCCATCAGCAACAGGTCCATGACGGACTCAAGCAGGCGCGAATGCCGTTTGCGTCCCAACAACAACGAATTACGAAAGACCAAGCAACGCATGTCGTCAGCGATCGAAGCCAGCTCGTGGAGGCCGTGATGACGCCGGAAGCGACGGTATGGCTGCCGGGCAATGTTGAGATCGATCTGACCGGTAGTCCCAGTATCCCCGTCGCGCCGAACGTGACGATCGCCAGCAATCGCGGGCTCGATGATGGGGCTGGGGGTGTCATCAAAACCGATGAGTATGATCACGGCCTTCTCATTGCCGACGATGGCAGCTGTCGGGTAACCGGGATTCAGTTACAAGGCCCTCGAAACGACTATTTCGATGTGCCACTGGCCGATCTCGATTCATATTCATCAGTCGGGATCAAACTGCGCGGGCAACGGGCAATCGTCGATCACTGTGAGGTCTATGGATGGACCTTCGCAGGAGTGTTGTTAGGCTCTAATTCGACGGCAACCCAGGGCTGGGTTCACCACAACTCGATGCACCATAACCAGATGAACCATCTCGGGTACCCAGTAGAGCTGTACAACGGGGTGCATCTGATCGAGTGGAATACGTTCGATCATAATCGTCATTCGATCGCTGGCTTCGGCTATTGGACGAACGGATACGAGGCCCGGTACAACCTTGTTGGTCCCAATGCAATCCTCCACGCGTTCGACATGCACCATCTTGGAGAGAATCTAGATCATGTATCGGAAAGCAAGGGTATGCGAGGGGGGAAATTTGTGAATATTCACCACAACGTGTTCACGCTCACTGACCACGCTGCATTCTCGATCCAGGGATATCCGAAGCAGTTCGCACGTTTCGCTAACAACTGGTGTGCCACATCGGATAGAGCCGTGTTCGCTTTGCCTGATGCTGATTTTCAGATGCAAGATAATTCCTACGGAGAGCAGGCTGTTGAGCAGGGCCAGCAGTGGCTTCAAGAACAAGCTCAGTCAGCCACACAGGACTCCCAAAACGCATCAAACGTGTCTGCACAGCCCCAGAACCAGACACAAACGGGACTAGGAGGTTCCCAATGACGACAGCACGAACGCTTGCAATGCTCACCCTCGTTCTCCTTGTGCTTTCGGTATGCGGGCCTGTTGCTGCTCAAACGGATAATACCTCATCTTCGAATGAGACAGAAACTCCCCCAGGTGATCGGATCTATCTAACAGGTACCCAGACCCCGACCCAAACTCCAACCCAGATCTCAACCAATAACACGCAGAACAAGACTCTCGTCATCATGTCGACGGGCGAACCAGCGAGTTATACTATTTCCGTCTCGGGGACTCTAACCGCTAATACTACCGAACCAGTCGATTCTGCACAGGATCAGAGCATGACCGGTTTAGTTGGAGGTATTGCGTGGGATAACACGACTGATTCCAAAGATACAATCCAGTACACCGGAGAAATCACTGATTTCCAAGGTGACGAGTCGAATCTCCGAATCATGCAGAATGGAACTGAGGTTTCCCCAGCCGATCTCAGTCAGTCTCCGTCACTCACTCAAACACAGTCGTCGGACGAGTCTCCGACGGAGACACAGCGATCGACACCCACACCGCCCCCAACATCCTCTGCTACACCTCCGTCACCAGTTCCGGTTACTGATACTGAGTCGCCCTCTGATAGTGATGCGATCAATATGGCGATTCTCGGTTTCGTTGGTAGTGTTGCAGTAACGGGACTGGCTGTCGCCCTGCTATTCCGTCATATTCAGTAATCTCACGGTCGGATCCATCGGACGAAACGAACAGTGGCTTGCCAAACGGCGAGCGTATATTCAACGATAGTGCGTAGCGTTCTCCCGATAAGCGACCCGGCCATGTAAAGAGCGTAGCCAGCGACCGTAATCCCAACCGTGATGAAGAAGAGCGAGAAGCTGATCTTTGCGAGGCCCATATCCTGAAGGAGCCACGAAACTACGAAGAGACCGATGGTACCGATCGTTCCAATCCCGCAGAACGCAAGCAATCCCTTCTGAGCGAGTGACTGTCGTTCTAGCTTGTGTCCGCAGTGTGGACATCGTTGTGCATCTTGGGCAACCTCGCCTTTGCACTCGCTGCATACGTACCGCTGCTTTTGCCCCCTAGTCATCGTTCTCACGAGGTTCCTCCACTAGCTCGTATAGCGCCGATGGTGAGTGGATGTTAGTGATATAGCCCGCCACCCCCAATATTTGCAACCGTTTATGGATATGCTGTCGTGACCATTTCGATTCATCAACGAGGTACGCCTGGGTGCAACGCCCTTTTCCCAGTTCATCAAGAATGAACTCGTCGGCTGGCTTTAGATCTACCATACTATGTTGTTGGGTCTGTTTTTAATAAGCATGTGTATGTCTGAGTAAGTATATGGTCATGGTTTCGTTTAAGGTTCTTAATTGAGGCCTCTATAAACCCCTCTACACAATATGCTATAAAACTGCCTTCGCGATCTTATACAGGGTCGTAAACTATATTGCCCATCCACTACGATTTGGTTGTATAATGATGGGAGATAAGCTAAGTCTGGCGAAAAGACTGGCCATGCTTGTTATCGGGTTGGTAGCACTTGCAGTTCCTGTTGCTGCCCAAGGGGAAGACGATGGCGGGATCGGCTACACTGTCGTGTGTGGCTCCGAGTTGGGTACCCTGCTATCTGGGCTTTTCACTCTGATCACGATTGCGCTTCTCCTCACATTCGTCTGGCGTGTGGCGAATGGAATACGAAAAATGAGCGATCCACGGCCACAAAAGAAACAAAATGGTCGGGAAGAAGCGAAAGGAGGACTGATGGCCCTAGCAGGCGCGCTTGTCCTTAGTGTGGCTCCGCAGATATTCAGCGCGTTGGGATTGTCCCTGTTCGACTGCATCAGTCTTGGCGGTGTATGATGGAAGGGATATGATGTCTGTACGCTCAGTGAACGTTGTTCTTGTGGTTGTCTTGCTGTTAATGGTCGCAGGTGGTGGTGCAGCTCAGACGGTCCCGCAAGAGCCTGATTCGACAGCGACGGAGAGCGGCGATGACGCTGGTAACGATGGTGGTGGTGGGCTGATTGACGTGCCATCCTTCGATCCGGTGGAAAACCTAAAAGAGCTGCTTGAGGCGCTCCAAGAGGCTCCGGGATGGATCGTTGACACGATGAATGAGATGGTCTATGGCATTCCTGCACCTGGAGACCCAGAGGAGCCGAAGACATGGATGTCGCCCGAGAATGGTCTCTGGCCCGGAATGATGGACTATACCGCGTGGACGACGGCGATTGCGACAGCTATTCTCCTGGTGAGTGGTGCGCTATCATTTTTCCACGAGCGTACTTATATGAGAAAAGAAGCGTGGAAGCGGTGGCTGATCGCCCTTATCATGATTCTCGGCACCTGGACGCTTTTGCCATTTGCGCTGCATTTAGCTGATGCGATCGTCGGTGTCTTGGTTCCTGACTCATCAGAGGTGTTCGCGGAGTGGGCGAATTTTGCTAAGGTTGGTTCTGGATTAGTAGTACTATTAATTGTTGGTATCCTGAAGGCTAGCGTCCTTGGTATTGGACTGTTTGTGCTGATACTTGAGCGATTTCTAATTTATCTAGGATTCGGATTATGGCCAATCGCTTGGGCATTGCGATCGACTCGGTTCGGTCTGGCCCGTTCACTCGGTGAGACGCTTGTGTTTCTCTTCGGTGTGGTGATCGCAACGAAGATCGGCCAGGCACTCATTGCGCGTTTGCTCTTCACCCTCGATTGGCAAGGGATCTCACCGAGTTCGGTGGTTTATGTCCTGTCGCTCGGTGCAGGCGTCTTCGTCATGTTGATTTATTTCCCGTGGAAAATGCTTGAACACGCTAATGATGCAGCATCCGTGTCGCTCGGGATGTCTGCTGGAGCGCGGGCAGCTGGTCGGGCTGGCGAGTCGGCAAAAGCCCGAGCGAATGAGCGGGTTGGCCAAGTAGGCGACCGATACCGTAACTGGCGGACCACGTCGACGTCGACCGAGACATCAACGGCTGGGAATAGTGGTGGAAGTGGCAGTTCTAGTCAATCGAGAGATAGATCGACTGACGGTTACGAGAACCGATCGTCTCCGGGCGGCTCCAATCGGACGACTATCTTCGGGTCGGGTTCCCATCAGCGCCGCCGAGAGGCGAGAGAGCGCAGACGGCGGTACAAAGAGCATGTGCGAAATAACGATGGTGAGTAATCAGTATGACAACAAACACCGACGACGGCTCAGTTGACAAGGATCCATCCCAGCTTATTCCCCCGAAAGTAAACGCTGGGTTGCGCATTAACGGCTATAGCGGTGAAGATCTCTTGCACGCTGGTCCCGGCGTGTGCCTGCTCCTCACTGCTGGTGGCGTGCTTTCGCTCAGTGGGTCGTTCGTGCTGGCTAGTGTGCTAGCCGGTGTCGGGAGCGTTCTCGCCGTGGCTGGCTATTGGGTATCGGCCACAGCCCATGATCACACAACGGGAGCCGATCGAGTTCGTGGAGCTATTAACCATCTCATCAAGCAACGATCCCACCCGAAGTCACACGAAGAAGCGACAGCGGTGCATGGAGTGAAACGGATTCACTCTGATGGGAGTGCCGAGACGGAGGACGGACGTGTTGTAGTGCTTGCCCGACTCCACGGCCGGAACACGGACCTCCAGGACAACAACGAGAGCCGCATCATGATCGGTGAGCTTCGATCAGCTCTCAATGACGATGCGCCCCACGCCGATTTTAGCATCTTCTCGACGGCTGTTCCGTTCAATGCGAGCGAGATTACTGACGACTATCGTGAGCAGTGGCTTTCGGATCGGTTCACCGGGAGTGAGTGGACGAGCGTGCGAACGTTGCTCTCTGATATCGTCGACTGGGAGGAACAACAGGAAGAGATATGGGAGTCTCGAGAGTGGCAGCATTATCTTGTCGTGTCCGTGTCCGCAGCTGATGTTGATCTACCGGATCTGGCCGTGTCGAGTGATCGATCGCGGATAGAGGAGATCCGCGTTGCGCTCGGGGGAGACTACGACACCGTCGACAACAAACATTGGCAAGCCCGTCGTCGACGGATGCGGTCAGAGGCTAAACAACGTTTAGATGGGCTGAAAGGAGCGTTTCAGACGATTGAGGGGGTTAACGCCGAGACGATTGGACCAGCCGAACATGCGCTGTTGCTCGCTCGGTATTGGGCTGGAACGGACCATTCGTTCGACGCTAACCAGGTCACAGAGGAGGTCAATGTGTCCGTCTGGCCGTACCCGACCTCCGAAGATGTCCCGCGACCAGAGGCCGTTGAGGCGGATAAGTCAGTCGATCAGACGGCCGTCGCTGATGTAACTCGTGTGTCAGCGGCCGCAGATGGCGGCACAGAGTCTATCTCCCAGACTGTCGCAGGGACGACGGAGGCGCATGACGACCCGGAGGACACGTTGGCTGATGAGGAGGCAGCGGGTGCCTCATTCCTTGCCCGGATTCGAGAGGGGTTGTTTGCTCCAGGGACCGACGACACTACATCGATCTCAGAGGATACTGTTGAGCACTCTGATCCAATCCAGGATGCCCTTGCTCCCTCGATGTATGATGACCAAGACGGAACTGATGGTGGCTATGTGGTCACGGGCGACCAATACTGCCGGACCTACTGGATCGCTGATTGGCCGAGCGAGCCGCGAGAGCAATTCCTTGAGGGACTGTACACCCTTCGAGGCGTGGATGTTGATGTGCATCTTCGAGTACGCGCGAAAGACAAAGAGCAAACCCTGGCTGAAGTAAAAAATACCGTCGGTGAGATCGACGCCGATGTTCTTGATCGTCGTGAGGAGGCTGATGATGTCGAGTCGATCCTGATTGAGGATGACCTAGACGCCCACGTGAAGCTGTTGAAATTGTTGCACCAGACGGATGTCAAGCCGTGGGGGTTGTCGGGATACGTTACGGTCCGAGTTGGAACACGACGTGCGCTTGACGATGTGCAGGCGCTGATCGATGAAGGACTCGTTGAGGACTCCCAGCTCTCACTTGATGTCGCCAAACAGCATGCTCTGACGGATGCGTGTAAGACAGTGACAGATGTCCTCGAACGCTCTCCTGCCAGGTTAACACCGATCGCAGATGCTCAACGCCAGGGTGAACTATTCGAAGCGTGTTCCCCGAATGGCCAGGATGCCTACGCGGCATCGTCATTTCGATCACGCTATCGCACCACAGCGAGTGGGACGATTGCAGCTGTCTTCCCGGCTGCGACCACATATATTCGACAAGATTCGGGGATCGAACACGGACGAAGCGTTACAAACGGTAGCGTCATCCGGAACGATCCATTTGATCCGGGGCCGGGTCATGTCCTTACGACGGGAACCTCTGGAAGCGGAAAGACGAGTGACGCCCTCTCAACTTCAATACGATGGTATCTCCGCGCTCCCGACGAGCGCACGCTGATCTATACCGATACGCAGACAGATTTTGTTGCCCCTACAGAAATCTTGAATGGGACGCAAATCACGCTTGACGGTGACACCACGATCAATCCCTGCCGGATGATCCCCACCTCCCAAGAAGCCCTGAAGACGACCGGATTGGATCCGTTCGAAATGAAATACACCCAGGTTCTTGGCTTGCTCTTGCCGATCGTTGCGGTCACGCCGAAACGACGTGATCAGTTCCGTCCGTTGCTCAAAGACGGCATTCGCGGAGCGATGGCCGACGCTGGCATTGATCCTAACGACCCGTTGACACACACACCCGAGAATTCACCTACAGTGGCTGATATCCGCCGTAAAGTCCGCGAGATCGGTGAGAATCCAACCGACTTTGCGCGATCGGAACTAGCGGCGCGTGAGATCGAGAACAATGCTGGTGCGCTCTTGCGGCGGATGAGCGGCTTCTCCGAGGACGGCGAGTACGGATTCTTGACAGGGCAAAGCGAGGTGACGATCGATCCAGGCGGTGTCACCTATCTCGATCTCCAACAGTTGGAGGGACAGGGATCAGCAGCTGACGCCTCAACGATGTTGAACATGGCGCTTGGGCAGGTCTACGAGACCGTGAAACGGGCGGAACAGACTATGTTCGTCATCGATGAGGCGCACTATCTCCTCGAATCGAAAGACATGCTACAGTGGCTCAGCCAGGCATCGCGGCACTGGCGACACAACAACGCTGGCTTGTGGTTTTTGACGCAGGAACTCGAAGATTTCGTCAAAGATGATGATGATGAGAAAGAGAGCTACAAAGACGTAATCCGTCAACAAACAAATACTGTGAAGTTATTTTCCTCGAAGGAGATACCGTCAGCAGCCATTGACAAATTCGACCTGAATGATCGTCAGATCGAATATATCACGAAAAAAGCAACGAGAGGCAACAAGGGACAAGGCTATGCAAATTGTCTGATCGACTTCAATGAAGTCGAGGGCTGGGTGCGCTCGCACGTTAAGCTCTCTCCCGTCGAAGAACTCATCACTACCTATGAACCCGATGAACACGGTCACTTCGAAGAGTACCTTGAGCGGAATAGGCGGTAAAAGATAATATAACGATCGCTAATAAACACAGATATGAACAATATCCCGCGTTCGAAGGGGACTGACGCTCACCCAACAATGACCGACGATATCACGATCGACGAACAGCCCACTGTTGTACTGCTATCCCGAGAGACCGCCACTGACGGGGGTGATTGGTGATGGGGCTGTTTCGGAATCGAAGTCGCAGTTACGAGGCGACACAGCTCCGCGAGTCCATCACTCAATCCGTCGATGAGGTGCCAGGTACACTATTACGGATCATCCCGTACAAAGAGAACGAAGGGATTACCGGAGCTGCCCGACTGTTACGGGCGATCCATGATGTACAGACGGAGGGATGGCTCCGTCGACGGAATATCAGTGACCACCACTCCTTCGAACTGTGGTTCGACGAGGGGAAGGTCAAATTTCTTCTCCATGCTGCTACCCCTGAAGCGGCAGAAAAGTACACCACACGTGTCGAGAGTACCTATAGCAATTCAGATATTGTTATCGTCGGAGACGGTCACGGATTTCCATCGGTGACACCCGATGATCATGTCGCTACGGCCGATTTGAGACTCGAAAAACACCACTTCTATCCGATTCGTCACTTCCGGGCGGAGGGTTTCGAGCACGATCCCTACTCCGAGATCACGAGTGAGATGCTTTCGACCGAGGACAGTCGCGTAGTGGTCCAAGTCGTCTTCCGACCTGAGCCGACCGACTGGGCGAACAACGACGGGGGCGGTCTCCTGCGCCGTGGTGTCAGCGTTGATGATGTAGCCGAATCATTGAAACAAGGCCAAGTGGTCGGGTGGAACGACTCTCGGGTTCGAGACGCAAGTGCCAAAGATAAGGAAGCCGCAAAAATCATTGAGCAACAGAGAGGTAAATATGCCTTCAATACCAATATCAGAGTCATCGCAATCTCCCCCGATCCTGACGAGGCTGAGGCACGGTGTGAGGGCGTTTCTGGAATGTTTACGAGGTATTATAATTCTCGAACTGAGCAGGGATTCGAGGCATTACCCACTCCGCCTTCCCGTGTGCAGGATGTGCTGATCGACTGCCAGCAGCGGAAGTGGGAGGATGAGGAAATAATCCTGACGATTGACGAGCTTGCGGGTGCTGCCCATATCCCGAACGAGGAGATCGAGACACCAAACATCGATTGGAAGAATACCCAACGAGGTACTCGGGTGCCAACAGGAGCTGAGCAACCGGATCAATAACCCCCTACACGGGATCATTTTACCATGGTATTCGACCGTTTTCGTAACAGAGGCGATACACAGTCTACAGACGCCGAGTCAAATTCCGATCTGAGTGAGATCCCCGACGATCAGTCGCTGGCAGGAGATCCCTATCAGATCGAGCCTGTCGATGTCGTTCGGGAGCACGGTATTGAAATCGGCGTGAAGGTACCTAGTGACGACCCCGAACGAGAGTTCGACACGTTCGCTGGCCCCCGGATTCGTCGCTACCTAGAGGACGGATACGAGGACCCCACCTCATCGATCTGGACCGGCTATGACATCGGTGCTCGTCAAGGGTTGACGACGACTGGTATTCCCTTCGAGGATCTCTTTCAACACCAGCTGATCGTTGGCGCGTCTGGGACCGGGAAGACCAACGAAATGATCACCGAGATGGTCCAGTTCGCCAACGCTGGCTGGGGATTCATCTACTTCGATCCCAAGGCTGAGGATTCACGCGAGCTGCTCAAACGGCTCCCTGAGCATCGTCTCGATGATGTGGTCTGGATCGAACCGGGTGACACGGAGTTCGACCGCAATGTGTCTATTAATTTTCTCGACGTACCGGACTGTGACTCCGAGGACGAACTGGATCGGGTGATTGAGGACCGCCTGCAAGTCGTGAAGGCGATCTTCGACAACGATGACTACTGGGGGCCGCGCATGAACGCGATCGTTGAGTCGATGTCTCGGGCGATGATGAAACACAACCACGCTGTCGATGATCCCCAACAGAAGCACTCTATCATCGATTTCTATTTCATCCTGCTGTTACAGGAACGCCGCGAGCAGTTTGCTGCGGAGGTAGATGATCCATTCCTCAAAGAGTTCCTCCACCAGATCGCGGAGATGAACGATGACGAGATCCGTCCGGTGTTGACCCGTGTGAAGTCCTGGGTCGAAAACGGGGTTATGCGGCGGATTATTGCGGCGCGGGAATCATCGATCGAGTTCGATGACGTTCCAGCGGAGAACAAGATCGTGATCGTGCGTACGCCCCTAGCGAGCGATGACGCCAAACAGATGATCGCTCTCGGCTCGCTTCGCCCGGTCTGGACGGCGATCCAGACGAGTTCGTTCGACGACGAGCGAGAGCCGTTTTTCGGGTTCATTGACGAAGCTGACACGGTGTTGAACGACAACCTCCAGCTCGGTGATATGCTGGCCCGAGCACGCTCTATGAAATTTGGTTTAACGCTCGCCTGTCAGTTCCCGTCTCAACTGAAGAAAGCCGGGGTGCTGAAAGATGTATTGAACAATTGCAGCAACCTGTTGGCCTTCCGAGTCATGGAAGACGACGACGCGCGCCCGTTGATGAAGCGATTCCGTGGGTATGAGGTTGAGGATCTGATCAATACGGAGAACTATTACATTTGGACGAAGGTGCCGACCGACGGCGGGTATTCCGATCCGCTGAAGCTCAAGACGTTCCCTCCATACCCGCCGCTCCGTGACGACGAAGCGGTTGATGAGGTGATCCAGCAGAGTTTGGAACGGTATGGGACCGAGCCACTGACCGACGTGGAGATCCAGCAGAACCTCCACTTCGGAAATCTCACCGAGGCGCTCAATGAGCCAGTGGATGAACTCGACATGAGCTCTGAGTACTGTCGGAATCAGGCGCTTAAGGCCGTCTACGATGAATCCATTCGAGCAGGTGATCCCGGTGGCTTCGTGACCGTCGCGACGGTTCTCGACCGACTCCAGCGTTATCTTCCCGGTGGCGAAGAGATCTCCAATTCAGGGCAAGCGTGGCGGTCGGTCTTCCAGAAG
>JAKCFJ010000006.1 GCA_025041175.1 Halobacteriales archaeon YIM A00010
GATGAGTAAAGGTGACAGTCGCCTGAACGAGTCCGTGATGAGGTATGCGACGGCTCAAAGGCCCAACGCTAACGCTCGTCGAGTTCGTTGACCGATGCTACGACACTTATTCACGTATACTGCTGCGCCAACCGTTCGCGCGTTACTCTATCGCGACCTCGCTGGGCTTTCATGGAACGAGCTCTACGAGTTTCTCTCTACCGATGATCGAGCAGTCCGCCTTGGGTTTACTCCGACAAAATTTGGACCATATAATACGGCCCCAACCCGCCAAACACTCACGAAGATCTGGGATCACAACCTCTCCGCTGACGCAAAGCGGGCGCTCCTTTCGCTGAGCGAGCTCGTTGCATGAGACCACCCTTGATCTCCAGCCACGTCGACGATCAGGAGCGACACGTTGGCGAGTTCTCCGATGAGCAGATTCGGAGACACGTCCGGCACGCTCGGAACACGATCTTCAGAGCATTCGATACCGGCCGCGCGGAGAACGCGACATATCCCGACAGTCGATTCAATGAACTCCAAGCACTGATGGCGCTGGGTGGCTGTGGCACACCGCAGGGCCAATCGCGCATGGAGACGTTTTTCGGCGAGGACTACACGCCTCACGGTGATACCCACCTCCGGACAGTCAAGCAATACACGCCCGAGACGATTCAAGCAGGCTTCGATCGGGCGATCGACAATCTCCTGGAGGCGGTAGATCATCTCCAGATCCTCCAACCACCGGTCACTGTCGCCATCGACATTACGACCTGGCCCTACCATGCCGAGGATGATCTACCCAGTGAGGTCAGCGGGACCGATGAATCGGGGGAGAGAGCCTACAAATTCGCGACGCTGTCGCTCGTTGGGAAGAGCCTGCCGATCGTTCTCGCTGTCGAACCGGTCATCGAGAGCTCTGCATGGGACGAGAATGTTCCACACCAGTACCATCGAACAGTCCGACGGCTCGTGCGACGAGCCCAAGAATTCGTCTCGATCGATCTCGTCCTTGCAGACCGAGGATTTGAGTCGTTCCAGGTCTACCAAACCCTGGACAATCTTGGTGTCACCTATCTCCTTCCAAAGGTCGAACGGAATCCCGAAACGACGTATATCGAAGGGATGGAGGAAGAAGGCCAAGATGTGGCCGTCGAACAGGCGACCGTCAGAGCCAGGTATGGAAACCACGACTGTCGAGTGCTGTTCGTCCCGAATGAAAACGACGACACACAGGTGTTCATCACGAACAAACGGATCAGTCCCGAGAACGCAGCGGCATGGGTCACCCACTACGCCTACCGATGGTGGATCGAAGCCGAGTACCGCTCAATCAAACAGGAGTTCCTCGCACGAACGTGCTCAACGGATCATACGCTCCGCTTCTACTATTTCGTGTTCGGTATCCTGATGTACAACGTCTGGCGGCTCACGGATGTCCTCCTCAAAGCCACCGTCTCACAGGAGCTGACGACCGCTCCGCCAGTACTCACTGCGGGGGAACTCGCTGATTGGATTGCGATTCATCTGCAACTTGGCCCTGGCTAGGAGGCCACTCTCCCCGTTGAAAGCGATGGATGGAGCGACAGCTCTCTCTAACTATCACCAATATGGACGACTGACACCGGAGACTACTCGTGTACCAATGCCATTGCTGATGCGTACATCTTATCTACTTTATCTCCACGATAGAAACGAGAACAGAAGTTGCTGTGGCACTATTCGCGTTTACACTCCGAAGTTAGGCTGCTGAACGAGATGTTCAGCGCTGTCGACGATGCAGAAGGAGCGAGTAGTCGGGGCCTTAGTCACAATCGGTGGACGATCGAGGGCACTTTGTTGACTAAGGCTCCGAACACCTCGAACCACCTGTGCTCCGTGCCGATCGGGACGCATCCTTAGGGGTGTCTCAGAAACCCACCTTTCTGAGCCAGACCTACTCGGCTGTGAGTACTCGCGGTTCTCTTATCCTGTCAGCAGCTCTCCCTTCGTTACAGGGTAGCGCTCCGGCGTGATCGGCGCGGGACACATCTGATTTCGAGTGAAATTGCCGTCAGTCAGAAACGAGCACTCTTGCCAGACGGTCTCTCTGAGGGAGCTACTACACGAGGAGCGACTCGTAGCAAACATCTATAATGCTATCCAGTGAAAGCCCGCTATGAAATGGAGTCAAGGTCCTCATAGGTGGGGACTGTTTCTCGCCGTGTGGGGCATCTTCTGTCTCGGGATCGCTCTATTCAGTAGTTCGTTCTTTCTGATTGGCTTTTTCGCTCTTAATGGGCTTGTCTTCGTTTTCTGGGGACTCTCGATGAGACGCTCTGGTTCGTATACTCCCTACGGTGATTAGGTTGCCGACAGGGGTGTTTTGTAATAAATAGAGTAAAGCTACTGCCAAGTCCAAACCAATAAATCTACCAAAATCTGATTCAGCGAACGTATATCGCACGACAGGACATCAGAGGGGACATGGAGATCGTCGAAAATTCGCTGGGTATCGAGTTAGAGGCGTTCCTTGAGCAGCCTCTATTCTGCTTCCTTGGTACTTCATCATCTGAGGGTCATCCACGTGTCTCACCTCTATGGTTTCTCTGGGAAGATGAGTTATATGGATTATTGCAGAAACTATTGGGAAATCGTACACAAAGCGGGTGGAACAGCATCCCGAAACAGCGATCGCTATCGTTGATTTTGCTGTCCATTCTGGGCTCGTCCACCACGTGGGGATGCGTGGCACCGCTGAGATCGTCTCGCTCGATCATGTGGATAAACGTCGGCGCGTCCATCTGCTGGCCGTCGGCATTGCGGGCGGTCACGTATGGTGATTGGTCTCGAACACCACGGTTCCAGCGGTATCCACGTCGCCGTCCTTTTCAAAGTACGATCATCTTGCAGCGATTCGTGAGATGACCAACGATCGATTGTATATCTGGATTCTTGATGTGAATGCACATGAGACGGGTCCCTACGGCACTGCTACCTACCGGCAAGAACTCGAAGCGAAGGTAATCGGACTCCTCCATGCCCACTCAGAGTATCGAACGACGTTGACGAACCGTGAGTTTGTCCCGAACCGGAATCCTCCATGAGATCGGAACAGTGGGTCCGGAGTGGCTTACAACTGATCCGACAGCTCCCGATACGAGTCGTATACCTCCCCAAGAGGAGATCAGTACGGCAACTCACTCGAAAGCTGATCTTTGGCGTCGATGGCTTGAATCCCATGTCTCCCCGGATCTCACCGATGGGACGACAGCTGACCCGATTCCAGTCTTCGCCACAGATGATCAGCTGCAAGTCAAGCTAACCGACGCTGGGCGGCTCAGACGCTCGGACGCTATCGATTCACGGATTCGTGCGGAGGGACGGAACTGTGTCCACTCCGAGGGAGTACGAGATGGTGGCTATGAGGGCATCCTTTGCGAGCGCCGTCGAGTGTGTGGCCGCCTCGCCATCGAACGCTACGATCCGGACGACTGGATCGAGCGGCACAACAAGAGCGGTATCGATATCGACAGAGGGTACCTTGAGGAACATCGCGAAACAATAGCGACGAGAATGGAAGGCCGTCTTCTCACGTTCGAGGATGCAGCTGATCTCGTTCGCACCTTTGGTCCACTACGAGAGGATGTTTCGCTGCCTCAAGAAACGGCCTACATTCCAGACGGAGCTGCGATGTATACCGTTAGCGAACACTACCACAACCGTAAATTAACGTTCAGCGAAGGGGTCTATGTCTTTCGACGAATCGCCCGATGTCGACACCACACCGCACAATCACCACCAACAACCTCCGAATAGACGCCCTCAAACCACCGCAGAGGTTAATTGACGCAGCTCTATGACAGAATTACCATCAATAGAACCCGAACCGGAACCGGCACCGTGGGGGACAGAAGGGAACCCATATCCAATTGGTATCGTTATTGAAGTGACATCTGATAGCTTGCCCGGTCCTACTCATTTACTGATCGATAGACACGCACGAGACCGCATCGTCTTTGTTGACAATACTCCATACCGAGAGGAGGAAGTGCAACTGCTCCGACACAGAGCTCAGGCTTCAGAAACAGCTGGCCGAGGATGCTTTGTGAGGTACTGAACCTGTCTCCATCCGTGTATGTCGTCGGGAGGTGGCCACCCCACTGTCCCCCCCAAGTTCGGCGCCGGCTGGGCGACCACGGGATGCACACGTTTGGTCCGTGGTGGCTCGGACCAGACAAGGGCTGGCACTGTGTGGTCGACGGTTGCACGCATCTCTCCGCCGAGAACTGGTGGACAATCAGCATCGTCGATATCCCACTCACTGGGTAGTCCAGCCCAACGCGTGCCGTGCGACGGCGGCCGAAACTTCTCGATACCACACACGCATCGGAGCCCAAACTGCAGGACAATAGTAGGGCGACTACCTTATAGTAGTAGAATATAACAGTCTTTGCCCAGCGGCACCCGTCCTGCGATTGACGATATTCTTGGGTCTTACCAGAGTGGATCATAGAATCCTCACAGTTGCTCCTCGGTTTGTTACATTAACAGAGAATGAACCTTTCACAGTTGCTGGGGGCAGCTGATGCTGCGGAACGGTCTGCCGGATCTGATTGAAACATCTGTCCTGTGAATTATATTATATTTAATTGACAATTAACAGTCGATTCAAACACAAAACTTTCCGTGTTTGTTGGATACCTGGACTTTGTTTGTCTACCGTCCCGTATCGACGAACTTCCTCGATATCCAGTTGGAAAATTCTTCGTTCCAATTTTTTGTGACAAGTTCCCTACCATCCGTGTGGCTGGGAGGCCCATCGAAAAGAGATCCAGAAAGCTTTGCACGCCTGTAGGATGCCGCTTCCTCTGTCCCTTCCCACTCGTAGGGTGATCCACTGAAGGCAACATATTCTACAGCTCTATCAGGTTGGATATTAGTGTCTATGGCATTTTTCCATATTTAGCCCTTCGCAGAATTTAAATGGTTCTTTAATTGAATCCTTGAAGGTATCGCCAATATCTTCCCTAAGAAACCGAGTGAACGTCGCTAATCGGGGTTGACGGCCAAGGTGGACGCCACCACCATGGACAAGGAGATGGTGGTAAAGAAAGATTGTTCCTGCCTGTCCGGTTACCTCGAACGGAGCGTTCGTTGAATTGATTATTGGATCGACATCCTGAAGCGCGACCATTCCATGCTCGGAGACACGCTCTGCGGCATGCCAGTGGCTTCCTGGCCAGACACAGAAACCACCACTCCTCGGAGCTACTTCGTTGATATAGGTGCCGACACCGACAGAGAATGGTTGGAGATTCCCGGATTCGTTATCGATAGCGTCTATGTGGTGGTAGACTCCTTCAATGGGTGATGGGCGATTCTGAGATCCAGGATGCTTGCCGGTAGGGTATCGGGCTGAGATCTGTGTCAAGGGAGTCGTGGGGTTGAGTTTATCGCCGACGATCTCCGATGCATATTTGTAAAGATGTTGATTGAGTTTATCGAACGGACTATCGTCTTCAGTCTCTATCCATTCATGACGTTTTTTCGGACCAGAGGCTAACTTTTCGAAATCATTCAGCTCTTCGGGTAGCGTATTGGTGATTTCATTGCAAACTGATTCTAAAACGTCCTCTGGAATGGCTTCTCGTAGTACTAAAAACCCATTACAAACGAATCGTTGTTGTTGTTCAGTCGAGAGAGTATTACTTGCCATTAATATTTATAAATCATCCACATAATAAAAATTTTTGGGGAAGGATTATATAGGTGAAATTGGCTCTGGTGAATCGCTAGACGTCACCGGCTTCGATCGTTAGAACGAGGGAGATGAAGCAGGAAACCGCTGATGCTTATGTCGAAGATCTCCCGCTTCACGACGAAGGCGGTGACGGTAGCTAAAAACGCTGTTGGTGGGCGACTTCGCCGACTACGCTGTCGTGACGCTGCACTGTCTGCGGATCTACCTCGAGAAATCGTACCGCGTGACGCTCGATCTGTTGAGCGAGATGCCCCAAATACTCGGGGAGATCGGCCTCACCATTCGACGTTAGTGGAAGCGTTTGACAGGACCGAGATGGCAGTGTGGCGAGTGCTGCTGCGCCTCTCGGCGTTCACAAATCTTCGATTTGTTAGCCCACAAAATCGCCGTGTGATTTTGGGACGCAGTTGCACGAGCCATCAGGGCACGCCGCTATCGATTCGACGTTTTTCGACCGCGAGAACGCCAGTACACACTGCTGCCACCGAACGAACTATCGTGTCAGACACTGAAAACGACGGTCCTCGTCGATACAGCAACCCAGGCGATCCTCGACGTTCACTGTACGACCACGAAGCGACACGATACCCAGCTCGGCTGTGCAGGTCGCCCGCCGGAACGCGGGCGACCTGCACAGCCTCGCCGCCGACAAGGGCTACGACTGGATGGCGTTACGCGAGAACCTACGTGAGGAGGGCGTAAGACCGCTGATCAAGCATCGTCTCTTCCGGCCCGTCGATCCCGCGCGTTGTGCGCGGGATCGACGGCCCTCGGTATCGCCAACGAGCGATGTGTGAGACTGTCTTCTCCTCGATCAATCGTACTGCTCGATTCCGCCGTGCGTGCGCGGACCTGGTACCGTGAATTCCGTGAAATTGCACTGATGTGTGTCGTTCACAACATCAAGCGAGCCGTGAACCCGTGAATCCATCGCTGTATGGTGATTCACCAGGGACGTGAAATTAAATACTCTCGTCTATCTACCCCATAAAGGAAGTATAGCCATACTGATATTCTAAATAGATTTGCTATTTTTACCCTATATGATTTGATATCTATTATTGTATATTAATTTTATAAGGATCATTTATCCATATGATTGTTATTTATGACAATAGGGAGAAACTATAAATGGGGATGAGAGATAGAACAAATATGGCAATACATCTCACTCAAGGAAATAATGCTGGAGATAATCTTTCATCGGAGCTCGGGGAATTTACTGATCCTAATACTGGTGTAAGAATTAGACAATTAACAAGTTATAAAGGTACCGAAGATACCCATTTATATCTCACGAAAGATGGTTGGTATGACAGCGGGCGGAAACTCATAGCACCCCTCAAACGGTCATCAAAGCACGAACTGTATTCTATAAACCTTTTAGATGGACGTATAGAGCAGTTAACTGATATCCCAGGAATTATCGGGTCCATTTCTAATGTAACAAATAATAATTTATATTTTTCGTATAGACATGATAATGAATTAGATGGAGAGAGTAGAATAGGAATTTATTGCCTTGATCTAAATGATTCATCTGTAGAATTGGTGTTTGACCCTCCTAAGAAATTTCGATCATATCGTGTTGATATCGGAGGGGTGACAGCTGATAATGAGAATCTAATATTTTGGCTCCAAGAACCAAATGAAACATGGGAAAATATAGAGCGGCATAGCAATTATCCACACTGTGCTATTTGTTCCCTATCTATTTCTAACAGGGGAAAATTTAAAATTATACATGAGGAGAATTATTGGATTAATCATGTGAAACCATCTCCTGAAAAGAAAAATATAATTAAATTCTGTCATGAAGGTCCTAGGGAAAACATTGATCATCGGATTTGGGGCCTAAATATGGAATCTGGAAAAGTATGGAAAATTGGTACAGAAGCTAAAGCAGATCGTATTGATCATGAGTATTGGCTTCAGAATGGAAAGGATATTGGATACAATGGTGCACGTCTTTCTGAGGAGGAAATCGATGTACGTGGATTCGTCCGATATGATAATACAGAATGTGTTGAAATAAAAACTCCTATTCGTTCAAAACACCCTCATTCGAATTCTCGAAAACGATTTATCGGTGATGGGAATTCAGAATCAGTCCGTCGGATACTAATCTATGAATACGATGAAAAAGCGGATGGTTATTTAGGTCCTCGAGAACTCGCCACCCATGCTTGGGGGGTACGGAAGGATCGTCCTCATCCCCATGCTCGATTTAGCCCAGATGGATCAACTGTAGTCTTTTCTGCAGACATTCGAAATAACGAATCTAATATTTTCCTTGCTGATGTTCCAGATGATATTAGAGAACTCCCAAAATATAATATATAATTATATCATAAATTAATACAATGACAAAATCGGAAAATGAAATCACGAGGTTAATAAGCAAACAGTATAGTCCAACAAAAGCTAACATTTCAAAGACCTATTTTGAAGATTACCAGGATAAATATTTCAAGAAGGATAATATAGCAGAAATATACCATGAGAATACAAAATTATCTCGCCACACAAAGACCAAGCTGGAAAGATCTGCGGCTAAATTCCTGAATAGCAAAGATATTAAATATTGTGTAGATAATATGAATTTAGATTATAAAAATCATAAAAAATATCCCCTCCCTAAACCAGAACTGAATATGGATGCTAAAAATCTATTCGAAATATTAATGAATCGGAGGAGCTCTCGACGATATTCTGATGATAATATGGATTTGAATACTTTTTCTATCTTACTCTACTATTCATTTGGGATATCGACATCTCAAATGAAAAAAGAACTCCGAGTATATCCTTCAGCGGGTGCTCTCTATCCGATAGAAATATACATATTTCTCACAAATTATATTGATGATCTATCACCAGGTGTATATCACTATGTCCCAAAAAAACATATCTTGAGGAAGATTAGAGAAACAAATCCAGAATCTATATCAGATTTGTATGCTGATTCGGAGTCTTTTAATTATACTAGACCGGACCTAAGTATATTTTTAACCTCGATATTTTGGCGCTCTTATGCAAAATATGGCCCTCGTGCGTATAGGTATATTTTACAAGAGTCTGGTCATATTTGTCAAAATGTTCAGTTAGTTGCGACAGCTTTGAATCTAGGTTCTATACCTCGGGCTGGATACTTAGACAACCAAGTCAATAACTATCTTGGACTTGATGGTGTAAGCGAAGCAGTTGTCAGTTCCATTTCTGTTGGATGTGTATCTGAGGTGGTCCAAGATGGAATTTGAGTCTATTCGGGATAAATACCCGGTGGTAAATCCGGTATATATTCCAATTCGACAAGATAAAATGGTATATCTACGAGCAGGACCCTGGAGTGGTCCAGCTATTACAATCCGTGAAGAACCTAGATCAGGAGATATATATATGTTCGATATTATGGATGGAAATCATACTACCAACCAAATAATAGATATTATCAAAGAGAAAGATAATATATTAAATATATTTGATAAATTAGTAAAGAATAATATAATTTATTTTTTAGAAGAGGGTGATACATCATTGAGGCCAAAGTTACCAATCCAGGGAAAAGGACAGGATATCATTGAGCGAGAGGATATTTTATTCCATATTCTTTCATATGGTGATATTGGACCAATCACAGCAAAATATCTTGATAGAGTTGGTGTCCCATTTAAACACGATCATATAGAAAATAAATTAGATATAAAGTCGTTGAACATATCCGAAAGTGATTTTCTAATATTCCTGAGCTCTTGCCATAAACCAGGTATCACCAACATTATTAATGAAAGGGCGATGAAAGAAAATCTCTCTTGGGTGATTGGTCAAGTAAATGGTTTTGATGCCATTGTAGGTCCAGTTATCATTCCAAATGAAACAGCTTGCTACCAATGTTTTGAAAATAGACTTCAATCCAACTTAGATGACAATATGTATCAATTTTACTATGAAGGGGTAAAGCAAATAGATACTAAAACGACACTCGATCCTCTTATTCACCTTGTTGAATCGTATATTTGTATTGAACTAATGCGCCTCATACAATTTGGCCACAGTATTATAAATAGCAGAATCATTAATATAAATATTATTGATTTTGAAATTAGTATAAATGAAGTACTAAAATCACCAAAATGTGATGTGTGTAGTGAATATAGAGATCAGAAAGAATTTATCGGTTTTAATCAGGTCAGTGATTACTTGGAGAATAAAAATGAATGATAAGATCGGCGGTCTGCACAAGCGTCTGATTGGTGAAAAAACTGGCATAATAAAGCGGATTTCGTATCTTCCTCCTGGGAGAGATGAACCTCCAGTCTATATATCCAAACCTGTCACACCCAACATTTCAAAGATAATTGGTGCGAATAAAGAAGACATTAAACTAGATACAGTAAGTGGAAAAGGTTTCTCAGTAGAAGAGAGTATTACTACCTGTATAGGTGAAACTGCCGAACGATACTGTCTCCATACCCCAGATTCTCCGAGTCGATTACTGAATGGCAGCTATAGAGATATCTGTGACGATCATACACTGATCGACTATAAATTTATAGATATTCATAACATCGACGAGAAAGATGATATCCAAAAGCTTAATAAACAGATATCCTTAAATTGGACTAGCGGTACTTCTATTTTCGGTGGTGGCAATGTATATATCCCTGATTCACTTGTTTGGTTTCGGTATGATAAAGAGGATCGGTATCTTGCGAGTACATCAAACGGTTGTGCAGCTGGTACTAGATTTGAAGACGCAGTTGCTAACTCAATATTGGAAGTGATAGAAAGAGACTCTATGATGAGAACGTGGTGTTTACAATCAAGTCCAAAAGTTATAAATGACATACCGGAAGAATTAGAACCTACTTTATCAAGCTTCAATGAACGAGAATACGAAGTGGACTTCTTTGTACTTGAATCTTCTATTGATTTCCCAGTAATCGCTTGTTTACTACAGAATAACAATATACAATATCCAAAATGTGTTATTGGATGTTCAGCTAGTTTTTCAATACCAACAGCAATGAAGAATGCACTTGCAGAAGCAGGACAAGGTTGGATATTCGCAGAAACTCTATTGATAAACCATAATATTGAGGATATAAATAATAAAAATAAATATTTAAATTTTAAGAAAAATCATATCTATTATTCTTGCGGAGAGGGGTCCGATACTCTGCTTGAATTATTTTCTAATAGTAATAAAGTTAATATAGAATCACTCCCTAAATTTGGCGAGTTGGAATCTGTCCTAAGTCATATGAATGGTATTTGTAATCCAATTGTAGTAGATATAACAACCAACGATATACGAGATGCTGGTTTTTTTGTAGTACGTACCTTAATACCGGAATTGATTCCTCTTACTCTTCCTTCGGAACTCCCAATAAAACATCCAGAACTAATTAATAGAGAAGTAACCAATCTTCCGCATCCTCTGGCATAATTGCAATTTCCCATTTATATTCTCAATACTTCCTAATATATCTATTAATTAAATAATGGAAAGCCATAATATGATGCGGATATATATGAAAAATGCAACATGGCAATAGCTGTTGCAGAAGTTGAGGGTGTCGAACAAGCAAACAAACAAGAAGAAGATGGGAATCTAATCCTCGAAAGTAACAAGAATGATGATGTGTCACCTCTGAGTCTCTGTACTGGATACTCGGGATACTGTGCTGGTTAAGCTACGATATAAATCGGGAGATTAGACCCAGATTACTATAAAAAGTCAGGTATCTCAATCCTATTTCGGCCTGTACTTCAATCCATCAATCACTAAATTATTAATATAGATGGTAAAATTTTATATAATATTTATTCTTAATTAGATACAATCAACTCAAGGATAGACGCGATTGAAGGAAAAGTAAATCATTTGGATCCACGAAGAATCGGGTTGCCTAGACCGCAGCCATTCAATAATCCTATCAACTCTCATATGATCTACGTTTTCCGGAAAGCTCGGCCACGATAACCTGGCAGGTCGACTCGACCGCGATTAGTCCTAGAGATAGCCGAGGATCATCGCCTGCTGATGCATCCAACACGAGCATCCCCCATTCCACCGGCCTGCAGAGACAATCATCAAGGTATGCCGAAATATCAAAGCTTGGATCGATGGTAAGTCGGCAATTTTCCAGATCGTTCGTCGCCAGCCGTACCGACTGAACACCCGCGACCATCGTCGAGGAAGAACATATGGCGAGTCGTCAGTCTCGTCGTCCACAGCTCCCCTGTCGACGATCTCTCGAAGTAAATCGAGTAGCACGCAGCTCACCACGAGCAAGATCAGCGCCACCAAGATCAGGTTGCTCATCGGCACGTAATCAAGGTTGTATGCTGATTCGAGTTCCTTGAACAAGAGTTCGACCTCCCATGTGCTCGGTAGAGCTTGGCAATGTCGGACGCGCTGTACTCCGCTACCGGCAGATTCGTCACGTAGAGGTGATACGTCCAGTTTCGGTGTTTCAGATGCTGACGGGTCGGTACGTGCGGGTCGCGCCACTGCACGAACCGTTGTATGCACGACATCGGAACGATGCCTCGCTGTGAATGTCGATCACGTTCCGATGGAGATCATCGAGAACGTCGTGCAGCTGCTTGCCTTCGAGGGCTATGGAGTTCCCACACCAGTTGCGGAGTTCTTCGACGATTCGTGGGTTCGTATTCGACTTGAGCGGCGTGACGAACCATCCCTTGTTGGCATCGATCAGGTCCATCGTCCAGTAGTCGAAAAAGCCCTGATCGTACAGCAGGAGTGCCCCCGCCAGCCACCGGCCGGTCGAAACGGACTCGTCGACGTAGAGCTTCTCCCGGCATAGTCATTGCCATAGCCAGGAAACGATTCGATTAGCGACAGATACAGCGTCACAACAGTCACATATAGAATCAGTCATCACGGGACCGATCAAGTAGCCATGGAGGCGGTCGTTAGAGGGAGTGATATTTCTTAGAGCGTGATTAAGGACCCAGCGGAGAAATGCAGAGAGCGAAGCGGCAAACCATCCGTAGAACAAGGCATACGTGAGGCCAAACTTACCGCCGACGAACTGGAGGTAGCTCTGTCAGAGTGCTTCGATTGAACGGTCCTCATTCATATCGAATCCAAGGACGAACGACCAGCAAGGCGGCCGTATCGAATTTCCGTCGCCATTCGACAAGCCCGATTTTGCGAGCTAGACTACGCAGCCGCTCTGCGGGAAAGATCGTCGCTTCCTCATCTCGTAGCCAATGAAGCTCCCAGAATAGCGTTTCGTTGAACGACCAATGAATGGTACGAGTGAATCCAACTGTCGAACGCTTTGAATTCGTTACGAGTACAATTCTCAAATGTTCCCAGTGGAAGCCTGAAGGTTGCAATGCGGTCATCGCACGTTGGACAGGTAATGATGACGTACTCATGACCTTATCCGCCGATATATAGCTATGATACTCCTGAAGATTTAAAAATACTTAAACCAAGATTATTAATCGTCAGCAATAATAGGTCAGAAATACTAATTAAACTATAATTGAATTAATCTCTTTGTGGACGTGTTTCAAGGATCTCTGACAGCTCTGAAGGAAGATCATCCCTAACCGGTCCCATCTTCATAATACCCGTCATTCTCGGTGAGTTGTTCGCAATGGGCCCTGACTTATGGACAAGATTTGAGTGGAATACGATGACGTCTCCACGCTTAACATCGCCTCTGACAAGCGGATGCTCATCAATGAGATCATCAATATTTTTAGGGATACGATTATCTACAGGATGCCCATACTCAGGATGATGACTCTCTCTTTCCCACGGATGTAGTCCATTCCTATGTGATCCCTCAAGGATTTTCATAGCACCGTTTTTAGGTGTTGCATCCTGAAGGACCGGATACCAGAAATTTAGAATTTCTACTTCACCCATACTAGAGAATTCCTGATGCCACGCGTGAAATCGATCATCCTCTGGAAAGCCGATTAATATATCGGTTAACGCAGTGAAACACAAATCATACTCTGGGTATATAACGTCGCAAACATTCTGAATTTTTGTCTCTAAAGCATGTAGTGGTACGAGATGCCGAAGAAGTCCAGTGATTTCGTGAAGCTTAGTCATCTCTGCATAACGCCCCTTTTCTTTCACACCGCTCTCTCTAGCAAGTCGTTTCAACGTTTCTTCACGAGACTTATCTGATTTGCCGAATTTTTCTAGGATATCATCAATTTCTGCTATGAGTTGATCAAGTTCTGACTCTTGAAAAACGTTTTCCACCCTCACAAATCCCTTTTCCTCAAATCTATCTCTAATCACACCTTTTTTGCTGATTCGTGGCATATAATATCTTATTGTAGCAAATATAAAAATCTTACGTCTTTATATTAATAAATTATTATTTAGTATGGTTACTGAGTGGCTGCAATGAGGTTTATACATCTGTGAATTATTCTGTCTCCTTCATCTAAAGTAATAATTCAAACCTACTAATAAAATTCTAATACATTTATTAATTATTTAATATATAATTATAAATATTTGAAGGAATAATATATGTTAGATATAAATTTAAAATTACAAATATCTACTTATCATTATTCCTCTATTATGACCATGGCAGAGACTCCACTGCCAGTCAGAAGTAGAAATTCAAGAAGATATGACTAACGAGATCGCTCATTTGTAGGAGATTGTTGATAGCGTTTGGCTGTCGCTCTCGAATCGAAGAGGGCAAGGGCACCACGATAGCGGTGCCCGACACGAATGATTCCGCTGGATGTGTTTGGCTCGGAATCGGCTGCAGCGGACCTGTTCCAGCAGGTTGCTCACTGCCGTTCTGACCGGACGGTCAGAACGGCAGCTATGGGCCGTTTCAACGCTATCTCTGTAAGAATTGCGACCGCACGTTCAATGATAAGACTGGCACGATGTTCGCTCATTCGAAGACCGCGCTCCGCAAGTGGTTGTTCTCGATCTATGCGTTCCTCCGGTTCAACACCAGTATACGGCAACTGCAGCGAGAAATCGAGGTCACGTACAAGACGATGCATCGGCGCGTCGAGCGCTTCACCAAACCGCTCGACGCGCCTCGTCGGACCAGTCGAAATTGATGAAGTATACGTCTCTGCTGGACTGAAAGGCCGCGAGCGCGACCAACCGTCGCGCTTACGTGGTCTCTCCACGCGTGGACGAGGATCATATGAGGAAGACCATGCGTTCTAGCTTTAGCTCAACAGGAGAGTGTTATCGTCCCGTCCAGAAACACAGACCCGCTTAGAATGACAGAAGGCCTTGCAGGGTGATCGCGTACATGTAACGTCTGGGGGTCGAATAAGGATCGATGTCCAGAACACGGCTCAAAGTCAAACTAACCGATGATGCAGTGACTGCGTATTTCACGAAGCATCCCGACGAGGAGTTCTGGATACTAACCGGGCATCCCTCGGAGAACGGACTCTCCCTGCTGCTAGTAACAGAAACAGCAGACGTTGCAGCTGTCATCCAATACTTCACTGACACGCCGGAGGTGACCTCCTACGAAGTGTTATATGTCGATAATCAAGGGGTGCTGATCGAGCTCTCAGTGCCGGAATCTGCGCCGCTCTTGTGGCGTAGATTGTTGGTGAGTTAGAGTGCGGTTTCGAGGATGGTTTCCAGCGCTTTTTCTCCTGGTTTTCGGAAGACTTCACAGCGGAGCTGGAACGCTCGTAAGTACGGTGTGAGTCTGTCTTTGGAGACGCCTCGATGCGGCGAGAGCCACCGTCGCGTCAGCGACGCGTGGCTCTCGCAGGTATTCACGTGGACATCTCCGTCAACGTATTCGCCGTCACCGTGAACGACGTATTCACGTTCGAATGTATCATCTTTCTCGAGTGGTTCGTACGCCCGAAAGCCGTCAGTATAGACGGTCAACGACTCCTGCTGGCGGTCGGCCAGCAGGAGTCGGATTGTCGATTCATCGGCGGATTTGGCTGGGATTACGTAGCGGTCGCCGCTACCGCGATCTACCAGAATGAACACGGGTGGCTTATCATCGTGATATGTTCCGCGGCCGCGCGTGGAGAGGCCACGCGAGCGCGACCGCCCGTCGCGCTCGCGGCCCTTGAGTCCCGCTTTCACGTAGAGTTCGTCGATCTCGACCGGGCCTTCGAGTTGTGGTCGAGGCGCGTCCAGCGCTCGCAAAAAGCGCTGGACGCGCCGATAGATCGTCTTGTAAGAGACGTCAATCTCTACGTCTAGCTGCCTAAGACTCGTATTGAAGCGGATGTAGGTGTAGACAGCGAGAAACCATTTCCTGAGGGCCACCGACGAGTGTTCGAAGACGGTACTCGTCTGATCGTTGAATGTGCGGTCGCAATTCTTACACAGATACCGCTGAAACACTCGATAGCTGCCGTACCGAATCACGGATTCGGCACGGCAGCGCGGGCAATAGACGCCGTCACGCCAGCGAATCTGTGCCAGCAGATTCGCGGCCCGACGCTCCGAGACGAACGTCTTGATTGGCATCATCGTTTGTCGGGTGACGCGAACGCGTCACCCTTGCCCGCTACGACTTCAGCTACTGCTGAGAACTGACCAACAATCCTCTACCCAAGAGCGATCTGCGCTTCATCGCGCGATACTAGCGTCTGGGAATCTACCGAGCTATCCTTTCATCGTTCGCAGGGGATGGGTAGTCTGTGAATTGATCACCTCTCAAGAACGCCTTTCGAGCCTCAAAGACGAGTTCGAGAACACCGGACTTCCATACGAGGTCGTGTCGGTCACCCCATCGCTTGAACCAATCGACTTGTTAACGGATCAGCAGCGACGATTCGTCGTTGAGGCTATCGAGCGCGGGTACTGCGAGTCTCCGCGCCGATGTTCACTGACCGATCTCGCGGACGTGTTGGGGGTCAGCAAATCGACAGCGAGATTGCTTCACCGAGAAGGGAGGCTCAAACAATTCATCGGCGAAACTGGATATCGGCTCCGGGCGGAACGGTTGGTAAAAGGGCCACAACATCGTGCTCCGGGCGGCGTGGTGTCTCTGGGCTGTTCTCTGTGAAGCAGAACGCAGAGTTGTTCTCCGTCATGTAGGCAACGCTGGTCTCAGGCGAACATGTTCGGCCCGGGAAAACATGTTCGCTGGAGCGGCACACGTTCGCGGGAATATTCGTGAGGTTATGCCGCTAATAAAGAAACATGGCTCACACTCAGCCCACACCGAACACTCCCAACGCGATCAACGCAGACCACGTGAACCTCACGTACTCGAATGGAACTGAGGCAGTGCGCGATGTGAGTCCCACCCTTCCGAAAGGCGAGTTCTTCGGGTTTCTCGGGCCAAACGGCGCGGGCAAGACTACGATGATCAAAACGCTCGTGACATTGCTGCGTCCGACGAGAGGATCAATCACAGTCAACGGGTTCGATGTTACGGCGGACTCTCGATCAGTCCGGCAATCCATCGGCTACATGGCTCAAGAGACGAGCATCGATCCCGAACTCACCGCACGAGAGAACATCCGATTCGCCTGTGAAGCCCACGGTGTTCCGAAATCGGACCGAACCGAGCGCACCGGCGAGTTACTCGAACTGGTGGACCTGACGGACGTGGCTGATACGACGGCGAGAGAGTTTTCGGGGGGGGGGATGAAAAAGCGCCTCGACGTGGCAACGGCACTGGTCCAGCGTCCACCGCTCGTCTTTCTGGATGAACCCACCACCAGTCTCGATCCGAAGGCACGCAAGCGGCTGTGGGCGTACTTTCGGGAGCTCAACCAGCAGGGGACAACGATCTTCCTCACGACGCAGTGCCTAGAGGAGGCCGACCAGCTCTGTGATCGGATCGCGGTCATTAAGGACGGGGATCAGCGTCACCTCGCCGCGCGTCCGAGGTCGGGACCGACCTGCTGGTCGCGTTGCGCGATGCGGGCGTCACTGTCACCGGGTTTAATATCCGCTCGCCGTCGCTCGACGACGTGTTTCTCGCCATTACTGGCGAGCCAGTCACTACAGCTGAGACGCCGGACTCCGATGACCGTCTCGAAGGGGGATGGTGCGATGAGTACCACGGTCGAAACTGCAACGGGCCAACCCACGCAGGCCAATAGTTACGTCGGGGACGTGTGGATGAACTTCAAGCGCTGGGGGATCAAGACGCTTAGGAACCCGTTCATGTTGTCGTTCGCGCTGTTCTATCCGATCATGTTTCTGGTGTTGTTCACTGGTGTCTTCGGATCGATAGCGACAGAGGCGATCAGTCAAACCACCGGAGAGAGCGTCTCCTATGTCACCTACATTGTCCCGCAATCGTCATCTAAGTCGCGCGCGTCGCCGCGTCCCAGTCGGGTGTCAGTCTCGTCGTCGATATGGAAACCGGCATGTTCGAAAAAGTGCTTGTGTCACCGATGAGCCGGAGTGCTGTCTTCCTCGGTAAGGCGCTCTCAGAGATGGCACGGATCGTCGTTCAGATCAGCCGGATTCTCGTCCTCGGCTACGTGCTCTTCTGGCTCAGCTCGTCAGACTCCTCGGCACCGTACATCGCAACAGGCCTGTTGGGAGCGCTCGGTATCATTGTCATTGGAGTCGTTATTCTCGATCTGGTTTACCGCCTACTCAAATATCGTTGCTGTCCTCACACAAGACGCCGAATCAGCTAACATCGGCGCTGGTATCCTCCAGATACCGCTGTTGTTTTTGTCAAGTGCATTCCTACCGATCAACAGCCTTCCCCCGTGGATTCAGATAGTAACAACGATCACCCCGGTTACATATGGATTTGAGTCAAGGTTATTAATTACTTCATCTGAGAAACTTGTTGTATAAACTCGTCCGGGAGTGAATCTACATTACCCACCTGAATATTCCAGAGATTAGCGTAGAGTCCTCCCTGTTCAAGTAATTCTTCATGGGTACCTTTTCCTACGACTTCCCCTTGGTCAAGAACGATTATTCTGTCGGCCTGTCGAACAGTCGAGAGCCGGTGGGCTACTACAAAGGTCGTCCTATCACATATGAGCTCCTCGAGACTATTTTGAATGTGGGCTTCTGTCTTGTTATCAACATGACTAGTAGCTTCGTCTAGGATAAGTATATCAGGATCATCAAGAACTGCACGAGCAATACTAATCCTCTGACGTTGTCCGCCCGAAAGTTTCACACCTCTTTCACCAACTTTTGTCTCATACCCGTTCGGGGATTTATCAATGAATTCATGTGCACCAGCCCTTTGTGCAGCTTCTTTAATGATTGTGTCACTAGAATCTGGTCGACTATACGCAATATTCTCTCGAATTGTCCCATCAAACAAATATGGTTCTTGCCCAACATAACTCATTCCGCCTCGGAGACTTTTTAGAGAGATATCCTGGATATTTCTACCATCAACACTGACTTCCCCATTATCAACATCATAGAATCGTAATAGAAGTTTCATTAATGTTGATTTCCCCGCACCAGTTGGACCAACTATACCAATCATTTCTCCAGGGTTAGCTCTAAAACTAATGTGTGATATAGATATCTCATCAGAGTTTTTATAACTAAATTCTACATTATTGTATTCTACTTGTCCATCCATCTTCTGGAGATTCATCGTCTCAGAATCCCGCTGGACTGTGCGAGATTTTTCAAACAAACCAAATACGCGTCCCCCAGCTGCTTTCGTTTCTTGATAACTATCAATAATGATTGTCATCTGTTTAAATGGATATGAAAATCTATTATTATAAACAAGGAAAGTAAGTACAGTTCCAGCACCTAGTGATCCACTAAAAAATAAAGGTGGACCGTACAGTACCCAATATCCGCCCAAAAGGAAAAGGATTATATAACCAATATTCATTAATAAATTGGTGGCTTGACCAAAAAAGACCCGTGCACGAGCAACCGCCCAAGATATGGCCTGATATTTCTCCGATTCTTTAATTATCCGTTTATTTTCATGCGATTCTTGGTTATATATCTTTACAAGATGCATCCCACCAAGATTATTTTCAATACGAGTATTTATATTTCCAACCTGTTGCCGACGGTGTTGATGTTTTGGTTCAACATAACTAGAATACCAATAATTGAATAATCCAATAAAAATCGGTGTGATAAACCCAACTATAGCCAATTGCCAATGAAGGGTAATCATATATATCCCAACCATTAATATAGTAAATAAAGTATCATTTATTTTTCCGAATGTGCTAGTAAGAAACCGCTCTATATGATTTACATCATTATTTAAAATACTCATTATCTCACCAGTCTTCTGACTATCAAAGAAACCAGCATCTAGCGCTTGAACTGTAGCATATGCATCTACTCGGAGATCATGTTGCACTCGGTATGCGGCAATATCGCGAGATAGACTTCCAATTATATATAAAACAGACCCACCAATAAAAGAAATTATAAATAATCCAAGTGAGAACCAAAGTTGATCTATTTGTTGCTCAGGAATCCATGTAACCGGAATAAATGGCAGTTGATAAGGTTGATCTTCGAGAAAGATTGCATCAAATGACACACCAAGGACGACCGGGGGAAAAAGCCAAAGACCCCGTGCAAACAGCATTGCAAAAATACTGAATCCAAAATAATGAATGTATGGTTGACAATATTCACTAATCAGATTCCAGATAGGGTTTCGTTTTTTATTATCTTTTTCCGTTTCGATTCCTTCTCTTTTTGTTTCCTCTCCATTGGAAATCATCAAACAAATTCTGGAAGGTGATCAGAATGTCCTTTTTCACGCGCCTCCTCTAATAGCGAGGATACTGTTTCGGTTTTTGCTTTTGTATATTTCTCTAGGTCACCTGAATGGTCTCTAATAGCCTTTCGTTTCACACGCTCATATTCGTCACGGGCGCCTGAATTTTCACGTAAATAATTTCGGAATAATAGCTGGTTTCGAGCTTTAATATCATTTTTCATATGCATTTTAATATACGATTTAAACTTATCACCTTTACTGGAGAGAACAATTATTTCTGAATCATCATGGGTGATTTCATACTCATGGCTTCTAAGGGTATTAGCGCTCTCGCTCATCGATTCATAGTCCTCAAAGATTACAAGAATATCGAGGGCAGGTTTACCTGCTAAATCAGGAATCGCGGTACTCCCAACATGAAAAACACCAAGCAATCCATTCTCTGTGGTATCCTTGATCCGCTCACGTTCCTTTTCGTAACGGTCTATCCAGACTGGATCCGGTTTCAAGGTAACCATTGGAATTCCTCCTATTTCATAGAATATTTCCCGACATAAATATGTTTTGTATTTATTTTAGGAATGTTAATCTTGGCGCAAACATGAAGAGTATGAGGACTACTGGTGAGATAATCAGAATACTGGACTATGTGGTAGAACAGACTTGGTAAGATATGGCACTTGTGAATATATACCAATCGACTAGTGTGACCTCGCTGGCTTTCTGTGTTATGCAGACTATCGTGTCAGCGAATTAGATATCTTGTTAACTAGTCTTATGCCATTGCTCATGGCTGCCAGCACCAATTCTGACGCTTTGTTCAAGCCGGACTACGCCCACTGTGCAGTGAATACGATGGTGAAATAAAATCCAATAGCAAAGATGGGTGATCTATATCTGGGTAGCTATAGAGGTGGAGACGTTTGAGTTCCTCCACGTAGAGATGTCTTCTGGCCGATCAGACTCAATGCAGTGATATTCTTTAGGAAGTCAAACACTGTCGGAGTTGATCACCGGTTCCAACTGACGATAGTAAGTGTACCATTGCTATTAGATTCTTTCGACGACAAAAATCCGTGCGAAATATGAATTCAATATTTTTATTATATATTTTAATTGTCTAGAATTCCAAACCGTATCGTTCAACCATTGTTATCAAGACGAGCCGTTCAAGGGATTTCCAATCAGAATTCATGATATTTTATTAATGATTTACAAAAAATTATTATGGTTATTCGGTTATTGTATTTTGTAATTTGTTAATATCGTCAAGTGAAATTGGCCCTAAATATACATCTATATATTCACGGTTCCACCAATTGCCTGATCTCATCCATTCATTAAACGATGTGAAGCGATACTCGTACATTATTACACGGATATTTTTGGGCGCCTCATTAAAAGGGTCTTTCTTTAATAACGGTATAACGGTATTATCGTTCTCATTAAGGAGCTTTCTAATAAACTCGATAAACCAAGGCCATGGTGACTCTGGGGACTGAGATGCCATCCACCACATTTGACTGTCTAATCGATAAGGATACGGTACTAAAAATCGAGGTAAATGTTTAGTATTTGAAGGCTTTTTGTAGAATTTATAAGCTTGCCACGTTGTATCATCAGTGATTTTCCTATCGTGAGTGCCCTCGATAACAAGTTCAAATCGAGTTCTTTGAATCTGACCAAATGCCCCATAAGTATTAACTATTTTTATTGAATTAGCTATAGCAGGTATTCTCCAATTTTTTAGAACCATATTTGTAGCTGGATAATAGCTTAAAACAATCACTATAATAACCAATGTGATTAAGACCATTTGGAACCAATTAGGCACTAACTCAAGGCTAGTAGTTTGTGGCAAAATATTTAGATAGGGTACAAGACTGTCGGCAAAGAGGCTTCCCGCAATAGAGATTGATAAAATATTCAGAAACGCAAAATTTCCTGTAAAGATAAGCCAAGCATGAAAAATAATCGTAATCAAGCCACCTATAGCAGCAAGACGTGGAGGACCGAAGTAGAGGAATGGAACGGCGAGTTCAACGATATGTGTTGTTAAAACACTTATTCGATGAACAGAATTATGTAAACGATAAACTAACCAAGCTAATTGGTTTGGTAGTGGTTGTGTCTCATAGTGATACTTCATGCAAGTAAGATCCATCCAACAATCATCACCCCTAATTTTTGCGAGCCCCGACCCAAACATATTTCTAAATTCGACCCACCGGAAAAGATATATTACAACCACTGGAGTAAGCATACTAGATGGACCCAAAAAGATAGTAAGAAATCCACATTCGCATAGTAAATTTTCATATCCATTCTCAAAGAAATTCTGACCAATATTCACAAAAGATAAATATAATAACCACATTATCCCCCATATTACCATATACATTAAAATACCAGATTTGCTTGGTATCCCTACTAGCGCTAATAGTGAGAGAGCGATACCTACCCATGAGCCAATAGCAAGAGCTCTATCAGTTGAGAACAATTGGAATATAGATGGATTCTCCCAAAAACCAATGGTTTCGATATAGGAATTCATGGGAAGTAGACCATTTTCACCCACGAGAGGTCGTATTTGCCTCGCAATAGATATAAAAACTAATAAGTATATAAGTGCCATAGTGCGTTGTACGAATAACCTTGCAAACCAAAATTCACCCCCCCACGCTGACCAGTTATACCACGGCATATTTAGTAGATATTTGTTTTCCATATATATTTTTTGGATAGAATATAGTATATTATAAATATAATTTTAACAATTGATTACGAAGGATTAATAATATGGCAGCCTGTCAAGACTCGAGAGAGGTGAAAAAAGCCGACAGCTAGGCAGCTCCTCAGAGCTACCCTACTAAGTGGAACACCGTAGTATATACAACCCCACCCATATTGATAAGTATTATAAAATAATAAGGTAATGTATCCGTAATCACACTCGTATGGATTTAGAAGATCCACCGACTCCGGACTCGACAGCGCACAGTCGACGGCGGTTCATGCGAGTAACTGGGGAAGCAACAGTATTCGTACTTGTTGGTAACGCACAAGCCAGTTCCCCGGCGGTGGACAAAAAGAATCGATTCGAGAGCGACCCGTTCTCACTCGGCGTTGCGTCGGGCGATCCACTGCCAGAATCGATCGTGTTATGGACACGTCTTGCTCCAAACCCCTTCGAAGTAGATGGTAAGATGCCCAACAGAAAGGTACCTGTCCACTGGGTCGTTGCTAAGAACGAGAAACTCAAGCCAGTGGTGCAGACCGGGACGACGGTTGCCGACCCCGAACATGCTCACTCAGTTCATCTCGTCGTCGAGGATCTCGAACCGAATACTGAGTACTACTACCAGTTCAAAATCGACGGTTGGCGCAGTCAGATCGGTCGAACGAAAACGGCTCCGACGCCAGAGAGCAGCATCGACGAGTTCACCTTCGCGTTCGCATCGTGTCAGGCCTGGCCCGTGGGGTTCTTCACTGCGTACCGCCACATGGCCGAAGATGAGCTTGATCTAATCATTCACCTCGGTGACTACATCTACGAGTACGGTATCGGACCGAATGGCGGCATCCGGAACACGTCCGTCCCGCAGGCCTACCGGACAGAGCCGAAGACGCTGGACCGATACCGCCAGCAGTACGGGCTGTACAAGTCCGATTCCAACCTCCAAGCGGCACACGCAAGCGCGCCGTGGCTCATCACGCGTGACGACCACGAAGTGGATAACAAATGGGCTAGCGAATTGGCACAGGATCCTGACGAGCAGACTGTCACAGAGTTCTTGCAGCGCCGTGCCGCCGCATTCAAAGCGTATTACGAGCACATGCCGTTCCGTCCGGCCCAGCAACCGGCTGGCCCGGACCAGAAACTCTACCGGAACTATACGTTCGGTGACCTCATCGAGTTCAACGTCCTCGATACGCGCCTGTATCGGAGCGACCAGGCGTGCGGTGGCGGCCTCAGCGTCGTTGACTGTCAGGAGCGGTTCGCAGAGGAACGTACGATTCTCGGCGACCGACAGGAAATGTGGCTGGTCAACAACCTCAAGAACTCGACTGTAACGTGGGATGTCCTTGCGAATCAAGTCCCGTTCGCGAAGATGGACTTCGAGCAGGGAGCCGAAAAGGGGTATCGAATGGATCAGTGGGACGGATACGTCGCTGATCAGCGAACCGTCAAGAGCGCCTTCGAAATAGATGTCGAAAACCCTATCGTCATCACCGGTGATTTCCACTCGAATTGGGCAAACAACATCGAGAGCGCGCCTGACGCGTCGAAGACAATCGGTACGGAGTTCATCGGCACATCAATCTCCTCCGGTGGAGACGGATCGGAGTACGATGACTGGAACAGCGACGAAGAAGGGGTATTCGGTACACAAGTCGTCAAAGAGAATACGAACGTCAAGTACAACAACAATAGGCGTGGCTACGTCCGGTGTACGCTCACGCCAGACCACTGGCAGACTGATTTTCAGGTTGTCGACTATGTGACTCGTCCACGAGCACCGACCCGGATCGACAAGCGATTTGTCGTTGACGCGGGCACTCCCGGTCTTCAGACACCGTGAGTGGTCAAGGCAAGGGTAGAGCACTGTATTGTGGAGCGCGGCGAAGGCTGTCAGCCATGATCTGGGTGTATCAGTGAATACTTCGGGACGGAAATCGATGCTAGAACGGCCGCGTTTAATCACCGGATGGAAGCGGAATTTGCTGTTTCGCGGCCCGTTTGATGTTATAGACAGCACACATCAACACAACTTCACGGAACTCACGATACCATGACCGAACACTACACGTGAAATCTGGTCCGTTTAGGACTCGATACTGTTCCGCTCGTCTGAACATGGTCACAGCAGGATGTTCCGAACCAGCATTCGATCTTCGGTAGGGCTCGTCCTATGACCTCCATGATGACGTTGCTGGCGGCACCAATGACTGGCGCTGCCGCTTCTCGCTCCACTATACTGGGACAGTGGCGGACCATCCAACGATCGAAGATCTGATCGGCAGCCTCTCCATCGATCCGAACCTCCCTGACGCACGCGCGACGTGGCACCGCAATTACACGCCGCTCACTCCGTGGATTAGAGCACACGTCCTCAAATTGACGATGGGGTGGAATGGCGAGACACAACTCGCTCATCACTTTGAGGAGTATCCGGAGCTGGCGATGGAGTACGATCCCGGACTCAAAGCTTCAACACCAGCTTGGTACGTCTGAAACTCGCAACGCACGATCAGGCGATCGTGCAGACGAGGTAGAATAGCGGTTATAACATCGATACTGACAATGGGGATCGACCGCTTCCACGTCTTCTGTCGAGGCAGTCCTTCCAGTGCTCGCCGCTGGCTGCGACGGTTCAGACACCACTATAACCACGATCGGCCGAATCAAGGTTAAATGGTCGAATACCTACCGAGGAGGCGCTGAACTAGACAGTGCCCTGTGTCTTCACATATAATGTATTCTATCACATGCTCAGAAGATACTTCGCTCGTTGTTATTAATTTAGGATATGCAGCGCCAGCGAAACGGCTGGTTTGACATCGTGCGATGCGCTGAGCATTGGGCTTGGAGATCGTCGTCATGCCGGCTAGCTGGTACAATGCGTTCTCGACCGTCAACATCGTTTTCTATCCCACCGAACGACGGTAAGCCCTTAACGGACGAACACCACATCTCATATACAATGACTGAAATCGTCTCCACTGACGACACGCTCGGCGGTGCGCCACGTATCAAGGGCCGTCGAATCGGCGTGCATCACATCACCAAGCGCGTCCTTGACGGCGGTGTCGCACCCGAGCAGGTCGCCGCAGAATACGATCTCGACCTCGCCGACGTGTACCGCGCACTCACCTATTACTACGACCATCCCGACGAAATCCGCGAGATTCGACGGCGACAAACTACACCGCCCGAGGAACTGCGCGTCTTCCGGAGCCCCGAGGAGTTTGAACGCCGCGAGCAACCACCGAAGGAAACGTGAAATTCATCGCTGACGAACACATCCCGCCCGCGTTCGTCGCGGCCTTGCGCAGCGAAGGCTACGATGTCACCGCTGTCAGCGGCGCGGTTGACCTTGGCTCAGAGGATGATACGATCCTCGACTATGCGCGCAAGGAAAATCGGGTCGTGCTTAGTGAGGACTCCGACTTTCGCGGTGCTGATCCCGATCTCGATCTGACCGGTCATCCCGGATCTTCGCCTGCGACGTCAACGCTCAACCCGACGAGATTGCCACCGCCGTCCGCCGCATCGACGATATGAGTGCCGATCTCACCGAGACCGTCATCTTCATTCCGAAAGATTGGGTATGAATCCACTCAACCGGCGGAACGCTGAGGACGTAGTTGAGCGATGGACCAATTTTTAAGATATTCAAAGCCAACGGGCCTTAAAGTAGCGGTCCATCCGTCCGTCGGTTTCGGGTCTCAATGACTTGCTCTTTGACATCGTCCGCGGTGAGCTGCTCAGCAGCTGCCCAGAGAAATGCCTCGTACAGCTCGCGCTTCTGGGGATCCGAATATCCATCTCGACGTAATTCGATTTCCGCCTCAAAAAGCAACCCTTCGTCTCCATCGATTGCGTCCCAGGTTTCAGGGAGGCAATAAACCGAGTGCTGGGTTTTCTCCTGGTTGCTCGAAAACGCTGGATCCGACCGAGGATCATACGTAGCGGAGTGGTCTGAGGTAGGTTCGTCTGATGCTTCGGCACTACCGCTCAATGTTCCAGCCAGTTCGTCAAGTGCTTCATCGCCAGGATCGTCATCGAGATCGTCGAAAGCCATTAGCGCACCACCCCTCCTTGCTCAACGATCGCCGCGAGCTCGTCAAAACACCGGAGTTGATCACAGTCTGGATCGAACTCTCGGAGTGGTTGCTGGGCACGGTGAGCCTTGTCGATGGATCCACGGTGACGGATTCCCGGGAGATCATCATCGAACGTTCCATTATTGATATCGTCCCAATCTGCCGGCGTGAGGCGCGCAAAGTTGGGGACAAACCCAGCGAGTTCGTCACGTTTGTTGATCGCTTCGAGGAGGTTGCGATCGCGCGTGTCTTGATCCAACCGTTCGCTTAGATCCGTAGGGACGAGGGCAAGCAGATCTAAGTCGAAATACTGGCGCGCTTCCTGAATGAGTCGCTTATTCGTCTGCGTGATACCGGACTCCCAACCGGATTCAGGACGCAGAGGGACAATCAAGTTCTGTGTGGCGTACAGAGCGTTATCATTCAACTTTCCCCTATTAGCCGGCGTGTCGACGACGATATGCTCATAGACATCGCCGAGAAGTGGATCCACGACATTGCGATCCAACCGCTGACTGCTGGCCATAGCGGATTGAAGATCCGTCTCGACACCCTCCAAATCCTCATGAGAAGGCAGGAGATCAAGCCCTCCTCCGATACTAACGATTGACTCCCGTGGATCCATGCCGTCAATCAAGACCTCCTCAACGTGGTTGTCTCCTTCAAACCGATCACGGTATCCCAGGTTAAACGTCGCGTGCCCGTTGTCATCAAGATCGACAAGCAACGCGCGGCCGTTGCGCTCTGCGAGCTCGCGCGCTAAGTTGATCGAAATGGTACTCTTACCGAACCCACCTTTCAACACATTCACTGCTACTGCCCGTGGTTCGCTTGCCATGTCTATGCCATTCATCTGCCCACATTATAAAATATGAGGACATGTGCCAGTGTCTTCAATGTAATAAGAGTGAGAACATTAACCCATGTTAAAGAATTGGCCACATTAGATAATGTGGTCATAGACAGTATAGCATACTTGCATTCAGTCATGTGATCACAGTGGCTCATGTGATCAATGTGATCACGTTGAAACTGCTACTCACATTCGCTAATGTGAACCCTATATAATGACCATCCAGTTAGCTAATATTATGCTTACATGAAAACATACAGCCGTCACCGTTGGAGATTCGAGAACGCGCAGGAACAACTCTACGATCCAGCTACTCATCTATCAAAAGAAGAACAACCATCGAACGCCAGTGCCGTGCCGAGCAAGAAGTCTCTTCCAGTCTTGAGTACAAATAAAACGGAATGTTCAAAGCCTGAAGGAACATATAAATGGATAGTTTATGCGCCCTTTCCGTGCTGGAGAATCAACTTATGAGCGATCTATCGCTATTGATGCGAGTACCATCGGTAATATCACAGTTACTGTTGCTGTTTCTTCGGCGCGGAAAAACGAAATCGCTGTCCTTGACAGTATCTATGCTGCTACTGAGGAATATGATTTCCACCCATTTCTCAATAAATCTCACGGCATTAATCATCAAAATAGCATCAGTATTTTCAAAAAAGTGATTAGGAACAACGATCACCGGTTCGACGGCGAGGACGATCGGCAGGCTCTTCCCAACGAGCGACAGCGTGGCGAATTTGTAGGCCCTCTCTCCCGAGTCATCGGTCCCGCTAACCTCACGAGGAAGCTCATCCTCGGCATGATAGGGCCACGTCGTGATGTCGATCGCGACTGTGACGGGTAGTTGGAGGATCTGGAGGTAGTTCACCGCGTTGAGGAGATGTTCAATCGACCGATCGAACCCTGCCTGAATCGTCTCAGGTGTGTATTGCTTGATCGTTCGGAGATGGGTATCGCCGTGGGGAGTGTAGTCCTCACCGAAGAAGGTCTCCATTCGCGATTGCCCTTGCGGCGTACCACAGCCACCTAACGCCATCAGTGCCTGGAGTTCGGTGAATCGACTGTCTGGATACGTCGCATTCGCAGCCCGTTCGGAGTCGAACGCACTGAAGATGGTCTCACGAGCGTGCCGGACGTGCATTCGAATCTGCTCGTTCGAGAATTCGCCGACGTGACGACCACGGAGATCAGACTCGGACTCGTCGACCTGCCGTGGTGGCCGGAGATCGAGTGCTGCATCGTTCTGATAGGCGGCAGCAACGAGTCGTTCACTTACCGCAAGAATCGTTCGTTTTGTCTCGCCTGAAAGGCTGTCATCCCATGCACGATTAGTTTCGAAATCCATCTCGATAGGCTAATTTTCTCGGATGGTTGTGCATGAAGGATCGACCTAGCCGACTTCTGCTACGGACAAAGAGAGATCTACGCAGGCTCCCCAAGCACAGTGGTCAACGCGTCATGCATAGCCTGGCGTCGATGGGTACGCCGTTCGCTCTCAGAGAGATAATTATCGAGGACGACACCGGGATCGGCACTGCCCTGATCGTCGGCAATGGGTGCATAGCGCTCGGCGAGTTGGCGAACGGCATCCCCATACAGCGTATACCAGAAGCGTCGGCCCATCTTCGGGGTGGGTGGTTCGCCATTGATGGTGACGCCAGCCCGATCGGCGAGGATCGCAAACCGATTGCGGATGGTATCAGTCACGATGTGCCCGCTGGCTGCTGTCGTCGACGGGAATAGATAGCCGTCCCAGTCCGACCGGTCGGAAAGCGTCTCAAGACGGGTTTCAAGCACGTTGACACCGACGAGGAGGGCCACAGTCCCAGGCCCGTTCTTGCGCTCACCATCAGCGAACTGAATGTAGGGCCGATCGTCGTCCTCGGGATCCAAGACAAACTGATCGGCACGGAGCGCACAGAGTTCGGCCGGACGTAATCCCCAGCCGGCGAGTCCGATCACGAGCAATCGCTCCTCGGTCGTCTCAGTGGCTCGATAGAGCGCGGTGACCCCGTCCGGATCGAGGGCTGGGTTGTCCCAGTCGGGGCGATCCCAGCCGAAGCGGGTGGCCATGCGCTCGAGCGGGTTGTAGACGGCGCGCCCAGCGTCGATGAGATACCCATAGAAGCGGCGCGTATCCTCGAGGTATTTGAACTTCGAGGCGGGCGTGCCGAGCACTTCGTCGAGCACGTCGAAGACCGCGAGCGCCCGATCGATCTCGGCGGGCCGGACCGTCTGATCTTGAAGTGGGTCAAGCAGGTTCGCCGTCTCGTTCACATCAGCGTAGAGCTGGACGTACTTTTTCAGCCGGGACCGGATGGGGCGGACGGTCGTCTCGGGATGGCCTCGTCGAGAGCGTAACTCCTCGATGTAGCTGTCCAGCACGGTACGCGTCGGTTCGTGATCGATCGTCCAGTATCCTGGCTCCTCTTCTGGGCCAATGTTGAGGCGGTTATAGAACTCGGTGGGAGTAAGGTCGTGATCACGGCGCAGTGCCTTGATGAATCCCCCAAAGCCGTGCTCGCACATCCACGCGTACGGTGGCTGGTCGCATTCGGGATCACGGCCGTCGGCCTCCATCGCACGGGCGATCTCCGTCCAGTAAAACTGTTCGAGGTCGTCGAGATCCTTTGTCGTCCACTGGTACGTCATGGGGACAAGAAATACTGGAAGTGGTGGTGTGTGCTCAGAACTCCTCGAAGAAGGGCGCTCGCTGTCTGTGGGGTGGTAAAGATGCGTGCCATTTTCGGTAGGTAGAACAAAGCCATCTAGATAGTTAACAGTTGGTATGTACGGTTGTCCACCACAGACAAATGTACAAACCGCTATAATACCTCAAATATGCGCTACGCGAATGAATCGTATATCGCTATATCAAATTCGGCGAAATCCCTCCCCCTTACTTCGGAGGATGGATTTCTGTAAATGGCCTTTTCTCACACTGATAGACATGGAATTTTCGATATCGTGCTACGAGAAGGTGTCTATCAGTATGCTAGTCGATTTCAGATACCCGGCCGAATATTCCAGCGAGTAGCCGGTAATTGGACGATCTACTCCTGAAGGCAGGCAAATAGATCTCTCATGCACGGTTGGGCGCAAAATCTATATTGGCAGTCTAAATTTCTCCAGTGACTGTGCATGACAAATCCATATAGCCGACTTCAGATAGATTGGGCTATACGTTGCCGGTGCATGATAGGGAACGATGCTTCCATACCAAGTGATGTCGGCCTCCTCTTGAATTCGCTCAGGTCCATATCTATCCTAACCGATTCTGTAAGTTCGTGTATAGCTTTTGGAAGCTCAATGAGCACGGAAAGGCAATTTAGCGTTGATACAGGTTGGTATATGCTCGCTCGAACACTGCCAGTGCATCGCCAGTTTCAACGATCTCTGAAAGATCCTCCTTATCAAGCACGAGGATATTGAGGTCTTGAATACGCATATCTCTAAGTAATCCATCAGCGTTCCGGCCACTCTGAGAATCTGACACACCTTCCCAAGCGACTAGAATCGCCCCTTGACTATTCGGAGAGGTCATCTTAGCCTTTCCGTAGACGGAGTAGATCTCATCAACTCCCACCGTATCGTCCCAGTTCTTACACTCGACATTGATTGGTGCTCCCAACTGAGTCCAGGGATGATTCTTTTCCTCATTCTGTAACTGAAGATCGATCTCTTCCGTACTAGTTCGGTTATTCGGCGTCATCACGTGCGTATCCGGTACAGCCTTCTCAAAGATGAACGCCATCAGTTCCTCCAACCTATCTCCTTTGGATTCACTATCAGCCTCTTTAGCGGCTACGAACCGTCGTTCGATCTCATCGCGGATCTCTTCCTCCGTCGCGAAGTCAACGAATGAACGTGGATAGCCGGCCGAAACGGGTGAGAGTCGCTCTGCTTGGAGGTTGATATATATCATTTTGACACCATCCTGTTCCACAAGCTCGCTAACGCTGGTGCTCTCAAGCTCGCGATCATATAGCAACAAGAGAGAGTGATCAAGATCACCAATCTGCCCAATTAGTCTCTCGAGAGTCTCTCGATCTCGATCTTCGGGGCGCATTGCACGGACAAGGTATACCTCGTCTCCGCGAGATACAATTAAGTCGAAATCAACGTCAAACTCGTCCCGCACACTCTGGGTCGTATTGCGATACATCCGAATGGTGTAGCCTGCACTTCGAAGCGTCCGGGTGATCGTGATATCTGGTGTGAAACTTCCGAGGTCAATTCCTTCGAGATACTGGATCGGATCTGACTCAACTTCGTCCGGCGCAGCTGATACTAACGACTTAGCGAGCTTCAGCACAAAAGATATATTTCGAATGATCATACCTGAGCCGAACGGGTCGACTTCTGTTCTAGAAATTGTTGGCTTTCCTATTGCGTGGGCAACTCCCTGAATGAGGACAAGCGCATTCGCAATCCAAACTGGATTAGTCATCCGGAAATTTAGATCATCAATATCTGGACGTGTAATGAATTCAGGCACATAAATAAGATCGCGTACACCAGCTTCACAGTAGAGATCAAACTCACTGAAGTCGTACTCATCTGGAGCTTTGAGCAGACAGAGATCACGCAGTGTGTTGAGCGAACGCCTAACAAGCGGCTGTATCCGTGATTCGTCGAAGAGGCTGTGTTTTGTCAGACCGTCTTTGGCTCCTGCAAACGCATACGCTGCTTCCTCATATCGCCCGTTTCGTAGTTCTTCCATACCGAGATTCATCAGCCACGCATGTCCACCGCGCCAACCTGCATCTTGGATTGCTGGTACGAGGTATTCCAGCATATAGTCAAGATAATCATCATGGAAAAAATCGGGCTCAGTGTGTCCCTTGGGAATCGCCATTTTTAGGACCTCCTCAACATCGAATGAAGTCTCCGGTAGCTCGCTCCAAGATGTATCTCGAACAGTCGCAACGTCGCTAATCAGGTCTAAATATGGGAGTGAGTCGGGATTTTCGACTGGTGTCGAAGGAGAAAAATCGGAGATATCGAATCTGATTTCGAGATCAGCTGCTAAAAGGTGGGAAATATGCTCAGCATCCTCTGCTAGTATACGAAAGGCGAAGTTCTCAGACCCAATGGAGATGGGTTCTTCGATGGTCGGTCGCCTGTCGTAGTACTCATCAATGACAGCAACGATCGCTTCTCTGGCTTCGTCAGTGAATTTCCAGATTCCGTTGGTCCGCTCTCCTCTATGAAAGCGCTCGTCATCCTCTAAGCGAACGATATCGAAGTCAAGTCGGCCAGCGACAAGCTTCTCCGAGAACTGAAACCCCGGGGGAAGCAAGATTGATTCAGACGTCATTGGATAATACTCTCCAGTCAGATAAGTTAATTCTTGACGATCCACGCACATCTGGGCAGCAATCGGGTTACAGTCTCCTGTGTGGCTACAGCATCAATGTTATTCCAAGGAGGAAGAGGTTCGAAAGGCATAGAACCAAAATCTTATACATTGCCCATCGCGACGAACAGCCCGGTGTCGGCGTTGTGAAGAGCACTTACGTGTTGTGGTCGTCGACGCCCTCGAAGACTGCGGTCCCTACGGACACCTCCTTTCAACAGGTGTCTGCAAACCGCGTCATGGAACAGTGAAGTCAAGAGAAATCGAAGATTTCTCGTATCCAGCAAATCTCCGATTTGCGCGACCCCGTCCTCAACGAGCGCCGAAGGCGCGAGTAGGGCGGGGAGTAGTCACTGAGACTACTTTACACAACTTGTAGGATAATAACTATATACCTTTGTTATAATATTTCAATATTTTATAATATAGCAAAGTTTTTTATTTGTGAGTAACTATCTCAAATTGGATTCGATCCAGCAGTAAATGGATGAATTCAAGCTCAATCCATGACTAGTAGCAAACCCTGTCCCGACTGTGGCAGTTCTCACACAGATTGGACATCAGGTCCAGATCGCTTCAAGTGCCAAAACTGTGGAGCTATCTTCGATTAGCTTCCACAAACAACATAGCAGAATCAAATATAAGTACGAAGATCGCATCTCTTTACGACAATTTAGACGGTGAACTACCCCGCCCTACCGCGCTCGGGCCTACCCGGCCCTCGCTTGTTGAGGTCGGGGCTTCCTGCTTCGATGACGCGCTTTGCAGGAACGGATGTCCCCACAGGGAGCGCAGTCTCCACAGGCGACTTCCCTTTACGGGCGGTTTGGAGTGTCCCACTCCTACCGGATCGACACTCGGACCACGCATCCGGCGCACGCTTCTTGTCGCGTTTGAACGACGGACGCGATGTGGTGAGCATCTTACTACCTCGGTTGAACGACTGGGTAGTAAGCCTGTCGAATTGAACGGAAACAAACTGTGCGGGCGCTGTATCTCCTCCCTGCTCGCGTCTTCGACGCTCGCTGAGGAAGGGGGCTTAGCGCCTCAATTCAGCTAAATGTCCACTATTAAGCTCGGAGAAAACAATCTTTCTGAGCCTTCAGCTTTCTGTGCTGTGATCAGGAATCCAACAATGTTATTTTTCCCCGTGATCAGTATTCTCCATGACTATTTTCCGATACCAAGACTCTGTCAGCTACCGTGTGGATGAAGAGTTACAATATAGTTTAGGGCACGAAGTAGTGTATGAGATCAAAAGTGGCTCAGCTGAGTTCATCCGAAAAAATATCACTCATCGAGTGGAGGGGGAATGGCGGTGGATAGGTATCGGCGTAAAGGATGAAATTATTCAAGACAATGATGGTTTTGAGAGCCGGATATCTGGTCAATTCTGTCGTGGGGGAGACACACAAAATATCCAGCGTCCCCACATCGACATACAAGTGTTTGATGAAGGCAAGGCTCGAACTGAGTCAAAATATAGTGATCCTCCGAATATAATCAATTAAGAAGGGAATCAGCTATACTGTCCAAGTCCAGTTTGTTGTTGTCCTGTTTTGACTTCGTCCCATGAGATGCCGATGGCCTCAAGAATACGTTCGATGGGGTTTTTGAGTGTTTTGTCGAGCATTTCGTCGCGATCGACACTGAACTCGTCAGGCAACTGGTCGGCGTACTCAATGCAGATGACGTCTTGTTCTCTCTTGAATTCGGTATAGAGATCCTGTTCATCATCCGAAAGTCGTCCCTCAGATTCGACCCGTGTGAAGAAGTCGGGGTGGACCCGGTCGAGATACAGCCGCTTCGGTTTCGAGCCGCGCGCGAAGTTCGTCCCGAGCATCGCGTTGGCGTATTTCGCTCCTCGAACATGCGCTCTATCCACATCATAGTTGTTCAGCCGTTTACCGATCCCCCCTGGGATTCCCACGTCTTCAACTGAAATCTCTCCGCTCTGGAACCCCTCGATTACGTCGTGCACGTAGTCGGCCACTGCATCCTGGTACTCTTCGCCCTCGCTCGTCACGATCAACTCGATGACTTCGTGCTGGACCTCTTTGGTGATCGGGGCGATGTCAGAGCGCTTGTATTCAAAGCCCGTGATATCGATGTCGTCGACGTCTTTGCCCTCTTTCCAGATGATGTGGCCGGCGTACCGCTTTTTCCGACCGGCCTGGAAAAAGCGCCGGTACAGCTTCTCGAACTCGATCTCAAAGCGATGCTCCTCGGCGTTCAACTCCTCGCGGGCGAACACGTCGTAGGCCTCGTTAATCTGCTCTGCCAACTCGAACGACTGATCGATGGCCTCGGCCTTCGATACATTCTGCCCGAATTCAATCATGACAGAATCTGTATCACCATATACAACGTCTTTACCATGTTTATTGGCAGCTTCTTCGGTGTATTTGATGACTTCTCGCCCTGTTGCTGTCACTGCAGCGCCCATCTCCATATCGTAGAGACGGAATCGGTCCCACCCGAGAACGCCGTACAGCGAGTTCATCAATACCTTGACAGCTTGTTGCTGTCGGTCGTAGGTCTCGTATGCCTCGCTGCCAGGATCGTGTTCGTCGCGTCGGGTTTTCTTCTCGTCGCGTTCAGTGAGCAACTCAGTAACCATTTCCCGGATAATGCCATCCGGCTCTTTCCGGAACAGCGTTCCGTTGGGTGCCTCGTACACATCACCGTCGTACTCCGGACTGACTTTCGTTTCGGGACTGGCGTTGGTAGTGACCATTGCCATCGGATAGAGGCTCTTCAGGTCGAGCACGCTCACCATTTCCTTGACACCAGTGATCGGCTCGAACACTGCACCGCCCTCATAATCGTCTGCGTCGACCGATCCTTTCGACGGGAGGACGAGCTCACCGTACACCTTGTGGAGGATGTATAGGTCCACCGCGTCGCCCGGGGTGATCGCGTCCTCAAGCTTGCACCCGACGAACGTGGCGACTTCTTCCCAAAAGGGGATGATCCCCTGTTTCCGATCGAGTTCAACACACAGCTCAACATCCCGCAGGTTGTACTCAAGCAATCGCTCGGGATCGGTCTCCCAGAGATCCCCGATGTCGCCTGGATAGCGTTCCTTGCCGATGCCAAGCTCAACCTCACCGACGGCGTCCAACCGGTAGGATTCGAGCTCCGTGAATTGCGTGCGCTTGTATCCCTTCAGCAGATCAAACACCACCCGGCCTTTCACGTTTGGTCCATACCAATCGTCGAGCCACACCTCGTTCACCCGCGAGAGTCGATCTGGGTCGAGTGCTCCGTCACCCCCGAGCTGTTTCAACCGGTCGATGAGATACGGCATATCGAAATCCGTGAAGTTCCACCCGGTCAGCACGTCTGGGTCGGTCGCCTCAATGTAATCGAGAAATGCGGCGAGCATCCCCTCTTCGCTCTCGAACGATCGAACGTCCACATCGATCGGTCCGTCGTGGGAGTCATACTCCGACAGCTCGTCGGGTCCCGACGGACCGGTGTGAGACTCGTACAGCCAGACGATGTACTGATCGTCATAGGAATCGTGGCTAGTGAGACAGATGATCGGCTCCTCGCCGTCCTCAGGAAAACCGTTTCGGTCGTCGACCTCGATGTCGAACGTGTTGATCCTCATGTCGGCATCCACGTCGACCGGTTCGATCTCGGAATGAGGGATGTCAATGTAACCATCGTCCGTCCGACGCTCGGGGACACGGACACCGCTGGTGATGTCTTTATCGATGAGCAGCCGGTTGGGAAAGAGGATGTCGGCCTCATAATGCTCGAACTGATCACGCAGTTTCCCCACGTCTGGCGGCGTCTGGCCAAATATCTTCGTCAACGGCTCGCCACGGATGCTTTCGTAGCCGTCCTTGCTCCCGGTGAGTCGATCGTACGTTTCCTCCGGTGGACCATCCAGCGATTCGGTTGGAGCATAAAAGTATGGCCGAAACTCCCGAACACGGATGTGCTCGGTCTTATTGGTGGCTGTGCGCCCGAACACGTGGAGTATTGGATGCTCATCAGCTCCGTTCCCTTCGATGGTGTAATCGACCTGTGTGACAGCGATCTCAACGGTGTCGTCAGCGTCGGGATAGCGGTGTGATGAGGCGTCGATTATTTCTGTAGAATGGGGGTCTCCGTTGCCAGCCACTGCTTTGGCTTCTCCTGGAGGCCGTTGATCCGTCTCAGGGGCTTGTGTAAAATCGGTGAGACACGCGTTCTCGGTCATAGGTGTCGATGGGACGCTGTAAATAAAAAGTCGGCTTATTGCCTTCCGGAGTAGACTAGAGCTCGATAGATGTGACACCCTCCTCCGGCTTGGGATGGAGGACTCCCAAGTGTTGGGAGAGTAGGGTTTGCAGGCTCCCTGTTCTCTCGTAGTGAACGATCCTCTCTCACGGTCGAACAGGAACACTCCAGGCTGTGTCGCCAGACTCTACGAGTCTGGCTGCTAGCCAAAACCTTCGATTTCTGGCTGCTAACCAGCCGTTACTCATATCTCCTGTCGGGGGACTCTGAGTTATCCGTCTCCGAATATTCACCGAAACTGTTCACGTCTGTGTTCATCGGTCGTCTCACATGACAAGCAGACGTACAACCCGCGCTCCACACGGTTGCTATCTCGAATCTACCCGCAACATGAACACGTCTTACTGGTGTTTTCTTCGTCCACGCGGTCAACGAGGATACCGTGTGCTTCGGCCTTGTATTCGAGCAGATTCGTGAAGTGGTCGAAGGTCTACCCGTGGAGTTTCTTGTTCCCTGACGCACCCCAGTTCTGAGACTCGACGTCTTCTCGGATGTCACTGAGGTCGCCAACCGCTATCGTCTCCACACCTTCGTCGACACACCGTTGGACGATATGTTTCGAGAGGGTGTGAAGAGAGTGGTTGTTGCGTCGGGAACGTTTCTTCCGGGCCTTCAACGCACAGATCGACATGCAGCCCCCTTCTGGCGTCTGTTCTTACAGTCAGCGATCGATCTCTCCTATGGCATCGACAGCAAACAGCAGTTTTTCCTCGATGAGTTCGATAAATTTGGCTCTGTTGAAATCCTCAGAGAGTTACAGGTTCGAGCAATAGTGTGACCGAATGCAGGCCCTCCCAAAGTCGCAGTTGCTTCGGTTCGTTGAGCAGGCGTATCACTTGGCTCGGCGAGCTGTTGCCCGCTACTCTTCGAAGTTCTCGAAACGGCGGTACACACTTCACCAGCACATCGTCCTGCTTTGTCTCAAGGTACGAAAGAATACGACGTACCGAACCCTGCTTGACGAACTCATTGAGATGCCTCGGATTCGGAGGGCCATCGAACTGGAGGAACTCCCCTCCCCTTCGACGTTATGTAAGGCGTTCAACCGGCTCAGTATGGCGGTTTGGCGCGTCTTGCTCAATCTCTCGGTCACACTCCTCCCGACCAACGGTGTTGTTGGAATCGACGCCTCCGGCTTCGACCGCAGTCACGCCTCAAAACACTACACGAAGCGAACGAAGTTGACGATTCAGCAGTTGAAAGTCACACTTCTCGTGGACTCGGGAGCGAATGCCATCCTCGATCTGCACGTGACGACGACCAGAAAACACGACTCGAAGATCGCACCGTCACTCATCAAGCGGAATACCGGTGAAGTAGCGATTCTCCTCGGCGACAAGGGATACGACGACCAGAAGATTCGCACGTTAGCCCGTGAAGATGGTGTTCGTCCGCTCATCAAGCACCGAGAATTTTCGTCGCTCCACAAGGCGTGGAACGCTCGGCTGGACGCCGACCTCTACGGCCAACGCAGTCAGAGTGAGACGGTAAACTCTCGCTTGAAGCGGAAATATGGCGCATTCGTTCGCTCACGACACTGGTGGAAGCAGTTCCGTGAAATCGTTGTCAGCTGTCTCACTCACAACATCGACAAAGCACTCTGAACATTCAATATCGGAATGAGATCTACTACTAGATCGTAGACCAATTACGACACGTTCGCGCTAGTCTTCCATCGTGTGACAACGGTGTTTGTCACCCACCCACCGATACGACCGCATCCTCGACCGAAAATAGGGGCAATGCACAGAATTACCCCACCTGCCAACACCCAGAAGACAACTCTGGACAGCGGCCATGCGGCCGTCATACCGTCTGTTACGATGATAGTGAGCATACCGACGATACCACCAAGAAACCCAGCGCGGAGTCCGGCAGCACTTGGTTCTGTTGAGCGGATTGCAGCGATGCTTCCCGCGATGAGCGCTCCAACGATCATAATTCCACCGCCGATAGTCGCCTCCGAATTCGGAAGCCAGTTGATAATGGGTAAGACCGGGAGCGAGACTAGTGCGCCGATGAGCGCGTATCGCCATGCTGGGGAGAGAATGCGAACGTGAGACGGCGAAACCATTTTCGTATTTATTTGTGATCTGGGTGTTTAAAGATTCCGCAGGGTCAGACGATGGAGTTCCAATACCTCCTCAGATATGTCTCACTGACAGTCCTACCTAACGGCTGTATCAGCGGGAAAGGTGTTGAACTAATAGGATTTCAACAGAGCCCATAGAACCGGACGGGAGCCTCTCCAACATTCCCCACGATCCGCTTAATGTCGCCGCTGTAGCGGATAGTATCCGTCCGATCGGACGATGACACCTCGCCTGTCGCACTATAGTTTTTGTAGACACTATCCTCGTATTCATTATCTATCATGTGGACTTTCCCAGTGAAGCCCACGGTATATGAGAATGGATCTGATGCCGATTCGCCCACATATTTGATCACGAGCGCATTGGTGCCCCAATCCTCCGACTGTGTTGTCTGTGGAGTGGCTGCCACGTCTGTCAGGACGAAGGTCGATCCGAAACTCCCCAGCAGAAGGAACACGACCACCACCGACCACCAGCGTGACCTGTGCATCTTAGATCACCTCCGTGGCTCCCGTCTGTAGTGTTGGTATGGCGAGTTCCCTGACGTGCGTCTCGTCCTGAGCGATATGGTTCGGATTCCGTTGATAATTCATTAATAGTATTCGTCGTGGGGTGTCCTAATTCTTTTCCGTCGTCTGTTGCTGTGTAGGCGACGTCCACTTCGAGATCGATGGCTTGCCATTGCTGAGCGAGAGCTGCGTCGAGAGCTGCTGTAGCCGTTGATTCATACATCGATCCCGTCATGATGGACGGTGAGTTCGACAGCGAAGGCGTCAAAGAGACGTACGAAGAGTACGGCGTACATTAGTCCATTGTATCTGCGTACTGCGTGAAGATGATTAGCGTTATTCGTTGCTTGGGGACATCGCACTCTGATATCCTCGTTCGAACCCACGCTCGAATTCTTGTTCTTTGATATCCTTCTTGATTTCGTCTACTTGCTCTTTCGTGTACAGCTCAGACGGAGTGTTAGATCCTGAACTGATGATGCGACAGTTACGACCCATCCACTGCAACACATTGCCTGGTGTTGTATCGCGTCTATTTGCATCTAGACGAGCCAGTGTATGGACAACTTCGCCGTCCGTAATGGAGTCCATATCACGGCCGCTCGCTGATTGATCTTCCAGATATTCAAAGAGCATATCGTTCATGTATGCCGCACGCTGCTTGTCAGCATCACCGACTTGCGGTACCGATCGACCACCACCATTAATTTGACCTGGGTCTAAAAGCTTAATCGCCCAACCAAACGAAAACGCTTCAGCGATGCCAGTGTTGTCGTCATCCATGCCATCCATGTCTTGGGTTGTGTGTGCTCGCATATTTAATTGTTTATATTTTTTCGGCTCTGGTGAATCGCTTGACAGTGTCGTCTTCGACCGTTAGAATGAGGGAGATAAAGCGGAAAAACTGCCGATGTTTATATCGAGGATCTTTCACTTCACGGCGAAGACGGTGTCGGTAGCTAAAAATGCTGTTGGTGGGCAAGGCGAAGTCGGCGCCCCCGGAGGGGGTGGCGGCTTCACCGATTACGCGGTTGTTTCGCTGCACTGTCTACGGATCTACCTCGAGAAATCGAACCGCGTGACACTCGATTTGTTGAGCGAGATGCCACAAATACTCGGGGAAATCGGCCTCACCGCGGCCAATCTCCTCGACCATTCGACGCTAGTGAAAGCATTTGATAGGATCAAGATGCCAGTCTGGTGAGTGCTGCTGCGCCAAGAGGCACAGCTACACGAGCCATCAGGGCATGCCGCCATCGATTCGACGTTTTTCGACCGTGAGAACGCGAGTACACACTACTGTCACCGGACGAACTATCGCGTCCAGACGCTGAAAACGATGGCTCTCATCGATACAGCAACCCAGGCGGTCCTCAACGTTCACTGTACGACCACGACCCAGCTCGGCTGGCAGGTCGCTCGCCGCAACGCGGGCGATCTGCACAGCCTCGCCCCCGACAAGAGCTACGACTGGATGGCCTTACGCGAAAACCTTCGTGAGGAGGACGTGAGACCGTCTTCTCCGCGATCAAGCGTACGCTCGGCTCCACCGTGCGTGCGCGGACCTGGTACCGCGAACCCCGTGAAATTGCACTGATGTGTGTCGTTCACAACATCAAACGGGGGATAGACTCGTGAATCCATCGCTGTATGGTGATTCACCAGGGCCCCTTAGAGAGAATATGGCACATATTTCGGTATGCATCAACTGATTATGGTTGGTTGCTACGTGAGTCGTCTCTGATGAGGCCGCTCACAGTCAACTGACCCGTAGAGGCGTTACGCCGAGTTGTTTGCAATCTATGGCTCCTGCTGTCTCAAGTGCAGCAAGGAAGCTTTCGAGCACTGCGGTACTGAATTCGTGCAGTTGTGTTGGATCAATGAAGTACGCGGGAAGTGTCTGCCACGTACATGCGAGATAGTCTGGTTGAGGAGTTCAAGTGTCGTCTTCGGCGTCGACTGTGGTGTTCCTAACTGATTTCACTTGTCGTCGAACACAGAAATCCCTTGACAAACCTGCGCACGTAAATGAGATGAGTAGGGTATATCTTCTTTAGAGGTGTGATTCTTCTACGATTGCACTGATTCTATCCAAAGCTCCAGGTATATCCAGTAGTTTAGACGCATAATTTGCATTTAGGAGTTCATTAGGGAGGTAACGATCGTGCTTGTCGACAATCTTGTTTTCCACACATTCTGCTAGCTGGGCAGACTCAGACGGCTCTGTAACCGCTATTTGCTGAAGTTCCTCGAATACTTTCTCTGGGTGGCAGTCCCGGATTTGGAGCGTCATGCCGGTTTTTGAGACCTGAAACCCTATCTGTGTGAGAAGCACATGTATCGTATTCACAATACGATCTCCTGTCCAGAGGAAAAGTACCGTGTGGTTTCCTTGTGGAACGATAGTTCGCTCCGCTAAATTGAGCCTGCCAAAGTGGGTTCTACCCTCTTCAAGCAAGTCTATACCGTCGGAATCTAGGTATCTTGGAATATCTGTTTCAGTGTATACCGAGTACATTTTCTCTCGGATGCGAGTATGAAGAATGGGACCTTCTCCTCCAAATAGCGGAACTTGGCCCCCTGGTGCTTGTCGTAGGAACACAATTTGCTTGTCTTCGTCGACTGACTCAACTTCCCAGCGTTGCCCACCAAAGATGAGAAGCCTGCCTTCCATCAAGGGGCTAGTAACTGGAAGCGTCCCAATTGTTTTCTCATCAGCAACAAGCCGATATTCGTCCGGGCTCCAAAATGCGGCATAAAAATCATAGTGCCGAGTGAGCTTCTCTCCAGCTAATCCCATGATAAGATCCCCGTCACCCGCTTGACTGATGAGCTCCTCGTTTCCGAGTGCCCGCAAAAGAGACGTAAACTGAGTAGTTGAAATGCTGGCAAAGGGACCGCTCTTGCAGAGAGTGTGGTAGGCAGTGTCTGCTTTGATCCCGCCATACTCAGCGATGAGAGAGAGGAGCTGTTGAATCAATGTCGAGAGTTCAAGCGCATCAAGGTTCGGTGGCTCATACCAGTTTTCGAGTAATAAGTCAACCATCGCGATTGTCTGAACAAGCTCTGGTCGTAGCGTGTCCTGAAGAGATGTTGATTCACTAATCTCTGGCTCTTGAATATAGACACGCAAGACTGCAGGAGCATCGTTCCGCCCTGATCGGCCCAGTCGTTGTCGTAGACTGGATACCGATGGTGGGGAGCCAACTTGACTAATACTGTCCATCCAGCCGATATCGATGCCTAATTCGAGCGTAGTCGTGCAGACAACAGTCGCGGGTGAGCTTTCTGATTTCAGAGTTCGTTCGCTGGCTTCTCTAATCTCTTTAGAAAGACTTCCATGGTGGGCATAGAACTCGTTCGGGACACCTCTCTCCTCTGAAAGTCGCTTCAACAGATCCGTATAGAGTTCAACGTTGCTTCGCCTATTCGCAAAAACGAGGTTGTCCTGTCCACGGAGGTGTGTGAAAACATGTTCAGCAATATCGACGACTGTTCCTGATGGGTCATCACTGTCTCCATCTTCATCTCTATCGTTGCGATTCTCATATCCCTTCACTAAGAGTTTGAGTTCCTGACGGGAGTCGTCTGATCCGATGATTTCAACCTCACTTCCGGAGCCAGGACGCAGAAACTCTGCGGTCATATCAGAATCTCCTATCGTTGCAGAAAGTGCAATGCGTGGAGTCTGCTCGCCTTTCGCCTTCTCCATGCGATGAAGAAGAGATTGTAATTGTTTGCCTCGAGGCGTTCCAATGAACGAATGTACTTCATCAACAACGATATACGAGACGTTCTGTAAGGCTTGATGGAACATCGCTGGCCGACGGAGTAACAAGGCCTCAACAGACTCGGGCGTGATGAGAAGAAGGCCATCTGGATCATCGAGCGCCTTTCGTTTCTTACTTGAGGAAACATCCCCGTGCCGTCGATGGACCGGTATATCGCAAGCGTCACAAAGGTGTTGAAGCCGTTCATATTGATCATTGATGAGAGCTTTCAGCGGAGAGACATACACCACGTCAAACCCAGAACTAGGGCTGTGAGATGTTTCTCGTTGGGCAGTAATCCGTGAGAGGATAGGAAGAAAGGCGGCCTCAGTCTTTCCTGATGCCGTGGGTGCCGAAAGGATAACATCCGAATCTCCCTCTACAATCGAGGGGATAGCTTGTTCTTGAATTGAACGGAGCGTGTCCCATTCTTGGTTCCAAACCCATCGTTGGATGTCCTCGTGAAGAAGTTCGAAGGGCTCCGTCTGTGAAGCAGCATCTTCACCGTCACTACAGTTCGAAGTTGGCAAGATCATCCTCCTCATCGCTCCCAGTGGACTCGGTTTCTTCGCTTTGGGTGGTTTGGCCAACATCTGATGCAATGTCGATGTCTCCGATCAGTTCCTCCCAGGAGACATGGGGGTTCTGCTCAAGGATGGAAAGGAAACCGAGGAATTCCTTGATTGTGTTTCGAGGAGTTTGGAAATACGAGGCACCTACCTGTTCATTACAATGTCGCATGAAAGCTTCCAGTGCCTCGTCTGGGACGACATAGTTCTCAGGGTTTCCACCAGCGTGAACGTGTCGAAGCTTCTGGAGAAGGACAAACATATCCTCCTGTGTTAGACTGGAGAGACGGATAACTGGACCACTCATATCTACAAGTTCATCTGAGGCGAAGGTGCTCTCAGACAGTCTGGACTTCAACGCTTCGTAGCTGTACAGCCCTCGTTTTGAATCAGTGAGGAACTTTGGCGTTCCTGCAAAGAGAAACCCCAAACCGACTGTTTGGCCTTGCAACCCATCATTCACGATGGACAGGAGCTTTTCATAGTTGCTTTGACGGGCACCACCATGAGAGAGTTTATAGAGATTCACCATCTCGTCGAGATTAACCAAGAGTCCTTCATAGCCCGCCAAGGTGACGAACCGAGCCATGAGTTTCGTCATTTCGTACCAGTTCGAATCGTCAATGATGGGGACGCGTGTATCGAGTTCCTTTCGTGCTTCTGTTTTCGTGCCGTATTCCCCACGTAACCATCGCAGAGCTGCGTGTTGAAGTTCGTCATCGTTGTTTTGATACCCGTCCCAATACAATGCGATGACATCTGTGAACGCATAGCCTGCTACGAGTTCGGATAGTTCGTGAAGTTGGTCTCGGATAATCTCTTCTGTGGGGGTGTCTTGGGTGGTGGCCTCACGGTTAGCCTCCGCAATGAATCGCTCAACGATACTACGGAGAGCTCCTCCATCGGGCGTTGCACGCGTAGACAGATTTCGGGCCAGTTGTTGGTAGAGGGCGCGACCATGCCCCGAGGTTGAGCGCAGTCGACGATCGGGCGTCAGGTCCGCGTGGGCAGTGACAAGTCGCTTTTCTAGAGCAATAGTTCGCATAAGGTTGAGAAAGAATGTTTTTCCGGATCCATATTCTCCGATGATGAAGCGAACCGCAGATCCTCCATCAGCAATTCGGTCTATGTCGTCTGTTATGGCCTTTGTCTCGTGGGCACGGCCTACTTGGATATGTTGGAGCCCACGACGAGGTACGAGACCAGCTTGGAGCGATTGTAGGATTGGATCACGGTCTCGGGTGCGAATCGTTGTTGATTCAATGGTGGGTGCTGAGTTGTTGTTTTCACTCATTCTAGGATCTTACTGGATGCTTCTTGATTGACTATCATTTCATCTGTTCCTTCAATGAGTGGGATTTCGACCTGTTCGAATGCATAATCGTTAATCACTTCGATTGCGGCATCGGGGAACAATCCTCTTTCTTGAGCCAATGCTTCAACGTCTTCTCGGTCCCAGTGGGGCTTCTGTGAGAGTTCGGTGAGAAATTGCCGATGGTCTTCATCCAAGCCCTCTGTTTTGGTTTGATCTGAACCAGGTGTTGGTTCCGGTACTTGCGATTTCGGTTGTTCATCATCTTCCTCTTCGAAGATATCTTCGAGAAATTCACTGACCTCTTGACTCTCCTCAAGTGTCCTATTCACCTGTTCCTGATCTAATTCTATGTCTGAGACTGGGATTTCCTCTGTTGTACTGCGGTCCGGAATCTCATATTCGTCGGTGGAGGGCTCCGATGTTCGGACTGTCACAGGTTCATCATCAGATGTTGTTTGGAGCTGATGCAGATGTTTGTGAACCATATTTTCGTCTAATCCTAGCATCGGATAGATCTTTGATAATTCCTGTATTTCCTTCGCATCAATATTCTCGTCAGAGCATGCTAAAGCAGTCAGAAAGTTGGCAATCTGGGGTTTTTGGTCGTCCGGGAGATCTTCAGCCCGTTGGCGAACACCGTGCAGGGTGGGTGAATCGAGGAGGAGCCATCGACGGTGTGCTTCAAGTCGTGCTTGACCGGCCTCGTTAAGTTCAAGAAAAGATCCAAGATTCTCTGCGAGATACTCGGTTTGCTCAGGTGCCACTTCATCGTTAGCCAAGACGATTTTGACGGCGAGTTTTTGGATTAATCTGATACCCTCAGAAACATCAGAGTCATCAGCACTTGCTTTAGAGGAAAGATGATACAAGACTGCAGGATCTCCCCAACCACGTGAGGGAGCACCAAATCGAACGTCGGGTTCAATACCAAATCCAAGCTTTTCAAGTAATTTAGCGAGCCGACGGAGGTCACGTTTTCGAACCTTCTGACCCGCTTCTATAGACCAATGCTCAAAAAGGGAATCAAGCTTTGTTTCGGCCACATCCGACGTGCCCAGTTCGTTTTGGACTGTCTGGAGAAGTTCGGCCAACCGATCGGTTTGTTGACGTTCAAGAACTGGCTTTGGGAGGAGAGACAGTGCCTCAAGTGACTCCCGATCGTGGGATTTCCCAACAAATCTGGAATAAGAGTCTAATTCTTCACAACACTCATTCGCTACCTCTTGCAGCTTTCGCTGAGGGGCTGAGAGTGCTGAAATATCTGGCAGATCACCGATTTCGATCTCTTCTTGTTGAGGTAATGACCGGCTAGCAGGTCTATAGCTAACCGTGAGAGAGGTCTTGTTGGGTTCCCTGGACAATCCACCGTCGAAGCGTTCTTCATATCGGGTCAAAAAGAGCTCCTTGAATTCATCCTCGCAGCGTTTTGCTGGTGTCCGCAAGTGAGTGTCTGGAGCTTGTAGAAACCATTTATACGCTAACTCGGAATCAATTGGGGCTCCACTGGCTATCTGACGACCGATTTTTACTCGTAATCCCAGAGGAATCTTGCCTCGTTGGCTAATTTGGGAAGTCGTAGTAAGAGAGTCAAGATCATATTGAGCACGCACTGCGTCTAGAAACCGAGTTGCATAGCCTGGGAAGGAACTTTCCTCAGCATATACCTTAAGTAGTTCTTCAACTTCATTGAGAAGGTGCGGGATTTCGGAGCGGGCCTTACTCGAATATTGAGCATCAAAGAGTACCCGTCGTTCTATACCATAGAAGAAGAGAAACACATAACCGATGTCAACGGTGGGATCCCGTCGACCGCTTGCCAGCCACTCGAGATACGTGGCTCGACATCCTGCATCGATATTAGAATATGACGGCCAATACGACATCCGGATGCCACTAGGATCTGAGCGAGTGGGGTCAGTCTTAAGGGATGGATTGATCAAACAGGCATCAGCCCCACCATATTTTTCAATGGCTTTCACATCCGTTCCAACATAGATCATCCCATCAGAGATGTTGTATCCGTTAATCGTGACCTCTTTTCCAGGAGGAACCCAAGCATTCGTTGATTGTTCGTGTAGCTCCTCGTTGCTGAGTTGAGAATCTCCATTAATCCCTTCGATGCTGACGGAAAGCTCCATTGTTGGTTGATTCGCTTTACCTCTTTGTTGATGTTCTGATGACCTTGAAGTGTCCTTTACATCGAGATCATTAGTGGACACCGGCTCTTGGGTGTATTTCTCGAAGAAGTCATCCTCGTCCATCAGGAGGTATCTCATTCCTTCGATGACACCAAGAATCCCCGGGATCAACGTCCAACAGAACAGGAGGTAGATGATGCCTAGGCCATACGAACGGAGATAGAAGCGGTGAGCTCCAAATGATCCCAGGAAGATTGCGAGTAGGGCCGCGACAGTTTTCGATTTCGATGTCAACTTTTACACCTCTCGAAATGAATCGATTGATAAACGAAGAACCATGCTAATATCATGTATTCTTTGACAATCTGCCCCCTTATAATCATTGTGTTATTCAAAGAAGGAAGAATCTCAATTCCTCCCTTTATATATTCTCTATCATGGAGGATTCTATATAGTTGAGCATGATAAAAAGAATGTGGTTATTTGTTTTAATTATATCTATAATCTATCATATACTGAGCCAGTTCAAGCTCAACATCTCAAACGTATTGAATTCAGATTCAATAGCTACTCGATCTAATTCCTTAACAAGTTGGATCCGTCCATCTCTTGTTCGATATGGAAATTAGAACGACTGGTTTAGACGATGGTAGCTCTCCCAAGATGTTAACAGTTCTTATGTTATAATGATGTCTGATATTAATGATTTGAGACTGGTATTAAGCGTTCAGAGAAAAGCGCCTGAAAGATCAACGAAGAATTATCCCTTCAAGGGATAATTCGATGTGCCAAGCAATCGTGAGTGACACCGACCTCTTTCAGTCCAGACTCTGGACGCCGGTCGACTCTCCTCCACCGAAGTCAGCTGCTTCGGAGTGCGTCGGCTCTCGTTGCTGTTGCTCATACGCATCACGCCACTTCTCAATCACCGGTAGACTTCCGGCACCATGTTGTGTGCGCCGACCACGCACTTGTATCAGTGCTGGTGTATTCATCGCGTCGCCAGAAACAACCGCTTGGCCAGGTGTCAGTCCAGGTAACTCGCGGAGAACGTCTTCGCCCGCCGCCTCAATAGATTTCTTGATCGCGTCTTGGTCGTTCGGATTCTGAATCTGCATCGAAACCTGCGTCCCGCACTGGGACAACACGTCCTGATCGATCTTCGATGGCCGTTGGCTGATAATGCCCAGTCCGAAGCCGAACTTGCGTCCTTCGGACGTGATCGTTCGCATGATTCCGAGCGACGGTGCCTCACCAGATGCCGGTGCGAACCGGTGTCCCTCCTCAAACAGTGCAAAAATCGGATGTTCGATCTCGGAGTCCCGGCCTCGGACAGCATCAAGCCGTTCTCGATACATCCGCCGGAGTAGTACCGTCGTGATGAGTTGTTGATTTCGGCGATCTAACGTGTCCATCTGTAGCACTGTACATTGGCCAGGATCTACGATGTCATTTAGCGGGATATTGTCTTCGGGGTGGAGCAGATCGTTCCGTTCAATCGACCGGCGGAGCCGCCATTCTAGTGCACCGACACTCGCATCGTCCTCTCCGTATATCCCTTTTATCTCATTGATGAGTTCATCGATACCCCACATCCGACTCTCCTGTCGCTGCATCGAACTCCATGCCGTCGACAAGCACTCTTGCATCCGATTGCTCGGATTGTCCAAGACCGCCATGACGTCGCCAATCTCCAGTTCCGAGATGCGAACGCGAAGCCGTTCAGGATTGTAGTACACAACGTCCGGCTCATATCCGTCCTCGCCTTTGAACGTCTCATGGCCCTGCATCTGTGCTAGGGTATCGTACTCGCCGTGCGGGACGAATACGAGTAGCGACGCGCGAGCACCGGGGCACATCATCTCTTCGATCAACACAGACGCAGTATATGATTTCCCGCTCCCAGTAGACGCAAGGATCGCCAAGTGCGTCGACGCGAACTCCTCAATTGGGATGTGTATGTTCGTCGCCTCTGGCGACCGATTCAATAGCCACCCAATGTGAGCAATTCCATCCAGATCCGTCACATCAACACTGTCGGTTTCACAGCCGAGGTTCGGAAGAACTGTTTCGAGTTGTCTGTCAGGCGCGATCGATAGAGGTGTCCCTGGTTCAGGGAGTTGTCGCGGATTAGCAAACGTTGTCATATCGGTATTACCCGATGACTGTCGCTGTCAATCGATACAGTTCGGTGTCATCGGTCGGGACTCCGAGTGTTGTCGCGACCGTCTCCGGCGCCACCTGAGGATCAGCGAGGAATCCTTCAGGCAACCCCCTGATTAGTTCCCGATTTGTGACGCGAGCAAACACCGACCGGTTCTCGCCATCGACTGTAACGCTGTAGGTGACTGTCTTCCATTATCCATCTGTGATAATGTAAAATAAATAAACCCTCCCTGGGTAAAGACAATATACCCACATTACATCAAATACGATATGAGCGACAGCGGGGATTTGGAGGACATGAACGAGGAAGCAGTAAAGGAATTCTTGGTGGAACAATATGAGGAAGATCCACTGGTACGCGAGATGATCGACGAGATATGGAATCGTCAGTGGATCATGGAAAACATCCTGGACCAAGACCTGAAATTCCAGCGTCAGTTAGTAGAAACTATCTTTTTAACGAGTTTCGTCGGTGAAGACGAATTAGAGCACTATCTTGACCAAGAGCAGTGTGCCGAGATATTTGAACAGGTCAAATCCGATTTTGAGAACGAGGAGGTCTCTGTGGATCTTATTCAGGAATATCTTCAGAATGCAGAAGCGGCTATTGAGAAAACTGAAGCTCTTATTGAGGAAATAGAATCGGAACTATACGGGTCTAGACACGAGGACATCCAAGATCTCCGAGAGTCGAATCGGGATGATGCGGACGCAATCCTTTCACGAATCAAAGAGCCAGTCCACGCAGATCCCGAAAACCAGGAGCTCCTGGACAAACTCACGGGTCTGCAGGTAACGAAGAACAAACTCTGGAATTTCCCATACTACTCTGAGGATACTGAATCTGAACTCCCTACCATCAGTGGCGACGAGTATCGTATCCACAAGCACTACGCTGTCCAAATCTACAAGCCGGAGCTCTATACACAACTCTACCATTACGAAAAAGAGTTTGAGGAATTCCCTTTGAAGTGGCTCTCCCATCTCCCGGTCCATCTCATGAGGAGGCTGTATCGAGCGTATCAGGAGGGAGATGTTAAGGAAGAATTCGTCAAGTGGGAGGTCAACGGGGAAGGATACCTCGACGGGGTATTGGAAGAGGCTAAGAAGATTCCACCTCTACGTGAGCGCGGGGAAATCATTGAGGAGGTCCTCGAGAACTATAGGGACGAACGATACGCTTCGACAGTCAATCTCCTTTACCCGCAGATTGAGTACCTGATGTGGATCTATGCCGCATACTTGGATTCCGACAGGGATGCAGAGATTATCCTTAACGCCGACTACGACCACTTCTGGGAGTTCAATACGCGGGACTACGAAGACCTCTCTCTACGCAACCTAAATGGCGAAGAGATGGAGAACCCTCATATCCGTGATCTCGTGGAAGAAACCGCACTCAGCGAGGAACTTACACCCGGCATTGTTGAATTCTTTGTCGACGAGTTATTCGAGGACCGGAACCCAGTCCTCCATGGGAACACCATCGATTACTATTCCGAACTGGAAGCCGCAAAGAAGATTTTGTTCTTCAGAAACATTATAGAGCAATTAGTCAAGGCTATCACATCAAACGTCGCTGATCAGGCAGAGGAGCTAATGGAAAAGGAGATGGAGTAATTCCCCCCCCCCCTGTTATATTTTCGCTATCAAAATCTTCTGTGAAATTTGTCCGTTGGGGTAAATCCATAGATACTCATATATGACGAATTATAAGTGGTGGACTTCAAAAAATTGATTTTCTGGGTGGTAATCCTATTCGGTAATTACCACGGCTTCGGCTTCCTAGTTGTCTAGTAAATCACGAAGACAGCCCCGCCGAGGCAGTTTACGGTCGTGGAGCTATCAGACGGGAGAATTCAGAAAGATGCTCTGCCAGCATTCTATTTTGAGTTTCATGATGGTACCGAAGGAGTTTATGTGATGGTATCCATTAACACATAAATACGCACGAATGATTAATAGATTCACTACTAGATGTTTTCCTACTCAGACACCGAATCCTGAAAATCAAGCGCATCGGTTGTGGAGTTCCTGTGGTTGCTCAGGTGTGTGGCGCTATCGGAGGTCATCACTCGAGAGCGTTTCGAAGACCAATTCGATCTCTGAGCGATCCATCGCTCAACAGCATTATTGTTCTAATACATGACTAGTTGTCGTCTCCTTCAAACGGCAGATATCCACCTCGGCCACCGACAGTACAATCTCGCACAACGGGAGCGCGACATGGTTTCGAGTTTCAACCACACCCTCAATCAAGTACAAACGCACGACGCTGACGCTGTCGTCATTCCAGGTGATCTCTTCCACTCGCGAGACCTTCGCCCGAAGGTCCTGCAGGCGGCTGAGGCAGCTCTCGGACAAGTCCCCGACGACGTTCGCGTCCTTGTCTCCCCGGGAAACCACGACGAGAACCTCACCCGGCGCCCGGTGACATGGCTGGAATACCTCCATCGACGGGATAAAATCACGCTTCTCCAAGCCGACCTCTCCAGTCAGGGTCACAGCGACGTTGACCCCACCGAGATGTTCCCCAGTCCGGAAGCAGCCACTGAAGGCAGGGGAACCGGAAGCGAGAGAGACGTGCCGGGGTACGTTGATCTCGAGGCTCCAGATCTCGATGGACCGCTCCGCGTATTCGGCCTGCAGTACCGCGGCGGGTATATCGATACCGCGCTCGATGATGTTGCCGCGGCCATCCGAGCCGTCGCCGAACAGGCGGGAGCCCCGGCCCAAACAGTCCTGTTGGCGCACTTCGGTGTGGAAGAAGAGGCCCCCGACCTCGGTGCGACCGTCCGGTACGCCGATCTCACTGCCATCGAGCCGCTTGTCGACTACCTGGCTCTCGGTCACATCCACAAGCCGTACCGCGGGCCCGACGAAGACACCTGGCTGTTCAATCCGGGCGCACTCGAAGCCCACACCACCCAGGAGGCTACCTGGGATCTAGGCTACTTCACTGTGGATCTAACCTCGGATGGTGTCGAGGCGACCCACCATCGGAGCAAGCGCCGACCGTTCTACCGAGTCACGTTCGAGGTCGACGCCTACGACACGTGGGGCGATCTTAAAACAGGATTCGACGAGCGAGTTGCTGACGAGCGGGAGCAGGTGGAGACTCACTGCCGTCGCGACGAATACACTGCCGAAGACAAGCCGCGCGCACCGGTGATTGATCTCCGATTGACGGGCCACCTCAGCTTCGATCGGCGAGATCTCAATGTTGACGCGCTGGAACGGACGATCATCGACGAGTACGACGCGTGCTACTGTCAGACGCAAGTAGGCGTCACGACAGCGGAGATCCTCGATCTCTTGGACGATATGGAGAACGATGCTGTCTTCACGGAATCCGGCGCACTCAGGACTGATCTGTTAGAGGGAGAGGTGTTCGAGCAGGTCGCCACAAACACGGCATACAGCAATAACACCGCGGCGATGGCACAGACGTTAGCGCGAGCAAAGACGATGGCCATACAGGAGGACGCCGGTGGGGACGCACTGGCTGATTATCTCCAACAGCAGCGTCAAGATACGTTCTCTGAGGGGGTCGGGGCAGCCGATGTGACATACACCGAGGCCGCGGCTAGTGCGGATGCTGGCGGCGTCGACTCGGAAACCTTTCAGGCCGTTCACGCTGGCGAAGAGGTCGATCCCGTTGAGGCAGCCGAACAAGCCACGCAGAGTGACGGAAATAAGACACTAGAGAGTGCTGCAACTACCGACGATCGAGGTGCAGCCAATAACGACCTTGGAGCTGGAGAGAGCACCTCAGTGGGAGACGGGACGTCGATTCCGGATGTCGAGTCAGACAGCGGCTCTACAGCCACTAACGAGAATGAAAATCTGGAATCATGGATAGAAGAGCCAACTGAGGACTCCTCAAGTATGGGCGGTGATCGAGAATGAGACTTACCAACATCACTCTCGAGCGCATCAAGAGCTACGACAACAAGACTGCAGTCGGTCTTGGAGACGGTGTCACGGCAATCCTCGGCGAAAACGGAGCTGGCAAATCAACCATCGCTGAGGCTGTTGGATTTGCGCTCTTCGACTCGCTTCCACACACGCAACAAGAGTTCGTCCGCGAAGGAGACAATTCGGGCACTGTCTGGGTTACGTTCGAGATCGAGGACGGCACCGAATACACCGTCCGCCGGCGGGCTGGTCGTGGCGGGTACGACGTCATCAACGAAGACGCTGGAACAGAACTCGAGCTTGATGGAAAGGGTGCCGTCATCGGGTGGTTAGAGTCGGTGTTCAACATCGATGAGGAGGGGGATATCGATCTCAGCACGCTCTGGGAGCGGTGTATTGGCGTGGCACAGACCCGATTCCTCTCGGACTTCCGGGATACTGAAAAGGCCCGTCGAGACAAGTTCGATCCGCTACTCGGGATCGATGTCTATGAAGAAGCGTACAGTACCTCCAGCGGAACTGATCTCAAAGCACCCGTCGACGAGTTCGAAGAACGCCTTGAGACTGCCACGCAGCGAATCCAGAATCTCGACGGTCGGCTGGAGAACCTCCCTAGTAAACGAACTGAGGCCGAGCAATACCGAGACAAGATAGACAGACTCGAAAACCGAGTAGCCTCTAAACGTGAGGAGCTCGAGGAGACAGAGACGGAGTTCGAAACACTCGACGAACTGGCTGACCATCGCGACGAACTCACTGGGCAACTCCAGGAACTCGACGGAAAGCTCGGGGAGAGGCGAGAGCAGGTCAAAAACGCCCGTGAGGAACTCAAAGAGGCCCGAAAAGCAGCTGAAATCATCGCGACCAATGAAGCTGATTACCAACGCTATGAAGAAGCTGAAGACGAACTCGAACGACTCCGTGAGCGGAAACGTGAGCGGGACGGATTAGAGACACAGCGTCAAGAGAAGGACCGTACCCTTCATGATACCAAAAAGAAGTTAGACCAAACGGAAACCGACGCTCAGGATGCCCGTGAGGCGCGTGGAACGATGGAGGAACTGGAAGCCTCGTACGAACGATACGAGGAGCTTGATCGAAAGATCAGTAAGAACGATGGCGCCGAAGAAGAACTAAAGCGCGTTGTCAAGAGTATCAAAGAAATCGACGACGAGAAACTCCCGGCGGCCCACGCTGCCGTCTCGAAAAAAGAAACGGAGATCGCGTCCCTCGAATCGAAGCAGGAGCTCGCTAGCGAGGCATCAACCATCAGAGAGGAAAGATCGTCGCTTGACGCGAGTCGCGATCAACTTGAGACGACTATCGACGAGCTCAACGAACAGCGTGAGCGATTGCTAGCCGTCGAGATACAGGAAGAAGAAGGAAGTGACGAGCACGACCACCAGAGTGAGAACGAAGCACAAGCTCAACCAGAGTGCCCGACCTGCAACCGTCCGATGGATGGAGAGCTTCGGGACGATGTCGTCGCCACCCTCGACGCCAATATCCAAGAGGCGAATGCTGAAATCGAGGAGATCGATCGTCGTCTTCCTGAGGTAACATCCCGCTTAGAGGAGGCAGAAGAGGCGCAGGAGGCGATTGCTGGGCTAGGCAACGAACGCGAGCGGCTCGCAGAACTTGAAGAAAATGTCGAAGACTTAGAGGACAAGCGTGAAGAACTCGTCCAGCAGCGAGATGAATGCGAAGACGAGGTTGCAAAACTTGAGCGCTTCCGGGAAGAACAGGACGATCTTGAATCTGACTACAAGGCATATCGGACTGCTGAGTTGACCCTTGAGACTAAGCGTGACGCGCTAGATGCCATCCCCGAGAAGCGCGAGGCCGTCGTCGAGGCAGCCCATGCATTGGCACAAATCGAACGGAAACTCCAGTCGTACGAGGGTCTTGACGAGGTGATCCATGAGAAAGAGCAGATCAAAACCGAGACCAGTGAGGCCCACCAGAAATACCTCGAAAACAAAAACACCGCAGAGACGTTCGACGACCGCGCTAGCAAGGTCGAAACACGATACGCCAAGATCGAGGAACTCGAACGGGAGCGGCGGGCTACACAGACGACCCTCACCGAGATAGAAGGCGAGTTCGATGCCGATCGTCACACCGAACTCGACGAGCGAATCGACACGCTCGATGAGGAGATCACCCGGCAGGAAGAGCGGCTCTCGAGCACACAGGGCCAACTGAATGATGTCGAGGCAACTATCGGGCGCTTAGAGACGATTGCTGACCAGCGCGACCGCTGGCAGGAAACCCACGTGCAACTCGAACGCGATCTCGCCTTCGCCGAAGCCATCCGATCGGGCGTCCGCGAGGCAGGCCCGAAGATGCGCGAACTCATTGCGAGCCGGATCAGTGAGCGCGCGAATACTATCTTCCAGACGCTTCGCGGTACGGGTCGCGAAAGTCTCTCTTGGGATGCCACCTACCAGATTATCGTCCAAGACGGGAGCCAGCGCAAACCGTTTGGTACCCTCAGCGGTGGCGAAAAGATGGCCGCTGCGCTGGCAGTCAGACTGGCGATCATGGAACAGGTCAGTCCGCTTGATATCGCCTTCCTCGACGAGCCGACTGCAAATCTCGACAGCGAGAAGAAGGCTAATCTCGTCAGACAGCTCGAAACCCTCGATGCGTTCGAGCAGCTGTGCGTGGTCTCACACGACGATACGTTCGAGTCTATGACGGAGTACACTGTCACATTAGAGAAAGAAAACCGCGAGACACAGGTGGTTTCAGATGCGAGGTGACTAACTATGCCAATGAATCCAGAGGGCGTCGGCAGCCAGTTGGCTGATGGCGTCGACGCTATCGAAACCTACATCGAAGCGGATGGCAGGCTCGCCGACGATTATCGAACAGCTCTTCTGAACGAACACGAACGGGCGGACGCGACAGCGATACGCGAGGCACTCTCGGACATCTCGTACCCGGGAGCGCTCCCCACTCGAGAGTTCGATACCGTCGACGACCTCGTACGTGAGTTCCCCCCGGCAAGAGAGTGGGCCTCGCACGAAGCGGCCGGTCGCTGGGCCGAACGTGTCCTCGAGGGTATTGCCACCATCGCCACCGATGGGTCGGAACTGGAGCCCACAGACGAGCTGAACGTTCCGGTAGCCCTCGTGCAATCGGCTCACTACGTCAACTATCATACGGAGGACCGCGACTATGAGCGGGCGGTGGACCCGCAGGTGCTGTTCCCCGAGGATGTGGTGATCGAAGCTGGTGCCAGCAACTCCTCGTACATCGACACCGCTGAGGTAGGTCACGCCCGCTACACACACGAGGCTGACACGGTTGTATCGATCATCGAACAATTCGCCGACACCGACCCCCCACCGATCGTTCTGTACGACGGTCCGCTGGTCGTCTCGTTCGTGAACGCGCTGGCCCCCGACACTCGCGATCGATACGTCGATGCAATGGGACGAGTGCTTGCAGCGAGCCGGTGCCATGAGGTTCCCGTTGTCGGCTACATTTCGGATACCAATGCGTCGGATGTCGGCACGTTCGTCCAATCAATTCAGCCGAGTCAGTTCAAGGACGCCCCTCTAGCAAAAGACCGAGCCATATTCGCTCCGCTAATGGACACATGGGGAGCGCGCACGGCCGTATTCAAATCCCGTCGTGACAGTTCGGTCGATGCACTTGAGACGACGTACGCGAATGACCAATACGCGTTCGGTGACCGTATGTATTTCACCTACTTCGACCTCGGTGATGGGAGTGCTCTTGATCGTGTCGAGTTCCCGCAGTGGGTGTTCGAGGCCGATGCACCAGCGGGCCAACCGGTTGATCATCTGTACGAGTACGTCATCGATGCGGTCCGCGCCGAAGCTGCAGTTGGTCGGGGATATCCTGAAATCCTCCAGCATGCTGATGCTGACGCCGTTCTCACTCCACAGGACCGAGAACGGTTCATCCGGATGGTCCAGCAGCTCGGCGAGGAAGAGGGACTGAACATCCGGTGGACTACGAAAGACCGGAGCAAGCGTCAGCGACGATGAGACACGAAGACGCCTCCAGCATCACTGTCGACGACATCCCAGCGAAACAAGCGGCTCAACGATCGCCCGTCAAGCATCGATTCACGACCACTCTCGTAGTATCTCCATGACAGCCACACACCACAACACGTTCGACGACGCGCTCGCTCTCGGACGCATCATGCAATCGAACAGTCACATCGACTATACCGCAGGAATCTACACTGAACGCGATGTCGATAACCCGCCGGACACCGACGATTACCGGTTCGGCCAACCAGTCGTCATCCCAGCGCAAGCGGATGGCACAGTTCACGCCGTTGTAGGAGTCATCTATGATACCCGATTGGTGGATCCCGATGCAGGGTCAGCCGCTCCTCGGCTCGCGAGCGGCGAGGTGGATGAGACATTCAGGCCAAGTTTAGTCGATGAACGCACGACGCTCATCGGAATCGCCCTGCTGGGAACGGCGGAGTACAAATCGATGTGCAGCGAGCGTTCCGCCCCTGACAACGGGTGCCAAGACGGTAGTCGGCTGGGCACAGTCGATCACTCGATTCCACCGTGGACCCTCCAGCACAAGGCGACTGTCCGAAAGTGTCCGGAGGACACTTTTCGGGCGTTTCATATCGTCGACAGCGAACTCCAATTAGCGTATTATCCCCGACTAACCGAAGTAGCTGAAGCGTTCGGTGCCGAGCTCGCTGAATCGATTATCCAGCGGCTCCGGAAGACGACTGAGGGGTACAACCGCCTGCTGAACGTGATCGAGCGCAAAGCCATGCTTCAGGCCAGTCAGGATCGGGGGATGCTCCGATGAGTACCGACGGTAACAGCTCCGAATCGCAAATCGGTGGTGATGCGAGCAGACTCGATGACGTTGATATCATCGACCCGGACGCTCTCTCTCGGCATCCGATGGTGGGAACGGCTGTTCGGCCCGGTCAGAGCGCTGGCCAATTCGTGTTCACCACCCCCGACGAGCAAGCGGTCAAGACCGGCGAGTTCGTTGCGTACGCTCAGCAAGTCGGTGACGATCGCGAGACGATGCTCGCACGCGTAACTGATCGGGAACAGGCCGATGGCCTGCCCGAGTCGTTCATGGCCGACCCTGCAGTGAACGCCGACCGCGTCGCTAGCACACTCGGCGTCCCGACGGGAGAAGTAGAACTCTACAACATCACCGCGGAGGTTATCGGCTACTACGACACCACCTTCGAATCGTTCCGGAACCCGCGTCAACTTCCTGTCCCGGGGACATCACTGTACCGGGCCCCGGGAGACATGCTTGAGGTAGTTGTTCCAAATGTCACCCCACCAGGACTTCGTGATCTGGACGATGACGAACAGCCGCCGGCGATGGCCCATCTCGGTCGGTTACTCAACAGGGTTGACGACGAGGTTCGCGTGGAACTGCCGGTCAACGAGTACGCTGCCACTCATCTGGCAGTCCTCGCTTCCACGGGCAGTGGGAAGTCGTACACAGCGAGCGTCCTCATCGAGGAGATGATGCAGCCCGATACTCGAGCGTCCATGCTCGTCTTCGACCCGCATGGGGAGTACGATACGCTCGATCAGATGTGCGATGACGACCAGTTTGGGGGCAATGACGGCTACGTTCCAAACGTGGATATCCGCCGGTCGGACCAGCTCTCCGTCCGATACGCGGATCTCACCTACGGCGATCTGCTCTCTGTGCTTGATGGCCCGACCTCCCGTATGGAATCGGTTCTGTATGACGCCCACCAGGACCTGCGGGGTGAGGAGGCGTTCAGCATCAACGATCTTCAGAACAAGTGCGACCACCACCACCCTGACGGTGAGGCCTCAGGGCTGCGCTGGCGGATCAATAAGGCGTTTCGCCAGTCAGACTTCTTTCAGCAGCACGACCGAACCCGGCTAACCGATATCATCAGTCCAGGTAAAGTGACTGTTTTGCAGATGGATGGGCTCTCAAAGCGTGATCAGCAGATGATGGCAGCCGTCCTGCTGCGGAAGCTCTATAACGCCCGCCAAGCCGCCGAAGGGGCGGAGGATGTTGATGTCGCTGATCCGATCGAACACCCCGTCTTCACGCTCTTCGAGGAAGCTCATCGGTTCGCGCCGGATGGCACCTCTCGATCGTTGGATATTATCCGGCAGATCAACAGTGAGGGGCGAAAATTCGGTCTCGGAACAGGATTAATCAGTCAACGTCCCTCGAAATTGGATCCGGATGCCCTCTCGCAATGCGGAACACAGATTATCATGCAGATTCAGAATCCCGCGGATCAACAGGCTATCAAACAGTCGGTCGAGTCCGCGGGTGAGGCCATCCTCGAAGAACTTCCGGGACTCACGAAGGGGCAGGCCGTCGTCGCTGGTGATGCGGTGAATACCCCCGTCCTTGTCAAAGTGCGCAAACGCCACACTAAACACGGGGCTGAGAGTCTAAAGGCCGATCAGCTGTGGCGAACGGCCTATGATGAACAAGCCAACGCACCGGAGCGAAGTCAGCCGGCCAATGATCATCGTGATGAGAATATCGGACCAGAGACTCTTTAACTAACAAGATCACTACTCACGTCCTTTCTTTCCTCTTGTACGAAGTATCTATATAAACTATCATAAGATGCGAGTCGTCAGTCTTGCTGTTCGACTGTCGCCCGAACGTTCTCCATCAATTCCTTCTTCGAGATTTTGTCTGTGAGATACTTTCGAGCCAATTCATCTGTCAATCCCCATGTGTACCACACATCACCGCCCGATTGCTGGACCTCATAGTGCATATCGCGATTTGTTCCCCCAGTACGGCGAGTAAGTGTGAGATAGGTATCGACGAGGCTGCGCTCGTACCACTCTTCGAGCGTGCGCTGGCGTTCGTCGATCAGATCCTCAAGTTCTTCCCTGGTCACGCCTGGTGGCTCGTCGCTCTGGATCGACTCCATAATAAGCGAGTCCACGTCGACATCGTCGAGCATCCCCAGCATGTCGGCGGTGTTCCCAAGTTTCGAACGAATCTCCTCGACTTTGTTCTGAAGTAGTTCGAAGATTTCGCTCTCACGAGTATCGTCGAACAGGAAATTCCAGACCTTGACCTCCTTGTCTTGTCCGTAGCGGTGGATCCGTCCGATCCGCTGCTCAAGGCGGTTCGGATTCCACGGCAACTCATAGTTCGCCATGATGTGGCAGCTGTGCTGGAGGTCGACCCCCTGCTGGCCGCATCGGTCGCAACTGGCCGTGGTTGAGCTCCTCCTCGATTCGGGCGCGTTCTTCCGTATCGATGTCACCGTGGATCACGATGATTTCGTCGGCCCACGGTTCGTCTTGTACGAACTCGAGGAGATTGTCTCGCTCTGCGCGCTCTAAGACTGCACGAGCAAACTCCGAACAGTGGAATGTATCATCATTCTGCCCTAGACCGGAAGAGTCAGACAGTACGCCTCAATATCTGGCGCAAGGGAGATGACTTGTTCTCGCTTTCGTAGCTCCGCCTTCCTGGATGCGATTCGGATTTCCAGCTGCTCAAGGCGTTGTTTCTGGTTCCGAATTGCGATGCGCATATCCGACCCCGTAGTCGCTTTTTGTTCGTACGAATCGATAAACGACTGAATCCGCTCTCGCTCTGCTTGCTCGTAGGCTTCCAGGTCAGACAGTTCCTGCTGGACATCCTGCTGGCGGGTTTCGAGCAAGTCCTCACGGATGTCGGCGACCATACTACTGATGTACCTTTCAGCGGCGTCTTCGAGTTCATTACGCTGCTTGAGTAGCCGAGAGACCGTACTCTCATCTGGACGAGCGTGAATCGTCTCTGCATCAAGGACACGCTGGCCGAGCGAACGCTGGGCGTCGAGTCCAGCGAGGTCGACGTAGACGGGGATGAGTTGCTCGCGAATCGTCTTGCCGGTTGCATCTTCGAAGGCGACTTTGTAGACGAATGTGATGCCAGGTTGGTCGACAAATGGCAGAAGCTTCATTCCGGTCTTCCCCGCGCGCTGTTCCTGCTGGAGAACCAGATCACGGAGGTCCTGTAGAACATCCGCGTCCGGAGAGAGGTACTCGATTCCGTCGTGATCGATGGCGAAATCGCGGCTGAAGGTGAACGGACCCAGCGTCTCAGGCTGTCCACTGTCAGTCACTTCAGGTGGGACTTCTGCCTCGTACAGCTGGCTTCCGCGTTTCTCGACAGAGCCCTCGAACGCCTCGATAGCTCGGGTGAAGAACTCCCGGATCTCCTGTTCACTTCCGAAAACGTCCTCTGAGTCGTCGACGATCGATTGAATCTCTTGTCGACTCTCGGCGTCGAATGTACTGCAGTCGATGAGACTCCGTTCGTACCACTCGAGGAGTGTCTGTTCACGCTCTTCCATTAACTCCTCAAGTTCCTCTTTCGTGGCCGAGGCTGGTTCCTGGTTCTGAACGGATTTCATCAGGAGGGAGTCGATGTTGACGTCGTCCAGCATCCCGAGGACGTCCGCCGTCGCGCCGACTTTCGATCGGATCTCCTCGACCTTGTCCTGGAGTAGCTCGAAAATTTCGGACTCTCGTGTGCCATCGAACTGGAAGTTCCATACCTTGACCTCCTTATCCTGGCCGTAGCGATGGATCCGACCGATACGCTGTTCGAGACGGTTCGGATTCCACGGGAGTTCGTAGTTGACCATGATGTGGCAGCTGTGCTGGAGGTCGATACCCTCACTAGCTGCATCCGTCGCCATTAGTAGTCGCGACTTCCCGTAGTTGAATTCGTCCTCAATCTGAGCTCGCTCGTCTTTGTTCACATCCCCGTGGATGGTCAAGATCTCATCTGCCCATGGCTCGTCGGCGAAGAGATCAAGGAGATAGTCAAGCGTATCGCGGTACTCGGTGAACAAAATGAGCTTCTCGTCTGGGTGCTCCTCGAAGAGCTGTTCGATGTAGCGCTTGACTTTCCGGGCTTTGGTATCGACCGGGAGGTCCTTGGCCATCGTAACGAGTTCCTGCAGCGTGTCGATTTCCTTCTGGAGTGCTTCGTCACCCTGGGCGACCGTGAGCCGTTCGAGTTCCTGCTCCGCCTGTTCACGGTCAGTGTCCTCCAGGTCCTCGCCTTCGAGGTAGGCCGTCGCATCGGTCGAGAGACCTCGCTCGTCGGGTTCAAGCAGCCCGTGAAGGCGTCGTCGGAGTGTCTCTCGAATCGCGCCTACGCTGCTCACAAGCCGCTTTTGCATGAGCGCCATCGCGAAGCCGACAGCGGGCTCGTTCAATTGGTCAGATCGGTTGTAGACCTTGCGGACGTACTCGGTTACGCGCTCGTACAGTTGCTCCTCTGCAGGAGACATCGAGACGGTGGCCGTCTGGACATCTCGTTCGGGGAAGATGCGCTCCCCGTTATCGTCGTAGATGGTCTCCTTCCCGCGCCGGATCATGACGCGGTTCACCGTCTCCCGAGTGAGATCCTGGTCCTCAGCGACGAGGAACGGGTCGATGTAGCTGACCAGCGACCGGAACGCCTCCCCCTTGCCGTCGTGCGGCGTCGCACTCAGTAACAGCAGGGATTCAGAGTGATTGGCGACGCGTTCGGCCATAAGCGAGGTTTTGCTGGGGGACTCGCCCCGCTTGCTGGCCTTGTGAGCTTCGTCGATGACGGCGACGTCCCAGAAGGCATCCTCGATCTCAGACTGGAACTCGTCTTGACGGAGGAACGCCATGCTGGTGACCAGACGAAGTCCTTCCTGATCCCAGATGTTCGCTTCCTCGCCAAGTCGTCGACGTTCGGCGTCGACCCACTGGCGGTCTGCCACCGTGAGGTCGATATCGAAGAACCGCTCCATATCCCGGATCCACTTCTTCTGGAGGTGCGCGGGAACGAGGAAGAGGACGCTGTTGGCTCGATTTCGGGCTTCGAGTTCTTTGAGGATGAGCCCCGCCTCGATGGTCTTCCCCAGACCGACGTCGTCGGCGATGAGTGCTCGCTGGCGAAGCTTCTGCATCACCTGGTTCACACAGGCGAGCTGATAGGGTTCGAGGCGTACGAGCGAGTTCGAGATGCTCAGGAGCTGCCCCTGCTCGTGGGCCATCTTGAGCTGGAGTGCTTCTGTTCGGAGGTCGAACCACTCCGACGAGACTGCTTCGTACCGGGGGTGGAGATCGGTCACCTGGTCTTTGAGGGTATCGAGTGCATCTCTGCTTGGTTCGACGGAGACATGGTCAAGACAGACCGTCTTTGCACAGTCACCCTCGACGTACGCACGCAGGTATGGTAGGTCGCCAACCTCGTAAGTTCGAATGACTTCAGCTGTCTTGCCGTTAAGCTTGACTCGGTCACCCGGTTCGAATTCTGTGCTCATCGATGATATAGTGAGTTAGTTGACAACCTTGTCTTCTACAATCTCCGGGACAATCTTCTTCTCAGCAAGAGGCAAGATATTGATCGCTACGCCGTGCTTTTTGACAGGGTCGTACCCCGATGTTAGCACCTCGGCGAGCGCTCGCTCTTGCCAGTCGGAAGGTATTGCCTTTGAGAGCTCGTTGCACTTCTCCCTGATTTCCTCACCTAGTTCTACGTCATCATCAGTTTCGGCAGCTAACTCAGCGAGAAGTTTAATTTCCCCTTCAAGTCCCCCACGAGGTTCACCGTTATCGAGGTAATCCTCTCCTTTGCTGAAGTAGTAATTCATGAAGAATATTCCATTACTGCCGTAATGAGTTGAGCCTACAAGATCGTCGAAGTATGGGAAGAGGTCGTACAGGTGAGCCTCAATAGGTTGATCTGCATCTTCGCTATACGCCATACATGCGGTTTCGAGATCTTGCAGTGCATCGATCCACTCGTCCCTATTCTCATTCACTCGTTCAAGGAACGTAGGGCTAAACAGATCCTCGAATTCCTCGGTATCCATCTCATTAACAAGTTGATCAAGCGTTTCTAGTCTTTCTTCTGTCCGGTTACGGAACTCTGCGACCTTTGGAGTCAGCTCCTCTGCGAGATTCTGCACCTCATCATCCCAGTCCCGAGGATGTTCAGAACTCAATTCCAGGGCCGCTTCCTGGAACTTATCAATCTGAGCGAGAGCACTTTCATAGCGTTCGTACTCTTCTGCGGCCTCTACTTGTTCTGTAGTTGAAAGCGATCCATCGGATCGCCGCTGATTGGCGGCGTTTTGTCGCTTTCGATATTCATTCTTCAATGGTTCCAGATATCTTGACTCAATCCGGTCGAATAGACTAGCATCAAGTTGCCGGTAATCAACCAAACAGGCAAATCCCTCGCCTGTAGGGTCTGATACGAGCCGTTCAGTTGTTAGTCGCCACAGGACCGGTGTGTTTTCGAACCGACTGAGGTGATACTCAAGGAGGTCATCCTCAACCCACGCTTGTATATTGGGATAGGCTCCAGACTCTGGTTGCTGGTCTCCAAGTTTTTGATCAGCCTCTGCCAGCCGATCCTGAGCATACTCACCAAAAATCTGGATGAATTCATCTTCTATTCGGTCGATTAAATTCATCTCCTGGTCTGATTCAAATGTCAATGGAACTACGCCATCTTCATCTTTATTGACAATATCAATGATAACATGAAGGAGGAGATCTTTGATTAGGTTCCCAAAGTTTTCCGGTGGTTCTGTAATGGAACTTGGGTCAAATTCTCGAGATTCGTATGGATCTTGATTAGTTCTCAACTGAATTTCGGTGAGTATTTTCTCCTCTGTATTAGAGTCTATGTCAAAGAAATCTATCAGCGTCTGATCAATCTCACTCGCCGCGTTTTCAAGCGCCAGCTGTAATTCTTCTTGATAGCGAGCAGCATGCACTCCTAATTCATCCAAACTGTTCGATGAGTCACCACTATTTTTTGGACTGGGAAGTGATTTTCCTTCTAGCGTATCCTGATGTGGATGATCGTACCAAAATCCTGTCTGGTACCCTTCGAGAACATCTAATAGCATTGGACAGGTGTAGTATGGAGATTTAAAATCATATTTCCGCATAGCTAATAATACATTGAGCAATTGTTTGGAATGTTCTTCTAAAATAGATAATTCTGAAAGCTGTTCAAACCAAGGCACTCTTGAAATCTCCCCCACATTCCAATGACGACCCGTCGTTTGCGCAATCATCAAATAGGTGAATAAATGACTATTGGCATACGCTAGAACATTCCACGGGTTTTCTTCTGGGATGAATACCATCCCAGTATCACTAAAGATCGAATTTTTATTTAGATAGCCAAAACGCCGACCTCCTTCTTTAATTCGGTTAAATGCTAACGCTTCGTTAAAATAGTATCTCTCATTACGTAAATATGATCCTTTGAAACGACGAACTTCAGTTCCATTATCACCCCAACCAACCACACTATTTATTCTAGGAATGATCCACGCATCTACTCCTCCTTTAGCGAATGGAACCCAGTGATCAGTTTCAACCTCCCAAAACTGCCTTGTGAAACGGTTATCATAACCAGTTTGCATACCGACTTTAGCAACGCCTAGGCTATCTCTTTCTACTCTGCCATTATCTGCGTCAAATACTGTCTTAGATTCATAAAGTGATCGGAGTTCAAGAGGTACCCAGTACGACATTGCAGAGCCGGGGATTTTTGAGAATTCTGACAATTGGCGTTCGTATCTTCTTTGAATCCCATCATCGTCAATCGGATTTTCATATGCGGCTTGTAGGAATTTCTCTTCTTTCTTCTCCCGGCTTATGTCATGGAGGCGGTAGAATTCGGCGAGGGAGTCATCTCCTTGAGTTTCTCCAGATCGAACAATTGTACCGACTGTTCTCACGGTCGCATTATCCAGAACTCCCATCCCGTATTCGGCCAGAAAGTCAAATGCACCCCGGTCTCCAACGAAGTCTTCACGGAATTGTTCGAATGTCCGCTTAAACATAAATGTACGTGGAATTAACATTCCAATTCTGCCAGCTGGTCGTACTAAGTTCTCACAAACCTCAAAGAAATTAATATAGAATTCAGCATTATACTTATACTTGCTTTCGACATACTCTTGGACCGAATCTGGCATTCTATTGCGAGACCCATATGGCGGATTCATTAATGCAACATCATAATCTTGTGACAAAATGACAAGAACCTTAAGAAAGCTCTTCAGGTCCTGAGCTAAGAATGATTCCCCATTTCGATGTTCATCTACTTCTCGATGAAGATTTTTCAAAAAGTTATTAAGACTACCAGGGCCAGAAATAGATTCCATCAAAGTCGGCTGTTCTTCCATCGTAAACTCATCTGCTAGGGTACCTCTCACATCCAGAAGTGATCCGAGACCCTGCACATTCTCGAACGCACCTAGAATCTCTTCAAGAGCTCTACGAACTTCTGGTTGGTCGCCGGCTACTTCATCGAAAACTTCTGATGCCGCTTCCACGTTAGCGATCTTGGCGTCAGCACAAACAATGCCGACCTCTGGCATCTCAAAATCGTCTTTACCTTCTTCTTCTGACCGTCCACGAGCTTTGAGGTAGAGATTGAATGCTGCTAGCTGACAGGCTCGTAGGTCAAGGTCAATACCGTATAGATTGTGTCGAAGAATCTTCTTAGGAATTTCTGTACGGTCCAGGTTCGGACACTCACGGCGCCAGATTCGTTCAAGAACATCAAATGCATACAATAAGAAGTGCCCACTACCACAAGCGGGGTCAATTACCCGTATCTCTTTTGGCTCATCAAAGTCTGGAGCTTCGCCTTCCTCTTCCGTGGGAACGAGATAAGTGCTGAAATCGGCCAGAGATTGCGTTTTGTTAGGAGAGATATCTCTGAATTTCCGTTTTTTTGTTGGGTAGTGCTGCTGTTCTTCGATTGTAGATAGTAGCTCACCTTTGGATTCAAGATACATTTTGGTGAGGCTGTTATCGGTGAGCATCCGAACAACCCAATGTGGTGTGTAAAACTGGTTTGCTGGTGGAACGTCCGCCGGGGCTAAGCCTTCCCGGTCACCTTTACGGCGGAGATCGTCAAGTTTTGAGGCGTTGTAGTACTCATATACCCAGCCGAGGACATCATCTGCACGCCATACTTCATCAGGAATGTCATCGAGCTTCCGACAAAGTTCTTCGAAAATATCGACATCAGGATAAATGATGCTGTAAGGCGACTCGGGATCAAAGAGAATCTCAATTTCGTCAGTTAGGTTAACACAGGCCTTGTCATATGCCTCAATCTTGGCCTCATCAGGGCCAAGGTACTGTTCATTTTCCAATTTTTCAGCCGCCGGAGTGGTACCAGAATCACCGAACTGTGTGACAGGCCGATCGATGAACCCACGCACTTCCATACAGCGGAGGGAAGTAAGACGATTGACGATCGTATATCCAACCCCCATCACGTATCGCTCGAATTTCTCCTCCCAGGATTTATTGTCATCCTCGCGCTCAACTGCCTTGACGATCTCTGCTCGGGTATCCGCTTCCTCACCAATGAGGTCCTCGCCACCCTTCTCATTGTTCAACTCGTAGGTATGCTCGAGTTGGTACTCGATATCCGCCTCGACATTATCTCGAAGTTCGGTGACGATGGCTTCGAGGTGTTCGCGCTCTGACTTATCCAGCTGGGACTTCGTCGGAAGAGAAGATTGACCTGACATAGTATGCCGTTCTTGTCTTCTATGTAAAAACGAGTCTACATCAAAGTTCCCTTGACGTCCGTTGACCTGCTCTGAAATCACAAGAATTTCAAAGACTAATTCCCCGACGAACACACAGAGGCGGTTCAGTTTGTCTGGTGGGATGATGGGGGGCATTTCCGTAAAATCGTCTCTGCTACAGCAGATCAAATAGGCGTCAGGTTCTCTGAAGCAGAACGGCCCCCACTTGAGCTACGAAAAATACAGTCATCCTCTTACTCGTTATCCGTTCATCACTTTTCCAAGTCGGTTGATGTCCTCCAACAAGTCGGTTTCAAGTTGCTCAATGTCGGGCTGTTCATCCATTAGGGAATCGCATACGAGAGTGTCGAGTTTCCTCCTAGGACTGTCCTCATCATCAAGAGCTTCTTCCAGTTGGTGACGGAATAGGTCCCATTCAACACCCGCTACCTCATCGTAGGCGTCAATCATCCCGTCAACCTGCTCTCGCGTAAGCTTCGATGGGTCAAGAACCGTGACACGGCGCAACTGCCGAGTCTTGTACTTCCCACGTGCACCTCGAACCTCCGCTCGATAGCCGAATAGGGGAACGAATCCGAGTGAGGAGTTCAACCAGGCAGCAACTACCTTACCGGCCTCTCGCGGAGTGACGGATTCCCCATCTGTGGTTTCGAGTTCAGGAATATCCACAGGGAACCAGACCGAGCCTGTTGCGGGCTGTTCTGGCGCAGTTGCGGTGATCCTCATCGAGTGGTAGAAGTCCCCACCTTCAGTAACCAGCAAGCTCCCAGTCTTGTAGTTGAACGGTTCTGTTACCTTCAGATTCGTATCTTCGTAAACCCACTGTACATCATCCTCCTCGAGTTTCATCTTGTTGATGGTACTGGTGTTGACGGTCCAATCTGCCTCTCCATCAGGCTCGTCATCCACAACTTGATAGCCAGCAGGCTTGATATTTTTCAGGAACAGGTGAACATCAGCAAAGTCATCAAGCTTCGAGGTTACGTTGTCCAGATTTACTCCGTAGGGCGCTTCTTGCGAAGAGAGAATCCCTTCAAGCGAGAGCATCAGACGAACAAGGTCTGGTTCTCGATAGGCGGCGTAGCGATACCAGTTATCGGTGTGGTTGTTCAGGAAGGCGGCAGGGAAGGACTTGGATGCCCCTAACTTTGTCATACCACTGAACAAATTTAGGGCGTTGGGCTCCCGAATCGAGATGTTAGACTTCTCCGTTCGGTTCAACTTCTGCGCTATCTCCCTCGCCTGAGCAAAGTCAATATCCTTGTCAACGTGCGTAACGACGGTTCCCCTACCGTTCGACTCTCCGTCTCCCAGTTTGCGGGCCACTATCTGAATTTCCCGAAGGGCCGTATCTTCCGACCAAGCCGGTAAACCCGGTCCCCACGAGACCAGCATATGCTCAACGTGATAGTTCTCTGCCAGCATTTCACGGACTGCATCCCACGAATAGCGATTTACGATGGCTGTGGGGAGGACAAGTGCGAGACGTCCGCCCTCTTTGAGATGTTGATGACCAAGTAGAACGAAAGGTGCGGCTAACCCAGTCTGCCCAGTCATATCCTCGTTGTGAGCGCGGGCGTACTCATTGACCTTTGACATATTGAGGATCTCAGTCGCTCGGTCTTTACGAGTGAAGGGAGGGTTCATAATGACAACATCATAGTCTTTGTCAACCCGAATTTCTTCCCTTTCAGCAGACACTTCCATCGACTGCTTGCCCGGTCCAATCGAATCCCCCTCCATTCGTTGTTGGACTTGGAGGGAGTTGGAGTGGGGATTCAGTAGGTCGAGTGAACCGAGTCGAGGTGATGTGTTCGCTGGATCTGAGACAGGGACGTGGTACACTCCACTACTTCGGAACTGTCCCCGTGGCCTCTGCATTGCCAGATTCACGATGGTTAGGTGAGCGGCGTAACTCATCGCGTCAAGGCCAGTCAAGTCCTCCTCAATGAACCGGCGGTGAATATCATCTAGTGAGTCTATATCGTTATCCTCCTCGATGGCGTCCGGCAAAGCGAGTGACAATTTTCTCCCGTATGAGCTGTTCGGGAGAGTCCCCGACCCACAGGCGAAGTCAGCCACCTTGTCGTCCCACTTCTCTACTGCCAGCCACGCAAGAAGATCGGACGACGGGATGCGCGTGTAGTAAGTTGCGAAGTTCTTGGCGAGCGTTTTTCCGAGAGCCGAGTGATAGATGCGGCCCGAAAGGTCCTGTTGTAGCAGGCCCGACCGGGAGACAACATACTGAGCGGCGTCGTATATTTCTTCGAGAGCTGTTTCGGAGTCCTGTCCTGTGGGGAGGATATCCAGTACGTTAATGGCGTGGAGGAAGATATTTTCATAATTGATCTGATATGCTTCCTCGAATGCGGTGGTCATCGCCTCCCGCCAAGACCCTTCAGACCGCTTCAGCCGCCTGAGGCTATCAAGGTCTTCCGACTGACGAAGCACACCGTAGAAACTGGTCGCGTCGAACAGAATCAGACCGCCGCTGGTCAAATTCTCTCGAACGCTATCGTCATTATTCGACACCCTCAAGCACCTCCTCAATATCAGCCGCAATAGAGTCGGCGTTCGGATGCCGAGCAAGGTGGGAGACGAACTGCTCAATGGAGTCGCTCACTCGCTCCACCGCTTCATCGAGTTCCTCCTCATCAAGCGCCTCACCTGCGTATCGGCTAATCAACTCTGGAAGTTCACTAATCCCCGTGCCCTCTATTCTAACGATCTCCTTGTCAGAGGACATCGACTGAATGAGCACTTCCAAGCTGGCATCCTTGAGTGCCTGTTTCACTTCAAGAGTAGAGGGCGCAACGAGTCCTCCTTCTGTGACTTCCGATGGGAAGATGACACCGAAGGTAATCTCACAAACTCCCTCATCAAGCCGGTCCCCTATTTGCTCAACGAGTTCTTGCCGATTTCCTTCCTTCTTCATTTCGATGATCACACGAACACCTCGTTCAACGAGATATATGTCTGGTATATCTCCTTTTATTTGGACAAGTGATGCGTTCGACACCCCATATTCTCCAAGAATTTCAGAGAGGGCAACATTAGCGGTCTCCTCTCTCACTTTCTGCGACATGATAAGAGAAAGGGTCGGTTAGACATATAAAGGTCGTTATGACGTTTTTCAGCCATAATATCCGCCAATCTTATCTCCTACCTCAAAATGGACCAACATCAAAGTTCCCTTGCCGTCCGCTCATTCGCCTCGAAATCGTCACAAAAACTTCTAAGTAGATACCACGGTCTCGTCATAGTATGGCTACAGGTCGAAACGGGGATTTGGATTCATGGGTCCCATCTCTCGTCGGGACACTCCCCGAATCGAAAATCACGATGGCTTTAACTCGGTGTGGTCTCCAGACCGACCGAACGCACGAGATCTCCTCTCTCTACGCGGACGAACTCGACTGGACCTCGGTGAAAGAAATCTGGTACGAGGACCGCGTTGCGAATCGGAGTAGTCGAAACAGTTCGAAGTCTCTGCTCATTGCTATTCGAGCACGTCTTCAGTCAGCTAGTGAAGGACTTCCTTCGGTTCTGCTGCTCCCAGCAATCCTGGACCAATGTCGAAATGAACGCGATCAGGCACAGGTCCTCTTCCTCTATCTCGTCAACCACGACGGGCTGGCTCGCTATGTCGTCCACGAGTACCTCCACCGACTGATGAAACAAGGACCCTCCGCACTCGACTTCGAGACGGATACTGTTCTTAGCATTCTCGACGAGTTCCGCGACAAGGCTGGCGAACCGCTAGAGTACTCGGAATCCACACAGAAACGGTGGGTACAGGGGCTCAGATCTGCCCTCAGGGATATCGGTGTACTCGAAGGAAAGACTGAGACCATGGGTAAACCACCAAAGGTCGGCGACGTGCCCCTCCAGGTCGCGGCCTACTACTCCTGGGCCCTGAGCGGCGACGAGTGGCTCACGAAGCCGATTGGCTGGCTCTACCTGTTCCAGTCCGAAGAGTACTGGGAACCCCAGAGTAAGCGTCTGGCCGGATATGAGGGGTGGACACACCACGAAGCTCGGAGTCGTGTCTGGTTCGAACCCGTCGACGACTTCTACACGAATCTCTCGGAGGGGCCGGCGTGACTTCCATGAAGGACCTGTTCGAGAAACACGACGCGACCTTCGAGGAGTCGATTCGCATCGACCGGAAGTTCGAGGAGGACGAAGACAGAGCCGCTCATCGCGACCAGCTCTACCGCCACTACCTCGACACCTACCACATCACAAAGGCTTCAGAAAACTATCTCAAGGACTTCTTCGCTCGAATCCACGGCCACGACGAGGAGATGCGCAAGGGAGCCAATCACTGGCTCTACGGGTACTACGGGAGCGGGAAGAGTCACCTGCTGACGGTCCTCAACCTCCTCACCGCGTCTGCAGATCTCGAAGAGGAAGACAGAGAGGAGGTCTGGAATCGGCTGGATTCGGATGGTTCCTACACCGAGCTCTTCGATACCTGGTCCTCGATGCTCGACGAGTACCGTCTCGTCCCTCTCCCGATCAACCTCCTGAAGTACCAAAGCGTCCGGGAGCAGAGCTTCAGTGAAATCATCCTCCAAGCAGTCTATCAAGCACGAGGCCTCTCGAACCGACTTGACGTCGCATTCTTCGAGGAGTGGTACCAGAATCAGGGAACGTGGGACCAACGTGATGACCTCACGAAAGAGATCCTCCAAGACGAAGACGTTCCAAACGCGCAACAGTACTCGTGGGACGACGTCCAGCAGTACCGAATCCTCTCCGACCTCGTCCTGGAGGAACTCGTCGAACGAGAGACGGGCACCGCAGATGGGTTGACAGACATCCAACGGCAGGATATCGGGCAGCGGATGGCTGTCGAAGCCGTTGAGGCGTATCGACAAGACCTCGAAGCGGCGTCGGAGAAACCAGTCAAGATCGTCCTCCTCGTGGACGAGGTGACGCTGTTCATTGGTGGAAACTACCAGCGTCTCTCGGAACTCAACGCACTCGCGGAAAGTATCGATACGATTGGCGATGGAGACATCCAGATGGTCGCGACGGCGCAGTCCGAAATCGAGGACGTCCGACCGGGACTTGCCGCGAAGCAACTCGACTTCGGGATTCTCAAGGACCGATTCCCACACCAGTACCACCTGCCAAGTCATCACGTCGGAGAAATCGTCCAGCGTCGCCTCCTCGAGAAGACCGAAGAGGGAGCAGACTGGGTTGAGTCAGAAGCACTGACGGCGCGGGTACATCCGACCTCCACGTTCGTCTACTCAGAGGTTGGACAAAACACAGAGCCACCTCTCAATCGAGTAGACGAAGACAAGTTCGTAAAGTTCTATCCGCTCCTACCTTATCAGCCGGCGCTCTTCCTAGAGATTCTCTCGAATCTTCGGAACGAGTTGGCCGACTCGACGAAGTCGATCTTCTCAGGAACAGCGAGAGCAATTCTCGCCATCGTCGCCGGACTCCGGGACCGCTGGATGCGCGACGAGAAGAAAGACGAGCTGTCCCTCATCAGTCTCGTCGACTTCTATGACCTGATTCAATACGAACTCGAGGACATCATCCCCAACGAGATCGAAGTTCTAGAAGAGATTGAAGACGACGAGAACACGACTGATTTCGATCTCAAGGTCGCAAAAGCAGTCTTACTCCTATCGTACGTGCCCGATTCAGTCCCACAGAACGACGCCAACATCGCGGTTGCAGTGATGGACGACCTTAACGGCCAGCCGCGGACGACTGTCCGAAACCAGGTCCAGAATTCACTGGAGAACCTCGACAAGTACATCAGGCCAAACACGGCCGAGGACGGGCCTCTACTCCGAATCACGGATCGAGAGGAACGAGAGATCATCGAAGAGGCACGCAAAAATCGCGAGAACCCAGATTGGGACGAGATTATCGCTGCTCTCGACAACGAACTTTGGGCAGACATCCGTCCTCGCCTGAACCTGCCAACGTCGGTTCCCTACGGCGGAGACGGTGACAACTACCCCATCTCGTATAGCTTCTCCATCGATGGGCAACCACTAGATGGGGATGACGAGCACGAGAGTGCGCTCGAAGCATCCATCGTTATCCGGGGCGTGCGACCTGATGTCGACTCTAAGAAAGTCAACGAGGGAACGATCTACTGGTCGGTCAAGGAGGATGGATTGGATGATCTCCGAAGCCAGCTCATCGAGTGGTGGTCGTTCCACAAAGCGACGGCCGAGACGGAGACACCCGATACGATAGCCCGAGACGTCGACGATGCAGCGGACAGGGTGAAAAGTAAGCTCGCGAGCGCACTCAAAGATGGCTCGTACAAGGTTGAATCTCAGGAACCCCGTGGTCTCGAGTCTGCGGTCAAAGAGTGCATCAACCGTGCCTATCCCTCGTTCTTCCACCCCGTCATGCTCGAGGTGGACCAGAGCTACCTCTCGGAGCTAAAACGACTCGACGACGACGAGGAGTACCCGGAGTGGGCACAGAAAATCGATGTCCCAACACCAGATGCGGAGGTGTCCACGATGGGGACGATTGCGAAAGAGATTCGAGGCGCCGTCGGTCGAACGCTGGTCGACCATGACAACGAGATGGGTCTGCCAGCGCTCTTCGAGAAGATCACCGAGGAGACGCCGTTCTACGGGGAGGTCAAACCGGCAGTAACGGCGGTCCTCTGGGGGCTGTGTCGCGCGGGAGAGTTCCGTCCCGTTGCAGAGGACGGAGAGGCTCTCGCCGCGGATGAACTGCTGACGCTCTCTCAACAGATGGAGATCAAGCTGCGTACGGCACCGTCGTCGACGTCGCTCAAGGAACAGTTCATCGATGCTGGAATCATCGACCCGATTCAGACGGTCGACGAGGGAATTGTTGCTCTCGAAGAACTGAACGAGTCGATGAAGAGACGAGCACGAACGCTTGCAGAGACGACAGAAGTCAGTACAGAGACTGAACTGGAGAACGATGCGCTCGTCTCTCTGGTAGCGGCGTTCAGTAATACTCTCTCCGAAATGGCAGATACTGCAGAATCTCGCGTCGAAGCAATCACTGCAGACGATACGGATTGGGAGAAAGTAATCGATCAGGTGGCGAGTGACGAAGAGTGGATATCTGCGGTGGAAGAGCGATGGGAATCCAGAGAACCCTACCTGTTACAACTCGACGGTCTGCTACGGTTCAGCGAACTGGAAATCGAATGGCTTGGCCAATCGTTCTACGACGCACTGAACCAACTAACCCAACAACTCAACGCAGAATCTAGTCGGGAGTGGTGGACACAGGAAGGATGGCAGTCCTTTGATCAGTCACTGGACGCTCGGTTGACTGCTATCGCGGCACTTGAAGAGGATTGGTCAGCTCAGGTAGCGGAGACCGACGCGAAATCACTAGCGACGGACCTTGAGGAGCATCAATGGCTGATTCCGCCGTTACAGCTTCCAGAGCATAGCGTTCATGATGGATTTCAGTCCGGATATCTCCGCCCACTACGGCACTTCAGGGATACCAATGAGGATATCCAAGCCTGCGTTAGTGCGCTGACGAACCGAGAGCCCGGAACCCATGATGAGCGCGCGTTGAAACGAGCACTCGGGACAGTGTCCTCGACGACGGATTGGGACAGCCTTACTGAAGACCGAGTTGACACATATCGAGAAAAGCACGAGACTGTAGAACAGCTAGTCGGTGGGACTCACCCCGACGAAATTGAAGGAGTAGGTGTGCTATTCGGCGATGAGTCTGCACTCAAGGGACAATTTGAGCGTATCGTGAAGTCGAGGAAGCCGACGATCGAGCAGGTCGATGGAGGTGTGGTTATCAAATGACGTCGACGCGAAACCCGCTCAAGAGATTCACCAAAGAGTTGGTCGACTTCGCAAGTGGCGAACGACGGGGAATTCGAAATCCCTTCGTCATGGTTCCGGTCGAACCATCTGTTGAACATCGCGTGACCGAACGGTTGATTCGATGGGCGGATCCCGAGACACCAGATACACTGACAAACTGGGTTGACGTCGAGGATCAGGCTGGCAACGAACTCAAAGTCGAGTGTGTTCGGCTAGACCATCTGATGCCTGAAACGCACGTTTTCGAGACCACCCTCGACCTCGGGCCGCTTGAGCGAACCACCACCAAAGCAGTGACGGAGACGCTCGAAACGAGTCTAGCTGACGAACTCATCGGGAAACTCGTCGATGAACAACTCAAAGGCGAGAATGCGCAGCAACATATCCTCCTGCTGCTGAACCTCGGAAGCCTCTATCCGTTCACCCGCGCCTCAGAGTTGCTCGATGAGATGGATCGCCGAAACGTGAACTCCACAATCGGAATCCCGTTCCCTGGTCGGATCAGAGGAGGGAAATTGAGCTTCTTCAACGAGGACGCTCGCCACTACTACCCAGCCCACCGAATTGACGAGAAGATCACTGAGGTGTATCTCGATGATTGATACGACACTTGAATCACTGTTTGCTCGCTCGCCGACGCGAGAACTCGAAGAAGTACAGAAAGTCAACGAAGTCGGCCAAGCCGAACGCGACATCGACGAGTTCTACGAGACTGATAGCGCTCGAAAGGTACTCACAGAACTTGGAGAGATTGTCGACAGCACAGGATCACAGCCTCGGTTCCGGTACGTCCATGCCACCTTCGGGTCTGGGAAAACACACCTCCTGAAACTAATCGGAATCGCGACTGGCGAGATTGAGGGACTCGAAACCGTCGCCCCAAAGCTTTCGAGTCAATTCTCCGGGTTCAAGGAATTCAGAGACCGACTCAATTCGTCCCACATTGACCACCTTGTTCCTCTGTTCATGAACCTCCTCGACCGGGACAAGGTTCGTGACTCGACGCTCTCACTCCTGATCTACGAGGAGCTGGGGAATCAACTCAACTACCCGACTGACCCGCTCTGGTTACTTGAGTGGGTGTGGGCCTTAGAAATCGAGCACGGGCTCTGGGAGGCCGTACGCTCAGTAGATCACAACGGAATGTCGCTGCAGGAAGCTGCACAAGACAAGGCCGCGCTTCGTCCCTGGCTCTATGAAGCTCTTCCCGAGATGGACGAGACTGATGGCACGCCCTACGCAACGGAAGAAGGCGTCAAGGAATCGATCGAGCAAGCCTCAGGCCAAATCAGTACTGAAGCGTTCACGCCCGATGAACTCGTAGAACGACTGGACCGAACAAAGCGCTACTTGCAGGAATCGGGCGAGACGTACGAGTTCCTCATTGGACTCGACGAAGTCGCCATCTACGTCGGTGACCAGCAACACCGCTATCGGGAGTTTATCGAGACTGTAGAGACACTTATTGATGGAGTTAATCCACCGATAGTCGCGACTGGTCAATGGTCAATACGAGATAACCAGCAGGATTTCGTCGGTGAAGTCGACGATGAGGCGTGGTACACGAACGAGGTAATGTTGAGTGGTGCCGATACCGAGATCATCGTCAGAAAGCGATGGCTCCGAAAGTCAGATTCCGGCACGGAAACGGTACACGGCTTGTTTGAGCGAGCTCCTGATTTCGAACCAGAGCTTGCCGACGCTTCCGAATACACCGACGTCGGAGATCCTCTGGAGGCGTACCCCTTCCGTGAACATGACCTCTGGTTGCTCCGTGAGGTCATGCAGAGCCTCAAGAAAGAAGACTTGGAAGTGGACAGGGAGTATGTACAGGGACGCGCACTGCTGATTCTCGTCCGTTCTCTCTTCACGAGCTTCGATTGGGCCCAGAAAGAACCGGGAGCGATCGTTGCGTGGGATGAAATCTATGACCTAATTGAGCGCGAAACGATGGACATTCCGGGATGGGCTAAGGACCAGATCCAGAAAATCGAGAACACGACTGACGAGATGGGAGTGAGCGTCGCGAAGGTCCTCTATCTCCTTGGCCAAGTCGACGCCGTCCCGACAACGAAGGAAAACATCACGCGGCTTCTGGTTGGTTCAGTAGATACTGACATCGATCAACTCGAAAGCGATGTCGAGAAAGCCCTCGAAGCGCTGATGGAGGACAACTTCGTTCGAACCGACGAGAGTGTCCAACCGCAGACATATAGAATCCTGTCGAAGGAGATTGTCGAATTCTGGGATCAGGTCCACCGAGAGGCAGCAGGGCTTCCCAAACACCAAGTTCGCTACAATATCGAGGATCTTCTTCGAGAGGCTGACCGTGGTCGGTTGACTGCCGATGATTCGCTCCGCACGCGGAACATCGATGGGATCTCCGACGCGCCGTACACGTTCCGCTACACCGTATTAGATCAGGTCGATGCATCACCGGAACCCCGTTTCGATGGTGTGGTTGCCAGAGTACTCGCAGCAGACTCGGATACAATAGAAGAATCGCGAACGACATGGCAGGAAGCAAACGCTGGTGAGCAAGGAGTTGAAGATGTCCTTGTCGTTATTGAGCTTTCGGAGGGGCTTCGCGAAAGTATTCGGCATCTGATTGCGTTGGATACGTTATTGGAACCGGGTGCAAGCGCAGATCTCCGGATCGAGCAACAACAAGAGGAGGAGACTGTCGAAGATGAGATCGAAGAACTCCTCTATGCAGCGAAGCTCTATACGCCAGACCATACCACGACGCGAGGGACCTATCTAAGCAACATCGATAGTGTGCTCGCTGATGCTGTCAGGGATAAGTTCAATAACAGGAAGACGCTCGATACGCGGCTGCAGGAGGTCGACGACGCTCGCACCCTCTTCGAGTTCTTCAATGGGAATGGTACGTGGCCGTTCTCAGCCGACGACGCAGAAACGCTCGGAGTCAAAACAGTTCCGAGAGAAATCAGTGATGGGTGGGTTGAAGAGTTCCTCAACGATTACGCTGGAGAGGAATTGGTGAGCGGAGAGACTGTCCTCGAAGAAATCGCGGGTCGGCGTGGGAAATATCTCGGCACGCCACGCGAAGCACTCGCCGCGCTTCTGATCACGCTCGCCGCGGCAAACAAAATCGAGATCAGACGCGATGGTGTCCGTATCGAGGACCCGGGCGAAATCGGGCGTGGAATGCGGCGGCTTTCCGATATCCGGGACATCGATATTGGATTCGATCCCGTGGACATTGAGGGCAGTAGCAATCTAAAGGCGGTCTATCAGTCTCTCCGAGGATTCGCACCGCAAGGGAACGATCCAACCGCTTGGCTCTCCAATCTCGCATCCTGGGCAGAGGAGAATAGTTCGGATATTCGGAATACCTGTGCTCGTGTAGATCTCGAATTCGACGAGGAAATCACGCTGGATGCGCTTCGTGACGCGTTAGAATCAGGGATGGCAGGTGGCGAACTTGACGATGCAGTATTAACTGAATCACCAGTACCAACGCAGGCAGAGTGGTTCCACAAAGCAGAACCATTATTCGAGGGAGATGAGCCGCTCTGGGACGAGTTCGACAGTACACTCGAGACGATGCGGGCACTGTACCCTGATGCTGCGATTACCTACAAGATGGAGGATGCCGTTGATGGGTCACGCATCCCTTCCAAGGAAAGCCTCACTAAACTCCAGACAGAGGCTCATGACTTCCGCGCCTCACAGATTAGTGAACTCCATCATCTTCTCACGGGAACCACACCTGAAGCGGATTCGATCTCGGACTTCTGTTCAGCGGTCGAGCAAGTGTTTCTGGATCACGATGTAATCGTGGATATTGATACCGCCACCGAGACGATTTCAGGAGTGACTTTCGAGTCGCTCAGAGAACTCGATGAGATTGCGGCATCCGCGGAAGACATCTCCGAATCAGATATCGCATCAGGAAACGCAGTCAGTCAGCGAAGCAGCTCACGAGAATCTCGGTACGTCATTACGAAGCAGGTGAAACGTGCGCTAAGCGGGCCAGACCTCGTCACATCGTCTCGAGCAGATGCGTTGGTAAAACAGGCCGATGCAAAGCTCCAGTCAAAAGACGATGACGAGGACGACGAAGACGATGAAGACCAAGAGGGCGATGGACAATCAGTCGACGAGCTCTGGGCAGAGGTAACAGAACCAGGTGACGGAACTATCGTGGTTATCGATACAGAGGAGGGAGACCGATGAAATCGCAACCGACTACGACACTCGAAAACCAAGCGGAAGCCCATCTCGAGGATGAATTCCCTGATGAACACGCAACGGCTGTTCGGGTCGTCTGGTGGGACGAGGGGGGGCACCTCCGGGAGGTTGTCCGTGCTGCAGCTGACCAGATTGGAGTAGGATTCTCGGCGGCAGAACGGTTCCCTCTCGAACTGAGGAGAATCGCAGCGAAAGAACCGGAATCCCCCCACGTCTGGTACATCCCGGAAGCGAAAACAGTCGAAGATTCAGAGGAGGGGCTGATTGAGCGGGACTGGTTCAGAGACATCCGTGAAACTGGCGGTGAAATCGAACTCACAATCGAACAGCTGACTGCCGAGCTGTATAAGGTGAATCCCTGGGACATCTACGATGTTGAACGAGGAACGGAGTCTGATCGCGAAACTGCAGCGAATGTAATCAAGAATCAGTTTGCAAGCGGTGGGATTCCACGCTACGGAGATCTAATCGGTGAGATCATCACCAAGGGAGAGGGCCAGATTTTAGAGCATCTCCTCGAGGGAGGATGGCCAGAAATTGACCGGGATGACGAGACGATCGCCCGGGTACAAAAATCACTGAAAGACAGGCACGTCGCTCCTGCAGACAGTGCTGAGACACCGGAGGAGATCGAGGACGTCGTCTGGAAGTGGGCTGTTGCCCGTTGGCTCGTCGCCGAAGGAATAGATGTCGACGCATTCCCCGATGGCTATGGAAACGTGGGTAGCACTCTCGGCGACATTAACCCGCTAAAACGAATTGTCGATACCCGACAGAGCACGCGGTTGGCAGAACGCTATCTGAGCGAGAGCTACTGGGAACGTGTAATCGAAGCGTACGGAGATGTTTGGGAGCTCGCGGCGTGTCCGGTTGACGGGGCACTTGACGCAGCACTGTGGGATGCGTGGCTGGAATCATTAGAAGAGGAGAAGTACACGAAATGTATCGAATGTGCGAACGAGCGCCAACGAGCCCTTGAGGTGTATCCGGACGATATTTCGTGGACGACGCTCTGGAAACAGGCCGAACAAGTGGCCAAGCTGGAATCACGGTTTGCAGCTTGGGAAGAACGTCCTAAATCGTTCGACCCCTTCAACCAGTATTCCGCTCAGGATGATGGGACCTGGAAGATCGACTACGGGGTACTGGAACTCGAGATAACTGGCGAACCCGAACAAGATAGACTGCTCAACTCCCACCCGGCGACGGGAACACTCCCCGAGCTTCGCTCCGAGCTCTTGGAGACGCGGTATATGAACTATCTCGAGGAGATGAGTGAGGCAGTAATCAGTTCGTTCAGTACTGGATCTCCTTTGGCGGGGAAAGACGCTGCCTACGAGTGGTGGACTGACAACGAGAATGATCTCGCAACAGGGGAGACAGTCGCCCTGTTCCTGATCGATGCGCTGCGGTTAGACCTCGCTCGGGAGCTGGCTAACCGTCTTCGAGAAGACTATTCGATCACCGAAGATACCAGGGTTAGCACGCTTCCGTCAGAAACCAAGTTCGGAATGGCTGCACTCACGCCGGGGCGAGCTCATAGGTTCCGTATCAAACTCCGGAACGGGAAGCTATCTGTCGAACGGGGTGGCCAACGCCTCGACAACAAAGGAAATCGAGTGAAAGTCCTCGAACGAGAGGGATGGGACGTGCCGGAAGACAGCGATTCGGGGTGGCAGCGTAACCAAATCGCCTACTACGACAAAGACATCGACGACATTGGAGAAAACGAGCTCGACAATCCAGAGAGCTACTTCACCGATTACATCGACGAACTTTACGATCTGATCACTGAGGAACTTGAGAACGGGAACAGGGATCGGATCTACGTCGTGACGGATCACGGGTTCGTCCTGTTACCGAAAGGGACTACGATGGAATCGATTTCCAGTTACGACGGCGATGGCGAAGTGAAATATCGGCGAATCGCTGGAGACGACATTGAAGACGCAGGGACAGGCGTCCGAGTTACGGGTCAGACACCCGGGACAGAATATCTGAACACGTCAGTTCGATTGCTCGCCAAACCTCGGCAGTACAACAGCAAAAGCGGGCTAACCGACACCAGCTATTACCACGGTGGGATCCTTCCACAGGAATGTATGCTGAACTTCCTCCGGATTGAGAAGGAATAGTAGCCAGAGCAATCCTGAGCAATTCACTACTGTGTTTACAACCTCAAGTCTTGTTGCAGCCTATGAAGAACCACTAACAAATGACCGAATCTGAGGTGAAAGTCGTCAATATTGCAGCGTTGGGCACACTCGGGATCAAAGTCGATATCGAACAAATCGTTGAAGATGCCGGGCCCCCGGTGGCTAACTTCGATCCGGAATACAATGCTGCGTTCGTCCGGTTCGAGGAACATGGAGAGCTGATTATTCTCTACACCTCTGGGAAGTACATTCCCTGTGGAGGAGACGAATTCGAGAGGATGCACCAAGTGAATGCAGAGTTTCTTGATTTCATCGCAAATCTCGGGATAACTGTTGACGAACTCACTCTGGAGGTGAAAAACGTCGTCAGCGTCGGTAACCTCCATCACGAGATCGATCTCAATACATTGACGATCGGACTCGACTTGGAACAAACAGAATGCGAACCAGAGCAGTTCCTAGGCTTGGTTTACCGACCATCAGGCACCCGTTGTATCCTCCTTGTGTTTGTCAGCGGCAAAGTGGTAATCACAGGGAGACGAAGCGAGGAAGAGGACAATCAGGCGTTTAAATCGCTTCAATCGAAGTTAGAAGGCCTAGAACTCATTTGAGAAGGATCGACTAGGAACAGCCTGAGAAGTGCTCTGTCATGGGTCGGAATTATCACTGGTGGACGGACATAGCAAAATATGGTCGATGTCGAGTGGGCTTTGAGTCAGCTTGGGCAAGTCTTCCACTCTGAGGACCATCTCAAGTTGGCTCTCGGAGCTGAGCTCGCCCAGATGTATGGTAATGAACGAGTTCGACTAGAATGGAATCCAGAGCCGGGTGTCAGAGTCGACATCGGAGTACGACGGGGAGATGTCACAATTCCTGTCGAGATAAAATACAAAACGAAACAAGCGACCGTCAAAGACGCCGTTTTTGAGGAGACCTTCCAGTTGAAAACACAGGATGCACACGATCGCGCCCACTACCGCTTTCTTCGCGATATCAACCGTGTAGAGCAGATTGTCTCCAACCAAGGTAGATACGGGTATGCGGTTCTTCTAACAAATGACTCGAACTATTGGACTTCACCGGCAGGTCAAGCCCTTTATGACGAGTTTCGGATTCACGAAGGGCGCGAATTTGGTGAAGGGAAATTGAACTGGCGAGAGCAACGAGATTGGATGTCGAAGAGCGGTGAGGACGCCCCGATCAACTTGGTAGGCCTGTACGTCGCTGAATGGACTCGCTATGAGTATCGTGAGGATATTAGTGTCTCGTCAAACTCAGAGTTTCAAAGTCTGGTACTCAGGGTGGATACACAGGTGGCAGTGGACGAGTGAGATAATACGAGCAGGTCTACCCGAACTGGCAACTCCAACGAGGACTGCATCCTCAAAGGTGAGTGTCAAGTTCTCACTCAAATTATTGGGAATCACTACATACCTTATGCTTCAGTATGCTACAGTAGTTCAAATTCCTACGGTTGAAGGAGAAAAGCACATTATAGCTGAACTTGGATCAGGGAGGATACTCGTTTGCGACTACCCAGAGGATTCTTCACCGGCCGTGTTTAGACGCTAGTAAGAGCGGCTAAATGTCTAACTTGTTAGAAAATAGGACAAGAGGCACTGCTAGATTGAGGTTGAACTGAACGGAGTTCCTCGAGGGAAGTAGGATGCTGTTCGAAGATCTCCACGTCGAGGTAACGGGTTCTTCTGACGTACCGTTTTTGGACAGTGACCGAACACGCACGCCAGTCTGGCTGATCAGGCTGGCGTGCGCTGCTCATGCAGCGGCGGCCTCGTTGGCGGAGTGTCGCGATCTCTGCGAGTGGTTCGGCGTCAGCCGAACCCGAGCAACCATTCAGCACTGGTATCAGTCCTACGCAGGTTATTACGAGCAGGACTTCACCGTCGAGCCCGAACGCATCGCGGTTGATGAGAAACAAGTCCAGCTCGAGGAGGAACAGACGGCGTGGTTGTACGCAGCGATCGATGTCGACTCGAAAGTCGTGCGTGGAGCACGACTTTCGAGACATCGTGGCCGAGACCCCGCTGAGACCTTCTTAGAGGAACTCAAAGAGAAACACCGCGTCGCAGACGCGGAGTTTCTCGTCGATGGGATGGGTTATCTTACCGCCCTCGCTCGGACAGACCTCACGGGACATCTCGACTACTCCGACCGCAACATCGTTGAAAAGCTGTTTCAGACGTATACCATGCGTATCGAGCGATTTCACGAGACCTGGAACGCCAATCAAGCCGGCGCTGAGCGCTGGCTGACTGCCTACACCGCCTATTACAACCACCACAGAAGTCACCAAGTCCTGGAGAATCAGTCCCCAATTGAGACACTCAAACGTGACGGTTCAATCTAGCAGTGCCCTTATACAGATAATATCATAGAAACAGATATCACTGGTAGAATGGGATGTCTGTCGGCTAGCTCCGTAGAGGACAACAAATGGATATCCTTGTCTTCTAGAAGTCTTTTGGGAAATTCTCTAAAATCTATCAGCTGCGTACCGATTCGTTATGACTATGAAGTTCGTCGTATTAGTCACATATCAATCATAACAATGACACACCACCAATCAATCGGAAGACGAAGTGCTCTCCGGGCCACAGGGAGCATCGCTCTCATGGGAGTGTTCGCTGGATGTCTGTCAGATGAACCGGAGAGCATCGAGAGGTGGCTCCTTGATGCAGAAAATTACGAAGGGACGATCGAGGACAAGACCGGCACGAAGTCGGTTGCTGTGACGGTCGGTCCGGAGAAAGAAGCCACGTCCGTACCATCACCAACATCTGGGAATGAGACGCACCAGCAGAGTTCCACTGAAAACGAATACACGTTCGCACCGGCCGCGATCAAGATCTCTCCGGAAACGACCGTCACGTGGAAATGGGAGGGGAGGGGAAATCACAATGTCGTTGCCACGGACGGAGAGTTCCACAGCGGTGAGCCCCAGGCGGGTGGGACCTTCACGCACACGTTCGAATCGGCTGGCACGAACTACTATTACTGTGAGCCCCACAAGGGGAGAATGAAAGGGGTGGTCGTCGTTGCTGATTCGACATGACATTCTCCGGGCCGTAGGGATTGTCGCTCTCACGGAGGTGCTCGCTGGATGCATGTCGGAAGAAGATTCAACGGACAATGGACTGAAGAGGATCGAGAATTGGCTCTCTGAGACGGGAAATTACCACGGCACGATCGAAGACAAGACCGCCACGAAATCAGTCATCGTGGAGTTGCCCGGAGCACAGTGGCAGAGACACGCGTCCTGAGCCAAATGAAGAGCCACATGGCCCGGTAGCTTAATCGGGGGCTCGTTTCGAACGGAGCTCGTCTTTCCACCCGGGAACTGGGTGGGCACTTCGGTCGCACGTCCAGCTCATCCACCACGAACTGGGTGAGTTCCCCGGGTACTCACCGTCACCACTATTGGAGCGACTACTCGAAGACGTGCAAACGATTCACAACCAATCATCCAAGAAACACTCGCCACTGTATACAATCGAGGAATGAGGCTTAGCTAAAGACGCATGGCGTTGGACCACTGGTAAACCATTGAGAACCGCTGGGACCGTATCCAAGCCTATAACCACTTGTCTGGTCACAATGATAAATACGTATTCATGCGCTCCCATCTGCTCCTCGGGCTTTTGCTTCTGGTAGGTCTCACGGGCTGTATGGCAATTCCTTCCAGCGAACCGACACTACAGGAACAACCTATCCACGTGAATCAGACAAATACAGCGAACACGACTCATACCTTCGAACTGTGGATGGCCGAATACCCTCTTACTCAAGTCCAGGCCCATATGGCCAACCGAAGTGACTATACCATGGATATGGGGGAGGCAGCAGTCAGTAGCACTAACACTAGAGATCTCCAGTTAACGTCGTCCTTGAGCTTCCCCAATCAGTCCATCCTTCATGGCCGGTATACTTTGAGCCCAGGGGAGACTCAAACGTTGACCATATCCGAGCCGTATCCCGATACCGTATTTGTCGTTGTGGTCTACGATGCTGACAGCGTGGAAGGATGGGTCGAAATCTCCTGCGGGGATGGGGTATTAACCAGATTCAAAGTCAGGAATTACAATCAGACGCCAAATGGAGGGATGAGTTGTGGCTGAACGGATGCCAACACGACGTACAGTAATCGCGGCGGGCCTTGCATGTCTCTCCTCGGGCTGTTCGTCGTTCCAGCAGTCGAACTCTCAGGGCGACGGCTGTAGCTACGAAGCTACCACGAAGCCGTTCTCTCCCGTGGAAGAACTGCCGCCCAATTACAGCTCACCTCAGCATGAGCTGGCACTCCGCGCAATTCGTCAGGAAACTGTGACTGCGTTCTATGGGCCACGCCCGCTGAAGAATGACTCGTTTGTGGTCAAAGACGGCACCTTTTACAGGGTTATCCTTATCGATACTCACACGGCGCAACTGCCGGCCCTCGTGATGACCGTTACATGGAAGTCTGGCCGACAGCCTCCCGAGGATGCGACACTCCACTCATTCACAGACCTTCCACAGGCAGATAGACTCGCGCTCCGTTCGATCGTGTATGGCGGTATTTACCGTTCGCAAACACATCCAGAGACATCACTGGTTCACTCCGAGTCGCCGGTTCCGTACGAATGGTATTCAAGAGTCAGTCGGTATTCAAGTCAGTCATCAGTCATCGAGATACTATGCGGCGAACGCTCAGACGTTCCGGGAACAGATCGTCGACGAGCATCTTGTTCGACTCGACGACCTCACATCTAAAGAGCAAGCAATCCTGGATGAAGCGATCGATGGAGGGTACAAGAAACAGACCCAGTCTCGTTTCCCGCCATATCATCGCTTGCGGGATCGACTTCCGAACCATACGATTCCAGAGTCAGGTGGGAAGTGGTTCATCGAATACAAGGGAGAACGGTATGGACTCGATCTCGGCTTTGTCTATCAAGGGGTTGAGGGTATTTGATACATCATCAAGTTATTCCAACAATGGAGAGCTGAGGTACTCATCAGTGGGGACTGTGCTGGGTGTGCCATCGGGAGTACGCTGCCCACATTCGGACGAAAGACGATCTGCTTCGATCCCAATATCAATATTCTATCAGTAGAGTTCGGAAACAACACCTGGATTGGCTTACTTTCCAAGGATGGCGTCGCAACGCTATTCCCGTAATTCGTCAGTTATCACTGGATTTGTCTTTGAATTCGATGCGTCAGCGTGATGGAGACGGTACTCACGACCAGATCAGCATGAACTGGTCGTCGCTTTCCAACGACACCGAAAACTGGTCCGAACGTCCGATCGAGAAACACTCACCGATACTGTCAAAGCGACTCTTTGGGATCAACAATTGCTACGCACCAGCGATGCTAGTTAGTCATCTGCGAGTGCGGCCCGATCACCAGTCGTGTTCGCATTTACGTCCGTCGGTTCATACAACCAAGCGCGCTTCCAGGTCTGATCGACATCAGCCATGTAGAGGGTGCAGTCAAACGTCAGGTCGAGATCATAGGCTGTAGCGAGGTGGTCGACGAGCGATGAGTCCAACGAACACTCGTGACAGAACGAGACATCCCAGTCGGGGTACTCGATCTCCTGAAACGAGAGTTTCTCTTGGGCGAAGTTGAAGCCACAACTCCCGTCAAGTTCGAGAACGAACTCCGTGGCTTCCGAGACGTCCTCGAAAACCGTCGTATCGGGTGGATTGTCACTGATTTCGTCCATCGAGGCGGTGAGTTCCGCATTGCAGAGGGAGTCGTCCGCGCGACACTGAAGCGCGTACGTGTCGCCGTCGTCCACCCGGTCGAATGACGAGGTCGCTTTCCGGAAATGCGAGAAATACCCACCACACAGCCCCAGTACGCTCGACGAAGTGTCTGATCGGAGCGTATAGTAGGCGCGGCGATGTTGGCCGTTTTTCGGAACTGTCACGCTGATGCGACAGAGCATCTCATTGGTGTGGATCCGTGGGACTGGAACAGGGCCGAACTTCGTCACTGAGAAATCACACGCACACATGCTGAGCATCCCGGTTCCCGTATCACGAATCTCCTCGGCACTAACGCACCTAGGCAAGAGCTGATTAAGTTGTTCGAGTGGCACTCGATAGTTCACCGTTATCCGTTTATTTGTCCATGATTCGACATTGAGTGGCTGATGGAAGACCCGTCCGAGGCGCTCTTGGAGCGAGCGTGCATGCTGCACTTGTTGATTCATGCTAATATCACCTATGGTGACTATACACATAAAATTTCGGCCTTATATAGTTGAAAACGTTACATCATACTAGCGGAATAGTGACTAATTGATAGCAGTGATCAAACAGACGTTCATGAATCGACCAATTGTTCAATCACTGAACAGCAATCTAAATAATAAATAAGTTATACATTCGTCAGCCGTTTTTATTCGGCGACAACTTGAACCATACATGCGTATGGCCAGCCAGATTTAGCATGAAATTAGATGATTTATAAATATAGGCACTGCTAGATTGAGGGGAAACCGATAGATGGCGTCGGGGTAACTCATTCAATCCCTGCTCCGTTGCTGCACTATTATCACCGAGTGAACAACGGTGGATTGCTGAAGTGGTCGTTTTCGACGGTATGAGCTGATTCCTTGCCTAGCCAGTATGTTATCACTGGTCTAACCATCCCGCTTCCTTCCGGTGGTTTAATCCAATCTAGCAGTGCCGGCACGGGATGGACGACAAATATTCTACTTCACAGCGCAGGGAGATGAACTGGCAAAGTGGAACAAGGCGTTAGATGAGGTGACAGATGTAGAGTGGACGACAATCGATCTGGCCAACGTTCGGAGCATGGATAGAGCGATCCAGATTCCAGACCTTGAAAGTGTCCAACAACTATCTTCGGATGCTCCCGACCCGTCTGGGCACGATCACGAATCGTACGGAGCGGCGATCGACGTGCAGCCAATCGATCTGTATCGCGGAGCTGGGACTGCTCACCTGTGGTACGTTGTCGACGACGTCGAAATCCTCCGTGATCTACTTGCATTCGGGGTTAAGCGATGGGGTCAACTCCGAAACCTACTCGAGCGAGGTCGACACGAATTTGTCCCCGCCGAACAGAGCGATATTGAGAGAATTGAACAAGACGCGAGGGCACTCGAAGAGTTCGTCCAGTCGTGGCGCATCGGCCAGGGGAAACCGGTTGACCGGTCTGTACTCGAATCATCAGGAGCGATAAGCGATACATTCCTTGACCGGGTGGCTACACTCGCTGCAGAACTCAACGGGGACGCAGAGGAACTCATCGACGCATTATATGCTGGTGAAGTTAACCGGTTTCGGAGTGGCAAGGCAGAGGAGTTAGAGGAGTATCTCAGGGAAAATGAGTATATTGTGACCCAGGAACCACTGGATGACGAGCAGATCAGGCTGCGGATGGTAGAGCGGTTAGTTGAGGGCGGTGTCCCCCCTGACCAGGCGAATGAGAGAGCAACCACTCTGTTATCACGAATAGCGAGTCAATAGAACGCGCATTGATTCAGGTGAGATATTTGACGATAAGCAGACAAGTAAGAACAGCAAACACAGTAGATGGCAGACGTTGACGTTGTTCTTTTCGAGAACCAGATATTGGCTCTCTCTGACTTTCTTTGGGAGGCTATCGGTGATGATGAACCGGTACGGGGCTTGTAGTTCAAGTCCTGAAGGTCTTCGCTGTCTGGTTTCGTGTGCTGCCTGGAGTTTAGGTCGAATTCTGCAGCGATTGTGTCTGCGTTGTCGGTGTACGGGGGGTATGAAAGGACGACGGGAAGGGCGTATCCGTTTCAGTGAAGGAGGTAATCGACGAGAACGACGTGGCAAACGTCATCAAGCATGTTCTCGAAATCTTCGCTGAAGAGGAAGGCCGACCAGCTCGGTACCGTTATCCATCGCCTCGCCGAACTTAGACCCTCGAACGACGAACGGGTGGCATTCATTGATCGAGTGAGTCAGATACCAGGAGAGGAGTCAACGGCAGATGATCTCTGTGAGGGATTTCTCCAAGTACATCCGGAGACAATGCAGCGATACGACAGCGTAGTCGGCGAAGCCTTATCCCCCTATTCTAACGATCGAATCCGACGTTGTCACGCAATTCACCAGATCCATATATTTGAGGTCAGAATAGCTCAACCATGTGGGATGAGGCGGATTACAGTCTTCCTGAACTTGTCGACATGGCAGTGGACTGTATCGATCCTGGATCTGAAGACCGGCGGGTATCTGGCTCTGAAAACATTAGTCGGTTTGAACAGCTCGTACCGATCCTGATGGAAGAGGTTGGTATCGATCCTATAGAATATCGGATTTCCGAGTCAACGTTCCGAGTCGAACTCTGCGATTTTCTCAATGATATCAAACACGAAGATGATCCAGGTACATACTTCCTCGAAAATACCGGTGAACTACATCGACGGATCGGCACCAAAGACCAAAAGCAGTACAGTATCGGGTTTCCGTTAAATCGTAAATTCAACCCGCGAAGAAAACAGGAGTCCTACAAATCACTGGGGCACGAAATCGAGCGGATTAGCAGACGGCAGTGGCTGTCTGAATTCAAAGAGGTGGCTGAGGAAATAGAGCAGAATGAAAGCCATCAACACGAGGATAACCCCTTTACAGACTTCATGGAACAGGTCCCCAACAATTTCTCGCACCGTAACTATACCTTCTGGAAATTCGATCTTAATGCGAGAGATGAACAATTCGTGGTTGACCGTCTGGAAAAACTTCTTGGCTACCTACTTGGCCGGATCAACGCAGCCGCATACGTAAACCAGACTGAGGGTAGGAGTGCATCGAGGTTAATCTGACCTTCCGGCTGGAGCGATTTACGCCATCCATTCATATATATCGTCTTTGAGAAAGGCGATTACTCCAAATTTTACTATGAGGAGGACATCTCACCACGGAAGCGGTTTAAGGTGATGAATCATCGTACTCGACGTTTTGATATCCACTTTGGCAAATTCCCTGCAATCGAATACCCCTTAGACCCTCTAGAGGAGCGAATCGTAGAGACAGTCCGTCGATTCCAGTCAGCAATCACAGAACCCAGCAGGGAAGGTTCATTCCTGGAATACTGGCGGGGCATCGAGGCACTCACCCTAACAACTGAGAACGAGGGGATGGACGCGGTAATTCGCCGTGCAGAAGCACCTATAGAACCCTCGGATCAAGACTTCTTCCGGTACCGGCTCAAACGCACACGGGAGAAAAGAAATCTCCTCGTCCATGATGGCGTCGATATCTCTGTAACAAAGCAGGACCAGAATCTGCTGAAAACCGTATTAGAGAGCCTGATATGGATGTACTGTGAAAACTTTGAGGACTGGTCAAAGGACAACTTTCGCTTCGTACTGGAAAACGTGGGACACAATGAAGGAAGTCTCGAAGAGGCCCGAAAGGATCTAGCCCGGAAGACAGAGCTACTGGATACCCTCTTAGACGCGAAAAGATACGAAGAAACCGTCTTCTTCGCACTCAAGCAGCGGTACGGCGACACGCTCCAGGCACACAGTTCCGAGAGCTCGTGCTAAAAGCGGCTGTGAGGAACGTCGAACTCGCTTCTTGACTCCAGTCAGTACAGGTGGTTTTGTGGCAGTTCACCGAACACTTATTTTGTCGAAGGCCAACTCGTGACGTATGGATCGTGCAAATATCGTCCAAATCGTGGCTGGTGCAGTTGGTGTGCTCGCCACATATGCTGTCGCTCCTCCGGGCGAAAATATCCTCACATTAGGCGTTCTTCGGTTGGATCCCGCTCTCGCGGTTATCACAGGCTTTGTCTTCCTCACTTTCTGGGGGATTGCAATGAGTGTTCGTCGTTTGACCGCGTTCCAGGCCCGTGTCGAATCGCTGCGGTTCAATCCGACGGAAGTCGCTGTAATCTGCAGTCTCTCACTAGCTGCTGGTGCGCTAGCATACATGCAGACAGGCTTAACAGGTGTTTCACTCGTTGCCACCGTGGTAGTCAGCGTTCTCCTTACGGTGGTCGTGTTAACGGGTGGGTTTATTCTATTCCATCGTTTCGGTCGGGGACGTCTCGGTACCGAAAATACAGGCTGACCCGTTCTTTATATCGGTCCGTTGTAAACGTAAGTGATCGCCTTATTCATATAGGTGAGAAAAATAATAAGAAGAAGCTGGTTTCATTCTGTGTCTAAACAAAGCCAATTGGTTCTAATGTCCTCGTGCATAAGGAAATCACCTGCCTGACTTCAGCTATTGTGATAACCACTCCCGGATTTCACTTTTAGCGGCTTTTTCGGTCGGGAGCGGCACATCGAGCGTTAGTCTCCGCTTAGCCTCGGTTCCGTATGTAGCGACGCTCGCTGGCGTTCGTGCCGACGGTTCTGTCCAAATTGTTGGTTTCCTGTCTTCGACTATCCCTGCCACCCGGACGACTTCATACTCAACAGTCGTTCCGAGGTCATCTATGAGTTCATCCAATAGGTACTCAAACAACCCATGTTGCGGGAGCGGTATCACTACAGAAGGGTACCAATTCAAAACATCTGGATCGAATGCTACCAGAACTTCCTCCGAATCCGCAAACAGTGCTTGCACGGTGTCTTCGGGTGGATCGCTGGTTATCGGTGGGTCTGCACCTTCTGGAATGCTCAACCGGTAGAGCTTCTGGTACGGAGCGTCCTCGTCTTCCGTCAATTGTCGATCAAGCATTTCGAATGTCCAGCCCTTGGTACGCAAGACCTGACTCTGCGTGAAGAGTCGTTTCACCACGGCTGGACTCACCAGCGGTTCGAACTGCTGGGATCGTTCTCCATCCCGTACAGATTGCGGCCCTATACACAGTTGCGGGTACAGCTGGGCTCGCGATCATGCAGGGGTTATCGATCGATCAGATCGGTGGTGAGAGCGCGAGTGCGCTGCTGGTGAGTGCGTGGCTGCCAGCCATCCTTGCAGCCGCCTGGTGGCATCAGCGGTAGTTCAGGAACTGCGCGAGCACATTGAGGAACTGATTGAGCGTTCACCGGATGTGCCGTCTTCGTTTGAGTGAGTATCCCTCCCTGATTAAGCCGAAACAGCTACGATGGCTCGGCCAGCGCCTAGACGGTATGGTCGACGCTGCTGAGACCCCGGACACATCTGACGGTGGTGCAGAGGATGCGTTCGCTATCGGCGCTGTGGTCCACGACCGTGAGGACGACAACCCCAACGATGCGATCGTGGTGAATCGCCCCTCGAAGACGGCTACCGAGTGGATCGCCCGTCGAGGCTCTTGGTCGGAAAAGACCGTCGCTGAGGACAATCCCGAGTATCCGGCTGACGCGCCAGTCATCGTGGTGGTGTTTGCCGACGCACTGCAAGCGGCCTTCCCCGACTGGGAGGAAGACGCCCCGCTGGCGCTCACCGCGATCAACGAATCGGACGCCTCACACTACTCGTTCCCCGCGCCACGTCTCAGACGGATCGACTCCTCACCCGGTGACGAGTCGCCACCCACAGCGAGCAACGAGCAGGAGCCGGCTGCCGCTCCGGACACCGCCGATGATGGAGTCGTCCCTGCGTCCGACGAACCGCCTGTCACGGCGGCTGACCTCTCGGCGTCAATGCGCGCACTCAAAGAACGGCTCGAAGACGGGGGCATGACCGTCGAGAGTGAGTCGGATGGCCAGGCGCTGCAAGCGACGAAACTTGGCGATACCTACCGCGTGCGCCCTGGAGAAATCATCAAGGGCGACGGAGCCTTGCGTGCCCAGCTTGCCTCGATCGTCGACGAGTACGAGTGAGCACGTAGGCGAGCTGCCCTTATGCATGGCGAATGATCATTCACAGAGAAGATGGACCAAACCCTGTATCGGATCGCACTTGAGTACGAGATTGCGGATCAATTCGCTGAGCAGCTTCCACCGGACTACGCTGAAGGGACAGATATTGACTCGCTCGCAGACGATCGTTGTTTGATTGCAGAGCCGGACCTCGTGCTGTTCCCAACAGTGGCCCTCCCCTCTGATACCGATCTATCAACGCTCGAATCTCGGCTCTCTCCTGTGGATCTCTCGAAACCAGCAGAGATCGGGATTACTCGCGAGTAAATCCAACTCGAGCAATTTGATGAACAGACCCGTCTGTTGGTGAGTATCCGACCCACGTTCGACATTGAGGCGTTACAGCGGGAGGTGGCAGAGTACGTTCGGGGGGTCGGTGGAGAGATTCACACGGCGACGATCCCACACATCACTCGCCGGGATATCCCTCAAAGCTATTTCACTCTCCATGATCTGAGTGCGCCAGCGGCAGTTCGACGTCGACGCGGCCTATTTGGGCGCTTTCGGAGCTATCTTACCGCATTCTTTCGTCCTGATGGGGCTGCTGTCCTTCCGTTTGGCCTCATCAACACGGATGCTTCTCTCTATGCTGAAACACCGCAATTGACGGTAACAGACGTTGCTTCGCCACCGAGCACGGCGATACTCCCGTGAAAACGTGCATGAGGAGATCGCGGTCACTGGTCGTGGAGGAGGTTGTCAACACGAATTCCGAATTGCTGTGAAAAAGGTGTGAAGATCTGTTATACCACAGCTGACGACCGAAAACGGCACTGTTAGTTCTTCTTTCGTCTCTGTCTGAGGATCCTTTTTTCCTAATTGGAACGCATACTCATCCCACGGTGTTGAGGCCAGCCCTAGCCAGGCAGTCATAGGTTGTTTTCGCGGCGTGAGCCAACAGATGCCGATATCTTCCCATTCTCCTTCAGTCGACACGTGGTCTGGGGCCGACTCGAGGAGTGAATGGATCTCAGTGAGTCGATCCACGTTGTTCGCTGTGATCGGGACGGTGACAAACTCAGGTCGTTCACCTTCTTTCCCCTTACTGAGCTTCAGATACCGCGCTCCGGTGGGCGATTCGATGTGTTGGAGCGCTCGAATCGTTTGATGATGGCGTTTGCTCAGCCAGATGTGGTGGAGGGGTTTCCATGACGTGCTGTCGATGGTGGTCCCAGCTGCCGACTGTTGGTTGATGACTGGCTGCCCGGAGTGCTCGCCAGTTACGACGGTTCGCTGCTCTTTGCCACGCTCGAAGGCCGCACGAAGCTCTTGTTCGTACTCCGTGAGGAGCTCATCTGGGAATGGGATCTTTACCTCGACAGGGGGGTTAGTCTCGATCGCATCAACGGGCCAGGAGAGTCCGTCATAGCCCCGCATTCGTGGGAGGGAGCGTGGCCAAACGGGTTGGATATCCCCGAGTTCGACATCAAACCCTGAATAATGCTGTTTTGAGAGCCAGAGGACGCTGAATCCGTCGTCGTAGTAGTCGTGATCAGTCGCCAGCACGTTTTTCGTGTTGTTGCGGTGCTGGACTTCAACGGCGATCCCGTGGCCAAGCGGATGTCGTGGCTCTGGAAACCTTACAAGCACGTCAGCCCGCCGGTTTCCAACACTGGCTTCGAGCTCGATCGTCGCGTTTGGGTATTCGGTCTGAAGTTTTGAGAATGCGATGAGCTTCATCCGTCGATGGGCATCGGACTCGCCTGTGCAGTCCACGGCCGTCTGATGACGAAAATGCCGTGCGATGAATGAACCGGCCCGTCGATGAGAGTCAACGACAGTGAGGGAGCGGTTGCAGCGAGGGCAGGCAATCGGATCGCCGGTTGACGCTTGGTGGGGCAACACACGAGCTCCGCTTCTGAGTGCAATGAACGGCATTATCCACCTCTACGCTCCCTGTTTTCCAGATTGAACATCTCATACATCATATATACAGTAACTATATTTTTATATTTAAATTATTCTACTAGGATAGAATTAGCGGGAAATATAGGCTTTCGTTTATTGAAATATAAAAACGGGGCAGTAGTATATCTCACCAACCAAGATGCTCCCAGCTAGGAATCTGACTGATAGTCAACGAAGATTGCTTTTAGAATATTTAGATTTAAAAAGGGACGTTGAATTAGGTGTAAAAGACCCAATATGGTTCACACTTGTCCTTGCAGGAGAGAAGCCGGGCTGTTTGATTTCTTCCAACCATCCAATAAGAGAGGAATCCCATACATCATTTTCTGTAAAAGAGATGATTAACGAATTCGATCTCGTATATAGTGAACTAGGCGGATCGTTAGATGTTGCACGGTTTCCATGGCGGATCGAAATGCTTCCTTCCAACGATCAGAACCTGTGCCCTGAAGCATGTCTTCGTCGAGCTGGGGCCTTCTATGGTTACCCAGAGGAGGATGTCACATATTTCATTGACGCGGGTCCGTGGGAGACCTATCCGACGGATCTAGTCGAAGCAGGAACAATTCAACCAGAAGAGGCGGCTTATATGATGCTGCTTCCTCAACGGTACGATGTCACAGAACACTATGAACGCGCGATAACAGCCGGAAAGCGTATCCGACAGTCGATTACGGAGCAGTCTAAACAGTGGGAATTAAAGGAGATTGATAACTACGCAGATTGGCTCTATCAGAGGTTGCTTGAACGGACTACTTCTTAAGAATACAAGGATCGTCTTCGACTCATTCGTTATCTTTCGTTGGCATTCCTAGCGACCCACCTATCTCTGACTATAAACATCCGATCAGGAGGAATCCAATCGGAGATTTGGGCACTACAAGCCTGAAACTCCCCCCGCTTGGGAGTCCTGACTATTCGTTGGATGGGTGGGTGTCAAATCATTTATGACGCCCTCTTATATGACAAGGCCGACAGATGTTGTTGCCCTTCCCATCGCCAATGATACGATCATTGAGCTCGCTCTGTCTTTTGCCACAGTAATCACATTTCTTTCCCATTGTTATCACCTCCATTTCGGGTTGAGTCGCCACCGTTACGGTGACCGAGTACCTGTGAATCCATGCTTCGCTCTGAGAAGCACCGGTTGGGTGGTGACGCACCCAGCCACTTTCTCCGTGGCACGGCGCTTCTCAACCACATCTATGAGCGCCAACACTATAAAAGTTTGCAATACGCAAAGTATGTTCGGCATTTCGAACTAGCCTGCCGATATGCGTAATTCACTTAGCGCTTCGCCAAGTACTATTGCGTAGGTAGCATGAGAAGTAGTATGACGATCGAGATCACCGGTTCGATGGAAGCGTTGCTTGATTGGTTCGCAGATCAGCCGTGTTCGTGCGCCACAATCGGGCATATCGAGAACGAGCTCGAATACACCCGTGAGACGATTCGGTCGAATTTGAAAGTGCTCATGGCAGGGGATCACGCTGAACAACGGTACAAGCCCACTGGGGAATACCGACTGATCAGTGATCCTCGGACGAACGATAAGTGAGAGCCTAGAGAATGGGGTCCTCCAAACGTATCAACCTAGTTCAATCGAAGCTGAGAATCTGATTGATGGGGGTATGTCGCTACGAAACGAGAATTTCAAAGCAGATTTCAAACATGCTGGGTCTTCTGAATAGCATGACACTACTCTCAGAAGTCGGCCAATGGGACGCCCTTAGCTGGTGCATCATGTGTGTCAGGAAATTCTGACATATGTATATCTTACATTTACACCTAAAAAATGTACCAGTTTAATATACATATCCTATCGTTATTCTGTTTGGTCGGTTGTCACAGTTCACATCGGTGGAGGCGGACAGCCTGTCAAGGGACAGCCGAATGCGAGACTTCTAGGGTGGGCTGTCGGTGATATGGAGTTCGTCATTGACGGCGTAGAGGTAGCCTTTCGAGAGCAGCCGATCGAGTACGTTGTGCACAACAGAGGCCTCGAGGTCAATCTCGGTAACTGTATCGACGGCAATCGATCGCGAGAAGCTGTCATTGACCGGCTCGTACTCCTTGTACAGCCGCTCAAGTGCGGCTTCTTCAATCGGACCGAGTGGCGTCTGCTGGTTCCGCATAGCAGATTGAATGGGGGCCATTATCGAGACTGTTTGGGATTATAGGATTTGGGCGAGAAAACCCACGACTTCAGTCCTGTCTCTTACCCATAAGTCCGTGGTGTTCCAGAAGGGCTTTCGGCCTCTCTTGGCGATGATCTACGAACAAATTGGGCAAACTGATACTGTCGGACAGAGATGATTGAATATCAGCTGCTGGTAACCGCCCGACAGCAGCCGGATATTCTGTCTCATTCTGTACGTGGCCCTGTCCGATAGTATGAGACGGGACACGACGGAGCATACCGGTCACGGGGAATGCTCGAAGCGGGCTGTGCTCACAGCTGGAATCGCTTCTCACTCCGAGCAAGACCGTCAAGTATCGGTGTTTTCGTCTTCTCTCGCCACAGGGACATTCCATGCTGGCGGTTCAACTTATGGGTAAGAGACAGGACTAAAGTCGTGGGAGGATGTCACAATTCAAATATCGGATGCAGTAGGAATATTTACTCGTCTTGATGGTGTTCACGAATTCGGGACGCTTCGCGGGCAATCTCCTCCGGCGTCATCGCATCGAGATCTCTTGAGATACCCTCGGCTTCGTCGTGGAGTTCGACGAGCTCACGATTGCGAGTTTCTTGTGGGATTTCGTCGATTGCAGTGTACCCACTCCCTTCATCATCCGAGGGAGGATGCATCCAATCCCCTTCTCCGCGAAGGTCCACGGTAACGACGTCCTCTTCATCTACCTCGTCTTCGGGGGGCAGTTCGAATGATTCTGGAGGTGGCTCTCCGAACGTGTCCGTTTCGTTTTTACTATCGTCGTCCATTAAGAAAAACTAGATGCTGAAGCGTTAAAAAATCTGCGTTGAGAACTAGTTTACACCTCATCATACTCGAGGTCAAGCGTCACATCCGTGCCACTACTATCGAGCACAGAGCGAACGACGGAAAACACGCTCGCGTTCGATGCCTCTTCGAATCGATCGTCAGCGATGCAGGACTCGAACCAGTGTTTGAGGCGAGTCGTTCCGGCAGTTGTTTCTGGATGCTGTCCAGCTCTATCCATCGGCCGGAGGAGCTCATAGATCCGATCATGGGTCTCAGCGCTGTACATCGATGGTGCATCGAGCGCGCTGAACAGCTCTTGGGCATTTTGTGACGCAATATCTTGATGTCGTGGGCCGGTAAATTGGAGGCCAGCAGCGGGAACACGAATCTTGTCACCGACGATGTGGATCTCCCCTTCGTCTAGCCCCCCAGGTTTGAGCACGTCGATCGCAATCGCGGTATCGTCCGGTGTCGCGCGATGGCTGATCCGGTACGCCTCCGCCCAGTGATCACCGACACCGACATCGATGGAATGGTTCGACGTTGAGACGGTGGGGAACTGATATTCGCTCGCAGTCGGATTATCGATAAGCTGGGCTGTCAGTGCTTCGTTGCTGTGGCGGATGCCCCGATGCACCATTACGCTCGCATTCCCGTCAGAATCCGTCGGCATATGCTCTCGTAGGAACGATCGTGAGATCCGAGTCGCATCGCGGTAGACGTCGATCTCAGCATCGTCTGGTGGGATCTCCTGGGCGGCTTTTCCATCGTCCCGGACAGGAGCGCTGATTCCGAGTGCTTTTTTTGCGATCAGCTCAAGCGTTTCGGCCTCTTCGCCACCACTTGATCCCTTCCACCTGTTCATGAGATCGTATACTCGATCGACAGGCTCCGTTCCATGCTTATCTTCGAGGCTCTCTCGAACCTCGTCTGCTTCTGAATAGGTGAACGTCGGATACGTCGTATTCGTCTCAGAATTATGAATATCCTCACAGGCGGTTGTCTCGGAGAGAGTGATGTCGAACTCGGCCTCGATCTTCTCTGGAGCAATGGTGTCGAGATCGACGTCCACTGATGTCGTGTCGGTTGGCCCAAGATAGCGGGCGGCGTCATTCGTCTCGATCGAACGGCTCTCCTCCGTCCAATCGTCGAAGCGATCTTCAGAGACCGTGATCGTCGCAGGGTCGTCAGCTGTTGCACCCGCATCTGATGCTTCGTCTGTGGCTGCCTGCTCGGCACGTTTGACCGCCTCCTGGACGGTTTCGATGGCTTCGCGGCGTTCCTCTTCGGGCGGTTGTCGGCTTTCGTACTCGTCGCTACGATCTGGCCCTCCAGTATTGTGTTTCCCGCCCATCAGCTGGCGTCCTGGACGCTGAGAGCAACCTCAATCTCCTCGCTAAACTCAGCGTATTGGTTCTCAATCTCCGTGGCTGATGTGGACCGAGGCGAGAGCTCACGCAGCCATCGCAAGCCGGAGGCGGCGACGACGCTATCAGGCATTCGAGAGAGGTAGAGCGGCGACAATAGTCCGATAAGGAATATCGTGTCCACCGACGTTCCCTCGAGTTCCCCAGCGACGATCTCAAGATCGTCTTGGAGTTCCGTGAGTCCTGCCCCGCCCGTTATATATTGGACGCCGTAGAAGGCACACTGGTCGACTTCAAGCTCTTTGAACGTCTGGTAGCAAATCTCGCGCTCGCTCGGCGTGATTCCTTTGATGAGCGGGATGATCTCGGTAGGAGCGTCATGGAGTTGATTGGTCATCCATGCTGTTCCTTCCATTACTTGGATCACGTTCTCGCGGCGTTCCGCCACCGAGTGTTCCTCGTAGGTTGCGACATCGGTTGGAATGTGGTAGTCAGGAGCGAACGCTTCCACGATGTCTAGCTCGCGCTGCCACGAGATGAGGTTGAGCAGTTCATCTGAGACAGTTGTTGTCGTGATTACAGAGGTCTTGTCGCCGCAATAGGAGTGTGCTGTTTCACCCTGTGTTTCTGCTAGTTTTCGTGCATCGACGATATCAACGAGTATGGCTGATGGGCGAGCAGAGCGGATGAATTCGTGGTGCGCTGCTTGGGCTTCCACCCGTGGTACGAGCCCGATTATCTTATCCATTGATAGATCCCACTATAGAATCATTTTAGTATTTTTTGATGCAGATTTATTGGCCACGATTTTGCCCAGACCGGCACGGAGCACTGGTCGAACCACCGCCCGATTCCCTCTGAGAGTCTGACCGCCAATACCGGGTTGTATCTTCTCGGCTGGCTCGTCCTCCTGGCAGCGCTCGCATCACTGCTCGGCTTTGACGGACTATTCTAGCAAGAGTGGTCGTATCCGCCCGAGAAAACAGAGGCTCGCTAGGGAAGCGATTCGCATGCTTGCCCATCACTGTCTGCATCGAGTCGGTGGGGATCTTCTTCAGGATTGTTCTGCTCGAAGAACGTCTGGGCCTCGCTCTGGGTGTCGAAATCAGAGCACGCCACGTCTGTAGACGGTTGGGTGGTCGCTGTCGGGGTACCGGTCGAATCCGATTCGAAGCCCCACACGCCGCGCTCATCAGTCTGTGCGGACGACTCTACTTGGTAGAACTCATCACGGAAAGAGAACGACGAGTCATACACACGCGCTAAGCCCTTTTCGAGCAGTAGCTGATTGACATTCGATCCGTCACGGTAGATGTAGGCCAATAACCGACCGAAACTCCCCCGTTCATCCGATTCAGGATCAGTAACGACGCGGATCTGCTCGCCGTCAAGCTGGCCGCGCGCGTATTCTTTGGCTTCTTGCCCCCAGTTTAGCAGCCAATCCCTCCCCTCGGTCGTGTCTGGAATTCCGGGGTATTCGCTCGGATCTTCATTCGAGGCGATCGTCTCTGGGGTATCAACCCCCAGCAATCGGATCGTGTCCTCCTCCCCATTCTCGAACTCGACTTCCATCGTATCCCCATCGATGACGCGTGTGACGGTTGCTGTGCGGGTATCGCTCCCGTCGGGTGGCGAGAGAGCCGTCTCGGTGTCAGGTGATGTCGAAGTTGTCGGGGAGCCGGTCTGTGACTCCTCAACGCATCCAGCAAGAGGAGCACTGATGAGGAGCACCACGACGACGAGCACCTTGGGCTGAATCATGTCCTAAGAGATCTATGACCAGTGGTCTTGATCGTCACTGTTCGTGCGCCGCTGAGGAGTGGAGGATCATCACGCTCAAACGATCTCCTCGAACGCGGTTCGTGCATACTGTTCAACTGCCGCTCCACGTCCCTCTGTGGTATCGAGATTGGGTTGGAGGTTGCTGAAGGTCTGGAGCCACTGTCGGAACTCATACAGCGTGCTGCGCCGTTCATAGCCCGCTGGGAGGTCCCGAACTGATCGATAGCCGCTCACAAACCGGGCTTGGATCGTGGGTGTATCGAGGTCCGCGAGCTGCCGCTCGAGCAGAGTGACGGCGATCGTGACTTGCAGCTCCGACGGGCCAGCCATCACGTCTTCCCAGTCGATAATGGCACTGATTGCTGGCGTCGAATCGGTCGTCACGAGGACGTTCAGTGGATTGAGGTCCTCGTGGATTACCGTTGACTCAAACGAACGGGCTAACTCTCCCTGTCGATCGTGATACCAGTCTCGTGCTGGATGCGTGAGATCTGCGACCGGTGTTTGCTCAAGACGCTCGATCGCTTGCTCAATCTCGACATCGAACTGGTCCTGCCAACGCCGAGTATCGTCCAAGACCCGCAGTTCGTCATCGATCACTTCCAACTCACCGAACCGATCGAATGAGAACGTCTCGTGAACGAGCGCGAGATAGCGGCCCAGCTGCTCGATCATGTTTCCCTGCTGTGCCGTCGATAGCGAGTCATCGGTCTCCGACAACACGGTGCCGTCGATGTGCTCCATCAGAATATAGGGTGGAATATCGCCGCCTGGCTCAGTGACGCGACTACTCACGGCCGGAACAGGAACGGCTGTCCCCTCAAGTCGCGTGAGCACCGTCGCTTCGACCGCGAGATTGCGAAGAGCAGTCGCTTCGGATGGGAGTGCCGTGCGATAGATCTCACTGGCGTCGGGATCGTCCTCGTCTATCTTTGCGAGTTTGACCACGTACTCTGGCCGATCGTCATCGTCGGTGGACTCCGACATCACAAAGAACGCGAACCCGCGTGACGACTGCGAAGCTGGTGTGAGCTGGGCACGTGAGCTGATAGTGTCACAGGCGGCGGTGAAGGTATTGAGCCGTTCGCCATAGTCTAAGACGAGCGGTGAAGGTATTCTAACCAGCGGTCACGTCTTGACATCTAAGACGAGACTGTCAACCAGCGGTCACGTCGGTTGAGAGATGATGTCACTCGGTGCCGTATTGGGCCTCCCAGTCGTTGCGGGCGTCGATCTCGCGCTCTCCACGACGGGTGAGCGTGTAGTAGTTCGTCCGCCGGTCGCGTTGACCCTTCTCGACCAATCCCTTCTCCACGAGCGTGTCGAGGTTCGGGTACAGACGCCCGTGGTGGATTTCCTTTTCGTAGTAGTCTTCGAGTTCGTCTTTGATCGCCAGACCGTGTGGTTCGTCTCGGCCACCGATCACGTACAGCAGGTCCCGTTGAAAGCCCGTCAGATCATGCATACTTATCTAGAGATAGGAAATATCATATTATATTCTTTTTGTATCGATCGTTCGTTGGGTAGGTGGTTCACTCGCGGCCGTGGGTTGCGTGCAGATGACGGGGGCGATATCGGTGAGATACCCCTTGCGTTTTGTAGAGGTTGCCAGCTATTCGACGGTGAGCAGCGGTTCGGTCTCGAACTCCACCCCGGTTCCGGCGTCGCTCGATCGGTAGATAGCAGCGAGCACCTGCTGGGACGTGAGCGCCTGCTCAGGCGTGGCGAGCGACGATTCGGTGCCAGCGATCGCGTCGATGAAGCGGCGTTGTTCGATCCGGTATGCGTCGTCGTCGCGGGTCGTGATCGTGCTGTCGGAGAAATGCGGTGCGCCGCTGGCGGCCGTCTCGAAGATTGACAACTCCCCTGTTTGGAGATCGAGACGTGCCCCAGCATCCTCGCCGTGGAGCACGAACGTGGTGTTCGGAGGGCGGTTGGCCGCCCACGCGACGTCAAGCGAGACCGTTGCGTCGTTCTCACATCGGATGAACGCGCTCGCGGAGTCATCAACGTCGAATGGTCCGTCCCCATCCGTGCCGTGCATATCGAGATACGTGTAGTCCAACCGATCCCCGAACACCGATCGCGTCACCCCCGATACGTCCGCCACGGCCGGAAACCCAAAGACGTACAGCGCAAGATCGATCGCGTGCGCCCCGATGTCGACGAGCGCACCGCCACCGGCCGTGGACTTGTTCGTGAACCACGATCCCCGACCGGGAATCCCGCGTCGGCGGAGATAGTTCGCCTCGATGTGGTACACATCACCGAACCGGCCATCTTGGAGATAGTTCATCAGCACGTCGACGGGCCGGGCGACTCGGTTGTGAAACCCGACCCGACAGACCGACTCGGCGTTCCGAGCCGCGCGCACGATGTGCTGTGCACTCTCGACAGTGTGGGCGAGTGGCTTCTCAATGAGCACGTTGAGTCCGCTCTCGAGCGCGTCGACCGCGTACGCCTCGTGATACCGGTTCGGCGTCGTGATGATCACCGCGTCGACGTGGTCGTACAGCGCCTCGTGAGCGTCGAACGTCGGCACCTCGAACTGGTCTTCGAATCGGTGACGGGTGCGCTCGGCGATGTCCATGCCACCGACAAGCGTCGCCGGCACCTGGCTAGCGAGGCTGTGTAGTTGCTCAGCGTGGTAGCGGCCGATGGTTCCGAGGCCAACGATGCCGATCCGCTTACTCATCCGCCGACCCCTCCACGATCCAGTGGTCGAGGGCTGCCGCATCAATGACCACCACCCGTTGACAGCGCATACACCGGAAGACGGTCTCAATGAAGGACGCTGGAGCACCAACTAACGGATTGTTGTGCTGGCAATCTTCATGAGGACAAATGGCTGCTCCGAATACATTACTGTCTGGTGTCACCATACAGTGCTCGGTGGTGATCCGCCGACACCAGTATTCGTTATTGAACTGATCGGGATTTACCATGCCGTTATTCATCGCTATCACCTTGAGCAGCGATCGATCGCGATCGCCCACTAGCGACCGTATAGCGCAATCGCATGGGTTCACCGTCGCCGAGCATTGTCTCCTGCAGGTCGACGGTCGAGCGAAACCAGCTGTGGTAGTGGCGGAGGGCGTGGCGTCCCTCTTCTGTAATTTCATACCGAGGCGTCCCCTCATCGATGCTGTTTTTCGCAACGAGGACCCGTTCAACCAATGTATTGAGGTGCAAATACAGTCGTCTATACGTGAACGTAATCCCCATTTCCACTTCCAGCGTGGCTTTGATGTCAACGTCGCGCTGGGGCTCGTCGTGGGAGACGATCGTTAATATATCGCGCTGGATAGCGTCTAACTCCGTAAATCGGTTGTCGTAGGTTGTCATCAGTGATCTCCGAGTATCCCGGTCAACGTCGCTGCATAGCCAAACTGCTCTTCATACCCGTCCGCGGACAGCAATACCGGGTAGAACGTCTCCTCGGCGGTGACGGCAGTATCGTCGAGTGAAGCGAACGGCGTTCCAACAGGCACGGCCTCGAAGTTCTCCACAAGGACCTCACACGACGCTGCGCGTTCTTTGGGAATGGGTTCCTGCAACCCATAGATCGAGGTGACACGTTTTTCAACGGGCGGCTGTGCCCGTGCACCCGTCACCGCGAGGAACTCACGAATGAGCTGGACGGCGTTCTCGCTCGCCTGCTCGCTTCCCTGTCGGCCACACTCGATTTCGATCACTGGCGTGTGATGTACCAGCGCGTTCTCGACGCACTCGCCCGTCTCGACCACCCGCTCGATCGAGAGGTACGGGCAGATCGCTGTGGTCGCAGGACCTAACTCCTTGACGATCGCGAACGGCCGCTCATCTGATCGGGTCGAATGCAACGAGAGGGTCAAACAGCCTCGCAACTCGTCCAACAACCGGGCGGCGAGCTGTCGTTCGTGAGCCTCGGCTGTGGGCGAACCAGGAAACACCCGGTTCATGTCGACGTCGACGTAGCGCTCGCCCTGCGCGAGCGCTGCTTCGTTGGCAATAATGCACTTCACTGGCCGTCTGAGCGGCGGTCGTTCGTCAAGCAATGTTTCGATCGCCTGTGCGCCACAGGGTTCGTCCCCGTGAATCGCACCGACGATTGCCAGCCGGGGCTCGCCCTGGCCGAGCGTCTCAACGCGCATCCCCATCACCGTCCGTAGCTTCAGTGTATTCTGTCGGTGGCTGTTCGTGCGGGTCGTAGCTGCGCCGAGCGACCGCTGCCACGCTCCCAACGGGCATGAGGTTCCGGATCGGCCCGTGCCGGCGGCGCAGCTGGTCTTCGGTGAGATCTGGATCGAGTTCGATCAGCTCGGTCCACTCGTCGGTCTGCTCGCTGCAGGTCTCAAAGCGCCAGCCGAGCGGATCAAGCTGCTCGCGAACAGCGGCGATCTCGTCGATTGCGGGGTCGAGCGCGATCAATTCGGAGACGTTGCGGATTTCGCCGTATGTCTGTCGCAGGGTTGCTGCGGTGGCGTCTGGGTTCAACCGGGCGACCGAGATCCACTCGTCGGCCTGCACACAGTAATGGTCGAACCGCCACCCGAGGACGTCGGCTTGGTCAACGATCGTATTGGTCGGTCGTGGTCTGCTCATCCATGCCTCGGCACGGAGTCGAACCGTGCTGCTCCAACGAGGCTGCGTGATTGACGGAAGAGTGATGAGAGAACAGGGGCGAACAGCTGGTCCAGCGCGGTGGGTGCTGACCATGTCAATGGGTGCCCCAGTTGCGATGGGCCACACTGCTCGCCAACGGAGCGAGAGGGTGCTGACACCCCGGCTCCCGCTTCTGAAGGAGCCATCGGCGTACTGGTCTCTCACGACGGCCCGCCGCCGATGGGTGCTGATCCGAGATGAGGGAATCCATTGCGGGTCCCCTGGACATCGATGGTCGTTGGCTGGCAATACGGTAGGAGCGGTCCCGTGCGACCGCCCCACCAGACGAATTGAATGCATATGTTAAATTACTTGCGATATTAATTTATTTATTGTATTTTTCTACAGATTTCACTGTATCTATGGCGTATTCACCCCTGTCTCTATCAGTTATGAGTAATCATGGAGGAGTACAGCGGCGATGTGGGGGCGCTGGATACGTAAGCCCGTAGTGGTGTAGGTTGGATAGCGTTGCACTTCGCGGATGAGGTAGTCAGTGGGGAGCCTGCAGGTGTCTTTTCGAATTTCAGCTTTCAGTGAGGCAGTCTCCTTACCTTGTTCATCGAACATCTCCTCACGGACCCATCCTCTCGAGGCCTGACGGAACTGAAGCCACGCTCCGCCCTCGAAAAACAGCCGGGCCGTCGTCAGTCCCTCCTCGTCAGTCTGGAGAGAGTGATCGACGATCGCTGGCGGGCGCTCGATATACGTCTCTGGTGGTTGGTGAGTGGATCGGGTAGCACACTCCGGGCAGGTGTACTCGGCGTCTTCGCCACCCCGATAGTTGATGCGTGGTGCCCGGTGAGCCGGGAAGGAATGCTTGCAGTTCGGACACGTGATCTGGTTAACGGTCCTGCTATCGACGGTCGGATCGGTCTTCTGTGGTGGTGAATTACCCATTGTCTAACAACTCTCGATAATGTTCTCTGATAGTCATCCGCGTAACATCAGCAACGTTGCTGATCTCCTGTTGTGTGAGTCGTTTATCCGTCTCGTAAGAAGCAGCATACAATGCCGCGGCGGCGAGTCCAGCGGGACGTTTCCCGCTCGTATATTGGGTCCCCACGACGGATTCGAGGTGATCACGAGCCTGTCGATGGACCGCTTGGGAACAGTCAAGTTGCGAGGAAAACCGTGGGAGATAAGCGATCGGATTGGTGGGTTCGATCGCTAAGCCTAGCTCGGTGGCAATTATTCGATATGCACGCCCAATCTCTTGACGGCCCACACGAGCGACTGTCGCCATTTCATCGAGCGTTCGAGGAATTCCTTCCTGGCGGGCCGCCGCATACACACAAGCAGTAGCAACAGCTTCGATTGACCGCCCGATCAGGAGATCTTTGGCATGTGCTCGCCGATAGATGACGCTCGCAGTCTCACGCGCGGGTTGGGGCAAGCCGAGTGTGCTTGCCACCCGGTCGACTTCCCCAAGCGCCTGTTTGAGATGCCGCTCTGTGGAATTACGAGTCCGATAGCGCTCGTTCCATTTCCGCAGCCGCTGGACCTTCTTACGCTGGCGTGAGGATAGAGAGTTACCGTAGGCGTCTGTGTTCTGCCATCCGATGGTAGTCGACAACCCCTTGTCGTGCAGCATCTGGGTTGTCGGCATACCAACTCGACTCTTTTGGTTGTTCTCCTGGGCGTCGAACGCACGCCACTCCGGACCGCGATCGATTGCCTTCTCCTCAACTACCAGTCCACATTTCTCACAGACCGTCTCACCGTGTCCGTTATTGGTCGTTAACCGCCCATCACACTCCGGACAGAGGGATTGAGTAGAGGTGGATTGCATATCAATCACCTATGATACGAACACAAAGTCTGATTTATCGGAATCACCAGTCCGCCGGATCGTCTAACCCGTACAGTCACCAGTTGGGTGATGAGGTGTCGATAGGCCATGCGATGTTCAGAACATCTTTATCATCCCTCACCATAAATGTTCTGTTCATCCATGACTAATGAATAAGTCCATATGTGTTATCGACGGGATGATACTGATGATACAGCGTTTCCAGCCTCTAGTATACAGTCAGACAACGCTTAGTTAGGGTCATATCTATTCACATTTGTTCAGAACATTCAGTAGAAACTGTTACGTATGAGGAGAACATAGGCTGATCATGCCCCGGCCGAACGATACCTCATCTCGTCCAACCAGCGTGCTCGTTCGAGCTGGCGAGATCCTACGGGTGTTAAAGCCAGCAACACTCGGAACGTTACTCACCGTCTATGAAGATAACTCCCTCACCCAGGAGGAGATCGCTGAGAGTGTTAGAAGCGGTCGATCGACCATCACAAAATATCTTCGCTCGCTCGATGATCTTGGACTCATCGAGAGTCATGCATCGCAGTATCCAGTTACCTCTACTGGAGAAACCGTTATTAGTCATATCGCCAGCATGGTCGATCAGGTGTGGAATGGATTGAGTACTGTCGACTGGACTGATGAGAACGACAAGGCAGAATTGGCAACATATCTAGAGCCACTGTGTGGCTCTCGAAAAATATCGATCGAATCATATTTTATCCTATATTCGATATATACAAGAAGTGGCACTACTGGATTGTTGGGGCGGCCACAGTCCGTCCGGTTGGAAGACATCGTTCTCGATGTAGAAACACGCCAGTATGAGAGAGACGAGCAGACGTCAACCGAACAAATTCGAGGGAAACTTGAGCGCTTCGCTGCTGAAGACGCGATCATTTTCGAAGACCAGCAAGCGACACTCACTGAAAAAGGTCAACAGCAGGGTCGGGTATTAGATGATCTAGCACGGTTCCTTGAGGAATACCAGCCGGAGACGAGCACCAGTGACGAGAGGGACGGACATCATCACACCGCTACCTCGTCTACTGAAGACACTACTGCTGGAACACCTGTTGATACATCGTCCACTCCATCTGATTCAGGGAGCCTTGCTCAACAGATCCAGCCGCATGGATTCCTGGGTCGGGAGCCAGTCTCCATCGAAGAGGATGAAGTACCTCCGCAAGAGACACCAACCGCGATCCCAGTATTCTGTATTCGGTCAGCGTCAGACGATACTGAGGATGCTTCACGATCGTCACTAACCCCTGTTGTGCCATTCACATCAATGACTGCGAACGAATTGATGGATCACATCAGCACAGTCGTGCGTGAACACGACGGGGAGGTCCAGCTAGAGCCGTTCTGGATGCCACGAATCGGAGAGCAGTTCTATCCCGTGGAACCGGCCGACGTTTCTATCTCAGATTCATCGGGAGGTCCGTCATGACCACACAACATCTGTCCCATTCTATCACCGTGGAACTGGGACCGACATTCGGCTCAGACATCGACCGGGTCCGTAAGAGCCAGGTCAGCTGGTTAGATGGGATGACTGTGAGCAACGACCCAATTTTCGCCGTTGAACAACCGGTTGAGTTGGTTGGGGTAAGCGCGAGCGGGTCGTCTGACACTAGTGTCCCTCTACCCTCTCCCGCGTCATCACTCACATTCGTTCCGGCTGGCGAACGAAAGACCCGAGGCATCATGCCCGATTCCCACATCGTCAATCAGCTTCGATCGAATGGATCGACAGGGATGTGCGTCGACTCGTTATCTCGCTCCGTGCTGATAACAGATGTCGATGAGCGCACAGTCATTGACGCAATTCAAGCACAAGCCGATGTCAATACGGACAGTCTCAATGCTCTCAAACGCGATCTCCTTGTTCCGAAATTTTACGACGACCTTCCCCAGGCGAAAGCCTCGCAAGCAACAGCCCTGCTCAAAAAGAACGTTCGGCGTCACGAGCGCGAACACGTTCGATGTCTTCTAAACCCTGAAACCGCCATCTGGAACGAGCTCGAAGTGTACTGGCGGTCGGTCCTCCTCGGGAAGAATCCCCGTACCTGGAATGATCCATCATTTCTTTCTCGCTTTGCCGATCTGTATACGATTCCCAGCCAGTATACGATCGAACTGCTTGCGATGGCTCGTGAGAGATATGCGGCAGCCGATTCAGCCGTCGAACAGGCGGTCAAATCGGAGGTCGCATCCCAGCGTGGGACTGAGCAAGTGCTCTTGCAACGCTTTCGAGACCACGGCATTGACCAAGACACCCTTATCGAACTGTTACGATCGCCTGTCAGCGAGCAGTACACCGACCTCTGGCTGATGTACATTCTAACCGAGCTGCAGGCTGGCCGATCGTTGGATAAAATCGAGGTCGACCAGTTCCATACGACGTATTCTCCGTCACTTGCTGCATACGATGGGGCTGTCGGTGATCAAAAAACACAGAGTTTGTTTGCTGGGTTCATGCGCGAGTGGATGATCGGACCGGTCTTTGAACTCGTCCGGCTCACGTTCACCGATGGCCAATTTGTACTTGAGCGCGCATGGTATTCGATGAATCCGGATATTTCGGACGCTGAGTGTCTTCTTGCCGTGCGACGAGCTTTGTTCCAACGAGAATTCATAGCTACGTTCGGGGTTGAAAGTGGGCTCGATGATCTCCGTATGGACCGACAAATGGCCGTTGAACGGACGATCCATGATGAGTCGTTCAAAACGGAGGTGCTCTTTGATCGGTCCGTGCCATCTTCGGATCAACTCTCCACAGATGTCAAAACAGCGTACGAATCAACAGCGAGCACGTTGCTTGGACCACACGCGACAACGGATGATCTCTGCACCTGGCTGAACGATCCTCAGTATGGATTCACAGATCATTCGACGTGACCATAGTTCAAGAGAGACCAATGACCAATCGCAACACACAATCGACTGAATCGATCCTCGATCGTGAGGGACGCGGCCCGTCTTGTAGTCGCCGTCAACTCCTCATCTATGCAACTACGCTCGTTAGTACCACTGGCACGACAGTCAGCGGCATAGTGAATGCAGCCGAAACCGCCGAGAAACACAATTCATCTGATAAAAATACAGGTGGTAATAAATCCAATATCGCAGAGTTCGATAAAGTATTACGGGTGAAAGGGACTGGATCAGGTGCTAATTCCTATTATATCGAGGCAAGTGCCACAATCCGCCAGATAGGATACGCACAGCAAGGTCAAGACGACACTGCCGCCACAGGGTCCGTTCAGAAGGGTGAGTCCGATTTGTACGGATTCAACGGGTGGGTCCGGAGGATTTCTACTCGTGGGAGCGTTAAATACCATACATATGACCAATAAGTACCGTGTACTGTACTGGGTATTATGATATTCATCTATCGTTCTAATAAATAATATATTGTAATAGTTGTGTAGATACAACTATGTCTACATCAGATAGCAACTGTTATCGGTATGCAGGTATATAACACATAACTAATGACGAATCGATCAGCATATCTCACCGTTCCAGGCCCATCGGTGACGTCGGTCCTTCTCAACATTCCATATGTGCTGAGTCTGTCGTCCGACCCGCCGCCAGTTATTCTCATGGATGTCCACGACTACGAACGCCTTCGGGCAGAGACGCTCCAAGATACGGGTGACAACAAGAAAGCGCCCTATCTGCTGATGGCCTTCGACGATCTCCGTCGACGGGATTTCCTTCGTCTCATCGATTACGCGGACTTGTACCCAGCATCCGTTCAGGAATTGTATCTTGAGCAAAACCAAGAGCTGCTGGCTGACACACCGGAATGGGTTCACCGGCAAATGGCGATGGAGGGAACTGCTGGCTGGATCGACTACGGACGAGGCGAGTACCAAGAGGGATTCCGTGCGAGTCTCGGTGAAGACCCAGCTGCATTCGATCAGCTTCGACAGGCGGAACACCGACCGCTTCGGAGGTTAAAGAGCGGTACTGGCGATCCAGAGAGTATCAACGAAAAGATTCTCAGTAGAGGGGTTGCAGCACTGGCAGTCCGACGTCGGGCAGACCATGTTCTAGATCTCGATGTTCAAGGTGTTATTACGGGGCCTGAATACTATCTGCTTGGTGACTTTCTGACAGCCACGCAATCGCGGCAGCATTCCGAGGTACCTGTTGAGCAAACGACCGCGGGTGCTAACGTGATCGATACCGATGCGGACCATTTAGCCACCTTAGACCCTGTCAATCATGTCGCGGGGATGCCTCCGAAGACTATCACTCACATCCGAGATGTGTTAGACACTGTAGGCGAACTTGCCACGGAGATCACTGGAACCCAACACGACGATTGGTTTGTTCTCGGCCCTACGTTCGCGCTTCCCCAGTACAACGGGTTATTCAACCTCGATCGTATCCGTATGCAGATGAACAATGGGATCGATGCGAATACCCTTGCCGAGGAAACTATCTCCGCACTCACTACGCTCGAACGGAGAGCAGACGACGATACGCTTTCCCCAAATAAACGGTACTACGAGGCCGAGGCTCTCGCTGAGCGACGTGTTGATTCATCTCCTTACGGCAACATACAGGGCGATGAGCTGGCCGAGTTGCTTGAGTACACACTCACGTTGTCGGATCATTCGCCAACGCTTCGAACACTGACCGATGAGAAGGGTATTTCTGAGGCGGCTGTATTCGTCGCGGCGAGCATTATGAGTGATCCAGTTCGACGGTATGATACCGATACTGTGTATCGTCGGGCGATGGAGCTTATAACTAGAGTTGCCCCACCATCGGTTGACCACCAAGAGCTCAAGATGCTTCGGAAGGAACGGCGGACCGATACCTGGGATGAACACACCGATTGGTTCGAAACCGTTGATCGCGCCCGGTGATCGGACTCCACTCCGTCGGCACGACTGTCACAACGATCAAAACGACTGGGTGGGTACATCGCACCTATGACGATTCTCCCAGCGACGTATTGTCCGGACTGTGGACAAAAACTAACCACGGACGTCTACGAAGGCGATCGACAGCCGTACTGTAAGGATTGTGACCGAATGTTTTGGCAGCAGCCGATCCCGTGTGCCGACATTGTGGTTGTCGATAGAGATCGAGTACTGCTCATCAAGCGAGCGCTCCCCCCTCACGTCGGGACGTGGGCACTCCCCGGTGGGATCATCGACATTGACGAATCGCCTCAAGAGGCTGCTGCCCGCGAACTTCACGAGGAGACGACCATTGGGGTTGATCCGGACGATCTCGTACTCTTCGATACATACGACGTTGCTGCCTCCGAGGGCTGGCACAATATCGTCATTAGCTTCGCCATCAGGTCTGAGCACACGAGTGGGACGCCAGCTCCTGGTACCGACGCACAGGCGGCACAGTTCTGGACGCTCGACGAACTCCGCGCATCCACGGAGACCCTGCGTCCCACCCCCGACGACGAAGCACAGATCACTGCTGGGATCGAAACGCTCGAACACTATTGACATAGGATGATGTCCTCAGTACAGACACAGACTTCCAGGTGATCGCGCTGTACTGACCTTACTGTCAGTGGTTACTCCGTTTAGAATTCATCAATCGCTGCTCGGATATGCGCTGCATCATCGGGTTCAGGTCGGAGTTCCTGTTTCGAGGCTCGAAGCGTATCCAGTGACCAAAACTGGGCGTCACTCGCATCACCCCCCGCAGTTGGCTCACCACTCACATCCGCAACCTGGACAGCGTAGGTGTACCCAGCATTATACCAGCCTTGCGGCGCAGCAGCCGCGTACCCTGTGATGAGCGTCAGGTTATGGGGCACGACGCGGAGTCCCGTCTCTTCGTGAAGTTCGCGGGCGGCAGCCTCCTCTGGGGGTTCACCCGCTTCGATGACGCCACCAGGAAGGCCCCATTTCCCGACGTGGGGCGGGTTGGTCCGTTCGATGAGAAGCACCTGCTCGCCGTCGATGACCGCGACGTCAGCGCACGGGATCGGGCGCTGGAAGACGATCCGATCACACTCCTCACAGTACGGGCGGTCTTTCCCCTCGAACCACTGGCTCTCAAGCTTGCTCCCACAGTCCGGGCAATATGTCGCCCTGAAAGACGTCATAGTAGGTCGTCACACGCACTCGGTATAGAGGTATCATTGTGGCTCGACTGGACACGAAGAGATACAATGGTATGATCGGCCATACGACCTAGTGAGTGATACGTGATGGCGCACAACATCCTGATCACCGGCCCACCGCGCATCGGGAAAACCACCGTGCTTCAGCGGGTCACGGACCGTCTGACAGACGAGGGCTACCATGTGGGTGGGGTGTACTGCCCAGAGTGTCGTGTCGACGGCGACCGTGTCGGCGTCGATCTGGTGGATATTATGACTGGCGAGAGGAGTACACTTGCCCATGTCGATCGGACCGACGGCCCGAAGGTGGGACGCTACCGCGTCAATGTTGATAACGTCGACACGATGTATACCGCAGCCTTCCAGCGCGCCTTCGAGGACGCTGACATCGTGATCGTCGATGAGATCGCCCCGATGCAAACGTACAGTGAGGCCTTCCCTGATCAGGTCCGGCGAATCCTTAGTGCCGAGCTTCCAGTGCTTGCGACCATCAAGGCCGAGTCAACCGATGGGATCATCGGCGAGGTTAAACAGCGGGATGACATCGAGCTCATTGAGGTAACTGAGAAGACGCGTGATGAACTACCAACATTGCTTACAGACTCATTGCTGAAATACGTCTGAGAGAGGGATGCTCGCTGTCTTAGTTGTATCAATCTGTGATGTGTTCCGCTACAACCGCCCGAATTTCCCTTTTGAATCTGGCTATTCCGTATCTCTCTTTGATATCTGGAAGGGATTCCCGAAGATCCATCGCTAATTGAGGTTTCTGTAGTATCTGCTCTACTTTGTGTATCGCATCATTTTCATTTTCATAAACCAAATTTGAATTATAACCAATAATTTCGTTCTGACCACCGTTATTGGGGACGATCGGTATCATTCCAGCTGCAACCATCTCGGCTACGGCTATTCCAAAGTGCTCTCCGAGCATGGTATGCAGCCCAAATTTATGAGTGTTCAACAGGGTTATCAAATTCTCTCGTGAGAGGTCGCCTTCATAAAATAGATAATCTTTCGCTTCAGCGTGCTCCCGAACGGTGTCAACGTATGCCGTATCTTTACCGGCTACACCAACGATATGTAAATGGATATCGTGACCCCGAGACACTAACTCATCGACAATCCTGATCCCTTGTAATATGTTTTTTGACGGATGGATCCGACCGACCATAGCGAACCCCTCCTCACGAGATGACCACTCCGGGGTGGGCTTGAACTGTTTAGTATTCACAGGTGGATATATTACGTCTGGATGAAACCCGTGTAATCGTTGAACATAGTCAGCGGTCCACTCAGAATTAGCAACTATCTTTCCATTCCTAAATTTGCTCTTTGAGTATCCCAGTATTTTGTTGCACACGGAATCGTGTCCTCGCATTTTGAGATATCTGTACTGACCAACATCAGCACTTTCGTAGGTGTACGCCTGATTGAGCTGTGGAAAATGGATATATTCGATGCTATTCTCCCCGCCACATATCTCGTTTTGAGTAGAGATTACGATCTCCTCACCGTCGATCCTTTGTTTGATCAGCCGTCGAATACAGCTTGTATATGTTTGATGTGAGAAATTGTTTATTAATAGTGATGATACTATCTTATTTGGAATTGTTTTATGCTCTATTTCATCTTGGTTAACATTCGTTCCGAAAAAATCATTGTGTTCGCCAATATCGAATTCGTTTATTGTAAGAAGAGTAATACAGTGATCCGTTTGTAATGCTTCGAGCACGCCCATACAAACGGCTTCACAGCCACTCATCCTCATTGATGGATGAACAACCGTAATGTCTGCCATATACAGGGATCTTATTCCATTCTAAATAAGCTATTTCTCTATTTTAATTATGTATATGAATATATAGAAAAACTCAATGCAAAGCATATAGGATTGAGGTGTATGTCCGGTATCGTAGCGATAGTCGATAGAGGTAGACACGTTTCATCCGATCTGCTGCGAGATCTCTTAGATACTATGGATTATCGAGGCCACGATGGACAAGACAGTGTTACTGATGGACATATAGGATTTGGCCATCAACACTTCTACACGACTCCTGAAGCGGTGGGTGAACGACAACCACTTGTTGATGATGGATATGCCCTAACGTTCGACGGACGGATCGATAATCGTAGAGAGATAATCCACACATTGGAGTCACTAAGTGGGGAGGAGTCCGATGCGAGAATCATTATAGAATTGTACAAAGAACATGATGGCTGTAGCTTTTTGACTGATCTCGTCGGGGCTTATGCATTTGCACTCTACGATAGCTATAACGAGAAAGTGATACTAGCGCGGGATAAAGTCGGAATTCGGCAACTATATTATTCAGTTATTGATAACGAAATCATTGCTGCTTCCGATATCAAATCAATACTTCGCCATCCATCGGTGGAGATCCGTATCAATGAAGGACTACTCGCAGAGCATTTATTCGATAGTGTTTCAACGATAGGAGAAACCTTCTATGAGGGTATCCAGTATACCATACCAGGGACATATGTAACCATCACGCAAGATGGGATCACACACAATCGGTACTGGGACCCTTCCGAACTAGAGGGAACGCTTAGTGGTGATAGCGAGCAGTTGGTGGAGATATTCCTAAATAAGCTTGAAAGAGCAACCAAGTGCAGGCTGAGAACCAGAACAAATCCGGGGGTGATGATGAGCGGCGGTCTCGACTCAACCGCGATCGTGGCTGCGATAGACCGACTCGGGATTGATACAGTACCTACGTTCACTCACATCTATACTGAAGATATTGGCGATTGGGATGGTGAGGTAAAACGGATCGCAGAGATGGAAGAGCGGTTCGGAATACACAATGAGAAGCTGGTGATAGATGATGAGACAGTGCTGAAAACGCCGGAGATATACAGTACCCCGTTAGTGGAGGGTCCAATCATCACCCCGACTCAAGCGATCACAGAGTCATTGTATGACCGAGCGAAACAATGGAACTGTACCGTCTTGCTCACTGGGAGAGGAGGAAATCGATTTGATGGGAGTCGGTTCACATACGCTGATTTGTTCTTAAATCGAAAGTATAGAACATGGCTGGCTCATGGGCGAGCAGACGATCTCTCATTGGCACAATTGGCGCTGTGGTATACTATGGCACCAATTTTACTGAATAAAATCACTAGCATTCATAATATTCATCGTGCGAATGGAGAAAAAGATCACGAGTCTATATACACCGAATCATTCATCGAACAAGCCCAGATACGTGAGAGAGCCAATGACAACGGTGATGGCGTTACGTTTCACAGCATAGAAAAGCAGCTAGCATACAATAACCACCATTATTCTAATAAAAACTTCTGGATTGCGATTAGCAGACAGACGGCACTCAATAAGGGAATCCAACTTAGATATCCATTGTTGGATTCCCGCATCGTAGAATTCTTCTACGCGATCCCGTCAGAAATGTGGGCACAGAAAGGAGTGAAGAAGAACCTATTCCGGTCAGCATTTGGAGATATACTTCCAGAACGAGTCATTTCCCAAGAATCGAATACCGATGTCAATTTTGACGCTATGATCCATAATGATGAACAATTAATAGGTATGTTAAGGAATTCGTCCAACCTTGTGAATAACGGAGTAATATCCCCCGCAAATCTTGAACAGGAAATAGATGCATATAGGAATGAGGATCGATCAGTGATGGATATCTGGAAACTAGCATCTATCGAGATGTGGCTCGACACCGTAGTCTAAGCATTACTGCCAATAACCATCGAAAACAGTCGGTATCTGTTTTTCGTGTGTATTTTACTACTAACTAGTTTATTTTCGATATATTTATTTGTGGGTGCAATATACCCTATCGTATGAATCTAGAGCGCTTTTTCAACGAGTTATTCTCTCTCCCAGAGACAGTCGATTTTCGTGTCTCACCCAACGGCAAGACTGTCGCATTCCGTGAGACAGGATCAAAAGGTGGTCGGATCTGTCTGTGGTCGCTAACTGAAGACGCAGTCCAGACCACGTCGCCGTGGTACGAAGGGGGACTACAGTATAAGATATCGTGGTGTCCGCAGGGGCAACGGGTTTATTACTACGTAGAAGATGAGCACGGCCCCGATATTTATGCGCTCGCACCTAGTGGCGACGTTACTACGATTGTCGCTGATGATGCTCACCACTATCTCGCGGACCTTCATCCATCCGGTGAGTGGCTCCTATACAGTTCGTCAGCTACAGATCACCTTCAAAAAAAGAACATCAAGACCGACACAGCAGAGGCGTGGGGTCCCTCTGATTTCTCCGACCCATCCATTGTCGCCCGTTTTGACCATACTGGTGAGCGTATCCTCATCATGCGAAATCCGACAGATGATCTTCAGAATCAGGATCTGTTCATCCACTCAAGCGATGGTACCGAGCAAAGAAGGGTACCGGTAACCGATACTGGAGACCGATCGTTCGGGACGGGGTGGCATCCCGAGGGTGATCGAATTCTTATGACATCCAATACAGAAAAACGGCCGGGAATCTTCGATCTCCGGACAAACGAGATTGACTGGTTCGGTGCACAGGGATCACGGGAATATCCACTTGGGTTTTTCCCGAGCGGGACAGCATTTGCGACGATCAACACAAGCGATAACCCCGTTGTTTATGAAATGGATGGAACCCGCCATGTGCTCACACCAGACACGGGCTGTTACGAAATCATCTATACGGCTCGTCGAGATATTTTCTTTCCGGAGGATGCCTTACTCCTCACACAAAGTGCAACGGATTACCCACCAGCTCCTGTACGCTATGATCATGAATCTAAGGGCGTACAACCGTTGTTTGACTATCCGATCTCGGACAGTGCTTGCAACCGACTAACAGCCGCTGAGACGGTCTCGATCCCTGTCTCGGAGGGCACAGTTCCAGGACTGCTCTACCCCAACTCCGAGCCCGGACCAGGAATCGTGCTTATCTATGGTGATTCCTCTGGAGATATTGCACAGTCATTTGACCGGCAGGCTCAGGCGTTTGCCGCCACAGGATATACAGTGCTCAGAGCTGCTACGCGTGGTAACCGGTTCACAACCCAAGAACACGACGATTTCGCTGCCGCCGGGCGTTGGCTCGCTGAGCAACCAAGTGTACAGCATGAACAGGTCGGCGTCTTCGGCCACTCTCACGGAGCGCATAACGTCCTAATGCAGTTGATCAACTATCCCGACGTCTGGGATGCAGGCATTGCATGGAACGGCGTGGCCGATCTTCACGAGTTTCGTGAACACCCCGATGCGGCCGAAGCGTATTGGCGACCACTCGGTGATCCAGAGACGAATCAGGAGCGATGGCAAGCCAATAATCCTATTGATCGGATTGAGGAGCTCAGAGCGCCGCTACTGCTATATTACGGGACAGAAGATACGGAGCGGGTTACGACGGGACGCAATTTCCGCGATGAACTCATAGCCTCTGGTTGGACCGAAGGGCCAGAGGGTAGTTTCGAGTATGTAGAAGGCGAAGGCGAAGGCCACTATGACGAGACACCGTCTCGACAGGCTGATCGATGGACGCTCTTTGTCGAATTTATCAACCGACGATTGGCAGATCAGTCCAATCTACAGGACGATACATATTCTCACAACCGATAAAACCACCCATTCAAGTGAAGAATAAACATGAATTGCATTTAATATTGATGATGTATTATGCAATAGTATGTCGGGTATCGTTGCGATGTTCGATAGGGAGGAATATGTCTCAGATGACCTGATACATAGTTTATTAGATTCGATTGATTACCGAGGGCACGACGGTAGAGGAAGTATCACAAAGGGCCATATTGGCCTTGGACATCAGCATTTCTATACGACCCCCGAAGTGGTTGGCGAAGACCAGCCAATTGGTGGGAATGGATACCTACTAACCTTCGATGGGCGTATTGATAACCGGTCTACCCTCAAAGACAGCTATTCGTTTATCACTACATCGCAGACAGATGCTCAGATATTCTTGCAGATGTGCGCCAAGATGTCTGTTGATACAGCTCTTCAGAAGATCGTCGGCGCGTTTGATTTTGCTCTGTGGGACCAAAACGATTTGAAGCTCATTGTTGGACGAGATAAAACGGGTATTCGACGGCTGTATTACTCTGATCAGGAGGACTTTTTTGTGGCATCCACCTCGATTGAACCACTACTACAACATGAGCGCGTTGTAGAGCAGGTGAATGAAGAGAAGTTGTGTAGGTTTTTGACGAAGACGCTTAAGACAAACTCCTGTGAGACGTTTTATAGTGGAATTTCTTATTTAAAGCCAGGGGCCTACCTCACTGTTACTCATGAGGGAGTAGATCAGCACCGGTATTGGGACCCATCCGATTTGGAAGGGACGCTCACTGTGGATCGAGAGCAGGTCGAAGACATGTTTCGAAAACGTCTTGCAGCAGCCATTCGCAGTAGATTGCGGACGCGCTCTCCACCTGGTGTGATGATGAGTGGTGGTCTCGATTCCATCGCAATAGCCCGTGTGAGCCAGAAATACCTTAAACGACCAGTACGGGCTTATTCTATCATATACGACGAGGATGACAGAGGAGAAATTCCCACAGAGTATGAACGGATACATCTAGTAAAGTCAAAATATGATATTGATGTATTCGAAATGAATAGCGAAAAATCGTTTGACCACATATCTACCTTTGAAAAGCTAGCACGTGGAAGTCCCTGCTATCCCGAATCAGCTTACAACAGTCAGAGATTATTTAAAAAAGCATATGAACGAGGTGATCAGGTTCTTCTTACGGGGTACGGAGGGAACTTCTGGGAAGGAAATAGATTATACTACCCGGATCTGCTTAAACGCAAGAGGTTTTTGAGGCTTCTTTCCTCAATGCAGTCCGATTCGGAGCAGATACGTCATCTTCTAAAGATAGCACTTATATTCAATATTTTCAGAGGACAGTCAGAGCCATTCATAGATAGCTCAAATATTATACAGTGGTCCGGATGGGGGGACAGATGTATTAATATCCTCGAAGATACAACTCCATATCCGCAAGACAAAGCAGACTCATTCACGCGTTTAGAGCTTCGAAGCGTGTATCATATGTATCGAGACCAATTTATGCGAACTGCATTTTCGAATATCGAAGATTTAGCCATTCAGCACAAGATCGAACGTAGACATCCACTGCTAGATTCACGAGTGGTAGAACTGTTGTTCTCCATGCCGATCGGGAATCTATTTGATGGAAGATATAAGAGCGTTTTTCGAGATTCATTGGAAGGTGTTCTTCCAGAGCCAATCCTACAAATAGAACCAGACTGGGGAATCGAATCGCGGACAAAGAGGGATGATAGGAAGATATTCGAGTTCACAGTATCATATCTATCGAACTCAGAACTAGAGCGGCGAAATATCTTGAATAATAAAACACTTTCTAAGGGAATACACGGATATTTTAAAGATAATAAGTATGGGCTGTCATTATGGAGGTTGCTCATAGCGGAAGCATGGTTAAAAAACGTTGATTAATCTAAATATAGTCGAGATAATCTTCGCATTTTTCCACACTATATCATGCCCGTATTGGATGATTTTATATACAATGATTGAATGAGTTAAGCATGTGGTGTGGAAGAAATGACTAAAGGTGATTCAGGAACAGATAGCGAAGACGCGGATAGTAATGTGGACTACGACAGTGTCGACGTGATGCAGACCCGAACGCTAACGCTGTTGCGTCGGTGGGTAAGCCAAAAAGTACCTTAACAAACCAGCGTCTTCTACAACCCCACTCTGTGGGCTTTCGCAAGCTACAACCTCACACGGCGGGGCCAGCGCGAGATCGACGCCGATATCCATATCGACGTTCGGGAGATTCACGAACACTTCGCTCCTGGTTCGTTCGACTCGGCAGTTCTTGATCCGTCGTTCGATCCTGGCCGAGCTGCAAAACTGTATGAGGGGTGGCACGGACAGGAATACTGCAACGCCCGTGATGCTGTTGGTTCGCTGGTCCGTCGGGGCGGAACGGTCGTCGAACTCGGCTGGAACAGCTACAGCCTTGGCGACAAGGGATGGGAAACGGCCACCTGGTACGTCTATCCACAGGCGTCATTCAAGAGCGATGTCCACCTCACAGTCGATCAACGAATAACCAGACTTCACTCGGAGAGGTGGCCCATGCCTGACGGTTGTCGCGACGAATCCGACATGGGGATTCGTCTATTCAAAGAATGAATCGGAGCAGTCCGTCACCCCTGACTGGATGCGAGTCACAGGAAAGGACTATGCTGGATATTATCAAGAACAGCTGCTCTACAGGTGTGCCTCACAGGTTGGCTATCCTCCACATACGCTGCCGACTATCGTGTATGCGCCATTGGTGATTGATTGGTCCGGTGCAAAACTATCAAAAACCCTCCACGTTGAAGAGGATGCCTATGAATATCTACCATCGTACCTCATTAATTTCCGAGAGTTTAATAACACCCTTGGGGAAGACGGCATACAGATGTTGTACAACGAGACAAGGCGATGGATGAACGAACCGTATCGGTTATTCAGAAACTATTCGGTCTATTACTTCATGGAGTTGTTTAACAATGAGTGAAATATTCATTAGTTTGAAACCGCGGTTTGCTACGATAATCGAGCAGCGTGAAAAGGACCACGAATTTCGCCAATACAAGCCCAAGCATCCGGTGACTAAATTGTGGACCTACGTTTCGGGAGATCAATCCGAGCTCAGATACGTCCTCGAGGTCGACGAGCCGGTCGAATACCCAGATCCAGTCCCTGCAGGGGGGATTGGGAATGAGGAATTCAACGCTGGCAATAAAGAATCGACCTTCGCGTTCCCTATCACTCATCTTCACCGAATCGAGGACGAGCTACCCCTGTCCACGTTGAGAGACGAATTCGATTTTTACCCGCCGCAGAGATTTACATATGTTGGGCAGTATCCAGAGCTGGTAGAGCACGTAAGAGGGTCCACTGAGCAAATCTTCTAGCACAGATAAGGACCAATGGTTGTATCGAACTGATCATATCACATAACTCTTCAGTATTCACCTCTCGATCCATTTATCTCTAACAGGATATGCTGGCAATAGAGCTGATCGCCTGAACCCACTCCATGACGACTGACGACACTGATGCGGACGGCGGCGATGCATCGCTCCTGTTTGAAGAACAGCAAGACACGACGGACTGGCCGATACCCCGACTGTTTTGGGAGTACGGACGTGACTACAGACCGCTCATTGCGGTCGCGCTGCTGGCATCGATCCTCGGGCCGATCGCAAGCCTGCTTCCCACATACCTGCTCAAGGTCGTGATCGATGCGGTAATCCTCGATACCACGGGCTTTACGCTCCCACTCGTCCCGACCGACTGGTTTTCGACCACTCGATGGCGGCAGCTGTTGCTCTCGGTCGGACTGATCGTCGGGGCAGCAGTAACGAGCACTGCTCTCGGGTGGGTTAGTAGCTGGGCGTGGGGCCGATTTGCCCAAACTGTCCAACACGTCGTGCGGACCGACGCTTACGAGAAGATCCAGCGGCTCGGAATCGCCTTTTTCGATGATCAGCAGACCGGTCAGATCCTCAGTATCCTCAACGACGACGTGAACGAACTCAACCGGCTGCTCGAACGGTTTCTAGATGATCTCCTTCGGATTGGAGCCCGGTTCATCGGCATCGCCGCGTTTCTGGTGTATCTGCACTGGCAGCTCGCGCTCCTCGCGTTGCTCCCAGTGCCGATACTGGCCGTGATGAGTCGGTGGTTCATTACGCAAATCCGGCCGAAGTACGACGACGTTCGCCAGCGGGTGGGTGTGCTCAACGCGCGGATCGAAAATAGCCTGAGCGGCATCACAGTCGTCAAGGCTTACACTGCAGAGCCGTTCGAGGCTCACCGCGTCGACGATGCGTCGAAACAACTGCTCGATACCCGGTGGGACGTGATCACCACGCGCATCAGCTTCTTTCCCGCGATGAATATCGTCAACTGGCTCAGCTTCGGCGTGCTCGTGGTGATCGGCGGGCTGTGGATTCTCAACGGGCCGCCGTTGTTCTTCACCAAGCCGTTATCGGTCGGTACGCTCGTGGCGTTTCTCACCTATAATCGGCAGTTCACGGGACCGCTGATCCAAGCCGGGCATCTGGTCGATCTGTACCACGACGCTCGGGCCTCGGTGGTTCGCATTTTCGCGCTAAACGACTACGACATCGAGATCAACGACCACGAGAACGCCCTCTCACCCGTCAACGTCGACGGTGCAGTCGCGTATGAAGACGTGACGTTTCGGTATGATGGCGATGATGAGCCAGCCGTCGATGGGATCAGCTTTGAAGTCGAACCGGGGGCATTCGTCGGACTCGTTGGGCCGACCGGCTCGGGCAAAACGACCCTGACAAAGCTCCTCCCCCGATTCTATGACCCAGACGAGGGAACGATCCGGCTCGAAAGTCCGGATACTATCGGCGCTGATTGCTGTTGGGGGCGAAAAGCTCAATCCGAGCGCAATCTGCGATCGAGCCGCGATCTCCCGAGACAGTTGGTACGACCACAAGGATGATCTGGAAACGTTTGGCGTGATCGAGAAGGTGGATCAAGCCGGGAATTCCCCGATGTACCGCGTCGACCTCGACGATCCGCTCATCAAGCGGCTCCGTGAGGCGCGCGACCTCGCGGCGAAGCGGAGAAATCAACCCAATAACAATTAATTTGACCTCCTCCCACGCGTTCACGCGTGGGATTCCTCGACGGTTACACGGAGGAGGATGTCAATCGGCTTGCTCTCGTTTGCTGTCATGCGTTTCTCTCCGAGTCGGTCAGGGAGCGGGCGGTTGGAGCCGCCCGCCCATCGCATCCAGACACCCAGACTGATGGTTTTCGTCCCCGCCAATGGTCACATGAGCGATCCAATCCGCCGAGGGATCTCTGAGGATCTCCACGCCGTGAGTTTCGGTAAAGGAGTGGCCTGCGACTACCACGAGCGACCGAAGGAACTCGCCGTCGACGAGCCGATGCTGGCGGAGTGCATCCGCGTGGCAGCCCATCCCCAGCTGACGGAGTTCCCCGACGGCTGGGTTGTGGACGCCGCTCGGTGTGCCGAGCACGCCGTTGAGGGAATCGTGGAGCCGACCAAAGGGTTCGGGGAGGCCCTCGTCCGTGTGCCAGTGCAAGAATCGAATGGTGTCGTGAGTGTGGAGTTGCCAACTGCCGAGTCCGTGCAGGTGCTCGCGTACTCGCCGCCGACCGAGGGGTTGCATCCACTGGTTATCGATCAATGGCTCTTGGACGCGAGCGAGCCAGGAGACGCCGGTCTCACGCGTTGGACACGGATCCTAGGGATGTTGGACGCGGATCCACCCGAAGAACTGAGCAACCACATCGAGCGGCTGATCAACCGGTCGCCAGAGGTACCATCGGCGCTGGGTTAACCGCTCAACAGCTCTGGCCTTGTACAACGCTCGGGTCTCCGTTCCACCCCCAGGAGTTGTACAAGGCTGAGGAAGATGCATCGAGGCGGTAGATTCGTCACTCATGGTCATTCAGGAATTCGAGGATAACCTCCCCGTGACAGACGCACGGCACTCCCTCGACCTCGGTTTTTGGCTCCTCCACACAGTAACACCCAATAATCAGCCTCGGCAGCTCCTCTAATGCGACTTTTCTCAAATCCGCATTCTCCTCAGAATACCAATAGTCCTTGAACTCCTTCACGCTCTCCTCGCGGGTATAGTTCCCGCCATCCTTCTTGAGCTTGAACGGGGAGCCATACTTTGACGAGCGACCAATTCGTTTGTCGGGCGTCGGATGATCATCCTTCGTGACGTTCACTAACGTCGTGGGCGTTACACTTCCGTCCAATCGCATCTGTCGAGTTACCATGTCGGATCGACCGCTGTTGTCGTTCATGCCGAACCTCCTGTCCACTTGCTAAGGGTGTGCTGGTTCTCGGGGAACTCCACAGCGTACTGCATTTTCTCGTCTCTTCTGCCTACGGAATGTCCGCATGAATGAACGTGCTCGTTCGGTGTTCGAGGGATTACCATCGCCTTGAACGTATTCTCCATGACGTTCTGCGATTCTTCCCCGTAAATACCCAGTCCACCGGATTTTAATCGGGTCATCAAGGGGAGTTTGATCGAAATTTTCCGTTCGCCGGTCGTTGTGCTCCTCAGCCATCGAAACCACCACGCCGAAGCCGAATAGCATCGCGTTTCTCGCGGACGCTCCCGGACAGTCGTGTCATGACCGCTTGCAGTCCCGTCCGGGCCTCAAGCTCGCCAAACACCGCCTGGGAATGGAGGTACGCTACTGATCCCGGACGCGAGTGGAGAGTATCAGAGTAGCGATTGACCGCTTTCATTTCGATCACGTCCGTCTGGTCAGTGTAGCTCCCACTCGATGCGTGCCGTCCCGTGACGATAAACCACCCCTCTGGATCACCCTCGCCCGTGTACTGCACCACGTCACCCTCTGAGAGGTTGTCCAAGTTGTCGATTCCGACATCGTATCTCTCAACATTTCCATCAAGATCCTCGATCCCGTCGATCTCCGGATAGTCGGTTATGTAACGAATCTCCTCCTCCACAGCCTCGGTGTCTGCTTCTTGGGCCATATTTCTACTATAGCACCCATCACCATAAAAATATGCACTAATGCATAGGCTGCATCTATGCATAGTTTTAATATGCACTAGTGCATAGGTATGGCTGGGAAGCTTGGTGCCACGGAAGAAGGTGGCCGCGTGTTGCAACCACGCGACCTCGGGCTTCTCATGTGAGGCAAGAAACCCATGTCGAGCAAATCAACGACTGAAGTTAAAGGGAAGGGATCGGATGAACGAATCGTAATCGAAGACAACGGCCAGTGGGGATGGAGTCTGGCCGTGGAAGGGAATATTATCACCGCAAGTAAACTCATCCCCCACGACGGAACGCTGCTGTACAGCACTAAAACGACCGAGCATAGTCGTAGCTCCCGCCGGCGTGGGAGCCAATTCCAACTGTCAGTCGAGCAGGTTGTCGGTCGATACTGCCAACATTCTCAGACGGAGCGATCTACACAAGAACTCCTCGCACACGTGCGAGAGGCGCGTGAAAAAGGTCAGCAGTAGGCACGCTACCCAGCACATTTCCCTACCTTCTACCGATGATTCTATTATCAAGTAACAGTATTCCGGTTTCTATGGATTTATCACCAGCCGAGTGTTACACTCAATCGGACATACCTGCGTGCCTGCGGGATGACCTTGGTCGGCAGCCGGGGGCGATTCACCATTAACCACGGAGCCGACTTTTGATAAGACTAGCACCATGCAGAGAGGTCCATCTGTCGAGCATCAGCTGGCTCTGGCTCTGTGCTGGTCTCTTCGGTTGCCTGTTCGAGCTGGTCGAGATAGTGCCAGTAGCCGTTTTGGAAGATCGTCGTTGTGTCTGTGGAATCGAAGCCGGTTCGATAGGCCCATACGAGACCATCCTCTCCCCCCGGATTTCCGATGTGAGTGCGGAGATCTTGATCTCGCGCTCGGTGCACGATCTCCGCACCGTTGGCCCGCTTCCAGCGTTTAGGCCCGCCGACGAACACGCCCTGACACCCTTCAATGGCGGCAAACTGCTCCTCGACAGGCAATCCCTGTTGAAGAACCCAATAGCGCATACACTGTCCGCTTCCTACTGGAAGCTTACGCTCGTAGAGCCATTCTCGGTGACGCTCGACGGTCGCCTCAGCATCTCCGTAGACATCGGGCAACACGAAGAAGTCTGGGGACATCGGCATTTCTGTGAGTGACCTGTCGATGGCCTCATAGTAAGCGTCAGCATCGAAATCGCCAGTATACGCGCCGTTATCCAGGAAATAGGGTCCATCGTGGGGTGTCATCTTCTGGGGTGTCCATCCAAAGCCATGGCTGTGTGACGGTGCGTGTTGCCGTGCTTTTCGGAGATTGTTGGGACTTGCCCCCGTATAGTAAAGATGCATGATTGAAGAAAAAAGATCAGCTACTGACGATCCACACCGTCTCGCACTCGCCACACTCGCCTGTTGTGGGGCCGTCTAACCGCCCTCCGACGAAGATATTCTGCGAGTTGCAGTTACGATTAGGGCAGTTCATGGATGAGCGTCCCCTCCTTTTTCGTGAATACACCGCAGTTTGTGCATCTCACAATCAGGGTGTCCTTATCGTCTGCGTCGTCCTCGTTCTCCTCGTGTTCGACAACCACTGCTGTTTCCTTGCAGTTCCAGCAGGGAGCCCTGACCAAAGGCTGGCCGCTCACCTCGACATATCCAATGTGACGGCCACAGGTCCCACAGCTGACCCGTTCGTGCTCGTGATCGGTCTCGCAGTTGGGATCGTCACAACAATAACCCGGAGCGGGATGTCGCTCGATCTGATCCTCATCCATCTGATTGAGGAGAATATTCGGCCGATTCTCATCGGCCGTATGGGTTCGCCCCATCAATCGCTCACCTCCCCTGAGACAGAGACAGAGTGACCGCACGCAGGGCAGTCCACCTCCTCGATGAGACCGTAGTCCTCACTAGAATCGTGAATCACGTCGTAGAACGTCGCCTGCGGAATCCACGCCCGCATTGCTGTGTCGATATCAGAGACCTCGACACAAACCACAGTCCGTCCGAACATCCGCTTCTCGACATCGAGATCGTCAATCTTCCAGATCCTCGACTGACCGTCCGACCCCGAAAACAGCCGATCGGATGCGATCTCACTCATCGGTCGCCCTCCGGTGAGAACTCACCCTCGAATTGAGAGTATTCGATGCCACGTACGATCACTCCCTGCGTATCTTCTTCGATGGTGTCACATTCGAATTCAGTCGGGGTGATCATCCACTCGAATAGCTCCTCACATCCGACGCCTATGATCCTGAGCGTGTTGCGTTGGCGGGGGAGACATTTCGCATCCGAAAAGAACGCCTCAACCCGGAGCGAAAGCGCCTTCGCTGGATCATCATTAACTACTGCTTCCAACGCCACGCGTTGCCAAAACTCGTCATCAGGCATTGCCTCGATATCGCACACGTGCTCGTGCTCGCTCTCACCGTTCGATGCTTCACTTTTTTCAATCGTCGAGTTTGATTCCGCCATGGGTTTCTTGCCTCACATGAGAAGCCCGAGGTCGCGTGGTTGCAACACGCGGTCACTTTCTCAGTGATCTCGCGCTTCCTAGCTACACCTATGCACTAATGCATCATAAAACTATGCATAGGTGCAGCCTATGTAATAGTGCATAGGTTATATGGTGATGGGTGCTATAGTAGAAATATGGCCCAAGAAGCAGACACCGAGGCTGTGAAGGTGGAAAGTGATGAGTGACGGATGGGGATTGGATGATCTGGATCAAGAGAGTCAGAATGCGATCTTCGACGCTATGTATGACGTTTCCGACCGGTGGGACGTACGATCGACGAGGCGGAGGTGTTCTTAGAGAATGTAGGATATTTCAGATTCCATGAACATCAGCGCGACTCAGCCCGAACCGACAAGCATCAGTGTTGGAAGTGTGAGCGGCCCGTCGTTGGAAGCAGCAAAAGAATTAGCCGAGTTCTGGAGTGTGAATTTCGGTGATGTAGAAGTATTAACTATTTAATGGTGAAGAAATGCCGCCACTGCGGAGGAAAAGACCACTAGAATGGTTCAGTATCGCTCTTGTGGAGATCTACAACGAAGGAAAGCGAGCGTCTTTAAGCTAGTGACCGACACGGGTTTTGTGATCCATGAGTACGTCTGATAGGACCCTGTGAGGGTCGTCTAGAAGGTTTCGTTACTCATGGTCGATCTTCTCGTCATGGACCACGAACTCGATAGTCCGATCGGGATGATCCTTTTCTGCCTGCGTTCGTGCGGCGATCCGCGACTCGGCCGTCACTTCGATCCTATATGGATCGAGTTCGAAATTTTCGAATGAGATCGCCCACTGATGCTGTACTGACGTGGCATCTGGATGGATTGCGTAGAATTTTCGTTCTCCACGATCGCATTCGGAGCAGTCTGTCCCGATCTTTTCCGGAGGCTTGGCAGCACCAGCGAAGGTCCCAATCGTCGTTATTCCGCCGCAATGGCGGCACTGGTAGCTACCATCGAAGATTTCGCCTGTTGCCGTGTCTGCCGATTCATCACGCCCAGCCTGCTCTATAGCATCAAACACCTCCTGAAATGGATCTTTAGTTGGGTCGGGTGGGTCCGACGTGAAGTGCTCGAATCCGGCATCCTCGAATACTTCGAGGCTTTCTTCGATGTCTGATGAGGTGATCCGATAGTAGACTGGTAGTCCGTTCCGACCTCCACCAGAAACCGCCGCTACAAAGTCGCTGTCACCGATGGAATTGACCTCTAAGCGGTAGCCTCCCGGCGCACCTTCGTCTAGATGCAGTTCGAATATCGGATAGTCGCCATCCCACAACTCAAAGTATTCCTCACTCTCAATTTCCTCGTAGTTGGGGTGGGCATCCACTGCCGTAATGAAATCGTTCTCGCCAGCAAGATAGTCGCTCATTGCTCATTCTCTTCGGTTTCAATCGGATGCCGATCACCGTCCTCGTAGACAGCACCCCGGTATGTGATCGGGGCGTCCACTGCCTCTGAGAGGATCTTGAATAGTTCCTCAGTCAACCCCTCATCCGCTTTTTTTATCCCCTCACAGACGACATCCCACAGTTCCTGAAACATATCAGGGCGATGCTCTAGCATGATAGCGATGTCTTTCGGAAGTTCCTTCGTGATCCGTTGCCGAACCCGGTAGACCGACTGATCCGTCTGTCGCTGTGTAGGGTCATCTTTTTCTGCGATGTGATCTCGATCCGTGTCTGTCATGGTTGCGCGATAGCGTCCCATTGATGTGGTGGTGTTCTGTCCCATCACGGATCAATCTATGCATTGGTGCATCATAAAAACTATGCATAGATGCAGCCTATGCAATAGTGCATAGTTTTTATGATGCACCAATGCATAGATAAGGGTGTAATACGATGATGAGACAGATGCAGCTCGATGATTATGCGACCTCCACTTGTTCATCGAGAGAGAAGCAGGGACATCAAGGCCCACCTCGGGTTGACGATCCGACTGAAGAACACAAACAGCAGTTGATCGAGCAGGCCCAAGTCCACGCTCGAACGGTCGATTTAGATATCGACGTCGACGTGATCGAATGGGAGGTTTCAACGAATGCTCAACGAACACGTCGAGCGGGAGATTGTCGATATAAACCCCAGACGGACCAGCTCACGATCACGCTGACGTGGGCGGCCTACGTCGCGTGGGGGTGGGAAAAATTTTCAGCGGTAGTTCGTCACGAGCTCGCCCATGCCTACCAGTACAGTAAAACCGGTCAAAGCGGACATGGGTGGGCATTCAAGCGCCTAGCCCAACAGGTAGATACACACATCAGGTGTGAGCTATTCACGACTGGGCGGTTGTTAGTCTATTGTGATGAAGGATGTGAAGACCACCGGAACAAGGCGAGCAAGCTAGTGAAACATCCAGAAACGGCGTATTGCCGGACACACGATGCCTCGTTTACGATCGAACACGTGGCGACAGGTCGGACGTGGACGGATTACGACGGCTATAAACAGCAACGAGAAGCGATCGAACGCTCGGATACCGGGTGGTAACTCACCTCTTGGCTATTAAAGCGAAAACCACCATTGGTGAAGTGAGATATCCTCTCTGCGTTACGAGTGGTTAGTGCAGAACAATATAGTTCGACAGCTGATTTACCTCACTCTTCAAGATATTCGGAGAGTCACCGGTGTACCCCCGTGCGTCCGGACGTTTGTCGCCATACAGTCAGCTCATCGAACGTTGTCGCGTTGACGCACCCGGACAGGGAAATACCGGTCCGACTGGCCCATCACAGATGTGATCGTCACCTGCCGGACAGGAATGTTCAATAGCATACTTGACAATCCGTGATACAAACGGTGTGTGTCGTAGTTCATCGTGTAGATCGCCACTATTGCGGCTTTGACGAGATGTTTGCAGATTTTGCCTCGGAAATGGAAATCCGGACCATCACACGCGCCGACATCAAGGTTGACGGTGTACTGTTCCGTACCTTCAACCATCACCTCAACGGAGTTGATAACCGAAACCGCCATATCCTCGTTGCACGCCCGAACAAAGCGGTCGTGATCAATCGGTCGGTCACAATTGTTTTCAACCGAGGGTGTCGTTGTACTCATTGGCTTCTAATCACCTTTGAGAAGCCCGGTTGGGCGCTGCAACGCCCGGCCACATTTCCTGTGACCTCCGTCCTTCTCAGCCATATCTATGCACTAGTGCATAATAAACTCATGTACTAATGCATAGGCTGCATCTATGCATAGTTTTAATATGCGCCAGTGCATAGATTGATCCATGATAGGACAGAACACCACCACAATGGGGCATACCGCTACAACGTCCTTTCGATCAAGGAATACGACAAGATAGACTAGCGCGACCGGGTGGTTTGTAGGGGTTCGAGTCCTCTTTCGCGTTTGGTGAATTCCTGCTATGACATACTGTCGCTAAGCATCACACGAACTACGCCGAAGGCACGGAAAACAGCGAGAGTTTATAATTCATACTGTCCTATTCGTAACAAATGAATAGTTCCCATCCAGATCCACCAGCAGGCTATCAAAAGCCCTACGAGCCAATGACAGCGATTTCATGGTTAGACCTATTTCCTGGTGAGGTTGGCTTACTCGTCGGCGCAGTCGGGCTATTTGGTGGGTTAGCAGGCGTTTACTCAGACATCGCAGCTGTACTTGAGGTAGTGAGGCGGGCAGCAACGCTTGACTCATTTGGGGTGTATCTCTCATTGGTTGGGGCTGTCGGGAGCTCAATCCTCTTTCACGAGGGCGTGCATGTTCTGGCAGCGCGTTTGTTGGGCTGTGACGCACATATAGAACGAAACGGTCTAGAGCCGCATGTCCGGCTTTGTGGTGGCTTTCTCTCTCGCCGTGCTGATGCAATGATTTCCCTCGCTCCGGCAGTCGTACTGACGATAGTTGGCCTGCCATTGCTAGTGGTGGTTGAGTCGGCGTTCGGGGTGGCGATCGTGGCCACGGCCTTGGTGACGAACGTCGCAGGCAGCGGCAGGGATATCGCGTCTGTACTGGCGCTGCGACAGCTTCCACCGGGATCGCTACTATACTACAGTGATACGCAACTCGCCTACGAACCGTCGCCCGTCCGGTAATCGAGCGGGGGCCGCCCGTCCGGTGGCTGGATAGGGATCGCAGTCTAGGTGGGGCCGGAGTGTCGACGTGATCGGGCATTCGGGAACGTATTGCTGGCCGGGGGCCAGTCAGCTGTCGCTGGTTGCTAGTCCGGTGATTGTTGCTCAGCTGGGAGTCGAGAGTGTGGTCGCCGTGTTCAGGAGTCGGAAGCCGATGGCGTGATGGGTAGGAGTCAGGCAGTGCTGTTGGTGGTGATTGGAGCCATGGGAGTCGGGGCTGAATGACAGATCGAGAGTCAGGTGATGGTATTGCTGGTGGGGAGTTGGGGATGATGTCGTGGATTCGAGAGCTAGGGGATAGTTGGCTTGGGAGTCGGAGGATCGTCGTTGGGGGGGAGTCGGTGTAGTGTTGCTGATGAGGTAGCGGTATGCTGTCGCGGAATCAGCGGTATGGGGTGTCGGTGCTGTTACCCTCTTGAGCACCGTTATGGGGTGGTCTGACAGGCTTGGGCCTGTCAGGCCCCCCACTGCTGTCGTCGTGATCGTCGAGGAGCTGGTGTTGTTGCTACTCTGGCCCCCGGAGTGTCGTCGTGGTGCTGATGCAATGTCTCGCTATCCTTGCCTTGGCCCCCAAGGTAGTGAGACGAGCTGTGCTGTACCGGTGATTTCGAAGACTGGCCCCCTCGGCCTGTCGAGAATTTCGATGAGTTGGTGTTGTTGCTGAGCTGGCCCCCCAGAGTTCGTCGTTGCTGGTGCTGTGCAGTGATCGGGCTGTTGGCCCCCGGAATTCGTCGTTGTGATAATCGAGCACTAATTGGCCTTTCTGGCCCCCAGTGTGCTAAATCACTGGGAAGCCAGGGCTCGATCTTGCTGGCCTGACTCCCCCACGGTGTCATCGCTGTGCTGTCGCTGTCTCGCTGTTGCGGTGCTGTAGTGTGTTGCAGTGCTGTACTGCTGCTGTAAGCTTGCTCTGCTGTTTCCTCCGGTATCGACCTGAGAGGAACTCTCAGAATTGCTGTGCTCTCGCTGACTCCCTCTGAGGACCACCTATCCTGACTCCCCAGTGTTGTTGCTTGCTGGACTCCCACGGAATTCGCTGCTTCCCTGACTCCCCCAGGGCTGTCACTCGCTGCTGTACTAGTCTTAAGCCCCCTTGAGGGCCTTCCTGCTGTCGCTGTCTTGTTGTTCCGCTGTTGGAACTGCCCTGCCTTGCAGGGTCGATATCACTAGCTGAATTCCCGGTCTCTACTGCTCTCTTGGGGGCCAGTATTTCGTCGTTATCTCTCATTTTCGATATATTGTCGCTCCCCCCTTTCGCTGGTTCTTCTCTCTATTTCTCTTCCCCACTATTCTGGGAGAGAGTGGGGACACTAGTGACGCGTTGATGAATCGGGGTCTCAGTGGCCCCTAATAAGAGTGTTAATCAGGGGTATTTAGATAATGGGCATTAAAATAAGGGGCATAATCATGCCCCTCATATTTATGTTAGCTTGAATCTTACACATTTCACATGGAAGTGGCAGTCTCCGATCTGGATATTGAACTCGACTGGATTTCGTGTGAAATACTCATTGCCATAAACAAGAATGGACAAACAGCGACGACAAGTGAGATCAAGAGGCTCACTGGGGTAGAGGAAGGAACAAAAGTCCCCTACCGGATGAAAAGCGTGCTTGCTCCAGCGGATCTCATCGAGCTCACCCGGCGTGGAGTGGACGAAAGCGGACAGAACCTCCCGCTGAAGGCCACGCTGACCGATCACGGGGCAGCCTTAGCACAAAAGTTCGAAGAAGCTGATGATGTGGCCGACACACGGGATGTGTACACTGACAAGCTCAACGTTCGTCTCACCCGGATTGAGTCACAGCTCGACCAACTGGACACAGATGGCGGACCTACTGACGACTCCCTGAGTGACATACAAAATCAGATCGACGAACTCGATGAAAAGATCGAATCCCTTTACCAAAACATGGTTCGATTCCGAGACTACCTCAATGAGCGCGACGACGGAGGATATAGCGAATACGTGGAGCAACTAGAGAACAGTGCAGAGGGATAGATCTCTATCGAAGAACGTAGTCCGTTGAGCCTCCTTTCTCCGTTGATTGCTGTTCTTGTTCACTCTCTTCATTGGGAGACGAGTCAGCGGCATCATGTTCCTGCTGCTCGCTGGTTGCATTGGGTTGTTCGTCGCTAGTGGTGTCCTCAGTACACTCTGGATCGCTAGCGCTGGTATTAGGGATGAGCGGACGTATCTCTCCCTTTTCGTAGATCTGTGGACTATCGAACTCGTCGTTGTTGTCGTCAGGGAATACGACGAACATGAAATCGTCCTCGGTTGGCCGCCGTGTCTCGCCCGACGCATCAACGAATTCGCGCTCGGGAATGAACGGTGGGCGGATCGGCTTCCAATCCTGTTTCAGCTCACCCTTCGTCTGGTAGGTCCTCTGTTCGCCGTCGACGTGAACTTCGTATCCATCGGCGGTACGCTCGTAGTATGCCGGGAATGCCTCACCATCAGCGGTAAAGACAGCCTCGTAGTCCTCGAACCGTGCGCGAACAGTTCCTTGCCCGCCTTTATCCTCCAAGACGATTTCGCCACTATCACGTTCTCGCCATTGGAGACTCTTCGTGGTTTTCGGACGGAGCACTCCGACACCCGGCTCGAGCTTCATCTCCTTGCTCAGATTGTAGAAGATCCGATCCCCGACGTTCCCCTCCTCATCGACGGAGGCCTCGCTCACGAACGTGAGTGTCCCATAGTCCGTGTTGATGTCCGTGCTTCGCCCTTCTGTGTGGTAGATGACCCGCTCTCCACGGCGCGCCCAGTACTCGAAGAGACTGTTATGACTCGGGATAGCGTCGGGATCGTCGAAGTCCTCGGGGTTGTAGCTCCCATCCTTGCAGGCGAAGACGCATTTTTTGCCCTGTTCAACGGCTTTCCGGAGATTCGTTAGGGTTTGTTTCGGCTTCTGGAGCGTGGTGGTCTCCGCCTCGATCGCTATGTCCTTGCCGTCCGAAATCTCGTAGAGACGGCTATACTCAGTTTCACATTTCTCTTTTAATCGCTGGTACTCTGCATCGCTAGTCGCCTCTGCAAGTGGGTTGATCGGCAAATCCGCTACCCCATCGGGCAACTCCTCGCCCTCTTGTGATGGAAGCGACGCATCTGCGCCCAATACGAGAAACGTCTTCAACGATTCGCGTAGGATGTACCGATGGGCAGGTCCGCCTGCATTCTCGGCGCTGCCGGTGTCCTGTTGGAATAGTTTGTTTCGTCCAGCAGCGGTGAGAGAGACTTTCTCGGTTCCTTCACGGCGTGGCTCGACGTATTCGCCGTACATCTGTTCAATCTGATTCGAGAATTTTGCGTCCGACAATTCGATATCAGTCCGCGTCTCGAACTCTTCATGCACCCGATCGACCGTGACCAGCCTGGTGCCATCGTTGTCGTCGCTCGCTCGCACAGAACACACGAACAGCGCCTCTAGGATAGAGTCGGCCAAGAGCTGGTCAGTGTCTCCTATGTCGATGTCGACCGCACCAGATCGTTCAAGCGCCCCTTCACCGTCTCGAATCAGCACTGCATCACGGATTTCTTCGGCAGTTTGGGTCGGAACGCCATGCTCTCGAAGTTTCTCCTCAATCAGTTCATCACGCTCGGCGCGCGTTAGTAACGGAGGATACTCGGGAAGCGAGTACATCCGGAATGGTTCTGAGGCCTGCTGCTGATCGGGGAGATCGAGCGTCATCCACGCGTGGAATGGGACATCGCGTTTCAGTGTCTCTGGGTCCATCCCGATATTCTTCGCCACAAGCCGCGAGTCTTTGGGCGAGCCCGGCGAGAAACTGACCCACGTGTCGCAGTTGGCCGCAAGGGCAGGCAAAACGCTCTGAATTTGATTGGGATACTGGCAGGACAAAAACAGCGAGAGACGGTATTTACGACTCTCTGAAAGCATCTGATCGATTGCTCCATCTTGGGTCGCAAGGTTATCGAACTCGTCGGCAATGAGATAAAACGGCGACCGTTCGCTGCGGTCCAGCTCGGCCCGCGCACGGATGACCGACCAGATCCGTCGAAAGACGGCAGTCCCGATCATCTGCTTCAAGTCACGGTCCTCACGCCCCATTCGGACAATAATCAGTTTATTGTTCTCCACCGCCTCCACGAGGTCAATTGGGGAATTCCGCAAGGACATGAATTGCCGAGCAACAGGCGATTCCACCCAATCCTTGAATCGTCGCCAGAGGGGTTCGAGTGCGTTCGAGTCCTGTTCAGCGACGTCTGCGATTTTGTCAGCTGAATCAGCCAGCAGGTTGAGGCCCGCTGCTCGCACCGTCTCGGCAAACCGGCGAGCATTTTCTGGGGACTCAACGATGTAGAAGAGATCGGCGGGGGTGAACTCGTATTTGCTCTGTGCCGATGCACGGACAAGTGAGGCAGTCACACCGTCCATCCGTGGCCCCCAACCTTGCGAGGCTCCGAGCATATGCCGAAAGTCAGCAACCAATGACTCAACGGCCTGATCGAATTGAGGAGAATCAGGTGATATCGACGGATTCAGGAAGTTGAATCCAGAGACGCGCCCTCGTGTGCTCCCCGGTTCGATCCACACAACATCGTCCCGTCGTCGCTCCGGCAAGATTTCAAGGAGTTCTTCGGAGTCGTCACCGCCGGGATCGATGAAACACCCGCCTGCATCCAGCTCAGCGATTTGGCGGAAGACGTTCTTCAGGAAAGTCGATTTGCCATATCCCGTTGTTCCGAAACAGGCAACATGGCGGAACATCGAACGCTGGTCGATCTTAACATCCCGTCCACGACGGGTTCCGATCCCGAGCCAGATAGGTGCATCGTCGTCCCAGCAGCCATGTTCCATCATTTTTCGTGCGCGCTCGGCGGCAAACACTACATCACGGTCAGCATCGTCAGGCAGATCAGAATCGGTGTCAATGCCATGTGCCTTGACTGGCGCTCCCTGGACCCGGTCAACGTTGTCAATACGGTAGCGGAAGGGCCACGATTCGTTGTCATCACTGTGCTCCGTGCCGCCTGTCTGTGTCTCACTCATGATAGATAGGTGCTCCTAGTAGCTAGTCTTCAGCCGTCCGTGGACTGTGGTTAGGTTCCTGTACAGTAGCGTCAACGTCAACGTCGGTCGGTGGTTCGAACTGGTCGCTCACGCCGGGGGCACCCGCACCGCTTTCCATGCGCTCCCAGTCAAGCAAGGGGGCATTGATGTCTCGATTCGAGAGGTGGACAAGCGCCGCAAGCTCCTCGAAGGTTAACACCGACTTGGGACCGAATATTCCCCGTTTGACCCAGCTTTGTGACGCAAGATCGCGGCTGGCTGTCTGTACGAGACCTTTGGCAAGCAGCTCACCGGACAAATGCTCTGGCACGAATCGTTGTTCCGTCGCTGAGTATGCGAACGATTCAAACGCACCAACAAGATCTCCGATCCGTTCTCGAACGGCTTGTTTAGTCGGGGCTGTCGCCACCACACGGATCGCCGTCTGAAACGAGGGTTTCCCACGCTGTGCCTGCATGTCCATCGCAGTCAATCGATCGGAGCGTACTGCCTCGACGATCCGTGGATTCACCTCTCCTTTGACCGTTCCCTCCTCTCGCCGTTCCGCGATATCTCCGACACTGGATCCATGCCATGATCCCCACACCCCGCGTCGAGTCCACCCGCTATCGACGGGAGTGAAGGCAATCTGAACGAGCGCACGGGTCTCATCAGGACCGGCCAGCGCACTCGCTAAGGCCGTGTATGGGTCTTCATCCAAGGGATCAAGTGTCGCTTCCGGATGACGGATCGGAAATGCACAGTCCTGCTGAAGACGGAAGTGTGCGCTGGCAACGTACTCATCCGGGTGCAACTCAAGAAACGTCTGGTCTGGCGAATGGACCGTCGAGTGTTCATAACGCGAGCTTAGCACCTGCTCAAAGCGGTTCGGAGACGGGGTGCAATATCGCTGGTAAATCTGTCCGTCAGAAAACCACAACTCCATCGTTTCAACCGCCTGCTTTCCCGTCTGATCCACACTCTCGGCGCGATAGAGATCACGAGTAAACTCGACAGCTGTGTCGAAGCCATCGCTTCCACTGAACGGGCGGATATGCACGAGCGCGCGCTCATCTGTATCAAGCTCGTCCGGCGTAGCAGTGGGGATGATCTCCTCGGTCGCATCGGTCACACGGTGGTGCAGCTTCTCAGTGATGGGTTCGACGGGGAATTCACTGCCAAAGAGACTGCTGAACAGGCCCACTATGTATCACCTCCTGCTGGTGACTCTGCGTTACTCATAGCGTCGAGTGGATTGATCCACACAACGTCGTCAGTCTGACCAGTCGCTTCGTGGGCTAGATCGGTGACGATCTTCTCCCTTTTGTCGTCGTGGGCACGGAGCCACGAGTCCCACCACGAGGAGAGTATCGCGGTCCTTCCGATCCCAGTGAAGCCGACAATACAGCCCTCCTCGGCCACTTTGTCGGCTGTGAACGGGCCGTCGATGACAAGCCGATCGTCAGATGTGTCTTCAGTCATGATTGTCTGTTATGAGTCATGTCGAGATTCGCTGCTGCGTCGGGATCGATCACCGGCACTTCCTCGGGTAACGCCTCAACGCGGAGCGGGAACTTCCCCTCATCTTCGACCGATAACAGTGCCTGCGAGTACCCCGCGTGAGTCTGTCCCGCTGTCGCGTTAGTGATGTAGTTGACTTCCCGCTGGGTGAGATCGAGACTTTCAGCTTGCTCAGCTGTGACCTCCTTGAGTCGGTGAAGGAACTTGATCGTGCAGTTGTCGATGATCGCTTTGGCGTCCTCGCGCTCGTAGAACTCATCAAGCGTCTGGGTGATGAACTGGATCGAAAGGTCGTGATGGCGCGAGAATCGCGTTCCTTGCTCCAACCATGTCAGGCTCTCGCTGTTCTTGATTAGCCGCCACGCCTCATCGATCGGAAGAATGACGCGCTTGTCGGTTGTTTTCGCCCTCTCGTAGATCGTGTTGAACAATACTTTCGTCATCAACGATGTCTGGCTATCGGTGTCGTTCGCCTCAAGGTCGAGGTACACTACGTTCGAGCCGGAGATATCGATCTCCGTCGGTTGGCCTAAGTGACCCAGCGGCCCCCCAGGGCGGAACGGTTGGAGCGCGATTTTCAGCCCTGTTGCATGACCCTGCCAGTTCTTGACTTCCTCGTCGGGGATCTCGAATGCCGCTGCATCCGTACTCGAACTCTCAACGCCACCATCGGTTGCCGCTGCGTCTGGTGCATCCGATGAAAGGAACGCAGCAGGCGTCACCGCTTGGTCACACCACGTGGCAGCATCAGACGGTGGCACATCCGCTGCATGAGCCACCGTGTTCGGATCCGTCTCGGCAATATCCCCGAGTGTGGTGATGTCAGCTTCCTTCAGTCGATCGGCTTCCTCCTTCGTGATGTCTGGCAACTCTGTCACAGACGCCTGTTCGGGCGCACTCGTGGCTGTGACTCGATGCCGCTCGACATCGAGACCCGGTAGATCGTCCACCACGTCGGGCGTGATTTGCATCCCAGTGTTTGAGAGATGGATATACGGCTCAGGGTTGCGGCTGATCGCGCCTAGAATAGACCGCACATCAGGGATTGTCGGGCTCTGATTGGAGTGGGTTGCTGGATCGTTCGTGATCCCATATAATGCGTAGGTGAGATCGAGCGCAAAGGCAAGAATCGCCCGCCGTTCGGTCGTATAGCTGCTATCTCCTCCCGACGACGCATTCATTGCGAAGTAACTATCGAACATATCTAGCGCCGACGAGCGCGCTTGCTGGAATGGATCGTAGTCACCATCCATCTCCGCACGGACATGATCCGGTATGGCCTCGATTTCGAGCGGATTAATAGAGCAACTACCATCGACCGGGATGCGATCTCCGTCTAACGCATCAACGAGGTGGTCGAAACCACCCCGTGGATCGATGATGATCACGATCGTCCCGGGATCGCGGGCGACGCGACGAAGCAGATTTAGTTTCGTGTTGAACGATTTTCCCGCGCCAAGCGTCCCTGCCACGATGGCGTTATAACTGGAGCGGGAAAACCGGTCCATCACGATCGGCGCGTCGGTGAGAGCGTGGTAGCCCATGAGCACGCCCTCCTCTTCAATGAGCGAGGTGGTCGAAAACGGGAACATTGTCCCAACTGCGCCTCCGAGCATCGTTTTGGTGCGGTTCACTCGGTCGAGATCGAGCGGACTTCCAGACACCAACCCCTCCTGCTGTCGGTAATCTGCTGGTTTAACGGTCAACCGGCGGGTTTTAAGCTTCGTTTCGATATCATTGGCCGCCTCTTCCAGCCGATCGGGATCGTCACCGCGCAAGATGACATACACTCCAACATCGAAGGCTTCGTCCTGTCCTGTCGAGAGGAGATCGTAGACATCCTCGTGGGCCTCAAGTCGCCGCGTCGTGTCCCGTAGTGTCACATCACTGGTCTCGCTTTTCTGAGCGACTCGTACCTGTAAGTCCTCGATAGCAGATTTGAGTCGACCGATCGCATTAAGCCGGTCGTGATCCTTGATATGAATCGACACGTCGACATTTACGTGGTCGGCATCTGCAAATAGCCGTTCAAACATCTTGGGACGCGCGTATTCTGGATAGCCTTCAATATAGAGGACCTTCGCAAATATATCGCTCGTCTGGGCGTCTGTCGGCGCGATGCGGAGACTCGCAGGCGCGATGAGATCTGCGGCGTACTTCCGCAACGACCGTGGGTCCTCGGTTGCCTTCGGTTCGGCGTCATCATCCTCCTTGGACAAGTCCTCTGGGTCAATCTGCTCAATCACCGCTTGCGCCTGTGTCGACGACACATTGGCGGCTGACGCAACCTCATCGACAACCTCATCGCTGGCTATGTTGGGAGTTTCCTCATTAGCTTCTGATCGCTTGAGGATCGCTGCTGCTGTCTCTTTGATGTAATCGATTCGTCTGGGGTCATGGTCCGTCTCGGTGGTATCGCTGCTCATTGTGAAACCTCCATAGATCAGCGCGTCTCATTCGCTATGCCGCCATCGGTGGCAACAGAGTGTGACGTGGGGCGATCACGAGACATCGACTCACGTGGATCACGCTCGGTATCACGCTGAACGATCGGAATACCATGATACCGCTGGCTGGCAGGGACATCGCCAGCATTCTGCGTTGGTTCTCCCGTCCAAAACTCCTCTAACAAATCCGTTAGTCGGCTCGCTGTGGCCGGTTCAGGACGACAGCCAGGGAGTTCAGAGACGCCACGACGGATACTCTGGAGTCGGTTGGTCAGCTCCCGCTGCTGGAGAACGAGAAGTTCGCCCTCGGACAAATCGCTACGTGACGCTCCGATAATTTCACATACTTCCCCGAGTACTGGTATATCTCGTAACGCGTCTAGAATGCCCTGATCAGAGAGATAAACCTCCATCTCCTCCACTGCCACGATCATGTAGTATTCACGAATACTCGTCTGGCGACGCTCAAACTCAGTGGGTAACGACTCTCGGTAGGCATTGACCACGCTGCGCAAGCGGTCGTTGTCCCGGACGTCCGGATCGTCTAACCGATCTCGGTACGGCGCGACAATCTGACTCGCGTCCACTGGGCGTGCCGTCGAGTAGAGCTGTACGTCGAACGAGATGCTCCGCAGAAAATCGGCGAGGTCGTCTGATGCGGTCTCCCAGTCGGAGGCGTCTGCGAGGGCCATGTTCGCTGGCTGCACCCGCACAGCTCCAACGAGCGCCCCGTCAGCGCGCTCGATCGAATCCCATCGTGGGAGCACTGATTCGATATTCGTAAGCGTGCGTGCTGCGTCTGGCGGACTCTCGCTGTCGTGTGGTAGCATAATGGTTTCCCCTTTCAAATCTGTGATCTGGTAGTTTACAACGTCAATCAGCCATGCGTGCGCAACTCGATGAGATGGCGCATACCAGATCACTCCGATCGTTCCGACCATCACAAGCATTCCAAGCACAATCCCGGTTAATTCCCATCCAGGAGGAGCTATCCCGGCAAACAACGTGGCAAGCAGGAACCCCGGGAGTAGCAATTTCAGGTCAGTGGCCGTGTACTCAGTACTGAGAATCGTCTCTTCTTCGCCAAGCTGATCGAGAATGCGCCGGGTTGTCGGCCGCTGACTCATACCCAGGTCTGATCGATCCTCGGAATTAAATATGTGTAATGTATTAGATTATTCGATTACTGTATTGTGTTCTCATTAGAACGGCATCAGGAACTGAATACAGTAATCGGAAAATACAATACATCACTAGGTACTAAGTAGATACATCGAGTTTAGTTGACTATGGCTCAAAGTGAATCACTTCCGATTCATCCCTCCGTTGTCGAGCAATGCTGCGGGAGGTACTCTATTAACAAACAAGGACATTCTCTGACTGTAACAGTCCCACGAAGCGTACAGTTGTTGGCCGAGTCGGTCATTATGCGAAAGGGAGTATACGATGGACATCTCGTCTACTTGAAAGCGGTCCCAGTCGACGGTGTGCTCGATGGACGACTGGGCACTCGACCAACGGAAACTGAGGAACAGGTCGAGGAAGAGCGGATTGACATCTATTCGGTTCGTTCAAAGGGTGCTGATAAACTCCTCACAATCCCAGCAAGCGACACGAGCCGATATCCAGCAAAGAGCAAACCAATGGTCGTGTACGCGCGAAGCCAAGACGGCCTAGCCTATCTGAAAGTGATTCCCGAAGCACTCGTGAACTCCGAATCGGATGTATCGATCACCACCTCGGCCCTTGTCGCAGCTGAGGACTCGCAGTCTGTTGTCTAACGTATTCATGATATATTTCTTATTTCTCGTCTGTCTCACAGGTACCTGCTAAAGAACAGGGCACCCCTCCCTGTTCTTTATAGTCGAGATAAAATTGCACAAGGTACCGAAACAAATCCGTATCCGTGTTAAAGGCTGTTAACTCCTCGTTCAACTCATCGTATGCCTCTTGAGGAAGACGGACTGTCACCTGCTTCCGATCGCGTTGCCGGTCGCTAGTCATAATAACGCTGCTTGTCTCGGGAAAGAAAAACATATGTGATGTATTGAGTTTTTCCATTACAGTATTCTATTCGTGATACTATCCTGATGGGAACACAATACAGTAATCGAATAATCTAATACATTACACATATTTAATTCTGAGGACAGCCATCCGTGACTATGGACGAAACAACGCCCTCGACCAACACGGAGGAAGCAAACGATCGGGCGATGATGGATACGCTGCGCCTACGTAAGAGCCTGATCGCTGGCTATGCGCTTCTCGCCGGACAATATCTCATCCATCCTGTGGTGGCACAAGACGGTGGTAATGGGGGATCGGTTGGGAGTGAGATCTGCGGGACACCTATCGCAGAGACGATCAATGCCTTAGCACCGCTTACGCTAGCGGTTGTGATTTTCGGTGGAGGGATCTTGTGCTATATTCTACACGCCTATGCAGGATTTAAAAAGGATCCACAGAAGGTCAAGGACGTTAAGGACTGGCGCAATCGAGCTGGCTTCACAGCCATCACGGCACCTCTCGTGGGGAAATTCATTGAAATTGCCCTCGCGGCGACTGGGCTGGGGTTGGCGAGTTGTATCGACATCATTCCGATGTTCTGATCTAGGGGTGCTTTGACTTTGATAACACATCGTACGTCCCGCCTCGCAGTTGTTGTCGTGGTTCTTCTCCCTGTCCTCATCGCCGGGGCCACCGTCGTCAGTGCACAAGAGGGTGGAGACGATAAGGTCACTGTCGACAACGAGTGTTCCTCTGGTGGGTGGTTCGAGAAGAAGACCTGTGAAATGATGAATTCAGGTGTCGGCTGGGTCCTCACTATGATTGCCAACTTCATCGGGGGAATTATTGCTTGGGTTATCGATATGATCGTCGGAACACCCGTCCCCACCCACAACGGTGGCGATCCTGCAATTATTCAGCGGCCCGACAATCAGCCATGGCAGACGGTTTACGACTCTTGGTTATCGATTGCGGTACCGATCGGCCTTGCTGAGTGGGGATTGATGGTGCTCGGAGTCCTGTTCTCACAGGTCTACATTTCCGGCTCGGACGCGGAACTGAAACGTCGCGAACTGCAACACCGTACCTGGAAAGTACTGCTCGGGGTGCTGGGATCGTGGGCGATCGGGGCCACTATCTTGCATATAGCAAATGCTACCACCCACGCTATCGCCCCGACAGCAGATGATGTCGCAGGTAATCTGGCCGTCTTCGCCGCCAACGGCCAGTCAGTCGTTATCGCTGCTATACTAATGTGGCTGCTCGGGGCGACGATCTTCCTATTCATACTTCTACTGCTTCTCGCTAGAGTCGCCGTTGTGTTTACAATGATGTGGGGCTTACCGGTGCTGATCCCGCTAGCGGCCATTGATGTTGGCCCGGTCGCGCCACTATCAAAACCAGCACGCAACATCATCGACATGTTCATTCCGTTTGCTTTTCTCACGTTGCCGATGGCCCTCGTGCTGAAGGTCGGCTATTTGGTCGTAACTGGTCTCAATCAGTCTCCGCTGGTCGCCGGAGGGTTACACTTCTTCGGAGTGAATGGGATGATTCTCCTCGGCTTCTGGATCGTCGCAGCACTCTCACCCCTGTTCGTCTTTCATCAGGCAGGCCGGATCGCTGGATATGCCGTCTTAATGGGGAGTTCATCAATCTCAGCGGATCTCCGCAACAAAGTCCAAGACGCGAAAGAAAATGTTAATTCGCGGACCCCTCCCCGCTACGACCGGGGGCCGGAAACACACGACGTATTCGAAGGAGCACCAACCAAGGACCGTTTTGGCGGAAAATTGGATGGAGCCGTACGCGAGACAGATCGACAGACAATGCTCGAGGCTGCACAAGAGCGAGAAGCACTCGAAGCCACAAATAGTAGACATGCGCTTGGGGCTGCAAACAACGGCAGTCCTCTCGGTGCCGCAAACAATGGCAGCGAACTAGGAACGGCACACAACGGCGCACCCCTCGGAAACGGGGAGTATGGACCGAAAGCCCCGGAGGGTGCCAGTCCGCTTGGAAAAGGTAATGTGAGAACAACAGGCGCGAGCGGAGCTAGTACAACAGGAGCAACTGCATCCGGCCCAATGATCACACGCGATAACGTCGTCCAAGTCGACCATCCCCGGGATTTGCCCTCGGGACCGGGGTATCAGATTGGGATGGTAGAGGACGGTGAATTCCAACCCGTGGCAGCCCACGACGGCCTAGGGCGCGAACCGATACTTAACGGGATGTACAACAGGTTGAATTCCGGCGTAGGGAGGTTCAGCGACGAAAGACTACTCTTGCGGTCGAACGACGACGGGGCGTTCTACGATCTCGACTCCATGACCTATCGAGAGCAATCCTACGAGGAGATGAGCCGAAATACTTCCGATGATGTGTTAAATAGCTAATTTAGTAGTGAAACAAACGATATAATGACGAATACTAATACTCAAAGTATGTCCAACGAAAGGAGGCCGGAATCAGAACGAATACTGACCGCGCATGAAGACGATCCCGATATTGTTTGGGATCGCTGCGGAGGTCGCTGCTACATCTGTCGGGAGATCGTGCATCACCGATTTGAGGGGACCGGTATATTCAGCTATCCACTGTATCCCGACTTCACGCCAGATAAGGGAATCACAATCTGTCCAGATTGCTTTATGTCCCATACGTTTGAACAGCTAGACGAGTACGTCGAAGAGATGCAGGAACGCCAGCGGGCGCTCGAAGATGATAGAGGCGATTACGCGACAAACCAGGAGCTCGCATTCGAGCGGGATAGCCACACTTGCCAGTTATGCGGGAAAGAAGGTATACCGAAGGCTGAACGGGGATTGATCGCGTATCCTGTCTGTGCCGGAGACTATCATCTCGATAATCTCGTCACCATCTGTAACGACTGCCTGACCGACACACTCGATAGTGACGAAGATGAGCGGACAGCAGCCGAGCGTTTGCGCCTGCGAGCTACACGAGCAAAGGAGTGGATTAACCACGATGCTGAACCACCCGAGTACTTGCGTGACAAGAATGATAGCGGAGAGACCGACCCGGAGTCATGACCAACGATAGCTCTCGCCCACGACGGTACGTGTTGCAACTCGCCGGAACGATCACAGCGGGGATGTTGGCCGGGTGTACTGGATTTCTCCCGTTCTCTAGTTCGAATCAATCGGTCATAGAAGATGTGAACTATCAAGGCGAGCAAGCCGTTGTCCACCTAAAAGACGGGTCAAACGCCGACACAATCGAGTTTCGCAATCCGAACGATAAGCTACGTGATTCTGCTTCGATTGGACAAAAATCTGATATCACATTTTACTTACTAAAAGATCCAAATACGCCGCTCTCGCCGGGTGAATACACGCTTGTTGCAGTCAACACGGAGGGCGATGAGTCAGAGACGATCAGCACGCATCAACTCGAACTGACCTCTTCATTTTCGATCGAGGAGGTGCGTCCGGTCAAAGAGCGTATGCAAAGCGATTTTACCACCAATCCGCCGAAGACAGACGGTACGGTGGAGGTGTCGATCCAGAATACCGGAACGCTCCCGGCCAAAATCACATATATCGGTATTCCCGACGGTGTGCCTGATCCAGACGATCCGCCGTCAGCGCAAGGACCAGCAGCATATCAGACGGTTCAAGGCAACCACCGGCTACCAACGTTGCTCCCGGTCGACGAACAGCTCGCCTTCGAGTCGGTCGCGACACCCCTCGGATACTACCAACCAGCGGGACAACCCACCGATCAATCCGCCATTGGGGAACCAGAGCAAGGCGCGTCGTGGGAACAAATTAAGGAGACCCAATGTAACGGTCAACAACATCCGGCAACGGTTGTCGTTGTTCCGGAGCAAGGGTCCACACAGCGGCTGTCGGTCACGTTCAAGTACGGCGGAGAGACCGTTCGAGGCCAATCGTTCGCCACCGACTATGAATGCACAAACGTGACCGTGACCAACATGGAAACAGCCACAAATACAACCACCGACCAGTAGCACGTCAGCTACGTGTCATTCTTTGGCTCCGACCATCCGTCTAAGAAGAAAAAGAAGGTCAGAGAAACCCAATACAGTAATCGAATAACCTAATACATTACATATATTTAATCCAGATGAGGTTCGATATCTGGGAAGACATGGGTATTGACCGACGAACGCTGCTCCGAACGCTGGGCACCGTAGGAGCCACGACGACAAGCGTTGGAACCAGTGGGTGTCTAGCGCTTCTGTTCCCCGACGGGGGTGGTGGGTCCGAGGGGAAACCCATCTCGTTTGCCTCCCAGCGCCAGCGAATCACCCCCCAGATGGCCGATCAGACTGTCACTACTCGATCGGATCTCATCAACGCGGTTGAGCAGCCCGACACGACCGTCTGGATTCCTGGCGACGTAACGATCGATATGACTGGTGAGAGCCGGATTATGATCGCTAACAATGTCATAATCGCAAGCGACCGCAACCTGGCGGGTGGGAAGGGTGGACTGATCAAAACGAATGATCAGCGGAATTTTGGTCTGTTTATTACCAAGAACGCGGACGTTCACTTCCGCATGTCGGGAGTCCGATTCAAAGGTCCTCGAACAGATTACTTCGACCCAGAAGATCACGGCCGCGATCATCGTGACTACTCCGTCACGGGTGTGCGAGCATACGGAAAATCATTGATTATCGACAATTGTGAAGTATTCGGATGGACGAATGCTGGCTTCGTTCCAGGAACGAGCCAGACGCCGACTCAGGGGTGGTTCCACCACAATTCAATGCATCATAACCAAATGGCCCATCTTGGCTATCCGATGGATCTGTACAACGGGTTGCATCTGATCGAGTGGAACTATTTCGATCACAATCGCCACTCAATCGCCGGCTTTGGCTATCCAAGTAACGGGTATGAGGCCCGGTTCAACGTCGTTGGACCCAACGCGAATCACCCAGCATTCTTCTCGTTCGACATGCATAGCCTCGGAGAAAACATCGATTCCGGCCCGAAAAGCAACTCTCGTGTAGCAGGGAAATTTGTCAATGTACATCATAACGTCTTCGAACAAGGTCAACATCCTGCGATATCGCTGAGCGGAGTGCCTCAGATGTTTGCTCGATTTTGTTACAATTGGGTTGTTGATCAGGAAGGAGCCGTTGACGGAGAGAAAGGTGCCGAGCTGCGAGTGAGAGGGAATATCTATGGATCAGATAGGGTAAACCAAGGACGAGAGTGGTTAAAACAGCTATCCACACAACTCCTACAGCTGTCGAATGATGTGTTGTTAACGAAACCCAAGCCGACAGCACTGCCCTTGGATCTCTCTCCTGAGACACCGCCAGACCTGTCGAACAGTTCCACAACCACCAACAGCTCACAACAATCGACACCAATGAATTCGACACAGACACCACAAACTGCATCGCGTGTCAATCCGATCACAAGCACAGAGCTGACACCAGTCGGTGGTGGTCACTAATGACAGATCACAGATCTATGATCCTCTTGGTGCCCGTTAGTATCCTCCTCGTCGCTGTGCTCGCCGGCAGTGGGCTTGCTGCCGCACAGGTAACTGAGAACGCCTCCACGCACACATTGACAATCACAGCAAAGAACGGATCGGCCTCCTACGCCGTGACGTCATCAGGTTCGCTCCAACTCGACAACGGCGAGAACTCAGATTACACCGTTGCAGGGGATCGCCAGATCGCCGGAACAGTTGGTAAGGCTGGCGATGAAAAAGACGTGATCCGATACACTGGCTATATTCGCTCCCTTGAAGCTCAGGAGGATATCCAGGCACGTCTCAATGGGAGGAACGTCTCGCCAGATATCTTAGCGGGAAATCATATCAAGATCATCCATCCAACAAATGCATCGGGAGAGTCGATTAACTACCACTACCCAATTAACGGCGGGTCTGCTGAGCACGGCGAGCAGGCCGACCAGAACGACGTGGCTAACGAGATGATGATTCAGGGATCTATGAACAACGGAGTGGATTCGTTTTATTTCACTGGAGAGATCCCAAACAACGCGTTTAACGGACTAGCCACGGTCCAAATCAACGGGCAACCGGCGGAGAAATTCCTCAATAGCGATCGTCCAACGCCGCCAGCGACAACACCACCTACCTCGACCACATCGCCTCCCTCAAAGACGGTCACAACAGACGCAACCACCCCTCTGCCAACCACAACGACACCACCACCCACAGCGACGAACTCACCACCGAATGACAGTGGTACGTCCGATGGAGGAGAGAGCGTCGGTCTCCTTGAGCAGATTATCCGTACTATCGTTGTTCTCGTTGTCCTCGCCCTCATCGGAATTGGGGCAGTGCTCTATCTCCGACGCTAATATTGTTTTATTTTCTATATATTTGATCCGAAGTGGAGGTGCTAGCACACAAAGGTGGTTCACGGTACGACGGAGAGACAACTGAGCAGACCTATCGACAGCAAATTAAGGAGTGTAGGTGCCGCCAATGCGATTATAAGCGCTGCAAGTGAAAAGAATGAATTCTTCACCTGCGCGCGCCCTTTCCGTACCTTCTGGGCGTTGCTATTCATCGCTCACAGCACTATAATCAAAACAATCATGACAACGACCATACTTCCAGCAATCAACGGCTTGTTTTCGATTACTTTCTGGTATAGCGGGAATTGCTCATACTCCTTGCGGAATGTATCGCGGTTTTCCTCGTCGTAGAAGTAGCGCTTTCGCAGCGCAAAGCGCTCTGTCACCGCGCAATCGGTACAAACTGGTTCACCTTCAACACGTTCGGTCCGTGTATGTCGCCAACAGTTGATGCTACCACAGTTCTCGCAGTACGTCAGCGGTGTCCACGACCATCCACAGTGGACACACTGTGCGATTCCATTATCGACGATATGTCGATCAGGCCCAGCCGCATCGTATTTCAACGTATAAACGTGCTCGTTCAGCCGGGTCTCCGAACGAACCCGCGGAACGTACATCGGCGTGAGATCGGTGATTGAGATATCCGAATCGGATGGCACACACTCTTTTTCGTAGTCAACGTTGTTGTCGCCGGTATATTCGACCGTTATCGTATATTTTTCCTGGAGACGTTCAACAACCCATTCTTCGAAGTCACTTTCAGCATGTCGAAATCGCGTAACAGTGGTGTCGACGAACGTCTCCGTTTTCTCCCGGTCGGCAATCTCAACTGTCCGGTGCGCTCCGTCAGAGAGAAGCTGTCCCAGCGAGTTATCGAGAGGCTGTGGAGGTGTGTGATCGCCGTGGAGCTGGAGGATATCACGCTCGTTCACGCGGTGGATGACCCCAACGGAGGTTTCGAACTGTGCGTCTGTCCGAGCCTCGATCGACACCACGGGACGAAATTGAACTGTCGATTCGATCTGGCTGAGATCGTCTATATCGATGTTCGAAATGGCTTCAAACTGCTCGGTAACCGGCGTTGCGACATTCCCTGGGGGGAGCGTTTGGTCACAGATGAGCTCGACCTTCCCATTTCGAAGATCCAGTCCAGCCTCATCAGCAATGTTTCGAAGGGTGTTTCCATCAACCAGTTCGATCTCCAATCCATCACCGTTTTCTTGGACCTTCTCAACGTACTCTTGGGCCTGTGCTGTGAACGTTCCTGTTGTGACGACCATTCCCCGGGTAGGACCTGTATTCTCATATGTAATCACAGCAGAATGTAATTTTTGGACGATCTCTCGACCGACCTGATCCATATGTTTGCACTCAACAACGATGTCGTGACGATATCCATTAATGGACTCGGACATCAAAATATCGCGGCCTTCATCACCTGTTTTCGGTGTCTGTTGAACGTTCTCGTATCCATAATTTCGGAAGACATCGACCATGAGAGCTTCGAACTGAAGCCCTGATAGGTCATCAAGGATAGTCATAATTCATAATACACTGTATGTGACATATATGTTCTGGATATTGCACCAGACAGCGTTGTTCCACCAAAGAACTCGGGTCGATATCTGTCCGCACGAGCAGTCAACGAGAACGAGTCGGCAGTAGTCGTCGTATCTGGCTGCCTTTTCCACGGACACTATAGTCCTCTCGATTGAGTCACAGCACATGCCTGAGAAGACCGATCACTACGTCGGAAAGATCACGCAGAAGGCGATCCTGTTCAGCCCGGACGAACAGATATTACTCACGCAATGCGACGATCACTGGGAACCTCCCGGTGGAACGTTCGAGTACGGTGAAACCCTTGTTGGCGGGCTACGACGTGAATTCCGTGAGGAGTTATCCATCGAGAGCCGTGTCGGCCCGCTCGTCGAGGCGACGTACGGCGGCTGGATCGATGATGCCACGGGGGAACCGATGGTGACGCTTGTGTATCGGTGTGAGACCGACGAGCGGGAGATTGTCCTCAACGACGAACACGATGCGTATACGTGGCTCACACCGGAGACAGCAGCGACCCGATTGGCTGAATCGTTTGTTCGCTTTGAGCGCGCCGTCAAACGGGCTGTTGCCCTCAATACGACGGACCCGTTCACGGCAGTCATAGACCCATATGCCGACACTGATGTGAGTAGTGAGGCAGTCCTTGAACAGCTTGCTGAGCTTCGGAATCCGGTATCCGAAGACAGCGCGTAGCAGCTCGCGCTTGGTCGAGTGCTATCTCAAGTGTGGTACTAACACATTATAGTTAGCCCACAGAAATCGACTGGTAAAATGGATAAGTGGCCGATTTACACATCGATAGAGGAGTATCCAAGAAGGAGTAACGGTCGAGCAGCGTGTCGAGTGGTTCGAATGGGGGAACCACCGTGTCAAGTGGCAAGTGTGAAAAGTGGGCCGATTGCCGGGAAGCAAATCTGACGAGGCCGCTCACGGATGATACAGCCTATCGCTCCTCGTAACACCGACGTGTCGAGTGGGTCAAGTGGCGGGTTGTACTGTCGAATGGCCTCCTATGTCGATCGACGCAGGACGTCGACTGGAACGAGTGCCGATCGGGACTGTTCGGATTTCGAGAGCCAACACGCAGCACAGACGTTTTTCGAAAACATAACCCCGTGAACAATCCTCACCAGCTCGACAGAGATGGCAATGGGCAGGCGTGCGAATCCCTTGCCTAGCTTTGCCCAGGGATGAGCTCTCTATGCAGTACCATATTTAAATCCTCAAATGCATATAGTCCCCCACTTTTGCACATAGTAGTTTGGCCACAAGCCCTTCACAGGCTGTCGAGGCGGATGCTACAGGATTTGCCCGAAATGGTTGACAAGTATGCCAACACCCGAGCTTGTCAAATATACTGTCTGAGTGGGGATGGAACAAGCGACTCACTCTCGTCCCCGACCAGTGCTGTGACGACCATCTCTGCTTCAAGCGAGCGGAGATCGTGCGTGTAGTAGCTGGCGTCTGCGATTCCTTTATTCACTTCGTTAGTACCGATCAGGCCGAGCATGCTCATATTATCCATATAATCGTGGAACCGGCGACTCTTGTTCGGTCTCCTCCCGACAGACTTCGCGACCTGCGTGTACTGTGAATAAATCTCCCCTCGACGTGCAGGAAGGCTTTCGTTGCGGTCCATGAGCACCATTGTGGCTGCGGTGAGTTGTTCGTGGAGTGTCAGAGAATGCACGGAGTCCAACACACGAGTGTCCTTAATCTGCTCGCGAGCAGCTTCGATATCTGTCTCAGTGAGCGTATCGTCGCCTCGATCGCGAGCAGCATCAGCAGCGACTTTGAGGAGATCCAGCGCATATCGTGCATCGCCGCCCTCTTGGGTCGCGTAGGCCGCACACAATTTGATCACATTCTCTCCAACAGCACCGTCTCGAAACGCGATCTCAACCCGGCGTCCGATGATCATCCCGAGTTGATCTGCGTCATACCGTGAAAACACGATCTCACGCTCACAGAGTGACGACTTCACCTTCGAGGATAGATTCTCTTTAAAGGTCACATCATTACTGATGCCGATGATGGCAGGCCACACCTGCGTGATCTTCTCGTTCGTTTTGGCACGAGGGATCTGATACAGCAGTCTATCGCGTGAACCGATGTTATCAACCTCATCGAGGATAATAAGAACGTACTGACGCGAATCGTCCTCTTCGTCCGGATTGTCGTTGGAGCCGAGCTGATCAAGTGCGTCAAACATGGTGGAGTAGACTTGTGAACGTGGCAGCCCAGATCTCGGTAGGGATTTTGATGACGGCAAAATCGTATTCGCAATCTCGATCGCCACTTGATAGGAGGACGTAAGGTCATCACAATTGAGCCAGATGCTTTCAACGGTAATATCGTCGTAGTTTGTGGCAGCTGCCGTTAGCGTGTCGATCTTATACCGCATGCATTCTGTCTTGCCAAGCCCGGAGAGTCCATAGAGAAACGCATTTTGTGGCGGCTCCCGGTTAATGATCGGCTGGAGCGCGCTGTGGATCTCCTCAAGCTCCTCATCACGTCCAAGAATCTTCTCCGGCTGATATGATTCATCAAGAGCGTCGGCATTGACGTACGGGGAGGACTTCCGACGAAATTCGTCCATGACATATCGTCACGTAGGGGTCACTTAAAACCTTCGTTGCAGATAGGGGGTGAAATTGCAAATAGCCAGTTGTTTATATATCCCTTCTCCCCCCACTTTTGCACATAGTGTCGCTGACGAACGGGAGGGATAGAATGCCAGCATCATTTATTACTTAAAACCTTCGTTGCAGATAGGGGGTGAAATTGCAAATAGTCAGTTGTTTATATATCCCTTCTCCCCCCACTTTTGCACATAGTGTCGCTGATGAAGGGTTGAAACACCGATAACGTCCATACCTCCAAACCAGTGTTGCAAATGGGTGAGTGGAGTTGCAGATAGGGGGTGAAATTGCAAATAGCCAGTTGTTTATATATCCCCTCTCCCCCCACTTTTGCACGTAGTGACGCTCAGCGCCTTTCGGGGTAGAGTTTCCGGCCTCACCGAACGGAGGATCGGTATCTCGTTGAAGCACACACTTACGTGGGGGGTGAAGACCATCACACAAACGGCCATATTTTCTGTCAATAATCTATCTACGTTTGTTAGAACACATAGGGGCTGGCTTGCCGGTCCCTGCATGACGTAGCTACGTCATGGTGGCCTGCCACGGAGGCAGGCCACCGGGCACGACTGCGGTCGTACCCTTGGGCGGGCTAGGCCCGCCCTACGGGACGTTCCGTCCTTTCGGACGGAACGCCCCTCCGGGGCGCGGCCGTAATACGGCCGCGCCCCTAGTGATAACGGACTATGGTTGTGGTTTCCAATGCAGAACCATAAAAATACCGATTAGGGAGCTATACATACGATAGATCATCTAATGCTTACGATCTTCCTATCCCAAAGATACCATACCAGAGGAGAGAACACTGACCTCCTTCCCGGTATACACGGCGAGGTTCTCGCCTCGACGAAAGGTGGTTTCGGAAGCAATCCAGGACGAGTCGGTTCCAAAGCGACTCTTCCTACGCAGCTCAGTCCGGCTTGCCGAGATATGTCGTTCGGACAGTATCGCCGTCACGCCACTTCCCCCACCGATAGGGACCGTGTGGACAGCCGTCGCAACCAGGCCCGCACGGGACCTTATAAGGCGATTGACCGGCGATCGAGTCACGCTGGGAGTTGGGCCTGCACCGTCTCGGGCTCGGTACCGAGCCGAGAGGTCACCTCAAACGGGCCGTCAATCCACTCACCCGGACCATGCAGACTACCGCCTCCCTCCTTACCGAATAACCAGTAGATCGTGTCAATCCATGGCCTGAGCCACGGCCATCGATCGATAGCAGGCCGGAGATCCGGGGGCCAGCCCACGAGTCCGTCGGAGATCTCTGTGTCTGCATCGGCCGCATCGCCCAGCCCACGAGCTTCGATGAGACCGTGAACAACGTACCGAACCATCGACTGTCCGTCCTCACCGTCACCGTCAGGAAGGAACAACGGTCGAGGAGCGTCTCGATCACCGCATTCGTCACGGAGCGGGAGTGTCAGCCGGTAATACGTGGGTTTCCCTGGTCCTAGATCATCGATGGCTAACAGTCCGATCGCTTCCAGAACATCCCGATGGTTGCGAATCGATTGCTTCGAGACGCCCGCTCTCTCAGCCAGTTCGCCGGTTGACAACGGTTCGGTCGCGGTCAAGAGTGTATACACGAGCTTCGACCGAGCGCTCTTGCGCCGTGACCCATCCTCGTCGGTATCGAGATTCGGGAGTAACGCCTCCGGATCGAGCGTACTCAACGCAAATCGCACCTCATCAAGACGGATGTCTCGCTCGAAATCATGAGCGGACGCTAGCCCTGACAACGCCTCGGCGGTTCTGAATACGCTGTCGGTGAACGCGGCCAGCAACGCCGATGCTGAGCGGGTTAGCGTGAGGTCTTTCATCTCGCAGAGCCGCTCAGCGGCTTCATCGACGGTTGCTTTACGGGTCGCCTGGCCGATCGACAACTCCACGAGGAACGGCGTGTAATTCCGTTCACCCTCTTGGAGTTCCATCTCACCCGCTGTTTCGAGATCAGTCAAGTCACTCGCCCAGCGGTCGATTTCCGGCCCACGGAGCACCCACTGGCCGAAACACTCGCCCGTCGGATCAACGTCGTCGACGTTCGGACAGCCGAGCGAGTCGGCGCGGATCTCGTCATCGTCCTCGTACAAGATCCTGTGGGCAGGGTAGCCGCCATACCGGGAGACGACGGCGATGTGTTTGGCGAGCGTCTTCTGATAGATCCGTCGACGATCAGGCCGACGCACGCTGTACCGGTCCGGAAACGTCCATTCTTGGGTCACCGACCACCCGAGCAGCTCGTAGATCCGCATCGCGGTCCCTGCGAGGCCGTGGGCTCGTTGGCAGACAGAGCGAGCGAGTGAGCTATCAAATCCGTCGTCCGTCCGGATCTGCGGCACATCCTTGATGATCCCCACGTACTCCGCGGTGAGTTCCTCACGGTAGTCCTCGCCGTTTGCACTCTGTTCGGGAAGACAGCCGAGTTGGTAGATGTTTCGCAATGCGGTTGTCGAAACGCCCGCTTCAAGCAGCTTCCCGAGCGGCTCGCCATCCTTGTCGAGATTGTCGGCGGTCAGGATCGTGTTCCGCAACAAGGGACCCAGTAAGCCAGTACAAATCCGCGTCATGGTGAAGGCAGCAACCGGCGACGGTTGGAGGGATACCACGACCTCTTTCCGATCCTCATTATACCCAACCAAGCAATCACGCGGTTGCTCACGGGTGGGAGCCGCTTCATCAGCGAGAGCAATGTCAGCACCGCTATTTTCGCCAGTACAAGACGCAACGACGGCGTGTTGATGAGCAGGAGGCAACCAAAAACACCGCGACCCAGGCGCATCATCATCCCCAGCGGGAGCGGTAGTGGTGGCGGTGCCGTCGGCGGTGCTGTCGGCGGCAGAAGCCGATCCCTTCCCCTCCTCCCGTGCTCGCGCTGAACACACGGACTTGTGGGGGGATTTTGGGGGGGCAGTCAGATCGCCAGTCGACGGCTCCGATGACTCCGCTTTTGAATCCGGAATGGTCTCATAGTCGTCTAAGCGGCGCTGTGCGTGCCGTTCTTGTTCACGCAGATCGAGGAGCGCCTCGCCCGCTGGAAGCAGCTGCACGACCGCATCGGCGTTGAGCTGATCGACGCTCACGACGTCGAGCTCGCGGAGCCGGTCGACCCGTTTTTGGACGCCGTTCGCGGAGATCCCAAACTTCGAATCCTGCCGGAGCGCAGCGAACTGCCGGCGATTCGATGGAGCGCCAGCGAGTACCTCGAGCACCTCGAAGTACGCGTGCTCGGGGCCGAGCTCGGCCAGCGCGCGCTCGGCAACATCCTGTGGAGAACCTGCTGGGCAACTCGCATCAGTCCGGTACGGATCTGGGGCCTCAGTCACACAGGCGGTCGGGAGATCGTCGGCGTGGTGGGCTAGCAGCTTCTTGGGGAGGATGCGACCGGGACAGACCAGCCGGATGTCGATCCCGACCGAGAGGTCAGTCAGGAACTGCAGAAACGTCTCGCGTTGGTTGCGCTGATAGTCCTCGAAAAACGCGTGCGAGAGCCGGATCGTGATCGTGGGCACAACGTCACAGGCGACGAACAGCGCGACCGGGCCGTTGATGATATCCGATCGTTCGGTATTCCCGATCGGCGTTGCACCACCTAGTTGGCGCGTCAGCCGGACGATCGCAGCCCAGTCGTCGTCGGTCGGATGGCGTTTCAACGCATCGAGGAGATACTCGGCATACGCGGGGCTGTCCGCGCTTGCAGGAGCAGTCGCGCCACCGGCTTCAACGAGTGTCGCCCACGCTTCGCGGTATCCATCGCCACGCAGCGTGTTGAGCGCGTCGTGAAGCCGGTCGGGGAGCTGGCCGTCCCATGCCTGTTTCCAGAGCTTCGTTGGAGCGATCGGCGGCTTGATGAGTCGGGCGTCGGTCGCCTCGGGCAACGTTTCTGGTGTCGTGAGCGTGAGCCCCGCCTGTGCTGGGGCATCCGGCTCCGCTCGGTCGCTGAATGGCGTCGGGGTGGGCTCCGCGCTGGCGTCAGTCGGGGGGACACTCTCCTCGACGAGCTGCTCGAGCTCTCGTTCTCGGCGGTCGAGGTAGATCTCGGCGGCGTTCTCGAATTTCTCGTCTCGATCGAGAACTTCCTCGGCAGCACTCGCGTACAACTCCTGTTGGATCCACTCACTCCGCTCGATCGCTTGCTGGACGTCGGCCTCGTACAGCTCGTCATACCGCGAGAGATAATCCTCGGCCCACTCACCGAGAACAGCATAGTCGTCTTCACGATCGTACTCCTCGTGATGCCCCGCTCGTTGAGCAGCTACGCGTGCCCGGAGTTCGCAGATGGTGTCCTGGTCATCGGCCTGCGCGAGCGCGCGGAGCTGTTTGGTCTTCTGCGTCAAGCCACACTGTGGGCAGTCTGACGTCTCGTGCTCGTGGCGGTCAGCGATGATCCACAGCGATTCACACTCCGAACAGCCGACGACCGCAAAGCGGGGAGTGGCGCTCATGCTGGCCCACCTCGACAGCTATCGCTCATCAAATCGTTGGCGTGCGATGTGAGGCCGTATGTCAATGCGCCGGTCGTCGTGTAGGGGCTACAGCTCTCGTAGTCGGTCATGCACCGCGCTGCTGGCACGTCGACTCGATTTCAGAGCCGCTCAGTGCGCGCAGAATGATCGGGCGATGGCGAGCACCGTAGCTGTCACTCACCCAACCCAAATCATTAAGCCGCCTCAGCAAGAAACCACAGGTATAACGACAGAACCGCCGGGGGTATCGGGTGGTGGGACACCCTTCGAACCCTGGCGGATTCCTGTGGTCTCTTGACGTGTGTAGTGTTGTCTGTGTGTTTTCGCCTAGCCTTCCCCTCCGCAGTCTTATAAAACCGGGGGACCGTCCGCCGTGCGTCTGACGATTCCCCATGCTGATCATGGTGCGTCCTCGTCGAGACGAATGGACCCATCTTGATAGCTCTCCCAGAGGTCAGTCGCATCCCCGGCATCGAGTCGCTGGTCACTTCCGGCGGTGAGGATCACGGTGTCGGCCTCGAGTGTCGTAATTCGACACGGGCCAGCGCGCACGTCGGTGATCTGTTCGCCTTCGGTGAGACCAGCGTCTCGACAGGCTTCGAGCGCGTTTTTGGGCGTCATACGCTCTCCTCCGCGTTCGAAGAACCGTGGTCAGCAACGGTCGCCTCGAACTCTTGGGGAGACATGTTCTTGAGTGTCGTTGCGAGTTGTGGCCCGCTCCCGCCGGTCGCTGCCGTCTCCTTGCCGTCGCACCCCTTGTACTGACAGCCCTCCCACGTCGGATCCAGCGATTCATAGCGACTGAGTACCCACTTATCATCATCGCCCCCGGTCACGTGCTCACACCGGGGGGTGATCGCCCCGTCGTGAGCAAATTGATTGAGATCGACCCGGTGGAAGCAGCCGTGGGCGTACGGTGACAGGCGGCGACACACCAGTTCAGCTCCGCTCGCATCGACGAGTTGGCGCTGGCCATCGCGCTCGACGAGCCGCGGTTCACCGTCGATCACGGCTCATCACCTCCCCGTCGAGCCGTTCGGAAGGCTTCTATGGTCGTGTTTTCTGGTTCTTCCCGCTCGATCCGATACTCGTCGGGGTTATCCTTCTGGTACGGGGAGATCCCTCGTCTCGCCGCTTTTGCGATCGTCGAGCGAGGGAGAGCGTGTCCCTCTGGACAGCTAGGGATCCCGCTCGGTTGCCGCCGGTGGTTGCTATTAGGGTCCAGGAAAACTGCTCTCTGGAAATCGACTGCTGTCTTGCGCTTGGTCTGTTCTACTGTTTGTGGTCGGAGGTCAGCGTTACCGCTAAGGTATTCCGTGACCAATGTCTGGCTAGCTCGCTGTGACATCGTTTTCCTGTCTTGGGTTCATCTTTCGATCGGTACGGTGACAGGATGCGACAATCAGCGGGTGTGGCTCGAACAATCGGGGCTACCATCCCCGCAGCCCGTGAGGTGCCGAAACACCTTTGATCAATGGGCGTATATGTTCGACTGTGCGCTGAGCCAACAGCGCAGTGCTGATCGCCTGGGGGGTCCTGTCAGACGTTCACCCAGGTGATTTCCATTTTCAGGAAACCATCGCGTTAAAGACTCTTCTACCTCCCGGCCAATAAAACTATCCTTCGCATGCGTAAACTGGGAATGAGATAGTTGTTTGTGCCGGGGGGAGTTGTTGGATGTATGCCGGAACCCAGTGACGACCTGCCACTTGCGTCGTGGTTCCATCCTGCTGATCGAGCACTGTTGCGTTTCTATGGAGGACACAGGGATGGGAAATTTGAATGTCCCCCTAGCCCGGCTGGTCGGAATGTGGACATCAGCGAAGTTCATGCTCGTGATCGTGTGCGAGTCCTGAGCGATGCCGGATTGTTCGAACAAACAAACACGAGCTACCGAATCACTGATCTCGGTTTGCGGTATGTCAGGGGAGAGATGTGCAGGGAGGACCTGGAAGCTCTTGATCCTGCTTCCGAGAACCACGGGTAGGCGGCTTCCTTGGGTTCGGCCTTCGATGCAGTCAGTCTCTGTCGGCGTCAGCGGTTCTCACCTAGCCATAATTCTCGGGGGATCGGTAATATTTTCACCGGCGTTTACACTGTCAAAGTGTGTGAAATTGATGCAGTCTTATTATCATATTTACCGGCGGTAGCGTGGAGTAGTTGACTTGGGAAAACTAGTTCCAGAGGGAAGATAGGATATCTCGCCTACGATGTGGGGTGATCTCGATCGCGTGATCCTTCAACAAGTTTATATTTTATTCTCTATTTCTGAGGTTGAATAAGCTTTTGCGCGGTAGGATTCGTATAGGTTGATGCCCCAGTCGACTAGTCGGTCGTTCGTGCTGACAACCATCGCAATTTGCTTCCCACTCCCAAATTCGTTGTACGCTCCGATAGCGACTTTCCGATCGTCATAAAGTCCGATTCCAAGCGTGTGTGGATGGTCAAGCACCAATGGCTCGTAGTGCTCATATTTCGAATCACGGATCGCGTATTGCAATTGGGGCTCTTCGAGGGCTTTGAGATACGTGGGCAGATCTAGGATTGCCTCGGCTTCAACGCCGAGTTTGAGAAGCCCGTGATAAGCGTGGAACAGGACTGGATTAAAAATGGAGCATAATGCTCGGAAGTGAGTGATCTTCCGATCGTAGAGCTTCAGGGCTGTCCAAAGCACTGACGAGGGCTTGGCGGGGGTGGAAACGACCAGATCAGCATCGGCCAACTCGTGAATTGGGAAGGTGGCATCGGCTGGCGAGAGCCGCTGGAGCCACGGTGCTTTTTCGATGAGTTGTTCGACGCCGGTCGCCAGATCGCCGTAGGCATCTAGGACGCGTGTTCCATCGGATGTGATCTGCTGCTGTCGGCCGTTGTCCGTACTCCAGCCGTACTCTGAGAACACGTCGAGGATACGCCCGACTGTGGGACGCGATGGGGAGCTATCAGCTGCTTGTTGCAATTCGCACATCCGGTAGGGACGTTTTTCAAGCTCTTTTAAGATTGCGACTGGATGCATAGAGCGGGTTAGATATGATAACTTTTCAATTGGAATGGATTGAAGACACGTCTCGATAACGTCCAGCAGCAATATGCCACCAGCGGTGAGCTCAACCCCCGCTTCATAGCTATTGGCCATTCCTCGATCGCGGAGGACTGCAAGATGGGTGGAGACCGCTTGTCGTGAAATGTCGGTCTGTCGGGCGATATCGGTCTGTGCGACTGGATTTGAACAGGCCTTGAGCTCCCGCAGTACCGTGAGACATGTTGAATCGACTGTCTCGTTGATCGTGTGACGCACTACGAGGTCTTCGCCTGTCAGAGGGTTCTTAGCGTGTCGTTCGTGAGCTGTCATAGATTTATTGTTCAGATAACGTTCTCTTCCGTCTGTTTCAAAGTGACTATCGCATTTGATGATGATATATCTATGGATATTTGATGACCTAATACATTGGTTTAATAAATGTGGTCTCCTTGTCTGGTAGGTTGGCGTGTAACGCCAGTGGTTTTATTACGTCTATAACTGGAGGTATAAACATGAATCCACAAACCCGACGCCCCCCGGCCCCAGAGGGGCTTCCATTGTTCGGTAATACGTTCGAGTTTGCTCGGAGCCCGTTCGAATTTGTTGATAAAGCGATAGATGAATGTGGGGATATTTATCGAATGGAACTGCCGGGAACAGAGGTCTATGTCTTAGCCAATCCCAAGTATTTCAAGCAGGTTCTGGTGACGGATAGCAACGCGTTCGGGAAGACTCCGGATTTTCACCGAGCATTCGGAGACGGACTGCTCTCAACAGAGGGATCGCAATGGAGCCGTCAGCGAGGTATCCTCCAACCGTTGTTCAGTCTAGATCGAATCAAGGAATATGGCGACTCAATGGTCAACGCCACACAACGTCGACTTGCCACTTGGGAGGGGGGCGAGACTATCGAGATGGAATCAGAAATGCAAGACCTCACCCTCGAAATTCTCTTTTCAACATTGTTTGGACGCGAACTAGCACCCGGGGAAGGCGATGATCTCCGCACTGCCTCGGATGGGCTTAATAAATGGTTTGCCCCGACATCATGGCTTCTCCCGAATTGGGTGCCGACACCAGCACGTCGAGAATTTTCCAATTCGATAGAACGTCTCCGAATGGAAATTCGACAGTTGCTCTCGGAGCACAGCGTTGATTCAGCTTCAGAGAACCAATCAGATATGGATACACTTCTGTCAAAGCTTCAGGACGCACTCGAAGCAAGCGGGCAAGACCATCTGAGCATGGAGGAAGTTGAGGGACAGATGCTTGCGATGATTTTCGCTGGGTATGAAACCACTGCTGCGGCACTTGGCTTTGCGTGGTACTCGCTTGCAACGAATTCCGATATCCAGCAGGCATTTCATGAGGAGATCGATACTGTGTTGGACGGCAATCGTCCCACCTACGACGATATTGAGGATTTAGAACTCACACAGCGAATCGTCACGGAGACCCTCCGCCTGTACGCACCAGTGCATACGATCCCTCGGCAGTCAACTCAGGATGTCGAAATCAATGGATATCGGATTTCATCCGGCGAGGAAATCCATCTCTCCATCATCGCGGTCCATCGTGACGAGCGGTTCTACGATGATCCAGAGACCTTCCGTCCTGATCGATGGACCGACGACTTCGAAGAGGAACTGCCCGAGTATGCGTTTGTCCCGTTCGGTGGCGGTCGGCGGATGTGCATCGGTCGGGAGTTTGCCCGTCTTGAGGCAACACTAGTGCTGGCGACGATTGGCCAGCAATGGGAGCTTGCATGGGATGGTGGAGATCCAACGCTCACGATCGAGCCGGAGATCACTACCCAGACGAAAAACGGCCTGCCGCTACGGGTGCAACAGCGATAGGAAAGCTGGCAACTGATTATTATACGAAACCAAGGAGAATATCTGCGCCTTTGGGCACAGGAGGATGTCAACCGGTACTCGCTGTCACCTCCTGGAGCTGAATCTGTGTTGTATCGGGTTCTATCCTGATCGGATGACGATCTTAAACGATCCGTCGATCCAGTCACTTGGTCCACGGAGACTTCCCCCAGCTATGCGGCCGAAAGACGACAGATCACATTGATCCATGGACGGAGCCACGGCTACCGCTCGACGGCTGGCTCGAGCGTCGGCGGCCAGCCCACTAACCCATCCGAGATCTCCGTGGCATCGTAGGCTGCATCAAGCAGTCCACGAGCGTCTAACAGCTCGCAGACGACAGCGCGGATCGATCGATGCTGTGTCTCACCCTCGGGAACGACGAGATGCCCCGGCTGGGGAGCGTCGGGAGCGCCGCGTTCGTTCCGGAACGGTAGGCGCAGCCGGTAGAGCGTGGCTTTGCCCGCTCCTTGGTCATCGATCTCCAACAGCCCGAGTGCTTCGAGATCGTCGCTGGACATTCGAATGTCCCTATGTCGAATGACACCCGTATGTCGAGTGGTTCGAATGGCTATACCACCGTGTCGAATGGATACTAACGTGTCGAGTGGCACTGCCGAAATAGACGGAAAAACGCATGACGTAAGTCGAATTCACCCCTAAAGTAATTTATGATAATCTTGAGCGAGAGCTTTCTGAAGCTGAGATCCCATCGTATCGCCATGTTTCCCGTCGGGTTAAATTTCTAGCTGAAGAGACAGAGATTCTAACACGATATAAGGGGAAACGCGGGAAATATATGCTCTCAGATGTTGGAAAGCGGTTTCTTGCTGATGAGTTAACTGAGGAGGAGAGGATGAGACTTGCTAATCTCGATTAGCTGAATTCTCAGTTCAAGTCGTCGTAGCCACGTGCGTCTAAGATGATATCCCCGATTTCTTCTGGTGATTCGATTGCGAGCTGCAAGAGTGCATCATCGATCTCTCGCCCGTGAGTCTCCCGCAAGCCGTTCTCTCGGAGATAAACCTTAATCTCCCATTTTGCGTCAGCCCACTCGTCCCAACGATCTTCATGCGGGTAGATCGGCCCTTGTTTGCTCTCGCTGAAGGGGAACGGGGGGCCATGCTTATTATGCCTATCTTCCTTATCATCCTGGCCATCCTCAGCATCCTCAGCATCCTTATCATCCTCATCATCGCCAATAGGTTCCTGAGGTTGCTCATTATCCTCATCATCCTCACTATGATCAGCATCCTTAATATCCTCATTCTTCCCTTCTGTTCCCTCAAGCTGCGTTTTGATATCTCCGAACGGATCGTCATCGCTCATTGGTTACCTCTCCATTCTCAACGATCTCCGCAAGCTCATCGAACCGTTCCAGTTGTTCGTTCTCCGGATCGTGCGCCGCGAGGGTTTTGCGCTCGGTATAAGCTTTCGAGATGGTGTCGTCCTTCCTGATTCCAGGTTTCGGGAGATCACCATTGTGTTCTCCGTTATCGATTTCTTCGAAATCGACACGAGCGAATTCGGGGAGATGTTGCGGGAAGTCTTGATTTAGTCGTTCGATGAGTTTCCGATCATTGTTGTGATGGTCAATTCTCGAATTGATTCGATTCGGGACGATCGCCAGGATATCTAGACCGATTTGATTTCTCAACGGAGTGACTTGGCGCTCCATCATCCGCTGGAAGCCTTCGACAGACCCGCCGCCGCTCGTGAGTGGCACGATGAGATTTTGTGTTGCGACGTGCGCATTGTTTGTGATCTTGCCCCGATAGGCAGGCGGGTCCGTGATAATGAAATCGTAGTCCGTCCCGAGCAGCGGATCGACAACGTGGTTGCGCACCCGGACATCGGCGAAGTTTGAGGATTCGACCAGCTTCTCGATCGTCTCCAGTCGTTTCGTCGACGGAAGGATATCGAATCCGAAGTCCGTGTCAAAGATGATGTCTTGCGGATCAGCCTTGCCCTCATCGAGGATTACATCCCCGAGGTCGTCGCTGCCTTCGTCTTGATATTGCTCCTCGAATCCGAGACCAACACTCGCGTGGCCGTTCGGTTCGAGATCGACAAATAGGACATCGTGCCCGCGCGCTGCGAGGCGCTCGGCGAGATTGACTGAAATCGTACTTTTCCCTACTCCGCCTTTCAATATCGCTACATTCACCGCCCGTGGTTCAACTGTTTCGGACATGCTTAGTCACCTTAGGTTGCTGAGGTTACTGAGCATCACATTTCACCTGAGTATCCTGAGCAACCTTAGGCAAACAATGTATTGTTACCATTTAAAGATATCGTTCTGGAACGCGGCGACCAGGTGCCGCAGATTTCCACTTATGGTATAGCGAAATGCAGTGTATTGGTCTACTGGAACCACTGGAAACAGTGGCGTGCCAGTAGCGACATGTTTATTGGCGACAATCGTGAAGGATTCACAGGCCGTTGCACATGTGCCACATGTGCAACGGTGATTACCATGAGCGCAGACAAACGCATTCGAGTGTCTGAGGAACGACGTGAACAACTGCACGACCTCAAGGGCGTTGGTGAGTCCTACGATGAGGTGTTGAAACAGCTCATCCAGGAGCACAACCGGAAACAGCTAGCCGAGAAGATGCGCAAGGTCGATGATATGGACCATGACGAGTTCGTGCCGCTCAGTGACGACGAATGAGCTACGAGGTCCTGCTGCATCCTGACGTTGATGAGTTTCTACGCGCCCTAGACGAGAAGAGCGAACGGATCTGCCGCGATAACCTCGCGTACCTCGAGGAGAACCCGTATCCCGGCCAAGGACAGGGAGACAAAGAGGGCCTTGTGATCGACGGCGATGATCGGTATCGGCAGCACATCAGCCATGAGTACACCGTGTTCTACGACATTTATGAGGAGCGGGACGAGGTGCGTGTGACGGAGATCCTTCCAATTGACGACGCGCACAAACGGTACGGCTATTGAGCCTCTTAGTTTCAACCCATGGCTGACAAAAGGTGAATTGGTTGGATCGAAGACGCGGGTAAAGGTCCCCGTTAGCGGGAATCGCCCTCCAACGATCCCCGCTACTATCCAATTAGTCTCCTAACACCATAGTTTTTCTGTCGATGTCAACCAATTCCGGCTACATCGGACGCCCTGGTGTGTCACCGTCGCTCGGGTGGATAAAAGACGATGTTGACAGTTGAGAACGCATTGTACCAGGAGGTCGGCATGACGGCGATCTCCATGCCCCAGTGCTCGGCACAGTGCATGATATCGAACCAGCCGTTTCGCTGGCGCTGCTCTGGGTCTGGTTCTGCTGTCTTCGAAACGAGTTGTAGTTCGGGGTGGGACACATGCATCGAATAGACGGCAGGCTCATCCTCATCGAGCCAGAGCGTCGAATGATCGGCATGAGGTGGCTTGTGTGGGGGATTGTCACCCTCTCCGACGGTTTCTAGCTCACGATCGATCCACGACCGGTCACACGAACACTCGTCTTCTCCCGTGATCACTTGCCGGAGGCACGCGGTGTCGGCTGTCTCGTCAACCTTCCAGTAGGCCTTGAATCGCTCCCTCAACTCGTCTTCGAGTGCCTCGGCAATCGCTCGCCGGACATTCTCACCGGGTTCGTGGTCGACGTCTGCGTACTCCTGCACGTCTTCCACGAACGCTCGGTATGACGGACTTGGAGAGCGATTGAAGCGGCTCATGCGCTTTTTCGAAGGTCTAGCTCACCATAGTTGTTGTGACGATTCAAAAACAACGGAAGCGAGGGGTGTGATCGGTGTGACCTCGGGTGATCTTCTTTTTGCAGATGGGGTGTCCTTACTTCGGTGATCGGTTGGTCCACGACTAGGAAGCACTGGATGCTGTGGTATGGTATCGCCGCGCTATCTCTCGATTTTTCACTCGAAACCCGGTGTGTTTCCTCCTCGCCACGGCGTGACGGTCGCCTCACTTGGGACACACGGGTGAGGTAATTCACGGACTGGCCTCCGTGTCCTGTTCACTGTCTGCCGGTTCGTAGGTCTCCTGCTCCTGGTTTGCTTGCTCCCGGTGAGCGATGGTGAAGAGTTCGCGGGCCTGGTCGTCGGTGACGTTGATGACCTCGGCGGGATGGTGCGTAAGTCCGGCAAGTCGAGCAGCGGCTACGCGTTTGTGGCCGTTGATGATCGTGCCGTTCTCCCGGACGACAGGGAACGAGCCCGCGTACTGATTCCGGTAGCAACGCCGGATAGTAGCGTCAGCGGGGGTAAAGGCTCCATCGTGGGCGGGGTGGGGCGACAGCTCGTCGAGGGACTGCCACTCGATCCGCCTTCGCGGTTTGAGAACCTCGATGGTGCCCGGCAACCGGACGAACACGCTCCCGAGCTGTTCGTCATCGCCGGTCGTCACGTCGTGCATCACGACGCTTCCCCGGCCGTGGTGGACCCGTTCGACCCACCCCTCGAAGACGCGCCCGTCGTCATCGGTGACGCGGGCGTACTTCCCCTGTACGGTCCAGTCGAGCGTCTGGTTAAACGGATTCTGGGGCATGGTATTCGTTGAGAAGGGATCGATTATCAGATAGCTTCTGATATTGTCCTGGCGTCCGTCGACGGTTCACTCGCTATCGGCCAGGTAGTGATTAAGTGCGGCGGGATGGAGCTGTTCGGCTCCACACACGCATCCATTCCCCGCCGGCCGTGGCTTGTTCCATTCGAGAAGGGGTATGTTTCTCATATTCAGAATGCCTCAAAGTCATCGAATGTCAGCTGATCCGCGTCTCGATGGCCGTTCCCCTCGGGATGGCTCAGCTCGTCGGTCGTCGGGTACTTATTGAGTGAGCGTTGGGTATCGTTTGCCCTCGGTCGGTGGTGCTCGCGGGCGTGCTTCGCGCGAGTCTCACAGGGCAGGAGATTCGCGGGGCGGTTGTCCCATTTGTGGGTGTTCCGGTGATGAATCGCCTCTGCATTTGCGGCGGTCTCAACCCCCCATTCTGCGACTGCAACGAGTCTATGCACCCGGACGGTGTGGCCATCAACGATCCAGCAGTCATATCCATCTGGTCGGGAGGTGTAGTAGGCGGGGGAATCAAGCGGATCAAGCATGCCAAACCGCCGTAGATAGTTCCGGACTGTGGTATCAGAACAGCCCACCTCCGCAGCGATGTCCTGAATCGATCGCTCCTGTTTTTCATAGAGTTCGCGGAGTCGTTCGCGGTCTCGGTAGGGTTCTGTAAGATTACCCGCCAGCGTCGTCTGCTGATCTCTCATCCCACTATTTTATTTCCAATGTATTAGGAAATAAATGTTTGGTGGCTGTGGCTATGTTTCGTCTGTTTTGCTCTCGGCGGAAGTGATGGACAGCAGTAGCATGTTCTTCAGCAGTACCCTACTATTGGCCAACGGACCAATGGAAAGGCCTATGCTATTGGCCGTGCAACCAATGGTTGGAGATGGCCCCGAACGTCACGGCCGATGACTTGGATGGTCTTGACCGCCAGCGAGTGTACCCGGACGATACGGTGATCCGAATCTTCATTCGGCGGACGACAGAGGCCACATATCAATCGGGGTGGTCGTACAAACTCCACTACGGCGCAACCCTCCTCCCGACCCAGACCCGATGACGGTATCGTCTCGATGAGTTCGGTGAACGAATCGTCGGCAACTGACGGCATCGTCACACGGAACGCCGATCGAGTCGCGGGATTTCGACGTTCCCATCGAGCAGGAGTCAGTCACGCGAGCCGAAGCAGAGTCGTCTCGAGACGAGCGAACCCCGAATCAAAGTCGAGCCACGATGCCGGATCGGACTGACGATCGGCGATCGAGGAACGCCCTCGTCGGTACGACGAACTGATAGTCCCGATCAAACGAACGACACCCGATACGACTACAACAATGAACGCCAAAACCGACGACACCGTTATCGAAGCCCTGGACCGACTCGACCGGATGAACTTTGATGCCGCTCGTGGCGTGCGCGATCTCACAGCACTACACCAGGATCACTACTCGGGGGCGGGTGAGAATGCAACCCATATAACCGTGATCCACGCGGGAGATGGAATCGTAGTCATCACGGACCGATATGGACTCCCGGACATTGCATGGTCAGGCCACTTGGACGACCAAGAAATCCTTGACGATCTCGTTGAGAGCGGCCACCTATCCCGCGACGAATAGGACCATCCAGTTTCTCAGAAAAAGCCATAGCCTCTGCTCGAGATGGTAGGATAATGACTGACGACATCCCCGATCTCACGTCCCACCAACGGGAAGCCGTTCGGGAATTCACCAGCCGTTACCGGGACGAGTCTGAGGGACGTGTCTCGATCAATCCAGTCTTGCTGGCTCGCGTCCTCGCCCGTGATAAGCCGGCTGCGCAGGTCTATATAAGCGGAGAGACACACCCCGATTTCGATAATCCAGACGCGTATCTGTACGATCTATGCAGCACGTTTGACCTCCACATGAAGAATATCAAAGAGGCACGGGGGTGGGCTATCGGACGGTCCCGTTGGCGTCTGGATCTCCTCCCGACGCGATTCTCTGAGACAGATGCGTACCACCGTCGCTGTGGATTCGTCTACGGCTATCCGGCGTCCGCGATCGAGGATTTCATCGAGACAACGACGAACATCACGAACTGTGATCTGGTTCGTGCAGGGATATTCAGCGCGGAAGATGTTGCATATCTAATTTTCGTCTCCTACCACTATCACAATTCGCTGAAGCGGTATGAGGAACGTATTGAAATAGGCAAACAGATCCGACAGCGCCTCGCCCAACTCGCGGAGGTATGGAGTCTTCCAATCCTCGACGAATATGCGACGTTGCTACACAACGACGTTGCTGAAGCCTATCGGGGGAATGCGAATTGGAACGTCCCCACGACGTTTCATCCTGAAAAAACGGTTAGTCGAAGTGACGTGCTATCACTTCTCTCCTAGTTACAGCCCAAACCGCCATCCATCTGATAAATCATGCCCACAGACAGGGCATTTCTCATGTCCATTCTTAATCGGCTCATCACAGTTGGGACAGTTGCCAGTTTTACCCATGTTAGATGCCTCAGTTAATCACGTTTCTATACGACATTAAATATTATGCCATGTGATATAGACCAATCGCATCTCTCAGGGTCTCTCCGAAGAGATTGGATCTAACCGATGGATAACCACGGTCCCGATAAGGAACCCGAGGATCGGCGCTGCATCTATCATACTTGTGGCTATCAGCGAGAGGTAAATAGGATGCTGGGTATCCGGTTGCTTAGTGGTCATCGACGGGTTCGCTCTCTCTCCGATAATACAGTTCGTTCATGTCCGGATCCCAGGTCCACAGAGAGAGGCATTCACAGGAGTACTCGACAGCGATGAGGTCGCTATTTTCGTCATGGATGACAGCCTGTCCGTGGAGTCGTCGTCCGCAGTTTGGGCAGTCGTGCCATTCGGATGGCGGGTGGATATCCATAGCACGCCGTCTGCTGTCGGTCTCGGCGTCTGTGATAGCATCTTGAAGGTCGGGGGGAACCTCGGAGTCCTCACAAGCCATGTTTCTCCTTATCATGGTGCAGGATCATCACATTTGGCACTATTTCACATAATTGTGGGTCGTTACCATGGTCTAAAACTAGTTTCTCGCCAGACTGGCGTAAAGGTGGGTCGCTTTAACTCAGGATGAGGGGTGGCGAGAAGGTGGCTCGATTCGACCAGCGGAAACATCGGACGCTCATCTCGATAGATCGTAACGCCAATCCCGCTGGCGGATCAAACATCGGTCAACGATGGACGAAGAGTCAGCTCAGGTCTTCCTTCCACCGCGTGAGCGATGCTTCGAGCGTCTCCGTCTCGCCCGCTTCGGCGAGACGGTGACGTGTGTCCATTGCGGAGATGACGCCGTCGTCAAACGCGGAACCACCGACAAGGACGCCCAACAGTACCGGTGCAAGCACTGCGAGACCTACTTCAGCGACCTCACGAAGACGATTTTCTGGCAACATCGCTTTGGCCTCGAAGAGATGTTCTATATCGTCAAGGAGATGCGATCTGAGCCGACCGCTCAGATCGCTCGGAATCTCGACCGAGACTACGAAGCCGGCCTCAACTTCGTCCACAAAGTCCAGGACGTCAGCGGTGATATCGACGAATTCGACCTCTACGACGTGTGCGAAGCTGACGAGGTCTACGTCACGGCTGGTGAGAAAGGACTCGAAGACGAGAATGGGAGTCCGCGCGAGCGCGGACTCTCAAAAAAGGACGCGGAACCTTCGAGTCAGACAAACCGCCAGTCTTGACACTCGTCCGTCGGGATGACGGACGAGTGCGGTTTCTCGTCTGTGAGGATCTGCAAGACGCTGACGAGGATATCGCGGAGTACGGCGACGGAAGCGTGATCCTCTGCACCGACGGCTACACGATTTACGACGACATCAAGGACAAGGAGGGGGTGGACGGCCATCTGGCCGTCACCCACTCCGACACCTACGTGATCGGTGACGCCCACACGAACACCTGCGAGAACCGCCATAGCTTCCTTCGCCAGTGGCTGGCGAAGTTCCGTGGCGTCTCGAAGCATCACCTCCAGAAATACCTCGACTTCCTCGGACTGAAACTCAACTCACCGAACGACTGGTTCGAGAAACTGCTGTGTTACGATGTATCGGGATGAGCGACTTCTGCGGTTGCCGACGGACCAGTAGCATGGATAGAGTTGAAGGCGGTGACGTGTCTTGGTTTTGTGGACGGACCAATTCCTGTTCGCTGAACACGGCGTGACGACGGCCATTGAGAAGTACCGCTCTAAGAACCTCGAAAGTGTCCCATTCTCCGGGCTAAGGCACTCTCGACAGGTTCCATGACCCTGACTGAGATGCCGTCTCTGCCCAACCGCAGAAGTACAGAGAAGAGCGTTCGCAGAAGTCATCAACTACGTCGCAGAGACCACATTCCCGACACATAGCCCCAATAACGGGGAGTGGACCAGGTCCAAAGTCTTCGACGTCAGCAGTCACGGTGACCGTGACTGCGGCTGGATCAGTAATGAATCCCTCCCAAAGGTATCAGCTGAAAATTACCTTGGTTGTCTGGAGAGGGTGCGAAATGTGGGTTATAATATCACATGTCACCTATATCTTAACAAGTGACATAATAATATTATATTTTATTGGGTGTGGGAGAAAAGGGCTGCACGGAGGCTCGTATGGCTATCAATACCCCTACTGTAATCGCTACCGCGTCACCGCGCGCGGAAAGAATACAAATATTAGTCGGTTACCACGGAAGTTTTACGGCAGGCCAGTCTTCCCACGTTGCGGGTGACTTTCCTTCCTGGGTCAGTTTCAGGTCTCTTAGCGTCTTTGTCTTCAAGAAATCCGCATCGTTTAAGGACCCTCCTCTCACTTGTCCTGGATCATACGCTTCAACGGAGAGCTGCTCCAGTTCGTCCCGAATAGGCATGGCTGTCTCATCGAGGTAGTCGAGAGCGTTCCACGCAGAGATTACAACGTACGCGTTGTGCTCTTCGGGATCGGCGAGCTGGAGTAGAGTCTGAAGCGCTTCTCCTCGCTCCGATTCTGGCGCGATTCTCGCGGACGTCTCGGCTAATACTGTCCGCGTCATCCGATCTGGTTCGTCATTCATAGCAGACCGAACTCGATCGAGAACCGGCGGGCCAGACCGTGAGTCAGCGAGCGACGCAAGCTCTTCATGACGGGTGAGCAGACCGTTCGCCGCCCAGTACCGTACGGCCGGATCATCGGAGTTTAGTTTACCAATGAGCGCCGAGGGATTCGGTTGGTCGCGTTGAGCAGCCTGCTCGGCGACAGCCTGGGTCTGCGTCAGGTTATACCGCGAGGACTGGGCGAACTCGTATGGCGTTTCGCCTTCCGCAGGGCGGGTATAGATCTGCTCTTCTGGGAGGAATCCTGTATCTTGGATCTCCTCTTGCCAGTCGTGCAGCGCATCCATCAGTCGGGCACGAACATCCTGGTACTCGGGGTCCTCTGCGAGGTTGTTCACTTGCTCCGGGTCGTTCTCGAGGTCATAGAGCTCTACCGGCGGCTTCTCCTGGAAGTAGCTCGCCGCCTCGGGGCTGATCTCTCCAGTGTGCTCCAGGTATCGCCACTGCGCGTATACCGGGTTTTGGAACTGGTACATTGTGTGCTGGGCGTAGATCCGATGGGGCATGTAGTTCCGGATCAGCTGGTATCGCTCATCGCGCACCGTTCGGCCCAGATCGTATCGCTCGCCTATTCGACCAACGAATCCGTAGAGATACTGCTCCCGGTCTCCTTCGTACTCTCCCATGAACGGCTCGCCCTGCATGTATTCAGGCGGTTCGATCCCCGCCAGGCTCAGGAACGTCGGACCAAAGTCGACGAAACTGATCGGCCGATTGGCGATACTCCCCGGTTCGTACTCCGGCGGGGCCAGCGACTCTCGGTACTTCTGCGGGATATGAGCGATCACCGGCACGCGAAGGCCGAAATCACGAAGCGAACGCTTGCCTCGTGGCAGTCCAGGACCGTGGTCACCCCAGAGGATAACAATCGTGTCCTCCCAGAGTCCGTTTTCTTTCATCTGTTGTATCTGCTCTCCGACCCATTCGTCCAACGACCGGAGTTTCTCCTGATAGACTCCCAGCGAAGTACGTGCGAGGTCAGTATCGGGGTAGAACTCCGGGAGATTGACGTCAGAGTAGTCTCCTGTAACCTCTCTGTCGTCGTGGTCGTAGAGTTCCTGAACCCCCTCGAAAATGGGTCCCTCGTGCGTATCGCCGTAGTTCAACTGCATATAAAACGGCTCATCGGCAGTTTCAGGCTGCGCATCGCTAGTCCAGTTCTCACCGTCAACCACGGCCGAGGTGCCACCGGGGACGTCCAGGTTGTAGTCCGTCTTCCCGTGGTTCACAGTCTCATAACCGTTTGCGGCGAGTTGCTGGTGGAAGAGGTTGAATTCGTCAGGGAATTCGACTTCCGAGCGCATGTGCTCTGCGCCTAGACTGTTAGCATACATACCGGTTCCCAGGCACGTCCGAGCAGGCGCGCAGATCGGACTATTCGACCATGCGAGGTCGTACGTCAATGACTCCGATGCAAAGTCCCTGATGTTGGAGGTCTCGATTGCACCCGGAGTATCGTACGGGGGAATCTGTGCCCCGACGTCCTCAGCACACAGTAGTAGAATATTCGGTCTTTCGTCGGAGTTTCCCGACTGTCCGCGGTTGGGATGTTCCTCAGCACTAACTTGTCCGGCCAGTCCTGAACCAATCCCGCCGGCGATCAAACTCTGGACCACTTGTCGTCGAGACTTGCGGTATTCTGCCATATCATTTGGATATTACTGTTATATAATATAAAACTAGGGTATTCCATACATGAATAAGTGCAAGTATATTATTAATATAACAGGGTCTGTATTTATGGAGTATTCTGGTGATTTTATTGGGCCTCGGGTTCCGCTGCGTCGTTTCCGCATCACCTCCGAAGCATACCTATTCAATTCCGGAATATCTGATGGAAAGAGCCGGCGTAATGCCGCCGAAAAACGGGTTCTTACATCCGCTTCAGCGGCATCTCCGACCTAGAATTCAAGCTCTACAATTGGAGCACCAACCTCTCCATCTTGGTCACTCGTAGCGGGCCCTCGAGACGTCGCTTCAAGATGTTTGTCGAAGGCTTCTCCCGATTTTTTGAGCCGCTTGGCCAGCTGTTCCTTCTCCTCAATCTTGTTGTTTTTCTCAGGTATATCTACATAAACATTATAGAGCTCTTCATCTCTTGCCTGTCCATCCTCCTCCGGATCGCCTTCAATCGGGAAGAGGTATTTCCACCCGCTGACGTGGCGAACGACGGACATCTTTCCGGGTTCCGGGCTAGCCCCTTCAAAGTGCACCAGGATCTTGTGGGGCGAACTTCCCTCGACGGGGTTTTTCATCAGCGATTGGATGTTTTTCCCGTCGATGATCCGATCAGTATTGGTGGTTGCGCCCGCGAGATCCGCGAACGTCGGGAAGAGGTCCATGATGGACGTCATCTCCTGACAGACAGTGTTCTCCGGGATCTTGCCCGGCCACCGCATGATACACGGCGGGCGGAGCCCACCCTCGTAGGTGTATTGTTTGCCCTCTCGGAGAGGACCAGTATTCCCGACAAGTTCCGACATCGGCTGGTCCTCCGTATTGAGGAAGTCTGCACTGGGTGCGTCAATCCACGGTCCGTCGTCGCTCGTAAAGACCACGATTGTGTCTTCGTCGAGCCCGAGGTCCTCCAGGTGGTCGAGGATTTGGCCGACGCCCCAATCGAGTTCTTCAGCAGCGTCACCGAACAGTCCGCGCTTGCTTTCCCCATCGAACGCGTCGGAAGCATGGACGGGAAGGTGCGTCATCGGGTACGGGATATAGGTGAAGAACTGATCATCCTGGTTCTCCGTGATGAACTCCTTCGCCGCGTTGGTCAACCGCTTCGTCAGTGTATCCTGATCGACGCCTTCTTCGATCACCTCGCCGTCTTCCACTAGCTGGAGTGGTGGATAGTCGATTTCCTCCGAGATGCCTTCGATAGGGTGGCCGGGAAGCATATCATTGCTATACGGGATGCCGAGGTATTCGTCGAATCCTTGATTCGTCGGGAGGAATTCGGGGCGATGGCCTAAGTGCCACTTTCCGAAACACCCTGTAGCGTACCCCGCATTGGAGAGGATGTCCGCGATGGTCTCCTCTTGCGGATCAAGTCCCCAATCCTCATGGGGGAAGACGACGGAACCGATACCGTAGGGGTTCTGGTGCATCCCGGTGCGTTTCGGATACGAACCGGTCAGAAGGGCGGCGCGCGACGGGGTACAAACGGGAGCATCGCAGGTGAAGTTCGCGAACTTTGCTCCTTCGGCGGCCATCTGATCGAGATTCGGCGTCTGGATAAACGGATTACCGAAACAACCGATATCTCCATACCCAAAGTCGTCGGCGAAGAAGACGACGATATTCGGTCGTTCTGCATTCCCGGCGTTCGATTGCCCCTTATTTTCTGATTGAGACTCGTCTGAACCCTTGCCAGCTGCTGCATTCCCAGCAGCGAGAGCGGTTCCCCCTACGCTAGCCGCACCAACTGTTCTGAGGACATTTCGCCGATAAATCTGGTCTAAGGCGGTGCTACTACCTTCCGAATCACTATTTTCTGATTGGGACATATACAACCGTGTGCCACATCATTCTCCTTTAGTATATATTTTACCCTGATGAACACTGGTGGTGAGGAGTACGCGGGTGAAATGCTGACACTACCTGTTGCTTCCGCGTCTCGATTTCTACGCCGCCGCCTGAGCCACTTGCTCGTCCTCTCGCGGCGGGGGCGACTGTGCTGAAGTCTCTCCTAACACCTGCTCGAAACTGAACGAGCTATGGCGGTGAGCGAAGCTCTCCGCCGGTTCGCCGTTCGCAAACGTCGTCATCGAATCCCGCAGCGCCAACAGCGATGTACGCGCGCGTGCCCCACGGCACCGCGCGTACGGAACACCGAGGCCGTATTTCAGCCGCCAATTGCCGCCCTCTATCGCATTCGTACTCACTGGCCCGGTGAACTCCTCCGCCTCTTCATCCCAGAACGCTGAATACTCTTCTCTGAGCGTTGCCACTATAGCGGCTTCCAGCGTGGTCAGGCAAGTCATCACTACCGCAAACGGGCGGATTACTCGTTTCAGGCGATGAAGACCACACTGCTCGTGGATACGGAATCGCTGGCGATCAAGGACGTCCATTTCACGACGAAGAAGGCCTACGACGGGCATATCGGGTTGCAGGTCTTCCGGCGGAACGCCGGAGACCTGCGGGAACTCCTCGCGGATAAGATGTACTCGTGGAAAGAGCTTCGAGAGAAGTGCCGGAAAGAAGCCACGCGTCCGGTCATCAAGCACTGTGAGCAGAGTTCGTTGCAGAAGGCTCACAACGCCCGGATCGACGATGACCTCTACAATCAGCGGTCAATGAGCGAAACCGTCTTTTCGATGCTGAAGGCAGATGATGGCGAGAATCTCCACACAAGGACGTGGCACGGGCAATTTCGAGAGCTAACTCGAAAGTGCATAATCCATAACCTCTCGCGGGCGGTCGGCTAACGCCGCCGCCCGCTCTTTCTCCGTCAGATGGTCTGAGAGGCATCACCAGCGATGTACTGATCCATTCGCCAATCCCTATTAAATCTGTCAATTTTAACCCAACCGAAAATCTATGTTTCTGCATCGTATGTCACGTCGAATCGTTGGTTAGAACCGCTAAGAATTGTATTCAGCCACCCCACCCCTTTGCTGTCTGTCGATCAACAGAGCATTCTATGACATCCTCCGGAAATGCATTATCAGGTATCACCGAGCATATTTGAAACGGTCATCTGATAATAGAACGGCGGCGGGAGTAGACAATAGTTCGCAATCAATGCCGACAGCGGTTGGTACAGACTATTGGCGCCGACATCCTTGTGCATGCGAGTCTCGAGGTTTCCGGTCGCGTCGACCCGTGGTCAGACACCCATGACAGTTCGGAAGCCGATGTTCGATGTAGAACTGTCGGGAGTGTTTTTGGAGCGTGCAGCGACTCGATACCGGTTGCACCACGACTGATGACAGAGGAACGACCCGCCGCGCATCACGCGAGCGTTACCTGACTCCGGGCCCGTCGGGTTCGTCCGAACGTAGTCGTCGGTCGTGTGGTAGTCCGGACTGAACCAGTCGCCACACCATTCCCAGACATTTCCGGCGACGTTGTAGAGATCGTACTCGTTCTGATTGAATTCGTCGACCGGTGCAGTTGCGAGGAACCCGTCCTCGCCAGTGTTGTGCTCCGGAAAGTTACCTTGCCAGATATTGCACTTGTGCTCCCCGTCCGGTCGCAATTCATCCCCCCACGGATAGGTCGCTTGATGGAGTCCGCCTCGGGCGGCTTTCTCCCACTCAGCCTCTGTCGGCAGTCGCTTTCCCGCCCAGTCCGCATACGCCCGTGCGTCGTTCCAGGATACGTGTCGTACGGGATGATTGAGCCGATCATCGATTGATGAGGAGGGTCCTTCGGGCCGATACCAAGAAGCTCCTTGGACAGCGGCCCACCACGGTGCAGCCTCTGCCGAGTCGATTACATACTGTTGATCTGCCTCTGAGAGGTGATTCTCAAAGACAAACGACCAGCCGTACTGCTCGGCGTCGGTTGTGTAGCCAGTATCATCCACGAATTGATAAAACTCAGCGTTTGTGACCGCATGCTGATCGATGTAGAACGCGTCAACATGTACTTCCCGTGCTGGTCCTTCGCCATCTTCCGGGAAGCCGACATCATCGTCAGTGCCCATAATGAATTCGCCTTCAGGGATCTTGACCATTCGACTCGTATCGATGTCCTGTTTTCTGGCTGGTGTATTATCCTGTGACCTGTTGGAGTTGGACTCTGCAGTTGTCTCGTCTCCCCGTGAGGCTGCACAGCAAGGTGATGACTCTTGGTCAACCATATGATCGTTTATCCTGTCCCGTTTCGACTATTTAAATCTGGCGTGAGCCCGACACGTCCAGATTGATGGCAAGCACGGTCGGTACTCCTATGAAAATCCTGCGAGCAAAAATACTGGCTGCTCGCTAATAATCATTCGGGTGAGCCGCAGGCTCACCCAGAGAGAAGATACAAATCGCCGGATGGCGGCGATTTATCGAAGGTCAACCGTCTGCGGGCGGGGGATTCCTAACTGCGGTAGCGGTAGCTGTCGGCGGAGGCCGCTGGCACAGACCGCGTTCGCGCCTGAACCGACCTATCGGTCGCTTAGGCACTCACCTCCGGTGGGTCGTATGGTTCCTTCCGCTTGAGCATATGAAAAATCGAAACGAGTAGTTTCCGAGCCGTTGCAACAATCGCGATCTGGTGGTTCTTCTTCTGTTTGAGTCGCGTATAGAAGTTCCCGAGGTACTCATCATGCTGGACCGCGATGTTTGCACTCTGGACGAGGGCCCAGCGCAACGGCGCTGAGCCCTCTTTACTGATGCTTCCGCGGATTTCTTTGTCTCCAGACTGATGAATCATCGGATCAAGCCCAGCATAACTCACCAGCTGCTTGTCAACGTCAAACCGATCAATCTCACCGACTTCAGCCACCACCAACGCAGCGGTATACTCTCCAACACCAGGAATCGACAGCAGCCGTTGTGCTGCTGGCGATTCCACCACCCGCTGGCTGATTTTCTCGTTGAGATGCTCGATCTGCTCGTTGTATTCATCGATGACCGCGAGGTGCGCCTCAACGATCGTCCGGTCGGCATCAGTGAGCGAGAGTTCCGCGAGGAACTCTCGTCCGTTGGGGCCGAACAACTCGCTCTCGTAGGTGTTGTCTGTTCGAGTGAGGATCCTCTCACGACGATCGACTTTCTCGGTCGACGACGAGATCGAGATCGGCAACGAGCGGATCTCGTCCGGTGGGACATAGCTTTCCGCGAGCATGTCCGCTCGAAGCATGAGTGCAAGTCGTTTCGCGTCGACGCGATCGGTCTTGACCGTCGCGTCGGCGATGATCCGGTTCTTTGCTGGATTGACCAGCGTCACGTCGAGATGCTCGTCGAGTATCTCGTAGATCGGGCGGTAGTTTCCCGAAGCTTCGATCGCGGCTTCACCTCCGACGTATTGCTCGGCGAGTTCCTCAAGACGGTCGTTTGGCAAGCGAATCTCGTCGTCTAGGTTGCCGTCGCTGTCGACGACGGCAACCTGCGAATACCGTTTGTGTATGTCTATTCCAAGGTACATGGAATGCCTCCATTGGGAGTTCTCAGGCGTGGATCGGAAAGACTCCTATGCGTGCTCTCTGGCACAGTACTCTTCGTCTTTCCACGGGCCTTGGACCAGTCTTCCGCAGCGTGCTTTGCGCACTGGTACCGACGCGGTCTCATGCAATCCCGTTTTCCTGATTCGGACGCGGATCTCATTGGACAGCTCCCGTTGCCGGGTGTCGAGGGGAGCCCCCTCGACCCCGGCGACATCTGGATCGTTGTTATCTTAGCTTGCGCCAACCAGGCCTCGGTCTGGGAAACGTGCAACGACACCGACGGAACACCGTGTGATGACACTGTTTTGGAATGGCTGCATACGCTTGATCGAAGCTGGCTTGAGTTTGTCGCTAACCTGCTACTCAGACACCTTGCCCTGACGATTCTCGTCCGGTCAGGGTCGAGAATCGTCTCTATCGACTTCATCGATAACCCCTATCACGGCGTTCATCTCGACGACGAAGGCGAACTCTGTTCGATGGCCCCCAAAGATGGGACGACGACCTGCCATCGGTACTGTACAGCGTACGTCGTCTCGAACGGCAAGCCGGTGACGCTGGCGATGACCTATGTCCGGAGTGACGAAGACGAGGCTGACGCGGTCGAGCGCGTGCTCGCCCGCGTCGAAGCCTATCCCTTCGAGATCGAGGTGCTGCTGGCTGATTCTGGCTTCTACAACGAACGCGTCATCCGCAGTGCTCGTGATATTGCCGCGACGGTGGTCCACGTGCCGAAGAAGGGTGAGCGGATGAAGGCGAAACTCGACATCCACAAGTCGTACATGACGACCTATCGCATGTACAAAGACAGCGAGCGGGAACTGCGTTTCCCGCTCGCGGTCGCTGTCTCCTACCACCTATGAAAATCCTGCTGGCTGAGCAAACCACCGCCAGCACTATACCTGTTTCGGGGAAATCGTCTGCTGATACGCCTAATGTGGAAAACCGCTGGGCGGCGCTGGTGTATATCTTCATGCGGTCGGTGCTGTCTGTGATCCCAGTAGCGTCACCAGTCGCTCACGGCCACAGCATGCCCGTCAGCGAGGGACGCCGGTCAGGCGTCCCTCACGTACTCACACCTGGCGGATTATACACCTCCTTTCGATCCAGCATATGGAAGATTGCGACCAGTAGTTTCCGTGCCGTTGCGACGATTGCTTCTTTTGAGCTTTTGCGTTTCTCTAACCGATTGTAGAACCGTTCAAGGTACGGATCGTTGCATCGGTGGACCGCCGTATTCACACACTGAACGAGGATCCAGCGCAACTTTCCCGATCCTTTCTTCGAGATACCACCTTCGAACCGCGAGTCGCCAGACTCGCGGATCACCGGGTTCAAGCCAGCGTAACTCACCACCTGCTTTGCTCTGTTTCGAGGTCATCTACTCCTGTTCTCAGATGTTCTCTCCACTGTTCTTCGTGAGACTTGTAGTGAATTGGACGCCGTCTTGCAATATGAGGTCAAAGCGACCGACCGTACGGCAGTGTAAGAACCTTGCCAAGCAGCACGTAGATGATCCGGACGAACCCGCTGCGCCCGACGGCGCCAGCGGGTTCGCCGAGTGGGCCCAGATCGCGTTGATCCTCCTGCATGCAGAACTTGACAAAAACCTCCGCGAGACTGAAGCGTGGTTCAACGACTCTAGAGCCGTCTGCGAAGAACTCAACCTTGGCAGTTCCCCGGATCATACCACGCTCTGCCGGTGGGAACAGAAATTCGACATGCGTGAACTCCGCAGCCTGCTCCGCGCTGCGGCGGAGCAGGCTGGCTGGAGTGGAGTCGCCGCCATTGATGCGAGTGGCTTCCAACGTGACCAGACCAGCTACCACTACCGCAACCGCGTCGGGTTCTCGTTCCACAAGCTGAAGACCACGATTTTGGTCGATGCGGACTCGCTAGCGATCAGAGATGTCCATTACACAACCAAGCGTAAGTGGGATGGACACGTCGGGTTGCAGGTCTATCGGCGGAACGCCGAAGACCTGCAAGCATTCCTTGCGGATGCGAACTACTCGTGGTCTGCCCTTCGAGAGGAGTGTCGCGCTGGCGCGACACGACCAGTCATCAAGCACAAGGAGCACAACGGGCTGAAAAAGGCCCATAACGCCCGACTTGATGATGACATCTACCACCAACGAACGATGAGTGAGACAGCATTCTCGTTGCTGAAGGATGACGGTGAGAAGTTGCGCTCCCGGAGCTGGCACGGCCAGTTCCGGGAGCTGACCCGAAAGTGCATCGTACATAACCTGTCGCAGGCGGCGAGTTAGGGCTCGCCGCCAGCTCCTTCTCTGGACGTATCTGCTAGAGGCATCACCGTCATCCACCGACAGATTCTCGCAAAGTAACGTAATTTTGACGGTTGCAGAATCAACGATCCTTGCTCTATCTACATTATCCGGATTTCAAAACCAGAATCTCAGGTCTTTAAACGGTGATAATCCGAATATCACTAATTCAATACTGTCTCCTTCTTGCGTTCAACAGAGCAACGTCAGTTCTGGCGGTGCTCGCAAATCGGTATCTGTTCTCTTCGTTTCGTCTGGGTTCAGGATATCGAATGCAACACCCGGCTTACTCCATCAACTTCCAAAAGTGATCGGAGTCGACATTTGCTGTTAGTAAAACATACCAGTGTCACTCGCATCAACAGCGGTTATTTATCCACGCTGGGGTATGAAATAGTACTCTTTGATCTTTACAGTAGTATGGTTGTAATGGAACAGCACAGAGCGAGACGCTGTCTCCGGGCGCGGTCTGGACGGAACAGAGTGCGGGCCCGCATCGAAACCGGCCGCATTCGTCGTCAATGTCGTCTCTTCCGGACTACTCCGACCCTCCCCTCGGAGTACATTACATCCACAGGAGTATAATAGCTGTACTATTCAAGAGATAAGACGGCAGGATCTACCTTCGTGACGAGGTTACCGGACGATAAACCCTTGCCACCCGCACTTCTCCCGGTTTGTCGGAGCCAGTGTATTCGAGCAGTAAAATTCAATATATCTATTTATTCTTTATATAATACTATGTTCGGACAATATCGGAGAGATACATATTAGTTCGTCATGATGTGGCTCCGTACGGTCCAAAATGTATACCTTCACAGCTATTAACTGTGGTTTCTGCTGGCAAATGATCTGGCGGTCGTGAGCGGGGCTACGCCTATAATCTCGGGAAAGTGTCGGGTGTTGATCGCTATCGCGACTCCGCTCGTCTCGAAACGGTACTCGGGATATGTTCGGTCACCGAGCCGTACCACCGGGCGACTCGTTGGATGAGAAGATAACAGAGACGTTTCTCAGTTCCGTGAACGAACTCGAACTGAATATCGCCCACCCGGAAACCGTATAGCGGATCGAGATCCGTTATATGAAGGGTGACTCAGCACGATAACGGCCTGGTCCACGCGGAGTTCAAGGAATGATTTATACTTGTCGACGTGTACAACACAATTGATGGCTCCGACACTTCACTCCCTTGGCCACGTAGCGTTACGTACACCCGATCTTGAGACGTCGATGGAATTTTTTCATGATGGCATCGGACTCGAAGAAGTTGAACGGATCGACGGAACTGTCTATCTCCGAACGCCTGACGAGTTCGATCACCACTCCCTGTCCTTGACCGAACGAGATTCGGCCGGCGTGGACCACATCGGCTGGCAGACGGCGGATTCCGAGAGCGTAGCAGGGTTCGCCGACAAATTAGAGTCCGAGGGTATCGACGTGACGTGGGTCGAAGCGGGAACAGAACCCGGGCAGGGCGAAGCGATCCGATTTTCCACTCCGACGGGCCACCGGTTCGAGTGCTACTACGAGATGGAGAAGCCGGATGTAACACCCGATCGGCGATCAAAGTTGAAGAATAAACCCTACGCCGCCACAAACACCAATCCGATCGCTCCGCATCATATCGAACACGTCCAGATTTGGGACGATGACGCCCACGCACTGGCGAACTGGATGTGCGAACATCTTGACTTTCGGGTGCAGGAGCTGTACGATAAGACGGACGGTTCGCGCTGGGGAACGTGGGTTTCCGCCAACGGCGTCAAAATCGAGGCCGCAATTATTCAGAACAACCCAGACGATCCACCGGCGTCGTTGAACCACGTCGCGTATAAGGTCGACAGCGGTGACGACCTCTTCGACGCCGCTGATGCGATGCAAGAACGGGAAATCTCCACGGACGGGTTTGGACAGCACTCGGTCTCCCGAGGGAAGTTTCTCTACGCGCGGGATCCCGTGAGTGACCACACGATCGAGTTCAACGCCGGTGGTTATCTCGTATTTGACCCGGAGTGGGAGCCTATCGAATGGCAGGAAACCGATCTAAAAAATCGACAGTGGATCGGCCGGATTGCCGATGGAGTTAACGTCCCGTACTGACGTAGCACAGCAACGTCGAACGACTGGGACGGCGCCGACACCGATTCGGAACGAACTCGTCTCCATTGAGACATCCCAGACCTCATGTCCGGTCGTACATTGTGAGTTGTGGTAGCGCAGGCCGATAGGACCGCGTTGCTCACAGTACTGCTGTGCTGACTCCTGTCTTCTCTGGGTTTGAAATGTTTATTCGAATATTCGTCCTCTCCATGAGATGTGATCAGTCGCGAGTGGCTATTCCAGACATGGAGACTGACCGTCTCCTTATCGTGGCCGATTAGCGTCCAGCAGGCGTTGACGACTCTGATGCGGTCCGTGGACATCGTCGTCGCGTGTTACCACGGTTGGTCTTGCAGACCTGTACGCCCAAATTCCGCTGCGGATCGGACTCGCCCTGGGAGCGGGAGCGATTGTCATTTCGAACCAGGATACCTGCTACGGTTGCTGGGCGACCATCGCGGCCGCGGGGTTCGTCTGGGGCGACTGGGCCAACCTGGTGGTGGGAATGATGGTAGAGTGAGACGGGATACCGACCGACTAGCCCGGTTCTCGTCGCACGTTCCATCCCTCACCAGTGCGAAACGTTACACCCGCCACCCTTGACCCGGGTGAAAGGATTATTAGGGGTTACTGTGAATGTGACTCTATGCCACCGACTAGTTACGAGCATGCGTATCAGGCGATAGCGGATGTTCTGGTCGAGCAAGGAGTCGAGAAGTTGTTCACGCTCATGTCCGACGGTACCATCGGCCTGGTGACGACCTTCGCCGAGGAGTACGACGACGAATTCGAGATGATCTACACTCGCCACGAGTCGGGGGCCGTCGGTATGGCGGACGGGTACGCACGGGGGACGGGAGAGATCGGTGTCTGTGCAGTCGGCCGAGGGCCGGCGCTTACCAACACCGCCACGTCGCTGTTGACGGCTCGTAAGAAGGGGTCAAACGTCCTGTTGATCGCCCCGAAACGGCCGCTGTTCCGGTACTACGACAACCCAGCGAAGCGTTTCGATCAGAACTCATTTCTGCAGACGACAGTCGGAGGGTCGGATTCGGACAGGAACCGGTATGGGCACTCCGATCGGGTCGTCGATATCGACAGCCACGAGACGCTGATCGGTGACTTTGAGGAGATCTTCAGGCGTCTCCGTGCTAGCGAGGGTCCGATCGCCGTTCAGATTCCGAACGACGTGTTGAACGAGCCCGAAACGATAGCGCGACCGGCGGGTGGGAGAGAGGCAAACGCGTTCGGAGACGCGTCACCCGGAGTCCTCACGCCGGCTGCGGAGGACGTCGAGAAGGGGGTCGCGGCGTACCTCGACTCGGATCCCGACCGTCCATCGGTGATCATCGCCGGTGAGGGCGCAGTTCAGGCGAACGCCAAGGACGAGATCCTCTCCTTCGCAGAACGGACCAACGCATTGCTGACAACGACGATGCAAAGCAGAGGGCTCTTCCACGACCATCCGTACGCGCTCGGTACTGTCGGTGGCTTCGGTACCCACCTCGCGAACGAATACGTCCGTGAGAGCGATTTCATCCTGACGGTCGGCTGCAGTTTGAACCGGTTCACGACCGACAAGGGCCGTCTATTCGGCGAGGAAGAGGAAAGGAGCACGATCGTTCACATTGACACAGATCTGAATGCGCTTGACCGGTACACGCCCGTCGACGTGGCCGTGCACGGAGATGCGAGGGCGACGCTCGAAGCGACTAACCGCAAGCTTGCGGCGGCGTCGGTCGACCGCGGGGACGCATTCTGGAACGACGACATGCGACGACGGATCAAGAATGCGAAGCCGTACATGAATCCGGAAGCGTTCAAAGATGGCGGGGACCGCATCGACCCCAGACGGGTAGTTACGTTCTTGAACGAGGTCATTCCCGACGATCGGATCGTCCTGCACGACACCGGTCAGCATCAGTTCTGGGTCCTAGATGGGATGGAGATCACCGATCCCGGCGACTTCATCTGGACCAAGGACTTCGGGGCGGTCGGCGAGGCGCTGAAGATGGGAATCGGCGCAGCGCTTGATGACTCCCGAACGTGCGTCACGTTATGCGGGGATGGGGGATTCATGATGTCGATGCAGGAACTCGAGACTGCCGTGCGCCATGAAATTCCCGTCATCGTCGTGGTGCTAAACAATCGCGCGCTCGGGGCCGAGTACTATCGCGTGCTCAGGAACGACCTCCCAACGGACGGCTCACAGATCGAGACACCTGATCTCGGGGACGTCGCTGAGAGTCTGGGCGCCGACGGCTACACGATCAAGGGCCTTGAGGACCTCCGGCCCCTCGCCGACGAGTTGTCGGGACGGCCCAGCGGGCCGATCGTGCTAAACTGCGAAATCGTGAGGGATATGGGGACGCCCCGGGCACCCTCCGGATAATTTAGGACCCCGGGGATGCTTCTCGTACAGAGCGATCCGAGGCGATGGGTACCGTATTCAGGAGTCTGTTACCGATTTCAGACACGGTAACCATGAGAGTGCTAAATCGTAGTTGTAGCCGCTACTTCCCGTGCATCCACTTATTCCACTATTGGGCTCAAAACATTTATTATCTACTATCTATAACATATTGGTCGCATGTCGCCGCCTAGAGAAGATTCAGGAGACAGTAACAGTTTATCGAACCGACGGACGTTCCTCCGGGCAACGGGGACTTTCGGCACGCTCGCGTTCACGGGCCTCAGCGGGAGCGCTACGGCCCAGCCCGATGATGAGAAACGGTCGGAAGACGACGAAGCGTCCGAATCAGAGGACGGGTCAGTGAAAGTGTACGAGGGGATCACCTTCGCCAAACGTGACGTGGGCGAAATGAAGCTTGACCTGTTTGTCCCGGCGTTCGACTCCCCACCGCTGGTCGTCTACATTCACGGCGGAGCCTGGAAGCTCTCGACACGCGACAACGTCCCTCCGAAGCGGTACGCGCGGGAGATGGGTGTCGCCATCGCTAGCGTGGACTATCGTCTGTCGGAGATCCCCGAAGGCGTCGATCCCGGATTCCCCATCGAGGACAACCCGACGCCACGAGGGGTGTTCCCCGACCACTTCGTCGACGTGAAGGCGTCCATCCGGTGGCTCCGAGCACACGCCGATGAGTACGGATATGACGCCGAACAGGTCGTGGCGTGGGGGGCATCGTCCGGTGGCCATCTCGCCCTCCTTGCTGGGTTCGTCGACGACGTAAAGGATCTCACAGGCGAAGCGTACTCCGAAGATGAACTCACGAAAGAGGTCGCCCCCGACCAGTCAGGTGCCGTCCAGGCCGTCATAGACTGGTACGGGGTCGCGGACCTCACCCGGTTACAGGGCGAGCCCGGTTCCTCTGAAGCACTCCTCATCGGTGGGTCGAAGTCCGAGAATCAGGCCAAGTTCGAGGCGGCGACTCCGTTAACGCACATATCCTCGGACGACCCGCCGGTGCTAGCGATGCACGGCCGCAATGACGAATACGTGTCCATCGAACACAGCCGCGCCCTGTACGAAACGCTGGACGAGGCAGGCGTCGACACGGTGTTTTACGAACTCGACGGCCTCAACCACGTCTTCGGCCGCGGTGGCGAGGAGACCATCCAGTCCGAGCGGGTGGCGATGAGTCTCCTGACTAAGGAGCCGCGGCCGGCACAGTCCATCTACGAGACCGCCCACATGGCGGAGGGCGGATCGCCGGCTGAGTTGATCGGCAGGAACCTTCCAGCCGGTCCCAGAGTCATCCGGCGGTTTATCTACAATACAATCGCTCCAGACCGCTCGGTTCCGTGGCGAGGGCGCGGTCCGCGAGGAAACGGTAACGACCGCGGTCGAGGAGCCGACGCCTCCGACTCGAATCACAGCCACGACTGAACCGGCCGACGATAGTCTCGTCGGCTTTTCGCAATTCCGGCGGCGCGACGGTTGCGGCGTGTCTGCGACGTCATCGACTCGTCCATCAGGTGCTCGTTCGACTACGAGCGTGAACGGCTCGACGTAACGGTCCGCGAAGAATGCTGCCTACTCGCCAACGACAGGGGCACGTGGGTGCACCGAGCGAGAAAATCAGCTACCGCTAAGTAGTCACCCCTACCGGTTCTGCGTTCCAGCAGCCTCGTCACGAACTACTCCTCTAACACCATCAGTTCCGGAAGCGTCGACATGTCGTCCAGTTCCTCGAGGTTCCAGACGGTGTCGATGACGGTCTGCATCTCTTGGTCGTTCATGTACTCGCTGGCCGCGTCTCTGAACTTCGTCCTCGCCAGGCGGTACTCATCCCGGCGGGGTACTCCCGGTGGTCCCATCAGTCGTCGTGATCTCCGAGACGCCGACACGGCTGTGCTCGGGGAGGTCGGGGTGGGGCTCGACCGAGATTTTATCGTAAAGGTCCAGGATGACTGGGTCGTCGAACCGTTCCGGATCGTGTGATTCGGGACCCATCGAGCGGTACTTGATGGCGTGAGCCGTCGCATAGTGAGTGCTGTGGTTGGCCGTCTCCTCGTTTCGGGGTACATCGACGTTGCTCCGCCACTGTGACGGACTCTCCACTGGCTCGGTGTGTTCCCGCACGATAGAGAGCGTCGCCAGCACGTGCCCCTGGCTCGAATGATTGACGCAGAGTAACTTGTGGGCTACGTCTCGCATCTTCCAACCATCGAAGCGGACCATCGAGTCGTAGTTCATATCACCGTCCATTACGGCTTCGTCGATTCCGCGGAACCCCTCGACGACGTTGATCGGTCCCGTGAACCCGTTCTGTGCGAGTATACACGATAGGATCGAGTCGTAGGAAATCGAGGAGAAGCGGAGGTTCTTCGCGTTATGGTACTCTTCGTGGTCACCATCGAGGATGGGAAGGGGGAAGTTGCGGCAGGCGGTCGCCCCGATCGCGTTCGCAATTTCGGCATCAGAGAGGCCCATCAGTCGACCGACGGATGGGGGCATCGACAGCCCTGCCCGGTAGTCACCCATCACGCCGTACACTTCAGACGTCTTGAAGAATCCGCCCGTTGCCCCTTTGACCCTCGCGCCGAGTTCGTAGGAGAGGACCACCGAAGTCAGGAACTCCTCCGGCGTCGAACCCTCTCGCTCGGCAACGGCGAGGATACCCGGAATGGCCTCACTGTTGTGCCCGCCGCCGCCGGTGTCGTTGTAATCCAGGTGGCGGACTAGGATCCCATTGACGAGTGCGGCGTTTGCCGCATTCGTCCGGTGCCCGGGCCCCCATACCGTCGCCTCCTCTTTCCCGCCTATCTCCTTGACCATGTTCTCGGCGGCTTCCCAGCCAGCGGCACCGAGTGCGGCAATAGAGACAGCCAGCGTATCGAGCAGGGAGCGTTTCGCCTGATGGACCACGTCGTCCGGGAGGTCGTCGTAGGATAGTTCGTTCCCATACCGGCCGTACTGGTACGCGACGCTAGATTCGTACTTGGAGTCAAGCTGATCGTGCACTAGCTTTCGCCTGTCCATGGACGTATCGATTGATCCCACCTACATAATTGTTTCCCCCTGAATTCAGATGCGATGACTGGAGACTGTCTTTGTATTGCGATTCAGGATACGTGCTCTGTCAGCTATCGACGACGGCGATGCCATTACTCTATGGAAAGCATCTCCAAAGAGGTACACGTGGTTCATGAGGTGAGAACCTGTCCTGTTTTCCGCACGCGCGCGATCAACAACAAAACAACCGCATCGGTGGTCCCCATGCCCGTGATACCTGGCCCAGGAGTTGGAGTATGGTCCTTGAAGGACCGCAGCATTTATCTATTCTACAATGTCATTTCTCCTATGGCACGCGCCAACGGAGAGATTACGCTGTCAGCCACTGGCGACGCGATGGTATCGCGAGAACTACAACATTACAACGATCGGTTTCCGCAGTTCGAAGATCTCACCTCGGTCCTCGAAGATGCCGACGTGACCATCGCCAATCTAGAGGCGATGATCCACGACTACGAGGACGATCCGTTCACCTACTCTGTCAAGGGTGGAGGGACGTACATGCGGGCGCCACCGAGCGTGCTCGACGAACTTTCTGGAATCGGCTGCAACATGTTCACCGTTTCTCACAATCACACGATGGACTACGGGTACGGTGGCATGTTCGCGACGATGGATGCGCTCGAGTCTCGCGGGCTTCCCTACGCCGGGCTTGGACGGAATCTGTATGAAGCCCGAAAACCCGATTACTTCGACACCAGTCAGGGCCGAATTGCACTGCTGAGCGCGGGGTCACTGCTGAAGGTCAGCGGAATGGCGGCCGAAAAACAGACCGAAGCACTCCCCGGCTCGCCGGGTGTAAACCCTCTTCACAAGACGACCGTACACCGTATTCCGGAGTCGCATATGGGGTACCTCCAGGAAATAGGCGAGTATCTCAACGTCGACAAAATCCGAGAGGAGTGGTTGGAGCGCGGTCACTACGGTTCGCACGATTGGCTCGACGACTCCTACTACCATCTGAGCGATATGAAGTTCCAGTCCATCGAGGACCCGGATGATGCGGGCATCTACTACGAACTGAACGAGACAGATGAGTCCGCGATCAGGGATTGGATCGGGGAGGCGAATCGCAAGGCCAACCTCGTAGTGATGGGGTACCACTACCACACTAGTCCATTGGGCTTTTCGGGAAAACACGAGACCCCCGAGCACGTCCAGGGGTTTGCCAGACGATGCATCGACGCGGGTGCGGACGCGTTCGTTGGCACCGGACCACACAAGCTACGCGGGATCGAGGTGTACGAGGGGAAACCGATCTTCTACTCCCTAGGGAACTTCATCGACCACCGAGAGCACATTGAGCGGTTCCCGGCCGACCTCTACGAGCGGTTCGGTATTGACGAGTTTACCAAGCCGCCAAAGGTGTTTGAGGCCCGCTGGACCGACGAGGACGGAAACGACAGTGGCGATCTCGTCGACCGCGATTGGTGGCGGACGTTCGTCCCACGCTGCACCTTTGATGCAGACGGAACTCTTGAACGACTGGAGATCTATCCGATCGATATGCAGCAACACGCCGACTCGCCACATCGCGGAACGCCGCTTCGTGCGAGTGGCGAGGTCGCGACTGAGATCCTCGACCAAGTCGAGAACCTCTCGAACACTTTTGGCCTCTCCTTCGACCGGACCGACGAGAAGGCGATCTTCACACGCTGAGTAGCGGGATTCGACCGTTCCGATAGCTGGTTACAGAGTACGAAACGACTGGACACAGTTTTTCCCTTGGTACCTTAGAAATGCTTAAGATCAACCGGCGGAATGCTAACCTATGGCATTGCTAATTGACAATAGTGTCACGAGACAAGCCCTCGACACAGCAGAAGCAGTTGAAGTCATGGACGACGCGTTCGCACAGCTATCGGAGGGTAAAGCGACCTTCCAACCACTCACGAATGTCGTTACTCCAGTAACGGAGGACGGGAACTACCACTGGAACGCTGATACGGAATTTTACAACTGGGGGTCACACCTCGGGGCCATCGAAGATCCACCCCGATTGGCACTTCGATTCAAGTCGGACATCCGTTACCGGGAAACCAGAGACGGAGCCGTACTCAGCAAGAAGTACAACGTTGAACCCGGGACGTATATGGGATTCATCCTGCTGTTCGATACGTCAACAGGCGCTTTGATCGGACTCCTTAACGACGGTGAAATACAGCACATCCGGGTCGGCGCGTCGGCGGGAGTGGCGTGCGATCATCTCGCTCGGCGGGACGCTTCGACCGCTGGAATACTAGGATCGGGCGGCATGGCCAGGACCTATCTGGAAGCCTTCGCTGCTGTTCGTGATTTGGAGCACGTTGAGGTCTACAGTCCGACACAAGCCCACCGTAAGGAGTTTGCCGAGACGATGGGCGAAACGTTAGACATCACTGTTCGGGCAGTCGACGACCCCGAAACCGCGATGACGGATGTCGACATCGCAGCGACATGCACCGACGCGCGAACGCCCGTCTACTTCGAGGAGTGGCTCTCACCCGGTACCTTCCTGACTAATGCTGCATCGACGGAATTGACCGATGCGGTGTATGAGAGCGTCGATCGCATTGTCACGAACCACAATCACCCGAGCCATTACTACATCATTGGCAGCGAGTCCGACGAGCGAGCGTTCCACGATTTCTTCCCGGGTCGGACCGAAAGTACCGACTACGAACTCCTGGCCGATGCGGTCTCCGATCCTGGCGCTGCACGACGGAACGAGGACGAGTGTATCCTCTACGACAACATGCACATCGGCATCCAGTTCGCCGCCGTCGGGAACCTGGTTTACGAACGAGCGAAGGAACGCGGGCTGGGCATCGAAATCCCGCTCTCCTGGTTCCAGCAAGACGTTAGGAACTGATCTGACTGCGCTGACTGGGATCGACTTCACTTAACCCTGTTTCTGGATCCTCTGCACCCTCGGGAAGTCATTTACTTGCTCGTGCCGCACGAGACGACGACTTTAGTTAGCGTCCGGCAGTTGGTAAATCGACGCGTACGGTCGTTCACCGAGCAGCGGTGAGCCATAGGAGGATGAGGCCACCGAGCGACAGGAAGACGATGAGAGACGAAAACGCCAGGAGGAATCCGAACTCGTTCGCGACGTAGCCCGTGTATCCCGGCCCGAAACTCCCGATCGTCATGTATACGCCTCGCATCGCACCGAGGTCACCACCCATGCTCTCATCGGGGAACCGATCCATCATGTACGCTTGTAGGGCAGGCGGTGCACCCTTCTGCCCGATCGCAAACAGCACGACGCCGCCGATAATGACCGGTTGAATAGGACCGTAGGTGAGGGCACCGATACCAGCGGCGGCGATGAAAAAGCACACGCCGGCGATTAACGGTCGAGAGACGTTATCGCTAACGAAGCCACTAACTGGTCGCGAGAAGATTCCAACCGTGAAGATGATCGCGAAGGAAAAGCTGGCTAGTGCGAACGAAAAGTCGTGGACTTCAGCGAGAAACGTCGGGAGAAAGCTAGTCAGTCCGCTGAGTGAGAACACGTAAAATGAGTACACAACGAGTAGCAATCGCATCGACTGCCGCCCGAAAATTCTCGTCCCCGTCGCCCGCAGACCGAGATCGGGCCACGTGACCGCGTAACTCTCTCGGCTCAGCCAGTGTAACAGGAACGGGAGTGGAAGCAGGACCAGAACTAGAGGGAAAAACGCGCTCCTCCAGGTGACCACAGCTACAATCCAGACCGCCAGACCTGAGGCAATGATTCCCGAGATGTCCGAGCCGATCATGTTCAGTCCGAACGCCCGCCCACGCTTCTCATGAAATATATCTGAGAGGAGTGCCCTAGCCGCGGGTGTGTAGAAACCCCGACCGATACCGAAGATCGTGACCCCTGCGAGGAACCCGAGGAACGTCCACGAAATGGCTAGGATTGCCACTCCAACCGACGCGAGACTCACGCTCAGTAGTAGTATCGGCGTCCGGCCAATCTGGTCGGCGAACCGACCACTGGGATACTGCATTATCGACCGCGCGAGACGGAACATCGTGAGCGCGATGCCCGCGGTGAACGGCGTTAGCGCGAGATCGTCAATGATCGCGGGAAGCAGTGGTGGGAGCAATCGCTGTGCAATTGCCAAGGCGACGAGAATGATGGTAAGGAACAGGAACATCAAACCAGTGTGTCCACTGAATAACCGCTCACGGCCGTCAGATTTGTACGTCATTGACTGAGTTGGCTCGAATATCGGGACAGTATTGTTATCAAGCTATCGATTCGGGAAACGATTGATCTCACGGTGGTTCCACAGACGCTTACGGTTCGTGTATGGAAATCACTGTGGCGATCGACCATCCGTTCCCGTTTGATGAACGTTATTCTTTTATACACCTCTCCCGACCGTGTTCACATGGCACGCGAGTACGACGAATCGGCGATCCCAACAGTCCACAATCTCCAGTCCGTCGAACCGGGCCGTCAAGAGCCAGGGTTCTCACAGGTGCTCTTCCGCGGAGTAGACCAGATGATCGGCCTCTCGAACATTGGCCCCGAGAAAGAAGACGGGGATCCGCATACCCATCCCTTCGAGCAAATAAACATGCTCGTTGAGGGTCGGCTGGACTTCATCGTCGATGACGAACGTGTGTGCCTAGAGCCGTACGATTCATTTGCCGTCCCCCCTGGAATCCCGCACACGTCGCGCGCTGTCGAGGGTGAGACCGCGGTGCTACTCGCCTTCTGGCCACTCCGCGAAGACCGGGTATCGATGATCGAGTACCAGACCGAGTTTGACGTCTGAAGAAGTGGGTAGTCGTTAGTCCGTTCTCATCTGCGAGTCTCCCATAGTATTGTTGTCGTATGCTACACAGACTGAGTACGTTCCAGCTTCGATCCACGGCACTTGCGTCGGAACGTGCTACTCACTACGCGGAAGACTGGACGTAGAGTCGTCGTGGCTGTGTGCCGCGGAAGGGATCTGAGAGAGTGATGTAGATGTCTAGATCTGTGTCACATCGAGATCCGTGAACATCTCGATCACGGCGTAAATCAGACCGATGGTGACGATCATCACGACTGCGATGGCGGCACCGAGTTGAATATCGTTGTTGACCCCAGCCTGCCACAGCATTGAGGAGAGAACCTGGTTGTTCTTCCCTGCCAGAAGCAGCGGGATGGTCAACACCTTGATGAAGTCAACGAAGAGGAGCACGTATCCCGCCATGAACCCCGGCATGATCAGGGGTGCGTAGATCTTCCGAAGAGTCGAAAAGAAGCTTGCTCCTGACATTTCAGCGGCTTCCTCCAGTGAATCGTCGATGGCCGTGAACGAGGCGTTCGTCGCCCGCGCTCCGTAGACGAGGAACTGGGCGATGAGTGCGACCACGATCGACGAGAGGGTACCGTAGAGACCGGACGCGTGGGAGAGGTAAATCCAGAGGAACGCCGTCCCTGTCACGATGCTCGGGAGTGCGGCGGGCGCGAGCGTGAGGAAGTCGATGAACCCGGAGATTCGCGTGTCGGACTTCGTGATGAAGTACGACGCCAAGCTTGAGAGGATCATTGCGACCAATGCACCGACTAAGCCGATCACGATCGAATTACCGAAGGAGGTATAGAAGGTCTGGGCCTGGCTTCCGAAGAAGAGTTCCGTGTAGTTTTCGAGCGTCCACGTTGCGTCGAAGAAGTTCAACCCGGAGAACCCTCTCTGGAAGCTTAGCGCGACAATCGCGATAAACGGAATGAGGTAGATGAGGATCAATACTGCTAACGTGGCGATCCCGAGAGCGTAGCGCTTGCTTCCGAGGTTAAACACCAGGTGCTGTTGGTGACCCTTGCCTGAAATGGTTGCATACTTCTGTCGTTCGCCGACGACCCTTCGCTGCAGGTACAGGCCGAGGAACGACGTGCCCAAGATGACCATGCCGATCGCTGACGCGAACGCAAAGTTCGGGGGGAAAGAGTTCACTGCGACGAACATGTGCGTGGCGACGACGTACACGTCACCCGGGATGCCCAGGATGAGTGGAACACCGAACAGCGAAGCGGTTCGGATCAAGACGATGATGAATGCGATTAGCAACGACGGCATGATAAGGCGGAGACTGATCTTTCGTAAGATGTCGAAGTTAGACGCCCCGGATATCTTGGCCGCTTCCTCGAAGTGGGCGGACCCCGACGTCAGCGCCCCGCTAGTCAGAAGATACACCAACCCCGCGTAGTTAGAACCGTTGACGATAGCAATCCCCCAGACGGTGTAAATATCGAAGGGAGGTACGCTGATGAATGGTAAAATTGTTAGTGCCTCGTTCACGAAGCTATTCGAACCCAGGTAGATGTCCCATCCGACCGCGAGGATATACGACGGGATGAGGTACTGGATGATGAGAATGTAAGCGATGAGTCGCCCGCCGAAGATATTTGTTTTCGTCGCGACGACGAGCGCACCGATACCCAGTACCATCGCCACGGCAGTACTCGTTACTGCGACGATGATAGTGTTGAGGAACGTCTGGTAGACGGCATCGTTGAAGAGACTCTCATAGCCAGCTAGCGTGAAGTGACCGCCCATGCCTGGTGGTTCGGACCAGATCGACCCCCACATGAAGAACACCACGGGAATGCCGATGAGCAGAACGAGTGACAGGAGAGTGACGCTGTAGAGCGCATATCTAACTGGCGTTAGCTCTTCGAGTTTCGCTTTGTATCTTGCGGGATTCAGTGCTTCTAGCTTCTCTTTGAATTCGTCTTTGTGTATCATATGTCGTGCCAAGATAGTATGAGTGAGCTGGTAAAAGTATTACGCGGTCGGTGCGTTCATCAGTTCGCGGTATTTCGACGCAAGTTCTGAGACGGAGAGATCGAAGTCCTGGTAGGTCCAGGTCGTCCCGTCGAAGTGATCGGAGTAGTCCGGCGGGGTCGACGTCTCGAGGTCGAGCGACATCGTCCCACCGCGCGGCGCCTGCACATCGGTGTGCTCCTGGTTCAGGATAAAATCGAGACACAGTTTGGCCGCCCACGGCTTTTCCGGATTTGCACTGAGGGAGATGGGCTTCGACGCGAAGAAATGCAGCTCCGGACTCGGAGCCAACTCCAGAGAGAGACCGTTCCTTTGCGCCCAGTAGGCGTTCGTCGACGCACCAAGGAAGTTGAGGGCCACTTGGCCCTCCGCGGCCAGTTGCCCGGCGCTTCGACCCGACGACTCAAGGCGAATGTCCTTGTTACCGATCTTCTGGAGGTAGTCTTCGCCCACGGTCTCCAGCGCCGCCCCGATGACCCACGGACTCGGCGTGAAGTCGGCGATGATCTGGTTGCCCTCTAGCGCCATGACGTCCTCCCAGGATTTCGGTGCGTCGATGAGGTTCGGGTTGTACAGCGTCCCGAACGACCAGACACTTCGCGAACCCTCCCAGCCGCCTCGCTTCAATTTGGGGCTCAAGGCCTTATACGAGGGGAGGTTCGAGATGTCTCCAATGGGGACGTCATTGGCGACGACGACATCCATCCGAACGTCCAGAACATCCATACTGGTGTTGCCGGCCGCCATCATTCGGGAGTACTTCGTCCGGTGATCCTGGGCTGACCCCGTCACCACGGAAATCTTGTCGGTCAGCGGTTCGTAGGGCCCGGAGAAATCTCTGTTGATGAAGGCTTCCCGGTACGGGTCCGACACGCGCGTCGCAGCGTATGTGAGCGACCCGTCCTGGAGTTCCTCGGCGGCCCGCTCCGAAACTTCTTTTCGCCACTCCTCCGGAGAGTGGTTCGACATATCAATCTCAGTACTTGATCCGCCGTTGGTGGATTGTCCACCTAGGTCGCCAATACAGCCAGCAATTCCGCCACTGATACCGATAGCACCCACTGCTTTGACGAATTTCCGTCTGGTCTTGCGCATACTCATCTCCTAACTGACTCAGATACTAAATAAATATTCCGGATTATTGATCTCAATTCGGTCTGTAATTATATACCCTTAAGTACTTCCTGTGGTTGCTACTTTCACAGTGTGATGATGGTTACGCACCTGAGAGGAGCAGCTAGAGACACCAAGCTGTATCGTAGTCTCCACCGAGAAAAGCGTTCTCACAACGTTCTGATCGGCCGTCACTGCTCCACTGCGGTTGAAATTGGCCGCGTTGGAGCTCCTGTCGGATGCAATCGCTCATGTGCACGTCCCCGAAAGCAGCATATGTGTGCTAGCGGATCACAGAACAGAAGGATTTATGCTCATGTAACTGCACCTCTCGTTCATGTCACAATTGAGGGTTACAAACCTCGAAAAGAGCTACGACGATGAAGTTGCCGCGGCAGGTCTCAGTATAGAACTAAAGAAAGGTGAGTTTAAGACGCTACTTGGCCCGTCCGGATGCGGGAAAACGACGACGTTGCGGTGCATTGCAGGCCTCGAAGAACCCGATGGCGGTGAAATGTATATCAACGACAAGCTGGTTTCATCACCGGGCGACGGCGTGCATACTCCGTCGAACAAACGTGACATCGGGATGGTGTTCCAGTCCTACGCGGTGTGGCCCCACATGACCGTTGCGGAGAATATCCGCTTCCCTCTGGACGAGCAAAATATCGGGACAAAACAGGAGCGAAAACAGCAGGTCGCGGACATGGTCGAAACGATCGGATTGGAGGTCCACGCCGATGACCTAGCCTCGAATCTGAGCGGCGGACAGCAACAACGCGTGGCCCTGGCCCGAGCGCTGATCACCGACCCCGAACTCCTCTTGCTCGACGAACCGCTGTCCAACCTGGACGCAAAACTCCGGCGCGAGATGCGCAACGAGATCAAGGCTCTCGCCAACGAACTGGACATTACCGTCCTCTACGTCACCCACTCGCAGGACGAGGCTCTCTACCTCTCCGACAAGATCGCACTGATGAACGATGGGAACATCGTCGAAGAGGGCACTCCCAGTGCGGTTCTTTCGGATCCCGAGAAACTGTTTACGATGAACTTCATGGGGCGATGTAACATGATTTCAGGAACGGTGGAGGCTGCTAATTCACCGATCGTCGTCGACTCTCCCCTCGGGTCGATCAAGGCCTCTTCGGACAAGCGTTTCTCCGAGAGAGATGAAGTCTTCGTGGCATTCCGTCCGCAACATGCTCTCATCAAAACTCCCGAAACTGCCGCCAACGCCGGAGTTGACAGACTGGAATTCAATGGCACCATCGAACGAACCGGCCTGACACAGGAGATGGTCGAATATTTGGTCGACATTCAGGGAGTATCGGTGACCATTCTCTCCCAGAACGACAAGCTCTACGAGGAAGGTGATGAGGTAGACATCGTTGTCGCACGGGACAAAATCAAACTATATCTGAGTGATGGCGCGGAGAAGAGTGACTTGACGATCGCCGCGTAAGGACTGCGATTTGACTGAGCGAATGTTCTTTTTTCCACCTCCCTTTCCGACGATGTTCACCGTATTTCCTGAACTCGGCGTCTACACGTGAAGAGTTGGAATCGAACGGGGATAGAATCCTGCCACAGGAGCCGTTCCGTAGAACGACTCCTCACTTTGTCGCGTGGTAGTACTTGAAGAGTCCGCCGGCGTCGTAGATTGACTGGACGACGTCGTCCAGCGGTTCGAATTCGACATCTCGACCGGTAGTATGGTTCTGGATGACACCGTTACCGAGGCCGATCTCTATTTCGTCCTCCTCCGAAACGTGCTCGGTCACGCCGGGGCAGGTTAGGGCTGGGAGTCCAATGTTGACGGAATTCCGGTAGTATATTCGTGCGAAGGATTCGGCGACCACCGCACTGATGCCGGCTTCCTGAATGGCTCTAGGTGCAGTTTCACGGCTGCTTCCTGAACCGAAGTGCTCGCCGGCCACGATGATGTCGCCCTCATCGACTTCCGCGGCGAAGTTCGGTCGTACGGGACTCATCAGGATGTCGGTGAGGTCTGCACCGACGTAATCGCTCCCCCGTGGAGTGATGATGTCTGTGTTAATCTCGTCGCCGAAGACGTATGCCGTTCCACGCATCATCAGACCGCCCCCGGTGGCGTGATACGGCCCGTGATCGCCGATGCCGCAGCGGTTTCCGGGCTCGACAGGTAGATCTCCGACGTTTCGCTTCCCATTCTCCCCTTGAAGTTCCGGTTTTGCGCCGCGAGGCATACCTCCTCCTCGCCAAGCACGCCCGAAGCGAACCCGATACACGCACCGCAGGTGGCGTTCGTCACGGTCGCACCTGCCTCGTTGAATATCTCGATCAGTCCCTCCCGGGCGGCGCGCGTGAATACTTCGCGTGTGGCCGGGGTGATGATGAGTCGGGTACCTGGTGCGACTTCCTTCCCGTCGAGGACGGCCGCGGCCCGGGATAGATCTTCGTACTTCCCGTGCGTACAGGTCCCGATGAACACCTGATCCAGCTCCACGTTGGTGACCTCATCGACGTCGACGACATTTCCGACTCGGTGGGGTTTGGAAACTTTTGGATGGAGCTCAGACGCGTCGAAATGGTAGGTCGCCTCGTAGTCGACGTCATCGTCAGCCCTCACTGGTTCGTATGGTTTGTCGGTCCGCTCATCAACGTAATCGGTGACCATTGAGTCGACGGGCGTAAATCCGAACTTGCCGCCTAGTTCGATCGCCATGTTCGACAGGACCATGCGTTCGTCTAGCGGCAGCGATTCGATGGCGGGCCCCGTGTACTCAATCGCCTTGTACCGGGCAACGTCGGTTCCGTACTCTCCGGCGATGTAGAGCACCAGATCCTTTGCGGAGGTGTACTCGGGAAATTCGCCAGTGACATGGAACCGAATGGTCTCCGGTACGCGGAGCCAGGCCTGCCCCGTCGCTGAGATGTAGGCGATATCAGTCTTTCCGACGCCAGTTCCAGCGGCTCCGAACGCTCCATAGGTTACAGAGTGAGAGTCCGCGGCCACGATCAATTCTCCCGGACGGACGTGCCCATTCTCTGGCAACACCTCGTGGCCGATCCCGTGACCGACGTCATAGAAGTGTTCGATCACCTGCTCCTCGACGAACTGGCGTGCTTGCGATTTCTCGTTGGCCTCGTCAATAGACTCCTGAGACCCATGGTCGTTGACCACTACGATCTTCGACGGGTCCCACACCTCCTCAATCCCTTCTTCCTCGAAGATCGGAAGGACACGGGCCGGAGACGTCCGGTGGAGATCCACATCCGCGAACACGTGGTCCCCGGGGACCACGTTCGGTGATCCCGATGCTCTGGATAGTATCTTCTCTGCTATGGTACGACCCATGATGGTAATGACAGTATCTGCGTATTTAACCCTGATCATAGATTCACCAATCAAACCAGTCTCACACTGATCGGAAGAAAGTGGATACCGCGGCCTGAATTTGCGCTCTGCCGACTGGACGGTGGCTCGTAGCGAACTCTACAGCTGGTCAAGTCGTCGTTTGAGCGTCTCCTGCGCCGCCTCCAACTCCCCGCCGATGCGGAGGATCTGATACCCGTCGTCTACTGCGTCCTGAGCGGTTTTTGGGTCGTGGGCAACGCAACCGACGGGGACGCCGGCTTCGAGGCTCTGGCCGCGAATTGACTCCATCTGCCGGTGAACGTTGGGATGGTTCTTATCATTCGGGTGTCCCATCTGAACGGAGAGGTCTGACTGGCCGATGAATATGAAACCGAGTTCCGGGACAGAGAGGATCGCATCAAGATCATCTACTGCCGTCGTCTTTTCGATCATCACCCCGAGGCAAACTTGTTCATCCTCGGTTTGAATGTACTCTTCTGCATGACCCCAGTTACTGGCGCGACCACTGGCTTTTCCGCGTTCGCCAGGTTTCCCATCGTAACGGAAACGGGTCGCTTTCACAGCCTCCCGAACCTCCGATGCGCTATCGACGCGTGGAATCAAAATGTTCCTCACGCCAGCGTCGAGAATTTTCCTGATGAGTGGTGGATTGACAGACGGCAACCGGACGAATAGTTCCGTTCCACCGACCTCCGCTGCTCGCGTCAGATCTTCGAAAAGCGCACTGTCGTAGGGGCTCGGCCCTGCGTGTTCGAAGTCAAGCCAGACGAAATCAAGGCCCAGTTCGCCGTAGATCTCGATGACGGTTGGGGAGAACATCGTCGAACGTGCCCCGAAGACGGTGTTCCCTTGCTCGATACTCTCCCGTAGTGGGTTATGCTGCTCCATTGGTCTATCTGTACAACTGGGCTGCGATATAATATAGATTCTGGAGAAGGACGATGATGCTATTCGGACGAAAAAGGAGAGAGTGTTAGGATGAGACACTCGAATTCGGTCGATCCACAGAAATAGCACGAGCCGAGATCTATCATGTCGGGACGACCCGGCTCAGTGACGATGGCAGTAAAATCGGCATAGGAGAACGTGTCCCTGAGGCTCCGCGATCCATTATTATCCGGTCTGGAGAACAGGGAATTAAGCGCATCGGAGTCAACCAATTCGGAGGAGGTAGGAAATTCAGAACTGACTGCCTCGTAGCCTCAGATCTAGAAGCGACGATACTCGTCATTGGCTCGGTCGTCCAGATCAATGGTGGTTTCGATTGAATGAAGGCTGTCGACTATCGGGTCGGTTTCGAGAGACTCACCAGACATCAATACATTGTTTGCGACAGAGTGTCATAGAAATCACGGCTTCGCATGGGCTACGTCGATTCGTGAGACGCTGGCTTCTTGTGATCGCTCACACTCAGACTGAGCTTTCTACGAAAGAGAGAACAAGAGGAATTCTTAGCTCAGGAATACGACCAGTACAGAGTGTAGACCAAAATAGGGTGCGTGTGTACCAACCATGTCTGAAAGCTGATCCGGACGACATGGGGAAAGGTGATAGACGTGTCTACAGAAGCCGCTGGTATGAAGACACGAGGATGGACTGTTTCTGATGACAGCCTCACTGGCACCTAATCGTCGTCGGAGACGGCCTGAAACCGCCGGCCGTCGGGATCCCGGAAGTTACAGATGGTTCGGCCTGTCTTATCGACGTAGTAGGGATCCACGACTCTCTCGACGCCCGCCTCACGGAGGTCCTCGGCAGCGGCCTCGGTATCGTCGACCCCGAACGCAATGTGGTTGATTCCGGGAACTTCCTCGTCCTCGACGGTGTGAATCTCGAAGATCGGGCCGTCACCGTCAACGGGTTCGAGTTCGTAGGATTTGCCGTGATGTTCTGTCTGGCGCAGTTCCTGGTAGCCGAGTTTCTTGAAAAACTCAGCCATCTCTTCGGCGTCGCTCGCTTCAATCTCGATATGATCTATCTTTCCAAGCACATTACTACTTCACTCGCACTCTATAATATTTCTTTCGTACTTTACGCCGGAACACGACGTGGGTGTGGGCCGCAAGCTATGACCAGTCAGACAGCTATCGCTGCTGCCGTGCGTAACAACAGGACCCGACAGTTGAACAGCGGTGGTATTCGCTTGTGGACGGAGGTCAAAGCAACCGCGAGCGAGCGATGTTGTGTTCGAGTTCGTTGACGAAGCTAAGGAGGGTGGACTTGATTTCTTCGTCCACAGGATCTCCCTTCAAGCGGTGATGAGGACCAGTAACCGAACATGCCCCGAGAGGTCTCCCGTCGGGCATGACTGGTGCTGCGATAGCCCTGAGTCCCTCGACACTCTCACCGATGTTGTAAGCGTAGCCCCGTTCCCGAACTGTCGCCAGCTCGTCGCAAAGGGTGTCCATGTCGGTAATGGTGTTGTTGGTTACCTGGGGCAGGGATTGGTTCTCGAAGAGTGTCTCAACTTCCTCCCGGGTTCGCTGAGCCAAGAGACACTTGCCTGCGGAGGTGATGTGTGGGTAGCGCCGGTCGCCGATGCGCGTTCGCGTTGAAATCCCACGATCTCCCGTCTCCCGGAATAATGTTGTCGTGCGGTCGTCCTCGAGCACAGTGTAGATACTTGTCTCGCCGGTCGCTGCGGCGAGTTCTTGCATCTTCACTTTGATCAGTCCCGATCCAGGGTGTTCATTCCGGAGGTGTCCGCCAATATCGAGATACCGGAAGCCCAGCCGGTACTGTTTCCCATCCTGCACGACGAACCGGTCCTGCTTGAGGGTCTTCAGGTGTTTGTAGACCCCACCCTTCGACATACCAACGTTAGTCGAGATCTCCGTCACCGTCGCCGGACCGATGCTTTGCAACGCGTCGATGATGGCAAATGAAGTCTCGACGGACTTTATTGTCGGGGTATCTCCGCTTGAGTACTCATCTTTCCGTTCCTCCATGTCCATATTCTATCCTTGAGTTCAGACCAAATAGGATTTCCGGTCAGGAAACAATACAAGAAATCGTGTCCAGTGAGAAACGCTAGCAGACCTTCATGAATGTTAATATCGTATATCTGGAGTTGTGCTCGTGGTTTTACCCTCGTTTGCTGCTCGGAAACGTTTTCAGATTTGAACTTTTTATATAATAATTAATATATTAGGGTATACGTTGTCTTTATTTCTAAATAACACAATATATGTGGCTTCTACCTCGTGTGGATGGATAGCATATCCGAGCCTAGCAGTTTCCGAGAGCAAACAAACGAACAACAGCGGCATCGATCTGTTGTACCACGATATGATACGAGAGATAGACTGACGGTCTAAACTTTCCATCTCGAAAAATCAGAGGCGAAACTCTAGGCTCCGGCGCGCCGCTTCAAGGGCGACCGGCTTACCGAAGAATTGACCGGAACGATGCTCGATACGACGAACTGGAATTCATCATGGAGTTCTCCTGATCGCCGCTCTTGATCGTATCGTTACAAACATACTGTTGTAAAGGAATACGAACGCACGCATCGCATGGCCTCGACCAGTACGACTATACTGAGAGATGACGTCAGAAAGCGCGTCACCGATTGCAACCATTACGATCATGGGTTTGTAAAGGGATGTCGCGTCGATCGGACGCCTCTGTCGCAGCGACGGTGTACTCTAGGACTTGTGGTTCTCGGTCACGGCATTCCCACACAACTTCGTCGTCCACTACCTGAAGTCGGGAACGACGCTTGTTCGGCTTTCGTCGGCGTCCGTACCCCCCGGCTGTTGCGACTGCGGATAGGCAGCCGATCTTCATTACAATAGTACTCTTGTAACGGTGGAGCGTGGGCAGTTGACTGATTCAACGCTCATATGGTAACGCCCGCAATCTGTTCGAATATACCACCCGTGAATGCATTTAGACTGGGTATATTACGCACGAAATCAATTGAGGCTACCCGAGAACTCAGACTGAGGATCGGCGTGTTGAACGTTGAGTTCGATGATGTTCTGATCTCTCGACGCTTTCATGAATTCTCTGGCCGAAGTTAGGGATTCAGGACGACGGAACAGGGGATGTCAGTATCACGTTCTTCGATCTCCCGCGGTACCTTGGGTTGGCCAGGAGTGCTGCCAACCAGGGCGATCGCTTCTTCGATGATGAAATCACCGCGAACGGCGGTTCCAACGATAACATCTACCTCCACCACGCAATTCGAGGCACTCTATCGCCTCGATGGTCAACAGGCGATCGGGTAGATGATGGCTGTTGCCAAGCGGTATACTCGCTCGACCGCCACACCGACGTTATGTTCGATGTCCCGACGAGTTCGAGCTGGTGGTATTGCACGCTTCGAGCACACGATTAGCAGCAGTCTCTGCCACGCAACCGCAAAATGCTGGTTCTTCCCTGCTCGAACCCTCGCCCATCACCCATCGCTTGAGGGCCGAATCATCAATAGTTTTTGTTCTGATCGATACTATTACCGCTCATGCACACCCTCAAACTAATCTCACGTGTGTGCTTAGTGACTGCAACGTCGATTTTCGTCCTATACCTCGTCGAGCGATTCTCGGCGTCGGCACGGATACCTATCGACGTATTTTCGGTCCGGGCTACGTTGATGTTCCCGCTGTTGCTCATCATGGCATGCTTCGTCGGCGCAAGCTTCATGATTGAGGCCCACCTCGCAAGAGGTAATCGCCGTATCCGCTTCCATGAGCGATGACCGGGCATGAGGAAGAACCAGCAGGCATCGAGGCGGGCCGCTCGGCGGGCGTGAAGGCGCTTTCCGGCTTCGAGCCTTTCCACCTCAGCTACGGGATCGGCGTCGAGATCTACGACCCGCCGACGATCGTCTCCAACGCCTGGACGGTTGCAGAGGAGATGGTCATGTGCGTCGAACCGCCGTATAATGAGCTCGGACACGGTGGTTTCCTGATCGAGGACGAGATCCAGGTCACGGAGGACGGTTATGAGAAGCTGACCGAGGTAGACGAGACGCTGCCGATCGTCGGGTAGCGCTGAAAGAGCTAGATCACCGAACGCTACGGCCCATCTGTCGATTGTTCTGCGGTCCACGTCGTGAGTCATGATGTGTGATACCACTATTCGATTAATTACACTCATACAACTGTAAAATAAAGTGGTGCATGTTCACAGATGGCGCAGTGGGAATACCTGACTGCGGTCGTGATTCACCCGCTCGGTCGCATCCGTCAGTTCTCCGCAGAGCTCTGCCAGTCCGTTGCTCCGGGACCCCCACGCCGTCCAGCAGCGCTCCCCGAGCAGGAATTCCAGGACATGGCCCGCCGGTCTCGCGCGACGGCCTCCTCCGTATGGGTACTTACTTCTAACGCAGATTGTCCCGTGAGGAGGTTGGTGGCGTCTGGACCGTGCCAGCCCAGCTGAGCGCCGCGTGACCCGACCTAGTCCCGACTGTCCGCTGGAATCACCCCCCTCCCACAGGACAGCCGTTTCGGCACCGGAACCACAGTATGTCACCCCACAGACTTGTGGGCACGATGTCGGCCGCGGTGGCGGACACGGGGGCCCGAAGCATGGAAGAAGCGATGGGCGCCTGTGGCCGCTCCGACCCCGCGAGACGAGCGGTGACGGCGACTTGGCCGTCGCCATGGCGTGACAATGGAACGTACTGCCCCACAGTGGGACCGGATGTATACGGACTCGCTCTCACTGGATTCATACCGTAGCTCTATCACGTTAGTTGACAGTCTGTCGGATATGCCTGAGTGCCTGAACTGCGGTGGCCTCATGAGCGAGCAGTACATGCGGGTTTCGCGCCGACCGGCTTCGACGCGGTGCGCGTCTGTCCGAATTATCCGGATAAACCCCGTGATAGGGTCGAGATTCGTGCCGCCCGCTCGGCCCGAGAGCAATGAGGCTGCGCCACCTGTTCTGAGAGGGAGATGCGCACTGGGAGCTGAGCGTTCGGTTGTGCAGCCCACAACATATTGCAGTGTGCAGGGACGCCCCATACAGCACTGCTACCGCCGTGACGGGGGACGGACCGCGTGGCGTCCGAGCTCGCACGCGGCTGACCTGTGCGTCACCCAATGAGCCATGATCGTTAACGGAGAGATCGACGAATACGATCGTCTTCTCGAATGAGTTTCGTGGCCGGAATGGGTGGACTGAACCACAACCGATTATCCACAGAATCTACTTCGGAGGCGAACACGTCGCAGACTTCACTGGTTACACCATGGTCACGCATTGCTGTGACGATAGAACGTTGCGATTGAGACGGAAGCTACTCACGCGGCGGCCGGATCATACGAAATGAGTATACTGTATGTTCTGTCGACATATTCTCCATCGTCGTTCCATGCACAGAACAACAGTAGAAATATCTACTCGTACGAGGGGTGGGGGTGATCCTCGAAAGCGGGGTCTTGTCCTGGCTACTTCCTCGGTAGGGACAGACGCCGACAAACGCCAGAAACGAGCAGCGTCCTGCGCACGAACTGTCGCATCTCCCCTGTGGAACGCGGATCATGCCCGGCGTGAGTCGCCGTTTTGTGAGTGCGAGTTGATTCACACCGAACACGGCTTTTCTTGGTAGATGAAGTGTGTCCGACCGAGAGGACGCGAGAAAGATGCTAGGTTTGGTACTCCCGGGTACCGACGTCACTCCGCACGGACCGAGCGATACACACCGTGTTGGATACGCAACCACCTTTAACGGTATTTATTTCGGAGATCTCATAGATCTGCTCAGTATCACGATGACTATAGGAGTTGATCCCCCCTTGTTTGACGAGGGGTAAATGCACAGACTAGCGATGGTTCGTGTCGAGCATCCCGTAGTGTATCATGATTTCTACTGCAGATACATGGTGAACGTCTTGAGGTCGCGTTCCTCCAGATTCATGATTAGGTGCTCCAGTTCTTCGGCCTCTTTCTGGGGGATCTGTGCCTCGGCACACTCGAAGAACTTTTGACGGAGACGATCCTTGTCGAGTGGATTGTTCGGGCTGCCAGGGGCGTATCTGACCGCTTCGCGGAGTTCTTCGCCGTCAGTCGTCATCAGACGGACGATTGCCCCGTACCCCGCAAACTCATCGCCGAACAGGTTCGGTTCGAACGATCGAGAGACCTTACCGATAGCGTCTTGCGTTTCCGGTTCTAAAATGTACTTGTCGGAGAACTCGTGGATCCCAGCCCGCTTCTCGCGCAGAATCGCGGCCAAGCAGAACTCAATGGAGAATTTCGCTTGGAGTGCGTTCTGTGGCTGCTCGTGATGGAGCATCTCGGAAGCGGCCTCATCAAGCGTGACGACGACCGATTCAACCTCGGACGGATCAAGGTCGTTGTCACGGACGAGCGCCCGCATCGCATCCATGGCGGCGTGCGTAATGACACCGGAGGGATACGGCTTGAAGCCGATATCGAGCACGTTCCATTCCTCGTATAGATCTTCGGTCAGATGTTTCGGATTGTACGCGCCGTCGATGGTCATTACCTGACTGTATCCGATATCGTCCTCGAAGATATCCGGATCGGCAGTAAATCCGCTTTGTGCGAGAAGCGCTGCCCTCACACCCATCTGTGCTGCGTGCCCGGCGTGGAGCGGCTTCGTCATCGTTCCAAAATTCTTTTTCAGCGATGAGGATGAAGAGGCGACGATACCGAACGCATGAGCGATCTCGTCTTCTGATAGACCGAGAGCGGAGGCGGACGCGGCGGCGGCGCCGAACGACCCGGCTGTTCCGGTGCTGTGCCACCCTTTCTGGTAGTGTTCGGGGTAGGTGCTGTGTCCAACGCGGAACGCAACCTCACAGCCGACGACGTAGGCGGTCAGTAGTTCCTTCGTGGTGGCGTCTGCCTCTTCGACGGCGGCCAGCGCAGCGGCAAACACCGGCGATGTTGGATGGATAACGATCGATTCAAACGTGTCGTCGTAGTCAATGGCGTGCCCGAAAGCCCCGTTTGCCAGCGCGGCTGCCGGAGCACTCTTTTTACCTCGGTGGATGACGGTTGCACCTCCATCACCGCCGTGAGCGTCGAGGTAGTCGTAGATGCTCGTTCCGACTTCGTGACGCGAACCGTACAGGGCGACGCCGATGTAGTCCCGGATCGCGGTTTTCGCGTGGACTTTCGTCTCTTCCGGAACCTCTTCGTATCCAATCGACGCTACGTACCCTGATATATCGCTCGTTTCACCCATGTATTGGACTTTCTGATCCTGCTTGTATCAATGTTTGGATTGAGGAGTGTTGAAACAGCAGCGGTGAAACCAACGCTAGCGGGCAACATATTGCTCGTTATGCGGGGTTCGCAGTGTGGACTTGGGATCGATCAGGCCTTCCGATCCGTTTTTGATTCGTTATTAACGAACTAAAGGTCTACAGCCTCTACTGCGACTCGTTTCCGGGAATTGATCGCTTCGTAACGGAAGTTACGAGCGTGTCCCGTAACGCTGTCTGGCGTGGGAACAGAGGGCGTTACAAACGTACGATTGTAATTCTCTCGCTCGTGGCGGTGGATACGAGATCCGAGTATCGCCCCAAGACCGGCCGTTGGAAACGCCTCCACGCCTTCGATCGGGGGATGGGGAGCGCTACTCGAAGAGGTATTCGTTATTAACGAACAGTTTGCGGCGCCGGGAAGACTGAGTGATTCATATTTCGCACAATCACGGCTGTGGTGTCCGGCGTCGATCTCAAGAGTATTCGATTTTGATCTGGAGCTCGTTTGCCGTCCCGAGGAGTAGATCCGGAAGTTCTTGGTGAAACCAATCGTTTTCCATGCGGTGACGGGGGCCAGAAACGCTGAACGCCCCCACGACGTCCCCGTTCGCAACTACCGGCACACCGATCGCCCACAGCCCTGGGATCGATTCTTCTTTATTAATGCTGAATCCGCGTTCTCGAACGGCTGCTACTTCCTCGAACAGTCGGTCACGACTGGTAATGGTGTGCTCGGTCTCAGCCGGCAGCCCCCAGCGATCGAGCACTGTCTCAATGCGATCCCGATCCATGTGTGCGAGGATGGCCTTCCCTCCTGCGCTCGAATGGAGGTAACGACGCTCTCCGATCTGACGATCCGCTTTCACTCCCTGCTCTCCCGATTGGGTGTAGAGGTAGATCGCCCGACCGTGTTCCTCGACGAAAAATTGAGCCCGTTCGTCTGTTTTCTCCGTTATCTTTTCGACCATCGGTTTGGCGAGATGATACTCCTCTTGGCGCTTTTGCGCGTACTCACCGATCGATAGGAAACGCAGTCCAACCTGATACTCACCATCTTCTTTCACTAAATAGCCGTCCTTACGGAGCGTGGAGAGGTGCTGGTGTACGGTGCTTTTCGCTAGGTCGAGTTCCTCCGCGAGTTCTACTACCTGCGCTCCGTCGCGTTCTATGAGCGTCTCCACCAGCTGGAACATGCGTCGGACGGATTTCACATCCCGCACGGACGGTGTTTCGTTCATAACGAACGATTGCGGGCGTGCGTATTGAATGCTGTGGTAGGAAGACCACCCGCTCCGCTCTCAAAGACATATATTTCCTTATATTATATGTGATATTATCTACCGGAGAACGAGAAGCACCGCACTACCGAAGGCCAGTAGGCCGATGATGACGGAAAAGGCCGCGACGAAGTCGATCGCGTCGGAAAGAATTCCGACGACAGCGGGGGCTAGCGCTCCGATGCCGGTCATGCACGTACGGATGATCCCGAGTGTTCCGCTGCCAACTTCTGTCGGAATGATTTCCATCAGGTAGGAGTCTCGAACGGGTCGAAAGCCATGGAATCCGACGCCAGCAGCAGCCGTCAGGACGAACAATAGCGGCAGTGAGTCGACGACCAGAATCAACCCCATTGCACAGAACGCCAGCACGAACAACGAGAATCCGACGGAAAGACGATCAATCCGATCGCTGATCCCGCCAGTGATAGTCTGGCTCACACTGGCGATGAACAGAACACTGTACAGCACGCCGGAGAGATCGCTCGACAGCCCCTTTTCACTTGCTAAGAAAAGGGGGAAAAACGCGGAGACGCCATTCCAAGCGAACGTAAACGTCACTGTAACCACCATGAATCCAAGGAGCGATCTATTCCGGAGGATCGTCCAGTACCCTTGTCGTCGGTCCCCTGTGGCATCGCTGCTGTTGTTTTCTTCGTTCGAACGATTTTCGATCGGATCGTTGGTCGTTAGCTTCGGATCCCGTTTCACTCGGGCGTAAAACAGCCAGCAGAGCAGCGCAGAAACCCCTGCTCCGAGGATGAAGACGGCTTGCCAAAACAGAACAGTCGTGATCGCCACAACGGCGAGCGGAGCAACGGTTCCGCCCAGTTGGCCGATTGTGTCCATGACACCGAGAGCGAGGCCATGGTTGTCCGAGTAGCGGCGCGAGAGCAACGGAATCGTGACCGTTTTGTGCGGACCCGTTCCGAGACCGAGCAGGACTGCCCCTCCGAGGAGTATCGTATACGCCGGGCTTGCCGCGACGACCAGCGCTGCGGTAGTGAACAGGACCGCCCCACCGACGATGACCGCTGGCTCCCCCCTCCTGTCTCCCAACAGCCCCGCAGGCACCTGCACCGACGAATACGCAAGCATCAGCGCAGTAAATAAAATACCGGTCTGTGCATTCGACACATCGTAGTTCACTTGGAACGTTCCGAACAGTGGCGGAAACACAAAGCGCAGGAACTGCACCATAAACCATAGTAATGAGACGAACACAACGAGGTCGTATTCTCCGAACGCACGACGGATCCGAGACGGTTGGAGACCCATTGTGTAACGATACGCTGAGCCACTTATTACGGCTCCGGATGCCGCTCTTCTTCCCCGTTCGTCTTCAGCCCGATGCGTTAGAAAGCATTTAGACTGAGAGGGTCGTTTGGTGAACCAGCGATGGATCTCCAACTAGCGGACCGAACGGCACTTATCGCGGCGTCGAGTAGTGGTATCGGATTCGCCTGTGCACGACAGTTTCTCAAGGAAGGGGCAAACGTGACCATCTGTTCTCGATCAAAAGAGAACGTCAACGCGGCCGTCAAGGAGCTCCGGGGCGAGACTGGCGTTGCGGAGGATCGGATTTTGGGAGTGTGCTGCGATATCACCGAGCGGAGCGACATCGACGGATTGGTTGATCAGACTGTCGACGCCTTCGGCAGCCTGGATGTACACGTCAACAATCACGGTGGGCCGCCCGCGGTAACGTTCGAAGAGGCGACCGAGAAGCAATGGGACGATGCATATCGAGGCGTCATCACGAGCAATCGATGGCTGGCTGAGGCGACGCTTCCCCACCTTGAGGAAAGTAAAATCGGATCACTAATCATCGTGACGAGTGCCTCGGCCCGAGAACCACCAACGAACCACGCCATTTCGAACGTTTTTCGGCTCGGACTGTACGGGTTAGCAAAGACGATATCGCGCGAATACGCCCCGGACGTGCGTGCTAACGTGGTTGCTCCCCGGTTTATCATGACTGATCGGATCGAGTACAAAGTGCGACGTCGGGCCGAGCACCGCGGTGTTTCCGAGGAAGAAGCACTACAGACCCGAATCGATGAGGTGTCTCTACACAGACCCGGTGATCCGTCGGAGTTTGGAGACGCCGTCGCATATCTCGCCTCTCCGCGGGCCGGTTACATCACGGGCGAGGTCCTCAGCGTTGACGGCGGCTGGAGCCGACACGCGCTGTAGGACTACAGCCGATACCAGGATGGATCCGTTGTTGGGACCGGTAGTTATTTCATTCGTCATACGATACCCCTACTCGCACGATGAAGATTACCGGCATCGAGACGGCAGTACTCGGAAGCGCTGTTGACGCAGCATCGCTCCCTGCACAGGTTGGCGCCCGGGAACTCGAGATCAGTTCCGTCGTCGTGAAAGTCCACACCGATGAAGGAATCACTGGCCTGGGCGAGTCCTTCTACCGCTCGGAGGAAAACAACCGCTTCCTCGCCGAGTCGGTCGAAGCGCTGGGCCGCCACGTTATCGGTAAGGATCCGCAGAACGTTAGGAATATTTGGCATGAGCTGTATCTCCACGTCAAGCGTGCAGGCGCCTACGGCGCGTTGAGCGCGATCGATGAAGCGTTGTGGGATATCGTTGGCAAGAACGCCGGGCTCCCGGTGTACCAGTTGCTTGGTGGGCAGGCTGGCGAAGTAAACGCATACGCTACGTTCCCCGTCGATAAGACCGCCGAAGAACTCACCGAGTATGCGGACTGGCTCTCAGCGAAGGGGTTCGAGGCCATGAAAATTGGTGCCGGTTTCGGTGTCGAGAAGGATCGTCGTCGCATCAAGACGATACTGGAAGGCAGCCCCGATGATTTCGGATTGGCAATCGACGCCAACACGTCGTACAACATTACGGACGCTCGTGCTGTGGCGAAGACGGGGAGTGATTACGAAATCGAATGGTTCGAAGAACCGATCGCGCACACCGATATTCAGGGACAGGCGGAACTCAACGGCTCGGTTGATATCCCCATCTCCGGCTATCAGACCCATACACCACACTATCCCGCGCTTGACCACTTGAAGGCCAACGCTCTCGACATCTATCAGCCGTCGCTGGACTACGTCGGCGGGATAACCGGCGCGATGCGCGTCGCAACGCTGGTCGAAGCGTTCAACAAGGAGTTGGTCCCCCACGCTCTCGGACCGGCCATCAACTACGCTGCTAGCCTGCACGTCGCGGCCGCGAGCCGACAGTGTGAACTCATCGAGTTCGCGGTTCTCGACGATGATGTCGATGATCCTGGCCGCTATATCGCCGGACCGTACGTTGAGAATCAGGACGCCATCCACGTACAGGACGGTGGCCGGATTGATCCACCGAACGAACCGGGACTCGGTGTAACGATAGACGAAGACATTTTCGAAGAGTACCGCGTGGAGTAATCCCTGCGACTCGGTAATACATAGACATCTTCAATTCATATTATGACAATAGTCTTTGATTATTGATGGGTGTGTTAGCAGATTAGATAAATATTTACGTGACGAGCAGAATTTTTCTGGCGTGTCATGGAAACCCACGACAGACGTTCATTCATGAAGATCGCCAGCGGTAGTGCCGTAAGCATGACGATGGTTCCCGGATGTCTCGAGGGCACGTTCGGGGGAAGCGGGGGTGACTTCCCCCCCTCGTCACTTACGTTCGTCAACGCGTACTCCGAAGGTGGTGGCGTCGATACGAATTTTCGGCAGATACAGTCGTATTTTGAGGAGTATTTGGAAGCGAATCTCAAAATCGACTATCGAGATGGGGCTGGGACTCGTATCGCCGCGAAGACGGTCTCACAGAACGACGATGGGACCATGATCGGTGGTACGCTTTCCCCAGCGACACCAGCAGCGGTTGCGATTGACGAGGCAGAAGGGAACGGGCCGGACTTTACGCTTGATGATCTCCGTCCCCTCGGAACGATCTCTTCGGAAGCGGCGATCATCCGCGTGCGCAAGGATGATGACCGGTTTACAGCGATCGAGGAACTCGTCGACTACGCATCACAGAATCCCGGAGAGCTCACTGTCGGTGCGTCCGGCCCGACGAACCGGAACATGCTCTCTATGATCCAGTTAATGGAGTCCACCGACGCGGAGTTCTCGCTGGTTCCGTTTGAGGGTGGCGGACCGACTCAAACCGCGCTCATGCAAGAAGAGATCGATGTGGCTGCACGCAGCGTGTACAATAGCGCTGACATCGCAAACGAGAGTCGATGTTTGGCTGTGTATGCCGAGGAGAACCCTGATCCCGAACTCACTAACGACGCCCCACCGATCAACGAGGCGCTCGGTATCGACATCGACTACTCGCCAACCAACGGAACGCAGTACTACTATATGTCGGCAAGCGTTGCCGACGAGCATCCCGACCGCTACGAACACGTTCAGCAAGCGCTGAAGGAAGCACATCAGGACGAAGAATACCGTTCGGACCTACAAGAGGTCGGCGAAAAAGGAAAGCTCTCGTGGGCGAACCCTGACGAGACGAAAGAACTCCTGCTAAACGCATACGAAGCGTATAAGGAATATCATAGTAAGTTCGAGGAGTATGTGCAGGAATAGATATATGAATGATCAGTAGTAGGACGCCATACGTCGGCGACAACGATTTGAAGACACATCCATGTCATTAAACCAATCAGAGAACGGTCAAACAGGAGATCATTCCGTCCGATCGACTGAAGGGGAGGGAGATGTCCGTGAGCAGCCGATCGATGAGGAAACGGAATCCCAGCGAGAAAAATCGATCCTGTTCACAACGATTGTCAGATTGGCTTTCCCGATCGCTACGTTACTGTTTTCCATAATGTATGTGGAGAATACGTTTGGCCGGATACGAACGGAAAACCTCTACTATCCGTACTTCGTCGCAACGCTGCTTGTCTTCGTTTCCGTGACGGTGTGTGCGAGTGAACTGCGCGATTTGTACCGTTCGAAGAGCGAAGAATCCGTCTTCGAATCGGTGAAAGCGAGCGTCCGGGAATGGCAACGCTCTGTCGGGTTGGTTTTCGTCGGCGGTGTCTATCTTTTGCTCGTCGATGTGATCGGATTCTTCATCGCAACGTTCGTAAGCATGATTTCTATCATGTTACTCGGTGGACGAAGAGACATCAAGATGATCACGATCAGTACTCTCGTTATAGTTGTTCTGATATACGTGCTGTTCGTTCAGCTAATGGGTCTACAGCCTCCGGAGGGGCCACTCGGGATATGATCGAAGGAATTACCACAACGACGATCGGTCGCCAGTTGGTATCGAGCTACGGCGATAAACGCCAGGGGGAAACCGAACGATGGTGTTAGAACAAGTTCCCGAAGCGGTCGGTGTACTGCTGACGGCCCAGAACATGATGTTCATCGCCATCGGTGTTCTGTTCGGGATGTTAGCCGGGGCAATCCCCGGTTTCACGGGGACGAACACGGTGGCGATCGCGCTTCCGTTTACGCTCGCAATGACACCCGAAATCGCGTTGGTATTCCTGTCGGCGATCTACGTGGGAGCGAACTACGGGGGTGCCATACCGGCTGTATTGATCAACACCCCGGGGACCGCCGGCGCCACAGCAACGGTTCTGGATGCGTACCCGATGTCACGGAAGGGTGAGGCGTCAAAAGCCCTCGGGATCTCGATCCTCGCTAGCTCGATCGGTGGGTTCGTTGCCGCGCTCGTTATCCTTTTGTTGTTGGATCCGATTGGTGACTTCGCGTTTCTGTTCACGAACCGTGAAATCTTCGTATTGGGTTTGTTCGGCCTTGCTGCCGTCGCAGCAGCGATCGGTGACAGCATCCGAAAGGGGCTGATCTCGGGTTTCGCTGGACTGTTGATCGCCGCAATGCCCGTCGATCCAACAACGGGTGAGCGACGGCTCGACTTCGGGTTCTTTGAGCTCTACGATGAAGTTCCGTTCGTACCCATCGTCGTGGGACTCTTCGCTATTTCTGAGCTGTTCTATCTCATCAACAAAGAGGCGATCAGCGACCAAAGCGACATCAAAACGACCTACAGTGATATTCTGTCCGGATTCAAATACGTTCTCTCGAAACCGTTCGCCCTCGTTCGAGCGATCGTTATCGGCGTTGGTGTCGGATCCATGCCCGGGGCAGGGTCGTCCGTCGCCAACTTCGTCAGCTGGGCGACCGCCAAAACGTTCTCAAGCAACCCCGAAACGTTCGGGGAAGGGAATCCGAAGGGAGTAATCGCGTCCGAGGGGTCAAACAGCGCGGTGACGGCTGGATCGCTCGTCCCAACCCTGGCGCTCGGGATTCCAGGGAGTGGTACGACGGCTGTCATGCTTGCAGCGCTACTACTACACGGTGTGCGACCAGGGCCGGAGTTGATGCAGGAGTTCGCGCTCGAAGCGAACATCATCATCCTTTCTCTGTTCTTTGCAAACGTTGCACTGTTGATATTCGCGTTCTCTGTCTCCAAGTACCTTGTGCGAGTCGTAACGATGCCCTCGAACATCCTCGTTCCCG
>JAKCFJ010000007.1 GCA_025041175.1 Halobacteriales archaeon YIM A00010
AATTCCTACTGGACGATATCCAGTGTGAAATCGATTCTCTTCAAGACCGTATTGAAGCTACTAACCAGCAGATAGAGGATTTGGAGGAGACGCTGAATGAGGGTGAAGTTGCTGACCTGATTGATGAACGTGAGAAGCTTGATTGAGAGGTCCGGGAACTGAAAGAGGAATTAACGACAATTCAGGCGCAGATTGACACAAAGGAAGACTGGGTTGGGGAACTGGAAGAGGAGATCCAGGTGCTGGAGCGGCTTTATGAGCAGTATGAACAGAACAACCGGAAGCAGCAAATGCTTTCGAGTTTCAACACGATCGTCAAACGGAACGCAATGAGGAGCAGTGAAAGTTAAAGACATTTTCAGGCGACGTATTGCCCGGACTGTGAGAGCAAGCTTGAGAGCCAGTGGTTTGAGGGGAAAGACCGCCGGTATTGTGCGGAGTGTGACCGGATTATTTTCCAACGGCCGATTCCATGCGCTGACGTTGCGGTCATCGACGGCGAACAGGTCCTCCTCATCGACGCCCCTCGGAGAACTCGCCGACATCCTCAGCCTGGAGCGAACGTCGCTCACGAGGAATGCCAACCGGCTCGAGGACGAAGGGTGGATGACCGACGCACAGTCGGACGACGCCAGGGTGCGCCGATTGAATCTGACCGCTGCGGGCCGCGAGAAAGTCGAGAGCGCCTATCCCGCCTGGAAGGAAGCCCAGGACCAAGTGGACGAGCAGCTGAACCAACTGGCTGTGGAGTGCCGCCACGTCAGGAGATACAACCATGACACAACCCGAAATCGACCTTCCGGCGGTCGTATCACGAGATGAATGGCGAGCGGCTCGCATCGAACTCCTCGAAAAGGAGAAGGAACTCACCCGCGAGCGAGACGAACTCAACGCCGAACGCCGCCGGCTGCCGATGGTCGAGATAGCCGTCGTCGTCACGCTCGAAGCCCACCGGGACCGCGCCGAGCCACTTGCCCTGGTCTTGTGCCCGCGCACCACCGGCTTCGACCGACCCCGTTTCGATTAGACAGTGACACGAATGCGTCAGCTCACCAGCGAGTACGCGACTGATCGGCTTGGGGTGGTGCCTGTGGAGATTGAGGCGTGAGCACCCTCTAGATTGTCGTGATAGCGTGAATTCCGGTCCTGGTAGGCACAGTGCGGATATCTCAGCGTTGATATACATAGTCACGCGGAAAACGCTCGCGAAGCAACTGTGCAGTGATTCTCTCTGCTTTGCGTGCTTGAGGAGGATGACTATACCAAGACACATCGAGAATCCGAATCGGTGGGAAGATCGTCGTGAACCGTGCACCAGCTGCTCCGGGGCTGTTCAGATGCTCGTCGATGCGTTTGAGCAGATCGACCGTGTATCCAACATACAGTGGTCTCCTCGATCGGGATGCCTCGCTCGCCCACGGGAGGATCTTGTCTATCTGGTATTCAGCAGCGGTGCTAGCTGGGTGGGTGTTTCGGCGGCACTCCAATACATATACACAGGCCCGATCCCACCCCTTATTGAAAAACGACCGACAGGCGTTCCGGATCGTTGTTCTCCCTCTATCTTTTGCAAATGGCGGGAGACAGGGTAACGCGTTCCAACAGCGATGATCGATTGAGGGAATAACGTCTTGAGAGATTTGTTGGCCGATAGGTATAATATGGCTTGTTGTAGGAACCTCGCCAGGGGATCCGTTGTAATTCATGACTTACACAATTTTCATAGTGTAATTATCAGCAAAAAGTATTGGGTGGGCTGGTGAATGTGATGGCAGTTCGTAGAGGACTTTTTTCTCACCGAATCCGTGCGATCTGTGGATTTCGTCTCTCGAAGCGAAACTTCCGCTGCGAGTCGTCACTTCTCGTGTGTCAGAAGATAGCGCTCCCGTCGATCATGGATCCGCCGCACGGTATCCTTACTCACGTCAGTCTCCGTAGCGATCTCACGCCATGAGCGGCCGTCCTCACGGAGTTGGATGCACGTGAGTGCGGTCTGGTACTCGCCGCTATCCCGATCGGGAACCCAGTAGTGGCCGTCCTCATCGTAGGTCAGGCCGAACGGTGGGCGTCCGTGATCGTAGCCGTTGGTGATGCGCTCCTGGGTTGCGCGCTTTGAGCGTTCGATCTCCTTGCGTTTCTCGACATCATCGGTCGTGGCGCGGATGCTCTGTTGGACGAGCGCCCAATCGTCATCGAGATCGACGGCGCGATCGAGTTCGACGGAGTGGAGCTGCACTCCAATGGCGTCGAGATCGAGGAGGAGCCGCAACCGTTCTTTCCGATCCCGAGAGAGCCGTGAGAGATTCGGAACGATCACCACGTCGATGCTTCCACCTTCGACGTGATCGAGAAGGGCGGTATACTCTGGGCGGTCTGCATCGAAGCCAGACGCTCGCTTGCCTTCGTTGTAGATCTCCACCAGGGCGAACCCGTTCGTGTTCGCATAGGCCTCAACATCGCGGCGTTGTCGATCGATTGAATGCCCGTCTTGCGAGAGTCGGAGATACCCAACGGCAGTGTCAGTCGTCATCCTCAATCACTCGCAGCTCGAAGGTGTTGCCAGATTTGACGGTCCACTCGAACCGTTTCCCCTCAAGGTCGAACCCTTCGACAAAATCGAGAGGAACAGTTGTTTTGTAGTGCCGCTCACCGGCTTTGGAGATGGATGTAGTTGGCATCGGTGGTTAGTACTATAGTTAGTACGTTACTTAGTACTAATGGAGGCGTCTCAGAAAGGTGGGTTTCTGAGACGCCTGCTAGAGGTGGCTGGGAATACTGGAAGGTTCCGCGAGCATTACCTCGGCGCGTACAGCGCGGAGATGCAGCGCCAGCAGCTTGACAAGGTGGACTGGCTCTGATCGTCTAGCCCAATGTTTTTATTTCTTATTGTTCTTTGTGGAATTGGGGTATGGGATACGATAGCGACGATACGATTCGAGTGCAATGCGACAGCTGCGGGTTCTGGAACGATTTCTCGCCATCGAAGAACGGGGGCCGCTGTCAACACTGCGGCGAACATGTTGACGGCTAGCCCCGTGCGATCATTGTGAAATCAGTGAGTTCGCCGGGGAATGTGTCTTTCTCTCCAGCATAGACCGCCACTGCCAGCTGATAATACTCCTTGGCCAGCTGATCGAGCGTTGGGATCTCCCAGTGCTCGGCCAGCTCAGCAAAGCGGTCGCGCATCGTTTTCCCGTTCTCTATGGCCCGCTTGTATCCCGCGATGGAATCGTCGTGACGATAAAACACCAGCTTGGTATAGGCGATCTCCTCGGGCGTGAAATCATCATTTTCGATGCGGGCTCGTGAGTCGACACGGGATTCTGTTTCGATGAAGTGGTTGATCGCAGTGGACGGATATCCGAACACCGTTCCGAGCCGCCGATGCCACGCCGCAGTGGTTGGTGCTCGAACTGAGGAGGGAAGAAGATCAAATCGCGCATGCGTAGGGGCGACGTACCAGCCCTGGCCTTCTCGGAGGGTGTGTGCTTCCAGATCGAGGACGTCGACGAAGTCGAGGAATCGGTCGTCTGTCTCGAATTGTGAGCCGGGGAAGGCCCAACTACGGGGCGTAATATGGGTAGCAGGCTTGTCCCCCGACACAACGAGAGCGAATAACAACGCCGGCTCGAAACTCTCGTGGTCATGATGGCGGCGCATCCATCGCCCAAGTGTGTCCCGTTGATCCGCCGAGAGCGACTCGTCTCGGACCGTTGATGGAACAAACATTACCCTCTCTTTGCTCTCTATCCTCTTGAAAATATACCTCTCTTCCCTCGAACGGTATGGGACCTCCGAGTTGCCCGGTCTTTCATACTTTTCGTCGGAGTTCGTGCAACGTAGATGCGTCAGTTAGTGGATGTTTTCGTGAGTCATCCAAAATCTGGCGTTTGAGAGTGGCAGTTTAGGCTGAGTTGCACGTAACTGTACAAACACGCAATCAAGGGGGTGACGGGTTCTGTGTCGACCGGACCGAACGGAAAGACGTGTCGTTATGCCAACTCCTGATATTCCCGCGCGTGCGAGGGTTTTATAAGTGACCCCATATTTAGGTTAACATGTCGTATCGGGCGCGATCTCAGTTGGCATTGAGTTTTGCAGCTCGGTACGACGGAGAGACGTACGTATGACGATAGAAATTATCGTAGGAATCGCATCACTCGTCGTAGCTTGTATTGAGGTTGGATTAGCAGTGTTGGAACTCAGGATGAGAAGATAAGCGCGCTCATAACCCATTTGAGCGCGATCTCAGTTGGCATTACCATTTTACGGTCGAATTGGTTTAAACCTTTTTATGCATTTCTGATATTTTGGTAAAATTGGAAGGTACAGACTTTGAAACCGTCAAATTCAGAGGTATTGATTTATCTATATATGCTATTTTTAATGTTGATATCTCTCAAATGACTTCGAGCGAGTGATGGATGCCGTCACTCATCCAGCCGATGTGCTGTGACTCGACGGCGAACTTCTCACTCAACAGATCGGTCTATAAAGCATATAGCGAGATATGGTATATGGACTTTCGATGATGGAGGATAATCGCGGGATCTGAACCCGTGAACCCGTCTCTCTTGGTCGCTTCATCTGTATCAACTGGTGTCTATTCGTGTTACGCTCCGGAACGGGATGCACGCTGATCGGTGCACATCTATGGTCGATGTGGTCGTATGGAATGAGAGGACCGTCCCATTCCACCGATCTGGTACAGACGGTTCGAGAAAGTCAGTTTGCTTATTTGTCTGCCAACAGTCCACACGGACATGACCGATCCAATCAGGCAGGAGTTAGCTGAGGACCTTCATGCTGTGGGTTTCAAAGCAGGACTCTCCTGCGATTACCATCATCGCCCGAAGGAGATCAATATTGAGGAGCCAGTATTGGCTGAGGCCATCACATTGGTCGACCATCCACAGCTCCAGCTCGAGGAGTGGCCAGAGGGATGGATCCTCGATGCTGCTCGCTGCTCCGATCACTCCGTGGAGGAGATTGCGGAGCCGACGAAAGGCTTCCATGAGGTGTTGATCATAGTGCCTGTGACAGAGTCACACAATGTCGTGAGTGTCGATGCTTCCACTGCCGATGAGATCCACGTGGTGGCCGTCTCATCGGCCACAGAAGGCTGTCATCCGATGCTCCTTGATCAGCAGCTGATGGATGCAGCCGAGCCAGGAGACCTGGGTCTCTCCCGATGGAATCGAGTACAAGCGATAGTATCGGGTGGGCCAGCCGAGCCGTTCCGGGAGCACGTCGAGTCCCTCATCGAGCGCTCGTACGAGATCCCGCCGTCGTTCGAGTGAGTGCAGCATAAATTTGCTATCAATTGGTATCAATCAGCCGCTCACCACCACAATACCCCCAGGGGGTCTCCGTCGACGACCCCCGGCTATGGGCCCGTTAGGATCTATCTGCCTGTCCAGCCGCCGACGGCTCCGGTGTCCGGGCTTCATGTGTCAGCCTGGCTTTGAGAGGTGACGGCCGCCGGCCCGATCGCGGTGGTGACGAGGTCGTGCCGGTGGTGAGCTCCCGTGTACACAATACCTTTCGATATATCTTACCGATACCTTTAATAGTGATTATCGTAACCCTAAGTCGAATACTAGTGTAACTCCTACGTATGGTATGGCACAGGCAGCCATCGACAGTGATCGAGGCGTACGAAAACGGGCGTCTCGCCCATCTGGTGCGGCCCCATCGTCGCTGTCCACGTGGACGCGCCGCATCGTTGCCGGTGAGGCGTCTGTGAGCGACGTTCCCGCCCGGAATCGAGCGCGGGTTGCCCGCGAAGTGAAAGCCTACGCCGATCGGTTCCCAGACGTTGGGCGGTCGGCGACAGTGAGACGGCTTATCGACGATCTCAAGCAGGCAGAGGTGAGTGTCGATGAGTACTGAGCCGATCACCATCCCGAGCGTTGTGAGTGCGTATCGCCGGGGGACGTGCCCTCGGTGCCAGCGCTCGTTCGAGGTGGCCCTCGCGGTCGATGGCCTTGGAGCGGTCTGTCCGGGCTGTCTCACCGTGCTCGAGGATGGCGATCCATTGGCTGCGGAGGTGAGCGCGGATGCATAACCACGATCTCCACCCGTTCACGCAGGCGGCCGTGCGTGAGTTGCTGTACGGTATTGGATTCGGTGCGCTCGCGTTCGCGAGTCATGCGCCCGAGTCGCCAGCCTTCGATGTGCTGGTGATCGGCGGACTCATGCTCGTTGTTGGTGGGAGTCTCCTGGGGATTAGCGGTGGGCGGACCCAGCCCCTGCCCGGAGGTGCGCGATGATGGCCGACCGTCGAGTTACCTCTCGGCTGCTGTCGGGAGCGGTGGCCCTGCTGCTCATCGTCCAGCCAGTGGCGGCCCAAACGGGCATAGACATGCTCCGCCAGGGGATCTGTGGCAGCCAAGGCGGGGAGTTGCTTGCCGCTGGGTGGGCGGCTGGTGTGTTCATTTTAGGTGGCATCGGGATCTACCGGGCCGTGACGGGCGGCTCGAAATTCGGCTCGTCCGATCCGAGTGAGCAGACAGAGGGCAAAGAGCGCGTCAAGGGAGCGGGGTGGTCGTTTGGCGCGGCAGTCCTCTTGTTGAGCGCCGAGCGACTTCTGGCGTTTATCGGCATCCCCCTGTTCCAGTGCGTTACTCTCGGGTTCTAGGTGACGTACAATGGGCATGTGGGACCGCGAGAAAGTTGTGCTCTCGCTGGTGGGCAGTGCGTTGCGCAGTGTGCTCGGCGCGCTTGGCTGGCTGTTCGACGGTCGAATCCGTCGGCGGCTCGTGCTCGGAACGCTCGCGACCGGTGGCGTCACCGCCTACATCGTCGGTGTCTGGGGCATTCCCCGCCTGCTGAAGGACCTGCTGACGCTCGTCTTCGGCGTGCCAGCGCCTGGCCAGCCGCTCGCTTTCGGCACGTGGGTGGCCCCTCGGAATGGGGTGTGGCCGGATGTGATGGCGCTCTCTCGCGTGAGCATGGGCGTGGCTGGGTTGCTCGTTCTGCTGCTCATCGCGCGTGCGACGGCGGCGTCGGATGAGGCTGTTCGACGGCGGGAACTCAAGCGGGTTGGACGTCCAGCTGCGATGGTCGCCGCGACCTGGACGGCGCTCCCGTTCATGTTGCACCTCTCCGATCAACTGGCCGGTGCGATGGCTCCCACCCCGGAGTTGCTGCTCACAGAACTCGGCGCAACAGCCGCCGGCGGGGTGATTCTCGGCTTGCTGACGTGGGTCCAGCCGCTCGTGGTGGCTGTTGGTGTGCTCTCGACGGTCCTCCTGCGAGCGATCATCCTGGTTGGGTTCGTATTCTGGCCAGTTGCGTGGCCGCTGCGAGCGCTCGATCACGATTTCGCGCAGGTGCTCGGGCGGTCGGTGACGGCAGTGTTCACGGTCGCCGTGACGGCGAAGCTGCTCCAGGCCGTGTTTGGCTTTCTCCTCATGTACACGGTCGGGGCGATCGAGTCGTGGTGGCTCCGCCCGATCGTATTCATCGCGGGCGTGATCCTCGTCTTCGTCGCCATGCCGATCGTGCTCCTCCGGTATGCTGACCGCGTGATGATGCTCCCGGGGGCGCTCGCCCTATCCGAGCGCCAGGTTGGGCAGGCTATCGAGAAGTCCGCAGATCGGGTCGGACAGGTCCACACCCACGTCGAGTCCGGTCGAGAGCGGGTCAACGAGTGGCGGTCGACCGACCCCCAAATGGAGGTTGGTGATTTCACGGACGACGACGGTCGATGGTGGAACGACTCCATCGGCGGCGATCGATGGTGGAACGGCTGGATTCAACGCGAATTGATCCCGCGTCATTCCTCGGTGGAGTGGCGCAAACAACAGGACATGACCATGGACGGATCTCCCGGCCCGGAGTCGGAAGGTCCCGATGATGATGTTTCGGAGTCCCGAGACGGAAACACCGACCGCTATCGGTCGTGGTGGGATCGGCCATAACACAAGCAACCCATTTGTACAACGAGTCGAAGATAATACAATTGAAATTACGAACGATGATGAAAACACCGAATACTGACACCGACGCACAGATCACCGACGACGTACCGCCATCACAACTCATTGTCCCGGACACGGATACTGGGATGCGAATACGAGGGATGCGCGCCGACAGGCTTGCCTATTTGCTTCCTGGTGGCACGTTCGTCGTGGTCGGGGCGTTTACCGCATCCTTCGGCCTGACCACGCTCGGAGCGCTGCTGGTCGGTGTTGGCGTGCTCTTGCTCGTCATCGGCACGTATCTCATCTGGACAACGCCCGCGCACACCTCGGGGATCGATCGGATGCGCGGGCGGGTTTCGATGGCGCTCCGCTCTTGGTCATTGCCCCTCGATCGCGCAGGCGCGGCTGGCATTCATGGTGTCGAGCGGATCCTCGACGATGGCTCGGTCGAGATGAGCGACGGGCGAGTTGTCCGATTCTCGCGGCTGCCTGGTCGCAACACAGACTATCAGACCACCGAGGAGGCACAGACGATGATTAGCTCACTCCGGCGTGGGATCGACGGCTCGCAACAACTGTCGGACATCGATTTTTCCACCTACTCGATGAGCACGTCGCCGGATGCGGCGGATGCGACGGAGAAATACAAACGTGTCTGGTTGTCCGACCGCTACGACCGGGAGTGCTTCCGTGACGTGGTTGGCTATCTCAAATCAATCATCGATTTCGAACCACAGGATGGAGAGAATGCGAAATCGACCGACTGGGAGGATTATCTCGTCGTGCAGGTGGGGCCAGCCGAGATTGATGCGCCGGAGACGGCGCATGTGGATGGCAATGAGATTCGCCACCAACAGCAGATCGAAGCCGAGCGTCGTCTGCAGGCGCTCCGTGAGGCGTTCGCATCAGCGGGCGTGACGGCTACACCGGTCACTGCACCACGACATGCTCGCGTTGTCGCCCGCCATTGGGCAGGCACCCGTCACCCATTCGATTTCGAGGGACTCACCGATGGGCCGGTCTCCGTCGCGGACAGTGGTGATGTCGGGCGCTCACAGGCCGACGATGATGCACCACCGCTCGAATCGGATAGCCGGCGCGTGATGGCCGGTCTCGGGGCGATTATCGGCGGGCTTCGTGGTGGTGGCGGTTCGCGTTCGTCGCGCTCACAGCGCCACAACGAGCAAATCCAGGAATTGCTGGCCGCGAGCCGGTGGGACGTGCGTCCGGAGGATGACATGGTTGTGGCTGGCGATCAGTTCTGCCGGACGTATTACGTCGGTGATTGGCCGGTTCGTCCGAAGGCCAAGTTTTTGAAGGCGTTGCACACGATGCGCGGGATTGATATGTCGATCCGCCACCGGTTTGAGTCGCGTGATACCGAGACAGCAAAGGAGGAGATCCAACAGATGGCTGGCTCGATTGATTCGGCGGTGACCGAGCGCAAGGATGACGCCAACCCGCTCGATGCGCGGGTGCTCGAAGACGAGATGGACGCCTACGTACAGCTCTATCTCCTGCTCCATCACACCGACGTGCAGGCGTGGCACTGCTCGACCTACATCACGGTTCGTGCGGGCGATCGGCGGGCGATCCAGGAGGTCGAGGCGATGGCCGAGCGTGGGTATGACGACGACGAGCTCTCGGTTGAACTGGGCAAGCGAAAAGCGCTCGAAGATGCCTGTGACGAGGTCGAAGAGGTGCTGTCTGGCGCGAGTGTGAAGCCAGTGACCGATGCGACCCGCCAGGCTGAACTGTTTCGGTCGGCTGCTCCGACCGGCACGAACGCGTACGCGGAGATGTCGACCCGCTCGCGCAAGCGATTGTGTGGAACGGGCGCGATTGCGGCGACGTTCCCGCCGTGTGCGACAACTATCCAGCATGAGATGGGTGTCGAAATCGGGCGCAACACCACGAACGGGCAGCTTATCGCGATCGATCCGTTCGAAACCCCGCCGGCGCACCGGCTGACGCTCGGCGTGACTGGGTCGGGCAAAACGTGGGCGACGATGAAACAGGCCGTCAGATGGTATCTCTCCGATCCGGATGATCGCACGCTCGTCTTCGTCGATAACAAAGGCGATTTTGCGGGAGTCACCGGCTTGTTGAACGGGAATCGGATCACCATCGGCGGGCACTCGACACTGAACCCGCTCCAAATGAAGCCGCTCGATCACGACTCAGTCGAGGCGGCGGGGCTTGATCCGTTCCGTGCCAAGCAACGGTTTGTGACGGAGTTGATCCTCGATCTGATCTGCGAGACCGACGCCGCCCGCGATCGCTACCGACCGCTCATCCGCGACGGGGTGGACAAAGCGATGATCGAGGCCGGGCTTGATCCGGACGATCCCACTACCCACACCCCCGAGAACTCCCCGACGATGGCCGATGTCCGGGAGGCTGTGGCAGGGATCGCGGATGACCCAAGCGCACACGCTCGCTACCAATCTGTAGAGACAGAAATCAAAGATAACGTTGGAGCGCTCTTGCATCGACTGAAAAGCTTCTCGTCAGATGGTGAATATGGCTTTCTGACCGGTGAGAGCGACGCCACCGTGGAACCGGGTGAGATCACCTACCTCGACTTGCAGCAAATCGAAGGAATCGGAGAGATGGATGACCGGACGACCATGCTGTCGGTGGCCCTCGGAGAGGTCCACGAAGCCGTCAAAAACACAGCCGGAAAGACGATGTTCGTGATCGATGAGGCGCACTATCTCCTCAAATCGCCGCGTATCCTCAACTGGCTCGAAGAGCGGTCGCGGCACTGGCGACACAACGAGGCAGGGCTCTGGTTCGTCTCCCAGCACCCCGGGGATTTCAAAGCTGCCGAAGACGACGATGAACAGCAACAGAAATCCGTGATCCGCGATCAAGCACAGATTACGGAGTTCTTCCCAACGGACGACAAAGAGGCGTTGGAGCACTTTGACCTCAACCGCGAGGAAATCGCGTTCCTCCGTGAAGATACGACGAGGGTAGACGAGTCGGCAAAGGATTTCTCGGAGTGTCTGATCGATCATCCGGAGAGCGAAGGGAAGATGCGCGCCCGGATTACGGTCACAGACGCTGAGTCCTCGATCTTCAGTTACGACAGAGAGGACCACGGCCCATACGGCAACTATATTGAACAGAATTGGACGCGGAATAAAGGTCTCACGACTGACGGAGGTGAACGCTGATGGGCCTGTTCACCAGTGGCGAGAGGTACCCCCCCACGCAGGTTAGCGAGGCTATCACACCCTCGGCTGCTGATACCCCTGGGACACTCCTCCAGATCAAGCCCTACGCTGATAACGAGGGGCTCGATGCTGCCGCTCGACTGTGGAAGGGGCTGCACACGCCGGAGACGAGCGGGCTCCGACACAAGAACGTGAGCGACCCGATCGCCTTCGAGCTGTGGTATGAGGGCGAGACAGTGACTTTCCACTTCCACACCCCCACTGCACAGGCGACGGACACACTCACGACGAAACTGGAGCACTGCTATCCCGAGTCGTTGGTCCACACCGTGGAGGCCAACCGCTTCCCGGCAATCGAGAGCGGCGATCACGTCGCGGCGGCGACGCTCTCTCTCGACACCCACTATTTCTACCCGTTGCAGGATCGAGCGGCTGGCTTCGCCCACGATCCCTACGGCGATCTCCTCGGAGAGGTCACCGCGGGCGAGAGTCAGGTGGTTGTCCAAGCAGTGTGTCGCCCTGAACCGACCGGATGGACGAGGGATGCTGGCGACGGGGGGCTGCTGAGGAGCGGGACATCAATCACCGATATGGCGGACTCACTCCGGAAGGGACGCGCTGTCGGCTGGCGCAATCCTCGGGTCGAGGAGCCCAGCGACCAGCAAACGGCCATCGCCACGGCGCTCGAAGAGCAGGCCGGCAAACGCGGATACAACGTCACGCTCCGGGTGCTCACGATCGGGGCAACGGCGCATGCTGCCAGTACCCACTGCCAGTCCATCTGTGAGACGCTCGAACAACAGTTCGAACGGCAACAGGTGCTCGATACCGGCGAGCCCGCACAGACGCTCACAGCCGAGCCGGTCTCACGAGGGCGGGTGGCATCCGTTATCGACGATATGGCACGTCGTCGGTGGACCGATCAGGACGTGCTCCTCACGATCGACGAACTGGCTCCACTGGCCCACCCCCCGAAAGCCGACGAGATCGCCACCCCGAGCGTGGATTGGTCACAGGCGAAACTCGGCGACGGGGTGCCACCGGGAACGCCACGGTTCGATTTCGAGGCAGCGGGGATGGACGCCGCGAGTCAGGCTGACAAGCAAGTCACGATGCTCGACCACACCGGGCCGGGCGATCCCTACTACTACGGGTTTGGGTCGAAACACGGCACCGAGGCGGGAGTGTTTCCGGAGTTTCTGAACGCCCACATGCAGGTGACCGGCCGGACTCGCATGGGCAAGACGACGTTCGGCACGAATCACGCCTCCCAAGCCATGGGCCGTGATCATGGCGGGTTGGTCATTGCGCTCGGGAAAGAGGACGACGACGAGGCGTTCATCAGCGAGTGGCCCACCGACCGCGACCGAGAGGATTTTTGCTTTATCGATACCGGCAGCGCGTTCGACCAACGCGTCCGATTCAATCTCCTCGAAGTGCCCCAAGAGCTCGAGCCCGGCACGACCGAGTACCGCTCCTACACGGAATCGCTCGCAGACGATTTCTGTGCGGCGTTTGCCCAAGCCGGCGGAGATAGCAAACTGTACCCGCTTATGCGCGGGATCACTCGCACGCTCGTCCGTGGGATGGCGAAATCCGGGCGAGTCTGCACGCCGATCGATCTCGCGGCCGCATGCTCACGGCCGGAGAACATGGACGAGTTCGCCCAATGGATGTCGGACGAACGGATCCACTTCATCGACGATACGGCTCGCCGGTTTGCCGAAGAGAAAGATGATTCGGACCTCGAGCCGATCGCCCGGCGGATGGACGAGATCATCCACAACGGGAATTTGCGGGACTGGCTGGCCGCTCGGGAGCCGACCGTCCGGATTCAGGACCTCGTCGACGAGGGCAAGTGGTGTGTGCTCCGGATCGATCCAGCGCTGGGCGATACCGAGCGCGCGTTTGCGATCAATCCAGTGGTGCGACGCTTCGCCCATGCGAAGAAGATGGCTCACAAGTCCGGGGCGAACCGCGAACCGTTCCACGTGATTTGGGACGAGGCGGACAAGGCAATCTCGTCCCACAGCAACGTCGGGCAGATGTTAAGCGAGTTCGGCGGCTATGGTGTACGCTTCTGTCTGCTGTACCAATCGCCGAGCTATCAGCTGCCGAAATCGCTCCGAGAGGCGACGCAAGCCCAGATCGACACGACGATTTCGTTCCGTACGGAGGGGAAAGACGCACGCTTCATCGCGGACCAACACTCCGAGGACATCGGCGTCGAAGATCTGGATCTGCCGCGCTACACCTTCCTGATGAACACGGATACGCGCTCGAACGAGAGCACATCCTCCTACCGGGTCGACGCCTTCGAACCGGTTCGAGAGGTCCGTGAACGGTTGGGCGGTGCCGGTGGGATGACTGATGCGGAGATCAAGACGATGAAACGCGAGGCTGTCGAGCGCTATGGTGGTGCACCGAAGACAGCAGGCGAAGTCAAAGCTGAATCGCACTTCTTCCTTGGCGAGAGAGACGGTGAGGACACCGAACATGTTCCGGACGAGCTCGACATGACCACCGATCACTGCCGAAATCAAGCGTTGAAGGCGATCTACGATGCATCGATCCGGAACGGAACTCCTGGTGGGTTCGTCGCTGTCGAGACCCTCCTTGAGCGGCTCCAGGACTACCTCCCCGGCGGCGAATCGATTACGGACACCGGGAAGGTGTGGCGAGAGGTGTTCCAACAGATCCCCGATGCGTATCTTGCCCATCACAAGAACGACCAGGACGACCGCGAGGTGCGCGCAGACGACACCGGGTTCATGAACGTCGGGACGAGCGAGAACGACGGCGCAGATGAACACTGGGAGCAGATGGCCGATGCGTACGTCCCGATGACACAGCTTGGATTCGTCTACGAGATCCCCGCCCAGACCGGCGAGGCGATGCCCGACGCCCTCGCGCGCCTCGACGACGTGCTCGAGCTCGACGATGTCGACGATCCCGGCGCAATTGCCGAGCGGGTGAACGGCTATCGCGATCAACACCGGCTCCTCGACCGACTGGCAGGGACAAAGGACCTCTACATCGAGTCCGAGCACTCGACTGGTGCGACACAACCCTCTCAGACGATCGAGAATCTCGTTCAGGCACACCACAAGGAACATCGCTGTCTGTTCATCGCCCGCGAAGCGGTGGCTGAGCGTGTGCACAACACGCTGGAGCGCGAACCGTTCTGTTGCCGAACGTCTCATCCGGAGGACTCCGAACGACGGTTCTACACAGGGACGAGTTCCCTCTCGATCGACGGGGAGACGATGACGCGCCCAGGAGCTGCGGAGAACGTCTGGGTGCATGACGAGACGGACAACGAATACCGACTTGAGGACACCAACGGCACCGTCCACGCCCGGTTCAGCACGCCAGTGGAGATCTTCGAGGACGCAGGAAAGTACCCAGCTGGAGGCGAGCGGACGATCAAGCCGCCCGTCATCCCCGAACACGAATTTGACGACCGGGACAGCATCGAGTACGATATCGTGGTGGTGCCGGAACCGGATCGAGATGAAGCCGGTGAGAAAGAGCCGCTCACGCCGTTTGATCTCGAACTGTATCGTGACGCCAGCGTGAATGTGCCGCTCCCGGAAATCCTCGATGACACCACTGAACAGTCCGCAGCCAATACCGCAGAAGACAACCCGCCAGCCGACGGGCTCAGCGGCAGTATCGAAGGGATGTTCTAGGCGTCATCCCCGAACACGTCTTGGAACCATTCTTCACCCATTATTTCCCGTGCTTTGTCCTCCCCGAACGTTCCTGTATGCACTGCAATCTGCATCACCTGGCTTCTGACGGTTTTTACGTCTGCTTCCATCCCATCCACACGCTGATTGAGGGTGATCACGTCCTCCTGCAACTCATCGAGGTCGTCAGCCCGGGCGACCCGCCGCCCGGAGTCCAGCCCGCCTTCCTCAATGAACTCCTCCCCGTCCTGAGTCAGTCCCCAGACGATAGCGCGAGAGCCACGGCCGACGTGGACCCGACCAACCTCCTCGACGAGCCCCCAGCGCTGGAGGGTCTCCATGTGGTGGGTCATGCTTCCCGAAGGAACATCTGCGCCCATCCGCAGATCCGAGGTGTTCAGCCGCGATTCATCAGATTGCTTAAGCACGCCGAGGATATCCCGGCGCTGGTCCCCAAGCCGATCAACCATCTCCTCGAAGGTGAGGTCTACCCCCCTATTTCCCTCAGTCTTCTGAGCACTGCTCATGAGGGGATATTAAGCCTGTAATCTAATAATAATAGCGGTTGATATAGCGTTGTTCTCTCTCCCGATGGACTACCATGGGCACCCCCACCCGCCAAGTACTACAGATTACCCAGGGAGTCCGAGAAACAGTCTAAAATCTGAGGGTAGCGAAAGCCGGCACTTCACGCGCGTGTGTGCGCGACCCCGACAGACAGGGCTGGTGCAGCCACTGTGGCACCCCAAGCTATCACAATTGTGATGAACTGCTGTGAGCGACGATACAGACAGTCCACGGTGTTGCAACTGATGGACAGTCCGAGAGGGCGACGACAGGCACGACAGTCCGACGTGGTGCAGCTGGTGGACAGCTACGATGAGCGAAAGCTCCGACAGTCCGATAGACGACGACTGACTGACAGTCACCCGTGCAAGCGACGCTGTGCAGCTCCGGTACCGACGACGTTGGACAGTCAGCCAGGCAGCGACAGTGCCGAGAGCGAGGTGGTGTTGCCAGCACCGACAGTCCGGCTGAGCGCCGACAGCGCTGGAACCGACGAGCGTCCATCACCGGACAGCCCGTCACCGGCGACGAAAGCCGAAAACCGCACTGTAGCGATGGGACCGTGCCAACAGGCCGTGGCAGGTAGGCCCCGTGACGACCGGACAGCCGGACAGCTGCGACAGTGGTGGGTGCCCCACCGAGTGCACCACCGCGTTTCCGGAGACCGACGACTGACCGGGTGCCGGCCACGTGCAACACACCGGAGTTCCGCTGTAAACCGCACCACTGCGCGGGTGCCACACGAGCGACAACTGGCCACGGGTGCCCACGGTTGTAACACACCGACTTTCATGAGAAAAACCGCAACACAGCATGGGTGCCCAACTGCGTCACTCCGGTGGGGGTGCCGGCCGGAGCGACAGAGACGATCTCCTCGAGGACGCTGCCGACGACCAGCCCGAACCGGGGAGCCACTATGTGCAATAGTGGGGGGTGCGTCCGGCAACCATCACCAACCAGGACGGTGACGATGTGGCGCCCGAGCAGCACCGCCGACCGTGCTCTCTACGAGCAGTTGCGCGACCAGCCCGACTGTCCGCCACAACGAACGTGGGACTGTCTGCTGGCGTCCAATCCCGTCTCCGCCCGGTGATTCCATCACCTGACTGTCCACCCACTACCGAATGCCCGACTGTCAGGCCGAGCGCAAGCCACCGGCCACACCACAACTGATAACCACTGGTGGGCACTCACACTGGCAACCGAATACCCGGAGACCGCTGTATCGACGGCACCCGGCACCCAGGCCGGCTGCAATCACCGAGTATCACCACACGATGGCTGGCCGACTGTCCGCCAAGCGCCACACCCGGTCGCCAGACGCCGATCGGCAGCGCAACCCCCCGATCGGCAGCGCTGCTCGGTCGGTGGGCGAGGGGCTCCAGCGGGCGGCGAGACGCTCGGAGGGTGACCGGTGAGGGAAATCAAGGGGTACAGACACTCTACGCCACGCTGAGCGCAGGGGATGAGAACCCCCTCTCCAGCGGTGGATGGCATCACCGTCCACCACCGGACGCTACTGCCGCGGGTCGACGTGAAAGGTGCAGAGAGGCTCTGAAACGACCATTCTGTCGTGGGCCACCGGGCACAAACCACCGCCCAACCCATATTAACGACTCGAAAGCTGATAGACGCTCTCTAACCCTCTCTCAACGATTGACGCAGCACAATAATATATACAATAAAGTCTTAGTGGGAGGAGAGCCACAGTATACTATGGCCAAACCACACCCAAGCGGCGCAATCCCGCTGATCGAAGCCCAATGGTCACATCGAGCGTTCGTCGAGGCGGTCCAGCCCGACTACGCACTGACGAAAATCACATCAGCGAGACAGCTGGAGAAGACTCGCTCGAGGGTCGGACGCTCACAGGCGCGTTTCGTTCCGATCAAAGACGGTAGAATAGCGGGATACGAGTGCAACTACTGCTAAAATGATCACCGCGAAGATGAGAAGCCATGAGAGTTGTGCGGCCAGTTGAGACTCAGTTGTAATTGCGAGAAGATGTGAAACGGCAAGGACTGCAAGTCCAACGAGGAGGGCCTTTGTGGAAAGCTTCATATATAGCCATATGATTGGTAAAATATAAAACTTTCGTGTACTACAACATAGAAACCAAGAGAGTTCTTGTACAGTGGAACTGCAAGATGATTCCAGTATTCCACCGAGCAAGCAGGTATGGCTCCAGCGTTCAGAGAGATGCTCACCATTGATTTATGAGATGAAAGCATCTATCAGGGACGTCGAGTATATACATGCTACCGATATTATTTTCAATAATATATTGAACGTACTTCTTCACTAAATATGGAAAATCGGAAGACACATCTCTCACGTTTGGCCTACCCACTTACGCTCCGGACGATATCACTATGGCGCGATTGGAATCGGAGGTAATCGACTAGCCACACGATCCCGACGGCAGCAAGGTAGTACGTGACGATTCGGCCGACCTCCCAGAGAAGTGCCTGTGAGATCGGTAGGAGCTCCGCTCCGAAATAGGCGACATTCTCAAGCCCGAAGATGCTATCGTACAGAACGATGTCGACAAGATACGCTGGGAGCGAGAAAACTCCCGGTAGGAACGAGGTGACAAGGAATATTCCGAACAGGAAGAGAACGACCCGGGACATCAATCGGTGGCGTATGTATTCCATGTTCATCCTAGATTAAATATTTACGATCTATAGATAAAAACCTTCGGGCTACAGCTAGACGTCCCCGTACGAATAGTGGCCAGCGTCTACTCTGAGCAAGCCAGAATCTTCGCCCGCGTGCCAGTGGTCCGTCCACCACGACATTGAGCCATCAGGATCGCAGCTGATATTCGTGCGGTGGTAGGCCCACGTCCGATTATCGTCGTTCCTCCATGTATCGTTGTAGTAATCAGCAACCACCCGGGAGTTCGCGTCATTCCCCGACCAATCAATCCCGTCGTGATAGCTATCTAGGTGGTTCCAATCGGATTCCGGTATCGTGTACTCCCACGCCGTCCATTCGTAGCGCCACTCGACATAATCGACCTCACCACCGGAGGTCGTCCACGTAGTCCAGTGATCGGTCTTGCAGAGATTGAGGTCTGGTGGGTCTTCAGAACGAATCCAGCACCCACCTTCATAATCGCTTTCGTTGTCACCTCCGCTGTGATCCCTCGTGCCGATACCACTGTCCGTGTTACTACGTCTCGCCGATCCATGAGCCCCTCCGTTGTCGGTGGTACCTTTGTCGTTCGACTTCGCTTGTGTTGGAAGGTCGGACTTTTGGATCCTCTGAATAGAGGCTGATGCCTGTTCGGGAGTGTTCCCCTTCTCGGAATTACGAATGCGAACAGTATAGCCAGCAGGATCGGTTGGTTCGGAGAGTGTCCCACCCATGCCGACTTTGACGGTGTTATTGTCGTGAAATTGAACAACAACGTCATCGAGTGTCGGGTGACCCGCCGTTGTGGGTCCGAGCGTCCTTACTGGATCAGGTTGTTCCTGCGCATTTACTGCCCTAGTACCGATCGTTACTCCTCCGATTCCAGTTCCGAGGACCTTCAAGAAGGTTCGTCTGTTCGATTTCATTGGTTTTCAACCCGCACTTGATAGATGAGTAAGACAACATCATTTTATTACCCACTAAATTCTATGTATAAAGTGATTTGGGCGCATCTACTGGGCCTAACGCAGCTACTACGTCCCACGCACAGTCTGCGTTCAACGCATGATATACATTAAATGCGTAGCGTATACGGACATACTACAACATTAATGATAATTATGACAAAGTATTCACCAATTGCGTTTATATTTCTTAGCTGAATATGACCGATCCCCAACTCACGGACGTGTTACATCTCCTCGCCCGGCGAGCGGACCTTCTTGAGCACCTTCGTGCCGAGATACACGATAAACGCAAACTCGAAGAGACACTCGGAGTGTCACGCTCCACCCTGAATCGTGCGCTCAAAGACTTGGAAGAGAATCACCTCGTTGAAGAGCAGATCGATGGTTACGAGGTCACGCCAGGCGGAAACACCGCTTATCAAATTGCGCAAGTATGTAAACCCCTGACTGAGGCACTTCCAGTCCTTACATCTCTCCCGTCCGATGCCCCCTTGGAGCCAGTCCTTTTTCGAGGCGCTACTGTCGTGAAAGCTGACCAATCGAACCCTGAAGCCCCGATCGACCATCTTGAGGATCTCGTTAGAACGGGGACCCACGTCAAGGGGATATCTCCGGTGGCGTTTTCTCGATGTGTTCGGTTATTCTATACCCAAATCATCGAACAGAATATAATTGCTGACATCGTGCTCGGTGAACGATGTTTCGAGTATTTATGGGCGAAGCACTCCGAGAAGATGCAGACTGTCTTAGGAACTGAGCCCTGCACGTTTTGGGGACTGGAAGGCGAGCCACCCTTCGGCTTAGCTCTCGTAGATGATGAGCAGGTGTGGGTCGGCATTCACGATGATAAAGGCAGCATCGAAGGAGCGATCATGAACCGTTCGGATGCTGCTGTCGCGTGGGCACTCGATATATATCATCAATATCAAGGATGGGGCGAACAGGTCTTGCTACAAAACAACTAGACAGATAAGCAATATGATTCGGAGTAAGCTTCCATATTAACCGAATTTGCCCCTGATACTGTTAGACCTCCATGAATCGTGATAATCCAGTCTCAACCCGTTGTTCTGCGACTCCGATCGTATCGAGTGGATCTCCGTTCTCTTTCTGCTCTTGATCTCGCGCATCCATTTGTCGATCTCCTCCTTAGTCGTCGCCTGCCATATGCGCCAGAACTGCGGGGTTGACCCAGAGGAGGTGAGAAAGTGATGGGATTCCTGTTCGGTTCCGACGATGGGAACGACCAGAACGAATTCGGGTATGTCTGCAACCACTGCAACAACTCTGTCACGAAACTGTCCGGAAAAGTACAAGGACACGGAAAAGGATGGCTTTAGCCGTGGGAGTTCTTCTTAAGTTCTACGAACTCAGTAGTATTAATGTGGGTGATTCCTTCGCTTGAGCAGGTGTCTGTGTCGACACCGTCTGTGCAGAGGAGACAGGATACATCACAGTCAATTGCGTTATCACCGAAGAGGTAGTGGTCGTACTCACGGGCGAAGTGGCGATATTCGAGGAGTTCTCGCAACCCTTGTGCAAACGTTGATTTTGTCTGAGTGTACTTTACTTCGCCAAGGAGAACGTCTGTCAGCTCACCATTACTACCTGTCTCGCCTGCCAGCCGACCTGTCTCATAAATAAGTACAAGGAAATCTGGGCGGCCGCTGTAGAAGTGCGGCTGGCTATCCCGTGATAGGAACTCATCGAGTGCTTGCTCGTGGGCTTCGAGTGCGTCTACGTGCCGTACCACTGGCTCTGGAACGTCGAGATCGGTAAGATCGTCCTTCGAGGGATAGGCTTCAAAGAACGTCAGCGGCCCATTCTGATCATAATATATCTCGAGTCGACGGCTGCCTCCTTCCAATCGAGCAATGGTATCCATTCCTCGCGTGATCGGTTGCAGTTCAAGCCTGGGGTAGTGGTCTTGCAGCCGACGGATGACGCCGAACACGCAAAAGAGCTCAAAAAGTTTGTAATCCTTTGTCGGTATGACAAGTGTTTCTGCAAGCAGGTCACGAACTGCCTGGCGCCCGAACCGCTCGTTCAGCAGATCCTCATAGAGACGATACAGACGATGGCCTTCAGTGTAAAGTCGATGTCGAGATTGACGGGCCGCCGTCAGCTCACGGTTCGACAGCGAAATTGCATCCGGTGATGGGAGTGCATCCAAGTAGATGTTATGCGCGAGCGTCTGCTGGAGATCGATGATATCTCGATCATCCCACATCGCCCGCCACTCGTAATCGACTGCCTCGATGTCGTCAGTGAGCGGCGCAGCGATCACCGCCAATAGCTTCTTCACAACACGGTTTTCTGGGATATCATACTCAACCTCGGGATGGTTCACCACAAAGAGTGATGGATTATCATATCCAACCGCGCCACGTTGGCGGACTGTCTGTTGCCAGTCAACCGCACCACGGACTTCATCACGAACAACCTCATCCTCGTGGTTCGTCACCGTCTTAATCCGTCGTAATCGCTCCGGCAGCATTTCGATGTACTCGACAACGTCATCATGGAGGACGAAATGTAGTTGCTTCAGTTGGTCGAAATCCTGGATATTCAACCCCGAGTAGTCAACCGTCTCTGCGTACTGATCGCTATTGAGGGCGCCCGCACCGAGATAGGTGATCAATTCCTCGGTGACGGTCGACTGAAGCTGGGAGACAGATGTTTTCGACATGCTTAGTCAGGTACTGTTGTGGATAGCAATATCTAAATCATACATATCTCGGGCCTTCCGGCGGAGATACGACATATCCAGTGGCAACGCAACCGTCTCAGGGCCAGTGTCAGTCTCAATCCGACCACCATCCGCGAGATCTGCTAGGAGATTCTCCTGGTCACGCTGCCGCAGTCCCTCGAGTTGCGGGAAAACAAAATTCACCACCGCAGATGTTAACGGCGCATTCTGGTCACCGCCCTCGAAGGCGGCAATCTGCTCAAACATATCCAGAATAATCGCAGGGCCGATCACCCGATACTCATTGATGATCGCCCATACAACCGCCAACTCGACATGATAGGTATCGATCGTCTCCTTGAGATGCTCGTTATCGCGCTGCCAGGCTGTTACATAGTTTGGGCCAGCAGCAGGATCAAGAAATGCCCGCGAGACAACTCCATCCGCATCGATGAGTGAGGGAACACCAACATGGATAAAACTAAACCGCCGCATGAACGCAAACGACAGATCGTACAGCGACGCCTTATCGAAGGTATTCATCGTCCCTATAAGCCGCCAGGCTGGCGACACCGGGAAGCGGTCCGGATCACCTGCAATTGCATCAAGATCATCCTCGTCGCTCTCAACCCAGTCAACCTGCACGCGATGTTCACGCTCATATGGTAGCTCAACCGACTCTTGTGAAAGCACGGAAAACAGCGGCCCAAGCGCCTTGTCAATGTTCGCACGATTAAGCTCATCAATAACGAGCCAGCGATTTTGCACTGTGTCATCGCGATCTCGAAAACATCGCAGGAACAACCGTGGATCGAACTGGAGTTCACTATCAGACTGCGATGGTACATATCCACCAATCGTATCGAACGAGCTCCACTCAGCCGTCGCTGTCGTAAACGTATACCCATCAATCGGATCCGTCGCCGCGACTTGTTTGGCGACATGTTTTGCAATCTGACTCTTACCGGTACCCGGTGGCCCAGTGAAAATGATGTGTTTGCCAGCATTGAGTGCCGCGTTGATCTGTTGACGAAGCCAGGACTCTTCCCCCTCATAGAAAAAGAGGGAGTTAGGCAACGAGACAGCCACTTCTGGCAGCGCAAGCCGTTCTTTCAAGCGAGCAATATTCGACTCCCCTACACCTCCTTGTTCGAGCAGATATTCGCCAGCCTTCTGACTCAGATTAAATAGATACTGCTGATTGACGCCTGCCTGATTGACAGGATAATACTTCTCAAGGCGGACTTCCTCCTGCCACAGATACGGATAGACATCAGCAAACCGAATCGGCTCATCGAACAGTGTAATCTCGACATCGACCCGGCGCTTTTCCTCGTCCTCCGTGTCGACCAAATACGCAGTCCGGAGAACTTCAGAATAGCCGATAATCGCACCATCAGTGTAATTAAAAACGATATCGCCTTCCTCGAGCTTCTGGAGATCATAGTTCGGAAAATCCGATCGAGGGGCCTGCAGATATCCCTCCTCAGTTTCTTTCGAGTTACCACTTTGATTCACCCAGTAATAGGGAGCTGTCGTCGTCACCGACTCATCATCTACAAACTGCTTCTTTTCCCCATCTGTACTATCCTTAATACTTTCAAATGCATTGTCGACTGACCCATACTTCTTTATTATATTTTTGAGCCGATCCTCTGTTGGTCGGAAGAATCCCTGCACCCGATACTCAGAACTATATCCGAGAAGATCGGTGACCGTGCTACTCGGAATTGATATCTTCTCATACTCCGTTATCGTATATGCTAGTTCACTCGATGCATTCTCCCACGCCCATTCCCCAAATTCCTTGCTCTTAAAAGTGGTTTGAACCCGTCCAGCCGCGAAGAACGACCCATCGCGATAGAAGAGAACAATATCGCCGAGTTTCATATCGTCCAGATACCGCTCTTTCTTCTTCTCGTAGGTCGTCCCCCAGATACGGCTCTTATCAACGCCCTGCAACTCATCAGGAAGTCCCTTTGCATCGGAAAGGTCTAGCGGTTGCTCAACAGTACGCTTGAAATGCGGTAACCATTCTTCGCTCAGTGGATGAAAATAGAGCTTTGTCATTAATAGAAAAGAAGAGCCGCTGCTGTTGAAACTTCCCTTTTCAACCAGAACATTCTCAAGAATTACCACCCGCTCGTACCGCATTTCTTCAGGCAGCCTATCGGGATCGAGTGCTTTTTCGTACAAATTTCGTGCTCAACCGTTATCCAATCATTTGGCCCGCCGTCGATGGTATGCACGATACCCGTGTCGGATGCTTCGCGATGGGTAGTCATCGCTGGTCACTCCTCCCGGCCTGCTCGATCGCATCGAACACCTGCTGGAACGGGTCTTCGTCCGGCTGTGGCGGCTCAGGGATGAAGTGCTCGAACCCGATCTGTTCGAGCGCTTCGAGACTGTCCACAATGTCGTTGGAGGGAGAGATGCGATAGTGTCCCTCCGGCCCCGAAGGACTCTCGACATCCATCACAAACACACCCCCTCCGATGGCATCCACAAACACGCGACAGCTGTCTTGCTCTCGGACCAGATCGAGCAGCGGCTGCTCGCCGTTCCATGCGGCCATGTACGCCTCACGCCCGATTTGCTCGAAGTCGGAGTGATCCGACAGCACGTCTTTGAGGTCGCTCATCGTCCAGAACACCTCCTGCACGCTGCGATTCCAGCTCACCCATTGGTCTCTCCCTCCTCTTCTTCCTGCTCCACACGGGGATCTTCCACCAATCGCCACAGGGCTGTGGGCTCGTGGACATACTCGATGCATTCAGCCGCCGCCAGCCGATCCAGCCGTTTCGTCACTGTTGGCCGCGAGTATCCGGTCTCGTCAACGAGCATTCCCGTCGTCGCGTACCCGTGAGCAGCCAACACTGTCAACACCTCTTCCATTGTCGGATCAATGCGCAGTACCATGCTGTGAATCGTCATCGTCTCACCACACTCTTAGTATGTGCCATTACTACTTATCTTTACTGATCGTACTACTATCTATCTTTACGACCCGTAATCTATAAATAGTTGGCTCTCTTAGGTATAATCGAGAGAGGGCAGTCGCTCACGGACGTGGTTCAACGGAGAATTGCGCCCGGGTGATACCAACACCCTGACGCTGCCTTTCTCGGAGCGAATGATGCAAACCAAGAAAGACGATTCGATCTTGGCGGAGTGTAGTGAAGAAGACTTCGAGTTCGCACCGGTTCGCCAGATCGACGGCGACCGGGGCGTCTCGAACGTCCAGAACCACAGCCACGACGACGGGGAGGCGCACATTTATCCCGTCTATTTCGAGGTTGACCGGGACGAGACGGGCGTCCACGTGCGAGCGGTCGAGTGTGGCTGTCCTGCCGACGAGTATCATTCTGGCCCATGTAAGCACCGCCAGACGGCCAGCGAGTGCGCGGAACTGCTCGGGGACGTGCTCAACGTGGCGCTCGCAGACGAGGACAGTGAGGATGCCGGAACGGAGTCGAAGACCACGAGCACGAGCGAGAGCGTCACGGGGGATAGCCAAGGACGACGCCAAGCCGTCGCATCCACGCCGGCGATCGCCACCGACGGGGGCGGAATGGTGATCTGCGAATGCGGGAGTCACGAGATCCAGATCACGTCGTCGACAGAGCAGAGAGACGACAGCGGCCACGTCATCAAATTCCGCGAGAAGTATCTCTGTCCGGTCTGTGGTGGGACCGGAACAATTCGATCTGATCACGGTCGAGAAACACAGTCCGACTGCCTGACGACAGCGGGGGCCTGAGATGACCCCTCACGACCCCAATTGTGGGCGACACGTGCTCAAGGAAGGCGATCGGTATGAGGGAACACACGGCCACATTTGGGACATTGATGACTTCGGCGTTGAGAAGACAATCTTCGAGCGAGAGAAAACGTGCGTCGAGGTTGCATGTTCAGAGACGCGGGATCGATCCTGGATATCGGAGCAGACGTTCGTAGAGAGTCTCAACGACCCGGAGTCAGCTATCCGGCTCATCGAGCGAGTTGAGGAGTGCGAGTGCTGTGAGCAATCGAAGATCGTCCACAGCGAGCAGGAGGTGACACGATGAGTTCCTCTTGCAAGTGTGGCAGTGACGAACTAACGCTCATCTCCGAGACACACGAGGAGATCGGCCCGGACACGATCGAGACGCGGCGGAAATATCGCTGCGATAACGGCCACACCGGAACCGTATTGGATGTCGATGGCGGGGAAACCCGCCATTTCGGCTGTCTGAAGGTGAGACGATGACCGATGAGGCCAAGGAGGTGCTGACCGACGACGGCCGGATCGTCGTCTACTCGCCTGACGACGATGGCGAGGACCCAGCCGACACGGAGGAGTGGATGGCGAGCGACACCACGGTCTCCGGCGGTGATCAGCAATGACGACGATCACGCTACCTCGGCCATGTCCCACCTGTGGCGGGACAAAAGGCCATGTCAAAGAAGGGATCGTGAGCACGACCGTCGAGTGCGCAACACCTGGCTGCAACCGGACGGGGATAGCGACCGTATGATCCATTGCGAGCGCTGTGGGCGTGTGTTCGAGAAACAAGCCCACCTCGATGTCCATCCCTGCCCCGACGTAGTTGGCCAGAAAACAGCCCGTGCGATTCGAGCGCAGTTCGACCCAGCGCAGCTCCATATCGACGAGTTTTGACGACGCGCGGCCAGGTGGTTGCGGGAGGTTCGAGTCCTCTCCCGCGTTGTGGCGGCACAAGCCGCCGGAGGATACCAGCAATGGCAACCGACCCTGTCAGTGACGAACCGACTGTTGAACCACTCACCTCCGCAGCGAAAGTGAGTCAAAAAGTTGAGTGGATTATCAGCACTGGACGCATGCCAGCGATCGAGGGCAGCTACGAGCGGAGACGAGCGATCGGATTCCTCGACGACTATGCCAGTCATCCAGATTCGAGCGAGCGCGTGCGAGAACGAGCCAAAACCGCGATCGACGAACTCGAACAATGACGAAGTACCGCTGGGAGTGTACGACATGCCGGTCTGCGACGTGTACGGCGAAGCCCGAGGAGTGTCTCGTTTGCGGAGGAACGGATTTCGAAGAGGTGGGCGAGCGATGACGAATAGACGTACGCGACGTGGAGCTGACGCCGACAGCACAGGCCTGCTTGCGGCACAGATCGAGCACAGCAACGACGTGATCGAAGAACTACCCGATGCCGATGACAGGGCGTACGAGACAGACGCAGACCAGCGGCTTGATGAGACGCTCACGGACGCGATCGAGGCGGCCGAGACCGTCAGCAACGACATGCTGGTTTGCGTGTTGCGCTTCGAACTCGCCGGTCACCATCTGAAACACGGGGACAGAGAACCAATGACAGCACACGAACCCGAGACCGAGACCGAAGACGGACGCCGAGGCGCAGGACAGTGTGACATCTGCGATGAGCCGATCGACTTGGACAAGCACGACGCCGAGGCGATCGGGATCGATCGAGAGGGAGAGTATGAAGTAACGCCAGAGGAAGCGATTGAGGCAGTCGCTTCCTCATTGGAGCTGTCCAGCGCGAGCGCTGATCAGAAGCTCGCTGAAGCACTCCGGGAGAAAAACAGGTACTGCGTCCATAAGCCCTGTTTTGAACGGACGGGGCTCGCGGATGAGGAGGTGTGGGGATGACGGTCTACACCTGCCCCGATTGCCACGTCGACACGGAAGTCGAGCGGGACGGGGGGTACCCACCACCGGTCAACCCGCGCAAATGCCCCGAGTGTGGCCAGCGGTTCGGTCCCGATCTGCGATAGCTGAGGACTAGCGCGACGGGACTCTCCCCGAGCGTGCGACTGATCCAGAACGGCTGCACGAGCGGCTCTTTTCCGGCTCTCATAGGCTATAGGGATCGCCATAGCCACTCCTATAGAGCATGCTGAGCCCGCATGAGACGGTACTATGACGCTCAGGACGCACCACCAGCGCCAGAGCACGTAGATGATCAGGAGCCCCGACCAGGTCGTCAGTCCGATCACATCACGGCTCGCGATCGGATGGAAGTCAGTCAGTCGCCCGATCGCGACCAGCTCGCACAGGAATTCCCCAAGGCCAGGGGGTGAGAGACCGACGTAGCGTCGGAATGGCTCCCGCGATCGGATGGGAGGTTGCCCATCCCATCCAGAAGGGCGAACCTCAACATCGGATAAATCGGTTTTGGTTCGATCACGGCGAGCACCGGTCAGGCACCCTCGACGTGACAGACAGCCCAACAGCCACACCAGCTATCACGAATGTCGAAGATCAGAAACATACTTGCTAGAGCGCTGCGATGCCCCGCCGGGAGGCGCGGGACCCATTCCCCGCGACCGCTCTCGGTCGGGGACATCACGCTCCATACGGTACCACACGAACGCGCACCCTTCTTTCAGTGAACCTGATCACGCGTCCCACCGAGCATTCCGGCCCAAGAGCTGCCAATCGAGGCCCGCTGGGCAATTCCTCACTGTCGAACTGCACGGGCGTGAGACGGCTCTGTGATGCTCTCCAAGAGTGGGCACTCGGCCAGGGCTCACACGTCGCAGCCGGTACACTTACGGCGATTTTCGCCGGACAAGAACTATGCACAACACAGATCCCGCTGCACCGTTAGCAACCCTCGAAGACACGCTCGGGAACCCTGTCACCGTCCGGACGAAAGCCGGCCAGCTGATCGATGGTACGCTTGCTGGCTACGATGAGCACCTGAATCTGACCCTCGAGGCCGGCCCGGCCACCGACGATTACGACACCGAGGACGATCCCCGCCTGATTCGGGGCAATCGCGTCGTGGCCATCACCCATCCACCCATCGAGCGTGACTCGATCGCCGACGAGCCGGGGACAACCCGCGACAGCGACGACGAACACGACCCACCAACACGAGCGGCGGACGCCTCCGATCGGAAGCCATCACCGGCACTCGGCGCGCTCAAAGCCCAGCTCGACGCCAAGAACCTCACCGTCGATGTCGACCCAACGGGAGAGACGCTCGTCGTTACCAAACTCGGCCAGGAGTATCGAATTCATCCCGATGGCACCGTCGAGGGCGATGGACTCCACCGGAAGCACCTCGAACAGCTCCTTACCGACTGATCCTCCACCGGGCCATCATTCATCGGCATCACCGCTGGCGATACGCTCTTGTGTACGTCGGTCGTATGTACAAAGTATGTCTGATGCGAGCACGAACGGGAACGATCCCGACATCGACCGGATCAACCTCCGGATTGCCTCGTCGTTTCTGGCGGACGTTGACGAGACGTGGAAAGAAGAGGGATTCAATAGCCGCTCGGAGTTCATCCGGTACGCTCTCCGCGAGCTGGTGAACCATCCCGAAGGCGCGGGGTTCTGGAAGGATGTGGCCGTCGGGGAAGTGCAGTACCAGCAGGGCGAGACCATGTCGAGCGACGAGGTACAACGCCAGTATGACCGCGGCAACGAGTGAGGAGGAGTGGGACTGGGAGTTTACTGATCGGGCTCAAAACCAATTCGATCGCCTCGATTCGCCCATTCAAGCGGACATCATCTCGAAGCTTGAGGAGATCGTTACCGATGAGTGGCGCGACCCGCCCGACTATCTGGAGCCGCTGACGAACTCTCCGTTCGAGAAACTCCGCATCGGAGACTATCGTCTTGGCTGTCGGGCGATTCGTGACGACCACCTCTTACTGATCAGCAGCATCCGCAAACGCAGCGGCGCGTACACCGCTGACGATTGAGGCTCCGGGATCGACGGGGGTTTCGTTCTATCAGCTGAACTGAAATAATGCCGAAGACATAGATTGGTAGAATAACGGCGAGAACGAACCGACACAATTAATCGGCTGTACGAGAACCAGTAACACTTACCATCATCCCGTCAATAGGGATACGTGCAGGCGGCGAGCGCGTTCGCAAACGCGCCGGGTGTTAAGGGCACCCGTCGCAGCTGCCTGGCAGACAGACAGCATGAGATCAAACTGTACACAGAGCCATCAGTGTATCGACGCACCGGCAGACAACCACACGACGCAGCGACCACCGGAGGTGCAAGCGGATGCGCGTTGAGCAACTGGGCGACGGCGAGCCCGAGCTGGCAGTTGTTGGAGCGATCCACGGCGACGAACCGTGTGGCGTGCATGCGATTGAGACGCTCCTTGACGCCAATCCGCCCGTCGAGCGACCGGTCAAGTGCATCATCGCCAATGAGCGCGCGCTCGAGCGGAACGTGCGCTACACGGAAACGGACCTGAACCGCGTGTTTCCTGGCGATCCCGACGCCCCTGCGTACGAAACACGACTCGCACACGAGGTATTAGACGAGATTCGTGGCTGTACGACGCTCTCGATGCATTCAACCCAGTCGTACAGCTGTCCATTCGCACTCGTCGAAGAGACCGATCCATTCGCGGAGATGATCGGGCCGTACCTCTCGATCGACGCGATCGTCGAGGTCGGCGACGAGTTTGCAGATGCCCTCGTCGGCTACGTCGACGTCGTCGAGGTTGAGTGTGGCATGCAAGGCTCCCAAGAAGCCGCTGACAACGCTGTCGATCTCGTCTATGAGTTCCTGACCGCGACGGGAGCACTCCCTGGCGCGATCGATCCGACAGGAGCGTTGCCGGTCTTTGCACTCAACGATCCGATTCCCAAGGCTGACGGCACCGATTACGCCGTTCACGTCGAGAACTTCCAGCGTATCGAGAGCGGCGACACCATCGCCACCATCGACGGACACGAAATCGTGGCCGAGCAGCCGTTCCACCCCGTGCTCATCTCCGCCAACGGGTATGACCGGCAGTTCGGCTACACGGCCGAGAAAATCGATCTCCTCAAAAACTGATGACCGAAGAAAATCTCCCGGAGTTTTTGGCCTTACCGTCGATTCAGCGGGATCTCTTGCTCGTGCTTGATCGTGAAGGGCCGCAGTATGGACTGGCGATCAAGGAGATGCTCGAAGCACGACGACAAGCCGACATCAACAACGGCCGACTGTATAGCAATCTCGATAAACTCGCTGCTGCTGAGTTGATCGAGAAGGGCAAGTACACCGACCGGCGAAATAGGTACGAGATTACCCGCAAGGGCGAGCGAGCGCTCGACAGCTACCGCTGCTGGATGACAGGCACCGAGACAGCGACCAGTCCACGCCCACTGCAGCGACTTGCGTCACTTGATGCTCCGGAGGAAAATGAGGGGTGAGACCTACTGTACCATATTCACGACTGCCCAATCGCTCGGCAACCCGGACGACAGCGACGTGTTCGTCCTCGTCTGAGACCGTATAACGAGCCGAGCAGGTCGCCCACAACGGGATCCCCATCTATACCGACCAGTTCTTTCTCCGCGATCAGCCCACCGAGGCGATCGCCGTGATCGAGCGGATCCTCACTCACTACCCGCCCGAGGAGCTGGAAAACCAAATCGGTGGATCGACGCCTGGCGATGATCGCGTGAGAGACACCGTATCTCCAGGGTTACTTCTGAATGAGGACGATACCATCACCCAATGAATTAACCGGTTCTGCAAGAACCACTTCGAAGCCGGCATTCCGGGCGTGCTCGACGACCCAGTCCCTGCTCACTAGATACTCTTCGTCACGGGTACGAACGTTCTCACCCGCTTCTCGCTCGTGCTGGCGCGAAAACTCACCAACGTCTTGCGCGTGCTCGATGTCACCTGGCTCCAAGCCATCCAGTGCGGACCAGAACGTCGACGCGTATCCTTCAAGCCCTCGGTCAGCCCAGCTCGACCGGATCTCTCGGTCGGCGAACTCATTGCGCGCATCGGTTTTCAGGAACGTTTCCGCGATGCAGATGTATCCACCGTCAGGAAGCGTTTCGTAGCAGTCTTCAAGGAATTTAACCTTCTTCTGGAGCGGATCGGGGATGTGATGAAAAGAGTACAGCATAACGACCATTTCCGGCAGGGAACGTTGTACAACCTCCTGCATATCTGCCGTTTCGAACGTGAGGTTCGGGGGATCGAGTTCGTCGAGGTTATTCCGCGAGATTTCGGTTACTGACTCTCGGTTGTCGATACCGAGCACCTCGGCCGAGGGGAATTCATCGGCCAGCCGTATAGTGGTCTCTCCCGTTCCTGATCCTAGCTCCGTGATCCGGTCGGGAGCGACATGGGAGACGATCTCTACGACCCTGTTCTGCAACGATAGATAGTATGATGTTTGCCCGAGATATTTCTCAAATGTATCCTCGTTATTGTAGAAGCTCGGCGTCCCGTCATACTTACTTCGGTCCATTGTAAGCACTCTACTCCACATGAGTATAGTGGATTCGGTAGGCTGGATAAGAGATTACAAAGCGTCTACCACTCGAAGATCAATGAGGAATGTTATTCAAATGATAACGACCATAACGGTAATATTTTTAGTCTACTGAATATACATGCCACTAATGCCTGGCAGATCAGCGGTCCTTACGCTTCCAGGGCTATCAACCACATCTATCCTCGTCAATCTGCCACAGCTGATGTCCCTCTGCAAAGAGCCACCAGTCATTCTCGTTGATAGATATGATTACGAACGGCTGAGAGGCCGACATCTGAAAGACATAGGAACAAACAAGAAGGCACCATATCTCGGGATGATTTACGATGAGTTACGGCGTCGGGGGACGCTTCGTCTTGTTGACTATTCGAAATATTATACGAAAGAAACACAGCAGTACTACCTCCAACGGAACCAAGATCTGCTTCGTGAGATTCCCGAACAGGCTCATAGACAAATCGCGGTAGAAGGTGTGGAAAATTGGGTGGACTATGCACGAGGAAGTTACCAAGAACCATTTCGCGCGGCTCTCGGCGAAGATGCAGACTCATTTGCTGCACTTCGCCAGAAAGAAGAAAAACTGCAGCAACGGATGGAGCGAGGAACAGGAGATCACCTGAATTGGAATAAGAAACTACTCAACAAAGGCGTCGCTGCTCTTGTAATCCGTGATCAGATGAATCAGGATCTGGATTTAGATGTGAGATACGTTGTTGCCGGACCTGAACACGAGCTCCTAGGCGATCTATTCGGAACGACTTCACAACACTCCAGTGAGATCCTTGAAACCGATTACAGCTTTTCTGATGATGCAGACCATATCAGTAATCTGGAGCCGGAAAAGAATATCATCGGCATGAATCCACAGACAATCACACGGACCCAGGAAATGTTCGATGATATAAGTCGAATAGCGGCAGATGCAGTTGACGCAGGAGACAGCCAGTGGATCCACCTTGGGCCATCACTCGCCTTACCTCAATATAACGATCTCTTTGACACTGAGATACTTCAGACACAGATACAACACGAATTGGATGCCAGTACACTAACGGCACAGACGAAGCAAGCCATCGATCAACTAGGCATTGAAACAGATAATAAGGATTCGGCGAAGATTCGCCGTGAGGCCGATTGGATAGCAGAGTCGTACAATATATCAAATGGAGGTGATGCTGGGAACATGGATCTCACTGGCATTATCAACCATTCGTTAGACGTGTCGAATTATTCATTTGAGATAGATCAATTACTTAACCAGAACGACATCTCTCAAGCGGCTGGTTTCATCGCAGCTAGTATTTTAAGTGATCCAATACGCCGATACGACGAGAACGATATATACCGTAGAAGTATGGAACTTGTATCTAGATTTGATCAGACAAATTTGAATGATCAAGAGTTAGAAGTTATAGAGAAAGAACGGAGTGGAGCGACGTGGGGAGAAGTTAACGACTGGTTCGAAACAGATAGTCGAGAGAGATAGCTCAGAGCCACAACAGCAAGCAGGTGAGATTCAATCGATTTAAAATACAGTGGGCCAACTATCAGAGACGTAAATGGCGTTTCGCATCCTGCATTATGCAGATCTTGAAGATACCTTTGATGACCCCGGCAGGATCGGGAAGGTTGCTGGTCTGATCAACACACTACGCGGAGAGAAAACTGTTGTTGTCGGAGCAGGGGATAATATTGCACCCAGCGGGCTCGCACTTCTTACGGACGGACGCCAGGCAGTTGAGTTCTTTAATATAGTTGATGCTGATATCGACACACTCGGTAATCATGATTTTGATTACGGACGAGAGACGCTTCTTTCGGTGGTCAGTGAGTCCCCCCAGTGTTGGCTCTGTGCGAACGCCTACGAAGATGAAGAGCTCTTCGGTCAAGAGGCCGGAATCGTCCCATGGACGGTGATCGAACGAGATGGACAGCGTCTTGGATTATTCGGGCTCGCTCATCCAAACACAGACACAAGTTCACCGGGAGGAGAAGGGTTGTCGTTCACCGACCCCATTCCAGCTGCGACCAAGGCTGTTGAGACACTAAGAGAGCAGGACGTGGAGCACATCCTCTGTGTGTCTCACCTGGGGAAATCGTGGGGACGCTCATTCAGCGATGACAACGATCTCGCTCGTGCGGTCAATATCGACGTCGTCCTTGGTGGACATGAACACGGCGAACCACGTATTGATCGTATTTCAGAAACGCTCTTGGTCCGCACCTCCGGTGAAGGCGTGGACATCAGTGAACTGAACTACAACGGAGAATGGAGCGCTACAATCCATTCTGTCGATAACACTACGTGCGATCCAAGCGTGAAACAGCGGTTCACCAGCTTACACGATCGTGTCGGACTGAACGAGGTGGTTGCAACAGTTGATAAGCCAATCATCCAATCAACAGAAACACGCTATCAAGGAGAATCTCGGCTCGGGAACATCATCGCCGACGCCTATCGATGGGTGAGTGACGCCGATATCGGGGTGCAACATGGTGCAGGGATACGGGGAACATCGCTTCATAACGATGTGGCGGTTGCAGATCTTGTCCGGCTGGTCCCTTTCGATAAAGCAGTTGTCCGGACCGAGGTCTCTGGAACAGCTCTCCTCGATATCCTCGCCTCTGGAGGAGAACTTATCTACCCCACACATCCAACCTACTGGAATCTTCATCTAAGCGGCGGGACTGTGACGTTCGACTATGGTGATCGGGAGTTGGTCTCCGCAACCGTTGGTGATAGCCCGATCGATCCGTCAGCCACGTACAGTGTTGCAGCACCGGAAAATCTCTTTCACTCACTCGGTGTGTCCCTTGTATCTGAATCGTCTGAGTTTGGTCGTCAGTATGAGGTCCTTGTTGACTATGCACGGCAGGAGGGACTCAGTCCTGAACTCAACGGTCGAATCATTCGGCAAGGGATCTGAATACCCGAAAATAGTCCTCTAACTTCTTTCGTTCACCGATTCTGGTAGCTCAGACCAGCCTCCTGCTGAGCATCAGCTGGGTACACAGGATACAATCCCGACTCGGTCTGTACCGTCCAATACGGTTCTAAACTCGCATCTTCACCATATTTCTCAATGAGGTGAGAAACTTGTTTGGTCAACTCCTTAGCCGTCAGTGAACGGAGAGGGAGAACTGGACGAGGCTGGGAGTCAGAATCAGATTCTAGGAGACAGTACGCGGCAACGATGGTCGGATCATCATCCGATCTGAACTGATTAGCCAAGCTATCAGGAGTATCAATCAGTTCTGTCTGTGTCGCACCAGTAGTGGACGGGGGGTGTTTGAGAGATGAGTTTGATTCGGATTCCCTTTTACTATCTATTTGCTCCACATCATTGGTACGCTCGTTCAGAAACACCACTATCTCATGCATCAACAAGGCGTGTTCCTGTCCTTTCTGAAGAAATCTGATCTGACTCCCATCAAACGAGATTTCCTTCTTATTCTCAAAACGCTGGAGTGTCTGCCGAATCTGTTTTGGACCAACATTCTTTCCGATATCTTGCCGTCGAAGACTAACATCATCAACAACATCTGCAACCTTAACAGGCTGTGGAGTACCGAGGACATCATCAAGACCGCTCAGATCTCGTATTGACTCAAGCACTAAAAACGGTAGTGTGCTTCGAGAATCATAGAGCGGCGTTAAGATCTCAGCAACACCATCTTGTTCCTCATCATCACCCCAATCAATAGAACGTAAGTCAATCCCAAGCCGATGAAGCATACTATCGATAAGTCCAAAAACTCGTTCCCCAGCGGACGTAACAGAATAATCATGCCCTTGCTTCTGAACAAGGGCTACAGGAAGATTTTCGAGAGATTGAAGATACTTCGAAACACTCGGCCGAACACATCCAATAATATCGGCCATTTCTGCCTGGGTTGAGACTTCATAATCTATAACCAAATGCAATGACGCGAAAGTGGGAGGTGACAATGTTCGCAGTATCTCTCCCGCCTCCACAAGTCGCTGGGTGGGATGTCCTTCCGTGTCGCTTGGCACGGACATTATACAGTCGATGTTATCCCTACATGTAACGCTTTCCCCTTAACCACACGAACTGTTCTCGTTATTAGCGCCTAGAGTAATTTTCACCAGAACAGTTCCAGCTAGCAGAAACATTTATTGCGTCTTGCAATGAAGATGGGTATGAGCCAATGCCCGAACCCATCAAATTAGTAATTTCTGGGATACAGAGAGGCCCCAGCAGGTGGGAATCCATCCGTTGGATCAGGACAGCAATAGATACGGCTCGCAACGGACAGATCTTCCGAAGCAAAAGATCACCCGGAGCAAAAGTCTCACCAGGACTTCCGGGCAACCTGCGAGCACCGTGAAAGTGCGTTTGAACGTTCGCGCTCTCCAGCGAAAGTGCTTAGGGTTCGTTGGGGCAACGCTGACGCGCACTTTTCACGGTTCGTCGCTCGTGGGGGTCGCTTCCTGGTACACATGCAACGATGTCAACCAAAGCAACCCAAGACGCCACTCCAAGGGCGTCCACGCAAGTATCGCTCGCCGAATTCCTTAGCAGTGACGGTGCGCACCCTGTCGAACCACCAGAATCGAACGAGGGCGAGGTCGCCCAGCGCAACGACACTCGGGACGATCTCGACTACTCTCAAGACGTTTTTACCAGCGAACACGGCACGCACTATCACGCGATTCAATACGGAATCTGTGCGTGCCCGAATCTGCAGGGGGAGAAAGTCTCTCTCGAAGAGGCAGTCAAGCGCGGGAATCTCCCGTGTGGGGTCTGCCATCCAGTCGATTATCGGCGTGAGCGACCGGAACAGACCGCGACGGTGGAGGAGTCGAGGTGAGCGCGATGGTCGATCCGACCCAAGCGCTCGCCACGCTGCGCGAGCGTGGATTCACGGAAGGCCAGTGGGTCACCGACGTGCGTGCCGGGCGCTGTCAAATAGAGACCCTATCGGCCGACAGCGTGATTCTCACAGCCGAGAGCGGCCAGCCGCTCGATGCCGGAACGGCTGCCGACTTCCTTGAGAGTTATCAAAACGGCGGCATCCGGCAGGGAGAGGACGACCCGTGATCGAGACGCTTCATCACGAGCGTCTGACGCGCGGCAGACACACTGCGTGTGAGACCGTACGACAGCCCCAGTATTTTATAACCCTCCGGAGGGGATGGCTAGCAAAGACACAGAAGCAACTCAACGTTAAGGGGCCACAGAACCCCCACCTGGGTTCGAAGGGTGCTGACAACACCCGATACCCCAGGTGGTCAGGTCTATACTGTGGTTTCTTGCTCAGTGGATATAATCGTTCGGGTGGCGAGCGACAGCCCTGTCGTTCGTCCAACCGTTCTGTTATAGCCGTTCTGAGCGACTCTGGAAACGGGTCGACGTGCCTGCAGCGCGGTGTATGACCGACCGAGAGAGCTGTAGCCTCTACACGACGGGAGACGATTCGACCGACGCATTGACGGACGACCACACAGCGCACACCGAGAAGCCGCCGAGCGGTAGCTGTCGGCACGAGCAACGCTGTCTCACGGCGTTCACCGACGGAGGTGACTGCTGATGCGCAGATCACAGGAGTATCCCTCGTATCCGGAGATCGAGGACGCACTCGGCTACAACCCGGCCCGATTCCTCAACCATGCAATCGAATCAACCAGCTGCACGACGGATCTAACTGTCAAATCACTCATTCGGGGCATCAAGGAGATATCGACGATCCGCGCGTGGATCGAGATCGAGGTCGATCTGGGACGAGACGGCGGTGGCCCCCGACGAGAGATCATTAAGCAACTCAACCGGCGGCAGGCACAGCTCGAGAATGACGCTGCTCCCGTCGACGGCGCAACAGCAGACGAGCCGACGGAGTCCACGGAAGCCGAGCCAGCATCCCAGACGACAGCCCCAGCCGAGACAGACAAACGAGACGAACCAGCCGAACTATCAGAACCATCCAAACCGTCCCAACTATCACAACCGGACACGACTCCGTCGACGGGCGCCACACAGGAGGATCCAGTGCTCGCCGACGGGGGCGAAGAGACGACACCGAAATGTTCAGAGTGCCGGGGGGAACTCACGCCCGAGGAGGTCGGCGATGAGACGGCTCACTGGTGCGCCCACTGCGGTGGATTCAGGGAACTACTCGGAGGGGCGGCATGAGAGAGCAGCCCCGCTTTGCGGTCGTTGGCTGCTCGGGGTGTGAGTCACTGTGGATCATCGCCGACCGCCACGAGCACGAGACGGCGACGTGCCCGCAGTGTGGGGCCACCCACGCGACCAAGCAGCTCCGCGCGCTCGCACAGCACGACGAGCACGATGTGATCTGTGAACTCCGCTCGCGGATTGGGGCCCAGCGGGCCGGGTACGGCGACGAATACGAGACCGAGGATGCGTATGCCGGCCTTGAGGAGCGCGCCGAGGAGTACCTCGCGCGGTACGACGAGCTGTTTGGGGCTGACGTCGACGCCGCAATCGAGCGGAGTGAGTGGATCCAACAGGAGCTGTTCGCGAGCGGAGCCGAGGAAGTGCTCGATGGGGACGAGCCATATCAGTTCGCCGCCGAGATCTACCTCGACCGCCGAGAACGAGAGCTCGAGCAGCTCGTCGAGGAGAGTGTCCCCCCGACTGACGCCAGCGCGGAGCCCACCCCAACGCCGTTCAGCGACCGAGCGGAGCCGGATGCCCCAGCACAGGCGGGGCTCACGCTCACGACACCAGAAACGTTGCCCGAGGCGACCGACGCCCGACTCATCGAGCCGCCGATCGCTCCAACGAAGCTCTGGAAACAGGCATGGGACGGCCAGCTCTCCGACCGGCTTCACGACGCGCTCAACACGCTGCGTGGCGATGAATACCGCGAGGCGTGGGCGACACTCGTTGAAGCCGGTGGCGCGACTGCTCCTGCAAGCGCGGACGGCCCCGCGTATGCCGAGTATCTCCTCGATGCGTTGAAACGCCATCCAACCGACGACGACTGGGCTGCGATCGTCCGGCTGACGCGCCAACTGGGTGGTGCAACGCCGATCGGGAACACCGAACGATCGGACATCATCAACGGCCCGGTCGCGCTGTTCGTCGCCTGTGACGTTGTGCCCACGATCACGATCCGGCTCTCGCACGCGTTTTTCGAGGACTATCAGCGCAACCAACGCGAGACGTTTCTGCAGTTCCTGACTGACCTCTCGGTCGGGATCGACGTCCGGCTGGTCTGTCCCGGTCGCATCCTCCCCAAGAAGCTGCTAGCCCACCACGCCGACGATCTCCCGACCGCCTGTATGACTGAGGCCCCAGATCCGTACCGGACTGATGCGAGTTGCCCAGCAGGTTCTCCACAGGAGGTTGCCGAGCGCGCGCTGGCCGAGCTCGGCCCCGAGCACGCGTACTTCGAGGTGCTCGAGGTACTCGCTGGCGCTCCATCAAATCGCCGGCAGTTCGCTGCGCTGCGGCAGAATTCGACGTTCGATGTCTCCGCGAACGGCGTCCAAAAACGGGTTGATCGACTCCGCGAGCTCGACGTCGTGAGCGTCGATCAACTGAACGCCGATGCGTTCGTGCAGCTGCTTCCAGCGGGCGAGACGCTCCTCGATCTGCACGAGAAAGAACGACAGGCACAGGCCTGCTTAGACGACTACGAAACCGTTCCGGATTCAGAATCGGAGTCGTCGGAGCCATCGACTGGCGATCTGACTGACCCCCCAAAATCCCCCAACAAGTCCGTGTGTTCAGCGCGAGCACGGAAGGGGGGGAAGGGTGCGGGTTCCTCCGCCGACGGCACCGCTACTGCGACCGCTGTGGATGATGATGCGCCTGGGTCGCGGTGTTTCTGGTTGCCTCCGTCGCATCAACACGCCGTTGTTGCGTCTTGTACCGGCGAAAGTGGCGGTCCTGACATTGCTCTCGCTGACGAAGCGGCTCCAACCCGTGAGCAACCCCGTGACTGCTGGGTTGGGTACGATGAGGACCGCAAGGAAGTGATCGTATCCCTCCAACCGTCACCGTGTGCCGCATACACCATGACACGGGTTTGTACTGGCTTACTGGGTCCGCTCCTCCGAAATACGATCCTCACCGCTGACGATCTCGACGGTGAGGACGGCGACCCGCTTGGAGCGTTGCTCGAAGCCGGTGTGTCCACGACGGTGTTGCGGAACATCCATCAACTCGGGTGCTTACCCGAACGGAGTGCGAACGGAGACGATTACCGCGAGGAACTCACATCGGAGTTCGTCGGTATCATCGAAGATGTGCCGAAGATCAAGACCGAGGAGGGATTCGATAGCAGTCTTGCTCGCTCTGTCTGCCAGCGTGCTCACGGCTTGGCAGGGACCGCGATGCGGATCTACGAGCTGCTCGGCTGGGAGGTGACTCAGGAATGGACGTTCCCGGATCGCCAGAGCATCACCCGTCTAGATCGTCGGCGGATCTATCAGAAGACACTGGCCAAGCATATCGCCGTCGTCAGTCGATACGGTGGCTATCCCGCTCACCGAATATTGTACGAAGAGGATGACGAGATCCGCGCCGACTCCCTGGGCTGTCCGAACGTCGACGATGTCGACCCGACCGGTGAGTGCTTTGGTAACTGGGTCCTCCGTGGGCCGGGCATCGACCGGTGGGCGAGTGACTTGACTGATCTCGAAGCGGCGGGTGAGCTGGAACTCCAAGAGGGTGAACGCAATTACACGCCGTTCCTCCTCGAGCTGTCGATCGGCCAGGCGACCCGTAAGAAGACCGTCGATGAAGCGGCTGATCGGCTGTGTACGATGAAAGACCTCTCGTTGACCCGCTCGGCGGCGGCGTTGTTGGCGGCGTTCACGGACTCCGTGTTCCGGACTGCTGAAGCGCTCTCGGGACTGGCGACTGCTCGTGATTTCGAGCGCGACATCAGTCTTGATGAGGTGCGGTTCGCGTTGAGCACGCTCGATCCAGCGGCGCTCCTCCCGCAGCTCGACACGGATGGCGATGACGCTGGTCGACGGAACGCTCGCTCCAAGATGGTCCATGCCTTGTTGCTGGCACAGGCGCTGCTCACAACCGGCGAGTTAGCTGAGCGAGCGGGGGTCTCCAAACAGTCAATCCGCAACCACCGTGATGACCTGGAAGCGATCGGGCTGTTAGAGATTGATGCCCGTGGACAGGGAAAAGCGACGTATTACCGTCTCAGGCTCCCGTTCCGTGATGAACGCAGTGCTCGAGACGTGCCCCGACCGCTGTACCTGCCTGACGGTGAGGGGGAGGACGGACACTCGATGGTTCGATACGTGGTTTACCATCTCCTCGAGGCTCGTGGGCTGGGCGAGGAGGCCGATGCCGACGATGCGATCGACGCCGGGCTCATGGGCTGGCCGCCGGATCTTCGGCCAGCGATCGAGCGATGGCCGTGGCTCCGGCCATGGATCGACGTGATCGACTGGCTGTTCGGCTACGAAGGAGGGGGAAGTCTTCATGGTCCTGGTGAGTGGATCGACGGACCGTACGAACTGACGTGTCGGTTCGGTACAGAGCCTGCAACAACGCAAACACAGTTTGGGGGCAAGAAGCTTGATGTATATTCCGTCCGAGAGTTGGTCGTATGAGTATGGATCTTCCCGAGCGCTATACGATGTCCGAGCTGACGGATCGCCAATCGTGTGCGCTATGCGAGAAACGATTGGGTGCAACCGATGGGATTTGCCATACGTGCCAGAATACGGCGACCATCGAACCGATAGAGAGGGACGGGGAGATCTGTCCGGTGTGTGGAGGGAAGCTTGGGTGTGATCCCCGACGGGACGATGCTTGCACGTGTGGCGCTCTATGTAACGATGGGTTTCACTCGACCGTTATTCTCTCGACTGAAGAGAACGCTATCACCCTCAGTACAGACGGGTTTCCGTTTGTTCTTGAGGAGTAATCGTGGCTCACTGAGGGAAGAAGCAACTACAGCAGAAAGCAGTGGGTGAGGACGGGGTGTGCTCCATCGTCTCCGAGGGCGTACAGCCCGGACCATATCTACTCGCTCTCATGGTGATGTCTCCATCAGGCATCTAGTCTGTGGCCAGTACGTATACCTTGGTCGCGGGTGAAGAACTCCTATGAGCGAGTGTGAGCATCTTCGTCATCAGTGGGCGACTAGACCGAGCCCGCGGCCGGTCAGAGCAGTGAGCGACGAGGAATGGTGCTACTTGGCGGCGCACGCATCCGCGCGGCCTGCCCGGTGACTCAGAGGATGACTGACGAGGCCGCTCGTGAGCCGCTGCCAGCACGCGTCAGCGAGTGCATGATCGAGTATCCAGGAGCCACTCCCACAGCTCGACACAGATGGAGATGACGCCGGTTGCCGGACTCTATACGGTGCTGAACATCAACGTTATCGACTGTTTGGCGTGAGCTCCCGAAGGAACAGCCGTGGCTATTGCTCGCTACAGAGATCCGCTAAACTCCGGCTTGAGATCAGAGAAGGTAACTCTTGATCATCGACCGTAGCTAGCTACCTCCATCACGGGCTGGCCGGTCCCACGAGCACAAACCCTATCGTTCACGATCACGAACGATGACCTACATGAGTACTACCGTCGAGATCGTCAAAACGCCGGACATCCTTCACGGGAAACCCCGGCTTGCGGGCACCCGAATCGGCGTTTTCATGCTCGGTGAGCGGGTTCGCCGCGACGGGCACACGGTGGACGATCTCCGCGAGGATCATCCCGACCTCTCCCGGGAGCAGATCGACCTGGCGCTCGAGTACTACGACGACCACTCTGAACTGATGGAGACGCTGCGGATGCAGCGCCAAGCTTACAAGCAGCGGGTGAGCGATCAGAGTCGAGCACCGAAGTAATGAGGCTGCTGTGCGATCATCACGTTGCCACGAAGTATATCACTGCCTTCGAGGCCACTGAGTGGATCACGTGCGAGCGGGTGGCTGATGTCCTCTCTCCAGACGCTCCAGACCGAGAGATCGCCCGCTACGCCACAGCGAACGATTATATCGTCTTCACCAACGACGACGATTTTCAGGCGGAGACGCTTGACCACGATCTCATCACCTACGATCAAATCGAAAATCCAACACCACAGACAGTGTGTGATGCGCTTGAGGCGATCGCGGCCGCTTACGACGACGCCACACTCATTTGGGAGCATGTCCCAAACGGATGGGTATAGTCAGAGATTGGATCTACTCGTGAGTGGCGGTGCCGTTGCCGGATTTAGTTCCTCCTTCCTGGACGTGGCAGGGGTCAATGTGGCTGTTCTTTGTTCGGATTTTGAATCGGAGAGAGAAGTGGCCTAATCGAGATATTTGTAGCCCCAGTCGTTTAACTGGGCCGCGACCTCTTCTGGATGCTCCATTGCCACTAGCATAGCTGCCTCCCGAACGTCGAACTTATAGACATCTCGGCCAACGATCTCCTCCACGTCTCGCACGAATCCAGGTTCTGCGTCTGCCGTTTCCTGGCGGACGTATGTTGGGATCATCTCTGGCCGTCCGTCTTTCACGCGCTCTCGTCGGAGAATCCATGGAATATCATCTTGCTCGAGCCCATCGCCGGTTTCGTTTTCTTCACTCTCGTCCGTGCTTACGGACTCCTTTTGATTCGATGTTTCCTTGTCTCGGTGATCGTTCGCAGTATCCTCCGTGTCGGTGCTTTGTTCTTCTTGTTCGGTTGGGTCCGGATCGTCGGCAAACGGGTCATCACCCGTCCCAGTCTTCATTCCCGGCATTAGTTGAACTCCATTTCGAGATGTTCAGCGAGCACCTCGTACTTCTCAAGCGTTTCCTGTTCGTGTGGTCGGTCTCGTCGTTCGCCGGGGACTCCGTCAACGTATCCTTGCTCAACCACTTTAAATGCCGAGCCTTGAGCGTCCCACATCTCATTCATGAGACTTTCACGCTCTCCAATCATGATCGGGACTGGCCATTCTTGCGCTTTCAACTGCTCTTGATACCGCTTGTTTGCTCGTGTTTGGCCGACATTTCCGGGAACGACCGCAACCACTCCCACCCCGATGTCGAGATGATCTTCCAAGTTGAACACCAGATCCTCAAGCCCATCGAGGCTTAGTTTCCCCTTCCCGCTTAGCTCGACGGGGCTAACGAGTGTACGCGTCGCGTAGATCGCATTGTAGAGTGCATCCGATGCCGTTGCCTGGGGGTCGATTAGGATTGCGTCGTAGTCATCCTGCACGTTATTCTCTCTGAGTACACGATGTAATTGTGCGTATCGTTCATACTCCTTCCCAGGGTTGCTCATTTCCTCGATTTCCGCTGCCCGATTCAAGAAGGAGGTGAGATCTTCCAACATATTGTGGGCTGGAATGACGTCGATCCCCTCTTCTGCGGTGCGAATGAGGTCTTCGAACTCACCCTTTGGCCGATCGATCATGTGCAGGACTAGATTATCAGCTTCCCCGTCTGATCTCGAATCAGATACATCGAAGACGTAAGAAAGTGAGCCTTCTTGAGGATCTAGGTCGATGGCGAGGACATCATACCCTTGTCGCGACAGAGCAACAGCCGTGTTCGAGACGGTTGTCGTTTTGAACGTTCCACCAGCTTCACTGTACACCGTGGTTGTAATCATTCCTATCGTCTATATTAATCGGATAGTATAAATATCTAATTGAAATGCTATCACTAATTCTTTAGCCTGTACAATTAGTCTACTTGGTTAGACCAACTGTTTAGTCTACATGGTTAGTCTAATCGTTTAATCTATACAGTTTAACCGGACGCAGTCACTCGATTATACGATGTTGATGGAACGAGGGCATTCTTTTCGATAAGTACAGCAGGGGTGAATGCCCCAGTCACGTTGCCGTCGAGGTTGGCAGTCCTATCGCATGCTCGAATACAAGTGTGAACGCGAAGGCATCCATTTCGTGGCTGTCGATCTAGCAGGTACCATGCCTTGTTTTGCCGCCGAATGACGACAGTCTCTGCCGCTCTCGCTGCAATATTCCGCCAGATTAACCGGGAAATGGACGCCGTCTGGCGATATGGCATCGCTCAGACGGCTCGCGTGGATGTGTCGAAATCTTGCGAAACAGCCCGTTGATGATTCGGACGTACCCGCCGCGCCGGATGGCGCGGACGGGTACGCCGCGTGGGTACAGATCGCGGTGATTCTCTTCCGTGTCGACCTGGAGAAGAGTCTCCGTGAGACTGAGGACTACCTCAACAAGATGCCCGGTATCCTCGCCGCGTTTGACCTCAACGAGGCACCGCACTACAGTTCGTTCTGCCGGTGGGAACAACAGTACCGAATGCGTGAACTGCGCCGCCTGCTCCGCCGAAGCGCGGAGCAGGCGGGCTGGAGTGGTGACGCCGCGATTGACGCAAGTGGTTTTCAACGTGATCAAACCAGCTTCCACTACCGCGACCGCGCGAACTACTCGTTGCAGTCGCTGAAGACGACGATCTTGATCGACGTGAACTCGCTAGCAATCAAGGACGTTCATTACACGACGCAGACGGCGTGGGACGGCCATATCGGGATGCAGGTCTTCCGCCGGAATGCGGAAGACCTGCGTGTGTTGTCTGCTGACGCGAACTACTCGTGGAGCGACCTCCGTGAGGAGTGTCGCTCCGAGTCAACGCGACCGTTGATCAAGCACAGGGAGCAGACACCGTTGCAGAAGGCGCACAACGCCCGGATGGACGAGGATGACTACAATCAGCGCTGGATGAGTGAAACAGGCTTCTCGCAGTTGAAGGAAGACGACGGCGAGAAGCTCCGCTCCCGGAGCTGACTCGATGGGAATCCTGCTATCCCCAGAGAGCGTGATGAAAAGTATGGGGCGCAAGAGACCGAGGCCGTGCGAGCGCAATACAGCGCGCGGAGCTGACTGGTCCAAGTGCGAAGGAAGCCGAGTACTGGGCATACCAGCCCGGCTGACGCACAGCGCGTCAGCCGGGAAAGCCCGAAGAGGTGGCTCTCTCTTCATCACGCACTACCGCTCCAGAGGCAACCCATGTATCTAGGAATCGACGTTCACAAACACGAATCGCAAGTGGCAGTGCTCGACGAAGATGGCAGGATTTACCGAGAGGTTCGCGTCGATAATGATCGAGATAACTTTTGCAAGTATCCGAGACTCGATTTCCCATTCGAATCTCCTGCCCACTGTCTAAACTCGTGAAGTAATGTAGCGAGGGCTGAGCCAACTTGCAAACCTTTTCTCACTCATTAAGTCGGATTCTGCTCGTCTGTGATAACTTCTCGTCGCATTTTGCGAATCTCATCGATCACGTGGTTGAATCGCTCGATATCACCCGTGTTGCGTTGCCAGCCTATTCACCGCATCTTAACCCGATCGAGCCGATCTGGAACTGTGTCAAACGTGATCTTTCACCACGAGATGCTGAAGATACGGAGACGTTTCGTGAGCTCATCCGCTCTGCGTATGACGATTACGCAGAGCGGATGAGCTTCGCTACTCAGTGGATAGAACAGTTTCTTGGCGCTGATCGTTTGCGAAGGTTGTGTCCGTGACTACTGAGCCGCCTCAGGCGCGGTTGTGCGAAGGTTTTCTTCGACGCTCTCGTATTCCCACGCATTCTCACGAACAAACCGCTCTAGTTTCTCCTGCTTGATATTGACCATGCTTGCGATACCTGCTACCGATTTATTGGTTCCTGGTCGGACGAGTCCACGAAAATACTGCGTCGCATGAAGCCACGTCTTCTGCCAATTAGGCCAAGATGAGCCGTCTGATCTGGTCGTAAAGGATGACTGATAATCTGTGAGAAATCGTAGAGATTCGATTTGGTTGTGGGCAAGATATTTCATTTCCCAGATATCTAAGCCCGGAAAATCAGTCTGGCGATTAAACCCCAGAAGTAGTGCTAGCCGACCTCTGGTTAGATGATTGCGAGTGACCAGTCGACACATACTAATACATTTGATTTTAAATAACCGAATCTGGAATAGGTAGCCGAAAATAGTAATACAACTACAGGCGAACATCTATCTATGGAGATTGAAGCAGCGGTTGTTAGAGATCAAGGAGGACCGTTCGAAATCGAGAACCTTACCCTCGAAGATCCACGTCAAGGGGAAGTACTTGTCCGCATCGTTGGCACCGGCATTTGTCACACAGATCTCACTGTTCGGGATGGCAACTATCCACCGGATCCACCGGTCGTCCTCGGTCACGAGGGGGCTGGCATCGTTGAGTCTGTTGGAGATCGCGTTAGGGCAGTCGAACCAGGTGATCGAGTTGCATTGACATTCAACTACGATGGGACGTGTTCAAACTGCCGTCAAGGCGATGTTGCGTATTGCGAGTCGTTCTTCGAACAGAACTTCGGCGGTGTCCGACTTGAAGATGAATCCTCGCCAATAAGCGACAACGGTGAATCCATCAACGCCAACTTCTTCGGCCAGTCGTCATTTGCTACATACGCTATCGCCCACGAAGAGAACGTTATTCCGGTTACAGATGATATTCCACTGGAACTGGCCGGACCACTCGGCTGTGGTATCCAGACCGGTGCAGGGGCAGTGATGAACTCCCTCAATGTTACCCCAGGATCATCGCTCGTCGTCTTCGGCGCTGGGACAGTCGGTCTCAGTGCTATCATGGCTGGGCAGGTCGTCGGGGCGGCAGACATCGTTGCCGTGGATCTTGTGGACAGTCGCCTCGATCTTGCATCGGATCTCGGTGCGACAACGACGGTGAACCCTCAATCGGTTGATGACGTTGTTGAGGCGGTCCGAGAAGCAACTGATAACGGAGCAGATTACGCTATCGAGTCAACGGGCGTCACCGATGTCCTACAGCAGGCGTTCGACTCACTGGCCAAACTCGGCACTGTCGGTGTGCCCGGTGCACCACCGCTTGGAACGGAGGTAAGCCTCGACGTGAACGACTTCGTCACCACTGGCCGTTCGGTGCGTGGCGTCACGGAAGGTGATTCGTATCCCCAAGAATTCGTTCCGACACTCGTTGATCTCTACCAGCAGGGTCGATTCCCGTTCGACGAACTCGTCGAGTACTACGAGTTCGCGGATATTAACAAAGCCATTGAAGATGCAGAGAACGGTGAGACTATCAAACCTGTTTTGAGAATGAGCGACGCCTAAGGAGCTGAGGTCGGCTAGATTGATTCGTTATGAGCGTGACTCCATGAGAATCCCGCTGAAGTCACTGGAGCGTGAAGTACGTCAGGGAGTCACGCTCATTACCTGGCAATTCCTATCTTGCATAATTATTTATGATCTGGGGTACAAACCAGATCGCTCTTGATGCGATGAAAGCCTGCTAAGTCCCCAGCGCATGGAGTAAGACTGGGGTGGCAAAGACCGAGTGCTTCACAGCGTACACAAGCGCGTGCTCTTGATTGGTCGACGTGCCAAGGAAGCCACATCATGGGCTATCGCCCGGCTGCCTCTCGGGCAGCCGGGCGTCGAACCCGAATAGGTGTCGCTCTACTCCATGCATCACCACTCCAGAGGCAACTCATGCAGTATCTAGGAATCGACGTCCACAAGCATGAATCGCATGTTGCTGTGCTGGACGATGATGGGGAGGTTGTCGAAGAGGGTCGCGTCGAGAACGCGACCCTCGACGAAGTCGCTGAACAGTACGCAGGATCACAAGCGGTGATCGAAGCGACAAGCAATTACTATACGATCTACGACACACTCGACGAGGACCTCGACGTGGTTGTCGCAGATCCCTCACAAACCAAAGCAATCGGTCATGCTGAGGTGAAAAACGACCGGCTCGATGCGAAGCTGCTGGCGCAGCTTCGCCGAGCCGGCATGATCGCCGAGAGCTATGTTCCTTCCGAAGAGTTGCGCGAGCGCCGCGCACTCGTGCGCGGCCGGAAACGGTTGGTCGAAAAGCGGACGGACTTCAAGAACGAAGTCCATGCAGTTCTCGACAAGGAAGGGATTTCCTACGACTGGGATCCGTTCAGTGTGAACGGGCGCGAGATCCTCGCCAGTGAGGATCTCGCAGTTGGACTCGTTTCTCAGCCGTTGCTGGACTCGTTTCTGTCGGTGATTGACGAACTGACCGCACAGATCAAGGCTCTCGAAGGATTGATTGAGGAGACCGCTGCGTCTCTTCCGGAGACGCAGCTTCTCATGACGATTCCAGGCGTGAGCTTCTACTCGTCGCTGCTGATCACAGCGGAGATCGGCGAGATCGACCGGTTTGACGAGGCAAAGGAAGTCGTGAGTTATGCTGGCTTGGATCCTGTCGTCCGCGAGTCAGGCGACTCGCGGACTGAAGGAAGCATCTCGAAACGCGGCAGTGGAGACTTACGCTGGATTCTCGTTCAGTGTGTCCAAACGGCAGTTCATCGGTGTAACGATCCGTATCTCAGTCACTTCTATGCACGGTTGAAACGGCGGAAAACCCATCAGATAGCGATCGTTGCTACAGCTCGCAAACTGTTGGTGTCAATTTTCCATATGTTGCAACGTAAGGAGGTGTATGATCCGCCAGGGGTGAGTACCTGAGCGCCGCCTTCCGGGCGGCGCTCAGTGATCCGTGCAGCCAGCGTGAGCGACAGCTCTCGTACTCACGTGTCCCCCGCCTGCCGGATGCTCGGTTAGCTATCGCTGTTCTGTTTTGTGGTTCTTATACAGGAACTAAGTAAGGCATCAATCCAGCCGAAACATCTACTATCGCAGACGTGGTTTGTGGAGGTAGCAGGCTTTCATAGGTGTGTAGCACATTGTTGATGGAGATCCCTCTTGCGATGTTCCTGTAGTCCCGATGGTATGGGAATCTGTCCGTGAACGCTTCTGCGTGCTGATTGCCGTTCGTTCTCTGAGTGAAGAAGCTGTATCAACAATCTCCTACGGAAGAGTGATCGTCCATAGTCGTTGGGGGTCGAGACAACGAAAACAGAGGGATTCCCTGGACATCCAGTACCTGCCTGATTTTCGTAGAGATATATATTCCCCGCAGCCAACATTAATATGTCCTCTCAGAAATAATTGGGCTGTGATACGATCAGACGCGGTCCTGATTCTGACGATAGCGCTCCTCGCCGTTGCGATGCCGGCGGGCGCACTTGGCACTGCTGCTCCCGCAGAGCCGACGAGCGAGTTGTCCGCGACAGTCGTTTCCGTCACGGACGGCGATACAGTCAATGTCCAATATGAGAATGGAACGAATGACACAATACGGATGCTGGGCGTCGACACCCCCGAAGTGCACATTGAGAACGACCCGACGAAGTTCGAGGGCGTCCCCGACACGGAGGCCGGGAAACAGTGTCTGGACGCAGCCGGCGAGAACGCGAGCGCATATATGAAAAACGAGCTCCAGGCTGGCGAACAGATCACGCTCGAGTTGGACGAGGAAAGCGATGGGCGGGGAGACTACGGGCGCTTACTAGCGTACATTCACGACGATGGCCAGAATCTCAACTACGAGCTCATCGACATAGGTCACGCGCGCGTGTACGACAGCCAGTTCTCCCAGTCTGAGCGTTTCTATGCTGCTGAATCAGATGCCCAGGCAGCCGAACGCGGGCTCTGGCACTGCCGGGATCCGAGTAGCGCGAATGGACTGTCGATCACCGAGATCCATGCGGACGCAGAGGGCGATGATCGGGACAATCTCAATGACGAGTATATCGTCTTCAAAAACACTGGCACAGCCCAAATCGATCTCTCTGGGTGGACGGTCTCAGATGCGGCGAGCCACACGTACACCTTTCCGAATGGCGCGTCGCTAGCGGCCGATGAGAGCGTCACGCTCCATACAGGCAGTGGCGAAGATACGCAGACCGAGCGCTACTGGGGTTCCTCGAGTGCGATTTGGAATAACGGCGGCGATACGGTGACAGTCACCGACGACACCGGTACGCTCGTGACGAGTAAATCCTACTAAGAGGAAACCAATCAAAAAGCATATTTCTTGATCAGAGCAAGTATGAATTGACTTGAATACACGAAATAAATAATTCTTCTCCAGGCAGCCACAAAGCTTATTCAGGTATAACTATCGGTCATATTATAGATGGTCGCTCCAACCGACATCCCTGGAATCACCGAGAACAATTCGCGTGAACGTAATATTGTCATCGGTGCTGGCTATGGCATGATAAGTCTCTTCATCCTTTTCTTCCCAAGTGTTGCTCTCGGGCTTTTGCTTCTGGGCTTACCGTTCGTTGCGGGGGGTGTAGTGAGTCGGAACTGGCGAGAGACGGCAACGAAGCTCGCAGAGATTCCTGGGATTGCTCCGGATGGGGGGGCGGTCTCAGGGATCATAGCGTTCGTATATACGATACTTATCGTGCTTCTCATAGTGCCGTTACTTCTGCTCTCACCGCTCATTGGTGCAGTTCTCGTTGGACGGAACTGGCGAGGGATCGCAACAAGCCTTTCGAGAATCCCTGGTATCGATTCGAACGGGGGAGCTGTCGCCGGAATTGTGGCGTTTGTATATATGATAGTGCTGGTAAGCATTGTGGTGGCTGCTGCTGGCGGTGGCGAGGGCTCTGATACGACGGAGCCAACTTCTACAACACCGACACCTCCCTCCACAGAATCGCTCACTCCGACGACGGAAACAGCCACATCCATGACTATGGCTGCGACCCCGTCTTTGACGTCCCCGACGACACGTACGACGGAACCACCAGCGCCACCATCGACCGAGACAGCAACACCGGTAGCGACTCCAGAACCAACACCGGTGGCAACGCCAGAGCCGACACCAGTGGAAACGCCGGAACCGACGCCAGAAGCAACGCCAGAGCCAACACCAACCCAAGAGTCCGTTGACCTTCCACCCCCAAGTGGAGATAGCAGTGATCCGTATGATTGTTCGGACTTTGATACCCAGGAGCAAGCACAGGCTGTGCTTGAGAACACCCCCGGCGATCCCTCTGACCTGGATCGCGATGACGATGGGATTGCTTGTGAATCCTTACAGTGAGTCGTAACGGCTAGCGGAATATCGACTAGACTCATTAGTCAGAATGGAGGGCCGTTCGTATGCTGTGTTCTCATTGCTCTAGTGGGTGGGGCCCGGACGGTGAGGGACCAGTCACGTCACCATCGTCACTGACACGGAAGGGTCTCAGCTGTCGACCTTCATCGTGATGTTCGTTAGTTCTCGTCGCCCATCTGTCGTCAAGAACTCTGATACATATTCAATCATAAGTATCTATAGGTAGTATTGTTTGTTCTAATATATGGAACCGATCACGAGTGGTCTGCTGACGAATCTGCTTGCAGCAGGACTGTTAAACAGGGTTGAGGCGGGCCGCCAGCACCTCCACGCCGTGTTTCGGGAGGCGGAGTTCCACGCGGAGCTTGATGCGATCGAAACGGAGTTCCACAAAAGCCTTTGTGACGCGATCGAGGACGGTGCCGCCGAGCAGGAACTGGACGACTTCGCGGACATTGTGGAGCACTGGGATGCGGTCATCGAGCGTCTTGACGCCACGGCTGCTATGGACGGTGAGGTCGGTCCTGCAACCGATCGGCTGGTCTTCGAAAGCGAGCGAGAGGCCGTCGATCGGCTCGCCCGGGAGATCGGGGCCGTCTGCGGGTACGACCTAGAGACGAACCCCCAACTCCAACAGGCGCTCAAGCGCGCGGTCGCCGAGGCCTACCGTGAGGCCGTTGGCTCGTTCGCCGAACGCCTCGTCGACGCCGGATTGGACGAACAATTCGTCGCCGAAGCAAACATCGAGGAGCTAGGAGCCCTTGACCAACTGCAAGATCGCTTAGCCGACCTCGAAGAACGGCTCACTCATCCTCGGTTTTACGAGCTGTATCGGGGGGATGCAGCCGGTCGCCGGCAGGCGAGTCGGATGATCGACCCCCAAGCCCTCGAATTCGTCTCTCGGCCGGAGCTAGAGGACAGGCGGACTGCCCAGCGGTTGTTGGTGCTCGGGCCTGGTGGCTCGGGCAAATCGCGGGTGCTGGCCGACCTCGTCGCCAACGCTAATCCAGCAATCGCGCACATCATTCGTCCGAAAGCTGCTCTCCAGAATTCTCAGGATCTCCAGCCGCTCCGGAGTGAATCGTTTCAGGGTGACGTATTGCTCGTCTGGGACGATATCCATGCGATCAGTCCTGAGCGGGACAATACTGTCTTCCGGAAGGCGATCTTCGAACTCGAGGAGTTCCTCGCGCCGGAGCATGAGTTGCACGTCTTCGCAGCAGCCAGATCCAATCGGATGGAGTCGCTGCCAGGAGAGATCGAGCGTACGGGGTCACCGTTATGGTCGACTTTCGAGACTGTCGAGTTGGGAGAACTCTCGGAGGAAGCGATCGCGACGCTATTTGATCGAGTGCTCGCGAAAGAGGGAGTCGTGGCCTCCGAGGAGGTGCGGACGGCGTTCGTCGAGAAGGCACAGACGACCGATCCCTCACCGTTGTACGTGACCTCCGTGGTGGAGACTGTCGACGGCGTGCAGTTGACGACGGAGGATATCGAGGTGCTGCCCGAAGATGCACTCACCATCTGGCAGGAGCAGTACGAAGCCATTAATGCCGCTAACGATGAGCGTCGGTTCGTCCTCTGGGCGGTGAAGCTTCTTGCCGAATTCGGCAATCTTTCGGGGTATCACCGCTCGCTCCTCAAAGGCATCTACGCGCACGTTTTAGATCGGGATGAACTTACGTTCGATCCGCCCGTTAAGAAACTGTGTCAGCACCAATGGTTGGTGCCGCGAGCTGATGCACATGGTGAGACCGCGTATGTTGTTCATGATGTCAAAACCGAAGCGATCGATGAGTCGATAGAGGGACGACTCCGTGCGTATTCGACGTTTCTCTTCGAGGATGTGGATAAGTACCTGCCAACTACTGGGAATATCGAGCATTGGTTACATGAAAACTATGCAGCAGAGCTTTACAACATATCACTACCATGGATTCCCCAAGTTCGCAAACAACATCATGAAAGATCAATAACACTTAGTCCTGAGTGTACCGCTGCTCACTACAACTACGCGAATCTCCTGCAATACGAGTACGATGCGGTAGAGGAGGCCAAAGAGCATTACGAGGAGGCGTTGGCCATCGATCCGGAAGATGCTCAAGCCCACTACAACCACGCGAATCTCCTGCAATACGAGTACGATGCGGTAGAGGAGGCCAAAGAGCATTACGAGGAGAGTCTGGCTCTCGATCCGGAAGATGCTCAAGCCCACTACAACTACGCGAATCTCCTAAAAACCGAGTACGATGTGGTAGAGGAGGCCAAAGAGCATTACGAGGAGGGTCTGGCTCTCGATCCGAAATATGCTCAAGCCCATACAAACTACGCGGTTCTCCTAGCCGATGCGTACGATGCGGTAGAGGAGGCAAAGGAGCACTACGAGGAGGCGTTGGCCATCGATCCAGAGAATCCCAACGCCTACTACAGCTACGCGAATCTCCTGAAAAACGAGTACGATGCGGTAGAGGAGGCAAAGGAACACTATGAGGAGGCATTGGCCCTCGATCCAGAATTTGCCCGAGCCCATACAAACTATGCGATTCTCCTACGTGAGGAGTGCGATGCGGTAGAGGAGGCCAAAGCACACTACGAGGAGGCGCTGGCCATCAATTCGGATCTCGATCCCGCCCACCACCACTACGCACATCTCTTGGAAGGGGAATTGGATGCGTCGGAGGAGGCGAAGGAACACTACGAGGAGGCATTGGCCATCGATCCGGAGGATGGTGAACACCATTGTTGCTATGGGACTTTCTTGATTGATGAGCTGGATGCACCAGCGGAGGCCAAAGCGCACTACGAACAGGCCTTGCAGTTGTTTGAGGATGTGAATGAGGCGACACAGGTACTGTCTGCTCTCTACGGGTTAGTTCGCGTTTATCGAGCAGTGGACGATGATGGCATGGCGCTTGAGTACTGTGAGCGTGCGTTGGCCATCTCGCCCGACGATCCCACCAAGAGCCGCTGGTTCGAGGGTGTTCATGCCCTTCTCACGGAATCGGATTGTCGGACGCGATATATACATGGGCTAACGGCCGTCTGTGACGAGCATCGTGATCTTTCGCGGGCCCTCTTTGAGCAGGTGTGGACGAATCAGGACGGCTACCCTCCCACCTCTGAGTCCAACGACATAACCCTTGCAGCTGGTGTCATGCTGGCAGCCTGTCCCCGTGATGACGGCGACGACTCTCAGACAGCTGAGGAGATCCTGAGCTATATCGAGCCATCATCCCTCTCTTCTCCGATCCGTCTTCTGTACGAATCCCTTGACGGTGGCCCAACCGACTCACTTGCTGTCTCCTCGACCGATGAGCCACTTGAGGAACTTTCCCTTGAAATGCTCGAACGCCAGGCCGTTGCTCATCTTCTCGATCGGAGTGAGGACTGATACACATGCTGGTGACGCACCACTATGCTGCTGTCCAGCAATGACGTGATTTCAGAGTCTCCTATCGCTGACTGTCATGTGGGTTATTACCATGGTGAGAAGGTATAGTTTTACGCCAGACTGGCGAGAAGTGGGGCGTCTTTAAGATAATTGCAGGGGTGGTACAAAGTACGACGAATGAGCGAAGCAACTGCCCTCTATTGTCGCGTTTCGACAACCGATCAGGATCTCTCTCGACAGCGCCAACTCACTGCTGACTACGCGACCGATCAGCTCGGTGCTGAGTCAGCTGATATCGAGATATTCATCGATAAGCAGAGCGGAATGAACACTGACCGTGATGGGTACCGGAAGCTCATGGCGGCGATCGAGGATGGAACCATCGAGCAAGATGTCGCGTATCTCACGGTCGGTGCGTGACTTCTCCGCAATTGTCGAGTGGATTGTGGACGAGAACAGTGTCGGATTCCCATCCTCGATGGGGGTTTGTGCTTGATTTCGACGATTATATAATAATTTATGCATTATCTGGATACCATTCGGATATTTCTTTGAGGAGATCCATCTGTTTCTGTTTTCTTCGCATTATATCTTCAATTTCAGAATTGTCTTTATTACCTAGTGACAGAACAAATTCAAAGTCAGATGAAGTCCATTCATGTCGCTTCGAAAAATATAAATTCAATAGACTTTCGAGTAGTATTTTCATGAGATTTCGATCCTCTGTGGTAGCAGATACATCAATACCACCATGAACCATGTTGTTTCGCAAGTCTCTCAACCGATCTATTCTTCGGCTAGTGATCCCTGGTTCTGACCAGCTAATAAATGATTCCGCTCGTTTTGTAATATCTGACATACTATTGTCTTCATTAGTTTGAGTAAGTACCTCAAGCCCTCTCCAGAAATCGAAAAAAGCCTCCGTTGAGTTTGGAGATGTTATTGCTGACTGGAACGCCTTGAGGCCAGCTATCAAATCATCGTCTACTGACGTGGACTCACTGAGGTCTGGAAGATCACTAAATACAGTATCAAACTGTTCTGCCTTCCATTGAGTTACCCTCTCCGGTTTTCTTAGGGACGGATCTCCGCTATATGCATGATATAAAAATTCACTATCTTTGAAGATTAGGTAGATAAACGGTTCACGCAGATCTGCCCATCGACTACGCCTCGGGCCAGATCCACCAAATGATTTGTTTTTCTTATTATAATTAATTGAGAAATTGAGACGTGCTAAGAGTATTTGGAGAGCATTGGTAACATGAGTTAGAGCGTAACGGGAGTCTCGACCATAACACGATGCTTTCCAAAATGTATAATCATTTGAATATATGTCATTGACTGAATCTACTATAAATGATTTAAATGCGTATAGCGATGGATTCTTATCATCTATTTCAATAGATCCTAAATCAATCCCAGTTACACCGGGAACTATATTCTCTTTCCATTCCTCCTGTTCAATCCGTTCGTAGGTCATATCCAGAGATTTATATTCCTCCCTTTCTACACTTTCATGGATCTTAAGATTGAGTGGGAATGCTATCGTATATTTTTCTACCTCAATACCAAATAGATTTTGTTCAAACTCTTCAAATCTATCGTGGTAGGCTTGTACTGGGTTTTCTTTATCTTTTAGCTCACTCAGAAATTGTACAAGATGTGTATGAATTTCCGATTGTGATAGGAGGAATTTATTTGGTTTAAGTCTGGATTTATTAGATAATATCGGCAAGAGGTAATTAAATCGATCTATATTCTCGTTCTCCCTTGCTGTATCTCCTGGTTCGTCAGTCGCAAAAGATGCCACTAATTCTTTAACTGAGAATTCCTCATCACTCATCTCTTCATCACTCATTTGTCAATCTTATCTTCTATTTGGTCATACATGGTTTATGGGTTTTCTTATGAAGAACCACTTTCTCCGTGATGGGGAGGTGGCGAGAAGTGGGACGTCATGAGTGCTATGTGATCGATTTCGTTAGTCCATCGGCCTTATCGTGCCGTTCGTCGGCCGAGGATGAAGACAAAGAGGGCCGTAAGCACGATGCCAGCAAGCGATTCCACGGCGACGACGGCCCGTGACCACGGTCCTACCGGTGCGAGCTCGCCATCCATGATCGTCGAGAAGGTGGTGACGCTGAAGTAGATGTTCATCAGGATGTCCTGCCACCCAGCGACCGTCCGCAATTGACTGAGTGAGGTGATGGCGTAGTCGGTGCCAGTAGCGTCCTTCACCCCACCAAGCCCCGCGAATAGGAGTCCTGCGGAAAGGATAACGCCAGCCCACCAGGTAAGGACGCGTTTGACGCTTTCACCGTGTCTAGTGAGGTACCACATGAGCGTTTTGACAGCCCAGGGACCGTACTCCCCGCGCTTCCAGTAGAGGGATCGGTCGGCCTCTTCTTTGCTGATGTGGAACTCGCGGGCGGCCTCCGATAATGCGTTCTCCTCGTGAAGAGTTTCGAGCCGCCGGTACACCCAACGGGCAGCAGCGAGCGGGTGTACAGTCTTGGGTAGGTAATCTGTTATCGGTATATCTTTGGACAAAGGGTGCACCGTAAGAGAATTTTCCTCGTATACACATCCCGGACGGGACGTGATGGAGTCATAGAACGTCATCTTCGGATCGAAAAACGTTGTATTGGAGTTGATACGCGTATCCGCAAAGACAGTTTCGTAGAGGAGTGCGCTCGTAAATGTTGTCCGACGACAGTCGGCACGTGTGAGCACCGCGTCCTCAAGCGTTGCATGACGAAAATTCGCCATTTTAAGGTTGGCATCCGACAAATCAGCGTCCCGAAGTCCAGCGTCAGTGAAGTTGACCCGTCGGAGGTCAGCGCCGGTGAAATTGGCCCCGTGGGGGACAGCATCTCTGAAATCGGCATTTAGTAGTTCCGCATCGATGAATATAGCCGCTGAGAGATCAGTGCCAGTAAATTTGGCCCTTGGGAGGCAAGCATCGGTGAAATCAGCATATATGGAGATAGCGTTGGTGAAGACGGCATCTGCGAGTTCTGCATCGATAAAATCGGTGAAAACGGGTTCAGCGTCGGTGAACGTAGCTCCTCGGAGATCAGCGTCGGTGAAGTCGGCTCCTGCAAGCTCAGCGTTGGTGAAGTTGGCCTCTTGGAGATCTGCACCGGTGAACGTAGCCCCTCGGAGATCTGTGTTGGTAAAATCGACCTCCTCAAGCATCGAGTTATCAAATATGGCTCCGAGGAGTGGACAGTCACCGAGCGACAACGCTTCCCACTCTACGTGACGATGCCGAAGAATAGCCCCATCAAGTCGTTCGGGGATGTCTGCTCGTGTCTCGATGAGTTCCACGAGCGGTTTCTCGTCCACGTCAGCATGCCAGATACACCGATCTGTCTCGTCGTGAGACTCCCAGACTAGTCGCCAACAACAGACTGCACTGATTTCTATCTCCCAAGGTGAAGTACGGGGAATACCAATTTCGGGATGCAGTTCAAAGCCACAGCGGTTCGTGGGAATCTCCGTATCGTCGGTAGTCATATCGCGGCCAACGATTACTGTTCTGAAAAATATATAGTCCGATGTATCGTGTGATGTCGTGTTTTGCGGGAATCTCCGACATTGATTGGCTTTTTCTTGCATCAACTACCATGGCAGTTATTTTTGGTGCTTACTTCTATTCAACACAAGCCAAGATAGCTTCTTGTCACGCAATGTCAGACAGACAAACCGATATAGTTCGAGAAGCGGGTGATAATCTAAGTGCCAAACCGTGTTTTTACTGAATTGACGTTATCTAGACGCAGCCCCAATAAGGTTTGAAAAATGTCAATGTGATCTATATACAATCCAGGGCCCAATTCCATTGATGAAATTGTTTTTCCGTCGGCCCTTTTTTCTAACTTTATACTGTGGATTGGGGATGGAATGTCCAACTTGGAGGGATCCGTTTCTGCAAGTATACAAACTTTACCAGGTTTACTATACTCTTCTGAAAATGTCCCTGGTACGTGTGTATAGTCATTTGAGGGGGAAGAGGTCGACCTTTCATACGAAGATTCTTCTGTGGACAAGCAAACTTTTACGCTCTGCTCATCTCTAATCCCTAGGGTCATCCACTCAAATCCTTCATACGTTACTACCCCTTCTTCCCGGTTAAGATCGACGGTATCCCGAAGAATAGTCACATATATCCTTAATAAATCGTCAAGTGCATTATGGACATGTTCTCGATCCTCAACCCGGTGTGGAACTAAACTCGGCTCAGAAATCTTTGAATGGAACATCTCACACCGAGTGCTCTTATACTGATATCCATGGATAGATTCAACAGGCGATGAGGGGTTTGGAGCAAATTTCCCTAGGTCTATATCCTTCTGTGCCTCAGAAAGCGCTCGCTTGAGCCAATCTGATTCCCCCTCACCGTCTTCAGATCTTATCGGTGTACGATCGCTCAAAAGAGTTTCCAAAGCTAGAAACGCATTTCGATAAGCATCAAACAGGTCGTCAGTGGATTGAGATAATCGGAAGAAGCGTAAACTTTCATGCCATTTTGTTTCGGGAATATCTTGTTTTACCAGCTCACCATTTTTATCCCGAACTGTAGCTGAAGCACTCGAGCCAACAGAAAAGTCAGCGATCCCAACGAGCCGAAGGAATTGACGGCTCTCCTTAGACCAGGCAACAATATGCTCCGAATGCAAATTTTCACATCGATGATCTGCATCATTTTCAATACTAAGGATATCAAGCCCACGTTGCAAATGTTCATAAAGAGAATCCACCCTATTCTTTTCTGGTATTATTTTTTCCGCACGAACAGCAGCAAACGGGTTTTTCTCTTCTAATTCCACTTCCCAGCCATTATAAACTACTATGTTATTGTTATTGGGGGTTTCTTTAAGCCGAAAAGCGCCACCGGAATAATATTGCTCCCCATCGACGATTTTCAACTGCCCGATTTTTGCCATGTATGATGTGTGATGTAGTCTGGTATAACTCTTCAGGAGTTACAACGCGACATTGGTCATCGATTGAATGATGTTCTCCTCAGTCGGGGCTGCGAGGTACGGCTCGATGGCGTCGTAGGAACTCCATCCACCGAGCGCCATGACGATGCGCGGGGAAATCCCTTCCTCAACGAGCAAGTGGTTGGCCCAGCAGCGGCGGAAATCGTGGCTTGAAACCCGATGGTAATCTTCATCGCCGGTCTCATCGGCAGCTCGTTCAGCGGCTTGCTCAACCCAGTAGAGGAGTGTGCGTTTCGAGCGATCGATGAGTGGTGCGTCCCGATCGATGCCCTCATGCTGTATGTAGCGATTGATGTCACGCTCCAGATCGACTGGTAACCACGTTTCGCGATGTTTCCCGTCGACATACTCCCCGGTGGTGTCCTTGCCTCCGACGACCTCCAGCGAGTGATGGGTTCCGTCGCTCATCCGTGAGATATGCCGTGGTTGGACGTCGAGTACTTCGGCCCGGCGAAGCCCACAGTCGCCCATCAATCGAATGGCGATCTCGTGTTCCCACTCGGTGGTATCGCGTGGGAGGACCTGGTACTCTTCTCGTGACATCCAGACGTTGTAGGTTCCATCTCGATTCTGTTCCGTTCGCATATTGCGTATTTCTCCTATAGATAGCACGCAATATCAACGTATCGGTTACTAGACTGATGGCGTGAGGGTGCTGATATCGGGCGTCTCAGAACGGTGGTTTGGGAAGAATTGCGTGTTTGTGGAGATTCACGCAATTTCAACAGCCATCAGCAGAGAGACAGTCAATGGTATGTACTACCCCTTGATCCCGGTTGCTTTTATATACTAGGAATGGGTGGGTGACATATGCCTTCAGGAGACAGTATTGGCAAGAAAAAATTCGTCCAGCAAAACCTCGAGAACCGTTTGGATGATTATCACGCTTGGCCTACTAACATCTTCAAGCTTGAATGCGAGCTCTATGATGCTTATCAGAATGTTACTGGAGCCGTGCAAGATGATTTGATTGATAATAATATTATTGATAAAACTCATATAGATCTCGGCGGCAACCAGCGTCCTTTCCTCACACGTCCAAATGTAGATCCAAAAAAAGAGGAGCCTGAGATTGTTGATCTTACAAAAAGGTTTTACGAAGCAACCCAGGCAAGCGGTCATTTCGCAGAACTCACTGCTTATATAGCGCTTAGCACTGTTTATGATGAACTACGAGATTCCATCCATATCGATGTCCTTCCAGAGGGTAAACGTCCTCATCTTCTTCGAGGGAGCAGTCGGGAGCCAGATGGAGTTATCATGTTCCCTGAAGAGCATGTACCCGTTGAAGTCTATAATGGCCGTGATTATCTTGGTACAAATACTAAAAAATACAATCAATTGAAAAAATACAATAATGAGGATGAGAATGGTATGAACAGCCATCCATTCTTGATAAATAGAAGATCAGATGATATTATTAAAAGAAAAGTGAGGAAGATGAATGGGATGGTCGTAGATACCGATTGCATTATGACATGCGAAACTTCATCCTATGACATCAAAGAAATCACACAGAAATTGCATATATGGAAAATGATAGAACATCTTCCGCAATTAGAATCTACTGATGGGATGAAATTCGATGGTAGCAAATACACCAGTAATATTAGAGACAAGCCAGAATCAATTTTCCCTTTGAAAATGGCTCCAGCAGCGACGGAATTACCTCGACACTACGTGAAACGGATTCGAGGAGGTGTACAACTTCAATATGTTAATACATTTTATCGTCGAGCCTCAGATCGGACGAGGCGTGATGCATGTCTTGTCCTCCAAACAATCTACAATCGATTACTCCGCTATGGTGGACAAGACAAGCAAGCAGCATTAGTCGATGGCTGGACTAGCACCATGGAGCGATATCCTCGTATAAAGAGTGCTAACCAGCGAAAGGAGATGATATTAGATGAAACTTCGAGTTTACTCAGTATACTGCAAGACGAGAATTTAATCGTTAAAAGAAATGGCGAGATCCATGCTCGTAAAGCAGTACACCCCCAACCAGCGATTGGATATAAAGCTTGATCACTTATCTCTATATAAGTCAAAACGAGCGATCAGTCGCTGTCAGCAGTGAATTTCACGTTTGTATAGAAATACGCAACATATGAACAGAACCAGGACGCTCATCGGAGAGTTCACAGGGATGTAGAGTGACGATCACCGTCCGTGAGAGAGATCCTCCGCGACCCGTCGTCTGTGACTGATTCCTACTATCGCAGTGTCATCTCGACGATTCGGACGAAGAAGATCGATACTTAGCGGAGGATCTGAACCACTTGGAAGAGCATCACCCCGAGTTGGCGGAGAGAATGCGACGGGTTGTGTGTGAGCGTGATGAGACAGCCCTCCGCCTCGACCGGGAGACGTAGAAGCAACTCAATGACCGGCGCGAGCCGGGTGAGGAGCTGGAAGACGTGATCTGTCGCATCATCACCGAGGACTGATTCTATCGGATGCATGCCCTCGGTGGCGGTAAGTAATTTTACAGGGGGCTATGCATGACGGATCCACCTAGCCGACTTCTGGGATATAACAATAGATACAGGTATCATACTATTCAATAGCTAAAAAGGAGCAGAATCAATGAGTTGGCTAACAAATATTGGATTATTACTCGATTTGATCGGGGCGATTTTAATTACCGTCCCAGATATACCCTGGAGCCGGGCGCAACGCTTTGTCTACCGTCATAGCCCTTTAGTCAAGCATTATCAAGCAATCACAAAAATGGCCACTTTCATTCGGAACGTAATACTTCCAAATCCAGCAACAATCTTTGATCAGAACCAAGAAAGTGATCTTCCGTTCGAGCCCTCCGTGAAAACTATACGAGTACTGTACGGAGTCCTTAGGAATCATGATTTCCGGACGGGATGTGATGTTGATGATAGAATAGAATCTGTGATAATAAAAGATGAAATTATCAAATTCATTTTCGAAGAAAAGACAAACTTTGGGATTCCAGTGGAAAATGGACTCAATCGCATTCGTATGGCGAAAGACGGTTTTTTACCTCAGTACTACACTCGAAAAGGGGCTTGCTTTTTAATCTGTGGGTTCTCTTTGCAGCTCCTTGACAACATCATATTATAGCAATTATATCCGAACCACCACATTGGATAAAATCCACCTGTATAGATTACACAAAGACCCGTATTGCGTGTTTCTATACAAACACGCAACTAAGGAGGAGTTCGGGTACGTCCCGATCGGCACGGAGCACAGGTGGATTTCTGACTTCTACAATAAAACGGCACTACTGGAAATTTTCAATCTGCCAACGCTATCTGTATAGTTCCAAAGATAGATTGTATGCATAGAATGATATCACCATATCTTACTCCAGGACGGTCGCGCCCTGGAATACCTATGCTTCGCTGACAGTCGCGGTCACAACTGCCGATTTGAGCTGAGGGCTTTTCCACAATAATGATACCTTTCATCTGCTATTGTATTACTATGGAAGAAGAACGAGCATGGGACATCCAATCGAGTGAGACGATTTACTGCATTCCTCCAATTGAGGTTTGTCGGGACACCGTTGGGCTTCCCAATGGTTCTACAGCACAGTTCGATTACCTCAATGAGCCAAATGCAGCGGTAGTATTGCCACTAACCCCTGACGAACAGGTGGTTACGATATCTGAGTGGCGACACGCTGTGGGGAAAATCGTCACAGGATTACCAGGTGGTAGTATTGAAGGCTCTGAAACTCCCGAAGAAGCTGCCAAACGAGAACTTGAAGAGGAGAGTGGATACTCCGCTAAGAGACTGGAGTTGATGAAGTCAGTGGATGTGAATAACGGGATTTCGAATGGACAGCATCATCATTTCGTCGCCTTCGATTGTACTCGTCAGAGGGCGCCGATAGAAGACCCTATGGAATCCGCGGAGGTTTCAGTTCGGGCAATGGATGACTTACGGATTTCCGCAGCAAATGGCAATATTTCTGATGCGAAGACACTAACCAGTTTGTTCCTATATCAACTCTATAGGGAACGACCACATAGCGAGATGAGGAGCGATTAGATGGTCGCGATTGCTCTTCAAATCGATTCAACCTTGCTTACAGTCCTCGGCTCTGTAGCCAGTATCGTCGCCCTGTTGATCGGACTTATTGCACGACGGGATTGGCTTGAACGACAATTCCGTAGATTGACCGGACGGCGTGAAGAAGTAATCAAGGCCGAAGCAAAAAAAGAGTTCATTGGGGATCTCTTTGGAGGAACTGAGAAAGTCGAACTCGTTGAGAATGGCAAAGAGTACGGACGACGGATTGATGCTGCCGCTGAGAACGCTGTTAAGATTCGGAGACTCTCTGGAAATCTAGAAGGGCAAGAGAATCAAGACGACTACGAAGAATTCTGCGATGAGAATATTGAAAAGCAGTTGCTCGTCATACGGCCTGAACCTCCCGGAAATCCGATAGGGAATCTCACTGGAAACGAGTTAATTCGAAACCTACAGACTAGTCGTGATTCTGATGCCCGGACAGGCCGCCTGAAGGGAATGTATCAACGTCTGCGTTCGTATGATGCCCCAGATGGCGATTGGGAAAACATCAAAATAAAAGCGTATTGGCATACACCCTGGATCCGTATGGCAATCTACGAAGACGTTCATGGCAATCGTGAAGCGGGGTTCACGTTCAGCCCCTCGGTAATTGATTTTCGTAGTGCCCCGCTGTTCTGGACAAAGGATTCAGATACAATCGCAGCACTCAACAGCTATTTCGACGATATTTGGTCTGACGAACGAACCAAATGCTATTCCGAGATTATTGAGGATAATGACGATTCTGAAAATTTCAGTTAGGTCGTTACTCGCAGCTTTGTCTGGACTCTTGATTAGTCCGTGTGAGAACTAAAGGCGTGATGGTA